>NZ_NGUQ01000001.1 GCF_002179965.1 Pandoraea sp. PE-S2T-3
ACGTGGTCGAGGCGAGCAGTTCGAACCATTCGGCGTTATCTGCCGGGGTGCCGTCGGGGCTGTAGCAGCCTTCCAATGAGGCGGCGGGCGGGAAGTTGCCGGTGAAGTGGCTGGTGTCGAGATCGACGCCGAACAACACGCCCGGACGCGCCAGCTTGACGATGCACCAGTCGTAACCGTTGACGCGCTTGCGGCGCGTCTCCCAACCGTCCATCCACTTGCCGTTGTCGTCGTACTTGCCGGGGATGAACACGGCAGGGTCGGGGTTGAGCATGCGCTCTTTGGCCGCGAAGAATTCGTCGCTGGCCACCAGTGCCTGTGCACCCAGACGCGGGTCGGCCAGATTGACGTAACGGCGCACGAATTCCGGTGCGTTCGGGTCTTGCGGGGCGAGGGCCATGCCAACTCCTTAATGCGCTTTAGTGTCTGAAACGGTGATGCGGATGGTGCTTAAACCTGCTGGCGGGTGACTCAGTCGCTCACCAGATCCTGCAAGCGGAAACCCGCGATGCGGAATATCTGACGCAGGCACTCTTCGATCTCGTCGGCACGGCTGTTTTCCAGTCGCGTCGCGAAGTTCTCGATGATGCTGCTGCGCGTATGTCCACGCACGGCGAGGATGTACGGGAAACCGAATTTGGCCTTGTAGGCGTCGTTCAACTGCGTCAGCTGCGCAAACTCTTCGGCGCTGCATTGGTCGAGACCGGCACCGGCCTGCTCACGCGTGGATTCGGCCGTCAATTCGCCACGGACGGCCGCCTTCCCCGCCAATTCCGGGTGGGCACGGATGAGGTCGAGTTGCGGGCCTTCGCCGGCATCGATGACGGCCTGACACATCGCATCGTGCAAGGCGGCAACGGTGGCGAACGGACGATCTTCCCAGGCGGCTTCGGCCACCCACGGGGAATGCTCGAAAATGCCGTCGAGTGCGGCGATGAATTCTGCGCGCGGCAGCGCCGACAACGCGGCAACGGTACGTTGGGTCATAGGCAACGGGGCGTTCATTTACTGCTCTCCTGGAGAACAAGGGTGGCGCCCCGCCGCGCTCCCTCGCGCAGCCCGATGACGCCTGTCGGTTTCTAGATTAGGTGATGAACTCAAGCGGCCACGAACGGGTGGCGCTCCTGCCAATGGCGTGCCACGTCGATACGTCGGCACACCCACACCCGGTCATGCTTCTCGATGTGATCGAGGAATCGCTGCAACGCCGCAAAGCGCCCCGGACGACCCAACAACCGGCAGTGCATGCCGATCGACAACATCTTCGGTGCTTCGTCACCCTCGGCGTACAAGACGTCGAACGCGTCGCGCAGGTAATGGAAGAAGTGGTCGGCGGTGTTGAAACCCTGCGGCGCGGCAAAGCGCATGTCGTTGGTATCGAGGGTGTACGGCACGACCAGATGCGGCTTCACTTCGCCACTGCTGGTTTCCACCTGCGTCCAGAACGGCAGGTCGTCGCCGTAGTTGTCGGAGTCGTAGACAAACCCGCCCTGCTCGACCACGAGCCGGCGCGTGTTGGGACTGTCGCGCCCGGTGTACCAACCCAGCGGCGCGCTGCCGGTCATTTCCTTGAAGATGTCGATGGCGATGCGCATGTGCTCGCGCTCGGTCGCCTCGTCCATGTTCTGATAGTGAATCCAGCGCCAGCCGTGACACGCAATCTCATGCCCCAGCTCCTGAAACGCGGCGGTCACTTCCGGGTGACGCTGCATGGCCATGGCCACGCCGAAGACGGTCAGCGGCAATCCACGGCGCTCGAATTCACGCAGAATTCGCCACACCCCGGCACGTGAACCGTATTCGTAAATGGACTCCATGCTCATATGACGGGCTTCGTACGCGGCCGCGCCAATGATCTCGGAGAGGAACTGCTCGGACGCACGGTCACCGTGCAGCACGCAGTTCTCGCCACCTTCTTCGTAGTTCAGAACGAACTGGACGGCGACGCGCGCACGGCCCGGCCAATCGGCAAACGGCACGTGGCGGCCATAGCCGATCAGGTCGCGGGGATAATCCTTGGAGCTTGCGGTGTTGCTGGCTGGGCTGCTGGCCATGATGTCTTGGCATCCTTGTGACGGCGAAACGATCGAAGCAGTGTAGCCAAATCCACTCCGGCAAAACATAGCCGTACACAGATATTCAAGCTGTGCCGTGACATATAGTCGCCCTTCACCGCACCCGCTCGGCGATGCTCAGGCCGCCCCATCCGGCGCACTGGCGGCCCTGAACGCCCTGCCCGTTCTCCGGCGAACTGACAGCGATTTCCCCTGCAAATCCCCCAAAGCGCCCCGGATCTGCACGAAACCCAAAAAACAACGCCGGGCGCGAAATTCGGCCCGGCGTGGTTGTTCAAACGATGCGGCGGCGGTGATTTACGGCGTCAGACCGCCTTATAGGGATATCCCGTAAGCGTGAGCGTGACGCGCTCACCCGACGTCTGCAACCTCGCCTGACCGCCCACGGGCAAGGTCAGCTTGTCGGGGCAATGGCCGAACGGCAAACCCGTGACGATAGGAATACCGACGACTTTGCGCATGCTGGCAATCATGGTGCCCATGTCGTAGCCGTTGTCGTACTCGCTCAGCCGGTATTCGGAGAAGTCGCCCAGCACGAGCGCACGCTGCCGCCCGAGAATGCCGGTCTGATGCAACTGATACAACATGCGCTCAACCCGGTAAGGCGGTTCGTTCACATCTTCGACAAACAACACGCCACCGTCGATCTGCGGCAGATAAGGCGTCCCAATCAGGCTGCACACCATCGCTAGATTACCGCCCCACAAGGTGCCCGCAACGTCGATGTCTTTGCTGCCCCCGTCACCGGTCCATTCGGCCACGTGCTCGGGCGCGCTCAGAATCGACTGGAAATGCGAAAGCGTGAAGTCGCTCAGGGTCTCGGCCCCGAAGTCGGCGGTCAGCATCGGCCCGGAGAAGGTCGTCAGGTGCGAACGCGCCAGCAAGGCGAGTTGCAGCGCGGTGAAGTCGCTATGACCGACGATCGCCGCCGGCGTGCCGGACAGGCGTCGATGCAGTCCCTCGTAATCGAGTTGGTCGAGCAGATGCACCGCGCCGTATCCGCCGCGCACGGCCAGAATGACGTCGGGCACCGGATGGTCGCGCCCGGCGAGACGGTTGATCTCGGCAATGCGCTCGGCGTCGGTGCCGGCAAAACGCAGGTATTGGCGCTCGAGGGCTTCGCGGTTGTTCACGGCATAACCAAGGCGCTCGAGCGTCTCGATGCCGCGCGCGGCGACTTCAAGACTGGCCGGATAGCCGGAAGGCGCAATCAGTTCAAGCAGCTTCGTCTGGGTCAATTGGGTTGTCCCGGGTAGGCGTTGGGGGAGTTGTTTCAGGGGGTGTCGGGCGCGGGCGCTTTACCGGTGGCTTCGGCCGCAGTGGCAAGCCGTCGTGCCCGTGCAGCGGCACGACGTTCACTGAAGAACCGTTGCAGTATGCCGACGCACTCGTCGCGACGAACCCCGCCGACGACTTCGGCATGGTGATTGAGCCGCGGTTCCGCAAACAGATCGACGACGCTGCCGCAAGCGCCCGTCTTGGGGTCTGCCGCGCCGTACACGACACGCTTGATGCGCGCATGCATGATCGCGCCCGCACACATCACGCACGGCTCCAGCGTCACGTACAACTCGCAGTCGGGCAGCCGGTAGTTGCCTAGTGTCCGAGCGGCCGCACGCAAGGCCTGCATCTCGGCGTGAGCCGACGGGTCATGGCCACCCACCGGACAGTTGTGCCCGACGGCAACGACCTGCCCGTCGCACACGACCACGGCCCCCACGGGGACCTCGCCCTGCAACATGGCGGCGCGCGCCTGCTCGAGCGCCAGCCCCATATAGGTCGCGTCTGCGGTCGCTTCGGGAGTGCCGTGGAGGGCCGGATCGGTGTCGCCCGGCGGAACGTCGGGATGGTCGTCGGAGGCGGGTAAATCTCGATTCATGTAACGCTGACGGAAAGCCGCCACGCAACGCCCCGCCCTTCGGCGAGACGCCACGCAGCGCAATGGGCCGCTTTGGCAATGCGATATTCTCGCACGGCCGCGCCGTCAGGCCATCGCCGCCGTGGCCGCGCCGCGTTTTCGATACAGCACGAGGGTGGCGATCAGGCCGCACACGGCCGCGAAGGTCATCCACCAGCCGGGCGCAGCCTTGTTGCCGGTCAGCCCGATGAGCCCGGTCGCGACCGCAGGCGTGAAGCCGCCGAACAACGCCGTCGCCAGACTGTAGGCCAACGAGAAACCGGCCGTGCGCACGTCCACGGGCATGATCTCGGTCAGGGCGACCACCATGGCCCCGTTGTAGCTGGCGTACAGGAACGAGAGCCACAGTTCGACGACGAGCATCTTGCTGAAGGTCGGCTGCACGACCAGCCACGCCATCGCCGGATACGCGGTGAGAATGGTCAGCACGGTGAACACGATCAACAACGGCCGCCGCCCGATCCGGTCGGACAACGCCCCCATGATCGGCAGCCAGATGAAGTTGGACACGCCCACGCAGAAGGTGACGACCAACGCATCGGTGGTCGACAGTTTCAGCACGGATTTGCCGAAGGTCGGCGTGTAGACGGTGATGAGGTAGAACGACACGGTGGTCATGGCCACGAGCATGGTGCCCGCCACCACGAGGCCCCAGTTTTCCAGCATGGAGCGGAAGATTTCGCGAGTGCTCGGACGATGCTTGCGTGCGAGAAACGCTTCGGTTTCCTGCAACGAACGCCGGATGTAGAAGAGCACCGGCACGATCATGCAACCGATGAAGAACGGAACGCGCCAGCCCCAGTCGGCCACCTGCCCCGGCGTCAGCCACTTGTTGAGCAAGTACCCCAGCAACGCAGCCACGATGATCGCGACCTGCTGACTCGCCGACTGCCAGCTCACATAAAAGCCCTTGTGCCCCGGCGTCGCCATCTCGGACAAATAAACGGACACGCCACCCAGTTCGACGCCTGCCGAAAAGCCCTGCAACAACCGGCCAATCAGCACGAGCAGCGGCGCGGCGTAGCCAATGGTGGCGAAGCCCGGCACGAAGGCGATGAGGATGGTCCCCATGGCCATCACGGACAAGGTGACGATCAGCCCGCGCCGCCGCCCGATCCGGTCGACGTACGCGCCCAAGATGATGGCGCCCAACGGCCGCATCAGGAACCCTGCGCCAAACGTCATGAAGGTGAGCATCAGCGACGCAAATTCGTCACCCGACGGGAAGAACGTCGCGGAGATGTAGGTGGCGTAAAAGCCGAACAGGAAGAAGTCGAACATCTCCATGAAATTGCCACTGGTGACGCGAATCACCGTGGCAAATTTCGAGGAAGGCTTTTGGGACACGGAAGCGGAATCAGCAGGACTGGCAGCCATGATGCGTGCACCTCACCGGGGACGATGTCACTCAAGATAGCACTTGGCGCGACACTTGACATCATGGCTTTCACTTCTGCCGGCGCGACCGTATTACAGGTCGTTGGCCGCCGTCTTGCTTAGTCCCAAGCCGGGGCCAGCGAGGCCGGGTTGGCCTGACGGTCGTTGCGGTCGAGCGTCGCGATTTGCTGCATGTCGTCGTCGCTCAGACGCAGGTCACAGGCCTTCATATTACTGGCCAGATTCTCGCGCTTGGTCGACGACGGAATGACGGCGTAACCCTGCTGCATCGCCCACGCCAACGCCACCTGCGCGGTCGTCGCGCCGTGCGCCTGCGCAATCTTCACCAGCACCGGGTCGTTGAGCACCTTGCCGTACGCCAGCGTCATGTACGACGTCACCGGCACACCTTGCGCGCGGGCGAATTCGGCCAGCTTGCGGTTTTGCAGATACGGGCTCAGCTCAATCTGGTTGGTCGCCAGTTGGTCCGGCCCGGCAATGGCAATCGCCTGTTGCAACAACGCGATGGTGAAGTTGGACACGCCGATCGCCCGGGTCAGCCCCTGCGCGCGGGCTTCCAGCAACGCGCCGAGATACTCGTCCATGGACACGGCGTTGGCGGGCGACGGCCAGTGAATCAACGTCAGATCCACCCGATCGGTGCCCAGCTTCGACAGGCTGTCCTTGAGGCTCGGAATTAGCTTGTCGCGGGAAAAGTTGTCGACCCAGATTTTGGTGGTGAGGTACAGATCGTCACGCTTGACGCTGGAGGCCGCCAGCGCACGGCCGATATCGGCTTCGTTCTCGTAAATCTGCGCGGTGTCGATGGTGCGATAGCCCAGATCGAGCGCGTTGGTCACGGTGTCGAATACGGTTTGGCCCTTGAGGCGGAAAGTCCCCAGACCGAATGCGGGAAGCGTCATGAATGCCATCTCCTGTCAAAACGTCGCGCCGAAAAAATCAACAACGGTTGAATGGCGCGACAAAGAACGACAGTGTGGCCCAATCGCCCGATCCCCAAAAGTCCCCGCAGTCGCACAAGATTCGTGACGTAGATTCACAAATCTGTGCAACTCAGGCTGTGGCGTTCGGGAATCGAAAGACTCAGACGGCGGCGTAATTGAGGAAACCGCCGTCCTCGCGCGCCATCGCCTTGATTTCATTGCGTGTGGCGAGGATGTGCGCTTCGAGCAGCGACACGACGGCACTCACGTCGCGACGACGGCATGCCGCCAGGATTTCGTAGTGATCTTGCTGCGGCTTCTCTTTGCCGGTGGCCTGCGACATCGCGAGATGCGAGTGACGCTCGGTGTTGAGACAGTACTCTTCGATGAGCATGCGCAACCGCCGGTTGTTGGCCGGCGCACAGAGCGCCAGATGGAATCGCCGGTTGAATTCGGCCCACTCCGACACGACTTCCGACGCGGCGTACTCGGTGAGAATCTGCTCCATCACCTGAAAGTCGCGCTCGGCCATGTTCGGCACAGCCAGCTTGGCGGCATGGCATTCCAGCGCCACGCGAATGTCGAGCAACTCGCACAATTGCTCGAGATTCATGCTCGCCACGGTCGCGCCACGGTTGAGATGGTGCGTGACCAGCCCCTCCGCTTCCAGTTGGCGCAACGCTTCGCGCACGGGCACGCGGCTCGCGTGGAATCGCTCAGCCAAGGCCTCTTGGCGCAATTGATAACCACCCGGGAGCACGCCACTCAAGATCTCGTCTCGTAGCGTGTCGCGAATAGCCTGATGAAGTGCTTGGGGTCCGGGGGGGCGCATGGCGCGATTAGAGCACATTTCCTACAGTTTTTGCGATTATGGATCCAATTCCAATTTATTGGATCCAATATACGAAATAATATTTTTATCGATATATGTCACACATCGACGCTTGCGAATCGATGCGTGGCTTGGCGACAGGCGTTACTTCCCAGCGCGCGCTTCAGCGAGGGCGATCGTCAGGTGGGCCACCTTCTTCTTGAGTGCATCGCGCTCGGTGGTCATGGCCTTGAGCTCGTTCCCCAGACGCGTCAGCTCGTCCGGATACTGCGACGGATCGATGCTGGTGTCCCACGGCGGCGTGCCGTCGTCTTCCATCTCGTTCTCGTCTTCGCCCTTCTTCTTGCGCGGCTTGACCGGGCGCGCTTCGCGCACCTGACGGGCCAACTCGCGCAACTCCTGCTTGCCCGCCACCACGGCCGCGACCTGCGCCGCTTGGGGCAGCGTCGAGACAGCCGCCGCGGCATTGATCGACACTTCGCCGCGCTTCACGGCATCGACCAGTTCCGGTGCCGCTGCGTTATGGATCTGTTCGATCTGTCCGAGCGTATTGCTCGACAGTTTGGCCGCGCGTGCCAGAGCGGCACGCGTGAGCGCCATGGTGTGCGCCGGAATCCCCGAAGCGGCAGCAGGAGCGGCGCCGTCCTGCGCTTCGCCAGACGCCGAAGGCGCGGCCGGGGCCTCGTCCGCCGTCGCCAGCACGGCCGTGCGGGCTTCGATGATCGTCTTCTTGCGCAGGGCCAGCACGCCGCGCTGGTAGTCGGACACGCTGCGGCGGCCCAGATGGTTGTCGATCATCCACAGACGCACGTCGTCCATCGACTGGAACGACGGGTTCTGCGTCGTGCGGAATTCGATGTCGTGCTTGCAGCAGATTTCGTAGCGGTTGTGGCCGTCGACCAGCACGTCGCCCCACAGGACGAGCGCATCGCGGCACCCTTCGGCAAGCAGGCTCTGTTCGAGCGCCGCGTATTCGTCTGCCGTGAGCGGATCGATGTACGCCTTGAGTTCTTGGTTGATCTGGACTGTCATGGATTTTTCGTTACGGTCGCGCCGCGCGGAACATCGCCCCGGCGGGATTCACGGGACGACGCGGCGACGTGAGAGGAGAACTTTGCAGGCGGGATTATCGCCGATCAGCGAGGATGGCGACGCAAGAGAATGCCGTGATGGCGTCAGGACAACACGCCGTGATCGGTCAGAAACGCCTGAATACGGGCCAGACGGGCGACCGGATCGTCGATGCCGAGCAGCGTTTCTTTTTCGTGCGCCGGCAGCGGCAGCAACTCCGCCCAGCGATCGGCCACCCAGCCGCATTCGTCCAGCCGGTAAGGCGGCGCGAGCGGCAATTTGGCCGCACGGGCCGGGTCGCGCTGCAAGCCGGAGATCAGCTTGCCGAGCGTATCGGCGCTGACTTGCAGAGTGTCGGGAATGGCCGTAGGCGCATCGTCGGGCAGCATCTCGGCCTCGCCCATCCACAGGCCGTATTTGGCCAGCTCGACGGACGAAAGGCGAAATTTCGTCGTTCCCCGGCAGACCAGTTCGAGCAGCGCAGGCATCGGCGCGCGCCAGTCATCGATGCGCGCCAGGGTGCCGATCATCGCAGGCTCTTCCTGCGAATCGGGCAGGCGCACTTCACTGCCTTGCCGCAGCACGACGACACCGAACTCGGTCCCCTCGCTCAGGCAGCGCTTGATCATGTCGAGATAGCGCACCTCGAAGATGCGCAAATGCAGCACCCCTGCGGGAAACAGGGCGTTGCCGAGCGGGAAAAGGGGGATCTTTGCCATGCCGTATGATGACATGAAGTCAAACTTGGCACCGGTCGACATTCGGCCAGCGTGCGGTCTCCTGCGCGAAGCGTTCGATCAGAAAATCGAGCAGCGCGCGCACCCTCGGCACCATGTAGCGCGTGCGATGCCGCACAGCGTACACGCCCGGTTCCTTCGCAATGTAATCCGTCAGCAGAATCTTCAACCGCCCTGCCCGTACGTCGTCCGCCGCGTCCCATAACGTCTTGCGCACGATGCCCCGACCGTCCAGCGCCCAGCGCCGCGCCAGCGTGCCGTCGTTCGTCTCCCATGCCTGTGCCATCGGCACCGTGAACTGCCACGTGGCCTCGTGCTTGCGGAAGTGAAATTCGTTCAGCGGACCGGACGACGTCACCAGCACGATGAATTGATGCGCGGCCAGCGCCTCGGGCGTCTGTGGCTCGCCATGCCGGGCCAGATACTCGGGCGACGCGCAGAGCACGCGGCACATCGGCGCGAGACGACGGGCCACCAGCGCACCGTCATCGGGTTCGCTGAAACGGATGGCGAGATCGACGTCGTCCTGCACGAGATGCGAGATCGAATCGGTCAGCGTCATCGACAAACGCACATCGGGATAGCGCGCCGTGAATTCGTCCAGCCATGGCGTGAGGGTGTGCAGCCCGAAGTCCGTCGACGCCGAGAGCCGGATCTTGCCGCGAATGGCGGCGCAACCCGCTTGCAGCGCCGCCTCGCCGTCGTCGATGGCCTGCAACGCCACCAGACAATGTTCGAGATACACACGCCCCTCGTCCGTGAGGCGCAACTGACGCGTCGTGCGCACGAACAGCCGCGTCTGCAACGACGCTTCGAGCTTCATCAGCCGCGCGCTCGCCGCCGCCGGAGAGAGCCCCAGCTTGCGACCGGCCGCCGACAGACTCCCGAGCGTCGCCGCTGTCGTGAACAGGCGCATATCGCCCAGCTTGTCAGTGGCCATCTGCCCGCATCCCCTGCGTTCGATTGACGCGATCTAGTTGATCTAATCGATCCATTTGCCTGTCAGATTTGAAAGTCATTCAATTATTCGACGAATTATCAAATGTAACTCGCATCGGCAGACTTCGTCATGTTGTCCCTGCCGGGGACGTTTCGATGCCGATGAATGACCATGTCCTCTCCTTCCCCCGCGACCAGTGGCGGTCGCGCCGCACCTGTCTGCCCTGCTGACATCCCCATCACCCCGGGCCATGCTTCCGACGCCACACCGTGGGCGTCGATGGTCGCGCTGATGCTTGCCACGTTCGTTGCCGCCGCCAACGAAACCGTACCCGCCGGCTTACTGCCGCAACTGGCCGAAGGCTTCCATGTGTCCGAAGCGTGGGCCGGTCAGTGGGTGACGCTCTGTGCGTTGGGCGCCGGGCTCGGCGCAGTGCCGCTCACGACGCTGCTCCAGCGCTGGCCGCGCCGCCGGGTGCTGACCACCGCGCTGCTCGGCTTTTTCGCCTGCAATCTGGTCACGGCGGTGTCGACGCACTTCGCACTCTCGTTGGCCGCGCGCTTCGTCGTTGGGATGGCCACCGGGCTGGCGTGGAGCGAGATCGCCACCTATGCGCGCCGTCTCGTGCCGCCGTCGCGTCAGGGCCGGGCGCTGGCGATTGCCATGCTGGGCGTGCCGTTAGCGTTAGCGCTCGGCGTGCCGATGGCCACGTGGCTCGGACACCTGATCGGCTGGCGCTGGGTGTTCGGCGGTCTGTCGGCGTTCGCGCTGATTCTGGTCGGCTGGGTGCAACTCATCGTGCCCGACGTGCATGCCGAGACAGTCGGCGAGCGCGCCCGCATCGGTGACGTGCTGCGATTACCGGGCGTGCGGCCGGTGTTGGCCGTCGTGATGCTGTGGGTCATTGCGCACTACACGCTCTACACCTACATCGCACCGTTTTTGGCATCGGTCGGCCGGGAAGACCGTCTGGCGACCGTGCTGTCGACGTTCGGCATTTGCACGCTCATCGGCCTGTGGGGCGTGGGCATGTGGGTGGATCGCTGGTTGCGCCGGCTCGTACTGGTGGCGCTGGGCACATTTGCGCTGGTGATTGTCGCGTTCAGCGGATGGGGCGAGTCGTGGCCAGTGCTCTGCCTCGGTGCCGTGTTCTGGGGCTTGAGCTTCAGCGGCGCCCCCACACTGCTGCAAACCGCACTGGGCGATGCTGCGGGGGAACACGAACACGTGGCGCAGTCGATGCTCGTGACTGTGTTCAATCTGTCGTTCGCCGTCAGCGGCGTGCTCGGGGGGGCCGTGCTCGAAACGCTCGGGGCGAAGGCCATGCCTTGGGTGTTGCTCGGACTGGTGCTGGCGGCGTGGCTTGTCGCCTTCGCCGCGCGACGGCACGGCTTTGCGCCGCGACGCCGTCACTAAGTCGCACTTGAGGTGAACCCCGCCGAAGGGCCCGGCAGATCGCGTGAATCAGGCGCTGCCGGTGGCACTTCGGCGTGCCGATCGCGCCGTCGCGTCAGTCCGCGGCGGCGACCGCACGGTCCAGTGTGGCGATATCGATCTTCTGCATTTGCATCATGGCTTCCATGGCGCGCCGTCCGGCGACGGGATCGCTGCCGCCGATGAGATCGAGCAGACGCTGCGGCGTGATTTGCCACGAAAAGCCCCAGCGATCCTTGCACCAGCCGCAATCCATGGCCGCCCCGCCGTTGCCGATAATGGCGTTCCAGTAACGATCGGTCTCTGCCTGATCGCCGGTCACCACCATGAAGCTTACGGCTTCATTCGGCTTGAAATTCGGCCCACCGTTCAGCCCGACGAAACGGCGGCCGACCACGGTGAAATCGACAGTCAATTCCGGCCCCGCGCCGATGCCCGGGATGGGCGAAACATTTCTGGCGTCGACATGACTATCGGGAAACGTTGCCGCATAGAACTCAGCGGCCTCGCGGGCCTGACCCTGATCGAACCAAAGCATGGTGACGAGTTGTGTCATCGCTATCTCCTGTCAGACGCACGCAACCGCGTGCGCGCCCATGATAGTCCTGTCGCTGGCAGCAAACGTTCGCTATCCCAAGCCTGACGCGCTGGACTACCCCAACCTTATTTGTCGGATTCAGCGAGCGACGCCAGAAACGCATCGACTTGCCGGACATCCGTCGCCCACGATGTCACCAACCGAACCAGTGAACGGCTGGCATCGGCGCGCTCCCAGACGTAGAAGTCAAAGTCGCGCTTCATCGCTTCGATGACGGTGTCGGGCAGTATCGCGAACACCAGATTCGTGGCCGTATCCGAAGCCAGTTGATGCCCGTTGGCGACGATGCCTGCCGCTAGTCTCGCGGCCATCGCATTAGCATGGCGTGCGTTCCGGAAGAACAGATCGTTGTCGCCGAACAGCGCCTGAAACTGAATGCCCAGCAAGCGCCCCTTGGCAAGCATCGCGCCGCGCTGCTTGAGATGGAACGCAAAGTCCACCGCCAGTTCGGGATGGCAAATGACAATGGCCTCGCCGATCAGTGCGCCCGCCTTGGTGCCGCCGATCCAGAAGATATCCGCCAGCGACGCGATATCGGCCAGCGTCGCGTCGTTCTGGTCCGAGGCCAGCGCCGCGCCCAATCGCGCACCGTCGACGAACAACAAGAGCCCGCGTTGCCGGGCCAGTGTGGATATCGCGCTCAGTTCCGCCAGCGTGTAGACCGTTCCCGTCTCCGTGGCATTCGAGAGATAGATGAGCCGTGGCTTCGCCATGTGCGGAAAATGCGCGTTGCTGGCCAGCGCCGCTTCGATGCTCTGCGGCGTGAGTTTCCCGTCAACGGGCGGCACGACGATCAACTTGTGGCCGGTCGCCTCGATGGCCCCCGCCTCGCGCGTCACGATATGCCCGGAGGTCGCCGCGATCACGGCTTCGTGTGGCCGCAGGCAAGCGGCAATCGACACGATATTGGCAAGCGTGCCGCTGGCGACATAGTGGATCGCGCCTTGGAAGCGATCGCCCAGACGCGCCTTGATACGCGCCGTCGCGTCGGCACAGTAGTCGTCGTCGCCGTACGGGCGCTGTTGTTCGAGGTTGGATGCCGTGAGCGCGCTGAGGATGTCGGGGTGTGCACCCTCGCTGTAATCGTCGAGAAAGCTGAAAGTCGTCATACCGGGCTTCTGCCTTGGAAGAGGAACGCCCGGACGAGGGTCCGGCCGGGCACTGGACAGAAGACTACCGGCAGTTATCCGAATCGCCTTGTAAAAAATTGATCGGGGTGCCCATTGGGCATCAGAATCGCGCGGGCGTCACCCCGTAGGCCTGCCGAAAGGCCCGCGTGAAATGACTTTGATCGAAGAACCCAACGGCGTGCGCGACATCCGTCATGGGCATCTCACGATTCGCATGCATCAGCGCCACGGCCTTTTCGAGCCGCATTCGCAGCAGCCACGCGTGCGGTGTCATGCCGATGGCGTGCTTGAACAACTTGAGAAACCGGAACCGGTCAAGGCCGACCAGACCCGACAAGTCCTCCAGCACGATCTTCTCCGCGACATGGGCCTCCACATAATCGCGCACGCGCTGCAATTGTTGTGACGACAGCGCCCCCGCGACCGCCAGCGGTGCCGGCCGCCGCATGCGGGCAAACAGCGATTCAAGCACGGAAAGCACTTGGGTTTCGCTACGCATGACGTCGCCGCAAGGCTGGCGCAAGGCCGCATGGATGCCCAGCAGTTGTTCGGCAAGGCTCGCGTCCTGAAGCACGACGGCGGCCTGCGACGGGAAATAGTGCTTGCCCGTGATTTCTTCACCGAGACCGTCTAGCAAGGCCGGCGAGAGCCGAAACGTCTGGAGCGTGTACGAGGCTTCGGCGCCTGCCGTGCCGTCATGAACTTCGCCCGGCGGCATGAGCTGGATCGTGCCTCGGGTCAGCACCAGCGACTCACCCCGCATGGTTTGCCGTTGCACGCCGCTGGCGATCAGCGCGATATGACAGTCGAGATGGTAGTGAGGCGCAAAACGGAACTCGGCGAAACGCGCCGTGCCCAGCGTCAAGCCCGGAATGTCGCTCGAATGACTGTAATGCACCTCTTCTGACACCACCCGCCTCCTGCCCGCAGCCGGCCGTCCGCCATGCGCAAGCCTGCATTATGTCAGGCGCCGGACCAGCGCGAGCGCCTCCTCTCGTGTCGCAACCGCTTCATGGGCGATGCCGAACGCCTTGACCGCCGTCTCGCCCATTGCCTTGACCATGGCGCGCTGCGCGTCGTCGGGCTCGATGCTCACGAGCGCCTTGCACACTTCGGCCAGCGCCGCCTTGTTGTGCTTGAGCCAGACGGCGCGCTGCTTGCGGTCTTCGTGCGATTCGTCGCCCTTCAACTGATCGTAGACCACCACGAACGGTTCGCCGTTGTTCACGAGCGCGGCCATTTCTGCTTCCCACTGGCGGGCATAGCCGGGCTCGGCGGCGTGTTGATTGAAGAGGACAAACGGCAACTCGCGAATGTCGTGGATCGAAAACATCTGTGGATCGAGTGGCATGGTCGGTAACTCCTGTTGCGTGTTGAACGAAATGCGTGAATCGAATACATGAATGATTGCGGTATGCGGGGCGGTCAATTCACCGCCTCGCCCCATCCCGCCCCGAGCGACTTGTAGAGCGCGATCGCGCTGCGCACCTCGCCGCCCTGACTCAACGCGAGCGCATCGCGCGCATGATTTGCCGTTCGTTGCGCGGTGAGCACCGGCAAGTAGCCGCTCAGTCCACGGCGATACAAGCGCGTCGCCCGGTCGAGGGCCTGCTGGCTGTCGCTCACCGCCGCCGCCAATGAAATCTGCCGCGCGCGTTCGCTGTTCAGCCCGGTGAGCGCATCTTCGACGTCGCGTAACGCCAGCCGCACGTCGCGCGCATAGGCCAGCCGTGCCGCGTCCGCCTGCGCTTGTGCTGCCGTAACACCCGCACGTGAGCGCCCGCCGTCGTAGAGCGACTGGCTCGCTTGCAACGCTACGGACCACGCGAGACTCGCGCCCGAGAACAGGTCACTCAGCAGACTGGCCGTCGTGCCAAGGCTCAGCGGAATGCTGAAGTGGGGAAAGCGCGTGGCCTCCGCGACACCGATCTGTGCCGTCGCGGCAGCCAACCTGCGCTCGGCGGCGCGCACGTCCGGGCGCTGACGCATCACCTCCGACGGCATCGACAACGGCAACGACGGCGCGACAGGCAATCGTGGCGACGGCTGCGCCAGCACCTCTCGCCAGTCCCCAGAGAAGCCGCCCGTCAGCACACCGATGGCATGGCTCAGCCGAGCGACTTCGGCGTCCAGTTGTGGCGGCAACGCTTGCGCCGTCTCGCGCTCGGCGCGCGCCTGCGCCGCGTCGGCCGACGTGCCGAGGCCATGCGCCAGCGCCCGTTCGGCAAGCTGCTCCCCTTGGCTCAGGTTGCGGATGTTTTCCTGCGCAATGGCGAGCCGCGCCTGCACCGTGCGCAACATGGCGTAGTCGGCGGCGAGCTCAGCAAGCAAGCTCACCTGTACCGCGTGCGCGTCGTCTGCCACCGCATCGATTTGCGCGTCGGCGGCTTCCACCGCGCGGCGCGTGCCGCCAAAGATATCGAGCTCCCAACTGGCGTCGAAGCCTGCTCGCCATGTGCGCGATCCACCAATGCCGGGCGGCCAGTCGAGGCGTTCGCTGGAACGCAGCGCTTGCCCGACACCGCCGACCGAGACTGTCGGCCCAAGTCCGGCGGCGATCTGAATGCGCTCGGCTCTCGCTTGGGTCAGCCGTGTTCGGGCAATCGCGAGATCCTGATTGCCCGCCAGCGCGGCATCGACCAGCCGGTCAAGTATCGGATCGTTGAACGATCGCCACCACGTGCGCAGTTGATCCTGCTGGGCAGCACCGAATGCGCCGCGCCCATCGTGCCCCTGTTGCGCTTCATGCCATTGCGACGGCACATCGATATGAGGGCTGCGGTAGTCGGGACCGAGTGTCGTGCAGCCAGTCGCCAGCACGGCAAGTGATGTGGCAAGGACCCTCGCTCGCAGCGGCGGACGGCGCCGGGAGCCGTTCGAAATCAAGACAGCGCTCATGACATCCACCGCATCAGCAGGCTGGCCAGCGCGCCTTTCGGTGCGGCGCCCTGCCCTGACGAGCCAACATCGACGCTGCATGTCATGCCGGCGGCCAGTACGATCCCCGGCGGCACGCGGTCGATGGCGACACGCACGGGAATGCGCTGCGCCAGACGCACCCAACTGAATGTGGGCTCAACGCTCGGCAGTCCCTGCGAATCCGGACGCTCGTTGGCATCGGTGATGCCGCGCCCGATGCTCGCAACGTGGCCGTCAATCAGGTCATCGAAGCCCATCAGCCGGATGCGTGCCGGTGCGCCCGGGCGAATGCCCCGCAGTTTCGTCTCTTCGAAATAGCCCGTGACCCAGAAGCTGTGGGCGTCGAGCAGCGCAATGCTGGCGTGTCCGGCAACAGCGTAATCGCCCGGCCGCAAACGCAAGTGAGTGACGTAACCGTCGACCGGCGCGCGCAATTCGGTGCGCGCAAGATCGAGTCGCGCGACGTCGAGCGCAACCTGTGCCCGGCGTTGATCCGCCACGGCAATCGCCACCGCCTGACCCGCGCGCTGAATCTCTTCGCCGGGCACGAGATCGTCCATCCCGCGCCGGCGTCGAGCGTCTTGTTGCTTCTGCTGCAAGACGGCGCTCGCCGCGCCCAACTGCGCCTCGGCCTGCGCGACGGCAAGTCGAAAACGCTCGGGATCGACGCGATACAACACGTCACCGCGCTGCACAAACTGATTGTCGACGACGGCCACGTCTTGCACGGTGCCGGAGATTTCCGGCGCAATGCGCACGACTTCGGCACTGACGCGCCCGTCGCGCGTCCATGGCGCGAGGACGTAAGCGCGCCACAGTGCAACGACAAGAACCACCGCCAGACAAAGCGCGACCAAGGTGCCCGCCGCTTTCGCGACCGGACGGAACCACAACGCACGATTAGACATAAAGCATCAAGACAGAAACCAGACAGAGGGAAATGGCGAACTCGAAGAGCGCCGGATGCCAAACGCGCCGCAACACGCCGGTGCGCGCAAGGACGAAGCGCACACCGAGGAAAAGCGGCACCGCAACGCAGGCATAAACAAAGAACGGCGGCAAATAAATGCCCGCCACGGCAACTTCACTGAGCATGGGTACGCCCCGGAGGCAACGTTGAGAAATAGCTGGCGTGAGCGTCGAGCAAGTCGGCGATATCGGTCAGCGCGGCTCGCTCGCCGGCAACACCTGCCGCCTCTGCCTGCGCTGCCGAAAGACGCCGTGCGGCATCACGGGCGTGACGCGCTGCCCGAGGCGGATCGTCCGCACGGCGCGCCATGCGCGCGAGGGCCGTCGCGATGATCTGGCGACACAAGGCATCACCACCCTTGCGTTGCAACCACGCGCGCAGGCGATGAATTTCGCGCCCGAGATGCAGGCTGGCCAGCGCATCCGCAATCGCTCGATCCATGGCGTCCGGCTGCGTCTTGAGCAACGCGCCCAACTGCGCAATCCGATGCTGTTGCCGGCGTTGCCAGACGTGTGAACTGTGTGAGGCGGCCGCATGACTTCCCACACGCAACAACTTCACGGCCTCATCTCGAATGCGCGCTCGCAGGCGTGCGATGTCACGAGGTAGCTGTCGCGGCAGGAACAGCCGGAAGCCCATCCATGCGAAGAGCGTGCCCAGCACCCACGCAATCGACCAATTCAGAAACAACGCGACGTCGTAGTGCATCGGGTTGTCGGCCCCCGTCAACGTGTTGAAGCCAACGAGGTACGCCAGCGCAGCAAGACCATGCTGCGGCATCGTCGTCGCGTAAATACCGGGCAGCCAGAACAAGGCCAGCACGACGAGCAACAGCGGCAGGCCTTCGATGTGCGGCAGCACGACGAACGCGCAGACAAACGCCGCCGGCACCGCGATCACCGTGCCCTTGACGAACTGGAACGCCCCGGCCGCCGGGTTGGGTGCCGTCGCAAGCAACGCACAGTAAGGTGCAACGATCAGCAGCATCATGTCGCCGTGCGGCCAGCCCGTGACGATCCAGAACGCGCCGGTGCAGACCAGTGTCAGCATGGCACGCAGGCCGTTTTGCCACGCGGCGCGAACGTCGCGATGGAAATGCACGGGGCGTACGAGGGACATGGGGGGCACGGATGTCCCCGGACGCGTTCGACGCAGCGACGTGAGGCCATCCAACGCGGCCAGATAGTCGTCAATCTGTTCGATCAGCCGGTCGACGGCGATGTGAAGCGCCGGGGGCGTCGATGACGTGACGCTCGACGGTGCATCTCGCGTTGCCGATAGACGCGCCCGCGCAGTGCGCAGGATGTCCACCGCTTTTGGCAGGCCGGTTTCACCCGCTGCCACGGCCTGCCCGGCCTCGCGCCACGTGGTGGCGAGCATGGACTGCATGCCGCGCCAATGCTGCGAGTGCTGCCAGTGCCGCGATTGATCGCGCTCGCGCTCCGTCGATGGCGCACCACCCGCCAGCGCCGCAAAAAGCGAGGCCATCGCGTGTCGCACGGCGTCCGCGCGATGGGCGAGATCGGACGATTCGGCCTTGCCGAGCGACAGCAAGTCGTCGACGCCGTAAATTTCCGCCATCAGTTGCCGACGCGCCGGTGCGATCCGTGACGTCGTTGCGCCGCTCGCGTCTGCGCTGCCAGCGTCATGCTGGGTGGCCAGCGCCTCGGCAACATTGGCCGACAAGCGGCCCAGCAACGCGTCCAGCTTGTTGCGCACACTGCGTCGGCTGAACAATGCCGACACCAGCCCCAGACACACGACGCCGATCATGACGGTCGAGCCCCGGCCGATCACATGCTCAAAAGTCAGTTGCGGATGTTGAAGCGCGCCGAACGTTGCCAGCCCGACGGTGTAGCCTGCGACCACCACGCCTGATGCCCGGAAGTGCCGGAGCAACGTCATGCCCGCCACACAAAGCCCTAGCCACAGGCCGAAGCCCAGCAGAAACAGCCATGGCATCTGCCCGAACGCGCTCATGAGCAGCACCGACACGACCATGCCCCCAAGCGTGCCGAGCACACGCCACGTCCCCTTGCCGATGACGGCGCCCTGAATGGGATTGATGACGAGCAAGACCGTCGATGCCGCCGAATACGGCATCTCCAGTTCCAGCGCATAAGCGACGACGAGCGCGAGCCACGCGGCGAGGATGGACCGTAAGACGTAGGTGGCGCGCGGCGAACTGAGATCGAACCGCCCGAGCAAGACCAGTAATCGGCCGGTCAGGCGGCCGGGCAGTGTTGCCACGGCATTCGTCGCCGTCTGCGATGACGCGGATTGCACGATGACCCTTTACCGAAGTGATGTTGATCACCACTGTAGGGGTCACCGCTATGCTGCGAAAAGTGACTTGATCGAAATTGACGAGTGCATCAGACGCAATGATTCTCAGACGGCAGCGGACAGATCCCCGCATAGCTCGCGAATCGTGCGGCGCAGCCACTGATGCGCCGGATCCGCCTGAAAGCGCGGGTGCCACGCCTGCGTGAGCACCACGGTCTCCAGTGGCACCGGCAGATCGAACGCGCGAATGCGCATGCCCGCCGAGACGGCGCTCTGGGCAAGATCGGACGGCAACGCCAGCAACAAGTCCGAGTCTTGCAGCGCAAACAGTGCCGTGAACGGGGTCGAGACTACGAGCGCCACGTGGCGGCGAAGGCCGAGCCCGTCGAGTGCCGTATCGATCGGCCCCGCAAACTTCCCTCGCCGCGATACCCCGATATGCCCCCAGCGAGTGATTCGCTCGGGCGTAATGTCCTCGTCGAAGATCGGGTGATCGTCGCGCGCGATGCCCACAAAGCGCGTGGTGAACAGCGATTGCACCCGGATTTCCGGTCCGAGCTGGCGCGAGGCGCTGATGAAGAGATCGATGCGTCCACTGCGCAACGCTTCGTCGTCGATGTCGTCCTCTTCGGGGGCGAAACGCAGCATCGCGCGCGGCATCTCGTTGGACATCGCTTCCAGCAGGCGGCCCGAATGCATGCCGACGAAGATATCGTTGGCGCGCACGTTGAAGCGTCGCTCCAGCGTTTTCAGATCGACTTCCGCACTCGGCGAAAGGACCTGTGTTGCCTGCTCGACGGCCAGCCTGACCTGCTCACGCAACGCCAGCGCGCGTGGCGTCGGTACCAGCTTGCGACCGGCCTGCACGAATACCGGGTCGCCCAGCGTTTCGCGGATACGACTGAGCGTGCGGCTCATCGCCGGCGGGCTCAGATGCATACGCCGGGCGGCGCCCACGACGCTCCCTTCCTCCAGCAGAATGTCGAGCGCGTGAAGCAAATTCAGATCGGGGTAGGCCATGGCAGGTGAGTGTTTTCGATTGCGTTTGGCGAAATCCTAACCCGCGAAGCGTGTCTCCTGCAAAAGCCAATCGCGCACATTCGCCACCTGCCCCGCGTGACGCTGGCGACGCGGCGACACGATGTAGAAGCCCGCGCCCGTGCGCAATTCGGCATCGAAGAGGCGTACGAGCCGCCCGGCCGCGACGTCCGGGGCAACAAAGTCCATGTGGGCGAGGGCCAGCCCCTGCCCGGCGACAGCGGCGTCGATCGCAAGTGCGGTCTGGTTGAATCGGATGTTTTTCGCGACCGAGGGAAGTGACTTCGGCATCGCCTGATCGAGGAACTGCGGCCACGCGTTGTGCGCATCGTGCAGCAAGGCGTGGCCGTGAAGCGTGCCCGCAGGCCCGGGATGCCCGGCGGTAGCGAGCAATTGCGGGCTGGCGACGGCGACCTGCACTTCTTCGAACAGCAACTCCACACTCACGCCACCACCGAACGGCGGGCGGCCATAGCGCACGGCGAGGTCGACGGCGTCGGCCTGAAAATGCGACAGCCGGTCGGTCGCGAGAATGCGCAGATCAATGTCGGGATGCGTAGCGAGAAACGCCGGAAGCCTCGGAATCAGCCACTTGGCCGCGAACGTCGGCGTCACGCTGATCGTCAGCCGAAGCGGCTCCGGCCGCAACGCCTGCGTCGCTTCGCTGAGCACTTCGAACGCTCGGCGCACGCTGCTGGAATAGCGTCGGCCATTCTCCGTGAGCGAGAGTGTGCGCGGATGGCGCTCGAACAACTTCATGCCCAACTCGGCTTCCAGTCCCCGAATCTGTTGCGCGACGGCGCCCTGCGTCACGCCCAATTCCTCGGCGGCAATACGAAAATTCAGATGCCGGCTCGCGGCCTCGAAGGCGCGCAAGGCATTGAGCGATGGGAGACGGCCAAACGCTTCGGACATGGTGTAGTTTTTCTACTGTATCAAGCGTTGAAATCTGGTGCATCGACCAGGACGTGGGATGTTACGCTTTCATCCGTGGATTTCGTGAATTTCTTGGTTTATGAGCGTCGGGACGCCATGATGGCTGCCGCCGATGCATCTGGAGGATAGCAGCATGACTGTAGAAAAAGTGGCGTTGGTGACCGCCGGCGGTAGCGGCATGGGTGCAGCGGCAGCGCGCCGGTTGGCGGCAGACGGTTACAAGGTCGGCATTCTGTCGTCGTCCGGCAAGGGCGAGGCGCTGGCCGCCGAGTTGGGCGGCGTGGGGGTCACGGGCTCAAACCAGTCGGTGGAGTCGCTACAGCAACTGGTCGATGCCGCCGTCTCGCGTTGGGGCCGTATCGACGTGCTGGTCAACAGCGCCGGGCACGGTCCGCGCGCGCCGATTCTCGAAATCAGCGACGACGACTGGCATCGCGGGATGGATACGTATCTGATGAACGTGATTCGTCCGACGCGGCTGGTGACGCCGATCATGCAGAAGCAGCAAGCGGGCGCGATCATCAATATCTCGACGGCTTGGGCCTTCGAGCCGAGCGACATGTTCCCGACATCGGCCGTGTTCCGGGCGGGGCTCGCATCGTTCACGAAGCTGTTTGCCGACAAGTACGCGAAGGACAACGTGCGGATGAACAATATCCTGCCCGGCTGGATCGACAGCCTGCCGCAACAGGACACGCGCCGCGACAGCGTGCCGATGCAGCGCTACGGCAAGGCCGAGGAAATTGCCGCAACGGTGGCGTTTCTGGCGTCGGAAGGCGGCGGCTATATCACCGGCCAAAACATTCGGGTGGATGGCGGACTGACGCGCTCGGTGTAAGCCTCCCTCGCGCGCACGAAAAAGCCCCGCCATGTCTTGTCATGGCGGGGCTTTCTTTCTGAGGCGGCGTACTGACGTTCCCGATAGGCGCTATGCCCGGTCACCCAGCACCGTGGCACGCGTGAATTCCTCGATGTTGTCCAGCAGCGCGTCGAGCGCTTCACCGGCCCGCTTCACTTCTCCGGCGGCAATCGCTTCGGCCACTTCGGCGTGCAGACGCGCCATCGTCGGCAAGTCGGCCGCTTCCTTGTAGTGGTAGTACCAGAAACGGCGTGACAGGCCGTGCAGCAAACGCATCGCACCTTCGGCGAATTCGTTGCGCGCAGCAACCAGACACAACTCATTGAAGTCGCGGTCGGCCCGGACGAACTCCACATCCTTGCCGCTGCGTGCAGAACTCTTGAATTCCTTCGCCAGACGCGTGAAATGCTCGCGCTGTTCGGCAGTCGCCTTCTTCGCGGCGCTTCTGGCGATCAGCCGTTCCACTTCGCGCCGTGTTTCCAACAGCCGCAACTGCTTGCCCACATCCATCGGCGGCACGAGCAGCCCGCGCTGCGGCAGCACCACGATCAGATGTTCGCGGGCCAGCCGCTGAATCGCCTCGCGAATCGGCGTGCGGCCAAAGCCCGTCATTTCGCTCAACTGCAACTCCGACATGGTCGAGCCCGGCGCGAGCCGCAGCGTCACGATCGCCTCTTCAATCCATTCGTAAGCGCGATCGACCATGTGACCGCGAGGGATCGCTTCCACGCGCGGATCCGGCGTTGCCGCTTCTGCTTTTTCCTTACGTGGTGTCGCTTTTTTTGTCGCCATTGGGTCGGGGTTCAGAGCAAATATTAATTGTATATCACTTGCTTCTACGTCCTCTCCCGACGCCCCTCCCCTGCACTACCCCGGGCTTTCCCGGTGTCGGTACTGCTTGCCCGATCAAACTGATATGCTATTATTCATCAACTAATATATTACTCAAACAAAAGGCTTGTCATGGAGATTCGGCGCGTAGGAACGTCCGACGGCTTTCCGGTGGTGGCCCTGCACGGCATTCAGGGGACGAACGATTCCTGGGTGCCGCTGGCGACCGCGCTCGGCGACGCTTTCGAGTTCATTCTTCCGAATCTGCCCGGCAGAGGTGATGCGGCATTTCCGGCGTCTGCAAAGGCGTGCAGCGCGGACGCCTTCGCGCAGCTCGCCGGTGACGTCATCGCACAGGAAATCGGCGCTCGCCCCTACGTGCTGGCCGGCTGGAGCATGGGCGTGTCCGTCATCTTCGAACTGATGGCACAACTGGCGAATGGCACAGCACGACACGCGCCGCCGGTGGCCGTCATGCTGATGTCCGGCACCGCGCAATTGAATGAAGTGCGCTGGTTCGAGGCGTCCGAAGAGAGCGCGCTACGCGACGAGATACGGCAGCGGGAGATCCGTCTGGGGCTCAAACGCGCGGCTCACCCGCAGGTTGTGGCGTGGACTTGGCAGGCGCTCAAACCTGTCTCGCATCTCGCGCATCTGACTCACGTCACCATGCCCGCCCTCATCGTTCACGGCAGCGACGACGAAGACTGCCCGGTCGCGCACGCCCATCGCATGCATGAGGGCATTCGTGACGCGACGCTGCATGTGATTCCCGGCGCGCGCCATTCCCTTCTGACGCAGAACACGCAAGCCGTCGGTGTCGCCGTTCGGGCCTTCCTGTCCCGGCACAGTGCGCCGTCGCAGCCCCCGTTCAACCGAAAGGAAAATTCATGAGAATCGATGACTGCATCCACTTTTGTGCGCCCTCCCGGCTCATCATCGAACTGGGTTATCGCCACAAGCTTCCCCAACTGCTGCACAGTCTTGGCTACCGACGGGGCCTGCTCGTCACCGACCGCTTCTTCGCCGACAAAACGTCTTGGGTGAGCGACTACGTGGCGGCGTGCGCACAGCTTGGGGTCCACGTGGATGTTTACACCGGCGGCCAACCCGACCCCACCACCGACCTTTGCGATCAAGCCACCGTTGAACTGCGCCACATACTCGACGGGCAACGCCCCGATCATGTGGTGTCGCTGGGCGGCGGCAGCAACATCGATCTAGCCAAAGCGCTGTGCGTCACGCTCCCCGACGGGCGCCCCATTCGCGACTTCGGCGCGGGTGTCACCAGTGACTCGCCTGTCATCGACCATATCTCGGTGCCGACTACCGCCGGCACCGGCTCGGAGCTCACGCCGGGCACCATCCTGTTCGACCCGGCGACCGGCATCAAGACGGCCGTGATGGACAACCGCCTGCGCCCCGTCATCGCCGCCGTTGACCCCGAACTGACGTTCACCTGTCCGCCCAAGGTCACGGCCGAGTCCGGCATCGACGCCCTGACGCATGCGCTCGAATCGTTCGTCACGCTCGACTCCAGCCGGTTCGACCGCAACGGCAGCGCCGACCCGGGTTACAGCGGCCGCAGCGGCCTCACGATGCTCTTTGCCCGTGAGTCGATCCGGCTGGCGGCCGCGTATTTGCTGCGCTGCTATGAGAATGGCAACGACGTGGAGGCGCGCGTCGGCATGTGCTACGCGAGCGTCTATGCCGCGATGTCTTACGGCAGTGCGGGGCTCAACGCGGTCCACGGCATTGCTTACGGGGTTGCAGCCCTCACGCACAAATCCCACGGCGCCACGAACGCGGTGGTGCTGCCATATGCCATCGATCTCTTGCGCGAATCGCGCCACGCCGAGTTGCTGGAAGTCGCCCGAATGTTCGGCATCGACGACGCCGATGACGTGCAAGCCGTTCGCGCGCTGCCCCGCCTGCTGCGCGATCTCGTCGGCAAGTTGGGCATCCCTACCGATCTCAACGCGTTCGGCATCGCGCGTGCATCACTGAAAGACCTGCTCTCCGATTCACTCGGCGTGACTCGGTTGGCCAAAGCATTCCCCATCGGGAATATCGAAGAAGGCTATGCGCAAATCATCGACAACGCATGGCAAGGAGCGCTTCGAGACGAGAAGGCAGAGAGACTGACAGCCGCCTGATTGCGACGAATCGACTCGATTCGCGCTTTCACGGCTGCCCCCGCAAAGACACTACACATCAACGACCGGACTACCGGCCGCTTTGCGTCTCGATGTCTAATATGTTAGTTGATTATCAGCAACATGTATTGGAGGAGACACCCCTATGAATATGTCCGCAGCCGCGTCGCGGCTAGGTGTTGACGTGGTCGCCCGGCTTGAGCGGCTACCGATGACCCGTTATCAGCGCAGCCTTTTCTCGATCATTGCCACGGCTTGGTTTTTCGATTCGATGGATCTCGGATTGATGACGTTCGTGCTGGGCTCGATCAAGGCAGAGTTCGGTCTCTCCGCGTCGCAAGCCGGGCTGCTTGCCAGTTCAAGCTTCCTCGGGATGTTTGTGGGTGCTGCGACAGCGGGCTTGCTGGCCGACAAGTTCGGCAGAAAACCGATCTTCCAGATCAGCATGATTTTCTGGGGTGTCGGCAGCCTGATGTGCGGCTTCGCGCACAACGTTGATTCGCTGATGTTGTACCGCGTGCTGCTCGGCTTCGGCATGGGCATGGAGTTCCCGATCGGCCTGTCGATGGTCTCCGAGATCGTGCCGGCCAAGAGCCGTGGCAAGTATGTGGCCATTCTGGAGGGATTCTGGCCCATCGGCTTCATTGCTGCGGGCGTGTTCGCCTACTTCATGCTGCCCGTGATCGGCTGGCGCGGCATCTTCATCGCGTTGGCGGTCCCGGCGGTCTTCGTGTTCGTCATCCGGCGCATGGTGCCGGAGTCGCCCCGCTGGCTGGAAGACACCGGGCGCATGAAAGAAGCGGCCGACGTCATGAATCTCATCGAAGCCAAGGTGGAAAAGGCCTACGGGCACAAGCTGCCCGAGCCGGTCATCACCGCAAGTGCGCCGCGCGTTCAGTCTGATCGCAAGGCGCTCTTCGCCGAGATCTGGCGCGGCATCTATGCCAAACGCACGGTCATGCTGTGGACCACTTGGTTCTTCGCCCTCCTCGGTTACTACGGGCTGACGACGTGGCTCGGCGCGCTGCTGCAACAAGCCGGTTACGAGATCACCAAGTCGGTGCTCTATACCGTCTACATCTCGCTCGCCGGCATTCCGGGCTTCCTCTTTTCTGCATGGTTGCTGGAGAAATGGGGACGCAAGCCGACGTGTGCCCTGATGTTGCTGGGCAGTGCCGTGGCGGCCTATCTGTATGGGCAGGCAGCGGGCCACAAAGCGCCCATCGAGCAGTTGATCGCCGCGGGTCTCATGATGCAGTTCTTCCTCTTCGGCATGTGGTCCGTGCTGTACGCCTACACGCCCGAGCTCTACCCCACCCGCATGCGCGCCACCGGTTCCGGCTTCGCGTCTTCCATCGGACGCGTCGGGTCGCTGGCCGGCCCCTTCGCCATCGGTGTGCTGCTGCCGACGTGGGGACAAACGGGCGTATTCACCATGGGCGCCCTCTCCTTCGTCATCGCCGCGCTGGCCGTGCTGTTGCTCGGTGTCGAAACCAAGGGGCGATCGCTGGAGGACGTGTCGCATTAGTCGCGCACTTGTTAATTTTTCATCGTTCAAACGCAGGAGACTCGCCGTGATTACCGAGCGTCAATTGAAGTTCAGAGAGCAGTACAAGTCCGATATCAGCCCGATGTACAACGGTCTCCTGCACATCGTCGTGATGTACATCGTGGCCATTGGTGCAGTGACTTACGCGGTAAGCCGGTTGCAGCAGCCGACGTGGGAATGGTTGTTGATCGTGCCGGTGTTTTTGGCGGGCAACTTCGTCGAGTGGTTCATGCACAGGTTCGTGATGCATCGGCGCGTGGATGTCTGGGGTTTGCGCGAGATCTACAACCGCCATACGCGGCAGCACCACCAGTACTTCACCGATCAGTTGTCGACGATCGACACTACGCGCGAATTCCGGATCGTGTTTTTTCCGTGGCGTGTGCTGATTACGCTCGGGGTGGGCGGCGGCGTCTTCGGCTACGTGACTTCGCTGATTCTGAACACGAATGCGGGCTGGATGGTTTTCCTGACGATGGTCGGCCAGTATGTGATCTATGAGACCTTTCACTATTGCTGCCACTGTCACGAGAACTGGTTCGTGCGCAACATGCCGTTTATCAATACCATTCGCCGCCATCACACCGCTCATCACAACATGGGCATCATGATGAAATACAACATGAACCTGACGTTTCCGATTGCCGACTGGTACATGGGAAGCAGCGATTTGCGGCGCGGTTTGCTCGGCCATCTGTTCAACGGCTATAGCGAGAAGCACATTAAGGCGGAGCTCAAACCCATCATCGCGAAGTTCAGGGACGATCACTCTCAGGTCACGCTCGATGGCCCGATCCTTACGGAGGAAGAGCGCAAGGCGATGACAGCTTTCTGAGCGCACGGCTTTGGTAGAATCTGGCGCACACCGAGCGCTAGATAAGATAAGAGACCTTCATGATCGATCGACGTCAGTTCGTCCGCTATGGGTTGGGTGCCATGGCCGCCACATCGCTGTCCCGATTCGCCTACGCGGACGATACCGAAAAGAAGGTCTTTCTCGATTACACGCAGAAGCAGTTGGACGACGCCTACACGCAGACCGTGTGGGCGCCCAACGCCAAGCAGGTGATCGACGGCTATGCACGGACCAGCGAGGAAGTGCGTCAGAAGTTGCCGCCGACGACTTATTCGTACGGCAGCAAGGCGTCGGAAAATCTCGATGTCTTTGCACCGGCGGGTGCGCGCAATCTGCCCGTCATGGTGTTCATCCACGGTGGCGCGTGGCAGATGCTCTCCAAAGACGACAGTTCTGGCCCGGCGCCGACGTTTGTTGGTGCGGGAGCGATCTATGTCGCGATCAATTTCGACAATATGCCGGGCAACACGCTGCCCGGTATGGTCGATCAATGCCGCCGGGCGCTGGCTTGGGTCGGTGCCAACGCGCGGCGCTTCGGGGGCGACCCTGAGCGCGTTTATGTTTCGGGACATTCGTCCGGCGGTCATCTGACGGCGGTGATGCTCACCACTGACTGGAAGGCGCATGGTGCGCCTGCGCAGTTGCTCAAGGGTGGCGTTGTGATGAGCGGGATGGGCGACCTTGCGCCGGTCGTCATGTCGGTACGTGGGAAGTACGTGACGCTGAGCCCGGCACAGGTGATTGAATTCAGCCCGATGAAGCAACTGGACAAGGCCAATTGTCCCGCGCTGGTGGCGTGGGGGACATTGGAGAGTCCGGAGTTCAAACGCCAGAACCGGGAGCTTGCCGATGCACTGGCCGATCGTGCGCGGCTCGCTGGGGTGTTCCGGGTGCGAGGCGCAAACCACTTCGAAGTGGTTAATGAGTTGAATCGGCCCGATTCGGAGTTGTCGCGAGCGACGTTGGCGTTGATGAATATTTGATGCCGGCGGTCGACCCGGTGCCGAGCCCCAGCGCCAAGTTATTTGTAGTTCAGTAATTCTGTGATTCTTGATTTAGAGACGTATGCAAACTGTTGCCGTGCTTGACTTCGAAACGACGGGCCTGTCGCCCACGCAAGGTGACCGGGCCACCGAAATTGCCGTGGTGCTGTGGCGTGACGGGCAAATCGTCGACCGCTATCAGAGTCTGATGAACGCGGGACGACGCATTCCGTCCGACGTGGTGGCACTTACCGGCATCACGAACGACATGATCGCGTCAGCGCCGCCCGTGTCGAAGGTCATGCGCGAGGCGGTCGCGTTCGTGGGCAACTGTCCTGTCGTTGCGCACAATGCCGGGTTCGACAAGCGGTTCTGGCAGGCGGAGCTTGCGTTGCTCGGCACCCCGGCGAATCACGCGTTCGCGTGCACGATGCTGACGGCGCGCCGGATCTATCCCAATGCAGTGAATCACCGGCTCTCGAGCTTGGCGGCGATGCTGCAACTGCCGCAAACCGGACGCGCTCACCGGGCGATGGTGGACGCGGAAATGACGACGCATCTCTGGCAACGGATGCAGAACGATATCTCGCGGACTTATGGCCTTGCCCGCGTCGATCACGCACTGATTTCTCGCGTGCAAGTCACGAGCAAGGACAAGGTGCCGATGTTGTTGAGGACGTTGGCGGCGGGTGGGTAAGGTTCAGCGTCTTGCTGAATGGGTGAGGCCGATACCGGGCAGCAAAGCTTCGAGGTTGACGGTCTCTGCCATTGCACGATTTCCCTCGTCACCCGGGTGCAGGTGATCCCCGGAATCGAACCGTGTGTTCATTCGGGACGGATGCGTAGCGTCGCGCAGTGCTGCGTCGAAGTCGATGACGGCATCGAAAGCGCCGCCGTGACGAATCCACGCGTTCACCCGCTGACGTAGTGCGTCCTTTTCAGGCTGGTAGTAGTTATCAAGCGGCGTGCCGGGCAACGCGCCCTCGAACGGCGTGAGCGTCGCGCCGATCACGCGAATGCCTCGGTCGTGTGCCTGCGCGATCAGTTGGCGGTAGCCCGCCGTCAAGGCATCGAATGTCGGAAGCGCGCTGGTTGGCGCGAAAGCCGTCCCCGGCCATGAGATGTCGTTGATGCCCAGCATGACGACGACGCTCTTCACACCCGGCTGCGCGAGCACGTCGCGATCGATTCGCGCCAACGCATTCACCCCCATACCGTCGGACAACAGTCGAGCGCCCGAAATACCGGCGTTGACAACGCCCACTCCATATGGCGCCAAGCGAGCCGCCAGAAAATCGGGCCACCGGCTGTCCTTGTCGAGGCTGGCGGTCGCGCCATCCGTGATGGAATCACCGATGACTGCAATCGTTTGCGTGGTCGATGGTGCTTCGACGAGTACCCCGCTCAGCAGCGCGCGCGCTGTGGTGCTTTCCGCTTTCGGCCCTGACGCTGGCGGTGTCGCCACCGTCGTCTGGTCGCCGGCAACGATCCAACCGGTTTGGCGGCCGTCCCAATGGAAGGTGGTCACCGGGGTGTTCTCCGGCAAATACACGCTCACCGTCACCTGCCGGAGTGCGGGCACGGCCAACGCAACAGGGTCGCTGATCAACGATGCGCCGGGCAGGATCGTGGCCGTTTCGTGCCCGCCGAAGGTAGTGGTACGCAGGCTGTCATTGATAAATGCGCCATCCCCATTCGCCGCAGACAACGCGATCGTGGCCTTGCCCACGACGAGCGGCTGCTTTCCGTATGCATTGGACAAGACGATGCGTACCCGCTTCCCGCCCAGACTGACACGAGCTACCTGACGTACGGTCTGATCACGCAGTGTTGCCGGGATGTTGGTGGGAAACAGGAAGTCAGCGCCCCATACGGGCTGCGGGCTGGCGGTCCATGTGGTGATCCAAGTTGCGTCGGCAGCGCTTGCCTGCGCAGAGGAAACCGCTGCGCCAGTCGTTAGCGCCAAGGCCAGCATCGCGTTGGTCGAGGATTTTGAGACGATTTTCATATTGGTGAATTCAATGTCAATACAGGTGTTAATCATGAATTCAACGACACCTATGGACTAGACTGTCTCCGGTACAAATATTCATGACTTGAATTCACCGAGGAGGTCGTCGTGGCACGTCTTGAGGTCAACCGGTCCGGCGAGTTGGAAGTGTTCGTTCGCGTTATCAAACTGGGCGGCTTCGCGGCGGCGGCGCGTGCCAGCGGGATGACGCCGTCTGCCGTCAGCAAGCTCGTGGGGAGACTGGAAGGTCGTCTCGGGACTCGGCTGATCAACCGGTCTACTCGACAGCTTCAACTGACGCCGGAAGGCTGCGCATTCTATGAGCGCGGTATTCAGGTGTTGGCCGATCTGGACGAAGCCGAACGTTACGCCAGTGCGCAAGTCACGCCTCGCGGCAGATTGCGGGTCAACGCGAATGTGCCGTTCGCGCATCACTTCTTGTTGCCACTCGTTCCCGAATTCCTTGAGCGCTATCCCGATGTCTCGCTGGATATCGTGCTGACCGATGAAGTCATCGACATCCTTGAGCAGCGCACGGACGTCGCAGTTCGTGCGGGTCCGCTCAAGAGTTCCAGCCTCATGGCGCGCAAGCTCGGTCAGACGCGCATGGTGATTGTTGGAGCGCCCAGCTATCTGGCGCGTCGCGGGACGCCGATGACGCCAGACGAATTGCAGCAACACAATCTGCTCGGGGCGAATTACGTGCGAGCGCAGCCGGGGTGGCCGTTTCGGGTTGATGGTATTGACACCGTGTTCCCCGTCACCGGGAACGCGCAGGCCAGCGACGGTGAAGCGTTGCACCGTCTGGCAGTTGCGGGGCTTGGTTTGGCATGCCTCGCCGCCTTTCAAGTGCGAGAAGACATCGCCGCCGGGAGACTGGTGCCGCTACTCGAAGCGTTCAATCCGGGGGAGATGGAGGAAGTCCATGCGGTGTTTGTTGGGCAAGGTGGTCACCTGCCCTTGCGAGTGCGTGCGCTTCTGGATTTTCTTGCCGAGCGGGTCAGCATTAGTGAGGACTATTGAGCGGAACGAATGAAAAAACGGCTTGGCAATTGAATTGCCAAGCCGTTTCTCATTCGCTACCGAGCTAATCTCCTAACTGCGTGAAGATTTTCACTCCCATTCAATCGTCGCCGGCGGCTTACCCGAGATGTCATAAACAACCCGGTTCAAACCACGCACTTCGTTAATAATACGGTTCGAGACCTTGCCGAGCAAATCGTGCGGCAAGTGTGCCCAATGCGCCGTCATGAAGTCTTGCGTCTGCACCGCGCGCAGTGCCACCACCCACTCATACGTGCGGCCATCGCCCATCACGCCCACGCTCTTCACCGGCAGGAACACCGCGAACGCCTGGCTCGTCAGTTCATACCAAGTCTTGCCGCTGTTCGGCTCGACCGTGTTGCGCAGCTCTTCGATGAAGATCGCATCGGCACGGCGCAGCAGGTCGGCGTACTCCGACTTCACTTCGCCCAGAATACGAACGCCCAGACCCGGGCCCGGGAACGGGTGGCGATACACCATATCGTGCGGCAAACCCAGCGCCACACCCAACTCGCGCACTTCGTCCTTGAACAGATCACGCAGCGGTTCCAGCAGCTTCAGACCCAGCGTTTCCGGCAGGCCACCCACGTTGTGGTGGCTCTTGATCGTCGTCGCCTTCTTCGTCTTCGCACCGCCCGACTCGATCACGTCCGGATAGATCGTGCCCTGTGCCAGCCACTTCGCGTTCTTCAGCTTCTTCGCTTCCGCCTGGAACACTTCCACGAACTCGCGGCCGATGATCTTGCGCTTCTGCTCCGGATCGGTCACGCCCTTCAGGTGACCCATGAACTGCGCCGACGCGTCCACATGCACCACCTTCGCGTGCAGACGGCCCTGGAACATTTCCATCACCATCTGGCCTTCGTTCAGGCGCAGCAGACCGTGGTCAACGAACACGCACGTCAGTTGATCGCCAATCGCGCGGTGAATCAGCGCCGCCGCGACGCTCGAATCGACACCGCCCGACAGACCCAAAATCACTTCCTCGTCACCCACTTGCTCGCGAATGGCCTTCACAGCCTCTTCGATGTGGTCGCGCATGATCCAGTCCGGCTTGGCACCCGCGATCTGGAGCACAAAGCGCTCCAGCAACTCGCGGCCCTTCACCGTGTGCGTGACTTCCGGGTGGAACTGCACTGCGTAGTAGTTGCGCGCCACGTCGGCGATACCGGCAATCGGGCAGCTCGGCGTCGATGCCATCAGCTCGAAGCCCGGCGGCAGTTGCGTCACCTTGTCGCCATGGCTCATCCACACCTTGAGCATGCCGTGGCCTTCGGCGGTACGGAAATCCTCAATACCTTCGAGCAGCGGCGTATGCGCATGCGCACGCACTTCGGCATAGCCGAACTCGCGATGGTCGCTGGCCTCGACCTGACCGCCCAACTGCACCGTCATCGCGAACATGCCGTAGCAAATGCCCAGCACCGGCACACCCAGTTCCCAGACGGCCTGCGGTGCGCGCAGGTCCTTATCTTCGTACGTGCTCGCGTGGCTGCCCGACAGAATGACGGCCTTCGGGTTGAATTCGCGGATGAATTCGTCCGAAACGTCGTTCGGATGGATCTCGCAGTAGACGTGCGCTTCGCGAACGCGGCGTCCAATGAGCTGGGTGACTTGCGAGCCGAAGTCAAGAATGAGGATTTTGTCGTGCATCGTGAGGTACGGATGAAGTGGATTCGTTGGACGTCGGCGCCGTGGCGGAAGGCACGGGCGTGACAATGCCGGTGGCGCCTACAGGCTCGACCGGTGTAGCGGGTGCGGAGCCGCCGCGAGGCGTCTCCATGCGCGGCTCAGCGCGCGTGCCTCGGGCCTCGTCGGCCCGGGCATCGGGGTAGTCGTACGGAACGGTGTCGCGTGCATCGCGTGCATCGCGTGAATCACGTGAGGCCCGGCCTGCGCCATCAGTCACGACGCCGCCACGCACCCGCTCAGTGGACTGCTGTGCCGCCTTCACACGCTCTTTCGTGCGTACGCTGGAGGCCAGCTTGACGAGAATTGCGCCAATCACGAGCAACACGCCGCCGAGCGCCGGCATCAACAACTTGCCGCCGCCCGTGACCGGCAATTGCCCGGAAATCAGCCAGCCCAGCACGAACGCACCAATGACCCAGTTGATGTGCCCCGTCACTTTCGCGACGGTCGACGTCAACTGGCCATTCACGGTGGCGTGCCATTGCAGCCAGGCCACACCGATGAATGCCACACCCAACGCCTGCGCATAAAGCACAGGCGATGGCGCAGGCACCTCGATGGCTGCATACAGCGAGGACCAGAACGACGCAATCAACAGCACGCCAAGTGCCAGATTCAACGCCGCATCGAGGAACAGTACCGTACGCAACATGGCCTTCATGGGCAATTACTCCACGTGGTAGTTGGGGGCTTCCTTCATGATCTGAACATCGTGAACATGCGACTCGCGCATGCCGGCAGACGTGATTTCCACAAACTCGGCACGGTTGTGCAGGTCTTCGATCGACGGGCAACCCAGATAGCCCATCGACGAGCGAATACCGCCAGTCAACTGGTGAATGATCGCCAGCACACTACCCTTATACGCCACTCGACCCTCGATGCCTTCCGGCACGAGCTTGTCGGCGTTGTTGGCCGGGTCCTGGAAGTAACGGTCAGCCGCGCCATCCTTCATCGCGCCCACCGAACCCATGCCGCGGTAGCTCTTGTACGAACGGCCCTGATACAGGAACACTTCGCCCGGGGCTTCTTCCGTGCCCGAGAACATGCTGCCCATCATCACGGTGTGTGCACCGGCCGCCAGCGCCTTGGCGATGTCACCCGAGTAACGGATACCACCGTCCGCGATCAGCGGCACGCCAGTGTCCTTCAATGCCTTGGCCACATTGGCAATCGCCGTGATCTGCGGCACGCCAACGCCTGCCACGATACGCGTCGTGCAGATCGAACCCGGGCCGATACCGACCTTGACGGCGTCTGCGCCATGTTCGACCAGCGCCAGTGCGGCACTCGCCGTGGCAATGTTGCCGCCGACAACTTCGATTTGCGGGAAATGCTTCTTGACCCATTGCACGCGGTCCAGCACGCCTTGGCTGTGGCCGTGTGCCGTGTCGACCACGATGACGTCAACGCCGGCGGCTACCAGCAGTTCGACGCGCTCTTCGTTGTCCGGGCCCACGCCGACCGCCGCGCCAACGCGCAGCTTGCCGTGTTCGTCCTTGTTCGCGAGCGGGTGCTCGGTCGCCTTGGTGATGTCCTTGACGGTCATCAGGCCGCGCAGCTCGAACGCATCGTTCACGACCAGCACGCGCTCAAGGCGGTGGCTGTGCATCAGATGCTCGGCGTCGGCCGGCGAGGCGCCTTCAGGCACCGTGATCAGCTTGTCCTTCGGCGTCATGATCGCGCGCACCGGCTCATCCAGACGCTTCTCGAAACGCAAGTCGCGGTTGGTAACGATACCGATCAGTTGGGCGCCTTCGACCACCGGGAAACCGGAAATGCCATGCTGGTTCGACAGCGCAATCACGTCGCGCACCTTCATGTGCGGCGGAATCGTGATCGGGTCGCGCACCACGCCAGACTCGAAACGCTTGACCTTGGCGACTTCGCGCGCTTGCTCGGCCGGCTTCAGGTTCTTGTGAATAATGCCGATACCGCCCTGCTGGGCCATGGCAATCGCCAGGCGAGCTTCGGTCACCGTATCCATGGCGGCCGACAGCAAAGGCATATTCAAAGTGATGTTGCGCGTGAGCTTGGTTTTCAGGCTGGTGTCGCGCGGGAGAACGACCGAGTGGGCCGGGACGAGGAGCACGTCATCGAAAGTGAGTGCTTTTTGGATCAGACGCATGGCAAATCCTATAGGCGCAAAACCGAATTATACAGAAATCGCGCGATCGATGGCACGTCTACCCCATATGTCAAGGGGCTTTTTCCCCGATCAATTTCTCAACCGGGCCGGGTGCCGGATTCCACAATTAACGCCCGCTGAGCCCATGCTATTCTTGCGCCCTCCCGGATGGCACTGGCCATCGCCACGACCGGCCCGTCAGCCTCACCGGCTAACACGCCCGTCACCCTTCACTCTTCTACGGACAACAGGCGCGAACTTCATGGGCCAAGGCATTTCTTTCGGACTGGCAGCAGGCGCCCTCTGGGGACTGGTATTTCTCGCCCCGCGCCTGCTTCCCGGCTTTTCGCCCCTCGAATTGTCCGCCGCGCGCTACGTGCTCTACGGCCTCGTGTCCGCCCTGCTGCTCGCCCCGCTTTGGGCGCGCCTGCGACATTCGGTCACAGGCAATGACTGGCGTGCGCTTTTCCGGCTGAGTCTGGTCGGGAATCTGATTTATTACCTGTTTCTCGCCGGCGCCGTCCAGATGGCCGGCATTGCGCCCGCGTCGCTAATCGTCGGCGTGCTGCCGGTGACGGTGACGCTGGTCGGCAGCCGGGACCAAGGCGCCCTGCCCCTGTCACGGCTGGTCGGTCCGCTGGCGCTGGTGGCGGCCGGGATCGTCTGTATCAATGTGGATGTCTTTGCGCACGCCACGGCCAACGGTGGCGACTGGCGGCTGACGCTGCTCGGCATTCTCTGCGCCGTCGGGGCGTTGGTGAGCTGGACCTGGTATGCGGTCGCGAATGCACGCTATCTGGCGCGCTTCGGCCACTTCACGAGTCAGGAATGGTCGCTGCTGACGGGGGTCGCGACTGGCGTGCTCGCCCTAGTCTTGGCAGTGCCCGCCGTCTTGCTGCCGCATCCGGTGGCGGCCGATGTGCCGCGTGACTGGCAGATGTTCATTCTGGTGAACATTGCCGTGGCCGTCGGCGCATCGACGATTGGCAACGCGTTCTGGAATGCTGCCAGCCGGCGCCTGCCGCTGACGCTGTCGGGTCAGATGATCGTGTTTGAAACGCTGTTCGCGCTGGTCTACGGGTTCATTTACGAACACCGGTTGCCGCGCCTATTGGAAGTGGCCGCCGTCGTGCTGCTACTGGCCGGGGTGAGCGCCTCAGTGCGGTTGCATGCGCGTGGCTCCGCGCACTGACAGCGTTGAGTTCTCTAGATTTTCGAAGTATCTGAAGTCGGGGCCGCCCTCACGCGCGGCCACAGCGACTGTGATCAGCTGCCGCGACGGCTGCCGAGCCACTTCTGGCCCTCCCGGCTGCCTTCGTTGCGAACCTTGTCGACGCGACGCTGGCGGGCGAGTTTCGGATCCGCCTTGAGCGGGCGGTAGATTTCCACGCGATCGCCCGCCTCTACGGCCGCGTCGAGCGCCCGCACCTTGCCGAACACGCCCGCTTTCATGCGAGCCAAATCCAGTTCGGGGAATTGTTTCAGCAGACCGCTACGCTCGATGGCATCGCCCACGGTCGCGCCTTGCGGCAGCGTGAGCGCGACGATGGCCTGAGAATTGGGCAGCGCGTAGCAAACTTCGATGGCAAGCTCAGCGGACATAAACCGCCTCCGCGCGCTTGACGAAGGCGTCGACGAATGTATTCGCGATATGGCTGAACACGGGACCGATGACCTTTTCGAGCAGAAAATTCGCAAATTCGTAGTGCAGGCCGAATTCGATCTTGCAGGCGTTCTCGCGCAGCGGCGTGAACTTCCACGTGCCATGGAAACGCTTGAAAGGCCCTTCGACGAAGGTCATCTGGATGGAGTGCGGACGCTCCTGAATATTGCGCGTCGCAAACGAATGCTTCAGGCCCTTGAAGTCGATGAGCAGCGACGCCTCCATGCTGTGCTCGTCCTGGTGCCGAATATCGACACCGCCGCACCAAGGCAGAAATTTGGGGTAATCGGCGACATTGGTCACCAGATCGTACATTTGCTCAGCAGAGAAATGCACGAGAACGGTTTTGCTGACTTCGGCCATCGTCTGTCGGGCAAGGTGGGCGTTTGCGCGTGAGCGCATCGATCAAGAATCGACACGCCTGCGTCGTGGGCCGCCCCTTGCCGAGACTCTTTGTTAAAATCAGCATTTTACCCGAGCCCGACTCACCGGGTCCGACCAAGTTACCCGCCAAGGATCCATGAGCATCATTGACAACAAGAAAGCCTTCTTCGACTACTTCATCGAGGAGCGATACGAAGCCGGGATCGTGCTCGAAGGATGGGAAGTCAAGGCGATTCGCGCCGGGCGGGCGCAGATCAAGGAAGGCTACGTCGTCGTCAAACACGGTGAAATCTTTCTGATCGGCGCAAATATCAGCCCGTTACAGACAGCGTCGACTCACATCAAGCCCGACCCGGTCCGCACGCGCAAGCTCCTGCTCAAGGCCGACGAAATCAAGAAACTGATCGGCAAGGTCGAGCAGCGCGGCTACACGCTCGTGCCCCTGAACTTCCACTACAGCAAAGGTCTCGTGAAATGCGAGATCGGACTGGGCAAGGGCAAGAAGCAGCACGACAAGCGCGAAACCGAAAAGCAACGCGACTGGGATCGCGAGAAAGCCCGCCTGATGCGCACACCGACGCCGGCGGCGGACTGACGACGTCCGTGATGCCGCCTGCGATGGCAAGTGCAGCGCTCTTGCAGTTCCCTCTCAGCACCCGCAGTGTCGCCAACGCGGCACCATAGAAAAACGGCCCCTCGGGGCCGTTTTGCTTTTTCAACCACGCAATCGATCAGCGCCGAACGCTGGAGCCACCGAAGCCCGCTACGCCGCCAGTGCCGCCAGCACCACCGGCACCCGCCCCCGCACCTCCACCGCCTGCGCCGCCACCCGAGCCGCCCTCCGTGCCACGCACGATCTTGAGCGCCGACGCGATCATGCCGCTCATGTCCGTCAGATTGCCCGGCACGATCAACGTGTTGCCAGCCTTCGCGAGCTTGCTGAACGCGTCGACATACTGCTCGGCCACCTTCAAGTTGACGGCTTCCATACCGCCCTGCGTCTGAATGGCCGTCGCAATCTTGTGAATGGCCTCGGCGTTGGCTTCCGCCACTGCGAGAATCGCCGACGCTTCACCCTGTGCCTGATTGATCTGCGCCTGACGCTCGCCTTCGGACTTCTGGATCGCCGCTTCGCGCGCGCCAGAAGCAAGGTTGATCTGCTCCTGACGCTTGCCTTCCGATGCCGCAATCAACGCGCGCTTTTCACGCTCAGCCGTGATCTGCGCCTGCATGGCGTGCAGAATTTCCTTCGGCGGCGTGAGGTCCTTGATCTCGTAACGCAGCACCTTCACCCCCCAGTTCGATGCCGCTTCATCCAGCGCATTGACCACACTGTGATTGATGTAGCCGCGCTCTTCGAACGTCTTGTCGAGCTCCAGCTTGCCGATCACGCTACGCAGCGTCGTCTGCGCCAATTGCGTGATGGCCACGATGAAATTGCTCGAACCATACGATGCCTTCATCGGGTCGGTGACCTGGAAGTACAGAATGCCGTCGACCTGCAACTGCGTGTTGTCCTTGGTGATACAGATCTGGCTCGGCACATCGAGCGGAATTTCCTTGAGCAGATGCTTGTAGGCCACACGATCGACGAACGGTACGACGATCGACAGACCCGGCGTAAGCGTGGCGTGATACTTGCCGAGACGCTCAACCACCCAGGCGTGCTGCTGCGGCACGATCTTGATCGAGCGCGCCGCGATGATGATCGCAATGATGAACAGAATGAACGCGACGTTGGATAGAGCGAACATGGTTTCCCCTGAAGCGCCGGCGAATACTGCCGGCTAGTTCCCCGTTGCGTGAAAACACGGGGCGTATATCGTATACGGTCACTGCAACGCGTTTGCCCGGCGCGCTAACCAATCAGTGACTTTTCCTATGCAGCCGAATGCAGTCCTAGGCGACCTCGTGCACCACGAACAACCGGCTGCCGCGCACTTCGCGAATCACGAACCAACCGGCACTCGGTGCCTCCCCCGGCAACAACTCGACATCCCACTCCGCGCCACGATACTTGGTGCGCGCACTGCCGTCGGCCTGCCAGGCTTCGACATGCAAACGCTCGCCGATATCCAGATTGGCATTCGGATCGGCCGTCGCGTCGACCTTGATGCGACGACGCCCGAACCTGCTACGCCGCAACAGCCAGACCGCCACGGCAGCTACCACGGCGGCCGCGACCAACTGACCGGGCCAGCTGACGCCCAACAGCGCCGCCACACCGCCGGCGAACATACCCAGCGCAACCATCAGCAGATAGAACGTGCCGCTGGCAAGCTCCAGCACTACAGTCAATCCGGCAACGCCGAACCACAGCCAAGCCTGCTCCATTGCGATCCCCAAAAAACAAAAAACCCCGGTGTATTACCGGGGTTTATAGCATGAAACCGTGGCCATCAGCGCACGCGTCCCATGGGGCTAGCGGCCATTTGGGCGACGTCCGACACGTGGACCGGACTCTTCCCAAACGGGCGCCGACGCCGTTACATCACTTCAACACCTTGGCGAGTTGCTGCCACGTCTCGACAACCGTATCCGGGTTGAGTGACATGGACGCAATGCCTTCCTTCGCCAGCCATTCGGCCAGATCCGGATGGTCCGACGGACCCTGACCGCAAATGCCGACGTACTTGCCCTTCGCCAGACATGCCTTGATGGCACGGCTGAGCATGAAGGTCACCGCCGGGTCGCGTTCGTCGAAGTCCTTGGCCAGCAGTTCCATGCCCGAGTCGCGGTCCAGACCCAGCGTGAGCTGCGTCAGGTCGTTCGAGCCGATCGAGAAGCCGTCGAAGTATTCGAGGAACTCGTCGGCCAGAATGGCGTTCGACGGCACTTCGCACATCATCACCAGCTTCAGACCGTTGTCGCCACGCTTCAGGCCATGGCCTGCGAGCATGTTGACCACGCGCTCGGCCTGACCCAGCGTACGCACGAACGGCACCATGATTTCGACGTTCGTCAGACCCATTTCGTCACGCACGCGCTTGAGTGCACGGCACTCCATCGCGAACGCTTCGGCGAAGTCTTCCGAGATGTAGCGCGAGGCGCCACGGAAACCCAGCATGGGGTTTTCTTCATCCGGCTCGTAACGCGAACCGCCGACCAGCTTCTTGTACTCGTTGGACTTGAAGTCCGACAGACGCACGATCACGCTCTTCGGGTAGAACGCCGCCGCGATGGTGGCAATCCCTTCGGCCAGCTTGTCGACGTAGAACGCCTTCGGCGACGCGTGACCGCGAGCGACCGACTCGACGGCCTTCTTCAGGTCCGCGTCGATGTTCGGGTACTCGAGAATCGCGCGCGGGTGCACGCCGATGTTGTTGTTGATGATGAATTCCAGACGCGCCAGACCCACGCCTTCGTTCGGCAGTTGCGCGAAATCGAAAGCGAGTTGCGGGTTGCCCACGTTCATCATGATCTTCACCGGGATCTTCGGCATTTCGCCGCGCTGGATCTCGGTCACTTCGGTCTCGAGCAGACCGTCGTAAATCTTGCCTTCGTCGCCCTCGGCACACGACACCGTCACCAGTGCGCCTTCCTTGAGCACGTCGGTCGCGTCGCCGCAACCGACCACGGCCGGCACACCCAGCTCACGCGCGATGATGGCCGCGTGGCACGTACGGCCGCCACGGTTCGTCACGATGGCCGCAGCGCGCTTCATCACCGGCTCCCAGTTCGGGTCGGTCATGTCGGCCACGAGCACGTCGCCCGGCTGCACACGTTCCATCTCGCTCGGGTCCATGATCACGCGCACGGGACCGGCGCCGATCTTCTGACCAATGGCACGGCCCGTGGCCAGCACCGGGGCATCGCCCTTGAGCTTGAAGCGTTGTTCGATCTTGCCGGCCGACTGGCTCTTCACCGTTTCCGGGCGTGCTTGCAGGATGTAGATCTTGCCATCCTTGCCGTCCTTGCCCCACTCGATGTCCATCGGACGGCCGTAGTGCTTTTCGATGATCAGCGCGTACTTGGCCAGCTCGACGCAATCGTCGTCGGTGATCGAGTAACGGTTGCGCAGTTCCATCGGCACGTCGACGGTCTTCACACGGCCCGGTTCGCCCGGCTGCGTGAATTCCATCTTCAGGAGCTTGGAGCCCAGCGTGCGGCGAATGATCGGGTACTTGCCGGCCTTGAGCGTCGGCTTGAAGACGTAGAACTCATCCGGGTTCACGGCGCCCTGCACCACCGTCTCGCCCAGACCGTAGCTCGACGTGATGAACACCACGTCCTGGAAGCCCGATTCGGTGTCGATGGTGAACATCACGCCCGATGCGCCGGTGTCCGAGCGGACCATGCGCTGCACGCCAGCCGACAGTGCGACCTCGGCGTGCGTGAAGCCCTTGTGCACGCGGTACGAGATAGCGCGGTCGTTATAGAGCGACGCGAAAACGTGCTTCATGCGATCGAGCACGCTGTCGATGCCGACCACGTTCAGGTAGCTTTCCTGCTGACCGGCGAACGAGGCATCGGGCAGATCTTCTGCGGTGGCCGACGAACGCACGGCAAACGACGCATCCGGCTGGTCTGCCGTGATGCGTGCGAACTGCTCGCGAATGTCTTTTTCGAGCTGCGGTTGCAACGGCGCGTCGACGATCCATTGACGGATGTCGGCACCGGCTTCTGCGAGCGCCTTGACGTTATCGACGTCCAGACCCTCGAGACGCTTGGCAACGCGTTCGGTGAGATTGTTGTGCTGGAGGAACTCGCGGAAAGCGAAGGCGGTCGTGGCGAAACCACCCGGCACGCGCACGCCGGCGCTGTCCAGTTGGCTGATCATTTCACCAAGCGATGCATTCTTGCCGCCGACCGACTCGACGTCGGTCATGCGCAGATGCTCAAACGGCACCACGTAGGCGCCGTCGTGTGCTGCGTTAGTCATAAAAGCCCCTAAGGTAAGAAAAAAAATTCTCGGCGAATCGGCTGGGACTGACATGGGCCGACTGACCTGTTGGATAAGAAATCGCGCGAAGGCGATGTCGGCGGCCAGGGGCTAGCTCCCGACAACTTGCCTCGACCGTCCGAATTTCCCGGAGCGCCGCACCGGGCGGGCCTCTGACAGGAACTCACGCGACGCTCGCGCAATTGCTTATCCAACAAGTTGCCGCTATTCTACCGTGCAATGCACCATTTTGCGATTCTGCGCATGAGCGAAGCCTCTACTCCCCCGAATTCCCCGGCAAGCCCCGCCGTTGCTGCCGATACGTCTGCCGCAGCGGTTAAACCCGTGAGCGTGCGCCCGGTCTTTATCGTGTCCGACGGCACGGGCATCACGGCGGAAACCTTTGCGCATTCGATCCTCGCGCAATTTGAGATGCGTTTTCGTCAGATTCGCGTTCCGTTCGTGGATTCCGTCGATAAAGCCTATGAGACGGCGCAACGGATCAATGAAATGTATCGGGTCGACAATGTCCGCCCGATTATTTTCAGCACGCTCGTCGATGCGCGTGCCAATGAGATTCTGCGCAACACGCAGGGCGTGATTCTCGACATGTTCCAGACATTCATCGAGCCGCTCGAACTGGAACTCGGGCTCAAGTCGATGCACGCCATCGGCCGCGTGCACCAGAACGCGGACAGCGAGGCGTACAAGAACCGGATCGAAGCGGTGAATTTCTCGCTCGCGCACGACGATGGTCAGTCGAACAAGAATCTGAAGAGTGCGGATGTGATTCTGGTGGGGGTTTCGCGCAGCGGCAAGACGCCGACGACGCTGTATCTCGCCATGCAGTACGGCGTGAAAGCGGCCAACTACCCGCTGATTCCGGACGATTTCGAGCGCGAGAAACTGCCCTCCACGCTCGATCAGTTCAAGGACAAGATCTTCGGCCTGTCCATCGACCCGATCCGCCTGTCGGAAATTCGTAATGAGCGCCGCCCGGGCAGCAAGTACGCTTCGCTGGAGAATTGCCGTTACGAGGTCAACGAAGCGGAAGCCATGATGCGCCGCGAAGGCATCAAGTGGCTGTCGTCGACCCACAAGTCGATCGAAGAAATTGCCACGACGATCCTTCAGGAAATCAAGCTCGAACGCGACGTTTATTGATAGTCAACTCAGCCGCTGACGCACTGCCTCGAACAGACAAATGGCAGCGCACGCGGCGACGTTGAGCGACTCCATGCCGCCCGGCTGCGGAATCCGCACGGGCGTCTGCACGCGCTCCAGCCAATGCGGCGATACGCCCGCCCCTTCATTGCCGAAGATCCACGCGACCGGCTGCCGCAAATCCTCCTGATACAGCGATGTCTTCGCCTGCAAGCTCGTTGCCAGCAGCGGCACCGCCAATCGCGGCGCCAGCGAATCGGGCGTGCAATGTTCGACGATATTCAGCGAGAAATGCGCGCCCATGCCGGCGCGCAGCACCTTGCTCGACCACGCTAGTGCCGTCCCCGACATGCAATACACGTCGCGCACCCCGGCCGCCGCTGCGCTGCGCAGAATCGACCCGACGTTACCGGCATCTTGTACCGCATCGAGAATCACGCAATCCGCCGTTTGCGACGCCGGCAGGTGGCCATTCGGCATCTCCACCACGAACAGCAGCGGCACGCCGTTCACCAGCGTCGAGAGCGGCTCGAAAAGCGCATGCGGCAGGCTGACCCGGCGATCGGGATCGACGCGCGCCCAGATGGCAGCCACTTCGTCGTTATCGAGCGCCTCTTCCGCCGCCACGCAAACGAGCGGCTGACCCAGCGCGCCGAGATACGCGTCGGCCAGATGCACGCCTTCGAGCAGCGTCTGCCCGAGCTTGCGGCGTTGCTGATTCGACTGCGCGAGTTGCTTCAGTCGCTTGTAGAACGGGTTGTCTTTGGAACTAATCAGTTTCATGAGGACAGGGCCACGCGTGAGATCGTGAGCGCACCGAATTTCTCGAACGCCTCACGCACCGGGGCAAACGATTGGCGGTGATGCGGGCTCGGCCCGTGCGTGCGCAAAGCTTCCAGATGGCGCGGCGTGCCATATCCCGCGTGCTCGTCGAAACCATACTGCGGGAACGCTTCGTGCAGTTCGACCAGTTGACGGTCGCGCGTCACCTTTGCAAGGATCGACGCAGCGGAAATGGCCGGCACCTTGTCATCGCCCTTGACGATGGCTTCGGCGCGCATGGGCAGCACCGGGCAGCGATTTCCGTCGATCAGCGCCAGCGACGGCACGCGCGGCAGTCCAATCACGGCTCGCTGCATCGCCAGCATGGTCGCGTGCAGAATATTGAGCGAATCGATCTCGGCGACGCTTGCTTCGGCGATGTAATACGCCAGCGAACGCTCGATGATCTCTTCATAGAGCGCTTCACGGCGCTTCGCCGTCAGCTTCTTCGAGTCGGCGAGCCCTTTGATGGGACGCGACGGATCGAGAATGACCGCCGCCGTAACCACCGGCCCCGCGAGCGGGCCACGACCCACTTCGTCGACACCGCAGATCAGATCGGCTGCAATTTCACCGAACAGATCCAGCGACATTTGCGGCACTGCGGCCTTGGCGGCCCGTGTACGCGGCTTCACGACCGGCGACGATACTTCGGCCGCATTTTGCTCACGCGACGCGCTACGACTCGTCCTGCGTCCTTTGACGATGTCTTCGCTCATAGACGCCCTTTCTCGCGCAACACACGCTCGATCACTTCTGCCGCACGTGCGGCCGTGTTCTGGCGCAACTGCTCGTGAATTTTGGTGAAGCGCGCCTGTAACGACTCGCGCAACGCCGGGTCGGTCAGTTGCTTCCACACGGCATCTGCCAGCGCTTCCGGCGTGGCGAAATGCTGCAACAACTCCGGCACGACAAACTCCCCGGACAGGATGTTGGGCAACCCGACATACGGCAGATAGCCCTGCCGCTTCATGATCTGCGCCGTCAGCCAAGGCACCTTGTACGAGATCACCATCGGCTTCTTGTACAGCGCCGCTTCCAGCGTCGCGGTGCCACTCGCCAGCAAGACGCTGTCCGACGCTTCGAGTGCCAACGGGGCTTTCCCGTCAGTCACCGTCAGATTCAGGTCGTTATGCGCATCGAAAATCGGTTGCATCAAGTTACGCAGACGCGGCGTCGCGGCGGGCAAGACGAAGCGGATCGACGGATCGCGCTGCGCAAGCAGGCGCATCGCTGCGAAGAATACCGGTGTCAGGCGCTGCACCTCGGAGGTCCGGCTGCCGGGCAGGATCGCCACGACCGGCGCGTCGCCGGTCAGGCCCAGCTTGGCGCGAGCCCCTACCACATCGGGCACCATCGGAATCTTGTCGGCCATGGGGTGCCCGACAAACGTCGCATCGATTCCCGCGCGATGGTAGATCTCCGGCTCGAACGGAAACAGGCAGAGCATGTGATCGACGGCGCGCTTGATCTTCTTGATACGTCCGCCGCGCCACGCCCAGATCGACGGGCTCACGAAGTGAATCGTCGGGACGCCCGCCTCACGCAGCTTGATTTCGAGATCGAAGTTGAAATCCGGCGCGTCGAAACCGACGAACGCTATCGGCTTGTCAGCCAGCCAGTGCTCGCGCAGTTGCTTGCGGATCGAGAGAATTTCGCGCAGATGCTTGATGACTTCCACATAGCCCATGACCGACAGCTTGTCGATCGGCCAATAGGCGTTGAAGCCCTCTTCGGCCATATGCGGGCCACCGACACCTGCATACGCGATGTCGGCGGGAAGACTCTGCTTGAGACCGGCAAGCACGTTGCCGGCAATGAGATCGCCAGACAACTCCCCGGCCACCATCGCCAGGGTTCGCTGGCCGGTACCGGGAAGGGTCGGCGGCATAGGTCAGCGCACGATACCGCGCGTGCTGGTATTGAGGAAGTCGAGCAGTGCGAGCACCGAGCCGTGAACGTCGGCAGCTTCGGTGGCGGATGCAGCCGCCGAGTTGGCCTTGTCGAATGCGTCGATCTGCGCCTTGGCTTCGTCGAGCGTCAAGCCGCTCTTGTAGAGCAGCTTGTACGCATCGCGCAACGCCTTGATCGCATCGGCGGAGAAGCCACGGCGACGCAGCCCTTCGACGTTGATGCCGTACGGCACTGCGCGGTCACCCGAGGCGATCACGAACGGCGGCACGTCCTGCACGAGGACCGACGCGCCACCGACCATCGAATGCGCACCGATGCGCACGAACTGATGCACGCCGGTCATGCCGCCGATGATGGCCCAATCGCCAACGTGGACGTGCCCTGCCAACTGCGCATTGCTCGAGAACACCGTGTGATTGGCCACGTGGCAATCGTGCGCGATATGCACGTAAGCCATGATCCAGTTGTCGTTACCGACGCTGGTCAGGCCGCCGTCCTGCACCGTACCGGTGTGGATGGTCGTGAACTCGCGAATCGTGTTGCGATCGCCGATCACGAGCCGGGTGGGCTCGCCAGCGTATTTCATGTCTTGCGGCGTGCCGCCAATCGACGCGAACGGGCCGATCTTGTTGCCCTCGCCCAGCGTCGTGTGACCGTCGATGACCGTGTGCGACAGGATCTGCGAGCCCGCGCCGATCGTCACGTTCGGCCCGACGATGGCGTACGGACCGACGACAACGTCGTCAGCCAGTTGCGCCTTGGGATCGACAACTGCGGTGGGATGAATATTCGTCATGGACGTCTCGGTTCCGGTTATTCGCCGTTCTTCTTGACCATGCACGTAAACTCGGCCTCGGCGGCAACATTGCCATCAACGAGTGCCTGCCCCTTGAACCAGTAGATGGAACGCTTGTGCTTCACGAAGTCGACGTCGAGCACGAGCTGGTCACCCGGTTCGACCGGACGCCGGAAGCGAACGTTCTCGATACCCACGAAATAGTAGAGCGTGTTCTCGTCATGCACGGCTTCTTCCGAGAACGTGAGCAGCGCCGCGGCCTGGGCCAGCGCTTCGACGATCAGCACGCCCGGCATCACCGGGCGCTGCGGATAGTGCCCCGTGAAGTACGGCTCGTTGATCGTGACGTTCTTGATGACCTTGATGTTCTTGTGCGGCTCGAGAGCGATCACGCGGTCCACCATCAGCATCGGATAGCGATGGGGCAACAGCTTCATGATCTTATGGATGTCGAGCTTGCTGACGTCGACGATATTGGTATTGGTCTCGCTCATTTGTCTTGCAGGTCCTTGACCTTCGCTTCAAGTTGACGCACGCGGTCGCGCATCTTGTCCAGATTGCGCATGATCGCCGCGTTTTTATTCCATTCGGCGTTCGGAATTGCCGGAAACGCGCTGGTGTAGGTACCCGGCCCCGGAATCGACTTCGACACGCCCGATTTGGCCGTGACGATGACACGATCGCCGATGGTCACATGGCCCGCTACGCCGACGGCCCCGCCCAACATACAGAACTTCCCGATGGTACTGCTGCCGGCAATGCCCGTGCAGGCGGCGATGACGGTATAGGCACCGACCCGCACGTTGTGCGCGATCTGCACTTGATTGTCGATCTTGCAACCGCGCTCGATCACCGTATCCGCCATTGCACCGCGGTCGATCGAGGTCGACGCGCCAATCTCAACGTCGTCTTCGATCACTGCCCGGCCGACTTGCGGAATCTTCACCCACTCCCCGCCTGCGGCGGAAAAGTCGGGAGCAAAACCGAAACCGTCGGAGCCGATCACCGCACCCGCGTGAATCACGCAGCGCGCACCGATCACGCTCGTGTGGTACAGCGTCGCATTCGGATACACATACACGTCGTCGCCCAGCGTCGTGCCACGGCCGACGAACACGTTCGCCACCAGTTGCACACGCTCGCCAAGACGAACGCCGGCTTCGATCACCACGTTCGGGCCGATCACGCACGACGCCGGTACCACCGCCGTCGCATCGACCACAGCGCTCGGGTGAATGCCTGCGACCGGCGCCGGCGTGGCAGCGTCGGCGAACATCTGCGCAACCCGTGCAAAGTACGCATACGCGTTGGGCGCTATGATCCACGCACGGCCGTCGTGCGACGGCAGTTTGTCGAAATCGGCTTGGGAGAGAATCACGGCCGCCGCACCCGAATCGGGCACTTCGGCGAGATATTTCGGATTGGACAGAAACGCGAGTTCACGCGCGCCGGCACGATCGAGCGGCGCCAGACCTTCGACAGCGACCTCGGCGTTGCCGACGAGCGTGCCACCGAAGCGGGCAACCAACTGAGCGAGCGAGACCGACATGGAGCGCGCCCCCGTCACTTGCCGCCAGCGGTGCCGTTGCCCGAACTTGCGTTCAGCGTCTTGAGCACCTTGTCAGTGATATCGATGCGCGGGCTCACGTAGACCGCTTCTTGCACGATCAGATCGTACTTTTCCGCCTCGGCAATCGACTTGATCACGCGGTTTGCGCGATCGAGCACGGCCGCGAGTTCTTCATTGCGACGCTGGTTCAGGTCTTCACGGAATTCGCGCTGCTTGCGCTGGAATTCCGTGTCGGCCGCGGCCAGATCGCGTTGACGCTTGGCGCGCTCGGCGTCGGACAACGTGGCGTTGTCCTTGTCGAGCTTGTCCGACATCGCCTTGAGGCGTGCAGCCATGGCCTGAAGGTCCTGATCTCGCTTGGAGAACTCGGCTTCGAGCTTGGCTTGTGCGGCCTTGGCCGGTGCTGAATCGCGCAAGATGCGATCCGAATTGACAGCGGCGATGCGCGCATCCTGAGCCGAAGCGGCAAATGCCGCACCAGCCAGCAACGCCGCGGCCACGCCGCGCAGGCAATGCTTACGGATACCGTTCAATGTATTACCCCTTACAACGATGAAACATTCGGAACCGGTCGATGTGCCGTCGTTAGAACGACGTACCGACCTGGAACTGGAATTTCTGATACTGGTCGCCCGTCTTCTTGACGAGCGGGAAGCCCATCGAGAGCTTGAGCGGGCCAATCGGCGAAATCCACGACAGGCCGAAACCGTAAGAATAGCGCAGGTTATTCAGCGTAATCGCCTGGCCGTTATCGAACACGTTACCGCCGTCCATGAACGTGAAGATACGCAGCGTACGGTCATAACCGGTGCCCGGCAGCGGGAACGTCAGTTCGATGTTACCGATCAGCTTCGACGCACCACCCAACGGTTCGCCGTTGGTGTCCTTCGGGCCCAGCGAGCTCGGCTCAAAACCACGCACCGAGCCGATACCGCCGGCGAAGTAGTTCTTGAAAATCGGGAACGGCTGACCGCCCATCCCGTGGCCGTAGCCCACTTCACCATTCAGTGCCAGCGTGAAGCCGCGGCTCACCGGGTAGTAGTACTGGTGCTGGTAGTACGCACGGAAGTACTTGGTCGTCCCGATCGGCGTACCGACTTCGATGTTGGCCTGTTGATAGTGACCGCGATTCGGGATCAGCGCGCTGTCACGCGAGTCGCGCGACCAACCCACCGTCAGCGGGTAGTTGTTGCTGACGTAACCGAACTGGTTCGCGTAGTCGATGTAGCGTTGCGGCGTCGTGCCGTCGCTGGTCAGGTGCAGACGCGTCTGCTCGAAACCGATGCCGAAGAACACGGTATCGACTTCCGAGAACGGCACACCGAACTTCAGGTTGCCGCCCAGCGTGTTGATACGGAAATCGGAGTCGCTCGTGAGCAGCAGCGGCTGATACGTACGGTAGTAGACGTCGGTAATACGGCTCACGCCGTCGACGGTGAAGTACGGATCGACCTGCGTCACGGCCAACGTACGGTAGGTCTTACCGGTATTCACGTTCACCGACAGCGACGTACCCGAACCGAACACGTTGTCCTGGCTGATACCCGCTTGCAGCACGACCTTGTCGGTCGACGAGAAGCCGGCACCGACGTTGATCGTACCGGTCGGCTTTTCTTCCACCTTCACCTGAAGGTCGACCTGGTCGTTCGAACCGGCCACCGGCTCGGTCGTCACGTTCACGTCGGTGAAGTAGCCCAGACGGTTGATACGGTCTTGCGAGAGCTTCAGGCGGTCGGCGTCGTACCACGAGCTTTCCAACTGGCGCAGTTCGCGGCGAATCACTTCGTCGCGCGTGCGCGAGTTGCCCACGATGTTGATCTTGCGCACGTACACACGGCGGCCCGGATCAATCGTCAGCGTCAGCGCCACGGTGTGGTTGTTACGATCGATGGTCGGCTGGGCGTTCACGTTGGCGAACGCGAAGCCGTAGTTGCCGAGCAGGTCAGAGATCGCTTTCGTGCTCGCTTGCAGCTTGGCAGCCGAGAACGTATCGCCGGCCTTGAGTTGCACGAGCTTCTGCACGTCGTCCTGCTTGCCGAGCATTTCGCCGGTGAGCTTGACGTCCGAGACCTTGTACGGCTCGCCTTCGTGCAGGTTGATCGTCAGGTACATCTCGTCCTTGTCCGGCGTGATCGAGACGTCGGTGGAGTCGATGTTGAATTCGAGATAGCCACGGTTCAGGTAGAACGAACGCAGCTTTTCCAGATCGCCCGTGAGCTTGTCTTTCGAATACAGATCGTTCTTCGAGTACCACGACAGCCAGTTCGGCGTGCCCAGTTCCATTTCGGCCTGAAGGTCCGACGTCGAGAAGGCCTTGTTGCCGACAAAATTGATCTGCTGGATCGTCGCCTTGGGGCCTTCGGTCACGGCAAACTGGATGCCCACGCGATTGCGTTCGAGCGGCGTAATCGTCGTCTTCACCTCGGCAGCGTAGTAACCGCGCGTAAGGTATTGACGCTTGAGTTCCTGTTCCGACTTGTCGAGCAAGTTGCGGTCGAAGGTGCGGCCTTCAGTCAGACCGACCGAGCGCAGTGCCTTCTTCAGACCGTCCTTGTCGAATTCCTTGATGCCGAGGAAGTCGATCGTTGCAATGGCGGGGCGCTCATTGACGTGCACCACCAGCACGCTGCCTTGCGCCTCAACGCTCACGTCCGAGAACAGGCCCGTGGCATAAAGGGCACGAATTGCTTCGGTGCCCTTATCGTCGTTGAACTTGTCGCCCGGCTTGACCGGCAAGTAAGAGAACACGGTGCCGGGTTCAATACGCTGCAAGCCCTCCACTCGGATATCCTTGACCACAAACGGCTCGACGGCGCGTGCCAGGAAACTGTGTGCCGCCAGAACCGCAATCACCAGGGTCTTCGGAACAAGGTGGTATTTATTCGACAACTTGCTTCCCCAAGAAACAATTGAATCGTGAAAAACTCGGATTTGCCTGCGACCGGCAGGCACGTGACGCTGTCAGGGCGGAAGAATCACCCTAGTGCAACAATTTCGACAGGTCATTGAAAAGTGCTACGGCAGAGAGCGCAAGGATGCAAACGATGCCCACTCGTTGCAGCGCGCCCTGCCACCGCTCGGAGACTGCCCGACCGGTAATCGCTTCGACCGCATAATATAACAGATAGCCACCGTCCAAAACCGGAATCGGTAGCAGATTCAATACGCCCAGGCTGATGCTGACAAGGGCCAGAAAGGCTACGAAATAATCGAGGCCGAGGCGCGCCGATCGACCCGCATAATCCGCAATCGTGACCGGGCCGCTCAAATTCTTGAGCGAGGCCTGCCCCGTGATCATCTTGCCGAACATCCGCACGCTGAACGCCGTGACATCCCACGTGCGCTGCGCACCGCGCCCGACCGCCTCGAACAGTCCGTAACGCACCGTGACGGTGTCGACCTGACTCGCCAGCGCCGCACCGATCTTGCCCACGCGCGCCCCGCCCGCCTGCTCGGCGTCGACTTCGGCGCTCGGCGTCAGCGTCACATCCTGTGTCGCCCCTGCCCCATTGCGGCGAATCGTCAGTGTCATCGGCTTGCCGGGGTGCGCCCGCACGGCGTCGACGAACGCCTTCGCCGAGGCAATCGGGCTACCGTCGACGGCCGTGATCTCGTCGCCCACGCGCAGGCCGGCCTTGCCAGCCGCGCCATCAGGCAACAGTTGCCCCACTTTGATGCGCGCCGACGGCACCAGCCCCAGACGCTGCATGAAGTCCTGCTCGCTGTCGGCATCGAAATGCTGCCCGGCAGCGTCCAGCGTGTATTCCGCCCGGCCGTCACGTGTGCGTGCCACGAGCGTGACACGTTGGCCGTCGATCATCGGATCGACCAGACGCCAGCGCAAATCTTCCCAGGAGCGCACCGGGCTTTCGTCGCCCACGGCTTCGTCCGGGCTATTGCCGTTCTCGCGAACACCGGTAATGAGTTCGCCGCCCGCCAGACCGGCGCGCGCCGCCAGCGTGCCTGCCGCCGGGGCGGCCACGCGCGCGACCGGCTCCGTCACGCCCGCGAGATTCAGACCGGCGTAAAGCGCAATGGCAAGCAGGAAATTGGCGATCGGCCCCGCCGCGACAATGGCGAAGCGCTTGTAGACCGATTGACGGTTGAACGCGCGCGGCAGGTCTTCGGGAGCGACAACCTGCGTCTCGTCGCGTTCGTCGAGCATCCGCACGTAGCCGCCGAGCGGCAGCGCGCAAAGCGTCCATTCGGTGCGATCCCGCCCCATCGTCCACTTGATGAGCGGCGCACCAAAGCCCACCGAGAATCGAAGCACCTTCACACCGCACAGCCGCGCGACCGTGTAGTGCCCCAACTCATGGAATACCACCAGCACACCAATGGCGACGGCGAAGGCGAGCAACGTGGTGAGCAGGGTCATGAGCGAGATCGGGCCGCGGTGGTATTACGACAACAGGGAAAACAGCGTCATGACGACGCCGGTGCCGGCAGTTTGGCCACATAGGCCGTTGCCAGTTCACGGGCACGGCGGTCGGCTTCGAGCACGACGTCGAGCGACAACGCCTCACCCACGGCCTCGCTGTCGAGCACGTGCTCGACAACTTGCGAGATCGCCGTGAAGCGAATGCGGCCTTCAAGGAAAGCAGCGACGGCGATTTCGTTGGCCGCGTTGAGCAACGCACCGGCCGTGCCGCCGCGATGCAGCGTTTCGAACGCGAGGCGCAGGCACGGGAAGCGGCGCAGGTCCGGCGCTTCGAACGTCAGCTTGCCGATATCGGCGAGATTCAACCCCGCGACACCCGACGTCACGCGATCCGGGAACGCCAGCGCGTGAGCAATCGGCGTGCGCATGTCGGGGTTGCCAAGCTGCGCGAGCGTCGAGCCATCCGTATAGGTGACCATCGAATGGATCACGCTCTGCGGATGAATCAGCACTTCGATACGCTCGGGCGGCATGTTGAACAACCAGTGCGCCTCGATCACTTCGAGACCCTTGTTCATCATGCTGGCCGAGTCGACCGAAATCTTCCGGCCCATCACCCAGTTCGGGTGGGCGCAGGCTTCATCCGGCGTCACATTGTCGAGCGATGCCAGTTCGCGTTCGCGGAACGGGCCACCGGAAGCCGTCAGCACCAGCTTCTCCACGCCACGCGTGGAAATGCGGTTCTCGCCGGCCACTTGCGGCAGGCACTGGAAAATAGCGTTGTGTTCGCTGTCGAGCGGCAGCAATGTGGCGCCGGCGCGCTCGGCCGTCGCCATGAACAGCGCCCCGGAGAGCACCAGCGACTCCTTGTTCGCCAGCAGAATGCGCTTGCCGGCGCGCGCCGCAGCCAGCGTCGATTGCAGACCGGCAGCGCCCACGATGGCCGCGACGACCATGGTGGCTTCGGCCGCTTCGGCCACATCGATCAGCGCTTGCGGACCGTAGGTCACTTCGATCTTCAGTCCGGCATCCGCCAGACGCGCCGCAATCTGGCGGGCACCGTCGGCGTCCGCCACCACAGCAACCTGCGGGCGGTGCGCGACGCACTGCTCGAACAAGCGGTCGAGGTTGCGGTGCGCCGTCAGCGCGTAGACGGAGAAGCGATCGGGATGACGGCCCACGACATCGAGCGTGCTGACGCCGATGGAGCCGGTGGAGCCAAGAATGACGAGACGTTGCGACATGATCAGACGAAGAGCAGAGCCAGTGGCAGCACCGGAAGCAACGCATCGATGCGATCGAGCACGCCTCCGTGGCCGGGCAGCAGCGCGCTGGAATCCTTCACGCCGGCTTGCCGTTTGAGTTGAGATTCGAACAGGTCGCCGACGACCGAGAAGGCCACCAGCACCGTGAGCGCGATCACGCCGAGCCCAAGGCCGAGCGTGTTGGCGAGATGCGAAACAATGGTCGGTGCCTGAAGGCCGCTCGCGAGCACAACGCCCGCCACGACCAGCACCAGCAGCCAGCCGCCGATGGCCCCTTCCCACGACTTGCCGGGACTGATCGACGGCGCCAGCTTGCGCCGCCCGAACGCGCGTCCGGCAAAATATGCACCGGTATCGGCAAGCCAGACGATGACGAGCACCGACAGCAGGAATGCCACGCCTTGCTCACGCGCCAGACACAACGCCTGCCATGCGGCAATCAGCAACACCGGGCCGGCAACGAGCAACAGCCCGCGCCATGCGCCTTTCGTTGCCGGTTTGCGCAACAGCGTGAAGGGACCGGCGAGCACCCAGAAAATGGCGGCGGGCTTGAGCCAGATATGCGTGAGCGTCCAGCCGCCCGCCCACGTCATGCCCACGCCAAGCAAGGCGAGCGCGCCATAAAACACTGCGCCGGTGCCGTTCAGGCCGACCAGGCGGCCCCATTCCCAACCCGCCGCGGCAACAATCACGGCGGCGAGCAATGCAAACTGCGCCGGCGTACCGACGAAGATCACAGGCAAGAGAATGGCAAGGAGTACGACAGCGGTAATAACGCGTGTCTTGAGCATCAGGCGGAGTGTCCCGAGGGGTTCTGGACTTGCGCGCTGGTACGGCCAAAGCGTCGCTCACGTTGCTGAAACTCGGCAACCGCGCGTTTAAGCGTATCGGCGTTGAAGTCCGGCCAGAATTCTTCGGTGAAATACAGTTCAGTGTACGCCAGTTGCCAAAGCAGAAAATTACTGACGCGCTGATCGCCACCGGTGCGGATAAACAGATCCGGCTCCGGTGCGTAAGCCATGCTCAGGTACGGCGCGAGCTCGTCTTCGGAGAACGACGTCTCGAGTCCGGCGGCCCCGCCCTGCGCCACACGCTCGGCAGCGAGCTTCTGCGCAGCTTGCAGGATGTCCCACCGGCCACCGTAGTTGGCGGCAATGGTGAGCGTGAGGCCCTTGTTGTCTTTCGTGCGTGCTTCGGCGCGGCGCACCAGTTCCTGGATGCGTGGCTCGAAGGCTTCAAGTGCACCGATGACGCGCAGGCGAATGCCATTGCTATGCAACTTGCCCACTTCACGCTCGAGCGCGAGGATGAACAACTGCATCAGCGTCGAGACCTCGTCCTGCGGACGACGCCAGTTCTCGGAACTGAACGCGAACAACGTCAGGTACTCGACACCGAGTTCGGCGCAGGCCGTCACGGCCTCGCGCACGGCATCGACGCCGCGCTTATGCCCTGCAACGCGCGGCAATTTACGACTGGTAGCCCAACGCCCGTTGCCATCCATGACGATGGCAACGTGGCGCGGAATACTTGCTGTTTCAGGAACAGTAAGCGTGGAGCTGAGAAAACCCATTGAGATACGGCGCGGGAGTCAGGGCGTAGGTCGGCGAGGAATCAGGCGTTGAGTGCTTGCGCACTCACACCTTCATGATCTCGGCGTCCTTCTGCTGAACCAGCTCGTCGATCTCGACGACGGACTTGTCCGTCAGCTTCTGAACGACATCGCTGCCACGGCGCTCGTCGTCTTCCGAGGCTTCCTTTTCTTTCACGAGCTTCTTGAGCTGCTCGTTGGCGTCACGGCGCAGGTTACGCACGGCAACCTTGGCGTTTTCGCCTTCCGACTTGACCAGCTTGGTCAGCTCACGGCGACGCTCTTCGGTCAGCATGGGCATCGGCACGCGAATCAGATCGCCTTGCGTGGCCGGGTTCAGGCCGAGATCGGCGTCGCGAATGGCCTTTTCGACCACACCGACCATCTTCTTTTCCCACGGCTGCACACCGATCGTGCGGCCGTCGACGAGCGTCACGTTGGCGACTTGCGAGATGGGCACCATCGAGCCGTAGTAGTCGACCTGCACGTGGTCAAGCAGACCGGTATGCGCGCGTCCGGTACGAATCTTCGCAAGGTTGCCCTTGAACGATTCGATCGAGCTCTGCATCTTTTGCTCGGCATTCTTCGTGATGTCAGCAACGGTCATGACAACCTCCAAACCTAGAATTGATACGCAAACAAACGTAAATGATACGGCGTCGGCACGCCAATGCGCGCCGACGCCGCAATTTGAACTCAAACGTGGACGAGCGTTCCCTCGTCTTCGCCCAGGATGACGTGCTTGAGCGCGCCCGGCTTCACGATCGAGAAAACGCGCACCGGCATCTTCTGATCGCGGCACAGCGCGAAAGCGGTGGCATCCATGACCTGCAAGTTCTTCGAGATGGCTTCATCGAAGCTGATGGTCGAGTACTTGACGGCGTCCGGATCCTTCTTCGGATCGGCCGAGTACACGCCGTCGACCTTCGTAGCCTTGAGCACGACTTCGGCACCGACTTCCGAACCGCGCAGCGCTGCGGCCGTGTCGGTCGTGAAGAATGGGTTGCCCGTACCGGCGGCGAAGATCACAACTTTACCTTCTTCCAACTGACGGATCGCGCGGGGGCGGATATACGGCTCCACCACCTGATCCATGCGCAGCGCGGATTGCACACGCGCTTCGATACCGGCGTGACGCATGGCGTCCTGCAACGCCAAGGCGTTCATCATGGTGGCCAGCATGCCCATGTAGTCGGCCGTTGCACGGTCCATACCGGCGGCACCGCCTGCCACACCACGGAAGATGTTACCGCCGCCGATCACGACAGCCAGTTGCACGCCCAGGCGAACGACTTCGGCAATATCGGCCACCATCCGTTCGATCGTCGAACGGTTGATGCCGAATGCATCGTCACCCATGAGGGCTTCACCAGAGAGCTTGAGAAGTACGCGTTTATAAGGAGTAGACATGGCGGTCCCTAAGAAGTCTGGTCTGGCACTGTGGGTATTCTGGATGAAACAACGGGGACGGCACCGCCGCCCCCGGATACTACGGTACTGCGCGAATTACGACTGCTTGGCGGCGGCCACTTGTGCTGCCACTTCTGCTGCGAAGTCGTCTTGCTTCTTCTCGATGCCTTCGCCGACCACGAACATGGTGAAGCCCTTCACCGTCGTGTTGTTGGCCTTGAGCATTTGCTCGACGCTCGACTTGTCGTCCTTCACGTAAGCCTGGTTCAGCAGCGAAACTTCCTTCAGGAACTTCTGCACGCTGCCTTCCACCATCTTCGCGACGATTTCAGCCGGCTTGCCCGATTCGGCAGCCTTCTGCGAAGCGACGCTGCGCTCCTTCTCGATCAGGTCGGCCGACACTTGGTCTGCCGACACCGACACCGGCTTCATGGCGGCGATGTGCATTGCCACGTTCTTGCCCACTTCAGCGTCGGCACCGTCGAACTCGACGACCACGCCGATACGCGTGCCGTGCAGGTACGCGGCCAGCTTGCCAGCCGTTTCATAACGCTGGAAGCGGCGGATGGTCATGTTTTCGCCGATCTTGCCGATCAGGTCAGCACGGATCTGCTCAACGGTCTTGCCGTCGAGCGGCAGTGCCGACAGAGCAGCCACGTCAGCCGGGTTGTTGTCAGCGACGAGCTTGGCCACGTCGTTGGCAAACTTCAGGAAGTCGTCGTTCTTCGAAACGAAGTCGGTTTCGCAGTTGATTTCGACCACGGCACCCTTGCCGCCGTCGATGTAGGCTGCGATCACGCCTTCAGCCGTGATACGGCTGGCGGCCTTGCTGGCCTTGCTGCCCAGCTTGACACGCAGGATTTCTTCGGCACGGACCATGTCGCCATCGGCTTCGGTCAATGCCTTCTTGCATTCCATCATCGGCGCATCGGTCTTGGCGCGCAGTTCGCCCACCATCGCTGCAGTAATTGCCGGCATATCGTTACTCCTGTCTATCGAATCAGTCGGGCGGATGGCACCCAGGCGGCCGCACTGCCCTGCCCAGGCGCCCCGCGCACCCGACGCGGGGAAATCGGACTAAAAAAAAGGGGCGCCACAAGCAGCCCCTTTTGTTACGCAGCGGTGGCCGCTTACGCCTCTTCGTTCACTTCGACGAAGTCGTCGCCTTCACCGCGCACGGCTTCGACGACTTCCTTGACGGCGTTTGCACGGCCTTCGAGGATCGCGTCAGCAACGCCTTGCACGTACAGTTCGACAGCCTTGCTCGAATCGTCGTTACCCGGGATGACATAATCCACACCTTCCGGCGAGTGGTTCGTGTCAACCACGGCGATCACCGGAATGCCCAGCTTGTTGGCTTCGGTGATGGCAATCTTGTGGTAACCGACGTCGACCACGAAGATGGCGTCGGGCATACCGCCCATTTCCTTCACGCCGCCGATCGACTTTTGCAGCTTGGCCATTTCGCGATCGAACAGCAGCGCTTCCTTCTTGCTCATGCGCTCTTGTTCGCCGGCTTCCAGCGCCTGCTCCATGTCCTTCAGCTTCTTGATCGACGACTTCAGGGTCTTGAAGTTCGTCAGCATGCCACCCAGCCAACGGTTGTTGACGAACGGCTGGCCAGCGCGGCCTGCGGCTTCCGCCACGATTTCACGCGCTTGACGCTTGGTGCCCACGAAGAGGATCGTGCCGCGGTTTGCAGCCAGTTGGCGCACATACTTCAGCGCGTCCTGGTACATCGGCAACGTCTTTTCGAGGTTGATGATGTGGATCTTGTTGCGATGGCCGAAGATGTAAGGGGCCATCTTGGGGTTCCAGAAACGGGTTTGGTGACCAAAGTGGACGCCCGCTTCCAGCATCTGACGCATAGTGACAGACATGTGATTCTCCGTGAGGGTTGGGTCTTAGACCGGCTGCCGTACCCGTTTCGTCAGACTGCCATACAGCTTTGCATGACCCGCCTGCGAAGTTCGGGCACCCTGGGTGCGCCGGCCCGCGATTTCAAAGTTTTCCAAGCCGATAACGAATTGAGTCACCCGGCATTCCCTCGGACGCGATGCGAATCAACCGATTTGCACCACTGCGGGGCAGAAATCACCCCAAAAACCCGACAGAACCCATTGAATCCCAAGGGAAAACCCTTGGGCTTATTGACAACTCGTCCTCGACTTAGCCCGAGATTATAGCATCGCACCCCGCTGGCACTCAAGCGACGCGTGAACTTACCGTGACATCCCGTAAATCCCCGGTTTGCGCGGCTCTCCGGCGAATTCGGAAAGTGCTTGGCTACGCACCGCCGAACCACCGGATCGATTCCGGAAAATCGCCCGGAAATCCACGCCGCACGGGGCGGGCCCCGGTAAAAGCGGGGGCGAAAACCATAGGTTGGTGCGATAATGCGCCATTGTTTACGCGATTCGTTCGATTCCCCAATGGCCATCACCATCAAGAATGCCCACGATGTCGAAATGATGCGCGTCGCCTGCCGTCTGGCAAGCGAAGTGCTCGACTTCATTACGCCGCACGTCCGTGCCGGCGTGACTACCGGTGAACTGGACCGCCTGTGCCATGAGTACATGCTCAAGGAGCAAGGCACCGTCCCCGCGCCGCTGAATTATCAGCCGCCGGGCTATCCGCCCTACCCCAAAGCCACCTGCATCTCGGTCAATGACGTGATCTGTCACGGCATCCCGGGTGACAAGGCGCTCAAGAACGGCGACGCGCTCAACATCGACATCACCGTCATCAAGGACGGCTATTTTGGCGATACGAGCCGCATGTTCATCGTCGGCGACGGCACCATTCTCGCCAAGCGGCTGGCCCAGGTGACCTACGAGTGCATGTGGCTCGGCATCAATCAGGTGCGCCCGGGTGCGCGCCTCGGCGATATCGGCCACGCCATTCAGACGCATGCAGAAGCCCAAGGCTACAGCGTAGTGCGTGAATATTGCGGCCACGGTATCGGTCAGGTGTTTCATGAAGACCCGCAGATCCTGCACTATGGCCGTCCGGGCACCGGGCTGGAATTGCAGGCCGGCATGATCTTCACGATCGAACCGATGATCAACGCCGGCAAGCGCGAAATTCGCACGATGCCCGATCAGTGGACGGTCAAGACGCGCGATCGCAGCCTGTCCGCGCAATGGGAACACACACTGCTGGTGACGGAAACCGGCCACGAAGTGCTCACGCATTCGGCCCTGACGCCGCCCCCGCCGCCGGGTTCGGCGTATCTGGCGTCGTACGCCGCCGCCGCTTGAGCTTGATGTCTAGTTGAAGTCTTAATTGTCCGGCCGCCCTCCCCCAGGCGGCCGCCCAGCCTGACCCCGTTTCACCACGCCCAGGAAGCCGCCATGCACGCGCGCGCGCACGCCCCTTCTCCGCTACGTCAGGCCGTCAAGGAACGTAAGGCCGAACTCGTCGAACGCTTTGCCACCCACGGCAAGATCGACGTGCTGTTGCACGGCCTTTGTCAGGCGGTCGATCAGGCCATGCGCGAAGCATGGGCCAGTTGCGCCATGCCCGACGATCTGGCGCTCGTCGCCGTGGGCGGCTATGGGCGCGGCGAGCTGTATCCGTACTCCGACGTCGACATTCTCGTCTTGCATCGCCACACCGAGGGCGAGGCGCTGACCTCGCACGTTGAGCCGTTCATCAGCTTTCTGTGGGATATCGGGCTGGAAATCGGCTCGTCGGTGCGCACGGTGGACGAATGCATCACGGAAGCCCATGCCGACGTGACCGTGCAGACGAGCCTGCTCGAAGCGCGCCTGCTCACCGGCAATCAGGCGCTTTTCGATGAATTCGAACAGCGCTTTTCGGCCGATCTCGACCCGCGCGCGTTTTTCCGCAGCAAGCAGTTGGAGATTCGCCAGCGTCACGCGAAGTATCAGGACACGCCCTACAGTCTCGAGCCGAACTGCAAGGAAAGCCCGGGCGGCTTGCGCGACCTGCAAGTGATTTTGTGGATGACCAAGGCTGCCGGCCTTGGCAATAGCTGGTCGGAGTTGTTCGCCCGCGACCTGCTGACCGATCGCGAACTCAAGGAATTGCGCCGCAACGAGCAGTTTCTCAAGGGGCTGCGCGCGCGCCTGCATCTGATCGCCCGCCGCCGTCAGGACGTGCTCGTCTTCGACATGCAGACCCCGCTGGCGCAGAGCCTCGGCTTCGAGGCCACCAGCACCAAGCGCGCGAGCGAGCAACTGATGCGCCGCTATTACTGGGCGGCCAAAGCGGTCTCGCAGTTGAATACCGTGCTGCTGCTCAACGTCGAGGCGCGGCTCTTCCCGCAGAGCAGTGGCATCACCCGGGTGATCAACGAGCGTTTCGTCGAGAAGCAAGGGATGATCGAAATCGTCGACGATGAGCTGTATCAGCGCCATCCGAACGCGATTCTCGAGACGTTTCTGCTCTACGAGCAGGTCATCGGGGTGAAAGGTTTATCAGCACGTACGCTGCGGGCGCTTTACAATGCGCGCGATCTGATGAATGCGCAGTGGCGTGCCGATCCGGAAAATCGCCACACGTTTCTGGCGATCCTCCAGCAACCGCAAGGCATCACGCATGCGTTGCGCCTGATGAATCAGACGAGCGTGCTGGGCCGCTATCTGATCAACTTCCGTCGCGTGGTCGGTCAGATGCAGCACGACCTGTACCACGTGTACACCGTCGACCAGCACATTCTGATGGTGGTGCGCAATATTCGTCGCTTTGCGGTGGCGGAACATGCGCACGAATATCCGTTCTGTAGCCAGTTGATCGCCAACTTCGACCGGCCGTGGGCACTGACGATTGCCGCGCTCTTTCACGATATTGCGAAGGGCCGTGGCGGCGATCACTCCACGCTGGGCATGGTCGACGCGCGACGTTTCTGCACGCGTCACGGCATCGACAAGGAAGACACCGAGTTGATCGTCTGGCTCGTGGGCGAGCATCTGACGATGAGCACGGTGGCGCAGAAGCAGGACACGACCGACCCGGAGGTCATTCGCCGCTTTGCGGAGAAGGTGGGCAATGAACGGCGCCTGACGGCACTGTATCTGCTCACGGTGGCCGATATTCGCGGCACCAGCCCGAAAGTCTGGAACGCCTGGAAGGGAAAACTGCTCGAAGACTTGTACCGTCTGACGTTGCAGGTGCTGGGCGGCGCCAACCCCGACCCGCACGCGCAGTTGAAGACCCGCAAGGAGGAAGCGCTCGGCCTGCTGCGGCTTTATACGGTGCCCGAGCGCGCCCAGGAGGCGCTCTGGAATACGCTGGACGTGGCTTATTTCCTGCGCAACGACCCGGCGGACGTGGCTTGGCAGACGCGGCACCTGTGGCGCCATGTCGATAGCAACACGCCGATCGTCAAGGCACGGCCGTCGCCGATCGGCGAAGGCTTGCAGGTGATGGTCTTCGTGCGCGATCAGGTCGATCTGTTCGCGCGCATTTGCGGCTATTTCGAGCGCAAGGGTTTGTCGATTCTCGACGCCAAGGTGCACACCACGAGTCACGGTTTCGCGCTCGACAGCTTTTTGCTGACGGACCCGGGACTCGACACGAGCTATCGCGACATCATCAGTCTGGTGGAAAGCGAACTGGTGGCATTGCTCACCCGTGTCGAGCCGCTCGCCGAGCCGAGCAAAGGCCGGTTGCCGCGCCGTTCGCGCAGTTTCCCGGTCACCCCGCGCGTCGATCTGCGACCGGACGATCGCGGTCAGTATTACCTGCTGTCGGTGTCGGCCAACGACCGCACCGGTCTGCTTTACGCGGTTGCCCGCGTGCTTGCGCGTCATGGCGTGAGCGTGCGCACCGCCCGCATTAATACCCTCGGCGAGCGTGTCGAAGACACGTTCCTGCTCGATGGCAGCCGTTTGCAGGACAGTCGTCTGCAAATCGCCGTAGAGACCGAATTACTAGAAGCACTGGAACCATGAGCGATACCCCGCGCGCCAAACTGGGCGCCAAACACCCCCGAACCCTCGACAAGACCCGCGCGCCGGTGCGCTCGTCAGGCGCTCTGCGCCGTCCGACGAAATCTGTCCCGGCGTCGATGCTCGACGGCAGCGGCGTGAAGAAGAAGCCCACCGGACCGCGGCCTTCCCGCCCGCGTCCGGCGGGTGACGATTTCACGCAAGCCACGGGGGGCGCACGACGCCCGGCCAGCCCGGCTGGCGCTGGTGCTGGTGCAGCACCGCGCAAACCTGCGGGCGCCGGCAAGCCGTTCGAGAAGCGGCCTTACGGCGAACGTCCGCCGGCGCGCGGCCAGCGCGAGCGCGTCGCGGGTGCTCGTCCGGCACGTGCCGATGACGACCGCCCGCCGCGCCGTTTCGATGAAGACCGTCCGCGCCGCGCGCCTGAAGGTGGCGCACGTGGCGAACAAGGCCGTCCGTTCAACCGTGGTGCCGATGACCGCGCACCGCGTCGCTTTGACGATAACCGTCCGCGCCGTGCGCCTGAAGGTGGTGCACGTGGCGAACAGGGCCGCCCGTTCAACCGGGGTGCCGACGACCGCGCACCGCGCCGCTTTGACGAGGACCGTCCGCGTCGCGCACCCGAAGGTGGCGCGCGAGGCGATCAGGCCCGCCCGTTCAATCGTGGCGCCGACGACCGCGCGCCCCGTCGCTTCGACGATAACCGCCCGCGTCGTGCCCCTGAGGGTGGCGCTCGCGGCGATCAGGCCCGTCCGTTCAACCGGGGTGCCGACGACCGCGCACCGCGCCGTAGCCCGGAGGGTGCACCGCCGCGTGGCCGGTTTGGCAACGACGAGCGCGGCGCACGTCCGGCCCGCACTTCGCGCCCGACGCGCGTCGAGCGCGATGACGACGACGATATCAAGGTGCACAACGACGCCGCGGGTTCGCTGCGTCTGTCCAAGCGCATGTCGGAACTCGGCCTGTGCTCGCGTCGCGAAGCCGATGAATGGATCGCCAAAGGCTGGGTCCGTGTCGACGGCAAGGTCGTGACCGAGCTCGGCACCCGGATTCTGCCCACGCAGGACATCACCGTCGTGCAGGCTGCCCGCAAGGAGCAGGCCAATCGCATGACGATCATCATCCACAAGCCGGTGGGCTATGTGTCGGGTCAGGCGGAAGACGGCTACGAGCCGGCGATCGTGCTGGTCACGCGTGAAAACCACTGGGCGGAAGACGATGCCGGCGTGCGCTTCTCGCCGACGCATCTGCGCAGTCTGGCCCCGGCCGGACGCCTCGACATCGACTCGACCGGCGTGCTGGTGCTTACGCAAGACGGCCGCGTCGCCAAGCAACTGATCGGCGAAGACTCGGACGTCGAAAAGGAATACCTCGTGCGCGTGTCGTACGACGGCCAAGAGCAGAACGTGCAGGCGCTGTTCCCCGAAAGCCGTCTGGCGTTGCTGCGCCACGGGCTCGAACTCGACGACCAGCCGCTCAAGCCGGCCCAAGTCGAGTGGCAGAACCCGGAGCAACTGCGTTTCGTGCTGAAGGAAGGCAAGAAGCGCCAGATTCGCCGCATGTGCGAACTCGTCGGCCTGCATGTGACGGGGCTCAAGCGCGTGCGCATGGGCCGCGTCACGCTCGGCAATCTGCCGGTGGGTGAATGGCGTTACCTGCGCCCCGGCGAAGAGTTCTGATCTCGCTGCACGCTAGATGACGCAAGACGTGAAAAAGCCCGCGAAAGCGGGCTTTTTTTACATCTGGCGATACGAATCAAACGTGCATCAGCACATCAATCGTCGCTCGCCGGATCGAGTCCGGGGAACAGGATTTCGGTGAAACCGAACTTGCTGAAATCGGTGATGCGCATCGGATACAGCTTGCCGATCAGGTGATCGCACTCATGCTGCACCACGCGGGCGTGAAAGCCTTCGGCAATGCGGTCGATGCTCTTGCCATACTGATCGAAGCCTTCGTAGCGCAGCATCGAATAACGGCTGACCATGCCGCGCAGGCCGGGCACCGACAAGCACCCTTCCCAGCCCTCTTCCATATCCTGCGTTAGCGGCGTGATCACCGGGTTGATCAACACGGTCTCCGGCACCTCGGGCGCATCGGGATAACGATCGTTATGCTCGAAGCCGAAGATCACCACCTGCAAGTCCACGCCGATCTGCGGCGCGGCGAGCCCCGCCCCATCGGCATGCCGCATGGTGTCGAACATATCGGCCACCAGCTCGTGCAACTCGGGCGTGTCGAAATGCTCGACCGACTTGGCGATGCGCAACAGCCGCGGATCGCCCATTTTCAGAATGTCGCGAATCATCGATTGGGTCCTCACATCAAAGCGCGGCCAACATGGTCCGCATAGCGTCCTCATCGAGCACGGGTACGCCCAGTGCCTCCGCCTTCGCCAGCTTGCTGCCGGCTTCCGCGCCGGCAACCAGATAGTCGGTCTTTGCCGATACCGAGCCTGCCACCTTCGCACCCTTCTCTTCGAGCATCGCCTTCGCCTCGTCGCGCGAGAGCGTGGGCAAGGTGCCCGTGAGCACGAACGTCTTGCCCGCCAACGGCAACGGCGCTACTGCCGCCGGTTCGGACTCCGGCCAGGTCACGCCTGCCGCGCGCAATTGTTCGATCACCTCGACATTATGCGGCTCGGCAAAAAAATTGGCGATGGACTGGGCCACAATGGGTCCGACGTCCGGCACGGCCAGCAGTTCCTCGGCCGTCGCCGCCATCACGTTATCCATCGTACCGAAATACCGCGCCAGATCCTTGGCCGTCGCCTCGCCCACGTGGCGAATGCCCAGCGCAAAGATAAAGCGGGCCAGCGTCGTGTGACGCGCCTTCTCAAGCGACGCCACCAGATTGGCCGCCGACTTGTCGGCCATCCGGTCGAGTGCCGCCAGCTTGGCCACGCCGAGCTTGAACAGATCGGCCGGCGTGCGAATGATTTGCTGGTCGACCAATTGCTCGACGAGCTTGTCGCCCAACCCTTCCACGTCAAGCGCGCGACGCTGCGCAAAATGCAGCAACGCCTGCTTGCGCTGCGCAGCGCAAATCAACCCGCCCGTGCAACGCGCGATGACTTCGTCGGGCAGCTTTTCGATGGCCGAGCCGCACACCGGACACTCGGTCGGCATGACAAACGCCCGCGCGTCGGCCGGACGGCGCTCAAGCACCGAACCCACGACTTCGGGAATCACATCGCCTGCACGGCGCACGATCACCGTGTCGCCGATCATCACGTCCTTGCGGCGGATTTCACCTTCGTTATGCAGGGTGGCATTGGTGACGGTGGCGCCGCCGACGAACACCGGCGCCAGACGCGCCACCGGCGTGATTGCGCCGGTACGCCCGACCTGCACTTCGATGTCGAGCAGCGTCGTGAGGGCTTCCTGAGCCGGGAATTTGTGCGCGAGCGCGAAGCGCGGTGCCCGCGAGACGAAGCCCAGTCGGTCTTGCTCGTCGCGGCGATTGACCTTGTACACCACGCCGTCGATGTCGTACGGCAGCGAGTCGCGCGTCTCGCCGACCGCCTTGTAGAACGCGAGCAGCCCGGCCGCGCCGCGCACCACCTCGCGCCGCTCGTTCACCGGAATGCCGAGTCCGTCGTACCAGTCGAGCAGCGCCGAGTGCGTCTCGGGCATCGGCACCCCTACGAGTTCGCCAATGCCATACGCGAAGAACGACAGCGGACGTTTCGCCGTGATCTTCGAGTCGAGCTGACGAAGGCTGCCGGCCGCGGCATTGCGCGGATTGACGAACACCTTTTCGCCGGCTGCCTCCTGCGCACGATTGAGCTTGTCGAAGTCGGCGCGGAACATCAGCACCTCACCGCGAACTTCGAGGACTTCGGGCGGATGATCGGTATCCAGACTCAGCGGAATCTTCTTGACCGTTCGGATGTTGGCCGTGACGTCTTCACCGGTCGTGCCATCCCCGCGTGTGGCTGCCTGCACGAGCACGCCGTGCTCGTAGCGCAAGGCGATCGCGAGGCCATCGAACTTCAGTTCGGCGGCGTACTCCACCGGTTCAGCGGCATCACCGAAGAGGTCGCCGGACGGTGCCGCGTTGGGGTCGCGCAAGCCATCGGACACCCGGCGGTCGAAGGCTTCGATATCTTCTTCGCTGAAACCGTTGTTCAGCGAGAGCATCGGCACACGGTGCACCACCGGCGCAAAGCCTTCTACGGCCTTGCCGCCGACGCGTTGCGTGGGCGAGTCGGCGCGCTGCAATTCGGGGAATGCGGCCTCCAGCCCGACAAGCTCGCCAAACAAGCGATCGTATTCGGCATCGGGCACGATCGGTGCATCGTCTTCGTAGTAGGCACGGTTCAGGCGTGCCAGTTCGATGCGCAGCGCAGCGGCACGCTCGGCGGCCTCGGCAGCGTCAGCGACATTCGCAACACTGGCGGCCGTAGGGGCGGTAGCGCTCGGGTCCGGAACGGGTGTTTGGGTCATGCGTGGGAACTCTGGATTCGCGGGATTCGCGGGGTCGCTAAATAAGTCAGAACATTATGCCTTCGACGCGCCCGCGTTGGCGCGCTCGGCGGTCCGACATCACAGGAAACCCGCGGCGGAATAAAAACGCCGCTCACCCGACGGTGAACGGCGTGCATCAAAGACAGTGCCGGACCGATGTTCGCAGGATGCCCGCAAACCCCGTGCCAGCCTGTCACAGCGGGCTGACCTGCCGTGTCTTCCGAATCATTTACTGGCTGAACAAGCGGCGCGTGACCGGTGAGCCCGCCGGCAAACCACGGGCTTCCAGACGCTCATAAAGCTTGAGCAACTGTTTGTCGACGTTTTGCAGTGCGGCATCCGAGAGCGGCCGGCGCTGATCGTCCACGACTCGCCCGCCGATACGCTGACCGATGGAGCGCGCGTAGTCGCACATCAGGCGGAACGGCAGCAGGTCTTCGTCGGCCACCGGCACGTCAAGCAGCATCGTGATCAGATCGCCGCCCTTGTAGGTCAGGTCGTCGCGCAGGAAGTTGGTGTCACCGAATTGCAACATGAACACCGGGTTCTGGCGCGTGTCGAGCTTCACGAAGCGCATGCCGTCGCGCGACAGCAGCAAGCCGTCTTGCGTGGCGACTGCCTGAACGTAGTTGGCCGACCACGGCGCACCGTCCGAGAGGACGTTCACCGACAGTTGCGCGTCGCACTGGGCAGCGAAGCTGTCCAGTTCACGGCCGCGCGCGACCGTCTCCATCATGTCGGGCAGTTCCGGCAGCGCATCGACAGCATCAGCCAGCGTCTGCACGAGATTCGAGAACTCGGAGAACTCGACTTCGTTGAGCGCCCCAGCGCGGTTGGCCAATTGCACGGCCATGCGCAGTTGGTGATAGCGGCCACCGCTGCGAATCGGCTCCCACGGCGAGTCTTCGTCCGCGCGGCCTTCGATGTTGACCGGCTTGCCGCCCGCACGGCGCATGCGCACCGTCAGCGGCATCAGGCGCTCGGCGGCAACCACATTGGCCAGCGGCAGTTCGACGATGCAATCGATGCGCTCGTCGATCACCGGCGGCGGACCGCTCGGCACCGCAGGGCGCGTCGCGACCGCGACTTCAGCCGGTGCAGCCGCCACTGGCGGGGCTTCGGCGGCATGGGTCGCATGGGTCGTCGGCGCCACGGCGTCCGGTGCCCCTGCGGCAGCGGCAACCGAGGCAGCCGAAGAGGCGTCTACGGTGTCGTCGGCTGCCAGTTCGGCATCCACGCGTGCCACCATACTTGCCGTAGCCGCCTGTTGCGCGTCTTCGGCTTGCGCCGCTTCGGCAGCAGCTATTTCAGCCGTGACTTCCGTCGAGCCTTCGACGCCGGCGGAGGCAGCAGCGCCGCCAAAGCTCGGCTCTACGGGCGCGCCAGCCTGCTGGGCGGCTGCTTCCTGCGCGGCACGCTTACGTGCGGCGGGCGGGGCATCCCAGGCGTCTTCGTTGATGGCAAAGGCGTCCTGCACCGACGTGCTGGCCGCCGTTGCCGGGCCCAGCGTGGGTTCGCGACGCTCGCCCGACTGCGGCATGCGCGGCGGCGAGAGCGTCGGTTCGATGAACGGACGCTCGTCATCGGGATCGGGAATGCCGGCAGTGGCATCGATCCCTGCGCCGTCGACCGGCATGCGACGTGGAATGCGCTGGCGGGCCTTGCTGCCCTGCCATGCGTTATAAGCCACAACCCCCAGTAGTACCACTACCCCTGCGGCAATCAAGCTCAGCTGCAGTTCATTCATGCGCGGCGTTCCTCTCTCTTCTCCATCGTGGGCATGGGGTCAGGCAATTTCGGCCAGATTGATCGCGGATTCCATGTCCACCGCCACAATCCGCGACACCCCTTGTTCCTGCATGGTGACGCCGATGAGCTGATTGGCCATTTCCATCGCGATCTTGTTGTGTGAAATAAAGACGAACTGCGTGCGGTCCGACATGCGCGCAACCATCTTGGCGTAACGCTCGGTGTTGGCGTCGTCCAGCGGCGCGTCCACCTCATCGAGCAAACAGAAAGGTGCCGGGTTGAGCTGGAACATGCCGAACACGAGCGCGATGGCCGTGAGGGCCTTCTCTCCACCAGACAGCAAGTGAATCGTAGAGTTCTTCTTGCCCGGCGGTTGTGCCATCACCTGCACGCCGGCGTCGAGAATTTCGTCGCCGGTCATGATGAGTTTGGCCTGACCGCCACCGAACAGCATCGGGAACAGTTCGCCGAAATGCTTGTTCACTTCGTCGAACGTGCCTTGCAGCAGTACGCGCGTCTCTTCGTCGATCTTGCGGATCGCGCCTTCCAGCGTTTCGATGGCATCGTTCAGGTCGGCCGACTGCGCATCGAGGAAGACCTTGCGCTCGCGCGCCGTCTCCAGCTCTTCCAGCGCGGCCATGTTGACCGGGCCCAGCGAGTTGATCGCATTGTTGATGCGCGTGACTTCGCCTTGCAGGTACGACGCCTTCATGTCCGGCGTGAGCTTGGCCGACAGCGCCTCTTCGTCGACCTCGGCATTCGTGAGTTGCTCCACGAACTGCTCGCGGTTCAAGCGGGCGGCCTGCTCCTTCAACTGCAATTCGGTGATGCGATCGCGCAGCGGCTGCAAGCCACGTTCAGCGGCCAGCCGCTCTTCGTCGCTCTGGCGCAGCTTGTGCGTGAGCGTGTCGAGTTCGATACGGGCGGCGCCCAGAATCTCTTCCTTCTCGGCACGCAGTTCCAGCGCGTCCTGAAGGCCGTTCTCGGTGGTCTGTTCGGTGATCTGCGCCAGTTCGGCCTGCGCTTGTTCGATCGACACCACCAGACGGTCGGCTTGTTCAAGCGAGGTCTGAATGCTGCGGCGATGCTCGTCGATCTTGCTGACGATGCCCTTCTGACCGAAAGAGGCTTCCTGTGCCAGACGCTCCAGCTCGCGGGCGCGATTGCGGGCGTCGGAAAGCTTGCTGTCGAGCGATTCGAATTCGAGCTGACCGTCTTCGAAGGTGGCCTGCAATTCGGCCAGACGTCCGTCGTTCTGTTCGAAATTGGCTTCCGACTCGGCGCGCAGCGCTCGTTGCTCTTCAATCTGCGCCGCAATTTCACGCAGCTCTTCATCGATCTGCGTGCTGCGCGCGTTGAAGCGCTCGTAGGCTTGCGTGAGCTTGAGCACGTCGAGTTGCAAGGCGTGCACGCGCTGCGTCGCGCGCTCGGCACGGCCGCGCACATCCGTCAGCGCCTGCGCCGCCTGGCTGTAGGCGGCTTCCGTACGCACCGCTGCCGACTTGGCTTCGTCGGAGAGCAGCACCTGCGCACGCAGTTGCTTGCCGAGATTCTCGATTTCCTGCTGACGGGCGAGCAGGCCCGCCTGCTCCGAGTCGGCCGCGTAGAGCTGAACGCCCACACGCGTGACCTGATGGCCTGCCTTGACGACGAACGAAGCGCCTTCGGGCAACTGCGCACGCAGGGACATCGCCTGCGTGAGATCGTCCGCCACGAAGGTTTGGCCGAGCCATTCCTGCAACACCGCACGCAGGCCCGGATCGTCGATACGGAGCAGCGAAAGCAGCGGGCGCAGCGACGCCGGGGCATCCAGCGGACGCGCAGCCGGCGGCGGCGAATAGAACGCCAGCTTGGCCGGCGGGGCATCGCTCGCAAACGCCTTGACCCAGTCGAGATTACTGATCTCAAGGGCGGCCAGCCGCTCGCGCAACACCGATTCGAGCGCGCTTTCCCAGCCCGGTTCGATGTGCAATTTCTTCCACAGACGCGGCAGTTGCGCCAGCTCGTGCTTGTCGAGCCACGGCTGCACCTTGCCTTCGGTCTGCACGCTTTCTTGCAGTTGCTTGAGCGCGACGAGGCGGGCTTCGAGCTGAGCGATCGTCGCAGCCTCGGACTGCACGCGCGCCTGCGCTTCGCTGCGCTCGGCTTCGAGACGCGGCAGACGCTCTTGCGCCTCGGCCAGTTCGGCCTGCGCGTCTTCGAGCATCGCCTGATGTTCGGCCAGATCGCCGCGCTGCATTTCGAGCTCGGCTTCGTCGGGCTTGTCGAGCCCGCGTGCCTCGCCTTGCAAACGCTCCTGACGCTGCTGCAACTGTTGCAAAGCCTGATCGGCGTTGCGCTGATGCGCCGCTTCCAGCTTCAGGCTCTGTTCTACTTGTGCGATTTCGCTGCGCTGCTCGTTGAGCAGGCTCTGCGCATCGCGCCAACCGGTTTCGAGCGCCGGCAGCGCATCGTTCTGATCCGCCGCCTGATCCTGCGCCGTCGCGGCGCGCTCTTCGGCAATGATGAGTTCTTCTTCGGCCAGCGCGAGCGCTTCTTCCGACTGCGAAGAACGGGCCTGCCACTGTTCACGCTGCGAGGTCAGTGCCGCCAGTTGCGCCTGCACGCGATTGCGCGACTCGACGACATAGCGAATCTCGGCCTCAAGCCGGCTCACCTCCGAGTTGGCTTCGTACATCGCGCCTTGCGCGGCTTGTACGGCGTCGGTGGCGGTGTAGTGCGCGGCACGCAGCGTTTCGAGATCGGATTCCGACCCGCGCAGGCGTGCCATCTGCGCTTCGAGATCGACCTGAGCCGATTCGATGGCGCGCTGCTGGCGCTCTTGCTCGCCCTGCGCTTCGTTCTTGCGCAGCAGCCACAGCAGTTGCTGCTTTTCTTCGCCGTCGCGATGCAAGTCCTTGAAACGATTGGCAACGACCGCCTGCGATTCGAGCTTTTCGAGATTGGCACCGAGTTCGCGCAGAATGTCTTCCACGCGCGTCAGATTCTCGCGAGTGTCCTGCAAGCGGTTTTCGGTCTCGCGGCGGCGTTCCTTGTACTTCGACACACCGGCGGCTTCTTCGAGGAACACGCGCAGCTCTTCGGGCTTGGCCTCGATGATGCGCGAGATCATCCCCTGCCCGATGATGGCGTAGGCGCGCGGCCCGAGGCCGGTACCGAGGAAGATGTCCTGAATGTCGCGGCGGCGTGCCGGCAGGTTGTTGATGTAGTAGCTGGAGGTGCCATCACGCGTGAGCACGCGCTTGACGGCGATTTCCGCGTACTGGCTCCACTGCCCGGCGGCGCGCCCGGCGCTGTTGTCGAACACGAGTTCGACGCTGGCGCGGCTCGCCTGTTTGCGGGCGGTCGATCCGTTGAAAATCACGTCCTGCATCGATTCGCCGCGCAGCTCGGAGGCGCGCGATTCGCCGAGCACCCAGCGCACGGCATCGATGATGTTGGATTTGCCGCACCCGTTCGGGCCGACAATCCCGACCAACTGGCCGGGAACCGCGAAGTTCGTCGGGTCGACGAAGGATTTGAAGCCAGCGAGTTTGAGGGAAGTCAGACGCACGGCAGGTTCGCTTTATCGGTCGTTGAATGATGGGAAAGACGCAGACGCGCTTAGCTGGTCCTGTCGGGCCTCGCGCACGCTGGCGTGCGCGGGCCGCTCATACTGGTAATGACATCGGTAACAGCACCGGTCACACCGGTATTACATGGGTACGCATCATACCATCGCATCCCCCGGCGTCGTGGATTTACAACGCTTGGATTCGGGCAAAATTCCGGACAGGATACCGGCCGCCACAATGCACAATCCACCGGCGATTTCGCGGGTTCCGAGCCCTTCGCTGGCCAGCCACCACGACGAGATCGCGGCGACCACGATTTCGAACAGCATGATGAGCGCTGCCTGATTGGCCGGCACCCGTGCCAGCCCGAACTGCACGATCACGTTCGAAAAGGCGATGGTGCAACCCAAGGCAACCGCCACCACCGCCGTCGCCGGGCTCGACGTTAGCGCCGAGAGCGCCGCCCCGCCCGATTGCAGCCCGCCGTCGAACGGCAGCACCAGCAGGCCGCCGACCAGACAGCCCAGATACAGGGTCCAGCTCCGCATTTCCGGCTTGACGTCGGGTAGTTCGAGGCTCACCCGGCGCAGGAGCACGTTATTCAGCGCGAAAGCGGCCCCGGCGATCATCCCGGCCCACTCACCGGGATTGTTCGGCACCGGCCAGCCCATTTCCGGCGACCACAGCATGAGCCCCGCCCCGCCGAGCGCCAGCGCGATCAGGCCCGCCCCGCGCAGCCCGACGCGCTCGCCGAGCAGCCAGTTCGCGAAGAGCGCCGTCCATACCGGGGTCAGATAGAAAAGCAGCAGCACCCGCATGACATGGCCGTGCGTGGTGCCCCAGACGAAGGCGACGTTGGTAATGCCGCCCGCAAAGGCCACGCCCGCCAGCAGCCATGACCAGCGCAGCGTGCCCAGCGAGCGCCGGTAGACCAGCGAGAGCAGCAGCAAGGCGATGGTGGCCGTGCAGGCTTGCGCCGGCACGGCGGCGACGCCCCACTGGGCGAGAACACGGTAAGGGAACCAGGCGAGACCCCACACGGAGGATCCGATGAGAATGGCCAAGGCGGGGGCCGCCCGGGCACGCAGCGTGGCGCCGGACAGGGAGTCCGGGCCTGGCGCGCCGTTGCCGGCTACGGTCATACTTGCTCCTGAAAAACCTGAGATACTCCGCAGACTTGCCCCACTGGCGCCTCGGAGTGTGCTGAATTACGCAGCGGTTCGCGCTTTGTGCGCGCCGTGACGGTATAATTTTCGCTTTACCGATCTTGCCATTCTTGGGCGCGTCCGGGAACCCCTTCGTGTGATGTGCCTTATACACGGCGCGCTACCCAACACCCGGCGCCCCATGTCAACATCCGGTATCCCGGCACGATTCCTGCACCGGAAGCGCCGCATCCTCGCGATAACGCCATAGCGCCTCGCGAGCCCTAGCCCTGAGTCTGTTTGAATTCTCGTGAACCCATTACTCGACAAGCTCCAGCCCTATCCCTTTGAACGCCTGAAAGCGCTCGTGGCCGATGTCACGCCCGCTGCCGCGTACAAGGCCATCAGCTTCGGTATCGGGGAGCCCAAGCACCCCACGCCGCAGTTCATCAAGGAAGCCCTGATCGAAGGGCTGGGCGGTCTCTCGAACTACCCGGCGACGGCCGGCGGCGAGCCGCTGCGCGCCTCAATCGCTGCATGGCTGGAGCGCCGCTACGCGCTGCCCAACGTGAACCCGGCCACCGAAGTGCTGCCTGTCACTGGCTCGCGCGAAGCGCTGTTCTCGTTCGCTCAGGCAGTGGTCGACGGCAGCAAGCCCGGCGCGCGCGTGCTGTGCCCGAACCCGTTCTATCAAATCTATGAGGGTGCGACGCTGCTCGCCGGCGCCACGCCCTATTACGCCGACAGCGATCCGGCCCGCAACTTCGCCCCCGACTACGACGCCGTGCCGGCGGACGTGTGGCGCGACGTGCAGTTGGTCTTCCTGTGCTCGCCGGGCAATCCGACCGGTGCGGTGCTCAATCTGGCCGACTGGAAGCGTCTGTTCGAACTCTCGGACGAGTACGGTTTCGTGATCGCGTCCGACGAGTGCTATTCCGAGATCTATTTCGACGAAGAACGCGCACCGTTGGGCGGTCTGGCAGCGGCCCACCAGTTGGGTCGCGGTTTCGAGCGTCTGGTGGTGTTTTCCAGTCTGTCGAAGCGCTCGAACGTGCCGGGCATGCGCTCGGGGTTCGTGGCGGGCGATGCGGCCATTCTCAAGAAATTCCTGCTGTACCGTACCTACCACGGTTGCGCCATGAGCCCGGCCGTGCAGGCCGCGAGCATTGCCGCATGGAACGACGAAGCGCACGTGCGCCTGAATCGCAGCAAGTACCTGAAGAAATTCCAGACCGTCACGCCGATGCTCGCCGAAGTGCTCGACGTGCGCCTGCCCGACGCGGGCTTCTATCTGTGGGCCAAGGTCGACGAAAAGACCGGCCTGTCGGACACGGAATTCACGCGCCAGTTGCTGGCGCAATACAATGTCGCCGTACTGCCCGGGTCGTATCTGGGCCGCGCGGCGCACGGCACCAACCCGGCTGAGAACTACGTGCGCATCGCCCTCGTGGCCGATGTGGACGAATGCACCGAAGGCGCGCAGCGCATCGTGCAGTTCTGCCAGTCGCTGAACCAATCCCGTTAATCTCTTTTAGCTTCACATTCTCGCCATGTCGCAACAACTGCAAACCATCATCGACCAAGCTTGGGAAAACCGTGCCGAGATCTCGGCCAAGTCGGCACCTACCGACGTGCGTGAGGCGGTTGCTCACGTCATCGCCGAGCTTGATAAGGGCGCCCTGCGCGTGGCCCAGAAGCAAGACGGCCAGTGGATCGTGAACCAGTGGATCAAGAAGGCCGTGCTGCTGTCGTTCCGTCTGGAAGACAACGCCGTGATGCCGGCGGGCGGTTTCAGCCAGTTCTACGACAAGGTGCCGAGCAAGTTCGCCAACTACACGGCGGAAGACTTCGCCCGTGGCGGCTTCCGCGTGGTGCCGCCGGCGGTTGCCCGCCGTGGTTCGTTCATCGGCAAGAACGTGGTGCTGATGCCGTCGTACACCAACATCGGCGCATACGTCGATGAAGGCACGATGGTCGACACGTGGGCCACCGTCGGTTCGTGCGCCCAGATCGGCAAGAACGTTCACCTCTCGGGCGGCGTCGGCATCGGCGGCGTGCTCGAGCCGCTGCAAGCCAACCCGGTCATCATCGAAGACAACTGCTTCATCGGCGCGCGCTCGGAAGTGGTCGAAGGCGTGATCGTGGAAGAAAACTCGGTGATTTCGATGGGCGTGTATCTGGGTCAGTCGACCAAGATCTATGACCGCGAAACCGGTGAAGTGCATTACGGCCGCGTGCCGGCCGGCTCGGTCGTCGTGCCGGGCAACCTGCCGTCGAAGGATGGCAAGTACAGCCTGTACTGCGCCGTCATCGTGAAGAAGGTCGACGCGCAAACGCGCGCCAAGACCGCGATCAACGATCTGCTGCGCGGCGAGTAATTTCCCGTCGCCGCCAAGGCGACATCGAACTCAGGAGTTTCAGGCGATGACGGCAGTGCTGTACGGCATTCCCAACTGCGATACCGTGAAGAAGGCGCGCACGTGGCTCGACGAGCACGGCGTGGCGTACGACTTTCACGACTTCAAGAAGGCGGGCGTGTCCGACGCACTGCTGAGCACCTGGCTCGCTCAGGTGCCGCTCACCACGTTGCTCAACCGCAAGGGCACAACGTGGCGCAAGCTCACGCCGGAGCAACAGGCCGCGGCCGCCGAAGTACCGGCGGCCCGCGTGCTGATGATCGAAAACCCGTCGCTCATCAAGCGTCCCGTGCTGGTGGCCGACGGCAAGGTTTCAGTGGGCTTCACGCCCGACAGTTACGCTTCACGATTCTGATTTCATGACATCCTCCCAAGGCGCCACGCTGGCGCTTACCGAGCAACTGATTGCCCGTCACTCGGTGACGCCCGAAGACCGCGACTGCCAGAGCATTCTGTCGCGCCGCCTTGAGGCGATCGGCTTCGCGTGCGAAACCATTGCATCGAACGGTGTGACGAACCTGTGGGCCGTCAAGCGCGGCACGCGCGGCACCGACGGCAAGCTGCTCGTGTTCGCCGGCCATACCGACGTGGTGCCGACCGGCCCGGTCGAGCAATGGCATTCGGACCCGTTTGCGCCGACGCATCGCGACGGCATGCTCTATGGGCGCGGTGCGGCCGACATGAAGACGTCGCTCGCTGCGTTCGTGGTGGCCTCGGAAGAGTTTGTCGCCCAACACCCGGATCACGCCAACGCCATCGGCTTTTTGCTGACGAGCGACGAGGAAGGCCCGGCGACTGACGGCACCGTCAAGGTCGTCGAAGCCTTGCAAGCCCGTGGCGAGCGCATGGACTACTGCGTGGTCGGCGAGCCGACGTCGAGCCAGAAGCTTGGCGACATGGTCAAGAACGGCCGTCGCGGCTCGATGTCCGGCAAGCTCATCGTCAAGGGTGTGCAGGGCCACATTGCCTATCCGCATCTCGCCAAGAACCCGACGCATCTGTTTGCGCCGGCGCTGGCCGAGTTGACCGAGACGGTATGGGACAACGGCAACGAGTACTTCCCGCCCACGACGTGGCAGATTTCGAACATCCATGCAGGCACCGGCGCCACCAATGTGATCCCGGGCGAACTGATGGTGATGTTCAACTTCCGCTTTTCGACGGCGAGCACGTCCGACGGGCTGCAAAAGCGCGTGCACGAATTGCTCGATCGTCATGGCCTCACGTACACCATCGACTGGTCGATCAGCGGCCAGCCGTTCCTCACGCCGCGCGGCGATCTGTCTGACGCGCTGGCGGGCGCAATTCACGAGGAAACGGGGCTCGACACCGAACTCTCGACCACGGGCGGCACGTCCGATGGCCGGTTCATTGCGCGCATGTGCCCGCAGGTGATCGAGTTCGGGCCGTGCAACGCCAGCATCCACAAGATCGATGAACACATTGCCGTGGCCGATATCGAGCCGCTCAAGAACATCTATCGTGGTGTGTTGACCCGTCTGATTGCCTGAATTCACCATGAGCCCCCAACAAGCTTCACACCCCGCATCGCATCCGTTCAAGACGCTGCGCGACTTGCTGCGTTACGCCGTCTCGCGCTTCACCGAGGCCGAATTGGCCTTCGGTCACGGCACCGCCACGGCTTACGACGAAGCCGCGTATCTGCTGCTGCACACGCTGCATCTGCCGATCGACACGCTGGATCCTTTCCTCGACGCGCGTCTGCTGCCGGAAGAAATCGAACGTGTGTTGTCGGTGATCAATCGCCGCGCCGGTGAGCGGGTGCCGGCGTCGTACATCACGAACGAAGCGTGGATGCATGGTCACCGCTTCTACGTCGATGAGCGCGTGATCGTCCCGCGCTCGTTCGTCGGCGAACTGCTCGAAGACGCGCTGCAACCGTGGGTCGATCATGCCGAGTTGGTGAACGACGTGCTCGAACTTTGCACCGGCTCTGGCTGCCTCGCGATTCTGGCCGCCGAGACGTTCCCGGTGGCGCAGATCGACGCGGTCGACATTTCGCCCGACGCCCTCGACGTGGCGAAGATCAACGTGGCCGATTACGCGCTCGAAGATCGTGTTTCGCTGCATCTGGGCGATCTCTACGCGCCGCTGCCCAAGGGCAAGCGTTATGACGTCATCCTCACCAATCCGCCCTACGTCAACGAAGGGACGATGCAGGTGCTGCCGGCCGAATATCTTCACGAGCCGCGTCTTGCGCTGGCCGGTGGCGATGACGGCATGGATGTCGTTCGCCGCATCATCGCGGGCGCACGCGAGCATCTGACCGACAACGGCGTGCTGGTCGTGGAAATCGGCAACGAGCGGAATTTCGTGGAAGCGGCCTTCCCCGACCTGCCGATGACCTGGCTCGCCACGAGCGCAGGTGACGACATGGTGTTCCTCGTCCAAGCCGCCGACCTGCCCTGATCGCACGCACACTGCGCACGCCGTGGCTTCGGCATAGCGGCTGACTTCGCCTCAACCGCCTTCTCCACTGACGCTGCCAACGCCGCTTACTCCCTAAGTTCACGCGTCCCGGGTACACTCAGGTTCCCGGGTCCGCGCGACTCTTGGCATGGAGGAAGGCAGTCGGTCATGACGCTCAACTGGCTCGATGTCGGCTTTGCCGTCGCCTGTCTTCATGTGCTCGGCGTGGTGGCAGCCATTCACGCCGTGCTGACGGTGCGCACCTCGCAAGGTGCGGTGGCATGGGCGGTCTCGCTCGTGACGATGCCGTATCTCACGCTCATCCCCTATCTGTTTCTCGGCCGCTCCAAGTTTGTCGGCTATGTCGAGGCACGCCGTGCGCGCAACGAAGTCCTGCAATCGCGCATGGGCGAGACCGAGCGCAGCGGCGAGCCGCCTGTCGCCGTCGAAGCCCATCCGGAATACAGTGCACTGACCTCGATCACCGGCATGTCGTTCGTCGCCGGCAACCGTGTGCGCTTGCTCGTGAACGGCCGCGCCACGTTCGACGCGATCTTTGCCGCCATCGACCGCGCGCGCGATTACGTGATCGTGCAGTTCTTCATCGTGAAAGACGACGCGCTCGGCCGGGCCCTTGCTGCGCGTTTGCTCGCGCGCGCCGCGACCGGCGTGAAGGTTTATTTCCTGTACGACCGTATCGGCAGCCACGATTTGCCGCGCAGCTATTGCGAGAAGCTGCGCAAGGGGGGCGTCGAAGTGCACGAGTTCGCGGCGGCCAAACGTGGCATCGTCGTCAACCGCTTCCAGCTCAACTTCCGCAATCACCGCAAGATCGTGGTGATCGACGGCAACGAGGCGTTCATCGGCGGCCACAACGTGGGCGTGGAATACCTCGGCGAAAAGCCGCCGTTGGCGCCGTGGCGCGATACGCATATTTCGGTGCGCGGGCCGGCGGTGGTCGGTATTCAACGGGCGTTTGCCGAAGACTGGCACTGGAGCACCGGCAACGTGCCGACGCTGAACCGGCAACCGGTCGCCTCGGGCGAGGACATGCACTGTCAGGTGGTGCCGAGCGGACCGGCCGACCGGCTGGAAACGTCGTCGCTGTTCTTCGTAACATTGATCAACGCCGCACAACATCGCGTGTGGCTGACCACGCCCTACTTCGTACCCGACGAGGCAGTGTTCTCAGCGCTGCGACTGGCGGTGCTGCGAGGTGTGGACGTGCGCATTCTGGTCCCGGACCGGGCAGACCACCGGGTGGTGTTCGAGGCGACAACGTCGTACGCATTCGAAGCCGTGCGCAGCGGCATTAAGGTGTACCGGTACCACCACGGGTTCCTGCATCAGAAGGTGGTGCTGATCGACGACAGCGCCGCTGCCGTGGGCAGCGCCAATCTCGACAACCGGTCATTCCGGCTGAACTTCGAACTCATGCTGCTGACGGTGGATCGCGGCTTTGCCGACGACGTCGCCTACATGCTCACGCACGACTTCGATCAGGCGACGCTGCTCGACAAGGACGAATTCCGCCAGATCCCGCGCTGGCGGCAAATCGTCATGCGCGTGGCGCGCTTGTTTGCGCCGATTCTGTGATGGCCTCATACCGCGTGGCGCACCACTGCGCGGGTCAGGCAGGCGGAAATTTGAACAGGACCGCATCACGCAAGGCAAACGCACAGTTGTCGTCATCGTCGTCGTTGGGCGTTGCCAGATCGGGGCCGTCATCCGACAAGCTGACTGTCGTGTAGTTGTCCATTTCGGCGGGCGGCGCGGCTGCGTCCTGCGGCTGCAATTTCTCGTTCTTGAAATAGAGTTCGAACTGCTGGTTCGCTCGCCCTTCGATCCAGAACCGGAACACATGCTTGACCCACGATGACGTTGCCACGGTGCTGAGGATATAGAACTGCCCCAGACCACCATCGGTTGGATGGATCACCAAATTGATGGTCGCTTTGCGTGTCACTCCCCGGACCGCATCGCCCTGCTTGTCGGAAGTCCGAAGCCAATACCCGACGACATACGCACCATCGGAACTCTCACGATCGATCAGTTGCCGCAGAACGACCTTGGCGCCATAAGGTACAGGCGCCAGCACAGCGATATTCTTGCCCTCCTGAGGCACGATAGCCATGTCTTCCGGGGTCCAGGACATCCATCCGGAGAAATCGCCGATGGCAAAATTCCCGTTGACGAGTAGCTCCCCGTGAGCTTGTTTTTCAGTCATGACAACCCCCTAAGTCCGGATTCGCAAACGACACTCGTATGGCGCCGACATGCCACTTGCCACGACATCGGGTACGAGCACATGGGCAGTCTGCGCGTGGCGGTGCCTCTCGACACCTGTCAAGGTTGTCAGGGGATCAACCCATACCCCGTCGCCAACAAATCCGGCAACAAATGCCGCGTGTCCTCCACACCCGGTAAAATAGCGACTTTGTCGCACCTGACGCGGCGTTGTGTGCCACATCCGCCACGCCCGCCACGCTTTCGACCCTTACCCGATTTCGCCTCCCCCTTTCGCTGTGATCCGATTCGAACACCTCTCCCTCGCGCGCGGCACCAAGCAGCTTTTTGAAGACATTTCCGTCACGCTCAATCCGGGCGAGCGCGTCGGCCTCGTCGGGGCCAACGGTGCAGGCAAGTCGACCTTGTTCGCCCTGCTGCGCGGCCAGTTGCATGCCGACGGCGGCGACGTCTTCATTCCCGGCGCGTGGCGCATCGCCCACGTGATGCAGGAAACGCCCGCCGTCGATCGCACCGCGCTCGATTACGTGCTCGACGGCGACACGCGCCTGCGCGACATCGAAGCCCGCATCGCACAAGCCGAAGCCGCCCACGACGGCCACGCCCAAGGCGAAGCCCACACGGCCTTTGCCGACGCCGACGGCTACACCGCCCCGGCACGCGGCGAAGCCCTGCTGCTGGGTCTGGGCTTCACGCTCGCGCAAACGGCCATGCCCGTCGCGAGCTTCTCCGGCGGCTGGCGCATGCGCCTGAACCTCGCGCAGGCACTCATGTGCCCGTCAGAACTGCTGCTGCTCGACGAACCGACGAACCACCTGGACCTCGACGCCATCGTCTGGCTCGAAGACTGGCTCAAACGCTACCCGGGCACGCTCGTCGTCATCTCACACGATCGCGAATTCCTCGACGAAGTCTGTAACGTCACGCTGCATATCGAGAATCAGCAGATCAAGCGTTACGGCGGCAACTACAGCCAGTTCGAAATCACACGCGGGCAGCAACTGGCCCTGCAACAGAACGCCTTCGACAAGCAGCAAAAAACGATTGCTCACCTCGAATCGTTCATCACGCGTTTCAAGGCCAAGGCAACGAAAGCCCGTCAGGCTCAGAGCCGGATGAAGGCGCTCGAAAAAATGGAGCGCATCGCGCCCGCGCACGCGGCGTCGCCGTTCACGTTCGAATTCCGCCCGGCCGACAGCGCGCCGAACCCGATGCTGGTGCTCGAAGGCGTTCGCTGCGGCTATCACTTGGAAGACGGCAGCGAGAAAGTGATTCTGCCGCACGTGACGATGTCGGTGCAGAACGAGCAACGCATCGGCCTGCTCGGCGCGAACGGTCAGGGCAAGTCGACGCTGATCAAGACGCTGGCGGGCACGCTCGATGCCCTCTCCGGCAATGTGAAGACCGGCAAGGGGTTACAGATCGGTTACTTCGCGCAGCATCAGGTCGAAACGCTGCGTCACGACGACTCGCCTATTCAGCATTTGCAACGCCTCGCGCCCGACACCCGCGAACAGGAGCTGCGCGATTTTCTCGGCGGCTTCAACTTCCGGGGCGAGATGGCGACGTCGTCCATCGCACCGTTCTCCGGCGGCGAGAAGGCACGCCTCGCGCTTGCGCTCATCATCTGGCAGAAGCCGAACCTGCTGCTGCTCGACGAACCGACGAACCACTTGGATCTCGAAACGCGTCATGCCCTGACGATGGCGCTGGCACAGTTCGACGGTACGCTGATTCTCGTCTCGCACGATCGACATCTGTTGCGCGCCACGACCGATCAGTTTCTGCTCGTGGCCGGTGGCGAGGTGAAGCCGTTCGATGGCGATCTGGACGACTACCGCGACTGGCTGCTGCAACACGCCGCCGATCAACGGGCCGCCGCGCGCGACAGCGCCGACACCGATGACAACGGCGTGAACCGCAAGGACCAGAAGCGCGCCGAAGCGCAGGAGCGGCAGCGCCTGTCGCAACTGCGCAAGCCGTTGCAGCGCAAGATCGAAAAGCTCGAACAGTCGATGGCCAAGCTCTCCGACGAGAAGGCCCGGCTCGACGCCATTCTCGCCGACAGCAGCACCTACGAAGACGCGAAGAAAGCCCTGCTTACCGACAGCCTCAAGCAGCAAGTCGAAGTCACGGCGAAGCTCTCGGATATCGAAGCCGAATGGCTCGAAGCGCAGGAAGCGATGGAGCAAATCGTCTGAGCGTTCGTCGCATAACGAAAAGGCCCGGTCAGCGAACACTGACCGGGCCTTTTTCATGCCTGCTTGCGATGTCTGCACGACGGGGAAAATCACCCCGTCGCCGACGCGTCGCGCGTCACCGCATTACAAACCTGCCACCACCGAAATCGCTTGCTCCAGACGGTCGACGGCATGCACTTCCAGTCCGTCGATCGGCTGCTTAGGCGCATTGGCCTTCGGAATGATCGCGATCGAGAAGCCGAGCTTGGCCGCTTCCTTCAGACGATCTTGTCCGCGCGGACTCGGCCGGATTTCGCCCGCCAGCCCCACTTCGCCAAACGCCACGATCCCGCGCGGCAGCGGCTTGTTGCGCAGCGACGAATGAATCGCGAGCAACACGGCCAAGTCGGCCGCAGGTTCGGTAATCTTCACACCGCCCACTGCGTTCAGAAACACGTCCTGATCGAAGCATGCAATGCCTGCGTGACGGTGCATCACGGCCAGCAGCATCGCCAGACGGTTCTGCTCCAGCCCGACCGCCAGACGCCTAGGGTTAGGCACCTGTGCGGTGTCGACCAGCGCCTGCACTTCGACCAGCAGCGGCCGCGTGCCCTCCTGCGTCACCAGCACGCAAGAGCCTGCCACCATCTGCTCATGCTGCGACAGGAACAACGCCGACGGATTCGCCACGCCGCGCAGCCCCTTCTCGGTCATCGCGAACACACCGAGTTCGTTCACGGCACCAAAGCGGTTTTTGAACGCCCGCACCAGCCGATACGACGAATGCGTGTCGCCTTCGAAATACAGCACCGTATCGACGATGTGCTCAAGCACACGCGGGCCCGCGAGGCTGCCTTCTTTGGTCACGTGCCCGACCAGAATCACGGTCACGCCGCTCTGCTTGGCGCAACGCGTCAGTTGCGCCGCGCATTCACGCACCTGCGCCACCGAACCGGGCGCCGAGCTGAGGGCTTCGGAATACACGGTCTGGATCGAGTCGATCACCACCACGTCGGGCTTCTCGGACTCGATCGCGCCGAGAATCTTCTCAAGCTGAATCTCGGCCAGCAAATCGAGATCACCACCGCCGCCCTCGCCTGCTGCGCCCAGACCGAGACGCTGCGCACGCAGTGCGATCTGCGCGCCCGACTCTTCACCGCTGACATAGAGCGCGCGACGCTCGCGCGACAGATGCGCCAGCGATTGCAGCAACAGCGTCGACTTGCCGATACCGGGATCACCACCGATCAGCACCACGCCACCGGCGACGAGCCCCCCGCCGAGCACACGGTCGAATTCGCTCACGCCACTGGAGAAGCGCGGCACATCAGACGCTTCGATCTCCGCGAGCTTGCGGATCGGCGTGCTCTTGGCGAGCGATTGATAGCGGTGGCCGGTCGACGTTTCCGGCACCGATTCGACGAGCGTATTCCAGCCGTTGCAGTGCGGGCACTGGCCAGCCCACTTGGGGCTCTGGCCACCGCATTCGGTACAGATATAGACAGTCTTGGCTTTGGCCATGCGCGCGCTCAGTGCGCGTGCACGGGCACGCGACGCGCCACGGCACACATCAACTCGTAGCCGAGCGTGCCGGCCGAGGCCGCCACTTCATCAATAGAGAGGCCACGGCCCCACAGCGTCACCGACGTCCCGACGCGGGCCTGCGGCACCGGCGTCAGATCGACCGCCAGCATGTCCATCGACACCCGCCCGACGATCTGCGTACGCACCCCATCCACCAGCACCGGCGTGCCCGACGGGGCCACGCGCGGATACCCGTCGGCATAACCGCAAGCCACCGTCCCGACACGCATCGGCGCTTCGGCCGTGAAGAGGCTGCCATAGCCGACGGTGCCGCCGGCCGGGACTTCCTGAATGCCGATCAGTTCCGATTCCAGCGTCATGGCCGGTTGCAGACCGAGGTCGACGGCAGGGACTTCGAGCCCCTTCGGCGACGAGCCGTACAGCATGATGCCCGGGCGCACCCATGCGCCATGCGTCTCCGGATGGAAAAGCGTCGCGGCCGAGTTGGCAAGGCTGCGCTCGCCCGGCACATCGCGGGCGCCACGCTCGAAAGCGGCCACCTGATGCTCGATGCCACGGGGGCCATCGGCGTCCGAGAAGTGCGTCATCAGCACGATCTGGCTGACCCCGGGGATGGCACGGGCACGTTCCCACGCGGCGCGATAGCGCTCGGGAGCGAAGCCCAGGCGATTCATGCCCGAGTTCATCTTCAGTTGCACGTTGAGCGGCTTGGTCAGGCGCGTGGTCTCGAGCATGCGCAGCTGGTCGTCGCTATGCACGGTCGTGGTGAGACCGTACTTGTCGACGATGGCGAGATCGGACGGCGTGAAGAACCCTTCGAGCAACAGGATCGGGCCGGCCCAGCCGAGTTCGCGCACGCGCACGGCCTCGTCGAGATCGAGCAGGCCGAAGCCGTCGGCATCGCGCAAGCCGGGATAGGCATTTTCAATGCCGTGCCCATACGCATTGGCCTTCACCACCGCCCAGACCTTGGCGTTGGGGGCGTGGCGACGGGCGACATCGAGATTGTGAGCAAGCGCTGCGGTATGAATCGAAACTTTGATCGGACGAGGCATGGCAGGATTGAGGACAGAAGAGAGGCGCCACCGGAACACGGCTTCAAAAACACGGCCAAAGGACTGGCTGAAGCACTGACTGAAGCAGCGGTTCAAATACACTGCATTGACATGCCCCGCGCGAATTGGTGCGATTTTGTGCGAAGGGAAATGACGCAGGGTGGACCACAGCGTTTCAGGCATGCCTGAAGGTGCCGGCGGCATAACGCATCGGCATATTTTCGTGTTATAAAGCCGTGCGCACAACTTGTTTTGCCGAAATCTTTATCCCGACAACAATATCGGTCAAAGACCGAGGGCGACCGGGCGCCCGACACGGGGGCTACAAGGCCGAATATACGGCCCATTAGCGACACATGCATGCTTGATGAGCGCAGATACCCCTGTGTTTAAGCCCGGTTTCATCCCGTTTGGGTGCCCGACGCGGGCACCGCGGATTCCGACAACCGAGACACGCAAGTTTTACGCCGCACGGGATCGACTCAAGTACCGATGAAGAAAGGCTTTTACACCATCATGGCCGCGCAGTTTTTTTCGTCGCTGGCCGACAATGCATTGCTTATTGCAGCAATCGCACTTCTGAAAGATCTGCATTCCCCGCAGTGGATGACTCCGCTGCTCAAACTCTTCTTCGTTCTCTCGTACGTCATTCTGGCTGCCTATGTCGGCGCCTTTGCGGATTCCATGCCCAAAGGCCGCGTCATGTTCATCAGCAATTCGATCAAAGTGGTCGGCTGCATGATGATGCTGTTCGGCTCGCACCCATTGATCGCGTACGGGGTGGTCGGCTTCGGCGCGGCGGCGTACTCGCCCGCGAAGTACGGCATTCTCACTGAGCTGTTACCGGCAGAACGACTGGTCGCGGCCAATGGGTGGATCGAAGGGCTCACCGTCAGTTCGATCATTCTCGGCACAGTATTGGGCGGCGCGCTGATCAGCCCCCACGTCTCCGAATGGATTCTGCTGCGCACGCCCGAAGTCATCAGTTCGCCGGCCATGGCTGCGATGGTGATCATCATGGGCATCTATGTAATCGCAGCCCTGTTCAATCTGCGCATTCCCGACACCGGCGCCCGCTACGCGCGCCAGGAACGCAACCCGATCAAGCTGGTTTCCGACTTCGCCGACTGCTTCGTCACCCTGTGGCGCGACAAGCTGGGTCAGATCTCGCTGGCGGTCACCACGCTCTTCTGGGGTGCTGGCGCGACGCTGCAATTCATCGTGCTGCGCTGGGCGGAAAAAGCCCTCGGCATGACCCTGTCGGAAGGTGCGATTCTGCAAGCCGTGTCGGCCGTGGGCGTGGCCATTGGCGCCATCGTCGCGGCCTCGCGCATCCCGCTCAAGCGCTCACTCTCCGTCCTGCCCGTGGGCATCGCCATGGGCGTTGCCGTGATGGCCATGGCCTTCTTCTCGAAGGATCTGCTGCCGTTCGGTCAGCACTGGAAGGTGCCGCTGTATCTAATCATTGCGTATATCTTCCTGATCATCGTGGGCGCGCTCGCCGGCTTCTTTGTCGTGCCGATGAACGCCCTGCTGCAACACCGCGGCCACGTGCTGCTGTCTGCCGGCCACTCGATCGCCGTGCAGAACTTCAATGAAAACCTGTCGGTGCTGATCATGCTGTGCCTGTACGCGCTGCTGATCTGGTTCAACGTGCCGGTCGGGATCGTCATTGTTCTCTTCGGTTTGTTCGTGTCGGGCACGATGTGGCTCGTCATGAGGCGCCATCAGGCCAATCAGCGCGAATTCGATTCGCTCTCGCTCATTGGCGAAGTCAAGCATTGATATGAATTCGCAATCGTCGTCCGCTTCGCAAACCTCCACAGGCATTCCCATTGCGCTGACCATCGCCGGCTCGGATTCGAGCGGCGGTGCCGGCATTCAGGCCGATCTCAAGGCGTTCTCTGCGCTCGGCGCGTACGGCGCGAGCGTGATTACCGCTCTGACCGCGCAGAACACGCGCGGCGTGACCGACATTCACACGCCGCCCGCGAGCTTCGTCACGGCACAGATGGATGCCGTGTTTCAGGACCTCGATGTGGATGCCGTCAAGCTCGGCATGCTGGCCAACGCCGAGGTGGTGCGGGCGGTCGCCGCCGGCCTGCGCAAGTACCGGCCGCGCTTCGTGATTCTCGACACGGTCATGATCTCGAAGAGCGGTCATGCCCTGCTGCAACCGGATGCTGTCGCCGCGTTGCGCGACGAACTGCTGCCGCTGGCTGACCTGATAACGCCGAACCTGCCTGAAGCCGCCGCGTTGCTCGGCGTTGCCCCGGCCACCAACGAAGACGAGATGGAACAGCAGGCGCAGGCATTGCGCGCGCTGGGCGCTCGCAACGTGCTGGTCAAGGGCGGTCATCTGGGCGGCGATCTGAGCCCGGACTGGCTCGTGAGTGCCGAGGGCGTGGAGCGCTTCAACGCACCGCGCATCGCCGCGCACAACACCCACGGCACCGGCTGCACGTTGTCGGCGGCGTTGGCCGCATTGCGCCCGCGCCGCAGCGACTGGTCGAGCACCGTGCGTGACGCGAAGGCTTACCTCAACGGCGCGCTCGCCGCCAGCGATGAGCTTCACATCGGACACGGCATCGGCCCCGTGCATCACTTCCACGCGATCTGGCCGAAGGCATAAGCCCTGCCCGGCCCAGCCCACTGGCTTAACCGGTCTAAAGCGACGGCGCGCCATCGTCGGCACTCGCTGCCAACGCACGACGGGCCGCCGCATCGGCCCGCTCCGCCAACTCTTCGATACGATGCCGCGCACGCGGCGCCCAGTAGTCGGGCACGATAAAACCGCGTTCGCGCTCGATCCAATCGCCCTGCGTCGGTGCACCCCCTGCCACCGGCGCCGCCCGCGTCAACGACACGATCAACAACGGCTCGGCCACCCCTCGCTCACGCCAGTGCGTCTCGATGCGCTCACGCATGGCCTCGAGCGAGAACACCGCATGTTCGGCCACCCGCGCGGGCGCCAGCCAACGCACCCGCGGCAGAATGGCCCACGCCTCGTCGGCCTGCACGTCACCGGCCGACACCGCCTGCTGCGCGTGCACCCACCACTCGTCAAGCGTCGCCCACCAGCCGCGCCCATGCGTCTCGGCGGCCACCTGAGGCAAGACGGAAGGCTGAGTGAGCGGATGGAACAACCACCCTTTGAGATAGACCTGCGGCAACCACGGGCCGGCGGCGGGCAATGCGCTGCGCACGGCGTCGAAGGTAGTCAACCGCAATTGATGGCCGAGCAGCCGCGCCACCTTGTCGGCGAGACTGTCGGCGAGATTCGGACCCAGCCAGTGGAATTGGAGCGAGCGTTCGTCGAGCGGCGGCACCTGCGCGACCGGCCCGGCCGGGGGGACGAACAAATAGAGTTTGACGGCCAGTTCCCAGTGCAATAACCGCCGGTCGGCGCGTCGCTCCAGCAGGAAGTCGCACTCGCCCAGCGTCATGTTGCCGCGCCGGACGTCGCGCACTTGCAGCCCCGCCGCCAGCAGCTCAAGGGACGGGCTGTGCAGCAGTGCGAAATGCAGCAACTGCTCGGCATAACGGCCGAGACGGTTACTTTGCCCCTGCTGCACGATGAATTCGCGCAGCGGCTCGACGTCGGCATCGCAGGCGAGCAACCAGTCGTGCAATGCCGCCGTGGCGCCCGGCCCGTCGTCGAGGTGCGCCACCGCCGCCGGAAAACGCGCAGCACTGAGCAGATCGTCGGACAACAGCAGCCACGCGAGGTCCCGTACCGGCGGCTCGCGCAGCGTTGCGATCAGTTCGCGATAGGCTTGTTGGCCGGAGTCGATTCGCACACCGCCTCGTAGGTGGCCCGCGCCAGGCACCAATCCGTCCAGGCTTTGGCCTTGTCGGGCAGACTGCGTAACAGATATGCCGGATGGTACGTCACGATCACCGGCACGCCTTCATACTCGTGCACACGTCCACGCAGGCTGGCAATGCTTGCCTGCGTACGCAAGATACTCTGCGCGGCAAAGCGCCCCATCACGACGATCACGCGCGGCTTGAGCAGAGCGACCTGACGCTTGAGATACGGCTCGCAGCTTGCCACCTCGTCCGCCTCGGGATCGCGGTTGCCGGGCGGGCGGCACTTGAGCACGTTGGCGATATACACGTTCTCGCCACGCTTGAGCGCCGACGCCCGCAGCATGTTGTCGAGCAGCTTGCCTGCCTGCCCCACGAACGGCTCGCCCTGCAAATCTTCCTGCTGACCCGGTGCTTCGCCGACGAGCAACCAATCAGCCTCGCGGTCGCCGACACCAAAGACGGTTTGCGTACGCTTCTCGCACAATCCGCACAACTGGCAGTTGGCCACACGCTCGGTAAGCGCTTCCCAATCCAGCGTTTCTACCGCCGGCAATGCCGGACGCTTCTCAGCGTCTGCGGCACCGCCATCGCGCACGATCGACCACAGCGCGGCATCGGCCGCCGCATCGCCGTCGCCATTGCCCTCGCTGTCGAGCCACATCGGGACATCGTCGGGCGGCATATCGCTCGCCCTGCCGGCATTGCCCGCAGGGTTCGACGCCACCGGACGCGGGTTGGCGGCGCGCGCCGCCGGTGCGGCAGGCGGCTCGCGATATGCCGGCACAGGCGTCGCCCGTTCAGACGGCGAATCCGATGGGGCAGTATCGAACGCGTTGGCTCGGGCCACTGGGCGCGCCACCACCGGCGGCGTGACGTCCCAAGGCGGCAGATCGTCGGTGCCGAGCTCGGCAGTGGCGACCGGCGCAGCCACTTCCAGCGTCGCGATGTCCCCTTCTTGTGCGGCATTGGCAGCATCAGCGGCGGCCGCAGCCACCGCATCGTGCGACATCCATACTGGCCAAAGGCCGAACTCTTCCAGAATTGCTTTAGGCCACGGCACGATCGGTCTCCCACGACAGGCGCATCACGATGGCGTCTTCGCGACGCCCGCTGGCCGGATAGTATCCTTTGCGCCGGCCGATCTGTTCGAAGCCAAAACGCTCGTAAATGCGCAGCGCGCGCATGTTGGACGGCCGCACTTCCAGCAGCACGCCACCCATGCCTTGCTCTCGCGAGGTGCGCACGATCTCTTCGAGCAGCGCCACCCCAAACCGTTGCCCTGCATCTCGGGCACGACACAGACGTTGAGCAGGTGCGACTCGTCCACCACCGGCATCAACAGAAAATAGCCGAGCAGCGAGCCGTCCACCGCACGCAGACACACGCCCTGATGCCCGGCATCGAGCGAATCGGCGAAGTTCTGCCGCGTCCACGGAAACGGGTACGCGCGCACTTCCACGGCGATGACTTCGTCGAGGTCGGCCAGCGTCATCGGCGAGAAGTGATTCGGGCCGGTCTGACGCATCAGGACGCCCCCTTGCCGTCAGCCTGGGCTGCCGCCTGCTTGATGGCTTCGCGTTCGGCCGTTGTCTGGGCGACCTTGTTACGGATATAGACGGGCATGGCCTGATCGGCAGCAATCGCTTCGCCCCGGGCGAACGCGCGCGCCGCCAGCGTCGCCACGTAGCGGGCACGCGGCATGGCGTCGGCCAGCACGGCCTGCGCCTGCTGGGCGGCAATCAGGCGATCGCCGAACGCGACGGCGGCATTCCCGGCGACCACGAACGGCGCATCGGGGGCACGCACCAGCTCGGCCGCATCGAGTGAAGGCGCTTGCGCTTCACGCCAGTCGCCGGCAGCAGCATCCCAGACGTAATCGGCCCAGTAGGCCTCGTTCATACGGGCGTCGAGCGCGACGAGCACACGCTGCGTGTCGACGTGCGTCGCACGGGCCGCTTCGGCGCAGGCCAGCAGCGTGCCGACCGGCACGACCGGCAGACCGGCACCGAAGGCCAGCCCTTGCGCGACGCCGCACGCCGTGCGAAGGCCGGTAAACGACCCCGGTCCGGCGCCAAAGGCAATGGCGTCGCAATCGGCGAGCGCAAGACCGGCCTCGCGGAGCACGTCGCGCGCGGCAGGCAGAATATGGGTACTGGAGACGGGACCGGTGTCGAGGTGACGCTCGACGACGAGCGCTGGTGCGTCGCTGGCAGGATCATGGCGATACACGGCAACCGAACAAAACTCGGTCGACGTATCGAGGGCAAGAAGCGTAATCGAAGACATGGCGCTATTGTAATCGGGCACACGGCGAGCAACCTAGCGGATCGACGCAGGAAAACGAGAGATCGCAAGCGTCCACTGGCAAGCAGGCATCCGCCAACACCGCCGGACCGCCGCTATCTCCGCTCGCCGACTTCACCGGCGCACCCCGCCCTGAACGCCCGCGTGAGTGGAGAGACCGGCACCCGGACTGGGCTTTTTCACCCCGTGTAAATGCCAACGTGCATTTCCTAAAAAAATCAGGTATAATTCGCGCTTCGCTTTTCGGGGCACCATGTTGTACCCCATCAGGCGACGAAAACTGCGTTTTGCCCCAATCCTGTGATAAGCCTTTGTAGTAGTTCTTGCCGGTACTGGCGTTCCTAACCGAACGACCCGCCACCGTCCCCTGGCTTACGATACGGATTTCGATCCGCTTTCTGCCCCATCCGCGATTTGCTTCCTGCTTGCGACGAATTGGGTTTGCCGATTGGCGCCAACGCCCCAACGTAACCCTATCAATCCGCAAGAGGATTCATGGAACAGACATCCAAGATGTCTGCGCTCGCGCAGACCTATTTCCCTTCGTCCGAAGAAAACGCAATCGACGCAGCCGCTCCGCAAGTTGCAGCCGTTGCCGCCGTTGCTGAAGGCCCCACGTTCGCCGAACTCGGCCTGAACGAAGCCATTCTTTCGGCACTCACCACCGCCGGTTACACCAACCCGACCCCCGTGCAGCAGCGTGCGATTCCCGCCGCGCTCGCCGGTCGCGACCTGCTGGTCTCGAGCCCGACGGGCTCGGGCAAGACCGCCGCTTTCATGTTGCCCGCGATTCACCGCTTTGCCGAAATGCAAGCCAGCGGCGATCTCGGCAACCGTGCCCCGGCTGCTCACCCGCGCAACCAACCGGCTGCCCCGGGCGAAAAGCCGCGCAAGGGCCAACGCATTCGCCGCGTCGCCGCGCAACCGCTGCTGCTCGTGCTCACGCCGACGCGTGAACTGGCTCAGCAGGTGTCGACGGCCGCCGACACGTACGGCAAGCAACTGCGCCGTCTGCGCACCGTCAGCATTCTGGGCGGCATGCCCTACCCGCGTCAGCTGGAAATGCTGGCCAAACAGCCCGAAATCATCGTGGCAACGCCGGGCCGTCTGCTCGACCACATCTCCAGCGGCAAGATCGATCTGTCGCAACTGATGATGCTCGTGCTGGACGAAGCCGACCGCATGCTGGACATGGGCTTCATCGACGACATTCAAACGATTGTCGACGCGACGCCGGCAACGCGTCAGACGCTGCTGTTCTCGGCAACGATCGACGGCCGCCTGAGCGAAATCACGCGCCGTCTGCTGCGCGATCCGGAAACCATCGAGATCACGCGTAGCAACGACCAGCGCACCAACGAAAACATCGAACAGATGCTGCACTATGTGGACGACCGCTCGCACAAGGATCGCCTGCTGACGCACCTGCTCGGTAACGACTCGCTCGACCAGGCCATCGTGTTCACGTCGACCAAGCGCGACGCCGACCTGCTGGCCGATCAACTCGAACAAGCCGGCTTTGACAGCGCCGCACTGCACGGCGACATGCCGCAAGGCGTGCGTAACCGTACGCTGCGCGCCCTGCGCGAGCGCAAGGTGCGCGTGCTGGTGGCGACCGACGTCGCGGCCCGCGGTATCGACGTGCCGGGCATCACGCACGTGTTCAACTACGATCTGCCGAAGTTCGCCGAAGACTACGTGCACCGCATTGGCCGTACGGGCCGTGCCGGCCGCCGTGGCGTCGCCGTGAGCCTCGCCGCACACGCCGAAGTCGGTGCCGTGCGCCGTATCGAACGCTACACGCGTCAACCCCTGCCGGTGAACGTCGTGGTCGGCTTCGAGCCGCGCCGCTCGGCCCCCAAGGCAGGTGCTGGCACCGGCGGCAAGCGTCCGGGCCAAGGCCGTGGCGGTCCGCGTCAGGGTGCAGGTGCGGGTGCAGGCCGTTGGAGCAATAACGGTCCGCGTCAAGGCGGCAACGGTGGCGGCGGTTATCAAGGCGGCCAACGCTTTGGTGGCGCCGGCAAGCCGGCGGGCGGCACTTTCGAGCGTCGTGAGAGCACCGGTTACCAAGGTGGCTATGCGGGCGGCGAAGGTGGTAATGGCGGCAATGCCGGCAACACCAGCGGCTTCTCGAACGGCAGCGGCACCGACCGTTTCGAGCGTCGCGCATCGCGTCCGTTCGAAGGCAACCGTCAAGGTCAGGACCGTGGCACGGGCGGTGGTTATCGCCAGGATCGCGGCGGCTACGGCGGCGGCAATCGTAACGGCGGCAGCGGCGGCGGCTTCAAGCGTCGCGGCGACTAAGTCCGTGCAGCGCTGGTCACTTCGACTGGCGCTACCGGCGACATAGTCAAACTCGCCCGCAGTCAACGCATTAAACGACACCCCGGCAGGTGGGACATCAGTCCCGCCTCCGGGGTGTTGTCATATGGGGCGGTGAAATCACCCTACGCTGCCGCGCCGATATTGCCGCTCACGCGGCATCCCCATGGGCGCCGCGCACCGCACCGCTCCCCGTCCTTCGACGTCGATAGCGAATTCACCGATCTTCTGACGTAACTCTTTCGCCCGGAGCCCCTGACCGAGTCCCTCGCACCGCTCGGCGAATGCCATGCAGGCGCTCAGCACTTCCGAGAAGCCACCCACCGCGATAAATGTGTCTCTGGAACTCGCAAGGCAGCGAATCACCGCCGCTTGCTTGTCGGCGCTCGCGAAATTCGAAATCGCTCCCGTGTAAAGGTCCGCCGCGATATCGAACCGCCCCCCAGCGGCATAAGCGCTGGCATCGCGTTCGTGCTCGCGTGCCAGCCGCTCAACGGCGTCCGGCGATAGCGCCCGACGCACCAACAACAATCGCTCACGAATGGAGTTCGCTTCGCCCGCCGAGGAATTCAGCAGGCTTGCGCGCTCCATTTCGGTAATCGCACCGTCGCCGCCGCCGAAACACGCCGGCATGAGCGGGATACGCAGGCCGATGCCGGGAATCTGCACGGTAATCAGCCCGCACGGAAAGACCTGCGGCCCCTCATTGACGGGGCATTCTGTCGAAGGAAACAACATGACGGACCTGGCGTCCGCGTTCAGCTTTTGAAACAGAAACCGGCTACTCTCGCCCGTCTTGAGCGGAAACTCCCCCAATTCGCGCAAGTGCTGTCTTCCCGCAGGCGTTGACGCGATATGGCAGCGCACCAACGCATCGAGGATGCTTCGCTTCTGACCATCATTGGCAAATACGTCGGCGACCCAGTCAAGCAGCCCCATCTGGGCGATGCCGTGCCGAAAGTGGTGAAAGGCCGCAGACAGGCGAGATCCGTTGTCAGCGAAATTCCTGATGACGATATCAAGCGCGTCGATACGTTTGCGAACCCTCTCTGCGCGCAATTCGCTGAGCTCACCACCGGGGTATCCGTGCACGGGCAGGCTTCTGGCCACTGTCGATAGCATTGCGATACCTCAATTCTGCCGGGGCGGCAACATCGCCGCCCAGCGTGTGGATGTGCACCGGAATGTCAGTCGAGCGCAACGATCGTCCCGTTAAACATGTTCATGACGCGCTCGAACTCAGCGACCTCGCGACGAACCCGCTGCGCATCGTGATGCCGTCCGGCAATCTCGCGGTCTTCGGCGTACCAACGACACACCTTGATGACGGCCGCCGCGTCGCCCGTGATCGGAAAAATCTCCTGCGCATGCCCAAGGCAACGGATCAGGTGATCAGGTGTCGGTAGTCGCACGAACGCCTCGATAGCACTCTGAAGCAACCGGCTGGCGACTTTGAACTGACGGTCCCGCTGATAAATCTGCGCATCCGTCTCGCAAGCGAGTCCCAGCGTTTCGTACTCGGCGAGCGACAGCCGCTCATGCCGGTCGGAAAGGATCTGGCTTATCGATCTCCCCCCCATAAACGCCTGATGCATCAGCCACTGGTGCTCGTACGGCGTGATTGCGCCGTCACCGTCGCCAAAGCAATCTGCCATGAGTGGCAGGCGAAGATCCACGGCAGGTACCCGTAGATGTATCGGCGGTCCGGATTCGGCCAGTGTCAGCCGTTCGCAGGACAAGTTATCAGGCGTCGGCATCAACATGCGCGAGCGGGCATCGGGCGTCAGATGCCGCAACAGATACAGGCTGCTCTCACCCGCCTTCAGCGGATACTCCCCCACCTCGGACAAGTATTGCCGTCCTTGCATGTATGACCCGATATGGCATCGGGCCAGCGCCTCCAGAATCGATCGCTTTCGTGCACCGTTCGTAAAAACATCCTTGATGCGATCCCACGGTCCCATCTGCGTCACGCTGCGGCGGAATCGCTCAAATGCCACGCGTGAGGCAACCGCGTTGTCGGCCTCGTCGGAAAGTGTGTCCTCGAGGGCACGAACGCTGTCGTGAATCGCGTCAGCACGTGCCTCGCTGAGTTGCCGGGAGGGATACCCTTGCAGCGGAAGAGATAGGGAGTGAGCAGGTAGCATCGCGGTGCCTCTGACGTGTCGGACGCAACCGTGCGCCGGCGCCAGCCACCGGGCATGGGGATCACGCAGGTGCCGTCGCTCCCTGACTATCGCGTCACGCGGCGCCCGGATATTTCAGGAATCGCCGAACGCGCACAAGCGGGTTCCCAAACGCGGCCGCCATCGACACGTCACACCACTACGCAAACCGGTCCGTCGCCTCGATCAACCAATGCAAAATCGTCGGTTCATTGAACGCGTGACCGGCGTCTGCCGCCCAGAAGAAGTCGGCTTCCGGCCAAGCCTTGTGCAATTCCCACGCCGTGCGCGCGGGCGTCGCCACATCGTAACGGCCCTGCACGATCACACCGGGAATGCCACGCAGACGCCACGCATCCGCGATCAGTTGATCGGGCTTGAGAAAGCCGTCGTGCACGAAATAGTGGTTTTCGATGCGCGCAAACGCAATCGCGTAGTGCGGATCGCCAAACGCTTCGGTCAGCGCCGCGTCGTGCAGCAACGTGATCGTGCTGCCCTCCCACATGCTCCATGCGCGAGCGGCTTGGATCTTCGCAGTCTCATCGGCCCCCGTCAGGCGCTTGCGATAAGCGCGCATCAGGTCGCCCCGTTCTTCCAGCGGAATCGGCGCAAGAAACGCATCCCATCGATCGGGGAACAGCCACGACGCCCCTTCTTGGTAATACCAATGCAATTCCTCACGGCGCACCGTGAAGATGCCGCGAACGATCAATTCGCTCACGCGTGTGGGATGCGTCTGCGCGTAGGCCAGCGCCAGCGTGCTGCCCCATGAACCGCCCAGCACGAGCCACCGGTCGTAGCCGAACTTTTCGCGCAGGCGCTCGATGTCGCGCACGAGATCCCACGTCGTGTTGTGGTCCAGACTCGCGTGCGGCAACGAGCGGCCGCAGCCGCGCTGATCGAACAGGGTGATGCAGTACTTTGCGGGATCGAACAGCCGTCGCTGCTCGGGAGAACACCCGCCACCGGGGCCGCCGTGCAGGAACACGGCGGGTTTGCCGTGCGGGTTGCCGCACTGCTCCCAGTAGATCTGATGGCCATCGCCTACGTCGAGCATGCCGCTCGCGAACGGGGCAATCGGCGGATACATCTGGCGCAGGCGCTCGGGACGCGCTTCCACCACGTTGCCGGCGGCGCGCGCGCCGGGTTGCGACGGCGGCGTCACGGCATGCGCATCGCGAAGCCCATCGCAGGGGGTGTCATCGGGAAAGTCGGCTGGCATCGGCATCCTCGCGTCCATCGTTCATGGTCAGAGTGGCGAGGTTCAGTGTAGCGCGGCAACTTCAACAAGACAAAGCAGCGCCTGCGCGTCGGCCCGTGGAGACGGTAACCGTACCGGTGAGGGGCAAGGGGCGAGCGGTAACGCTCAGGACATTGGCCGGGGTTCCGCGTCCACCAGCAGATCCAGCGCCGCAGCACCCCGCAGGATATCGCTGTGGTGCAGTGCCTCGCGCGTCAGCGGATGCGTGCCGATCGATTCCAGTTGCTTCGCCGTCTCCACGGTGATCAGGTCGTAGGTTCGTTTGCCCTGATGCTCCCCGCGTAGCAGCAGACACCAGCGCTCGCCCTCCCCCGCGTCGAATGCCATGGCGGAAATCGGGTCACACATGTCGTCCATGAAGACCGTCGTCGAGCCCGAATCGAAACCCGACGATGCCAGCGCATCGCGATGACGCCGGATCGCCTTGTCGATCGCAACGGCGATCGCGTCCTCGTTGCGGGCATCCGCCTCACACAGATCTGCCCAGCGAAAACACTCGTCCGCCCGTGCGCGAAATTTCGCGGCCGTGGCCGCGTCGTCAGCCTGTACGCAGATGTCAGCAACGGCCGCGTAGAAAACGCCGGAAATGGCGTATTGCGTGTTGAGACTGCACAACTGTGCGGCGTCGACGATCGCGTCGATGATTTGCCCGGACGCCTCGTTTGCCGGATGGCATGCGCGTGCCCGGGCCAGACACCGCAAGGCATCGTCATATTGACGGCCCCTTGCGAAGTGCTGCATTGCCTTGAAGAACTCCGTCGCCGCATTTTCGTGACATCCGCCGAGCGAGAACGCCGCCGCCAACAGTTCCTCCTGCCTCGCCGCCAACGCGCACTCAGGCTCCGACAGTGCTTCGTCCCGGCTCGCGATGGTTTCCCCGACCGTCATCCATGCTTCAGTCCGCAAGCCCATCAGCAGACCGGCCTCATGTTCGCTCAAGGCGCCGTCCGCACAGGAGAAGCACGCCGGCAGCAGCGGTATGCGCAACGGCGTGCCGGGGATCGTGACCACGATGATCGAGAGCGCCGACACCGACGGCAGCCTTGCAGCATGCGAAGTCAGCAGCGAGGTGCGCGCCCCGGGCAAGAGCCGTTGCAGCAGATACAGGCTCTGGTCGCCGGTCTTGAGCGGGTAATGACCTTTGGAAAACAAGTACCGTCGCCCCTGCGCGTAGCTGGCAACGTGGCACCGTGCCGCCGCCTTCAGAATCTCGCGCTTGTGCGACCCGCTCTGGAACGCGTCCATCAGACGGTCCCAGACACCCATGCGGGTGACATCGCCGATGAATCGTTCGCAATGCGTCTCGATGTCGGCATCGCTCATGACCCAAAGCAGGTTGTCATCGAGCGTTGCGACACAGTCGGTAATCAGTTGTGCGCGGTTGGCGCTGAGTTGCAGACCGGGATAGCCCTGTAGCGGCAATGCGGTGGCGTTGATGGAAGTGCTCATGGGCGATCGGTCGTGGTGTTCTGAAGCAAAGTCATTCGGGCAGCGTGCCCAATACGACCGCTAGTGTCACAGCAATGACAACCGTTGCATTTCAGGTTTAGCCCAAGCGGCCATGCCTCGAAACCCCATGCACTGCCCCGAAAAGCAAAGCGGGGCGATATCGCTATCGCCCCGCCTTTTACCGAGGTATCACCGATGCCTCACCGATGTCGCACTGACGACGTTCCGCTGTCGCCAGCCTGCCGGTCAGACCGCTTCGTAAAGCGGCAGCGTCAGAAAATCGACAAAGTCGTCGCTCGTGCTCATCTGCTCGAAAATCACGGCCGCACGATCATACGAAGGCGCGACCTGACCAACCAGTTCCTTCACGTTGGCGAGTTCCTGCGGAATCAATTCGCGCACCAGCTCGGCCGTGACCTTGCGGCCATCTTCGAGCTTGCCCTTCGGCGAGCGAATCCACTGCCACACCTGCGAGCGCGAGATCTCGGCGGTCGCCGCATCTTCCATCAGGTTGTGAATCGGCACGCAGCCGTTGCCATCGAGCCACGCCCCCAGATAGTGGATGCCGACGTTGATGTTGTAGCGCAGCCCGGCTTCGGTAATCGGCGCTTCCGGCTTGAATTCGAGCAGGTCGCGCCCCTTCACCTTCACGTCGTCGCGTTGCTTGTCGATCTGGTTCGGACGATCGCCCAACACCTTTACAAACTCCTCCATGGCCACCGGCACGAGGCCCGGGTGTGCCACCCAGCCGCCGTCGTAGCCGTCGGTGGCACTCGCGTGCCTTGTCGCCACGGATGCCGGCCATCGCTTTCTCGTTGGCTTCCGGATCGTTCTTGATCGGAATCAGTGCGCTCATGCCGCCAATCGCGGGCGCATTGCGATGGTGGCAGGTCTTGAGCAGCAACAGCGCATAGGCGCGCATGAACGGCACCGTCATGTTGATGCGGCTGCGATCGGCCAGACAGAAGTCGGCGTCGACCTTGAACTTCTTGATGCACGAGAAAATGTAATCCCAGCGGCCGGCATTCAGGCCCGAGCTATGCTCACGCAGCTCATAGAGAATTTCGTCCATCTCGAACGCCGCGAGAATGGTCTCGACCAGCACGGTCGCCTTGATGGTGCCTTGCGCCACGCCCAGTTCGTTCTGCGCGAGCACGAACACGTCGTTCCACAGGCGTGCTTCGAGATGGCTTTCCAGCTTGGGCAGGTAATAGTACGGCCCAAAACCGCGCGCCAGCGACGCCTTCGCGTTGTGGAAGAAATGCAGGCCGAAGTCGAACAGGCTGCCCGACATGCGCACGCCGTCCACCGACACGTGCTTCTCGTCCAGATGCCAGCCGCGCGGGCGCACGATCAGCGTCGCCACCTTGTCGTTGAGCTTGTACTGCTTGCCGTTCTGCTCAAGGCTGATTTCGCCGCGCACGGCGTCGCGCACGTTGATCTGACCTTGCAACTGGTTGTGCCAGTTCGGCGTGTTCGAGTCCTCGAAGTCGGTCATGTAGCTGTCCGCCCCCGAGTTCAGCGCATTGATGATCATCTTGCGCTCGACCGGACCGGTGATTTCCACACGGCGGCATTGCAGGGCGTCGGGCAGCGGCGCAATGCGCCAGTCGGCGTCGCGAATCGCTTGGGTTTCAGGCAGGAAATCGGGCACTTCACCGGCATCGAGGCGGGCAGCGCGCTCGACCCGCGCCGCCAGCAATTGTTGCCGGCGCGGTTCAAACGCACGGTGCAGTTTGGCGATGAACGCGAGCGCCTCGGGGGTCAGGATCGCTTCGTATTCAGGACGAACATCGGTGTTCGCATCGACATGCAGTTGCATGCCGGGGGGCAGCGTCAGGGACATCAGGGATCTCCAGCTTTCTTGATTTATATAAGGGAGTGCGCCGCAAGAAGGAACATCAGGGGCTTTGCACAAGAGGCGTCACGCCATGCCGTTTTTACGGCTATGAACGTGAAGCGCGCGCTCCCGTCAGAGACTCGACAAAGCGCTGCAAGTCGCGCATATCGCGCCCCATCCCTTGCGGCGTCACGCCGAGTTGTTCGACCGGCAGCCCGGCACGGTTGACCCAAAACGTCGGGTAGCCGAACCAGGTGGCACCGGCCGCGTCCCAGCCGTTGCTGGAGACGAAAACGATGGACTCGACCGGCAGGCCGAACGCGGCCGGGCCCAGTCGATAGGCCTCGGGGGCCGTTTTGTATTTGCGCACGGCATCGACCGACAACACGTGATCGAACAGGTCTTTGATGCCCGCGCTCTTCAGGCCGACGTCGAGCATTTGCGGGTTGCCGTTCGAGAGCACACCAAGACCCAGCCCCATGGCGCGCAAGGCACGCAGCACCGGCGGGTTCTCGGGGAACACGGACAAGCAGGTGTACTCGTCCATCAGACGCTTCTCCGCCACCGGCGAAAGTGTGAGGTTCAGGCGCGCGGCGGCGTAGCGCAGTGCATCGGCAGTGATGTCCCAGAACGGGCGGTAGCGTTCTCCGTTGGGGCCAGAGAGTGTGCGCAGTTGTGTGTACTCGATCTGCTTGATGCGCCACAACTCGGCGAGCGCCGCCCCGTGACCGGGGAACTGCTGCTCGGCGGCGGCTGCGACGGAATACACGTCGAACAGCGTGCCGTACGCGTCGAAGATCACTGCCTGAATGCGAGAAGCCATAGCTTGGGGGTCGGTTGACACTTGTCGTTGCAGGTCGATTGTATTACCTATGTAGAACGTCATAAAATAGCCAAAACATCACTTTATCTTTGACTTTTTAGTACATAATCGCCGCGTGGATCGCTTCAAACAACTCGAAACTTTCGTCGCCGTGGCCGCCAAAGGCAGCCTGTCGGCGGCCGCCGCGCTCGAAGGCGTGGCCCCCGCCGTGATCGGGCGGCGCATCGACGCGCTCGAAACCCGGCTGGGCGTGAAGCTGCTCGTGCGCACCACGCGACGTGTGACGCTCACCTTCGAGGGCTCGGCCTTTCTCGAGGACTGCCAGCGCATCCTGAACGAGATGCACAACGCGGAGAGCGCGGTGTCTGCGGGTGGCGTCAAGGCCAGCGGGCATTTGCGCCTGTCGGCCCCCGCTGGCTTCGGACGCCGTCACGTGGCGCCGCTGCTGCCCGTGTTCATCGAGTCGCATCCCGACGTTACCGTCACGCTCGATCTGTCCGACCGGCTCGTCGATCTGGTCAACGAGGGTTTCGACTGTGCCATCCGGTTGGGCGAGTTGCCCGATTCGAGTCTAGTTTCCTTGCGGCTTGGCGAAAACCGGCGCGTCTGTGTGGCCGCCCCGGCCTATCTGGCCAGACGGGGCACGCCCGAATCGCTCGATGCGCTCGCACGTCACAACTGCCTCGCGTTCGGCTCGACGGCCAATCAGCAGCGCGGCTGGACCTTCGCGCAGGACGGCAAGGTCGTCACCATTCGCGTGAACGGGACGATGGAATGCACCGACGGCGCGGTGCTGCACGACTGGTGTCTCGACGGCTACGGCCTCGCGTGGCGCTCGTGGTGGGAAGTGGGCGACGATATTCGGGCCGGCCGGCTCGTGACCGTGCTGGATGCGTTCGCTGCGCCCCCGATCGGCATTCACGCCGTGTTTCCGCAACGCCGTCACCTGCCGCTGCGCGTTCGGCTCTTCATCGACCATCTCAAGCATCACTACAGCAGTCCGACGTATTGGCAGGACGAGGGGCCAGCGAGCGCATGAACCGATGGCCCTGCCGAACGCCGTGCGTCGATTCGACACACGCGTCATGTGGAACGTTTGTTACGCGGAGCCCGTCCGATACATAGAGGATGTCGTGCATTACCGGGTTTGCCCCCGTTGTTGCATCGCGCCAAAGCCATAGAATCGAAGCGAAGGGTCTGTCATGGCGTCGGCAGCACGAACCGAACGCACTGACCGACTGGGTTGTGCAAGACCGTCATACCTGCGCGAGCCTGTGAACGCGTGTTCAGCAACGCCAACTGCGGGAGGTCATATGTTATTTACCCATATCCTCATTCCGACCGACGGCTCGGAGCTATCCGAAAAAGCCGTCACCGGCGGACTCGAACTAGCACGCGCCCTTGGCGCGAGAGTGACCGGCTATTGTTGCCTCGCCGAATATCCCTACTCCCCCTTCAGCGAATACGTCCTCGAAGCGCCCGCGACTTTCAGTGAGCGCATCGCCGAGGAGGCTTGCTCGCACCTCGACAAACTGGCCGAATCGGCCGCCGCGGCCAGCGTGCCGTTCCATCGCGACACCTCCACCTTCCCTGCCCCGTACCTCGGCATCATCGACGCCGCCGAGCGCCATGGCTGCGACGTCATCCTGATGGCCTCGCACGGGCGGCGCGGACTCACCAGCCTGCTGCTCGGCAGCGAAACCCAGCGCGTGCTCGTGCACTCGAAGATTCCGGTCATCATCTATCGCTGAGCCGACAGGCAGGTCGAGTCGGGTCGCATCCAAAGAAAAAACGGCTGCAAGGCATCGCAGCCGTTTTTTCTTGAGCCGTCCGCTCAGCGAGCAGGACTGGCGACGCTATCGATCTTCATTTGCCGCCGGTCGAGGCTGTAAGCGCCGCCGCCGAAGGCCGCCACTTGCAGCAAACCACCCGCCACAGCCAAGTTCTTCATGAAGTGGAACAGCTGATTCTGATCGCCTAGCGCGTTGTGAAAGATCAACGCCGAGACCACCGAAAACAGCGCCAGGATGGCCGCCACCAGCCGGGTGCGATAACCGAGTGCGAGCAGCGCGCCGCCGATCGATTCGGTCGCCAGCGCTGCCGCAAAGGCCAGCACGGGTACTGGGAGACCCACCGAGGCGATGAAGCCGATCGTGCCGGCGGGTGCTGCCAGTTTGCCGAAAGCGCTGATGAGAAAAAGACTGGCGATCAGCAAACGGCCGATCAGGGACAGTGCCGAGACCTGCGTGTGAGTGGCGGTAGTGAACGTATTGGACATGGTGAAGTTCGTTAAGGAATGTCGAGAATCAAGGGGTTGAGAGGTCCATCCGTGCATTCAGTGGATTCAGCGCGTTCAGCGCACTCGGCCACGGGCGCGGAGTTGCGAGCCGATCCGGCTAATTTCTTGTTCACCGCGCACAAGCGCAGCGTCGCTGGTGTGCACGGAGTAGTGCCCGAGCACCAACGGGTGCGGATGCCGGACAGCGGTGCCGATAACGAACTCGGTCGTGCCTTCGGCGACCACGTCGATCTCGGCGCCACTTTCGTTGAGCACCGCGAGTTCGTTAGCCACACGCGTGCCGGCAACGTGCAGTGCCCCTGCGCTGACATGGAGCCAGCCAACGTCGTGGCCCGCTTCCGGCGTCAGTTGCCAGCGTTCGCCATCGCTGAGCCTGACATGCAGAAACAGCAGGTTTTCGGGGGCAAGTGCCTGACTTTGGACTCCCGCATAGCGGCCAAGAATGACGCGTGCCGGTCCCGATTGTGGAACCGCTTCGGGCGGCAGGTACTGACTCTGCGCCGGGGCAAGTTCCATCGCAGCCGGCAGGGCAACCCACAGCTGGTAGCCGCGAAAGCGCCCGGCACCGGCCGGAGAACCGTCGTGCCAGACGCCGTGACCGGCGCGCATCCATTCGACGCTGCCCGCCGCCAGCACGCCCGAAGCCCCCGTCGTATCTTCATAGCGCAGGGCGCCGGAGAGCAGCACCGTCGTCGTGGCGATCCCCGAATGCGGATGCATCGGAAACATCGCGCCACCGGTCGCCTGAAAATCGAAGTAATCCAGAAACACAAACGGCTTGACCTGATGCCCGATGTCGCCGGGGCTGAAGATCCGGGTCACCGGGCCATGACGGTGGCCGGTGGCGCGCTGAACCACGTGGCGTTGCGCGCCCTGAGGTGTGGTCACTGGCCGCTTGGAATGCAGTGATGCGGTGAGGTTGTCCATCGAAGTTGTTCCATCTGAAGAGATATGTGCAACTTTAGGAACTGGACATGTAGCTGAGAAGCCTATATTTTTCGATGGAATCCATCCGCAGGAGCGATAGATGCTCGACGGCATATCGTTGGACCAGCTACGAACCTTCATCGCGGCCGCGGAGGAAGGCAGTTTTTCTGCGGCAGGACGCAAGCTGCGCCGCGCCCAGTCCGTGATCAGTCAAACCATGGCCAATCTCGAAGCGCAGTTGCGTGTGACCCTGTTCGACCGCAGCGCACGCTACCCGGTGCTGACCGACGAGGGCAAGGCACTGCTGGGTGAAGCCAAGCTCGTGGTGAATGGCATGGATGCGTTCAAGGCACGCGCCCGCACCTTGTCCGAGGGGCTGGAGCCCGAGCTCTCGGTAGCCGTCGACGTGATGTACCCAATGGCGTCGCTGACCGACGCCGTCGGCGCCTTTCGCGAGGCCTTTCCCACGACACCGCTGCGTATGTATGTCGAGGCGCTGGGTGCCGTGGTCCAGCCAGTGCTCGACGGCATGTGCCGTATCGGTGTGATTGGCTCGATGCCGGTAATACCCGAAGGGCTCAACGCCGAAAGGCTGCCGGAAGTGCCCATGGTCACCGTGGTTGCTCCCAATCATCCGCTGGCCGAAAGCCAAGGCATCCTGCCCGGCAGCGTGCTTGAGCGCCATGTGCAACTGGTGCTGACCGATCGCACTACATTGACTGCCGGCACCAATTTCGGTGTGTTCTCGCCGCTGATCTGGCGGCTTGCCGATCTTGGCGCGAAGCATGCCTTTCTCAAGGCTGGATTTGGCTGGGGACACATGCCGCTGGCGATGGTGGCGCCGGATCTGGAGGCCGGCAGACTGGTCCGCATCCGTCTGGAAATGCACCAGCCGGCCATACCGGTCATCGCCATGTACGCCGTCTACCGCACGGACGAACCGCCCGGACCTGCCGGGCGCTGGTTCATCGACCGGCTGCAACAGTTCACGACCGACGCGCCGGCGTAGCGCTTTCTCCTCCCCCCTTCCGACCCAATCGCTCCTGCGCAACGCAGGCTGTAGCATCGTTTTTTCCGATGGACTCCATCGAAACAAACAGGCTACCGCGATAGGTCGGTGGCTCCTACGCTTGGGACATGACAACTCACCGTGTTGTCCAACCCAAGGAGCCTCAAATGACCAAAGTTCTCGTTCTCTACTACTCGTCCTACGGCCACATCGAGCAAATGGCCGAGGCCATCGCCGACGGCGCCCGTAGCGCCGGTGCCCAAGTCGACATCAAGCGTGTCCCCGAAACGGTGCCGGCAGAAGTAGCGAAGAACGCGCACTTCAAGCTCGACCAAGCAGCCCCGGTCGCGACTGTCGCCGACCTGGAGCACTACGACGCCATCGTTGTCGGCACCGGCACGCGCTTCGGCCGCATGTCTTCCCAAATGGCCGCCTTCCTCGATCAGGCAGGCGGGCTGTGGGCACGCGGCGCGCTCAACGGCAAGGTCGGCGCGGCCTTCAGTTCTTCGGCCACCCAGCACGGCGGTCAGGAGACCACGCTGTTCTCGATCATCACCAATCTGCTGCACTTCGGCATGACCATCGTCGGCTTGCCGTACAGCCACCAAGGCCAGATGAGCGTGGCCGAGATCGTGGGCGGCGCCCCCTACGGCGCGACCACCATCGCGGGCGGCGACGGCTCGCGTCAACCCTCGGAAATCGATCTGGCCGGCGCGCGCCACCAAGGCGAGTTGGTCGCCAAGACGGCTGCCAAGCTGTTCGGTTAAGGCGTTCACTTCCTCACCGACTTTGCAAGGAGCATGTCATGTCTGAACTCAATGTCAGCGACGCCGCCAAGGCCGTGATCCGCCGCAACACCGATGAGGTGCAAGGCGGCGGCGACTGGGCGCTCTTCGACGAACTGTTCGCCGATGATTTCGTCGACCACACGCCGCAGCCCAACAGCGGTGCCAACAAGGCCGGCGTGCTCGGCCTCTACCGCAAGCTACGCGAAGCCTTTCCGGATTTCCGCGCCGTCATCCACTGGCAGCGCGCCGATGGCGACGTGGTAACCACGTACAAGACTTACTACGGCACGCACCAAGGCGACTTCCTCGGCCTGGCCCCCACGGGCAAGGCGATTCACTTCGAGACCGTGGATGCCATGCGCGTGCAGAACGGCAAGATCACCGAGCACTGGGGCGTCGCCAATCTGTACTCCGCACTCCAGCAACTCAACGCACTGCCGCGCTAAGGCCCTCGTCATGAACACCAATATCCTGCAAGACAAGGTCGTCGTCGTCACCGGCGCGGCCAGCGGCATCGGTCGTGCGATCGCTATCAATGCCGCCCGGCACGGCGCGAAGGCAGTCGTCGTGTCCGACATCAGCGAGACCCCGCGCGAAGGCGGCACGGCCACCACCCATGAGATCGAAGCGTTGGGCGTACCGGTTCGTTTCCATGCGGCCGATGTCAGCCAGCGCGAGCAGGTCGATGCGCTGGTCGAGGCCGCAGCGGCGTTCGGTGGCGTCGACGTGATGGTGGCGAATGCGGGCATCACCCTGCGCCACGACGGCGTGGACGTGTCCGAGGACGACTTCCATCGCCTGATGGCGGTCAATCTCGACGGCACACTGTTTAGCGCCCAAGCCGCCGCGCGCCAGATGAAGGCACGGGGCCAAGGCGGCAGCATCGTGCTGATGGCCAGCATGGGCGGCCTGTCGGGTGCCGGCATGACGGTCGCCTATTCCACCAGCAAGGGCGGCGTCGTGCTAATGGCCAAGGCCATGGCCGACGCGCTGGGCCCTGACGGTATCCGCGTCAATGCGGTCGCACCCGGCACCATCGACACGCATCTGCTGCGCACCAGCCCCGGCATCGCCGAAGCAGCCGAGGGCTTTCGCCAGCGCACGCCACTGCGCCGTCTGGGCCGACCGGAAGAAATTGGCGACGCCGTGGCGTGGCTGGGCTCCGACCTTTCCAGTTATGTAACCGGCACTGCTCTGCTGGTCGACGGCGGCCTGCTGTCCGTCATCTGACGCTCCCGATTCTTTCAATCTTTCAAACTTTCAAACTTTCAAGGCAACGCATCATGAACACCACCCTCCGTTTCCATCAGTACGGCGATCCCTCAGTCCTTCAGATCGAGGACGACGCCATCGGCACGCCCAGCGTCGGCGAAGTGCGCCTGCGCCATGAGGCTATCGGCGTCAATTTCATCGACACCGCGTTCCGGCAAGGCATCTTCCCCGTGCCCCTGCCCTCGGTGCCGGGCGTCGAAGGCGTGGGTATTGTCGAGGCGACAGGCGCGGGCGTAACCGGCATCGAGGTGGGCCAGCGCATGGCCTACTTCCTTGCACCGGGAAGTTACACGCAGCAGCGCCTGATCGCGGCCGAGCATCTGGTGCCGGTGCCGGACGACTTGTCTGCCGAAATCGTGGCCGCCTTGCTGACCAAGGGGCTGACCGCCTGGGCCGGAATGAACGGCTACTACCCGTTGCAGGCCGGGCAGACCGTGCTGATTCAGGGCGCCTCCAGCAGCGTAGGCAATCTGCTGGCTCGCTGGGCCAAGGCGCGCGGCGCGATCGTGATCGGCACGGCCGGGTCACCGGAAAAACTCGCCGCACTCGCCTCGGCGATCGATCACGCGCTGCCTTCGGGGGCCCCTGATCTGGCAGCGCAAGTCAAACGCGTTGCACCGCACGGCGTCGATGTCGTCTACGAGTTCGTCGGCAAGGCGACGTTCGCAGCCACCGTTGCTGCGGTACGCGACGGCGGGACCATCGTCACGATCGGCGCCGCCTCCGGTGCCCCCGAGTTCGACAAGGCTGAGCTTGCCCGTCGCCGGATCCACATGGTCGGCGGCCCGATGGCGAACCACCTGCAAGGGCGCGTCGGCGAGGCCACGCAAGCCGTATTCGATGCCTACCGGCGTGGTGTGTTCAGTGCCGTCACAGCGACCCGTTATGCGCTCAAGGACGCGGCTCAGGCGCACACCGACATCGCGCGACGCCAAAAGGCAGGATCGCTGGTGCTGATTCCTTGAGGCGAACGAGGTGCAACGCCATCCGCATGCCCTCGCTCGGATGGCTCGCTTCAGTGCGATTGCATGATTTGCAGGAAGGCCTCGGCCGAGTCCTTCGAGAACATGGCCTCGAAGGTCGCAAAACCCTCCGGCGCCGCCTCGTTCGCCCGGTGCTTCATGGCGGCTGCCGCTTGTGCCACTTGTACGGTCCAGTCGCCATCCAGCGTAAGTGCCGTGGCAAGTTCGGCGGCATCCAGCATCGCGAGATTCACGCCGAAACCAACCGGGGGCAGCAGATGCGCGGCATCGCCGAGCAACGTCAGTCCCGCCACCTGTCGCCAGCCGAAGTCACCCGGCAGCGTGTAGATCGGCCGTGTCACGATGACATCGAGACACGACGAAATCAGTGCCAGCAGTCGCGGCGACCAGCCCGCGAAACCTTGCAGCAACGCGGCGCGCATCTGTGCGGGGTCTTGCGTATTCACACCGAGCGCGTCGGCCCAGTTTTCCGGGCGGCGGAACGCCGCGTACACCCGCACGTGCCCGCCGCCGTTACGTTGGGCAATCAGCCCCATGTTGCCGTGCAGCGAGAACATCGTGCCGCGCCCCACCAGCGCCGCGATCTCGGGATGGCGCGTATCCACCTCGTCGAGCCAGCATTCGACGAAGGTCACGCCGGTGTACACCGGCACCACGTCCGAGAGCTTCGCGCGAATCTTCGACCACGCACCATCGGCCCCGATGACCAGATCGAAGGTCTCCTCTTTGCCGTTGGCAAAGCGCAGCACGTGCTGACCGATGGGCGCGTTGCGCTCACCCTCTGCCGCCCCCGCCGTCGCGACCGGTTCGACCGGTTCGACAGCAACCAGCTTGTGCCCCCATCGCACGGTATCGGGCAACAGGGAGGCCAGTAGCAGGTCACGCAGCGTACGCCGGTCGATTTCCGGACGATCGCCGGTGCCGGACGGCGGTGAATCCTCAAACAAGGGCTGCGCGCTCGCATAGTCGAGCATGCGGGTGCCCTGATCGTCATAGCGCGCGTGACTGACGAACGTGTCGTGCAGTCCGGCAAGTTCGAGGGCTTTTTGCCCGGTCTCGACGTGCAGATCGAGCGTGCCCCCTTGATCGCGGGCAGACGTCGATGCCTCGGCTTCGAATACGACGGGATTGAATCCGCGCAATTGCAGAATGCGGGCGGCGACCAGCCCCGCAGGGCCGGCGCCGACGATGGCGATTCGCCGGGCACTTTGCGGGGCACTGCGAGGGGAATGGCGAAGGGAATGGCTCGTGGAAGTGTCCGGGGAATTCTGCCGGGAAGACGTCGGGAACATGCTGCCTCAGTTTGCATAGGTGTCTGCGCAATTTAGCAAAGAATCGACGTCGTCCCCATGAAAAAAGGCCCGTGAGCGGGATAAGCTCACGGGCCTCTTCTCGTCCGGCGTGCACTGCAACCCTGACGACGACGGGACACGCCGTCAGGGCCGCCCCGGCCGGATAGACCGGGATGCGCGGTCGAAGCGCGGCGGCAGTCCGCTCACGATGATGTGCCCCCACGACGCATCACCGTTAGCAGGCGCCGCTGCGCCCTCCCTCAGCCTGGTCAGGCTGCCTTGACCTGCGCCTTCTTTTCGTCGAAGAACTGTTCGTCCTCCGTCGAACCCTTCAGGGCCGTGGTCGATGCGTCGCGCTCGATGGTCTGCGTGACGGCGTCGAAGTAGCCCGTACCCACTTCACGCTGATGCTTGACCGCCGTGAAGCCCTTGTCGGCGGCGGCGAATTCGGCTTCCTGCAACTCGACGAAGGCGCTCATCTGACGGCGGGCGTAGCCGTGGGCCAGATTGAACATCGAGTAGTTCAGGCTGTGGAAGCCGGCCAGCGTGATGAACTGGAACTTGTAACCCATGGCACCGAGTTCCTTCTGGAACTTGGCGATGGTCGCGTCGTCGAGGTTCTTCTTCCAGTTGAACGACGGCGAGCAGTTGTACGAAAGCATCTTGCCCGGGAAGTGCTTGTGAATACCTTCGGCAAACTGCTTGGCGAACTCGAGATCCGGCTTGCCGGTTTCGCACCACACCAGATCGACATACGGGGCATACGCCAGACCGCGCGAGATGGCTTGATCGAGACCGTTACGCGTGCGGTAGAAGCCCTCGACCGTGCGCTCGCCCGTGCAGAACGGTTGATCGATCGGGTCGACGTCGGCGGTGATCAGGTCGGCCGCTTCAGCATCGGTACGGGCGATGAGCACCGTCGGCACGCCCAGCACGTCGGCCGCCAGACGCGCCGCCACCAGCTTGGCAACGGCTTCACGCGTCGGCACGAGCACCTTGCCGCCCATGTGGCCGCACTTCTTGACCGAGGCGAGCTGATCTTCGAAGTGAACGCCGGCCGCGCCGGCTTCGACCATGGCCTTCATCAGTTCGAACGCGTTGAGCACGCCGCCGAAACCGGCTTCGGCATCGGCCACGATCGGGGCGAAGTAGTCGATGTAGCCTTCGTCGCCCGGGTTCTTGCCTTCCGACCATTGGATCTGGTCGGCACGCGTGAACGTATTGTTGATGCGGCGCACGACTTGCGGCACCGAGTTGGCCGGGTACAGCGACTGGTCAGGATACATTTCACCGGCGAGGTTGGCGTCGCCGGCGACTTGCCAGCCCGACAGGTAGATCGCCTGGAGGCCGGCCTTGACCTGCTGCATGGCCTGATTGCCGGTGAGCGCGCCAAGCGCGTTCACGAACGGCTGCTCGTTGATCTGATTCCACAGACGCTCGGCGCCGCGACGGGCCAACGTTTGTTCCGGCTGGATCGAACCACGCAGACGCACGACGTCTTCCGCCGAGTAGCCACGCTTGATGCCTGCCCAGCGCGGATTGTTCGCCCAGTCCTGCTCGAGTTGCTTCACTTGTTCTTGACGCGTCGTCATGGTGATCTCTCCTGGTTTCTCGATACAAATAAAAGAGGGGTATCTCTTTGCTGCCCTGATTCCGTCCGGTCGCTGCCCTTGGCAGTTGACCGCTTTTTGTGTCTCCGAATCGGCAGGTCTTGTATAAGAGTTTAGGGATTCTTCACGCATCGCAACAGAACGAATGTCGTGCCTATCGCATATTTTTTTCTTATAAAAATCAAATAGATAACAAAATATTTTTGCGATGTGAAACGATGTTTCCCTTCCTGAAATCATGATGTTGTGCCAAGCAGCGCAAATTTTTACGCACCGCAACCCCATTCCACATCATGAAAAAAGGCCGGTAACGCGAGTTACCGGCCTGCTTGCTTCCCTCGGGTACCGCGTCAGGAGGTCACGCGACTCGCGACCGGGGCGGCCTTCGGCGGCTTGCAGACGAGCCACACGGCCATGGCGATAAAGCAGCCGCCGACAAGGTGAGCGAAGGTGACCGCTTCGTTCAGGAACAAGGCGCCCCACAACACGCCGAACGGCGGAATGAGGAACGTGACGGTGAGCGAGCGCAGCGGACCGAGATCGGCGATCAGGCGGAAGAACAACATATAGGCCAGCGCGCTGCATACGAAGCCGAGCGCCGCCATGGCCGCCCATACGCCGCCCGTGGCAGGGCCCGGCATGCCGGTCGTGGTCGATACATAAGCGAAGAACGGCAGCAGCACGAGCGCCGCCCCCAACTGGCTGCCGAAAGCCACGAGCTTGGCGTCGAGACCGCCGCGGTCGCTAATCCAGCGCTTGGTGAGATATCCCGCAAGGCCGTAGCAAGACGTCGCCACGAGACACGCGAGCGCCCCCATCACGACGGGCCCAGACATCGCCACGGGGCCGGTGCGGGTCAGCACCGCCACACCGATCAGCCCCAGCAGCACACCAAGGCCCTTGGCACCGGTCAGACGCTCACGGAAGAACACCACGCCGATCAGCACCCCCATCAGCGGCGTGGTGGCGTTGAGGATGGACGAGTAGCCGGCGGGCAACACACGCGCGGCCAGACAGTACATGACGAAGGGAATGCCGGAATTGATCACGCCGAGCACCATCGACGCGCCTAACAACCCTTTGAACTGCCAACGGACGCGCAGCACAAGCAGGATGACGGCCAGCCCCAGCGCGCCGAGTGCGACGCGGAAGAAGGCCGTCGGCAACGGCCCCAGTGCGGGCACGATGATACGCATGAAGAGGAAACTCGCGCCCCAGATGGCGGAGAGCGTCAGCAAACGGGCAATGTCGGACGATCGCATGGTGTGGGAGACGGCGCAAAGGCCGCATATGTCTACCGGAATGCGTGCATGCTCCCACAACCGCCCGCGTTGCGCTGGTCATAATCGGACATGGCGGCGTCGGCACATTTCAGATTCGACGCATTGAACGCACCGGACACGCGCGTTAAGTTCGACGGTCAAACTTTCGGAGGAACCCCAGCCTATGTCACGCAACGATTCCGGTGCCGCCAGCGCGGTCAACGTGCATGCCACGCATGGGGGCGAGCACGTGAGCCCAGATGCCCCGGCGACGGTGTTTCCTCGTCCGCTGCCGCGTGCCCGCCTGCGCGGGGCGCCTGACGCTGCCGCTCGTGGGATCGGCATGCGCGGCTACGATCTCTGGAACGACTACGAGGTCGCCTGGCTCGACATGCATGAGCGCCCGCAAATTGCGGTGCTGGAAATTGTCATTCCCTGCGATTCGCCGTTCACGCTGGAAATGTCGGACGCGAGGCGGTACCTTTCGACGCTTCGTGAACTTCGGTTCGAATCGGCACAAGCGCTCGAAGCCCACGTCGCGGGGGCGCTCACCCATTGCCTGAAGTCTTATGTGCTTGTGCGCGCGACGCCGGTCCGGCAGGCGGTTCGTGCCACTTGCGGTGGCGAGCCTGACGCTGTGAGTCTTGATACCGAGCCCGTCGGCGTCGTGCGCGGTGGCGTACAGGCCAGCCTGCTGCGAATCGTTCATGACGCTGGAGGCGCTGGAATTGCTGGAAACGGCGGCAACGCGGGAAACGCTGATCCGGGGCTGGCGACGCTGTTTCACGAACGCCTCAGCTCGGACCTGCTCAGTTCACGCTGTCCGCTGACCGGTGGCATCGACCTCGGTACCCTATGGATCGACTACACCGGCGCACGCATTTGTCGGCAAACCTTGCTCGCCTATGTACTCTCGTTCAGAGACAGCGAGATGTTTCACGAACAATGCGTGGAAACCGTCTTTATCGACTTGCTCGCCCAATGTGCGCCCACGCGCCTGACGGTCGGCGCACGCTTTACGCGGCGTCACGGCCTCGATATCAATCCGGTGCGCTCGACGCACGCCATCTCCATTCGCAACGTCCGCACCGTACGCCAATGACCGCCTCGTCTTCACATTCCGAATCGTCTACGGTGAACCCGCCGTCTCCAGCGTCTCCGGCATCCCAGGCATCGACGTGCCCGCCTGCCCACCAAAAGCAAGCCACACGCATTACCCCGGCCGTCATCTGCCTCGCCATTGCATTCGTGAGCTTTCTGCTGATATCGAATGCGCTCGGGGCGCGTGTATGCGAGATCGTGCTGCCGTGGCCGTTCTCCGGTGAGCCGCTGCGGCTGACGTTTTCGGCAGCGATCATCAGCTTTCCGTTCGCCTATCTGTTCGCGTCGGTGCTGACCGAGGTGTACGGCTACCGCATCAGCCGCGTGGTGATCTGGAGCGGGCTCGCCGCCAACCTCATCCTCATCGGCTTTCTCTGGCTGATGGCGTTGCTACCCACACAGCCGGCATGGGCCGCGCAAACCGGTTTCACCGATGACGTGCAGCGTCACTGGTTCGAAGCCATCACACATATGTTTGTGGCGTCGGTATCGGCGTGCTTTGTCGGAGAGTTCGCCAATGCGGCAACGCTCGCGCGCATGAAGGTGGCCATGCACGGCCGTTGGGCGGGCTTGCGCATCATGGCGGGCAGCGCGTTGGCGGCTCTGCTCGATACGCTCGTGTTTGTCGTGATTGCGTTTGCCTACGTGCTCGATGCCGATGCGATGGCACGCATGATCGGACTCGAATTCGTCTTCAAGTGTGCGTTGCAGTGGCTGGTGCTGCCGCTCACTGTCGGACTCGCTCGTCTGCTCAAGCGACTGGACGGCATCGATCATTACGATGTCGGCACGTCGCTCAACCCGTTTGCGTTTCGAGGGCGCGGCGAGTGAAACGATGCGCCGCGTCACATCGCAGCGCATCGTGTCGCGCCATGTCACACCGCGCTGACTTCCCGCGTCTTCCGATAGTCGACCCAATCGCCGCCGGCGATGTGCGGCAGACCTGCCACGGTCGCTTCATTGACCGGGTAGACGATGCACGTGTACGTGGCGCCGTCGTGGGCCACGTCGTGCAATTCCCGCACGAACAACCCCGCTTCGCCCGGATAGACGGCCTCGATCTCGTCGAGCACGGCTACCAGCGCCGCTGGAATGCGATAGATGTCGCCGACCGTGCGCTCATTGGCTTGCGTTGATAACACCATGCCCGGGTAACGGCCAAAGTCGTAAAGGCGCCCGCCCAAGGTCGACGTTCCCACATACGTGGGCGCGGGCAGATGATGACGCGCCGCCGCACGCATCATGTCGTTGATCTCGCCCGCGCGCAGCGTGCCGTAGACGAAGACGTGAACCACCGCGTCTTCCCCGTTGCCAGTCGCTGCGCCGGTTGCCGCACTGATGACTTGATTTGTCATACCAACGGCTCCGTCGAAACGAGAATGCCGTCGATGTCGCTGTAGATCCATTCGCCCGGACGCACCAGCTCCCCGGCGATATCCACAATCAGATCGGTCTGCCCGGCGCCGAGCTTTACGCTCTTGCGCGGGTTCGTGGCGAGCGCCCGAATGCCGATCTCGCACACTTCCAGTTCCTCGGTGTCGCGCACCGCTCCATTCACCACGATGCCCGCCCAGCCGTTCTTCTCGCCGAGTTGCGCGAGGTTGCCGCCCACCAGTGCACAGCGCACCGACCCGCCACCATCCACGACCAGCACCCGGCCCTCGCCCGGCGTCTCAAGTGCAGTACGTACCCGCGAGTTGTCTTCAAAGACTTTGAGCGTCGCCGCCGGGCCGGCAAAACGACGGGCCTGTCCGAGCAACAGAAAGCCGGGTTGCAACACACGCAGGCGGCCGTCGGCCAGTGCGTCTTCATGGGCATCACACAAATCACAGGTGGCGAATTTCATGGCAAGGTTCCGATTCGAATTGGCTTGTTGAGGCGGCGGTATCCGGTGCCGCGTCATGCATTCTGGTGGGATGAGGCCGCAGGCCGCGCCGCACGCTGACATCGATCATAGCGCCTCGCCCGGCGGGAAAGCCAATGCGTCGGGTCCGCACGCGCTGCGCACTCGTGGTTAACCTCGACATTGCGCCAGCCGACACGCGGACACGGCTGAATTACACTTATGGGACACGAATTGTCGCGCTTACGCCATGCCTAGCTCCTTGCGCTTCCCGTCCGGACTTTCTGATCTGCCTGCCCCGCCCGATGCTGCGTCGTCAACGACCGCCGCCGAACCGGCAGCGGTGAACGCGCGCGCAACTCCGGCGGAAGGTGCCGATATCCCTGTCGAACCAGCGGCGCCCACGCCCCCGGCAAAGCACGTCGTCCCCCCGGAGTTCTCTCCGACGCCTGAACGGCCCGTGCGGTTACGGGCGCGGCCGATTCTCGACACGATTCGTGTACCCGACCACCGGCACGCGTGGGCACAGGTGGCGTACACGCCGCGCGGCGTGATCCAGATTGCGGTGTCCGATGCCGCATGGATTGTGCCGCCCTCGCGCGCGATCTGGATTCCGCCCGATGTCGAGCACAGCTTGCAGGTCAATGAGCCGTCGTACTTGCGCACGCTCTACGTGCATCGTGACTTCATCCCGTCCGGGCTGGATCACTGCCGGGTCGTGGAAGTCTCACCGCTGCTGCGCGAGCTGATCGCCGCCATCGACGTACCGGAAGACGAACTGGATGCGCCACGCGAGCAACTGCTCGGCGGCTTGATTCTGGATGAACTGCGCCGCGCGTCGCCGCTGCCGCTGGAAGTGCCCCTGCCTCGCGACAAACGCCTGCTGACGTTATGCAACGCCATGCTGGCCGACCCTGCCCGGGCGTGGACGCTCGACCAATGGGCGCGCTACGCAGGCGCGAGCCCGCGCACGATCGGACGCCTGTTCCGGCAGGAGCTGAACATGAGTTTCGTGCAGTGGCGGCAGCAGGTGATCCTTGCGCAAGCCATTCCGCTGGCCTCGAAGGGTTACCCGCTCGCTCGCATCGCTCGCGAGTTGGGCTATCGCAGTCAGAGCGCGTTCTCGGCGATGTTCAAGCGCACGTTCGGGCGCACGCCGAGCGAGTTCTTCGCCACCACCCCGGAGGCTACATCTGCCGGAACAAGTGCGCGTACTGACGACTGACGGCGACGCGGTCTTTGCGGCGCTTGAGCTTCAACGTCAGGCGCCCAAGCGGCGTGTGCTGTGCGCTCACCACTTCGGCCACATTGACGACGGTGCTGCGATGCACCTGCCAGAAGCGCGACGGGTCGAGTTGCGGCAGTAACTCGCGCAGGCTCGTGCGAATCAGCAGATCGCCATCGACAGTGGCGACCACGACGTACTTGTCGGCGGCTTCGAAGAAGCACACTTCCTCCACCGGCACGATGCGGATCTCGTCGCCCACCGATGCCCGCACGAACCGCAGATATTCACCCGCCGCCGGGGCTGAGGCCACCGTCACGCTTTTCGAACCGCTTGCCCCATTTGCCCCATGTGCCCCGTTCGTGCCATTCACCGCACCGCCCGGGGCCGCCTCATCTTCCAGATGCGTGCGCAGCGTCGCGAGCAACTGCGAGAGCGTGTCGTGCTTCGGCGCGGCCAGCCGTTCGCGCAGCCGTGCGACGGTGCGCGCGAGGCGATCGGGCTCCACGGGTTTGAGCAGATAGTCGATGGCCGCCGCGTCGAAAGCGTCGAGGGCGAACCGGTCGAACGCCGTGACGAACACGATCTGCGGCGCGCGCGTCAGCCGGGCACAGGCACGCGCCACATCGAGCCCGGTCGCGCCGGGCATCGCGATGTCGAGAAACACCACGTCCGGCTGCTCTTGCGCGATGGCCGCAATCGCCGCCGTGCCGTCAGGCGCCACCGGCAACACGTGCAGATCGGGCCATGCCTGCGCGAGCATGGCACGCAGGGCATCGGCGAGTAACGGTTCGTCTTCGGCAATCAGGGCGACGGGGGATGTCATGCACTCCACTCTCTGCGGAACTAGAAACCTATGCCGCTGCCGTCTGCCCGGGCGCATCCACGGGCAAGCGCAACGTTGCGACCACACCTTGCGGCACACCCTCGGCAAGGGTGAGACGCGCGGCGTCGCCGTAGAGCACGCGCAGGCGCTCTCGAATATTCGTCAGACCGATGCCGTGACCCGGCGCATCGTGTGGCATTGAAGGGGCCGGTGTCGTGGAAAACCCCGCGCCGTCATCGCTTACCTGCAACACGACAAACGGTGTCCCTGTTTCATCGACTTCACCATACGCACTCACCCGTACCGTGCCGCCGCGGCTCTGGCGCTCGATACCGTGCTTGATCGCATTCTCGACGAGCGGCTGCACCAGCATCGGCGGCACCCGTCGCGCCCGGCAATCGTCCGGCAGATCGAGCGTGTAGTGCAGGCGCTCGCCAAAGCGCACTTGCTGGATCGCCAGCAACGCGTCGAGCAACGCAAACTCGTCGGCCAGCGAGATGGTCTCGGCGCGTGTGGCTGCCAGCGATGCGCGCAAGAACCGGTTCATATGACCCAGCAATACACGGGCACGCGCGGGATCGCTGGCGATCAACGAGTCGAGATTCGCGAGCACGTTGAACAGAAAGTGCGGTTCAAGCTGTGCCTGCAAGGTCTGCAACTGGGCGCGCACCAACTGCTTTTCAGCGGCCGATTCTCGCAAGGCCTGCTGCGCTGCCGCCGCCTTCAACTGCGCCATCCGCGCCCGCGACCAACCGTGATACGTCCCTACGCCCGTGGCCAGCAACGCAATCAGCAGCACGATCGGCGTGGTGTGGCCATTGAGCGGACGCCACAACGTGAGCGGCAGCCCGAGCAGTACCGTGCCCAGCGTGATCCCGCCGACAAGGCCCGCCGAACAACCGAACGCTACCAACAACAGAAACGGGATGATAGGCGGCTCGCCATTGCGCCAGATCGCCCGGCGTCCGCCATCGATCAGCACGGTGATGGTGATGCCGATGCACTGGCTGAAAACGAAGTTCTGCCACAACGTGCCGCCGAAACCGATCAGCTTGAGTATCAGGGCGATCGCCGTGTTGAAGAGCAGCACACCCACGAGTTCGCGAAAAAACGTCGGCCAGAGACCGCGCGTCGGTTTGACGGGGGCCGGCTGCGGGGTCTCGACGGGTTGCGGTTGTCTCATCATCGTTGTCATTATCGTGTGCCCTCCCCGCCTGCCATGCCCGTCGCCGATGCCGTCGATACCGTCGATACCGTCGATACGCTCGTCGACACCGTCGCGGCCGTCATGACCTCGTGCCCCCACCGGGCGAGCGTCTCGTTGAGCATCCGGCCCGGCACCGCCACCGCCGCAACACCCGCGACGATCAACCCGGTGTATAGCCCAAGCATGCTGCGCCGATGCGTCACCACGTTGCCGCGCCGGATCGCGGCAATGGCCAGTACCAGACTCACCAGTACCCATGCCGCCAGCGCGTGCAGCCACGAGAAATGCCCCGGGTTCAACTCCCGGATGCCAAAGCTAGACAGCGCCGCGACCGCCATCGTCATCGCCCACGTCCTGCCCAGCCAGCGATGACGCGGAGTGCCCCGCCGCGCCATCAGAATCGTGATGCCCAGCATGACCGCCGCAATGGCCGCCGCCAGGTGAATTGCCACAATCGTTGTCATCGCTTCCTCTCGTCGTGATAGCTCATGACCCGACGATAGGAATTTGTTGCCGGTGGCGCACCCGCCATGCGACGAAGGACTCGCCCAGTGTCGCGAACGGTGATCCGTCAGCGCGAATCTCACGCGCCTTCGCTGACTGGCTGACTGGCTGACTGGATGCAGGCCCGCAGGCGCCACCTCGATGCCGGCCAAGTCGCGCGGTGTCAGCGCATCGACCTGCGTGCCGCCTGCCCGGTCGCGCATTCTCGCCGACGATTGTGACACGACGATGCCACGCGCGAGCGTTCCCCGTGCCGAGGCGCTCCGGCTGGCCTTTCGGCGTGTTACGGCGTCGAAAGACGAAAAAAAAGCGCGGCCGAAGCCGCGCTCTGCTACCTGCCGGGGAGGCCGTAACCTCCCCGCGAAGCCCTCGGCTTACTCCGCCGCGGCTTCTGTTTCCTTGCTCACCTGCGCGGCCGTGTCGCCGTCGAAGGTGAACCGCCCATTGCGCCAGTCGACCGGGATGGTGTCCTTCGGACCGAACTTGCCGGCCAGCACCAGCTTGGCGACCGGATTCTCGATCTCCTGCTGGATCGCCCGCTTGAGCGGACGTGCCCCGAACACCGGGTCGAAGCCCTCGCGCGCCACGTGCATCAACGCGGCCTTGCTGACTTCGAGTGCCATGTCGAGCTTGGCCAGACGCTTGCGCAGGATCTCGATCTGAATCGTCGCAATCGACTCGATGTGCTTCTGATCCAGACCATGGAACACCACGACTTCGTCGATCCGGTTCAGGAACTCGGGACGGAAGTGCTCCTTGATCTCCAGCCACACCGCGTCCTTGATACGCTCCTGCGGCTCGCCGACCATCGACTGAATCATCGACGACCCAAGGTTCGACGTCATCACGATCACGGTGTTCTTGAAGTCCACCGTGCGACCCTGACCGTCGGTCATGCGACCGTCGTCCAACACTTGCAGCAGCACGTTGAAGACGTCCGGGTGCGCCTTCTCGACTTCGTCGAGCAGGATCACGCTGTACGGCTTGCGACGCACGGCTTCGGTCAGATAACCGCCTTCCTCATAACCCACGTAGCCCGGCGGCGCGCCGATCAGGCGGGCGACGCTGTGCTTCTCCATGAACTCGCTCATGTCGATGCGGATCAGGTGATCTTCCGAGTCGAACAGGAACATCGCCAGCGCCTTGCACAGCTCGGTCTTGCCCACGCCCGTCGGGCCGAGGAACAGGAACGACCCGTACGGACGATCCGGATCCGACAACCCCGCACGCGAACGGCGGATGGCGTCGGCCACGGCGGTAATCGCCTCGTCCTGCCCCACCACGCGCTCGTGCAACTTGCCTTCCATGTTGAGCAGCTTCTCGCGCTCGCCCTGCATCATCTTCGAGACCGGAATGCCGGTGGCTCGTGAAATGACTTCAGCGATTTCTTCCGTGCCCACCTGCGTACGCAGCAGACGCGGGTGCGCTTGCTGGCCAGCCGCTTCGGCGGCAGCCGCATCCTTCAACTGCGCTTCGAGTTGCGGCAGCTTGCCGTATTGCAGTTCGGCCACCTTGTCGAGCTTGCCTTCGCGTTGCAGCTTGGCCAGCTCGGCACGCACGCGGTCGATCTCTTCCTTGACCTGCGCGCTGCCCTGCACGGCCGCTTTCTCGGCGGTCCAGATTTCTTCAAGGTCGGCGTACTCACGCTCCAGACGCGAGATCTCTTCCTCGATGAGCGCCAGACGCTTCTGCGACGCTTCGTCGGTTTCCTTCTTGATGGCTTCGCGTTCGATCTTCAACTGGATCAGACGACGGTCGAGCTTGTCCATCACTTCCGGCTTCGAGTCGATTTCCATCTTGATCTTCGACGCGGCCTCATCGATCAGGTCGATGGCCTTGTCCGGCAGGAACCGGTCGGTGATGTAGCGCTGGCTCAGTTCAGCCGCCGCCACAATCGCCGGGTCGGTGATCTCCACACCGTGGTGCAGTTCGTACTTTTCCTGCAAGCCACGCAGGATGGCGATGGTCGCCTCGACGCTCGGCTCTTCGACGAGTACCTTCTGGAAGCGGCGCTCCAGCGCAGCGTCCTTCTCGATGTATTTGCGATATTCGTCGAGCGTGGTCGCGCCGATGCAATGCAGCTCACCGCGCGCGAGCGCCGGCTTGAGCATGTTGCCCGCATCCATCGCCCCTTCGGCCTTGCCGGCCCCGACCATCGTATGAATCTCGTCGATGAACAGGATCGTACGGCCCTCGTCCTTGGCGATGTCGTTGAGCACGCTCTTCAGACGCTCTTCGAATTCGCCACGGAATTTCGCACCGGCGAGCAGCCCCGCCATGTCGAGTGCGAGCACGCGCTTGTTCTTGAGCGACTCCGGCACTTCGCCGTTGACGATACGCTGCGCAAGGCCTTCCACAATGGCGGTCTTGCCCACGCCCGGTTCGCCGATCAGCACCGGGTTGTTCTTCGTGCGGCGTTGCAGAATCTGAATCGTGCGACGGATTTCGTCGTCACGGCCGATCACGGGATCGAGCTTGCCGAGCGCGGCGCGTTCGGTCAGATCGAGCGTGTATTTCTTGAGGGCTTCGCGTTGGCTCTCGGCGTCCTGACTGTTGACGGACTCGCCGCCGCGCACGCCGACGATGGCGGCTTCCAGCGCTTTACGCGTGAGGCCACGGGCGCGGGCCAGCTTGCCCGTATCGCCCTTGTCGTCAGCCAGTGCCAGCAGGAACATTTCGCTGGCGATATAGCTGTCGCCGTGCTTTTGCGCTTCTTTGTCGGCCTGATTCAGCAGGCCCGCGAGTTCGCGGCTGACCTGCACGTTGCCATCGGTGCCTTGCACCTGTGGCAGCTTCGACAGGGCCGTCTCGATGTCGTGAGCCAGCGGTTGAACCTGCACGCCCGCGCGTTGCAGCAGCGAACGTGCTGCGCCTTCGGGTTGTGCGATGAGTGCGGCAAGCAGATGCAGCGGCTCGATATATTGCTGGTCGCGACCGACTGCCATGCTTTGGGCATCAGCCAGCGCTTCCAGGAACTGCGTGGTGAATTTGTCTTGTCGCATCGGGTGCTCCGGTAAGAAAACTTTCTGGATCGGATGTGCGGACAATCCCCTAAGGTTTCAAGGGCATTAGCGCCAAATGGTTGACATTTCGCGCAGGGCCTGTGGGTGGCCCGGTGAAGCCGTGGAATGCGGCAGTCGAACGACGCAGATCGTGGGGACACGCCCCCGCGACACGCCTGACTTTGAGGCTCATAATAGCTATTTTTAGCACGCCGCACCATGAGTCAACACGACCGCCAAGGCACTGGATCTACCCACAAGCACCCGGCCGGACATCGCGCCGAAACGGGGGATAAATCTGCGTCCGGGCTGGCGGCAGAAGCGGCCCTCGAAGGCGGCACTTTCGCCGCGACGCCGCCCGTGACACGCCTCGGTACGTGGCTCGATGCGTTGCCCCCCAAGCGGCTCGGGCAGGTCGACGAAGCGGCCGTGCAGTTGCTTGTTCACACGTTCTACGGACGCATTCGCGACGACGACCTGCTGGGCCCCGTCTTCCGGCAGGCGCTCGAAGGGCGCTGGGACATGCATCTGGAAAAAATGGTCGCGTTCTGGAGCAGCATCGTGCTCGGTGCGAAACGTTACCGCGGCAATGTGACGCAGGCGCATCAGCCGTTCGCTCACCTCACCGGCGAGCATTTCAGCCGTTGGTTGGTGCTCTTCTTCGATACGCTCGACGCGCTGTTCGAACCGGAAGCCGCCTTCGTCTTCGCCGAGCCGGCGATCCGTATCGCAGAGAGCCTGCAATTGAATCTGTTCGGATGGGAATACGCGCTGCCACCGGCGCAGCGCGCGTTGCTCGACAGCGTGAAGGCCGCGCGGCCCGCGCGGCCTCATGAATGAAAAATCGGCGAAATTGTTCGAATTTCGCCGATTTTTGTTGGGGATTTTTGATTTTTAGTCGGATTTGACCGAAGAATCCGGGACCCCACCCCGCCCCACCGCCCAGCGCTCACGTGCCGCCGTATCGGTATCGCGGGCATCGACCCAGCGCTCGCCTTGCGGCGTCGATTCCTTCTTCCAGAACGGGGCTTCGGTCTTCAGATAATCCATGATGAATTCGCACGCGGCGAACGCATCGCCGCGATGCGCCGACGTCACGGCCACCAGCACGATCTGATCGCCCGGGCCCAAGTCGCCGTACCGATGGATCACCAGCGCGTCGAACAGCCGCCAGCGCTCGCTGGCCTGCGCCACGATCTGCTCAAGCGCCTTCTCCGTCATGCCCGGATAGTGCTCGAGCGTCATGCGCGAGACGTCCTTGCCGTCGTTCAGGTCGCGCACCGTCCCCACGAAACTCGCCACCGCGCCCACGCGCAGGTCGCCCGCGCGCAGTTGGCGAATTTCGGTCGACAGGTCGAAGTCTTCGGTCTGTACGCGGATCGGCATGATCGGGTCTCGGTTCGTCTGCGTTGAGGTCTGCGTTGAGGTCAGCTTGGCGGTTGGCGCTGGACTCAGCCGCCCGTCACTGGCGGGAAGAAGGCCACTTCGCAGCCGTCGGTGAGGCGCGTGGACGCCGGCACCATCGTGTGATTCAGCGCCATGCGCAGGAATCGCTGCTCACCCAGCGTCTCGGCCCACAGCGGCCCGCGCAGGCACAACCATTGGCGCACGTCTCCCACGGTGGTAATGCCGTTGGGCACTTCCACATGTTCTTCGGCCACTTTGAGGGCCTCGCGTACGCTGGCAAAAAAGCGAAGATCGATCTGCATAGGTTGGGCCATGCCGCGTCAGGCGCGACATGCCTGTCTCTCAATATAGAAGGTCGGAAAACGGCAGGAACGCCACCGTCTGCCCCGCTTCGATGCGGTGGCCCGGCGGGTTATCGATGAGGCCGTCGCCCCATACCGTCGACGTCAGTACCGCCGAACTCTGATTCGGGAACGCGTCCAACCCGCCATTGGCGTTCAGGCGGGCACGTACGAACTCGTTGCGGCGATCGGCCTTGGCTTGCGTGAAGTCGGCGCGCATGGCGATACGGCGCGGCGTCACGTCCTGCACGCCTTGCAGGCGAAGGATGAACGGACGCACGAACAGCAGGAACGTCACGAAACTCGACACCGGGTTGCCCGGCAAGCCGATGAAATGCGCCGTCTGGGTGGCCTCCGCTGCCGCCGCGCTCGCGCCGGTGCGGTTGACCTCGCCGTAAGCGAGCGGTTTGCCCGGCTTGAGCGCGATCTGCCAAAGATTCAGACGGCCCTCGGCTTCCACCGCGGGTTTGACGTGATCCTCTTCGCCGACGGACACTCCGCCCGACGTGATGATCAGGTCGTTGCCGCGTGCCGCGTCGCGCAGAATGGCGCGTGTGGCCGACAGGTTGTCCGGCACGATGCCGTAGTCGGTCATCTGGCAGCCAAGGTTTTCCAGCAGGCTGCGCAGCACAAAACGATTCGAGTTGTAGATGCTGCCGGCACGCAACGTCTCGCCGGGCATCGTCAGTTCGTCGCCGGTGAAAAACACCGCTACCCGCAGGCGGCGCGCGACCTGAAGCTTCGCGATACCGACCGATGCCGCCAAGCCGAGCGCCGGGGCGCGCAGGCGGGTGCCCGCCGCCAGCACCACGCTGTCGCGGCGGATGTCGGCCCCCTGCCGGTTGACGAACTCGCCATCGGCCGGGGCGTGACGAATCACCACCGAACCGTCGTCGCGCGCTTCACACTGTTCCTGCATCACGACGGCGTCCGCGCCTGCGGGTACCGGGGCGCCCGTGAAGATGCGCGCCGCCGTGCCCGCTGCCAGCGGCTCGGGGGCGTGGCCCGCCGGAATGCGCTGCGAGACCGGCAACACCGTCTCTGCGCCCGTCAGATCCGCCCGGCGCACGGCATAGCCGTCCATCGCGCTGGTGTCCATCGGCGGCACGTCGAGCGTGGCCACAACATCGGCCGCCAGCACGCGCCCGTTGGCCGCGAGCGTGTCGACGGTTTCCGTCTGCCCGAGCGGACGGGCAGCGGCCAGAACAGCGTCAAGCGCTTCTTGTGTACTCAGCATGGCAGGCGTCGCGGGCCCGACAGGGCCCGGGAAGAAAAAGAGAGAGGGCGTCCCGATGCGTTCACGTGATGTGACACCGGGACGCCGCGGCGTCCATCGGCCAACTTACAGGCCGGTATGTTCCGCAATATAGGCCTTCACGCGGGCGACGTCGTTCTGCACCGTCTCGACGCGTTGCGGCAGCGATTCGAGTTGCTCGAAGCCCGCCGGACGCGGCGGCTCACGATGCAGCGCTTCACGAATCGTTTCGGCAAACTTGGCCGGCTGGGCCGTTTCGAGCACCACCATCGGCACGCCCGGTTCCAGTGCTTCGCGCGCAACCTTCACGCCGTCGGCCGTGTGGGTGTCGATGACCACGTCGTAGCGCTTCGCCACGTCCTGAATCGTCGCCACACGGTCGGCGTGCGTGCTGCGGCCCGACACAAAGCCGAACTGCGCCACGCGTGCAAACGCATCGGTGCCCGACAGGTCGAAACCGCCCTGCTCCACCTTGGCGAGCAGCGCCGCCGTGGCCTGCGCGTCGCGGTCCAGCAGATCGAACAGAAAACGCTCGAAATTCGACGCCTTCGAGATATCCATGCTCGGGCTGCTGGTGTGGAAGGTCTCGGCCGACTTGCGCACGCGATAGTTACCGGTGCGGAAGAACTCGTCGAGCACGTCGTTCTCGTTGGTCGCCACGACGAGCTTGTGGATCGGCAGGCCCATCATGCGCGCGATGTGACCCGCGCAGACGTTGCCGAAGTTGCCCGACGGCACGGTGAACGACACTTTGCCGTCCTGGCCCGACTTGCCGCCCGTGGCAGCAAAGTAGCCCTTGAAGTAGTAGACGACCTGCGCGACCACACGGGCCCAGTTGATCGAGTTGACCGTGCCGATCTTGTAACGCGCCTTGTAGGCATGATCGTTCGAGACGGCCTTGACGATGTCCTGACAGTCGTCGAACACGCCTTCGACCGCGAGGTTGAAGATGTTCGGGTCTTGCAGGCTGTACATCTGCGCGGTCTGGAACGCGCTCATCTTGCCGGCCGGCGAGAGCATGAAGACACGAATGCCTTCCTTGCCGCGCATGGCGTATTCCGCTGCGCTGCCCGTATCGCCGGACGTCGCGCCCAGAATGTTCAGGGCGTCGCCGTGCTGAGCCAGTGCGTACTCGAACAGGTTGCCAAGCAATTGCATGGCCATGTCCTTGAACGCGAGCGTCGGGCCGTTCGAGAGCGCCAGCAACGACAGTTGCGTGCCGTTCTCTTCGCCCAGCGGCAGCAGCGGCGTGATCTCGGTGGCGTCTTCGCCCGGACGCACGTTGCGGTACACCTCGGCGGTGTAGGTACGGCGCGTCAGGTCGGCCAGCACTTCCACCGGAATATCGCCAGCGAACTTGGCCAGCACTTTCGCGGCCAGATCGGCGTACGACAACTGGCGCCAGGCGCGCAGCTCGTCGGCCGAGACTTGCGGGTATTCCGTGGGCAGATAGAGGCCGCCGTCCGGCGCCAGCCCGCCCAGCAGGATGCTGGAAAACGATTGCGGCTCGCCCGAAGTCAGGCCCGCGCCGCGCGTGGAGATGTATTTCATGTCAGTCGTTGTCCTGTCCGTGGTCCAGTGGTGTCGAGTCGCTGCCAAGCGTTCAGCTCAGCGACTCCATACGGATACGCGTGACCTTCGAGAGCACGGTGCCCATCGCTTCGATCTTCGCGATGGCGGCATTGATGTGCTTCTCTTGCGTCACATGCGTCAGGAGGATGATGTCGGTCTGATGCTCGCCTTCGCGCGACTCTTTTTGCAGCAACGCGTCGATCGAGATATCCAGATCCGCCAGAATGCGCGTGAGTTCTGCCATCACGCCAGCCCGGTCGACCACGCGCAGGCGCAGGTAGTAGCTGGTGGTGACTTCGTCCATCGACAGCACCGGGGTGTTCGACAGCGCGTCGTGCTGGAACGCCAGATGCGGCACGCGATGTTCCGGATCGGCCGTTTGCAGGCGCGTCACATCAACGATGTCGGCCACGATCGCCGAGGCGGTCGGCTCGGCACCGGCGCCCTTGCCGTAGTACAGCGTGGCGCCGACGGCGTCGCCTTGCACCAGCACAGCGTTCATCGCACCTTCCACGTTGGCGATCAGGCGCTTGGTCGGAATCAGCGTCGGATGCACGCGCAGTTCGATCCCCGCTTCCGTGCGGCGCGTGATGCCCAGCAGCTTGATGCGATAGCCGAGTTCTTCGGCGTATTTGATGTCGATGGCGGCCAGCTTGGTGATGCCTTCCACATAGGCACGGTCGAATTGCACCGGCACGCCGAACGCGATGGCGCTCATCAGCGTGAGCTTGTGAGCGGCGTCCACGCCTTCGATGTCGAACGTCGGGTCGGCTTCCGCGTAGCCCAGACGCTGCGCGTCGGCGAGGGCCACGTCGAAGTCGATGCCCTTGTCGCGCATCTCCGAGAGGATGAAGTTCGTGGTGCCGTTGATGATGCCGGCGATCCACTGAATACGGTTGGCCGTCAGGCCTTCGCGCAGGGCCTTGATGATCGGAATACCACCGGCGACGGCAGCTTCGAACGAGACCATCACATTGGCCTTGCGGGCAGCGGCAAAAATCTCGTTGCCATACACCGCCAGCAGCGCCTTGTTGGCCGTGACCACGTGCTTGCCGTTCTCGATCGCCTTGAGGACGAGCTCTTTGGTGAGGTCGTACCCGCCGATGGTCTCGACCACCACGTCGATGGCCGGATCGTTGACCACTTCGAACGGATCGCCCGTCACTTCGGCGGCGTTGCCTACTAGGCCCTTGGCGCGTTCGACGTTGCGCACGGCGACCTTGGTAATCTCGATGCCCCGGCCAGCGCGACGTTGAATTTCTTCCTGGTTGCGTGCGAGCACCTGAAAGGTGCCGTAGCCTACCGTGCCAAGGCCGAGCAGGCCCAATTTGATCGGTTTCATGCAGTTTTACTCAAAAGTCGAAATCGGTTGGTGCGCATCACTTGCCGTGGCGACGGCGATAACCGTCAAGGAAGCGGGCAATGCGGCTGATGGCATCTTCCAGGTCGCCCTCGTGAGGCAGGAACACTACGCGGAAATGGTCGGGGTGCATCCAGTTGAAGCCGCTGCCCTGCACCAGCAGGACCTTTTCTTCGAGCAACAACTGGAGGATGAACTCCTGATCGTTGGCGATGGGGTACACCGCCGGATCGAGACGCGGGAAGAGATACAGCGCCGCCTTGGGCTTCACGCACGTCACGCCGGGGATGGCGGTAAGCATGCGGTGCGCGATCTCACGCTGCTCGTACAGGCGTCCGCCCGGCACGATCAGGTCCTTGATGCTTTGATAGCCGCCCAGTGCGGTCTGAATCGCGTACTGGCCGGGCACGTTCGGGCACAGGCGCATCGACGCGAGGATGTTGAGCCCCTCGATATAGTCGCGCGCCGGGCGCTTGTCGCCGGATACGATCATCCAGCCCGCGCGGTAGCCGCACGCGCGATAGCTCTTCGACAGGCCGTTGAACGTGATGGTGAGCACGTCTTCGGAGAGCGAGGCCAGCGAGGTGTGGGTCGCGCCGTCGTAGATGATCTTGTCGTAGATCTCGTCGGCGTAGATGATCAGCTTGTGCTCGCGCGCCAGGGAGACGATTTCCTTGAGGACTTCGTCGGTGTAGAGCGCGCCAGTGGGGTTGTTCGGGTTGATGACGACGATCGCGCGCGTGTTCGGCGTGATCTTCTTGCGAATGTCGGCCAGATCCGGCTGCCAGTCGGCTTGCTCGTCGCACACATAGTGCACGGGCGTGCCGCCCGAGAGACTCACGGCAGCCGTCCACAGCGGATAGTCGGGCGCGGGCACCAGCACTTCGTCGCCGTCGTTGAGCAGCGCCTGCATGGCCATCACGATCAGCTCGGACGCCCCGTTGCCGAGGTAGATGTCGTCGAGCTGCACGTCCTTGATGGCCTTCTGCTGGGCGTAATGCATGATCGCCTTGCGCGCCGCGAACACGCCCCGCGAATCGGAGTAACCGGCCGAGTTCGGCAGGTTGCGGATCATGTCCTGCACGATCTCGTCGGGCGGCTCGAAACCGAACGGCGCCAGATTGCCGATGTTCAGCTTGATGATGCGATGACCCTCGTCTTCCATGCGCTTGGCATGTTCAAGCACGGGCCCACGAATGTCGTAGCAGACATTCTGCAATTTCTGCGATTTGAGGATCGGTTTCACGGCGGTCGTTATTCTTGACTAGCTTGACTGGCTTGACGGGCGGCTGGCATGCCGACCTCTGGCGCAACGCTTGGACCGCAGGCGGGATTTGAGCGGACCGGCTATCCTCAGGCAAAATGCCCGATGTCCCCGGTTCCGGTGTCGCAAATGCCGCACTGCAACGGTTTGCCGTGCTGCGTACGGCAAAAAGCTATAATTTAGCCAATTATGACAGAGTTCGGCAATGCATCATTGACGGTTTCCGCCACGCGAGGCAAGATGCCCGACCGCGCCGAGCGTATAAATCCGTTCCGTTCATCAAGCGATCTGCTGCCACTCCGTCTCTATCCCTTATCCATTCCGTCCGCATCCGGTAGGGAATCTCCGAAAGTGAAACTGCACCAAGACCCCTCGCAAGCCTTGAACACGGTCACCGGCTACGGACCGGGTTACATCGAGATCAACAAGACGCGTCACAACCACAGTGTGATCGTCGCGCCCGAGGGCGAGATTCAAGCCTGGCCGGTATCGGCGTTCGATGCGCTCGAGCCGGCCCATTTCGAAGCCTTACGTGCCCTCGACCCGGAAGTCGTGATTTTCGGCAGCGGCGAGCGGCTGCGCTTCGCCCACCCGCGTCTCACCGCCTCGTTGACCAGCACGCGCATCGGCGTCGACTCGATGGATACGCAAGCGGCCTGCCGCACCTACAACATCCTGATGAGTGAAGGCCGCCGCGTCGTACTGGTCGTGCTCGTCGACAACGGAATGCCTGAGTGACCCGCGCCCCCGCCAAGACCGGGAACTCAGGGCTGCCTGCCGCTCACGCGCCGCTGCCCCCTGACCTCTCTCCTGCTGCACCGTACCCGCTCTCGCCCGCCGCGTTCTGGACGCTGCTCATCGGCTTTGCCCTCGTATGGTTCGGCATGCTGGATTATCGGCACCTGATCGCCAGCGACGAAGGCCGCTACGCCGAAATGGCGCGCGAGATGTGGACGACGGGCGACTGGATTACGCCGCGCTACAACGGCTACAAGTATTTCGAGAAGCCGCCGCTGCAAACTTGGATGAATGCGCTCACGTTTGCGGCGTTCGGTCTGGGCGAGTGGCAGGCGCGACTCTGGACGGCCCTGACCGGCTTCGCCGGCGTGCTGATGGTGGGCTACACCGGCCGGCGCGTGTTCAACGCGCGTGTGGGCCTGTTTGCCGCCGCCGCGCTGGCAAGCGCCCCGCTGTGGGCGCTGCTCGGGCACTTCAACGTGCTCGACATGGGGCTGTCGTTCTTCATGGGGCTGTCGCTGTGTGCCCTGCTGCTCGCGCAACGCCCCGGACTGCCCCGCCCGTCGGTGCGCGGCTGGATGTGGCTGTGCTGGGCCGCCATGGCGCTTGCCGTGTTGAGCAAGGGGCTTGTGGGCATCGTGCTGCCCGGCGCCGTGCTCGTGCTCTACACGCTCGTCGCCCGCGACTGGGCGCTGTGGAAGCGCCTGTACCTCGGCAGCGGCCTGATCGTGTTCTTCCTGATCGCAGCGCCGTGGTTCGTGCTCGTGCAGATGCGCAACCCCGAGTTCTTTGATTTCTTCTTCATCAACGAGCACTTCCGCCGCTTCGCCGAGGAAGGTCATAACCGCGACGGCGCGCTCTGGTACTTCGTGCCGGTGTTCCTTGTGGGTTTCCTGCCGTGGCTGTCGATCCTGCCCGGCACCGTGCGCGCCACGTGGCGCATGCCCCGTCAGCCCAACGGCTTCGCGCCGACCGTGCTGATGTGGACGTGGTCGATCTTCATCTTCGTCTTCTTCAGTGTCTCGCACTCGAAGCTGATCTCGTACCTGCTGCCGATCGCGCCGGCCATGGCCCTGCTGTTCGGCCTGTATCTGGCGCAGATGCGCCGTGACCAGTTGCGTGTGCATCTGGCCGGGTATGCCGTGTTTCTGATCGCAGCGCTCGTCATGGTGGCGATCTTCGTCGGCCGTTCGGGCAGCGTGCGCAACCCCAACGAGTTGTACAAGGCGTTCCAGATCTGGCTGTATTTCGCGTTGGGTGCCGGGCTAGTAGGCACGCTGGTCGCCTGGCGGCTCGCGCGTCATAGCGCCCGCCGGGCCGTCATCATGTTCGCCACGGCCATGTTGCTGCTCACGACCATCGGCGGCATGGGTCACGAGGTCTTCGGGCGGCAAAGCTCGGGCGTGCTGCTGGTGCCGGCCATCAAGGCGGAGATGCAGCGACTCGGACCCGGCACGCCGTTCTATTCAGTCAATGTGCTCGATCACACCATGCCGTTCTATCTCGGCACGGACATGATCATGGTGCAGCACCCGGACGAACTCGAATTCGGCGTAAAGCAGGAGCCACAGAAATGGGTACCGACGCTGGCCGACTTTTACACGCGCTGGCGCGCCGATCCGAAGGCGCTCGCGCTGGTCGATCCGGACACGTTCGGCAAGCTTGAAGCCGAGCACTTGCCCATGCGTGTCATCGCGCGCGACGCCCGGCGCGTTGTTATTAGCAAACCACTTCCGCAAGACAACGTAAAATAGCGCGTTTATAGTGCGTTTCAAGCGCCGGTTCGACTACCGGCCGCGGCATTCGTCTCAACATCCGAAATTATCAGGCACGGGGTTCGCGGGGAGCCCCTGCCTTCGGAAAAGTGTCGGTGCGTGCGCAGGACTATTGAAATCGACAGGGGTGTGACCCGGGCCGTTCGGGCCGTGCGCCAGCGGGCGCGGCCTAAGGATCAGCCAAGGAACGCCATCCATAATTATTCACAAACGTTCACAAACGTTCCATGAATCTCGCTACGTTTTCCCTTATTCTCACGGGCGTGCTGCTCAACGCGTGCGCCCAGCTGTTGCTCAAGGCAGGCGCCAATTCCATCGGCGCGCTCGAATTCACGCGCGCCAACATCGTGCCCATCGGCATCAAGCTCGCCACGCAGGTGCCGATCATGGGCGGCCTGGTGTGCTATGCCATCAGCGTCGTCGTGTGGATTCTGGCGCTCTCGCGCGTTGAAGTCTCGATTGCTTACCCGATGCTCTCGCTCGGCTACGTAGTGAACGCGTTTGCCGCGTGGTACCTGTTCGGCGAGACCCTGTCGATGCAACGTGTCATCGCCATCGGCATCATTCTGGTCGGTGTTTATATTCTTGCGCGCAGCTAAGCTCTGCGCCGCTTACCTGAGGCCTTGTCTACTACCATGAGCGAATCGGCGACCCCCACTGCCAATCAACCGTTCCTGCCGTTCACGCGGCCCAGCATCGACGACGCGACCATTGCAGGCGTCACCGAAGTGCTGCGTTCGGGCTGGATCACCTCGGGCCCGCAAGTAAAGGCCTTCGAACAAGCGTTGTCCGAATTTTTCGGCGGGCGCCCTGTGCGCACGTTCAATTCGGGCACGGCCACGCTGGAAATCGGCCTGCGCATTGCCGGCGTGCAAAGCGGTGACGAAGTCATCACCACGCCGCTGTCGTGGGTGGCTACCGCGAACGTCATTCTCGAAGTAGGCGCCACGCCCGTATTCGTCGATGTCGATCCGGCCACGCGCAACATCGATCTCGATCTGCTCGAAAAGGCGATCACCCCGAAGACGCGCGCCATCATCCCCGTCTATCTCGCCGGGCTGCCGGTCGATATGGATCGTCTGTACGACATCGCGCGCCGCCACAACCTGCGCGTGATCGAAGACGCGGCTCAGGCCATGGGCTCGACCTGGAAGGGCAAGCGCATCGGCGCGTTCGGCGATCTGATCTCGTTCAGCTTCCATCCGAACAAGAACCTGACGTCGATCGAAGGCGGCGCCCTCGTGTTCAACAACGAGGACGAAGCGCGTCTGGCCGAGAAGTACCGTCTGCAAGGCGTGACGCGTATCGGCATGGACGGCATGGATGTCGACGTGCTCGGCGGCAAGTACAACCTGACCGACGTGGCCGCCCGTGTCGGTGTGGGCCAGATGCCGCATCTCGCCGAATTCAACCGCCGCCGCACCGAACTCGCCCAGTTGTATTTCAAGGGACTCTCGAACGGTGCGGCCGCCGCGCTGGGCCTCGGCCTGCCGCCCGCCGACTTCGAGAACTCGAACTGGCATATGTTCCAGGTCGAACTGCCGCTGGATCGCCTGACGATCAGCCGCGCCGACTTCATGGAAAAGCTCAAGGCGGCCGGCATCGGCAGCGGCGTACACTATCCCGCCATTCACCTGTTTACAATGTATCGGGCACTTGGACATCACGAAGGGCAGTTCCCGCAGACCGAGCGTCTGGGTCGCTCGCTCCTCACGCTGCCCCTGTTCCCTGCCATGACGAACGACGACGTCACGCGCGTTTGCGACGCCGTCAACGCCATTAGCGCCAATCATCAAAAATGACTCATCCACAACTCTCCGTCGTCATCCCGGTTTATAACGAAGAGGCTGGCCTCGCCGCCCTCTTCACCCGGCTATACCCGGCGCTCGACCAACTGGGGCTGACCTACGAAGTGGTGTTCGTCAATGACGGCAGCCGCGACCGCTCGGCCGCCATTCTTGCCGAACAGTACCGCCTGCGCCCGGACGTGACGCGCGTCGTGCTGTTCAACGGCAACTATGGCCAGCACATGGCCATTCTGGCGGGCTTCGAACACACGCGTGGCGAATGGGTCATCACGCTCGACGCCGACCTCCAGAACCCGCCGGAAGAAATCGGCAAGCTGGTCGATCAACTGGCCGCCGGTCACGACTATGTGGGCACGATCCGCATGAACCGTCAGGACACGTGGTTCCGCCGGAATGCCTCGCGCCTCATGAATCGTCTGCGCGAGCGCATCACGCGCATCCGCATGACCGATCAGGGCTGCATGCTGCGCGGCTACAGCCGCCATATCGTGGACACCGTCAATCAGTGCCGCGAGATCAACACGTTCATCCCGGCGCTGGCTTACACCTTTGCGCAGAATCCGACCGAAGTGCACGTCGCGCACGAAGAACGCTTTGCCGGCGAGTCGAAATACTCGCTCTATAGCCTGATTCGCCTGAACTTCGATCTGGTGACCGGTTTCTCGGTCGTGCCGCTGCAATGGCTCTCGGGCGTGGGCATTACGTTGTCCGCCGCGTCGGGCGTGCTGTTCGTCGTGCTGATGGCACGCCGTTTCCTGTTCGGCTCGGAAGTCCAGGGCGTATTCACCCTGTTTGCTGTCACGTTCTGCCTGCTCGGCGTGATTCTGTTCGGCATGGGCCTGCTCGGCGAGTACATCGGCCGTATCTATCAGCAGGTGCGTCAGCGTCCGCGCTATCTGGTGCAAGCCGTGCTGCAAGAGCAGTCGGGCCGCAGCGCCGCCACGGCAGCCCTGTCGAATAGTTCGAACAGCTCGGCCGCCGGCGCGACGGAACTGGGTGCGGACGCCGCGCAGGATGCCGCATCGGACAGCCCCGCCCATCGTACGGGTGCACGTTGACAGGCCCGGAAATTACACACGTCATGAGTTCCAAAGCTGTCGTATTCGCTTATCACAACGTCGGCGTGCGCTGCCTGCAAGTGCTGCTCGCACGCGGCGTCGATGTCGCGCTCGTGGTGACCCATCAGGACAACCCGAACGAGAACATCTGGTTCGGCAGCGTGGCCTCGGTCGCCGCCGAGCACGGCATTCCGGTCATCACGCCCGACGATCCGGCCGATCCCGCGCTGGCGGCCCAGATCGCCGCCGTCGCACCGGATTTCATCTTCTCGTTCTATTACCGCCACATGATCCCGGTGCCGGTGCTGGCGATCGCCCCGAAGGGGGCGTTCAACATGCACGGCTCGCTGCTGCCGAAGTATCGCGGCCGCGTGCCGGTGAACTGGGCGGTTTTGAAGGGCGAAACGGAAACGGGTGCCACGCTGCACGAGATGGCCCTCAAGCCGGACGCGGGCGCCATCATCGACCAGACGTCGGTGCCCATCCTGCCGGACGACACGGCGGGCGAGGTGTTCGAGAAAGTCACGGTGGCCGCCGAGCAGACGCTCTGGCGTTGCCTGCCGGCGCTACTGGCGGGCACGGCGCCCCGCCATGCCAACAATTTGGCCGAAGGCAGCTATTTTGGCGGCCGCAAGCCGGAAGACGGCCGTATCGACTGGACGAAGCCTGCCGTCGAGGTCTATAACCTGATTCGTGCGGTCGCCCCGCCGTATCCGGGCGCGTTTACCGATGTCGGCGAGCGCCGCTGGGTGGTCACGCGGGCCCGCCTGTCACGGGCGCCCGCCCCCGCCGGTTTGCCCTGCGGCGTGCAAGTAGTGGATAATGCGCTCCTTGGCGTTTGCGGCGACGGAAATGCCCTCGTCATTCATGAACTAACGCTGGACGGCAAGGTTGTCACGCCGACACAGTTTTCCCAGCTCAATCACTGACCGTAATATGAAAAAAGTCCTGATTCTCGGTGTCAACGGGTTCATCGGCCACCATCTGTCGAAACGCATCCTGGAGACGACCGACTGGGAAGTTTATGGCATGGACATGCTCACGGACCGCCTTGGCGATCTGATCAACCACGAGCGCATGCACTTCTTCGAAGGCGACATCACGATCAACAAGGAATGGGTCGAGTACCACATTCGCAAGTGCGACGTGATTCTCCCGCTGGTGGCCATTGCAACGCCGGCAACCTACGTGAAGGCGCCGCTGCGCGTGTTCGAACTCGACTTCGAGGCGAACCTGCCGATCGTTCGCTCGGCCGTGAAGTACGGCAAGCATCTGGTGTTCCCGTCGACCTCCGAGGTCTACGGCATGTGCACCGACGGTGAATTCGACCCGGAAAACTCGCCGCTGATCTACGGCCCGATCAACAAGCCGCGCTGGATTTACGCCTGCTCGAAGCAGCTCATGGATCGTGTGATCTGGGGCTACGGCATGCAGGAAGGCCTGAATTTCTCGCTGTTCCGCCCGTTCAACTGGATTGGCGCCGGCCTGGACTCGATCTACACGCCGAAGGAAGGTTCGTCGCGCGTGGTCACGCAGTTCCTGGGTCACATCGCCCGTGGCGAGAACATCAGCCTGGTCGACGGCGGCAGCCAGAAGCGCGCGTTCACGGACATCGATGACGGTATCGACGCGCTCGTGCGCATCATCGACAACAAGAACAACGTTGCCAGCGGCAAGATCTACAACATCGGCAACCCGAAGAACAACTTCTCGGTGCGCGAACTGGCCAACATGATGCTGAAGCTGGCCGGCGAATTCCCCGAGTACGCCGAGACGGCCAAGAAGGTTCAGATCGTCGAAACGTCGTCGGACGCCTACTACGGCACCGGCTACCAGGACGTGCAGAACCGTGTGCCGAAGATCGAAAACACGATGCAGGAACTGGGCTGGGCACCGACCACGACGATGGACGACGCCCTGCGCAAGATCTTCGAAGCATATCGCGGCCACGTCGCCGAAGCTCGCCGACTGGTCGAGTAAGCATCAGACCCGCTTCCCCATGGTGGCGGGTCTCGTTGCATGAATCGCACTGCACGCCCGGTGCGCCCCTGGCGCATCGGGCGTTTTTGACTCGGTATTTCCTACGTAATGTCTACGTAATGCCTGCGCATTTCCCGCGAATGGCTCGTGAATCGCCCGGGCATCGCGTGCGCAGCTAATGTTTTCGCGGCATCCGCAACATCGGGCACCCGGCGTGCCACGATGCCCCACACGAGGACGGCTATGGCCAAGATTGTCCTGAAGATTGACGTCGACACCCTGCGCGGTACTCGCGAAGGCGTGCCCAACCTGCTCGCCGCATTGGCGGAGCATCAGGCGCAGGCCACCTTCCTGTTCAGCCTGGGGCCGGACCATACCGGTTGGGCGCTCAAGCGCGTCTTCCGTCCCGGCTTTCTGAAGAAAGTGTCGCGCACATCGGTGGTTGAGCATTACGGCTTCAAGACGCTGATGTACGGCACGCTGCTGCCCGGGCCCGATATCGGCCTGCGTGCGGCCGACGTCATGCGCACCGTGCAGACCGCCGGCCACGAGACCGGCATCCACACGTGGGACCACACGTACTGGCAGGACAATGTGCGCGGACGTGACGCCGATTGGACGCAACGCCAGATGTCACAGGCCTACGCCCGCTTCGGCCAGATCTTCGGTGCACCGCCGGTGACGCACGGCGCGGCCGGCTGGCAGATGAACAACCACGCGTTTCGCCAGATCGACGCCTGGGGCATGAAGTATTCGTCCGACGGGCGCGGCCACGCCCCGCATTACCCGATCGTCGACGGCGTGCGCCTGAACCACGTGCAGATGCCCACGACGCTGCCGACGGTCGACGAACTGCTCGGCGTCGATGACCGCGACGCGAATGCCGTGGCCGAACACCTGCTTGCCCTGACTCGCGATCCGGCGCAAGATCACGTGTTCACGCTGCACGCGGAACTTGAAGGTCAGAAGCTTGCCCCGCTGTTCCGCCAGGTGCTGGCCGGATGGCGTCGCCAGGGGCATGATCTGGTGACCATGGGTCAGTACTACGAGACGCTCGATCTCGCCAGCCTGGCGGCACGTCCGGTGGTGTGGGGCGAAGTCCAGGGCCGCTCGGGCGACTTGATTCTCGAGGGCCAGGCAGCCGCCTGAACCCGCTTTCCCGCGATCCCCCCCAGATTCCCTTTTCCGGCCTTGAACGGCCACCCCAAGGAGACCAACGTGACGGTAGCCATCGACACTCTCGTGCCTGACTTCACCGCACCGGCCACTGGCGGCGACTTCTCGCTCAAGGCCCATCGTGGCCAGAAGGTAGTGATCTATTTTTATCCGAAAGACAACACGCCCGGCTGCACCACCGAGGGCATGAACTTTCGCGATAGCTACGCCGAGTTTCAGGCGGCCGGCGCGCAGATCGTCGGCGTGTCGCGCGACAGCCTGCGCTCGCACGAGAATTTCCAGCGCAAGCTCGAACTGCCCTTCCCGCTGATCTCCGATGGCGACGAAGCGGTGTGCAAGTTGTTCGGTGTCATCAAGCTGAAAAAACTCTATGGCAAAGAACATATGGGGATCGAACGCAGTACGTTCGTGATCGACGAAAAGGGTGTGCTGCGTCTGGAATGGCGTGGCGTGCGCGTGCCGGACCACGTCAGCGATGTACTCGCTGCCGTCAAGGCACTCTGAAGGTGAAAATGGCGCATCGGCGTAGCGATGATGCGGCGCTGATGCAGCGTTGACCCAACGGTGCCGGGCAATGTCCGGCCGACCTGGGCGTCAGCGTCCGAGCGCTATTCGCGAACGTGTTGCCAAAGCGTCGACGACGCCGCCAGTCAGGTGATTCGACGCTATACAAGCACCGTCAGAGACGTTATAGTCGGTCGTAATGATCAAGCGCATTGAACGAGACTATTGCAGGCGTCGCCACGGCGGCGCCTTCAGCCAAGCCGCCTCTCCGGTGCGTCCGGGCAGGCGGCTTTTTTGTTGCCGGGATGTGATGTATTGCGGTCTGTCCCGGCCGAGTAGTGTTGTGTTTTCTTGAACGGGAAATCTATGCCATTGCCATCGGCGCCGACCAAACCGGGCACGCTGCTTGCCCCGGAACAATTCCCCACTCGCCTCAAACCTTCGCGCACGGAGGCCAAGAAACCGATCCCCTCGTCTGAACAACATGCACTGGGCGAATCGTCTGGTGCGGCTGGTACGGCCGAATTGAAGGTCGTCCCCACGACATCACCCGTGGCGCAGACTGCACCTCAGTCGCCACCCGCTGTTGCACGCTCGCCGCGTTCGGCACCTGTGGCCGACCCGTCAGGCGCGAATACGCCGCTCAAGGCGGTGAAGGCGCCCGCACCGGCCAACGGCGCGAAACGCGCGCGCGTGAAAGACCTGGAACCAGCCAAGCTCTTCGTACTCGACACGAATGTGCTCATGCACGATCCGAGCAGCCTGTTCCGCTTTGAAGAGCACGACGTCTATCTGCCGATGATGACGTTGGAAGAGCTCGACAATCACAAGAAGGGCATGTCGGAAGTGGCGCGCAATGCGCGTCAGGTGAGCCGCACGCTCGACGGGCTGGTCGCCGAAAGCGGCACGAAGTCGATGTCCGAGGGCATTCCGCTCTCGCGCCTTGGCAACAAGGACGCCACGGGCCGCCTGTACTTCCAGACCGACCTGCCCGAACCGCCGCCGCTCGAAGGGCTGCCGCAGGGCAAGGCCGACAATCAGATTCTGAGCGTCGTGCGTGCCTTGCAGGACAAGTTCCGCGATCGTCAGGTCGTGCTGGTGTCGAAAGACATCAACATGCGCGTCAAGGCGCATGCGCTCGGTCTGCCGGCGGAAGACTACTTCAACGACAAGGTGCTCGAGGACAGCGATCTGCTCTACTCGGGCGTGATGTCCCTGCCGCCGGACTTCTGGACGAAGCACGGCAAGGGCATGGAAAGCTGGCAGGACAACCGCACCGGCACCACGTTCTACCGCATCACCGGGCCGTCGTGCACCAGCTTCCTCATCAACCAGTTCGTGTATCTCGAGACGAATAACGGCGAAGCGCCGTTCTACGCTCAGGTGCGCGAGATCAACGGCAAGACGGCGTTGTTGCAGACGCTGCGCGACTACGGTCACCACAAGAACAACGTGTGGGGTATCACGGCGCGCAACCGCGAGCAGAACTTTGCGCTGAACCTGCTGATGAATCCGGAAATCGACTTCATCACGCTGCTGGGTCAGGCAGGCACCGGCAAAACGCTGCTGGCGCTGGCGGCCGGTCTGGCGCAGACGCTAGACGAGAAGCGCTACAACGAGATCATCATCACGCGCGCAACCGTGCCCGTCGGTGAAGATATCGGCTTCCTGCCGGGCACCGAGGAAGAGAAGATGCAACCGTGGATGGGCGCATTCGACGACAACCTCGAAGTACTGCAAAAGACCGACGACTCCGCCGGTGAATGGGGCCGCGCAGCCACGCAGGAACTGATTCGCTCGCGACTCAAGGTCAAGAGCATGAACTTCATGCGCGGCCGCACGTTCGTGAACAAGTTCGTCATCATCGATGAGGCGCAGAATCTGACGCCGAAGCAGATGAAGACGCTTGTGACGCGCGCCGGTCCTGGCACCAAGCTGATCTGCCTGGGCAACATCGCGCAGATCGACACGCCGTATCTGACCGAAGGCAGCTCGGGTCTGACCTACGTCGTGGATCGCTTCAAGGGCTGGGGTCACAGCGGTCACGTGACGCTCGCACGCGGTGAGCGTTCGCGTCTGGCCGATTACGCAGCAGAAATCCTGTAACGCTGACGAAGCTTCACTCGCAGCGATGACGGCGCCTTCGGGCGCCGTTTTTTATTCATGTTGAAAAGTTGTCGAACGGTCAGTCATCTCCACCGACCTCGCAGTCCAAACGCAGCATTGATGGCGCGGCGCTGACAAAATCACCCGGGAACTGCCTGTTTTGTGACCTCGACGCCACAAAAAGTCCGGATTTCGGCACTTATGCGATGCATTCGCCCGGTAAGCGTCGTAAACTCGGCGCATGCGAATCCAGCGCCCCTTCCGCATTCATCGCTCCACCGCCGCCCACCCGGCATCGCCGCGTGCGCATGCGCTGCCGTCACTGGCGTGGTTGTCGGGACGTTGCGTCGCCGTGCTGGCCGTCACCGTACTGGCCGCGGCCTGCTCCTCCGGCCCCAGCGTCCGCCAAGGCAGCAACGCCAATTTCGGCAACCGCACGATGGGCCCCGAGCGTAGCGCCGGGCAGGAGGAAATCACGATCGAGGCGATGAGTCTCGTCGGCATTCCTTACCGTTACGGCGGCAATACGCCGGATTCCGGTTTCGATTGCAGCGGTCTGGTTCGTTATGTGGTGGCGCGCGCCGCGGGTGTGAATCTGCCGCGCACGACTGCCGACATGAGCAGCATCGGTACGCCGCTCGAACGCGACGACCTCGCCTCCGGCGACCTCATCTTCTTCAATACGACGGGACGCGCCCACTCGCACGTGGGTATCTATGTCGGTCAGGGGAAATTCGTGCACGCGCCGAATACGGGCGGGACAGTACGGCTGGAAAGCCTGTACATCCCGTACTGGGCACGCCGCATCGATGGCGTCCGGCGCGTGGCGGCCAACAAGGCGCCGGCAGGCAATACGACTTACGTGAACCGTTCCGCACCGGATACGGTGGCGGCACAGACGCCGGCAACGGCACCACTGCCAGTCGTGCCGATGAACACCGCACCGAACCGTCCGTTGACGTCAGCGACGCCCTCGCCGCTCGAAACACCACAAGTGGCACCGCAAACGGCACCACCGAATCGCACGGCCAATCTGGTCCCGCCGCCAGCTCAGGACGACGACCCCATCGCACGCTTCGCCAACAGTTCGATGTAACGACTTCTGGCCGACGAGGTATTGCACCCCGTTCGGCCTTGTCTTGCCAGATCAGTGCAAATGCGCAAGCAAGGTTGCGGCACCACCAACATTAATGGCGACGCCCATCAGGATAGCCAGCGGGCGAATACGCAGCGAACGTTGGATCATCGTGGTCATGTTGGGCTCCTTTGCCATGCAATTAAACGCTATGAACAAATGATAATCAATTGCAATTAGCTATTGAAATTGATTGTCGCGATGACACCGATAGATCATCGCAATGCTCACCACGTCACACACGACGGGCAACAAAAAAGCGGCCGAAGCCGCTTTTTTGTTTTGCCGGAACTGACCTTACAGGATCTGCTTGCCGACCCACCAGGCGATGGCGGCAATGAACGCCGACGCCGGAATGGTGAGCACCCAGGCCCAGACGATGTTACCCGCCACGCCCCAGCGCACGGCCGAGAGTTTGCGCGTGGCGCCGACACCGACGATGGCGCCGGTAATCGTGTGCGTCGTCGAGACCGGCACGCCGAGCCACGACGCGAAGAACAGCGTGAACGCCCCGCCCGTCTCAGCGCAGAAGCCGCCGACCGGTTTGAGCTTCGTGATCTTCTGACCCATCGTGCGCACGATGCGCCAGCCGCCGAACATCGTTCCCAGACCGATGGCCAGATAGCAGCCGACGATCACCCACAGGGGCGGTTCAGCCGCTTCTTGCGGCCACATGCCCGCAGCGATCAGCAGCATCCAGATGATGCCGATGGTCTTCTGCGCATCGTTACCGCCGTGCCCGAGGCTATACATCCCGGCCGAAACCAGTTGCAGACGACGGAACCAGCGGTCGACCCGTGCCGGTGGCGTTCGGAAGAACAGCCACGACACCAGCAGCATGAAGAACGAGCCAAGCACGAAGCCGAGCAGCGGCGACACGAAAATAAACGCGACCGTTTGCAGCAGACCGCTCGCGACGAGCGACCCGGTGCCCGCCTTGGCCACTGCCGCACCGACCAGACCACCAATCAGGGCGTGCGAGGAGCTCGACGGAATGCCGTAGTACCAGGTGATGATGTTCCAGGCGATCGCCCCGACCAGTGCACCGAAGATCACATAGTGATCGACGATCTCCGGGTGGACGGTGCCCTTGCCCACCGTCGCCGCGACTTTCAGGTGAAAGACGAACAGCGCGATGATGTTGAACATGGCGGCGAAAGCCACCGCCTGATGCGGCTTCAGCACGCCCGTCGAGACCACCGTAGCGATCGAGTTGGCGGCGTCGTGGAAGCCGTTCATGAAGTCGAACAGAAGCGCCAGCGCGACCAATAGTCCGACCAGCCAGAGGCTGATGTGAAGCGTTGCCATCAATCGTCTCCGCTCAGGCGTTTTCCAACACAATGCCTTCGATGATGTTGGCAACGTCTTCGCACTTGTCGGTCACCGACTCGAGCAATTCCGACACAGCCTTCTGCTTGATCAGCTCTTTCACATCGGCTTCTTCGCGGAACAGCTTCGAGAGCGAACCGCGCAGCAGGCGGTCGGCTTCCGATTCGAGACCGTCGATTTCTTCGCACAACTTCAGGATGTCGCGGGCACGATCCATGTCGTTGAGCAGCGCCACGGCGCTTTGCACGCGCTCGCAGCACTTCACGCAGATCTCGCCGAGCTGACGTGCCTCGGTGGGCACGCTCTTGATGTCATACATCCAGACAGCCGTCGCCACGTCTTCCATCAGATCCAGGATGTCGTCCATGGTACTGATCAGCTTATGGATCTCATCGCGATCAAACGGCGTGATGAACGTCTTGTGCATCAGGTCGATTGTCTCGTGCGTGATGCGATCCGCCTTCTTTTCGCTGTTCTGCACGGCGACGGTACGGGACTCTGCGTTCGGCAGGTCGTTGAGCATGGCGGCAAGCTCTCGGCTGCCGGCAATCATGCACTCCGCGTGCTGGTTGAACAGGTCAAAGAACTTGCCCTCGGTGGGCATGAAGCGACCGAACATTATTGGGAAACTCCGGGTATTGAGTGGGGACTGGTCGACACAAAAACGTCACATTCTACCCTGTTGCGGGCGTGCGTCACCGCACGCCTTCTCAAACAGGCAGTAATTTCGCGTCAGTATTGGGGGCCGGCCAGATTGTCGAACTTGGTGTACGCACCGATGAACGCCAGGCGAACCGCACCGATAGGACCATTACGCTGCTTGGCGATGATGATCTCGGCGGTGCCCTTGTCGGGCGTATCGGGGTTATACACTTCGTCGCGATAGATGAACAGGATGATGTCGGCATCCTGTTCGATGGCGCCCGATTCACGCAGGTCGGACATGACCGGGCGCTTGTTCGGGCGTTGTTCGAGGCTTCGGTTGAGCTGCGAGAGCGCAATCACGGGGACGTTCAGTTCTTTGGCGAGCCCCTTGAGCGAACGCGAAATTTCGGAAATTTCAGTCGCACGGTTCTCACCGTTGCCCGAACCGCTCATCAGCTGCAAGTAATCGATGATGATCAACCCAAGCTTGCCGCACTGACGTGCCAGACGACGCGCACGGGCTCGCAATTCCATCGGGTTGAGTGCAGGCGTCTCGTCGACGAAAAGCTGCGTCTCGTTCATCTTCTGCATCGCGTGCGTGAGCTTCGGCCAGTCTTCATCGACCAGCTTGCCGGTACGCAAGCGATGCTGATCGAGACGCCCGACCGAACCCAACATACGCATGGCCAGCTGCGTCCCCGGCATTTCCATCGAGAACACGGCGACAGGCAGCCCTTCTTCCACGGCGATATGTTCGCCGATGTTCATCGAGAAGGTCGTCTTACCCATCGACGGACGGCCTGCCACGATGATCAGATCGCCACCGTTGAAGCCCGAGGTCATGCGATCGAGATCGACGAAGCCTGTCGGAATGCCGGTGATGTCACTACCGCCTTCGCGGTGGTACAGCTCGTCGATGCGCTCCACCACTTGCGTGAGCAGCGGTTGCAGTTCGAGAAAGCCAGTGGCACTGCGCGAGCCTTCTTCGGCGATGGCGAACACTTTCGCCTCGGCCGCGTCGAGCATCTGCCGCACTTCCTTGCCCTGCGGATTGAAAGCGTCGGACGCGATCTCGTCGGCAACCGTCACCAGTTTGCGAAGCACCGCGCGGTCGCGCACGATTTCCGCGTAACGGCGAATGTTCGCCGCACTCGGCGTGTTCTGTGCGAGGGCGTTCAGGTAAGCCAGACCACCGACATCTTCGCCTTTGCCTGCACTCGTCAGCGATTCAAAGACGGTGATGACGTCGGCCGGACGGTCGCTCGCGATGAGCCGGCCGATATGCTGATAAATCAGCCGGTGGTCAAAGCGGTAGAAGTCCCATTCGGAAAGAAAGTCGCCGATACGATCCCAGGCGCCGTTATCGAGCAGCAACCCACCGAGCACGGATTGTTCCGCTTCGATGGAGTGCGGCGGCACCTTCAGGGAGTCGAGCTGGGGATCGGGCGCGTTCATGCCGGGCATTATACCGTGCTCGTGCGATCCGCCATTGTCGCGATCCTGACCGGAAAATTCTCGCTTGCGCGACGATTTTCCCGAACGAGATTTGTCCAGCAGTTTCCCGGGAGGCAGCATAAGTCGGAGCTATCGAACGTAACGAACGTGGAACGGAACGCGCAACCGGAAGGCGGTCGGCGGGAGCGAGATCAGACGGGCAATCACGGCAGTGATCTTTGTGCAGCAACGAAAACTGCACGGACAGAACAGACGGACATAAAAAAACGGAAGCCGGCGGACCGGCTTCCGTCTTTTCAACGCGTCGGGAAGCTGACGCGTAATACTTAGGCGTGCTCGCCCAGGACCGAGACGGTCACATCGACGACGACGTCGGTGTGCAGCGCGACCTGAACCGGGAAATCACCCACGGTCTTCAGCGGGCCATTCGGCAGACGCACTTGCATCTTCTCGATCTTGAAGCCTTGACCAGCCAGCGCTTCAGCGATGTCGTGGTTGGTGACCGAACCGAACAGACGGCCGTCAACACCCGACTTCTGCGAGATTTGCACGGTCAGACCCGACAGCTTTTCGCCTTCGGCTTGTGCACCGGCCAGCTTCTCAGCAGCAGCCTTTTCCAGTTCGGCGCGGCGAACTTCGAATTCGGCGATCGCGTCCTTCGTGGCACGGCGAGCCTTCTTGTTCGGGATCAGGAAGTTACGTGCGAAACCATCCTTGACCTTCACGATGTCGCCCAGGTTACCCAGGTTGACGACTTTTTCCAGCAGAATCACTTGCATTATCTATTCTCCTTCGTCGACTGGCGATTAAGCACCGTGCAGATCGGTGTACGGCAGCAGCGCCAGGAAACGCGCGCGCTTGATAGCCGTATCGAGTTGGCGCTGGTAGTGCGCCTTGGTGCCCGTCAGGCGAGCCGGGGTGATCTTGCCGTTGTCGCCGATGAAGTCCTTCAGCGTTTCGACATCCTTGTAATCGATCTGCTCGACACCGGCAACGGTGAAGCGGCAGAACTTCTTGCGCTTGAACAGCGGGTTTTGCTGTTGGCGGCGGCGATCAAACTTCTTGTTTTTACCGTTAGGACGCGGCATGTTCAACAATCCTTTTCAAACTCTTGCAATGCTGTGATGTGAAACACCAGGGTTCGGCTATTGCGATGCTTCTTGGCGAGGAACCCAGCCCACTGAGCGGGTTTCTCGAGTCCCAATGCCATCACTTTGGCACTGATGGGACCGATCGCAACTGCCGGAATCGAGAACTCGACCTGACGGGCAATGCCCGCTTCTTCGGTCGCTCCCGCATGGGCCAGTGTCACGTCGATCACGGGAAGCCCGGCTGGGGTATAGCGCAGCGTGCCGATTTCGACGATGCTGGCTTCTAGCCGTAAGCGATTCACGCGGTCGATGGTTCCAATGGCGCCCTGATGCGTTCCGGTGCGCTAATTACGAAGCGGCAGCTTCCGTGACGGGCGTCGCGGCAGCCTTCTTGGCTTCTTCGCGGGCCACTTCCTTCATCATCGGCGACGGTGCGGTCTCGGCCTTCTTCATGCGAACCACGAGGTGGCGCAGAACGGCGTCGTTGAACTTGAATGCATGTTCCAGTTCGTCCAGGGTTTCCTGGTCGCACTCGATGTTCATGCAAACGTAGTGAGCCTTGGCCAGCTTCTCGATCATGTAAGCCAGTTGACGACGGCCCCAGTCTTCGACGCGATGGATCTGACCAGCCTTGGCCGTCACCATGCCGCGATAGCGTTCGATCATCGCAGGCACTTGCTCGCTTTGATCGGGGTGAACAATAAATACGACTTCGTAGTGACGCATATGTAGCTCCTTTTGGAAATAGCCGCCTGAGCGTCAGATCAGTGCAGCAAGGTTGCAGAACTCGCGATTATAGCCACTTTCGCGTGACTGTTCAAGAACGGGCGGTAAACGAGCCGCAAACCACCGCGTTCCCATCATGCCGCGCTCCCGCTAGCCGGACATGACTGGAATGTCACCGCGAGGCGTCAGTCGGGCACGGCCTGACGATTCCACGGGGTGTGCCCCGGCGTGTAGCGTTGATACGTGCCGGCGCCGCCGAGAAACTCGTTGATGCGCACGCGTTGCCCGGCCCGGCGCGTGTAGGCCAATATGCCGATGAGGTGCTCAAGCGAGGCAGCATGCCCCAAAACCCGTTGGACCGCGCCATGCCCATTTTGCCCGAGCAACGCACTGACTTCCGGCACCAGCCCGTCGTAGACGATGCGGTCCCGCGCAAGTAACTGATACCGGGGGGTATTGGTGTTGCGCATGAGGTCGTCCCACGAGTGCTCGCCTTGCGCAACCATTTCGCTCATCCCCTCGACTTGCTCAATCGCTCGATGTGCCGGCAAGGCCGGCTTGAATTCAGGGTAGAGGCTCGATCCGCCAATCACCCGCGAATCCCTCGTTCGCAATATGGCGTGGCTCAATTCATGCAGCAACGTCGACGCCAGTACCTCGGTTGAGTATCCAATGATGGACGAGGTATCGAAAACGATGACCGGACGCCCCAGGTGAGGTATCAGATCAAGATGCTCAAGTACCCCGCTCAACGTCTCGGCCATTGAGCCGTCGGTATGTTCGATCACGCCGATCACGTCCAGACGTGCCGCCGACACCGCCTGCAACCCAGCGTCCAGCCGCCCCAGGTCGATGCGCAGCGCTTCGGCGAGTTCCTGCGCCTGATCGGGCACAAAACGCTTAAGGACACAACGCGCATCGTCGGACAGGCTCGGACTCAATGCGGCACGCGCATCGCTGAGTATCTCGCCCGCTCGTGTGAACATGTCGTCGACATGGATCCTGAGCGCAGGCGTTTCGATATCACGCAGACTCTTCAACATGGGATTCCCATTGATTTCGCGCGCGTTCAGGGTGCCGTCCGACATGCGTTGTGTCAGCCCAAACCGAGTGACGTCGGGTGGCGTCATCGGCTTCAAGACAATGTTGAACGCCTTGTCGTTGTGCTGCGCAATGACGAACCGGTACGCTCGGTCGCGGGTCATGACAACGCCGAATCTTCGGTCTGACGCATCGACACCCTCCGCGTAGGGGAGCGCCATCTGGATCTCGACGGACTCCTCCTTAAACCACGGACGATTCGGTTTGTCGCGATTCTCCAGCATCTTCTCACTGAGCAGCGCACGTCGGTTTGCGTGTTCCGCGTCACGAATTTCATCCAGCTCAACGTAAAAGCTGACCCGGACATATCCGCTGTCCGGGTAGGCCGTCCCCAACGGCTCAAGGTCATGGCTCAGGGTGCCGACCTTGCGCTGAATCAGCTCCCCATCGAGCATCGTGCGCCACATGATGTCGTCACCGTCCAGCCAATAATCGTCATGCGTGCTTCCGTCAGGCCAGTCGACGCGCTTCACACGCACGGCGACGTCAGTAAGATCGACGGGTTGCCAAAGGCCGTTGAGATCGCGTCTGCGATACATGAGCGGCGCAGAGGCTTGCGGAATTCGCATCTGCAAGCGCGACGGACCCCGCAACACGTCGCATGCGCTTGACGCGGGTGAACGCCTTACCCGCGCGCTACATGCTGCGGATTGACGACGAATATCCGTGTGCCCGGCTTCACGTACGGTATTTGCCGGCCCGACCTCTCGCCCACCTGACGTCAGCCGCCCTGCGTCATCCATGCCAAGCCACGGGCCATACATCTTCCCCGTATGGGGATTGACGAGCCGTACGCCCTCCGAGGCACGCCGGACCACAACGTGCTCCCGCCCGCCCAGACGGGCCAGCTCAAGCGTCTCGCCGGCGGCCTCAAGTGTCTCGCCATTGGCACGCAGCTCGGCCGCAAGCGTAGACGGCACATACCAAACCCCGTCGCGATGCAGAAAGACGGTGCCGGTATGGGCCTCATGCGCCCAACGCTCGGCCACGCGCGAAAGCAGCGGCAGACTGCCGATACGCGTCAGCCAACGGCGCCCGAATCCCGGCAGACGAAGCATGCCCCGAACACCGAGTTCCACACCGGGATCGACAAAGCGCGCAAGGGCCACGCCGGTGTGCTTGAACTGCGCGTTGGCGACGTCAATCGCGGCGGACACCGCCGGGTCGGACAACACGCGCGTAAAGCCACCCGCCAGACCGGCGCGGCGCACGACGTTCTGCGAGACGTCGTCGAGCACGGCACCGACCAGCGTCCGGCTGACCTGCAACACCGCCTTCTCCGCCATCACCGCCGCGTGGACCAGCGGAATGGCGTTGGCAACATCGATACCGCAGTCGAGCATCGCAATGCGATAACTCCCCGACGTCACATCCTCGACGCAGTTGTAGAACGGGATAAATCCGAGCAACGCGCGCCGGACGGCCTCCCGATGGACTTCGGTCGGCGTCTTGCCATAGGCCCCCTCCCTGAATGCCATCAGCCGGTCACCGAACGCCTGCGCCACGGCGCGCGTCGGTGACTCGTGCGGCTTGCCTGCCGCAGGCGCAATCGTGCGGTACGCAGCGACATCGCTTGGCGTGCGCTTCGGCACCCCCTCCCCCGGACCGAAGAGCGTTTCAGGCGAAGCGCGCAACCACGCTTCGGTGCGCCCGTCATAGGCCGTGATCTTCAGCGCAGACAGCGTCACCGCGAAGTGCCGTGTTGTCCCGCCCATCGTGGCATCGATGAAAACAACGTTCGTCGCCTCTTTTTCGATGATTTCCGTCCGGGGCTCGCCAACAAAATGCCGACGCGACTGCGAACTCGCCGCGGCCAACGGCACCAACAGCTTCACGCTCGGCACACGAATTTGCCACTCGCCGCAGGTCCAGTGCCGGAAGTCGTAAGGGGCAAGCGCCCTCACAAGCCCCTCGAGTGCGGGCAGCAATATGGTGTCCCGGATATGCTTCACGCCGGCGGCAAACTCGGTGTCGAAGCGCGCCGCAAGCCCCTCGGAGTCCAGCCCTGCGTCATGGAGCCGTTCGCCCAACGCTGGGTCGATCCGGTCGATATCCGCCATGCAGCCATCGAGAATCAGGTCTTCCATGGCAATGAGGTCGCCGGGATTGACGCAGTCGCCACGCACCGCCCGGAGCAACTTCGCGCCCGCCTTTGCCAACAGCCACGAACCGCTGTTCTGAATACTCGGCGGCCCTACGTCGATGGAAAAGTACAACGCGTCGTCGTCCGGCAACTGCCTGACGAGCTCGCGAGTCAGCACCGCCGTACGCGTTGGCAACTCACCGCGCAAGGCTTCAATGCCATTCGCGGCCGGTGCACCGAAAGCCCGATGCATGCGCTCGTCAAACGCATCGATGGCGGTTTTCATCGCCGTCGCGGCGTGCAAATCTTCGTCACGTAAATCGATCAGTCCCTGCGCGTGGGCGTGAAGCAAAATCGGTTCCGCATTGATGTGGAAAAACACGTCGATCGCCGTGCCGTTGTCGTTGGCACTCTCGATCGCGCTCTCATAAGCCGTCGCGGCCAGTGCCGTCAGCTCCGGCGGCGACATCTGCCAGGCATCCGGACCGGCCATCGTCATACCGATCCGGGTGAGCGCCCACGGCAAATCCCCTACCCGCATCCCCCCCATGCTGTCGGGCAAGCCAAGTGCCGGGTCGATCAATGCGCCCGCCAGCCGGTACACCCAAGAACGCGCATCGCCAAGTTCCCAGCGCTCGCTGCCAAACACCAGGTCACCCAAGCGGGCGCGTAGCAGGTCAGCATCGGGCACGCCCACGGCAAGCGTACGTTCGCCATACCGGGCATCTCGCTCGGTCTCGCACGTTTGCTGCTGATGACCGGGATGCAGCCAAGTCAACCACTGCGTGCGCAACGACGGCGGAATCGTCGCTGGATCGTCGCCCCGTGCCGGCCAGATCATGGCCGTCATCACGCGAACGAAGGTCGCCTGAACAAACGTGGGATCGTCTTGCAGCGACGTCGCATGCGCGCCATATCCCAGCGAAATACCTGCGCGGGTGACCAACGCGTCGAAGGCGGTCGTAATGAAGTTCGCCGAGTCCCATGGCGAACGATGGGTTGCCTTGGCGGGGCGCAGGCAACCGTGTAGCGCGAGCAACGCAGACTCGCGCGTTTTCAGCCGTTCAGCCCCTTCGCCCGGCAATGCCTCGCCGCAGAACTCCGTCAGAAACGCAGCAAATGGCGGACCATCGAAAAAGCCGGTGAGATTGCCGCTGCCAAGCCAGTCTTCGCTCAGCAGCGATGCCGCCCCCGTCGTCAAGACAGTGTCGTTGGCGTCTGCCGTACGAGGTGTCCGCAGCGCGCGGACGCTACGGGTCACGTTAGTCGAGTTAGCCACGTTAGCGACATTAGCCGCTTGCGACGCCTGAGGTGCTCGGGCGAGCGTCGTCGCATCGCTGAATCTCTCGTCCAGCACGCTTGCATCGGACGCTGACGGCGCGGTGGGCGGCACGTAGCGCTGGCGTACGTTCATATCGAGATCGCTGTTGACGGACGCCCCGTCGCGCGATCTGGCATTGCCGCTGTGACTAGGCAGGCTGCGTGCCACCACGACCGGGCACGCAACGCTCAGGAGCGCCGCCCCCATCAGCAATGTCTTCCATACCCCGGAGCCGGCAACATCGGCGGTGGCCGGCGCGTGCGTCGAAAGCGATGGGGGTGCGGACGATGCCAGTGTCGCGGGCACGCGCCCGGTGCGGGCGGGCTTCACCCATCGCAAACTCGCCGTCCAGGTCTGGCCCTCGCGGTGTTGCCCGGTACGGCAAAGCGCCTCGGCCGTGCCGCTCGCGTGAGTGCGTCTCGGTGGGCGCGCATGACTTCGTGCGTAAAACGACGGCTTTTGCATGATGACTCTCGGTTGACGGTGCCCGCCGGTCCATCCGGCCGACACTCAGCGCGGCATCATGCGTGGCATCGCCGAGCGGCATTTCTTGGATCGGACAAGGCGCTGCGGGCCTTGACGCGTCGACCGGCAAAATCCCAGCGCGCCACCGCCGTTTGCCTAACCGCCGGGATAACAAAGTTCACATGATGACCTTGTGGGCGCTGGCCGGATCCGCCGACCCCGCGCGCCATTCATCAAGCGAGGTCATATGTCCAAGTCATCTTCTTGTGCCACGCGCCCGACGGGGCGTGCGGCCAGTTCGGGCGCACCCCAGCGCCCGCACGCACAGCGCTCGCACGCACAGCGCTCGCGACCGCCGTCAGGCAGCGAAAACATGCAGCGCGTGGCGCATTCCCGCCACACTCAGCGATGGCGTGGCGACTTCCGGTGCGCGCGGGGTATTGCCGACACCGGGAGCGTGCGGGTCAAGGCTCGCGGGCTATCCGGCGTGGTATCGCCACACACGTCACCGCACACACTGTCAGACATTTCGCTGGACGGACCGGGGGAGGTGTCATGGAAAGCGTTGTTGATGGGCGCTGCCCTGCTGATGGCCGCGTGTCCGCCGGGTGTGGCCGCGCGCGCCCGTCACCCACGCGGCGCGTCTCCCATGGCGCGCTCCACGGGTGCAACGGGTGTGACGAATGCGACCGATGCACTAACCGGCGTGCACAACGAGGTCGTGACGACAGCCACACCCCGTACGGCGGGCGCTTCCCCCTCACTCGTGAGGTCGACGTCACGCGTCGCAATGTTGCAGGGAATCGACGATGTCACGGCGATACCAACAGGGCCAGCCTCCGCGCCTCCCGCGTCCCCCGCGTCGGCGCAGCACACCGACATCGATTCCGCGTCCCCGGCGGCATCGTCAGCCCCCGCACTTGACGGCGACTGGCTTGCCGGGAGTGATCTGAGCACGTTCCTGGACGGCCCGTCGTTCACCGATTTCGTCGCGATGTTCGGCAACGGCACGCCGCCCGGCGAGACCCGGGCATCGTTTCTGAATGCGCTCTATCAGGCACTAGATCCGCAGGATCTCCCGGGCGTTTCACCGTGGGATGCCTCGAATTTCAAGCGCACAGCCACCGACGCGTTGGGTAACGAAGTCAGGGCCATCGACGCGCTGCTGCAACGCATCGGCTTATCGTTGGGTTACGGCACGGCACCCGCCGCGTATGCAGACCCTACCTTTGCGCAGGGCATGCTGGCCCGGTTGCTCCACACCATGATCTTTCCCGGCATGAACGATGCGAACGATCAAATTCCGGCATCGCTTCGCACCCAGTGGCTAACGTGGCTCCGCCCCGATGCGTTCAATGCGGCGTGCGCGGGCGAGGACACCGGGCACTTCGAACGGGCCGGCAATGCGGATCGGTGGCTCGCCCGCCTGGGCGATACGGTCTTCGCAGACGAAGGCGCCGATCTCGCGCAGGCAAAGTCGTGGGCATACCGGCTGTTGGGCGCCCTGTTCGATCCGATATTGGCCGTCGATGCAAACGCCGCCCCTGTACGCGTGGGCAGCCTGCCGTGGGCGTTGCAGCGAATCGGCATGCGTGTGACCGGTTTGAGTGCGTGGCAATCGAGCGCCCCGGAATGGGTCACGACAGCCGCAACGGCTTACCTGACGGCGCTCGAACTCGGACCGGAAGCGATCACCGCGTTTTTTCACTCGAACGCCGACATCGTGCTGCTGTTTGCGCATGCCTCGGGGACCGTCGATTTGCGCGACGACAAGGCACTGGCCGCGGCAGCATTGCAAGATGCGATGGACTTGTTCCACGTTCAGATGGCCGAATCGTTCTCGAACGATCACGCCGAATGGATCGACGCCTTGCGTGGTGAGCTGCCGAGCCGCGCAGCGATTCTGACGCGGGCGCTCTCCGACCGGCTCCCGGAGGTCGAGTCGGTGTACTTCACTGTGGCACCGGTGCCAAAGTATTTCGAGACGACCCATTTTGGAAGACTGATCACGGTTGCCTTGGCGTTTTACAAGACACTGCGCGGTGACTGCATTAGGCAAGACGAGTTTTCCGCCATGGAGGACCTGATTCTCGACGGCTGCATGGATGACATACATCGCATCGCGCCGGCACTCGGCGCCCGGCTGCGCGACGCGGGACTCGATACCCAAGGGGTCAATCAACGCTTCGACGCCGAGTTCACTGCGAGCGTGGCGCATATTCGCGACGTGATCTTGCAACCAGCGCTGGAGGCACTCGTCAGCGGACTCGCATCGGAAGCGTTTCGATACTGGACATGCGGTACGTGGCAGATGCGCGTGCCCACCGTGAGGCTGCTGGTGCCGGACGAATCGTCAAACGCCCACACGTGTGCGTCTTGTGCGGGAGGTTTTTCCGAGGGCCAATTCGCCGACACCGAAGCGACGCATACCGTTTTCATCGATACCACACTGGACGGTGCGGCAAACCACTTTGTGGTCACGCTTGCGCCGCTCAGGATCGAGAGATTCGACGGTGACGCCGACGCCTGGATGCATGCCTTTGCCCGCAAGCTGGTCGGCACGCAGGGTGACGAACCGCCGCTGCGCGCACGCAATGACGTCGCAAGCTATCGAATGATCAAGCCTGCCGCGGGCAATCTGCATGAGTCGCCGACGCGCGCACTCGCCGCCGAATTCAGTGCCCGGCTGGAGGCGTTCCGGACCGCCGCGTATGACAAGACACCGATCGAGTTGCATCGAGAATCCGTCCATCGGTTACTGCTCGGGTTCGTGCCGTTCCACGACTGCGCCGACGACGTGCAAACCGGCAGCTATCGGCGGGCATTGGTCGACTGCGGTATCGATGTTGTCGGCGCCATCCCGTTGGCTTATGCCGCCATGACGGCGCAAAAGGCTACGTGGCAGGCCTCGCGCTTGCTGTTGCAGGCCGCCATCGACGATCTGTCGCACGGCGTCGCGCGCCGCGCCGGCTTGCGCGGCGCGGCGCGTCTCGTCCCACACCTGCTTGCAGAGCCTGCGGTGCTTGCCGCCGTCGATCTCACCAATTTTCGCCTCTCCCAGACCGGGTTAGCGGCAGTGCGCTTCGTTGACCCGGGATTTGAGTTGGCAACGCGCGCAACACTGCACTTGCCGGACTTCGCGCGACGTCTTCGAGACAAGCTTCGCGCCGTGAAGGTCGCCCCGAGCACCGTCAACGCGTGGACACGTGAAGCCGATGCCGCCGTGACTTATGTGCACCACGCAGGGGTATGGCAAGTGCCACACGGACAGACCGGCGCCTTCCACGCCGCCCGCCCGATAGTGGCGGCCGATGGCGGGCAACTCGATCTGGTTGACTGGGATGCGCACACCGGCGCCGTTGTGAAACGCGATGGGGCATGGCTGCGTCTGGCGAATCCGCACTCTGGAAAAACGTACGGGCCGGCATTTTTGACGAATGCGCACAGTAAGATCATTGCGCCGACTCCCGTCACACTGCGCACGCGCCATGCGCCTCGAGCACCCGCACCGGAATCGAGCGACCTCTTGCCGACGGGCGCACCCGACGCATGCCCTGCGCCTGAAACGTTCGGAGAATTACGCAAACGCCGCGCCGTAACGCGCGGCACGATACCGTGCGCCATACTCTCCCGGCAACAAGGCGCGAAATCGGCGGTCATCACGCCGTTGTTCCAGCAGCCGCCCCCGTTGCGGCACTTCGACACGAAAACCGAGCAGTGGCGCGATGTCGACGCCAACGATGTCGCGGCCCGCATCGGCGAAGTAGCGTGGCCGATCCCCGATACGTTCGATGAATACTATCTGAAGGGCAACCGCGTATTCTGGTGCCCTACCACACGAGGGGCGAAGCAAAACTACCTGCTCGCCGGCGTACTCCATCTGCCACCGGTACTCACTGGCGTGGTGTATCCCGAGCATGGCTATGTGCGCATCGACGTCAGCATCGATCTCGATACGCTGGCGGAGCCGTTGCACTTTGAACGGCGGCGTGCGCTGTACGCCTCACGCGCGTTGGGACAGGGCAATCGCGCCGCTGAACCGGGGCCGGGGACCAGCCGCGGACGAACGAAATCGCCGGAGGGGGCGTTCACCATGAAAGTGGCGTTGCCCTACGCCGAGACGGTGGCGCAGGGCAACGAGCAGCCTGCGGTGGTGTTGCTCGGCGCAGACGCCTACGGCTTTCTCATGCATCGGACGAGAGGGCGGACGCAGCGCCCCTATCCCGTGTCGTTTGCACCGCTCACCCCCGATGCGCAGCAAAATTTCCACACGTTCCAGGCGGCGTTGCACAGCGACTTGAACGCGCGCTGGGTCGGCGAGACCCAAATGCTGGGCAGTCTGCGCGACCTAGATTCCCCGGGTCTGGAGGCACAATTTGATCGCATTTTTGGCCGCGCCGAGAGCCTGCTGGTGGAGGCACGCACGGCGCTGGGTGGTCAGCTCGCGCCCATGGTGATCTGTCTGCTCGATCGCTTCGTGCCAGGCAGGGCCCATGAGTTGGCGGCTGCGCTCTCCCCGGTTCTCGCGAAAATGCATGAAGGGTTGCAAGTGGCCCGGCGCGAGCGGGACACGGTCATGGGCGTCATGGAAAATATCTCCGGTGCCGTCGCAGAGACGCTCTACGGCACGTTAGGACACCCGGAGTATGCGTCCAACTTGCAGCGGCCCGTGATCGGCTTTGATACCTCGGCACTGGCATCGATGCCCGACGAAATGCTGGCGGCGGTGCTGCTGCATGAAATCTCCCATGCCACCGTCGCCAGCAGCGACGCCCTCTCCGATGGCCGCGACATTTACGCGGGTGTGGTACCGGCGCCTCGTACGCAGCGAGAGTTGCCGACGATGGTTCCGGCCCCTTCCGGCGAGGGGGATGATAATCGCTTTCCGCCCGACATCATGGATCGCTCCGACACCCCCCGCTACCACTTGATCGTGCGCGACTATCTGGTGAACGACGGCTTGCGTGTCGACATTGGCCAGATGCTGAACCAGCAAGGGGATAACGCCATCCGTGACATCGTGCAACATGCCGACTCGCTGGAACACCTGATTCTCACGATCGCCTACGCGCACGACCCCGCCCAGCACGGTCGGATCGGAGGGCTTCTGCGCCGCGAGACATCGGTCTATCAGCGCTACACACCAACCCATACCCCGTGGGCACACCGGACGTCGCCCGGCACGTAAGGAATCGGGGCAAAAATCCGGCGGGTGAGTTTTCCTGCCGGAGAGACGGCCCATCCCTTGACAGCAAGCCCCCTACTCCTGCTCCAGCCAGTAATTGGGCCGGGCAAAGACCTGCCGCAAATGATCGATGAACAATCGCACGCGAGCGGGCTGGAAACGTTGTTGGGGGTAGACGGCGAGGATGTCGTAATCCGGCAGGGCATACTCGTCGAGTACGGTTTCGAGTTCGCCCGAAAGCAACTCGCGCTGAATTTCCCACGTCGAGCGCCAGCCGAGCCCGAGCCCTTCCAGCGCCCAGCGGTGCAGCAGCTCGCCGTCGTTGCAGTCGAGATTGCCGTTCACGCGGGTGGTGACCAGCTTGCCCTGCCGCTTGAAGTACCAGCCGCGCTGCTGCCCGCCTTGCAGGTTGAACGCCAGACAATTGTGTTTCGCCAGATCCTCCAGCGTCTTGGGCCGCCCGTGCCGCGCGAAGTACGCGGGCGTGCCGCACACCACCCGCCGGTTCTGCGCCAGCTTCACCGCCACGAAGTTGGGGTCGACCGAGCCGCCGATACGAATCCCCATGTCGTAGCCTTCGCGCACGATGTCCACCACGCGATCGGTCAGGTTGAATGAAATCTGCACTTCCGGATGCTGGCGCAGAAACGTGGGCGCATGCGGCGCCACGTGCTTGCGCCCGAACGCCGCCGGGGCCGAGACGATCAGGTGGCCCGACACCGCGTGCCGCCCGGCACTGATCTCGTTCTCCGCCATGTCCCAGTCGCCCAGCAACTGCTTGCAGCGCTCCAGAAAAGCGCCGCCCTCTTCCGACAGCGCCAGCCGCCGCGTCGACCGGTACATGAGTTTGATGCCCAGCCGCTTTTCGAGCGCGTCGATGCGCCGCCCGAGAATCACCGGCGAGACGCCCTCCTTGAGCGCCGCCGCCGCCAGACTGCCCGCTTCGGCCACCTGTACGAAGGTCTCGATCTGCTTGTAACGGTCCATCCCGCCTCCATTCGATACTTTTTGTTATTAAAAAAACGATCTTTTGTGATCTTATCAAACAAATCGTACCGGCTTAAAGTGGCTTCCAAGATCATTACCGATTACACATTGGAGGAGTCACATGGCCAAGATGACCGCCGTAGAGGCCGCCGTTCGGGTGCTGGAGAAGGAAGGCATCACCACCGCGTTCGGCGTGCCGGGCGCAGCAATCAACCCGTTCTATTCGGCACTGCGCAAGGCCGGCAGCGTCGAGCACGTGCTCGCGCGCCACGTCGAAGGTGCGTCGCACATGGCCGAAGGCTATACCCGTGCAGAAGCCGGCAACATCGGCGTGTGTATCGGTACCTCGGGCCCCGCCGGCACCGACATGATCACGGGTCTGTACTCGGCACAAGCCGACTCGATCCCCATTCTGTGCATTACGGGTCAGGCACCGCGCGCCCGTCTGTACAAGGAAGATTTCCAGGCCGTCGATATCGAATCGATCGCCAAGCCGGTGACCAAGTGGGCCGTGACCGTGCGCGAGCCGGCACTCGTGCCGCGCGTGTTCCAGCAGGCATTCCACCTGATGCGCTCGGGCCGTCCGGGTCCGGTGCTGATCGACCTGCCGTTCGACGTGCAGGTCGCCGAGATCGAATTCGATCCCGACACCTACGAGCCGCTGCCGGTCTACAAGCCCGCTGCCACGCGCGCGCAGGCTGAAAAGGCGATCCAGATGCTGCTCGCCTCGGAGCGTCCGCTGATCGTGTCGGGTGGCGGTGTGATCAACGCCGACGCCGCCGACCTGCTCGTCGAATTCGCCGAGACAGTCAACGTGCCGGTCGTCCCCACGCTCATGGGCTGGGGCACCATCGCCGACGATCACCCGCTGATGGCCGGCATGGTCGGGCTGCAAACGTCGCACCGCTTCGGCAACGCGACGATGCTCGCCTCGGACTTCGTGATGGGCATCGGCAATCGCTGGGCCAACCGCCACACCGGTAGCGTCGACGTCTTCACCAAGGGCCGCAAGTTCGTGCACGTCGACATCGAGCCGACGCAAATCGGCCGCGTGTTCGGCCCGGACTACGGCATCGTCTCCGATGCGAAGGCTGCGCTCACGCTGTTCGTCGAAGTGGCCAAGGAACTGAAGGCTGCCGGGCGTCTGCCGGACCGCTCGCAGTGGGTCGCCGACTGCCAGAAGCGCAAGCGCACGATGCTGCGCCGCTCCGACTTCGATCAGGTGCCGATCAAGCCGCAACGCGTGTATCAGGAAATGAACGCCTTCTTCGGCCGCGACGTGCGTTACGTCTCGACCATCGGCCTGTCGCAAATTGCGGCCGCACAGTTCCTGCACGTGAACAAGCCGCGCCACTGGGTCAACTGCGGTCAGGCCGGCCCGCTGGGCTGGACCGTGCCGGCAGCGATCGGTGTGAAGGTGGCGTCGCCGTCGTCGGACGTGGTGGCCATCTCGGGCGACTACGACTTCCAGTTCATGATCGAAGAGCTGGCCGTGGCAGCGCAGTTCAAGGTGCCGTACATCCACGTCGTGGTGAACAACTCGTATCTGGGTCTGATCCGTCAGGCACAGCGCAACTTCGACATGGATTACTGCGTGCAGCTCGCGTTCGAAAACGTGAACTCGCCGGAATTGAACGGCTACGGCGTCGATCACGTGAAGGTTGCCGAAGGTCTGGGCGTGAAGGCCATCCGCGTGCATCAGCCGAACGACATCCAGCCCGCTTTCGAACAGGCCCGCAAGCTGATGGCCGAGTTCTCGGTGCCGGTGATCGTGGAAGTGATTCTCGAGCGCGTGACCAACATTGCGATGGGCACCGAAATCAACAACGTCAATGAGTTCGAAGAAATCATCGACGTCGTGGAAGAAGACAACAGCGCAGTGACGGCGTAAGCCGCCCGCCTGTGACCGTTTGCGGGGCGTGTGCGTCCCCTCCGATAAGACCTAGACCCCCTTATCGGCCCAGCACGCGCCCTGCAATCCCTGCAATACCCCGTACCACCCGAAACACCCTGAATCGAATCGTCGAAACCAACCCCCTATAAGAAAGAGAGGAGTCAGCGCAATGACGAAATTTGCCGCCAATCTGACCATGCTGTTCAACGAGGTGCCGTTCCTCGACCGCTTCAAGGCGGCCGCCGCAGCGGGTTTTCGTGGCGTGGAGTTCCTGTTTCCGTATGCGTTCCATCGCGACCAGATCGCCGACAAACTGAACCAGTACCAGCTCGATCTGGTGCTGCACAACCTGCCGGCCGGTAACTGGGAAGCGGGTGAGCGCGGTATCGCGATCTTCCCCGAGCGCATCGCCGAGTTCCGCGACGGCGTGGGCGAAGCCATCACCTACGCCAAGGCGCTGGGCGTGAAGCAACTGAATTGCCTCGTGGGCAAGCAAGGTGCCGATCTGTCGACCGACGCCGCCCGCGAAACGCTCGTCGGCAACCTGCGCTTTGCCGCCGACGCACTCAAGGCTGAAGGCATCCGCCTGCTGGTCGAGCCGATCAACACGTACGACATTCCGGGCTTCTTCGTGAACCGCACGAAGCAGGCGCTGGAGATCTTCGACGACGTGGGCTCGGACAACCTGTTCTTGCAGTACGACATCTATCACATGCAACGCATGGAAGGTGAGCTCGCCAAGACCATCGAGACGAATCTGGCGCGCATCGCCCACGTGCAGTTGGCCGACAACCCGGGCCGCAACGAACCGGGCACGGGCGAAATCAACTACGCCTACCTGTTCGCCCTGCTCGATCGCATCGGCTACACCGGCTGGATCGGCTGCGAGTACAAGCCCGCCACCACCACGACCGACGGTCTGGGTTGGTTCAAGGCGGCGGGTCTGCGCGAAGCGGCATAAGTCCGACGCCACAACACGTACGTACGCGCAAGCACAAGACAAGCACGACACAAGCAAGGCTGCTGACGGCGTTTCGACGAGGAAGGGCCCCGCCGGCCGCATGCAGGGGGCATGCGGCCGGAGCACGGGGACATGGGCAATGACGGCCCGCCTCGCTGACCGGTAACCGCAGCGGCAGCAGCAGCGACAACATTCAAACTTTGGCAACAAGGAGTCTCGAAATGGCACAACTCGGTTTTATTGGTCTGGGCATCATGGGCGCGCCGATGGCGAAGCATCTGCAAAACGCCGGTCACAAGCTGTTCCTGTACGAGCGCCGCACGCCCCCGCAAGACCTGATCGACGGTCAGGCTACGTGCTGCACGTCGGCCAAGGAAGTCGCCAAGCGTGCCGACATCATCTTCGTGATGGTGCCGGACACCCCCGACGTCGGTAACGTGCTGTTCGGTGAAGACGGTCTGGCCGAAGGCCTGACGGCCGGCAAGATCGTGGTCGACATGAGCTCGATCTCGCCGATCGAAACGAAGGAATACGCCAAGAAGATCAAGGCGCTGGGTTGCGAATACCTCGACGCGCCGGTCTCGGGCGGCGAAGTCGGCGCGAAGGCTGCCTCGCTGTCGATCATGGTCGGTGGCTCGCAAGCCGCGTTTGACGACGTGAAGCCGTTCTTCGAGCTGATGGGCAAGAACATCACGCTGGTGGGCGAAAGCGGTGCCGGTCAGACCTGCAAGGTCGCCAACCAGATCGTCGTCGCACTCACCATCGAAGCCGTGGGCGAAGCCCTGCTGTTCGCATCGAAGGCCGGTGCCGACCCCGCCAAGGTGCGTGAGGCACTGATGGGTGGCTTCGCCTCGTCGCGCATTCTGGAAGTGCACGGCGAGCGCATGGTCAAGCGCAACTTCGAGCCGGGCTTCCGCATCTCGCTGCACCAGAAAGACTTGAATCTGGCGCTGCAAAGTGCGAAGGCACTCGGCGTGTCGCTGCCCAACACGGCCACGTGCCAAGAGCTGTTCAACGCCTGCGCCGCCAACGGTGGTTCGAGCTGGGATCACTCGGGTATGGTGCGCGCGCTGGAACTGCTCTCCAACCACACGGTTGCCTGAGCACAGTCAGCGAATCTCACGCCCCGCCCTCACGCGGGGCGTGAATCATCGGGTAGTTCGCGAGAAGACGAAGAAGCGGCCGCCACAGGCCGCCAGCATGACCAGTAAGGGGAGGTGAATGCGTCACACCACGCGAGTGGCGCATCGCTGAAACGGTAACGGCGCGAGTCGCATGACTGGCGCCGTATTTTTTTGCCTGCGTTCGTCGTGACGATCACGTCTCGATCACGTCACGATCCCGCCGCGATCAATACTCGTCGAACAGACTCTGCAAGCGATCGCGCGGCACGCCGGCCTGCAAGGCCAGCATCAGCAGCACGCGCGCCTTGTACGGATGCAGATTGCCTGCACTCACAAAACCGTACTGATCGTCGGGCGCCGCGCCGTTGTGCATCACGTGACCGCTGCCTACGCGTGCGGCACGCACGACGGCCACGCCCCGCTGCACGGCCTCGGCAAGCGACTGTTGCAGCAGCGAATGCAGCGAGCCGTTGCCCGTGCCTGCCACCACGATGCCCTGCACGCCCGCCTCGACCAGTGCGTCGACGGCAATGCGCGAAACCCCCGCATAGCTCGACACGACTTCCACCGCTGGCAATTCGCCCGACAGACCGACGAACTCGCTTTCGACCGTGTGGTATTGCAGCGCGGCACGCTGGAACGCGACACGCTCGTCCTGCACCCAGCCAAGCACACCGATTTCCGGCGACAGGAAGGCATCTACCGCATACGTGCTCGTCTTGATGACGTCGCGCGCGCAGTGAATTTGATTGTTGATGGCGACCAGCACGCCGCGCCCCGCCGAAATCGGATCGGTCGCGACACGCACGGCATTGAGCAAATTGAGCGGGCCATCGGCAGACAATGCCGTCGCCGGACGCATGGCGGCCGTAATCACGACCGGCTTGCGGCTATTGACCGTCAGATGCAGGTAGTAAGCGGTCTCTTCAAGCGTATCGGTGCCGTGGGTAATCACCGCCCCGGCGACGTCGGGCTGCGAGAGCAAGGCGTTCAGGCGTGCGGCAAGCTTCTGCCACAGCGAACAGCTCATGTCCTTGCTGTCGATTTGCGCGACTTGCTCGGCATGGATATGCGCAATGCTGCCCAGCGCCGGCACGGCCGCGAGCAGGTCCTGTACACCGAGCGCACCCGCCTGATAACCGGCCGTACGCGTCGCGTCAGCGGCGCTGCCTGCGATCGTGCCGCCCGTGGCGAGCAGCACAATGCGCGGCAATTCGCCGGTGGGCACGGTGTAATGCGGGGTCGGATTAAAAGAGGTCAAGGTCATGCCAGCGATTGTATCGAATCCTGCCCCGGTTCCCAATCGCGGAAAACCCAACGGGCGGCGTGCCCCGGCGCACGGGGCACGCGCGCCGGGGGAATTTTGATCTCAGGCGGCAAACTCCAGCGCTTCGCGCAGTTGCGTCGAGATTTCCTGCTCCTTGAGTGCCGGTGCGAGCATCTCGATGAAGCGGTAAGCATACGAGCGCAGGAACGCGCCGCGACGCAGGCCGATACGCGTGGTGCTCGGCTCGAACGCGTTGTCGAGTTCGAGCACGGCCAGATCCTGATCCTTGCGCGGGTCGACCGCCATCGCCGCGACGATGCCGATGCCCAGCCCGATCTCGACGTACGTCTTGATGACGTCCGTGTCCAACGCGGTCAGCACGATGTCCGGCACCAGTCCCTGGTCGGCAAACGCCTTGTCCACGTGCGAGCGGCCGGTGAAATCGCCGTCGTACGTGATGATCGGATATTCGGCAATGTCGGCCAGCGTGACGCTCTCACGGCCCACCAGCGGGTGATCCTTCGGCACCACGGCGACGTGATGCCACGAATAGCACGGGAACGTCACGATATCGGGGAAGCGATCGAGCGCTTCGGTCGTGATGCCGATATCGGCTTCACCGTCGATGACCATCTGCGCGATCTGGCGCGGGCTGCCCTGACGCAGGGCCAGATGCACCTTCGGATACACGCTAGTGAACTGCTTGATGACCTGCGGCAATGCGTAGCGTGCCTGCGTGTGGGTGGTGGCCACCACCAGATGCCCACTGTCCTGATCGGCAAACTGACGCGCCACGCGGCGCAGGTTTTCCGCGTCGAGCAACATGCGCTCGATCAGTTGCAACACGGCCTTGCCCGGCTCGGTGAGGCCCGTGAGACGCTTGCCGCGACGCACGAACACGTCGACGCCGAGCTCATCCTCAAGGTCCTTGATCTGCTTGCTCACGCCCGACTGCGAGGTGTAAAGCGCACTCGCGGCTTCGGTCAGGTTCAGGTTTTGCCGTACGGCTTCGCGCACGTAGCGCAATTGCTGGAAATTCATGGTGTGACTCCGCCCTATCGCTTGTCTGTTACATCTACCTAGTACGTCTTGTCTTTAACTGCTTATCGATTTTCTGTCTGCTGTCCCAGGTGCTGCTGACCGCCCCGTTGCCGGGAGCGCTCATGTTCAGGCCTGCGCCGAGAACACGCGCAACTGACGCGGCACGGCGCGCAGCGGTTCGCCCGCCGTCGCACCCAATGCCTGCCAGCCCGAGCGCGTGAGTTCGGCTTCCCAAACCGCATCGCCCGGTGCCGCCAGTTCCACACGCACGGTGCCGCCCAGCGGGATCGCACGGCGCACCGACACGTCGATGCCCGGGCCGCCATCGTGCGCCGGCAGCAACGCGAGTTCATGCGGGCGCACGTAGGCAATGGCGCGGCCGTCCTGCGGCAGTGCCGGCAGATCGTCCTTGGCAACCGTCACGCGATACGCGCCCGCATCCGCAATGAAGTCATGCGTCTGCAACTGCCCCGACAGGCGGTTGGCCGCGCCGAGGAATTCGTAGACGAAGGCGCTTTCGGGCGTGTCGTACACGTCTTGCGGCGCACCGATCTGTTCGACCTTGCCCCGGTTCATCAACACGATGCGGTCCGCCACTTCCAGTGCTTCTTCCTGATCGTGCGTCACGAAGATCGTCGTGATGTGAAGCTCGTCGTGCAGGCGGCGCAACCAGCTGCGCAGTTCCTTGCGCACCTTGGCGTCGAGCGCGCCGAACGGCTCGTCGAGCAGCAGCACCTTCGGTTCGACCGCCAGTGCACGGGCCAGCGCAATACGCTGACGCTGCCCGCCGGAGAGTTCTGCCGGGTAGTGATCGGCCAGCCAGTCGAGTTGGACAAGGCTCAGCAGCTCATGCACCTTGGTGCGAATCTGCGCGTCCGAGGGGCGATCGCGGCGCGACTTCACGCGCAGGCCGAACGCCACGTTCTCGAACACCGTCATGTGACGGAACAGCGCGTAATGCTGGAACACGAAACCGACTTGACGCTCGCGGGTGCCCACGCTCGCCACGTCTTCGCCGTTGAGCACGACGCGCCCGGCATCGGCAAACTCAAGGCCGGCCACGATGCGCAGCAGCGTGGTCTTGCCGCAACCGGACGGCCCGAGCAACGCCACCAGCTCGCCCGTGGGAAATTCGAGACTCACGTCGTCGAGCGCCGCGAAATCGCCGAAACGCTTCGAAACCTGTTGTACTTGAATGCTCATCTGCCTTGCTCCTCGATGCGATGGCCGCGTTGGCGGCGTTCGCGTCTGCCTTCGTGTTCGTTGGTGTGCTTTGGTATGCGTATGCGTTTGCTTGCGGCTTCAGGTGGCGGTCGCGTCGATGCGGCGTGCGGCCTTGTCCTGTGCCAGCTTGCGTTCGGCCCACAGCTTCAGGCCCAGCGTCGCCAGCGCCAGCAGCGCGAGAATCGATGCCGCCGCGAACGCACCCACCGTGTGGTAATCGTTGTATTCGATCTCCACATGCAGCGGCAGCGTGTTCGTTTCGCCGCGAATGTGGCCGGACACCACCGATACCGCGCCAAACTCGCCCATCGCCCGCGCGTTACACAGAATCACGCCGTACAGCAGGCCCCATTTGATCTTCGGCAACGTCACCCGCGTGAACACCTGCCAGCCGCTGGCGCCCAACACGCGCGCCGCTTCTTCCTCTTCGCTGCCCTGCGCCTGCATCAGCGGAATCAGCTCGCGGGCGACGAACGGGAACGTCACGAAGATAGTGGCCAGTACCAGCCCCGGCAGCGCGAATACGATGCGCAGGTTGTTGGCGTCGAGCCAGTCCCACAGCGGGCCCTGACGGCCGAAGATCAGCAGGAACGTGAGCCCCGCGATCACCGGTGACACCGAGAACGGCAGGTCGATGAGCGTGGTCAGCACGCTCTTGCCCTTGAAGTCGAAGCGCGCAATCGCCCACGACGCCGCCACACCGAACACCACGTTCACCGGCACGGCGATCACGGCAATCAACAACGTGAGGCGGATGGCCGAGAGCGCATCGTCGTTGGTCATGCCGTCCCAATAGGCGCCAATACCTTTGCCCAGTGCAGTGACGAACACCGACGCGAGCGGCAACACCAGAAACAAGGCGAAAAACAGCAGCGCCAGACCGATCAACACGACCTTGACGAGCCTGGGCTCGTCGGTCGGATCGGTGCTGCGCACTTTCGGCACGTGCGCAGCGGCGGCCGGGAGAGTAAGCGAATCGGACATGATCGAATCTTTCTCTGGAATCACGCGCCGCTGGCGCGTCGGCCCGAATGACGGCGTTGCAGCCACCATTGCAGGGTATTGATGAGGAGCAGCAGCACGAACGAGATCACGAGCATGACGACGGCCAATGCCGCAGCGCCTGCGTAGTCGAACTGTTCGAGCTTGGTCACGATCAGCAGCGAGGTGATTTCCGAGACCATCGGAATGTTGCCCGCGATAAAGATGACCGAACCGTACTCACCGACCGCGCGGGCAAATGCCAGTGCGAAGCCGGTCAGCAGCGCCGGCAACACCGCCGGCAGGATCACGTGACGCACGGTCTGCCAGCGCGAAGCGCCCAGACAAGCCGCCGCTTCTTCCTGCTCGCGCTCGAACTCTTCGAGCACCGGTTGCAGCGTGCGCACCACGAACGGCAGACCGATGAACGTGAGCGCGACAAAAATACCCAGCGGCGTGAAGGCAATCTTGATACCCAGCGGCTCGAACCAGCGGCCGATCCAGCCATTCGGGGCGTAGATGGCGGCGAGCACGATGCCCGCGACCGACGTGGGCAACGCGAACGGCAGATCGACCAGCGCATCGACGATGCGCTTGCCGGGGAACGTGTAGCGCACCAGCACCCACGCCAGAATGAAACCGAACACAGCGTTCAGGAGCGCTGCCGCCAGCGAGATGCCGAACGTGAGGCGATACGACGCCAGCACGCGCGGCGAACTCACGGCGGTGACAAAACTCGCCCAATCGAGCGAGCTTGCCTTGATGAAGACCATCAGCAACGGCACCAGCACGACCAGACTCAGGTACGCCACGGTGTAGCCCATCGTCAGGCCGAAGCCCGGCAATGCACTCGGCTTACGCCAGATTGGAAACAGTGCGGTACTCATGCGATCGTCCCCTTCGTTCCTTTTTTCCGAATTACTTCTTGGTGTAGATCTGATCGAAGATGCCGCCGTCAGCGAAGTGCTTGGCCTGCGTCTTGGTCCAGCCGCCGAGATCGGCGTCCACCGTGTACAACTTGAGCTTCGGATACTGCGACGCGTACTTCTTGGCGATTTCCGGCGAACGCGGACGATAGAAGTGCTTCGCGGCAATCTCCTGCCCTTGCGGCGAGTACAGCCATTGCAGATAGGCTTCGGCCACCTTGCGCGTGCCATGCTTGTCGACGTTCTTGTCAACCACGGCCACCGGCGGCTCCGTCAGAATCGACGACGACGGCACCACGATGTCGAACTTGTCCGGACCGAGATCCTTCACCGACAGCAGCGCTTCGTTTTCCCAGGCGATCAGCACGTCGCCGATGCCGCGCTCGACGAACGTCGTCGTCGCGCCGCGTGCGCCCGAGTCCAGCACGCCCACGTTCTTGTAGATCGCCTTGACGAAGTCCTGCGCCTTCTGTTCATTACCGCCCGGTGCCTTGAGCGCGAACAGCCATGCGGCGAGGTAGTTCCAGCGGGCGCCGGCCGACGTCTTCGGGTTCGGCGTCACGACGCTGATGCCCGGCTTGGCCAGATCGTCCCAGTCCTTGATGTTCTTGGGGTTGCCCTTGCGCACGAGCAGCACGATGGTCGACGTGTACGGCGTGGCGTTGTCCGGCAGGCGCTTCTGCCAGTCCTTGTTCACCAGACCGGCTTGCGCGAGTTCGTCGATGTCGGCAGAAATACCGAGCGTGACCACATCGGCCGGTGCGCCATCGAGCACCGTGCGGGCTTGCTTGCCCGAACCGCCGTGCGAGGCCTTCAGCGTGACGGTGTCACCCGTGGTCTGTTTGTAATGGGCTTCGAAAGCCTTGTTGTAATCGGCATAAAGCTCACGCGTCGGGTCGTACGACACGTTGAGCAGCGAAAAGCTTGCCGCTTGTGCCTGTACCGTCATGCCGACGGACAGTGCGATAGCGCCCAGTGCGGTCGCCAGTTTCTTAGCTTTCGAACCCCGTGCTGCAATGCTCATGACTTTCGCTCCTTTTTTGCTTTCGTGTGGTAGGAGGCCAGTCTAGGGGGGCGGCTAAATAATTAAAAATAATATTTTGGCTTTTGTTTATACCGGAATAAGGATTAGAGATTTTGTGCTGAGGGATGAGGGGCACCGGTTTGCGGCAGAAATCGGGGTATTTGAGCGCGAAGCTCATGAAGTACTTGAAGTTTTCGCTTGCGCTTTTGGAAACACTGTATAAAAATACAGCCACCTGTGCTTCCATACAGTGATGCCATGATCAAACTTACCGCACGTCAACAGCAGGTCTACGAACTGGTTCGCCAGGCCATTGAGCGCACCGGCTTCCCGCCGACACGCGCAGAGATTGCCGCCGAGCTGGGCTTCTCTTCGGCCAATGCGGCCGAGGAACATCTGCGGGCGCTGGCGCGCAAGGGTGTGATCGAGCTTTCCGCCGGGCAATCGCGCGGCATCCGGCTCAAACGTCTCGATGAGGCGGGCGGCGTGCATCAGTTCACGCTGCCGCATATGGGGCTGATGCAACTCTCGCTGCCGCTCGTCGGGCGCGTGGCCGCAGGCAGCCCGATTCTGGCGCAGGAGCATATCGAACGCAATTTCCAGTGCGATCCGAACATGTTTGCCCGTCAGCCCGATTACCTGCTGAAAGTGCGCGGGATGTCGATGCGCGATGCCGGCATTCTCGACGGTGATCTGCTGGCCGTGCAGAAAGCCGCAGATGCGCGCGAAGGACAAATCGTCGTGGCGCGTATCGGCGACGACGTCACGGTCAAGCGCTTCCACCGCGTGAAGGGCGGCGTGGAGCTGATTGCCGAGAACCCTGACTTCGAGAACATCAACGTCAACGAAGGCAGTGGTGATTTTGCGCTGGAAGGGATCGCGGTCGGCCTGATTCGCAATAACGATCTCTAGGCGCAAGCCAAAGGCGCGCAACGACTTCACGTCGCGCGCCATTCCCTGACGATCAAGTAACGCTGATTTGCGCCGGGCTGGGTCCGGCGCCCGTGCCCTGCTGCGCCTGCGATTTGTGAAGCGATGCGACAGGACACCTCTCTCCAACCGCTATTGGAAGAAGGAAACGCATCATGGCTCGACTCTTTGGTTTGCTGCGCACGTCCCTCGGTCAACCGCGCATTCGCACGGCCACCGCCTCAGCGCAGGCGCGTCTGTCTGCGGTGTATGGCCTGTCGGCCTTGTCCGGACCGTTCGCGGCCGCACCGGCCATCGCACGTTCTTACACGGTCCCGACGCGTACCCGCACTACCGCCCTGCCCCGCGCTATCGCTTCAGTTGTCAGTTCGGCTGCGCGTCGCGCCTGCCCCGCTGCGCAAGCGGTCAAGGCATCGCGCAATGTGCGTGAATTGCAGACACGCCGCGACGCGCATGACGATGTGCGCGTCTATCGTGACGTCTCGCACATCGTGATGGTCGGCAGCATCGCCGACATCTGTCGCAAACTCGATCAGGCCGTTGGCGAGCAGTTTTGTCAGGCAGCGGTGTAGGCGCGTGTATTCGCGCGTAGGCGCGGCGTCTTTTACTCGCCCAGCGTTGCCAACGGGTGATCTGCGCCGCGACGCTCGCCATCGAAGAACCGGGCAACGTCTGCCGGTTTGACGTCTTCGATACGAGCGTGTTGCCAACGTGGTGCGTGGTCTTTATCGACCACGAGCGCGCGAATGCCCTCAACACCTTCGGCACCCGTGCGCCCATCCAGATTGAAAACGCAGCGCATCATCAGCCATTCTTCCCGCAGGTCTTCCGCCAGCGACAATTTGCGAGCACGCCGCACTTGCTCCAGCGTGACGCACACCATCAGCGGTGAGCGCTTGTTACGCAGCAGGTCCTCGGTTTCCTGCGCCCAGCCAGCATATTCGCAACGCGCTTCACGCGCCAGCGAATGCAGAATTGCCGTGGCGTCAGCATGACCGAAGTGCGTGTCGATGACGTCACGCAGTGCCGCGAGCTTGCCCTGAGCCAGCCCAACCGGGGGCAGACTTTCGCGCGCGAAATTGCGGGCTGCATTCAGCACGGCATCGCTATCTTGCCAGTCCCCCGTTGCCAGTTGCTCGCATAGCGCCGACAGCGACGCACGCGGCATCACCACGTCGGCCAGACCGATCTCGCAGGCGTCAACGGCGCCGAACACCGTGCCCGTCATGCCGAGATATTCACCGAGGTGCCCCGCAAGATTCGCGAGGAAGAACCCGCCGCCAACATCGGGAAACAGGCCGATGGCTGTCTCCGGCATCGCCATGCGTGTGGCTTCGGTCACGATGCGCAACGCTGCGCCTTGCGAGATCCCCATGCCACCGCCCATCACCACACCATCCATCAACGCGATGTACGGCTTCGGATATGTGGCGATGGTGTAGTTCAGCGTGTATTCGTCGGTGAAGAAGTCCATGATGCCCGCCGTCGCTTCGCCACCCCGGCTGACGACTTCATGGAAATAGCGAATGTCACCGCCTGCGCACAAGCCCTTCTCGCCTTCGCCCTGCAACACGACGCCCAGCACTTGGGGATCGTCTCGCCAGACGTGCAAAGCGCTGGCGATCGCACGAATCATGTCGTGCGAGAGTGCGTTAAGCGCCTTCGGGCGTGCGAGCGTGATGAAACCGATACGGCCACGAATCTCAGTGCGAACAAACTCAGTCATGTCGAGTAGCTAGATCGAGGGGGTTGATGTGAAGTCGGAACGTACAAAGTGACTCGGCCGGGTCGAAAACGCACGGGCGCGTCGAATAAAAAAAGCCGGCGCTGAGCACCGGCTTTCTTTCCAACAGACTGGCATCTGCAACCGGACGGGAGACTCCCACTGGCTGCCGACCCTATCGCCGGCGACTACTTTACGACGCGTCGCGCGAAGCGCGCTTGCGCTCGTGTTCCTTGAGGTAACGCTTGCGCAGACGGATCGTCTTCGGCGTGACTTCAACCAGTTCGTCGTCGTCGATGAATTCCACCGCGTACTCGAGGTTCATCGCGATCGGCGGCACCAGACGCACGGCTTCGTCGGTACCCGACGCACGCACGTTCGTGAGCTGCTTGCCCTTGATCGGGTTGACCACGAGGTCGTTATCACGGCTGTGAATACCGATGATCATGCCTTCGTACAGCGCATCGCCCGGCGACACGAACATGCGGCCGCGATCTTGCAGCTTCCACAGTGCGTAGGCCACGGCAGCGCCGTCGTCTTGCGAGATCAGCACGCCGTTGCGACGCTCACCCAGCGAACCATCCTTGAGCGGTGCGTAAGCATCGAAGATGTGGCTCATCAGGCCCGTACCACGGGTCATCGACAGGAAGTCGCCCTGGAAGCCGATCAGGCCACGGGCCGGAATGCGGTATTCCAGACGCGTACGGCCACGGCCGTCCGAGACCATGTCCAGCATTTCGCCCTTGCGGCGGCCGATTTCTTCCATGACCGCGCCCTGGTGATCGTCTTCCAGGTCGATGGTCAGCATTTCGTACGGCTCGTGCTTCACGCCGTCGATTTCCTTGAGCACCACGCGCGGACGCGACACGGCCAGTTCATAGCCTTCGCGACGCATGTTCTCGATGAGAATCGTCAGGTGGAGTTCGCCACGGCCCGACACTTCGAAGACCGAGTCTTCGGCCGTGTCTTTCACGCGCAGCGCCACGTTGTGGTTCAGTTCCTTGTGCAGACGGTCGCGAATCTGGCGGCTCGTCACGAACTTGCCTTCACGGCCGGCCAGCGGCGACGTGTTCACGCAGAAGTTCATGGTCAGCGTAGGCTCGTCCACCGTCAGCAGCGGCAGCGCTTCCGGCGTATCGATGTCGCACAGCGTTGCACCGATACCCACGTCTTCGATACCGTTAATCAGCACGATGTCGCCGGCTTGCGCGCCGTCCGACATCACGCGCTCCAGGCCTTGGAACGTCAGCACTTGGTTGATCTTGCGCTTGAGCACTTCGCCTTCCGGACCGAAGCGCATGGCCACTTGCTGGCCCGGCTTGATGCTGCCGCGCGTAATACGGCCAATACCGATACGGCCGACGAACGTCGAGTAGTCGAGCGAGCTGATTTGCAGTTGCAGCGGCGCGTCGACGTCGGCTTCACGCACGGGCACGTTCTTGAGAATCGCGTCGAACAGCGGGCGCATATCGCCTTCACGCACGTCCGAGTCGAGGCTCGCGAAACCATTCAGTGCCGAGGCGTAGACAACCGGGAAATCCAGTTGCTCGTCGGTAGCACCGAGCTTGTCCATCAGATCGAACGTCTGGTTGATCACCCAATCCGGACGTGCGCCCGGACGGTCGATCTTGTTGACCACGACGATCGGCTTCAGACCGAGGCCCAGGGCCTTGCGGGTCACGAAGCGGGTTTGCGGCATCGGACCTTCGACGGCATCGACCAGCAGCAACACGCTGTCGACCATCGAGAGCACGCGCTCGACTTCACCACCGAAGTCCGCGTGACCCGGGGTGTCAACGATGTTGATGTGGGTGCCTTCGTATTCGACGGCGCAGTTTTTGGCGAGGATCGTGATGCCGCGCTCTTTTTCAATGTCGTTCGAGTCCATCACGCGTTCAGCGACGTGCTGATTTTCGCGGAAGGTGCCCGACTGGCGCAGCAATTGGTCAACCAGCGTGGTTTTGCCGTGGTCGACGTGCGCGATGATAGCGATGTTACGGAGAGCGCGGGTCATGAAAAGGTGCTCGAAAAAAGCCTTTGGAGAATCCGCGATTCTACCACTTGCGCATGTCCCACGTCATGGCATTTCTGCAATGCAACAACGGCTTACCGCATTGACACCGCGCCGTCACGAATTTCCCCCGCACGCCAACCTCCCGCCACGCACCAATTAGAGGCTTCTTTCTAGTGCGACGTGAAATATATGCCTAGTCAACTATTGCATCGCCTTGCTTTTTATTAAGTGCCCGCTATAATCGTGACAAGTCAATTATTGCATCATCACGAAAATGGCCGAACCACCCGCCACGCTCAACGATTCAGCGCCGACGCCGCCCAGCGATGCGGCGCCCGCCGTCGACCCGCCCCGCAACGGTTACAACATCGACGATTCCCTTGGCTATCTGGTGGCCCGGGTGCGTCAGCTGATCATGGCCGAACTGACGAAGGAAACCTCGCAGTACGGGCTGACCAGCACGCAAGCCACCATGCTCTATAAGGTAGCTACGGGTAAAAGCAAGACGGCAGCCGATCTGGCGCGCGACTACTGTATAGATGCGAGCGCCGTAACCCGGCTGCTCGACCGTCTCGAAGCGCATGGCCTGCTGGTGCGCGAGCGCAGCAAGACCGACCGCCGCACGGTCGATCTGAGTGCGACCGAGGCGGGCAACGCGATGGCCGACCGCATGCCGGATATCTTCGTGCGTGCCGCCGATCACCTGATGCGTGGCTTCTCCGTCGAAGAAATGGGCTTTCTGAAGAGCCTCCTGCGGCGCGTCATTGCCAACGGAGAGAGCGGATAACCGCCGGATTCCCCTCGAATAAAGCTTGCCATGTCCACTATTGCACGGACTCGCAAGTGCCCGATTCCCCGATTATTGTCAGTAGAAGACTTCACTCGTAAAGGTTTTGCGATGAAAGCGGCCTCACCGTTCCTCCCGCGTCTGCGGGCCCGCACAGCGATTTCCGCCCTTTGTCTGGCGGCAGTGACGCTGGGATTTGCCGGTTGTGCGAATTTCGCCGGTATCCATAGCGACAAGCAGATTTCCACGCCCGACCAGTATCAGACCCAGCGCAGCCTGCCCGCCGAGGGCGGTCAATGGCCGGGCACTGACTGGGCCCAGCGTTTTGGCGATCCGCAACTCGTCTCGTTGATCAACGAAGCGCTCGCGACCAACCCCGATCTGGCCTCGGCAGCCGCGCGTCTGAAGGCCGCACAGGCCCAAACGGAAGGTGCCGCTGCGGCGCTGCTGCCGTCCGTCGGTTTCCAGGCCGACGTGTATCGCGAGAAATTCACGGAAAACACCATTTATCCGCCGGGTTACGGTGGCACCTGGTTCACTCAGGGCGACCTGAATGCCTCGCTGTCGTGGGAACTCGACCTGTGGGGCAAGAATCGCTCGGCACGTGCGCAGGCGACCAACGCCGAGCGCGCCGAAGAAGCCGAAGATCAGGAAGTGCGCCTCGCACTCTCCACCGCAGTGGCTCGCTCGTACAACCAGCTCGCGCAGCAATACGCCCTGCATGACGTGCTGGAGCGCATCGGCAAGCAGCGCCAGAACCTGGGCAAGCTGACGAACGACCGTGTGCGCGCCGGACTCGACACGCAAGTCGAACAGAAACAGGCCGAAAGCAATACCGCCGATATCGAGACGCAACTCGCGCAACTCGACGGCCAGATCCTGCTCACGCGCCACCAACTGGGCGTGCTGCTCGGCAAGGGCCCGGACCGCGGCCTTGAAATCGAGCGTCCGAAGCTTGCACAACTGCCGACGCCGGCGCTGCCCGACAACCTGCCGCTCGCCCTGCTCGGCCGCCGTCCCGATGTGGTCTCGGCCCGCTGGGGCGTGGAAGCTCAACTCAAGGGTGTGGACGTTGCCAAGGCACGCTTCTACCCGGACGTGAACCTCAACGCCGCTTTCGGCTTCTCGACCTTCGGGCTGGGCAAGCTGATCGATCCGAGCAGCCAGAACATTCAGGCCGGTCCGGTGATTTCGCTGCCGATCTTCGACGGCGGGCGCCTGCGCGCCAACCTCAAGGGTCAGTACGCCGCGTATGAAAGCGCCGTGGCGAACTATGACTCGACGCTGAACAAGGCACTCGGCGATATCGCCGACCGCATGTCATCGATTCGTTCCGCCGACCGGCAGATGGTGTCGCAACGCGTGGCGCAAAACGCTGCGCAGCGTGCCTACGATCTGGCCATCGACCGTTACAAGGCAGGCCTCACGCCGCAAGTGACAGTGCTCACAGCCGAGTCGTCGCTGCTGCTGCAAGAACAGACACGCGTGAATATCGAAGGCGCACGCCGCGACCAGCAGATCGGACTGATCAAGGCGCTGGGCGGTGGCTTCGACGCGCAGGCAGCCGGTCTGGTCGTCGGGCAGGAACGCCCGGCCACGGCCGACGGCGATGCGGCAACGCAAACGCACTGACCTGCCCTGAACCGCACAGCAGCACATAAGACACACAAGACACAACGTCAAAAAGCACATTGAGAGATTAGTACGGAGCGAATGATGAGCGACAACCAACAACAAGCGCCTGCTACGCCGGCCCCGAACAACGGCAAGCGACGCCGCATGATGCTGACGCTGACGGCCGTGATCGTGATTGCAGCGATCGGCTACGGCGCCTACTACGCGCTTTATGCGCGTTATTACGAAGACACGGACGATGCGTACGTGGCGGGCAACGTGGTGCAGATCACGCCGCAAGTCTCCGGCACCGTCACAGGCGTGAAGGTCGACGATACGCAGATGGTCAAGGCTGGCCAGCCGCTGGTCACGCTCGACCAGACCGATGCCCGCGTGGCCCTGCTGAAGTCGGAAGCGAATCTGGCGCAGACCGTGCGTCAGGTGCGTACGTATTTCGTGAACAACGACGCCTACGCGGCGACGGTCTCGATGCGCGAGTCGGATCTGGCCAAGGCACAGGCCGACGTGAAGCGCCGCGAGATGGCGATTGCCTCGGGCGCCGTGTCACGCGAAGAACTGGCTCACGCTCAGGATGCTGTGAAGTCGGCACAAGCCGCGCTTGAGCAGGCCCGTGCGCAGTTGGTGTCGAACAAGGCGCTGACCGACAAAACGTCGGTCACCACGCATCCGAACGTGCAGCAGGCGGCCGCGCAAGTGCGTGCCGCGTATCTCGACTACGCCCGCACGTCGATTCCGGCGCCGGTGGACGGCTATGTCGCCAAGCGTTCGGTGCAGGTCGGCCAGCGTGTCGCGACGGGTGCACCGCTGATGGCGCTGGTGCCGCTCAACGAAGTCTGGGTGGATGCCAACTTCAAGGAAGTGCAGATTGCGCACATGCGCGTGGGTCAGCCGGTGACGCTCACGGCCGACGTCTACGGCTCGGCGGTCGAGTACAAGGGCACGGTGGCGGGCTTCTCGGCAGGTACGGGCAGCGCGTTCTCGCTGCTGCCGGCACAGAACGCCACGGGTAACTGGATCAAGGTGGTGCAACGTCTGCCGGTGCGTATTGCGCTGGACGCGAAGCAACTGCAACAGCATCCGCTGCGCGTGGGCCTGTCGATGCAGGTGAAGGTGAACGTGCGCAACACCGACGGCAAGGAGCTGGGTGAAGCGCCGACGCTGCCGGTGTATTCGACCGACGTGTACGACAAGGTCGGGCACGACGCCGACGACATCGTGGCGAAGATCATCACTGAAAACGCTGGCGCGGCTGCTGGTTCGGGCGCTTCGGGCGCCGCCAACGACACGCGCAACCAGCCCGCTCGCGCGCGTCCCCTGTAAATCGGAGGGGGGTGCCCCCCACCCCCTTTGACAACTCATGGCAACTCAAAACGCTCCTGGCCCGCTCTCGGGCGGCCAGTTGGTACTCGGCACGATCGCGCTGTCGCTCGCCACGTTCATGAACGTGCTCGACACGTCGATTGCCAACGTGTCCATCCCTGCCATTTCCGGTGACCTCGGTGTCTCGTCGAGTCAGGGCACGTGGGTGATTACGTCGTTCGCCGTCGCCAACGCCATTTCTGTACCGTTGACGGGCTGGCTCACCGAGCGCTTCGGCGCGGTGCGTCTGTTCATCACGTCGATTCTGTTGTTTGTGCTGGCTTCGTGGCTGTGCGGCATGGCGCCCACGCTCGAAATTCTGCTCGCTGCCCGTGTGTTGCAGGGTGCCGTGGCCGGCCCGATGATTCCGCTGTCGCAGTCGCTGCTGCTCTCAAGTTATCCGCCGGCCAAGAGTTCGATGGCCCTGGCACTCTGGGGCATGACGACACTCGTCGCCCCGGTGATGGGGCCGATTCTGGGTGGCTGGATTTCCGATAACTACCATTGGCCGTGGATCTTCTACATCAACATTCCGGTGGGTATTGCCGCTGCGTATGTGACGTGGATGATTTACAAGAAACGCGAAACACCCACGCAGCGAAAGCCGATCGACAAGATCGGTCTCTCCTTGCTGGTGATCTGGGTCGGCTCGTTGCAGGTGATGCTCGACAAGGGCAAGGAACTCGACTGGTTCAACTCGGCAACGATTGTCGCGTTGGCGCTGGTCGCACTCGTGGCGTTCTGTTTCTTCGTGATCTGGGAGATCACCGAGAAGCACCCGGTGGTGGACCTGACGCTGTTCAAGCGGGTCAATTTCACGGGCGGCGTGGTGGCGATTTCGGTCGGTTACGGGCTGTTCTTCGGGAATCTGGTGATCTTGCCGCAGTGGTTGCAGATCTATCTCGGCTACACGGCAACCGAAGCCGGGCTGGTGATGGCACCGGTCGGGTTATTCGCCATCATCTTGTCGCCGATTATCGGCAAGACGCTGCCAAAGCTCGATGCACGCTGGGTGGTGACGGTGTCGTTCCTGCTGTTCGCGCTGGTCTTCGTGATGCGTTCGCACTTCAACACGCTGGTCGATACGCGCACGCTGATGATTCCGACGTTCTTGCAGGGCGTGCCGATGTCGATGTTCTTCATCCCGCTCACGGCCATCATTCTGTCGGGCTTGCCGGCGCACCGCATTCCCGCAGCGGCAGGTCTGTCGAACTTCGTGCGGATTACGTGCGGCGCGGTAGGCACGTCGATTGCGACCACGGTGTGGGATAACCGCATCACGCTGCATCACGCGCAGTTGACCGAGCATCTGACACCGTACGATGCGACGTTCAACGACTCGGTGCAGACGCTCAATCAGTTGGGCATGTCGACACCACAGGCGCATGGCTACATCGATCGCATCGTCACGCAGCAGTCGGCGATGCTGGGCGCAAACGACATCTTCTGGATCTCGGCGTTGTTGTTCGTGCTGATGATCGCGATGGTGTGGATTACACGCCCGATACGTGGCGGTGGCGGCGGCGACGCTGCGGCGGGGGCTCACTAAGCAGCACCCTCGCGACACCCCCGGGAACCTCCTTCCCCCCGAGTGCCCGGCCCTGCTCTGTACTACCGGGCACTTCTTGAACCCCGCTGACGTTAGCGGGGTTTTTTTCGTTTGGCGGCGTGCCCCAATGGCGGGCACCGCACACACATTTACCTCGTCCGTTCACTCCCGCACGTCGGGATCACGCGCCTCGACATGCACGCTTTCCAATGGGTAAGCCGGTGCATCGGGCGCATAGTACTTATCGACCAGCGTATCCGACGTTGACGCGGCGGCTTTCGTCGCCCCTGCCACGCCCTCGATCCATCGATAAAGCGCAATCAAACCATCGGGCACCGTCGACACATCGCTGCTGAACGGCAAACGCGCCACGAGCAGGATAAATAGGGTCGTAGAGGCAGAACGGATATAGCACGCGAGTTGCTTCTGCCAATGCGGATCGTCATGCATGACGAGCTTTCCGCGTAATTTGTCGAGAACCGTTGTGAGCATGGCGGCGCGAATCGATGGACTTGGCGTGACCATGCTGCCGGGCGCTTCGCCGCCGGAAGGTTCGGGCGGCCCCAGCGCGGCAAGCATTTGTTCGAAGACCCCGAGCTCATTCATCCATCCCATGAGGTTGGCAACGCTGTCGCCCCGAAACCGCAGGGCCCCGGGCTTACCGATTTCGATGGACCAGCAAATCAGGTCGCCCAGCGCGAGCAATGCGAAATATGGCGCCAGCATCATCCCCGGCGTGAAGACAGCGCTTCCGATGCGTAACACTTGAACGGGTGAATACGCCGGGTTGGGTGGAAATACTGTGGAAGAGGTGGAAGTCGATGGCACCATGGTCGCTTCGTACATAACCTCGGCAGCGATCCCGGCGAAGTACCCCGGCGCCATGTACGGGGCGGCTGCGCTTGCCGCTTGCGCGGCAAAATTGGCCATGTGGGCCATCAGCACCCCTGCCCCGGCAACCCGCGAATAGCGAGGAAGCGCCTCGGCCGGGAGCATGGCTTGGTGTTCCGAAGGGGGGTCGATTCCGCGAGGCGAGGAATTCAATGGGACAACTGATGTCGCCGCGGCGGGCAATCCGCCAATGCTGGATAGCATCCTGCAAGCTCCATGGCGCCGAGGTTCGTGCCATGGCACGACGCTAGCCGGCGACGTTGACGATGCCTGGCATCGCGTCACCCCACATTGCGTAGCGGGGGAAATCACAACGTTATGCGCGGCCATTGTCCATCCGCTTTCAGATTTCGCCTGCCTGGAAATGTCACCCGTCGGCACGCGTTTTGCGCATTCGCAGTATCATCGGCGTTCTGACGGCCGAACGCTCTGCAATGGGCGGCGCCCGACGATACATTTCCCCCGCACAATCAGCACAATCATGAATACCCCGCAAAACCAGAGCGACCGCTCCGAGATCACCTTCCGATTCCTGGCCGAACCGGCTGCCGTCAACTTTGGCGGCAAGGTGCACGGGGGCTCGTTGATGAAATGGATCGATGAAGTGGCCTACGCTTGCGCCGCCACGTGGTCGGGCCGTTATTGCGTCACGGTAAGCGTGGGCAATATTCACTTCCACCGGCCGATTCTGGTGGGCAATCTGGTGGAACTGCGTGCGCGCATCGTCGCCACGGGGCGCACGAGCATGCACATCCATGTGTCGGTGCACGCCGGTGACCCGAAATGGGGCGAACTGCGTCAGACGACTGACTGCCTGATGGTCTTCGTCGCGGTCGATGAGAGCAATCACCCGGTCAGCGTGCCGTCGTTCGAGCCGAAGACCGACGAGCAGAAAGCGCTCGCCAAGTACGCCATGGACGTTCGTGCTGCCTTGGGCGCCATCGACGCCCTCAAGCCCGAGAACGTCGCCAACTAACTCGGCAATGCGGGCGGTAGTCTCACCGCCCGCCCGCCACGCTGTCTTCCCAGCGTTCGCCGTACCCCCGCCCTGCCCCACTCCCCCTCGCTCCCACGTTCTGACGTCAGCGTCCCACGGCGTCTGACGGCTGTCGCCTGTCAACGTTGACAGTGTTTGGCCGTGATTCGTGGTGCTTCAATGAAGGCAACTCCGGCATATCGCCGCCTTCGTGGGAGCGTCAACATGTCTCCGATCAAGCATTTCAGCAGCAACGCACAATTGGCGTTCGAAACCTATGCGTCGATGAACCGGCACGTAGTCGTCAGCCCCAAAAGCGGTCAGGGCCTTTTAAGAATTCCGATCGCCAGTCTTTTCGCCGATGCCGGTACGTCACCGGCGCTCGACATCAGTCTTTCGTGCAAGACCCACGAAGGCGACCTCAATATTCTTCCTTGCGGTATCTACACGAGAGTTCGGGAAAGCCTAGCGGATGATCCCTACGATACTTTTGCGAATCTTCCGCTGTGCGACGGGCGCACGCTTAACTTCGAGTTGCGCTCGGGTGAATCATTCAACGGCGGGGATTTTCTGGTGGAGGGCCCGGGTTATGCCTTAGTCGTCTATCACAAGAATGGCGTCTCAGAAAAATTCGGAACTAGTGATTTACTCAGGCAGCAGGCAGGCGCTCAAAAATCATGGATATACCCGACTCACTACATCCTGCCCTCGGGCCGGTCACTGAAATTCGATTGGACATTGTTCCGAGGCGGACCGCGAGTCGTCGCCATCAATGACGATGACGGTCGTCTGCTAAACGCAGACTGGATGGATTCACCGCTCGCCGATATCGGCGCCAAAATCCCGGCGCCAGTCCTGAAAAGCATCACCCTTTTCCCCGGTAGCGACGAGCAGGTGAGCTACGCCTGCACATATGCCAATACGCGCTATGCCTTCGAGCAAACCATTGAAGGCACAGGCGCGATCGGAACCGCCAAGACAATCTACGTTCTCGAAAATGAACAAGGCGCGATCAAGAAATTCGAAATGCGCCGCCAGCAGTCAATGCCGGCGGAAAAGAAGGGAGATCCGGATGTGCTGGAAACCTCAACGCACGCCGAGTTGATGGAGTTCAACGACAAGCAGATCGTCAAGCACACCACCTTGCCCGGTGAGACCGTCACCGCCTTGATCGAGAGTTACAAGTACGACGCCAACAAGACCACCATTGCCTGCACACAAGGCAACAAGAACGTTCTCTCGCGCGTGTACTCGTTCAATGACACCGGACAAGTCTCCGAAGCCGTCACCGCCGCCGATGTCACCGTACTCACGGAACAAAGCGTCAGCATCGACAAGGCACGCGGCACCGCGACGCATAAAACGATCAAGAAAATCGCCAACGTCGTCGTTGACGAACTCGCGCTCGAATACGATGCCAGCGGCAACCTCATCAAGTCCACTCAAGGTGACACGATCACCGAATGGACCTACTTCAACAACTACGCCGCGTACACCGTCAAGGAAAACGCGACGAGCTATCACGACACCAGCTTCTTCGGCATCCTGTTGAAGGTCGTGGATTTCACCAATCCGATTGGCCTCGGCTTCGTCGCGTTCGGTTCCGGCGGGCTGACATGGGGCACAAGAATCGATTCGACAGTCACGATGTCGATCACCAAAAACGACTACGCGAAAGCCGCCTTTCAACTCCCTTTCGACATGAGCTACGCGGGCGACACCCAGAACTTCACCTCGCACGTGGAGTCCGAACTCGTTTGTCGGCAGGATGGCGGCAAAAAATATGCACTACGTCTCACGTACTACGGTTATGCCAGTCTCACCTGCAAACCCGTAGCTGGCGTTGACCGGGAATACGTGCTTCTGCCGGGCAGAAAACTCACCGTGATGCACCCGTCATACGAAGAAATCGACGTCAGCGCGGAGCAACTGAAAATCGCCAAAGCAGCTGCCAAGGCACTGCTCGATAGTCTCGACAAACAACTCAGTACCGCCGGCGACAAGAAATCCAAGGACCAGACGCAGAGCCTCATCGACACACTGAACAAAAGTCTGGTTCAGCAGAGCAAGACCAACGCCCGCGGTTTTAAATTGAAACAGCCAAGTGCCGGCAAGTGGACCGACCGCTCGATGCACCTCGAAGACATCGCCTATCAGACGAACGTCAACGACCCCGGGTTTGGCCAGATCAGCACAACCTCGGCGTGGCTGATCGGTGCGGGCGGCGGCAAGGTCAGAGGTTCGGAAATCAAGACCTCGTTCACTTACAAGACCGACGCCAAGAACAAGCGAAAGATCACCGTCCTGACGACGACCGAGACGGCGGATGCAACGACGTTCACATTGAGCCAGACACGCTCCGCGCTAACCGGACGCATCGATGAATCTGTCGATGGCGAGGGCGTCAAGACCACGTGCAACTATGACAAGTTTGGCATTCTGATCAAGGAAACCGCCTCGCAGGAGGGTGTCACTGCCGGGCAACGCGAGTACACCATCACACCGCTCAAAGGCAGGCGATGGCAGCACGAAACCCTCGACTCGGTTTCGAAGCAACGCACCCGTGTGATCCGAGACGAACTGGCACGCGATTGTGAGAGCTGGGCCAGTCCCGATGGCAAGGTCTGGCTGCTGATGAGCCGATGCACCTACGATGCCCAAGGCCGTCTGGCGAGCGACGAGCAATACGATTACGACTACGCGAACGTAAAGCACAGCATGCTGACGACGAACTGGACCTATGACGACGCCAAAAACACGTGCAGCGTCAAGAAAGTTCAGACCGACGCCGGCGGGAAAGAGCTCGACACCCAGTCGCTGACACTCGCGAGCAAAGCCATGGGCGAAACCATGGTGGTCGGTGCCGCCGAAACGCAGCGCGACTACGATGCTGCCGAACGCACGCTCACTGAAAGTGCCGGCGCATCGGGTGCGCCGTCATTCAGGAAACTCACCGCCTTCGACGCCGGCGGCAACATGACGTCGGTCAACACCGAGACCATCGACGGGAGCAGAACAACGCTCCCCGGAGACAAGATCACGATGGCCTACGACGGCCAAGGCCGCCTGAAGACACTCACGCCTGCGAAAGGCGCTCCCACGGCCTTTACCTACGACCGCTTCGACCGCTTGCTCACGTCGACCACCGACGGCATCGAGATCAGCAACATCTTTCCCGACGAAACACTTGCCAGTGTCGCCGTCACGGCTTACCTCAAGGACGACAAGGGCACGATCTCGCTGGGCGAACAGCGGGTCGACGGTCTCGGCCGTCCCGCCCGAGAGATCAGCAACGGCACCGATGCCATCTTCGAGTACAACGGCGCATCGCGCTGGGGCAGGCAAATCGATGCTGGCGAGCGTCCCGCAACGGTCACGGGCTACAAGAGCGAGATCGACGGCAGCGGGCTGAGGTACACCGAGACCATGACGGACAACGCTGGCACGCGAGCATCGAAGACACACTTCAGCCATCGGCAACAAATCATCGCGTTCGAGGACATCACCGGCGCGAAGACGGCCTTCCAGTACGACGCTTTCGGACGACTTGAGCGCTCCATCAACGATAGCTGCGAAGCCACGTACGTCTATTCGGATAACGGCCTGCTGTCGAAAGAAACGATCAAGGCCGCGAAACAGAATCTCACCATGACGGTGCAGTACAGCTACAACCGCTCGGGGATCGAGATCAAGCGCAAATTCGAATGCACCGGCGTCAAGACGCATGTCATTGAAAGCCAACGCATCGGCGACGGCCGCATCGACCGCATCATGCTCAAGGTCGACGACAAGACGTCGAACGCCGACTACTTCGAGTACGACGCCTCACAACGCCTGAAAACCTGGTCCTGCTCGCAGGCGGGTTTCGCAGGTTATGGCGGCAAGCAATACGTCAAACAGGTCTTCGATTACGACAAGCTCGGTAATGTACTGTCGAGCGAGAACGAGTTCTACACCGGCACGAGCCGTCCGGAGGTGCTCTCGGTGTCGACGACGACGCGCACCTACGACGCCAAACCCGGTGTGCTCACCTCATTGGACGGCAAGCCGTACGACAACGATGACGCCGGGCGGCTGACCAAGCGATCGAACCGCACCCTCGCCTACTATGGCAACGGCCGGGCCAAGAGTTGCTCTGCCACGGCAGGTGGGAAAGACGGTGATTTTGTCTTCACGTATGACGATCTTGGGCGAATTCGCGGGGGTTCTGCCGGTAAGGGAAAGTGGAACGAGACCTACCACTACCGTGGGCAACGGCGATATGCCGTTTCTCAGCAGGACGATGCAAAGAAGCACGGTTTCAACAAGCGCACGCTCGTCCTGAAGAACGACAGCCCGTCATGCTTCCTGCAAGAAGCATCCACGACGATCGACGACAAGACGACGGCAACCAGTTCGTTCGAACTTCGCGATCAGGCGGGGACCGTCTTCGCCAGCATCGACCTCGACACCAAGGCCATCACGTACTACCGCTTTTCCCCTTACGGCTACCGGACTTCGGATCCCGGTGCAGTCACCTGGCTCGGCTTCAAAGGCGAGCCGCTGAACTATGTGGGGTTCTACCATCTCGGCAACGGCTACCGGATGTACGACCCGGAGCATTGCCGCTTCCAGTCGCCCGACATCATGAGTCCGTTCGACATAGGAGGAATTGCCGCCTACGTCTATTGCCACGGCGACCCCCTCAACTATCACGATCCGAGCGGGCACGCGGAGATTGCGCAGTACAGTCGCCTCGACACGATGCCGCTCATGTACACGCAGGAATTCCGTATTGCGGCAAGCGTGCTGGGCCTTCTGGCAACGCCATTTACCAGCGGCAGTTCTCTTGCCCTTGCGATCGGCGTGACCGGGCTCGCTGCGGTCGGCAGCGCGTTCGATATTTCCTCCATTGTCCTGGAGGATAGTGATCCGGAGCTGGCGAGCGTACTGGGGTATCTCGGACTTGGTTTTGGTGTGGTCAATCTGGGCACCGGGGTATTGGGCACGGCACGGCGGGCGCCTGCGGTGGTTGCGGGTCAGGGACTTCGAGGCGGCGGCTTATATAGCCGGATGGTCGCTCGCTTTGGCCGGGTGAAGCCCGGCTTTGCCGGCAACGCCACGAAAAAATGGGCCTCCAAGGCAACAAGGGATTCAAAGCGCTCACGAAGGGAAATAGCTACGCAGGCGTGATCAACGGTGCCTATGGATCCACGCCGTACGGCGACGCTGCGGCGAAAGTGTCCAACTACCTGTCTACCGATTTTTCAACGGCAGCCTACGCCAAGGAGATGCAGGGCCTTGCCAACACAAAGTCGCTCGACATAGGGGGGCTGTTCGGCAACTTGGACCGTCAGCACGGCGTCGACCTCCTCTTACCTATGCAACAAATCACGTTCGACCAAGTGATGGACGCCCTCGCCGGCGCCGGATACCACTACAAGGTTGTCGACGGTCTGTTTTGCCGCAATGCCACAAGCGTCATGGCACCGGGTTTCGCAAAGTCGGGGCTGAGCAGGATTTTTGACGGTATGGACTGGTGGAGCGGCGCTCGAATGACTTCCTGAGCGCAAGATCCGCAAGTCCCTTTAAGGAGCGAAAAATGTCACGAGGTAAAGTCAAATTCTTTAACAACAACCGAGGTTTCGGCATCATCACGCCGGATGATGGCGGTGATGCTGTCTTCCTGCCTTCGGCCTCACTCGTGGGGTTTGCAGCGATGGGTATCGAAGCGGACACGCCTGTCGAATATGACGTCGTTCAAGGCGCCAAGGGGCCCATGGCGAAGAATGTGAAAATCGTGGCAACCGAGTGATTCGCGGTGAGGCCCGCCCTGGTCCGGAAGCCGTCAACATCCGGCTCGTAGCCGCCGGCGCGTCACGCTCGCCGGTGCTTCGGAAAATGTGTGATGGGACTCGCGAACGCGAGTCCCTGTAAATGACGTTGTTGCTGCGGATTACTGCGTCTTGAGCAAGCGCTGCGGCGTGAGAAGTGCCTCACTGTCGAGGCGGGCGACGCCGAGCAGGCGTGCTGCGTTGTCATCGAACGCTTCCGCATAAACCTTCACTTCGATACCCTCTTCGTGCCCGGACGCGCAGGTGCGCAGCGTTTGCGGGCAACGCGTTTCGTCGAGCCGCAGTCGTTGACCGTGAGCGAAACGTTTGGCAAGCGCGTCGTCCAGCCACACCGTGGGCAAGGTCTTGAGCAACGCATCCACCGGCGCGAGTTTTTCCACACGCTGCGGTTGGTCGATGGCGTTGAGGTCTTCGAGCGTCACCGCACCGTCAAGCGTCAACGGACCCACCGCTGTCCGGCGCAGTGCTCGCAGGTGAGCACCACAGCCCAGCGCTTCACCAATGTCTTCCGCCAGCGTACGCACATACGTCCCCTTGCTGCACGTCACACGGAAGGTGAACTCCGGCGCGTCGGGCAGCGAGCAATCCAGCAGTTCCAGCGAGTGAATCGTGATCTGGCGTGCCTCGCGCTCCAGCGTCTGACCCGCACGCGCGTATTCGTACAGCGGTTTACCGTCACGCTTGAGTGCGGAATACATCGGCGGCACTTGCGAGATCGGTCCGGTGAATTGCGGCAATACGGCGCGAATGGACGCCTCATCGACCGTCACGTCGCGGGTTTGCAGCACTTCACCTTCGGCATCTCCCGTCGTCGTGGTCTCGCCCAGACGCACGCGAGCCTCGTAGGTCTTGTCCGCTTCGAGCAAATCCTGCGAGAACTTGGTGGCCTCACCGAAACACAGCGGCAGCAAGCCGGTGGCCAACGGATCGAGCGTGCCGGTATGCCCGGCTTTCAACGCTTGCAGCAAGCGCTTGGCCTTGATGAGCGCGTCGTTCGACGACAGCCCCAACGGCTTGTCCAATAGCAACACGCCATCGAGGGCGAATCGGGGAAGTTTTTGGCGGGGTGCCTGCGAACGCGGGTCCGTCATGATGCGGGAGAGCTTGAGATTTTCGTGGAGAATCAGCCACGCCGCGCGTCGTGCGCCAGCAGGCTTCGTGCACCGCCGGACCGGCCTTTCGGCAGCCCGGCGTGCTCAGTCGGTCGAACCCGGGACTACGGAGACCACCGCTTACTTGCGGTCGTCGTCCTTGCCTTCGTCCTTACCTTCGTTATCAACGTCGTTCGTGTCTTGTTCTTCTTCGTCGACGCCGCCCGCTTCCTCTTCTTCCTTCGCGCGCGTGGCGTTGGCCGTGTCGATGAGGCGCGACATTTCGATCGCACGTTCGATCGATTGGTCGAAGTGGAAGTGCAACGTCGGCACGGTGTGAATGTGCAGACGCTTGAACAACATGTTACGCAGATAACCGGCCGCTTCGTTGAGCGCTTCGCCCGTCTGCTTGGGGTCACCCGTCAGCGTGGTGTAGTACACCTTCGCATGCGCGTAATCCGGCGTGACTTCCACGCTTTGCAGCGTCACCAGACCAATACGCGGGTCTTTCACTTCACGCTGGATCAGCTCGGACAGATCGCGCTGAATCTGATCGTTGATGCGCAGATTGCGGCCGCCCGGAATATTACGTTTCTTTGCCATGACTCACTCGCTAGTAATGCAATGGCCCACCCCACCGGTTACCCGGCCTGGTGGGCCATTCCACATCCGTTGAACGTCGCGCCTTACAGCGAACGCGCAACCTCAGTGATTTCGAACGCTTCCAGTTGGTCGCCTTCCTGGATGTCGTTGAAGTTCTTCACCGACAAACCGCACTCGAAGCCCGTCTTGACTTCCTTGACGTCGTCCTTGAAGCGCTTGAGCGAATCCAGCTCGCCCGTGAAGACCACGACGTTGTCGCGCAGCACGCGGACATTCGACGAGCGCTTGACGAAGCCGTCGAGCACCATACAACCGGCAACCGTACCGACCTTCGGCACACGGAACGTCTGGCGAACTTCGACGAGACCGGTGATTTCTTCCTTCTTCTCCGGTGCCAGCATGCCCGACATTGCCGCCTTCACTTCATCCACTGCGTCATAGATGATGTTGTAGTAACGGATGTCGATGCCGTTCGACTCGGCCAGCTTGCGCGCCAGTGCATCGGCACGCGTGTTGAAGCCGATGATGACCGCCTTCGAAGCCGTTGCCAGGTTGACGTCGCTTTCGCTGATGCCACCCACGGCGGCGTGCACGATCTGCACACGCACTTCCGGCGTCGAGAGCTTGTTGAGCGACTGCGCCAGTGCTTCCTGCGAACCCTGCACGTCTGCCTTGATGATGAGGGGCAGCGTCTTGACTTCGCCGTCGGCCATCTGTTCGAACAGGTTCTCGAGCTTCGCGGCTTGCTGCTTGGCCAGCTTCACGTCGCGGAACTTGCCCTGACGGAACAACGCGATTTCACGCGCCTTGCGCTCGTCTTGCACGACCAGCACTTCTTCACCGGCACCCGGCACTTCCGACAGACCCTGAATTTCCACAGGGATCGACGGACCGGCTTCCTTCGCGTTCTTGCCCGTTTCGTCGAGCATGGCACGCACGCGGCCATAAGCCTGACCGGCCAGCACCATGTCGCCACGCTTGAGCGTGCCCGACTGCACCAGAATCGTCGCCACCGGACCCTTACCCTTGTCGAGCTTGGCTTCGATCACGATACCCTTGGCCGGGGCCGCTTCCGGTGCCTTCAGTTCCAGCACTTCGGCTTGCAGCAGCACGTTCTCGAGCAGATCGTCGATACCCGTACCGGTCTTCGCCGACACCGGCACGAACGGCGAATCGCCACCGTACTCTTCCGGCACCACGCCTTCGGCCACGAGTTCCTGCTTCACGCGGTCGGCGTTGGCTTCCGGCTTGTCGATCTTGTTGATCGCCACCACGATCGGCACGCCGGCCGACTTCGCGTGAGCGATCGCTTCCTTCGTCTGCGGCATCACGCCGTCGTCGGCCGCCACCACCAGAATCACGATGTCCGTTGCCTGAGCACCACGGGCACGCATGGCCGTAAAGGCCTCGTGACCCGGCGTGTCGAGGAACGTCACCGTGCCGCGCGGCGTTTCAACGTGATACGCACCAATGTGTTGCGTAATACCACCCGCTTCGCCCGACGCCACCTTGGCGCGACGGATGTAGTCCAGCAGCGAGGTCTTGCCGTGGTCGACGTGACCCATCACCGTCACCACCGGCGGACGCGGCAAGGCTTCGCCTTCCGGTGCGTCATTGCCCAGCGACAGCAGCGTTTCCGGATCGTCCATCTTCGCGGCAATTGCACGGTGGCCGAGTTCCTCGACCATGATCATTGCCGTTTCCTGATCCAGCACCTGGTTGATGGTCACCATCTGACCCATCTTCATCATCAGCTTGATGACTTCCGAGGCCTTCACCGCCATCTTGTGAGCCAGATCGCCCACGGTAATGGTTTCCGGCACGTGCACGTCACGTACGATCGGCTCGCTCGGTGCCTGGAACTGATTGTCCTGCGCATGACGATCGCCACGACGGCCGCCACGGCCACCGCCACGCCATCCGTCCGAGCCACCGCTTGCGTCGCCGCGGGTCTTCATGCCGCCACGCTTGTTGCGGTTATCGGCATCCTTCTGCCACTGACCCGGCTTCTTGTCCTTCTTGTCGGCGGTCGTCGTCGACGGTGCAGCCGTGGTCGCAGGCTTCTTGTCTGCCGGCTTGGCCGACGTCGAACCTTCCGGCTTGGCCGGCTTGTGCAACGTACCCTTGGCTTCCGGCTTGGCGGCGGCCGGCGCCGCTACCGGTGCAGGTGCCGGCTCCGGTGCCTTCAGCACGCGGCGCGGGGCATTCAGCATTTCGCGAATGGCACGCGCTTCGGCTTCCGCCGCTGCACGACGCTTGCGAATCGCTTCCTCTTCGGCACGCGCCTTGTCGGCCGCAGCACTGGCCTTCTCGGCGGCTGCACGCGCTTCTTCGCTGGCCTTGCGGGCCTGCTCGCGCTCAGCGTCTGCCTTGGCGGCCGCTGCCTTGTCAGCTTCCTGAGCAGCAGCTTGCTTGGCCTGCTCAGCCTTTTCCGTCTCGGCCTGAGCAGCCTTGTCGGCTTCAGCATCGACCTTGACTTCGGCTTTCGCTTCCGCCTTGGCCTTCAGCTCAGCCGCAGCCTTGGCCGCCGCCGCAGCGCGCTCCGCTTCTTCACGGGCACGACGCTCAGCCGCTTCCTTCTCTTCACGCTCGCGGCGCTCGGCCTCTTCGCGTTCGAGTTGCTCTTGGCGAAGCTTCAGTTCCGCAGCCTCGGCAGCAAGACGCTCCGCCTCACGGCGTGCGTCTTCCTCGCGTTGGCGCAGTGCTTCGTCTTCGGCCGAAACCGCAGCGTTTTCAGCGCCCTCAGCCACATCGTCGCGCTTGACGAACGTCCGCTTCTTGCGGACTTCGACTTGAATCGTGCGCGCCTTTCCGGTCGAGTCGGCTTGCTTGATTTCCGAGGTCTGGCGACGCGTCAGAGTGATCTTCTTTTTGTCGCCGTCGCCAGCGCCGTGCGATCGGCGCAGGTGTTCCAGCAAACGGGCCTTGTCGGCTTCCGTTACCGAATCGTCGGCGCTGAGTTTGTCCACACCGGCGGCTTTGAGTTGCTCCAGCAACACGCCGGCCGGCATTTTCAGTTCTTCAGCAAATTGGGCTACGTTGATGCTCGCCATTCAAACCTCTTCAAGCAAGGCCACGCGCCTTGCGGTTAACTTCAAAGTTCACTGTTCCATATGCATGCCGGGGCAGGTCATCATTGGAACCAGTGCTCTCGCGCTTTCATGATCAAAGCCTTCGCAGCTTCCTCGTCGACACCGGTCATTTCGGTCAGTTCGTCGACGGCCAGCTCGGCCAGATCATCGCGCGTCTGAATTTCATGCTCGGCCAGTTTGGCCAGCAACTCGGGCGTCATGCCGTCGAGGCTCTTCAGGTCGAGCGCAACGCCCTCAACCTTCTCCTCGGTGGCAATCGCCTGCGTCAGCAGTGCGTCGCGCGCACGGTTGCGCAACTCATGCACCGTGTCTTCATCGAAAGCTTCGATTTCGAGCATTTCGTTGAGGGGCACGTAGGCGATCTCTTCCAGACTCGAGAAACCTTCCTCGATCAGGATGTCCGCCACTTCCTCGTCCACATCGAGACGCTGCATGAACAACGTGCGCAACGTACCGCGCTCTTCGCTCTGCTTCTCGGCCGATTCGTCCGGCGTCATGATGTTGATCTGCCAGCCGGTCAGTTCCGACGCGAGACGCACGTTCTGACCGCTGCGGCCAATCGCCACGGCCAGTTCGTTCTCGTCGACGACGACGTCCATGCTGTGCTTCTCTTCGTCAACGACGATCGACTGCACCGCCGCCGGCGCCAGGGCACCGATCACGAATTGCGCCGGGTCTTCCGACCACAGCACGATATCGACGTTCTCACCGCCCAGTTCGTTACGCACGGCCTGCACACGCGTACCGCGAATACCCACGCACGTACCGATCGGATCGATACGCTTGTCGTAGGCCACCACGGCGATCTTGGCGCGCACACCCGGGTCACGGGCAGCGGACTTGATCTCGAGCAGGCCTTGCTCGATTTCCGGCACTTCCATGCCGAACAACTCGATCAGGAACTCCGGTGCGGTACGCGAGAGTTCGATCTGCGGGCCACGGGCCGTACGATCGACCTTCACGATGTACGCGCGAACGCGGTCACCGATACGGAGGTTTTCTTTCGGAATCAGTTGATCGCGACGCAGCAGCGCTTCGACACGGCCCGACTCGACGATCAGGTTGCCCTTATCGAGACGCTTGACCGTACCGGTCATGATCTTTTCGCCGCGCTCGAGGAAGTCCGACAGGATCTGCTCGCGCTCGGCATCGCGAATGCGTTGCAGAATCACTTGCTTGGCGGCTTGCGCGCCGATGCGGCCGAATTCGACCGACTCAACCGGCTCTTCGACGAATTCGCCGAGTTCGATCGCGTCGTTGTCTTCCTTGGCTTCAAACAACAGAATCTGCTTGTCCGGCTCTTGCAGGCCAGCCTCGTCGGGCACAACCAACCAACGACGGAAGCTCTCGTGCTCGCCCGACTCGCGGTCGATGTGCACGCGAATGTCGACGTCTTCGGTGTAGCGCTTTTTGGTGGCCGAAGCCAATGCTGCTTCCAGCGCGCCGAACACGACATCTTTGTCGACGTTCTTTTCGCGCGCGAGCGCATCGACCAACAGCAATACTTCGCGACTCATCGTTTGCGACTCCTAAAATCAATCTGCGGCACTAGGCGCGCACGGTCAATATCCGCGAGGGTGAATTCGAGCAGCGCCGGGCCGCCCTTGCCTTCGAACTCGAGGCTCAGATTTTCGCCTTGCGGCGCCTGCAAGATGCCGCGGAACTGCTTGCGGCCGTCCAGCGGCACACGCAACGTGAGACTCACTTCAACACCGGCAAAACGCTCGAAGTCGCGCAGCTTTCGCAGCGGACGATCCAGCCCCGGTGACGACACTTCGAGTCGGTCATAGTTGACGTTCTCGACCATCAGCACGTGCGAGAGCTGACGGCTTACCGTCTCGCAGTCATCGATGCCGATGCCCTCAGGCTTGTCGATATAAACGCGCAGCAAACCGCCGCCGGCGCGTTCAAGATCGACCAGCTCGTAACCCAGGCCTTCGACCGTGGTCTCGATCAGTTCTGGCAATTGCAACTTTGCTCACCCTAGAAAAACTCGTGCGCATCAGCGCCCGACTATATCTGCGCGCCCCGCATGGGACGCCGCACGATACCTGCCTCGACCGTCCAGGCCGGCGTGCCTGTGTCGACACACCCACTCCCCAACGCGGCGGTATCGGCCGCGCAAAACGCTCGCGGCAAAAAAAAATGGGCGAAACGCCCATTTCTTACATCCTCATTGCGCATGAGGTGCGCGCCGCAACAGAAAGTCCGGCACGCCAACCAGCTTATTCACTGATTTTATATGGTTTTTGGCCATTTTGCAACGCTTGGCATGGCAAATGCCCGTGGGACGGGCGTCTTCACAACGCCGCTGCAATGCAATAAGTCCGCCGCCTTCCGGCGTGTCAGTCGGGCGCCCGGGGTGTCGCGAATGCCGTGCATCCGCTCCGCCATGCCGGGCCTGCCGTGAAGCATCAGCGCGAACGGTTACCGCCGCGATTGCCCCGGTTGCCGCCCGTGTTGCCCTGGCCGCCACCGCCGCCGGCACGATTGCCGCCGCCGCTGCGATTGCCGTTGGCGTTGCCGCCACGACCGCCACCGCCGCCGCTACCGCCTCGGGATTGACCGCCGAAACCGCCACCACCCGCGGAATTGCCGCTGCGCGATTGACCACCAAAACCACCGCCACCCGCCGAATTACCACCCCGCGACTGGCCGCCAAAACCACCACCGCCAGCGGAATTGCCGCCGCGCGATTGGCCGCCGAAACCACCACCGGACGCATTGCCACCACCGAAGCGGCGACCTTCACCGCGCGGCGATGCCGCCGGCGCCGGGAAACCACCGCTCGGACCGACAAACGTAGTCAGCGGATTAGCACGCGGACGACGTGCCTGACCGTAGCCCTGCTCGCGAGTGAACACGCCAAGCGCGGTCTGCATCGGGTCCGGCTGACGGCGCGGCTCTTTCGGCGCACCTGCCCCACCACGCGTACCCTTGCCACCCTTTTCGGCTTCGCTTGCACCGGGCACCTTCATGCCGACGGCGGCGAAGAGCGAACGCACCTGAGCGTCGTCCAGTTCTTCGTAGCGGCCACGCTTCAGACCGCGCGGCAGCGTGAGCGGGCCGTAACGCGTACGGATAAGACGGCTCACCATCAGACCTGCCGCGTCGAACATACGACGCACTTCGCGGTTACGCCCTTCGGTCAGCGCCACGTGATACCAGTGATTCGAACCTTCGCCGCCGCCATCCTGCAAGCGCAGGAAGTTGGCCTTGCCGTCGTCGAGCTCAATGCCACGCAGCAATTGCTGACGCGACGATTCGCTCAACTGGCCGACCGTGCGCACGGCGTATTCACGCTCGATGCCATAACGCGGATGCATGAAACGGTTGGCCAGATCGCCCGACGTCGTCAGGATCAGCAGACCTTCCGTGTTGAAGTCGAGACGGCCCACGGCCAGCCACTTCGCAGTCTTCATCGGCGGCAGACGGTCGAACACCGACGCGCGGCCTTCCGGATCTGCATGGCTGACGATCTCGCCCGATGGCTTGTGATACAGCAGCACGCGCGGGGGCTTGCTGGTGATCCGGCGCTTGACGAGCTTGCCGTTGATGCGAACCTGATCGGTCGGCAGAATGCGCTGGCCGATGTGTGCCGGCTCGGCATTAACCGATACGCGACCGGCAAGAATCAGTTCTTCCATCTCGCGACGCGAGCCCATGCCCGCCTCGGCGAGCACCTTATGCAGCTTGGGCGCTTCGTCGTCCGGCGAAAGCACACGGCGATCGGCCGATTTGCGGGCACCGCCACGCTTGGCGTCGCCTTCGGCTTCTTCGCTATCGAAGCCACCCGACGTCACAAACGCGAACAGATCGTCGTCGCCGGCTTTTCCGCCGCGGGGGCCTGCACCGGCACTGCCGGTCGCCTTGCGTCCACGGCCCTTGCTTGCGCCCTGGGGTTTGCCTGCGCCAGCACCTGCGCCGCCACCATTACCGGCAGCGCCTGCATTCCCGCCATTGGCTGCGTTGCCAGCAGGCGCGCCTTGCGCCCCTTGGCCCGTGCCATCGCGCTTGGCACGCGGCTTGCGCGCGCCAGTGCCATTACCGCTGCGGCCACGGCCTTGTGCGGCAGACGCGGCGCCATCGGCAGCCACTTCCTGAGCTTGCGGCGCGTCGCCCTGCGGGGCGTCGGCCGAGTCGGACTCGCCCGGGCCGCCTTCATCGCCTTCTCGCTTGGCTTGCTGGGCCGCACGACGGCGGGCGATCAGACTACGCGGACCACGGCGCAAACCGCGGCGCGACGCCTTGTCATCGCCGCCCTCGCCTTCCGGCGCGCGTGCTTCGGCACCGGCATCGCGTGCGTGCAGGTCCTGGGATTCTTCGTTTTGTTTCAACACAACCTCATTGGAAAACGGGATCGTGGCGGGCAGGCAACTATCGCTGCCCTGATCCGTGTTCGCACCATGAATGCGCGGCAAACCTATGCCGCGGCTTCGTTTTTGTCGCTAACGGCCCTGTGCGAACCCGGCGCGATGCGCCGGAGCCTCAGGTACCGGTGACGAGATTCTTGTCGTCCCCGCCGTTTTCGTCGTCGTCCTCGTCCGCACCGGGCAAGGGCTGCCCGGATGCGGCTTCGTTCGCCGCCGTGTCGGCAGCGTGCGGGGCCACATCTTGCGTTGCCGGCGCGGCGGGATCGGCCGCCTGCGTCGTCACGTGCTGCATATCTTGCGGCGGATCGTTGTCGATCGGTGCCGCAGCTTCCGAGTCTTCGGAATGTTCCTCATGCTGCTCGACAGCGGCATCGATTTGTCCGGCATCGACCGGATCACTGTCCAGTGCGTCGACCGACTCCTCGACGTGCTGATTAACCTGCGCATCGTCCTGCTCACTGACGTGCTCAACGCCCGCGAGTTCCGTCGATACCGGCAAAACACCGTCTTCACCCTCGGCAATGACTGCATCGAGCAGTGCGTCGTCGGTGAGTGCCTGCGCCGCCTCCGACACCGGCCGCTGGTCTTCCGGCACGCCCTGGGCGAGCGGCAGATCGTCGGCACGGGCTTCGGCCAGTCGGGCCAGCGCCTCGGCATCGGCGACCGGCGCATCGTCCGAGGTCGCCTCGTTATTGCTGTCTTCGCCTTCGGCACGTTCGCCGAATTCGATGTTCTGTTGCGCGAGCAAATCGATTTGCGCCTGCGCCGCCGGGTCTTCCAGCGGCGGCAGTGCGTCGAGTGCACGCAAGCCGAGATCGTCCAGGAAATCCTTGGTCGTCGCGTACAGACCAGGGCGTCCTGGCACGTCACGATGGCCGATCACCTCGATCCAGCCACGATCTTCAAGCTGCTTGATGATCTGTGTATTGACCGTCACACCGCGAATTTCTTCAATATCGCCACGTGTGACCGGTTGACGGTATGCAATGATCGCCAGCGTCTCCATCACAGCCCGCGAGTACTTCGGCGGCTTTTCCGGATTGAGGCGATCGAGATATTCACGCATGCGCGGACGGCTCTGGAAACGCCAGCCGGTGGCCAGAGCCACCAATTCCACACCTCGGCCATCCCATTGCACGCGGATTTCCTCGAGCAGCGCGCGCACCGTATCGCCTGACACGGTGTCATTGAAAAGCTTTCGCAGATCGCCCACCTTCAGCGGCTCTTGCGCGCAAATCAACGCGGTCTCGAGGACGAGTTTCGCCTCTTGGGTATTCATGTGCGACTAAGCAGACCGGGGGCTTGGCGACCCGGCATCAGGAATAAATGGATGCTTGGAACACGAGAAACGGTCGTAACCGCTTCGCATAAGCGCGCGCCCTTTTGTGTTCGGTCGTAGTGACGGCGGCGCGACCTGGATGCTTCGAAACGACCTGCCGGGAAAACGCCCAGGCCGATAGTGCGGCGAGACGGACGTCCGGTATGTGCGCAATTATTACTGAAACACTGTCGCCCGTAAAGCGTCGTCGATATGTCTGGGTCCCGCGCTCGCCCTTACCGGCCGGGAGAATGCCGCCATCGCCCCGCCGGCCGCCATTTGCCAGCCTGCGGCGTCTTGTCGCATTCGCACACGGCGCGGACCGACACAACCCCTCAAACGCCCGTTCTGCGCCCCTATCGAGTCCAACAGGCCACGCCGTCGTTTGAAACGGCGGGTAGACGCACCATGGTAAACTTCTGAAATAACTTCAAGGGCATTCATGACCACCGAGATCGGACGCATTCCAGTCGCTCAGCCGCGTTGTTCCACGTGTTCGCTGGGGCAGTTCTGCCTGCCCGTCGGCATTCCGGCACCCGAACTGGAACGACTGGATGCACTCGTGAGCGAGCGCCGCCGCCTGAAAAAGGGCGAAGTGCTCTATCACGCCAACGATGCGCTCAACGCCGTCTACGGCATCCGTTTCGGCTCTCTCAAGAGCTGCGTTACGGCACCGGACGGGCGCGAGCAGGTCGTCGGCTTCCACCTGCAAGGCGAACTCATCGGCCTTGATGCCATCGCCGACAACCACCACCCGAGCACCGCGGTCGCACTCGAAGACAGCGAACTCTGCATTGCCCGTTTTGGCGAACTGGAGACGCTCTCGCGTCAGGTACCCACGCTGCAACGTCAGATGCACCGCCTGATGAGTCAGGAAATCCGCAACGAACACCAGCAGTTGCTCGCGCTCGGCACCATGCGCGCCGAAGAGCGTCTGGCGGTATTCCTGCTCAACCTGTCGGAGCGTCTGGCCGCACGCGGCTACGCTGCCAACGAATTCGTGCTGCGCATGAGCCGCGAAGAAATCGGCAGCTTCCTCGGTCTCAAGCTCGAGACGGTGAGCCGGCTGTTCTCCCGCTTTGCCCAGAACGGCATGATCGAAATCCGCCAGCGCCACGTCAAGATCATCGACGCCACCGCTCTGCGCACACTGGCTGGCGCCCCCTCCGCCTGCTAAGAGCGGCTTGCGCGCATAACCAATAAGCTACCGGTCGACTGGATCGCCCGCCTTGCGCCAGATCAAGAGTCGCGTAACGTCGATGACGACGCACGCGATTCGCGACACAGGCCGGGCGGTGCGCGCAGGCGTTCGACAAGCCCGGGCAAACCCTCCATAATCGGCGCGTTCGCCGTCCCGCCACCTGTGGTCCGGCGCATCACCCCGACGGAGGCCGCCGTAATGCCCGCAGCCATTTTTCTGAGTCCGGAAGACGCCGAGCACGCTTATTACGAAGCGCTTCGTGCCGGTGACATCGATATCCTGATGAACGTGTGGTCGGAAGACGAGGAGATCGTCTGCATTCATCCGGCCGGTCCGCGCCATGTCGGCCCTGCGGCCGTGCGCACGAGCTGGCGTCAGATTCTGTCCAAAGGCGGCCTGCAATTGGCCGTCAGTCATCTTCAGGTCGCACACAACCCGCTGTGCGCCGTACACAACGTGCTGGAACAGATTTTGGTGGAAACGCATCCCGAAGCGCGCTACGCGTTTGTGCTTGCCACCAACGTCTATCTCAAGGAAGCCGACGGCTGGCGCCTCGCCCTTCACCACGCGAGCCCCGCCATCGGTCACGAAGATACCCGCTCGCCGACGTCTCACTCGCATCGCCTGCATTGACTTCGTCGGCACGGACTTCGGCTGCACTGACGTCGCCTGCATTTCACCGCCTGCAGCTAGTCGGACGGGTAGCGCCCCCCACCTGCTCGCCGACGACGGCCGACTCCCTGCCTCTACGGCTCACACGCCCGCGTCCGTGGCGGCAGAATCGTCCTGCGTGTCGTCCTGCGCGTCGTCTTGGCTGTCCCAATAGGGCGTAGGACCGAAACGCGCCTGAAGGAAATCGATCAGCGCATGTGTTTTCGGCGGCACGAAAGCGCGGCTCGGGTACACCGCCCAGATTGCGACTTCATCGGCCAGCGGATACGCCGACAGCACCGGCACCAGTTCGCCGCGCCGCAAGTACCCCCCGATATCCCACGTCGACTTGGGCGCAATACCCAGCCCCGCCACCACGGCGTCACGCAGCACTTCGCCGTTATCCGACGACAGCCGCCCCGTCACCCGCACACTGAGTGCGCCCCCGGATGTCATGAACCGCCAGTCACGCTGATCGCCCAGCGTCAGACAATCGTGCCCGGCCAGATCACCGGGGTGCTTCGGCGCGCCGCGGGCGGCAAGGTAGGCCGGTGACGCGCACAACACGCGCCGATTGGGCGCGAGCTTGCGTGCAACCAACGTCGAATCACGCAACGCCCCCACGCGAATCGCCAGATCCACACCCTCCTCGATCAGATCGACCACACGATCGGTCAGCCGGAAATCCAGCGAAATCCCCGGGTACTGCGCCAGAAACGCAGGTAGTGCAGGCGAAACGTGTTGCCGCCCGAACGACGACGAACACGACACCCGCAAGCGCCCCTGGGGTGCCGCAAGCCCCTGCCCGACCGACGCCAGCGCCTGCGCCTCTGCCATCAGCAACGCCTGCGCCTGCACGAGAAAAATATCGCCTTCCTGCGTGAGTGCCACCCGACGCGTCGTACGATGAAACAAGCGCGCGCCGAGCACGGCTTCAAGTTGGGTGAGCCGTGTACTGGCCGCAGCAGGCGACAAACCGCGTTCGCGGCCCGCAGCAGACACGTTTCCCAGTGCCGCCACCCGCACGAACAACGCGACAGTCTCCAGGTCCAACGACATTTATCGCCTTTTCAAAAAAATCTTTTCTGCATTATGCGGATTATCAAAGTAATCGACCAGTCGTAATCTCTCGTCATCATGGTCGGCGCTGGTTAGCCTCAGGGCGAAGCGCCTTGCCCTTTCAAGGAGAAAACAGATGAAAGCTGTCGGATTAACGCGTTACCTGCCCATCGACGACCCCAAGTCGCTCGAAGACGTCGAACTGCCCACACCGACTCCGGCGGGCCGCGACTTGCTGGTCAAGGTCGAGGCCATTTCCGTGAACCCGGTCGACACGAAGGTCCGTGCCCCGAAAGACCGGGTGGAAGACGCGCCGCGCGTGCTCGGCTGGGACGCAGCGGGCACCGTCGCCGCCGTTGGTCCGGACGTCACGCTCTTCAAGGTCGGCGACCCGGTGTACTACGCGGGCAGCATCACGCGCCCCGGTGCCAACAGTGAGTTCCATTTGGTGGATGAGCGCATCGTCGGCCACATGCCGGCGTCGCTCGACTTTGCGAATGCTGCGGCGCTGCCGCTGACGACCATCACCGCTTGGGAAGGCCTGTTCGACCGCCTCGGCATCGCCCCGGACGGCAGCGACGAAGGCAAATCGATTTTGATCGTCGGCGGTGCCGGGGGTGTCGGATCGATTGCGATTCAGCTAGCGCGGCGTCTTGCCCGGTTGAATATCGTGGCGACTGCCTCGCGACCCGAGTCTGCCGACTGGTGCCGTCAGTTGGGTGCCCAAAACGTGATCGACCACTATCAGGACATCCCTTCGCAACTGCAAGCGCTCGGCTTGCGTCATGTGGATTTCGTCCTGTGCCTGAACGACACCGACAGGCATTTCCCCGCGCTGGCCGAAGCCGTCGCACCGCAGGGCAAGATTTGCTCGATCGTGGAGAATTCGGCGCCGCTGGAAGTCGGTTTGCTGAAAAGCAAGAGCGCCACGTTCGTGTGGGAATTCATGTTCACGCGGGCAATGTTCGAAACGCCCGACATGATTGCGCAGCACAAGCTGCTGACCGAAGTGGCACGACTGGTCGACGCGGGCACGTTGCGCACGACCGTCGGTGAGGTGCTGGGTCCGATTAACGCGGTCAATCTGCGCCGCGCCCATGCGCAGTTGGAAGGCGGACGCACCATCGGCAAGCTGGTGCTGGCAGGATTCTGAGCCCGGTATCCGATAAAAAGAAAGGCGTTTGCGCACGATTGCGCAGACGCCTTTTCTACATCCTGTTCGCGACAACGCGCGGGCACCCGCCCCGCCCGCTTCACTTCGTCGTCGGCACCGTCCCTTCAGGCAACGCCACCGCTTCGGCCGGATGGATGATCTCGCCGCCCAGCGCGTTCACACCGGCCACCAGCCGCTCAAACGCTGCGCCAACCTGCGCCGGGTCGCCCTTCACCCCGAGATCGATGTGGCGCCGCGCATAGACCGCACCGCGCTCGGCATCGCCCACGCTCGGCAGGCTGAATACCTTGATGCCGTCATATTCGGCTTCGATGGCTTCCATCAGCGGCGTCAGCGTCGACTCCGCCAGCCCGAACACCAGCACCGAGCGCTCGGCGTGTCGCGTCAGATGATGCAACTGGGTGTAATACGTGTCGAGCACCCACGCCATCATCGGCCACGCCATCACCGGGAAACCCGGCATGAAATGGTGTTGTTCGACCGAGAAACCGGGAATCTTGTTGTACGGATTGGGCAGGATGCGCGCGCCGACCGGAAACTCGCCCATCTTCAGACGATGGCGGTTGTCGGGGTTCGTCATGTCGGCACGGCCGTCACCGCTCGTGTCTGCAATGCGTTCCATGATGAGCGCCTCGGCTTCGGGCGTGAGGGCCAGCGGCACGTTGAGCGCCGCCGCCGCGCACTGACGCGTGTGGTCGTCGGGGGTGGCGCCGATGCCGCCGGTCACGAACACGACGTCGTCGGTCGCCAGCGTGCGGCGCAGCGTGGCCGTGATGCGCTCGGGATCGTCGCCCACATACTCGGCCCAGCCCAGTTGCATGCCGCGTTCGGCGAGCAACTCGATGATCTTGGGCAGGTGCTTGTCGTGGCGACGACCGGAGAGGATTTCGTCGCCGATGATGATGATGCCGACCGCCATGATGCTTCCTTTGTGTTGTCTTGCCGACGCGCTCGCGTTGCTCGTTTTGCCCGATGCAGCGCGCCGTCGGCGCTTGGGGGAGGGTCTTGAATCCGGACCGCGGCCGTCCGGCCCGCTGGACGTCCGCAGATCAACGATTGTGCCACTTTCGCGGCTAATCGTTACAGCACTTGCACACGAGCGTCGCCCGCTCACTGCCGCGTCACCGCCCTTCCGGCGGCGGCAGCATGGGCGGCGCACCCGAGGTGCCCGAAGCACCCGCTGCGCCCGCAGCATCGCCACTTTCGTGGGTCAGCGTCGTGGCGGCCGGCAGCACGGTGCCGTGAAGCGTCGGTTCGTGATGGGCGGCCTCTTCGATGCGCAACCGCGAGAGCGCGCGCAGGCAGTAATGCGCGAACCACAGCGCCGAAAACACGAAGATCACCACGTAAAGCCAGATCGCCAGCAACGCAATGACCGGGAACAGCACGATCATGATGACCGACGACACCCACAGCAGCGTCGGCAACGAGCCCAGCAGCCCGGTCGCCACCCCGATGACCAGCAGCGGCAAGCGTCGTTCCCGCACGATCCGCTTGCGCTCCTCCGCACTCGCGTGAAACGCCAGCGCGTCGTAAGTCATGACCCGATACGTCAGCCAGCCCCACAGCAGCGGCGGCACGATCGCGAAGAACGGCGGCACGAGCCACAGCGGCAACGTCACGAGTGCCGCGATGAGAAAGATGACCGTGGCGCCCAGCGACTGGCCGAGGCTGCCCCAGAACGAGCCGCCCTTGCGCGCTTCCAGATGAATGAAGTGCCGGCGCGACAAATGCCGCAATACGGCCGGCATCGACCAGCCGGCGATCAGCAGCAGCGCGGTGACGACGATCAACGGCACGAGCAGCGCCACGAGAATGAACGGGGCGAGCGCCATGCGCACGCTATCTACGCCGAAGTAGCCGAAGAACCGGTAAATCCACTGCGTGAACTCCCACTGCTCAAGCCACAGCCGCAGGAAGTCGGTGAACGGCTCCCAGCCGAACCAGATCACGGCCCCCCAGATCAGGCCGGAAACAAAAAAGGGCATCGCCGTGAGCCACAACATGCGCGGGTGCAGCAGGCTCACGAGCGCGCGGCCAAGCGCGCGAAGAATATCGTTCATGCAGATTCGGTGCGGTCAGTACGGGAAGCGGATGGACGGCCATCGCGGTCATTACGACCGTTGGGACCATTGGTGATATCGGTGACACCGGTGACACCGGTGACATTGGGGCCATTCCGGCGAGTCGGCCGCAGGCTTCTGGCCATGCGTTTGAGGCCGAGCCATTGCTGGGCCCAGAACCCTTCGCCATAGTCGGCCGAGCGGCCGGCCGGCGGCGGCAGTTGATCGCGAATGCCGGTCGCCACGGCGGCGGACGAAAAGTCTGCCGTGCGAAACGCCATATCCCACCAAGGGAACAGCACGCCGAAATTGCAGCCGCGATGGCGCCCCTCATGTCCGGCGCCGATGGCGTGATGGCGGCGATGGAACGTCGGACTCACGAGCCACCGCTCACCCAGCCACCCGAAGCGCAGCCGGGTATTCGCATGCTGCAAGCTTTGCAGCCATTCCGACACGGCCACGAGCAGCACGAACTGCACCGGGCTCACGCCGATCAGGATCGCGATGGTCGCAAAAAACGCGGCCTTGATCAGATCGTCGAGCAAATGGTTGCGGTTATCCGTCCAGAGCGACATTTGCCGCTGGCTGTGATGCACCGCGTGCAGCGCCCACCACCAGCGGAACGTGTGGCCCCAGCGGTGATACCAGTAACCCGCAAAATCGAGGATCAGCAGATAGATCAGAAAACTCGCCAGCGCGTGATCCGTCACCCCCGGCCAGACATCTTCCAGATTCAGATTGACGAAACCCATCAGGCGCAGCCACGACTGCAAGGCGTCAAAGAGCGGGCGGAACGCGAAGAAGAACACCAGATTGACCAGGCCAAGCCGGTGCACGAGCGTGTAGAGCACGTCCACACGCACGGCGCGCCGTTCGCGCCATGCTTCAGCGGGCGCAATGGCTTCGAGCGGGCGCAGCAGCACCAGCATGAGCACAATCTGGAGAACGCCGATGAGGAAGAACTGCACGGCGTCGTAAGCATCGTCGGCGAACGACATCAGCCCGGTGGCGAACAGCACGGGCTGCACGATGCGGGTATAGATCTCGGTCTGCGCCGCCGAGAAGGCGGCGTAGAAACCGTCGACCAGCGTTTCGAACATGGAGCGGGGCCGGGCGGCACGGGGACACCCGGTCAGAGAAGCCGTTGCGGCAATGCCCCGATGTTACAGCACCGGCGCGCGGTCGTAGAAGTAGATCCCGTGCGGGGAACGGCCGACCGGAATGGTGTTGATCAGCTTGCGCGACGCGAGGTCGATGATGCCGACCTTGCGCGCCCAGCGGAACGTCACCCACAGCGTCTTGCGGTCCGCCGAGAGCTCCATGTCGTCAGGCCCCGGCAGCAGGCCGGTGATGTCGCCCACGTTGGTGAGCGCGTCCTGATCGATGATGCTGATCGTGCTCGATACACGGTTCGAAATCAGCACGTGCTTGCCGTCGGCCAGCGAGCGGAAGTTGTGCGCGCCCTTGCCCGTCGGGATCGTCTTCACGACCTTCTGGTTGCGCCAGTCCACCACAGCCGCGTAATCGGCACCGGTCATGCCCACCAGCAAGTACTTGTCGCCGGGCGTGAGCCACACCCCTGCCGGGCTGTCGCCGACCTTCATCTTCCAGATCACTTTCTGGCTGGCCAGATCGATGGCGGCCACTTCGTTCGACTCTTGCAGCGAGATGAACACGAGCTTGCTGTCTTGCGTGAAGACCAGGTGGCTCGGCATCTTCTTGAGCGGAATGCGCGACGCTACCGTCAGATTCTTGCCGTCGAACTTGTAGACGTCCACGCGATCCAGACGCAGACCGTTGGCGACGAACCACTTCTTGTCCGGCGAAAAACCGATCTGATACGGGTCTTCGATGTTCTCGATCTTGCGTTGAATCTGCCCCGTCTTCGGGTCGAGGAACACGAGGTTGTTGCCCACCGAGTTCGCCACGATGAGCGACTGGTTGTCGGGCGTCGCCATCAGGTGATGCGGTTCCTTGCCGACCGGAAACGTCTGGATGACCTTCTGGCTGGTCTTGTCGATCAGGCTGACGCTGGCGTCGCCGGAATTGAGCACCACCACCACGCCGTCCGGCACCGCTGCGGGCGCGGCCGGTGCGGCCACGGCCGCCGGCCCGGCAAGCGCCGTCAGGCCGAAGGAAGCAGCCAGACTGGCGGCGATCAGGAATTTACGCATTGCGAAATCTCTCGGGAAAAAAGAGTCACTGAAGAGTCTCTGCGAGGTCGCTGCGGGGCCATCGTCTGGCCGCCGCAGCGTCGCGAAAAAGTTTCGCTATTGTAGGCTGGGAAATTGCCTAAGCGCGCGCCTCACCGGCGCTTTTTTGATCAGACGAAACAGTATCTCGACAGTTCCTGATGTAGCGCAAACCGGCACGGGCAATCAGCGTTGCAACGCCTCCCAGACCTTGTGCAGACGCTTGACCGACACCGGCATCGGCGTGCGCAGCTCTTGCGCGAAGAGCGATACCCGCAGCTCTTCGAGCAGCCAACGGAACTCCTCCAGCCGCACATCGCCGTGGTCGCGGCGCTGCGACGTCGCCCGTTGCCAGTTTTGCAGCAGCGGGCCCAGTTCGCTCATCGCACGTGCATCGCGGGCCGGGTCGGCCTTGAGCTTGTCGATACGCGCCGCCATCGCCTTCAGATAGCGCGGGTAATGGGCCAGTTGCGCGTACGGCGTGTCGATCAGGAACCGCTTGCCGATCAGACGCTGCAACTGCGCCGTGAGGTCGGCGTAGGCCTGCGCAAACGGCTTGGCCTGCGCCAGCTTCTTCTGCAAGGCCGCATATTCCGTGAGAATCAGCCCCGCCAGCCGCGCGATCTCCTGCGCGAGCAGCGTGAGCCGGCCGCGCCCTTCGTCCTTGCGCGCGACGAACGAGGTGTTATCGCTCGGCCACGGCAATTGCAGGCAGGCGCGCTCCAGCGCGAGATCCACGATCTGATCGCGCAACTCCTCCTGCGTGCCCAGATTCATGTACTGCATCGCCATCTGTTGCAGGCCGGGGATGTTCTTCTCGAGGAATTTCACCTGTTCGCGCAACTGAATGGCGAACAGACGCCGCAGCCCGGCGCGGTGCTGACGCTGGGCTTCATCGGGGTCGTCGAACACTTCCAGATCGCAGTGATCGCCACGATCGACGAGTGCCGGGTAGCCGAACAACGTCTGCCCGCCACGCCGGATTTCGAGCATTTCGGGCAGTTCGCCGAAGCTCCACGTCGTGAGGTTGTCGTATCGGCCCGGCTCCACCGCTGCCGCAGACGCGCCCTGCCCGGCACCCGCGCCGCGCGAGGCTGCGCCCTTCGCACCCCCAGCAGCCCCCGCCGCGCCGGTCATGTCGCCCTTGCCAGCCTGCTTGGCAGACTGACGGCCACCGCCATCGCTGCCCGCACCACTCGCAAGCACGCCAGTGGGCGTCGTGCCGCTCTTTGCCGCGAGCTCTTGGAACGTACGCTGCGCCTGCTGACCGAGTTCTGCGCGCAATTGCGCGAGATTGCGGCCCATGCCGAGTTGGCGCCCGTGCTCGTCGACGATCTTGAAGTTCATCGTCAAGTGCGCGGGCAGCATCTCCAGCTTGAAATCGCTGGGGCTGAGCATGACACCGGTCTGCTCGCGCGCATCGGCCATCAGCGCGTCGAGCAAAGCCCCCTGCCCGAACGTCGCACGGTCGACAAACCCCGCCGCGTACTCGGGCAACGGCACGAAGTGACGCCGCAACTTCTGCGGCAACGACTTCATCAACAGGTGCGCTTTTTCCTTGAGCATGCCCGGCACCAGCCACTCGCAGCGGCGCGCGTCCACCTGATTGAGCGCGAAGAGCGGCACGGCGAGCGTGACACCGTCGCGCGGCGAACCCGGTTCGAAGTGGTACGTCAGCACCATCTCGATCCCCGCGATGACCGTCTTTTTCGGGAACAGATCGGTGGTCACGCCGGCCGCTTCGTGGCGCATCAGGTCGTCACGCACCAGATACAGCAGCTTCGGCGTGCCCTTCGCCGTCTCGCGATACCAGTGCTCGAAACTCGTGCCGTCGTAGAGATCCTCCGGCACCTGTGCGTCGTAGAACGCGTAAATCAGCTCGTCGTCGACCAGCACGTCCTGCCGGCGCGACTTGTGTTCCAACTGTTCGATGTCGGCGATCAGCTTGCGGTTATGCGCGTAGAACGGCAGCTTGGTTTCCCATTCCCCTTCCACCAGCGCACTGCGCAGGAAAATCTCGCGGGCACGACGCGGATCGCGCGGGCCGAAATTCATCCGGCGGCGCGCGTAGATCGTCAGGCCGTACAGCGTGCCACGCTCGTAGGCGGTGACCTGCGCGGCCTTCTTTTCCCAGTGCGCGTCGGACAGCGAGGTCTTCACCAGATGCTTGCCCACGCGCTCGATCCATTCCGGCTCGATGCGGGCAATGCAGCGCGCATACAGGCGGCTCGTCTCGACCAGTTCACCGGCCATCACCCAGCGGCCCGCCTTCTTCACCAGCGACGACCCCGGCCAGATATGGAACTTGATGCCGTGAGCGCCGAGGAAATGCGGATCGTCGTCGGCCTTGCAGCCGATGTTGCCAAGCAGACCGGCGAGCAACGCGAGGTGCACCTGTTCATACGTCGCTTCCGACTCGTTGAGGCGCCAGCCCTGCTCGCGCACCACCGTCAGCAACTGGCTGTGCACGTCGCGCCATTCGCGCAAGCGCAACTGCGAGAGGAAGTTCTCGCGGCACGCCTGCCCGAGCAAACGGTTCGACTTCTTGTGCGCAATCGCCTCATCGAACCAGCGCCACATCTTGATCCACGAGAGGAATTCGGACTTCTCGTCGGCGAACTTGCGATGGGCGTTATCGGCGGCGTCCTGCGCCTCGATGGGCCGATCGCGCGGATCTTGCACCGCCAGTCCGGCGGCGATGATGAGCACTTCGCGCAGCGACTGCTGATCTCGCGCGGCGAGAATCATGCGGCCGACGCGGGGGTCGAGCGGCAAACGGGCCAGCTCGCGCCCGAGCGGCGTGAGCTGATTGGTGTCGTCCACGGCACCCAGTTCGTTCAGCAACTGGTAGCCGTCGGCGATCGCGCGGCCCGGCGGCGGCTCGATGAACGGAAAGTCCTCGACCTTCGCCAGACGCAGCGATTGCATCCGCAAAATGACGGCGGCGAGCGACGAGCGGAGAATTTCCGGGTCGGTGAAGCGCACGCGCGACTGGAAGTCCGCTTCGTCGTACAAGCGGATGCACACGCCATCGGCCACCCGGCCGCAACGCCCGGCGCGCTGGTTCGCCGCCGCCTGCGAGATCGATTCGATCTGAAGCTGTTCGACCTTGTTTCGGTAGGAATAGCGCTTCACGCGCGCGGTGCCTGCGTCCACCACATAGCGAATGCCCGGCACCGTGAGCGAGGTTTCCGCCACGTTGGTGGCCAGCACGATGCGCCGCGCGTTCGACGCCTTGAACACGCGCTCCTGGTCCGTCGCCGAGAGGCGGGCGAACAACGGCAGAATCTCCGTGTGCGGCGGATGGTGCTTGCGCAGCGCCTCGGCGGCTTCGCGAATTTCGCGCTCACCTGGCAGAAACACCAGCACATCGCCCGAGCCTTCACGGCAAAGTTCGTCCACGGCATCGACGATGCCATCCATCAGATCGCGATCGCGGTCTCGCGCGCTGGCGCGGCTGCCCTCGCGCCCTTCCGCGTTGGCAATGCGGGCGTCGTCCTGAATCGGGCGATAGCGCACTTCCACCGGGTACAGGCGGCCACTGACTTCGATCACCGGCGCGGGGTGCAGCGTTTCGCCGTCCATCGTGCCGAAGTGACGGGCGAAGCGGTCCGCGTCGATCGTGGCCGAGGTGATGATCACCTTCAGGTCGGGCCGGCGCGGCAGCAGTTGCTTGAGGTAGCCGAGCAGGAAGTCGATGTTCAGACTGCGCTCATGCGCCTCGTCGATGATGATGGTGTCGTACGCACGCAACAGCGGGTCGGTCTGCGTCTCGGCCAGCAGAATGCCGTCGGTCATCAATTTGACCGACGCGCCATTCGAAAGCGTGTCGTTGAAACGCACCTTGAAGCCGACGATTTCGCCGAGCGGGGTGTTCAATTCGTCGGCGATACGGCGTGCCGTGGCCGAGGCCGCGATACGGCGCGGCTGCGTGTGGCCGATCAGGCCTGTGCCGCCCGCACCCAGCCCGCGACCGAGCGCGAGACAGATTTTGGGAAGCTGAGTGGTCTTGCCCGAGCCGGTTTCGCCGCTCACGATCACGACCTGATGGCCCGCGATGGCGCGGGCGATCTCCTCGCGGCGGCCGGACACCGGCAGCGCTTCGGGAAACTGAATCTCGGGAATTCGGTTGGCGGCGGCCTGCTTCGCGGCCAGCCGCTCGGCGTCGCGTTCAGCCCGTTGGGCGGCCGTCATGCGGCGTTCGCCGGCATTCTCACGTCCGCGTTTAGGTCCCGCAGCCGGCACTGTCGGCTTCGGGGGCTTAGATTGTCGATTTCGTTCATCACTTGCCATGGGCGCGCATTATATAATCTGCGGATGTTTGCGCACGTACACCCATGCTGACCGAACCCGATCCCGCCCTACAAGACGAAGAGACCGCCCACCAAGCCCAGTTTGTGGATTGGCTGCGCTCGGTCGCCCCCTACATCCATGCATTTCGTGACAAGACCTTCGTGGTCGCCTTTGGTGGCGAACTTGTTGCGGCCGGCGGGCTCGATACCCTGATTCAGGACGTCGCGCTGCTGTGCGCCATGGGCATGCATATCGTGCTGGTGCACGGCTCGCGACCCCAGGTCGAAGAGCAGATGCGCCTGCGACATATCGAATCGCACTTTGCCCAGCAGCTCCGTATCACCGACGCGGCCGCGCTTGAAGCGGTCAAGGAAGCGGCCGGTGAGTTGCGTCTGGATATCGAAGCGTCGATCAGCCAGGGTTTGCCGAATACGCCGATGGGCAACGCGCGCATCAGCGTGGTGTCGGGCAACTTCGTCACGGCGCGCCCGGTGGGCATTGTCGACGGCGTGGATTTCCAGCACACCGGCGTGGTGCGCAAGGTCGATGCCGAATCGATTCGCCTGTCGCTCGCCAACGGCAAGATCGTGCTGCTCTCGCCGCTCGGCTTCTCGCCGACGGGTCAGTCGTTCAATCTGACGATGGAAGACGTGGCATCCTCGGCGGCGATTGCGCTGCGCGCGGACAAGCTGATCTTCATCACCGAGACGCCGGGCATTCTCAACGAATACAACGAGTTGCAGCGTGAGCTGACGCTCGAAGACGCCCAGCGCATGCAGTCGCAGGGCGCGCTCGACCGCGACTCGGCGTTCTATCTGAAATACGCCACACGCGCTTGCCGCGCGGGCGTGGGACGCGCGCACATCGTGCCGTTCGCGCTCGATGGCAGCATGCTGCTCGAACTGTTCTCGCACGATGGCGTGGGCACCATGATCTCGTACGAGAACCTGGAAAGCCTGCGTGAAGCGACGGTCGACGACGTCGGCGGCATCTTGCAGCTCATCGAGCCGCTGGAATCCGACGGCACGCTGGTGCGTCGCGGACGTCACCAGCTCGAGCGCGATATCGACCACTTCTCGGTCATCGAGCACGATGGGCGTCTGTTCGGCTGCGCGGCATTGTATCCGTACCCGAGCGAGCGCATCGGCGAGATGGCCTGCCTCACGGTGGACCCGGAAGCTCAGGGTTCGGGGGACGGCGAGCGGCTGCTCAAGCATATCGAGCAACGCGCGCGGGCGCGGGGGCTGGAGCGGCTGTTCGTGCTCACCACGCGTACCGAGCACTGGTTCCTCAAGCGCGGCTTCGTCAAGGCAGGCGTCGACGACCTGCCGGCCGACCGTCGCCGGCTTTACAACTGGCAGCGCCGGTCGCTGGTGCTGATCAAGAAGCTGTAACACGACACCGGGGGACGGGCCGCGTGGTTTGAGACCGATGTTTCATCGGCACCTTGAGTCTGACGCGCCCTGCCCCCATATCCGGATATCGGCCACGGCAAACGACGTCTCGATGTCGTCGCGTGAGTGCGTGGCCGCTCTTTTCACGCCCTACCCAAGATTACGAAGGAGTTCCCCATGGCTCGCATGGTTCAATGCATCAAACTCGGCAAGGAAGCCGAAGGTCTCGATTTCCCGCCGATGCCCGGCGAGCTCGGCAAGCGCCTGTGGGAGAGCGTGTCGAAAGAAGCATGGGCCGGCTGGCTCAAGCAGCAGACCATGCTCATCAACGAAAACCGTCTGAACATGGCTGACCCGCGCGCGCGCCAGTATCTGGTCAAGCAGACCGAGAAGTACTTCTTCGGCGAAGGCGCCGATGTGGCGCAAGGCTACGTGCCGCCGCCCTCGGAGTAAGCCTCGCGCACTGCCGGTGGCCTTGAGGGTCATTGAGGGTCACCGCCAGCCGAGATGAAAAAAGGGGTTCGCGACGTCATGTCGTGAACCCCTTTTTCTTTGCCTGAACCGCTGACTGCCAGCGGCTGTCAACGTTGACCGGACGCGTGTCAGGCAGGCTTGCCCGTCATGCCCATGCCTTCAACCGCCGCATTTCCCGCGTTGGCACCGAGCGACGCTGCCCCGCAGTGGTGGCAATAGTGCGCGAACGCGTTCTTGCGCGTCTTGCACGTGCCGCAGTGGTCGAACAGGCAAATGCCGCAGTGCATGCAGAAATCGCGCTCCGGGTCGTCGAGCTTCACCGGACGTTCGCACCCCGGGCACACCGCCTTCGACAGCCGCGCTTGCGCCAGATCGTACGACAGCGTCTTGCGGCGCTCCTGATCCGGCAACTGCTCCTCCGCCTTCTGCCGCGCCAGATAGCGTTGCAGCGAGACGATGGCGTAGCGCCCGATCAGCACCGTCAACACAATGCCCACCAGATAGCGCACATAACCACCGTAGTCCGGCAGATACGGCACCAGTTCGACAAAGAATGCGAACAGCGCGAAGAAGATAAAGCCCCAGACGAACGGCCACCACGTGCTCTTGCGCTGACGCACGAAGAGCCAGCCGCCAATGGCCAGCAACGGCAACGTGATCGCCAGTCGAATGCCGAAGACTTTCAGGTCCTGCGAACGCTGGATCGCGGCCAACTGTTCGCTGGCTGCCGTGTTGAGTGCGAAGCGTGCCGTACGGGCCGACTGCACTGCGCGCGAGGCGTCGAGTTGCTTCGTTTCCAGCGTGTCGACCTGCGTTTGCGCATCGCGTTCGGCGGCCTTGAGCGCGTCGAGGGCGCGCGTGCGGGAGACGAGTTCGGCATCCTGACTCGCCTGCGCCGTAGCGGTGCGCGTGGCCACCCAATCGTTGAACGACTCACGCGCATTGCGATAAGCCGTGCTGCGCGCCTTCAGTTGCAGACGTGCCGTTTCCAACTTCGTCTGGATGTCTTCGGCCTGCGTTTCTGCCTGCTTGATGGCGGCATCGGCGCGAGTTGCCTGTGCCGGATCGATAAACGAATCGAGCGTGGGCGCCGGAGCGACGCCCGGCAGCTTGTCGACCACCAGACCGCCGAGGCCGATCAAAAACGCCGCAAACAGCACGGCGATCAGCCACAGCCCACGGCGAAACCAAGTTTCGGGAAGACGACGCGATTGAGCCATCCTGCCCTCCAGGGTCAGTTATTTGTAGTCGATGGTCTTGACGCCCTCGGGCGTGCCCATGAGCGTCAGGTCGGCACCACGTTGCGCAAAGAGGCCTACCGTCACCACGCCCGGCAGTTGATTGATTTGCGTCTCGAACGCCACCGGATCGAGGATTTGCAGGCCGTGCACATCGAGAATCGCGCAGCCGTTATCGGTCATGTACGGGCTGCCATCGGCGCGCACGCGCGCTTGCGGCTTGCCGCCGAGGGCGGTGAGTGCACGGGCGACGCTGGCCTGCGCCATCGGGATGACTTCCACCGGCAGCGGGAACACGCCGAGCACGGCGACGAGCTTCGACGCGTCGACCACGCAGACGAATTCCTTCGCGACCGAGGCGACGATCTTCTCGCGCGTGAGCGCCCCGCCGCCGCCCTTGACCATGTGGCCCAGCGCGTTGATTTCGTCCGCGCCGTCCACATAGACGGGCAGGCTGTCGATCTGGTTCAGGTCGAACACTTCGATGCCGTGCTTGCGCAGGCGCTCCGTGCTCGCTTCCGAGCTCGATACCGCGCCGCGATAGCGGCCCTTGTGGGCGGCGATGGCGTCGATAAAGCAGTTCGCCGTGGACCCGGTGCCCACGCCGATCACGCTGCCTTCGGGCACGTGTTGGTTCACATAGTCGGCAGCAGCCTGGCCGACCAAGCGTTTGAGTTCGTCCTGGGTCATGGGGAATTCCGGCAAAGTTTGGTAAAGTCGGAAGTTTACCGGAGTCGGGCGTGCCGCGCCGTATTTCGTCGCACGGCATGCCGGCAGTTTCGCGCCGACCGCCCCCGTTGCGGGGCGGCATCATCGGCATCATGTCATGCAGTGCATTACTCGTAAGGCCCGCCATCATGAATCAGCTCGATCAGCTCAAGCGCCACACCATCGTCGTTGCCGACACCGGCGACTTCCAGGCCATGGATGCCTACAAGCCGCAGGACGCGACCACCAATCCGTCGTTGATTCTCGGTGCCGTGCAAAAAGACGCCTACAAACCGATTCTCACGCGCGTGGTGAGTGAGCATCGTGCCGAGACCGTCGACGAAATCATCGATCGGCTGCTGATTGCGTTCGGGCGCGAAATTCTCGACATCGTGCCGGGGCGCGTGTCCACCGAAGTCGATGCGCGTTTGTCGTTCGACACTGCCGGCACCGTTGCCCGTGCGCGCAAGATCATTGCCATGTACGAAGCCGAGGGAATTGAGCGCAAGCGCGTGCTGATCAAGATCGCGTCGACGTGGGAAGGCATTCGGGCGGCGGAGATTCTCCAGCGCGACAACATCCACTGCAACATGACCTTGTTGTTCTCGCTGGTGCAAGCGGCGGCATGCGCCGAAGCCGGTGCCCAACTGATTTCGCCCTTTGTCGGCCGGATTTACGACTGGTACAAGAAGTCTGCCGGGGCCAAGTGGGACGAAGCCGCCAACGCGGGCGACAACGATCCGGGCGTGCAATCCGTCGCGGCGATTTATCGCTATTACAAGCATTTCGGTTACGACACCGAGGTCATGGGCGCGAGCTTCCGGTCAGCCGGCCAGATTCTGGCGCTGGCGGGTTGCGATCTGCTCACCATCAGCCCGGCGCTGCTTGAGCAGCTGCGCACGACCGAAGGCGACGTGCCGCGCAAGCTCGATGTCAAAGACGCGCGTGATGCGGCGATCGATCGCGTGAAGACCGACGAGCCGTCGTTCCGCTTCCAGCTCAACGACGATGCCATGGCGACCGAAAAGCTTGCCGAAGGCATTCGCGCGTTTGCTGCGGATGCGATCAAGCTCGAAGCGTTGATCGAAGCGGCACGATAAGCCGCCGGGTTCGGGCGGATCAAAAGCAAAAAGCCGGCGAAAGCCGGCTTTTGCGTTGCTGCTGCGCGGATCGTGAATCGTGACCCTTGACTCTTGACTCTTGACTCACATGCGACTTACTTCGCTTTGGCGGCCACCTTGCGTTGACGCACGGCTTCGTACAGGCACACAGCGCTGGCGACCGAGACGTTCAGGCTTTCGCAGCCGCCCGACATCGGGATGCTCATCAGCATGTCGCAGTTCTCGCCCACGAGGCGGCGCATGCCCTCGCCTTCTGCGCCCATGACGATCGCCATCGGGCCGGTGAGCTTCGTGCCGTAGATGTCGGCGGGTGCGTCGTCCGACGTGCCGACCACCCAGATGCCGCGATCTTTGAGTTCGCGCAGCGTGCGCGACAGGTTCGTCACCATGATGTACGGCACCGTTTCAGCGGCACCGCTGGCGACCTTGGCCACCGTTGCGTTCAGGCCGACCGCGCGATCCTTCGGAGCGATCACAGCGTGAGCACCGGCGCCATCAGCCACGCGCAGGCAGGCGCCGAGGTTATGCGGATCGGTCACGCCATCGAGAATCAGCAGCAGCGGGTCACCCGAGATGCCGTCGAGCAATTCGTCGAGGTTCAGCGCGAGCGAGACTTCCTGCGCGCGGGCGACCACGCCTTGGTGGCGTGACGAACCGGCCATGCCGTCGAGGCGTTTGCCGTCGGCCTGCACCACCTTGATCTTCACGCCCGGCGCGCCCTTGGCGGCTTCCACGGCCTTCAGAAAGTCCGACATGCGGCGATCGCGCCGGGTCGGGTCGTAGTAGATCTCTTCGATGCTGGTTGCGTCGTGGCGCAGGCGGGCTGTGACGGCGTGAAAGCCGAACAGCATTTTCAATTGACTCATTTCACATCCTCAAAATAGCGTGTGCCGAGGCAGGCCCCGACGTCGGGCGGGCCGGACGGGTCGCGTTGGCCGGGGGCGTCGAATTCTCTGAATTCGCCCGGCTGTCGTACAAAGTACGACGGCGGCGGCACCCTTGCCGGGTGTCCGCCGCCGCAACCCTACGCGGTCTTCTGCGCTGCCTTGCTTGGACACGGGGGTCGGCACAAGGCGCACATCTTACTGCAAAGCGCGAACGGCCCCTGCGCTTTCCACGACATCGTGCACTGGGTGCATCGTGTCAGGCACAGGGCAATCCGATCAGCGGCGCGGCTTCTTTGCCGGGCCGCCTGCGCGTTTCGACGAGGCCGTTTTACCGCCCGAGCGCTTCACGGGCGTGGGTGCGCCGCGTTCGCCGTGGGGGATCTTGACCTTTGCCGGCTTCGGTTTGGCTGCGTGCTTGCCGGCCGGGGCCAGTTGCACGCCGTTGAGCAGCGCGCCGCCCTTGGGCAGTTGACGCACCGACGGCCCTGCCCCTGCACCAGCCGTGCCTGCTACGCCCGGCGTACCGGCGGCAGGCGTCGGCACCGGTGCGCCACCGCGCTCCGTGCGGCCTGAGGTCTTGGCGAGACTGCGGGCATTGGCTTCCTTCACCAGACGGAAGTCGATCTTGCGGGCATCGAGGTCCACACGGCTGACTTGCACGCGAACGCGGTCCGTCAGGCGGTAGCGAATGCCGGTGCGCTCACCACGCAGTTCGTGGCGGACTTCATCGAACTGGAAGTAATCGCTGCCCAGTTCCGTCACATGGACGAGGCCTTCGATGAAGAGGTCGTCGAGTTGCACGAAGATACCGAACGACGTGACCGCGCTGACCGTGCCGCCGTATTCCTCGCCGAGCTTGTCGCGCATGAAGTAGCACTTGAGCCAGGCTTCCACGTCGCGCGAGGCTTCATCGGCGCGGCGTTCATTGGCCGAGCAATGCAGGCCGAGTTCTTCCCAGACTGCGTCGCGCTTCTTCGCCGAGGGTGACTTCTTGTTCTTCGCGGCCTCGTCGTCCTTTTGGAGCTTACGGGCGTGCGGCGAAATCCCGGTCGTCATATCGACGCCCTGCGGAATCTCGGGTTCGTACTTGCGGCCGGCGAGAATGGCCTTGATCGCGCGGTGCGTGAGCAAGTCCGGATAGCGGCGAATCGGGCTCGTGAAGTGGGCGTAGGCCGGATAAGCGAGGCCGAAGTGGCCGATGTTATCGGGGCTGTAGACCGCTTGCTGCATCGAGCGGAGCAGCATTGTCTGGAGCATCGGTGCGTCGGGACGCGATTCGATTTGCGTCATCAGCTCCGAGTAATCCGAGGTTGCGGGTTCATCGCCGCCGCCGAGCGAGAGGCCGAGCGTCTTGAGGAACGTGCGCAGCACCTGAAGCTTCTCGCCCTTCGGCCCTGCGTGGATACGGTAGAGCCCGGGTTGCTTGTGACGCTTGAGGAAGTCGGCGGCACAAACGTTCGCCGTCAGCATGCATTCCTCGATCAGGCGGTGGGCGTCGTTGCGGGTGCGCGGCAGGATCTGTTCGATCTTGCCTTGCGCGTTGCAGACGATATACGTCTCTGTCGAATCGAACTCGATGGCGCCGCGCGACTTACGCGCTTTGGCGAGCACCTTGTACAGCTCGTAGAGATTTTGCAGATGCGGCAGCAGTGCGGCGCGGCGTTGGGCCTCCGGGCCCTTCGTGTTGCCGAGCACGGCGGCCACTTCCGTGTACGTGAGGCGTGCGGCCGAGTGAATCACGGCCTGATAGAACTGATATGCCTTCACGTCACCGGTCGGGGTGACGATGGCATCGCAGACCAGCACACAGCGATCGACGTCCGGGTTCAGCGAGCAGAGGCCATTCGAGAGTTTCTCCGGCAGCATCGGAATGACGCGGCGGGGGAAGTAGACCGAGGTACTGCGCGTGAGGGCGTCGGCGTCGAGCGGGCCGCCTGAGGTGACGTAATGCGACACGTCGGCGATAGCGACGATCAGGCGGAAGCCGTTGGCGCGGCCGATTTTGACGGGTTCACAGTAGACTGCATCGTCGAAGTCGCGGGCATCTTCACCGTCGATCGTGACGAGGGGCACATCGCGCAGGTCCACGCGGTGGCGCAGGTCTGGGGCGCGAACTTCGTCGGGGAGTGCACCGGCGGCGGCGAGGGCTTCGGGGGAAAACTGATGGGGCACGCCGTATTTACGGACGGCGATTTCGATTTCCATGCCGGGGTCATCGATATCACCGAGCACTTCCGAGACGCGGCCGATGGGTTGGCTGTAGCGGCTGGGGTAATCGGTGAGTTCGACCGAAACGACTTGTCCGACCTTCGCTTTGCCTTGCGAGCGGGGCGGGATGAGGATGTCGTGCCCGATGCGTTTGTCTTCCGGGGCGACGACCATCACACCGTTCTCGTTGAGAAGGCGGCCGATGACGTGGGTGTTGGCGCGGCTGACGACTTCGACGATGTGGCCTTCTGGGCGGCCGCGGCGATCGTAGCCGGCGACGCGCAGGAGGACGCGATCGTTGTGCATGACCTTCTTCATCTCTTCCGTGGGGAGATAGAGGTCATCGCCATCGTCATCGCGCACGGCGAAGCCGTAGCCATCGCGGTGGCCGATGACACGGCCGGCGATGAAATTCGAGGGGTGAGTCAGTTGATAGTAACCACGGCGATCGAGACGAATTTGGTCATCGCGTTCCATGGCGGCGAGGCGTTTAAAGAAGCCTTCGCGTTCTTGCTTTTTGATGGCCAGGGCTTCGGCGATATCGTTGGCGGACAGCGCGGAATCGGCGGTGCGCAGTACACCGAGGATTTCTTCGCGGCTCGGAATCGGATAGGGATATTTGCTCAAAGGTCGGTAGCGTTACTGTGCCGGTTGAGTCCGGCCGAGCGGCGCACCATGCGCCCTACGGTCCGTGGTGATGTTCGCGCACCGGTAAAGGGGGTGTGTGGCGAGAACAAGGACAATCATACGGCAAACCTTGCGAAAACTGCCACCTGTGCGGATTTTGGTTTTTGCGTGGGGGTTGGGTGGGGAGTTTGAAATTTTTTTGTGCGGAAGTGTTGACAGTGCGAGGGTGCATGCGCATAATCTCACTTCTTCGCAGCGAGCAGGCAGTAACGAGTGAGCTGGCGATGCCCAGATGGCGGAATTGGTAGACGCACTAGTTTCAGGTACTAGCGGGTAACACCGTGGAGGTTCGAGTCCTCTTCTGGGCACCAAGACAAAAAAAGCCGGTGATCGAAAGATCACCGGCTTTTTGTTTTGGCGCCCAGAAAGCAATGTGCTTGAGCACATTGCGTGGGGACTCGAAAGGCATCGCATGCAGGCGATGCCGGGGTCGCGCGGAGTGTGACCGAGTCCTCTCGGTGCCGGGAGGCGCCGTACGGGAGGTTGAAGCGACCACTGATCGTGGGCCAGAATTAGCGGTGTATTGCGGCGTCAGATATCCATCACCTTCTCAACCGTAATCGGCAGATCCCGCACGCGTTTCCCGGTAGCGTGAAACACCGCATTCGCCACCGCAGCGGCCAATCCGGTAATCCCAATTTCCCCAATCCCTCTCACGCCAAACTCATTGAGCGCAAGGTCAGGGTAATCAAGAAGAATCACGTTGATATCGGGTTGATCGGCGTGAACGGGGACGAGGTATTCGGCGAAGCTGTTATTGGCTGGGAGTCCGGAGTGGGGATCGTAGTCGGTGGCTTCGAAGAGGGCCATGCCGATGCCCATGACGATGGCACCTTCCACCTGATTTCGGGCGGTGAGCGGATTCACGATCTTGCCGACATCGATCGCGCTGACCACGCGAGAAACGCGCAGGTGAGAAATACCGGGATCGAAGCGGACTTCCACAAAATGGGCGCCGAAGCTACGGAAGGAGACTTTGCCTTCAGGGGCACCGCCGGTGGCGCCGTCGCCGATGGCGAGTCCGAGCCGAAGCTCTTTAAGCACGTCGCCGAACGGCACGTGTTTCCCGCGATAGACCAGCGCGCCGTCCGCAAACTGCACCTCTTCCGCTTTAGCCCCGGCAAATGCGCCCTTCCCTGCCACCGCATACGAAGTGAGTTGTCCAATAGCGTTGCGCGTCGCCGCAGCAACAGCGGGCATCACACTGGCCGTCGCCCATGAGCCACCGGAGAGCGGTGCTGCGGGCATTGCCGAGTCGGCGAGTTTCACATCAATCTTCGCAATGCTGACCCCAGTCAAATCCGCCACCGTCTGCGCGACCACCGTATACGTCCCGGTGCCGATATCTTGCACCGCGCAGGTCACCTCTACCGTCCCATCAGCGCGCAGCATCACGCGAGCCCTTGCAGGCGTACGCATCGCATCCCAGCTACAGGCGGCCATACCCATACCGATGACTTCATCGCCGTCCCGCATCATCCCAACACGGGCATCTCGCTTGCGCCATCCGAACGCATCCGCCCCTTGCACAATCGCTTCACGAAGATGATTACTCGACCATGGGAGATTGCTGCTTTCATCTCGCGTAGAAATATTACGCAGGCGAAATTCCAGCGGATCGAGACTGGCGGCGAGCGCCATCTCATCCACCGCCGACTCCAGTGCGAACAGCCCGGGCGCAGCGCCCGGCGCTCGCATGGACGTCGGCGCGCCTTGGTGCACCCGAGTCGTATGGTGGCTCACCAGAACATTGGCGCAGCCGTAAAGACTCTTCGACATCCCCCCGCAGTTTTCAGTGAAGTTATCGACAAACGCCTGCGTGGAAATCGACTCATGTCGTAGCGAAACAAGCTTCCCGTCAGCATCCGTCGCTAGCCGCAGCCGTTGCTCCGTTTGCGGCCGGTGCCCGGTCGTCGTAAACATCTGCGCACGCGGCACGAGCAACTTCACCGGCCGTCCGACTTCGCGGGAAACAGCGGCCGCAGCAATCGAATGCGGCCAAATAAACAGCTTCGAGCCGAAGCCGGAGCCGATAAACGGCGCCTCGACAACCACACGCTCAGGATCAAGCCCGAACACGCGGGCAATCGTATTGCGGTGCACGGTAACGCCTTGCGTCGCCTCATAAAGATGCAGTCCGCCATCGCGCCACTGCGCCGTGGTGGCGTGCATTTCCATGGGGTTATGCGTTTCGACGGGCGTGCGATAAACCACATCCACACGGCGTGCGGCGTTATCGAACGCGGCGGCGGCGTCACCGCGCTGGTGCCCTCGCCCGCCGTCTTGCGTGCCGTTGCGGGCGACGCCTTGTTCAAGACTCGTGAGCGGCGTTTCCTTCAGATAATCCACCCGCACCCGATACGCCGCTTCACGCGCATGTTCGAACGTATCGGCGACCACCAGCGCGACAAACTGCCCGGCGTAGTAGACCTTGTCATCCTCAAACGGCAGCCGGTGCTCGTCGGTAATCGACGCCTCGAGAATCGCGTTGAATCCGCCACCGCGTTGCGGCACGCGAAAGAGCGTCGGGAAATGATCGTGATGAAAGATATCGACGACACCGGGCACGCGCCGCGCGTCGCGCACATCAATGCTGCGGATCGTGCCGCGCGCTACGGTCGAGAACACGCCGTACGCATAACAGAGCCCGGGAGGATGCCAATCTGCGGCGTAATGTGCGGCACCGGTGACCTTCTTGCGGCCATCGATGCGACGAATTGGCTGACCGATCGTGGGCGTCGTCATACCGCACCTCCCGCCGCGAGTCGCGAGAGATTTCGGACGATGGCCTGTTCGCACAGTGCGATCTTGTAGCCGTTCTGTCCGTAGTCATGTGCGCCGTCGAGCGCCGCCGCTGCTGCCCGCTGCCAGAGTGCGGGCGACGCTTGCCCGCCCCGCAGCACCTGTTCAGCTTGCAAGGCGCGCCATGGCTTCGTCGCCACCCCGCCAAGCGCCACCCGCGCGTCGCGCACCACACCCCCTTCTAGCGACAGAATCACGGCACACGACGCCAGCGCGAATTGATAGGACGCCCGGTCCCGGCGTTTCAGATAGGCACCGCGCGCGTTCGCGAGCGGCGCATCGAGCGTCACATGCGTAATGATTTCGTCGTCGAGGAGTGCATGTTCGCGCCACGGCGTGTCGCCGGGCAGCCGATGAAAATCGGCGAAGGCGATATCGCGCTCGCCTGACGCGCCTTGCACGTGCACCGTCGCGCCGATGGCGGCCATGGCGACACACATGTCGGAAGGATGTGCCGCGATGCATTGCGCGCTGCCACCGAGCACCGCGTGCAGACTGCGGTGATGGCCGCCGATGGCGGCACACCCCGAGCCCGGCTCCCGCTTGTTGCACGGCGAGACGCCGTCACGGAAATAACCACATCGCACGCGCTGCATCACATTCCCGGCCGTCGTTGCCTTGTTACGCAGCGCAGTACTCGCGCCACTCAGCAGCGCCTGTGACAGCACCGGGTAATCGCGCACGACATTCGGGTCATACGCCAGCGTTGTATTCGTCACCAGCGCACCAATGCGCAGACGTCCGTCGGGCAACCGATCGATACGGTCCATACCGAGCCGATGAATATCGATCACGCGGGCCGGCCGCATCACATCGAGTTTGACCAGATCGAGCAACGTCGTGCCGCCCGCGAGATAGACACCCTCACCCACATTCATTGCGGCGTTCTCGGGCGTGGTGTGCGCCGTCGCGTGGACGCTGATCGCCTGCGCGAGACTTTGTGGCCGGATGAATTCGAACTGTCGCATGGTGCTTAGCCTCCCATGCGCGAGCGCGCATCCTGAATGGCGGCGAGGATATTGCGATAGGCGCCGCAGCGGCAGATGTTGCCGCTCATGGCTTCGCGCACGGCCGCGTCGTCGTGACCGATACGTTTATCAGCGAGGACCGCGACCGCGCTCATGATCTGACCGGACGTGCAGTAGCCGCATTGATAGGCGTCGTGCTCCCAGAACGCCGCTTGCACCGGGTGCAGCGTGTCGCCGCGCGCAAGACCTTCGATCGTGGTGACGGCGTCGCCTTCGTGCATCAGCGCCAGCGAGAGGCATGAGTTGATCGAAATGCCGTTGACGTGCACCGTGCAGGCACCGCACTGGCCGTGATCGCAGCCCTTCTTCGTACCGGTGAGTTGAAGTTGATCGCGCAGCACATCGAGCAGGATGGCGTTCGGCGCCACATGCAGCGCGCGACGCTGGCCGTTCACCGTCAGCGTGAGGGGCTCACCCTCGACAGGCGCCGCAGCACCGGCGTTGGCGCTCGTGTTGGCGATGGCATTCCCGTCAGTGGTTTGCGCATGGGCGTTGGGCAGCCACGCGGCGCTGGCACCGGCAAGGCTCGACGCGCCGAGCGACTTCAGAAACCGGCGGCGTCCGGCCGGATCGGCCACGGCGGCGGCAGCATGAGCGGCGGCTGTGGGCGGCGATGGCGGATGAACCGAAGTATCGGGTGAATGGGGTGAATGGGGTGAATGGAGTGAATCGGGCGACGGCGGTGACTGCGGGGGTTGATGGCCATCATGCGAGCCATGGGCGTGGCTGGAACATGACGAATGGGGGGAATGGCAAGCATGTTCCTTCATCGAGAGGCTCCCTGAGGGCAATCGTTGAGGACGGCGACCGTTCGCCGCAAATCCATTCGAGCACTATAGAGAAAGCTTGCGCGGCTTGCAGGTGTCAGGAAACTGCCATCTTGACGCCATCTGACGTTCGTTGCGGGTGTTCGCGCACGCATGCGGCAGCGGCTGCGCGCTCACCGCATGCTTCGGGATTACGGTCAGATTTTCGCGTCGCGCAGGCGGGGTGCCATGAATTCTGGTCCTATTGGCGAAGTCACGTATTTGGCGAGGATTTCGTCGATATCGGCAAGATCCTGTGCGGAGAGTTGCCAGCCGAAGGCATCGTGAACGCCGTCGAGTTGATCCGGGCGGCGCGCACCCCAGAGGGCAATCGTCGGCCCTCGATCGAGCACCCAGCGAATCGCCAGCGCGAGCACCGACTTGTCGTGACGCGCCTTCGCGAAGTCCTTGAGCGCACTCACGGCGGCCAGATACTGGTCAAACCGTGGCGCTTGAAACTTCGGGTCGGACTTGCGCAGATCGTCGCCTTCAAACGTCGTGTTCTCGTTCATGCGCCCCGAAAGCAGACCACGGCAAAGCGCACCGTAGGCCAGCACGACGAGCTTCTCGCGCTTGGCATACGGGAGCACATCGGCATCGATCGCCCGTTCGAACAGGTTATACGGCGGCTGCACGGCGGCGAGCGGCGCTGCGCGGCGGAACGTGTCCATCTGTGCGGGCGAGAAATTGCTGACACCGATAGCGCGGATCTTGCCGGCTTCACGCAGTTTTTCCAGCGTGGCGGCCGTCTCATCGAACGGGACCAGCGGATCCGGCCAATGCACCTGATAGAGGTCGATGTAATCCGTGCGAAGGCGGCGCAGCGAGTCCTCGACTTCCGTCTGAATGCGGGCGGGCGTCGAATTACGGCGAATACCGTCGTCGCCCCACGCCAGCGCGACTTTCGTGGCGATCACGGCCTTGTCGCGCAGGCCTTCGAGGGCACGGCCGACGATCGCTTCCGAGTGGCCGAAGCCATAGACCGGGGCTGTATCGATCAGGTTGATACCGCGCTCCACTGCACTGCGAATCGTGGCGACCGAGGCGTTGTCGTCCGCTCCGCCCCACATGGCGCCGCCGATGGCCCACGTCCCCAGGCCGATGCGGCTGACCGGCGTGTCGATGCCTGCGATGTGTAGCGTTTCTGTCACGTCCTTCATTGAGCGACCTCCCGAAAACATGTAATTCTGTAGAATTTAGCTCATAAAAAATTGAGTATTATTCAACGAACGCTTAACTCGTTGTACGTGCTCGACGTTTCTGGTTTTGGATATTTGATACTTGTTGGGACCTACATGCCTGCTTTCACTCGCGGCGAGCTTGCCGATCTGAACGTTTTCGTCACCATCTGCCGCCGGCAGAGTTTTCGGGAGGCCGCCACCGAGTTGGGCGTGACCACATCGGCGTTGAGCCATGCCATGCGCAACCTTGAGGCACGTTTGGGGGTGAAGTTGCTCAACCGCACTAGCCGGTCGGTTTCACCGACGGCGGCGGGTGCGGCGTTGGCGAAAGAACTGGAGCAGGGTCTTGAGCAGATTGCGTCGGCGATCGGGGCGTTGGATCGTTATCGGGCGTCACCGGCGGGTCGATTGCGTTTGAACGTGCCGCGCGATGCGGCGCGGCTGTTACTCGACCCGATCTTGCCGCGATTTGTGGCGGCGTATCCGGACATCGAGTTGGACATCACCGTTGACGACCGCATGCTGGATATCGTGGCCGAGGGGTTCGATGCGGGGATGCGATATGGCGACACCGTGCCGGGCGACATGATTGCGACACCGTTGACGCCGTCGTTGAAGTGGATTGTGGTGGCATCGCCGGCGTACTTGGCGCGGCATGGGCGGCCGAAGTTGCCGCAGGATTTGTTGTCCCACAATTGCATTCGGATGCGGTTGGGCGACAACTCGCTGTACAAGTGGGAATTGGGGAACGGGTCGAATGCGATCGAGCTGGATGTGCCTGGGGCGTTGAGTATCAACGAGACCGATGGCGTTGTGGCGGCGGCGTTGGGTGGGTTGGGGTTGGGTTATGTGCTTGAGCAGAATGTGAGGGCGGAATTGGCGGCGGGCACATTAGAGGCGGTGTTAAGTGATTGGGCGGTGGATGGGCCGCCGTTGTCGATGTATTACCCGAGTCGCCGGCAGACGTTGCCTGGGTTGCGGCACTTGATCGACATGATTCGATCCGAGCATATGGGGCGAGCGGCTTGAGGAAGCGTGAGTGGGTGCTTTATGAAGTGAGTTAAAGAAATGCTGGGGGTGTTGATGACTTTTTCGTTAAAACCTGTTGACAGCATGTGAGGGTCTCGGCATAATCTCACTTCTTCGCAGCGAGCACGCAAAAACGAGTGAGCTGGCGATGCCCAGATGGCGGAATTGGTAGACGCACTAGTTTCAGGTACTAGCGGGTAACACCGTGGAGGTTCGAGTCCTCTTCTGGGCACCAAGACAAAAAAAGCCGGTGATCGAAAGATCACCGGCTTTTTGTTTTGGTGCCCAGAAAGCAATGTGCTAATGCACATTGCGTGGGGACTCGAAAGGCATCGCATGCAGGCGATGCCGGGGTCGCGCGGAGTGTGACCGAGTCCTCTCGGTGCCGGTAGGCGCCGTATGGGAGGATGAGGTTGCAGCTGATCGTGGGCCAGTACATCGCGGCGGCGCCATTCCCTCGTAGCCCTTCGCCCTTCACCCCTCACCCTCACCCTCACCCCCTCACCCTCCACTCCAGTCATAAGCATTCAACAAAAAAATAGTTGTGTGGGGAGATGTGTGTGGGGAGGATGGATGTTTTGCCTGAGGTGATGGGCGAGGCACGAGAGAGAGTTGGCAGCCATGTCGCGAGATCGGGTGACGAGTGACGAAGCGGGATACGAAGCGGGATATCAAGCGTCGGATCCATCCGAGCAACCTGACCGGGTGGCGGATTGGTTATTGGCGGGGTTGGAATTAAAGAGCACGTTATTCCATGTTGGGGAATATTGCGGGGCTTTTCAGGCGTCGACGGCGGGTCACCAACGTGCGAGTTTCCATGTGGTGTTGGCGGGTGGATGTTACTTGCACGTAGGCGCAGAGAACGGCCAGCCTGCGCGATCGATACGACTGAGCAAGGGCGATGCGGTCTTCTTGCTTTCGGACCTGAGTCACTGCTTGTCGCCGGATGCGGCCCCGCCCGCAGACTTATCATTGCGCGCGGGAAAAATGACCGCGTTACCCGCCAAGGAAGACGAGCACACCACCACCTCAACCGTCGCCTTAGCCTGCGGCTTCTTCGAATTCCGCACCGAGTTGGACGCGTTGGTGCTTGGCATGTTGCCGAACCCGATCGTTGCGCGGCGCGACAGCGGCCGGCATGAGGGTCTCACGCAAGTCTTCGCGTTAATCCAAGCGGAAGCACGGCGCCCGGGCGAGACACCCTCCCCGTTGCTCGCGCGGCTCACCGACTTGCTTTTCTACTATGCGTTGCGTGAAGCCGTGCATGCCGAGGACGTTGCGCCGGGCATGTGGCGTTTGATGCGGCGCGACGCCTTTGGCCGTCTCGCCGCAGCCATCATCGAGTCGCCGGGTGAGCGGTGGACCACCGACACGATGGCCGATTTCGTGCACATGTCGCGCGCCCGATTTTGCAAGCAGTTTGCTGAGATCGGCGGTCAGCCGCCTGCGCAGTTCGTGACATTGGTGCGCATGAAAACGGCGGCAGCGCTGCTACGTTCCGGCGTGTCATTACCCGACACGGCGGAGCAGGTCGGTTATCAGTCCGAGTCTGCGTTCGCGCAGGCATTCAAGCGCGTCACAGGCATTCAGCCGGGCGCGTGGCGTCGGCAGACGAGCACCGATAGCGCCACCGACGCGCGTTTGCGAGCCCCCTCCCCTGCGCCTTCCGCTGACGCAACCGTCACACATTACGCGTTACACTGACGCGCCCGCGTCGCCATGCCCGCTCATGGAGGGCATGGCAAATTCAGCAATACCTCCGACGCGTCCAGCCAGACCAAGCACCGCAGCAAGGCAACGTCAGACGCCGCCGTCTGCCGGATGAGACGAATCCGCAGTATTTCCAGACGCGCGCGCATTGAGTGCTTGGCCGGGCCTCTGCACAATGGAGGCTCGACTTTGAGGAGCCCGATATGAGCCGACTGCCGTTGCATACCGTTGAGACCGCCCCGGAGGCGAGCCGTCCGTTTTTGGAAAAATCGTTGGCGGCGAATGGATTCCTGCCGAACCTGGTGGCGTCGCTTGCCAATGCGCCGACGGCGCTTGAGACGTATTTGACCGTGGGTGCGATCAACGGCCGTGCGAGTCTGACGCTGGCCGAGCGCGAAGTGGTGCAGATTACGGCGGCCGGCATTCATGGCTGCGGGTTCTGCGTCGCGGGACACACGGCGGTGGCGCTCAAGAAGGCCCAGCTCCCCGAGGCACTGGTCAATGAAATCCGCGATCAGCAGACGCTTTCCGATGCGAAACTCGATGCCGTTGCCGTGTTCACGCGTGCTGTCATTGCCACGCGCGGCGCGGTCTCCGATGCCGAGTTCTCGGCATTCAAGTCTGCCGGGTTTGACGATGCGGCCGCATTGGAAGTGGTGCTCGGCGTATCGTTGGCGACGTTGTGCAACTTTGCCAACAATCTCTCGCAAAACGAACTGAATCCGCAACTGGCGGCGTATCGCTGGGCGCCGAAGGGTCAGGCGGCATGAGCACGCACGCCAGCCCGTCCGCTGCTGCGGCCGGCGCAACCGCAAACACGGCAAACACGGCAAACACCGCAGACGTCCCTTTCGGCCTGAGCGAGCGCGCGCCCGCACTTGCCACATGGCTGGACGCGCATGCCGAAGTGCTGGACACCGACGCCACGCTGAGCGCCGAGGTTGTGCCACAACTGGCACAGGCCGGGTTGTTGCGCGTTGGCGTGCCCGTGGAACTGGGCGGGGCTGGCGGCACGATAGGCGACGCCATCGACAGCGTTGCGGCGGTGGCGAGTCATTCATTTGCCGCTGCGTTCGTGCTGTGGGGCCAGCGCACGTTTATCGAATATCTGTTGCAAAGCCCGAATCGCGGTTTGCGTGAGCGTTTGCTGCCGTCGCTGCTCAGTGGCGAGCTTGCCGGGGCAACGGGGTTGTCGAATGCGATGAAGTATTTATCGGCCATCGAGCCGTTGCAGATTCGCGCGACCGACCGCACCGGTACGGGTGGCACGCCTGCGTGGCACGTGACGGGTGGCTTGCCGTGGATCACCAACTTGCGCAAACAGGGCTTCGTCGCAGCGGCTGCGGCCGACCACGACGCAGGCGGCCCGCCATCGATCTTCGCGATTGCGCACGATGCAGAGGGTGTAACGCGCAGCGACGATCTCGACCTGATCGGTTTGCGCGGCACGAACACAGCGGCACTGCAAATGACGGATACGCCGCTTGACGACAACGATCGCATTACCGACGACGCCCCCGCATGGCTAGTGCGTGTGCGGCCCGCGTTTCTCGGCTTGCAGTGCGGCATGTCGCTCGGTCTTGCGCGCCGCAGTCTTGCGGCGACGAGCGATGGTGGCCCGGGTGCACGCGCCGCCGTGGCCGATGAAGTTGGCGCGCTTGCCGACCAGATCGACACGCTTGCCACGCGCCTGAAATCCGGCGTCGCGCAAGGCGAATTCGTCACCACACCGGCGAAGCTATTCGAGTTGCGCATTGCGTTGGCGGGCGTGGTTCACGATGCCGCGACGCTCGAAGTGCAAACGGGCGGTGGACGAGGCTACCTGCGTGGGCTGTCGGGCGTTGCGCGACGTCAGCGCGAGGCAGCGTTCGTGCCGATCGTGACGCCGAGCCTCGTGCAGTTGAAAAATCAATTGGCGGCGCAGCGAGCGAAGTCGGGCGAATCCGAAGCTTCTGCTGCACAACCCCGGACCGGAACGGCCTCATGAACCAACCCACGGCGACGCAACGCGCGCGTGCCGACACGCTGAGCGCCCCGGCACACGAGGATGACTCGCGCGACGTCGAGCGCGCTGTCAAGGCATCGGAAAACGCATCTGCAACGCCGAGCGTGAACGCCACGCCGTTTCTCACGTTGCGTGGTGTCGGACTGGCCTACGGGCCGCGAGAGATTCTGCGGGGCGTCGACCTGAGCGTCGCACCTGGCGAACTCGTTTCCGTGCTGGGCCCGAGTGGTTCGGGCAAGTCGACGTTGTTGCGGATCGCCGCCGGGCTGCTGCCACCGAGCACCGGCGCCGTCGATATCGATGGCACGCCATTGAGCGGTCCGCGCCCCGACGTTGCCCTTGCTTTTCAAGACCCTTGCCTGTTGCCGTGGCTCTCGGTCGAGCGCAACGTGGCCTTCGGCCTCACGTTCGCACGTCAGCCCAAGCTCTCGCGCGAAACCCGTCGCGAGCGCATCGACGCGGCACTCACCGAAGTCGGGCTTGCCCACGCGCATCATCTGCATCCGCGCCAGTTGTCGGGCGGCATGGCGCAGCGTGTTGCGTTGGCACGCTGCCTCGCGCGGCAACCGCGTGCGTTGCTGCTCGATGAGCCGTTTGGCGCTCTCGATGAAGTCACGCGCGCCGACATGCAGCGACTGCTCGTCACTGTCGTGCGCGATACCGGCGCGGCCACCGTGCTCGTGACGCACGACATCGACGAGGCCCTGCTCGTCTCCGATCGCATCGTGCTGCTCGGCAATCAGGGCCGCACGCTGGCGCAATGGCACGTCGACATTCCCGAACCGCGTGAGACGCAGGTGGAAGCGCTGGGTGCCCTGCGCATTGAAATCCTGCAAGCGCTGCAACGCGCGATGTCACGCGGCGTGGCGAATGCGGCAGACGCACCGGGCGAATCGCGTCTGTCTCGCGCCGCAAACACGCCGGACGCCTCAAACGCGACGGCGAATTCGCTGTAAATCATCGACCACACCGACCACACCGACCAGACCTACGGGGATCTCTTATCCATGTGCCAAATTTCCCGCCGTGAATGGCTCAAGCTTGCTTCGATGATGACGGTCGCCGGCGCTGCGCCGCTGCTGGCTTCTGCGGCTGCACGTGCCGCGGCCGAGCCCGATGCGCCGTTGCGCATCGGCTACCTGCCGATCACCGACGCCACGCCATTGCTCGTCGCGCACAACAACGGGTACTTCGAGCAGGCCGGCATCAAAGCGGAAAAGCCAACCCTGCTGCGTAGCTGGGCACAGCTGATCGAGGCATTCCTGTCGGGTCAGGTCAACGTCGTTCACCTGCTCTCGCCGATGACCGTCTGGGCCCGTTACGGCAGTCAGGCGCAGGCCAAGGTCGTGGCGTGGAACCACGTCAACGGCAGTGCGATTACCGTGACGAACGACATCAACAAGGTGAGCGACCTTGGCGGCAAGACTGTTGCCGTGCCGTTCTGGTATTCGATTCACAACGTCGTGCTGCAAGGGCTGCTTGCCGCCAACGGTTTGACGCCGGTACTCAAGAAGTCGGGCGCGCCGGCGGCCAACGAAGTGAACCTGATCGTGATGGCCCCGTCGGACATGCCACCGGCGCTGGCCGCCAAGCAAATCGCGGGTTATATCGTCGCGGAACCGTTCAACGCTGCGGCCGAGAACCTCAAGGTCGGCAAAGTGTTGCGCTTTACCGGCGACGTGTGGAAGAACCATGCCTGCTGCGTGGTAACGATGCACGAACGTGATCTGAGCGCACGCCCCGAGTGGACGCAGAAGGTCGTCGACGCGATCGTGAAGGCACAGGCATGGACGCGCACGCATCCGGAAGACGCTGCCCGCCTGCTCTCGAAGGAAGGCGAGAATCGCTACACGCCGCATCCGTTCCAGGTGTTGCAGCGCGTGCTGGCCCCGTCGGCGGCGGAAGAAGGCCGTTATCTGGCGGACAAGGCGATCGTGCATGCCGACTGGCACGAGAAGCGCATCGACTTCCAGCCGTATCCGTACCCGAGTTATACCGAAGCCCTCGTGCGTCGTATGCAGAAGACGCAGGTGGAAGGCAACGCACAGTTCCTCGCCAAGCTCGATCCGGCGTTTGTCGCGCGCGATCTGGTCGACGACCGCTTCGTGAAGAAGAGCATTGCGGCGGCGGGCGGCATGAAGGCCTTCGGGTTGCCGGAAGGGTTCACGCGTCAGGAGGTCATCGTTGTCTGAGCTGGCGTCCGCAAAGGCAAGCGTTGCGGGTACCGCAGGCTCTGCAACCCATGCGAGTGCAGTCTCCGCTGACCACCGCGCGTGGCTAGGGTTGGCGGGACTGGCAGGCATTATCGCGATCTGGTGGCTGGGCATTGCGTTACTGACCACACCGGGCTCACTGGCCGCGCAGTTCTCACCCGCGGCAGCGCTGAGCGCCCTGCCCGATCTGTTTCGCGACGAGCAACTCGGCCTGCATATTCTCGCGAGCTTGCGACGCATCGGCGTCGGGCTGGCATGGGCGCTGGTGCTGGGCGTGCCGCTCGGCTTTCTGATCGGTCGCGTGCGCTGGCTCGACGCGACGCTCACGCCGTCGCTGCAATTCCTGCGCATGGTGTCGCCACTGTCGTGGATGCCGATCGCCGTGATGTCGCTCGGCGTTGGCGATCCGGCCGTGTACTTTCTGCTCGCGTTTGCAGCACTGTGGCCGCTGGTGATGAGCACCGCCGCAGGCGTTACGCAAATCGACCGGCGCTGGGTGCAGTTGGGCGAGAGTCTCGCCGCCACCCGTTGGGAGATGCTCTGGCACGTCTACGTTCCTGGCATCGCGGCGCATGTGCTGACGGGCGTGCGTCTGGCGATCGGCATTCTGTGGATCGTGCTGGTCCCGGCAGAAATGCTGGGCGTGAACGCCGGACTGGGCTACCTGATTCTCGACACCCGCGACCGGTTGGCCTATTCGGAGCTGACGGCGGTCATTCTCGTCATCGGCGTGCTCGGCTTCGGCCTCGATTGGGCTGCACGCTTCATCTATCGCCGCTTTAGCGGAACGATGACCGACGAGTGAGCGAGCGCCTCCCCGGCCTTGTTCACCACACCATCTGGTGCGCCGTGAAGGCGCGCTAAGCCCGGCGTCAACGGGCTGACGAGTCGCCGCGTCAGCCCTCCCGTCTCATCTCCCAAAAACGCGAGACGCCGAACGCTTTCATAAAGCACGCTCTTAGCATGCCTCGTACGACACCAGATCCCTTGCCCAACTCGGCATGAATCGATCCAGTGCGTTTTCGATACTCATACGAGGCATGACGGCAATGCATGATTACCTTCGCATCAGTGGGCTTATCGCGCTCGGCATGATCGCCAGCGCTGTTTCGTACGCCGGCGTAACGTTTCCAATCCAAACGCCATTGCTAACGTCGACAAGAAATTTCCGCGACATTGCCGGCGTCGCGGCCAAATACGGTGGCACGGGTCTCAGCAATGGCGTCGCCAACAATGGTGTCATGCGCACCGGCATCTTTTTTCGATCCGGCGCCCTCCCGGCCCCTTCCCTCGCTGAAGAAGCCGCGATCGGTTCCATTGGGCTCACGGAAGTGATCGATCTACGCATGCCCGCCGAAATTGCCGAGCGCACTGACAAACCTATTGCGGGGACCGTCTTTCGCAACATCGACATGTTCAGCCGAATGGATCTGGAGATTTTGACGAGACCCGCGACATCCGTGGTCGCGACGAACGCGGCATTTGTGACAACTTATGGAAAATTTGTCACCGATCCCGCGGCGCGCGACACGCTCAGAACCGTGCTGCTCGACCTTGCCTCATCCAATGGCCCCGTACTCATCCACTGCACGGTAGGCAAAGACCGGACCGGCTGGGTAATGGCAATTTTGGAAGACATTGCCGGTGTGGCACCTGCCCAGCTGATGGACGATTTTCTCGCATCAAACCAGTACTCGGCTCTTTCCATCGAGTCTCTGAAACAACTAAGACTCGCCGAGTACACCCCCTTGCTCGGCGCATCCGTTGCTCAGGAAATATCCGACGCTGAAGGCACCCTGGCGAGCGTGTCACCCGTATGGCTACAGACGTCGCTAGATACCGTGACGCGCGAATACGGCAACATGCAGAACTACCTGACTCAGGGGTTGGGTCTCACTCAGGCGGACATCTATGTGCTGCGCGCAAAGATGGTCCACTACCATTCCCTGCCGGGTCAGGCCGCGCTAAAGGGAAACGCGGCGCGCGGCGCCGAGTTGCTCGTCAAGCTGCAAGAAAGCCCACTCTCGGGACGCTACACAGCATTCAACAACTATTTTCAATCCGCCGTCGATGGCGGCACGCTCGGTGGGGTCGCCAACCAAATCGGTGGTCAGATTCACGCGGATTCCACGGCCAATCTGCTCAGACAACCGCTGGCCGTGGAGTCGGCCATGCGTGCCTACGTCACCGCACCGGCCGCTGTCAGACAGACACCTGTTTGGGTGACGGTATGGGCAAATACATCGCGCGCGCGAGGCGCGGCCGGCGTGGCTGGCAGCAAGCAACGCGAGTACGGCGTCCTCGCGGGGATTACACAGCCGGTAACGCCACAATTGGCCCTATACGCCGCAGCCGGGAATGAAAATCAGCGGACGGAAACTGCCGACGCCATGTCAACGCTTAACAGCTTGCAACTGGTCGCAGGAACACGCTACGCGTTCTTTCCCGGGAAAAACAGCCTGTTCGTCGACGGTAGCGTCATGGGCAGCCGGGGCAACTATCAAAGCACGCGCGGCCTGGGCAATGGCCTGGGCACGGCCACCGGTTCAAGCAGAAGCTGGTTGTACAGCACCACGGCCATGCTCGGGAAGTCGTTCGACATGCCAGGGATGACACTCACGCCGCCCCTCGGTGTGCGCCATACCGAGGGGCGTTTAGGCGGCTTCACCGAAAGCGGCAGCGAACTCGCGCTCAATATGCAGAGCCAAAAGCAGCATGTCCTCACCACGCGTGCGCGGCTCGACGTGCACTTTCACGACAGAGCGCTGGGTGCATGGACATTCCGGCCGACATTGACACTGGGACTCGAACGCACGCTTGGCCCGGCGACCGTCAGTAGTTTCGGCACGCTCCAGGGCTATGGCATCAGCCAGACCGCCGCCTACCGCGCCCGTCTGTTCGGCTTGGCTGAACTCAGTGTTCAGGCCGGGCGTGGACCGTTGACGGCAGAATGGCGCGGGACCGTCGGCGGCGGTGAACACGGGGCGATTTCGCTCGCAAGTCTCGCGTCGCTGACGTACCTATTCTAAGAAGCAATTTGCCCCCTCGCCGTCCCCGAAAGGCAAGGCCATCCCGTCAGACAAGGCGGGCCAGTCCCCCATCCGCCACGCGCGTGATCCGGATGTAGTCCACATGGGTGATGCGGCCCTTGATCCTGATTCGCGCTACCTCGTGCCCTCAGGCCGCTACAATAGCGGCCTGAATTCATGACGCCCGACGGAGAACGGATCATCGAGCTAGAACGTATTTTGCAATCGCAGGGCTTCGGCAGTCGCAAGATGTGCCGCAAGCTGGTCGCCACCGGCGCCTTCGCCATCGACGGCGTGGTGCGCGACAACCCGCGCGAATCGATCGATCCGCACGGCCTGCACTTCACGCTGGACGGCGAACCGTGGGAGTACCGCGAGCACGTCTACGTGCTGCTCAACAAGCCCGCTGGCTTCGAGTGTTCCACCAGCCCCACACACCATGAAGGCGTGCATTCGCTGCTGCCGCTGCCGTTGGCCGTGCGTGGCGTGCAACCCGCCGGACGTCTCGATCAGGACACCACCGGCATGTTGCTGCTCTCCGACGATGGCCCGTTTCTGCACGCCATGATGTCGCCACGACGTCACGTCCCCAAGCGCTACATCGCGACCACCAAGCACGCTGTGACGGACGAGATGCTGCAAGCGTTGCGTGATGGGGTGTTGTTGCGCGACGAAACCGAGCTGTTGGCCGCCACCGACGTGATGAGCCCTTCGTCACACGAGATCGCGCTCACGATCACGCAAGGCAAATACCATCAGGTCAAGCGGATGGTCGCTGCGGCGGGCAATCGGGTGGAAGGTCTGGTCAGAACCGCCATCGGCGGTTTGCCGATGGGGACACTTGCGGAAGGGGAATGGCGCTATCTCAACCCCGACGAACTTCTGTCACTGCCGTACGAAATTCCAGCAACCGGTCAGCGGTAACGCCAACACCGCCGGATTCGGCAGAATCGGTGGAATCGGTGGAATCGAGGCGGACGACGGTGGCGATGGTAACGAGGGCGACGAGGGCGGTGTCAACTAAGCCACCAACGAAGCCGTCAAGTCAGTCGCGCAATGAGCCGCCCGGCTTACCGCCCGCCGCGTCGCGGACCGGGGGTTCGGGCACCCGGACGCCCGGGCGCCGAATTGCCAGCCGCCCCAGTGGTCGAGGACGTGCCCGGTGTGCCCGGCTTGGCAGCCGTTGACGCCCCAGCCGACGCGCCACGCCCGCCCGCTGACGGCCGCGAGGCACCGCCGCGCGGCAGCAGCACCTTGTGGCTATCGTCCTCAAGCACGTACTGGGCACCCTTGTCCTGTCCCAGCGCCTTGACCAGATACGGCATGGTCGTTTTCAGCGTTTCATACAGCTGGAACGGCGGGTTCACGATGAACATACCGCTGCCGTGCAACCCCATGCCGCCCGGCACCGGGGAACTCACGGTCAACGTCACGTGCACCCAGTTCTTGATCGGCTGGTCCTTGATCGTCAGTCGCTTCATGCGTTCGGGCAGTTGCGCGGCCTCGCGGCGCTGCACCAGCGGATACCACACGGCGTACATACCGGTCGGGAAGCGATCGAGCCCTTCCTGCACCGCTTGCGTCGTGCGCGTGTAATCGCGCTTGTCTTCATACGACGGATCGATCAGCGTGAAGCCGCGACGCGGGGCCGGCGGCAGAATCGTTTTGAGACCCGAGAACCCATCGGCGCCGAAGATCATCGTGCGGCGAGCCACTTCACGGCCTTGTGCCTCGAAATTCTCGCGCAGGACTTCCTGCTCCGTCGGGTGGGCCTCGAACAAACGCAGACGGTCACGATCGCCCAGCAGTTGCAGTGCGAAATACGGCGAACCCGGGTAGTAGCGCAACTGGCCGTCGGGGTTGAATTCACGCACCAACGCCACGTAGTCCGCCAGCGCGGGCGGCAGGTCGTTACGTTCCCACAGGCGGCCGATGCCGGTGTGATACTCGCCCGTCTTGTCGGCCCATTTGCCGTCAAGCGCATAGCCACCCGCGCCGGCGTGCGTGTCGATATACCAGAACGCCGTGTCTTTCTGGCGCATGTAATCGATGCATTCGACGGCGATGAAGTGTTTCAGTACGTCGGCGTGGTTGCCGGCGTGGAAGGCATGGCGGTAGCTGAACATTAGGCAGTTCCTGATTCGTCAGGCGCGATTGTAGCCGACGCGGCGCCCCAGCGCCCTCTCCGCACCCTCAGCGCCCTCAATCGCGTCGCACTAAAACCCATCGGACGCTTCGCAAACACCTCGCAAACACCTCAAAAACATCCTGCAACGCCCCGCGCTCAGGCGCGCTTTGCCGCCTTGGCGCCACCCTTCGCCAGCGCCTTGACGGCCTTGTGACGCGGGCATGCCACCAAATGGTCGTTGATCATGCCCGCCGCCTGCATGAACGAATAGCAGATGGTCGAGCCGACGAAGGTGAAGCCCGCCTTCTTGAGCGCCTTGCTCATCGCATCGGACACTGCCGTGCTCGCGGGCACCTCACCCAGTGCCTCCCAACGATTCTGCAATGGCTCACCGCCGACGAACTGCCAGACGAAATCGGAGAATCGAGTACCTGAGGCCTCCATGGCCAGATAAGCCCGCGCACCCTTGATCACGCCGTTCACCTTCAGGCGGTTGCGCACGATGCCCGCGTCGGCCATCAGTCGCGCTTCGTCCTGCGGACCGTAGGCGGCAATGCGCACCGGATCGAAGCCGTCGAACGCCTTGCGATAGTTGTCGCGCTTCTTGAGAATCGTCGACCACGACAATCCCGCCTGCGCCCCTTCAAGCATCAGCAACTCGAACAACGCACGCGAATCGCGCAGCGGCACGCCCCATTCCTCATCGTGATACTGACGGTACTGCTCGAAGCCCTCGCTCCATGGACATCGTTCCATTGGCCCCTCGATCGTTGCGCCCTGAGCGCTTTCGCGCCGCAGACAAAGTCATTGAATTGACGCAAGTGTGCCAGCATTTACCGGGAAAGCACACGCCACGCATCGCGTGGCGGGTTGCTTTCGGCACTACGGCATCGATGGCCCGGAATTTTCCGGGTGCCCACTCGGAATCGGCGCCTTGCGGGCACCTCGACTCACAGCATCAACTGTCCACCGTTGACCTCGATGATCTGGCCCGTCACATAGCTCGCCAGTGTCTCCGACGCGAGGTAGAGGAACGCGCCCGAGCACTCGTCCGGCACGCCAAGGCGCCCCATCGGAATGCTTTGACGGAACGCCTCGATCTGCGCTTCGGTGCTGAACTGCTCGTGGAACGGCGTCATGATCACGCCCGGCGAGACAGCGTTCACGCGAATGCGGTCAGGCATCAACTCCTTTGCCATGCCACGCGTGAGCGTACTCACGAACCCCTTCGCCGCCGCATAGATCAGCGCCCCGGGGCCGCCGCCATGCCGCGCAGCAATCGACGTCACGTTGACAATGGCCCCGCCGCCCTGCTTGCGCATCGCCGGCACCACCGCACGTGAAAACGCCACGACCGAGCGCGCGTTGACGTTAAGCACGTCTTCGAAAAACGCGTCGGTGACTTCGGTAAAAGGCGTGCGTTTGACGAGACTGCCCGCGTTGTTGATGAGCACGTCGATACGCCCGAAGCCGTCGAGCACATGCGCCACGGCGGCATCGATGGCGCCGGTGTCGGCCACATCGGCGGCCACGGTCATGGCCTTCACGCCATAGGCGCGCACGGCCTCAGCCACCGCCTCGGCCTTCTCCTGCGAACGGTTGTAGTGCACGGCCACATTGGCGCCTTGCGCCGCAAACGCTGTCGCCGCGGCGGCCCCGATGCCGGTGCTCGCGCCCGTGATCAGCACGAATTTGCCTTTCAGGTCTTCCATAATGAAATCCTCAAATCCTCAGATCGTCAGTCAAGCCAGCGCGTGTCGTAAGCGTGGACGTGCTGCTCCTGCTCGCCCAGCCCTTCGATCCCCAGACGCATCACGTCGCCCGCTTTCAGGTACACCGGCGGCTTCTGCCCCATGCCCACGCCCGGCGGCGTACCGGTGGTGATCAGATCGCCCGGTTTGAGCGTCGCAAACTGGCTCATGTAGTGCACGAGAAACGCGACGTTGAAAATCATCGTCGACGTGTGGCCGGTCTGACGGCGCACACCGTTCACGTCGAGCCACATGCCGAGTTGCTGCGGGTCGCGGATCTCGTCAGTCGTCACCAGCCACGGACCGACCGGGCCGAAGGTATCGAAGCCCTTGCCCTTATCCCACGTACCGCCGCGCTCGATCTGGTACTCGCGCTCGGAGACGTCGTTCACGATGCAGTAGCCCGCCACGTAGTCCAGCGCCTTCTCAAGCGGCACGTAGCGCGCCGTCGTGCCGATCACAAAGCCGAGTTCGACTTCCCAGTCGCCCTTGACCGAGTCTTTCGGCAGCACCACGGGATCGTTCGGCCCGTTCAGGCAGTTGTCCCACTTGGTGAAGAGCACCGGCTCGGACGGCGCGGCCAACCCCGCTTCGGCCGCGTGGTCGCTGTAGTTGAGGCCCACGGCAAGAAACTTGCCGAGTCCGGTGAACGGCACCCCCAGACGCCCCGGCGCGGCCACGATCGGCAGCGCATCGACGTCGAGCGCACGCAGCGCCGCCAGCCCTTCCGGGCTCAGCGTTTCGGCGGTGATATCGGTGAGCACGTTCGACAGATCGCGCACTTTGCCGGCAGCATCGAGCAGGCCCGGCTTTTCCTGGCCCTTGGGGCCGTAACGCAGCAATTTCAAAGCAGTTCTCCCAATTGGAGCAGTGGTAGCGGTGGATCAGTTCGACCAGCCGCCGTCGATCACGTGAATGGCCCCGGTCGTGAAGGCCGCATCGTCGGAACCCAGATACACGGCAAGCGCCGCAATTTCGTCAGGCGAGCCAACGCGCCCCATCGGCTGACGCGCCACAAACTGCGCGCGCACCGCCGCTTCGTCCGTACCCGCCGCATCGGCCTGCGTCGCAATGCGCTGACGCAGCGACGGCGACTCGACGGTGCCCGGACAAATGGCATTGCAGCGAATGCCGCGCGCCACATAGTCGGCCGCGATGGACTTCGTCAGCCCGATCACCGCCGCCTTGGTCGCGCCATAGGCACATCGATTGGCGACGCCCTTCACACTCGACGCCGCCGACGACATGTTGATGATCGAACCGCGCCCGGCAGCCAGCATGGCCGGCAGAAAGGCCCGCGTGGTGCGGTACATGCTCTTCACGTTCAGGTCGAACGAGAAGTCCCATGCCGCGTCGTCGCACTCGAGAATCGAGCCGTGGTGCACGAAGCCCGCGCAGTTGAACAGCACGTCGACCGGGCCGATTTCGTCGGCCAGCGCCGCGACGGCGGCGGTATCGGTCACGTCGAGCGGGCGACGCACGAGGTTCGGGTGATCGTCGAGTGTGCGCAGTCCTTGCGCATTCAGATCGGTCGCGATCACGCGGGCGCCCTCGCGCAAGTACGCTTCGACGCTGGCGCGTCCGATGCCCTGTGCGGCGGCGGTAATCAAGGCGGTCTTACCCGCCAGTCGGCCTGCCATCGGTGTCTCCTTGATTCTGGGAATGTTCGGAATGTTCGGAATGCTCGGTGTGCTCGGTGTTCCGGGTTGGCTCGGAAGGCGCTGTGCTGCCGATGTAGGCCTCTCGTACGCGGCACAAATGCCGGCGCATCGCCTCGGCGGCCTGCGCCGGATCGCGCGCCTGCAAGGCGGCAATGATGTCGCGGTGATCCTGCAAGCTGCGCTCCAGCACACCCGCCACTTGCGACGTGACGCGCCGGCTCTTCTTGCCAAGCAGATACAGACTGTTGGCGATGCTTTGCAGAAAAGGGTTATCGCACGCGTCGATGATCGTCTCGTGAAACGCCATATCGGCCGCCGAGAAGGTCTCGGGGTTGCCAAGCAGCGACTGCTCGTCCTCGACAAGCGCATGCAGCCGTGCGAGGTGGGCATCGCTCATTTGGCTGGCTGCCAGCGCCGCGACGCCGGGCTCGATGACCAGACGGGCATCGAACAGCGCCTCGAGCGTGCCCGCGTTCAGCTCGATGACCATCTCCAGCGGTTCGAGCAGTTCGCGCGTCTGAAGCGTGCCGACAAACGTCCCCTCGCCCTGCCGGATGCGCAGCAGACCCAGCAACGCCAATCCGCGAATCGCTTCACGCACGGCGGGCCGGCCCACGCCGAGCATTGCAGCAAGATCGCGTTCAGGGGGGAGTTGCTGACCGGGCTTGAGCAGCCCGGTACGAATCATCGTGAGCAGCCGCTGGGCGACTTGCTCCGAGACGGAGACCTGCACGATGGGATCGAAGGACATGGCAGCCAGATCGTGAAGTGAACTGGACGAGGCCGCGCCAAATGCGGCGATGGCGGAATGCCCGTCGTTCAGTGGTAAGACCAATGAACACGACGATACGACTGATACCGATCGGATGTCAACTCATTGAGCTCAATGTTTCATCCTATGGAATTTCTTGCCGATTCCGCACTCCGAGTCAAATGCATGGATGGCTGCAAATCGTTTGGCCATGCGCGTTTCGAGCCAAATGATGTTTTGGCCGATGGCTCCTCGCCATTGCGCCCTTTCTGTTGTCTGGGTGTCGCTTTTCTGCGACCATGATTCGCTGCCCCGGGGTTCCTGCCGGGGCAATGCTCCCGCCGTATCCGCTGCATCCGCTTTATCCCTCGAATCCCCCCGAATTCTGGAGTCTCCGACGATGTCCTCCTCAAAGACCGCCAAGCTGGGTCACTGGACCATGTACATGCCGATCGTGGCCCTCGTCGCGTGGGGCATTGCCGGTGTCCTGCCCTACGGTGTCTCGCTCACGGTATGTGCCGTCGCGCTCGCCGGGGCTGTGTTCTCCGCCGTGCACCACGCCGAAACCGTCGCCCACAAGGTCGGCGAGCCGTTCGGCACGCTGGTCCTCGCCGTGGCCGTGACCATCATCGAAGTGGCACTGATCGTCTCGGTCATGCTCTCGGGCGGCCCGGACAAAGCCGGCCTCGCCCGCGACACGGTGTTCGCGGCGATCATGATCGTGTCGACGGGGATTGTGGGGCTGTGCCTGCTGTTCGGCGGCGTGCGCCATCACACGCAAGGCTTCCACGTGGAAGGCGCGAGCGCTGCTCTCGCTGTGCTGTGTGCCCTCTCGGTGCTTACGCTGGTGCTGCCGAACTACACCAGCTCAGTGCTTGGACCGGGGCTCACGTCCTCGCAACTGGCCTTCGAAGGCGTGATTGCGCTGGTGCTGTACATGGTGTTCGTGTTCGTGCAGACGGTGAGCCATCGCGACTACTTTCTCGCGAAGGCGCCCAGTGAAGAAGTGCACGTGCCGCCGCCCTCGCGCCGCACTGCCGTGCTGAGTCTTGGCTTGCTGGTGATCGCGTTGCTCGCCGTCGTCGCGTTGGCGAAGAAGCTGTCGCCGGCGGTGGAGCAAGCGGTGGCCGAAGCAGGGGCGCCGAAAGCGGTGGTGGGGATTGTGATTGCTGCGCTGGTGCTGCTGCCGGAAGGGCTGGCCGCGCTGCGTGCCGCACGTGCCAACAAGCTCCAGACGAGCCTGAATCTGGCACTCGGCTCGGCACTCGCCAGTATCGGCCTGACCATTCCTACGGTGGCGGCCGTCTCCCTGTTCCTCCACATCCCGATCGAACTGGGTCTGGCACCCAAAGAGACGGTACTGCTGGCAGTCACGTTGCTGGTGAGCGTGATCTCGCTTGGCACGGGACGCACTACGGTGCTGCAAGGCGCGGTTCACCTTGTGCTGTTCGCGGCGTTCCTGTTCCTCGCGATCGTGCCGTAAGGGACTAAATCAGGACTTCGACGTTCCCTTGGCGGGCGTTGCCGCGCCCGTATCGCCACCCGCGTCGTGCTTGCCCGCGTCGGCTTCAGCCGGTGCCGGGGCCTTGCCCAGCAGCGAGCCGAGCAGCTTGCTGCCAGCGGGGTTGCGCTTGCCTTGCGCGCCCACGCCATTGCCCGAGGGCGGGCCGCGGCGAACGCCGGCGTTGATCTTCAGGCCTTGTTGCTTGGCGAGGTCGAATTTTTTGAGCGTCATGATGATGTCCTTGTGACCTCCGCTTCGGAGGCCGGTACAGCGTAGCGGTGGTCGCTCAGGGATCGATGCCGAGCGCGCCGTCTTCTACGAGCGTTTTTGCCAATGCATGGGCGGCTTCGAGCGCATCGCCTGCCCAGCGGCAGGTATCGGGTGTCGTGTGCACGAGCGGCGGGTCGAGCGTTTCGATCACGTCGTCCACGTCGCGCCAGCCGGTAAAGTGCACCACTCCCTGAAACTGCCCATCAGGCATGGGCGCGGTTTCCGCCCAGTAGTAAAAATCGCCCGCCAGCAGGCAGCCTTCGAAACCCATATCCGATCCCGCAAAAAGGCGGCATCGTAGCACGACGGGCGGCATATCGTCGTCAGGCAGTAGAATACTGCGGCATAGCAACCTACGACTCTCTTACCGACATCACGATGTTCACCGGAATTGTTCAAGGCACGGCCACGTTGTCGTCCATCGAAGATCGCGACGGCATGCGCACGCTGGCGCTGGCGTTTCCCGAGGGCTTTTGCGAAGACCTCACGCTGGGCGCCAGTGTCTCGGTCGACGGCGTGTGCCTGACCGTCACGCAACTGCTCTCCCCCACCGCCGCATCGTTCGACGTCATTCTGCAAAGTCTGAACGTCACCACGCTCGGCAGCTTCGGCGTGGGCGCGCAAGTCAATGTGGAGCGTGCCGCCAAAGACGGCGCCGAAATCGGCGGCCATCCGCTTTCGGGCCATATCGACTTCTCGACCGATATTCTGAGCGTGCGCACCTCGGACACGAATCGTGTGCTGCGCATCGCGATTCCGGAAGCGTTTCGCAAGTACGTGTTCGCGAAGGGTTACATCGCGATCAACGGCGCGAGCCTCACGGTCTCGGAAGTCAACCGGCAGGAAGGCTGGTTCGAAGTGTGGCTGATTCCGGAAACGCGCCGCATGACCACGTTCGAAGACAAGCTCGACGGCACCCGCGTGAATATCGAAATCGAGCGCAGCACGCAGGTCGTGGTCGACACCGTGCGCGAGGCAGTGCAAGAAAGCCTCGGCCGTTTGCAGCCCGTGCTCGAAGCGCTGCTGGGGGAGAAAGGGCTGACGCTGGACGACTTCGTGTCGGTGCCGCAACTGCCCGCTGCGGAGGCGCAAAACGCGCAGCGCACCACTAAGCCCGCCCCGGATACCAAGGCTTAAGTTCGCCTCAAGCCGCTTCAAGCCACCGACAACCCCCAAGGACATTCATGCAACTCGCCACCTGGAACGTCAACTCGCTCAAGGTCCGTGTCGGTCATGTGCAGGATTGGCTGCGCAGCAATCCCGTCGACGTGCTCTGCCTGCAAGAGCTCAAGCTCACCGATGAGAATTTTCCGATCGCGGAAATTGCGTCGCTCGGCTACACCTCGCACTTCACCGGTCAGAAGACGTATAACGGCGTCGCGCTGCTGGTGAATCACGCCAAAGTCGGTGAAGCCACCGACATCGTGATGAACCTGCCGAATTTTGCCGACGAACAACGCCGCCTGATCGCGGCCACCGTTGGTGGCGTGCGCGTGGTCTGCGGCTACTTCCCGAACGGTCAGGCCGTCGGCTCCGACAAGTTCGAGTACAAGCTCAATTGGCTCGACGCCCTCACGCATTGGCTCTCTGACGAGCTCGAGCGTCATCCGCAACTCGCCCTGCTCGGCGACTACAACATCGCCCCGGAAGACCGCGACGTGCATGACCCGGCCAAGTGGGAAGGTCAGAACCTCGTCTCGCCGCAAGAACGTCAGGCCTTCGCGCGCCTGCAAGGGCTCGGTCTGCGCGACACCTTCCGGATGTTCGATCAGCCGGAGAAGTCGTTCAGCTGGTGGGACTACCGCATGGGCGCGTTTCGCCGCAATGCGGGCCTGCGCATCGACCACATCCTCGTGACCGCCGCCATGGCGGAGCGCTGTACCGGCTGCGAAATCGATCGCGAACCGCGCACGTGGGAGCAGCCGTCCGATCACACGCCGGTGGTGGCGACGTTCAAGGACTGAGCGTTACGGCCAGCATGTCGGGCGCGGCAGCATCGGCGGAAGCATCGCGAACAGCCACCGCCTGCGCGACAAACAAAAACGGCACCGAAATACGGTGCCGTTTTTTATTGGCCTGCCGACGCTCGCTTCACCCGAGCGCCGCAAGGATCTCAATCTACTGACTCGCGCGCGGATCGGTCAGACGCGACTCATAGACGTAGCAGCGAATCGCAGCCTTGTTGCGCGTATCCATCTGCATGAACTCCAGCCCATAAACCCACGTCCCGTCGGCACGCGGCCCTTCCGTGCCTCGCACGGCCGCCATGCCGAGAATCGGCACGACGTCCGCACCGATCGGCACACGGAACTGCATGGCCACGTGCGTGCATCCGTCGGGCAGCGCCGTTTTGGCGACAATGCCCGCCCCGTCAGCGCTGATGTCGCGCACGAGCACCAGCCACTCCGGGGTGTCCTCCGGGTCGGCCAGCATGCGTGTGAACGACGCACGCGAGCTTTCGTCGAGCGGCGACAGTCGCGCCACCAGCCGCGTATCGACACGCGGCGTGCGCCGCACGGGCGTCTCACGGACCTGCGACGGACGCGAGAGCACCACGTAATCGAACGGCCCGTGGTGCACGCTGTGCACGTCGCACGTGAATTCGTAAAGGTTGTCGCCGGGAAACGTCCAGAGGGCAAGCTTGTCGCCGGCCACCACGGGCAGCCGCGTGTCGCCTGCCGCCGGTGGCGTGATGATGAGCATGCCGTTCGGCGCCCGGCCGATCAACCGCGCGCGCACCCGCATGGTTTCGGCATCGGGTGCCACGCGCACCTGCAACCAGGCGCCGATCGGTAACGGCACGGGCAAGCCGTGCAGATACACCGTCGAGGCGCTGGCGGTGGCCGTGTCGAGCGGCGATGCCGAATTGGCCGCCTCGCTGCGCCCTGCTGCTTCGCCCGTGCTGGCCCCTTCGGGCAGCGGCCGGTGCGGCGCGAACATGGTGAACAGCCAATCGAGATCGGCCTCTGAGGGCAAACGCTCGCCGGCCGCCAGCAATGGCGTACCGTCGGCGTCGAACAAAGGCCAGGAGAGTGGAACATGTGCGTCAAGCTCGCGGCGATTGACCGCCACGAACCCCGGATAGCCTGACGCGATACAAGTCGATTGCATGATGCCTGAGAGGGTTACAAACCCCTTGAGAGCCTGGGAACAAGGCATTGACCTTCCCCGCATTCCGGCGCCCGGGGCCACGTCTTGGGCGACCCTCTTTGCACCGTCATCCGTGGCCAACACCCCACAAATGTCGCCAACCTACACAAACTTCGCGCCTCCGGCCGGCCGGAAGCGCCGCCCTGACGGGCAGCGCCTTGCGCGTTCATCTTTGTACCACGAAAGCGCCCCGATCCTTACAGCGCATTATCGGGGGAAATTGCCGTCATTCCGTGCCCGTCCGCCGCCGGCGAAACGCCCGACAAGGCCGACGCGTCGGCCGGTGTGAGCGGTAGCCGGGCCACCCAGAACCACGGCAGCGTCTGCGCAAGAAACCCGGTGAGCCCCGCGGTGCCTTGTATCGTGGGGCTTGCCAGCCAGCCGGCCAATGCCCCCGCCAAAGTTTCAGCATCGCAGGCAGGGTCAGCCAGATAGGTGCGCAAGATCCGGCTCTGTGGCAGTTCGCGCCATGCCCGCTCGTTGCTCATAGCGTCGTTGAACGCCGCCACCGCGTAATGTTTGAGCAAGTCGGACGGGAGCAAGGCAGGCGCCTGTTCAGGCAGCGTCGCCATACCCATGCTTTCGGGGCGCTCGTGCGTGCCTGCGCTGTGGCCTCGTACCGCCCGATATTCAGGCTGCACAGCCAGCCACGTCAGCCCCGCTGCGATCGCCAGCAATCGCGTGCGCTGCGTCGCCTGCACGGCCTGCCGGGAGGCGGTGCCGGCCACCTCGGTCTCCTGAGCCGTCAACACCACCGTCCGGAATACATCGTCGATATCGAGATGCGCGAGGCGCCGCAGCCGCTCACTGTCCGGCTGTGCGGCGGTCCCGACCAGCGCATCGACGCGATCCGACGTCAACATCGCCACCAACGGCAGCGGGTCTCCCGGCACGGTGTCACTATGGAGAACAGCATTCGCGGCATCGCCGCCCGCGTCGCCAAGCCACCGGCCGAGCAAGCGGACGAAGGCCTCTAACTTACGCTCCGTCGGCCAGATGCCGCGAAGACAACCAAAGTCGCGAATCAGCGCGTGAAGCTGCGACATATCGCCCGGGGCATAAGAGCCGTCCACACTGCCCGTGTCAGTCATGCCGTCCGCACCGTGCTCGCATGTCGCCACGCGAACGCCGAGCCAATGCCAGCCAGTCGAAGGGCGCCGCGCCGCAGGTTCAGATGCTATCGCGTCCGTAGCATTCGACGCCGTCGGCACCGACGGTTCGCCATCACGGGCATCGCCCTCGAGCCCAACCGCCAGCAAGTGCTTCGGCACACGCATTCCCACGCGGCCATCGGCACTGATGAGCACGTAATTCTTGGGGCCGAACGCATCCGTGCCATCGACGGACAACGCGCTATGCAGATGCGCCGGCAGCGCATCGTGCCAAGCCTTACGCAACGCTTGCGCGTGCGCATCGGCGATCCCCGCAACGCCGGCCTCAGCCCAGTACAGCGTCTGGCAAACTGCGCCGGCGAGCGGCCAGACAGCGTCAGGCGAATGCGTCAGACAATGCTCAAGCAGCGCCTGAAGCACTGCGGGCAACACCCATGCCGCCTGCACCCGGGTCAGCGGTGTCGCCGACAGGTCACCGATAGCCCGCATGAGCCATTGCGCTCGCAAGTGTGCAAAACCATCGAGCTTGCCCACACCCCCAAGCGCGGGCTCGGCAGCCAGCAGCCGCCCCAACCATTCACTTTGTTGTACATCGGTGCGCAGGCGCGCCAACGCAGGTAATGACGGTGAAGCCTCGCCGAGCCACGACGGTATCGCGCCCGAGCGGCCGGCCAGCGCACGCAGTACCTGCCCGAAGACATCGGCGCGCAAGGCCGGCTGGTCGAATGGCAGCGTCATCCACGATTGCACGACCTCACCCAGCTCGCTTGTCGAGCGCGCACGCAACCAGTCAGCGTCGAGCCGTATCTGCGCCCCTTGCCACTGCGTGCCTCCCAACTGACAACCGGGGCCGATGCGAAGATCGTTCAGACATGCCCCGCCGAAATGCGCCTCTCGCAAATCACAAGCGAAGAACGACACGCCATCGAGTTTCGCTTCCCGCGCATTCAAGCCGGTGAGTTCGCAGTGCCGGAACACTGCGCGACGCAAATCTGCCCCCGCCACGCAGCCTCCCGCCATCGTCACTTCGCCCCATTGAGACTTCGCTGCGCTCGCGCCCGTCAAGCGCATGCCGGTGGCACCGCAGTCGAAGAAACTCGCGCGCCGCAGCCGGGTGCGCTGCAATGACGCATCGTCGAGACGGTTGTGTGCAAACACCACCGCATCGCAATCGGCATCGCTGAAGTCCGCCCCCGCCATCGCCGCGAAGCGGAAATCGGCGCCTTGCGCGCGGACTTTCGACAACCGCCCGCTGCTCAGGTCTGCTGCCCGGAAGGTGGCATTGCGCAAATCGGCGCCCTCGAAATCGGCCCCTACATTGCGCGTGCCGTCGAGCTTTGCCCCGTTGAGCGATGCACCGCCCCACTGCACGCCGTCGAAGCAACCGTGACTCAGCCGGGCCCCGGAGGCCTGCACGCCACGCAAGTCGGCCATCGGCACCGAGAGGTCGGGCAAGTCGGCATTGCGCAGGTCGGTCAGCGTCAGCGCAACGCCCAGCACCCCGGCCGGCCACTCGCGCACCGGCGAGTGACGGCAATGCGACACGTCGAATCCGTCGGCGTCTGTGAGCGCCACCCAGTGCCACTGCGTTGGCCGGGTTGCCGCCGCCGCTGCGGTGGCGTGAGTCACCGATGGCGGCGTCTGAACCTGAGCCTCGCGACACCACTGGACCAGTGCACGCAGCGCCCCGGCAACGTTACCGTCCGGTGCCAGATGCGCGAACCGCAAGCGCCATGCCCGCGTCAGCGCCCGCTCGTCAAAGGGCAGTGCACTCGGCGATGCCCCGCACGTCGAGCCGGGTTCGGTGTGTCGATCCGAGCGATCCGAGACAGCGTGCCGCGTCAACGTCCCGGCATCTTGTTCAAGGACATGCACCAGCCACGCCACTTGCTGCCCGATCGCGCGACGTTCGTCTTTCCCGGCACACAGAATCAACCGACGCAGCGCCTCGGGCGGTGCCGCACTAAGTTGCTCAAGATCGTGATAGGACAGCGCGTCCTCTGCCGACATGCGCTCGGACGGGCGGACACTCGGGTAACGCTGTGTGGGGGCGGATGCGTTTGAGAACAGGACCATGTGTGGCTCCTCGTCGCGCACGCTCATGCGTGACGCGAACAAAAAGCGACAATGGTGCCGAAGGAAACCGGACCAGCGCGTTGGGTAAATTCCGAATTAGTACACCGACACGTGAGGGGCATCCTTCGCGTGACAGCGTCCGATACCATCCAAAAGAAACGCGAACTGCCGCCGCGAACGCCACAAAAAAATCGGGCGGCACCGAGTCGAAACCCGTTGTGCCGCCCGGTATTACGCAGGGCTGTCCGGTGCTGCCCGTACCATCGACGTCGGGCGCGCTACCCGCGCTTCAGCATCAGCCGAGGCAGAGTGTCAGCGCGTCGCGCCAATCGGGCGCGCGTACGCCAAACGTGCGGGCGAGCTTGTCATTGTCGAGTACCGAATACGCCGGGCGCTTGGCCGGCAGCGGATACGCAGAAGTGGGAATCGGCACAACATTCGGACGCTTTTCCGCAGCGCTCAGATCGAGAATGGCCTCGGTGAAACCGTGCCACGTTGTCTGGCCCGCCGCCGTCAGGTGATAGACGCCGCTGCGCTCACGCCAGAAGTCGGCATCGAAGCCCTGCTCGTTGGTCCCTTGCGCCAGCGTCTGTGCCGTCAGTTCTGCAATCGTGCGACACCAGGTCGGGGCACCGTGCTGATCGGCCACGATACGCAGTTCATCGCGTTCGCGCGCCAGCCGTTGCACGGTCAGCAGAAAGTTGGCCCCACGGTTGCCATACACCCAGCTCGTCCGCAGTACGAGGTGATTCGCACCGCTCGCCGCAATGGCGGCTTCGCCAGCCAGCTTGGTGCGGCCATAGGCGTTCTGCGGATTGGTGGGTTCTTCTTCGCGATACGGCACGCTGGACGTGCCATCGAAAACGTAGTCGGTGGAATAGTGAACGACGAGTGCGCCGAGGCGCTTGGCCTGCTCGGCCATGACGCCGGGCACCACGGCATTGACCTGATACGCCGCCGCCTCTTCCGTTTCGGCCCGATCGACGGCCGTATAGGCGGCCGGATTGACGATCATGTCGGGAGCGAAGTCGCGAATAGTACGCACGACACTGTCAGTGTCGAGCAGGTCCATCTCGCTACGCGCAGGTGCGTAGACATCGCCCATGCCTTGCAGGCAACGCGCCAATTCCCAGCCCACTTGTCCGGTGGCGCCTGTCAGCAGGATACGTCTCGTCATGGTACGACTCCCTTGTCTCGGATCAGATCGGTGAAACAGGGGAGCCTACCGCGATTACCTTCAGGTTTCCAGCCCCAACTCCTGAATTTTCCGGGTAATGGTGTTGCGGCCGATGCCCAGACGGCTTGCCGCCTCGACCTTCCGACCTCGCGTGAAGTCGAGCGCCTCGTTGATCAGAGCGGTCTCGAAGCGGCGCGTCAACTGGTCCATGACATCCGGCGACGCCGAGCGCAGCAACCTCGCTACCTCGCGACGCAGAATCGGTTCCCAGCTATCCGCTCCGGTCGCGTCGCCCGTTGCAGGCGCACCGTTCACGCCGTTCTGCGCGACAGCGGCACCCGCACCACCGGACATGCCGTTTGCGCCTGCGTAGCCCGCACCCGCTGCACCCGCCACGCCACCGACCGGCGTGCTGACCGCAGCGTTTGCAGGCGCCGCCACCGCTGCCGCATAGGCCGGCGCGGGCGCACCCGAGCCCGTGATGGATGTTGGTGCCAACGTCTGGAATTCCGGCGGCAGATCCTTGATTTCGACGGTCTGTGCCGGCGCCATCACCGTGAGCCAGTTACTCAGGTTCTCCAACTGGCGCACGTTGCCCGGGAACGGGAAGCGCGTCAGGTGATTGAGCGCGCCCTCGCTGATGCGCTTGGTCTCGACGCCGAGATCGCGCGCACTCTTTTGCAGGAAGTGACGCACCAGCAGCGGAATGTCTTCGTTGCGCTCACGCAGTGACGGCAGACGCAAGCGAATGACGTTGAGGCGGTGGTACAGATCCTCGCGGAACAGGCCCTGCCGCACACGATCTTCCAGATTCTGGTGAGTCGCCGCGATCACGCGCACGTTGGCCTTGATCGGGCTGTGCCCGCCCACGCGGTAATAGTTGCCGTCCGAGAGCACACGCAGCAGGCGCGTTTGCAGATCGAGCGGCATGTCGCCGATTTCGTCGAGAAACAGCGTGCCGTTCTCGGCCTGTTCGAAGCGCCCGCGCCGGGTGGCTTGTGCGCCGGTGAACGCGCCACGCTCGTGACCGAACAGCTCGGATTCCAGAAGATCTTTCGGAATCGCTGCCGTATTGAGCGCGATGAATGGCCCCGCAGCGCGTGGCGAATGCCGGTGCAACGCGCGGGCAACGAGTTCCTTGCCCGAGCCCGATTCGCCCGTGATGAGCACCGTCGCGCTCGAATGCGACAAGCGGCCGATGGCGCGGAACACGTCCTGCATCGCGCTCGCCTGCCCAAGAATCTCGGGCTCTTCGGTGATGCGCTCGTCGTCGGTCGCTTCGCGCAGGCTTTCTTCCACGGCCCGCAGAATCAGTTCGACCGCACGATCCACGTCGAACGGCTTGGCGAGGTATTCAAACGCCCCGCCCTGAAACGCGGCAACCGCGCTGTCGAGATCCGAGAACGCCGTCATGATGATGACCGGCAGGCCGGGGTGGCGTTGTTTCGCCATTTGCAAAAGCTCGAGCCCGGAACCGCCCGCCATGCGGATGTCCGAGACCAGCACTTGCGGCGAGTCGTGTTCGAGGGCAGCACTGGCTTCGCGCGGGCCTGTAAAGCTGCGCACCGGCAAGTTGGCGCGTGTCAGCGCCTTCTCAAGCACCCATCGAATCGATTGGTCGTCGTCTACTATCCAGATCGGCTTCATTGTTCACCGTGTAACGTCTATGCCCGGCCGCAGGTGTACGGCCGACGGCGTGAGGGCCGCATCAGCCCAGGGGCAGCAGGATTCGGAAATCCGTCCGTCCGGGCCGGCTTTCGCATTCGATCAGACCGTCGTGACGCTGTACGAAAGACTGCGCCAGTGTGAGTCCCAGACCGCTTCCCCCTTCGCGCCCGGAGACGAGCGGATAGAAGATGCGGTCACGAATGTCAGCGGGAATACCAGGCCCGTTGTCGATGACATGCAATTCCAATGCCAGCTTGTGCAAACGTTTGGCAATCGTGATCTTTCTTGCCACGCGCGTGCGTAAAACGATGCGTGCGTCGCCACGTGCAATCTGCTCGCGCAACGCCTCGGCCCCGTTGCGCACAATGTTCAGAAGCGCTTGAATCAGCTGCTCCTTGTCGCCGCGAAAGTCCGGCAGGCTCACGTCGTAATCGCGCTCGATCGACAGCCCCTGCGGGAATTCGGCCAGCACCACCGAGCGCACGCGCTCGCACACTTCGTGGATGTTCACGTCGGTGGCGATGTACGGATGGCGATGCGGCTCGAGCAGCCGGTCGACCAGCGTTTGCAGCCGGTCGGACTCCTTGATGATGACCTGCGTGTACTCACGCAATTCACGCTGATCCAGCTCGAACTCCAGCAACTGCGCCGCCCCGCGAATGCCGCCGAGCGGATTCTTGATCTCGTGCGCCAGATTGCGGATGAGCTGCTTGTTCATCAACGCCTGATCGATGATGCGTTCTTCGCGCTCGTTCTTGATCTTCTGTTCGTTCTCGATCAGCTCGACGATCACGAAATCGGGCGCCGCCTCGGGGGCGGCCACGATCGCGTGCGTGTGCAAAGGCTCCTGCGCGGTGCGTTCAAGCACCAAATCGAGGCGCGTGGTCTGAAAGTGATTGGCGATCAGCTCGACCATGGTCGACGCCAGCACGTCGCCGTTGGTGAACACGTCGCTCCACGTCATCTGCGACAGCGAGCGGCGCGAGAGCGCCAGCAACGCTTCGGCCGCCGGGTTCGCGAACACCACGCGCAGCGTGTGCTTTTCGAGCACCAGCAGCACGGTCGGCAACGCTTCGAGGCCCGGCAAAATGCCGGTCGCCGCGAGCTTCACAGCCGACGGATCGTCACTCTGCGCAAGCAACGGCTCGGCTGCCACATCGGCAGATACCATTGCCGCTTGCGTCTCGCCCTTCGGCCGGGCACCGGCACGCACACTTTTCATCAAGGATCGAGGCGATAAATTCATGGTGGATAACCTGGTGACTGGCAGTGCCGGTCACGACACGCAGGGATAAAAAAGGGGGACGGCCGCGGCCATCCCCCTCTGGCTTGCAAGCATGACGGTCGGCCGCTGGCGTTCCGTCATGCCGGCGCATTCCCTGCGCAGCGCTTCGATTACAGCGAGTAGTACATCTCGAACTCGAGCGGGTGCGTGGTCATCGCGATACGACGGGCTTCGTCGCTCTTGAGTGCGATGTACGAATCCAGCATGCCGTCCGTGAACACGCCGCCACGGGTCAGGAACTCGCGGTCTTCGTTCAGGTACTCCAGCGCCTGTTCGAGGCTCGAGCACACGGTCGGGATCTTTGCATCCTCTTCCGGCGGCAGGTCGTACAGGTTCTTGTCCGCAGCTTCGCCCGGGTGGATCTTGTTCTGCACGCCATCCAGACCGGCCATCAGCATGGCCGAGAAGGCCAGGTACGGGTTGGCCATCGGGTCCGGGAAGCGCGCTTCGATGCGGCGGCCCTTCGGGTTGGCAACGTACGGAATGCGGATCGATGCCGAACGGTTACGGGCCGAGTAGGCCAGCTTGACCGGGGCTTCGAAGTGCGGGACCAGACGCTTGTACGAGTTGGTCGACGGGTTCGTGATCGCGTTCAGGGCACGGGCGTGCTTGATGATGCCGCCGATGTAGTACAGCGCGAATTCCGACAGACCGCCGTAGCCGTTACCGGCGAACAGGTTCTGACCATCCTTCCAGATCGACTGGTGGATGTGCATGCCCGAACCGTTGTCGCCAACGATCGGCTTCGGCATGAACGTGGCCGTCTTGCCGTAGCTGTGGGCAACGTTCTGCACCACGTACTTCAGGATCTGCGTCCAGTCGGCGCGTTGCACCAGCGTCGAGAAACGGGTACCGATTTCGTTCTGGCCTTGACCGGCGACTTCGTGGTGGTGCACTTCAACCGGCACGCCCAGTTGTTCGAGCAACAGGCACATTTCCGAGCGCATATCTTGGAACGTGTCGACCGGTGCGACCGGGAAGTAGCCGCCCTTCGTGCCCGGACGGTGGCCGGTGTTGCCGCCTTCGAAGTCCTTCGACGACGACCACGGTGCTTCTTCCGAGCCGATGCGCACGAACGTGCCCGACATGTCGGTGCCCCACTGGACCGAGTCGAAAATGAAGAATTCCGGCTCCGGACCGAAGAAGGCGGTGTCGCCCAGGCCCGTGCTCTTCAGGTACGCTTCGGCGCGCTTGGCGATCGAGCGCGGGTCGCGGTCGTAGCCCTTGCCGTCAGCCGGCTCAACCACGTCGCAAGTCAGCACCAGCGTGCTTTCTTCATAGAACGGGTCGATGTAGGCGGTGTTGGCGTCCGGCACCAGCAGCATGTCCGAGGCTTCGATACCCTTCCAGCCGGCGATCGACGAACCGTCGAAAGCGTGACCGCTCTCGAACTTGTCGGCGTCGAAGTGCGACACCGGCACCGAGACGTGTTGTTCTTTGCCGCGCGTGTCGGTAAAGCGGAAGTCGACGAACTTGACATCTTCTTCCTTCACCAGGTTCAACACATCTGCCACTGATTTGCTCATGCTATCTCCCGAAAGATTCAATACTGGCGCTGCCGGCGCTAGTCACCAGCGTCGCCGCACCCTCTTAACGAACTCCGTGTTCGGATTCACCAGTGATTAGCACGAAGCGTGCCAGCCACTGATACTGCGCTCGCCGCATGGCGGTTTCCGTCCGGATTTCGCCCTATCTCCCTCTGATTTCTAAGGAAATAATAAATTGAGCGATTGCCGGCGGAAGAATTCCCGTTCCCGGGCGGCGATTCTCCCTCTTGGTGCCGTTTTGGTGCAGGTCGCACCAAAATAACCCCATGTTGGTGCATTGGCGAATTATGCACCTTTTAGGTGCCACTCGCCGATTTGCACCGACCCGAAATTGTGCATCCGAATGCACCGTCTGTACACGTGGTCATCCTCTGAAGCGCGCACGATCGGCTATGTATGTGACGTAAAGTGCACGCTAGAATGAGAGTCAACCTTCGACCAACGAGATCACAGCAATATGACAAGCGCGAAAGCCATTCTCGAACAAGCCGCCCAACGCCGCGCCGCCGGCCAACTTGCCTACTCTGGCGCCGTGACCCCGGAAGAAGCGCTGGCGCTGCTGCAAGCCGATCCGGCGGTGCGTCTGATCGACGTGCGCACGCGCGCGGAGCTCGACTGGGTGGGCCGCCCGCAGGTGCCCGACGGCCAATACGTCAATGTGGAATGGGTGCGCTACCCCGGCGGTGTGCCCAACGAGCAGTTTCTGGAGCAACTGGCGTCGCAGGCCGCCAGCAAGGACACGCCGCTGCTATTCCTGTGCCGCAGCGCCGCGCGCTCGAAGGCGGCCGCAAAAGTGGCCTATGAAGCCGGTTACGCGCAATCGTTCGACATCCTCGAAGGCTTTGAAGGGGACAAGGACAGCGCAGGTCATCGCAAACATGTGAGCGGCTGGTGCTTCCGCGGGCTGCCGTGGCTCGGCGCGTAAGATCACTGCGCCAAGTCATCAAAGCACCGAATCATTGATTCACCGATTCACCAATTCGGAGCGTTCCCGCTCAAATGAAGCCATCGGGTTACGCGGGTACGTAACCCGAACAACCGATCGAACAACGCAAGCACAACAACGACGCATCGCCGCAAGGAGACATCCCCCATGGACTGGACCCATCTGCTGACTTTCGCACTCGCGCTGTTCGTGGGCGCGGGAACGCCCGGCCCCGGCATCGCAGCCATCGTGGCGCGCGTGCTCGGACGCGGCATGCAAGGTGCCGTAGCGTTCTCGGCAGGTGTCGCGATCGGCGACGTCGTGTGGCTCACGCTGGCGGTGCTTGGTGTGGCGGCGTTGGCCCATACGTTCTCGGGCGTGTTTCTGGCGATCAAGTACGCGGGCGCTGCCTATCTGTTCTATCTGGCGTGGAAGATGTGGCACGCCCCCGCTGTGGCACCGGCCGAGCCGATGGCGAATGCCCCGCGCGAGAAGTCGTGGCGGCTGTTCCTCGGCGGCTTGTCGGTCACGCTGGGCAACCCGAAAGTCGTCGTGTTTTATTTCGCGCTGCTGCCCAACTTGCTCGACCTGCAACGCATCACCGCACTCGGCTATTTCGAAGTCGTGGGCGTGACGCTCTCGGTGCTCACGATCGTGTTTGGCAGTTACATCCTGCTGGCCGCGCGTGCGCGCCGCCTGCTCAGTTCCGCCCGTGCCGTGCGTCGGCTGAACCGGGCCACCGGCACGGTGATGGCTGGCGCAGCGGTCGCCATCGCGACGCGATAACCAGAACGTCTTCCGCATTGTTGCGTCAAGCGGAGGGGTTCATTTGCTCAATTGCGGTTTCTCCCCCGTCGCCCGGCCTCTACACTCGTGGCGTGGGTGGTGCAGTTAGCGCAGGGCAATGCGCACTTCCCCTTCGTCACTCACATGCGTCGGCCGCCTGCGAAAGTCCGCAGGCGTACGACCTCCGGCCCTCGTTGCGTTGTCGCCCCCTCAGCTGTATCGCGACAACGCAACACGACGCACGCAAGTCGGACGGCATCTCCGGCTTGCGCTGCGTCACCTCTTTACGTCACATCGATATCACCCCGGTATCGGTGCCGTAGGGTCCGTCGACAGGCGCGCGCCCGCGTCTTTCCGGGGCATCGTCAAGCACATCCGGCCAGTCCTCTTCCCCTCTGGCCGGGGCAGGCGCCGACGATGCCTTCGGGCGCATCTCCTGTCGCCGTGCGTCCTGCGCTATTGCGTGGCACGCATGGGACTTTCTGCCCGCCCCTCGCCCAGGGAGCGGGCTTTTTTCGTAGCGGCACGTGCACTGCGTGCTACCATGCTGCCGTTTCAATTTGCATAGACAGGATCATCCGGTGAGTCAAATCGAATTCGATATCGAGTGGACCGAACGCGCAGCGAAAAAGGCCGAGCGGATCATCAAGAAGGACACGCCCATCGCGCTGCCGCCGATCGAATGCATGCCGGCCGAAGGCGACGTGCTGTTTCTCGGTCAGGGCGACAAAAAGCAGCCGTTCGTTGTGGTGGAGCGCCAGTATCACCACGAAGGCGAAGATGCATGGACGATCGTCCTGATTCTCGACCTGCCGGACTAATGCTCACTCGCGCGGCAACGTGCTGATAAGCACGCGGTAGCGCAAGTCCAAACGCATCGCACGCGGCGCGGCCACTGGGGAAATCCCGGTTGCCGCGCCGCTTTGCTTGGGGCGAGCCATTTTCTATACTCGAATCGCGTCTTACGCCGCGTGATATCGACCGGGAGATGGACCATGGTCATGCCCCACCTTTCCAATGCGCAACTCGTCGTGATGTTTGCGATTGCAGTGTTCGGAGCGATTGTCGTCGGCGCGATGCCGTGCAAGGGAGCCGTGCGAATGTGTTGGCGTTCGCTGCTGGTCGTGGTGGGGGCAGTGCTTGCCGTGCTGGCATTCGAACTCGTCCCGCTGCTCGCGTGAGACCTTTTTTGCGGAATTTCATCATTAAGGGTTGACCCCATGCGGAAGAGCCGATAATATCTCGGTCTCGTTGGGGCGTTAGCTCAGTTGGTAGAGCAGCGGACTCTTAATCCGTAGGTCGAGTGTTCGAGTCACTCACGCCCCACCAAACGAATTTTTGAAGAAAGGCTGCTTTGCCGTGCA
>NZ_NGUQ01000002.1 GCF_002179965.1 Pandoraea sp. PE-S2T-3
TTAGGCAACGATCGTAGCAACCACGCCGGCGCCGACGGTACGGCCACCTTCGCGGATTGCGAAACGCAGACCTTCGGTCATGGCGATCGGAGCGATCAGCTTGACCGTGATCGACACGTTGTCGCCCGGCATGACCATTTCCTTACCTTCCGGCAGGCTGATCGAACCGGTCACGTCCGTCGTACGGAAGTAGAACTGCGGACGGTAGTTGTTGAAGAACGGCGTGTGACGACCACCTTCGTCCTTCGACAGAATGTAGACCTCGCCCGTGAAGTCCGTGTGCGGCTTGATCGAGCCCGGCTTGGCCAGAACCTGACCACGCTGGACGTCTTCACGCTTCGTGCCGCGCAGCAGAATACCGACGTTGTCGCCTGCCTGACCTTGGTCGAGCAGCTTGCGGAACATTTCAACGCCCGTGCAAATCGTCTTGACCGTCGGCACGATGCCCACGATTTCGATTTCTTCGCCGACCTTGACCACGCCCGACTCAACGCGACCCGTCACCACCGTGCCACGACCCGAGATCGAGAACACGTCTTCAACCGGCATCAGGAATGCCTTGTCGATCGCGCGCTCCGGCGTCGGGATGTACGTGTCCAGCGCTTCAGCCAGCGCCAGAATTGCCACTTCACCCAGTTCGCCCTTGTCGCCTTCCAGCGCCAGCTTGGCCGAACCCTTGACGATCGGCAGATCGTCGCCCGGGAATTCGTACTTCGTCAGAAGTTCGCGAACTTCCATTTCGACCAGCTCGAGCAGCTCGGCGTCGTCGACCATGTCGCACTTGTTCAGGAACACGATGATGTACGGCACGCCAACTTGGCGGGCCAACAGGATGTGCTCACGCGTTTGCGGCATCGGACCGTCTGCGGCCGAACAAACCAGGATTGCGCCGTCCATCTGCGCAGCACCGGTAATCATGTTCTTGACGTAGTCGGCGTGGCCCGGGCAGTCAACGTGTGCGTAGTGGCGGTTAGCCGTTTCGTACTCGATGTGCGCGGTGTTAATCGTAATACCGCGTGCCTTTTCTTCCGGCGCTGCGTCGATTTCGTCGTACTTCTTGGCCGTGCCGCCGAACTTCGACGACAGAACCGTTGCGATAGCGGCCGTCAGGGTGGTCTTGCCATGGTCAACGTGACCGATGGTGCCGACGTTCACGTGCGGCTTAGTCCGCTCGAATTTTTCCTTTGCCATTTCC
>NZ_NGUQ01000003.1 GCF_002179965.1 Pandoraea sp. PE-S2T-3
AACTCCTAACGGGTTATCTATTGCCGAGTTGCTCGGCATGTTGATTGCCGCGCTTCACACTATCTAGTGGTGCCCATGGGCAGGATCGAACTGCCGACCTCTCCCTTACCAAGGGAGTGCTCTACCACTGAGCCACATGGGCGAAACCTTTACTTCTTCTGCGTCTGCGCGTCACCTGGAGCGGGTGAAGGGAATCGAACCCTCGTCATAAGCTTGGAAGGCTTCTGCTCTACCATTGAGCTACACCCGCTTGGATTCCGACTCTCGCTTCCTTGATAATGAGCGCCGGAACTTCCGGCGCTCATTACTTCCGCATTCTGGTGGAGGAGGTTGGATTCGAACCAACGTAGGCGTAAGCCAACAGATTTACAGTCTGCCCCCTTTAGCCACTCGGGCACCCCTCCGCAGAGAATTTGCAATTATGGAGATGTCGCCCTACCTTGTCAACACCTTCCACGCATTAAAAGAGCAGTTTTTGTGCCTGCTGCTGCGATTTTTTTCGATTCGTGCGGCAAGTCTTTGATTTTCCTAGTAATCGAGACGGCAAAACAATGCCGGAAATTTTCACCGGCAACTCACGAATTTGCGGCAGCGCCCGCGACCCGGAAGCAAGTCCAGTTCACCCTGGCGCAGCGAGGCGCGAAGCGCAACCCCTCGCAACACCTCCGCAGACGGTCGCTTTGCGCGTCTGGCGCCGGCGATGCCGCATCAACGGCCCTGCGCAGGCACTGACCAGGGCCTGGAAGCGTCGTGATCGTCCGGGAATATGTCGCTGTCGGCGTGGCTTAGCGCGCCACCAATGGGTGGCCAGGGCCCATTACCCCTGGACGTCGGCGTAATGGCTTATCCGATTCACCGAGCCACCTAGCCGAGAAGCCCTCACGCGGCAGGTCCGCCGGCCTCTAAGCTCTCAGTCCGGCGGGCACCAGGTGCGCAGGAGGCGCGTAGTCGCTTCGCGTTGACCTTATAGGCGCCTTGTAGGCCTTTTAGACACCGATGCACCGACGTGCTGTGGTTGGCGCCAAGAACTCGATGGACGTCACGGCACGTTCCAGCTGCTCGATCTGAGCTCGCCCCGTGTTTTACGGCAGGATTTGATCGGTCAGCACGCGATGCTGCGACGTTATCGAATTCCGTTGGCA
>NZ_NGUQ01000004.1 GCF_002179965.1 Pandoraea sp. PE-S2T-3
TGCGTCTGCCTCGGCAGATAAGCTTTAAATTTATTGAGGCTCACATAGTAATAGGTAAGTTAAGCAATTAACTTGTCAGCATACTTTGAGAGCGACCGGTTCAAGTGATTTATCACGAAAAACCGAAAACAGTAACAGGTTTAAACTGAAGAGTTTGATCCTGGCTCAGATTGAACGCTGGCGGCATGCCTTACACATGCAAGTCGAACGGCAGCACGGGTGCTTGCACCTGGTGGCGAGTGGCGAACGGGTGAGTAATACATCGGAATGTACCTTGTAGTGGGGGATAGCTCGGCGAAAGCCGGATTAATACCGCATACGCTCTGAGGAGGAAAGCGGGGGACCTTCGGGCCTCGTGCTACAAGAGCAGCCGATGTCAGATTAGCTAGTTGGTGGGGTAAAAGCTCACCAAGGCGACGATCTGTAGCTGGTCTGAGAGGACGACCAGCCACACTGGGACTGAGACACGGCCCAGACTCCTACGGGAGGCAGCAGTGGGGAATTTTGGACAATGGGCGAAAGCCTGATCCAGCAATGCCGCGTGTGTGAAGAAGGCCTTCGGGTTGTAAAGCACTTTTGTCCGGAAAGAAATCCTTTGGGTTAATACCTCGGGGGGATGACGGTACCGGAAGAATAAGCACCGGCTAACTACGTGCCAGCAGCCGCGGTAATACGTAGGGTGCAAGCGTTAATCGGAATTACTGGGCGTAAAGCGTGCGCAGGCGGTTTTGTAAGACGGATGTGAAATCCCCGGGCTTAACCTGGGAACTGCATTCGTGACTGCAAGGCTAGAGTATGGCAGAGGGGGGTAGAATTCCACGTGTAGCAGTGAAATGCGTAGAGATGTGGAGGAATACCGATGGCGAAGGCAGCCCCCTGGGCCAATACTGACGCTCATGCACGAAAGCGTGGGGAGCAAACAGGATTAGATACCCTGGTAGTCCACGCCCTAAACGATGTCAACTAGTTGTTGGGGATTCATTTCCTTAGTAACGAAGCTAACGCGTGAAGTTGACCGCCTGGGGAGTACGGTCGCAAGATTAAAACTCAAAGGAATTGACGGGGACCCGCACAAGCGGTGGATGATGTGGATTAATTCGATGCAACGCGAAAAACCTTACCTACCCTTGACATGTACGGAATCCTGCTGAAAGGTGGGAGTGCTCGAAAGAGAGCCGTAACACAGGTGCTGCATGGCTGTCGTCAGCTCGTGTCGTGAGATGTTGGGTTAAGTCCCGCAACGAGCGCAACCCTTGTCCTTAGTTGCTACGCAAGAGCACTCTAAGGAGACTGCCGGTGACAAACCGGAGGAAGGTGGGGATGACGTCAAGTCCTCATGGCCCTTATGGGTAGGGCTTCACACGTCATACAATGGTCGGTACAGAGGGCTGCCAAATCGCGAGATGGAGCTAACCCCAGAAAACCGATCGTAGTCCGGATCGCAGTCTGCAACTCGACTGCGTGAAGTTGGAATCGCTAGTAATCGCGGATCAGCATGTCGCGGTGAATACGTTCCCGGGTCTTGTACACACCGCCCGTCACACCATGGGAGTGGGTTTTGCCAGAAGTAGGTAGCCTAACCGTAAGGAGGGCGCTTACCACGGCAGGATTCATGACTGGGGTGAAGTCGTAACAAGGTAGCCGTAGGGGAACCTGCGGCTGGATCACCTCCTTTCTAGAGCATGCACTGGAAGTTGAGTGTTCACGCTTATCGGTTGTTGACTGCGTAGATCTAAGTCGGGTCTGTAGCTCAGGTGGTTAGAGCACCGTCTTGATAAGGCGGGGGTCGAAGGTTCAAGTCCTTCCAGACCCACCAA
>NZ_NGUQ01000005.1 GCF_002179965.1 Pandoraea sp. PE-S2T-3
GCCGTCGCCGCCCACGCCGCCTCCGCCGCCGCCGCCCGCACTGTCGTCACCGCCTTGACCGCCCTTGATGACACCGGTCGACGCGTTGGTGACCGTTCCGGCGCCCACGAGGCTGACCCCGTTGCCGCCGGCCGCCGCCTCACCGCCCACGCCGGTCCCTGTACTGTTGCCAGCGCCGCCGCCGCGATTGCCCACGCCGCCGAGGATAGTGCCGGCGTTCGTCACGACGCCGCCGCCGTTGAGCCGGACACCGTCGCCGCCCTGCCCGCCGTCGGCGCCGACACCACCGGTAACGGTACCGGTGCCTGTACCACCGACGAAGGTCGCGCTTTGTGCGCTGCCGCCACCGCCTGTGCCGCCGTTGCCGCCGACAATCGTGCCGGTCGTCTGGTTGTTGAGTCTGCCGCTGCCGTCGATGAGCACGCCGACGCCGCCCGCGCCACCGAGCCCGCCGTTGCCGGAAACCGCAAGGGCGCCAGTGGCGAGTGCGGCGCCGCCATTTTCCCCGTTGCCACCGTTACCGCCGGTGATCATGCCGCTATTCGTTACGGTACTGCCGCCGGAAAGGGTTGCCCCATTGCCGCCCACGCCCGCGTCGCCACCGCGTCCGCCATAGGGGACCACGGCACCGTTGGCGCTGACTGACCCGCTGCCGCCACCGTTGCCACCGGCACCGCCAGTGACGACGCCTGAGGTGCCGTTCACGAAAGTGCCGCCTTGCGCCGAAACGACGGCGTCGCCCCCTGAGCCGCCTGCGCCGCCGTTCCCTGCGATGAAATTGGTGCCGTTGCCGCTGCCCGGAGAGGTCGCGTTGCCAAAGCTGCCGCCGCCGCCGCCGTTACCGCCTTGGCCACCGACGACGGTGCCGGTGTTGGTGGATTGCTGGCTGGTGGTGAGTTGCACCCCGACGCCGCCTGCACCGCCGCCGCCGCCATTGCCGCCGCCGCCGGTACCCGTGCTGTCGGTGCCGCCACCGCCGCCGCCGTTACCACCGCGTCCGCCCGCGATCGCGCCGCTGTTGGTTTGTCCGCCGGGGAGCTCGATACCGACCCCGCCCGCGCCGCCACCGCCGCCGCCCGCGCCGTTGCCGAGTGCACCGGTGACGTTTGTCGCGCCGCCGGTGCCACCGGTACCGCCGGTGCCTCCGGAAAGCCCCGGCACGCCGGAACCCGCCTGACCTGCGTCACCATTGCCGCCACCGCCGCCACCGGTGCCACCCGCACCGCCATTGCCGCCACTGCCTGCGGCGCCGGTGCCATCCACGCTCCCGCCGCCACCGCCGTTGCCGCCGGTGCCGTTGGTATTGCTCGCATCCGTCCCGGCGCCACCGTTCGGTGCCCCGGCGCTACCGCCTGCGCAGGTAACACCCGGCGCAGCGGTGCAACCACCGGTGCCGCCTGCGGCGAACGCTTGTGACATCGGGAATGTGACTAGCGCAGCGGCGCTGAGCGCGGCCGCCATTGCGGTGCGTACGGGAGATGCTAAAGCAGGGGATTGATGCGAGAGGCTCTGACTGGGTGCCACACTCATCCGCATTCGGACCGCGCGAGCGATAGCGGTGGGGGAATCGTTACGTTCGGTGCGGTCAATGCGATACAACATATCGGTTCGGCCTCCAACGTAGTTTGGATGAAAAAGTCTACCAAATTTCATTCCCTTACCGATACGTCATTTCATTCATATACAAACACTCGGATGCAGTCCGAATTTGTTTTCTCCTTTGATCGTTTTTCTTAAGATTCCAGTGATGGAAAGGCCTTAACTCCGCTAAATAGAGGCAAAAATGAACGCCGAGATTCAGCATGAATCATCAGGGCGTTGAGGCGACATGAGGTCTTGTAGGAAGGCGCCTACAGGACATTCCCTATCAAAACTGGCGGGTTGTCAGCTTCCATGCTCTGTAGTCCGAACGTTTATTCATATCGACAATATCGAATGATGTTCGGATTTTATTTTTGAAGGGAGTAATGCACCCGAGACTCCTACATCATTCGATGCAGGCGGAATATGTAGGTTAGATGTAGGGAGTGGTGGCCATTGCGGCACACTTGATATTTGATTTAATCGAGGCTTAATTAGTGTGAGGACCGACGTTCTATTTTTTTGAGGCCCCCAAAAGCAAAAGGCCCACATGCGAACATGTGGGCCTTGCTTGTTTGGTGCCGGCTACAGGAATCACCCCACACCTCTAAGCATTTGATTTTGAAGAAAAATATTTTTTACTGTCAAAAAATACCAACATAAGTACCAACAATATCCCCGGATGTTGGCGGACGACCGTGAACACTCATCACCGCGCGTCTCCATGGCACACGGCGAGGGCACGAAATTACGCCCAGCCTCCCACACCAAAAGAACAGCGTTCAGCCCACTGCCAAGCGCGTAAGACTTACAACTCCTCGCATGCGACCATCAAACTCTTGCCTCAGACGTTCATAGGTTTCCTCCGAGGTCATAGCGTCCTGGACCGGCGCAGGCTCCGCGCGCCGTACCTCTACGGAAACAAACGGCGTCCGATGCGTCGAACGCAGTTGCTCCATGAGCTCGTTGGAAGTTGGGACGTTGGGCATAGTCATGAAAACCTCACTGTGATTGCCGGACAAAGTACCTAGGGTTCAATTCGGGACTGAAGTAATGTTTGCGCTTAATCCACACCAAGCCCTCGGACTTCGTGATGACCGCAACATCCACTGGACCGCCCACGGACTGTGTACGTTGAGTCACCTTTTCCTTCAGTGATTCTAGCATGACCAGTGTTTCAGCCAGCTCCGCCATCTCGTTCGGTGGCAACCCGGAAATTACACTGTTCAGCGGGGCATAGTGCGTCTCCCACACCTGTGCCGACCACGCCTTTGCAAACTCTCCCTCAGCGGTAGCAATCAGCGTGGGGACAGTTGCCGCCGTCGCGGGAGCCAGATTCAGTCCGCTCACGAGCTGATTTACATGCACCCGAAACAACCCATTCACGGTAGACCAAACTTCGGGGGCAAACCCGGACAAAAACGTGTCGACCATGGACTTCTTCGCGAATGCTTCGATCACCGCTTCTACATCGTGATTGATCGCCTTCGACTCAACGTGCTCCACGATTAACCGATCTAACAGAAAGCCGTAGTACCTGAGCTCGGAATAGGCCGGGAAGTAATCCTTTTCGCCAAAACCGGCTACAACGATACCGGTATAGTCCGAATTAAAATTAACTTCGTAAAATCGATAGAGCGATTCTATTGCCAGTTCAGCGAATCCTTGGGTAGGGATTACGGCGGCTAAGTGCTGAAGTTGAGGCGCGCCAGCTAGGTAAGTTGCGATTTCCTGCGCCAACCATCCGGCATGATCCGCTTTCGCCTTAGCGACATCGGCGTCGACGAACGTCGGACTAAGCGGTTTGGCTGCATTTGTGGCGATTTCCGACGCAAGAAAATCGGCAATTGCCGCCTGCTGCACTGACGCGTCACCTGCATTCGCCAACACCGGCTTTTCCGACTGTGCCTTCTTCAGCAAATAGAAAAAGGAGCGGGCAGCAAGCTGCTTAAAGTGCTTCTCCCTATGTGCCGGGGGAAACAAATCCATATTGGCTCGTACGAATTCGGATAGCGCATCGGCATACTCCTGAACCGAATTTTTTACGTCGGAACCAAGGCTTGTCCGAAAGCTTTTTACAATTAGCTCCCAGGGGACATCTTGCAGTGCGGCGTTATTAAACAACATCACGCCAATAGGCGCGGTCGTAGACAGTTGGAATATTTTATTTGCACCGGACGCATAAGTTCGTTGAAGGTGTCCGTTCGCAAAAGTGCTGAACGTAACAGCGCTATCAGCAGCCAGCGCGACGGCCATGCGGTTGAGCACGGTCACTTCGCAAGTCACTTGGGGCCCCCCCGTATCGTTTTATTCATTCGAGTGCCAAATCAACTATTGCCTATATACGCAATCCCTTCAGAACAATCAAGTACTACCTACGTCCATACGGGCGCTTCTCTCCTCAGGGTACCGCTTACACCCATAGGGCACGAACGGCATATCTGAGCGTTACCGATCATTCAGCGCACGCGCGCTTGACGGTCGCCGTACCAATGCCAAACTCTTCGGCAGTCTCCCGAATACTTGCACCTCTTTCAGTCCGCCACGCCCTAATAGCTGCGTAGTCATGCGATCGCGCGCGCCCCTTGTATTTCCCTTCCGCCTTCGCGATCGCCACGCCCCGACGCTGCATCTCAGCACGATTCTTGTAATCGGCCTCCCCCTGCGCCGCCATAAATGCCAGTACGGCATCCCGGGTCGCTTTCTTGATGGGGTCTTGAGCTTTCCCGTCGAACACCATCCCGTTAAGTGTGCATTCGACGCGCACGCCGAGGTCCATCAATCGGCGCATGGTTCTGTGTAGTTCGTCATAACGGCGGCTAATTCGGTCAAGCCACCGCACAATGAGGACGCCACCGTGCCGTAAATCGTGCTCCGCTGTTCTCCACTGTTCGCGCTCGTCAGGGGCGACGTGGTAGCCGCTCACACCCTCGTCAATGAAAACATCCTTGTCCTGAACGCCATGCGCTTTGGCGTCGTCGTACTGGCTCGCTGAGGACTGCCCGTCCGTTGTCGAAATCCGGCCATAATAAAGCTTGCGCATGGCATCTTATGGATCATTTGAATATGTGGCTCAATTATAGCATGGCTCATTTTTACGGTTGATCCTATTGATCCATGCGGGAACGCCCAAATGACTGGCTCAATACGGTGTACCAAAACGAGCTATTTACGTTCAGTCACAAAAACATGGCTAACAGCACGTTGCCCTCCTGATTAACGGGGCGGGTCCCCAACGCACAGTTCCGTTATCCATCATTACTCGACATCGGTGAGTCAAGAAGAAATTCGCAATGCATGACCGCACTTGAGAATTACCGTTGCTGCGATGACGGCAGTACAGCATCTGTCGTTGTCAAAACTCGACAGATCAAATTTTTTTTGATACGCTGCCGCCGCTATGCAGGCGGCAGCGTGCAGCCCCCCCCTCGATGCGGCGAGAATATTCTCCTTCTAATTAATAGCGAATGAATAACACAAAGCCTTCCGTTATAGATTTGTTTTGCGGCTGCGGTGGCTTTTCGCTTGGTGCGGAATTGGCAGGCTTCCGATCTCTCGTGGCAATTGATATCGAACCAACACTACAATCCAGCTTTGGGAGGAATTTCCCCTCATCAAAGCCTGTAGAGGCTGATGTCTCAGATATTAATCAAACCGACTGGAGCCTGCTCATCGGCAGTAAACGGCCCGATGGGATTATTGGTGGTCCGCCTTGTCAAGGTTTTAGCCGAATTGGAAGGCGAAGCAAAAACGACCCGAGAAATACACTTATTCATCATTTTTATCGTCACGTTAATCTTCTTCAACCCAAATTCTTCGTAATGGAGAACGTGGAGGGTCTATTGGACGACGATAATATTGGGGTCTTAGAGGCTGCAATCGCGACTGTGTCGCATAGATACACCGTTTTAGGTCCGTTCGTAGTAAATGCCGCTGATTTTGGCGCGGCAACCAATCGTCGCAGAGCACTTGTAATAGGATACGACCCAAACGAGTTATTGCTTGAGCAATGTCTTTTCGATCAGGTGGCAGTCGAAAGAAAAGCTACCGTCCGAGATGCGATTTTTGATCTTCCGTCTCCAGTACCTCGCAATCCGCGAGATAAGAGTGATTTCGGCTGGGCGAATTACGAAACCAACGCCATTGCCATATCAGAATATGCTCAGGGTCTCCGCGAGCTACCTCCAGACGGTTTAGGCTGGTCCTCCGTGATAGAACGCCTATCATCGGGAATGGTGTCGGGGATGTTTGAAACACGCCATACGGCACCGGTGGAAGATCGGTATAGGTCGACCCCAAACGGAACTAGCGATCCGGTCAGCAAATCGTACCGTCTGAGTTGGGATGGGCAGTGTCCGACCATTCGTGCAGGCACCGGTTCCGAAAAGGGGGCGTTCCAGGCTGTGCGTCCGCTTCACCCGTCGGAACCCCGTGTGATTACAGTCAGGGAAGCGGCACGAATGCAAGCATTCCCGGATTGGTTCATTTTCCACCCTACTGTATGGCATAGCTTTCGAATGATTGGGAACAGTGTCTCCCCGAGTGTTTCGTTTGGGGTTTTGTCGGCCATATTTAAGAATCTAGGCCACAACGAATTAAACGCGGAACAGTTGAAACGCAGAGCTGCATAAGAAAGTTATCCGGGGAGTCGAGTATGGCAACAAAAAGATCGACGGCGTTCAATATCGACACAACGCCTAGCAAGCAGGTAATTGTAGAAAGTTTGACGCGTGACATATCAATCGATGCTTGCGTATTCGACTTGATAGACAACGCAGTAGACGCCGCAAGAAATTCGATTTTTGCGAAAAAATTAGATAACGGCAGCACTGAAGAATTACCTCTCTCATACAAAGGCTATGAGATAAAAATACAATTCAATGCCGATACGTTTTCCATACAAGACAATTGCGGTGGAATTTCAATCGCTGACCTTAAGACATCAGTCCTTAGGTTTGGCGAGAGATCAGCTCATCAGCTTGGAATTGGGGTGTTCGGCGTCGGACTGAATCGGGCGCTGTTTAAGATCGGCCGCATCAGTGAAATCGTCACGGATACAGGTATCCAGCGAGCGGAACTCACCTTAGACACGCGAGAATATCTGCACTCGGTCGGCTGGAAGCTTCCCGCAACTGAAGCCCCTACCACCGGAAAAACGAGTACCGCCATAAAAATTAGCGGGCTATCGACGGAGACTGCTCGGCGATTTGCTGACAAAAGCGAAATAGAAAAAATCGGCCTTGAAATCGGACGAATCTACAGTCGCTTCATAGAAAAAGGCTTGAAGATTTTCGTCAACCGAAAAGTGATCGAATCCCATGCCATTGAAATTCGAGAAAATGGTCCGTATGCTCCGGACAGGAAATTGTACAAAACAGAAGATGGAATTTCTATATTCCTTCACGCTGGCCAACATTCGAAGCATCGCTTTGTCGCGGAGCCAGATTACGACAAAGAGATTAACAGCCAAATCACCGATGAATTTGGCTGGACAATTTTTTGCAATGACCGCGCGGTAATCAGTCATGATCGGTCTGCAAAAACTGGCTGGTTTGCAAAATTCCACAGCGAGTTCTACGGTTTCGTTGGTGAAGTTAATTTTGTGGGTGATCCGGCGAAACTCCCTTGGACTACAACAAAAGAAGACGTCGACCTTAATAATCGAGCCTACCAAACTGCCCTCGACGATATGCGTCGTTTCGCGGAAAACTGGCGCAGCAACGCGACGGACGCGAAAAAGAAGAATAAGCAACGTATCCCGCTGAATCCACCTCCGTTGCCACCAAAAGCTCGGCCGGGCAAAAAGGAGCTGCCTGTCAGCAACCCGAAGCCCACCATCAAGAAAAAGGTGATCGAGAAAGTTGATCACCATCAGGTCGCAACGATCTTGCCTGCAGACATTGATGAGAAGCACTGCAATGATAAGCATCTTGCACTGGTGCACGAGGCCAAGCAATTAGTACTCGGGAATTTCGTTTATTCCGGCCTTGTCTTGATGAGGATTCTTTTCGAGGCGACTGTTGTTACCTATCTGATTCGCCACAATGCTTTTGATGCCTTTAGTGAAGCTATAAAAAAAGAGCGTGAAAAAGATAAGAAACTTAGCGTGCCGACTGGAAACTCGAGTATTCTCCCGAGCTTGGACGAGGCACTCACGTATCTCACCAAAAATCCGAACATCTTTGGGGCGGGAAAGGATCAGTATTTGAAGCACAGCCTAACCAGAATGCAGCATCATAAGAAGATGCTCAATAGTGCTGCGCATAATGCTTATCAACCAATTAATAGATCGGAGGCTCTTCAGATTCGGGATGAAATCCTCCCTATTTTGCGTCACCTCATAGAGAACTAACGAAGGCGGTCGAGTACGCAAGCAGTCCAACTATCGGCCATTGCGGGCGTTCAATCACATCGATCTAACCTCGCGATAAACCAATCCGCAAGCATGAGTTGGTGCCGACACTTTTGGCGATCATGTCACCAGCGTGCGAACTGCTGCCGGTGATGCCCCGACTATTATCCTGATAAGTTCGGCCTTAAATACCACTTAAGAAAGGGCTTCCATAGGTTCTACCCGAGCCGTACCGTGGGCCACGTCAGTATTCCCGCTGTCATCAACAAGGTACTCAAACCGTGGTCATCCGCCGGAACTAGTGCATAAAAATCACGCGGAAGCGGACGTTGTTAGCTAGTCAGCCGCGACCAGGCCGTTGCTAGCTCGCTGGTTGTTTGCGAGCATTGGGCTGCTGCCGGTTACATTGTCCACCTTAACTTGGTGTCCATTAAACCGGCAGCAGCCCACATCGCCGTGATCCGGCCGTCGAGAACGGACTTTGTCCGCGTGCAGTTGCGCCCCCTCTCATCCACTTCGGGCCGCCTGCGCGGTGTGCGCTTTGATGTCCAATACTCCAGCTCCAGCCAGATATGCCCCGTACGGCCAGTTGAGTGAACCGCCGTGGCGTTCGGCAGCACTCAGAAGTGTAGTCTCATGGCAAGAGCCATTCAGCAAAGTTGAGGGCGTGGTGCTCGGTCCGCGTGAATGTTACGGTGTCCGAGTATCCATCAATCCCGACGACTGCCACTGCGCCCGATGAGCGCCCATGCATGCAGACTAACGTTGATGTGATGTCTCGATCGGAAACCACCGCTTCGTGGTAGGCATGACGTTCAACATGATATGTTTCCCCGCAAGTCAGCGTGCACTTTCGCTGAATAGTTGCTTTGACTCGCGCGGCGGTCTTGCGGAGAGTGTTCGACGTTGCTGCGGCGTATCGATCGCCACCATAGCTAACCTCGTAGAGCGGTTGGTCACCAGTCGCGGCTGTCGCGACGTTGTATAGGACATTGGTAATCTGCCCTTTGAGGATTCGGCTTTCTACATGGCAATTGTGCGTGTGGATGAACGCAGGCATTCCACTCACGGCCCTAGGCCCTCGGGGCCAGAAATGCAGGCGCCACTCCTCCGTCTCGGTACGCCCTAGAAGCACGACAAAAAATCCATGTGGATGAATCAGACAAGTAGGATTCTCCCGCACCAGCCACGTCATAACGGCTGCTCGAAGCGTTGGCAGCGGCTCTGCTCGAACCCGGTTCCATTCCAGAGGGAAGCCGATGTTAGCGAGCATAGGGTGATGCAGATTTCATTGCCTGCATGGCCTGTGCTTCTAAGCTCTCAATAAGGGCACTCTTGCCGAACATAGCGAGGAGCGTTGTCGGCAATCCGCTATCACCGTCCAGGGTAACGCGGTACGCTTCGTCGCGTATCCAGGCAAATTCGTTAACGAACGCGGAAAAATCGCGGTGACTACGCAGATAGCGAGAGGCGGCGTCCTTTGGGTCCTCACGAGTGACCAGCAACTCGTCTGATGAGCCGTCGATGCGGAAAGTCGACAGACGCCCACTCAGAAATAGGTGGATGTCAATCAGTCCGAGATTTTGTCGCGAGACTTCAATGAGGGTGAGGATGGTCGCTAGCACCTCTTGTTGAACGTAGCGGGTGTCCCAGGACTTATGATCAAACGACGACGCTTTGCGATATATTGCATATTTGTCGCAGACGGTTTCGTTGCGAAAATCGAGCAGGACAACCTCCACTCGAATTGGGAGCCGGTTCTGGCGAGCTTGCCTCTCTAAAATCGGAAGAATTACCGCCCTAAAGTGCCTGCCGGTGCGCACGAAGATTTTGTAATCGGTAGCCTTCTTCGCGATGCCCTCTAAAGCCTGACCGATGTCTTTCGGCAGCAAAACAGTGGTCGCTGCGAGGTCATTCGGGTCGACAAAGAAATAAAGAAGGTACAGCCCCGAGGCAAGTGCAAAGACACCGCCTGCAACGATGGAAATAAATAGGCTGTTTACGGCGGCCCAGACAGGCGTGTTTGGAGCGTATAAGGCTATCGCGAGGATGCCGAAGACGCCAATTACGAGCAGTAAACAGGAAAAGAACAGAAAGCTCCGTCGCTGCGACGGCGAACTCAGGACACCGTATAAAGACATGGCGAATCGGCGATCGTATGAATGAGATTGGTATTTTGGACGAACGCAAAAATGATGATGCGGCTGGTGGTTTATGGCAAGCATCATCAAAATACTCGCATTCATCAGGTGAACCACGGTACAACTCGTGCCTGAGGCCATCTACATCTCGAAAGGGCATTTGCAGTGATGCGCCGCACTTGCCGCACTTTTAATCGTTGAGCCCACCGCGGAGAACATTTTGAACGTGCCGAAACCTGCGGAGATTTTTTCTTGGGCACCGCCGAGTATGCGCTTGAATTATCTTGTGTTACCGCTGAACGCCGTGCAATTGACGCAGGGTGACCCATTCGGGTGGACGTGTGGAGGTACATTCCCCCGCCATCGGTCAATTTGTATGGTTCCGCGGTGGGCCGGGCGTTGCGAGCGGCAGTATCTGTGAGGGGCATGAGTAGATACCAACACTTCGTTTTTGGTACCAACCAATATACCAGCAAGATTTTCGGCGGTCGTCGGACGGCCTCGGACGTAGAAAAACAAAAAACCCCGGGAAATCGTTGATTTCTCGGGGTTTTTGAAGCTCATCGGACTTCGATGAACTTAAATATGGTGCCGGCTGCAGGACTCGAACCCGCCACCTGATGATTACAAATCAACTGCTCTACCAGATGAGCTAAGCCGGCGAAGTCGCACATTGTAACCGATTCATTGGCTATTGCGACTACCTGTCAGTGCAAAATTCCTCACAACCGCGTCCGTTTGGGGAACCGCTCAAAGAGCACTTCCCCATCCGCACACGACGCCGTGAATTACTTCACCACTTTCAGGTGTCCACGCGGGGCATTGCTGCCAGCCGCGCCATTGCCGCCAGGACGTGGCGGCTCCGGATCGTCCTCGTCAGACTCCGGCGACGACGGTACCGATTCCAACTCCGGTCCCGCATCCGCCTGTGCCTGCTTGTCGACCGGGAAGGCCATTCCCTGACCATTCTCGCGGGCATAAATCGCCAGCACGTTCGGCACCTGCACCTCAACCTTCTGCGAGATGCCGCCGAAGCGGGCGCTGAATTCAATCCAGTCGTTGCCCATCTGGAGTCCGCTCGTGGCATCGAAGCTGATGTTCAGCACGATCTCGCCATCTTTCACAAACTCGCGCGGGACTCGCGTCTTGGCATCGACATGCACGGCCAGATACGGCGTGTACCCGTTATCGGTACACCACTCGTACAGCGCGCGCAGTAAATAGGGCTTGGTAGACGTTTCAGGAGGCATAAGACATTTCGTCCCCCCTTGGCCAGCCAGCCCGCCAACTTCGGCAGGCCGGCCCGCGCCAGCGGGGTATCGACGCATTCGCGACGTAATAACGCCGTATTAACGACGCATGACCTTTTCGGACGGCGTCAGCGCTTCAATGTACGCCGGACGGCTGAAAATACGCTCGGCATACTTCATCAACGGGGCAGCATTCTTCGACAACTCAATGCCGTAGTGATCCAGACGCCACAGCAGCGGCGCAATCGCCACGTCGAGCATCGAGAACTCTTCGCCCAGCATGTACTTGTTCTTCAAGAAGATCGGTGCAAGCTGCGTCAGACGATCACGAATCGATTGGCGAGCGGCCTGATGGGCCTTCTCGGCCGCACGGCCCTTGTCGTTCTCAAGCGTGCTCACGTGCACGAACAACTCTTTCTCGAAGTTGAACAGGAACAGGCGCGCACGCGCACGCTGCACCGGGTCTGCCGGCATCAACTGCGGATGCGGGAAACGCTCGTCAATGTACTCATTGATGATGTTCGATTCGTACAGAATCAGGTCGCGTTCAACAAGAATCGGCACCTGACCGTACGGATTCATCACCGCAATGTCTTCCGGCTTGTTGAACAGGTCGACGTCACGGATCTCAAAATCCATGCCTTTTTCGAACAGAACCAGCCGGCAACGCTGGGAGAAGGGGCAGGTCGTGCCCGAGTACAAAACCATCATAGCGCGTCTTCCTTAAAAACCAACGGGGCCGGGGTGGGAAACCGACGCTTCCCTGACCCTGGCCCCGTCGTACAGACGTTATTTTACTTCACGTCCTTCCAATAGGCCGCATTCAGGCGCCAGGCAAGCACCGTAAAGAGTCCCAAGAACAACAAAACCCAGACGCCAAGCTGCCTGCGCGTACGCTGCGCCGGCTCCGACATCCAATCCAGATAAGATACCAGATCAGCCATGGCAGAATCGAATTCCACCGGTTTCATCGTCCCTTGAGTGATCTGCACGAACTGTGCCGGGCCATGCTCCGCGCCCTCCACATGCTTCAATCCACGCTGTCCCTGCAACTGCCAGAACGGGTTCGGCATGCCCACATTCGGGAACGCCACGTTGTTCCAGCCCGTCGGGCGCGCATCGTCACGATAGAACGTGCGCAGGTACGTATACAGCCAGTCCGTCCCCCGCGCACGCGCCTCCACCGACAAATCCGGCGGCGCCGAACCGAACCAGTCCTTCGCATCCGCCGCACGCATCGCCACGGTCATCGTCTCGCCAATCTTGTCGGTCGTGAAAAGCAGATTGTTCTTGATCTCCGCTTCCGATAACCCAAGATCCTTGAGACGCGAATACCGCATCGATGCCGCCGAGTGGCAATTCAGACAGTAATTCACGAAAAGCTTGGCCCCGCGTTGCAGCGACGCCAGGTCGTCCACGCGGTTGGGCGCCGTATCGAGCGGCCCGCCCTCTTCCGCCATGGCCGGCGCCACAAAACCGCTGAGGAGCGCCAGGATGAGCAACAGTTTTTTCATCTTGATATCCCTAGTCGACTTGAGTGCGCTCAATGCGCCGCGAAGGTGACGCGCTCGGGCACCGGCTTGAACGTGCCGCGTTTGCTCCAGATCGGCATCAGCCAGAAGAATCCGAAGTAATACAGCGCGCCGATTTGCGAGACCGCAGTCTTCACGGGCGTCGGCTCCTGGATACCCAGGTAACCCAGCACAGCAAAGATGACGACGAGGATACCCAACAACACCTTATGAAATCCCGGACGGTACCGGATCGACTTCACCGGGCTCTGGTCCAGCCACGGCAGGAAGAACAGCGTCACCACCGCGCCGCCCATCACCACCACGCCCCAGAACTTGGCTTCGATCAGGAACATCGCCAACAACAGCAACACCACGCCGCCGGAACCCGCCACCTTGGTGGTGGCCGCTGCGCGACCCTTGATCCACCACACCGCCGCGACGATCACCGTCAACGCCATCAGGATGTGCTTGAAGTCATCGGTCGTGGCCCGCAGCATCGAGTAGAACGGCGTGAAGTACCAGACCGGTGCGATGTGCGGCGGCGTCTTGAGCGAGTCGGACGGGATGAAGTTGTTCGCTTCGAGGAAGTACCCGCCCATCGTCGGCGCAAAGAACACGATCGCCGAGAACACCATCAGGAACACACCCACACCCATGATGTCGTGCACGGTGTAGTACGGGTGGAACGGAATGCCGTCGAGCGGCCGGCCGTTGGCGTCCTTCTTGTCCTTGATCTCGATACCGTCGGGGTTGTTCGAACCCACTTCGTGCAACGCAATGATGTGCGCCACGATCAGGCCGATCAGCACCAGCGGGATCGCAATCACGTGGAAGGCGAAGAAGCGGTTGAGCGTCGCGTCCGACACCACATAGTCGCCACGAATCCACAGCGACAGATCGGGGCCGATGAACGGAATTGCCGAGAAGAGGTTCACGATCACCTGTGCGCCCCAGTACGACATCTGACCCCACGGCAGCAGATAACCGAAGAACGCCTCGGCCATCAGGCATAGGAAGATCAGACACCCGAACACCCACACCAGCTCACGCGGTTTGCGGTACGAACCGTACAACAGCCCGCGGAACATGTGCAGATACACCACCACGAAGAACATCGACGCACCCGTGGAGTGCATGTAGCGGATGAGCCATCCCCATGGCACCTCGCGCATGATGTATTCGACCGACGCAAACGCAAGGTTGGCGTCCGGCTTGTAGTTCATCACCAGGAAAATGCCGGTGACGATCTGAATCACCAGCACCAGCATCGCCAGCGATCCGAAGAAATACCAGAAGTTGAAGTTTTTAGGGGCGTAGTACTCGGAAGCGTGATCTTTCCAAAGCTGTGTCAGCGGGAAGCGGCGATCGATCCAGCCCAGCAAGCCCGTCGTGTCGACCTGTTTGTCGGCGGCCATGGTTACGCTTCTCCTTTTTCGTCTTTACCGATCACGAGCCGGGTGTCGTTCACGAACATGAAACGAGGAACGTCGAGATTCTTCGGTGCCGGCTTGTTCTTGAACACGCGGCCCGACATGTCGTACGTGGAACCATGGCACGGGCACAGGAAGCCCGGGTCGTGCCCCAATGCTGGGATGGTATTGGCGTCGTAAGGACCCGATGGAATGCAGCCCAGATGGGTGCAGATGCCGACCACAACGAGCAGATCCTTATGCTCGGCACGCGCCCGGAACGCGTTCTTGCAATACTCGGGCATCGGGTAGGAGAACGTCTCCTTGGAGTCCGGATCAGCGAGTTCGCCCGTCACTTTGGACAGCGAATCCATTTCCGCCGGCGTGCGGCGCACGATCCACACCGGCAGACCACGCCACGCCACGGTCATCTTCTCACCGGGCTTGAGATTACTGATATCGGCCTCGACCGGCGCACCGCCCGCCTTGGCTCGCTCAGAGGGTTCCAGAGAACTGACGAAAGGAACAAGTGTTGCAACGCCGCCCACGCCTCCAGCTACGGACGTTGCAATCAGCAGATTCCGGCGGCTACTGTCGACGGCCTTTTCTTGATTGTCACTCATCACAAGCCCCACACGGTTGATTTGATATTTCCGTCAACCTTAAATCATACGCGAGCGTAAATGCCTGAAACAACGGCAAAACGCCCCAGTCTCCTAGTGGTTTTCGCGTATTTTCAAAGGATTAACGTACCCTGCGGGCGGCTGATGCTCACCCGGGGTTTCGCTTCTGGGATGCTGCACGAGAGTCGCTATGATCGCCGCTTTCGTTGACGCGTGCACGACATTTAGTCATCATTTTCCCTGTCTCACCCCGGTGACAGCTACTGTGCGCGCCCCCGGCCCTCATTAAAACAGCGGAGGAATGGCATGAGCTTCATGTCGGAATTCAAGGAATTTGCCGTCAAAGGCAATGTGGTCGATCTGGCCGTCGGTGTGATCATCGGCGCGGCATTCGGCAAGATCGTCGACTCGGTCGTCAAAGACCTCATCATGCCGATTGTCGGCGCCATCTTCGGTGGCCTCGACTTCTCGAGCAAATTCATTCTGCTCGGCGCCATCCCGCCCGACTTCAAGGGCAACCCCACGTCGTACGCCGATCTGACCAAGGCCGGCGTTGCCGTCTTCGGTTACGGCAACTTCATCACGGTCGCCATCAACTTCATCATTCTGGCGTTCATCATCTTCATCATGGTCAAGCAGATCAACCGCTTGAAGCGCCCGGCCCCGGAAGCCCCGGCGGCACCGGCCCCGACGCCGGAAGACATCGTTCTGCTGCGCGAAATCCGCGACAGCCTCAAGAAGCAGAACGGCTGAGCTTTCTTGCCCTGTCCGCCAGCCACCCGCGCAGCGCGGTGGCTGGCCTTCGACACTGCCCCAACGCCGCCCCCGATTCAGACCGACTCAGACCGGATTAGGCATGTCGAAGAATTTGTGTTCGAGGCCGAAACGTTCGGCGACATGTTCGCCAACCGCTCTCGCCCCGCCGCGCTCCGTGGCGTGGTGCCCTGCCGCCAGATAGCCCACGCAGCACTCGTGTGCGAGGTGGGTGGTCGGTTCGGACACTTCGCCGCTGATGTAGACGTCCGCCCCTGCTGCAATGGCGGCGTCGAAGAAGCCCTGCGCGCCCCCAGTGCACCACGCGACGCGACGGACCACGCGATCGGGCGCCCCCAGCATGAGCGGTGTGCGACCCAGTGTCGCTTCGACATGCGCGGCGAGTTCGGCCAAAGTCGTGGGCTGCGCGGGCTTGCCGAGCCATCCGAGCTGATCGGGGCCGAAACGCCCGCCATCGTCGGCGAATCCCAACAGTTTGCCGAGCTGCGCGTTGTTGCCCAACTCAGGGTGTGCGTCGAGTGGCAGATGGAAGGCGAACAGGTTGATGTCGTTGCCGATCAGCAAGCCAAGGCGACGGCGTTTCATCCCCACAACACGCGCATCTTCGTTCTTCCAGAAGTAGCCGTGATGGACGATGACCGCGTCAGCGCCCCAGTCACGTGCCGCTTCGAGAAACGCCAGGCTGGCGGTCACGCCGCTGGCGATTTTGCGGATCTCATCGCGCCCTTCAACCTGTAGGCCGTTGGGGCAGTAATCGCGAAATTGCGCGATTTGCAGGGTATCGTTCAGATACAATTCGAGTTCAACACGATTCATATAAGGTCTCGCTCTTTCATGCTCAGACGCTTCTGGCTACTGTTCGCGCAAGCGGTCACCGTGCTGCTTGCGTTGCTCTTCATCATTGCCACGCTCAAGCCGCAGTGGTTGCAACGCCAGGGTTCGTTCGGCAAACAGTTGGCCAACCCGATCATCGCCCTTCAGGAAGTCGCTCCCAGCCTGTCGGACAAGCCGGCTACCGGCTCTTACGCCGACGGCGCGCAAAAGGCCATGCCCGCGGTCGTCAGCATTTTTCCAGCAAGGAACAAAAGCAGAATCGCGACCCGCGCCTTGATGACCCGCTGTTCCGTTACTTCTTCGGCGACGGCGGCGGCACGGTGCGGCAAGACCCGGTCTCGAGCCTCGGCTCGGGCGTGATCGTCAGCAGTGAAGGCTATATTCTCACGAATCATCACGTGGTGGACGGCGCCGACGAGATCGAAGTCGCCCTCGCCGATGGCCGCAAAGCCCGCGCGAAACTCGTCGGCAGCGACCCCGAGACCGATCTGGCCGTGCTCAAGATCACGCTGGACAACCTGCCCGCCATCACGCTCGGCCGCATGGATCAGGTGCGCGTCGGCGACGTGGTGCTCGCCATCGGGAACCCGTTCGGCGTCGGCCAGACGGTGACAATGGGCATCATCAGCGCGCTCGGCCGGAATCACCTCGACATCAGCACGTTCGAGAACTTCATCCAGACGGATGCGGCGATCAACCCCGGTAACTCCGGTGGCGCACTGGTCGACGTGAACGGCAATCTACTCGGCATCAACACCGCGATTTACTCGCGCAGCGGCGGCAACATGGGGATCGGCTTCGCCATTCCGGTGTCGACGGCGCGCACGGTGCTCGAGAGCATCATCACCAGCGGCACGGTCACGCGCGGCTGGGTCGGTGTCGAGCCGCAGGACATCACGTCCGATATCGCCGAGTCGTTCGGCTTGCAGCAGGACTCGGGCGTGATCATCGCCGGCGTCGTGCAAGGCGGGCCGGCGGACAAGGCTGGCGTGCAACCGGGCGATATCCTGACCAAGGTCAACGACGAGTCGATCCGCGACACGACCGAGTTGCTCAACGTGATCGCGCAGATCAAGCCGGGTACGCAGGCGAAGATCCACGTCACACGCAAGAAGAAGGATATGGACCTGACCGTGACCATCGGCAAGCGTCCGCCGCCGCCCAAGCGCCCCGCGCAGGACGACGACGACAGCAACGACGAGAACGGCGCCGACTGACGGCAAGCTGGGGTCCACGCCCCGGCGTTGGAAGGACAAAACGGCTGCGCTTCGGCGCGGCCGTTTTTGTTTGGCCGACGCGTTTGTCCGACGCGTCTGTCCGCCGCGTTTTGCATCGCCACGGGCTTCGCACCGGATTGGCATGGGTAATAAAAAAGCACGGGACGCAGCCCGTGCTTTTTTATTACTCGTGGGGACTCACACCTTCGTCACGTCGTCACGTTGTTATGTCGTCACGTCGTTACGGCGTTGCCTGCCCGTTCTCTTTCTCTTCGTTCGGGTGTCCTTGCTTGACGAAGATCCGTGCGGCGATCAGGCCAAGTTCGTAGAGGATACAGAGCGGGATGGCCAGCATCAGCTGCGAGAGCATGTCCGGCGGCGTCACCACGGCGGCGAGCACGAAGGCACCAACGATCACGTACGGGCGAATCTGCTTGAGCTTCTCGATGCTCACGACGCCCATGCGCGCCAGCACCACCACGACCACCGGCACTTCGAAGGTCACCCCGAAGCATAGGAACATGGTCAGAACAAAACTCACGTAATTGTCGATATCGGTATTCATCTCCGCGCCCAGCGGCGCGTTGTAATGCGCCATGAAGTGGAACACGGTCGGGAACACCAGAAAGTATGCGAACGCCATGCCGATCAGGAACAGCGAGTAACTGCTCACTACCAGCGGAAACACCAGCTTCTTCTCGTGCTGATAAAGCCCCGGTGCGACAAACGCCCATGCCTGATACAGCACGATGGGGAGCGCGATCACGAACGCGACCATCATCGTGACCTTCATCGGGACGAAGAACGACCCGGTGATGTCGGTGACGATCATCTTGCCGCCAGCGGGCAGCGATTGCGTCAGCGGGCGCGAGAGCAGGCGGAAGATGTCCGGCGCCCAATACACCAGCGAGAGGAACACCACGATCACCGCCGCACCCGCGCGAATGATGCGGTTGCGCAGCTCGATCAGGTGCGAGATGAAAGTCTCTTCGGTGCCCCCGTCAGGGGTTTGCTTGTCGTCGCTCACGTCGACTTATCCAGGAATGAGGCCGGTACGGCGCAAGGTGGCGGGAAGTAAGGTGCGCACGCGCCTCAGAAGAACTTGACGGGCCGGCGCAGCTTGGCCGGCGTATGCCGCGCGACCCGCGCCGCGCCCGACTGCACTTTCGTGCGCGTGGCGCTGGCCTGCTTGAACCACACCGGCGTTGCATTGCGGCGCACGCGCCAGTTGCGGCGCTTGGTCGACGCACGAATGCCGGACGTGACGACCGGCTCGGCGAGGTAGCTGTCGGAGTAGCCGGTCGCGGCATCGGTGCCACCCCCGGCCATCTCGCTGGACGACGTGCCCGTGGCGCTGGCCCAGGCCTCGTTGAGCGAGGACTCCTGCTCATTCAGATGTTTCTGAACCGTGCTCTGGGCGCTGCGAGCCGCGTTCTCGAACTCGCTTCGCATGTTGCGAAGTTCGTCGAGCTCCATCTCGCGGCCCACCTCGGCCTTCACATCGTTGATGTAACGCTGGGCGCGGCCAAACAGCGCACCCGCCGTGCGTGCCACCTTCGGCAGACGCTCGGGACCGATCACGACCAGCGCCACAACGCCGATCAACATCAGTTTGGAAAGGCCGAGATCGATCATGTCGACGCCGACTTAGCCTTGCTTGTTGTTGCTCGCGTCCTTGGCCTGCACGTCGATGGTCGTCGAATCGCGCAGTTCCTTGGCCGTCATCGGGTCTTCCTTGGCAGCCGGGGCGCTTTCGCCTTCCTTCATGCCATCCTTGAAACCCTTGACCGCACCGCCCAGATCGCTGCCCATGTTACGCAGCTTCTTGGTGCCAAAAACCATCATCACGATCACCAGCACGATCAGCCAGTGCCAAATACTCAACGAACCCATGACCACTCTCCTTGCGTGATTCGCCCTCGTCGCCTGGCGGCGAGGGTCTTATCGGACGATCCCGCCCGATGCATTGTATTTGCCCGTGTGAGCGCGGCAATGTGCCCCATTGTGGCACATCGGGCGTCACGTCCAGCATCGTAACCGCGTCAGACGCCGGGTAGAAATAAATGTTTCGTGAAACCTTTCCCGATGCGGCACTAGCGCACTGTGAACCGGCGATCTGCGGCAATTTTCCGCATCCCGCCGGGGCTTCACGTCATTTGCCTCACATGCGCTTCCACGGCCGCGGCCCGGCCAGAATATGCATGTGAAGATGATAAACCTCTTGTCCGCCGCCCGGGCCGTTGTTCACGACCACGCGGAAGCCGTTGCCGTCGACGTTCTCAGGGTCGCCGTCGTAGGCGTAACCCTGCTCGGCAGCGAGCTTCGGCGCGAGCAGCAGCATCTTGCCGAGCAATGCCTGGTCTTCCGGCTGGGCATCCTGCAACGTGGCGATGTGCTTGCGCGGCACCATGAGCAGGTGCAGGTCGGCAGCCGGATTTATGTCCTTGAACACAATCACGTCGTCATCGGTGTACACCTGCGTGCTCGGGATCTGCCCGGCGACGATTTTGCAGAAGATACAGTTGTCGTGCGTCATGCGGATGTCTTCCTCTCCAATGTCTCAAAGGGAGTGACCCAAAGGGAGTGCCCCAAATCGACGGCCTCGATCAATCGGGGCCGCCTGCGTCAGCGATCAGGTGCGCGCCGCGTACATGGGCTTGTTGTCGTTCAGGTAGAGCCAGCCCTTCACGATCCGGTACAGCGTCCAGATGCCGAGCACCCAGAGAATCGCGAAGCCGACCATCACCACCGCCAGCGCCACGCCCAGCACGCCCCACAGCACCGACCACCAGAAGGTGCGGATCTGCCACGTGAAGTGCGACGCGTAGAGCGTGCCGACGGCATCGTCACGCTTGATGTAGTTGATGATGATCGCCACGATGGCTGTGACGCCGCCGGTGAGCCAAAACAGGGCGTACAGGGCGTAGAGCACGTGCGTGAGCTTGCGCAGCGCGCGCTCCTGCTCGGTCGTGGGCGGATTGACGACGTAAGGATTGCCGGCGTTGCCGGTGCTGCCGGAAGGGTTGGTCGTACCGGGGGTCTGCGGATCGTTCATGGATGGTCTCCCTCGCGTCTGCCGGCGTGATGCGCCGGCATGTCGAATCGGTACAGTGTGTGCGGCGCTCAGTGCAGGTGTGCCGGCGTGCAGGCCGTTGATGCCGGCACGCCAGACTGCCCCGGATCAGTCGGCGTGTTCGCCGCGCGTGCCCCGCTGAGCCTTTTCCGTCAGCCCCGAGAGGCCTTCACGGCGCGCCAGCTCGGCGAGCACTTCGTCCGGGCTCAGGTCGTGGTGCGCGAGCAGCACCATGCAGTGGAACCACAGATCGGCTGTCTCGTTGACCAGCTTCTGGCGCAGATTGTCTGCGCCGCCGATGCGGATGTCCTTGGCGGCGAGCACCACTTCGGTGGCTTCTTCGCCGATCTTCTTGCAAATCGCGTCGTCACCCTTGTGGAACAGGCGCGCGACGTACGATTTGTCCGGATCGCCGCCACGACGCGAGGCGATCACTTCGGCAACACGCGCAAGCGTATCGTTCATGGTGCTCACTTATAGATCTTGTGCGGGTCTTTGAGCACCGGCTCGACAGTGGCCCATTGGCCGTCGTCGACAGTGCCCTCGAACTTCTGGAAGAAGCAGGAGTGGCGGCCGGTATGGCACGCAATGCCGTCGATCTGCTCGACCTTGAGCAGCACCACGTCTTCGTCGCAATCGAGGCGGATCTCGTGCACCTTCTGCACGTGGCCCGACTCTTCGCCCTTGTGCCACAGGCGTTTGCGCGAGCGCGAGTAGTAGACGGCTTCGCGGGTCTCGACCGTGCGCGCGAGCGCTTCACGGTTCATCCACGCGAACATCAGCACGTCGTTGCTGCCGACTTCCTGCGCGATCACGGGCACGAGGCCCTGCGCGTCCCAACTTACCTTGTCCAGCCAGTCTTGCGTCATGATCCGTTGATTCCCGTTCAGAGCCGCACCGAAATGCCCTTGTCGGCCATGAAGCGCTTGGCTTCGCCGACGGTGTGCTCGCCGTAATGGAAGATGCTGGCGGCGAGGACGGCGTCGGCATGGCCTTGCGTCACGCCGTTGGCCAGATCGGCCAGCGAACCCACGCCGCCCGAGGCGATCACGGGGATGCTCACGGCGTCCGACACGGCGCGCGTGAGCGCCAGATCGAAGCCGCTCTTGGTGCCGTCGCGGTCCATGCTGGTGAGCAGAATCTCGCCCGCGCCCAGCTCGGCAATCTTCTTCGCCCAAGCCACGACATCGAGCCCAGTGGCCTTGCGGCCGCCATGCGTGAAGACTTCCCAGCGCGGCGTTTCGCCGTCCGCCGAGACGCGCTTGGCGTCGATCGCCACGACGATGCACTGCGCACCGTGCTTGGCCGACGCGTCGGCGATCAGTTGCGGATTCGCCACAGCCGACGAGTTCATGCTGACCTTGTCGGCACCGGCGTTGAGCAGCCGGCGCACGTCGGCGACTTCGCGCACGCCGCCACCCACCGTCAACGGAATGAACACCTGCGCCGCCACCGATTCGATGATCGGCAGAATCAGGTCGCGCCCGTCGGAGGTGGCCGTGATGTCGAGAAACGTCAGTTCGTCGGCGCCCTGCTCGTCATAGCGGCGGGCAATTTCGACGGGGTCGCCCGCGTCGCGCAATTCAACGAAATTGACACCCTTGACCACTCGGCCAGCCGTCACGTCCAGGCACGGGATGATGCGTTTAGCGAGAGCCATGATGTTGGCACACGAGACGGCCACAGCCGTGAGCTCGCTTATGCCGCTCCTTGGGAAAGCTCGTCTGCGCGCGTTTGCGCCGACGAGAAATTCAGGTCGCCCGAGTAGATCGCGCGACCGCAGATGACGCCTTCGACGCCCTCGTTCTGCACGTCGCACAGCGCATCGATGTCACCCAGATTCGACAGACCGCCGCTGGCGATCACCGGCACCGTCACAGCCTGCGCGAGACGCACGGTCGCTTCGATGTTGATGCCTTGCAGCATGCCGTCACGGCCGATGTCGGTGTAGATGATCGACTCGATACCGTAATCTTCGAACTTGCGCGCGAGATCCACGACTTCGTGACCGCTCAGCTTGCTCCAGCCATCGGTCGCCACTTTGCCGTCCTTGGCGTCGAGGCCCACGATGATGTGCCCGCCGAAGGCGCTGCAAGCGTCCTTCAGGAAGCCGGGGTCCTTCACCGCCGCCGTGCCGATGATCACGTACGACAGACCGTCGTCGAGATAGCGCTCGATGGTGTTCAGGTCGCGAATGCCGCCGCCCAGCTGGACGGGGATGTCTTGACCCACTTCCTGGATGATGGAGCGGATGGCAGCCTCGTTACGCGGCTTGCCAACGAATGCGCCGTTCAAGTCCACCAGATGGAGGCGGCGTGCACCCTGCTCGACCCAATGTCGGGCCATGGCAGCGGGGTCCTCCGAGAAAACAGTGGCTTGATCCATGTCGCCTTGTTTAAGGCGTACACATTGACCGTCTTTAAGGTCGATGGCCGGGATGAGCAGCATAGGCAATCGTGAAACGTCGCTAGTGGGAAGTAAAAGGAATTCGCGAAAAACGCGGACAACGCAAAACCGATCCCTGCCCTGCAAGGCGCCGGCACGTCGGGATCGGAATATTCAACATGACACAGTATAAGCTGGCTCAGCCGAGAGGCCCGGGCGCCAAAGCGCCGCACGGGTCCCGCTCAGGCGGGTTAAGGTTTCCACTGTGCAAAATTGCGGTAAAGCGCGAGCCCTGCGTGGGCGCTCTTTTCCGGGTGGAACTGGGTGGCAAAGATATTATCTTGGGCCACTGCACAGGTAAAGGGCACCCCATAGACCGTCTCGCCCGCCGTCAGTTCGGCGCTCGCAGGGACGACGTAGTAACTGTGCACGAAATAAAAGTAGCTGTCGTCGGGCACACCGGCCCAGATCGGGTGAGCCCGGGACTGACGCACGCGGTTCCAGCCCATCTGCGGCACCTTGAAGCGCGAACCGTCGTCCTGCAACTGGCCTTCCAGATCGAAGCGCACCACGCGGCCCGGCAGCAGCCCAAGCGCAGGCGTGTTGCCCTCGTCGGAAATGTCGAACAGCATCTGCTCGCCCACGCACACGCCGAACATCGGCTTGGTGGCGGCGGCTTCGACAACGGCTTCGCGCAGGCCCGACTCGTTCAGGCAGCCCATGCAGTCGCGCATGGCGCCCTGACCCGGCAGCACCACGCGGTCGGCGGCGCGAATCTCGGCGGCGTCGCTGCTGATGCTCACGTCGGCTTCCGGCGCGGCAGCGCGCAGCGCCTGATAGACCGAGCGCAGGTTGCCCATTCCGTAGTCGACAATCGCAATCTTATTCATCTCAAACCCGGCAGCAGTATTTTCAAACCATCGATAATGAATTCCACGGCCAGCGCCGAGAGGATCAACCCCATCAGGCGCGTGCCGATGTTGATACCCGTGCGGCCCAGCCAGCCTTCGATTCGCCCGGCACTGCGCAGCGCCACCCAGCACACCGCGCCGACACCCACACCGATCGCCATCAACGCCAGAATCTGCGTCCACCCGGCAGCACGGCCCGAGTAAATGATCACGGTACTGATCGTGCCCGGCCCCGTGAGCAACGGAATGGCCAGCGGCACCACGGCGATGTTCGGCCGCTCTTCCGCCTCATGACGCTCTTCGGCGGTCGCGCGCGTGTTGCCGGTCTGCGCGTTGATCATGTTCACTGCCATAAGCAGCATGATCACCCCGCCGCCGACTTCGAGCGACGCAATCGAGATACCGAAAAAACGGATGATGTGCTCGCCGAACAGGCCCGAGCCCGCCACCACCAGTGCCACCGCAATCGCCGCCACATTGATCGTATGGCGTTTCTCTTCGCGCGTCTGCGTGGACGTCAGGCTGATGAACAGCGGGATCGCCCCCAGCGGGTTGATCAGGGCCAGCAGCGAAATAAAGAACTTGAAGGCGTCGAGCGTCATCGTGGGCACGCGGCGCCGGCATTCCGCCGGGGCAAAGAATCGTCGCAGGGGCCGCCAGCCACATAGGCCGGCGGGCTATCTCGCTGGCTCGCTTACAGGCTGCCCTTCGTGGACGGCACGACACCCGCCGCACGCGGATCGATCTCGACCGCCATGCGCAGCGCGCGTCCGAACGCCTTGAACACCGTTTCACACTGGTGGTGGGCGTTGATGCCGCGCAGGTTGTCGATATGCAGCGTCACGCCGGCATGATTGACGAAGCCACGGAAGAATTCGATGGTCAGGTCGACGTCGAAGCTGCCCACGCGCGCACGCGTGAACGGCACATGAAATTCGAGCCCCGGACGTCCGGAGAAGTCGATCACCACGCGCGAGAGCGCTTCGTCGAGGGGCACATAGCTGTGGCCGTAGCGCACGAGGCCCTTCTTGTCGCCCACGGCCTTGGCCACGGCCATGCCCAGCGTGATGCCGACGTCTTCCACCGTGTGGTGGTCGTCGATGAACGTATCGCCCTTGGCCTCGACTTCCATGTCGATGAGGCCATGACGCGCGATCTGGTCGAGCATGTGGTCCAGAAACGGTACGCCGGTGTCGAGCGTCTTCCGGCCGGTGCCGTCCAGATCGATCTTGACGCGTATTTGCGTTTCGCTGGTATCGCGAACGACTTCCGCAATGCGCATGATGGTGAGTTCTCGTCTTGTAGCTTGTTAGAGTGATGCGGCCAAGGCTTCGACCATCGCCGCATTCTCCGTGGGGGTGCCGACCGTCAAGCGCAGGCAATTGGCCAGCAATACGTGCATTTTACCCACGTTTTTGATCAACACCTTGCGGGCGAGCAGGCCCGCGAAGGTTTTGTCGGCATCCGGCACCCGCACGAGCAGGAAATTCGCATCGCTCGGGTACACGCTCACCCCGGGCAGCGCCGCCACGGCAGCCGCCAGCCGGCTGCGCTCGGCCCGCAATTCGGCCGCCTGCGCATCGAGCACGTCCAGGTGATCGAGCATGAATTCGGCACACGCCTGCGTGAGCACGTTCACGTTGTACGGCGGACGCACCTTGTCGAATTGGTCGAGCCACTGCGCACTGCCGGCCAGATACCCCAGCCGGATCCCGGCCAGCCCCAGCTTCGACACCGTGCGCATGACGACGACGTTCGGGAAATCCGCCAGACGCGGCATCCACGTCTTGCCCGCAAACGGCTGGTAAGCCTCGTCGATGACCACGAGGCCGCCGCTGGCGGCGCGCACCAGCGTCTCGATCTCGTCGTCGGCAAACAGGTTGCCGGTCGGGTTGTTCGGGTACGCCAGATACACCACCGCGCCCGGATGCGCCGCAATGGCGTTCAGCATGGCCGGCATATCGAGCGAGAAGTCAGCCTTCAGCGGCACGCCCACGAACTCGATGCCCGCAAAGCGCGACGACATTTCGTACATCACGAAACCCGGCATCGGTGCGATCACTGCTGCGCCCGGACGGGCCGTGGCGGTCGCGATCATGCTGATGATTTCGTCAGATCCGTTGCCCAGCAACAGCTTCGCCCTGGCCGGCACACCCATCGCATGCGAGAGCTTGGCGAGCAGCGCAGCGGGGCGCGGCGCCGGGTAGCGATTGAGGGCCACCTCGGCCAGACGATGACCCAGCGCGGTGCGCAGGGCTTCGGGCAGCCCGTAGGGGTTCTCCATCGCGTCGAGCTTCAGCAGGCCGCTGGCATCGGGCACGGGATAGGTGCTCATGGCGAGCACTTCGGGGCGAATCACTTGATCGACAGACATGAGGGTCGGACCACCTGAATGGATAACGCGCGAATCGGTTTGAAGGACTGAAGCGTGTGAATCTACGAAGTCTACGAGCCGCCGAGGTCTACGACGCCAGCCGCGGCAAATCAGTTGAAAGCGAACGTCAGCAGTCCGGCATCGGCCCCGTCGATCTTGACGGTGCAGCGGCGCCCGGTCTCCACGCTGCCGAGCGCATCGGTGATGCGCTGCACGCGCACGCCGGTTTGCCACGACAGCGCCTGCGCCACCGCCGGGCTCACGCGCGCGGGCGATTCCTCGGCTTCGCAACGCATGGCCACCAGCCGGTTGCCCACGCGGCCGAACACACCGTGCGCGACTTCGTCGTCGGTGCCGCGCAAGGCCGTCTTGCCGTCCAGACGCAGCACGTAGACGTCGTTATCGAACGCCTGCCGGCGCACGCATACGGTCATGCGCTCGACGGACGCGCCTTCGAACGTCGCGTGCTGGCAGTAATTCCCGGCAGCATGCGCCGCTGAGCCGGCCGCCGCGCCGAGCGCGAACAGCGCGGTAACACGCACAACGAAGCGCATGACAAAGCGCGTGAAAAAACGCACGGCAGCACGCCGCCCGGCCAGCACGGGGCGGGCAGGCGGCATGACTGACGATGCAGGGGATGGGGCGAGCGATGCGCGAGCCCGACGCCGGGACGTAGCCGGCGCCGAAGCGATTTGCACGGCGGGCCACAGGGCGTCGTCGCGCATGTCAGGACTCGTGATGCAGACGGAATTCGGCGCTGCGCGCGTGGGCTTGCAGGCCCTCGCCGTAGGCCAGTTCGGCAGCGATTTCGCCGAGCATGCGGGCACCGCCTTCGCTCACTTCGATCAGGCTCGAACGCTTGATGAAGTCGTACACACCCAGCGGCGACGAGAAGCGTGCCGTGCGCGAGGTCGGCAGCACGTGGTTCGGCCCGGCGCAGTAATCGCCCAGACTTTCGCTCGTGAACTTGCCGAGGAAAATCGCACCGGCGTGGCGAATCTTGTCGCCCCACTGCTGCGCGTTTTCCGTCGAGATCTCAAGGTGTTCCGGCGCGATCACGTTGGCGATCTCGCAGGCTTCGTTCATGTCGCGCACCTTGACCAGTGCGCCACGGCCTTGCAGCGACGCCGCGATCACATCGCGGCGCGGCATCTCGTCGATCTGACGCTCCATCGACTGGTGCACGCGGGCGAGATACGCCGCATCCGGGCACAGCAGAATCGACTGCGCGAGTTCGTCGTGCTCGGCTTGCGAGAACAGGTCCATCGCCACCCAGTCCGGGTCGGTCGTGCCGTCGCAGATCACGAGGATTTCCGACGGGCCGGCGATCATGTCGATGCCGACGGTGCCGAACACGCGACGCTTGGCCGCGGCCACGAACGCGTTGCCCGGGCCGACGATCTTGTCGACCGCCGGCACGGTCTCGGTGCCATAAGCCAGTGCGCCCACAGCTTGCGCGCCGCCGATGGTGAACACGCGGTCCACGCCAGCGATATGCGCAGCGGCCAGCACCAGCGGGTTCTGCACGCCATCTGGCGTGGGCACCACCATGATGATTTCCTTCACGCCAGCCACACGCGCGGGAATCGCATTCATCAGCACCGACGACGGATACGCCGCCTTGCCGCCCGGCACGTAAATGCCCACGCGATCGAGCGGCGTGACCTTCTGACCGAGCACCGTGCCGTCCGACTCGGTGTACTGCCAGCTATGGCTGCCGCATTCGATGCGTTGCTTCTCGTGATAGGCGCGCACGCGCGCAGCAGCCGCTTCCAGCGCTGCACGGCGCTTGGGCTCCAGACTCTCCAGCGCGGCTTCGAGTGCCGTGGCCGGCAGCTCCAGCGCGGTCATGCCGGAAGCGCTCAGGCGGTCGAACTTGTTGGTGTATTCAATGACGGCTGCATCGCCGCGCGTCTTCACGTCGGCGAGGATCTCGGCAGCCGCGCGATCGATGGCGGCGTCTTCGCTCGCCTCGAACGCCAGCACGTCGCGAAGCTGCTTCGCGAAGCCGTCGGCAGAGGAATCGAGTTTGCGAATATCGAGTTTCATGCTGTTTGGCGGGAGGCCTGCTCGAAGGCATCCAGAATAGGCTGCAACGACTCGCGCTTCAACTTGAGCGCAGCCTGGTTGATCACGAGGCGGGACGAGATCTCCATGATCTCCTCCACTTCCACCAGATTATTGGCCCGCAGCGTGCCGCCGGTGCTCACCAGATCGACAATCGCGTCGGCCAGGCCCACCAGCGGGCCCAGTTCCATCGAACCGTACAGCTTGATCAGGTCGACGTGCACACCCTTGGCCGCAAAGTGCTCGCGCGCGGTCTGCACGTACTTGGTGGCCACCCGCAGGCGGGCGCCCTGACGCACGGCGTTCGCGTAATCGAAGCCCTTCGGTACAGCAACAGACATGCGGCAACGGGCAATGTTCAAATCGATCGGCTGATACAGGCCGCCACCGCCGTGCTCGATGAGCACATCCTTGCCGGCCACGCCGAAGTCGGCGGCACCGTATTGCACATACGTCGGCACGTCGGTTGCGCGCACGATGATCACGCGCAGGTTCGGGTCCGTGGTCGGCAGAATCAGCTTGCGCGAGGTCTCGGGATCTTCCGTGACTTCGATACCGGCAGCAGCGAGCAGCGGCAGCGTTTCCGTAAAGATACGCCCTTTCGAAAGCGCCAGCGTCAGCGGTTGGCTGAGCGGCTGGGCAGACTTGGCGGAACTCATGCAATCTCTCCCTGGCGTGCTTGCACACGACGGATTCGCGCGCCCACGGCGCACAACTTGGCCTCGATACGATGATAGCCGCGATCGAGGTGATGAATACGGTCGACGAGCGTGCGGCCATCGGCCGTCAGGCCCGCCACGATCAGGCTCGCGGAGGCGCGCAGGTCGGTTGCCATCACATGCGCACCCGACAGGCGTTCCACGCCGGCAATACGCGCGGTATTGCCTTCGATGCCGATATTCGCGCCCAGACGCAGCAATTCCTGCACGTGCATGAAGCGGTTCTCGAAGATCGTCTCGACGACCTGCGATGCACCTTCTGCAATGCAGTTCAGCGCCATGAACTGCGCCTGCATGTCGGTCGGGAACGCCGGATATTCCGACGTCTGAAAACTCACGGCCTGCGCGCGTCGATCCATCGACACACGCAACCAATCCGCACCCGCAGTCACATTCGCACCGGTCTCGCGCAATTTCGCGATCACGGCATCGAGCGTGCCCGGCACCACGCGACGCAGCGTGATATCGCCGCGCGTGGCCACGGCCGCGCACAGGAACGTGCCGGCTTCGATGCGATCGGGCACGACGTCGTGCGTTGCACCATGCAAGCGCGCCACGCCGGTCACCACCAGACGCTCGGTGCCGATGCCTTCGATCTTCGCGCCCATCTTCACCAGCAGGTTCGCCAGATCGGTCACTTCCGGCTCACGGGCGGCGTTGGCCAGCACGGTCACACCGTCGGCCAGCGTCGCTGCCATGAGCAGGTTTTCGGTGCCGGTCACGGTGATCATGTCGGTCACGAGCGTCTCGCCGCGCAGACGCGCCGCCTTCGCCACGATATCGCCATGCGTGAGCGTGATCTCGGCGCCCATCTTTTGCAGGCCCTTGATGTGCTGATCGACCGGACGCGCACCAATGGCGCACCCGCCCGGCAGCGACACGCGCGCCTCGCCGCAGCGCGCGAGCAACGGCCCGAGCACGAGGATCGACGCCCGCATGGTCTTCACCAGTTCGTACGGTGCAGCCGCCTCGGTGATCTGCGACGCGTCGAGCGTCACCGACTCGCCATCGCGTTCGACCTTCACGCCCATGCGCGCGAGCAGCGTCAGCATGGTGCGCACGTCGTGCAGATCTGGGACGTTGCCAAGCACCAGCGGCTCGGCCGTCAGCAGACTTGCACACAGAATCGGCAGCGCGGCATTCTTCGCGCCCGACACGGTAATTTCTCCCGCCAGCCGCTCGCCACCTTCGATTTCCAGATGGTCTGCGGCCACACGCTCGCCGGCGGCGGACTCGCCGTTGCCGGCTGCGCCGGCGCTTTCTTGCGTAATCCTCATTGCGCCTGATACTCCGCCGGCGTCAGCGTCTTCATCGACAACGCGTGAATTTCTGCCTTCATGCGATCGCCCAGGGCGGCGTACACCAGTTGATGGCGCGCGATGAGGCGCCGGCCTTCGAACTGCGCGCTCACGATGGTCGCGTAGAAGTGCTGGCCATCGCCTTCGACGGCGACGTGCTCACAAGCCAGTCCGGCTTCGATGTACTGTTTGATTTGTTCTGGGGTGGGCAGCATTTTGCCGATCCTAAGAAAGTTCAGTGACGCAGTTTGTAGCCGTGGCGCAGCAGATTCAGCGCCACGGTTGCGAGTATCAGGAACGTCGCGCCGACGACCGCCAGGCTCGTGGCCGGCGAGACATCGGAGACGCCGAAGAAGCCGTAGCGGAACCCGTCGATCATGTAGAAGAACGGGTTGAAGTGCGACACGGCTTGCCACAGCGGCGGCAACGAATGAATCGAATAGAACACGCCCGCGAGGAACGTCGCCGGCATGATCAGGAAGTTCTGGAACGCCGCGAGCTGGTCGAATTTCTCGGCCCAGATGCCCGCAATCAGTCCGAGCGTGCCGAGAATCGCCGCGCCCAGGAACGCGAAACCGAGAATCCACAACGGCGCGGCAAACGTCAGATGCGTGAACGTCACGGTCACGAGGAACACGCCGAAGCCGACGCACAACCCGCGCACCACAGCGGCCAGCACGTACGCACCGAACATCTCCCAATGCGAGAGCGGCGGCAGCAGCACGAACACCAGATTGCCGGTGATCTTCGACTGAATGAGCGACGAGGAACTGTTCGCGAACGCGTTCTGCAACACGCTCATCATCACCAGACCCGGCACCAGAAACGACGTGTAAGTGATCTGGTCGTAGACCTTCACACGGTCTTCGAGCACGTGGCCGAAGATCATCAGATACAGCAGCGCGGTAAGCACCGGCGCCGCCACCGTCTGGAAGCTCACCTTCCAGAAGCGCAGCACTTCCTTATAGAACAGCGTACGAAAACCGATCATGCTGCCACCTCCTGCGCGCGCGCACCGGACATGATCTGCACGAAAACGTCTTCGAGATCTGCCTTCTGAATTTCAATGTCTTCGACGATGCCGCCGGCCGCACGGCAGGTGGCGAGAATCGACTCGACTTCGTCACAGCCCGCCAGACGCAGTGCGAACTGACGTCCGCCGGTGTCTTGTCCGTCCACGAGGAGCGGACGCAGCGAATCGGGCAACGTGCCCTGACGGAAGCGCAGCACGAGCCGCGTGCCCGCAAAACGCTGCAACAGCGATGCTGTGCGTTCCAGTGCGACGACTTCGCCGCGCTTGAGCATGGCAATGCGGTCGCACAGCGCTTCGGCTTCTTCGAGATAGTGCGTGGTGAGAACGATGGTGTGACCTTCGCGGTTCAGGCGCGAGATGAACTTCCAGAGCGTCTGACGCAGTTCGACGTCGACCCCGGCGGTCGGCTCGTCGAGCACGATCACCGGCGGACGATGCACGAGCGCCTGCGCCACCAGCACGCGGCGCTTCATGCCGCCCGAGAGCTGGCGCATGTTCGCATCAGCCTTGTCGGTCAGATCGAGGTTGGCCATCACTTCGTCGATCCAGTCGTCGTTGCGCGTGAGGCCGAAGTAGCCCGACTGAATGCGCAGCGTCTCACGCACCGAGAAGAACGGATCGAAGACGAGCTCCTGCGGCACCACGCCGAGCTTGCGGCGGGCGTTGCGGTAGTCGCGCACGACATCGTGACCGAGCACGCTGATGCTGCCGGCGTCGGCACGGGCCAGACCTGCGAGGATGCTGATGAGCGTCGTCTTGCCGGCGCCGTTGGGGCCGAGCAGACCGAAGAATTCACCTTCTTCGATCGAGAAGCTGACGCCCTTGAGCGCCTGCAACGCCTCATAGCGTTTTTTGACGTTACGGATTTCGATGGCGGCCATGGGCTGCACGCGCCCGGCTTGGCGGACGCGCCATTTTTTGTAACTCCGGACACGGCGCGCCGAGCGCGCAAACCGGGGAGGATGGCGGCAATGACGGCGTCGGTGCCCCGAATGGGGGGTTACCGCTCAATAGACGGCGGAAAACCCCTGATTATAAAGGAAGCGGGAGCCCGCCGTGGTTTTGGCCGACGGGTCAGCCCGCCAGGCCCCGCCCTGCTGGATTCGACAGGCATCGGCGCTCCGTGCCGGAACAAACACCGGAACAAAAAAAGCGCCGTCGTGGGACGGCGCTTTTTCTGGATTCCATGGGCTTGGTGGGCTGGCCACCCCGCCGACAGGGCACCGGCCAATCAGCTCGAGAGCAGATGGTCGACGCCGTACACCAGCGCGAGGCTGGCCAATCCTGTCGGCAAGTTAGTGAACGCCAACGTCAACCCACGTCGGCCGGCATGGCGGCGCAAGGCCAGCAGCACGGCCAGTGCCGATGAGTCGAAGCGCGTGAGCCCCGCGCAATCGACGTGGGTTTCCCCCGCGTCGATGCGATCGATGGCCTGCGCGAGCACCTCACCGGCGGTGTCGTGCGTGAGATCGGTTTGCAAAGCGAGCATGCGCTTACTTGCCGCCCGAGAGCTGCTGGTTGCGCGTCTTCAGGAACTGGATCAGACCATCGATTCCGCTCTTGTTGATCTGCTCGGCAAACTGGCTGCGGTACGTCTGGATCAGCCACGAGCCGAACACGCTCATGTCATACAGTTTCCATTCGCCACTCGCCGTCTTGTACAGGCGGTAGTCGAGCTCGAACGGCTGGCCATTGTTGAGCACGCTGGTGTTGACCGCGACATCGGTATCGCCCGGTTGCGCGCGGAACGGCTTGTACTCGACCTGTTGATCACGAATCGATGCGATAGCACCGGCGTACGTGTACAGCAGCAACTTTCGGAACTCGGTCGTGAGCTGGTCGCGTTGCGCCGGCGTGGCCGTCGCCCATGCACGGCCCGTGGCCAGTTGCGTGGTCTTCGCGAAATCCGCGTGCGGCATGATCTTGGTTTCGATCAGCTTGGTAATGCTGTTCAGGTCACCGCGTTGAATGTTCGGATCGGTCTTGGCAGCGGCCATGACCTCGGACACCGTCTGCTTGACCAGCGCGTCAGGCGCCTGGGCCTGTGCCATCGCCGAGCCCGCAGCGGTAAGCGTCATGAATGCCATGACGGGAATGAGCCAGAACTTCTTCATTGTGGACTTCCTCTTTCGAGTGACGAGTGTTGCGGGTTTTGATACCCGCGTTACGTGTTGAGTTCGCAGATTCCCGCCGGCGCGTTGTAACAAACTGTTGCCTGACGGGCCTGACGGGCACATCCCGCATGGCGGGACGCAGCGAGGTGTTGGTACGACAGGACGCGCGCGAACGCGCGTCCCTCATGAGATCAACGACGGAACGGCAGACCACCCGGCACCATCGTGCCCGGCAGCGGCGAGCCTTGCGGCGAACCCGGTTCCGGCTCGGCCGATGCACCCGATGCCGGCGCCGGCATTGGCTGCGCGCCCGCGCCAGCCGCCGCGCCTGCGGCACCCGCACCAGCAGCGCCGGCAGCGCCGTCTTCCTCTTCGTAGTTCGGCAGCGGGGCACTCCCCGATGCGCCGCCGCTGATCAGGTACTTGCGGCGTGCCAGATAGGCGTCACGCGTGAACGAATACGGATCGAGCGCTGCTGCTTCGAGCAGGTTCGAAGCGTCGAGCAGGTTGGCCCGCGTGTTCACCAGACGCACACCATACAGCGAGTAGCTCACCCAATCCGGCTTGATATAGGACGTCGGATCGAGGTACAGATTGGCCGCCATCCCGGCCGTGTCGCGCACCGTGCTCGGGCCGAGCAGCGGCAACACCAGGTACGGGCCGTCAGGCACGCCCCACTTGCCGAGCGTCACACCGAAGTCCTGGCTATGCTTGGGCAAGCCGGCCGGGGTTGCAAAGTCGAACAGACCACCCACGCCCCAGAGCGTATTGATCGTCAGGCGCATCAGATCCTGAACGGCCGCCGTGATCTGCAATTGCAGCAGGTTGTTGGCGAAGTTGTACACGTCGCCGACGTTCGAGAAGAAGTTCGTGACCATGTCGCGCCCAGGTTGCGGCACCACAAAGCGGTAGCCCTTCGCTACCGGGGTCATGACAGCCTTGTCGAGCTTGTCGTTGAACGTGTACATCGAACGGTTGAACCCTTCGATGGGGTCGGTCGGCGTGGGGTTCGTCACAGTGGCGCAGCCGGCCAGCGTCAAGGCGCCGACGGCCAGCACTGCCGAAGTACGGAAGCGGGTCATTTCTTTTATTTTCCTTGGTTAGCCGTTGCCCCTTGTCCCGGCGCGGCAGCCGGTGCAGGCGCTGCCGACGCGCCGCCCGGTTGGGCCCCGCCAGCATCCGCCGCCTTGTTATACAGGAACTGGCCGATCAGGTTTTCCAACACAATTGCGGACTGCGTGAGCGTGATCGTATCACCGGCTTTCAACATTTGATCGTCACCCCCGGGTTCGAGCCCGATGTACTGCTCGCCGAGCAGGCCGGAGGTCAGGATCTTCGCCGACGAATCTTTCGGGAACTGGTACTGCGAATCGATGTTGAGCGTGACGCTGGCCAGATAGCGTTTGTCGTCGAACTGAATCGACGACACGCGTCCGACCACCACACCCGCGCTCTTGACGGCGGCGCGCGGCTTGAGCCCGCCGATATTGTCGAAGCGCACGGTGACCGGGTACGTACTCGAGAACGACAGCGAACTCATGTTACCCGCCTTGAGTGCGAGAAACAGCAGTGCCGCGAAGCCGAGAACCACGAACAAGCCGACCCAGAAGTCGAGAGGGTGTTTTTTCATTGTGTCAGTGTGCGCAATCTGTCTGTAGTTGTCTTAGGCGGGATCGCCTGACGGTTAGCTGAACATCAAGGCCGTGAGCAGGAAGTCGAGCGCCAGCACGGCCAGCGACGCCTGCACCACCGTGCGTGTCGTCGCGCGCGAGACACCCTCGGGCGTCGGCTGAGCTTCAAACCCCTGATACAGCGCAATAAAAGTCACGGCAATGCCGAACACGACGCTCTTGATCACGCCGTTGGCGACATCCGCCCAGACGTCGACGCCGCCCTGCATCTGCGACCAGAACGCGCCGCTGTCGACACCGATCATCTGCACGCCGACCAGATAACCGCCGAAGATACCGACCGCCGAGAAGATCGCGGCAAGAATCGGCATCGCAATCACGCCCGCCCAGAAACGCGGCGCAACGACGCGCGCGATCGGGTCGATCGCCATCATCTCCATCGCCGTCAACTGCTCGCCGGCTTTCATCAGGCCGATCTCCGCCGTGAGCGACGTCCCCGCGCGCCCGGCAAACAGCAGTGCCGTGACGACCGGACCGAGCTCACGCACGAGCGACAGCGCGACGAGCAGGCCGAGGGCCTGTTCCGAACCGTACTTGTTAAGCGTGTAATAGCCTTGCAGGCCCAGCACGAAGCCGACAAACAGGCCCGAGACCGCAATGATCACGAACGAGTAGTTGCCGACGAAGTGAATTTGATCGGTCACCAGACGCGGGCGGCGCAGCAGCGCACCGGTCGACCTCAACATGCGCAGGAACAAGCGCGCGCCATAGCCCAGGCGCTCGACATGCCCGCGGACAAAACCGCCGATCGCCGTGATCATGCGCGGCCTCCCATGCCGAAATCTTCCGCAAGCGGCAACGCGGGGTACTGAAACTTCACCGGGCCGTCCGGTTGCGCGTCGATGAACTGGCGCACGGTCGGGTCCTGCGAGGCCCGCAGGTCCTCCGGCGTCCCCTCGGCACCGATTCGGCCTTCGGTAATGAAATAAATGTAATCGGCGATAGCGAAAGTCTCGGAAACATCGTGCGACACAATGATCGACGTGGCGCCCAACGCATCGTTGAGCTTGCGAATCAGGTTCGCCGTGATGCCCATGGAGATCGGGTCGAGACCGGTGAACGGCTCGTCGTACATGACCAGATCCGGATCGAGCGCAATCGTGCGCGCCAGCGCGACGCGTCGCGCCATGCCGCCCGAAATCTCGGCCGGCTTCATGTCGCGCGCCCCGCGCAAGCCCACGGCGTTGAGCTTCATGAGCACCAGATCGCGAATCATCTCTTCATCGAGACGCGTATGCTCACGCAGCGGAAACGCCACATTGTCGAACACCGTCATGTCAGTAAAGAGCGCGCCAAACTGGAACAGCATGCCCATGCGGCGGCGCAACTTGTACCAACCGTCCCGGTCCAGCGACGACACATCGGTGCCATCGAAATCGACGACGCCACGGCTGGCATGGACCAGACCGCCGATCAGGCGCAGGACCGTGGTCTTCCCACAGCCGGAGCCGCCCATGACCGCAATGACCTTGCCGCGCGGAAACCGCATGTTCAGCCCGGAAAGGACGAGGCGTTCGCCATAACCGAAGCTAACGTCGCGCAATTCGAGCAGATTTTCCGTATTCGGGATAGGCACGTTTCGGGTCTTATAGTGCGGCGCAAAACGCCAATTATAGGGGGGAATGCCGATCGATGCCGTCCACGGGGAGGCTGTGACAGGCAGTACTGGCAGTTGCCCGCGGGATTTTACAGGCGGGCGGCCGGCACCGCAGAACCCCGTTCCGATGCGCGTAACGGGGAAAAACGTAACCCCGGCAAGGACTTAGGAAGGGTTTGATCGGCGCAGCTGTTGCGCCGTTGCTACAATATGCCGCTTTGGGCAATAAACCATTGATTGTTATGCAGTCTTCTCCGGCCGGGCCTGACGCCAGCGCGCCTGCGCCCTCGACTCGATTTCAGACGCGTCCGATGCGCCCCGCCGACCTTTCCCAAGTGTTGGTGGTGCAGTCACAGGCCTATGGCGACGTGATGCTGGAATCGGAAGCCACGCTGGGCTCGCGTCTGGCGCTGTCCCCCGCCACCTGCTGGGTTGCCGTGGATGAAGCCGCCGTGGTGGCCGGGTATCTGTTCACGCATCCGTGGCAACTCGCCGCCCCGCCACCGCTCGACATGGCACTCGACGCCCTGCCCGATGCCCCCGATTGCTGGTACGTCCACGATATGGCGCTCGCGCCACGTACGCGAGGCGCGGGCGTAGCGGCTCGCCTGTACGAAGCCGCATTGGCCTCGGCACAGACACTTGGGCTTGCCGCCTCCGCGCTCGTTGCAGTGCAGCAATCGCAAGGCTTCTGGGCGTGTTTCGGCTACGTGGCCGCTGCCGACGTCTCACCGCTGATCGCGGCGAAGCTGGCCGGTTACGGCGACGGCGCGGTGTTCATGACGCGTACGTTGTAATTCGGGCGGCAGTGCACGGCACATCGCCGCCACCCTCACCACCTCCCGCACACGACGTCACGCCCTCACCCGTCGTCATGCCCGTTTCGCAAATTCCGTTTGCATGCCCTTGACGGCCACTGCCACGTCGGCGGCCTCCGTCACGGCGCGCACCACAGCCGTGCAACCCACGCCAGTCTCCAGCACCTGCGGCAAGTTCTGCGCATCGATGCCGCCGATGGCAACGAGCGGGTAGTGCGGCGAAATCAGCTTCACGTAGCGCGCGAGCTTGGCCAGCCCTTGCGGCGCGGTGGTGATGACCTTGGTCGTCGTCGGGAACACGGCCCCCACGGCCAGATAGCTCGGGCGGAAGTGGTGAGCCGCGAGAATCTCGTAATAGCCGTGCGTGCTGATGCCCAGCCGCATGCCGCTCGCGTGCAGCGTTTCGACTTCAGCGGCGGAAAGCGCCGCCATGTCCTCCTGCCCCAGATGCACGCCGTAGGCGTTTGCCCTCGCCGCTTCGCGCCAATGGTCGTTGATGAACCATGCGCTGTCGTGTGTCACGCGCTTGCCGGCGGCCACCGTGCGCGCGATCTCGGACGTCAGCGCGGGATGGGCCGGGTCCTTGACGCGAAGCTGCACGGTGCCGACCTGAAGGTCAGCCATGCGCTCGCACCAGTCGGCATCGGGGAGGACCGGGTACAACCCCAGCCGTGCCGGACACGCGGGAAATTCACCGGGGCTCGGCACCTGACCAACCACTTCCGGGAACGTCGCCAACACCGTCGGCCAATCCCCCAGTGCGTCGGCATCTTCTGCCCGCGCATGGCTTCCGTCGGTACGCCACGCGCGGCCAAGCACGAGTGCGTCGTGCGGTGCAAAGCCGCAATCGAGAAACGCGGCGAACGCGGGGAAAAACGCAGGATCGTCCACGCCGGCCACGCGATAGATCTCGCCGTCCGCATACAACGTGTCTTCGACGCCACCGCGCGGCAACGCACGCGAGCACAGCACAACCGCACCCGCCGCACGCCACACGTCGATCTGCACCGAGGTGCCGGTATCCAGTGCACCTTGCGGCGTCAGCGGCCACCAGAACACGTCACCTTTGGCAAAACCGCCCGGCGGCACCTGCGCGTGCAGTCGCCATTGCGCGGTAGTCCGGGCATCCGGCCAAGGCGCGAGACGAGCGCGGATCGCGCTGGCCGCCTGTTGCCACGCCAGCGCAAGCGGCGCATCCGCCGGCAGGCACTGCACGTGATGCAAAGGATCGATATGCCCTGAATCACCGGGCGTTCGTGCAGCCGCGCGGGCGGACATCGTCATGAGTAGTCCTTGCTGTGCCAGAACGGCACGCCGACCACCGGCGTGCTGGCCTCGGCGCTTTCGCGCTCGGCCATCGGCCCGGCGAGCCACGCACTGCGCCCCGCCTTGATGGCAGACGCGAACGCACCGGCCATTTCCACCGGCTGCGCCGCCAGCGCCACGGCCGTGTTCAGCAGCACGCCATCGAAGCCCCATTCCATCACCTGACAGGCATGCGACGGCAGACCGAGACCCGCATCGACGATGAGCGGCGTGTCGGGCAGGCGATCGCGCAGCAAGCGCAGGCCATACGGATTGATCACACCCTTGCCGGTGCCGATCGGCGCGCCCCACGGCATCAGCGCCTGACAACCGACGTCGAGCAGACGGCGGCACAACACCAGATCCTCGGTGCAGTACGGCAGCACCTTGAAGCCGTCGCGAATCAATTGTTCAGCGGCCGTGACGAGACCAAACGGGTCGGGCTGCAACGTGTAATCGTCACCGATGAGTTCGAGCTTGATCCAGTCGGTCTCGAACACTTCGCGCGCCATTTGCGCGGTGGTCACCGCTTCCTGCACGGAATGGCAGCCCGCCGTATTGGGCAGCACGGGCACGGCGAGGCGCCGCAGCGTGTCCCAGAAATGGCTTTCCGACGCCTGCGCGCCGGTGCCCGAGAGTTGACGGCGCAGCGCCACGGTCACCATGCCGGGGCGGGCGGTGTCGATGGAATCGTTCAGCGCCTGCAACGACGGATAGCGCGCGGTGCCGAGCAAAAAGCGGCTGCCGAAGCGGGTGTCATAGAGGGTCAGCGCGTCGCGCGTGCTGCCTGCGGCCACGTTGGCCGATTCGGTAATTGCGTTCATTTCAGCCTCCGGCGACCGGTTGCACGACATCGACTTTGTCGCCCGGCACGAGCGCGCGCGCAGCGTATTGGGTCTTGGGCACGAACTGCCCGTTCACGGCGGCCGCGAACGGCGGCTTGGCGCCGTAGGCCGCCAGTGCGTCGGCAAGCGTTGCCGCGTCGGCCACGCTCAGCGTCTGTTGATTGATCTGGATATCCATTGCGTACTGTTCCCTCTCAAGCCCGGCGGAACAGGTCCGGCCAAGGCCGGCTTGCTCGCCACGTCTCCCAATCGAGCGCGTCTCCTACTGCCGTTGGCGCGCCCTTCGTTTGCATCAATGCCTGCGCCAGTGCGCACGCTTCGCCCGTCACCGCCGGTGCCAGCAGATAGCCGTGCCGGTAGAGGCCGTTCACGCGCAACAGCCGCGCACCGTCCCACTGCACGCGCGGCAGGTGATCGGGCAGCGCCGGGCGGCAGTTGACGTTCAACTCGACGATGCGCGCCTCACCGAACGCAGGGTTCAGCGAATGCGCCGCCGAGAGCAATTCGAGCGCCGAGCGCACCGTCATCGGCGACATGTCTTCAGATTCGAGCTCGGTCGCGCCGATCACATAGAGATCGTTCTCTTTGGGCGCGATGTAGATCGGATAGCGCGGATGCAGCAATCGCACCGGACGGCGCAGGCCGATCCCCGGCGCGTGAATGCGCACGACTTCACCGCGCACACCGCGAAGCTGCGTGAGCGCCGCGCGTGCGCCCAGGCCGCGACAGTCGATGACGAGTCCGGCGTCGGGGTAGTCCCCTTCGGTAATTTCGGTGTTCCAGTGCAGTTCGGCACCGGCTTTTGCCAGCCCTGCGGCGAGTGCCCGCAGCAACTGGCGGTTATCAAGCTGGCCCTCGTTGGGCAGCAACCAGCCTTCCTGAAAGCGTCCGGCGAGCGCGGGTTCGACATCGGCGAGCGATTTCGCCCCTTGTCCACCCAAGCGCTCGACGCCGCCGCGCAGCAATTCAGGCGGAGCATTGGCGCGCATGCGGCGGTCGAACATGACAGCTTCGGCGCGGTCGGGCTGGTGCCACACGACGAGCGTGCCGTTGCGTTGGAAGAACACGTGTTCGGGCAGGCCGTCGATCAGCCCGGGCCAGCGCTCGAGCCCGACGGCGCCCATTTCGACGATGCTCGGCTCGGCCACGGCCGCTTCGGCCAGCGGTGCGAGCATGGCGGCGGCGACCCAACCGGCGGCAGACGAGCCGTCGGCATCGCCGCGCTCATAAAGCGCGACGCGCGCGCCGGCGCGAATCAGTTGCCACGCGACGAGACGGCCGGACAGCCCCCCGCCGAGCACGGCAACGTCGGGACGTGAAGTCGTGGCGCTCATACGCGCACGCCCGCACAGGCCATCTCGGCGTGCAGGCACTCAGGGCAATGCGAAGGAATTTGCGGAAGGTAACGCATGGGGTCCTTTCCTCATGAAAGCAAAAGGACGAAACGGTGCCAGGCACCTTACCCCACTGGAGGAGTCGGAAACTTCCCACGCCGGTATTACCCGGGTCGGGTGCAAAGGGTCTCTCTCAGCCCCGCAATCGTCACGCATGGTCTACACCCGCGTCAGATACGGAGCACCCCTGTTTCGCCCGCAGCCATTACAACATAGATGCCGACGCCCGTGCAAGCTGGCTTCCCGGGTGGGTAGACGCTCGACGCGTCTCGTTTTTTGACGTTTTTCCCGGGCGTTGTAACAGCGCGTAAACTGAATTTCGGCGTGACGCGAGCCCTGGGCCGGGAATCGTGCAACACACTGAGGAAGACGACGGTCAAACGAACCGTCGGGTACCGGTGAAGCCGTCGGGGCGTCATCGGGCACTCGATCCGGAACACGCGCGGCCGCGCGCCTCCGGGCACTCCCCATAACACGTTGCACCACTGCGGCAACGCCGCCAGACGATCATGGCCCACACGCCGACGCCACCCACGCCACCCGCCTCGCCGGAGGTTCCGCCGCCGGGCGCCACCGATCCGGCAAAGCCGGCGCCAACGCCCCCGAAATCGCCCACGGCATGGCAACTGATCCGGCCGTACTGGGTCTCCGAAAAGCGTTGGGAAGGACGCCGCCTGCTGCTGCTCGTGATCGCCCTGAATCTCGCGGTGGTGTTCATCAACGTGCGCCTGAACGCGTGGAACGCGCGCTTTTACGACGCCCTCGACAAGCGCGACTGGCCGATCTTCACTTCGTCGCTGATGGAGTTCGCCGTGCTGGCGTTCAGCTTCATCATCATCGCGACGTTTCGCACGTACTTCCGGCAGATGCTGGAAATCAAGTGGCGGCAGTGGGTCACCGATACGAATCTGACGAAGTGGTTCACGCGTCAGGCGTATTACCGTATCGAGCGCGATCATCTGGCGGACAACCCCGACCAGCGTATTTCCGAGGACATTCGTACGCTGGTGAATTCCTCGCTGGCGCTCTCGCTGGACCTGCTGACCACGCTCGTCTCGCTGTTCTCGTTCGTGACGATTCTCTGGACGATTTCGGGTGCCGTCTCGTTCGCGCTCGGCACGATGAACGTGACGGTGCCCGGCTACATGGTCTGGGTCGCAGCCCTGTATGCCGTGGTCGGCTCGTTCTTCATCTTCAAGGTCGGCCGCCCGCTCGTCGGACTCAGCTATCGCCAGCAACAAGTGGAAGCCGACTTCCGTTTTCTGCTGGTACGGCTGCGTGAAAGCTCGGAGCAGATCGCGTTGTATCGCGGCGAAGGCGCCGAGCTTTCGCGCCTGAAATCGGCCTTTGGCGCGGTGCGCGACAACTGGTGGCAGATCATGGTCGTCACCAAGCGGCTGATTTTCGCGAACTCGATTTACGGTCAGATCGCCATCGTGTTTCCGATCATGGCGGCGGCGCCCCGGTACTTCGCGGGCGCCTTCACGCTGGGCGTGCTGATGCGCATCATCGATGCGTTCGGACAGGTCAGCGATGGCTTCTCGTGGTTCGTGAACAGCTTCACGACGCTGGCCGACTGGAAAGCCACGATCAACCGGTTACGGGAATTTACACGCGTGATCGACGAACCGCCGCGCGCCGGCGGCATTGCGGTGGTCCCCGCGCAGGCCGGTGCAGCGCCCGCGTTCACCGCCACCGATCTGCAACTCGCGCTGCCGAACGGCGCACCGCTCGCGAACGTCGGCTCGTTTGCCTTCGCACGCGGCTCGCGCTGGCTGGTGCGCGGGCGCTCCGGCTGCGGCAAGAGCACGATGTTGCGCGCGCTGGCCGGGCTGTGGCCATTCGGCAGTGGACAGGTCGACGTACCCGCCAATGCGCGTGTCCTGTTCCTGTCGCAACAGAGCTATCTGCCGATCGATACGCTGGCGGCTGCGCTTGCCTTCCCGTCGCCGCCGCAAACCTTTACCGATGCGCAGTATCGCGATGCGCTCGCTGCGGTGAGCCTCGGGCAATACAGCAACGATCTGCAAACCGTCGCGCATTGGGCACGGCGTCTGTCGGGCGGCGAACAGCAACGGCTCGCGGCAGCCCGTGCGCTGCTTCAGAAACCCGACTTCCTCTTTCTCGATGAAGCGACCAGCGCGCTCGATGTCGAAACCGAGGAAGCCGTGTACGACGCGCTGCACGCGAATCTTCCCGATACGACGATGGTCAGTGTTGCGCATCGCGAGACACTCGGCCGGTTCCATCAGCACACCATGACGCTGCATCCCGTCGAGGAGGTTGCGCCACCGCGCGCGGTCGGGGCGGCATAGTGATTTTCGCCCCTTTTTTCACCCAGTTTCACCGCCGCTTTCGGCATTCGCACAACGGTATTGGCCGCGACTTTGTTCACTTCCTAATTAATATTGACGCGGCTATTCCACGCCTCCCCCCGTTTGGCATAATCACACGCACCCTCCGCTTTATCCGGGCTCACCGTGATTACCCCTACTTCTTCGTCAGGCGACCATGCCCGACGCACTATCGTCGTGACCGGTGCCGCCTCAGGCATCGGTGCCGCCATCGCACGGCACCTCGCCGCGCCCGACACGCAACTTCTGCTGCACACACGCGGCAGCTCCCCTGAGAGCCAACAACGACTCGCCGATGTTCGCACCACGTGCGAATCGCTCGGCGCAAATTGCGCTGTGTGGCTGGGCGATCTCTCGGATGTGTCTGCCGCCGCGCGACTGATCGACGCCGCCCGCGACGCCTTCGGCCCCGTCGACCAGATCGTGAGCAATGCGGGTTTCGCCACGCGACAAAGTTTCGCCGACATCGACGACGAGGCCTTTGCCCACGCACTGGCGGCCATGCCCGGCACCTTCGCCGCGCTGCTGCGCTGTGCCCTGCCCGACTTGCAACGCTCGTCGCGCGCGAGCATCGTCGCGATCAGCTCGTTCGTCGCACATCGTATCGCCGCGAACACGACCGGGTTTCCTGCGACAGCCGCCGCGAAAGCCGCCATCGAAGCGCTCGCGAAAAGCGCCGCCGCCGAGTACGCGCGCGCCGGTATCACGGTGAACTGCGTGGCACCGGGCTACACCCGCAAGGACGGCGGACACTCCGCGATGGACCCGGCCGCATGGCAACGCGCTGCCGACGCCACCCCGACCGGCCGCCTCTGCGAACCCGATGACATTGCCGCACTCGCCGCCTTCCTGCTCGGCCCGCACGCCCGGCAGATCACCGGTCAGGTGATTCACGTCGACGGCGGCCTGACGATTTAACACCGCGTCAGAACAACAACACCGTGCGACGGCACAGGTGACCGGCGCAGGCAGCGCTGGCAGCACACACACATAACGACAAATACACGATTCACCGAGGAGTCTTCATGGCATTTTTTTCCTGGTTCAACGAACTCAACACGAAGGAACGCAAGGCCCTGTATGCGGGCTTTGGCGGCTACGCCGTCGACGCGTTCGACTTCATGATCTATTCGTTTCTGATCCCGACGCTGATCGCCGCATGGGGCATGACGAAGGGTGAAGCCGGCATGATCGCGACCAGTTCGCTGATCTCGTCAGCGGTCGGCGGATGGCTCGCCGGGATTCTCGCGGACCGCTACGGCCGCGTTCGCGTCCTGCAATGGACGATCGCCACGTTCTGCCTCTTCACGTTCCTCTCGGGCTTCACCAACTCGTTCTGGCAACTGCTCATCACGCGCACGTTGCAAGGCATCGGTTTCGGCGGGGAGTGGACGGTGGTCACGATGATGATGGGCGAAATGATTCGCTCGCCCCAACATCGCGCGAAAGCGGTCGGTACGGTGCAAAGCAGCTGGTCCGTGGGTTGGGCCGCGGCGGCGTTGCTCTACTGGTTCTTCTTCGCCGTGCTCGATGAAGGCACGGCATGGCGCGCCTGCTTCTGGATCGGCATTCTGCCCGCCGTGTGGATCACCTACGTGCGCCGCAACGTGTCGGACCCGGAGATATTCACGCAAACGCGCAAGAAGATTGCGGAGGGAAAACTGCAAGGCAACTTCACGCAGATTTTCGCGCCCGAGCATCTGAAGACGACGATTCTCGGCAGTCTGCTTTGCACCGGCATGCTCGGTGGTTACTACGCGATCACGACGTGGCTGCCGACGTATCTGAAAACGGTGCGCGGTCTGTCGGTGTTCAATACGAGTGCGTATCTGATCGTGCTGATCGTCGGCTCGTTCGTGGGCTATATCGTCGGCGCGATTCTTTCGGACAAACTCGGCCGTCGCGGTGCGTTCATCTTCTTCGCCGTCGCCTCGTTCGTGCTCGGCATGGTCTACACGATGCTGCCGATCACCGATAGCGCGATGCTGTGGCTGGGCTTCCCGCTGGGCATCGTGGTGCAGGGTATTTTCGCGGGCATCGGCGCGTATCTCACCGAGTTGTATCCGAACCATATTCGCGGCTCGGGTCAGGGCTTCTGCTACAACCTCGGGCGCGGCATCGGTTCGTTCTTCCCGATCGCCGTGGGCATGCTCGCGCAAACGGGCTCGCTCGTGAAAGCCATCGGCTTCGTCGCCGGTGGCGGCTATTTGCTGGTGGTGGTCTGCGCGCTGCTGTTGCCCGAGACACGCGGCAAGGTGCTTACGACGCCGGACTTCACGCACTGATTGCGCACTGATCAAGCACTGAAATGGCAAAACGGGATGCCGGATCGCGAACGACGTTCGATCCGACATCCCGCTGCCTCACCGGGCGCTCGCCTGAACCACCGCGAGCGCGCCGGACAACTACCGCGGTGCGCGCCGCTTGTACGCGGCGTCGCGACCGTCATACCCCCGCCTACACACCCGCTACCGGCCCAACATTCAACACGCCCGCATAAGGCGTTTCCGGCAAACCCTGCACGCCGCATCGCACGGCTAACACGTGACCATCGTGCTCGCTGGCATTCGCCCCCGGACGGATCGACGTGACAAACAACGTATCGTACTCTCGCCCGCCAAACGCGCACATCGACGGTTTGGACACCGGCAACACGATCTCGCGATCCAGTGCACCGGCAGGCGTAAAGCGCAGCAACCGGCTGCCATCGTTCGCACAAGTCCAGTAGCAGCCGTCCGCATCGACCGCCGCGCCATCGGGACGGCCCGGGTACTGGTTCATATCCACGAACAGGCGCTGCCCGCTGATCGCACCGCTATCGATATCGAAGTCGAACGCCCACACGAGACGCCGCGTCGGGTGCGAATCGCTCAGGTACATCGTGCGGCCATCGGGCGAGAAGCCCAGACCGTTCTGCGTCACCAAGGCATCAACCAACGGCGCCGACAACTGGCCCGCGGCGTCGAACCGGAACAACGCGCCGGCATCGCTCGCCAACGACATGTCCTGCACCATCGTGCCCGCCCAGAAGCGGCCCTGCCGGTCACAACGTCCGTCGTTGAAACGCATGCCGGGCGCCGGAAACACCGGCGCGGCGAGACGTTGAAATTTCGCCGTGTCGACGACGCCCGACTTACCGGGATCAGCGAGGTCATCGCGGTGCACCGCAAACAGCCCGGTCTCGGCACCGGCGAGCAGGGTGCCCGATGCGTCGAACGTGAAGCACGCCACCTGCTCGGGGAAGGTCCACTGGCGATGCACGCCATCGGCCGGCGTCAGCCGATGCAGTTGCTTCGCCGGAATATCCACCCAGTAGAGCGCCTGTTCGTCAGCGCGCCAGAGCGGGCTCTCGCCCACCGCGTGCGGTGCCGCACGCGCCGGCTCCAGTCGCTCAACATGCTCGACGCGTTCGATCGACAGACTCATGCCTTGGGCTCCATCGGCCCCATCAGCACGAACGGACCGCCTTGGTAGCGCTGGGTCCAGTCATCCATTTGCGTATCGGGTGCCTTCGCCGGGAACAGCCCGGCGAATTCAGCCGAACTGTCTTGCGGGCGGTAGCCGAGGAACGATGCCTTGGTGTTGTCGACCCACAGCGTCGGGTTGTCCGACACGCCGTAGACGATGGCGTGGCCCACGCGGTTGGTGAACAGCGAGCAGCGCACCAGTTCAGCCAGATCGCGAAAGCTCAGATACGTGATCATCATGCGCGGATTCTTCGGCTGCTCGAACGACGAGCCGATGCGCAGACACACGGTCTCGAGACCGAAGCGATCGAAGTAGTAGCGCGACAGATCTTCGCCAAAACACTTCGACAGCCCATACATGCCATCGGGACGGTGAGGCGCGTCGGTGTCGAGCACTTCGGTGACTTCATGGAAGCCCACCGCATGGTTGGAACTCGCGTACACGATGCGCTTCACGCCCTGCTTCTGCGCTGCGCTGTAGACGTTGTACAGCCCCAGAATGTTCGCTTGCAGAATGTCGTCGAACGGCGCTTCGACGGAAATACCACCCAGATGCACGAGCGCATCCACGCCGTCGAGCAAGGCGTGCACGGCGGTGCGATCTGCGAGATCGACCTGCATCGCTTCTTCGTGCGGTGCGTCTGCGGTGACCGGCACGATGTCGCTCACGCGAACGATGTCCGCCCATTCGGCAAGCTTGCCGCGCAATTGTTTGCCGAGGTTGCCCGCCGCGCCGGTCAGCAACAGACGGCGGAAGGGTTTGCCGGAAGTCTGGCTCATGTCACTCCTTGTTCATCGGTAGATCGCCATGCATACGTCGATGCATCGCTACAACGAAATCGACACTGCGCCACACACCCATCGAGGTGCGCGGCGCAGTGTCCGTCAAACTTGCTGTTCAGACTTGCGTTCAGGTTCAGGCGAACGCGCAGGCTCACGCATTCGCCGTGCGCCCCACATCGACACGCTGCGCCGGTGCCGGGGTCGCCGTGCCGGTGATATGCGGCTTGACCACGGTCCACAGAATCACCGCACCGATCAGGTCGCCCAGACCCAGTGCCACGAAGAACGGCGCATAACCGACGGCGGTCACGAACGCGCCGATCACCAGCGTGAACAACAGGTTGCCAATACCGGCCGAGAGACCCGCCAGCCCGGTGACCGTCGCCACCTCGTTACGCGGAAACAGGTCCGCCGACATGGAGATCACGCTGATCGAAAGCGTCTGATGCGCAAAGCCGCCGAGGCACAGCAGGAAGATTGCCATCATCGGGTCTTTGACGAAGCCCACGCCGCACATCGCCGTCATGACGAACGCACCGATGGTGAACACCACGCGCTTGCCGTTGAAGATGGTGATCTTGAAATGCTTGTTGAGCCACACGGAAATGGTGCCACCCATCAGACAGCCGATGTCGGCCGCCACGAACGGCAGCCATGCCGTCGCTGCAATGGTCTTTAAATCGAAGCCACGCGCCTGACTCAGGTACAACGGCATCCAGAACACGATGGTGCCCCACACCGGGTCGGCGAAGAAACGCGGCAGGGCGATGCCCCAGAAATTACGCTGACGCAGAATCGAGCGCAGGTTCGGCTTGCGCGCATCGGCCGCCGCATCGACGACGTTGCCTTCGTTGATGTAGTCGGATTCGGCCTGCGTGAGCGCCGGGTGGTCCGTCGGATGACGATAGAACGCGAACCACAGCGCCCCCCACACCAACCCCAGCGCACCGGCGATGACGAACGCGGTTTCCCAGTTGTAGCGCAGGATCGACCAGGCGATCAGCGGCGGCGCAAGAATGGCGCCGATAGATGTGCCGATGTTGAAGATGCCCGCCGCGAACGCGCGCTCTTTCGACGGAAACCAGAAGGCTGCGGCACGCATGCCGGCCGGAATAAACGACGCTTCGGCCAGCCCCAGCAAACCGCGCAGGACGAACAGACCGACCCAGCCGTCTGCCAGACCGTGCAGCATGCACACGATCGACCACATCACGCCGCACAGCAGGAAGCCCAGACGCAGGCCGATGCGGTCCATCAGGTAGCCCGTCAACGGGGCACCGATCGGGTACAACACGAGGAATGCCCCCGTGATCCAGCCGTACTGCTGGGTGCTGATGTGGAGATCCTTCATCACCGTGGGGGCGGCAACGGCAAGTGAGCTGCGCGCAAGGTAGTTCATGACCGTGCCGAGTGTCAGCAGTCCGATCATCCACCAGCGCAGGCCTTTGATCTTCAGTGCCATGATGGTTGTCTCTCTGTTGTGGATTTTTTTGTTGCGAGTGCATGGCTCGCATGGAGAGGCATCCTACGTGAGACGATGTACGATGACAATGCCTGTTTATGGCGTTTACGGATAATCCCTAGTGTTTTGATTCGCCCCGGCACGGCGCGTCATACGCCTTATATACATTGATGTTTGCACATGTTGGGAAGGATTTCCCACATGTCGGCGCATTGAAAAGATGTCTTGTTGTATGACATCTTATATTTAGCGATTTACTGAATTTCCAGCTGAGCGAGCGTTGCACCCGACAGCGCCTGCGCAAGACGAACAGGCAAGAAAAAACCGCCCGAACGTTGCCGTTCGGACGGTTTCTCCACAGCGACGCGACTGCCTACGGCCGCGCCCCCTCCTCTCAAACTCAACAACCACCCCGTATTTGTGGTTTTGGCAGGCAAACTTGCTTAGCGCGGCAGTTCCGAATGGCCCATCAGGAACTCGTCGACCGCACGTGCGCACTGACGGCCTTCGCGAATCGCCCACACCACCAGCGACTGACCGCGACGCACGTCACCGGCTGCAAACACCTTCGGCAGATTCGTCGTGTAGGCGCGCTCGCCTTCGGTCGAGGCACGCACGTTGCCGCGCGCATCCTTGTCCACGCCGAACGCGTCGAGCACGGTCTGGAGCGGCGAGACGAAGCCCATGGCGAGCAGCACCAGATCGGCCTTCAACTCGAATTCCGAGCCAGCCACTTCCTGCATCTTGCCGTCCTTCCATTCGAGGCGCACGGCGATCAGCTTTTCCACCTTGCCGTTCTTGCCTTCGAAGCGCTTCGTCGCGACCGACCAGTCACGCTCGCAACCTTCGTCATGACTCGACGACGTGCGCAGCTTGGTCGGCCAGTACGGCCACACCATCGGCTTGTTTTCCTGCTCCGGCGGCTGCGGCAGCAACTCGAACTGCATCACGTGCTTGGCACCGTGACGGTTCGACGTGCCCACGCAATCCGAACCCGTATCGCCGCCGCCGATCACGATCACGCTCTTGCCGGTTGCCAGCATCTGGTTCGCCAGCTTGTCGCCCGCATTGACCTTGTTCTGCTGCGGCAGGAATTCCATCGCGAAATGCACGCCTTCGAGCTCACGCCCCGGCACCGGCAGATCGCGCGGCTGTTCCGCACCACCCGCGATGACCACGGCGTCGAACTGCGCTTGCAGTTGTTCCGGCGAAATCGTCTCTTTCGAGAAGTTGTTGATGGTGGCATCCGGCGCCTCTTTGCCGATGTACACACCGGTGCGGAAGGTCACGCCCTCGGCTTCCATCTGACGCATGCGGCGATCGATCAGCCACTTCTCGAGCTTGAAGTCGGGAATGCCGTAACGCAGCAGGCCGCCCACGCGATCGTTCTTTTCGAACACGGTCACGTCGTGACCGGCGCGTGCCAGTTGTTGCGCCACTGCCAGACCCGCCGGGCCCGAGCCGACCACCGCAACCGTCTTGCCAGTCTTGTGCTTGGCGGGCTGCGGCTCAACCCAGCCTTCGCTCCACGCCTTGTCGATGATTGCGTGTTCGATCGACTTGATGCCCACGGCGTCGCTGTTGATGTTCAGCGTGCACGCGGCTTCACACGGTGCCGGGCAGATGCGGCCCGTGAACTCCGGGAAGTTGTTCGTCGAGTGCAACACCGCAATCGCCGACTTCCAGTCCTGGCGATACACCAGATCGTTGAAGTCGGGAATGATGTTGTTGACCGGGCAACCGTTGTTACAGAACGGGATGCCGCAATCCATGCAGCGCGCGCCCTGTACTTTTGCCTGATCGTCGGAGAGCGCGAGCACGAACTCCTTGTAATGCTTGACCCGTGCCAGCGGTGCTTCGTACGACTCGCTCTGGCGCTCGAATTCGAGAAAACCTGTGACCTTGCCCATGTTTCTTCAGTCGGAAAGTTTTGTGGTTACCGTGCCTCACCCGCGCGCGGCACGCCGACAGGGCCCTCACCCTGTGACGTGACCGCGCATTCGGTATCAGGCCGCCAGTGCTTGTTTGTCGTTGGCTTTGGCCATTTCGCCCAAAGCACGTTTGTATTCGTTCGGGAACACCTTCACGAACTTGCGGCGGGCGCTGTCCCAGTCCTCGAGCAACGCCTTGGCGCGCATCGAACCGGTGTACTGGAAGTGACGCTCGATCAGCTCGCGCAGCAACGCTTCGTCGGTCTGGCCGCGATGCCACAGGCCCTGACTCACCGTACGCTCCTGCTCGCCGTGCGGCAGCACCGGATCCAGCGCGACCATCGCCGTGTTGCACTTGGCGCCGAAGGTGCCGTCGGCGTCGTAGATGTACGCCACGCCACCCGACATGCCCGCAGCAAAGTTGCGGCCCGTCTCGCCCAGCACGACCACCGTGCCGCCGGTCATGTACTCGCAACCGTGATCGCCCGTGCCTTCCACGACGGCCGTAGCCCCCGAGTTACGCACGCAGAAGCGCTCGCCGGCCACACCATTGAAGAACGCTTCGCCTTCGATGGCGCCGATCATCACGGTGTTGCCCACGATGATGTTGTTCTCGGCGTCGCCGCGGAAGTCGTTGGTCGGACGCACGATGATGCGGCCGCCCGACAAGCCCTTGCCGACGTAGTCGTTACCGTCGCCCACGAGATCGAGCGTGATGCCGCGCGCCAGGAAGGCACCGAAGCTCTGACCCGCCGTGCCCTTGAGTTGCACGTGGATCGTGTCGTCCGGCAGACCTTCGTGACCGTAGCGCTTGGCGACTTCGCCCGAGAGCATCGCGCCGACCGTACGGTTACGGTTACGCACCGGCTGAATGAACGAGACGTGCTCGCCCTTCTCCAGCGCCGGCAATGCCTTCTCGATCAACGCGTGGTCGAGTGCCTGCACCAGACCGTGATCCTGCGACTCGACATGCAGACGCGGCACCGAGTCTTCGACTTCCGGCAGGTAGAAGATGCGCGAGAAATCGAGACCCTTCGCCTTCCAGTGCTCAACGCCCGACTTGGTGTTGAGCAGGTCGGCACGGCCGATCAGGTCATCGAACTTCGCGATGCCCAGTTGCGCCATGATTTCGCGCACTTCCTCGGCCACGAAGAAGAAGTAATTGACGACGTGTTCCGGCTTGCCCTGGAATTTCTTGCGCAGCACCGGATCTTGCGTCGCCACGCCCACCGGGCAGGTATTCAGGTGGCACTTGCGCATCATGATGCAGCCTTCGACGACGAGCGGTGCCGTCGCGAAGCCGAATTCGTCAGCGCCGAGCAGCGCACCGATCACCACGTCGCGGCCGGTCTTCATCTGACCGTCGGCCTGCACGCGGATACGGCCGCGCAGACGATTGAGCACCAGCGTTTGCTGCGTCTCGGCCAGACCCAGTTCCCACGGCGAGCCAGCGTACTTCACCGACGACAGCGGCGAGGCGCCCGTGCCGCCATCGTGACCGGCGATCACGACGTGATCGGCCTTGGCCTTGGCAACACCGGCAGCCACCGTGCCCACGCCCACTTCGGACACGAGCTTCACCGAGATCGACGACGAGGCGTTCACGTTCTTCAGATCGTGAATCAGCTGTGCCAGATCTTCGATCGAGTAGATGTCATGGTGCGGCGGCGGCGAGATCAGACCCACGCCCGGCACCGAGTAACGCAGCTTGCCGATGTACTCGGTCACCTTGTGACCCGGCAATTGACCGCCTTCGCCCGGCTTCGCGCCCTGCGCCATCTTGATCTGGATCTGATCGGCAGAGACCAGATAGTCGGCCGTCACACCGAAGCGACCCGAGGCCACTTGCTTGATGCGCGAGCGCAGCGAGTCGCCGTCTTGCAGTTCGATGTCGGCTTCGATGACATCGTGGCCGACGATCGAGGCAAGCGATTCGCCCTTCTTGATCGGAATGCCCTTGAGTTCGTTGCGATAACGGCGCGGATCTTCACCGCCCTCACCCGTGTTCGACTTGCCGCCGATACGGTTCATCGCCACGGCCAGCGTCGCGTGCGCTTCGGTCGAGATTGAACCGAGCGACATGGCGCCCGTCGCGAAACGCTTCACGATATCTTTGGCCGACTCGACTTGATCGAGCGGGATCGCGCGTTGCGGATCGACGCGGAACTCGAACAGACCGCGCAGCGTCATGTGGCGCTTGCTTTGGTCGTTGATGAGGTTCGCGTATTCCTTGTACGTCTGGTACGAGTTGGAACGGGTCGAGTGCTGGAGCTTGGCGATGGCGTCCGGGGTCCACATGTGGTCTTCACCACGAATGCGGAACGCGTATTCGCCACCGGCGTCGAGCATGTTGGCCAGCACCGGGTTGTCGCCGAAGGCTTCGCGATGCAGACACACTGCCTCTTCCGCCACTTCGAAGATGCCGATACCGCCGACGTTCGATGCCGTGCCCTGGAAGTACTTGCGGACCAGTTCCTGCGACAGGCCGATCGCTTCGAAGATCTGCGCACCCGTGTACGACATGTACGTCGAGATGCCCATCTTCGACATGACCTTGTGCAGGCCCTTGCCGACGGCCTTGACGAAATGCTTCACGGCCTTCTCGGGCGTCAGGTCGCCGCCTTGCTTGCGGGCGATCTGGGCGAGCGTTTCCATTGCGAGGTACGGGTGCACGGCTTCTGCACCGTAGCCGGCCAGCAGCGCGAAGTGATGCACTTCACGGGCCGAACCGGTTTCCACCACGAGACCCGTGCTCGTGCGCAGGCCTTGCGCCACCAGATGCTGGTGCACAGCCGACGTAGCGAGCAGCGCCGGCATGGCGACTTGTTCGCGATTCGTCAGACGGTCGGAGACGATCAGGATGTTGTAGCCCGACTTCACCGCGTCAACGGCTTCGGCGCACAGCGATGCGAGGCGGGCTTCGATGCCTTCCTTGCCCCAGGCGACCGGGTAGCAGATGTTCAACTCGTACGAGCGGAATTTGCCGCCGGTGTACTTGTCGATGTGGCGGATCTTCGAGATTTCCTTGAAGTCCAGCACCGGCTGCGACACTTCGAGACGCATCGGCGGGTTGATGTTGTTCGTGTCGAGCAGGTTCGGCTTCGGGCCGATGAACGACACCAGCGACATCACCATGTTCTCGCGGATCGGATCGATCGGCGGGTTCGTCACCTGCGCGAACAACTGGCGGAAGTAGTGATAGAGCGTCTTGTTCTTGTTGCTCATGACCGCGAGCGGGCTGTCGTTGCCCATCGAGCCCACGGCTTCTTCGCCGTTGATCGCCATCGGCGTCATCAACAGCTTCACTTCTTCCTGCGTGTAACCGAACGCCTGCTGCAAGTCGATCAGCGGCGTGGCCGTGTCGTGATGCACACCGGCCTCTTCCACCTTCGGCTCGATCTCGTCGAGCTTGATGCGCACGGCGTCGATCCAGCTCTTGTAGGGCTTCGCGTTGGCGAGGTTGTCCTTGAGTTCCTTGTCGTCGATGATGCGGCCCTGTTCCATATCGATCAGGAACATCTTGCCCGGTTGCAGGCGCCACTTCTTGACGATCTTCGACTCGGGAATCGGCAGCACGCCCGACTCCGACGCCAGAATCACCATGTCGTCATCGGTGATGACGTAGCGCGCCGGGCGCAGACCGTTACGGTCGAGCGTCGCGCCGATCTGACGGCCGTCGGTGAAGGCGATGGCGGCGGGGCCGTCCCACGGCTCCATCATCGCGGCGTGGTACTCGTAGAACGCGCGGCGGTTCTCGTCCATCAACGTGTGCTGTTCCCAGGCTTCCGGGATCATCATCATCATTGCGTGGGCGAGCGGGTAGCCGGCCATCGTGAGCATTTCGAGGCAGTTGTCGAACGATGCCGTGTCCGACTGGCCCGGATAGATCAGCGGCCACAGCTTTTGCAGATCGCTGCCGAGCACGGCCGACGAGATCGCGCCCGTGCGGGCGTTGATCCAGTTGACGTTGCCCTTTACCGTGTTGATTTCGCCGTTGTGCGCCACCATGCGATACGGGTGGGCGAGTTCCCAGGCCGGGAACGTGTTGGTCGAGAAGCGCTGGTGCACGAGGGCGAGCGCGGAGACGGTGCGCGGATCGGCCAGATCGCGGTAGTAGCGGCCGACCTGATCGCACAGCAGCAGGCCCTTGTAGACGATGGTGCGTGCCGACATCGACGGCACGAAGTATTCCTTGCCGTGCTTGAGCTTGAGCGCCTGAATGCGGTGGCTCGCGGTCTTGCGGATGACGTACAGCTTACGTTCGAGCGCGTCGGTCACCATGATGTCCTGACCGCGCCCGATGAAGATCTGGCGGATCACCGGCTCGGTGGCCTTCACGTTCGGCGACATCGGCATGTCGCGGTCGATCGCGACATCGCGCCAGCCCAGCACGACCTGACCTTCGGCCTTCACGGTGCGCTCGAGCTCTTGTTCGCAAGCGAGACGCGACGCGTGTTCCTTCGGCAGGAAGATCATGCCCACGCCGTACTCACCGGCCGGCGGCAGCGTGACGCCCTGACGGGCCATCTCTTCGCGGTAGAACTGATCGGGAATCTGGAGCAGGATGCCGGCACCGTCGCCCATCAGCGGGTCGGCGCCCACGGCGCCCCGGTGATCGAGGTTCTCGAGGATCTTCAGACCCTGCTCGACGATGGCGTGACTCTTCACACCCTTGATATGGGCCACGAAGCCGACACCGCAGGCGTCGTGTTCATTGGCCGGGTCGTACATGCCCTGTGCGTCCGGCGCCACGTACGCCTCACCCGGCAGCGCTGCTGCCGTCGCAATCGGTTGCTGTTTCTTTTCCACGAGTTACACCGTCTCTTGGCGAGGCCGCCGCGCGCATGTTCGTCACGGTCGGCCGGGTTAAGTGGGGGTTGGCCGGGCAGGCCAGACTGCGGTGTCGCACGCGTCGAAGATCATTCTCGAGTGTCGCCACAGGTACCGACTCAGTGCGCACGGTTTTGCGCATCGCACCAATCGGCCGAAGTTGGAATATACGCTATGAAATTCACAATGACAAAATATTTTAATGGGGTCAGATTCTAATTAGAGACCGCACCAAAAGAAGGCTTATTTTTATTGGGGTCAGATTATTTTCGGCAATTTGACCGCCGCCATTAATTTGTTGAATTTCAAGCAGTTGGGGGAGATTGGCGAACCCGGACGGGTTCGCCGATGGGGAGATTCAGCAGGGGATTAGAGCAGGTCGCTGGCCGACTTACGTGGACGACCACGGGTAAGTGGACTCACTCGGCGATTCGCCGCCAGCGACATTCGCGCCAGATATTCGGGGCCGCCAAGCAGCCATCCTTTCTGCGTTGCTGTACGCAGCGCGTCAACCTCATAGGGTGGCAGCGGAACCGAGAACCCCTCCGCGTAGGTGCGTTGACGCTCGAACGGCGTATTGCCAAGTGACCAATACAGCGCGTGATCGGTCACGAGGCTATCGACTGTCAGGCCCACGTGATGGTTGTAGCTCGACCACACATAGTTGCCCGGGGCGTCGGCCAGCCCGGCACGCACCGGGTTGAGTTCGACATAACGGCTCGCGAGCAGCAGATAGTGCTCGGCCTCGATGACCGTCGCCCGGTAGCGCCCTTCCCACAAGGTGCCGGTGCGCTGGTGCCGCCGGTTGAAGTACAGCACGTAATAGCGCCCGACCGCCTGAAGCGTGGCGGGCAGGCTGCGCTCGTCGGCGGGCGTCGCGACCAGGTGGAGGTGGTTCGGCATCATGCACCACGCGTGAATCGCCAGCCCGTGCGCTCGCGCGGCCTCGCGCAGACGGTCATGGAATACACGCCGATCCTCGTCGTCCACGAAGATGGCTTGCCGGTTGTTGCCGCGCAGAATCACATGCTGCGGCTGACGGGGAATAAAGAGTCGCGGTAATCGGGCCATGCGAATTCAAATGTAAAGCTTTAAAGCTCGATATCACGATTCGCGAGGCAGTTTCAACAGCAAAAACCTCTTTAAATACTGATATCTAGCCAATTCCCTTTGATTCGTACAAAAACTCTAGATTCGACGATTGCGCCCAGAGTCCACCAGCGCATAATGCATCGAAAAATAAATAAATAATCTTGGGAGGATAGACAAATGACAACTCGGACCTACCGGTCCGCAGCGTGCTTTTGCGCGCTCGGTATCGGCATATCACTGGCGTCCACCAGCGCCACTGCACAACAAGCCGGCGACAACGTCGTCAACCTCGGGTGGTTTCACATCGCGCCGCAAGACTCGAGCAAGCCGATGACCACCAGCACCAATCAGGACGGTCTCACCCCAGCGCTCGTGCCGGCGAACTTTACCTCACCGGGCTCCGGCGCGAAGGTCAGTAATGCCGACACGCTCGGGCTCGTCATCACCCACTTCATCACCGACAACATCGCCTTGCAAACGGTGGCCGGCGTTCCTGCCAAATTCAAGCTCACCGGCCAGGGCGTGATTGCACCCCCGGGTCTCGCCGGCGCGCTCACGAGTATCGACCTCGGCGCCGCGCAAAACAACCCGATCGTGCAAAGCGTTCGGCAATGGAGTCCCGCGCTGGTATTCCAGTATTACTTCGGCCAGGCGAATTCGGCCTGGCGTCCTTTTCTCGGCGTCGGTGTGAGCTACACGTTCTTTACAAACGTCAGTCTCAATCCGAATTTCGAATCAGCGCTGAATCAGAATTTCGGTAGCGTGCTCGCCTTTACTTCCGGACATAACGGTCCGACGACGGTAGAAGCGAAATCATCGGCATCGTGGCAACCGGTTGTGAATGCCGGTGTCTCTTATGCGTTCGACAAGCACTGGGTCGCAAGCGCATCGGTTTCCTACATTCCGCTCAAGACCACGGCCAACATCAAGATCAAGGCACAGGACGGTACGGTGCTTGCGTCCTCAGATGCCGAAATCAAGCTGAATCCGATTGTGACCTTCGTCTCGCTCGGCTACAAGTTCTAAAGCCAGCCTGCGGGACGCTAATTGCGTTCGTAATATCGGAGTCCGGAGGTTTTTTCTCAAAGCGTGCCTGACGTATAAAGGCACGCTTTTCTTTCGTCCAGCGCTTTTTTCTAAGGGCATTCCATGAGTCGATGCGTGGAAACAACACCTTTAGAGCGACACCTCCAGTCTCATGCTACCCGCGACTTTCCACGCTCGGCATAATGGCCCTGAATTTCATTTACCGAAATTCTCGACAATAAAGAATCTTGAGCAGGAGACGAATCAAATGAAGTTGAAGCATTTGACCATTGCTGCCGTGGCCATGCTGACGGCGTCGGGGGCCGCTTTCGCACAGAAAGCCGGCGATAACGTTGTCAGCCTCGGCTGGTTCCACCTCTCGCCGCAAGTTTCCAGCGATCCGTTGAAAGTGACGGGATCGAGCGTGCCGGGACTGGCTGCCGGCCTTAACGCTGCGCTTGGGGGCAATACGGGCGCCCAGGTGTCTGATGCCGATACGCTCGGCATCACGTTCGCGCATTTCTTCACCGACAACATCGCCGTCGAAGGCGTGTTCGGTGTTCCGCCGAAATTCCATCTGTACGGCCAAGGCCGCCTGCAACTGCCCGGCAACGGTGCACTGGCGTCGGCCAAGCAGTGGAGCCCGGCCCTGTTGCTGAAGTACTACTTCGGTCAGGCGGATGACAAGTGGCGTCCGTTCCTGGGGATTGGTGCCAGCTACTTCTGGTACTCGAACATCGAGCTCACGGATGGCTTCCAGGCACTGGCCAGCAACTCGCTCGCCCTCGGCCCGGGTGGCTCGACCACGGCAAAGCTGACCAACTCGTGGGCACCGGTGTTCAACGCGGGTATCAACTACAACATGGACCAGCATTGGACGCTGTCTTTCTCCGTGTCGTACATCCCGGTGAGCACGACGGCCAAGCTGACCACGACGCGCGGTCCGATCACCACGACCAGCGAAGCCAAGGTCAAGCTGAATCCGGTGGTCACGTTCCTGTCGCTCGCCTATCGCTTCTAAGTCACTGCCAAATCACGGCAGCGCGCTTCAAAGCGTCGCAATACGCTTCAGATGGATCAGAAAACGCCGCCTTGTGCGGCGTTTTCGCATTTCGTTACAAAATCCGCACTATCGCAATCGATCGACCGGCAAATATCTGCAACTTTCCCGTTTGGCCCGCTGTCTCTCATGGTGTACGCCCGCGAATGGCCACGCCATAATGGCCGCTCGCACCAGGTTTCCATCGGCATGGCGCCGGCAAGTCCCCCCGGACATGGCGCAGGCCGCATTTCAATACCACCATCAGGGAGTCAGAAATGGGAATTGCCTCGAAAGCGGAATCAGCTCTGAATAACGGCCTCGACGATGCCCGCTATGCGGGACGCCGCACGGCACGTGCAGCACGTCTGGCAACCGGCGACGTTTCAGCACGCGTTCGCGACCTGCTCGACGATCTCGATCACGCCCTCTCCAACGCAAAATCGGCCTCCGATATCGAAGCGCTGCGCACCGAAATCGGTGACAAGCTTCGTGAAGCACGCAGTGACTTTGACGATAGGCGCGCCCATCTGCGCCGTCGCGCCAATGAGGTCTGGGAAGAAGCCGATGGCTATGTGCATGAACGCCCTTGGCAGACGCTCGGGACCGTAGCCGCCGTGGCCTTGGTACTCGGGTTTATCGCCGGACGCAGTTAATCGCGGCGTAAAGGGCGGCCTCCCTCGCGGAGGCCGTCACCCACTCACCTATTCACTAAAGCGTCGGCTCGATCGTAAAGAGCCTACGGTATTCCTTGATCGCGTAGCGGTCCGTCATCCCCGCGACGTAGTGCGCAATCCAGCGCGGTTGGTCCGCCTCATTCTCGGGGCGATAGTTCGGCGGCAACAATCGAGGGTCCGAGAGAAACGCGGCAAACAGCTCCTGCACGATGCGCTGGGCTTTGGCCGCCATGCGCATCACCAGATAGTGCCGGTAGAGGTTCTCGAACAGAAAGCGCTTCAACTGGCCCGCCTGTTCCCGCATCTCGTCACTGAACGCCACCAGCGGCCCGACACCCCGTACGTCGTCCATCGAGGCCGGTGAGGCATCCGCCACGCGGCGGCGCGTCGTGGCGATCAGGTCGACGATCAGCGCGTTGATGATGCGTCGTGTCGTCTCATGCACGAGCCTCCGCCCGGATATCTCCGGCCACTCGCGCTGCGCGTCCGCGCAATAGCGCTTCCAGAGCGGCACAGCGTCGAGCTGCTCCAGCGACAACAACCCTGAGCGCACACCATCGTCGATATCGTGATTGTTGTAAGCGATCTCATCGGCGAGATTCGCAATCTGCGCCTCAATGCCCGGCTGGCGCCCTTTGAGAAAACGCTCACCGAGCTCACCAAGCTCCCGCGCATTAGCGCGCGAGCAGTGCTTGAGAATGCCCTCGCGCGTCTCGAAGCACAGGTTCAGGCCGTTGAATCCCCCGTAGTGCTCTTCGAGTTCATCGACAACGATCAGGCTTTGCAGGTTGTGCTCGAAGCCCCCGTAGTCGCGCATGCAGGCGTTAAGTGCGTCCTGTCCGGCGTGACCGAAGGGGGTATGACCGAGGTCGTGCGCCAGCGCAATGGCTTCGACCAGATCTTCGTTGACGCGTAGATTGCGGGCAATCGAGCGCCCGATCTGGGCCACTTCGAGGCTATGGGTGAGGCGGGTGCGGAACAGGTCGCCTTCGTGGTTCACGAAGACCTGCGTTTTGTATTCGAGCCGGCGAAACGCCGTTGAATGAATGATGCGGTCGCGGTCGCGTTGAAATTCACTGCGCGTCGCCGGGGCCGCCTCGGCAAACCGGCGCCCCCGCGAATTCAGCGAACGGGCCGCGTATGGGGCCAGCGACGCTTCGTAATCGACCATCGCCAGCCCTCCCGCTTACACGTTGGCGCGCAGCGTCGCGCGCAGTTCGGCATCGGGCACACGCGTCATGAACGCTTCGCCCAACCGGTTAAGTAGCACGAAGCGGATATCACCGCCCTCGGCTTTCTTGTCGACCCGCATCAGATCGATGTAGCGATCTTCGCCGAGTGCTGGACCGGTCACCGGCAGCTTGGCCGCCGCGACGAGGGCCTTGATGCGCGGCACCAGGGCTTCGTCGATGTAACCGAGCCGCGCCGACAGATCGGCGCCCATCACCATGCCGCACCCGACCGCTTCGCCGTGCAGCCACTCGCCGTAGCCAAGACCCGCTTCGATGGCATGTCCGAAGGTATGTCCGAAGTTCAGCGTGGCGCGCAAGCCTTGTTCGCGTTCATCGCTGGCAACGACGGCGGCTTTGATCTCGCACGAGCGTTGCACCGCATACGACAGCGCCGCCGTATCGCGCGCATTCAACGCGTCGATATTGGCTTCGATCCAGTCGAAATACGCTTCGTCAGCGATCGCACCGTGCTTGATGACTTCCGCAAGCCCCGCCGCCAACTCACGTTCCGGCAGCGTCGACAACGTGTCGATGTCGGCCAGTACGGCGCTCGGCTGCCAGAAGGCACCGATCATGTTCTTGCCCAACGGATGGTTGATGCCCGTCTTGCCGCCCACCGACGAGTCGACTTGCGCGAGCAGCGTCGTCGGCACCTGCACAAACGGGACACCGCGCATGTAGCACGCTGCGGCAAAGCCCGTCATATCGCCCACCACTCCGCCGCCCAGCGCGATCAGCGTCGCCTTGCGATCGGCTTGTGCGCCCAGCAGTTCGTCGAAAATGAGATTCAGCGTCTGCCAGTTCTTGTACTGCTCGCCATCCGGCAGCACCGCCGTGACGACGCGCTTGCCCAGTCGCTGGAGGGTCGCGGCGACTTTCTCCGCATACAGCGGCGCGACGGTCGTGTTCGTCACGATGATCGCGTGCGTGCCGCGCACATGCGGCGCGAACAAAGCATCCTGCGAGAGCAGGTCGGTGCCGATGTGGATAGGGTAGGCGCGCTCGCCAAGTTCGAGTTTGAGGGTAATCATGCCGCTGACTGGCTAGTGCTAGTTATCGTGGTCGGCAACATCAGCGTGAGGCCGTGTCACGAATCGGTGACATGGCATTTCCCGCTGCGTCGCTGGGTATGGGTTCATTGGCGTGCGTGCTGGCGTTCGGCGTGCCGTCGGCCGCCTCGCTGGCGCTCCCGGTGCTTTCGGTGCTTTCGGTGCTTTCGGTGCTTTCGGTGCTTTCGGTATTCCCGATGCTTTCGCCGCGGGCGTCATTACCTTCGCCTTGCGCATCGACATCACCAACACCATCCGCTTGGGCATCGGCTTCGAGCTCATGGTGAGGCCCGATCGGCACGATGCCGGCGACCTCCAGTTGCATGAGCACCATGTTGACGAGCGCATTGACGCTTGGCCGGCCCGTCTCGATGACAAACGTCGCACACTCGCGGTACAACGCGTCGCGCTCCTGAAACAATTGTTCAAGGCGCGCGCGCGGATCCGCCGTTTGCAGCAACGGGCGGTTTTTGTCGCGACGCGTGCGCAACCACAAGTCATGCGGTGTGGCACGCAGATAGACGACGGTACCGCGCGACTTGATGCATTCGCGGTTTTCTGCGCGCAGCACCGCGCCCCCGCCGGTGGCGAGAACGATGCCGCTGCGCTGTGTGAGTTCGTCGATGGTGTGCGCTTCGCGCTGGCGAAAGCCGTCTTCGCCTTCGTGCTCGAAGATGACCGGGATTCGCACGCCTGTACGCGCTTCGATCTCGTGGTCGGAGTCATAGAACTGCCGTCCGAGACGTCGCGCGACGGCGCGTCCGACCGTGGTCTTGCCCGCCCCCATCAATCCGACAAGTATTACGTTTTCCAGCATGAATCGCTGATATTTGGGTTCCAATCCCTGATGATACCGGGATATGCGTCGGGCGTGCGGAACGCGTCGCCTCCAAAGACGCCGCCGTCAGCCTGGCGTGCCCCGCTGGAACATCGTTTGCCGGCACCTCGGGGAGGCTTGCCGGTTGGTCCAGCGCCCCCCGGAATGCCTTGCGTCCGGGCATCTCCTCGCTGCCGCCCCGTAACGGCGCGGGCCTGCCGGGGGCGACATTGGCGTCCACGCCACCGACCTCCGGCACCACGCTGGGGGTGATGAACACAAGCAACTCGGTGCGACGGTCCTCCTCCGAACGGTTCCGGAATAGCGCGCCCAGCAGTGGCACATCGCCTAGCCACGGCACCTGGGCACGCGAACCGCGCCGTTCCTCCTGATAGATCCCCCCGATGGCCACCGTCCCGCCGTCTTCGACCTGCACCTGTGTCTTGACGTGACGGGTATCCACGGCAAAGCCGTCGGCGACCTCGTGCCCCACGCTGTCCTTGCGCACATCCACGTCAAGAATGACCTGCCCGTCAGGCGTAATCAGTGGCGTTACCTCCAGACGCAGCGTGGCTTTGCGGAACTGCACCGTGGACACGCTTCGCCGCCCGCTACGGGCCTGATAGGGCAGTTCGGTTCCCTGCTCGATGACCGCTTCCACCTTGTCCGCCGTCACCACCCTCGGACGCGACACCACCCGCCCCCGTCCACTGGTTTCAAGCGCCGACAGTTCGAGTTGCAGAAAACGCGTGGCAGACCGCCCGAACAGCGTAATGGCCAGACTTGGCGGCGCCACGCCCGCGAGTGCCGCCGCGGGCAGGGCGCTGTCGAGTATGTCGACCAATCCCGGAGACCCCGTGCCGGCCGGCGAGCCGCCCCCCTTAGCCCCACGAGTCCCCTGCATCCCCTTGCTCTCGTTACCCGCCGCACTGCCACTTCGCCGCGACGTGGTCTCGCCACCCCGAGAAGGCGCGGCATTTCCGGCCTTCTGGGCATGGGTCCGTGCGTAATAACCGGCGAGGTTGACGCCGAGCGACTCGCTGAACCGGTCATCGGCTTCAACGATGCGTGCCTCGATCAACACCTGCCTGACCGGCACATCGATACGCGCGATAAACGCGCCGAGGGCATCGAGGCGTTCCGGCAAGTCCGTCACGAAGAGCTGGTTGGTGCGAGGGTCCGCGATCAAACTGCCTCGCGATGACAACAGCCGCTGCGTTTTGCGATCCTTCTCGCCGATGATGACTTCGCGCAATTCCAATGCGCGCGGGTAATTCAGCGTGAAGCGCCGGCTGACGAGAGGTTGCATGGTCTCGCGCTTCGCTGCGGTTTCCAGTTGCGCCTGCTCGTCAGCGAGCAATTCGGCCTTCGGCGCCACCCAGTCCACACCGTGCAACGATCGCACGCCCAGCCCTGCTGCCCGGATCAGCACCTCGAAGGCCGTCGCCTGGGACACGTTCGCCATTTCCACGTCAAGCCGCCCCGCGACGCGTTCGCCCAGCACCAGATTTCTGCCCGTCAGACGCGCGAACGCCTTCAGTGCATCGACCGTCTCCACCCCATGCAGCGTCACATTGATCTGCGTTTCGAGGTGCGGTGCGGGAGGATGTGCCGGCCCCGCCCAATCCGAGGTCACGCCGTTGGCGACACGCCGGAAGGTCACACGACGCGCCCCGGCCTGCATTTCGCCGATGGGGTCGGCGACATCAACGGCTGACACGGCCGGCACCGCAGGATCCAGCACCATTGCGGCAGTCGCCTGCCCCGGACGCCCCGTCAACGATGCGCGAAACACGTCAACCATGGCCGTCGGCATCTGCCACGGCGTCAGCGTTTCCGGCAGCTTGGGCATCGGAACAGCGTCACTCACGGCCCCAGCGGCTGACTCGCGATGCCACACATAGGCCGCTATCGTTACCTTTAGGGTTGCCTGCCCGTTTGCGTCATGCGCCGCACTCGCATCTACCGCCTGCAAGTTGAGCCGCTCGATGACAAGCTGGCGCGGCGACCGCTCGATCTCGGCAAGCAGACCGATCAAACCCGCCACCGGCCCCGTCACCCGCATTTCCGCTCGCTCGGTGTCGATACCGGCTTTCGCATCGAATGTCCCCGGACGGGCCATCTCCAGTACCAGCCCAGCGCGCGCGACGAGCGACTCGAGGTCGGCACGCCACATCCGATCAGATCCCGCGTACGCGATAGTCGACCCGCCTCGTGGTACCTGCCGCTGGCGTGGCTGCCGCCTATCCCCGGGCAATCGATCGACCGCCGCCGCGGAAGCGATTCCCATAGGCGCCCCCGGAAGTGCGTCCGATGCCGCAACCGGCAACAGGCGCTCCCACGCCACCGTCTCAGCCTCCGCGTTTCGCAGCGTCGTCATTAACTGCGGTAATTGCTTCGCCTGCGACGTCGCAAGATCCAGCGCCGTGCGCCCGGCGGCGATGTCGTTGCTCAGCGACGTGCGCACCGGCAGCCCGATGAGCCACCACATCGACCAACTCAGCGTCAGCGCCCCCAGCAGCACCGCTGCCCCAAGACTCCAACGCACGGGCAACGGCCATTCCTGTGGCGAAACCGATGCCCACGCAGCCCAGCGTGTCCGGCAACGCGCGACAAGATCGGCGAGAAGATCGCGGACATCGGCCTGTGATTGGCGGTCATTTGTCATCGACACCCTCCTCCGGATCCCACACGTCGTCGCCAGCAAACGCCGGTTCCGCAATGGGCCGGTGCACGACGCGCACAGCGAAGCGCCGCACGGCCGGCAAGGACGCCGGGGGATTGGCCCCCATCAATTGCCGCGCCACGCCCTCGGGGATCAGACTCGATTCGACTTCCGCGACTTTCTTAACCCACGGCAGGCTTCGCAAGCGCTTCTGCATCTCGCGCACACGGGACTGTGTTGTCGCGAAGCCGCTGACATTTAGTTGCCGGTCATCGATATCGACGCCTGCTAAACGCACGCCATCAGCACACGCTCGCATGACGTCGAGGAGCCGGCCCGCCATATCCTGTCGGCGCGTTATCAGCGCCAGCGCCGCCCTCCGGTGTGCCCGAATACCCGCCAGCGCGCGCCGCGTCGTGTCGAACGACGCGGCCGCTGCGTCAAGCTGCGAGCGTGCGGCGTTCAGCGCCAACAATTTTGCCCGCCCTTCGCCGCGCGCATGAACTTCCCAAGTGATCGGCAGCAGCGCCAGCAAGGCACCCGCCAGCGCGAGCGCCCCCCAGATTCGCCACTGATGGCGAAAATCACGCTGACGCCGCTGCGCCAGCGTGGGCAGCAAATCGATGGGCGGAAGTCGAGGCATCATGCCCATGGCAGACCTCGCATCGACATGGCGCGTAACGCCAGACCACACGCGACGGCAAGCGACGCACGTTCAGCAAACGTCTGCCTCAGACGCGCCGGTGCGCTCGCAGCGTCGAGTCGGCCGAGCGGGTCAAACGGCCGCACAGGGACACGGCACGCCGAGACGAGGCCGTCGCACATCGCCACAAAAGCGCCCGGCGTCATGCTTTGCGCCGCCACATGCAGCGAACTGGCCGCGACCGGTAGTCTGCCGAGCAGCTCACACACCACACTCGCTAATGCTTCGGGGTTCCCGTTCACGCCGTCGAAGCGCTCGCGCAAGTCGCCCACGCACGTCTGCGCATCGAACACGGCCAGATCGATGTCGTGATCGCTGACCTGGAGCAGCGCCATCGGCGATGGCGGCGATCGAGACGAAATCGGCGTCTCATGCGCAGGCTCGCCCATCACCGGCCACGCCCATTGGAACGCCCGACGCCCGGCGGCATGGGCCACGTCGACGGCATGGGCACGCAAGCCCGCCATTTCCAGTGCAGCAAGGCGGTCGTCGACCAGTTCGGCCTCACAGGCATACAGCCGTAGACGGTGGCTGCCCGGTTCGGCCCAAGTCACCCCCACGCGCGAACGCAAACCCGGACCGCTGTCACCCGGCAACAGTAGCGCCGCGTGCCGCTCGCACCAGGCGCGCAGGGCCCGCTCAGGCATACCCGGCGGGTACTCGACCACGTGAGTCTTGAGCAGATGCGCAGGAAGCGCCAGCACGATGGTGTCGTCGCGCAGGGACTCGACACTCGTGCCGACACGTTCGAGCAGTTCACCGAGGCGTCGGGCCGCTGCTTCGGGTTTGGCCAGCACCCCGCCGCGCAACACATCGTCGTCGAGTGCCGCAGTGCCGTAGGCGTCGAGGCGCAGCCGTGCCGGGCCGGCCACGCGTGTCAGGCGAACAAATTGCAGGGTTCCTGCGTCAAAGTGAATACCGCACCCGCCACCGTCGAGACGCGGCAAAAGGGCCGCAAAGGGGCGTGCGAGGGGGGGTGTGATGTGGCGCAAGTTGCGCAGAGCCGCTTCGATCATGACGTGCCTCCCATGTGGGTCGATGTCGATGCAATCGATCCTAGCCATCGGGGAAGCGGCCTCCAATCGGACGAGTCCGAATCTTGGCGCGGCAATCGCGGTTCGTTTCGCTTTCGGAATCCGCGCCGCTTTTTTCTCGTCTTTGTCCGAGTCACGACACGCCTGGAATCCCATTTCTGACATCTTCGGTAGAGAGGCACCGGTCGTTCGGGGGGGCTTCGCTAACCGTTCGTTATAATCGGCCCATTGTTTTTTTCGACTCCCCCATGGCAAGCACACCCCAAACAGAGACCCCACGCGACAAGCGCCCACCCAAACCGCGCCGCTCCATCTGGCTGCGCATCGTTTTGTGGTTCGTCGGCCTGATCGCCGCGATGCTCGTCTGTGGCGCGTTGCTGGCGGGGTACATCCTGGTGGTCATGACGCCGCAGTTGCCGTCGCTCGACACCATCGTCGACTACCGGCCGAAGATTCCGCTGCGCATCTATACCGCCGACGAAATTCAGATCGGCGAGTTCGGCGAGGAGCGCCGTAACGTCGTGCGCTTTGCCGACATTCCGGATGTGATGAAGAAGGCTGTGCTCGCCATCGAGGACGATCGCTTCTATCAGCATGGCGGCGTCGACTTCATCGGGATCTTCCGGGCGGGCGTGGCCAACGTCGCTCGCGGCGGCTCGTCGCAAGGCGCCAGTACGATCACGATGCAGGTTGCACGCAACTTCTTCCTGTCGAGCGAGAAGACGTACACGCGAAAGATTTACGAAGCGCTGCTCGCCTACAAGATCGAGTCGCGGCTGACGAAGGATCAGATTCTCGAGCTGTACATGAATCAGATCTATCTGGGCGAGCGCGCGTACGGTTTCGCGAGCGCTGCCCGCGTGTATTTCGGCAAGGACATCAAGGACGTCACGCTTGCCGAAGCCGCAATGCTGGCCGGCCTGCCCAAGGCGCCGTCAGCCTACAACCCGATCGTCAACTACAAGCGGGCGCGCGTGCGTCAGGAGTACATCCTCAAGCGCATGTACGACCTCGGTTACGTGTCGAAAGCAGAATACGATCAGGCGATCTCGCAAGAACTGGTCGTGCGCGGGCTCGGCAGCGAGTTCAGCGTGCATGCGGGTTACGTCGCGGAAATGGTGCGTCAGCTGCTTTACGCCCAGTTCAAGGACGAGATCTACACACGCGGCTTCAACGTCTACACGACGATCAATTCGGCCGATCAGGAAGCGGCCTATGAAGCCCTGCGCGCCGGGGTCATGGCCTACGAACTGCGTCACGGCTATCGCGGGCCGGAAGCCAACATCGATCTGCCGAGCGATCAAGACGACCGCGAACAGCTGATCGACGACACGCTGGTCGAGCATCCGGACAGCGGCGACATGGTGGCGGCCGTGGTGCTGGCCGCGTCGCCGCAGCAGGTCAAGGCGGTGCTGCTCAATGGCGACGACGTGAACGTGACGGGCGACGGACTGCGCTTTGCCGCGGCCGGCCTGAGCGCCAAGGCACAACCCAAGCAGAAGATTCGCCCGGGTTCGGTCATTCGCGTGACGAAGGACGCCAAGGACAACTGGCGCATCGTGCAGATGCCCGATATCGAAGCGGCATTTGTCTCGCTCGACCCGCAGAACGGCGCGATTCGTTCGCTCGTCGGCGGCTTCGATTTCAATCGCAACAAGTTCAATCACGTCACACAGGCGTGGCGTCAGCCGGGGTCGAGTTTCAAGCCGTTCATCTACTCGGCTGCGCTGGAAAAGGGTTTCGCGCCCGCGACGATCATCAACGACGGTCCGCTCTACTTCACCGCTGCGCAAACCGGCGGTCAGCCGTGGGAGCCGAAGAATTACGGCGGTGGCTTCGAGGGACCGATGCCGATGCGCGTCGCGCTGATGCGCTCGCGCAACCTCGTGTCGATCCGGATTCTGCAAAGCATCACGCCCGGCTACGCGCAGAAGTACATCGCGCGCTTCGGGTTCGAAGCCGACAAGCATCCGGCGTATCTGCCGATGGCGCTGGGCGCCGGCATGGTTACCCCGCTGCAAATGGCGAGCGCCTACGCCGTGTTCGCTAACGGCGGCTTCCGCGTGAATCCGTTCATCGTGGCGCGCATCACGGACTCGAAGGGCAACGTGATCATGGAAGAGAAGCCGGCCACGGCGGGCGATGAGACGTTCCGCGCCATTCCGGCTCGCAACGCCTTCATCATGAACTCGATGCTGCACGACGTGGCAACGCGTGGCACGGCCGCCAAGACGAACGTGCTCAAGCGCAACGACCTCGCAGGCAAGACCGGCACGACCAACGATTCGCACGACGCCTGGTTTGCGGGGTATCAATCGCAACTGGTGGGGGTGGCGTGGATCGGGTTCGATCAACCGCGCAATCTGGGTGACCGGGAAACCGGTGGCGGTCTGGCACTGCCGATCTGGATCGACTACATGACCAAGGCTTTGCGTGGTGTGCCGGAATCGACGCGCCCGGTGCCCTCGGGAATCATTCAGGCGAACGGCGATTATTTCTACGACGACTATCCGCCGGGCCGCGCAGTCAGCACGGTGGGGCTGAGCGCCGATACCGCGCCGGACGGCACGACAACCAGTGCGCCGCCCGGGCCGGTCGATACGCAGGAGCGCCAACGCATCCTGGATATGTTCAACAAGCCTTGATGGGACTTACCCGGGAAAAGTGATGATGTGCGTGGTGGGAAACACGCACATCAGTAGCGGACGCGGCAACGTCAGTCAGCTTGCAGCGTCACCGTCTCGCCGGCCTGCTGCGACGCGAAACGCGAGAGCGCCTCGAACAACTCGGCGTCGTCGCGGGTGTCGCGCCATTCGTCGCCCTTCAGGCGATAGTGGTAGCCGCCCGAGCGCGCCGCTACCCAGATTTCACTCATCGGCGTTTGCAGATTCACGATGATCTTGCTGCCGTCGTCGAACTCGAGCGTCAGCACGTTGCCCGTGCGTTCACAATCGATGTCCACATCGCTGTCTTCGACAGCCGCCTCCACCCGCGCCAGCACAGCCTCGGCGAGCGCCAGGAATTCACTTTCCGTCATGCTAAACTCCACGGTTTGCGTCATCGATTGCATGCCGCACCACGCGGCGATACCCCCATGACAGCACCTATTCGAACCTGCGCGATTGTAGCCTCGATTGCCCTGCTGAGCGTATTAGCCAGCTGTGGCCAGGCCGGCCCCCTTTATTACCCGGCGCGGCCTATCAAGCCGACGCCGCCCCCGGGCGCACCGGTGCCCCCGCCGCCGCTCGTGCCTGAGCCGCAGCGCGGTCCGTCGGTTGAAGTGCCGCCGGCAGCGTCGCTGCCCGCCGCCAAACCGGAGTAAGCTTGTCGGCACCGTTGTCGGGCACCCGATAGCCAACACCCGGCAACGGGCCCGACGGCCAGCGTTCCGAACTGCCGGACAAGCGTTTCCCGCCTGTTTATATTGCGCGCCACGGCGCGTGCCCTTGCCGATTACCCGAGTTTCCGCGATGTCCAACGCCTTCTTCTCTTACCGCGACGACGTACTCCATGCCGAGGGCGTGGCCCTGCCCGTACTCGCCGAGCGCTTCGGTACGCCTTTGTACGTGTATTCGAAGGCGGCCCTGACGTCCGCCTATCAGGCTTACGCCAAGGCTTGCGAAGGGCGTAACGCGGCGGTCCATTACGCGGCCAAGGCCAACTCGAATCTGGCCGTCCTCGGCGTGTTCGCCAAGCTGGGCGCCGGGTTTGACATCGTCTCGGCCGGAGAACTGGCCCGCGTGATCGCCGCCGGCGGTGACGCCGGCCGCGTGGTCTTCTCCGGTGTGGGCAAGCACGCCGACGAAATGCGTTATGCGCTCGACAAGGATGTGTTCTGCTTCAATGTCGAATCGCGCCCCGAGCTCGACCGCCTGAACGAAGTGGCCGCCCAGATGAACAAGCGCGCGCGCGTGTCGCTGCGCGTGAATCCGAACGTAGACGCCAAGACGCACCCGTATATTTCTACCGGCTTGCGCGGCAACAAGTTCGGCGTAGCTTACGAAGAAGCGTTCGACGCTTACCGTGCGGCGGCAGCCATGTCGCATCTCGATGTGGTCGGCATCGATTGCCACATCGGCTCGCAAATCACGGAAATTTCGCCGTACCTCGACGCCATCGACAAGCTCCTCGATCTGGTCGAAAAGCTCGACGACGCCGGAATCTCGCTGCATCACATCGATGTGGGCGGTGGCCTCGGCATCCAGTACACGGATGAAACGCCGCCGGACATCACCGCGTTTGCCACCACGGTCATCGACCACATCGCCAAGCGCGGCCATGCACACCGTCAGGTGCTGTTCGAACCGGGCCGCTCGCTGGTCGGTAATGCCGGCGTGTTGCTCACGCGCGTGGAATTCCTCAAGCACGGTGAGACCAAGAACTTTGCCATCGTCGACGCGGCCATGAACGATCTCGCCCGCCCGGCAATGTACGAGGCTTATCACGGTATCGACCCGGTGACGCGCCGTGCGGCTGACGTGGTGACATACGACGTGGTTGGCCCGGTGTGCGAAAGCGGCGACTGGCTCGGCCGTGACCGCGCGCTGGCGATTGCGCCGGACGACCTGCTGGCGATCCGCTCGGCCGGCGCGTACGGCTTCACGATGAGCTCGAACTACAACACGCGTCCGCGTGCGGCAGAAGTCATGGTCGACGGCGTCGATGTCCACCTCGTGCGTGAGCGCGAAACGGTCGAATCGCTGTTTGCCGGTGAACGTCTGCTGCCGGCCTGAAGTTGCTACAACCAGTCTGAGCGGACCGATCTCCTCCGGTTTGCCGACGCCCGCACACACGGGGCGGCAAACCGAAGCGCCGCCCAATAAAAAAGCCGCCTGCGCATTTCGCGCGGCGGCTTTTTTACTTCACGCATCGACCGGCCGTGTACTGCGACTGCTGGCCGTATCGACACGTGGATGACACGTCAGAGCTGTCCGTAGCTATGCAGGCCCGACAGGAACATGTTCACACCGAGGAACGCGAACGTCGTGATCAGCAGGCCCGTCAGCGACCACCATGCCGCCACCACGCCACGCAGCCCCTTCATCAGGCGCATGTGCAGCCACGCCGCGTAGTTCAGCCACACGATCAGTGCCCAGGTTTCCTTCGGGTCCCAGCTCCAGTAACCGCCCCAGGCATCGGCCGCCCACAGTGCGCCGAGAATCGTGGCAATCGTGAAGAACGCGAAGCCCACGGCAATCGCCTTGTACATCACGTCGTCGAGCAATTCGAGCGACGGCAGGCGTGACGAGAAGAAACCACTGTCGATCGCCTTGCCCGCTGCAACGTTACGCTTTTGCTCGCCGGACTTGAGCAGATAGGCCACCGCCACCATGGCCGCCAGCGCAAACGTGCCGTAACCGATGAAGTTAGCCGGTACGTGGATCTTCATCCACCAGCTTTGCAGCGCAGGCACGAGCGGTTGAATCTCGTAGGCACTGCGTGCCACGCTGTACCAGAGATTGAAGCCCACCGCGGCGCTGATGACCAACAGCACGAACGGGCCGAGGGCGCGCGTCGCATAGTGTTGCTCGTAGTACAGGTAGAACAGCGACGTGATCAGACAGAAGAGGACGAACACCTCATACAGGTTCGAGATCGGGATGTGCCCAACGTCAGCGCCCACCAGATACGACTCGTACCAGCGCACCATCATGCCGGTGAACCCGAGCAACACTGCCGCCCAACACAGTGCCGACCCGACGCTCGCGCCGAACGGCGAGCGCGCCAGCAAGCCGCCCCAATAGAACAGTGTCGCCAGGAAGAACAGCGCGCTCATCCAGAGGATGGCCGACTGACTCGAGAGGAAATACTTCAGGAAGAACGCCTGATCGGCGCGGGCCAGATCGTGGTGATAGAGCCCGATGCCGGAGAGCGCAAGAATCGCGATACCCGCCATCAACCAGCGCACCGAGCGCCAGTGCCAACCCAATACCGCGAAAGTCGGCACCGAGAGCACCAGAATCGTGTGCTCGTAGTAATCCATAAAATGGCCGTAGCGATTGAGCGCGAAGCCCGCCCCAATCGCCAGCGCCAGTGCGAACAGCCAGTCACCGATACTGCGCCGGCGCAGCCACGAGACGTCTGAATAGCCTTGCGATAACTCCATGTCTCTCACCTTCATCGTTTTGTGACGATCGCGTCCAACTCCGCCTTCGTGCGGGCGAATTCCTTGTCGAAATCCAGCGTACGACGTGTGGTCGACGCTGCCATCATGACCGAGCTGCCGCCGTCAGGAGTGTCTTTCACCCACAGCCAGAGACGTCGTTCACGTACGTAAAACATCGAGAAGATGCCGAGTACCAGCAGCAGACTGCCAAGATACACGATCTTCTTGCCGGGCGAGCGCGTGAGCTGGAAGACGCTCGCTTGAATCTGATCGAATGAGTCGAGTTGCAGGAACACCGGCGCGTCGTACAGGAAGTTGTCCGACAGCGCGTTGGTTGCCGTGTGCACGAAACGCTCGTTGTCCGGCGTCGGTGTTGCGGCCGGTTGGCCCGCCTGCTCGCGCGCGACCTGCCAGAGTTGCCAGATCGTGCCGTCGAGGATACGCCGGAACATGTCGGCCGCACTCGATTGCTGCTCCTGCGGCACCTTCTCGCTCACGAACTCGGCGATCGCTTGCAGCCCGCCCGTCGCGTGGCCATTCGCGCTGGCCGGAATGGCACCGGCAAACAGGTCAAGCTCACGCTTGGCGCTTTCCTGCAATTGGCCACGCAGTTCCGCCGAGGTCTGCGACGGCAGCGATTGGGCCGCGAAACGGCGCGCGGCTTCCACCCGGGCTCCGTCATCCTGAAGGGCTGCGCGCAGCAGCATCCATTGTTTGACGGAGCCGTCTTCGTCGGCCGGAATGCGCAAGTACTGGAACGGGCCGTCCGGGGTGTCGCGCACGCCCGTCATGAACACTCGCTGCCCGTCTTCCACCAGAATCGGCAGCATGTAGTTGCGGTATTCCTTCGCCTGCCCGCTGCGGTCGCGCACCTTGTACTGCACCGACGGACCGACGTTGCGCAAGTCCTTGTTCAGATCGGTTTTCGCGCCCGACCCCAGTTGTGCACTCAGATCGTCGCGGAACGATTTACGGGCCACGCCGCGTACGTCCTGCTGGCCGCTGCCATTGCTGATGTTCTCGACGTTGATCGCGCGGAAATCGCTGAATTCGACGGTGTATTCGTCTTTGGCCGCCGCGCCGCCCTTCAACTGCGTGGAACCGCCGATGTCGCCTGAAAAGGCGAACGTCTTGTCGGACGCGCCGCGCATGGGGTAGCCAGTGAGCTTGAGCTTGCTGCCGCCATCTTCAAAGCTCGACTGATAGATCGCGACACCCTTATAGATGAAGGGCTCGTTGACCTTCACCGTGGCATCCATCGACTTGCCGGTCTCGGGATCGGTCACCACGATGTCGCTCGCGAAGAGCTTGGGCATGCCCGTCGAGTAATAGTCGACGTGGAATTTCTTCAACTCGATGGAGAAGGGCAGGTCCTGCACGACCGAGCCGTCCTGAAAATTCAGAATCGCGGTCGTCGATTTGCCGCCCTCGGGCACGAATGCGTAGCCCCGGAACGCGGGGTTGCTCGACGACAGGCGATGTTCCTCGGGAATCTGTGCAATGACCGCGTTGCCTTGCAACGGCGACTTGCCGAACAGGGCCATCTGCATGCGGGTGAGCAGATCGCTGTCGACCAGACCACCCAGACAGATGATCACGATGGCGCTGTGCGCGAAGATGTAGCCGATCTTGTTGATCGCCCCGGCCTTCGCGGCAACGAGCGTCGCCCCATCGCGATCGCGCACGACGAAGCGGTAACCGCGACGCCCCAGAAAGCCCGTCAGTCTGGGCAGCAGCTCGGCGCGCGGCGTCGGGCCGGAGAACTCGCCCTTGTGACCGAAGGCGCGCAGGCTGCCTTCACGCACGTGGTCGCGCCAGCTGCGGATGTCCGCGATCATCTTCGGCGCGTTGCGCACAACGCACAGCGTCGTCGACGCCATCAAGAAGAAGAGGATCAGCAGAAACCACCACGAGCTGTAGACCTTATAAAGGCCGAGCGAGCGGAAGACGTCGGCCCAGAACGGGCCGAACTGATTGACGTAGTTGGGGTAGGGGTCGCCTTGCTTGAGCACGGTGCCGACAATGCTGGCGATCGCAAGCACGGTGAGCAGGCTGATGGCAAAACGCATCGAACTGACCAGTTCGACACCGTCGCGCACCCATCGCTGCGCGCTTTTGATCTGCATTCCCGAAGTACTGATACTCATCCTGTTTCCGGCAACAAAAAAGGGCGGGAGCGCGTTTTTCACGCGCCCGCCACCCTGTGTATGCTAAACCAGTTCTATCCCGTCACCCTGCGGCGACGGAGCTGGTTTCGTTATAAGTCAGCGAATATACCCCGACGCTAACACGATGTCAGGGCAGACCTTACCGATCAGCGCAAACCGGCGATGTAATCCGCGACTGCCTTGATTTCCTTGTCCGACAGTCGCGATGCAACAGCATGCATCGGCGCGTTGTTCAGACGCGTTTCGTCACGGAAGGCCACGAGTTGTGCAGCGGTGTAATCGGCCCACTGGCCGCCGAGGCGCGGGTATTGCGACGGCATGCCGGCACCGGCCGGACCGTGGCAGGCAGCGCAGGCGGGTACGCCTTTCTCTGCAATACCGCCACGGAAAATCTTTTCGCCCAACGGCACGGTGTCCTTGTTGCGCGCAGCGCCCGGTTTCTCGGTTTGCGACGCGAAATAAGCGGACACGTTGCGCATATCCTGATCGGACAGCGCAGCGACCATACCGGCCATGATGGGATTGTTGCGCGCCGGTGTCTTGCCGGGCTGCGCCTTGAAGTCGGTCAGTTGCTTGTAGAGGTATTCAGCGTGCTGGCCGGCGATTTTCGGATAAGCACCACCGGTGCTGTTACCGTCTGCCGCGTGGCACGATGCGCAGACCTGACTGGCAATTGCCTGTCCCCGGTTCAAGTCTGGTTTGGCTGACGCCTGAGGCTCGGCGGCTTGTCCTGCGCCGCTCAGTAGAAAGCATGCCAGCGCCAATGGTGTTGCAGCGAGAGACTTCCACACTCCTCGGTTCATTCGCACACCTTATATCTGTTTTGTCGGGAAATCGGTCGTTCGAACTCACCGTCCGGCGCCGTGTTTCTCCTCCAACCTCACGGCGTGCGAGACGTTCGGACAAGCCTTGGCAAGGCCAAGGTTAACTTTCGTATTGTACAATAAAGTCTTTCCCCGACTTTAGGGGATTCCATGTAGAAGGCCGCAGAGCGGGGCTTCCCGGGCTTTGGCCGGCAGCATCCCTACTCATCGTTCTGCGCCCCCTGCGCCCGCGTTGCCAGCCCATCTCCTGTGGCTGCGGCGCTCCCCGGTTCCTGTCATGTCCCTACTTCATCAAGCCCGCTTCTTTACGACCGTCAATCATCTGCGCGATCTGCCGCCCACGGCCGTGCCCGAGGTCGCCTTCGCGGGTCGCTCGAACGCGGGCAAATCCAGCGCGCTGAACATCCTGTGCAATCAGAAGCGGCTGGCCTTCTCCAGTAAGACGCCGGGCCGCACGCAGCACATCAATTACTTCGAGATTGCCCACCTCGAGCACCTCTACGGCTATCTCGTCGACCTGCCCGGCTACGGCTATGCCGAAGTCGGCGGCGGCGTGAAAGTGCACTGGCAGCAACTGCTTGGCGATTATCTGGTGCAACGTCCGCAACTACGCGGCCTGGTGCTGGTGATGGACTCGCGTCGACCGTTCACGGATCTCGATTGCGAACTGATCGACTGGTTCCTGCCAACCGGACGCCCAATCCACGTATTGCTGACCAAAGCCGACAAGCTCACCCGTCAGGAAGCCACGGTCGTCCTGCGCGACACCCAGAAGCGTCTGAACGCCCTTCAGCGCACCGACGGACTCCCGGCGGACGATCCCAACACGCTGCCCCAGTTCACTGCGCAGCTGTTCTCGTCGCTCAAGCGCACCGGTGTCGAAGCCGCGCAACGCGTGCTCGAAGACTGGCTCGCCATTCCGCCGCGCGAATCCGCGAAGAAATGAGCGTGTCTCAGTAATTTCGCCCTCCAGCACGATTCGGCACCACGCTGCCAAAACCCAAAGGTAGATGACGCACGAGCCCGCCGGGCGCGACATATCGTCGCGGCCAGCGGCGTGGTCGGTTGGGTCAACGTAAAGAAAATCAGGACGGCGGTCGCTGCCTCAACCGAACGGATGAGGGGGCACACGAAGATATCGGGATTGACCGAGATGCCTGTACGCGCCCGATTTCCGGGGCATTGGATGCAGTAGTTGGTGCGATAAAGCGAGCGCACATAAAAAAACCGCCGTGTAGGCACGGCGGGTTTAAATGAGCCTTATCGTAGAACGACAGGCGCCCGCTCAGGGAGGAGAAGCGGGGGACGCCACACACAGTGCGAACATCCGGTTGGTATGATATACCATGCGTCCGAAAGTTTCCCGGCAAGCGGCCTTTTTTGCGCGCTTTCCTCCTTACGGAATCGTTGAGCCGATCGCAACGGCAACGCCTTTTCGGGACGTCTTTACCCGACGAAACACGGAATTTTCAGACGCGCTATTCCCCGTCCAAAGGACCGATCGCATGAGTTCCTATCCCCTGCTTCGCCCGCGCCGCATGCGACGCGATGACTTCTCACGCCGCCTGATGCGTGAAAACCACCTGACCTGTGACGACCTGATCTATCCGGTGTTCGTGCTCGAAGGTCAGAACCGCCGCGAGGCTGTCGACTCGATGCCGGGCGTCGAGCGCGTCTCGGTCGACGAGCTGCTGCGTGTGGCCGATACGTGTGTCACGCTCGGCGTGCCCGTCATTGCGCTCTTCCCGAATATCGACGCGTCGTTCAAGACGCCCGACGGTATCGAAGCGACCAACCCCGAAGGTCTGATCCCACGCGCCGTGCGCGAGATCAAACGCAACTTCCCCGATCTCGGTGTGCTCACCGACGTGGCCCTCGATCCGTACACCAGCCACGGTCAAGACGGCGTGCTCGATGAAAACGGCTACGTCATCAACGACGTAACGACCGCGATCCTCGTTAAGCAAGCCCTCACGCAGGCAGAAGCTGGCGTGGACATCGTCGCACCGTCCGACATGATGGATGGCCGCATCGGCGCCATCCGGGAAGCCCTCGAAGCCGCCGGACATATTCACACGCGCATCATGGCTTACGCGGCCAAGTACGCGTCGGCCTTTTACGGCCCGTTCCGCGACGCCGTCGGTTCGGCATCGAATCTCGGCAAGGGCAACAAGATGACCTACCAGATGGATCCGGCCAATTCGGACGAAGCGCTGCGTGAAGTGGCGCTCGATATCGAAGAAGGTGCGGACATGGTCATGGTCAAACCCGGCATGCCGTACCTCGACATCGTGCGCCGCGTGAAGGATGAGTTCCGCTACCCGACGTATGCCTATCAGGTCAGCGGCGAATACGCGATGTTGAAGGCCGCTGCCCAGAATGGCTGGCTCGATCACGACAAGGTGATGATGGAGTCGCTGCTCGCCTTCAAGCGCGCAGGGGCCGACGGCATCCTGACCTACTTCGCACTCGACGCAGCGCGCCTGATTCGCGCACAAGCCTGACTCGACTGAGTAGAAGACGAGGAGGCGTCGGCCACCGGTTGCGCCATCCGCTCAAGTTCTCGCAGACGAAAGACAAACAGCTAGTCCGGTGACGGACTAGCTGTTTGTTTATGTAGCGGTCTGAACGGCCACCTTCGTGGCATTCAGCGCAGCAGACTCGACCTCGCATCCCCTGATCCTGATCCTGATCCTGATCCTGATCCTGTTACGCTGCCGGACCGTAGGCCTTATCCAGACTGCGCAGGAATTGATCGGCTGACTGCGCACCGATCACACGCGAACCCGCCACCTCAGCGCCCTTGCCATCGAAGAAGATAATCCCGGGCGGGCCGAACAACGCAAAGCGCTTGAGCAACGCCTGATCGTCGGCATTGTTTGCCGTAACGTCGGCTTGCACGAGCACCATCTGATCAAGGCGCGCCTTCACGCGTGGATCAGTGAACACGAACCGCTCCATCTCCTTGCAACTGATGCACCAATCAGCATAGAAGTCGAACATGACCGGCCGGCCAGCGGCGGCAACGACCTGATCGAGTTCGGCAACACTTCGCACACGCTGGAATTTCACACCCTCAGCGGTCTGCGCACCGGCACCGGCACGTCCCGACGCAGCGGCCGACAAACCAGCCAGCGGAGCCAACGGGTCGCGTGCGCCTGCGGCAGCGCCCACCAATGCCACGGCCCCGAGCAGCGCAACCGCAACACCGAGTCCTTTGAGCAGGCGCCGAGTACCGCTCACACCATCGGGCAAGGTGTCGAAGACGCGCATGAACGTCGCGGCCACCAGCAGCAACACCCCCCACCCGAGCAGCAAGACTTGTGTCGACAGCAACGGACGCACGATCCACAGCGCGACACCCAGCAGCAGGAAGCCGAAGAACCGCTTCACACCATCCATCCATGCGCCGGCGCGCGGCAGCAACGTGCCACCACCACCGGCCAGAATCACCAGCGGCAAGCCCATACCCAGCGACAGGGCGAAGAGCGTGGCGCCACCAAAGACGGCATCTCCCGTCTTGGCAATGAAGGCAAGCGCAGCGGCAAGCGGTGCTGTCACACACGGGCTGACGATCAGGCCGGACAGGATACCCATCATCGCCGCCCCCACCCACTGCCCCGATTTCTGTTTGCGGGCGGCATCGTCGATACGCTCACGCAACGCCGACGGCAACTGAATCTCGTACATGCCGAACATCGAGAGCGACAGAATCACCATCAACAACGCAAACAGCGCGAGCACCCAGGGCGCCTGAAGAAACGCGATGAGGCCTTGCCCGAGCAAGCCCGCCGCCACACCGATCACGGTGTTCACGATGGCCATACCGAGCACGTAGGCGATTGCCAGGCGCACTGCCTTGCCGCGACTGGCCTCCTGACCTGCGACGATCGACAACAGGATAGGCACCATCGGCAAGACACACGGCGTAAAGGCCAACCCAACGCCCAGTGCGAAGAAGATCCCCAACGCCAGCAGGAAGCTGCCACCCGAGAGAATGCGCTCGGCTTCGCTGTAATCGTCGCGCGCCGAGAGCCAGCCGCCACCCGAACCGCTTGGCGCCGCAGCGTTCGCATTAGGCGTCGCCGCCGCGGGCTTGGCGCCGAGCAGCGCCTGCGTGGCCGGACCGACAGCGGTTTGCGATGACATCGACAACGCTCCGCCGCTAGCGCCGGCACCGCCGCCGCCCTCCGCGCTACCGACGGCCGCCGAGATCTTGAACGGCTTGTCCATCGGCGGATAGCACAACCCCTTGTCCGCACAGCCCTGCATCGTCACCGTCAGCGAGAAGGGGGCCGTAGCCCCAGTGACTGGAATCCGGACGTCGATGGGCTCGTGATAGACCTCCATATCCTTGCCGAAGGTCTCGTCATGCTTGACCTCCCCTTTCGGGAATTCAGGGGTCCCGAGCTTGACGTTGGCGTTATCGGCGGCGAAGGCGAAGCGCTCACGATAGAGGTAGTAGCCTTTGGCAACTTCAAAATGAAGCAGCACCGCACCGGGTTGCTCCGACTTCGATACCTTGAAGGCAACATCCGGATCGAGGAAATCGTCGGCGGCATGGGCGCGGCCGACACCGGCCGTCAGTAGCAGCAGTGCAGTACAAAGCCATGCAAAGACCCAGAATGCCAGCCCCCTTCGCACGCCGTTGAGCACTCGTCCCGAGTGGCCATCCACGCGAGCCATGGACACGTCGTCATGCCGGGCAAATACCGGCCCAGCTACGATCGTCGATTCAGACATGCAACTTCCCCCGAGTCTCATCCTCAACCCAGCGCGCGTACGCGGGCAACGCGGCCGTCGCGGGCCACGCCACGATTTCCGGCACGTCGTAGGGATGGTGTTCCTTGATGAACTGCTCGAGCGCCGTGTAACGCGCGGCGCTCGTCTTGATCATGAGTGGCACTTCAACACTCGTCTCGCGCTTGCCTTGCCAACGATAACTTGAGCGCACCGGGGCCATCTGCTGCACACAAGCCGCCAACTGCGCAGCCAGCATGCCGTCGATAGCTGCCTCGGCACTGGCCTCGTCGGGAAACGTCGTCATGACGATAAGAAGGGCATCCATAGTGTGCAATAGACCGGTCAAACGTAGCGATTGTTCACTGTACACCGGCCACAAGCAATCTGCGCAGACAGGCCGTTATTCCGGAGATATCTGCTGCGGGGTTCGGACAACACCTCAAATGAAAAAAGCCAGGTCAATGACCTGGCTTCTCTCTTACAGCTCACGGTACCCGAAGGTCCGTTGCGCAAGTCACTTACTCAGCAACTTCCGGCGCTTCCGTATCAACTTCCGGACGGTCCAGCAGTTCGACGAACGCCATCGGGGCGTTATCGCCAACGCGGAAACCCATCTTCAGGATACGCAGATAGCCACCCGGACGGGTTGCAAAGCGCGGGCCGAGCACGTTGAACAGCTTCGACACCGAGTCACGATCACGCAGGCGGTTGAAAGCCAGGCGGCGGTTAGCCAGCGAGTCCTTCTTGCCCAGGGTGATGAGGGGCTCGACGACCTTACGCAGTTCCTTGGCCTTCGGCAGGGTGGTCTTGATCGCTTCGTGTTCAATCAGCGAGTTCGACATGTTACGGAGCATTGCCAGACGGTGGCTGCTCGTACGATTCAGTTTACGCAAACCATGACGGTGACGCATTTCAACTTTCCTTTAAACAGAGTTTTTCGACCAAGCTCTTCTATCGGTGACAACCACCGCGGGCCGGTGTCGTTACAAACGGCCGTATCGGATCACTCCGACGCACCGCACTTTTGTTGCAACACGGCCGCCCGAAGGCGGCCATGTCTTCACAACTTACTTCTCGAGACCAGCCGGCGGCCAGTTTTCGAGCTTCATGCCCAGCGTGAGACCACGCGAGGCCAGCACTTCCTTGATCTCGTTGAGCGACTTGCGACCCAGATTCGGGGTCTTGAGCAATTCGTTCTCGGTACGTTGGATCAGGTCGCCGATGTAGTAGATGTTTTCGGCCTTCAAGCAGTTGGCCGAACGCACCGTCAACTCGAGATCGTCCACCGGACGCAGCAGGATCGGATCGATCTGCGGCGCACGCGACGGCGCTTCGCTGGCGGCTTCCGTGCCTTCCAGCGCAGCGAACACCGACAGTTGGTCGACGAGGATGCGAGCCGATTGACGGATCGCTTCTTCCGGCGACACAACACCGTTGGTTTCGATGTTCATCACGAGCTTGTCCAGGTCGGTACGCTGTTCCACGCGGGCCGATTCGACCGCATAGCTCACACGCTTGACCGGCGAGAACGACGCGTCGAGGACGATACGACCAATTACCTTGGCCGAATCATCGCCATAACGGCGCACGTTACCCGGGACATAACCACGACCCTTTTCAATCTTGATCTGGACGTCGAGCTTACCGCCCTTGGCCAGATGTGCAATCACGTGATCGGGGTTGATCAGTTCGACGTCGTGCGGCAGTTCGATATCCGAAGCACGCACCACACCTTCACCATCCTTGCGCAGCGTAACGGTGACTTCGTCACGGTTATGCAGCTTGAACACAACACCCTTCAGGTTCAGCAGGAAGTTGACAACATCTTCCTGAACGCCGTCGATGGTGGAGTATTCATGCACGACGCCAGCGATCGTCACTTCGGTCGGCGCATAGCCGAGCATCGACGACAACAGCACGCGGCGCAGCGCATTGCCCAAGGTGTGGCCGTAACCACGTTCGAACGGCTCCATCACAACTTTGGCGTGATGCTCACCGACTTCTTCAACCTCGATGATCTTGGGCTTCAATAAACTGTTTTGCATAGGTTTCCTTTTCAATACCCTCGGCTCGTTACACCGATAAGGCTGATGGGTGACAAACCTGCACGGAACGCAAACGCGCCGTGAGGCGCGTCAGCGTTTGGATTAACGCGAATACAATTCGACGATCAGGCTTTCGTTGATGTCGCCCGCGATATCGCTACGTTCCGGCAGTGCCTTGAAAGTGCCTTCCATCTTCTTGGCGTCAACCGAAACCCAGATCGGGAAACCGACTTGTTCTGCCAGCGTCAGCGATTCTTGAATACGCACTTGCTTCTTGGCCTTTTCGCGCACGGTGATCACATCACCCGGCTTGACCTTGATCGACGGGATGTTGGCGACAACACCGTTCAGCACGACGGCCTTGTGGCCAACCAGCTGGCGCGCTTCAGCGCGCGTCGAACCAAAACCCATGCGATAGACGACGTTGTCCAGACGCGACTCGAGCACTTGCAGCAGGTTTTCACCCGTGTTGCCCTTCAGACGATCGGCTTCCGCGAAATAACGACGGAACTGACGCTCGAGCACGCCGTAAATACGCTTGACCTTCTGCTTTTCGCGCAGTTGGTTGCCGTAGTCGGACGTACGAGCACCCGAGGTGCGGCCATGCTGACCCGGCTTGCTATCCAGCTTGCACTTGTCGGCGAGCGAGCGACGTGCGCTCTTCAGGAAGAGGTCAGTACCTTCACGACGGGAGAGTTTGGCCTTCGGGCCGATATAACGTGCCACGGTTGTTCCTTTATCTCAAAATTTGACGCAGCGGCGCCTTGTCCACTACGCAAGTCCGGTACCGATGTACCGGACGGTGGTCTTAGAAATTGCTTCGCGCACGGCCGAGACCGTGCGCGAACCCGCGATTATAGCAGGATTTTCTAAAGCGTCTTAGATACGACGACGCTTCGGCGGGCGGCAGCCGTTGTGCGGGACCGGCGTCACGTCCGAGATGGCCGTGATCTTGATACCCAGCGCATTCAGTGCACGAACCGCGGATTCGCGACCCGGGCCCGGGCCCTTGATGCGAACTTCCAGGTTCTTCACGCCGTATTCCAGCGCCACGCGGCCAGCCGATTCAGCAGCAACCTGGGCAGCAAACGGGGTCGATTTACGCGAACCCTTGAAGCCCTGGCCACCCGAAGTCGCCCATGCCAGTGCGTTGCCCTGACGATCGGTGATCGTGATGATGGTGTTGTTGAACGAAGCGTGGACGTGCACGACGCCTTCAGCAACGCTCTTCTTGACCTTCTTGCGAACGCGCTGTGAAGCGGCGTTGTTCTGTTGCTTAGCCATGAGTTTCCTATCCTCTGGTTACTTCTTCAGCGAGACGCCGGCCTTACGCGGGCCCTTGCGGGTACGCGCATTGGTACGGGTGCGCTGGCCGCGGACCGGCAGGCCCTTGCGGTGACGCAGACCACGATAGCAGCCCAAGTCCATCAGGCGCTTGATGCTCATGGTCACTTCACGGCGCAGGTCGCCTTCAACCGTCAGCTGACCGACTTGGTCACGCAGCTTTTCGAGATCGTTGTCGTCGAGGTCCTTGACCTTCTTCGAGAACGGCACACCAGCGGCTTCGCAAATCTGGCGAGCGCGCGTGCGACCGACACCGTAAATAGCCGTCAGGCCGATTTCCGTGTGCTGGTGGTTCGGGATGTTAACCCCTGCAATACGAGCCATTCGTAATTCCCCAACTAAATAGCGTTAAAGGCCGATTAGCCCTGACGTTGCTTGTGGCGTTGATCCGTGCTGCAAATCACGCGCACTACGCCTTTGCGCTTCACAATCTTGCAATTGCGGCACAGACACTTAACAGATGCCAAAACTTTCATGACAATTCCCTCTCTCTAATCACTTCGCCCGGAAGACGATCCGCGCACGCGACAGATCGTAGGGCGTCAACTCAACCGTCACCTTATCTCCGGGAAGGATGCGGATGTAATGCATCCGCATCTTGCCGGAAATGTGTCCGAGTACTACATGGCCATTTTCCAGTTTCACCCGGAAGGTGGCATTGGGGAGGTTTTCAAGGACCTCACCCTGCATTTGAATAACGTCGTCTTTCGACATGATCCCAGATGATCAGCGAAGCGTCATGTTATTGCCGCCCTTGAAATTCGCCTTGCGGAGCAGCGACTCATACTGTTGCGACATCACATACGACTGCACTTGCGCCATGAAATCCATCGTGACCACGACGATGATCAGCAGTGACGTTCCGCCAAAATAAAACGGGACGTTCCAGCGCAACACCAGGAACTCGGGCAGCAGACACACCAGGGTGACATAAGCTGCACCAGCCAGCGTCAGACGCGTCAAGATCTTGTCGATGTACCGTGCCGTCTGGTCGCCCGGACGGATACCCGGCACAAACGCGCCGCTCTTCTTCAGGTTCTCGGCTGTTTCTTTGCTGTTGAACACCAGTGCGGTGTAGAAGAAGCAGAAAAACACGATTGCCAAAGCATAGAGCATCACGTAGATCGGCTGACCCGGCGACAACTTGGCCGCGATGTCCTTGAGCCAACGCGTGTTGTCACCTGCGCCGAACCAGTTCGCGATCGTTGCCGGGAACAGGATGATCGACGACGCAAAGATCGGCGGAATCACACCAGCCATATTCAGCTTGAGCGGCAGGTGCGATGCTTGACCACCGTATACCTTGTTGCCCACCTGACGTTTGGCGTAATTCACCAGAATCTTGCGCTGACCCCGTTCCACAAACACGACGAAGAACGTCACGAGCACAACGAGCGCACAGATCACGATCGCCGAGAACGGACCAATCGAACCAGTACCGACAAGCTCAAACAGGCCGCCCACAGCATTCGGCAAACCGGCCGCGATACCACCAAAGATGATGATCGAGATACCGTTACCGAGGCCGCGTTCAGTGATCTGCTCACCGAGCCACATCAGGAACATCGTGCCGGTTACGAGCGTGATCACCGTCGTCAGGCGGAACATCATGCCTGGATCAACGACGAGCCCCGGCTCGCTTTCCAACGTCACCGCGATTGCAGCTGCCTGGAAGAGCGCAAGCACCACCGTGAAATACCGGGTGTACTGCGTGATCTTGCGTTGGCCGGCTTGGCCTTCCTTACGCAAGGCTTCCAATTGTGGCGAAACCATCGCCAGCAACTGCATGATGATCGACGCCGAGATGTACGGCATGATCCCGAGCGCGAAGATCGTGAAACGCGACAACGCACCGCCCGAGAACATGTTGAACATGCCCAGGATCCCGCCCGACTGGCGCTGGAACAGCTGCGCCAGCTGATCGGGGTCGATGCCCGGCACCGGGATATGCGCACCAATACGGTAGACGATCAACGCCAGCAGCAGGAAAACCAGCCGCCGGCGCAGATCCGCATACTTCGGGCCCTGCGTACCAGGCTTAGCGAGATTAGGAGACTTGGCCAATGATGGCTCCGGGGTGTCCTAACTTACTCTGCGACCGAACCGCCAGCCGCCTGAATTGCCGTGAGCGCACCCTTGGTGACGCCCAGACCCTTCACAACGACCTTGCGGGTGATCTCGCCAGCGGCGATGATCTTGGCCGACAACGACAGCTCGCTCACCAGACCGGCCTGCTTCAGAACCAACAGATCGATTTCGTCGACCGGCAGGTTGTTCAGGTCCGACAGGCGAACTTCGCCCACGAAACGGCGCGTCAGCGACTTGAAGCCACGCTTCGGCAGACGACGTTGCAGCGGCATTTGACCGCCTTCGAAGCCCACCTTGTGGAAGCCGCCCGAACGCGACTTCTGACCCTTGTGACCACGGCCGGCGGTTTTACCCAGACCCGAACCGATGCCACGGCCAACGCGGCGCTTGGCGTGTTTAGCGCCTTCTGCCGGCTTAATCGAATTCAATTCCATTTTGCCCTCGCTCAGTCGACGATCTTCACAAGGTACGAGACCTTGTTGATCATGCCCCGCACAGCGGGCGTGTCCTGCAACTCATACGTCGAATTGAGGCGACGCAGGCCGAGACCGCGAACGGTTGCACGATGTTCTTCGCGCGTACCGATCAGGCTCTTGACCAGCTTGACTTTCACAGTTTGTTGCTGCGACATATTGATCACCCTTAGCCGAGGATCTCTTCCACCGACTTGCCACGCTTAGCGGCGATGTCAGCAGGAGTCGATTGTTTCTTCAGGCCGTCGAGCGTGGCGCGGACCAGGTTGTACGGGTTCGTCGAGCCAAGGCTCTTCGTCACCACGTTGGTCACGCCCATCACCTCGAACACCGCACGCATCGGGCCACCAGCGATAACGCCGGTACCGTCTTTCGCCGGCGACATCAGGACGCGCGAGGCGCCATGCTGGCCGAGAACGTTATGTTGCAGGGTGCCATTCTTCAGGGCGACCTTGAACATATTGCGGCGGGCTTGTTCCATTGCCTTTTGAACGGCAACCGGGACTTCCTTCGCTTTGCCTTTGCCCATGCCGATGCGGCCATCGCCGTCACCAACCACGGTCAACGCGGCAAAACCGAGAATACGACCACCCTTCACCACTTTCGTGACGCGGTTGACCGAAATCATCTTCTCGCGAAGGCCGTCGTCGCGTTCGTCAGCCTGAACTTTCGCTTGCATCTTTGCCATGACGGATCCTTACTTAGAACTTGAGGCCGGCTTCACGGGCAGCGTCGGCCAAAGCCTTGACGCGACCGTGATAGCGGAAGCCCGAGCGGTCGAAAGAGACGCTTTCGATGCCGGCAGCCTTCGCCTTCTCGGCGATACGACGGCCGATCAGCGCAGCAGCAGCAGCGTTTCCGCCCTTGCCTTCCTTGTCGCCCAGTTCCTTGCGCACTTCGGCTTCCAGCGTCGAAGCGCTGGCCAGCACTTGCGTGCCGTCTTCCGAGAAAACTTGCGCGTAAATGTGCACGTTGGTGCGATGCACGGAAAGGCGATGCACCTTTTGAGCTGCCAGCTTGATACGAGTCTGGCGAGCGCGGCGCACACGTGATTGTTTCTTGTCCATGTTTCGCACCCTTACTTCTTCTTGGTTTCCTTGAGGATCACCACTTCGTCCGCATAGCGGACACCCTTACCCTTGTAGGGCTCGGGCGGACGGTAACCGCGAACTTCCGCAGCCACTTGTCCGATGCGTTGTTTATCAACGCCTTTGATGATGATCTCCGTTTGCGTCGGGGTTTCCGCCTTAACACCTTCCGGCATGGCGTGCACAACATCGTGCGAGAAACCCAGCTCAAGCTTCAGGTTGTTACCGTCAGCCTTGGCGCGATAACCCACGCCAACGAGTTGCAGCTTCTTCTCGAAACCCTTGCTCACACCAGTCACCATATTGTTGACCAGTGCACGTTCCGTACCATACAGCGCATTCGCTTCACGGCTTTCGTCAGCCGGGGCGAAGGTGATGGTGGCGTCTTCAATCTTGACGTTCACGAGGGTGTTGATGCCGCGGGTCAACGAACCCAGGGCGCCCTTGATCGTCAGCACATTGCCAGTCAGCGTTGCGTCAACGCCCTTCGGCAGTGCAATAGGACTCTTACCTACGCGAGACATTTAAACTCTCCTCGGTTAGGCGACGTAGCAGATGACTTCGCCGCCCACGCCGGTGGCGCGTGCTTTGCGATCGGTCATCACGCCCTTCGGGGTCGAGACGATTGCAACGCCGAGGCCATTCATGACCTGCGGGATCTCGTTGCGGCTCTTGTACACACGCAGACCCGGACGCGACACGCGCTCGAGGCGCTCAATCACAGGACGGCCAGCGTAGTACTTCAGTGCGATGTTCAGCACCGGCTTGGTTTCTTCTGCCTCAACCGCGAAGTCTTCGATGTAGCCTTCGTCCTTCAGGACTTTGGCGATCGAGACCTTCAGCTTGGACGAGGGCATCTTCACGGATGCCTTCTCAACCATCTGAGCGTTGCGGATGCGGGTCAGCATATCGGCGATAGGATCGCTCATGCTCATGGTGCTTCTCCTATTACCAGCTAGCTTTGGTCACGCCCGGGATTTCGCCACGGAAGGCGATTTCACGGATCTTGTTACGGGCCAGGCCGAATTTGCGGAAGGTTCCGCGCGGACGGCCAGTCAGTTCGCAACGATTGCGTTGACGCGTCGGGTTGGCGTTACGCGGCAGCTGTTGCAGCGCCAGACGTGCTTCATAACGCTCGTCTTCCGACTTGCTGGTGTCTTCGATGATCGCTTTGAGGGCGTCGCGCTTGGCAGAAAATTTCTGCGCCAGACGGGCGCGTTTCTTTTCGCGTTCGATAAGTGCCAGTTTAGCCACGATTACCTCAGTTACGGAACGGGAATTTGAACGCCGACAGAAGAGCCTTGGCTTCTTCGTCAGTCTTCGCGGTGGTGGTGATGCTGATGTTCAGCCCACGCAGCGCGTCGATTTTGTCGTACTCGATTTCGGGGAAGATGATCTGTTCCTTCACACCGATGTTGTAATTGCCACGACCGTCGAACGCACGACCCGAAATACCGCGGAAGTCACGCACGCGCGGCAGAGCCACGGTGATGAAACGATCCAGGAATTCGAACATACGCTCACCGCGCAACGTCACCATCGTACCGATCGGGTAACCTTCGCGGATCTTGAAACCGGCGATAGCCTTGCGAGCCTTCGTCACCACCGGCTTTTGGCCGGCAATTTTCGTCAGATCGCCAACGGCGTGTTCAATGATCTTCTTGTCAGCAACCGCTTGACCAAGGCCCATGTTCAGGGTGATCTTGGTGATACGCGGCACTTCCATGACAGACTTGTAACCGAACTGAGTCGTCAGAGCGGCAACAACCTTGTCTTTGTAGAACTCTTGCAAACGGGCCATTTTCTATACTCCCTGCGACTTAGGCACCGACGACCGTAGCACCGGTCGTCTTGAGGAAGCGGACCTTCTTGCCGTCTTCGACCTTGATGCCCACACGCGACGGCTTGCCATTGGCATCCACCAGCGCCACGTTCGAAACGTGGATCGGCATCGTCTTGTCGACCACGCCACCTTGCGTGCCCTTCATCGGGTTCGGCTTGACGTGCTTCTTAGCAACGTTCACGCCCTCGACGACCAACTTGTCGCCATCAATGGCCAGGACCGTGCCACGCTTGGCCTTGTCCTTACCCGTCAGCACGATGACCTGGTCACCCTTGCGAATCTTGTTCATGTGTCGGCTCCTTACAGCACTTCCGGGGCCAGCGACACGATCTTCATGAAGCGTTCGGTACGCAGTTCACGCGTAACCGGTCCGAAGATACGGGTGCCGATCGGCTCGAGCTTGGTGTTCAGCAGCACGGCGGCGTTGCCGTCGAATTTGACCAGCGAGCCGTCTTGGCGACGCACGCCCTTGGCGGTACGCACGACCACTGCATTGTAAATTTCGCCCTTCTTGACGCGACCACGCGGCGCAGCGTCTTTCACGCTGACCTTGATGATGTCGCCAATGCCGGCGTAACGACGCTTGGAGCCGCCCAGCACCTTGATGCACATCACTTCACGCGCACCGGTGTTGTCGGCCACTTCGAGCCGGGTTTCAGTTTGAATCATGGTGTTATCTTCCCAACTTAATCCGACACCAGGGCGTCGGTCAGTCTTGGTCCCCGTCAGCATCAAAGGATGCCGTTTGGGTTGAGTCGTTCAAAAGTGGACAACCTTGCTACCTCAACACGACTCGTAGAGGATACGAATCAGCCTCGGAAGCCATCCACTCCCTTGCGAAACCAAAGACCGGTTTTGGCGAAAGAAGCGGAAAGTCCGGAATTATACATCGATAATTCCGGACTTGCAAGTCAGCCTTCGCTTCAGCGCGCCTTAGATGATGCGGGCGGCTTCCACGAGACGGGAAACCGTCCAGGCCTTGGTCTTCGACAGCGGACGAGTTTCTTGAATCTCGACCGTATCGCCTTCCTTGATCTGGTTGGTTTCATCGTGCGCGTGATACTTCTTCGAACGCACAATGTACTTGCCGTAGAGCGGGTGCTTCATTTGACGCTCGACCAGCACGGTAACCGTCTTGTCCATCTTGTCGCTGACAACCTTACCCACGAGGGTACGCTTCAGCGAGGTCTTAGCGGTATCGTTCATTTCTGGCTCGCCTTCTCAGTCAACACGGTACGCACACGCGCGATGTCCTTGCGCACCTTCTTCAGCTGGCTGGTGTTGCTCAGCTGTTGGGTGGCCGCTTGCATGCGAAGACCGAATTGGGCCTTCAGCAGATCCGACAGCTCATTGTTCAGAGCGACGGGATCCTTGGCACGAAGTTCGGATGCTTTCATTTCAATCTCTCCAATCAAGCGCCAAGGCGACGGACGAAGAACGTCGTCTGAATCGGCAGCTTAGCGGCAGCCAGGCGGAACGCCTCGCGTGCCAGTGCTTCATCAACACCGTCCATCTCGTACAGCATCTTGCCCGGTTGAATCTCGGCGACGTAGTACTCAGGGTTACCCTTACCGTTACCCATACGCACTTCGGCCGGCTTTTGCGAGATCGGCTTATCCGGGAAAATGCGAATCCAGATACGGCCACCACGCTTGATGTGACGGGTCATGGCGCGACGAGCGGCTTCAATCTGACGAGCCGTCAGACGACCGCGACCGACCGCCTTGAGACCGAATTCGCCGAACGACACTTCGTTGCCACGGGTGGCGACGCCAGTGTTACGGCCCTTCTGCTCTTTACGATACTTTCTGCGTTTCGGTTGCAGCATGATTATTCTCCAGTCTTGGCGTCGCCTTCAGGCTTGCCAGCCGGACGGCGTGCACCACCGCGCTTCGCACCGGCCTTATCGCCAGCGTCGTCACGACGGGGGCGACGGTCGCCCGGACGCGCGTTGCGGCGCGGACGCTTTTCTTCGGCCGGCTCTTCAGCCACCGGAGCGTCGTTGCGGCCCAGCGTGTCACCCTTGTACACCCACACCTTGATACCGATGATGCCGTAGGTCGTCTTCGCTTCCGAGGTCGCGTAGTCGATGTCGGCGCGCAGGGTGTGCAGGGGCACACGGCCTTCGCGATACCATTCGGTACGGGCGATTTCGATACCGTTCAGACGGCCAGCGCTCATGATCTTGATGCCTTGGGCACCCAGACGCATCGCGTTCTGCATCGCGCGCTTCATTGCGCGACGGAACATGATACGGCGCTCAAGCTGCTGAGCGATCGAGTCGGCGATCAGTTGCGCATCGGTTTCCGGCTTGCGGATTTCTTCGATGTTCACGTGAACCGGCACGCCCATGCGCTTTTGCAGTTCGGCCTTGAGGATTTCGATGTCCTCGCCCTTCTTGCCGATCACAACGCCCGGACGCGAGCTGAAAATCGTAATGCGGGCATTACGGGCCGGACGCTCGATGATGACGCGGCCAACCGAAGCGTTCTTCAGCTTCTTCTTCAGGTAATCGCGAACGCCGATGTCTTCCTGCAACATCTGAGCGAAATTCTGGTTGTTCGCGTACCAACGCGAAGACCAGTTACGACTGACGGCCAAGCGGAAGCCAGTCGGATGAATTTTCTGTCCCATCGTGACCCCTTAGTTACCCAGCGTCACAGTGATGTGACAGGATTGCTTCTCGATGCGGTTACCACGGCCCTTGGCGCGCGCGGTGAAACGCTTGAGCGAGGTCGCCTTGTCAACGAAGATGCCCTTAACGCGCAGCTCGTCGATGTCAGCACCTTCATTGTGCTCGGCGTTGGCGATTGCCGACTCGAGCACCTTCTTGATGATGACAGCGGCCTTCTTCGGCGAGAAGGTCAGGACATTCAGTGCACGTTCGAGCGGCAGGCCACGAATCTGGTCAGCGACCAGACGCGTCTTCTGCGCCGAGATACGAGCACCGCGATGAATTGCTTTCACTTCCATGATCGGGCCCCTTATTTCTTCGCCTTCTTGTCGGCCGCATGGCCTTTGAAGGTACGGGTAAGTGCGAACTCACCCAGCTTGTGGCCGACCATGTTTTCCGTCACGTACACCGGCACGTGTTGACGGCCGTTATGCACAGCAATCGTCAAACCGATGAAATCGGGCAGAACGGTCGAACGACGCGACCAGGTTTTGATCGGCTTCTTGTCCCGCGATGCAGCAGCCGCTTCCACTTTCTTCAGCAGATGAGCGTCGCAAAACGGACCTTTTTTAACAGAACGAGTCATTTGCTAGCTCCTTAACGCTTCTTGCGACGCTGAACAATCATGCTGTCGGTGCGCTTGGTCGAGCGGGTACGCTTACCCTTGGTATGCTGACCCCACGGGCTGACCGGATGACGACCAGCAGCCGTACGACCTTCACCACCACCGTGCGGGTGATCCACCGGGTTCATCGCCACACCGCGAACGGTCGGGCGAATACCGCGCCAACGCTTTGCACCGGCCTTGCCCAATTGGCGCAGGCTGTGCTCTTCGTTACCGACTTCACCGATGGTGGCGCGGCACTCAATGTGCACGCGACGGATTTCACCCGAACGCAGACGCACCTGAGCGTACACACCTTCACGTGCCAGCAGCATTGCCGAGGTACCCGCGGCACGAGCGATTTGCGCGCCCTTGCCCGGCAGGATTTCGATGCCGTGGATCGTGGTACCGACCGGAATGTTGCGGATCGGCAGTGCATTGCCAGCCTTGATCGGCGCTTCCGAGCCGCTCACCACTTGCTGGCCGACGGTCAGACCGCGCGGAGCAATGATGTAACGACGCTCGCCATCGGCGTAGCAAAGCAGTGCGATGTTCGCGCTGCGGTTCGGGTCATATTCCAGACGCTCAACCTTCGCCGGAATGCCGTCCTTGTTACGACGGAAATCGACGATACGGTAATGTTGCTTATGACCGCCACCCATGTGACGGGTGGTGATGTGACCGTTGTTGTTACGGCCGGCGGTCTTGCTCTTGGTATCCAGCAGCGGGGCGAACGGCTTGCCCTTATGCAGATCCTTGTTGACGACCTTGACCAGGGCACGGCGGCCCGGCGATGTCGGCTTAGTTTTGACGAGTGCCATGATTACTTGGCCTCCGCTTCAAAATTGATTTCCTGACCCGGCTTCAGGCTGACGTAGGCCTTCTTCTCATGGTCGCGACGACCCATGAAACGGCCAAAGCGCTTTTGCTTGCCCTTGCGGTTCAGGATTTGCACCGACTCGACTTCCACTTTGAAGAGAAGCTCAACAGCAGCCTTCACTTCTTGCTTGTTCGCGTCACGTGCAACTTGGAACACCACTTGCTCGTTCTTGTCGGCCACCAGCGTCGCCTTTTCGGAGATCACCGGCGCGAGCAGGACCTGCATCAGACGATGGTCGTTTTTACGCACGTCGCTCATGACAGCATCTCCTCAATCTTGGCGATCGCGCCCTTCGTCAGCAACACCTTCTTGAAGTAGATGAGCGACAGCGGGTCGGCGAAACGCGGCTCGGTGACAGCGAAGTGAGCCAGATTGCGCGAGGCCAAGAACAGGTTCTCGTCCACGGTATCCGTGATCAGCAGCACCGAATCGAGGCCCATGGCCTTGATCTTTTCAGCGAGCAGTTTGGTCTTCGGGGCATCAATCTTGATGTCGTCGACCACTACCAGACGACCTTCACGGGCGAGCTGCGACAGAATCGAGCACACACCGGCGCGGTACATCTTCTTGTTGATTTTGTGGGTGAAGTTTTCTTCCGGCGAATTCGGGAAGATACGGCCACCGCCGCGCCACAACGGGCTCGACGACATACCGGCACGAGCGCGGCCCGTACCCTTCTGACGCCACGGCTTCTTGGTCGTGTGCTTGACCTGTTCACGGTCTTTTTGCGCACGATTGCCGCTGCGGGCGTTGGCTTGATAAGCCACAACCACTTGGTGGATCAGCGCTTCGTTGTAGTCACGACCGAACACGACGTCCGACGCGTTGACCGCAGCGCCTTCCTGACCTTGCTCATTCAGGAGCTTCAGTTCCATTGTTACGCTCCCTTCGCGAGTTTGGCCTTGACAGCCGTGGTCACGAAAACCTTGCCTTCGTTGGCGCCCGGAACGGCACCCTTCACGAAGAGCAGGCCACGTTCAGCGTCAATGCGCGCGATTTCGAGATTCTGCACCGTCGTCGTCGCGTCACCCATGTGACCCGTCATGCGCTTACCCGGGAAAACACGACCCGGATCCTGCGCCATACCGATCGAACCCGGAACGTTGTGCGAACGCGAGTTACCGTGCGAGGCACGGCCCGATGCGAAGTTGTAACGCTTGATCGTACCGGCGTAACCCTTACCGATCGACACGCCTTGCACGTCGACCTTCTGGCCTACTTGGAACAGATCAACGCCAACGGCTGCGCCCGGCTGCAATTCAGCAGCTTTAGCAGCTTCGACGCGGAATTCCTTCAGGATTTCACCGGCTTCGACACCCGCTTTCGCGTAGTGACCGGCGGCGGCTTTGGTCACGCGCGTGGCGCGACGCTTACCGAAAGTAACTTGAACGGCGGTATAGCCGTCCGTTTCATCCGTCTTGATTTGCGTCACACGGTTGTTAGACACGTCGAGCACGGTAACGGGAATCGAATCGCCGTCGTCCGTGAAAATACGCGTCATGCCAACCTTGCGACCGACAAGGCCAAGGCTCATGATTTTCTCCATTCCCGACTGCGATTGGCCGGGGCTAAATGACAAAAGGATGGACCACGGATGTGGGCCATCTTTTCAAAACTACACTTGAGCCCGCCATTATAGACGAGCTTTTATCGCTTGACAAGTGTTGCTAAATCGCATAACAAAAGCCCCACCAGATCCAGCATTGGCGGGGCTTTCGAGAGCAAAGTCGCCCGTAAGCCTTACTGCAGCTTGATCTCGACGTCGACACCTGCCGGCAGGTCCAGCTTCATCAGCGCGTCGACGGTCTTGTCCGTCGGATCGACGATGTCCATCAGGCGTTGGTGCGTGCGGATTTCGAGCTGATCGCGCGACGTCTTGTTGACGTGCGGCGAACGCAGGATGTCGAAACGCTCGATGCGCGTCGGCAGGGGCACCGGGCCCTTGACGATAGCGCCCGTGCGCTTGGCGGTTTCGACGATTTCAGCAGCCGACTGGTCGATCAAACGATAGTCGAAGGCCTTCAGGCGGATACGGATTTTTTGGTTCTGCATGGAAATTCTCCAAAGAGCGTGGCAGCCCTCGTTCGGGTGCCGGGTAAATCACAAAGAGCAAACAGACATTCGGTGGCAGGCGCCGGACTCGCCAGCGCTTGCCACCTCAAAATCCGCTA
>NZ_NGUQ01000006.1 GCF_002179965.1 Pandoraea sp. PE-S2T-3
TGAGGGTCACAACTGTGATGAGTTGGATTTGCCCGCAACGTACTGGCTGACACAGGCCGAGTTGGACAAAGTGCAGGGCGAGCAGAAAGCTGCATAACTGACAGCCCGGCAGGGAATCAAACAAGAACGCCAGACGATGTCTGGCGTTTTTGTTTGGCGGGAAGAGGAAACGAAGAGCGGAGGGGGCGGTGTCGCCGGAGGGACCAGCGACGTGGGTAAGGATAGACCGGAGCCCCTTCCCGAGGCGAGTTGAACACTGTCTGAGCAGCGGGAAGGGGCTTCGGTCTGTCCAGCGGGGAGGTTTTCGGCCCCTTCCCCACAAGCGAAACAAAAAATCAGGCTGCCGGCACCACTGCGGTGACTTCGATTTCCACCTTAGCTTCGTCCTCCACAAGATCGGCCACTTCCACCGCCGTCATCGCAGGAAAATGGCGCCCGATGACTGCGCGATAGTGCTCGCCAATCGCCGGATAGTTCGCCACATACTCCGCTTTGTTCTTCACGTACCAGGTCATGCGCACGATGTGTTCCGGCTTCGCGTTGCCTTCCGCGAGAATCGCCACGATGTTTTCCAGCGTCTGACGCACTTGCAGAGCGAAATCGTCCGTCTCGAAGCGTTGCTGTGCATTCCAGCCGATCTGACCGCCTACAAACACGATGCGGCTGCCTACTGACATCTCGAACGCCATGCCGTTCGCGTAGCCGCGCGGTTTCGCCCACTCGGGCGGTTGCAGAACTTGCAGCATCAGGTCACTCCTTCAATTACAGAATCGGGTGCGGCAAAGCGCACAATTGCCGCGCGCTGGGCTGGGGGCACGGCGATGGGTGCGGGCTTGCCGCCCTCGCCTTTCGCGACCCAGACCAACACCAGCGTGGCTTGCAAACGCGTCTCGTCGTTTGCGCCTGCGAAGCGGATGCGCAGCGTCATCGACGAGCGTCCGAGACGCGTGACTTCTAGCGAACGCGACAGCGTATCGCCCAAAAAACTCGGTGCACTGAACCGGCATTCGACATTTGCCGTCGGCACGCCCAGTCCATCGCGCAGGTGCATTTCGCCGAAAGACAAACCTAGCCCTTCGGCGCACCAGTCTTCGACCAGATCGTTGATCATTTCGAAGTAGCGCGGGTAAAACACGATGCCTGCCGGATCGCAATGCTTGAAGCGCACCAGCAGCGGCTTCACGAACGCATGCGCGGCCGCGTCAGTCGTCGACATCATTCACTCCTCCCTTACTGCGCCATCTGCCGCAGCTTGAAGCGCTGCAATTTACCCGTTTCCGTGCGCGGCAGCGCGTCCACAAATTCAATGGCACGCGGATATTTATAAGGCGCGATGTTAGCCTTCACATACTCCTGAAGCGTCTTCACCATGGCCTCGTCGCTCGGTTGCCCCGGCTTGAGCACCACGTACGCCTTCACGATCTGCCCGCGCGCGTCGTCGTTCGCCCCTACCACGCCGCACTCCGCAACGGCGGGGTGCTGCAACAGCGCCGACTCCACCTCCGGGCCCGCGATGTTATAGCCCGCCGAGACGATCATGTCGTCCGAGCGCGCCTGATAGTAGTAATTGCCCGCTTCGTCGCACATGAACGTGTCGCCCGGCAGATTCCAGCCTTGCTTCACATAGTTCTTCTGGCGCGAATCCGCGAGATAGCGGCACCCTGTCGGGCCCTTCACCGCCAGCTTGCCGACCTTGCCCGGGGGCAGCGGCTGCATGTTCTCGTCAACGATCATCGCGATGTAGCCCGGCACCGGCTTGCCGATAGCGCCCGGCACCACATCGCCGTTCGCGGCCGAGATGAAGATGTGAATCATCTCCGTGCCGCCGATCCCGTCGATCATCTCGATCCCCGACGCCTGCTTCCACAGCTGGCGCGTCGCATCCGGCAACGCCTCGCCCGCCGAGACCGTCTTCTTCAGGCTCGATAGCGTGTACTTACCTACCAGCCCAGCCATCTGACGGTAGAACGTCGGCGCCGTGAAGCAGATCGTCGCGCGATAGTCCTGAATGGCTTGCAGCAGCGAGTCCGGCGTGAGCTTTTCGAGCAGCACCGTCGCCGCCCCCACACGCAGCGGGAACGTAAGCAAGCCGCCCGTACCGAAAGTGAACGCTAACGGGGGAGTGCCGCAGAAGATATCGTCCGGCCCCGGCTTCAGCACGTGACGCGGGAACAGATCGCACATCGCGAGCACGTCGCGATGAAAGTGCATTGTGCCCTTCGGCTGCCCCGTCGTGCCGCTCGTGAACGCAATCAGACAGACGTCGTCCACCGCCGTGTCGCACGCCTCGAAGCTCGCCGGCTGACGCGCCATGCGGGCCTCCAGTGAGTGCTCACCTGCGTCGTGGAAGTACACCACCTGCGTCAACGCCGGACAGAAATAGTCATGCCCCGTCTGACGATTGAATTCCAGCTCTTCCTTCAGGCGGCCGTCGCACAGTGCGGCGCTGACCTCCGCCTTGTCGATGATTTGCTTGAGTTCCTTCGCGCGCAACAGCGGCATCGTCGGCACGCCGACCAGCCCCGCCTTGATCACCGCGAGCCATGCTGCCGCCATGAACAGATTATTCGGGCCGCGCAGCAACACACGATTGCCCGGCACCAGTGCCATGTCGTTGCACAACACATGGGCGATCCGGTCGACCATCTCGCGCAGACCGCGATACGACGTGGTCGTCGGTTGCCCGTTCTCGACCGAGTAAATCGCCGGGGCATCGCCGCGCCCTTGCGCAATCGTGCGATCGAGCAATTCCGCTGCGCAGTTGATGCGCGCCGGATACGCCACGTCGGGATTGTCGAGCAGAAACTCGGGCCACTGATCTGCGGGCGGCAGATTGTCGCGCGCGAAAGTGTCGAGATGTCCAGATCGTTCCATGTGCTTCTCCTTGCCCCCGGTAATCCAGCAATGCAGCATGAGGTCGGCCCGTGGCCGGCGGTCAACGTGCCGTTAGCAACGTTCAGCCGTCTTTGAGCAGTTCGCGCGCGATGATCAGCTTTTGCACTTCCGTAGCCCCTTCGTAAATTCGCAGCGAGCGAATTTCGCGATAGAGCCGCTCCACAATGGCGCCCGACACGACCCCGGCACCACCAAACATTTGCAGCGCCCGGTCGATCACCTGCTGGGCCGATTCCGTCGCGAACATCTTTGCCATCGCGGCCTCGCGCGTGGTGCGCTGCCCCAGCACATCGCGCTGCCATGCGGCGCGGTACGTCAGCAGCGCCGCCGCGTCCACGGCCGTCGCCATGTCACCCAGCGCTGCCTGCGTCAGTTGAAAGTCGGCAAGCGTCTGACCGAACATCTGACGCGACTTGGCACGCGCCAGCCCTTCGTCGAGTGCACGACGCGCGAAACCCAGCGCCGCCGCCGCCACCGATGCCCGGAAGATATCGAGCGTCATCATTGCGACCTTGAAGCCCTGCCCCGCTTCCCCCAATCGCTGCGACGCCGCCACCCGGCAGTTCTCGAATTTGAGCCGCGCGAGCGGATGCGGCGCGCTCACGTCGATGCGCTCAGCAATCGTCAGTCCCGGTGTGTCCGCGTCGACCACAAAGGCGCTGATGCCACGCGCGCCCGGCGCTTCTCCCGTGCGCACAAACACGCAATAGAAATCCGCGATGCCGCCGTTCGAGATCCACGTCTTCTCGCCGTTGAGCACGTAGTGATCGCCGTCGAGTGTCGCCGTGCAGGCCATTGCCGCGACGTCCGAGCCTGCGTCGGGTTCCGACAGGGCAAATGCTGCGATCGCCTCACCCGCCGCAACGCGCGGCAGATAGCGTTGTTTCAGATCGTCGCTTCCGGCGAGCGTGATGGCGCCGCTACCCAGCCCTTGCATGGCGAAGGCAAAATCGGCCAGCCCGTCGTGACGCGCCAGCGTCTCGCGCAGCACGCACAGGGCGCGCGAATCCAGTTTGTCGAGCGCGCCGCCATGGCTGGCCGGTACGCAATACTTCAGCCATCCCGCGCGCCCCAATTGGCGCACCAGCGACACGCAGGTCGCATCGGTGTCAGCGTCATGATCGACATGCAGCTCTTGCGTGCACCACGCGTCGAGTTGCGTGCCGAGCTGGCGATGCGCGTCGTCGAAGAACGGCCACGCGAGGAAGTCGCCATTGCGGGCGTTCTGCGGGGTGCTGGCGTGCACGTTGTGCGTCGTGTTCTGGCTCATCGTTTGGTTCGCCTCAGTCGCCCTTGAATACCGGCTTCTGCTTCGCGACGAAAGCGTCGTAAGCGCGGCGGAAGTCCTGCGTCTGCATGCAGATGGCCTGCGCTTCGGCTTCGGCCTCGATGGCCTCGTCCACACCCATGTTCCACTCCTGATGCAGCAGCTTCTTCGTCACACCATGTGCGAACGTCGGGCCGCAGGCGATCTGATCGGCCAGCGTTTGCGCTGCCGAGAGCACCGCGCCGCCATCGTGCAACGCGTTGAAGAAGCCCCATTGCAGCCCCTCCTCCGCCGTCATCACGCGACCGGTGTACAGCAGTTCCGATGCGCGGCCCTGACCGATCATGCGCGGCAGCAGCGTGCAGGCGCCCATATCGGCACCGGCCAGCCCCACACGCACGAAGAGGAATGCCGTCTTCGTCTGCGGCGTGCCCAGACGCATGTCCGAGGCGAGCGCCATCATCGCGCCCGCACCGGCGCAAATGCCGTCGATTGCGCTAATGATCGGCTGCGGACACGCGCGCATCGCTTTCACGAGGTCACCCGTCATGCGCGTGAAATCGAGCAGTTCCGGCATGCGCATCTGCGTGAGCGGGCCGATGATTTCATGCACGTCGCCGCCCGAGCAGTAGTTACCGCCCGCGCCTGTCACGACCACCGTCTTGATGTCCGTCGCGTAGACCAGACCACGGAACAGATCGCGCAGCTCGGCGTACGAGTCGAACGTGAGCGGGTTCTTCTTGTCGGGCCGGTTCAGCGTGATGGTGCCGATGCTCGGACGCCCTTGCGCGTCGTTCGACACCGACCACAGAAAATGTTTGGCCTCGAAGTTCGCGAACGGGCGCTTGTGGTGCGCCATGGTCAGTTTCACGTCACTCATTACATTTGCCTCCTTGGGTGTCATCGGCACCGCGACCGGGCCATCTGACGCCATTCGATTGTTATCAGCCCGTCAGGACTTCGCCACCCGCGACCGCGACCGATTGGCCGGTGATCGCGCCCGCGCCGGGCTGACACAGCCACAGCACCGTGTCGGCGACTTCATCCGGTTGCACCAGACGTCCTTGGGGATTGTGTTTGGCCAGCTCGGCGCGCGCCTCTGCTTCGCTGCGGCCCGTTTTTGCGACGATGTTTGCAATCGTGTCGCGCAGAATGTCGGTCTCGGTGTAGCCCGGGCAGACAGCATTGACCGTCACGCCCTTCTTGGCGACTTCCAGCGCCAGCGCCCGCGTGAGACCGATGACCCCGTGCTTCGCCGCGCAATAGGCGGTGACGTACGGATAGCCGACCAGCCCGGCCGTGCTCGCCACATTGACGATGCGGCCCCAGCCGGCGGCCAGCATCGCGGGCAGTGCTGCCTGAATGCAGTGGAACGTCCCGGTCAGGTTCACGCCGATCATCTGTTGCCACAGCGCGCTGTCGGTCTTGCCGAACGGTGCGCTCACCGCCTGCCCTGCGTTGTTCACGAGCACCTGCACCGGGCCGAAGCGTTCCGCTGCGCGCGCGAAAGCGGCTTCGACCGCGGCGGCGTCGGCGATATCCGCGCTCACCCAGTTGACCTCACCGTGGGACGCCAGTGCCTCCGTCCCTGCCGCAAGCGCGGCCTCGCTGCGCCCGAGCAGCGTGACACGCGCGCCCTTTGCGAGCAGCGAGCGCGCCACCGCTTCGCCAATGCCGCGCGCCCCGCCCGTCACGAGGGCGTGCACGCCTTTCAGCGAAGTGGGCACTGCGGCATTAGCGGAATTAGCCGGTGTCGTTTGTTGCGTCATCACGCGTCCTTATTTACCGATCTGTTGTGCGTAGGCGGCAGCACGTTCCAGATTGGTCTCGTACTGACGTTTGCCGGCATAGTACTGCGCTGGCCACGCGAGATCCTTGTAGCCGATCTTTGCGGCTTCGTGCAGCGTCCAGAACGGGTCGGCCAAATGCGGACGTGCCAGCGCGCACAGGTCGGCGCGGCCCGACGCGATGATGCTGTTCACGTGATCGGCCTCGAAGATGGCGCCCACGGCGATCGTCGGAATACCGGCGTCGTTGCGCACGCGATCGGCGAACGGCGTCTGGAACATGCGGCCATAAACCGGCTTTTCTTCCTTGCTCACCTGCCCCGACGAACAATCGATGAGGTCTGCGCCTGCGGCCTTGAAGGCACGGGCGATGAGCACCGCGTCGTCCGGCGTAATGCCGCCTTCGACCCAGTCGCTGGCGGAAATACGTACCGACATCGGTTTGTTCTCCGGCCAGACGGCACGCACGGCGTGGAACACTTCGAGCGGATAGCGCAGGCGGTTCTCCAGCGAGCCGCCGTATTCATCGCTGCGCTGGTTGGTCAGCGGCGAGATGAAGCTCGACAGCAGATAGCCGTGCGCGCAGTGCAGTTCCAGCCAATCGAAACCGGCCTCGGCGGCGCGGCGCGTGGCTTGCACGAAGTCGTCTTTCACGCGATCCATGTCGGCGCGGGTCATCTCGCGAGGCGTCTGCGAGACACCGTCGATATAGGGCAGCGGCGAGGCGGAGATCAGCGGCCAGTTGCCCTCATCGAGCGGCTGGTCGATGCCGTCCCACGCGAGACGCGTCGAGCCCTTGCGTCCGGCGTGGCCGATCTGCATGGCGATTTTCGCGTCGCCACCGGCGTGCACGAAGTCGACGATACGTTTCCACGCGTCGCGTTGGGCGTCGTTCCACAGCCCCGGGCATCCCGGCGTGATACGCGCGTCCGGCGACACGCAGGTCATTTCCGCGACGATCATGCCCGCGCCGCCGAGCGCACGGCTGCCAAGGTGCACCAGATGGAAGTCTCCCGGCACGCCGTCAACGGCTGAATACATGGCCATCGGCGACATCACGATGCGATTCTTGAGCGTGAGCCCGCGTGCCTTGAACGGCGTGAACATCGGTGGAATCGAGTGCTGACCGGCGGCGCGCTCCACGCCGGCGTGCGATGCAAGCCAGTCCTCGAAACCGTCGACATAAGCCGCGTCGCGCACGCGCAGATTCTCGTGCGAGATGCGCTGCGAGCGGGTCAGCAGCGAGTAGGCAAATTGTTCCGGCGAGAAATTGGCGTAGCGATCGACGGTCTCGAACCATTCCGTGGAATTACGTGCGGCGTTCTGAATCTTGAGCACTTCGATGCTGCGCGCTGCCTCGTAATCGTTGAGAACACGCGGCAGCGCATCGACACCGTCGGTCCCCAGACCGTCGGCCAGCGCGATGGAATCTTCGAGCGCGAGTTTGGTGCCCGAACCGATGGAGAAGTGCGCCGTGTGTGCGGCGTCGCCCATCAGCACCACCGGCACACGTTTGCCGTCCATGTCGTTCCAGTGCACCCAGCGCTCGCAGATCACGCGCGGGAACTGAATCCAGATCGCCGAGCCGCGCAGGTGCTTGGCGTTGCTGAGCAGTTCATTGCCGCCGAGATACTTGGCAAACAGTTGCTCGCAGAACTTCACGCCCTCTTCCTGGCTCATCTGGTCGATGCCGTGGGCGCGCCAGACTTCCTCGGGGGTCTCGACGATGAATGTCGACGTGTCGGCATCGAACTGGTAGGCGTGGGCCTGAAACCAGCCGTGCTCGGTTTTCTCGAACGCGAAGGTGAAAGCGTCGAAGCGTTGATGCGTGCCGAGCCAGACGAAGCGGTTCTTGCGCGTGTCGATGTCGGGGCGGAACGAGTCGGCGTAACGGGTGCGAATGCGGCTGTTCAGGCCGTCGGACGCGATCACCAGATCGGCCTGATAACGGCGGGCGATCTCCTGATCGTCGGCAACATCCGTCTCGAAGACGAGTTCCACGCCGAGCGCTTCGCAACGTGCCTGAAGAATATTGAGCAGCTTCTTGCGGCCGATGCCGATGAAGCCGTGGCCGCCCGATGTAATGGTGCGGCCTTCGAAGTGGATATCGATGTCGTCCCAGTGATTGAAGGCCTCGTTGATCTGTGCGGCGCTCACCGGATCGGCAACCTGGAGGTTATCCATGGTGGCGTCGGAGAACACCACGCCCCAGCCGAAGGTGTCGTACGGACGATTGCGCTCGACCACCACCACGCGGTGCGACGGCTGGCGCAGCTTCATCAACAACCCGAAATACAGGCCGGCAGGACCGCCACCGATACAGACGATATTCATCTTCACCCTCCGGAAAACACAGACCACGCACCGTTCACGTCGATCTTTGTTAAATCGTAAATAGTTTATGCCTAAAATACTAGCGAAAAAAATTACCCGCTACAAGCTCGGATTTCAGGCCAGGGGGTGGGGAAAACGCGAGGTATCGGCGAGCAGTTGACGAGCAGTTGGCGCGCGATTGCCAAATGCTGAAATCATGCGTCCAGATGCCAAAAAGAGCTTGGGATATCACGTAACACCGTATCGGACGATTCTGATTCTCGTCATTTGAGCGATTTTTACAATTACAAGTCATCGCCAGACTGACAAAATCGCTGTCTGTTTCGCCATCTGTGGTTCTCATTGCAAACCCCGGCCTAACGCGTAGGTGTAAGCCCCCCCCGGCCGTAGCACGCCCGTCGTGCTCACTTTTACGCCCTCCTCCCGCACCTGCGTGCGCATACGAAATGACACGTACCGACGACCTCCGGCCGACGGGTGTCTTGTCGCGTGCTGCGTTTTTCGAACCCATCACCGGGCAATGCATTCGTGAAACTCCGTGACCGTCCTGATTTTTTCCTGTCCCGCGTTGCCGCAGTGTTCGTCCTCGCCCTCCCGCTTGCGGCGAAAGCGGCAGCCACGGCGGGCGCAGCGGTCGTGGCGCAACCCATGCAACCGGTTGCCCTCCCCGAGCTTCGAGGCCTTCGCGACGCCACCCGTCAGGGCGTGCAAGACCAACGTCTCGAACAGCAACGGCGCGAGACCGAAGAGCGGGAGCGACGCAGCGACGCCCCCGATGTCCGGCTGTCCCCCGTCACACCTGTGGCGCCCGCCACATCAACGGCTGACACCGCGCCACTGACCACGCTACCGGCGGAAGCGCCATGCGTGGTGCTTCGCGACATCGATGTCGCCGCCGTGGACGGTACGCCTCTCCCGCCGTCACTCGAATTCCTACAAAGCGCCCTGACGCCGTTCATCACGCAGTGCGCGGGGGCTGCGGGGGTCGCCCAGATAGCCACCTTCGCCACAGATGCCGTGTTGACCCGCGGCTGGCTGACGACACGCGTGGTGGTGCCCGAACAGGATCTGACGGACGGGCGCCTCACGTTGCGGCTAATCCCGGGGGTGATCTCTGCCGTCAGGTTCAGCGATCCGGACACCCGCACCTCATGGCGGGCCGCGCTGCCCGTGAGCGAGGGCGACGTGCTGTCACTCGCCGCACTCGAACAAGGCCTTGAACAGCTCAAGCGCATGCCGAGTCAGGACGCCGACATTCGCATCGAGCCGGGTGAAATGCCGGGCACGAGCGTGCTGGTCATCGATACCCAACGCCGTCGTGCGTGGCGTCTGCTCGCCTCCGTCGACAACAGCGGCACCCGGGACACGGGGCGACTGCAAGGACAACTCGCGCTGGGTATCGACAACGTGCTGGGGTTGAACGATCTGCTTGACGTCGCGGTACAGCACGACCTTGCCACCGGCGACGATCGTTTCGGCGCGAAAGGCGGGAGTCTGAGCTACTCATTCCCGTGGGGCTACAACACGGTTTCCCTCTTCGGCAGTACGCGCGCGTACTTCCAGCGCATTGCCGGGGCGAATCAAACATTCGTGTCGAGCGGGCGTAATCAGATCGCCGAACTGAAGGTCGAACGCGTGGTGCAACGTGACCGCAACGGTAAGACCGCACTCGACGTACGACTCGGCCGCCGGTTCGGCAAGAGCTTCATCGAAGACTTCGAAATCTCGCAGCAGTACCGGAACAACACCTATTTGCAGCTCAGCGTGGCGCGCCGCCAATACCTTGGCGCGGCACAGGCCGACATCGTGCTGGGCTACCGGCAAGGCATGCCGTGGTTCGGCGCGCAAGACGATTTGCGTGACCCGGTCACCCAACGCCCTACGCCGCAAACCTACCGCTACCGCGTCGTCTTGCTGGATGCACAGTGGTCGGTTCCGCTGCCCGCATTGCCGGCATTTCCCGCGCTATCCATCGGTCCGACACCGTTGCGCTACGTCGGTGTCTTCCACGCGCAGACCACCGCCAACGCCCTATGGGCCGTCGACCAGATCGCCATCGGTGGCCGATACAGCGTGCGCGGCTTCACAGGCGACTACACGTTGAGTGCGTCGCGCGGCTTCTTTCTTCGCAACGAAATCCATCTGCCAATAGGCACAAGCGCACACGCGCTCTACGTCGGCATCGACTACGGACAGGTCTTCGGCCCGGGCACGCGCGACCTACCCGGCACGCGGCTCGCGGGCGCTGTCATCGGCGCACGCGGTCAGTTCGGCGCCAACGCCGGCGCGTTCGTCAGCGCCAGTTACGACGTCTTTCTTGCCAAGCCGCTCTATCGCCCGGCCGGTTTCCCGGTCAGTTCCGCCGTTGCCGGCTTCTCCCTCGCCCTTCGCTACTGAGACTTTCCATGAATCAACGCTGCTTCCGTCTTGTCTTCAGTCACGTCCGGCGCCAATGGATTGCCGTCGGTGAACATGTCCGCCGTGGCCGTACGCCCGGGGCATCGCGTAGCGCGCGTCGCCGGGGTGCTTGTGGCCGAGAGGGTGCCTCCGCCATCGTCACCGCCACCGTCACTGCCGGGTATCGCCAACGCACCGTTGCGACGCTACTTGCGTTCACTGTTCTGGGATTCAGCGCGCAAACCCACGCACAAATCGTTGCCGCGCCGGGACCCCACGCGCCCGGCGTCAGCGTCACGCCCAACGGCTTGCCGCTGGTAAACATCACGGCCCCGACGGCGGGCGGTGTCTCGCATAACCAGTACCAGCAGTTCGACGTGCCGACACAAGGCGCCATTCTCAACAACGCCCGCTCGATCGTGCAGACGCAAACGGGGGGATGGGTGCCGGGCAACCCCAATCTGACCGGCGATCCGGCGCGAATCATTCTGAATCAGGTGACGAGTGCACTGCCGTCGAATCTGGCGGGGTATCTCGAGGTCGCCGGCAGCCGCGCCGAAGTCATCGTCAGCAACCCGAATGGCATCACCTGTAACGGGTGCGGCTTCATCAACACGTCGCGCGGGGTACTGACAACCGGCATCCCCGTGTTTGGTGGCAGCGGGTCGTTGGAAGCGTTTCGTGTCACCGAGGGTGCGATTCGTGTGACCGGCAACGGTCTGAATGCGGGCAACCTCACGCATGCTGCGTTGCTTGCACGGGCCATCGAAGTCAATGCGGCGATTCACGCACCGACGTTGGACGTCGTGACCGGCCGCAACGAGATCGACGCGACGACGTTTGACGTGCGCTCGACCGAGGCCACCGCGAGTGACGCCCCCGCCTTTGCGCTGGACGTCTCCCGTTTAGGCGGCATGTACGCCGGCAAGATCCGGCTCATCGGCACCGAAGCGGGTGTCGGCGTGAACATCGATGGCGACATCTCGGCAAACGGCGGCACGCTGACGCTGACCAGCGCTGGCGAGCTACGCATCGACGGCAAAGTCCATGCGGGCGAGGTGCTCGATGCCACTGCCGCCGACACCATCCGTATTGGTGGCGACGTGCTCGCGAATGATGCGCTGAATGTACGCACGACGCGCGACCTGATCAGCACAGGACAGCTTCGCGGCGGGCGGGACGTGAAACTCCTTATTGGTGGAACGTGGCAGCACGACGGCATCGCGTCTGCCGCACGCCACTGGCAGGTCGACGCAGGCGACGTGGTATCGAGCGGCACGATTGCCGCTGGAGCCAATCCAGACGGGACGCCCGGCCCAACGTCGGACATCACGCTCTCCGTCGCTCGTTCATTGCGCGCCACCGGTACGCACGCCACGACGGGGAATATTCGCTTCACCGCGAACGCCATCGACCTGTCCAGTGCGTCGACGACAACCCCGCAGAATCTCTTTCTCCACGCACTCGGCGGCCCCCTCACCTTGGCCGGCACCACGACCCGCGTCGGCGGCACATCGAATTTAAGCAGCTTCGGCACCATGAATCACGACGGTGCGTCGCTGACAACGCAACACCTGTCGGTTGCGACTGCCGGTTTAAGCAACCATCGCGGCAGCATCTCTCAGTGGGGAACATCCTCCACGAAACTCGCCCTTCTCGGTGCGCTGGATAACCGCAACGGCCAAATTACCGCCAACGGCGACGACCTGTCAGTCACCTCGACGGCGCTGGACAACGCGTCGGGCAAGATCGAGCACGCGGGCGCGGGGGTGCTGCGCCTGTCAACGGGTCGATTCGATAACACCGACGGCACACTCGCCACCAACGGCACGATGCGTGTGAGTGCGGATAGCTGGCGCAACGACCGGGGCACCGTCTCCGCGAAGCACGCGCTGTACTTGCTGACGCACGGGTTGTTGAGCAATCAAGTCGGCCTGATCCAATCGGGTGGCCTCTTCTCGCTCGACGCAGGGGCGCTGCACAACGACGGCGGTCGCTTACTGGCGTTGAGCGATGCGGGGATGCGAATCAACGTATCCCGCGAGTTGCTCAACACGTCGCAGACCGACACCCAAGGCGAGATCGCCGGCAAGGGCGATGTGGTCATGACGGCCGGTAATGCCGTCAATAGCGGGAGATGGGCGTCCGACGGTACGTTCCGGTTCGAGACGGCGGGCAGCCTCTTGAACACCGGCGGTCAGATTCTTGCCCGGCAACATGTCGTGCTTGCCGTGGGCGATGTTCTCGACAATTCCGGCGGCAAGTTGGATACGGATGGCCATCTTGATACGTCAGCCGACACAATCCGCAACGTTCGCGGGCAGATGTCCTCCGCCCGGTTGACGATGAATGCGGCCCGGCTCGACAACGACGCGGGCGAGATTGTGCAATCCGATCCACAGGGCGATGCGCCCGCGCGCCTGAATATCACGGAAACCCTGAGCAACCGCACGGGAGCCATCAAGCTTGCCGCGCGCGACGCACGGATCGAGACGCGGACATTCGACAACACCAACGGCACGGTCGCGCATGCGGGTGACGGCAAGCTGTCGATCCTTGCCACGGCCATTGAGAGCCGCAGCGGTCAGATCGGCACGAACGGTGACCTGAAACTGACCGCAGAATCGCTTTCCAACAATCACGGCCGCATAACGGCATTGCGGACGTTGTCAGCAGATGCCGAGACGTTCATCGAGAACGCATCCGGCGTCTTCGCCGGTGAGTCCGTCTCGCTGACTGCGCAGACGACGCTCGGCAACGCACAAGGCGCGATCGAGTCGGCAGACAACCTGCAAGTCTTCGCCCGGGAACTCGACAACGACGGCGGCGCAATGCGCAACAGCGGCCACGGTCAGACCCGGATCGTCGCGGTGGACGCCATCCGCAATCGAAACGGCGCACAGATCGCGGCAAACGCGGACGTGGCCCTGACCACCGGCACGCTGGACAACACCGGCGGCGCGATTCGCACAGGCAAGTCGCTCGCGCTGGAAGCCGCCGCAGATCTGATCAACGAGGACGGCGAGCTCCGCGCGGCCGAAGCGCTCGATGCCACGATTGGCGGCGCATTCGTCAATCGGTCGGGCCGCACAGTAGCGCAAGACAGCATGCGCCTCATGGTGACGGAAGGGGTCGATAACACCGACGGCCGCATCGAAACTGCCGGGAGCACGGCACAACTGTCGCTTTCGGCAAGCGGTCTTACCAACGACAACGGCGCCATCGTCAACGTAGGAAATCAGGCGCTCGACGTTGCCGTATCCGGACACCTCCTGAACCGTGCGTCTGCCCGTATTGAAGGCACCGACGTGGGCGGCTTCATAGCAGGCAATGGCGCCGTCAACGTGTCGGCGAACCGCATCGAGAACCTCGACGGCGCCCGTCTCGAAGCCGGCCAATCGCTCGCCGTCGCAAGCGGCACTGACTTCGTCAATCGGCAGGGTCATGTGCGCACGAACGGGCGGTTGTCGTTGACGACCAATGACGATCTCGACAACACGGATGGCGAGATCCACGCCGGCGGTGCCATGCAGGTGAATGGCCGCAACGCCGTCAACCGGCAAGGCAGCATCCGGACGAACGACACGCTGTCGCTCACGGCGCGCAGCAATGTAGATAACGCTGACGGTGAGATTTTTTCGACTGGCACAATGCACGTGCGCGCCGGTGGCGACATTCAAAACGTTCGCGGGAGTATCGAAGTTGCGGGCAAGCGCCCCTCCGAAATGGCCAGCGATGAAGCGCTTTCGCATCAAGGTAACGACGCTACAGGCATCTCAAGCGAAAGTGTGCCCACCACGTCCGACGAAGCCATCACCGTGGCAGCCGCCACGCTGGACAACACCGACGGACGCATCGTCAACGCCACGCGAGGTGAACTGACGCTCACCGCCGACGTCGTTCGCAACCACGCCACGCTCCCCGCAACGACGTCCCGGCCGACCGGCTTCATTGCCGGAAACGGTGACGTCTCACTACTGGCGCGGACCTTGGCCAACGGTCCGGGCGCCAACGTCAGCGCTGGCAACGACCTTCGGCTCGGCATGGGCGATCGCGTAGAGAATGCGGGCACGCTGTTCGCCGGTCAGGACTTGCACCTTGCCGGGCAGAACGGCACGAGCACGGCCACGCTCGACAATCTCGGCCAGCTTCAGGCTCGCCGTGACGCGACGCTTCTCGCAGCCGGGATCAATCACACTGGCGGCGAAATCGCCGTCAACCGTGACCTCACGCTGACCGCAACGCACCTCATCGGCACCGGACAGCTTCGCGCGGGCAACAACCTGCACGTCACCCTGCCGGGCGATTTCACTTACAGCCCCGCGCATCTCTGGCGCGCCAACAGCGATCTCAACCTGACGATTGGCGGCCTGCTGACGATCACTGGCGAACTGGAGGCGGTGCAACAACTGACGATCCATGCGGCGCAGCTACGCAACCAAGACGGCGGACGCATCAGGGGGAAGGCCGTCTACGCCAACGCCACCGACCGGATCGACAACGAAACGCGAATCGATGGCGACGAGGTCTGGCTGCGCACGCCGACCTTCGTTAACACCGGCGCCGTCATCGGCGGGCGCATCAGATTCGACGGCACGCACCTGACCAACGCCGGGGCGCAAGCCGTCATGGCGGCGACGCAGCAACTCGATGTCTTCGCGCAAGGTCAGGTGTTGAACGAAAGCGGTGCAACGTTGTACAGCCTCAACGGCTTGCGCATCGGCGCGGCGGACACGCGCGACGCTGACGGATTTCTTGCCCGGCAATCGGCCGGACTGACCAATCGATCGGCCACGATCGAAGCCGGTGGCGACATCGATGTCGCGGTCAAGACGTTCGTGAACGAGCGCGGTCAGGTCACGATCGAGCGCGGCGTCGACGCGGGTACGACTACGGTGGTTCGACACATCTGGATTGCGGGTTACCTCACGTTTCCCGGTGCCTCAGAGTTCGAACAATGCCAGGCGGTGAGCGGTGCCCCGTGTGAAAGATTGCCCACGACGCATTGGAGCCATAGCCTCCAGATCGACGGTGGGCCTGCCATGGTCAATGAGGTCATCTATAAATTGAATGACCACGGGCAACCGAGCTACGACATCAAAGAAGTCAACAAAGTCCCGAACCCGGCCAACATTCCGTTCACTCAATGGCAGTGGGGGCGAGAGGCCAGAGCAGAGCTCTCGGCCGAAAAGTTATACGTGGCCGGCACGCCGATTACCGTCACGCTGCCCAAGGGGCATCTCACGACACTCGATACCGGCAAGAAGACCTTCTCCTTAGTGAATCCGATCATCGAGGTCTACAAGGGGTCTGGGTTCGACGTCAACTTCAGCTCACGCAATATCACCAAGCGTTCGACTCAGCACTTCGAATCCATTCAGGACGACGGAAAAGGCAACTGGATCATCGGCTTCTGGCCGGATTACGACCCAGCCGAGCACCTCCGTCCGACGTATGTCGACGAGGGGCGAAATAGCGTCATCACCGGTGCACCTGACGAGGGCGTACGGATATTCCGTTACGGCCACGGGATTGAGGATGGCCGCGACACGAACGAGTACCGACGGGACATCACCACCCACAGTACCGTCGACCGAATCATTCATGCGTCTGCGCCGGGCACGTTGACTTCGCAAGGGTCGTTCCGGCTAAACGTTGACGGCGGCAGCGCGATCAATCACGCGTCGTCGATCAGCGCTGGCGGAAATATCGGCATTCGTGGCAACGGCGGCCAGATTACGAATCGCAGCCTCGGGCTGGAACGCATCGATCGGACCCGCCAGACGTCGCATCTCTACTGGCACGAGAAGAGCGGCAACAGCGATTTCTGGTTCCCTCAAGTCGAACTGGGAGCGACAGAGCACCGGTCCATCGTCGGCGGTCTTGACGCCTTGATTTCGTCGAACCAATCGACGCGTATCAACGCGCGAGACATCGTGATCGACACGGCATCGACCGATGGTCGTCTCATTGACGCGAGGTGGGTCGACAGCCAAATCGCAACAAATTTCCCGGATGTCGGGCAGCCCCGTATTGTCATCGATGGCAACGATTCATCTCACGCATCGGTTTCCACTACATCACAATCCGCCATCGACGCGCCGCAACATGAGCGCACGTCGACCGGAGTATCGGGCGCAATTCAGACGCTCGACGCTGTCTCAGGTGGCATTCCCGATCTGACGTTGCCGCGCAGCGGCTTGTTCAGCATTGTCACGTCGCCGTCGCAGCCCTATCTCGTGGTCACCGACGCGCGCTTTACCGACTACGGCACGTTTGTCTCCAGCAACTACATGCTGGACCTGCTGAACATCGACCCGGCGGGTATCGAACGACGCATTGGCGACGGGTTCTATGAGGCGAAGCTGGTACGCGAGCAGATTCTTCGTCTCACCGGACGCGCCCGCCTGCGGGGTTACGACAGCAACGACGCCGCGAGTGCAACGGATGCGGATGCCGAGTACCGGGCATTACTGACGCAAGGTGCACGCGCGGGTCGCGACCTGACGTTACGGGTGGGCATTCGCCTCACTGAAGATCAGATGCAGGCATTGACCGACGACATCGTGTGGCTGGTGCGGCAAGACGTAACGCTACCCGACGGGACGACGCAAACGGTACTGGTCCCGACGTTGTATCTCGCCCACGGCAAGCGTGTGAGCCTGCATCCCGGCGGCGCATTGGTGACTGGTCGCGATGTGCTCGTGCAAGCCAGCCAGCAGGTAAGCAACCGCGGACGGATCGTGGGCGATTCGAGTACACAGATTCGCGCCGTCGATATCGAGAACCACGGAGTCATCGGGCGTCGTGGCACGCAAGGAAATGGCAGCACTGCCGGCGTCGATGGTGCGACGGGCGGCAAGGTCGAAGTCATCGCCTCGCGCGACGTCTTGAACATCGGCGGCGATATCACCGGTAAGCAAGTGCACGTGGAGGCTGGCCGCGACGTTGTCGTGACGAGTCGGACGCGCAGCATCGATTGGGAAAGTCGCGGCGGCAGCGGGCGGAGTACCACCCTCGAATCGGGGGGGCGCATTGACGCTCAAGACTCGCTCAATGTGATCGCCGGACGCGACCTGAGCGTTACCGGCGCGCAGATTCAGGCGGGCGGTGACGCCAGTTTGGTTGCCGGCCGTGACGTGTCCGTCGGCGCCATCGAACTGGAGCGGCGCTTTGGTGACGGCAGCCGTAGCGGCGACAACCGCAGCCTTACGAAAATCACCGAGCATGCCGCGTCGGTCATCGGTGTGGGCGGCGACACCGCCATCGCCGCTGGCCGCGATGTGGTGGCCGAGGGTGCGAAAGTGACCACGGGCGGCAATCTCATCATCGCTGCGGGGCGTGACGTTGAAATCACCGCCGTCACCGACAAGCTCGACTTCACTGGCCGCGTGCGTAACGACGACTACGCCGCGAACGCCGACACTCACATGGAAACCGTTCGTGGCGGCGAGATTCGTGCGGGCGGCGACATCGGGATGGGTGCGGGACAAGTTGAAGCCATTCAACGCGTGCTCGACGAGCGCGGCGTACGGGCTTACGTCACCGACGATGAATCGCGTAAGGGCAACGCAACGATCCTTGGTTCATATGTCAGTGCAGGGGACCGCGACGTCAGCGCCGGGCGTGGCAGCCGAACCGGCACTGGAACTGGCGTTGGCGTTGCAGGAGCCACTGAAGACAAGGTCAGTGCCGCTCAGAAGGGAACCGTCCAGATCGTCGCCACGGGCGACGTGACCATCGGCGGCGTCACCACGGAGCAGGACGACGTGCGGTGGTCACGTGACACCAAGCGCGGCCTGCTCTCCACCACGACGGAGGAACGCCTCCGGGAGTTGCACGCTACGCAAACCATCGGCAGCACCGTGTCGGGGGACACGGTCACGATTGCCTCGGGACAGGACGTTGCGATCGCCGGCTCAAACGTCGTCGCCGATGGTGACGTGAACATCTCGGCGAAGCGCGACGTCACGATCACGTCCGCCGAAGACCGTCAGCGATCGGTGAACACGTCCGAAATCACTACGAGCGGCGTATTCGGCAGCGGCACGAGCCTCACTATCGGCCAACGCAGCGAGAAGGACAAGCAGCGTCGCGAGAGCACATCTCAAACGGGGAGCGTAGTTGGCTCTGTCTCGGGCGATATGTCCGTGCGGGCGGGTAACGATTACCGGCAGGAAGGCAGCAAGGTCATTGCAGGCAAAGGCGATATCGATATCGAGGCCCAGCGTGTTGCCATTATCGAGAGCGCCGAGACGGATGCCAGTGTGCGCGAGACGGAAGTGCGTCAAGCGGGCGTGACGATTGCGATCTCCAGCCCGGTATTGGCGGCGGCCGAGACCGTCGGCCAGATGGGCAAGGCCGTGGGCAAGGTCGATGACGGGCGCATGAAAGCGCTGGGTGTGGTGGCAGGCGCACTGGCGGTCAAGAATGCGGCCGATAGCATCAAGAACCTGAGTGACGCAGCCAACGTGAGCATCTCGGTCACCGTCGGCGGATCACTACAGCAGAGTCGCGAGACAACGGAAAGCACCACGTCGGTTGGCTCGACGGTAAGCGCTGGCGGCAATGCATCGGTTAGCGCGACGGGAGATGGAGAGGGCTCATCCCTGATCGTTCGTGGCAGCGACATCACCGCAACGCACGACATCGCGCTCAAGGCAGACGGCGATATCGACATTCAGGCGAGCACCAACACCTTTGAACAGCACCGCAAGAGCAGTGGTGTGTCAGGCGGCATTGGTGTGGGCATTTCGGTCGGCAGCAAAGGAGCGGCGTTTGGCGTAACGGCAAACGCCAGCGCGTCACGCGGCAAAGCTGACGGTCGTGATGTGACTCAGAAGTACAGCCACGTCACGGCCGGCGGCGAAGCGAACGTTGCCTCCGGTGGCGATACCAATATCAGGGGCGGGGTGATTGCTGGTGAGCGTGTCGTGGCGGATGTCGGCGGCGACCTGAATATCGAAAGCTTGCAAGACACGAGCGTCTACCAATCCAAGGACCAATCCATCAGTGCTAGCGGCACAGTCGGTATAGGCGGCGCCTCCGGCAGCATCAACGTCAGCCATCAGCAGATCAACAGCGATTTCGCGAGCGTGGGTGAGCAGGCCGGGATCAAAGCCGGCGACAAGGGCTTTGACGTCACGGTTGGCGGGAACACCGATCTCGTGGGCGCCGTCATTGCGTCGACCGACAAGGCTGCCGAAGCAGGTAGGAATCGTCTGAAAACCGGATCTTTGACCGAGCGCGATATCGAGAACCACGCCGAGTTCGACGCGTTCGGCGTCAGTCTGGGTGGCGGCTTCGCCACGGGCGGCGGAGACAGCGCCAAAGTTGGCACCGATCAGAAAGGCAAAGCCGAGACAGGCGCCAACGCTACTCCGGGCAGCGAGTTACCGAAGACCGGGTCGATCAGCGTGGCGCCTCCGATGGTCGCTGGGGCAAGCGGTAGCGAGAGGAGCGTCACGCGAAGTGGGATCAGTGCGGGCGTGATCGAGATTACCGATGACGCGGCGCAGCGCGAAAAAACGGGTAAGACAGCGGAAGAAGCGGTCGCCTCCGTGAACCGGGACGTGTCCTCCGACAAGGACGGCGCCAACGCCCTCACCAACAAATTCGACAAGGAACAGATCGAGACCGGCTTCGAGATCATGCACGCGGTGCAGCGGGAGTTGGGGTCGTTCTTGAATAACCGGGTTAAGGACTATGCAGCGTTGAAGCAGGCTCGCGAGGCAGAGAAGGATCCGACCAAGTTTGCGGAACTGGACCGAAAACTCGAAGACGCGAAGCGATGGGCACCGGGTGGAACCTACCGCCAAATCGCCACAGTCATATCGGCCGCGGCGAGTGGCAACGTCAGTGCTGGCATGGGTGAATTCGTGCAACGCGCCGCCGTGGGCTACTTGCAGACACTCGGTGTGGAAAAGGTCAAGCAAATCGCCGATGGCCTCAACAGCGAGACTGCGCGCGCAGCGCTGCAAGGCATTGTTGGGTGTGCGGGCGCGGCAGCTTCGGGTGGTAACTGCTCCGCAGGGGCGTTGGGCGCGTCCGCGAGTGTTGTGTTGAACAATTTGCTTGATCACGCTGGCAATACGCCCGAAATCGATCGGTCAGCGGATGAGAAAGAGGCTCGTGAAAATCTGGTGACCAGTATCGTCGCGGGCATTGCCGCCGCCAGCGGCAGTGGAATTGACACCACGTCAACCGCCTCATCCGCACGTATCGAGATTGAGAACAACTACCTCAGTGAAAAAGAAGCACGACAGCTTGATAAGGAAATCTCGGCCTGCAAAGCATCCCAAGGCGACTGCCTTGATGTTGTCGAAAAGTACCTTGCGATCAACAACGAAAGAAGCAAGGAACTTGTCGACGCCTGCACCGGAGGCGGCGTGGCATGTGTGACTTGGGAGGAATTGATTATCGCGAACGCAAATGTTGCACTTGATACCGATGGCATCCAGATAAGATCCAGCAAGAAGTTAAAAGACAAAGATGCCACAGACATAGTTAATTATCTTAACAGCGTTGACATTAAATTCCTCCAAGACAACATCACAAAAACAGATAGATTTATCGACGTTGCCACTGATCCAGTTACGTGGATATCACTCGGACTTGGCGCCAGAGCGATAATTCAAGGGGTAGCCGGAAAGGAACTATTAATAGCAGCAGGAACATCGGGAGCAGTAAATGCCGCCATTCAATATGGCACAACCGGCGACGTAAAACTATCGGATCTAATTGGATCAGCAGTTATAGCATCAATAACCGGCGGAAAAAGTTACAACCCCACAGTTATTTGGAATGCTATAGGCGGTTATTATTCCGCAAAAATAAACGGTGACGATCCGTTTATGGCTGGAATTGTTAGTAGCGTCGGGGCGTCTGGCGGCTATGCAACCGGGAGTATTCTAAAAATTCCTACGGAAAAGATATTCAACCCAATTTCCAAGAGTTATGAATTAATTCCAACGGGAATATTCACGATAACAAAACCAATACCAAGAAGCAATATCCCATCGATAACCGGAAACATCGGAGATTCCGCGTTATCCGGAGCATTTTCAACTTCGATAAACAACACAAAAGATGATAAATAAAGAATCAAAATTAAAATCAATAATTTTATGTTTATATTTAATGATTTCGATGTTTATATTTTTATTCACATTCACGATCATCGGCCATGTTTTAGGTTACTGGATCAAAGGCGGAGACGAAATATTATTATTCATTTACAAAAATATCCATTACTACCTGAAAATGGGAGGCATAGGTCTTTGCACCGGTGCAGTATTTTTCCTTCTGAAAATTCGTTGAATTCTTATCGGATTTTCCGACAGGCGTCGTACAGGAGGTCCACGCGACTGAATACGCGAACACGATTCGCGACGGATGGGTGACGAACCAGAGCGATTGCCAGTACAACCGGGCAGTTGGTCGAGATCGGCAATGTGTGCCACACGCTGACCGCAGGACACTAAACACGTCCTGACAAGGTCACGATCTCCGCCGAAGCAACGCTTCGCTGAGCCGTCGATGAGATGCCCCGGCTGGCTGACCACCGGGCTCAGCCCTCTCCCCCGTCCCCCATCCCCGATCCAGACGTCCAAAATTCGGCGGTCAAATTCCCCTCACGTGTGTCAAAACGCCTCGCGTTGCCTTCGTTCGCGTCGCGCCAGTACGAGAATTCCTCCGCAACTTCCGTCCCACCCCCATCACCACACCCTGTGAATAGTCTGCAAAAACTCTCGCCAAGAGTGATCCAAAATGCAGTCAACTGCCGTCAACAATCCCCCCGCAGCCCTCGCGATACGGGCGCTTGAGGTTCCTTTCGAAGCTTCGTATTCGTCCAAACCGTATCTGGCGTACCGCGAAATTTCGCAAATCGGCGCGGTACGGTTGCCCCAGCCGATCAACGGCGACAGACGGAGGAATCGCAAACGACCGCGTTCTCGCGGCACTTACGAATCCTCCAACTCCGTACCTACATCGAGAAGCGAGGTGAATCATGAATGAATGCCCGATACCGGAAGCCGCACTGCTGGACGACAGCGCCGTCGAAATGCTTCGCGTATGGATCACCGAGGGAGATTTGCACTGCTCCATGAAAGTCGGGCGATACGCCGAGGTCATGGACATCACGGAAGAGTCCGTCTGGGGAACGATTCTCGCCGACGTCGCCCGCACGCTGTCGAAAGCCCTGCACGTCGGATACGCCTGCGATCCGGCCGAGACACTCGCGAAAATCGGTGACGCCTTTTTTGAAGGATTGTTCGCGCCACTCACCGAGGGCAGCGGCGGCTTTGTCCAACATCACTGACCGAGGCCCGGCAGGCGATTGAACCTCAACCGCCCGCCAGTCACCCCTAACCCTGCGCAAGAGCACAGAATTTTCCCCACAACCCTACCGCCTACCGCGCGCCCATCTTCACTCGCGCAATCAGCAACGTCGTCAAACTGATGACGGCGCCGACCATCAGATACAGCCCCGGTGCAAGCTTGTTGCCCGTTGAGGCAATCAGCCACGCGACGGCAAGCGGTGTAAAACCGCCGAAGATCGTCGTACCGAGGTTGTAACCCACCGCCATCCCAGTCGCCCGCGTCCGCGTCGGAAACAACGACGACATCAACGCCGGAATCGGGGCGAAATACACCGCCTTCAACGTTCCCACCCACAACATCACCAACATCATCGTCGCGAGTGACGCGTGCGCATTCATGAACGCAAACGCCGGGTACACCGTGCACAAGAACAACGCCCCAGCCACTGCCATGATGCGAATACGCCCGACGCGATCCGACCAATGTCCGACGAACGGCGTCAACGTCATGATCACGAAGCCCGTCACCAGTGTCGCGATAAAGCCCTGCTGCGGCGGAAGCCCCAACTGCTTGGTCGCATACGTCGGCATGTACAAGATCATGTAGTTCGCCGTCGTCGTCAGAATCAACGCACCAATGCACACCAACAACCGCGCCTTCTGCGTCGCCAGCACTTCCCGAATCGGTGACGGTCCTGCGTCCTTGTCATCCGCCGCCTTCCGGCTCGCTTCGCGCGCGGCCAACGCTTCCTTCTGAAACGCTGGTGTCTCGTCCACATACTTGCGGATATACAAGCCGATCGGCCCGACAAGCATCCCGAAGATGAACGGAATACGCCATCCCCACGACTCGAGTTGTGGCTGCGTGAGCGCCCCCGTCAGCACCGCGCCGAAGGCAGACGCCAACAACGTGCTCGCGCCCTGACTCGCAAACTGCCAGCTCGACATAAAGCCCGGACGGTTCGGCACGTGCTCGACGAGAAATGCCGTCGAACTGCCAAACTCGCCCCCCGCCGAAAAGCCCTGCATCAAGCGCGACAGAAAAATGCCGATGGGCGCCCACACGCCGATCACCGCATACGTCGGCATGAACGCGATGATCCCCGTGCCGACGGTCATCATTGCGATCGACAACATCAGCGACGCCCGCCGGCCGTGACGATCGGCATACGCGCCCAGCACAAACGCGCCCAACGGCCGCGCCAGATACGACAGCGCAAACGTGCCCAACGCCATCAACAACGACACCGTCTCGTCGTGTGCCGGAAAGAACAGCTTCGAAATCGTCACGGCGAAGTAACCGTAGACGATCAAGTCATACCATTCGAGCGCATTGCCAATCGACGTGGCAACGATCAACTTGTAGACGGGCACGTGGGCGGTCGTCCGCGCATCGGCAGAAGCTTCCGCGCCGACATCCGGAAGACTTCCCGTGTGCCCCGCCCCGGAGGCGGTTGCAGATGTGTTCATCGCGGTTTTCCCTCTTTCAGATCGACGTCGCCCAGATCCCAGAACAAACCCGCCATGATTTGCAACGCTTCACGTGCCACCGAACCGAGCAAGTGCTCGTCGGGCGCATGCTGCGAGCAGGCCGGGTACGAGTGCGGCACCCACAGCGTTGGCAGACCCAACACGTCGGCAAAAACATCGTTCGGAAGCGTGCCGCCGAGGTTGGGCAGCAGCACCGGCGGCTTGCCGGTGGTCTCGCGCATCGACGCCAGTGCCCACAACACCCATGGGTCCTCCGGATCAAGGCGCGTCGCCATCACGCCGCGCTCGACTTCCACATCGACCATCGTGAAACCATGCGCGTCTAAATGCTGGCGCACGATCTCGCCCAGTCGCTCCCAGTCAGTGCCGACCACGAAGCGGATCTGCATGTGGGCATAGGCGTACGGGGGAATCGCGTTGACCGGCTTTTCCGGGTTGCCCGTCTTGAACGCCAGCACTTCGATGTTGTTCCAGCCGATGACGCGCTCAGTTGGCGTCAAACCCGGCTCGCCGTAGTCGGCATCGACTTCGGGATCGTTCGGACCGCCACCAACTTCGAGACCGGCAAGCGCGCGGCGTACCGACGCAGGCAGTTCCGGCGGACGGAGCCCTTCGACCAGAATCTTGCCGTTGCCATCGACCATCGACGCAATCGCGTTGGCCAGCACCACGCCCGGGTTGCGCAACAAGCCGCCCCAGTTGCCCGAGTGGTGCCCGCCTTCGCGCAGATTCAGACTCAGCTTGAAATTGACGAGACCGCGCGAGCCCAGAAAGACCGTGGGGTGCGTGGCGGCCAAGCGCGGACCGTCGGAGGCGATCAGGACATCGGCACGCAACTCTTCGCGCAGTTGTTCGCAGACGGCGTGGAGCCCGGGCGAACCCATTTCCTCGCCCATCTCCACAATCATCTTCACGTTGTAGCCAAGCTTGCCGCCGCGCGCGGCAAGCACTTCGGCGAGCGCCGCCAGGTTGATCGTGTGCTGCCCTTTGTTGTCTGCGGTGCCGCGTCCGTACCAGCGGTCGCCCTCGACGACGATCTCCCATGGCTTCAGGCCGGTGCGCCATTGCGCGTCGTAGCCACGCACGACGTCGCCGTGACCATAGGTCAGTACGGTGGGCAGGTCATCGCCCTCGCGGCGTTCGGCAATCAGGAACGGACCGCCGCCCGGCGCCGGGTTCGGCACGATACGCGAGGTGAAACCCAGCGCAGCGAGCGCGGGGGTCATTTCATCTGCGAGATAAGCGTGGAGAATCTCGCCGCTGTCGGCTTCCTGACTCTCTGTCTTGAACGCCACGCGGCGGTTGAGGGTATCGAGAAATGCGCCCGAATCGTATTGGGCGGTGGCTTGGGCAATTGCGGCATTACGGGTCACTGCATGTCTCCAGAGGGCTTATGGGGACGGCGGCCGGGGCTCGCACAAGCGCTGCGACGCGTGTCGGTAGCACGCTCTGGCACAACCGTTCAGGCCATTCTAGAAGTCGGTTTTTTTGACAACAATGATAATATTTCGAACGTTTCTTTGCCGTTTCGGCAAAGCAGAAAGCGAGCATTCCGCGCGTGTCAGCGCCTTTGCCTATCGTTGTTTCCGCCCTTGACCATGGCCTCGTCTCGCCCATGCAAACTCATGCCCTGCGTTACTTTCTCGAAGTGGCCCGCACCGGGTCGCTCAGCCGCGCGTCGGAGCGTCTGCACGTTGCGGTATCGGCACTGAGCCGACAGATTGCCAAGCTGGAGGAGGATCTGGGCACGCCGCTGTTCGAGCGACGCCCTCGCGGCATGGTGCTTAGCGAAGCGGGAGAAATGCTGGCCGATCATGCCCGGCGCGTTTTGCTCGATGCCGAGCGGGTGACATCGGAAATTCGGGGGCTGACGGAAGTCGGTCGCGCGACGATTCGCGTAGCAAGCGCGGAAGGCGTGGCGCGTGATTTCCTGCCGCAGGTTTTCGCGCGCTTTCGCGAGGCTTACCCGGGGGCGCACTTCCTGCTCGATGTCGTCTCACCGTTTGTGGCAACCGAACGCGTGCGCGATGGCGAGGCCGACATTGCGGTTTGTTTCAGCGTGGCCCCGGAAAAGGGCGTGCAGGTCGTTCACACGCAACCTGCGCCGATCTACGCGTTGATGGCGCGCGCGCATCCGTTGGCCAAGCGTCGCGACGTGGCGCTGGCTGACCTGCTGCCCTACCCGCTCGCGTTGTCGAATGCCGGCGTGACCATCCGGCAGATGTTCGATCTGTGTTGCACGCTCGAAGGGCTGTTGTTCGAACCCGTGTTTGTCAGCAACTACCACGCGGCGCTGCACAGCTTTGTGCGCTCAGGCAACGCCGTCACCCTCACCGGCTTGCTGACCGTACGCAGTCGCCTCGCGCCGGAAGGTCTGGTCGCCATTCCGATCCGCAACCCGGCATTGCATCAGCGCTCGCTGCAAGTGCAGACGATGGCCGGCCGTACACTGCCCGCGCCCGTCGAAGCGTTCCTCGGGTTGTTGATCGACGCCATCCGCGCGCCTGAGATTCTTGACCGGCCGCTCGCTGCTCGCGACTGACGCGTTTCACGCTGTCGGTGTCGTCAGGGCCTTCGTACCGCTTGGTGACGGTCAGCGTCGCCTAGTTGGCGGGCGGTGGCGGCGTAGTGGCTGCGGCGGCGGCCTGTGCGGGCGTCACGTGTTCGTCGTTTGCGAGTTGTTCCCGATCGGTCAATTGCGCGAAGATCCATGCCGAACAGCAGGTGATGAACCCGACGCAAGCAAACGTTGCGCGGAACGCTGGCAACGCACCAACGCCCGCGCTCTCGCCAAACGCCCCGGTGAACGTCACCAGCAATGCGCCACCAACCGTCAGACCGAAGCTCATCGCCAACATCTGCACCAGCGAGAACAGGCTATTGCCACCGCTGGCATCGTCCGGATTCAAGTCCTTGAGCGTCAGCGTATTCATCGCGGTGAACTGAATCGAATTCACACCGCCGAGAATCCCCAACTGCACGATGAGTAGCGGCACCGGGTAGTGAGGCGTCACCAGCGCGAAACTCGCCATCACCACGCCCGCGAGGATCGTGTTCCAGACCAGCACCGAGCGGTAACCGTACCGCGTCACCAAGTGCGTCGCGAGGCTCTTGGCAAAGATGCCGGTGATCGTGATCGGCAACATCAGCAACCCCGCCTCGAATGCGGAATAGCCAAGACTGACCTGAAGCAGCAGCGGTACGAGGTAAGGCACCGCCGCAATGCCGATACGCGCAAACAAGTTGCCCAGCAGGCCAACGCTGAACGTGTGCACGCGGAACATTGCCAGCGAGAACAGCGGCTGCGGGGTGCGGTTGGCATAGAGCCCATAGGCGACGAAACCGGCAAACCCCACGACCAGCAACACGAGCATCAGCGCATGCGCGCCGGCCATGTCCGCGTGACGATCGAGCGCCAGCGACGTGGCAATCATCCCAACAGAAAGCAGCAAATAGCCCTTGATGTCGAACCGGGTCTGATGTGGTGCCCTCGCATTGACGAGAAAGAAGTGCGCGGCAACGCAGCCGAGCACACCCACCGGGACATTGATGAGGAAGACCCAATGCCACGAGGCGACCTTGACCAGCCAGCCGCCAAGGGTCGGGCCGATCAACGGCCCGATCATGCCCGGCACGGCAACGAAGGCGAGCGCTTGCAGGTACTGTTCGCGCGGAAATGCGCGAAGCACCGCCAAACGCCCCACGGGCAATAACATCGCGCCGCCAAACCCCTGCACCACGCGCCAGAGGACGAGCGCGTCGAGCGTAGTCGAATAGGCGCACATCGCCGAACCGATGGAGAAAATCGTCAGTGCGCTCGTGAAGACGATACGTGTGCCGAGCCGGTCGGCCAACCACCCCGAGAGCGGAATCGTTACAGCCATCGTCAGCGCGTAAGCAATGACGACTGCCTGCATGTGCAGCGGCGACTGACCGAGATCGCGTGCCATGGCAGGCAAGGCCGTGTTGACGATCGTCGAGTCCAGCGTCTGCATGAAGAAGCCGACAGACACGACGAGAAGCATCGCCTTTTGTCGCCAGACAGTGAGGGTGGGTTCGGTCATAGCGCTGCGTCATCGACGGAAATCACGGATCCGCGTATGTTCGCATACCCTCCATGAATGCAATCGCAATCTCGTCGATATCAACAAACCAAATGCCTTTTGCGATCGTCAGCGGCAAGGCGAGCCACGCATGTTGTGATCGCTTTTCCAAAGCACTGCGGCACAGTCCGAAAAATCGACTGTGCCGCAGTGCCCCACAACCCGCCTGTCACTTCCCGCGCACGGCCTCGCGCACCTGTTCCAGCGCCGCCGGGTCTTCCAGCGTGATGAGATCGCCGGTCTCGCGGCCCTCGCAGATCGCCTGAATCGCGCGGCGCAACAGCTTGCCCGAACGTGTCTTGGGCAGCATCGACACGAAGAACACGCGCGCCGGACGTGCCACCGCGCCCAGTTGCTTGTCCACCGTCTTCATCACATCGCCCTCCAGCGCCATCCGCTGCTCGACCGTCTCGACCAACTCCGGCTGACGCAGCACGGCGAACGCGATGGCCACCTGCCCCTTGAGAGCGTCCTGTGCGCCGATCACCGCCACTTCCGCCACCGCCGGATGGCTCGCAATACTCTCCTCGATCTCCCGCGACCCCAACCGGTGCCCCGCCACATTGATCACGTCGTCCGTGCGCCCAAGGATGAAGTAATAGCCATCGTCGTCGCGCACGCCCCAGTCGAAGCTCGAATACAACTGGCGCCCGGGCACCGTCTGCCAGTAAGTCTTGACGAAGCGGGCGTCGTCGCCCCACAGCGTACTCATGCACCCCGGTGGCAACGGCCCCTCGATGGCGAGCACGCCCTTCTGATTCGGCCCGCAATCTTCGCCCGTCACCTCGTCAACCAGCTTCACGTCATAGCCATACACCGCCTTGCCCGGAGAGCCCAGCTTGCTCGGCAGTTCCTCAATACCGCGCGCCATCCCGAGAATCGGCCAGCCCGTCTCCGTCTGCCAATAGTTGTCGACCACCGGTTTGCCAACACCCTCCGTCAGCCACCGCGCCGTGGGCTCGTCCAGCGGCTCGCCCGCGAGGAAGATCAGCCGCAGCGATGACAAGTCGTATTGCGTGAGATACGCAGGGTCCTGCTTCTTGAGCACGCGAATTGCCGTCGGTGCCGTGAACAGCTGCGTCACACGATATTTCTCGATGGTGCGCCACCAGATGCCACCGTCCGGACGAATCGGCGTGCCCTCGTACATCACCGTGGCAATGCCCGCGAGCAGCGGTGCGTACACGATGTAGCTGTGCCCGACCACCCACCCGATGTCGGATGCGCAGAACATCGTGTCGCCCGGCTTCGCGCAGAAGATGTGCTGCATCGACGAGGCCAACGCCACCGCGTAGCCCCCCGTGTCGCGCTGCACACCCTTCGGCTTGCCCGTGGTCCCCGACGTGTAGAGCACGTACGACGGCTCGCTCGATTCGAGCCACTCGCAAGGCACTAACGCATCGAGATGCTGCTCGCGCAGGGCCGTGTAGTCGACGTCTCGCCCTTCCACACGATCCATCGGCACAAGACCACGGTCGATGAGCAGCACGCTGTCCGGCTTGCTTTGCGCGAGCGCGATCCCTTCATCGAGCAGCGGCTTGTAGGGCACAACCTTACCGTTGCGAGAGCCGGCATCCGCAGACACGATGACTTTCGGGCGCGCATCGTCGATACGCGCGGCAAGATTCACCGACGCAAAGCCGCCGAACACCACCGAGTGAATCGCGCCGAGACGGGTGCATGCCAGCATCGCGAACAGCGCCTCGGGCACCATCGGCATGTAGATCAGCACGCGCTCCCCGCGCGTCACGCCCAGCGATTGCAACGACGCGGCCATGCGATTGACCTCGGCGGCCAGCGCGTCGTAGGTGTACACGCGCTCCTGCTCGGTTTCCGTCGACACCCAGATCAGCGCGTTTTGCGAGCCGCGCGACGGCAGGTGACGATCGACCGCGTTGTGACAAAGATTGGTGCGGCCGCCGACAAACCAGCGGGCAAACGGCGGCTTGTCGTAATCGAGCACCTTGGTGAAAGGCGTCTCCCAGTCGATCAGACGCGCTTGTTCCTCCCAGAACGCCTCGCGCGATTCGGGCGTCACCGAGCGGGCGTGAAACGACGCATACGAAGTCATGATGTCTCCTTGCATGTTTTGGTGGGCTCGCACGCGTCGCAACCTGGCTGAATACGGCACAGGATTGGACGCCGCGCGGCGCCGGATCGAGCCGGCAATGTCGGTACACCAAGCGGGCATCGACAGCAAAGCGGGTATGGCATGGAATTCGTCGGACACCCTAGGATGCCTCACGTTCAGTGTGCGCGTTGACGCTTACGGAAGGCTTACCCCGGGGGTGGCTCGGGGCGCTGTAGAACCTAGGGATTACGCGGAGGCAACGACGAACGCCAGGCCGAAGCAGGTGCGTCAGCCCAGTACGGCTTCCGCCCCAAGATCGGCCTGCTGTGCCTGCCACATGCGGGCGTACAGGCCGCCGCGTGCGAGCAGCGCCGTGTGAGCGCCGACGTCGACGATATGCCCTTGATCCATCACGACGATCCGGCCGGCGCGACAAATGGCCGCAAGTCGATGGGCCACGACCACGCATGTCGCGCCGGCACGTTCGTGCGCCAGACGGTTGAGGATGCGGGCTTCGGTGAGGGCGTCGAGCGCCGCGGTGGGCTCGTCGAGCAACAGCAATCGAGGGCGTCCCCACAAGGCGCGAGCGATGTTCACTCGCTGACGCTCCCCGCCGGATAGCCCCATGACGGACGTCACGTCCGGCACCTCGGCGATGGCCATCACACGTGCCAATTCGTCGCGGATGGCCGCATCTTCGGGAGGCGTCGCGCTGAATAAGCCCGCGCGGTACGCGACATTCTCGAACACGGACCGGTCGAACAACCGGCAGTCTTGCGTGACGAATCCGGTCACGCGACGCAGTGCTGTCGCAGCGGCACCATTGAGCGTACGACCATCGATGCGGACCTGCCCCTGCATCGGCAACGTGAGCCCTGTCATCAGGCGCAACAGCGTGGATTTGCCAGCGCCCGACGGTCCGACGATTGCCACGTATTCTCCGGCGCGAATGCTGAGGCTGACGCGCGCAACCACCGGCGGGCCGTCATGCAGCGTCACGCTGACCTGATCGAGTTCGATGCACGGGGCGCGCGGTGACGGCACGGCCAGAATCCCTGCCGCCTCGGCTACGCCGCCTTGTCCCGACTCTTTCGTCTCTTTCGCCTCTTTCGCTGCTTCCACACCTTCCACGTCGTCCGTCATCGGCCCGCTCGTGGCATCGCGAAGATGCTCATCGACACTGACCAGCGCTCTCGCCACTTGCGACACCAGCGCGCCCAGCATCGCCGCAGGTAGTGCGAATTGCAGCAGATAGGCGTTGATCTGCACCAGCGTGCCGACGGGTTCCGCGCCGCGCACGACATCGCGCACAGCGAGCAACGTCATGGCCGACACGCCGAGCGCCATGATCGCCATCTGACACGCGCTCGTGACCTGCGCCGTGGTCGCCGTCGAGAGCGCCGCCACGTAACGCGTGCGCAGCCGTTGCGACAGTCGGCTGATCTCTGCGGGTTCCTGTGCAAACGTCTTCACACATTCGAGTTGCGTCAGCGTATCGGCGAGCGCTCCCGTCGTGGCGCGAGAAATGTCGTTCGCCTGTGCTTCCCGGCGCGTCACGCGGGCGAGCGATGGGCGCAATGTCAGCCCATAGGCCACGACTGTCGCGCCCAGCAACACCCCGTAAATCACGCCGAAGTTGACCATCAGGATGATGCCCGTCGCCAGCACCTGCACCGCCAATGGCAGCAAACCGAACACCAGACCGGTCACGATGACGGGCAACGCCACCTCGACGCGAAACAGGCAATCCAGCGTCTGCCCCGCATTCACCTCGCGTGCGCGATGCGCCGGCAGACCGACAAGCCGCGACAGATAACCCAGTGCCGTGCGCCGCCGCAGGTCTTCCATCGCGCGCTGAATCAACAGGTCTTTGCCACGCTCGCCAATGGCCGCTGCCGACCAGAGCACCACGTAGGCCGTCGCCAGCGGCAACGCCAAACCGACTGCCCGCTCGCCCGTCAGCGCATCGACGGCAAGCCCGAGCACCCACGGCGCCACAAGCCGCAACGCCAGCATGAACGCCGCAGCCAGCGCCGCCATCACCACCCAGACACGATGACGCGATGTCTGCGTCTCGCGCGCCCAGAGCTTTCGCAGCACAAAACATAACGCCCGCCAGCCCGCTTGCCGCCTCATACCGCGCCCACGCGCCAGCCGCGTACGAACATTTCGATCGCATAGAGTCTGCGGATCGTCGTCATCGATTCCAGATGATGGTGCGCCATGCGACCGATCGCCCGTCGGCACGCATCGCGGTCAATCCAGCCCGACGCCGCGCAATAGCCATCGAGGCAGACCTCTTCGATATGCACCAGATTCGCCGCTGCACCCGCGCCGACCATGCCCGTCAACACCCCTTTGTCCCGCCGCCAGAGATTCGGCAATCCGCTCGCCAGATACGCTGCCCGGCGCAATGGCAGGCGATTATGGATCGCGTTGAACAGGCGGTAGGTCGGCATCTTCAGCCCAGCCTCGACCATCGGTTGCGTCAGGAACGGAAACACCGTACCGGCCGCGGCGAGCGAGGGTTGCACTTCCACGTCGCGCAGATTGCCAAGAATGCCGAGGATCTGCGCCCGCTTGCCGGGACGCACACGCAACGCCCAGCGCGACAGCCACGCCGACGCCAGTGGCTCGGTGCGCGGCGTATCGGCAATGCGGGCCGCCGGCGTGAGCAGCCCCGTCGTGAGCGCTGCGTCGGGATTCGCGTGACGCTGCCCAAGCTGCGCGAACGCGCCCTGCGCTACCCACCACAGCGGCAAGCGCTGCATTACGGCCAGATCGCGCCACGCACTGAACGCCCGGCGCCATTGACCATCGGCAACAGCATCGAGAAACGCCCCATTGGGCGGCGGCGCGAGAAAGATGGCATCGCCACCGTGCCCGTTCACCAGCCGATGGCCACTGTAGGTGCTCAGCCGCTCACGCACGGCATCGAGTTGCGCCAGCATGCACAGATGCAATGCCGGGCGCGCGAGACGCGGAATCGCCGACGACGGCGACGGCGAGAAGGCTGCGCAGTCGATATCCAGCCGTTCGAAGGCCATGCGCACGTGGCGCGCGACGCTACCGGCATGATGCGACTCGTCGCTCGATGGCGATGACGGATCGCGATGATTGATCGCCGTGCAGGTGTCCGCCCGCCCTGACTCGGCCAATGCGAGCGCGAGCGACGTCGACTCCACACCACCCGAGAGTTCGAGCACCGCAGGCCGGTCACCGACACTACGCTCCACCGAACGTCGCAATAGCCGCAACAGCCCCCCCCCCGAGGCCACGTTCTGCGCTTCCTGATCGGCCATCCGCCAGTCAGGCCACCATACAACACGTGTCTGCGGCGCGCCGCGCTCCGGAATCCACAGCGCGTGACCCAACGGCAGACGCTCGACATCGTGGAGCGCACACTGCACGCCGCCCAGATCGCCATGCACGAGAAACGACTTCAGCGCGAGGCTATCGAAGGTGGGGTGATCGTCGACCAGTGCCGCCGGGTCGGCCGCCACATGTACGGCGCCGTCGCGGCAAAAACGGTAGTACGTCGGACACTGCCCGCAGGGGTCGCACAGCACCAGTGTCGTGCCACGCCAGCGGTCATGCACGATCACACGATAGTGTCCCCAGTAGCGCTCGACAAAATGCTCGGGCGACTCCAGCGCCAACCGCGCCACGTCCATGCCCGGGGCGACCTCCCGGCCATCTTCCTTGAGAAACAAGGTGCCGCTGATGTACCAGGCCAGCAGTTCGCTCTGCCCGCTTGAATGCAGCCGTGTGCTGTCGGCATCGGGACGAATGCGTGCCACCGGTACGCCGTCCAGACCGCGCATCACCACAGCGTCGGGAAAGGGCTCGTGCCGCTCGGCAGGTCCCGGTCTCAGGCGGGCAAGTTTCATCAGTGGCTCCGTGCTTGGATGCTTGAATGTGTGAGGAATCCGACGATCGACGCGGCTTCGACGCGGTCGCAAGTCAGACCGGTGTCTCGTAGATCACGGCGAGTTGCTCGCGCCGGCGCAGGTCATCGCCAATCACCCGCGCGTCGCTCTCCGCCCACGCGTGCGCATAGAAGGGCTGACGCTGTACGCCGATCACCAGACGCAGGCGCAAACCGTCGCGGGCGCACCAGGCGGTGAGCGCGGCGTACCACGGCAAACACGGCGAGCATTGCGGATACACCAACGCGGCGCTGTGCATGGCCGCCACGTACGGCAGGTAGTCCTGAGGCGCGCCGTACTGCGTTCGAACGCCGGACTGCGAGCGCACCACCATGTCGACCACGCCACGCATGCGGGCGCGCCGCGTCACGCGCTGGGCCTGCCAGAGCCAGTATCCCGCGCGCATCACGTCACGCACCCGCGACTCGCGAGCCACGTCGGCGGGCATGGCGAGCCATGCATCGAAGCCGAGTCGTGGCGACATATCGCGTTTCGCAATACGAGGGTCGGGGGTGGCGTGCGCACCGGGTGCAAGAATGCCCTGCGCGTCGAACATCGCCTGCGTGGCGAGCAGGACGTCAACGGGGATATCACCGTCACTGCGCCAGCCGATCAATCGACGCAACCCCTGCGAGTGCTGGTGGGAGAGATTGAAGTAGCGATCTTGCGAGAGCTTGAGCACCACGACGTGGCCGTCGATACCCGCGATGTGAACATCGGGTGCCAGATGGCGGAAAACCGGCGCGTCCGCACACGCGCCGGTTCCGATGTGTGTCGGGTCGGACACCTCAGGCATGGCCCCCGGTCAACGGCGGCAACGTGGGAATGCAGATCGGCTTGAAGCACAGCGGCAGGAGCGTGATGCCTTCCGCGTCGTTGCCGAGCACGCCCCGCGTGGCATGCGTGGCATCCACGGAGGCCAGCGCTTCGAGTTCGGACACTTCTTTCGCAGTTGCCATTGCCTTATTCATTTAGCACTCCTTAAGTCATGGGCGCGAACGGAATCGTCCGCGTCTCCATCATAGGAAACGAGAGCCAGTGCATTTATGGGAATTTTCCGAAGGCAGGTGCGCGGAAGCGGTAGCCGATTACCGAGGGGAAAAACAAAACGCCCGTGAGAGTGATCTCACGGGCGTCGGGTACTACGTTGTGCGGCGTCTGCGGCGTTTTAGCGCTGTGCGGTCTTCGTGACCTTGGCCGGGGCCTTGGCGGCCGGCTTAGCTGCCGTCTTGGCGACTACCTTTGCCGGTGCCTTGCCAGCCGACTTGGCGGGTGCGGCCTTCGTGGTCGATACCACGGTCTTGGTCGTCTTGGCGGCCGGACGGTGGTCGACCACGCGAATCATCTTGCCGTTCTTGCCCTTGACCAGACGTGTACGCGGTGCGTCATCTTCGTCCTTGCTGGCTGCCGAGGCGACAGGGGCAGCAGGCGCTGCCGAAGCCGCCATCACACGCGACGCATCCTTCACCGGCACATGCAGCACCAGCAGTTGCCCGCCGGTCAGCGCGTCGCGGCGCAGATGGTTCCAGCCCTTGATCTGGGCCACGGAGACACCGCTGCGCGATGCGACGGCAGCGAGCGTGTCGTGCTTACGGGCACGCACCATCACCTTGCGGGTGTCGGGCAGATCCGGCTCCAGCGCCAACACGGCGTTGGTGGCCACCGATGCGCTGATGTCTTCGTCGATGTCATCCGAGCGCGGCACCAGCAGTGTGGAACCTGCCTTCAGACGCATACGCGGTGCAATGTTGTTCACCGAGCGAATCACGGCAGCGTCGACGCCGAGCTTGCGGGCCACGTCTTCCGGACGCTCGCGCGATGCCGACGTGTACGTCGTCCAGCTCGACAGCGGCTTGTCATAACCCTTCAGGCGCTTCTGGAAAACTTCGGCGCTATCGAACGGCAGCAGAATCTGCGGCTGGGCAGCACCAAGAATCACTGGCTTGCGGAACGACGGGTTGAGCGCGCGGAATTCATCGAGCGGCAGATCGGCCAGCTTGGCAGCGAGCGCCACGTCGATGTCACGCTTGGTGGTAACGCTCACGAAATACGGGTGGTTCGGAATCTCCGGCAGCTTCACGCTGTAGAGATCCGGGTGCGCAATGATGTTCTTGATCGCCTGCAACTTCGGCACGTAGTAACGCGTCTCGGTCGGCATGCGCAGGCTCAGGTAATCGGTCGGCAGCCCTTGCGCCTGATTGCGGTCGATGGCGCGCTGCACATTGCCTTCGCCCCAGTTGTACGCGGCCAGTGCCAGATGCCAGTCGCCGAACATCGCATACAGCTTCGACAGATAGTCCAGTGCGGCGGTGGTCGACGCGAGCACGTCGCGGCGCTCGTCCTGGAACATGTTCTGCTTCAGGTTGTACGTCTTGCCGGTGCTCGGGATGAACTGCCACATGCCGGCGGCCTTCGCCGTCGACAGCGCTTGCGGGTTGTAGGCGCTTTCCACGAACGGCAGCAGCGCGAGTTCCGTCGGCATATGACGGCGCTCAAGCTCTTCAACGATATGGAACAGATACTTGTTCGAACGCTGGATCATGCGCTCCACGTACTCGGGGCGCTGCGCGTACCACTGCGTGCGGTCCTGCGCGAGATCGGTGTCGAGATCGGGAATGGAGAAGCCGTGACGGATGCGGGCCCAGAGATCGGCATCGTCGCTGCCGTAGGCCAGATCGTTGATCGAGTCGGTATCAAGGTCGATCGTCTGATCGCTCGACACGCGTTGCTTTCCCTTGGCATTCGATGCGAGCGGCGACTTGCTCTGCGCTTCGGGCGTGGAATTCGATGCACCTGTAGGTGGCGCTGTACTGGCACAAGCCGCCAGAAGCAGCGTCAGAAGCAAGCTAACGATAAGTCGCATTGATCGGGCTCGAATAGGGTGACATCTTCATGAAATTGGCAAGGATGTTAAGGAAACCCTTCGGATGCGTCAACCTTTATGCCTAAATTTTTTGCAAAAATTCGCCCAAAACGCCCGAAAAATCAGGGTTATTCCTTAGATAGAAGGCCTGAATTGTCAACGCTTCGCCACACGCACCTCACGCATTTTGCCCATATACGATGCCATCGATATGACACCGAAACATCACATCCGGGGCGATACGGCAAGGCAGAGCAGGCACCCGCGCAGGTGTCAACGCTCGGATTGGGACAGAGGTTATGGCACGTCAGGCTGTTGACAGCCTGACGTTCTCGCGACTAGTGCGCCCGCTTATCGGAAGGTATCTTTCCAGCCACGCACGGTCGCGAAGACCGCTTCACGCGAGAGCGGCGTGCGCCCGGCGTGATCTTGGGCAGACGCCACGACCGCGGGGGCGTCGCTGCGCAGGAACGGGTTGGTGGCAAGCTCCTGAGCGAGCGTCGTCGGCAGCGTGGGTTGACCGGCGGCGCGCAGCGCTGTCGCCTTGTCGTGCCAGTTCACCAACGCCTGATTGTCGGGATCGACCGCCAGCGCGAAGCGAATATTCGATAGCGTATATTCATGCGCGCAATGCACGAGCGAAGCCGGCGGCAAGGCCGAGAGCTTGTCGAGCGACGTCAGCATCTGCGCCGGCGTGCCTTCGAAGAGCCGGCCGCAACCGCACGAGAACAACGTGTCGCCGCAGAACAGCCGGGGCGCACCTGCCGCCCCTTCGCCCAGGAAGTAAGCGATGTGACCCAACGTATGGCCGGGCACATCGATGACCTCCAGCGTCATGGCCGGGGCGTCGATCGAGAATGTCTCGCCGCCCTCATGCGGATGATCGACGCACGCAATCGGCTCGTGGGCGGGGCCGTGCACCGGCACATCGAAGCGTGCAAGCAACGCGTCGACGCCACCGATGTGGTCGGCATGTTTGTGCGTGATGAGAATGGCGCGCAGCGTCAGATGGCGCGCATCGAGATAGGCGAGCACCGGCGCGGCGTCGCCCGGGTCGACGGCCACGGCATCTTTGCCGTTATCGATGACCCAGAGATAATTGTCCTGGAACGCAGGGACGGGAAAGACGGTCAGTGTACCGGTCGACTGCCCGGTCACCGCATCTGCGTGCGCATCCATATATACTCGCCACCATGTCAGAACGTCCGATTATAGACTGGCCCGTTTGGCTCGTCTCACCGCCAGGCCGCTACGCGCTTGCATGGGAACAGGCCCTCTTCGACCAATGGGTCGGGGATCTGTTCGGCTATCATGCGCTGCAACTTGGCCGCCCCGAGCTCGATACGCTGCGCGAGAATCGCATGCCTTACCGGGGCCTCGTCCTTACCGCGCCGCGCGGCGTGAAAGCCCCGCCACTCATGACCAAGGCCGCCAGTGATACCACCGGCAACCTGTCATGCGACACGGCATCGCCCGAGATGGTCATGCGCGACATCCTCGTGAGCCGCTTCGACGAATTGCCCATCGCCACGGCAAGCACCGACCTCGTCGTGTTGCCGCACGTGCTCGAATTTGCCGAGAACCCGCACGACATCCTTCGCGAAGTCGAGCGCATTCTGGTCCCCGAGGGGCAGGTGATCATCACCGGCTTCAACAATCTGAGTCTGTGGGGCGCCCGCGAAGAACTCGGCAAGCTGGCCGGCGCGCCGTTTTTGCCGCCGGGGGCCGACCTGATCGCGTTCACGCGGCTCAAGGACTGGCTCAAGCTGCTCTCGTTCGATATCGACCGTGGCCGGTTCGGGTGCTATCGCCCGCCGCTGCGAGGCGAACACTGGCTGCAACGGTTCGACTTCATGGAACCGGCGGGCGACCGCTGGTGGCCGATTTTCGGTGCGCTTTATGCGGTACGTGCGGTCAAGCGCGTGCGCGGCATGCGCTTGGTCGGCAAAGTGCGCAAGCGTATACTCGGCCTCCAGCCGGCTGCGGCGCCGGTGGCCACGCCCAACACGACGCATCGCAAGATCGCGGAAATGGCCGACCTGCCTGATTGATTGTTTGAGAGATAACCTTGCCGCAAGTTGATATCTATACCGACGGTGCCTGCAAAGGCAATCCCGGCCCCGGCGGCTGGGGCGCCCTGCTCGTCGCGGGCAAGCACCGCAAGGAACTGTTCGGCGGCGAAGCCAACACGACCAATAACCGCATGGAACTGCTCGCGGTGATCCGCGCGCTCGAGGCGCTGAACAAACCCTGTCAGGTCGTACTTCACACCGACTCGCAATATGTACAGAAAGGCATCAGCGAGTGGATTCACGGCTGGAAGGCGCGTGGTTGGAAAACGGCCGCCAAGGAACCCGTGAAGAACGCCGACCTCTGGCAAGAACTCGACGCCGTCTCGCAAAAGCACGACATCGAGTGGCGCTGGGTGAAGGGCCACGCCGGTCACGAAGGCAACGAAGCTGCCGACCAACTCGCCAATCGCGGCGTCGAGAGTCTGCGCCGGGCTTAACCCGCCTGCGCCTGCGCCAGCCTCCGCGTAGCCCGATGCCTGCAAGCCAATTCTGAAAGACACCGAACACCATGCGACAACTGATTCTCGATACCGAAACCACTGGCCTGAACCCCAGGACGGGTGACCGCCTGCTGGAAATCGGTTGCGTGGAACTGGTCAATCGCCGCCTGACCGGCAACAACCTGCACTTCTATATCAACCCTGAGCGCGACAGCGATCCGGGCGCGTTGGCGGTGCACGGACTGACCACCGAATTTCTCTCCGACAAACCGAAGTTCGCCGACGTGGCCGAAGAGCTGCGTGAGTATTGCCGTGGTGCCGAGATCATCATTCACAACGCGGCCTTCGATTTGGGCTTCCTCGACATGGAATTCGGCCGCATGGGCTGGCCGCCGTTCATGGAGAACTGCGCGAGCCTGATCGACACGTTGCTGCGCGCGCGAGAAATGTTCCCAGGCAAGCGCAACTCGCTCGATGCGCTTTGCGAACGTCTGGGCGTGAACAACGCGCACCGCACGCTGCACGGCGCATTGCTCGACGCGGAATTGCTTGCCGACGTCTATCTCGCGATGACGCGCGGCCAGAAGAGTCTCGTGATCGACGCGGGCGATGGCGACGACGAGGACGGCAATCAGCGCGAGAAAATCTCGCTGCGTCAGTTCGAATTACCGGTCATTCTCGCCGCCGCGGAAGAAGTGACGATGCACGACGGCGTGCTGAGCGAGATCGACAAGGGCATCAAGGGCACCTGCGTGTGGCGCACCGAGCCGGCGCCGCCCGAAGGCGAAGCGGCACCCGCAGCGTGAGTTGGCGATTTCTGCGAAATATTCGCAGGAACCCCTTCACAAGCGCAAAAAACGTCCTTATAATCGCTTTCTTTGCTGCTTGCGAGTCATCGCAAGAAACGACGTGAAGTGATCGAGAGATATCATCACGACGGCAGCAAAATAAGATTAAAAGAAAGGTTGCAGACTTCTACGAAAACAGTTAAAGTTCTGCTCCTGATTGCGAAACGAAAGCTTCAACAATCAACACTAAGTCATTGATTTAGTTAATGATTTGGGTGGTTAGCTCAGCGGTAGAGCACTGCCTTCACACGGCAGGGGTCACAGGTTCAATCCCTGTACCACCCACCAGTATTTCAGGCTTTTCCGACTCAGCGGTGAGTCAGTCCCCGAGACGGAAAAGCCCACCTCCGAAATACTGATTCTTGCGCAACTCCCTCTCGCGCAAATTACTTTCCCAGCAGCACCGAAGTTAATCGCCTCATCCGCAACGGCGTCGTTTTCATTGCTTTTTCGCGATGATCCGTTCGCATTTTTCGCCGCATGTGCGTCAGCGAACGATGGCTTGCGTCTTGACACCCCCGCTTCGTCGCCACCCCAAGGGCCGAGTGCCGCATGCTGCGGGCGTTTGAACCGTCCGACGGGGCCTATAGGGCAAGTCTTATATAAGACCTAAGCCTTCACATTACGAAAAGGCATTTCAGTTTTGCCCCCGACCCGTGTCACAATCAGGGAAATTCGCACATGGCTACCGGGCTGTTTCCAGTCGGCGGCGTTCCCCCACCTTTTCCTGATTCTTGGATTCGAGACTTCGCGATGAGTAAGCAGCAACCCAGCATCATCTACACCCTGACCGACGAAGCGCCGCTTCTGGCCACGAGCTCCTTTCTCCCGATCATTCGTACGTTCGCTGCGCCGGCCGGCGTAGCTGTCGAGACGAGCGACATTTCGGTCTCGGGCCGTATCCTCGGTGAGTTCCCCGAATTCCTGACGGAAGAACAGCGCGTGCCGGACAATCTGGCCGAACTGGGCCGTCTGACGCAAGACCCGGACACGAACATCATCAAGCTGCCGAACATCAGCGCATCGGTGTTCCAGCTCCAGAGCGCGATCAAGGAATTGCAATCGAAGGGCTACAAGATCCCCGACTTCCCGGAAGATCCGAAGACCGACGAAGAAAAGGCCATTCAAAAGCGCTACTCGAAGTGCCTCGGCTCGGCCGTGAACCCGGTGCTGCGTGAAGGCAACTCGGACCGCCGCGCCCCGCTCGCCGTCAAGAACTACGCCAAGAAGCATCCGCACAGCATGGGCAAGTGGAGCATGGCTTCGCGTACCCACGTTGCGCACATGACGCATGGCGACTTCTATCACGGCGAAAAGTCGATGACGATCGATCGCGCCCGTGACGTCAAGATGGAACTCGTCACGACGAGCGGCAAGACGATCGTGCTCAAGCCGAAGGTCTCGCTGCTCGACGGCGAAATCATCGACAGCATGTTCATGAGCAAGAAGGCACTGTGCGAGTTCTACGAAGCACAGATGGAAGATGCGCGCGAGACCGGTGTCATGTTCTCGCTGCACGTGAAAGCCACCATGATGAAGGTCTCGCACCCGATCGTGTTCGGCCACGCCGTGAAGATCTTCTACAAGGACGCCTTCGAGAAGCACGGCAAGCTGTTCGACCAACTGGGCGTGAACGTCAACAACGGCCTGGTCAATCTGTACGAAAAGCTCGAAACGCTGCCGAGCACGCAGCGCGAAGAAGTCATCCGCGATCTGCACGCGTGCCATGAGCACCGTCCGGAACTCGCGATGGTCGATTCGGCCAAGGGCATCTCGAACCTGCACGCCCCGAACGACGTGATCGTCGACGCCTCGATGCCGGCCATGATCCGCATCGGCGGCAAGATGTGGGGTGCCGATGGTCGTCCGAAGGACACCAAGGCTGTGATTCCGGAAAGCACGTTCGCGCGCATTTATCAGGAAATCATCAACTTCTGCAAGACCAACGGCAACTTCGATCCGACCACGATGGGTACGGTGCCGAACGTGGGCCTGATGGCACAGAAGGCAGAAGAGTACGGTTCGCACGACAAGACATTCGAGATCGCTGAAGACGGCGTGGCGAACATCGTCGACATCGCGACCGGTGAAGTTCTGCTGTCGCAAAACGTGGAAGCCGGCGACATCTGGCGTATGTGCCAGGTCAAGGATGCACCGATCCGCGACTGGGTGAAGCTCGCCGTGAACCGCGTGCGCAACTCGGGCATGCCGGCCGTGTTCTGGCTCGACCCGTATCGTCCGCACGAAGCCGAACTGATCAAGAAGGTCGAAACGTACCTGAAGGATTACGACACCAAGGGTCTCGATATCCAGATCATGTCGCAAGTGCGCGCCATGCGTTACACGCTCGAGCGCGTGATTCGCGGCCTGGACACCATCTCGGTGACCGGCAACATTCTGCGCGACTACCTGACCGACCTGTTCCCGATCATGGAACTGGGTACCAGCGCCAAGATGCTGTCGATCGTGCCGCTGATGGCCGGTGGCGGCATGTACGAAACGGGTGCAGGCGGCTCGGCACCGAAGCACGTCAAGCAACTGGTGGAAGAAAACCATCTGCGTTGGGACTCGCTCGGCGAATTCCTCGCATTGGCCGTGTCGCTGGAAGACCTGGGCATCAAGACGGGTAACGAACGCGCCAAGATTCTCGCCAAGACGCTCGACGCCGCCACGGGCAAGCTGCTCGACAACAACAAGGGTCCGTCGCCGAAGACCGGCGAGCTGGACAACCGCGGCAGCCAGTTCTATCTGTCGATGTACTGGGCGCAAGAACTGGCCGAGCAGAAGGACGACGCCGAGCTGGCCAAGCAATTCGCTTCGCTGGCCAAGCAACTGACCGAGAACGAGAAGACCATCGTTGGCGAACTCGCCGACGTGCAAGGCAAGCCGACCGATATCGGCGGCTACTACAAGCCGGACTTCGCGAAGCTCGATCTGGTCATGCGTCCGAGCAAGACGTTCAACGCCGCGCTGGAAAGCGTCGCGAAGGCGTAAGTCGTACCGCGGCGATGCTTGCGTGACGTTGCAGCACGGGTGGCCCTTCTGGGCCGCTCTGCTGCCACCGATCTTCAACGCATCGCACGCAGCAAATAAAAAAGCCGGCAATCCAATTGCCGGCTTTTTTATTTATCTCGCCACCCGGCGCAAACCGGGTGACTGATGACATGAGCGCTCACATCAATCGCATCAGCGATTGACCTGCGCCTTCGACTGCGTGAGTGCCAGCACGGCACCAAGCGCGAGCGCCGCCGACACGCAGTACATCCCCGCGTTGGTGCTTTGCGTCACGTCCTTGAGCCAGCCGATGATGAACGGGCTCACGAAGCCGGCCAGATTGCCGATCGAGTTGATCATGCCGATGGCCGCTGCTGCCGAGCCGCCCACGAGCAACGCGCTCGGGTACGTCCAGAACACCGGCATCGTGGCCAGCATGCCTGCCGTGCCGATCGACAACGCGACCATGGCCAGCGGCACGTTATTGCCCCACACCGTGCTCAGGTACAGACCAATGGCACCGGCGAACGAGACCACGGCAAAGTGCCAGCGGCGCTCACCCGTGCGGTCCGAGCTGCGGGCCACGGTGATCATGCTCACGACAGCGCAAGCGTAAGGAATGGCGGTCAGCAGACCGACGTCGAGTGCGCTCTTCACACCGCTGGCCTTGATCAGCGTCGGCAGATAGAAGCCGATGCCGTAGAGACCCATCATGCAGCAGAAGTAGATCAGTGCCATCAGCCACACGCGACGGTTGGTGAACACCGACGCGATCGAGTGCTGCGCCTTGCCCGCGCCGTCCTGTGCGATGTTGTTCTCGAGAATCGTCTTCTCTTCGTCAGACAGCCACGAGGCCGAGCGAATGCCGTTCGGCAGGTACATCAGCGTGACCACGCCGAGAATCACCGACGGAATGGCTTCGATAAAGAACAGCCACTGCCATGCGGCCCATCCGCCCACGCCATTGAACGCGGAGAGAATCCAGCCCGACAGCGGGCCGCCGAACACGCCGGCGATAGGAATCCCGATCATGAACAGGGCGTTCATACGGCCGCGACGTTGTGCCGGGAACCAGTACGTGAGGTACAGCACGATGCCCGGGAAGAACCCGGCTTCTGCCACACCGAGGAAGAAGCGCACCAGATAGAACTGCGTCGGCGTCTTGACGAGCAGCGTGGCGGCCGAGAGCACGGCCCACGTGATCATGATGCGGGCGATCCAGCGACGGGCGCCGACCTTGTGCATGATGATGTTGCTCGGTACTTCAAAGAAGAAGTAGCCGATGAAGAAGATGCCGGCCCCCAGACCGTACACCGTCTCGCTGAACTGAAGATCGTTCAGCATTTGCAGCTTGGCGAAGCCGACGTTCACGCGGTCAAGGTAGGCCGCGACGTAACACAGGAACAGGAACGGCAACAAACGCCAGGTGGCTTTCGCGTAGGCTTGCGCCTCGATTTCGCGCGTGCGTGCGCCGGTATTGGTACCGCTAGCGATAGTACTCATGGTCTCCACTTCGATCTTTTGGCTGCCCTCGCAGCCAGAACTGCCACTGCAACAGTGCCTACGGACCACTCGTACCGATCACGCTGCCTTACCTACTCGACTGCTCTCACAGACCGCACGATTCTCGCGTGACGGGAATGCGTCACACGGGGCCCGAAGCCTTGTCTCCGGACGTTGCGCCCCAGCCGGATAGGCCGATGCGCCACGGTTCTCACCCTGCCATCCCCTTTCGTTTTCGGGAGGCCGGCGCGATTGTAAACCAACAAACGCCGCCCGACTTCGAGCATTGATTCAGTCAATGGTTATTTTCTGAAAGTGCGTGCGGTTTCGCTTGTCGTAACAATGTGACGTTCTACGTGAATTGACACGACACGCCGTTATCCGCCACGTCAACCGCACATCGCCATGCCACACGGGCCATGCGAGCACTGACATACCCACGACGACTAGCGCGCGTCCGGAAATTCCTTTTCGAAGAGACTTACGGACACTCCGCGCAAAGCGTAATCTTTCAACACTGATGGCTTCGAATTCCCTACGCCCATGACGTTGCACACCCCACTTCCGTTTTCACTTCCCGCACCGGCCGCCGTCTCGCTGGTCAGCGTTTTCCCGGCGGCCGAAAACGGTGGCAACCCTGCCCCCATCGTGCTCGATGCCGATGCAATGAGCGCCGACGACATGCGACGTGTCGCCGCCCATTACGGCCACGAAAGCGCGTTTGTCATGGCCCCTGAAAACAGCGGCAACGACTGGCGTTTCCGGTTCTTCGTACCGAATCACGAGATGGAGATGTGCGGCCACGCGACGCTGGGGTCGTTGTGGGTGTTGCGTCGCGAGGGGCGTTGGGACGGCAAGCCCGTGCGGATCGAAACGTTGAGCGGGATCGTTGAAGGCCGACTGGCAGCAGACGGCGAGCACATCGAAGTCAGCCAACCGGCGGGACGCACGGAGCCGATCATCGACGCGAGTGCCATCACCGCCATTTGCGCGGCGTTGCGAATCTCGCCGGACGACATCGCGCTTGAGGGCATCTGCAATGCCGCCACGAGCCGCGTGAAGACCCTCATCCCGTTACGCAACGTCGCGCAACTGCAAGCGCTCCAGCCCGACTTCGCAACGATGCTCGCCACCTGCGACGCCATCGGCTCCACTGGGTTATATCCGTGTGCGCGCGAGGATGTCGGCGACGGCAAATCGCTGCCGATCTTGCAGGCCCGCCAGTTTCCGCGTTCGTCGGGATATCCGGAAGATGCGGCGACCGGCATTGCGGCCGCCGCCCTGCTCTACGGCGCACGACGTTTCGGTTGGCTGCGCCCGGGCGAGCGCGGCGTCGTGGTGCGTCAGGGCGTGGCGATGGGGCATCCGTCAGCCATCACCGTGACGCTACGCGACACGCTCGAAGCCGCCGCCGGGTGCTGGATCAGCGGCGACGTGCACGCAATGTAACGACCACGACCGCACCGAGCACGGCCGCGACGGCACCGCACAGAAACACCGCGCGATAGCCGAACGGGTTGGCAACGGCACCGGCCAGCGGCCCGGTCAGCAGAATGGCGATGTCCTGAAACGCGGCATACGTTCCCAGACTGGTGCCACGGCTGGCTGCCGGTGCGCGCTTGACGACTTCGATACCGAGCGACGGAAAGATCAGCGACGCACCAGCGCCTGCGAGTGCCGTGCCCACGAGTGCCACGCCGGCGCCCGGCGCTTGCCACACCAGCAGCAAACCCAGCGCTTCCACGATCATCGAAATCTGGGCAACGCGCAGATTGCCGAATCGCTCGGGCCAGCGCCCGCCGATCAGGCGCATCAGCACGAAAGCCAGACCGAATGCCGACAGCGCCAGCGCGGCACCTGACCACCGCGCCGAGTCGAAGAACAACACCACGAACGCGCCCACCACGGCGAAGCCGACCCCCTGCATGGCGAGGGCGAGCCCCGGCAGAAAGACGATGCGCAGCACCTGCGAATACGGCAGCGCGCCACCCGCGTGATGTGCGGGCGCGACGGCAGGAATACGCGCGATCACACACCATCCGATGAACGGCAGCAAGCAGGTTGCAACCGCTACGCCCACGAGCGACGTGCTGCCGTAAAGCGTGAGTCCGACCGGCGCACCGACGGCGAGCGCCCCGAAGATGGCCGCACCGGTCCAAGACATCACGCGGCCCGATTGCGGCGCACCGAGACTGCCGATGGCATAGGTGAGCGTGCCCGTAATGACAAGGCTTTCACCGACACCGAGCAGCAAACGCGCGGCCGTGAGCACGCCCAGACGCGGCCCGGCGGGCAATACGAGCAGGCTGGTCGCGAGCAAGGCGATGCCCGACAGTACGACGAACAGCAGGCCGCGTTTCAAGGCGACACGGGCACCGCGCTGATCGGCGGTGCGTCCGGCGAACTTGCGGGTGAGCACCGTGGCCAGCGACTGAATACCGACGGCAAAGCCGACGACGATGTTGTGATACCCGAGCGTGTCGTGCACGAACAGCGGCACGACCGAGAGCGACATGCCGATGGTCAGGCACGCGAGAAACACGTTGAGAGAAAAGCGCACCAGCAACGCGGTGGCGTTAGCGGGTGCTGCGGCAGCCGCTTGAGCGGGCGATGCAGCGGAAGACGACATGCGAGAAGACTCCACGTAAGACCGGCGCACACGACAAAGCAATGGCGATGCAGGCCGGCAGTCGAATGACCGCGACGCGGGAGGCCGTCAGGAAAATCGAATCGGGAAAATCAGGGGAAGGGAGACGCGCAGCGCGGAAGAGGACCGGCGCAATGGATGGCATTGTCCGGCGGTCGACATACGAACGCACACCCCTCGACCGATAAGCCGGACTGACCGACCGCTGTCGCGGAGAATGCGTTGGTTGACGTGAACGCTTACGTGGCACCGGCACATCATCATGTGAGTCACATGAATCGTCACCGTCTGCCATCAATCATTTGCGGATTCTAGCGGGGCGTTTCGTGTAACGCAAGATGAGGTGACGCAGCGCAACAACAGGCACCCGCACGCATTAGCACGCGACTTCGTCAGCGACGGCCACAGTGGCCGGATGGCGGCAGGCAGAAAATAAACCGCCCGGCTTTGACGAGTGGCCGATGCACCAAGACCCGGACCGGCACGCGCAGCTCGCGCTCAGGCGGCGATTCCGGCTTGTCGGCAGCGGTGTAAAAACTCAGGCCGACAAGGCCGAAGAACGTCACGTTGAGCACGACGAACGCGCCCTTGTGCCGCTTGATGAGCGCGATCGCGTCCCGGATGAAATTCAGCACAACAGTCCTTGGCAGTGGATGGGGGGAGGTGCCACGACGCAAAGGATTCGACGAGCGATTCCGCTAACGCAGCGCGCGTTAACTATAAATCAACAACAAACCAATTTGGTATTTTTTCTACCATATTGGTAGATAACGTTCTCGGTGCGGTGTGCTGGCCGCCCCCTCGCGCGCACTCGCGCCGCCGCTCACTGTCGGCGATAGGTCACGCGACGTTGACACGGGGCACTGCGCCCCCTGAAATTCCCCGCCGGTCAGTCGATCGGGTCAGTGCCTCTCGCGAGACGCGTGCTCGCCTTGACCGTTTGTTGCAGCGCGCGGCGCAGGGCGCTGTAGCGGCGCAGCGCTTCTTCCATGATGGCGATACGCACGGTGCCCGCTGCGCCGTCGGCGAGCAATTTCGCCTTGAGTCCGCCGTAAGAGGCTTCCATCGCAGCGGCGTGCGTCGTCAGCGACTGACCGCCATCGGCGGGCATGGCATCGCCTTCCACGTGGTCGAGCAGTGCCGTCGCTTCGCGCTGAAAGGCGTTATACACATCCGAGAGTCCCGTCGCCGTGGTCGTCTGATCACGCAACGCGGCAGCGGCGACGGCCTGCTCCGCCGCGCTCTCGTAGTAGCGCAGTGTGCGCAGCGTGTCGGCCAACGCCTGTGCAGCGGCTGCCTCCATTGCCACACGGCTCATGCGCTCCGCAAACGTCTGGCACGCGCCGCCCAGCCGCGTGACCGAAGCGTGCTCTTGTGCCAGCACGCCGGCGCTGGTCCCGAGGAGTGCGCCGCGCACCATATGGCGGCACATATCACCGAGTCGATCCACTTCGTGCTTGAGCGCTTCCACGGCCAGTTGCGGCACCTGAAGCACGTTGTCGTCGAGAAACTGCGGCGCACCCTCGTCCTCTTCCCGCGTTCGAAAACGTCGCTGTAGCCAGTGCAACAGCGGCGTGGCCAGCGGAATCATCAGCAGCACGCCGAGCACGTTGAACGTCGTGTGAAAAATGGCGAGCTTGATGGCCGGATCGTCGGTATAGCCCAACCATTTCATGGCGGCGGTAATCGCGCCGATCATCCACGGCAGAAGGAGCAGAGCCACCACCGCAGCGACCACGTTGAACGCGACGTGCGCCATGGCAGCCCGGCGCGCGTTGGGGGTGGCCCCGATGCCTGCAATGACGGCGGTCACTGTAGTGCCGACGTTCGCACCGATCACGACAGCGGCAGCGCCTTGCGCACCGAGCATGCCGTTTTGCGCAGCGGTCAACGTAATGGCCATCGCGGCAGCGGACGACTGCACGATGCAGGTCAGCACGAAGCCGACGACCACTTGCAGGAGGACATCGAGTGGCCCTTCCCCGTCGGGCATGCGAATCGCGCCGGCCATATCGATAAAGGCCGATTGCAGCAAAGAGATACCGAAGAAGAGCAGGCCGAAACCGGCGAGTGCATTGCCGATGGCCCCGCGTCGCGAGCCTGCACCGGAGAGGCGCAAGGCAACGCCGACCGCGATCATCGGCAGGGCGAAGGCATCGATATTGAATTTCAGGCCGATGACGGCGACGATCCAGCCCATCATCGTCGAGCCGAGGTTCGAGCCGAACATCAGCCAGAGCGCGCCGCCGAGCTTGAGCAGGCCAGCGTTGACGAAGCCGATGGTGGCGATCGTCACGACTGACGACGACTGCGTGATGGCGGTGACCAGTACACCGGAGGCGAAGGCTTGCCAGCGCGTGCGTGTGGCCCCGGCAAGGATACGTTCAAGGGCTGGTCCGGCGGCGAGTTTAAGGCCATCGGACATCATCGACATGCCGACCAGAAAGATGCCGACGCCGCCGGCCAGAATGCTTACCGCCTTGACGATTTCGCCCATGGAATGCGTTTCCTTAGTGCGATGGGAGAGAAGACACCCAAGCCTTACTTAAACGACACGCAAACGACCTTCAGACGACACTAAGACGACACCAAGACGACAATCAAGCGTCTGCGCGCAAAACGCCCCAGCATAACCGGTAAAGCTCGTCTTCGAATTCCGGAGTGCCAAGCAATGGCGAGTCTTCGAGCGCTGCCGAGCGCAGCGTGCCCATGACGGCGCGGGTGAGCACAAACACCGTCGCGGCGGTGGGCGGGCGCATGCCCGGTGCATCGCGTCGGGCCATCGCAATGGCAATGTGTTCCGAGGCTTCGCGAAGTGCCTGCATGATGTTTTCGTGATGATCGAGTTGCCACGCCATCTTGATAAGTGAGCGCTTCACGCGGCCGCCGGAGCCGAACGCTTCGATCAGCACGCGCAGCCGCTCGCGAATCACGCGCTCCGGGTCGGCGCCCTCTTCTGCTGCGCGCGCGAGCCGTTCGTTGAGTTCGTCCATCACCCGACGGCGTTCGCGGGCAATCATCGCGAGCAGGATGGCTTCCTTGGTCGGGAAGTACTGATACAGCGTGCCGATCGAGAATCCGGCCTTCTTGGCAATGCGATTGGTCGTCAGCGCACCCTCGCCTTCCTCATCAAGAACCTGAGCAGTGGCCTCGAAAATGGTCTCCACCGTGTGTTGTGCGCGCGCCTGCATCGGCCGCTTTCGCATGGTGGACGGGGCATTGAGCGGGGCGGGCGATTTGGGTGTGGACATGTCGAAAAACCTGAGCGGGAAGCGAGTTGCGGCAAAGTGCGCAAGAAATGAATAATGCTCACATTCGTTGAGGAATTCAAGTGACGACATGCCGGTGCCACAAAACGGCGGCCGTTGCGGTTCCGCCCAACCGTTTGAGACATTTAAGAGGCAAGCGCCATGACCACAGACACTTCAGCCCTTACCGTTCGCAAGCTTACGGTCGATCTGGCGAGTGGCTTCGAGCGCCACTGGCACAGTGGGGACGCCTACCGCACGATGTACTACAACGCGTTGTCGATGAGTTTCCCGGTTGGGGAGCAGTCGTTCATCGATTCCGTTCGCGACACGATGGATCGTTTGCCCGACGATTCGCGCTATGACAAGCTGCGCGCCGACATTGCGCAGTTCATCGGGCAGGAGGCGACGCACCGTCACATCCACGGGCAGTACAACGCGCAGTTGACCAAACAGGGCTTGGTGAATCACTGGGAAAACTGGGCGACGCGCCGGATTCAATTTGCGCGGCGTCGAAAGCTTTCGCCGATGTACATGCTGGCCGTGACGGCGGCGTATGAGCATTGCACGGCGGTGTTTGGCGATGGCGCATTGCGTTACGACCGCTGGCTGGCGAAGGCCGAGCCGAAGATGCGATTGATGTGGCGCTGGCATGCGGCGGAAGAGACCGAGCACAAGGCGGTGGCGTTCGATCTGTATCGCGCCTTGGGCGGCAGCGAGCGGATGCGCGTTCTCACGTACGTGTATGTGTTGATGATGTTCGCGCTGGAAAGCCATGCGCAGACGATCAGCAATTTGTGGCGCGACGGCTCGTTATTCAAACCGAGTACGTGGTGGGGATTCACGACGATGTTCTTCGGCCGCGATGGCGTGGTGTGGCGTTGCACGGGGCCGATGTTGAAGTACATGTCGACGGGGTTTCATCCGAACAACCACGGCGATCCGCAATTGGCTGAGAGCTGGCTGGCGGCGCATAACGCGGATTGGCGCGCGGTGCGTTGAGCGGTGGCGTTTGGCTTACGGCGTTCGTGGCTAACGATGATCTTTGCGATGCACCGAGGCCCGGCGACTCACACTCCTGTGGTCTGCCGCCGGCCCGGTCCCCGTTTTCGTCGCTCCCCGTTACTCGCTTTGGAAAACGGGGACCGGGCCGACGGCTCGTCACACGCGATCACAACGTCGCACCCGATCGCCCCACCCGCGTCTCCATGCTCCCCGACTCCCCCATCCCGATAACACCGCCTTCTCCAACGCAGAGGGCCTCGTCGCCCATCCCCACGTGCTTTGCATCTGCTGGGGATGGTCGCCGAGACCCTCGATATCCCCGCGGTACTTCCCTACTCCCGGTCGGGTCAGGTGATCGCTTTGGGAGACCCGCTTCGCGTTGAGTCCCACGGGTGTTCACTACGGAGACCCAGGTGGACCGGGCATGGAGAACGACATCGGGAGGAGCGAGGGTCTCGACGGTCGTCACCAGCAGATGCGAAGCACGTGGGGACGACTGGCGAGACCCTTTGCGTTGGAGAAGGCGGTGTTATCGGGATGAGAGAGAGGGAGAAGCGCGGCGAAGCGGGTAACGCGATCGGTTGCGACGATGCGGAGGTAGGGAGATGGCCGTCGGTGCGGTCCCCGTTTTCCAAAGCGAGTAACGGGGAGCGACGAAAACGGGGACCGTACCGGCGGCAGACCGCAAACGTTATGCGTAGGTCAGACGCCAACCAACCGAAGAATTGAAATTTTCACAAAATAGCGAACAGCAAAAAGCAAGCATCAGATTTCCTGCTCGTCTTTCGAATCGCAACCACGATTCAAAAGACTTAAGGCCGTCCATAGCGACGGCCTTTTTTTATTTATCGTGCATGTCCCGACGGCGTTGCATTAGACGCCCATTTCCCAGCGCGCCCGCGATGATTTTTCACATGACCGCAATGACGACTCCCAAGTTCAAGTGAATCAGAATGCAGCGCCAGGTTTGCGTGACAGATTGAACGTGAGCCGCGAACGCAATCTTGTCGTAGAGGCTCTCAGGACACCACTTGGAGATAATGCGATGAGTGCAGTCTATGGCTCTGCCCAGCCCGGCATCGATCTTGATCAGAAGGGAATCCCCTACGAGTGTCTTCGCGACCCCAACACGCACGAATGCCTCAAATGGGACGCCCCTGAATCCCATCCCGCCGCCGCTTCGCGTGATATCAAACGCGACCAGCTAGTGCAATCGCTTTGCGCGTTCGCCACCCGTGCCCAAGGGGGTGATCACATCAGCATTGGCGTCACTGCGCATGCCGCCCCAACGACTCTGGCAATACCCCTGTAACCCTGCTCATACACGCTCGCGAATCCGCACTACGATTCAAAAGACTTAAGGCCGCCCACAGAGACGGCCATTTTTTTGAAAGTTTTCCAAGAAAACTTCGGTGTTAACCCGCGCCGTATGCCGTTCACAACGTAATACCGAGTATCAAACCCCGATGATATTTCGACATTACCGTCTTGATAATAATGATCACGCCTTAAAGCAGCACCGATACCGCGCAACGTGAAGTCAGTGTCAATGACTCGGGCGTGCCCCTGAAATGCATCGGTGAAACAACTGCACAAGGCGCACGCATAAATCAAAACGAGACGGAGACACATTCATGAGCAAGGCAGCGGGATGGCTGCGGGGCGCGTTCGCCCTCGCGGTTTGTGGTGCGGCGGCAGGGGCGGCACAAGCACAATCCAACGTATCGCTTTACGGTCAGGTCGACGCTTGGGTCGGCGCGGCTAAAACACCCGGCGGCGAGCGGGCATGGACGCAGGGCGGCGGCGGCATGTCCACGTCGTACTGGGGCATGAAAGGTAGCGAAGATCTGGGCGACGGTCTCAAGGCAATCTTCGTATTGGAAGACTTCTTCCTGCCGCAAAACGGTAACTACGGCCGCTACACGGGCGACAGCTTCTTCTCGCGCAACGCCTACGTCGGTCTCCAGTCGAACACGCTCGGCACCGTCACGATGGGCCGGTTGACCACGTCGTACTTTGTGTCGACGATTCTGTTCAACCCGTTTGTCGACTCCTATACCTTCAGCCCGATGGTCTATCACACGTTCCTTGGCCAATCCGGGCAAGGCATCGTGGGTGACTCCGGCTGGAGCAACGGCGTGATGTACGCCACGCCCGACTACAAGGGTCTGGGCGCAAGCTTCTCGTACGCCTTCGGCAACAAGGCGGGCGAAGCCGGCCAGAACAAGTGGAGCGCCGCCGCCATGTACTTCCATGGCCCGCTTGCTGCCACCGTCGCGTTCCAGCAAGTGAAATTCGACTCGACGCCCGACGATCAGGCCGGCATTACCGGCTTCCGCAATCAACAAGCGTTGCAGGCCGGTCTCACGTACGACTTCCAGATCGTCAAGCTCTACGGCCAGTATCAGTACATCAAGAACAACATCACCGGCGGCAACCTCACCTCCAACGGCGGCCAGTTCGGTGTGTCGGTGCCGCTCGGTGGCGGCAGTGTCATGGCGTCCTACGCTTATACCAAGAACACCGGCGCCAATAACGTGAGCCGCAACACGTGGGCCGTCGGTTACGACTACAACCTCTCCAAGCGCACCGATCTGTATGCCGCCTACCTCAACGACAAGGTGTCGGGGCTGGAAGCCGGCAATACTTTCGGGGTGGGCATGCGCACCAAGTTCTGACAAACTCGGCAGCACGGCGCGCGCGCAGTACAATGCGCGCGCCCCCGCTGCACACGGACGACGGCATAACAAAGTGAATAGGAGCGCACGTTGCTGACCAAATTCTTCAAACTCGAGGAGCATGGCTCCAATGTCAGGACAGAAATGGTGGCGGGTCTCACCACCTTCCTGACGATGTCTTACATCATCTTCGTCAACCCCAACATTCTCGGCACCACCGGCATGGACAAGAGTGCCGTGTTCGTGGCGACGTGTCTGGCGGCAGCGATTGGCTCGGTGATCATGGCCTTCGTGGCCAACTACCCGATCGGCATGGCGCCCGGTATGGGCCTGAACGCCTTCTTCGCGTTCACCGTGGTGGGGGCCATGGGCTACACCTGGCAGCAAGCGCTGGGCGCAGTCTTCATCTCGGGGTGTATTTTCATCATCCTGACCGTGACTGGGGTGCGATCGTGGCTCATTGCCGGGGTACCCAAATCGCTACGCTGCGCCATCGCGGCCGGTATCGGTCTGTTCCTCGCGATCATCGCGCTGGGTAACGCCGGCATCGTCGTGGCCAACCCGGCCACCAAGATCGGCCTCGGCGATCTGCACTCGCCGCAAGCGCTGCTCGCGATCTTCGGCTTCTTCCTGATCGCCGTGCTCGACGCGCTGCGCATTCGGGGTGCCATCCTCATCGGCATTCTCGTCGTGACGGTGCTCTCGATGGTGCTTGGCCTGAACCAGTTTCAGGGCGTGTTCGCCATGCCGCCGAGCCTCGCACCGACGTTCCTCCAGCTCGACATTCCCGGCGCATTGCACGCTGGCTTCGTGCACGTGATTCTGGCCTTCGTGCTGGTCGAAGTGTTCGACGCCACCGGCACGCTGATGGGTGTGGCCAAGCGCGCCGGTCTGCTCGAAGGCACCCAATACAAGGGGCTGGGACGCGCACTGTTCGCCGACTCGATCGCCATCTTCTTCGGCTCGCTGTTGGGCACGAGCAGCACCACCGCCTACGTGGAAAGCGCCTCGGGCGTGCAAGCCGGCGGTCGCACGGGCCTCACCGCCCTCACCATTGCCGGGCTGTTCATCCTGGCACTGTTCGTCGCGCCGCTGGCGGGTTCGGTCCCGGCCTACGCCGCGGCCCCGGCCCTGCTCTACGTGGCCGGCCTGATGCTGCGCGAACTGCTCGACGTGGAATGGGACGACATCACGGAAGCCACCCCGGCCGCCCTGACCGCCCTCGCCATGCCGTTCACGTACTCGATCGCGACGGGTCTGGCATTCGGCTTCATTTCCTACGCCGTGCTCAAGCTGTTCACGGGCCGTGCGAAGGACGTGCACCCGGCCGCATGGGTCATCGCCGTGCTGTTCGTGTTGAAGTACGCGTTCTTCCCGGGGTAATACCCCGCGAACCCGGCGAGACTGGCGGGCAATACCGCAACACGCAACGCCAGTCTCTGAACGACAAAACGCCCCGCTGGAAGCAATTCCAGCGGGGCGTTTTCTATCGGAAGGTCATCCCTTCGCGGCCGAAATCAGTTCGGCCAGACTCGCCCGATGCTCACCCTCGGCATCGAAGTTCTCCGGCGACAACCACTGCGCAAAACCGCGGCTGATGGCAGACCACTCACCGTCCGTGATCGAGAACCACGCCGTGTCGCGGCTGCGGCCTCGGTAGATGATCGCCTGACGGAAGATGCCCTCGAACGTGAAGCCGTAGCGCGTGGCCGCCCGGCGCGATGGCGCGTTCAACGCGTCGCACTTCCATTCGTAACGGCGATAACCCAACTCGTCGAAGGCGCGCTTGAGCAACAGATACTGGGCTTCCGTGCCCGCCCGGGTGCGCTTGAGCAGCGGCGAGTACGCCACGTGCCCCACTTCGGTCACGCCATTGGCCGTGTCGATGCGCATGAGGGCAAGCGTGCCCACGGCCTTGCCCGTCTCCAGATCGATCACCGCATGGTGCATCGGGTCGGTGGACGCGGCCTGCTTGGTGGCATGCGTGTAATAACTATCGAAATCGGCGAACGGACCCACGCCAAGGTAAGTCCAGTCACGCCCGTCAGGGGCGCTTGCGTAGGCGTCGAACAAGTCCTTCGCGTGACGCTCCACGTCGAGCGGTTCGACACGGCAGTAGCGGCCAGTGATCGGCGTGCGGGGCGGCTGTGCGCGCGGCGTCCAATCCGGCATCGGCGGCCCGATAGGTTGGTCGTATTCGTTGAACAACGGTGCTTCGGTCATGAATGTCCTCTCCAGGAACGTGATGGACGCAAGTGTCACGACACCAAAGTAACGCATTGGTGGTACGATAAAAAGCACCACAATCATGCAATCTAATGGTGCCACGTCATGCCCGCATCCGCCAAGCACGCCAGTGAGATCCACAACGATCCCGGGCCCGAGAATGTCGCGGCGCTGTTCGACAGTCCGCTGAACACCGGCACGGGACGTGGCCTCTCGCTCCAGAAGCAATTGCTCGCCCGGCTCAAGCACGCGATTCTCGAAGGACGGCTGCCCGCCGGTGCACGCCTGCCGGCCTCGCGCACGCTCGCGGAAGATCTCGCCGTCTCGCGTAACACGGTGTCGATCGTCTACGACCAACTGGCCGCCGAAGGCTTCATCGTGCCGCACCGGCTTGGCACCCGTGTCGCCCAACTCTCGCTCGACCCGCGTGTCGCCGAAGAAGCCGCCAGACAATCGGCCCGCCGCAGATCGGCTGAAGACGCGGTGGTCGCCAAAACTACGAGCGCCGACGTCGCGCACCAGACGCCCGAGCCCCACGTCGGCGACTCACCTGCTGCCGCGCCAAGCGCTTCACGCCGGGTGCAGCGCTTGCCCGCCACAAGCCACGCGGCACGGGCGAATGAATCGCCCCTGCCTTTCGTGCCCGGCGTGCCCTCCCTCACGCGCTTTCCGGCCAGTACGTGGCGCCGCACACTCGAGCGCGTGATGCGCGAAGCGCAACCGCGTCACTATCACTACGGCGATCCGCTGGGCGAACCCGCACTGCGCGAAGCCATCGCCGAGCACCTGCGTATCTCTCGCGGCGTGCGTTGCGACGCCTCACAAGTCGTCATCACGGAAGGTGCCCACGAGGCGCTAATTCTCTGCGTGCGTCTGCTCACCGACCCCGGCGACACGGTGTGGATGGAAGACCCGGGCTATCGCGGCGCAAAAGCCGCCTTTCACGCGAGCGACGTGCGCTTGCAGGCCATGCGCGTGGACGATGAAGGTATCGTGATTCCGCCGGGCGCATGGGCCGCGTCGACGCCGCGTCTGGTGTACGTCACGCCATCACACCAATATCCGCTGGGCAGTGTGCTGTCGGCGTCACGCCGGCTCGATCTCATTGCACAGGCACGCCACTACGGCACGTGGATTCTGGAAGACGATTACGACAGCGAGTTTCGCCATCAAGGTGAGCCGATCGCGGCGATGCAAGGCATGGTGCCCGATGCACCGGTGGTCTATGTGGGCACGTTCAGCAAGACGATGTTTCCCGCGCTGCGGCTCGGCTTTCTGATCCTGCCGACGCAACTGGCCGCGCAAACGCGAGACGCCCTCGACGAACTGCTTCGCGGCGGGCATCGTTTCGAACAACTGGCATTGGCAGACTTCATCCGAAGCGGACAATTCGCGCGGCATCTGGGCCGCATGCGACGCCTGTATCGCGAGCGCCAGACGGCCCTGCGTGAAGCGCTTGCGGAACACTTCGACCCGGCATACGCGGTCATCGGCGAGCGTTGCGGCCTGCATCTCACGGTACGCCTCGATCCCGCGTTCCACGACAAGACGATCGTGGCAACCGCCTTGCGCGAAGGCATGGGGCCGCGTGCCCTGTCGAGCTTCGCGCTCGATCCGCAACCGGCCGACAACGGCCTTGTCATCGGCTACGGCGATACGGACGCCGCGCGGATTCCATCACTCATCAAACGACTGGCCGCGATCGTGGCCACGCAAGGGAAAGTGGGTCGGTGATACGTTGGGAATCAGTTGGGGGGGATCGCTGCGTAATTACGCGGCCTGTGGCGTTTTTTTGGCGCTGTTGGCCGCCTTGCCCGCTTCGCTGGCTTCCTGCGCTTCACTGGCCGCACGCGCCCGCGCGGCACGCGACATCCAGACCGTGAGCAGCACCGCAGCAATGGCGGCCACGGCAGCACACAGATATACCTCGGCATAACCATAGGCGCCGACGATCAGGCCGGCGACCGGCCCGGTCACGCCCAGCGCAACATCCAGAAATACCGAGTAGGCACCCAGCGCTGCGCCGCGATTCTGCGCCGGCACCAGATTCACTGCGGCCACGCCCAGCGACGGGAACACCAGCGAGAAGCCCGCGCCCGCCAGTGCCGCGCCCAACAACGCCGTAAAGCCGGTCGGGGCCACGCCAAGCACGATCAGGCCGAAGGCTTCCAGCGCAAACGACACCATGGCCACGCGATAACCGCCGAAGCGCGCGATGCTGCTGCCCAGCGCCAGCCGAACGCCCATGAAGCACACGCCGAACGCGGTCAGTGCGAGCGCGGCGTTGTCCCAATGATGGCTGGCGTAGTACAGCGTAATGAAGGTGGAGATCGCGCCGAACCCGATCGAGCCCAACGCCAGCCCCATGCCGTACGGCATCACACGGCCCAGCACCGCACGAAACGCGAGACGCTCACCATGAATCACCGGTGTCGCACGCTTGATGCGGGCCAGCAGCAAACCAACGACACCCGACAACGCAATCGCGCCACCCAATGCCTCGATACCGTACGCGTTGTCGAGGGCCACACCGAGCGGCGCACCCAGCGCCAGCGCGCCATACGTTGCCACGCCGTTCCACGAGATCACCCGCGCCGTATTCGCCGGGCCCACTTGCCCGATGCCCCACATGATCGCGCCGGTCGACACCCAGCTTTCACCAAAGCCCAGCACCAGACGCCCGAGAATCAGCGCAACCAGCGAGAGCCACGGCACGCCGGAGAACACGCCACCGAGCGCCACGAGCAAGCCCGATGCGCCGCAGGCGACCAGACCGCATAGCACCGTGCGTTTCGGACCCCACGCGTCGGCCGTGCGACCGGCGTACGGGCGCGAAAGCAACGTCGCCAAGTACTGCACGCTGATCGCCAGACCGGCAATGACAGAGCTGTAAGCCAAGTCCACATGCACGAACGACGGCAGCACCGCGAGCGGCAAGCCAATCGTCAGATAGCAGAGGAACGTGAAGAACACGGTCGAGACGATTTGAAGCGTCGTCGCAAACTGCGTAGGGGTGCGGGCGTCGTTTGACATTGCGAAGGGAAAAGAGAATCGACGAAACCCCAGGACGTAACAACCCGCGCAATGGACAAGCATTCGCGCGGGCTAATTCAATCCTAGGGTTTTCCCGAATGATACGCCGTTTTGCGTCTTTTGTGTAAACGCTTAATAGTTGACGAAAATGATGAGGTGTGATGACTCAATCACACTCAATTTGGAAGGAGGCGTGTGCCGGGGCGGGAGAAACTCCCCGCCCCGTATGAAGCAAAACGACATCAAGCGAATACCACAGCAAAGTGGTACGACAACATCATCTCCCGACTTCGGCGAGCGATTTCAGGCTGACCGAGAGCATCGCCAGATCTGCGTTGCCCGCCGCCACCTGATCGGCCAGCACACGGTGATAACGGGCCAGCGAGTCGGCATGCGCCTGCTGCCAGTCGGCCACCCGGGTGTCGGCCTGGGTGCTGGCCGGCGCCGTGGCGGGCTTGTTTGATGCCGCATCCGTTGTCTCGGTCGGTGCGCCGTCGAGCACGCTCGCCGTCAGACGCCGCCGCAAGATCGACAACTCCTCCAGCAAGGTGGCCCGCGCCAGACGCTGCCAATGCGACTGCACCGGCAGTCCGAGCACGCCCGCGTGCAGCCAGCCGTAGCCCAGTGGCTGATCAAGCGCGAAATACACCTGCGCCGCCAGCGCCGGTTCGCACCGGCTCGTGCTCGCCACTTCGGCAATATCGAGCAAGGCCACGCGCGCGCCGATACCCGCCGCCGTCTGCGCCAGTGCCGGCGGCACGCCCGCGTCGACAAAGGTCTGACGCTTCACCCGCGCTTCGTCAGCCGCCTCGCCGCTCACGAGCGAGTCCAGCGTCGGCAGCAACGGATCGAGCACGCCGCGCATGCGCTCCACCGTTTGCGGCACGTCCGTCAGACGACGACGCAGGAACCACAGCGTCGCCTGCTCGTGCCACTGCGCCAGCGCGGTGAACAGCGCCGCCTGCGTTTCGTGCGATACGCGGGCATCGAGCGCGTCAACCTCTTCCCACAAGGCGTCGAGCCCGTACACACCGCGCGCGGCAAGGCTCGCGCGCACGACATCCACCGGGTCGACGCCCGTCTCCTCGCTCAAGTGGTGCACGAACGTCACGCCTGCCCGGTTGACGAGGGCGTTGGCGTGCATCGTCGCCAGAATTTCGCGCTTGAGCGGGTGCCGCGTCATGGCCGCACCGCATCGACTGGCCAAGGGCGTCGGAAAGTAGGTCGGCAATTCTTCCGCCACGAAGTCCGCATCGGGCAACGTGCTGGCGAGCAGCATGTCGTAGAGCCACATCTTGCTGTACGCCATGAGCACGGCACGTTCCGGCGACGTGAGCCCCGTGCCCGCCGCGCGCCGTGCGTCGAGCGCCTCGTCGTCGGGCAGGAATTCGATTGCCCGCGCAAGCCGCTGGCCCCGTTCGAGATACCGCATGAACCGGGCGTCGCCGTCGAGCGCCGCTGCCGCACGCAAACGCCCGAGCGACAGCGCCTGCGTTTGCAGATAGTTGTCGCGCAGCACAAGCGTGCCGACTTCTTCCGTCATTTCGGCGAGCAACGTGTTGCGCTGCTTGAGTGTCATTTCGCCATCGGCAACCACAATACCCAGCAGAATCTTGATGTTCACCTCGTGATCGGAACAATCGACGCCCGCCGAGTTGTCGATCGCGTCGGTGTTGATCCGTCCGCCGTGCTGCGCGTATTCGATGCGGCCCAATTGCGTCAGACCGAGATTGCCGCCTTCCGCCACGACCTTGCATCGCAGGTCGAGCCCGTTCACGCGTAACCCGTCGTTCGCCCGGTCGCCCACTTGCGCGTGCGATTCCGTGCTCGCCTTCACGTAGGTGCCGATACCCCCGTTGTAGAGCAGGTCGACTGGCGCCTTGAGCAAGGCGCGCAACAGGTCGGTCGGGGCCATTTCGGTGGCGTCGGTCTCGATCAGCTCGCGTACCTCGGGCGAGAGCGCAATCGTCTTGGCACTGCGGGGAAAGATGCCGCCACCGGCGGAAATCAGTTTGACGTCGTAGTCGCCCCAACTGGAGCGCGGCAGCTGGAACAGCCGCTCGCGCTCGGCGAACGAGGCAGCCGCATCGGGCGCCGGATCGAGAAAGATATGCCGGTGATCGAACGCCGCCACCAGCCGGATGTGCTTCGAGAGCAGCATGCCGTTGCCGAACACGTCGCCTGACATATCGCCGATGCCGACCACGCTGAAGTCCTGCGTTTGCGTGTCGACGCCCATCTCGCTGAAGTGCCGCTTGACCGACTCCCACGCACCGCGCGCGGTGATCGCCATCTTCTTGTGGTCGTAGCCGACCGAACCGCCCGACGCAAACGCATCGCCCAGCCAGAAGCCGTACTCCGCCGAAATGGCATTCGCATAGTCGGAGAACGTGGCCGTGCCCTTGTCGGCCGCCACCACGAGATACGGGTCGTCGGCGTCGTATCGCACAGTGTCGGCCGGCGCCACGAGTTGGCCATCGACATAGTTGTCGGTCAGATCGAGCAACCCGCGCAGGAAGGTCTGATAGCACGCCACACCTTCGGCAAGAAATGCGTCGCGATCGCCCGGCGCCGGCGGCTGCTTGACGACAAACCCGCCCTTCGAGCCCACCGGCACGATCACGGTGTTTTTCACCATCTGGGCTTTGACGAGGCCCAGCACTTCGGTGCGGAAGTCTTCCCGGCGGTCGGACCAGCGCAGACCGCCGCGCGCGACACGCCCGCCGCGCAGGTGCACGCCTTCGACGCGTGGCGAATACACCCAGATCTCGAACATTGGCTTCGGCTCAGGCAGGCCCGGCACCTTCGACGGATCGAATTTGAACGACAGATAAGGCTTCTGCGTCGTGCCGTCCTTCCCGCGCTGGAAGTAGTTGGTGCGCAGCGTCGCCTCCAGCACCCCGAGAAACTGGCGCAGGATGCGATCCTCGTCGAGATTGGGCACGTCTTCGAGCGCCGCGTGAATCTGTGCGCGCAATCGCTCAGACTGATGGGTGCGGGTCTCCGCCGGGAGTGCCGGGTCGAAGCGCGCAAGGAACAGCCGCACGAGCAGGCCTGCAATCGACGGATTGCCCGTCAGTGCGCTCTCTATATAGGCGTTGCTGAACGTCGAGCCGACTTGCCGGATGTACTTCGCGTACGCGCGCAGGATGCGCACTTCGCGCCAAGTGAGTCCGGCCTGCAAGACCAGCCGGTTCAGATCGTCGTTCTCGACGTCGCCCGCCCAGATACGCGCGAAGGCGTCTTCGAAACGCGCCCGCGCCTGTTCAAGATCGACGTCGGCACCGTCGAGGCTCGTCATACCGAAGTCATGCATCCAGATCGCGCCCGAGTCGGCCGTCTCGATGCGATACGGCCGCTCGTCGTTTACGCGCACGCCCAGATGCTCAAGCATCGGCAGGCTGCGCGAGAGGGCGATGGGTTCGCCCGCCTGATAGATCTTGAAACGCAACGCGCCGGGCGAGGCTTCGAGCGGACGATAAAGCTGCATCGACAACTGCGAGCAACCGGTGGCCGACTGGCGCGCGCCCAGCAGCGGCTCGATCAACTCGACGTCGCGCACGGCCACGCGCGCGGCATAGTCTTCGCGATATCCGGCGGGGAACGCCTGCGCATAGCGACGCAGCGCCCGCATGCCCCGTTCTTCGCCCAACTGCTCGCGCAGGGCTTCCGACAGGTCGTCCTGCCAGCGGCGCGACGTCTCGACGATGCGCGCTTCGAGTTCGTTCACATCGACGTCGGGCACATGGCCGGGCTCGGTGCGCACGGTAATGTGAATGCGCGCGAGCATCGACTCGGAGAGTTGCGGCGTAAATTCCACGCCGGTGCCGTGATAGGCCGCCAGCAGCAGGTTCTGCACGCGCACGCGCAGGTCCGTATTGAATTTCTCGCGCGGCACGAACACCATGCACGACACGAAACGGTCGAACCGGTCGCGCCGCACAAAGAGCCGCGTACGCTGGCGCTCCTGCAAACGCAGAATACCGAGCGCAATTTCCGCGAGCGCGTCGACATCGATCTGGAAGAGTTCGTCGCGCGGGTACTGTTCGAGAATGGTGACGAGCGTCTTGGCCAGATGGCCGTTGGGCAGGAAGCCCGTGCGCCCGATCACCTCGGCGACTTTGCGGCGCACCAGCGGGATATCTTCCACCGGCACCATGTAGACGGTTGACGTGTACAAGCCCAGAAAGCGGCGCTCGCCACAGACGCGGCCCTGCGCGTCGAAGCGCTTCACGCCCACATAGTCCAGATAGCCCGGCCGGTGCACGGTGGCGCGCGAGTTCGCCTTGGTGAGGAATATCGGCGTGCTGGCCTCCACGATGCCGATCGCACCCGGCGACAGACGAGTGACGTCGGGCGACGCGGCGTCGCGGCGCGATTCGCGCAACACGCCCAGTCCGGTCCCCGCCACACCTTGCAGATAGTGCGCGCCGTCGCGCTCCACGAGTTCGTAGTCGCGATAGCCCAGGAAGGTGAAGTGGCGTCCGAGCATCCAGTCGAGGAACGCCTGCGCCTCGTCCACTTCCGCCCGCTCTTGCTCGCTTACGCCCTTCTGCGCCGCGCGTTGCGTAAGCGCCTCGATGGCGGCGTGGGCCGCCGCCTGCATCGCCCGCCAGTCTTCTACCGCTGCGCGCACGTCGCCGAGCACGCGTTGCAGGCCGTCGGCAAGCGCCTGTATGCGCTCGGGCTCGGAGAAGCGGTCGACTTCGATGTGGATATACGATTCAAAGCGACCGCCGTCCTGACTGGCGCCGCCGCCATCGCCCGCGGACGTGGCCGCGCTGGTCGCAGCGGTGGCGCCGAGCAGCGCGCCGACCTGTGCCGCGCCCGCAGCACCGCCGTTGCCCGTGCCTCCCCGCGCCGTCTTGCCGCCCGGACCGGCTGCGCTGGCACCGTCGCCGATGGCGGGCATGGTGCTGCGCCGGATACCGCCGCCGGGGGCGACGGCAACGCGTTTGCCGGTGTTATCGCGGGTGACGCGGTAGACGGGGTGGAACGCCGAATGGAGCGCCAGCCCCTGCCGGTTGATTTCCATCGTCACCGAATCGACGAGAAACGGCATGTCGTCGTTCACGATCTCGACCACCGTGTGGCTGCAATGCCAGCCGTGCTGGTCGAGCGTGGGATTGTAGATACGGATGCGCGGCTGGCCGGACACGAATTTCTGCCCCAGTTGCCAATGCGCCATCGCCGCGCCATAAAGATCGGCGACACTGCGCGAGACGACTTCCTCGGCATCGGCCAGACCGTAGTAATGCAATACGAACGGTTCAAACTGGGCAGCGACGTCGGGCGCGCGCTCGCGCGCCATGGTCACGACTTCCGCCATGTGCTGGCGGACCTTCTCTTCCGGATGCGCAGGCATGAAAAACCTCGGCAGGAATGGGACTAGTCATCGACAGGCAAGGCCATGCTACGCCGGGTGGCCCCGGGCAGCAATGGTGCATCGGGGGAGAGCGGCGACAGCCCGCGGCGGCGGCCCGCGGCGGCGGCACGACGCCCAGTATGGCGGCGCCGGCACCCCGCCGGTTTGACGGAGATAAGCCGGTATAATTGCGCATGACTTCAAAAGCCCCCGATTCACGCGCCGACGGCGCCCCCTTCTCGAGCCTGCCGCTCTCGCCTGCCATGCAGGAGAACCTCGCACGGCTCGGTTACGTCTCGATGACGCCCATTCAGGGCGCCGCCCTGCCCGACATGCTCGCCGGGCACGATCTCATTGCACAAGCCAAGACCGGCAGCGGCAAGACCGCCGCCTTCGCGCTCGGACTGCTCCAGCGCGTGGATGTGCGCGACTTCAACGTGCAGGCCGCCGTGCTGTGCCCGACGCGCGAGCTCGCCGAGCAGGTGGCGCAGGAAGTGCGCCGCATCGCCCGCGCCGAAGACAACGTCAAGGTGCTTACGCTATGCGGGGGCGCCCCGCTGCGCCCGCAGGCCGAGAGTCTCGCGCACGGCGCCCACATCGTGGTGGGCACGCCGGGCCGCATCATGGATCACCTTGAGCGCGAAACGCTCTCGCTGGCCAACGTGAAGACGCTGGTGCTCGACGAAGCCGACCGCATGCTCGACATGGGGTTCTTCGACGACATCGCCACCGTCGCCCGCCAGACACCGGCCTCGCGCCAGACGCTGCTCTTCTCGGCGACCTATCCGGAAGGCATCGGCAAGCTTGCCCAGCGCCTGCTGCGCTCGCCGCGCGAGATTCGTCTTGAAGAAAAGCACGACGCCAGCAAGATTCGCCAGCGCTTTTACGAAGTGCGCGAAGAAGAGCGTCTTCACGCCGTGGGGTTGTTGCTTGATCACTTCCGTCCGGTCAGCACGATTGCGTTCTGCAACACACGCGCCCAGTGCCGCGACCTGACCGACGTGCTGCTTGCCGAAGGCTTCCACGCACTGACGCTGCATGGCGATCTGGAACAACGCGAGCGCGATCAGGTACTGATTCAGTTTGCGAACCGCAGTTGCTCGGTGCTTGTCGCGACCGACGTGGCCGCACGCGGGCTCGACATCACCCAGCTCGAAGCCGTGATCAACGTGGACGTGACGCCCGACCCCGAGGTGTACGTGCACCGTGTTGGCCGTACCGGCCGCGCGGACGAAGACGGCTGGGCGTTCAGCCTGGTGAGCATGAACGAGATGGGCCGGGTGGGTGCGATCGAAGCGTCGCAAGGCCGCGAAGTGCCGTGGCACAAGCTCGACGAGCTGACACCGTCGGGCGCCGGGCATTTGCTGCCGCCGATGGTCACCCTTCAGATGTATGGCGGCAAGAAAGACAAGATCCGTCCGGGCGACGTGCTCGGCGCGCTGACCGGCGAGGCTGGTTTTGCGGCCAGCCAGATCGGCAAGATCAACGTGCTCGAAAACTTCACGTATATTGCTGTGGAACGCGATATCGCCCCCGTGGCGCTGCGCAAGCTCAACGACGGTCGCGTCAAGAACCGTAAGGTCAAAGTGCGGTACATGCAGCAGGACTAAGCTACCTACCCACGCCGCGCGCGGCAAGGAGGCTGCAATGAGGTCGTCGCAAACGTTACGCGCCCTGTTGTCCCCCTTTGCTGCGCAGTGCGCGGCGCTTGTCACTGCGGCGCTACTCGCCGCGTGCAGTTCCAAGGGCGTCCCGCCCAATCCCCAACTGACCGAAGACACCCTCGACGAATACGCCATCGTGATCGTCGGGCTCGACACGCCGTTGCAAAGCACCTGGGGGCCGTGGAACTACTCGGACTTCTCGCAGACCGTCAATGGCATCGTCGGCGGCAAAGTCACGCGCACCCTCAACACCAACCCGCCGACGCGCGGGTTTGTCGCCATGCGGGTCTCGCCGCTAATGCGCAACGAGCGCTTCGGTCCGATGGAATTCGTCCCCGCCGACAACAGCTACCGCTTCCGCTATTGCAAGGGCCGCAAGGTGCCGACGGTACAAGTGCGCCGGGGCGATGTCATTTACGCAGGCACCCTCGTGCTCGACAGCCATGATGGGCAGATATGGTTACGCACCGAGTTCGATATGGCCGGTGCACGCCGCTTTGTCGCAGCGAACTATCCGTCGCTGGCAGGCAAGCTGCAAGGGCAGCCGTTCTCTTATTTCGAAGTGAAGAGCGAGCCGGGGTGCCGGTGACGCTGCGCTAACGCCGCAGTGACGCCGTGGTGACGCCGTGGTGATTCGGCGGGGCTGCCTCAGCCCTCGTCCGCTTCCTCACCGGGCGCGAGGACGATTTCGCGCCCCTCACACAGCGCTTCGGCGCGCGCACTGAGCCCTTCCGCGACATCCGCCAGATGACGGCGCAACGTATCGGCAAGCACCGATTCCGGCTCGTGCGCCGGGCGCAGCATTTCCACGGGAAATTCGATGGCCGGTGCCACGCGGTACAGGCATTGCGTCTGCACATGCGCACTCGCCGCCGTGAACTGGTCGAGCAACGCATAGCCCAGCCCGTGCTCCACCAGCGCCGCCGCGAGCGAGTATGTCTGGACCATCACTTCGGCATCCTGCAAAAGCGCCGTCTGTTCCAGACGCTCGTTGATCAGTGCGCCCAGCGGCGTGTCATCGTGCAGCTTGATCAGATCGCGGCCGATCAGCGCTTCGGCACTGGCTTGCCCGCGACGGGCCAGCTTCGGCCACGCGGCCGGCACGGCCAGCACGATGTGTCCCTGCGCAATCGGACGGCTCACGATACCAGCGGCCATCGGCGGTGCCGAGACGATACCCACGTCGACCGACGACGTCAGGATCGCCGTGATCATCTCCGTCGTGTGGTGCGTGATGAGTTCGAAGACAACGTCGGGATGCGCCCGCCGCATGCGCTCGATGGCAGCGGGCAGCAGACTTTGCGCGAGGCTGGGGGTAGCGGCGATGCGCAGATGTCCGACGCCGTGCTGGCGCAGGTTGCGCGACGTGGTGCGCAAGCGCTCCAGATCGCTGAAGATGCGCTCCACGTCGGGATAGAGCCTGCGCGCTTCCGCCGTGGGCACGAGGCGGCCCTTCACGCGATCGAACAGCTTGAAACCGAGTTGCTGTTCGGCGTGTTGCAGCACGCGCGAGACCACCGGTTGCGAGACGTTGAGGAGTTGCGCCGCGCCGCTGGCCGAGCCTGTCAGAACCACTGCGCGAAACGTCTCGATATGCCGCAATTTCATGCCTGCTGCCGCCTCTGTGGTGAGCCGCGCGTCGCGCCGACCCTATAGCTAAAAGACATATGCTGCCTCAAAACCGCATAGGTTGGCGATTTTTATCGTTCTACACTGCGTAACAAAGGCCGTGGAGAAAGCGCCTGCGGCGGGGTCCCCGTCCTGCTGCCGCGAATATTTTCCGCCTTGCAATTCACTGTGTTTTTAGTTGTTATTCATCGTCATGCATATTGGAGTCATCGGGGCGGGCATCGTCGGCCTCGCCAGCGCGTATCAGTTGCTGCGCGCCGGCCACGAGGTCACGGTCATCGACAGCGGGCGCGGTCCGGGTCTGGGCACGAGCTTCGCCAACGGCGGCCAGCTGAGCTACGGCTACGTGTCGCCGCTGGCGGCACCGGGTGTGCTCTCGCAACTGCCGTCGCTGCTGTTCTCGCGCACCGGGCCGTTGCGAATCAAACCTTCGTTCGATCCGGACTTCTGGCGCTGGTCGCTCGAGTTCGTCAAGCATTGCAACACGCAGGCCAATGCCAGTTCGACGTTGCGTCTGCTCTCACTCGGGCTGCATAGCCGCGAAGTGATGCTGGAATTTCTCGCACAGGAATCGGTGTCGTTCGACTATCGGCTGAGCGGCAAACTCGTGGTGTACCGCGACGCCGCAAAGCTCGCCGCCGCGGAGCGTTCACTCGAACTGGCGAACGGCCTCGGTTACGCACAACGCCGCGTCGACGCCGCCACCTGCGCCACGCTGGAACCCGCCTTGGGCAAGATTGCCGGCGAACTGGCCGGCGGGATTCACACCCCCGGCGAAGGCACCGGCGATTGTCAGTTGCTGTGCAAGGAACTGGCGCGACTCATCGGCGCCCATGCACGCGGCACGTTGCGCTTCGAGCATGACGTCACCGGCTTTGACGTGCGGGGCGACACCGTGCGCGCCGTGCGCACCCGCTCGGGAGACATCGCCGTCGACGCCGTGGTGGTCGCCAACGGTCTGGCCGCCATGCCGCTGTTGCGCACCGTAGGCGAATCGGTTTCGCTGTATCCGCTCAAGGGGTACAGCCTGACGTATCGCGACGCCCCCGTCGATGCACGCCCGCAGGTGTCTGTGACGGATGCCGACAACAAGGTCGTGTATGCGAGTCTGGGCGAGCATCTGCGCGTGGCGGGCATCGCCGATCTGGTCGGTTACGACTTTCGGATTGCCGAACATCGCATCGACGCCTTGCGCTCGCTGTCGGGCGACTTGTTCCCGGCATTGCGCGGTGCACATGCGCCGCTGGCGTGGACGGGGATGCGTCCTGCCACGCCGCATGGGCGGCCGATTCTGGGGCGTGCGGGGCGGCTGAGAAACCTGTGGCTGAACGTGGGCCACGGCGGTTTGGGTTTCACGTTGTCGATGGGCGCGGCGCGCGTCATCGCCAATGCGATCGATGGCGAGCGTCCGGCCGTCGATCTGGCAGGGTTTGCCCGTCTGGCCGCGTAATGCGCGGTGCCGGAACATGACAGGCCTGCCAGGCCGGTCGTATGCCGGCAAGCATTTGTTCACTCCCACGGGGACCGTTGGGAAGGCGTGTCTGGTTGTATCAGTAATTTTGGTTTGATATTCCAACGGTGCGGACCACCGCACCATTTGTTCCTATAGGACTGAGACCATGAAGAAGCTGTTTGCCCCTCTGCTGCTCGTCAGCGCTGCCGCCAGCCTGTTCGCGCACACTGCCAGCGCGCAGGAAGTGACCGGAACGCTCAAGAAGATCAAGGACACCGGCGTGATCGCACTCGGGGTGCGCGAATCGTCGATTCCGTTCTCGTACACGGACAACGCGGGCAAGACGATCGGTTACTCGCAGGAAATCGCGTTGAAGATTGTCGACGCGGTCAAGAAAGACCTGAACCTGCCGAACATCAAGATCACCGAAACGCCGATCACCTCGCAGAACCGTATCGCGCTGATGCAAAACGGCACGATCGATCTGGAGTGCGGCTCGACCACGCACACGTTCGAGCGTGCGAAGCAAGTCGGCTTCTCGCACAACATCTTCTTGTACTCGATCAAGATGATTGCGAAGACGGGCTCGGGCATCACCGACCTGAACAGCCTGAAGGGCAAGACGATTTCGACGACGGCCGGCACCACGGCTGACCGCATTCTGTCGGGCAAGAAGGGCGAGATCGGTTTCAACCTGATCCAGACCAAGGAGCACTCGGACGGCTTCCTGACGGTCAAGCAAGGCCGTGCTGTCGCCTTCGTGATGGACGAGCCGCTGCTGTACGGTCAGCGCGCCGCCCTGCCGGCGGACGAAGCCAAGGGTTACGAGATCGTCGGCCCGAACCTCCAGTTCGAAAACTATGCGTGCATGCTGCGCAAGGACGATCCGGCCTTCACCAAGGTGGTGAACACGGTCATCGCCGACATGGAAAAGTCGGGCGAAATGGAGAAGCTGTACAACAAGTGGTTCACGCAGCCGGTGCCGCCGAAGAACCAGAACATGAACTACCCGATGACGGTAGAAATGCGCGCCATGTTCAAGGATCCGGTCACGAAGGCGTACGACTGATCGGTTGAAGCCGTAGTCAAGCCCGTAGTCAAGCCATAAAGCAGTCAGTCGGCAGTCCGGGGGAGGGAGAAAGCAGCCGCCTCCGGACAATCGAAGCATCATTTTCATCAGTCAGTTGAATTGCCACCATCATGAACACGCACGCTACGCTTGGCATTCTGGGCGGCATGGGGCCAGCCGCGGGAATCGACTTGTGCCGCAAGATCGTCGATCAGCACCCGGCGGACCGGGATCAGGATCACATCCCGTTCATTCTGTATTCCGTGCCCCAGATTCCGGACCGTACCGAGGCGTTGTTGCGCGATGGCGCGTCGCCGCTGGATGGCATGCTCGATGGGGTTCACGCGCTGGAACAATCGGGCGCGGGCTGCATCGCCATTGCCTGCAACACCGCGCATGCGTGGCTGGAGGCGTTGCGCACCCGGACCCATCTGCCGGTGCTGGACGTAGTGGATGCCGTGGCAGGCGAACTGTCGCGTTGCGTCGCCCCGGGGTCCCCCATCGCATTGATGGCGACCGAGGGGACGCACCATGCCAACGTCTATCGTCCGCGGCTTGAAGCGCTGGGTTACCACTTTGTCTCGGCGGCCGAACCGCTTGCCCAGCAGGCGCTGGTCAACGAGGGGATCCGGCTGACCAAGGCGGGCGATATCCGCCGAGGCGGCGAGGCGCTCGCGATGGCGATGGAGCCCTTGCTGGCGGCCGGCGCTCAGCGTGTCATTCTGGGGTGCACGGAGATTCCGGTCGCGTTGGCCATGTGCGAAACCCCGCTGGCGCGTTTCGGTCTCGATGCCTCTGCCGCGTTGGCACGCGCCTGCATCGCGTGGTCGCTGGCCCACGAGGGTCACGACAGCCACGCAAGTCCGACGCATCAATAATCTCTCAGGACTTCGGCCGCGCTGCCGCCGGAGTCCCGCTTCATCCCCCCTCCCCCTTCTCGCCTCACCTGCCTCCATTCCCACGTTGTGAGTAGGCCCATAGGCATTCATGAGAATGGATGCGCACCGATGGGTATTCCTACGAATTGATTCCTACCTATTCGATTTGCGATGTTGCATCGCAATGACAAAAATCCATCATTCGAATCCACGCAAACGCCTCGCGCTTGGGTAGACTGGCGCTCGCACGATAACGCTTGGCAGTCCCGCCCGGCGTCGTGGAAAGACGCCGTTCGCGAGGCAGTTATGGGCCAGACGGCAGGTGTGGCGCAGGAAAAATATCCCGTCCTCTTGTCAGAAAAAAGCCCACAAGGGAAAACCTGTGGAAAGCGGCATGAAACGGGGGTTGCAGCCACCAAAATCGCTGGCGTCTTTGGCTATAATGGCCCACAATCCATCGGACACCTGCCGGACCCAGTCCGGCCATGAGCGCGTTTGCCTGAACGGGGAAGCAGATGAGCGGCGTCGCGCTCGACGTGAAGCATGCACAGACAACAACAATGAGTTCAGATCGACTCCCAGCCGGTGTGCCCTTGGTCGAACCGTCGACCCTGGCACCGGCACTCGCCGAGGTTAGCGCCCCGGCACCGGCCCCGGCGTTATCCCGGGCGCTGGTCGAGCTGACCGGCGGACTCTCGGCACATGTCGCGGCCGACGGCCGCTTCCTTTTCATTGCCGATGCCTCCCTTCGCCTGCTCGAGTACTCGCGTGAGTACATCGACCACGCGACGCTCATGGAGCTGACCGGCATCGAAGATGTCCCGTTGTTGCAGGATGCCTTTTCCGCCGCCCAGACCCTCGGTCCCCAGCAGTGCACCGTACGACTGCTGCGCGGTCTGACCGATCGCATCTGGATGCGGCTTCGCATCGCTCAGTACACCCCTCGTATCGCCGGCGCGCCTGCCACCTTCCTGATTCAAGGGGAAGACGTCACCGCGTTCAAGGAAAACGAAGCGCGCCTGTCCGATCTGGCCGTGCGCGATGCGGTGACCGGGCTCGGCAATCGCCAATATATTCAGCAGTGCATCACCGAGGCAATTCAGCATGCCCGTGAAGGCGGCCCGAACTTTGCCGTCGCCCTGCTCGATCTCGATGGTTTCAAGAAGGTCAACGATTCGCTCGGCCACGACGTGGGCGACCAATTGTTGCGCGACGCCGGCCAACGCTTGATCGCCCAGATTCGCGAAACCGACATGGCCGCGCGCATGGGCGGCGACGAGTTCGTACTCGTGCTGCCCGGTTGCGACAACGAACAAGCGCTGGGCGGCATCATGAAGCGCCTGCTCTCCGCGGTTCAGCAACCGTTTCAGGTCGGCGATCAACTGCTGCACCTGACCACGAGCATCGGCGTCTCGTTCTTCCCGCAACACGGCGATTCCGCCGGCCTGCTGATCAAGCACGCCGACGCCGCCATGTATTGCGCCAAAGATCGCGGCCGCAACGGTCTGTTCGTCTATACGGACGATCTGGGCGACCTGCACCGTAAGGCTTTCTCGTTGGAATCGGCCATGTTCGAGGCCATTCACAACGGCGAATTCAGTTTGCACTATCAGCCGATCTGCGACCCGATCACGCTCAACGTGAAGGGTGTGGAAGCGCTGATGCGCTGGCATCCGGCGCTCGGTCCGGTCTCGCCCGCAGAGTTCATTCCGCTGGCCGAAGCCAACGGTCTGATCAACCTGCTCGGCGGCTGGGCACTGCGCGCCGCCTGCATGCAGCTCGCTCGCTGGGGCAGCACCCGGCTCGACGGGCTGTACATGTCGGTCAACGTCTCGGCGCAGCAGTTCCACCATCCGTCGTTCCCGAGTCTGGTCTGGCAAGCGATTGCCGATTCGGGCGTGGAAGGTCATCGGCTGGTACTCGAAATTACCGAAAGCGTGCTGATGCGCGACCCGGAGCAGGCCAACCTCGTCTTGCGCGAATTGCAGACGCTGGGCGTGCGCTTCGCCGTGGACGACTTTGGCGCCGGCTATTCGAGCCTCGGCTATCTGAAGCGATTCCCGCTCTCGGCGCTCAAGATCGACCGCAGCTTCGTGAAAGACATGCCGACGTCACCGAACGACCGTACGATTGTGACGGCCGTTCTGGGGCTGGCACGCGAATTGGGTCTGTCGGCGGTCGCCGAAGGGGTGGAGACCGAAGAACAACGGCAGATGCTGATCGATCGCGGCTGCCATTCCATCCAGGGCTGGCTGGTGTCGAAAGCCCTGCCTGCGGGAGAACTCGAGGTGGCCTTCGCGAGCGGACGCCTCAACGTGGATGCCGGATACTGACCGGACACCCCGCCAACATGAGCCTGACGAAAGAAAAAACGCTCGAATTGCTGTGGCAGCGCATGGCTGAGCGCGGCGACTTCCCGTCGCTGCAACGCTCGGTCACGGGCATCGTGTCTGCCATGCAAAGCGAAAACACCAGCACTGCCGACCTGGCGTCGTCGGTGCTGTCGGACTTTGCCCTCACCCAGAAAGTGATCCGGCTGGCCAATTCGGCCATGTACGCCCCGTTCGGCTGCAACGTGACGACCGTCTCGCGCGCCATCATGATTCTGGGCGTCGATACCATCGGTCACCTGGCGCTGAGCCTGAAGCTGCTGGAAGGCTTCGGCGAAGTCGCCTCGCGCCGTGACGATATGGCGCGTGAGCTTGCTCGCGCCACCCTCGCCGGGGCCTTCGCACGCGACATTACCGCCAAGAACGGCATTCGCGACGGTGAAGAAGCCGTGGTCTGCACGCTGCTGCATCATGTGGCACGCCTGCTCGTGACTTACTGCTTCCCCAACGAATGGGTCGAGATTCAACGTATTTCCGCTGAAGAAGGCATCAGCGACAGCGATGCCTGTGAGCGCGTGCTCAGCATCACGTTCCCCGAGCTGGCCGAAGCGGCTGCACGCAAGTGGGGCCTGCCCGAGTCGATTGCGACCAGCATGCGCCCCATCGATCTCGAAGGCGACGCGCCGCTCTCGCACGCCGATTGGCTGTGCGCGGTGGCGAACATGTCGAACGAGATGGTGACCGAACTCACGCGCGGTGCCGATCCGGCGCGTCTGGCCGAGCTGGCCGAGCGTTACGCCGACCGGCTCGCGCTCGACATCAGCGAAGTGGTCTCCGTGGGCGAAGAGATGGCCCGCGACACGAGCCATCAGGAATTCATCGCGATCAGCACCCGCGCCTCGAACAAGAATCCGCCGCCGGCCGGCAAGCCGCTCGACTCGGCACGGCGTCTGGCCGACGGGCTTTCCGAAGTGCGTGCCGCGACCGGTGAGACCGACGCCGTCGGGCTGCTCAACCTGACGTTGGAAGCGATTCTGCAATCGCTTGGCTTCGTCAATTGCGCCGCGTTCGTGCGCGTGCCGACCAGCAAGGTCTTCGAGATGCGTTTCGGCATCGGGCGCGACGTGCAGCCGCTGCTGGGCCTCACGTTCCCCGAGGCGTTCGAGCCGGACGTGTTCCATCTGGCGCTCACCAACGGCCGCGCCATCCTGATCGACAATGCCCGCGAGCCGCGCATCGTGCCGCGTATCCCGATCTGGCATCGTCAGCATTTCGCGCATGTGAAGTCGTTCTTCCTGCTGCCGGTGCGTCAACGTAACCAGACCGTGGCACTGCTCTACGGCGATTGGGGCGGCGCCCTTTGCGCGGGCGGCATCGGCGCGAAGGAAATGGAGTTTCTCCACCACATGGGCGAAGAGATTTCCAGCAAGCTCGAGAGCGCAGCACAGCACGGAGGTGCCGCGCCTGTCACCGCCAGCGACTCGCTTCGCAAGCCGACCGGTACCACCGGCACGCGCTGATCTCACAGGCTTGCGGCCATACGCCGGGAGCAATCTTTAGTATTCGAGATTCGATATATGCCGAAGCCACGCCGTGGCTTCGGCATTTGCTCGCTGGACGATTCGGGCACCTCCGTGTTGCGGCCTGCGCCATCCCCACCCTCTGCGGCACTCACGCCAACCCCATACGCGACAAGGCTTTTCAGCCGATCTGGTGCAGTGCTCGGCAACGGCATACCATGTCGCCAATACCGCAGTTTTTCTCCATCGTAAAACGCATTGCACGGCTCGCCTGACGCGCGCTGCCGCACCGGCTTGTTTTTGACTGCACTCGCTGTCCGTCAATAAAAAATTTACGCTCGGTTCGCCATGTAACACAACGATGTCCCACCGTAACGTCGGATCAGGAGAAGACATGACGCAAACTGCCGCAGCTGCACCGGTGCATCCGGTCGACGAGCGCCTGCCGCTCCCCAAGCTGTTCACGCTGGGCTTGCAACACGTGCTGGTGATGTATGCGGGAGCGGTGGCAGTACCGCTGATCATCGGCGGCGCGCTCAAGATGTCGGTCGACCAGATTGCCTTTCTGATCAATGCCGATCTGTTTGCCTGCGGTATCGCCACGTTGATCCAGACGCTCGGCCTGTGGATCTTCGGCCTGCGCCTGCCGATCATGATGGGCGTGACCTTCACGGCCGTGACCCCGATGATCGCCATCGGCACCAACCCCGACCTCGGCTTGCTCGATATTTACGGCGCGACGATTGCGGCGGGCATCATCGGTATTCTCATTGCGCCATTCATCGGGAAGTTGCTGAGGCTATTCCCGCCGGTGGTGACCGGCACGGTCATTACCGTGATCGGCATTTCGCTCATGGGTGTGGGGATCAACTGGGCGGCGGGCGGTTTCGGCAACCCCGACTACGGCAATCCGCTCTATCTGGGCGTGTCGTTTGCCGTATTGCTGTGCATTCTGTTCATCACCAAATACGTACGGGGTTTCTTCTCGAACATTGCCGTGCTGCTCGGCATTCTGTTCGGCACCCTGATCGCGGTGGCGCTGGGCAAAGTGTCGTTCACGGGCGTGAGCGAAGCGGCGTGGTTCGGCTTCGTCATGCCGTTCCACTTCGGCGTGCCGCGCTTCGACCCGATTGCCATTGCCACCATGACGCTGGTGATGCTTGTGACGTTCATCGAATCGACCGGCATGTTTCTCGCCGTGGGCGACATCGTGGGGCGCCCGGTCGATCAGAAGACGCTGGTGCGCGGCCTGCGGGTCGATGGGCTGGGGACGCTGATCGGTGGCGTCTTCAACACGTTTCCGTACACCTCGTTCTCCCAGAACGTGGGGTTGGTTGGCGTGACGGGCGTGAAGAGCCGCTGGGTGTGTGCGATGGGCGGGTTGATCCTGATCGCGCTCGGACTGTTCCCGAAGGTGGCGCACGTGGTCGCATCGGTGCCGCAGTTCGTGCTGGGTGGCGCGGGGATCGTGATGTTCGGGATGGTGACGGCCACGGGCGTAAAGATTCTCTCGACCGTCGATCTTTCGAAGAACCGTTACAACCTGTACATCATCGCGATCAGCATCGGCGTGGGCATGATTCCGGTGGCATCGGACAAGTTCTTCATGAAGCTGCCGCATGCGTTGGCGCCGTTCTTCCACAGCGGCATTCTGCTGGCGTCGATCAGCGCGGTGCTGCTCAACTTCCATTTCAACGGGCTGCGTAGCGAAGAAGAAGCCAGCGCGCTCGCCCAGGAAGCCGGCCGGCAGGCGGACGCGGCGCATTGATGGCTGTGGCGGAAGCAGCGGAATGAATAAGGGGGCATGCGTGCCCCCTTGTTGATTTCTGGCTCAGGCGGCCGCCAGAAGATGCTTGGCGTTGCGCTTGATCTCGCGTAGCTCGTCGGCGATTTCCGCTCTGGCAATTTCAGCGTCATAGTGATTTTGCAGATTCAGCCAGCTCTGCGCATCGACGCCGAAGAACGCGCCGAGTCGCAGTGCAGTATCGACAGAAATCGACCGCTTGCCGAGCACAATCTCATTGATACGGCGAGGGGGCACGCTGATCGCCTTCGCGAGCGCGTACTGCGAGAGGCCCATCGGGCCGAGCCAATCCTGCATGAGGATCTCGCCCGGTGTCGCCAAAGGTATTTGTCGGGTCATGCTGGGTCTCCGGGAAACATTGCGGAATCGATCGCGATACCGCGAAAGCTCCATCCTATCGAAAACCCCTCAATGAAAATTCCGACTTGAGATGGTCAGCTCGCCCAGCATCGACGAGAGATCGATCAGGCGGTGGGCGACCAGATGCATCACGCGCTCCTCGCGTTGCCATACCCCTTCCACGCCCAGTAACGACGACGCCAGCAATTCCTTGCGTTGCGTCTCGACCAGATCGGGCCACACGATCACGTTGATGATGCCCGTCTCGTCTTCCAGCGATACGAATACCGTACCGTTGGCCGTGCCCGGCCGTTGCCGTCCCGTCACGATCCCCGCCGTTCTTACCCGCCGCCCATGCACCGCATCCGCCTGCAATTCCTTCGCGGTACGTACGCGCATCTTCTCGAGCTTCTCGCGCAACAACATCAGCGGATGCCGGCGCAACGTCAGCCCTGTGCTCGCGTAGTCCGCCACGATGTCCTGCCCTTCCAGCATCGGTGGCAACACCACCCGCTCGCCGGCACTCCCCGGCACGGCGTCGCGCAAGGCCGTCGCCCCCAGCAATGGCGTCGGGGGCTGCCACGCTGCCACCGCCCAACGCGCCTGACGCCGGCTGCCCAGCAGCCCCGATAACGCATCGGCCGCCGCCAACGCATCGAGATCGTGCCGCGATAACGCCGCGCGCGCCGTCAGATCGTCGATGTCGGTAAACGGCCGTTGCCGGCGCGCCCGCTCAATCGCCGTCGCACCCTCGCCAGACAATCCCTTTACCAGCGACAACCCCAACCGCACCGCCGGACGCCGCGCGTTGCCATAGCGCCCGATGCGCGCCTCGGGCAGCGAGTCGACATCGCTCACGCACACATCGACCGGACGAACTTCCACCCGATGCCGCCGCGCATCCTGCACCAGTTGCGACGCCGAATAAAACCCCATCGGCAAACTGTTGAGCAAGCCGCACAAAAACATCTCCGGTGCATGGCATTTCAGCCACGCACTCGCATACGCCAGCAACGCAAAACTCGCGGCGTGACTCTCCGGAAAACCATACTCACCGAAGCCCTCGATCTGCCGGCAGATGGCCTCGGCAAAATCACGCGGATAGCCGTTCTTCAACATGCCGTCGATGATCCGCGTCTGGAATTTCTCAAGCCCGCCCTTGCGCCGCCACGCCGCCATCGACCGTCGCAACTGATCGGCATCGCCGGCCGTGAAATCGGCCGCAATCATCGCGACCTGCATCACCTGTTCCTGAAAAATCGGCACACCCAACGTGCGCTCCAGCGCCGCCTTGATCTCCTCGCGCGGATACTCCACCTTCTCCTTGCCTTGCTTTCGCCGCAGATACGGATGCACCATGCCGCCCTGAATCGGCCCCGGCCGCACGATCGCGACTTCGATCACAAGGTCGTAATACTTATCCGGCTTCAGACGCGGCAGCATGCTCATCTGCGCACGCGATTCGATCTGGAACACGCCGATGGTGTCGGCGCGGCGAATCATGCCGTACGTCGCCGGATCTTCTTTCGGAATATCGGCCAGCGTCATCGGCACGCCGCGCCACGCACCCAGCAGATCGAGCGTGCGGCGCAACGCACTGAGCATGCCAAGCGCCAGCACGTCGACCTTGAGCAGCTTGAGTGTGTCGATGTCATCCTTGTCCCATTGAATGACGTAGCGCTTCTCCATTGCCGCCGGGGCAATCGGCACCAGCCGCGAGAGCTTGTCGCGCGAGATCACGAAGCCGCCCACGTGCTGCGACAAGTGACGCGGAAAGCCGATCAGCCGCGCGACCAGATCCGCCCATAACCGCGTGGTCGGCGCATCGGGCGAGAGCCCCTGCGCCGCCATCCGCGCGAGCAGATTCTCGCGGCCATCCCACCACTGCTGGCTCTGCGCGACCTGCTCGACGATCGACAGATCAATACCCAGTGCCCGGCCCGTATCGCGCACCGCACTGCGCATGCGGTAGCTGATCACGGTGGCCGCCAGCGCGGCACGGTCCACGCCATATTTGTTGTAGATGTACTGGATGACCTCTTCGCGCCGCTGATGCTCGAAATCCACGTCGATATCGGGTGGCTCGTTACGCTCTTTCGACAGAAACCGCCCGAACAACAACTTCACCTGATCGGGATCGACTTCGGTGATGCCAAGGCAATAGCACACCGCCGAGTTGGCCGCCGAGCCGCGCCCCTGACACAGGATGTTCACGCTGCGCGCGAAGCTCACGATGTCGTAGACCGTCAGGAAATAAGGCTCGTATTCGAGCTCGCCAATGAGCTTGAGCTCGTCTTCGATGATCTTGCGAACCTTCTGCGGAATGCCCCCCGGGTAGCGGCGCTTCAATCCGGCTTCGACCTCCTGACGCAGATAGGTCGGCGGCGTGTGGCCGGCCGGCACCAGTTCTTCCGGATACTCGTAGCGAAGACTGCGCAGATCGAAATGGCAACGCGAAGCAATGACAATCGTCTCGGCAAGCGCCTCGGCTGGATACAGCCATGCAAGCCGCAAACGCGCTCGCAGGTGCTGCTCCGCGTTGGCCGTGAGCGCCAGCCCGCACGTCTGCACCGGCTGACCCAGCCCGATGGCGGTCAGCGTGTCCTGCAAAGGCTTACGTGAGCGCACATGCATCAACACGTGGCCGGTGGCGACGAGTGGCACGCCGCACTCGGTCGAGATAGCGCGCAGTTTCGCCAGATGGGCTTCGTCGTCGGCCCGATGACGGCGCTCAAGCGCAAGCCACACGCGCCCCTCGCCGAAGGCCGCCGCTGCCCAGCGGGTTTGCGCAAGGATCTGCGCTGCGCTCGCGTCGGCATCGGGCACGAGAATCAACAAACAACCGGGCAGACCGCGCAGATGCGCCTGCGCTTCGTCCGGCGCACTGAAGTCGCGCGCATGCAGCCGATAGCCACGCTTCGGGCCACGCATGCGCCCGAGCGTAATCATCTCGGAGAGATTGCCGTAGCCCTCGCGATGCTGGGCGAGTGCCACCAGATGCACGGTGCCCAGTGCGCTAAGGTCTGACGAGGGGATGTCCGATGCCTCTGGTGTCAGCCGGAATTCGCTGCCGACGATGAGCGATACCGACGGATGCTGCACGACCTCGGCCAATGCCCGCACCACGCCCGCGAGCGAGCATTCATCGGTGATCGCCAGTGCGGTGTAGCCCAGATGCGCCGCGCGTGCGACCAGTTCCTCCGGATGCGATGCCCCGCGCTGAAACGAGAAGTTCGACAGGCAGTGCAGTTCGGCATACGCGGGCAAGCTGCCGTCGTCGGCCGCACGCGGGTCGACCGGCGCCGTGGGTTTGGCAACCGCATCGTCAGCACTGTCATCGTTGGCGGCGAGGCCTTCGGTTGGCCCCTGCCAAGGCAAGAAATCGTCGATATCCATGAAAACACCCTTCCGGCTCGCTCAGGCTCGTTCAGGCTCGTTCCGGCTCGTTCAGCCGAACAGACCGTGCAGATACCACGCGGCATCCGCCCCGTGGACGGGGCGCTCGCGAAACAACCACAGCAAGGCCCCGGTGGTATCGGCCGCGATGAAGTAGTCGCGCGTGACCGTGCCCGGCTCCCACCACCCCGCCTCGATGCGCTCGGGGCCACTGACCAACTGCAACGGCCCTTGCCGCCACGGACGCTCGTCGCGCACCATGAGACGCTGCGGCGCATCGAGCAACCACGCTGGGCGAGGCGGCAATGGCGCACGCGCCGCGCGTGCCGCCGCTTCTCCATGGGCGATGCCTAGCGGGATCTCGCCGCGCGAACCCGCTGTCGCCGCCCCGCCCGCACCATAAGCCACGCTCGCAAACGCCGCTTCAGGCCGATGGTCGCCACGCACTTGCAGCCGCCGCACATGCTCGTCGCCCAGACGCGCCGCCATGCGCTCGATCAGTTGCACGAAATCCTGCCGGGCGCGTCCCGGCTCGGGCAACAAGCTGCCGCTTAGCGGCACGTGTGCTGCGGTTTGTGTGACATCCAGCCGCAACGTAAGCACCGGCGCGACCAGCGGCGAACGTGCCAATCGCTCCTTACACAGCGAAAGCAGGTGCGCCGGCGCCGCACTCGCCTCGGCCAGCCGAATGTCGAAACGCGTCGGCTCAAGCGTGTGACGCCCGAGCGGCTCATGCTCAAGCACGAGCGTGAGGGCACGCGTCGCCAGTTGCCCGGCCGTCAGCCAGCCAGTGAGTTGTGCGAGCAAGCGGCGCAAGCCAAACAGCAGGACTTCCACGTCGTGCGTAAGCGAGGGCAGCGGCAGCACCGCCTCGAAGTGCGGCGGTGCGCGATACCAGTCCGGGGCTTCGGGGGTTTCGCCATAAGCCCGTGCGAGCGACGCCGGTAACGCCGCGCCGCAGCGGCGTCGCATGCCGCTAGCGGGCAGTGCACGCAATTCGCCCAGCGTTGCACAACCGATCTGCGCCAGCCAGTCGAGCCATGGCTGCGCCTCGGGCAGCAACGCCACGGACAACGGATCGAGTTGCTGCGGCAGCGCTGCCAGCGGCGGTGGCAAACACGGGGGGAGCGTCCCGGTGAGTACTGGGGCCTCCCCCCTGTCGCCGGCACGTGCCAACAGTGCGGCTGCGCTGGCCGTCGCCGCGACACCCAGCGACGCGCGATGCCCGAGAGCATCCGCACTGTCGAGCACCTGTGCCGCCAGCGACGCCAGACCGCCGAACAGGCGCAGGCTCGGCGCGACGTCGATCAGCACGCACTGGTGCGACGCGATCGCGACATCAGGACCGAAACGCAACAACGCCAGCGCCAAGGCTTCGAGCGCGATGGTCTCGGCGGCTTCGTCGCGCTCGTGAAATCGGGCGTGTGGCAACAGCGCGAGCACGCCGCCACGACGCATGCCGGGTTGTACGCCCGCCGCCTGCGCCGCCTCGCTCGCCTGCCAGACGCGCGACTGCGTGAGCACGACCGTCGTGTCGACGTCAGCCCGCGTTGGCGGGGAGGCGATCTCGAGCGCGAGAAATGGCAGGTGCAGGGCGATCCAGCAAGCCATGCGAAACTCCGGAAGCAGAGGCAGAAGGCACCGCAGAAGGTGCCGATGAAGGCGCTGGCCGTGGGGCCAACGGTACGGCGGCATCGTCCCCGGCCACCGGCTGTGTCGGGTGTTCCGCACGCACATACGGCGCAGGCAGTGTCAGCCAGATCGGCTCAGTACGCGGTGGTCCCCGGCGTTTGTGGAATTGCACGCCGAGGCGGCTGTCCTCGCCCACGCTCAGCCCAAGCCTTAGCGGCGCGGCAGACGCGGTGGCCGCTGCCGTCGGCGGACGCATGACCCACGCGAGTGCGTCCCCCCCGCCCGCAGCCACCTGAAGCCGCCGGATTTGCTCGGGCGTCGCTGCCGGCAGCCATGCCAGTACGGCCCCGCAGCACGCGCTCTTGAGTGCCTGCTCGGCACACCAGAGCATGTCGCGATCTTCTGCGCGAACACTGCGCGCGCGTGTCGTCGTTCCTGCTGCCGTTCGTATTGCCGTTCGTGTGGTCGTCCGTGTGGACGTTCGCGTTGCCGGTGTTGATCGGGGCGCATTGCGCTCCGGGCGCGTCACCACGCTCAGCCAGCGCAGATCGATGCCCCACCCCGCCAGCGCCGGGGCATACGGCAACATCGGCGGTGCGATGACCATCACTGGCTGGCCCGCTTGCGTGAGATCGCGCAGGGCCGGCGCCAGCAGCCGCCACTCACCGATGCCCGGACGTTCGCTCAACAACTCGGTCACCGCACCATGCGGCCAGCCGGCCCCGGGCAGCTCCGCGTCGAGCGCGGCAAAGCCTGTCGGTTGGCCGGCTCGGTGGTATTGCGCCAGTTCACTGGCACGCCACAGCCCGGCGGGCAAAGAGGAGAGCGGCAGGGTCATGACACACCAAAATACTGTATGGATATACAGTATAGCAGGTAGAACGCTATTGGCGTGTCTGTGTGGGTGTTGAAGAGGTGTCGATGAGTGCCGATAAAAACGACAAAGCCCCGATGCGGCGGGGCTTTATCGTCTGTTGGTAACTTCAGCCGGCAATTTCAGCCAGTCGAGCGATGCGCACGCCAGTCAATCAAAGCATGCGACCGGGCGCAGGCCAGGGCTAGAAGGCAGACTTCAGCCAGAGGATGGTGTTCGGCGTAAGAAGCAGAACAATCGCGAAGAACCCACTCGGCTCGCGCAACCAGCTCACGAGCGGAATCTCTTCCCCGTAATACCGATCTCCCTTGAGACGAGCCCAGCCACCGCCGAATAGCTTGCCGAGCACACCGAGCGTATTGATGAACAGCGCGCCGGCAAAGAGCGTCGCCCACAAGAAGAACAAGCCAAAGGGCAGCACCGCATGCATTTCCGATCTTCGGCCGGTGAACATTTGAATGGCTTCGGCAATCAGCCATCCGACGAAGAGTGCCAACACATAAATCCCAAGCGCACGCTTGCGCTTCGACCCTGTTTCATTCACCGCAACCGATCCCGTAACCTTGCTCATTGTGTTCCCCCGTTATTCGAGCACTGAGCATTCTCTGGCAAACGTCAGCGCCATTCAAGCGAAATACTGAGGGTCGCCACAACACCGGCGTACCGGTATGCTCGTCGTCAATCGCGCGCTCTCACCCTCCCCCTCATGCCATTGCCGACCACTGCCACTGCGCCGTTCTGTCCCGCCGAAGTCAAAGGCAGCATCGTGATCGACGCCAGCGAATCGCGCTGGCGCAAACTCAAACGGTTTGCCGGCCCGGGCCTGCTCGTCGCCATCGGCTATATGGACCCCGGCAACTGGGCCACCGATATTCAGGCAGGCTCGCAATTCGGCTATTCGCTGCTCTGGGTCGTCGCGCTCTCGAGCATCGCCGCCATCTTTCTCCAGATGCTCGCGGCCCGGCTCGGCCTCGTCGCCGGCCGCGATCTCGCTCAGGCCAGTTATGAACGCTACGGCCGCGCCGGACGCATCGTGCAATGGGTCACGGCGGAAGTCTCGATCATCGCCTGCGATATCGCCGAAGTCCTCGGCTGCGCCCTCGCCTTCAAACTGCTGCTCGGTGTGCCGATTGCGTGGGGTATCGTGCTCACCGCATTCGACACGATGATCGTGCTCGGCTTGCAAGGCAAAGGCTTCCGGCAGATCGAAGCCATCGTGCTCGGGCTCATCGCCACCATGGCGTTCTGTTTCGTCGCGCAAGTGGCGATGGTGCCGCCCGACTGGCACGCCGTGGCCGCCGGACTCGTGCCCGGCGCCCCCAGCCACGACCGGCGCGATGCCATCGTGCTGGCCCTCGGTATCGTGGGCGCCACGATCATGCCGCACAACCTCTACCTGCACTCGTCGATCGTGCAGACACGACGCGTGGTCGGCGGCAAACGTGGCGACTTCCGCGACACGCTCGCGCTCGTGCGCATCGATACGTGGGTGTCGCTCGTGATCGCCATGTTCGTGAACGCCGCCATCCTCATCCTCGCGGGCTCGGTCTTCCACGCCAGCGGCCAGACGAGCGTCACCGATATCGAACAGGCTTATCAGCTCATTACGCCCATTGCGGGCAGCGCGGCAGCCTTCCTCTTCGGCATTGCCCTGCTCGCCTCGGGCCAAAGCTCCACGCTCACCGGGACAATCGCCGGCCAAGTCATCATGGACGGCTTTCTGCACATGAAGATCCCCTGCTATCAGCGACGTCTGATCACGCGCGGACTCGCACTCATTCCCGCGTTGATCGGTGTGCTGTGGCTGGGTGATGGGTCCGTCGGCAAATTGCTCGTGTGGAGTCAGGTGCTGCTCAGTCTGCAATTGCCGTTTGCGATGTGGCCGCTCATCCGCTCGGTCAGCGACCCGCGCGTGATGCAGGGCAATACGATCGGGCGGCCCACGCAAGTCGTTGCGTGGGCGCTGTTCATCGTGATTACCGCGACGAACCTGCTGCTGATCGTCGGGTTGGATTGAGAGAACGACGTGGCGCAGGCGTGCAAACACTTAGTTGCGTACCTATGCCGATAAACGCATCGCCATTTCTGGGTAGATGCCTAAACCGCGCCCAACTTGAACAGGCTAAAACGCCTAAGCAGGCCTGACACCTATAAGCCGAGATCGCTCAACCCGGGGTGATCGTCGGGACGGCGGCCGAGCGGCCAGTGGTACAGCCGCTCGTGCTCGGCGATGCGGGTGTCGTTGATGCTCGCGTGGCGCTCGGCCATCAACCCCTGCGCGTCGAACGCCCAGTTCTCGTTGCCGTAGGAGCGAAACCAATTACCGGAATCGTCCCGCCACTCATAGGCGAAGCGCACGGCAATCCGGTTTTCGGTAAACGCCCACAACTCCTTGATAAGCCGGTAGTCCAGCTCGCGCTGCCACTTGCGCGTCAGGAACTCGACGATCTGGTCGCGGCCTCGCGGAAACTCCGCACGGTTGCGCCAACGGCTGTCGGCGGTATACGCCAACGCGACGCGCGCCGGGTCGCGCGAATTCCAGCCATCTTCGGCCATTCGCACTTTCTGCATGGCCGTCTCGCGGGTGAACGGCGGAAACGGAGGACGGGCTTCACTGTCTGCCATGGCAACGCTCCTTTCGAAAATAGGAACACGGGTGGTGCGAGTGTATCGCCAAGAGAACAGCGATGCTCGTCACCCCCAGCACCCCAAATCTGCGTGCTAAGATCAGCACCCCTTACCAATGCCGTTTTATAAAAAAGCAGAAGTCGGTAAGGCAGCCAGCGAACCAGGAAATCAGCGCCCGCCGCGACTGTGCCGTTGCACACCGCCTGCCGGGCGCCAGGACATCTACAGGGGTATCACCGTGCAAAACAAGAAGTTCAGCATCGCGCTGCCGGGCATCGCCGCGGCCGCCATGCTCGCCATCGGCGTACTCGGCGGTTGCGCCACCGAAAGCTCGCGCTCCGTTGAAGTTGCCAAGGTCGAAAGCGCCAGCCGTCCGTTCGTCGGCGTGCGTACGCCGATCGCCGTGGGCAAGTTCGACAACCGCTCCGCCTACATGCGTGGTGTCTTTTCCGATAACGTCGATCGCCTCGGCAGTCAGGCCAAGACGATTCTGATCACGCATCTGCAACAGACCAACCGCTTCAACGTGCTCGACCGCGACAACATGGCCGAGATCCGTCAGGAAGCCGACATCAAGAAGACGCAGCAGAAGCTCAAGGGCGCCGACTACGTGATCACCGGCGACGTCGTGGAGTTCGGCCGCAAGGAAGTGGGCGACAAGCAGCTCTTCGGCATTCTCGGCCGTGGCCGCGAACAGATTGCGTACGCCAAGGTGAACCTGAACGTGGTGGATATCGCCACCTCGGAAGTCGTCTACTCGAGCGGCGGTGCGGGCGAATACGCGCTGTCCAATCGCGAAGTGATCGGCTTCGGCGGTACGGCAGGCTACGACTCGACGCTCAACGGCAAGGTCCTCGACCTCGCCATGCGCGAAGCCGTGAACAACCTGGTGACCGGCATCGAAAGCGGCGCCTGGAAGCCCGGCAAGTAAGCCAGCCCCAATTCCATTTGCAGCATGTCACCGGCGTTGTCACTGACGACGCCGGCTTCGCACGCCACGTGCAAGCCGGCGCGTCTTGTGACACCGCACGCAGACACGTTCATCAGGACTCCATCACCATGCAACGCAAGTTCTCATTCGGGCGCGCCGCCATGGCCGCCGCCCTCGGTGGCGCCGTACTCACCGGCTGTGCCACCGCGCCGAAGCCCCTGTACGACTGGGAAGGCTACCAGCCGCAGGTCTACGAATACTTCAAGGGCGAATCGAAGGAAGCGCAGATCATCGCGCTGGAGCGTGACCTCGAGAAGATCAAGGCCGCCAACAACGCCGTGCCGCCGGGCTATCACGCACACCTTGGCCTGCTCTACGCCTCGGTCGGCAAGTCCGACAAGATGGTCGAGGAATTCCAGACCGAAAAGCAATTGTTCCCTGAGTCGGCCGGCTACATCGACTTCCTGCTCAAGGACAAGACGCCCAAGACTTCCCAAACGACCAAGACCCCCGAGGTGAAGCAATGATCGCCCGTGTTCTCAAATGGATGACGGTGGCCGCGCTGGCTGCCCTCATGACCGGTTGCGCAGTGAATCAGACCAAGTACGATTACACCGCGTTCAAGCAGAGCAAGCCGAAGTCGATCGTGGTGCTGCCGCCGCTGAACGAGTCGCCCGACATCGACGCCACCTACAGCGTGCTCTCGCAAGTGACGCTGCCGCTGGCCGAAGCCGGTTACTACGTGCTGCCGGTGACGCTCGTCGACGAATCGTTTCGCCAGAACGGCCTGACGGTCGCCGGCGACATTCATCAGGTGAGCCCCGCCAAGCTGCATGAAATCTTTGGGGCCGACGCGGCGCTCTACATCAAGATTTCGCAGTACGGCACCAAGTACATGGTGCTCGACAGTGCGACGGTGGTCACGGCATCGGCAGAACTCGTCGATCTGCGCACGGGCGCCAAGTTGTGGAGCGGCACCGCGTCGGCATCCAACAACGAAGGCGGCAACAGCAGCGGCGGCGGGTTGATCGGCATGCTGGTCACGGCAGCCCTCAAGCAAGTCATCAACAGCGTGACCAATGCCGGCTATTCTGTCGCCGGTACGGCCAACGCACGGCTGCTTTCGGCGGGTCGTCCGAATGGCATGCTCTACGGCCCTCGCTCGCCGAAATACGGCACGGACTAAGCACGTCTCGCGCTCGTATGTTTTGCCCCGGGGTGGTGCGTACTGCGCCGTCCCCGGGTTGCGCCGGATTGGGCTCACGCCTGCCGGCGCCTATAGTGATAACGCATTACACGCAACACACGCATTACCCGGACCGATAGCCACACCGCGCGCCCAAGCGCGGGAATGCATCGCAAGACGCCATACGCCGTATGCCATACACCGCCGTCGATACGCGCTCACGCGCGTGTTTGCGTGCGTTGGCACGGGTTTATGTGCGCAGGCGTCGTGCTCAGGTTTCGTCCGGGAGTCACCATGTTCAGCCTCATCACTCGCTTCATCAGCATCTTCCGCTTCAGTCACCGTCCCCGCACTGCCCTCACGTTCAGCGCATTCAGCGCATTCGGCTCACTCGCCGCGCTCTGCCTTTGTGCCCTGTCGCCCGTCGCACACGCCGACCCGATGCATTTGTCCGACATCAAGCAAGCCAACGGGCAGCAACTCTCCGTCGACGACTTGCGTTCGCTGATGCCGGGCGCGCACATCACCAACCTGCTCAACAACGGCAGCACGCGCAAATGGGTCAACGAGACCGATGGCTCGCTCAACGCCACCACCGATAACAAAGGCGGCATCGGCTCCACCACCCGCACCGTGCAGACCGCTCACGCCACCGGCACGTGGTCAGTCAATGACAACGGCTCTTACTGCGTGAATCTGGAGTGGCGCTCGCTGACAGAGAACTGGTGCCGGTTCATGTTCAAGGTCGGCGACAAGTATTACGGCGTGCCGTCGCTCGCCAACGGTGCGGCCATGGCCACGGAATTCAGCATCGAGAAGTGATCAAACGCGACCGCCAGACGATAAAACGCCCCGGGGCTGCGAACAGCACCGGGGCGCGACTGTGTCGACTGCGTTTTCCGTCGTCAGTGTGGCAGAAGGGGCAACGCGACGGTCAACTCAGAAGTCCGTCGTCATCGACATCAGGAAGGTGCGCGGTGCACCCAGCGTCAGGTAGTTGCTCGACGACACGCTCGACCAGTAAGCCTTGTTCGTCACGTTGAGCACGCTCACGCGGAACGTCGTCGGCTTGCCGTAGATCTGCATAGCGTAGCGAGCCCCCAGATCGAAGCGGTCCCACGCCGGAATCGACGCGCTGTTCGCAATGTTGGCATACTCGCGGCCCGTATGAATCCAGCGGGCATTGAGCGTGAGGCCCGGCACCCAAGGCACGTCGTACTCGGCACCGAGGTTGTACTGGAACGTGGGCACGCCCACCGGACGATTGCCATTGGTGGCCGCGCTCGACTGGTTGAGCAACTCGCCGTCGATGTACGAGACGCCGGCAATCACGCGCACGTCCTTGACCGGGCTGCCGTACACCGAGGCTTCGACGCCGCGATGGCGCTCCGACCCATCGGCCACGTAGAAGTTGGCCGCGTTGGTGTACGCCGACGGCTTTTCGATCTGGTAGAACGCCACCGATGCGCCGAAACGCGCAGTGTCGTACTTCGCGCCGAATTCGTACTGCTTCGAGCGGTACGGCGGCAGCGACTGGCCATAGTTGTTCGTGCCCTGCGGCGCGGTCGAGCCCGCCGCCAACCCTTCACTGCGGTTGGCGAAGAAGGCCACGTTCTGCCACGGTTTGAACACCAGACCGAACACCGGCGTGGTGATCGAGTCGTTGTACGCCAGCGTCTGCACACCGGTGTAGCCGTAGTTGTTCACGCCGATGGACTGATGACGCACACCCACCGTCGCCAGCACGCGGTCGTTAAAGAAGCCCACCGTATCGGACACTGCCACGCTGCGCAGCAACGTGAGTGCCGTGGTCTGCGGATCGTCGAGATTGCCGCCCTTGAGCGTGGTGGCCGGATACGGCACCTGCGGCGGGTTGACGAAGTTCGTCGAGAACGCCCCCGCATACGTGTAGGCCGACTGCGAATCGAGGCGCGTGCCCGAGACACCCGCGCTCACGAAATGCGACACCGGGCCGGTGGTGAAGCGCCCACGCACGCCGATTTCACCCGAGAGCGCGTCTTCCTGGTGCGGTGCGTTCAGGCGCGTGGCGGTAATCGTGCTGGGCGAGCCTTTCCACGTCGGGTTCGAGTACTCGCCGTTCTCGTTGGTGTGACGCACGCCACCGGTGATGTACGCGGTCCAGTTCGGCAGGAAGTCGTACTCGGCACGCACGATACCGACGTTATCTTCCAGCGTGGTGTAGCTCCACGACTGGGCGTAGTTCGACGTGGCTGCCGGAGGCGGGGGCAGCACATTGCCCGAGAAGTTGTACAGCGCGCGGCCCGAGCCGATGTGTTCCTTCTGATACAGGAAGTCGGCCGACACGCGGACTTTGTCGCCGCGCCAGTCGAGCGCCACGGCAGTGGTATTCGAGTTGGAATGCTCGCGGTCAACGGACGTCTCGCCATCGCGCACGGCCTGATTCACGCGAATACCGAACTGGCCCTCACTGCCGAAGCGGCGGCCGACGTCCACATGAGCCCCCAGCTCACCGGATCCACTGGTGTCGACCGTCACGCGCGTGAGCGGTGTGTCTTCCGCACGCTTGAGCTGAAGATTCACGCCGCCACCGATCGACGAGCCGCCCGGTGACGCACCGTTCAGAAACGCGTTGGCGCCTTTGAACAATTCCACGCGCTCAAGTGCTTCGGTCGATACCAACTGACGCGGCGTGATGCCGTAGAGACCGTTGAGCGAAATGTCGTCGCCGGCGAGCGTAAAGCCACGAATCACGAAGGTCTGCGCAAAGTTGCCGAAGCCCCGCGACATGCGCACCGACGGATCGTTATCCAGCACGTCGGCCAGCGTACGGGCCTGCTGGTCCTCGATCATCTTCGACGTGTACGCGCTCATGCTGAACGGCACGTCGAGATTGTTCTGATTCCCCAGCACGCCAAAGCTCATGCCGCGCGCCACCTGACCGCCGACATACGCGGGCGGCGGATCATTCGGCGAGGCTTCGCGGGCACCCTGCACGGTGACGGCGGGCAACGCCACGTCGTTCTGTGCTGTGGCATTGGGCGTCGCAGATTGCGCGATGGCACCCGCAGAGAACACAAGCGAGCCGAACGCCAGCGTGACAGCGGCAACCGTCGGGCGCAGCACCGGGTAGCGTGCACCGGCAGCGGCGGACGCAAAAGCGCGACCGCGTGCAACACGCGTCGGCAGAGACAAACTGGTGAAGTCAGACATGAAGGGGTACGACTTGAAGAATACGTCCCGGCAAGCGAGGCCACCGGGACTGGAAGCGTTTCGTCGGCGGCGGCCTTCATACGACAAAGCGCGCTGCCGCCGACAACACCGACGTCTTGGAGCCAGCCCTCGCGACAGTATTTTTCACGCGACAGCTCAACTCGCCCGAAGTTTAATGAGAATCATTACTGTTATCAATTACTCAAATACAACTCAGTGAGCCTGTTATTTATGGGAGGTCAGGCAATACGCGTGTTTCGGTGGGTGATGATGGAAATGCTCACCGGACCGTTGAGCAGGATGCGTTGGCTGTGTGCGACAGCGTTCGCAGGAGAGGCGTGGGAGGTGTTGCCGGAGACGTAAACGACAAAGCCCGCCAATTGGCGGGCTATTGCGTGAGCCAGTCCCGGAACTGCGAGGACATGGCATCCGGACTCACGGCTGGGGCGCTGTCGCACGTCATCACAACGATGACGGGAATCGCCCAATGTGACGATCGACCAGCCTGATTGCGCCAGCGACGACCGTTCGTCCGGAAGGACTTGCTTGACTACTTTTTAGCGGCTGATTAGCTGCTTAACTACTTAGTAACCGGCGGTTTCGAGCGCGCGGATACGTTGTTCCAGCTCAATGATGTCCTTCGACTCAGCCAGGAACGATTCACGACGACGGCGTTCTGCGGTTTCAAACCAAGTGTTCACGACTTCAAACAGGGCGGCAAACATGACGTTTCTCCAATTCATTTAGTGTGCTGCATCGCAGCAGTGCTTCGCATTATATAGGGTTTTCCCGTAAAGGGTTAGCCCCGATATGTGAAAACCACACAAATTCTGCTAGAGCGTCACTTCGAATACAGTCGATTCCAAATTAATTTCTTAAAAATCATATAGATAATGATTTTTCACGCCCTGTAAAATCGCCTGCGGCAGTCCGTCGCGGGGTGCCGATCAAAAAACAACAGATCAAAAAAAGCGCCGCTGTTGCGGCGCATCATGAGTCGTCTGGGGCGATGTGCGAGCGCTTGGCGGCGCCGCGCCGGCCGGCTTAGCCCTGTGGCACATGGCACGCCTGAGCGTCCCCGTCTTTGCCTGACGTCCCGGATGGCGCCCCAGTGGTGTTCTCTGACGCCGCGGCTTGCTGCACCGGCACATTCGCTGCGCCAGCGGCGGAAGCCACCGCACTGGCGCCCCCGGCCGATGACGTCACCGGCATCGATGCAGCCGATGCTGTCGATGCCGTGGCAGGCGTCGGCAAGGTAGCGGCGGCAATGCCCTCGAGAATCGGGCAGTCGGGACGATCGTCGCCATGGCAATGCACGGCCAGATGGGAGAGCGTGTCGCGCATCGCGACCAATTCCCCGATACGTTGATTCAGCTCGTCGACATGCGACTGCGCGAGCGCCTTGACCTGTGCGCTGGAGCGCCCACGGTCCTGCCAGAGCGCGAGCAACTGGCGTATCTGATCGATGCCGAAACCCAGCCGCCGCGACTGGCGAATGAAACGCAGCAGATGCAGGTCCTGCTCGCCATAACGCCGATAGCCGGCGTCGGAGCGCGGGCTCGGCGGCATCAGGCCGATACTTTCGTAATACCGGATCATCTTGGCCGTCACACCGCTGGCCTGCGCCGCTTGTCCGATGTTCATAGCTGCCTCACAGGGGGGATCGAGGGTTGAACGGCGGGGTGGAAGCACCATTCATTGACGCCTTCTCATCATCCGACGGCATAAGCCGGGCGCTGATGGGCGAATGATCGGAGATTCTCGACCAGGGGCGGCCATGCAACACCTCCGCCCCTTCAATATCAAAGCCGCGTGCGTAAATGCGGTCAAGCCGTAAAAGCGGTAAACCGCTCGGAAAACTACGGGCAGGACGCCCCACCCGGTTCTGAAAGACCTCGGTCAGCGCCAGTTTCTCTGCGAGCAACCGGTCCGCCTGATTGCTCCAGTCGTTGAAGTCGCCAGCAATGATCAGCGGCGCATCCGCCGGAATGCCGTCTGCCACCCGCTCCGCCAGCATGTCGAACTGACGGCGCCGTCCGGGCCCGGCCAGCGACAAATGCACACAAAGACAATGCAAAGGCTGTCGCAAGCCCGGCACCGCGATTTCACAGTGCAACATGCCACGCTTTTCAAAACTATAGGTGGTGATGTCGTGATTGTCCGATCTGACGATCGGATAGCGGCTGAGAATGGCATTGCCGTGGTGTCCGTGCTCGTACACCACGTTGCGCCCATAAGCGTGGTCGCGCCAGATACCTCCCGCCAGAAACTCGTGCTGTGGCTGTATTGGCCAGTTGCTGTGGCGCGAGGCATGGCGCTGATGCATGCCCTGCACCTCCTGCAAGAACACGAGATCCGGCGCGAGCCCTTCCAGCCCGGCGCGCAACTCGTGGACCCGCAGACGGTTGAATGCGGAAAAGCCCTTGTGGATGTTGTAACTCGCGATATGCAGACTATTCATATTCGGCAGCATGGACCTGACGCCGGAAGACAGACGATATCAAGCAGATGAGGTCGCTTTCGGCGAAATTCAAGTCACGTTGAGATCTGGGCGCCGCATCGGGCGTGATCCCCCAGTGCGTCGCCCCTGATCGATTCATTATGCGCCGTTCGGCGTGTGCCCGGGCAAATCGCCCGGCACCGCCCGGGCAGCTTGCCCCGGCGCTCCGTTCGCTCCCACGCCCGCAACCGCCGTCGTTGTGACACCCGTGCTATTTGCCGGACGCCAGCGGCGCAACAACAGCGCGTTGCTCACGACGCTCACGCTGCTGAGTGCCATCGCCGCCCCGGCGATCACCGGGCTCAGCAACCCCAACGCCGCCAGCGGAATGCCGACCACGTTGTACGCGAAGGCCCAGAACAGGTTTTGCCGGATCTTCGACCACGTGCGGCGCGACACGTCGATGGCATCGGCAACCCGCAGCGGGTCACCGCGCATGAGCGTAATGCCGGCGGTCTGCATCGCCACGTCCGTACCCGACCCCATGGCGATGCCGACATCGGCTGCCGCGAGTGCCGGAGCATCGTTGATACCGTCGCCGACCATCGCTACGACCGCGCCGTCGCGCTTGAGTTGCGTAATGACTTGCGCCTTATGCTCCGGCAACACGTCGGCGTGCACCTCGTCGAGCCCCAGCGCCGCCGCGACCGCATTGGCGCTGCCCGCGTTGTCGCCCGTCACCATCACCGTGCGCACGCCCAATGCGTGCAGCCGTTCGACCGCCTCGCGCGCCGAGGCCTTGACGGTGTCGCCAAAGGCCAGCAAACCCAGCAACCGGGGAGATTCGATAGGGTTCACACCGGCACTTGCCCGAGCGTCGCCATCGCCGATGCCGCCCGCGTTGCCACTGACATTGCGCCCCGTATCCACCAGCCACGACACCGTGCGTCCTTCGCTGGCCAGCCGTGCGGCCTCCTGCGCCAATTCGCCTTGCGACACATGCAGTTCGTCGAGCAACCGTGCATTGCCCAACTGAAGCGCATGCGCCATGCCCGACTCGGTGATACGAGCGCGCATGCCGCGCCCCGGCAACGCCGCAATGTCACTCGCCACCGGTACATTGCCCGCGAGACCGGCCTCGTCGGCGGCCGAGATCACCGCCTTCGCCAACGGATGCGAACTTCCCGACTGCACGGCCGCCGTCCAGCGCAGCAACGTTTGTGCTTCCACGCCCGATGCGGGCAAGTAGGCGACCAGACGTGGCTTGCCTTCGGTCAGCGTGCCCGTCTTGTCGAAGGCAACGACGCTCACCCGATGCGCCAGTTCAAGCGCTTCGGCATCCTTGATGAGAATGCCCTGCCGCGCAGCGGCTCCCGTGCCCACCATGATCGCGGCGGGCGTCGCCAACCCCAGCGCACACGGACACGCGATCACCAGCACTGCCACTGCATTGAGCATGGCGGCTTCGAAGCCGATGCCCAAGGCCCAGCCGGCCACCAACGTGATGAGTGCGATCACGACCACCACCGGCACAAACACGGCGGCCACCCGGTCGACGGCCCGCTGAATCGGCGCCTTGCCCGCTTGTGCGTCTTCGACCATGCGAATGATGCGGGCGAGCGCGCTATCGGCACCCACGGCCGTCGTTTCGACGCGCAATGTCCCCGCGCCGTTGATCGAACCGCCGACGACGGTATCCCCTGCCGCTTTGTCGATCGGCAACGGCTCGCCGGTCAGCAACGATTCATCGAGCTGACTCGCACCGTCGCGAATCACGCCGTCGACGGGCAACCGTTCACCGGCGCGCACGATGACCCAATCACCGACGACCACCTGACCGAGCGGCACGCTCACCTCATTGGCCGCGCCATGCGGATCACGCAGCACACGCGCCGTCTCCGGACGCAGCGCCGCCAGCGCGCGAATCGCCTCGACCGTACGGCGCTTGGCGCGCGCCTCGAGCCACTTGCCGAGCAGCACCAAAGTGATGACGACCGCCGCCGCTTCGAAATACAGGTGCGGCGTGCTGCCCTCGGGCGCACGCCACCATTCGTAAAGACTCAGGCCATAAGCGGCCGACGTCCCCAGCGCGACGAGCAAGTCCATATTGCCGCTGCCGGCCCGCACGGCCTTGTAACCCGCGCGATAAAACCGGGCACCGAGCCAGAACTGCACCGGCGTGGCGAGCAGAAATTGCACCCACGACGGCGGCATCAGATGCACACCGAACGGTTCGAGCAGCATCGGCAACAACAACGGCAACGACAGCAGCGCCGCCACGGCAACCGGCCACCACGCCGGGCCCTCGTGCGAGGCCGCCTCGGCCGCCGGGTCGGTGACCGGCGTCGCTTCGTAGCCCGCCTTCTGCACGGCAGCCGTGAGTACGGCCGCATCCACCGCGCCGCGAACGCCACGCACTGTGGCTTTCTCCGTCGCCAGATTGACACTCGCCTCCACCACGCCGGGCACCGCACGCAACGCTTTTTCGACACGTCCGGCGCACGACGCGCAGGTCATGCCGCCAATGGCCAACTCGAACGATTGCTCGGCCACCTGATAGCCCGCGTCGCTCACCGCATGCTCCATGGCGCCCAGCAATGCCGACGGCGTCACGTCCGGCGATGCCTCCACCGCCGCCGTCTCCGTGGCGAGGTTCACCGTCGCGTTGGCAACGCCGGGGACGCGCCGCAATGCCTTCTCGACACGCGTCACGCACGAAGCGCAGGTCATGCCTTCGATGCCGACCGACCAGTTCTGAGTCATTTGAGCGCCTCCATGAGCACTGTCATCATGTGTCGAAGCATAGACCTTGCCATGACAGGAAGGTCAAGCATATTGCGGCAACTCGCCGCGACATATTGCCTCGGCGGCCGCTGGTGAACCTCTGGCGGGCGATTACCGAGCAGCGGCGGGGTCCAGCCGCGAGAACACGATGCAAGACAAGCCATCACCATACCGCCACCGGAACCGCGCGGGTTTGGGCCGCGTCTGACCCGTCACGCGAATGGGCTGAAAAATCGCTTGAGCTTCCCGTTATAGGAAGGTCTATGATCGGTTCACGTCAGAAGGGATACCGAAGCAACGGAAGCCCCCGGACTCCCCAAACCTCGAACCTGTTGGTCAGTTACTCAAGGAGTACATCATGCAAGTACAAGTCGAAGGAATGAGCTGCGGTCATTGCGTCAAGGCCGTCACGCGTGCCATCACCGAGCGCGACGCCGCCGCAAAGGTCAATGTGGATCTGGGCGCAGGCCGTGTCGATGTCGACAGCCGCCTCTCCCCGGCCGAAGTGACGGCGGCCATCGCCGATGCTGGCTATACGGTCAAAGGCACCAACTAAACGTCATTACCTGACATCCGTGAGGCTCACGCGCCTCACGGACACGCCCTCCCTCCCCCCCGCATACCCCCGCCGTCAACGCTGCCTCCTCAGCAGACTTCCCGCACCTTGTGCTACGCTTTGTCTCGCTGAAGATGCAGTCGCCGCCCTTTGGGGCACTCATGGCATTCATGACACGCTGCGTCCTTGGCATACACGTCTTCAGGGCGGGGTGAAAGTCCCCACCGGCGGTATGTGAGAGGTGCAGTTCGCGCTGCACGCTCATGAGCCCGCGAGCGCTTGCCACCGTTGCTTTCGCAACACCGGCAGGGTCAGCAGATCTGGTGCGAAGCCAGAGCCGACGGTCATAGTCCGGATGAGAGAAGATGCGTCGATACCCGCGCTCCATGGGATGCCGTCCCATGGTGACGTCCGTTCGCATGCCCTGAAACGTTTTTCGCCCGATCTATTTACGCGAGGAGCGTTTCATGTCCGTCAATACCAGCAACGCCAGCACCACCCGCAACACCCAAGCCGTACCGCAAGCCTCGACAGCCACCGCCGCCAACGCGGATGACAACCTGTTGGCCTACCCCGCTTTCGCCAATCTGCCGCCGGTCGAAGTGCGTCTTGCCGCGTCGCTCGAAGCGATGCGCGAGGGCCGTCCCGTCATTCTCATGGACGATCTCGACCGTGAGAACGAAGCCGATCTGATCATCGCCGCTGAAAAAATCACGCCCGCCACCATGGCCATGCTGATTCGCGAGTGCAGCGGCATCGTCTGCCTCTGCCTGCCCGACGAAACCCTGCGCCGTCTCGATCTGCCGCCCATGGTCGACCAGAACCAGAGCCGTTACGGCACGGCGTTCACGGTGACGATCGAAGCGCGTGAGGGCGTGACGACCGGCGTGTCGGCCGTGGACCGCGTGACCACGATTCGCACTGCCATTGCCGACGACGCCAAGCCGTCGGATCTGTCGCGCCCCGGTCATGTGTTTCCGCTGCGTGCGCAGCCGGGCGGCGTGCTGACGCGCCGCGGCCACACGGAAGGTTCGGTCGATCTGGCGATGCTCGCCGGTCTGAAGCCGGCCGCCGTGTTGTGTGAACTCATGAACCCGGACGGCACCATGACGCGTGGCGCCGAGATCGAGCGCTTTGCCGAACTGCACAACCTGCCCATCCTCACGATCGACGAACTGGCAACGTACCGCCGCGATCAGGCACAGGCAGCGTAAGCACGCTGAAATGGGTATCGCGCGCTTTCCGGGGTGCGGTACCCACACCGCCCCCGCGTCGACATTTCCCTCTAACGCCGTGATACACGGTCATGCGAAACCGCTTCTATAATCGCCTGACATGCCTATCATCATAAAAGTTACGAGGAAGACGTCATGACGCAGAGTGCCCCCACCCTGAAATCCGTCAAACCCGATGCCGCTGCGGTGCTTGCCCAGTGGGAAGCCGACGAGGCCGCCGTGCGTGCACGGGTCGAGCGCGATGGCGCAGCGCGTTATGGCGTGGCGAACCCATCGGACGTCATCGGCCTGTCGGGCAATGAGATTTTTCAGGCGATGTTCGACGGCAAGCTGCCGATGCCGCCGATCAGCGAAACGCTCGGATTCATCGCCATCGACATCGCCGACGGTCACGCGATCTTTCAGGGCAAGCCGGCACTTCCCTATTACAACCCGCTGGGCTCGATCCACGGCGGCTGGTTCGCCACGCTGCTCGATTCGGCCGTCGGATGTGCCATCCATTCGACCTTGCCCGCCGGACGCAGCTACACCACGCTCGAACTCAAGACGAACATGGTGCGTGCGCTCACGCGCGACGTGCCGCTGGTGCGCGCCGAAGGCAAAGTGATTCAGGTCGGGCGTCAGGTCGGGATTGCCGAAGCCCGCATCGTCGGACCGGACGGCACGCTGTACGCGCACGCGACGACGACGTGTCTGGTCTTCGACTTCCCGCCGCGCAAGGGGTAGGGTCGCGAACTCGCGAGGTCGAGCGGTCGTGAGATCGAGAGATCGGCGGCCCGCGAGATCGAAGAGGCGCGAGGCGTAATACGCGGATGACGTCAGGCCACTGAACAAAAAAAGCCCGCCGGAGACCATACTCCGGCGGGCTTTTTATTAGGCGGCTACGGCGCAAACTCCTTCGCGCCGCCAGTCACCTCAATCAGTGCACTCAGTGCGAACCACCACCGCCCTGCGGGCCACCGCCGTGATCGCTTTCCGGCTGGTGCTCCATGGTTTCCTTGAGCGCGATTTGCAGCTTGGCGTGCATGCGCACGAACCAGCTGCGCATGACAACGGCCAGCACCACCGTCCCGGCGACGATCAGCACGATCATCTCGGTCGACGGCAGAATGCTCGCCGAGAGCGCCGCCACCAGCAGAATCACGCCGACCATCGCCGCAATCGGCAGAATCTCGGCGACCACGCGACGCACTTGCAACGTATAGCGTCCCGTCAGGCTAGGCGGTACCGACAACTCGACCAGCAGCAGCGAAAGCGACTTGAGCTTGCGATACACCGCAATCAGGAACGGCAGCGACACCACGAGCGCACCGCCCCAGACCACCGCGCTTTGCAGACTCGGGTCACGCACCCACGGCGACATCAGTTCCGCCAGTCGACGATAGAAGAACGCCCCGCCGAGGAAAATCGTCACCACCAGCGCCAGATTGATCGCCACGCTGACCACAATGCGGCGCACGATGCCCACGATGGCCGCGCTGTCGCCTGTCAGTTGAATGCTTTGCAGCCACTGCGTGTATTGCCCGAGCACGTACGACAGACGCCCCGGCATCACACGGCCGAGCCAGCCCGTGAACGGATCGGCACCGCGAATCAGATACGGCGTGAGCAGCGTCGTGATGACCGACACCGCCACGGCAATCGGGTACAAAAAGTCGCTCGTCACCTTCAGCGACAGCCCCAGCGACGCGATGATGAACGAAAACTCGCCGATCTGCGACAGGCCCATGCCCACCCGCATCGAGGTTCTGCCATCCTGCCCCGACATGAACGCCCCGAGTCCGCACGACACGATCTTGCCCACGACCACTGCCACCGTGATCACCAGAATCGGCACGATGTACGTGCTGAGCACGTGCGGGTCGAGCAGCAGCCCGATGGTCACGAAGAAGATTGCACTGAACATGTCGCGCAGTGGCGCGACCAGCCGCTCGATGGTGTGCAGCTCCCGCGCTTCGGCCATGATCGCGCCGATGAGAAACGCGCCGAGTGCCACGCTGTAGCCCATCTGGATGACCAGCAGACAGAAGCCGAAGCATAGGCCGAGCACCACCACGAGCAACATCTCGTCGCTCTTGAACTTCGCCACGTAACCGAGAATGCGTGGCACGAGCAAGATGCCCACCACGAGCGACACGACCATGAACAGCAGCAGCTTGCCCAGCGTGAACGTGGCTTCGCCCGCATCGACCGAGCCGCTGATGGCAATGCCCGAGAGCAACGCGATCATGCCGATGGCGAGCACGTCTTCCACGATCAGCACGCCGAAGATGAGCTGCGCGAAGCGCTCCTTCTTCATGCCGAGTTCGTCGAGTGCCTTGACGATGATGGTGGTCGACGAAATCGCCAGCATGGCCCCGAGGAAGATCGAATCCATCGCCTTCCAGCCGAAGAAGCGGCCGATCTCGTAGCCGATCCAGAGCATCAGCACGATCTCGGTCAGCGCCGCCACGAACGCGGTCACGCCCACGCGCGCGAGCTTGCGCAAGCTGAATTCCAGCCCCAGCGAGAACATCAGGAACACGACCCCGAGCTCGGCCAGAATGCCGATCGTCTTCTCGTCGTGTATGAGGGCAAACGGCGGTGTGTACGGGCCGATGATCACGCCCGCCACGATGTAGCCGAGCACGACCGGTTGCCGGAACCGGTTGAAGATGACCGTCACGATGCCGGCAAGCAGCATGATGACGGCCAGGTCCTGAATGAAGTCGATGGCGTGATGCATCCGATACGTTCTCCCCGCGGCGTGTTACGCCGGTATTGCTGTTCTTGATGTCACGCCAAACGCCGCGCCGCAACCCGAAGGCCGCCGCGCCAACACAAGGCGTGATGCTTGATAAAGGTGGGAAGCCGGCTGAGACCCTGCCGGCTTGATAGACGTTGCGCGTGTCGCCCCTGGCGCGGGCGTGCCGCCGGGCGGTTGGTCTTGCATGCGCCTCATTCGGATACCCCGCGCTGGAGGTCCAACGCAGGGGGAATGTCCGCAAGGCACGGTGCGACCGCGATACCACCCGCGCGCGCCGAATCAATATACGCGATGGGCGGAGACGCGCGCAACCCATGATTGACGGGGCTCTTCACAAAAAATTCCCCAAAATTCCTGCGAATCGCCCCTTCCGATGAAATTTTTTTACTTGCGTTTTGTCGCGCCGCACTGTGAAATATCACAACAATATCAATTGAATTTCACAGGAGTGCGTTTTCATGAGTTCCCGTTTGTCGTTTGCGGTGCTTGCGGTGTCACAAGGCGACGCCTCCGTTGCCGCCAAGGTGCCCGTCACCGCATCTGTCGATACGCTGATCATTGCCGGCTGGGCCGGGCGCGATCGTGACGCGGTCGAGCATCACATTGCCGAATTGGCGGCCCTCGGTGTGCGCCGCCCGTCGGCCACGCCGTGTTTCTACCGGCTGGCCCCGGCCTTGCTCTCGCAGGACGACGCCATCGACGTGGTCGGCCAGACCAGCAGCGGCGAAGCCGAGTGCGTGCTGGTGCAAAGCGACGCCGGTTTGCTGGTGAGCGTGGGCTCCGACCACACCGACCGCGAGGTCGAGGCCTACGGTGTCACCGTGTCGAAACAGGTCTGCGGCAAGCCGGTCGCGCGTGAGGCGTGGCGCTTTGCCGACGTGGCAGGTCACTGGGATCAACTGGAACTGCGCTCGTGGGTCACGCGCGGCGGCGTCCGGCACCTGTATCAGGAAGGCACGGTGGCCGGCCTGCTCTCGCCGCAGGAGCTGATGGCAAAACTGGGGCCGGACGGCTTGCCTGCTGGCGCCGCGATGTTCTGTGGCACACTCGCTGCCATCGGCGGCGTCGCCGGGGGCGACGTGTTCGAAATCGAACTGCGCGACCCGGTGCTCGGCCGCGCTATCCGGCATCGCTACGCCACGCAGGCGCTGGCCATCGCCGACTGATCTCCCCCGATTCGATGCTCAACGACACGCCCGACGCTTCCGCCCCCGCCGCCCCTGCGGCCTCCCCTCGCGCCGCTGTGCCCGCCGATGGCCGCAGCCTCACCGAGCGCGCCTACGAGGCGATCAAGCACGACATCATCACCTTGCGGCTGCGTCCGGGCGAAACGCTCAACGAAGCCCAGTTGATGCAGTCGACGGGGCTCGGGCGCACGCCGGTGCATCAGGCGATGCACCGTCTGGCGCTCGAAGGCTTGCTCGTGATCCTGCCGCGCAAAGGCGCCATGGTCGCGCCGGTCTCGCTCAACGATGCGCTCGAGATCATCGACGTGCGCATGATCAACGAGACCTACTGCGTCGAACTGGCCGCCCGCGCGGCGACACCCGACGACCTCGCGGCGATCAAAGCCGTGCTGGCGCGCTCGCGCGACGCCATTGCGGCACGCGACGTGGCCGTGATGATGGCCATCGACCGGGACTTCCATCTGGCGATCTCGCGCGCCTCGCGCAACCAGACGCTGGCCGAGTTGCTGCGCGGCCTGCACGAGCGCTCGCTGCGCTTCTGGTTTCTGGCCCTGTCCACGCCGAGCCATCTGGAAGGCGTGTTCGACGAGCATCTCGAACTGTATGAAGCCTTGGCGGCACACGACGCCGAGCGCGCCCGCCGGGCAATTGCCCGGCATATCGAAGAATTCCGCACCCATATTCTGAAAGCGATCTGAACATGAGCCACGACGCCATCGATCTGAAACGCCCCCTGTCCGACCTGGCCGCCGCACTCGACAGCGGCCGCACCACCAGCCGCGCCCTGACCGAGCAAGCGCTCTCGCGCATCGCCGATCCGGCGGGCCAGGGCAACGTCGTCTTCACGCAAGTGGACGCCGACGCCGCCCGCGCCGCCGCCGACGGTCTGGACGCTCTGCGTCGCGCCGGTGTCCGCCTGTCGCCGCTGATGGGCGTACCGGTGTCCGTCAAAGACCTGTTCGACGTGGCGGGTCAAGTCACGCGCGCCGGATCGACCGTACTCGCCGACGCCGCCCCGGCAACGCGCGACGCCCCCGCCGTGGCGCGCCTGCGTCAGGCCGGGGCCGTGATCGTCGGTCGCACCAACATGACCGAGTTCGCGTTTTCCGGGCTGGGACTCAACCCGCATTACGGCCATCCGCGCTCGCCGTGGCAGCGCGAGACGGGTCACGTGGCCGGGGGCTCGTCCTCGGGTGCCGCCGCATCCGTGGCGGACGGCATGGCCGCCGTCGGGCTGGGCACCGACACGGGCGGCTCGATCCGTATTCCGTCGGCATTTTGCGGCCTGACCGGCTTCAAGCCGACCGCCTCGCGCACGCCGCGCGACGGCGCCGTGCCGCTCTCGACCACGCTCGACTCGGTCGGCCCGATCGGCCGCTCCGTCGACTGCTGCGCGTGGGTCGACGCCATTCTGTCCGGTCAGCCGGTCATCGAAACGCCTGCTGCCTTGCGCCCGCTCAAGGGCATGCGCTTTGGCGTGCTGACGAACTACGTGCTCGACGGCGCAGAACCCGCCGCCCTCGCCATTTACGAGCGCGCCCTCGCCGCCTTGGCCAAGGCCGGCGCGACGCTCGTCGAATTCAAATTCGCCCCTTTCGAGAACCTGCCGGCCATCAACCGCTTCGGCTTCTCGCCGATTGAAGCGTTCGCATGGCATCGCAAGCTGCTGGCCGAACGCGCCGACGGGTATGACCCGCGCGTGCTCGTACGCATCCGCAAGGGCGAGCCTGCGGGAGCGGCCGACTATATCGATCTGATCGAAGCGCGAGCCGCGCTCATCGGGGCAGCAAATCCGGTTTGGCAGAGTTTCGACGCGGTGCTGTGCCCGACCGTGCCGCTCACGCCGCCGGCGATCGCCCCGCTGGAAGCCAGCGACGAGACCTTCACGGCCACCAATGCGCTGGTGCTGCGCAACCCCACGGCGATCAACATGATCGACGGCTGCGCGTTCTCGCTGCCGTGTCAGGCAGAAGGCGAAGCGCCCATCGGCCTGATGGTGAGCGGCGCAGCGGGCGACGATGCGCGCCTGTTCCCGGTCGGCCGGGCCATCGAGCACACGTTGCGCGAGGCGGGCTTGGGCGGCTGAATCCGCCGCGGGCGGTGACGTCCCGGCCCGATCACGGGCACCGTCTCAGGTACCCCTGTGAGTTTTGATAGCCCACAGGGGACCGCAAACGTCCGATTTTTGGGCGGAAAGTTCCGTATTTTTTCGTCTCACGCGCGAATCGACGCGGGGTTACAATGCCAGCCCATGTGCCCGGCGCCCGCATCATACGGGGGTTTACGGGCATCAGCGTGCCGTCTGTTATCCGATAGTCCACCCGCCCGAAGTGACATGAACGCTCAAATCGACCCGGCCCTGCGCCGCGAACGCTCGTTGTATTTCCTGCTGACCCTCGTGTGTCTCGCCCTGCTGGGCGGCGCGCTGTACTTCCAGTACGTGCTGCACGAAGACCCTTGTCCGCTGTGCATTCTGGCGCGCTATTCACTGGTGCTGATCGCGATTTTCGGGCTGGTCGGTGCGGTCTCGCGCGGTTGGGCGGGTATTCAGTTCGCGCGCGTGCTCGCGGCGCTGTCGGCGATCGGCGGCATGGCCGCATCGGCCTATCTGATCTACGTGCAGGCGAATCCGATGGTGAGCTGCGGCTACGACGTCGTCGAAGCCTTCGTCGATGCCCTGCCGACCTCGCGCATGCTGCCGCAGGTCTTCCAGGTGCAGGGCATGTGCCAGACGATGTATCCGCCGATTCTCGGCCTGACGCTGCCGATGTGGTCGCTGGCCGCATTTGTCGTAATTTTTCTGGCGCTGGCGTTGCATCGTCCGCGTCGCGCGATTTCGCTGCGCTAAGGCGTCATTCTCCGATTCGATACCGGCGCGTGCCCGCTGCGGCACCGCCCGATATCGAAGTCTGTCTCACTGGCCGTCCTCCGGGGCGGCCAGTCTTGTCTTTAGGGCCGGCCGGCCACCGTGCCGTCAGTGGCAAGCGCCGCGCCATTGCCCGCACCCGCGCCACTCCCGGCCGCATCCAGTTCCGTTGCCACTTCCGCCACTCGCCGGCGCAGCCACGTCACCTCGGGGGCCGCGTGAGTCCGCTCGTGCCACAGTTGATAGAACCGCATCGGCGGGAACGCGAACGGTGACGGCAGCACACGAATCGGCAAATAGCGCGCGTAGTGCTGCGCAAACTGCCGCCCGGTGGTGAACACCAGATCCGTGCGCATCAGCACGTACGGCACGAGTCCGAAATACGGCATCGTCATCTGAATGTTGCGCCGCAACCCCTGTTCCGCCAGACAGCCGTCGATAAAACTCTGGCGCTCCGCCACATAAGGCGTGGGCGCGAGATGTGGCAATTCCAGATAGTGCTTGAGCGAAATGCCCTTGTTCGCGAGCGGATGCTGTGCGCCGAGCATGCACACCACTTCGTCGTCGAACAGGCGCGACATGTGCAGTTGGGGCGGCGGTTCCAGCCAGTTGCCGATCACCACGTCGAGCGAGCCGTTTTCGAGCGCACCGGCGTAGTCGAAGCCCGCATTGATCGGCTGGACGTGCAGGCGTGCCGACGGCGCATCGCGGCGCAGCACTTCGGCGATATTGGGCAGAAAAACCGCGTCCAGATAGTCCGGCGCGCCCAGCCGGAACGCCCGCGTGGTGGTCTGCGGGGCGAATTCGGTGGCCGGATGGGTGATACGGTCGATGGCGGCGAGCGCATCCGTCGCGAAACCCAGCAGCTCGCGGCCGCGCTCGGTGGCGACCATGCCGCTCTTGCCGCGCACCAGAATGGCGTCGCCCGTGATCTCGCGCAGCCGGCGCAGCGAGTTGCTGACCGCCGGTTGCGACTGGCCGAGCTTGAGCGCGGCGCGCGAAACGCTTTGTTCGGTAAGCAGCGTATGGAGCACCCGCAGCAGGTAGGCGTCGATCTGTTCGCGGGGTCTTTGCATGGGGACGGGGGCTCGGTGGACGTGTTGAACGTCTGATAACGGGGGGATGAACGATAGTTTATGACAATGCCGCGTCATCGGGGCGACCGAATAGCCATCATCATGGGCACGAAATATTTACCTCCCGCGCCGGTGCTATCTTCGGCTCATCCCCACGCCGGAGCAGTCCCGGCGCATCGACAACAATTCACTGCACTACACTGAGAATCATGGAGACACAACCCATCCGCTTCTATTACCGCGGCAAGGTGCACGAGGTCACGGGCGAAGATACGACCCGCACCGTGCTCCAGTACACGCGCGAAGACCTGCATTGCACCGGCACCAAGGAGGGTTGTGCCGAAGGCGACTGCGGCGCCTGCACCGTCGTGATCGGCGAGCTGGCCGGCGATGGCGATGTCTCCCTGCGCGCAGTCAACGCGTGCATTCAGTTTCTCCCCACCCTCGATGGCAAAGCCCTGTTCACCGTAGAAGACCTGCGCGCGCCGACCGGCGAGCTGCATCCGGTGCAACAGGCGCTGGTCGACTGCCACGCCTCGCAGTGCGGTTTCTGCACGCCCGGCTTCGTGATGTCGCTGTGGGCGATGTATCTGAACCGCCCCGAATCGGCGGGCTGCCCGAGCCGTCGCGAAATTGACGACGTGCTCTCCGGCAACCTGTGCCGCTGCACCGGCTACCGCCCGATTGTCGATGCCGCACAGAAAATGTACGACCTGCCGCGCCACGAATTCGATCGTGCCGCACTCGCCAAGCAGCTTCAGGCGCTGCAACGCGGCGAGATGCTGACGTACGAGCACGACAACCACCTGTTCCACGCCCCGCGCTCGCTGGCCGAGCTGGGCACACTGCGCGCCGCGCACCCGGATGCACGCATTCTCGCGGGCAGCACCGACGTGGGCCTGTGGGTCACCAAGCAATTCCGCGATCTCAAACACCTGATTTATATCGGGCAGGTCGCGGAACTGCGCGAGATTTCGGAAGGTCCGAACGGCATCTATGTCGGCGCAGGCGCCCTGCTCAACGATGCTTTCGACGCACTGGTCAAGCACTACCCCGAACTGGCGGAACTGCGTCAGCGCTTCGCGTCGTTCCCGATTCGCAACGCGGGCACGCTCGGCGGCAACGTCGCCAACGGCTCGCCCATCGGCGACTCCATGCCGGGCCTGATCTCGCTGGGCACGTCCATCGTGCTGCGCCGTGAAGACCGCGTGCGCGAAATGCCGCTGGAGGACTTCTACATCGCGTATCAGAAGAGCGCCATCGAACCGGGTGAGTTCGTGCAGGGCATCCGCGTGCCGTATCCGCGCACGCCCCAGCGATTTCGCACCTACAAGCTGGCCAAGCGCTTCGATCAGGACATTTCCGCCGTATGCGCCGCCTTCGCCATCGACCTCGACGGCAATGTGGTGCGCTCGGCCCGTATCGCCTTCGGCGGTATGGCCGCGACGCCCAAGCGCGGTGCCGCGATCGAAGCGGCGCTGAACGGGCAACCGTGGACCGAGGCCACCGTGCGTGCCGCCATGGCCGCATTGCCGACGGACTACCAGCCGCTCTCGGATATGCGGGCGACGAGTGCTTACCGGCTCGCGGGCGCGCAGAATCTGTTGTATCGTTTTTTCCTGGAAACGCGTACCGACGCGCCGCTGGCGGCGCACGAGGTCAATGCGTTTGCCAACGTCTGACCGGAGCCGCCCATGAACACGCAAGTTGAAGGCTTCATGACGCAGACCGGTACCACCACGGCATCGAGCGCCCAGGTGGGCCGCTCGCGTCCGCACGAATCGGCCGTCCTCCACGTGGCTGGCGAAGCCACTTACACCGACGACATCCCCGAAGTCCAAGGCACGCTGCACTGCGCACTGGGCCCGTCGCCCAAGGCGCACGCGCGCATTCTGTCGCTCGATCTCGACGCCGTGCGCAAAGCGCCGGGCGTGGTCGCTGTGCTGACCGCCGCCGACATTCCCGGCGTGAACGATTGCGGTCCGGTCATTCACGACGATCCGATTCTCGCCGACGGCATCGTGCAATACATCGGTCAGCCGATGTTTGCCGTCGTCGCCGAATCGCATGACGCGGCGCGCCGTGCTGCACGTCTCGCCAAGGGCGAATACGAAGATCTGCCGTCCATTCTTACGCCGCAGGCGGCCAAGGCAGCAGGCGCGGGCGTGTTGCCGCCGTATCACCTGCGCCGTGGCGATGCCGATGCGGCGTTGCAAGCCTCGCCGAACCGCCTGACGGGCACGTTCGAATGCAACGGGCAGGAACAGTTCTATCTCGAAGGGCAGATTTCGTACGCCATTCCGAAAGAAAACGATGGCGTGCACGTCTACTGCTCGACGCAGCACCCGACCGAAATGCAGATGCTGGTCTCGCACGCGTTGCACTGGCACAGCCATCAGGTGCTGGTCGAATGCCGTCGCATGGGCGGCGGCTTTGGCGGCAAGGAATCGCAATCGGGTCTGTTTGCGTGCGTCGCGGCGCTGTGCGCCACGCGCCTCAAGCGCCCCGTGAAGCTGCGTCTCGATCGCGACGACGACTTCATGATGACCGGCAAGCGTCACGGCTTCTACTTCGAGTACGACGTGGGCTTCGACGACACCGGCCGCATCACCGGCGCGAAGGTCGACATGACGCTGCGCGCGGGCTTCTCCGCCGACCTGTCGGGCCCGGTCGCCACGCGCGCGATCTGCCACTTCGACAATGCCTACTACGTGCCCGATGCCGATCTGCGGGCGCTGTGCGGCAAGACCAACACGCAGTCGAACACCGCTTTCCGTGGATTTGGCGGCCCGCAGGGCGCACTGATCATGGAAGTGTTGCAGGACGCCATCGCACGCCGTCTGGGTAAAGACGCCCTCGACGTGCGCCGCGTCAACTTCTACGGCACCACCGATCGCAACACCACGCCGTACGGGCAGACCGTGAAGGACAACATCATTCACGAGCTGGTCAGCGAGTTGGAAACGACCAGCGACTATCGCGCACGCCGCGACGCCGTGAACGCGTTCAATCGCACGAGCCCGGTGCTGCGCAAGGGGCTGGCACTCACGCCGCTCAAGTTCGGTATCTCGTTCAACGTGCAGGCCTTCAATCAGGCCGGTGCGCTGGTGCACGTCTACCGTGACGGCTCGATGCTGGTCAATCACGGCGGCACCGAGATGGGGCAAGGGCTGAACACCAAGGTCGCACAAGTCGTCGCGCACGAGCTGGGTGTCGATCTCTCGCACGTTCGCGTGACGGCAACCGACACCAGCAAGGTCGCCAACACCTCAGCAACGGCAGCGTCGACCGGAGCCGACCTGAACGGCAAGGCCGCGCAGAATGCCGCGTGGCAGATTCGCCAGCGGCTGGCCGCCTTTGCCGCGCAGAAATACGGCGGCTCGGCCGACGACGTGCAGTTCGCCAACGATGTCGTGACCGCCAACGGCAATGAAGTCGCGTTCCCCGATCTCGTGGAAGCGGCCTACTGGGCGCGCGTGCAGCTGTGGTCCGACGGCTTCTACGCCACGCCGGGCCTGTCGTGGGATGCGGCGAAGATGAACGGCAATCCGTTCTACTACTTCGCGTACGGCGCGGCCGTGTCCGAAGTCGTGCTCGACACGCTGACCGGCGAATGGCGCCTGCTGCGTGCCGACGTGCTGCACGACGCGGGCAAGTCGATCAATCCGGCGCTCGACATCGGGCAGGTCGAAGGCGCGTTTATTCAAGGCATGGGCTGGCTGACCACCGAAGAGTTGTGGTGGAACAAGGACGGCAAGTTGATGACGCATGCCCCGTCGACGTACAAGATCCCGGGGATCAGCGACTGCCCGACCGACTTCCGCGTGGCGCTGTTCGATAACACCAACGTGATGGACTCGATCCATCGCTCGAAGGCCGTGGGCGAACCGCCATTGCTGCTACCGTTCTCCGTGTTCAATGCGTTGCGCGACGCCGTCGCCAGCGTGAACGACCATCGCGACGAACCGGTGCTCAATGCGCCGGCCACGTCCGAGGCGCTGCTCATGGCGATTACCGAGTTGCGCACGCGGAGCGCCGGCTGATGCATCGCTGGGTCGACGCCGCCCACAAACTGCTCGCGCGCGGTGAAGCCGCCGTATTGGTCACGATCGCGCGCGTCGAAGGCTCGGCCCCGCGTGAAGCGGGCACGCATTTGCTCGTGACCCGCGAGCACGTGTGGGAAACCATTGGCGGCGGCCATCTCGAATGGCGCGCGATGGAAGTCGCGCGTCAACTGCTCAAACAGTACGGGCAACAGGGCGGGCGGCACGTCGAGCGCTTCGCCCTCGGCCCGAGTCTGGGCCAGTGCTGCGGCGGTGCCGTCACGCTCGCCTTTGAAGTGCTGACACTCACCGATCTGGCATGGGTCAGCGCGTTGCATAAGCGGCTGAGCGCGGGCGAATCGAGCCTGCGCAGCGTAGCCTTCGGCGCCCCCGGTGCCAACGCCGTGGCCAGCCAGCAGCAAGGCGGACCGGTGTTGCTGACCGAACTCGATGCCAGCGAACCGCTGGCACACCCGCACACGCTCACACGCGACGCCGATGATGCCGCCTGCGCGTTCTGGCAAGGCAGCGACGGCTGGTTGTGGCTGAGCGAGCGTCTCGCGCCCAGCGATTTTCATATCGTGCTGTTCGGGGCCGGTCACGTTGGGCAAGCCATCGTGCAGGTGCTCGCGACGCTGCCCTGCCGTGTGACGTGGGCCGATGAGCGCCACGAGACGTTCCCCGACACCGTACCGCCCAACACCACGGTCGAATCCACCGACACGCCCGAGTCTGTCGTGGCGGAAGCGCCGCCGGGCGCGTTTTTCCTTGTCATGACGCACAACCATGCGCTTGATCAGCGGCTGTGCGAGGAAATCTTCAAGCGTGACGATTTTGCCTACTTCGGGCTGATCGGCTCCATGACCAAGCGCCGCCAGTTCGAGCACCGGCTGCGCGACCGGGGCGTGCCGCCCGAGCGTTTCGAGCAGATGATCTGCCCGATCGGCGTGGCAGGCATCACCGGCAAGGCCCCGGCGACGATCGCCATTGCCGTTGCCGCGCAGTTGCTGCGGGTGCGCGAGCAACAAATGCATCTGAGTGCGCCAGCGGGCACTACGACCAACGCTGTCAGCAGCCACGGCGACGCCGCTGCCACCGCATCCGAACGTGCCGGCGTGTCGATCTGAGCGCCTGCCTCGCAAGGCTTTGGCCCGATTTTCGCCCTATTTGCCCCGGTAGCTGCCCGCCGGCACGTCCGGGCGTTTCATCGCACGCGCCGCTGCCTGCGCGACGCGCGTGACCGGCACAGGCCTGCGACGGTAGAATCCCGCCCAATCCCCCAACGACAACACCCAATTCCATGCCACTCACGCCAGAACAAGCCAAGACTATCTGTGCCATGCCCAAGGCCGAGCTGCATGTGCATATCGAAGGCACGCTGGAGCCCGAGCTGATTTTCAAGTTGGCGCAGCGCAATGGCGTCACGCTGCCGTACGCCAACGTGGAGGCCTTGCGCGACGCGTACGCCTTCACCGATCTGCAATCGTTCCTCGACATCTATTACGCGGGCGCGAGCGTTCTGCTGACCGAGGACGATTTTTGCGACATGACGCGCGCCTACATTGCACGCGCTGCGCAAGACAACATCCGTCACACCGAAATCTTCTTCGATCCGCAGACGCATACGGCGCGCGGTGTGTCCATCGAGACGGTGATCAACGGCATCGAACGCGCGTTGGCCGAAGCCGAGACGCAGCACGGCATCACGAGCCGCCTGATCCTGTGTTTCCTGCGGCACTTGTCGGAAGAAGATGCGTTGCAGACGCTGGAAACCGCCCTGCCGTACTTCAACAGCCACGGACATCGTCTGATCGGCGTCGGGCTCGATTCCTCGGAACAGGGGCACCCGCCGACCAAATTCACACGCGTGTTCGAGCGCTGCCGGGCGCTGGGCTTGCGCATCGTCGCGCATGCCGGCGAAGAAGGCCCGCCCGCCTACATCTACGAAGCGCTGGACACCCTGCAAGTCGAGCGCGTCGATCACGGCGTGCGTGCCATCGAAGACGAGGCCTTGCTTGAGCGACTCGCACGCGAAAAGATCGCGTTGACGGTGTGCCCGCTATCGAATGTGCGTTTGAAAGTGTTCGAGGACATGGGCCAGCACACCCTGCATCAGTTGTTGAAACGAGGCTTGGCCGTGACGATCAATTCCGATGATCCGGCGTATTTCGGCGGCTATCTGAATGAAAACTTCCTCGCGACCTTCCATGCGCTCGACATGACGATGGACGATGCATACACGCTGGCGCAAAACAGCTTTGAGGCGTCGTTCATCAATGACAGCGAGAAAAACGCGTTAATCAGCGAATTGGCGAAATTCCGCGCGGCCAACGCGACTTAAGCGTAAATCGCGTGTGAATTAAGCGCATATTCAGCACCACGCGATCAAAAAAACGCCGAAC
>NZ_NGUQ01000007.1 GCF_002179965.1 Pandoraea sp. PE-S2T-3
CGAAGGTGACGCAGCGCGACGCCAACGGTCTCACGCTGTTCCGCGTGCGCCTTGGCCCGTACGGCAAGCTCGACGAGATGAACCACGTGCGTCAACGCCTGCAAGACGGCGGCTACGACACGGCAGTCATCCGTTTCACGAAGCAATGAACGAACGCAAGCGGCGTTGCGCCTGTCGCAACGCCGCTTGTTTTCCGATCGCCGAAGTCATGTGTCAAGCCGGTCGCGGGGGCATGCCGGTACAGCAAGTCATCGCAAAATGCCCCATCATGCGGGGAAATTTGGCACATTCGTCACGCTCGACACGTTGAACCCGGCGGATGCCGCCCGGTCATACGCAGTGGCGAATATGCCTTAATCCGGGATATGGTTTCGTAGATGCGCCGCAACACCAGCGCCGGCGCGCCTGCTTCACTCCTAAACAACGATCATGAAAAAACTTCTTGGTGCCGTTCTGATTTCTTTCGGGTTTCTCTCGGGTGCGGCCGTTGCCTCGCCGGAAGCCCCGGTCGCGGGGACCGACTATCTGACGATTCCGCAGCAACCGCTCACCGCGGGTGCCGGCAAAATCGAAGTGACCGAATTCTTCTGGTACGGCTGCCCGCATTGCAATGCGCTCGAGCCGACGCTTGAAAAATGGGTCAAGGCGCAGGGCAAGGACGTCGTGTTCAAGCGCGTGCCGGTGGCCTTCCAGAGCCGCTTTGAGCCGCATACGCGCATGTTCATTGCGCTGACCGCGCTGGGCAAGGAAGCCGAACTCACGCCGAAGGTCTTCAACGAAATCCACGTCAAGCACAACTACCTGCTGACCAAGGAATCGCAAGCCGACTTCCTCGCGCAGTTCGGCATCGACAAGACGGCTTACATCAACGCCTACGACGCCGCCGGCAAGCCCGCCATGATGCGCAAGGAAACGCCGGTCGAACTGGCCAACAAGGCCTGGCAGGACTACAAGATCGACGGTGTGCCGACGATTGCGATCCAGGGCAAGTACCTCGTCTCGCCGGCCACCTCGGGCGACGCGCTGCAAAAGGCCGGCAAGCCGGCCACGACCGAGCAGCAGACGTTCGACGCGGCCCTCAAGACGGCCGATTCGATCATCAATCAGATCCGCGCGAAGAAGCTCTAAGCTTCGCGCCTCACAAAGCCCGGCTCCGGCCGGGCTTTTGCGTTCATGGCGACACATACTGCATCACCGAAGGTCTTCATCACGGGCGCCTCCAGCGGGCTGGGCGAGGCGCTCACGCGGCATTACGCCGCCGAGGGCGCCATTCTCGGGCTGGTTGGACGGCGCGGCGACAAGCTCGCCGATCTGGCCGCCACGCTGCCGCATCCGCATGCCGTGCATTGCTATGCGCTCGACGTGCGCGATGCCATCGCATTGCGCGCCGCCGCCGAAGACTTCATGTCGCGCCATGGCACGCCGGACATCGTGATCGCCAACGCCGGCATCAGCCACGGCGTGAACACCGAAGACCCCGCCGACCTGCCGCATTTTGCGTCCGTCATGGACACGAACTGGATGGCGATGGTCGCTACGTTCAGCCCGTTTGTCGGGCCCATGCGCGCGGTGAAACGTGGCGCGCTCGTGGGTATCGGCAGCGTGGCGGGCGTACGCGGTCTGCCCGGGCACGGCGCGTACAGCGCGTCGAAAGCCGCGGCGATGACGTATCTGGAAAGCCTGCGGGTGGAGCTCCGCGCCGACAAGGTCGCCGTGGTGACAATTGCGCCGGGCTACATTCGCACGCCGATGACCGACGGCAATCCGTTCCCGATGCCGTTCCTGATGGACGCCGACAAGTTCGCGCGCAAGGCCGCCGGTGCCATTGCGCGGCGCAAGCGCTTTGTCGTGCTGCCGTGGCAGATGGGCGTGGTGGCCTGCCTGCTGAAGTGCCTGCCGCGCTGGCTTTATGACATGGCGTTCGCCAAAGCCCCACGCAAGCCGCGTATGGCAGACCGGCAGAAAGCGGCGGATGACACGCAAGCCGCGTCGAAAACAGACACCGATCCTTCCTGAGCCAGCGCTCACACGCGGGCGCCGCCTTACACGGCTTGGCACGCGCCCCTCGCCTCTCCCCGCGTCCCATCCCTGAAACAGCCTCCCGCCAGCGGAATATTGACCCGTTGTGGTGCGTCGCGTACCTGCGCTAGAGTGGATAAGTCACTCAAACAGAGGTCACACACGGCGCACACACGTCACTGAACGGTTTTGCCGCCACCAGAGAGAGGCCATACCGGCGCGCGGATGCTGCCGGGTGAGGCTTCCAAGTGCGGCGCTCCCAACCAAGAGCAGGAGAGGCACATGCAGGCAACCCCCACCGGCACGCCGGTTATCGATCCGGCGCTGCGACGCAAGGCTGTGATCGGGTCTACGCTGGGCAACGCATTCGAGTGGTTCGACTTCACCGTCTACGGCCTTTTCGCCGTCGTCATTGCAAAACTGTTCTTCCCTGCCGTCGACGACACCAACTCGTTGCTCGCGAGCGTGGCGTCACTCGGTGTCGCATTCTTCTTCCGCCCGATCGGCGGTATTGCTTTCGGTCTCTATGCCGATCACGCGGGCCGCAAATCGGCGCTGTCGGTCATGGTGCTGCTCATGGCGCTGGGCACCGGCCTGATCGGTATCGCCCCGACCTACGCGACCATCGGCTTTGCAGCGCCGCTGCTGATTCTGCTTGCACGGGTGATTCAGGGCTTCTCCGCCGGGGGTGAATTCGGCGGCTCGACGGCCATGCTGATCGAGTTTTCGCCGCCGCACCTGCGTGGCTTCTACGGCAGCTTCCAGATGTGCTCGCAAGCGCTGGCCGTCGCACTCGCCGGGCTGTGCGCGTATCTGCTCAACACGGGGCTGACGAAAGAAGCGCTGGAATCGTGGGGCTGGCGTCTGCCGTTCCTGTTCGGGATTCTGATCGGTCCGGTGGGTTTCTACATTCGCCGCCGCATGACGGAATCGCCGGAGTTCCTCGCCTACGCCGCCGTGCGTGAACCCACGCGCCGCACGCCGCTCGCTGAAGTGTTCGCGAACCACTATCGCTCGCTGATCGCCGGCTTCGGTCTGACGGTGGCTGCAACGACGTCGTTCTACGTCACGCTGATTTACACGCCGATTTACGCGGTGAAGCAACTCGGTCTGTCGCAGGGTGCGGCGAGCTTGTCGACGTTTGTCGCCGCCATGCTGATCGCGTTCATGTGCCCGCTCACGGGCTGGATCTCGGATCGCGTGGGCCGCAAGCCGCTGATTCTGCTGTTCGTGCTGCTCTATGGGCTGGTGTCGTTCTGGATGTTCACGCGTCTGCACGGTGCGCCGTCGATGGGCAACTTGCTGCTCGCGCAGATTCTGCCGGCCGTTTGCATGGGCTTCGTGTGGGGTGCGTTCCCGACGGCCGTCACCGAGGTGTTTCCGGTGGGTGTGCGCTCGACGGGTGTGTCGATTCTCTACAACGTGTCGGTCATGCTCTTCGGTGGTCTGGCGCCGTTCTGGATCACCTACCTGATCAAGGCGACGCAAAACGAGCTGGCCCCGGCGTACTACATCCTGCTTACCGTGGCGATCAGCCTCGTCACGTACGGACTGCTCGGCCGTGATGGCCGTCACATTCCGTCGGCAGCACAGCACGCTTGATTGCCGCCAACGCGATGCCAGCGCCGCCACTGCGATGACTGACATGCGTTGTCGACCCGATACCCCGCTCTCGCGCCCGCGACAGCGGGGTTTTCTTTTTGGCCGCCGCAACGGCGCCCGGCACTGAGACGTCTGCCCCCATGTTCGAGTATCAGGATTGGCTGCCCTTCAAGTTTGCGTCGGCGCGACTGGATGGGAAGGTTCACGAGCGCACCGCCATCTTTATCGAGGCAACGCTGGCCGCGACCGGTCAGCGGGTGCGCTTTCAATGGGATACGGGGGCGCCGGCGAACCTGCTCTATGGGCGAGCCGCCGGTCCGGTGCTGGGTGTGGCTGACGATGCGTTGTCGACTTCATCCGCTGCATCGACCTCGTTGACCTCATCCACGCTACCCACGGAAATGGCGCTTATCTTCGACAGTGGACTGCGCATGCAAGTCCCGTTCGAAGCTCGGCCCACACTGGGAAGTGCGCCGCGCTCGCCGGATGAGCCCCCGTTGATCGGCACGCTCGGCTACGCGTTCACGCGTGGGATGGCTATTGCAATCGACTATCGCGAGCAACGGATTTACTGGCTTAACCCGGAGCAAACGGACGCATTGATCTCGCGTTGGCCGGCACATTTCTCGCAATACCGGGAAAGCGCGGGCAGCCTGCGCGACAAGATTCTGGTGGACTACGCCGCCCCGGCCTTCAGCGGGCTGGCGATTTTCGATACGGGGAGCAGCATGTTCGAGCTGGTGGTGCCGCCGGATCAATGGGCCTTGATCCCGGACACCGCCACGGCCGACGACCGGCCCGTGCCGATTACGGTGCCTGCGTGGGGGAATCCGCTGGTGATGCTGCCCAAACGCACCGACCTTGCACTGACGGTCGGCAGACACCCGGTGCATGTAACGCTGGCCTACACGTTGCGCGACGACGATCGCATGGCCCCGACGATTGGCAACGCGCCTTTCCTCGACCATATCGTGGTGATCGATACCGTAGGAAAACGCTTCGGCGTGTTGCCACGCCATCGAGGCAATTCAGAATGATCTGAAGCGACGCGATCATGGTCGCGTCGCTTCATGCGTGTCACGCCGGCGAGAATCGCCACACGCCTTTCTCGTCGCGCGCGCGCTTGAGTTCACCCTTGCGCCAGAGCATGTGCAAATGCGCCAGCGCCTCGCCCATGGCGAACGTGGTCTGGTGCGCATCGAGCTTGCGGTGGAACATGATCGGCACGATGTCGCCCGCGCTTTGCGGCGACTTGGCGCACGCCGCGCGCACTTCCTGCAAACGGGCGTCGTGGTGATCGCGAAGTTGCCGGATACGCGTATGCAAACCGGTGAACGGGCGGCCATGCGACGGCAGCACGAGGCAGTCTTCCGGCAGATCGAGATACACGCCCAGCGAATCGAGGAATAGTTGCAGCGAGTTGGCCTCGGGCTCGATGTCGAACACGCTGACGTTGGTCGAGATGCGCGGCAGCACCATGTCGCCGGAAATCAGCACGTTGTGCTGTTCGCTGTACAACGCCATGTGTTCCGGCGAATGCCCGAACCCGGCAATCATGCGCCAGTCGCTGCCACCGATGCGCAACGTGTCGCCATCGCGCAAACGGTAGAAGCGCGACGGCACTTCGGGCACGAGATCGCTGAAGTAGGTCTTGCGATGGCGAATCTGATCGATCATCGCTTCGTCGGCGAGGCCATGCGCGATGAAGTGCGCCACGGCAAATTCGCCGCCGGCGTTCGAGCTGTTGTTGTTATCGCCCGACGACATCAACCGGCCCCACGCGTAGTCGCCCTGCGACATCGCGAGGCGGGCGTCCCAGCGCTGCTTGTCGCCGCCCTTGCAGATCCAGTGCGCGAGGCCGAGGTGATCGGGGTGGCAATGCGTGACGAGCACACGCAGCACCGGCTCGCCGCCGAGCGAGGTGTCGAACACCTGCTCCCAGTACGCCTTGATTTGCGGATGCGTGATGCCGCAATCGACAACCGTCCAGCCTTTGACGCCGTCCACTTCGTCGCGCAGCAGCCACAGATTGATGTGATCGAGCACAAACGGCAGCGGCATGCGCACCCAGAAGACGCCCGGCACGACTTCATGCACGGTGCCGCCGTCGGGCAGGAGTTCACCAAAGGGGTAATTCAGTTGTTGTTCGAGGGCATTCACGGGGGCCACGCTCCAGATGGGCTTGTTCTGTTGTTCTTGAAGTAGACGCCGTCACCGATTGCATACGATGCAACTTGACGCTAACGTAAACGGCAATTCTATCTGCAATGGTAAGCGCCCGCTTAAACGTCGCAGCCGCGCCATCGTCATGCATAGCCACGCATAGTCACGGATAGCCACGCCCACACCATGTCTGCCAACCCGATGCTGACTTACACGATTACCGACCTCGCCCGCGAGTTCGACATTACGCCCCGGGCGATCCGCTTCTACGAAGATCAGGGGCTGCTCACGCCCGCCCGCGAAGGCCCCGGCGGACGCCATCGCGTCTACACCGGTCAGGACCGCACGCGCCTGAAGCTCACCCTGCGCGGCAAGCGGCTCGGCCTGACGCTGTCCGAGATCAAGACGATTCTCGATCTCTACGAATCGCCCAAAGACACCGTGCCGCAGCTCAAGGTGTTTCTGGAAACGCTCTCTCAGCACCGCGAAGTTCTCGAACAACAACTCGAAGACCTCCACGCCACGCTCGACGAAGTCTCCCAGCACGAGGCGCAATGTCTGGCACTGCTCGAGGCGGCCGGAGAATCGGCACCGCCCGCCCTCGCGCGCCGTGTGAAGGTGCCGGCGACCTCGCATTAATCTGGAAAGTCCCTACTTTACGTTTACGTTAACGTAAAGTAGTATTTGCCGATCTGTGGTCTTGAAGCCGCCTATCGCCATGAACGTTTCCGTCTCCCATGCCGCGCCGCTCGACGATGCCGTCGCCGCGAAAATTCGCGCCAGTTTCGATGCGCAAGGCGTAATGACCCATTGGGGCGCACAAATCACGCATTTGACCGACGGTCACTGCGAGATCACGCTGCCTTTCTCGGACAAGGTCAACCAGCAGCACGGCTTCTTCCACGGCGGCGTCATCGGCGCGATCGCCGACTCCGCAGGCGGCTACGCCGGTTACACGCGCATTTCGCCGGAACACGAGCTGGTCACTGCCGAATACAAGCTGAACATTCTCGCGCCGGGCAAGGGCGATACACTGGTCGGACGCGGTCAGGTCGTCAAAGCCGGGCGCTCGCTCATCGTCGCGACCGCCGAACTCTTCGCCATCGACGGCGGCAAATGGACGCTGTGCGCACTCATGCAGCAAACGCTGTTCGTGCTGCCGCCCACGCGCTGATGACGGCTCGGGCGGCCCTGCTGGACGTCGCTTAGTTCGCTTACGTCGCTTACGTCGCTTACATCGATTAGGTCGATTACGTCGCGCCCACGCCGCCGCAACCTGCCGAATACTGCATTAGAAGCTACCCAACACCACCCCGAACATAAGCGCGAGCCACGAGCCACGCGCCCCTCTGGAGACTGCCTCATGACTATGCTGCCCGGCCTCAACTTCATGCTCGGCGAAGACCTGGACATGCTGCGCGATTCGGTCGCGAACTTCGCGGCGAAAGAAATCGCACCGCGTGCCGCCGAAGTCGACCGCACCGACCAATTCCCGATGGACCTCTGGCGCAAGATGGGCGACCTCGGCGTGCTCGGCATGACGGTCTCGGAAGAGTACGGCGGTGCCAACATGGGCTACGTCGCGCACATGATCGCGATGGAAGAAATCTCGCGCGCCTCGGCGTCGGTCGGCCTGTCGTACGGCGCCCACTCGAATCTGTGCGTGAACCAGATTCACCGCAACGGCACGGCCGCCCAAAAGGCGAAGTACCTGCCGAAGCTGGTCTCGGGCGAACACGTCGGCGCACTGGCCATGAGCGAACCGAATGCCGGCTCGGACGTGGTGAGCATGAAGCTGCGCGCGGAAAAACGCGGCGACCGCTACGTGCTCAACGGCACCAAGATGTGGATCACCAACGGCCCGGACTGCGACACGCTGGTGGTCTACGGCAAGACCGACCCGGAAGCGGGCGCACGCGGCATGACGGCGTTCATCGTCGAAAAGGGCATGAAGGGCTTCTCGGTCGCGCAAAAGCTCGACAAGCTCGGCATGCGCGGCTCGCACACGGGCGAACTGGTCTTCGAGAACGTGGAAGTGCCGGAAGAGAACGTGCTGGGTCAGGTCGGCGGCGGCGTGAAGGTGCTGATGAGCGGTCTGGACTATGAGCGCGCCGTGCTCGCCGGCGGCCCGCTGGGCATCATGCAGGCCGCCATGGACGTGGTGGTGCCTTACATCCACGACCGCAAGCAGTTCGGTCAGTCGATCGGTGAATTCCAGCTCATTCAGGGCAAGGTCGCCGACATGTACACGATTCTGCAAGCCAGCCGCGCGTATCTGTACGCGGTGGGCCGCCAGCTCGATTCGCTGGGCAGCGATCACGTGCGTCAGGTCCGCAAAGACTGCGCCGGCGTGATTCTCTACACGGCGGAAAAGGCCACGTGGATGGCCGGCGAAGCGATCCAGATTCTGGGCGGCAACGGCTACATCAACGAATACCCGGTCGGGCGCCTGTGGCGCGACGCGAAGCTCTACGAGATCGGCGCCGGCACGTCGGAGATCCGCCGCATGCTGATCGGCCGCGAGCTGTTCGCGGAAACCATGTAAAAGGCGCATGTAACACGCGGAAATTCACGCAATATCAGGGAGATAGCAAGGGCGACGCCATATCGATACGGGGGCAGACCGGAAGGCTACAATCAGCCGGAGATCGCCCCCTGCGCCCTTCCCGACCGGTATGAATCACTTTCCGAAACTCCTGTCGTCGCAGATCGCTTACGACGTCGCCCGCACAATGCTGGACGGCTTCGACAAGCACTACCGCATCTTTCGCGAGGTGTGCGTGGCGGCACAGGCTTGTTTCGAAGCCGGTGACTTCACCGGCATCCAGAAGCTCCAGCGCAATCGCATTGCCTATTACGACGAACGCGTGCGCGAATGCGTCGAGACGCTGTCGAGCCGCTTCGATGCGCAAGCGCTCGACGACGATGTCTGGCAGCAGGTGAAGCTGCACTACATCGGGCTGCTCACGGAGCATCGTCAGCCGGAACTCGCCGAAACGTTCTTCAACTCGGTCTGCTGCAAGATCCTGCACCGCTCGTACTTCAACAATCGCTTCATTTTCGTGCGGCCCGCCATCGCGACGGAATACATCGAGAACGATGCGCCCGCCGCGAAGCCGACGTACCGGGTCTACTACCCGGCGCAGGACGGCATGGCCGCGACGCTCTCGCGCATCGTCACGAACTTTCAGCTCGCGCGCCCGTTCGCCGATCTGCCGCGCGACGTGGCCTATGTGATGCGCGCCATCCACGAAGCGTTCGGTGAATTCGAACAGGCCCCGAATTTCCAGATTCATGTGCTCGCATCGCTGTTTTTCCGGAACAAGGCGGCATACGTCGTCGGCCGGATCGTCAACGGCGATGTGACCACGCCGTTCGCGATGCCGATCATGCACGACGCCAACGGGTATCTGGCACTCGACACGGTGCTGCTGCGACGCGACGAGTTGCGCGTGGTGTTCAGCTTCACGCACGCGTACTTCATGGTCGACATGGAAGTGCCGTCAGCTTACGTGCAGTTTCTGCGCACCATCATGTCGAGCAAGCCGAAAGCCGAGATCTACACGTCGGTTGGCCTGCAAAAGCACGGCAAGAATCTGTTCTATCGCGATTTTCTGCATCATCTGAAGCATTCGAGCGACAAGTTCGTCACCGCCCCCGGCATTCGCGGGCTGGTGATGCTGGTCTTCACGCTGCCCTCCTATCCGTACGTCTTCAAGGTCATCCGCGAGCGCTTTGCGCCGCCCAAGGAGACGACGCGCGAGCAGGTGAAGGCGAAGTATCTGATGGTCAAACAGCATGATCGCGTCGGCCGCATGGCCGATACGCTGGAGTTCTCGAGCGTGGCGTTCCCGCTCGCGCGTTTCGACGACGCGCTGCTCGCCGAGCTTCAGTCGGAAGTGCCGTCGCTGCTTGAGATCGATGGCGACGCGCTGGTGATTCGCCATTGCTATATCGAGCGCCGCATGACGCCGCTCAATCTCTGGCTGCACCAAGGCGCGTCGGACGCCGAGATCGATCATGCGATGCGCGAGTACGGCAATGCAGTCAAGGAACTGATGGCGGCGAACATCTTCCCGGGCGACATGCTGTACAAGAATTTCGGTGTGACCCGCCATGGCCGGGTGGTCTTCTACGATTACGACGAACTGGAATATCTGACGGATTGCCACATCCGTCGAGTGCCGGAACCCCGTAACGAAGAAGAGGCGATGTCGGGGGAAGTCTGGTACCGTGTAGGCCCGCACGACGTGTTTCCGCAGACGTTTGAGACGTTTTTGACCGGCGACCCGCGCGTGCGGCACTCTCTGAGCCAGCATCATCCGGACTTCTTCGACCCGGCCCTGTGGCAAAGCCATCAGGAACGGGTACAAGCCGGACAGATGCACGACTTCTATCCGTACGATGTCTCGCTGCGTTTCGTCAATCGCTACGGCACCGGCAGCGGTGCCACGCACGCCACAGCCCGCCCCGCCCGGGCGGCCGCGGCTTGAGCGAATGACGCCACACAGCGCACGACACGCCCACCGGATGACACGATCATGACTGAAGACAAAGACCAACCCCTGATCCATCTGCTCGACAACAACCGCGCCTGGGTCGCCAGCGTGAACGCGGAAGATCCCGCATTTTTCGAGCGCTTGGCCAAACAACAAGCCCCGGAATATCTGTGGATCGGCTGCTCGGACTCACGCGTCCCGGCCAACCAGATCACAGGGCTCGCACCGGGCGAGGTGTTCGTTCACCGCAACATCGCCAACGTGGTGGTGCACAGCGATCTGAACTGCCTCTCGGTGCTGCAATTCGCCATCGAAGTGCTCAAGGTGCGCCACATCATGGTGGTGGGCCACTACGGCTGCGGCGGTGTGGGTGCAGCGCTCGACGGCGCCAAGATGGGTCTCGTCGACAACTGGCTGCGCCATGTGCGCGACGTCTACGAGCGCCACCTCGACCAGATCGACGCCTTGCCCTCGCGCGACGCCCGCCACGACCGCCTGTGCGAACTCAACGCCATCGAACAGGTAGTGAACATCTGCCACACGACGGTATTGCGCGACGCGTGGGCCCGCAACCAGCCGGTCACGGTGCATGGCTGGGTGTACGGCCTGCGCGACGGTCTGGTGCGCGACCTGCGCATGTCGGTCAACAGCCTTGAAGCCTTGCCGCGCGTGTATGAACGCTGCGTCTCGGCATTTGCAGAACTGCGTAATCCGCGCGCGTAATTCAAGCGCATAAGCCTCACTCGCGGGTGCCTTAGGGCACCCGCCAGCCCTTGCAGCGCTCGCGGACGACGGAACGACTGAAGCATTGGATATCCCGGTGCCGGCGGCAAACGCCGACGGCACCGGTCACCGATTACAGGAGAACTGCCATGCAAGACCCGATCGTTATCGTTTCCGCTGCCCGTACCCCGATGGGTGGCCTGCAAGGGGTGTTCGGCGACGTTGCCGCCCCGCAACTGGGCGCTGCCGCCATTCGCGCGGCCGTTGAGCGCGCCGGACTCAAACCCGAACAAATCGACGAAGTCGTGATGGGCTGCGTACTGCCCGCCGGTCAGGGCCAAGCGCCTGCCCGTCAGGCCACGCTCGGCGCCGGGCTGCCGCTCGCTGCCGGTGCCACGACGGTCAACAAGATGTGCGGCTCGGGCATGCGCGCGGCGATGTTCGCGCACGACATGCTCGTTGCCGGCAGCGCCGACGTGATCGTCGCCGGCGGCATGGAAAGCATGAGCAACGCGCCGTACCTGCTGCCCAAGGCCCGTGCCGGCATGCGCATGGGACACGGTCAGGTCATCGATCACATGTTCTTCGACGGTCTGGAAGACGCCTATGACAAAGGCCGTCTGATGGGCACGTTTGCCGAAGAATGCGCCGACCGCTACGCCTTCACGCGCGAAGCACAAGACGCCTTCGCCATCGCCTCGCTGGAGCGCGCACAGAACGCCACCAAAGACGGCTCCTTCGCGTGGGAAATCACTGCCGTGACGGTGCCGGGCCGCAAGGGCGACACGGTGGTCGAGCACGACGAACAGCCGTTCAAGGCCAACCCCGAGAAGATTCCGACGCTCAAGGGCGCTTTCCGCAAGGACGGCACTGTGACGGCCGCCAACTCGTCGTCGATCTCCGACGGCGCCGCCGCGCTCGTGCTCATGCGCGAGTCCACCGCCAAGCGCCTCGGCCTGACGCCGCTCGCACGCATCGCCGGGCACAGCACGTTCGCCCAAGCCCCGGGCCTGTTCACGACGGCCCCGGTCGGCGCGATTCGCAAGCTGTTCGAGAAAACCGGCTGGTCGGCGAGCAACGTCGACCTGTACGAAATCAACGAAGCCTTTGCCGTCGTCACGATGGCCGCCATGCACGAATTCGATCTGCCGCACGACAAGGTGAACATTCACGGCGGCGCCTGCGCCCTCGGTCACCCCATCGGCGCCTCGGGTGCGCGTATTCTGGTCACGTTGATCGGCGCGCTGCGCAAGACCGGCGGCAAGCGTGGCGTCGCCAGCCTGTGTATCGGCGGCGGCGAAGCGACGGCCATGGCGATCGAGCTCGTCTGATCATTTCCGGCTGCCGTTCGTTGTGGGCCACCAAGCTCACCGACCCACGGCAGCCCTCCAACTTAGGACTCACGCGTCATGAAAACTGCCCTCATCATCGGTGCTTCCCGCGGTATCGGTCTCGAATTCGTGCGGCAATACCGGGAAGACGGCTGGCGCGTGATCGGCACGGCGCGCAATGACGAGGGTCTGGCCGCGTTGCGCGATCTCGGCGCCCAGCCTCTCAAACTCGACGTCACCCGTATCGAGTCGGTCGCGGGCCTCACGTGGCAGCTCGATGGCGAAGCACTCGATGTCGCCATCTACAACGCCGGTGTGAATTCCGAGCGCACGACCGGACTCGCACCGATTACCCGCGAGGAGTTCGACCGCGTGTTTCACACCAACGTGCTCGGGGCAATGCAAGTCGCGCCGCTCGTGTTGCCGTTCGTCGAAGCGGCCAAGGGATCGTTCGGTTTTCTGTCGAGTCGCATGGGCAGCGTGGCATTGATGGATTCGAACGGCAGCTGGTTGTATCGCGCCAGCAAGGCCGCCGTGAACTCGGTGGTCAAGGCTGCCTCGCTCGAAGCGCAGCAGGCGACGTGCGTCGCGATGCACCCGGGCTGGGTGCGCACGGACATGGGCGGCGAGAACGCTGACATCGACGTGCAGACGAGCGTTGCCGGCATGCGCCGCGTGCTGGCCCGCGCCCCGGGCGAGCGCGCCACGCACAACGGCGGGTTCTTCAATTACGACGGCAACGCGCTCACTTGGTAAGCCGGCACGTTGCAGAGCAGCACCGGAATCAGTGTAGTCAACGTAGTCAACGAATAACAAGCTGTACGCCCTACCGCCGTATCTTTTGATAAGCGGGCCAGAAACGTCATTCTGAAACGGAGCCACCATGACGTCCGCCATCGACTTTTATTTCGACTTCGCATCCCCGTACGGGTATTTTGCGAGCACCTGCATCGACGAGATTGCCAACAAGTACGGACGCGGTGTCGCCTGGCATCCGATCCTGCTCGACATTGTCTACAAGGTGAACGGCACAGGCGCGCCGGTGCAGCATCCGATCAAGACCGAGTACATGCGTCGCGACGTCGAACGCACGGCCCGCTTCAAAGGCATCGCGTACAAGCGTCCGTCGCACTTCCCGATCCCGACGCAATGCGCCGAGCGCGCCGTGCTCTGGGTGGCGGACCATCGCGGCGGCGATCTCGCCGCAGAGTTCGCCAAATTGATCTACCGCGCGCTCTACGTCGACGACGTGAACATCGGTGAGCCCGCCGAACTCGTCAGACTTGGCGAGACCCTCGGCATCGACGGCGCGGCACTCGACAAGGGCATGCACTCGCCCGCAGCCAAGGACCACCTCAAGGCGGAAATCGATCTGGCGATGGCGCGCGGCGTGTTCGGCTCGCCCTTCGTGATCGTGGACGGCGAGCCGTTCTGGGGCTACGACCGTTTCGGTCAGGTAGAAGCCTGCCTGCAAAACGGCAAGGTCTGACGGGGCACGACGACATGGCAAGCCCCAAATCGCCCCGCGCCAATGCCGCATCGACTGCATCGAACACGGCACCTGACCTCGATCGCGAAGGCTGCCCCTGCGGCGGTCTCGCGTTCGACTCGTGCTGCGGCCGCTACATCGACGGCGGTGAGCTGCCGCCGACGGCCGAGGCACTGATGCGCTCGCGATACACCGCGTTCGTGCGTCAGAACGCGCCCTATCTGATCGACACGTGGGCGGCGCGCACGCGCCCCGCGACGCTCGATTTCGACGACGCACCGCAGTGGCTGGGCCTGCAAGTCAAAGCGCATTTGCAACGCGACGACGCGCACGCCGAAGTGGAATTCGTCGCGCGCTACAAAGTGGGTGGCCGCGCACACCGGCTGCATGAGCGCAGCCGCTTCGAGCGCACCGACGACGGCCGCTGGCGCTATATCGACGGCGATCTGTTCGACTGACCACAAGTCACGTTCGCACGCTCGCCGCCGACAAGTTTCTGATCCGAACCTAACGACAACTCACTCTCCACCGGATTTCGTCACATGCCGATTCTCGAAAGCAAGCTCAACCCGCGCGGCGAGGAATTTGCCCGCAACGCGGCCACGATGCAGACGCTGGTCGACGACCTGCGCGAGCGCATTGCGCAACTCTCGGGCGGCGGCGGCGAAGCCGCACGCAAGAAGCATGTGGCCCGCGGCAAGTTGCTGCCGCGCGAGCGTGTGCAGCAACTGCTCGATCCGGGCTCGCCGTTTCTCGAACTCTCGCAACTCGCCGCGATCGGCATGTATCACGACGACGCGCCGGGCGCAGGCATCATCACCGGCATCGGCCGTGTGTCGGGTCAGGAGTGCGTGATCGTCTGCAACGACGCCACGGTCAAGGGCGGCACCTACTACCCGATGACGGTCAAGAAGCACCTGCGCGCGCAGGAGATTGCCGAGCAGAACCATCTGCCGTGCATCTATCTGGTCGACTCGGGCGGTGCCAACCTGCCGAATCAGGACGACGTCTTCCCCGATCGCGATCACTTCGGCCGCATCTTCTACAACCAGGCGACGATGTCTGCACAGGGCATCCCGCAGATCGCCGTGGTGATGGGCTCGTGCACGGCCGGTGGCGCCTATGTGCCCGCCATGAGCGACGAGTCGATCATCGTGAAGGATCAGGGCACGATTTTCCTCGGCGGCCCGCCGCTGGTGAAAGCCGCCACGGGCGAAGAAGTCAGCGCCGAAGACCTCGGCGGCGCCGATGTGCACACGCGTCTGTCGGGCGTCGTCGATCACTTTGCACAGAACGATGCCCACGCGCTGTCGATCGCGCGCAGCATCGCCGCGAATCTGAATCGCCGCAAACCGGCCACCGTGGCCGTGAAAACGCCGGTCGAGCCGAAGTACGACCCGCGCGAAGTGTATGGCGTGATTCCCGCCGACACGAAAAAGCCGTTCGACGTGCGCGAAGTCATCGCGCGTCTGGTCGACGGCTCGGAGTTCGACGAATTCAAGGCGCGCTACGGCACCACGCTCGTGTGCGGCTTCGCGCACCTGTGGGGCTATCCGGTCGGCATCGTTGCGAACAACGGCATTCTGTTCTCGGAGTCGGCGCAAAAAGGCGCGCACTTCATCGAACTGTGCTGCCAGCGCAAGATTCCGCTGATCTTCCTGCAAAACATCACCGGCTTCATGGTCGGGCGCAAGTACGAAAACGAAGGCATCGCCAAGCATGGCGCCAAGATGGTGACGGCCGTCGCCACGGCCAACGTGCCGAAGTTCACGGTCATCATCGGCGGCTCGTTCGGTGCCGGCAATTACGGCATGTGCGGGCGTGCGTATTCGCCGCGCTTCCTGTGGATGTGGCCGAATTCGCGCATCTCGGTGATGGGCGGCGAGCAAGCGGCGTCGGTGCTGGCGACCGTCAAGCGCGACGGCATCGAAAGCAAGGGCGGTCAGTGGAGCGCCGCCGAAGAAGACGCGTTCAAGCAGCCGATTCGCGATCAGTACGAGCGTCAGGGACATCCGTACTACGCCAGCGCCCGCTTGTGGGACGACGGCGTGATCGACCCTGCCGATACGCGCACGGTGCTCGGGCTCGGCCTGTCGGCCGCCCTCAATGCGCCGATTCCGGAAACGCGCTTCGGCCTGTTCCGCATGTAACGAACACACCGGCCCCTTCCCTATATCGCTTGTTGCGCGAAAGGGGCCGTCGAGGATTTGCCGCCATGAACCTTGCCACGCTCAAACTCAGCGTCGACGCCCACGTCGCCACGGTTACGCTCAACCGTCCCGACGTTCGCAATGCTTTCAACGAAACGGTCATCGAAGAACTGACCGGCACGTTTCGTGCGCTCGCCGATAACGGCGACGTGCGCGTGATCGTGCTGGCCGCCGAGGGCGTTGCCTTCTGCGCCGGTGCCGATCTGAACTGGATGAAGAAGATGGCCGGTTACTCGGACACCGAGAACCGTGCCGATGCGATGACGCTCGCCGTCATGCTCAACACCATCTACCGTTGCCCGAAGCCAGTCATCGCGCGCGTGCAGGGCGATACGTATGCCGGCGGCGTGGGCCTCGCGGCCGTGGCCGACATCGTGGTGGCCGTCGACACGGCGCACTTCTGCCTGTCGGAAGCTCGCCTCGGGTTGATTCCCGCGACCATCGGGCCGTATGTGATTCGCGCGCTCGGCGAGCCCGCCTCGCGCCGCTACTTCCTCACCGCCGAGCGCTTTACGGCGGCCACCGCGCAGCGTCACGGTCTGGTGCATGAAGTGGTGAGCGCCGACGCGCTCGACGCCACCGTGCAAGCCCTCGCCAAAGCGCTGGCCGATAACAGCCCGAATGCCGTGAAGGAGTGCAAGCGCCTCGTGCAGGACTTCGCCAGCCGCACCATCGACGACGATGCGATTGCCGAGACCGCCGAACGTATCGCCACAATCCGGGCCTCCGACGAAGGCCGCGAAGGCGTGCGCTCGTTCCTCGAGAAGCGCTCGCCGTCGTGGCGCGACGCGTCCTGAGCCTGAAAAAACCGGCAATTTCGTCGCGTGCCGTCAAAACATCGCGACATTGCCCGCAACACGGTTACAAATTTATTTTGGGAGGGGTGACGGCGGAGATGCCGCAACGTTGTCGACAGGTTTTAAGAAATTATCGATAACGTCGAGCTATAGCTCGCAAGAGCACGATATTTCACGCCATTTCCGCCTATTGCCCTGCCAAATTGCTTTGCCTACCATGCGCCCATCCCCCACCTCCGGCCCCGTCCAGCAACGCACCTTGCGTATGCCTGACGACGGCCAGCCGGGCGAGTCGACGACGGTGCATCCGCACCCGTGTCGCCCGCCTCGGCGCATGAAGGAGTCAATGATGGACGCCCCTATCCGGCAAGCTCAAGGGCACCCCCCCACCATCGCCGAACCCACTGCACGCGTTGACGCGTCAGGCCCCGGCAATCTCGCGGCACGCAGTCAGCGGCAGGTCTGGCATCCCTGCACGCAGATGAAGCAGCAAGCGAAGCTTCCCCTCGTCGCGCTCTCGCATGGCGAGGGCCCGTGGCTGGTCGATACCGACGGCCAGCGCTACCTCGACGCAATCAGCTCGTGGTGGGTCAATCTGTTCGGTCACGCGAATCCGCGCATCAACGCGGCGCTGATCGATCAGCTCGGCCGTCTGGAGCACGCGATGCTCGCGGGTTTCACGCACGAGCCCGTCGTCGCGCTCGCCGAACGCCTGTCGGCACTGACCGGCGGCGTGCTCGGCCATGCGTTCTTCGCGAGTGACGGCGCGTCTGCCGTCGAAATCGCACTCAAGATGAGTTTTCACGCGTGGCGCAATCAGGGCCACAGCGACAAGCGCGAATTCGTTTGCGTGAAAAACGGTTATCACGGCGAGACGCTCGGCGCACTGGCCGTCACCGATGTCGCTCTCTTCCGCGACGCGTATGACCCGCTGCTGCGTCATGCCCACGTGGTCGCGTCTCCCGACGCACGTCTCGCCCGCGATGGCGAAACGGCGGAGGATGCCGCACACCGCGCGGCCGCCGAACTCGATTCGCTGCTCACGCAGTGCGAGGGCCGTGTCGCCGCCGTCATCGTGGAGCCGTTGGTGCAGTGCGCCGCCGGCATGGCGATGCACGACCCGGCGTATCTGCGCGAAGTGCGCGCGCTGTGCGATCGTCACGGCGCCCACATGATCGCCGATGAAATCGCGGTCGGCTGTGGCCGCACCGGCACGTTCTTCGCGTGCGAACAGGCCGGCATCTGGCCCGACCTGCTCACGCTCTCGAAGGGCATCAGCGGTGGCTATCTGCCGCTCTCGCTGGTGCTCTCGCGCGACGCCATCTACGACGCGTTCTACGACGACGACACCGCGCGCGGCTTTTTGCATTCGCACTCGTACACGGGCAATCCGCTCGCGTGCCGCGCGGCACTCGCCACGCTCGATATCTTTGCCGACGACGATGTGCTGGCACGCAATGTCACGCGCGCCGAGCGTCTGACGCAAGCCCTCGCGCCGCTGGCCGACGATGCGCGCGCCATGCACTTCCGCCAACGCGGCATGATCTGGGCCTTCGATGCGAAGCTGCCGGATACCGCCGGTGCAGCGGGCGCATTCGCCAAGCAGTTCTACAGCGAAGCGCGTGCCCGAGGCGTGCTGCTGCGCCCGCTCGGCGCAACGGTGTATCTGATGCCGCCGTACGTGCTCGACGACAGCACCAGCGACTGGCTGGCGGAACAAACCATCGCGGCGTTCGATGCCACGATGCGTCAGGGCTTCGACAGCATGGGGAGGGCCGCATGAGCGCACATCCCTTGCTCGAACGCCTTGAAGCCGGTCTCGCCGAGATCGACCGCGCGCACCTGCGCCGCACGCATCGCGTGGTCTCCACGCCGTGCCAGCCGCATTTGCGCGCCGATGGCCGCGACGTGCTCGCCTTCGCCAGCAACGACTATCTCGGTCTCGCGGCGCACCCGAAGATCGTGGAAGCGCTGATCGACGGGGCACGGCGCTACGGCGCAGGCAGCGGCGCCTCGCACCTGATCAGCGGTCACTCGCAGGCGCACGCAGAACTCGAAGCCGCGCTCGCCGACTTCATGTCGCCCCATCTGGTCGAAGGCCGCGCGCTGTACTTCTGCACGGGCTACATGGCCAATCTGGCGACGATTTCCACGCTCGCCACCAAAGGCGCCGAGATCTTCTCCGAAGAACTCAATCACGCATCGCTCATCGATGGTGCGCGTCTCTCTCGCGCCCGCACGCATGTCTACCCGCACGGTGACGTGAAGGCACTCGCCGCGCTGCTCGAAGCGAGCGAGGCCGAGACGAAGCTGATCGTGACCGACGGGGTGTTCTCGATGGATGGCGATATCGCGCCGCTGCCGCAGTTGCTGGCGCTCGCCGAGAAACACAACGCGTGGCTCATCGTCGACGATGCACACGGCTTTGGCGTCGTCGGTGAAAACGGCCGCGGGGTGTTCGAGCCCTTCGACCTGCGCTCGCCGAACCTCGTCATCATCGGCACGCTCGGCAAGGCGGCGGGTGTCGCGGGTGCTTACGTAGCCGCGCACAAGAGCGTGATCGAATGGCTCATCAATCGCGCCCGGCCCTACATCTTCACCACGGCAGCCGCTCCTGCTCAAGCGCAAGCGTTGCTCACCAGTCTCGCGTTGATTCGCGGCGACGAAGGCCGTGAACGGCGCGCGACGTTGCAGGCGCGCATCTTCCAACTGCGCAGCTCGCTCAAGCTCAAGCACTGGCGGCATATCCCGTCGCCGACGGGTGTGCAGCCGATCATCCTTGGCGAGAACGCCGCAGCCTTGCATGCGCAAGCCGGGCTCGCAGAAGCCGGCCTCTGGGTGCCTGCCATCCGGCCACCGACCGTGGCCCCGGGGACCTCACGCCTGCGCGTGACGCTCTCGGCCGCTCACACGCAGGACGACGTCGCACGGCTCGTGACGGCGATCAACCAACTCGACCGCGACTGGACCGCTCACGCCCATGGCTAATCAAGACCTCATGACGCCGGTCACCGAGCGCCCCACGCCCGCCCGCCACGCCTTCTTCGTCACCGGCACCGACACTGAAATCGGCAAGACGCTCGTCTCGTCGGCGCTGCTGCACGCGTCCGCACGCCGTGGCCTCGTCTGCGCCGGACTGAAGTCGGTCGCAGCGGGGGCTATCGAAAGCGATGGCCGTTACGTCAATGACGATGTCGAACAATTGCACGACGCGAGCAACCTCAAGCTGCCCGACGACTGGTACTGCCCGTACGTGCTCAAGGACGCCACGGCACCGCACATCGCCGCCGCCGAGGAAGGTATCGACCTCGACTGTGAAGTCATTCGCGCCGGCTACGCCCGCGTGGCCGCACGCGCCGATCTGGTGATCGTTGAAGGCGTCGGTGGCTTCCGCGTGCCGCTGGGCGCCGGCAGCAACGCGCTCGACACCGCCGATCTGGCCCGTCAACTCGGCCTGCCGGTCATTCTCGTAGTCGGCCTGCGACTCGGCTGTATCAACCACGCGTTGCTCACGGCCGAAGCCATTGCCGCGCGCGGTTTGACGCTGGCCGGCTGGGTCGCCAATCACGTCGATCCGGAGATGCGCCACGCGGAAGCCAACATCGACGCCATTGCGCAACGACTGCCGGCACCGCTGCTCGGCCGCATTCCGCATCTGTCGCACCCCGACGCGGCCACCGCCTCCGGTTATCTCGACATTACGCCGCTGCTCGATCACACGCCCGCGCCGCGCTAATTGCCGAATCGACAGAAATTACACAGAATTCAAGGAAACACACCATGCAAGTTCATGCCCACACCGCCGCTCACGGTCACGACGAAGCCCTGCGCCAGAACGACAAGCCTTGGCGCGTCGACGAGATCGAAGCGCTGTTCGAGTTGCCGTTCAACGACCTGATCTTCCGCGCCCAGCAAGTGCATCGCGAACACTTCGATGCCAACGCGGTGCAGCTCTCGTCACTGCTCTCGATCAAGACCGGCGGCTGCCCGGAAGACTGCGCGTACTGCCCGCAGTCGGCCAAGTACGACACCGGCGTGGACGCCGAGAAGCTCATGCCCATCGCCGAAGTGCTGTCCGCCGCGCAAGCCGCCAAGGACGCCGGTGCGACGCGCTTCTGCATGGGCGCCGCATGGCGCAGCCCGAAGCCGCATCAGGTCGATGCCGTGGGCGAGATGGTGCGCAGCGTGAAGGCGCTCGGTCTGGAAACGTGCGTCACGCTCGGCATGCTGCGTGACGGTCAGGCCGAACAACTGCGCGAGGCCGGTCTCGACTACTACAACCACAACCTCGATACATCGCCCGAGTTTTACGGGCAGATCATCACGACGCGTACCTATCAGGACCGTCTGGACACGCTGGCTCGCGTGCGTGAAGCCGGTCTGAAGGTCTGCTGCGGCGGCATCGTCGGTCTGGGCGAGACGCGTCGCGAGCGCGCCGGTTTGATCGCGCAACTGGCGAACATGTCGCCGTACCCGGAGTCGGTGCCGATCAACAACCTGATCAAGATCGACGGCACGCCGCTCGAAAACAACGAGAGCGTCGATCCGTTCGATTTCGTGCGCATGATCGCCGTGGCGCGCATCACCATGCCGCGCGCAATGGTGCGCTTGTCGGCCGGCCGCGAAGAGATGGACGAGGCGCTGCAATCGCTGTGCTTCCTCGCGGGCGCGAATTCGATGTTCTACGGCGACAAGCTGCTCGTCACGCAGAACCCGCAGGCCGAAGCCGACCGCCAGTTGCTCGCGCGTCTGGGCATGCGCACGTCGACCGAGGCGAAGCTGGGTGCCGAGGCCGACACCGGTTGCGGCGAGGCCGAGGGCACGTTGTCGGCTTGCAAGACACACTGATGCACTGATGCAGCGAGTTGCTGACGGCAGCAATGGCAGCAATGGCAGCAATGGCCGCGATGACAGTGATGGCTTCGACGTAAGGACGAAACGCCGGTGACGCGGCAAGCATCGCAGCAGACGATGTGGCGGCACCGGCGGAGATGGATAGCAAGAAAGTAGCGATATAGCAGCAGGACAGAAGCAGGCGCGAGTGCGCCGGCGGTTCGCCACAAGCGAGCCTGCCGGGTGCGAACGTCGCCCCAATCGATCATTTTCCGGAGGCAATATGTTCGACAAGATCCTCATCGCCAACCGCGGCGAAATCGCCTGCCGTGTGGCAGCCACCGCCGCACGTCTGGGCATTCGCACGGTCGCCGTCTATTCCGATGCGGACGCGCAGGCCAAGCACGTTGCCGTGTGCGACGAGGCCGTTCACGTGGGCGGTGCCGCCGCACGCGACAGCTATCTGCGCGTGGACGCCATCATCGCCGCCGCCAAGGCCACGGGCGCGCAAGCGATCCACCCGGGGTATGGCTTTCTGTCCGAGAACGAAGCGTTCGCGAAGGCCTGCGACGACGCCGGTATCGTCTTCATCGGCCCGCCGGTCGGTGCCATTCACGCCATGGGCAGCAAGAGCGCCGCGAAAACGCTGATGGAAGGCGCTGCCGTGCCGCTCGTGCCGGGCTATCACGGCGAGAATCAGGACGCCGCCTTCCTGCACGCCCGCGCCGACGAGATCGGCTACCCGGTACTGCTCAAGGCCAGCGCCGGGGGCGGTGGCAAGGGCATGCGCGTGGTCGAGCGCAGCGACGACTTCCGCAGCGCACTGGCGTCGTGCCAGCGCGAAGCGGCGAGCAGCTTTGGCGACGAGCGCGTGCTTGTCGAGAAGTACCTGACGCGTCCGCGTCACATTGAAATTCAGGTGTTTGCCGACACGCACGGCAACTGCGTCTATCTGTTCGAGCGCGACTGCTCGGTGCAGCGCCGCCACCAGAAGGTGCTGGAAGAAGCGCCCGCACCGGGCATGAGCGCCGAGCGCCGTCAGGCCATGGGCGACGCCGCGTGCAATGCCGCGCGTGCGGTCGGTTACGTGGGCGCGGGCACGGTCGAATTCATCGCCAATCAGGACGGCTCGTTCTACTTCATGGAGATGAATACGCGCTTGCAGGTCGAGCACCCGGTCACCGAAATGATCACCGGCCTCGATCTGGTCGAATGGCAACTGCGTGTGGCCGCTGGCGAAGTGCTGCCGCGCAAGCAGGACGAACTGCGCATTCACGGCCATGCGCTCGAAGCGCGTATCTACGCCGAGAACCCCGACAACAACTTCCTGCCGTCCACGGGCACGCTCTCGACGCTGCGCCCGCCCGCGGCCGTGCAGTTCGAGATCGGCAGTGGCGCGACGCCGGCCGCCGTACGTATCGATTCCGGTGTGCGCGAAGGCGACACGATCTCGCCGTTCTACGACCCGATGATCGCCAAGCTGATCGTGTGGGGGCAGGACCGCGACGAAGCGCTCGCCCGCATGCGCCGCGCGCTGGGGCAATACCGTGTGGTGGGCGTGCAGACGAATATTGCGTTCCTCGGACGGCTGGTCGCGAGCGAACCGTTTGCCGGTGCCGATCTCGACACAGGCCTGATCGAGCGCCATCGCGATACGCTGTTCCCCGGCGCGGCGCCCGTGCCCGCCACGACGCTGGCGCTGGCCGTGGCCGCACAACTGGCTCGCGAGGCCATCGTCGGCCGTCGCAAGTATCAGGACAGCATCGATCATCACTCGCCGTGGCAACTCGCGACCGGCTGGCGTCTGAACGGCGACTACCGCCGCACGCTGTCGTTCTATCAGGGCGAAACGCGTCACGACGTGGTGCTCACGAGCGGCGCGCAGGCCAGCACGCTCACGGTCGATGGCGAAACGTATCCGTATCGCTACACCCATGACGGCGGCGTGTATCGCGTGACGCTCGGTGAGCGCCGCGTGCAAGGACACGTCGATTTCGAACATGCCCTCGCTCACGTGTTTGCCGACGGTCAGTCGTGGGCGTTGCGCTGGCATGACCCACTCGCGCAGGCCGGGGCACAGGAGGGTGGCGAAGGCCGCCTGACCGCACCGATGCCGGGCAAGGTCATTGCGGTGCTCGCACCGGCCGGTACGAAGGTCGAGAAGGGGGCACCGCTGCTCGTGATGGAGGCGATGAAGATGGAGCACACCATCAGTGCGCCCGCCGACGGCGAGATCGAGGAAGTGCTGTACGCCGTGGGCGATCAGGTACCCGAAGGCGCGCAGTTGCTGGCGTTCAAGCGGTAAGTGAAGCGGTAGGCCGGGGGCGGGGTCGGGGCGGCATCAGACCGTCCCGCCGTGCCCCTCGCCCAGAATCGTCTGACGCCGGAATTGCTCCGGCGTCAGTCCCGACTGGCGGGTGAACATTTCGATGAATGCCGACGGTGTGGCGTAGCCCAGATCGAACGCAATCGACTTCACCGTGTGTCCGGCTTCCAGCCCTTCGATGGCACGCAGAAAGCGCAACCGCTGCCGCCATTGCCCCAGCGTCATCCCCAATTCCACCAGACAGTGACGGGCCAGCGTGCGCTCGGTCAGCGATGCCGTCTGCGCCCATTGCGCGAGCGTACGGTTGTCACCGGGCTCACTTTGCAGCGCTTGCAAGATGCGCACGAGCGCCGGTGAATTCGCCTGCGGCAGAAAGCGCGGTTCGGCCGGCGCGAGGGCCAGTTGATCGACGAGCACCTGCGCCAGACGTTTGTCGGCATCGGTGCGGGGGGATGCCACGCCCCGCTCGGCAAAGTCCGACAGAATCGCCCGCAACAAACCGCTGATGCGTAAGGTGGCCGCATGCGATGGCAGTACATTCGCGAGCGACGCATCGATGTACACCGACCGGTAGATCACCGCGTGCGCGTTGAAGCTGGCGTGCGCGGCTTTCGGCGGAATCCAGACAGCGTACTGGGGCGGCGAAAGGTAACGCGCGCCTTCGATTTCAAGCTGCATCACTCCATTCGCCACGTAGTTGAGCGTGCCCCAGTCATGACGATGCGGCACCCACGCCGTCTGCGCGTCGAACTCGTCGTAGCGGAAGTACACCGGATACGGCAGCGTCTTGAAGGTGGGCCAGTTGTAACGGACGGTCATGGCGCAGGGAGGAAGGAAGTTCGGGTCGGTCGTGACGGCAACGGCAATGGCAATGGCAATGGCAAGTGACAACTTGAATGCCGCCGTGCGACGGTTCGGTCAGGCAAACGTGCGCGGCGCGTGAGACATCCGCGCCACTGCATCGCACGTCGGTGCATCTTACCCGCTCCGCGCGGCGCTCTCGCAGGCGCCGTACGCGTGCGCTGCATCGACCTGTGTTCGGTGTCATGCTCTCGGTTGATACGTGGCCAAAGCGGTATCGGACGCCACGTTGCACGCACCTGGAGAACATATGACTATCGGATTTCTCGGCCTCGGCACCATGGGCTCGCCCATGGCGATCAATCTCATCAAAGCGGGTTTTTCGCTGCAAGTCTGGAATCGCTCGCGCGGTCCGGTCGACACCGTCGCGAAGGTTGGCGCACAAGCTTGCGACACGCCGGCAGACGCGGCACGTGGCGCCGACGTGCTCATTGCGATGCTGGCCGACGACGACACGAGCCGGGTCGTACTGAACGACGGCGGTGCCCTCGCTGCGCTGGCGCGCGGCGCCATCGTCGTGAACATGGCCACGGTGTCACTCGACTTCGCGCGCGAGATGCAGGCGAAATGCGACGCGCTCGGCTTGCGCTACATCGCCGCCCCCGTACTCGGCCGCGTGAACGTGGCGCAAGCCGGCAAGCTCAACATTCTCGCCGCCGGTGCCTCCGATACCCTCGCGCAGGTGCAGCCGATCTTCGACGTGCTCGGTCAGCGCACGTGGCGTTTCGGCGACGTGCCCGAGCAAGCCAACGTCGTGAAGCTCGCGTCGAACTTCATGATCGCGAGCGCCATCGAGACGATGAGCGAAGCCGCCGCCCTCACGCAAGGCCACGGCGTACCCGGAGCCGACTTCCTCGACATGATCACGACGGCCGTGTTCGCGGTGCCGGCCTACACCGGCTACGGCGGTGCGATTGCCAAACAGGTTTTCGAACCGGCCGGCTTCAAGCTCGCACTCGGGGCGAAGGATGTGCGCCTGGCGTTGCTCGCCGGCGAAGCGGCCAACGTGCCGATGCCGTTCGGCACCGTGCTGCGCGACAACCATCTCGATAGCCTCGCGCACGGCGAGGGACATCTGGACTGGGCTGCGCTGTCGAAGGTGGCCGCGCGCCGCGCCGGACAGGAAGACGCCGCTGCCGACTAATGTGGTTGCCCGCAAGACAAACAACACAACACGTCACAAATACGAAACGCCGCAAATCGCGGCGTTTTGTATTTTATTTGGGGATCGTTCTTAGAAACGCGATAGGTGATCGCGTGATGTCGCCGCAGCGACGGGCTTTTGACGACAATGGGAATTTTCATCAGGATTCCGAACCGCTATTCAACAATATTCTCGGTGTCGATATCAACCACGCGCAGCCACGCTGCCCGACACCATGACACAACGTCTCCCTCTGCTTACCGGTCCGCGTGCCCTTGCGCTCGCGGCCAGCCTCGCTCTGTCCACGCTGCCGGCCGGCGTTCATGCGCAGAGCAACGTCACCCTTTACGGCACCCTCGACTCCGGTTTTGTTCACGCCAATCACGTCGCCAGCAACAACGGCCCGGTCGGTTTATCGCAAATCACCAGCAACATCATGTCGGGCAGCCGCTGGGGCCTGCGCGGCACCGAGTCGCTCGGCAGCGGCCTTACGGCGCTCTTCCAGATCGAAAGCGGCTTCGATGCCGTCAACGGTAAACAAGGCAATGGCGGCCTCGCATTCGGCCGTAAGGCCATCGTCGGCCTGAAGGCGAATCAATGGGGCGAGGTCACGATCGGCCGTCAGTACGACCCGGTCGTCAACCTTGTGCAGGGCCTCACCGCCGACGGCTATTTCGGTGGCTTCTTCGCGACGCCGGGCGACGTCGACAACTACGACAACAGCGCGCGCATTAACAACTCGATTCGTTATGCGACCCCGAACTACGGCGGCCTGCAATTCGAAGGCATGTATGCGCTGGGTAACGTCGCGGGCAAGACGGGTTCCGGCCGCTCGTATGGTCTGGCTGGCGCGTATAGCAACGGACCGATCGCCCTTGGCGCCGGCTTCTTCTTCGCCGACGGTGGCGGCAAAATCGATGAAAAGGCCGATTCGGCGAGCCGAGGCTTTCGCCAGTGGTCCGGCAGCGCCGGTTCGCTGTTCAACTCGCCGATCAATCGCGGCTTGAGCACGGCAAGCAAGGTGCGAATCGTGCGCGTGGGCGGCAAGTACGCTATCGGGCCGGCCATTCTCGGTGTGTCTTACTCGCACGCCCAATACGCCAGTGACGGCCTTTCGGCATTCAGCGGCACGGCCAAGTTCGACACCGTCAATCTGTTCACCAGCTACGCGCTGACGCCCGCCCTGAGCACCGGTCTCGGCTACAGCTACACGCGGCTGCGCGGACCGAGCCAGACGGCGGCGCATTACAACCAGTTCAATGCCGGCGTCACCTACGCCCTGTCCAAGCGGACGGCCACGTATGTCATCGGCGGATACCAGCAAGCGACCGGCAACACGCTCGACGCCTCGGGATCGAAAACCGTCGCAGCAAACGCGTCGGTCGGTTCATACGGCATCGATGCGGGGGCTCGTACGCAACTGTTGCTCGGCATGGGGCTGAAGCACAGCTTCTGACCTGACGTTGCACGATCGGCCCAACCTCGTTTATTCATGCGGGTTTGGGCCGATTTCCCCAATGAAATAAGCCATTTACCATTCAAACGATCGTTTGGATGTTTTCAACTTATTAGCTAATGAAAATTCATTATTTCGAATTTTCAGGGTTTACCCTATTCGGGAAAGTATTTAGAATTCGTCTCTATCAAAAGTTGATGCAGACGCAACCGGCAGTCCCCCAAGCTTTCGAAGTCATTGAGAAATCGAGTTGCGGCGGTTTGTCTTGTCGCGAGTCAATAAGTGAATTCGGGAGAAGGGTTGTGAGTTTCGTCAGTTGGTCGTTGATTGCCCTCGTCGCCATTGCTATTTCGGCGGCGCGTGTGAATCAACTGCATCGCAAAGCCACAAGGCTGGCAGCCTCGGCGCACATCGACCGCGTATTGCGTTATCGCCGTAGTCATCGCCGCACGCCGTGCTCGCGCATTCAGTTCAAGGACGCCGCGTAAGCGTTTTCGCGCAGTGTCCTGACGCAGTAGCAGTAGCAGTCTTTGGTAATTCAGTAGTTGGCAGTTCGGCTTTATCGCTGTACTCGCATCACCCGCAGTCCTGTCGTTCAGAAGGTCTTGCATCACCGCAGTCCCCGTCGCAGTCCGACGGCTTCAGCAGTCGTAGTGAAATCAAGCTTTACTCGCAGTGGTAGTCCGCAGTACTCATTGCTGTTTTCCGGCGCTCATGTCATGGCCGGATGGAGAGTCATCCCTCCCTGCTGTTACGAGGCATCGCTCCCACGCGTCGAAGCCGTACCGCCGCCAGTCATTCGGGCGGTGGAGCGCGCGCCCACAGCCTCGTATTGCCCACGCGTTGCATCAAACAACCTGACGCCCCGATTCCCGGATCGCGCGTTCGTCCGCCTCACGCTGGTACGTCAGCGCCCGGCCACGAATTCGCCATGCACTGTCTTCCGAGCGATCCCGTGCGTTTGTGGTCACGCACGCCCCCGTTATCGCGTGGGCGCCCCGGCATGTGCCTACCCGCGCAACATGCCCGACGTATTCGTTAAAGAGAAGATTGTTGTCATGAACACCGACCCAGAGCGCATTACCGTCACCCTCAAGCTGCACCCGAACGACCTGAAGCAACTCGACAAGGCCTGCCAACGCGTGGGCATGAAGCGCGAAGATTTTTGCGTGCTCGCCACGCATCTGGAAGGCTCGCGCGTCCTCAACGGCGAGGGACTGGCGACGCTGGCCCGCCCGTTCGGCTTTGCCGCCGCCATTCCGGCCGTCCTGCGCTCGGCGTTCTCGCGCCTGTGCGTGCGCTGATCGAAGACACGATCGATAGTTGCGGTGCCGATTTGGTGCCCAAACGCGCCGATGGGCAATGACCTGATCCGGCGCGCATTCGGCGAGCCGGTCATCGCGCCGTCAACGATCTGGCTAGCTCACCTCGAACACCACCATGCCGTCGCGCCCGTCACGCTTGGCGCGATAGAGCGCACGGTCGGCCTGTTGCAGCCACGCCTGCGGGCTATCGAAGCTCACCGAGAACGGCACCAAACCGATGCTGACAGTGCATTCGGCCAGCGATAGCGACTGGCCGTCCGTATCCGGCATTTGAAGCTGCAACTGGGCTTCGGCCTGTGCCACCCGCGCGCGCAGGTCTGCCAGCAGGTGGTGCATCAAATCCTGCCCGGCGACGCCACCGGTGTTCACCAGCACCGCGCCGAACTCTTCCCCGCCATATCGGCCCACGGCATCGATGTCGCGCAGCCGTTGCCGAAGCAAGCCCGAAAAGCGCCGCAACGCCGTGTCGCCCGCCGCATGACCCAGCGTGTCGTTGATGCGCTTGAAATGGTCGAGATCCATCAGCACCAGACAGGCCGGTTGCCCCGTCGCCGCACAATGCGTGTGAATGTCTGCGAGCCGCTGCTCCCACGCGCGGCGATTGAGCAAGCCCGTGAGGCCGTCGTGCTGTGACAGATACTCCATCTCGCGCGATCGATTGGCGAGTTTCTGGGCGAGATCGTAGGTGACCTTACCGAGCGCAATGGGATACAGGATGATCATCGGCAGACACGTGATCACGTTGAACGTGTCCGACGCCGGCGCCCACGCGAAGCCCAACAGCGCAATGCCGACCAGCACGCCCGCCACGTTGGCGAGCACCCCCTGCAAGAACAACCTCACCCCGCCGGCACTGATGTTGTCCATCGACATCATCGCCAGCACGACCACACTGGGCAGCAGGTTGAAATGCATCGCGGCGACCCAGAAGCCGCCGAACGCCGAATCGATCAGCAGATTCCAGCGCTCGGCACGATAGGGCACCGGGCGCGAGAGCGCCAGCGCGCAGGCCACATGGGGCCACACAAAGCCATTGAAGATGAGCAGCGCCCAAAGCCAGGACGCGATGGGCGGGTCATGACGGTAAAAGACACCGGCGACGCAGAAGAAGCCGATCGCGAGGCCGATGGTGCGCAGACGATAGATGCGGCGCACAAAACGCTTGCCCTTGCCCGCGACGGCAGAATCAACCCCGAAAGAAGACGCCGCATTACGACGCTGTGGCGAGCCGTCGGCTTGCACCGGACGACCTTGTGGACTTGCTGACACCATGCTGCTCCGATCACCTGTCACGAAACGCGCACGATGCGAGTGCACCGTGGGGCTGCCGATGGCCATCCGTTGCGCCGCTACTGCCCGGCGACGGCACGCCAATCCCCGCCTCGCGCCATTCTACCTGCGGCAGATGGTCTTCCGGCAATAGCAAAGTGACCCAGTTTGGGGTAGCAGCCGCGTGGCGAAGAAAAACTACGGCGTCGACGACGCGTCCGAAACCCCGCATCAATTGTCTTAAATTCGCTATGTCGAAACGATACATCGGGCGGACAATTCGTCCCGTACCTTGCCGCGTGATGGTGTCGCGTCAACGCCGGGCCGCGCTGGTTGGTGGATCTGGCGACGCCCCGACAAATCGTCATGACACCGCACACGGCATCGCAAGACTTCGTTCAACGCCCCGCGCCACCGATGCTTCCGGTCGGCCAGGCAACCGGCAACCCGCCATCGACTCATGTCCAATTTCATCCTGCCGTTGATCGCCGTCCTCATCTGGTCGGCCAACGTGATCGTCAACAAACTCGCCGTCGGTCATATCTTTCCCGCCGAAATCGCGTTCCTGCGCTGGTTTGCCGCCGCACTGATCCTCACGCCTTTCGCGTTGCCGGCGCTCTGGCGCCACCGCCAGCAGTTTCTGCCCCATCTCGCGCAATACGCCACGCTGGGCGTGCTCGGCATGGCGATCTATCAAGGCCTCGCCTACTCGGCGGCGCACTACACCAGCGCCACCAACATGGGGATCATTCTGTCGCTGCTGCCGCTCACCACGCTCACGCTGGCGGTCGTGGTGTTGGGCGACGTACTCACTGCCGGCGCCGTCGCCGGCGGCCTGCTGTCGATCTTCGGTGTGCTGTTTGTCGTGGGGCACGGCTCAGTCACACATCTGGCCGATCAGGGCATCGGCGTTGGCGACGCCATGATGTTCTTCGCCATGCTCGCTTATGCGATCTACTGCGTGCTGCTTCGCAAGTGGCATCTGCCGCTCGCACCGCTGCCGTCGCTGTATGCGCAGATCGTCAGCGCCGTCGTGGCGCTGCTGCCCTTCTACCTCGCGTCGCAGAAGGCCGGTATCTCGATGGACAATTTGCCCCAGCTGGCCTTCGCCACCATTCCCGTGTCGATTGCCGCCCCCTTCATCTGGATGATCGGCGTCGCCCGTATCGGGCCGCGACGCGCGACGGTCGTCATCAATCTGGTGCCGATTTTCACGGCGTTGATTGCCGCATTCGGCCTCGGCGAACACCTCGCGGTCTATCACCTCGCAGGCGGCGCCCTCATTCTCGCGGGGGTCGCATTGGGCGAGTTCTGGCACCTGCCGATTCGAAAATCCCGAGAACTGGCGCCGAAATTGCAATAAGACTTGGGAAGCGTCCGATAAATTTTGTGCGCATAAAGTGGCCCACTCTTTATAGAGGGCCGCCTGTCACGCATGGGGAGGAATGCGATATAACGTCGCAAGACGCGGGGGGATTGATTAGGCTGTGTGACTCGTCAACGGAGTTCCGCCATGCAAACGAATCCACTCGCGCTGTTTGGAGACCATCTGGCGCACTTGCGTAAAGCACGTGGCTGGTCGCAGGAAAAGCTTGCCCTCGAGAGCGGTCTGGCCCGCTCGTACGTCAGCGGTATCGAGCGTGGCCGGCGCAATGTCGCGCTGGTGAATATCTGTGTGCTCGCCGACACGCTCGGAGTACCCACTTCCGAGATGTTGCGGTTCTCGCAAGCTATCGCCGGTACCGACACTTCTGCCATCACCGCCGGACGCACGCCACTGCCACAAATCAGCCGCTCGCTCGGGCGACTCGAAAACCGCGATCAGGTCTGGCTCGCGGAAATCATTCGCAGTCTGAGTTCGCGGTTGAGCCACGCCAACGTACCGGCTGCCGCATCGAGCATCGATCACGGCGTCGACCCGGATTTCGACGGCAACCTCGACGGACACCGCCCGACGTCCATCGCCGCCGACAACGATGCCGCCTATCTCGATGAAGACGACGAAGCGGGCGAGGGTCAGGTCGAGCGGAACAGGGCGAGTGACCGTGATGGTGAGCGTAGCGACATCGACGACGACGACACTGTCGATACCCTTCATCCCCCGGTCATCGAACCGCGCTTCGACCATCGTCACCCGACACCGCATCAGGCCTCTGCGACAGCGCAGGGATATCACGCCTCAGGTGACAATGCGCCGCCCCGGCGCGAGCCCGACGGCAATCGCCCGATAGTGCACGACGTCTCACGTGACACCGATCACGACGACGCACAGCGCTCCCCCGCAGTCGACGAGGAATGAACGAGCGCGCTGCGGGCGCGGTGTAGGACATCGCGCAAAGTCCGATCGTGTTGCGACGACTTTGCGTGATAGTTCGTCTTGTTGGCGTGTCGTCGCGACGATGAAAATCGTCTCTCATGCGCACCGGAACGTCACGCCGATCACGCGGAACGCCAACATTGTTTCGCTACGTCGTCGGTCGAAAATCCCGTGGATCTTGCGAGACATCCGTGAGATTCCCGCCGACACGCACGTCGTATCAAAACCCATTCGCATTGCGCGGCATCACACGCGGCACACCGACGCTGAGTGACATCCCGAAAGAAAATAAAGAGAGTCATCTCCCTGCGTCACGCACGCTTCGCAATGTCACACTCCCCGTTTCTCATTGACCGGAAGCGCGACTACGCACGTCACCGCACCCACGTGACCACCGCAATACTACGCAGCGTAGCGTGACCCAAGCCTTCGGAACCCCGCACTGCTTGTGCCTTCTCCGAAAGTCAGTTCAGAGGCGACGTTGCACACTATGCAGTTCGTGCCTCGCGAACGGGTATACCCAAGAGGCCGTCCCCGATGCCGGTTTTTTGCTTCAATCTTCCTGTCCCCAACAAGGAAATTTTTAGTATGGACTCCAATTTATTCAGATTCGGCAGACACCTGGCCGGCTTACGCAAGAAATACAACTGGGCACAGGACAAGCTCGCACTGGAAAGTGGACTCGCCCGTTCGTATCTCAGTGGCGTGGAACGGGGCAAGCGCAACATCTCGTTACGCAATATCTGCATTCTGGCGGACACGCTCGGGTTGCCGCCGCACGAATTGCTCGCGTTCGATGGTGCGCATGCGACGGCCGCCGACGGCACGATGTCGATTCCCTGCGACCCGTATCCGTCGCTCAACCGGGCCATGCAGAAATTGTCGGATCGCGATCAGGCGTGGATGGCCGATCTCGTGCGCACGCTCAGCTTGCGACTGGGGCATGGCCTGTTGCGCGAAGAGTGAGCCTCAGCGATGAAAGCAGCGCGTGGGCGCGTGGGCCGATCCGGTGGCTTCAGTCATTCCCGAGGAACGCATCCACGGCAAGATGAAAAGCGATCGGATTGGCCAGATTCATGCCGTGCGAGGCATCCTGAATCAACATGCGGCGCGCCTCGGGCATGGCATACGCCAGTGCATTGAGCACATCGGGATAGGGTGCCGGGCTCTCCGCCCCACCCATGAGCAACACCGGGGCGTGCAACGCGCCCAGCGCATCGATGGGCAGCGGCGTGCGCGGCTCAGCCACTTGCCCGATCAACGTCCGGGCGTTGTCCCTCACCATCTGTTTGAACCACGGCACCATGCGGCGCCACGTGTCCGGACCACTGACCGTGTCGATGAAGATGGCGAGTCCGCCATCGATATCACCGGCCTCGATGGCGGCCAGCGCCTGTTCGCGGAAATTGCCGCGTTCGCTGTCGAGTGGCACCTGAACGGGGCCGCCGCTGATTTCCACCCCCGGGTCGGCCAGAATCAACGAACGAACCGTATCCGGCGCCAGCAGCGCCGTGCGCAGGGCGACGTAGCCGCCGCGCGAGTGACCGAGCACATGCACCGGACCGACACCGAGCGCCGTAATGAACGCCGCGAGGTCTTCCGCATGCTGCTCACCGGAGAACGTGCCTTCGTGACCGTCCCATGCTTCAGGCCAGTAATGGCGCAGGCTCACCGAGATGACGCGCCGGCGTTGCCCCAGCGGGGCCATGTTCGGCTTGAAATAACGCAGATCGCAAAGCGAGCCGTGAACCAGCACGAGGGGTGCGCCGACGGCATCGTCGGGGGCTGGCGTTTCGACATACGCCATCGGGTAGCCGTTGACGTCGATCGTTTGCGGGATAGGGGCCGGCATGGGGGTGACACTTCTGGTGAGACAGGCCCGCCAGTATACCGAGCTTGCCGGGGCCTTGCCGGCGGGAGACGCTGGTGTATCCTTGCGACTCTTCTCATTCCCGCGGCACGACGTCATGGCACTCAAAGCCACCATTTATAAGGCCGAGGTGCAAATCACCGACCTCGATCGTCACTACTACGCCACCCACAACCTGACCCTGGCCCGCCACCCGTCGGAGACCGACGAGCGGATGATGGTGCGCCTGCTCGCCTTCATGCTCTACGCAGCGGAGCGCCTGTCGTTCGGCAAGGGCATTTCGACGGCGGACGAACCCGATCTGTGGGAGCTCGATTACGGCGACGACATCGTGCGCTGGATCGACGTCGGCCAACCTGACGCGCGACGCCTCATCAAGGCCGCCGGCCGGGCAGAACACGTCGACGTCATCGCCTACGGCGGCAAACCCGCCGCCATCTGGTGGCAAGCCACGGAAACCCAGATCACCCGCCTCTCGAATCTGACCGTGCGCATGCTCGACGAAGCCTCGGCCGAAGCCCTGACCGCGCTCGCCGCACGCAGCATGCGTCTGCAATGCACGCTTCAGGATGGCGAAGTCTGGATCGCGGACGACAGCCACAACTTCGCCGTGAACCTCACCACGCTGCGCGAAGCCAAGCGCGACTGAGCCCGGACCGGGGGCTCTCCCGACTACGCGGGGTACCACAAGCTGCGTTACACTTGACGTTAACGTAAATCGAGTGAACCCGCCCGCACGCGGCGGCGTGGCTACCACGCTGCCTCGCGCTTGCCCCGTGCCCCGCTAGCCGCTGCTCATGGATATCCTGATCTTTTCGCCCGACGGCAAGACTGCCCCCTATGAAGCGGGCATCGCCGAACACCTGCCGCACGCCAACATCCGTAGCTGGCAACCGGGCGACAGCGCCCCGGCCGACTATCTGGTGCTTTGGAAGCCGAACGCCGAGGTGTTGCAACCTCGCGCCAATCTGAAAGCCATCTTCAATATGGGGGCCGGTGTCGACGGCGTACTCGGTACGCGCGGCGAAGGTGCCGAGCGCCTGCCCGCCGGTGTGCCGCTCGTGCGCCTCGAAGACGCCGGCATGGCCGACCAGATGGCGCAGTACGTCAGCGCCGCCGCGCTGCGTTATTTCCGCCGTCTCGACGAATTCGACGCGTTTCAGGCGCAAGGTCAGTGGAAGTTTCTCAAGCCGAACCGTCTCGCCGATTTTCCCGTCGCCGTCCTCGGCTACGGCACGCTCGGCGCGCACGTGGCGAAGGCCCTCGCGAGCTTCGGCTTTCCGGTGCGCGCATGGAGCCGCAGCCAGCGTGACGACGACAGCGGTATCGCCCTGCATCATGGCGACGCGGGCTTCGATGCCTGCGTCTCGGGTGCACGCATCCTCGTCAATCTGCTGCCGCTCACGCCGCAAACCGTCGACGTCCTGAACGCCGGCCTGTTCGCCAAACTGGCCACGGGCGCGTTCCTGATCAACGTGGCGCGCGGTGCGCATCTGGTGGACGACGACCTGCTCGCCGCACTCGACAGCGGGCAGATTGCCGGCGCCACGCTCGATGTGTTCCGCACCGAGCCGCTGCCGGCCGAGCATCCGTTCTGGCGTGCGCCGCGCGTGACGGTCACGCCCCATATTTCTGCCCTCACGCTGCGCGACGAAACGGTGGCACAGATCGCCGGCAAGATCGCCGCGCTCGAGCGTGGTGAAACCATCACAGGCATCGTCGACCTGACGCGCGGGTACTGACACGCACCGCTCGCCGCTCGCGCCCAGCCTTTGCCAGGACAACACCGAGGAGACACCCCCATGACACAACCTCAACTGCCTCAATTGCCGCGACGCGTGAAAGTGGTCGAAGTCGGCCCGCGCGACGGTCTTCAGAACGAGAAGCAACTGGTCCCCGCCGACGTGAAGATCGCGCTGGTCGATCAACTCTCGGCAGCGGGTTTCGCCAACGTGGAGACGACCTCGTTCGTCTCGCCGAAGTGGGTGCCGCAAATGGCCGACGGCGCCGAGGTGATGGCCGGCATTCAACGCCACCCCGGCACGGTCTATTCGGTGCTGACGCCCAACATGCGCGGCTTTGAAGGCGCGGTTGCCGCCAAGGCCGACGAAGTCGTGATCTTTGGCGCCGCCAGCGAAGCGTTCTCGCAACGCAATATCAATTGTTCGATCGAAGAAAGCATCGAGCGCTTCGCCCCGGTGGCCCGTGCCGCGAAAGACGCGGGACTGCGCCTGCGCGGCAGCATCTCGTGTGCGCTCGGTTGCCCGTATCAGGGCGAAGTGCCGATCGCCAGCGTGGTCGACGTAGTGAAGCGCATGGCCGCGCTGGGCTGCGACGAGATCGACATTGCCGACACCATCGGCGTGGGCACCCCGACGCGCACCCGTGAAGTCATGGAAGCCTGCGCGCGCGCGTTCGCGATCGAGCGCCTGTCCGGTCACTTCCACGACACCTACGGGCAAGCCACCGCGAACATCTACGCCGCGCTGCTCTCGGGCATCTCGATCTTCCACTCGTCCGTGGCCGGCCTCGGCGGCTGCCCGTATGCGAAGGGCGCGACCGGCAACGTCGCCACCGAAGACGTGCTGTATCTGCTGCACGGTCTGGGGATCGAGACGGGAATCGACCTCGAAGCCGTCGTGCGCACGGGCGACTTCATTTCGAAGTCCATCGGCCGCACCAACGCCTCGCGCGTCGGCCGGGCGATGCTCGCCAAGATGCAAGACGCCGCGACGTCTGCGGCCTGACCTCACGCGCCCACGCGCCCACGCCACGCCGATCATGAGCCAGACACCTCACCGAACGCCTCAAATCGCTGCCCCTGCCGACGAGCAGGATCTCCCGGACGGTGCACGCCACGTCGCCCGCCTGCTGGCCGGCATGGGACATGATCAATCGATCGTGCTACTGCCGGCCACCGGCAAGACGTCGGCCGAAGCCGCGGCGGGGCTGGGCTGCGAAGTCGCGCAGATTGCCAAGTCGATCATCTTCCGCCGTGCCGCCGACGACACGCCTGTGCTGGTCATTGCCAGCGGCGTCAATCGCGTGGACGAGAAGAAGGTCGCGGCACAAGTCGGTGCGCTCGCCCGCGCCGACGCCAAGTTCGTCAAGGAGAAGACGGGCTACTCGATTGGCGGCGTGAGCCCCATCGGTCACGTCGTCTCGCCAGTCACACTGATCGACGAAGACCTGCTCAAACTGGCCAGCCTCTGGGCCGCCGCCGGCCACCCGCACGCCGTGTTCAACCTGACACCGAAACAACTCGTCGCCATGACGGGCGCACCGGTGGTGGACGTCGCGCTGCGGGACTGACGATTTGGTGAGCGCGCCGCCCATCGCGCACCTCGCGACACAACAACATGAATAGCGGAGACCTGCCATGCCGAGTCCGGAACTTGTCCCTGGCCTGACATTCGAGTGGACGTACCGGGTGCCCAAGAAGGCCGTGGTGCCCGAGCTCTACGATGATGTGGAACTGTGCCGCGACATGCCCGCCGTGCTCGCCACCGGCTATCTCGCCGGGATTCTCGAATGTGCGTGTCTTCAGGCGATTCGTCCGTATCTCGACTGGCCGCGCGAGCAATCGCTCGGCACGCTCGTGTCGTTCTCCCATCTCGCCGCCACCCCGGCGGGCGACACGTTGCGCATTCACGGCAAGCTGGTCGACGTCACCGGCCGTACGCTGCGCTTCGAAGTCGCCGCGTGGGATGGCCTCGACAAAGTGAGCGCAGGCATCCACGAGCGCGTGATCGTCGATCAGGAAAGATTTCAGACCAAGCTGCGCGCGAAAGCCGACAAGCTCGGCTTACCGCTATAGGAATGCCAATGCCCCTCCCGCGCTCGGTCGCCGCTTCGGATGACGTGCCGTCCCCCTGCACCAACATCTGCCGCATGAACCCGGCGACCGGCTGGTGTTCGGGCTGCTGGCGCACGCTCGCGGAAATTGCCGCCTGGTCGACCATGGCCGCCGACGACAAGCGTCACGTGTGGTCGCTGCTGCCGGCGCGGCGCGCCGAACACACCGAGCCACCCGTCATGCATCGCCGTGTTCGGGCCAATGAGGTTGATGCGGTCCGTGCCGAAGTCGTCGGCAGCCACGACGACAACCGCACGGATGGCAATGACAGCAACGCCGGCCCCCGTTAGCACGCGCCCCCCTATTCACTACACCCGCCCTCGTCATCACCACACATGGGAAAAATCGTTACTGTCGGCGAAACGTTCAGCGCCACTCACGCGTTCACGCCAGCATCGATCCGCGAGTTCTCGACGCTCGCTCACGACCTGAACCCGCTGCATCACGACGCCGAATACGCGGCGGCCGATCCGCGCTTTGGCGGCCTGATCTCGTCGGGTACGCAGCAAATGTCGTACCTCGCGGCGCTGCTGGCCACGCATTACTCGAAGACGGCGCAGCCGCTTGGGCTCGAGTTCGACATGAAGTTGCGCCGCGCCGTGCGCGCAGGTGACGACATCACCGTGCGCTGGACGGTCACTGACAGCCAATGGAAAGAGAAGCTCGCAGGCGACATCGTCTCGCTCGACGGCGAGGCCGTGAATCAACGCGGTGAGACCGTGATTGCCGCCACGGCGAAGATTCTCGTGTGCGCAAAACCAGAGATACGTTCATGACCTCGCCTTCACTGCCCGCGCCGTCCGGCCTTCCGAACGAGATGCGCGTCTTCGAGCGCGGCTGGCTGTCCTCGAACAACATCCTGTTTCTCGGCGACGAGCCCGCACTGGTCGACAGCGGCTACGTCTCGCATGCCGCGCAGACCCTTGCCCTCGTCCAGCACGCGCTGCCGGCCGGCCAGCCGCTCGCGCGCCTGATCAACACGCATTTGCACTCCGATCATTGCGGCGGCAATGCGGCCTTGCAGGCGCATTACGGTTGCCGCACGTGGGTGCCCGCCGCCGAGGCCGATCCGGTCCGGCATTGGGATGAAGCGCGTCTGTCCTACCGCGCCACGGGTCAGCAGTGCGCGCGCTTCGCCTTCGACGACACGCTCTCGCCGGGCGACGCCGTGACACTCGGCGAGCGCGAATGGCTCGTGCTCGGCGCGCCCGGACACGATCCGCACGCGCTCATGCTGTACAGCGCCGCCGACGGCATCCTGATCTCGGCCGATGCCTTGTGGGAACGCGGCTTCGGCGTGATCTTCCCCGAACTCGACGGCGAGTCGGGATTCGCCGAACAGGCGGCGGTGCTCGATCTCATCGAACAACTCGACGTGTCGCTGGTCATTCCCGGCCATGGCAAGCCGTTCGACGATATCAACGGTGCGCTCGACGCCGCGCGCAGCCGGCTCGACTACCTGCGCAGCGACCCGGCGCGCAACGCCCGCAACGCCCTGAAAGTGCTGATCGTGTTCCGGCTGATGGCCGAGACAGAGATGACATGCGCCGCGCTCAAGACAACGCTCGATACGGCACGCGCGTGGCGAGGCGCGGCGGCGATGCTGGCACCACCGTCAGCGTGGCCGGAATTGCTCGACACGCTCATCGCGGAACTGGCCAAGGCCGGTGCACTGCGCCACGACGCGGCGCAAGGCAAGTTGTATTCGGTGTGATGGGGTGTGGGGGTACGTCAGAACGCGTCACTGGAAAAAAACAACGCCGAGTGCCGGTGAAGGCAAACGGCGTTTGAGGACGTGACGTGCCGGCCGAATGCCGCGGTCGCTAACGCGGCGCCCGTCCTGCGGCGCCGTGTTACCGGCACCGCGTGGCACGCGAATTCATACTAGTCGGGTCGCGAAGTCGCTCCAAGAGGACTTTCCCTGATGCCGGTCCGAACAACCTTCGGCGCACCATCCATCCGCCACCAATCCGAAGCTTTCTTCGAGTCTGTTCACCCCGGGTGACAAACGAATCCCCCTATAATCGAACGATCGTTCGCGAAAGTGGCGAACGCAAGTAGCGAACACACATAGCCACCGGCATTCCCAGCCAATGTGCCACTCCGCTCCCCTCAGGAGCGTCCGCACAAGGAGACTTCATGGCGCTTCCCAAGATTCTGCAAAACCTGGCGCTGCCCGTCGTGGCCTCGCCGATGTTCATCGTGAGCTATCCGGAACTGGTGCTCGCGCAGTGCAAGGCCGGCATCGTCGGATCGTTCCCCGCGCTCAACGCGCGCGAACCGCAGATCCTCGAAGACTGGCTCGCCCGCATTACCGAAGAACTCGCGTCGTACCAAGCGGCGAACCCCGATGCCGTGGTCGGCCCGCTCGCCGTCAACCAGATCGTGCATCAGTCGAACCAACGGCTGGAACACGATGTGCGCGTGTGCGTCGAACACCGCGTGCCGATCTTCATCACGAGCCTGCGCGCGCCGCCCAAGGAAGTGCTCGACGCCGTGCACAGCTATGGCGGCATCGTGCTGCACGACGTCATCAACCTGCGCCATGCGAACAAAGCCCTCGAAGCGGGCGTCGACGGGCTGATTCTCGTCGCGGCCGGTGCGGGTGGCCATGCAGGCACGCTCTCTCCCTTCGCGCTGGTGGGTGAAGTGCGCAAGATCTTCGACGGCCCGCTCGTGCTCTCCGGCTCGATTGCCAACGGCGGTTCGATTCTCGCGGCGCAGGCGATGGGTGCCGACCTCGCCTACATCGGCACACGCTTCATTGCATCGAGCGAAGCCAACGCGAGCGACAGCTACAAACAAGCCATCGTCGATGCGAGCGCCAACGACATCGTCTACACGAACCTCTTCACCGGGGTGTCCGGCAACTACATCCGCCAGAGCATCGTGAATGCCGGGCTCGATCCCGATGACCTGCCCACCGCCGACAAGACCGCGATGAACTTCGCCAAGGCGAAGGCGTGGAAAGATATCTGGGGTGCCGGACAAGGCGTGGGCCTGATGGACGATGTGCGCCCGGCCGCCGAGATCGTCGCCCGTCTCAAACAGGAATACGACGAGACTCGCCAGCGACTTGCGCGCTGACGGGTCACGCATGAACCGAACGAAAGCCACAGGGTGCCCCTCGGGCACACAAGCCTGATCGTCACATCGGGCTGAGGCTCTCCGAACCGGGCCGCGCAATGCGCGAGTGTCGTCGCCAAGGCAACAAACTGGCGAGCACCGTGCAGGCGCGGCTCTTCTTTCGGAGAGTCCACCATGACGCATGTCCCGCACCGGCGTGCCATTGCCGTAGCACCGCACTACGGATTGCCCCTCAACGCGCAACGCCGCCCCTCCCCCCGCACCAGACACCCGCCCACACCGCCCCGCTCAATACCCGCGAACTTGCGCGCACGCGCCGTCACTCGGCCCCTTGCGCCGTGTCCGTCCGAAGCACACCCAGCGACACCGGCGGCGCCCCGAACCTCGACCAACGCGCCATGGCAAGTGGCGTGGACACTGCTGCTGGTGGCCAACGTGGCGGCCCTCGCACTCCCCGCGCATGCCGCAGTTCCCCGGTCGGCACGCGACGACCTGCCCCCTCTCGACACGGGCAACAGCCTCGATACCGGGCAGGCGCTGGCATGGCGCGCGGGGACGGCGGCGACCGCATCGCCCACGCTACGCGCCGCCGAAGTCAGCACGGCCTCGTGGCCCGACGTCGTCATCCGGCCACTGGTACCCGAGGCCGTAAAAACCGAGTACAGCGTTGACGACATCCTGAAGGCGATTGCGTCAGGCACCGCGCCGTTCCGCAATCTCGGTGAATCGATTGCCGACGCCTACACGGCACTCACCGGTAACGACGTCAGTACCAAAATGCGAACGAGCCTTCGAAAAGGCACCGTCACCGCAGATGTCCTCACGGGCATGCTGCCCAGTGCGGCCCTCGCTCGCCTGAGCGCCGAAGTCGCACAAGTCCTCGCCGATCAGCACGAGGGCAAGCCGGTCGACAGCAGTCGTCTCGTCGCCATTTTGCTGAACACCAACCTGCGCGGCATGGGTTCCTCTTCGCACAAGTCCACGGTACGTCACACCCCGGCTAACAACGCACGTCCCCTTGCCGCGCACGAGCCCGCACCCGAGCCGCCGCGCGAGCCCCTCGACGCCCCGGCTTTCCATTTGCCGGAGATCGTGACGGGAGAACGCGAACATCTCACCGGCTACGCGCAACCGCTTCCCGGGAATGTGCTTCACAGTCCCTTGCCTGCCGGTCCTGAAGGACCGGACACGTTACACGGCATCATCGTGGCGGATGGCCATTACTTCATACGCGGCACCGGTGGCTATTACCGCATGCAGCGCCAGAAGACCGGCGATCACTGGCTCATCGAAGCCCATGAGGCCGGCAAGCCGAAAATCCCTGTGGTCTACGACGCGGCGACGGGAAAATGGCGGGCCCATGCACCCTTGCGTTTGTGCGGGGGCGGCTGCGGGTCCAGCAAGGCATCGGAAGTGGCCAGCAACAGCAACAGCGACAGCATGCTCGGCATGGTGTTCGATCTTTCCAGCATTCGCGAGCCCGAGGTGCGCCGGGCCATTCAGGAGTCCTACGACGACCTGAGCGAGTTGCGCCTGTTGCGCACGAATCGCGACGATCTACGGCCACGGCGCGACAACTCGATCGTCGAGATACGGGAAAGCCTGTCGAACGCCATGCGCCGCATCAACCGTAACGCCCCGCTGCTTGAGCAACAGCGACAGGCGGCCAGATGCACCGCGCTCTACTATCTGGAGCATCCCGATTCCGAAGCCTTCTGCCAGGAAAACGCGGAAGTGCTCTTCCACTTCATGCTCGCCAATCAGGTGCCGGCGAGCCGAATCCGCATGATCACGCTGCGTCCGCGCAACCGGCCGCCGCACGTGATGGTGCTCTATACGGAATCGAAGAATGTCATTCAGATGCTGCACTGGGCGACACCGCAGCCGGCCGTAGACGGACGCGTCGATGGCATCACCGACCTGACCTTCGCACAAGAGATTTACGCCACACGTGCCAGCACACGACTGCTCGACCCGTGGGGGCGAATCAAGATGCAGTCGTTCGAGCGTGCGCGGTGCGAGCACGAGGTGCTCGACACCTTGCGCGTGATGCTCGAAGACGCGGGGGCGCGTAACGGCGAGCCCTTCTTCGTATCGATCACCCGCCCGCTGGGCACACCCCGTACCAGTTCCACCAGTCTGTCGTCACCGGGCGGGGCGTCTCCGCGCAGTGAGCGAATTCCCCAAGATGCGAAGGATTCGTCATGATGAAGCGCGCACAGCGGCACGCGGATCCTGCGGCACTTCGCTACGGTTTGCCGATGACCGTGGTGCGAAAAACGCCACGACGTCCAGCGCAGTCGGAGGCCGCCGTGGCGATTCGGAGCGTTCATCGGCAGCGCAGACCGGCGTCGCAAACGACCGAGCGACCTTCCCCTGCGCCTGACAACGGTTCGTCCGCTCGCGCTTCGCTTATCGGGTGGCCGATGGCGTGCGCACTGCTGCTCGTCGCGAACATTGCGTTGCCAGTCGCCATCGCACGACCACGCGACGCCGTCGAGACGCGCGATACCGGCACGCCATCTGCGGGGGTTCTCATCGAGCCAGTCGCCTATGCCCCGATCAAGACCGACTACAACGCGAACGATGTCCTGAAAGCGTTGGCCTCGGGGGGCTCCCCCTTCGCGAACTTCGCCGAGTCGATCAGCGATGCCTATGTCGTGTCGACGGGACACGACGTGCCGGCGACGACACGCAAGCAACTGCGCAATGGCATGCGCGCGCTGGACTACGCCACCGGCATGATTCCGGGCGTGCAACTCCTGCGTGTCCCCGGCGACGTGGCGCAACTCATGTCCGAAGCGTTGTCCGGACACTCGCCGGCGGTTCACCGAGTCGCAGCGGTGCTTTCGAATTCCGATCTGCGTGGCATGGACGGTATCGGCGAGCCGCACCGGCAGGCAGACGCCTCGCCGCGTGTCGCCGCGGCGCCTGCACCACGCAGCGAAGCGCACGGCGCCGTGGCGACCGACACAGGTCCGCCCCCCCATGATTTTCGAGTGCCGACGCAGTGGCGCCCGGTATTGAAACCTTCCCCTGCGCGACACGCCGGTGCGCGATCGCCGATGCCCATTCACGGCGAAAGCGAATTCTTGCGGGGCTATGCACAATCGCTGCCGCGCACAGAACCGTTGACACATCTGCTGCCCGGGCTCGTTTTGCGAGGGAGTCGCTTCTTCCTGCGCGGCACCGGCGGCGACTATCGCGTGCAGCGATCCAAGGTCGGTGATTACTGGTACGTCAATGCCCCGCGAGCCGGTAAGCCGCAGGTGCCCGTGCGATTCGACCCGGCCACCGGCCAGTGGTACGCCCACGCGCCGCTGCGCTTGTGCGGTGGCGGCTGCGCGCAGAGCCGGATGGACACGCCGCGTAGCGCCACGGACAGCATTCGCGGGTACGTGCTCGATCTCGTCGGCATCGCCGATCAGCGGGTGCGCGATGCGATTCAGGAGGCCTTCGATACGCTCGGCGAGTTGCGTCTGCTACGCAGCAATCGCCACGATCTCCGGCTGTTTCGGGACAACTCGATTACCGACATTCGTGAAGCTCTCGTGGAAGGGCTGCGCGACATCGATCCGACCGCGCCGTTGTCCAGCCAACAGCGCCGCGCCGCCGAACTCACTGCGATGTACTACCTGGGGCGTCCCGGGCTCGAAGCGTTCTGCCATGAGAACGCCGAGGTGCTGTTCCACTTCATGCTGGCGCGTGGGGTGCCGAAGTCACGACTGCGCATGGTCACCGTGCGCCCGCAAAACAGGCCGGCCCACGTCATGCTGCTTTATTCAGAGTCGCCCGTGCTCATCAAGATGCTGGAGATGGCGACACCGCAGCCGCCGGTCGAGGGGCTGGTGGACGGTCTGACACATCTGGAATTTGCCCGGGCCATCCTGTCGTCGCGCTATCGCAGCCGGCTCTTCGACCCGTGGAGTCGAATCAAGATGGTGACGTTCGAACAGGCGCGCAGCGAACGGGAAGTGAGCGACATGCTCGCGCCGACGCTCCAAGATGCGGGCTACCGGCGCGGTGCGCCCTATCGCATCTCGGTGACACGTCCGCTGGGCACGCCGCCTCTACGGCAGTCTGCCCAGACGGATCGCGCACAGAACGATCAGTACGTGTAGACGCCGCGGCCGGTCTTGCGGCCGAGATAGCCGGCCGCCACCATTTCCTTGAGCAGCGGGCACGCACGATACTTCGAGTCTTCGAACTCTTCGTAGAACACGTTCATCACCGAGAGGCAGACGTCGAGCCCGATCATGTCGGCGAGCGCAAGCGGCCCGATCGGATGATTGCAGCCGAGCTTCATCCCTTCGTCGATTTCTTCCGGCGTCGCGAGGTTTTCCGCCAGCACGAAGAAGGCTTCGTTGATCATCGGCACGAGAATGCGGTTCACCACAAAGCCCGGGGCATTCTTCACGGTGATCGGCGACTTGCCGAGTTGGCGGGCGAGCGCATCGACGCGCGCATGCGTCTCGTCGCTCGTTTGCAGGCCGCGAATGATTTCCACCAGCGCCATCAGCGGCACCGGGTTGAAGAAGTGCATGCCGATGAACTGCGACGGGTTCTCAACGACGGCGGCCAGCTTGGTGATCGAGATCGACGATGTGTTGGAGGCAAGAATGGCATCGGCCTTGGCCACGCCCTGAAGCTGCTTGAGGATCTTCACCTTCAGGTCGAAGTTCTCGGTCGCCGCTTCGATCACGATGTCGGCACCGGCGAGCGCTGCGTAATCGGTCGACGTCGAGATGCGCGCCAGTGCGGCTTCCTTTTCGGCCGTCGTGAGCTTGTCTTTCTTGATCAGGCGATCAAGGCTGCCGGCGATGGTGGCGAGGCCCTTGTTCACGGCGGCGTCGCTGATGTCGACCATCGTGACCGGCAGTCCGGCCACCGCACAGGCCTGCGCAATGCCGTTACCCATCGTGCCCGCGCCAATGATGCCTACGTGTTGAATCGTCATGTCGTCTCTGCTCCGTGTCTGGTGGATTTTCGGTGCACAAATCATAGCGCGGACACGTCGGATCAGTGACACACGAAACCGCTGTGCGGAACTCGCAAGTGGCGATGCGGCGCGTGTGCCGCGCAGAAAACGACAAAGGGGCAGACGCACCCCAAATTGGCGTCTGCCCCCTTGCCGGACCCGAACGGTGCGCGCATCGCTGCCGCACCGCGCGACATCAGAACTTCATGCGAATACCACCGCCTGCCGTGTTACCCGTCGAGAGCGTGCTCACCTTGTCCATCATGTAAGCCGCGTAGATGTCGGTACGCTTGGACAGCGGGTAGTCGTAACCCAGTGCCCACGTCTTGCGGTTGACGTTGGTCGCGCCCGAGCTCTTCGTGTACGCGTACGACGCGAGCACGCTGCCATTGCCCAGCGGCACCGACACGCCGAGCTGGCCGCCATTTTCCGACACGCCGCCACCCGTCACGTTGTTGCGAATGTATTGGTACTGGCCGAACAGCTTCACGATCTGGAAGTCGTACGTGGCGCCCAATTGCAGGGCCTGCTGGCTGCGGAAGCCCGGCATGCCTGCCATGTCGTCGGGGACCGAGTCGAACTTCACTTGCTGGTAAGCCACGGTCGCGGCAAACGGACCGTTGAAGTACAGCGCCGATGCGCTCCACTTGTTCTGGCCGGCTTCACCCGCCTTGTTGCCGAACGCGTACGACACGCTGCCCGACAGGCCCTTGAAGTTCGGCGTGGTGTACATCACGCCATTGCTCCAGCCCGAGTCGCCGACGATACCTTGACCGGCCTGACCGATGAAGGTGTGGAACACCATCGGGCTGAACGTGTACGAATCGACGAACGGGTTGAACAGGATCGTCGAGACGAAGTACGACGTGGTCAGGCGGCCGATCGTGACGGTACCGGCGGTGTCCGACGACAGGCCGACATACGCGTTACGCGAGAACATCGAGTCGCCCTGGAAGCGGCCGTACTGACCGTTCTGCGGACGGAAGAAGTCTTCGAGCACGAACACGGCTTTCAGGCCGCCACCGAGGTCTTCGCTACCCTTCATGCCCCAGTACGACGTCGACATCCCGCCGCCGCCTTGCGTCCAGGCCGTATTGCCGCCCGGGTTCTTCACCGCGCCCACGAAGGCATCCACCTGACCGTACAGCGTGACGTTCGATTGTGCGAACGCCGCCGTGCTCATGCACGCGCCCAGAATGATTGCCCCGCCCAGGCCCTTGGCCATGCTCCGCTTCATTGACTTCTCCTTGGTTTGAGTATTTTGTGTGCCTGCTCCCGCCCCTGCGCGGGCCCTGCCGGCGCTCGTTTGCGAAGCGCCTCCCTGTTGAACGGCCGTGATTCTCGCACAGCCCCCGCGGCCTCGGTACGCCGAAACCGCGTAGAAAAATCGCCACATGAGGTGGCCGGGAAATGGTGGGGAGACAAAATTCGGACGACCACCCGCGCCACAATTAACCTCGGTATAACAGGATCGATATATCCCTTATATTGCCGGGTTAGCGAACACTCACATTCGCTGTGATGTGCGCGTTTGATGGGGGGTCATGAAGCGCGACCTGAAGTCGGCATTGCGGACAGACGAGCGCATCCGATGTTGCACATATGCAACATTCGATTCACTCAAGGGAGAAATTCAGGGGCAGGTGCAGCGCAGCGTCGGAGCGTGGGCTCAGGGACGGACGTCGCCGCTGAGGTGCCGAATTACCGTTCGCGACGACCGCCGCCGCCACCGCCGTGCGGGCCACGCGGGCCGCCTTGCGGGGTGTACTGCCGTTCGCGGGGTTCGGCCGGGGCGGCCCAGTTCGGGTAGGCAGACTGACCACGGCCGCGGTCGGCGCTGAAGCGGCTGATGTCCTCGCGCAACGACGCCTTGTTGACGTCGAGCGGGTCGCGTCCACGCCCGCCTTCTGCCCAGGCAGGATAGGCGCACACGAGCAGCAGGAGGAAACAGCAGCGGATACGGGCACTCATTTCGATATCGCCGGCTTTCGACCGACATCGGCCGGCCCGAGGGTGGGGCCGGTTGGCACGAGGCGACAGTCACGCAACCTTCGCGTGGGCAGCGCATACCTGCGCCATACGCCTCAAGAATGAATGTACCGGGTCAGCCGAACGAGCGTCGACCGAAAAGATGTTAACGCGCGGGGTGGTGTGCAACCGTTTGTAACTGCGCGTTGTGGCTGCGCAATTCGCTTGGGCGAGCGCCTGCTTTCTGCCGGCTTATGACCTGCTTTTTGCCCGCCTTTTACCTGCTTACTGCTTCTCGACCGACAGCGAAATCTCGCGCATGCGCTCGCCGCGCGGCGTCACCAGGTCTTGCGCCGTGACCGTGAAGTTCACCGGACGCGCGTACTTCTTGCTCGCGCTCTGCCATTCGGCGGGCAGACCGGCGGAGTTGGTCGTGGTCGTGCGCAACGTCGTCACGCCACGGGTGCAGCGCGAGACCTGTGTGGCGAAGCCTTGCGCTTGCGTGCGCAGATCCATCGGGGTGATCTTCTGGTAGTCCCAGATGCACTCATAAGTCGGTGCCAGTCCGGTCGCCCGGAACACCTTGCAATCGCCGCCCGGCACCGAATAGGTCGCCTGATAGCTTTCGCCGCGATCGTTCTTGGCCGCGAGTGGGCCGGTGATGTCTTCAAAGCCGTTCTGCGCGCTCTTGGCCAGCAGGAGGATGCCCTCGCACTGGTCCGCCGCAAAGGCCGTCTGCGCTGCGCACAGGCAGGCCAGCAGGGCCCATTGTTTTAGAGAATTCGTTGCCATCATAGGAATGTTTGACTGTCCTGCATCGGGCACATACTGCGGAATATGGCGTCATTAGAACGCAAACCGGGCCCGGACGAAACCACGGTGACAGGGGAAATGGTGCGCCAATTCGAGTGCTGACAGGCGGGTTAGTTCGCGCTGGCCCCGCGCGCGTCCCCGTGCGCATCCTCATGCTCATCCAAAAGGCCGATTCGCACGTCAGTCTTGCGACCTATACTCGGAGGGCAGTCAAACTGCATGGGCGCGGCCGGAACCGGCGACGGTTCAATGCATTGTGGCAGTGCCCCCTGGTGCCAAGTCTTCTTGGCCCTTACCATGCCGCGCCGGTACACGCGGCTGGCGATGCCCCGATGGGGCCTCAACCGGCGGCTTAGCCCGCCGGTTTCCTTTGGTGCCCACGATACGCTGCCACTTGCGCGCTCTCGCACGCAGTCACACTGTCGCCTCATGACGACGGATTAGGCGAAAGTGCGGATATCGCTGCCCGCAGCCGTCTGCAACTATCAAAGCACAAGAGCAATATTCACCGGGCACTCAACTTCGGGAAGTCAACGGAGTGTTTGTGGATACCTGTCTGTCGTTGGCAGTGCACCCGTTCGGGTGTGCTCGTGTCTGCACGCGTCGCACGGGGTGACATCATGGGCTACCCCACGATTCCCGGCGACATCTGCTCTGTTGGTCCCATTGGTCCGCTTGGTCCGCTTGGTCCTGTTGGTCCCGTTGGCGCGTTGGGGTCTGTTCACGCGATCAGTCCAATCGCCGCCATCGCCCCCGATCTCTCCCAAGCTACCTATTACCTGCGGGGTCATGGCGGCACGCTCGCGCATGTGCTCGCCGCCCTCGGCAAGTTTCGCCGACGCCATGGGCATTGGCCGCGACGCCTCTACCTCTACCCCGAAACCTTTGCCGCGCTGGTGCAGGACCTCACGCCGATCGGCTTCTATCGCTTCCAGCAGCGGCTTGAGATCATTGCCGATCTCGAACGCGACCTGTTCTGCTCGGACGATGCCGGCAATGTAACCGTCTACCGGATGCAAGCCGCGCAGGACCCTGCCGCAATCGATGCCGCCACGGGCTGGCTAGACCTGTGTTCGCCCGGGGGGCTGCCGCCGTCGAACGCAGCGCCCTCGCCACATTCGCCGCCGTCACCCCACGAGCCGTCGCGCTGACGGCGGCGCGTCCGGCATCTCATCGATGAGGCGAGACGTGCCACTTTTTCGATATCGCGTTGTCACAGCAATATCGCAAAGCGCGACTAGTCTGGTCTGCCGGCGCGCCGCTTGACTGGCGACGCGCCGGGCACCTGAGCCTCCACCGTATTGTCTGACTGCTACCGGCCCCCGCCCCTGTCGTGCGGGGCGATATGACCTCCGCCCTCCCCCTGTCGGAGAGATGTCATGAACCGACTCGCGATCATTCTTGATGGTCTGATGCTGCTCTATCTCGCTGCCGCCACCGTGGTGGGCGTGCAAGCGAGCGCCGCCGACGGGCATGAAATGCTCGCCAGCGTGCTCGGCGTGCTGCTCGCCATATTCACCTTGGCGTTGCTGGCTGCGCCGTTCTACGTCTCGCTGGTCGTCCTCGTCGCGCAGTCGGAGCGGCATCTGCGGCTGGCCGCGTGCCTGCAATGGGTACTCCTCGGATTGATGGTGGCGCTCACGCTGGTCTCGTTTCTCGCCAGCGATACGATCGAAGTCTCCGCGCCGCTGTTCGTGCTCGTGGCCGTGGTGTGTGTCGTCAATCTGGTTGCGCTCTCGCGGCGGCGCACGCACTTCGAGTCGTTCCATCTGTTCGAGCACTGAGGCGACGGACGCCGCGTAGCCCAGTTGCCAGACGCGTTCGTGTGTCCTTATTTCCGTCCATTTGCGAGCGGCCTGCCGGCAATGCTAGACTGCGCGGCATGAATCGCTGGCGCAAACTCCTCGTGCTGTGGCTGTTGTGCGTGACCTTGCCGTTACAGGCACTGGCCGCGCTGCGCACGCATTGCGCGCCGGGTTCACCCGTGCAAAGCGTGGCGCAACTTGCCACGCCGATGGCCGCGATGGCGCACGACGATTCCGTCATGGCTAATGGCACCGCGCAACACACGATGCATCACGCGATGGGTGACATGTCGCATGACACGATGTCGGCCAGCGACGGCACCCACGACGCAACGCTTCACGCTGCGGGCCACGACACCTCGTCTGACACCGCTGCGCAACACTCGCATCACGCCAGTTGCTCGGCATGCGCCGCGTGCGTGGTCTGCACGGCACTGCCGCAAAGTCTGGCGCTTCGCACGCCGGACGCCCAGCCTTCCACCGTCATTCCGTTCTTGCGCACGTCCGCCGCCAGCGCGTTCGTTGCCGCACTGGAACGCCCTCCGAAAGCCACCCTCGTCTGAGTTTCTGATGGTGTGACGTTTGCGCTCAATTTGCGCACCGCTCGCCGTCACTGTTCCCGCTCGAACCGACGTCTGTCCTGCTACGCACGCTTTCTGCGATCGCTTGCAGTGCGCTTGCTACGTCCGTTCGTCAGATGAACTTGCGATGTCCGCTGCCTCGTCGTGAACCGATGAGCGCGGCCATCGCCATGCTCGACGAGTCTTTCGATGATGCTTCTTTCTTTGCGACGGCACGCGCTCACCGTGCCAGCCGCGCTATCGGTGGCGTATGCGTTCAGCGCACCACCGGCACACGCGGCGACCGATCCCGCTGGCGCGCCGCAGGCTTCTGCTGCGACGGCAACTTACGACCCCGCAAATCCGGCCGCGCCTGCTGGGCCATCCGCGGCCCCCGGTGTACTGCATGACTTTGCCCGCCCCGCGCTCTCCGTGCCGCCCGGAAACTGGCGCGCGGTGAATGCCAGCGTGTCCGGCGGTGGCCAGATGGACCATGGTGCAATGAATCACGCCATGCCGATGCCGGCAACCTCACCGGCATCCGCAGCCGCAGCGGACCCGCACGCCGGGCACTCCATGAGCGGAGGCACGCGATGACGACGTCAACTCGCCTCCACCGTCACGCCCGTCGCACCCAAGGCGCGCTCATTTCACTCGCCGCGTTAGCGCTCACCGGTTGTGCCACCTTCAGCGACGACGGTGGTTTCACGCCGGTCGCGCAGGCAGCACAGCAGCGGCTGGGCAAGTCGACCGTCTGGGCGCGCGACGATGCCACCACGCAAGCACTCGCCGAACAGCGCGACGCCCTGCTCGCCAAGCCGCTCGATATCGACACGGCAGTGCAACTCACGCTCATCAACCATCGCGGCTTGCAGGCTACCTATGCGGAGCTCGGCATCGCCGAAGCCTCGTTGGTGCAAGCGGGCCGTCTGCCCAACCCGCGCTTTGCCTTTCAGCGCGTACAAGGCGGGGGCGACATCTCGATCGAGCGCACGTGGGGTATCGACTTCGTGCGTGTGCTGACGATGCCGCTCGCGTCGCGCGTCGAAGCGCGACGGTTCGCCCAAGTGCAGGCACAAGTGACGCAAGCCATCATCGAGCAGGCCGCGCTTACCCGGCGGGCATGGGTCGAGGCGGTCGCCGCTCAAGAGCGCGTGCAGATTCTCGAACAGACGAGTCTCGCCACGCAGGCCGCCAGCGAACTGGCCGACGGCATGGCCCGGGCAGGCACCTTCAGCGCGATGCGCCGTACGCAGGAGAACCTTGTCTACGCCGATACCGCAGCGCGGCTGGCCCGCGCCCGCGAGCAGGCCAACACGGCACGCGAGCAACTTGCCCGGCAGATGGGGCTATGGGGTCAGCAGCTCACGTTCACGTTGCCCGCGCGCCTGCCGTCGTTGCCTCGCACGCGTCCGGCGTGGCCCGACGCCGAAGCGCAGGCGATGCGTGAGCGCCCCGACATCAATGCAGCGCGCGCCGCACTCGACGCGACGGCCAGCGATCTCGGCCTCACACAGGCGACACGCTTCATCAATGTGCTCGACACGTCCTATCGCGACAACAGCGCCACAGGCTCGCCCAACGAGCGCGGCTACGAGATTTCGCTCGAAGTGCCGCTGTTCGACTGGGGCAGCGCGCGTGTTGCCGGCGCGGAGGCACGCTATCGGCAGCGCGTCGATCGGCTGGCCGATACCGCTGTCGCCGCCCGCGCGGACGTGCGCACGCGCCGCGCGCAGACCCTCGCCGCGTGGGACATCGCCGAGCACTACCGCGTGACAGTCTTGCCGCTGCGCCAGCGTGTCTCCGACGAAATGCTGCTGCGCTACAACGGCATGCTCTCCAGCGTGTTCGACTTACTCACGGACGCCCGCGAACAACGCGACACCGTGCTCGCCTACATCGACGCCACCGCAGACTTCTGGCTGGCCGACGCGGCATTACGTGAAAGCTTGGGAGGTGGCGCATGACGTCACGTCGACGATTCCTGCGTGACGCGAGTCTGGCCATGATGGGCACGGCCGCCGTCGAGCGAACCAGTCTCGCAGCCATCCCCGAAGCGGCGACGCGCAGCGACGCCAGCACCGCGACACCGCACGCCCCACCGAATGGGCGCCCGTATCGACCGGTCGTCACGCTCAACGGCTGGACTCTGCCATGGCGCATGCGCAATGGCGTGAAGGAATTCCATCTGATTGCCGAGCCCGTCGTGCGCGAGATTGCGCCCGGCATGCAGGCGAATCTGTGGGGCTACAACGGCCAGAGTCCGGGGCCGACCATCGAAGTCGTGGAAGGCGACCGCGTGCGGCTCTACGTCACCAATCGTCTGCCCGAAGCGACGAGCGTGCATTGGCACGGTCAGCGCTTGCCCAACGGCATGGATGGCGTGGCGGGTCTCAATCAGCGCGCGATTGCTCCGGGACAGACCTACGTCTACGAATTCGAAGCCAAGCGGGCTGGCACGTTCATGTACCACCCGCATGCCGACGAGATGATGCAAATGGCGATGGGGTTGATGGGCTTCTGGGTCACGCATCCGAAAGATCCGGCGGCGATGCCGGTCGACCGCGACTACGTGTTTCTCATCAACGCGTATGCGATCGACCCGGGCACGCGCACGCCGCGCGTGAACGAGATGACCGACTTCAACCTGTGGACATGGAATAGCCGCGCGTTTCCGGGCATCGATCCGATGGTGGCGCGACAAGGAGACCGCGTGCGCATTCGCGTGGGCAACCTCACGATGACCAATCACCCGATTCATCTGCACGGTCACGAGTTCAAGGTGACGGGCACCGACGGCGGCTGGGTCCCTCCCTCGGCGCAGTGGCCGGAAGTGACGACCGATGTCGCGGTCGGTCAGATGCGCACCATCGAGTTCGATGCAACGGAGCTGGGCGACTGGGCCTTCCATTGCCACAAATCGCACCATACGATGAACCCCATGGGACACGAGGTGCCCACCATGCTCGGCGTGAATCAGCGTGACATCGCCGGCAAGATTGCGCGCATCATTCCCGACTATATGGCGATGGGAGAAACCGGAGGCTCGATGAACGGCATGGAGATGCCACTGCCCGAGAACACGCTGCCGATGATGACCGGCACCGGTCCGTATGGGCCGATCGAAATGGGCGGCATGTTCACCACCGTAAAAGTGCGGCGCGACCAGCCGCGCGACAGTTATCGCGATCCCGGCTGGTATGCCCAGAAGCCCGGCGCGCCACGCGGCTCGGTCGCGCGTGCGTGGCAAGGCGATGTTTCAACCCTACCGTCGGCTTCACCTTCTTCCCAACGTCCGCCCGTTACCGGAGGCAAATCATGATTCGTTCGTCCCACTTCCGTCAGATCCGCCGTCAGCTCAGCCGTCACCTTGCCCGTCTGCCGCAGTCGCCGTTGTCCGCGCGCATGCCGTTGCGCCATGTCATCCGCTTGCTGATTCCGGTGGCTGCGCTGGGGCTGAGTGTTTCGGCGGCGCCGGCCTTTGCCGACGATCCGCACGCGATGCACAACATGCAGCACGCGCACGGCGACGGTGCTGCGACCAACATCGGTGAAGCGGGCGACGCGGCGCAAGCCACGCGCACCGTCGAAGTCGATATGCGCGACACCATGCGTTTCTCGCCCGGCACACTCTCGGTGCGCCGTGGCGACACGGTGCGTTTCGTCGTGACCAACAGCGGCAAGATCCGTCACGAGATGATGCTGGGCACCGCAGCGTCGCTCACCGAGCACGCGAAGATGATGCAGCAGATGCCCGGTATGTCGCACGCCGAGCCCAATGCGGTCACCGTCGAGCCGGGCCAGCAAAAGACGCTCGTGTGGCATTTCACGCAAGCCGGCACGGTGGACTTCGCGTGTCTGGAACCGGGCCATTACGAAGCCGGCATGCGCGGCGTCATCAACGTTCGGTAATTGGGAGGAATGGGCGGGGCGCGGGCATCCGCCACTGCAATGTCGGCAATGTCGGCAATGCACAGAAGGCCTGTTTGCCGACGTTTTTCGGCGCAGACCGCGCCTTGCCTAGACCCGTTCGAGTCCGCCGCTGAGCGCTTCGGTAGCGTCGGCCTCGAAGGCGTCGACATCGCGCGCCTTGAGACTCAGCCGCAGGGTCACGCCGTCGTCGTAGCTGACATCCAGTACGGTGGCCGCGTGACGCTCGGCAATCCGGCGCAGCGGCGCTTCGTGCGCGAAGCTGCAACGGTAGCTCGGCTCCGCCATCGGTTCGACGGCGGTGAGCGTCGCCAGCTTCAGGGCTTCGCTCACCGCCTGTCCGTAGGCGCGGGTCAGGCCGCCCGCACCGAGTTTGATACCACCGTAGTAGCGCACCACCACGGCCAGCACGTTGGCCAGCTCCTTATGCATCAGCACGTTATACATGGGCTTGGCCGCCGTGCCACCGGGCTCGCCGTCGTCGTCGAAACCCGACGCACCTTCGCACAACAACACCCAGCAGTAATGCGTTGCGTTGGGATAACGCACGCGCAGCGCGTCGAGCTCGCGCATTGCCACCTCGCGGGATGCCACGGGCATGACAATGCCGATAAACCGGCTCTTCCTGATTTCCAGCTCGGTTTCGACCGGTGCTGCCAATGCGTACATCCGTTGAATTCTCCCCGCGTCCAGAGCGCGACTGCCCTGCGACGCTCGCAAACGATTACAGGCTGACTTCGCCGCGCGCGAGTTCGATCACGTTACCGCCGACGCGAATCTGACGGTCGGCCGTCACTTCGAGCGTCAGGCGGCACGGACGTTCGATCGCGTCACCTTGCGAAACGCGCGCGCGCACCGGCAGCGGATAGCCCTGTCCGATCAACCAGCCGCCCAGATTCGCGCAGGCCGAACCGGTGCCCGGATCTTCGCTCACGCCACCGCCTTGCGTGGTGAAGAAGTAGCGCGCCGTCACTTCCAGCTCGCCGCCATGATTGGCATCGATGGAAAACACATAACCCGTCTTGCGCTCGAGGCTCGAGAGCGGCCAGCGTTCCAGCCGGGCGCTGTCTGGCGTTGCACGGGCCACTGCATCGGCGTTCTTCAGCGGAATCAGCAACTGATCGGCACCGGTATCGACCCACTGCGGCGATTGCGCCAGATCGTCACGCGACAGGCGCACGAGCGCCGCGATGTCGGCGTCGGCTTCGTGTGCCTTCTCGATCTTCGGTTCGCCATGCGACGGTGCCGTGAGCGTCCAATGATCGCCTTCGGCCTGCACCGGCACGAGACCGGCCGCGAATTGCAGCGTCACCGCGTCGCCGAGATTACGAATCGAGCGCAGCACGTGGGCCGTGCCCAGCGTCGGGTGACCGGCAAAACGCATTTCGTAGCCGGGCGTGAAGATGCGTACATGCGCGTCGGCAGTCTCCGACGGCAGGATAAACGTCGTCTCGGACAGATTGAACTGTCGCGCCAGCGCTCGCATTTCGTCGTCGCTCATGCCGCGCGCATCTTCGAAGACACACAGCGGATTGCCGCCGAACGTGGTTTCGGCAAAAACGTTGACGATACGAAAGGCAAAGGTGCGGCTCATGACGAATCTCCAGAGTGGGGGCGGTCAGGCTGACAGCGCCGACAGCGCCGGCGTGACTAACGAGGCCCGTGGCCTCGCAGGGCGGCCGGTCTGCCATGCGAAAGAAGGCTCGTAGTCTCGCACATCGTGCGTCAACGCGCGCATCGGCCGCACGTCTTTGCCGTTTTCACGCGACTTTTCGGCAAATTTCACCGCTCGGCTCAGATTTATCCGACCTTCACACGGAAATCCCGTCAATCCATTGCACAACAATTGTCATCTGAAATGTGACAATTATTCGCCATTCAGACGGATTGTAGTTCTCGCCGGGGACCCTAAAATGTGAGTCATCGAGGCAAACAACACCGCATCACCGCCTCTCACTGATTCGAACCGAATCGACGAACACCAAGGAGCCCAACATGCTGGACATCAGACAAGCTGCCGACCGGGGCGTTGCCAATCACGGCTGGCTCAACTCGCATCACACGTTCTCGTTCGCCAACTATTACGATCCGAAGCAAGTCGGCTTCTCCGACCTGCTCGTGATCAACGACGACCGCGTGGCCCCGGCGCAAGGTTTCGGCAAGCACCCGCACCGCGACATGGAGATCTTTTCGTACGTGCTCGAAGGCGCGCTCGAACACAAGGACACCATGGGCACGGGTTCGGTGATCGAACCGGGTGACGTGCAGTTGATGAGTGCCGGACGCGGCGTAGCGCACAGCGAGTTCAACCACTCGCCGACGACGCCGGTGCACTTCCTGCAAATCTGGATCGTGCCGAACCAGAAGGGCATCACGCCGGAGTATCAGCAACAGCGTTTCTCGCCGGAAGAAAAGCGCGGCCGTCTGCGCCTGATCATGTCGCCGGACGGCGCCGACAACTCGCTGCACATCCATCAGGATGCGCGCGTGTACGCCGGACTGTTCGACGGTGACGAATCGGCCACGCTGGCGATTGCGCCCAACCGCTATGCCTATGTGCATGTCGCACGCGGCAGTGTGGAATTGAACGGCGTGGCGCTGGGTGAAGGCGACGGCGTGCGGGTGCGCGAAGAAACCGCGCTCACGCTCGCCAAGGGCAAGGACGCCGAAGTGCTGGTGTTCGATCTGCGCCCGTTGGAAACGCCTGACTTCTAAGGCGCAGAGGCATGACGTACGGCGATCACCCGCCGCGCGTCATGCGTCATGCAAAGCGGACGGTGCCTTAGGGACCGTCCGCTTTTTTCGTTCGCGTTGCTTGCCCTCATCTCGCTCACGCAGGGCCGATAACAAGCGAACACGCGTCGCCGCGCGCATCGCGGCTCACGGTTACGCGTGAGAGTCCGACAAGACGCGGTGCCAGCGTGCGCCAGATGAAACTGCACAGATTCTCGAGCGTGGCGGGTCCAAGCCCGGCGACATCGTCGAGCAGCCGGTGATCCAGACGCTCGCACACCTGCGCCAGCGCCGCGTCGAAGACGGCGAGGTCGAGCACCATGCCCGTCTCGCCCTGCGGCTTGCCCGTCACTTCCACCGTCGCACGGTAGCTGTGCCCATGAATGCGACGGCTCGCGTCGATGCTCGGCGGATCAATGTCGCGCCGCGCCAGCGTGTGCGCCGCCTCAAACACGAAGCTGCGCGAGAGCGTGAACTGCGCGCGGTCTGCGCTGCCGTTCATGTCGTTGCTGCCGCTCACACGACCCATCCCCATCCCTTTCAAGCCGCCAATCAAGCCCACACGACTCATGCAGTGCCGCCCGGCAAGTCGAGCGCCAGCGCATCTTGCGAGTCGCGCCATGCGGCGTCACCCTGCGCCAGTTCGACCACACCCAGACGGCACTCGGCGAACGCGAACTCGATGGCGGTGCGATCCATCTCGCGCCCGATGAAGACGACTTCGTTGATGCGGTCGCCCCACGGCGCTTCCCAATTGGCTTCGATCGCGTCGCGTTGCGGGTCGCCAAGCGCCGGCCAATGGTCGGGGTCGGCGGCGGCCCACCACTGGCCGACCGCCTCCAGCGTCGCCGTGTTGCCCGCGCGCGAGTAGGCGAGCGCCCACGCGGGCCGGTTCGCCACCCATACGTAGCCCTTCGCCCGCATCAGGCCCGGCAGCGGCATGCCCATGAACGCGGCAAAGCGTGCGGGATGCAATGGCTCGCGATGGCGCAAAACGAAGCTCGTCACGCCAAAGGTGTCGGCTTCCGACGCGTGATCGCCCACGAGTGCCTGCGCCCAGCCGGCCATCTGCTCCGCACGCTCCGGGTCAAAGCGCCCCGTGCCCAGCACTTCGGTCAGCGGCACCTGCCCGCGCTCGCCGAGCACGATGCGTGCCGACGGATTGAGGCCGGTGATCAGCGCCTTCACGGCGTCGAGCCGTGCCGCGTCGACGCAATCGACCTTGCTCACGACGACCACGTCGGCGAATTCGATTTGTTCGGTCAGCAGTTCTGCCAGACGGCGTTCATCCTCTTCCCCCGCCACTTCGCCACGCTGCGCGAGCGTGTCCAGACCGTGGAAGTCTTCGAGCACGTGCAGCGCGTCGACCACCGTCACCATAGTGTCGAGACGCGCGACGTCGGCGAGCGACTGTCCGGCTTCATCACGAAACTCGAAGGTCGCCGCCACCGGCATCGGTTCAGCGATACCCGTCGACTCGATCAGCAGATAGTCGAAGCGGCCGTCCTGTGCGAGCTCACGCACGGCGATCAACAGGTCTTCGCGCAACGTACAGCAGATGCAGCCGTTGCTCATTTCGACCAGCTTCTCTTCCGTACGCGACAGCGCCGCACCGGCGTTGGCGGCGCCACGTTCCACGAACGACGCGTCGATGTTGACTTCGCTCATGTCGTTGACGAGCACCGCGACGCGCAGGCCTTCGCGATTGCCCAGCACGTGATTGAGCAGCGTGGTTTTGCCGGCACCGAGGAAGCCGGAGAGGACGGTGACGGGCAGACGGCGGTCGGCACTGCCAGCGGCAGTGGCGGCGGCAGCGGCATTGAGAGGAGGTGTCATGGCGGATGGATCCTGTTTGCGTGGGGGGCGATCAATGGCTGGCAACGCCCGCTGCCGTTTGAACCTTTCACGGGTGGTGCCTGCCGCGCGTGAGCGCGACGCAGCCCCGTAGGGATGCGCGCCGACGACGCTCGCGAGGGGTGTCGCCATGCCGGAGCCTGGGAAAAGCCGGCAGGGCGTGGGCGTGACGCCGGTGGCGCGCGCCGTCGGGGGGACCGGTGCAGCGTCAAGCCAGATCGAACGCGTCGGCGCGCATACGGGCGCGGCGCCATCGCTTCGCAAGCTACGTGTGGCCGGCCGGACGAGCACCCCCGCTATCGGCGGTGCATCGTGTGACGGTGGTCATCGCGGGGCTGCGACGAACGGGCGCCGCAAAAATGCAATTGAGTTGCAATAAATCGCGATGATACGGAGAGATTTTTAATTTTGCAACTGAGTTGCAAATATAAGACAAGCACCGAACCGGGCATGCCCTGCCGCGGACTGCGCGACACCGCGTCGCACCGCCTGTCGCGGAACTGCCGGGTGGCTGCATCGGTCTGCAAGGTCTGCGATACTGCGCGAGCGGTGCAGGTCGCACATCGCGCGGCGCCCGATACGTCGCATTGACGCCCCCCAATCCTTTTTCGCCAAGCTCAATATGCGTATGTCCAAGACCCCCTACGCCCCCCGCACCGCCCAAACCACTCGCACCTCGGGCGCCCGCCTCAATCCGCTGCGCCGCGCTGCGCGAGGGCTCGCCCTCGTTGCCGCCATCGGTCTGACCGGGCTTTCGCAAGGCGCGTGGGCCCATGCGCATCCGGTATCGAGCGAGCCTGCCGCGCAGGCCACGGTGGACGCGCCCAAATCGGCACGCGTCACATTCGACTCCGCTCTCGAAGGTGCGCTCTCGAAGCTCACCGTCGTCGATGCGAAAGGCAAGCCGGTGACCGAGGCGAAGGCCGAACTCGACGCCGCCCGCAAGACGCTCACGCTGGCGTTGCCGACGCTCGCCGCCGGCGACTATCAGGCGAACTGGGTCGCCGTGGCCAACGACGGCCATCGCACGCAAGGCAGCTTCAAGTTCACCGTGAAGTGATGCCGTCCGATCTCGCAGCGGGCACCTGGCAGCCGGCAACCGCCGGTCTGCTCAACCTTGCGCTGGCGTTGGCGCTTGGCGTGTTGCTGCTGCGCAGCCCGCACGCGGTGCGACGCGGGCTGACCCTGCGCGTGCTGCCGGGGTTTGCTGCGGGACTCGCCGTCATTGCGTGGGTCGCCTATGTGCTGGCGAGTACGCAGGCGATGACGGGCGGCGATTGGGACAGCACGTCCGCCATGCTCGCCGACGTATGGCTGGTGCTCACGCAATCGCATTACGGGCGCATGCAGTGGGTTGCGGCGCTCGGCACCGCGCTGCTCTGCGCAGGCGCGTGGACGTGGTACGACGCACGACGTCGTTTGCGCGACGCGCCACCCGTCGCGGACGATCCCCGCGACCGCCATCATCGCCGCGAGCATCAACAGGAGCGTCACGCACGCACCATCTACGCGGCCGGTGCCGTCCTGCTGGCACTGGCCCGGGCAGGTACCGGGCATGCCGCCGACGCGTCCATGCCGTGGCTTGCCATCGGCATCCACACGCTGCACGTTGGGGCGGCCGCTACGTGGACCGGCGTGCTGCTGGTCGCGGGCTGTGTCATTCCGGGCTGGCGGCATTGGCCGGTCGGCGCGAGAGCCGCGTACGGCGAGCGTCTGTCATCGGTGGCTACGCTCGCCATGTTCGTCGCGCTTGTTACGGGAGCGTTCAACGCATGGCGCACGCTCGGCGAGACGCCCTCTATGTGGTTTGCAACGCAGAACGCGCCGTATCTCGCGTGGCTGATCACCAAGCTTGTGCTCGTTGCCTGCGCTGCCGTACTGGGTGCGTGGAACCGCTGGCACTTTCTGCCGCGTCTGGCGCTCGATACCGGCGAGACGCATCTGGACACCACGGCCTTCGCCCGTGTGATCGCCGTCGAAGCGCTCGTGCTGGTGATGGTCATGAGCTTCGCGGCCAAGCTTGGCACGACCATGCCACCGGGTGTCTGAGCCACGCCGGGACTGGGCTGAATTCAATAGCAAGAAGCGGAGCGCGGTATCGCGACCGGCTCCCTAAACTGAAGGCAAGTCATCAGTCATTGGGAGAACACTGCGATGTGTGCCAATCAAGTGAGTACCAAGCCTTCAGTCCGTCAGGCCAGCCCTGCGCGCGCCGGTCACGCAGCGAATCGTGCGGATAGCACGGATAACGCGAAGAACGCGGATAACGCGAATACTGCGCGCCAGTCCCCGGCACCGGCCGGTACGACGACACCTGCCGCGCGTTATGCGACCGACGCCGCCAAATGGTCGGCCGTCGCCGCCCGCGACAAAGAGGCCGACGGGGCATTCTTCTATTCCGTGCGCACCACCGGCGTATATTGCCGTCCGTCGTGCGGGGCACGTCTGGCGCTGCGCGAGAACGTGGCGTTTCACGCCGATATGGCCGAGGCCGAGCATGCGGGCTTTCGCCCGTGCAAGCGGTGCAAGCCGGATCAAGGCACGCTCGATGCACGTCACGCCGAACTGATCACCGCCGCGTGCCGCCGCATCGACACGGCCGAGGTTGCGCCGCGTCTGGAAGACCTCGCCGCCGAGGCCGGTCTCAGCCCGCATTACTTCCATCGCCTGTTTCGCGCCGTCACCGGTGTGACACCACGTGCTTATGCCAACGGACGCCGCGCCGAACGCGTGCGCGATGCGCTGCCCCCTGCGGGCAGCGTGACATCGGCGTTCTACGATGCAGGTTTCAATTCCAACGGCCGTTTCTATGAGAACGCCGGCGCGTTGCTCGGCATGAAACCGGCCGCCTTCCGTGCAGGTGGACAAGCGGAAACGATTCGCTTTGCCGTCGCGCAATGTTCCCTTGGCGCGTTGCTGGTCGCCGCCACGCCGCGTGGCTTGTGCGCGATCTCGCTGGGCGACGATCCGGAAACCCTTGTGCACGAATTGCAGGATCGTTTCCCGAAGGCAGAACTCACGGGCGCCGATGCCGAATTCGAGCGTTGGGTCGCCCAAGTGGTCGGGTTTGTCGAGTCGCCGCGTGTCGGGTTGTCGCTGCCGCTGGACGTGCGGGGCACCGCCTTCCAGCAGCGGGTCTGGCAGGCGTTGCGCGATGTGCCGGCAGGCAAGGTCGCGAGCTATTCCGAGATCGCCGAGCGGATCGGCGCGCCGCGAGCCGTGCGGGCGGTCGCACAGGCCTGCGCATCGAACACGCTGGCGGTGGCGATTCCGTGCCATCGGATCGTGCGTCATGACGGCGGGCTGTCGGGGTATCGCTGGGGGGTGGAGCGCAAGCGCGCGCTGCTCGCGCACGAACAGGCCGAAATGGTTGGCGCGGTTGGCGCGGTTGGCGCGTCCGCCAAGGGGAAGCAATGACCGCGCGCGAACCGGTGGGCAGGGTGCAGACGCTCGATTGGCAGGCGATCGAAGGCGAGCTCAACGGCTTCGGCGCGGCACGGGTGCCGAACCTGTTGAGCGCCGACGAATGCGCAGCGATCGCCGACCTGTATGGCGAGACCGACAGCCGCCCGAGCATTACGCCGACGTCATCGCGCTTCCGCAGCCGGGTGGTGATGGCGCGTCATGGTTTCGGGCTGGGGGAATATCAATACTTCGCGTATCCGCTGCCACCGCTTGTGGCGGAGTTGCGTGAGGGATTCTACGCACCGCTGCGCGAAATTGCCCATCGCTGGCACGCCGCACTTGGCATCGACGTCCGGTATCCGCCGACACACGCGGCGTTTCTCGAACAGTGCCACGCGGCGGGTCAGCGCCGCCCGACGCCACTCCTGCTGCGATATCGCACCGGCGACTACAATTGCCTGCATCAGGACCTCTATGGGGAACATGTGTTCCCGTTGCAGGTGGCCATTCTGCTTTCGCAACCGGGCGAGGACTTCACCGGCGGTGAGTTCGTGCTGACGGAGCAGCGTCCACGAATGCAATCGCGCGCCGAAGTGATGCCGTTGATGCGCGGCGATGCGGTGGTGTTCGCCGTGAACCATCGCCCGGTGAACGGCACACGCGGGGTGTATCGCGTGAATCTTCGCCATGGTGTGAGCCGCCTGCGCAGTGGCCACCGGCACACACTGGGCCTGATTCTGCACGACGCCACATGACACTCGATCTCTTCGCCGATGCCAACGATTCGCCGGATCCCCGCGCGAGGCAAAACGTGCAGGCCGATGAACTCGGCCCCGGCGCGTTCGTGCTGCGCGGCTATGCGGGGGCGAGCCTCGACGTGTTGCAAGGCGATATCGAAGGGGTGGTTTCACAGGCACTGTTACGCCACTGGCTCACGCCGGGTGGCAAACGCATGTCGGTCGCCATGACCAATTGCGGCGAAGTGGGCTGGATCAGTGACCGGATGGGCTACCGCTATGGCACCCGCGACCCGCTCTCGGGAAAGGCGTGGCCTGCCATGCCGGCGTCGTTCTTGAAACTTGCGCTGGAGGCGGCAAGCGCCGCCGGGTACGCGGGCTTCGCGCCTGACGCCTGCCTGATCAATCGCTACACGCTGGACGCACGTCTCACGCTGCATCAGGACAAGGACGAACGCGAGTTGGACGCACCGATCGTGTCGGTTTCGCTCGGCTTGCCAGCGGTCTTTCTATGGGGTGGATTGCAGCGGGGTGATCGCACGCGAAAGGTGCGGCTTGAACCGGGGGATGTCGTCGTGTGGGGCGGCCCGTCGCGGCTCGTCTATCACGGTATCGCCAGCGTGGAAGGCAGCTTCGACGCCGACGCGGTGCGTTTTAACCTGACGTTCCGAAAGGCACGCTGACGTCAGCGGTCAGCGGTCAGCGGTCAGCGGTCAGCGGTCAGCGGTCAGCGGTCAGCGGTCAGCGATGATTTTCGACCGCGCCAAAGACTTCGAGCGAGGACGTCACCGCCCTCGCCCGATATCCGATCCACGATAAATCCGTCGTGAATGCGTCGCGGATCAGTACCCGATGGTGAAACGTGCGCGCGGGTGCTGATTCTTTTCGAGTTCATCGACCAACGCGATGGCGTAGTCTTCCATCGAAATCCAGCTCTTGCCGTTGGCGTCGACCAGCAGGCCATCGCCCCCGAGACGGAACTTGCCCGTGCGCTCACCCGGCTCGAACAGGGCCGACGGCGACAGGAAGGTCCAGTTCAGCGACGCGTCTTTCGGCTCGGCGCGCAGCACGTTCAGGAAGTCGCGCCCCGCACTGGCTTCGGCCTTGTACGCCTCGGGGAATTCCGGCGTGTCGATCAGTGCCTTGCCCGGCGCAATTTCCAGACTTCCCGCGCCACCCACGACGAGCAGACGCGGCACGCCTGCGCGCTTCACGGCGTCGACCAGCTTCGCCGCATCCATCGATACGAAACGACCGGCACTGATGACGGCGTCGTTGCCGGCGAGCAGCGGTGCAAGCGATGCCGGATCGGCAGCGTCGCCCTTGACGACACGCAGGCCCGCCTCGGCTTCGACGCGCTCGGGGTTGCGGGCAATACCCGTGACTGTGTGACCACGTTGCAGCAACTCGGCAGCGACACGCGTACCCACGCGGCCGGTAATACCAATCAATGCGACTTTCATCGGGAGTCTCCTGAGAGTGAGGGGGGATTCGGCAGAGGTGACGTCATCGGCAGACATCACTTCCGCGGCAGATTCAGATCGCGCAGCCGTCAGGGCCGCATTGCGGAGGCGTTTCGGCAGCGTTGCTGGTGGCATTCACGCCACCCGGCGCGTGGGTCTGCACCGCTTGCGCCGCGAGCAGACGTTCACGCAATGCGTCGCGCCATGCGTCGGGCTTGCCGAGATAGCGCCCAGGTTCCAGCCGTTCAAGTTGGCCGTCGATTTCCAGTGCAAACGTCGGAAAGCCGCTGCCGCCGACGCGCGTCAGCCACGAACGGCTTTCGCGAAAGTGGCGCATGAGCGCGGCATCGTCCTGCGCATCGAAGGCGTCGGCAAAGGCCTCGCGATCGAGACCGAGTCTGGCAGCGATATCGATGAGCACGTCGCGATCGGCGATGCGCTTGCCGTCGACGTAATGCGCCCGTTGCAAGGCGGCAAACATGTCGAGACCGCGCCCGGCGAGCGTCTCGGCGGCCAGCACGGCAGCCGTCGGCGGTGCCGAGTCGAACACGGCGCTGTCGTCGCGCAGCAGGCCATCGAAATAGGCATCCCCGAACGGCTGCCCGGTAAGCGCGGCGATGCGATGGTCGTGCGGCATCACGTAGTTGCGCAATTGCGGCGTGACCGCCTGCGCATTGGGCCCGGCCATCATGCCGCCGCCGTGCAGGGCGATGTCGAGACCGGCGACGTCACGGGCAGCGCGTACGAGCGGTGCGGCGGCGTAGCACCAGCCGCACAGCGGATCGGCGATGTAATGCAAACGGGCTTGGGTCATGACGGGCTGTCCTTTTGAGCGGGGGAACGGTGGCATTGGCGTTCCGGCTTGCCTGCGTCGTCATTCGACGCGTTCCATGAGTGACATCGTAGACGCGCCAATCGCTCAGAAAAAGCCCATAATGACGATCACTTTGTTGCATCGATCGAGCAAATCATGGATCGGCTGACAGCCATGCGTGTCTTTACCGAAGTGGCCGAGCGCGGCTCGCTCACGGCGGCGTCGCAGCGGCTCGACATGTCGCGCGCGATGGTGTCGCGTTATCTGGCGGAACTAGAGGCGTGGCTCGGCACGCGGTTGTTGCATCGCACGACGCGGGCGGTAAGTCTCACCGAGGCGGGGCTCGACGCGCTGCCCCGGTGCCGCGAGATGCTCGGTATCGCCGACGATCTTGCCAGCGTGTCGCACGACGACACGACGCCGCGCGGCTTGTTGCGGGTGGCGTGCAGCACGTCGCTCGGGCAGGCGTTTCTGGCGGCGGCGGTCACGCGTTTCATTGCGCGGCATCCGGGTGTGGCCATCGACCTTGTGGTGGCCGACCGCACCGTCGATCTGGTCGACGAGCGCATCGATCTGGCGATTCGTGTGACGTCAGAGCCGGCGCCGGGATTAATTGTGCGACGCCTCGCGACCTGCCATTCCGTGGTGTGCGCGGCACCGGCGTATCTGCAACGGGCTGGCACGCCCTCGCGCGCCGAAGATCTCGCGTTGCATAACTGTCTGACGTACACGTATTTCGGCAAGAGTCTGTGGCAGTTCACGCATGACGGCACACCGCTGGGGGTACCCGTCGGCGGCAATCTGTCGGCCAACGAGGCAAACGTACTGCTCTCGGCGACGCTCGCCGGTGCCGGCATCGGCATGCAACCGGTCTATGCGGCGTTGCCGTATCTGCGCGACGGCACGTTGCAAGCGCTGCTGCCCGATTACGTGCCGCGAGAAATGACCGTGTACGGCGTCTATACCTCACGCAAGCAGATGCCGAGCGCTCTGCGTGCCCTGCTCGACGATCTGGTTGAGCAATTCCGGACCGGGTTGTTTGAGGATAGTGGGTACCTTGCGCCTCGGCCGGCGACGCGCAGCCTCTGAATCAACTCGGACGCCCCGCATCAATCCATGTTTGCGTCATATGCGGTGTCAGGTAATAGCGTGCGCAGTTGAAAGGCCCGAGCTCCGACAACTCCTCCTCCAGAATCGGCACAAAGGTTTGACAGGCGCCCGTCGTGAGACTGAGTGCCGATACCGCATCCGACACCGTGGCGCCGGCCCGGACGATGCGATCGATCGCGACCGTCAATTGCGCGCGAAAATTCACACGCTCCAAATCCGGTGAATCATCCGAGAGCGCGGCAGTTGCGTACTTCGTCAACGATCTGCGGTAAGTTCGTTCGAACAGCCGCACGGCTAGCGATGTGTCGCGAAACTCGTACACGCCAATCATGGCTTGCGCGTATTCCATCGGATCAACATCGAGAAATGACAGTGGCGCGCAGTTCTTGAGCATCAACGGCACATTGGCCGCGAGGCGGCTCGTTCGCTTGTTTCCGTCTTCGAACGGTTGCAGATACGGCAACTGCACCCAGAGGAAGAATGCCGCCTCGATAGGATTTCGGATTTCTGCCGCCTTCGTCACGATCTGCGTGAACATCTCGTCGAGCACGCAAGGTGTCTGCTCCGGCTGAAAGCGCGTATCCGTAATACCAACGGGCCGGCACCGGATCGTGCCGAGGGCGTTTCGGTTTGAGAGCAGGTCCTGCATGAGCAACGCGTGCAGGTTGCGCAGCAAGCTCGTGGTTAGCCCCTCATGCGGCACCGCATCCACCAGAAACTCAATCGCGCGCTTGTGATTGAGCAACATCACCGCATCGCGATCCCCATCGATGGTCTTTTCGCGAAACAGCGCTTCGGTTTCCAGCAGGCTATAGCGGTTACCTTCCAGTCGCGACGACGACCACGACAGATCGATCAGCAATTCCTCCAGCACACGCCGTGCAAATGTCCCCGCCGGCTGACGGCCAGGAAGCCGCCCTGCCCCAAACAATCCGCGCGCCAACTCCGCGGGCAACAGTGATGTTTGATTGGGGACGTAGCTGTCGACGAAATTCCGAAGGTAGCCCACCGCAGTGCGCGTCGAGAGCGGTGCCTCGAGTCGACGACGCAGCACCGCCTCCCGTGACGTGTCGGCCCACACTGCCTCGGTGTCGGTTGCAGGGGACGTATCAAGCGGCGGACTGACGTCGTGCGTCAAATGCGGTTCGCAAACAACGCTGCCTGCCGCCTCGCTCACGACGACATATCGCGGAGCCTCGCCGCCGCCAAGCCGAACCACATCGCCCCCCGCCCACAAACGGCCGAGTGCGTCGCGTACGGTTTCAAGGCCGACTGTTGTCGCGTCGGCAAGTTGTTCGGAGGTCGACATCTCGTGGCCTTCCATCGACCGCTCTCGCATGACGCGAAGCAAACGAACATCGAACGGCAGGTCGGACCGCAGGCGGGTACTCAATAGGGAAGTCATTGGCGGGATGGGCAACTGCCCCGAACATGCGTCCGGGGATTTGGGGAAACCAAGATACGGAGAATCGGGACACTTTCGAAGTGCAACGGCTCATTGTAGAAACCGCAAAGCCCGCGTGGCACATCGCCCCAAGACATTCGGAATTTCCCCGCCGCACCCCGCCGCACCTGGCCCGCCCCCGCCACTTCCGCCCCCTCGCCGGGAAGTGCCTTTGTTTCGTCACTGAATTGTCACAATCGACGCGTAAAAACGTCGTCTGCCTCGCCCGCCTGGGCAGGGTGACGACCTGACTCGTACGTCGTACCCTTGCCGACCGTCTGCGGGCGCCAACGCGCGCACCCAAGCCCGACACGTCAAACAAGGACATCATGACGCACGACGCCACGCCCCAGCCGCACGATCCCGCCCTCGACAGCCAGGACGACAATCCGTCTGACCCGTCGCGTCGCCGCATTCTGCAAGGTCTGGCCGCCATCAGCGCCGCCGGTGCCGCAGGCGCCACCACCGCCCTCACGGGCTGCGCCGCCGAAGGCGGTGCCGGTGCCACGACCGTAGTCGCCGCCGGCGGCACGTTCGATGCCCAGCTCAAGGCCAGCATCAAGACCGTGGTCGTGATCTACCTCGAGAACCGCAGCTTCAACAACCTGTTCGCCGATTTCCCCGGCATCGAGAAGCCGCTCTCGAAGGTGCCCGCCTCCGCCTACACGCAGCTCGAGCGCGACGGCAAAACGCCGATGCCGATGCTCCCGCCGTTCTTCGACGGCCTCGTGCCCAAGGCCCAAACCATCGGCGGCAAGAAGTACCACATCACCGAAAAAGACATCCCGCGCCAGCCCAACGCGCCGTTCATGCTCAAGGACGCCGAGGGCAAGCTGCTGCCGGAATCGGTCATTACGCGCGACCTGTGGCACCTGTTCTGGCAGAACCAGATGCAGATCGCCGACGGCACGAACAACCAGTTCGCCGCCTGGGCCGACTCCGGTGGTCTCGTCATGGGCTACTACGGCGAGACCGCCAAGACGCTCAACATGTACAAGATCGCGCAGCAATACACGATGTGCGACAACTTCTTCATGGCGGCCTTCGGCGGTTCGTTCCTGAATCACCAATTCCTGATCACCGGCCGCCCGCCGGTGTACCCGAACGCCGCGCAAAGCCCGGCCAAGGACAAGATCGCCGTACTCGCCGACGGCCCGCAAGGCGTGCGTCTGGCCGTGCATGCAGAATCGCCGGCCGCCGCTGACGGCAAGCCGAAGTTTGTGCGCGACGGTGCCATCACGCCCGACAACTTCGCCGTGAACACGATGATGCCGCCGTATCAGCCGTCACCGGTGAAGCCGTCGGCCAGTGGCGACAAGCACCTCGCCGATCCGTCGAACCCGAGCACGCTGCCGCCGCAAAACTTCGCGACCATCGGCGACCTGCTCTCGTCGAAGGGTGTCTCGTGGGCCTGGTACGCGGGTGCATGGCAGGCCGCACTCGATCACAAGGGCGGCCCGGATACGCCGAACTTCCAGTACCACCACCAGCCGTTCAACTACTTCGCTCAGTTCGCACCCGGCACCGCCGCGCGTGAAGAACACTTGCGCGACGGCGGCCTCGGCGACGGCCCGATCTCGAACAAGTTCATCGCCGACGCCATCGCAGGCAAGCTGCCCGCCGTGACGTTCTACAAGCCGCAAGGCAACTTGAACCAGCACGCCGGTTATTCGGACGTGGAGTCGGGCGACCAACACGTGGCGAACATCCTCGCCCACCTGATGAAGTCGCCGCAGTGGCAGAACATGATGGTCGTGATCACGTACGACGAAAACGGCGGCTGGTGGGATCACGTCGCCCCGCCCAAGGGCGACCGCTGGGGCCCGGGCTCGCGCATTCCGGCACTCGTCGTGTCGCCGTTCGCCAAGCGCGGCAACGTCGATCACACGTTCTACGACACCACCTCGGTGCTGCGCTTCATCACGCGTCTGTATGACCTGCCCACGCTCGAAGGCATCGCCTATCGCAATGCCGCCTTCGCCGCACGCGGCGCCATGCCGCCGGGCGACCTGACGAAGACGCTCTCGTTCGCGTAATCGCAGCGGGGCGACGGCGCTGCCGGCAGCCTCGTTGCTGAACCGCCGGACGTCGTCGCAATGCAAGAGGGGCACCGACTCGCGTGGGTGCCCCTCTTCTTTTGTCATCTCAATGGTGCCGGATCGCGCGCAACCGAATCCGGTGAGGCGCCATACGTCTGCACCCGTCGACACCGCAGCGTCAGTCGGTTCCATCCAGCTCATCCGAGCGCAACAGCAACTTGTCGAGCAACCGCTCGTACACACGCATTTCTTCGTCCGTCAGCGCTTCGAACAAGTGTTCATAGTGCTCGCGCGCCGCGCCGATCACCACGCGCCACATCGCCTCGCCTTCCGGCGTCAGCGTGACCTTCACCGCCCGGCCATCGAACTCGTCCGGCGCGCGCCTCACCAGCCCGCGCGACACCAGTCCGTCGGCACCACGGCTCGCCTGACTCTTGTCCAGATTCGCACGCCGCGCCAGCTCGGAGTTCGACAGCGCCCCCGCCGAACCTACCGCCGCCAACACGCGCGATTCGGCCAGACTCAACTGCGCCGCATCCGCGTACGACTGCGCAATGCGCTTGTCGTGCTGCTTCATCAGGCGGTGCATCTTGTACGTCAGGAACTGATCGAGGGTCTTGTGAGCAGGCCGCATTTCAGTGTTTTCCCCTAGTCGAAATGAGACGATATTTGGTTGCGGGCGCAACCTTAGCACACTAGAATGGTTGCGTTAGCAACTAAATACGCAAAGGCCAGATTGGCCTTTCCTGCGCGCTTTTGCTGGCCGCCTCTGCGCTGACACGAGACGGACAATGGCGAGCGCGCCGAGCCGTTTTCGGGTGTCGCATCATGCATCGACCAGAGACCTCCCCGCGCGCGTCGCTTTATCACGCGTACCGCGTCCATCCGCACTTTTTCCCGCAAGGTGAGCCGCCCGAAGTGCCTGTTGTCATCGTCGGCGGCGGCCCGATCGGCATGGTCTCGGCGCTGGCGCTCGCGCGTCACGGCGTGCGCTGCGTGGTGCTGCAAGCCGAACAACAAGTCTCCGAAGGCAGCCGCGCGATCGTCTTCACGCGCCGCTCGCAGGAGATTCTGCAAGCGGTCGGCGTGGCCGATGCCGTGGTCGCCAAGGGCCTGCCGTGGACGAGTGGCAATTCGTTCTATCGCGGCCAGCGCGTGTTCCGCATGGAATCGCCCGTCAGCGAGGATGATCGATTCGCCCCGCTCATCAACCTGCAACAGAACGTGCTCGAAAGCTATCTCGTGGACGCCATCGAGCGCGAGCCGCTCGTCGAGATTCGTTGGGGGAACAAGCTGGTCGGCGTGACACAGAGCGAGCAGAACGCGCAGGAAAGCGGCCACGTCACGTTGCAAATCGACACGCCCGACGGCGAATACACGCAACACGCGCAGTGGCTCGTAGCAGCGGACGGCGCGCGCTCGACGGTGCGCACCGCCATGGGGCTGCGCTTCGAGGGGGCGAGCTACGAAGGGCGTTTCGTGATCGCCGACATCCGTATCGATCTCGATCTGCCGACCGAACGCCTCGCTTATTTCGCGCCGGACTGGAACCCGGGCAACACGGTGCTGATGCATCGCGAGCCCGACGGCATCTGGCGGGTGGACTATCAGTTGCCCGCCTCGGAAACCTCGGAACACGCGCTGCAACCGGAGACGATCCGCGAGCGCATCAACGCGCAGCTCGACATGATGGGACTCGGCGGCAAGCCGTGGGAACTCGACTGGTGTTCGGTGTATTCGGCGCGCGCACTCACGCTGCCCGATTACGTGCACGGACGCATTCTGTTCGCGGGCGATGCCGCTCACCTGCTGCCGATCTTCGGTGTGCGCGGCGCGAACACCGGCTTTCAGGACGCCATCGATCTGGCATGGAAACTGGCTGCGGTGGCCAAAGGCGTCGCGCCGTCGGCATTGCTCACGTCGTACACGCACGACCGCGTGGGTGCCGCACGCGAGATCATCGCCGAAGCGGGCAAGAGCACGCGCTTCATGACACCGCCCTCGCATGGCTTCCGCCTGCTGCGCGATGCCGTTCTCGACCTGTCGCTCGACCATGCATTCGTGCGGCCGCTGTTCCACTGGCGCACGTCGCGTGCACACGACTATCGCGACTCACCGTTGAACAGTCCAAACGATGACAACGCTTGCATGAGCGCCGGCCCGACCGTCGGCGCGCCCGCACCGAACGTGAAGCTCGGTGCAAACGACTATCTCTACGATCATTTCGGCGCCGCCTTCCACCTCGTGATCTTTGGCGACGCGCCGCTCTCCGACGCCCTGTGCGACACCCTCGCAACGTGGCGCGAGCGCAGTGTGCCGGTGACGGTGATCGCGTTCGCCGACAAGCAAACCACGGTGGCCGGTGCCGACATCACGTTGCCCGATCCGACCGGCCATGCGTTCGAAAGGTACGGTGCAGAGCACGGCACGGCCTATCTCGTGAGGCCCGATCACCACATCTGCGCACGCTGGCAGACGCTCGACGCCGCGCGTCTTACCGATGCGCTCGCGCACGCGACGGCCCGCGTCTGAACCGAGTGAAGCGCGGCACGCACTGCTGCATTTCACTCACCACGTAATTTTGGGGAAGCCCCTGTCATGACCGCACAACCCACCACCATCGCCGGGCTTGAGGAAATTTACGACACCCTCGCTCTGGCCATCGATGCCGTCCCCGAAGACCGGCGCGAACTGCTGCTCGCCAAACTCGCCCTGTTGCTGGCCAACGAAGTCGGCAACCCGCAACGCGTGATCGAACTCATCGGCGAAGCCGCACGCACCTGATCGATTCTTTCGGCGCCTGCCCTCGACGGCAGGCCCGCTTTCCTTACACCGCCACACGACAAGTCAAGGCGGGGCGCGTTGGAGAAGACACTTATCATGAGCCGCACGACCCCTGCCGCCAGCCTCGCCGGCGGCATTGCTACACCTGTACCCATTGCACCGCACGCCGACGCGCCCAGCGCCGCCATGGAGCAAGCTGTCGTACGAAAAGTCTCGCGACGTCTGCTCGGCTTTCTGTTTGTGCTGTTCCTGTTCTCGTTTCTCGATCGCATCAACGTCGGCTTTGCCGCGCTCACGATGAGTCAGGACCTCGGGCTTACGAGCACCATGTTCGGCATGGCGTCGACGGTCTTCTATCTGACCTATGTGCTGTGCGGCGTGCCGAGCAACCTGATGCTCGTGAAGTTCGGCGCACGGCGCTGGATCGGCGCCATCCTGATCGCGTGGGGACTCGCCTCAAGCGCCACGATGTTCGCGCACGATGCCACCAGCCTCTACCTGATTCGCGCCATCGTCGGCATTACCGAAGCGGGCTTTCTGCCGGGCATGCTCCTGTACATGGGCGACTGGTTTCCCTCGGCGGCACGGGCACGCGCAAACGCGTGGTTCATGATTGCGATGCCGGTCACATCGGCGCTCGGTGCGGCGGCATCCGGCTATTTGTTGCGACTCGACGGTGTGGCAGGCCTCGCCGGCTGGCAATGGCTCTTCGTGCTCGAAGGGTTGCCGACGGTGTTGCTGGGCTTCGCCACGTGGTGGTATCTCGACGACAAACCGGCGGATGCGCGCTGGCTCTCCTCTGCCGAAAAGCGCACGCTCGACGGCATGATTGCGCGCGATCGTGAAGCGGCGATTGCCGTCGCACAGCAGGCTGGCAATCGCCACGCCGCGACGCAGACGGGCAGTGTCTGGCGCGCCATCCTGACGCCCACGGTGGCGAAGTTCGCACTCGGCTACTTCTGTCTGGTCAACACGCTCTCGCTCGCGTCGCTGTGGATTCCACAGATCGTGAAGAGCTTCGGCACGACGAGCAGCAACGTCACCATCGGCCTGCTCGCCGCCATTCCCTCGCTTTGCACCATCGCCGGCATGATCTGGTGGGGACGCCGCTCCGATCGCCTGCAAGAGCGCCGCTGGCATCTCGTGCTGCCGATGCTGTTCTCGGCGGCGGGCTGGGTCGTCACGTGCTTCGCACCCGAGGCGTCGATGCGTCTCGCCGGGGTCGCCATGGCATCGACCGGGGCGTACACCGCGATGGCGATCTTCTGGACCGTGCCCGATCGCAGCCTCACGCCGCAAACGCGTGCGCTCGGGCTCGCCGTCATCAACGCCGTGGGGAATCTGGGTTCGGCACTGAGCCCGATCGTTGTGGGCGTGCTCAAGGACTGGACGCACTCGTTCACATCGGGGCTGTTGTTTGCCGCCGCGAGCCTGCTGGTGGGGATTGCCGTGTTGTGGTTTGCACCGCTGGGACAGCCCCGGCGGCAAACCGCGCCATAATGCGTTACCTCTTCGCCCACAGGGAACCCATTCATGTCACCGACTTCCGCAGTGGCCGTTCAAGGATCGACCCTCGTCGTTCTCATCGACGCCGATAACGCCGCGCCCGCCATCGTCGAAGGTCTGCTCACTGAAGTGGCCAAGTACGGCGTGGCGAGTGTGAAGCGCATCTATGGCGACTGGACCAAACCGAATCTCGACGGCTGGAAGAAGTGCCTGCTCGAATATTCGATTCAGCCGATCCAGCAGTTCCGCTATACGGTCGGCAAGAACGCGACCGACAGCGCGATGATCATCGACGCGATGGACCTGCTCTACACCGGGCGCTTCGACGGCTTTTGCCTCGTGTCGAGCGACAGCGACTTCACACGGCTGGCCTCGCGCATTCGCGAACAAGGGCTGATCGTGTACGGCTTTGGCGAGCGCAAGACGCCGCAGCCGTTCGTCACCGCCTGCGACAAGTTCATCTACACCGAACTGCTGCGGCAAGATCACGAGCGTGATGACGACGACGAGGAAGCGCCCACGCGGCGTAATAAGCGTCGCAGCGCCGCCGAACTCAAGCGCGATGCGCGTCTCGTACGACTACTGCGCAACGCCGTGACGGATGTCTCGGATGAGGACGGCTGGGCAAGTCTCGGCTCCATCGGCAGCCACGTCGCCAAGCAGGCACCGGACTTCGATTCGCGCAATTACGGGTTCGGCAAGCTCAGCGATCTCGTCTCGACCATCGGCTTGTTCGATGTGGAGCAGCGCGCAGGCACGGGCGGCAAGCAAGGCATCTGGGTGCGGCTCAAGCCAATCAAGCCACGCCGTGGCACGGCAAAACGCGGCGAGGCGTGACCCATCGATGGCGAGTCAGTGGCACGAAACGACACGCGGCAGGCTCGCCACGAAAGCGCTTCATAAATATTTTTCAGAAATTTTCGCCAAAGACTTGCCACCTTCAGAAATTGACCCTATACTCGCGGTCTTTCTAGGCTCGTAGCTCAGCTGGTTAGAGCACCACCTTGACATGGTGGGGGTCGTTGGTTCGAGTCCAATCGAGCCTACCAACGAACAAAAGCACAAGGCGTCCCGCGTTTTTCGCGTGACGCCTTTTGTTTTTTCCGCTGTGCCTTTTCACTTTGTCGCCGTCCCCGATGTCCCACCGCTTCGCTGTCCTCTGCGCGTGACGTGACAAGGAAAGAGCGCGTCCACTCGCGTTACAAAACGACACATCCCCGACAGACTCGTTGCACCTGCCGCGCCACACGCTCGCTACACTGGCCTCAACGATTCGACGACAGGCAACACAGCGCTTCGTGCGAATCGATCCGACTCACCCCGCAAGCGCTCGCCTCATCTCGCAACGACACACCGTCACCGATTCGCGAGCGCCACTGGAGGACACCATGAAACGCTTTCTCATCATCGCTGCCCTTGGCGTAGCCGCCGCTGCCGCATCAGGTGCCGCATCGGCTCACGTGGACGTCGGCGTGTATCTGGGCGTGCCGGCACCGGTCTATGCAGCGCCGCAGCCGGTCTACGTGGCACCGCAACCGGTGTACGTGCAGCCGCGCCCTGTGTATGTCGAACCGCGCCCGGTCGTCTACTACGGCCGCGATCGCTGGGACGACTGGCGCGAACGCCGCTGGGACGATCGCCATGACCGCCACGACCGCGGCTGGCATCGCGGCTGGCGCCGTGACTGATCGCGCAGTTCGCGATTAGCCCCTTCAACGCGATGAGCGCGACAAGCACCTGACGCATAGCGCAAAACGCATAACGCCCAAGCATCTGGTACCGCGATCGAATCGTACGATTCACACGATTCGGCCGACATGAACGAAGCGGCCCGCCGGTTGGCGTCGGCGGGCTTTTTAGCGGAAAGCGGCACTGTCGCTTTCCGCCTTCTTTTGTCTGCCGTCCGAGTTTTGTTTCGCTGCCCGGCTTTGCGACGACCTCACACCATCGGCACGTCGCGCAATTCCTTCTTCATCCATTCGACGAATGCGCGCGTGCGTGACGGCAGCAACCGTGCATGCGGATAGACGATGCTGACCGGACGTGCCGGTCCTTCGTAGTCCGTGAGTACGCGCTTGAGGCGGCCATCGGCCAGTGGCCCGACAACCTGATAGGACAAGAAGCTGCCGTAGCCGAGTCCACCGATGCACGCCTCGATCGCCGCCAGTCCGTGATTGACCTCCAGATTGCCGTCGACCGGCACCGCAAACTCGCGGCCACCTTCGCCCCTCTCGCCCCTCTCGCCCTTCTCCCCCTTCTCCCCCTTCTCCCAGAATCGCCACTGCGCGTAACCGACACCGTAGGCACGGATGCAGTTCTTGCCGATCAGGTCGCGCGGATGCGTCACCTCGCCTTGCTCGGCCAGACACGCGGGGCTGGCGACCACGACACGCCGGATGGCACCGATGTTTTGTGCGATCAGTGTGGAGTCGTCGAGCGGTGAGATGCGAATGCCCACGTCGATCCCCTCTTCCCACAAATTCACCACGCGGTCGTTGAGCAACAACCGGCATTTGATAGCGGGATACGCCCGCAGGAAGCGATGCAAGGCGGGCGCGACATGCAACTGACCGAAGAGCACCGGTGCGGTGACCACGAGCGTGCCGGTCGGTGCCTCGTGACGCTCAGTCAGACGTGCCTCGGCGTCGTGCAACTCACCGAGGATCCGACGGCAGGTGTCCAGATAGGCGTGGCCTTCTTCGGTCAGCGCCTGACGCCGTGTGGTGCGATTGAGCAATCGCACGTCGAGCGACGTTTCGAGCGCCGCCAGCGTGCGCACCACTGCGGGTAACGAGGCATCGAGCGCGCGCGCCGCCGCGCTCAGGCTGCCCTGATCCACGATGGCGACGAAGGTCTGCATGGCACGAAGTTTATCCATGGGAAGCCACATTACTCCACTTATTGGAGTAGTCAAATCAGTTCTTCACCATTTATCCGGAATTCAATAGGAATAACAATGCAGACGTGGAATGCGTGAATGGCGCTCGGTAGCAAAAGCGCGACGCCAGCACCACCAGGACCCGCGACTTCACCGGAGCTTTCTCATGACTGCGTCAACCCCATCGACCCGCCCTGCCCCTAGCCGCCCGATCCGGCTGTATCGCTTTGCCCTCTCGGGGCACTGTCACCGCGTCGAGCTGATGCTGCACCTGCTGAACCTGCCGTTCGAGGCGGTGGATGTGGACCTCCCCGCCAAAGAACATTTGCAACCGCCGTTTCTCGCCATCAATCCGTTCGGCCAAGTGCCGGCGATCGACGACAACGGCGTGATTCTCAGCGATTCGAACGCCATTCTTGTGTATCTCGCGTCGCGTTATGACCCGGCCGGCACATGGCTGCCGCGCGACCCGGCGGCGGCCGCCAACGTACAGCGCTGGCTGTCGGTTGCCGCCGGCGATCTGGCCTTCGGTGCGGCTGCCGCCCGAATTGTGGTGGCGTTCAAGCGTCCGGGCGACACCGTGGACATGATCCAGCGCGCCAACCAGTTGCTCACGCGTATGGAATCGCATCTGACGGCACCGGGCGCGAGCGCATTCCTCACCAGCGCCACGCCCACGATTGCCGATCTGGCCTGCTACGCGTATCTGGCGCACGCCCCGGAAGGAAACGTGACGCTCGAACCCTATCCGGCCGTACGCGCATGGCTTGCCCGCATCGCCGCATTGCCGGGCTTCGTCCCGATGGCATCGCTGCCGTGCGGCCTGAACGCGGCCGCGTGAGCCGAGTGTGAGGCGATCATGAACGACATCCGCCATCCCCCCGTCGATTGGGAAAATCTGCTGCCGGCGCCGCTGCCGATACTGGGCCCGGACTCGCCGTTCCATGCAGGCGAAGCGGTCGTGCAGACGCTTGCAGGCTCGCGTGAGGCGATGGCGGAAGTCGGTCCCAAAGTGATCCGCACGGCGATGCCCGAGCAGCATCGACAGTTCTTTCCGCAATTGCCGTTTTTGGCGGTCGGCGGGCTGGATCACGCCGGGCAACCGTGGGCCACGCTGCTCAGCGGTACGCCGGGGTTCGTCCACTCGCCGGACCCGACGGTGCTGCGCGTGGATACGCTGCCACCGCCGACCGATCCGCTCTACGGCACGATGACGCTCGGCGCCCCCGTGGGGGTGCTCGGAATCGAGCCGTCGACGCGGCGTCGCAATCGCATCAATGGGCCAGTCATCGAGAGTGATGCACAGGGCTTCGCCGTGCGTGTGGCGCAAAGCTTCGGCAATTGTCCGCAATACATCCGCAAGCGCGAGATCACGCCGGATGCGCATGTTGCGCCACCCGAAGCCGAGGCGCCACAGACCGAGCTCGACGACGACGCGCAGTGGCAAATCGCCAGCGCAGAAACCTTCTTCGTTGCGTCGTACTACGCCGGTGAAAGCGCAACCTCTCGCAGCGCGGGCGCCGACGTATCACATCGCGGCGGCAAGCCGGGGTTTGTGCGCGTCGACGATGCGCAGACGCTGACGTGGCCCGATTTCCGTGGCAACGCTTTTTTCAACACGCTGGGCAACTTGCTCGTGAACCCGCGCGTCGGCCTGCTCTTCGTCGACTTCGCCACGGGCGATTTTCTGCACGTGGCTGGCGATGCCGAAATTCTTTGGCATGACGAAACACAGAGCGGATTTGTCGGCGCCTTGCGACTGGTGCGCGTGCATGTGCGCGAGGTGCGTCGCGTGCGCGGCGCGCTACCCGTGGCATGGCGCGATGGCGAGACCTCGCCGAGTGTCGAACGCACGGGTGATTGGCAAACGGCATGAGTGCAGGCCGCACGCCGACCGGCTTGCCGCCAGCGAACGTGCCGTGTAAAGTACGTGAACGCCCGTCGAGTGACGTGCCAATTTTTCATCACCTTATTTTCTCCATGACGGGTCACGCGTCCATCCGCCTTGCCGTATCGCCGCCGTTGCGCGGTGCCGGCTCGCGCCTGCGAGGACGCTTTGCAGCAGTCGCCCCTCCCCCGCCTGCCGGCGTGGCACCGCCCGACGCTGTCGTCGTCGCGGCTGTCGCCAGTGTCATGGCCGTGGTGACCGACGTCACCGTGGTCTGACGCCACCGGACGTCGCTCGGATGTTTGACATCCGCAGCGCTACGTCCTGATTCGATTCCGAATTCTGTTCCGCCTGTTGCGTCGTCTCGCCATGACGACAGCGTTGCCTCGTGCGCACTTCAACGTGCGCCTCGGCACGCATGTCATGGCCATACGCCACAGGCCGGACTACCTGCGCAGGGGAAAGCACAATGCAAGTCGATGGTCTCTGGTTGCGCCGGCATGGCACAACGATGTTGTTCGTCCTGTTGTGGAGCGGCGGCGCACTTGCTGCCAAATGGGGGCTGACGCACGCGTCGGCATTCGCGTTTCTGGTGATACGTCTCGGCGTGGCGCTGGCAGCGCTCACGTTGCTCGCGATCACACGGCGCCGGTGGTGGCCGGCACGCGGCACGCGCTGGCGTGTTGCAGGTACCGGGGTGCTGCTCATCGGCGGCTATCAGGCGGCGTATCTGCTGGCCCTCGCGAACGGCATCACGCCCGGCGCGCTCGCCACGGTTCTCGGCGTGCAGCCGATTCTCACGCTCGTGGCGCTGGAGCGATCGCACAGCGCCCAACGCCTCGTGGGGCTGGCGTTGGCGCTAGGCGGTCTGGCGCTCGTCGTCGCGCAGAGTCTGATGTCGGCGCGCCTGTCCGCTGCCGGGTCGATATGGGCGCTCACCGCACTCGCCTGTATGACGCTCGGCACGATTGCGCAGAAAGGCTCCCGGCAGACGCCACTCGACGTGCTGCCGCTTCAGTACGCCGTCGGGTTGGCACTCGCCGTACTGGTCGCGCCGACACAGCCGTGGCACGTCGATAACTCGGCCGGCTTCTGGTTGCCGCTGCTTTATATGAGCGTGGTGATCTCGGTCGGCGCGACGTTGTTGCTCTACCGGATGATCGCGGCAGGCAACCTCGTCACCGTGACCAGCCTGTTCTATCTCGTCCCCGTGGTCACCGCGCTTCTCGACTGGGGCATCTTCGGGCATCAACCGACCCTGCTCGCCGTCGGCGGCACCGCAGCGATTCTGCTCGGGCTGCGGCTGGCGCTGCGGTAGCGGCTTTGGCCCGGGTTGCGGTGGCGCTGTCGCCAGTGGCCGAACCGAAACGGGTGGCCAACGCCAGTCAAAGGACGGGCCATACGACTCGGTTAAGATTGTCGGCTCCAAGGTGACAATGACTCAGCTTCGCTGGGCGTTGTCACCTAACCCTTCTTAAGACTGGAATTTGACGGATGGATCTGCTCGACGACATGCGCATCTTCGTGAGCGCGGTGGAAGCGATGAGCTTTACCGGGGCGGCAGCCAGACTCGGACTGTCGAAGCAGTTCGTAAGCCGGCGCATCTCGGCACTGGAACAGAGCCTCGGCGTCCGGTTGCTGCTGCGCACGACGCGGCGGCTGGCCGTGACCGACCTCGGCCAGATCTATTACGCCCGGGCGCGGCGGATTCTCGACGATGTGGAAGCCGCCAATCTTGCCGTCAGCAGTCAGGGGGAGCGCCCGCGCGGCAATTTGCGCGTCTCGGCACCGATGTCGTTCGGCACGATGTTTCTCGGCTCGGTCATCCCGTCGTTTCTGGCGACCTACCCCGACGTCACCATCGAGTTGGAGTTGAACGACCGCACGGTCGATATCATCGGCGAAGGCTACGACGTGGCGGTGCGCATCGGCGCACTGGCCGATTCGTCGCTGATTGCGCGCGCGGTGGCGCCAATGCGCATGGTCACGTGCGCCAGCCCCCGCTATCTGGCCACCCACGGCACGCCGCTCACCCCCGAAGACTTGCGCGAGCATGCCCTGCTGCCCTATGGCCATAGCCAGCGCGTGAGCTGGACGTATGCCCGCGACGGGAGTCCGGTAGAGATTTCCGTGTCAGGCCGACTGCGGGTCAATAACGGCGAATTGGCGCGCGATGCCGCCGTGGCGGACCTCGGTCTGACGTGGCTGCCGGTGTTCATCGTCGCGCCGGCCTTGCTGGGCGGGCGTCTGGTCACCGTGCTCGATGACTTCGCCCCGCCGCCGACCGCCATTCACGTCGTCTACCCGCAGCATCGTCAGGCATCGCTCGTGATTCGCGCGTTTTCCGAGTTTTTGGCCTCGGCATGCAGCGTGGCGGGGGTGCAGTGGTAACGCGAAGCGCGTCCCGATGCATGGGAATCGGCCATCAGACTTGACCATCCATAGCCCTGACAGGGATACTTGACAGGTTAAAAACCCAGCTTTTCCACGCCGATGACCACGATTCTGCAACACATTCCCACGGGACAATCGGTCGGCATCGCCTTCTCGGGCGGTCTCGACACCAGCGCAGCGCTGCTTTGGATGCGCAAGAAAGGCGCGATTCCCTACGCTTACACGGCCAATCTCGGTCAGCCGGACGAACCCGATTACGACGAAATCCCGCGCCGCGCGATGGCTTACGGTGCCGAACAGGCCCGTCTGGTCGACTGCCGCGCCCAACTCGTGTCCGAAGGTATCGCCGCCCTGCAATCGGGCGCGTTCCATATCTCGACGGCCGGCGTGACGTACTTCAACACCACGCCGATCGGCCGCGCCGTCACGGGCACGATGCTCGTGGCCGCCATGAAGGAAGATGGCGTCAATATCTGGGGTGATGGCAGCACGTTCAAGGGCAATGACATCGAGCGCTTCTATCGCTACGGTCTCTTGACCAACCCGGGCCTGCAAATCTACAAGCCGTGGCTCGATCAGCAGTTCATCGACGAACTCGGCGGCCGCAAGGAAATGTCGGAGTTCCTGATCGCCAACGGCTTCGACTACAAGATGTCGGTCGAGAAGGCATATTCGACCGACTCGAACATGCTCGGCGCCACGCACGAAGCCAAGGATCTGGAACACCTGAATTCGGGCATCAAGATCGTGCAGCCGATCATGGGCGTGCCGTTCTGGCGCGATGACTGCGCGATCAAGGCAGAAGAAGTCACCGTGCGCTTCGAAGAAGGCCAGCCGGTGGCCCTGAACGGCAAGACGTTTGCCAACGCCGTCGAACTGTTCGAAGAAGCCAACCGCATCGGCGGCCGTCACGGTCTGGGCATGAGCGATCAGATCGAGAACCGCATCATCGAAGCGAAGAGCCGTGGCATCTACGAAGCCCCGGGCCTCGCGCTGCTGTTCATCGCTTACGAGCGTCTGGTGACCGGCATCCACAACGAAGACACCATCGAGCAGTACCGCGAAAACGGCCGCCGTCTGGGCCGTCTGCTGTACCAGGGCCGTTGGTTCGATCCGCAGGCCATCATGCTGCGCGAATCGGCACAACGCTGGGTGGCGCGCGCCGTGACCGGCGAAGTGACCATCGAGCTGCGTCGCGGCAACGATTACTCGCTGCTCAACACCGTGTCGTCGAACCTGACGTACAAGCCGGAGCGCCTGACGATGGAAAAGGGCGAGTCGAGCTTCACGCCGCTCGACCGTATCGGCCAGCTGACCATGCGCACGCTCGACATCGTCGACACGCGCGAGAAGCTGATGACGTACGCCAAGGCCGGTCTGCTCACCTCGACGAGCGAAGACGCCCTGCCGCAACTCGAAGGCAAAAAGGACTAAGACGGGCCGTCCGGCAGCCCTGCCCCTCAAAGTTGTAAGGGGCGCTCAGGGTGCCGGCGCTGTCTTGCTGCAACAAAGGCGGCGCGTTCCTCACGGAGCGCGCCGCCTTTGTTTTTGGCCTGTCACGGTACACGCGCTAACATAGCACCACAAAACAAGCTTTTTCCCACATCCCCCGTGAACGGGATGCCCGTGACGCCCGGCACCGATGGCGTTGCGACGCATGCGATGGAGACCCTGCGTTGGTACGTCTGATCCTGTTGTTGCTCGGCGTCGATTATTTGCGCCGGCGAGCCCGTGCGCTGATCTGGATCGGCGCACTGTTCTTTGCCTTCGGGCTCGCACTCATCGTCGATGCGCTCGACGGCGTGGTGCATTTCCCGATCAAGGTGTTTGCCTGGCTGCTGCTTGCCGAAGGGCTGGCGACGCTGGCCATCGTCGGGATCGGCGTCGGCGGACAGCGCATCGTGCGCAGCCTGAAGGGCGGCACCTTTACGCTCACGGCGCTGCTGGTGCTCTTCTTCCATCAGCAGCACGGCAACTTCTGGTTGTCGATGCTGTTCGGTACGCTGTTCCTCGCGGACGGCCTGCTCCAGTGCGTTGCCGCCTACGTCGTTCGTTACCCGCGATGGGCATGGGCAATGGCCGGCGGCATTTTCGAAATTGCCGTCGCAGTGTTTTTCTATCAGCCGTACCCCACGCACTACAAGGGCACGCTGCCATATGCCATCGGCCTGGGTCTCGTGTTCACCGGCTGGAACGTGCTGGTGCTGGCGATGCGCGCACGCCGCATGCGCAGCAGCTTCCGCGTCGAGCAGATTCTCGGCAGCCCCGAAGACAAGCGCAAGTTGTGGCGCGACCGGCCGCGCGCGCCGCGTTGGGAAGGTCCGCCCTCCGAAGGCGAGCCGGCACTGACGGTGCACGTCTGGACGCCTTCCGGGTCATCCAAGGCTCCTGCACGGCGACAACCGCTGATCGATCGCTATATCGCCGCTGTCGACAAGAACGGTGTGATTTCGACCGGTCATGCCGCGCTCGAAAGCCACGAGGGCGTGTATCTGAGCCTGTATCCCGCACAGGAAATCGACCGTTCGCCGGATCAATTCGGCCAGTTGTTGCGCGCGACTCGGGAGAACGACGTACCCGGCGTGTTCCAGCCCGATTACGTGACCGAGTCGAAAGCGTGGTGTGCGTCGACGGTCAAGGTGCGTATCCGGAACTACAGCCCCCAGCAGTTGAGCGCCTTCTGGGAGATGTACCGGCAGAACCCCACGTACAACCTCACCCATCGCAACTGTTCGAGCAGCGTGGCAAAGGCCCTCGAAGCCGCCATCGAAGGTCGCGTCGGACGACTGACCAACGGTGACGATGCGGGTTGGTGGACGTTCGTTCGTCTGTGGCTGACGCCCGAATTGTGGGTCGCCGCACAATTGCGCAAGCGTGCCAAGACGATGGCATGGACGCCGGGGCTCGTACTCGATTACGCGCGTGCGGTGAGCATGCTGGTTGATCCGCGTCCGTTCGGCTGGATTACGATGTCATCGCTCGCCTTACGCCGCATGCGCCGGTCGCGTCGCGCATGGCGTGAAGCCGCCGAGCAGGCCGCAGCACAAACCCAGAGCAATCAGGCCTCGCACGGCTGACGTCGCCGTGCGGGGGTTGCCATTCGCAGCAGTCAACTCACGAGGACAGCTCAACATGTTCAACCGCCTGTGGCGTTACGCGAGCGCCGCCCTGTTCGCCAGCCTGGTCATCGGACGTGCCGCGCATGCGGTCACGCCCGAGGCCGCCCCCACCGTCATCCCGCACGGCGCCATCGTCGAGCGATTACCGCTCGAAGCCGACCACGGACTGCCCGAAGCGGGGGAACAGTTCCGCATTCGCTATAGCTCCATCGACGGGGTCGGCGGCATCGAAGCCCGCGAGGACACCGGTGCCGTGTTTCTGCCGAAGGGCCCGACGCCTGCCGGCGGCTGGCCCGTCGTCCTCTGGGCACACGGCACGGTCGGCGTGGCGAGTCCCTGTGCGCCGTCGCTCAACGTGCGCACGCAGCGCGACACCCAGTATCTCGGCACGTGGCTGTCGCTCGGCTTTGCGGTGGTGGCGCCCGATTACGCCGGTCTCGGCTCGCAAGGGTTGCATCACTATCTGAATGCGCGCGCCGAAGCGTACAGCGTGCTCGACAGCCTGCTGGCCGCGCGCAGCGTGTTCCCGTTGCAGAACCGGGTGGTGATCGTCGGACAGTCGCAAGGGGCTCATGCCGCGTTTGCCGCCGCCGGGTATCAGCCGCTGTACGCGCCCGACGTGAAAGTGGTCGCCACTGTGCTGACCGGCACGCCCTACTTCAACGCACAAACCTCGGCGGCCGCCATCTTCGCCGGCCAGCCGGACCCCGGGGCACCCGACCCGAAGATTCCCTACGCGATGTATATCTTCCTCTCGGCTGCCGATCGAGACCCGTCGCTGCAAGCCTCGCGCTACTTCTCGCCGCAGGCGCTACCGGTGCTGGATATGGCGCGCTCGCTGTGCATCGGTGAATTGACCGACCGCTCCACGGCCGCCGGGCTGAACGGGGGCAACAGCATGCAACCGGCGATTCAGAAGCTCATGCACAACCAGACGCCTTCATTGCGTTACCCGACGCTGCGTATCAAGCATCCGGTGTTCATCGGCATGGGTTCGGACGACATCGACGTGCCGGTCATGATGCAGCAGGCTTTCGCTCGCGACGTCGCAGCGGCCGGCACGACCACAGTGGTGCGTGTCTACGAAGGGCTCGATCACGACGCGGCAGTCAATCCGTCGCTGAGAGACTCGGTGCCGTTCATCCTCAAGCAGATGGCCCCTGAGAAGCGTGCACGCGCACAATAAATAGAGGGGAGATTCGGAATTTCGGAAAGACAGGAACGGGGCGAGTTGGCAACAAGAGAAATAAGTATTTGATTTATTTGAAATTATTTCTCGTTGCACGGACGCAACATGCGGACACTTACGCAAAACTACATATGGTGCGTCGCAACACGTTGTCCTATACTGAACTCGTCTCCTCCATGTCTCCTCCTGATATGGATTAAGCCCGCCACTCGCGGGCTTTCTTTTTTTCTGCGCCCGAAACCGCGCAAGTATCAGGCCTCAACCGTCCAGTCACCGGACGGTGCGCTTAGTCGATGACTGCGGCACACGCATCGGTCGGCGCCGCCAGCACGCCCCCAACGCCCGGTACGATCTTCAGGCCCGCCGAGGCCACACGGCACGGGGCGGCCACGAGCCCGCATCCCGCCACCGACGTCACAAACGGCAGTACAGCGAACAAGGCCCACCAGCGACGCAGATTGCGCGGTGCGGGGGTCGACTTCGCACGGGCGTCGTCCGCAGACGGAACTGCGCAAGGCAGGGACGGATTCAGCGAATTGCGCGGATGATTAGGCACTGACTGACCCGTTTGGGCAGGCGAGCGGTACATCGAAGCTACGGTATTCATGGGCGTGAAGCATCCAGAAAAATGGCTCGGGGGGCCGGATAGCGCGAAGAAGCGTAGAGCGCGTGAGAATCGCCGGTTACCCGGCAGGCGACGTGTGTCCGACATACGTGAAGCGTGCTACCGGAGCGTCATCGATCGTCACCGGCTCGTTCCAGATGCGCAACAAGCGAGTGCTCATCGGCAGGCCTTCGCGCGGATAAAGACGGGTGTAGACCACCACCGGCTCATCGGTCTCGTCTGCGCGGGCAATACCGAGCGCGAGATAGTAGTTGCCTTTGTAGTGGCGGTAGACGCCCGGGCGGAATGCCTCGATCTCAGGCGTGGATTCGGCGGAAGGTGCCGGTGAAGTGGGAAACATCGTGTTCAACTCCTGCAAACTACAAACGGCTATCACTTGGGAATAACGATGCCGACCGATTTCGCCAGCGGTGCCGGCGAGATCCCGGACACGCCCCGAAACGGCTCGTCCAGATTGATGATCAGTGCGACCACCATTCCGATCGCGCCCATGTGCAACGCAATGATGAAATTGCTCTTCCACGAGCCCGGATAGCGGCCGTTCATGGCCATGGCCGCGACCAGAAACAACGTAATCACCCACCAGAACACCGAGGGCACCGTCTTCGTGGCGTTCTCGAAGCGGCCCTGCCGCGCTTCTTCCAGACGGTCGAGCAGAATGCGGATCGAACTGGCGCTCTCGTCGTGCTCCTTCAGCACCCGGCGAGTCGCGCCGACGAACGCGCTCAACGCGTCTTCCGTACGTGGCGAAAGATCCGGGTCGGCAGTACTCAACGTCTTCCACTCGTCGTTGACGGCGGACGTCACATAGTTGCGCAGCAACACCCGCGCAGCTTGCGCATCGGTGTCGCCAACGGCCTTCAATTCGCGGTCCAGACGGCGCACCACCGACGCTTCGTGCAGCGCCTGATCGTCGGCATGGCCGAGATTGGCGCGCACGTCGGTCAGCACATGTGCCAGCACAAATACGATGAAGGCGAGCAGGCTGCCGTGCACCACATCGGCCACGGTGCCACGCACTTCGGAAGGGTCGGCCAACCGGTCGAACAACCAGACGCGCGCAAGCCACGCCACGGCGACTGCCGTGAGGGCTGTCACGATCGCCAACGACACGAGCAGCAAGCCCGTCGGCATCAGCGTCATTTGGTCAACCAACCATTGCATCCGTCCCTCTCCCCTGACCACGTTATTGGGGCGAACAGGCATCCCGCATCAGGGTACCCGCCGCCGATGCGGCGACTATACCTGATGCGCGAAGGACGGCAACCTTGCGAAAATTTCCGCGCATGTCGGCGGAAAGGAAAAAGAAGGTGGCAGCGCTCAGAGCGCTTTCGTCAGCAGCACCGTGGTGAATCCGCTATCCCATTCCTCGTCGGGATATGTCGCGACCTCGGCATAACCGTGCTTGCCGTAAAACGCGCGGCTCTGTGTGTTGAACGTATCGGTTTCCAGCCGCGCCAGTGTCTGCCCGTTCGCGCGCATCTGCGCTTCGGCATGGGAGAGCAGCGTTGCCCCGAGACCCGATCGTTGCCGCGCCGGCGAGACGTGCAAGGCGTCGATGAAATCGCCTGCCACGTGCACCATCCCGGCCACCGCCCCGTCAACGGTAGCGACCGTGAATTCCGGCCAATGTGCCTCGACATAAGCGCGAGTGCGTTCGCCAGAACCATGCGCCGCAGCGGCTTCCGGGCGCAGTTCTGGCGCCCAAGTGGCGAGATAGGTTTGCATCAGCAGCGCGGTCACCGCATCGATATCCGCCGCACTCGCAGTACGCAGCGTCACTTCAGGACCAGGCATTGCGAAGCCTCCGTGCTACGTCGATATGCACCGTCACATCGCCCACCGGACCGGCAGGCCCCTCACCTTCTCGCGGCTTGGGCAGCATCTCGAACAGCGGCAGCATCTTGTCCGATACGAAGCGGCTACGCGTGCCGTACACGTGACGGTCGCCCAGACCGGTTTGTTGATGCACGTAGAACCGTTGCGGCACAACCAGTTGCAGCGACGCCTTCGCGCGCGTCATGGCCACGTACAGCAATCGGCGTTCTTCCTCGATGTCCTCGTCGTCACCAGTACTCATGTCGGACGGGATACAACCGTCGACCACGTTAAGCACGTAGACCGAGTTCCACTCCTGCCCCTTTGCGCTGTGAATCGTCGAGAGAATCAGATAGTCCTCATCGAGCAGCGGCGGGCCGGATTGGGCGCTCGTGGCATCGGGCGGATCGAGCGTCAGTTCGGTCAAAAACTGTTCGCGCGAGCCGTAGGTCCCGGCAATGCGGGCGAGCTGCTCGAGATCGGCCTGACGCACGGCCGCATCATCGAACCGCTGGGTGAGCAGCGGCGCGTACCAGCGCAAGGCGAGATCGACATCGGCGGGCCACGCAAGGCGCGTGTCATTCAACGTTCTGAACACTTCTGCAAAGCCGCGCCAATCATGCACAGCCGCCGATGGCGGTTTGAAATCGGCAAGCACCTGCGCGGGGGTCGCGGACTGTGCCATCGCATCGAGCAGGCGCGTGGCGCTCACGGGCCCGATACCGGGGATGAGCTGCGCCACGCGAAAGCCCGACAGACGGCTCGCGGGGTTATGCGCCCAACGCAAAATCGAGAGCATGTCCTTGACGTGGGCCGCTTCGAGAAACTTCAAGCCACCGAACTTCACGAACGGAATGTTGCGCCGCGTGAGTTCGAGTTCGAGCGCGGCACTGTGACTGCCCGTGCGAAAAAGCACGGCCTGTTGCTTCAGCTTCGTGCCGGTCTCGCGCTGTTCCAGCACCTGATCGGCAACCCAGCGCGCCTGACCGGATTCATCGCTCACGTTCACCAACTGTGGCAACTGCGTTGACTGACGATCGGTCCAGAGCGCTTTGGCGTAGCGCTCGGTCGATTCGGCAATCACGGCATTCGAGGCATCGAGAATGGGCTGAGTCGAACGGTAGTTGCGCTCCAGCGTAATCACATGCGCTGGCTCGGCAAACTGGCCCGGGAAGTCGAGGATGTTGCGAATGGTGGCGGCACGAAACGCATAGATCGACTGGGCATCGTCACCGACGACCGTCAGGCCCCGTCCGTCCGGCTTCATCGCGAGCAGAATCTGCGCCTGAAGACGGTTAGTGTCCTGATACTCGTCGACCAGCACATGATCGAAGCGCGCCCCAAGCTCGCGCGCCAGTTCAGGCGCGGTCATCATCTCGGCCCAGTACAGCAGCAGGTCGTCGTAGTCGAGCACGTGCTGCGACTGCTTGGCATCGACGTAAGCGCCGAACAACGTCTTCAACTGCGCTTCCCACTGCGCGCACCACGGGAAGTGTTTCGCCAGCACCTCGGCGAGCGGCGCCTGACTATTCACCGCCCGCGAGTAAATCGACAGGCAGGTGCCCTTCAGCGGAAAGCGGGACTGCGTGGCCGAGAAGCCCAGTTCGTGCCGCGACAGGCCGAGCAGGTCCTCAGCGTCGCTGCGGTCATGAATAGTGAACGCTTCCGAAAGCCCGATGCGCGTCGCGAAGTCGCGCAACAACCGTGCGCCGACGGCGTGGAACGTGCCGGCCCATGGCAGCGACGGCGGTTGCGACGAGGCCAGCCCGAGCACCTTTTGCAGCACGGCACCGGCGCGGCGCTCCATCTCTCCCGCAGCGCGCCGGGAGAACGTCAGCAACAGGAGGCGATTAGGGTCGGCACCCCGCGCGATCAGGTTGGCCACGCGATGGGCGAGCGTGCTGGTCTTGCCGGAGCCTGCCCCTGCGATGACCAGGAGCGGCCCGCCGGGCGTGCCGTCGTCGCCCACGCCGTAGTCGACGGCTTCGCGCTGGCGGTCGTTGAGTTCGGCCCACGGGTCGCGGGCGGCGGGCGTCGGCGCTGGAGTCGGTGCAGGATTCGGCGCTGGAATCGGCTTATCTGACATGCAAGACAAGGGAGGCTGGAGGATCGGCGAGTCGGTGAGCCGGGCAGCGAGCGCACCGACTACTGTATATTTATACATTATAACGATCGCATCGACGCTCATCGAGTCACAGGGTTTCGAGTCATGACATTGCGTGTCGGCACATCGTCCTGGACCGACCGGACACTCATTGCCTGCGGGCGCTTTTACCCGCCGGGCGTCAACACGCCCGAAGCGCGGCTGCGCCACTACGCGTCGCGTTTCGATCTGGTGGAAGTCGACAGCAGCTACTACCACCTGCCTGACGCGGGCATGGCGTGGCGCTGGACGCAGCGCACGCCGCCATCGTTTCGCTTTCACATCAAGGCCTTCCGCGCGTTCACCGGACACACGACGCCCGTCAGTGCCCTGCCTGCGGATATTGCGGCTGCGCTGGGTTCTTCTCACGACCGGGCGTTGGGTTCCGCCGATGCCGCTATCGACGCCTCAGCCAATCTCCCGGCCGAGCTACGTGACGAGCTTTGGCGACGGTATCTGGAAGCCATCGAGCCGCTGCGCCAGAGCGGGCAACTGACGGCGATCCATTTCCAGTTCTCGCCGCGCGTGAAGAACGACCGCGCCGGGCGCGCGCTCGTGTTCGACACCGCCAGACGGCTCGATGGCGAGCGCCACGCGATCGAGTTTCGGCATCGCAGCTGGTTCGACACGCCCTCCCGCGAAGCCGCCACGCTGGCGATGCTGCGTGAGACGGGCGCCGCACACACCATCGTCGACAGCCCCACCGAATTCGAAAACACCGTGCCCGCCGTCTGGGCGACCACACGCGACGACCTTTGTGTCGTGCGTCTGCATGGCCGCAATGCGGCGGCGTGGAACCGGCGCGGCATCACCGCGTCATCGGGCCGATTCGTCCATGAATACAGCGCGAGCGAATTGATCGACATTTCGGCACGCGTGGCGCGTATTGCCGCGAAGGCCGACGACACCCACGTGCTCTTCAACACCAATCACGAAGATCAGGGCATGCGCAATGCCGCGGCATTCCAACGCACGATTGCGGGGCTGGCACGAGGCGATATCACGCTGGGCACTACCGATGCCGAGGACGAATGGGATGCTCTCGATCCGGACGACGTGTCACCTTGGCGATGAATCGTCGTTGATCTGCGAGCGCGAGCGCTGCGCCTCACGCCATGCGGGCAGATCGGCCAGACGCGCCCCTTCGGGCACGACTCCATGCTTGCCGTGTCCGAGACGCTGCGATTTGTAGATGCCGGTATGTCCCGAGCAGAGATACGCCAGCACGCAGGCGATGGCGGCATACCCGCCGATTTGCGGGCCGAAGATCTCGATGGCCATCAGCGTCGACGCGATCGGCGTATTCGCCGCCCCGGCAAACACGGCCACGAAACCGACGCCCGCGAGCACGGCAGCGGGCAGCGTGAGCACGTGAGACAGCGCATTGCCCAGCGTCGCACCGATGTAGAACAGCGGCGTGACTTCCCCACCTTTGAAGCCCGAGCCCAGCGTCACCACGGTAAATAGCGATTTGCCGAGAAAGTCGTACCACGGCAGCGTCGTATGGAAGGCGTCGACGATGGTCGGAATGCCGAGGCCGAGATACTGCGGCGTGCCGAGTGCCGTCGCCGCGACGGCGACCAACACCCCACCCACGACCGGACGCAGCGGTGCGTAGGCGATACGGCGCTTCATGAACGCCGACATGGCGTGCGTCGCCTGCGCGAAGCCCATCCCGACGAGACCACAGGCCACGCCCGCGACGGCCGCACTCATGGCCCCCGCCACCGACATCGACGCCCCGAACAGTTGCGGCGCGATCGCATATGCCGTGTGATGCACGCCCCACGCGCGCGTCACTGCGTCACCGACGAGCGCGGCGACGAGGCTCGGCAGCAAGGCGTCGTAGCGCAAGCGGCCAATCGCGAGCACTTCCAGCCCGAATACGGCTCCGGCAAGCGGCGTGCCGAACACGGAAGCAAAGCCCGCCGCGATCCCCGACATCAACAACACGCGACGTTGTTCCCCGGAGAGCCGGAAGACGTGCGTGAGTTGATCGGCCAACGCACCGCCCATCTGCACGGCAGTGCCTTCACGGCCCGCCGAGCCGCCGAACAGATGAGTGATGACGGTACCGGCCAGCACCAGCGGCGCCATACGCAAGGGTACGACACGGCGAGGGTCGTGAATCTCGTCGATCAGCAGGTTATTACCAGCCTCTACGCTTGCGCCGAGCCGCAGGTACAGCCAGCCCACGGCAAAGCCCGCGACGGGCAGCAGCCAGAGCAGCCACGGATGCAGGAGTCGTGTGTCGGTAACGAACTCGAGTGCGACGAGCAGCAGCGCGCTGGCGCTACCGGCCATCACGCCGACGAGCGCAGCCAACGCACTCGCACGTGCGGCACGCGGCAGCACATCGGCCAGCTCGCGCAAAGGGGAATGGTCAAACATCTTCATGGTGTGCGCACACAGGGCAACGCATCGGACGGGCCGATGCCATCGACGAATCGCCTGAACATTACCGGGGGGAAGCTGGGAAGAAACACGGAGGAATGAGACGCGAAGAACGTCCGCACGCATAGCCCGCAACCTCCCGGCACGCCAGGATCTTGCAGGCATCATCAGCCCCGTGGCGGGGCGGTTTGCGAAACGAACGCCGGAGGTATGCCATCTCCGTTGAAGCTGTCGCCATGCTATCAGGAAGCGAGGGCACTCACAATGCGTGACACTTTTGCCCCGTTTCGTGGGCCGGAATGCCATAGCCCATCAGGACTTTCCGATATATCGCCCCATTGCCGTTTTGCCTGCACAACCGCCTCTAGAATCGGCAACGGATCGACGGAGGCTGCCATGACCACAGACACGCAATACACCGATCGGGTGAGCCGCTACGACTGGACCGACATCACGCAGCTATGGCATTGCGTGATGACGTGCACCACCCCGGGCTGGGACCCGGGCAAGGCGCTGGAATATTTGGTGCTCAAAGGCTTCGAGTTGAGCGGCGCGGAGGTTCGGTGGCCGTATCGGGTGACCGTGCTAGGTGCAAAAAACGCGGAACAGATCGATGGACTGGTTTACGTGTCCGGCATCAACGCAATGATCGAATGCAAGGATCTTTCGGATATCAGGACGCGCAGAAAGCAGCGGATAGATTTCACGCCGATTGCGAAACTACGCAGTCAATTGGCACGGCGACCGTCCGATTTGATCGGCTGCATCTTCACGAGTGGCGACTACACGGATGCGGCGGTCACGATGGTCAATTTCACCAAACCGCAGACCATCCTGTGCTGGACAGGACAGGAAATCGAGGCATGCATTCAGCGACAGGATTTCGCGCGCCTGATGCGCACGAAATATGAGGAATGTCTCGAATACGGCAAGCACTACGATCAACCCAAGTAAAGAACGGATCTCACATGAAACGCTGTATCGTCTGTCCATCGGAGAGCGGCTTCAAACTGCTGAAGGCGTGGCTCCCAAACGAAATCACGGATTCCTCGCGATTCTTCGTCAGCACAGGTGTGTGGCGAACAGTACCGATCGCACAAGGGGCCGTATTCCACGAGAAAGCACCCACGCTACTGATACAGAACGCCTACACCGTGGATGACACGTGGGTCCTGGATCAACAGGGAAGCGCCGAATCCATGCTGTCTTTGGCGGGATCGCCAAGTCGTTATGAAGTCCGTATGGCAGCGCCAACGCTTGAAGTGATGCTCTTCGAGACGGCGGAAATGATGGATGCCGTCTTTGGCGAGAAAGTGACCGACGTACTGCGCTTGTTGGGCTATTACGACCCCCAACGGGCGATTCGTGAGGCTGGCACGACGGTGGACGAAATCATCGAGCGCATGAGTCCATCCACCATTGATTTGCTCCGCACCACACCTACGGCGCAGGACATTCTTGATGGCATCACCACGCTCGATGCCAAATACGCTGCCTGGGAGTATGCGGAACTATAACGGCGGGGACGATGCCAAGCATCGCCACCCGCCGCATTCACGCCGCACTCCGCTATCGCCCCAGAGTCGCCGGGGCGATTACCTTCGCGCTTAATACGTCAATTACTTCTTCGCGCTCTTCACCGCTTTCTCGATACGCGCACCCACGTCGGCGTCGATCTGCTTCCAGTAGTCGAACGCACGCTCCAGCACCGGGCTTCGCACGCCTGCGAGCAACGCGCCCGACACCGTCTCGACGAGACGTGCCCGTGCGGCGTCGTCAAACACGTTGCGCACCAGATTTCCCGGCTGCGAGAAATCGTCGTCTTCCTTGTGCAGCGTGTACGCGTTACGCACCATGTCGCCGTCCGACTCCCAGCCGTCTTCCGCAGCGCCGGTCTGATCGGCGTACGGACGTCCACCGCTGTTCGGCACGTACGTCGGCGCATTGCCGCTATGTTCGAACGCCATATGCCCGTCGAACATGTACGACTGCACGGGCACCTTCGGGCGGTTGACCGGCAGTTGGTGGAAGTTCGTACCGATGCGATTGCGCTGCGCATCGTTGTAAGCGAACGCACGGCCCAGCAGCATCTTGTCCGGCGACAAGCCGATGCCCGGCACCGTATTTCCTGGCGAGAAGGCCGCTTGTTCGATCTGCGCGAAGAAATTCTCCGGATTGCGGTTGAGCGTCATCTTGCCCACCTTGATCAGCGGATAGTCCTTGTGCGACCACGTCTTCGTGAGATCGAACGGGTTGAAGCGGTACTGCTTGGCGTCGGCATACGGCATGACCTGCACCGACATGATCCAGCTCGGGTTTTCACCGCGGGCAATCGCGTCGAACAGATCGCGGCGGTGGAAATCGGCGTCCTGACCGGACATCGTCGCCGCTTCGGCGTTGCTGAAGAATTCCATACCTTGTTCCGTATGGAAGTGATACTTCACCCAGAATTTCTCGCCGCTGGCGTTGACCCACATGTAGGTATGCGAACCATAACCGTTCATGTGTCGCCACGTACGCGGCAGGCCACGATCGCCCATCAGATAGGTGACCTGATGCGCCGACTCCGGATTGTTGGTCCAGAAGTCCCATTGCATGTGGTTATCGCGCAGCCCCGAATCGGGCAAACGCTTCTGGCTCCGGATGAAGTGCGGAAACTTCATCGGATCGCGGACAAAGAAGATCGGGGTGTTGTTACCGACGAGATCGTAGTTGCCTTCGTCGGTATAGAACTTGAGGGAGAATCCGCGCACGTCGCGCCACGTATCGGGGCTGCCGGATTCGCCCGCGACGGTGGAAAAGCGCGCGAGCATCTCGGTTTTCGCGCCTTTCTTGAACAACGACGCCTTCGTGTAGCGACTCACATCCTCAGAGGTTTCGAAGACACCGAAGGCACCGGCACCTTTGGCGTGAGGCTGGCGCTCAGGCACCTTCTCACGGTTGAAATGCGCCATCTGTTCGATGAAGTGAACGTCATGGAGCAACAGCGGACCGTCCGGCCCGACCGACAGCGTATTGCGATCGCTCGCCGCCGGGGCGCCCGCACCGGTCGTGGATCCGGTGTCGTGACGTTCTTTCTCTTTGCTCATACATACCTCCAGACATCAAGGTGGGTGGGGAGAGGGAGAGAATAGATTTGCAAGTGGTTCAAAGCATAATACAGGACGGTGACTTTGACCCATCAAGGCGTCGCGCGTTGAATATTCGTCAACTTGCGACAGATCAATTCGCCAACGCTCCCCTCTCACCGCCGCTTGAAAATCGCGAGTGCGATATCAAGCCTGACGCCCGGCCATCACCCCGCCGTCGACCGGCAGCACCGTGCCGGTGATCCACGATGCGGCGTCCGATGCGAGAAACAGAATCGCCTCGGCCACATCACGCGGCTGACCGTTGCGGCCAAGCGGGTGGAACGCGTTGAACGCGGGCAGTGTGGCTTTGACTTCGTCGTCGCTCATGAACGTGTTGTAGACCGGCGTCTCGACCACGGCCGGGGCCACCGTATTGATGCGAATGTTGAGCGGCGCGAGTTCGATGGCGAGATTGCGCGTGAGAGCATGCACGCCGGCGTTCGCGGCCGAGTACGCCGATGAGGGCGTGGCCCCGATGGCCTGCAACGCCCACAGCGAGCCGGTCTGCACAATGGCACCGCCGCCGCGTTGCATCATTGCCTTGGCAGCCGCCTGCGCCATGAAAAACTTGCCCTTGAGGATGATGTCGACAAAGCCGTCGTACTCCGCCTCGTCCAGTTCCAAAAACGCCTTGGGACGGAACACGCCCGCGTTGTTCACCAGAATGTCGACACCCCCGAAGGCCGACGTCGCCAGCTCGACCAGCGCCGACGCCGTCGCCGGTTGAGCGATGTCGCCCGCCAGATAACGCACATTGACGCCCGTCGGGTCGATTTGTGCGGCCGCCGCCGCGAGCTTGGCCGCGTCACGGCCACCGATCACCACGCGGGCGCCCTCAGCGACCAGACGCGTCGCCACTTCCTTGCCGATGCCGGATCCGCCACCCGTGATGATGGCAACCTTGGAAGAAAAACTTTTCATTTTGCTGACTCCTGAAGACTTGTCTATGACTCGATAGATAACGCCGGACGTCGCTATGGCATGCACCGTTACCGCACACCACCGTCGTCGTTCGATATCCACATTGTTGGCGTCGGACGGGGTCTTCACAAATCAGTTATTCTGCGTCGCATTGAAAGAAAATCTTTCCACCATGAAAGCACCGGTGTTCCTCAATGCGCTACGGGCGTTCGAAGCCAGCGCGCGGCATCAGAGCTTCTCTGCCGCCGCTGCCGAGTTGAACGTGACACCCGCAGCCGTCGGCCAGATGGTGCGCAGTCTCGAAGCGTGGCTGGGCGTACCGCTCTTCGAGCGCAGCAGCACCGGGCGGGCGCGTCTCGTGCCGACGCAGGCCGCGCAGCGGGCACTGCCCGACATTCGCGACGGTTTCGATCGTCTCAACTTGGGGTTTGCCAAACTACGAGAAGGGTCTGCCGTCGGCGTGTTGACGGTGACGGTCAGTCCCGCGTTCGCCGCGAAATGGCTGCTGCCGCGCATCGACGACTTCCAGAGCGCATGGCCGGACACCGACGTGCGGCTCGACACCAGCCTCAAACTGGCGGACTTCGTCGCACAAGGCATCGATATCGGCGTGCGTTACGGTCAGGGGCACTGGCCGGGGCTGAAGGCCGAGAAATTGATGGATGAACAGGTCTTTCCTGTCTGCGCCCCCTCACTGCTGCGCGAGCATCCGTCATTGCAGCATCCGGAAGATCTGCGGGGCATGACGCTGATTCACGACTTGTCGGTGGACACTGCGGCGGGCTTCGTCACATGGCCGTCTTGGCTGGCACACGCTGGCGTATCCGATGTCACTACACGCGCTGGCCTGAAGGTCAACAACTCGGCGGCCGTGTTGCAGGCGGCCATCGATGGCCACGGCATCGCCCTTGCCCGCAGCGTGCTCGTGCGTGACGATCTCGCCGCGCAGCGACTCGTGCGGCTCTTCCCCGAGGTGGATTGCGCGTCGACGCTCGCGTACTACATCGTCTATCGCGCCGAGTGTGCGACGCTGCCACGGCTGGCAGCGTTTCGCGACTGGTTGAAGCAAGCCGCCAGCGATCAATGACGCGCCCCCAATAAAAAAGCGCCGTTCCTTCGAACGGCGCCCTCTTTTGTTCACGCTTCGCAGCAGCGCTGCGATTCACCTCATCCGCATCACGCGGCCAGCGCGCGGCACTGACAAAGCGCACGCTCGAAACAGGCGATCGCAAAGTCGACCGAGGCTTCGTCGGTGAAGCGCCCAAGGCTCACGCGCACCGTGCGGCCTGCGGCCTCGCTGTCCACACCAATGGCGCTCAACACGTGAGACGGTTGGCCCGAGGCCGAATTGCAGGCCGACGTCGACGAGATCGCCAGATTGGTGTTCAGCATAAAAGTGAAGAACCCCGGATGATTCACCGTCAGGCTCAACGTATGCGCAATCCGACGCGCACTCGCAGCGTTATGCGTCACGTTGCCCAGCGCGAGAACCCCATCGAGCAAGCGGCGGCTGAGCTTGCCGATGCGCTCGTTATCCACCGTCATGCCGCGCATGGCCAACTCGCACGCCGTGCCCATGCCGACGATCTGATGCGTCGCCAGTGTGCCCGAGCGCAAGCCGCGTTCATGACCGCCGCCATGCATCTGCGGCGCGATACGCGCCATCACGTCCTTGTTGACGTACAGCGCACCGATTCCCTTCGGCCCATACACCTTGTGCGCCGACATCGACAGCATGTCGATGCCCATGGCCTTCACGTCGATCGGCGTCTTGCCCAGCGCTTGCGCCGCATCGACATGCAGCAGCGCGCCGGCGTCGTGCACCACCTTCGAGATGGCAGCCACATCGGTCAGCGTACCGAGTTCGTTATTGACGAGCATGAGCGACACCAGCCCGGTGTCCGGCCGCAACGCGGCAGCCACCGCCTCCGCCGTAATTTCACCAGTGGCCGAGGGCGTCACGTAGGTCACAGGGGAACCGCGCTTTTCCAGATAGGCCATCGTGTCGAGAATGGCCTTGTGTTCCATCACGCTCGTGATCAGATGTGGGCGCGCCTGCGCGAGTTCGGCATAGCCCTTGAGCGCCAGATTGTTCGATTCGGTCGCGCCCGACGTCCAGACGATCTCGGCCGTGTCGGCACCGATGAGCGCCGCCACCTGCGCGCGCGAGCGCTCCACGAGTCGGCGGGCGGTCGTGCCCGCAGCATGCGAGCTCGACGCCGGATTGCCGAACACACCGTCGACGCCAAGGCAATCGGCCATCGCCGCAATCACGGCGGCATCAGCGGGGGTGGTGGCAGCGTAGTCGAAGTAGTGAAGTTGTTCTTTTTCGCGCATGATCGGGCTCCTGCAAAAATGTGCATCGATCGTACGCGTCGAAAACGAGAAAAGGCTTGCAAAATCACTCGTCGATTTCGACGATTGAGCCAATTTGTTCCCCAAAATACATAAATTCAGGAAATTATTACTACACCACCCCAGATGGCGCTTCCGATCCCGAAAATCGCACGGTGACGGCCAGTCCCCCGCCCGGGGCATCGGCCAGCGTGACTTCGGCGCGATGCATACGGGCAATCTCCCTCACGATGGCCAGTCCGAGCCCGGAGCCGTCCACGGCCTGTCCGGTGGTTTCGCTGCGATAGAACCGCTGAAACACGGCGTCGTGCTCGTGCGCAGGAATCCCCGGTCCGTTATCGACCACTTGCAACACCGGCGCCCCGTGCTCGACACCGACGCGCACGGTAATGACCGCGCCATCGCCTGCGTAACGAATCGCGTTGTCGATCAGGTTGCCGCACATCTCGGCGAGCAATTCGCGTTGCCCCAGCAGGTCGACCGCGCCGTCGTGCTCGAACCCGAGATCGATGCCGCGCGCGCGTGCCACCGGCGACCAGTCCAGCGTCGTGCTGCGCGCCACCTCATCGAGGCGAAGCGGCACCTTCGCGGCCGGGGTACCGACGTCGGCCTCCAACCGCGACAGCGACAGCAACTGCCGGACACTCTTCGCCGCCTGCTTCACCGCCAGATTGAGCCGTTCGACGCGCTCCCGTGCGCTCGCACTCAACGTCTCGCGCAACGTCAGTTCCGACTCGGCCTGAATGATCGCCAGCGGTGTCTTCAACTGGTGCGCCGCGTCGGCAAAGAAGCGTTGCCGCGACGCCTGCATGCGCCCGACGCGCCCCACATACTGATTGATCGACTCGACCAGCGGCTCGACCTCGGTCGGCAAATCCACGTTATCGAGTGGCGTCGTGTCGTCTTCGCTGCGCGCGGCCACCTTCGCAGACAGCCGATTGAGCGGACGCAAACCGCGCGTCACCCCAAGCCACACGATGGCGAGCGCCAGCACCACCAGCAGCACTTCCTGCTGCAACGCCCCCGTCAGAATCTGGCGAGCGAGTTCGTGACGCGACTCGGTGGTCTCGCCCACCACGATCCAGACGACGCGCGTCTTGGCATTCGGCACATCGTGCACGGGCAGACGCAATGCCCCCATGCGCAACGCCTCGCCGCGATAGGTCGCGTCGTAAAACACCGAGTGATAGGGCTCCGGCGTGACCACCGAGGGCGGCAACGGCAGATCGTGATACCCGGTCACCGCCCGCTCGCCGTCCTCGCGAATCACGTAATAGATCTTGCCGCCCCGATCCGACTCGAACATCTCCAGCGCGAGGTACGGCAAGTTGACCTGCACCTCGCCGTCGATCAACTGCGTGCCCTCGCGAATCGACTTGATCGAGAATTCGAGCGACCGGTCGAACGCGGAATTGGCAGCACTCATCGCGCGCTGATACGTGAGCCAAGTATCCAGCGCGAGCAGTCCAAGCAGCGGGAACAGCAGCCAGAGCGCCAGTTGGCGGCGAAGATTCGGTTGCGGCATCAGGCAGAGGGACTCAAGGGGCGCGAGGGGACGTGCGATTACGACGCCGTAGGTGTCGTCGAGACGGCAGATGCAGCGCCGGGTTTGGCTTCCAGCAGATAACCGAGTCCGCGCAGCGTGACGATGGCGACACCGCTGCCTTCGAGCTTCTTGCGCAGCCGGTAGACGTAGATTTCGATGGCGTCCGGATTCACCGACTCGTCGATCCCGAAAAGCTTCTCCGACAGCGCTTCTTTATTGATTGCCCGGCCACCACGCAGAATCAGCACTTCGAGCACAGCGCGCTCGCGCTTGGTCAGCGCCAGCAACTCGCCGTCGAGACGAAAACTGCGCTCCACCCCATCGAATACGAGCGGCCCACAGGTCACGTCGGCACTCTCATGGCGCTGCGACCGGCGAATCAATGCGCGCGCACGGGCCTCCAGTTCATCGAGTTCGAACGGCTTCGACAGATAATCGTCGGCCCCGAGATTGAGCCCCTTCACGCGGTCTTCGAGCGAGCCGTGGGCGGTGAGAATCAGCACCGGCACCATGTTGCGCCGCTGACGCAGCCGGCGCAGCAGCTCAAGGCCGTCGAGGCGCGGCAGCCCCAGATCGAGAATGACGAGCGAATACTCCTGCGTGCGCAGCACGTGATCGGCAGCTTCGCCGTCGTGCATGCAATCGACGGCGAAATGCGCCTGCGTGAGGGCTTCGGCAAGGGATTTGGCCAGACTCGGATTGTCTTCGACAAGCAGGATGCGCATGAAAAGGGACCAGACCCTAGGGAAATCCATGACCCGAAAAACCGCTCATGGGCCGGATTCGACACGAAATCGAAAGCGAATTGAAAGTTCCGGCAAATTACCATGCGCCACGAGAAAACGACAAACCCCGTTCAAGGGGGCTCTGGAGGAAGACATGAAGCAAACGCAACTGCTTGGGCGCTGCGTGGCCGCCGCCGCACTGTTCGCGACCGGCCTGTCCGCCGCTCACGCGCAGGTGCCCGCCGGGTACCCGGCGAACTATCAGGCCACCATCGACGGGGCCAAGAAAGAAGGCAAGCTGATCGTGTACTCGGTGACCGACACCGCCCTCGTGCGTCCGCTCATCAAGGACTTCGAGGCACTCTACGGTGTGAAGGTCGAGTACAACGATATGAACAGCACCGAGCTGTACAACCGCTACATCAGCGAGTACGCCGCCAACAGCACCAGCGCCGACGTGCTCTGGAGCTCGGCCATGGACCTCCAGGTCAAGCTCGTGAACGACGGCACGATGGCGAGCTACGAATCGCCCGAGTCGTCACACATCCCCCAATGGGCGCAGTACCAGAAGCAGGCTTACGGCACGACCTACGAGCCGCTCGCCATTGTCTACAACAAGCGTCTGCTGCCGGCCGACCAAGTGCCGCAAACGCGTGTCGAACTCATCAAGCTGTTGCAGTCGGACCCGGCCAAGTTCAAGGGCAAGGTCACGACCTACGACATCGAGAAATCCGGTGTGGGCTTCAACTACCTCACGCAAGACGCGCGCGTGAACCCGGAAGTCACGTGGGAACTCGTGGGCGCGATGGGTGCCCTCAACCCAAAGCTGCAATCGAGCACGGGCGCGATGATGGAGCGCATTTCGTCGGGCGAGAACCTGATCGGCTACAACATTCTCGGCTCGTACGCGTTTGCCAAGGCGAAGAAGGACCCGTCGATCGGCTACGTCTACCCGCGCGATTACACGCAGGTGGTGAGCCGTCTGGTCACCATCTCGAAGAAGGCCAAGAACGTCAACGCCGCCAAGCTCTGGGTCGACTACCTGCTCTCGAAGCGCGGCCAGACGCTGCTCGCGAATCAAGCCAACCTGTTCTCGATCCGCGCCGACGTGGAAGGCGAGACCTCGATGGCCAACCTCACGCAGCAACTGGGCGCCGCGCTCAAGCCGATTCCGATCGGTGCGGGCCTGCTCGTCTACCTCGACCAATCCAAGCGCCTCGAATTCCTGAAGCGCTGGCAACAGTCCATCAAGCGCTGACCGGTCTGACGCAGCCAGTCCCGCTGCGCCGCCGGTTCACCTGATGCACGCGATTCACCCGATTCACCCGATTCACCTGTAATTCTGGCGGCCGCGCACGCGGCCCGCCTCTCCCCAAGCCATTCTCGATATGCGCCCTGCGTGGCGCAGGGAGACCTTCATGCTGTCGTCTACTACCGACACCCGCTCTGCGGCGCCGTCCGCACGCTCGCGCGCTGGCGTGCCTCATCTTGTTGCGTCGCCATGGCGTGCGCTCGCGGCGACCTCACGCTGGATGGTCATCGCCGTGCTCACGATTGCCGTGCTGCTGCCGCTGTCGTTCATCGTCGTGCAGAGCCTGCTGTCGGCGCCGTTCTTCGATGCGAACCGCACGTTCGGCATCGACGGTTACCGCTTCATCTTCACCGACCCCGATTTCTGGTCGGCGGTAAAGAACTCTTTCATCATCGCGTTCGGGATGCTGTTCATCTCGATCCCGCTCGGCGGCATTCTCGCGTTCCTGATGGTGCGTACCGATCTGCCGGGCCGCCGCTGGCTCGAACCGCTGCTGCTCACGCCCGTCTTCGTCTCGCCGATGGTGCTCGCGTTCGGCTACGTGGTCGCCGCCGGCCCCGTCGGTTTCTACTCGGTGTGGTTCCGCGAACTCACGGGCATGGATGCGCCGTGGTCGGTCTACTCGATCTTCGCGATCACCGTGATCGTGGGCTTCACGCACGTGCCGCACGTCTACCTCTACTCGTCGGCTGCGCTGCGCAACCTCGGCTCCGACGTGGAAGAAGCCGCCCGCGTCGCCGGTGCGCGCCCGTTCCGCGTTGCACTCGACGTCAGCCTGCCGATGACCATGCCTGCGCTGTTGTTCGCGGGCGTGCTGGTGTTCTTCCTCGGCTTCGAAGTCTTCGGTCTGCCGCTCGTGCTGGGCGATCCTGAAGGTCACTTGGTGCTGGCGACCTACCTGTACAAGCTGACCAACAAGCTCGGTGTGCCGTCGTATCACCTGATGGCGGCCGTGGCGATGTGCATCGTGGCGATCACCTTCCCGCTCGTGCTGTTGCAGCGTCACTTGCTCAAGCGCGCCAACAAGTACGTGACGGTCAAGGGCAAGGCTGGCCGGCAAACCGTGCTGCCGCTGGGCGTGTGGCGCTGGATTGCGCTGGGCATCGTTGTGACGTGGCTGCTGGTGACGGTGATCGTGCCGATCTCGGGCATCGTGCTGCGCTCGTTCGTCACGCACTGGGGCGAAGGCGTCGCGATCGCCGAAGTGCTCACGCTCTCGAATTTCGAAGAGCTGTTCGAGCAAGACAACCTCGTGCGCGCCATTCTCAATACGCTCGGCATCGGTGTGATCGGTGGCGCGATGGCCGTGGGCTTCTACTCGCTCGTCGCCTTTGCCGGGCACCGTCGCGACGACTGGGCCGCCAAGCTGCTCGACTACATCGTGCTGCTGCCGCGCGCCGTGCCGGGCTTGCTCGCGGGTCTGGCGTTCCTGTGGATCTTCCTCTTCGTGCCGGGCTTGAAGGAACTCAAGAACTCGATGTGGAGCATCTGGGTGGCCTACACGGTGGTGTGGCTCGCCTACGGCATGCGACTCATCCAGAGCGCCCTGCTGCAAGTCGGCCCCGAGCTGGAAGAAGCGGGCCGCAGCGTGGGCGGCACGCGCAGCCGCGTGAGTCTCGACGTCACGCTGCCGCTGGTGCGTTTCGGCCTGCTTGCCGCGTGGCTGCTCATTTTCATGATTTTCGAGCGCGAATACTCCACCGCCGTCTATCTGCTCTCGCCGGGCACGGAAGTGATCGGCTCGCTGCTCGTGTCGCTGTGGGCGACCGGCGCAGTCGATCAGGTGGCCGCGCTCTCTGTCATCAACATCGCGATGGTCGGCGCCGGTCTGGGCGTGGCGTTGCGCTTCGGAGTCAAATTGCATGGATAAGCTCGTCGTCGACAACCTCTTTCTGAGCTATGGCACCAACCCGATCCTCAAGGGTGTGTCGTTCGAACTCAAAGCTGGTGAAGTCGTGTGCCTGCTCGGCGCATCGGGCAGTGGCAAGACCACGCTCCTGCGTGCCGTGGCCGGTCTCGAACAACCGTCGGAAGGCCGCATCGCGCTGGACGATCAGGTCTTCTTCGACGGCGCGAAAAGCATCGATTGCCCCGTCGAACAGCGCTCGCTCGGGCTGGTGTTTCAGTCGTATGCGCTGTGGCCGCATCGCACGGTGGCCGATAACGTCGGCTACGGCCTGAAGCTGCGCAAGGTCGGTGCGACTGAGCGCCGCGAACGCGTACAAAGCGCCCTCGATCAACTGGGCTTGGGCCATCTGGCCGAGCGCTTTCCGTTCCAGTTGTCCGGCGGTCAACAACAACGTGTGGCCATCGCCCGCGCCCTCGTCTACAACCCGCCCGTCATTCTGCTCGACGAGCCGCTCTCGAACCTCGACGCCAAGTTGCGCGAAGAAGCACGGGCGTGGCTGCGCGAGTTGATCGTCTCGCTGGGGCTGTCGGCCTTGTGCGTGACGCACGATCAGACCGAAGCCATGGCGATGTCGGATCGCATTCTGCTGCTGCGCAACGGCCGTATCGAGCAGGAAGGCACCCCGGCAGAGCTGTACGGCTCGCCGCGCTCGCTCTACACGGCGGAGTTCATGGGCAGCAACAACCGCATCGACGCGACCGTGAGCGCGGTCGATGGCGAATTCGTCACGCTGGCAGGCGACGGCTTCGCCTTGCAGGCCCGCGCCCGCGACACGCTCGCACCGGGTCAGGACGCACAAGCCGTGATTCGCCTTGAGCGCGTGCAGGTCGCCGACGGCCCGGGCCACAACCGCGTGGGCGCACAACTCGTCACGTCGATGTATCTGGGCGACCGCTGGGAATACCTGTTCCATTGCGGCGCGCTGCGCTTCCGTGCATTCGGTCACGTGCCGCGCGACCCGGGCCATCACTGGATCGAATTCCCGGCCAACGACTGCTGGGCGTTTGCACAATCCAACGCCTAAGCCCGCCGTACGAGACCGGAGACAGACGCCATCCCAAGCGACGCGCGGGCGCTCTCCCGCGCAATACCAAGAGAAACAGAAGAAAGAGGAGACAACAATGAAACGAAGCAGTATCGGTCTGGCCGCAACGACGGCACTGGGCGTGCTGGGCGCCGCGCTGGCCAGTCAGGCTCACGCACAGTCGAACGTGACGATTTACGGGATCGTCGACGCCGGCGTGGAGTATGTGAACCATGCGAGCGACAACGGCGGAGCAGCACGCGCCGTGTCGGGCGGCAAGAACACGTCGCGCTTCGGCTTCAAGGGCTCCGAAGATCTGGGCAACGACCTCAAGGCCGTGTTCCAGTTGGAAAGCGGTATCAATCTGGTCAACGGCCAGTTCGATGACGGCCCCGGCGCGATCTTCGATCGCCGCGCCACGGTCGGTCTGTCGCAGAAGAAGTGGGGGCAAGTGACCATCGGCCGTACGTTCACGACAACGTACGACTACATGCTCCAGTTCGACCCGATGGGTTATGCGCCGAACTACTCGTGGGCCACCAGCTCGACCGCCACGGGCGCCCGCAAGGACGGCCTGTTCTCGCGCTCGGCCAACGCCGTGCGCTACGACGGTGAGTTCAACGGTCTGAAACTCGGGGCGATGTATGGCTTCGGCAACGTGCCGGGCAGCATGAAGACGAGCTCGAAGTATGACTTCGCCGTCGGCTACGAAAACGGTCCGTTCGCCGTGGTGGCGACGTACGACCGCCAGAACGGCGCCGGTACGAGCACGAGCCCTGCCGACACGACGGATTACATTCAGGGGATTCACGCGGGCGCGAGCTACAGCTTTGGCCCCGCGAAGGTAATGGCCGGGTATCGCAACTACAAGAAGACGTTCATCACGGCAGGCACGGCATCGCTGCGCAGCGATATGTACTGGCTGGGCGGCTCGTACGACTTCACGCCGGCCTTCACGCTGTATGGCGCGATCTACCATCAGGACATCAAGGATGCGGGCGATGCCGACCCGACGCTGATCTCGCTGCGCGCGCAATACGCGATGTCCAAGCGTACGTCGCTGTACCTGTCGGGTGGCTACGCATTTGCGAAGCACGGCCAGAAGGTCAGCCTGTCGCGTGACCTCGTCGGTGCCGCCGACACGCAGGTCGGTGTGACCGCCGGCATCCAGCACCGCTTCTGATCAAGCGTCTAATCCCGCGGCTGAACTCGCGTCCGATCGGGTGGTTGATCGGGTCGCGGTTCAATCGCTGACGTTTTTCCTCAGGTGACGGCCTGACCATAGCGGGGGGTACCGCTAAACGCGCAAGTCAGGCCGTTACCGTTTTTTTATTTCGCGAGTCGCGTCTGCCAGAGGCGCGGCTTGCCCTCCCAAGCGGCAAAGCCTTCCACGCGGCGGCCTACAGCCCACGGTTCAACACCGTTGCTCAGCAAGATGAGCGGCACCTGATCGAGCATCATCGTGTGGAGTTGGTCGAACATGGCCTGCCGCTTGACCGGGTCAGGTTCCTCGCGGCTTTGATCGATCAGTGCCAGCGCACGCGGGTCTTCCCAGACCTTCTGCGGCTGCTTCGTCTTGTCGCCCGAGAACTGTTCATAGCTCAGTGCCGGGTCGATGCGCGACGAATACGAGAACGAGCTGATCTGATACGCACCGCTGTAGTAACGATCCAGCTGCGTCGTCCACTCCAGCACCTCGATCACGGCATTGATCCCCACGGCCTGCATCATGGCCTGCGCGATGACGGCGATGGTGTAGCTCGGCACATTCACGCGCTTGTTGGCGAAGATCACGATCTTCTGGCCCTTGTAGCCTGCCTCTTTCAGCAGACGTTTGGCCAGTGCCGGATCGTAGGTGTAGCTCTTCTTCTGCGTCGCGTCGTAGTACGACGACGTCGTCGGCACCGCCGATGAATTGGGGCCGCCGTGACCTTCCGAAATGGCCTCGGCGATCTGCGGGATATCGAGCGACGCGGCAATCGCCTGCCGCAGCTTCTGATTGCCGACCACCGGATCGCGTGTCTGGATCAGCAGCGCGTTCTTCGACGCCAACTGGCCGACGATGATCTTGAGCCGCTTGTCGGCCTGAAGCTCCACCACGTCCGACGGTGCCACGCGTGCGACGGACAACGCGCCCGATTGCAGCCCGGCCTTGGCACTCGCCGTGTCCGGCACGATGGCGAACTTCACCGCGTCGACCAGCGGGGCTTTCGCACCCACGTAGCCGTCGGGACGCGTGCCCGGTGGCGACTTGTATCCGGCATACGCGTTCATCATCACGTACTCGCCGCGCTTCCACTCCGTCAGCTTGAACGGCCCCGTGCCGATGGGCTTGTCCCACGTGCCGTCGGGCTTCAGCGAAGCCTTGTTGATCACCGCCGTCATGCCGCAGTACGTGCGCGCCAGCGTATCGAGGAACAGGCTTGCCGGGCGGTTGAGTTGCATCACCACGGTGTACGGATCGGGTGCGCTGACCTTCGTCACCTTCAAGCCCTTGCGGCCATCGAACTCGTCCAGACAGGCCCAGCCGGTCTTGGGGTTCGTGTAGCGCTGCCAGCTCCAGAGCACATCGGCCGACGTGAGTGCCGCACCGTTATGGAAATGCACGTCGCGGCGCAGCTTGAACGTGTAAGTCATGCCGTCTTTCGAGACGTCCACCGATTCGGCCAGCAACGGGGCAACGGTGCCGTTCTCGCGATAACCGACCAGCCCTTCGACCACATGCAACACGACAGCATCGGTCATGTCGTCGCGGTTCACGCCGGGGTCCGTCGAGCGGATGTCGGCGGCAAGCGCCACGTTGAGCGTCTGCGCGAACGCCGCGCCCGGCAGGCACAGCGCACCGGCCAGTGCCATCGCACCCACGGCGCGCGCCCCCGGAAGATTGCGAACGACCTGCCAACCAGCCAACGAACGATCTCTCATTTCTTCTCCACGGACGACTTGGTTTTGACGGTGCCACGCGACGGACTTGCGTCGCCGGACTTGGCGGGCTTGGCCGACTTTGCGGGTTTGGCGGGCGTAGCCGGTTGTCGCACGTGCGCCGCGATGACGCGTTGCAGCGCCTTGAGATCGCGGGCTTCAACGGCGTCGACGATGGCAAAGTGCTCAAGCGACGACGCTTCGATACGCGCGCGCGTGCGGTTCTGCGTCGCCATGCCTGACGGCATGCGGGTGCGCAGCTCCAGAATCAGTTTCGGCAGTTCTTTGTTCTGGCAGGCGGAGTACAGCAGACCGTGAAACTCCGCGTTGACGGGGTGCATGTCGAGCACCGTGCCGTCGAAGGTCAGCGCATGAAACTGCTCGGCAAGCTCGCGCAACCGGACAATCTGTGCCGGGGTCACGTGATCGATCAGATCGGCGGCGGCCCCGAGTTCCACGATGACGCGCATCTCGCGAATGTCATGCAGACGGTCGGTGTCGATCGACTCGATGTGATAACCGCAGTTGGGCACGTGCGCCGTCACGCGCATGACCGTCAACTGGTCGAGTGCGCGACGCACTTCCAGACGCGTCACGTCGTAGCGGGTCTGCAAATCAATCTGCTTGAGCCAGCTGCCGGGCGTGAGCACGCCCGCTTGAATGTCTTGGACGATGCGGTCCACCAGGTTTTGCGCGCTTTTTTCGGTACTCATATTGCCGATGTCTCCGGTCCACACGAACGCTGACGCAAGGCGACACCGCCACCGGACGTGGGGGTGAGCATCGGTATCGCGCGCAGCAATTCGCGAGTGTATTCGTGTCGCGGCGTGTCGAACACTTCGTCGCGTGTTCCTTGTTCGACAATGGCGCCGTCGCGCATCACGATAACCCGGTCGGCCAACTGTTCCACCACGCCCAGATCGTGGCTGATGAACAGGCACGAGAAGCCATGGCTGCGCTGAAGTTTGGCGAACACTTCGAGCACTTGTGCGCGCACCGTGACGTCCAGCGCGGAGACGGGCTCGTCAGCAATCACGAACGACGGCCGCCGCACGATGGCACGGGCAATCGCCACGCGTTGGCGCTGTCCACCGGAGAGTTCATGCGGCAGACGTGCCCCGTGAGCCGTTTCAAGCCCGACTTCGGTGAGCACTTCATCGACACGGTTCTGCACATCGGCGCGCGACAGCCCCGATACGTGACGCAGTCCCTCGCCGACCAACTGGCGCACCGTCATTCTTGGATTGAGCGACGCGCTCGGGTCCTGAAACACCATCTGGCAATTCAGGCGGTATTCACGCCATGCGGCGTCGGAGCGATGGATCGCGCGGCCATCGAACAGAATCTCGCCGCCCGACGGTTGAATCAGCCCGGCAATGGTGCGGCCCAGCGTCGTCTTGCCCGACCCCGATGCCCCCACCACCGCGACCACTTCCCCCGGGCGCACATGGACGCTCACGTCCTTCAGCGCCTGCTTGCGTTCGGTCTTGGAGAACAACCGCTGACGCCCCGCGTATTCGACCGACAACCCCTTCACGTCGACCACCGGTGCGCGCGTAATGGGCTCGCGTGCGGGCAGCCGATGCGGCATCGCCATCAACAGCTTGCGGGTGTACGGCTCGCGCGGCGCGGCGAGCACATCCGCCGTCGTGCCGCGCTCCACCACCTTGCCGCGCTCCATCACGACCATGCGCTCGGTGTAACGCGCCACCATCGGCAGATCGTGACTGATCATCAACACGGCGGTGTCGTGCTCACGGGTGAGCGACACCAACAACTCCAACACGTCGCGCTGCACGAGTGCGTCAAGCGCGGTGGTCGGCTCGTCGGCAATCAGCAGCGCGGGTGCCAGCAACATCACCGACGCGAGCATGATGCGCTGGCGCATACCGCCCGAGAACTCATGCGGCCACGCCGTGAGTGCCCCTTTGGGGTCGCGCATGCCGATACGGTTGAGCATGTCGAGAATGCGCTCGTTGCGCTCGGCCGCCGACATCTTCGGGCGATGCAGACGCAGCGCCTCACCCAACTGCCGCCCGATGGTCATCGACGGATTGAGCGACGTCATCGGCTCCTGAAACACCATGCCGATGCTGCCGCCGCGCAACTCGCGCAGCCGCTTCACGCTGGCCTGCGCCATATCTTCACCGGCAAACACGATGCGTCCGCCTGCCCGCACCACCGGCTCGGGATTCAGACGCAACACGGCGCGTGCCGCCTGTGTTTTGCCGCTGCCCGACTCGCCTACGATGCCGACGATCTCGCCGGGAGCGATGTCGAACGACACGTTGGAGACGATCTCGCGGCCACCCTGACCGATCGTCAGCGTGAGGTTTTCCACCGAAAGCACCGACTTCGCGGGGATAGCGCGGGCATCGGGGGCGGCAGACACGTTCAGAGAAGACGACGAATGCGGCATCGCAGAGGGCCCGGACGAAAGATCGATGTGCTCGGAGAGCTCGGAACGCGCAAGGCTCATTTCATCCCCCGCATGCGTGGGTCGAGGCGATCTCGCACGGCATCGCCGGCGAGGTTGATGGCCAGCAGCGTGAGCGCGATGCACAGGCCCGGGAAGATCGACAGATAGCTTGCCTGCGAAATAAACGGACGGGCCGACGCGAGCATGTTGCCCCACGTGGGCGCGGGCGGCGGCACGCCGAGACCGAGGAACGACAGCGCGCTCTCGGCCAGAATCACCCAGCCGAACATCGACGTCGCCAGCACCGAGATCGGCGCAATACAGTTCGGCAACACGTGACGGAACATCGTGTACAGGTCGGAATTGCCGAGCACGCGTGATGACTCCACGAACTCACGTTCGCGCAACGACATCACAGCTCCGCGCACCACGCGCACCACCGACGGCGTGTACGCCAGACACAGCGCAAGCACGATGCCGTACTGGTTCGGACCGACGATGGTGAGCAGGCCGAGCGCCAGCAGCAGCCCCGGAAACGCCAGCATCGCGTTGTTGAACGTCATGATGATGCGGTCGGTCCAGCCTCGGGCGAAGCCCGCCAGCAGGCCGATCGTGCAGCCAAGCACGATGGCGAAGAACACCGTCAGCGAGGCGATCAGAAAGCTCGTCGCCGCGCCACTGAGCAGTCGTGACAACTCGTCGCGGCCGAACTCGTCGGTGCCCAGCAGGTGCACACCGCCCGGCGGATGCAGCCGCGTCGGGAAATGAATGCGCAGCGGATCGAACGGCGTCCATACCGCGCCGAGAATGGCGCAGATGACCAGAAACGCGAGCAGCAGGCCACCAATCGTGGCGTTGGAGAAGAGGCGTTTTCTCATTGCACCGTCACCCGGGGATCAAAGAGGGGATAGCAAAGATCGATCACGAGGTTCACCACGACGTACACCGTCGCCACGCACAGCAGACACCCCTGAATGACCGGATAGTCGCGGGCGAAGATCGAGTCGACGAGCAAACGGCCAAGCCCCGGGATAGTGAACACCGTCTCCACCACGGCAATGCCGCCGAGCAGGTTGCCGAGCACCAGCCCGATCAGTGTCCACGTCGGGCCGAACGAATTACGGAACACGTGATTCATCAGCACCGCACGCTCCGACAGCCCCTTGGCGCGGGCATGGGTCACGTAGTCCAGACGCAACACGTCGAGCGTGCTGGCGCGGGCCATGCGAATCAGCACGCCGATTTCATGCAGGAACAGCGTAAGAATCGGCATGACGAGATACAGCAACCCGGCGCGCCAGTCGTCGGCAATCGACACGTAGCCCACCACCGGCAGCCATTGCAGCTTCAGCCCGAAGAACAACAGGATCAACAGACCGAGCCAGAACGCGGGCATCGACACCAGCAGTGTGGCACCGCCCACGAGCAACAGATCGGGCAGCTTGTTCTGCTTCCACGCGGCGATCATGCCGGCGGGCACCGAGACGAGGGCCGCGAACAACACGGCACACAACACGACCTGCGCGCTGGTGATGAAGCGCGCCCAGACCAGCGAGCGCACCGGCTCACCGGTAGTGATCGACGTCCCCAGATCGCCGTGCAGCGCGCCGGAGAACCAGATCCAGAACTGGGTGGTCCACGGCTGATCGAGCCCCATCTTGACGCGCATGGCGGCGAGCGAGACCGGATCGGCCAAATCGCCAAGCAGCAACTGCGCAGGGTCGCCCGGCACCAGCCGGATCATCACGAACACCGACACCGTCACGATCAACAGCGTGGGTGTCGCGGCGAGAATCCGGGACAACAGAAAACGAAGCATGTTCGCGCTCCCTAGTTAGGACGACCGCATGGAACAACTGCGGGGGCTGCAATGGCGCTCGTGGCGCTCGCGGCGCACATCGGTGGCATCGGCGGAATCCGTCAGTGACCGGCCAACGGCTCAGGCTTCCCTGCGCTTCTTGCGAAGCACATCGGCCAGGAAGTCCTGCACGGCGGGCACGGCCAGCATGCCGTTGTGCGGCATGTTGTCGATCACGTCGAAGGTCACATCGACACCCGCGCGTTCGAACGAATCGCGCAGCGAGGCGAGGCGCTCCTGCCGATTGGCACCGGCCGAATTGGCGCCCGGCATGAAGTGCGGGCCACCTTCCCGGTGCGTGATTTCCCACGTTTCGAGGTCGGCTTTACCAACGACCATGTGCACCGGCACGCTGCGCAGCGCGTCGAGATCGAGCGCCTTGCCGAAGCGTTGCTGCATGTCACCAATGCCGACCCACCAGTTCTGCTGCGCGTCGAGCAGCGTGACCGAACCCGGCGCGCCGATCGACAGCGCCCACAGACGTTCCGGATGCAGATAGCCGAAGCGATTGACGAACTGACCGCCGCCCGAATAACCGAACAGCGCGAACTTGTCGAATGACGCTTCGTATTTGCGGCTGACTTCATCGACCATGCCCAGCAATACGTCGTCGTAGCGAATGTCCGCTTCCACCAGATGCTTGAAACCGCCGGGGTTGCCGTCGCCGCGCACGCCGACCGGGAACAACGGGCACAGGATCAGGCAGTCTTGCCAGCGGCCGAACTCCGCGAACGCGTCGCGATAGTTGGTGAACTGGCGGCCCGTGCCGTGCACGACAACCACCAGCTCGACGCGATTGCCCGGTTGCGTGATGGCCTTCGGCACATACAGGGCGTAGGCAAAGCGCGGATCGCCCGCGTAAGAGAAGATCGTCGTCGAACCGAGGTCGTAAAGGTTGCGGGTGCGAGCTTCGGTGCTCAAATTGGCGGCGTCGGTAGTGGTCTTGGTCATGGTTGATGCGAGATATTTTCGAATCTATGAATAGGAGCGGCGGCTGGCGGGATCGGGCGCACTGACTGGCGCCCGTGATCGCCTTACGCTTCGAGCAGCGTCGGTTCGCCTTCGAGGCGATAGCGCGTGAATACGCGGTTGAGGGCGGGCATCGGTGCCACGTCCATCTCGCCGACGGCGGGTTCCATCACGACCATCGCCACGGAGGCCGTCATCGAGTGACGCACGCCTTCGCGCGGCGGGCGGCACACGGAGAACGGCGTGCCGAAATCATCGAACAGCGCTTGCTTGAGTCTGTCGCGCGAAATCATCGGCGTGCTGTTGAGCAGCTTGCGCACGCGCCAGTCGCGGTAGTAGCTGTCGGCCGAGTTCTCGCAGCCGGTATCGACCAGCTTCGTGCGTGCGACCGGGCTCACCCAGTGGTTGGCGTGCACGATCAATTGATCCTCGCCGGGGTACAGCGGAAAAGCTTCGTTGGTGGTGCACTCGAAGTCGATGGCAAACCCTTGCGCCATGCCGAGCATGATGTTGTTCGAGCACGACTTCGGTGCGGTGGCGACGGCCTTAAGGGCGTTCGCGAACACCGGCTGATCGAGCACCTTGCGGCGAAGAATTGCCAGCGGCACGCCGAGTTGCTTGAAGTCGCGGTCCGATTCCAGATAGTTGGCGGTGATGGAAACGCCTGCGCTGTTCATGCCGCTGCGCGCCAGACCACCGGCTTCCACGAACGTCAGAAAGTCGGGGCCGTCATCACGTTGCACACGCAGCACGACACCGGTGTTCACGCAGTCGGCGCGCCAGTCCCAGTTCTGGGCGTGCAGCAGATTGCCGCTGGCCGAGCGCTCCGGCAACACGATGGCGCCGGTGCAACCGTCCTGAAGCTCTTCGCCCTCTGCGGTGGCCTGGTCGGCACGGGCTTTGGCCAGCACTTCCGTGCGGGCGTTGATCATCACGATGTCGGCGAACGACACGCCTGCGCCATCGGCAATACCGTGCATCTCGTCGAGATAGGTCGGATCGACCGTGCCGATGTGCCCTTCAAAGTGCTTGAAGAGCGCTGCGCGGGCGCTGGCGGTGTAACCCAGTTCGTCGATCGTGCGGCCGTACATGGCTGCGCTCGCGCGCACCCGGTCTTGCGCCTGCTTGCCGTACTGCACGCCCCGGTCGTAGGGGCGGCCGCTCACGGAAACGAACGGAAACTGCGAAAACTGCTGGAATGTCGTCATAGCGTGACTAAGCTCCGGAATAGCGAAACCTGTGACATCGACCCCATCGGCTGCGACGTTTGCACAGATACCGGCATGATTTAGCCAATCATATTGGCGCCAAAAACGGGAAAAAAATTATTTACGTCGGTGTTTACGCTGACCGTTCCACAGCGCCCAGCGTCGCTCGCATGAGCGCCGCAATCTCACGGCCACCGGCGTCTTCGCGTGATTCCAGCGCAGCAATCACGCCGTGTTTGTCGGCATCGCTGTGGTCCTGATTGAGCTTGAGTGCGCCGTCCAGCCGCGAGACTTTCATCACGACCCCTGCGATTTTCGGCAGGCGCAATTCGGTCTGTTCTGCGGGGATACCGGCGAAGGTCCACTCCCCGGCAATCGGCCCGTCGAACGTCTCGACCACGCGATCGAGGATGTGCTTGATGCCGTCGGCGTCGTCGACCACCTGAATGTCGCCATACGCGTGAATCGCGGCGTAGTTCCATGTGGGGAACGTGCGCTTCTCGTCATACCAGCTCGGCGAGATATAGGCGCTGGGGCCCTGAAAGATCACCATGGCGTGGCAGCCCTGGCTCAGGTCGTCGTACTGCGTGTTGCGGCGCGACAAATGGGTGATCAGCAGCGTGTTGCCGTCGGCATCGACGTCGATCAGAAACGGCAGATGCGTCGCGGTCATACCCGACGGGCCGAACGTGACGAGCGCGGCGAACGGCCAGCGGCGCATGAGTGAGCGCAACGTCTCGGGTGAGTTTTCTTGATAGGGTTCCGGGCGGTACATCAGCGATCCTGTTCCTGTAGGCAGAAGACTTGAATGAGGGGCGTGGCGGTGACGCGGGTCATGCGCTCACGCGCTGTCTGATCCATTCGGCCTGCTCCGCGAAGGCCCGGTCGCTGACGCCAGCGATCGACACGGCTTCGAGAAAGCTGTGGATCGTGCCCGGGTAGACCGTCGCGCTCACGGGCACACCGGCATTGCGCAGCCGTTCGGCCATCTCGATGTTCTCGTCGTAGAGCGGATCGAGTTCGGCAATGGCGAAGCAGGCGGGGGGCAGGTTGTCGAGGCTCGCCACAATCGGGCGGCAGCGCGGGTCCGAGAGGTCGTCGCGGTGATTGATGTAGCGGTTCACGAAGCACACCATGTCGTGCGACGAGAGCGAATACTCGCCGCCTCCGAAGCGGGCAAACGAGTCGCGCCACGGAATCATGTCGAACGCGCCGTAGTTGAACACCATGCCGCGCAGCAGGCTCTCACCGGCGTCGCGCAATTGCAGCGCCGTGCCCAGCGACAGGTTGGCACCGGCGGAGTCGCCACCGATGAGCAGCGCCTGTGCGTCGAGGCCCAGCGTGTCGGCGTGGCGATGCAGCCAGCGCGTCACGTCGACAATCTCTTCGAGTGCTCGGGGGAAGCGGGCTTCCGGCGAGCGCGAGTAGTCGACGCCCACCACCGCCACGCCCGCGCGCGCGGCGTATTCACGCATCACACGGTCATGCGTATCGAGACTGAACACGACGAAGCCGCCGCCGTGCAGATAGATCAACGCGGGCAACGACGCCTGTTCTTGAGGGTAATAAACGCGGATGCGCACGTCGCCGTGCCTCGTAGACACAGCGCGCTCGACGGTGCGATGCATCTGCGGACCGCCGCTTGCCCAACGGCGGCGAATCACTTCGAACGCCTCGCGCGCTTGCGCTGCGGTGCCGAGGTCCCAGCGCGTGAATGCTGCGCCGTCTTCGCTTTGCAGCGCCATGAAGCGGGTCATGTCGGGATCGATCGGCGAGGGTCCGGGATCGTCTGCGGCATGAAGTAGGTGAATCTCTTTATTCATTTTCCGGTTCAGATTGTTAGTGTGGCTACAGGGCCAAATGCGGTGGCAGATGAAATGTCATGCCAATGACAACGAACCGAAAAAATTTTAGAGTTCCAAAAATCAAGTCGCCGCGTGCGCAGGGACATCCAGTAGCGAAATCGGGCCAACATCCAATGCAGAAAAGTACTCACTCCGTCGACTATCAGGATTTGCCACGGCCCGTCGCGGTCATGGTTTCCGATTTCAGCGACTCCACACTGCTCGACGCAGACCCGCCACACTCGCATCCGCGTGCGCAACTGCTCTTCGCCGTCGAAGGCGTGTACACCATCGAGACCGCCACCGGCACGTGGCTCGTGCCACCGCATCGCGCCGCGTGGATTCCCGCCGGCGTGACGCACAACTGCAACGGCCGGGGTCAGGCCATCCTCGCGTGTTCGCTCTATATCGACCCGGCGGTATCCGCCGAACTGCCGAGCACGTGCTGCATCATCGAAGTCTCCACGCTGTTGCGCAGCCTCATCTCCGAAGCCATCGACATCCCCTCGCTCTATGACCCCGAGGGCCGCGACGGTCGCGTGATGTCGTTGATCGTTGACGAGATTTGCCGGGGACCCACGGTGCCGTTGCATCTGCCGATGCCGCACGATCCGCGCTTGCTGCGCATCTGTCGCATGCTGCTCGCGGAGCCGGGCAACGATGGCGATCTCGATGACTGGGCGCGCGTCGGCAACGTCGGCCGTCGCACGCTCACGCGCCTTTTCCGCAGCGAGACGGGCATTACGTTCTCGCACTGGCGTCAGCAATTGCGGCTGATGGTTGCACTTTCGCGTCTTGCCGCAGGCGACGCCGTCACGACCATTGCGCTGGATCTCGGCTATGAAAGCCCGAGTGCGTTCACGTCGATGTTCCGTACGGCCATGGGCCGCACACCCAAGGAATATCTCGGCGGACTGGCACAGGCGCCGCTGGCGCGCCACGGCGCAGACTGAAAGGTCTCGCTCGCAGGCGCGCCCTGCCCCATCGTCAGAACCGGTGACGAACACCCGCCACGGTGCCGAACTGGTTCTGCCCTGCGATCACGTTCACCCCCATTCCGCCGACGCCAAGATTCGAGCCGTTGCGGTTGAGCGCGTACGACATGTTCCAGTACAGGTCGGTGCGCTTCGACAGGTAGTAGCCCAGCGCCAGCACGAACGATGTCGGGTCTTGGTTCGAGCCGACGACATCCGTGTGATACACCGCGCCCGAGAGAGTCAGAGCGGGCGAGAAGTGTTGCGTGACGCCCGCCCAGTAGAGATGCGTGTGGGTTTGCGTGCTGCCGACGGTCTGTTGCAGATAGCGGTACGCCGCGTAGAGATCGGTGCTGGTCAGCTTGTAGGCGATGCCGACAATGACGCGTCGCGCCGTATCGTCGGCGGAATCGATCGAGGTGCCCTGACGCTGGTCGTACACGAGGCCGACGTCGAGCGGACCGCTCTGGTACATCACGCCTGCGCCCATATCGCGCCCCACTTTCGAGTGGCCCGGTACTTGCGCACCGTTGGGGATGGTCGAGTCGTAGCCGCTGCTGTACATCGTCGAGAACGTGAGTCCGCCGAACTTGCCCGTGTACTTGACGGTGTTGTCGGTGCGCGCTGCGAGATACGGGTCGTGCGAGTAAGCGGAGTACGACGCGGCGTAGAACATCGGGTCGTAGCGAATGGAGATGTCGTAAAGCAGGTTCTGCTGACGGCCGAGCATCACTGTGCCGAAGGCGCCGCTCAGGCCGACGAACGACTTACGGCCGAACTCGCGCCCGCTTTGCCCCGAGACACCCGTGTTGGCGCTGAAGCCGTTTTCCAGCACGAAGATCGCTTTGTAGCCGCCGCCGAGGTCTTCGGTGCCGCGAATGCCCCAGCGCGAGCCGGCCATATTGCCCGAGGTTTCTCGCACGAGGGTGGTCTTGCTACCGTTCGCGCCGGGAACGTTCGTGAGCGCTTCGATACCGAGGTCGACGATCCCGTACAGCGTGACATTCGATTGCGCATGCGCGCCGGAAGTGAGTGCAGCCAGCGTGCCCACGGCGACGCCAAGCCGGCAAAAGTGATGTTTCATGTCGGTCTTCTCTGTAAGTGAAAAATCAAACTCTCGCGACGCCCGCACGTGTGATTCGCACGATGGCTTTTTCGATAAAACTCGCGAGAGCGTGGCTCATGAAGCGTTGCTCGACTGCTCACTGCGACACTTCCGGAACTGATGGTAGGGGGCTGTTTTTTGATCGCCCCGCCTACGAGGTCATCAAATCTCGAAATCGGGCCACACTTGAAATCACGGCTTTTTCCAGATTTTTGGCGACCGAATTCACCACCGTTGACCTTCGACGTTGGTTTAATTTAGGGATGCGACTTAATTCAAATGGCCGAACGAATCCCGCCTGCGGCGTGGGTAACGCGCGCGGGTTTCGGAACAAACCAGTGGGTGGGTTCTCTAGCGTTCGGTTAATGGTTTGATGTCTTCTCTAACCATTCGAGAACCCTATGAGGGTGTTGCTGACATTGACGCCGATGTCTTCGACGCAGTAGCCGCCCTCCAAAACGAAGAGCGTGCTTCGGGCGATTTTTGAGATCGCGTGGCCGATGCTTAAATAGTCTTCACTCTCCATCGTGAATCGACTGATCGGGTCATTCTTGAAGGTATCGACACCCAGCGAGATCACCACGGCATCGGGGGCGTATGCCGCAATACGGTCGCATGCGTGGGTGAGTGCGGCACGATAGTCGGCCCAGCCTGTGCCGTGCGGCAGTGGCAGATTCAACGTGTAGCCGAGGCCATCGCCGATGCCGCGCTCGTGCGCGTGGCCATAGAAGTACGGATACGACTTGTCGGTATCGCCGTGAATCGAAACGAAGAGCACGTCGTCGCGCGCTTCGAAGATGCTCTGTGTTCCGTTGCCGTGGTGGTAATCGATATCGAGAATCGCCACGTGTGACGCACCGCTATCGATGAAGCCTTGCGCGGCGAGTGCAGCGTTGTTGAGATAGCAGTAGCCACCCATCGATTCGCGCGACGCGTGATGACCCGGTGGACGACACAGCGCGAACGCGCTCGATGCCCCTTGCGCTACGACACGCATCGCGGACAGCGCCACATCGGCGCTGGTGCGCGCGGCCTCCCAAGTACCCGGCGTGATGGCAGCGAAGGCATCGGCGGCGTAGAAGCCCAACTTGCCTTCGATATGGGCGGGCTCGACATCCGACGTTGCGCCACGAGCGGGCCACACCAGTGGCAACGCGTGATGGGTGCGTCCGTCTTCTTGCCAGATGCGCCATGCGTTTTCGAGAAAGCGAACGTAGCGCTCGCTGTGCACGGTCATGTAAGCGCGGCTGTCATGGCGTTCGGCGAGTTGGCATTCGCCAAGTTTGGCGGCGCGAATCGATGCGAGAACGTTGGCCGCGCGCGCGGGAGATTCCACGCTGGGGTGTTGCTCGCCGTTCACCCATTCGGTGCCTTGGTGAGTCAGATGTGCGTCGCTGTAAAGGGTGAGCATGCGTGGCTGAACTGATGCGAAAGGACGAAAACGATTGAATCGGACAGGCATCAGTATGTGGATCGGGACTTGAAATTGCTTTGCTTTTCTTTTTGTCTGACTTAGATTTTTTGTAAAAATCGACTCATCAGCGAGACAAATGAAAAACAATCGACTCTATTCCGAGCTGGATACCACGGACCGTCAGATTCTGAGCCGTTTGCAGGAGGACGGCAGCGTCTCTACGGCGCAACTTGCCGATGCGTTGTCGCTAAGCGTGACACCTTGCTGGCGACGACTCAGGAAGCTTGAGGACGAAGGATTCATTACCGGCTTTCAGGCGAATCTCGATCGACGCCGGATGGGATTCGGTTTGCTGGGCTTCGTACAGATCGATTTCGACATTCATACCGATCACGACGCACCCGCGCAGTTCGAGCTGGCGATTCAGCAATGCCCGGAGGTCCTGTCGTGTCACAAGGTGACAGGACAAGCCGATTACATGCTGATGGTGGTGAGCGAAGATCTCGACGCGTATGGCGTCTTTGTCGATACCGTGTTGAAGATGCTGCCGGGCGTGACGGGCATTCATTCGACGCTGTCGTTGAAGGAAGTCAAAGCGTCGAGCCGTGTGCCGGTGCGGTGAGGGATGGGGTGATGTGCTGATTCCGTGATGCGTTGTTTCGTCGATTTGACGATTTGATGCGACGGAAATGACACTGCCCGCAGCGGCGTGCGGGCAGTGGTTGTGGCAGTTTTACGTACGTAGCGTGCTACGTATCAGGACAGCGATTCGATATGCGTCGAATGCGCGTAGGCCTGACCGAAGCGGTTGGCGAGGAAGTCCGGCAGTGCAATCTGCTCCTGACGAATAAAGCCACGCTGCGGCAGCTTTTCCGCGAAGAACAGATCGACCGCGGCGCACACTGCCGATGCCGTCGTGATTTGAATGGCGCTCGCGCTATGTCCGTTGTTACGTTCCGCGAAGATCTTGCGGGCGAACACTTCCTGCGTGAGCACGCCATTGCGCAGACCACTCACGACGACGAACACCAGCACCACGTCTTGCAGCGTGCTCGGCACGGCGCGCTTGAGCAGCGTCTTGAGCGTTTCCTGATCGTCTTTAAGACGCAGTTCGCTGAGCAACACCTTCATCAAAGCGCCATGCCCCGGGTAACGCACCGACTTGTAGTCGAGATCGCGCACACGGCCGGCGAGCGTTTCGCAAAGCGTGCCGAGCCCGCCGGAGGTGTTGAAAGCTTCGTATTCGACGCCATCGAGCGAGAAGTGTTCGAGGTCTTCGAGCGGCTGCACGGTGATCGACGCGCCATCGCGAATGGCTTCACACGGCTGACAGTATTCGTTGATGAGACCGTCCACACTCCACGTCAGGTTGTACTTCAGCGAGTTGGTCGGGAAAGCGGGCAGCGCACCGACACGCATCTTCACCACTTCGACCTGATCGAAGGCGGCGGCGAGATGATGCGCAGCGATTGAGATGAAACCGGGGGCAAGGCCGCATTGCGGCATGAGCGCGGTGCTGGCGCCTTCGGCAAGTTGGGCGATCGCATGCGTGGCGGCGACGTCTTCGGTCAGATCGAAGTAATGGCAGCCGGCGGCGACAGCTGCCGTCGCGGCACTGGTGGCCATGGTGTAGGGCAACGCATTGATCACCGCATCGTAGCCCGCGATTGCCTTTTGCAACGTGCCCGTGTCGCTGTCGGTGAGTTCATACACGGCATCGGCATTCTCTCGGACGTGGGCAAGCGCTTGTGCGCTGCGGTCGAACACGCTCACGTGATAGTCACCGCTGTCGCGCAACAGACGAGCAATGGTTTGGCCGATGTGGCCAGCGCCAAGCAAGGCAATCTTCTTCATGGTTTTTCCCCTGGTTAGTGGTGATAGATACGGTGCGATGGCAGCAAGACGAACACCGCGCAAAGGCCCGTGCGGCGGGGCTTTCACGCTGCGGCACGTCTCGCGCCGTTGCATCGATTCTAAGCAGGGGTGCTGATGAAATGTAGCGTGATTTCGTCGTAAGTTCGGCAATTACTGACGTAATGACGAGTTTGTTTGGCGAAATGTATTGGATGGTGAAAAAGGGAGCTTGCTGGGGATTTTGCTGGGTAAATGATCGGGACGTAACAGAGCACGTCGCCCTATACCGCATCGCTAGATCGGATTGGGACGAAATTTGCCGGACGAGTCGGCACACGGTGGATTGAGAGAGCGATGGTCCCGATTTCTAATGGGTCTTGATGACAGGGCCAGTGCAGGGTGCGGAAAAGTGCGCCGGAGAAGATCGCACGATTGATCACTTATACGTGCCCTACATGTCATCCGCATGAAACGGGGCCAGAACGGTTTGTCTTCGTTTTGCTCGTTGCAACATGGACACATCCTGCGTGAAATTTCATCGGCACACCTACAGATTCCGGGACAGCTTCGATATAGTTCGGCCCGAACCCACGGGGCGCCTGATGTCAGGCGAAGGGGTTCGCAACATTTCAAAGCTATCGAACAAGGAATCGACCGATGAAAAAGACGCATTTGGCTGCGGCGCTGTGTGCCCTCCTCGCTGCCGGCGCAGCGCAAGCTCAAAGCAACGTCACCCTTTATGGTGTGCTCGACGGCGGTCTCGCCTATGTCAACAACGTGGGCGGCAACAAGAACACCAGCACGGCAGACGGCCTGCAATCGGGTAACCGCTGGGGCCTGAAGGGCTCCGAAGATCTGGGCGGCGGTCTGTCGGCTGTCTTCACCCTTGAAAACGGCTTCAACCTGATGAACGGCACGCTCGGCCAAAGCAGCCGCGAATTCGGCCGTCAAGCCTTCGTCGGTCTGTCGAGCAAGTCGCTGGGCACGGTCACCATCGGTCGCCAGTACGACTCCGTGGTCGACTACGTGAGCGGCCTGACCTCGGCCAAGCAGTTCGCCACCAAGCTCGGCGCGCACGTGGGCGACGTCGACAACCTGTACAACTCGTTCCGCCTCAACAACTCGATCAAGTACTCGAGCGCCAACTACGCCGGCTTCACGTTCGGCGGCCTGTACAGCTTCTCGAATCAAGCCAGCACCGGCGCCAACGGCACCGGCTTCGCCAACAACCGTGCCTTCAGCCTGGGCGCCGCCTACGCGAACGGCCCGATCAAGTTCGGCATCGGCTACCTCGAAGTCAGCACCCCGTCGAGCGCGGGCAACACCGGCGGCGCCGTCACGGGCGACTACAGCGGCGACTTCTACACGACCCGCATCGGCACGACGTCCTACGGCGTGGACAAGCAGCGCGTGCTCGCCACGGGCGGCAGCTACAACTTCGGCCCGGCAACGGTCGGCGTGGTGTACAGCAACACCCAGATCAAGTATCTGAGCGGCACCGGCGCCCGTGTGTCGAACTACGAACTGAACGGTACGTACAACCTGTCGCCGACGCTGCTGCTCGGCCTCGCCTACACGTACACCGACGCCAGCACGCGTAGCCCGGCCCTCGCCAACCTGAGCCCGAAGTACCACCAGGTCAACGCCGCCGTGGACTACCTGCTCTCGCGTCGTAGCGACGTGTACCTGGTCGGTATCTATCAGAAGGCTGCCGGTGACGCGACCGCCGCTTCGATCAACGGCGCAGGCGGTGCTTCGAGCACGAAGTCGCAAGCTGCCGTCGTCGCAGGCCTGCGCCACAAGTTCTAAGCCTTCGTCTTCGCGAGACGTGTAGTACCTCGTTTGAGTGCTCCAGTATTAAGGGAGGCCCCACAAGGGCCTCCCTTTTTTCATGGGTCGCGCGCATGCACCTTTCTTGAAATCGGAAATCTTGCCAATATGGCAGTGATCTCGCCGGCCTCCGGCGCGATTCCCCCCAACGAGAAGAGAGGAGCACACCCATGACGTTGACCAAGCAACGCAAATCCGTCGTACTGCCGACCATGATGGCCGCCGCACTGGCGTTCACCGCAGGCAGCCACGCATTCGCGGCAGATACCACCACGGCCAAGCGCGCGCCGCGCATTCTGGTGCTCGCCACCGGCGGCACCATCGCTAGTACCGGCGACGCGCGCTCGGCCATCGGCTACAACGCGGGCGGCGTGACCGGCGAGCAACTTACCGCGAGCGTGCCCGGCCTCGACAAGCTGGCATCGATCAAGGCCGAACAGATCTCGAACATCGGCTCGCAGGACATGAACAGCAAGGTCTGGTATCAACTGGCCGCGCGCATCAAGCAAGCCTTCGACCGCGACGAAGCGGACGGCATCGTGGTCACCCACGGCACCGACACCATGGAAGAGACCGCCTTCTTCCTCGACAACGTGCTCGCCACCAGCAAGCCGGTGGTGCTGGTCGGGTCGATGCGTCCGAGTACCGCCGTGAGCGCCGACGGCCCGGGCAATCTCTACGAAGCCGTGGAAGTTGCCGCCAGCCCGCAGTCGCAGAACCGGGGCGTCCTCGTCGTGATGAACGACACGATTCATGGGCCGCGCTGGGTTACGAAGACCAACACGACGTCGGTGCAGACGTTCCATAACCCGAACGCGGCACCGGTCGGCTATGTCGACCCGGCGTCGATTCGCTATCTCGCGCCAGCGCCCGCAGGCCGGAAGAAGGCGCTTGAGGTGCCCAGCGGTGGTCTGCCCCGTGTCGAGATCGTCTATGCCCACGCCGATATGGACGCCGTGCAGATCGACGACGCCGTGCGGCACAACGCGAAGGGGATCGTGCTGGCAGGTGTCGGCGACGGCAATGCGTCTCAGGCGGCACTCGACGCGCTGGAAGCCGCAGCGCGTAAGGGCGTCGTAGTCGTGCGTTCGTCGCGCGTCGGCAGTGGCTTCGTCAACCGGAACGTCGAAGTGTCGGACGACAAGACCGGTTTCGTCGTCTCTTACGATCTGAACCCGCAAAAAGCACGCGTGCTCACCCAGTTGCTGATCGGCAACGGGGTGACGGCGGCGGATAAGGTGCAGAAGGCATTTGACGTGACGTACTGAGGCGGTTGCAGCGGCTGAAGGCGGCCGAGGGCGGCTGGTGGAAGTTGTCAGTTGCTGTCGGCTGTTGATGAGATAAAGGGCGGGTTGCCATGATTGGCAGCCCGCCCTTTTTGTTGTTTGTCGAGATGACAGGCTCGCGGCGCCTCAATTCCGGGGGACTATGCGTGAACTAAGTCAACGGCGGCACACTTCGCGTGTTCTAAAGTGAATCGAGGCCTCCCGGCATGGCGCGCGGGAGCGTCCACACGACAGGTGCATGCATGAACACAAACACAAACGTACACAAAGCCCTCGCCAAGGTGCCGGAAGTCACGCTCATGTTCTGGGTGGTGAAGATTGCCGCGACGACCTTGGGCGAGACAGGCGGCGACGCCGTCTCTATGTCGATGAACCTTGGCTATCTCGTCGCCACGGCGATCTTTGCCGTGGTCTTCGCCATCCTGGTGTCGGCACAGATCCGGGCGAAGTCGTTTCACCCGGCGCTGTATTGGGCCACGATCATCGCCACGACAACTGTCGGGACGACGCTGGCGGACTTCGCCGATCGTTCCCTAGGGATCGGGTACGCCGGTGGGTCGGCGATCCTTCTGGCGCTGCTGCTGGGTTCGCTGTGGGTCTGGCACCGAACGATGGGCTCGGTGTCTGTCAACGCGGTCGATTCGCCCAAGGCGGAAGTGTTCTATTGGGTCACGATCATGTTCTCGCAGACCCTGGGCACCGCACTGGGCGACTGGACGGCGGATACTGCCGGGCTCGGCTATACCGGTGCTGCCGTTGTCTTCGGCGCGTTGCTGCTGATTCTCGTGGGGATGTATTTCTGGACCCGAACGTCGCGCGTCTTTCTCTTCTGGGCGGCGTTCATTTTGACGCGACCGCTGGGCGCAGTCGTCGGCGACTTTCTGGATAAACCGATCAGCGCAGGCGGCCTCGCACTGAGCCGGTATTCGGCATCCTTCGCCTTGCTGGCGTTTATTCTGACGAGCTTGTTGCTTGTGCGGCAGCGCGCTGCGGCGAAAGCGCATTAGCGTTTTGCCGCAGCTTGCAGTTCACGCGGGCAACGAATCGCCCGCGTGCGGTCTTCAATGCGCTTGTGACGCTGACTTGGCGATCACTCCACAGTCACCGACTTCGCCAGATTGCGCGGCTTGTCGACGTCGGTGCCGCGTGCGCACGCGGTGTGATACGCGAGCAATTGCAGAGGCACGGTGTGCAGGATCGGCGAGAGCTGGCCATAGTGCTCCGGCATGCGGATCACGTGGATGCCCTCGGCATTCGAGATTTGCGTGTCCGAATCGGCAAACACGTACAACTGGCCGCCACGCGCACGCACTTCCTGCATGTTCGACTTGAGCTTCTCGACCAGCGCGTCGTGCGGCGCCACCGTGACCACCGGCATCTGATCCGTCACCAGTGCCAGCGGGCCGTGCTTCAACTCGCCAGCCGGGTACGCTTCCGCGTGGATGTACGAAATTTCCTTGAGCTTGAGCGCGCCTTCCAAAGCAATCGGATAGTGCAAACCACGGCCCAAGAACAATGCATTCTCGCGACGCGCAAAATCTTCGGCCCACGCAATAATCTGCGGCTCCAGCGCCAGCACGCTATGCAGCGCCGCCGGCAGGTGGCGCAGTTGCGTCAGATATTCAGCCTCTTGCGCTTCCGTCAGACGGCCGCGCAACTTGGCAATCGTCAACGTGAGCAGGAAGAGTGCTGTCAACTGCGTCGTGAACGCCTTCGTCGACGCCACACCAATCTCGGTGCCCGCACGCGTGAGGTAATGCAACGCCGTCTGGCGCACCATCGCACTCGTCCCCACGTTACAGATCGCAAGCGTGTTCGTCATGCCCAGCGACTGCGCGTGTTGCAGCGCCGCCATCGTGTCGGCCGTCTCCCCCGACTGCGAGATGGTGACCACCAGCGTCTTCGGGTTCGGCACGCTGTCGCGATAGCGATATTCGCTCGCGACTTCGACCTGCGTCGGAATCTGTGCCAGCGACTCAAGCCAGTATTTGGCCGTCATGCCCGAGTAATAACTTGTGCCGCACGCGAGAATCAGAATCGAGTCGATGTTGCGCAGCACTGCCTCAGCCTTCTCGCCGAACAGCGTCGGCGAGATGCCTTCCACGCCTTCCATCGTGTCGCCGATGGCGCGCGGCTGCTCGAAGATTTCCTTCTGCATGTAGTGCCGGTACGGACCCAACTCCACAGCACCCGAATACGCCTGCACGGTGCGAACTTCGCGCTCGACGGCGACGTCGTTGCGGTCGACGATCTTCACGCCTTCCAGCGTGAGCTCGACCACATCACCTTCTTCCAGATAGATGAACTGGTCGGTCGTGCCAGCCAGTGCCAGTGCATCGGAAGCGAGGAAGTTCTCGCCATCGCCCACACCCACCACCAGCGGTGAACCGGCCCGCGTGCCGATGACACGATGCGGTTCCTGTTTGCGGAATACCGCGATGGCGTATGCGCCATGCAAGCGGCGCTTCGCCAGTTGCACGGCGTGATACAGATCACCTGCCGCGCCGTTTGCCAGCAAATGATGGATCAGATGGGCAATGACTTCCGTGTCAGTTTGCGACACGAATTCGTAACCCAGACCGCGCAACTCGTCACGCAGGCTTTCGTGGTTCTCGATGATGCCGTTGTGCACCAGCGCCACGTCGTCGCGCGAGAAGATCGGATGCGCATTGTTCGTGACCGGCGCACCATGCGTTGCCCAACGGGTATGTGCAATACCGATCTCGCCCGACAGGTGCGTCTGATTGACCTGCGCTTCGAGATCGGCCACGCGCGACACGCTGCGTGCACGCTGCGGCACGCCATCCTGCAAGACCGCCACGCCGCAGGAGTCATAGCCGCGATACTCCAGACGGCGCAATCCCTCGACCAGCACCGGTACTACATTACGTCGCGCTACCGCGCCGACAATGCCGCACATATTCGCTTTCCTTACGCCAGAATTCCTGGCCCATTCAATTCGTATGATTCACCGGCGTGCGCTACTGCCTCGTGCGCCAGCACATGACTGCCGATTTTACTGCTTCTGCTTGCGCGGACGGACGTAGCCGTCTTTTGCCACCTGCGTCTTGCCGTTCATGACCAGCGCGTTTTCGGGGGTGTCTTTCCACACCGTCGTGCCCGCGGCAATGGTCGTGCCGCGACGCACCGTCACAGGCGCCACCAGTTGCGTGTCCGAGCCGATGAATACGTCGTCCTCGATCACCGTGCGATGTTTGTTGGCCCCGTCGTAGTTGCAGGTGATGGTGCCCGCGCCGATATTCACCCGCGCGCCGACGGTCGAATCGCCCACGTACGCCAGATGATTCGCCTTCGAACCCTTCGCGAGGGTGGCATTCTTCACCTCGACGAAGTTGCCGATGTGCACTTCGTCGGCCAGATCGGCACCCGGACGCAAACGGGCATATGGCCCGACATGCGCGTCGGCGCCGACCACGGCACCATCGAGATGGCTGAACGCCTCGATACGCGTACCGGCGCCGATGGTCGAATTGCGAATCACGCAATTCGGGCCAATCGTCGCCCCGTCGCCGATCGAGACCTTGCCTTCGAACACACAGTTCACATCGATCGACACGTCGGTGCCGCAAGCGATTTCGCCGCGCAGGTCGAAGCGATTCGGATCGATGAGCGTGACACCGGCCGCCAACAAGACACCGGCTGCGTTGCGTTGATAATCGCGCTCCAGTTCTGCAAGCTGCGCCTTGTCGTTGACACCATTGGGCTCCCACGCGAAAGCCGGCTGCGTGGTCACCACCGGCACGCCATCGGCCACCGCACAAGCAATGACATCGGTGAGGTAGTACTCGCCCTGTGCATTCTGGTTCTTCAGCCCGCCCAGCCAGCCCTTGAGCTGACGCGTCGGCGCGACGAGAATGCCGGTGTTGATCTCGCGAATGGCGCGCTCGGCATCGTTAGCGTCCTTCTGTTCCACGATGCGCAGCACATTGCCCGCGGCATCGCGCACGATCCGGCCATAGCCGGCCGGGTTGTCCAGATCGACCGTCAGCACGCCCAGCTTGTCGCTACCCGCCGCATCGAGCAGACCCCGCAAGGTCTCGGCGCGCGTGAGCGGCACGTCGCCATAAAGCACCAGCGTCGGCACGGTTTCATCGAGCAGCGCCACGGCCTGTTGCACGGCATGACCGGTGCCCAGTTGCTGAGCCTGTTCAGCGAAATGCACATCGTCGGCAGCCACGGCGTCACGCACCGCATCGCCACCGTGACCAACCACCACGATCAGCTTGCCCGGCGAAAGCGTGCGTGCCGTCTCGATCACATGCGAGAGCAGCGGGCGGCCAGCCAGCGGTTGCAGTACTTTGGGCAGCCTGGAGCGCATGCGCTTACCCATGCCGGCCGCGAGAATCACAATATTCATGGCGAGGTGACGTGTCGAAAAATCAAAAGTCTTCTATGAAAGGCTTGTCATGAGCATCGGAAAACACGACGCGCACGCTGAACTAGCGCATTTGCGGATCAGACAATTCAGGCGAATCAGGTAATTCAGTCGTCGAACTGGGCGATGCGGATGATGCCGGCGTCGTTCTCGTCGCCGCACGGCACTTCATCGAAAGCCGTATCGCCGAGCGGATCGGGCTGCCCCGTCGCACGCAGATTCTTGAAGTCGTGAATGCCCGCGTCCATCAGATGCGACGGAATCACGTTCGAGAGCGAGCTGAAAATCGACTTGATGCGGCCCGGGTGCTGCTTTTCCCATTGGCGAATCAGCGCCTTCATCTCGCCACGCTTCAGGTTCGGCTGGCTGCCGCACAGCGTGCACGGAATGATCGGGAACTGCTTGTACTCGGCGTAGCGCTCCAGATCCGACTCACGCACGTACGCGAGCGGACGGATCACCACGTTCTTGCCGTCATCCGATTGCAGCTTGGGCGGCATGCCCTTGAGCTTGCCACCGTAGAACATGTTCAGGAACAGCGTCTCGATGATGTCGTCGCGATGATGGCCCAGCGCAATCTTGGTCGCGCCGAGTTCGCCCGCCACGCGGTACAAAATGCCCCGGCGCAGGCGCGAACACAGCGAGCACGTCGTCTTGCCCTCGGGCACCACGCGCTTGACGATGGAGTACGTGTCCTGATTCTCGATATGGAAATCCACGCCGATGGCGCGGAAATAATCGGGCAGTACATGCTCCGGGAAACCCGGCTGCTTCTGATCGAGGTTCACCGCGACAATGGAGAAGTCGATCGGCGCGCGCTCGCGCAGCTTGAGCAGAATGTCGAGCATGGCGTAGCTGTCTTTGCCGCCGGACATGCACACCATCACGCGATCGCCCTGCTCGATCATGTTGTAGTCGCCGATGGCCTGCCCCGTCAGACGGAACAGTCGCTTTTCGAGCTTGTTGTTCTCGAACGCGAGCTTCTGGGCCTTCTTGACGCTATCGACGGCAACATTACCGGTCGCGGCCGAGGTGGCACCGGTCTCGGAAATCACGGCACTCATCTCAGGCACCCTTCATCTTGAACACCTCGATGCCCACCGAGTGGCAATCAGGGTAGACATCGGGCTTCTCGGTCGACACGCCCACGGCACGCACGCGCGGGTGGGCCAGCAGGGCTTCCGCCACGTCGTCGCAAAGGGTTTCCTGCAAATGGATGTGGCCTTGTCCCACGCGCTTGGCGATGGTCTCGCGCATGAAGTCGTAGTCGACCACTTCGTCGAGCTTGTCGGCCACGGGCGTGCTGTCGGCGAGCGGCACGAACAACTGCACGTTGATCAGCACACGCTGCTCGCCACGCTTCTCGTGATCGTGAACGCCGATATTGATGAACACTTCATAGTCGCGCAGGAACATGCGACGGCAGTCCATCAGGCGGGGGTGGGAAAGAGCGCTATGCATTTTGAAAACTCGTAATGACAATCAACGAGACCGGTCGGCGGCGGCCGGCTCGGTCAGAAATTTTACGTCCCGCGACGAGGCGGCGAGATGCTGGCCGCCATCGACATACAGTACGGTGCCGGTCACCGCCGGTGCATCTGCCAGATACGCCACCGCCTGCGCGATGTCCTCCGGCGTCGACGATGCCCCCAACGGCGTGGCGGCATGCGCGGCGGCAAAACCTGCCGGGGTCTGATCGACAGACAGCAGCGTCACGCCCGGTGCCACGCCGACCACGCGAAGGCGGGGCGCAAACGCCTGCGCCAGCAACGTGGTGGCGACGTCGAGCGCCGCCTTCGACAACGTGTACGACAGGTAATCGGGGTTCGGATTCGCCAACTTCTGGTCGAGCAAATTGACGATCACGCCACGTCCCGTCTCGCCCAATGCCGCGTACATCTCGCGCGCCAGCACCAACGGCGCCCCCACGTTCACGCGCATGTGGCGCTCAAGGGCGTTATAGCCGAAATCTGCGGCGCCATCGTACTCGAAGCGCGAGGCGTTATTGACCAGGCAACTTGGCACACCCAGCGCGTCCGTACAGCGGGCGATGAGGCCCGCCGTGGCGGCTTCGTCGGCCAGCGAGGCCTGCAACGCCACCGCGCGACGGCCCAACGCCTCGATGGCCGCGACCGTTTCAAGCGCTTCGTCCTGCGAGCGCTCGTAATGTACGGCGACGTCCCACCCCATGCCGGCAAGCCGCAGCGCAATGGCGCGGCCGATACGGCGCGCGCCGCCCGTGACGAGCGCCACGCGCGGCACGGCAGGCGTGCGGGCGTTGGCGTCGCTGGCGGCGGGCGTGGAGCGTGGCGTGGGTGCAACGGTCATGCGTCGGTTTCCTGTCAGGGGGCCGGGAAATCAGGGTTATTCGGGCGCGTTCGGGGCCAACCGCAGGCCCCCGTGTCCGGCAGCATTCTGCGAAGCGCCTTGTCAGGCAACGGTCGCGGGTGCGCCATCCTGCGGGCGGATGGGCGGCAAACCGGCCGCAAATCAACTGTTTACGGGGCCTCGCGCCAGATGACAACGCACGGCAGATAGTCTGCGCCGACTCCGTTACAATGCCGGCATGAATCAGGCCGCACCGAAACCCCATAGTTTACCCGTTCCAGAGGCTGACGCGCTCGAACACTCGCGCCGCCTCACGGCCCATCTCGCCGACGCGATCGACGCGGCCGGCGGCTGGCTGCCGTTTGACCGCTTCATGGAACTCGCCCTCTACGCGCCCGGACTCGGCTATTACGCCGCCGGTGCCGCCAAATTCGGGCGTCTGGCCGCCGATGGCAGCGACTTCGTCACCGCGCCGGAACTCACGCCGTTCTTCGCCGGAACCATCGCACGTCAGATCGGGGAAATCGTCGAACAGACGGGTGACGCCGAGGTGCTCGAATTCGGTGCCGGCTCGGGACGGCTTGCCGCCGACATCCTGCTTGCGCTCGACGCGCAAGGCACGCCCTGCGAGCGCTACTCGATCATGGAGCTCTCCGGTGAGCTCCGGGCCCGCCAGCGCGCCACGATCGAACGGCTTGCCCCGCACCTGCTCGACAAGGTGACCTGGCTCGACTATCTGCCCGACGCCTTCAAGGGCGTGATGCTCGGCAACGAAGTGCTCGACGCCATGCCCGTGCGCCTGTGGGCGCGCCGCCCGGACGCCGGCGGCCAGCCGGTCTGGTTCGAACGCGGAGTCACGATGACGGCGGACGGCTTCGCATGGGAAGAACGTCTGCACGACGGCGCGGTGCCTGAAGCACTGGCTGCGCTCGACGATCTGCCGCCCACGCAGGAATACCTGACGGAAACGCACGAAGCCGCGTCGGCCTTCGTGCGCAGCGTGGCGCCGCTGCTCGCCCGGGGCGTGCTGCTGCTCATCGATTACGGCTTCCCGGCGCGCGAGTATTACCATCCGCAGCGCGCGCAAGGCACGCTGATGTGCCACTACCGCCATCACGCGCACGACGATCCGTTCTATTACCCCGGCTTGCAGGACATCACCGCGCACGTGGAGTTTTCCGGCATTGCCGATGCGGGCGTGGAAGCCGGCCTTGATCTGCTGGGCTTCACCTCGCAGGCGCGGTTCCTGATGAATGCGGGCATCGTCGATCTGATGAGTGCGCTCGATCCGACCGACCCGGCAACGTTCCTGCCCGCGGCCAACGCCGCCCAGAAACTCCTGTCGGAAGCGGAAATGGGCGAGCTCTTCAAGGTGATCGCCTTCGGGCGCGGCATGGACGAATGGGCCGGGCTCATCGGCTTTGCGACCAGCGACCGCAGTCACGCCCTTTGACTGCACGTCTCTCCTGACAAGGCCACGCCGATGTTTCGCTGGATGTTCACGATCTTCATCGCGGTCTGCATCCTCTCGGCAGCCTCGCCCTGGCTGTCGAAGCTCGGCATCGGCCAGCTGCCCGGCGACGTGCGGTTCCGCTGGCGCGGCCGGGAGATGGTCTTCCCGTTCGCGTCGACCGTCGTGCTCTCGCTCGTCTTCAATCTGCTGATTCGCCTGCTTTGACCGTCGGCCCGGCTGCAACACGTGTTGCAGCCCCATTCGACCGACTTCCCTCGCCGTTCTGAATCTTCGCAACGCCCGGTGTATCAGGGTGCGCACGCCTGCGCGTGTCGCCCTGCCCGCCTGTGCCTGCTTAACCCCATTCCATCTAGGGTTAACAAGCATTTGATCATTTGTTGCAAAAAAATTACCATGAAACAAATGATTCAGTCGTGAATCACGGTGAGACCTTTTCAGGAGCAGGGCATGATCAAGATGCAGACCAAGGTGCGATTGACCGGGGCGATGCTGGGCGTGGCGATGGTGATCGGTACCGCGTCGGGCGCAGCACAAGCGCAGAGCACATCGGAGACGCTGCAAAAGATCGAGACCAGCGGGGTGATTTCGATCGGCCACCGTGAGTCGTCGATTCCGTTCTCGTACTACGACAACAATCACAACGTCATCGGTTACTCGCAAGACCTCTGCAACAAGGTCGTCGATGCGGTGAAGGCCAAGCTCAAGAAGCCCGATCTGCAAGCGCGCTTCATTCCCGTGACGTCGCAGAACCGCATTGCGCTCGTGCAGAACGGCACGGTCGATATCGAGTGCGGCGTGACGACCAACTTGAAAGCACGTCAGGCACAGGTCAACTTCTCGGACACGTTCTTCGTCGCCGGCACGCGCCTGCTGGTGAACAAGAATTCGGGCGTCAAAGACTTCCCGGATCTCGCCGGCAAGGCGGTCGTGACCAATGCCGGCACGACGTCGGAGCGCATCCTCAACAAGATGAACAACGACAAGAAGATGAACATGAGCGTGATCGCGGGCAAGGATTACGGCGAGTCGTTCATCATGCTGCAAGGCGGTCGCGTTCAGGGCTTCATGATGGACGACGTGCTGCTCGCGGGCGCCCGCACCATGGGCCGCAACCCCGATGACTGGATCGTGACCGGCACGCCGCAGTCGTTTGAAGCTTATGGTTTCATGATGAAACACGGCGACACGGTGTTCAAAAAGCTCGTGGATGACACGCTCTCGGGCGTCATGAAGAGCGGCGAGATCAACGCGATGTACAAGAAGTGGTTCGAATCGCCGGTGCCGCCGAAGAACATCAACTTCAACTTCCCGATGAGCGAGCAGCTCAAGCAGCTCTACGCGAACCCGAACGATCAGGCGTTCGAGTGATCGCTGCGGGGGATGTTGTTGGCAAGTGCGGATTGGACGAAATGCCGAAATCCGTAACTTGAGTAGCAAAGCGAGCGAGAGGAGGAAGCCGCCATCATGGCGGCTTTTTCTTTTCCCCCAACGCTCATGCACCCTTCATCCAGTTGGTCACGCGCCAGAAGCTATTCAGTCCCGGCTGGCGCGTCAGACGCGGCGAATCGCCCGGCTCACGCCGAAACGGCTTCCGTCACAGGCTTGGCTGTCGCTGCAATGCGCTCAGCGCGAAACGTCGATGCCGCGAATTCCATGCGATATTCGCTGCCCCGGACATTGCGCGGTTACTACAACTTCTCCGTCGCCTTCCTCTCGGCCCAGAAGCAATGTCCGAGCATGGCGCAGGCCGACGCAAGATTTCTTCCCAAGCTGATCGAGTCCGAGGCGGCCCATCAGTCCGGCATGCGGATATCGCAGCACCGGTCCCCCGACGATTTGGTGACGTATCTTTTGCAGCGATGCCGATTGCCAGAAGCGCAGGGCCGCGAGCAGGGCATCGTCAACATGGGGCCCGACGGCATCCATTTCGCGGCCTTCGATCTGGCCATTCGTGACGGTCAGCCGTCCGTGATTCTGATCGAGTCGGGATCGATGAATGATGAGGGCGGTTCAACGCTTGCCTTCCGTTTGTGTCAGGCGATGACACTGCACGCACCCACCGGGCACGATTGGCCCGATCGCGCGTTGTTGATCCTCGAAACCCGAATGCAACAGAGTTCGGTCGACTGTGGCATGTTCAGCCTGATGACCTGCAAAGCGATGTTCAAGGAAGCGAGCACCTTCGAATCGCTTCACTCACGTTTGCGTGCCGGAGAATTCGACGACGCAGCGTTTCACCACCTTCCTTTCGACAAGACCGACGATCTGCTGCCGCCGTCGATCATGCGGCACACGCAATCAAAGCGACGTCTGGCGGGCTATGCAGAGCGGCATAGCAGGAACGCAGATGCGGAGGGTGCAGAGATACGAAGACTCGCTCGCCGTCAGAAAGGGCTCACCTTCGACCGCGAGAATCGAAGCTACAGTGTCTCGATTGAATTCGAACGGATCAAAGCCGCAGGGCGGGCGCTGCCGTCCCCGCTGGAATCGCTGGAAGATACGTTCTTGCAGAGCTAGTGCGATCAGGCGTCCTGCGCAGCCCCGAGGCCTGCGGCTTCAACCGCTTCGATGCGTGCTGCCTGAACCGCTTCGCGAATTTTCCCCGGATTGTCGGCAAACTGTCCCGCTACCGCGCCCGCATCGACAGACCGCGCGGCGGCCAGCGCCGCCATCAGACGATCTCGCTGCGCATACGGCGCATTCGGGAAATCGCCGCCGCGGCCACGCGCATCCGCTTCGCACGCTTGCAGAATCTCCACGAACCGTTCGGGCTTGCGCAGCGCATCGCAACGCTCAAGCAGACGCACCAGCGCCGACGCCCCGAACTTTCCACTCGCATGAATGTTGCCGTGCTCGCGCGCGACCACCTGCGCGAGTTCGCGGCACTCGACCGGCACCCGCAAGCGGGCGCACAACGGGCCCAGCAGATCGACGCTGCGGCCTTCGTGTCCGATGTGACGCGGCAGCACGTCGTCCGGCGTGGTGCCCTTGCCAAGATCGTGCGTGAGCGCGGCAAACCGCACGGGCAGTGAATATCCCTGCGCGGCGGCGAAGTCGAGCACCATCATCACGTGCACGCCCGTATCCACTTCGGGGTGATAGTCGGCGCGCTGCGGCACGCCCCACAGCCGGGCCAACTCGGGCAGGATGCGCTCCAGCGCACCGGACTCGCGCAAGACATCGAACATGCGCGACGGCCGGTTTTCCATCAGCCCGCGAGACAGCTCCTGCCAGACTCGCTCTGCCACCAGCGCATCGACCTCTCCGTTGGCGGTCATCTCGCGCATCAAGTCGAGGGTTTCGTCAGCCACAGAGAAGTCGGTGAACCGCGCCGCAAAGCGCGCACAGCGCAGAATCCGGACCGGGTCTTCCGCAAACGCGACGCCGACATGACGGAACAGCCGCGCCTTCAGATCGCGCTCGCCGCCGTACGGATCGACCAGCGTGTCCGACAGACTGTCGTCGGGCAACACCTCGCGTGCCATCGCGTTGATCGTGAAATCACGGCGGATCAGGTCTTCTTCGAGCGTGACTTCCGGGGCGAAGTAGAACGAGAAGCCGTGATACCCGCGGGCGGTTTTCCGCTCGGTGCGCGCAAGCGCGTACTCCGCGCGCGTCTTCGGATGGAGGAAAACAGGAAAGTCGCGACCGACCGGTTTGTACCCCAGCCGGACCATCTCTTCAGGCGTCGCGCCCACCACGACGTAATCGCGGTCTTTGACCGGCAGACCCAACATGGCGTCGCGAATAGCGCCGCCGACTGCATAAATCTTCATGGACGCACTTCGTAATAATCGACGCGGATCGCCTCGGCTTTGGCCGCCGCCACCCATGCCTGCACGGCGGGGACTTCGCGAATGCGGTCGGCGTACGCCTGCGCTGTTGCCGAAAGGGCCGGCTCGAACGTCGCGAAGCGCATCACCACCGGGGCGTAGAACGCGTCGGCAATGGTGAATTCACCGAACAGGAACGGGCCGCCATGGCGGGCGAGACAGTCTTCCCAGATCGCCTCGACGCGACGGATGTCGGCGAGCGCCTCAGGCGTTGCCGCCGCCCCCGGCCAATGCGCGCCAATGTTCATGAACATGCTGCTGCGCAGACCGCCAAAGCCGCTGTGCATCTCGGCGCAGACACTGCGCGCGTGGGCACGGGCTTCGCGCGACGTTGGCCACAGCGGCACGTGCGGATAGCTCTCGGCGAGGTACTCACAAATGGCCAGCGAATCCCACACGGTGATGCCGTTGTCGATGAGACACGGCACCTTGCCGGTCGGCGAGTAGCGCAGAATCTGTTCGCGCGAGTCAGGCTGCGCGAGCCAGACGTTGCACTCTTCGAACGCGATATCAAAGTGCTTGAGCAAGACCCAAGGCCGCATCGACCACGAGGAATATCGCTTATTGGCGACGATCAGTTGCATGAGAGCTTTCCTTGCGCACGCCCGATGCGCGCGCGATAGCGGGAATCAAAGAGGTCATCGCGAGGTTGCCGCAGAACCCGTGGCCGAATCAGCCGATCCGTCGATCAACGTCCAGCGTAGCGCCGGTAATCCGACAGCCGACGCTCCCAGTTGTCGCCATCGAGATAGTCGACGGCGATCTCGAGACCGTTGGGCGTGAGGTTCAGTTCGGGCGCCAACGGGCCGGTCATGACGTTATCGACACGCATCGAATCGAGATTGTCGCGCGTGATGATCGGGTCACCCGGCAACTTCTCGAAGAACGCAGCCTGCAACCGGGCAGCGCCATCGGTGAGCGGCAGAATCGGCCGTTCGCAGCCACACACCGCACCGGCAAAGCGCACCAGTTCCTCCAGCGTGTACACCTGCGGCCCACCCAGCTCGTAGGTCTTGCCAAACGTGGCATCGTTGTCGAGCGCCGCCACAAACGCCTGCGCCACGTCGATCACATAGATCGGCTGAAAGCGCGCTTTGGCACTGGCGAGCGGCACCACCGGCAAGCGGCGTTGCAAACGGGCAAACGTATTGAGGAAGCTGTCGCCGGGGCCGAAGACGACCGATGGCCGGAAGATCGTGACCGGAATGCCGGTCTCGCGAATCGCCTTCTCGCCATCGCCCTTGGAGCGTTGGTACATGCTCGGGCCATTCGAGTCGGCTCCGAGGGCGCTCATGTGCAGCAAGCGGTCGATGCCGCGATCGCTGCATGCCTGTGCGATCTTGCGCGGCAGGTCCACATGCGCCCGGGCGAAGGCTTTGCCGTAAGGCGTGCCGCGGTCGCTGTGAAGCACCCCGACAAGGTTGATCACGGCGTCGCTGCCGGCGATCACGCGCTCAAGGGCGCGCGGATCGTGCACATCGCACTCGACGAGTTCCACGCCCGGCAGTACGCCGAGCGCCTTGGCGGCCTCGACGCGGCGTGTCGGCAGGCGCACGGCGTGCCCTGACGACACCAATCGGGCGACCAGATGACCACCGATGAAGCCGGTGCCACCGACGACACAAACGTTATAGCGCATGCGTCACCTCCGAGTCATGATCTTGGGCGCGCGGCCCGCGCCCCTGATCCGTCACTGGGGCAGGATTACGCCGAGCCGCTCCTTGAGCGATTGCGGACGCCCCGTAATCAGGGCCGAGTAGTAATTGGTGTTCGACAGCACATTCTCGACGTAAGCCCGCGTCTCGTTGAACGGGATCGTCTCGGCGAAGATCGCCCCTTCCACCGGCCGATCCAGCGTGGAACGCCACGTGCGCGGGCGTCCCGGGCCAGCGTTGTAGCCGGCCGATGCCAGCACGGCCGAGCCGTCGAACTGGTTGTAGATCGACGACAGATAGCTCGTGCCCAGACGAATGTTGACGTTGATGTCGTGCATCATGCCCGGCTCGTAGTCCATGCCGATCTTCTTGGCGACCATCTTCGCCGTGGCCGGCATGATCTGCATCAGCCCACCGGCACCCGCCGATGAGCGCGCATCGATGATGAACCGCGACTCCTGACGGATCAGACCATAGGCCCACGCTTCATCCAGATCGACCGCTGCGGCGTTGCGCTCCAGCACATCGCGGAACGGCATCAGATAGCGCAGCGTGAAGTCGTGCTCGACCTTCGTGCGATCGGCGGTATTGACCGTGCGATCGAACAATTCGATGTTCTTGGCATACTGAGCGGCGGCGAGCAACTGACGATCCGTCATGTTGCGCAGTTCCCAGTTCCACTCGCGATTGCCTTCGAAACGCAGCCCCATCGCATAGAACTTGGCCGCGCGCTGGAAGCCCGCGTTCGTGCGGTTGGCATCCACCTCGGCTTGCGTGACGGTGGTGCGCGGCGGCACCTGCGTCTTGTTGCCCAGTTCTTCGTTCGCCAACTGGCCGTAGAAATTCGGCTGCATTGCGATCTTCTGGAATTGCGCGCGCGCGGCATCGCCCTGACCCGCTTCGCGCAGCGCGCGACCGTACCAGTACGTCCACACGCCATCGTCGCGCAGCGAAGCCGGCATCACTTCGATGCCCGTGCGAACGAGATTCCAGTCACCGGCGCGCAACGCCGCGCGAATCTTCCATTCCTGCGCGGTGTTCGAAAGCTTGGCCGTCCCGGCCTGACGATACCAACTGATCGCCATCGGGTTCTGCGAGAGCGCACCACGCATGCCGATGGCGCCCCAACCGATCGCACGCTCGTCCTGCGACAAGCTGCCCGCCACGCCCGCAAAGCTGCTTGCGGCCAGCCCGGCATCGGAGCGGGCCATGCGCACGGTCGCCAGCAGGGCCAGTTGACGCGATTGCTCGGAGCCATCCACGCCACGTGCGAGGATCTGCGCCGGGCGGGTGGCCGCCATGTCCAGCAGGCTGTCGTCCGGGCGCACGGCGCCAAGGGCGTCGGCGATCTGCTTGCCGAGCGAGGTGTAGTTCTCCTCGTAGGCCAGACGAATCTGATGCCAGACTTCCTTGCGCGGCAACTGCCCGTTCGCCGCCAGCGTGTTGATCATGTCGATGCAACCTTCGCCGTAGTACTTCGGCGAGGTCAACAGATCGGTGGCGGCCTGCGTCACGTTCTCGCCACGGGCGGCGCGCGACATCAGTGAATAGCACTTGACCTGCGTGTCGTCGTCGAGCGCGAATTTCGGATATTCCGCGTCGAACGTCTGCCAGTCATGGCGCTTGCCCAGCACCAGCAGCCAGTCGTTGCGCATGCGGTCGGCAATGGCCTGACCGTCATACGTACGCAAGAAGGCTCGGATATCGTCGTCCGGGGTATCGAGCAGCGCCTTGCCCGAACGATCGAACATGCGCGGCTTGATCTGGAAGTATTGGACATACGACGGCACGTCGTAGTCGGAGAGCATCGCCGCGAGCGCCGTGGCACGGGGCGCGTCGTTGTTGCGGGCGGCCTCGCGCAGCGCCGTGAAGATGTCGTCCGGCGAGCGCTGCGAGAGCGCGTCGGCAGAAGTGGCGGAGGGTGCCGAGCGGCTCGCAGCCGGTTGCGCCTTGGGGCGGCCGGTCGCTTGCGTGGTGCTGCACGCAACAAGCGCAGCAGCGCTCAGGGCAAGCGCGGCGGCGCGATATACTCGGGACAAACGTTCGGACATCTTCAGGGGAGCGTCGGGTAAAAAGTGGATTCAAGCATAGCACGGGACATCGCCCAAACGGCGGCCGACGCCCACCAGAAAAGGGCGCTACGCCGTTCGCTGCTGGCCACGCGCGAGACGCTCGCCGGGCGCGACACGCTCGATGCCGCGCTTGCCCGCCGGCTCGCCGACGAAATCGCCCGCCGCGCGCCGCGCTGCATCGGTTTCTATTGGCCGATTCAGAGCGAATTCGACGCGCGGGGCGTCGTCAGCGCATGGCTTGGGGAATCGGGCCAGAACACAGAACCGGCCGCCGCCTCCCCCCTTCGCCTTGCTGCCCTGCCCGTCGTCACCGCCCCGGCCACGCCGCTCGTCTTCCATCGCTGGACGCCCGCCACCCCCATGATCGAAGGCCGCTACCGGATTCCCGTGCCGCAGGACACCGAAGTGCTGGTGCCGGACCTGCTGCTCGTGCCCTGCGTCGGCTTTACACGCGACGGCCTGCGTCTCGGCTACGGTGGCGGCTTCTACGACCGCACCCTGCACGCGCGCTCCCCTCGGCCGCAAACGCTCGGCATCGCCTACGACGCGCTCGAAGTCGCCAGCCTCGTCGCCGAAGCCCATGACCTTGCGCTCGACGCCATCGTGACCGAATCGGCCACCTACAACGCCACGGGCGCTCGCGCCACCGCTGATACCTCCGACTGCCCTCACGGCACCACCCGCTAATTCATGACGACGCTCAAGATTCTGCCGCTCGGCGACAGCGCCCTCGTTTGCGAACCCGGCACCGCCCCCAGTCTGGGCGCCCAACGCCGTGTCTGGCACGTGGCTGCGCTGGCGCGCGATTGGCCCGACGTTCGCGAAGTCGTATCGGGCATGAACAATCTGACGCTGCTATTCGACCCGCTCGCGACCGATCAGGGAGCACTCGGCGAGCGCCTGCGCGAGGCATGGCAAACCCAACCGCCAGCGGGCGAAGTCGGCCGCGACATCGAGATCCCGGTGCATTACGGGGGCGAACACGGCCCCGATCTGCACGACGTCGCCAAGCACGCCCGTCTGCAACCGAAAACCGTCGTACAACGCCATACCGCGCCCGAATACGTCGTGTATTTCCTCGGCTTTCAACCGGGCTTCCCTTATCTGGGCGGTCTCGACGAATCGATTGCCATGCCGCGCCGTGCCGAACCCCGTCTGGCGGTGCCCGCCGGCTCGGTCGGCATCGGCGGCAGCCAGACCGGCGTGTATCCGCTCACTTCGCCCGGCGGCTGGCAGATCATCGGCCACACCGCCAGCGCCCTGTTCGACCCCGCCGCGACCCCGCCTGCCTTGTTGGCGCCGGGTGACCGCGTGCGCTTCACTATCGCGAGCCTCGACCTGTGATCGAAATCCTGCGTGCCGGCCTGCTCACCACGGTTCAGGATCTGGGCCGTACCGGACAGCGTGAATTCGGTGTCGCCAGCGGTGGCGCCATCGACCCGCTCGCCTGCATCGTCGCCAACCGACTCACCGGCAACGAACTGAACGCCGCCACCCTCGAAATCACGATGGGCACCTGTGCGCTACGCTTCTCGTCGGCCGCGCTCGTCGCCCTCACCGGTGCCGACTGCCATGCCGATCTCGACGGCGTACCCGTCTGGTCGTGGTGGCGTTTTCCCGTCGCGCGCGGACAGACGCTCACGTTGCGCCCCTCGCGCTTCGGCATGCGCACTTATCTCGCAGTGGCCGGTGGCATCGACGTGCCGGTGGCGCTCGGTTCACGCAGTACGGATCTGGCCGCCGGTTTCGGTGGCCATGAAGGTCGCGCGCTGCATGATGGCGATCGCCTGGGTATCGGCAAGATCCACACCGGCGCAGACGCACGCAAGGCCGGGCCGTTAGGGGTGCGTCCGCCACTGTGGCTGTCCGACCCGCTCGCACATCGCGTGCGCGTGCTGCCGGGCCCCGAGTACGACGATTTCACTGCGGCCACGCACAAGACATTCTGGGAAAACCCCTGGCAAGTCACGCCCAACAGCAATCGTATGGGCTATCGGCTTGCCGGACCGGAAGCGCTTTCGCGCAAGAAGAACCGTGCGAACGACTTGCCCTCGCACGGGGTGTTGCCGGGCGTGATTCAGGTGCCGCCGTCGGGGCAACCGATCATTCTGCTGGCCGACGCGCAGACCACCGGGGGATATCCCAAAATCGGCACTGTCATCAGCGCCGACCTTTGGCGGCTGGGGCAAGCACGGCTGGGCAGCACCCTGTATTTCTCTGAGTGCACGCAAGCCGAGGCACGTGAAGCGTGGCGCGAACAATTGCGTTACCTTGCGCAAATCGAGCGCGCCCTCGCGTGGCATGATCGCGGCATTCTGGACACCCCGCGCCGGCCGGCCATCACGCGCAAGCGCTGACGCCCAACCCCGCATTTGCGCATCCCCGCAGGAGAACCCCAAAAATGAAAATCGACCTCAACGTCGACCTTGGCGAAGGTTGCGATTACGACGAGCCGTTGCTCGCTCTTGTCAGCTCAGCCAACGTGGCTTGCGGCTGGCACGCAGGCGACGCCGGCACCATGCAGCAGGTGGTGCGCTGGGCGCTCGCGAATGGTGTCGCCATCGGCGCGCACCCGAGCTTCCCCGATCGCGAAAATTTCGGCCGAACCGAAATGCAATTGCCGCTCGATGAAATTCGCGCGGGCATGCTGTATCAGATTGGCGCCCTCGCGGCGATGGTGCGCGCACAAGGCGGCTGGCTCTCGCATGTGAAGCCGCACGGTGCGCTCTATAACCAGGCCGCACGCGACCCGGCGCTCGCAGAGACGATCGTCGAGGCGATTCGCGCATTCGACACCGATCTGGCGGTGTTCGGGCTGGCGGGAGGCCAACTGGTGAAAGCCGCCAGCGCCGCCGGCATGCATGCCGTGGAAGAAGTCTTCGCCGACCGGGGCTATAACGCCGATGGCTCGCTCGTCAAACGCGGCACCCCCGGGGCATTGATCGAGCGCGAAGACGATGCGCTCGCGCAAACGCTGATGATGGTGCGCGATCAACGCGTGCGTGCCATCGACGGCACGCTGGTGCCGATCAACGCGCAGACGGTCTGCCTGCACGGTGACGGCGATCATGCCCTTGAGTTTGCGCAACGCATTCGCCGCTTTCTGACCGACGAAGGCATCGAGATCGCGCCGGTGCGTTAATCACCAACGGTCGCCAACGGCGTAAATCAGGAAAACCGAGAGAACTTCCTATAGGCGTTTAGGAATTCCCTGCCGCACAGCGCTGTGTCTGCTCAGTAGACTGGATTTTCCCTGCCCCGCACTTCTGATGCGGGCAAGGACACTCCTTCTCAGGCGATCAAAGGACACACGATGATTCTCTACACCACACTCGGTTCGAGTGATCTGGCCCGTTCGAAGACGTTCTACGATGCCGTTCTCAAGCCCCTGAGCGCGACCGTCGTACACAACGACGACCACGCCCTCGGTTACCGCGCCGGCACGGGCCCGACTGCCGGACTCATGTTGATGACGCCGCACAACGGGGCACCTGCCTCTCACGGCAACGGCGTGATGGTAGCGCTGGCGGCAAGCAGCCCCGATCAGGTGGACGATATCTACGACGCCGCAATGGCGACCGAACTCGCCATTTGCGAAGGCGAACCGGGCGAGCGCGACTGCGTCCCCGGGCTCTATGCGGCCTACTTCCGCGACCCCGACGGCAACAAGCTAGGTGCCCTCTACTTCGGTCCGGGCCCGGCATGAGCACGGTGCCGATGAGTGCGACAGCAGGCGGTACGTCCGGCACCCTGTTATTCATCACGTCACACGACTCAGACGATGATTTACGCGACGACTCACGCAACGACTCACGCGACGACTTCACCACGGCGACGGTGCCGCGCACGGTCCGCGTGCACGACATGCGATCGCTGCCGCTGCCGCCATCGCTCGATCGTGAAGGCTTCGCCGTTTTGCTGCACACCCCCGTCGCCACGCTTGACATGCCCCCCGAGGACATTCGGGCGAAGGCCCTCGATAGTGTCGCCAAGGCCATTAGCACGGCCATCGGCGCCAACCGTGTCTTTGTTTTCGACTTCACGGTGCGAGGTACGGGAGCGGGCGAGACCGGCATGCCGCTCGAGCGAGATGACAGCGGCGAGATCGTAAAGCGAAAGGCGGACCGCCGGGCACACTGCGATTACACCGTCGAATCGGGTCCACGCCGGGCGGCGGAGGTTCTCGCCGATCATGCCGTGGACGTGTCGCTGCCTACGCACTTTGCGATCTACAACGCGTGGCATCCGTTGATCGGCCCACTGCGAGACAACCCGCTTGCACTGTGCGACACACGCTCTATCACGATGGACGATCTTCGTCCTGTCGACATCCAGCAGGCGGGGGGACGCGAAGGACAAGTCTACGAGGTGCAGCAACGAGACACGCAACGGTGGCACTACGTGAGCGACATGCAGCCGGAAGAAATGCTGCTGTTCGTCGGCTACGACTCAAGCGCGCCGACGCGCTTCGTGCCTCACGGAGCGTTTGACGATCTGCACGCGCGGGCCCCGGTGCCGCCGCGCGCGAGTATCGAATTCCGTGTGCTGGCGCTGTTCGATTGATTCGCAGACGTTCGCGTGAACCACGTAACGATCGGCTAGCCACGCAATGTCTCTCGACGAAAAAGCCGCGTGCGAAACGGTGTTCGCACGCGGCTTTTCTTTTCAGACGGCGGGTAACCTGCGTCCGCTATTGCCCCAGCGTCGGCATGACCAGCGACGACGTGGCGTTGGCCGGACGTCCTTCCGACCAGCGACGCGTCACGACCTTCGAGCGCGTGTAGAAGCGCACTGATTCCGGCCCGTAGATATGCTGATCACCGAACAGCGAATTGCGCCAGCCGCCGAACGAGAAGTACGACACCGGCACCGGAATCGGCACATTCACGCCGACCATGCCGACTTCGATCTCGTCTTCAAAGCGGCGTGCGGCGCCGCCCGAGGTGGTGAACACAGCCGTACCGTTTGCGTACGGGTTGCGGTTGATCAGCGCGATCGCCGCTTCCAGCGTTTCTACACGCACCACCGAAAGCACCGGCCCGAAAATCTCGTTGCGGTAAATCGACATCTCCGGCGTCACGTGATCGAACAGGCACGGCCCGATGAAGAAGCCGTCATCGCGCTGCGCCACCTTGAGCCCGCGCCCGTCGACTACGAGCTTTGCGCCCTCATCGACACCGGCGTCGACAAAGCCGCGCACCTTGTCGCAATGGGCACGCGTGATCAGCGGTCCCATTTGTGCAACGGGGTCGGTGCCGTCACCCACGGGCAAGGTGCTTGCCACGTTGGCCAGTCGCGCGACCAGCTTGTCAGCCACATCGCCCACTGCAACCGCGACGGAGATCGCCATACAGCGCTCGCCCGCCGAACCGTAGGCCGCACCGATCAGTGCGTCGACGGTGAAGTCGAGATCAGCATCGGGCATCACCACGCCGTGGTTCTTCGCGCCACCCAGTGCCTGCACGCGCTTGCCGTGTGCCGATGCGGTGCTGTAGATGTACTGGGCAATCGGCGTCGAGCCGACGAACGAGACGGCGTTCACATCCGGGTGCGTCAGCAGCGCGTCCACCGCAGCCTTGTCGCCGTTCACCACGTTGAGCACGCCGTCCGGCAGTCCGGCTTCTTTCGCCAGACGTGCGAGCAGCAGCGCCGCCGACGGCACCTTCTCCGACGGCTTCAGAACGAACGTGTTACCGCACGCGATCGCCATCGGGAACATCCACAGCGGCACCATTGCCGGGAAGTTGAACGGCGTGATGCCCGCGCAGACGCCCACCGGCTGATGAATCGAATACGTGTCGACGCCCGTACCGACCTGCGGCGCGATCTCGCCCTTGAGCAGATGCGGAATGCCGATGGCGAACTCCACCACTTCCACGCCGCGCGTCACTTCGCCACGTGCGTCGTCGAGTGTCTTGCCGTGCTCTTGCGTGATCAGTTGCACGATGGCTTCGCGATTCACGTCGAGCAGTTCGCGGTACTTCATCATGACGCGGGCGCGCTTCATCGGCGGCGTCGCGCGCCAGCCGGGCAGTGCCGCACGCGCTGCGGCTACAGCGCGCGCGACGTCGGTCGCGCCGCCCAATGCGACCTGCCGGATCACCTCGCCGGTGGCCGGGTTCGTCACTTCACCGAAGCGTTGTTCGGCTTCGTCCGATGCCACGTTCGCGCCGCCAATCCAATGCTCGATACGTTCCGTGCTGACTCGTTGATTCATGTCGATTTCCGTGAAATTCATGTTGCCGCGAGGCAATTTATGCCGTTTCGCGAATCGCTTCGGCGACGATGCCGAACAGTTCGTCGATCTGGGTCTCGTTGATGATGAGCGGCGGCGAGAACGCCAGAATGTCGCCGGTGTAACGCACCATGGCGCCCTTTTCGAAGCACTTGACGAAGATCTCGTGAGCGCGGGCGCCGGGTTTGCCGTCGCGCGTCGACAACTCGATGCCGCCGACCATCCCGAGGTTGCGAATGTCGACAACGTTCGGCAAATCGCGCAGGCCGTGGATGGCCTTTTCAAAGTGCGGCGCCAGTTTCGCGGCACGCTCGAACAGGCCTTCGCTCTTGTACAGGTCGAGTGCCGCGCAGGCGGCGGCAGCGGCCAACGGGTGGCCCGAGTACGTGTAACCGTGGAAAAACTCGATGGCGCCCGCGTTACCGGCATTGACGATGGTGTCGTGCACGCCGGTTTTCACCGCGACCGCACCCATCGGCACAGCGGCATTGTTCACGCCCTTGGCCATCGTGATGATGTCCGGCGTCACGCCGAAATACTGTGCGGCAAACGGCTTGCCAAGACGGCCGAGCCCCGTGATCACTTCGTCGAAAATCAGCAGAATGCCGTGCTTGTCGCAAATCTCGCGCAGTTTTTGCAGATACCCCTGCGGCGGCACCAGCACGCCGGTCGAGCCGGCCAGCGGTTCGACGATCACGGCAGCAATGGTCGAGGCGTCGTGCAGCGTCACAAGGCGCTCCAGCTCATCCGCCAGATGCGCGCCCCAGGCCGGTTGACCCTTCGTGAACGCGGCTTCCTTGATGTTCAGTGTGTGCGGCAGATGGTCGACGGCCGGCAGCAGCTGGCCCGAATACGCCTTGCGGTTAGGCGAAATACCCCCGACCGAGATGCCCCCGAAACCGACACCGTGATACCCGCGCTCGCGGCCGATGAGGCGCGTGCGCTGGCCTTCGCCACGGGCGCGGTGATAAGCGAGTGCAATCTTCAGCGCGGTGTCGACGGCTTCCGAGCCCGAGTTGGTGAAGAACACGCGATCGAGGCCTTGCGGCGTAATCTCGGCGATCTTGCTCGCGGCTTCGAAAGCTTTCGGGTGGCCCATCTGGAAGGTCGGCGCGAAGTCCATCTCGCCGGCCTGCTTGCGAATCGCCTCAACGATCTCCGTGCGGCAATGGCCGGCGTTCACGCACCACAACCCGGCAGTGCCATCGAGAATCTTGCGCTGGTCCGACGACGTGTAATACATGCCCTCTGCGCCAACGAGCAGGCGCGGGCCGCTCTTGAACTGGCGGTTGTTGGTGAACGGCATCCAGAACGCCGTCATGTCGAGGTTCAGCTCATTCATGTTCATCGCGGGTCTCCCCCAGTCTCTCTCGATCAGGAATCCCGTCGCCCGCACGCAGAATGCGCACCGCTCCGGGTAGATGGGTCGATCCTACGAGAGCCGGACCGGTACAGACATGTACAGTGACTCGGAAAATGTATATTCTGTATCGGTCAATCGCCTCAACTGTATTGGCAACAGCCATTAGCGCGTGCGCGCGGCAAACCGCCGTCCAGCGGGGATGTCGCCTTCTTTTGCGTATTCACGCCGCTTTGGCCACCTGTACAGGCCATGGCGGCCCGGTGCAGGCCTTGTTGCCCAGCGCCCTATGTTTTCTGTCGCCCCCCCGTAGCCATGGTCCAGCCGCTCGCTTTCTCCCTGAACCGCGCCCAGCCTGAAGCGCTGGTCGATCAGCTTGTGCGCGAAGTCGAGCGCGCCCTGCAACGCCAGACCCTGCACGCCGGCATGCGCATGCCGTCGATCCGCGCGCTGGCGAAGGCGCACGGCATCAGCACCTTCACCGTGGTGGAAGCTTATGACCGGCTGGTCGCGCACGGCACGCTGGTGGCGCGACGCGGGGCGGGGTTCTTCGTGGCCGGCTCGTCCGATACGCGCGACACCGGCACCGCCAGCCCGGGCGCGGCGCGGGTGACCAGTGCGGCGGCAAGCGAAGTCACCAACGCGTGGCTGCTCTCGGAGATCTTCGCCGACGACAGCATTGCCGTGAAAAGCGGCTGCGGCTGGCTGCCCGACAGTTGGCTGGACGAAGACGGTCTGCATGGCGCGCTGCGCACCCTCTCGAAAGGCCCCGGCGCGCACTTCGCCCACTACGGCCATCCACACGGCTACGGGCCGCTGCGGCAGTGGCTCGCGAGGCGGCTGGGCGAACTGTCCATCGACGCGCCGCCGGAACAAATCGTGCTCACACAAGGGGCGACGCAGGCGCTGGACCTTGTCGTGCGCACCCTGCTCAAGCCGGGCGACACTGTACTGGTCGAAGCCCCGGCGTACTGCAATCTGCTGGCGGTACTGCGACTGGCGGGGGTGAACGTCGTCGGTATTGCGCGCACGGAGGCCGGCCTCGATCTGGCCGCGCTGGAGCAGGCCGCACAAACGCACCGTCCGCGTGCGCTGTTCGTGAACCCGGCGTTGCAGAATCCGTTGGGTACGTCGCTGACGCCCGCCTGTGCGCACCGCATTCTGCAATGTGCCGAGCAGCACGGTTTCTGGATCGTCGAGGACGACATTTATCGTGAGTTGGCACCCGCCGGGACGCCGTCGCTCGCGGCCATGGACGGCTTGTCGCGCGTCATTTACGTATCGAGTTTTTCGAAGACGATCTCGCCCTCGGTACGCGTGGGATATCTGGCCTGTTCGCGTGAACTCGCCCACGAGATTGCCCGCAGCAAGATGGTCGCGGGGCTGACGTCGTCGGAAATCAACGAGCGCATCGTGCACGCGATCCTCACCGAGGGGCGTCATCGCAAACACATCGAACGGTTGACTGACCGGCTCACCCGCTCGCGCGCCCGGCTCATCACCCAGTTGCAATCGCATGGCGTGACGCTGCTCGCACAGCCCGAGGGCGGCATGTTCGTGTGCGGGAGCTTGCCGGATACCGCGCTACCGGCGCGTGAATTGGCGGAAGCGGCACTGTCGGAAAGCATCATGCTCGCGCCGGGCGAATTCTTCCTCGCGCACAACGAGCCCTGCCGGTGGTTCCGCTTCAACGTGGCGTATTCGGACGACGCCCGTCTATTCCGTTTTCTTGATCGGGCAGCGGCCGGGAAACAGGCGGCGTAGGGCCGAAGTCAGCGTCAATAAGTGCCCTGCCGGGAACACGAACATCGAGTTGTCCGATGCTGATCGCCAGCCGCAAACGCGCCGTCTGCCACCGCGCGCGCGAGGCCACGATGACATGCTCTGCATCGGCGAGCGCTGTTTGCGCAGTGACCAGCGCCTCCATACTTCCGGCCCCTTCGCGATACCGGCCACGTGCCATCTCGAATGACTGCTTCGCGTCGGCCAGCAACCGCTGTTCCGCGGCCCCGCGCGCCGACAACGCCTGAAGTGCCTGATAGTTCTGCCAGACCTCCATCGCGACACGTCGCTCGACTTCCGCCAGCCTCGCCCGCTCCGTTTCCACCAGAGCGTTCGCGGCCGCCGTACGGTACCGCCGGTCGCCGCCGTCATAGAGAGGAATGCTGATCCGGATACCGATGCTGGCCGCCGTCACGGGACCATCGACGGCAAACGCCCCATGACGCGTCTCACGATTGACGCCGCCCACGAGCGTAACGCTCGGTGCCCACGCATGGCGTAAGGTGTCGCGCCTGGCTTGCACCGCCCGCACCTCGGCACTCGCGGCGCGCAACGCAGGGTGCTGATGTCTAGCGATCGCCAGCAACTCATCTATCGAGTGCATGGAAGGCGTTGATGCCGCTGATGCCGCTGATGCCGCTGATGCCGCTGATGCCAGCATATTCACCGAATCCCACGGCGATAGCGAGTCGAGGGTCTCGCGGCTTCCGACGTCGTCGAGTCGAAACACCGTGTTCATATCGACGCCGATCATCGCGGCCAGCACCCCCATGCGCGAGACCGCACTTGTCGTGGCTTCCAGACGGGAAAGCTCCGCGCGGGCGTGGGCGGTTCTTGCCTGCAACACGTCTGCCAGCGTACCGGCCCCGGCTTCGTGTCGAGCGCAGGCCGCCGCGACGCTATCGAGCGAAAGCTGCTCCGCCATGCGTGCAGCGCGCAACAGCGACTGCGCTTCGAACGACGCGTAGTAGGCACGAGCGACATCGAACGCGGCTTGCTGGAGACTCGCATCTTGCGTAGCTGTCGCGGCGGAAAATCGGCTACGCGCCTCGGTCAGGTGCGCCTCGCGTGAGCCGAAGTCCAGTAGCAGCCAACTCATGTGGATACCCTGATCGCCTTCATTTCCGATACCGCCCCCTGCGCCCTCACCGTGGCCAATCCAGCGCGAATACCGCTTCACGCGCGACACCGCAGCGCTCACATCAATCGACGGAAAATACGCCGCACGCGCCACGCCAATGTCCGCCGATCGACGTGCGACGGCGGCCCACGTCTGCCGGACTTTGGGATCGAAGGCCAACGCCTGCCGTATCGCACCATGCAGCGACAACACCGTGCCCACATCGTTGGACGCCGTGGGCAACGTTGAGGACGCTGCGTCGATCGGCATGCAGCGTGCCCCCGCGGCGTCATTCGCCATCAGGCATGCCAGCAGTACGCCGCGCCAGAGCGAACGCCGGTGAATCATGATTGGGGCGCCACGGCCGCGACATCGGCCGGACGATCAGATTGCGGCCGGTCAGAGACGATTCGGCCGCCATGGAGGGTGATGACCCGGTCGGCCGTCGCGATCGTCTCCGCCCGATGCGCGATGATCAGTCGCGTCATGTGCAGCGATCGAACCGCTTCGTTCACTTGCCTCTCGTTGGCCGCATCAAGGTGGCTCGTCGCCTCGTCGAGCAGCAACATCCGGGGGCGTTTATACAAGGCACGGGCAAGCAGAATACGTTGCTTCTGCCCACCGGAGAGCACCGTCCCCATATCGCCGACGAGGGTGTTGTAGCCCATCGGCATGGCCTCGATCTCCTGATCGATGCAGGCAAGCCGCGCGCACTCGCGAATCCATGCGGCATCCGCCTGCGTGTCGAAGAAGCTCACGTTGTCGGCGAGCGACCCGGCCAGCAACGTGTCGTCCTGCATGACGGTCCCAACGGCCTGTCGCAAACGACCGACGCCCAACGCGCCCACGGGCTTGCCCGACAGTTGGATCACGCCGGAAGTCGGCGTAAGAATGCCGAGCAGCAAATGCGCGAGGGTCGACTTCCCGCATCCCGATGGTCCGACGATCGCCACCGATTCGCCCGCCCGGATGGAGAACGTCACGTCTTCAAGAATCAGTCGCTCGTACTCGCTATACCGAAAACTGAGCCGCGTGACTTCAAGCGCCGCATCGCACCCGGGAGGCGTCTCTGAAGTGAATGCCGGGGTGGGTGCTGAGGGGGGTGCTGAGGGGGGAGCCGAGAAGCCAGTCGCAGGCGACTCAGGCGCACTCAACGCAATGTCGGCCAGTCGGGCGGCCTGCAAGCCAAGCATCCGGTACTCGGCTAGTTTGTCGATCAACGAACTCATCCGTGTCTGAAACTGCAATTTGTACGCGAGTAACGCGATCAACGCGCCCGCTGTGAACCGGCCTTCAATCACAAACGTGGCACCCAGCCAGATGATCAGAATGTTCTCAACCCCCATCAGGAAGCCGTTGGCGTGCTTGTGGATCATCGTCAGCCGTTGAATCCGCAGGTCGGCGTTGATCTGGCGCACGAGCAACGTCAGCCATGTCGAGCTTCGATCGTCCTCTCGCGAAAAGAGCTTGATGGTCTTGATACCTCGCAGCGTCTCCAGAAAATGACTCTGCTGGCGCGACGCGTGAACCAGATGCGCCTCGGTCGCGCCGCGCAAGGCGCGAAACAGGCCGAGCCGCAGCACCGCATAGAGCGCCATGAAGCCAAGCGCGACGGCAGCTAGCGGCGGGCTATAGACGAACATCAGCGCCAGCGTCAGGAGCGCCATACCGCCGTCGAGCACGCCTTCGATGAATGACGTAGTGAGCGTGCGCTGAATTTCATCGACCGCACCGAATCGCGAAAGCACGTCCCCGAGATGACGGCGGATGAAGTACTGCACCGGGAGACGCACCAGATGAGAGAACAGATTCGCACGCCACTGAAGATTCCATGTCGCTCCCAATCGCATGAGCGCCCACGATCGAAGCGCAGCCACGCCGTGCTGACACACCAGCAGCAAGGAGAACCCGATCAACAGCGTGAGCAGCAGGTCACGGTCACCTGAGACCAGCGCGTGATCGATGACCCATTGCAGGTAGAACGGCGAGACCAGTACGAAGATTTCCAGCGACAACGCCAAGGCAAATACTTGCGCCATCGCGGGTATCAAACCGGAGACGGTGCCCAGCAAGTCCGTCACCCGCTTATGCCTTCTCTCGTTCCGGGCAACGAACGCTTCATGTGGCCAAAGCTCGAGCGCCACCCCCGTGAACGCTCTGGACGCCTCCGACAGCGTGACTGTGCGTGGTCCTTGCGCGGGATCGTGAATCGAGAGGCCACGCGAGCCGACGCGCACCAGCACGACAAAGTGGTTGAAGTTCCAATGCAGGATGCAGGGGAGTTTCAGCTTACCGAGCGCATCGAGATCGAGACTGACCGGTCGACTGACAAGATTCATACGTCGTGAAATGCTGACCAGATTCGCCAGCGTCACGCCCATCTGCGATATCGGAAAACGCGCGCGCAGCGAAGGCAGATCGATTTGATGCCCGTAAAAACCGGCAATCATCGCCAGACACGCCAGACCGCATTCGGCCGCCTCCGTCTGGAGAACGGACGGCGTGCGACACCCGAGTGCGTTGCCGGCCTGGCGCTTATCGAGCATCGGACGACTCGTGTCTCACCATTGCTGCCTGAGACCTTGCAGCGGATGAAACGCCCATTCATAGAGTCGCCGTGTCTCGCGCATGACATCGGCGTCCAGCTGCATGCCAGCGCGTAGCACCAACTTTTTGTCGTCGGTATGGGCTGACGGAGCGTCCAGACTGACCTTGACGAGGTATAGCGGCGTCTGCGTCCCCTTGCCGCCCTCGTAGGGATCGATGTCGGCGATATCGGCGTGCGGGAGCGCAGCCCATGAGACGGACGTCACAGTGCCCGGGAATTGACCGAACTTCTGATGTGCGAAGGCACGGTAGCGAAGACGGACCGGATCACCCGTCTGCATAAAGCCGACAGCGTCGCTCGTCACGTAAAGGTGAGCTTCGAGTGGCGAGTCCGTCGGCACGATCGACATCAGCGGCGTCGCTGAGGTGACCGTTTGCCCAATTTCCGACACCACCGCTGTCGCGACGCCACCAGTAGGCGCAATCACGGAGAATTCCCTCTGCCCCTCGCTCTCGGTTAGTTCTTGCTTCAGCAATGCAAGCTCGCGTGTGCGCTGCGCGAGCTCGACTCGCTGTCCGTGGGGCAGCGAATCGAGCCGCTGCCAGTCGGCGCTCAACATCCGGGTCATGACGATCCGCTCGCGTTGGAGAGATTGAAACTGCGCACGTTGTTCGAGATACGCTGCGCGCTTTTCCTGACTTTGCTCACGAGAGACGTAGGACTGCGCAAGCAGGCGCTCATACCGATGCGCATTGGCGCTGGCGAGCGCCACTCGCTCGCGTTGGCTCTGAATCAGGCCATCAAGCTTTGCCAGCTCCTCAGCGCGGGCGGCAATCGTTTGCCGCTGCGTCTCCTGCGTCATCGAATGCATGCGTGTCATATCAGCCACCTCATCTTTCAGAGACGCCACGCGCGCCTCGATTCGCTGAGCCACTTGTGAGCGGACCCCGTCTCCTTCCCCACTTCGACGCTCGGCGGAAAGCACAAAGAGAACCTCCCCTTGATTGACGTGCTGCCCTTCCACGATATGTCGCTTGATGACAACGCCGACACTCGGCGCATACACCTTCGCAAACCCCGCGGAAGGCACTAAGCGGCCAACAACCGTCGCACGTTGCGTGTACGTTCCCCAAGCCAAGAACATGACGGTCACCATGGCTAAAAACGCCGAGGCGACGGCGGCAATCCGAAGGGACAGCGGTGGTAACAGCAAAACTTCGCCAAGCCATTGCGGCCGCTCGGCCACCAGCGCTGCGTCGCGAAACATGGAATTCCCCGAGGAAATTTGAATGCCGTCGCCCGACTGCCGACTGCTGGCTGCTGGCTGCTGGCTATCGGCTATCGGCTATCGGCTATCGGTCATCGAAACTGACTCAGTCGGTCACGCCGCGCGCCGCAACACCTTCGAGAAATACGAAGCGATGGCGATCGTCGTCGTGGAACAGAATGCGATCCTTAAGGAGGTCCATCCCGATCGCCCCCAGACTCACGATGCCTTTGTCGCGCAGCGCCAATGCCGGCGTTACCGGGTGACGTATCACCGTCTCGCCGTTGATCGTCAGATCCACGAGCCTCGCGCGCTCATCGCTCGCGATGGCGTTCCCCAACAGGTCGATGCTCATGGGAAGCCGCAGACCGGGGGGTGAGTGTTCGATCACGCGTCCCAGCAGCGTCGTGCCGGAAGCCCCGGAATCAACGACGACAGGAACCCGTGCCCCCATTACGCCAATCGGAATCGCCATGACTCGATGCGGGTTCGGCAGTGAGCGCCCGCTAGACATGACAAACTTCCCACTGGCTTCGGGATCGAATCGCTCGCTCACGAAGAAGCAGTCATGCTTGAAGTCGATGACCGAGACCTTCTCCTGCGCTAGGTATTGCGGGCTGATGATCCCTGAGAAGCCGTCCGCCATCAGCGGTGTTTCGCCGATCACATAAAACGATTGCGTCACCCGTCTGCCCTGCGCATCGACCACGTCGAGAACAGTGCGTTGGGCTGACGTGGACGACGCAATGGCATGCAGAGTTTCGCTTTCCTCCGCGCTCTCCGATGTTTCATCGGCAGCGGGAGAGTCATCGGCCGTCACATCCCGTTCTCCCCCCAGTAATCGCTTGTCCCAGATCACGTGTACGTTGGAGCCGGTGTCCAGCAACATCTTCACGGGCTGGCCACGGGTGGTGAGTGTGATGTACGGGTCCGACTTCCTGACGTTGTCGCTATATCGAATCGCCGATTCCAGCATCGGTTGTACGTTCGGCCACGGCGCACTGCATGTGCCGGCATTCGCCTCGTGTGCAAATAGCCACAGGCACGAAAGCGCCAGCGCGCCGTGACGGAATATCCGAGGCAGAAATGAACTGACCAACAACTTGCCTTGCATTTAATGCGTCTCCACAAGATTTCTCGAAATGTCCCGAATGGGTACACCTCGTAACGCGAGATACTCGGCCCCCTTTTCGTAAGTCGCCTTGAGGCAATCGCAATACACGGTGTGTTGATCAGCGACGCCGGACTTGCAGCGATGGAGCGCCGTATCTGTGCGGGTGGCGGTCTCACAGATGTCTCGCCAGATACAGACACGGCAGACGCTGGCCACCGAATGCCGCGCCAGCAACGCGTTGATCGTGCCGTGCCACGCGAGAAACTCGGCGAACGTGACGTCCGCCACGTTCATGCCTGCGTAGAAAATCTCCGGAATCACATTACGCAGCGTGTCGTCATGCCCGATGTCACCGGCGCTCGATAGCGTGAACACCGTGCTGTGGGCGACCTCGTCGTGAATCGCCGCCTTGCGCGGGCCATCGGCCAGAATCGCGTCCAGCACGCGATCGAAGGAGCGAATACGCACGGTGCCTCGCTCATCGTCCATCCAGCACTGAAACAGCGCCTTGCTGAACTGCGTCAGCGCAGCCACATTCGCCGGATCGATCGAGTCGTGCGTTTCATCCGGAAACAAAAACTGCAACTGTGTGATGCCAAGCGAGCGGGTCAGCGTGTCGTAGACCTGCTGCGCTTCGAATTTCGGATTCATCACGCAGATCGCACCGAGCCCGGGAATTCGCTTCGCTTCCACGGCTTGCCGAAGCAGCGCAATCTTCTCCACCGTTCTGTCAAAGGTGCCCTCGCCGTTTTTGTCGATACGATTTTCATCGTGATAGATCTTCGGCCCGTCAATGCTCACGCCCACATAGATATCCAGACGTGAGAACAGGTCCAGCCATGTTTCATCGACCAGCAGCGCGTTGGTCTGCACGGTGAATTGCACGGCCTCGGCGTCGGCGAGTCCGTCGCGCAGAATAGTCACGATCTCCTCGAAGCGCTCGGGCTTCAGCATCAACGGCTCGCCGCCGTGGAGATCGATCTGGAATGTGGTGTCTTTGAGATTCGGCGCTGACGATGTGAGGAATCGGACGAAATCCCTTGCCGTCTTGGCCGACAGATAGGGCGGGTTGTCTTCGTAATCCTTGTTTTCCTTGTTGAAGAAATAGCAGTACGTGCAGTTGATGTTGCACCGCTCGGACATCTTGAGAATCACTTCGACATACTGTTTCACGGCGTGTCTCCTCCTGCTGCGAGCGGGCGCCAGCCTGAATCACGACCGGCGCCCGCCAGAATCGCTGCTCGACCGTGCGTTACATCGCACGGCTCCACGTGGCGTTCACAAACGCATTGCCGCGACCGGCCCCCGAGATTTGCTCAAGTTCGCTCTGCGGAATTTCCTTTATCGAACCGTCGTCCTTGGCAGCGTTCTGTTTTTCGGTCAGTTGCGCGATGAGTGCTTGCTTCGTCATGGAGACTTCTCCTGATAGCCCGCGAGAAAAATCGTCCCGTTGGCTGCGGGCCGCCAACGAGACGTCATGCGAGGGAGACTGGAGAGACAGCAGGGGGGCGTCAGTCAGGCAGACATGTTGACTGGATGACGCAGCACTTGATATCGGAGAATTCCGAAAGTTGTTGTGCGATGACGCGCGTCAGGTAACACGGTACGTGACGCGTCAGTTCGAGAGGGGATGGAGAGTGCAGAAAGTGCGCGGCGTCGCGCTCAGAGCGAGGTTTCGACGCCAAACCGCTCACGGTACGCAGCGGGCGTAACCCCGTACTGACGTACGAACGCGCGGCGCAGGTTTTGCTCGTCGCCGAAGCCCACGCGCGACGCAATACGCTTGAGCGGGGCCTCGGAGTCGAGCAGCGCAAATCGCGCCGCTTCGAGACGCATGCGCTCCACGGCTTTCGCCGGGGTGGTGCCGGTCTTGGCGAGATAGCTTCGCGCGAACGTGCGCGGACTCATGTTGGCCTGCTCGGCAAGACGCATCACCGATAAGTCACCGTCCAGCCGATCAGCCATCCAGCCGTGCAATTCACCGAACGGTGCCCCCGCTGCGAGCTGCTCCTGCAACGGCGGGCTGAACTGCGACTGGCCGCCGGCCCGCTTGAGAAACACCACGAGACGTCGCGCCGCCTGCAAGGCGATATCCGCGCCGAGGTCATCTTCCACCAGTGCCAACCCCAGATCGATGCCGGCCGTAATGCCTGCCGATGTCCATACGGGGTCTTCGCGCACGTAGATCGGGTCCGATTCGACGCGCGCTTTGGGGTAGCACGTCTGCAACATGGCCGTGTCGAGCCAGTGGGTCGTGGCACGGCGTCCGTCGAGCAACCCGGCGGCGCCAAGAATGAACGCCCCTACGCAGACGGAACACACACGACGTACGCGCGGTGCGTAATCACGCAGCCAGTCGCCCACCACATCCGGCACCGCAGGCCGGTGCATCACTGCACCGCCCACTGCAATCAATGTGTCCACATCCATTGCAGCCAGCGAGTGCATCGGCTCGGTGTGCAACGTGATACCCGAACCCGTCTCCACCGGCCCGCCGTGCGCCGACACCACCACCGTGCGATACGGTGCCGTTTGTCCGAGCTCCGTCACGTTACGGATCACCGCGTGAAACGCATCGAGCGGACCGGCAAGATCCAGCAGCACGAACGGCGGCACGATGAGGAAGGCGACGAGGCGAGGTTCGGTCATGAGTTAGCGGATAACAAATAGCGAATCACAAATCACAGTTCGAGACTGGCAACGGGTTCCGTGTTCAGTCAACGAGGCAAGCCACGCGAACTGAAACATCAAGCGGCCACCGCCACGGTCCGACGTCGCGCATCGACGGCGTACCAGAGCGTCGCGAGCGCTGCGATAGCGAGCAACGGAAACGTCGCCTGATTGATCGTGGCCCACCCGAAACGCGCCAGCAGTTGCCCGGCAAACAGACTCGCGAGCGCCGTGCCGGCAAATGTAATGAATTCATTGGCCGCCTGCGCACGGGCCCGTTCGGCCGGACGGTAGGACAACGTCAGCAACGTCGTGCCGCCCACGAACATGAAGTTCCAGCCCACACCGAGGAACGCCAGCGCGGCGTAGAAATACGGCAGGCTCGTCGACATCAGCGCCAGCACGCCGCACAGCGCGCTCATGCCGATACCGATGAACAGCACCGGCACCACGCCCCAGCGTTTGACCAGATGTCCGGAGAAGAACGACGGTGCGTACATCCCGACCAGATGCCACTCGATGATGTGCGCGCCATCGTCGATGCTGTGTCCACAAGCAACCGCCGCAATCGGCGTCGCCGTCATGACGAACATCATCACCATGAAGCCGATCAGGTTGTTGGCGAGCGCTGCCATGTAGATTGGCTGGCGCATGATCTCGCCGAGTCCGCGCGCGGGCAACGCCGCGGCGTCCCCCGCGGTGCCCGCCGCCACATGGACGGGCAGGTCTCGCAGAAAGCCCAATAGCAGCAACAGCGAGATGCCCGACAGCAACGTGACGACGAGATACGACCCCGCGAAGGTCACCGGCGCCAGCCAGTCCTTGCTGCCCGCCGCGAGCGCCGGACCGATCACGGCAGCGATCACGCCGCCGGTCAGCACGATCGAAATGGCGCGCGGCTTGTCTTCGACGGGCACGACATCGGCCGCTGCCAGCCGGTAGTAGCGGGCGAACGCCTGAAACACACCTACACAAGCGGTCCCCGCGCAGAACATGGCGAAGTGCTGTTGGTAGATCGCCATCACCGACACCAGGCCACCCACGGTCCCGAAGGCGGCCCCCAACGCGAAACCGAAGCGTTGCCCGATGCGTTGAATCAGCATCGACGCGAAGATCGTCGTAATGGCCGAGGCCACCGTAATCAGCGAGAACGGCAGGGTGGCGTAGCCCTTGTCGGACGCCAGCACGTAGCCGACCAGCCCGGTGAGGGTGAGATCGACGGACAGCGCCGCCGTGTAGAGCGCCTGACACGCCGCCAGCACGGCGGCATAGCGACGCCCCAGTTGGCGGGCCCGGCGTGCAGCGGACTCGCTGCTCTGGTCAGGGTCGGACGGTGGCGCGGTGCGCCCGGCAACGGCATCGGTCATGGGAGTTTCGCTATGTCTTGGCGGGATGAGGAGACTTCTGGGGACTTCGGAGAACTTCGGAAGTCGTCATCTTGGCGTCGGCCGATTTGGCACGAATGCCAATCATGCATCAAAAAGTGCCACGGCATGGCAGACCACACCAATCGCCCCGCGCCCTCCCCCGTCCGCGCCAATTCAGTGCGCACCAACTCAGCGCGCGGTCGCACCAACGTGCTTCGCCCGCGACGTTACCCATCAGCCGAAAGTCGGATGCCTCACGAATAATTCCCGCCCTGACGCGCTGCCTCGAAACTTGGATGCAAGTTTGAATACCGGCGTGAATTCAGGGGTTGGCACGCTTGCCAGCACGTCCGATCCGGCAAGCGGATGGTAGAGATCACAACGAACACGCGTCGCTGGCACGGCCCTTGCGTTAGTCCCCTGGTACCGGATCCACCGGTCTAACCAGGAAAGGGGAAGACGTATCATGAAACGACGCACGCTACTCCAGATGGCGGCCCTCTCGGGCGCCGCTTCGCTCACCGGCATGGCGCCCAACTTGTTCGCACAGAGCAAGCAGCCCATCAAGGTCGGCATCCTGCACTCGCTCTCGGGCACGATGGCCATCTCGGAGACGTCGCTCAAGGATGTCGCGCTCATGACCATTGCCGACATCAACGCCAAGGGTGGCGTGATGGGCCGCCCGCTCGAAGCGGTAGTGGTCGATCCGGCCTCGAACTGGCCGCTCTTCGCCGAGAAGGCCCGCCAGTTGCTCACGAAGGACAAGGTCTCCGCCGTGTTCGGCTGCTGGACGTCGGTCTCGCGCAAATCGGTGCTGCCGGTCTTCGAAGAACTCAACGGGTTGCTCTACTACCCGGTGCAGTACGAAGGCGAAGAGATGTCGAAGAACGTTTTCTACACGGGTGCCGCGCCCAATCAGCAGGCCATCCCCGCCGTGGAATACGTCATGAGCAAGGAAGGCGGCGGCGCCAAGCGTTTCTTCCTGCTCGGCACCGACTACGTCTACCCCCGCACGACGAACAAGATCCTGCGCGCCTTCCTGCACTCGAAGGGCGTGGACGACAAGGACATTCAAGAGGTCTACACGCCGTTCGGTCACAGCGACTATCAGACCATCGTCGCGAACATCAAACAGTTTGCCCAAGGCGGCAAGACCACGGTCATCTCGACCATCAACGGCGACTCGAACGTGCCGTTCTACAAGGAACTCGGCAATCAAGGCCTGAAGGCCACCGACGTACCGGTCGTCGCCTTCTCGGTGGGTGAAGAAGAGCTGCGCGGCATCGATACCAAGCCGCTCGTGGGCCATCTGGCCGCATGGAACTACTTCATGACGGTGAAGAACCCGACCAACGACGCATTCAAGAAGGAATGGTTTGCCTACGTCAAGGCGAAGGGCCTGCCGGGCGGCGACAAGCGCGTGACCAACGACCCGATGGAAGCCACCTTCGTGGGCATGCACATGTGGAAGCAGGCGGTCGAGAAGGCCGGCAGCGTCGACGTGGACAAGGTCCGCACGGCCATGATCGGTCAGACCTTCAAGTCGCCCGACGGCTTCGACATGGTGATGGACGGCAACCACCATCTGCACAAGCCCGTGATGATCGGCGAAATCCGCCCGGACGGTCAGTTCAACGTGGTGTGGAAGACCAAAGCGCCGATTCGCGCCCAGCCGTGGAGCCCGTTCATCGCGGGTAACGAAGGCAAGCCCGACAAGGTTTGAGCCCGGGTTTGAGCCCGGCCTGACCTCGGTCCGATGCCACCGATGTTCTGCCGTCGCCGTGTGCCGCCCTGACCGGCAGGCACGCGGCGCAACTTCCTCGCGCTGACCCGCGGTCAACGGCGGCCACCGCATTGACCGTGGCCAGCGCACGGAGACGTTTCGATGATAACGATAAGACGCTGGACCGCTGCCACCCTTGTCCTGCTATCACTGGGTGCTGCGCTGATGACACCGATGGCCGCGCGTGCGGCTGTCACCGATGCCGATGTCGCCGCACTCGCAGGCGACGACTTCGACGCCAAGGCGCAAGCCATCGACCACCTCGCCGCAGACGCCTCGCCGCAAGCCGTTGCCTTGCTCAAGGCGCTGGCCGACGACACGGCCGTCACCGTCGGCGACACGAACCCGCGCATTGCCATTCAGGTTGGCGACAAGTACGTCGACCCGATCACGGGCGCGGCCGTCAAAGCCGACGATGCGCAATCGCTCACGCTCAACAATGTGCTGCGCGCCAAAGTCGGCACGGCAGCGGCCGCCGGTGCGCTGCTCTCGGCCGACCACGATGCCCGCGCACAAGCCATCGACACGATGTTGCAGAACCCGTCGCCCGCATTCAAGACGTTGATCGAACAGGCGCGCCAGAAGGAATCCGATCCGGTTCTGAAGAAGCGGCTCGACCAGCTCTGGGCGCAATCGGCGCTGCACGATGCGTCACCAGCCAAGCGCCGCGAAGCCATCGACCTGATCGCCTCGGCAGGCGACCCGCAGATGCGCGACCTGCTGCTGCCCATCGTGGCCAAACAACCCGACGGCAGCTATGCAGAACCCGACGCCAACGTGCGCAGCGCCGCCGACATCGCCCTCACGCAGCTCGCCGCCGCACAGCGTCGCAGCGAGTTCTTCGGCACGATCTTCGCCGGACTGTCGCTGGGCAGCGTGCTGTTGCTCGCCGCCCTCGGTCTGGCCATCACCTACGGTCTGATCGGCGTCATCAACATGGCGCACGGCGAATTCCTGATGGTCGGCGCCTATGCCACGTACGTCGTGCAGACGCTCTTCCATCGCTTTGCGCCCGGCGCGTTCGACTTCTATCTCGTGGCCGCCGTGCCTGCTGCGTTTTTCGTGGCAGCGGCCCTCGGCTTCGTGCTTGAGCGCACGGTCATCAAACACCTGTACGGCCGCCCGCTCGAGACGCTGCTCACCACGTTCGGTATCAGCCTGTTGCTGATTCAGGCGGTGCGCACGCTCTTCGGCGCGCAGAACGTCGAAGTGGTGAACCCCACGTGGATGAGCGGCGGCATTGCCGTGCTGCCGAACCTGATCCTGCCGTACAACCGCATCGTGATTCTCGTGTTCGCGCTGGTCGTCGTGGCGCTCACGTGGGCGGTACTTAATCTCACGCGTCTGGGCCTGTTCATCCGCGCCGTGACGCAAAACCGGTCGATGGCTGCTTGCGTCGGCGTGAAGACCGGCCGCGTCGACAGCTATGCCTTCGCGTTCGGTGCGGGCATTGCGGGGCTGGGCGGCTGCGCCCTCTCGCAGATCGGCAACGTCGGCCCCGACCTCGGACAGAGCTACATCATCGACTCGTTCATGGCGGTGGTGCTTGGCGGCGTGGGTCAACTCGCGGGCACGATCGTCGGCGCCTTCGGTCTGGGCGTTGCCAACAAGTTGCTCGAACCGATGTGGGGTGCCGTGCTCGCGAAGATCGCCGTGCTGATTCTGATCGTGCTGTTCATCCAGAAACGCCCGCAGGGCATGTTCGCGCTCAAAGGGCGCAGCGCGGAGGCCTGAATGCAGACACCCAACTTCCTGCCGCCCGGCATCACGCCGTCGATCTCGCTCGACGTGCCGTCCCGCGCACGGCTGTTGCCAAAACATGTGGCACCGGTGCTGTTCGCGTTCGTACTCGCCGTGCTGATTCTCGTGCCGGTGTGTGCGCTGGTGCTGCCGCCGGCGCATCCGCTGCATCTGTCCGCATACGCAATGACGCTGGTCGGCAAGATCATGTGCTACGCCATTGCCGCGCTGGCGCTCGACCTCGTGTGGGGTTACTGCGGCATTCTGAGCCTCGGCCACGGCCTGTTCTTCGCGCTCGGCGGCTATGCGATGGGCATGTATCTGATGCGCTCCATCGGCCGCGACGGCGTGTATCACAGCAACCTGCCCGACTTCATGGTGTTTCTCGACTGGAAGGAACTGCCGTGGTACTGGACGGGCACCGAGCATTTCGCGTGGGCGATGTTTCTCGTCGTGGCGCTGCCCGGTGCGGTCGCGTGGATCTTCGGTTATCTGGCGTTCCGCTCGCGGGTGAAAGGCGTGTATCTGTCGATCATCACGCAGGCCCTCACGTTCGCGGCGATGCTGCTCTTCTATCGCAACGAAACGGGCTTCGGCGGCAATAACGGCTTCACCGACTTCAAGCGCATTCTCGGCTACTCGGTGACCTCGGCCAACACGCGCACGGTGCTGTTCCTCATCACCTTCGCGGTGCTGGTCGGTGCCTTGCTGCTGTGCCGTGCGCTGGTCGTCTCGAAATTCGGCCGCGTGGTGACGGCCATTCGCGACGGCGAGTCGCGCGCGATGTTTCTCGGCTATCGGCCGCTCGGCTACAAGCTATTCGTCTGGACACTCTCGGCCATGCTGTGCGGTATCGCAGGCGCGCTGTACGTGCCGCAGGTCGGCATCATCAACCCGAACGAGATGGCCCCGGTGAACTCCATCGAAATGGCCATCTGGGTCGCCATCGGCGGACGCGGTTCGCTCATCGGCGCCATCGTCGGCGCGTTTCTCGTGAATGGCGCCAAGAGCTACTTCACGGCGTACTTCGCCGAGTACTGGCTGTTCTTCCTCGGCGCGATGTTCGTGCTCGTGCCGCTGCTGTTGCCGCAGGGCGTGATCGGGCTCGTGACACAACTCTCGCGCAAGCGCAGTCCGCAGGCCCAGCACGCCCCGGCGCATGCCGAAGGCGACGCCCCGCACCCCGTCACCGGAGACCGCGCATGATTCCCGCCATCGATGCCGGTCAAGCTGCCGAAGCACCCCATGAGACATCGGTGAGTGGCGACACCACGGGCATGTCGCACTTTCTGGTGCCGGGCGAGATCGACACGTCGCACGGGCTGATTCTTTATCTCGAAAACATCTCCGTATCGTTCGACGGATTTCGCGCACTCAACGACTTGTCACTGGCGATTCACACCGACGAACTGCGTTGCATCATCGGCCCGAACGGCGCCGGCAAGACCACGATGATGGATGTCATCACCGGTAAAACGCGCCCCAGCGCCGGCCGCGCGTTTCTCGGTCAGACACTCGACCTCACGCGACTCGACGAGCCAGCCATCGCCGAGGCTGGCGTGGGACGAAAGTTTCAGAAGCCGACGGTGTTCGAGCAGCACAGTGTCTGGGAAAACCTCGAACTCGCTTATGCGGGCGAGAAAGGCGACAAGCGCTGGTTCCGTGCGCTGTGGGCCTCGCTCACGCCTGCGATTCGCCGTCGTATCGAAGAAGTGCTCGCACTGACCCATCTGGAACATCAGGCCCATGTGCAGGCCGGGCAGTTGTCGCACGGACAGAAGCAGCGGCTGGAAATCGGCATGTTGCTCATGCAACAGCCGCAGTTGCTGCTGCTCGATGAACCCGCCGCCGGCATGACCGACGAAGAGACCGCGCAGCTCGCCGACTTGCTCAACCGACTGCGTGGGCACTGCTCGATGATGGTGGTCGAGCACGACATGGCGTTCGTCGCCGCACTCTCCGGTGACAGTGGACTCGTGACGGTGATGGCCGAGGGCCGTGTGCTCGCGGAAGGCACGCTCGACGTCGTGCAGCGCGACGAGCGCGTGATCGAATCGTATCTGGGACGCTGACCATGCTCGAAATTCACGCACTCAATCAGTACTACAGCGGCAGCCACATCCTGCGCAACGTGGAATTCACCGTGCCCGACGCGCAACTCACCGTCTTGCTGGGCCGTAACGGTGTGGGTAAAACGACGCTGCTCAAATGCCTCATGGGCGTGGTGCCGGTGAAGTCGGGCAGCATCGCGTGGCGTGGCAAGACACTCACCTCAGCGCCGCCTTTCGCGCGCGTGGCTAACGGGCTCGCTTACGTACCGCAGGGCCGCGAGATTTTCCCGCGCCTGACGGTTGAAGAGAACCTGCTGATCGGTGCGGCGAGCAAGCCCGCTCGCGAGGCCAAGCGCGGCATTCCGAGTCATATCTACGATCTGTTTCCGGTGCTGCACGACATGAAGCAGCGCCGCGGCGGCGATCTGTCGGGTGGTCAGCAGCAGCAACTCGCCATCGGACGCGCACTCATGAGCGACCCGCAACTGTTGATTCTCGATGAACCGACCGAAGGCATTCAGCCGTCGATCATCAAGGACATTGGCGCAACGCTGCGCCGGCTGGTGGACGAGCGCGGCATGACGGTGTTGCTCGTCGAGCAGTATTACGACTTCGCCCTCGCGCTCGCCGATCACTATCGCGTGATGAGCCGGGGCGCCATCGTGGCCAGTGGTCTCGGGAAAGACATGGAAGCCGATGGCGTACGGCATATGGTGGCGGTCTGATCTTCGCGATACCGCTGTACTGCATTCTGCGCAAGCGCTCGCCGCCCGGCCCTGCTGATGACGGCGCCGCGCCGTGCTAGATTTCGGGCAATCCGAATCGCCTGATGCTCATGAACACCCCGAACCCTTCCATCCCCGGCTGGCATGCCGCGCTCTCGCTCGGCTTCGCACGTACGGGCGAGCGCACCGTGCTCGCGACGCGTCGTCATCAGGGCCCGCTCGTCGTACAGAAATCGTTGCACCCCGAAGGCCCGGGTATTTGCCACGCCGTGATCGTGCATCCCCCCGGGGGGATCGCGGGCGGCGACAGTCTCGACATCGACGTCCGGCTTGAAGACCGCGCGCACGCGGTGCTGACAACCCCCGGTGCGACGAAGTGGTACAAGTCGCAAGGCCGCGTCGGCACGCAGGACATCGCGCTCACGCTCGGCGCGGGCGCGAAACTCGACTGGCTGCCGCTCGAGAACATCGTGTTCGAACAGGCCGATGCGAAGCAGAACATCCGCGTGCGTCTCGGCGAGAACGCCACCGTCATCGGTTGGGACGCCACCCTGCTCGGCCGTCAGGCAGCGGGCGAACAATGGACACAAGGCCAGTGGCGCGCGACGTTCGAACTGCGCGACGCGCAAGACCGCTTGCTCTGGGCCGAGCAGGCCGTGCTCGGTGCCGACGATGCGCAACGCACGGGCGTGACCGGTCTTGCAGGCTTTCCGGTGTTCGCGACGCTATGGGCGGTTGGCCCGGCGTGCACGCGTGAGTTCGCCGAAACGCTGGCCGCCGACCTGCCGTTTCAGGATGATTTGCGCGCGGGCGTGACCTGCCTGCCGGGCAACGTATTGGTATTGCGCGTGTTGGGTCACGACATGGAAACCGTGCGTCAGTTGATGATCCGGCACTGGCTGGCGTTACGCCCGGTCGTGCATGGCGTGCCCGCCGAACCGCTGCGTCTCTGGGCAACCTGAGCCCGGCACCAAAACGGTGACACCCTCCGTCGCCACGCCCTGCTGACGCACCAATTCAGGGCGTTATCGGCGGCGCATGGCCCGACGCGGCGCGCTCCCGACACGGGAATGCGCGCGCCGATCTGCCCGGCAGCGCCGCCGCGCGGTCTTTCTCTGCCTCAGGCACGATTCCTGCTACCTCACTGTATCGACCGGTCAGACCAGATGATCCGGCCGCCGGGACGCTCCTGTCGCCGGATCACTCGCCCCCGATACTCCGAACCGAGGTTGCCGCTATGCTGCCGTTCACCCGTACTGCCGTCCCGCACCATGCCGTCGTTGCTACCGTCGGCGCACGCGCTCGCGCCCGCCGTGTCTTCACTGCACTGATGCTCTCGATGAGCGCCATCGCCGCGCTCGCTGTCGCCATGCCGCGAGCGGCCCATGCGGACGGCTTGGACGACATCACCAAGCGCGGCACGCTGCGCGTGGCAGTCCCCGCCGACTTCCCGCCGTTCGGCTCGATCGGCCCGGACATGAAGCCGGTCGGCTATGACATCGACACCGCCGCGCTGCTCGCCAAGGGCATGGGCGTGAAGCTCGAACTCGTGCCGGTGACCAGCGCCAACCGCGTGCCGTACCTCACCACGAACAAAGCCGATCTGGTGATCTCCAGCCTCGGCAAGAACGCCGACCGCGAGAAAGTCATCGACTTCTCGGAAGCCTACGCACCGTTCTACAACGGCGTGTTCGGTCCGAAAGACATCGCTGTCGCCAAGCCCGCCGATCTCTCGGGCAAGACCATTGGCGTAACGCGTGGCGCCGTGGAAGACCTCGAACTCTCCAAGGTCGCCCCGCCCGATGTGACCATCAAGCGCTTCGAAGACAACAACGGCACGATCTCGGCATTCCTGTCGGGTCAGGTGCAACTGGTGGCCACCGGCAACGTGGTCGCCGCCGCCATTCTCGCCAAGCACCCGCCGAAGCTGCCGGAGCCGAAGTTCCTCATCAAGAACTCGCCGTGCTTTGTCGGCCTGAACAAGAACGAGCCGCGTCTGCTCGCCAAGGTCAACGACATCCTGACGGCCTCGAAGAAGGACGGCTCGCTGGGCAAGATCTCGCAGAAGTGGCTCGGCGCCCCGCTGCCGGCCGACCTGTAAAACGGGTCTGCCCTTCTGATGCACTACGTTCTCGACTTTGCCGACCTGCGGCAATACCTGATGCTGTTCGTAAAAGGCGCCGCGCTGACGGTGGCGCTCACTGCCGTGTCAACGGTAGTGGGTGTCGTCATCGGCGCGCTGTGCGCCGTCGCTCGCGAAGAGGGCTCGCGCTGGGCCAAGGCCATCGCCGGCCTCTACGTCGAGCTGATTCGCAACACACCCTTCATCGTCCAGCTCTTCTTCATCTTCTTCGGGCTGCCGAGTCTGGGCATTCATATCGACGAGACCACGGCGGCCGTCATCGCCATGAGCGTGAACCTCGGTGCTTACGCGACCGAGATCATTCGCGCCGGTATGCGCGCGGTGCCACGCGGGCTGTCGGAAGCCGGGCAATCGCTGGCGATGACGCGCGCGCAGATTCTGCGCCACGTCATTCTTCCGCAGGCGTTTGCGAAAGTGTTCCCGGCACTCGCCAGCCAGATCGTCATCGTGATGCTGGGCTCGGCAGTGGTATCGCAAATCTCGGTGCCTGATCTCTCGTACGCGGCCAACTTCGTGCAGTCGCGCACGTTCCGCGCGTTCGAGAGCTATCTGATCGTCACTGGCGTGTATCTCGTGCTGGCCATTGCGCTGCGGCGTGTGCTGATGCGTTGCGCACGGCGCCTGTTTCGCGGCACGGTCAAAGGGGGTGCGCGATGATGGAATTCACCCTCTGGGACATGCTGCGCGGCCTGCTGCTGGCCGGACGCTGGACCCTCGCGCTCTCGGCGATCGCCTTCGTCTGCGGCGGGCTCGTCGCACTCGTGCTGCTGGTCATTCGCGTGGGCCGCGTGCAATGGGCCGCGCGTGCGGTCGCGTTGTATATCGAAGTGTTTCAGGGCACGCCGCTGCTCATGCAGTTGTTTCTGGTCTTCTTCGGCCTGCCGTTGCTCGGCTTGGAAGTCTCGCCGTGGGTCGCGGCGGCGGTGTGTCTCACGCTCTACACCAGCGCCTATCTCACCGAGATCTGGCGGGGTTGCGTCGATGCCATTCCGCACGGGCAGTGGGAGGCCTCGTCGAGCCTTGCCATGCGCTACGGCGAGCAGTTGCGGCACGTGATTCTGCCGCAGGCGCTGCGCATCGCCATCGCGCCGACGGTCGGTTTCTCGGTGCAGGTGGTCAAGAGCACGGCGCTCGCGTCGATCATCGGCTTCGATGAGTTGACCAAGACCGGCACCATGCTCACCAATGCGACCTTCCAGCCGTTCACCGTCTATGGGCTGGTCGCTCTGTTCTACTTCGCTGCCTGCTATCCGCTGTCGTTATGGGCGCGTCATCTCGAAAGGAAACTCCATGTCGCTCATTGAAGTCAGGGGCATGCAAAAGCGCTTCGGCGAAAACCCCGTGTTGCGGGGGATCGACATGAGCGTCGAGCGCGGTCAGGTCGTGTCGATCATCGGCAAGAGCGGCTCGGGCAAGAGCACGCTGCTGCGCACGCTCAACGGTCTGGAGAGCTTCGATGCCGGCAGCGTAGCGGTCGATGGTGTGCTCGTCGGCGCCCGCGACACCGATCTGCGCGCTCTGCGTCTGAAGGTTGGCATGGTGTTCCAGCAGTACAACCTGTTTCCGCATCTGTCGGCCGGCGAGAACGTCATGCTCGCGCAGAAGGTCGTGAAGAAGACCGCGTCCGGCGATGCGCGTGAAGTCGCGCGCGCCATGCTCGCCAAGGTCGGACTCGCCGACAAGTTCGACAGCTACCCGTCGCAACTCTCGGGCGGTCAGCAGCAGCGAGTGGCGATTGCGCGCTCGCTGGCCATGTCGCCCGCGGTGCTGCTGTGCGATGAAATTACGTCGGCGCTCGACCCGGAGCTGGTCGCCGAGGTGCTGAAGGTGCTGGAGGATCTGGCGGCGGAAGGCATGACGCTGATTCTGGTCACGCACGAGATGCGCTTCGCGCGCCACGTGTCGGATCGGGTGGTGTTCATGCATCAGGGCAAGATCTGGGAATCGGGTGAACCCGAGGCACTGTTCACGCGCCCGGCGACGCCGGAATTGCAGCGTTTTATCTGCCAATAAAGTCTCCGTGGAAAGGCGCTGCCGATCGGTCATTCGCACGATTTTGGTGCGCCCTCTAATCGTGTCAAAGAGCAGTGGCGCGGCGTGATCGCCGTGCTTATGATGAGCAGCTACAGCGCGCCTCAGGGCCTGTCCACCCTAATTGCTTCGCATTGAAATTCACCTGTCACGATGAAGCTCACTCCTCGCGAAAAAGACAAGTTACTCATCTTCACCGCCGCCCTGCTCGCCGAACGCCGGCGCGCGCGCGGACTGAAGCTGAACTATCCGGAGGCCGTGGCCTTCATCAGCGCCGCGCTCATGGAAGGCGCGCGCGATGGCAAGACGGTCGCCGAACTCATGCACTTCGGCACGACCTTGCTCACGCGCGATGACGTGATGGACGGCGTGCCCGAGATGATCCCCGACATTCAGGTCGAGGCCACGTTTCCCGACGGCACGAAACTCGTGACCGTGCATCACCCGATTCCGTAATCCGGTCATTCACGTCAGTACACATCGATAACAACACCCGAAGGACGCACCATGTCACGCGATCGCTCGTTCACCGTATCCGCCACTTCGTCGGCACGCCGCTGGTCACGCGCGGCCGCCGGCCTTGCCCTGCTCGCCGCGTCGGGCGCCGCCCTCGCGCATCCGGGTCACCCGGGGCATGACGCCGCCAGCAGCTTTGCCGCGGGCTTCGTCCATCCGCTCACCGGCGCCGACCACTTGTGCGCCATGATCGTCGTCGGTCTGTGGAGCGCGCTCACCTCGCGCCGCGTCTGGCTGGCGCCCATTGCGTTTGTCGCGATGCTTGCGGCCGGTGGCTTGCTCGGCATGTCGCATTGGTTTGCGTTGCCGGGCGTCGAGCCGATGATCGCCGTCTCGCTGCTGGTACTCGGGCTGATGCTCGCCACGCGCACGAAGTTGCCCGGTTGGGCTGGCGCGGCCGTGGTCGGTGCGTTCGCTATCTTCCACGGCTTCGCGCACGGTGCCGAGTTGCCGGACGAAGCCAGCGCCATGCATTACATGGCCGGCTTCCTGCTCGCCACGGGCATGCTGCATGGCATCGGTATCGCGGCGGGTGTGGCGCTGCGTGAGCGCACGGTGTGGGTGCCGCGCCTGTTAGGCGCGGGCGTGCTGGCGTACGGCGTGTCGCTGCTGGCTGTTGCGGCCTGAGCGCGGACGTAGCCCCCTTGAGGAGACACGCATGATTCCCGGAGAGCTGCTGACTGCTGCTGGCGAGATCGAGCTGAACGTGGGACGCCCCACGATCAGCGTGACGGTCGCCAACACCGGTGACCGGCCGATTCAGATCGGCTCGCATTTCCATTTCTATGAAGTCAACGATGCGCTGCAATTCGACCGCGAGGCTGCGCGCGGATTTCGTCTGAACATTGCCGCCGGGACTGCCGTGCGGTTCGAGCCGGGTCAGCAACGCACCGTCGAGTTGGTTGCGCTGGCGGGCGATCGGCGCGTGTTCGGCTTTGCCGGGCGTGTCATGGGGGCCTTATGAAGATTTCACGCCGCGCTTATGCGGAGATGTTCGGCCCGACCACCGGTGACCGGCTGCGGTTGGCCGATACGGAACTCATCATCGAGATCGAGCGCGATTACACGATCTACGGCGAAGAGGTGAAGTTCGGCGGCGGCAAGGTCATTCGCGACGGCATGGGCCAGTCGCAACGCACGCGCGCCGACGTGGTTGACACCGTCATTACCAATGCCGTGATCATCGATCACTGGGGCATCGTCAAAGCGGATATCGGGCTGAAAGACGGCCGCATCTGGGGCATCGGCAAGGCCGGCAATCCGGACATTCAGCCGGGTGTGACGATTCCCCTCGGTGCCGCCACCGAAGTCATCGCGGGCGAAGGCATGATCGTCACCGCGGGCGGCATCGATTCGCACATCCACTTCATTTGTCCGCAACAGATCGAGGAAGCGCTGTCGTCGGGCGTAACGACGTTGCTCGGCGGCGGCACTGGCCCGGCCACGGGCACCAACGCCACGACGTGCACACCGGGGCCGTGGCACATCGAGCGCATGTTGCAGGCGGCGGACGGCTGGCCGATCAACCTCGGTTTTCTCGGCAAGGGCAACGTGAGTCAGCCCGAGCCGCTCACCGAACAAATCGAAGCCGGCGCCATCGGGTTGAAGCTGCACGAGGACTGGGGCTCGACCCCGGCGGCCATCGATGCGTGTCTGTCGGTCGCTGACGCTACCGATACGCAGGTCGCCATTCACACCGACACGCTCAACGAGGGCGGTTTTGTCGAAGCGACGGTCGCGGCGATCAAGGGCCGCACGATTCACACGTATCACACCGAGGGCGCGGGCGGCGGGCATGCGCCCGACATTCTCAAGGTCTGCGGCGAGCCGAATGTGTTGCCGTCGTCGACGAACCCGACGCGGCCTTACACGATCAACACGCTCGACGAGCATCTCGACATGTTGATGGTGTGCCATCACCTCGACCCCGCGATTGCCGAGGACATTGCGTTCGCCGAATCACGCATCCGGCGCGAGACGATTGCCGCCGAGGACATCCTGCATGACTTGGGCGCGTTGTCGATGATCTCGTCGGATTCGCAAGCCATGGGGCGGGTGGGTGAAGTGGTGCTGCGCACGTGGCAGACGGCACACAAGATGAAGGTGCAGCGCGGCGCGCTCGGTACGGATTCGGCACAGGCCGACAATTTCCGCGTGAAGCGTTACGTGGCGAAGTACACGATCAACCCGGCCATCACGCACGGCATGGCGCATGAAATCGGGTCGATCGAAGTCGGCAAGTGGGCGGATCTGGTGCTGTGGGAACCGGCGTTTTTCGGCGTGAAGCCGTCGCTGATTCTCAAGGGCGGCATGATCACGTCAGCGCTGATGGGCGACCCCAATGCATCGATTCCGACGCCGCAGCCCGTGCACTATCGCGAGATGTTCGGGGCACGTGCCGGGGCGATGGCGCGCACCTCGCTGACGTTCGTGTCGCAAGCGGCGTACGATGGCGACGTGGCTGGCCGTTACGGCCTGTCCAAGCGCATCGTGCCGGTGCGCAATATCCGGCAGGTGACCAAAGCCAACATGATCAACAACGACTGGCTGCCTCAGATCAGCGTCGACCCCGAGACCTATCAGGTCATCGCCGACGGACAACTGCTGACGTGCGAGCCGGCGACCGTGCTGCCGATGGCGCAACGTTATTTCCTTTTCTAGACCATGTCGCAAGCCTCCGATTCCGCGCCCGATTCCTCGCCCGATTACGCGCCCGATTCCTCCTCTCATTCGCACGCTGACGATGCGGCGGATGCTGTGTCGTCTTCGTCGTCGGCTTCTTCGTCGGCGACGCTGCGTCGTGTCGAGAAGCGCTTCGAAGCCGGCCGCATCGCTGCACCGCTCGCACGGCGTGCGCCTGCGCTGGTGCTGCCTTTCGATGCGCGCGGCAAAAGCCGTCTGCGTGCCACGCTGGAAACCGGTGAAGAAGTCGCAGTGTTCCTGCCGCGCGGCACGGTGCTACGCGGTGGCGATGTGCTTGTGGCAGATGACGGTGGATTGATTCGCGTGGAAGCCGCGCCGGAAACGGTGTTGCTGGTGACGGCGTCGACGCCGCTCGCGCTCACTCGGGCGGCGTATCACCTCGGCAATCGTCACACGCCGGTCGAAGTTGGCGACGGGTATCTCAAGCTCGAATCCGATCCGGTACTGCGCGACATGCTGCTGCGACTGGATGTCGACGTGGCCGAAGCGCTGATGCCCTTCGAGCCGGAAGCGGGTGCCTACGGTGGCGGACACAAACACGGCCACGACTCGACGTTCGCGGAAGACTATGCGCTCGCGCAGCAGGTTTTCCATGAGCACCATGGACATTCGCATGACCACGATCATGAACATGGTCATGCGCACGTTCATGGCCCCGACTGCGGGCATGACCATGCGCATCATGGCCACACGCACGCGCCTGCACATGTGCACGGCCCTGACTGCGGCCACGCTCACGCGCATACGTCTTCCGGCGAGGACGATGCGTCGGTGAAACCCTCTCCTTCGAGCGCTCCCGATGACGGCAAGTCTGGCCAGTCCTCTCACTGAGCCCGTTGCGGCTGCGTCGCTGCAATCGCTTGCGGCGCTGCTCCACCTTGCGTCGCCCGCGCTGCCCATCGGGGCGTTCAGCTATTCGCAAGGACTCGAAGCCGCCGTTGAGCACGGCATCATCGTCGACGCCCCCGGTGCGGAGCGCTGGATCGCAAGCCAACTCGACGGCGTGTTCACCACGGGTGAGCTGGCACTGCTGGCGAGACAATGGCGTCACTGGCAAGCGAACGACTTCGCTGCGCTGATCCGTGTGAACGACTGGCTGCTGGCGACGAGAGAAGCGGCTGAACTTCGCGCCGAAACCGAACAAATGGGCTGGTCGCTCACGCAACTGGCGATGTCGCTCGAATGGGGCACGGCTGCGCAGCGCGAGCAACTGGCGTCGATTCGCCCGATCGCGTTGCCGACGGCATTCGCGTTCGCCGCACTCACGCATGGCGCGCCGCTCGCGGACATGCTCGTCGCTTACGCATTCAGCTGGCTGGAGAATCAGGTGGCCGGTGCACTCAAAGCGGTGCCGTTGGGGCAAGTCGCAGCGCAACGGGTGATCGTGGCACTGCGGCCGCGCATCATCGACGCTGCACATCGCGCCGCGACATTGCCCGACGATCGAATCAATACGTTTTCCCCGGCGCTCGCGATTCTGGCGTCGCGCCACGAGACGCAATACTCAAGGCTGTTCCGTTCCTGAGGGGTGAGCGTGCTTCACGCGCTCGCCGCTTCGCTCCCTCACTGGACCCTCATCACTCTGCGCCACTCACGACACTCCTTATGACGACATCTGCCAACGCCCGTCGTACCAAGAAGAACCCGCCGCTGCGTGTCGGTATCGGCGGCCCGGTCGGCTCCGGTAAAACTACGCTGACGGAGATGCTCTGCAAAGCCATGCGAGACCGTTACGATCTCGTGGTCATCACCAACGATATCTACACGAAGGAAGATCAGCGCCTGTTGACCGTCGCCGGCGCCCTCGAACCCGAGCGCATTCTAGGCGTGGAAACGGGAGGTTGCCCGCACACGGCAATTCGCGAAGACGCATCGATTAATCTCGAAGCGGTCGAGCGCATGCTGGAGCGTTTTCCCGATGCCGATGTCGTGTTCATCGAATCGGGCGGCGACAATCTCGCGGCCACGTTCAGCCCCGAGTTATCCGATCTGACGATCTATGTGATCGATGTGGCCGGTGGTGAGAAGATTCCGCGCAAGGGTGGCCCGGGCATCACCAAATCGGATCTGCTGATCATCAACAAGACCGATCTCGCGCCGTACGTTGGCGCGTCGCTCGACATCATGCGCGCCGACACGCAGAAAATGCGCGGCATGCGCCCCTTCGTCATGGGCAACATGAAGGAAGGCAAAGGCCTTCAGGAAATCATCCAGTTTATTGAAGCGCGGGGGATGTTGGCTTGAGGGGATGCGAGGGCCACCGGCCGAATCGACGGGTCAAAATAGACGGGTCAATCGTGATACGAATGGACCTTCGGAGGCCAAGGGCGACCGACGTTATGTAGTGCAATGATGGTGACTGCGTTCTCTCCTAGTCGATAAACCAATCGGTAATGTCTGTGAGCAACTAGCTCACGTGTGTTTCTCAGCTCGCCCAGGCGACCTATCGATGGAAAAGCGCGCAAGTTTTTCATTGCGTGCTTTATCCGTTCTTCAAAATGTACCGCGGCTCTCAGACTTAGGTTTGCCAGCGTATTTCTCATGACGATACGATCCCGTTGCGCACGCTGCGTCCAGCGAATCGTCGTGCTCACAAGCGTTCCAATGCGCTCCTTACCCACGCATCAGCTTCAGCGCTGACCACCTCATCCGGGATCGTCCGCCCGGCCTCAAGATCGGCGAGACCTTCGAGGACGCTCTGAATCATGCCCTCGTCGTACGCCTCGGTATCGTAGTGTGGCGTCGAATATTCCCGCATGGAAACAGAGGGGAATTCCGTTGTCATGCGCTGCGTGGCAACGACTTCTTTGGCAGCGTCGTTGTAAAACTCCATGTCGATGGTCATCGTGATGACAGCGTTCCGTTGGCTGGGGGGCCACTCAAGCGAGTGATCACAAATTAACCGTCCACGGCAGGGAGCGTCAATACAGGTCGGGGAGTTATCGGGCGATTCCTAACGGAACCGCCCTGATGTCCGAAGCGGGTTTCGGACTAGCGCTGCGCGACCGAGAAGCCATGCTCTCGCAGCAGTTGCAGCACGCCATGCGGGCCGCCAAGATGCAGTGTACCGATGGCAACGAACACCGGCTTGCCCGGGTCCGCGAGAAACAGCATCCGCGCCAAAAAGCGGCGGTTGCGTGAGTACAGAATGCGCTCGTCGATAGCGTCGGCCAGCGCCACGTTGCGTCGCACTTGTGCCGCCTTGCCCTGCGACCAATCGAACACCAGCTCCGCATCGCCCGCGCGCCAAAGACGGTGCAACTCCTCCACCTGTGCCGTGGCCTTCTTCGGGGTCAGCACCAGCTCCTGCGCAAGCAACTCGTTTTGCTGTGCCGCCGACAACCCCGTGAATGCATCCATCTGCTCGGCCAACGACTCCAGCCCGACAATGCGCCCGCGGTAAATATTCTCCAGCTGGTTCTCGGTGCCGTATTCCGTTTGCAGATCGGCGCCCATCGAGTCGAGCGTCTCCACGAGCAGCGCCGCCAGCCAGGGCCGCATGTGGCGAATCTCGGTGAGCATCGCCGGATTGCCCTTGAGGCGGTCGCGCAACTTGCGCCATAACGGCGCCGGAATCATCCTCGGCAGACACGCGCGCGTGCACATGCCGTACTTCTGCACGTCGTCCTGCGACATCGTCAGATCGTCAGGCGAGAGCTCGAACGCCACCACCTTCGAGACGCGCAGCGCATCGACCACTACTTTGCGGAACGGATAGTCGTCGGGCTTGCCGACGTGCAGGGTACCCATGACGTAGATCGTCATGTCGCCCTTGCGGGCTTCGTAGAACGGCAGATTGGCGCCGGGCGGCGATTCGCCCGGCTCGGGCACCACCAGCGGCAACGCCCGCGGCGTAACGACGCGGGGTGTCACCGTCGATGCCGCATCGAGCGTGACGGCGAGCGTCATCAGCAGGCAGCCCAGCAGCCAACCGGTCAAAGCGACGCCCCGACGGACATGCGTCGCGCGTGGTGGTCCACCCAATCTCGTCATCCCTCAATGTCTTCAACCCGATGGCACGCCACCAGACGTCCTTCGAGCTCGCGCAATTGCGGCACTTCCTCTCGGCAATGGTCGACGGCATACGGACAGCGCGGCGCAAACGCACACCCCGGCGGCGGACGCAGCGGCGACGGCAACTCGCCGATCAACGCAATCTTCACGCGCCGCTCGCTCGGCTTGATGGCCGGCGTCGCCGACATCAGCGCCTTGGTGTACGGGTGCAGCGGCTTGCCGAACACGGCGGCCTTGGGACCGTGTTCGACCGCGCGGCCGAGATACATCACCATCACGTCGTCGGCCACGTGCTCGACTACGGCGAGATTATGCGACACGAATACGTAACTCGTCGCGTATCGGTCCTGCAAATCCATGAAAAGATTCAGGATCTGTGCCTGAATTGAGACATCCAGGGCCGAGACCGGCTCGTCCGCCACCACGATCGCCGGCGACAGAATCATCGCCCGTGCGATCGCCACGCGCTGCCGCTGCCCGCCCGAGAACATATGCGGATACCGCGCCACATGCTCCGGCCGAAGCCCCACCGTGCGCATCATCGCCGCAATCTTCTCGCCCCGCTCGGCGCGGGTGAGCGCCGTATTGATGGCCAGCGGCTCATCCAGCGCCTGCCCGACCGTCTTGCGCGGATTGAGCGACGCGTACGGGTTCTGGAACACCATCTGCACCCGCGTACGCAACGGGGCCAGATCGCCTGCCGATGCCCCGGTCGTCTCGGTCGCGTCGATGGCGAGTGTGCCGGACGTCGGCGGCTCGATCAACGTCAGCACCCGTGCCAGCGTCGATTTGCCGCACCCCGACTCGCCCACCACGGCCAGCGTCCGGCCAGCCGACAACTCGAACGACACGCCGTTCAGGGCCTTGACGCTCGCGTCCGCGCGGAACATGCCCCGGTTGACGGTGTAAAAACGCTTCAGATCGCGGGCGGCCAACACCGTGCGATTCGGCTCGCGCTCACGCGTCGTAGCGTGCGGGGTATGTGGGGTGTCCGGGCCGCCCGGCGGCGTCGCGAAAACGGTTTCACTCATTGCGCACCTCCGGTAACTAGTCCACGTGCCGCACCACCCGCCAGACCACCCGCCGCATGCGGCAGTGGCTTGAAACACCGCACACGCGGCGACCCGACAGCACTCGGCCCGGTATAGGGCTCAAGCTTGGGTTGCACCGTACGGCAATGGTCATCGGCATAAGGACAGCGCGGCGACAGCAGACACCCGGCCGGCCGATCGTCACGGCCCGGCACCACGCCGGGCAAGGTGTGCAGGCGTCGCACGCCCCGGTTGTGTTCGGGAATCGCCGCGAGCAGCGCCTCGGTGTAGGGATGATGCGGCGCGTCGAACAGCGCCGGCACCTGCTGCACCTCGATCACCTGCCCCGCATACATCACGGCCACCCGGTGCGCGACTTCGGCCACCACGGCCAGATCGTGCGAAATCAGCACGAGCGACATGCCGTGGTCGCGCTGCAAACGCAGCAGCAGCGCCATGATCTGCGCCTGAATGGTCACGTCGAGCGCGGTCGTCGGTTCGTCGGCAATCAGCAACTTCGGCTGGCACGCAATCGCCATCGCGATCATCACGCGCTGGTTCATCCCGCCCGAGAGTTGATGCGGATACGCGCTGAGCCGGTTCGCAGCATCGGGAATTTCCACCTGTTCGAGCAACTCCACGATGCGATCGCGCAGCGCCCGGCCACGCAGCCCCATGTGCCGGCGCAGCACTTCACCGATCTGATAGCCGATGGAATAGCTCGGGTTCAGGCTCGAGAGCGCGTCCTGAAAGATCATGGAAACGTCGCGCCCGACGATGTTGCGCCGCTGCCGCGCCGAGGCGTGCAGCAGATCGCGCCCGTCGAAGCTGACTTCGTCGGCAGTGACGCGCCCGGGGGCGTCGATCAGCCCCATAAGCGCGAGCATCGTCACGCTCTTGCCGGAGCCGGACTCGCCGACCACGCCGAGAATCTCGCCCTGGCCAACGTCGAGGTCGATGCCTTCGACGGCGCGCGCACCTTCAAAGTCGACCGATAGATTGCGGATAGTGAGCAGACTCATGCGATTCGCTTCAGTTTGGGGTCAAGGGCGTCGCGCAGGCCGTCACCGACCAGGTTGATCGCAAGGACCGAGATGACGATCGCAAGACCCGGCAGCGTCACAATCCACCAGGCACTTTCCATATAGTCGCGCGCCGACGCGAGCATCGAGCCCCACTCGGCGAGCGGCGGTTGCACGCCCAGGCCGAGAAAGCCGAGCGCCGCCGCATCGAGAATGGCCACCGAGAAGCTCAGCGTCGCCTGCACGATCAGCGGTGCCGCACAGTTCGGCAGCACGGTCGAGAACATCAAGCGCAGCGTGCCGGCACCGGCCATGCGCGAGGCGGTCACGTACTCGCGCTGCAATTCGCCGATGGCAGCCGCGCGCGTGAGACGCACATACGCGGGCAGCGTCACGATCGCAATTGCGATGGTCGTGTTAGCCAGCCCCGGGCCGATGATGGCCACGACGGCCACGGCCAGCAGCAGCGACGGCAGCGCCATCATCATGTCCATCAGGCGCATGATCGGCGTGTCGAGCCAGCGCGGGAAAAACGCCGCGAGCAGCCCCAGCAGAATGCCCGGAATCAGCGACAACACCACCGACGACAGACCGATCCAGAACGACAGGCGTGCGCCGAAGATCAGGCGTGAAAGGATGTCGCGGCCGGCTTCATCGGTACCCAGCAGAAAGCGTGCGTTGCCGCCTTCAAACCAGGCGGGCGGAATCTTCACGAAATCGCGGTATTGCTCGATGGGACTGTGCGGCGCGATCAGCGGCGCAAAGATGGCCGCAAGGAACATCAATATCAAGATAATCGCGGCGAACGTCGCGCCGCGATTGGCGGTAAAGCTGCGCAGGAATTCCCGCACCAGGCGCGCGCGAGGCGTGGCCGTAATGGCGGCGGGCGGCGGCAGCGTAGCAGGCGTGTCACTCATTGTTGACCTCCTTCAGTGCCGAATGCGCGGATTGACGACGCCGTAGAGCACGTCGACCAGCAAGTTGACCAGAATGACGCCCGTCGCGATGAGCAGAATCCCGCCCTGCACCACCGGATAGTCGCGTCGCAAAATGGCGTCGATCAGCCACTTCCCGATGCCGGGCCACGAGAACACGTTCTCGGTGAGCACCGCGCCCGCGAGCAGCGTGCCGACTTGCAGCCCGATCACGGTAATCACCGGAATGAGCGCGTTGCGCAGCGCATGCACGACGATCACGCGCCAAGGCGACAGCCCTTTCGCGCGCGCCGTCCGGATGTAGTCCTCACGCAGCACTTCGAGCATGGCCGAGCGCGTCATGCGCGCGATCACCGCCAGCGGCACGGTGCCGAGCACGATGGTCGGCAGAATCAGATGGCTCACGGCGGACGAGAACGCACCCGGTTCGCCCGAGAGCAACGTGTCGATGAGCATGAAGCCGGTCACGAACGGCACGTCGTATTCCACACCGATGCGCCCTGACACGGGTGTCCATTGCAGATCGACCGAGAACAGCATGATCAGCAACAGCCCCCACCAGAAGATGGGCATCGAATAGCCGGTCAGCGCCGCCCCCATGGTGGTGTGGTCGAGCATCTTGCCGCGCCGCAACGAGGCGGCGACACCGGCAGGCAGACCGATGATCAGCGCGAAGAGCATCGCGCAAGTGGCCAGTTCGAGCGTGGCGGGGAAGCGCGAGAAGAACTCGTGCAGCACGCCCTCGTTGGTCACGATGGAGCGCCCGAGGTCGCCTTGTGCGGCGTGCTTCAGGTAGACGAAGTATTGGGTGGTGAGCGGTTGATCGAGCCCGAGCCGTTTCATGGCTTCGGCGTGCATGACGGGGTCGAGGTTTCGCTCGCCCACGAGCACTTCGATCGGATCGCCGGGAATGAGGTGGATCAGCGCGAACGCCAGGACGGTGATGCCGATGAAGGTCGGGATCACCATGCCCAGTCGTCGCAGGACGAATCTCAGCATATGAGGGTTCCGTGGGCTTGCGCACCGCCCGCCCCCGGCGGCAGGACGGGTGGCGCTGTGCCGCGTTATTCAGTCGTGAACGACCGTTTGTCTTGGTGCGGCGGGCAGATCCGGCGCGGCGGCCGGGTCTGCCCGCTTGATACCAATCTATTGCTTGTTCCCGGCAAAGGCCGTTGCCGAGCCATTGCCGGGTGGCGAAACTCGATCAGTCGAGTATCAGTCGAGCATCAGTCGAGAGATACGCCAGCAAAACTGTTACGGCTGAACGGGCTGAGCTTGAAGCCCTTCACGTTCGTCGCCATCGGCTTGTACTGCGTGGAGTGCGCGATCGGCGAGAACGGCAGTTGCTGCGCGAAGATTTCCTGCGCCTGCGTGTACAGCTTCGTACGCGCTGCAACGTCCGTGGTCTGACGCGCCTGCTTGATGAGGTCGTCGAACGGCTTGTAGCACCACTTCGAGAAGTTGTTGCCGTTCATCGAGTCGCAACCGAGCAGCACGCCGAGCCAGTTGTCCGGATCGCCGTTGTCGCCGGTCCAGCCAATCAACAGCGCATCGTGCTCGCCAGCCTTCGCGCGCTTGATGTACTCACCCCACTCGTACGTGACGATGTTCGCCTTCACGCCGATCTTCGCCCAGTCGGCCTGAATCATTTCCGCCATGAGCTTGCCGTTCGGGTTGTACGGACGCTGCACCGGCATCGCCCACAGCGTGATTTCGATACCCTTCACGCCTGCCTTGTCGAGCAACGCCTTGGCTTTCTCGGGATCGTAGCCGGACGGCTTGATGTTCTTGTCGTAGGACCATTGCGTCGGCGGCATCGGCGCGCCGTTCGACAACTGTCCGGCCGAGCCGTAGACGGACTGGAGAATCGCCTGCTTGTTGATCGCCATGTCGAGTGCCTGACGCACTTCCACGCGGTCGAGCGGCTTCTTCTGCACGTTGTACGCCACATAGCCGAGGTTGAAACCCACCTGATCCGGCATCTTCAGCTTCGACGCCTTGCCCTGTGCCGAGATATCGGCCTTGAGCGAATCGACGTCCGCCGGGCGCGGGTACGTTGCGACCTGGCATTCGTTGCGCTTGAGCTTCTGGATACGGACGTTGGCGTCGGTGGTGATCGCGAAGATCAGCTTGCCCACCTTCGGCGGCAGATTCGTATTCCAGTAGTCCTTGTTGCCATCCAGACGCAGCGTGGCGTCCTTCGTGTAGCTGCGGAAGATGAACGGCCCGGTGCCGACCGGCTTGAGCGCGATGTCGCGGGAATTGTTCGCGGCGAGCAGCTTGTCCGCGTATTCCTTCGAGAGGATCGACGCGAACGACATGGCCAGATTCTGGATGAACGGTGCGTCGACCTGCTTCAGCACGAAGCGCACGGTGTACGGATCGACGATCTCGATACGGTCGATATCCTTCTGGAGTCCCATATCGACGAAATACGGGAATTCAGCCGGATAGGCCTTGCGGAAGGGCATCTCGCGATCGCCCATGCGCTCGAACGTGAACTTCACGTCTTCGGCATTGAAGTCCCGCGTGGGCGTGAAGTATTCGGTGGTGTGGAACTTGACGCCTTTTCGCAGATGGAAGGTGTAGACCTTGTTGTCCGGCGAAATGTCCCACTTCTCGGCGAGCGACGGCATCACCCCGGTTTCGCCCGGCACGAAGGCGATCAGACGGTTGTAGATGGCGTCGGCGGGATCGAAGTCCGTGCCGGTGGTCAGTTGCCCCGGATCGAAGCCGGCCGGGCTGCCCTCAGAGCAGTAGACAAGGGTCTTGTTCGGGAGCTCGACTGCTGCGGCGGACTGGATCGCGGTCGCGCCGGCAAGCAGAGTCGCAGCCAAAAGCAAACGCAGGGTGTGGGTTCGTTTCATAGGCTCCTCGGAATGATATTTTTCGAGGCTCAGGATCAGGTCGTCCGGTTAGGGGTCGCCGCCGAGCACCCGGGAATATTACTGAAGGTTACCTCGCGTCACAACACGCCAAATCCCTAGCAATTCGCCGATTTGCAGCGTTTTCAATTAGGAAATCACTTAATTTTGATTAGGATTGACATTCAGGTGCCTGATCGGCGCAATCGCCGCCCAGCCAGCGATGACGCGCGAAGGTGCAGCGCTGCACCGGCGCGGGGAGCGAAGGCGGCCACGATTTGAAAGCCGTAGCGCGTATGGGAAGTGTCTGAAGTGCCGAGGGGGCAAGGGGCAAGGCCCGGCGAGTGCGCGGCGCGCGGCCGTGAGACCTGAAGACGATCGATGCGCCCTGTCATGGGGCGCACCGACATTGACGCCGTTTGCGATTGCTGGAAGTCAGCCGGGCTTACAGACCCAGCCGCTGCCACATCGCCTTGGTGGCGGCTGCCGCGTTGAGCGTATAGAAATGCAACCCCGGGGCGCCGTCGGCGAGCAGGCGCTCACACAGTGCGGTCACCACGTCGAGGCCGAACGCGCGAATCGACTCGCGGTCGTCGCCGAAGCCTTCGAGGCGCTTGGCGATCCAGCGCGGCACTTCTGCCCCGCACATTTCCGAGAACCGCATCATCTGCGAGTAGTTCGTGATCGGCATGATGCCCGGCACGATCGGCACGTTCACGCCAAGGCGCGCGGCATCGTCGACAAAGCGGAAGTAGGCGTCCGCATTGAAGAAATACTGCGTGATCGCGGCATTGGCCCCGGCCTTCACCTTGTTGGCGAAGTGTTCGAGGTCCAGACGCGGCGACTTCGCCTGCGGGTGGTACTCGGGGTAGGCCGCCACTTCGATGTGGAACCAGTCGCCCGTCTCCGCGCGAATGAATTCGACCAGCTCCGACGCGTAACGAAATTCACCGATTTCGCCCATGCCCGACGGCAGATCCCCGCGCAGCGCCACGATGTGACGGATGCCGTGACTGCGGTACGTCTGCAAGATGTCGCGGATGTTGTCTTTGGTCGACCCCACGCACGACAAGTGCGGTGCCGCTTCGACGCCTTCGCGTTGGATTTCCACCACCGTATCGATCGTACCCTGCTGGGTCGAACCGCCGGCACCGAACGTCACCGAGACGAATTTCGGACCGAGCGGAAACAGTTGCTGGCGCGTCGCGCGCAGCTTCTCCGCGCCTTCGGCGGTCTTGGGCGGGAAGAATTCGAAGCTGAAAGAGGGTTGCGTCATGATCTTCTGATTATCGAGAGAGTCGCTCGCAGGGCACTCATGCCGCCTTGGCATGCGTGGCGTGTACGAAAAACTCCCGGTTACCGTCACCGCCCGTAATCGGGCTGTCGAACCAGCCGGCCACCGTGAGGCCGAGCGATTCGCAGGCGGTGCGGATCTTTGTCTCCACCTGCGCGTATTGCGCGGGGTCGCGCACGAGGCCGCCGCGCCCGATGTTCTCGCGTCCCACTTCAAACTGCGGCTTGACCAGCATCAGCAAGTTGCCGCCCGGTGCCAGCAGCGGCGCAAGCGCCGGCAGCACCAGCGTGAGCGAGATGAACGACACGTCGCCCACGATCACGTCGAAGCCCGCCTCGGGGGTCGTCGGTGCGGGCGCCGACGCAGCCGCGCCCTCGCTCGCCGCAGACGACTTCCACTGCGCCAACTGCTCATCCAGCATTTCACGCGTCAGGTGCCGCGCGTTGATCCCTTCCAGCGAGATCAGTCGCGGCTCCGTCACCAACCGGCCATGCAGTTGCCCATGGCCGACATCCACACCGACGACCTGCGCCACACCCTTCTGCAAGAGGCAGTCGGCAAAGCCACCGGTCGACAGTCCGACGTCGAGCGCCGTGCGCCCTGCCAGCACATCCGCCCCCAGCCCGGCAGCCGCAAGCGCGCCTTCGAGCTTGAGGCCGCCGCGAGAAACGTAGCGATCCTCGCCCGGCAACCCATCGACGGCGGCACGCACTTCGAGCACTTCATCGCTCGCCACGAGCTGGCTGGCTTTCTTGAGGACGGTGTCGGTGTCGGCGACGTACACCCGCCCCGCATCGATCAAACGCTGCGCGACAGTCCGCGAAGACGCGAGGCCTCGCGACACGAGTGCCTGATCGACACGAAGGGATGGCGACATGACAACAAATTCCTGCGGAGAAAAGCAGGCACGCTGGCGGCAGCGTGCCGGTTGAACGGTGGATTAAACGTTAGTCGCGCGATCGCCGCCGAACACCAGCGCCGACAGAATCCACGAGATCAGGCTGTACAACAGCGAGCCGAAGAGCGCCGCCCAGAAGCCCGAGACTTCGAACCCCTTGACCACGTTGGCGGCCAGCCAGAACAGCAACGCATTGATCACGAAGATGAACAATCCGAGCGTGACGACCGTGACCGGCAGCGTAAGCACCACGAGCAGCGGACGCAGGAATGCGTTGATCAGGCCGAGCACGACCGCAACGATCAGCGCCGTACCGATGCCCTTGAGCTGAACGCCCGAGATGATGTGCGGCAAAACGAGAAGTGCGATGGCATTGATGAGCCAAATCAGCAGCAGACGCATGGCAAGCTCCGAAGGACAAGCCGGTGCGAGACGTCGACGTCAACACCGGCAGTTACAAGAATTCGTACGCGGCTGCGCGTGTGGCGCAGCCGCGTGGGTACTGCCCGTTACTTAATAGCGCGACCCAATGGGCCGGCCTGACAGGCCGGCCTGATCGTGCAACTTAATAACGGTAGTGCGACGGCTTGAACGGACCGTTCTTGTCGACGCTGATGTACTTCGCCTGATCGTCGCTCAGCACGGTCAGTTCGGCACCGATACGGCCCAGGTGCAGACGCGCGACCTTCTCGTCCAGATGCTTCGGCAGCACGTACACGCTGTTCTTGTACTTGGCGCCGTCCACGAACAATTCAATCTGCGCAAGCGTCTGGTTGGTGAACGAGTTGCTCATCACGAACGACGGGTGACCCGTGGCGCAGCCCAGGTTCACGAGGCGGCCTTCGGCCAGCAGGATGATGCGCTTGCCGTCCGGGAAGATGATGTGGTCGACTTGCGGCTTGATGTTTTCCCACTCGTACTTGCGGGTCGACGCGACGTTGATTTCCGAGTCGAAGTGACCGATGTTGCACACGATCGCCTGATTCTTCATCGCAGCCATGTGGTCGTGATCGATCACGTGGAAGTTGCCCGTGGCGGTCACGAAGATGTCGGCCTTGTCGGCGGCATATTCCATCGTCACGACGCGGTAGCCTTCCATCGCGGCTTGCAGTGCGCAGATCGGGTCGATTTCGGTGACCCACACCGTCGCGCCCAGACCACGCAGGCTTTGTGCGCAGCCCTTGCCCACGTCGCCGTAGCCGGCCACGAGTGCGATCTTGCCGGCGATCATCACGTCGGTCGCGCGCTTGATACCGTCGACGAGCGACTCGCGGCAGCCGTACAGATTGTCGAACTTCGACTTGGTCACCGAGTCGTTGACGTTGATGGCCGGGAACGGCAGCGTGCCGTCCTTTTCCATCTGATACAGACGGTGCACGCCCGTGGTGGTCTCTTCGGTCACGCCTTGGATTTTCGACAGGCGCTTGCTGTACCACTGCGGATCGAGGGCGATGTGACGCTTGATCGCCGCGTACAGGGCCACTTCTTCTTCGTTGGTCGGGTTGGCGACGACCGAGAGGTCCTTCTCGGCCTTGCTGCCCAGAATCAGCAGCAGCGTGGCGTCGCCGCCGTCATCGAGAATCATGTTGGCGAACTCGCCGTTCGGCCATTCGAAGATGCGGTGGCTGTATTCCCAGTATTCGTCGAGCGATTCGCCCTTGAACGCGAACACGGGGATACCGGCGGCAGCGATGGCCGCAGCGGCGTGATCTTGCGTCGAGAAAATGTTGCACGAGGCCCAGCGCACTTCGGCGCCCAGCGCGGTCAGCGTCTCGATGAGCACGCCCGTCTGGATCGTCATGTGGAGCGAGCCGGCAATGCGGGCGCCCTTGAGCGGCTGGGTGGCCTTGAACTCTTCACGCGTGGCCATCAGACCCGGCATTTCGCTCTCGGCGATGCGCAGTTCCTTGCGGCCCCAATCGGCCAGCTTGATATCAGCTACGTGGAAATCGGTGAATTTCGAATCGACTACGGCGTTCATCACGCCTCCTTTCTCTAAATGTCTAGATAGTTGGGACGTGAGCGCCGTTCTTGGGGCTTACGCGCCGAACTATCCGGGGGAAACCGGGGGCCGGCGGGGGCCAATGGGAAGGATCTTGAGCCTGGCAGCGGTATCCGCTGTCGCAACGCTCCTCAAGACTGGCGCATTGTAGCAAAACTCATGCGGCGCGTCGGGTCAGGGGCGACGTTCGAAGGGTTATTTTTTGGGGGAGCAACGGCAGGAGGAACGGCGAAGAAGGTGCACGGGGTGCACCTTCCCATCATCAGATCGGCAAGTGCGTGAGCAGCGGCGCGGCAAACACCATCACGATGCCGTTGATCATCATCACAAGGCTCGCGACCACGCCCTCTTCGCTGCCGATCTGGCGCGCCTTGGCCGTGCCGAACCCGTGAGCCCCAGCGCCAAACGGTGCGCCACGCGCCATGCGGGTACGCAACGGCAGCCACGACAGGAGCGCCTCGCCGAGCAGCATGCCGATAAAGCCGGTGACGATCACGAACAACCCCACCAGATCGCGCGAGCCGCCGACCTTGTCGGAGACCACGAGCGCAAACGGCGTCGAGATCGACCGGGCGAGCAGACTGCGCGCCATTTCCGGCGGCAACTCAAACAGACGTGCCAGCACGAAAGAACTGCCCACCGCCACGATCATCGCGACGAGCACGCCCACGGTGAGCGCAAACGCGTGACGGCGAATGATGTCGCGGTGTTCATAGATCGGCACGGCAAACGCGATGGTCGTGGGGCCGAGCAGCCAGACGAGCCAGCGCGAATCCGAGATGTAGGTGGTGTACGAGATGTCGCCGCCGACCATCACGGCGATGAGCAGCACCGGCGCGAGAATGGCCGGGCCGAGCCACACCTTGCCGAAGCGCGCGTAAAGACGCTTCGACACGTAATAGAAGACAACCGTAAGAGCGAGCAGAAGCAGCGCCGTATGATTCATGACAGTATCCGGCGAGAGGTTAAGGCTGGGGTTGTGGCGCCATCCGCGGCGCCCGCTGCCACTATCGAAGTGAAGCGAGCGAGCCGTCAGGCGCCATCAGCGACGATTAGCAACGATCAACGATCAGCGAACGTCGTGAGCGTGTAAGGCGCGGCGTGCCGGCAGTCGCACGAAGGCGGCCTTCATGCGGCGCTCGGCGCGGCAGGCAAGATCCACGGCCAGTGCCGTCGAGACCATCACAAGCACGGTGCCCACGCCAATCACGGCGAGCAATTGCAGGCCTTCGTGGCGCAGCAGATCGGTGTATTGCATGACGGCGGCGACCATCGGCACGAAGAACAGAATCATCTCGGCCAGAAACCAGTCGGCGCCGCGCTTGATCTTGTCGGCCTTGAGCACGCCGCTCATGAGCAGACCGACCACGGCGAACAAGCCGAGCACACCACCCGGCAGGGGCAAATGAAAATGACGCGACGCAGCATCCGCCACCAGATAAATGCCGGTGAGCAGGGCGATCTGCCACACCACGTCCACGGCGCGCTTGCTGCGGCTATACAGACGGCTGGCGATCATCTTGGTCATGGCACTCTCCCTGGGGTTTTGCATCAACATGGAGTGCAGTATAGGAAGCGCTGCAACATAAATATAATGAATTACAATTATCAAATCGATTCCAAATTGGAATAATTTAAGTATTAACCCTAATAGTGCATGAGAAAGCCTTATCTGGCGGGGCTTTCCGGCTTTTAGCACCAAAACGGTGCAATCGGGAGCCCCGAAATGGAACTGCGTGCCTTGCGAGGATTTGTGGAAGTTGTGCGACAGCAGAGCTTCACGGCGGCGGCCGAAGCGCTCTTTGTCACGCAGCCAACGGTGAGCAAAATGGTCAAGGCGCTCGAAGACGAGCTCGGCACGCCGCTCATGTTGCGAGAAGAGCGCGGCATGGGCCGCCGGCTGCAACTCACCGATGCCGGCCGGGTGGTCTTCGAGCGCGGTCAGGATGTGCTCGCCGCCTACGCCCGTTTGCAACAGGAGTTGTCGGATCTGGAGTCGGTCGCGCGCGGTGAACTGTCGATCGGCATTCCGCCATTGGGCGGCGATCTGTTCATCCCGGTGATCGGGGCGTTTCACCAGCACTATCCGGATATCGAGATGAAGCTGTTCGAGACCGGCTCCCGGGCCATCGAGCAGGCACTGCTGGCGGGCGACATCGAACTGGGTGCCGTGTTGCTGCCGATCGACCCGGCGATTCTCGACGTGCTCCCGGTGTGCCATTACCAGTTGCGCTTGATCGCACCGCGCGAGTCGTCGTGGGAAGGCCGCGCGTCGGTCGGGCTGGGCGAGCTTCGCGACGAGCCGTTCGTGTTTTATGGCGAAGGCTTCGCGCTGTCGGAATTCGTGATTGCGGCGTGCCGGCGGGCGGGCTTCACGCCGAAGATTGCCGGACGCTCAAGCCAGTGGGACTTCATTGCGTCGATGGTCGATAACGGCGTCGGCATTGCCTTGCTGCCCGAGCCGTTCTGCGCGCGGCTCGATCCGAAGCGCTTCGTGATTGCGGACATTCGCGATCCGGAAATTCCATGGGATCTCGCGATGGCATGGCGACGCGATTCTTATCTCTCGCACGCGGCGCGACGGTGGCTCGCACTGGCGCGCGACATCCTCGGCCCCGGCGGCGACGGCGACGTCAAGGCCGCACAAGCGGCGATTGCGGGCGCCACACGGCGCCAGCCTGCGCGCTGACAGACTGACCAACCGACACATCGACATGCGGGCCAACGCCGCCCGCCTTCAAACGATTGCGGTATCCTTGCCGCTTACAAATTCTTCCCCCCGGCCGCGCGACGAGCGCGGCACATCGACACCTATGCGCATCATCACTGCGAATCTGAACGGCGTGCGATCGGCCTCCAAGAAAGGCTTCTTCGAGTGGTTCGGCAATCAGGACGCCGACATCCTGTGTGTGCAGGAAATCAAGGCGCAGTTGCCGGACATGACGCCGGACTTTCTCAAGCCGCACGACTATCAGGGCTACTTCCACTACGCCGAGAAGAAGGGTTACAGCGGTGCGGGCGTGTACGTGCGCCGCGAGCCCGACGACATCGTGATCGGCTGGGGTCAGCAAGAGTTCGACGCCGAAGGGCGTTATGTCGAAGTGCGCTACGGCAACCTGTCGGTGATCTCGGTGTACATCCCGTCGGGTTCCAGCGGTGAAGAACGGCAGGCGGCCAAGTTCCGCTTCATGGCCGACTTCATGCCGCACTTGCTGGCGTTGAAAGCCGCCGGACGCGAAGTCGTGTTGTGCGGCGACGTGAACATCGCGCACAAGGAAATCGACATCAAGAACTGGAAGGGCAATCTGAAGAACTCGGGTTTCCTGCCGGAAGAGCGCGCGTGGCTCACGCAGTTGTTCGACGACCACGGCTATGTGGATGTCTTCCGCACGCTGGATCAGCGCGCGGAGCAATACACGTGGTGGAGCAACCGCGGGCAGGCGTATGCGAAGAACGTCGGGTGGCGCATCGACTACCAGATCGCCACGCCGGGTATCGCCGGCAAAGCCAAAACCACATCCGTCTTCCGCGACATCAAGTTCAGCGATCACGCACCGCTGATCATTGACTACGATCACGCGCTGTAACGGATCGCCCGATGAAGACCCTGTTGTTTTGCACTTGCTACATGAAGGATGCCGAGGCTTGGCAGCAACGGTATCAACGCTGGCTCGACTTCTACCGGAACGGACCGATCCACGCCGACAAGATGGTGATGATCGACGACGGCTCGCCGTATCTCCCGCCGGCCGAGTTCGTCCGTACGGTAGCGGCCGGGAGCGATCTCTCGGCACATGACGACGTGCACGCCATCGTTCGCTTCGAGAACAATCTGGGGCGCCAGAGCATGAGCCTCTACCCCGGATGGTGGCGCAGCTTCCTGCACTCGGTGACGCTCGCGCGCGCCATGGGCGCCGACAAGATCGTTCACATCGAATCCGACGCCTACACGCTGAGCCAGCAGATCGTCGACTTCATCAATGACACCCAGTCGGGCTGGCACGTCATGTGGGCGCAGCGCTACGCCATGCCGGAGACCGCCATTCAGGTCATCGGCCGGGATCAGTTCGACGTGCTGGAGACACTCGCGAAGGAATATCCGAAGTTCGATTTCCCGGACATCGCGGAGCGTCTGCTGCCCTTCACCTCGGTGAACCGGCAGTTCACGGGCGATCGGTATAGTGAATTCAAGCGCAACCGGGGCATCTTCCGGTCGCGTAAATTCAACTTCCTGCCGATCTTCCAGCGCGACTTTTTCTGGGAGCCGATCCCGCCCGATGCGGACTTCGCCACACAAGTGGTCAAGCGCCAGAAGGTAACCTATCGCGGCGTCTGAGCGACGCTGCCCTCATCGTCTGCATCGTCGGCATCGTCTGCGCCCCAAGGCGCGACCTTCGGCAGCAGCAACATGCCGGGTACCGCCAGCACGGTGCAGATCAGGAAGAACGTCAGCCAGCCCACCCCATCCACGATGTACCCCGTGCCCGCGTTCGCGAACGTGCGCGGCACGGAGGCGAGACTGGTGAACAGGGCGAATTGCGTCGCGGTATAGCGCGGGTCCGTCGTGCGGGCGATGTACGCCGTAAATGCCGCCGTCCCCAGCCCCGCCGTGAACGCCTCGAACGCGATCACCGCGCCGAGTCCCGCCACGACGGCACCGGCTTCTGCCAGCCACGCAAAGCCGAGCACCGACACCAGTTGCAGCACGCCGAACACCCACAGCCCGCGATTGATGCCCAGCTTGATCAGCCAGATACCACCGATGATCCCGCCTGCCACACTCGCCCACAGGCTCGTGGCCTTCGCGACCACGCCAATCTGCGTCTTGGTGAAACCCAAATCCAGATAGAACGACGTCGCCAGCGACGTCGCCATCGAATCGCCCAGCTTGTACAGAAAGATGAACGCGAGCACCAGCAGCGCTTTCGTCCAGCCACCGCGCGTCACGAACTCATGGAACGGCTCGACCACGGCTTCGCGCAACGTCTTGGGCGGCGTGCCGCGAATCGCCGGCTCCTTGACGACCAGCGTCATCACCAGCCCCGGCAGCATGAACGCCGCCGTCACGAAGAACACCTGCGACCACGGCAGATGATCGGCCATGATCAGCGCGAGCGACCCGGGCACCAGCCCGGCTACCTTGTACGCGTTCACGTGCATCGCCGTGCCCAGCCCCTGCTCCCGGTCAGAGAGCAACTCGCGGCGGTAGGCATCCAGACAGATGTCGAGACTCGCGCTGAAGAACGCGAGCGCCGCCGCGAGCGCGGCAATCGTCATCAGATCGCGTTGCGGCGAGTACGTCCCCATCAGCGCCACGGCCCCGGCCACCAGCAACTGCGTGACAAACATCCAGCCGCGCCGGCGCCCGGGCTTCCACCCGAACAGATTCGGCGCGAAGCGATCCATGAGCGGCGCCCACAGAAACTTCCATGTATAGGGGAATTGAATCAGCGCAAACAGGCCGATCGCCTTGAGGTCCACCTGCTCGCTGCGCAGCCACGCCTGCACAAGATTGAGCAGGATGAACAACGGCAAGCCGGAGGTGAAGCCGAGAATCACGCAGATGATCATCCGCGTGGGGTGGAACACTCGCCCGTCGTCGGGCGGCATCGAATCGGTCATGGACAGGACAATTGGGGCCGGCTGCGCGCGACGAACGGCCTCCGCCCCTCGCTCCCGTGCGTCGATCGTTGTCGACGTCGAATCAGGAGCGCCCGGCGCGCCGCCCCGCCGCCGCAACCGTCGGTTCAGGAACGCTTGACGCGATAGACCGCAAGACTACCACGCCAGTTCGCGCCCACCGACACGAGACGCCCGTTATGCAGCACCGCGCGATCCAGAATTTCCACACCGACCTCGGGGGCCAGCGCCTCGAAATCCTTGATCGTGAGCACCCGCACGTTCGGCGTGTTGTGCCACTGGAACGGCAGACTCTTCGAGACCGGCATCCGGCCCTGCAACACCGAGAGCCGATGCGGCCAGTAGCCGAAATTCGGGAACGACACGATGGCTTCGCGGCCGACCCGCACCGTCTCGCGCAGAATGTCTGCCGTGCGGTGAATGGTTTGCAGCGTCTGCGACAGGATGACCGTGTCGAAGCTGTTGTCTTCGAACAGCGCGAGCCCGCCTTCCATGTTCTGCTGAATGACGTTGATGCCGCGCTTGGACGAGGCCAGCACGCCCGCGTCGTCGATCTCGATGCCGTAGCCGCTCACATCGAGTTCATCGACCAGCAGACGCAGCAGCGAGCCGTCGCTGCATCCGAGATCGAGCACCTGCGAGCCCGGCTCGATCCAGCGTGCGATCACGCGGAAGTCGGCGCGGTCGGCGAGCGATGCCGTAATCTGATTGCCCGATGCCGCGAGACGCGCGGCTTGCGCACTGGTCGTGGGCGTCTTGGACGGTTCCGTGGACTGGCTCATACCCCCACCTCCTCGGCGATACGTTCGTAATAAGCGCGCACCAGATTGTGATAGCGCGGATCGGTCAGCAGGAATGCGTCGTGGCCGTGCGGCGCGTCGATTTCGGCGTAGCTCACGGTGCGGCGCGTATCGAGCAGCGCCTTGACGATTTCACGCGAGCGGGTCGGCGCGAAGCGCCAGTCGGTCGCAAACGACACGATCAGATACTTGGCCGTGGTGTGGGCGAGCGCACGCGAGAGGTCGCCGCCGACCGTGCGTGCCGGGTCGAAATAATCGAGCGCACGCGTGATCAACAGATAGGTGTTGGCGTCGAAGTACTCGGCGAACTTGTCGCCCTGATAGCGCAGGTACGACTCCACCTCGAACTCCACATCGAAGCTGAAGCGATAGCTGTCGTCCTGTGCCGCAGCGCCGCCTTCGCCCCCCTTCACGCCATCGACCAGCACCTCGGCGCGACGCAGCGCACGGCCGAACTTGGTCGCCATGTCTTCGTCGGACAAATAGGTGATGTGGCCGATCATGCGCGCCACGCGCAGGCCCCGGCGCGGCACGACACCGTGCGCGTAGTAGTCACCGCCGTGGAAATCAGGGTCGGAGAGAATGGCCGAGCGGGCCACTTCGTTGAAAGCGATGTTCTGCGCCGAGAGCTTCGGGGTGGACGCAATCACCAGACAGTGCCCGACGCGATCGGGATACATGATGCTCCACGCCAGCGCCTGCATGCCGCCGAGGCTGCCGCCCATCACGGCTGCGAATTTCCGGATGCCGAACACGTCGGCCACACGCGCCTGCGCGTTGACCCAGTCTTCGACCGTCACTACAGGGAAGCGGGCGCCGTAGGGCGTGCCCGTGGCTTCATCGAGACTCATCGGCCCGGTCGAGCCGAAGCACGAGCCGAGGTTGTTCACCCCGATGACGAAGAAGCGATTGGTGTCGAGCGGCTTGCCGGGCCCGACCATGTTGTCCCACCAGCCGATGTCCTTGGGGTTATCGGCGGCGATGCCCGCGACGTGATGCGACGCGTTGAGCGCGTGGCACACCAGCACGGCGTTGCTGCGATCGGCATTCAACTCGCCGTAGGTCTCGACCATCAGGTCGTAGCCCGCGAGGGTGCTGCCGTTTTGCAGTGCCAGCGGCTGCGCAAAATGCATCCGCTGTGGCGTGACGATTCCGATTGACGATTCCATATTTCCTGTCCGAAACATGCCGGTCGCGCTGTCCGTAACAACGGCAGCGTTTCTTAGGCGTTCTTTGCGGGGAAAAAGGTCGACGAAAAACGGGCGGGGTGCGCGAACGACCTCTTTAGCCGCATTTGTATTGAGTGCCGTCGACGGAGCATCCCCCTGTCAAAGCCACTCGCGCGCCCGCAATCGAGTCACCAAATCGGCGCGCCAGTCATCGTAACAATACCGTCTGCATGGCAGCGGCTCATCACGAGTTGCAAAAGTATAACGTAATCTGCGTAATCGACGCTGAGCACCGCCGGACACGCCCGACACATACATGCCCCATACATGAGGACGAACGTCAGGGAGCGGCAGCGCTCACATGGGCAAACGCATGGGCGAACGGTGTCGTTCGCCCACGGATACCGCTTAGCGCAGCAGCGCCGTCACTTGCGGGTCGGCGCCTTCGGTCGGCGTGCGCTTGAAGCCGCTCTTGGCGAAACGGTGCCAGCGGCCCAGCACGTAAGACACCAGCAGGTTGGCTCGCGAGTTCGCATCGAACGTTTCCGGCAGCGTGCCCTGTGCGGACGCCAGACGCAGCACCTGGCGCAGCGACGCCTCGATGCGGTCGAGCAGTTGGTTCATGCGCTCTTGCAGACGCTCATGCTCGCCCACCAGCGCTTCGCCCGTGAGCACGCGGGTCATGCCCGGGTTCTTCTCGGCGAAACCGAGCAGCATCAGCACGATGGCGCGCGCTTGCGTCACGCCGTCCTGATCCTGTGCGGAGATCTGATTGATCAGACCAAAAATGGTCTGTTCGATGAACTCGATGAGCCCTTCGAACATCTGCGCCTTGCTCGCGAAGTGGCGATAGAGCGCCGCTTCCGAGACATCCAGGCGCGCGGCGAGCGCGGCCGTGGTGATCTTCTCGCCCTTGGGCGTCTCGAGCATGGCCGCGAGGGTTTGCAGAACCTGCACACGGCGCTCGCCCGGTTTGGGGCGAGTGGTCTTCACCGGCGCGGGGGCGGCCTCCAGCGCATCGGCGGTGCCGTAACCGGCCCCGCTCGAAGAGTTTTCCTGCTGCATCGTCTGGTCGTTATCGGTAGGGATTTGATTGTCGGGCGGCCCGGGCGATGCGTCTCGCGCCGGCCCCGGTCGCAAGGCGCGCCCGTAACTCGCGCAGAGATTGTACTTTGATATCCACATAGTGTGGGCGCCCACTGCGCGGCATCACGTCGCCGTGGCTGTTTCTCGTCGGCAGATGCCCCGTAATCCATACGGTGCCGATGCCGAAATGCCGCAGGTGCTTCAGATGCGAGCGCGTATCTTCGACCAGCCACGTCCGGTGCGGCGCGAGGTCCTCCTTCGCCAACAACCGGCGCAGCATGATCGCGTCCGGCTTGGCTCGCCATGCATGCCGGTCGGCCATGTCTTCGATGCTGACGCAGCGCTCGAAATGCCGGCGAATGCCCAACGCATCGACAATCGCCATCGCGTAAGCCGCGGGGGCATTGGTCAGCAGAATCTTGCGCCCGGGCAACCCCGCGAGCAGCCGGCCGAGCCCTCGTTCGGCGCGCAACACCTCGGCCAGCGGCGGCAGCTCGTGCACCCGCGCCAGAAAGTCATGTGGATCGATGGCGTGATGCTTGATGAGTCCAAGCAGCACCGCGCCGTATCGTTGCGTATAGGAAAACCGCAGACGGTTCGCCTCGTCGTGCGGCAAGCCCAGCTTTTCGACGATATACGCCGTCATCGCGCGGTTAATACGCGGAAAGATCGCGTGCGATGCGCGATGCAGGGTGTTGTCGAGATCGAACAGCCAGACCGGGCCGCGTCCGCCATGTTCGCTGCGGGCGCGGTTCGCCCGGCGGCGTCGGCTCAGTACGTGAGAAGGAGACACTGGAGACACCGGCATTGGGGCGCGCAGTGCCCGGCGGGCACCGCAGCGAAACCACGGAAAGGCACGATGCTATCGCGCAAGGCCCGCTTTGACAAATCGACTCAGCCAGCCTTACGAGGACGGTAGCGGGAACGGCACCGGGAACGGAAGCAGGGTCAGAAGCCGGAACCCTTGTGCAGCGCACGTCGCGACCATCGCGACCGTCGCTCACGTCGCTTATGCCTTGGCGCTGGCCTTCGCTCTCACCCGCAGCAGACTCACCGCACCACCCACCGCCGCCAGCACCGTCGCTGCCACCATCGCCGCGTGCGCCCCGGCATCGCCATAGACATCGAAAAGCAACGCGACGAGCGCGGCCCCCAGCGTCATGCCAACCGTGCGGGCAATCGTCATCAGCCCGCTGGCCGCGCCGCTGCGCTCACGCGGCGCGCCCATCATGATGATGCGATTGTTGGGCGTCTGGAAGAACCCGAAACCGATACCGCACACTGCCATGCGTGCGGCGATGCCCCAGTTCGAAGCGTCCGCCGGCAACCACGCGAGCGACGCCAGCCCCACGGCAAACACCGCCAGCCCCAGCGCGCTCATGCGAGCGCTGTCGAAGCGGTCAGACCAGCGGCCCGCGAGCGGTGCGACAAACACGATCACCAGCGGCCAAGGCGTAATCAGCAACCCCGTCACCGCCTCACCGCGCGCGAACGCATGCTGCAACAAAAACGGCATGCCGACGTACGCGAGCGTCTGCGCCATATAACAGGCGATCGACGTGAGCGACGACAACGCGAGCACCGGCACGCGCATCAGATCCAGCGGCAGCAGCGGCGACGTCTGCGTGCGCTGATGACGCACGAGAATCACGGCGGCCACCAGCCCGAGCACGATCTGCAACGCCGCCACGCCATGGTGCCCGGCCTCACCCACATGCCCTAACCCGATGATGATGAGTGCCAACGCCACGGCGTTGAGCAATGCCCCCGGCACGTCGAGCCGCCGCTCGGCCCCCGGTGTCGCAGGCAGAAAACGCGACGAGGCGACGAAAGCGGCCACACCGATCGGCAGGTTGATGGCGAACAGCCAGCGCCAGTCGGCCAGCGACAAAATCACAGCCGCGACACTGGGGCCCGCCGCCGTCGAGAGCGCGACGGTCAAGGCCAGTAACGAGATCGCGCGGCCACCCATGTTCGGCGGAAACACCATCCGCAACAGCGCGGGCACGATGGTCGACATGCACGCACCGCACAAACCCTGCACGACCCGCGCCGCCACCAGCCACGCGAGATTCGGTGCGAGCGCACAGCCGAGCGATGCCACAGTAAAACCAGCCACGCCGAACAAGAACACACGCCGGTAGCCGAGCTTCTCGCCCAATGCAGCGAGCGGCAGCACGGCCATGGCGAAAATCAGTTGATAGGCGTTGACGACCCACACCGTCGACGCCGGGTCGGCCACCAGATCGCGCGCGATGGTCGGCAGCGCAACGTTGGCAATGGACGCGTCGAGATTGCCCAGAAAGGTGCCGAGCAAGATGGAAGGCACGGCGATGCGCCGGGCGCGGGCGCTCAGTCCATCGGCCAGCGGCGCGGAAGGTGGCATGGGTTGGGTCACGCTTTGGGACATGCGCAGGTTACCGGAAATGCAAAACGAGAGCGCGGCGGGGCACGGTCGCAAGGGCGCGATATCCGCGGCGCAAACCCCACCGTCGCCGACAGTGACGGGGGAAAAATGGACGGCCCGGGGAACGGTTGACTGAACCACCCGGGCCGGGCAGGAAGATCGCGCGCGAAGGTGCAGCTCGGGGAATGTACGGCTGCACACGGTACGGCCACGCGACGTCTGCCGGATCACTCTCTCGTGGTGCGCGGCACCGCCACCACGTCGTATGCCGCAGCAGGAGGGAGTGACGCGGCGCCGCACGGCATGTGAATCGCCCCCCCGGACGAATTCACGCGCGCGGCGCCGCGTATCGGTATCGCCGTCCGGCAAACGCGAAGCAAAGTTCGCGTCAGCGGATCAGCGATGCAACGACGCAACGAGTCAGCGCGATCAGAACGTGTGCTGAATACCCAGCATCGTGCCGAACTGGTTTGCACCCGTGACCACCGAGCCACCGGCGGCGATCGCCACGACACCCTTCTGGCTGTTCGCTACCCAGCCGGCCATGCCGTACAGCGACGTACGCTTGGACAGCGAGTACGTAGCGCGGCCGATCAGCATGGTCGCGTTGGCACGGCTCTTCAGTTGGTAACGGATTGCCTGTGCATCGAACGCCCAGGTGATCGTCGGCAGATACGTGAAGCCGAGGAAGTAGATGTCCGAGCTGAGCGATGCGGCATCGGCGCTCACGTTGCGGTGAATCCAGCCACCGCCCACGCGGCCCGACGACCACTTGTAGTACGCATTGATCACGGCGTGCGAGTCGGTGTATTGCGAGCTCGTCAGCGGCGCTGCGGCGCCCGTGTTGCCGCGCATCTGGTCGTACGATGCCGAGATACCGAAGTTCTCGTAGTCGTAACCGATCAGGCCGGTGAATTGCTTACATGCCTGATAGTTGCCCGCCACGTTACCCGCGCAGTTCGTGGCCGACGGACCACCGGCGGCCGAACCATCGCGCCCGAAGCTGTACGTCGCGCCCAGCGTCACGCCGTAGAACTTGCCCATGTAACCCACGGCGCTGTCGCTGCGCGCGTTGGCGATGTACGGGTCGATACTCGCGAGCGAGAAGATCGACGGTCCGATCACGTCGGCGTTGCCGGTCACGTAGAACGTCATGTTGTTCTGACGGCCGATGAGGAACGTACCCCACGCGCCCGACAACCCGACGTTGGCCTGACGGCCGAACAGACGCCCGCCGTAGTTCAGGCCGCCCGTGCCCGGCTGGAAACCGTTTTCCAACGTGAAGACGGCCTTGAGACCGCCACCCAGATCTTCCACACCCTTGAAGCCGAAGCGCGACGGCACCTTGCCGGTCAGCGTCGGTTCACCGACGAAGCTGCCACCACCCGCGGCATTGTTGTAATAGGCGATGCCGGTATCGATGATCCCGTACAACGTGACGTTGCTTTGTGCTTGTGCCAGGCCTGCACCCAGCATCAGGCCTGCGGCCAATGCGTATTTCAATTTCACTTCTGTCCCCTAATTTTATGAATGCACTACTACCCCACGCCAAACGTCGGACTGGTGGCAATGACGCCGGCCCGCCTTTTGACTTCTTTTGCCCTGCTACCTCCAGACTGCAAACTGCCAAATCGTGAATCGCGCGTTACGTGTTACGCGCAACGTGTTGCGTGACCCCTCACGCTTCACGCACGAAGGTGAAGCGCGCCTCGCGTCTCGCGATGCGCCAACCCTGTGCCGTCTTGACGAACGTGTCTTCGAATTCGCCCATCACTTGCCGGCCCTGCGCGGGACGCCCGAACGGCCCCGCCACGTCTTGCGTCGACCCGCTCCACAGCAGCACGGTGCTGCTGCCGATGGCACCAGTGGCCGACGTCACATCGATCAGCACGTTGCCGACGAGGTGCCGCGTGAGCCGTTCGGCAGGACGGTCGGCATACGCCGCCGCGATCGCTGCCTGCCCGACCAATGGGTCGCTGCCCGGACGCACCAGCACGCCTTTCTCCGTGAAGAGCGCGGCGAGTCCTTGCGGATCGCGCCGGTCGTTGCACGCGGCAAAACGCATCACGAGGTCCTGACACGCCTGCTTGGCGAGCATGGCGTCGAGGGTGTTCTGGTCAATCGCGTGTGTCGTGTCTTGAGCGCTCATGCGAGTCGTGCCGTGCTATCGGAATCGGAATCGGAATTGAAATCGGGATCGGCGGGCGCCGTAGCGAGCCATGCGCGCAGCGCGGCGGCAACGGCTTGCGGGCGCTCCATCGGGCTCATGTGGCCGCTCTCTTCGATCACGCACAACGTGGCGTGCGGCATCATCCCGGCCATGATTTCGTGGCGGGCGAGCGGGCTCCACGTGTCTTGCCGGCCGCACAGGACCAGCGTCGGGCAATGAATGCCGGCGAGTTGCGGCGTGGCGTCCGGGCGGCCCAGCAGCGCATGAATCTGTGCGGCGAACTGGTCGGGATGACTGCGCTCGATCATGTCGAGAATCGCGTCGAACAGCGGCGTGCCAATCTGGTCGGGATGCACCATGCCGGTGGCCCACACCAGCCCCATCGCGCGCATGCCCGCTTCACGCGAGCGCGCCAGCAACGCGGCGCGGCCTGCGCGCTCCTTCTCGGCGGCCTCCCCTTCGGGCAGTGCCTGATACCCCGTATCGAGCAGGGCGAGATGCGTGACGCGTGCCGGTGCAAGCCGCACCACTTCCAATGCGATACGCCCGCCCATCGAATGCCCGGCAACGGCGAAGCGCGGCTCAGTCACCGTCGCGAGCACGTGGCGCGCCATGGCCTCGATGGTGTCGAGTGCGCCCCATGCAGGCACGCGGCAGTCGTATTCCGGCAGCAGCGCGGCCGTAGCGGCCCACGCCACCTGATCGCAGAGCAAGCCGGGAAGCATGAGCAACGGGGGACGTTCGGTGCTCATGGCTTCCCTCCCTGCACCCAGACGCTACGCGGTATGCACACCTGACCGTCGAAGAGCCAGCGCGCGGTGCGCAGCAGCCCGGCGCCCGTTACTTCGCTCTCACCGGCGTCATTGCATGCGAGCGTCAGGCGCACGGTGAACTCACCGGTCGGATGTTCAATCGACAACAGCGGCGCAGCGTCATCGGGCACCAATGCCATCTCGTGACAGACGGTGCCCGGCAATGCCGCCGCCGTCGCCACACTCACCGCCGCCAGCACGCCGATCGACGAGTGGCAGCGATGCGGAATGAAACAACGCGTGAGCAGCGCGCCGCCCGCTTGCGGCGGTGCCACGAGACACATTTTCGGCACCGTGCGCGAGCGCACGTCGCCAAGGTTCATGCGCGGGCCGATGGCGAGACGAATCGCTTCGATCTTCTCGCGCAGCGGCTGAAATTCCGCGCCCGTTTCCAACTGTTCGCACGACTCCGCGCCGGTGCAGCCCAGATCTGCCGCGCGCATCAACACGAGCGGCATGCCGTTGTCGATGCAGGTCACGGCCACACCGTCGACGACGTCCTGACGTTGTCCGGTCGGGAACAGCGCGCCACAGGTCGAACCGGCGGTATCGCGGAACATCAGCGGAATCGGGGCGGCCGTACCCGGCACGCCGTCGATGGCCACGTCGCCGTCGTACTTCACGGCGTCGGCGGGCGTCTGCACAGTAGCGAGCGCCACCTGCCCCGTATTGACCATGTGAATGCCGACGCTCGTCACATCGCCCGTCGTCGCCACGAGCCCCCGCTCGATCGCGAACGGCCCGACCCCGGCGAGCAGATTGCCGCAGTTCTGCCCGTAGTCGACGCGGGCTTCGTCCACGACGACTTGGGCAAACAGGTAATCGACGTCGGCATCGTCACGCGTCGCGCGCGAGACAATCGCCACCTTGCTCGTGAGCGGATCCGCGCCGCCCATGCCGTCGATCTGGCGCGCGTCGGGCGACCCCATCGCGGCGAGCAGCACGGCGTCGCGCGTTGCGGCATCGGCGGGCAGATCGTCGGCGAGAAAGTACAGTCCCTTCGACGTGCCGCCGCGAATGACCGCTGCGTCGATGCGCGTCTGCGAGTGCAGGTGCAATGGCTTCACGAGTTCGCCCACGGTCATCGTCACTTGTCTTCAGATGCGTCGAGCTCGTCGAGCGAGTCGACGTAGCGCAGGCCCTTCGCGGCCAGACGTTCGCGCATCTTGTAATAGTCCAGACCCAGCGTGCCGCCCGCGAGCACCTCGCGCTTGTACGCTTCGTCGGCACCGCGCGCCGCAGCGGCTTTCGCGACCGCTTGCGCCGTGGCGTACGGCACGACCGTTACACCGTCGTCGTCGGCCACGATCACGTCGCCCGGATGCACGATCTGATTCGCGCACACCACCGGCACGTTCACCGAGCCGAGCGTTTCCTTGACCGTGCCTTGCGAAGAGATGGCTTTCGACCAGACCGGGAATTTCATTTCCGTCAGCGTGGCGATGTCACGGCAACCGGCGTCGATGACGAGGCCTGCGACGCCGCGTGCTTTCATCGACGTGGCGAGCAGATCGCCGAAGTAACCGTCGTCGCACGGCGAGGTCACGCCGACCACGACGATGTCGCCGGGCTGTGCCTGTTCGACGGCGACGTGCAGCATCCAGTTGTCCGACGGCGGTGCCAGCACGGTCACCGCGCTACCGGCCACGGCGGCACCGGCGTAAATCGGGCGCAAGTAGGTGGCCATCAGGCCGAGACGGCTCTGCGCCTCGTGCACGGTGGCACTGCCAGCGCTGCGCAGAATGTCGAGGGTGGCCGCATCGACGCGGGGAATCTGACGAACGACGACGCCGCGAATCATGACAGTTGCTCCGTAACGACGGGCGTCAGACGCATGAGCCCTTCTGCATATTTGATGTCGCGCGTGGCCGTGATGCCGATGTTGCGCTTGGCCTGCACGCCGCGTTGCAGGGCGACGCGCGTGTAGTAATCCCACAGGTGTTCCTGACCGGCCATGCACTCGATGGCCGCGCGCTTCGTTTCCCACACCGGCGTGATGTCGACAAACGTGTTGGGAATCCATTCGCACTGCTCGGTCTGGTGCGGCTCGAACGCCAGCACCGCCGGGGCGCCAATCACTTTTTCGCCCGGCTTGTGACCTTCGGCCTGCGCGATCACGCGGGCTTCTTGCGTCACGTGCATCGCGAGCGGGTGGTCGAAGTTGTACGGGTCTTTCTCCGAGTGGCTCAGCACGAACGACGGCTGCAACTCGCGATAGATATCCACGAGACGGAACAGCGTCTCGTCGGACACGCGCATCGGGTAGTCGCCGATATCGAGAAACTCGATTTCCGCGCCGAGAATGTCGGCCGCGCGTTGCGCCTCGTCACGGCGTGCCGCCTTGACCTTGGCTTCGGTCATCTCGGCACCCTTGCGCCAGAGCTTGGCCGACTCGCCCCGCTCGCCGAACGAGAGGCAGACGACCTTCATGCGATAGCCCTGCGCCACGTGCGTGGCGATGGTGCCTGCCGCGCGCCAGACGAAGTCTGCCGAGTGGGCGCTGACGACGAGGCCGGAGAGCGCCGTCGTATTTGTGTTCTGTGATGTCGTCATGATGTTCCGTCAATACGTGATGCGTAATGCGTCGTGCCATCCACAGGCGATCAAACGCTTTCCAGCCCAACGAGCGCACCGAGCAATTCCGGCGACGCTGCGAGTTCACTGCTGCGCCCTGCCCAGACCTCGCGGCCCCGGTCGAGCACGAGCGCGCGGTCGGTCAACTCCAGCCCCAGTTCGGCGTGTTGCTCCACCAGCACGACGCCCATGCCACCGTCGGCACGCAGCTTCCAGAACGCGTCGACGAGTTGGTCGACGATCACCGGCGCGAGCCCTTCGAAGGGTTCGTCGAACAGCACCACGCGGGGGTTGCCGATCAGCGCACGGCCGATGGCGAGCATCTGCTGCTCGCCGCCCGAGAGTTGGTTGCCCAGATTGCGGCGTCGCTCGGCCAGCCGCGGAAACAGGTCGTACACGCGCTCCAACGTCCACGCCTCCCCCATGGCCGAGACTTGCAGGTTCTCTTCGACGGAGAGCGACTTGAAGATCTCGCGCTCCTGCGGCACCAATGCGAGACCGGCGCGCGCCCGCTTGTAGGCAGGCCAATGCGAGATGTCGTTTTCGAGATAGCGGATCACGCCGCCGTGGCGCGTGGTCAACCCGAGCAGGCTGAGCAACAACGTGCTCTTGCCCACACCGTTGCGGCCCAGAATGGCGATGGCTTCGCCAGCGGCCAGACGCAGGCTCAGGTCTTCGAGCACGATGGTCTCGCCATAGCCCGCGCTCAGACCGCCGGCTTCGAGCAGGATGTCAGTCATGGCGACGCCCCAGATAAATGTCGCGCACACGCGGGTCGCGGCGCACTTCTTCTTTTTCGCCTTCCATCAGCACGGCGCCTTCCACCAACACGGTGATACGGCGCGCAAAACGGAAGACCAGATCCATGTCGTGTTCGATGACCATCACCGCCACGTCTTCAGGCAAACGTTCGAGCAGGTCGAACAACTTGCGGCCCTGCCCCGACGGCACACCTGCGACAGGTTCGTCGAGCAGCAGCACCTTCGGGTCGAGTGCCAGCCCCAGCGCAATCTCCACCTGACGACGCTGGCCGTAGGCGAGCTCGTCGATGCGGCGGCCCGCGAGATCGAGCATGCCGAGCGCACGCAGACGCTCCGCCGCTTCTTCCACGACTTCGGGACGATTCGCCAGCGGCTTGCCGATACGGCCGTCGAGCCCACGGCGCGAAGTGAGCGCAAGGCCGACGTTCTCGGCCACGGTCAGCGTGTTGAACAACGTGTTCAGTTGGAACGTGCGCGCCAGCCCGAGCTTCACGCGCTTGTGCGAGGGCATCGACGTGACGTCGGTGCCACCCACGCGCACCACGCCCGAGTTGGGCTTGAGCACGCCGGTAAGCAGGTTCATCAACGTGCTCTTGCCGGCACCGTTCGGGCCGATCAGCGCGTGACGTGCCCCGGCTTGCAGCGAGAGCGTCACATTGCGGGTCACGTCGAGCTGACCGAAGCGCTTCGACAGCCCTTGAATTTCGAGTGCGGCGCTCACAGCGTCACCTCCTTGTCTGCGCTCGCTTTGGCGGGCGCATGACGGCGGCGCGCACGCAACGCGAAGCGATCCACCACACCGATGAGGCCGTCCGGCGCGAAGCGCACCACCACGATCAGCAGCACGCCCAACGCGGCCAGCCAGTTGGTCGGATCGATGGCGGCAATACGGTCGGACAGCACCATGAACACCACGGCGCCGAGTACCGCGCCGTAGAGGCGTCCGGTGCCGCCCAGCGCCAGCATCACCAGCACGTTGGCCGACAGCGTGAACGACAGCGTGTCGAGCGCCACGATGTTGTTGACCTGCGCGGAGAGCGCACCGGCCACACCGGCCACCGCAGCGGCGATCGTGTACAGCATCAGGCGGCGAAAGCCCACACGAACGCCCAGCAGCGACATGCGCATGGCGTTCTCGCGAATGCCCTGCACCGTCAGGCCGAACGGCGAGTTGACGAGGAACTGCGTGAACAGAAAGACCACCACCAGCACCACCAGCGCATAGACGTACGCCGTGTGGCCGTAGATATCGAACTCGAACAGGCCGAGCACCGGGGCAATGGTGTAGCCGGTCAGACCGTCGTCGCCCATCGTGATCGACTTGGCGATGTTGCCCGCCTCATACAGCAGCGTGGCGCACGCGAGCGTGAGCATGATCTGTGTGAGGCCGCTCACGCGCAGCACCACGATGCCCGTAATCAACCCGACCACCGCCGCGACGAGCGCACCTGCGACCAGACCCAGCAGCGGGTTCGGCGAGACATGCAGCGCGAACAGACCGGCGGCATAGGCCCCGCTGCCGAAAAACGCCGCATGACCGAGCGTTTCGATACCGCAGTAGCCCTGCACGAGATCGAGCGAGAGCGCGAAGATGATCATGATCACCACGCTCGTGGCGAGCGCGAGATACAGATCGGCAAAGAAGTACGTCGCCACGGCTGCGACGAGCAGCACGGCATCGAGCACGCCAAGCCGCTTGCGGCGCAGCGCCGGGGCCACCTGCGCCACACCGGCCGCCGGCAGTTGGGAGGGATTCGTGTTTTGCATCGTCACCCTCCGCTCAGGCGCGACCGACCAACCCTTGCGGGCGGATCAGCAGAATGGCCAGCACGGCCAGATAGATCATGAAAGCGCCGAGCGCAGGCACGTAGTAGCGCCCCAGCGTATCGATGAGACCGAGCAACAGACCGGCGTACAGCGAGCCACGCAGGCTGCCCAGACCACCGGCGGCCACCACGATCAGCACGAGCACCAGATACTTCAGCCCGTAGTACGGCTCCAGCGGCAGAATCTGGCTGGACAACGCCCCACCGAGACCCGACAGGCCGCAACCGATGGCAAACGTGATCGAGAACACCAGCGGCACGTCGATGCCGACGCAGCGCGCCATGCGCGGGTTGTCGACCGCCGCGCGAAGCTTGGCGCCGAACGGCGTGCGCTCCAGCCCCCACCAGATGCCGAGTGCCACGACGGCACTGCACACCAGCGCGAAAATGCGATAGATAGACACCGAGAAACCGCCCAGATCCCACGTGCCGCGCAGCCCCTGCGGCACCGGAATGGTTTGCAGCTCCGTGCCGGCGAGATGCTTGGCGATGGCGCAGATGATGAACGCGAGCCCGATCGTCATGAGCAATTGCCCGAGACCATTGGCCGTGTAGACCCAGCGATACAGCGTGCGCTCCAGCACGGCGCCGAGCACCATCGTGCCGGCCACGCCGACGAGCAGCGCGACGAAGAAATCGAGCCCGGCGTGCTGCATGGCCCACAGGGTGAAATAACCGCCGATCATGGCGAAGGCGGAATGCGCGAGGTTGACAACGCGCATCACGCCGAGCGTGACCGTGAGACCTACGGAGATGAGAAACAGCAGCATCCCGTAAGCCACACCGTCGATCGACAACGACAGGAAAGTGGCAAGCGATTGCGTCATGAGGAAGTACCGGGGGCGGGGGGAGCGAGCGCGTGGGCGCTCGCTGTTACATCAGTCACATCAATCACATCGATGACGTTGACCGCATCGATCGCATCGAATGCGTGGATTACTTGGCCGCCACTTGCGGGTGGCTCAGATGCCACGGCTCGACCACCGACTTGAACGTCTCGATGGGCTTGTTGCCAAGCTTGCCGTCGATGGTCTCTACGCGACGGATGTACACGTTCTGGATGATTTCGCGCGTCTTCGGGTCGATCGACACCGGCCCGCGTGCGCTCGTCCAGGCGTAGCCCTTCACGGCGGCGATGGCCTTGTCGGCGTCCTTCTTGCCCTTGGTGGCCTTGATCATCTGGGCGATCAGCGTCATCGAGTCGTACGCCGACACCGAGGCAATCGACGGCAGCGCGCCCGAACCGTACTTGGCCTTGTAGGCCTTCACGAACGTCGTGTTTTCCGGTGACGTCAGGTACGGCGAGTAGTGCAGTGCGGTGATCGTGCCCAGTGCGCTGTCGCCGATGGCCGGCAGGTCCGACTCCATCGTCTCAGTCGTCGCGAAGAGCTGAATACCGGCCTTGTCGAGCTCGCGCTCCTTGAAGGCTTTCACGAAGCCGGCCGACATCGGGCCCACCGGCATGAACATGAAGACGGCTTCGGGCTTGGCATCGCGCACGCGTTGCAGGTAGCTCGAGAAGTCCGTCGTGCCCAGCGGCACCTTCACTTCGACGCTGATCTTGCCGCCGGCTTTCTTGAAGGTTTCCGAATAGGCGTCGATCGCGTCGTAGCCCGTGGCGAAGTCGGCCACCACGATGGCGGCGTTCTTGATGCCCTTGCTCGCGGCGTATTCGACCAGCGGCACGCTCACGGTCCATTGCGTAAAGCCGGTGCGCACGAAGTACGGCGACTTGAGCGTCACACTCGACGTGCCCGAGTTGCCGATCACGAGCGGCGTCTTGGTCTGGTTGGCCACGTCGGCCATCGCCAGCACGTTCGGCGTGAACGAGCCGCCGAACAGGTACTGCACCTGATCGCGCACCACGAGTTCCTGGGCGAGCTGACGCGTGCGTTGCGGATTCACGCCGCCTTCGTCGCGCTCCAGAATCACGAGCGTGTCGTCACCGACCTTGTTCTTGTTCTGCTCCATCCACAGGTTGATACCGCGACGGTACTCGGTGCCCCACCATGAGGCGGAACCGGAGAACAGGCCCAGCACGCCGATCTTGATGTCGTCGGCGCGTGCGGCCATGGAGGTGAACTGGCAAACGCTCGCAAGTGCCACAGCGAGCCACAAGTGGCGCTTCATCATGGTGTCGTCTCCTCGTCGGCGTCGCGCGCCGCTCCGTTTTTTGTTGAGGTCCGCGCCGGGGAGGCGGGCCTTTTCGATGATGTCCGGAACAGCTTAGGCAGCCGAAAAGGTGACGTCGAATGAAACTCCCGAGTCCAGCGTTGCGTTTTTCGTATATCCCCGAGATTTCCCCTACGTTATGGAACGATTTCGACGCACGCAATTTCGCGCTGCGGGACACGCGCAGCACCACCCGTGGAACGCCCGCCGTACAAGGCTGTGCGGGGAGGCGTCGTCACGGTGCTGAAACGGGAGAGTGCACTCGCGCGAGCGCGTCGCGCGACATGCAAGTCATGGCGATTCCGGCGAATTTCGCCGCGCTCGCGGAGGGAGTCGTGCGGGGGTGCCGCACGGGGTCAGTTCGGGTGCTGCACCGTCGGGGCGAGTGCCCGAAGTTCGTCGAGTAATTGCTCTGCGGCAGGCGACAACAGACCGTCGCGGCGCGTCGCGAGACCGATGGAGCGACGCGCATGCTGAAGCGTGACCGGCACCACCGCGAGTTCGCCCGTACGCAACTCGGACGTAATCTGCACTGGCGAGAGCAACGCCAGCCGGTCGCTCGACAGCAGCAACCCGCGCACCACCGGCGAACTGCTCGCATGCACTTGCGTCTGCGGCAGCGCGAGTCCTTCTGCGCGAAAAACGCGTTCGAACACGCCGCGCGCAGGGGTGCACGGCAGCGGGCTCACCCAGCCGTACTGCGCCAGTTCCGCGAGCGTCGGCTCACGCCCCATCGTCAGACACGGGTGATCGGCCCGCGCGACCACCGACAGGTGATCTTCGAACAACGCCTCCTGCCGGATGTCGGCCGGCACGTCGTTCGCCCGCAACGCGCCGACGATCATGTCGACGTCGGCCTGTCGCAGTTGGCGCACCAGCGCCTCGTACGTGCCATCGACGACGGTCACCGTGAGATACGGCGACTTGTGCAGCAGGCTGTCGATGGCCTTCGGCAACAGAAAGCCGCTCGACAGCGGCAGCGCGGCGACGATCACCGTGCCCTGCTGACGCCCGCCGAATGGCGCGAGTTCGTCTTCCGCAATCGCCAGCTCCGCGAGTGCGCGCTTGACCGGGCCGAGCAATGCCTGTGCCTCGTCGGTCAGTCGCGTGCCGCGCGGCGTGCGCCGGAACAGCTTGATGCCGATGAGGTCTTCAAGCTGATCGAGATTGCGTTGAATGGTCGGCTGCGAACATTGCAGACGGGTCGCCGCCAGCGGGCCGCTCCCCAGTTCTGCCACTGCGATGAAGCTCGTGAGTTGCTGGGGCGCCACCACCGCCGCAAAGCGGCTCGCCGCACGCGCCCCGCCGTCGGCTTGTGACGCCGTGGCGGCAAAGGCCTCGCGATAGCCGTTGGCCAATTCCGCCAGCGCACGCGTCGCCCGTACGCCGAGACGCTGACCCGCTGCGTTCGGAATCAGGCCGCGCCCGCTGCGATGAAACAACGGGAAGCCCAGCTCCGCTTCGATATCGGAGATCGAGCGCGCCACCGCCGACTGCGACAGATGCAACATGCGCGCCGCCCGCGCGACGGAGTCGCATTCGAGGACGGCGACCATCGCGCGCAAACCACGCAACTTGCGGCATAGCAGCGAGGCGTCGTTGTTCTGCGGCGCGCGGCTCCAGGTGCCGCGCTCGTGACAGGCAAGGCTCGACGTCGGGGGGGCGTTGGTGAGACTGATGACGGTGTCGATCGACATGCAAGGGGCTCGCTCAGCGCATCGTCGGCACGCGCCGCGTTGCCATGAAGTCGTCGAGCGACTCGCCACGCATGATCGCGTACACCTCCAGATTCGTCTTGCGCACCACGCGCGCAAACTTCTCCAGTACGAAGAAGTTCACGCCGTGGCGCACGAGGCCGAGCCAGTCCTGCGCTTGCACCAGCGCCTGTTCCTCGGCCGACAGGCCGGCTGCGGTCATCGCGGCGGCCGGATCGTTCAGAAACGTTTCGCGGTTCTCGGCGCGGATCATGTGCCAGAAAAAGCGATTCAGGTGCAGCGTGCGGTTGCTCACGCGCAAATCGAACGCGTAAGTGCCGGTGATCGATTCGATGCCTTCGAGCTGCGGATTCATGCGGCTTCCTCCTCGTAGAGCGCGACGGTCATCGCCGTGGTGGTCGCCAGGTAGTAGTTCAGATGCAGACGCTTGATGTTCGGGCCGAGGGCACCGCGCATCGACAGCCACATGATCTGTTCGACACTCTCGGCACCGCCGCGACGCACGTAGTCCACGTGCTTGAGTTCGGCCAGCGTCTCGGGTTCGTGCTCAAGCAATTCGAGGAATTCGCGATCCCATGCTTCGTCGTTGTAGCCAGTGCGCTCGCCGTGAATCTGGTGCGAGAGGCCGCCCGTGCCCACGACCACGACGCGCAGGTCTTCCGGATACGACTCGATCGCGCGGCGCACCGCTTGCCCCAGCCGGTAGCAGCGGCGGCCGGTCGGCAGCGGGTACTGCAACACGTTGATGGCAATCGGCACGACCGTGCCCGGCCAGTCCGGCTTGTGCGGCCAGAGCAGCGGCAGCGGCGAAGCGCAACCGTGATCGATCGGCTTGTCCTGAAACACGGTGAGGTCGAACTCGTCGTTCACGAGCGACTCGGCAATGTGCGCCTGCAACGCCACGTCGCCACGAATCGGCGGCAGCGGGCGCAGCCCCGCGCCTTCGTCGGCAATCGGGAACGACTCGCCCACGCCCAGCGCGAACGTCGGATACATGTCGAAGAAGAACGTCGTGGCGTGATCGTTGTAGAAAAACACGAGCACGTCGGCCTGCTTCTCGGCCAGCCATTTCGCCACGGGCTCATAGCCCTGAAACAGCGGCGCCCACGCGGGATCCTGCTGCTTGCCCTTGTCGTACGCCACGCCGATGGTCGGCACGTGCGACGTGCCAATCCCCCCAATGATCTTTGCCACGATATGTCTCCGTCTCTTTTGTCTTGTGATGCCGGATGGCGTCATGGCATGCATGACACCACCCGCATTTATGCAGGGCCGAGTCTATACGGGATCCCATATTTGCATAAAGCAGGGTATCTACTGATGCGATTTGGATTTACGGGATCCCATAATGAAAAAAGGCCGGAGTATTCGTGACCGGCAATGCCCTCCAGCGACCCAAAGGAAACGCATGCTGCACCCCACGCCGACCACCGTTCAATTGCGCGAGATGATTCTCAAGGGCGAGCTCGCCCCGGGCGAACGTCTGGCCGAAGCCAAGCTCGCCGAGCAGCTTGGGGTCTCGCGCATGCCCATCCGGCAGGCGCTGCCGGTGCTCGCAGAGGAAGGGTTGGTCGTACGCGCCGGACAACGCGGTTACGCGGTGCGTGCCCACACCCGGGACGAGAGCGTGGAAGCGTTGCATCTGCGCGGCGCGCTCGAAGGGTATGCCGCCCGCTTGCTCGCGGAAAAGGGCGCGAGCGCCGAGTTGCTCAAGCAACTGCGCGACCTGCTCGCCGAAGGCGATGCGTTGCTGGCCGATCACACCATGACGCCGGAAGTGCAGATCGGCTACGCGTCGCTCAACGCGCGCTTTCACGATCTGCTCGTGACGGGGGCCCGGAATCCGCTGCTCGAAGGCTTTATCGCGCGCTGCAATCTGGTGCCGTTCGTCGCGCCCCGCACGGTCGCGTTCGGGCACGAAGATCGCCGTCAGTACGCGGACATCATCGCGTACGCCCATCGCCAGCATCACGCCATCGTCGAGGCGATTGCCGCGCGTCAGCCCGACCGTGCCGAATTCATGTGCCGCGAGCACATCGTCACGCAAGAACACAGCATGGGGGCGCAGTTGCTCTGAGGGTTTCGACCCCGCGCGCCCGCCGACCTTTTCCTCATTCCCTATCGAAACAAGAGCGCGCCGTCCCCAGACGCGCCAAGGAGACAAACGATCATGTTCCTCAAAAACACTTGGTATGTGGCCTGCACGCCGGACGAATTTGCCGAGAAGCCGCTGGGCCGCAAGGTCTGCAACGAGCCGATGGTGTTCTTCCGCGACGGCGACGGTAAGGTGGCCGCGCTGGAAGACTTCTGCCCGCATCGTGGCGCGGCGTTGTCGCTGGGCTTCGTCAAGGACGGCCAGTTGGTGTGCGGCTATCACGGCCTGACGGTCGACGGCGGTGGCAAGTGCACCAAGATGGTCGGCCAGCGGGTCGGCGGTTTTCCGAAGACGCGTGCGTTCCCGTGCGTGGAGCGCTATGGCTTCGTGTGGGTGTGGCCGGGCGATGCCGCGCTCGCCAACGCGGACGAAATTCCGCATCTGGAATGGGCCGTGAGCGACCAGTGGGCCTATGGCGGCGGCCTGTATCACATCAAGTGCGATTACCGCCTGATGATCGACAACCTGATGGATCTCACGCACGAAACGTACGTGCATGCGAGCAGCATCGGGCAGGAAGAAATCGAAGAAGCGCCGCCGAAGACGGTTACGGAAGGTGACAGCGTGGTGACGGCGCGTCACATGGAGAGCATCAAGGCGCCGCCGTTCTGGGCGAGCGCGCTGCGTGCGAACGGTCTGGACGATCAGGTGCCGTGCGATCGCTGGCAGATCTGCCGCTTCACGCCGCCGAGCCACGTGATGATCGAAGTGGGTGTCGCGCATGCAGGCCATGGCGGTTACAACGCTCCTGCCGACAAGAAGGCCGGCAGCATCGTGGTGGACTTCATCACGCCCGAGACCGACGAGTCGATCTGGTACTTCTGGGGCATGGCACGCAACTTCAAGCCGGAAGACGCCGAGCTGACCGCGGCGATCAAGCGCGGCCAAGGCGGTATCTTCGCTGAAGACCAGGACGTGCTCGAAGCGCAGCAGCGCAACCTGTCGGCGTATCCGGAGAAGAAGATTCTCAAGCTCAACATCGACGCCGGTGGCGTCCAATCGCGCAAGGTGCTCGATCGACTGATCGATGCCGAGCGCGCAGGTGCAACGCAAGACACGGAGCACGCGGCATGAAAGTCAGGCTGGCGAACAAGCAGGACGTCGCAACCGATATCTGCGCCTTCGATCTGGTGAGTCTCGACGGCAGCCCGCTGCCGGGCTTCACCGCCGGCGCGCACATCGACGTGCATCTGCCGGGCGGACTCGTGCGGCAATACTCGCTGTGCAATGCGCCCGGGGACACCGAGCGTTATCGCCTCGGCGTGTTGCGCGACCCGGCGTCGCGCGGTGGCTCGACCGGCATGCACGCGCTGTCGGCCGGTGTCGAACTGGAGATCAGCGAGCCGCGCAATCACTTCCCGCTGGTGGACACGGCGAAGCACAGCATTCTGCTCGCCGGGGGCATCGGCGTGACGCCGATTCTGGCGATGGCAGAGACATTGGCTGCGGCAGGGGCCTCGTTCGAAGTGCACTACTGCACGCGTGAGCCCGCCCGTACGGCGTTCGGCGAACGCTTCGCGCAGACGGATCTCGCAGGGAACACGCGCGTCTATCACGACAGCGAGGGGGCTCGCGCCGACCTCGACGCGATTCTTGCGCAACCGTCGGGCGGCAAGCATCTGTACGTGTGTGGACCAGCCGGTTTCATCGATGCCGTGCTCTCGCGTGCGGAAGCCGCGCAATGGCCCGAGGGCAATGTGCATCGCGAGTACTTTGCAGCACCGGCAGCGACCGACGGCGCGAGCGCCACAGCGTTTCAGGTCAAGCTGCATTCGACGGGTCGCGTGATCGATGTGAAGGCGGACGAGACCATCGTGGCGGCACTCGCGGCACAAGGTGTTGAGATCCAGATGTCGTGCGAGCAAGGGGTTTGCGGCACGTGTCTCACGCGCGTGATCGACGGCACCCCCGATCATCGCGACGTCTATCTGACCGATGAAGAGCGCGCCGCCAACGATCAGATGCTGCCCTGCTGCTCGCGCAGCAAATCGACAATGCTCGTGCTGGATCTGTAGCACGATCCGATTCACCGAATGGTGACGTGAACGCCCTGCTTCGCTTTGCGAGCAGGGCGTTTTGTTTGCCGTGCGGCCGGTCGCTTTCCCAACGCCACACGCACGAACCGAAAACCCTCCTGAGCGAGACACTTCTACGATGGCTTGCGCTTGTCACCGCGTTCGCAACGCATGCGGTGCCTGAGCTGCGCACGCCCTTGTGTCTCACCATCTCCGAGAGGTTATTCCCATCATGTTCGCGCTATCCCACAACGCCTCCTTCAACGCCTCGGCCGGTCTCGCCGCCGGGCCTTTGCCCGCGCTTGTACAACTGCCGGTGCTTGCCCCGCCCGACGTCGACCGCTTGGGCAACGACTCACTCGTGGCTGTGCAGCGAGTTCGCCGCGATGACGAAGGCGTGCGGCGACTGGACGGCCGCCCGGCCGAACACGGCAGATCCGGCGCGTTCACGCCGGTCCTGACCAAGCTCGTGCCGCTCTCGCCACCGGTGCATCACGAGCCCCCCGTCTCCACGCGCAAAGGCGACGACCTGATCGACGGGTGCGCCGGGAAATGGCGAACGGCAAGCGTGCCCGACTGTGTTCACGACATCCGCAGAGCCGTGCACGACGTCGCGTTCAAGACCCTTTATACGATCCTGCCCGCCGTGAACGGCTGCCCGTCAAAGTCAGCCATGCCGTGCTTCGAGTTGGGTCAGTTGCTGGAGAAAAAGATGGCCCATCTGGGCTACGGCCAGTTGTTCGATCTGGGTCATTTCTGCCACGAAACAGGGTTGATATCGCTGATGACAAGCGACCCGGCGCTCATGATCGGCTCGCTCGACGCCCTGCAATTCGATCAGTCATTTCAACTCGGAAGTGCGATTCCGGCGCCCTACCCCTCGCTGGCGCTACACCGCAACAACTTGATGGACGCCCGGCTGTACAAAGTCGCCAAGGAACTGAACCGGCTGGCCGATCTGGGCACCACGCCGCCGGTCAACGCCATCTCGGATTTCCATCTCGTCTCGATGGGTCTGCTCGACGCACCGCCGGCCGAGAGCGACAAGTCGGAGACGGCGTTTCGAGAGCACATCTTGCGCCGTATCCGGACCGAGAACTTTCAGTTGCGTGAATACGGCCGTCGCGACCCGCTGCCCATATCCCAGCACCTTGCGCGCTGTGCGAATCGCGACACTCGGATCAGCTACCTGAGCTGAGCGCCTGCCACACCCTCACAGCGTGCGGTTCCTGGTTTCCCGCACGAGGAACGTCGAGACCAAGGCCATGGCGGCCAGCACGAGGAAGTACACGATCACCGGCCAGATCTGGCCGTGGCTCCACGCCAGCAGGCTCGCCGCGATCATCGGGGCGAGCCCTCCACCCAGCACCGTACCGATCTGCTTGCCCAGCGACACGCCCGAGAAGCGCACACGGGTATCGAACAACTCCGAGAAGAAACTGCCTTCCGGGCCGAACATCATCGGGTGGATCACCCCGGCGCCGATCACGATCGCCATCACGACCAGTGCCGTCTCCTTGCTGCCCATCATCAGGAAGAACGGGTAGATGAAGATTGCCGTCGCCGCCAGCCCCATCAGGAACATCGGGCGTCGCCCCAGCTTGTCGGAGAGCATGCCGAATGCCGGAATCGTGAGCATCGCCAGAATGTTCGCGTAGAGCACGCCGTCAGCCATCATGCCGCGCGGCAAGCCAAGCGTCTTGGTGCCATACGACAGCGAGAAAATCGCCACGAGATAGAAGAAGCTCGTCTCGGCCAGACAGATGAAGAACGTGACGAGCGTCGGGCGCCAGTAGTGCGTGAGCACTTCGACGACGGGCACCTTGGCGATCTCGCGACGCTTTTCCACCGCCTTGAAGGTCGGCGATTCTTCGACCTTCAGACGCACGTAGGTGCCCAGTGCGACGAGCAGCAGGCTCACGAGGAACGGGATACGCCAGCCCCAACTGAGCAGATCGTCTTCAGGCAGCCGCGTGATCAGAACGATCGCGAGCGACGCGCCCACGATCGACGTCGGCCCCGCCGCCTGAATCAGTCCGCCGAACAGGCCGCGCAGATGTGCCGGCGCCCCCTCGACCGTCATCAGCAAACCGCCGACCGATTCGCCGCCCAGCGCGAAACCCTGCACGAACCGCAGCGTCACGAGCATGATCGGCGCCCACATGCCGATCATGTCGTAGGTCGGCAGCAGGCCGATGAGCGTGGTCGCCACGCCCATGAGAATCAGCGTGAAGAGCAGGATCGATTTGCGTCCGATGCGATCGCCGAAGTGTCCGAACACGATGCCGCCGATAGGCCGCGCGACAAAGCCGACGGCAAACGTGGCGAACACCGCGATCATCCCCGCCATCGGATCGAGCTGCGGGAAGAACAACCGGTCGAAGACGATGGGTGCGAGAAACCCGTAGACGAAAAAGTCGTACCACTCGATGGCCGTGCCGAAGCAGCTTGCTGCCACGACCCGGCCATAGCCCGCCGCTGCGCCTTTCGGGGCGCTTGATGTTGCACTGGGCGCGGCACCTGGCGCAGCGTCATTGCGCGGCGACTCCGCCATCGGGTTGCCGCCGCCCGCCGGGGCGGTCTCATAAGGTTGTGACACGGTTGTCTCCTCCGGCCGTCTGTTCCGGTCTCCCGGCTGCGGCGGTATGGTGGTCTTGCATTACGAAACTGACTGGAACTGAATGACCGCGCTGGTCCGGCCGTATGACTTAGAACGGATAGTGACGCGGTGTCGTCTGCACCGTCACCCAGCGCAGATCGGTGAACTCGTGGATACCGGCCTTGCCGCCGAAGCGTCCCCAGCCGCTCGCCTTCACGCCGCCAAACGGCATCTGCGCTTCGTCGTGCACCGTGGGGCCGTTGATATGGCAAATGCCGGATTCGATGCGGGCGGCAACCTGCATCGCACGCGCAATATCGCGGCTGAACACTGCCGACGAGAGGCCGTAAGCGTTGTCGTTGGCGCAGGTAATCGCGGCTTCGTCGTCTTGCACACGCACGATGCCCTTGACCGGTCCGAACGATTCTTCGCTGTAGATCTTCATGTCGGGCGTGACATGATCGAGCAACGTCGCGGGCATCAGGGTCGTCTCGGCGCGACCACCGCAAAGCAGCGTTGCGCCTTTCGCCAGTGCGTCGTCGATCAGCGCGTTGCAGCGCTCGACGGTGGCCATGTCGATGACCGAGCCGAGTACCACGGGGCCGTTGCGCGGGTCACCCAGCGGCAGCGCGCGCGCCTTGGCCGCCAGCTTTTCGGTGAAGGCATCGGCGATGGTTTCGGCCACGACGATGCGCTCGGTCGACATGCAGATCTGTCCCGAGTTGGCGAATGCGCCGAAAGCCACGCCATTCACGGCGGCCTCGAGATCGGCATCGTCGAGCACCAGACACGGCGCTTTGCCACCCAACTCCAGCACGGCCGGTTTGATGTGTTCGGCACAGCGCGTCGCAATGATGCGGCCCACGCGTGTCGAGCCCGTGAAGTTCACGCGGCGCACGGCAGGCTCGGCAATCAGGGCGTCGACAATCGCGCCGGCGTCCTGCGGCGCGTTCGTCACGAAGTTCACGACACCCGGCGGCAAGCCGGCTTCTTCCAGTGCATCGGCGATCAATCCGTGCGTGGCCGGGCACAACTCGGAACCTTTGAACACGACCGTATTGCCGCATGCGAGCGGCAACGCCAGCGCGCGTACGCCAAGAATGACCGGGGCATTCCACGGGGCGATGCCAAGCACCACGCCTGCGGCCTGTCGCATGCCCATGGCGAGACTGCCGGGTACGTCCGACGGAATCACTTCGCCAGCAATTTGCGTCGTCATCGAAGCCGCTTCGCGCAAGCCCTGCGCTGCCAGATGCACGTTGAAGCCGGCCCACAGCCCGGAGGCGCCCGTCTCCGCCGCCATCGCGGCCTGAAACTGTTCGACCTTCGCTTCGAGTCGATCGGCTGCCTTCATCAGCAGTGCGCGGCGCTCGCTCGGGCCCGTCTTCGACCATGCCGGGAATGCGGACCACGCGGCACGCACGGCGGCGCGCGCATCGTCGATCGTTGCTGCCGGGGCACGCGAAGCGACTTCGCCATCGAGCGGGTTACGTCGCTCGAACGTCGCGCCGTTGCTCGCGGCAACGCGCTGGCCGCCGATCAGCATGGTGAGCGTCTGAGGGGTTTGCATGCATGTCTCCTTGTTTTGCTGAATTCGCAGGACGCAGCGAATGCGTCGTCACAGGTGGGCGTGGGCAGGTGTGTTGCACGAGACCGCACACGGTATCGGTATCGGCATCGGTATCGGTATAGGCCTGCGCGCGCTGTGCATCATGCCACCTCGATCTCGACCAGACGGGTCTCGCCGCTCGCGATGGCCTGCGACAAGACGTCGCGCAGCGCAAGCGCCTGCGTCACGTGCTCACCGCGCACGCCCATGCCTGCCGCCAAGTGAACGAAATCGAGATCCGGCAGATCGGTGCCCTGCACCGGGTCTTGCGGACCGAAGCCGAACGACGGCGCGAAGTCCTGCAACGCGGCGTAGCGGCGGTTGTTCAGAATCACAAACGTGATCGGCAAGCGCAGTTGCGCGGCACTCCACAGCGCCTGAATCGAGTACATCGCGGAGCCGTCGCCGATCAATCCGATCACGCGGCGGCCCGGGCTGGCCATCGCCACGCCGACAGCCGCGGGCATCGAATAGCCGAGGCCGCCACTGTTCATCGTGAAGAACGTGCCGGCCTGCGTGAAGGGCAAGTATTGCTGCATGACCGAGCGCGCGCTCGGGGCTTCTTCGACGACGATGTCTTGCGCGGCGCGAAGGCTTGCGAGGGTTTGCAGTGCGAAGGCCGTCGACATCGGGGCGTCGCCGTTCTCCGGCATCGCCACCGGCGGGACGGCGCGCTGCGCGGGCAAGGCCCGCTGCCGAGGGGCCGCGCGCGTCAGCAGTGCCTCGACGCCAAGGCGCACATTGCCGACCACGGAGGCGCCTACCGGCGTCCACGCGGCTACGCCCGGGTCTTCGATCAGTTGGAACAGCGCAGCACCGGCCGGCACATGCGGGCCAGCGCCTTCCACGTGATACGTGAAGGCTGGTGCGCCGATGACCAGAATCAGATCGTGACCGCCCAGCAGGCCAACGATCTTCTCGCGCATCGGCGGCAGGAAGCCTGCAAATAGTCGATGGTCTTCCGGGAAGGCGCAGCGTGCGCACATCGGCGCGGTGAATACGCGCGCGTTATGACGTTCGGCCAGCGCGACCACGGCATCGAAAGCCCCTGCACGATCAATCGACGAACCGACGACAAAGACCGGACGCTCGCTCGCATCGAGCGCCGCCCCGAGTTGATCGAGTGCGGCGGCATCCGGCTGCACCCGCGTGCTCACCTGACGCGGCGGCACGGGTTCGGCCGCACGGTCCCAGTCGTCGACCGGAATCGACACGAAGACGGGGCCCTTCGGCTCCTGCATTGCGACGTGATAGGCACGTGCCAGCGCGAGTGGCACGTCTTCGGCGCGCGCCGGTTCAAGGCTGAGCTTGACGTACGGCTGCGGCAATTCGGTGGCCCGCACCGAGGCGAGAAACGGATCGAACGGCAGGATCGAGCGCGCCTGTTGTCCGGCGGTGACGATGAGCGGCGTCTGGTTCTTGAACGCCGTGAAGATGTTGCCCATCGCGTTGCCTACGCCGGCCGCCGAATGCAGATTGATGAACGCCGCGTTACCGGTCGCTTGCGCGTAGCCGTCGGCCATGCCGACGACGACGGCTTCTTGCAGCCCCAACACGTATTCGAAGTCGGCCGGGAAATCACGGAACAATGGCAGTTCCGTGGAGCCGGGGTTGGCAAAGACTTTGGTCATGCCGTGGCGTCGCATCAGATCGATGACGACCTCGCGCACGGTGAGTTGGGTCGTGGTGCCGGCGGCTTCGCCAGCACGCAGTTCTCGGCTGTCGTTCATAACTTGCACTTGTCTCGTTGATCTTGTTGGTCCCGGCCGTCTTCGCAATCCGGGCGATGGCGATGCGTCGGGTGATGCGAGCGAGTATAGGCAGCCGATATATGCACTGGAATTGCTTTTATGTGCCAAAGTCATTACGCTTTTGCATGACTTTTCCGTGACGTCATTTCCTGAGATTGCCTGCCCATGAGCCTCAACCTTCAACAGTTGCGTGCGTTTACGACTATCGTCGCCACCGGCAGTCTCGGGCGCGCGGCGACGGAGCTGCATCTCACGCAGCCGGCGCTGAGCCGCACCATCAAGCGACTGGAGACCGATCTGGGCGCGGCGGTATTCGAGCGCCACAGCAAGGGGATGGAGCTCACGGCTGTCGGGCAAGCGTTGCTGCCGCACGCGATGCTGCTCGCCCGCGAAGCCGAGTTGGCGCGTGAAGAAATCGATGCACTGCGAGGGCTTTCCAAGGGCACGATCAAGGTCGGCGCCGTGGGCGCCATTGCCAGTCACGTGTTGCCGCTCGCGATCGACCGTGTGCTGACGCGCTGGCCGAATCTGCGGGTAGAAATCATCGAAGGGGTGTGGGACAGACTGGCGCAGGGGCTGATGCGTCACGAGATCGATCTCGCGCTATCGACGGTGGCCCCAGACACCGACGATATTGTGGCGATTGGCGACTGTCATTGGCAGGACGACAGCTTTGTCGTCGCCGCTTGCGATCATCCGCTGCGCAAACAGAAACGAATCGCGCTCGCCGATACGCTGGGCGAGCGCTGGGCCATTCCACCGCGTGGCACCGCGCCGTACGCGCATATGGAGGGCGTGTTTGCGGCGCACGGGCTGGGGCTGCCGAACATTGTCGTGGAAACGCGTTCGGTGCCGGTACTCAAGAGCATGGTGGCGCGCTGCGGCTTTCTGACGTGGATGCCGGAGCCGATGTACGACGTGGAGGCGAAAGCGCGCGTGATGGACACGCTACCGATTCCAACCGTGCGCGCGACCCGCACGCTGACGGCGTTTCGCCGCCGGCAGGGCATCCTGCCCAGCCCTGCGGTGAAGTTGCTCGATGAGTTGCGGCGGCTGACGGCCGCCGCGTGAACGAAGCGATCACCGTTGCAGCAGTCTGAGCAGCAACGGGATTGGCCGATATTTGAAGACGGTGCCCACGAAGCGCTGCCAGCGGCTCGGTTTGGCGGCCTCCCGGCAACGGCGCAAATGCGTGTTGAGCGTTGACGCATCGTTCGCCAGAAAGTCCGCCGCTTCTAACGGGCCGGTCACCGGGTGGCCGAAAGAGTCGTCGCGCGTAATGCGATCCAGCATATCGGTGGCGTCTTGCATCCCGTTGGCATGCGCATGGAATTGCAATGCCTTGAAGTAGTCGGTGAACCCCCGATAAGGATCGCGCGCGTCAGGTTTCCCAGCGAGTATCTGTCTGACTGCGGCCCTGCCAGCGGCCTCGACCCTTGCGACCGGCTTACGCTGTATCGTGCCGATGTCGCGGCCGTGGAGGCTTAGCGTTTCGAAGCCGATGTCGTAGAGAATCGCGCGGGCAGAGCCTGGCAGGTATTTCGTATCGTCGATCAGCAACGACGGAATCTTGTGCGTAATCGCCATGCCGTTGACCGACACGTATCCGTCGATTTTCAAGCACTGGATTCGTTTCCAGAGTTCGCCTCTCAGCGTGGCGTTGTCTTGAAAATAACCGCTCGGACAGCCGCGCTTCGGTCTGAGTAGCGTCAGCAGCTCCCCGAACAAGGCGCTTTCGGCATTCGCACGCAAGAATCGTGTGTGATCCTGCGGTGCGATTTCCTGCGCGGCGTATCGACTGTCGCGCGTAAATCCCCCCTGCGTCGGATAACGCGTGATACATCCATCTTTACGAATTTCGCGCGCACGGCGTGAGTGCGCGATACGCGACGCTGGCGGGCCATCGGCCCCGTTGCCCTCGCGGTTCGACACGGCGTCGAAGTGGCGATTGAACGCACTCGCGCGTGAGGTGGCGATGTCGGGCGGCGGATGGGGACCAGCGCCAGACCGCTCACATTCAGGCGTCCGTGCGTTGGGGCTGACGAAAGATTAGGCTGCATTGCGGGCATATCGATCCTCCTGAGAAATATCGGGGGGATGATGTCGTCTCGCCCCGCCGGGGGCTGTTGTGGCCCGACGTTCGAATGACGTAACTGCACGCCCGGCTTACGATCGGGAAAACCGCCACGCCTTCATCACGGGCCGCACGTACTTCGCGAGGAATTTCTCCCACGCGCTCGGTTCGGCGGCACGTTCGCACTGTCGTAGGTGTGCATCGAGCAGCGACGCCTCGTCCGCGAGAAAGTTGGCGGCGTCGGAAGGCCCCGTCACCGGCGACCCGAAGGAATCGTCGCGCGTGATGCGATCGAGCATGTCGGCGGCGTCGTGCATGCCGTTGGCATGGGCATGGAACTGCAACGGTTTGAAATAGGCGGTAAAGCCGTGATAGGGGTCCCGCGGGTTGGTCGGGTGCATCAGTATCTCTCGCACCGCCGCCCTGCCCGCCCCCTCAATGCGCAACGCCGGAAAAGCGTCCATTGCCAGGAGCGACTCGCCCTGACGCCTTAGCGCTTCGAAACCGATGTCGTAAAAGACGGCGGCGATCGTGCCCGGGAAGTACGCCGGACCGTCAACCAACAGCGATGGAATTTTGTGCTTCGTCGCCATGCGGTTCAAGGTTGTGTAGGCGAAGATACCGAGGCAATACATGCGATGCACGAGTTCATCTCTGAGTTCGACGCTCCAGACATAGCGTCGATTGGGGCATCGATCCACCGGCCGGAGCATTTCCAGCAGTTCTCCGAACACGGCGCTCTCGGCGTTTGCACGTAGAAATAGTGTGTGGTTCTGCGGCGCAATCTGTTGTGGCCCGAACAGGCTCTGGCGCGTGAAACCGCCCGCTGCCGGGTAACGGGTGTCGCAGGGCGTGGGGAACGACGAGCGAGCGTGGCGCGTGTGGCGCGTGTAGCCCGGTGACGACGCCGCAGATGTGCCACTCGAAGCGTAGTTTGCGCGGTTTGCAGCGACGCCGAAATGAGCCGCGAACACAGCCGCACGGGAGGTGGCCGCTTCGGCTTGCGCCGGTGGCGCGAGCGCGGAACCACTCGCGTTCTGCACCCCGGGGGACAGGGCAAGTGGCGATACTTGTGGCGACACATGTGGCGACAAATACGGTTGAATTGCAGGCATGACCATCCTCCGAAAAGTATCGGGGATGATGTTGCCGCGACGAACGCCCAGCTATTGCCGCCGGACGTCCGGGTGTCGCAATTACCGCATCACGATGCTCGCGCGATGGTACGGCGTGCCGCCATACTCGGCCGGGCCATGGATGGTTTCGACGCGCTCGATGCGCCACGGCACCGGTTGTGCGAAGCGTGGTCCTGCGTATGCGAACGTGTGAAACTCGCCGTTCTCGCCGCACGCATCGACGTTGTCCGGCAAGTCGGCCAGTAACGCGTCGTCGTACTCGCGACCGACGAATTCCGGCCCGAGATAGCGACCGTCGACGCACACGATGACGGCGCGATACCCCAGCGAGATAAACTCATTGGCCAGCACCAGACGCTCGCGCTGCCACAACGGCAACACCGCCGTCATGCCCGCCGCCGCGCACACCTTTTCTTCCCAATCGCGGTGCGGTTGCAGATCGATATCGCCGAAGAGCCCGTGCGTGATGCCCTCGGCGCGCATCGCCTGCAAGCGGGCGATGAATGCCGCTTCGTAGCCGCTCCAGCCCGCTTGGCCGATGTCGAGCGCAATGCCCAGCGCATCCGCCTGCGCCTGCATCAACTCACGAGGCAACCCATGCGAGCGCGAACTGTCACCCGTCTCGTCGAACATCGCCAGCAGACGGCGCACGTCGAAATGCGGCGCGCCGCTCGGGTCGCAAGACAGGGCGTGATGCAGGGCAAGGCAGGAGTCCTTGCCGCCGCTCCATGAAAAGAAGGCAGGCGTGGGCATGGTGTCGGGGCGAGATCGAACGCGTTTGATGGGGACCAATGCAAAGCGGACCCCGCAGGGTCCGCCAGTGAAGCTTAGTACGTCACGTTCAGTGCAGCGTACTTAGTGCGTCGTACTTAGTGCGAACGGATCATCGTGCCGAACGGTTGTTCGGTCAGAATCTCGAGCAGCACCGAGTGTTCGATACGGCCGTCGACGATGTGCACCGACTTCACACCGCTCTTGGCCGCGTCGAGTGCCGACGAAATCTTCGGCAGCATGCCACCGGAGATCGTGCCGTCGGCAAACAGTTCGTCGATTTCGCGTGCCGACAGATCGGTAAGCAGGTTGCCTTCGCGGTCCATCACGCCCGGGATGTTGGTCATCATCACCAGCTTCTCGGCGCCCAGCACCGTGGCGAGCTTGCCCGCCACGAGGTCGGCGTTGATGTTGTACGCCTGACCGTCTTCGCCCACACCGATCGGGGAGATCACCGGGATGAAAGCGTCGTCTTGCAACGCGCGCACTACGGCCGGGTTGATCGAGTCGACTTCGCCGACGTAACCGATGTCGATGAACTGGCCCGCGTTCTCGCGATCCGGCATCAGCATCTTGCGGGCGTTGATCAGACCGCCATCCTTGCCGGTGAGGCCGACCGCCTGACCGCCGTATTGGTTGATCAGCATCACGATGTCCTGCTGGACTTCGCCGCCGAGCACCCATTCGACCACTTCCATGGTCTCTTCATCCGTGACGCGCATGCCTTGGATGAACGTGCCCTGCTTGCCAATCTTCTTGAGTGCCTGATCGATTTGCGGGCCGCCGCCGTGCACCACGACCGGGTTGATGCCCACGAGCTTGAGCAAAATGACGTCGCGCGCGAAGCCCTGCTTCAGGCGCTCCTCGGTCATCGCGTTGCCGCCGTATTTGATCACCACGGTCTTACCGTGATATTTGCGGATGTACGGCATCGCCTCGGCCAGAATCTCGGCTTTGAGAGCGGGTGCGATGTCGTCGATGGAATTCGGTTGCAGATCGGACATGGCGGGAACGTTTTCGCAGGTGGACCAGAAACACGGCGAATTGTACAGCCAAGAAGCCCGTGCGTGCTGGGCTTTGCCGGGTTTTGGAAGCACTTCCGTCTTGCCTGCGCGCGCCCGTGCCGCTACCCTTCCGGACCTGTCGGATGGCACCCGCGAAATCGGCCGATTTCGCCCCGTGACCGGGCTACGATGTCACCCGCGTATCACCCCTTTCACTCGATGGCGGACGCCCGCTAGTGGCCGATTTTTCCGCAACGTCTTCCAAACCCCGTCTCATGGGCCGTTTACCGGTCTTCGTCGCGGGGGCTGTGGCCAACTGATGACAGCGCCAAGGCTGTTGCAGTTGTGCAACTTGGCAGGCGTCGACGGCGCTACGATAGGTAGTCCGGCGCCGGGCGCTTCTCACCGGCTGGAAATCACTGACTCAGGATCAAGTATGGAAGGTGAAGGAAAGACGTCACTGGCCACCGAAGGCAGCCGTTGCCCGCAATGCGGCAGCGTCGTGTCGTGCGGCGCGCAGTCGACCGTGGCGGACACTGCGGTTGCAGCGAGCGCGGATGCCAGTGCCAACGCAGCGACCGTAACCTGCTGGTGTCTCGACTGGCCGCATCTGCCGGCCTCGGCACGGCTCGGGGTCGGCGCGTGCCTATGCCCCGCGTGTCTTCGTGCGGCGCTGGTGGCCGCCGGGGTCAGTCTTACCGGCACCCCGGCCGACCTTACCGACAGCCTCATCGGCGCTATCGGCCCCAAGGCCCCCACCGACGAGACCTGAACCGGGCTTGCGCCCGGGGGCTGCCGGCGCAGGCGGCTTGCCGCGTAGCGCGGCAACACCAAAGCTGTCACCCGCGCCACTGCCGACACCCACCCCGCGCACGCCGCCCGTTCCGCGAAACATCAGCTTCTGGCGGGTACCGAGCGACTTGTTGGCCATGGCCGCGCTGCCTTACTGGCTATGCGAGCCGTGCGACATGCCCGGCATGGCGCTCATGGCACCGCCCGCTGCCGGGGCCGGCGCCGTCAGGTCGCGCACCTGCACTTGCACTTGCTGCTCTGTCTTCTTGTGATCGGCACTCTCGAAGCGCAGCGTGACCGGCACGGTGTCGCCCTTCTTCAGTTGTGTCTTCAAGTCGTTGAGCATGATGTGATAGCTGCCCGGCTTGAGCTGTACCGGCTGGTTTGCCGGCAACGGCAGGCCGTTTGGCAGCGCGCGCATCTTCATGAGCGTGCCTTCGAGCTTCATCTCATGGACTTCCGCCGTGGCGGCGGCCGGGGTGCTCACGCCGACGAGCGTGGTCGCATCGCGCGACTGCAACGTCATGAACACGCCGGTGGCGGTCTGGCCGGGCACGGTGCCGCGCGCCCACGCGTCGGAGACGGCGACCTGTGCATATGCCGAGACCGTCGCCAGGCTCAGTGCAGCAGCCACCCAAATCTTATGTTTCATGCAAACTCCTTTTGGTTGTGGGCCGGCGGATACCGGCCTTGTATCGCATGAGACGTTGCGCGACGATGTGTCGCGCAGGACGTGGACATTCATTGTAGTCGCGGCCTGCGCGCGATGCGTGGCGCCCGCGTAATAGATGGAATTTCGGCGTGCGGCAGAGTGTCGCAGCGCCCGGCGCGGCCGGACGGCCGGTGGGCCGCTCTTGGTACACTTGTCGTATGACTCATTTCCCTATCGAGCGAACCAACGTCGTTCAGCTTTTCTGGCTGCGCTGTCTGGCCATCGTCGGCCAGTTGGCCACTATCGGTGTCGCCCAACTCTGGCTCGGCGTGCGTCTGCCGCTCGAACCGATGCTCACCATCGTGGCGCTCGAAGTGCTCTTCAACGTGCTCACCTGGATTCGGGCACGACGTGGGCTGGAACGCGCCAAGCGTCGCACCGATCTCGACCTGATGGGGCAATTGCTGGTCGATCTCGCGGCACTCACCGCCCTGTTGTTCTTCTCGGGCGGCGCCACCAATCCCTTCGTCTCGTTGTTTCTCCCCGGTCTGGCGATTGCCGCCGCCGTGCTGCCCTGGCGTAACGCGTCGCAACTGGCATTGCTCTCGCTCGTCGCTTATGGCGCGCTGAACTTCCAGTACGTGCCGCTCGACCTCGCCGACCCGGGCAACCTGCTGCGGCTGCACCTCGCGGGCATGTGGGTCAACTTCGTGGTGAGCGTGCTGGTGATCGCATGGTTCGTGTCGCGCATGTCGCGGGCGCTGCGTGCCCGCGATGCCCAACTGGCCCGTGCGGAACAACGCCTGCTGCGCGACGAGCGCATGGCCGCGCTCGGCGCCCAAGCCGCGAGCGTCGCCCATGAACTCGGCACACCGCTCTCCACCATGGCGGTGGTTGTCGGCGAGTTACGCAGCGAGAGTGTGGGCAACGCCTCGCTCAAACCCTTCGAGCCCGATTTGCAGACGCTTGAGCAACAGATTGCGCTGTGCAAGAGCGCCATCGGCCACGTGCAGATGCGGGCGGCGGCGCCGGTGCGTCAGGCGCTCGCCGAGTGGTTGCCGGCCTTCACCACACAATGGCGCCTGCGTCACCCGCAGGTGCAGTTTCAGTTGCACGTGCCGCCGCAACTGACCGCGCGTATCGAAGACACCGTACAGGTCGGGCAGATCCTCACCATCCTGCTCGATAACGCCGCGTATTTCAGTCCGTCGTCGGTCACGCTCGATGTAGCGGTGGCCCCCGACGATCTGCGCTTTACCGTCTGCGACGAAGGCCCCGGCATGACTGCCGAGCTGCGTACGCGGCTGGGCAACTCACCCGTCATGAGCACACACGGCGGACACGGCATGGGCCTGTATCTCGCCTTTGCCAGTGCGCAACGTCTCGGCGGCGACATCATCCTCACCCCCAACACGCCGCAAGGCACGCGCGCCGAGCTGCGCCTGCCGATGGCCACCTTCTTCTTCGGCTCGCGGAGTCAGACATGAACGCCTCCCATTTTCTTCTCATCGACGACGACGTCGTTTTCGCCGAAACGCTGGCTCGCGCCCTCACGCGCCGCGGTTACGACGTGCAGATTGCCGCCGACGGTGCCGCCGCATTGCTCGCGGCACGCACGCGTCAGTTCGATCTGATCTCGGTCGATCTGCATCTGGGTCACGACTCGGGGTTGCCGCTCATCGCGCCGCTGCGTGCCTTGCAACCGAAGGCACGCATGCTGGTGCTGACGGGCTACGCGAGCATCGCGACCGCCGTGCAGGCCGTCAAGGACGGTGCCGACAACTATCTGGCCAAGCCCGCCAACGCCGACACCATCCTCGCGTCGTTGCGCAACGATGCCAGCGAGACGCAGGCCGACGAGGCCTTCGAAAACCCGTCGCCGCTGTCGGTGGCGCGCCTCGAATGGGAGCACATCCAGCGCGTGCTCGCCGAGCACAACGGCAATATCTCCGCGACCGCGCGGGCGCTGAACATGCATCGCCGCACGCTGCAACGCAAGCTGCTCAAGCGACCGGTCAAGCAGTAAGGTCCGTCAGGCGTCCACCGCACCTTCGACGCCAGTTCGACGCGCATAAAAAAACGGCCCCGAATGGGGCCGTTCTTCATTTCGCGAACGATGGATCGATCGCCTTACAACACGTAGCGCGACAGGTCTTCGTTCTGTGCCACTTCGCCAAGCGACGCGTCCACATAAGCCGCGTCGATGGTGACGACCTGATTCGCCTGCTTGCCGGCGTTGTACGAGACGTCTTCGAGCAGCTTCTCGATCACGGTGTACAGACGGCGTGCGCCGATGTTCTCGGTGCGTTCGTTGACCGAGAACGCGATCTCCGCGAGACGCTTGATGCCGTCCGGCGCGAATTCGAGCGCCACGTCTTCCGTCGCGAGCAATGCCTGATATTGCTTTACGAGGCTCGCATCGGTCTGCGTGAGAATCGATTCGAAGTCTTCGACGGACAGCGAGTCGAGTTCGACACGGATCGGGAAGCGGCCCTGCAACTCGGGAATCAGGTCGCTCGGCTTGGCCAGATGGAACGCACCGCTCGCGATGAACAGAATGTGGTCCGTCTTGATCATGCCGAACTTCGTGCTCACGGTCGTGCCTTCGACCAGCGGCAGCAAGTCGCGCTGCACGCCCTGACGCGACACGTCGCCGCCGCCGACTTCGCTGCGCGTGGCGATCTTGTCGATCTCATCGAGGAACACGATGCCGTTCTGCTCGACGTTACGCAGGGCCAGTTGCTTGACCTCTTCGTCGTTGAGCATCTTCGACGCTTCTTCGTCGGTCAGAATCTTGAGCGCGTCCTTGATCTTGAGCTTCTGGCGCTTCTTGCGCTGATTGCCCAAATTCGCGAACATGCCCTTGATCTGCTCGGTCATTTCTTCCATGCCCGGCGGGCCCATGATCTCCATGCCCTGCGCCGGAATCTCGACTTCGAGCTCGACTTCCTTATCATCGAGCGCGCCTTCGCGCAGCCGCTTGCGGAACGTCTGACGCGTGGCGTTATCTTCGGTGCTGGGTTCCGGTTCATGCGACACCGAACCGAAGCGGATATCACGCGAGGACTCGCGGCCCGTCGGCAGCAGCAGATCGAGAATGCGGTCTTCGGCACGATCTTCGGCCGTCGTGCGCACCTTCTTCATCTCCGCTTCGCGGGTCTGCTTGATGGCGATTTCGGCCAGATCGCGCACGATGCTGTCCACGTCGCGGCCCACATAGCCCACTTCGGTGAACTTGGTCGCTTCGACCTTGATGAACGGCGCGTCGGCCAGCTTGGCCAGACGACGGGCGATCTCGGTCTTGCCCACGCCGGTCGGCCCGATCATCAGAATGTTCTTCGGGGTGATTTCCTGACGCAGCGGGTCCGCCACCTGCTGGCGACGCCAGCGGTTACGCAATGCCACCGCGACAGCCTTCTTGGCCTTGTTCTGGCCGATGATGTGTTTGTCGAGTTCGGAAACGATCTCGGAGGGGGTCATATGGGTCATGACGTTCGCCAAATTAGGGTTTCGATCAGGGTGACGCCCGGCCGGTCATACCCCGGCCGGCAAGTCACGCCGCAGGAGTCCACCTGCTGCGGCGTGCGCGTCGACCGTCGTCACTTGCTGCTCGTTGGTCGTGAGTCTCTGCGTTGAATGCCGGGCGGATTTGCCATGCAGACCCGCCTCGCCATTCGTTACTTCGCAGCCTTCTGCGGCAGCGACTCGATGATGTGGTTCTGGTTCGTGTAGATGCACATGTCGCCCGCAATCGTGAGCGCCTTCTTCACGATTTCGGCCGGCGACAGATCCGTGTTCTGCACCAGCGCGCGCGCCGCTGCTTCAGCGTACGAGCCACCCGAGCCGATCGCGGCCACGCCGCCTTCCGGATCGAGCACGTCGCCGTTGCCCGTGATCACCAGCGTGGTCTCGGCATCGGCGACAATCATCATCGCTTCGAGCCGGCGCAGCATGCGGTCGGTACGCCAGTCTTTGGCGAGTTCGACGGCCGAGCGCGTCAGATGACCCTGGTGCTTCTGCAACTTCGCCTCGAAACGATCGAGCAGCGAGAACGCATCCGCCGTCGCACCTGCAAAACCGACCATGACCTTGCCGTCATAAACGGTTCGCACCTTGCGGGCGGTGCCCTTCATCACGATATTGCCGAGCGTGACCTGACCGTCGCCGCCGAGCGCGACCTGATCGCCGCGCCGAACGGAGACGATGGTGGTGCCGTGATATTGCTCCATGCCTGTTCCTTTTCGGGGGGCGTCGTGCGCCCCGTAACGATTGGCCCGGACTTCACCGCGCGCGTCCCCCATGCTGTGAGAACGTGCCCGACCGGGCGAGACGTGACTGTAGTTTAGGGCAATCGAAGGAATATCAAGAGGCGTCGACGGCAGCTTGTTCGACGTGATTTGTGTGCTGTTCGATAAGGCACGGAACGCGCCATCCGCGCGGCATTGCACCATGCGGAGGGGGGAATGACGGGGGAATTTCTCGGAAATTCCCCCGTTTGTGCGGCAGGTTCTGCTTAGAAGGTGGTACGCAGACCGACGCGCACCGCACGGCCGCCCTGCGGTGCAATGTCGCGCAGGAACGAACTGGCCAGACGCACTTCCTGATTCGTCAGGTTCTCGCCCTTGAGATACGCCAGCCACTGCGCGCCACCGGTCTTGAACTGATACGTGAGTGCCGCACCCAGCGTGGTGTAGCCGTTGGTCGTCAGGTCACCCGCCGGCACGCGGCCCTGATTGCTCGCATGCACCACTTCCACGCGCGCTCCCCACGGGCCGAGGCCGTACGCAAGCGCCGCCGTCAGACGCAGCGGTGCAATGCGCGGCAGCGGCTCGCCGGTGTCGCGGTTGCGGCCCAGCGTGTAGTCGCCGCGCAGTTCCACATCGACGTTGCCGTAGCCCTGCCACACCCGGGCGCGGCCTTCGGCTTCCACGCCGTAGAGCTCGGCCGGCACACCCGCATATTGATAGACGGGCAAACCGCCGGACGTCACCGTCTCGCCTTCCCCATTGACCGAACGGCCGGTGTTTTCCAGCGCAATAAAGTTGGAGAAGCGGCTGTAGAACACCCCGACGCTGCCCTTGTGCGGACCACTCGCGTAACGCAGCGACAGGTCGGTCGAGAACGCTTTTTCAAGCTTCGATTGCGCGTTGCCGATTTCCCAGATGCCGGTCGCCGCGTGCGGGCCATTGGCATACAACTCGTAGAAGGTCGGCGCACGTTCGGTATACGACGTGTTCAACGCCACCGACCAGGCCGGTGCCAGCGCGAAGACAGCGCCCGCCGAGACACTGCCCGGCGTGAAGTTGCGCGTGGGCAGATTGTCAAAACGGTCGCTGCCACCGGCCGTCGGCTTCACGTGCGTGTGTTCGATGCGCGCGCCGAACGAGAGCTTCACCGCTTGATTCACGGCCCATTCTTCGAGCGCAAAAAGGGCCACGTTGCTGGTATCGCTCTTCGGCACGAACGCTTCTTCACCGAGCGCCGAGAAAGTGTTCTGGGAGAACTGCACGCCGACGGCCCCCTCGAACGGACCGATCTTCGCGTGACGTGCTTCGATACGCCCTTCGTAGCCGTGGTTCTTGAAGGTCGTGCCGGTCTGACCGTTTTCGATCTCCTTGTGTTCGTAGTCGGTGTAGCCGAAGTTGAACTTGAGGGCCGTGAACGGGCCGCTCAGGTTGCGCACTTCGCTCGCCAGTGCGAGATGCTGCTGACGCAGCCGGATGCGCGTGTTTTCTTCGGCCACCGTGCCGTAGTCGGAGTCGTAACCGGAGTAGGACAAGCCGCTGTAGCCGTTCGCCCACGTCCACGACGCGCCGACGGCCGCACCGCTCGCCTGCCCGTTGCTGTTGGGCAGGGTGCCGGACGGTTGCTCGGTGCCTTCGGGGTCACGGGCACGTTGTTGTGCGGAACGCGCGAAACCCGGAATGCGCAGGTCCGTGCTCTTGCGCGCGAAGCCGTCGACGTGGAACGCGAACTGGCCGTTGCCCACTTCGATCAACGCCGCGCCCGCACGCTCGCGATTGGCACCGCCGTAGCTCAGGTCGGTCGCGCCCGAGACGCCGTTGATCGGTTCGCGCGGAATGCGGTTGTCGATCGTGTTGACCACGCCGCCCACAGCGTTGCCGCCATAGAGCAGCGCCGCCGGACCACGCACGATTTCGATGCGCTCGATGGAGAGCGGGTCTTGGGCCACGGCGTGGTCGTAAGACAGCGATGACGCGTCGAGCGCGCCCGTGCCGTTTTGCAGCACGCGGATGCGGTCGCCGTCGAGACCGCGAATGATCGGACGGCTCACATTCGGGCCGTAAGACGTGGATGAGACGCCGGGCAAGCCGTCGAGTGTCTCGCCAAGGGTGCCGGTACGGCGCAGTACCAGCGCGCGCCCGTCGAGTGCCGTGACGGGCACCGTGAGGTCGGCCGCTGCCCGGCCAAGCGGGTTGCCGGTGACGAAGGTCGTCGAGAGTGCCAATGCGTCGTCGCCGGGGACGGTGGCGGAAGTGGGGACGGTGGTGGCGTTAGGCGTGGCGTTGGTGGCGTTGGCGGCGGCGGGGGTCGCGTCAGCGGCGTTCGCCTGCATGGCCGCGAAGGCCAGTGTCAGACCTACGGCGAGCGGTACCGGGGCAAAGGAGAACGAGACCGCAGCGCGCGCACGCGCCACGTTGAAGGTAGGAGATGCCATGTCGTTGTTGTGTTGTCAGGTCTGCGACGGGGTACCCGTCGATTGGCACGCACGAACGCCGTCACAACATGCGCCGCAGCCACATGGGCGCAGACGAATGGCGACCTTGCCCGCAGCCGTCGGCAAAGCCGTTGAGCTGTGGGGCAAATGAAAAACGTTTCAGCGGGAATTCGCGCGTGCAGCGCGTGGAAGATCAGGCCGTGACAGGCGGGGCGCGAGAGCGGAACGGCAGCGTGAGTGCACTGGCATGCGAGCGGCCGGTAGCGCGCGATGGCGTGAGATCCGTGTGGCTATCGGCGCGCCATTCCAGCACCGCAACAGCCATGGCGGCCGCCAGCGTGGCGCCTTCGAACAGATGGCAGTGATGGTGATGACTGCCGTAGGCGGTGTGAGCGAGGCTCGTATTGACCGGCGCCCATGCGTTCTGCGCCTCGGCATCGTCATCGACGTCGGCGTCTGTGCCGGTCGCATTGCCAGTCGCATTGCCAGTCGCTATGCCCGCCGCCGGCACGCCGATGTCCGCCAGTTGCCGGGCGTGCACGATCTCGTGCTGCAAGCCCCACATCTGCACGCACAGCAGCGCCACGATGAGCCACGCCACCCAACCGCTGCGCCCACGATTCACCGGGGTGCGCAGACGCGCACGCCAGTATCGGAAGGTGAACGGGAAGGACGGCATGGAAGAGATGGCAAAGCTCAATTGCAACTGAGTTGCAATTCTGCCATAAAGCGCGCCCTGCCGCGAGCTTTGTGTGACGTTGCGCGCAGGCGACAGTCAGCCCCCTCGGGTGCCCTCTCGATCAAAAAGAGAAAACAAAAAAGGCATGTCACGAAGACATGCCCTTTGCAAACCGAGGGGCCGAAGCACCGCCACCGCGCGGTGCCTGGCTTTAAGGCTTTCGATTAGAACCTGGCTTGAATCGGATTCAAATCAGGTCCCAATCGCGTTCAAATCAATCGCCGAACAGTTTCTGACGCAGCTCGCGACGCTCTTGTGCTTCGAGCGACAGCGTAGCCGTCGGGCGTGCGAGCAAACGCGGGATGCCGATCGGCTCGCCGGTTTCTTCGCACCAGCCGTATTCACCCGATTCGATGCGGGCGAGCGACTGTTGCACCTTCTTCAGCAGCTTGCGCTCGCGGTCGCGGGTGCGCAGCTCGAGTGCGTGTTCTTCTTCGATCGTGGCGCGGTCGGCCGGATCAGGTACGAGAATGGTTTCGCGGAGGTTCTCGGTCGTCTGGCCGGCGTTACGCAGAATTTCCTCTTGCAGCTTTTCCAGACGATCCTTGAAGAAGGCGAGTTGATCTTCATTCATGTAGTCCTTCTCGCCCATCTTCAGAATTTCGGCCTCGGTCAAAAGTCTTTTCTTGCTCATGGGTTTTTGTGGCGTCTCTTTCGGATAGTCCGGCGACGCTCCTTTAGCGGGTGGAGCGTCTTGCTTGCCGGCGGTGCCGCTGGCGGCGTCCTGGGTTACGTTCCTGCCGGGTGATTTGGGCGGCCCCTTCTTGGCGGCGGCTTTCTCACCCGTCTTCGGCTTGCCTGCTGGAGCACGCTTGGCGCCCGCATCCGGCGCCGGTTCTGCCCGGCGCGTGGGGCGTGCGGTGGCTGTCTTGCGAGAGGCGGTGGCCATTGCGGTGCTCCCCTGCCTTCCCCCCGGTATGCCGCGTGAATTCGCTGGCGGCAACCCAGTGGGCAGCTATTGTAACCGAATCGGTCAACAGCCCCGTTTAAGGGGTTTCCCGTTGCTCGAAACGGCGGTCCCGCTCAGACCAGACAGCGCTCCAGCCCTTGCAGGATGATGTCTTTCGGCAGCTCGGCACCGATGAACACCATCTTGGTATTCGGTGTCTCGCCCGGTTGCCATTTCGTGCCCACGTCGCTGCCCATCATCTGGTGAACGCCCTGGAACACGACCCGGCGGTCGATGCCGCGCATGTTTAATACGCCTTTATAACGCAATAAGCGTTCGCCGTACACCTGGAGGATGCTTCCCAGGAAATCCTCCAGCTTGGCCGGATCAAACTGCTTTTCACTGCGGAACACGAACGACTTGATGGCGTCGTCGTGATGGGCGTGATGATGGTGGTGGCCATGATCGTGACCTTCGTGATCGCAATGGCCGTGATCGTGGTCGCAATGCGAATGATCACCGTGGTCATGGCCGTGGTCGTGGCCATGGTCGTGCGCGTGATCATGATCGTCGGCGGCGAGGAATTCCGGATCGATGTCGAGCTTGTCGTTCAGGTTGAAACCGTGAATGTCGAAGATCTCTTTCAGATCGGCCTTGCCGAAATCGACCACCTGCTGCGGCGCGCGCGGGTTCATGTGCGCGAGGCGATGCTTCAGGTCATCGACGGCCTCGGGCGTCACCAGATCCGCCTTGGTGATGAACAGACGGTCGGCAAAGCCGACTTGGCGCTGCACCACTTCATGCTCGTCGAGTTGCTTCTGGGCGTGCTTGGCGTCCACCAGCGTGATGATGGCGTCCAGGCGGTAGGTGTCGGCCACTTCATCGTCGATGAAGAAGGTCTGCGCCACCGGGCCCGGGTTGGCCAGACCGGTGGTCTCGATGACCACGCGGTCGAACTGGATCGTGCCGGCGTCGCGCTGGCTGTTCAGATCGGACAGCGCCTGCACCAGATCGCCACGAATCGTGCAGCAGATGCAGCCATTGCTCATCTGTACGATCTGCTCGGCGTTTTCCTGCACGAGGATGTCGTTGTCGATGTTCTCTTCGCCGAACTCGTTCTCGATCACGGCGATCTTCATGCCGTGCGCCTCGGTCAGGATGCGCTTGAGCAGCGTGGTTTTCCCGCTGCCGAGAAAGCCGGTCAGGATAGTGACGGGGGTCATGAATGCAATGTCCTGTAGTGAAGCGGTGTGCCGCAGGCCGCTGGAATGCCGCTCAATGTACCCGAGCTGGCAAAAAGCGGCTTGGCACGCGTCAGTTGGTGGCGCCGGCGCACTGGGCGCAAGTGCCGTGAATCATCAGCTCGACCTGTTCGCCCACGAATCCCTTGGGCAGGCGCTTGAGTTCGCGCTCACTTAATTGGGGATGCTGGGGCCAATCGTCAAGGCAGAACGTGCGGTGGCAGCGTACACAGCGGAAATGACCGTGTTGCGTATGCGGACGCGGCGACGCGGCCCGTTGCGGGTCGACGTGCTCGGCCATGACGAACCGGAAGATGCGGTCGTCACCGGCCTGCTTGATCGCCCAGCCCTGCGCGACCAGCCAGTCGAGCACGCGATAGGCAGTGACGCGGTCGAGCGGATCGGTGTCGGTCGCCAGATCGGCCAGCACTTCCTGATGGGTGAGCGGGCGGCCTGCCTTGAGCAGCAGGGCCAGTACACGGACACGTCCCGAAGTCACGCGCCCCGATTGCTCCTGCAAGCTCGCGCGGGCGGCTTCCAGATACGGTTGTAGTTGAGTAAGGCTCATGAATCGATTTAAGCACAGCGCCGTGAACGCTGCAACCGAGTTGCAAAAGTGGGCATTTCACGGGATGTCCACCCAAATTGGCGGAAAGTGGACAGGCGATGCGTCATACAATTGTCACAAAAAACGCCTCCCACCATGTCACCGACCGCCCTCGCCTTCGTTGTTACCGCCGCTTTTCTGCACGCCACGTGGAATTTTCTGGCCAAACGCATCGACACCACGGAGGGCGGCGGCCCCCAGCTGGTCTTTCTCTACGCGCTGCTGACGGTCGTTCTCTACACGCCGCTCGCGCTGTTCTTTCTCGTCGGCTCACACGCTGACTGGCCGGACTGGCGCGGCTGGGCCGTCATCGCCCTGAGCGCCCTGCTCCACTATGGCTACACGCTGGTGCTGCAACGCGGCTACCGGGTCGGCGATCTCTCGGTCGTCTACCCGCTCGCGCGCGGCACCGGGCCATTGCTCTCGTCGCTCGGTGCGATCGTATTGCTGGGCGAGCGCCCGGGCTGGCTGGCGCTTGTCGGCATCGGCCTGGTGGTCGGCGGCGTGCTGATCATCGCTGGCGGCGAGCGGCTGTTCCGGCGCGGCACCATGCATGCCGGGGCCGGCTGGGGCGTGCTCACCGGCGCCTTCATCGCGGCGTATACGCTGGCCGATGCTTACGCCGTCAAGACGCTGATGCTCGTGCCGCTCGTCTACTACTACCTTGAGAACGTGGTGCGCGTGGTGCTGTCCGCCCCGGTGGCGCTGTCGCGGCCAGCCAGAGTGTCGCTGCTCTGGCGCGCCAACTGGCGCAAGATCGTGCTGATTGCGCTGATCTCGCCGATGTCCTATTTCCTGATTCTGACGGCGCTTCAATACGCGCCCGTCTCGCACGTGGCCCCGGCGCGGGAGATGTCGATGATGGTGGCGGCCCTGCTCGGGGTACGGCTGCTGGGCGAAGGCGAGATGCGCCGCCGGGTCGGCGGCGCGGTACTGATTGCGCTGGGTGTTGTGGCGCTGACGCTGGGCTGACCGGCGATCCGATTGGCCGTTTGGCCGTTTGGGGGCGCGAGCCCCCGCACACCTCAGATGCGCTGAAGCCAGAGGCCCTTGAGGTACTCGCCTTCGGGGAATTGCGTGAGCATCGGGTGATCCATGCCCGCCGACAAGCGGCGCAGGATACGCGCATCGACACCCGCGTCGACCGCAGCACCGGCCACGATCTTCTGGAACAGATCGGCGTCGATAGCCCCCGAGCACGAATACGTCAGCAACTGACCGCCCGGACGCAGCAGCTTGAAGCCCGCCAGATTGATGTCCTTGTACGCACGCGCGGCACGGTCGACGTGATGCGCCGACGGCGCGAACTTCGGCGGGTCGAGCACGATCATGTCGAAGGTGCGTCCCTCTTCCCGCAAGGCCCGCAGCGTCTTGAACACATCGGCGTCGCGCCATTCGGTACGCGAGGCGTCGAAGCCGTTGAGTTCGACGTTGCGCGCGCCGATTGCCAGCGCCTCGCCCGACGAATCGATCGACAGCACACTCTGCGCGCCACCCGCCAATGCCGCGAGCGAGAAACCGCCCGTATAGCAGAAGCAGTTCAACACGTCGCGGCCCTTGGCCTGTTGCTTGACCAGCAAACGGTTGTCGCGCTGGTCGACGTAGAAGCCCGTCTTGTGGCCGTGACGCACGTCGACGTAGTACTTCACGCCGCACTCGTGCGTGGTCAGCGACTCGGGCGCTTCGGGCGGCTCGGCCCCGGCAAGCACGCCGGTAATGCTCGGCAGCCCTTCGCGCTCGCGCACGGCGGCGTCGGAGCGTTCATAGACGTTCGGGCAGCCCGTCGCGGCCACGAGTGCCTTGGTAATGGCGTCTTTCCATACTTCCACGCCAGCGGCCATGTACTGGCACACCAGTTGGTCACTCGCCGGCTGGCCCGGTGCGGATTGGTAACGGTCGACGATCAGGCCCGGCAGGCCATCGGCCTCGCCGAAGATCAGGCGGGTCGCGCCGGTGTCGTGCACCATCTGCTCGCGATAGGCCAGCGCCGCCGCCACGCGGCGTTTGAAGAAGGCGTGATCGACCGGCTCGTTCTCGTCGAACGTCCAGACGCGGGCGCGAATGGCCGAGACCGGGCTGAACGCGGCGCGCGCCAGAAAGCGGCCGTCGGCGGCACGCACCACGACCGTCGCGCCGGAGGCCGGTTTGCCTTCCACATTCGCCACGGCAGTGGCGTAAATCCAGGGATGGCGGCGCAGCAAGGATTTTTCTTTGCCGGGCTTGAGGATCAAGGTGTTCATGTGGAGCTGGCCAACGGTTGCATTCGGAGAGCGGCAAGTCTTGCGGCACGGCGTGCGGCGTCGCCACGACTGGGCGTCGGCACACGGGCGGGACTTGCTGGGGAAGGACGCGATTCTACACCGAGTCGGGGCAGCGCCACGGCTGAGTCAGGTCTTCTTGCGCGCGCGCGGGTGCGCCTGATCGTAGACCTTGGCCAGATGCTGGAAGTCGAGCTTCGTGTAGATCTGCGTGGTCGAGATGTTGCTGTGGCCGAGCATTTCCTGCACGGCCCGGAGGTCGCCGGACGATTGCAGCACGTGGGTCGCAAACGAATGCCGCAGCATGTGTGGATGGACATGCGTGGGCAGCCCCGCCGCCAGCGCGTGGCGCGATAGTCCCTGCTGAACCGCCCGCGCACCGATCCGCTTGCCGCGTGCGGACAGAAACAGGGCGTGCGGCTCGGCAGCCGTCAGCCCGGTGCGGATATTCAGCCAGTCAGTCAGTGCTTGCACCGCTTTCTCGCCCACCGGCACGCGGCGCCGCTTGTTGCCCTTGCCGGTGACGATCACCTCGCGCTCGGCCAGATCCAGCCAGCTTGCGGAGCGATAGCCATCGGCTTCCACGTAGCGATGATCGAGCCCGGTCAGCTCCGACAGCCGCAACCCCGACGAGTACAGCAACTCGAACATCGCCCGGTTGCGCAGCGCCTCGGCCGAGGTGCCGGTCGAGTGCTCGACCAGCGCCGACGCCTGATCGGGCGACAGCGCCTTGGGCAGCGGCTTGGGTTGTTTCGGCGCTCGCACACCATCGACCGGATTCGCCGCCAGCGCCGAACGCTGGGCCAGCCACGCGTAGTAGCCGCGCCATGCCGAGAGCTTGCGGGCAATCGAGCGGCCGACCAGCCCCTGACTGTGCATCTGCATCACGAACTTGCGGATGTCGCCGTGCGCCAGCGCGTCGAGCGGACGGCCTTTGGCCATCACCTGCAATTGCCGCAGGTCGCGGGTGTAGTTCTCGAGGGTGAGGGCGGCGAGCTTGCGCTCGCTCGCCAGCATGATGAGATAGGCCTGAATGCCCGGCTGAAGGGGGACTTCAGGGATATCAGCGATCTCGGAGGATTCGGGCGCCTCACCAGTGGCAGCGGTGACAGTTTTGCCGCGCGGCTTGGGCGTTGCCTTGGCTTTCGGCTTGGCGTCTGGCTTGGCCACAGTGGCGCCCGGGTCGACTCAGTCGTCCGCGCGCAGCTTGCTCAGCGCCGCGCCCGCGAGTTCGCCGATCTGCGACAGGAAATCGGTCGCCATGCCTTCGTGGAAACGGCGGGCGTCATCCGAGCCCATTACCAGCAGGCCGAACACCGGGGCGTCGGCGCCTTGTTGTGCGAGCGGATCGCGCAAGGCGAGCAGCGCGACCGATGCCGGATCGACCGGTGCGCCGAGCCACGTGACCGCTTCGAAACCGGTGTTCGCGCCGCAATACGGCGTGGCCAGACTCGACGCGAAAATCTTCACTTCTTCGCTGACGCTGCGGGCAAATTCGGCCGGTTGATACGGCGCGGACACATTCCACACGCGTACAGCGGCGAACGGCACGTTGAACACGTCGCGCAGCCCGCGGGCGATGGCATCGGGCAGCGCATGCGGATCGCGCTCGCCGAGCAGGCCGAGGGTCCAGCGGTGCAGCTTGGCCGAGATATCGTCGTTTTCGTGGCCGTAACGCATCAGTTCGGCGAGGCGTCGCTCGATCTGCTTGGTCTTCTCGCGCTGCATCTCGATCTGACGCTCCTGCAACGACACCGCCCGTTGTCCATGGGGGCTCGTCAGGCGCACGCCGGCCAGCAATTCGGCGTGGCGTTCGAAAAAGTCGGGATGCGCGATCAGGTATTCCGCAATATCTCGGTCGTTCATGAGTGTCCGTCTGCTGTTCATCGAAAACCGCACCGCCCCCTGCTTGCACAAGGAGACCCGGCGGCCGTCAGGGTCGCGATATCAGAAGCTTCAGAAACCAAATCGGTCTTGCGGGCGCCCCCGTTCTCACCATGGCCGATGCCACGGGGCGCCTTGCGGGCAACACGGTATCAGATCTCGATGGTGCCCTCGAAGACCGTTGCGGCGGGCCCCGTCATGATGACCGGGCCGGCGGCGCCATCCCACTCGATGGTGAGGGTGCCGCCATGTGTCTCGATGGCGACCGGCGAGGCGAGCAAGCCCCGGCGAATGCCCGCCACCGCGGCAGCACAGGCGCCCGTGCCGCAGGCGAGCGTCTCGGCGGCGCCGCGCTCAAATACGCGCAGGCGTGCCTGATGCTTGTCGACCACTTGCAGGAAACCGGCGTTCACGCGGCGCGGGAAACGCGCGTGGCGCTCGACCAGCGGACCGTCGGTCTCGACCGGCGCGGTGTCGACGTTCTCGACCACCTGCACAGCATGCGGGTTGCCCATTGAGACGGCCGAAATCCACGTGGTCTTGCCAGCGACATCCAGCGGCCAGAGCGTGTCGTCGCCCTCGCGGCGGCCTTCCAGCCCGCTCGCGTCGAACGGCACGTCCGACGGCGTCAGAATCGGTGCGCCCATATCCACGCTGACCTGACCGTCTTCGCGTGCGGTGAGCGTAATCACGCCCTGCTGCACTTCGACGCGTACCGAGCGCTTGTCGGTCAGCCCGGTATCGCGCACGAACTTCACGAAGCAGCGCGCGCCGTTGCCGCAATGCTCGACCTCGCCGCCATCGGCGTTGAAGATGCGGTAACGGAAGTCCACGTCCGGCAATGCCGAGCGTTCGACGAGCAAAAGCTGGTCCGCGCCGACGCCAAAATGGCGGTCGGCGAGCGCACGCCATTGTTCCGGCGTGAAATCGATGGTCTGCGAGATGCCGTCGATCACGACGAAGTCGTTACCGGCGCCTTGCATCTTGGTGAATTTGAGCTTCATGCCGCTATTGTAGAGGAGAAGTCGACGCGCATCCGGTGCCGGTCAATACACGCCCGGCTGGCCTTCCGGGCGGGTCTTGAAACGCTTGTGCACCCAGTAGTACTGCTCCGGCATTTTCAGAATCTGTTCTTCCAGAAACGCGTTCATGCGGCGGGCATCGGCGTCCGGGTCGCCGCTGGGGTAGTTTTCCCACACTGGGAACACCTTGAGCCGGTAGCCCTTGTAGTTCGGCAGCACTTCGCCGATGAACGGCAGGATTTGCGCGCGGCCCACTTCCGCCAGTCGCGACACCGACGTCAGCGTGCAGGCCTCGACGCCGAAGAACGGCACGAACGTGGAATTGCGCGCGCCGTAGTCCATATCGGCGGCCAGCATGACCGGTTTCTTCTTGCGAAACATGCGCAGCACGTCGCGGGCGCTGTCACCGCGCGGGATCATTTCGGCGTCGAACCGGCCGCGTTGCTCCCGGGCCATGGCATCGAACGCCGGGTTCGACATGGGGGTGTAGAGCGAGGCACAGGGCCGGTGCAGCGAGTAATTGATGAAAACCGAACCGGCTTCGATCCCCACGAAGTGGAACCCGAGCAGGATGGTCGGCGGCATGTTCGGATCACGCAGATCCACGGCCGAATCAAGCTCGATCAGCTTTTCCAGCTTCTTGCCGTCGGCAAACCACTGCACGCTACGCTCGGCGTAGCTGCGAATGGCGTGCACGAACGACGCCCGCGCCACGCGCTCACGGGTGGCGTCGTCCCAGTGCGGGAAACACAGGCGCAAATTGGTGTGCACCACGCGCTTTCGCGAGCTGGGAATGAGGTACAAAAGTTGTCCGAGGCCCGCGCCGAAACGCGCGACCCAGCTATAGGGGAGCAGGTTGAGCCCCCGCAGCAGGCCTACGCTCACGTAGTACCCGATGGATTTCTTGGGAGTGGTTGCCATGTCGCCAGCAGATTTTCTACAGGGGCGTATAATAAGCGACATCGCCGAGTTAACTGACAACTTGCGGGGCGATTCGAATGAGCCACCCTATCTAGGCAGCCCATTCGACTAATTTTTCCGCTAAAGCGTCGCCGCTTCTTCTCCGATGACGGCTACGTGAGTCGCCAATCATTCGTTACAGAGGAGCCTGAAGTGGCGAACGACTATCTCTTTACTTCCGAATCGGTATCCGAAGGTCACCCGGACAAGGTCGCTGACCAAATCTCGGATGCTGTCCTTGACGCGATCCTGACCCAGGACAAATACGCGCGCGTCGCCGCCGAAACGCTTTGCAACACCGGTCTCGTCGTACTCGCGGGTGAAATCACCACGACCGCCACGGTGGACTATCAACAAGTTGCGCGCGAAACCATTCGCCGCATCGGCTACGACAACACCGACTTCGGTATCGACTACAAGGGCTGCGCCGTGCTGGTCGCCTACGACCGCCAGTCGCCCGACATCGCGCAAGGCGTGGACCGCGCCCATGACGACAACCTCGATCAGGGTGCCGGCGACCAAGGCCTGATGTTCGGCTACGCCTGCGACGAGACGCCGGAACTCATGCCGCTGCCGATCTACCTGTCGCACCGTCTGGTCGAGCGCCAGTCGCAAGTGCGCCGCGACGGCCGCCTGAACTGGCTGCGTCCGGACGCCAAGTCCCAAGTCACCATCAAGTACGAAAACGGCCGTCCGCACAGCATCGACACGGTCGTGCTGTCGACGCAGCACTCGCCGGACATTGGTCTGGAAGCGCTGCGCGAAGCTGTCATCGAAGAAATCATCAAGCCGGTGCTCCCCGCCGAGCTGATCAAGGGCGACATCAAGTTCCTGGTGAACCCAACCGGTCGCTTCGTGATCGGCGGTCCGCAAGGTGATGCCGGTCTGACCGGCCGCAAGATCATCGTCGACACGTACGGCGGTGCCGCACCGCACGGCGGTGGCGCGTTCTCGGGCAAGGATCCGTCGAAGGTCGACCGCTCCGCCGCCTACGCCGGCCGCTATGTCGCGAAGAATATCGTGGCTGCCGGTCTGGCCTCGAAGTGCGTGATTCAGGTGTCGTACGCCATTGGCGTGGCGCGCCCGACGTCGGTCATGGTCAACACGTTCGGCACGGGCAAGATCAGCGATCAACGTATCGCCGAGCTGATCGAAAAGCATTTCGACCTGCGTCCGAAGGGCATCATCCAGATGCTCGACCTGCTGCGTCCGATCTACGAGAAGACGGCTGCCTACGGTCACTTCGGCCGTGAAGAGCCGGAATTCACGTGGGAAGCCACGGACCGCGCCGACGCCCTGCTGGCCGACGCCGGCCTGCGCGCCGTCGCGTAAGCTTCACACGCTGCCTGTCACCGTCAGCGCTCGCTGACGGCAGACGGGACAACGTACAGATGTAACGACGTAAAGAAAAACCCCGCTCGGGTCTTCCCAGCGGGGTTTTTCTTTGCCTGCGGTGCTTTCAAATTCCGGTGCGCCAACTCAGCGCAGCAACTGTTTGATCATCATCGCAAATCGCTTGCCATACGGCGGGTTGAGCAGGCCCGCGCCGTTGAATCGCGCCTGCCGGAAGATCGGCTTCTCCTTCGAGAACGTGCGGAACCCGGCTTCGCCGTGATACCCGCCCATGCCCGACGATCCCACGCCACCGAACGGCAACCCATGCTCCGCCACGTGCAACAGGGTGTCGTTGATCGTCACACCGCCCGAAATCGTGCCGTCCACCACCCGATCGATGCGCGTGTCGTCGGTATCGAACACATACAGCGCCAGCGGGCGCGGACGCTCGTTCACATAGGCGATGGCCGCGTCGAGATCGTCATACGGCACGACGGGCAACAGCGGCCCGAAAATCTCCTCGCGCATGACACGCATGCCGTCGTGCACACCGGTGATGACCACCGGCGGCAAGCGTCGGCGCTCGGCTTGCGCAGGCGCATCGAACAGCGCATGCGACGTTGCCCCTTGCGCGGCAGCCTCGCCCGCGAGCCCCGTCAATCGTTCGAAATGGCGCGGTGAGACGATGCTCGTGTATTGCGGATTGTTGACCGCATCGGGATACAAGCGAGCCGCCACCTGACGCGCCGTCGCGACGAACGCATCGAGCTTTTCGCGCGGCACCAGCACGTAGTCCGGCGCGACGCAGGTCTGTCCGGCGTTCACCAGTTTGCCGAGCATGATGCGCTCGACGGCATGCTCCCAGCGTGCCCCCGGCCCGATGATCGCCGGCGATTTTCCGCCCAGCTCCAGCGTGACGGGCGTGAGGTGTTCGCTCGCCGCGCGCATGACGTGATGCCCGATCGACGTTGCGCCTGTGAACAACAAATGATCGAACGGCATCGTCGAGAACGCGCGGGCCATCTGCGCGTCGCCGGTGACGACGGTCACCCATTCGGCGGGGAAAAATTCGGCGACGGCCTTCGCGAAGACTTCCGCAAAGCGCGGCGTCACTTCCGAGACCTTGAGCATCACCCGGTTGCCCGCCGCGAGCGCATCGGTCAACGGGCCGACTGCGAGAAACAGCGGGTAGTTCCACGGCACGATCACGCCAACGACACCGAGCGGCTGCGGCACGATGGCCGTGCGCGCAGGCAGCAGCCAGAGGTTGGCCCAACCGTGCGTGCCGCGCATCCATCGGCGCGTGTTGGCCAACGCATGCTTGAGGTTGCCGTGCGACGGGAACAACTCCAGCATGTCGGTCTCTTCCGCCGACCGGCCGCCGAAGTCTTCGTCGATGGCTTTGGCAAACGCCTCGCGATACTGGTGCAGCATTGCCTGCAAGGCCTTGAGATGCGCCTTGCGTGCCTGCCAGTCGACCTGCGGCGCGGCGTCGTGTGCACGGCGCATCGCGTCGAAACGCGGCAACAGCATGGCGCGCGCGATATCGTCGTCGGATGCCGCGTGCAGCGCGGGCGGCGCATCGTGCAGGCCGCCGAACTCGTGGTTGTGTCCCATGCCGTCCTCCCTGTGGCTGCCGATGGCCGCCGTTGTCATTATTGTCATTTGGTACTGCACGTCCTGCGAATATTGCGATTACTGCGAGTATTTCGAATACTGCGGGTGCTGCCGACACTGCGAATGCCGACGTTCAACCCGCAAACGCGCGATCCAGCCACGCGCGTTGCACACCCACGGCCAGTGAGTCAGGCATCACGCCATAGACGCGACCGCCATGATTCGCCAGGCGGCTCTCGACAAAGCCATGCGCCAACTCGGCCGGCGCATGTTCAAGCAACAACGCGGCCTGTGCGAGCAGTACGATCTGCTGCGCAATCGCACGCGCGCGCACGGCGTGCGTTGCCGGGTCGGCAGCGAGCCAGCCGTGCAGTTGCGCCAATGCCGCGCGCAACGGGGCGTGTGCGCCCACGCGTTGGCCCAGCCAGTCAAACCATGCCTGTGCCACTTCCGGCTCGCGCCCGATGGCGCGCAACACATCGAGGCACATCACATTGCCCGAACCTTCCCAGATGGAATTGACCGGCGCCTCGCGATACAACCGCGCGAGCGGCCCGGTTTCCACATAACCGTTGCCGCCCCACACCTCCATGCATTCGCCGGCGAGTTCGAGCGCGCGCTTGCACACCCAGAACTTCGCGGCAGGCAACACAATGCGTCGCCATGCGCGCTCGAGCGGGGCATCGTCATCCGCCTCGGCCGCGTCGAACGACTGGGCCAGCCGCATGGCGAGCCACGTCGCGGCTTCCGACTCCAGCGCAAGATCGGCAAGCACGGTCGTCATCAGATCCTGATCGACCAGCTTGGCGCCGAACGCCGTGCGATGCCGGGCGTGATGAATGGCCTGTACGACACCCGTGCGCATCATCGCCGCACTGCCGATCACGCAGTCGAGTCGCGTGTACGTCGCCATCTCGATGATCGTGGGAATCCCGCGTCCCTGCGCGCCCACGAGCGTGCCGTAAGCGCCCTGAAATTCGACCTCGCTGCTCGCGTTCGAACGGTTGCCGAGCTTGTCTTTCAGGCGCTGAATCTGCACGGCATTCTTCTGGCCGTCGGGTGTGTAGCGAGGGACGAAGAAACACGACAACGCGTCGCTGTCGTCAGCGCGGGCGAGCACCAGATGTGCATCGCATTGCGGTGCAGAGAAGAACCACTTGTGGCCGACCAGCGAATACGTATCACCGCCCAACGCACGGGCGACGGTCGTGTTCGTGCGAACGTCCGACCCGCCCTGCTTCTCGGTCATGCCCATGCCGACGAGCATGGTGTGCTTCTGCGCGAGCGGCAGATCGCGGGGATCGTGCTGCGGTGCGAACAGTTTGTCCTTGATCGTGGGAAACAGCGACGGCACCTTCGACAGCACCGGAATACTGGCAAACGTCATCGTTGTCGGACACAGCGACCCCGCTTCATTCTGTGCATGCAGAAAATACGACGCCGTGCGTGCAGCCATCGCCCCCGCCTGCGGATGCGCCCACGGCAGCGACTGCAATTGTGCACCGCGCAAAAGCCCCATCAGCGCGTGCCAGGCCGGGTGAAATTCCACGTGATCGATGCGGTTGCCGCGCGCATCGAAGGTTTGCAACTCGGGCTCGTGGCGATTCGCCGTCTCGGCCCACTGCTGCACTTCGGCCTCGCCCAATCGCGCGCCCTGACGATGCAGTTCCTTCGCATGCCAGCCGGCATTGAACGTCGTCACGGCGGCCTGCAACGCCGCGTCGGTGGCGTACAGGTTGTAATCGACGAGCGGCGGCACCTGATTGGTGACGTCGTGGGTTTGCCAAGCCTCAGTCATCCGTGTCTCCCTCCGGGAATGCCAGCCGTGTGCGTGCCGTGCAGGTCGTTGATGCGTGTCGATGGACGCTATTGCGCTCGATCGGACGGTCACACCAAGTCGATCATTTCATCATAGCGGTTGAACTCTGCCGTCCGCACAAATTAGAGGAATGCTTCACATCGCGCGCGAATCGGAGAAATGTCTGCCTACAATGAGTGCCGCCGCTTCAGGTCACAGCAATCTGACGCATGCGGTGCGGCGAATAGCAGTGCACAAGAAAGATAAATACAAAGCAGGCAATGCAGTGCCCATCCAAGGGAGGATGACAGCATGGACTATGACTACGTCATTGTCGGTGGCGGCTCGGCGGGCTGCGCGCTCGCCGCACGCTTGGCCGACGGCTTACCCGGGCGCACGATCGCCCTCATCGAAGCGGGCCCGCCCGACAACAGCTTTCTCGTCAGGCTGCCGCTAGGGCTCGCGGCGCTGGTGCCATTCCGGTCACGTCGCAACTACGGATTTCGCACGACACCGCAGGCGGGTCTCGGCGGGCGTCAGGGCTACCAGCCCCGCGGCCGAGGTCTGGGCGGATCGAGTTCGATCAACGCCATGATCTACACACGCGGACACCCCGACGACTACAACGACTGGGCGCAAGCCGGTTGCACCGGCTGGGGCTGGAACGACGTGCTGCCGTACTTCCGGCGCAACGAAAACAACGAACGCGGTGCCGACGACTGGCACGGCAGCGGCGGCCCGCTCAACGTGGCGGATTTGCGCACCGTCAACCCGTTCTCGCGGCACTATGTCGACGCAGCTCGCGAAGCGGGCTTCCCCGTTTCCAGCGATTTCAACGGTGCGCAATACGAAGGTGCGGGCATCTATCAGGTCACGCAGAAGGGGGGCGAGCGATGGAATGCCGCACGTGCGTATCTGCATGGAAAAACGCGTGCGAATCTCCATGTCATCACCGATGCGCTGGTGCAGCGAATCACCTTCGACGGCATGCGCGCGACGGGCGTCACGCTGCAACGTCGCGGTGCGCTCGAGACGCTCAAGGCGCGTGCGGAAGTGATCCTCAGTGCCGGGACTTTCAACTCGCCGCAGTTGCTGATGGGCTCGGGTATCGGCCCGGCAGCGCAACTGCGTGAGCACGGCATCGCCGTGCGGGTCGATTCGCCGAACGTCGGCGAGAATCTGCAAGATCACATCGATTTCATCATCAACAAATACGTCGCGCACAGCGATCTGGTGGGCTACACGCCACCGGGCCTATGGCACTTGCTGATGCAGGGCGTGGCGTATCTGCGCGACAAGCGCGGCCTGCTTGCGAGCAACGTTGCCGAAGCGGGCGGCTTTCTCAAGAGCGATCCGGGTCTCGTTCGCCCCGATCTGCAAATGCACTTCCTCGTGGGGATCTGCGACAACCACAACCGGCGTCTTCATCTGCGGCGCGGTCTGTCGTTGCATGCCTGCGTGTTGCGCCCGAAGAGCCGTGGCCGCGTCACGCTCGCCACGGGCGACATGCGCGATGCACCACTGATCGATCCTGCGTTTCTGCAAGCACAGGAAGACGTCGACACCTTGCTGCGCGGCGCCCGCGTGATCCGCCGGATTCTGGCCGCACCGTCACTCGCGCGCTTCGGCGGAAGGGAATTGCACAGTCGCGGCGTGGAATCGGACGAAGCACTCATGGCACTGATTCGCCAACGTGCCGACACCATCTATCACCCGGTCGGCACTTGCCGCATGGGCAGCGATGCGGCGTCGGTGGTCGATACCGAACTCCGTGTGCGGGGTGTCGACGGCCTGCGCGTTGTCGACGCGTCGATCATGCCGACGTTGATCGGCGGCAATACCAACGCACCGTCGATGATGATCGGGGAAAAGGCGGCGGACATGATTCTGCGGCAAGCGCAGCGTCAGGTCGGCGGCGTGGACGCCGGCCGTGATCGCGCCGCCAATGCCGGACATGCAACGTTAGCTGCCCGCGTACAACCACAGGCCTAGAAACCGCTCGCCCCGGAGTGCGCTCGCTACGGCTCCTGCGGCGAGCCACGGGCCGAACGGCAGCGGCCCGCACATCGTGCGGCCGCGCAGTATGCCGAGAACGCCAAACGCGAGCGTTGCCGCCACGGCGCCGAACGCCAGCGTGAGCGGCACGCCGATCCATCCGAGCCACGCCCCACAGGCGGCGACAAGCTTCACGTCGCCGCCGCCCAGTCCTTCGTTGCCGGTCAGCAGAAAGTGCCCCCCGGCAATGAGCCACATCGCGACATAGCCCAGCGCGGCGCCAAGCACCGCATCACTTACCGGCACCGTCACGCCCGCGACGCTCAGCAGCAGACCGATCCACAACAGCGGCAACGTGATCACGTCGGGCAACAGACGGGTTTCCGCATCGATGAGTGAAAGCGAGAGCAGCGCCGCGCCGAAACCGCACCACGCAAACATCGTTGCGTACAACATCAACGGCGCGAACGTCCAGCCGATGGCCGCGAACATGACACCGGCGCTCAATTCGACAATGGGATAACGCAAGCTGATGGTGGCGTGGCAATGCGCACAGCGCCCCCGCAACAAGAGATAACTCACCACGGGCAAGTTGTGCCACGCAGGGATGCGATTGTCGCAACGCGGACAACGCGACGGCGGCCACGCCAGATTGAAGATCGGCGTAACCGGAGGCATGTGCCCGGCCCAACGGGCCGCCTCGCGCGCCCACTGCACTTCGAGCATGCGTGGCAGCCGCCAGACCACCACATTGAGAAAGCTGCCGATGAACAGGCCGAGAATGCCCAACATCGCCGCGAAGCTCTCGCGCGGCAGCGCCTTGATCGAATGCACCAGCAGGTCCAGAAGGTTCGCCATCATCACATCATCGACTGCGCGTGCTCACCTGCCGCACGACCGATCTGCAACATACCGGCCACGGTCACCACGATCGTCAACCCCACCAATGCCATCAGCACGGAGCGTGCCGCCGCCGCGCGCGCCTTGATGCGATCGGCGGTCTCTTCGATGGTCATCAACCCGATCTTGCGAATGCCGACATCGAAGTTGGTCCGCCCGGAATATTCGACGAGACGATCGAACACTTCCTCGTTGAAGAGCCCCGTGTCCATGGCCTTTATCATGCTTCTGTCACTTCTGAGCGACGCGCGCATGCGCAACAGATGCGAGCGCATCCACGGCGACGCGCCCGAGAGGAGCAACGAGATCGCATCGAAGACCGAGGTCTTGGCACTGGTCAGTGCCGCGAGTGCCACCAGAAACTCACCGGAACGCACATCGCGATAGACGGCGTACGGCCCGAAATCGTCAAAACGGCGACGCAACGGCCCGGTCCAGCGGCTGAGCGACCACGACATCACGACCAGCAACACCAACGGCACACCGTAGAGCAGCGGCCACCAGTTGGCGACGAACCCCGACATCACGTATAACCACGCCCCGATCATCGGAAATTTCTCCGGCGGCATGATCTCGGTCATGATCGGCATCATCCCGTAAGCCACCCCAAGTTGAATCGCCGCGAGCAATACCGACATGAAGATCGGCAGCGTGATCGCCCCGGAGATCGCACTGCGAGTCTGTTGTTGCAGTGTCACGACGCGTGCGAGAAAGCGCAGCGTACCGGGCAGATCACCTTTTTCCCCCGCAGCAATGACCACCAGATCGGCTTCCGGGATCGTGCCCTCCAGCGATTTGCGCAAGTTCTTCGAGCTGGCCCTGTCGCGCCACACGGCGTACAGCGGCGCCATTGCGTTGCGGCGCTCCTTCGCACGAGCGCACCGGCGCGAAAACAGGTCGAACGGATTCGCACCGTCTTCGATCGCGTCGGCAAAGTCGCTGTAGAACTTCGCGCGAGTCTTGTGGAACTGGCGCTTCGCCTTGGCTAGCCCCGGGTAGGCGTCACGCGGGGGAGAGAGTTTGGCGAGGAATCGATTGGCGGCGTCGAGCATGGCGTGGAGGTGAGACGTCAAAACATCATTGCAGGGGAAGAAAGCGGCCGCGACGACTCACACACTCGCGAGTCGTCGCGGCGTCGTGGCTGTCGGCGCGGTGGCTTGGGGAAGGTGATACTTCTTCAATTTGTAGAAAGACGCTTCGATGTCGCGCGGGTCGATGCGTCCCTGTGACATCTTGTAAATCGCATGCTCGATGGCGGTCTTGCCCGTCATGTCCGGGCTGGTGAGATCGCCGTTGTGACTCGCGCGCCATTGCCGCTCGGCTTCCCAAAAATGCGACTCGCGCAGCAGATCGAGCATGTCGTCGGTCAACTCACAGACCTCGGCGACAACGGTTTGCCCCGCCGTACCTCGCCCCTTGCACCGCTCGCAGCCGGCCCCCTCGACGCAGACATTGGCGACATCGATACCGAGCGCCGCAATGACGTCGAGTGCGGGTGCATCGAGATTGCCGATCGCGGGCAATTTGCAGTGCTCGCACAGCACGGGGATCAGCTTCTGATACACCATCGCCGTCAAGAAGTTGGGTGACGTGACGGCCGCCAGCGGCATGCCGATCTCATCACTGACGAGGCGCGGGATGATGCCGAATGCGCTCGACGCGTGCACGGTGGAAAGCACTTGGTGGCCGGTCTCGGTCATCGACTTCGCGAACGAGCCTGTCTCCGAATCGCGGATCTCGCCGGGCATGAGCTTGTCCGGGTCCCCCCGCAGCAACACCTTGGCCGCCGCGCCGAACGCGGATTCTCCCGCACCATCTTCGGCCCGCCGCTGAATCGGAATCTGCGTCATGTGCGGCTGGATGTACTCAACCGGGTCTTCGATGGAGAAAAATTTCTTGCCCGAGTCGCGCTCGTACATCATCAGCGTGCGAAGCGTCGTGGATTTCCCCGACCCGGTTTCCCCTGCAATGATCGTGAGACCCGGGCTGCGATGCACAGCGTCTTCGAGCACTTCGACTTGATCATCGGAATAGCCGAGTTGCGAGAGCGAGAGCACATCGCCTTCCACCGCTTCATTAAGAAGCAGACGCAGCACCACATCCACGCCGCGATTCTCCTTCACGCTCTGGAATCGCAATTGATATTTGCGCTGGCGAATGGAGAGCGGAATCGAACAGCTTTGATGCTGATCTTCATCGAAGTGGTTGTGACTGCGGCTGCTCGGATCGGCCCGGGAGTTGTACGCGGCGGACACCGCGTCAAGCATCGCGTGATAGTCGCGCGAGAGCCGGTCGCTGTCGCCGGTCACGCGCAGCTTGCCGTGAATGCGCATGCGCACCTTCACGTGTTGCCCGTCGCGAAATTCGAAGTGGATGTCTGACGTACCGGCTTCGACCGCCTTCTCGATGAGCAGATCGAAGTTGCGATAGGCCCCGGTGCGTTGCTCGTCGGATCGGCCATCGTCATCGTCTTGCTGCTGCAACTGCGACTGCATGAGCAGAATTTCTTCGGTGGTGCCGACATAGATGCCTTCGAGATCGAGGCGATGCGTGGCGCGCACCGCCTGATCGAAGCGTTCGAGCAAATCGGAGCCCTGCATGCGCACAAAGGTCGTGTGCTCGATCAGCACCAGAAACAGTCGTGGCTTCATCGCCACCAGCACGAGCGAGCCTTGCTCCGCGCCGGCAAGCGTCAGGCCGAGATCCTGACGCCAGCCGAACGTCTGGATATCCTCGGAGCGTAGATCGGCGACGGGGCGGGCGACGGGGCGCGTGCCGCTACGTCCGTTCGCTCGCGCCCACGCGACGCGAAGACGTTCACCGATTGTCGCCATCGTGCCGCCCTTGTGCAGCGTGCTGGACAGCTAAGGCATCAGGCAGCAGCAAACGCGCGGGCTTGCCATGCCGTTTCACGTCGACGAAATCGTCACCGATGCTCACTACCTGCCAGTCGCCGACGTGATCACCGCGCTTCACCGTGTGGCCGAAGCGGCCGTCGACGCGCAGGTACGCAACGGTAGTGTTTTCCACCCCCTGTATGAACAGCAACTCGGGCGGCGAGTCCACCCGGGCGGGCTTGCTTGCTACATCGGGGGCAATGCCGTCCGGCGATTGTCCATTGCCAGCCGCCTTATCCTCCTGTGCATCTTGCGATGCCTTGAGGTGGGCGCGCGCAAACGCATCGATATTCTCTTCGGCATGCGCAGGCGTGGACAATACGGCAGCAAATGCCACCGCGAGCCGTACGAGATGACGTGATCTAGTGGACATAGTAGGTGCCTTGAGCGGTGAAGACGGGTTTGCCGTCGCTGATGTCGATCTTCACGTCACGCAGCGACATGTTGCCCGCGCGCATCATCAGACCGGCGACCGAATCGAGAAATGCGAGATGACCGGCCATCTGCCATTCGCCCTTGGCAATGGATGGCGGCACGTCTTTCCCGGCCGCCGCCGTTGGTGGTGGCTTCACCAGCGGTTCGGCCATCGTGAGCGAGATATCCATGCCGTAGTCGCCCAGCGCCTGCAAGCGCGCGCCGGCCGTGCGGAGAAACTGATTGCGGGGAATCGGCGTGACGCGGGCGTCGGCGGCGGCATCTGCGTCCTGCCCGTCGTCGGTGATCGCCACGACCTCTTTCGCGTGGTCCAGATCGACGATCATCGCGTCGGGCCGCTGTGAAAGCAGCAAATCGAACGTGCCGCCTTCCTTTCGCCGCCAGTCGATGCTGCAACGTGCTGCATTGCACTCGATGCTCGCCGGACGCCATCCCCCAGCACTCGCCGGGAGTGCCTGCACCACCGACTGCACACGCTGTGCATAATCTGCACCGAAGGCAAACGGCTCGGCGGCAATGGCCCGTGCGAGCGAACGCTTGTAAGCATCGACCGGATCGACCCGATTCGCGGCGGCCCGTTGTTGTTGTTGCAGATCGTCGTACCAAGACCAGCCCAGCCAGCCCGCGCCACCAAGTCCCGCGACGATCAGCAGCGCCACGGCAGCGATGGCCAGTTCTCTCGCGGGCAGCGGCTTGCGCACGAGTTGCAGCCGCGCTTCAGCAGGCCGCTCGCGGCGCACATGCTCGGCGATGGCATCAAGGGAGAGCGAAACGTCGGGGGGTGGCAAATCGGCCAATTCCATACCGGCAATCTTCACCGGCCCTTCGACTTCCGCCGTCCATCCCGCGAGACGCGCCTTCAGATGCGCAAGCGGCAGCACGGTATCGATGTCGGGGCGGCGGTCTCGCAGCGTAACGAACAGGGCGGCCGAAGGGTCATCCGGATCGGCATGGACGAAAGCGACATTCGCGCCGTCGACCATCTGCCCTAGCACGGCCGCAAGCGCATAGCGATCGGGGACCGCCTCGTCTTTTGACGCAACGGGCAGTGACATGAGCCCTACGGTGCGGGTGCCGGAGCCATCATCGGCCACAGCGAAGTGCGACGCATCACGGCTTCGGGCGAGGCCGCGAATCTCCGTCGGCTCCTTCTGCAAACCGATGAGCGTCTCCCACTGCGCGCCGACGACGAGATGATTGGAGAGTGCGCGTGTCATCTCACACGCCCTCGGTCAGTTCCGGCGAGATCACGATGACGACCTCGTTCACCCGCTGGCGCGCTTCTTTCGTACCGCCCTCGTAAGCAAAGATGCCGTCGCGGTCGGTGCTGTCGTCCTTGCGCCGGAAGCCGCTGAGCACCAGCGTATCGCCCGACTTCAGCGACGCGCGCTGCATCGTCTGAATCGATGCCGTCAACGGCAGTTGCATGAACGTGCCTGTGCCCAAACCGTCGTCGTGGCGGGCTTTATCGTCTTCGTCCTTGTCGCCGTCGACGGCCACCTTCACATCCTTTCCATCGACGCTGACGCTTGTACCGCCGCCCTTGCCCCCGGCGTCGCTGCCGCTCGGCGCCTCTTTGCCGGTGCGTAGATTGATCTTCTCGAGCTTCTTCAGATCGGACATATCGATCTGCACCTGCAACATCACGCTGCGGTTATCCATGACAGTGGGCAGCAAATTCATCACGAAACCCGTCGTCAGCACGGACTGCTCTGCGGTCACGACAGCCTGGCCGCCGTAGTTGCCGGGTGTCATGCTGGTCTGCGCGACGAAGCCCTGATTCTGCGTCACGGCGACTGGCGCGGGTTGATTGTTCAGCGTGACGACGGTCGTATCGATGATGGCGCTAACACGTCCCTGCTGACTGAGCGCCTTGATGAACGCCGTGGACCCGGCCAGCACGCCGCGAGGAATCTTGCTCACGCTCAAGCCACCCTTGCGTGCCATCAGCGCGCCGCCGAGCGCCGGGCCGCCTAGTCCTGCAACCAATCCACCGGCCGATTGATAGACCAGATTCCAGTCGATACCCGCCGCCGAGTTTTCTTCGAGCGTGACGGAGTACACCTGCACGCGCAGCTTGACCTGGCGGCCCAGCACGGCATTCTCGGCGTCGATGTATCGCTTCACGCGTTCCATGACTTCTGCGGTGTCGGTGACGACAAGCGAGCTCGTGACCACCGACGGCGTGACGCGACCGCCATCGGAGAGCATGTCGGAGACAGTCTTGACGAGATCGGCCCAGTAATCGAGTTTGGACTCCGTCGTCACCTTGGCGTCGGCATTGAAGTCGAGTTTGACGCCACCGGCCGAACCACCGCCACCGCTCCCGCCCGAAGCGCCCCGATCCGCCTTCATCTCCGACTTCTTGCCCACCGATGCACTGAACGTCGAACTCCCCGGCATCATCTTGATCTGGAAGCTTCGCGTGACGTAGCGAGTGAACTGCACGACACCATTGCGATACGACCAGTGCGTGCCCGAGCGATACGCGACGGTGTCGAGCAGGCCGGACAACGTGCCGTTGTAGTGCAGCGGCACGGCGGGTTCGCCGCTGTCCGTGCAATTCATCTGGAAGAGTTTTGACGCGCCACCGCCACCACGGCTGCCGCCTCGCCCCGAACCGCCGCCGTCGTCGCACGACACATCCGCCGCGACGCGAATCGTCAGCCCATTGCCGCGCGCGATCTGCCCGAGCACGACCGACATGGCGAGGGGTGCTCCGGTGGAAAAGCGGACGTTACGTTTGAAGAAATCAGGGAGGGATTCGGTGGCTTCGATCGCCACGGAATGTCTGGCGAGCCACGCGCCGTCGACGTGCTCGATGGCGCGAATCGGTATAGCGGATTTTGCGTCGATTGCCGTGCGCACGGCTTGCTGTGCCTGCGTGACGTTCGCGTCGGTCTTGCCGAGCATTCCCGGCGTACCGCACGCCGCCAGTAACGTGATGGCGCACAATACGCCGAGTCGCTTTCTCATGGGTTGCTGGTCTTTGTTATGGTGGGCTGCCGTGTGACGCACGACCAACGTTATTGCGTGGCGTGCACGACGCGCAGCACGCGATTGGCCTCGTAGACTTTCACGCGAATCGGTGCGTCGCTGTTTTGCAGCGACAGCACCACCTGCTCGATGATGCCGAGGAAATCACCCGTGAACGTCGCGGGATACTCGATAGGGAAATCGCGTTCGATTTCCCATGCGAGTTGCCAGCCGTTGGCCTCGGCGTAACGCTTGATGGCTTGCGAAACACGGCCGTCGGAGGGTTGTATGGCGAGCAATTTCTCGAGAGGACCCGCAAGCCCGCCGGCTGGGAGCGTGTCGTTATCCACTGGCGTGTCGCGAGTTCGAGCAACCGCATCACGCGCATCGACTGTCAATGCGGGTAACGGCAGCGCCGCGAGACGGGCGGTTGCCACCAACGGCCGGTGAATCGGGAGCGACGCTGCGATCGAAGTAGACGGCACTTCCTCGTGCGCCACCACGACCGTCGATCCGAACACCGAAAGCGCCGACAAGACTACGAAGTCAAGCTTGGGACGGCTCATGCTCTCTTGCCTCCAATTCTTGTCTGAGAAAATGCGGTGCTCAGCCCGCCAGGGTGAACTCAAGATCGGCTCGGGTCGCTGGGGTGTCAGCCGGGGTAGTACCTGAGTTATCGGTGGTCAACTCGCAACGCGCGTTAGCCAACGTCATCGAATCGGCAAGTGTGATGGCGGGCCCTTTAACGGGCGTTCCGTTGATCGAGAGCGTCGCAAAGGTAGGCATCATTTTTGCCGCGAACTCCCGGCATTGCTCCGTCGGATAACCCGCTGACGTCACTTGTATGCCGCTCGACGGAAACGTGCCACTACCTCCCGCCACGCCCTGCACTGTTACAGCGCCACCGAATCGATTCAATATATCCGTGCCGCTTCTGTTGAACCCGTCCATCACACCGGCAGAGACAATGTCTGCTTGATTCGTACCCGTCGCAACGAGACGCCCCGTCGCTACCGCGTTCTGCACCGCCAGCGAGGCCATCTGCCAGTCCTTGAGCTCCTGCGTCAGCTTCACGCTGGCCATCAGTCTCGGCACCCCTACCATCGCCCCGGCCATGATCAACCCCATCACCGCCACGGCGACCGCCAGTTCCACCAGCGTCACGCCGCGTTGACGGCGCTTGTTCAGGCGCTGCGTCATCTTCGTTTTGAATTGTGCGAGCGCACCTGCATTCACTTGCATAGCCATAAGTCCTCGTCCGAGATCAGAAGTTATTGAGAGGGGAAAGATTCGAAGCGCCGCAGAATTCGCCTTCGCAACGACAGGGCCGATTTATGCCTGAAGGCGATTCGCCGCGTTGTCGGGTGCAGACCGCGTCTTTAGCAAATTGACAATCCGCACAGGCGTGAAAACGCCCATTCACATGCGGTTTCCGATAGGGGATGTCACTCGGCCGAAGCGACCTGAATCGTCGCGTTCTCCCGCCCGATCTAGGCGAGACAGCGAGAGGCGTGGGGAAAGTCGTCAAGTCGAATTCGACGACATTAGGAATCGAACCAACCGCAGAACGAGTATTCGCGGCGGAAGGCGTTTTCGCCCCGATTCAGCGGTTTCACAAGCCACGTTGCATGGCCTGTCTTCGCACTACTGATGAAATTTCCGATGCCGTTCGAATGCAACTCACAACGTCGTCAACAAAAATGGCGGCAGATCACACGACAACGTCGCGCCACCTGCCGCCATCTTTAACCGTCGAACTTCAGAGCGTCAGTGCGCGCCCGCCGCCTGACGCTCGGCATGCTCGGCTCGCGCCACGCCATGTCCGGTATCGGCATCGGTATCGGCATCGCTGCCATCGCCGCCGCCATCGTTCGCCGCCCGATCCCCCGGCAGCACCAGCGGCCCCTTCCCGGCAAACCGGTCGAGATAGAGATAAATCACCGGCGTGATGTACAGCGTAATCACCTGCGAGAACAACAAGCCACCGACCACCGCCAGCCCCAGCGGCTGACGCAATTCCGCGCCCGCCCCCAAGCCCAACGCGATCGGCAGCGCGCCCATCAGCGCCGCCAGCGTGGTCATCATGATCGGCCGGAAGCGCAGCGCGCACGCCTGCCGGATCGCCTGATCGGGCGTCATGCCGCCGTTTCGCTGCGCATCGAGGGCGAAGTCGATCATCATGATGGCGTTCTTCTTCACGATGCCGATGAGCATCAAGATACCGATCACCGCAATCAGCGACAGATCCATGCCGAAGAGCCGCAGCGTCAACAACGCGCCGACCGCTGCCGACGGCAAGCCCGCCAGAATCGTGAGCGGATGGATGTAGCTCTCGTAGAGCACACCAAGCAGCACGTAAATCACCAGCAACGCGCCCACCAGCAACACCACCTGACTCGACTGCGACGCCTGGAACGCCGCCGCATCGCCGCCCCAGCTCGTGATGATGCTCGGGGGGAAACCGAGTTGACGCTGGAAGCCGACGATCTTCTTCGACGCATCGCCCAGCGCCGCCCCCGGCGCAAGATTGAACGACAGCGTGACCGCCTGCAACTGCCCTTGGTGGTTGACCGACACCGGCCCCATCTTGCGTTCTACCGTCGCCACTGCCGACAGCGGCACCAGTGCACCACCCTTGCCTCGCACGTAGATCTTGTCGAAAGCGCCTTCGTCGCGACGGTCGTTATCCGCCGCTTGCAGAATCACCTGATAGCTGTCGCTCGGCGTGTAGATCGTCGACACCTGCCGCTCGCCGAACGCGCTATACAACGCGCTGCGAATGTCACCAATCGCCACGCCCAGCGTGTTCGCCTTGTCGCGATCGATGGTGAGCTGCGCTTGCAGGCCCTTCATCTGCGCGTCGGTCGTCACGTCGCGGAAGATCGGGTCGGCACGCATCAGGTTCATCAGCTTGTCCGACCACACCTGCATCTCGCCCGGCTTCACGCTCTGCATCACGTACTGATAGCGGCTCTTGCTCTGCTTGCCGCCCAGTTGCAGGTTCTGCACCGGGTTGAAGTACACGTTCAGCCCCGGCACCTGCTTGACGTCGCGCCGCAGCGTCTCGAGCACCTCGCTCATATGCGGGCGCTCGCCGTGCGGCTTCAGGTTGATGAACATGCGGCCCTGATTGCTGTCGCTGGCCGACACGATCGCCGTATCCACAGCGGGATTCGCGCGAACGATGTCGCCCGCCTGACGCAGCAACGTCGACATGGCCGTGAACGAGATATCCTGCGCACCTTCGGCCGTCACCTGAATCTGACCGATGTCTTCGCTCGGGAAAAAGCCCTTCGGAATCGTGGCGAACAGCACCCCGGTCGCGACAAACGTCGCCCCCGCCGCGCCCATCACCCACTTGCGATTCGCCAGACACCAATCCACGCTGCGAACGTAGCGGTCCTGCACCCACACGAAACCGTCTTCAAACCATTGCGTGGCGCGCAACCCCAAGCCTTCGCTCTGCTCGTGCTTCAGATAGCGGCTGCACAGCATCGGAATCAGCGTGAGCGATACAGCGGCGGACACCAGAATCGCCAGCGACACTACCACCGCGAACTCGTGGAACATCAGCCCGATCACCCCCGGCATGAAGAAGATCGGGATGAACACGGCCACCAGCGAAATCGAGATCGAGAGAATCGTGAAGCCCATCTCGCGCGAACCGACGAGTGCCGCGCGCAGCGGCGGCACGCCGTTCTCGATGTGACGCACGATGTTCTCGAGCATCACGATGGCGTCGTCCACCACCAGCCCCACCGCCAGCGTGATGCCCAGCAGCGAGATGTTGTCGATGGAATACCCCATGCCCTTCATGAGCGCGACCGTGCCGATCAGCGACACCGGCAGCGACATCACCGGGATCATCGTGGCGGCCAGCCGGCGCAGGAACAGGAAGATCACGAGCGTGACCAGAATCACCGTGAGCCCCAGCGTGAACTGCACGTCGTCGATGGATTCGCGAATCGACACCGAACGGTCGTTGAGCAACTTGACCTGAATCGACTGCGGCATCTGCTCGGCCAGACGCGGCAGCGCGGCCTTGACCTGATCGACCGTCGCCACCGTGTTCGCATTGGGCTGGCGCAGCACGGCCAGCACGATCGAGCGCTCGCCATTGACCCAGCTGCCGGTCTTGACCGATTCGACGCTGTCTTGCACTTCGGCCACATCGCGCAGGTAGACCGGGCTGCCGTTCACGCTCGCAATGATCAGGTTCGCGAACTGGTCGGCCTTGGTCATCTGGCGGTTGGCTTCGATGGTCAGCGTCTGGCGGCTGCCGTCGAGCGTCCCCACGGGGCTGTTGGCGTTGGCCGAGGCCAGCGCGCGGGCCACATCGTCAAGTGTGAGCTTGCGGGCGGCGAGCGCATCGGGACGCGCCTTCACGCGCACGGCAAAGCGTTTCTGCCCGAAGATCAGCACCTGCGCGACGCCGGGCAGCGTGGAGAGCGTGGGCGAGACGAGGTTTTCGGCGTAATCGTCGAGTTCGGCCAGCGACATCGACGGCGAATTCATCGCGAGGAAGAGAATCGGCGCGTCGGCCGGGTTCACCTTGCGATACGACGGCGGTGTGGTCATCTCTACCGGCAGCTTTCGCTGCGCACGGAAGAGCGCGGCCTGCACGTCGACGGCGGCGGCGTCGATATCGCGGTCGCTATCGAATTCGATGATGATCGAGGTCGTGCCCTGCGTATTGGTCGAACTGATGACCGCGACGCCCGCAATCGTCGAGAACTGTTTTTCCATCGGCGCCGCAACGGACGCCGCCATCGTCTCCGGACTCGCCCCGGGCAGCGTCGCGGTGACCTGAATCACCGGCGAGTTGTAGCTCGGCAAGGCCGAGATCGGAATCTGTCCGTAAGCGATCAACCCGGCGACGACCGCTGCCACACACAGCAGAATCGTCATCACCGGCCGGCGGATACATAGTTCGGAGAGGTTCATGGCGTGCTCTTCGGCGAGGTGGCGTCAGCGGTACGCACTTCGGCCGACGTGGCGGTTGCTGCCGTGTTCGCTCTGGCGCTCGCGGCTTCGCCACCGGCAGCGGCGGCCTTCGTCGCATCCTTCGTCGGCGTCGTCTGCGGCGTCGCGTCGCCACCTTCGCGCGATGCGACCACCGTCACCTTGTTACCGGGCCGCAGGTTCTCCGCGCCCTCCTGCACCACGCGTGCGCCTGCGGGCACGCCTTCGACGACCGCGAGCTTCGCTTCCACGTAGCCGACCTTCACCGGCTTTGCGCTCACCTTCCCGTCGGCACCGATCACATAGACGAACTTGCCGTCCGGGCCGGTCTGCACCGCTTGCGGCGGCACCACGCTGGCCTGCTTCAGAATGCGGCCGATCACGGCGATGTTCAGATACATCCCCGGCCACAACTTCGCGTCGCGGTTGTCGTACGCCGCCTTCAGGCGAATCGTGCCGGTCTGCGAGTCCACCGCGTTGTCGATGAAGCTGAGTTGGCCGGTCGCCGTCATCCCCGTCGTGCCCAGCGTGGCGGTCACCGCCACCGGGCCACCGGCGCGCGCCGCCTGCAATTCGGCCAGTGCACCTTCCGGCAGCGTGAAGCTGATGTCGATCGGATCGAGTTGGGTAATGGTCACGAGCGCCGCGCCGCCCGGCGTCACGAGACTGCCCGGGTGCACGTTGATGGCACCGGTACGGCCGTCGATCCCCGCGCGAATCTGGTTGTAGTCGACCGCGACCTGACTGGCCGAGATGGCTGCACGGTCGGCCGCGACCTGCGCGGTGAGGCTGTCGACGCCGCTTTGCGCCGTGTCGAGCGCGCTTTGCGAGACGAAGTGTTCGGCGATCAACTGCTTCGTGCGTGCCAGCGTGCGGCGTGCGTTGGCCAGATCGGCTTCGTCCTTGGTGAGTTGTGCCTGCACCTTCTTGAGGTTGGCCTCGTCCATGCGGGCGTCGAGCGAGAACAGCAGTTGCCCGGCCTTGACGGAGTCGCCTTCCTTGATATGCACCTGACGGATGATGCTGGAGATCTGCGGGCGCACTTCGATGGTCTGGCGCGCGGTGACCGTACCGTTTGCCACCAGCCGCACGGGCACGTCACGTACGTCGACCGTGGCCGCCGTCACCGACGGGGCGAGCGCCGCCTTGACCGGCTTCTCGGCGCCGCGCGAGCGCAGCCAAGCCCCGGCCCCTGCCACCACCACGACCGCCAGGACGGCGATCACCCAACGGCGGGGGCGCTTGTTACCCGATGTGTTACCCGATTTGCCGCCCGAAGCCGTTTCGCTTGCCGTGGCCGCACCGTGGCCGGCCTGCGGTTGATGGGCGGCAGCCTTGTCCCCCGCCACCGGCAATGGCCGGCGGGCGTTCTCGTCACTCATCTTCTTCCCCGTTTCCCCATGCGGCGCGATCCGTTCGACCTGTTCGATCTATTCGACAGGTTCGATACGCCCATTCAGCACGACAGGCCCCCGCCCGTCCGGCTGCGCCGGTTTCTTCTATTAAAACGGCCGTGGTTTCCCACGGCCGCTCACGTCACCTCAACACCACTTGTTTCGCTATTCGACCCCGACCCTGCAAGGTTTCATTCCACCTTCATGCCCGTCAATTCGGGTCTTGCCGGTGGATAGGACAACTTGAGGTCAGTCAGTGCTTGCACCAGCAACTCTGCCACCATCAGGTTACGGTGGCGTTTCGAGTCGGAAGGCACGATATACCACGGCGCATTTTCCGTCGAGGTCGCCGATAAAGCCGCTTCGTACGCCTTGGTGTATTGCGGCCAGAAGCTGCGCTCCTTGAGGTCGCCCAGCTCGAATTTCCAGTGCTTGTTCGGGTCGTCGATACGCTCCTGCAAGCGCTTGCGCTGCTCCTCGTTCGAGATATGCAGGAAGCACTTGATGATGGTCGTGTTGTTATCGACCAGCAGTTGTTCGAAATTGTTGATGTGGGTGTAGCGGCGCTTGCACTCGTCGGCATCGATCCAGTCGTGCACGCGCGTGATCAGCACGTCTTCGTAGTGGCTGCGATTGAAGATGGCCAGCTCGCCCGCGGCGGGCACCACCATGTGCACGCGCCAGAGGAAGTCGCGCGCCAGCTCAATGGGCGTGGGTGACTTGAAGTTGGCCACGCGAATGCCCAGCGGGTCCACGTTCTGGAACACGGCGCGAATGGTGCCGTCCTTGCCGCTGGTGTCCATGCCTTGCAGCACGAGCAGCACCCGGTGCTTGCTGTTGGCATGCAGGATGGTCTGCAACTCGTCGAGCTTGGCGGCGAGTTCCGCCAACCGCTCCTTGTCGTCGTCCTTGCTATCGCCCGAGAACGGTTTGTCGGCCGGATCGTAGTCCGACAGGTCGAGCTTCTTGCCAAACGGTACGCGGTATTTCTCGAACATCGCCAACTCCTTCGTGACAAGCGCACGCCCTTGGGGCGCCAGAGTGGCAGTATCGCGCAATTTGCGGAGGGGAGAAAAAAAGCCCGATATAAGCGAATCACGCGGGCAGATAAGGCGGGGGGGGGGGCGGGAGTTGGACCGTCAACGCAAAAGCGCGGCACCGTACCGGCTGCCGCGCTTTTCGCGTGATGCGCTGAAATTCAGACGCTCATTCAGGCACTCATTCAGGCGCCCAGCTTCTTCTTGAGCAACTCGTTGACTTGCGCCGGGTTGGCCTTGCCCTTGGTGGCCTTCATCGCCTGACCGACCAGGGCGTTGAACGCCTTTTCCTTACCGGCCCGGAATTCCTCCACCGACTTGGCGTTGGCCGCCAGCACTTCGTCGATGATCTTCTCGATCGCGCCGGTGTCGGTGATCTGCTTCAGGCCCTTCGCTTCGATGAGGCGATCGGCTGCACCGTCGTCGGTGGCGCGCTCTTCCCACATCAGTTGGAAGACTTCCTTGGCGATCTTGTTCGAGATCGTGTTGTCGGCGATACGTGCCAGCAAACCAGCCAACTGCGCGGCCGAGACCGGGCTGGCATCGATACCGATGTCTTCGCGGTTGAGCAGCGACGACAGCTCGCCCATGATCCAGTTCGCGGCCGGCTTGGCGCTGGCCGCACCGGCCTTGGCCACCACGGCTTCGAAGTAACCCGCCTGCGCCTTCGATTGCGTAAGCACGGCGGCGTCGTAATCCGACAGGCCGTATTGCTCGACAAAGCGCACTTGCATGCCGGCCGGCAGTTCAGGCAGCCCGGCACGCACACGTTCGATCCATTCGGCATCGATCACGAGCGGCATCAGGTCCGGGTCCGGGAAGTAGCGATAGTCGTGCGCGTCTTCCTTGCTGCGCATCGAACGTGTTTCCTTCTTGTCCGGGTCATACAGACGCGTTTCCTGCACGACTTTGCCGCCGTCTTCAATCAGCTCGATCTGACGGCGCACTTCGTACTGAATCGCCTCTTCGAGGAACCGGAACGAGTTCAGGTTCTTGATCTCGGCGCGCGTGCCGAATTCCTTCTGACCGACCGGGCGCACCGATACGTTGGCGTCGCAGCGGAACGAGCCTTCCTGCATGTTGCCGTCGCAAATACCCAGCCACACCACCAGACCGTGCAGCGCCTTGGCATACGCCACGGCTTCCGCCGCGCTGCGCATTTCCGGCTCGGTCACGATCTCCAGCAACGGCGTACCGGCGCGGTTCAGATCGATGCCCGTCATACCCGCAAAGTCTTCGTGCAGCGACTTGCCGGCGTCTTCCTCCAGGTGAGCACGCGTGAGCGTCACCACTTTCTCGTAGGCTTCACGCCCCGTGCGAGCGTCGGCTTCGACCTGAATCTTCAGCGAGCCGCCCTGCACCACCGGAATCTCGTACTGGCTGATCTGGTAGCCCTTCGGCAGATCGGGGTAGAAGTAATTCTTGCGCGCGAAGATGCTGCGCGACGCGATGGTCGACCCGATGGCGAGACCGAACTCGATCGCACGCTCGACGGCGCCGCGATTGAGCACGGGCAGCACGCCCGGCAGCGCCAGGTCCACCGGACACGCCTGCGTGTTGGGGGCCGCGCCGAACTGCGTCGATGCGCCCGAGAAAATCTTGGAAGCGGTGGAGAGCTGTGCGTGCGTCTCCAGACCAATAACGACTTCCCATTGCATAAGGTTCACCCTGTCTCAACTTGTCGGCACGGCGCGCTCGCCCTGCCCTTGCTGCGGGTTCGTCACCGGTATCGCCCTGCGCGATGTCCCCGGGTAACGCCCCGCCTGTTCGTCAAATTACCGACGCGTGTCCGCCGCGCAAACGCCCGAATGCGGATCGAAACTCACCGGCCACGCATTCTCGTAGACGCCCGCCGTGCAATACGCCTCGCAGTTCGCGTGGCCGATCGTCACGTTGCCCGGGTCTTGCCAGATCAGCAGCTTGCAACTGCCGCTGTTGGCGCGCAACTCGATACTCGGGCGCGACTGCGTCTGGTGGAAGTCCGCCAGATTGAAGTGGCAACTGCCGCGCTGGCCCACCCACAAGCGCCAGTCGAGGGCCTGCACTTGATTGGCCGACACCTTCAACGTCGCCTGCTCGCGAAAACCGTCTTCATCCGTCTGCGAGCAATAGCCCGACAGATTGATTTCGCGGTACGCAATTGGCGTAGGGCGGCTGAACGGCAGGCTGCACGACGCGAGCGTGAGCACGGTCGCGGCCAACCCGGCCAATGCCGCCCAACGGCGGGCCTGCGAAGTCACGACGCTCACGACGCTCACAACGCGCTGGCGGGCCATCGTTATACGCCTGCCGGCGCGCGCTTGTGCCAGTCGGTCGCGCGCTGGAACGCGTCGGCCACTTGCAGCAGGCGGGCTTCGTCGAAGTAGTTGCCGATCATTTGCAGACCGACCGGACGCGATTCGCGGCCCTGTCCCACCGGCAGGCTCATGCCCGGCAGACCGGCCAGACTCACCGACAGCGTGTAGATATCGGCCAGATACATCTGCACCGGGTCGGCGCTCTTCTCACCGAGGTTCCACGCGACCGACGGCGCCACCGGGCCCATGATCACGTCGCACTGGGCAAATGCGTTCTGGAAGTCCTGCGCGATCAGGCGGCGAATCTTCTGCGCTTGCAGGTAGTACGCGTCGTAGTAGCCATGCGAGAGCACATACGCGCCCACCAGAATGCGGCGCTTCACTTCGGTGCCGAAGCCTTCGGCACGCGACTTCTTGTACATGTCGAGCAGATCGCCGTACTCGGCCGCGCGATGGCCGAAACGCACGCCATCGAAGCGCGACAGGTTCGACGAGGCTTCCGCCGGGGCGAGTACGTAATAAACGGGAATCGACAGCTCGGTCTTCGGCAACGTCACCGGCACGCGCACGGCACCGAGCTTCTCGAATTCGACCAGCGCGTTGTCGATGGCTTCGCGCACGTCGGCGTCGAGCCCTTCACCGAAGTACTCAGCCGGCAGACCGATACGCAGACCGGCGAGCGGCTTGTCGGCGGTGGCGCCGTCGAGCGGCTTGCCCAGACCGCGGGCGAAGTCCTCGTCGGCGCGCTCCAGACTGGTGGAATCACGCGCGTCGAAACCGGCCATGCCGTTGAGCATCCACGCGCAGTCTGCGGCGCTATGGCCGAACGGGCCGCCCTGATCGAGCGACGACGCGAAGGCGATCATGCCGTAACGCGACACGCGGCCATACGTCGGCTTGATGCCGGTCACACCGCAGAACGCGGCCGGCTGGCGAATCGAGCCGCCGGTGTCCGTGCCCGTGGCCACGGGCGCGAGGCGTGCCGCCACGGCGGCGGCCGAGCCACCCGACGAGCCACCGGGAACGGCGCGCTTGTCCCACGGGTTTTTCACCGGGCCGAAGTACGAGTTTTCGTTCGACGAGCCCATCGCGAACTCGTCCATATTGGTCTTGCCGAGCGTGACCATGCCGGCATCGAGCAGACGCTCGACCACGGCAGCGTCATACGGGCTGACGTAGTTTTCGAGCATGCGCGAGCCGGCGGTGCTGCGCCAGCCGCGCGTGACGAACACGTCCTTGTGCGCCACGGGAATGCCCAGCAGCGGACGGTTGGCACCCTCGCCGGCGGCGATGCGCGCATCGGCGGCACGGGCCTGCGCGAGGCTGGCCTCGGCATCGACCTGCACGAAGGCATTGAGGTCGGCGGCGTCGGCGATGCGCGACAGATAGTGTTGCGTGAGCTCGACGCTCGACACGCGCTTGGCGTCGAGCGCAGCGCGCAGGTCCTGCAAATGAATCAGATCTTGTTCCATGGTGGCGGCAATAGAGCACATGAGGGAGTGACGGAGCACGATGGGTGGGTAACACCCGCGCGCCGCAGCGTGTCGCGCGGTGACCGGACTACCCGGCGCACCGGCGCGCGGCGGTCGTCACTCGATGACCTTCGGCACCAGATAAAGGCCGTCCTGAACCGCAGGTGCCGGACGCTGATTCGCGTCGCGATCGACCACTTCGGTCACGGCATCGGTACGCAGTCGTTGGGCAACTGCTTGAATTTGCTCGATGGGATGCGCGAGGGGAGCGACGCCTGTCGTGTCGACCGACTGCATCTGCTCGACGAGCGCGAAGAAGCCGTTGAGCTCCTTTTCCATGTGAGCCGCCTCGTCATCCGCCAGCTCCAGACGTGCGAGATGGGCGATGCGTTTGACGTCGGAGAGATTCAAAGCCATGAAGAAATCCCGAAAAAATGCGCATTGGAGAGCAGCCGGATGCAGGCCTGACGCCGAAATTAGGGACAGGATGCGGAGAATGCGCGCTCGCTTTGGCGATCACGCGCGGTTTTACTCCGTGCACCGGGCTGCGCAGGAGGGCTGGCACACCGTGCCACGGGGCTTTCGGCGCGAGGGCCGGGGGAGCCGAATGTGGTGTCAACGTGCTCGTTTTTCCTGCAAAACCTGCGAAATTATAAGGTATCATTGCGCATTAAATTTGCGTCGAAGCGTGTTTTTGCACCCTTCGCCGCTGTCGCGCAGGTGGGCCACGGCAAGTCCGGGGGGCGTGACAGACGATCGCGCAGTCCAGTGGATGACCCTGACGCGACGAATTTACGAAGGCAGCCCCGCCTCCTGCCGGCACAGCATTCCTCGGTTTGTCCGCACGATTCGCGAGCCGCCGCGTGGCGCCTGGCGATTTTTTTGCGAACAGTCCGGAACCCAGATGACAGGCAGCCGTCCCAGTCACATCCCTTGGGGCGGTCTCACGCAAACACAGGATTTTGCATGTTCGGTTTTCTTCGCAGCTATTTCTCCAACGACCTGGCCATCGACCTCGGCACGGCAAACACTCTGATCTATATGCGCGGCAAGGGCGTCGTCCTCGACGAACCGTCAGTCGTTGCTATTCGTCAGGAAGGTGGCCCGAGCGGTAAGAAGACGATTCAGGCCGTCGGTAAGGAAGCCAAGCAGATGCTTGGCAAAGTACCGGGCAACATCGAGGCGATCCGCCCGATGAAGGATGGCGTTATCGCCGACTTCACGGTCACTGAACAGATGATCAAGCAGTTCATCAAGATGGCGCACGAATCGCGCCTGTTCTCGCCTTCGCCCCGCATCATCATTTGCGTACCGTGCGGTTCGACCCAGGTCGAGCGCCGCGCCATCAAGGAAGCCGCACACGGTGCCGGCGCCTCGCAGGTGTATCTCATTGAAGAGCCGATGGCTGCCGCCATCGGTGCCGGTCTGCCGGTCTCGGAAGCCACGGGCTCGATGGTCGTCGACATCGGCGGCGGCACGACCGAAGTCGGCGTTATCTCGCTGGGCGGTATCGTCTACAAGGGTTCGGTCCGCGTCGGTGGCGACAAGTTCGACGAAGCCATCGTCAATTACATCCGCCGCAACTACGGCATGCTGATCGGCGAACAGACGGCGGAAGCGATCAAGAAGGAGATCGGTTCGGCTTTCCCGGGTTCGGAAGTCAAGGAAATGGAAGTCAAGGGCCGCAACCTGTCGGAAGGCATTCCGCGCGCCTTCACGATTTCCAGCAACGAAATTCTCGAAGCCCTGACCGATCCGCTGAACCAGATCGTGTCGTCGGTGAAGATCGCCCTCGAACAGACGCCGCCGGAACTGGGCGCCGACATCGCCGAGCGCGGCATGATGCTCACGGGTGGTGGCGCACTGCTGCGTGACCTGGATCGCCTGCTCGCCGAAGAAACCGGTCTGCCGGTGCTCGTCGCCGAAGACCCGCTCACGTGCGTGGTGCGTGGCTCGGGCATGGCGCTCGAGCGTATGGACAAGCTCGGCAGCATCTTCTCCTACGAGTAAGCCAACGTGCGTGGTCCGTCGTCCGGCGCGGTGGGGCAACACCATCCACACCCCGCCAGACCGGACGGGCTACGCTGCACTCATACGCGCACGGGGGGCATTGCCATGCCGCCCGGTCGCGCCCGACTGACACCATTCGCGCACCGCAGCGCCTTGCTGCGCGTGCTCCCCTGAAGGGCCCACCATGCAGTACAGTCCGCCGCCACTGTTCAAACAGGGTCCGTCGGCGTTGGCCCGGCTGATCTGTTTTGTCGCGCTCGCCATCGGCCTGCTCGTGGTCGACTCGCACTACAACACGCTTGAGCGAGTGCGCACTGTCGTCGGTACCGCCCTCTATCCCGTGCAGCGCATGATGCTGCTGCCGCGCGATGCCATCCTGAACGTCGCAGGCTTCTTCTCGACGGAAAACCAGCTCACGACCGAAAACGGCACACTGCGCGAGAAGAACCTCGAGCTCGCGGTACAAGCCCAGCGCAACAATCAGCTCGTGGCCGAGAACGAACATCTGCGCCAGTTGCTCACGCTGCGCGAGCGCCTGCCGGTGCCCAGCATTCCTGCCGAAATCGAATACGACACGCGTGACCCGTTCACGCAGCGCGTGGTCATCGATCGCGGCACGAAGCATGGCGTGAAGCTTGGCGCGCCGGTCGTCACCGAGCAGGGCCTGCTCGGTCAGGTCTCGCGGGTGTTCCTGCTGCAAAGCGAAGTGACGCTGCTGACCGACAAGGAACAGGCCGTGCCCGTGCAGGTCACCCGTAGCGGCGTGCACAGCGTGATTTACGGCGGCCTGCGCGGCGACGTGCTCGATCTGCGCTTCATCCCGCTGTCGGCCGACGTGAAGGTCGGCGACGAGATCGCCACCAGCGGTCTGGACGGCATCTACCCGGCCGGTCTGCCCGTGGCCCGCATCACCAAGGTCGATCGCGTCTCGGACACCGCCTTCGCGCGCATCCTGTGCCAGCCGGTCGCCAACCTTCGCAGCCAGCGCCAGGTGCTGGTCCTGCAATACACCACGCCGCTCGCCCTGCATCCGGACGCCGCCGCCGATCTCGCGCGCGCCTCCGATCCGTCGGCCAGCGGTGAAAAGCCCGGCCAGAAGGGCGCCACGCGTGCGGATCCGAAGCGCGCGCCGGCCGTCAAGAAAGGCCATTAAGGAATCGACATGCCACGACCGCAATACATCCTGCTGCCGGTCAATCCGTACTTCATCGCGCTCAGTCTCGTGGTGGCGTTTCTGGTCAACCTGATGCCGTGGGGCCACGCCCCTGCCATGCCCGACTTCGTCGCGCTGGTGCTGATGTTCTGGAACATCCACCAGCCGCGCAAAGTCGGTATGGGCGTCGCGTTCCTCGTCGGCCTGCTCATGGACGTGCACAACGCCGGCTTGCTGGGTGAGCATGCGCTCGCTTACACGCTGCTGTCGTACGGCGCTATCATGATCCACCGCCGGGTACTGTTTTTCACGCTGCTCGGCCAGGCGTTGACTGTCTTGCCGTTGCTGTTACTTGCCCACGTGGTGCCGTTCATCATCCGGCTCGCCACGGGTGCTGCGTTTCCGGGATGGTGGCCGCTGGCCGCCAGCTTCGTCGAAGCGCTGCTCTGGCCCGTGATCAGTATCCTGCTGCTGGCGCCTCAGAAGCGCGCCGTCGACCGCGACGACACGCGTCCGATCTGATGGGCCAGCACCCGAACGATCGCACCACCATGGCCCGCCCGTACCCGCCAGCATGACCGAGTTCAAGAATCCCCAGCAGCAACTACAGACGTTTCACCTGCGGGTGACGGCGGCCGCGCTCTTCGTGCTGATCTGCTTCAGCCTGCTCGCGGTCCGCTTCGTCTATCTGCAAGTCTTCCGCCACAATCAGTACGCCCTGCAAGCCGACGAAAACCGCGTCTCGCTCGCGCCGATCGTGCCCAACCGCGGCGTGATCATGGACCGCAACGGCGTGGTGCTCGCGCGCAACTACTCCGCCTATACGCTGGAAATCACGCCGTCGAAGATCGGCCGTCCGCTCGAAGATCTGATTACCGATCTGTCCGACGTGATCGACATCACGCCGCGCGACCGCGCCCGCTTCAAGAAGCTCATGGACGACAGCAAGAGCTTCGAGAGCCTGCCGATCCGCACGCGCCTGACCGACGACGAAGTCGCCCGCTTCACCGCACAACGTTTCCGCTTCCCCGGGGTCGACGTGCATGCGCGTCTGTTCCGGCAATATCCGCTGGGCGAGACCGCCGCGCACGTGATCGGCTACATCGGCCGGATTTCGCTGCGCGATCGCCAGCGCATCGAGGCGATGAGCGACGAGAACGACAGCGACAGCGCGAAGTACGACATCCGCCGCGACGTGAACAACTACAAGGGCACGGACTACGTCGGCAAAATCGGCGTGGAACAGAGCTACGAGACGCAGTTGCACGGCATCACCGGCTTCGAAGAAATTGAAGTGACCGCCGGCGGCCGGCCGGTGCGCACGATCTCGCGCACGCCTGCCACGCCCGGCGACAACCTGGTGCTGTCGATCGACATCAAGCTCCAGCAGGTCGCCGAGCAGGCGTTTGCCGGACGGCGCGGTGCTGTGGTCGCGATCGAGCCGAAGACCGGCGACGTGCTCGCCTTCGTCTCTGCGCCGAGCTTCGATCCGAACATGTTCGTCGAAGGCATCGACCAACAGAATTGGGACGCCCTGAACAACTCGGCCGACCGCCCGCTGCTCAACCGTCCGCTGCGCGGCACGTACCCGATCGGCTCCACCTACAAGCCGTTCATGGCGCTCGCAGCGCTGACGCTGGGCAAGCGCACGACCAACTGGGGCTTTCAGGACACGGGTTCGTTCACGCTCGGCAACCACACGTTCCGCAACGACGTGCGCAACGGTCAGGGCTGGATCGACATGTACCGCTCGATCGTGGTGTCGAACGACACCTATTACTACATGCTCGCGCACGACCTCGGCGTGAACGCGATCCACGACTTCATGAAGCCGCTCGGCTTCGGCCAGCTGACCGGCATCGACATCGAAGGCGAAGCGCGCGGCATCCTGCCCTCGACCGAGTGGAAGCGCAAAGCCTACAAGACGGCTGCCCAGCAGAAATGGTACGACGGCGAGACGATCAGTCTGGGCATCGGTCAGGGCTACAACTCGTTCACGATTCTGCAACTCGCCCATGCCACCGCCACGCTGGCCAACGACGGCGTGGTGATGAAGCCTCACCTCGTGAAGGCGGTTGAAGACCCGGTGTCGCACTCGCGCCAACTCACCGTGCCGCACGAAAGCGCGCGTCTGCCGTACAAGCAGGCCGACATCGATTTCGTCAAACGCGCGATGGTCGGCGTGATCAAGGAAGGTACGGGCCGTCAGGCATTCGCTGGCGCGCCGTACGACGCCGGCGGCAAGACCGGTACGGCGCAGGTGTACTCGCTGGGCAAGAACGAGAAGTACAACCACAACGCGATTCCGGAGTTCAAACGCGACCACGCGTTGTTCATCGCTTTCGCACCGGCCGAAAATCCGAAGATCGCCATCGCGCTGATCGTGGAGAACGCCGGCTGGGGTGGCGCGCAGGCCGGTCCGGTGGCGCGCCGACTGCTCGACTACTACCTCGTGGACGAACCGAAGGAGCGCGCCGCCGAAGCGGCCGCGCTGCAAGCCGGGGCATCGGTACCGGGCGCCGCGTCCGGCGTCGCGGGCGTGTCGGCTGCGCCGGATGCACCGCCCGCCAGCGCCGCCGAACTGGGGCTGCGTGCGGCGGCGGGCTACGGCCCGGCCACCACGACAGTCCCGCGCGTTGCACCGGCTAATGCACCCGGTGTTGCCTCGGCAGCCGTCGCAGGCGCGGCACGCCCGGCGGATGGCAAAGCCTCAGCGCCGAGTGCCGCAAACCCGCTCAAAGCACCACCCGCACCGCCCGCGCCGCAGCGTCAGCCCGCCGTGAGCCCGACCGTCGCCGACGAGGCCCGCCATCGCGCAGCGATCCGTGCACAAAGCGCGCAAGGAGGAACGCCATGATGGCGCTCGACAAACATACGTGGAAAGAACAGGTCAAGCGCCTGTTCGTCGCCTTCGACAAGCCGCTCGCGCTGATCGTGTTCCTGTTGCTGTGCGTGGGGCTCGTCACGCTCTACAGCGCCAGCATCGACGTGCCCGGGCGCGTCGAAGACCAGATCCGCAACATCGTGCTGACCTTCATCCTGATGTGGGTGCTCGCGATGATGCCCACGCAGACACTGATGAAGTTTGCCGTGCCGCTCTACACGGCCGGGGTGGCGTTGCTCATTGCCGTCGCCATGTTCGGCCTGACGAAGAAAGGTGCGAAGCGCTGGCTGAACGTCGGCATGGTGATCCAGCCGTCCGAGATCATGAAGATCGCCATGCCGCTGATGCTTGCGTGGTACTTCCAGAAGCGTGAAGGCAACATCCGCTGGTTCGATTACCTGGCCGCGCTCGCGCTGCTCGGCGTGCCGGTGGGCCTGATCGCCAAGCAGCCCGACCTGGGGACCGGCCTGCTCGTGGCCGCCGCCGGGCTGTACGTGATCTATCTGGCCGGGTTGTCGTGGAAACTGATTCTGCCGGTGCTCATCGCCGGCATCATCGGCATCGGCACGATCCTCGCGCTGGAAGACAAGATTTGTCAGCCCGACGTCGAGTGGCACATCCTGCACGACTACCAGAAGCACCGCGTGTGCACTCTGCTCGACCCGACGTCAGATCCGCTCGGCAAGGGCTTTCACACGATTCAGTCGGTGATCGCCATCGGCTCGGGCGGCACCATGGGCAAAGGCTGGCTCAAGGGCACGCAGGCTCATCTGGAATTCATTCCCGAGAAGCACACCGACTTCATCTTCGCCGTGTTCGCCGAGGAGTTCGGGTTGATCGGCGAAGGCGTGCTGATCCTGCTGTACCTGCTGCTGGTCGCGCGCGGGCTGATGATCGCCGCGTCGGGCGCCACGCTGTTTGGCCGCTTGCTCGCGGGATCGGTAACGATGATCTTCTTCACCTACGCCTTCGTGAACATGGGCATGGTGAGCGGCATTCTGCCCGTGGTGGGCGTGCCGCTGCCGTTCATGAGTTACGGCGGTACGGCGCTCGTGACCCTCGGTCTCGGCGTGGGCATTCTGATGAGTGTCGCGCGCGAGAAGCGATTGATGCAGAGCTGACGGCGCTCGACTTCCCCTGCGCATCGACCCGGCGACACCCTCCTCGACGTGTCGCCACAACAACGGCAGAGCCTTCGCTCTGCCGTTTGTTTTTCATCGTCCGCTCACCGCTCCGACGATGAGCGTTATCTGCGAGTCGCTGGTAGGCGCATCGCGTAAAACCAAATCTGATCCTGCACGGCCCGGCGCGAAACCTTTGCCAGCGGCTCCCGGAACACCGGTGCCTCTCGCGGGACAGCGTGCGCGTGCGTCCCATTGGAAGAGGAAATTACGTCATGTCAAATACGCTGCATTCGGTTGCTACCCAATCATCCACGACGCTGGAGTACCTGAGAACCGGGGCCTTCGATACGCAAGAACTTCGCATCGGCATCCGCAAAGACGGTTCGCTCACGGTCTACAAGGGCATGCAGTACTTGCTGCATCCGAAGGAAACGCATCGGGCGCTGAAATTTCTCAAGGAAAACAAATTTAGCGAGAGCGCGAAATCGACGCTCCAACAAGATTCGCTCCGTCTGAGCAAGGCCGCCACGCGGGACTTGATCATGACATTGCGAACGCATTGCTCGTCTTATGCCGCGCCGCCCGTGCAAGCACGCAAGTCGTCGGTGGCGCACCGCCCCCGCTCCGCCAGTGCACCCACGTTGACGACGCCCAAACCCACCACCCCGATCGCACGATCCCGCGCCGGCAGCATTGGCACCTCTCCGATGCCGAACAAGGCTGACTGGGGCCTGCTGCCCCAGATCATGACCGAGCTCGCGCGTGGCCCCGAGGGTGCACCGCCACTGCCGCCGAAAGAGAATCGCGAGGCGCTGCGTAACGGTGTTGAAGCCGCACGGGCTCGCGCGGCCGGCATTAGCGCTCCGGTCCCGGCGCCACGTCGTTCGCCGGGCGCGATGCCTGTCTCGATCGCCGCAACGCGCGAGCGCCCCACGCCAATGCCGCGCAACGCGTCACTGCCGAACGTGACCACAGCGGTGTCGGCACTGCCCGACGTGACCACGGCGGTGTCGACACCGCCGGTGCCCAAACCACGCCCGAACATCGTGCGCAGCGCCACGTTTTCGGTAGCGAGCCAGAACGCCGTCCGTGCTGCACGTGCCGCCCGTGCCATGCAAACGAATCAGCCCCTCACCTTCGTAGAACAGTTGCAGCAACAGTCCGTATTGCATCCGGGTCTGCTCAGGCAAATGCTCGCCAACCGCGGCCTCTGATCCGGCGCAGTGTCCACCGGCCCCGAGGGTCCGGCGTTGTCCGCACCGCCGGGGCCGGCCTGCGCGATGAGCCAAACGTGCAAGCGCCATTCCGGCGCGACGACGACCATGGATCCATGCTCGTTCTGGATTTTGGAGGAAACCCGGCGCATGGCCTCGATCCACACGCAGATCAACGCTGCGACCCTGACCCGTCATGAAGCCGAGCGTCTGCACCGTCTCATCTGCCGTCACGCGATAGACCCCGCTCGCACCACGATCGGCGTGAGCCGTGACGGCTATCTGATGTTGCTCATCGGTTGGAGTGCCTACCGCCATCCCCGGCAATGGCGACGCGCGCACGAAATGATCGTGGCGGCGCAGTTGCCATGCCAATCACCGGCACCCTTCGTACCTGTCGAACCCGTCGTACGGGCCAGTCCATGCCCGTCGGGCCGCACCACCACGCTCGCGCGTGCCCTCCGAGGCTGCCTTGCCCGCTGGTTTCAGAGCACGCGCGCGATGCGGCTCAATCAACCCCGCGTGCTCGTCTGGCTGCTGCGCAACGCCACCGCGAGCCTCAAAGACCGGATGCTTCAGGGCATCGGACGCCAACTCACCTGGCGCGGTCACGACAGTCTGTGCCGTATCGAAATCGCAGCGCGCTGCCTGCCACACGATGCACCGACGGAGCTCAAGCTGCGCATGGGGTCGGCACAAAGCGTCACCGGACTGTACAAGCTGCTGACTGATCGGAACTCGCGCTATCGCGATCAGTTTCACCGCGAGATGTCGACGAGCCGTGACCGCAAGCTTTGGGTCTCTCGTCAAACGGTGCTTCGCGGGCGCAACGGTGCGCTGCTGCCGGCGAGCGTCATACACGTCGGTCACCGGGTGGTTGCCGTGGCGTGCCAGGCGCCCGAGCCCACCGACGTCGAGCGCCATCTGGAACTGCTGATGACGCTGCGCCCGAGCGTCGTCGTGTACGTGACGACACACCTCGTGCCAGACAGTACGTTGCCCGGACATTGCCTGTGTGCTCTCCACCTGAACGATGGCCGCGCCGGTCAGATCCGAACCGACACCCGTCACATTGCCACCAGCGCGGCGGCGACGTGCATGACCGATTTCAGCGTCTACGCGCGCACGTTGACGTCGGCGTCGCAGGAAGTCGGTTTCGCCGTGCTGCACGCCCCGTATCGGCACGCACCGGAAGTCGCCACCGACAAGCTGTATGTGATCCAAACCCTTCAGTTCATCGAAGACGCCACACGGCATGTGCCGGCTTATACCCTCCCGCGCGACAAAACCGACGGCCTCGCCACCGCAGGCACGGTCATCGTGTTCGACGACACCGACGGCATTGCCGGTGTACTCATTGCCGCCATCGCGCTGTACGCCGAATCGCCGGGCCAGCGTCAGCAGGTCAGTGTCGAGGAGGTGATTACCGACATTCGCCTGACGGGGTCACCTCATTTGATCGGCACCACCCACCAGATCGACGTCATCAGTGCATTTGCCGACGACCTCAGGTTGCCGTTGCTCAAAGACCGCTAATTCGTTCACCCGCTCACGCTATCCCGTCATTCCGTCATTCCGTCATCCCGAAATTGCCGCGGCGCCCCGACCGGCCCGCCGTTCCTTAGTACGCACGAACCACATCACGCGACACCCTCGCGTGCGGGAGATCCGCCATGCTGCCCACTGCCATCGAACCCTCGTTAATCGGACCTGCCGCGTCAGCGGTACGTCACACCTCGGGCGGCAAGACCTGGCCGCGCAATCATTTGCGTGAAAGTCCGGCGCTTTGCCACGCCGGCCGGGTACTGGCCGAGCGGCGCGAGCCCGCCAGATCGACGGACATCGAACGGTATTTGCACCGCTGGTTCACGCACCCGCCGTCGGTACTGGTCACGCTGGCCTCGGATAGCGAACTGCTGGCCCGCAACGCCGACTATCCGACGTTGTCGTGCGATAGCCGGCGCTTCGGCGACATCGCGTATTCGACCTATGTGCTCGCGCAAAACCTCAGTCCTCTGGATGGCATTTTCATGCGCACTTGTGTCGTTACGCTCACACAAGGCGACGACATCGTGACGTTTCCGGCGGTGCAGGCATGGACGCGAGATACCACCCCGATCGTGCACGCCGAAGCGCTGGTGCATCTGCATCAGATCACCGAACGACTCAGAATCGGAACCCCGGCCCGGCATACCCACCGGAGCAGTTTCTACAGTATCGAAACCGTGCCGCTGGTGGCGCGATGCCTTGCCGTGCAAGCCATCCATCGCACCGCACGTCTGGGTATGTGGCTCGCCATGTTGGCGTTGTTCGAGCGCGGCAATGCGTCTCTGGACAACGTGCTCAGAGACATTCGCATCGGCACGCTCAGGTTCGACCCGACCTTCGCCCAATATCAGGAACTCACCCGGCTCGCCAGAATGCGCCATCGCCGCGCATCCGCCGCCGATATGTCGTCCGCGTTTTCCACATCGCGTTTCGCCCTGCCTTCGACCGATTCTCCCTCACTGCCAAGGACGCCTCACGATGCAAAACCTGCACCCCTTTCATAACGTTGTCGGCGAGCTGTTGCTGCATATCGGCTTTCCGGCCTTCGCGCCCGAGCCCGATCAGGAGGTCGTGAGTCTCGACGTGGAAGATCGGTTGTCCGTGCATTTCGGCGCCATCGATCACGTGTCGTGGTTCATGCTCGCCGAGATCAACGAGCGGCCATCGACCGAGTCGATGATCGCCGCGCTGCAAGCCAATCACCTGCGTGCCGATCGCTATCAGCCCGTGATCTCCATCAGTGACGAAGGACAGCTGAATTGTTGGCTGAAGATGCCGCTCGAAGGACACGATCGCGTGTCGCTTGCCGACGCCTTCGGCGAGCTGATCGACGTCGCCCAGACCTTGCCCGGTGCGGGGTGAATACCCCTCGCTCTCATTGGAGACTACACAATGCCATCCATCCAACCGTATCAACATGCTGACGTCAGAGAGTTCGTGACCCTTCCTGAAAACACAAGAATCGGCATGACCGAGACGGATAAATTCGTCTCCTATGGGGGGACCAGTTTTTACCTCCACCCGGAGCAGACGTTGCGCGCAAGCCGCTTTATCCAGAGTTTCCCGAAAGTGGGGGCCGACGGGGAGTGGCACCGCGCCAGCCGATGGCGGCAGTTTTTGCATCACGCGCAGGCGGTGTTTCAGGGAGTCAAGGCGAGCAGCTTCATCAAGCGTTGTTCGGGCGGCCGGGCGGCAGCGCCGCTGGAAAAGTCCAAAGCCGCGGCGAACGCGGCCCGAATGAGGTTTGAGACATCGGTCAATGTTGCGATGGCGGCGATACGTTTCGGCGACGCTGGCGCCCGAGCGGCGGCACAACAGACGACGGCCCAGTCCCCCGTGTCAGCCAGTACCTCACGCATCGACGTGCCACTAGATTCGCCGACGACTGAACGCCGGGCAAAGGTGTCGAGCTTCGTCGGCACAGCAACGTTAAGGACGGTTGCACCGTCACCCGTCAATCAAGCGCGCCGTCCGCCGGTCCCGACGACGCTCCCATTACGCCAGCCGTTGACGGGGACTCCCACTGCGCAAACCTGGTCCTCCCCGCCAGAACTCACCCTTCCTGCCGAGCGTCGCATCCCGTCGTAGCCCCCACAACGTCTGACAGGACCGACGCGGATTCCACCGCGTCGGCGGCCGCACAGTGACTCAGCCAACATGCGCCAACGGTGCCCTCAGTTGCGGGTTGAACGGGTACGGCTCAAGGCGCGGCATTTGACGCGGCGGCATGCCTGTCACTTCGTCGTGACTCTCGTCACGCGCACGCTTGCGGTCCGAGGCATGCACCCAGTTGCTCTTGACCTGCGCGCCGTAGCCCCCCTTGGCATAGGCGACGAACAGGTCGGCCAGCGCGGCGTGTGCCTTTTCGCGACGTGACGGTGTGGGCGCGTCCGCCATCTGCTGCGCGCACAGGCGCAGTCGTTCGAGCAACGGTGCCGTCGACGGGACTTCTTGTACGATGCGTCGCAAGTCCGCATGCAGTGCACTGTCCGGCTCGCCGTCTGCGATATTGAAGAACAGCCTGTCGAAGGTCTCGCGCTGTCGCTCGACAAAGGCATCCCACCAAGGTCTGCCGCCGTACGCCATGCTCGTCAGACGCGTTCTCGCAATGGGCAGCAGTATGTCGAGGCAGGTGCTGCCGAAAACCAGCGATTCGGCCATGACCGACGTTGATGTCGTCGTCATGCTCGCCGAGACCGGTGCGAACGGCACCCGCGTCTTCGATCGATAGTTCGTCGCCGAGCCGGTCGTTGCGTACAGCAACGCCGCACCGTTTTCCTTGAGCTTGTAACGCAGCGTGGTCTGGAGACCCGCGTCGTACGTGATATCGCCCGCTTTGACGGCCGTGACGATGTTGGTGACGTCCCACGCACCGCCGAGGCTCACACCGGCCAGTTCGAGCGCTTCGTCCGCCCCGCCGACAAGATTGAGGGCGCCCGCGATTTTGATTTCGAGAAAGCTGCCGCAGTAGTAAGGGTCTTCGTCGCGCGTCACTTTTTCATAGGTGACCCGCACCGCTCCGCCGTTGGCCAACTCCCGGCAGAAACCCACGTTCACATCCAGTGCCGCCTGCCACTTGTCCTGCTGGCAGGTTATCTCGTGAGTGGCCAGCGCCTTGGGGCGAAGTATTCGCTGAAACTCATCAATGAGCGCCAAGCAGTTCGCTTCCTCCTGCGGCGTCAGCCGATGCTCGATCTTGAGCAATCCGAACTGCTGGAGCAACGCCCGCGAGTGCGTCTCCATCGCTTTGACGGCATTGCTCTTCACACCGGTCATCATCTCCGCCGTCACCGCTAGACTCGACTTGTCGACGTGGACGGCCAGCGCCTGCATCAGCGACCCCGCATCATGCCGGAGCACGACACCCTTCAGTACGCTTCGCGCGGCATCGGGTCGTGTCTGGGCAAGATCGATGATGTCGAGTCGCGTCCGCTTTGTGGTTGACAATTTTTTCGCGGAAGCCTCTACGCTGGACGATACGACCAGATCGACCGCTGCGCCAATGCTCACGGTGCCGGAGATGGTGTGGTGCTGCTCAAGCGGCGACGGCTCCGGCTTGCGCGAATGGATGTCGATACACTGCCCGTCGATGTTGCGCATGTGGTGATCGAGAAACGGCCGGCTGATGTCCGCACGTGCCTGATCGCTCGGATACACCGACGACAGCGAAAACAGATCGCGAATCCGGCTCAAAAGCGCGACGGGTCCTTCGTTGAGCCAGGTCCTGAACTTGTGACTGGCGCTGGCGACGTAGTCTGACAAGGAGGCATAGATATCGGCCCGGGACGCCGTCACACCCGCCGAGCAGTTGACCGACAGGAAACTCAGCAGCTCGGCATCCGCCGCAAGCGAGCCGGACCGGTCGGTACTGTCGACGAACCACTCCGTCGGCGTGAGCGCAACGCCGGCCTCGTAGGAGAGATCGGCACCCAGCCGCATCCCGGGGACCGCATCGGCGCGCAGGTTCAACGTGGCGGACCACGACGTCGACGAGCCCGGCGTCATCGTCGCCATGCGCTCGTACAGCGCGCTGTCCAGCGTCTCCTTGATGACCTCGTGCGCGCTGGCACGGAACTGCCACTTCATCGCCCGGCTGACGTACAACGCACTGGTGAAAACGTCGTCCTTGACCTGTTGACGGTCGCCAACATTTTCCAACGCATGCTGCATCGAACGGAAGAAGCGATAGGTCTCGATCATGTCCACCGCATCCGCCTCATGTCGCGGATCGCGCGCCATCAGACGCTCATATCGCTGCGCGAGTTGCTGCTCCACTCGACCGCTTCCGGCGATTTGCAGTTTTTCACGAAGATTCATCAGCACTTTTCCCAGTGCCTTCGCCACGCTCTGCACCTCTCGCGTGGAGACCGGGGCCCCGACGTTCGATGGGCGACGCTCGCGCTTGACCACCACGTCGTTGTTGTTGCTGTCGTTGGCGGCGTCCAGCGTGACGGCATCCATGCCTATCTCCATATCGGATGCACAGCTTGACGTCTCGACCGCGGCACGTCCTTTCTCGACAGTCTTTTCGACCCACGGGGTCAACGGAATATTCGCTCGGCTCATTTCAATCATAGGGTGAAGCTCCTTCAGAGAGATCCGGTAAGGAATCTCTCGACCAACGCCACGATGGCGGCCCTTGTAGGGCTCACATCGCAGGCATGAATCAATTGCATCCGACGCGACCGAAAGTGGGCGGGACCGCACAACCACCACTCACCGGCCACGCTGCGCTCGCCGTAGCGAACATCCGCTAACGGCGCGTCGGCAGACACGGCGACCATCAACGTCAGTTGACCGTGTACGTATTCCAGAATCCAGAACGGCTCCCTGCCCGCCAGTGAACGCACCTGAAAGAATGTCCCAACGTCGTCGGGTAATTCCGCGCGAAGCGCCGGCACGATGAAGGCAAAGCCATCGTCATTCATGTCGACAGGACCTCGCGCTTGATGTGCGTCGACACGACGAGAAAACGGCGAATGGCCGCTACCCGGGCGTCGAAGTCCATCGGTGCTGCCACGTAGCCGTGCAACACCAACGTTTTTCCCGCGACACCGAAGACCATCGCTCGGCGACACAATGCCGGGTTCAGTGCGAGCGCCAGCGTGGTACGGATATCGTCGACGTCCGCCATGCGACGCTCGATCCGCGTGCCGCCGGTGTGACGGATGACGCAGACATCCCCGTCGCAGGCTTCGAGAAAAATGGCATCACGATGCAGCGTGACGTCCGCGTGCCAGCGATCGCGCATGGCGTCACACAGGCATCGCGCGGTGGACGCCGCCTGATCGGGCCGCTGCGAAGGCATCGATTCACCGCGCCTCCCCTGCGCTCTGCGCAGGTCGGTGGACGACATCGACCGAGTGGTGGGGGTGGGCACTTCCATGATTTCTGATAGGGGGACGATTTTTTGGAATACGTCTTGCTTGCAGCCATGATCCCGGTCTTGTTGCTTTACTGAATTCCATCTTTCGCCCACCTGCCGCATCCATATGGGTCAGGTCAACCCGCCAAAACCGGGAAATCACCCATTTGTGAAGCACCGTGAAGGTGAAAGCGAGTGATCTTCGAATAGTCTCCACGAGATGAATCCCACCAGCACTCCGCATCACGGCAGGACCTTTTTATTCGATGATTTCTCGTTGGATGGCAGCGGCGTCCTGACACAGGCGGATCGACAGACCAGCCTGCCGCCCAAGGAAGCTGCGGTGTTGCGCGTGTTGCTCGAAGCGGCGGGAGACACCGTCAGCAAGGACACGCTGCTGAGCCTCGTATGGCCGCAGCAGGACGTGAGCGAGGAGTCGCTTACGCGTTGCATCTACGCCGTTCGGCGCTTGCTGCGCGAAAAGAAGGCCGATCGCATTGTCGAAACGGTCTATGGCACGGGGTACCGCATCCGGCGCTCGGTGGCCATCGTGTCGGCGGCATCGCGCGCGACGGCGCTCTGCACGTTAGCGGTCATGCCGTTTCGGATGCAGAACCCCTCACAGGCACTGATCCTGCATGATCGGCTGGTCACACGGCTCTTTGAGTACACCGCCTACGGCCTGCGCGTATTGCCTGCATCGATTACCCGCACCTCTCTCGAATGTCACGACATCGCCACTTTCGTTGAACGGTTCTCGCCTGACTTCTATGTGTGCGGCCATCAGATCGACGACACGCGCCTGCGCATCGAGCTGGTCGACTCGGCGGGCCATCAGTTGCTCTTCAGCGAAGACTTCCTGATCGCCGACAATGCGGGCGGACTGCCGATCGAACTTCGGATCACCGACATGATCACGAAGCACGTGCCCGGCCTCACCGCGTCGGTGCATCTCTCGCAGTCATTCGACACGTTCGATACCGCCACGACATTCCTTCACGCGCGCTTCAAGCTCCAGCAGCACACCCCGTCCAGCCTGCGTCAGTCGTTGCAGCTCTTCCATCAATGCGTGGGCGGCGGTGCTTCGCGCACGTCACCGTATTGCGGACAGGCCGAGTGTTATCTCGCGCTCGCGCATCTGGGGTTGTTCGATCAGAAGGCCGCGATGCAAGGCGCACGAGGGGCGGTGGAAGCCGCACTCGCGCTGGCGCCGCGCGACCCCCACGCGATCAGCCTGCTCGCGATTTTGCACAGCATGAAGTTCGAGTGCAGCGTCGCCAACATTCTGTTTGACCGGGCCTTGTGGTCGGCACCCGCCAACCCGTATGTGCGCTACCACCATGCGTGGCATTGCATGCTCGCGGGGCAAGCTGCGGCAGCCGAAGTCGCCCTAGATATCGCACTGGAACACGATCCGAGTTTTGTGGCCGCCGCCATGCTCAAGGCGTGGGCCATGTTCTTCGACCGGCGCACCGACGAGGCGATTCGCTTCGCGCGGGAGAACCTGCAACGGCATGGTCAATATCATCCGGTGCTCACCAGCACGATGGCGGTAATGTTGTCGCATCAGGGGCACCATGAAGCCGCAGAAACGCTGGTGCGCACATTGCGTGAAACCGGTGACGACACGGGGTTGCTGCTCATCAATCGCCACTACGTGGAACTTGGTCGCGGGGGCACCGTGGCGACACGCGCCAGTGCCCAACTGTTGGCCGAAGTGGATTGCCGTCAGGTGCGGGCGGGCTTGTTGCCGTTGATTCTGCGCGTGCACGGTTTGACCGCCGCACGCGAGACCTGGCGGAAAATGCGGATGGACTGGTATCCGTGGCAACGCTTCTATCGCCACGACCCGCGACTCGACACGTTGTTCTCGATTTGAAAACGGCCCCCCGCTGGCAACGACGGGGGGCCGAATCGGCATGACACTCACGGCATCCGGGCTGTCTTGGTTACTGCAATACCCTGTCGTTCGTGGATGCCGCGATCAGACCTTGCGCAGACAAGGTTGGCGGTCCATCGAACCAACCGAGCCCGGCGAGCATGGCCGCGACGAGCGGGTTCTTGCGAATCTCGTCGCTGGCCGTCGAACCGCGCAGAAACAACGCCAGTGCGAAAGCACACAACGACTCGCGTTGCGGATGCTCCGCGAGCATCGTGATCACGCTGCCCAACACGTCGCCCAGCAAGCGCGCTTCGCCGCTCGCAAAGCGCTCGAAGATCGTGCGTTGATGCATCGCATCGCGCGGCAGAACGGCGTCGCGCATGGCCATGTACTGGCGGCGCAGCGCGATATCGTCGAGCGGCGCAGGGTCGAGCGCATCGCGGATCACCCGCATCAGGACCACACCGATCGACGTGGCATCGCCGCTGGCAAACATCACCGACAGATACCCCTGCGACGGGAGATTGCGCAACGGGCCCGCACGAAACCCGGCGCGGCGCGCACAAGGGGCCAACACGGGTGGCACCCGCAGGCGAGCCGCATCACAGAGCACGCCGCTCACCCGGCTCACCTGAGATACCCCTTGCAGACTTCGAGCGTGGCATTGATCGTGGCGCTCAGTATCTTGACGAGGTTGTCGTAGACCGAGTTGGCCGTCGAATAGCGCTGCATCAGAGACTGCATCGATGTCTTGATCAGGTTCTCCTGCGAGGTGAAACCGGAGCGCCAGATGTCGAGCTCGAAGGGGTTCATCACGCCGCTGGCGGGCACGTTCTCGATCATGCGATCGAGCGGCGCCGTGTCGATGACGACGACATACTTGCCGCTGCCTTCCGGCTGCTCCTTCAGGCTTCGCTCGGGCAGGCCCAGATCCTTGAGCCACTTCTCGGCGGCCTCCTTGGTCGTCCCCTCGATCCCGTCGGCGTCCTTGCCCTGAGGCGGGAACAGCACGGCGGCGGGATTGGGGAGCTCGAACGCGGCTTTGACCTCCTCCAGCGCTGCCTTAAGCGCCGCCACATCCAATGTGACCTTCTCGCCCTTGTCGTCCGCCTTGATCCACGTCGACAGCTTGGCGACGATCTTGCTTATCGCATCGTTGAATTTGAGATATTTGTCGGCCGCGTCGCCATAGACCGTCAGGTAGTCGTCTTTCATCTTGCCGATCATCTCGGCAATCTTCTCCCACAGCTCGGCATTGCTCATGCTCGTGTCGTCCGCCGATGGCGGCAACTCTCCGGCCTCGGGCGCCGGGGCTTCGCGTCGCGCCTCGGGGGCGCCCTGAGCCTTCGGACCGCCCGGCCCCTCCGGATTGCCTTGCAGACCCGGCACGCTGCTACGCATCGCTTTCACGATGTCATCGCGCACCTTATCGGCGATGGGCACCTCGATGGCTGCCAGTCCGCGAATGCGGCGCGAGAGATCGTGCGCCCCCACCGCCGCCGCGTCACGTGTCGCTTGCGTGGGGGATTGCATGCGAATCTCCCGATCAAGCGTGCGCAGTCGATCGCTCAGGTTGCCGATCGCCTGAAGGGCCCCCGCGAGCAACACCACGTCGCCCGTCAGTGCGTCATCGGGGGCGGTGTCAGAGTCGGCAAGGAACGGCTCACCGGGCGGACGCCCGCCCAACGCCGGGGTATCGACACTTGGCGGCAACGGGCTCCGCCGATAGGTGGCATTGACGGTTTCGCTCATCTGGCTGGTCTCTCCAAAGGCCGTTGATCACGCACGAATATTCCCCGCGATGAGGCCCATCGCACTCGTACGTGACTGCATCGCGGTGTCGATCGCCTTAAGCATGTCGGCAATCATGGCGCTGTCGCGATTGGCCTGCTCCTGCGTCGAACCGGTGGAGTCCTTGTGAACCTGCGATGCGGCATCCTTCTGGCGCTGATCAGCCTGAGCGATGGACTCCGCGTAGCGGCCGGACCCGGTCGCGATACTGCCGGTGGTGCCGGCCAGTTGCATCAGCGCCTGCCCTTTGGTGCGTTGCGCTTCGAGCGGGTTGATCGTGTCGGCGGCGACGGCAGGCGGCGGCGTCTCCGGCACATCGGGGGCGGGGGGCGTGGGTGGTGCCGGCGGCGTTGGCGGAACCGGTGACGTCAGTGGCACGTCCGGCAGATCCGGCAGATCCGGCGCGCCGGCGACACTCGGCGTGACGCCGGTATCGAGTCGGGGGGTCGGTGACGACAAAGCAGACGAAGATGGCGTCGGCGTCGGCACATCAGGCGTCACATCCTGCCTGAGCGCGCTGGCTGGCGCGGCCACGGTCTTCAGTTGCTGGAACGCACCTGCGCCAGCCATCCCCAGCGATATGGTGGCGCCCGAGATGTTGCCCATCATGTTGGCGAGACCGCCCTTCTTGATGGCCTCGACCGAAGCCTTCAGCGACTCTGCGTTCATCTGCGTCAACGCGCTGCGCAGTTTGATGTCGTTCTCGAACGCCTTCTGGAAGAACGCGAAGAACTGCAACAGCAGCATGCCCTGCTTCGACATGATGCCGCCGAAGCCGCTGTCGCTGTCGCCGAGCGGCTTGTCATCGACGGCGGCATCCCGATTGTCGGGCATCCCGCGATTCATATCCCGACTGCCCGCCGCATCGATCTGGCGGAGCAGATCTTGCGCCGCAAGGCGATCCGCCAGCGCAGAAGGCTCGTTCAGCGCGGGCAGCGTCGCCTCGCCCTGCAAGCGCGTCTGACGTTTCGCGTCGGCATCGGGATCGAACAGGCGCGGTATTCCCGCGATCGGTGGCACCGCATTCCAGCCGGGCGGTGACGGGTTCGGTGCGACAAATACCGGGCGGCTGTCGATAGCAAAGGTCATGTGTTCTCTCCGGGATCAGGCACGTACGTTGTTCAGGATGAAGCGTCCCGCGTCGTTCTGGTTCTTCGCCGCATCGGACATCGCCGTCAACAGATTGGTGACGAAGTTATCCGACGACGTGAAGCTCTGTGCCGCCTGTTTCACCCACTCGCTGACCTTGTCGAGCGTTTGGCGCGAGATCTCCATTTCGGCGGTAAGGTCCGTCGCGTTCTTGTCGAACACGCCTGCTGCGACCTGCCCGCCGGCCTGCGTGCCCGTCAGACCCAACTCCCCGCCAACGGCGACCTTCGTCATCACATTGCCGATGACCTGCCCACTGCCTTCGTTGACCCCCATGCGCGAGGAAATCGCCGCCACGGCCTGATTCATCAGCTTGCTGCCCGCCTTGATCGATTCGCGTATCAGATCGGGCACGATCTTCTTCACCGTCTCGCCGATCAAATTCCCAATGGTGCCGCCCAGCTTGCTGGCCACGGCCGAGCCCACCACCATCGTCAACGCGAGCACGGCGATGATGGCGATGGCCGCAACCACGGCACCGATCACGCCGCCGATGATCTCGGCCGTCTCTTTGGCGACGCCCATCTTTTCGAGGAGCCCGCCGATGGCGCCACCGATTGCCGCCGCCAGCGGCTGGATCACGCTCGCCATCAACGGTTTGAGCGCTTCACCCAGCAACGAGAAGCCACTCAGCGCACCAACGGTCGTGTCGGTGAGCATGGCCCCGCCCATCACCACCAGCGGCGTGGTGAGCCCGCCGGTAAGTGCCGCCCCTACGATGCCCACGATGGTGATGACAGCGCCCAGAATCTTGCCCAGCCAGCCCATCGTGCGGTTCAGTTGCTCGGCCTTTTTCACCTGATCGCGATAGTCGGCGTTGCGCTTTTCCAAATCCTTCTCGCGGGCGTCGCGTACCGTCTCGAAGAACTTCATGTCTTCTTCGATGGCTTTCTGTGCAGAGTCCCCCAGCAACTTCGCGTACATCGCCATCATGGCGAGCAGCGACTTGATCTGTTCGAGATGCTGCTCGCCGTCTTCCCCCGGCGCCGCCTCCGGGGCCGACATCAGATCGCTCAGCAGTGCGTCGCTCTTCTTGACGGCGGCGGTGGCGGCATCGTGCGCCTTGCTCTGTGCCGATTTCGCATCGTCGAACTGCTTCGTTGCCGCGTCGAACTCCGCCTTGGCCGTATCGTGAGCCGTCTTGGCGGCGATGGCCTCGGGCGTATCCGGCGCCGCTGCATCGAGTGCCGCCTGCGTTTGCGCCAGCTTGTCGCGCGCCCGGTCGAGGGCGGTTCGCGCCTCACTCGTGACCTGAGCGGCTGACTCGTAAGCACTCAACGCATCCTTGGCGTCGCGCAAGGCACTCATGAAGGCCTCGCCCTCTTTGGTTCGAACGGTCTGTTTTGACGACTCCTGCGCCTGCCACTGCGCGAGGCGCGTCTCGATCTCCGCCAGCGAGCCGTTGCCCAGCATCTGCATCATGCGACCGATCAACGCCGTCAGGTCTGTCTCGCCCTGCGTGCGCGGAGGCTGTAATGCGGGCGCATCGGACATCGTTGCCGCCTTGTCCAGCGATGCAGGTGTCTTGTCGATACTGGCCGCCAACAAATCGCGCAGCACGTTGTCGTTACCCACCAGCGGGGGGGGCACCGGCTTGCCGGCCGGGGTGAGCGTGAGGTCGCCGTCGCCAGCGCGCGACAGCGTCGGCATTCTGCTGTCGATCGTGGTCGTATTCATGCGGCCTCCTTGGCGCTTGCGCGCTTGTCCTTCACGTCCTGTCCGTTTTGCAAACTCTGTGCGCCGTTGGTGTCCTCTGATTCCTGTGGCGCAGGGCTATCGAGCGCGCTCAGATAGGCCACGGCCCGGGCACATAACTCGGCATCGGCACTGCTCTCGCTCACGAGCGCGAAACACTCACGTGCAGCCACGGGGTCTTGCATCATCATCTGACACTGCCCGGCATAGAACACCGGACGATAGTCGTTCTTGCCGACCGCGAAGGCCATGGCGTACAGATCGACCGCCTTCTGATATTCGGCTTTCAACTGGCACACGGCCGCCAGACCGACGATGTACTCCGAGTTGTAGAAGTCGTAGATGCACAGGAAGCGGAAGAACGCTTCAGCCTGCGCCAACTGTCCTTTGCAGTAGAAGTCGTAAGCATGCGCGTACAGACCGTCCATGGTCTCGCTCGAAATGCCGTGAATGTCTTTCAGACTGGCCCCGGCGATGACCGCGTCCCAGATCGCGCCTGTGGCACGCACCGCTTCCGTTTCGAACTGCTTTGTCTCGTTTGACATTACTTTTCCTCCTTCCGATACCCGACACCGGGTGAGTCGTCGACCGGCCAATCGGCCGGTCGGTAGAAATCCATTCGGCAACGCGCCGGCACCGCGCCAGTTGGCGACCCGGGTTGCCCTGCCTGTCTTGCCCTGCGTTGCCATGGGATGCGCGATGACACCCCGTGCGTCCTTCACGGCCGCGACACCCGCGCTCTCGCGCCGGTCGCTGCGCATGACCATCCGGGGCAGCGGCAACGATGCGAGGCAACGGACCCAGCCATCGGCACTGCCCGCGCGCACGGCGCGGTAACAGTCGTCGGCCCGTGCCGACGCCGCTCGCGCCTCGGCGGTGGCATGCTGAGATTTGTGAATTGCCCGCGTGTACTGCGGGTCGCCTGGCGAGAGAACGTCCAGTACGACCTGTGTCTCGGCCACGGCATAGTCCGCCGCCATCGCCACCTGCTGACTCGCGGCAAACGCCTCGCGTGTTCGCACGTGCCCGGCCTCGGTGTGACGCGCCGAGACGCGCAGTGCCAGCACCGTCTGTCGTCGCACCAACGTGGACGATGCGATCACGCCGTACGGCGACGATGCCCCGCGCACATCGAGCGACCGGATAAACCCCGTGGGCAACGTAATGCCGTCATCGCGGGCGACCTGCATGAGTCTCGTCATCGCCGCCCCCGCAATCGCGTGAAGCGTGTCCTGCATCTCGTCGCCATGTCGTCCCATCGATCCTCCCGATCGTTCAAACCATTGGGGAGCCTCACGTTGCTGCGTTTCGCAGTCAGCGGCGTCCCGATGAGCTTCATTAAACCAACCTGCGACGTGAATAACTTGCAGAAAGCGGCTTATTCCCGGCGAACTTCCGACGGATCGTTGACTCCGCCGCCGGCCGGACCGGCGTCGGCAAGATCGTCCTGCGCGCCGGCGCGCTCGACATCGTCGAGCCATTGCAGCAGGCGCATGATGGCGTCCAGGTCTTCGAGGGCGACGAACGTGTAGCGGCGATGCGTGCGATACAGTTGTCGCGCGAGTCTCACGTCGCGGATGACAGGCACCCCCACCGACTCGGCATAGGCCCGTACGGCCATCGCGCGCTGATTGGTTTCCATCACCGAGATAAAAGGCAACGCAATGACATCGGGCCGAAAATAGATGCCCACGGCAATATGGGTGGGATTGGCGACGATCAAGCGTGAATCGCGAATGTCGGCGCGCATCGGCTCCGACAGCAACTCGTGGTGAGACTCACGGCGCCGCGACTTGATTTCGGGGTTGCCTTCGCTGTCCTTGTGCTCGCGCTTGACCTCCTGCACCTCCATCCGGTGCTCGCGGATGAACAGCCAGAACTCGACCATGGCGTCGAGCACGGCAATCGGTGCGATACATGCCAACGCGATCCACGCGAGCTTGCCGATGAGCACCGCCCACGCGGCGGCGACACCGGCCGGACTCATGTGAACCTGCGCGAACAACAGGCCGCGGCCGTCGAACCAGAGCGCCAGGGCAATGCCCGCAAAGCTCATGAGATACAGCACCGACTTCAGGGCATCCTTCATGGTGCGCAGGCTGAATATCTTCTTGGCACCCTGCAAGGGATTGAGCGCACCAAGATTGAACTTGATGGCTTGGCTCGCCCAGACAAAACCGGTTTGCAGCATCGCGGGCAGTACCGCCGCCGCCGTACACACGAGCCACACCGGCGCCAGCATGCGCAAGCCGTGCTGAAACAGGCTGAGCGCATAAGCCTGCGGGTTGGCGAACGTCCCCTCGGCGAGCACCTGACGGTATTCCTGCATCAACCAGACGAGCGGATCGGTCGACAGCACGAACAGCAGCCCGACGAAGACGAGCGTTACCGTCGTCAGCTCCTTGCTCTTGAACGATTGCCCCTTCTGGGAAGCATCGCGCAGGCGTTTGGCGGTCGGCTTCTCCGTCTTGGACGCCACCCTAGCGCTCCACGGGGGAAAGCCAGCGCACGACATCGTGCGGCCGGGTCGTCAGCCCATTGAGGGCATCGGGTAACGCGGCAGAGAAGTAGATCAGCAACACCGCAAACGCGATCAGACTCTTGATCGTCAGCGACAACGCAAACGCATTCACCTGCGGCGCGAAACGTGAGAGCAAGCCCAACATCAGTTCGCTGAGCAGCAACGCCCCGACGACCGGCGCACTCAGCGAGATCGCGTGACTCACGATCGTGTCGAGCAGGGCGTAGACACGATCGGACGACAGCGTGCATTGGCCGAATGGCTCGCAAACGCGATAGCTCTTCGCCATCACCTCCAGCAGCAGTGTCATGCCGCCGAGATGCAGGTAGATGACGGCCCCGAACCACTGGAAGAAGTTAGCCAGCTCGGACGTATCGACGCCATTGGCCGGGTCGATCACGCTGCTGAGCGTGGCGCCTCGTTGGTTGTCGATATACGCACCCAACCCGTGAAAGACCCAGAACGGCCACGCCAGTGCGCAACCCAGCAGCAAACCGACACTGCCTTCGCGAATGACCAGCGACCAGACCGGTGTCGTCATGTCGAGCGGCGCACCGTAGGCATAGGGCCAGACCCCGACTGCGATCCACATGGCCACAGCGGTGCGCAATACGCCGGACATCACATTGCCATTGAGTATCGGCAAAAGGTAGACGACCGGGGCCACGCGCGCGAACGCGATGCCTGCCGCGATCACGCCGTCAAAGTGGGCGGAGGCGAGCGACGACAGGGATGCGAATGACGTCACGTCAACTCTTGCCCGTCATCGCCAGACGCATCACGGTCGTGCCGAAACTCACCAACGTCTCGCCGTACCAGCCGGCCAGCAGGAACAGGCTCAACGAGACGGCCAGCAGCTTGAGACCGAACGGCAGCGTCTGTTCCTGCACCTGCGTTACGGTCTGGAGCAGCCCGACGGCCACACCGACCAGCGTCGCCACCGCGACCGGCCCGGCCGAAAGGATCAGCACCAGATATAGCGCTCGGTTCCCTGCAAAGATCAGGTTGTCCACGACGGCCTCCGGTACGCGGCGGTCATGTTCGCCATGACGGTCGTGAGGGTCATCGTGCTCATGGCAGGTACTGCCGGATCAGCCCCTGCGACAACAGCGACCAGCCATCCATCGCCACGAACAGAATCAGTTTGATCGGTACCGAGATCGTGACCGGGCTCATCATCATGCCCAGTGAAAGCAGGATGCTCGACACCACGAGATCGACGACGACGAACGGCAAATACAGATAGAAGCCGATCGTGAAGGCGCTCTTGATTTCCGACAGCGCGTAGGCGGGCAACAGGGCGAAGAGGGAGGGCTCGGCCGGCTCGCCGTCCCCCGGCACTGCGCCTGCGTCGCGCCCCATCTCTTCTCGCGCGAAGAATTGCGTGAGGCCCGGGTCGGCGTACTTGAGCAGATATGCCCGGTACGGCGCCAGCCCCTCGTCGATAAAGAGGCGCACGGACGCGGCGTCGGCGAAGTTCACCGGGTTCGCCTCGTAGGCATTGAACACGGCGGTGGCCACCGGCAGCATCACGAACATCGAGAGCAGCAAGGCCGCGCCATTGAGCGTCATGTTGCTCGGCACCTGCTGCAACCCGAGCGCGTTACGCACCATCACGAACACGATGGAGAACTTCACATAGCAAGTGCCGGAGGCGATCAAGAACGGTAACAGCGTGAACAGACTCAATACGCCGATGGCCGGTACATCACTCCACATGCGCCGCGCTCCCGAACCACTCGTTGATCTCTACGCCCAGCCGCCCATCGAGTTGCACGAGTTCGCCGCGCGCGATCAGCGCGTCGTTCACGCGAACTTCCACGCATTGCTCGGCCCCCGGTGGCAACGGCAGTGTCTGCGTCTGCCAAAGCTGCCGCAGCTCCGCCAGCGAGATTCGCTGGCGTTGCAGGATGAACACCAGGTCCACGGGTAATTGCTCGAGAGACGATACCTTTGATGCCGCCGATGCCGCCTCGTGCACCGCCTCCGGTTGTGTGTAGGTTTCCAGCATCAACGCTCCTTCTTCCACTCGATAGCTGCCCATCGTCAGTCCGCCGCAACTCAGCCAGCGGTGTGCCTCACGAATAAGCAGAACGTCCCCGCGCTCAATCGATCCCAGCGTCGCCGCACTCACCCGGCTCCGGCCCAACTCCGCATCCAGCCAGAACCGCACGCCATCCAGATCGCGCTGCAACCGGTCGTCGACCACGGGCGCATCGGCGATCCACACCGGGCATTCGCTCGCCCGCACCTTGAGGAGCAACCCGTCGGGCAAAGCGCTGCCGTCGATGGGTGCGCCAACCTCCAGGGCGTCGTATCCCAACTCGGGGACCGGCAAATGCAGGGGGCGCTCGCTCGAGGCAAACAGCCGCGCCGCGAGTCGCTCGGTATCCGCACAACACGCGAGCGATGCCAGCTCGCGCGATACGCCTTCGAGCCACATGCCCGGCTCGATCCACGCCTGCCAGGTTCTCGCCGTGTCGCGCACGCAGATCCACGTGCCCATGCGCGGCAGGTGTTCGAGCGACGTGCGCAAGCCCCTCGCGCGCCAGACGGCTTCTGCCCTGGCAAGCCGTGACTGGGCGCCGTCGACGCGACGCAGTCTCAGCATTCGCCCTCCTCCTGCATGGCATCGCCCATCGGCAAGACACCCGCCACCTTCAGTGCCGCAGGCTCGCCCAACTGCCAGCGCGACGCGCCTGCCGGCGTGCCCGGCCACATCGCCTGCAACCGGCGCTGCACCAGCGCATCGGACGCCCCGAGAACGAAACCCTGCTGGCCACCGATCTGCACACACTGCACGTGGACGAAATGTCCCTTGCCCCAACTGTCGAAGGCATATCGCAACCCGTCGCTGCCGACAGCCGGCAGGTATCGGTCGGTGCCACCGGGCGGCGGTTGCGCGGGCCGGTCCCGTTGTCCCTGTGCCGGGAGTGGCATGGCATGCGTGGTGTCGCGTGCGGCGCTTCCCGGCAGGCTCAGGAGCGGGACGTTGTCGGTCGCACCGATATCCGTCTTGCGATGCTCGGGCGGCAGGGGCGCCCCCCGTACGGCGCTCGCTGCCGGTGGCGCAGTGGCGTTGGCGTTCGGGACGTCGGCTCGCTCGCCAAGCCCCGCCATCGCCGTATCTGCCAGCGTGACTCGCGTTCTATGAACCGCGACGCCGGGGCGTGACCCGGGGGTGTCCGTGGTGCCGGTCTCGGCCGTTGCCGTGGCGTGCCGGTGCCGGGCGGGCGGCGGCGCCTTGCGCTCAGCACGTTCCGTCTCGGTGGCGGCACGTTTGTCCGGTCGTTGAGGCGTCGCGTGCAGCGTCGTTTCCGCACGCCACATCACCGGCCATATCGGCACCGCAGCCGGTGCGCTCCCGTCCGGCGCGTCATGCGCTCTGCGCTCGGATGACCGGCGTTTTAACGCCTGTTCAAAGGCTTTCGTCACTTCGCTATCGTTCTGTCCGTCCTGACTCTCCCGGCTCGACGCCGTACTTGCCGGTGACGGAGGCGCTGCGCGCATCTCTAGCGTTTCCATGCCAGACGCTCCTCAATGTCGAGCGCTTCGCGTTGCGCCGCACGACGCATTGCCGTCTTGCGCAACGCCGCGCTCAGGCGGGTGTACTTCGTTTCCTTGCGGCACCAACGCCGCTGCAACGCCTCGCTGTGCCCGCGTTGTGCGGCGAGGGCGTCGCTGGCTTCGTCGAGGGTCGTCGCGCGCACGCCCAACTCCCGCACTTGCTGCCGCAACAGCGCCCCCGCGCGCAATTCGCGTTGCAGCCCGGCGAGATCCAGTTGCACTTGCGACAGACGCGACGATTCGATCAGTCCCCCGATCGCATCGCACTGCTGGTGCAACGCGTCACGCTGGGCACCGAGTGTCGCCTCCCTCGCGGAGAGCTCGCGCAGATCGCGCTCCTGCAACTGCTTCAATTGTCCGGCGCCGTAGCGCAGACGGCGCAGATCAGTCCACGATGTCATGCAATCTCTCCAGGGTCTCGTCTTCTGACGACCATTCGTCGCGCGTCTGACATAGAAAAGCCTCCATGGCCGGTTTTGCGGCCATCGCACGGTCATCCTGCGCATCGACACCGGGTCGGTATTCCCCCAGATCGACGAGCGTCTGCAACGCCTCCAGACGCGCGAGCCAGGCACGCAACGCGCCTGCGGCACGCAGGTGCTTCGGTGTGGCCACACGCGTCGCCACCCGGCTCACACTGCGCAGCACATCGATGGCCGGGTAATGACTTCGCTGCGCGAGTCGCGCACTCAGATGGATATGGCCGTCCAGAATCGAGCGAATCTCCTCGGCCATCGGGTCGGTCGTATCGTCGTCTTCGATCAGTACCGTGTAGAACGCCGTGATGCTTCCTGACGTCGACGCCCCTGCGCGTTCGAGCAACTGAGGCAGCGCGGCATAGACGGAGGCGGGCACGCCCGCACGCATCGGCGGCTCGCCGGTGGCCAGCGCGAGATCGCGACAGGCGCGTACGTAGCGGGTGAGCGAATCGACAAACAGCGCGACGTGGTGACCCTGCTCGCGGAAATACTCGGCCACCGTGGTCGCCAGCAGCGCCGCATTACGCCGGGCGACGGCCGGAGCGTCCGACGGGGCGAAGACGACGATGCAGCGATGCGCACTGGGCGACTGACGCAATTCGTCGACAATTTCCACGACCTCGCGGCCCCGTTCGCCGATCAGCGCGATCACCGTCGTATCGGCCGCCACCCCGGCCATCAGCGTGTTCATGAACGATGTCTTGCCGCAACCCGCCGGCGCGAAGATGCCCACGCGCTGCCCTCGCCCGCACGGCAGACAGCCATCGATGGCCCGCAAGCCCGTATGCAGCCGCGCGTCGATCCCGACGCGGGCGTCGTAGGGGAGCGCGGGCGCCAGCAACGGGCGCGCTTCGCGCGCCCCGACCGGCACGCGCGGTGACACCGGTTGTCCGTCAATCCGGTCAACGATCTCGCCACGCGCATCGAGCACGGCACCCCGCCACCCGGCCTGCGGGCGGCAGGTCGCGTGACTTCCCGTGGGCACCAGCGCGGATTCGCACGACAGTCCCTGCGTGGCAGCAAACAGACTCAGCATGGCGCGATCGTCGTGCACAGCGATGACCTGGGCCTGCCCGACGGTCTCGGTATCGCGCCACGTCCGGCGAACCTCGCATATTTCGCCGATCGAGACGCCCGGCATATGCGCCTCCGCGGTATGGCCTGCGATACGCGAAACGAGCGACATCTGCCTGATGAAATGCGTCATATCGTGGCGATCACGTTGACTGACACCCCGTCGACCAATTCGCCGAACGACAACACTTCCAGATCGCGATAGCGCGTCTCCACCAGCTTCTTGACGAAACGCCGCACGTCGACCGATGCCAGCATCACCACGTCCTTGTGAGCACGCCCGGAGGCGTCGAGCGAGAGGCCGACGCGATCAAGCAACGTCTCGGCATCCTTCGGCTCCATGTTGACGAACGACCCGCCCGCTGTCTGACGGATCGCGCGGCGCACGGTCTCTTCGAGCTCCGCAGACAGCATGACGACCCGCAGCTCGCCGTTGCGCAGAAACTTGTTGCAGATGTAGCGGCCAAGCGCGCTGCGCACGTGTTCGACGAGGTTGAGCACGTCTTTCTCGCGCGGCGCCCACATCGCGAGCACTTCCATCACGAGCTTCATGTTGCGCACCGAGATGCGCTCCATCACCAGCCGCTGGAGAATCTCGGCCACCCGCTGCAACGCCACATGACGCAGCACTTCCTTGACCAGATCCGGGTAGTGACCTTCCACGAGATCGAGCATCTTCTTCGCCTCCTGAATCCCGAAGAACTCGTTCACGTGACGCGTCAACAAGACCGCGAGGCATTGGTACAGCTCGTCACCCGGCGCGAGCGTGGCGTGGTTCATCTGCGCGAGCAGGTCGCCCTGCGCCGGTGTGACCCATGCGCCGCGGCCCCGCTCGGGCCCCGAGAAAGCCGGTGCCAGCCCCATCGCCGCGACCTCGTCGGTATAGGCCTCGACGCGTACGCGGTCGTAGTAGATGCCGAACTCGTCGGCACGCACTTCGTTGATGTAGACGGCCGCCCGCGCGGCGTCGATCTGGGCCGAGCCTTGCAGCAGCACCTCGGGCAAATGCACCCCGAAGTCGTTGAAGAACTGACTGCGGATACGGCGCGCAAAGGCATCGGCTTCGAGCGCAGCCACCCGGGCAGTAGGGACGACGACGGCCAGCGGTGCCGTTGCCGGGGCGACGCCGTCGAGATCGTCGATCAACATCAACCCGCTGCCGGAAGCGTGCTTTGACGGCTTGCCGCTGTCGCTACCCGAGGCGTCGCCCCGGCGTGTGCCCGCAACCGCCCCGGCATCGGCTGCGGTGACCGACTTCGGCCGCGCGAAATAGCACGCCGCCGCCAGCAGACCGGCGAGCACCGTGAACGTGAGCATCGGAAAGCCCGGCAATGTGCCGATCAGCAGGGTGAGCAACGCCGTTGCCCCGAGCACGAACCGGTTGCTCATGAGCTGGCTGACAATGGTGCGGCCCATGTTGCCGGCTTCGCCGTTCACCCGCGTGACGACAAAGCCCGCCGCCACCGAGATGAGCAGCGCCGGAATCTGCGCCACCAGTCCGTCGCCGATGGTCAGCGTGGAGTAGGTGGTGATGGCACCGCTCAGCGCCATGTCACGTTGCGTCACGCCGACGATGATGCCGCCGATCAGATTGACGAAGATGATGACGATCCCGGCGATCGCGTCGCCCTTGACGAACTTCATCGCACCGTCGAATGACCCGTAAAGCTGACTCTCGCGCTCGAGCACGCTGCGCCGCTCACGCGCGCCTTCGGTGTCGAGCGTGCCGGCCTTCACGTCGGCGTCGATGCTCATCTGCTTGCCCGGCATGCCGTCGAGCGAGAACCGTGCGGCCACCTCGGCCACACGCTCCGAGCCCTTGGCGATCACGATGAACTGCACGATGGTGACGATCGCAAACACCACGAAGCCCACCGCCAGACTGTCGCCGATCACGAAGTCGCCGAACGAATCGATGATCCTGCCGGCGTCCGCATCCATCAGGATCAGGCGCGTCGTGCTGATCGAGAGGGCCAGACGGAACAGCGTGGTGATCAGCAACATCGACGGAAACGACGAGAAGCTGAGGATCTTCTCGATGTGAAACGCGCCGAGAAAAAGCAACACCGACAACGCGATGTTGATGCCGATAAGAAAGTCGACCAGAAAGGTCGGCAGCGGTATCACCAGCATCGCGATCACGCACGTCATCAGGATCAGGATGATGATTTCGGGCCGCTCGCGCAGACCGCCCAGCAGCAGGCTCGGCATCAGACACTCCTGCGGTCGCGAGAGACCGGATCCGCACCGGCGGCCACCGGCTCGCGACGATACGCGGCCTCGGCGAAGCGCAGCAGGCCGTCGAGCACCGCGTCGCGTGCGTCCTGCGTTTGCAGCGGCTCGCCCGGCAACAACTGGCAGGCACGCTGCAACAAACCGATCAGCTTGCCGTGGGCGTCGAACCCCTGCCGCATCGCTGCGTCGCCGGTAACGTCGCGCAATGCCCCATCGAGCGCTTGCGGGTCGGTCAGAATGGCCAGCAGAAAATGCAACCAGTCCTGCGCACGATCATTGAACGGGCGCGCCAGCGGGCTGGTGCTGACACGCGTGATGAAGGTGGCTTCGCAAGTCCGCAGGCGTCGCAAAACGGCGAGTCGCGTGAGGGGCAGCAGAAACTCGCGGGCCGTGCTGCTCGGATCATTGGCGCGCATATCGTCGACCAGCGCGCCTTCCATGAAATGAAGGACCTGTGTGCGCCGGTCGAAGCCGAAGCCTGCGATCCAGTTCTGATAGATCTCGACGTCGGCCTCGTCGCCGCACAGGAAATTGCGATAGGCGGCACGCAACATCGCCGGCGTATAACCCAACGGCATCCCGGCATTCGCCAGACGCGCCTTGATCGCGCAGTGAACGCCGGCCAGGCGCTCACGCACTTCCTGTGGTGGCGCGGCCTCGGCCTGCGCCAGCAAGGTGTCGAGCGCATGCTGTTGTGCCGGCGCGAGCGACTCGCGTTGCGAGATCAGAATCCGGAGCGCGAGCCAGCGGTCGCTCACGTCGGGAAAATCGACGCACAGCATGCGCGCAAGCGTTTCGGGCGAGGCCCATGTCGCGGCCAGAATTCGCTGGATCTTGTTGGGGGCCGATTCGTCGAGCAGGTGCGCGTAGCTGTCATCCAGACTCCGGCGCTCTTCACTGCTGCGCAACGCGCGCGAGCGGAACTGCGCCATTGCTGCCGACATTTCATCCGAGGCGTTCTGCGCGCGCTGTATGTCGGCCACCGGCCCGGCGAGGATCTGTCGTGTCGGGCCATCGTCATCCTCGGCCATCTGCGACGCGCGGTGACGGCTTGCTGCGGTCTTCTCCTGCGTCTGCGCGAAACGAACGGACGGAGCGTGAGGCGCGAGCGGTGCAAGCGACGAAAGGGGGCGAACCGAATCAAGCGCGTTCATGCACACCTCCTCCGCGATGCGGGATAGGCCATCTGCCGTCACTCGCTTCGATGCCGGCCGGCATCGTGTTGTCTCGCGTCTTGTCTGGCGCTTCTGGCGCGCTCGACGCGTTCGGCGCGTGCGATCCGCCCGGCGGATTCGCGGCGTCCGCACCCATTGCGCCATTGCCCGCCGGCGCGATCAACTCGCTCGCCTCGCGCACTGCCTGCAAGGTGGCATCCGGTGCATAAGGCAGCGTCTTGATCGTATCGCCGCCGATGTCGCTCGCGTCGCGCGCCAGTGCCTGACCGATCTCGCGCGGCTGAATCAGGAACACGCGAACATTGTTGTTCTGCGCGTTGCTCGTGTAGCGAAACAACCGCCCGAGCAGCGGAATATCGCCCAACAACGGAATCTTTTTCTCGACCGTATCGCCGCCGTCGCGGGTGTAACCACCGATCAGCAGACTCTTGCCTTGCGGCACGCGCGCAATGGTGCTGATGTGCGTGCGCGAGACGGTCGGCAACGCCGTGTACTTGCTGTCGCTTTCTCTGGGTGAAGCGCTCGTGCCATCTTCGATGTTGAGCGTCATCTCGATCTCGTCGTCACCGGCAAAGCGCGGCCACACGCTCACCATCGTGCCGTAGGTGACGCTTCGCAAATCGGTCGTGCGTTCGCCTTCGAGCGGCACATAAAACGTCTGGCTGCCATCGAACAACGCCGGAATATTCTCCTGCGCCAGAATCACCGGGCGCGACACCACGGTGGCCCGCCCGTTCGACGCCAGCGCGTGGATCTGCGCGAGAAAGCGCACACCGTCCAGCGTGCTCAAGGGCGTGGCGGCATTGAGCAGCATGCCCACTTTCGACCCCAGATTCACGCCGCCGGACCAGTCGATACCGAGCGAATCGAGCGCTTCGCGGCGCAGATCGATGATCCACAGCGAGAGTTCGATGTGCCGGCGCGGGACGTCCAGACGCGTCACCAACCGCTCGATGCGCTCGACCTGTTGTGCCGTCCCTCTGACGATGAGACTGTTGCCGGCAGGATAGGCACGTACGACGATTGGCGTCTGGGCCGAGGGGGCCGTCTCGGGGGCATTTTCAGGCACTGTGTGCGCCGTCGACGAGTTGTCATCGCTAGCGGCATCGGTTGCATCGGCTGAAGCATTGCCCGTCGACGTAGACGCGGAAGGTATTTCCTGCGACGGCGACGTGTCCCCTGAAGCGACCAGTTGCCTGACGATCGTCTCCATGCCGGGAATGACGATCTTTTCATCTCGCATCACGTAGGTACGGTCGGTGACGAACGCGTTGTCCATACGCACCACGCCGATATGTTCCGGCGCGGAGGCCAGCGCTTCGTCATTGCTTCGCGTGGCCCGGTCGAGCGACTTCGACGCGGCAAGCACGAGATCGACAAACACCGGCGGTCCCGAGACATAAAAAACATTGCTGCGTGTGTCACCGCGCACCGGATAACGACGGTCATAAAGGCCTGTCGTGCGCAGATACGCAGTCACATCGGCCACACGGGCATACCGAAGCGACACCGTCGCGCTGCGCACTTCCGACGCGTCGTAGAGATAGATCGACTGTCCGTCGTGATACCAGATGAGACCCAGCTTTGCCGCGAGCGATTCGAGCAAGGCGCGTGCGTTCGACAAGTCGAAATCACCCGACACCTGCTTTCTCGCAGCGGCCTTGCTCACAATCACCGGCTTGCCGAGATACGGGGAGAGGGCGTCGAAGAACACGCGCAAGTTGTCGTTGCGTGCGACATAACCGCCGCGCGGCGATGCGGTGTTAGCAGCGGGGGCTTCGTCGGGTGTGGCGGCCGACGCCAGCGTCATCGCCCACGACGCGTTGGCGGCGCCAGACATCGCGACACATAACATTGCACCGACGAGAGAGTGCCGTGTCTTCATCGGGCCAACGTCCGCAATGCACCCGCCGCATGGGTCGGCGACATGCCGATCAGTTCCTTGATCTCGGTGGAGAAGTGTGACGACGACGCGTAACCGTTGCGCAGCGCAATCTCGGTATAGCTATCGCTGCCCTGTGCGACCTCGAGCATCGAGCGCGCCATGCGCCAGTCGCGCAACACGATCTTGGCCGATTCGCCCAGTGCACAACGGCACAACCGCCGGAAATGCGAATACGACACACCGTATTTCGCGCACATGTGACGCAACGTGCCGCCCGTGTGCGAACGCGACAGCAGGAAGCGCACGAGCTTGTACGACTCGCCGCGGCGCAGCACTGCCAGCATGGTGCAGAAGGCGTCGCTTGGCGCCGCGAGTTGGCTCAGAAACCAAATCTCGCATTGACGCCGGTCGGTCCAGAGCGCGTCTACGGGCACGTGGTGCAACGTCGGCGAGCTCTCGTGGCGCTCGGCTTCGCAGGGCCCGGCGACTCTGGCTTCGTCCATGAAGGCCAGTAGTTTGACGAGCACGTCGCAATGCAACGGGTGGTAATCCAACGCGCCGCCAGCGACACGCACCTGGCCACGGCCAAACATCAACAAACCGCAGTAGCCGGCGGGCAATGCGAGGCGCGTCGACTGACTGGCATGCGTGGATTGCAGTACCAGCGAAAGATCCCCCGTCGTCTGCCGGACGAACCACACGCCATCGGATGCCAGCGCACGGGCGTCGTTTGCGCACAGTTCCTGCCGTAATCCCATGATTTCCATACCTCTCATTGCCCACCTCACTTCAGTCGTATCGTCGGGGTTCTCTCTGCGATGCGGTGCCCGCCTGCGCACCGCGTGACTACATCCCACCTATCTCCTGATAGCGCTGCCTGCCACTCTCGAACCAGTCCACCCACTGCTTGCGAATCCAGATGTCGCGGAATATCGATGCGACGTCGAAACCGCCCGCGTCCTGGTGGCTTCCATCACTGCCCTCGCTTACCGGGTCCAGGTTGTTTAGCGGCTCGGGTGCGGCATCGCCGGGTCGCCGTTCACGCCCGGCACGGGCGTCGTGCACGCGCTGTAACAACGTTGGCGAGACGGCGCTTTCCTGCGCACTCGCGACGTGGTTCGACCTGTCGAGGCTGGACACCGGGCTCATGCGGCGGCGCCCCGAGTCAAGGTTTCAACGGCGCTCCCGGGAACGTAGTTCCGCGCCTGTCGGGAGAGCGCATCGACACGCGCCTGCAACGACAACAAGGCCGGTGCCAACAGGGCGTGCAGGTCACCCGGCAACACGTCGGGCAGTACGTCCGGCTGCGCATCGAAAGCCAGACCGGCCCGTTCGAGGAACTCGGCCGGGTTGTATTCGACGACGTGATCGCCACGCCGCACGGCAACCCCATCGTCGCGGCGAAGTTCGAACGTCACAGCTGCGCGGAAGGCGGCCGTCGCGCGGGTCCGAATCGACTCGCGATGGGCCCCGAGCGTTGCCGGCAACGCGATGATCAGCGGCGCATCGGACGGCGAGGCAGCGAAGGTGTCCAATGCGTCGGCAAGGGCCGCGAGCAGCGCCTGCGGGTGCGTTGCTGCCGACGCGAGCAGGGTTCTCGTCCGGGCAGCCATCTCGGTGCGCCACTGCCGGCACATCTGCTCGGTGCGCATGAGATGGGCCACCGTGTCTTCAAGCGCCGCCGCAATGCCGCAGGCATAGCCATCGCGCATCGCCCGGCGTTGCAGCCGCGTGGCGAGCGCCTGCGATTCGCGCACGTGCCGCTTTGCCCACTGCCGGATGTCGCGATCGACGCGGGCGTGCACAGCACCGCGGGCCAGTTGCCGACGCTTCACGACGACACCGTCAATGGCGGTTGTCAGGGGGGGAATGGGGATGCTTTTTGGCATATTGCAAGGCAGTCACGAACAGGCGCAGGTCGAATGCGCCGGGGCTGTGTCCGGCACGCGCAACGTCTGACGCAAACAACAGCGGCAGACGCTGGCGCACCGGCTCGGGGAGCGGAGCGGCAATCGCGGTCAAGCGCGCGAAACCCTCGGCCAGCAGGTCCGCGTGCGAAGGCGGATGCAGCCCCGTCGGCGCGGTGGGTTCAAGTAGCGGCAGACTGGCGAAAGCGCTCGCCCAGCCCGGCAGGTTCAGCATCGCAGCACGCCGGCACAGTCCCGCCTTGAGCGCCTGACATCCCATCAGAAACGCCACTTGCGGCAAGTGCCGCCAGTTGAGCAGCCACGGGCGCTCGGCGATCCCGACGCGATCAAAGGGCCAATGCATGTCGAGCCGCAGCGCGATGATCAGAATCTCGTTGACGACGGCACGTTGACGCGGCGACGAGAGCGGCTCGGGCAAGGCGAAGTGCGCCGGGTGGATGTACGACACCGGGTCGAACATCATCATTCGCCAGTTGACCGCGATCGCACTGGGCGACTCGCGCAGGCAGGGCTTGCGCGCGGGCGTCATGGTCATGGCAGGTCCTCCACTGTCGGGAACGGGCGTTGCCTTGCCGCCCGCGCACGCGTCATCATGCCGATGCCGGACACGACGGCGAAAGCCAGCAGCAGCGCAAGTAGCCCCGTGGTCCAGTACCCCCAGTACCCGGGCCCCGCATTGCCCGGGCCCGCCGGCACTTTGGCCGGTACCTCGATGGCGGCCGGTTGCGCAGACAGCACCACCGAAATGTTTTCGTAGCGCACGTCGTCGATGCTGTTCTTCAGAAAGCGCTTCACATCGTTGATGAGCGCCGTCGCATCCACATCGTTCTGATAGATCGCGACCGCTGCAATATGAGGCGCCGACTGCCCCTGATCTGCGGCGAGACCTTCTACGTCGTAGCTCACGTGAACGCGCGCGGCGAGTACGCCGCGCATCAGACGCAGCGACTGTTCGAGCCGTTGTTCGATGGCCGAATACAGTCGTGCACGCTCGGCGCGCGGCGATGCCACCAGCGCATCGGGCGGAAACATCTGGGCGATCTCCACGCGCGGGCGCGACGGCAGGTCGTAGGTCTTGAGCCAGTCGACGGCGGCCGGGAAGTCGCTCGCGTCGACTTTGATCGCGTAGCCCGCCTTGCCGGCATCGACCTTTTCCGCCGCAATGTCGTGACGAAGCAGTACCGCCGCGACTTCGTTGGCCTGCTGCTGGTCGAGCGACGTGAGCAACATCTCGCCGCGCCGGCAACCGGCCAGCAGGATGAGTGCACACACGACGAGGGCATTGCGATACTTCACCTTAATAACGCCTCCACGGCACCGACGACCTTGCGCGCGAGCGTGGACGTCATCGACACATCCAGGCTGTATTGCGCCAGCCGGACCTGCATGGCGTTCATGGCGACGAGGTCCGTGGGGTCGATCCGGTTGACGTCGTCGGCGATCTGCGCGCGATCGGCTTCGAATCTGGCGGACATATCGGCGGCAGCCCGGATGAAACGCGACTCAAGAGAATCGGTGGCGTCGGGCTGATTGGCGATCACCGATACCGAGGCATCCATAACGGAGTGCGCGGAATGCGCGGGGGGTGCGGTGAGGCGCAATGCGGGTGAGAGCGCCACGGGAGCGATCGACATTGGGGGGCTCGCTGAATAAGGGCTGGAGGCTGGTGGCGAAAAGTGGCGGGGTGTGTAGCGTCAGAACTTCTGGATGATGCCGGCGGCGGTATCGCGCCAAGTCTTGACGGAGGCGGATTGCGCGCTTTGCACCAGCGTGTATTCCCCGAGCACGGCCTGATATTTCGCGAGTGTCTGCGCGTCGCTTGCGTCGCCCTGAATGGCCGCGAGGGCTTCGTCGACGCGCGTCTTCAGCGTCTTCGCTTTTTCGTCGAACGATCGCGATATCTTCTCGAGCGTTCTCAGATCGTCCGGTGCATTGATGGTGGTCATGATGTCTCCTTGGCGACTTGTCGCCGCTTGCTTCCGCTTGCTGGCGGTTACTGTCGGTTACTGCCGGTTACTGCCGGTTAACGAACTGCCACTGCCGTGGCCCCTCTTTGATGTAAGCCATCTCGCCGTAGGAGTACGACTTCTGCCCCGTCCAGTCGTCGCGCAAATCAACGTTGAAGCGCACGAGCTTGGTCCCCCAGCGCTTGGCGAAACTCTGCATGAAGCTGTACAGCCGGCGTAGTTGCACGTCGTCGAGTTCGGCACTGATGTGGAACGTCACGCCCTCGGGGGTATCGGTGCGCAGAAACGGCACCATCTGACGCTTGAGCGCGTCTTCGGCTTCGTTACTGGCATCCGCTTCGTCATGCGGGACGATGCTCACCCGCTTGGCGTAGGGCATCTTTTCGTGCAGCAGGCTGCGGAACTGTGTGGCCTCGTGTTCCGAGAGCCGGAAGTGCTGCTTGCCGACCCACAGTTCCGGCGCCGCCGGATCGTCGAAATAAAGCTTGAAGTAGGGAACCTGATTGCGCGATGCGTCGATCCACTGCGTGATGCGCTCGTTTTCTTCGTCGAGCGCGAGCACGACCAGCCCCTCGCGCTGGATCACCGCGGCACCGAGGATGCGTGTCAGAGACAGTCGCTGCGCGCTGTCTTCCGTGAGCACGTACATCATGCCGTCGGTGCCCGGCAGCACCTGCGCCCGGCCACCGATCGTCTCCAGATACTCGGCAATGCCCTCGGCCTGACGTTGCGGCGCACTGCGGGCGTAGAACCACGCACCGCCTGCCAGGACCGCAAGCAGCACGGTTCCCCAGAACATCTGTTGCCAGCGGCGGCGCCCGCCCGGGCTTTGCGTCGCATCGGATGCGCCACGCTGCGCGCACATGCTGCGCGAGACGTGCGTCGACCAGGGTTCATCCACACGCCTGACGCCAATGCGTACGTCGCCGATCTCCGCGATCTGGGTCGCGTCGATACCGATTTCCCTGCCCGCGACGTCACTCAACACTCTGACGAAGAGGCCCGGGCGGTCGTCGTGATCGACGAGTACCTCGAAATTGTCACCCTCGCCGTCCATCGGCACGTAAATGGCATTCGGCGGCATATCCGCTTGCCAGCCACGGTCGACGGCCGGATCGCTCGGGCCGATGACGAACAGCGTGATGCCCTCGGTCAGCGTGAATTCGCAGCCACGCATCGGCCCCGTGAGCAGCCGCAATACGGCGCTGTGCTGCGCGCTGTCGATCGCATCCATCGAAGTGTCTGGCGCCATCGATTCTTCGCGAACGGGCAGCGTGTGCGGTCGGTGCGGGTCGGTAGTCCCCGCGAGTCCTCCGCGACCTGCGGCGTTCGCGCTCCTTATGAGTAACATCGTTGACGCCGATGCTACTCACGCTGCGCCGACGAGTCCTGATGGGATTCTTCTTAAATCCCCCAACAGTGATCATGATTTGCAGACGCGACTCGGCGGCCACTCGCGGCGTGGCTTGTGACATCGGAATGGAGACGTGGGCGCGTGGGACTTACGACGGAAGACGAGATGCGGGGGTGCACCGACGTCGCGCTGGCCGTCCGTCAGCGACGACGGAACGGCACTCGCGAATGACGATGCCGTGGGATTGAAATGTCAGTTCAGGCGCTCAGCGAGTGGACGCCGCACTACCCGGCGCGCCTTGACGCTTGAAGGCATCGAGCTTGCCCTGCGCAGCAACATCCCCCTGCGCTGCGGCCTTCTCGTACCAGAAGCGGGCCTGATCGAGATCGGGGGTGACAACACCGTAGCCGCGCTCGTAGTAGCTCGCCACGATGTATTGCGAGGGCAGATCGCCGCCCTTTGCCGCCTTCTCGTACCAGCCGAAAGCGATTCTGTAATCCTTGGGCACGCCGCGACCGATGAAGTACTCGTTGGCAATCGCCGCCTGAGCCTGCACGTGGCCTTGTTTCGCGGCCTTCTCGTACCAGTGGTTGGCCTGCGGAATCGACTTGTCCACGACGTAGCCATCGTCGTACATCTTGCCGTACACGTACTGTGCCTGCGTCATGCCGGCGTTGGCCGCCCGATCGAGCCACTGCACGGCCCCCTGCGGGTCGGGGGTGCCGCCTTCGCCCGCGAGCAACATCATCGCGTAGTCGAACTGGGCCAGCCGGTTGCCTTGCTGCGCCGCCCGGCGAAACTCATCGAGCGCCTGCGTCTGCTGCCCCGCTTCATAGTCATGGACTGCCCGGTCGGTAAGTGCCTGCGCGGGGGCCTGAGCCGCCGCCACCGCATAGGGAATCGATTGGCACGCCACACTCACTAATGCGAGCGTGGTGCTGGCGAGCAGCCAGCGCATGGCGTAAGACGTCGACATGAGGTACCTCCGGGGACGGGCACGCGCCTATTGTGCGCCAAACCGGCGACGCGCGCCGGCGAGTGACGTCGCATACGAAAACACCCCGAAGGCCGGATCGATATCCAGCGCTCGGGGTGCGGCTTCCCGTTCGACCGGGCGCAAACGTCACACGCCCGAGTCGCAGATCGGCGATGTCAGGTTACGGCTTGATGTACGCGTAACCCTGTTGTTGCAGTCGCGTGAGTTCCACCACGCCCGACGGCGTGAAGTCCGCTTCCAGCACGAACTGGTCCTTCGTGAGACTGCGCTGCTTCATGGTGATCTCGCACACCTCGAACTTCACGCCACGGCCATGCAGCGCAGCGACGAGCGGCCCGACGGTCGCGGCATCCTTGTAGTTGTTCATCAGGAAGTCGACGCCCTTCGCATGCGCGACGACCACGACATCGGTGTCCGGGACGGTATCGAGCTGATTGCGGATGTTGCGCAGTCCGGCGAGCGCCTGACTTTCGGCGTCATTGATGTGGTACACGACCTTGTCTTTCGCAAATGCCGACGTGGCGGGCAAAGCAAAAGCCGTCAACAGCAAAGCGGCGAACAAGCCGCGCAGAAGCGATTTCATTTTGAGTTGTCCCCTATGAGTTACGGTGTGCAACTCGCATCATATCGCGATGACGCCGTTCAGCCGCGGTCGACGTCCGTGCGGCGTGACTGGCCGAAGAACGCACCGAGCCACGCCTTGTCCGGTGGCGCATACGGCGGCGGGACATCCACCGAAGCGTAGGCAGGCAGCGCACCGACTTGTGAGTCGTATGGCGGGGGCAAGTCTTTGTCGACGGCTGGCTCCGGGCGTCGCTCGTACGCCGCGGGAATCGCTGCCCGTCGTGTGCTCGGGGGCGTCCAACCGTGCTGCACAGCCAGATTGCCGCGTCTGCCGTCCTGGCCTCGCGCCCCTGCGCGGGCGTGTCTTTCGGGTGCCGCGCGAGGCGCCTCTTCGGCGTACGGTACGCGGCGTACGGCTTGGAGATCGGTGCGTAGTGTGTCGAGCAAGCCCGCACGCCTTTCGTAAGACCTCGGGGGCGGCACGATCGTCGGCGTTGCGCCGATTTGCACGGGTGGCAAGCCACCCCGGCGTAGATTCAGCGCTTGATTCAACTCCCCTACGATGTGAGGCGGGATGTCGCCGCCGCCGTTTCTTTCATTGTCGACCGGCGTCCATCGAAGTTCGGCTACAAATACTCTCGTCATGATGCTTCCAGAAGTGAAAAAGCCCGCCAGACTCAGGATCTGGCGGGCTCACACTTTCTGACTTCCCGTGACGGGTTGCCTCGGCTTTCGACGAATGCTTTCGAATTCGCGTCTCGGTAGGTCAGTGCCCACCGAATTCGGAAAACTCCCGCCTAAAACATGGCGAGCTTCGGCTTGTTTTCGCACGGGCGGCGCACCTCACCGTCAATGCGTTATGCCGTGACTTCCGACCAGCAGTTCGGCGTCTCGTACAGGCGCAAACGCACCAGTCGCAGGTCGCGGCCGTAGTGGGCGTCGAATACGCCGCTCAGTTTGTCGAACGCGGCGGCGGCCAGATTCTCGACGGTCGGTACACGATCGAACACGACCGTCTTGTGGTCAGGCATCGTCGCCAGAAAATCGCGCACGGCCGTATCACCCTCGTACACGAGGAACGCGTGGTCCCACACAGAGACAAGGTGCTCGTTGGCGAGTGCTTTCACGTCGGCAAAATCCATCACCATGCCGTTGTCCGATGCGCCGCTCTCGCGGCTCACCTCGCCCGCGAGCGTGATCTCGAGCACGTAGCGATGCCCGTGCAGGTTGCGGCATTGGCTGCGGTGGTCGGGAATGCGGTGGCCCGCATCGAATTCAAGTTTCCGGGTAATCGTAATCACGGCAACGGCTCAGGGAATATTCAGATATTTGTGCGTCTGCATCGACAGCGACCAGCGCGGATGCGACTTGCAATAATCGATCGCCAGCTTCGTATTGGTGTCGCGCAGCGGGCCATCCATCGGCTGGAGATAGAAATGCGTGAAGTCGAGCGTCTCGTATTCGGCCAGACGCTGGCGATCCTGCGGCACGACGACCTTCAACTCGTCGCCGCGCGTGACGACCAACCCGGCATCGGCCTTCGGGCTCACGCACACCCAGTCGATGCCTTCGGGCACGACCTGCGTGCCGTTGGTCTCCACAGCGATGCGAAAGCCCTCGGCATGGAGTGCCGCGATCAGCGGGGCATCGAGTTGCAGCAGCGGCTCACCGCCCGTGCAAACCACGAAGCGATGCGCGCGGTCGCCTTCCGGCCACAGCGCCACGATCTGCGCCACGAGGTCGGACGGCGTGCGGTACTTGCCGCCATTCTCGCCATCGGTGCCGACGAATTCGGTATCGCAGAACTGGCATACGGCCTCGGCACGGTCCTCTTCGCGCCCGGTCCACAGGTTGCACCCCGCAAACCGGCAGAACACCGCCGGGCGGCCGGCATTCGCGCCCTCGCCCTGCAAGGTGTAGAAGATTTCCTTAACCGCGTACGTCATGATGCTCTCGATTTTTGATGGATCAGGCCGCGCCGTGCGTCTGATGGTTAGCGGCGTGCTAGCTGGCGTTATTGCTAACGCTATTGCCAGCGCTATTGCCAGCGCTATTGCCAGCGTCGTTACCGCGTGCACGCCACTGCTCGTAGCCGCGCTGACGCAACTGACACGCCGGGCACTCGCCACAGCCGTAACCCCACGGATGCAGCACGCTGCGCTCGCCCAGATAGCATGTATGCGTGTCTTCACGCACGGTTTCGACCAGCAGGTTGCCGCCGAGATCCTGCGCCATCTGCCACGTGTCGGCCTTGTCGATCCACATCAGCGGTGTCTCGACGATGAAACGCTGGTCCATGCCGAGGTTCAGCGCGACCTGCAAGGCCTTCATGGTGTCGTCGCGGCAGTCGGGATAGCCCGAGAAGTCCGTCTCGCACATGCCACCCACCAGCACGCGCAAGCCGCGGCGATAGGCGATCGTCGCACCGATCGTCAGAAACAGGATATTGCGGCCCGGCACGAACGTGTTCGGCAGGTTGTTGGCCGCCATCGCGATGGTGGTCTCACGCGTGAGCGAAGTCTCGCTGATCTGACCCAGGATCGACAGGTCGATCATGTGATCGTCGCCCATGCGCGGTGCCCAATGCGGGAAGCGCTGGCGCATCTTGGCGAGTACGTCGGTGCGGCACTCCAGCTCGACGCTGTGGCGCTGGCCGTAGTCGAAGCCCAACGTCTCGACGCGCGCATAGCGCGAGAGCGCCCACGCGAGGCAAGTGGTCGAATCCTGTCCACCGGAGAACAGAACCAGAGCGGAATCGGTGCTTGTCGTCATGATCTTGCGCTAGCAGTATCAGTATCGCCCTCGCCGTCAGGACGACGGGGGCCGGGCACGCGATTCAGGCCACCGGGGCAGCCCGCGTGCGGGAGAGGGTCACGCGACATAACGCAATCAGCGCAATATCAGCGGGGCGTTATACCCCTCATCGGGGCGCGTTTCCGTGAAACGCAAAAAGGGCTTGCGCTGTGCGCAAGCCCTTCGAATTTGGTGGCCTGGGTCGGAATCGAACCAACGACACGCGGATTTTCAATCCGCTGCTCTACCAACTGAGCTACCGGGCCAAGAGAAAAGCGATTATAGAGAGCCCTGATGATTTTCGCAAGCCCTTTGTCGAAAAAACCTGCGGGAATTGCGCGCCGGTCTTTCGACGCCACGGACTTTCGCCGGTGACGTCAGGTCTTGCTCTTGGAAAGCTCCACGCCCAATTGCTTGAGCTTGCGATACAAGTGCGTGCGCTCAAGCCCCGTCTTCTCGGCCACGCGCGTCATGCTGCCGTGTTCCTTCGCCAGGTGATAAGCAAAGTACGCGCGCTCGAAGGCATCGCGCGCTTCGCGCAGCGGCACGTCGAACGAGATGTCGGCGGCGAGGCCGGCACCACCGGCGCCCACAGCCCCGTCGGCATCATGCGCCCCCAACGGCGCGTGCACCGTGGTGCCGTTCAGGCCCGTTGCCGCGTGACGAGGTTCGCTCTCGCCGAACACGCCGGTCTCGAGCTCGTCGTCAGCGGCATCGAACGCACTGGGCGCCCCGCCGGCGGCGTCGCGCTTGCCGCGCACGAGACCCTGCTCGACCGCTTGCAACAGCTTCTGCAAGGCAATCGGTTTTTCGAGGAAGTTGAGCGCGCCGATCTTGGTCGCCTCGACGGCGGTATCGATCGTCGCGTGACCCGACATCATGATGACCGGCATGGTCAGCAGTTGCTGTGCCGCCCATTCCTTGAGCAATGTCACGCCGTCGGTATCGGGCATCCAGATATCGAGCAGCACGAGGTCGGGGGTGTGCGCCGCACGATAGGCGCGAGCCTCCTGTGCGTTCTCCGCCACCTCGACGACGTGCCCCTCGTCGCTCAGAATCTCCGAGAGCAGCTCCCGGATTCCCATTTCGTCGTCCACCACCAAAATGGTTGCCATTTACGCTACCTTCGTGTGTTCTGTCGGCTTATTGCGCGACAGATCCTGGTCGTCAGCCAATTGAGTAAACAAGATCGAAATCTGTGCTCCCGCACTGCCCTCACCCTCGGGCAACGTCCGGTTGCGGATGTCGATGCGCGCCTGGTGTTCGTCGATGATCTTCTTGACCATCGCCAGACCGAGCCCCGTGCCCTTTGCCTTGGTCGTTACATACGGTTCGAATGCGCGGGTCAGGATGCGTGCCGGGAAGCCCGGCCCATTGTCCGTGATCGTGAGACGCACTGCCGTGCGTTTCGGTTCTCCGGGATGCGCGTCCGTTCCTGCGTATTCTACTGTCTTCGTTTCCACAGTGATAAGAGGGTTTTCGGTTCCACTCACTGCATCTTGAGCATTTTGCAGCAGATTATGGATAACCTGACGCAATTGAGTCGAGTCGCCCCGAATTTCCGGCAGGTCTGCACCGAGGTAGGGACGGATCGCGCCCCGCCCTTCATCCACCCCGTAGAGCGTGAGTACTTCGCCGATCAGCTCGTTAAGTTGCAGCGAATGCATGATCGCCGGCGGCAGACGCGCGTAATCGCGGAAGTCGTCGACCATGCGCTTCATCGCCGCCACCTGATTGACGATGGTCGTCGCGCCGCGACGCAGGAATTCGGCTTCGGTCGGCGGCAACTTGTCGGAGAGCTTCATCTGCAAGCGCTCGGCCGAGAGCTGAATCGGTGTGAGCGGATTTTTGATCTCGTGCGCAAGACGCCGCGCCACTTCCGCCCATGCCACCGAACGCTGTGCCGAGATCACGTCGCTGATGTCGTCGAACACCACCACATACCCGCCGCCCGAGCGCGTGGGCACACCCGCCACCGCCATCGCCGGCTCGGGCAGATGCGAGCCGCGCACGAGCAAGGTCACCGAATCGGTTTCGCCGGGCAATGTCAGGCCGATCTGCTGTTGCCAGTGACCGCCGGGGCCGAGATCGGCATTGGCATCGCGATCGGCAAATGCGCGGCGCAAGGTCTCGCCAAATTCCACGAGGGCCGGAATATGCGACGGCGAACGATTCAATTCGCCCTGAAAACTCTGCTTGAAGATGCGTTCAGCTCCCGAGTTGGCCGTGGTCAGCCGGAAATCTCGATCAAACACGAACACGCCGGCCGTCAGGCTCGACAGGATACTTTCCAGGTGAGCCTTCGAGCTTTCGAGCGCCAGCCGATTGCGCTCGACCGTGGCGCGCGCATCGGAGAGCTGCCGCGTCATCGCATTGAATGCCTGCGTGAGGAAACCCAACTCGTCGTTGGTGCGCACTTCGCCCTTCGGCGAGAGATCGCCCGCGGCCACCTCCTGCGTGCCACGCGCGAGCAGAAACAACGGCCGCGCCAACTGACTTCCGAGCGCCAGCGCCAGCATCATGGCCACGAAGGTGGCGAGAAACAGCGATAGCGTCAGCGTGCCGATATACATCTTGCGCAAGCCGGTCCGGCCAAGCGCCTTCTCCTGGTATTCACGATAGGCGTTCTGCACCGCCTCGGCGTTCTGCGCCAGATTAGCGGGCACCAGTTGCGTGACTTGCAGGAACCGCTCTTCGTCTTGCAGCGACGAGGTGTAGCTCGACGGAATTCGCAACACCACGCGCCAGCGCAACTGGTCGTCCGAGCTGTGCCGGTCGTAGCCCTCGCCGCCGCCCTCGATGGCCGTGTAGCCACGCGATTGCGTGCGCGCCTGTCGCAGCATCAGCGGTGTGGGCAAGTCGGGCACGAGCGCATTGAAGTTGCCTGACGCGGAGGCGAGCACACGGCCGTTGCCGTCGACGATCGTCGCGTCCTGCAAACCGAACTGGTCACGCATGCGCAGCAGCGTGAGCGTGCCGCCCTTGTCGCCGCTCGCGGTGAGATTGTCGGCGACGAGTTGCGCCTTGGCGCTCAGATCGGACAAGCCGTTGTTCAGAATCGCGCGGCCGAGTTCGAGCCCGGAGTCGAGCGCGGTCTCCACACGCACGTCGAACCACGACTCGATACTGCGCGAGACGAATTGCAGCGACACCAGATAGATGATGCCGCCCGGCAGCACGCCCACCAGCGCGAAGAAAATCGCGAGCTTGGCGAGCAGCCGCGTGCCGAAGCGTCGCTGGCGCAGGCGCACCAGAATGATCCAGATCAGCGCCCCGACGATGAAGACGAAGATGATCGCGACCGCGATGTTCGCCGTGTAGAGCAGCGAGTAGTAGCGATCGAAGAATTCCGTATTGGCGGAAGCCAGCGCCAGCAGGCCGAAGAGGCCGATGGCGACCAGCGCCATCGTGACGATCAGCGTGCGAATGACAATGCGCTTGAGCAGGCCGCCGCCGTTGTTACTTGACACGAGACGCCCCCGGCGGCAACGCCGCGCTGAACGCCAGCGGCAGACGGCCGGTGAGCCGCGCGACCGGCCCCGATGCAGCGTCCTCGTCAGCGGGCGAAGCCAGCAAGGCGATCGGAAGTGCCGGGGCAGCATTGGCAGACGACGTGCCCGACGTGCTCGAAGTGCTCGATAGGCCGGCGGGTGCGTTGACCGACGCCGGTGCCGGTGCCACCGCAGGCGCCGCAGAAGCCATCGCGTTCGCGCCCCCGGCCCCCGGCAGGCTGGCTGCGGCAGGCGGTTGCGGGGGTGAGAACAGGAAGCGCGCCCAGTCCGAGCTCAGGTTCCAGTCGCGATTGTTCACCGCATCGATCTGGAACGGCTTGGGCATGAGGGCATTGTCGAGTCGCATGCGCACCGACGCCTGATATTGCGTGCCGGGCTTGACCACGCCTTTCTCGATGACGCGCCAGCCGCTCACGTTGCGCACGAGTGCCATCGCCTCACGCAACGAACTGAAGCCGAGTTGCAGGCCGCTGTTGCTGCTGTTGCCGTTGTTGCTTGAGACGCGATATTGACGCGTCAGCGGCTGGAACCACAGCCGCACACTCTGCGAGCTGGTGACGACCTTCTCGTCGAACCAGTACCAGCGCGAGCGGGTGAGTTCGAAGTCGGTCGTGAAGTAGAGGGAGATACCGCGATTGACCGCGTCTTCCAGGCTACTGTTGAGTTCGAACGCGAAGCGCGCGTCAAGCGTCCACCCACCCTCGGAGGATTCGAGCCGGGCTTCGCGCACCTGAATTTCGTTGTCGGCACGTGCGGGTCCCGCAAAGCCGAGCGTAACAACGCACAGCAGCGGCAGCAGGCAGGCCAGTAGCCGTTGGGAGAAAGTCACCGTTTCTGGAAGCGAGCGTAATAGAAGCCGTCATGGGCGCCGCCAGGGGTCATCAGCAATTGCCCGGGAGCGTCCAATCGTACCGCATCTGTGCGAACGCGTTCAAACCATTGCGCTTGCTGTTCGTTTTCCGACGGGAAGATCGAGCAGGTGACGTAGACCAGCTCGCCGCCGACGGCCAGCGTTTCCCACAGCGACAGCAAAATGCGCTGCTGTTCGGCCACCAGCGCCGGAATGTCGTCGGCACGGCGCAACCAGCGAATGTCCGGGTGCCGGCGCACGATGCCCGCCGCCGAGCACGGCACGTCGGCCAGAATGCGGTCGAACGGAACGCCGTCCCAGCCGCCACCCGACCACTTGGCCGGATTGCCCGCGTCGCCGATGCGTACGTCGGCCGACAGCCCGAGGCGCTCCAGATTTTCGTAGATGCGCGGCACGCGAGTGCGGTCCGATTCGAGCGCGGTGACCTGCACGTCGGCGAGTTCCAGCAGATGACCGGTCTTGCCACCCGGCGCTGCGCACGCATCGAGCACTCGCATGCCGGCACGCGGGTTGTCTCCGAGCACGAGCGGTGCGGCCAGTTGAGCACCCGCGTCCTGAATCGACACCCAGCCTTCGGCAAAGCCCGGCAGCCGGTCCACCGGCACCGCTTGCGCGAGGCGCAGGGCGACCGGGCCGACCACTTCGGACGCCATACCGGCGAGCGTCAGACTCTCCTGCATGGCCGCCACGCTCACGCGCCGCGTATTCACACGCAGGGTCATCGGGCCCCGGTTATCGCCCGCGGTGAGCAACGTCTCCCATTGGCCGGGGTATGCGTCTCGCACCGTGTTGATCCACCACGTGGGGTAGTTCCAGCGCGCTTCTGGCTGTTGGGCGATCTGGGCCAGCAACGCCTCGCGCTCGCGCAGGAAACGGCGCAGCACGGCATTGGCCAGCCCCTTCGCGGCGGCCGTGCGGCGTTGCGCGGCAATGGCTTCGACGGCCTGATCGACCACGGTAAATTCGGTGTACGCAGCGTCTTCCACAGGGTCTTGCAGCAGCGCAAGCGCGCACAGCAGGATGTCGCGCACGCGCGCCTGCATCGCGGGCTTGACCAGCACCGCCAGCAAGGCACGGCTGCTGCCGAGACGGCGCACCGTGCGGTAAGCCAGATCCTGTGTGGCGGCGCGGGTGCCCGGGGCACACTGCGCGGTCGCCTGCGCGAGTGCCTGCGGCAACGCCATGCCCTTCTGGACAGATTCGAGGGTTTGCGCGGCACGTTGCAGCGCGTACGCCAGAGATTCGGTGGGCAGAGTGGCTTGCGGCATGGGCTTTCTACAAACAAATATGCCCGCGCGACGGCGGGCATAGGGGGCTATCGGACGGCTGTCGGGCGACAGGATAGCAGACTGACAGCCAACGGACGGCGACCCGCAGGACGCCGTCAGGCCATGCGCGGTCAGTCCTCACTCACGGGGTCCGCGATGGCTGGCGTTGGTTCTCGCGGCGGCGCGCCCTGATCTGACCCCGGGCTCAGACCGGATATTGTCCGGTGCGTGCCATCTCCATCAAGCGCGCAATACGCTCTTCAGTGGCCGGGTGCGTCGAGAACAGGTTGGCGATCGTGCCGCCCGAGAGCGGGTTCATGATCATCATCTGCGCCGTGGCCGGATGTTGCTCGGCGGCCTCGAATGGGATGCCCTGTGCAAAGCGATGAATCTTGTCGAGCGCCGCTGCCAATGCCTGCGGATCGCCCGAGATTTCGGCACCGCCACGGTCAGCCTCGAACTCACGCGCCCGCGAAATCGCCATCTGAATCAGCGAGGCGGCCAGCGGCGCGAGAATCGCCACGGCAATGCTCGCAATCGGATTGCTCGGACGCCCGTTCTGGTCACGACCGCCGAAGAACATCGCGAAATTGGCCAGCGCCGAGATCGCACCGGCCATGGTGGCCGAGATGGTCGAAATCAGAATATCGCGGTGCTTCACGTGGGCCAGTTCGTGGGCCATCACGCCGCGAAGTTCCCGGTCGGAAAGCACACGCAGAATACCGGTGGTGGCTGCCACGGCCGCATTTTCCGGATTGCGGCCGGTCGCGAACGCGTTGGGTGCATCTTCATTGATCAGATACACCTTCGGCATCGGCAACCCGGCGCGTTGCGACAACTCGCGCACCATGTTGTAGAACTGCGGCGCACTGGTCTCGTCGACTTGCTGCGCGTGGTACATGCGCAGCACCATCTTGTCCGAGAACCAGTACGAAAAGAAATTCATCGCGAGCGCAACTGCCAGCGCGAGCATCATGCCCTGCTTTCCGCCGATCATGCCGCCCACCACCATGAACAACGCGGTGATGGCCGCCATCAGCAGGGTGGTCTTCATCCAATTGAACATGGTGTTCTCCTCTGCAAATCTGGGTGACCTGAGGATTGCACGCACTTCGCGTGTCCTCGGGCGTTAGATGAGGCAAATCATCGAAAATTCAATGCCCGCAAGCAAATTGCACGCCATTTCCGCGCGGTTACCGCTGCTTGCCGACGCTTTCACCGATGTTTGCGGGTTGTTTATCGAATTTTGAAGAATAAAACCCGCCATTGACTGGTCAATGTCCGCGGTCGATGTCAGGCATCCGTGTTCGGCACGGCGTCGAACATGTCACCCGGCGCGATGGCAAATCCCGCGAGAAACTCGCGCACCGGCAGGCGCTTGCCGCCCGGCTTCTGGCATTCGGTCACGTTCAGCGCGCCTTCGCCGCAGGCGATGACCACGGCGTCAGCGCTCACTTCGAGCACGGTACCGGGCGTCGCACCGGCCTTGCCGGCAACGGCATTCGCACGCCAGAGCTTCACGGCCGTGCCGCGCAGGGTGCCCAGTGCACCGGGGAACGGATCGAACGCCCTCACCTGACGTGCCAGCGCCTGCGCCGGACGGCGCCAGTCGAGCGCCGCTTCCTGCTTGGCTATCTTCTCAGCATAGGTCACGCCGGCGTCGGGCTGAGGCTCGGCCGGCAATTTGCCGTCGCGTGCCAACTGGCGCAGTGCATCGACGATCAGCTTGCCGCCTAGCGCCGCCATGCGGTCGTGCAACGTGGCCGTGGTGTCATCGGGGCCGATCGGTTCGGCTTCGCGCAGGATCATCGCGCCAGTGTCCAGACCGGCATCCATCTGCATGATCGTGATGCCCGTCTCGGCGTCGCCGGCTTCAATCGCCCGGTGAATCGGCGCCGCACCGCGCCAGCGCGGCAGCAGCGACCCGTGAATGTTCAGACAGCCGTAACGCGGCAGATCGAGCACTTCCTGCGGCAGGATCAGGCCATAAGCCGCCACCACCATCACATCGGGGGCCAGCGCGCGCAGTTGGTCGATGGCCGCAATCGCCGCTTCCGGATACTTGCCGTTACGGCGCAGCGATGGCGGCTGTGCGACCGGCATGCCATGCGCTTCGGCGTAGCGTTTGACCGGGCTGGCCTGCAACTTCATGCCTCGCCCTGCCGGACGATCCGGTTGGGTGAGCACCAATTCGACAGGAAAACCCGCCGCATCGATGGCGGCCAGCGCGGTTTGTGCAAATTCCGGCGTGCCGGCGAATACGATACGAAGCGTCATGATGAATTTTCTCCTGCCTGCTGCTGACTGCTTGGGCTGACTGCTTGAGGGCTTGGGGGCCTTGGGTTGGCGTAGCGCCTTGGTCGTGCTTTATTGACGCAATGGCGTCAGGGTAACGCCGGGCGCGACCAGCAAGCGGAAACGCTCATTGGTGTCGCCGGCCCGACCGCCCTGCCATACCTCGCGCCACCCGGCGGGTGCGTCGATCCGCGCGGCCGCCTTGTCGAGCACCAACAGTACCCGGCACTCCGAAGCCTGCGCCAGACTCGGCAATTGCACGGGGCGAATGGCGACGAAGTAATCGAGCATCGCGCGCTCCGATTCCCCCACGTTGAACGAGCCGACACAGGTGCCGTTGAGTGTTCCGCCTGCGTCGACAAACGACGTCATCATCGCGACGAACGGCGTGCGGTAGCTGCGCGCCTCGTTGATCCACGGCAGCAACAGCGTCGAGAGCGTGCCCCACACGAACATCAATCCAGCGAAGCCGAACACGAGCGCGCCGAGCTGACGGCGGTAGATGATGGCCGCCACCCACAGGGCAGCGATGATCACCGCGCCCATCACCAGCCCGGGCGAGAACGGCAGCACGTAATCGAGCGGCAGCCATTTGCCGATCGGGCCCGCAGCAACGTGACCGTGGCCACCGAGTTGCAGCCCCCAGCGTACCCAGAGGAACACGCCCAGCACGCTCATCAATACCAGCGCGACGATCGACCACGTCTTTTCGAGCCAGTTCGGCAAGCGCACACCGGCACCGAGCACGCCGAGCGCCGGGAAGATCGACAGCATGTAGATGTCGCGAATGGCCGACGACGTGACGAGCGTCAACACGAACAGCACGACATACAGCCACAGCATGGCCAGTTCAGGGCGTTCGGCGACAAACCGGCGCAGTCCGCCACGTTCAGCGCTGCGGCTTGCAGCGCCGCTTGCAACGCTGCGTTCATGACGGCCGCGCAGTTGCGCAACCAGTGCCCCCACGGCGAGCCAGCCCGCCGGGAAGGTCAATGCCAGCAGGCTGCGGAAGTCGCTCCAATACGACTTGCGCTCGCCACCCAGATGGACGAAGCCGAAGAAGCGGCCGAAATTGTTATCCCAGAACCATTCGATGAACAGCGGCTCCGAGGCGCGCCAGAACAACGCCGGCCAGATGACCACCCAAGGCAGCGCCGCCAGCACGGCCCAACCGAGCGCAGCGGCATAACGGCGCGTGCGGTAGGCCGGCAACGCGAACGCGGCCAGCGCGGTGAGGCCGAGCACGCCGGGCACCAGCAAGCCTTTGCTGAGAAAGGCGATGCCCGCGCCGGTGCCGAGCAGCAGACCCCAGCGCCACGACGAGACCGTCGGTCTGGCCAGACGCGCGAGCGCGAACAGTGCCAGCGCGGCGCCCGCCATTTGCGGCACGTCGGCCGTGAGCTTGTGGATGTTTTCGATGGCCCCGAAGCTGCCCACCATCAGCATGGGCGCGAGCCAATTGAATTGGTTGGCAGTCCCCGTATCGGATGTCGACGTCGGCGCGTGCAGACGCTGCGCGAGTCGGGCCACGCAGAACACGGCAATCAGAAGCCACGCCAGCACGGCCAGTTGTGCGCCTTGGAAGACGGGCAGCACGGCAGACGTGAGGCGCGCGAAGATCGCACCGGTCCAATACATGACGGGGGGTTTTTCGACGAACGGATCGGCGCCCACCCGCGGCACGATCAGGTCATGGCCTCGGAAGAAGTTGAGCACCATGCCGACCGAATACGGTTCGTCGGCCTTCCAGGGATCACGATCGAACAATCCTGCGAGCAGGAAAGCGAAGAGGAGTGCGGCGCTCAACCAATAGATCTTGCGGCGACGGGACGACGTTGAAATCGATGAGGCCGACGAAGCCGTCGAAGCCGACGACGAAGCATTAACGATGGACATCCGGGGAAACCGATCGGGTTGGGCCCGACGGCAAACGTCCCGTTGACGTCCCGTCGCAGCAGGGTTTCGCGCCAAGGCTGGCGCAAAAATTCGCTGCAAGTATAGATGACTTTACTGCGTGCGCCATCTCAGACAGCGAGCGGCGAGCGGGGTGAAATCCCCGTCAGACGCCAATATCCCGCTGTGTATCGCTGAGTACCGCCGGGCGCTCGCTTGGCGCTCGGCGGGTGTTCGCCTGACGTTGCTTAACGTTGCTTCACACCGATTACGCGCGCTCGACCTGCTTTTTCATCTTCTGCTTGATGCGGTTGCGCTTGAGCGGTGAGAGGTATTCGACGAACACGCGGCCCTTGAGGTGATCCATCTCGTGCTGAATGCACACGGCGAGCAGGCCATCGGCATCGAGTTCGAACTTCTCGCCTTTCTCGTCGAGGGCCCGCACGCGCACGCGGTCGGCACGTTCGACTTCGTCATAGATGCCGGGCACCGACAGGCAGCCCTCTTCGTAGACTTTCTGCTCGTCGCTGCGCCACACGATCTGCGGGTTGATGAACACCCGCAACTCGTCGCGCGTTTCGGACAGATCCATCACGATGACTTGCTCGTGCACGTCGATCTGCGTAGCCGCGAGACCGATGCCGGGGGCGTCGTACATGGTCTCGGCCATGTCTTTGACGAGTTGACGGATGCGGTCGTCCACTTCGGCCACAGGTTTGGCCACTTTATGTAGACGCGGATCGGGGTATTGAAGAATATTCAGGAGTGCCATGGTGAAAACGGGATATCGCCGCATTGCCATCGGGGTTCACGCCAACTCACAATCGAGCGATGGCGAAACGCGTCGCGAACTACGCGCCGCAGGCTTCGCCAGCCTTGGCCCCCCGGTCAATGCTTACCGGATGATGAAAAATTTTATCACAGCGCCCCTCTCGCCGCTGGCGGGCGGCACCGCACTTCCCGTGTCAGACGGGCCTCGCCGCGAAATCGCGACCACCGACGCCGCCTTCAACCCGGGCGAGGCGAGAGGGGCCGCCATCGACGCTTCACAGATCAGGGCCGGCACGGAAGATATCAAGGCATGGTTGCGGCTGTGCGCCACGCCGCAAGTGCCGCCCGCTGCCGCGCGGCGTCTGCTGGCGGCGTTCGGGCTGCCTGATGCGATCTTTCGTGCGACACCCGATGAACTCGCCCGCGTGGTGCCGCACGAGATCGCGGCGCGGCTGCTGGCACACCCCTCTGCGGCGCTGCGCGAGCTGATCGACCGCACCCTCGACTGGGCCGCGCAGCCGGGCTGCACCGTGCTGACGCTGGCCGAGGCGGACTATCCGCGCGCGCTGTTCGACCTTGGCGATGCCCCGCCCATGCTCTATTGCTGTGGTGACGCCACGCTGGCGAACCGCGCCGGGCCAGCGGCCGTGGCCATTGTCGGCAGCCGCCTTGCGTCGCCGCAGGGCCGGGAGAACGCGCGACGCTTCGCACGCGAGCTGGGGGAAGCGGGTGTCACTGTCATTTCCGGACTCGCGGCAGGTATCGACGCGGCGGCCCACGAAGGCGCACTGGACACCCCCGGCGGGACCTGCGCGGTCATCGGCACGGGGCCGGACACCGTCTACCCCGCCCGCAACCGGACGCTGGCCGAGCGTATCGGCGGTTCTGCCGCCAACGGGCTCGTCATCTCGCCGTTTTCCGTCGGCACCCCGCCCCGGCCCGCGCATTTCCCGCAACGCAACCGGCTGATCGCTGCACTTGCCCGATGCACGCTGGTCGTCGAAGCCGCAACGAAATCGGGATCGCTCATCACGGCGCGTCTGGCGGGCGAGTTGGGGCGCGACGTCCTCGCCGTGCCCGGTTCGATCCATGCGCAGCAAAGCGCGGGTTGCCACGCGTTGATTCGCGACGGCGCGACACTCGTCACCTCGCCGGACGACGTGCTTGAGGCCCTTGGCCTGCCCGGGAACACGGCCGCCTCACCGCGGGTCCATGGTCGAAGGGTTCCGCCGACGATCACAACGGCCACAGCAATCCCAGCGACACCCCGGACGCCCCCACGACCGAACCGGCCGACCGGATCGACCGGATCGCCCCGACGGCCCCAACAGGCAGGCCCCGCCACACGGCAACCGACCGGACTGACCCCGCCTGCCGCAGCGATTCTCGAAGCGCTGGGTTATGATCCGTCGAGCGCAGACACGCTTCGTGCGCGCACCGGGCTGAACATCGTCACGGTCCTCCAGCAATTGAGCGTGCTCGAACTCGACGGCTGGATTGCACGCGCACCGGGCGCCTGTTTTGTCCGTCTGACGCCACAGGCACCCGCGTGACGATGTCGAGCCGACCGACTCGATCGGCCAGTGCAACCGCCCCCAAGAACCCCAGACACCCCCGACACCCCGATACCATGCCTGTTCTCGACCCTGTCGCCGATCGTTCCGCGCTTGCCACGGCACTGGCCGACGGCCAGACGCGTCTGGTGGCCTGCCTGTGTGCGGCGTGGTGCGGCACCTGTCGCGAGTATCGGGAGGCGTTAGAGCAGCTCGCAGCCAGCCATCCGCAACTGTGTTTCGTCTGGGTGGATATCGAGACGCACGCCGACTGGCTGGACGACCACGACATCGAGAATTTCCCGACCCTGCTCGTGCAGGACGCCCACCAGACCGGCGAAGAGGCACGGTTTTTCGGGCCCCTGCTGCCGGCGATCGGTATTCTCGAGCGCATGCTCGACGCTGGTGTGCTGGGCGACACCCGTGTGGCAGCACCCGCGCTGCGTGCCCACCTGCTCGGCTGACGCCCCGGTGCCCCGCTCCGGGTACCTGCGACCTTGCCGCCGGCCTGCGACGCGCTTATGATGTGCCGCTTTCGGGCCGCCTTGTGCCCGATCCGACGGCAACGCCGGATTCGCTATATGTTATAAAGCCAACGAATGTCGCTTGGCGACACCCCCTCTACATTACCTAACGTCATGTCAAAAGCTCTGATCATTGCCGAGAAACCGTCCGTCGCGAATGACATCGCGCGGGCGCTGGGCGGCTTTACCAAGCATGACGAGTACTTCGAGAACGACGACTACGTCATCTCGTCGGCGGTTGGCCACCTCGTCGAAATCGGCGCGCCGGAAGACTATGAAGTCAAACGCGGCAAGTGGAGCTTCGCCAACCTTCCCGTGATTCCCCCCCACTTTGACCTCAAGCCGATCGCCAAGAGCGAGTCGCGCCTGAAGGTGCTCACCAAGCTGATCAAGCGCAAGGATATCGACCTGCTGATCAACGCCTGTGACGCGGGGCGCGAAGGGGAACTGATTTTTCGTCTGATTGCCCAGCACGCGAAGGCCAAGCAGCCGGTAAAGCGTCTGTGGCTGCAATCGATGACGCCGCAGTCGATTCGCGACGGCTTCAAGCGTCTGCGTACCGACGAAGACATGCTGCCGCTGGCGGATGCCGCCCGCAGCCGTGCCGAAGCCGACTGGCTCGTGGGTATCAATGGCACGCGTGCCATGACCGCCTTCAACAGCAAGGGCGGCGGCTTCTTCCTGACCACCGTGGGCCGCGTGCAGACGCCGACGCTCTCGATCGTGGTCGAGCGGGAAGAAAAGATTCGCAAGTTCGTCTCGCGCGACTATTGGGAAGTGCGGGCCGAGTTCGTCTGCGCGGCCGGTTTCTACGAAGGCCGCTGGTTCGATCCGAAGTTCAAGCGCAACGAGTTCGATCCGGAGCAGCGCGACTCGCGTCTGTGGAGTGTCGCGGCGGCCGAATCGGTCGTGGCCGCCACGCGCGGCAAGCATGGCACGGTGACGGAAGAGTCGAAGCCGACCACGCAACTCTCGCCGCTGCTCTTCGACCTGACGAGCTTGCAGCGCGAGGCCAACGGCCGGTTCGGCTTCTCGGCCAAGAACACGCTCGGTCTGGCGCAGGCGCTGTATGAAAAGCACAAAGTGCTGACGTACCCGCGTACCGATGCACGCGCCCTCCCTGAAGACTATCTGGACACCGTCAAAGAGACGATGGCCGTGCTCAAGGAGAGCAACAACTATCACCAGTTCGCCAATCAGGTGTTGGCCAAGGACTGGGTCAAGCCGAACAAGCGGATCTTCGACAACAGCAAGATCAGCGATCACTTTGCCATCATCCCGACGCTGCAAGCGCCGAAGAACCTCTCCGAGCCGGAGCAGAAGCTGTACGACCTCGTGGTCAAGCGCTTCCTGGCGGTGTTCTTCCCCGCAGCCGAGTATCAGGTGACGACGCGGATCACGGAAGTGGTCGGTCATCACTTCAAGACCGAAGGCAAGGTGCTCACGCAAGCCGGCTGGCTCGCCATCTACGGCAAGGAATCGGCCGGTGACGGCAAGGATGGCAAGGAAGACGCCCCGACCCTCGTGCCGATCGCCAAGGACGAGAAGGTCGGTGTCGACAAGGTCGAATCCGTTGGGTTGCAAACCAAGCCGCCGGCGCGCTACAGCGAAGCCACGTTGCTCTCGGCGATGGAAGGCGCAGGCAAGCTCGTCGAAGACGGCGAACTGCGCGAGGCCATGGCAGGCAAGGGCCTCGGCACACCAGCGACGCGTGCGGCCATCATCGAAGGCCTGCTCGGCGAAAAGTATCTGATTCGCGAAGGCCGTGAGTTGCATCCGACGGCCAAGGCGTTCCAGCTGACGACGCTCCTGCGCGGGCTTGGCGTGGACGAATTGACGCTGCCCGAACTCACCGGCGAATGGGAAGCCAAGCTCTCGCAGATCGAGCGCGGCGGCCTGAAGCGCGACGAGTTCATGCAGGAAATCGCGCAGATGACGCAGACCATCGTCAAGCGCGCGAAGGAATACGACTCGGACACGATTCCCGGCGATTACGCGACGCTCAGCACGCCGTGCCCGCATTGCGGCGGCGTGGTCAAAGAGAACTACCGTCGTTTCGCCTGTTCGAATTGCAGCTTCTCGATCTCGAAGATCCCGGGCGGACGTCAGTTCGAAATTCCGGAAGTCGAAGAGCTGCTCAAGAACAAGACGATCGGGCCGCTGTCGGGTTTCCGCAGCAAGATGGGCCGTCCGTTCTCGGCCATTCTCAAGCTGTCGCCCGACGACGAAATGGGCTACAAGCTGGAGTTCGATTTCGGTCAGGACAACGGCGACGAAGACGGCGAGGCCCCGGACTTCACCGGTCAGGAGCCAGTCGGCAAGTGTCCGAAGTGCGGCGGCCGCGTCTTCGAGCACGGCATGCGTTACGTGTGCGAAAACGCCGTGGCCAACCCGAAGTCGTGCGACTTCACGTCGGGCAAGGTGATCTTGCAGCAGGAAATTTCGCGCGAGCAGATTCACAAGCTGCTGACCGAAGGCAAGACCGACTTGCTGACGAACTTCAAGTCGTCGCGCACGGGCCGCAACTTCAAGGCGTATCTGGCCCAGCAGAAGGACGGCAAGATCGGCTTTGAATTCGAGGCCAAGGCGCCGAAGAAGACGGCCGCCAAGGCGGCGGATGCCGAAGGCGATGAGGGTGGTGACGAGAAGGCGGCCGCACCGGCACGCAAGACCGCCGCTGCCAAGGCGCCGGCGAAAAAAGTCGCCGCCAAGAAGGCCCCGGCAAAGAAGGCTGCGGCGAAAACGGCCGCCAAGCCGACCAAGGCCGCGGCTGGCGATGCCTTCGATGACGACGATGCACCGTTCTGATCGACCGTCTGTCGCATATTGACCGTCAGGGTCAATGAAAAACGGCCACTTCCTCGCGGGAGTGGCCGTTTTGCTTTGGGGCGCGCGAGCGCCCGCTCAGACTGTCATGCCGTCATACCGGAATTTCGGCGTTCGGCGTGGTCGGCGACGGCAGCTTGGGCGGCACCCAGCGCTCGGCGGCCGAGATGCCTTCGTTCTGACGGAAGTATTCGACCGTCAGGTCGATGAAGCCACGCGTCTTGGCCGACAAATACTTGCGGCTCGGGTAGACGAGCGAGACATCGATCGGCGTTTGCGTAAAGTTGCGCAGCAGCGCGACGAGATCGCCGTCGCGGACATCGTTACCCACCAGATACGACGGCAGGAACGCGATGCCGTGCCCCAGCAGCACCGACTGACGCAGCAGCGCCGTGTTGTTGCAGATGAACTTGTTCTGCACGCGCACCCGCACTTCGCCTTCCGGGCCCGAGAACACGCGGTCATCACTCCAGAAATCGTTGGGCAGACCCAGCACGCCGTGTTCGCTCAGTTCCTGCGGCGTCACCGGCTCACCGTGTTCGGCAATGTAGGCCGGCGAAGCGCACAGCATCACGCGCGTCTCGGCGAGCACCCGCGAGATCAGGCTTTCGCTGTTGATCATGCGGGTCAGCAGAATGCCGCAGTCGTAGCCTTCTTCGACCAGATCGATCGCACGATCGGTGAGCGTGAGGTCGACCACGACCTTCGGGTGCATTTCCTGATACTTCTTGATGAGCGGCGCGAGGTTGCGCAAGCCGAACGACACCGGGGCGACGACCTTCAGGGTGCCCTTCGGATCGCGTGACGCGCTCGAGATCAGTGCGTCGGCCTCGTCGACTTCGTCGATGATCTGCCGGCAGCGCTCCAGATAGACCTGCCCGGCACCGGTGAGCGAGAGACTGCGCGTGGTGCGGTTGAGCAGGCGAACGCCGAGATGCGACTCCAGTTCTGCGACGTGACGTGTGACCACGGCGGCGGACAGATCCATCTGAGCGGCGGTACGGGCAAAACTCCCGTTATCGGCCACCTTGACGAAAACGCGCATCGATTGCAGACGGTCCATGTTGTTTCCAATCGTGATGTGCCGCGTCGTTCCGGCGAAGATGCATTGCGCACCTGCGAGCATGGGGGCGAACCTGCCGCTACCTACGACCGTTTCCGATGGGTAGCAGCGGGTCGTCGGGGCACCGCTTGGCCCGCCGCCCCGGAACCTTCCGGAGTGGGCCGCGTACGTGCCGCCAGGGCCGTCGACGCGGCGGGGGACTTCGATAAGGCGCTAGCTTACCGTAGGCAGCCGAAATTTGCCCGACGTGGCAATGATTCCGGTGCAGTTCTGCCATGCGGCGCGTGCATGCGTGCACTTGACAGGCGCCCCCGGTATCGCGCTTTTGCCTCGCATCCGACCCCGTTTTGGCCTGTAAAAGCGCCGTATGCGACCAAATGTCGCAATTCCGGGGCTTGAGCGCACGGTTTGACGCAGGTCACGGCTCGGCCGGCATCACGTGGCTAGAGTGGGGCATCACTCTCGTTTCAGGCTTCGTCATGCAACCCCATCCCCCCCTGTCGACGCCACGCGCCGAGGACGCCCCTGCCCCCGCCACCGAACGCCAATGTCAGGGGACGTGTCCGTCCTGCGCTTCGCGTGGGTCTGGCGCTTCTCTGGACGCTTCCTCGAACGCTTCCTCGAACGCCGCACCGGGCACCGCAAGCGCATCCACCCTCATTGCACCGCCCGCGTCGAAGACACCTCCGCTGCGCGTCGACGCCCGCCTGCTCGGCCGCTACGACGTCAACGGGCCGCGTTACACCTCGTACCCGACCGCCCTGCAATTCCACGACGACTTCGGCGCCAGCGATTACGCCCGCGCCGCGGCGCAGTCCAAGCGCTCCGGCAAACCGCTTTCGCTCTACGTGCACGTGCCGTTCTGCGACACCGTGTGCTTTTACTGCGCCTGCACCAAGATCGTCACCGGCAATCGCGCGCACGCCGACGCCTACGTGGCGCGCCTGCACACCGAGATTGCCCGTCAGGCGTCGCTGCTCGGCGCCGGACGCACGCTCGCCCAGATGCACTGGGGCGGCGGCACCCCCACGTTTCTCTCGCTGGAACAGATTGCATCGCTGGTCGATGCCATCCGCCGTCAGTTCGTGATGGCCCCGGACGACAGCGCGGAATATTCCATCGAAATCGACCCGCGCAGTGCCGGCCCCGCATCGATTCGCGCGCTACGCGCCCTTGGCTTCAACCGTCTGTCGATTGGCGTGCAGGACTTCGATCCGCGTGTGCAGCAGGCCATTCATCGCGTGCAGCCGCGCGCCTTGGTCGAAGCCACGCTCCACGCCGCGCGCGATTGCGGGATTCGTTCGGTCAATTTCGATCTGATTTACGGGCTGCCGCATCAAACACCGGCGTCGTTCTCGAAGACGCTCGATGCCGTCATCGAAATGGCGCCCGAACGGCTGTCGGTATTCAGCTACGCGCATCTGCCGCAACAGTTCAAGATGCAGCGCTGTCTGCCCGACGACCTGCCGGCCGGTCCGGAAAAAGTGGCGTTGTTGCAGACGATCATCGCGCGGCTGACCGCAGCGGGTTACGTCTACATCGGCATGGACCACTTCGCCCGCCCCGACGACGAACTCGCCCGCGCACAGGCGGCGGGCACATTGCATCGGAATTTTCAGGGCTATAGCACGCGCGCCGATTGCGATCTGATCGGTGTGGGCATGTCGTCCATCGGCCGCGTAGGCGACAGCTACGCGCAGAACGCCAAGACCCTCAAGACGTACTACGAGGCTATCGATGCGGGCGGATTGGCGATTACACGAGGCGTGCGGCTCACCGGCGACGACCGGCTGCGGCGCGACGTCATCTCGCGCCTGATGTGCCATATGTCGCTGAACTTCGAGGCGATCGAGCAGACGCACGACATCGACTTCGTGGCGTATTTCGCAGCGGAACTGGGTGAGTTGGCCGACCTCGCTGACGACGGTCTCGTCGCCATCGATGCGCGCGGCTTGCGTGTGCTTCCCGCCGGACGGTTGCTGGTGCGCGTCATCGCACAGGTCTTCGACAGCTATCGGCGCAGCGCGGCGAATGCGCGGTGCGCCAAGGTGATGTGAGGCGCCGCTAGCAGCGTTAGCAGCAGCGCCCGCCGCTCTTGCCGCCGTAGCGCGCCTCCTGACGTTCACGGAAGAACGCCTCGTAGTCCATGACCGGCTTGTCCGGATGGGTGGCCTGCATGTGTGCCACGTAGGTGCCGTAATCGGGCAGACCGACCATCAACCGCAGACTCTGCCCCAGATAGCGTCCCATCTTGCCGACATCTTCAAACATGGCGACTCCTGCTTAATCACTAATTCCGTCACTAATTCCGTCAGTCGTTTCAGCAGCGATCCCGAGGCGAACTCGTAGTCCGCCGTCGGGATCTGCACTGCGTCAGACTCGCTGGCCTGACGGCATCGGTTCGAACGGTGTTTCGCTGGCCGTCGGCTTGTTGGCGCGACGGGCGAGCATGATGGTGCGCAAGCCGAACAGCACTACCGCCACCACCACGAACATGAACACACCGGCAAGCGTGGCGTCCACGTAGTCGTTGAACACGATCTGCTGCATCTGCGCGACCGACTTGGCCGGGGCGAGCAGCTTGCCATCGGCGAGTGCTGCCTGATACTTGGCCGCGTGCGCCAGGAAGCCGACCTTCGGATCCGGATCGAACATCTTCTGCCAGCCGGCGGTCAGCGTGCAGGCGAGCAGCCACACCGTGGGCAGAATCGTCACCCAGGCGAAGCGCTCGCGCTTGAGCTTGAACAGCACGCAGGTGGCCAGCATCAGCGCAATCGCGGCCAGCATCTGGTTCGAGATACCGAACAACGGCCACAGCGTGTTGATACCGCCCAGCGGGTCGACCACGCCCTGATACAGGAAGTAACCCCACGCCGCCACGCACAGTGCCGTGGCGATCAGGTTGGCGGGCAGCGACTCGGTGCGCTTGAGTGCGGGCACGAAGGTGCCGAGCAGGTCTTGCAGCATGAAGCGGCCGGCGCGCGTGCCTGCATCGACAGCCGTCAGAATGAACAGCGCTTCGAACAGAATTGCGAAGTGATACCAGAAGGCCATCATCGCTTCGCCGCCCACCACCTGATGCAGGATGTGCGCCATGCCGACGGCCAGTGTCGGTGCGCCGCCTGCACGCGAGATGATGGTGTTCTCGCCCACGGCCTTGGCGGTCGCGGTGAGCACATCCGGCGTGATCGAGAAACCCCAGCCCGAGACGACTTGCGCCACGGCTTCCGGCGTCGTGCCGATCACGGCGGCCGGGCTGTTCATGGCGAAGTACACGCCCGGATCGATCACCGATGCAGCGACCAGCGCCATGATGGCGACGAACGATTCCATCAGCATGCCGCCATAGCCGATCAGGCGCGCATTGACTTCGTTATCGAGCAGCTTCGGCGTGGTGCCCGAAGAGATCAGCGCATGGAAACCCGAGACGGCCCCGCACGCAATCGTGATGAAGAGGAACGGGAACAGCTTGCCCGACCAGACCGGGCCGCTGCCGTCGACGAACTTCGTGAGCGCCGGCATTTTCAGCTCGGGTGCGACCACCAGAATGCCGATGGCGAGCGCGAGGATCGTGCCGATCTTCAGGAATGTCGAGAGGTAATCGCGCGGCGCGAGCAGCAGCCACACCGGCAGCACCGAGGCGACGAAACCGTAGCCGATGAGCATCCACGTGAGTTGCTTGCCGTCGAACGTGAACAGCGGCGCGAGCGTAGCGCTGTCATGCACACTTTGACCGAAGTAGATCGCGGCCATCAGCCCGATGAAGCCGATGATCGACACTTCACCGATACGGCCCGGGCGAATGAAGCGCGTGTAGACGCCCATGAACAGCGCGATCGGAATCGTGAGACCGACCGTGAACGTGCCCCAGGGCGAACCCGCGAGTGCCTTGACTACGATCAGCGCGAGCACCGCGAGAATGATGATCATGATGAGGAACGCACCGAAGAGCGCGATCACACCGGGGATCATGCCGAGTTCCGACTTCACGAGATCGCCCAGCGAGCGGCCGTCGCGACGCGTGGAGATGAACAGGACCATGAAGTCCTGCACGGCGCCTGCAAAAACCACCCCAGCGAGAATCCACAACATGCCCGGCAGGTACCCCATCTGCGCGGCGAGCACGGGACCGACCAGCGGGCCCGCACCGGCAATCGCGGCAAAGTGGTGACCGAACAGCACGTACTTGTTGGTCGGGACGTAGTCGAGGCCGTCGTTGTGACGCCATGCCGGCGTCATGCGCGAGCCGTCGAGTTGCGCGACGCGTGTTGCGATGAACTTGCTGTAGAAGCGGTAAGCGATCAGATAAACGCAGATGGCTGCGATCACGATCCAGAGTGCGCTGATGGTTTCGCCGCGCGATAGGGCGACCGTGCCGAGCGCGCACGCGCCGACGACGGCCACCGCTGCCCAGGGCAGTTGTTGCCAGATTCGATTCATTGTCTCTCCTCGGAACTGCCTCCTTAGGGCAGCGACCCGGGACTGTGCCGTGTCAGCGCGGTCCCGCCTTTGTTTTTTGACATCGTGTCGATGTCGCGAAGCGTGGCGCAAGGCATGGCCCTCTTGAAGCGAGGGTCTGATAGCAACCAGGGCACGATTCGCCGTGTAGTATTGGCGTTTGCCTGACGTGCCACAAGCGCGAAACTACGCAGGCACACTACGTAATAATACGTAGCGAATGCCGCTAAAAAGCGGCCTTGCAGGCTCTTGAACGTCATGAATCTCCGACAGAAATTTTTCGTGCTGGCCCTGCTGCCGGCTGCCCTCGCGATGGTCGCCATCGCCCTCGCCGTGCGCTATCAGGGCAATGAATTGGCACGTGCGCAGCACGAGGCGGTGCAGACCGCATCGCTTGCCAACAAGCGCGCCGAGCTGCTGCATTACGTCGGGCTGGCGCGCAACGCCATCGAGCCGTTCTACAACGGCCCGGACACGCCGGCCGCACGCGCAGAGGCACTCGCCACGCTTGCCCGTATGGAGTTCGGCAAAGACGGTTACTTCTTCGTCTACGATCTCGAAGGCAACAGCCTGATGCACCCGCGTCAGCCCGAGCTGGTCGGTCACAACCTGTGGTCGCTCAAGGACCCGGAAGGTGCGCCGACGATTCAGCGATTGATTGCAGCGGCAAGTGCTGGCGGGGGCTATGTGCAGTACCCGTGGGAGAAGCCATCGCTGGGGCAGACGGCACCCAAACTGAGCTACGTGATTGCGCTGCCGCGCTGGCGCTGGATGATCGGCACCGGCATTTATCTCGACGACGTGGAGGCCACGCTGCGTCAGTCCGACGAGCGCGCACAGAGCAACATTGACCGCACGCTAATCTGGATCACGATGATTGCCTCGACGTGTCTGGCAATCGTCGGGCTCTGCGGTCTGGTCGTGAACATCACCGAGTTGAAGACGGCTGACGCCAAGTTGCGCCAACTGGCACGGCAGGTTGTGGAATCGCAGGAAGTCGAACGCTCTCGTATTTCGCGTGAGTTACACGACGGCATCAGCCAGTTGCTCGTCTCGGTCAAGTTGCTGCTCGAATCGGCGTCGATGCGCCTGCCGGGCTCGCCTGCGGCGGCGAGCACGACGCTTGGCGTGGCGATTGAGCGACTGAACGGCACGCTCGGCGAAGTGCGGCGAATTTCGCAGGCGCTGCGTCCCGCGATGCTCGACGATCTTGGCGTCGCTGCTGCCATCGACCAACTCGCACGCGAGTTCGGCTCACATGCGGGTTTGCCGGTCGAGATGCACGTCGAAGGCGAGGCCCCGGCACTGGATGACAACATCAAGACCATGCTCTTCCGCATTGCGCAGGAAGCGCTCACCAATATCGAGCGGCATGCGAACGCGTCGCGCGTGTCGATATTGCTGGTGTTTAAAGCGGAAGGCATTCACCTGTCGATTGCCGACGACGGGCGCGGTTTCGACGTCACCGACGTGCACCACGACCCGCGTCACGGCATCGGCTTGCGCAATATGCGCGAGCGGCTTGATGCCGTCGGCGGTGCGCTCGGCATTCAATCGTGGCCCGGCCTCACTACCATCAGCGCGTGGGTGCCGCTCACGCCCGCTGCCGCTAAAGCGGCGCTCAACGCTTCACGCCAATGACTCAAGTTCACCCTATCCGTTTGTTGCTGATCGACGATCACCCGCTCGTGCGCGACGGTTTGCGCGCGCGCTTCGATGCAGCGCCCAATCTGCAAGTTGTCGGTGAAGCCGGCAATGCGGCGGAAGCGCTGGCACGGGCCAAGACGGCATCGCCCGATCTGGCGCTGATGGACATCAGCATGCGCGGCACCAACGGCATCGAGCTGACGGCACAGTTTCGCGAACAGTTTCCGCACATCGCCGTGTTGATTCTGTCGATGCACGACAACGCCGAGTATGTACGTCAGGCGGTGCGTGCCGGTGCGCGTGGTTATGTGCTCAAGGATGCCCCGGCGCATGAAATCGTGACGGCGATCGAGCGCGTGGCGAAAGGCGAGGCGTATTACAGCGCAGCGATCGCAGCACGCGTCGTGCAGGCGTCGACATCGCATGGCCCCATCGACTCGCTCACACCGCGCGAGCGCGAAATCCTGACGCTCATCGCACGCGGGCTGGCCAACAAGCAGATCGCCACGGAAATGGACCTGTCGGTGCGCACCGTCGAAACCCATCGACTCAACATCAAACGCAAGCTCGGTATCGAGGGGCAAGCGGAGTTGATCAAGTTTGCGGTGGAGAATCGGCTGTAACGAGGAGGCTAATCGTCGTACTCGTCAGTGCAAAAACGGGTTGTGCACCTCCACACCGGTATCGGTGAAATCCTTGACGTTACGTGTGACGACAACCAACCTGTGGACCAACGCCGTCGCCGCGATCAGCTTGTCGATGGCGTGCTCCTGTCGAGGCACGCGCAAGCGGGCCCATTCGTAGCAGATGGTCTGGTCGATCGACAGGATTTGTCCGTCATGATCGCGCTTCACCGATTCAATCCAACTCTCCACGAGTGATGCCTGAACGACGTCGTTTCGGTGACGAAGCACGCGCGCACCGCGGTGCAACTCGCCTAACGTGATTACCGACAGAAAACGGGGATGGTTGTTGCGGATCGCCCGGCGAATGAAGCGCTGAACGCCGACGTCCCCTCCATTGGACTTTCGGCATTCGCTGACGACGTTGGTGTCAAGCAGATACATCATTTCCCTCGATTGACTCAGTTGATGCGCTCGAAATCACTGTCGAGCCCGACGTTCGGAAAATTCAGGATCGCTTCGTCGAGCGACCGGAATCCCGGCCGACGCGCGACGTTATCAAGAATCGACCACACTTCTTCCTTCGGCGTTCTGCCATGCAAGGCGGCGCGCGACCTGATCGACCGCATGAGCGGTTCATCGATGCCGTCGATCACCATCGTGTGCATGGGCATTTTTCCCTTCATGGAAGATTTTCTGACAGACGTTTTCTTTGACATGCGCATTTCCTTTTCTTCGTAAAAGATCATCGTGATCCGTTGCAGACCACGGAGGAAATGCTATCACCGCCAACCCGCCAGAAGTCGCTGAAAACCGCGTCTGGCAAGCCTTTCGGACAGTTCACAAAGCCATAAAAAATCCCGCCGAAGTTTCCCCCGGCGGGATAGTTTGTCAGCACAGCGGCGTGTGCGGTGAGACACGTCAATCGTCAGGCAACCATCACCCTCGTTCGACAGCTTCCGCCACTAACGCCTGATGACTCACGCCTTCAACCGGCGCTCGATATCTGCCTTCGTATCGAGCAGCGCTTGCGGCAGGTTGTGCTTGAGCGTCTCGAACAGCTCGGCGTGCAGTTTCAGCTCTTCATGCCACGCGGCCGGATCCATCGACGTCACGTCGTCGAACTGCGCCGGCGTGAACGACACGCCGTCCCAATTCAGATCTTCGTAGCGCGGCGTGATGCCGAACGCGTTTTCCACGCCTTGCGCCGTCCCATCGATACGCCCCAGCATCCATGCCAGCACGCGCATGTTCTCGCCGAAACCCGGCCACACGAACTTGCCGTCGGCACCCTTGCGGAACCAGTTCACGCAATAGATCTTCGGCAGCGTGGCACCCGTCTTGTCGAGATGCGCGCCCGTGTCGAGCCAGTGCTGGAAGTAGTCGCTCATGTTGTAGCCGCAGAACGGCAGCATCGCGAACGGGTCGCGACGCACCACGCCCTGCTGACCGGCGGCCGCAGCGGTGGTCTCCGAGCCCATGGTCGCGGCCATGTACACGCCTTCCGTCCAGTCGCGCGCTTCGGTCACGAGCGGCACGGTCGTCGAGCGACGGCCGCCGAAGATGAACGCGTCGATCGCCACGCCTGCCGGGTTTTCCCAGTCGGCATCAATCGACGGACATTGCGATGCCGGCGCGGTGAAACGCGAATTCGGATGCGCCGCCTTGCGGCCCGATTCCTTCGCGCTCTCCGGCGTCCAGTCCTTGCCCTGCCAGTCGATCAGATGCGCCGGCGGCGTGTCCGTCAGGCCTTCCCACCACACATCGCCGTCATCGGTCAGCGCAACGTTGGTGAAGATCACGTTCTCGCCAAGCGTTGCGAGCGCGTTCGGGTTGGTCTTCTGGCTCGTGCCCGGGGCCACACCGAAGAAGCCGGCTTCTGGGTTGATCGCATACAGGCGGCCGTCCTTGCCCGGTTTGATCCACGCGATGTCGTCACCGATGGTCTCGACCTTCCAGCCCTCGAAACCCTTCGGCGGAATCAGCATCGCGAAGTTCGTCTTGCCGCAGGCCGACGGGAACGCGGCAGCCACGTGGTACTTCTTGCCCTGCGGCGAGGTCACGCCGAGGATCAGCATGTGCTCGGCCAGCCAGCCCTCGTCGCGGCCCATCTTCGACGCGATACGCAGCGCAAAGCACTTCTTGCCCAGCAGCGCATTGCCGCCGTAGCCCGAGCCGTAGCTCCAGATTTCGCGCGTTTCAGGGAAGTGAACGATGTACTTGGTGTTGTTGCACGGCCAGGCAACATCCTTCTCGCCATCGGCCAGTGGCTTGCCCACGGTGTGCACGCACGGCACGAATTCGCCGTCGTCGCCGAGCACGTCGTACACCGCGCGGCCCATGCGCGTCATGATGCGCATGTTCACGGCCACGTACGGCGTATCCGACAGTTCCACGCCGATGTGCGCGATGGGCGAACCCAGCGGGCCCATCGAGAACGGCACCACATACATCGTGCGCCCGCGCATGCAGCCTTCGAACAGGCCGTCGAGCGTGGTGCGCATTTCGCGCGGATCGATCCAGTGATTGGTGGGGCCGGCGTCTTCGCGCTTCTCGCTACAGATGAACGTGCGGTCTTCCACACGGGCGACGTCCGACGGATCGGACAGCGCGAGGAACGAGTTGGGGCGCTTGGCCGGGTTGAGCCGCTTCATCGTACCGGCGGCGACCATCTGTTCGCACAGACGGTCATATTCCTCTTGCGAACCATCACACCACACGACGCGCGCGGGCTGGGTGATCGCAGCGATCTGCGTGACCCAGTCGATGAGCTTGCGGTGACGCACCCACGAGGGCAGATCACGTGTGACGACATTGGACGAGGAGGAATTGAGCGCGCTCGCGCTACTGGCTTGCGTCATGGGGGTTGTCTCCATGCAGAGTCGGTAAATCGGGGCGAACGCAGAGCGTTCGTCGCGCGGGCACCGCTGGGTGTCGGCACGCCGGGACAGCACGACCGGTTGGGGATACCGGACGCACGACAAGGTCCCGACGCTTGCCATGTGCACCGGAAATTCCGGCGCCCACCGGCACGGGCCGCGTGAAATATTGAGCATGTCGCAAAACGTGCGGCACACGCGGGAAGGCAGGGGGCAACATGCGCACGGGTAGGTGCGCAGCAGGCGTCTCGCTCACCGGTTCCGACTTGTTTTTGCGGGGTGGGTTCGATTTTTTGCCATCGTGTTTGGGCGGTTTCGCCATGGTTGCCAGGACACCTGCCATACTATGCAAAACGAGGCGTCAGCATACCACCGCGCAAATCGCGCCGGTGCTGCGTCGCAACAAGGCTGGTGCGGGTTTTGCCCGGTTTTTGTCCGGGTTTTGCCGGATAGGCGCCAGCCGAGTCAACGACCAGTGCGCCCGCCGAACATGGCGGCCTCCGACAACTGTTACGTCAGCGCGCGGCCCACAAGCCGGGCGCGGAACCGATTACGCTTTGCCATGAAAATTGCCATTCTCGACGACTATCAGGATGCCGTTCGCAAGCTCGACTGCTTTTCCCTGCTCGCCGGACACGACGTCAAAGTCTTCAATAACACTGTCAAGGGCGTCGGCCAGCTCAGCGCCCGTATCGGCGAAGCCGAGGTGCTGGTACTGATTCGCGAACGCACGGCAATCACCGCCCAGCTCATCGACAAACTGCCGCGTCTGCGCGTCATCAGTCAGACCGGACGCGCCGGCAATCACATCGACATCGACGCCTGCACCGCGCGCGGTGTGGCCGTGCTCGAAGGTGTCGGCTCCCCCACCGCCCCCGCCGAACTCACCTGGGCGCTGATCATGGCGGCCCAGCGCCGCATCCCCCAATATGTCTCCAGCCTCAAGCACGGTGCCTGGCAACAGTCGGGCCTGAAGTCGTCGAGCATGCCGCCGAACTTCGGTCTCGGTCAGGTGCTGCGCGGTCAGACGCTCGGCCTCTGGGGCTACGGCAAGATCGGCAAGCTGGTCGCGGGCTACGCCAAAGCCTTCGGCATGGAAGTGATGGTGTGGGGTCGTGAAGGCTCGCGCGCAGCGGCGGCGGCCGATGGTCTGCGCGTGGCAGACAGCAAGGAAGAACTCTTCACGCAAAGCGATGTGCTCTCGGTGCATCTGCGCCTGAACGACGAGACGCGTCACATCGTCAAACTCGAAGACCTTCAGCAGATGAAGCCGACGGCGCTCTTCGTGAACACGAGCCGCGCCGAACTGGTGGAAGAAAACGGGCTCATCACGGCGCTCAATCGCGGACGCCCGGGCATGGCGGCCATCGACGTCTTCGAGAGCGAGCCGATTCTGCAAGGCAACCCGCTGCTGCGTCTCGAGAACTGCGTCTGCACGCCGCACATCGGCTACGTCGAGCACGAAAGCTACGAGCTGTACTTCCGGGTGGCGTTCCAGAACATCGTCGACTTCCTGAACGGCGACCGCGCGCATGTCGCGAACCCGGCCGCGTTGCTGGGTTTCGGTCGTTAAGCGAACGGCAATCTGGCATCGGGTTCGGCAGATTCAGCAAGTCTGACGAATCCGGCAACGCCGTCGCGCAGCGCGGTGAACTGCCCCGTTACCCGCTACCCGTCACCCGCTACCAGCCCGCTATCCGCTCTACCACCCGATTCCCGTTACCCCAGCGTCTCCAGATGGCGCAGGAACGTCTCGCCATCCTTTCTGCCGAGGTCATACGCCGGCCCCATCATGTCGGGCCGCGTGTAGTCCCAACTGGAGATCGGCACCGGCACTGACGGCTGCACGTACAGCCGGTCCTGCCCCGCGTGGTGCTGCGTGAAAATTTGCGGCCGCGGATAGCGCCGCGTCACCAGCACCAACACCTGCCCCGGCGTCGCATCCAGTGCATCGACGGGCACGTTGTCGACCATGCCCCCATCGAGCACCGCCCGACCGCCTCGCCGCAAGATCGGCGTGAACGGCGGCGTGCACGACGACTGCAACATCAGATCGGCCAGATCCGACGTCGTCGCACAATCCTGCGCCCGGACAAACTCGGGTCGAAACCCCAACTGCCGCGCGAGCGTCGGGTGCAGCGTGCGCCGCACGTGTTTATCGATGTTGTATGCCACGAGCCCCGCTGCCGTCGCCGATCTCGGCCCGAGCCAACGCGGGATATGTGAAACCCCCACGCGAATCTCCGGCCCGGTGGCGAGCTTCTCCAACTGACCGTCGTAAATGTCGAGCAATGCCTGACGGTAAATCCGGTAATGCGGAAACACGCGCTCGCGCCGCAGCAGGTTGCCCCAATAGGCGTTCTTGCGATTGCCGGCGAGCGCTTGCCGGTAGTAATCCATCACCCAGTCCGACGCGCGCATGTGCAGCATACAGGCCGTGGCCGCCCCGGCCGAAATACCGGCAATGACGCGCGGTCGCAACGGCACCTCGCGCGTCACCCGCTCCCAGAATCCCGCCTGCCACCAGCAGCGATTGCCGCCGCCGGCAAATACGATCTGATCGAACACCGTAGCCTCCCTGCTCCGTCAGTCCGCCGTGCCGTTACATCTGGCGCGTTCGCGCTCAGAGCAACGCATACGTCGTGGTCGCGTGCACCGCCATCTTTCCGGACGCGTCGAAAATCTCGATTTCGCCGAACACCAGATTCTTGCCCCGGCGCAGAATGCGCGCGATCACGCGCAGATCGCCCTCAGTGACGGGGCGCATGAACTGCGTGTTCAGCGTGACCGTCGTCATCGGTTGAAAGCCGCCAAGCGCCGCCGACAACGCCACGACCATCGCCGTATCGGCCACGGCCATGAAGACCTGACCGCAGATGACGCCGCCGCCATGTTTGAACGCCGCGTCGAACGGCAGACGCAATTCGCTTTGCTCGGCGCCCGTCGCTACGACCTGCAAATTCAGTTGCCGCACCCAGGGCGAGACGAGTTCTTCGAGCATCTTCTGCGCTTGCACCAGCTCCATCCTGATCATCCTTGTCGTTTGTGATTGTTGAGTTCGTGACGACGATGATAGCCCCATCCGGATAGACCCCGTGCCCCAAAACAAAAGCGCCACCCGGTGAGGGGTGGCGCAAGCGCCTTTTGATGGCGCTTCTCTCAATACCGCTTCAGTACTGCGCGTGCGTGTGGTTTTGGCGGACCCGTGAAACTTGGGCTGCTTGGCCGGGACGCAGTCCGTTATCCGTTCGTCTTGTCCTGACGGATGCGGTTGCTCTGATGATTTTCCTTGTGTTGAATGCCGGCTTGCTCGCCCGCGCTCACATGGCCGTTCTTGCCCGCATGCGCTTCAGCGGTATCGACATGCGCCTGACCGTGCTCAAGATTGCCGACCTGATGGTTGTTGAGCGTGCCTGCGGCCTGCCCCTGAGCGATGCGCTTCTGCTGATTCACATTGCGTTGCACGTCGGCCTGCATCCGCTCGGACGACTTGGAATTCGGGTTGGCCACGACGCCGTTGCTCTTCGCCTGCGCAATCTTGGCGCTTTCATGATTCTGCGCCGCAGCGATGCGGGCCTTCTGTGCGGCCGTGTCACCGGTGTGATCGGCGTGCGCTTGCATGCGATCGATCTTGGCTTCGCCCTTCTCGAGGCTCGATGCTTCCTTGGTGCTCAACTGGCCGCTCTTCAGGCCGTTCTCGATGCGTTGCTGCTGGTTGATGTCGCGCGAGGTTTCGGTCGCGGTGCTCTGGGCGAAGGCTTGCCCGGCGAACACACCACCGAGGGCAACGGTCACGGCGCTCAGGATAAGAGTTTTACGAACGTTCATGATGGATTCCTTATTTGCTTGCGCGGTGGGCCGCTGGCGCACCGCGTCGGCCTGATGCCGGTCGGGGCCCGGTACCGTCGGCGGGATTGCCGATCGTTTGCCGTGTCCTTAAGGCGAATAACGCGGCCCGGCGACCGCCCGCCGACAGCCACCGTGTAACGGCGTCGCCGCAAAAGTAACAGGCTGTAATCCGCAGGCCGGAGGGAATTCTTGCCAAGTGCCTGAAAAGGTTGGGAGTCCCGCAGACAGCGCGGTAACGATTTGATACAGTGGTGCCGATTTGCAAGGCGCGCCAGCCTGTCCGGCGCGTCGACCGAACCCCGAACCCATCAGCCCCCGTTGCGCATATCCGCAAGAAAGGAAGGAGCCTTACCATGCAGAGCACCAAAGACGATCTTGGCAAACTGATCCTGCGTCTTACCCTCGGTATCCTGCTGCTGTTTCACGGCGTGAGCAAAGTGATCAACGGCGTCGGATTCATCGAAGGCATGATCACATCGCATGGCTTGCCGAGTTTTCTCGCCTACGGTGCCTATCTGGGCGAAGTTCTCGCACCGGTATTGTTGATTCTCGGCGTGCTGACCCGTCTGGGCGGCGTGCTGGTGGTGGGCAACATGCTCGTCGCTTTCTCGCTGGTGCACCTGAGCCAACTCGGCGAACTGTCGAAGACCGGCGGCTGGGCACTCGAACTGCAAGGCTTCTATCTGTTCATGGGCCTGTGCGTGATTCTCTTCGGTGCCGGCCGCTACAGCGTGTCGGGTGGCCGCGGCGCGTGGGATTGAGCACCACCTGAGCCAGTCTGAAAGTGGGGAACTGAAAGCGTCACACGCTGTCACGCGAACTTCACAACGGCCCGCCTCTGTCGAACACCAACGACACAGGCGGGCCGAGTCGTTTCGGAATATTGCGAAAGCGGGCGCTGGTAACGTCGAGTAATACGGCCGTTGCACTTTGCAACTTGTTCAGCGGGGCGATGACTTACTCTGAAAATGCCAATTCCGGCAGTATCAACAGGAGTCAACACCATGCGCAAACTGAAGATCGCCGCTGCGTCGGCCGTCCTCGTCGCCACTTCGATGTTTGGCCTTGCCCATGCCGCCGACGCCACCGCGCCGGCCACGGGTCCGCAAGCCGCGATGCACCATATGCGCGGCGGTCACGGTCCGTGGGGGCTGGGCGACATCAAGAAGTTGCACGACCAACTGAAGCTCAACCCGCAACAGGAACAAGCCTGGCAGCAAGCGGTGGCCACGTCGAAGCAGAACCATGACGCGATGCGCCAGAACGGCCAGCAATTGCGTCAGTCGATGATGCAGGCGAAGGATCAGAAGATTCTCGATCTGGCCGGCATGCGCGCCGCCCGCGAGAAAGTATTCGATCAGAACCGTCAACTTCGCAGCCAGACCGAGGATGCCTGGCTGAATGTGTACAACGGTCTGGACGACGGTCAGAAGACCCTCGTGAGCAGCGCCATCAAGGCACGCTGGGCCAAGATGAAAGACTGGCACGACAAGGCCATGCAGCGCCGCCAGCAGATGCACAAGGGCGCCCCGGGTGCCCCGGCAGCGACGCCGCCGGCTGCTCAGTAAGCCCAGTAATAAGCCGAGTCATAACAAGCGCGAGGCCAGCGCAGCCGGACGCGACAGTCCGGCGCTTCGTGACACGCCCGGTCCATTGGGACCGGGCGTTTTTTTATGGTTCAGCGAACTGGCGCACTGGAGAACCCGTGGGCCGCGTGGCTCAGGTTTCGCTCCAGATCCGCAGCAGGTTGTGATAACAACCGATCAGCGTGCGGCGTGCGGTCTCATCCGCGTCTGAGGAATTGAGCCGCTGGATCGCGTTGTCCATATCGAAGAGCAGCGTGCGCTGCGTGTCGTCCTTCACCAGACTTTGCACCCAGAAGAAGCAGCCCACGCGCGAGCCGCGTGTGATCGCGTTCACGCGGTGCAGGCTGGTCGCCGGATAAAGCACCATATCGCCCGCCGGCAGCTTCACCTGATGCGCGCCGTACTGGTCTTCGATCACCAGCTCGCCACCCTCGTATTCGTCGGGGTTCGCGAGAAACAGCGTGGCCGACACATCGGTGCGAATGCGCATGCCGCTGCCCGGTTGCAGTCGAATCGCGCCGTCGACATGGTTGCCGAAGTGCATGCCTTCGCCGTAGCGGTTGAACATCGGCGCATAGACCTTGTTCGGCAGCGCGGCACTGATGAAAAGCGGATGGCGTTCGAGCGCCCCGAGAATCACGTCGCCCAACTCCCGCGCGATGGCCGAGCGTTCGTCGATCTGCTGATTCTGTTTGACGGGCGCGCCCTGATAGCCGGCCGTGGCCAGCCCGTCGACCCAGGCGTCTCCGGCGTTATCCAGTTTGGCGCGCACCCAGCGCACCTGATCGGGGCTGAGGACATTTGGCACATGCAGCAACATCGGCGGGCTTCCCTCGTGAAATAGCAAGGCGCGAGCGCGGCGACACCGCCGGCTCGCGCCTCGTATTGTCCGTCATTTTGGCCGGACCCGGCCAGCGCGGTGGCCGCCCGCTTGCGATGGATCAAGCCGTGACGGCGACCGGATCCGCGGGCGACGCCAGCCGCGTCAGAACCGGTACGTGCCCGTGAGCATCGCCGTGCGTCCGACGCCCGGCACCGCACGCCCGCCATCCGACGGAATCAACGCATCGAAGTAGTTCTTGTTGAACACGTTCAGCACGTTGAGGCGGATGTCGTACTTCGGCTGATGGTAGGCCACGGTCGCGTCCCAGCGCGTGTAGCCGCCCACCCGAATCAGGTTCGTGTTCGCCGCATAGCGCATCGACATGTAGTTCATGCCGCCACCCACTTCCCAATGCCCCAGCGTGTACGTCGACCACAACGTGACCGAGTGACGCGGCGTGTTGGCGAGCACGTTGCCCTGCGTGCCGTCATTCGCTTGCAGCACCTGCGAGTTCAGGAACATGTAGCCGCCCATCACCTGCCAGTTCGTGGTGATGTGGCCCGTCACGCCGACCTCGGCGCCGCGAATGCGCACCTTGCCCGCGTCGGAGTACTCGCCGGTCGTGCCGGTCTGCGTACGCGAGTTGTTCTGCGTGACCTGAAACAGCGCGGTGTTGATCGAGAGGTTGTCGTCGAACAGGTTCCACTTGCTGCCCACTTCGAACGACTGGTTCGTCTCGGGCGGCAGCGCCTGCGTGTTGTTCGTGACAGTGAGCTGTTCGAGCGACGGGTTGAACGACGTGCCGTACGAGAAGTAATACGACTGCGATCCGCTCGGCTGATAGATCAGGCCCGTGCGCACGCTCGTGTAGTTGACAGTCTGCGTGGCGTAACCCGGCGCGTTAAGCGTGTTCGAGAGTTGCGCCTTGTAGCGATCCCAGCGCAAGCCGCCGACGAGCTTCCACTGCTTGGTCAGCTCGATCGTGTCGTTCGCATAGAACGCCACCGACTCCGCGCTGCCCTGCGCGAGGTTGCCGGTGGTCTGCGTCACGTTCGGCAGGTTGGAGTAGTACGCCTGACTGTTCGCCGGAATCCAGCCCAGAAAGCCCGACGCCTGCCCAGCGCCCGTGCGCAGGTAGGTCTGATTCTCGTAGGTATCGCGCCCGACTTCTGCCCCGGCGATCAGCGTGTGCTTGAACGGCCCCGTGTCGAACTTCTTCACGACATCGGTCTGGTTATAGAGCGACGTGTCGGTAATCTTGCGGTCGTGACTCTGCAACTGCACCCAGAGCTGATCGAGCGAGTACGACGGAATGCCCGCCGTCTGCCCTGTCGGCAGCGTGGTAAAGCCCCCCGAGCCATTGGGCACACCCACCGCGTGCGACGCAGTCTCCACGGCGTCGATCACATAGCGGCTGTACTGCGTCTGATTGGTGATCTTCAGGCTGTCGTCGACCTTGTGCTCGATCTTGGCCGAGAAGCTCATCACGTCCTGCACCGTGCGATCGGTCGTCAGGCCGTAGAACTGATTCTTCGAGATCGGCAGCGGGTGACCGTTGTAGCCCACGGTGCCGTAGTCGGGCATGTCGTGGTTATGCTCGATGAGCGCCGACAGGGTGATCTGCGTCGGCGTGCCGATACCGAGCTTGAGCGTGGGGGCAATGCCGAAGTCCTGATTGCTCATGACGTCGCGCGTGGTGTGGATGTCCTGCGCAAAGCCGTTGATACGGAACGCCGCCGTGTCCGAGAGCGGATGGTTGAAGTCGAACGACGTGCGGTAGCGGTCGTTAGTGCCGATGGTGCCCGAGACTTCGTTGAGCGGCTTGAGGTTGGCCTGCTTGCTCACCTGATTGATGACGCCACCGGTCGAGCCCCGGCCGAACAACATCGACGACGGGCCTTCGAGCACTTCAATGGAATCCAGATAGAACGTGTCGCGATAGTACTGACCGCGATCGCGGAAACCGTCGAGATAGATGTCGGTGCGCGCCGTGAAACCGCGCAGGTTGATGTTGTTGCCGATCTGGCCGCCTTCAGCGCCGCCGATGGTGATGGCCGGTGAATTGCGCAACGCGTCGGCAAACGAGGTTGCGCCCTGTGCCTGCATCACGGCCTTGTCGATGACCGTCACCGATTGCGGAATGTCGCGAATGGCCGTCGGCACCTTGCCGCCGACGGTCGAGACGTCGCGTTGATATTCGTCACGAATCGACGTGCCGGACACCTCAGTCTGCGGCAGCGCCGCAGCAGGGGCATTGGCGGCGGGCGCAGCCGGTGAAGCGGAAGCATCCCCGGCGGTAGCCGGCGCGCTTGAAGACGCACTGGAAGCGGCACTTTGGGCCATCGCTGGCGTAGCGAAGGTGGTGGCGAGTGGCGTTGCGAAGAGGGCCATCATCGCGAGGGCCAGCGGCTTGCGTTGCATCATGATCGGTGTCGGTGTGCGTCGTCGTTGATTGCGCGCCAGTCCATGAGCCCGTGCATTCCTCCGTGCTCGTGGCCAGCGTCGAAATTTGCGCCGGAGAACGACTGCTGCACCCGATCTACGCGATCTCTGAAGCGCCGCCTGTCTCTCCCCGACTTGCGGCGCGAATATAAATAGGAATGATTTTCATTTCAAGCATCCGAAAGGATGGTAACTCTATGAAATTACGGGATTTTTTGTAATACGTCGTAATACGTTTGCACCAATATCGTGCGTGCATTCGGTAAGACGATGAAAGCATGGCAAATGCTTTCTCGACACGCTGTCGGTAATGCCGCGCGTCCGAAGCGTGATGCAGGGGTTTTCCCTAGGGCCATAGACGCAACGGCTGCTGAATTCTTGAGCAAACCTGACAGTTTCGGGAGGGTTCCAAGGTGGGCTTTCGGTTTCACCTGTCGATATCGCCGCCGTTAGCACGAAATAACGGGGTGTTGACGGCAAGACAGTCCCGCCGCCCGATCCGGCGGAATCCGGCGGAATCCGGCGAATATCGATATGCACATCGCCTCGCTAAGCAAAGTCGAATAACTTGTTGGCACGCTGCCGGTGCGACGCGTTACAAGTCGGGCAAGCGCAGCGCGCCGCCCGTGCCACGGTCCGGACCCGCTGCATTTCCCGCAGACCGCTTCGTTCCGACCGATTTTTCCATGCCCCATTCACCCGACCTCGCCCGCCGACGCCACTTTCTCCAACGCACCGGAGGCACGCTGCTGGCCGGTGGCGCACTCTCCGCGATGGGCACGCTGGGTGCCGTCGCCGGCGCGCTGGGTTCGCTGACGCAAAGCGGCAACGCCCGCGCTGCCAACGCACCGCTTACGCTGCGCATCGGCTATCAGAAGTCGTCCACCCTCATCGTGCTTGCCAAAACCCGAGGCACGCTGGCGAAGGCGCTGGCGCCGCACAACGTCACCCTCACATGGCACGAGTTCACCAGCGGCCTGCCGTTGCTTGAAGCGCTCAACGTCGGCAGCATCGATTTTTCGGCCGACGTAGCCGACACCGTGCCTGTCTTTGCGCAGGCCGCCGGAGCACGCATTGCCTATGTGGCACGAGAGACGCCCTCGCCCGACGCCGAAGCCATTCTGGTGCCGCAAAACTCGCCGATTCGCTCGCTGGCCGATCTCAAAGGCAAACGGGTCGCGGTCACGAAGGGTGCAGGCGTGCATTACCTGTTGATCGCCGCGCTGCAAAGCGTCGGACTCCGATTCACTGACGTGCAGCCCGCCTATCTCACCCCAGCCGACGCGCGCGCCGCCTTCGCGAGCGGCAATGTCGACGCGTGGGTCACGTGGGACCCGTTCTTCGCCAGCGTCGAACAACAGGACAAGGTGCGCGTGCTGAGCACCGCACGCGGGCTCGCCGGCTATCAGCGCTACTACCTCGCCACCCCCGCATTTGCGCGCGATCACGACGCCGTGCTGCGTGCGGTCTATCAGACCTTGCGCGAAACCGGTCAGTGGGTGCGCACCAACCCTCGCGAAGCGGCAGCGCAACTGGCGCCGGTGTGGGGGCTGGATGCTGCCATTGTCGAAGCGGCAAACCGCCGGCGCAGCTATGACGTGCAGCCGGTCGTGCGCGACGCGATTGCCGAGCAGCAACGCATTGCCGACGTCTTCACGCAAGCCGGGCTGCTGCCCAAGCGTATCGACGCCGCCGACGCCACTATCTGGCAAGCGCCCGCCTGATATTGACGCGTCACGAAATGGCGACGCGCCCGACGTCATCAGTCCTCACCGGGCGCCCCCGTTGTGCCAGGCGCACCGGGGGCCGCCAACTGTTGCAAAAACCACGCGCATGGCAGGCCGGGTCCGACAATAACGCACGGATTTTTCGGGTATTACCGACGAGATTCATACACCTGTTTATACTTGGGCCTGCAATACGAGAACAAAGACGGCCGGAGCCCCCCCGGAACGGCCCTTGGCGTTGTGCCAGACTCGCCATTCGCCCAGCCCGCTCACGCCGGCCCCGGGGTACCCGGGAACGCCACGTGACGTGACTGTGCGAAGGCCAGGCACGACGACATCATGAAATTCGCGACGTCGGTACTCGCCCCCGGGCGAGCGCCGGCGTTGCCTATTTGCCGTCCAGGGACAATGCAAGCCACCAGATCGCTCTACCTGCTCGGACCGATGCGGGTCGAACAAGGCAAACAGTCGTGTGCCGTGAAGTACACGAAGGCACGCGGCATGCTCGCCTATCTCGCCCTGCAACCGGGCTTCCACACCCGCGGCGCGCTGGCCGACCTGTTCTGGCCCGACGAAGACGGCCAGGGCGGACGCGACAAGCTCAAGCGCATGCTCTTCCATCTGCGCGACACCCTCGGCGACGAACTCTTCGAGTCGGACCGCCAGGTCGTGCGCCTGCGCCCCGAGACCGGCCTGTGGATCGACGCGCACGTTTTCGCGAGCATGATCACGCAGGCCAGCCGCACGCTTGATGGCGTGACCGGCCTCGATCTTGCCGCCCATCTGCAACAGCTCGCCGATGCCGTCGCGCTCTACCAAGGTCCGTTCCTGCATGGCCTGTCCGTGCGCGACACCCCCGACCTCGAGCAATGGATCGAGTTGCAGCGCGACGAATACCAGCGCCGCCGGGTCTTCGGCGAACGCCTGCTGGCCGACGGTTACGCCCGCCTGGGCGACCTCGACCAAGCCCTCGCCCATGCGCGTCAGCTCGTCTCGCTCGCGCCCTTCGATGAATCCGGCTGGCAGTGCCTGCTCGCACTGCTGTTGCGTGCGGGACGCCGCGACGAGGCGGAAAACGAATATCGCCGCCTGTGCGACATCCTGCGTGACGAACTCGGCGAATTGCCGGGCGAGGCCCTCACCCAGTTGCTCGAAACGCCGCCCGCACGCATGGAACAGCGCGCCACCGGCCCCGAGCGGCGGCAGGTGACGGTCGTCGCCGTCGAACTCGCCCCCAACGGCATCGACGACCCCGACCAGCTCGTCGGCGTGATGCGCCCGCCGCTGGTGAAGTGCGAAACGATCCTGCGTCAGTCATGGGGTTACACGCTGCGCACACCCACGGGCGGCCTGCTCGGCTACTTCGGCTATCCGACGGCGCTCGAAGGCGCCGGCCGCCATGCCGTGGAAGCGGCCATGCGCTGCGCGCAAGCCACCACCGCCCGCGTCAGCATCGGTGTGGGCGTTCACACCGGCATTGTCATCAGCTCGGCAGCAGACGACAGCCCCGACACCGGCGGACGTGTCTCGCGCTCTGCCGTGCAACTGGCCGATATGGCGCAGGCTGGCGAAGTGCTGATGTGCGATGCGACGCAGCGTCTGATCGGCGTCGCGCTGGCCAGTACGCCGCACGGCAGCGTGCGCGAGCGCCATGCCAATCGCGACATTCCGGTATTTCGCGTCAATCCCGACCCGACGCCCGAGCGCCGCTCGCGCCGTCGCGCGGCCATGCTCTTCGGGCGCGATTCGGCGCTGGCCGAACTCGGCGCCGCCCACGCCAGCGGGCGGGATGCGAGCACCGGCCATGGCGTCGTCGCCCTCGTGATCGGCGAGGCGGGCATCGGCAAATCGGCCCTCACCCGTCACTTCGTCGACACTGGCGGCTTGCGCGTGATCGATCTCGCCTGTGCGCAAGACGGCGCCGGTACCCCGTTCCATCCCATCGTGCGCTGGCTGCGTGCGCAACCGGTCGCCGAAGCCTCGCAATTGCCGCAACCGGCATTGCTCGCCTACCGGCGTTTGCGGCACTTGTTCGAGACGCCCGCCGACATCGCGGCACCGCACGCGTGGAAGCAGGCCGTGCTCGACGAAGCGCCGCGACTGCTCGCAGCGCTGCTGCCCGATGGCGGCGTGCTGCTGCTCGACGACGCACACTGGGCCGACCCATCGACGCAGGAACTGCTCGCGCTGATGGCCGAGAACCCGCCTGCGGGCCGTCTGTTGATGGTCTGCGCACGCCCTGAATTCGAAGTGCCGTGGCGGCACACCGTCGCGTTGCGGCGGATCGATCTTGCGCCGCTCGACGCGGGCGCGGCGGCGTCCATCGTGCGGGCAGCAACGCCCCGCGTCGCCCTGCCGGCAGCCCTGCGCGAGCGCATCGTGCATTTGGCCGAAGGTGTGCCGCTGTTCCTGCAAGAACTCGCCCGCGCGACCGCTGCCCAGCAAGGTGGCCGTAACGCCGGCGGCATGCCCATGCCGGCGAGCCTGCAAGAGTTGATGATGGCGCGCATCGATGCGGCTGGCAGTGCGAAGCCGGTGGCGCATTTCGCTTCGTGCTTCGGTCAGGAATTCCACGCCGATCTGCTCGCGTCGGCGAGCGGGCGCACGATGCCCCTCGTCGAACGCGCACTCGACACGCTCGTCGCCTGTGCACTCGTGCAGCGACAGGAAAGCGGGCGCTATGTGTTCCGTCATGCGTTGCTGCACAAGGCCGCCTACGACGCTCAGCCTCAGGAACGCCGTCAGGACGCGCATCGCCGGATTGCACTCGCCATGCGCGAGCACGACCCGGCCATCGTCCAGACCGAACCCGAAGTGCTCGCGTGGCATTTCCGTCAGGCCGACGAACCCGACGCCGCCATCGAGCATTACCGGCTGGCGGGGGGTTATGCCACCGGACGTCAGGCATTTCGCGAAGCCTGCGCGCATTACCAGAGCGCGCTCGACGTGCTGCGTCAAACGGGCCCTAGTACCCAAACCGCACCGCATGAATTGCAACTGCGCATGGCGCTCGGCGTGCCGCTCGTCTCGCTGCACGGCTACGGTTCGGAACCCGCGCGGCACAACTTCGAAACGGCACTCGCGCTTGCCCAGCCGATGGGCGACGACGTCGCGTTGTTCCCCGTCTACTGGGGACTGTGGCTCGGCTCCAGCTCGTGGAGCGACTTTGACCGCAGCGTCGATCTGGCCCGCAAGCTCATCCTGATCGCCGAACAGGCCGGCGACGCGCCGCTGCTCGCGCACGCTTACTACGCGCTCGGCAACAGCCTGTGCTGTCAGGGCGACTTTGGCGGCGCGGTGACCGCGCTCGAAACCGGTATTGCGCATTACCGCCCTGAGACGGCAGACACGGGCCTTGGCGAAGACGCCAAGATCACCGGGCTGTCGTTCCTGTCGTGGGCTTACTGGTTCACCGGACGGCACGACGCCTCGCTCGCCGCCAGCGAAGAAGCGCTGGCGATGGGCCGTCAGCAAGGCCGCCGCTACTCGTTCTCGTTCGCGCTGGTGTTCGCCGCCTTGCTGCGCCGCTTGCGGCGTGAAGTCGCGTCGGCCGAAGCGCTGGCCAGCGAAGCCACCGAAGTATCGGAAGAGACTGGCGTGGCACTTTGGGCACTGGCGGGTCAGACGATTCGCGGCTGGGCACTCGCCTCGCGCGGCGACGCAGCCGGGTTGGAGCGCATCACCGATAGCGTCGGGCGCCTGAGCGAAATCATGGGCGGCGTGGAAGGCATCTTCTTCGGCTTGCTGGTGGAAGCCTGCGCGGGGACCGGCGACATTGCACTGGGCCTGCATGCGGCAGAACGCGGTGCGCACGTGTCGGCACGTCGCAACGACGGCCACTGGCAGGCGGAATTTCTGCGGCAGAAGGGTGACTTCCTGCGCGCGGGACATCATCCGGAAGACGCCGTACGGCCGTGGCTCGAACATGCGTTGCAGATTGCCCGCGCACAGGCCTCACCGATGCTGACGTTGCGTGCGGCAGTCAGTCTGCTGCGCGTGGGGGGTGGCGATGCCCCGGGAGATGCCGACTGTGCCGTGCTGCTGCGCGAAGCGCTCGATGGCCTGCAAGGCGGAGAAAGCCTGACCGACGTGCAGGAAGCCCGCGCCATGCTCGCCGATGTGACGGCGAAGTTGCCCGATCGGCGCACGGCCCGCTGCGGTAGCTGATACGGAAATCGATTCGGCAGCCGGTGCCGCCTGACGGCATCGCACCGGCACGCCGGAGCCTATGACGCGCCTTCGCGAGCCCTTGCTGCAAGCCGAATAGCGGCTATCAGGCACCTCGTATGTCCGTGCCGGGGGCGGCGGCTATATTGATGCCACCGGTGCCCCCAAGCCCGTACACCGAATCCGACATGCCCATCGAACCCTTGCGTGCGTCGGCGTCCAACACGCCGGCTGCCGCCTCTGACACGTCTCGTCTGACCACGCCCGGTGCGCCGCTCACGCTGGTGAGTCCGCCACCGGCCATCACGTCGCTCGTCTCGCACGAAGTCGTGGTGTCCGGTTGCGTGAATCGCCGCCACTCGTTCGACCTCGCTTCGCTCATGCGACTGCCGACCCAACTCACGGGGCCGCTCGATGTCGTGTGTCTGTCCGGGCGGAAAGTGCGCAGCGCGAGCGAATACAAAGGCGTGCGGCTTACGGCACTGCTTGACGTGGCGCGCCTGCGCTTGCCCCAAGCGCGCGACTTCACCCGTGCTTATGTACTGGCAGAGGGTGCCGATGGCTATACGGTCATGTTCTCGTGGCACGAGTTGTACAACACGCCGGTCGGCGTAGGTGCACTCGTGGTGTATGAACGTGACGGCCGGCCGCTCGGGGAAGACGAAGGCGGCATCGGCCTGATTTCAACGTGTGATTTGCGCGTGGCATTACGACAAGTGCGCGCCCTCACACGACTCACCGTGCATCTGGCCGAGTCCGGCGCCGGCACGCGCTGACGCGGCGCGACTTATCAACCCTTCTTGCGCGGCGTCGCCCGGGTCGTCGCCACGGGCTTGGCCGGGGCTTTCTTCGCTACGGCCTTCACACGCGCCTTCACACCGGCCTTCGTCGCCACTTTTGCCGCAACCTTCGCCGCCGTCTTGCGAGGCGCACGCGCCGTCTTCACCGGTGCCGACGCCGCGGCCCCACTCTGCGAGCGAACGCGTTGCTGCATGTCGGCAATATCCGAATCGAGGATCAACCGCCCGCGCAGCTTGCCATTCATGCGCTTGATGTAAGTGCGCGCCTCCTGCATATGAAACTGCATGAGTGAACGCACGCGCTCCACATCGCCTGCCCGTGCGGCGTCCGTGATCTGTCGATGGATGTTGACGTTGGCCGTGCCGAACTTCTCGTGTTCCTTGCGCGGTGTTTCGTTGCCGAACACGATCAACTGGCGAATCATCTCGTTGACGAGTTCGCACGTAAATCGCAGGAAGCTATTCGGATTCGCCGCCGCGAGAATATCGTGAAAGTCGACGTCGGCCTGACGCTGGCGCAGCAGTTCGCTTCTGTCGTGCGACGCGGGGCTGCAACATGACATGTTGTTCTCCAGCGCCGCGAAATCGTCCTCGGTGAGATGCGGCACCGCGCCGGCCGCCAACTCCGGTTCAAGCAACTGACGCACGGTGTAGATGTCGTCGATGCTCACTTCCTTGAAGAACAGATAGTTCTGCATCAACTGGAAGGTGCGCTCCAGCGGCACTTCCACCACCATGCCGCCACCCGACGGTCCCGTGCTCACCTTAATGAGCCCTTGCACCTCAAGCGACTTGAGGGCTTCGCGGATGGTGCTCTTCGACACCGCGAACATCTGCTGCAACTCGATCTCGCGCGGCAACCGATCGCCGGGCAACAGGTTGCCTTCGGTGATCAGGCGCTTGATGGCCTCGGCGACGAGATCGCCGCGTTTCTGCTGTTTGATTTCCAACGGTTCTCGCATCGTTTGCGGATCCAATGCCATGTGGCGCCTCGTTAGGCTCTTGTTCACCCGTCAGACCGGCACGCCGGTAAATCCGGAGACTCCGGTGCCTCCGATCTCGAATTTTTTCCCGATTGACACCGAAAAGCATTATACCTACGATCAAATTCATCCTATTTATCATGATAAATATGACGGATAGGAATTAGGGGGAACAGACCCTAGGCCCCGGACGTCGCACATTGTCGTTGCCAGGTTGCTGCCTGACCCGAGCGTGACGCGCTGCACGTTTGCACCCCATGAACGATTGCTCCCCTTCATTGGAGACCATCTTGAATCGTCGTGAACTGTTGAAGCTCGCCGCCGCTGCGTCTTTGCCTGGCTCCCTACTTACCGCCCGCGACGCGTTCGCACAGGCCTCCGGCGCCATTCAACTGGCCTGTCCGGTGCCGATGTCGGGCCCGTTCGCCGCCAACGGCAAGTTTGCCGATCTCGGCATGAAGCTCATCGTCGAGCAGTACGGCAAAGTGCTGGGCCGTCCGCTCGCCTACACCACACTGGATACCGAAGGCAAACCCGCCACGGCCATTCGCCGCGTGCAGGAAATCGCCCAGCAAAAGGGCGCGCGCTTCTTCGCGGGCGGCATCCTGTCGTCCGAGGCGCTGGCGATGGGCAAGGAAGCCGAGAAGGCCGGCGGCATCTTCATCACCACGGCCGGTGCGGACGAAATTACCGGCAAGGATTGCAACAGCGCAACCTTCCGCTGGTCGGTGCCCACGTTCGGTGCCATCGAACAAACGGTGCGCCCGCTGATCGACGCGCACCCGAAAGCGAAGCGCTGGTACACCATCACGCCGCAATACGTGTTCGGCGACGGCCTGCTCACGGCCGCGAAGAACATCTTCAAAGAGAAGGGCATCGAGCACGTGGGCAACAGCTATCACTCGCTCACCGAGAAGGAATTCTCGGGCTATCTCACCAACGCCGTCGCGGCCAAGCCCGACGTGCTGCTGATTCTGAACTTCGGCTCGCAGTCGTCCGATACGCTGCGTCAGGCCGTGAGCTTCGGCATGAAGAACAACTGCACGATCCTGATGGCGTGGGCCTCGGGTCTGGAGCAGTTCGAGACGCTCGGTGCCGATCTGTGCGATGGCGTGTACTTCGGCGCGCAGTACTGGCACGCCGTGGCCTCGCCGCTCAATCTCGACCTCGTCAAGCGCACGCAAGACCGCTTCAAGCAGAACCCGAACTACAGCCTTGCCGGCTCGTACATCTGCACCAAGCTCATGCTCGATGCGATGGTCAAAGCAGGCAGCGCCGATCCGAAGGCCGTCATCGCGGCGATGGAAGGCATGAAGTACGACGGTCTCACGGGTCCGGAAGAAATCCGCAAGGGCGACCATCAGGTACTCAAGAACTACTACCTGCTCAAGGGCAAGGCCAAGTCGAAGATGAAGAATCCCGACGACTATGCCGACATCGTGAGCGCAGGCAAATCGTTCCTGCCGCTCGACAAGACCGAGTGCAAGATGGCCTGATTGGCGCAGCCGTGCGTTATTGGCACACCCAATGCACTCGGCTGTCGCCGTTCGCGGGGACGCGTACTCGTCGTCCCCGCATCTGTCGTCCGCGCGGCGCGTAACTCGACTTACGCCCGCGTGCGGCGGCCCACGTCCACTCAAGCTCTTCGGGACGCGCATGAACGTTTATTTGCTGCAAGTCATCAACGGCGTCGGCATCGGCATGCTGTACTTCCTGCTCGCCGTCGGCTTATCGATCATCTTCGGCCTGTTGCGCTTCGTGAACTTCGCGCACGGCGCCTTCTATCTGCTCGGCGCGTACTTCTGCTTTCAGGCGATGCAATGGGGCCTGTCGTTCTGGCTCGCGCTCATCGTGTGCCCGATCGTCGTGGCCGTCGTCGCATGGATTGCCGAGAAGGTTCTGCTCTCGCATATCTACGACAAGGCGCATGAGTTCCACATTCTCGTGACCGTCGGCCTTGCCCTCGTCGTGCAGGAACTGGTCATCATCGTGTGGGGGCCGCTTGGCGACAACGTGCCGGTGCCGCAGGCACTGGATGGCGTCGTGATGTGGGGCGCCTTCATCTATCCGAAGTACCGCCTCTTCCTGATCGGCTTCACCGCAGTCTTCGCCGCCATTCTCTGGTGGCTGCTCGAAGGCACCCGGCTGGGCAGCGCGGTGCGCGCGGGCAGCGAGTCGTCGGAGATGGTGTCGTTGCTCGGCATCAACGTGTTCCGTGTGTTCAGTCTCGCCTTCGCACTGGGGGCAGGCACCGCAGCGCTCGCCGGTGTGCTCGCAGCCCCCGTGCGCGGCGTCGAACCGTTCATGGGCATCGAGGCGCTGGGCATCGCATTCGTCGTGGTGGTGATCGGCGGCATGGGCAGCTTTGCCGGTGCGCTGGTCGGGGGGCTGGTGATCGGCATCGTGCAGAGCCTGATGAGCACGATCTGGCCGGAAGGTGCCCGCCTGATGATCTATGTGGCGATGGCGGCGGTGCTGCTCATGCGCCCGCACGGTCTGCTCGGGAGAGGATGATGTTCGTACGCTACCGTTTTTGGCTGCTGGCTGCGGCCGTCACGCTGATCCTGCCCGCGACACTCTCGTCGGGCACGCTCGCCACCGAAGTCCTCGTCTATGCCCTCGCCGTGCTCGGCTGCAACCTTTTGCTCGGCTACACCGGGTTGCTGTCATTCGGGCAAGGTATCTTCTTCGGCCTTGGCAGCTACACGCTTGGCATTCTGCTCACGCGCACTGCATTGCCCATGCCGCTGGCGATCGTCGTCGCCATCGTGCTGGGTGCGTTGATTGCCGCTGTCGTCGGCAGTTTTGCGATCCGGCAGAAGGGCACGTACTTCGTGATGCTCACGCTGGCGTGTGCGCAGATGTTCTACTTCGTCGCCTACACCGCCACCGACTGGACCGGCGGTGACAACGGCCTGCTCGACATCCCGCGCAAATCACTCGCCATCGGCGGCCAGACGCTGATCCCCCTCACCACGCCGTGGCAGTACTACACCTTCGTGGCGGTGATCTTCCTGATCGTGTTCGCGGTGCTGTTGCGCGTGGCCGATTCGGTGTTCGGGCGCACGTTGCTCGCCATTCGCGACAACGAAACGCGGGCGGCCGCCATCGGCTATCACGTGAAGACGTTCAAGCTCGTGGCGTTCGCGATCTCGGGCGCCGTCACTGCGCTGGCCGGTGCACTGCATGCGCTGATGACGGGCATCGCACCGCTGTCGAACATCGAGTACCACACGAGCGAAATGATACTCGTGATGACGGTCATCGGCGGCACGGGCAACCTGTTCGCGTCGGTGCTCGGTGCGGCGTTCTACGTGCTGGCATCCGACTGGCTCTCGACGCTGTGGCCGCGCTGGCTGCTGTTGCTCGGCCTGCTGCTCATCGCCGTGAGCCTGTTCATGCACAAGGGGCTCTGGGGCGTGGCCGAGTCGTTGTGGTACCGGCTTGGCGGCAAACGGCCCGACGCGGATGAGCGCAGCAAACTGGACACGCAGGGAGACCCGACATGAGCGACGTTCTCATCGAAGCCGCCGGCATCGTCAAGCGCTACGGCAAGTTCACGGCCCTGCATGGCGTCGATCTGCGCGTCGCGCCGCGCACGGTGCACTCCGTGATCGGCCCGAACGGCGCGGGCAAGACCACGCTGTTTCACATGCTCACGGGCACCGTGCCGGTGTCTGGCGGGCGCATCCTGTTCGATGGTCACGACGTGACGACCGAAGCCGACTACCGGCGCGTGCAGCGTGGCATCGCGCGTTCGTTTCAGGTCACGGCGCTGTTCCAGAATCTGTCGGTGCGCGAAAACCTTCGCCTCGCGGCGCTTGGCGTCACACCGCGTCGTGCGCTGTCGTGCTGGAGCAAAGCAGAAGGTGCCCGCGCCTGCGCATCCGTGGTCGACGACGTGCTCACGCGGCTCGCCCTCACACGTCACGCCAACACTGCGGCGGGTTCGCTCTCGCACGGTCAGCAGCGCCGGCTTGAAGTCGGCATGGCGCTCGCGGCGCGCCCCAAGGCGATCTTTCTCGATGAGCCCACCTCAGGCATGGGCATCGACGATCTCGACGACATGAAGCAACTCATTCGCGGCCTGCGCGACGATCACACGGTTGTGCTCATCGAGCACAACATGAACATCGTGATGGACATCTCCGACACGATCACCGTGATGCAGCAAGGCCGCGTGCTGGTCGAAGGCAAGCCCGATGCCATTCGCGCCGACGAGCGCGTGCGCGCGGCGTATCTCGGCAACATGATCACCGGAGGCCGCGCATGATTCTCGACGTCGCAGGCGTTCATAGCTACTACGGCAAGAGCCACATTCTGCAAGGCGTATCGCTGACGGTCGGAGACGGCGAACTCGTCACCCTGCTCGGGCGCAACGGCGCAGGCAAGTCGACCACGCTCAAGACCATCGCGGGTGTCGTTACCCCGAAAGCGGGCAGCATTTCGTTCCTGGGCAAACCGGTCGCGGGTCAGCCCGCTCACCGCATTGCGGCGCGCGGCGTGTGCTTCGTGCCCGAGCATCGTGGCATCTTCAAATTGCTCACGGTCGAAGAGAATCTCAAGCTCGGCGCGCGTCGCGATTCCCCCTGGCAGCTCGCCGATATCTACCGCATCTTTCCTCGCTTGCAGGAACGTCGCAAAAACGGCGGCGCGCAGCTCTCCGGCGGCGAGCAGCAGATGCTCGCCATCGGCCGCGCGCTGATGAATCACCCGCGACTGCTCATGCTCGATGAACCGGTGGAAGGTCTCGCACCGGTGATCGTCGAAGAGATCGTGGCGCAGTTGAAACTCATCAAACAGGCCGGCGTCGCAATCCTGCTGGTCGAACAGAATCTGGAAGTCTGCACGCAGCTCGCCGACCGGCATTACATCGTCGAGCAGGGCGTGATCGTCTACGGCGCCGATAACGCTGCGTTTCTCGCCGACGAGGTGGTCAAAGACCGTTACCTCGGCGTGGGCGTGGCCTGACGCTGCTCATCAAGAACCCGGCGCGCGACGCTACGCCGCTCAGCGCGCGCGCCATTGTTGCCAATGCGTCCGACCGTCCCTCGGCGGGGCGGACGCCCCTAAGGACTGGTGAAACATGGAACGTCTCGACCCAACCGCTGCCGCAGTGCGCATCGACGGCGCGCGCCTGTGGGACAGCCTCATGCAACTCGCGCAGATCGGTGCGACCGCCAAGGGCGGCGTGTGCCGGCTGGCGCTGACCGATCTCGACCGGCAGGGCCGCGATCTCTTCGTGAAGTGGGCGACGGAGATCGGCTGCACCGTGCGTGTCGATGCCATCGGCAATATCTTTGCGCGCCGCGCCGGGCGCAACAACCACTTGCCGCCTGTCATGACCGGCAGCCATATCGACACGCAGCCGACCGGCGGCAAGTTCGACGGCAACTATGGCGTGCTCGCCGGGCTTGAGGTGCTGCGCACGCTCAACGATCGCGGCATCGACACCGACGCGCCGCTCGAAGTCGCCGTCTGGACCAACGAGGAAGGCTCGCGCTTCGTGCCGGTGATGATGGGCTCCGGCGTCTACGCGGGGGCATTCACGCTCGATCACGCACTGGTGCAGAAGGATCACAACGGCATCAGCGTGGCCGATGCGCTCGCCAACATCGGTTATGCCGGATCGGAATCGCCCGTCGGAAAACCCGGTGCCGTCGGCGCGTACTTCGAGGCGCATATCGAACAGGGTCCGGTGTTGGAGGCCAACCACAAGACCATCGGCGTCGTGCAAGGCGCCCTCGGGCAGCGTTGGTACGACGTGGCCGTCACCGGCATGGAAGCGCACGCTGGCCCCACACCCATGGAACTGCGTCGTGATGCGTTGCTGAGTGCGGCGCAACTGATTCAGGCCGTCAATCGCATCGCGTGTGAGCATGCGCCGCATTCGCGCGGCACCGTGGGCTGGGTCGATAACTATCCAAACTCCCGCAACGTCATTCCCGGGCGTGTGAAGTTATCCGTCGATCTGCGTGCCGCCGACGACGCCACGCTCGATGTGCTCGATGCCAAGCTGCGCGCCGAATGCGCCGCGCTCGCGGCCAACGGCATCGAGGTATCGGTCGAGCAAGTGGTGTACTTTCCGCCGCAACCCTTTGCACCAGAGCTCGTTGAGGCCATTCGCAGCGGGGCACAAGCGCTCGGACTGTCGTCGATGGATGCGATCAGCGGGGCGGGGCACGACGCCGTGTATCTCGCGCGCGTGGCGCCCACGGCGATGATCTTCGTCCCGTGCAAGGATGGCATCAGCCACAACGAAATCGAAGATGCCGATCCGGCGCATCTGGAAGCCGGTTGCAACGTGCTGCTTCAGGCCATGCTGCAACGCGCGGGAGGTGTCGCATGAAAGTGATGATCGCCCGCATGAATCACGAGACCAACACGTTCTCGCCGGTACCAACGCCGATGGAAGCGTTCGGCAATCACGGGCCGACTTACGGCGACGACGCCTATCGCGACAACAAGGGCATGCGCACCGCCATGGCCGCGTTCATCGATCTGGCCGAGGCGGCGGGCGCCGAGATGGTGACGCCAGTGTCTGCCGGTGCGAATCCGAGCGGCCCGGTGGCAGCGGCGGCGTACGACGAACTGTGCCGTCGCATCGTTGCGGCAGCAACAGGCGTCGACGCCATCCTGCTCGATCTGCACGGCGCGATGGTGGCCGAGAACAGCGACGACGGGGAGGGTGATCTGCTCGAACGCGTTCGCGCTGCCGCACCGGACACGCCGATTGCCGTGGCACTGGATCTGCACGCCAACGTCACGGCGAAGATCGTGACGAACGCCGACATCGTCGTGGGTTTCAAAACCTATCCGCACGTCGACATGTATGAAACCGGCGAACATGCCGGACGGCTGCTGTTCGACCTGCTGGCCGGCAAGCGCCGCCCGCGCGTGGTGTGGCAACAGCCGCCGCTGATGGTGCACTCGCTGCGCAGCACGAGCCATGGCGGCGCAATGAAACGCGCGCTGGATGCCGCGCGCCGTGCCGAAGCCGAGGAGGGTATTCCGGCAGTGTCGGTCTTCTCGGGCTTCTCGCTGGCCGACATTCCGGCGCCTTGCATCAGCGTGGTAGTCACGGCCGACGAGAGCGAAGAGGGCGACGACGGCGTCGCACGCGCACAAGCGGTGGCCGATCGCATCGCGCAGCAAGCATGGGACGAGCGCGACGGTTTTGTCTACGACAGCGCGCCGCTCGCCGAGTCGATTGTCGAAGCGAAGCGACTCGCGCAAGGCGCCGACAAACCCGTGCTGCTGCTCGATCACAGCGACAACTGCATGTCCGGCGGCACGTGCGACACGATGGACGTGCTGGAGGCCGCTTTGGCGGGTGGACTTACCGGCATTGGGGTGGGGCCGCTGTGCGACCCGGAGGCGGTCGCTACGCTCATCGCCGCAGGCGAGGGCGCGGAAGTGACGCTCGCCCTCGGCAACAAGCGGGCGATGCCGCAGTTGGGCATCACCAAGACGCCGGCGGTACTCACCGGCATCGTGCGCAAGGTGAGCGACGGCGAGTATGTGGTGAGCGGGCCAACTTACACCGGGCAGCGTTGCTACATGGGCCGCACGGTGCTGTTCGATATCGGCACGGCACGCATCGTGGTCACCGAGCGCACGCACGAACCGTGGGACCACGGTGTCTTCACGTGCGTGGGCTCGATCCGCGCAGCGAGCGCTTTTTGCTGCTCAAGTCGCGCATGTACTGCCGCCCGGTGTTCGTGCCGATCTCGGCGGGGCTGGTGGAATGCGACAGCAACGGTGTGACGAGTTCGAACTACGCCCTGTTCCCGTTCTCTCGCGTGAATCGCCCGGTGTATCCGCTGGATCGGGACGTCACATTCAAGACGCAGTAACGAGCGAGCGTCGCTGCGACTTGCGTCAGCGACGCATGGCTTCGAACGGTGCCGTCACGATCGGCGGCACCTGCCGGACGAGGTTCACGAGCCACAAGAATGCACTATCGAATGCGTCGTATCCGGCGGCGATACGGCGTGCTTCGATCTGGGCCTCGACGACCGTCGGTTTTCCGTGTTCGTGATTGACGTGATCCACAGCCACTGCACGGGTGGCAACGAGATGCGGCGGGTAGCCGTCCGTCGCCGCCCAGTCCTCCAGACCGGACACGTTATTGGCCTTGGCATGGATCATGACCGCCACATTGCTTTGCCGGGAGAGCTCGGCGACCAGATATTCCTCTTGGTTCATCGCGATCAGGCCGCTGAGTAATGCCCGCCCCTCATTCACATACTGTTGCGTCGGCACCTGCCTGAAGGCCAATGATCGCAGTTTGCCGATGTTGTAATACAGCGCCTGCATCGTGCCCGGCTCGAAACCACGCTCGGTGAGCAATAGTGACGGCAAGCGGTAAGCCATCAGCCGCTGGATGGACGCCGGCGATATGCCGTCCTCCGGCGCCTGATCGACCAATCTGCCAAGCAATGCCCGGTTGGACAGCGGTCCGTCGCCGTGCGCATTTGCAGCGCTCATCTCATAGATCAGATTGGTGAGGGTCTTGTTGACCAGCGGGTGATCGTAGATGCTGCGGCGCGTGCGCGCCCCGAGGTTCGCGTTCACCTGGGACACATCGCCAACCTCGAGACCATGCAACGCCGCAGTCACTGCCGCTGCGGCTCGGGCGGCGTCTGCCCGCAGCGGCATCGCGTCCGCCGACCGAAGATCGGCGGACAGCGACTGTGCCAGCCGTCCGTCCAACGCCGGGGATCGATCGTGCGCCCGCTGACTGACCACGGGCGCCAACGATGCGGCCGTGGCCGGAGACGCCGCGAAGGCAATCGGCATAACGGTTGCAAGCGGGGTGGCCAGCGGGGAAAAGACCGACGGCGAGAGGGTAGTTGAAGGGATGACCGGCATAGCGAGCGCTCCTGAAATGGCGTGCCGAACCCCTCGGCGCACCGTGCCCGGATCGTCCTCCGCCACGCGCCCGCCCACTATCGAAGACTGTCACCGGCTTGTCCCCGATCGAACGCACGGTGTGCATTCCCAATGCCCGGCACCGTCGTGTCATGACGCGGCTCGCGTCGCCTCCCGCAGAAAAACAAAAGGCGACGACAGTCTCCCGTCGTCGCCTCTGCGCAGCGATACCGTTAGCGCCGAACGATTACTCGTCGAGCACCTTGTTGCCGGTTTCTTCAAACATCGACACGGCGATGAGCGAGATCAGCACGCAGGCGATCATGTACCACGCCGGTGCCATCTTGTTGCCGGTCACGCGAATCAGCCAGCCCGCGACCAGCTGTGCGGTACCGCCGAAGAGCGACACGGCAATAGCGTAAGCACTCGACATGTACCCCGCACGCAGATGCTTCGGGAAGTTCTCCGGCATCAGCGCATAGGCCGGTGCCGAACCCATCGTGTAGCAGAACATCAGCACGACCAGCGCCGCCAGCACCACCGGCAGCGACGGGAAGTGCGTCATGACCCAGAACGCCGGGTAGAGCAGCACGATCAGCAACACACGGCCGGTGATCGTGAGCGGCTTGCGGCGGCCCATCTTGTCCGACCATGCGCCGTAGATCGGGCACATCACCAAAGAGATCGTGCTGGCCGCGACACCCGCGAGCATCGACATTTTCGGCGGCAGACCGAGGTACTGAATGCAGTACGTCGGCATGTAATACATCATCACGTACGTCGACACCGACATGCCCATGATCGAGAAGATCGTGAGGAACCAGTTACGCACGTACACGGCACGCTTCGGGTCATTGCGCCCGGCGACAACCTTCGCCTTGGGCGGCTCTTCCTGAATATGGCGACGCAGATAGATACCGACCGGCGCGATCAACGTGCCGAGCAGGAACGGAATACGCCAGCCCCAGTTGTGCATCGTGTCGTCGGAGAGCAGGAAGCCCAGACTCGCGGCAAGGCCCGAGCCGAGCAGCGCGGCTGCGCCCTGACTCGCCAGCTGCCAGCTCGCACGGAAACCACGGCTCTTCGCGCCGCCCACTTCCAGCAGCGTCGCCGTGGCAGCGCCAAACTCACCGCCCTGTGCGAAACCCTGCAACAGACGCGCGCCGACGATCAGCAACGGTGCAGCGATACCGATTTGCGCGTACGTCGGTGCCAGACCGATGGCGGCCGAACCGATGGCCATCAGGCCGATGGTGAGCGTAAGTGCAGGCTTGCGGCCGGCGCGATCGGCGTAGCGGCCGAGCACGATGCCGCCGAGCGGGCGCATCACGAAGCCCACGGCAAACACGGCGAACGCCAGCAGCGACGACGTGATCGGATCGTCCGACGGGAAGAACTGCTTGCCGATGGTCAGTGCAAAGTAGCTGTAGACCGTGAAGTCGAAGAACTCCAGCAGATTGCCGATGACCGCAGCGAATACGACCTTGCGCTGTTGCGCAGGTGTCATCGGCGAGGTGCTGGCGTCAGTGGCCGGAAACGATTGCGTTGCAGTGCTCATGCTCGGTCCTTCGCAAGGAAACGTTCGACCAGACGCGTCCAGAAGGCGGCCCCGATGGTCAGATTGTCGTCGTTGAAATCGTATTTGGCGTTGTGCAGCATCGGGCGGCCTTCGCCCACACCGTTACCGAGGCGAATGAAGCAGCCCGGCACTTTTTGCAGGTAGTACGCGAAGTCTTCGCTGCCGGCGATCGGCGGGAACGGCGAAATGATGTGCTCGTTGCCCACCAGTTCTTCGGCCACGCCACGGGCGAATTCCGTTTCGGCTTCGCTGTTCACGAGCACCGGGTACCCACGGATGTATTCGATCTCTGCCGTGCCGCCGTAGCCTTCGACATGCGTCGTGACCAGCGCACGGATGCGTTCTTCGAGTTTGGCGCGCACGGCTGCCGAGAACGAGCGCACGCTCATTTCCATCGTGGCCGATTCGGGAATCACGTTCGGTGCGAAACCGGCGTGGAACGTGCCGACCGTGACCACGGCGGCTTCGGTCGGATCGATGTTGCGTGCCACTACCGTTTGCAGCGCCATCACGAGGCTGCTGCCGATCATCACCGGATCGACGGCCAGATGCGGACGCGCGGCGTGACCGCCACGGCCATGAATCTTCACCTTCACGGTGTCGCACGCCGCCATCAACGGGCCGGCGCGGAAACCGAATGTGCCCGTGGCAACGCCCGGGTGGTTGTGCAGACCGAAAATCGCCTGACACGGGAAGCGCTCGAAGAGGCCGTCGGCAATCATCTGCTCGGCGCCGCTGTTCGAACCGGCTTCTTCCGCCGGTTGGAAAATCAGATTCACGGTGCCGTCGAAATTGCGCGTCCTGGCGAGTTGCTGCGCAGCGCCCAGCAACACGGTCGTGTGACCGTCGTGGCCGCACGCGTGCATCTTGCCGTCGTGCACGCTGGCGTAGGCGAGGCCGGTCTGCTCGTGAATCGGCAGCGCATCCATGTCGGCGCGCACGCCCACGGTGCGGCCGCTGGTGCCCGCGGTGAGCGAGGCCACCACGCCGTGGCCACCCACGTTGCGCGTGACCTGATATCCCCAACCCTCGAGCTTCTCCGCCACGTAACGTGACGTGTCGACTTCCTCGTAGGACAGTTCGGGATGTTGGTGGATATGGTGGCGGATGTCGGCCAGCTGCTCACGCGCGTCGGCCAGATCGCTCACCTCACAGAAGCGAATCTCACTCATCGGGGGGCTCCTCTCTATTTTTGAATACCGCGAAGTAGCGGAGTATTGCACCGACGAAAATTCCCACCCATGACGCAAACCCGTCCAAAATGTTGCTCTCAAAGCAACAATTGACGCCATGATGTCGGGAGATTTGTTGCGGCACCCATCCAGAAAATCATAACAAATCAACGATTTATGGTGAATTTCATTCATTTATGCAGCATCTGGGGTGGTGAGCGCTACGGCAGCCGCCTTGGGAACGAAATCGCTCGAACGGGACAGTGAAGCAGAGATGACGAACGACGCATGGATGGACGAGATCGGTGAGCGTCCGCTCAAGTACCTCACCGAGATTGCGAGCACGGGCGGCGTGCGCATGGCCGCCGAATCGCTCGGCGTGAACCCGTCGGTCGTCAGCCGGCAGATCGCCGCGCTGGAGCGCCGGTTACGCTTCCCGCTCATCGAGCGTCGCGGACGCAACGTGAGCGTGACCGAGATCGGTCAGGTGCTGATCGACTACTACCGCGACGGCCAGCGCCGCCAGCGCGACCTCTCGGCACGGCTGGAGGAATACCGGCATCTGAAGCGCGGACGGGTCGCCATCGGCGTGGGCGAAGGCTTCATCGGCAACCTGATCGCGCGCGCCCTGCAACGCTTCTCGATGACGTATCCGGACATCCTCGTCGAGATACGCTCCGGCCCCACACCCGTGGTGCTCTCGCTCGTGCGCGACGACGTCGTCGACATCGGCCTGTGCGTGCGCTCGGCAGACGACCCCGCCATGCGTATCCACCCGTTCGCTGCGAAACCGTTATGCGCGGTGGTCGCGCCGTCGCATCGCTTTGCCACCATGGCGAGCGTGCCGCCCACGGAGCTGGCCAACGAGCGGCTGATCTTCATGACCGAGGCCTACGGCGTGCAGCACTTCGTCCACTCCGTGCTCGAAACCGTGCGCCTCAACGTCATTCCGGCTTATCGGGTCGACCTGTTCAACACCGCGCAGACGCTGGCAGCCGCGGGACTCGGCGTGGCCTTCATGTCGGCGATCACCGCACGGCGCGGCATCGAACTGGGCGAACTCGTCGCGGTCCCCATCGACCATCCGATCGCGACCGGTTTCTCCAGCCAGATGATGACGCGGGTCGGCCGGCGGCTTTCCCCCGCGGCCGATCACCTCTGGAAGCAACTCGCGCAGAGTCTGGCCCAGCGCTGATCGGGCAATGACGCGGGACACTCACCGCAGATGGCGTATCATCGGCCGGGTGTTGGATATTCCTGCCTGCCGATGACGACCGACGAGAACCAACCCTCCGGGCCTGCCCACAAACGACTGCGTGCGCGCTTTGTCGCGATCTCCTGGCGCGACCTTGCCGTCTCTTTCGGCCCCGTCGTGCTTGTCGCCATCGCGGCCATCTGGCTCGCCGTGTGGCTCGTACAGCCCGCCCCGCCACGCACCATCACGATCAGCGCCGGACCGGAAGGCAGTTCGTTCTGGAACGCCGCGCAGCGCTACAAGACGATCCTCGCGCGCAACGACATCACGCTCAACGTGCTGACCTCCGAAGGCTCGCGCCAGAATGTGGAGCGTCTGGCAGACAGCAAGCAGAACGTCGATCTGGGTCTCGTACAAGGCGGTGTGTCGGGTGAGCTCGACATCGATGGCCTCGTCTCGCTCGGCAGCGTGTTCTACGCCCCGATTTCCGTGTTCTATCGCGGCCCGCGCGTCACCAAACTCTCCGACTTCACCGGCAAGCGAATTGCCATCGGCCGCGAAGGCAGCGGTGCCCGCGCGCTCGCGCTCGCCTTGCTCAAAGCTAACGGCATCGAGCCGGGCGGCCCCACCGATCTGACTTCGTACGACGGGCAGGAAGCCGCGCAGGCGCTGGTCGATGGCCGCGTCGATGCCGCCATGCTCTCGGGCGATACCGCCACCGGCCCGACGATGGGCAAGCTGATTCGCACCCCCGGCGTGCGGCTGATGGACTTTGCACAAGCCGACGCCTACACGCGCCGCTTCACCTATCTGAATCAATTGACACTGCCGCGCGGCGTGTTCGATCTCGGCAAGAATCTGCCCGCGCAGCCGGTGCACGTCATCAGCCCCACGGTCGAACTCGTGGCGCGCGACAGCCTGCACCCGGCGCTCTCCGATCTACTGATCGAAGCCGCCCGCGAAGTGCACGGCAAGGCCAACCTGCTGCAACGCGCCGACGAATTCCCGTCTTCGCAAGTGCACGAGTTTCCGCTCTCCGACGACGCCGCGCGCTACTACAAGTCAGGCAAGGGCTTCCTGTACCGGCATCTGCCGTTCTGGGTGGCGAGCCTCGCCGATCGCATCGTCGTATTGCTCGTGCCGATCATCGTGGTGCTGATTCCGGCGTTCCGGCTGGTGCCGTCGCTGTATAGCTGGCGGGTGAAATCGCGGCTGTATCGCTGGTATGGCGCGCTCATTGCGCTGGAGCGCGAGGCGCTCGCCGACGATGCGCACACCGAGTACAAGAGCCTGCGTCACCGGCTCGATGCGATCGAGGCGGCCGTGAACCGGCTGAAGATTCCGCTCGCGTATGCCGACCAGTTCTACGTGCTGCGCGAACACATCGGTTTCGTGCGGCAGCGGCTCGATGCCATGAATGCCGAACCCGTACCGCAACCAGACGCTGCGGGCGATTCGGACAGCGCCCCGGCGCCGACCGGTCACGCTTAGCCCATCTCAAAGCGATGCTTATGCATGTCATAACCATCACAAGCTTTTCTTATGGACCGGTGCAGCGCAAACTGCGGCAATGTTTCGGGCGGGGATGCCAGTCATCCCGGCCTATCCTGCCCACCGTAAGCGCCTTAGCTGCCGAAAGTCCGTATGCCGTTGCTCGCCATGACCTCCGCTCCCGTGCCTGCTCCCACTGAGAAGGCGCTTGCCGCTTGCGTCGCTCGCCCCGTGCGCGACGACGATCTCCCCGCTATCACGGCCATCTATGCCCACCACGTGCTGAACGGTTCGGCCTCGTTCGAAGAAGTGCCACCGGGTCAGGCGGAGATGCACGCGCGGTGCGCCAAGGTGATCGATGCGGGGTTGCCGTATCTGGTCGCAGAACGTGACGGCAAAGTCCTCGGCTATGCGTATGCCACACATTACCGGCCGCGCTCGGCCTATCGTTTCACGCTGGAAGATTCGGTGTATCTGGCCCCCGATGCCATCGGACAGGGCGTGGGCCGCACGCTGCTGCTCGCGCTCATTGCGCGCTGCGAGGGCGGGCCGTGGCGGCAACTGATCGCCAACGTGGGCGATAGCGGCAACGCGGCGTCACTCGGCTTGCATGCGTCGTGTGGCTTCGTGCACGCGGGCACGCTCAAATCCGTCGGCTTCAAGTTTGGCCGCTGGGTCGACACGGTACTCATGCAACGCCCGCTCAACACGGGTGACGCCACCCTGCCGGAGTAAGCCGCGCGCGTCAGAACGGCGACGCGCGGTCCAGTTCCTTGTAATGCCGGAAGATGCCCGTCGTGTTGAACGCGATGCGTCGTGGCGACTTCAGATACGCCGCGATACGGGGCTGCCGCGCCACGCCGTCGTGCACACCCTGACAGCGCGGATACGCCTTCGCAAAACCCGCCATGGCGCGCGGGAATGCGTAATTCAACCCGGCAATCAGTTGAAACAACGACAGATCCGCGTACGACATCGCGCGCTCTGAGAGCCATCCGCCTGCGTGGGGATTGTTGGTCAGCACCCGCTCGAAATAATCGAAGAACTTGGGCAGACGATAGTCGATCAACTCGGCGGTGCGCTTGCGCGCTTCGGCCCGTTGGTTGCTGTAGTAGAGCCTGCTGGAGATCGGATGATGGCCGTCGTGCACCTCGGCGACGAGATCGGCCAGCGTGAGTTGCAACTGATTGACGAAGCGGCGGGCGCGCGGCGATTCGCCGACGAGACCCAATACCGGCCCCAGAAACGCGAGGATGTTGGCTGTCTGGCCGATCAACTCGCCGTCCGCACGCAGGAACGGCGGCGCGAAGGGCGGATCGGTGCAGGCGGGGTCATCCATCGTGTGCAGCATGCCGTCCATGCCCTGCCCCGGCCCCTCGCCTTGCACGATTTCCACGAACGGCGTGCCGGTCGCTTCGAAGGCCAGCCGGACAAACTCGCCGCGCCCTTGCAGACCCGGCCAATAGAACAGTTCGAAGGTCATGCCACCTCCTCAGGCTGTTTCAGGCCAGCGAATCGCGCTTCACACGTCACGCATCGCGCATTACGCGACGCCCGGTTGCATCTCCACACGATTCTTGCCCTGTTGCTTGGCGCGATAGAGCGCCAGATCCGCCGACTCGATGAGCGAGGTCGACGCCATGTGCGTGCGCGGCACCAGCGCCGCACCGCCGAGACTGATCGTCACATTGCGGCCGTTGGCCGAGCCGACGTGCGGGATGCCCATCGCATCGATCTGCGCGCGCACCTTCTCCGCAATGATGGCGGCCCCGGCCGACGACGTATTCGGCAACACCATCACGAACTCTTCACCGCCGAAGCGCGCGGCCAGATCGGCGGGACGCGTCGCCGAATCGGCCAGCGTCTGGGCCACGCGGCGCAACACGTCGTCGCCTGCGATGTGGCCATAGGTGTCGTTATAGATCTTGAAGTTGTCGACGTCGATCATCAACAACGCCAACTCGCGCTGTTCACGCAGCGCGCGACGCCATTCCGCGCCGAAGTACTCGTCGAAGTAGCGGCGATTGGCCAGCCCCGTGAGCCCGTCGGAATGCGTGAGCCGTTGCAGTTCCAGATTCGTTTCGAGCAATTGCTGCTGGCTCTCGCGCAGCGCCCGGTAAGCCTCGTCGCGTTGCAGCAGGTTCATGTACGAGCGCGAGTGATAGCGCAAACGCGCGACCAGTTCGATGGTGTCGGGCAGCTTGACCAGATAGTCGTTCGCACCGGCCGCGAACGCTTCACGCTTGATCGTCGACTCTTCTTTGGTCGAGAGCACGATGATCGGAATATCGCGCGTGAGCGGGCTCGACCGGTACTGCCGCACGAGCGACAGGCCGTCGGTGCCCGGCATCACCAGATCCTGAAGAATCACGGTCGGGCGTGTTTGTTCGGCCACGCGAAGCGCTTCGTCGGGATTCGAACAATAGTGGAAGTCGATGTTCGGCTCGCCTGCCAGCGCGCGGCGGATCGCTTCCCCGACCATCGCCTGATCGTCGACAAGCAACACCATTGCCGACGAATCGTTCAGGCTGCTCTCGGAGCCGGTCGGCAGGGCGGCGGGCGGCGTGGGTTGGCGTGGGGTTGTTGTCATGATGTGCGTCCTGTCAAACAGTGCCAAACAGCGTAATCAATTGCGGCGCGATGGTCGTGAGCGGCAAGATTTCGGAAGCCGCGCCAGCCTCCGCCGCCGCCTTGGGCATGCCATACACGGCACTCGTCGCGCGATCCTGCGCGATGGTGATGAAGCCGCGCGTGCGCATGGCACCCAGCCCGGCCGCCCCGTCGCGTCCCATGCCCGTGAGCAGCACGCCCACGGCACGAGCGCGCCAGCATTCGGCCACGCTTTGCAGAAATACATCGATGGAGGGCCGGTACACGGCGCTCTTGGGTTCGTCGGAATACCCGCAACGCCCGCTCGCATCCAGACGCAGATGCCGGTTGCCGCCCGCGAGCAGCACTTCACCCGCCACCGGCCGGTCACCTGCTTGCGCCAGCCGGACGGTGAGCGGCGTCTGCTGATCGAGCCATGCTGCCATGCCGGGCGCAAACGCGTCGTCCACGTGCTGGACAACGATCACACCGGCCGCAAAATTCGCGGGCAACCGGCCAAGCAACGTCGCCAGCGCGGCCGGTCCGCCCGCCGATGCGCCGATGGCGATCAGTGCGTCGGTGCGCGGCGTGATCGGCGGCGCGACGGGGGCGACCGGCACGACGGCATTGGCCTCGGCCTGTTGTGCGGCCACCGCATCGATCTTGGAAAGCAAGGAAGACGCCGGACGCGCCAGATCCGAACCGCCCAACACGGGCGTGTCGACCGCATCGACGGCACCGGCGCCCATCGCGTCGAACACCAGACTCGCGTGGTGGCCCACGTCGGAGGTCACGATCAGAATCGGGCACGGCGTGCGGCGCATGATCTCGCGCGTGGCCGCCACGCCGTCCATCACCGGCATCACCAGATCCATCAGCACGAGATCCGGCGGCACCGGCGCACACATCGACACCGCCTGCGCGCCGTCGTAAGCCACCCAGGCCACCTCCAGCCCCGGGCGCTGCGCAAGCGTGCGGCGTAGCGCTTCTACGGCGATGACCGAGTCGTTCACGATACCGATCTTCATCACTGCGCCTCCCCGATGAGATCCACCACCGCACGCAGGAGCGCGTCGTCGTGGAAACTGCCCTTCGCGAGATAGTAATCCGCACCGGCATCGAGCCCGCGCTGGCGATCCTCCTCGCGATCTTTGTATGAAACGATCATGACCGGCAAATCAGCCGTGCGCGCGTCGCGCTTGATCAGCGTCACGAGCTCGATGCCGTCCATGCGCGGCATGTCGACGTCGGTGATCACCATGTCGAATGTCTCGCTGCGCACGGCATTCCAGCCGTCCATGCCGTCGACGGCCACACTCACGTCGTAGCCGCGCGCGGCCAGCAGTTTGCGTTCGAGTTCGCGCACGGTCAAGGAGTCGTCGACCACCAGCACGCGCTTGCGCACCGCCACCCCACCCTGCGCCGCACGGGCGGGCAGACGCTCCAGCGAGCCGGTCTCTACGGCCTTCGCGATGGAGCGCAACAAGTCGGCCGGATCGATGATGAGCAACGGCGTGCCGTCTTCCGCCAGCGCACCGGCGGCAATGTTCGGCAGCTTGCCCAGCCGCGCATCGAGCGGCTGCACGACGAGCATGCGTTCGCCGAGAAACTTGTCGACGGCCAGTCCGTAACGCGCCTCGCCGTCGCCGATCACCACGACCGGTTGCGCACCGGGTGCCGCGACCGGCTCGCTGCCGTAGAGCACTTGCCGCGCGCTGACGACACCGATCTGACGGCCGTCGAGCGTGAAGTGCGGCCGGCCTTCGAGCATTTCGATGTGCTCGGGCGCGAGGGCAAGCGTGCGCGACAGACTCGCCAGCGGCAACGCGTAGGATTCGCCGCCAATCTCCACGAGCAGGCTGCGCACTACCGACAACGTGAGCGGCAGTTGCAGCACGAACTTCGTGCCGCGCCCCGGCGAGTGCTCGATGCGAACCGTGCCGCGCACGGCAGCGACCATCGCGCGCACAGCATCCAGCCCCACGCCTCGCCCCGAAACATCGGTCACGGTGTCGCGCAGCGTAAAGCCGGGAAGCATCAGGAATTCGAGCAGTTCGTTGTCGTCGAGCCGCTGCGCCGTTTCCATCGTCACCAGACCGCGCGCCACGACCGCGTCGCGCACCCGGTCGAGATCGATGCCCGCGCCGTCGTCGGCGACACTCACCAGCAGCAGCCCGGCGCTGTGGCGCGCACTGAGCGTAATTTTGCCTTGCGCCGGCTTGCCCGCTGAGAGGCGCTGTGCCTGACTTTCCAGACCGTGATCGACGGCGTTGCGCAGCAAATGTCCAAGCGGGGCTTCGAGCTGATCGAGAATGTCGCGATCGACCTGCGTATCTGCACCGCGAATATCGAGCTGCGCAGGCTTGCCGAGCGAGCGGCCCAGATCGCGCACCATGCGGGCAAAGCCACCCAGCCGGTCGCCGAGCGGGCGCATGCGGCAGGCGAGCGCTTCGTCGTAAAGGCGCTGCGAGAGCTGGGTCGAGCGCCGGTCGAACTGATCGAGTTCGTGCAGTTGCTCGCCGAGCAACTGACTGCCGACGCCGAGCGCGCGGCGCAGGTCCGCCAGTGCACTCAAGAGTGTCTGACGGTCTTCATCGTTGCTGGCCGCGTGCGTCAGCGCCGTGCTCATGCGATCGAGTGCCTCGCCTGCTTCATGCTGATGACGCTTCAGCCGCTGCAACGATTGTGCAAACGGTTGCGACCAGCGCGAGGCCACGAGCGCTTCGCTCGACAACCGCAGCAGGCGGTTCAACGTGTCGGCCGACACGCGCAACGCACGGGCAGCGTTGTCGCCTTCGCCCGCGTCATGCTGGTCGTCAGCGTCGTAGGCGCCCGGCAGTCCCATGATGCTGTCAGCCTCACGGGGTTGATTCATCTCGCTCAGCGATGCCAATGCGGGCGCGATCGGCTCACTGGTCGATCCGGTCGATCCGGTCGATCGGGACTGCCCGATGCCGGTCACTGCGGCTGACGGTGCGGGCGTTGCCGGTTGCGCGTCCTGCGACGACAAACCGTAGCTCGCATAGTCGAACGCTTCGGGTGCGTTGCCCGTGGTGTTCTCGGGCAGCTCGGCAAGTTGCGCTGTCAGCGTGGCGACAAACGTGTCGATCTCCGCTTTGCCTGCGCCTTGCGCCCATCCCATGTCGCCGCCCGGCGGGTGCGCCATGCGCATGAGCAGATCGACACCCTGTAACAGCTTGTCGATGTAAGCGGTGTCCAACCGGAGCGTGCCGCGCTGCGCTGCGACAAAGGCGTCTTCCAGCACGTGAGCCAGCGCCACACCAGCGTCGACGCCGACGATGCGCGCCGCCCCCTTGAGCGAGTGCGCCGCGCGCATGCACGCCTCAAGCCGCGTGGCGTCGGTTGGCGTGCGCTCCAGTGCGAGCAGTCCGTCGCCGAGCACTTGTGCCTGCGTCTCCGTTTCCATCCGGAACAGATCGAGCAACGAGGCGTTTTGCAGATCGTCGCTCATCCAAGGCTCCGGTCGAAAGCCGCGCCCACACGCGCCGGGTCCAGCAAGCCCACGACACGCTCGCGCCAATGCAGCACCGCATGGGCGAAGCCATCGGACGCACCGAGTGCCGTCGCGGGCACCGTGCCCAACGCGCTGCTCGCAGGCGTCACCGTGCCATGGACTTCCGTGACGGGGAATGCACTCAGATGCGCGCCATGACGCATGGCCAGCAGGCGCGATGTACTGGTGCGCCACGTGTTCGCCGGTGTTGCCTGCGTCGCCAGCGGTTGGGCCGCAGGCTGCACGCCGAGCAATTCGCCGAGCGACACGCACGGCACGAGCGCACCGCGCAGATTGACCAGCCCGAGCAGCGCGCGCTGACGATGCCCCGGCACCGTGTGCCATGCGCGCATCGGCGAGACTTCTTCGATGACGGAAGCCGGCAGCGCCAGCCATTCGTCCGCCAGACGGAACAACAGCAGCGCCGCCCCGCGCGAGGTCGACTCGTCGTGTGCTGCGGCACGCCATGGTGCCGGATCAGCGGGCACGACGGGCAACCGGTCGAGCAGATCGGCGGCCTGCCGATGCAGAGCACCATCACTCAACAAGGCCGACCGGCGCGCGCCAGCTTGACGGCCCGCCTCGGGGCTGTCTTGCAATGCGGGCTCGCGCGGCGGTTCGCCGGCCGTGGTGTTCGTCATGTCAGTCATCGATGTCTGGCCCCGTGGCGGTGTGCATCATGAGGGGCGTCTGCCGTGCGGTCTGCCGGCCCGGCCCGGCCGGCGCGCTCTGCACGTTCGCGCAGGCGACGTGCGCCAGCCGCATCGCCTCGCGCATCGAGTTGTGCTGCGCAATGCACGAGCGCTTCGTAGTGGCCCGGATCGAGATAGAGGGCACGGCGGTAATGCACGAGTGCCTGCTGCGCGTCGCCGCGCGCGTCTTCCACCAGTCCCAGCAAATACTCCGCCTGTGCATTGGCACGGTCGGTGGCGAGCACCGTTCGGCACAACGCAATGGCGCGCGCGAAATCGCCCGCATCGGCCAGTGTCTGCGCCTCTTGCAGTTGCGCCGCAATGTCGGGGGTCTGCGCAGATCGGCGGGACGCGGTCGTACCCACGCGCGAGGTTTCAGGAGCGACCGGATTGCCAAACGCTCGCGCACCGGGTGTTGCCGTCGGCGCTGGCGGAACCGCTGGCGTCGCAGGCATCGTGTTCGGCGCGGGGAACACCGGCGTCACCTGCGCAGCATGTCCGCGCCGATGTTGAATGGCGTCGAACGTCCGTGTCGGTGACTGCGTGCTGAACGTCGACAGCGTGCCCGTGAGGGGCGCCGCTCCGACGGGTGATGACGTCACGTCGCGCTGCGGCCCTGCCAATCGGAACGAAAACGCCTGCACGTGACCCGTCGACGACAAGCCGTTGGACGTGAGCGAACCACCCTCGGCGGGCCCGGCAAACAACGTCGCGCCCATGCGCATCAGCCGCTCCAGCGCGGCAATCGCGCGGCGCTGGCCTTCCCGGTCGAAATAGATCAGCACATTGCGGAAGAACACGAAGTCGAACGTCCCCAGCCGGTCGACGAGCGTGGGGTCGAACAGGTTGCCCGCATGCCAGCGAATCGGCGGACGCAGCGCGCCGTTCACGCGATAGGTCTCGCCCTGCGGCGTGAAGTAGCGATCACGGAACAGCAGATTGGCAACCGGCCCCCGAAACGAGTTGCGTCCATACACGCCTTCGCGCGCGATCGTGAGCGCGCGTTCGCTGATGTCGAGCGCATCGATGGTGAAGTCGCCCACCTGAAAGCCCGCATCGAACAACGTCATCGCCATCGAATACGGTTCTTCGCCAGTGGCGCAGGGCAGGCTCAACAGTCGCAACGCCTGACCTTCGCGCACGGTGCCACGTCGCGCGGCGCGTTCTTCGGCCGCCATCTGGGCGAGCGCCGTGAACGCCTCGCGATGCCGGAAGAACCACGTCTCGGGCACGACCACCGCTTCGATCAGCGCCTGCAATTCCTGCGGCGACTGTTGCAGCAGTTGCCAGTAGGTCGACGTGTCGTTTGTCTCTGGGGACAGCACCGCCAGCCGGGCGCGCACAGCACGCTCGATGGCATTCGCGCCGAGCGTGCCCGCGTCGAGCCCCATCGTGTCGCGCAGCAAGCGCTCGATCTGTTGCACGGGGCTCATGACGCGGCCTCCGACGGCGTATCGTGTTCGGGCGCATCGCAAGCGTCACGTGCGGCGTCGAACAGCAACGCCCGCGCTTCGTCGGTAAGCAACTGGTCTACGCGCACCCACTGCACCAGACCTTCCTCCGTATCGAGGACGGGGCCGAGATAGCGGCCCTCGGGCAGATCGACGCCACTCGCGCGGAATGCCTGCGCGTCGGCGCGCAAGGTATCGGTGGCCCGCTCCACGAGCACGCCCAGACGCCGCGCGTGCGGACCCGGTTCGGGGTAGTGCACGAGCACGAGACGGGTCGAGCGGCGCGCGGGCGCCGCCGTGCCTGTTGCGAGATGAGTCAGATCGAGCACCGGCACCGGTTCGCCGCGATAGCTGAACGCACCGGCCACCCAGGCGGGTGCGGCGGGCAAGCGCTTGAGCGCGAGCCACGGCAGCACCTCGGCCACGTGACTGGCCTCAATGACGTAGTGATCGGTGGCAATGGCAAAACGCAGGAACAGCATGGCGGTGTCCGCGAATAGTCAAAATGCGTGTGGCAATCAAACCAGCCCTGCGGGCGTGCTCGACAGCACCTTGAAACGCGACACGCCGCTCTTGAGTCCGTTGGCGACGTGATTGAGTTCTTCGATAGCCTGACTCGACTGCTGCAACGACTCGGCCGTCTGCTGCGCCGCTTCCGAGAGCTGCACGAGTGCCTGATTGATCTGCTCGGCGCCGGTGGCCTGCGCCTGCATGCCCTCGTTGACGACCTGGAAGCGCGGCGGCAGCGTCTGCACCTGCGCAATGATCTGCGCGAGCTGATCGCCCACCTGACGCATCTCGTCCATGCCGCGCCGCACTTCCTCGGCGAACTTGTCCATGCCCATCACACCGGCCGACACCGCAGACTGAATCTCTTTGATCATCTGCTCGATGTCGTAGGTCGCCACCGCCGTCTGATCGGCGAGGCGGCGAATCTCGGTCGCCACCACGGCAAACCCGCGACCGTACTCACCGGCCTTTTCGGCTTCGATGGCGGCATTGAGCGAGAGCAGATTAGTCTGATCGGCCACCTTGGTGATGGTGGTCACGACCTGATTGATGTTGCCGGCCTTCTCATTGAGGATGCCCAGCTTGCCGTTCACCGAACCCGCCGCTTCCATCACGTGACGCATCGCGTCTTCCATGCGCGTGAGGCCAACGTGGCCGGTACCGGCCAGCGACGCCGCGTGGTCGGCCACACCAGCCACTTCGGTCATGGTGCGGGCGAGGTCGCGCGAGGTGGCGAAGATTTCGCGCGAGGTCGCGCCGATTTCCGTGGTCGTGGCGGCCGTCTCGGAGGCCGTGGCCTGCTGCTGACGCGAGGTGGCGGCAATCTCGGTCACGGAGGTCGTCACTTGCAGCGCCGACTTCTGCGCCTGTCCGACCAGCCCGGTCAACTCGTCCGTCATGCGGTTGAAGCCCGCTTCGAGCGCGCCGAACTCGTCGCGCCGGTCCAGATCGAGACGCTTGGTCAGGTCGCCGGAGCGCATGACTTCAAGAATCTGCATCACGTTCGCGAGCGGCACGCTGACCGCCTTGAACAGCAACCAGCCGCACAGCACCGCACAACCCAAGGCGACGGCCAGCGTAATGAGCAGCGTGGCCTTCGCGGCAGTCACTGCCTCGGCAATGTTGTGAGTCGCTTCGTCAGCGAAGGTCTTGTTGGTGTCGACCAGCCGCTGGATCGCGGCGCGCCCACGTCCCCATTCCGGGTAAAGCTGTTCGGAGAGCATGGCGCGGGCGGCGGGCATCTGGCCGTTGGCCACGAGCTTGAGCACTTCGTTGCCGATGCGGCCGTACTGCTGGCGAACGCCGCGCACTTCGTCGTATTGCATGCGGTCGACCGCACGATTGACCGTGTTGCCGTAGTCCTTGATCCAGCCGTCGATCTTGGTGTCGGCCGCACGCAGCGCGTCGAGGTCGACGGCGCGCGCCTTGTCGTTGTCGTCGATCGCGACCACTTGTTGCAGCAGCTGGTAGCTCTCGAACCACGCACCGCGCAGCATGGTGCTGTAGTACAGACCCGGGGTGGAGTCGGACTCCACGCTGAACGCTTCGCGCTCAATGGCGGCGAGACGCGTGTAAGCGACGCCGGCCATCAGCGCCATCAATGCGAGGATCAGGCCAAAACTGGCCAGAATGCGATGTCGGATCGACCAGTGTTTCACGCCGCGCTCCCGTGTCGGTGTTCGCGCCCGGCGCCGCACAGGGCGACACGAGGCTTTTTGAGGTAACGCCGATTCTATTACAGCGGCACCCCGGGGCGGCGGCGGTCTAAACGTCTATTTGGCCTTATTTCGCGTCATCCCCGGGGTTTCCCCCGAGGGATAGCTCAACGAGTGAGTTCGCGCAGCGCGTCGGCGGACATCGGCACCAATGCCAGCGGGGTTGCCGCGGCACGCAACACGTCGAGCGACGCGGCATTGCCCGGCGAAACGCTGCCGTCGGGCAAATACAGGTTGTTCTCGAAACCGATGCGGGCGTGGCCGCCCTGCAACACCGCCGCCAGCGCACATTCCGCCTCGCGCGGGCCAAAGGCGCACATCGCCCAAGGCGTGGCGCCGGCATGCTCGCCACCGGCCTGCCACGCCGAAAGGAATGGCAAGAGATCCGACGGCGCCGACAACTGCCCCAAGCTGTACCGCCCCAGCACGAACAGCACCCAATGGCGGCCCGGGCGAATCGCGCCCTTGGCGCGCAGGCGCCAGTAGTGCGCCACGTCCTCCGCGTCGTACAGGATGTACTGCGCGACGATGTTCTCCTGCCACATCCATTCGAAGAACGCCTCGGCCGCCGGGCCGTGCGCGGCGTCGGGCAACACTTCGCGCAGTGCCACGGAGATCGCTTCCGGGCGCAGTGCGTGCACCGTCGCGATCTGCTGTTCGGGGGTGTAGATGCCGACGGCTTCGGTGGTGACCTGAAGCACCAGCGCGTTGCCGACGGCGCGGCGCACCGCTGCGATACCCGCCACGTAATCGGGCACTTCGAGGCTATGCGTGCCATCGGCCTTGCGCACGTGCAGGTGAATCATGGCCGCGCCCGCGTCGAGACACGCCTTCGCGCACGCGCCAAGCTCGTCGGGCGTCACCGGCAGTGCCGGGTGATCGGCGTGCGTGCGACGGGCGCCGTTCGGGGCCACCGCCAGAGCGTAGGCGCGCGTCATGCCGCGGCCCCTGCCGAAACACCGGTCACGTCGGCCACGGCCGCCGCCAGCAATTCGACGATCCGGTCGATGTCCTTCGGCTGGCAGATGAACGGCGGCGCGATCAGCGCATGGTCGCCATGCACGCCGTCGACGGTGCCGCCCATCGGGTAGATCAACAGGCCGCGCGCCTTGGCAGCCGCCTTCAGACGAGCGTTCATCTTGTCGGCCGCCGGCAGCGTCTGCTTGGTCGCACGGTCGGCCACAAACTCGACCCCGACGAACAAGCCACGGCCGCGCACATCCCCCACGTTAGGGTGATCGGCGAAGACTTCCCGCAAACGGGTGCGCAGTTGCTCGCCGCGCGCCTTCACGTTGTCGAGCAGATGCTCGTCGGCAATCGTGCGTTGCACGGCCAGCGCCGCCGCGCACGCCATGGCGTGGCCCAGATACGTGTGACCGTGCTGGAAGAAGCCGGAGCCGTCGACGACGGCGTTGTAAATCTTGTCGGAGCAGAGCATGGCGCCGATGGGCTGATAGCCTGCGCCGAGGCCCTTGGCGATCACCAGAATGTCGGGCACGACGCCGTCTTCTTCGCAGGCGTACAGATACCCCGTGCGGCCCATGCCCGACATCACTTCGTCGAGCAGCAGCAGCACGCCGTACTTGTCGCACACGGCGCGGATGCGCTTGAAATAGTCGCCCACCGGCGGCACCGCACCGGCCGTGGCGCCGACCACGGTTTCTGCCACGAACGCGATCACGGTGTCGCCGCCGAGTTCGAGAATCTTGTTTTCCAGTTCGTCGGCGAGACGCTGCACGTACGCGTCGTCGGTCTCGCCCTCATGGCGCTCGCGATAGGCGAAGCATGGCGAGACGTGATGCGCCGGCACCAGCAACGGCAGGAACGGCTCGCGACGCCAGGCGTTGCCGCCGATGGCGAGCGCGCCCAGCGTGTTGCCGTGATAGCTCTGGCGGCGGGCGATGAAAAATTGGCGCTGCGGCTGGCCGATTTCGACGAAGTACTGACGCGCCAGCTTGAGCGCCGCTTCGACGCCTTCGGAGCCGCCGCTCAAGAAATAAACATGGTTCAGATCGCCGGGGGCGCTGGCGACGAGCGTATCGGCCAGTTGCTCGGCCACTTCCGTCGTGAAGAACGAGGTATGCGCATAGGCCAGTTGCGCAGCCTGCTGCTGCATCGCTTCGATCACGCGCGGGTGGCCATGCCCGAGGCACGACACGGCCGCGCCGCCACAGGCGTCGAGATAGCGCTTGCCGGTGCTGTCGATCAGCTCGATGCCCTCGCCGCCGACGGCGACGGGCAGCGTCTGGCGCGGATTGCGGTGAAACACGTGAGTCATGCCATAACCCCTGACGGAAAGAATGCGCGCGCCAGCGTTCGCGACGCGCCAACAATGTCGCCAAGTGTAGGCTCAGCGTCGGCCGTTTGCAACATATGTTTCACGCATTTTAACATCGCAACATTCGCGCAACAGCGTTACCACACCTGCCATTTCCCCGCACGGCAAGCGTCTGGGAGATTACGCGTGCGCGCTTGTGGCATTTCATGCAACAATCGTTACACACCTACGTTGCCGTGTTGCTCTCCCCCAATGACCGAAGCCTCAGTGCTGCCGCAATCGCTCGACCAGCTCAACACCTTGTTGCGCGAGCGCTATCCCCACCTCAGCCCGCAGTTTCAAGCGGGTGCCCGCTTTCTGCTCGACCACCCGCAGCAGGTGCCCATCAGCTCGATGCGCGCGATTGCCGCCGAAGCGGGCGTGCAACCGGCCACGTTCGTGCGGCTGGCGCAGCACCTCGGCTTTGACGGCTGGCACGGCCTGCGCGAGCTGTTTCTCGAATCGATCCGTCTGGGGCCGCAGCCGTATGCGAGCCGCGCGCGGCAGGTCATCCGTGAGGGCGACGCGGCGCGCATGGTGCCGGAGATGTTTCGGGTGCAGCACAACAATCTCGACCTGACCGAAGCGGGGGCCAATCAGTCGCTCGGCGCCGCCGTGGAATTGCTCGCCAGTGCGGGCACCGTGCATGTGGCGGGTTTTCGCGCCTGCTTTCCGATTGCCTTCACGTTCCAGTACATCTACCGCCTGTTTCGCCCGACGGTGCATCTGATTCGTGGCGAAGCGGGCACGCTGGAGATGGAACTGCGGGCGCTCTCGGCGCGCGACGTAGTCGTCGTGATCAGCTTTGCGCCGTATTCGAATGAAGCGCTGATCGTGGCGCGTGCGGCCAAGGCAGCGGGTGCGCGGGTGCTGGCGCTGACCGATTCCACGGTCTCGCCGCTGGCGCTCGATGCCGACGCCACGGTGCTGTTCTCGCACGAGAGTCCGTCGTTCTTTCCGTCGATTACGGCGGGCATTGCCGTGGTGGAGACGCTGGTCGAAATGCTGCTCGCCCGCAAAGGGCGCGGCGCGGTACGCGCACTGGAGCTGGCGGAAGATCAGTTGCATGGCACGGGCGCGTATGTGACGCCGACCGGTACCGGCAAGGGGCCGGGATGACGCGGCGCCCGGATTCTTTTATGATCGACGCGTCCCCTGCCGCCGTACCGGTGCGAGTTCTGTTTTCAGGCACCGTGCGGGCCGCGCTGCCCGTGCAGCACCCGGCAGGCACCGTCCCCGCCCGACAATCTCAAGGACTCCGAATGTCGCATACCCGTTTGCTCGCGCTTGGCGCAGCACTTCTCATCGGCGCAGGCGCTGCCGCGCCCGTGCTCGCCGCCTCCAACCTCACGTTCATGAGCAACTCGCCGCTGGCGTGGCTGCGCGCGAAAGACAACGCCTCGCTCGCCAAGGCGGCCGACGACGTGCTCTCCAACAAGCAGGACAACGAGACCGTCGAGTGGAACAACAAGGGCACCGGCACGCCCACGCAGTTCACCGGCCAGATCACGGCGACCAACACCCAGAAGACCGACGACAAGACGTGCCGCGATCTGATCGTGCTGCTCAACGCCAAGGGTCAGGACGTCACGCTCAGGCTCAATGCCTGCAAGGCCGGCGAGAAGGGCAAGTGGGAACTGCAAAAGCGCGCCGCACCGTAAGGTAGTCGATACCCAAGCAAAACGCCGGTCCTGATCGCTCAGGCCGGCGTTTTGTTTTGGGCGCTGCCGGGAAAGCCCCCGGTAGCGCCCAGTCAGGCGATCAGCCCCGTATCAGGCCGCCGCCGTCTTCTTGTGACCTTCGACGTTCGGCAGGAAGATCGTCACGATACCGAGCAGCGGCAGGAACGCGCACACGTGGTACACGAAGTCGATGCTCGTCGTGTCTGCCAGTTGACCCAGCACGGCAGCACCCACGCCGCCCATCCCGAACGCGAAGCCGAAGAACAGCCCCGAGACCGTCCCGACCTTGCCCGGAATCAGCTCCTGCGCGTAGACCAGGATCGCCGAGAACGCCGACGCCAGAATCAGGCCGATGGCCACCGTCAGGATGCCGGTCCAGTACAGGCTGGCGTACGGCAGCATCAGCGTGAACGGCGCCGCACCGAGGATCGAGCCCCAGATCACATACTTGCGGCCGATCTTGTCGCCCAGCGGGCCGCCGATCATCGTGCCGGCCGCCACCGCGAACAGGAACACGAACAGATGGATCTGCGCGTTCTGCACCGACACGTGGAACTTGCTGATCAGATAGAACGTGAAGTAGCTGCTGATGCTCGCGAGGTAGAAGTACTTCGAGAAGATCAGCACCAGCAGGATGCCGATGGCGAACATCACCTTGCCGCGCGACAGGTGCGCCGTGCCGCCGCGACGTGCGGCCGGCTTGCCCTTGCTGGCCGCGCGCTGCGCCGCATACCAGCGGCTCACGTGGAACAGCACGAAGATCGCGACGAGCGCCGCCACCGAGAACCACGCCACACTGCCACGGCCATGCGGGACGATGATCAGCGCCGCCAGTAACGGGCCCAGCGACGAGCCGACGTTACCGCCGACTTGGAAGAACGACTGCGCCATGCCGTGACGGCCACCCGAGGCCATACGGGCCACGCGCGACGATTCCGGATGGAACACCGACGAGCCCATGCCCACCAGCGCCGCCGCGACAAGCAGCACGCCGAAATTAGGCGCCACCGCCAGCAGCAGCAGACCCACGAGCGTGAATCCCATGCCGACCGGCAATGAATACGGTTTCGGGTACTTGTCGGTATAAAGGCCGACGACGGGCTGCAACAACGACGCGGTGATCTGATACGTCAGCGTGATCAGGCCGACCTGCCCGAAACTCAGGTCGAAATTGGCCTTGAGCAACGGATAGATCGCCAGAATCAACGACTGGATCATGTCGTTGAGCAAGTGGGAAAAGCTGATGGCAGACAGCACGCGGAACGCCGTGCCCTGCGCAGCCGGCGTAGGGGCGCCAGCGAGGGAGGAAGCAGGTTGACTCGACATGGGAGGAACGACTTGACGTCTCTAGCTTAGGAAAACGGTCAGATTCCGACGGCTTTCGCGCAGATATGCATGAAAGTTGGGATATTTCTCAAATTCCGTCAGAAATTTAATGAGTGAAGTGTAGAGCATGCGTAAATCGTCGTTACGCCAAGTTTTGTCGCGATTCCGCCATGAATTTGCCCTGCGTTCGGCCTGAATTCGCTCTGAATTCGCCCTCGCTACGCCCCAAGTTGCGTAGCCCAAGGCGGCTTCATGCCCGTCGGAAACACGTCGTAATCGCGTCAATGCTGTGCCGAAATGACGCGATTGCGACACTCCTAAGGGTTTTGTCGTGCGGGTTTATCGGGCGTTGGATGCCGTCAGGGATTCGTGTAGAGTCGATTGACGGGTTGTGCCCTGCAACACAAACAGCACACAAGGGCCCCACTTATTTCCGGGTTGGCAGCACATGATTCAACATTCGAGAGTCGTGCAGTGGCTGGTGACCGGGGTTGTTGTGGCGGTCACGTTTGTCGTTGTCCTCTTCGTGGGCTGGCTGCGCATTTATCACATGTCGCAGTCGATTCTTCAGGAAGAAGCCGTCCGCCAGCGCGATGCCCTCGAGCGCATCGTCCTTCAGGCGGAAAAGACGCTTCAGGGCGTGACCCCGTGGGTCGGCCGCGCCTGCGAAGACGTCGGCAACCAGCTTCAGGCCACCGGCACCCTCAGTCCCTACTTCCGCTCCATCTGGCTCGTGTCACGCGGCCAGCTCTATTGCTCGTCGGTCCCACGCTCGACCGACGGCCTCGACATGGCCATGCCGGCCGAAGTCGTCCCCATGCTCACCGGCGCCCGCACGCTGCTCGTGCCCGGCTCGCCCTACGCCCGCGAAGCGCCCGCGCTGGCCCTGTATGTGCCGACCTCGGCGACCGATGGCGTGCTCGGCTATGTCGACGGCGTCTACCTGACCGAAACGCTGCATAGCGTGAAGAACAACGACCTCGCGTGGACGGCGATGACCGTGGGCAAGATGTCGCTCACCTCCGAGGGGCCGCTGCTCCAGTCGTCCGGCGTTGCCACGCGTGGCGCGCAGGTCACGCTGGCGTCGGAGCACTTTGCGACCTCGCTCGCCGGCAGCCCGACGCTCATGCGCGAGCTTGCCGCGAGTCAGGCACCCATCTTCCTGTCGTTCGGCGCCGTCATCGCGTTTCTGCTCGGTGTGATGACGTTTCGCCACCTCGGTCCGGCGCAGTTCATGCGGCGGCAGATTGCGCGCGGCATCAAGCGCGACGAATTCAAGGTGTATTACCAGCCGGTCATGGAACTGGCCACGAACCGCTGCGCCGGTGCCGAGGCGCTGTTGCGCTGGCACCACCCGCTCGCAGGCCTCGTGCGCCCCGACGCCTTTATTCCGATTGCCGAAAGCAACGGCCTGATCGTGGATCTCACGCGCTCCGTGCTCCGGCAGATTCGCAACGACATGTCGATGGGGGCGCTGCCGCCGGGCTTTCACATGGGGATCAATCTCGCCGAGCGGCACCTGCGCGACACCACCATCGTGCAGGACATCGAGCGGCTGTACGGGTCGTTGAACGACACTTATCCGCTGGTGGCCGAGATCACCGAGCGCTACGTCATTCGCGACACGGCGGCGGCGCGCCACGTCATGTCCGAACTGCAACGGCGCGGCATCGAAACTGCGCTCGACGACTTCGGCGCCGAGAACAATTCGATCGGCTACCTCAAGCGCTACGACTTCAACTATCTGAAGATCGACAAGGAATTCTTGCCCGTCACCGAAGACGACACCGTCACGCGCAATATCTGCGACTCGATCATCCAACTCGCCAACAACTTGCAGATGACGATCGTGGCAGAAGGGGTGGAAAACGAGATGCAGGCGAATTACCTGCGCGAGCGCGACGTCACTTATGCGCAGGGGTATTTGTTCGCCCGGCCGATTTCGTTCGATGAACTGGTGCAGTTTGCGATTGCCCATGCGGGCACCGGCCTCATGGCCGTCAAGACGACGCCCAGGCCTGCCGAACTGCCGCCGAGGAAGGCAGGCTGAAGGTGGTCAAGCGGGGTTGACCGACCGTTCGGCTGGAATCTCGCACTGCCCGGATATCAAGGACAACCAACTAATGCCCGGGTGTCGCCGTCAAAAATTCCGATTCGATAAACGAAAACGCCGGGGCGGAGTGATCCGGCCCGGCGAGATATTCGCTTGCGGTATGGCTTCGTTAAAACACCAACTGAGGCATATTGCTGCGTGGGGCAGGGGCAGCCGCCGCACGCGTACTGTCTCGCATTTCGGCACGCAGCAACCAGAGTCGCTGCGCCACGAAACGCCTGAAGCGCATTTCACCCGCGGAGAAAGAGATTTGCATCTGATGTCGCTTACCGTTAGGCAGTGTGCGAACCAGACGATAGTATCGAGCCCCGTCAACCGTTTCCTTGATATTCCTGACGCGCATCATTTCACCCCGTTTCTGTTGTGTCAGGTGAGTGGGCACTTCGGTAAACGTCGCATTCCCGGGCGCACCTCGTCAGGACCGTGAAGTCGTTGGTCTGGCGGGATTCGACCGGCATTGGGGGGGCATGCGGCAAATTCAATGTAGATGAGAAACGTCCCCCATTCGTCCCCCAATCAGGCCTCCGAAGTGACCTCCGTTGGTGCGCCGCAACACTCGGGCTTTCGGCTATTGTTTCTGACAGGTTCCGTAGGCCTCTACAATGCGACCACCTCTGGGTTTGATAGAAAAAAACATTATGGTTTCCGAACCTTCTTCAACGCCGGATGATGTTTTGCGCAACGAAACAAATAATGCACTGCAAGTGAGTGGCTCACTTTGGCTGCATCGCGGCAATTCGTCACTCGGCGGACAGGCACGTATCGCCCTGCTCGAACACATTGCTACGCAGGGTTCGATCACAGCCGCGGCGAAGGCTGCCGGCATGAGCTACAAGGCGGCATGGGATGCGGTCGACGCGATGAACCAGCTCGCGGGCGAACCCCTCGTGGCGCGCAGCACCGGCGGGCGCGGCGGCGGCGGCACCACGTTGACGGCACGCGGCGCGAAGCTCGTGGCAGCGTTTCGCGCAGTGGAAGCGGCGCAGCAGCAGTTTCTCGCCCGGGTGGCCAACGATCTCGAACACTTCGACGAGCAGTGGCAGGTGATTGCGCGCCTCGGCTTGCAGACAAGCGCGCGAAATCAGTTGCACGGCACGATCACGGCGATTCGGCGCTGCGGTGTGAACGACGAAGTGACGCTCACGCTGCCCGGTGGCGAAGCGATCACGGCGTCGCTCACGCATCACAGCACGCAAACGCTCGGACTCGCCGTCGGCGGCGATGCCTTCGCGCTCATCAAGGCGCCATGGATCGAGGTTGCGCGCGGGGCAGACCTTGCCGGTTTGCCGACGGCCAACCGGCTGGCCGGCACGGTGGTCGCCATTACGAACGACACCGGACAGGCCGAGGTGATCCTCGCGCTGCCCGGCGGCGGTCGACTGGCCGCCGTCATGCCGCACGACACCTTGGTGAACCGGGGACTCGCAGAAGCCAACGGCGCGACGGCGGCATTTGCCGCCACCAGCGTCATCATCGGCGTGCTCGCCTGACGTCACTCGTTGACGTCAATGAGCACAGGTGCCAAACGAAAACCGGGGCGACGGGTGTGAACCCGCCGCCCCGGCGTCATTGAAACGCGTCGACGATTACATCGCCGGTGTTTCGCAGTTCGGCGTCAGTTGTGCACGCGCATCGCGACGATCCAGACGCAGGCTCAACAGCGCCACGCCTACCCCCGCCAGCGGCACCAGCGCCGCCACCCAAGGCACCGCCGTCAGGCCGCCGTGATTGATCACGAAGCCACCCAGCCACGCACCGATGGCGTTACCCAGATTGAACGCGGCAATGTTGAAGCTCGACGCGAGGCTCTCGCCCGCACCGGACGCCTTCTCCATCACCCAGAGTTGCAGCGGTGCGACCGTTGCGAACGCCGTAGCGCCCAGCAGCGCGACAAACACGATGGACAGCCATTGCGAGTGCAGCGCAAAGGTCATCAGGCCCAGCACGACCGACAATGACAGCAGGCTGCCCAGCACGGTCGGCACGACGCGGCGATCGGCGAGCTTGCCACCCAGCAGATTGCCCACCACCAGACCGCCGCCGAAGATCAGCAGAATCGGCGACACGGCGCGCTCGGCGAAGCCGGTCACTTCCGTGAGCAGCGGCGCGATGTAGGTGAACACACCGAACACACCGACCCAGCCCAGCACCGTCGTGAGCAACCCCAGCAGCACCGGACGGCGTGCCAGCGCACGCAGATCCGCACGCCAGTCACCAGCGTCCTTCGGGGCCGCAATCTTTGGCACGAACATGGCGATCACCACGAACGCGAGCGCGCCGATGACCGTCACCGCCCAGAAGCTCGCACGCCAGCCGTAGCTCTGGCCGAGCCACGTGCCGAACGGCACGCCGAGAATGTTGGCGACCGTCAGGCCCGTGAACATCACGGCGATGGCCGACGCACGGCGCTCACGCGACACGAGACCGGTGGCGACCACCGAGCCCACGCCAAAGAACGTGCCGTGAGCAAACGACGTCAGCACGCGCGCGGCCATCAGCGCGGTATAGCTCGGCGCGATGGCACAAGCCGCATTGCCGATGGTGAAGATCGCCATGAGCACCAGCAGCACGGTCTTGCGCGGCCAGCGGGCGGTAGCGGTGGTCATGAGCGGGGCGCCGACAACGACACCTAGCGCATAACCGGAAATAAGCAGGCCTGCGGCCGCGATCGAGACACCGAAATCGGCGCCGACGTTGAGCAGCAGACCCATGATGACGAACTCCGTCACGCCAATGCCGAAGGCACCGGCGGTCAGGGCGTAAAGGGCGATGGGCACGAGAAACTCCTGTCTGAATATTGCGAATCTTTGGAAAGGCCGCGTCCGGGCGTCAGAAGAAAAACAGCAACCGCTGAGACAACGCTGACCGATGCCACGCAATATAGACGTCCTCGCATTGATGAAATAGACTGCGCGAAGGAAAATCATTTGTGACTTCAAGTCACAACACGTCAAACGACGAGTACGAGAGGCACCGACGATGGGTCGACAGGACGTCAACCGCTCCGGCGATATGGAAGTTTTCGCGCGCGTGGCAGAACTTGGCGGGTTTTCAGCCGCTGCACGGGCGCTGCATATGACGCCGTCGGCCGTGAGCAAGCTGATAGCGCGCCTCGAAGCGCGCTTGGGTGCGCGGTTATTCAACCGTTCGACGCGCCGTCTGCAACTTACGCCAGAAGGCACCGCGTTCCACGAGCGTGCCACTCGTGTGCTGGCCGACATCGAGGCCGCCGAGCGCGAAGCCGCAGCGGGTGCCGTGCCGCGCGGCCTGCTTCGTGTGAACGCGAGCGTGCCGATCGGCACGCTCTATCTGCTGCCGGTCATCCCGGCATTTCTCACACAATTCCCTGAAATCCGGCTCGATCTCACGCTGACCGATACCGTCGTCGACCTGCTGGAGCAACGCGCCGATGTTGCCGTGCGGGCGGGGCCGCTGCGCGACTCGCGACTCGTGGCGCGCAAGCTCGGCGAGAGCCGCATGCATGTCGTCGCGTCCCCCGGCTATCTCGCGCGCAACGGCCCGCTGCGCACCCCCGCCGATCTGATTCATCACAACGTGATGGCCTTCAACTTCGATCGTCAGGTGCAGGGCTGGCCGTTTCTCGATGGGGCGGGCGGTATCACGCACTACCCGCAGATCGGCAATATGGTCGTGAGCAATGGCGAGATCATGCGCAAGCTTGCCGTCGAAGGCCTCGGGCTCGGGCGTCACTCGCGATATCACGTCGATACCGACCTGCGCGAAGGACGCCTCGTCGCCGTGCTCGAAGACTACAACCCGGGCGATCTGGAACCCGTGCATGCCGTCTATGTGGGGCAGGGCGGACACCTGCCCGCCCGTGTCCGCGCGTTTCTCGATTTTCTCGTCGAGCACGTGCATCTGCCTTAGCGGCCGAGCGGCTTGGCGCCGAGAGACTATTGCGCCGCACGCGCACGATGCGACCACACGAACAACGGCCACGCCAGCGCGGCACACAAGAGCCCGCCTGACCACACGAGTGCCCAGCCGCCGATCGAGAGCAGGAACGGAATCGAAAGCGGCGTGACGAACATCGTCATGAAGACGCCCGTGTTGCCGATGCCAAGCGCAGTCCCGGCACGCGATGCGCCCGCCAGCGTCGCCAGTTCCGTGAACGCCACGCCGTGCCACGCCGACGCCACCATACCGCCCACGATCAGCAACGCGATCAGCCACGGCGTGCCGTGCGCCAGCCAGTCCGGGCGCAGCGTCAGCGCGGCCACCAGCGCCGCCAGCAGAGCAAAAACAACGCCCACCGTCACCGTACACACGCGCAAGTATTGCGGACGATTGCGGCGCTTGTCGGTGTAGCGGCCGCTCCAGACGCGAGTAAGCGCCGCGCCCGTCTGCACCGCCCCGAGCGTGAGCGAAATCGTCAGCACGCTCACATGCGCAAAGTCATGCAGAAAGACCGTCCCGAACGTCAGCACGGCGATTTGCGGCATGGCGAGCACCGCCATCCCCAGCGCCGTGCTCAGTAACCGCGCATCACGCAGCGGTGAGTATTGGACAGGTGCGCTGGCGGTGGCACCGGCACGCACTGGCGCAACACGTGCGGCGTCTGCCGACTCATGCGCTTCTTCCGGCGGTTCGAGCAACCATAGCCACGCCATGTAGGTTGCCGCAACGCACGCGACTGCCAGCCCGATGTAGACCACGGCAAAGCCGAAATGCAGCGCGGCCCCTGGCAGCAGCATCGCGCCGATGCCGCCACCCAGCGGCACCGCGCATTGCCGCACGCTCATCGCCAGCCCGCGCTCGCCGTCATGAAACCAGCGCATCACCGCGCGCCCGCTCGACCCGTTGACGCTGCCGCCCAGAATGCCGATGGCGAGCATGCCTGCGGCCAGCAACGGCATCGGTGGCACATGCCGGGGCGTTGGCACCACCCAGATGCCCATCGCGAACAATGCCGCCGCCGTCACCATCAGTCCGACCAGCAACACGCGACGGTCGCCCCAGCGGTCGGTGAGCATGCCCCATGGCAATTCGGAGACGGCGATGCCCAGCCCGATCAACCCGAGCACGAGACCGAGGTCGCCGTTGGCGAGTGCGTAGTCGCTGCGCATCTGCACGGCCGTCGCCGGCAGGCCGCCCAAGGCGGCGGCAAAGCTGGCGTTGGCCGCCACGCCCACGCCCAGCACCTTCCAGCGGTGCTCGCGGCCTAATGGGCGGGTACCGCCACGGCGCAGCGCCGCGTCAGCAGCGGGCAATACCGTGGGCGCAGGCCCGGGCGTCAGAGGCGTGAGGGGAACCAAGGGAATAGCCGGGCCGGGCGGCGCGGCGGTACACGATAGGCGATCGTTCATGAGTGACACGGTGCACGGCCCGGAGGCGCGTCGCAGAGGAGGAGGGATGCTACGCATCGTACGGATAGACAATCCATCGGAAAAGCGGGAAAATTCGATGCCTTATATCGTGTTTTCCGGATTATCTACGCCGAGGGGCGCCGGTTCGACCCGATAGGCGAGATACCGCAGAGATACCGCAGAGAAATCGCAGAGATACCGCAGCGCTATTGCAGCGACAGCACCCACCCGAGAGCCGCCATGAACGCCCGCGCCTTCGACCTCACGCAGTTACGCACCTTCATCGCCATCCACGATGCGGGCAGCATTTCGGCCGCTGCCGAACTGATCTTCCTGTCGCAATCGACGGTCAGCGAGCAATTGAAGAAGCTTGAGGAGCGGGCGGGCCAGCCGCTGCTGGTGCGCTCACGCAAGGGCATGCGCGCGACGCCGGCCGGCACGCGCCTGATTGCCTACGCGCGGCAGATTTCCGCCCTGTCCGAGGCCGCCTTTGAAGACTTGCAAGGCGTGTTGCTCGACGGCGAATTACGCATCGCCATCACCGACTACTACCGCCCCCACGATGTGGGCCGCGTGCTAAAGCGGTTCGCAAGCCTGTATCCGCGCCTGCGGTTGCATGTGAGTGCGATGCAGAGTGCGCAGATCGAGCGCACGGCGCTGACCGGCGAGCATTTCGATGTAGGGCTGGCGTTGCGGCTGATGAATGAAGATGTGGGCAAGGGCGCGAAGACGCTGGGCTACCGGGCACCGGGCACGCTGGTGCGCCGCGAGCGGCTGGTCTGGGCGATGTCGTCGACACTCGCCGAGCCCTTGGGCGAGCCGCTGCCCCTCGTCACGCTGCCACCGTCATGTGCGCTGCAAAGTCTGGTGCTCACGGTGCTGGAGCGTCACAAGGTGCCGTACCGCGTCTCGCACTCGGCAGCAGGTGTCGCGGGGATGCAACTGGCACTGGGGGCAGGCTTGGGAATTTCGTGTCTGAATGAGTCGGCGCTCACGTCCGACCTCATCGTGTGCCCGCCCTCGTTGGGTCTGCCACCGCTGCCACGCGCAGAATTCCATCTGATACCCGGACGCGCTGACGAGACCGAATTGATCCGCCACGCGCGCACCGCGCTGCTGCGGCTGTTTGCGTGATACCTTTGGCGCCCTTGCGCACCCTTGCCCCTTGCTCAACATCCATCAGAGAGTGCAATCGTCATGCCGGAAGCCACACCGATTCGTCTGAATTTCAACACCCGTCGCGCGCTGCTATTCGCGCTGACGGCCGAGCGACTGTCGGCCTTTTACGAGCATGGGCAGTGGATGACCGACAAGCAGGGCGCGTCGCTGGCGCAGCTTTGGCTGTCGCGCTCGAAACTGCAATTGCCGCTGGCAGAGCGGCGCGTGCTGTCGGAGTTGAGTGACGATTTCGCTCGCGAACTGGCCGGTACGCTGTCGCGCGAAGCGGGTCTGTACACGGCGCATGAGATGACGGAATCGCTCGACGCGGACTACGCCTACGCGTCAGCCGTCGCGCAAGACCTGCTCGAAGACTGCACGCGGCGACTGGTCGAAGCCGGCATAACCGACTGACCTCGCCCGACTTACCTCGCCGACTCTGACCTCACAGACTGACGGAGCGCTCCTGCACGAGCACCCACGGCGCGACCACCACGGCCCACAACTCGGGCGTGCGGGCGGCAAAATCGCTGGCTTGTTCGGCTTGCATGCGTTGCACCAGGCTGGACGAGAGCCACTGCGTCACGACCGGCGTGTCGTCGTTGGCCACGGCTTCCGCGACCGAGACGAGATCGACGCCCGGCGCCACGTACAGCAGCACGCCACGGGCGAAAAACGATTCCAGATCCTTCCAGTCGATCTTGGCGGTCTCGCCCAGCAAACGCACATACGTCTCGCTGGCAGTGTTGGCGGTGTCGGTGGCGGCTTGCGGGGCTTGATCTTGCTTGGGTGAATCCATGACGGCTCCAGGCGGCGCAGGCTGAAAATTGCCTGCACCCGGGGTAATTCAAATGACGAAAGCCGCATTGTAATGCGCCCCGGCGCGCGCGACGGTGGTAGCATCGGAACCCCACGCACGCCGCTGAAGTCGGAAGTGGTATCCCTCGCCGCGCTGCATGGTGACTAACGTTTTACCGAGGACCCGCATGACCAAACAAAAAACCGATCCCAAGCTGGAACAAGCCCTGACGCGCGGCGATCTCGCCATGCGCCAGATCAACTCCGCGCGCGCCACTGCCTTGCTGCGTGCCCTTGGCGAGATGATCGTGGCCGCATCGAAGACGATCGGCGTCGACGCAGTCGTGGACGTGCCGGGTGGCGACAAGATCTATGACCCGGAAGACGGCGTGTGGCCGCAATCGCTCGTGCTGTCGTTCGACGGCCCGATCGACGAAGCCGACGAAGAAGAACTGCGCACCGTGCAGCTTCGCGCCGACAAGTATCCCGAGACGTTCCAGGTCGAATGGCATCGCGCCGACGGCAAGCTGGGGCATCACGAAGCCCGTCCGCTCGCCATGGTCGCGTTCCTGACCGACGTCGAAGTGCCTTGGCTCGACGACGACGCCTGAGCCGCTTAGACATCTCGCCGCACCGCGATCCAGCGATCAGCCCCTGATTCGCTGATCCACCACACCGCCGCCCGAGGCTCACGCCCGGGCGGCGGTGTCGCATTCAGACCTCCCCCAGCCCGAAACCCGCGCCACTACTGCGTTAGCGCTCACTCGCGTGCATACGCCTGCCCCTTCTTGCGCACATTATTTCTAAAACAGCAATTTAAAATAGACAATTATCGACTTTATTGCGATTGATGCGAGCAATAGACTGCAACTGTCGACGGTGAAACGAACACCGCCAACGTTCAAACGACAGGAGAAAACATCATGAAGCGCACTCTTATTACCTCGGCTCTGGTTTCCGCAATGCTTGCTGTGTCGGCCGGTTCGGCCTTTGCCAGCGACGCCTTCGAAGGTCCTTCGGAATTCGCATGGGTTCCGCAAACGAGCGCCGTGAGCCGCGCACAGGTCCGCACGGAACTGATCCAAGCTCAGCAAGCCGGTCTGCTCGAACAGCACGACTCGGTGTATCCGACGACGGTTGCCAAGGTTGGCGGCGCCGCACAGCCGGTGATGGCAGGTTCGGTGACCAACGTTGCCAGCGCAGGTAGCACTTACTTCGGTAGCTGATCACCCGCATGTGCCCGTGAGCCGGCGCCGGTGTCAGGCGCGACGCGACTCCGGGTCACGCACCCTCACCGATGACAAATCGGCCGCAATTTCAGCGGCCGATTTTGTTTTGTCTGCGCGAAACGATGTCACTTCAGCGGGTTGTGGATAAGTCTGTCGATAACCCGGTGAACAAGCTGTGATTGGCACAGGGACAAGTCTGTGGACAGTCTGGGGATAGTGCAGGGATAACTACGGGATAAGTCGCCTCATTCGGGTGGATATCGCGTGGATAAGCCGTGAACAAGCTGTGGATAGGCCGTGGATAACCCCGGCATTACCAGTGGATTACCTGTGGAGATCCCGGGGTTTTGCGGTGATTAACCTGTGGATACCTGGTGCACAACTCTCGGAAAATCGCCCGCAGATGCCCGCCTGACGGGCATCTGCATCAGTTTGCCGAAATTCCCTAACGGTTTTGATCCTTCAGAAAATCAGGACGCAAAAGCCTTCGCCAGAAATGCGGTGACGCGAGCGATAGCGTCATCGCGCGCTTCCGGCTGCGTTCCCGTGATCGGCACGATATGGGTTTTCGGATTGGTGAACTCGGGGCGCTCGCGCAACGGCAGATTCGGATAGTCAAAGTCGTGATACGCGCCCGGATACATGTGGAAGGTGATCGGCGCGCCCTTGGCGGTCACGTCCTTCACGAAGGCATCGCACGGCACCGGCTTGGACCAGACGTCGTCGGCGCCGATCAACACGAGCAACGGGATACGCGTCGACCAGCCGGGCCCTTGTGCCTTCGTGTTGCACCACCCCGGATAGAACGCGACCGCTGCCACGAAGTCGGGTGGCGTGGGCGCCGTTGATACGGGCGCTGACACCGGCACTTTGCCCGGGCTGCGCGGCCCCACGGAGTACAACACCGTGCCACCGCCGTGCGACCAGCCCATCAGCGCGATGCGATCTGGCGCGATCCCCGGCAGTTGCTGCAAATACCGCAACGCGCCGTAGGCATCGCGCGGGCGCTCCACCGACGGTCGAACATCCCCGCCACCCCGGCATTCACTGGGCTGCCCGCGCGACGTAAAGCTGTCGACCGCCAGCACCGTATAGCCCTGCGCATTGAATCGCTGGGCCCAATCGAGCTCGCGGCTGTCGATCTTGCCCTTGCGCGTGATCATCCCGTTGCAGCCGTGCATGAACACGACCGCAGGCGTCGGCCCGTTGGCGTTGGGCGCACGAAACAGGTACGCGTCGAGCATCACCGGCTTGCCAGCGTTGTCCGTATCCAGCGAAGGAATGCTGATCTTCTCCTGCGCATGGGCCGTCGCCGACCACGCGCCCGCCATGCAGGCAAACACCAGTGCACATCGCAAAGCGGCACGCCCCGGCACACCGGCGTGCGTGCCGAGACGCGCAAAAAGCGCAGAACGAAACGTCATGATCGGGCGACTCCGTAGCGGTGGTGAATCAGCGTGAATCGAGTATATCCAGCCGAATAACGCCCAAACGTAAGCGCTATTACGCGCGATATTACGAACCGTTGCGCCCGGGCCGAGCTAAGCATGTGCAGATCAGAGATAAGGCGTCGCGGAGCAGGCCATTAGAATGTCCTCGGAGACCTAAACAAACCGCGAATCAAACCCGCTAAGCCAACTCGCCAACCCATCCGTTCCCCACCGGGAACGTCATGTTTATCCGGAGACAATCGACATGACCGAGAAGACACAGAGCACCGAAGAGAACGCACAAGCGCCGAAGTGGCGCCTGGAGACGCTGGCCGTGCACGGTGGCTATCGCCCCGACCCGACCACGCGTGCGGTGGCGGTGCCGATCTACCAGACCGTGGCGTATGCGTTCGACGACACGCAGCATGGCGCCGATCTGTTCGACCTGAAGGTGCCGGGCAACATCTACACCCGCATCATGAACCCGACGCAGGACGTGCTTGAGCAGCGCGTCGCCGCGCTCGAAGGCGGCATTGCGGCACTGGCCCTCGCCTCGGGTCAGGCGGCCGTCACGTATGCGATCCAGACGATTGCCGAGGCCGGCGACAACATCGTGGCGGCGAGCGCCCTTTACGGCGGCACCTACAACCTGCTGGCGCACACGCTGCCGCTCTCGGGCATCACCACGCGCTTTGCCGATCCGCGTGAGCCGGAGTCGTTCGAGCCGCTCATCGACGAGAAGACCAAGGCGATCTTCGCCGAGTCCGTCGGCAACCCGCTGGGCAACGTCACCGACATCGCCAAGCTGGCGGAAATCGCGCATCGTCACGGCATTCCGCTCATCATCGACAACACCGTGCCGTCGCCGTATCTGCTGCGTCCGTTCGAGCATGGTGCCGACATCGTCGTGCATTCGCTTACCAAGTATCTGGGCGGGCACGGCACGAGTCTGGGCGGTGCCATCGTCGACTCCGGCAAATTCCCGTGGGCCGACCATAAGACACGTTTCAAGCGCCTGAACGAGCCCGATGTGAGCTACCACGGCGTGGTCTACACGGAAGCCTTCGGGCCGGCGGCGTACATCGGCCGTGCGCGCGTGGTGCCGCTGCGCAACACCGGTGCGGCCATCTCGCCGTTCAACGCTTTCCAGATCCTGCAAGGCATCGAAACGCTGGCCTTGCGGCTGGACCGCATCACCGAGAACGCACTGAAGGTGGCACAGTTCCTCAAGAAGCATCCGAAGGTCGAGTGGGTGAACTACGCCGGTTTGCCCGAGCATCCCGACAACGCGCTCGTGAAGAAGTACCTGTCGGGACGCGGTCCGGGCATCCTGACCTTCGGGGTGAAGGGCGGCCGTGCGGCCGGCGCGTCGTTCCAAGATGCGTTGCAACTCTTCACGCGGCTCGTGAACATCGGCGACGCCAAGTCGCTGGCCACGCACCCGGCATCGACCACGCACCGCCAGCTCTCGCCGGAGGAATTGCGCAAGGCGGGTGTGAGCGAAGAAACCGTGCGCCTGTCGATCGGTATCGAACACATCGACGACCTGCTGGCCGATCTGGATCAGGCCCTCGCACGCCTCTGAAACGTGGCTTAGTCACTCCAGCACGTTTCTGCTGATGAAACAACGGGCGCCCCCAGAGGCGCCCGTTGTCATTTCAGCGTTACGGTGTGCCGGGCGCCAGTGAAGTGCCCCTGCAAAGACCTCATTCAAGGCCAATTCTGACGGGGTATCATGCGCGGCAGCCGGTCGGGGGCAGGGATCGGCGACGCCGTCATATGACTGTCACCAAAACGACATAATTGCAGCGTAGTGTGCTTGCCCATTTCCCAAGGATTGCGCATGGACTATTTGCAAGTGCTGGTGCTCGCGATTGTGCAGGGCGTGGCGGAGTTGTTGCCCGTTTCAAGCTCTGCGCACGTCATCATGGCCGAGAAGCTGATGGGGCTCGACCCGACCGCCCCCGAGATGACCTTGCTGCTGGTGATGTTGCACACCGGCACGATGCTGGCGGTGATCGTGTACTTCTGGAAATCGTGGCGCGAGCGTTACTTCTCGTCCCGCCGCGACTTCGTCCACAACGCCAAGCAAGTGATTGTCGCCACCGCCTTTACCGGCGTGATCGGCATTGCGCTGATGCTGTTCATCGAGAAGGTGCTGATGCGCGGCACGCAGCATTCCGAGATCGAGCATCTGTTCGGCAATCTGTACATCATCTCGGCGGGTCTCGCGATGGCGGGCATCCTGATCCTCATCTCGGGCCGCAAACGCCCGCCGATGGGCGACCGTCCGATGCGTGCCGCCGACTCCGCGTGGATCGGTGCGGTGCAGGGCGTGTGCCTGCCGTTCCGTGGCTTCTCGCGCTCGGGCTCGACCATTTCGACCGGCATGCTGCGCGGGCTCGACAAGATTCGTGTCGAAGAATTCAGCTTCGCGCTGGCTGTGGTGCTCACCCCGCCGGTGATCGTCAAGGAAGCGTATCGCCTGTACAAATCGGGCGCCACGCAGGCCTTCTCGGGCCACTTCATGACGGTGCTTACGCCGTGTGTCGTGGGCATGGTGTTCAGCTTCTTCGCGGGCCTGATCGCGCTGCGCTGGCTCTCGCGCTGGCTGGAGCATGGCCGTTGGTACCTGTTCGGCATCTACTGCCTCGTGGCCTCGGCCGTGGTGCTGTTCTCGAGCCAGTACCTGAGCTGATCCGCGCGTCAGTCCGCCAGTTCGTACGACGTATTGCGCCCCGCCCCGGGGCCTTTACGCAGCACACCGTGGCCGAGCAATTCGGTAATGTCGCGCAACGCCGTGTCCGGTGAGCACTTCGCGAGCGCCGCCCATTTGGCGTTCGTGAGCTTGCCCTCGAAGTCGTCGAGCAGTCGATTGAGCACTTTGATCTGACGGCCATTGAGCGGCAACGTGGCCCACGCTTGCCACAGATGCGCCTTGCGAAGTACCGCATCAAGCGTTTTGTCGGCTTGCTCGATAGCACGCTCCAGCGCGTCGTAGAACCACAGCAGCCACGCGGTGACATCTAACGTGCCCGTTTGGGTGCGCTCCAGAATCTCGTAGTAGCCCTTGCGCTCGCGCTGAATCTGCGCCGACAGACTGTAGAAGCGTTGCGGACTGCCGTCGCCGCGCGCGAGCAGCAGATCGCCGATCGCCCGCGCGATCCGGCCGTTGCCATCGTCAAAGGGATGCAGCGTCACGAACCAGAAATGGGCGAGGCCTGCTTTGATCAGCGCGAGTTCGTCCGACTCGTGATTCACCCAGCCGAGAAAGCGCGTCATCTCCTCGTCCAACCTTGCGGCGGGGGGCGCCTCGAAATGCACGCGCTGCCGGTTGTGCGAACCGGAGACCACCTGCATGGCACCGCTGGCATCGTCGCGCCAGTTCGCCACAGCAATGCGCGACATCCCTGAATAACCGGTCGGAAAGAGCGACACATGCCAGCCGAAGAGACGTTCGCGCGTCACCGGCTCGGCGCTACGTTGTGTGGCATCGAGAATCATCTCCACGACACCTTCGACATGGCGATCCACGGGTGCCAGTGCGCCGATATCGACACCAAGGCGATGGGCGATGGACGAACGCACCGACGCCGGATCGAGCTGTTCGCCTTCAATGGCGCTGGTCTTGAGTACGTCCTCGGTCAGCGCCGCCAGACTGGCTTCGTCGCGCAGGGACATCCCGACGTCTGCCATGCGGCCATACAAGCGCCCCTGCGCGCGACTGACCCGCGCGAGCGGACGCGCCAGTAATGCCATGTCGTAGCGCATTGCCGGCCATTCGGGAGCCTGCCAGAGATAAAGCCAATCACCGCGTTCCATGCGGCGATTATGGCGAAGATTCGCCGGAGGGGCAAATCAATCACCGCAGATTCTGCGGCGATTACACCCGACATTCACCGCAAGCGCGTCAAACCAACCCACCGACCACGTTCAGGAACGCCGCGATCATGCGCGATTCACGGCGCTCTGCGAGGCACACCACCACGGTGGTCGTCTCCACTTTGGCGTCGCTGATCGACACCATTGCCAGCCGCTCATCGGGAATGTGTTCGCGCGCCGACACCGCCGCGATGCCGAGCCCGAGAATCACCGCTTCGCGAATCGCCTCGCGGCTGCCGATCTCCATCGAGACGTCCGGCACTACCCCCGCCGAGGCAAGCGCCGCCTCCAGCGCGTGACGCGTCGTCGACCCCGGTTCGCGCATCAGCATCGGCTCGCCCGCCAATTCCGCCAGCTTCACACTACGACGGCGCGCAAACCGGTGACCCCGTGGCACCAGCAACACCACCGGATGCGTACGATACGGCACGGCATGCAGTCGCGCGTCATCCTGAAAACGCGCCAGCACCGCCACATCCGTGCGGTACGCAAGCAGGCCGTCGATCATCTCCTCCGAGTTGCCCGCACGCATCGAAATGGCAATGCCCGGATAACGCGGCCGAAACGCCGCCACGATCTCCATCGCGTGATGCGGTCCCACCGCACCAAGGCGTAGCTCCCCCGTTCTCAGCCCGCCATGCTCCTTGAGCAGACCGAGCGCTTCAGCCTCGTCCGCAAAGATGCGCAGGCTCACCGAATACAACGCCTTGCCCGTGGGCGTCAGCGTCAATCCGCGACCGTGCCGATAGAACAACTCGATGCCGTAAGTCTCTTCGAGCGCGCGAATCTGCGTCGTCATCGTCGGCTGGCTCACATGCAGCGCCTGCGCCGCACGCGTCACGCTGCCGTGATGCGCCACGGCATGGAACGAACGCAATTGGGTAATCCGCATCGGTGACGCTCCCGTGACGAGGTATAGGTTTTACCAATAGGTTGGCGAAAAAATGTGAATTGGAAGTATAGGACGGCGCTCACCATAATCCAGCTCAATCTTTCGCCAACCGTTCGCTTCGCCGGATGCGAAGCGCCAAACGCGGCATCGTCCCCGCCATCCGCCATGACCGAACGTTCGCGCTCTTCCAGCTTCCCCAGCTTTCACAACCCTGTCGACGTCCACTTCGGCGACGGCGCCCTCGCCCAGCTACCGGCCCTCGTCGGCCAGCGCCGTGTCGTGCTGGTCACCATGCCCGAAGCCCGCGCGCTGGGCATGACCGGTCAGGTCGAAGCCCTGCTCGGCGGCCAGCTTGCCGGCGTGATCGATCAGGTGAGCCCGAACCCCGACGTGCGCGAACTGGCGCCGATGTACGGCGACTTCTGGCGTCGCTACGGACAGTGCGAGGTGATCGTGGCACTCGGTGGCGGCAGCGCGCTCGACACGGCCAAGTTGTTGATGGTCGCCGGTGACGACGACCGCTTCAGCACGCTGGTCGATGCGCTCGATGCAGGCGGCACCTTCAACCCTACGCGCACCAAGCGGCTCATCACGATCCCGACGACAGCGGGCACCGGCAGCGAAGTCACGCCGTGGGCCACGCTCTGGGACCGGCACGTGAAGCGCAAGAAATACTCGCTGCATTTGCCCGAAACGTGGCCCGAAGCCGCCATCGTCGATCCCCGGCTCACTCGCTCGCTGCCCCGCTCCGTGACATTGCAAAGCGGTCTCGACGCGCTCTCGCATGCGCTGGAAGCGATCTGGAACGTCAACGCGAATCCGATCTCCGACACCTTCGCGGTCACCGCAGCGCGCGACATGATGCGCGTGCTGCCGCAGCTCATGGCGTCACTCGACGATATCGACCTGCGCCGCGCCGCTGCACTCGCCGCGTTGCAGGCAGGTATGGCGTTCTCGAACACGAAGACGGCCCTCGCCCATTCGATTTCCTACGACATGACCATTCGCCACGGGCTGCCGCACGGCATTGCGTGCTCGTTCACGCTGCCCGCCGTGATGCGTCTGGCGATCGGCCGGCGCCCGGACCGCGACGCCGTGCTCGCGCAAGTCTTCGACGGCGATATCGCGGGTGCGCCCGAGACGCTCACGGCCTTCTTGAACGACTTGGGCGTCGCCACCGAATTCGCCGCCTATGGGGTGACCGAGTTGGAGTCGACGGCAATGATTGCCGCCGCACTCGACGGCCCACGGGGTCGCAACTTTATCGGGGCAATGGCCTGACGGGCCTGCGTCCCACGCTCCACCGCGCGGCACTGAACGCATCGCAGGCGCCGGGCGCGGCGAGCCACCGAAGTTTGTCGCTGTCGTACTGAAGCATTGACGTTTCGATGTACCGGCGCGTGGCCGTTTGCAGCGTCGTTTTACTTGGGTCTGCTTTGGCTTACCTGAGCGTACCTAAGCGTGCCTAGGCATTTCCGAGACTTATCCGCAGTCCCCGCAACAGCCATTATCGAAAAAACAGCCGCCGGTCCAACGCGCGGTCACAAGACAACCATGGAGACAGACGCCCCGGCGCAGACCGGAGCGTCGCAGCGCGCCGCCACGGCGCGGCGCATCAACAGGAGGCGCAATGGAACAGGTTCTCACCGGGATCGGCAACAGCGATACCGTCTCTGCCGAAAAGGCAGTGCGTACGGTCGCGCTGGCCAGCCTGATCGGCACGACCGTCGAATGGTATGACTTCTTCCTGTACGGCACCGTCACAGGACTCGTCTTCAACAAGCTCTTCTTCCCCAGCGGCGATGCCTTCATCGCCACCGCACTGGCCTATACCGTCTACGCGGTGGGCTTCGCCACCCGTCCGCTCGGCGGCATTCTGTTCGGTCACTTCGGCGACAAAATCGGGCGCAAGCCGCTGCTCATCATCACGCTCACCATCATGGGGGTATCGACCTTTCTGGTCGGGCTGGTGCCGAGCTACGAAAGTATCGGCATCGCCGCGCCATTGATCCTGCTTTTCCTGCGCCTGTTGCAAGGCATCGGGCTGGGTGGCGAATGGGGCGGCGCGGTGCTGATGGCCTTCGAGTACGCCCCCCGTGACAAACGCGGCCAGTTCGCGGCCTACCCGCAGATCGGGCTGGCCGTCGGGTTGTGTCTGTCGACCGGTGTCGTGGCCCTGCTCTCGTCGACGCTGACCGATGCGCAGTTCATGTCGTGGGGCTGGCGGCTCGCCTTCATGCTCAGTCTCGCGCTGGTGGCCGTGGGCATGTTCATCCGACTGAAGGTACTCGAGACACCCGAGTTTGCGCGCATCAAGGACAGCCAGCACGTGGCCCATGTGCCGCTCAAGGAGATCGCACGCGACTACCGTCGCAATGTGCTGCTCGGCTGGGGGGCGCGCTACATCGACGGCGTCGTGTTCAACGTCTACGCCGTGTTCGCGATTTCCTATCTGGTGGGACGCTGCACTTCCCGAAGACGCCCGTGCTGGTGGCGGTCACGCTGGCCGCACTCGTGCTTGTCGTGACGATTCCCTACGCATCGAAGCTGTCCGATCGGGTGGGCCGCCGTCGCGTGTTCGGCTGGGGAGCGATGGCGTGCGGGTTGTCGTCGATTCCGGCGCTGGCCGTCATGCACTACTCGACAAACATCTGGTGGGTATCGCTCGCGGTGATCTTGCCGCTGGGCGTGGTGTACGCCTTCGTCTACGGGCCGGAAGCCTCGATGTTCTGCGAGCTGTTCGACACGCGCGTGCGTTACACGGGTATCTCGGTGGTGTATCAGGTGTCGGGGATTGTTTCGAGCTCGATCACACCGCTGGTGGCGGCAACGCTGCTCGAATACGGCGGCCACAAACCGTGGTGGATCGCGGTCTATGTGGTCGCCGTCGGGTGCCTCTCCGCCGCGTGCGCCGCGGCGATGAAGAAGACTTACTGACCGAAGTAGATCGAACCGGCGCGGTTCACGCGACCCGGCACTTCATACACCGGTGCCACGGTCGTGGCTTGTTGGGCGGCAACAGGACCCGGCTGGGCTTGTTGCTGCACCTGCACCTGCACCTGAGCTTGCGTTTGCGATTGCGCTTGTTGCGGCTGCGATGCCGGTTGCGTGTTTTCGGCAGCTTGTGCAGCGCCAACGGTCAGCAGGGTGGCAGCAAAGGCCGAAGCGATCAGAGCGTGTTTCATTTTCCATTTCTCCTGTCGGAAGCGACGTCCACGACGGGCGCCACCATTGCCGCCAATCTACGCTCGCGCACGCATGAGAAAAACGCGGTCCCGGAGAAGGACGCATTGCTGAAAATGAAATAATCGGGGAATGTTTGAGGCGATTGATCGCGCACACCGAATCATGGCGAACATCGCAGCGGGCTCACGTTGCACGAACCCCGCGCGAGGCGAGGCTCGCGCAAATTCAAAGTTTCGGATCAACCGGTTACACCCATCTGCGCCAGCGCAGCTTCACAACTGCGTAGCGATCGGCATCACGCCAACATCCCGGCAATCAACGACGCGTAATACGCACTGCCTGACGACGCGAGCGGTTGGCACGTTCCTGACGGCTGCGCAAATACACGGCGGTGAGCAACGAAGCACTCGCCAGCAAGAGGAAAGAACCGAGGGCAGCCATTTTTATGCTCCTGTACGGGCCAACATCGTCCGCGGTGCGGCGCACCTTGCGAACCACGACGTCGGCCAGACTTCATGATTGTTACTCTACTGCTGACACGCGTAGCAATAAACCCCATTGCATGAGACAGGTTGTTGCGCAAAGCGGCATTTCCCGCCAAATCCCCGCCCAAACCCGGTCAGCGCACAGCCATATATCCCTTATATCGGCGCCAGAGCGTTGATTTTCAATAGATTTTTCGAATCAGACGATTGGTTGTGTTTTGTGGACGCTCAGTTGCGAAAAAACCACGGGTTATCCCTAAGATTCAACTCATGCCAACGCGACGGACACCGCAGTGCAGCAAAACCGCGGAAATGCCCCGAACGCTAGCTGAACACGAAAGAACACAATCAATTGACAGGAGTATCACCATGAACACCCGTATCCTTGCTGCTGTTGTCGCTGCTACTGCATTCGTGTCGGCCTCGGCTTTCGCCGACGCTCGTTACGACAATTCGATCGGCGACACGCAACAGCTCGCCAGCCAAAGCGACGTGTCGCGCGCTGAAGTTCGCAGCGAAATTGCCCAGGCTCGCGCCGACGGTCAGCTCAATCAAGTGGAAACCGGCACGCCGTTGACCGCACAGATTCAGGACAACAAGGCAGCCCCGGCCAGCGGTATTACCCGTGCCGACGTGCGCGCCCAGTTGAACGACCGCAATCTGGTCGACCCGGACAACCACTCGTAATTCATTGGTTGGATCGTTGCCCGCGCATCGTCCCCAAGCGATGCGAAGCCGCCAGCGTGCAGACGCCGACGGCTTTTTTCTTGGGTAAAAAAAATGCCGCCCGAAGGCGGCAAATGGTCGGGTGAGACCAAGGAAAAACCGTAACTCAGGCGCCCGCACCCGGCTTTGCAAGCGACGCCTCCAACGCACGACGCGCCGTATCGAACTCCACGGCGAACGTGCGACGCCATGCGCGGCGAGTGCTGTCGTCGATCCACGCACCGTCGAGACCGTTCTGCATGAACGTCTGCAAATCGTCGAGCGAGAAGCCCAGATGGCTGAACATCAACTCCCACGCCTGCGCCGGGTTGACCTTGTGCAGCGTCGGATCGTCGGTGTTCGGGTGAATCTTCAGACCCAACCCCGGCATGCGGCGAATCGGGTGATCTTCCGCCCAGCGCTCCGGCGTCAACGTGCGCAGGTAATACGAGTTGGTCGGCACCACCGTGAACACGATGCCGCGCTCGGCGCATTCGTGCGCGAAGTCCGGTGCGTCGACGATGGTGTAGCCGTGATCGATGCGATCGCACTTGAGCAACTCGACAGCCGTCTCCACGTTCGTCCACGGCGTGCCGAATTCGCCCGCATGCGCGGTCGTCTTGAAGCCCGCCAGACGCGCGTTGCGGTACGCCTTCCAGAAGAACTCCGGCGGGCGGTCATTTTCCCGATAGTCGATACCGATACCGATTACTTCATCGGCGCGATGCGCACGCATCCACTCGACCATCTCAACGGCTTCGCGCGGATCGGCTTCGCGGTCGATGCTCGGGATCAGACGCCCGACGATGCCGTGGTCGCGCTCGGCGTCACGAATCGCGGCGACGATGGCGTCTTGCGCATCGACATACGGAATGCCCGACGTGCGCACCGTACCCGTCGGGTTCCAGAAGAATTCGCTGTAGCGCACGTTATGCGTAGCGGCATCGGCCAGATATTCGTAGGCGATGCGATGCAGATCGTCAGGCGTGGTCAGCAGATACTCGTCGAGCGCGCGCAGCACACGCAGCACGCCCACGGGCTTCTCGCCACGGGTGTAGAACCCATCGATCTCGTCGCGCGCGAGCGGTGCGTTCGACTTCTCGGCCAACGCGACGAACGTGTCGTGACGCACGGCACCCAGCAAGTGGCAGTGCAGTTCGACCTTCGGCATCGCGTGGAAAAACGTGCGATGCGCCTCCTGAATCTGCACGCCGGTGCGTGCGGCGGGCACGTGGCCCGGTGTCTCTGTCATAACGCTCAGTCTTATTGAATTCATGAGGCCCGCCCATGGCGGACGGGCCGATGTTGCTCAGGGGTAACCGCGTCGCTTAGTGACGCCCCACCACCGTCCAGAAGTAATACGCGAGGGGCAGCGTCAACACGTACAGCCCCCACGGCAGATCCTTGAAGCGCCCCATCAGCACCTTCACCAGCACATAGCAGAGCAAGCCGCCCGCGATACCCGTGCCGAAGCTGTTCGAGAGCAGCGTGAGCAGCACCATCGCAAGCACCGGGAATGCATCGCTGAAGTCGTCGAACGGCACATGACGAATCGTGCTGAACATCGACAGACCGATCAGGATGAGTGCGGGCGCCGTGGCTTCCTTCGGAATGGCCAATGCCACCGGTACGAAGAAGCACACCAGTGCAAACATGAACGCGGCGGCAATCGACGTCAGGCCCGTGCGGCCACCCGCTTCCACGCCTGCCGCCGATTCGACCAGCGCCGTCAGTGCGGGAATGCCCAGCAGCGCGCCGCCCGTGGCGGCAATCGAGTCGACCAGAAACGGTCGATTGATGTTGGCCATGTTGCCGTGCTCGTCAAGCAGGCCAGCCTTGCCGCCCACGGCGAGCGTGGTGCCCAGCGTGGAGAAGAACTCCGCCGCGAAGAACGCGAACAGATACGGCAGCGCCGCCACGGTCAACGCGCTATGCAGATCCAGTTGGAACGCTACCGGCGCAATGCTGTGCGGCAGCGAAATGAACGACTCGGGGACCTTGGTCACACCGAGTGGCACGCCGGCGAGCGCCGCCAACAGGATCGACCAGAGAATGGCGCCCGGCACCTTGCGCCCTTGCAGCAAAATGGCCGCGCCCAGCCCGACCAAGGCCACGATGGTGCCCGGCTTGCTGAAGTCGCCCAGCGCGAAGGCGTTGGTCTTGGCGTTGGCCACGACCATGCCTGCGTTGCGCACGCCCAGCACCGCAATGAACAAGCCGATGGATGCGCCCAGCCCCAGCTTGATGGCCGTCGGGATCAATCGCGCGACCACGCTGCGCGCGCCGAGCACGGTCAGCAGCAGGAACAGCACGCCCGAGAGGAACGCGATGGCGATGCCGGTCTGCCACGCGACATGCTCCGTTGCCGCCAGCGTCACGCCGACGATCACCGAGCCGCCGATGCCCGGGCCGACCACGAACGGCAGGTTCGCGTAGAAGCCCATCAGCACCGAAAACAGCACGAACACGAGCATGACCGCCGTGGTAGCGGCGCCGCGATCCATCCCGCCGGTGGCGAGCAACGAGGGAATTACCACCATCAGGTAGGCGGCGGCCAGAAACGTCGTGATACCGGCCAGCACTTCGGTACGCACGGACGAGCCGCGCTCGGCGATGGCGAAACGTCGCTCGAACCAGCCGCGCGGCGCACTTGCCGTGCCGCCCTGCGGCAGGCTGCCGCTGGTGCCGCCCGCGTGGCCACTATTAACGTCGCGCTCAGTAGGAGAGGTATGCATATGCCAAGAATAGTTGGGTCTTTGCGTGGCACTTTACGGCCAAGCGACTATAAATAAAAAATCAAATTACTTATGATTCGATAATTCGAATCTATTCTTCGCAAACCCAGGAGCGCGCTATGGCGACACCCCCGAATTCATCGCGCCGTACCGGTCAATCGGCCGCCGCCAAAGCCTCGCCCGCCACCACAACGCCGCCGCAAGCGAAGAAGGAAGCACCGGCGACAGCCAAGGCCACCGCGACCGCCCCCCCAGCCACCGTGCCGCCACTGCCTGCGCTCACGTTGCGGCAAGTGCAGTACTTCGTTGCGCTGGCGCACTCGCGCAGCTTCACGCAGGCGGCGCAGGCGCTCTCCGTGACTCAGCCCGCACTGACGGCCGCCATCCGGCAAATCGAGTTTCTGCTCGGCGGCCGGTTGTTCGAGCGCTCAGCACACCGTCTCACGCTGACCGAGGCCGGCACGACCATCCTGCCGCTCGCCGAGCGCCTGCTCAACGCCGCGCGGGGCACCTTCGACGACATGACCAGCACCTTCACGCTGCAAGCGCAGACGGTGCGTATCGGCTTCATCCCGTCGGTGGCCGCCCGCTTGCTGCCGGTGCTCGGCAGCCTGCGAGAAGCGCACCCCGGCGTTCGCTTCGCCCTGAGCGATCTGCCGAACAGCGAACTCGTCGCCGCGCTCGCCCGTGGCGAGATTGACCTCGGCGTGGGCATTCGCGATGAAGACGACGAAGCGGTCAGCGCCGAGGGCTTTCGCTGCGACGACCTGTTCGACGATGAAATCGTGCTCGTCGCGCGCCACGACGATCCGCTGGCAAAGGCGGCGTCTGCCACGTGGGCACAACTCACCGAGCGCGATCTCGCCGTCTTCGTGCGCGGCAACGTCAGCGATTCGTTGCGACGCACGGGCGGCTCGCACAATCTACGTCTGGAGCCGAAATACCGCATGGAGTACACCGAGCCGCTGTACGCGCTCGTGCGCAGCGGTCTCGCGCTTGCCATCCTGCCCAAGCTCTACACCCTGCACTTGCACGACCCGGACCTCGTCGCGCTCGACGTCACGGCACCGCGCGTCACACGTACCGTCGCGCTGATGTCGCTCGACGGCAAGGAGCGCGGCCCGCAGGTCAGCGCCTGCCGCGACTGGATCGCGAAGCATCTCGCGACGTAATCACAACATGCGAAAACGCGGTGCCCTTGTCTTTGCTGGGGCACCGCGTTGCTTCATTACCTCGAGTCGTTACGGCAGGCGCGCAATCCGCGCCAGCAACGTCTCGTAGAAACGATCGTCATCCACGTCGGTGATCCACGTGGCGTTCACGGCGCGCTTGGTGCGCCCGGTCCAGTCCACCACGGTCTCGCCCAGCGTGAGTTGACCCGTCGTCTCGACCGCCACGTTCACGCGACGCCCGCCAAACATCGTCGGATCGATCAGGTAGCCGATCGTGCAAGGGTCGTACATCGGTGCCGACTCCACACCGCGGCGGCCCTTCTGATAGGCCACTTCCGCCGCGAGAATGTCCGCCACGATCGGGCCGCAACGATTCTTCAACGCGCGGAACGGTGCCACACGTGCCGGGGTAATCGGGGCCTTCACGCAAACGTCGCGCGGCATCACCGTAATCGGCACACCGGCGTTCAGCACGATGCTCGCGGCTTCCGGATCGACAAAGATGTTGAACTCGGCAGACGGCGTGATATTGCCGCGCTCGAACCACGCGCCGCCCATCACCACGATTTCGCGCAGCGCTTTTGCGCCGTCCGGCGCGGCGGTCAACGCGGTGGCCACGTTGGTGAGCGGCCCGATCGCCACGAGCGTCACGCTGCCCGGTTTGGCCGCGCGCAGCGTGTCGATCAGATACGTCACGGCGTGCTGCGGGGCCAGCGGTGCGCGCGGCTCATGCAACGTCACGCCGTCGAGGCCCGTTCGGCCATGCACATTCGCGGCCGTAATCAGATCGCGCATGAGCGGCTTCGGGCAGCCGGCATACACCGGCAGCGAGTGCGTCTTGCCCGCCCAGTCGCGCACGATGCGCGCGTTGCGCTCGGTCAGTTCCAGCGGGACGTTGCCGCCCACCGTCGTGAGCGCTTTCAGGTCGATCTGATCGCTGGCACCCAGTGCAAACAGAATGGCGATGGCATCGTCCTGACCCGGGTCGCAATCGATGATGACGGTGCGACGCGGCGTGCCGTCGGCCGCGAGGCGCGACGCGCCTTCGGTCGACGTCAGTTCTGCCAGCGCGTTACCGGCACCGGTGGCGCCCAGCGTCGCCAGCGAGGCGGCGAGCGACGTGCGCAGGAAAGTGCGGCGATTGCGCTGCGGGGCCGTGCTCGGTTCGTTGATGTCTGCCATGGCGTCGAATCTGAAATTAGCGTGAAAGGCGAAGTCGTGAGGCCGCGTCGGTCGATCAGAACGTGTGGCGCATGCCCAGCGTCACGGCCAGCTGACGCTTGGTGCTCGATGCGGCGTAGCCGAACAGCTGCGCATTCTGCGCGTCGCCTGCGGCCTGCTGCGCGTTGAGCGTGAGCGCCACGTCAGTGCGCTTGGACAGCCAGTAATCGGCTTGCAGGTTCACCTGATGCCATTGCGGGCGCGTGTTGATCACATCGTAGTTGCCCGTCGTGAAACCGTACGCAGCGCCCAGCACGAGGGCCGGCGTGACGTTGTAGTTCAGCGTCAGGTTGTAGTTCTGCAAGTGCAGATGCGACGCGTCGAGATACGTGTAGCGCACGTCGGAGAACATCGCACCGATCAGCGCCGGGCCCCAGTGGTAGAAGCCGCCCGTGGCGAAGACGCGCTGCTGGCTCGCGTACATCGTCGGATGCACGGCGCTCTTCGAGAAGATCAGCAGCGGGCTGGCGTAGTCGTTGGCGATGGCGCCGTCGTTGTTCGTGCCGCTGAACGGGTTGTTGTATTGCGCGTACGCGGCGTTCCAGTCGAAGTCGGCGTACTTGTAGCCCAGGCCGAAGCTGTAGGCGTTGTTATTGCGAAAGCCCGTGGCCGAGTTCGAGAAGCCGTATTGCGCCGTGCCGTGGAAGCCGCCCACCGTCGGGCTCACCCACTTCACCGAGTTCTGCATACGGATATCGTTGTAGCCGTTGTCGTTGTCGCCGATGTTCACGCCGTTGCTCGAAATGATGATCGGGCCGACGTAATCGTGAATGGTGTCGTACTGGCGGCCGAGGGTCAGCGTGCCCCACTTGTTGTCCGACAGGCCGACGAACGACTGGCGGCCGAAGGCACGGCCGTTCTGGGCCGCCGTGCCGTTCACGATGCTGAAGCCGGCTTCGAGCGTGAAGATCGCCTTGGTGCCGCCGCCGAGATCCTCAGACCCACGGAAACCCCAGCGCGGGTTCTGGTTCGTACCCGAGAGCGCCTGCCACGTCTTGTTGCCGCCCTGATTGCTCACGTACCCCACGCCGCCCGAAATCAGGCCATAGATGGTGACGTTGCTTTGCGCATGTGCCGAGGTTGCGGCAAGGGCCATCGCGGCGCAGGCGCCGGCAAGGCCCAGACGGGCCAGAATCGTGGTCTTCATGAGGTGTGGCGTTCTCTAAGGTTTTATCTGCGCGCCGGCGAGATAGGTGCATTCGGCGCTACAGGGACCGAACTATAGGGAACGGGTTTGTATAAATATAATTTTGATTTTTTATATATCGATAAATTTAATCGATTCAACGACGACAGCCACGTGCGGCGGCGTCTTGGGCGGCAAAAACCGTTGTCGTGGCGATCGAGAGTGTGCGTTGCGCGCCACAGTCAGTGAAGTTTCGCGTCTTCGCCCTGCGCGATCAGGGCGTGTCCCCACCGGCGAACGTAGGCAACCGCGCGAAGCGCGAAGGTGCTCTGGGAATCGACGATCCGCGTCGATAGGATTCGCACCAGCCGGGCACATTGCCAGCACATCGTTGGCCGTTACTTCGTTATTCCGTCACTCATTTACTCAGTTACGCCCCCGGCTCTCTCTTCCCTCTGAACTGGAGCGCCCGCCTCATGACGATCGTTACCCCCCTGCCGCCCCCTGCTATCCCATACGCCAATGCTTCCGAGGCTGACGGTCCGCCCAGCGATCAGACGTACGAAACGCGGCTCGGTGAAGTCCTCAAGGAGAAATTCGCGGTCGTATACGTTGGCTACTCGGGCGCGGGATATGCAGCGCAGACCGGAATCAAGGAAGCCATCGCGCGGGACCTGAAAGCCATTTGCGAGGAACGCGGTCGAAAAGACGACGTGGTCGTGGTCGCCGGCGGCACGCCCGAAGGGATCGGCGTCGTCTACGAAGTCGCCCGGGACATGCGGCTTGCCACGCTCGGCATCGTGGCCGAACAAGGTGCGCAATATGCTTCAGCGAATTGCGAAACGTTGGTGACCGTGACAAACGGCGACACGAACGATTGGTCGACGCGCATGCCCCAATCCGGCGAGGAACTCGTTGTCACCGCGCTCAGGATCGCCAATGAGCAGGGCAAGGGCGCCCAACTGCTGGCGTACAACGGCGGTCCGCAGGCATTTGTCGAAGCGATGGCGGCGGCCAAAGCCGGCTACAACGTGAAGATCGCCCACGAACATCAGGCGATGAAGACCGACAGGCCGATGCCGTTCAACGACCCCGACAAGTTCAGTGCGCTCATCGCGGCAGGGGCGACGCTTGCATCCCCGTCCGAGAGTTGACCTCGTTCATCGCGCCAGCAGGGTCGGCGCTTGAGCGATCAGGTACAGCAGCGCGCCGATCAGTCCTCCCACGAGGGTGCCGTTGATGCGGATGTATTGCAGATCCTGCCCCACGCTCAGGCGGATCTGCTGCGAGAGATGTTCCGCATTCCAGCCGTGCACCGTCGCGCGGATGTGTTCGGTCACGAAGTCGGCGAAGCCCGGCGCCATGCGCTCGGCAGCGTCGAGCAGTTGCGCATCAAGCGCACGGCGCAGCGATTCACTGCGCGCCAGTTCTTGTGCGATCCACGACGCTGCGCCCACGATCTTCGCGCCGATCACCGAATTTTCCTGCGCCAGGTCGCGCTTCACCCAACTGCGCCACTCGTTCCACAGACTGCCCGCATAAGCGGTCAGCGCCGTGTCGCCCTTCAACTGCGCCTTGAAGCCGTCGAGCTTCGCTTGAAACTCGGCGTCGTTGCGCAGCCGCTCGATCAGTCCGGCCACCGCGCGGTCGAACGCCTGACGCAACTGGTGCGAATCGTCAGCCTCCATTTGGGCAAGCAGGCGCGTCACGGCGGCCGAAATCATGTCCGAGCCCTTGTTGCCGATCCATTCCGAGGGAAGCACCTTCTCCTTCTTCGGGTGATCGGCCTTGAGCCACTCCACGATGCGCGCCGAGAGAAATTCGCGCGTCTGCGGTTCGTTGAGCAGTTCCACGAGGTACTCGAGCGTTTCGTCGAGCAGCGCCTGATGGCGGCCATCGCGCGTGAGAGTGTCGAGAATGGCAGCAGCCGATTGCGACAGGTCGAGCCGGTCGATCATCGTGTCGAGCGCACGGCGAATGAACGCCTGCACGTTGCGCTCGTCCATCACGTCGAGCACGCCACTGGCCACCTTCACCAGCACGGCGCTCAATTGGCGTGCGTTGTCGTGCGAGCCCAGCCAGTGGGTCACCGCGTCGGCGGGATTCTGTTGCTGGATGAGGCGCACCACCGAGGGCGTATCGAGAAATTTCTCGCGAACGAAACGGGCCAGACCATCGCCCAGCGCGTCTTTCTTGCGAATGAGAATGTTGGTGTGCGCAGCCAGCCCGGGAATCGGAATGCGCCGGAACAGCGCCTCGACCGCGAACCAGTCAGCCAGGCCGCCGACCATCGCCGCTTCGGCGGCAGCGCGAATCCAGCCGGTGAGAAAGTGCGGCGGCATGAAGAGCGTGGCGATGAAAATCGCCAGCGCGACCAGCAGGAAGTACAGGGCACGCCGTTCGGCGCGTTGCAGTGCGATGGCGGGGTCCATGCGCAACAGGCTCCTGAAAAAACACGAACGCCTGACAGGTTACCCCGTCAGGCGTCCGGTGATAAGTCTTGTGCTTATCGAGACCTGCTATTCACGCAATTCACGCGATACACGCGATACACGCGATGACGTTAGCCGCGTTGTTCCGCCTTGAGCTTCAGACGGTACTTGTGCAGCAGCGGTTCGGTGTAGCCGTTCGGCTGCGTGAGGCCTTCGAACACGAGGGCGCTGGCAGCCTGAAACGCCAGCGAATCGCTGAAGTTCGGGGCCATCGGGCGGTACTGCTTGTCGCCTGCGTTCTGCTTGTCCACCACGGCGGCCATGCGCTTCATGGTCTCTTCGACCTGTTCGCGCGTGATCACGCCGTGACGCAGCCAGTTCGCCAGATGCTGGCTCGAAATACGCAGCGTGGCGCGGTCTTCCATCAGGCCGATGTCGTTGATGTCGGGCACCTTCGAGCAGCCCACGCCCTGATCGATCCAGCGCACCACGTAGCCGAGAATGCCCTGCGCGTTGTTCTCGATTTCCTTGCGGATCTCTTCAGCGTTCCATTCGGCCTTGGCCACCACCGGCACCGTCAGCAAACCGGTGAGCAGGGCGTCGCGCTCTTTCGCGTAGTCGATCTTTTCGAGTTCCTGTTGCACGGCCTGCACGTCGACGACGTGGTAGTGCAGCGCGTGCAGCGTGGCGGCGGTCGGCGACGGCACCCAAGCCGTATTGGCACCGGCCTTCGGATGCGCGATCTTCTGCTCCAGCATGGCGTGCATCAGGTCGGGCATGGCCCACATGCCCTTGCCGATCTGTGCGCGGCCACGCAGGCCGGCAGCCAGCCCCACGAGCACGTTGCTCTTCTCGTACGCGGTGATCCACGCCGACGACTTCATGTCGCCCTTGCGCATCATCGGGCCGGCTTCCATCGCCGTGTGCATTTCGTCGCCGGTGCGGTCGAGGAAGCCCGTGTTGATGAACGCCACGCGCGCAGCCGCCGCAGCGATACACGCCGACAGGTTCACGCTGGTGCGGCGCTCTTCGTCCATGATGCCCATCTTGAGCGTGTTGCGCGGCAGGGCGTACAGGTCTTCGATACGGCTGAACAGTTCGTCGGCGAAGGCCACTTCGGCCGGGCCGTGCATCTTCGGCTTGACGATGTAGATCGAGCCGGTGCGCGAGTTCAGGCGGTGCTTGCGGTCATGCAGCGATGCCAGCACGGTGACCACGCCGTCGAGAATGCCTTCCGGAATCTCACGGCCGTCGCGATCGGTGATCGCCGGGTTGGTCATCAGGTGGCCCACGTTGCGGATGAACAGCAGCGAGCGGCCATGCAGCTTCACCGGCTTGCCATCGGCGCCCGTGTATTCGCGATCGGCGTTCAGGCGGCGGGTGAAGGACTTGCCACCCTTCGACACTTCTTCCGTGAGCGTGCCTTGCATCAGGCCCAGCCAGTTGCGATACAGCTCGACCTTGTCGTCGGCGTCCACGGCGGCAACCGAGTCTTCGCAGTCGATGATGGTCGTCACGGCGGCTTCGACGAGCACGTCCTTGATATGGGCGGTGTCCGTCTTGCCGATCGGGTGGTTCGCGTCGAATTGAATTTCGAAATGCAGACCGTTTTGCTTGAGCAGCACGGCCGTCGGCTTGTCGGCATCGCCTTGATAGCCGATGAAGAGTGCCGGCGTAGCGAGCGTGGTCTTGCCGTTCTTGGTCGTGATGACGAGCTGGCCGTTCTCGACGCTGTAGCCGGTCGCATCCTTGTGCGAGCCTTCGGCCAGCGGCGCCGCCTGATCGAGGAAGCCGCGTGCGAAGGCGATCACGAGTTCGCCGCGCTTCGGGTTGTAGCCGGAGCCTTTCTCGGCGCCGTTGGCTTCGGGAATCGCGTCGGTGCCGTAGAGCGCGTCGTACAGGCTGCCCCAACGTGCGTTGGCGGCGTTCAGGGCATAGCGGGCGTTCGAGAGCGGCACCACGAGTTGCGGGCCAGCTTGTTCGGCGATTTCGTAATCGACTTCGGCGGTCGTCGCTTTGACGTCAGCCGGTGCGGGCAGCAGATAGCCGATCTTTTCGAGGAAGGCGCGGTAGGCGGCAGCGTCGGCGATCGGGCCAGGGTTGGCGCGGTGCCAGCCATCCAGTTCACCTTGCAGACGATCGCGCTCGGCGAGCAGCGCGCGGTTTTTCGGCGCGAGGTCGTGGACGATGGCGTCGAAGCCCTTCCAGAAGGTTTCGACATCGACACCGGTGCCCGGCAGGGCTTCCTTTTCGATGAACGCGATCAGATTGTCTGCGACCGTCAGGCCGCCACGCTGGGAAGTGGAAGTCATGATGCTGTACTCGAGTTTGAAAACCTGGTTGACGCTGCTTCGCCGGGCCATTCACTTGTCACCGAAAACGCATTTCACGTTAGGGCGGCGCATGATCGCTGACGAAAAGGGGCAGTCTTATATAAGACCCTGAGTGTAATCGTTCTCCCGGCGCTCGGAAACCCGGGATTTCGAGTCGTGACTCCACCCCAGCTTATAGGTGGCATAAGGGTTTGCGTATGACGCCGGCCTGACGGGCCTTCGCGGGCACCCGTCTTTTTTGGACGTGCGGTTGCAGCATTCGGTATGGCGTTTCACTTCATGAGAAATGAACACGGCGCGGTAGGAATCCGAAATTCCAAATTGATACCCATCGAGCGTTGCAGCTTCCCCACGCGATGCCCACAATCCTGCCCAGTCGCCCCCCTCTCGACGTCACAACCCTTAGCCGCCTTCAAGGGGATATCCCGTGAACATGAACACCAATCTGACGGGGCGGTTGCGCAATACGCCACTGCCGCAGCACAAAGGCCTTTTGCCGCTCTTCGAAGCGGTCGTGAATTCGATCCACGCCGTCGGCGCAGGCGAGGGAGATGCCACCCGGGGCGAGATTCAGATCGACATCGAGCGTCTCGCCCAGACCGACCTGACGCTCGACGACGCGTCGTCACGACGCGGCGCGCCACCTCTGGCACCGATCTCCGGCTTTCGTATCGTCGATAACGGCGTCGGCTTCGACGCCGCGAACATGACGTCGTTCGAAACACTCGACAGCGACCATAAAGCCGCGCACGGCTGCCGCGGCGTGGGGCGTCTGCTCTGGCTCAAGGCGTTCGAGTGCGTCACGGTAGCGAGTGTTTTCCGCACCGGCCGTCAGCGCGCGCGCCGGCGGCAGTTCCATTTCACCGCCGGACAAGGCATCCGGAACATCGACTTGCGTGACGCGCGCGCGAACGAAACCCCGCACACGGTCGTGCACCTGCAAGGCTTTTTCCAGAGTTATCGGGAGAAGTCGGCCAAGACGGCGCGCGCCATCGCCAACAGTCTTTTCGAACATTGCCTGTGGTACTTCGTGCGCGATGGCGGTGTGCCCAGCATCGTCATTTGTGATGGCGACGAAACCATCGATCTGGTCGATGTCTACGACAGCTATCTGTTGGGTGGCGCACAACGCGAGACGCTCGATATCAAAGGACATCCGTTCGTCATCACTCACGTGAAACTCAAGACCAGTGCGGTCACCCAACCCGTCATTGCCTGGTGCGCGGCGAGCCGGGTCATCGAGAACGAGCCGCTCAGCGGCAAGCTGCCGGGCCTTCACGGCAAATTGCAGGACGGCGAGGGAGATTTCACCTATGCCTGCTACGTCACATCCCCCTGGCTCGATCAGCACGTACGCCCCGAGCGTATCGGCTTTGATATTCCGGAGTCGTCCGACGATCTCTTCGGCAGCGCGTCGCCGGGACGCGCCGATATCCGGGAGGCACTGCTCGCCGCTGCGGCCAACTACCTTGCCCCATGGCTCACCCAAACCCGGCAGGCGAGCCGCGATCGCGTCGAGCGCTTTGTCACTCATCGTGCGCCCCGTTACCGCCCGATCCTCCCCCATATCGATCAGGACCGGCTAAGTGTGCCGCCTGACATCTCCGATCGGGATCTCGATCTGCTGCTGCATCGCGAATTGGCCAATGTCGAACACTCGTTGATCGCCGAGGGGCACGACATCATGCAGTTCGCCTCGAGCGAAACCACCGAGAGGTACCGCCAGCGCCTCGCGGGCTATATCGCCAAGGCGGACGACATCAAGCAATCGGATCTCGCCAATTACGTATTTCATCGCAAGACCATCCTCGACATCCTCGCGCAGGCGTTAAAGCGGGGCGAAGACGGACGCTTCGCACGCGAAGAGGTAATTCACGAGTTGTTCATGCCGATGGGCAAGAGCTCAGACGAAGTGCACGCCGAGCATGGGAATCTGTGGCTGCTCGACGAGCGGCTGACGTTTCATTCGTATCTGGCGAGCGACAAACCCCTGCAATCGATGCCGATCACGGACTGCGTCTCTGGGCGCAAGCCCGACCTGTGCGCACTGAAGGTCTTCGACCGGCCGATGCTGATGGCCGATGGCGCGCACGGGCCGCTGGCGTCACTTGTGGTGGTCGAGCTCAAACGCCCCATGCGCAACGACGCGGCGGCGGGGGAAGACAAAGACCCCGTCGAGCAGGCCATCGGTTATCTCGTGCGAATTCGCGCCGGGTCGGTCACCACGCCGGGGGGACGGCCCGTACCGGGGGCGGCGTCGCTACCGGGCTTTTGCTACGTGGTGTGCGACATCACCCGCTCTGTCGTGCAGCGCTGCCAGATGCTGCAACTGAGCGAGACCATGGATGGGATGGGGTTCTTCGGCTACAACAGCCACTTCAAGACGTATATCGAAGTGATCTCGTACGACCGATTGCTGCAATCGGCTTATGAACGCAACCGCGCGTTCTTCGACAGGCTCGGTCTGCCTTCCGGCGGCCATCCGGCGACCTAGTCACTCGCCCGCGAAGCCCCTCTTTCCCGCCCAATGAAAAACGCCCGGACTTGTCCGGGCGTTTTGTCTCGGCGTGTGAGGCTTGTCACACGCGCACCGGGAATTCCCGGCAGATCCAGCATTCATGCGGCTTGGGGGGCAGTTTTCGGCACACTTCGCACCAAAAAAGGGCGAAAAGCGACACGGGTGTTTACCCTGAATTTGTGAATTTAGCGTTGCCGCCCCATTTATGCCTTTCTAAAATGTACCACATACAGACACAGTGGTGCTAATAGAGAGACAAATTTTTATGACGCTGAAGACGCTCGACAACGCGCTGACGCTTTTGCGCCACTTCACGGCCGAGAATCCGACGTGGGGCGTGCGTGAGTTGGCCAAGGAAACCGGCATCAACCACTCGGTCGTGCAGCGCATTCTCGCGACCTGTGCCCAGCACGGTTTCGTCACGCAGCGTGGCAAGTCGCGCAAGTACGCACTCGGCATGGCGTTTCTCGAATTCGCGCAGTCGTTGCGCGAAGGGTTGCATCTGTCGGACCTCATCCTGCCGATCATGCGTCGTCTGGCGGCTAACACCGGCGAGACCGCGTTTCTCGCGGTGCTCGATGGCAAAGAAGCGGTCTATCTCGAAATCGCCGAGTCGGATCAGAACATCAAGTATTCCGTGGCCGCAGGCACGCGCTTCGCGCTGCACGCCGGCTCGTCGGGCAAGGTCATCGCCGCGTATCTGCCCGAGGCCCAACTCGACGCCATTCTCGAACACGGTCTGAAGCGCTACACGAGCAGCACCATCACCGAACCGGCAGCCCTGCGCGCCGATCTCGCGGCCATTCGCGAGCAAGGCTGGAGCTACTCGGCCAACGAATTTGCCGACGGCGTGTTCGGCCTCGCCCTGCCCGTATTCGACGAGACCGACGGCATCCTCGCCTCGTTCGGTGTCTCGGGCCCCGACTTCCGCATGACCGACGACAAGCGCCGCGAGATGCTCGCCGCCGTGCGTCAGGAACTCGCCGAAGTGCAGTCGCTCATGCGCCGTTTCTACTGACCCGCCCCGATTTCGCCAGACAAGCCCCTTCGAGAATCAACCCGATGAAATCCGCCCCGCCCTCTGCCGCCGCCAAGCCACCCGGCGCACCTTATGCGCCGCTCGACGGCAAGCACCCGTCCGTTTTCGAGCCGACATCGTTACTGCTGATGGTGGCCGTGTCGGTCGCGGGCGCGATCATCGGCATGCAGTTGATCGTCACGCTCGGCATCTCGGCCAACACGTCGATCATCGGCGCACTGCTCGCCATGCTCGTGGCACGCCTGCCCATCGCGATGATGCGCAAGTTCCGCTCCGTGCATCGTCAGAATCTGGTGCAGACGGCAATCTCGTCGGCCACCTTCGGCGCGTCGAACAGCCTGATGATTCCGATCGGCATTCCGTTCGCGATGGGTCGCCCCGATCTGATCGTGCCGCTGCTCATCGGCGTGATGATCGCCATGTTCCTCGACGGCACGGTGCTCTATCGCGTGTTCGATTCGAAGGCATTCCCCGCCACGGGCACCTGGCCCGCCGGTATCGCCACCGCCGAATCGATCATTGCCGGCGATCAGGGCGGCAAGAAGGCCCGCCTGCTCGTCTATGGCGTGGTGGGGGGCGTCGCCGGCTCGGTGCTGGGCATTCCGATGTCCGCCTTCGGTGTGGCCTTTATCGGCAACATCTGGGCGTTGGGCAGCTTCGGTACGGGTCTGCTGATCAAGGGCTATTCCCTGCCGCTGCTGCACGTCGATCTGAACAAGATCTATCTGCCGCACGGCTTCATGATCGGTGCCGGTGTGGTCGCGCTCATTCAGGTGACGTTCCTCGTGCTGCGCGGCAACCGCAAGGGCGCGCAGGCCGAGACCGGCTACCAACCCACCGTGTCGGATCGCAAGCTCGCCGGCTTCCTCGGCGTGAGTTTTCTCGCTTATGTCGGCATCGCGTTGCTGATTGCACTGTGCGCCGGCCTCGCCACGCACATGTCGCCGGGCATGCTGATCGGCTTCCTGTTGTTTGCCGCGTTCGCAGCCTTCGCGCATGAACTGATCGTCGGTATCGCCGCGATGTACTCGGGCTGGTTCCCGGCGTTCGCCGTCGCGCTCATCACGCTGGTAATCGGCATGCTGTGCGGCTTTCCGCCGACGGCCCTCGGTCTGCTGGTCGGTCTGTCGTCAGCCACTGGCCCCGCCTTCGCCGATATGGGCTACGACCTGAAGACCGGCTTCATCCTGCGCGGCAACGGTGCCGACCCGGCGCTGGAGCGCGCCGGCCGCAAGCAGCAGTACTACGCCGGCATGCTGGGTTTCTGTGTGGCAGGCGTGGCCGTCGTGCTGGCCTACCCGCACTTCTTCGCCAACAACATGTTCCCGCCGGTCGACAAGGTCTACGCCGCCACGATTGAAGCCGGTGTGTCGAACGACATCGGTCATCAACTGATGATCTGGGCCATCCCCGGTGCGCTGCTGCAACTGATCGGCGGGCCGAAGCGCCAGCTTGGCGTGCTGATGGCGACGGGCCTCTTGCTGATGAGCCCGGCCGCTGGCTGGGCCGTCGCAGCGGGTCTCGTGTTGCGCGTGCTGATCGTGCGCCGCTGGGGCGCAGCAGGCGAGTCGGCCTGCGGCACGCTGGCTGCCGGTTTCATTGCAGGCGATGCGCTGTACAGCTTCTTCAAGCCGCTGTTGTTCGGCAAGTTGCTGGCCAAGTAATTTCGAGTGGCGCGCGCCACTCGCGCGCGCCCGTTGTTTTGTCTCACCCCCGTAGGACAGTTCGATGGATCTGAATCGCATCACCGCCGACAGCGCGCTCGCGCCCGGCCTCGTCTACTTCGATCACGCCGCCGCCTCGGTGCCGCCGCGCTGTGTCGTCGACACCATGACCGCGTATCTCGCCGAGACCGCACGCACCGGCCCGTACCTGCCCGCCTTCCGTCGCGAGACGTATGCACGTGTCGAGCAAGTGCGCGCTGCCACGGCAGCCTTCGTCGGTGCCAACGCGTCTGAAATTGCCTTCACCAAGAACGGCAGCGAAGCCATCAGCCTCGTGGCCGCCGGCATCGACTGGCAAGACGGCGACGAAGTCGTGCTCTCCGACTTCGAAATGATTTCGAATCAGGCGCCGTGGCTGCAATTGCAGGCGCAGGGCCGCGTGAAAGTCGTGGTCGTGCCGGCGAACGCCGATGGTGTGATGGAAGTCGACACGCTCGCGCAATACCTCACGTCGCGCACGCGTCTGATCTCGATGGCGCATCTGCCGAACGTGACGGGCGCCTTGCAGCCGATCGATGCGATCTGTGCACTGGCCCGTGAGCGCAACGTCTGGACGCTGATCAACGCGACGCAGACCGTCGGCATGGTGCCGATCGACGTGCGCACGCTCGGTTGCGACTTTCTCGCCACGTGTGGCCGCAAGGCCCTGCGCGGCCCGGAAGGCAGCGGCTTCCTCTACGTGCGCGAAGCGCTCATCACGCAACTGCGTCCGGCGTTGATCGGCTGGTGGAATGCGTCTGTCGACGCCAGCGGCGCGCTGTCGCTGCCGGCAACGGCCAAGCGCTTCGAAGCCGGTTGCCCGATCGTGCCGTCGATTCTCGGCATGGGCGAAGCCATCGCCTACGCGCAGTCGCTCGGTATGGCCGATGTCTTTTCACGTGTGCAGCAACTCACGCGCTACGCCGTCGAGCAATTGCAGACGCTGCCGGGCGCCGAGATTTACGGGCCGTCGAAAGTCGAGCAGCGTCTGAGCCTCGTGCCCTTCAACGTCAAGGGTCTCGAAACGGATGCCATCGTCGCGCATCTCGAAGCCGCCGGTGTCATCATTGAAGCCGGTCACTTCATGGCGACGCCGATTCTCAAGCGTTTCAACATTGAACGCATGGCGCGTCTGGCAGTGCATTATTTCAATACCGAGCAGGAAATCGACCGGGCTGTCGGCCTGATTCGTGAATTGCTCGACAAGCGTTCGTGACCCGTAATCCAGTCGTCTTTGAACCGTCACTCCCTTCCCCCGACGAGGCATAAGCCATGAAACAAATTCTGATGATGAGCAGCTCCCGCAAGGGCAATCTGGGCTATCTGGAGCATGCGGACGACCAACTGCACGCGTTGCTCAAGGGGCGCACCAAGCGCGTGCTGTTCGTGCCCTACGCGGGCGGCATCACGTTCAGCTACGACGAGTACGAATCGCGTGTGAAGCCGGTGTTCGAGCGCCTCGGCTACGAACTCGAATCGATTCATCACCACAAGGACCCGCGCGCAGCGGTGGAACAGGCGGAAGCCGTGGCTGTCGGCGGCGGCAACACGTTTGCCCTGCTCGATCGCATGTACAACGCGGGCATCGTCGGTCTGATTCGCGAGCGCGTGAATGCGGGCATGCCGTATGTGGGCTGGAGCGCCGGTTCGAACGTCGTGTGCCCGACCATCCGCACCACCAACGACATGCCGATCGTCGAGCCGCCCACGCTCAAGGCACTGAACCTGATTCCGTTCCAAGTGAACCCGCACTTCATCAGCGGCAAGCCGGCCGGTCATAACGGCGAGTCGCGCGAAGAGCGTCTGGCCGAGTACCTCGGCATCAATCCGGACGAGCGCGTTGTCGGCATTCCGGAAGGCACCGCGCTGCACGTGCAGGGCGAGAACGCCACTGTGCTCGGCGAATTCGACGCGCTGTATTTCAAGCAGGGCGGCGCCATCGACAAGATCGCCACGGGCAGCACGTTCTCGCTCGCATCGATCTGAGGTCGCTACGGCGTCTCTGGTAACAAAGCAGATTCAAGAGGTTTAGAAACATGGCATTGCAGCAAACCCTGGCGGTGTATGAACTCATCGACCTGCCGAGCGTGAACGGCGACGACATCGTCGCCTTGTTCGCGCCTTACACCGACGCCGGCGTAACGGTCACGGTGGAGCGTGTGACCGAAGGCCGCGTGGCCGACTTCATCAAGATTGTGGTGCCGGGTGCGGCAGGCAAGACGGCCGGCGGCACGGCCCCGACGCTGGGCCTGATCGGCCGTAACGGCGCGATCGGTGCACGTCCCGACCGTATCGCGCAGGTGTCGGATGCCGACGGCGCGACGGCGGTGATCGCCGCGGGCCTGAAGCTCGCGCAACTGCGGGCACGTGGCGACACGTTGCAGGGCGACGTCATCGTCACCACGCACCTGTGCACCGATGCGCCGATCACGCCGCGCCAGCCGGTCGACTTCATGGGCATGCCGTGCAGCTCGACGACGATGAACCAGTTCGAAGTCGACGCCGCCATGGATGCGATTCTGTCGGTCGATACGAGCAAGGGCAACCGCGTGTTCAACGAGCGCGGTTTCGCGATCACGCCGACATCCAAGCAAGGGTATTTGCTGCGCGTGTCGGACAGTCTGTTGAACATCATGCAGCAGACGACCGGCCATCTGCCGCGTGTGATGCCGCTGACGACGCAGGACATCACCGACTACGACAACGGCCTGTACCACATCAACAGCATCATGCAGCCGACGGTGGCCACCGAAGCACCGGTGGTCGGCGTGCCGATCACGGCGCAAGCGGCCGTGGCGGGCAGCGGCGGCAGCGCGAGCCATGAAGTGGATATCGCGGAAGCCGTGCGCTTCTGTGTGGAAGTGGCGATTCAGTACACCGACCGCCAGCGCTATCAGTGCGACTTCTACAGCGAGACGGAGTATGCGCGTCTGCTGGAGTTGTACGGCCCGATGACGGTGCTGCAAAAGGCCGCGTAACACGAAAGGTGGTTGATGGACCCGGGCGATTCGATGTGAGTCGAGTCGCCCGACTTTTCCCCAAGGCGACAGGCTGAACCGCGACACGCCCGTGCTGGGTCACAAACCCGCGCGACGTGCCTGGCTGCCGCCAACGCCCTGACACAACCGGTTCGCCGGCGACTGCGCCGGACCTGTGTCGAGTGGCTCCTCTGCGACGACATGACGTCGTTCCCTTGTCTTGAAGACGGGAGCGCGGGGGCGTTTTTGCGTCAATTTTTTGAATCGAGGGCCGGCAACCTGCCATGGCTCCGTCTATTTCTCGTGCTTCAAGACCGATCGGAACTCTCATGAAATATCCGCTTCCTTCCCTGATCGCCGCCGCTGCCGGCGTGTGTTTTGCCAGCGTCGCCCCGAGCGCGTTTGCGCAATCGAACGTCACGCTGTACGGCGTGCTTGATGCGGCGGTGGTGATGCAGACCAACACCAGCCCGCAGGGTGGCAAGACCTTCAGCGTGCAGCAGGGCGGCGAGGGCTTTCTGTCGGGCAGCCGGTTCGGCCTGACCGGTAGTGAAGACTTGGGCGGCGGCATGAAGGCGCGCTTCGTGCTGGAAAACGGCCTCACGGTCAACAACGGCGGTTTCGATCAGCAGGGTCAGTTGTTCGGCCGTCAGGCGTTCGTGGGGTTGTCGGGCGCGTTCGGTGAAGTGGATATTGGCCGTCAGTACACGGGCGCCTTGCTCGCGGTATCGGCGGTCGATCCGTTGTCGGTCGGTGCGCCGGCGACGAACTCATGGCAGGTGTATCTCACTGGTCAGCGTTTTAACAATGCGTTGACGTACACCAAGTCGTTCGGCGCGATTGGGGTGAACTTGCAGTACGCGTTGGGCGGTATCGCGGGTCAGGGTTCGGCACGCTCGTCGCTCTCGGGTGGTTTGTCGTATGAAGGCAGCGGTCTGAAGATGACGGGGCAGTTGCAGCAAACGCGCGATACGCAAAGCCGCACGGCCAAGCTGTGGGTGTTGGGTGCCAAGTACGCGTTTGGTCCGGCCACGTTCTACGCCGACTACCTGCAAAGCCAGCGTGATGCAGGCTTCGACGTGACGAACGGTGGTGTCGATTTCGCGTCGATCACGAACATGAGCACCCCGGCGACGGCCAGCTCGACGGCGTCGATCGGCTCGGTGTTCAGCGCCGCACGCCGCGATCAGTTCCTGACGCTCGGCGCGACGTACAACTTCAACCCGGTGCTTTCGTTCACGGGTGCGTGGATGTACAACAACACGTCGGCGAGCAACTTCGGCGGCACACGTCAAACGGCTTACGCGATCCTCGACTATCGCCTATCGAAGCGCACCGACGTTTATGTGGCCGGTGCCTACGATCACGTGAACGGCGACTGGTCCGGCCTGTTCGGTACGTCGACCACGTCATGGACCGGCGGCTCCGGCGTGCGCCTGAACGGGCACGACAATCAGGTGACTTACTACGCCGGGCTGCGTCATAAGTTCTGATGCGTCTGTCGCGGCAACTGAAGTAGTGATGCGGTAGCTGTCGGCATGCGATGACTCGGGTAATTCGGGTCATCGGCAAATTCTGAAAAGCCTCGCGACGCCGTGCAACGACCTCCATGCTTCAGCGCAAGCTGACAGAATGCGAGGTCGTTTCTTTTTACGAGCCCCGACCATGTTCATCCGATTTGCGCGGGGTCCCGAAGTCTACGCACTCATTGCCGCCGCATTGAATGGCACGATCGGTCCGCTCACTCGTGTCGGACTCGGCTACGGTTTGACGCCGACGAACATCGCGTTCTGGAAATGTTTTGGCGCCTTTGTAGTGATCGCAAGTTACTGCTGTGCACGACGGACGTTGCGCGATCAAACGGTGCGACTGGCGAGCCGCTGGCCCGTTTTTGCACTGCTCGCGTTGCTGGGCATCTTCTGCCTCTACGCTTTCGAAACCTGGGCGTTCGCTGAGGCATCGATTCCGCTGGTCTCTTTTCTGACCTACGCCGCGGGGGGTGTCACGATTGTGCTTTCGACGCTGGTTTTAAAGGAGCAGATCGCACGGCGAAAGGTCGCTGCGTTCGGTTCCATCGTCACCGGCGTTGCACTGATCTGCCTGTTCGAAGGCGGTGTGACGGGAAGTTATCTGGGTGTTGCGCTCGCCTTATGCGGTGGCCTCGGTTACGCGTTGTTCATCTTTCTGTCGAAGTTATGGGACGTGGGGAGTGGCCTCCCGCAGCTCACTTGGCTGTTTGGATTCGGCAGTCTCTACTTGCTGCTGCTCTCGTTGCATCAGGGGTTTGCCGTACCGGTCGGGTGGGCTTGGGTCATCTTGTCAGCATTGATTCTGCTGCCTACGATTGGCGGCTTCTATTTCACAACACTGGCGATTTCGCACGGCGAGGCAAGCAAGGTACAGATCATCGAGACCAGTGACCCGTTGTTCGCCACACTGTTCGCCTTCGCATGTTTCGGAGACATGCTCGGTGGCTTCGGTGCGTTGGGTGCCGTCTGCATCGTCGCCGGGCTTTTGATGACGATTGTGCCGCGTCGTATCGGTGACCTCGTGACGAGCGATCAAGGGTGACGCGGTATGTCTGATGCAGTGCGTTTGATGACGTGAGCGCTTTAGAAAGCAAACGGGACGCCGAAGCGTCCCGTTTGTCTTTCTGCTCAGCGGAAGTCCTGCGGTTACTTCACCGCTTCCGCTTCTTCGACCTTGGCAGCCGATTGCGCCAGCACTGGCCTGAGGGCGATACCGGTATGGCTTGCCGCCACCTTCGCGAGCGCATCCGGTGATGTTGCCGCCACCACCGTGCCGCCATCCTTGCCGCCTTCCGGTCCCATGTCGACGATCCAGTCGGCTTCCGCGATGACGTCGAGGTTGTGCTCGATCACTACGACGGTGTGTCCTCCGTCCACGAGACGATGCAGCACCTTGATAAGACGTGCCACGTCGGCCATGTGCAGCCCCACCGTCGGCTCATCGAGCACATACAACGTGTGCGGCGACTTCTGACCACGGCGCGTAATGTCGTCGCGCACCTTGGTCAACTCCGTCACCAGCTTGATACGCTGTGCCTCGCCGCCCGACAACGTCGGCGACGGCTGCCCCAGCGTCAGGTAACCGAGCCCCACGTCCTTCATCAACTGCAACGGGTGCCCGATACTCGGCATCGACGCGAAGAACTCGACCGCTTCGTCCACTTCCATCGTCAGCACGTCGCCGATGCTCTTGCCACGCCACGTTACCGCCAACGTTTCGGCATTGAATCGCTGGCCGTGACACACGTCGCACAACACCTTCACATCGGCAAGGAAGCTCATGCCGATCGTGCGCACGCCCTGCCCCTCGCACGCCGGACAACGCCCGTCGCCCGTGTTGAACGAGAAGCGCGAGGCCGAGTAACCACGCGCACGCGCTTCCAGCGTGTCGGCAAAGAGACGTCGGATCGTGTCCCAGAAGCCGATATACGTTGCCGGACACGAGCGCGGCGTCTTGCCGATCGGCGTCTGGTCGACTTCGAGCACCCGGTCGATCGTCTCCCAGCCGGTCACCGACTCGCAGCCGTGCCACGCATGCGTCACCGCGCGACGCGGTTCCGCCGGTACCTCCGACTTGGCGCGCGGCTTACCGTCCGCCTTCACCGCATGCCGCACCGTGCCCTTACGGGCGCGGCGCTCGGCCGGTGAGGACATCACCGAACGGCCTACGGCGTCGAGCAAATTCGTCATCAACACGTCGCGTGCCAACGTCGATTTGCCCGAGCCTGAGACGCCCGTAATCGCCGTCAGTCGCGAGAGCGGCAGCGATGCCGTGACGTTCTTCAGGTTATGCAGCGTTGCGCCATGCACCGTCAGCCAGTTCGGCGGCACCGCTTCCGTGCCCTTCTTCGGCGCAACGACTTCGCGACGCGGTTGCAGCGGGTGCTGCAACGGATGCGCGAGGAACTTGCCCGTCAGCGAATCGGGATGCGCCGCCAGATCGGCCACGCTTCCCTGCGCAACGAGCGTACCGCCGCGTTTGCCCGCCCCCGGCCCGATATCGATGATGTGGTCAGCGCGACGAATCGTGTCCTCGTCGTGCTCGACCACCACCAGCGTGTTGCCTTGGTCGCCGAGCTTGCGCAGCGCGCCAAGCAGAATGCCGTTATCGCGCGGGTGCAAGCCGATGGTCGGCTCGTCCAGCACGTAGCACACGCCCTGCAAATTGCTGCCGAGTTGCGCCGCCAGACGAATCCGCTGCGACTCGCCACCCGAGAGTGTCGGCGCCGCACGGTCCAGCGTCAGGTAGCCCAGCCCCACTTCTTCCAGAAACTCGAGGCGGCCCTGAATTTCGCTGATCAGGTCGCGCGCAATGCTCGCATCGCGGCCATGCAGATGCAGCCCTTGCACCCAGTGGCGAACGTCGGTGACGGTCCACTGCGCAACGTCCGAAATCGCCTCTTCGTCAAAGGTCACGGCCCGCGCGACCGGATTCAGTCGCGCACCGTGGCAGTCCGGACAGGGCTGATCGCCCACGTCTTCCGGTTCTTGCTCCTCCGACGGCAGCGAATGCTCGCGTCCGCGGTTGTCTTGCCCGAGCACCGTGTCGTCGAATGCTTCGCGCTGCTCACGCGTGAGCGCGAGCCCCGTGCCCACGCAGGTCGTGCACCAGCCGTGCTTGCTGTTGAACGAGAACATGCGCGGATCGAGATCGGGATAGCTTGTGCCGCACACCGGGCACGCACGCTTGACCGAAAACACTTCGATCTTGCCGACGCCTTCGCCGGGTTGGTCACTGGTCATGGCGTCACCCAGACCGTCGAGCGGCGCCAGCAGATGCATGACGCCCTTGCCCAATTCGAGCGCCGCCGCGAGCAACGTACGCAGCAGACCTTCGTTCTCGGGGGTGATCACCACGTCACCGACGGGCAACTCGATGGTGTGCTCGCGGAAGCGATCAAGCTTCGGCCACGGATCCACCGGCAGGAAAACGCCGTCGACGCGCAGATGCGAATGCCCGCGCGCCTTGGCCCACTTCGCCAGATCGGTGTAGATACCCTTGCGGCCTACCACCAGCGGTGCCAGCAAACCGACGTGCTGACCGCGCCGGTCGCGCATCAATTGCGCCACGATGGAATCGGGGCTCTGCGCCGTCACCGGCGCGCCGTCGTGAATGCAATGCTGAATACCGAGCTTCACGTACAGCAGCCGCAGGAAGTGCCAGATCTCCGTGGTCGTCGCCACCGTACTCTTGCGGCCGCCACGTGACAGACGTTGCTCGATGGCCACCGTCGGCGGAATGCCGTACACGGCATCGACTTCCGGACGCCCCGCCGGTTGCACGATGGAGCGCGCATACGCGTTCAGCGACTCCAGATACCGGCGCTGCCCCTCGTTAAACAGAATGTCGAACGCGAGTGTCGACTTGCCCGAGCCAGACACGCCCGTGATCACGCTGAATTTGCCGCGCGGAATCTCCACGTCGAGCGACTTCAAATTGTGTTCGCGCGCATTGATGATCCGGATGGCGTCGCCACCCGCTGGCTTACGATGGGCGCGCGCGGCACGCAAGGCGGTTTGCAACGGCATGCCGGCATCGTCCTTTGTGCTTGCCGCCACGGCCTGTGCAGGTGCCACGATATTGCGCTCGTAGTCGGCCAGTGCCTTGCCGGTATGCGAGCCGGGGCATGCCACCACATCGGCCAGCGTACCGGCGCAAAGCACTTCGCCGCCGCCTTCACCGCCCTCCGGTCCCAGATCGATGATCCAGTCGGCAGCGCGCACCACGTCGAGATTGTGTTCGATCACCAGCAGCGAATTGCCGCCGTCGAGCAACTTGCCGAACGCGCGCATCAGCTTGGCGATGTCGTCGAAGTGCAGGCCCGTCGTCGGCTCGTCGAAGATGAACAGGCGGCCGCGATGCGCCACCTTCTGGCCGCTTGCCGTCTTCTTTTGCGAGGCTTCCGCCAGAAAACCCGCGAGCTTGAGACGCTGTGCTTCACCGCCCGAGAGCGTCGGCACGGGCTGGCCCAGCTTCACGTATTCAAGTCCGACATCCACGATCGGCTGCAACACACGCAGCACGTCGCGATCCGACGAGAACAGCTTCACCGCCTCGTTCACCGTGAGGTCGAGCACATCCGACACGCTCAACTCGCGCATGGCTTCACCCGGCACGGCGCGCTGAATCTTCACGTCGAGCACTTCGGCGCGATAGCGCTTGCCATCGCAGTCCGGGCAGCGCAGATACACGTCGCTCAGGAACTGCATTTCCACGTGCTCGAAACCCGAGCCGCCGCAGGTGGGGCAACGTCCGTTGCCCGAGTTGAAGCTGAACGTGCTGGCGTTGTAGCCGCGTTGCAGCGCTACCGGTTCAGCCGCGAACAGCTTGCGAATCTCATCGAACGCACCGACGTAACTTGCCGGGTTCGAACGCGCCGTCTTGCCGATGGGCGATTGATCCACGAACACGACGCCCGACAACTGCTCGGCACCCACCAATTCATCGTGGGCACCGGGCGCCTCGGTCGGGTCACCGAAGTGACGCGCGAGTGCCGGGCTGAGCACATCCTGCACGAGCGTCGACTTGCCGGAACCCGAGACGCCCGTCACGCAGACAAGCCGCTGCAACGGAATGTCGACGCTGATCTGTTTGAGGTTGTGTTCGCGCACGCCCGTGAGCGACAGGCGCGGCGTGTCGGCATCGACCGGACGCGCCCGCCAGTTCGACGCGTTCGCCACGTGCTTGCGCCCGCCGAGATAACTGCCGGTGAGGGTGTCGGCGTTGCGCACTTCGTCGGGCGTGCCGTCGAACACGATCTGACCGCCGCGCTCGCCGGGGCCGGGCCCCATGTCGATCACACGATCGGCCGCCAGCATGACGGCCGGGTCATGCTCGACCACTACCAGCGTATTGCCCGCATCGCGCAGGCGATGCATCGCGGCAACAATGCGGTCCATATCGCGCGGGTGCAGGCCGATACTCGGCTCGTCGAGCACAAACAACGTATTGACGAGCGAGGTACCCAGCGCCGTCGTCAGGTTGATCCGCTGCACTTCGCCGCCGGAGAGCGTGCGGCTCTGGCGATCGAGCGTGAGATAGCCGATGCCGACGTCGCATAGATACTTCAGTCGCGTGCCGACTTCCTCTTGCAGCAGCTTGAGTGCATCGTCGAGCAGGCTCGACGGCAGCGTGAGCGAATCGAAGAACTGACGCACGCGCGAAATCGGCATGAGCATCAGGTCGTGCATGGTCAGGCCGGGCAGTGCCTCGAGTTGCGCGCGCGACCACGACACGCCGCGCGGCATGAAGCGTTGCGACGGCGGCAGCACGGCGTCGGCGTTCTCTTTCGACCCCAGACGCCACAGCAGACCTTCCGTCTTGAGACGCGCGCCGCCGCAGGTATCGCAGGTGGTGTAGCTGCGGTACTTCGAGAGCAGCACGCGAATGTGCATCTTGTATGCCTTCGACTCCAGATAGCCGAAGAAGCGTCGCACGCCATACCACTGCTTGTTCCACTCGCCCTTCCACGTCGGGTCGCCTTCGATCACCCATTCCTGATGCTCGGGCGAGAGCTTCGACCATGGCGTGTCACGCGGAATGCCTGCCTTACCGGCGTATTCGAGCAAGTCCTGCTGAATCTCTTTCCATGCGGGCGTCTGAATCGTCTTGATCGCGCCGCCGCGCAGCGTCTTGCGCTCGTCGGGAATTACCAGACCGAGGTCGACACCGATCACGCGCCCGAAGCCTCGGCATGCCTCGCAGGCGCCGTAGGCCGAGTTGAACGAGAACAGTGCCGGCTGCGGATCGGCGTAATGCAGATCGCTATCCGGGCAGTGCAGGTCCTGCGAATACCGCCAGATGTCCGGCTCACCTTCTTCCGCGAGCACGTAGACGTTCACACGGCCGCGGCCGCGCTTGAGCGACGACTCGATGGCTTCCATCGCGCGCGCCTTCTCGGTGTTCTGCAAGCGGAAACGGTCGGCCACCACGTCGAGCACCTTGCGCGTGCCGGTGGCACTCACGACTTCGCGCTCGGCCTGCACGCGGGTGTAACCCGAAGCGGAGAGCCACTGCGTCACCTCGTCGGGCGTGACACTGCCCGGCAGTTCCACCGGGAACGTGACGACCAGTCGCGGGTCGCCCTGCGCCGTGCGCGTCATCAGTTCCGCGTAGATGGTCTCGGGCGTGTCGTGGCGCACGGGTTGCGCCGTCTCGCGATCGAACAGCGCCGCCGCACGGGCGAACAGCAGTTTCAGGTGATCGTTGAGCTCGGTCATCGTGCCGACCGTCGAGCGCGAACTGCGCACGGGGTTGGTCTGATCGATGGCGATGGCGGGCGGCACGCCTTCCACATGGTCGACCTGGGGGCGGTCCATGCGGTCGAGAAACTGACGCGCGTAAGCACTGAAGGTCTCGACGTAGCGACGCTGGCCTTCGGCAAACAGCGTGTCGAAGACCAGACTCGATTTGCCGGAGCCGGACGGACCGGTCACGACCGTCATCTCGCCGGTCTGGAGATCGACGTCGAGATTCTTGAGATTGTGCTGACGGGCGCCACGAATGCGAATGGCGTGGTTGGCCGACGATGCAGGCGACGGCGTGGTCGACGGCGTTGCCGGGGTTGTCGCCGGGTTTGTCGACAGGTCGGGTTTCGAGGACGAATTATCCAATTGTTCAGGGCCGCTTGGTTGACGTCTGAAAGTGCGCATGCGCGCCTCGGGGGAACTACTGTATCAGGCCGATACGACAGGCGCTGACAGCATCCACGCTCCGTTCGGCATGGGGCGATTGTACTGTATATTTGTACAGCACCTCACCCATACCCCCATTGCCGATAGTCCTAATTTTCGGGAGCCCTGCCTTGTCTTCCAGCACACATCACGCCACATCGACGTACACACATATGTATTTACATTCGCCGATACAGCGCCTAAAGTATGAGCACGATGTTTTCCAGTTGGAGCCGCTCATGCACATCACCCGCGCCTTTCGTAACGGCAACTCACAGGCCGTACGCATCCCTGCCGACCTGGCTTACGAAACTACCGATATCGAGCTGGAAATCGAGCGCGTCGGCGACGAACTGCGCATCCGGCCGCGTCGGCGACCGCTCTCTGGTGTGCTCGACAAGTTCGCGCGCTTCGGTGCCGATGTCATGAGCGACGGGCGCGAGCCGCAGGAGCAATCGGATCGCGAGGCCCTGTAATGCCACGCTACATGCTCGACACCAACATCTGCATCTACCTGATGAAGCACCAACCGGAAGCCGTCGCAAAGCGCTTCGCGCAATGCATGGTGGGTGACGTCGTAATGTCGGCGATCACGTTTGCCGAGCTGTGCTACGGGGTTTCCGTGTGCACAGAACCCGTACGGGAACGTCGCCACCTTGCGGCTTTGATTGAGGACATTCCGGTTTTGCCCTTCGATGCGGCCGCCGCAACCGCCTATGGGCCGATCCGCGAAGCCACCCGTGAGCGCCGCAAGGATCACCTCGACAAGTTGATCGCCTCACACGCGGCATCGCTCGATGTCGTGCTCGTCACCAACAACGAACGCGACTTCACCGCCTATCCCGGCCTGAAGATTGAAAACTGGCTTCGGGACTGACGCCACCTGCCGCTACCTGCCACCACCTACCGCTTCCCCCCGGCGGACTGCCTGCCACTCTGCGCCCCGCATCGCCTGCGTCCCCCTCCCGCGCGCCACTCCCCCGCATTTATTTCCCACCCGTCGCCGCCCCATGCGTGACATGATATGATGCGAATGATTATCATTAACCAACAAAACTGTTGAATCAGTGACGGCAGCGCAAGCCCGCGGCCGAGCCAAGATCATGATGCGTGACGACACCGGGGGCCGTTCAGACCACGCACGCGCCGAAGCGTCCGGCGTGGCCGCGCTCTATCACGATCACCACGGCTGGTTGCGTAACTGGCTGCACCGCAAGCTCGGCAACCACGGCGACGCGGCCGATCTCGCGCACGACACCTTCGTGCGTCTGCTCAGTAAAGACGCCCCCGTCTGCCCGCGCGAACCGCGCGCATTCCTCACCGTCGTCGCACAAGGCCTCGTCGCCAATCTGCATCGCCATCGCAAGATCGAAGGCGCGTATCTCGACACGCTCGCCGCACAGCCCGAAGCCGTCGCGCCCGATCCGGAAACGCGCGCCATCCTGCTCCAGACCCTCATCGACATCGACCGCCGCCTCGACGGCCTGCCGCCCGTCGTTCGCCGTGTGTTCCTGATGTCGCAACTCGATGGCCTCGCCCAACGCGATATTGCCGAAGCCGTCGGCATTTCGATTGCCACCGTGCAACGCCATATCGTCAAGGCGCTGCATGCCTGCTGCTTCGGGAGCCACCGTCCATGAGCGCCCACTCGCACACCGCTGGCGCCCCATTGCCGGAATCGGTCACGCTGGCCGCCACCGAGTGGTTCGTCCGTTTGCAATCGCACGAAATGTCCACTGGCGGCACGAGCAGCGCGGCGACGGATGCGCAGACCAGCGCCCGCGCCGCCGATCAGGCCGCCTGGCAACACTGGCATGACGCGCACCCGCAGCACGCGCAGGCATGGCAACTACTGGTCGACTTCGGCAGCCAGCTGCGCACGATTCCCCCCGTTGTCGCCCACGGCACGCTGCTGCGGATGACGGCGCGCAAGGCCGCGACGAGCCAGTCACGCCGCCGTGTACTCGGCCTCTTTGCGCTGGCGACGGTCGCCGGGGCCGCGTGGACCGCACGCGACAGCGCGACGGTGCAATCGCTGCGCGCCGACCTGAGCACCCGTGTCGGCGAGCGCCGCACCGTGCAACTGGACGACGGCACTTCACTCGCGCTCAACACCGATTCGGCGGTCGACGTGCGTTATACGCAAGACACCCGCCGCCTGCGCTTGCTTCGCGGCGAAATTGCCGTCACCACGGGTGCCGATGCCGACCACGGCCATCGACCGTTCTTCGTCGATACGGCACACGGCCGCTTGCAGGCCCTCGGCACGCACTTCCTCGTGCGTCAGCAGAACGACACCGCTTCGGTCACCGTGCTCGAAGGCGCCGTGCGCGTAACGCCATCGGACGCCGCCGGGAATGCCATCGTGCTCACCGCCGGTCAGGGGGCAACCTTCGACGCCACGGCCATCCGCTCACGCTTTGACGACACCAGCGCCGCCAATGCCGTCGCGGCATGGACGCAAGGCATGCTCGTCGTGCACGCCATGCCGCTCGGCGAGTTCCTCGCCGAATTGAGCCGCTATCGTCGCGGCCATCTCGGTTGCGCACCCGAAGTGGCCAACCTGCTGGTCTCGGGAATCTATCCGGTCGACGACACCGAGCGCGTGCTCGACATGCTCGCGCGCGCGCTGCCGGTCGAGGTCGAGCGCTATACCCGCTGGTGGGTGCGTGTGCTGCCAGGCACGCAAACCGGCGAGCCGCCAGGGCGTATCCGCACGATCCGGACCTTCGGCGGGGACCGTACGCACACCTGAACCGCGCGCGGTACGTCGATCGCCGCCCCGGTCGCCGGGCGACAGGCACCGCCCGCTAAAAACTTTTTTGCCGTCGGATGAGGGGTTTTCGAATCTCGCGGGGCATAGGAAGGAATGCCCATTTCGATGTTCGATGCTCCATAGAAAGGAATCCGCCGTCATGTCTTCTCACGTCAGCCCCACGCCGCCGCGTGCCGCTCGTGCTTCTGTTGCATGCGTTGCCACTGCCCGCCGCGCTGTCTCACTGGCCGCCTTCGCCGTCTTTGCCGTGAGCGCACAGGTCCACGCCGCCGACGCCACGTCGCCGGCAGGCACCACAGCGGCAACGGCAACCCGCCCCGCACAGCCGCTGCACATTCCCGCCGGCTCGCTGCAACAGGGGCTCGTCGCGTTCGCCCAGCAGACCGGGCTGATGATCTCGTACGACGCCGCCCAGATCGCCGAGAAGCGCACGGCCGGGGTCTCCGGCAACTACACGCCCTCGCTCGCGCTGGCGATCCTGATTGAAGGCACCGGCCTGCAAGCCACCGGCCAGCCCAACGGCGGCTACATCGTGGCGCCCGGCGCCAACGGCGGTGCACCGGCAACAGGGGCGGCCGTGGCGCTGCCCGCGACCGACGTCAACGCGCGTGCAGATCGCGACGTCGCGCGTGGCCCGGTGGTCGGCTACGTGGCGCAGCGCAGCGATACCGCGACGAAAACGGACACGTCGATCATGCAGACGTCGCAGTCGATCAGCGTGATTCCGCGCGACCAACTCAACGATCAGGCCGTGCAGACGGTTAGCGACGCACTCAAGTACTCCGCCGGTGTGAACGCCGACCCGTACGGCAGCGACACGCGCGCCGACTGGTTCTACATCCGTGGCTTCAACGCCGATGCGTATTGGGACGGCCTGCGCATTCCGCAGATCGCCAACCGCCCGGGCAGCTACGCCGCCATTCGCGTCGACCCGTACACGCTGGAGCGCGTGGAAGTGCTGCGCGGTCCCAGCTCGATCCTCTACGGCGCGGGCAATCTGGGTGGTCTGGTCAACCTGGTGAGCAAGGTGCCGAGCGCCGAGCCGTATCGTGAAATCGGCGTTGACTACGGCACGTTCGACCGCCGCCAGTTGCGCGTCGACGTGACGGGCCCGGTCAATGACGACGGCACACTGCTCTATCGCATCACCGGTCTGGGCCGTCTGGCCGACACGCAGACCAACAACGTGACCGACGACCGCATCATGATTCAGCCGTCGATCACGTGGCGCCCGAATGCGCAGACGAGCCTCACGTGGTTCTTCAACTACTTGCAGGACAACATGGGCTCGTCGGTCAGTTACGGCCCGGCCATCGGCATGGTGACGCCGTCGCGCTGGGGACGCATCGACCGTGAACTGCTCACCGGCGACCCCGCTTTCGACCGCTATCGCAAGACGCAAGTCGCTACGGGCTTCCGCTTCGAGCACCGCTTCAACGACGCGCTGCAACTGCGCTCCAGCGTGCGCTTCACGCACATGGACCTCGACTACAAGTCGATCTACGGCACCGCGCTGCTCGCGGACCAACGCACGTTGCAACGCACCGCCTATCAGGCCGAGCCGATCCTGAACGGCTGGCAGATGGACAACAACGTGCAGTACGACACGAAGACCGGCCCGGTCGCGCACAAGGTGGTCGCCGGCACAGACTTTCAGTCGCAACGTTTTCTGAATCGCGTGTGGACCGGTTCGGCACCATCGCTCGACCTCTACGCACCGGTGTATGGCGTGAAGGGCGTGCTGCCGGCCAACCCGACGACCAGCACCGATCAGACGCAAACGCAGCTCGGCCTGTATTTGCAGGACCAGATGCGCTGGGACCGCTGGTATCTGACGCTGGGCGGGCGCGAAGACTTCACGTGGTTGACGACCGACAACAACATCGCCAAGACCACCGTGAAGCAGACGCCGAACAAGTTCACGTGGCGCGCCGGTCTGTTGTACGAGTCGAGCTTCGGCGTCTCGCCGTACTTCAGCTACTCGACGTCGTTCTTGCCCACGCTGTCGACCAACCTCGCGGGCGACCCGCTCAAGCCGACCACCGGCCAGCAGTACGAGATCGGCATCAAGTACCAGCCGACGAACACCAACGCGCTCTTTACCGCGTCCCTGTTCAATCTCACGCAACAGAACGTGTCGACGGCTGACCCGGCCAATACGCGCAACACGATCCAGACCGGGGAAGTGCGCTCGCGCGGCGTGGAACTCGAAGGCAAGGTGAGCCTGACGAACAAGCTCAATGTCGTGGCCAGCTACACGTATCAGGACGTGGAAGTCACCCGCAGCAACAACGCCGATCTGGGCAAGCGCCCGTATGGGGTGCCGCGCAACATGGCGTCGTTCTGGGCCGACTACAACTTCGGCAATATCGGCGACGTGAAGCTCGGTGCCGGCGCTGGCGTGCGCTATCTGGGCCAGACGGCTGGCGATACCGCCAACTCGTTTTCGGTGCCGGGGGTGACGCTCTTCGACGCTTCGCTGCACGCTGACATCGGCTGGCGCTGGCGCCTGCAACTGAACGCGACCAACCTGTTCGACCGCACTTACGTCGCGGGCTGCAACACCACCGTGCAGTGCTACTACGGCACGGGCCGCACGGTGATCGGGAGCGTGACGGCGCGCTGGTAATGCGAGACGGCTGATTCGTGAAGCCTCGGTGGACGATGGAGTAGCATGGCGGCATCCTGACTTTGGGACATTTCCCATGGGTGCAAACCTGCCGACGGCACACGCCACGATGCCGCCGACGCGTGCCTTGGTGCGCGCGTCGGCCGCCCTCGCCGGCCTCATCGGCACACTGGTGCTGCTGGCGGCCTGTTCTGCGCCCTCGCCACGAGGGGAAACCGTCGCCGCGCCGGCATCCCTGCCGATGGCGACGGAACAAGCCCGCGTCAACGTCGCCCGCTTCCCCATCGAACACTACGATCAGGACGTCGATCACTGGATCCGTCCCGACGCCCCCGGCTACGATCAGCCACTCATCTCCTCCGCCGAGCAAGCACGCCGCTTCGAAGCATTCCGCGCGCGCTACTTCGGCACTGCCGCAGGCGATGCGTCGCCGTGGAACGGCACTTGGCTCTCGACGTCACTGCTCAATGCCGCAGGCGCCAGCCAGATTGCCGACTCGCAGGCACGACGCGTCCGCCGCTTCGACAACAGCGCCGCCGGTGTGCGCAAGACCTACGGCGAGAACTTCCAACCGCACTCACAGGCGTGGATTCGTGCGATCGAGTCGAACATGGCGCTCGCGCAACTCGACGCGGACCATGCCAACTGGCGTTACGACCCGCACCGCCGCGGCATCACGGTCGATAACTCGCTAGTGCGGCAACTGCCGACATCCGACCCCGCGTTCTACGATTTCCGTCAGGCAGGTGAAGGCTATCCGTTCGACGCGCTGCAAGACTCCGCTCTGCGTCCGGGCACACCCGTGTACACGCTCGCGCGCAGTGCGGACGGGGCATGGCTGCTGGTGTATTCGCCGGATTTGATCGGCTGGGTGGATGCCCGCACGGTGGCGTCGGTCGACGAGCGGTTTGTCGCGACGTGGCGCGCGGCGGCACAGCGCGGACTCGGTGCCATCGTGCATGCCGATACGACGCTCGCCGACACCGTGCCCGGCACACTCAAGACGATCTATCGCACGACGGCGCCCATCGGGACGGTACTGCCGATGGCACGCGCACAAGACGGCCGGCAAATCGTGATGTTCCCCGTGGCCGATACCCAGCGAGCTGCCGTGGCCCGCACGATGCAACTCGATGCGTCGACGTCGACAGTTGTGCCGATGCCGTGGACGCTGACGCCACGTCACATGGCACAAGTCATGAAGCAGATGATCGGGCGGCCGTACGGGTGGGGAAATACGCTGTTCTACAACGACTGTTCGGCGGAGACGCGCAGCCTCTTTGCGCCGTTCGGCATCTGGCTGCCGCGACATTCTTCCGACCAGTTACGCGCGGGCCAACGCACGAACCTTCGGCAAGCCGACATCGATACGCGTTTGCGCACGCTCGCCGAGCGTGGCCGGCCGCTCATGACGTTGATCCACATCGACGGCCACATCATGCTGTACCTCGGCAACACGCAGATCGACGGGCAGACCGTGCCCATGACGTATCAGAACGTGTGGGGACTGTCGCCAGCGGATAACAGCCGGCGCAACGTCATTGGCGGTTCGGTGATTCTGCCGCTGTTGAAGACTTATCCCGAAGACCCAGAAGCGCGCTCGCTGGCGGGCAAGCGGCTATTCGAAATCAGCGTGATTGGCGACGGGAATGCCGATGCCGGCGGCGACGCGGCACACGCCAAGAGTGCCGACACGCCGGAGGAAATGCCGCAGTAGCGGGAACGCTGTTAGGAACGAATCAAAGCCACGGCAGGAAGCGCTCGGTGCTCATATCCGACGTGATGTACCACTGCCGCCGCGCGGGATCGTAGCTCGCACCGAGCCCTCGAATTTCCGCGTGGTCGCGCGGATCGTAGTGCTTCAGATAGATGCGGATAATGTTGTCTGCGGACGCCAGTTGCCGATTCCGGTCCAGCGCAATATCCGCGCGCAGCGTCGATGTCTCCAGCGCCAGATCACCGATGAACCGGCTCTGAAGCACGGCATTGGCAGATGAGGTCACCAGCACCAGCTTGTTGCGCGCGCGCGTCGCGGCCACGTAGAACAGATTGGCTTCCTGATCGTGCGCGAGATGCGGGTTCGGGAATTCGTTGCGATCCATGTACGGGAGAATCACCCGGTCGAACTCGCGTCCCTTCACGTTGGAAACCGTATCGATGATCACGCGCTCGACTCGCCGTCCGGTCGTCGCGGAGGTGACTGTCGCGAGCCACGTATCGAAGAACCCCGCGAGCGTATCCGGCTTTCCCGCCATGGCACTTTCAAAGGCATCGAGCGACCGGGACACCATTTCCGCGTCATACGGTTTCGCGTAAACGCGCCGCGCAATGGCCCCGAAATCGATCCTTGTGCGAATCAGCTTGAACGCATCGACGGCGCTCAATCCTTTCACGAGTCCACGAATTTCCAGCACCAGTGCGCCGACCTTGGTCACCGGACGCTCCGGTACATCGCCCACTAGCCACGTCTTCAGGAACTCCTCGAACAACTCCGGGTTCTGCGCCAGCAGCGCTTGCATCTCACGAACGCGTCCGGGTTCGATTTGCACATTCCCGAACAGCGCCAATGTCGCGGCAATTGCCACGCGATCGGACGATTCCAGTCTGCCAAAGGCGCCAAGCGCGTAAGCAAACACGCCACGAACGAAACGGATCTCTTCGCGATGATGGAAGTTGCGCGCGGCGGGTGCCCGATAGCGGATATTGCGCCGCCACAGCACTTCTTCGATCAACGCCGATTGATGCCAGTCGCGCAGCAGAATCGCGCACGCGTCGGCACTTCCCGCCTGTGCGGCCCACGCGGCAACCTCGTCCGCGACCGCGTTGGCAACGCCTAGCGCGCTGCCGTCACTTTCCACCAATTTGATCGGCGTATGCGTGCGGACGTAAGACTCGATCGTCTTTTGCTTGAACGCAGCGACCGGGTAGGCAATGTGCGGGCCATGACGGAACGTCTGACTCAGCGGATAGAGTTCGGTCGACGTGAAGTCGTTGCGGAATCGGTCGCCCATGTAGGTGTCGCTCGCACCCAACGTCGCGTGAATCACCTGATCCTTGTCGCCGACGCCGAGAAAACGGCACTGGTTGGCGAGCAACACGCGGCACAACACCCGGTAAGCCGCCTCGTTGAAGTCGTGCTGCTCGTCGCAAACGACCAGACTGTACGGCCCCAGATACGCATCGGCGATGGCGTCCATGCCGATCGCTTTCGCCAGATCGTAGGTCGCGTCGTACGGGTCGCGAAAACGCGGCTCGTCGTCGCGTCCCCGTCGAATCCGTTCGTATTCGATCGTGATGATGAACTGCGCCCGGGTCACCCCCAGCGTCTCGAGCATGCCGTCCAGATTCTCGTCGTAGATATCGTCGAACAAGGCACCGGACGCTTTCAGACGGCGCATGGCGTCGATAGCGAGTGCCACGTTGACGTGATTGGGCTCGAAGGTTCCTTCCGGAAATGCCTCGACGGTCTCGTCAGGCACGTTGTCCATGGCCTCTTCGATCCACGGGGCCAGATCCCGATCGAGTTCGAACTGCGTGGCGCGCGAGTCATCGCCCGGCAGGCGGGAGAGCACGTGCCGGCTGAATTTGTCGAACGTGAACACGTGCACTTGCTCGGCCGCACGCACGTGGATACCCGCCTGCGCCAGCCGGCGATTCAGCACCGACGCGGCCGTGTCGGTAAACGTGAGCGCGAGAATGTTTCCCGGGGACGTGCCCCGCGCGACCGCCTCGCCAATGCGCGCCACCAGCACCGACGTTTTCCCCGCACCGGCGTTGGCCTGCACAAGGCAAACGCGTTCCTTGGCTAGCTGAATTGCCACTTGCTCGGCTGTCGGTGCCGGGCCATTCGGCACGAAGCGCGGTGCGCGCGAGGTATCAACGAAATCTTCCATCAAGCCTGATCAATTTTCTGGTGTGCGTTAGTGCGGCGTGGACGACAGGAACCGCTGCACACCAAACGGGCGCGGATCCAGCAACGGGGTCTCGCCCGTCATCATTTCGGCCACGAGACGGCCGGTGACCGGCCCGAGTGTGAAGCCGTGGTGCGCGTGGCCGAACGCAAACCACAGGTCCCGATGTGCGGGCGCAGGTCCGATGATCGGCATCATGTCCGGCGTGCAAGGACGACGGCCCATCCATGGTGCCTCGTCGACGCGCTCCGCCAGCGGGAACGTCTCGCGCGCCAACGGCTCGACGGCCGCGAGTTGCACCGGTGTCGGCGGGGTGTCTCGAAGGCCGAGTTCGACGCCCGTCGTCAGGCGAATGCCACGCGTCATCGGCGCGATCAGGAAGCCGTACTCGGCATCCAGCACCGGTTGATTCAGTTGCGCGCCATCTTGCGCGCGATAGTGCATGTGATAGCCGCGTTTGACCGCCAGCGGCAGCCGATAACCGAGCGACGCGCTCAGGGTATCGGACCACGGTCCGAGTGCGATCACCGCGCGGCGGCCTTCCACCACCCCCTCAGACGTCTGCACCGTCCACTGCGGCTTGAGCGTCGCCGCATCGCCCGTCAGCACCCGGCCACCGAGCGATTCGAAGTAGCGCGCGTACGCCGCCACCAGACCGCCCGGATCACGCACCGAGTTCGACGCCGTGTAGCGCAGTCCGCCGATGAGTGCATGCGTGAGCGAAGGCTCTTCTGCACGTAATCGCTCCACACCGAGGACTTCGTGCGGCACGCCGTATTCCTGTTCCCATTGCGCCGCATCGCGCCGTGCCACGTCCATCGCCGCGACGGTGCGGAACACCTTCACCCAGCCGCCTTCGCGCAGCAACGCCTCCGCGCCCGACGCCGCGATGAGATCACGGTGTTCCGTCAGGCAATGGACGATCAACTGGCTGTAGTGCCGCGCAATCTGCGCATGCCGTGCCGGTGCCGAGTTGTGCCAGTAACGCGCGAGGAAGGGCGCCATGGCGGGCATGGCCGACGGGTGATAACGCACGTCGGTCGAACGATTGCGCGCGTAGCGCAACAACGTGCCGATGTCGCGCGGAAACGCGTACGGATAGACGCCTTCGCGCTGAATCAGCCCGGCGTTGCCGAACGACGTCTCGTTGCCGGGCGGTTTGCGATCGATCAAGGCCACCGACAACCCGCGTCGCTGCAAGTGCACGGCGACCGACACACCGACCATTCCTGCACCGAGGACAAGCGCGTCGAACGTCATAGGGAAGGGGGCGAAAAAAGGAAGGGAGGGGGACCAGCAACGTGGCCCACCGAAGTGAGCCACGGGAGAAAAACTTACGCCAGCGCGGTGACGGCGATTTCGACTTCGAGACCGGCGCGCATCAGCGGCGACTGCACGCAAGCGCGCGTCGGGGCGTGGCCTTCAGGCACCCAGGCGTCCCACACGGCATTGAATTCGGCGAAATGCTTGGCGTCCGACAGCCAGATGTTGGCGGTGAGCAGGCGGGTCTTGTCGACACCGGCCGAGGCCAGCAGCTTGTCGATGCGCGTGAGAATTTCCGTCGTTTGCTGCGTCACCGAAACGTTCGCCGTATCCGGCACTTGGCCCGCCAGATACACCACGTTATTGGCGATCACCACCTGGCTCATGCGGGCGTTGGTTTGCAGACGTTTGATTTCGTTCGACATTGAGGCACCGTAAAAGAAAAAGGGCCGGACGTCGGCCCTGGCCCCGATATCTTATACGACTGTCACGCGTCGCTACCGCCCGATGACGCGTAGATGACCGCCGAATGACGGCCGGATGACTAGCGAATTACTGACGAATCAGCGCCATCGCGCAATCGAGCACGGTGCGCTTGAGATCGGCCATGCCTTCGGGCGGCAGGAACGGTCCCATCATGTGGCGATACGACACGGTCTTGCTGATCGCCGAGGTCAGCATGAAGAACATCACATCGGCGTCTTCCACGCGGCGGTCTTGCGCGACGAGCCAATCAGCTACCAGCGGCACCATCGCGTCGCGATACGGGCGCACGAGGCGCTGCGTGAGGATATCGAGGCGTTCGCCTTCTTCCGTGGCCGCCGTCGAGAAGAACATGCCGATGTCCGGGTTATCGAACACGGCTTCCACAAACAGCTGAACCGCCTGTTCGATACGCTCGGCGGGCTCGATCGGGGCATGGCGCAACGCCAGCGTGTCGTCGATCAGCGAGCGCGTGAGCGTCGCGATCTGATCGACCACGGCCACCCAAAGTGCCTCTTTCGAGCCGAAATGATGCGCGATCAGCGCCGCATCCACCCCCGACGCCTCGGCAATCTGCCGCACGCTGCTCGCATAGAAGCCCCGCTGCGCAAAGATCCGCCGGGCGTTATGCAACAACGCTTCGGCACCGTGCGTGCAGTTATCGGTGGGACGGCCGCGCGTACGTTTGCGCGGCAGGTCGGCTTGCGAGACAGCTTTAATCGGAGTCATTGAGCGATGGGTTGGTCGAATTTGCGACAGCAATGCACCAAGTCTAACCGACCCGCGCGCACCTGCCTGCCCAGACACACCCCATTTGACACATAGGGGGCACGGTCGCTATTATGCGCTTATTCATCACTTGTTGAATTGGACATTTCCCCCCCAAATGTCTCCCGCTAACCGAATCGTGATCGTCGGTGGTGGCGTTGCCGGCCTGATGCTGGCGACCCGCCTGGGCCGCACGCTGGGTCGTACCGGCGCTGCGCGCGTGACGCTCATCGACAGCCACCCCACGCATCTCTGGAAGCCGATGCTGCACACCATTGCAGCCGGCACCCGCGATGTGGCGCGGGCGCAGGTCGCCTATCTGGCGCATGCGTGCAGCCATGGCTTCACGTATCAGGTCGGGCGTATGTGCGGGCTGGATCGCCGCAGCCGCGAGATCGTACTGGGAGAAATGGACGCGCCGGACGGCTCGCGTCTGCTCGGCGAGCGCCGGGTGCCCTACGACGCGCTGGTGCTTGCTCTCGGCTCGCAGGCCAACGATTTCGGCATCCCCGGCGTGCGCGACGTGTGTCATTTCATCGACAGCCAGCCGCAGGCCGAAGCCTTCAACACCGCATTGCGTTGCGAAGCCTTGCGCAGCACCGTGAACGACGACGCGTTGCGTGTCGTGATCGCGGGCGGCGGCGCCACGGGAGTGGAACTCGCGGCTGAACTGAGCCGCATGTTCGAAATGGCCACGGCCTACGGCGATCCGCAAATTCGCGAACGTTTGAAACTCACACTCGTAGAAGGCGGCCCGCGCGTGCTGGGCGCCTTTGCGCCAGAGATTTCGTCGGCCACCCAAGCGCAGCTTGAGCGCCTTGGTTTTCGCGTGCTGACCGATACGCGCATCGTATGCGCCGACCGCGACGGCTTTTATCGTGACGACGGCCAGTTGATCCCGGGCGATCTGCTCGTGTGGGCCGCTGGCGTCAAAGCCCCCGACTTCCTGCAAGGCATCGGCGGGCTCGACACGAATCACGCGAACCAGATCCTGGTGCGCGCGACGATGCAGACCGCACAGGACGAGCGCATTTTCGCCGTCGGCGACTGCGCGTCGCTCGTGCCCGCGGACGGCGAACGTGCCTTGCCGCCGACCGCGCAAGTGGCCACGCAACAGGCGGCGCATCTGAGCCGGCATCTGGGTGCGTGGCTGGAAGGTCATGCGATTCCGCCGTTCGGTTATCGCGATCACGGGGCCCTCGTCTCGCTCTCGGACTACAACGCGTTCGGGGCGCTTGGGCGATTTGGTTTTTTCAAAGGTGGCATCGTGCGCGGACGCTTTGCGCAGTGGAGCCACGCGATGTTGTACCGGCGTCATCAACATGCGCTGCACGGGGTGGCCCGCGCGACGGCGCTGTTGGGTGCCGAAAAACTCGGCGGCCTTCTCGGGCCGCGCATCCGGCTGGCCTGACTATGCGAAGCGAAAACAGAACCAATTGCAGCAACCGGGGCGGCCGGGGCCGCGCATCCGGCGTATCGAGTGCCTCGGGCGCGTCATTGCGCAAGAAGGGCGTTTGGCAACATACCGTGGCCATGCTCGACGCGGAGCCGGTCGAGTGCCGGCCGGTGATTCCGTACACACGGCGCGCACCGATCGTGCGCGTGCTCGAAATCGCGAGCGAACTGACCATCACCGTCTCGTGGAACGACGCGATGGGCGGCAACTACGGCGCGCAGATCTGGCGCGTGCGCAAGGCCCATCACCCCGGTGTTTGTGCGCTCACGGGCGCGCCGATCGACGTGGGCGATTTCGTCTACCGTCCGCTCTTCGGTGACATTCCGCCGCTCAACGCCGACGCCATGATCTCCGCCGAGTCGATCCGCCGCGAAGAGCCCGCGCTTCAGGACGCCTGATTTACGAATCGATTCGCCGCTGGCCGCTGGCTGATAGCGCAGGGCTGATGGCGGATCGTCGATACCCCCGCGCTGAATGTAATCCCCCCCTGTATCGATTCAGCGTGTTGCCGCCCCGTAGAGGGCGGTTTTTTTTCGTCAAACGAGCGTTGCAACGGTTACGTCTGTTACCAGTACAGGGAACGACCGGCGACAACTTTCGGATTAGGCTTAGCGCAGTCCAAACGGGCGTCGCGTATTTCGTCGATTGCCCACCGCACAAGCCTTCAGGGAGATACCCTACCGATGAAAAAACGCCATTTCACCTTCATTACGCCGATTGCGGCGCTTGCCACACTTGCCGCCATTGGCTGGATGGCCATGAGCGCGGGCAGCTACGCCGCGCAACCCGGCGGCGATCCGCAAAGTGCCGCCATCAAGAAACTCGTCGACCAGACCGTCGCATCGGTCATGAAAGACAACGCCGTCCCGGGCATGGCCGTCGGCGTGATCGTTGACGGCAAATCGTACGTATTCAACTACGGCGTCGCCGACAAGGCAGCAAACAAGCCCGTGACGGCCGATACGCTGTTTGAAATCGGCTCCGTCAGCAAGACCTTCACCGCGACGCTCACCGCCTACGCGCAAACCACCGGCGCACTCTCGCTCACCGACAAGACCAGCCGGTTCCTGCCGTCGCTGGCCGGTACCCCCTTCGGTGAGCTCACGCTGCTCAATCTGGGCACCCACACGGCCGGCAGCCTCCCGCTGCAAGTGCCGGACGGCATTCGCGACGACGATCAACTGCTCGCTTATCTGAAGACTTGGAACCCTGCGAAGCCGCCGGGCACCGTGCGCACCTATTCCAACGTGAGCATCGGCACGCTGGGATGGATTACGTCCCGCGCGATGGGCAGCGATTTCACGACGCTCATGACCCAGCACGTGTTCACGCCGCTCGGCTTGTCGCATACCTATCTGCACGTGCCTGCCGATCAGATGGCGAACTACGCCTGGGGCTATTCGAAGACCGACAAGCCGGTTCGAATCCGACCTGACATTCTCGAATCGGAAGCCTACGGCGTGCGAACCACGGCGGGCGACCTGCTGCGCTTCGTGAGCGTGCAACTCGGCAAGCCGGTCGGCGATGCGAAGTTGCAGCAGGCGATTCACGACACGCGCATCGGCTACTACTTCGACAGTCCGATGACGCAGGACCTGATCTGGGAGCAGTACCCGTATCCGGTCACGCTGGATTCGTTGCTCGCGGGCAACGGGGCGAAGATGGCCTACGAGACCACACCGGCGCGTGAACTCTCGCCGTCGATGGCACCGACACCAGCCGTCTGGGTCAACAAGACTGGATCAACCAATGGTTTCGGCGCATATGTCGCGTTCGTGCCTGCGAAGCAGATGGGCATCGTGATCCTCGCGAACAAGGCGTTCCCGATCGCGGAGCGCGTGCGCGCGGCACATCAGATTCTGTCGACGCTCGACGGCAACTCACGCTAACGGTTTCGTCATGCTCAAGTCCGCGCGGTCTCTCGGGTTAGCACTTTCGATCACCACCGCTGCCTCCATGACACACGCTGCCACCACTGAGATTCAAGCACCCGGGCCGCAAGGTCCGCTCGCAGGCACGCTCGAATCTCCCGCGCAGCCGATCGCTACTATGCTGATCATTCCGGGCTCGGGGCCGACGGATCGCGACGGCAACAATCCGTTGGGTGTGCGAGCTGAGCCGTACAAGCTGCTCGCCGAAGGGCTGGCCGCGAATCGCATCGCCACCGTTCGCATCGACAAGCGGGGATTATTCGGCAGCGCAAAAGCCGTGGCGAACCCGAACGCCGTGACCGTCGACGATTACGTGCAAGACACCCTCTCGTGGGTCAACACCATCCGCCAGCAAACGAGTGCGCGTTGCGTCTGGTTGCTCGGTCACAGCGAGGGTGGGCTGATGGCGCTGGCAACGGCGGCCCGTCATCCGGAAGGCGTTTGCGGACTAATTCTCGTATCCACAGGCGGCCGGCCGCTAGGCGATGTGCTGAGCGAACAGTTGCATGCCAATCCCGCCAACGCTCACATCGCCGACGCTGGTGACGCGGCCATTCTCTCGCTCACGAAGGGCGAGCGTGTGGACGTCAAAACACTGCCCACGCCGCTGGCGCCGCTCTTCGCGCCGGCCGTGCAGGGCTTTCTCATCAGCCTCTTCTCGCAAGACCCCGCCAAACTGATTGCCGACGTGAGGGTGCCCACGCTCATCGTGCAAGGCGAGCGCGACCTGCAAATCGGCGTGGTCGATGCACAACGGCTCAAAGAGGCGCAGCCTGCTGCAACGCTCGCCCTGCTGCCCGACACCAATCACGTCCTGAAAACCGTGACCACCGGTGAGCGTGCGGCCAACATCGCGACGTATGGCAACCCTTCGCTGCCACTGGCCCCGGGCGTCGTGAGCACGATTGCGCGCTACATCACCGCTGTCACTTCGACGGGTGAGGCACCGCCAACGCCAAAGTAATCGTTGACGGCGCGCCACACGTCACACCGACGCCGGGTCCAGCTTCTCCGGATCGATACCGTACTTGACGATGGCCTCGGCGGCACGCTCACGCGGCAGCTTGCCTTCGTCGGCCAGCGCGGTGAGTGCCGCAAGCACGATGAAATGCCGATCCACTTCGAAGAACGTCCGCAGTGATTCACGCGTATCGGAGCGGCCGAAACCGTCCGTGCCCAATGTCACGAACCGTCGATCCGAGACGAACGGGCGAATCTGATCGCCAATGATCTTCATGTAATCGGTGGCGACCACCAGCGGCCCATCCCGCTTCGCGAGACACTGCTGCACGTACGGCACACGCGGCATTTGCGATGGGTGCAGCAGATTCCAGCGTTCTACCGCCAGCCCTTCGCGTCGCACTTCGGTCAGGCTCGTGGCACTCCACACATCGCTCGCCACGCCGAAGTCCTTCGCCAGCAGTTCCCCCGCCGCAATGACTTCTCGCAGAATCGCGCCACTGCCCATCAACTGCACGCGAGGCGCATCCGGCGCGGGTGCAGCGCCTTCCTGCAACAGATACAGCCCTTTGAGAATGCCCGCTTCGGCGCCTTCCGGCATGGCCGGGTGTTGGTAGTTCTCGTTGAGCAACGTGACGTAGTAATAGACGTCTTCGTCGTTCGCATACATCCGGCGCATGCCGTCTTGCAGAATCACGGCCAGCTCGAACTGGAACGTCGGGTCGTACGACACGCAGTTCGGAATCACGGACGACAGCACGTGACTATGTCCGTCGTCGTGTTGCAACCCTTCGCCCATGAGCGTCGTGCGCCCGGAGGTTGCGCCCAGCAGGAAGCCGCGCGTGCGCGCATCGCCGGCCGCCCACGCCAGATCGCCGACTCGTTGCAGCCCGAACATCGAATAGAAGATGTAGAACGGAATCGTTGCAAAGTCGTGCGTGCTGTACGACGTGCCCGCCGCAATCCACGAGGCAATGGCCCCCGATTCGTTGATGCCTTCCTGCAAGATCTGACCGTCGCGCGCTTCCTTGTAATAGCTCAACTGACCGGCGTCCTGCGGCGTATAAAGCTGGCCGAGATACGAGTGGATGCCGATCTGACGGAACAGTCCCTCCATGCCGAAAGTGCGTGACTCATCCGGCACGATGGGAATGACGCGCTTGCCGATCTCCGGGTCTTTTAGCAGCGTGGTCAGCATGCGTACGAACGCCATCGTCGTCGACAACTCGCGCTCACCGGAGTCTTTCAACTGCCCACTGAAGGCACTCAACGGCGGGATCGCAAGCGGTGCGCGAAGGCCGAACCGCGCCGGCAGGTTTCCGCCCTGTGCCGCGAGCCGCGCCGCAAAGTAGCGGCCTTCAGGGCTGTCCGGCGACGGCTTGAGATACGGCATCGCGTCGAGTTGATCGTCCGGCACCGGCAAGTCGAAGCGATCGCGAAACGCGCGCACGGCATCGGCGCTCATCTTCTTCAGTTGATGATTGACGTTCTGTCCTTCCCCCGCCTCGCCCATGCCGAAGCCCTTGACCGTCTTCGCGAGAATCACCGTCGGACGCCCTTCGGTGCGCATCGCTTGCGCGTAGGCCGCGTGGACTTTCAACGCGTCGTGACCGCCACGGGCCAGTTGCCAGATCTCGTCGTCGCTCAGGTGCGCGACCATCGCCAGCAACTCGGGCGATTTGCCGAAGAAGTGCTCACGCACGTAGGCACCGTTTTGCGACTTGAACGTCTGATAGTCGCCATCGACGCAGGCCATCATTCGCTCGCGCAGCAGACCGTGCGTGTCGTTTTCGAGCAGGGCATCCCAGCCGCTGCCCCAGACCACCTTGATGACATTCCATCCCGCCGCGCGGAAGGTGCCTTCCAGTTCCTGAATGACCTTGCTGTTGCCTCGCACGGGTCCATCCAGCCGTTGCAGATTGCAGTTCACGACAAAGATCAGGTTGTCGAGCCGTTCGCGCCCGCCGAGCGAAATCGCGGCCAGCGACTCTGGCTGATCCATTTCGCCATCGCCAAGAAACGCCCAGACCTTGCGGCCCTGATGCGGCTTGAGACTTCGGTATTCGAGATAGCGCATGAAGCGCGCCTGATACGCGGCGGTGAGCGGCCCGAGCCCCATCGACACCGTCGGGAACTGCCAGAAGTCGGGCATCAGGCGAGGGTGCGGATACGACGAAATACCGTCGCGCCCCGCCTCACGCCGGAAATCATCGAGCTGCGCCTCGGTAATGCGGCCCTCCAGATACGCGCGGCCGTAGATGCCCGGCGCGGAGTGCCCCTGAATGTAGATCATGTCGCCGTCGAACGTGTCGGTGCGGCCACGGAAGAAGTGGTTGAAGCCCACGTCATACAGCACCGCCGCCGACTGATACGTCGCAATATGCCCGCCGACGTTCGAGTGCTTGCCCGCGCGCAACACCATCACCATCGCGTTCCAGCGAATGAAGGCGTTCAGGCGTCGCTCGATGGCGAGATCGCCCGGATAGTCCGGCTGGCGCGACCGGGGAATCGTGTTGACGTACGCCGTCGTGACGCGTCCGTGGTAATCGCCATGACGCTCGAAATCCCAATCGGCGAGGCGATCCATCAGGTAGTGCGCACGGGCACGGCCCTCGTATTGCGTCACGCCGTCGAGTGCGTCGAGCCACTCGCGCGTCTCCTGCGCGTCGACATCCGTGGGCGAGGAATTTGCGGCGTGCGCCGCCAGCAGCGGTTGAGTCATGACATGCCTCCTTGTGAGTTGCAATTGCAATCGTCTTGCCGGCCATTCTAGCCATGTACAATTGCAACTGCAACTCACATTCGAATTTGACGAGGGCCCTCATGAGTTCAACCGACCCCGATCTGTGGTTTTCCTTCGTGCGCGCGCACCGCACGATGATTCGCGAAATCGAGCGCCGTCTGGCCAACGCCGGCCTGCCGGCCTATGCGTGGTACGACACGCTCTGGGGATTGGAAAGCGGCCCGGACGGCACCCGCCGCATGCATGAACTGGCCGACGTGCTCGCGATCGAGCGCTACAACCTCACGCGGCTGATCGACCGGCTGGAGCAGGAGGGGCTGGTGACACGGATGCGCTCGCCGGAAGACGGCCGCGCCGCCTACGCGACCATCACCGACAAAGGCCGCGCCCTGCGCAAAAAGATGTGGAAGGTCTACCAGTCCACGGTCGCGGAGCTGTTCCTGAGTCAATTCCGCGAGAAAGACGTGCGCCCGACGGCCGAAGCCCTTGATCGCGCCAGCGCCGCCGCGTTCGAACTCCTCTCCGACAGCAAACGCTAAGGCCCACAAGCCTCAATCGCCATCTCTGGACGTTCCTCGCGACCTCCTCGGTCGCCCGATGGGCGTGCGCGCCGATGACTCGCTTGCGGTTCAAAACGAAACCGCATAGGATTGCAATTGCAATCCATTACACGAAGTCATTCCTGAAGTCATTCGGCGACCGCCCACGAGAGGAACGTCATGGCACTCCCCCTGACGCTGTACACAGCAAATACCCCCAATGGGCTGAAGGTCAGCCTGTATCTGCATGAAGCCCGGCTTGACTATCGTCAGATCGACGTCGATCTGTCGTCAGGCGAGCAGAAGCGACCCGAGTTCTTGCGGCTGAATCCGAACGGCAAGATTCCGGTCATCGTCGATCACGAGCATGACCAAACGGTATTCGAGTCGGGAGCGATCCTCACCTATCTCGCGGACAAAACGGGGATTTTGCAGCCTGCCACTGAGGCCGGGCACCTCGCCGTGCAGCAGTGGCTCCATTTCCAGATCGGTGGCATTGGGCCGATGCTCGGGCAGTTGTGGTGGTTTTTGCACGGCGCGAAGACAGACAACCGCGAAGCCATCGAGCGCTATCGCAAGGAGTCGCTGCGCCTGCTTGGTGTGGTCGAAGCGCGTCTCGCACAGTCCGCCTATCTCGCGACCGACGACTATTCAATCGCCGACATTGCCGCGTTTGCGTGGCTGCGCACGTACGAAGAGTTGCACCTCGATATCGCTGCGTTTCCGCATATGCGGCGCTGGCTCGCGACTATTGCCGAACGGCCGGCTGTACAGACGGCCATCGTCGCGAATCGCGGCGTGCCACTGGCGCAGGAGGAATGACGCGATGGCTTGGGGATATTTGCTGCTGGCGGCCGCGCTCGAAATTGCGATGGGCATCGCCCTCAAGCTCAATAGCGGCTGGACCCGCCTCACGCCCAGCGTCGTCGCACTGGCCGCGGCGCTGGCCAGCATCTATCTGCTGGCACTGGCGTTGAAGACGCTGCCGGTCGGCACGGCGTATGCCATCTGGACAGGCATCGGCACGATCGGTCTGGTCGTTATCGGTGTAATGGTCTTCGGCGAAGCGTTGACGTGGTCGCGCGGGGGCTTTCTCGCCCTCGCGATTCTCGGCATTGCGGGGCTGCGCATGACGGGAGGCGAGGGCTAAGGAAAGCAGCGTTACGCTGACATTTGCGCGAATCCGGCGGCGAGATCGTCCATCAGATCCTGCGGGTCTTCCAGACCGATGTGCAGCCGCACGATCGGACCGGCCGTCGACCAGTCCTCACAAGTGCGCGTGCCGGCAACATTCGACACCGTCGCCAGACTCTCGAAGCCGCCCCACGACGCGCCGATACCGAACAGGGTCAACGAATCGACAAAGCGGTCTGCCTGTGCGGCGGTCGCGTTCGCGAACTCGAACGAGAGCAGCCCGTTGGTGCCCAGACAATCGCGTTGCCACAGGGCGTGCCCGGGGTGCGATGGGAGGGCCGGGCAGAAGACACGCGCCACGTCGGGCTGGCTCTCCAGCCAGTGCGCGATTTCCAGCGCGTGGCGCTCGTGCATCTGCAAGCGCGCCGCCAGCGTGCGCGTACCGCGCAATACGAGATAAGCATCGTCCGGGCTCACTGCCACGCCCTGCGCATCGGCCATCGTCGAAAGCGTCTGCCAGACTTCTTCGGTGGTAGTGACGGTGCCCATCATCACGTCGGAGTGCCCGCTCAGATACTTCGTCGCCGCCATCACCGATACGTCCGCACCCAGCATCAGCGGACGATATTGCACGCCCGATCCCCAAGTGTTGTCAGCGACAAGCAGCGCCCCGTGACGGTGAGCAAGGTCGGCCAGCGCGGGGATGTCGCACATCTCGTAGACGAGCGAACCCGGCGCTTCCACGTACACCAGCTTCGTGCGGGCGGTCATATGCTCGCCGACATCGCTGCCATCGGCGCGGAAGTAGGTGACGTGCACGCCCCACGGCTTGAGGAAGGTCTCAACGAAATGACGCAGCGGCTGGTACACGCAGTCGGCGATCAACACGTGATCGCCGGGGCGCACGTAAGCGAGAAACACCATCGAGATCGCCGCCAGCCCGGTCGGGAAGAGCCGCGTGCGATAGCCGCCTTCGAGCGCGGCCACCACGTCTTCCAGTGCGAAGCCGGTCGGATTGCCGCGCGCACCGTAGGTGAACATGCGCTCGGTGCTGCGACGGCGGCGGGCATCGTTCAGGTCGTCCATCGAGTCGAACAACACGGTGGACGCGCGCACCACAGGCGGGTTGACGGCACGGCCGCCGACGACAGGGGTATGCGTGCCGCCCTTCACAAGACGGGTAGCAAGACGTTGGGGGGGCGTTTGTCGGGACATGATCAGGGCGTTGGCAATGACCGGCAGGTCGGATTCGTCGCGTGCGCGACCGGGCCGCGCACGCACAGGCACTGCAATTACTTCGCGGCGTCAGAGGCAGTGATACCACCGATGCCACCAATGCGGAAGGCACCGCGCTCCTGCTCGTCGAGTTGCGCGAGCAGGCCCGTCTCCCACGCCAGATACTGACGCGCGGCCGCCTTGTTACCGTCGTGGCGGTCGTGCACGAAGAACAGGTAGTCGATGCACTCGGCATCCACCGGCAGGTCGGGCGTACTCATGCCCGGCTGGCCCGCCGCCGTCCACGCCTTGAACCCGCCAGCCAGCAGCGAGAACGTGCGCGAGTCGGCAGGATGGGTGCGACGCCAGTCGGCCACGAACAGTTCGGCAACGCCGCGCTCATCGGCCACGAGCACGACATTATGCGCTGCCGGCAACTGCGGCAGGTGCGGACGAATCGCCCATTTCGATCCGGGAATATGTTCGCGCCGGTAGCTCATGCTGGGACGCACGTCGACCACAGTGACGCTGTCGTCGGCCAACGACGCGGCGAGCGCTGCGGCGTCGATCTCCGGCAATGTGATGTCGAACGCGGGCGTCGTGGCGGCCAGCGATACGCCGCTTTCGAGTCCATCGCGCAACACACAGGCGTCGTGACCCAGTTGACGCAACCAGCTCGCGACGATCGGTGCACGTACGCCGTCGTTGTCGAACAGCACCACGCGGGCATGACGCACGCCCACATATTGGTCAGTCGCCTGAATCAACTGGCCGCCCGGCGTGTGCTGCGCGCCCGGCAACGTGCCGGCGGCAAATTCTTCCGGCGTGCGCACGTCGCACAGGTACAGCGAGCGCGACGCGTCGCCAGCCCACTCGGCAAACGTCGCTGCATCGATTTCCGGCACGGCGAAGCGCTCGGCCAGCGCGTCGCTGGCTTCCTGCATTTGCGCGACATTCGACGGCGCGACGGCATCCGGATAACGGCGCGTGCTGCCATGTTCGAGCGGCAGATCTTCGAGATACCAGCCTTGCGTGCCATTCTCGAGCGCCATCACAGGGTTCGGAATGCCGAGATTGATCAGTGTCTGCGCGCCGATGATGCTGCGGGTACGCCCGGCACAGTTCACCACGATGGGCGTTTGCGGGTTCGGTACCAGTTCGCGAATGCGGTAGCCCAGTTCACCATTCGGGCAGCAGATCGACGACGGGATCGTCATCTTCAGATACTCGTTGACGGGGCGGCCATCGAGAATCACGACCTCGTCGCCGCGCTCGCGCATCGCGGCGAGTTCGCGCGCGGTCACGCGCGGCGTGTGATACGCCAATTCCACCAGTTCGCCGAACGTCTTCGACGGCACATTCACACCGGCGAACAGCGCGTACCCCGCCTGTTGCCAGCCTTGGGTGCCGTTCTCCAGCACATGCACGTTCGTGTAGCCGAGCGCCGCCAGACGCGCGGCTGCCTCCACGGCGACCGACGCGTCGGTGTCATAGACCACCACGCGCGCATCACGGCGCGGCGCGAGCCGGGGAATATCGAGTTCGAGGCGGCTGTAGGGCAGCGTCACGCCATAGAACAGGTGGGCTTCGCCGTACTGGCCGTGCTCGCGCACGTCGAAGACGGCAATCTCGGTGCCGTCGTGCAGCCAGTCCTTGAGCTGGGCGGCCGGCACGAATGAAGGAGTGAACGAGGTCATAGCGTAGCGTCAGTTTTCGAAGTTCGTCGCGGCGTTTGCCGAAACGTAGGGATGAGCGAGCCCGCACCGCCGGTCAGGGCGGTGTGATGCGGGGGGCGCGAGATTCGCTCGCGCCGTCAGGAATTACCGCGGCCGGTGCTGCGTTCCGTGCTTGGCGCTCAGTGCACCACGCAGGCGGCGGTTTCTATCGGTGAGTTTTTGCGCTTAGCGGCGCGCTTATCGACGTGTCTTCACGCCGATGTCCATCACCTGATACGTGCCTTTATCCAGATCGAACGTGATGCGCTCGGTGAGCGTCTCCAGTGCGCGGCCGTACATGTGCAGGTGGCGAATGGGGGCTTCGCCCTTGATCTCCACGGCGTGGATATCTTCCGAGGCCAGCGCAATGCCATGCCCCGGATCGACCACGACGGTGTCGCTCACTTCGAGCGTGCCGACGCCGGGCGTCGCGCCGTCATCGGTGCGGCGATACACGTAGTTGTATTCAGTGCCGTCGACCGCCGCGATGCACGCCCACGTGGTGTGGTTGTGCGGCGTGATCTTCTTGCCGGGGCGCATCACGTTGAGATACAGCGCATAGGTGCGATCGGCATCTTCGTGAATCAGATAGCGCGCTTGCAGCTCGCCGTCGTTCGGCGGCGGGAAGTCGGCGTCGTTCCACAGCGCGGTGCGTGCGGCGAGCGACTTGACCTGTTCGAGCACGGCAGCGAGTGCCGGGCGCGTTTCGCCCGCCGGGGCCAGTGCGGCCTTCATTGCGGCGATGGCATCGGCCACGACGGCCTGGCGTTGTTCAGTTTGCGTGGACATGGTGAGGGTGTTCTCCGTGAAGCTTTGTTATGGATGTGCCCGAAAACAGCTGACTAGGGCAATGTCGCGTGTGTGTTTTATCGTTATGGGGTATCAGGCCGGTACCGCGTCGCGGGGCACGCTCACGAACGGTTGCGGACGCAGCACGTCTTGCAGGAACCGCTGCGCGCGCGCGTGTTTCGGCTGACTGAAAAACTCAGCCGGCGGCGAGTCTTCGAGCAATTCGCCCTGATCCATGAACCAGACGCGGCTCGAGACATCACGGGCAAAACCCATCTCGTGCGTGACGATCATCATCGTCAGACCTTCGTCGGCGAGGGCGCGCATGACTTGCAGCACTTCCTGCACCATCTCCGGATCGAGCGCACTCGTCGGCTCGTCGAACAACATGAGCGGCGGCTTCATGGCCAACGCGCGCGCAATCGCCACGCGCTGCTGTTGCCCGCCCGAGAGGTTGGCCGGCATCGCATCGATCTTGTGCGCGAGACCCACCTTCGCGAGCAGCGCTTCGGCTTGCGCCGTGGCTTCATCGCGCGACATGCCGAGCACCTTCGTCGGGCCGAGAATCAGGTTCTGCCGCACCGACAGGTTCTGAAACAGGTTGAAGCTCTGGAACACAAAGCCGATGCGCGCACGCAACTGGTTGAGTTTCACGTCGCGCGCCGTCACGTCCTTGCCTTCGAACAGGATGCGTCCCTGCTGAATCGCTTCGAGCCGGGTAACCGTGCGAATCAGCGTCGACTTGCCCGAGCCCGACGGCCCGCACACGACAACGACTTCGCCGCGGTTGATGGTGGCGTCGATACCCTTGAGCACGTGATGCTCACCGTAGTACTTCTGGACATTCTCGAATGCGAGCATGGTCATGGCCGCGTTCTCCTTCTGAATACTTGAGTGCTTCACGTGCTCAGGCCAACCCCGCGCGCTGGCGGGCGATGCGACGCTCCAGCCAGCCGGCGAAGCGCGAGATGGCGAAACACACCACGAAATAGAATGCTGCGAGCACGAGGAACGTTTGCAGCGGCTTGGTCAGCGTGATCGTGTTCACCTGCGCGGCCGAGTACGTCAGCTCCGGCACGCCGATGACGTAAGCCAGCGACGTCGCCTTGATGATCGACACGAACTGATTGACGATCGACGGCAGCATGTTGGCGAGCGCCTGCGGCAACTGCACGTAGCGCATGCTTTGCAGCCACGACAGCCCATTCGAGCGCGCGGCTTCCATCTGTCCGCGCGGCAGGCCTTCCAGACCGGCACGCACGATCTGCGACAGGAAAGCGCTTTCGTAGACGATGATGGCGCAGACCGCCGTCGTGAACGCCGAGACTTCGGCCCCCACCAGCAACGGCACCGCGAAGTACGCCCAGAAGATGATCATCAGCAGCGGAATGCCGCGCACGAGGCGCGTCCACACACCGATCACGCGTCGCAGCCAACGCCACGGCGAGACTTGCCCCATGCCGATCGCTACCGCAATCGGGAACGAGATCACCAGCCCCAGCGCCGAGAGAATGAGCGTGACCGCCACGCCGCCCAGCGGGCCGTTGGGCCAGCTGCCGACGAGGAACAACGCGAGATAGTCGTGAAGAATCTCGAACATGGCCTCAGACTCCCGATGGCGCCGTACGGCGCTTGGCAAAGTGCTCGGAGAGCGCCATCAAGGCCAGCGTACCGATCAGATACAAAATCGTCGCCACCAGAAATACGTCGAATGTACGGAAGGTCAGGTTATCGATCTGACGGGTGCGATACAGCAATTCGTGCACGCCGATGGCCATCGCCAGCGAGCTGTTCTTGAAGAGCAGCAACGCCTGATTGAGCAGGGCGGGCAACGCCGCACGAATGCCTTGCGGCAGGATCACGTAGCGGAACGATTGCAGATACGTCAGACCGATCGACCACGCGGCTTCCTGTTGGGTGTGGGGAATGGCGCGCAGGCCGGAGCGCATGTCCTCCGAGATAAACGCCCCCGCGTTGAGCGCGAGCGCCACCGTCGCGAAGAAGAACTCGGTGTTGCCGGCATTGATCCAGTCACGCGCGCCGTCGGGCAGCAGTTGCGGCACGCCGAAGTACCACACGAGAATCTGCACCAGCACCGGCACATTGCGGTGGTACTCGACCACCACGATCACAAAGCCCTTGAAGAGTTTCACCGGCATGGCGCGCAAGGTGGTGAGCGTCACACCCACCACGATCGCGAGCAGGCCCGAGACCACGAACAGGCGCAGCGTCGTCAGCACCCCATCGCGAAACAGCTTCAGGTAGCCGTCTTCGAGCAAAAACGAGAGATCGAACATCGCAGGGCGTCTCGCTTACTGCACTTTGATCGGCTCGACCTTGTAGTCGCGCGTGAACTTGTAGACGGACTTGGCGCCCAGCCACTTGTCGAAGCTGTCCTGCAAGCCGTTGGTCTTCTCGTAGTCGAGCAGGATCTTGTTGACCGCCGCCATCAGTGCCGGCTCGTTCTTGTTGGTCACCACACCCCAGCGTTCTTCGTAGACCGGCTTGGTCAGCAGACGATATTGCTGCGGCGTCCCTTTGGCGGCCGCTTCGCTGGCAAAACGCGACAAGATCAGTTGACCGGCGACGAGCCCTTCCACCTTGCCCTGTTGCAGCGCGAGGAACGCCGACGAGATGTCGTGGAACGTGAGCAGGTTGGAGTCGGGCAGGCGCGTGACCGAGACTGCCGCCGAGCTGGAACCTTCGGATGCGGCGATCTTCTTGCCGGCGAGTTGGTCCAGCGTCTGGATCGGCGAGTCGGCGCGCACCAGCACGCGAATCGGGGCGACGAAGTATTGGTCGCTGAAGTCGACCTGTGCGGCGCGTGCGGGCATCCATGCGACGGCGGCGGCCAGCACGTCGACACGGCGTGTCTTCAACTCAGCGATACGGGCATCGGTCGACAGTGCACGGTGTTCCAGCTTCACACCGAGACCCTTGGCGATCGCGCTGCACACGTCGACGTCGAAGCCGACGATCTTGCGCGAGGCGGCATCGGGAAACGCGTAGGGCTCGCTGGCGTTCTGCGTGCCGCAAACCAGCGTGCCGCGCGCCTTGATATCAGCCAGTTGGTCGGCGTGCGCGAGGCCCGTCATGGCGAGTGTCGCGAATAGCGCGGCTGCAAGGTGTCGTTGCCACATGATCCTGAGTCTCCTTGGGTTGGACCGATTGAGGGGATCCATTAGCGGGGGAGTGATCTGCCCTCGGTCACATAAATATTGCTTGAGTGTTACGCAGGTTATCGACCAAAATCTGCAAGAACAATTTAATTTTTATCCCGGATACATTAGCAACTCTGAAGTATCGGCACGGAACCTCATGCGAAATCTGGATATCGATCTACTGCGCACTTTCGTCGCGATTGCCCAGCACGAAACCTTTGCGGCAGCGGCCACGCGCGTGGGCCGCACCCAGTCGGCGATCACGCAGCAGATGCAGCGGCTGGAGCAGGAAATGGGCTGCCCGCTGTTCGAGAAGCAGGGCCGTCAGAAGACGATGACCGCCGATGGTGTGCGGCTGGTGGCGTATGCCAACAAGATTCTCGCGCTCAACGATCAGGCCGTGCAGGTCATGCACACGCGCGGACCCGCGGAGAAGCTGCGCATCGGCTCGCCGCACGATGTGGCCGACTCGATACTGCCGAGTATGCTGCGCCGGTTGTCGAAGCTGTCCGGTGAGTTGCAACTCGAGATCATCGTCGGGCGCAGCCCGCACCTGATGGACGCGTTGCGCGACAAGGAGCTCGATCTGGCGATCTCGACGCGCTATGACGAAGGGTTTCCGGGCATCAAGCTGCGCACGTCGCCGATGGTCTGGATCTGTGCGGACGACTTCATCTTCAATGCCGCCGAGCCGGTGCCGCTCGTCATGGCGGACGAATTGAGCCTGTTCCGGCGGTTATCCATCGAACGGCTCAATGCGGCCGGTATTGCGTGGCGAACCAGCTTCCATTCGCCCACGCTTACGGGCATCAAGGCCGCGATCAGTGCAGGGCTGGGCATCACCGCGCGCACCACCGAACTCCTCGACGCCAATATGCGCGTGCTCTCGGAGGCGGACGGGCTGCCCCGGCTACCCGATGTGGCGTTCTATCTGTATGTGCAGCCCACGTGCACGAGTCAGGTGCTGCGTGAGCTGTTCGAGTCGACCGAACACATCGCCACGCGCTTCGGGCCGCCGTTTCTTATCGGAGAGTAATAGGCGGTGAGGCGCGCGTGGCGTGAGGGGGTCGTGGGCGATGCTAATGGCTTATGCCTGCGGTGCCGTGCCCGGGCGCAGATAAGCCAGCACATGCGGCACGTAGTCGGCTTTGCCGAGTTCGACGCCGTGGTGACGCAAGATGCCGTAAGCCGTATTGATATGGAAGTAGAACTGGGCGAGCAGCCAGTCGCGCGCGTATTGATCGCCGGTCATGTCGAACACGACGCCGTTCGGCAGCGCGAGCGACACGGTGAGGTCTTGGCCGGCGTCCAGTGCGCCCGGGGGCAGGGCGTCGAGAAACGCGAGTGAGCGGGCAAGGCAAGCCTTCGCGTCATCGAACGTGCCCGGCTTCTGGTTGGCGTTCCAGCCTTCGCGCTGCACATCGAGCGCCGCCTCGGCCACGGCTTCTCCGCGCAGCCGATAGGCCGGCTCCATCGCCTGATAGCTCACGAAGCGCACTTGGGCGGCGAGCGGATACATGTCGGGGGCGAGACGCAACGTCATCAACGCGTTGGGGTCTTTGCCCGCCGAGCGTTCGTATTCTGCGGCCTTATCCAGCCAATTAGACAACGCGCGCAGCATCTGCGACAACGTGGGGACAAGCAGCTCGGTCAACGTCATGCGAAAACTCCGGTGATGGGCTCAAAGCGGTGACGGCAGGTATTGCCGCCGCGCGAAGCATAGCGCGATAGCGCTTGTTTCGCAGGTCAGAATGCGCGCTGCGCTCATCCGGTCGATCAGGCAGTCGCGAATGTCGATTCTGGCGAAAACACCGCCACCTCGCGCAAGCGGTGCCGGGCTGGCAGAGGCGTCAATTCTGGCATAGCCGGCCGTCACTGTGATTTGTCTCAGTTTGCACGGAACGGCCCGCCCGGTATCGTTGAATCAACTCGCGAAACGCGAGACCGATGAAACCGAATAGCGGAGGTCGATATGCCCTGGATGGCTCTCTTGGACGGATTGGTGGCAGTGGGTTCGGCAGCAGCACGGCTCGCCCCGGTGGCCAAATTCCTCGCACAAACGGTCGATATCTTCTGCTGAACGGCCGTTCGGCGTGGTGGCGATGTCTCGTTACCGGCGGCCGTAATGCACCGCCATGAAGTCGATGAACGCCCGCGCTCGCGGGTTGACGTGGCGCGTACGCGGATACAGCGCGTAGTAGTGATGCGCCCCCATGCGGTACTGCGGCAGCACCCGGACAAGCGTGCCCCGGGCGAGTTCGGTTCGCACCGTACGCTCGGTGAATGCGGCGATGCCCGCACCGGCGAGCGCCGCAGAAAACAGCGCAGGAATCGCGTCACTGGTGAATCCACCCGCAACCGGCACACGATGCGGCTCGCCCGCAGCGTCGGTGATCGACCACTCCGCCACTTGCCCCGGCCGCACGGACGCGAGCCGTCGATGGTTCACCAGATCGGCGGGCACCGACGGCAAACCATGTTGGGCGAGATACGCTGGTGAGGCGACGAGAACGGTATCCGATGTCGTCAGCAATTTCGCCATCAGACTGCTATCGGCCAATGGCGCAGCGCTGATGCGCAATGCAACATCGAAGCGCTCGGCAACGAGATCGACGAACTGGTCGCTGCATGACAGCGTCAACGCGATATCGGGATATTGCGATTCAAAGGCCGGCAGCCAATCGGCCAACTCCAACGTGCCGATGGCTAACGGCACCGTCACACGCAACGCACCGCTCACCTGTTCTCGCTCGCCCGACATGGCATGCGTCATGGCATCGACGCGCGACAAGATATCGAGGCAATGCCGGTGATAGCGCTCCCCGGCACTGGTCAGCGTGAAACCCCGCGTGGTGCGATTGAGCAGTTGCACGCCCAACGCCGCCTCGGTCTGCTTCAACTGCCGCGACACGCTGGAATGCGACATGCCGAGCACCTCCGCCGCCGCCGAAAACCCCTTGGCGTCGACGATGGTGCAGAAGATGCGCATTGCCAGCAGTTGATCCATGGCGGACGTCGTGTGCAGGTCAGATCGGGAACGGGGCCGCCATCAACGCAGCGGCAGACGGCGGATGCCGTCGGTGGTCATCACATCGCCGAAGGTGTCTTCGATTTCGGCGAGCGCCGCGCGGTGCAACACGTCGCTCGATACTTGCGAGCCGTCGGCGCGCGCGATGTCCCGGGTGGCGGTGGCGTCCGATGCTACCACGACGGTATAGCCCAACGGCACGGCATCCCGTGCGGCGCCGGCCACGCACGCGTGCGTCATCAGCCCCGCGATCAGGATCGTGTCGATGCCCTGCGCCTTGAGCCGTTTGTCGAGATCGGTGCTGGCAAACACACTGACCGTCGTCTTCTGCAATACCGTGTCGTGTGCACGCGGCGCCATTCCCGGCACGAACGCGACCGTTGCACCGTCATTTGCAAAAACAGCGGCGCCAGCAGGGGCGACATGCTGAATCTGGAAGACAGGAATTTTCGCTTCGTCGGCAAACGCGATGAGTTGCTTGGCGTTTTCCATCGCGCGGGCACCGTCGGGAATCGGCATGCGGCCGGTGAAATACTCGTTCTGGAAATCGATCACGAGGAGCGCCGTGCGCTTCGGATCAAGATGGTCCACCGGCGTCGCGCCGAGCATCGCGCGGATAGTCGGATGCGCAGGGGTATCAGACGCGTGTGCCGCGCCAGCGGTCGCGGCACCGAGAGAAAGGCCCAACGCGGCCAGTTTGAGCGTGCGAAGCAGAAGGTGCGTCATGTGCGGAATCCTCTATCGGAAACAATCGAGGCTCCCAGTCTAGGGACGCGGCAGGGCGTCGAACAGCTGCCCCGCCGCACAGGATTTGTTTGCCGACTGCACTAATCGACGCAGAGGAATTCCCGGCTCAGCCGTTGAACCAGAGGTGCGACGCGCCCTGATAGCCGACGTACAGGCCGACCAGAATAATCAGCGCGCCCGAGAAATACGGCGCTTTTCTCGCGAATTCACCGAACCCGCTCCAGCGTCGCGATACGTGCCGCACGCTCAGCGCCGCCAACACCCCGGAGACGACCATCGTGAGGGCCAGCCCGATGCTGAAACACAGTACGAGCCCGGCACCCAGTACGAAGCGCTTGAGTTGAAGGCACAGCAGCAACACCGTAATCGACGCGGGACACGGCACGAGACCGCCCGTCACACCGAACATCACGATCTGCCCCGTCGTGACGTTGCGATCGCCAAAGCGCTTCTCGATGTCCCGGGCGTGGGCCCGCTCGTGGGCATCCTGATATTCCGCCGTCGCCATACTCGACACTGCGCGCGCTTGTGCGGGCTGCGCATGGGCATAGGTGTGGGCGACGGAACTCAGATTCTGATGCTGCACATGCCCGGTGTGAACGTGCCCCGGCGCATGGCCGTGATCGTGATCGTGCGAATGGTCATGTTCATGGCCGTGCGGGTGCGGATGCGCGTGATCGTGATCGTGATCGTGATCGTGATCGTGGCCAGCATCGTGCGCGCGGGCCCGAGCGTTATCGCGCCACGTGCGCCACAGCATCCAGCACGCAATCAGCACGATCAGTACCGCCGACGCCAACTGGAAATACGGCTCTGACGCGTTGGCATCCCAGCCGCGTCCGAAGTACAAGCCGGCCATCGCCACCACCCACACCACGGCGGTATGCGACACCGTCGCCGACAACCCGAGCAGCACTGCCTGCCCGACCGTGCCGCGAATCGCGACGATAAACGCCGCCATCATCGTTTTGGAATGCCCGGGCTCGAGCCCGTGCAGCGCGCCCAGCAGGATCGCGCTCGGAATGAACAGCCAGGCATTGCCTTGCTGAAGAAGGGTCGAGAATTCAGTCATGAGACAGCTCGCGAACAGACGGGGAAGATCGAACAGCGCGGTCGCTATTCGACGAAACGGGTCGGAAAGTGGCCCGTAACGGTCACTCGCGACTGCCGCCAATATACTCCCCACCAGTATATTTGTGTTAGCATTTTTTTCACGGATTTCCCGGCATCTACAGGAGCGCGGTCAGACGTGCATACGATTCGAGACAAGAACAAGCTGTTGGCACGGGTTCGCCGCATCCAAGGGCAGGCGCAGGCGCTTGAGCGCCAACTGGATCAGGAGGGCGACTGTGTCGAAATCCTGCAACAGATCGCGGCCATTCGCGGCGCGGTCAACGGGCTGATGGCGGCCGTCATCGAAGGCCACCTCGTCGACCATCTGGTCAACGAACCCGATCAGGCGCAGCGGGAGACCGAAATGGCCCCGATGCTGCACGTCATCAAGACCTATCTGAAATGACCTGCATCCCCACGGCCGCGCGTCGCTTGTCATGCTGATCCTTCGATTGCGCTGGTACGCCCACGAAACGTCGAGAGTGTTGCTCAGACACTGGCAGGCGCTGTGTCTCGTGACCATGCTACTGCTGCCGTCGATGCCCGTTTTCGCGCAAGCGCGCATTCTCGGCGCGCCGGTACTGGCCACGCTCTCACCGGCACGCGGCATCGAGTGGCAGTTTCTGTGGATTCATGCGCTCGAAGGCATCGGCATGCTGTGGGTACTGGCGCAGCGCCGGGCGATTGGGGGTGGCAAGTTCGCGGCGTTCTTCCGGTCGTTGCCGATCCCCGGCTGGCGCGAGCGCGGTGTCGATCTCGCGGTATTGGCACTGGCCAGCACGCCGCTGCTGCTCAGTGTTGTGGCGGCCGTCGTCGCCCTCGCGACGCATCCCGGCACGCATTACCTGTATGTATTCGATCTGACGCTCATCACACTGGCGGCGCAGTTGGCGGTCTTGCATCGCAAGTGGCAATCCGTGTGGCCGCTGTTCGCCGCCAATCTTCTGCTGATCGCGGGATTGCGCTTCACGGGCGCCTCCGCCTATGCGGGGCTGACCGGTGCGCTGCTGATCGCCGTGTGGGCGCTCGCGCGCACGTCGCCCGTGCAAAGCGCGCATCGCAGGCTGCCGGTGGTTTCAGTCAATGCACTGCGCGAAGGCTCGCAGGGTTGGCTACCTCCCATCGCGCGACTGCAAATCGGCATCCTGCGTCATCACGCCAGCGCCGTGTTTGGCCGCTGCCTATTGATGGGTTCGACCGTCGGTCTCACCGTTTATCTCACCGCACTGTGGGAATTCGACAAGCGTGGACTGCCGCTGGTATTGATCTCGCAGGCGATCATCGTGCTGGTGGCGGCGATGCACTATCGCGAGTTGAGCGCCGCCCATCAGCGCGCAGCGCACTTCATGAATTCGCTGCCTCGCAGACGATTCACGCAGACGGTCGCCGACATCACGACCATCGCCGTGCTCGCGTTGCCATTCGCTGCACTCGGCCCGGCGTACCTGACGATCAACGGCGCCATCTCCATCGTTCAAGCATGGATCGTCATCGTCAGTGGCGCGCCGCTGGTTGCCTTGCTACGACTCCCGCAACGCTACGTCCCACGGCAATCGGTACTGCTCGGCGCCACACTCGCCGCGCTCTGGGTCGCCGTCGCGTGGCACTGCATTGTTCCCTGATCTGCTCACCGACTCCTCCATGCTTCGCTTCGAACATCTCACCAAACGCTTCGGCAGCCGTACGCTTTTCGAAGATATGCACTTTCGCGCCGGCGCCGGATGCGTCGCACTGAGCGACGAAAACGGCAGCGGCAAGTCGACGTTGCTCGGCATTCTCGCCGGGACGATCGATGCCGATACGGGCGACGTCTGGCTCGACGGTCACTCGCTGCGCGACGCACCGCTCGCCGCCAAATCCTCATTGGCTTACGTCCCGGACGACTGTCTCGCCTACCCGTTTCAGACCGGACGCGCGTTCCTCGACATGGTGGCGTCCGAAAAGAAGGTGAGCGTCGATGACAGCGTGCTCGATCTGGCCAGCCGCTTCGGGCTCGCCCCGCATATGGAAAAGCGCTTCGAGCAAATGTCGCTGGGCACGCGTCGCAAGTTCTTTCTCAGTGCCACGCTGCTCGGCGCCCCGCGTGTGATCGTCGCCGACGAGCCGGGCAACGGCCTCGACGCCGCTGCGCGTGCGGTGTTGATCGACCTGCTCACCACGCTTGGCAAGGATCGCTGCGTGTTCTTCTCCAGTCACGATCCCGAGCTCACCGAAGCGTGTGGCGCAAGAACGGTTAGCTTCGCCGACTTCACCGCATCCGAAGCAGCGAAGCCGCGCTGAGTGCGCCGGGCGCAGCGACGCCCGCGTAGCCGGTGACGACAAACCCCGTAGCAAGACACCGCGTGAGTGACGTCGACACTTCACGACGCGTAGAAACATCCCGCGCTCGCGCGCCCGTAGACTCCGGCCATCATCCTCACTGGAACGCCGGTCATGCGCGCGCATCGCGAGTTGCCTCTCACCGACAGTGTCGGCATCGAACACGCCACATCCGTTCTCGCCCCCGACATCGTTAACACCCACGACGCCGACGACGCCTCCAACACCGCGCGCCGCCGGGTATTGGCAGCGACCTGCATCAGCTATGTCGTGGTCTTGCTCGACACGTCCATCGTCAACGTTGCGCTTGAACGGTTGAGCGTCGCGTTCGACGTGCGGATGGCAGGGCTCCAATGGGTGGTCAACGCCTACACGCTGATGTTCGCCAGCCTGCTGCTCACGGGCGGCACGCTGGGTGACCGATGGGGTGCGCGACGGGTTTATCTCGCGGGGCTCGGGCTCTTCATGCTCGCGTCGCTCGCATGTGCGCTGGCGGGATCGACTGACATGCTGATTGCCGCACGCGCGGTGCAAGGCATCGGCGCAGCGCTGCTGGTGCCGTGCTCGCTCAAGCTCATTCGCGACGCGACCCCTGACCCACAGGCCCGGGCACGTGCCATCGGACGATGGGTCGGTCTCGGTGGCATTGCGATGGCCGCCGGCCCTCTCGTAGGCGGCGCGTTGATCCATTGGTTTGACTGGCGCAGTGTCTTCTTCGTGAATGTCCCGATCTGCCTCGCCGGCATGGTGCTGGCGTGGCGCATCGCGGAAGACCGGGGCACTGCCACGTCCGGTCAGCGCGCGCCTGTCGACCTGCTGGGGCTCGCCTGCGGCATCGCGGCACTCGGCACGCTGGTCGGCGTGTTGATCGAAGGACACACCCTTGGCTGGACGTCCCCCGTCATTGTCAGTGGTGCTGTCGTGACGTGCCTCGCGTGGGCCGCGCTCCTGCGCATCGAAACGGTACACGCGCATCCGATGTTGCCGCTGGGGTTGTTCCGCCATGGCGTCTTCTCGGGTTCGACGTGCGCGTCGATGGCCTCAGCCTTCGTCTTCTACGGCCTGCTGTTTGTCGTCAGCCTGCACTTTCAACAGGCGCGCAGTTATTCGCCACTGCAAACCGGTGTGGCGCTACTGCCGATGACCGTCATGGTGGCGGCGGGCAGTCTGTTGGCCGGGCGAATCGCCGCGCGGTTCGGCCCGGTCCGGCCGATGATCGCGGCCTTTGGCGGTTACGCGGCGGGAGCGCTTGGGTTGGGGTTCGTGACGAGCGACATGCCCTATGGCTTTGCGATCCTGCCAATGCTGGCGATCGGTCTGGCGTCGGGCGTTGTTTCGCCTATCGCAACCGCACCCGCATTGGAAACGGTCCCTGCGGCCCGCGCCGGCGTCGCCGCGGCGGTGCTCAATACGGCGCGTCAGGCGGGCGCAGCACTGGGTGTCGCGACCTTCGGCTCGCTGCTGGCGGCATTGCACCCTTTTGAGGCGGGCCTGCGCGCGGCGCTCGCGTTGGCCGCCCTGGTCAGTCTCGTCATGATGCCGCTGTGGTGGCGAGCCATTCGACCGGCGGCATAGGCATGCACCGTCGCGGTGCCGAGAAGTACCGCAAGGTGCCGCCGATGTAAGCATCGGAAAGCTTCGTCAGCCCCGGTTGAGCCCGGTCTGACGCGCATTGACCTGCGTTCATTAAAGTTGTCACCGGATTGCGCCGTAAGCCGAGAGAGTAGACCAGTAGTGTTTGAGTGCGTCAGCGAGGGCCAGTGCCCGTCGCGGCGGTTCCCCTCTCTCAACGGCTCGCGCGCGGGCCAATCGACGGCAGCTTATGAAAGTCACTTCGTTGCGAACCCGGATTCTGCTGATCACCTGCCTGACGGTGGTCGGTGCCCTGATTCTGTCTGGCATCACGACCTATGTGATCGTGCGTGACAGCATGATGTCGAGCATCGCTCACACCCTCGCGGCCGTGGCTAACGGCAACGCGAGCACCATCGAGCGCTGGTCCACCGATAAGGCGACCGCCGTGAACGCCACCGCGCAAGTCGTGGAAAAGGGCGACCCCGCCGGCCTCGTCAAGCTGCTTGGCAAGACCAACGATTTCCCGATCACCAGCGTCGGCTGGTCGGACAAGACGTTCTTCTCCACCGCCGTCACACAGCCCGATTACGACCCGACCGCACGCCCTTGGTACAAGAGCGCCGTGGCCGCCGGCAAGCTGGTGGTCACCAAGCCGTACGGCGATTCGTCGACCGGCATCCCGTATGTCGCCTTCACCACGCCGATTTTGCGCGACGGGCAGATCACCGGTGTCGTGAGCGGTGCCGTGGCACTCACGGGGGTGCAGGACATCATCAAGGCCGTACACCCCACCCCCGCCAGCCTGGCGCTGGTGGTCGCGAGCGACGGTCAGGTAATCGCGCACCCGGACAGCAAGTTCTCGCTCAAGCCGTCGACCGACGTGGCCGCCACGCTCACCGCCGACTCGCTCGCCGGTATGGCCGGCGACGATGCCAAGCCGGTGGAAATGACGCTCTCCGGCGCCCCGAAGCTGCTCAAGGCCAAGCGCATTCCCGGCACCGACTGGTATCTGGTTGTCGCGCTCGATCGTGCCGAAGCCACCGCCGGTCTGACCCACGTGCTGGGCGCCACCGTCATCACGCTGGTCGTGCTCACGTTGATCGCGCTGGTCATTGCATCGCTCTTCACGTCGCGCGCGTTCAAGCGCCTGTCGATCGTGCGCGACGCGATGGACACCATCGGCTCGGGCGACGGCGACATGACGCAACGCCTGAACGTGGAAGGTCATGATGAAGTCGCGCAGATCTCGAAATCGTTCAACGCGTTCGTCGACAAGATCAGTTCCGTGATGCTCGACGTGCGCTCCGGTGTTGCCTCGATGACATCTGCCACGAGCGAAATCGAAATGGGCAACCGCGATCTTTCGCAACGCACCGAGCAATCGGCCGGATCGTTGCAGGAAACGTCGTCCGCATTGACGGAACTCACGTCCAGCGTGAAGCAGACGGCCGACACCGCCGAGCACGCCACGCGTCTCGCCAACGACGCCAGCGCCGCGGCGGCACGCGGCGGTCAGGTGGTGACCGACGCCGTGACGACGATGGGCGCGATCACGCAATCGTCGCAGCGCATTACGGAAATCATCGGCGTGATCGACGGCATCGCGTTCCAGACGAACATCCTCGCGCTGAACGCCGCCGTGGAAGCCGCCCGTGCGGGCGAGCAGGGCCGGGGCTTTGCGGTGGTGGCTGGAGAAGTGCGCACGCTGGCACAACGCAGTGCCGCCGCCGCGCAGGAAATCAAGGCGCTGATCGAAACTTCAGTGCAGAACGTGAAGAGCGGCACCGAGCGCGTGCAGGCGGCCGGCAACACGATGAGCGAGATCGTGAACGGCATCACGCGCGTGCAGCGTTTGGTGAGCGAGATCCACGGTGCCATGACCGAGCAGAGCACCGGCATCAGCCAGATCGACCGCTCGGTGTCGGAGATGGATCAGGCTACGCAGCAGAACGCCGCGCTGGTGGAAGAATCGGCAGCGGCCTCGGCGATGCTCAGCGAGCAGGCGCGCATGCTTGCCGAGACGGTAGCGCTCTTCCGTCTGCGCGATGAGCCGCGCGTGGCGCAAGCACCGGCGCTGTCGCGCGTCGGCAGTGCGGCACCGCAGCGATTGGCTGCCTGAGCACCGCAACACCGTCATACGCCGACGCGGCGGGTCATGGACTGTTCGACCCGCCACGTCGGTGGCCTCGGCTGCCCAGCCGCCTTTATCGCCTGCTGGCCGGAGACCGGTCTCTATCGCTCCCCGAACGACTCCGACGTGACCTCCTTGATCGGCGAAAGCAGATAGTCGATCACGCGGCGCTCATCCGTCTTGATTTCCACCGTCACGGCCATGCCCGTCTGAATGTGCAACACGTGTCCGTTCTGGCTCACCGATTCACGAGGCAGGCGAATGCGCGCCATGTACACCGGCCCGAGTTTCTCGTCATTGACAGCGTCTTGAGAGACGTGCTCCACCGTGCCGGCGAGCGTGCCGTACTTGGTGTACGAATACGCCTCGATCTTCAGCGTGACGGCCTGCCCCGCTTTAACGAAGCCGGCGTCCTGATTGAGCACCTTGGCCTCTACCGCCAACGGCACATCGTGGGGCACCACGATCATTAAAGTCTGCGCCGGTTGCACCACGCCGCCGACCGTGTGAATGGCGCGTTGCTGAACAGTACCGTCTACGGGCGCCCGCAAAAACCGGTACTGCTCACGTTGTCGATATCGATCGATGCTCAGTTGCGCCTCACGCATCTGATCGTTGGCTTTCGTCAGTTCGGTCAGCGCCTCACGACGAAATTCGGCACGCGCCTGATTCAGATCTTCCGCCAGTCGAGCCAGCGTTGCACGATGCTGCCGGCTGCGTTGACGCTCGGCGTTCAGGGTCTGGTCGTTCTCGGCGAGTTCCTGCTGCGCCTCGAGCCATTTCAGACGCGCCACACCGTTGTGTTCGAGCAATGTCTTGAGCGCGCTCTCTTTGTTCGCCAACACATCGCGCCGCACCTTCAGCCGCTCGATTTCGCTCGCGCTGGCTGCCAGCATCGCGTCGTCCTCGGCGCGCTGCGCGGCCACCGAGGCGACCTTGGCGCGGAAGATAGCCTGATGTGATGCCAGCAGGCTGCGCGCGCGCTCCACCTGTATGGCACTGCCCGTCCCCGTGTCCCAGGCCGGCGCGCCGGCGTGCCCGTCCAACGTGGCGAGGAAATCCTGCACTTGCCCGGCATCGAGTTGCGCCGTGGTCAGTTGCCGCTCGAGTTGCATCAGATCGGCGTGCTCCTCCACACTGTCGAGCACGACCAGCAGGTCGCCTTTTTTGACCTGTTGGCCATCGTCGACCAGGATCTTGCGCACGATGCCGATCTCGAACGGCTGGATCGACTGGGTACCGCCCACCGGCACTACCTTGCCCTGCGCGACGGCGTTCATGTCGACGCGCCCAACGATCGACCAGACCAACGCGACGAAGAAGAGCGCCATGATCAGCATCGCCACCATGCGGCCAGCGGGAGACGCAGGGGTTTCGAGAATCTCAAGTTCGGCGGGCAAGAATTCACGCTCGTGCGACGGGACCCTCTGCCAGCGAGCCGTCAACCATTTCCACCCCATCGTCACATGTTGCCGGGACGTCATGCTGCAATCTCTCCGGCCTGAATTCTGCACAAGCGCGCATAACGGCCCCCTCGCGCGACCAATTCGTCATGCGTGCCGTCTTCGACCACGTTTCCCGCTTCGATGGTGATGATGCGATCGGCGTTGCGCACAGTCGATAACCGGTGGGCAATGATCAACACCGTGCGGCCCGCACAGATCGCGCGCATGTTCTGCTGAATGATGCTCTCCGATTCGTAGTCGAGCGCGCTGGTGGCCTCGTCGAGAATCAAGATGCGCGGATTCGTTACCAGTGCGCGCGCGATGGCAATGCGCTGGCGCTGGCCGCCCGACAGATTCACGCCACGTTCTTCGATCGATGTGTCATAACCGTGCGACATCCCGAGAATGAATTCATGGGCGCCGGCAAGCTTCGCCGCATCGATCACGCGCTCCATCGGCATGGCAGGATCGGCCATGGCGATGTTCTCGCGCACGGAGCGGTTGAACAGCAGATTCTCCTGAAGCACCACGCCGATCTGTGTGCGCAACCAGTGTGTGTCGACCATCGCGAGATCGACGCCGTCGATCACCACGCGCCCCGCCGAGGGCACATAAAGACGCTGCACGAGTTTGGTCAGTGTGCTTTTTCCAGACCCCGACGGGCCGACGATGCCGACGGTTTGCCCAGACCGGATGGCCAGCGTGATGCCGTGCAGCACTTCGGGCTTGTCGGGCCGATAGCGGAACGTCACGCCGTCGAACGTCACATCGCCCTGGATCGATGCCATCATCGCCCGCCCGGGGTTGTATCCCGGCTCGGTAGGGCTGTTCAGAATGTCGCCCAGACGATCCACCGAAATGCGCGCCTGCTGGAAGTCGTTCCAGAGTTGCGAGAGGCGCAGTACGGGCGCAGTGACGTGATTGGAGAACATGTTGAACGCCACCAGCTGGCCCACGGTCAACTCGCCGCCAATAACTTTCATGGCGCCGAGATACAGCAGTGTGGCGCCGCACAGCTTCGAGACCAGTTGCACCATCTGACCCGCGATATTGCCGAGATTGGCGGTACGAAAACTCGCCCGCACGTACGCCGCAAGCAATGTCTCCCAGCGGCTTTGCGCCTGCGGTTGGACCGACATCGATTTGAGCGTTTCAATGCCGCTCACCGACTCCACCAGAAATGACTGCGACTCGGCACCGCGCCGAAATTTCTCTTCAACACGTGCGCGCAGGATGGGGGTGACGACCACGGCGATCAGCGCGTAACCCGGCAGCGAGATCACCACGATCATCGTGAGCCACGGACTGTAGAACCACATGATGACGAGAAACACCACCGTGAACAGCAAGTCCATCACCAACGTGAGCGCAGAGCTCGTAATGAATTCGCGGATGCTGTCGAGCTCACGGATGCGGGCGACCGTCTCGCCGGTGCGGCGCGACTGAAAATAAGCGATCGGTAACGCTAGCAGATGACGGAACAACTTGGCGCCCAACTCCACGTCGATGCGATTGGCGGTGTGCGAGAAAACGTACGTGCGTAATCCACCCATCACCACTTCGAACACCGAGACCGTCACCAACCCGATCACCAACACCTTGAGTGTGCTCATGCTCTGATGCACGAGCACCTTGTCCATCACCACCTGAAAGAACAACGGCGAGATGAGCGCGAACAGTTGCAGAAACAGCGAGATCAGCAGCACCTCGCCGATCAGCCGTTTGTATTTCATGAAGGCCGGCAAGAACCACGCGATGTCGAACTTGCCGCCCGCACCCAGTATGGCGGCGCGCTGCGTGGCGAGAACCAGCTCACCGGTAGCCCGCGCTTCGAATTCGGCGAGCGGCAGCGCGAGCACCTGTCCGCTGCAACTGTCCTGCACCACCGCCAAGCCCTCCGCGATCTTGCCCAACAACATGAAAGTGCCGTCTCTCATGACGGCAATCGCGGGCAGCGGTGTCTTCTCGAGACGTGTTGGCAGAACCGTCACCTGCCGCGATTTCAAGCCGAGACGGCGCAGCAGGCGCACCAGTTGCGCGGCATTGACGTCGTCGCCCGCCAGTTCCCGGTGAAGCTGCGCGGCATTGGCGGGCAGACGGAAAAAGCTCAGCAGAATGACGACACTCTCGACGGCACTGTCACGGGCGGTTGCGTCGGCATTGACGGTCTGTGGTTCGGAATGCGTTTGCATGTGGGGTCAGGCTCCCTGTGTCATCAGCGTCGTGTTGAGGTCACCGAGCACGCTGTCGTCGAGATGACCGGTGGCATAAGCAAGCAGCAAGCGCGACATGTAGTACGCGTGGAATGCTTCCGCAAGACCGGTGCGCGCTTCGAAGTGCTCTTTCTCTGCCCGCAGAAGATCGAGATTGGTGCGCAGGCCGACGTCACGTCCGAGTCGCGTGGCACCCACCTTGTTTTGTGTAGACAGCCGTTGCGCCAAACGCGCGCGCACTTGCTGCACGCCGCTGTTCACACCGAGAAAGGCCTTGATCACGCTCTCGCGCACCTTGATACGGGTGTCATCGAGTCTTGCCTGTGCGCCATCGGCTTTGTAGCGTGCTTCGCGCACTTGAGACGCGTGCATGCCACCGGCAAACAGCGGGATCGTCACGCTTACCCCGATGACGTTGTCGCGTCGAGAACGGGCCGTCTCGGCATAGGTCGGCGTGCTGTCGGTGGTGCGGTGACGAGCGAAGAGTTCGACGACCGGCAGGAAACGGCCCGTGGCTTCGTCGATATGGGTTCTGGCAACGTCGAGCTCGAGCGACTTCTGTCGCAGTTCATTGCTGTCGGTATCGGCGGTTTGCACATAGGCGTCCAGTGACGCAAGCGCACCCGCCTGAGCAAAGCGCTCACCAAAGTGGGCCGAGATGGCATTCGGGTTGAGGCCGGTCAGGCGCTCGAATGCGTGTTTTGCGAGTTCCCACTCGTTCTCCGCCACGAGCGCGTTGGCCTGCGCTTCGTCGTAGGCGGCTTGCGCCTCGTCCTGATCGAGCTTGGCCGAGAGACCGAGTCCCACCTCTTCCGTGACGTTCGCAAGCTGTACGTCGAGCGCGTCGCGACTCGCTTTGGCGGCGGCATCTTTGTCACGCGCCACGAGAATGTCGAAGAACGCGCGCGCGCACTCGAGCATCAGTTGCTGCTCGCTGCCGGCGAACGTACTCACGCCGAGTGCGGTGAGTTCGCGGCCCTTTTGAAAGCCCGCGAAGCGGCCCGTGTCGAACAGCGGCTGACGAAGTTCGATGTCGAGGGTCTGGTTGCGGATCTCCTTGCCATGCAAGGCGCTGTCGCGTTCCCTGTCGAACCGGCCTTCGAGTTCGACGCGAGGCAGGATCTGCGCCAGCCCTTGGTCGAACTGCTCGCCGCTGGCGGCGAGGTCGGCGCGTGCGGCGGCGAAGCCTGCGTTGTATTCGCGTGCGGCACGCACGGCGTCGAGTAGATCGAACGCGCTCGCCACAGGCGAAATCAGGTAGAACGTCGTTACGAGAGGCAGCAGGAATGCGCGGTTCATGGCGATGGCATGGCGTTGGGGGCTAACGAAGCGGAATGCAGTCATCGCGGTCGTGTCACACCGGATACGGCGAGTGCCCCGACCACGTCGTCGCTCATTGACACGCGTCGATCCCCATGACGATTCGGCGAGGCATGACATGTCCCGATGAGTCCGGCTACCCTACGGGAGGTCATCAGGCCCTTGGATTCACCGCTATCACGATGTGACGAATCCCCGGGAGATCGATGGGAATTCACTCCTTCGATCGGGAAGGGGCGCCGTGCCGATATCTTGATTGCGTCAAGAATGACGCGAGGATGTTGTCGAGCCGTGCCGCGTGAATATCTCGACGGATCCGTTGCTCACTTGCCGACCCTCAGGTGCGATTGGCAAGTGAATGCAAGACGACCGCGTTAGTTGGGCGTTGCCAGCGATAGCGTTGCCATTGGGAGGGGCAGGATGCGAGCCGTGGCGCGGTCGATGCCGTTCTGCTGCGCGCCGAAGCTAGTCAGCGACTGCACGAGTTGTCCGAGTCTGGACTGCCCGATGGATGGCAACGAGGTAGACGGGTTGGCGCTCAGATCAAAATCGTTTAGCCGGGCCTGAGGCTTCGATCGATCATCGTCACCGTGGGTGCGAACGGGTGGCAGCACGTCTCCGGCAATCGCTATGCGTGCGTCGCTCAAACCAGCGAACGGTTGCGGCCGATCGAAACTAAACGGGCCTTCAAGCGCCATTTTTCCGAATGCCGCCGGGCTGCCCAACGCGAGAATCTGAGCTTCGGAATAACGCTTCACCTCAGACCATTTGCCGTCGCGAAACCGTTGCGCGTTGGCGCCCAGGAACACGTCACCATCCCGTTTGTAGGCATAGATGCGCGCTACGGTGTAGCCGCTGTCATCGTCAATTCTGAAACTTTTCCCACCAAGGAACGTGTTGGGGCTCATTCTTTCGATGAGTGATTTAGCAGCTTGTATTGCCTTTTCCCGATCTTCACCAGTAGCTTTATGCATGCCATTGATGTTTGAAATTAATCCGCGAACATTGATTGTATTTGCATAAAGTTCTTTGAAATTTTTTCCATAACGATCAATTCCCTTGAGGCATTCGAGCGTTTCATTCAACTTCCGGATCGCGCTTCCACCCAATTGCCTCAACTCACTCCCATCTCCGACGGTTGATATTTTTCTATCGACATTCTTGGAGAGTTCACTGAGAAGATTTACGGCCCGAAGCAACGGAGAAACTACCGGCTCATCGGAGTCCTTGAGCAGGTAGTTTTTGAAATCCACAAAGTTCTTGAAACTCCTTATTTCGTCGTCGCTGAACGTCCCAGCGCTCGGGTTCCCCGTGGGGTCCACGGCGAAGCTTCTCGCGCTTAAGGACGGCTCGCCGGATTTGTAGCTGAAAGCGTAGGTGACTGTTCCCTCATAACCACGACGTCCTTCATAGCTAATCACACGAAATTCAGGCTTTCCTGAGCTTCCGAATTCTTCAATATCCGATCGAACATCTTTCAGAAACTTCTCTTTGTTGTCTTCCGAATCATCTTGATTTTTTTGTGAGAAAAAAAATCGATTCAGATCACTAGTCAGCGTCTCAATTTGTTTCATTTTTCCGATGACCAAACAAAATTGAGGATCGTAATCCTCTACCTTACTCAGTCCGGCAATGGTATCCCCTAACTGCCTGAGCGCCTGCGGCCCCAACGCCTCTAAATTCTTTCCGTCAGCGTCAACATTGATATTTACGCCAAGGATGCCCGACAGCTTCCTGAGGTTCACTGCGGTGGTTACCAGATCGATGCTGCTTAATTCATTCATCGCATTATCTCCAAGTGATTACCAATAGGCCCGCTAAAAGAAAACGTCTGTCGCAGGCGGAATTCAATTTGGCACACAATGAATGTCAGTTGCGTAGCGTCACGTCACACTGTGAATATGCGCACGCTCGTTGTGAAAAATCCTTTGAGGAACCGCAGGAAAACGCTGGTTGACCGATGTCGGGTGTGACGCTGTCGCGGGTCACCCCCCGCGTATCGAGCGATCGATTGACTCTGCCCGCACCGCCGTCGAAAACGCGACTTCTGTGGCGTCAGGCATTCACAAAAATAAATTTTCCCGTTACAATCGCGCTCCCCTGCCCAGGTGGCGAAATTGGTAGACGCACTATCTTGAGGGGGTAGCGCCGAAAGGCATGCGGGTTCGAGTCCCGCCCTGGGCACCAGTAGTTTCGACCCCCCCCGTCTGTCTCCCCCCGAAGTCCGATCAGCCTGCGTGCTGTCTCAGAAAGTTCTCCACCAGCAACGCGAAGTACGGCGGGCATTCCTGCATCGGGTAGTGGCCGCAATTCGGTATCGATGCCAACTGCGCATTCGGATGCCATGCGAGGAACGTCGCTTGCATCGCCTCGGCCCCCAGCCCCGGATCCTTTTCGCCCACGACCACCAGAAACGGTGTCTCAAGCCCCTTCACATCGTCGACGAAGTTTGTGGCCGTCATCATGTCGAGATAACGAGGGCGGCACGCCGACGCCACGCCCTCGCGGTTCTGGCGTAGCTTTCGGTCCGCCCAAACATCCGACAATCCCCCCGTCACGAACTTGACCAGACGCCGGAAGGCATCATCGCTTTCGCACGTCGACGCGAAGAATGCGGCGGCCTCTGGCGGCAACCGGTTTCCCGCTGCGGAGATCGGACACACGGCGACCGCGCTCTTGATGCGCTCGGGCACGTTGACGGCGAGGCGCTGCGTCGCCATGCCGGTCATCGAATGGCCCAGCACGTGAAACCGGGGCCAGCCGAGTGCGTCCGCCACGCCGAGGCAATCCCGGGCAATTTCATCAATCGAATAGTCACCCGTCAGGTGCATCGACCGCCCATAACCGCGCAGATCGACGAACGCATAGGTGAAGGCGTTGCCGTCGAGGTACGGCAGCACGGCGTCATAGTTGGTGTGGTCGCCCAGCCAGTCGTGCAAGACCAGCACGGGCTCCGGGCCGGTGCCGAACTGCGTGAAGCCCAGTCGGGGCGCTGTCGAGGCAGTCGATGCACTCGATGCGGAGGAGGTGAGATTCATTTCGAAGTTTCCTTTTGGAGGTCATATCTTCCGGCGCCGCTCAAGCGGGGATTCGCCAATGACGAACGCCGGAAACCAAAAAGAAACGCCCCCCCGGCGGACCGGGAGGGCGTTCGAAATTGGACTCAATCGTATCGAGCCGTCAGCGCAAAGTCAATTCAACTGACGAGTGAATCCGGCACAACGTGCGTCAGTCGAATTTGCGACCGCGCGTTTCGGGCATCTTCAGGTAGACGATCAGCGAGATCGCGGCACAGATCGTGACGTACCAGTAGAAATACGATTCATGACCGCTTGCCTTGAAGCGCAACGCGACGAATTCCGTCGTGCCGCCAAGAATTGCCGTCGTGAGCGCATACGGGAAACCCACCGCCAACGCGCGAATGCGCGGCGGGAACAACTCCGTCTTCGCCAGCATGTGCACCGACGTGAAGCCCGAGAGCATCACGAGTCCGGCAAACGACAGCGCAAAGGCAATCAGCGGGTCTTTCGTGTGGCTCAGCGCCGTGAAGAGCGGCACGGAGAAGAGCGTCGTGCTCACGCCGAAGATGATCAGCACCGGACGGCGGCCGACGATGTCCGAGAGCAGCCCGAACAGCGGTTGCAGCGGCATGTAGAGCAGCAGCGCGATGGTTGAGACAAACGTCGACGACTCTTTCGACAGGCCGACCGAGTTCACCAGAAACTTCTGCATGTACACCGTGAACGTGTAGAACGCCACGGTGCCGCCGATCGTGATGCCGATGGCCAGCAGAATCTGCCGCCAGTGTTGCAGCACCTCGCGCGTGACCGAGGCCTCGCGATGCTTCGCGCTATGCACGAACGCCTCGCTCTCCGTCACGTTGCGGCGCATGTACAGCGCGAACATCGCCAGCACGCCGCCGATCACGAACGGAATGCGCCAGCCCCAATGTTCGATCTGCTCCGCCGTGAGCAGCACACGCTGCATCAGCAGCATCAGCCCAAGCGCGACGAGTTGCCCCGCGACCACGCTCACTTGCAGGAAGCCGAGATAGAAGCCCTTGCGATGCTCCGGTGCCACTTCGCTCAGATAGGTGGCACTCGTGCCGTACTCGCCGCCCATCGACAGCCCTTGCAGCAGTCGGGCGGCGATCAGCACGATTGGCGCGAAGATGCCGATCGTCGCGTAGCCCGGTGTGAGCGCAATCATCAGTGAGCCGACGCTCATCGCGAGCACCGAGCCGGTGAGTGCCGACTTGCGGCCGCGCCGGTCGGCATACAGCCCGATCAGCCAGCTGCCCAGCGGACGTGCCACGTAGCCCACTGCCGCGATGGCAGCGGTGTTCATCAATTGGACGGTCGGGTTGTCGCCCGGAAAAAACGCTTTCGCAAAGTAGATCGAGAAAATGCTGTACGCCAGAAAGTCGTACCACTCGATCAGGTTGCCCGCGAGGCCGCCGACGATGGAACCGATCTTGACCGGTGCGCGTGCCGGCGTGGCGGTGACGGGGGTCGGTGCGGTGGAAGGACGAGCGGCGAATGAATCCGAGGGGGGCGTCAAAATCTGTCTCCGTGACTTAATTACTTAGTTACTTTTTTTGTATGGCTGGAAAAACCAGCGACGCCACAGGGGGAAGGGGGCAGCGTCGCCGTGATGCGGTGCGGCTTCAGTTGCTGGTGCCGTATTGCTTGTCGAGCGCGTCGTAGAACGGCTTGTTGACCAGTCGCTGACGTTCGGCAAACGGCACGACCAGCGTAGGGTCTTCGTCCAGACGTCCGCTGTCGCGCAAGGTGCCGAGCGCCTTCTGCATGCCGAGGACCGCGCTTTGCAGCGCGGCGTTGGCGTAAAGGACGATGCCGTAGCCCAGTTCGGCCAGACGCGGCTGCGATTGGGTCGGCGTCTTGCCGCCGATCACGATGTTGATCAGTTGCGGGCGATCGAACAGCGCCGGCAGACGCTCGATGTCGGCCAGCGTCTCGGTCGCTTCGATGAAGAGAATGTCCGCGCCCGCTTCGATGAAACGGCGGCCGCGCTCGATCGCGGCTTCCATGCCCTCGACCGCAGCGGCGTCGGTACGCGCAATGATTTGCAGATTGCCGTCTTCGCGCGCATCGACCGCCGCACGGATCTTGCCAACCATCTCGTCGGCACCGATCACGGCCTTGCCGTTGAAGTGGCCGCATTTCTTGGGCAGCACCTGATCTTCAAACTGAATGGCGTCGGCTCCGCTGCGCTCGAGCACGCGCACCGTGTGTCGCACGTTGAGTGCATTGCCGAAGCCGGTATCGGCGTCGACGATGATCGGCAGCGAGACGGCGTCGCGCACGCGGGCGGTGTGCTCGGCCATTTCAGCCAGCCCCACGAAAGCGAGGTCGGGCAGGCCGAGCGACATGTTGGTCACGCCGGCGCCCGTGAGATAGAGCGCCTCAAAACCGGCATCTTCGATCACACGCGCCGACAGCGCGTTGAAGGCGCCCGGCACGAGCAGCCCCTGACGGGCTTCGACCTTACGGCGGAAATCGGCGCGGCGTTGGGCAGTCGCGGTGGTCATGGAAGTGTCTCCGGAATGATTGAATGGATGGATTGGAAAGACATTTCGCAAGCCGCGTGCCAGCCCCCATGCGACTTGAGAATGCGTCGCCAACCCTCGCCAAATCAGTCACTTACGGTGCACGGTATGTTTTCTACGGATGTGGCAGAATGCCCAGACAAAATTTGAAACGTTTCATGAAACATCTGAAACACTGAACGAAACGTTTCACAAGCCGCACGGAGACAACGTCATGCCCCCCCGCTTCACCGGCCCTGAGCCGTCGCGCCACACGGCGCTCCCCTCGTCACCCCATCCCCACGCCGATCCTCGCGCCCGCCGTCCCGGCATCGCGTTGGTGAGCATCAGCCGCTTGCAGACCCTGTGCGAAACCGTCGCGCCGCGTTACACCGACCGCGCCCGCTTCTACTCGGTACGCGAGGGTTACGGCGCCGCCGTCACGGCATTGCAGTCGTATGTGGAATCGGGTGCAGTGGACGTGGTGCTGGCCGCCGGCTCGAACGGCGCCTATCTGCGCGAGAACCTGTCGGTGCCGGTGGTGACGGTGAAGGTCAACGGCTTCGACGTGCTCAGCGCGATCACGCGCGCCACCACGACGTGGCCCGATCAGCCGGTGGGTCTCGTGCTGCACGAAGCCGTTTCGCGGGAGCTGGACGATCTGGGTGAGTTGTTGAAGATTCAGTTGCACCAGCGTGCGTATCGGTCCATTGACGAGGTCCATCACGTCGTCGACACACTCGCTGCCGAGGGCTGCAAGGTCATCATCGGCCCGGGCATGGCCTGCGACTTCGCGCAGGAGGCCGGGCTTGAGCACGTGTTTCTCTATTCGCTCGGCGCAGTGGAAGAAGCTTTCGAGCGATCGGTCGAACTCGCCCGCGTGAGCCGCGAGAAAGAGTCGAAGCGCATGCGGTTGAACACGATCGTCGCGCACATGCGTGACGGCGTGGCCGCCTTCGACGACAACGGGCAATTGGAAGCCGTCAACCCGGCGATGTTCGCGCTGCTCGGCATCGAGGCGGAGCGCGTTGCGACGCAAGGCGCGCGGCAATTCGAACTCACGCGCAAGCTCGGGCCGATGCTGCGCGAGTTATCCGCCAATGGTGTTGCCATCGAAGAACGTCTCGAACACATCGACGGTCGCGCGTTCATCGTGAGCTGTGTGCCGATCTCGGAACACGGGTTGCGCTCGGGTGCCGTGGTCACGGTGCAGGACGCGCAGATGGCGCAGCGCATCGACCGGTCGCTGCGAACGACGCAACGCCCACGTCATCTGGTCGCGAAACACGAACTCGATGAGTTGGTTGGCGATTCGCCGTTGATCGCCAAGGTGCGGCGTCTCGCACGCGCGGGTGCAGCCCATGACGCGACGGTGTTGCTGACCGGCGAGAGTGGAACAGGCAAGGAGTTGGTCGCGCAAGGCATTCACAACGCGAGCGCACGTCGCGGCAACCCGTTCGTGGCGTTCAACTGCGCGGCGCTGCCGGAAGGATTGATCGAAAGCGAATTGTTCGGCCACGACGAAGGTGCGTTCACGGGTGCACGGCGTGGCGGCAAGGCGGGGCTGTTCGAAATCGCGCACACCGGCACGATCTTTCTGGACGAAATCGGCGAGATGCCCGCCGCGTTGCAGAGCCGCCTGTTGCGCGTGTTGCAGGAACGCGAAGTCATGCGGCTGGGCTCGGGCCGGCCGGTGCCCATCGACGTGCGCGTGATCGCCGCCACGCACCGCAATCTGCACGAGCTCGTGGCACAGGGCCGCTTTCGTGCAGACCTCTATTTCCGGTTGAATCTGTTGCAGATCGAATTGCCCGCCTTGCGAGAGCGTCGAGCGGACATTGCGCTGCTTGCCGAAACGTTACTCACGCGAAGCACGGCGCAATACGGATTGAACGACCGCGCCACCGGGCAAATTCTCTCGGTGCTGGCGCCGCTCTTTGAGAGCTACGACTGGCCCGGCAATGTGCGCGAACTGGAGAACCTGCTTGCACGTGCTGCGATCTATCTCGATCACGATCTCTCGGCACACGCAGCATCACTGCAAGAAGTCTTCCCCGAGTTGCTCCGATTGAACACGGCTGGCGCGATGCGCACGCCGTCGCCCGACCATGCGGAAGTCATGTCCCAGCGTGAAACTGTCACCTACGAAACGGCGCAAGCGGCCTTGCAGGCGGCCGGTGGCAATCGTGCGGCGGCGGCCCGCGCACTCGGCATCAGCCGCACGACGTTCTGGCGGCTTATGAAGTCGCCGGACTGAGCGCGACGAATTCGCCGACGAGGTGTCCGACGCGCTGTCCGTCGTATTCCAGCGTCGATACGACAGAGACACGTGCCTTGCCCATGCGCGAGAACACACGCAGGAATTTCGACCATTGATCAGGGTGTTCCAGTGCAGATGTCGCCGTGAATTCTCCCGAGATCGGCAACTCGTATTCCATCGTGTTGCGCTGAATGACCAGACGGCATTCGATGCCCTCGCCACGCAGTCGCGTGTGCAACAACGACCACGCGGCGAGAATCGCCACGGCCGAGGCACTGCCGCCGAAAATGGTTTCGCGATGGTTGATGTTCGGGGCGAGCGGCGCGCGCAGCACAACGGCGTCCGCTGTCACGCGGTCTGCCGACACCTGCATCGCCTTCGACAGCGGAATGTGATCGTAGAGGTATTGCTGGAGATCGGTCGGGGACATCGTGTCGTCGTTCCTGTGGGGGAAACCATTGCGGGTTGTCGCTTGTGTTGGCAGACTACCTGTCATTGCGCGAACGCGAAACGCTCAAAGTTGGCAGGCGCGCAAGAACGATCAAATGCGCATCATTCGAAGTCTCTATAGTCCGCTCAAACGTTCTCGGAAGCGCTATGACCCCGGTAGGAAAAGCACTCTGGTATATCGAGATTCAGATAGGCAGCGAACTCACGCTCGATCATATCGCGCACGCCAGCGAGATGTCGCGCTTCGCCATTTCGCGCCTGTTTGCGATCACGACGGGCTGGTCTGTCATGCGGTATGTGCGCGCCCGTCGACTGACGCGTGCTGCACAAACACTGGCGAGCGATGCCCCCGATATTCTCAGCGTGGCACTCGACGCCGGCTATAGCTCCCACGAAGCGTTCACGCGCGCCTTCGCCGACTTCTTCGGGCTCACACCCGAGCAGTTGCGCGCCCGGCGCCATCTCGACGGCCTTGGACTCGTGGAGCCCCTCCGCATGAAAGACATCAAATTTATCGATCTCGCCCCGCCTCGCATTGAGACGGGCAAAGCATTAACGGTCGCCGGCTTGAGCAGCCGCTTCACCTTCGCAACCAACGAGGGCATTCCGGCGCTTTGGGAAGCCTTTAATCCGTACTTCCGCAATTTTCCCGATCAGGTGAGCGACGTGACCTATGGCGTGTGCTGCAACCCCGACGGGGAAGGCGGCTTCGAGTACATCGCGGGCGTGGAAGTCAGTCGCCGTGACCGTTTGCCTGAAGGGTTCCGATGTGTCGATATCGCCCCGCTGCAATATGCAGTGTTCGAGCACAAGGGACATATCTCGCTGCTGCATCAAACCGTCTACACGATCTGGCATCAGTGGCTGCCGTCGTCCGGACTGGACGCCGTCGATGCGCCCGATTTCGAGCGCTACAGCGAGGACTTCAACCCCGTAGCGGGGACGGGTTCGCTGGAGATCTGGCTGCCGGTGAAGACGCGATAAATCAGTGGGTTGAGGAGGGGTGTGCGGGGGTGGCGTGCGGGTCGTCACACCCACAACCGGTAAAGCCAGAAGGACTCGTCTTCCATGTAACGCTGGGTGAATTCGGTCGGCGAAAAGCCGGTAATGCGTTTGGCCATCCGGCTCATGTGCGCCTGATCGGCAAAGCCTTCGTCCTGTGCCATCTCGGCCCAGTCGAACGATTCGCCGGCCTCCAGCCGATCGCGGGCGGCGAAGAACACCCCCTCCGTTTTGACGAGCGCCTGCCACTCGCGCAGGGAACGCCCCGTATGCGTCTTGATGCGACGCTCGACCTGACGCGGGCTGTGCGTCTGGCGCCACTGAAGCGCCTGAAACGCCAGCCCCTCCACCCAGCGTTGCCCCGCGAGCCGTAACGAAGTCAGCGCCGATCGCTCGGGCTGAAGGGTCTGCCAACGGGGCGCGAGGTAGTGATCGAGCACAGCCATCGTCGCAGCGTCATCGGGGGCTTCGGCAAACGCGTCGAGGAACGGATGCCAGTCGTTTGCCAATGCCGCCCACGCACAAACGAAGCGATCCTGAATCTCGGACAGGTTCACGCCGAACAAGATCTTCGCCACATTCGCGGGAAAACACACCATGACGCCGCGCCCGCCGGTCGTCGCCCATGTCGTCGTCGGCATCGATTGGCTGCCTGAGAGGGTGACGCGCGTGCCGTGAGGCGTCCACCGGGCACCCGCCGGGGTGTCGTGTACGAGCCCCACATCGAAGCCTTGGTAGACCGTCAGGCACACGACAGGAGACGCCGGAAAGTGCGACAGGCGCTGCGCATCCGTCAGCGGCACGTGCCGGATGTCTCGGCTCACCACTGCCATCACTGCGCCGTACAACGCTGCCGACGGCGGATACAGCCGCGTGTGCGGCGCGGGACCGCCGCGCGCCACCAGAGGTGCGCGAGCATAGCGGTCGGGACACGGCGAGAGATTGGATGGCAGCCGGGAGGTCATGGCTCCGCAGTATAGGGACCGCCACAGGCCGTTGTAAACGTCGTTTCCGTTCAAGACAGGCGATGCGCGCTGGCGTGAAATACCCGTCATGAACACGCGAACCCCACCCCAATGTCCGTTTCACGGCGATGCCGCAGCGTCGTCTCGTCCCGTTACGCCGGAGACACCCGAGGCGGCCGCTCCTGCCCTGCACCCACCCGGCGTATGGCCGCCCGGGCCGCCGGCAGGCATCACCGGCTGGGGACTGCTCCGGCAGATGTCCGGTGACCTGCTGGGTACGTTGGCGCAATGGAAACGCACTTATGGCGACGTGGTGCACGTGCGTTTCTGGCCCGAGCATGCGGTCGTCGTGACCGACCCGCAACTCGTTCGAGCGCTGCTGGTCACGCACCACCACTCGCTGATTCGTTGGGAGCGCGGGGTGAGCGTGATGTCACAGCTTCACGGCCACAGCGTGCTGATTGCGGAAGGGGACGCGTGGCACCATAAACGGCAGACGTTGCAGCCGTACTTCCTGCCGAAGTCGGTGCAGACGTTCGTGCCGCAGATCGCAGCCGCTACGGTGCGTGCGCTCGACGCGTGGCCACAGCGTGACGCGCACTGGTCCATCGAAAGCGCGCTGACCTCGCTCACGATGGACGTGATCATGCGACAGGTGTTTTCAGGCGAAATCGGTGACGAGGCACGCATGGCGGAGCGCGCGCTGCGCGTCGCGAGCGAAGCGGCCGATGCCGAGTTCTATTGGCCCGCGAGCTGGCCGGACTGGATGCCGTGGAAGCGCGAGAAGCGGCGAGCCGTTCGTGGGCTGAAGGGATTGATTGATCGTCATGTGAACGCGCGTCTGGCGATGCCTGCTGACGTGTGGCCTGATGACCTGTTGTCGCGATTGCTGCGGTTGCATCGGGAAGATCCGCAGAGTTGGTCGTTGCAGGCGGTGCGCGACGAATGCATGACGACGTTTCTCGCTGGACACGAAACGACGGCAGGCACGCTCACGTGGTGGGCATGGTGCATGGCCTCAAATCCGGCGATACAAGAAGCCGCGCGCGACGAGGTGATTCGTGTGTTGGGTTCAGCGGGTGAGATGGTGCCGAGCGCCGAGCCCCGGCCCGCACTGCGCTATCTTTCCCAGACGATCGACGAGACGCTGCGCCTGTATCCCGCGGCGCCGACCCTGCTCAGTCGTCGTGCAACGCGTCCCATCACGCTGGGCACGTGGCAGTTTCCGGCGCGAACGTTGTTCATGTTGCCGGTGCAGTTGTTGCAGCACGACGCGCGATCGTTTGCCGAGCCCACGGCGTTCCGCCCGGAGCGCTTCGCGAGCGATGCGCCGGCGGCGCCGCGCGGCACGCATATGCCTTTCGGTGCCGGGCCGCGTGTCTGTCTCGGGCAGCATCTGGCGACCACTGAAATCATCGTGATCGCCGCCATGATCTTGCAGCGCTTCACACTGTCGGTGCCCGACGGTATGTCCGCACCCAAGCCGCGCATGCACGTGACACTGAGACCGGAGACGGCGCTACATCTCGGGTTGACGGCGATACCGTCCCCCGATGTTTGAAACGACGCCTGTCGTCACGCGGACGACGCTGCCCTCGCGGCGCCTGCGTCGTCCGTTTTCTCTCCGAACCAGACGAGCGCTGGCAGCCACACCATCCAGCCGACAGCAATGAGTGCCAAAGCGGCGGCCGGTACGATCAAGTGCGCCGCCCCGAGCGCGGCCCCAGCACGAAACGACAATGGCCCGGCGATGCCGCCCAGCAGCGCGGCAATCATCCATCGACCGCGCAGCCAGCGGAACACCGCATTGATCTGCAACGCAAAGAGCAGCCACAAGCTCGCCATCCAGTAGGGGGCATAGGCAGTTGCCGCGTCCCCCGGGTATCGGAGCCATCCGGTGCGCACCACAACGCACTCCCACGTCCATCCGCAGATCGTCACGACGCTCAGGAACAAGAGCTCGCGACGTTGGGTCTGCGTCACTGCCAAATGAGCGCAAGCCAGTACGGCGACAACCAACGCCCCGATCCAGGCCTTACCGTGCGCTGCGCCAAGCACGCACGCGAACCAGCCGATCTGTCCGGCGATGGCATAGACGCCGACTTGCGAGCGTCGTGCGATGGCGGTCACAGCGACGCCTGCGCGCACGCGCTCGATAAGCAGGACGGGAAGTGCGATCGCATATCAACGTCACACACTCACAAGAAAATGCCGCACGTCGATGCGCTGTTCCATGAACGCCGCCTCGCAGTACTGCAAGTACAACCGCCACGTCCGGATGAAGGTGTCGTCGAAGCCTTGTTCGCGCACTGCGTCGAGATTCGCTTCGAAGGCAGCGCGCCAGAGGCTCAGCGTCCGCGCATAATCGAGCCCGAACGACAGCGTGACCGCCGCTTTCATGTCGGCGTCTTCCGCGGCTTTCACGAAGCGCTCTGCGCTCGGCAGCATGCCGCCCGGGAAGATGAATTCACGGATGAAATCGCCCGACGCGCGGTAAGCTTCGAAAGCCGATTCGTCGATGGTGATCGATTGCACCAACGCTTGACCACCCGGTTTAAGGCATCGTTTGAGCGTCGCAAAATAACCCGGCCAGAACGCCTCGCCGACCGCCTCGAACATCTCGATCGACACGACCGCATCGAACTGGCCCTGCACGTCGCGGTAGTCCATCAGCACGATATCGGCGAGCGCACCGAGCCCTTCATCCGCGATGCGTTGCTGGGCGATCTCGAACTGCGCCTGCGAAATCGTCAGGCTGTGCACGTGGATACCCTGCCGTGCCGCATGCACGGCAAAGCCGCCCCAGCCACAGCCGATCTCCAGCACGCGCGCGCCCGGGCGCAGCTTCAGGGTGTCGACGATGTGCTGATACTTGGCGCTTTGTGCCTCGGCCAGCGAACGGTGTTCATTGCCGTCGAACAGCGCGCTCGAATACGTCCATGTCTCATCAAGCCAGAGTCCGTAGAAGCGGTTGCCGATATCGTAATGCGCGTGAATGTTGCGACGGCTTCCCGAGCGCGTATTCGCGCGCAGACGTTGCCGCAGTTGATACCAGAGCTGCGCCAGTCGCGAGCCCGTGAGCGTTTGTGAAACGCACGACTGATTGCGTATCGCCAGGCGCAGCAGCGCGATGATGTCGGGTGAATCGACCCACTTCGCTCGATAGGCTTCGGCAAAACCGATATCGCCCGCGTGCAGTATTCGGCGGCAAGCCCGCCAGTCGAGAATCTGGAGCGTGGCCCCCGGCGACAGGTGCGGATCGCCGAAAACGTGTTGTGTCCCGTCGGGCGCAATGAGCGTCAGATGCCCGACGCGGATGCGTTGGAGCAATCCCATGAACAGACGTGCCGACAGAGGAATCGCCGAATGCGGCGAGAGCATGCGAATCGGAATCATGGAATGACCTCTTGATCGGAAGGCGAGGCTTGTTGTTTGGCCGCATCGGCATTGGCAACGCAAGTCGTCGCCACCTGCGTCGGCGGTGTCTTGCCGTAGAACGGCACGCGCTTGCGCAGCAGACGCAACGCTTGCCAGTGAATTCGCAGCACGACGTTGATGGCATTGAACGGTAGCGCCATCACCGCACGAAGTACGCTTCGGCCAGTGAACGGCTCGGCCTGCATGCTGAGCGCCGTGCGCAACAACACCTCGTCGTGATCGAAATAGTCGATGGCAACCGACAGGTTTTTTTTGTAGCGTCGCGCGCGAAACTCGTAGCGGCCTTCGACATCGCAGAACGGCGACACGTGAAAGACCTTCCGGCATTGCAGCACCGTGCCATTCAGAATCGCGAAGTGGCCCGGCGCGCTCAGCAAGTACCCGTGATGCTCGCCAAACGTGTTGCGCACGTCGGCGTACAACGCACGCAAATCGCCGTGCCGGTCGTGGCAATACCAGAAGCTCACCGGATTGAACGCGTAGCCCGCGAGGCGCGGAATCGTTTGCAGCCAGATGCGGCCGTCTGCGGGAATACCCGCTTCGGCAAGACGGGCTCGCATCCACGGCTCAAGCGCGCTGCCATCGCGCGGACCGTAGTCGCGCGACGATATCGACATCGGTCCCCAGCGGTCCACGCCGAACCACCAGCGCTTCGATTCGTCCAGACGGCCAATGTCGCAAACGATCTGGAACAGCGGATAGTCGAATGCGTGATGTGCCGGGCGCAGGCGCTCGTGCATCACGTTGCCGCGCAAGAGATAGGCGGCGGGGCCGTCGCGCAGGTTGAGGGCTTTCATAGCTTGGCCCACTGCGGTGATACGCCGAAGTCTCTCGCGACGCGCAGCGCAGACTTCAGTCCGTCTTCATGAAAGCCGTAACCCGTCCACGCACCGGCAAACCACGTGCGCCGCTGGCCTTGCAGTTCCGGCAATCGCGCCTGCGCGTCGACGGCGGCAAGATCGAGCAACGGATGTTCGTAGGCGTAGCGGCCCAGCGTCGCTTCGGGCGCGGGTTCGTCTACCGGGTTGAGCGTGACGATCACCGGCGTGCTGAACGGCAGTGCCTGAAGCTGGTTGAGCAGATAGCTCACGCACACGGGCGATTGCGCATCGCTCTGCGCAGCATTGGCCACGCTGGTTTTGCTCAGGTAATTCCACGCCGACCAGACACGGCGGCGTCGCGGCAGCAAGCGGGCGTCGGTGTGCAACACCGCCGTGTTCGGTTGATAACGAATGGCGCCGAGCGTGCTTCGTTCTTGCGGATCGGCATCGGCCAGCAGACGCAGCGTATCGGGGGCGTGCCCCGCCATAACGACAGCGTCGAAATGTTGTGGCGCCTCGCCATCGAACATGAGCGTCACGCCATCGGCGTCGCGGCGAATGCTCTGCACGGGGGTATTCAGACGCACATCGTCGAGGGTGGCCACGATACGTTGGACGTAGTCGCGCGAACCACCGGTCACCGTCTTCCACTGTGGACGGTGATTGACTTGCAACAGTGCGTGATTCAGGCAGAACCGAAGAAACGTGGCCGCAGGGAAGCGCAGAATATCGGCCGCGCGGCTCGACCAGATCGCGGCCGCCATCGGCAACAGATAGTGATGCTGGAACGGCTGACCGTAGCCATTCGCGGCGAGCAATTCACCGACGGAATGGCGTTCGCGTTCCGCGTGGTGCAGATGGCGCTCTGCCGATGCATTGAAGCGCAGGATGTCGCGCAACATGCCCAGAAAGCTCGGCGAATAGAGATTGCTACGCTGCGCGAATACCGTGTTGAGGTTGGTGCCCGCCCATTCGAGCGCGCCGCCGTTCACCGACACCGAGAACGACATATCGCTGGCGATGGCGCTCACACCCAGCTCGTCGAAGAGCGCCAGCAAGTTGGGATAGGTGCGGTCGTTGAACACGAGAAAACCCGTGTCCACAGGTGCGGTGGTGCCGTCCAGTGTGACGTCGACCGTATGCGAATGGCCGCCCGCGTAGTTCGCCGCTTCGAACAGCGTGACGCGGTGTCTTCGCTTGAGCAGGTAAGCGCTCGCGAGTCCCGCAATACCGGCCCCTACGACGGCAATGCGGCGCCCCGGGGGAAGCCAGGCTGGTGTCGGATGCATGATGTTCCCCGTCGTCACTTCGTGAGGCGGCGCGATGCACCGGCCTTCTCGAAGAGGTAGTGCCCCACGCCCCATTCGTTACCCTTCGCGTAACCAAACAACTCGGCGACGGCCATGTAAAACATGCGCCACCGTTGCAGCCAGACGCGGGCGTCGGGGCCATAGCACGATTCGAGAATCGGCAGAATCCGCTCACGTGCCGCGTCGAGCGACGCAAGCCATTGATTCGCGGTGCGCTCGTAGTGCTGCCCGTTCAGCCACCATTGATGCGTGACGCGCAAGTCGTTCTGAAAGCGCAGCAGCAGATCCGCCGACGGCATGGTGCCGCCCGTGAAGAAGTGTCGCGACATCCAGTCGGTGCCGTCTTTGTTCTCGAAGTGATAGGCGAGGTGGCGGTGCGCGAAGATGTGCACGAACAGTTTGCCGTCGTCGTTGAGCCAGCGGGCAATGCGGGCAAGCAACGCGTCGTAGTTCTTCATGTGCTCGAACATTTCGATGGAAATCACGCGGTCAAAACCAGCGGGCACGTTGTTGTCGAATTCGAAATCGACAACGTTGCCGGTCACGATGCGCAGGTTCTTCAAGCCGCGCTGGGCCGCGACGGCTTCGATGTGCTGACGTTGTCCTGCCGAGTTCGAGAGACCGACGATGCGCGCATAGGGGTAGCGCGCGGCGAGCCATAGCGACAGCGATCCCCAGCCGCATCCGAGATCGAGAATGCGTTGTCCGTCTTCGATGCCGGCGCGCTCGGCGTAGCAGGCCAGCATGGCGTCTTCTGCTTGTGCGAGCGTTTCTTCACCGGTCGGATAGAGACAGCACGAGTACTTCATCGCCGTCCCGAGATGCGCGGCAAAGAACGCGCTCGGGACTTCGTAATGCTGGACATTGGCCGCCGTGGTCTCAATCGCGATGGGGCTGGCGCGGAGTTCGGAAACGAGCGCTTCGAGGGCCTGCGCGCTGCGCTCGGCGTCGTCGGCATGTTCGTCGCGCAGGCGCTGGCGCATCAGGGCGCGCATGGCGGCACGCAAGAGCACGTCGGGTACGAAACCCCGTTCGCACAAACGGATGAGTCCGGACTCGTCGTGCGCGGCGGCTGGCTTCGACGTGTCGGCAGGCGGCTGCGTGAGGATCGCGGTCATGGGGACGGACTCCGGCGGACGGGTGGATTGGGCGGCAGTCATGATTGGCGGCCTGACGGGGGTGATGGGGGTGAGGGGGGTGGCGTGTCCGAGTTGGACTGCATCGAAGACTTCGGCGGCCAAGGCACAAGGGCGCTGGTGGTGCGCATGTATTCGCCATAGCCCGGCCGTGTTTTGACGAGGCGCGCTTCGAGCATCGGGACGCCCGAGACCTTCAGCAGCAGCACCGCCATCAGCAGCGGCGGCAGCAGCGTGAGCCAGCCCAACGGCAAGCCCAGCGACAGCGCCGCATAGGCGCACCAGTGCACGCATTCGAAGAAGTAGTTCGGATGACGCGAATAGCGCCACCAGCCAACCCGGCAGACCTGCCCGCGATTGGCCGGGTCGGCCACGAAATGCCGCAGTTGGCGGTCGGCCGATGCCTCGCCGATGACGGCAATCAGCCAGATGACGATGGCCGCCGCGAGAGCGATCCATGACGGGGTTTCCGCCTGAAACGCGGGGATGAAGAACGCGATGGACAACGCCATCGAGATCACGGCCTGCAACTGGAAAAACCAGAACATGTTGCGGTTCGCCGCGTCGCCCCATTGCTCGCGAAACTGGCGGTAACGGGGATCTTCCGGCTGGCCGTGGTTTCGCTGCCAAAGGTGGTGGGCGAGTCGCAGCCCCCAAAGGCCGCCCGCGACGAGCACGAACACCCGGCTGACGGTGGCGCCGGTGCCAAGGACGGCGGCCAGCACCGCCACCCCGGCCAGCGACGCCGCCCAGACCGGGTCGACCATCCCGGCGTTGTGCGTGCGCAATTGGCGCAGCCACGCCCCCGTGAAGACGGCGATCAGTGCGACGTACGCGAAGGCGGCAGCGAGCAACATGCGAGCTCCGATGGCGGTATTTCCCCTCTATACGAACGGGGAGCGCCAACGGATGCAGATGTCGGCAGAAATTATCGGATTGGGTCGCTGATAGAAGAATGCTAACGGCAGGCGCTGGCGGCCTCAGGCGTTCTGGTGCCGGGGTTTCCGGGGAGGGATCGTCATGGCGGCCACGCCCGCGACGACGCATCCCAGTCCGAGCCACGCAGACGCCGTCAGCGATTCGCCAAGAAACACGATGCCGATGGCTACGCCGATCGGCACTCGCAAATAGGCCTGCGCCGTGGTGCCCACGGAACCGAGCGTCTGCACGAGCCGGAAGTAGATGACGAATGCCACAGCGGTCGAAAAGATCGACAACGCGAGCAGCGCCATGAGGGACGCCGCAGACGGGTGAAGCGTCCACGGACGGTCGACGGCCAGACTCACCGGCACGAGCAGGACCGCACCGACGATGAGTGAGCCCGCCGCCGGTGCCGCCGGAGAGAGCCCTTTGAACGATCGTCCATAGATCGCTGCCGCCGCGTAGCAAACCGTTGCCAGCAGGATCGCCAGTTGCGGGATTAGCTGGTGACCGAGTCCGTCGAACGCACTGACGCCTACGACGAGGCAGATACCGGCGAGGCCTGCGACGACGCCGATACCCTTACGAGGCGTGATCGGTTCATGACGAGTGAACAGCCACGTGCCGAGAAACGCGAGGACCGGGGAGGCGGAGTTGAGGATGGTGGCAAGGCTGGCGTCCACCGAGCGCTCCGCCCATGCGATGAGCGTGAACGGGACCACGCTGTTAAGCAGCGCCTGTACGAAGAAGCGCCGCCACACGGCCGGATCGCGTGGCATAGCAACGCGATGTATGCGCATCCAGAGCAGCAGCGCGGTGCCTGCGATCAACGTGCGCGCCGCAATGAACGTCACCGGCGGGATGGTGGCGACGCCGATCTTGATGAACGTGTATGACGCGCCCCAAAGCGTGGATAGCGTCAGCAGCAATGCCATGTCGATGGCGGTGTTCGGTGCGCTCGTGGTGGTTTGCAGTGGCTGCAATTCGGGTGCCTCGGCGTTGAGTCGGGATCGGTTCGATCTGGTCGATGAGGTCGATGAGGTCGATGAGTTCGTCGAGGCAATTGTGTGAGCGGCGCGAGGCGGAACGTTTTGGCTTCGGGTGAAGTGTGGGGTGCACGCCGCGGGTTTCGCCGAAGGCCTCCGGTTTTAAAGCGTCAAGTCCCGGGCCTCATCCAGCAGCCATTTCGCAAACGCCTGCACCGGTGGCTCGCTCAATTCGATCGGTTCCGGCAGCACAAGGCAAAAGGTCTTGGTAATCGCTTTAGCGTCGGGCCACGGCGCAACCAGACGGCCTTGTTCAAGCTCCGTTTCGATATAAAGACGCGGCACCAACGCGACACCCAAACCGGCGAGCGCGGCTTCAATCAACATCGAATGAAGATCGAACCTTGCACCCACCGCCGAATTGATCAGCAAGATGCCGGTCGCTTGCGCGTAACTCTGCCACGCGTCAGGATTCTGCCGGCGGTGAAGACGCGGTAGTGCGTCGAGCGACGTGTTCACCCCGGCTTCCGCAAGCAGCGCCGGGCTACAGACGGGCACCAGCACCTCCTCCAGCAGGGGATGCAGATGCATGCCGGTCCACGCCGGATGGTCAAAATGAATCGCCGCGTCGAAACCGCTTCCCGCGAGGAGGAACGGATCCATTCGCTCGGCGATATGCACGGTGACATTCGGATGCTGGTTCTGGAAATGCTTCAGACGCGGGATTAACCAACGGGTAGCGAAGGTCGGACTTGCGGCGATATCGATGCTCGCGCCCTCGATGGGTTGGCCCATCAGATACAGGCTGTCGCGTTCCAGTCGATCCAGCGTCTCGCGCACCTGCACCGCGTATCGCGCGCCGTTAGGAGCGAGTCGCACGCGATTTCCAGCGCGCTCGAACAGCGTGACGCGCAGAAACGCCTCCAATCGGGCGATCTGACGGCTGACGGCGCCTTCGGTTAGCGCTAGTTCATCGGCCGCCCGGGCAAAGCTGCCGTGTCTAGCTGCGGCCTCGAAGGCCTGGAGCGCGGAATTGCTTGGAATCTTGCGTCGCATGAGGGTCTCGCAGATTGGCCTGCGTGCGATGTCAGCTTGATCAAACATCACTGAAGGCTGACTTTATATCGATGTGAAGGCCGAAAACATCAGATTAGCATTACGTTAATGCAATGAGCATGCGTTTTTTCACCAGCGAATGCTCATCGGTCACTAAGGAAAATCTGATGATCTATACCGTGGAATGCAGCTACGCCGACGCCGAAAGCGAAGCCGAATGGAACGACTTCTACAGCCTTGAGAAGCTGCCCGCGCTCATCTCGGTCACGGGCTTTCACACGTCCCAGCGCTTCAAAGCGATCAGCGACGGTTGCCCCGTTTATCTGGCGATCCACACGATTGATGGGCGCGATGTTTTGACGGGCGACGAGTATCGCCAGAAGGGCGGCGGCAATTTCGCGAAGTGGCAGGAACACATCACGGATTGGCATCGCAATCTGTATGACGGCATGGGTCTTGCCCCGGCGGTGAATGACGACGAGATTCTCGCGCTTTGCGCGAATGGGCCTGAGCCGCTGATTCAAATGGGGCTTGCGCCGTTAGCCATGCACGCCGTTGCGCTGGAAATGTTTCCGGTGCGGCGTTGGCTTGCGGTGTTGTCTCGGACGGATGTGCCACGTGTCGAGTCCATCGCAGAAGGTGTCCATCTTTACTTGCCTATGGCCGCGCAACTGACAAGCGCCTGACTATGCGTTCCGGGGAGCGCGCCGGAAGCTGCTGCGCCAACGTCCTTAACCCCAAACATTCACACCCGCAATTAGTCGTTCTGGAGCCGCCCTGTGTCCAACCTCATCTTTCCCAGTCAGCAAGTCGGGGAATTCACGATTACCGCCGTCAGCGACGGCTATCTCACCGCCAGCCTAGACTTCCTCGCGAATATCGAGGCGTCGGAAGCCGCCAGACTCCAAAGTGATGCCGGGCAGAAGGCACCCGACGCCGTGCATATCAACTGCTACGTGGTGCGCGGCGCTGGCCGCACGATTCTCATCGATGGCGGGGCGGGCGGCATCAAGCAATGGGGCGGGCGCTTGAAAACCAACTTGTTGCTTGCCGGCATCGAGCCGTCGTCGATCGACACCATTCTGTTGACTCATGCGCATCCGGATCATGTCGGCGGGCTGGTGAATGCCGATGGGGCGACTGCCTTCCCGAACGCGGAGCTTGTGGTGCATCAGCGGGAGATCCGGTTCTGGCAGGACGACGGCAACCTGAGTCGTGCCAGCGAGCGGGCACGCGGTAATTTCCTGATCGCGCGTCAGGTGTTCGACGGCTATCGCGACAGAGTTCGTACGTTCGATACGGGCGATGTGCTGCCGGGTATCAGCGCGATGCCGCTGCCGGGGCATACGGATGGGCACACCGGCTATCTCATCGAATCCGGCAATCAAGGCGTGCTGGTCTGGGGCGATATCGTTCATTTCCCGCACATCCAGATTCAACGGCCGGACGTGACGATTGCCTTCGATCAGGATGCGACGATGGCGGCGGACACACGATCACGGCTTCTGGATAGGGTCAGTGCCGAGGGATTGATGATCGCCGGGATGCATCTGGGCGAACTTGGCTTCGCGAGAATCAAGCGAACAGGCGGGGAGTACGGGTTGATTTACGAGGCGTGAGATTTAAAAAGAAGGGCCTTGAATATCAAGGCCCTTCTTTTTTGTTGCAACGGCAGTGGTATTGAAACGCGCTATGCGACTTCGGTAGCCGCGCCAGACGCCGGGGCCTCTGCGCGGTTGCGGGCCCGCGCATCCGGGAATTTCATTTCACGGTACTTCACGAAGCGCGATCCTTTCACCAGCCGGTAGCCCGCCCAAATCACCAGGAACAGCGGAATGCCGATGTACGTCGCGACCACGCCGCCCCAATCGATCTTGTCTTGCAGGAACGCCTGATAGTTCTGGCCAAGCGTGATGATCAGACACAGCACGAACGCGAAGATCGGACCGAACGGGAAGAACGGCGACACATAGGGCAGGTTGGCCAGATCGTGACCCTGCTTGATATAACCGCGACGGAATCGATAGTGACTGATCGCGATACCCAGCCACGCGATGAAGCCCGTCATGCCGGAGGTGTTGAGCAGCCAGATATAGACGGCGTTGGGACTGAACACGAAGGTAAAGAAGCACAAGGCCGCGACAGTGGCCGTCGCCAGCAGCGCCCACATCGGCACGCCATTTCGCGAGATTTGACCGAAGATGCGCGGGGCCTTGCCATCGCGCGCGAGGCTGAAGAGCATGCGCGTCGCGGCGTACATGCCCGAGTTACCTGCCGACAGGATCGAGGTCAGCACCACCGCGTTCATGACCGACGCCGCGCCCAGCAGCCCGGCACGCTCGAAGATCAGGGCGAACGGGCTGACGCTGATGTCGCTCACGTCGTTACGCAGCAGATGCGGATCGGTGTACGGGATCAGCAGGCCGATCACCAGAATTGCCGCCACGTAGAAGAGCAGGATGCGCCAGAACACCTGACGCACAGCGCGCGGCAGGTTGCGTGCGGGGTCTTTGGATTCACCGGCGGCGATGCCGATGAGTTCGGTGCCTTGAAACGAAAAGCCGACGACCATCGCCACGCCGATCAGCGCGGCGAAACCTCCCGCGAAGGGAGCATCGCCCACGGTCCAGTTAGCGAGGCCACCGGTCTCGCCGCCACGAATGATGCCGAGCAGCATCATGACGCCCATTGCCACGAAGGCCAGCACGGCGACGACCTTGATCAGCGCGAACCAGAATTCGGCTTCACCGAAGCCGCGCGCCGAGAGGGCGTTCAGACCGAAGGTGATCGCGAGGAACAACGCACTCCAGTAGACGCCCGGTATGTCGGGGAACCAGTACGCCATGACCAGTTGCGCGGCGACCAGATCCACCGCGACGGTGACGGCCCAGTTGTACCAATAATTCCAGCCCAGCGCGAAGCCGAAGCCTTCTTCGACATAGCGCGCGCCGTACGTCGAGAACGAGCCGGACACCGGCATGGCAGCGGCCAATTCGCCCAGACTGGTCATCAGGAAATAGACCATGATGCCGATCAGCACATAACCTAGCAGCGCACCGCCGGGGCCCGCCTGCGCGATGGTGGCGCCGGAGGCCACGAACAAGCCTGTGCCGATCGACCCGCCCACCGCGATCATCGTCAGGTGGCGCGCCGACAGCGTCCGTCGCAGTTCGCCCGGGGCAGAAGCCCCCGCCTTGCCGCCCTCGCGGTGCGGCTCGTGTTCCGATGGTGCCAACGTCGTGTTCCTTTCGTGATGAATGTGATGTGATCGATGTGGGCTGATCGAGGTGAGGCGATCAGTGCGAAACGATCATGCGTGCGGATAAAGAAAAGGCCTTGAGTGATCAAGGCCTTTTCTTTATCCGTCGCGCTTATGTCTTACCGGTTCGATGCCACAGCAGGCCAGATGCCCCTGCGTTGTCGTTGCGTCGAACCGTCGTGAAACGGCGGCGCCAGTTGCACACACTCTGGCGCCTTGGGCGTAAGGCACCACAGTCCATGCAACTGTAGGCCCAGAAAATCAACGAGTTACCGTTGCGATCGCCAATGGGCGCTTATGGTAACACCACAGGTCCTGCGACCAACCTATCGCCACGCTGGCGTCGTCGCATAGGTGAGGCATCTGGAGCGGATGAGGGTCGAACAGGTAGCAGCGCTATCGGCAGTGTGCGCGCCAAGCGCACCATCTAAACCCGATCATCGTCATATTGTCGCCAGCACGCCACCTATCCCATGATGCTTACGCTGGCAAACCCCGTGACGACTCCGGCCAGCGCCGGGTTCATCAACTCAGGCGCTATCGCCCTGTTCTCTTTTTTTCACTAAACCATGTCACTGTGCCTGCGAACAAGCTGAACAAGACCACGAACATGGCCATTCGGCCCGTTCGATCCCAAGTCGGCAATTGATATGGGATGTCGTGAAACAACCATTGCAATGCGGGTCCCACAGCAAGTTCGATAATAACGACGCTGACCCCCATACCCATAAACCAGAAGAGGAAATAATACGTCCAGCGAAATAGTTCGAAATGTTTTTTTAATCTCATTTCTTGCCGGCTCTACCAATCTTTTCCATCTCTGTTATTCGAATGGATGCCATATTTTATCTGCCATAACCGCCAAGAGACTAGGTTTTATAATTGAATGTAAATATCCCGAAGCCTTAGAATGGATTTCGGCAGGCTGACTATTTGCACGACTTAATCGTCGTTGCGTCGTATCTCATACCAATGAGCACCACCGGCACTCCTTTGTAATCTGCGACGCTCGGATGAATTTCCGCGATCATGCCAGTTTCATAGACATCAAATTAAGATAGATTGTCGCCGGGATCGGAAGCACAGGGCCCGAAATAACTGGAGCAGGAGAACAGCAAGTCAAACACGAAGTAGTCCGAATCCTGAGGCCTCGTATGATGGAGCTTGTGAACCTGCGATCCAGAATTCAGGTTGCTCAGGGCGCTGCAGATTCTCGTTCCTTCATTACCGAAAATTTCTAGTTACTGAACTCTGATTTAGTTATCGACCGGCTCTGGTTCGGACCTTTTAGTCTTCATCACCTGCAATCGGAAGCCCTTCAAGTAAGAGTTCAAATTGCGCCAATCGGTGCGACACGCCTCTTATCGACTGAATGTTTGACTCCATTTCCCACCTAGCCAAGCCCAGATCGCGAGGTTGAACTATCCGACCCGCCCGGGCATCCTCAATAGCCTCAACTAACGGAGGATAGTCGCTCAACCAATCTACGTCTGCATTTCTACCGAGATTCGCTTGAATTTCAACATCCAGGAGCTCCGCATATTTTCTTAATTTTACTTTATCCATTAGCGCAATCCCTTTATCTCGCCGATCTTATTCGAATTTGGATCTGTCCACTGCGTGCGATTAGGCACGAGTATCTGTTGCGCACCGCCCGGCACCGAATAGGCACCCTGCTGAACAGGGGCGACTTGGCTCGAAAATGCTACAGGTGTCGTTTTCGGCAGAGGGGACATCGAATAAACGTCGAACCCCAACTGCGAGCCCCTAATAGCCTGCTCAGCAGGTAATCCAAGTTTTGCAGCAATCTGGTCTGCCGGCAATTTCGATAACGATTCGTACTCCGATCGCGTCATAAAGTACGGTGACGTTCCGCCTACTACGTCGCCAGAGTACATTCCCTTCGGCACAATTTTTATCAACTCGGTGTTTGCGCCAACGTCGAACTTCGTTGGCAACGCCGTCCCTGAATTGATCAGGTTTCTCGTATATCGTATCGCATCATCTTGTGCGTATCCTGCCGCAAGATATACGTCCACTATCGCCTGTGCTTGCGGTGTTTGCATAACGGCGGCAGACACCTGAACGCCTTGAGTTCCGAATTTCTCTGTTGTGTAGGTCAGGCGGGCCGCTTCGTTAAATGCGGCAACCTGTTTTCCCGCTTGCGTTTGTATCAGAGAACCTGTGGCTACTCCGCCCAAACTCAATGCGCCATATGCCAACGTTGCCGAATGAGAATCCAAGCCTAAGCCCTGAAGTACGCGCTCTCCGTACGTGAGTGCGGAATCTCCATTGACAAACTGAGCAAAACCAGCCTTTGAATAATCAAGGCTCGTGCCAGCAACCAGCGCACCTGCACCGCACGCCAAAATGCTAGCGCATCCAGCTCCAATTGCGGCAGCAGCCGTGGCGGCCCCCAAGACGCCTTGCACCGCACCAACAGCACGATTACTGATCTGGTAGCGATCGAATTTGTCATTCAGGCTATCTATGGTGGTATAACCATCAAAAGCACCAGCCCGCTTTAACAAACTCTGCTCTGCCGTGAATGCTGCCCCGTCAATCTGCATCTGAAGCAATACGGACTTGGTTGGATCCCCGTCGGGAACACCGTCGGCACAGCGGACTAACGTACAACTCGCCGCAGCCAACTTATATTGCTCTTCCGGTGATTTGCCTTGCTGCAATTGCTTAAGTTTTTGCTCCTCCGTCGGATGCAACTGCCGGTTAAACCGATCGACGTTATACCCAGTAAACGCCCCCGAACTCCCACCAACCGCCGCACCGACTGCCGTGCCAACCCCAGTCGCCACAATCTGCGCCAACGCCTGATCAATATCAGCATTCCCTGTCGGATGCGAGTTCTTGATCTGATCGCTCAGGTCGTTCAAAACGCCCCCCAGCTTCGACGTCGCACCCGCACCCAAAGCACCACCCAAGGCATTGCCACCGCCCAGCCCCGCAACGATCGCGCCCCCTGCCGCGTGCATGGCTGCACGGTAATCGCCGCCTTCCTTCCAGTCATCTGCCTCTTTCTGGTATTGCGCCTTCAACTCCGGATCTGCCGTGCCGTCGGCTAGCTTTTGCGCCGCATCTCGCTTCTTATCCGCATACGTCCCAATATCCCGCGCCACCGCTTCACCGGCCGCCGTCGCCGCCGCCATCAATCGCGACTGGTCGCCCAGCAGCTGCTGCAGATCCGGCGTGCGACTCACTGTGTCATTCAGGTTTGTCGTGTCGCGATTCAGACTCGCCAGGTCTTGCGTCTGGCTGGCACCGTTCGTCAGCGTGATCGTTCCCTCGCTTACTCCGCTGCGCGTCGTGCCACGCTCGCTGCCACTCTCCGACTGCGGCAGCATCGGTGAAATGCCGCCCGTGTTCTTGCCGGACGAAGGCCCCGTCCTACGCTCGTTCGCGCCGCCGTTGCCCATCGTGAAGCCGCCGCCTACGCCAAAGCTGTTCGCGCTGTAGTCCGAGTGGTTCTCGATATCGGAGAACGTCAACGTGCCCGTCGTCAGTTGGTTCTTCGACGGATCCGCTGTGCTCGCGATGTACGCCCCCTTCAGGTCCGTATTACCGGCAACGTTGACGTCAAACCCACCGCTTCCCGCTTGAATCCCCGATTGCTCCACCACGCCCGCGTAGTTGCCGCTCGCATTGCCACGCGAATAGTTAAAGCTCCCCGACGCGCCTCCCATGCTGAGGTTCAGACCACCGCCCATGCTCTCCTGATGCGCTGAGCTCTCGCCAGTGTCTTGCACGCTCGCAATGTTCAGATCGCCGCCCACGCGCGCGATCACCTTGTCGGCGCTCACATTCCCGCCAACGATGTTCGTGTCGCCACCGCTCACGATCACGGCGGTGTTGCTCGCATTAATGTGGGAGTTGTTCTGGAATGTCGAATCCGAATTCGCGTCGCCGGTTGACTTCGAGAGCGAGGCCGACACGCCCCAGCCGCCTGTGCCGAACGACACGCCAAAGCTGCCGCCTTTCGATTCGTTGTCGCTGCGGGTCGACTCCGTGTCCTTGCTGCTGAGCACGTTGACCTGGTTGTTCGCTTGCAGCAAAACGTCCTTCGCATCGATGTTCGAACCGATGATGTTGACGCTGCCTTTGCCCGACGCTGCATCTCCTGTCGCTATGAACGCTGCGGTTCCACCGGCTTTGATGTTGCTCGACACGTTTTGCGTCGTATCGACGGATGATGTCGAATGGCTGCTCGACGAGCCAAAACTTAGCTCAATCTTGGCGTCCGGCATTTTGCCCGCCTCGAGCATGCTCAACGCGCCTTTCGCTTCACCGAACGCACCCACCGCGCCGCTGGCCGCAGCGTACCCGCGTAGCACGGAAACGCGTGCATCTCCCCCGGAGTTCGTTGCAGCGCTGACCTGATTGGTGACGTTCTGCACCGCATCGATCACCGGCGATTTCACCGCCAGCGTGAAGCCAGAACTCTTGTAGTCATGCGTCTCGTCGTGATGTTGACGCTCCACCGCCGACTCGATCGTGACGTTCTGACCAATACCGGTGATGTCCTTGCCCGCCATGATGTCGCTGCCGCGAACCAGCAGGTCGTTGCCTGCCACCATGCTCACGTTGCCATTCAGGCTGCCAACCAAGCTCCCGGTCTGCGTCACACTGCTGTCGTTGGTCCAATCGCGTTGCTCGTTGCTTCCGTACGAAACACCCACGCCGCCCGAAGACCCGAGGCCCGAATGCTTCTTCTCGTAGAAGGAACGACTCTCGCTCACGTTCTCGGCTGTCTCGATGCGAAGGTCGCGCCCTGCCTGCAACGCGACGTCGTTGGTACCGACCACCGTAGATCCACCGACGACAAGATCTTTGCCAGCCGCGATACCCACCGAATCGCCCGACACCGTCGAGCCCGCGGCAATGGTCTGATGCGAGCGCGCGTCCGATGTTTCCTCCGTCTTGGAGAGGAACCCGGAACTGCTGTCGTGCTGCCAATTGCTGCTGTCGTGTGTCTCCGACACCGCGCCGATTCTGACATCCCCCGTGGCAGCCAACGCCACGCTGCCGGTCCCTTGTGACGACACCGACGAGCCAAGTACCGACAGATTCCCCGTCCCGGACGATGCAGCCACCGGACTGACCTGATAAGTGCCGAGTACACCGTTGACGGCACTCGCCTGGCCCGCGCCGATCAACACGTTGTTACCCGCACTCACAGAGGCACCACTCACCGCTTCATCGAACGACGACTTGGTGTATTGCAACGACCCGCCGAATGAACGCTCGTCGTGCGAATGCGAATCCTTCACGGCAGTGATGGTCACATCGTTACCCGCGAGGACGGAAGCGCTCCCGCCCGCCACAATCGTCGCGCCGCTCAACGTCGTGTCGCGACCGGAAACCGTTACCAGGTTGCCACCCGCAGAAATCGCGCTGCCAACATGCTGCGTGACGATATCGCTCCCGCCGTTCTGACCATCGCTTGTGCCGACGGTTTGCGATTGTCCGACCGTCACCGTGTTCAGATTAACGTCGCGACCGGCAGCGACGATCACCGACCCGTCGCTGGCGATGGCCCCCGCGTTCAGTGTGACGTCGCGCCCGGCGATCACCGCCGCGCTATTCGTTCCCGAGATGATCCCGACTGCGCCCACCCCTGTGGCCGACGCCGACGACGAGAAGCCACCGTTGTTGGTGCCTGCCACTTGCGTCAACGTCGTCGACTCATTGATGACGTCGCGTCCGGCCTGCGCCACAACGTCCTTTCCACCAATGCGTCCGCCTGTGTTGCGAATGTCGCCAATCGCGGATAGGGCGGTCGTCCCGCCACTTCCGATCACGCCAAGGTTCACAATGGCGTCGCCCAAAATCGTGGTCGCTGTATCGCTGACGATCTGACCGCTGTTGCTGACCCCCTCCGTCGCTGCGAGCTTGACGCTGCCTCCGGACACAATAGCGCCCGAGTTGGTCAGGTCGACGGTGTTGGCTTGCGCAAGATAGACCTGCGGAACGAGCACGGACTGAACGGAGCCATCGGGCAATGTCACGTCCTGCGACACCAACCAAACCATGTCGGACGTCAACTGCTTCATCTGCGCTTCAGACAGCCCGACCCCGACACTCATCCCGAACTGTTTTCCGTAAGTCACGCCGTTGTTCAGCAGGGCCGTGTACTCGTCGAGATAGTTGGTGTAGCCCGCGAGCAGCGTCTTGCCCGTCAGTGCCGTGATCTGATCGCGAACCAGTTGGGTTTCGTAGAATCCATCACCGATACGCTTTTGCGTCGCCTGCGGATCGAGCCCCAGTTGACCGAGCATGTAGTCGCTCGAAATGAATTTTCCGTAGTCGGTAAACCGCGAATCGGTCGCGACCAGATAGGTCTGTCCCGGCGCCGTTCGCAACTGGAACAGTCCATTGCGTGGCAGCGTCAGGCCGGGAATCGCCTGCGCAGAAGAACCGAGTGTCTGACGGTTCGCGACTGCGCCGGACAAATTGCCGAGCTGTGTCCCCGACGCGTTGCCGCCGGTCACGCCTGCGCTTCCCACGGTATTTCCGGAAGGATCGACGCTAGACACCGCAATACTGCGCCCGCTCGATTGAACCGATTGGTTGCCGGAGGCAATCGCGGGCAGCGACGCCAGCGTCACGGGCGGCAGCGGCGTGACCGGATAAGCCACGGTCACTTCCTCACTGTCGCCGCCCGACTTTTGATGCCAGTAAAAGGTCGACGTTTGCGTTTGCGAGACCGTTTCCTGCAACGTAATCCCTACATCGTTGACCGATCCACCCGTTGCCCGCCGAATCAAATCACGCCCAGCCGTCATCGTCGACGACTGGTTGTTGACGACACCGCCATCGGCGTTGATGCGGATAGAACCTTGGGCCTGAAGCTTCGCCTCAGGTGTTGCGCTAATCAACTCGTCACGCGTTCGCGTCGTGGTAATGACGCGCACGGTCTCGTTGTAGTCGCGTTGATCTATCCCCAAGTCGCCTCGAGAAATCGCCTGATCCGGACGGATCATCGTATTCGGATCCCAGTCCGGCCAGAAGGTGATGCGGTATGTCGCCCCGTTGTCGACGATGTTGTTGTAATGCTGCGTGGGATTCTTGCCCACCTCACGCGTCTTCGTGGTCGACTGACACTGACCATGGTCGTCGCACGGCCCCTGACCGTAGGTCGTGAGATCCTGATACGACTCTTCGAGCGGCTTCGTCAGGCTGAACGTCTGCGCCGTCATGTTCAGGTTCGTCACCTGTGACTTCGGCACATCGACGGTGATCGGCACCGCAAGGCGTTGCAGCAGCATCGATGAAATAGGCGCTGCGCCCGCTCCCCAGACCCACTCCTTGAAAGTCAGGCTGGTGTGTGACTGTGTTTCCGTTCCGCCGATCAGCCCCGCTGTGTACAGGCCGTAGCCCTTCGTAGTGGACTCCGGCGTGCCCGGCTGCGTCACGATGCTCGTACGCGTGTTGTTCACGACACGCGCGGCGATGTCCAAATTGCCATCGGCGATGATGCTGGCCGAACGGTTGTTCAGTACGCCGATTTGATTAGCAAGCAGACCCGCACCGTCACGTGTGCCGTCCCGCGCGATCTCGATATCGCCAATGCTGTACATCAACGCGCCGTCGTAATTCGACACGGAATTCGACGTGTACAGCGCAAGGCGTCGCGCGCCGCCCATGACAGCCCCCGCACCATTGTTCTCGATGTCGGTCGCGTTGACCTGCACGTCGTTGCCCAGCAACGCGTTCGTATTGACGAAGCTGCCGGCCTGAAGGCGAACCGTGTCACCGCTGACGCTACCGGCGTTGGAGAACAACCCGTCGGCGCTCAGGCGCGTTGTCGCGGCGTTGAAGCCTCCGCCCGCCGCGTTGACGATCTCCGCAGCGTGAATATCCAGTGTTCCAGGGGCGCTGAATGCGCCGGTGTTCGTCAAACGGCCTGTGGAGGTCAGTTTGAGCACGCCGTCGGCCCGCAGATGGTTGGCGGACGAGTTCACGTAATCGCCAATCGCGGCCAGCGTCAGGTTGCGTCCGGCCGTCATCTGGCCCGCGCCGCTCATGACACCGCCCACGCCGACATCCTGATTCGAGCGGATCACGCCGCCCGCGTTGTCCAATGACGCAACCTGAAGGGCAACGTCGCCTGCACTCTCCAGGGTGCCGCCCGCATTGACGACGCTTGCGCTTGTCTTCGTCGCGGTAAGCGACGTGCCGCCGAACACGCGCCCCCCCGTGTTGTCGATAGCACCGTCGACGCCGAGTGTGACCACACCGCCGCCGATGATCTTCCCGCCGGACACGTTGCTCAGCGATGCCGCCGCAACGGCAAGCTTGCCGTTGCCGCCGAGTGTTCCGCCCGCGTTGCCGATGTCGCGCGCTGCGGTGAGTGCCGTATCGCCATCGCCCGCGTTCGTGATCTGCCCCGACGCGTTGGCGATGCTGGCGGCGGTGACGGTCAGCGTATCGTGCGCGCCGTTGGCACTGATGCGCCCGCCGGTGTTCGTCAGCACACCCTTGGCGTCTACGCTCACATTACCGGCAGCTTGAAGAGAGCCCGCCGCGTTGTCGACATCGCCATCTGCCGAGACCGTAAGGCCCCGGGTGCCGTAGACCTTGCCGCCATCGCGATTTCGAAGGTATGACGTCGACGAGAGCGTCGCTGTGCCTCCCGCGCTCAGGTCGCCTGCCGTGTTGTCGATGCGTGCCGCCGTCAGGGTCAGGGCGCCGAGACTGCCAAGAACGCCCGACACGTTCGTGAACCCACTTTTTGCGAGGACGTTCAGCACGCCGCTGCCAAGATGGCTGACCTTGCCGCTATCGTTCGCCAGATCGCCGGCGTCTAGCGTCAGGCTGTTGGCGTTCGAGGCCACATTCCCACTGGCGTTATCGAAGAGGCCGCCTACCTTGATGGTCTGCACTGCCTGGCCGTACTGCTTGATCTGCCCGCCACCGTTCGAGGCGTTGCCCGTGACCGTCAGCGACAAGGTATCGGCATCGATCAAACCGTCCCGATTGTCCAAGCTGCCGGATTGGAGCCTGGACGTCGTCGCGGAGACCACGCCCTGCCGATTGATCAGCGCACCGCTCAGCGTGGCGTCGATATGCTCGCCGGAGACGGTCCCGCCGGTGTTGTCCAACTGGCGGGCGGTGACGTTCAACGCCTTGCCCGCTACGATCTGCGCCGCATTGACCAGCGAATCGGCATGTACCTTGAGGTCGCCGTTGCCGCCGATCACACCGCCAGTCTTGCCGCCTGCGGTCGTCCCGCCTGCGTTTCGAAGTTCGCCGTCGACGTCGAGGGTCGCGTCGTCGCCCGAAAGCGAAATGACTCTTCCTGCCGAGTTGTCCAGCGAAGCGCCCTTGATCTTCAGCGCCGCACCGGATTGCAGCAACCCGCGCTGGTTGTCGATGTCCGTGCCGCTGACATCCAGACGGGTCGTGGCGACCGATTGCGCGTCGCGGTTGTCGATCCGCCCCAACGCGGCCAGCGTGATGGTGTTGGCAGCCAGATTGCCGCTCGCATTCAGCAGATGCTGCGCGGCACTGATCTTCAGCGCGTTAGACGCCGAGACGATGGCGCGTTGGATGTCGATATCCCCCGCTTGCGATGTCAGTGTGAGGCCGCCGCTCGCGTCAGTCCGGCTGCCCGACAGGTCCAGCGCACTGCCCGTGATGCTCAGATCGCCTCGCGCGACGTTGCGCCCGGTTGCCGTCACCTTGCCGGAAGCCGCGAGGTTCAGATTGCCGGCGAGTGTCGCCTGACCATCCGCGTCGATACCCGCACCCAACGTCCCATCCGATGCCACGCTCGCGGCCTGCACAGCAACGTTGCCCGCAGCACTCAGCAGACCACGGTTTTCGAGTGCTCCGCCGGTACGCACGTCAGCACCTCTGCCCGCGTACATGCTGCCCTGGTTGTCGATCCCGTCGCGCGCGTTGAGCGCGAGATTCCCACTGGCCTCGGTCTTCCCGGCATTGATGAGCTTGCCCTGCGTCGTCAACGTCAGATCGCCGGCCTGCGCGGCGACCACGCCCTTGTTGGAAACGCCAACGCCGTTTTCCGTACCCACGAGGAAGATGCGCTGCGCGTACATGCCGCCGAGTTGCCCAACATCGATGGAAACATCCGGGGTTGCGCCGTCACCAGCCATCTTCTGGACGGCCAAAGTGTCGTGATCGACGCGATTCGTGCCCGTCACGACATTGAGTTGCTTCGCGTGCAACGCCGCGTTGACCTGCACCGCACGCGCGATGAGATCGACCTGATCGACATTACCGGCGTTCAAACCATCGCCTTGAATCGTCAGACGGCCGCCATTGACCTGATAGCCGGTCAGACTGCCGTCCGCCCCCATGATGGGGATACCGGTCGTCAACACTGCGCGCGTCGTGTTGATGAATCCACCACCGTCAACCATGATGCCCGCGCTATTCGCGACCACCACCTGCGCAGCTTTGCCCGCGACTTCGAGATATCCGCGTAGCTGGCTGGGTGAATTGCTGTTCACCTGATTGAGAATGACGCGCGCCGCCTGGTCACGCGCGAGGTTCGGATTGCCGTTGATGTAACCGGCCTGCTGCGTGTTCACGACGGTCGGCGAATTGTTCAGAATCACGCCCTGACGCGGCACGTCGAATTGCGAATAGACGTTCTTGGAAACGCCGGCGGCCGTGGGCGCCGTGATGTTGACCTGCTGCAATCCATTGGCGGTTTGCACGACACTCGGGCCCTGACCTCCCGGCGCCGCCACGACCTGTGCGCGCACCGATATCGGCGCAATGATCTGCGCGAGCACCAGGGCGCGAACAATGCCTCGCTGCAACCCCACTTCCAAAGCACTTCCCCGAAGCACGCCTTTGGCGCGCTGATTGACATGTGTTTTCATCTGATCTTTGTACGACTGTTCTTATGTGGGTCTTCGCCCAGTGTTTTACTTCTATCGATACAAACTTCGCATACCGAATAGTACTCAGAATTTCAGTATTCATTCGCATTGCCAACTGATCTTTCTAAAATCACTCAATATCGGTAATATCCGAAAAAATAAATAATCCGAATCAATACCGCCGGGGATCATGTTAGATTTCGACGCCTGATGTAAGGCGCGTCCAACACAGGACGCGCACATCCCACCCCTTGACGTCCCGCATCGACCCGAAGCATCGGGCCGGGATGGTGCTCGTCTTATTTCCGCGATTCCTTCTCTGTCGCTTCCGAATGAATTCCGCATCGAGTTGCTTTGCCGTAACCGTCCATCGCCAACTTGCCATCGTGGCGCTGGCATTCGCCTCGTTGCCATTTCAGGCGACGGCGCAAACTTCGCCTTCTGCGCCAGCGGTCGACGCAGCGGTGTCAAATGCGCGTCAGCAGCAACTTCTGGAACAGCAGCGCCAAGCGCAAGAACGTGCGGCGGCGATCGGGGCGCCAGTCGTTCGCTCCGAGTTGCCCCCGTCCGACGGATTCCCTACGCTTGCAACGGAAGCACCTTGCTTTCGAATTGAGAAGTTCTCGCTGGAGGTGCCCGCAACGCTTCCGAAACACGCTCGGTCCGCCGGGGCATCGGCCCTTCCGATGGACCCGTTTGCGTTTGCGGCTACCTGGCTCTCCCACTATCGTGGCCAGTGTCTGGGACGTCGGGGCATCGCAACGATCACGGCCGGCCTGACGCAGGAGATTCTGGCCAAGGGCTACGTGACGACCCGTGTGCTCGTGCCTGAACAGGACCTCACCAGTGGCGAACTGAGGCTGGCCCTGATCCCCGGGATCATTCGGGATGTTCGTTTCTCCGATGCCACGCAATACGGTACGTGGCGCACCGCATTCCCGACGTCATCGGGTGAGATTCTTGAACTGCGCGATCTGGAGCAGGGATTGGAGCAAATGAAGCGGGTGGCAAGTCAGGACGTCACCATGCAGATCATGCCGACTGAAGCACCGGGAGAATCCGATGTCGTCATTGACGTCAATCGTACGAAGCGATGGAGCGTGGTGACGTCCATCGACAACTCGGGCTCAAGAGACACGGGAAAACTACAGGGTAACCTCGCACTCGGAATCGACAATCCGTTGGGCTTGAACGACATCCTCAACGTTGGCGCCAACCATGACCTGGCGTTTGCCGACAAGCGGTTCGGTTCGAACGGATGGAATGCCTTCTATTCAATTCCGTGGGGATACTGGACCGCCACACTGTCCGCCTACGCGAATCGGTACAACCAGCAGATCGCAGGGGTGAACGACACGTTCACGACTCGCGGGCAATCGCAGAACGTCGATCTCAAGCTGGCGCGCGTTCTCCAGCGTAGTCAAAGCAATGTATTGAGCGCTCAGTTCCGGTTGAGCAAACGCTTCGGGCGAAGCTACCTCGAAGACGCCGAGATCGATCAGCAGTACCGCAACAACACGTTCATCGAATTCGGGTTCGTCGATCGGCACTACATCGGCGCCGGGCAGTTCGACGGCAGCCTCATGTATCGACAAAGCGTTGCCGGATTGGGCGCTGCGCCGGACAACGCCTTGCCCGGCACGCCCACGTACCGCTTCAAGATGGCCGTGCTCGATGCCAACCTCTCACTGCCACTCGGTCAGTTGCCGTTACGCTATGTCACGACGTTCCACGGGCAATTCACTAGCGACGTGCTGCACTACATCGACGATTTGAGCATCGGCAGTCGATACACGGTGCGGGGGTTTGATGGCGAGTCGTCGTTGGCGGCTGAAAAGGGCTTCTACTGGCGCAACGAGTTGCAATGGGCGCTGGGTGCGTCCGGCGTCTCGCTGTTCGCTGGCGTCGATTACGGACGCGTGAGTGGTCCGAATGCCGTCTATCTCGCCGGCACACAACTCGCCGGGGCAGTCATTGGTGTGCGAGGCAATGCCAAGTTGCCATTCGGCTTTGTCGCCGGGGAGGTCTTTGCAGGAACGCCCGTCTATAAACCGAAGACGTTCCAGACCGCCCACGCAACAGTGGGTTTCTCGCTCACGGCGCAGTTCTGATTCGGTACCAAAGAAAAAGGGCCTAGCCATCGGCTAAGCCCTTAATTCTTGTGGTGCAACGAAGGCAGATCCGCAGAACGCCTTCGCAAGACTATGGCGCCAGTCGCAGTGACTCTGGCGCCATACGTCTACAAACGCCTTAAACGTCGATATTCCCAGCACGCAGTGCATTCGACTCGATGAACGCGCGACGCGGTTCGACGTCGTCGCCCATCAGCGTCGTGAAGATGCCGTCCGCAGCAATCGCGTCTTCGATCTGCACGCGCAGCAGGCGGCGAACGGTCGGGTCCATCGTGGTTTCCCACAGCTGCCCCGCGTTCATTTCGCCCAGCCCCTTGTAGCGCTGCTTCGACACGTTGCGCTCGGCATCGGCCATCAGCCACTTCATCGCGGCCTTGAAGTTCGCCACCGACTGCGAACGCTCGCCACGACGAATCGTCGCGCCTTCGCCGATCAAGCCCTTGAACGTCTCGGCCGTCTTCTGCAACTGCGCAAAGTCCGCCGATTGCAGGAAGTACGGATCGATCACGCTCACCTTCACGTTGCCATGGTGACGACGCATCACGCGCAGCGAAATCACCGGCTCCGCATTCTCGACGTCTTCCGTCACCGCCTTGATCGTGATCTCCGGCGCCAGCGGGTCGTCGCTCAATGCCGCTTCCAACGCCAGAGCCGACTTCGCTGCGGCTTCCTCAGTATCCAGACTGATCTCGACACCTTCGGTCACGGCGGTCAGCACCGACGCTTCGTACAGACGGCTCAGACGCTCGATCACGCTATCGGCCAACTGGTAGCTGCGCGTCAGCTCGCCCAGCGCATCGCCCGAAATCGGCGTCGCGCCCGTCGACGGCGTCAGCTCGGCATTGTTCATCGCCAGCTTCAGCATGTACGTGGCCAACTCGGCCTCGTCCTTGATGTAGCGCTCGTCCTTGTTGTGCTTGACCTTGTACAGCGGCGGCTGCGCGATGTAGATGTAACCACGCTCGATCAGCTCCGGCACCTGACGATAGAAGAACGTCAGCAGCAGCGTACGGATGTGCGCGCCGTCCACGTCAGCATCGGTCATGATGATGATGCGGTGATAACGCAGCTTGTCGATGTTGTAGTCGTCCTTGCCGATACCGCAACCCAGCGCGGTAATCAGCGTGACGATCTGCTCGCTCGAAATCAGCTTGTCGAAACGCGCCTTCTCAACGTTCAGCACCTTGCCGCGCAGCGGCAGAATGGCCTGGAACTTACGGTCGCGACCCTGCTTGGCCGAACCGCCTGCCGAGTCGCCCTCGACCACATAGATTTCGCACAGCGCCGGATCCTTCTCCTGGCAATCCGCCAGCTTGCCCGGCAAGCCAACGCCGTCGAGCACGCCCTTACGGCGCGTCATTTCACGTGCCTTGCGTGCTGCGTCGCGCGCACGCGCCGCTTCGACGATCTTGCCGCAAATGATCTTCGCGTCGTTCGGGGTCTCGAGCAGGAACTCTTCAAGCGCCTTCGCCACGTACTCTTCCACCGGCGCACGCACTTCGGACGACACCAGCTTGTCCTTCGTCTGCGACGAGAACTTCGGCTCCGGCACCTTCACCGACAACACGCAGGTCAGACCTTCGCGCATGTCGTCGCCGGTCGTCTCGACCTTGGCCTTCTTGGCCATCTCGTGCTCGTCGATGTACTTGTTGATCACGCGCGTCATGGCCGCGCGCAGACCGGTCAAGTGGCTGCCGCCGTCGCGCTGCGGAATGTTGTTCGTGAAGCACAGCACCGACTCGTTGTAGCTGTCGTTCCACTGCATCGCCACTTCCACGCCGATACCGTCGCGTTCGCCGATCACATGGAAGATGGTCGGGTGCAGCACCGACTTCGAGCGGTTGATGTACTCGACAAAGCCCTTCACGCCACCCGCGAAAGCGAAGTCTTCTTCCTTGCCCGTGCGCAGATCCGACAGGCGGATACGCACACCGTTGTTCAGGAAGGACAGCTCGCGCATACGCTTGGCGAGAATGTCGTAGTGGAATTCAACCTTGCCGAAGATCTCCTGATCCGCCAGGAAGTGCACTTCGGTACCGCGCTTGTCGGTATCGCCCAGCACCTTCAACGGCGAGGTCTCGACGCCATCGATGACTTCCAGCTCGCGGTTTTGCGGCACACCACGGTGGAATTCCATGAAGGACTTCTTGCCGTCGCGGCGCACCGTGAGCTTCAGGTACGTCGACAGTGCGTTCACGCACGACACGCCCACGCCGTGCAGACCGCCCGACACCTTGTAGCTGTTCTGGTCGAACTTGCCGCCCGCGTGCAACTCGGTCATCACGATTTCCGCAGCGCTACGCTTCGGCTCGTGCTTGTCGTCGAACTTGATGCCCGTGGGAATGCCGCGGCCGTTGTCGGTCACGGAGATGGAGTTGTCCGCGTGAATGATCACGTGGATGTCGTCGCAATAACCCGCCAGCGCCTCGTCGATCGAGTTATCCAGCACCTCGAACACCAGGTGATGCAGGCCCGTACCGTCCGACGTGTCGCCAATGTACATGCCTGGACGCTTGCGTACGGCCTCCAAACCTTCCAGGATCTGGATGGATGCTGCGCCGTAGCCGTTTTCGGCCTGTTTTTGCTGTTCGCTCATGACAATCTTCCGGTTACTGCGTCATTGCTGACGGTTTGCTGCTTCATGACCCTGTCGCTCCCAGGTACTTTTGGCACCCGGAGAGCGATTTATCCTGCAAAAGGATCATCCTCTAGAAACGCCAAAGGGGCGCTCGGCCCCTTCGCGCATGGCGGCGCGTGTAGCGGAATTTCCGCTTAAATGCGCATCGGCATTACGACGTACTTGAACTCGTCGTTGTCCGGCAGTGTGATCAACGCGCTCGAATTGGCGTCGCCCAGACTGATCTTCACTTGCTCGACCTTCAGGTTGGCCAGCACGTCGAGCAGATACGTGACGTTGAAACCGATGTCCACCGAGTCACCGCTGTAATCGATTTCGATTTCTTCGCGCGCTTCTTCCTGCTCGGAATTGCTCGCGATGATCGTCAGCAGATTCGGCGCCAGTGTGAAACGCACGCCCTTGAATTTGTCCGACGTCACGATTGCGGCGCGCTGCAACGAACGATGCAGCTCTTCGCGGCTGATCGTGAAGCTGTTCGCGTAGCCCTTCGGAATCACGCGCGTGAAGTCCGGGAACTTGCCCTCGACCAGCTTCGACACCAGCTCGACGTTTGCAAAACGGAACTTGACCTGGCTCGGCGCCACGTCGATCTGCACGGGATCGTCGATGTCTTCCATCAGACGTTGCAGTTCGAGAATCGTCTTGCGCGGGATGATCACTTCCTGCTTGGCAAACTTCTCGCCGGCAATCTTCGTGCTGCTGTACGCCAGACGGTGACCGTCCGTCGCAACTGCCTTGATCTCTTCACCATCGACCACCAGCAGCATGCCGTTCAGGTAGTAACGGATGTCCTGCTGCGCCATCGCAAAGTGCACCATCGCCAGCAACTGGCGGAACGTGCGCTGCGGCAATGCGAAACTCGCGGCGTAATCCTTCGCCTCGGCCACGGTCGGGAAGTCTTCCGCTGCCAGCGTCTGCAACTGGAAACGGCTCTTGCCGGCCTGCACCGTCAGACGCTTGTCCGACAGCGAGAGCGCCACTTCGGCGTCCGGCATGTTGCGCAGGATGTCGAGCAGCTTGCGCGCCGCCACGGTGGTCGCCACATCATCGGCGCCTGCACCGCAATCGGCGGTCGTGGTGATCTGGAGTTCCAGATCGGTGGAGAGGAACGAGATGTCCTGTCCGTGCTTGCGAATGAGCAAATTGGCCAGAATCGGCAACGTATGGCGACGCTCGACGATGCCACTCACAATTTGCAGCGGCCGCAGCAGATTGTCTCGTTGAGTTTTGACCAATTGCATATTTATCCTTCGTAGTAACTGTTAACGGGCGCCAGTTCCTGCTGATAACCCGAAGATTCCCTTACCAATCAATCGCTTGCAAAAGGGATAACAGGGCGGAAAACGCTGTGGATGATCGGGGGACGCAATGTGCGCCGATCCGCTATTGTGCCCGAAAACACGAATTGCCCCCAAACCGCTCCCAGCTTATCCACAGGGAAACGAGCAACCCCGCTCGCGCCCCGCCATGCCCCCCGGCATTGATGCTGCCGCCTACCTTTTGCCAATCCTTTGCCAATCTCTCGCCGGCCCTTCGCGCGACCTTTCCTTTTAGCCCTTGAGCGTCTGCTCCAGCACGTGCAACTCGTGGTTGAGTTGCGCATCCTTGCTACGCTCTTCGGCAATCTTGCGCACGGCGTGCAACACGGTCGTATGATCGCGTCCGCCGAACAGTTCGCCAATCTCCGGCAGGCTCTTTTGCGTGAGCTCCTTCGCCAGATACATCGCGATCTGTCGCGGCCGTGCAATATTGGCAGGCCGCTTTTTCGAATACATGTCGGCGACCTTGATATTGTAAAAATCGGCGACGGTCTTTTGAATGTTTTCGACAGAAATCTGACGATTCTGAACCGTCAGCAGATCTTTCAGCGCTTCTTTGGTCAGCTCGATCGTGATCTCGCGGCCATGGAACTTCGAATACGCCAGAATCTTGCGCAGCGCACCTTCAAGTTCGCGCACGTTCGAACGCAGGTGCTTACCGACGAAGAACGCCACGTCTTCCGACAACCCCACACCTTCGGCCTGCGCCTTCTTGATCAGGATGGCGACGCGCATTTCAAGCTCAGGCGGCTCGATAGCGACGGTCAGCCCCGAATCGAAGCGCGAAATCAGGCGGTCGTCGATGCCGGTGATTTCCTTCGGATACGTGTCGCTCGTGATGATCACCTGCGCACGGTTCGCAATCAGCGCCTCGAACGCGTAGAAGAATTCTTCCTGCGTACGGCTCTTGCCCGAGAAGAACTGAATATCGTCGATCAGCAACAGATCCAGCGAATGGTAATAACGCTTGAACTCGTCGAAAGCCTTGCGTTGGTAGGCCTTCACCACGTCAGAAACGTATTGCTCGGCGTGGATGTAGCGAATTCGCGGGTTCTGCTTCTCGGCCAGCAACTGGTTGCCGATGGCGTGAATCAAGTGGGTCTTACCCAGACCGACGCCGCCGTACAGGAACAACGGGTTGTACGACGTACCCGGATTGTTCGCGACCTGAATCGCCGCCGCGCGGGCGAGCTGATTCGACTTACCCGTCACGAAGTTGTCGAAGGTCAGCACCGGGTTGAGCTTCGAGCGCTCGTAAATCGATTCGACCTCATGAGTCTGCGCCGGCTCTTGCGGCGTGACGCGCCAGTTGCGACGCACGGCCTCGGCTTCGCTGGCTTCCAGATCGGGGCGCTCGCCATCGAGCGCCGCGCCGTCGGAACCATTCGATCCATGCGACGCATGTGACCCGTGCTGTCCGCCATGCGCACCGTTCATACCATTGGCGCCGTTGTTAGCGCCAGTCTGCGCGCCAACCGGCGTCGTACGCGCGGCCGGCGCCTGCGTGGCGGTCGGCGCCTGAGCGGGCGCGGGGGCAGGGGTGGACGACGGCACACGCATGCCGGCCTTCGGGTCGAGCACGAAGGTCACTTCGACCGGCTCGTTCCAGAAGTCGGACGCCATACTCTGGATGCGGCCCGAAAACTGGCTCTTCACCCAATCCAGCTTGAAGCGGTTGGGTGCACCAATTTTGAGCGTGCGCGAAGCCTCGTCGAAGTCGAGCGGCGCCAGCGGTTTGATCCACGTACGGAATTGCTGGGGCGTGAGCTCTTGCTCGAGACGCGTCGCGCAGTGTTGCCAGAAGTCGTTCATGCAGCGTGTGTCCAGGTGGCGCGAAGCCCGTCTGACCTGTCCGGCAGTGTCATTGACCGCACTATCCGATACATCCGATATGGGGTCAGAACACCGAAAACCAAGTCGTCACCCGCGCCGGCATTGGGTGCCGGGGCATAGCGGAGAGGCGACTGGCCGGTACCCGAGTCAGGCCGACGGCGCAATGCAGAAGACCGGCAAAGCCTTGCCATGGCGCTGCGCTCGGGCTCTCGTCGCGCGCTCGGCCGTGCTTCGGCGCGCGCAGACGACAAAACCCGGCGCGCTATCCACATGGCGGCGTCACCGGTACTCTGCTGGGAAAAAAATTGATGGGGGATTTTACCGCCAAAGCGTCGGCAAAGCGAGTTATCCACAGGAATGCCCACAGCACCGGCATCAGCAAGCGGGCGTGCCGCGTTAACCCGCTTGCGTTCGCACAATGGCTGCGCAAAACCCCGGCAATCGCGACGATTTGCCGCGACCCTTTGGATATCTTTTAACGACGAACCGACGGATCGGCAGAAATTGATGTAACGGGCGATTTTCGCCAACAAATCAACGCCAAGTGGCGTCAGCGCGACAACCCCGGCCGCTATGGCGCATGCCCGCCTTCCACGCGGACGCTAACCTATTGACACACAACGGAAAAGCCGATTAAATAGCGGGTTCGTTAGAAAGACAACCGGATTCTTATCCAACTCCCGACGGCTGGACCGTGCGTGAAAGTCCTTGAATACGCAGGTTTTCACGGTGTCCATGTGGCGTTTCACGATGCTGCTGCGCGGGAATTTTTTCACACAGTGAGTGCATCATGAAACGTACTTTTCAGCCTTCCGTGACGCGCCGCAAGCGCACCCATGGCTTCCTGGTTCGCATGAAGACCCGTGGCGGCCGCAAGGTCATCGCCGCTCGTCGCGCCAAGGGCCGTAAGCGCCTGGCCGTTTAATCGCGGTTCGGTCGTACCGCGGTTTGCGCGTCAAATCCGCAAGGCGCGAAGTCCCGGCATTGGGGTTTCCCAAAGCTGCGCGACTTCTCAAAACGGATGAGTTTTCATCCGTTTTTAGTTTGCGCCCTCTGCGTCGTAGCGCGCATTTCGTCTTGTACATGCGTCGGCGGGAAACTGCGCCTGACGTCACTCCGGATACCGGTGCTACGCCCGATGAGGGCCGCATCGGTATCGTCGTCGGCAAGAAACATGCGCCGCGCGCGGTCACTCGCAACCTGATCAAACGTCAGGCCCGCGAGATGTTCCGACAGCGCCGCGTGTCTCTGGCCGGCTGGGACTTCGTGCTGCGACTGACCCGGCGCTTCGACAAAGGGACGTACACTGCGGCGGCCGCACCGGTTCTGAACACGCTGTGTCAGACCGAGTTCGCGCAGCTCTTCGATGCCGCTGAGAAAGCCGCACGCAAGAGCCGCACGACGAGCGACAAGACGGAAGGTAGTTAGTCCCCACACGGTAGCGCCCGAACCCGGGCATGCGCCGCCCACCCGGCCCCCAAAGGCCGGACTGACAGGCGGAATCGAGATGCGAAGCGTGCTGTTGTTGCTCCTGCGCGGTTACAAGCTGGTGATCAGTCCCTGGCTGGGGAACCGTTGCCGCTTTCATCCGAGCTGCTCCGACTACGCACGCGAGGCCATCGTCGAGCACGGTGCCGGTTACGGCACTTATCTCGCGGCCAAGCGTCTATGCCGCTGTCATCCGTTTCACCCCGGCGGTTTCGATCCCGTTCCGCCGGCTCGACACGCCCGTCCCGCTCCCGACTCCTCCGCTGAAGGCACCGATAAGGCTGCCGGCAGTGATTCGTCGCGAGCAGAACGGTCTGTCTCGTCCAGGCCCGCGGCCGCATCGGCAGTCACGCGCCGCGCGCCGAGCCATTCCTGAGTTTCGTCCACCACGAGTTACCGCATGGACATCAAACGCACCGTACTCTGGGTCATTTTCGCGCTGTCTGTCGTGATGCTTTTCGACAACTGGCAACGCGCCAATGGCCATTCGTCGCTGTTCTTCCCGGGCGCCGAAGTCTCCACCCCGGCCGGCACAGGCGGCAACGCGACCTCCGCCAACGACCTGCCGCAAGCCGCTAACGGCGCTGCGACGGGTAGCGCGCCGGGCAATGCGCCCGCCACTGCCGCTGCGCAGAAGGTACGCATCAACACCGACGTCTACGAAGCCGACATCAGCACGCAGGGCGGCACGCTGTCGTTCCTCGCGCTGAACAAGTGGCCGGACGCCGATGAGGCCGACAAGCACGTCGTGCTGTTCGACAACACCCCGAGCCATCAGTACTACGCTCGCACGGGGCTGATCGGCGGCGACTACCCGAACCACAACGACATCTTCACGATGGTGCCGGGCCCGACCACGTTGGAAGGCGACTCGCTGACCGTGAAGTTCGAATCGCCGGTCAAGGGCGGCCTGCAACTGGTGCGTACCTACACGTTCCATCGCGGCAGCTACGTGATCGACGTGTCGAACACGATCGTCAACAAGACCGACGCGCCGATCAAGCCGACGCTCTACATGGAACTCGTGCGCGACGGTCGTGAGATCAGCGGCGCGAAGTTCTCGCACACGTTCACGGGCCCGACCGTGTACAGCAGCGAAGACAAGTTCCAGAAGATCACGTTCAGCGATATCGACAAGGACAAGGCCAAGTACGCCAAGCAGTCGAGCGACGGCTGGATCGGCATGGTGCAGCATTACTTCGCCACGGCCTGGATTCCGAAGGAAGGCGTGCCGCGCGACAACTACATCGGCAAGCTCGACAACGGCCTGTATCGCGTCGGCGTGAAAGAGCCGCTCGCGAGCATCCCGGCAGGCGGCACGCAAACGGTTGACGCACGTCTGTTCGCCGGTCCGCAGGAAGAGCACATGCTCGAGCAGATTGCGCCGGGCCTGGAGCTGACGAAGGACTACGGTTACTTCACCATCCTCGCCAAGCCGCTGTTCTGGCTGCTCTCGAAGCTGCATGGCCTGATCGGTAACTGGGGTTGGGCGATCATCGCCGTGACCGTGATCATCAAGCTGGTGTTCTTCCCGCTGTCGGCTGCAAGCTACAAGTCGATGGCGCGCATGAAGGAAATCACGCCGCGGATGCAGGCGCTGCGCGAACGCTACAAGGGCGATCCGCAGAAGATGAATCAGGCGCTGATGGAGCTGTACAAGACCGAGAAGGTCAATCCGTTCGGTGGTTGTATTCCGATCGTGATTCAGATTCCGGTGTTCATCGCGCTGTACTGGGTGCTGCTGTCGTCGGTGGAAATGCGCGGCGCGCCGTGGCTGGGCTGGATTCATGACCTCTCGACGCAGGATCCGTATTACATCCTGCCGGTGCTGATGGCCGTGTCGATGTTCATCCAGACCAAGCTGAACCCGACGCCGCCGGATCCGATGCAGGCCAAGATGATGATGTTCATGCCGCTGATTTTCTCGGTCATGTTCCTCTTCCTGCCGTCGGGCCTGGTGCTGTACTACGTGGTCAACAACACGCTGTCGATTGCCCAGCAATGGTCGATCAACCGCATGCTTGGCCAGAAGAAGGAAAAGAAGGCGGCGTAGTAGTTTGAGAAATCCGGCATGCCCGGATTTCGCCGTCTGACGAACGAAGCCGCCCGCGAGTCTCTCGCGGGCGGTTTTGTTTGGTGCGTGTCAAAATGAGCCCTGTTTTTCGATGACCCGTCCTATGAGCGCAACCTCCAACGCCGCCCCGATTGCCGCCATCGCCACTGCCCCTGGGCGCGGCGGGATTGGCGTGGTGCGTGTGTCCTTCGGCAAGCATCGCGGCGACGCCGTTCAGGGTGTCATCGCACGACTCGTCGGGCAGCCGTTGAAACCACGCCATGCGTCGTATCTGCCGTTTCTCGATGGCGCCGGCGATGCACTCGACCGGGGGATTGCGCTCTACTTCCCGGGCCCGAATTCGTACACCGGCGAAGACGTGCTGGAGTTGCAGGGCCACGGCGGCCCGATCGTGCTGCAACTGCTCTTGCAGCGCTGTATCGACGAAGGTGCGGCGCTCGGTGTTCGTCTGGCGGAGCCGGGCGAATTCACGCATCGCGCCTTTCTGAACGACAAGCTCGATCTGGCGCAGGCCGAAGCCGTCGCCGATCTGATCGAAGCGAGTACCGAAGCGGCCGCACGCTCGGCCAGCCGATCGCTCGACGGCGCGTTCTCGCGCGAGATTCATTCGCTGGTGGATCTGGTGATCCATCTGCGCATGCTGGTCGAAGCGACGCTCGATTTCCCGGAAGAAGAAATCGATTTTCTGGAAGCGGCCGATGCGTTCGGGCAGCTCGAACGTATTCGCACGCAGTTGGCGCAGGTGTTGTCGCAGGCCCGTCAGGGCGCGCTGCTGCGCGAGGGCATCAACGTGGTGCTCGCGGGGCAGCCGAACGTGGGTAAGTCCTCGCTGCTCAATGCGCTGGCCGGGGCCGAGCTGGCCATCGTCACGCCGATTGCCGGCACCACGCGCGACAAGGTGCAGCAGACGATTCAGATCGATGGTATTCCGCTGCACATCATCGACACGGCCGGCTTGCGCGAGACGGAGGATGAAGTCGAGCGCATCGGTATCGAACGTAGCTGGAACGAAATCGCGAAGGCGGACGCGGTGCTGCATCTGCTCGATGCCCGCACCGGCGTGACGGCGGAAGACGAGGTCATCGCCACGCAGTTGCCCAAGCACGTGCCGATCGTGCGCGTGTTCAACAAGACGGATCTGGCGAGCGAGCCCGCGACCGTGTTGCCGAAGGAGGGCACGGCGCCCCTCGGTGTCCGGCTGTCGGCGAAGGGCGGGCAGGGCATCGATCTGCTGCGCGCGGAGCTGCTGAAAATCGCCGGCTGGCAAGCGGGTAACGAAGGCGTGTTCCTCGCTCGCGAGCGGCACCTGACGGCACTGCGGGCCGCGCGTGAGCATGTCGAGATGGCGGACGCGCACGCACGGCAAAATGCGGGCGCGCTGGATCTCTTCGCCGAAGAACTGCGACTCGCCCAAGAGCAGTTGAGCACCATCACCGGTGAATTCACTTCTGATGATCTGCTCGGCGTGATCTTCAGCCGGTTTTGTATCGGAAAGTAGGCACCGCGCCGTCTGCTGCCCATCGCAATGTTTGTCACGGCATGACGATCGGCTCGCGCGCGTAAGCCTGCGTCAGCAGCGCCACGAAGCGCGAGTCGAGCGGTATCGACACGTCGTCGATCCGATGCACCGCGACACCCGGCGTCCACGAGTTCATCACCACGGCACCGCGCATCGTCGGCAGATCGGCCATCGTGATCTCCTGCTCGCGCTGTGGCACGCCCAGCTCCGTTAGCTGCCTGCGCAAGATGCCCATGGTCGTGCCGCCCAACATCGCGGCCACCGGCCAGACCACCGATTCACCATCCCAGAACGCCAGATTCCAGATCGAGGCCTCGCTCAACCGCCCCGCGCGGTCTTTGAACGCCGCATCGTCGAAACCACGCGCTGCCGCCTGTCGCAAGAACCACGTCTTGGCGACTTCGCCGACGTGCTTCAACTCGGGTAGCACGCGTTCGTGCTCGAACGTCGCGAGACTGAGTGATCCGGCCGGCCCTGCTCGTCCATTACCCCCGGTCAGTCCAGTCCAAGCCGGCCCGGTGCGTACCAGCAGCCCCGGCACGGCCTCTGCGCCCGCGACAGTGAACTCGCCCTCAGGCGAATACACCGTCGCCACCAGCGACATCTCCGCAGGCCCTGCACGTAGCGCCGCCCGCAACGCGTGCTTGATGTGGGCGTCCGGGAGCGCTTGTCCGAACATCTGCAACGACGCGTGCCGCAAACGCGCCAAATGCAAATCCAGTCCGCGCACGCCGCCATCACGAAACTGCATGGCGGTGAAGTGCGCGTATCCGGCGAACGCCAGCGGCGTCAGATCGGCGGCCGTTGCAGGGTGCGCTTCGGGAATCGACCGCTCATCGGCATTCCCCCTCGATATCTGCGTGACGAATTTCCCGGACGTGTTCCCCGTCGCCGAGCGTGAACGCACTTCGCCCGTCGTGCGCTGCATCTCCTGCCTGCCTGTTGCTGCCATGTTGATCTCCCGATCTGGATGTCTTCATTCCCGCGTCCACACATCGACGCCTGCCCAAAGGCTAAACTCTGACAGCGCTGTCAAGGTCAAGCGTTGATGCAGACCCCGCACGCGTCACCTCATCAAGGAATCCCAGAGCCATGCGAATCGGAGAACTGGCACACCGCGCCGGTGTGAGCGAGCGGATGTTGCGCTACTACGAACAGGAGGGGTTGTTGCGCCCGGCACGCACGGGCGCGGGCTATCGCGACTACGACGAGGACGACGCGCAAGTCGCACAACGCATTCGTGTGCTCAGCGCCGCCGGTCTCAAGATCGACACCATTCGCGTGCTATTGCCCTGCATGCGCGGCGATCAACCGTTATTCGAGCGCTGCGACGACATCGTCGATGCCCTTTCGCAAGAGGTGGAAAAGCTTGATCGCAAGCTCGATGAACTCACCGAAAGCCGACGTCTCGTGGCCCGTTATCTGGCCGATCTCAAGGCAACCGTACCCCGTCGCTAGATCGTGTGTTCATGCGGATCTTCGTAAAAAACGTAATGCTTTGAAACACTTCTAACAGGCACCGTAATTGCTACGCCGAGGGGACGGGCCTAGACTCCGAAGCGTCAACTCCAGGGCGTTGTCTCGTCACATCCAAGCGAAGTGCGACGCGCGTACGCGAGGCGGAATCCACCGCGCCGGGAGTCAGTTCTTTGAGGTCTGTGCCGTGAAACGTCTACCTGTTGTCCTCGGTTTCGTCGCCGTGGCCGCCGCGCTCGCCAGCAGCAGCGCATTTGCCTGGCGCGGCGGTGTGCGCGTCTGGGTCGGCCCCGGCTACTATCCGTACGCCTACCCGTATCCGTACTACTCAGCCCCGTACTACTCGCCGCCCGTCGTTGTCGTGCCGAGCCAGCCGCAGCAATATGTCGAACAACCGCAAGCTGCCGCACAACCCGGCCAACCCGGCGCGGGCAGCGACACCTGGTATTACTGCGACAAGGCCGGTGCCTACTACCCGTACGTAAAAACCTGTCCGGCAGGCTGGCGCGAAGTGCCGGCACAGCCGGCTAACTGATCGGGAGGCACCGCATGCCGTTCGAATCGCTTTTTTCCAGCCAATCCCGCGCCAGCCAGTCCCGCAGCAACGTTCGCCGTCTGGCCGCGCCACTGGCCATCGTCGTCGCTGCGGCAACGCTTGCGGGCTGCGCGGTCGTCCCGTCCGGCCCGAGCATCATGGCCCTGCCGGGCACCAACAAATCGTTCGACCAGTTCCGGCAGGACGACTTCAACTGCCGTCAGTTCGCTAACGGTCAGAACGGCGGCATGGATACCGCCACCGCCGCCAACACCAGCGCCATCGGCAGTGCCGTGATCGGTACCGCTATCGGTGCGGCAGCGGGTGCCGCCTTCGGTGGCGGCTCGGGTGCGGCCATCGGCGCCGGTGCCGGTCTGCTCGCGGGCAGCGCCGTCGGCGTAGGTAACGCGCAGTCGTCTGTGTACATGACGCAAAGCCGCTATGATCAGGCCTACATTCAGTGCATGTATGCCTATGGCAACCGCGTGCCTGTGCGGGGCGACATGGTATCTTCGCAGCAGATGCAACCTGCGCAGCGCTATGCGCCGCCGCCTCCGCCGCCCCCGGGCTGGAAACCGCCCCCCGGCGCTTACTGAAACGACTGAACCCCATGACACCGACATGGCGCGCGCCTGCTGATCAGCGTGCCGCGCCAGCGTCGTTGTCTTCCCGAGAGAATTTCATGGCCCACCCCACGTTTGCCCGCTTCCCGTTCGCCGGGTACTTCTCCGTGCGTACGGCGCTTTGGCTGACGCTGCCCGCCGCCATTGCCGCCGTGCTGGTGCTTACGCCATCGGCCCACGCCCAGAACACGCCGGCGCCTGCCGGTGCAGTGAATCCGGCCAACGCCGCCAACGCCCCCGCATTCAATCCGAGCGCCGACATTTCGCGCGCCGTCTCGCGCGACACCACCGATGCCGCCATCCAGAGCAACTGGAACAGCATCATGCACCCGCCGGTACAAGCCAAAACGGACGAAAAGCCCGCCGATACGCCGCGCCGCGGCCGTCGCAACGGCATCAACACCGGGGTGTCGACCAACTGAGGGGTAACGATGACGGCGCTGGCTGGAATTCGCGCCACCGCCCGTCTACTATGAGAATCATCAGAAGGACACAACGACTGGTGTTCTCATGCGACTTTTCCTTGCCCTATGGCCTGGGCCGGGCGTGCGGGCGCAGCTTCACGAATGGGCGTCCGCCGCCCATGCGGAGTGCGGCGGACGCGTGCTCCGTGCACAGACCCTCCACCTGACACTCGCCTTTCTCGACGAGGTCGATCCCGCCCGGCTGCCGGTGCTCCTTGCACTGATGCAGCGCGCACCGCTCGCGCCGTTCTCGCTCACCTTCGATCATCTGGGCTATTGGTCCGATCGCAAGATCGTCTGGGCCGGTTCGCCCGCAGCGCCCGAGAGTCTGATCGCCACCCGCGACATGTTGCTCTCGCAATGGCGCGCCACCGGCGCGCGTGTGATCACGCAGTCTTTCCGGCCCCACGTGACGCTGCTGCGGCACGCACGACGTGCGCCGTCAGATCCGTATCCGCGCCCGCTCATCTGGCATTGCGACGGCTATGTGCTGGTGCATTCCGTGCGCACGCCACGCGGCCCGCATTACCGCGTGCTGGCCGAACATCATGGCGGACAGGCGGACGGTTTTTTCACCACGGCGCCGGAGAAATCGGGGATGTCGTCTGCGCAATACGGTATAGTCGGATGACGATTCGCCCGCATGAAAACACCCGCTGGCGCGTCGTTTTTCGTTATTCGCAGGAGACTCAAGTGAAAGTGGGAACGATCGTCACATCCAATCACATCGCAGTGCCGCAGGGCGCCAAAGGCATCGTGACCCGTGTGCTGGGCGACATGGCGATGGTGCGCTGGTACGCCGGCCAACCCGGGGCATCACGTGAACTCAACACCGAACCTTTCTTCATTGCCGATCTGATCCCGACGGGTGACGTCATGCCCGTGGGTGCCAGTAGTCCCATCCTGCATTGACCCGCCGCGTGCGAGCGCGCAATCACTCGCAAGCACGCGCAAAAAAACGCCGGCCCATCGAAAGACGGGCCGGCGTTTTGCTTTGTATGGTGCGCTCAGACGTGTCCGGTGCGCTGTTGCATCACGGCGTCCAGCCGTGCGGCGATACGCTCACGACGGCGGCGCCCGGTGCGATAGAGCAACACGCCCATGCCTAACAGCACCACGCACGCAATCGCGAAAACACCATACGGCAGCAGGTCGCCCTGCAAGCGCGGGCTGATCTGTGCGCGCGTTTCCGACGTGCAAATCATCGTGCCGGCGAGCATGCCCGTGTAGTGCATGCCGCACACCGCAATCGCCATGACAATGGCCGCGAGCGCGCGTTGCAAGCTCGTTTGCAGATGGAAGGCCAGCCACAGCGCCACGCTTGCCGCCACCATCGCGATGAGTACCGACAGCGCAATGATCGTCGTGTCCCACTGGAAGACGGCTTGCGTGCGCACCGCATTCATCCCGAGATAGTGCATGCCTGCAATGCCGAGCCCGCCCGCCACACCGGCGATTACGCAGTGCATGGCATTGCGGTAGGGCGCTTGAGCGACATACCAAAGCGCCGCTCCCGACACCACCACGGCGAGCACCAGACTGCCGACGGTCGGCCACAAGGCAAACGACACCGGGAACGGCATGCGCTGCGCCGCCATGCCGATGAAGTGCATGCCCCAGATGCCGACGCCGCCCAACGCAAGCGCCGCGACGGCGAGATAACCGACGCTGATGCCACCATCTTCATTGCGGATACGCGACGCGGCGACGAGTGCCACATAGGCACCGAGCGCGGAAATCAGAAACGAAAGCAGGACGAGAAACTCGCCGTACTGAAGGGGAATGACGCTGCCTGGTTGCATGGGGCTTTTCCTGTGGTTTTACCGTTGCCCGGCATCGTTCGCAGAGAGCGCACGGAGCGGGTCATTTGGTTTTCTGAGCCGGCCGACAACGCCCAGGGGCAGCGACGCGAAAACTTCCGCATCGGGCGTCAACGCCGATTCAAGCCTGTGCAATGTCTGGCGTCAAGTGGCAAAAACGTCTCGTGATCGCCAACTGACGGCGTTTTACCGCATGGCCGCAACGCAGCATGCCCGCGTTCACGGGCAAACCCTTGCCGGACGCGTGTTCCACGCAGATCGCAAGGGTCCGAGGGGCATAAAGAAGCGTAAGGGGCGGGATTAGAGCATCGTTTCCAAACTTGCGTCGCACATCCCCCGGCAATCTGCGGCACCATCCAATATTCGGAATGGTCAGGCGACTTGAGATCGCCGGCCGCCAAATCAGGGAGAGGATTTGCATGTCTGACGCCGCCACCGCCAGCCCAGCCGCCGCACCACAAGGGGCGCCCCTCACAGGCGGCCGGCTGGCCATTCTCACGGTCGGGCTCGCCCTCGGCACGTTCATGGAAGTGCTCGACACATCGATTGCGAACGTGGCCGTGCCGACCATCGCGGGCAGCGTGGGCGTTTCGAACAGTCAGGGCACGTGGGTCATCAGCTCGTACGCGGTGGCCGCCGCCATTGCCGTGCCGCTGACCGGATGGCTGGCCCGGCGCGTTGGCGAAGTCCGCTTGTTCGTGACCTCGGTCACGCTGTTCACGATTGCCTCGATGCTGTGCGGCCTCGCGCCGAATATGGAATCGCTGGTGTTCTTCCGGCTGCTGCAAGGGCTGGTCTCGGGGCCGATGGTGCCGCTCTCGCAAACCATCCTGCTGCGCAGTTTTCCCGAGAAGAAACGCGGTCTCGCGCTCGGCCTATGGGCCATGACAGTGATCGTCGCGCCAATCTTCGGCCCCGTGGTCGGCGGGTGGATCACCGACAACTACACCTGGCCGTGGATCTTCTATATCAACGTGCCGGTCGGCATTTTCTCAGCGGTTGCGTGCTATCTGCTGCTGCGTGGACACGAAACCAAAACGCAAACCATCCCCATCGATCTGGTCGGTCTGGCGCTGCTCGCCATCGGCGTGGGGTCGCTGCAAATGATGCTCGACCTGGGCAAGGATCGCGACTGGTTCAACAACGGCATGATCGTCACGCTCGCGATCACTGCGGCGGTTTGCCTTTCGGCGCTGATTCTCTGGGAGCTGACGTCCGACAAACCCATCGTCGATCTCACGCTGTTCAAAGACCGCAATTTCGCGCTCGGCGTGGTGGTGATTTCGTTCGGCTTCATGACGTTCTTCGCCTCTGTCGTAATCTTCCCGCTATGGCTGCAAACGGTGATGGATTACACGGCGGGCAAGGCCGGGCTGGCGACCGCGCCAGTGGGCTTATTGGCGCTGATTCTGTCGCCGATCATCGGGCAGAACATGGACAAGCTGAACTTGCGTGCCGTCGCGTCGTTCGCCTTCTTCGTGTTCGCGGGGGTGTCGTTCTGGAACTCGCACTTCGCGCTCAATCTGTCGTTCGCGAAAGTCATCGAACCGCGGCTGGTGCAGGGCATCGGCATCGCATGCTTCTTCGTGCCGGTGACGACGATCACACTCTCGAGCATCACCGACGACCGGCTGGCAGCAGCATCGGGTTTGTCGAATTTCTTCCGCACGCTCTCGGGCGCCATCGGCACCGCCGTGAGCACGACGATGTGGGAGGACAGGGCGATCTACCACCACGCACGGCTGGCCGAGAGCGTGACGCCATATTCCGACGCCACCACGAGTTATCTCGACCAGTTGCGGCAGGGGCTGGGCCTCACCAATGGGGCGGAGATCGGCGTGCTCAACGATCTGGTCACCCGGCAGTCGTTCATGCTGGCGACGAACGACATCTTTCACCTGTCCGGCTACGTGTTCCTCGCCATGGCGGCGCTGGTGTGGATGACCAAGCCCAAGCGGGGCGCGAAGGCGTCGATGGGGCACTGAGGGCGGTACGGAAGGCGGCATTCTGGGCGACTTTGCCCGCGATCGTTCCAAAAGAGCAACAATACTTTTCGAGATACGGGCTTCTGGCCGTCATGGCAGGGGACTACCATGCGTTATTGCGCAAATTCGCTCAGGTACCGGCATGCTGTTCGATCTGATTGCCCGCTATGGCCTCTGGCTCGTCTTTCTGAATATCTTCGGACAGGCGCTGGGCCTGCCGTTGCCGGCGTATCCCACGCTCATCGTCACCGCGTCGACGGCGCTGTTCCCGCCCCTCGGCATCATCGCGCTGGCCGCTGCCGCCGCGCTGCTCGGTGATGTCATCTGGTTTTTGGCCGGGCGCCGCTACGGGCATCACATTCTGCGGCTGATGTGCCGTCTGTCGATCTCGCCCGACACGTGCGTGAGCCGCACCGAGGGCTCGATGGGCCGCTACGGCGTGCGCGTGCTGCTGTTCGCGCGGTTCGTGCCGGGCCTCTCGGCCTTGTCGGTGCCGATGGCCGGGGCGCTGGGCGTGTCGTGGCGCAAGTTCCTGCTCTACGACGCGCTGGGCGCGATGCTCTGGTCGGGCGTGGCCGTGGCACTCGGTGTGGGTTTCTCGTCGCACATCGTGTCGGTGCTCGACGCCTTCGACACCCTCGGCCGGGGCGTGCTCTGGCTCGTTGTGATCGTCTTCGCGCTCTACCTGCTCAACCGCTGGCTCAATCGTTACCGCCTGCTGCGCTCGCTGCGCATGGCACGTATCGGCGTGCAAACGCTGGAAACATGGATGAAGGACGAGATCACGCCGGTCGTGATCGATGTGCGCTCAGCGGCACGCCGCGCCATTGACCCGTTCACGATTCCGGGTGCGATCGCCATCGAGCCGGACGACATCGCCAGCAAACTCAGGGATATTCCGCGCGACCGGCGGATTGTGGTGTTTTGCGCCTGTCCGAACGAAGTCACGGCGGCACGGCTCGCACAGCAATTGCGGCAACAGGGCTTTGCGGAAGTGCGTCCGCTGCTCGGCGGACTGGATGCCTGGCGTGACGCCGGCTACAACGTAGAGAAGATTGCAGGCTTCGAGATGCTGATGCCGGCGCACTGATCTTTTCACCGATTGTCGATTAGATTGCGTACAACTCAATGACGCGTGCCTTTCCAAAGAAAGGCACGCGTTTTGTTTTTTCACGCCTCGCCGAGGGCGTCGCGCAGTTGCAGCAGCAGATTGCGCAAGGTCTTTTGCGCCGTGTCGGATTGACCGGTGGCGGCTTGAATTTGCGCCGGCACCTGACGCGCTTCACGCCGCAGATTCACGCCACGCGGCGTCAGGTCGATAAACACCTGACGTTCGTCGATATGACCGCGTCGACGCGTCAAAAGCCCCATGGATTCCAGTCTTTTCAGCAACGGCGTGAGTGTTCCGGAATCGAGCCCGAGACGTGCACCGAGTTGATTGACGGCGATATCGTCCTGTTCCCAGAGCACGACCATCGCGAGATATTGCGAGTACGTAAGCCCGAGTCGATCGAGCATCGGCTTGTGCGCTTTGGTCATGGCAAGCGATGCCGAGTACAACGCGAAACCCAACTGCTCTTCGAGACACACGGGTGATTTTTGTGTGCCCTTTTTGCTGACTGCCATTCGGGTGGTGCTTTTCAGTTCCATTTCAATTGCGTGCCATTCTATTTCACTGAATGGAATGTGACCAGTTGAATGCGTGTGCGCATGACAGATTCATGACGCTTGATTCTGTGGGGCTTGAGCCAAGCAGGTGCCGTAGTTTCGAGATGTGCTTTCGGTGGCTGTGCGCCGCTTGGCGGCTACGTCGCGAGAAGGCAGGCGGGTGGCCCCGACGCTGGAATGAGGCTGTGGAAGGAGGCGGTGAAAATACGCCGCGCCGGAAATGGCAAAAAATCGCGACGCAACCGGTCCAATGCGGGTTCAGCGCCGCATAAATTACCTTTATCTGAATCATCCTCAGAAGTCGGCGTATGGCGGGCGCGTAGGGAAAATCGCTCTCGAAAAAATGCCTCAGGAAGGCGTCGCGCCAGAATCGAGAAAACGGTGCGCAGCGACACGAACGGCCTCGCGAAACCCGCTTATCTGAGGATGGCTCAGTTTTTGCCAAAAATCGGCAGACCAAAATCGCTCAGTCACCAGAAAGAAGGCCCTTGGTTGAAATCGGCCTCGCGCTTGGGTTTTGATCACCGGTCGACGCCGATCCATCACGATTGGAAATCCGCATCGATCGAAATCGATCCCGCCAATCGAAATGAGCTTCAAATCAACTTCAACTGGGCGTCATCTCGAAAGCGCGCTGCGACTCAGAGGCGAGTACCGCTAAAAAATACTTTACGTGAGCATCGCTCAGTTTTAGCTAGTTGGAAGGGGGTCCAAAATCGCTTTGCGGCCAAAAGCCTCCCTTCATGCCGAAAATCGGCCCATCCCTGTGCCCGGCGCACCGGTCCCGCGCTTTCAAATTAAGTCGTCGGTCGATACCATGGGACCCAATTTCGATCACGACAGTCTCCTATCCGTGTCAGCAGTGTCCGCCTGGGCCAAGTTGCCCGTCGTCGTGTGGGTGCGCCGTCAGTTCGCGCCCAACACCCTGCAAATCACGCTGCTGCTCGCCGGCATCGTCGGTCTGTTGGGCGCGTTGGCCACCGTCGCGTTTCGCGAAGCGCTCTCCGGCTTGCAATTTCTCCTCGCCGGCCATCACAGCGGCATGGTCGAGCTGGCACTGGACCTCAACTGGTGGCAGCGCCTGCTGTTGCCGACCACCGGCGGTCTCATCGCCGGGCTGATCCTGCAATACGCCACGCTCTGGGTGCCCAAGAAGGGCTCCGACGACTACATGGAAGCCATCGCCATCGGCACCGGCGTGCTGAGCCTGCGTCAGACGCTGGTGAAGAGCACGTCGTCGCTGTTCTCGGTGGCCTCGGGCGCGTCGATCGGCCGGGAAGGGCCGATGGTGCAACTCGCGGCAATGTTCGCTTCGCTGGTCGGGCGCGCGCTCGCGTTCCCGCCTGAGCGGCTGCGGCTGCTCGTCGCGTGCGGCGCGACCGCCGGCATCACCTCCGCCTATAACGCCCCGATTGCCGGGGCGCTGTTCATCTCCGAAATCGTCTACGGCTCGATCTCGACCGCAACGCTCGGCCCGCTGGTGGTCGCCTCGGTCATCGCCAACATCGTCATCCGCCAGTTTCTCGGCTACGAGGCGGTGTATCAGATGCCGCGCTTCGACTTCGTGTCGGGCTGGGAAGTGTTCTTCTACGTCGGGCTGGGCATCCTCGCGGGCGTGCTCGCGCCGCTGTTCCTGCGTTTGCTCGACACCGCCAAACAACGCTTCGGCGCGTTGCCCGTGCCGTTGTTCGTACGGCTCGCGCTGGGTGGGCTGGTCGTCGGGGTGCTCTCGCTGCAAGTGCCGCAGGTCTGGGGCAATGGGTACAGCGTGGTGAACTCGATTCTGCACACGCATTGGGCGTGGCAAGCGCTCGCCATGGTGCTCGTGTTCAAGGTGCTCGCCACGGCCTCGTCGGCAGGGTCGGGCGCGGTGGGCGGCGTGTTCACGCCGACGCTGTTCGTCGGCGCGGCACTCGGCAGTCTCTACGGACTCGCCATGAATGCGCTCGCGCCAGCCACGGCGTCGGTCGCCAGCAGCTATGCGGTCGTCGGCATGGGGGCGTTTCTAGCGGCCACGACCTATGCGCCGTTGATGTCGATTCTGATGATCTTCGAGATGACGCTGAGTTATCAGGTCGTGCTGCCGCTCATGCTGGCCTGTGTCACGGCGTATCTCACTGCCCATACGTTGCGAGAAGACTCGGTGTACGCCAAGTCGCTGCGCCGCAATCTGGTGGCCGGGCGCTGGTTGTCGATGACCGGCGAGGCGAGCCAGATGCGGCTGTCGTCGCTTGTCGTCGATCCGGACGCCAGCGATGCCGTGGTGAAGGCCGACCTGTCGCCGGAGGCCATTGGCGAGCGATTCGTCGAGACGGGGTACCGCAATCTGGTCGTGCGTGCAGAGGACGGCCGTCTGGTCGGCATGCTTGATGCGGCGAGCTGGTGGCGCCGGCAGGCGACGGGCAAGCCCGCGCAATGGACCGAAATTGTCGCCCCTTGCAACGCGCTCGATGGTGAGATGGCGCTGGTCAGCGCACTGCGCGCGGTGGCGAAATTGCATGCCGACTGGATTCCGGTCGCCGCGGCCGACGGCCGCTGGCTCGGCGTGGTGTCGCTGCCGGGGCTGATCGAGATCGTGACAGAAGAACGGGGGAGCGAATGAAGCGCCGCCCCGGTTTCAGCCCGATCGTGCCGGCGGAACCGGTCACAACCGACGGCGGCACACCTTACTCCGACGTGTTCGACGACGTTTATCTCCCTGCGGATGGCGCACTCGGGCGAGCGCGTCAGGTGTTTCTCGGCGGCAATGACTTGCCGCAGCGTTGGCAGGGTCGTGAGCAGTTCGTGATCGTCGAGACGGGCTTCGGGCTGGGGCTGAATTTTCTGGCAACGTGGGCCGCATGGCGCGACGATCCGCAACGGCCCAAACGCCTGCACTTCGTGTCGGTCGAGAAATTCCCGTTCCGCCCGCGTGACCTGCGCCAGACGCTGGCGCCGCTACTGGTGCAGCCCGGCATGACCGAACTCGCGCCGCTTGTGCAGCGGCTGTGCGATATCTGGCCGTTGCCCGTCGCGGGCTGGCACCGGCTGGAACCGGCCCCCGGCGTCGTGCTGAGCGTCGGATTCGGCGACTTCTCCACTTTGATGCCGGACCTCCGCGTAGGCGCGGACGCGTTTTTTCTCGACGGCTTCGTGCCGGCCAAGAACCCCGACCTGTGGACCCCCGAAGTCTTCAAGACGCTGGGCAAGCTGGCGCGCGAGGGCGCGACGCTCGCGACTTACACCAGCGCCGGGCAGATACCGCGCGATCTGGCCGCTGCGGGCTTTCAGACGACACGCCGCGAAGGCGACGGACACGCAGGCGAGATGCTGGCGGGTGTCTATGCGCCGCCTTACCGGATGCGCCGCTACGATCCGCCCGGTGCGCCGTCATGGCGTGAGTTTCGGGCTGCCGACGCCGATGACGATGGCGAATCCGATGCTGCGCCGAACACCGCCATCGTCATCGGTGCCGGGATGGCTGGCGCCGCCATGGCGCTGCGGCTCGTCGCGCGCGGCTGGCGGGTAAAGCTGTTCGAGCGGGCGGAGGCGCCGGGCTCGGCGGCTTCGGGCAATCCGGCGGGCGTCTTCCATCCGCAGTTGTCGGCGGACGACAACGTGCTGTCTCGTCTAACGCGCGCGGGCTTCCTGTACGCGCTTTCGCAATGGCGCACGCTGCCGGGCGGTCTGCCCGGACGCGCCGACGGCTTGTTGCAGGTAGGCTCGGACGACGACGAGGCGAGCAGCCTCGCGCAACTCGTCGCGGCGCACGGCTATCCCGAGGAATACGTGAAGTGGGTCGATGCGGCCCAAGCCTCGGCGCTCGCCGGGGAAACGCTGGCGCACGGCGGCCTGTGGTTCCCCGAGGGCGGCTGGCTGGCCCCCGCGATGCTGTGCCGTGCGGAACTCGTCGCCGCCGGCCCGTCGCTCGATGCCCGCTACGGCGTGAGTGTCGAGCGGCTTGAACAGCGGGACGGCCGCTGGTTGGCCATCGATGAGACCGGACGCGTACTGGCGGACGCCACCGTAGCCATCGTTACCGCCGCCAATGAGTCGCAACAACTGCTCGGCCCCTATCTCCCGCCGGACTTCATTCCCATCCAACGGGTACGTGGGCAACTGACGTTCCTGCCCCCCGATTCACTCCCCGATCTGCGCATACCGGTCTGCGGCGAGGGTTACGTTGCGCCGTCGCCGCTGGGCGGCGCAGGCCCGATCACGGGCGCCACCTACGGTTTCGACGATCCGGCCACCGATGTCCGCGTCGGTGACCATCAGGCCAATCTGCGCCGCCTCGCGTCGCTGCTTCCCGCCCATGCCGAGGCGTTTGGCGACGGGGAAGGCGGGTTGGGCAGTGCCGGCGCCGCCGCCCAGCTCGGCGGTCGGACCGCGTTCCGCGCGCTGGTCACCGATCGCTTGCCAATGGCCGGCCAGCTGCCGGATATGCCCGCAATCGCCAGCAGCGACCCTCAGGGCCGCCGGTTGGCCGGCGGCCACCTGCGAGACCTGCCCCGGCTGCCAGGCCTGTACGCGAGCTTTGCGTTCGGTTCTCGCGGCCTGGTCTTCGCGGCACTCTGCGCGGAGCTGGTCGCCAGCCAGATCGAAGGCGAGCCGTGGCCCGTGGGCAGCGATCTGGCCGACGCCATCGACCCGGCGCGGTTTCTGTTGCAGGCACTACGCAAGGCCTGAGCGCACGACGCCACGGCAGAACTTCGGCAGATAAAACCGGCCGACTGGCCGTTCATCACGTAGCCGGTGCCGTTCACAATAAATCGAATCTGACCCCCATAGAGTGCAAGGTCCGCCGCAGGCGGAGGCGACGCGCTACGCGCGTGCCTCCGGCATTTTTCGCCCCGCCGGCTGGGCAACCGCCCGGGAATCGGCGTGCCGCCTCGTCTTCAGGAAGGGGGGAATGACGAAGTCCCGTCACAAGGGGCTTCCCGGGGTGGCGCGTGCCCTGACAGAGCCCTCCAAACCGAGTGTGGCAAAATGGGCCCAACCCTAAGGGTTCGTCGCGCATTTGTCCTTATTTCTGCAACCCCGCGCGCGACATTCTTTTCCTTTCCACCACTTGATGCGCCGTCAAGCGGCGCAAAGCGAGCAATATGACGTCGGAACTGTCCCTTTTCCCGGGCTGGCCGCCGGCGCCTGATCCCGTTTTCTTCGCTGGTCTGGCATTGGTATTTGCCGGTCTGGCAGGAGAAATCTGTTTCCGGAGACTGCGCCTGCCGCGCATCACCGGTTACGCGGTGGTCGGGCTGGTCGGCGGTACGTTGGGTCTCTCGTCGATGCTGGACGCGCAAACGAGCGCGGCCATCCGGCTGCTGATCGATCTGGCCCTCGGCCTGCTGCTGTTCGAACTCGGCAGCCGCCTGAATCTGAAATGGATGCGGGCCAACTCGTGGCTCATCGTCACAAGTGCACTTGAGGCGCTGCTCACGCTCATCGCGGTCTACGCCGTGTTGCGCCTGTTCAACGTGGCGCCGCTCACATCGATGCTCATCGCGTCGATCAGCATGGCCACGTCGCCGGCGGTTGTCGTCCAGCTCAAAAACGAGCTGCGCGCCGAAGGCCAGGTCACCGAACGCCTGCTGGCACTGGCGGCGCTGAACAGCATTTACGCGGTAGTGGCCGTCAAGCTGGTCTACGGCTGGATGCACCAGACGTACCACTCGAGCTTCTGGGTGGTGCTGTTCCATCCGCTGTACCTGCTGATCGGCTCGATCGTGCTGGCCTTCGTACTCGCCAAGGCGTGCAATCTGGTGTTCCGGAAATTCGGCAGCCAGGATCATCACGCGTTCGTGATGCTGATCGGCCTGATCATGCTGATGGTCGCGCTGGTGCATATGCTCAAGCTGCCGAACTCGCTCACGCTGCTGCTCGCCGGGATCATTTTCCGGAACCTGGATGAGCGTCCGCAGCTTTGGCCGGCGTACTTCGGCACGGCCGGGTGGCTGCTTGCCGTGGTGCTGTTCGTGCTGACGTCGCTGGCATTCCAGTGGCAATACGTGATGATCGGCGGCCTGGCCGCGGCAGCGATCATCGTTGTCCGTCTGCTGGCCAAGGTGGTCGGGACAGTCGCCGTCGCCCATCCGGCCGGCATCAGCTACAAACAGGCCGTCGCACTGGGGCTCGCGCTCTGTCCGATGGCCAGTCTTGCGCTCGTACTCGTTGCCGACACGTACGACATCTACCCGCAGTTCGATCCGATGCTCAAGGCCGTGGTGATGTGCACCATCGCGTTGCTGCAACTGGTTGGCCCGCTGGTGGTCTATTGGGCATTGGCCCTTGTCGGTGAACGGAAGGATTAAGCCATGTCATTAGAAGAATTCATTCCCTCGAAGCCGTGCACCTTCGGTGTCGAGCTAGAGATGCAGATCGTCAATCGTCACGATTACGACCTGACCAAGGCTGCGTCGGACGTGATGCGGTTGGTGGCGAAGGAGACACATCCGGGTGAAATCAAACCGGAAATGACCGAAAGCATGATCGAGCTTTCGACCGATATCTGCCATCACCACAGCGACGCCGTCTCGCAACTGCGCCGGGTTCGCGACGTGCTGATCGGCGCCAGCGAGCAGCTCAATGTCGGGCTGTGCGGCGGCGGTACTCACGCGTTCCAGCGCTGGAGCGAGCGCACGATTTACGACTCGCCGCGTTTTCATTTCCTCTCCGAGCTTTACGGCTATCTCGCCAAGCAGTTCACGGTCTTCGGTCAGCACGTGCACATCGGCTGTCCGGACCCGGATAGCGCCTTGTATCTGCTGCACGCGATGTCGCGTTATATCCCGCACTTTATTGCGCTGTCGGCCTCGTCGCCGTACGTGCAAGGTGTCGACACGGGCTTTCACTCGGCGCGTTTGAACTCGGTGTTCGCGTTCCCGCTGTCGGGCCGTGCGCCGTTCGTACTCAAGTGGGAAGACTTCGAGACGTACTTCGACAAGATGGTCAAAACCGGTGTCGTCGAGAGCATGAAGGACTTCTACTGGGATATCCGTCCAAAACCGGGCTTTGGGACGATCGAAGTGCGAGTGATGGATACCCCCTTATCGGTCGACCGGGCGGCTGCCATCGCCTGTTACATCCAGTCTCTGGCCCGTTATCTGCTCGAGGAACGCCCGTTCACGCTGAGCGAGGACGATTACCTGGTCTACACGTTCAACCGCTTCGAGGCCTGCCGTTTCGGTCTGGAAGGCGCCTACGTCGATCCGCAGAGCGGCGAGCGGACCACGCTAGGGCAGCACATCGCTCAGACGCTGGAGGTCATCAAGCCCCACGCAGCGGTGCTGGAAGCCGAAGCGGCGTGCGAGGAGATCCGTCAGTTGGTGGCCTCGGGCATGAACGATGCCGTGTGGCTGCGTCAGATCCACGCAGATGCGAAGTCGCTCAATGAGATGGTCCGGCAGCAGTGTCTGCGGTGGGCGTCGTGATGCGGTAGCCCTTCCGGAGCGCTTGGCAGGGTGTCATGAAGCCCTGGTTCTGCGATCGGTGTAACGAAACCCCGCCTTGGCGGGGTTTTTTATTGCCTGCCGGGTTTGTCACGTGTGTCAGCAGCATCGCAAGCGCTGCGTTTTCCACTGTTCGTCCTTACCGGGTTTTCCGGCTTTTTGCCCGGCTCGTAGGATGCTTTTAAGGTTTTAATAGGTTTACTGTATGTATACATAGTAGTAGTTAACAAAGGCAGCCCACTGCTGTGGATAACCACAGTTAACGCCTTGTAAACATCAACTTGCCCGATTGAGAACTGGATGGACAAACAGCGGGTATCTCCAGAACAACTCTGAACAGTTTTTGCCCCCTGTGGAAAGATTCGCAAGTTATCCCGAACCCATGCACATGTACTCCGACAAGTTATCCATAAAGTTATCCACAGGCGCCTAAATATTGTGCAACAGACCCCCGAAAACACGGTTTTGTGGATAATTTTGACGTTCTCACTTCGCCGGAGAGGTTCGCGGCTACAATCTCGCCACTCCGTTTTTGTGACGTACCCCGCGTGTTGTCAGAAGTGATCGATGTTGGTTTTATTGGCTGTAACGCGCGAAATCGCGGTCGTCGTCCATTTCTTCACTTCGCATGTCAAAAAGGTGCTCTCACCGGACATGCCGATCAGCTCATTCCCCGAATTTTTCGCCGAACGGGTCGTTATGCGACTGAGGGTCGTCGTTCGTGTTTCAGAACATTTGCGTTCTGTCCGAAACGCAGGCGTGCTTCGTATACGCCAGCGCATGCGCTAAAGCGAAGCGGATCTCTCGATATTCGAGGCATTTTTCCCGGGGACGTAACAGGGACGCTCGTCAAACAAAAAGCGTCGCTACGGCCTGCGAGCCAAGTCCGGCGCGGCTTTGCACGGATGCTTGCGATTGGTGCGGGGTGCGAGACAAGACACGGCGTTACATCTATTGGCTTGGCGAGTGAATTCGCATGGGATGCGAAATGTTTTTGACGCTGTCACGATTCGCGCTGCGAGTGAGCAGGACACCAATATTTTGTAAACATCGCGCCTAGGATCTGGGAGATCAGTACAAGAACTGATACGCCAAAATTCGACTCAGAACACACAATGGAATCGTGGCGGGAAGGCAGGTTCAACAGCGACTTGCCGTCGCGTATCGACACGGAAGTGGGTCAGGGTTTCCCCCGGGCGGGGCGCCGAAATTGATGGAAAGGCAAGGCAACTCGTGTGATGCACCGCCTGATAGTAAATTTGACAAGCTGTTTTACCGACGTATAGTTTTTAGAAATCCTAACGAAAATCATGGCTACTCCGACCCCACTAGATGAAGCGCTCTCCAAGCGCGTAACGGCAGGTTTGTTGCGCATGGGAACGGCGTTACGGAGCCACGCCTGGGAGGGCGCGGCATTGGCTGGATTGACGCCGACGCAGGGAGAGATTCTGACGCTCCTGCTCTCGCGTGGCGTGCCGATGCGATTAGGTGAGATTGCGGAGGATGCCGCACTCACATCGGCCACGGTCAGTGAGGCCGTGAGCACACTGGAATCCAAGGGACTGGTCGAGAAACGGCGCGATGCCAACGACGGCCGTGCACTGGCACTTCGACTGACCGCACGCGGCCGTACCGCCGCCAAGCGGGCGTCGCAGTGGCCGAACTTCCTGACGACAGCGGCCGACTCGCTGGGCGACAAGGAATGTGCTCAGCTCTATCGCGCGCTGCTCAAGCTGGTCTTCACGATGCAAGAGCGCGGCGACATGCCGCCGCAGCGCATGTGTCTGACCTGCTCGCACTTCGAAGCGGCGCCGCGCGGCAAGGGCCAGTTCCATTGCAATCATTTCAATGCGACTTACGACGAATCGCGAATTCCTCTCGACTGCAATTCGCACGAGGACGCGGACATCGCCACACAGCGCAAGGTCTGGAAGCTCTACAGCAAGGCTTGAGCGACCGGCCATCCGTCGCAACGCCCAGGCGGCGCGAACGAGGGGGGAACGCCATCCGGCATGGGTGGCGTTTTTTTTCGTCGGGACTTGTCATGCACATGACCGGCGCGGCCCTGTACACTGCGCTCTTTTGTACCCACGAAACCTCGTCGCATATACATGTCAGCTAAGCGCAGAATCGAAGTCAGAAAATCCGGCGTCCACGGCAAGGGCGTATACGCGGTCAGGCGTCTCAAAAGAGGCGAACGCGTGATCGAGTACAAGGGCGAGGTCATTTCGTGGAAAGAAGCGTTGCGTCGTCATCCGCACGATCCGGCGCATCCCACGCATACGTTCTACTTCAGCCTGGAAGACGGGCGTTGCATCGACGGCAAAGTCGACGGCAACAATGCGCGCTGGATCAACCACTCGTGCGCGCCGAATTGTGAAGCGCGCGAAGAGGGCGAGCACGTGCAGATCTACGCCATGCGCGAGATCGACGCCGGCGAAGAGCTTTTCTATGATTACGGATTAGTGATCGACGCGCGTTACACCGCCAAACTCAAGCGCGAGTACGCCTGCCATTGCGGTAGCAAACAGTGCCGTGGCACATTGCTCGCACCGAAGAACTGACAGGGATCGATCGGGATATCAACCCGCGGCATCGGTGCGGACCGGGCCCTCAGTGGCCGCGATACCGTCCGATGCTGGGTGAAAAGTGGGAGAGTGAGACGTCGTGATCCGGCTGATATCCGGCTGAGTTCAGGCCGAGGCGCGATCGCCCGCGAACTGATCGATGGCGAGCGCCAGATCGACGTCGCGCTGGGTAAGACCATCCGCATCGTGCGTCGAGAGCGTGATGTCGACCTTGTTGTAGACGTTGAACCACTCCGGATGGTGATTCATCTTTTCGGCCTTGAGCGCGACCTGCGCCATGAAGCCGAAAGCCTCATTGAAATCGTGAAACGTGAAGCTGCGCTGGATCGCGTCGCGTCCAACCACCTGGTGCCACTCGGGCAGCACTTCCGCCAGGCTGGCGCGCGTCTCGGATGAGAGTCGTGTTGTCATGGCATTCCTTTCAAAGCGTATTCAGTACCGTACGAATCGAATATCGAATCGACGCGCCTTTTGAGCCCGTCGAATGGCTATTGTTTCACAGGCAGATGTGACGTGCGCAAGTTCCGCCCGGAGGGGGCAAAACCCTCAGGCGGCGCGTAACAACATCGGGTAGCAACATCGGAGGCGGCCCGGTCTTGCTCAACATCGACCGGGCCGGCGCGTCATGCCGGCAGAATGATCTGCGTATCTTCCGGCAGGCGAGCGTTGGCGGCGAACGATGGCTCGGCCGCCAGCGCCTTGAACAGCGCGGGCAAGTCGGCGCGCATGGCGTCGAACAGTTGCGCAAAGTCGTCGATGACGAAGTAGGTTTGCTGGAACGTATCGATGCGGTATTCGGTACGCAGTACCCGGTCAAGCGAGAAGCCGATACGGTTCGGTTCGTTCGAGGTCAGCGAAAACTCGGTTTCGCCGCGGCTCGAGACGATGCCGGCACCGTAGATGCGCAGGCCGTCACCATCGCGCATCAGACCGAATTCGACCGTGTACCAGTACAGACGCGCCAACAGCGGCAGTGCCCCGATTTCCTGCGCAACCTTGCCGGCCTGACCGTAGGCTTGCATGAAGTCGGCGAACACCGGGTTGGCGAGCAGCGGCACGTGGCCGAACACATCGTGAAAGCAGTCGGGTTCTTGCAGGTAGTCGAGCTGGTCGGGGCGGCGCATCCACCACGTGGCGGGAAAGCGACGATTCGCCAGATGGTTGAAGAAGACGTCGTCCGGCACGAGACCGGGCACCGCGACCACTTGCCAGCCGGTGGACGCCATGAGCTTTTCGTTCAGACGGGCGAACTCCGGCACGCGGCGGGCGTCCATGTCGAGAGCGCGAATGCCATCCATGAAGGCATCGCAAACGCGGCCCGGCAGCATGGCGGTCTGGCGTTCGTAAAGTTGTTGCCACACCGCGTGATCCACCGCGCCGTATTGCTCGACGGGTTGATCGATGGTGAAGTCGGGCCGGGTCGTGAGACCGGCGTCGAATTGCTCTTGGAGCATGGCGGTAGTGGACATGATGCTTACGTCTCAATCAGGCAGTAACAATGATTGAAAGTGTAGTGCGCATGGCATGCGAAATGGGCGCATAATGCGCCTGTGGTGAAAGCCGTTTGCATAAAGTTCGCAAAAATAAGCGATTTATTGCGGAGAATCGTCATGGTTGATCTGGATAGCTACGATCTGTCCCTGTTGGAGTCCTTGCAGAAGGACGGACGGGCCACGCATCATGAGTTGGCCAAAGATGTGGCGCTCTCCGCGTCGCAGATCGGCCGGCGGCTTCAGCGGCTCGAAGCGGCGGGCATCATCGAGGGGTATCGGGTGGTGTTGCGGCCTGAGGTGTTGGGCCTTGGGGTGACGGCGTTCACGACGCTACGCCTGCAACATCATGGCGATCACGTCATCGAGCGTTTTCAGGCCGAGATCGATCTGTTACCTGAAGTGCTTGAATGCCACGCGGTGGTCGGCGAGGCCGATTACCTGTTGCGCATCGTCGTGCCGGACCTCAATGCCTTGTCGGCCTTCGTGATGAAGCGCCTGATGCAGGTGCCGGGCGTCGAGAACGTGCGCTCGAATATCGTGTTGAGCGCCTTCAAGCGCAGTAACTCGCTGCCGCTGCACTATCTCGCACGCAGCACGGGTGTGCGCCGGGTGGTCGGCTCGGACGATTGATCGGGCTGGGCCCAAATGGCCCGCCTCGCATCGTCCGTCTTAGTTGCCTGCCGTAGTTGCCCGCCGTAATCGCCTGTCTTGGGCGCCGGCCTTAGTCGCCCGGCATCAGCCAGGGTTTGACGTAACGTCCGTAGATCAGCGACATGATGAGCGCGACGGTCGACCCGACCAGTACCTCGATCACGCGCAACATCGCGAGGCTCAGCTCCTCGTGGAGCCCCTGTCCCTGGCCGCTCAGCGCAGCGGACATCAGAATGACGACCGTGGCCGGCCCTAGCCGCCAATTGGCCGGATAGTTCTGCACCAGCATCGCCGCGAGCGTGGCGATGGTGATTCCCACCAGCATGGCCGCCAATCCCGGCCCCATGACCAGCAAGACAATACACGCCACGATGGCCCCGCTGATCGTATTGATCGAGCGCGCCTTGAAGTTGCTGCGCGCCTGTAACGGGTCAGGCTCGGTCACGATGATGAGCGAAATCATCGCCCAATACGGCTCGGGAAAGCCGGCCGCCCGCAGGCCGAACCAGACGATCAGCGACCCGGTGAGAATCTTGACCAGATAGACCAGCGCATTCTTCTTCGGATGGAGAAAGGCGATGGACATGGGGAGCAGTGGTGCGAAGACAGGAAGTTGGCAGTGTGACATAGGCCGCGTCCGGGGCGCACCGGCTGATTGTCCGAATCGCCGTGCTCTGGAATCCGAATTGCCATGAATACCTGCCGTTGTCACTGGGAAATGGTTCGAGATGCCAAAAAGTGCAGGGTAGAATCCGATGACCAGAAACCGGGAGGAGTCCGGCATGCACAGCCGAACACAGCGAACGCATCGAACGCAACGAGTCTGGCCGGCCGCGCCTTTGGCGCTGGCGGCACTTTGTCTTGGCGTCTTCGCGACGTCGCCCGCACACGCCGCGCGTGTGACGAGTGTGAGTCCGCAAGGCGAAGTCGCCAGCGTCGATCAGGTGGTCGTCAAGTTCGACGAAGCGATCGTCCCGGCGGGAGATCCGCGGGCGCAGGCACCGGCAAGCGTGCGCTGCTCCGACGCGAAACTCACTGGTGACGGTCATTGGCTCGAACCGAAAATCTGGGTGTACGACTTCAAGCAGTCGTTACCTCCCGGCGCGAAGTGCACGGTGGAGATGCGCAGCGGTTTGTCCGCCGTCTCCGGCACGGCGGTGTCCGGTACGACACGCTACGCGTTCAACACCGGCGGCCCTGCCGTGACGGGGATTCGCCCGTCGTATGGCCCCATCGACGAAAACCAGATATTCGTTCTCACGCTCAATGGCGAGGCCGACCCGGCCAGCGTGCGCCAGAACGCCTGGTGCGAGACCGAAGGCATCGGTGAGCGCATCGGTGTGAAGTGGATCGAGGGGGACGCGCGCACGGCGCTGCTCAAGCGGTTCAATCTGGATAAGCAGGCCTCTCGCGTGGTGATGCTGCAATGCAATCGCACGCTGGCCGCTGGCGCCAAGATGCATCTGGTCTGGGGGGCGGGCATTGCGACACCGTCCGGCGTGGCGACGCGCAAGTCGCGTCCGTTCGAATACGAGGTGCGTGAACCCTTCACTGCAAGCTTCAGTTGCGAGCGCGAGAACGCCAACGCGCCGTGCACCCCGTTGCGTCCGCTGCGACTGACGTTCAACTCGCCGGTCGCACGAGATATGGCGGCCAAACTGCGCGTCACAGGCGCGGGGGCCGATCGCAGCCCCAAGATGGATGCCTCGGATCGCTCGGCCAGCGTGACCGACGTGACGTTCGATGCACCGTTTCCCGAGAAAGCGGAACTGACCATTACGCTGCCCAAGGGCTTCGCCGATGACAGCGGACGTCCGCTGGCCAATGCCGGTGAGTTCCCGCTGCATACCAAGACGTCGACGATGCCGCCGTTGGCGAAGTTTGCCGCCGCGCCGTTCGGTATCGTCGAGCGATTTGCCGAACCCGGCATGCCGGCGATGTTGCCCGTGACGTTGCGCAAGGTCGAGCCGGCGTTGCAGATCAACGGTCTTGGCGTCGCGGGTGAAGCGGCCGCCAACGGGCGCACTCTGCAACTGCGCGTGGAGGACGACACGCAGGTGCTGGAGTGGCTCTCGCGAGTGCGCCGTTTCGACGAAACATGGATGACGCGCAAGCAGATTGCCGGCGACATGCCGTCGATTCTCACGGCGCCAGCCGCCAAGGACAGCTTTGGTCCGAACGCTGCCGCGATTACCGAAAACAAGGTGACGCGTTACGACACGCGCAGCCTGTCGCTGCTCTCCGGCCTGCCGGGCGTGCAGGCCCTGACGCTGCCGGTGCCGAAGGAAAAGGATCCGCGTCCGTTCGAAGTTGTGGGTATCCCGTTCCAGAAGCCGGGCTTCTATGTGGTGGAGCTGGCATCGCCTTCGCTGGCGGCGGCGCTGTTGGGCAAAGCGGTGCCGATGTATGTGCGCACCACCGTGCTCGTGACCAACCTTGGCGTGCATTTCAAGATGGGCCGCGATAACGCCGTCGCGTGGGTGACGACGCTCGACAAAGGGCAGCCAGTGCCCAACGCCAGCGTGCGCGTGCTCGATTGCGACGGCAATGAAGTCGGCACCGCCGTGACCGACAAGACGGGCGTCGCAAAGATCGACAAACCGTTTGAGAGCTACAAGTACTGCGAGAGGACCAGTCGATCGGGCTACTTCGTCGTCGCCCGTACGAAGGGCAACGACCCCGACATGGCCTTCGTTTCGTCGGACTGGAACCGCGGCATTGAACCGTGGCGTTTCCACGTGCCGACCGATGGCGGCAGCAGCCCGACCGTGCGTGCACAAACGGTGTTCGATCGCATGTTGTTCCGCGTCGGCGAGACCGTCTCGATGAAGCACTTCATCCGTCAGGAAACGATGCAGGGCTTGTCGTTGCCCGGTGGCTTGCCGTCGCAACTGACCATCACGCATGAGGGATCGGGGCAGACCTATACGCAGCCCGTAACCTGGCGCAACGGTCGGCTGGCGGAGAACTCGTTCCAGATTCCGCAAGGTGCCAAGCTTGGCGAGTATTCGGTCACGCTCGACTACACCGACGGCGACAAGCGGCCACCGAATTACCCGGCGTCGCTCGATGCCGGACGTTTCCGTGTTGAAGCCTTCCGCCTGCCGGTGCTGGCGGGCAGCATCGGCGTGCGCGACGCAGCGAAGTCGCCGCTCATCAACAAGACGGAAGCACCACTGAATGTGCAGGTGAACTACGTGGCAGGCGGTCCGGCGGGGAATTTGCCGGTACGCGTGTCCGCGTTGCTGCGTCCGCGTGATCTCACGTTCGACGGATATGACGATTTCAGCTTCACGCCGTATCGTCCGCCGTCGGCACAGACGGGCGCGTCGGATGACGATGATCAGAATGGCGACGATGGGGCAGGGGCGAGCGACCAGAAGCTTGTTGCCGACAAGCAGCGTCTGGTGCTCGATCGCAATGGCGCGGGCAGCCTCACGCTCAAGGATCTGCCGAAGGTTGACCGGCCGAGCGATCTGGTGCTGGAAGCGAGCTTTGCCGATCCGAATGGCGAGATTCAGACGCTGCGCGGTAACGGCACGCTGTGGCCGGCCAATCTGATCACCGGCGTGCGCAGCGAAAGCTGGGTATCGGTGACCAACAAGCTGCCGGTAAAGGCGATTGCGCTGGATCTGCAAGGCAAGCCGAAGGCCGGCGTGGCGATGGACGTGCGTGCCGAGGCGCGCATTACCACCAGCAGTCGCAAGCGGATGGTGGGGGGCTTCTACGCCTATGACAATCGCACCGAAATCAAGGATCTCGGGACGGTGTGCAGCGGCAAGACGGACGATCGCGGGCTGCTGTCGTGCGATGTGTCTCTGACCCAGCCGGGCGAAATCACGCTGGTGGCGCAGGCCAAGGACGACAAGAGCAATCTGAGCACGGCCACGACCAGCGTCTGGGTGACCGGACGCGGTGAAGTGTGGTTCGGCGGTGACAACACCGATCGCATGGATGTGCTGCCTGAGCGCCGCAACTACGAGCCGGGTGAGACGGCCAAGTTGCAAGTGCGTATGCCGTTCCGTACCGCGACCGCGCTGGTGTCGATCGAACGCGAGGGCGTGATTGAGACGCGCACGATGGAGATTTCAGGGAAGGAGCCGAATATCTCGCTGAAGGTCGACCCGTCGTGGGGGCCGAACGTCTATGTCTCGGTGCTGGCGGTGCGTGGACGTATTCACGAAGTGCCTTGGTATTCGTTCTTCCAGTGGGGCTGGAAGCAGCCGCTCGAATGGTTCCGCGCGTTCTGGTACGAGGGGCGCGAGTATCAGGCGCCCACAGGGCTGGTCGATCTGGGCAAGCCGGCCTATCGCTTCGGGGTGACGGAGCTTCGCGTGGGCACGGCCGGTCAGCGTCTCGGCGTCGAAGTGAAACCGGACGCGGCGACTTACCCGGTTCGCGGTCATGCCAAGGTGCGCATCAAGGTGACGCAGCCGGATGGCAAGCCGATGCCGGCCGGGTCTGAAGTGGCGCTCGCCGCCGTGGACGAGGCGTTGCTGGAACTGGCGCCGAACACCAGTTGGAATCTGCTCGACGCGATGTGGCAGCGCCGCAGCTACAGCGTGACGACCGCCACGGCGCAGATGGAGATCATCGGTCGCCGACACTACGGCCGCAAGGCCGTGCCGGCAGGTGGCGGTGGGGGCAAGAGCCCGACGCGTGAACTGTTCGACACACTGCTGTTGTGGCAGCCGCGCGTGGTGCTCGATGACAAGGGCGAGGCGAGCGTCGATGTGCCGCTCAACGACGCGATATCGAGCTTCCGCATCGTGGCGATTGCCGACGACGGCAAACCGGGTGATGCGAGTGCCAAGGCGCTCGGCTGGTTCGGCATGGGTACGGCGACGATCCGCACCACGCAGGATCTGCAACTGATCTCGGGGCTGCCGCCGCTGGTGCGCGAGGGCGATAACTATCGCGCGCAATTCACGGTACGCAACACGACGCAGCACGCCATGCAGGTGCAACTGACCGCCCGTGCAACGCAACTCACGCTGGCACCGCAACGTATCGACGTGCCGGCGGGTGAATCGCGCGAAGTGGCGTGGGAGGTCACCGCGCCGACGGGGCTGGCGGATACCCGCGCGCAACGCGTGATTTGGGAGGTCTCGGCACAGGCGCCTGCGGTGAGTGGCGCGGCGGCGGCGAGCGATGCGATCAAGGTCGGCCAGGATATCCAGCCGGCATTGCCCGCGAGCGTGCAGCAGTCGGTTCTCACGCAAGTGGAAGGCAGCCTCACGTTGCCGATGGCGGCACCGGCCGGTGCCGTGGCCGACAGCACAGGCAAGTTGCGTGGCGGCGTTCGCGTGAGCTTGCAGCCGCGTCTGTCGCAAGGGTTGCCGGGCGTGAAACGCTGGTTCGAGCTGTATCCGTATGCGTGTCTCGAACAACAGGCGTCGAAGGCATTGGGCTTGCGTGATGTCGCGCAGTGGAAGCGAGTGACCGGGACGCTGCCGTCGTATCTCGACGAAGACGGTCTGGCCAGCTACTTCCCGCCGCAAGAAGGTTTTGCCAATCAAGGCAGCGACACGCTCACTGCCTATCTGCTTGCGGTGAGTAACGAAGCCAAGGCACTCGACCCGGCGTACGCCATTCCCGATGACGCGCTCGCGCGTATGCAAGACGGGCTGGCGGCGTTTGTCGAAGGTCGCCTGACTCGCAAGTTCTGGGCACCGCGCGATGACCTGACGCTGCGCAAACTCACGGCGATCGAAGCGCTATCGCGCTATGGCCGCGCCAACGCTCGGATGCTCAGTTCGCTGACGATTGCGCCGAACGACTGGCCCACGTCGGCTGTCATCGATTGGTACGCGATTCTGCAACGCTTGCCGGATGTGCCGCAGCGCGCGGAGCAGATGGCACAGGCCGAGCAGATCCTGCGGGCGCGTCTGTCGTATCAGGGCACACGGGTGGGCTTCTCGACGCAATCCAGCGATGGGCTCTGGTGGCTGATGGTCGGCCCGGAAACCAACGCGGCCCGACTGGCGTTGTTGATGAACGCGAACCCGGCATGGAAGGATGAAATGCCGCGTCTCGTCATCGGTTTGCTCGGGTTGCAATCGCGCGGCGCGTGGTCGACGACTACGGCAAACGTGTGGGGCGGGTTGGCCGTGGATCGCTTCTCGGCGCGTTTCGAACGCGACACGCCGACGGGGCAGACGGCCATCCAGTGGCAGCGCGACAACCAGACGAGCGGTGGCGTGCAGACCGTCGACTGGGACAAGCTGAAAGCGGGCACGGTGCCGCCTGCGATATCGCTGCCGTGGCTCGCGCAGACCTCCACGGGTGCCGACAATGGCCGCGACGTGTTGCGGATGGACCAGACCGGCGCAGGCAAGCCGTGGGCGACGATCCAGAGTCTTGCGGCGGTACCGCTCAAGGCACCGTTCTCGGCGGGCTATCGGGTCACGCGCAGCGTGCAGGTGCAGGATGCGGCCGATAAATCGGGCGACAGCTATATGCGCGGTGCCGTGCTGCGTGTGCGGCTCGATATCGATGCGCAGGCCGATATGCGCTGGGTGGTCGTGAGCGATCCGCTGCCGGGCGGTGCAACGGTACTGGGTGGCGGGCTGGGTCGTGACTCCGCCATTGCGACGCAGGGCGAGCGCAGCGAAGGTGCCATGCCGGCATTCGAAGAGCGTGCGCAGGATGCTTACCGCGCGTATTACGACTATCTGCCGAAGGGCCAGCATCGCATCGAGTACACCGTGCGTCTGAACAACGTCGGCAAGTTTGCAACGCCGCCGACGCGTGTCGAAGCGATGTACGAACCGGCCATGTATGGCGAGTCGCCCAACGCTGTTGTGCAGGTCATTCCGGCCAAATGATTCGCCGAGTGACCGGCCCGTGGTGCGCCGTCGATCAATCGCCAGATGATGGTGATTGCGAGGGCGCATCCTGGCGAAATCGAATGAATCGGAGCTTGAGGGCGCAATGACGTCGAACTTCTTCCAGCCTGCGGCGGCGCTGCCGCGCGAAGCACGACGCTTCTGGTGGCTCGCGGCCGCCGCCGGTGCCGCCTATGCGGTGTCGTTGCGCGGCGCACCGTATCCCGATCAGGCCGTCGCCAAGGTCTTCCTGTGTGTGATGTTGCTGTTCGCGGCGCTCTACCATCGCGAACACCGCGAGCGCGTGTGGTTGTGCGCGGCGTTGGTCTTCTCCGGGGCGGGGGATGTGCTGCTGGCATTGCCTGCGATGGCACAGGGCTTTGTGCTTGGACTCGGCGCGTTCCTGTTGGCGCATCTTGCCTACTTCGTTCTGTTCTGGCGCGTGCGGCGCCGGTGGTCGCAGGTGCCCGCGTGGCATCGGGTCGCGATTGTGCTGGTATGGATCACGGCGGCGCTCGCCTACGTGATGTACTGGCCCGGTATGGGCGAATTGAAGGCGCCCGTGGCGTGCTATGTGATCGTGCTGGCGATGATGGCATCGGCGGCGCTGCTCGCCGACGTCGGGGGAGAGTGGGCCGCCGTCGGAGCGTTGCTCTTTACCGTTTCGGATGCCCTCATCGGCACCACCCGCTTCGTCGGCAGCGTGCCGGCTCAGGAATACGCCATCTGGATTCTCTACGGGCTGGCGCAGTTGCTGCTCACGGCCGGTATCTTGGCCAAACGCCCGGGCACCGACGTACGCGCTTCCGGTGCAAACAGCGGGAGCGGCGGCAGCGGTGAACGTGGTGACGGTGGTGAAGGTGGTGAAGGTGGTGAAAAGAGTGGAGACGCCCGCTGTGCCTGACCTTCGTCGTCTGACGGCGTCCGTCGTCGTCGCGCTTGCGCTATGCACGCTACAGGCAGTGCAGCCCGCGCACGCGGTGCCGTCGTTTGATGAGGTACGGCAGGATTGGCGCGCGTCCGACTGGATATTGCTCGATCGGCACGGGCAGCCATTGCAGCGTTTGCGTGCCGACATGCGTGCGCAACGTGGCGATTGGGTCACATTGGCCGACGTCTCGCCCGCGTTCCGGCAGGCATTGATCGTCTCCGAGGACAAGCGTTTTTACGAGCACAGCGGCGTCGATTGGCGAGGTGTCGCGGCGGCAGCGTGGGGCAATCTCTGGCACTCACGAACGCGCGGTGCATCGACGCTGACGATGCAGTTGGCGGGTTTGCTTGACGACGATTTGCGGCCGAACACGCGCAATCGCTCGATGACGCAGAAAGTCGGTCAGGCTGCGACAGCGGTGTGGCTGGAACAACGCTGGCGCAAGGATCAGATTCTCGAGGCGTATCTGAACCTCGTGCCGTTCCGGGGGGAACTGGTCGGGCTCTCGGCGGTGTCGCAGACGCTCTTCGGCAAGCTTCCGATCGGACTGGACGCACGCGAGTCTGCGATAGCCGTGGCGCTGTTGCGTGCGCCGAATGCGCCCGCTGCACGAGTGTCGCAACGGGCCTGCGGCATTCTCCGCGACATGGCGCAAGGTGGCCTCGGCGGCGTTGGCAGTGTAGGCGGCGCGGCCAACGACTGCAACGGACTGGAGGGTTACACGCAACTCGTGTTCTCACGTCCTGCGGCCGTCATGGCCACGCGCGACGCGGTCAATCTGGCACCGCATTTCGCGCGCCGGTTGTTCTCGGTGAGCCGGCCACCCGCCGGAACGCGTCTGACGAGTACGCTCGACGCGAATCTTCAGCGCATGGCCGCCACCACACTGCAACAGACGCTGCGGGAGCTAGGCGCACCCGGGCGTTCACGCAACGTGCAGGATGGCGCGCTCGTGGTTATCGACAACGCCAGTGGCGACATTCTCGCGTGGGTCGGCTCGTCGGGCGCGCTCTCGGCTGCGGCACAGGTCGATGGAGTGACTTCGCTACGTCAGGCAGGCTCGACGCTCAAGCCCTTCCTGTATGCGCAGGCCATCGCTGAACAGCGAATCACGGCGGCGACGTTGCTCGACGATTCACCGCTCGATTTGCCGACAGGTGGCGGGTTGTATATCCCGCAGAACTACGACCGGCACTTCAAGGGATGGGTCAGCGCTCGCACGGCGCTCGCATCGTCGTTGAACGTGCCTGCGGTGCGCACGTTGGTGATGGTGACGCCGCGCCGTTTTGCGCAGACGTTGGTGTCGCTGGGTTTGCCGCTGACGCAAAGCGGTGACTACTACGGTTTCAGCCTTGCGCTGGGCAGTGCGGACGTCACGCTGCTATCGCTGACGAACGCCTATCGCGCGTTGGCCAACAACGGTGTGGCGAGCGCCACGCGCGATCAGATGCCGGTAGCCGCCCGCGCAGGCACCGGCAAACTCGCTGCCAACGCCAACGCCAACGCCAACGCCAACGCCAACGCCAACGCCAACGCCAACGCCAACGCCAACGCCAACGCCAACGCGACCGTTTTCTCGCCGCAGGTGAGTTTTATCGTGTCCGACATGCTCTCCGATCGTCAGGCGCGTACGCGCACGTTCGGGCTGGACAGTCCGCTCTCCACCCGCTACTGGACGGCCGTCAAAACCGGCACGAGCAAGGACATGCGCGACAACTGGGCAGTGGGCTATTCGCGTCGCTATACGGTCGGTGTCTGGGTGGGGAATGCGGATGGTGCGCCTATGTGGGACGTCTCCGGCGTCTCGGGGGCCGCGCCGATCTGGCATCGCGTGATGGACTATCTGCACCGCCGCACGGCCAGCCTGCCGCCACCGCCACCGGCGGGCGTGGAGCATGTCGCAGTGCAGTATGCCGAGCACGTCGAACCCGCGCGCGAAGAGTGGTTTCTCGCGGGCACGGGGCAAAGCACGATTGCCTTGTCGTCGCTCGCTTCGAAAGCACCGGGCGGCCCGCTCTGGCGCATTTCCGGTCCGGCCGACGGCACCATCGTCGCGCTCGATCCCGATATTCCGCCCGCTAATCAACGCCTCTGGTTTCAGGTGGCTGCGGCATGGCCCAAGGGGGCCGCGTGGCGACTCGATGGCAAGCCGTTGAGTGGCGGTGCGCGCGTGAGCTGGTTGCCCTGGCCGGGACGACATACGCTCGAACTCGTCGATGCCTCAGGCACGGTGCGCGATAGTGTTCGTTTCGAGGTACGCGGAGCGAGCGTGAATGACGGCAAGCGCATGCGCAATGCGAGTCGCTGAGCGCATGTGCGCTGCCGATGAACTGAATCTGCCTGGAATGTGCTTATTCCGCCACAAGGATTGCCCTGATTAATTTTTGATGAAGCAGACGCGTCGACGCGATGCGCGCTACACTAAAAATCAGACTTGGCAATGTTGGCAATACGTGACGCGATGTGTCGGTAGCGAGTCGAAACGCCATCGGACTGTGCGGACACGCCCTGTAGCGGAGACACATCGATGATCACGCTGGATGCGCGTCAAACTGCGCAGTTGCTACCCTATCCGCAATTGGCCGATGGTATCGAGGCCATGCTCATGGAGATGCGCTCGGGCACGGCGCGTGCGCCGGAGCGTCTGCATTTTCCCCTGACCGAACCTGAACGCGGCCGCCGTGGCGGTGTGCTGCTTGTCATGCCCGCCACCAATCGCGATGTTGCGATGACCAAGCACATCACGGTGCATCCCGAGAACTGTCGTGCGGGCAAGCCGTCGATCATCGGCGAAGTGATGGTGTTCGATCCCCACACCGGCGAGCGTCTGATGTTGCTCGACGGACCCACGGTGACCGGGCGCCGTACAGCAGCCGTCACGCTGTTTGCCGCTCGCAAGTTTGCCCCGCGACCGCAGGGGCCGGTGCTGATTGTCGGCGCGGGTGTGCAGGCGCGTGCGCATCTCGAAGCCTTTGCTGCCGGCATGGGCACCCGTCACTTCATGATTTTCTCGCGCAGCCCGGAGCGTGCGCATGCGTTGGCCGATCATGCCGCCACCCTTGGCGTGGAGGCGACGGTAGTCGACGCCATCGAGCCGGTGCTGAGTACGGTGAGCATCGTCATCACGGCCACCACGAGCAGCGAACCGGTGTTGCCCGACAGCGATGCGATGCGGTGGCGTGACGACATTTTTGTCGCCGGCGTCGGCGCGTTCCGGCCCGACATGCGAGAACTGCCGCCGCAGTTGTGCCGTGACGCCGCGGTGCGCGGAACGCTGGTTGTCGATACGTGGGAAGTCAAACACGAAGCGGGCGATTTGCTGCATGCCGCGATCGACTGGGGCCGTGCAGCACCGTTGATGGACGCCATCATCACCCCCGACCGTTTCCGCGCCAGCGGCCCGGTGCTGTTCAAGAGCGTGGGTTACGCGCTGTGGGATCTGGCGGCGGTGCTGTGCGCACGCGCCAATCTCAAAAAGGATGGTGTGCCGGAAGCTTGAGTGGCGATTGACTACGCTGGCAGCGCAATCGGCACGCCCGCCGCCCCCGACGAGACATGAGAAAGGTGCGTGAGGTCGGGGGTAATCACATGCACGGGCAGACCGAGCGTCTGCTCGATCAGATCGGCACGCATGATCTCGCGCGGTGTGCCTGTCGCAAGAATACGGCCGTCGGCCAGCAGCGCCATCCGGTCGGCATGGCGCGCCGCGAGGTTGACGTCGTGCACGATCGCCATCGCACCAAATCCCCATGACTTGGCCAACTCACGTGTGAGCGAGAGCAGATGATGCTGATGCGCGAGGTCGAGCGCCGCCGTCGGCTCGTCGAGCAGCAGATAGCGCGGTACTGAAGCCGCCGTCTCCTTCGGCGTACCTGAAGCACCCGAAGCATCCGATGGCCACAACTGCGCCAACACCCGCGCGAACTGTACCCGCGCCCATTCGCCACCGGACAGCGTCGTCACGTCGCGATGCAGCAGCGCTCCCGCGCCTACGCGTTCCAGCGCCGCCGTCGCAATCTCCGTGTCGCTGGCACCACGTGCGTTGCCGCGTCGCGGTGTGGCAAACGGCAAACGTCCCATCGTCACAATTTCCAGCGCGCTGAACGGAAACGACAACTGCGCGGTTTGCGGCAACACGGCACGCAACCGAGCCAGCGCGGCCGTGGTGTATTGCGCGAGATGCGCGCCATTGAGCGTGATAGCGCCAGACACGCGCGCGCGCGGCGACATCGGCTCTCCGGCGAGCGCTTTGAGCAACGTACTCTTGCCTGCGCCATTGCGCCCAAGCAACACCAGCAATTCGCCGGGACGGATGTCGAGCGACAGGCCGTCGAGCACGGGCGAATCGGTGTGAGCAATGGTCAGATCGTGGGCGCTAAGCATGTTGAATTCCTGTCGGGTGTCGTTGCACGTTTCGGTCCCGTCCTATAGCCCGAACTGGCCACGGCGTCGCCACAGCAGCATGAGGAAGAAGGGCGCGCCCAGTAGCGCCGTCAGAATGCCGAGCGGCAATTCGGCCGGCGACACCCACGTGCGCGCCACCAGATCGGCGAGCAGCGTCAGAATCGCGCCGAACAGCGCCGCCGCAGGCAGTACCGCGCGCGGATCGGGGCCGACCACCAAGCGCACGATATGCGGCGCGATCAGACCGATGAAGCCGATCATCCCGCTCGATGCCACCAGCGCGCCGACGCACAACGCACACGCCACCATTACGCGACGCTTCACCGACTGCACGGCGACGCCCAAGTGCAAGGCTTCGGCTTCGCCGAGCAGCAGCGCATTGAGCGAACGGCACTGGCTGGCCAGCACGACGATGCCCAGCGCCACCGGCCATACGATCACGGCCAGCATCGACCATTGCGCGCCGCCCAGACTGCCGAGCGTCCAGAACGTGAGGGTGCGCAGTTGGGTGTCGTTGGCGAGATACGTCAGCAAGCCGATCGCGGCACCGGAGATCGCGTTGATCGCAATACCGGCGAGCAACAGCAACGGCAACGCGAGACGCCCCCGTCCGGCCGCAAGCCGGTAGACGAGGGCGGTCACGCCAAGCGCACCGACGAACGCCGCCAGCGGCAGCATCCAGAGACCGAGGGACGCGGCGAGCGCGGCCGGCAACAACACGCCGCCCATCACGATGACCCCGGCAGCACCCAGCGCCGCACCGCTTGCCACGCCGATCAGTCCGGGATCGGCAAGCGGGTTGCGAAAGAGTGCCTGCAACGCCGCACCCGCTGCGCCGAACCCGGCACCCACGAGGATGCCGAGCACGATGCGCGGCAGACGAATCTGCAACATCACACTGCGTGCCTGATCCTGTACAAAGTCGCCGCTGGCGCCGCGAAACAGCGCCATGATGGCCTCGCCCGGGGCGATCCGATACGCGCCACCACATAACGCAGCAAGCACCGTCAGCGCTAGCAGCGTGACGAGTACCGTCATCACCAGCCATCGCGGCGGTCGCCGGCGAGCGATGCCGGTCGCAGGTTGCGCGAGCCTGTTGAGCGTATTGGGCGTATTGGTTGTGTTGATCGGGGGAGCGGCTGACATATCTTCGTTCAATAGCGGACCAATAGCAGCTTTACGCCGCGTGCACGCGTTGCGCCAGTTCGGCCACCGCTTGCGGCAGGCGCGGGCCGAAACCGAGCAGATAGAGCGCGTCGAAGCTCACGACACGTTTGGCACGTCCGGCAGGCGTAGTCGCCAGCCCGGGTTGTGCCAGCAGCGTGGCGGCGGGATCGACGCTCGACGGACCGGTCGTAGTCGTCAGCAGCACATCGGGCTGTGCCGCAACGGCGGCTTCTGCCGTCAGCGGGCGATACCCCGTGAAACCGCTTAACGCATTCTCGGCACCGGCGAAGGCGAGCATCGCGTCGGCGGCGGTGTCCTGCCCCGCGACCATCACCTGATTGCCGGTGTGACCCAAGATGAACAACACGCGCGGGCGACGTTGCTTGCCATAGCGTTGGGTGATCTCGTCGCGTGCCTTCTGCCAGTCCGTCATGAAGCGATTGGCCACGCGCGCACCGTCGTCGTTCACGCGCAACGCGGCGGCGACGTCACGAATGTTGTCGCGCACCAGTTCGGCGGTGTAGCCGTGCGTGAAGCGTTTCACCGGCACGCCGGCCGCCGCGATTTGCGTCAGCACATTCGGCGGACCCGCTTCCGCACCGGCGAGCAGCAGATCGGGATGCAACGACAGCACGCCCTCGGCGGAGAGCGTGCGCAGATAGCCGATCTTGGGCAGCTTGGTCGCGGCCTCGGGGTACAGGCTGGTGAGGTCGTTGGCGACCACACGTTCCTGCGCGCCGAGTGCGTAGACGATCTCCGTCAGCGCGCCGCCTGCGACGATGACCCGCTTCGGGCCAGCGGCGTTGGCGGGCACGGCAGCCGTTGCCGCCAACGCCGACGAGACCATGCCGAAGGGCGAGAGCCATGCGCCCGCTGCAAGCGCAGCGCCGCCCGCGAGCAGCGCTCGCCGGGCAGGCTTGCCCGGCACACCTGCCGCGGTAACCGATGACGTGCCCGATGACGTGCCCGATGACGTGCCCGATGACGTGTCCATGGCGGCCTCACGTGCGTCGAATGTCGTTTTCACGCGGCGGCTCCGGCGGCGGCCACGCGACCCAGCGTCTCGCGCCAGTCTTCGCGTTCGGCCTGACCCGGCTTGCGCTCGCCGAAGAACATGGCGATCACCATCCCCGACGCGTCGAGCAGTTCCAGCGATGACACGATGCCGTCGGACGTCGGCTTGCGCACGATCCAAGCGGTGTCGACGAGGTCTTCACGCAGATGCAGGTTGAAGCCCGGGTCGAGCACATTGACCCACGGGCCCATCACGCGGATGTTCTGCACCGGGCCGGTGTGAATCTGGATCATGCCGGCATTGCCGACGAAGACCATGATCGGCAGGTCGGTGCCGGCGGCATCTTCGAGCAGCGTGCGCACCGATGCGGCGGGAATGCTTTGTGCGTGATCGGCGGGTGCCAGACGCAGGGCTTGTGCGCGCGACACGCCGTGACGCCGGAGCATCTCGAAGAACTGGTGCGTATCGGTCATGGCGAGCCAATCGCGCTGGAACGCGGCGACATCGATGTCAGCGTCGGGCGTTTCGGCCTTCGGGGCGTCGGCGGCAACCACTTGCTCGCCCGGCGTCTGGTCGTCAGCGCGGTATTTGGCGACGAGCGCTTCGAATGCCCCCACGTCGCTGTGATCGCGAAGGAACATCTTGTGCACGGCCGTGCCGGTCTTGTCGAAGAATTGCAGCGAGCGGCGCGGACCGTTATCAGCCGGCGTTTCCACGGCATAGCCGTAGGCCCACTGGTGATAGAAGATGCGCAGATCGAGCTCTTTGCCGAGGCCGAGACCGATGGTGCCGTTGTGCGAGAGCTTCTCGTACGGACCGTCCTTCTCGTGCACGGCAGCGTTGTTGCGCGTGAGCGCCATCACGCGGCCCAGCGCGGGCAGGGCTTCGACAATCTCGATGAAGTCCGGGCGCAGACGCACGACGTGTTCGCCGACAAACGCGGCGACGGTCTCGCCTTCCGACACGCCGAGCGCCGCCGCAGCGTCACGATCGCGCAGGTTCTGCTCGGACTTCAGGCGTTGGAATTCGCTGCGCAGACGGGTGACGTCGGCGAGGGCGGGAAAGACCGGCTTGGCAGCAGCGGTGGCGGAGGCGTTCTGAGCGTTCATCATGGCAAATTCCTTTGTTGCGGTAGCTTGCTGGCAGGTGGCTGGCACGTGCCCGCACGGCGGCGGGCACATCGTCTGACTGGGTCTGACTTGTCTGACTAATCGGATCTCGCGACACATCTCGTCAACTGACGATTCGATCGGTCAGTACTGCAATTTCAGGCTCACAGCCACGCTGCGGCCCGGTGCCGAATACGCGTCCTTCACGTTCGACGTTTCGGCGATGTTGCGCACGTCCGACCAGTTCCAGTACTTGCGGTCGAACACGTTGTAGACGCCCGCATAAACCGTGGCGTGCTTGTTGATGTGATACCCGCCCGACAGGTCGAGCACGATCGACGACCCCGGGGCCCAGCAGGTCTGGTTTTGCTGCGTACCCGACGTGCAGGTCTTGGCGATCTGGCTTTGCGACTTGGCGGCCTGGAACAACAGGTCGGCTTGCGCGAACCACGTGCTGTTCGGCTCATAGCGCACGCCGAGCACCATCGAGAACGGGTTGATGGTGTTGAGCGGCTGGCTGCTCGAACCATCGTCTTCCGTGGTGCCGTGTGTGTAGGCCATCGCCGTGCGTAGCGTCACACCGCCCTTGAGCGCCCACGTGGCACGGCCTTCCCAGCCCTGAATGCGGGCGCGGCTGAAGTTCACGTACTGATAGATGAGCGGATCGTTCGGGCGGCCCGAGCCGCTGATGTTCTGCTGCGAGATGAAGTTGCGATAGTTGCCCGCAAAGACGGCGGTGCTATACGTGACCGGCCCCAACGTGGTGGCCAGACGTCCGCGCAGACCCAGTTCGACCGTATCGCTCGTTTCCGGCTTCAGGTTCGGGTTGGCGATCGACATGTAGCCGTACAGCGGGTTCGAAAAACCGTTGTTGACCTGATCCGGCGTCGGCGTGCGGAAGCCGCGTGCGTACTGCACATACGGAATCAGCGACGGGGCGATTTCATACATGATCGCCAGACGCGGCGAGAACGCCGAGTCGTTCGACGAGGTCGGCGCGACCGGCTTGCCGTTAGCCGACTGCGAGACGTACAGCGGGTCGTTCTGTTTCGGCGAGAGCCAGTACGCGTCGTAGCGGATACCCGGCGTGACGGTCAGTGCGCCGTAACGGATTTCGTCCTGCAAGAACGCGCCGAAGAGGGTGTAGTCGGTATCCGGGAACGCCTTGTTCGGGAACGATTCACCAGCACCCGGCACGGTGCCGTTGCGATAGCTCGTGATGAACGCGCTGCTGGCGTCCGTGCCGTACACCAGCTTGTGCGCCAGCGGGCCGGTGGCGAAGTTGCTCTCGGCTTGCAGCGAACCGCCGATGGTGCGTTCCTTGTACGTGTTGTCGCGCGTGCGGGCGCCCGCCGTACGATTTTCGTACGCGTACTGGTTGTTCTTTGCATCTTGGAAGTACAGCAACGCGTGCGCGTTCTGCACATACGCCTGCGACGCGTCGTTGAAGTCGTAATCGAGGCTGACGCGATTGCGTTCCAGACGGTCGCTGGTGGCCAGACCCAGCGTCGTGGGCGGGTTCACCGCCGACAACACCTGCGTGTCCACGCGGCGGCGCACGTTCTCGGCCGTGAGCTTGAAGGTGGAGCTCGGCGTAGCCTTGAACACGAGCTTGCCCAGCACCGAGTCGCCATTGCTGTCCTGCGGATTGGCGGTCGTGCGTGCCGTGCTGGCGCTGTTGTTGGTGCCCTTGCTGTCGAGCTCGTGCCCCTTGTTGCCGTCGATGATTACCATGCCCTGCCACTGCTCGCCGCCCCAGGCGGCTTGAGCGGTGGTGCCGAAGCTGCGGTCCATCGAGTTGTAGTACGGGCGCAGCGAGAAGTAGGTCGACTTGCCGAAGGTGTCGAGCAGGTCCTGCGGGTCTTTGGTCAGGAAGTTGACCACGCCGGTCAGGCCGTCGCTGCCGTAGAGGGACGAGGCCGGGCCGCGCAGAATTTCAATGCGGCGCAGGATGTCCATGCTCATGTAGTCGCCGCGCCCCGCTTCGAGCGGGCCGAACGAGTAGCCGGACGGCATGCGGATGCCATCTTCGAAGAGGGCGACGCGATTGCCTTCGAGACCTCGGATGTTGATGCTGGAATTGCTGTCACGCCCACCGCCCAATGCCGCGGAACCGGGGCGATACGGCGCGCGGCGCACGGTGACGCCGGGCTCGTAGCGCAGCGCTTCCTTGATGTCTTGCGCCTGCTGCTCTTCGAGATCCTGATCGGTGATGACCGAGATCGATGCCGGCGTGCGGTCCGATTCAGTGCGCGTGCGCGTGGCCGTGACGTTCACCTCTCTGAGGTTGGCCTCGGCGAGCTGCAACGGTGCCTTGGGTGTTGCCTGTGCGAGCTGGACGGCCGGGATGGGCTGGGCCGCCGTAGCTGCCGTAGCTGTGGCAGCCGCCGCACCGGTCGTTTCGACCTGAGCCTGCGCCGGAGCCTGTTGCGCGTACGCAGCAGTCATCCCGGCGGTGAGCCCGGCAGGCAGCCAGACAGCGGCAAACACCGCACGCACCAGCGGACGCAGACGCCGGTGGTTCTCACGAGCGCGTTCGCTACGCGAGTCTTCGACACGGTTGCCGGCGATGCGGCTGGTACGAATCGAAGGGTTGGCGCCGTTTCCCCGGCGCGTGGTCATGACAAATTGGCGGTCCCCGCCGCTCGACGACTGCTTCACTGCTGGCTCCCAGTGCAAAAAACCCCGTTGCTGGCTGGCAAGCGCTCGTGGCAATCGTCGTGTTCCCCCGATGTCGAAAACGACCGGGCGAAACACGCTGGCAGGCGCGGCTGGCGAAATCTCGTGCCACCCGGCCGCATGTTTTTCGGCCTCGGGACAACGAACTTAAATAAGAATCATTCGCATTTTTAACGATAAATGAAACCGGCGTCAAGGGGGAATTTCCTCGACGGTGTCAATGGGCGGGAAGGGTTGGCAAGGCGGCGGGAAGGCGCGGCGGGGCACGGGTGCCCCGCCGTGTGATTCGCTTGCCGTCAGACCGGCAGGCTCGTATCGAACTTGATTTCGCGCAGCACTACGCTGGTTTTGACGTGGGCGACGGCGGGCAGGCGGAAGATGTGTTCGTGCAGGAAGGCGTCGTACGCCTTGATGTCGGGCGCCACGATTTTCAGGATGTAGTCGGCTTCGCCGGTGGTGCTGTAGCACTCCGTCACCTCAGGGCAGGTGCGGATCTCGCGCTCGAACTGTTCCGTGCCGCCTTCCGTGTGGCGCGTGAGCTGCACGTGCGCCAGCGCACACACGTGCAGGCCGAGCTTCTCGCGATCGAGCAGCACCGTGTAGCGCTGGATCACGCCGTTCTGCTCCATCTCCTTGATGCGCCGCCAGCACGGGGTCGCCGACAGCCCGACGTTTTCCGAGAGTTCCTGCGCTGAACGGCGCGAATCGATCTGCAAGAGGCGCAGGATCTGCCGCGCAAAGTTGTCGAGTAATTCCATTTTCCAAAATGGCCTATTTCGAAATGAACGTTTCTTATTCTGCGCCAAACCGAGTGAAATAGTAAAAATCTTTCTCCTGCCTCCCCATACACTGCTTCCATACGGACGCTCGCCTGTCCTGCTGGGCCGGGCGCGACAACGAACATAACGACACGCCCCCGAAGCACGGCCGCCGCATCGATCACATCCCTGATCACAAGATGCCGGAACGGGCCGCACGGGGATCAGGAGATACACGATGAATGCCCCCATGCGCGCCGCGCTCGCGACGCCCACGGCCAACCCGCTGGCCCATCCCGACTATCAGCTCTCCGACGCGCTCACCGCACGCCGTGGTCAGATTTTCCTGACCGGCACGCAAGCGCTCGTGCGCATTTTGCTGATGCAACACCAGTTGGACGCCGCACGCGGTCTGAACACGGCGGGCTTCATCAGCGGCTATCGCGGCTCGCCGCTTGGCGGCGTGGATCAGCAACTGTGGAAGGCCAAGAAGCTGCTCGACGCGGCGAAGGTCAAGTTTCTGCCGGCGATCAACGAAGAGCTCGGCGGCACGGCCGTCATGGGCACGCAACGCGTGGAAGACGACCCTGAGCGCACCGTCGAAGGCGTGTTCGGCATGTGGTACGGCAAAGGCCCGGGCGTCGACCGCGCGGGCGATGCGCTCAAGCACGGCAACGCCTACGGCGCATCGCGCCATGGTGGCGTGCTGGTGGTGGCGGGTGACGATCATGGTTGCGTGTCGTCGTCGATGCCGCACCAGAGCGACTTCACGATGATGTCGTGGAGCATGCCCGTACTGAACCCCGCCGACATTGGCGAACTCGTCGAATTCGGTCTTTATGGCTATGCACTGTCGCGCTTCTCTGGTGCGTGGGCGGGCCTCAAGGCGATTTCGGAAACCGTGGAATCGCGCGGCACCGTCGACCTCGACAAGATCCGCACCGACTGGGCCGAACCGCTCGATTACGTGACGCCCGAAGGCGGCCTGCACAACCGCTGGCCCGACCTGCCGAGCCTCGCGCTCGAGACGCGTCTGGCCGCGAAGCTCGACGCCGTGCGCGCATTCGCCCGCGTGAACAGCATCGACAAGTGGATTGCGCCGACGCCGGACGCCGATATCGGTATCGTCACCTGCGGCAAGGCGCACCTCGACTTGATGGAGACGCTGCGCCGTCTGGACATCACCATCGAAGACCTCGCCGCCGCCGGTGTGCGCATCTACAAGGTGGGTCAGTCGTTCCCGCTGGAAATGTCGCGTCTCGACAGCTTTGTGGCCGGCCTCACGGAAATTCTCGTCATCGAAGAGAAGGGCCCGGTGGTCGAGCAGCAGATCAAGCAATACCTGTACAACCGCACGACCGGCTCGCGCCCGATCGTGCTCGGCAAGACCGATACCGATGGCCGCGCGTTGCTGTCTGCACTCGGTGAACTGCGTCCGTCGCGCGTATTGCCGGTGTTTGCCGAATGGATCGCGAAGCATCGCCCGGCGCTCGATCGTCGCGAGCGCGTGGTCGATCTCGTGGCGCACGACATCCTCTCGAACGAAGCCGACGGCGTGCGCCGCGTGCCGTATTTCTGTTCGGGCTGCCCGCACAACACGTCGACCAAAGTGCCTGACGGCTCCATTGCGCAGGCCGGTATCGGCTGCCACTTCATGGCGTCGTGGATGGACCGCGACACCACGGGCCTGATTCAGATGGGCGGCGAAGGTGTCGACTGGGCCGCGCACTCGAACTTCACCAAACGTCCTCACGTTTTCCAGAATCTGGGCGACGGCACGTACTTCCACTCGGGCTTGCTTGCCATTCGTCAGGCGGTCGCCTCGAAGGCGAATATCACCTACAAGATTCTCTACAACGACGCGGTCGCGATGACCGGCGGGCAACCCGTCGACGGTTCGATTTCGGTGCCGCAGATCGCGCGTCAGGTTGAAGCCGAGGGGATTGCCAAGCTGGTGGTGGTGAGCGACGAGCCGGAGAAGTACGTCGGACACGAAGGTCAGTTTCCGAAGGGCACGACGTTCCATCACCGCAGCGAACTCGACGCCGTGCAGCGCGAGTTGCGCGAGATTGCGGGCGCGACCGTGCTCATCTACGACCAGACCTGCGCGGCGGAAAAGCGCCGTCGCCGGAAGAAAAACGAATTCCCGAATCCGGATCGCCGCCTGTTCATCAACGAAGCGGTTTGCGAAGGCTGCGGCGATTGCGGCGTGGCCTCGAACTGCCTGTCGGTCGAGCCGGTGGAAACAGCGATGGGCCGCAAGCGCCGCATCGATCAATCGTCATGCAACAAGGACTTTTCGTGCGTGAACGGCTTCTGCCCGAGCTTCGTGTCGGTCAAGGGTGCCGCGTTGAAGAAGGCGCTCGCTGCGGCGTTCGATCAGGCCGCGTTTGAAGGGCGTCTGAACGCGCTGCCGCAGCCGGCTGCGCTTGCTGGCGATGCACCGTTCGACATCATGGTCACGGGTGTGGGGGGGACGGGCGTGGTCACGATTGGCGCGCTCATCACGATGGCGGCGCACCTCGAAGGCAAGAGTGCTTCGGTGCTCGACTTCATGGGCTTCGCGCAGAAGGGTGGCGCTGTGCTGTCGTTCGTGCGTTTTGCGAACACGCCGCAGGCACTCAACCAAGTGCGTATCGACACGCAGCAGGCCGACGTGCTGCTGGCCTGCGACATGGTCGTGGGGGCGAGCGCCGATGCGCTGCAAACCGTGCGCCGCGACCGCACGCGTGTGGTCGTCAACACGCATGCGATTCCGAACGCGACGTTCGTGCAGAACCCCGATGCCAACCTGCATGCCGACGCGTTGCTCGCGAAGATGCGTCATGCGGCCGGCAACGAGAAGCTCGACGCGTGTGATGCGCAGGCGCTGGCGCAGCGCTTCCTCGGCGACACGATGGGCGCGAACATCATCATGCTCGGTTTTGCGTGGCAGTTGGGTCTCGTGCCGGTGTCGCTGGACGCGCTGCAACGTGCGATCGAACTGAACAATGTTGCCGTGCCGATGAACCAGTTGGCGTTGGCTATCGGCCGCCTCGCGGCCGGTGACCCGACGGCACTGACGCAAACGACGGCCAAGGCCGTGAATCAGCCGGTGCATGCGCCGGTGGCGGCGGACATGTCGTTCGACGAGCTCGTCGCGCACCGCGTCGACTTGCTGACGAAGTATCAGAGCGCGGCGTATGCGGCGCAGTTTGCGAGCTTTGTGAAGCAGGTTGCCGATGCGGAAACGCGGGTGGCGGGTGCGCCGGGTCGCGTGTCGCGCGCCGTGGCGCAGCAGCTTTCGCGTCTGATGGCGTACAAGGACGAGTATGAAGTGGCGCGTCTGTATGCCGAGACGTCGTTCACCGAAGCGCTGGGCGAGACGTTCGACGGCAAGCCGGGCCGCGATTTCCGCCTTGAGTTCCACATGGCCCCGCCGCTCATCGCGCGCGGCAAGGACGGTGGCGCGCCGAAGAAGGTCACGATCGGCCCGTGGTTGTGGCCCGTGTTGCGCGGCATGGCGAAGCTGCGCGGTCTGCGTGGCGGTGCCCTCGACGTGTTCGGTTACACGCTGGAGCGCCGCATGGAGCGTCAGTTGATCGCCGACTACCGTGCGACCATCGGTCAGGCGCTGGCCGGTCTGAACGCCGATAGGCTGGCGGACGTCGCAGCGTTGGCGGAAGTGCCGGCGAAGATTCGCGGCTACGGCCATGTGAAGCTGGCGAATCTGGTGATGGCGAAGCGTGTCGAAGCGACCATTGCCGGCCGTCTCGACGTGACGCCGGCCACCGGTGATGCCGTGACCGAGGCACTGGCCCACGCGCGCAGCAGCGGCAAGTCCCTCAAGGGCATTCCGGTGGTGACGGCGCGCTAAGCTAACGCCATCGAAGGCTGCAATCCGTAGGTAATATGCTGGCAAATGCCGTTCAGTGGCAAGACTGAACGGCATTTTTATTTGGACGCGCAAAGCGATCATGCCGCGCTATCCGAATTGGCGTCACGTAAGGCGTTTCCATACCGGCATCCGGCCAACGCGCTACCATTCGGGGGTTACGGTTTACGCGAGTGGGTAGACTCGATGCCGGCTGGGCATGCGACGGAGGGTTTTGGCGCGGCTCGGCGGGTGTGGCCGGCCCACCAATCTGCTAAGTAGCCGGTTGAGTCGTCGGTTCAATAAGCGGTTGATTATGGAGAGAAAAATGAGTGTTTCGAAGTCGCCTGCGGACCGCAAGGTCATTCTCACGGGTGACCGCCCGACTGGCCCGCTGCATTTGGGTCACTACGTCGGCAGTCTGAAGAACCGCGTCGCTTATCAGCACGAATACAAGCAATTCGTGCTCGTGGCCGACGCACAGGCGCTCACCGACAACACGGATGATCGCGGCAAGGTGCATCGCAACGTCTCGGAAGTGGCGCTCGACTATCTGGCCGTTGGCATCGACCCGGATGTGACCACCATCTGCGTGCAGACGTGGCTGCCCGAGCTGACCGAACTCACCTTCTACTACCTGAACCTCGTCACGGTGGCGCGCCTCGAGCGCAACCCGACCGTGAAGCAGGAAATCGGGCTGCGCAACTTCGAACGCGATATTCCCGCCGGCTTCCTCACCTATCCGGTGAGCCAGGCCGCCGACATCACGGCGTTCCGTGCGACGCTGGTGCCGGTGGGCGAAGACCAACTGCCGATGATTGAGCAGACGAACGAAATCGTGCGGCGTCTGAACCGTCTCGCCGATCGCGAAATCCTGGTCGAAACGAAAGCCCTCGTGCCGCCGATCGGCCGTCTGCCCGGGATCGACGGCAAGGCGAAGATGAGCAAGTCGCTCGGCAACGTGATCAACATTTCGTCCTCGCCGGACGAGATTCGCAAGGCCGTGAAGAACTGCTACACCGATCCGCTGCACCTGCGCGTGGAAGACCCGGGCCATCTGGAAGGCAACGTCGCGTTCGCATATCTCGATGCGTTCGACGAAGACAAGGAAGGCGTGCAAGCCATGAAAGACCACTACGTGCGTGGCGGTCTGGGCGACTCGAAGGTCAAGGCGCGTCTGGAAGAGCGTCTGCAAGAGATGCTGCGTCCGATGCGCGAGCGCCGCGAAGAATTCGCGAAGAATCCGGATTACGTGTGGGATATGCTGCGCGCCGGCACCGAACGTGCCCGCGAAACCGTGTCGCAAACGCTGGACGACGTGCGCTCGGTATTCGTCACGCCGGGGTGGAAGAAGTAACGTCTTACGAGCAAGACACAAGCGCGATATTTGCGTGAAGCACGCGCTTCAGATGTTGAGAGGGGCAGTCCGAGAGGGCTGCCCCTTTTTTTGTTGATGCCATCAAATTTACGTCGAGCGGGCAGCTTCAAAATCTTTTCGCATGCGCTCCATCGTGGCATTCATCGCGTCCATTGAGGAACGAAGGTTGCTGATGTCATTCCCCATCGTTGTCGTTCGTTTATCGATATCGTCCGTTGCGCGTCCGAGACGCCTGACGTCATTGCGCAAGTTTCCCGTTTCTTGTGTGAGATGTTCGATGCCTTTGAGCGTGCGATAGGAATTTACGGTGTTCATGCGTTGCTCCAGTTGTGTGATGGTCAGATCGTGCAGCTTGTCGATGGATTTGGAGAACTCGTTCCAGCCGGCATCTCGCTGGTAGAAGCGTTGATTGAGAATGGTGTTGAGCGCACTGGCTAACGTGTATGCGATGCCGAAGGCCACGGCTGCGACAGCGATTGCCCCGCCAGACAGCACGAACGCAGATACCGTGATGGCGATGGACGTGGCCGCGAGCATCACGATCACCGCAGCCTTTGTGTTGAGCCGATTCTTTGACGAGGGCAGGCATTTGCGGGCGGCGTCGAGGTGCGTGCGTAATTCACTGAGCAAAGTGGCCTGTGTCACGCTGTTGTCCGCGCTTTCCTTGCTTTCACACAGCGTCGATGTCGTCTTCAGCAGAGCGTTCAATGCGCCGTCTATTTGCCGCAGACTCTCGTGGAGATTGCGTACCGATTTCGACAGATTTTCCGCATCGTGCCGATCGTTTTGCTTGCGCGCATACCGGCGAAAACAATGCAGCGGATTTTGATGACGACCCGGCGTGCCGGTCTTGTCCCACACGGTCGCATCGAGCTTCTTCATCGCCTTGTCGAGGCCCTCGATGGCGACGTCGATTTGCGCTGGCGGGACTGCCTCGAAACGATTTTCGCCCAGTTGCCAGGCAACGTTTTTTACTCCCTCAAGCTTTGCGACGATGTCGCGATGTAATCCGTTGGTTGACCGCCCTGCGGCAACCGAGGGGTGAGGCATTTTGGCGTCATGCAGCGATGCGTCAAACGGGGAATAGACATCGGAACTCCAGGGTTTCCATGGGGTGAATGAAAATTCGGATGACATGTGGAGTGGCTTCCTCTGACGGCGTTTGCAGTTTCAGGAAATGCTTCGTCACGTGCCGACGCTATCTGACGTAGCCGGGCCAATTTTTCTGCCGTTCGATGCGACGCGCTTTCGGTTTCCCCGTTCGTGTTTCGCCAAGTGGACATTGCCGGTCCCCTCTGCGCTCCCCCTGATTCCCCGCCCAAAACGTGTTTGGGCCTTTTCCTTGGCGTTACTTCGGCAAATTGGCATCTAACGTACGCGCGCGAGTCACGGCTGCTTTGCTCCCCCGGGGTGAAGTGCCGGGCGAACTCGCCGTGTGGCCCTCGATCACCCCCCCAAAGCGGTCAGGGCGCCGCCAATCAAAACGACTACATGGATCGAGGTATAGGAGATGAACGATATTGTTGGAAAGGTGGCACGCACCTGGGCCGTGTCCACACGCGATATGTGGGTGCTGGCGGCCAGTGCCCTGATGATGGTGACGATGATTCTCGTCTTGCCGTTCGAAGACAAAACCAACCGCGGCCTCGCATTGGCCGCTTTCGTCGCGGTGTTGTGGCTATCGGAGGCCGTGCATCTCACCATGACGGCGTTGATGGTGCCTGTGCTGGCGGTTCTGCTGGGCATTCTGGAGACACCGGCGGCCTTGCAGTCGTTCGCACATCCCATCGTGTTTCTGTTCTTCGGCGGGTTCGCGCTGGCGACGGCGCTGCGCGTGCAGGGACTCGACCGTTTTCTCGCCAACCGGCTGTTGCATCTGGCCGGTGGTCGCATGAACCGCGCGGCGTGGATGTTGTTCGGGGCGACGGCCGCCATGTCGATGTGGGTGAACAACACCTCCACCACGTCGATGATGTTGCCGCTCGCGCTCGGCATCCTTGTGCAACTCGACACGCGGGACGACCGCAACACCGTGGCGTTCCTGCTGCTCGGCATTGCGTACAGCGCCAACATCGGCGGCTTGGGCACCATCGTCGGTAGCGTGCCCAACGCGATGGTGGCGACACATTTGGGTATCGACTTCCTGACGTGGGCGAAATTTGGAGTACCGCTGGTTGCGGTGTTGTTGCCGCTGATGGTGGTCACGATGTATGTCGTGCTGCGCCCGCGACTGGACCAGCGGATCGAGACGACGACGGAACCCATGGTCTGGACCGCGCAACGCGTCGTCGCCGTGACGATCTTTGCGGGCACCGTACTCAGTTGGATCTTCAGTCAGCAGATCAGCCAGTTACTCGGTGGCGTGAAGCAACTGGATACGCTCATTGCGTTGTCAGCAGCGGTCTTGATCGGCATGACGGGCGTGGCCAGTTGGAAGCAGATTCAGGAGCACACCGATTGGGGCGTTCTGTTGCTGTTCGGTGGTGGTCTGACGTTGAGCGTGGTGCTGCGCAATTCGGGCGCGAGCGTGGTGATGGCGGAAGGTGTGTCGAGCGTCTTCGCGATGAGTCACACGCTGGCAGTCTTGCTGATCACTGCGGCGTTCATCGTGTTTCTGACCGAGCTCACCAGCAACACGGCCAGCGCGGCAATTCTGGTGCCGATCTTTGCAACTATTTCGGTATCCTTAGGTTTTCCAGAGGCGTTGCTCACGATGGTGATCGGCATCGGCGCGTCGTGTGCCTTCATGCTGCCGGTGGCCACGCCACCTAACGCCATCGTGTTCGGTACCGGACAAGTGCCGCAACGCCGGATGGTACATGCGGGCTTTTTCATCAACCTGATTTGCGTGGTGGTGATCACCGCATTCGCATGGACGTTGTGGCGATGAGGCGCAGCGCATCGAAGTAGCGACACAATGAAAAACGCCGTGACGTGTAGAACGTCACGGCGTTTTCTCATGCCCTCGCAAGCGAGGTTGCTACGGCGATTACTTCGGCTGCTTTGCGACCTTGCCGTCCTTGAACACCCACTGGATGCCTTCGCCTTGGCCGGTCAGCACGCCGATGGTTTCCAGCGGATTGCCGTCGACGACGAGCACGTCGGCGAGTGCGCCCGGTGCGATCACGCCCAGCTCGCCTGCGCGGTTCAGAATCTCTGCGCCGATGACCGTTGCCGAGCGCAGCGTCTCGGCGGCACCCAGCACGTCGGCGCGAATCGTCAGTTCATCCGACTGGTACTTGTGCATGTCGCCCAGCAGGTCGGAACCGAAACCCATCTTTACGCCCGCGTCGCGATAGATCGACAGTGACTCGCGGCCCGCACGTTGCACGCTCTCGACCTTCGCCACCGATTCCGGCGGAAGGCCCAGCGATTCGCCATCCTTGGCGAGTGCGTCATACGTCACGAGCGTCGGCACTACATACGCGCCTTTCTCCGCCATGAGCTTGGCCGTCTCGGCATCGCACAGGTTGCCGTGCTCGATGGTGCGCACGCCGCAGCGTACGGCGCGTGCGATCGCCTTCGGCGTGTACGCGTGGGCCATCACATACGTTTGCGCGGCTTCGGCTTCTGCGACCGCTGCGCGGATCTCGTCTTCCGAATACTGCGTGTTCGCAATCGGATCGACCGGCGAAGCGACACCGCCCGACGCCATCAGCTTGATCTGCGTGGCGCCCTTTTGGATCTCTTCACGCACGGCCAGACGGATCGGGTCGACACCGTCGACCACACGGCCGATGGCGCCTGCACGGAACGCGCACGAACACGGCTCCAGCACGTCGCTGCGCGGACGAAAATCGCCGTGACCGCCGGTCTGCGAAAGTGCTTTGCCCGACGGGAAGATACGCGGGCCCGGAATCACGCCTTGTTCGATGGCCTGTTGCAGCGCCCAGTCGGCACCGCCGGCGTCGCGCACGGTCGTGAAGCCGCGGTTGAGCATGCCTTGCATGATCGGCAGCGACTTGAGCACGGTCAGCACGTTGGGCTGACTGGCGTTGGTGCCGAGATTCGGATGCGAGGCGAGTACGTGCACGTGGCAGTCGATCAGGCCGGGCATGACGGTCTTGCCGGTCACGTCGATGACGGTCGCGCCATCGATGTCGAGCGGCGTCGCGGAGACGGCGGTGATGCGGTTGCCCTCGATGGCGACGTCGTGGCGCGCGAGCAAGCGGCCGGCGGCAGCGTCGAGCACATTGCCGCCGCGAAGCAGGGTAACGGACATGGGGGAGTTCCTTGGACGTTGTTGGAGTGTTGGTGCAGAGGTGCAGCGAATTGCAGCGAAATTCAGCGAAATGACAAAAAGGCGCGCCGGTGAGGGCGCGCCTTTTCTATGAAACGGTCAGGCCTTGGTTTTGTACGGCAGCGGCTTGACGAAGCGGGTGCCCACGAAGCTGATGGCCGCCGCGATGATCACGTAGATCGCCGGGGCCATGTTGCTGCCCGTGCGGGCGATCAGCCACGTGATGATCAGCGCAGCGAAGCCGCCGAAGATCGTGACCGCGAAGTTGTATGCCACCGACAGGCCGGTCGACAGCACCTGCGGCGGGAACAGCTCCGAGAATGCCGCGAGAATCGGGCCCGTGTAGCAGGCGATCAGCAGGCCGAACACGATCTGGAACGTCAGCAGCGATTGCAGACCCGGTGCCACGTTCAGATACGTGAACATCGGCCACGCGAGCAACAGAATCAGCAGTGCGGAACCCGACAGGAACGGACGGCGGCCGTAGCGGTCTGCCAGACGTCCCACGACCGGTGCGAACACCAGAATCATGGCGCCGCCCACCATGCCTGCGGTGAAGCCATTGGCGGCCGGCAACTTCAGCACGCGTTGGGCATACGTCGGCATGTAGAACAGCAGCACGTAGGTGCAGATCGTCCACAGCACGACCATCGAGAAGCTCGCGAGCGTTTCGCGCGGGTACTTCGAGAACACGTCGCGCAGCGGCGTATTCGACTTTTCGGCGTGCTGGAACGTCGGCGTCTCGTCGACCTTGCTACGGATGTAGAAGCCGACCGGGCCGATCAGCATGCCCACGATGAACGGCACACGCCAGCCCCACGATTCGAGCGAAGCCTTGTCCAGTTCCGTCGTCACGAACGTGCCCACGGCCGCGCCGAGCAGCACGGCAAAACCGATGCTCGACTGAATCCATGCGGAGTAGTAGGCGCGCTGATTGGCCGGCGCATATTCGGTGAGGAACGCCGTCGCGCCGCCCATTTCGCCACCGGCCGAGAAGCCTTGCAGCAAACGCGCGAGCACGATGATCACGGGGGCGGCCAGGCCGATCTGGTCGTAGGTCGGTGCGAGGCCGATCATCGCCGTGCCGGCAGCCATCAACAGGATGGTGAGCGACAGCGCTGCCTTGCGGCCGACGCGATCGGAATACACACCGAGCACGATGCCGCCGACCGGGCGCATGAAGAAGCCCACGCCGAACGTGGCCACGGCCAGCAGGAACGACGAGAGGTCGTCGCCGGTGGGGAAGAATTGCTTGGCGATAATCGCCGCGAAGAAGCTATAGACGGTGAAGTCGAACCATTCCAGACCATTGCCGATCACCGTCGCCACAATGGCGTGACGGCGTTGGCGGTCCAGGTTGGCTTGAGGCACTGCGTACGTCGCCTGCATCTGGGTCTCCCGGAGGATGGGTGGCGTCCGTTGCGTGCGAGAAGTCACGTCATGCCGGTAATACGCCTGCTTTTTTGTCGGATCACGTTCGCCCTACGGCACGAACATGCGCGGATGAACCACAACATAGGTCAGACAAAATGACAGGAAAAACGATAATTCCGCATGTTGCCATGCGTGCAGCGCATAGCAACTTTGTCAGATGCCCTCTAACCCTATGACGGCAAACGGGTTTGTGAGTAGATCCAATTGCGGAAAATTCTGGCTGCGGCATGCTCATGGCGCTCGGCAGGCCACACGAGATAGTAGCCGCCGCCCAGACTCGCACGTGCGTCGCACGCCGGGACGAGCAGACCCGCCTCAAGGCAGGGGTCGATCATGTGACGCCAGCCCATCACCAGACCGCCGCCTTCGATGGCCATCTGCACGAGCAGCGGGTAGTAATTGGCGCTGACCATGCGCGGCGACTTGGGCGCGCTCACGCCTTGCAGCTCGAACCAGTCTTGCCACGACATCCACTTGCGCTGACCGTCTTCGATGAAGAGCAGCGTCTCGTTGACGAGATCGGCGGGTTTGAGCGTGCGGCCGTCGAGATAGGCGGGGGAGCAGACGGGAAAGACTTCTTCGTCGAAGAGCCGCCGGCCCGCAAAATCGGGCGGCAGATCGTTTCGCACGTAATAGACACCGAGATCGAATTCCGACGCCGAGAGCGAGGTGAGGCCGTCTTTGACGATCACGCGAATCTTTACGTCGGGGTGGGCCGCGCGAAAGCGCATGAGTTGCGGGGTCATCCACAACACCGCGACGCCGGACGAACACGCGACCGTCAGTTCGAGGTCGCCGCGACGCTTCATCAGGTCGGCGGTGGCCTCGGCACATTCGTTGAGCAGGCGTTGAATCTGTTCGGCGTAGCGCTGGCCGGCAACGGTGAGGCGCAGCGTGCGATGTTCGCGCGTAAAGAGGGTGCGGCCGAGAAATTCTTCAAGCTGCGCGATCTGACGGCTGACCGCGCTTTGCGTGAGATTGAGCTCCGCCGCCGCGCGGGTGAAGCTCGCGTGCCGCACGGCAGCGTCGAACGCGACGAGACAGTGCAGTGGCGGCAACGGCGAGATGGGCATGCGCGGCGGGGTCTCCTGTGAGCGTTAGGGTGGCAGCGTGACGCTTAGCGCTTGCCGACCATTTGCTCCGGGCGCACCCAGGCGTCGAACTGCTCGGACGTGACGTGGCCCGAGGCCAGTGCCGCCGCCTTGAGCGTGGTGCCTTCCTTGTGCGCCTTCTTGGCGATGGCGGCCGCCTTGTCGTAGCCGATGTGCGGGTTGAGTGCCGTCACCAGCATGAGCGACTCTTCGAGCAGGTTGCCGATGCGCGCGCGGTTCGGCTCGATGCCGATGGCGCAGTTATCGTTGAAGCTCACCGAGCCGTCGGCCAGTACGCGCACGCTTTGCAGGAAGTTGTGGATGAGCATCGGCTTGAACACGTTCAGCTCGAAGTTGCCCATCGAGCCGCCGATGTTGATCGCCACGTCGTTGCCCAGCACCTGACAGCAAAGCATGGTCATCGCTTCGCATTGGGTCGGGTTGACCTTGCCCGGCATGATCGAGCTGCCCGGCTCGTTTTCCGGAATCTGCAATTCGCCGATGCCGCAGCGCGGGCCGCTGGCGAGCCAGCGCACGTCGTTGGCAATCTTCATCAGGCTGGCAGCGAGCGTCTTCAACGTGCCGTGTGCATTGACGATGGCGTCGTTGGCGGCGAGCGCTTCGAACTTGTTCGGGGCGGTGATAAACGGCAGGCCGGTGTCGCGCGCGAGCGCTTCCGCCACTTTCTGCGCGAATTCCGGGTGGGCGTTCAGGCCGGTGCCCACGGCGGTGCCGCCGAGTGCGAGCTCTGCCACGTGGGGCAGGGCGTCGTCGACGTGCTTCAGGCCGTGATCGATCTGCGCGACCCAGCCCGAGATTTCCTGACCGAGTGTGAGCGGCGTGGCGTCTTGCAGGTGGGTGCGGCCGATCTTGACGATGTTGTCGTACGCATGGGCCTTCGCAGCGAGCGTGTCGCGCAGTTGGCCGACGCTCGGCTTGAGGTGGTTGATCAGCGCGTCGAGGGCTGCCACGCTCATGGCCGTCGGGAACACGTCGTTCGACGACTGTCCCTTGTTCACGTCGTCGTTGGGGTGCACGAGACGCTCTTCGCCGCGCACGCCGCCGAGCAGTTCGCTGGCACGGTTGGCGAGCACTTCATTCATGTTCATGTTCGACTGCGTGCCCGAGCCGGTCTGCCACACGGCCAGCGGGAATTCGTCGTCATGCTGACCGGCGACGACTTCGTCGGCGGCCTTGATGATGGCATCGGCCTTCTTGGCGTCGAGCACGCCCAGACCCTTGTTGACTTCGGCGGCGGCGCGCTTGACGCGGGCCAGTGCGCGCACGAGTTCGCGCGGCATCTTTTCCGAGGAAATCTTGAAGTTTTGCAGCGAACGCTGCGTTTGCGCACCCCAAAGACGATCGGCAGGCACTGCAATTTCGCCGAAAGTATCGCGTTCCATTCTCACAGACATGATCAACATCCTTGTAGAGAGACAAGCGTCTGCCCCGCTGAAATGGGTAGGGCGGACTCTGAATTGTAGAACTTCAATGACGATTCGACATGACAGGCATCCCGGGGGAAAACCGTGTCATGAGAATGAATTGCGGGGGCCTCGCGTGTTCGGGTGGCGGCTTTTGCGGGCTCGGAGGCCACGTCTGGTGGTGATTCGGCCGCTATTTCAGCCACCTTTCAGCCGCTTTACAGCCGTCTTATAGCCATTTTCTGCGCCGCCGGTATTCTGTCACGCCCAGACCGCCGCGACCAGTTGCAGCGCGGCGGCAATGGCGGGTTCTTCCCGGCGGGCGGCCAGCGTGACGAACGTGAGTTCCGTGGGCACGGCCACACCGTCGGCAATGACCAGCCCGTGGGCACGGGCTTCGCGCAGCGCTATCGAGTCGCGCATGAGCGACAGGCCAATGCCGGATTTCACCAGATCGAGCATCGACGGCTCCTGATCGACCTCCGCCACTTTCACCGGCGAGACGTCGAGTGCGCCGAACAGCGCCGAAAGCAGACGGTTGTGGGCGGATTCGGGCGGCGTCCAGATCCACGGCAGGGCGGCCAGCTCGCGCCAGCCGCGCCGGGCCACACGCTCGCGCCAGCCCGCCGGGGCAAGCACCTGATAGGAGAACGGTGTGAGGGTAATCGTGTGAAAGCGATCGCCTTCGGGGCGGCCTAGATAGAAGCCGACATCCAGCTCGCCGCGAGCAATCTGTTGCAGCACCGAGCCTGACATGCCGTGGCGCAGCGCCGTTTCAATCTGCGGATACGACTCGACCAGCCGCTTGAGAAAGGCGCCCAGTCGCGTGAATTCCGGATCGAGGATCGTGCCGATGCGCAACCGGCCGCGCACCGTCTCACGCAACGCGCCAGCAGCTTGTTGCAGATCGGCCAGCGCGGCCAGCATGCGTTCGGCGAGCGGGAGCAACGCCTGCCCGTCACGCGTGAGCGCCAGCCCTTGAGCGGTGCGCGTGAAGAGTGTGAGGCGCAGGGTTTCCTGAAGGGCTTTGACTTGCAGGCTGACCGCCGGCTGCGTGAGGTGCAGGCGCTGCGCGGCACGTGTGAGGTTGCCCTCATGGGCGATGGCAACGAAGGCGCGAAGATGAGCGAGTTCCATGCGGCGGCAGGCAGAGAGCGTTGAAACGGGGCAGCAAAGCGCAGAAATCCCCCGCTTCACGCCCCGCAATATAAGGGCATCTTATATTGCTTTTCATAATTTCTCATTGGATCGCACCGCCATCCGGCAGTACGCTAGGCAATCACTTTGGCGAATCGCGTTGTGCTGCGGTGCGGCACAACGTCAATTCAGGCCATTGCCATTCCACGCAGAGACCGGATTCAGGGAAAACCAACATGAGTAGCGCTGATATTGCAACCGTGCAGCACTTCATTGGCGGCCAACAGGTGGCCGGCCGCAGCGAGCGCTTTGCCGATGTGTACAACCCCTCAGAAGGCACCGTGACGGCCCGTGTGGCGCTGGCGAGCGAGGCGGATGTCGATGCCGCGGTCGCCGCAGCAAAGGCGGCCTTGCCTGCGTGGTCGGAAACGGCGCCGCTCAAGCGCGCCCGCGTGCTGTTCAAGTTCAAGGCGTTGCTCGACGCGCATCAGGACGACCTCGCCCGGATCATTTCGCGTGAGCACGGCAAGGTGTTTTCCGACGCTCGTGGCGAAGTCACACGCGGCATCGAGATTGTCGAATACGCGTGCGGCGCACCGCAATTGTTGATGGGCAAGCACAGCGACAACATCGGCGGCGGCATCGACAACTGGCATTTGCGTCAGCCGGTCGGCGTGTGCGCTGGCATCACCCCGTTCAACTTCCCCGCGATGGTGCCGATGTGGATGTTCCCGGTGGCGATCGCGTGCGGCAATACGTTCGTGCTCAAGCCGTCCGAGCGTGACCCGTCGGCGAGTCTGCTGATGGCGGAACTGCTGCGCGAAGCGGGCTTGCCCGATGGCGTGTTCAACGTGGTGCAGGGCGACAAGGTCGCCGTCGATGCGCTGCTCGCGCACCCCGATGTGGAAGCGCTGTCGTTCGTGGGCTCCACGCCGATTGCCGAATACATCTACACGGAAGGCACGCGACGCGGCAAGCGCGTGCAGGCGCTCGGCGGTGCGAAGAACCACCTCGTGGTGATGCCTGACGCCGATCTCGATCAGGCGGTCGATGCGTTGATCGGTGCCGCCTACGGCTCGGCTGGCGAGCGGTGCATGGCGATTTCGGTCGCGGTTGCGGTGGGGCAGGTGGCCGATCGCCTCGTCGAGGCGCTGGTGCCGCGCGTGAAGGCGCTGCGCATTGGGCCGGGTTCCGACGACGCGTCGGAGATGGGCCCTGTCGTCACCGGTGCGCATAAGGCGAAGATCGAGGGTTATATCGCCGAGGGCGTGAAAGCGGGCGCCGAGTTGCTGGTCGACGGTCGCGGCTTGCAGGTGCCGGGGCATGAGAAGGGCTTCTTCATCGGTGGCACGCTGTTCGATCACGTGACGTCCGACATGACGATTTATCGCGAAGAGATTTTCGGGCCGGTGCTTGCGGTGGTGCGTGTGCCGGATCTCGCCGCGGCCATCGAACTCGTCAATGCGCACGAGTACGGCAATGGCGTGTCGTGCTTCACGAGCGATGGCGGCGTGGCGCGTGCGTTCTCGCGTCAGGTGAAGATCGGCATGGTCGGCATCAATGTGCCGATTCCGGTGCCGATGGCGTGGCAATCGTTCGGCGGCTGGAAGCGCTCGTTGTTTGGCGACCATCACGCTTACGGCGAAGAGGGTGTTCGCTTTTACACGCGCTTCAAAAGCGTGATGCAGCGTTGGCCGGACAGCATCGCGAAGGGCGCGGAATTCACCATGCCGGTGGCGAAGTAGCGTGACGGGATAGACTGCGTCACACGACACGATAAAAATGAACCCGGTGGTGGTGGCGGCAGTCCACCACACTCGGGCGCCGCACCAGAGCCGGCGTCGCTATCTGGCGAACGCTGCGCCATCGACGGAGACAGGCGGGAATGAGCAAGCAGGCAGCAAAGGAAGAGACCTTCGATTACGTGATCGTAGGGGCAGGATCGGCCGGCTGCGTGTTGGCCAATCGTCTGACGCAGGACCGTGACGTCAACGTGCTGCTGCTCGAAGCGGGCGGCAAGGACGACTATCACTGGATTCACATTCCCGTCGGCTATCTGTATTGCATCGGCAATCCGCGCACCGACTGGCTCTATCGCACGCAAGCCGAAGCGGGCCTGAACGGCCGCTCGCTCGCGTATCCGCGCGGCCGCGTGCTGGGCGGCAGTTCGTCGATCAACGGCATGATCTACATGCGCGGTCAGCGCGAGGATTACGACGTGTGGGCCGACGCGACCGGCGACGATGGCTGGCGCTGGGACAACGTGCTGCCGCTGTTCAAGCGCAGCGAAGATCACTACAAAGGCGGTTCAGAATTCCACGGCAGCGGCGGTGAATGGCGCGTCGAGAAGCAGCGTTTGTCGTGGCGCGTGCTCGATTCCTTCGCCGATGCCGCCGAGCAAATGGGCATTCCCAAAACGGACGACTTCAATCGCGGCGACAACTTCGGTATCGGCTACTTCGAAGTGAATCAGCGGCGCGGTGTGCGCTGGAGTGCCGCGAAGGGGTTTCTGCGACCGGCCAGCGAGCGGCCGAATCTGACGGTGATTACGGGCGCGAGCGTGAGCAAGTTGTTGTTCGAAGGCACGCGTTGCACGGGCGTAGCGTATCGCGGCGGCAATGACGACTACACGGCGCTCGCGCGTGCGGAAGTCATTCTCGCGGCAGGCGCGGTGAATTCGCCGCATCTGCTGGAGGTCTCGGGCATTGGCGATGGCGAGCGTCTGCGTGGTTTCGGTATCGACGTGGTGTCCGATCTGCCCGGTGTCGGCGAGAACTTGCAGGACCATTTGCAACTGCGCACGGTGTACAAGCTGCGCGGCGTCACGACGTTGAATCTCACCGCGAACAGTCTGTGGGGCAAGCTCAAGATCGGCATGCAGTATGCGTTCGCGCAGCGCGGGCCGATGAGCATGGCACCGTCGCAACTGGGCGCGTTTGCGAAGAGCCGCGAAGACGTGGCGAGGCCAGATCTCGAATATCACGTGCAGCCGCTCTCGCTCGACAAGTTCGGCGAGCCGCTGCACAAGTTCAACGCGTTCACGGCGTCGGTGTGCAACCTGCGCCCGACATCGCGCGGCAATGTGCATTTGACGTCGCCCGACGCGCGCGTGGCACCGGCGATCGCACCACACTACTTGTCGACGGAAGCCGACCTTGCGGTGGCCGCCGATGCCATCAAGCTCACACGCCGCATCGTGGGCGCGCCCGCATTTGCGCGCTACGAGCCGCGCGAGTATCTGCCGGGGCCGTCGTATCAGAGCGATGAGGATCTGAAGCGCGCCGCGGGGGATATCGGCACGACGATCTTCCATCCGGTAGGGACCTGCCGCATGGGACGCGCCGACGATCGCAACGCGGTGGTCGATGCCGAACTTCGCGTGCGCGGCGTGCAGAACCTGCGCGTGGTGGATGCCTCCGTCATGCCGGTGATCACCTCAGGTAACACCAATTCGCCGACGATCATGATTGCCGAACGCGCGAGCGACATGATTCGCGCGGCGCGCAAAGCAGGGCGGTGATTGTATTTTTTTCGCTAGCGAGCTCTAGTTGCGCTAGCGTGGCACTGTGGTGAGGGGTTGTTGCTTCGGTGGTGGACTGAGCAGTGGCGCGAAATATCTACCGTTAACAATTTCCGGAGTACTGGCGCGCTGAGCAAGGGTTCCACCGAACGTAATCAACGCCATGCCGGTTGAATAGGCAGGGTCACTCGCCGGGACGACCAATTCGGCGACAGACGATTCCGTATGTGGAAGTATTGATGCTGTGATGGGTCTGGGGCGCGCCTGACTATAATCGCCTGAAGAGAATGTACCTTCCCAATCGAAGGTAATGTTGGCGCGCTTCTCATTCGCCGGATAATCCGAGTCTGTTTGATAGCTCAGGGAGCAAACCATTCCTTGGAAAGGCGTGCAGTGGGCGGCATCGATCGTTACGTAAGCCGGTTCAACTCCGTGGGCATCATAATTGGCCCAATAAGTATCTATGTCGCGTTGCCAGACGCGGGCGAGCAGGCTAGGCATCTTGTCGGGTGTTAGCCCAACGGTAACGCTCAGAATAGGGGCGTCAGAATTGTTGGTTACTTGGTATCGATAGACCACTTGCCCATGCCGCTGAAGCGAGGTCACACTCACCACTGCGGGTGACCCGGCAAACGCCGTAGTTGAAACTAAGCAAAAAATTGAAATCAGGCGGTGCTTTTTCATCGCAGGTTCCTCATTGAAAATGCCACGGTTCCCCAGGGACGGCCTGGCGACTCACCTTGCATTCTTCTGCAATTGAGTTCACTTGAGATGAGGTCAGACCTCGTGGCGTCACGTCAAATGCCAGACCTCGTTCGTGACGTGACCTACCTGGTTCCGCAACGGCCTGTCCGGGTCTGAGGCCATGATTGCTCATCTCGCGTGCAACGGAGGACATCACCTCAGTGCATTCCTCCAAGTTTTTCAATTCGGTCGCGCGTTGGCGAATTTCCGCGTCTTTGCGGACGATGTCTTGAAGATGGGCCTGGTATTCCGTGGATCGCCATGCGGAGCCATTCATGACGATGCCTCCCTGAGCCGTGACGGCACCTTGAAGGCAAGCGAGTTTTGACTGATAGTCTTCCGTCAGACGATCTGGCCTCCACCGATTCCCCATCTCAAAATCAAGGGCATCTGAATCTCTAATTTCGGTTAGTGGGCTTATTGGGCAAGCAGTTTGATCCTGTATTGAGTATCCGAGATCTGCGATTGGTCCTCCAGAACGCGGTTCCGCCAAATAGCATTCCGCCCCACCTCATAAATTCTGCCCCCCATATAAATCGGAGTAGCACCGGTTGCGGCTTCACACGCCAACCAGGGGCTCGGTCCAGCTGCGCAATGCGAGTACCTCCCATCCTGCGATGGACCGTTCTTGCAAGCGACATAAAACTCCCGCTCCTGTGAGTGGGCGGAACATGAAAGTGCTATTCCTGCCAAGCATAACCAAGCAATCGCTCTCATTCGATGCCCCCGTGCATAGTTGATGCGATACAGGTTTTCGGGGACTCGAGTGCCCCGACGTGGCCTGAAGAATGGCGTTGGTAGTTACCGATGTCTTTGGGCTTCGGATGCGGGACTTTCAGATTCGGAAACGCTAGATCCGAGGGGGACGGGGCATCGAGGAGACTTCTACGAGCCGCTGGATTTCGCGGCGTTGGATCCGTAGCGTGGGCTTGCACTTGTCCGTCGATGACTACACCGAACTTCGATATGAAGTCGATGTCGTGAGGATGTCTGGACGCGCTGAATCGTTCGCCGGCGAGCGAACGACAGCGCGTTTTTTGTCTTTCCGGATTTCCGGATTTCTCCGGCTCGCCGCCAAAACTTACGTAGTAATACCTAATGTTGGTCGAGCACCCTGCTGCGCGCTCATCGACTTTAGCTATCGCACCTGCATTTGCGTGTGCCGCAAAAGCCTTATGCCACAAGGCCGGGAGAGGTGCGTGCGCATTGTTACCGAGTGGTCTGCAACACGTGCAGACATGCGTGTTTCAGGCGGTGCGAAGCCTAGTGCAAATCCCAATGATCGCGTTGCAGCAATCCGCCCACAATAACGTTTCCCTATGTGCGACCGAACCAAGAATTCGGCGCGACGCGAGGGACGCGAGAGATTCGTCGGGCAACGCAAATGACAGCGTCACCTGAGTGCCTCGCGGTTGTCACAGACGATGGTGCCGGGGCCAACCAATCGCCTCACACCGCCAACCAGGAATGTGGCAGGAGACATGGCGAACAACGATTACATTCTCGAAACCCGCGGACTCACCAAAGAGTTTCGTGGCTTCACCGCCGTGAACGGGGTCGACCTGCGCGTTGCGCGCGGCACCATTCACGCACTCATCGGGCCGAATGGCGCAGGCAAGACAACCTGCTTCAACCTGCTCACCAAATTCCTCGTGCCGAGCGCCGGCACCATCACGTTCAACGGCGAAGACATCACGCGTGAAGCGCCCGCACAGATCGCGCGGCGCGGCATCATTCGCTCGTTCCAGATCTCTGCCGTGTTCCCGCACTTGTCGGTGCTGGAGAACGTGCGCATCGGCCTGCAACGCAACCTCGGCACGGCATTTCACTTCTGGCGCAGCAGCGATTCGCTGCATCAGCTCGATGCACGTGCCATGGAGTTGCTCGCCGAAGTCGGACTCACCGAATTCGCTCACACTCTCACCGTCGAGTTGCCCTACGGCCGCAAGCGTGCGTTGGAAATCGCCACCACACTTGCTATGGAACCCGAACTAATGTTGCTCGATGAACCCACGCAAGGCATGGGTCACGAAGACGTGGATCGCGTGACGGCACTCATCAAGAAGGTGTCGGTCGGCCGCACGATTCTGATGGTCGAACACAACATGAACGTGGTGGCCGGCATCTCCGACACCATCACCGTGCTGCAACGCGGTGAGGTGCTCGCCGAAGGGCCGTATCACGAAGTCTCGAAGAATCCGCAAGTGATGGAAGCCTATATGGGCACCGCGGACAGCGAATTGCAGGGAGCCCACGGGTGAGGACGGCTATGTACGGTAACGGCGGCGGCAATGTGCCCGCACTCGAAGTCGAAGGACTGCAAGCCTGGTACGGCGAATCGCACATCCTGCACGGCGTGGATCTGACCGTGGGCCGTGGCGAAGTCGTCACGCTGCTCGGTCGCAACGGTGCGGGCCGCACCACCACCCTGCGCGCAATCATGGGCCTCACGGGGCAGCGTCAGGGCTCGATTCGTGTGGCCGGCGAAGAAACGATTCATCTGCCGACCTATAAGGTCGCGCATCACGGCGTGGGCTACTGTCCCGAGGAGCGCGGCATCTTCGCGAGCCTGTCGTGCGAAGAGAACCTGATGCTGCCGCCATATATCGGCATGCGCGGCAATCGGCGCGAAGACGGCGGCAAGGGCATGTCGATCGAAGAGATCTACGACATGTTCCCCAACCTGAAGGAGCGTCGCCATAGTCAGGGCACGCGACTCTCGGGCGGCGAACAACAGATGCTGGCCGTCGCGCGCATTCTGCGCACGGGCGCGAATCTGTTGCTGCTCGACGAGATCTCGGAAGGTCTCGCACCGGTCATCGTGCAGACACTCGCCCGCATGATTACCACGCTCAAATCGCGGGGTTACACGATCGTGATGGTCGAACAGAATTTCCGTTTTGCAGCACCGCTTGCCGATCGCTTCTATGTGATGGAGCACGGCAAGATCGTGGAGCGCTTTGGCGCGCCCGAGCTGGAAACGAAGATGCCGGTGCTGCACGAATTGTTGGGCGTATGAGGTGAGCTACCCGGCGCGTTGCCGTGCGCTGCATGGCGCGCACGCCGGGCGATGGACCCAGGCGATATAAATCCACGAAGGAGACGAAGATGACGATGCGGATGAAGGCGTTGGCGGTTGCGGCTGCGATCGGTTTTGCGGCAATGGCCTCGCAGGCCCAGGCCGATGGCAACACGGTGAAGATCGGTTTCATTACCGACATGTCGGGTCTGTACACCGATATCGACGGACAGGGCGGTGCGGAAGCCATCAAGATGGCGATCTCCGACTTCGGCGGCAAGGTGCTCGGCAAGCCGATCGAACTGGTCACGGCCGATCACCAGAACAAGGCCGACGTGGCCGCGTCGAAAGCCCGCGAATGGTTCGATCGCGGCGGCGTCGACATGCTCATCGGCGGTACCAACTCGGGTACCGGCCTCGCGATGAACAAGGTCTCGGCCGAGAAGAAGAAGGTCTACATCAACGTGGGTGCCGGCTCGGACGCCCTCACCAACGATCAGTGCCAGCCGTACGGCGTGCACTACGCGTACGACACCGTCGCACTCGCACGCGGCACCGGCTCGGCCGTGGTCAAGGCGGGCGGCAAGTCGTGGTTCTTCCTGACCGCCGACTATGCGTTCGGTCACGCGCTGGAGAAGGCGACGGCCGACGTGGTCAAGGCCAACGGCGGCACGGTCAAGGGCGCGGTCAAGCACCCACTCTCGGCGTCGGACTTCTCGTCGTACCTGTTGCAGGCGCAGTCGTCGGGTGCACAGGTGCTGGGTCTGGCCAATGCGGGTGGCGACACTATCAACGCGATCAAGGCGGCGAAGGAATTCGGCGTCAAGGGCAAGATGCAGATCGCCGGTCTGCTGGTGTTCATCAACGACATTCACTCGCTCGGTCTGGACAACACCGAAGGCATGTATCTGACGGACAGCTGGTACTGGGACAAGGACGACAAGACCCGTGCCTTCGCCAAGCGCTACTTCGACAAGATGCGCAAGATGCCGTCGAGCCTGCAAGCGGGTGACTACTCGGCCACGATGACGTATCTGAAGGCTGTGCAGGCCGCCGGCAGCACCGACGCCGACAAGGTCATGGACGAGCTGCACAAGATCAAGATCGACGATATGTACAGCAAGGGCTACATCCGCAAGGACGGCACGATGGTCCACGACATGTACCTGATGCAAGTGAAGTCGAAGAAGGAATCGAAAGAGCCGTGGGACTACTACAAGGTCGTCGCGACGATTCCGGGCGACAAGGCGTTCACCACCGTGGCGGAATCGACCTGCCCGTTGATGAAGAAGTAAGCCGGGTTCGCATCGTCATCTGACAGTGCACTGAAAAGCGGCGGGACGTGTGTCCCGTCGCGGTCTTTCTCCCAGAGAATCGATTTCGATGGAATTACTAGGCATCCCCCTGCCGGCGCTGTTGAGCCAACTGCTGCTGGGACTGGTGAATGGCTCGTTTTACGCCATGCTGAGTCTTGGCCTGGCGGTGATTTTCGGTCTGCTCAACGTGATCAACTTCGCGCATGGCGCGTTGTTCATGCTGGGTGCCATGCTCGCCTGGATGGGCGGCAACTATCTCGGCCTCAATTACTGGGTCATGCTGATTCTCGCCCCGATCGTGGTGGGCATTATCGGCATCATCATCGAGCGCACGATGCTGCGCTGGATTTACAAGCTCGATCACCTCTACGGACTGCTGCTCACGTTCGGTATCACGCTCGTACTCGAAGGCGTGTTCCGTTCGATGTTCGGTGTGTCCGGGCAACCGTACGACGCGCCGGAAGCGCTCTCGGGCGCAACCAATCTCGGCTTCATGTTCATGCCGAACTATCGCGGCTGGGTCGTGGTGGCTTCGTTGATCGTGTGCTTCGCCACATGGTTCGTGATCGAGAAGACGAAGATCGGCGCGTATCTGCGGGCCGGCACGGAAAACCCGAAGCTCGTTGAAGCGTTCGGCGTGAATGTGCCGCTCATGATCACGCTGACGTACGGCTTCGGTGTCGGGCTGGCCGCATTTGCGGGCGTGCTCGCTGCACCGGTCATCCAGATCTCGCCGCTGATGGGCCAGTCGATGATCATCACCGTGTTCGCCGTGGTCGTGATCGGCGGCATGGGCTCGATCATGGGGTCGATCATCACCGGTCTGATGTTGGGTGTGATCGAAGGCTTCACCAAGGTGTTCTACCCGGAAGCGTCGGCGACCGTGGTGTTCGTGATCATGGTGATCGTGCTGCTGCTGCGCCCGGCAGGGCTGTTCGGCAAACAAAAGTAAGGGGCACAGCAATGCAACATCGTATGCAACAACGGGTGCTCTATGCGCTCTTGCTACTGGCGCTGATCGCGGCGCCGTTTGCCGGGGCGTATCCGGTCTTCGTGATGAAGGTGCTGTGCTTCGCGCTGTTCGCCTGTGCGTTCAATCTGCTGTTGGGTTTTACGGGACTGCTGTCGTTCGGGCACGCCGCGTTCTTCGGCAGCGCAGGGTATGTGACGGGCTACGCGATTCGCAACCTCGGTTTCACGCCGGAAGTCGGCATTCTTGCCGGCATGGTGGCGGGCGCGGCGCTGGGGCTGGTGATCGGCTTGCTGGCGATCCGGCGTCAGGGCATCTACTTCGCGATGATCACGCTGGCACTCGCACAGATGCTGTACTTCCTGTGCATGCAAGCGCCGTTCACGGGCGGGGAAGATGGTCTGCAAGGCGTGCCGCGCGGCAGCCTGTTCGGTGTGCTGCCGCTCGACTCGGACCTCACGCTGTACTACGTGGTGCTGGCGATCTGCGCGCTGGGTTTCCTGCTCATCATGCGTGTGGTGCACTCGCCGTTCGGTCAGGTGCTCAAGGCGATCAAGGAGAACGAGCCGCGCGCCATCTCGCTGGGTTACGACGTCGACCGGTTCAAGCTGCTGGCGTTTGTTTTGTCGGCCACGCTGGCAGCCCTCGCGGGGTCGACCAAGACGGTGGTGCTGGGCTTCGAGACGCTGACCGACGTGCACTGGACGATGTCGGGCATGGTGATTCTGATGACGCTCGTCGGCGGCCTCGGCACGATGCTCGGACCGGTGGTCGGTGCGGTGCTGATCATCGTGCTGGAGAACAAGCTGGGCGACATCGGTAACTGGCTCGCTACCGCAACGGGTGTGACTTGGTTCCAGACGCTCGGCGAGTCGGTGACGATCGTCATCGGCGCGATCTTCATCATCTGCGTGCTGGCGTTCCGGCGCGGGCTGGTGGGGGAATTGATCGCGCGCAGCAAGTTCTTCCGGCGCGTGGCGCAGCAGTCATGACGGCGGGCGGAAGCCGGGGGATTGCACCGAAGTGGGGCGTCTAGCCATACCCCCGGCGCCACCCCGGCGCACGAATGTCGGAAAAATGCCCATTCGTAGGGGTAAATGCTGACTTGTGGTGCATTGGGTGCTCCTTTATTCTCACCCCTAGTTCGCGTCACAGCAGGATATAGGGGCGAGGAACGAGGAGACAATAAGCGCGATAACGCGCACCGCCAAAAAGGAAGCGCTGTTGGAGAATGCTCCAACAGCGCTTTTTATATTGTGCTTCGATATCGTGTTTTTCATTGCGCTCCACGTCGCGTTTCACGTCTCGCCGCATGCCGCGCTGGCTTTCGCGCTGTTCTCCACAGCGTTCGCCGCAATATTCCTTGTGATTCCCATTCTGACGCCGGTCATTCCCGGCGCGTGCTTTCCTTCCCCCATGCTTCACGTCATGCCTCGCATTGCTTTGGTCATTGGTTCGCTCGTTGCTCCGCTCATTGCCCCGCTCATGGCCCCGTTTAACGTTGGCTCAGGGCGGCCGTCATGCTGAGCTCGCTCGCGCTCCCTGATCTCCTGATGCTCGCTGGCGGGGCGTTTCTCGCCGGTCTCGTGGATGCCGTCGTGGGCGGTGGCGGACTCATCGCCGTACCCACGCTCTTCGCCGTCTTTCCCAACGCCGCGCCACCGCTGTTGCTGGGCACCAACAAGATGGCCGGTGTCTGGGGCACTGCGTCGGCGGCGTGGCGTTTCGCGCGCGGCGTGCAACTGCGCTGGGCGATCCTGCTGCCCGCGACGGTCACGGCGTTCGTCTTCTCGTTCTGCGGCGCTTTCGCCGTCACCCATCTGCCCGCCGATGCGCTGCGCAAGCTGCTGCCGTTCGTGCTGGTTGGCGTGGCGATCTACACCCTGCGCAAGAAGGATTTCGGGACCGTACACGCGCCTGTCAAAGGTGGCACGGGGGTCACCCTTGCCGCAGTGGGCGTGGGGGCGGCCATCGGCTTCTACGACGGTTTCTTCGGCCCGGGCACGGGCAGCTTTCTCGTGTTCCTGTTCGTGCGGCTGTTCGGACAGGATTTCGTCAATGCGTCGGCGTCCTCGAAGATCGTCAACGTGGCGACGAATCTGGCCGCATTGCTGCTCTTCGGCATGGGCGGCCACGTGTGGTGGCAGCTCGGGCTGGGTATGGCCGTGATGAATGTGCTGGGCAGTCAGATCGGCAGTCGTCTGGCACTGCGGCACGGTGTCGGTTTCGTGCGCCGGATGTTCCTTTGTGTGGTTGGCGTATTGATCCTGAAGACGGGTTACGATGCCTTCCTGCGCTAGGTTTTGCCCTTCGCAGTGCAACATGCCGGGAAAACCCCTTGTGGCAATTGCCACATTTGGGGAAACCGCACTTTACGAGACGGTACGGGTGCCCGTAAGATGGGCGGCAATTCACCGACTGAGCGGTCGGTTAATGTAAGAAGAACGAATTCGAAATTTTGTGAGGAGACCCAAATGAAACTGAAGTTGTTGTGCATGGCATCGGCGATGATGCTGGCTGCGGGCGTCGCGCACGCTCAAGTGAAGATTGGCGTGTCGCTGTCGGCGACGGGTCCGGCTGCATCGCTGGGCATCCCCGAGAAGAACACGATCGCGCTGATGCCGAAGACGATCGCAGGGCAGACGGTGCAGTACATCGTGCTCGACGATGCGACCGACACCACGACCGCCGTCAAGAACATGCGCAAGCTCATCAGCGAAGATCACGTCGACGCCGTGCTCGGCTCGACGGTCACGCCGAACTCGCTGGCGATGGTCGACGTGGCTGCGGAAACGCAGACGCCGGTGATCTCGATGGCCGCAGGGGCTGCCATCGTCGAACCGATGGATGCCAAGCGCGCCTGGTCGTTCAAGACGCCGCAGAACGACATCTTGATGGCCACCGCTATTGCCAAGCACATGGCTGACACCGGCGTGAAGACTGCCGCGTTCATCGGCTTCTCGGATGCGTACGGCGAAGGCTGGTACAAGGAATTCCTGAAGGCCGCCGACCTGAACAAGATCAAGATCGTCGCCAACGAGCGCTTCAACCGCGCGGATACGTCGGTGACCGGTCAGACGCTCAAGATCATGGGCGCGAACCCCGACGCCGTGCTGATCGCCGGTTCGGGCACGCCGGCCGCACTGCCGCAACGCTCGCTCAAGGAGCGCGGCTACAAGGGCAAGCTGTACCAGACGCACGGTGTGGCCAACAACGACTTCCTGCGCGTGTGCGGCAAGGACTGCGAAGGCACGTTCCTGCCGGCGGGCCCGCTGCTCGTCGTCGACCAACTGCCGGCGGACAACCCGGTGAAGAAGTCGGCTGCCGCGTACAAGGCCACTTACGAGAAGGCCTACGGCGCCGGTTCGATCTCGACCTTCGGCGGCCACGCCTGGGACGGCGGTCTGCTGCTGCAAACGGCCATTCCGGTCGCGCTCAAGAAAGCCAAGCCGGGCACCCCGGAATTCCGCGCCGCACTGCGTGAAGCGCTGGAAAACGTGAAGGAAATGCCGGGCACCGCCGGTATCTTCAACATGAGCAAAAACGACCACAACGGTCTGGACCAACGCTCGCGCGTTATGGTGCAAATCGTCGACGGCAAGTGGAAATTGGCGAACTGATACGCCGCGGGGCTGCCTATAGCACACAGGCATGCTCCGCTTTCTCATCTGCGGTATCTGCGCCCGGCGTGAGTTTGGGCGGAAGAACGGGCGTTCGCGCCCGTTTTTTTTGAGCGTGGTAGTTTCGCGCTTCGCAAAGAGTCGGCAGGACATGCGAAACGAGCGGCACATGAGAGGCCGCGTTGTCCCAACCTGATCGCCGCAGCCGGGGGGCTGTCCGCGCGATCCTTTCGAGCGTAAATCCATGACGGGTGAATTCGAGCACCGCAATCTATCTCTGGTGTTGTTGCAGTCGCGTGAAGCGGTGATGGGGCTGTTCCGGCCCTTGCTCAATCGTTACGACATCACCGAGCAGCAATGGCGCGTGATCCGTACCGTAAATGACAGTGAATCGGGGGAGATGGAAATCGGGCAGGTGGCACGCGAGTGCTGCATTTTGAGCCCGAGCCTGTCGGGCATGCTGGAGCGTATGGAGGCCGCCGGCCTCATCCTGCGCAAGCGTGTGTCGTCCGATCAGCGGCGGGTAATGGTGTCGCTGACACCGGCGAGCCGGGCCTTGTGCAAGAAGCTCGGTCCGTTGGTCGAGGAGCGATACGGCTATCTGGAAGACAAGGTCGGGCGCGACACGCTCGCCGAAATCTACCGCTTGCTTGACGTGGTGCGCGAGGCGTTGCCGCCCGAAGTGCTGGCCGACGCACCATCGCTGCCGGCCAAACCGCGCCGCCGCCGCAAGGCTGCGCCTTGATTTGTACGCATATGTGTTGCCGGACGTTGGGGTGTGAAGCCCTAATGTCCGTGGTGGTTGGTTGACGTTGTCCGGGGTTATCGACGCAGGCGGGGTGCCTGACCGGTCGATTTATGAAGGGCGGGTGACAAGGAGACGGGCGTTATCTCAGTAGTCACCCGGGTTTTACCAATGCATAACCGTTTATACAATTCATAATTCGCTGCATCACTCCTTGGAGACCGGGAGGATGTGTCGAAGTGAAGGGGAACGGGGCGGCAGCGCGCCGCGCCGTGCATCACACCGGCTGTCTCGCCAGCCGGTTCAAGAAGTACTCAAACGAAGTGAGAGGAGCATGGATCTTTCGATTGCCGCCATCCTGGCGCAGGACGGCATCACTACGGGGGCGATTTATGCCTTGCTGGCATTGGCCCTCGTACTGGTGTTCTCCGTTACCCGCGTCATCTTTATTCCGCAGGGCGAGTTCGTGTCGTATGGCGCACTCACGCTCGCGGCCCTGCAAACCCAGAAATTCCCGCTGACCAGCTGGCTGCTCGTGGCCATGGGCGTGTGCACGTTCATCGTGGAGACGGCCGGTGTGTTGCGCCATAGCGAACGCCGCAAGCTCGCGGGCCGACTGGTGCCGGTGCTGGCGGGCAAGTATCTGGTGTTCCCGATTGCCGTGTTCTTCGTCGTGAAGGCGCTGGCACCGATGACGTTGCCGATGCTCGTGCAGATCGCCATCACGCTGCTGCTGGTCGTGCCGATGGGCCCGATGCTCTATCGCCTGGCCTATCAGCCGCTGGCCGAAGCGAGCACGCTGCTGCTGCTGATCGTCTCGGTGGGCGTGCACTTTGCGCTGACCGGGCTGGGTCTGGTGATGTTCGGGGCCGAAGGCTCGCGCACGCAACCGTTCTCGGATGCCAGCTACAACATCGGCTCGGTGATGATCTCGGGCCAGAGTCTGTGGGTGCTCGGGGTGTCGGTGGTCATGATTCTGGCGCTGTACTTCTACTTCGACCGTTCGCTCTCGGGCAAGGCACTGCGCGCAACCGCCGTGAATCGTCTGGGCGCGCGTCTGGTCGGTATCGGCACCGTGCAGGCCGGCCGATTGGCGTTCACGCTGGCGGCGGCACTGGGTGTGCTGTGCGGCATTCTGATTGCGCCGATCACGACCATCTATTACGAGTCGGGCTTCCTGATCGGTCTGAAGGGTTTCGTGGGTGCGATCATCGGTGGTCTGGTGAGTTACCCGGTCGCGGCGCTCGGCGCCATTCTCGTGGGCCTGCTTGAGTCGTACTCGTCGTTCTGGGCGAGTGCGTACAAAGAGGTCATCGTGTTCACGATGATCCTTCCGGTGCTGCTGTGGCTGTCGCTCACAAGCAAGCACGTGGAAGAGGACGAGGAATAAGCCGGGGCGGACCACAGAATGAAAAACAAATACTTCCTGATTTTTCTGGTGCTACTGGCCGTGTTGCCGGTACTGCCTGCGCCGGTACGTCTGCCCGAATACTGGGTGACGCTGCTCAATTACATCGGCCTCTACAGCATTGTGGCCATCGGTCTGGTCCTGCTCACGGGTGTGGCCGGCATGACGTCGTTCGGGCAGGCCGCTTTCGTCGGCTTGGGTGCCTATGCGACGGCTTATCTGACGACGGCCTACGGCGCATCGCCGTGGCTCGGTCTGGTGGTCGGCATCGTCATCACGGCCGCTGCGGCGCTCGTGATCGGCGCGATCACCATGCGTCTGTCGGGTCACTTCCTGCCGCTCGGTACGATCGCGTGGGGTCTGGCGCTGTACTACCTGTTCGGCAACCTCGAGTTCCTCGGCAAGTACGACGGCCTGAACGACATTCCGACCATCAACGTGTTCGGTGTCGAGCTGGCGAGCGGCCGTCAGATGTTCTATCTGATCTGGGTCGTGGTGGTGCTGGCGGTGGTGTCGGTCAAGAACCTGCTGGATTCGCGTCAGGGCCGTGCGATTCGCGCGCTCAAGGGTGGCGGCGTGATGGCCGAAGCCATGGGCGTGAACACCGCGTGGATGAAGGTGGTGGTGTTTGTCTACGCCGCCGTGCTCGCCGCGATTTCGGGCTGGCTGTACGCGCACTTGCAACGTGCGGTGAACCCGACGCCGTTCAACCTGAACCACGGCATCGAGTACCTGTTCATGGCGGTGGTGGGCGGTGTCTCGCACGTCTGGGGCGCAGTGCTGGGGGCGGCCATCCTGACGGTGCTCAAGGACTACCTGCAAAACATCCTGCCGGTGTTGCTGGGTGCTAACGGCAACTTCGAGACGATCGTCTTCGGGGTGCTGCTGGTGTTGCTGCTGCAATACGCACGCGATGGCGTGTGGCCGTTCTTCGCGAAGATCTTCCCGGCACGCCGCGTGGCCCGGGCCCCTGAGCAAGCGGACGCGCTGGGCCATCGCGCCAAGCCGGCCGTGGGCGAAGTGGTGCTCAAGCTGGAGAAGGCGCGCAAGGAGTTTGGCGGGCTGGTGGCGGTCAACGATGTGTCGTTCGAGGTGAAGGCCGGTGAAATCGTCGGCCTGATCGGCCCGAACGGCGCGGGCAAGTCGACCACGTTCAATCTCGTGACCGGCGTGTTGCAGGCCACGCGCGGCGAGATTTCGTTCCTCGGCGAGCGTATCGATCGTCTGCCGTCGCGTGAGATCGTCAAGCGCGGGATCGGCCGGACCTTCCAGCACGTGCGGTTGATGCCGCATATGAGCGTGCTGGAGAACGTGGCGATCGGCGCGTATCTGCGTGACAAGAACGGTCTGCGCCGTCGTCCGCAGGGCGGTGTGTGGTCGAGCGTGCTGCGTCTGGACCGCCACGAAGAAGCCATGCTGCTGCACGAAGCCGCGAAGCAGATCGAGCGTGTGGGCCTTGGCGCGCACATGTACGACGAAGCGGGCAGTCTCGCGCTGGGGCAGCAACGGATTCTGGAAATTGCGCGCGCCCTGGCGTGCGATCCGACGCTGCTGCTGCTCGATGAGCCGGCCGCTGGCTTGCGTTACAAAGAGAAGCAGGCGCTGGGCGATTTGCTGCGCAAGCTCAAAGATGAAGGCATGAGCGTGCTGCTGGTCGAGCACGACATGGATTTCGTGATGAACCTGACCGATCACCTGGTGGTGATGGAGTTCGGCACCAAGATCGCCGAGGGGCTGCCCGAAGACGTGCAGAAGAACCCGGCGGTGCTCGAGGCGTACCTCGGAGGAGTGGAGTGATGGCAGAGGCGATTCTGGAGGTCAAGGACCTGGCGGTAGCCTACGGCAAGGTCGAGGCAGTACATGGGGCACACCTGCGCGTGGAAGCCGGTCAGATCGTCACGGTGATCGGTCCGAACGGGGCAGGCAAGTCGAGCATGCTCAACGCGATCATGGGCGCGCTGCCGCACAACGGTTCGAGCCGCGGCAGCGTGGCGTACCTCGGGCACGAGATGTCGGCGCTGAGTATCGAGACGCGCGTGGCGCGCGGCATGTGTCTGGTGCCGGAGAAGCGCGAGTTGTTCTCGACGATGACGGTCGAAGACAACCTGCTGCTCGGCGCATACCGCCGCAAGAAGGCCGGGGAGAAGAACTTCCTCGACCAGATGGAAGTGGTCTACGCGCTGTTTCCGCGCCTGAAAGAGCGCCGTGTGCAGCAGGCCGGCACGCTATCGGGCGGCGAGCGCCAGATGCTGGCGGTGGGCCGTGCGTTGATGGCCAAGCCGCAACTGCTGATGCTCGACGAGCCGAGCCTGGGGCTCGCGCCGCTGATCGTGAAGGAAATCTTCCACATCATCAACGACTTGCGCAAGACCGGCGTGGCAACGCTGCTGATCGAGCAGAACGCCCGTGCAGCCTTGCAGGTGGCCGACTACGGTTACGTGATCGAGACCGGTGAGCTGGCGCTGGAAGGCCCCGCACAAGAGCTGGCAAGCAACCCGAAGGTGATCGAGACGTATCTGGGGCTCGCAAAGAAGGCTGCCTGATACTGCCGAAGCATGCTTATCTGGCACGGCATGTCGCGCCGACGTTGAATAAGAAACCCGCCTCCCGGCGGGTTTTTTTATGGCCGTCGGTGGGTGTGGATTTTGGGGGCAGGTTTTGGGAGGGGGAGTGCATTTTCGGCGGCGTGACGAGGCAACGAAAGATTGTCGCGAATATGATCCGGCCCCAATTTCGAAATGATCCAAAAGGCGAGTTATCCACGCCAACGAGAACTCACTTATTCACAGTTGCTTGTGGATAGTTATGCAACGCGCAAATCTATGGCGCACTGCCGCAATAAGGGGTTCGGCGATTTTTACGATTTTCGAGTGAATTCGTCGCTTAGGGTTATCCACAGAAAAGCAATTTCTTGTTTGCGGTTTAGCGAGGGGGGGAGGTGGTGTGGATAACGCAGTGTGTCTCCCCACTTTGTTCGACGAAATTGCGGTGCCAAAGTATTTGGTTTTGGCGAACGCGATTGCGGTTTTTCGTGTCCGCCGACTCGGTTAAACGGAAGCGAGTGATGTCTGGTGGGGGAGAGATTTTTGCGTGTCCGGTGTTTCACGTGGAACGCGCGATGCTGTGGTTGTATCCAGTGGTCGAGGGTGGAATCTCGGCGGTGTAGATTTCGTCGTTGGGTATCTGCGAGGCGAATTTCTGTTGCCGTGTTTTTTGGATGAGTGCGGCGCCTGTGTTTGCATCCAGTGATCGTCGGTGGCGTTACTGGATGGATAGTCAGGTTTTGAGTTTCCGGATGCTGTCGTGGGTGTTTTGGTTTTGACGGTGCTGTGGAGTAGGGACTTTATTCTCGAATCCGGCATCGCGTTCGGGAACGCCTCGGCTTGGTTTTTGTTTTTGCGGAGGCAGATGCAAGAACGACTGCCCAGGCAACTGAAGGGGAAGCGGCGGAATATTTGTCGGTACGCGGGGTGTTGGGTTGCTATTGCCCGCCGAACGTTATTTTGGGTTTTGATTTCCGGGTGCGAATACGTAGCGAGACTTCGAATGGCGAGTCCCCGGCGAATCACCTGAACCGAAAGCGTTTCCCTTTGCGCTATTGCTGTTTCACGTGGAACAGGGGAGGGGTGGTTCCTTGCATCAACTCATTCGCTACGGAGCAGCCATCCCAGTCGCTCATACGACGGGAGGTATCGATGGACGGGCAGGCATTTAATAACGAAGTCGACACGAGACGGGCAAATCTTCGTAATCGGGAGCGCTGGAATTCGGGGTTGTTGTGGATATCGGGTTCGGCGTTGATTCGCTCGGGGGAAAGGGGCCGGGAATTTTCGGGGCGTGTTTCACGTGAAACGTACGTCACTACGATCCTAGGCGCGCCCGGTGGGCGATTTCCGTAGCTGTTTCACGTGAAACATAAAATCTGGCAGCGACGTCGTTCAAACTTGCCGGAAGGCGGTGGGGTGAAGGTAGCTCGGTTGGTCGTGTGGTTTTCACCGCGTCGAGGACTATCGGCGATAGGGGACAGGCCTATCCGGCACGCACCGATATCGAATGTTTCACGTGAAACGCGAGTCGAGCGACTGCGATCTTGGCACGATCGTCGCCGCGCATCCGATCTCGATATGCCCTCAATGCTTCGACCCTCCCCAATGTTCCACGTGGAACAGTCTCCAATATCGTCGTTTTCCACTCACGTTCCACGTGAAACATGGCGTGGTTACAAATGATGCATCGCAATACCGCTATAATTCCGCAATTACCGAATCCAGAGAGTTTGCCGCGCGCGGCAAAATTGCGATGCTTTATCCAACCGAGTTCGATGTGATCGTAGTGGGTGGCGGCCATGCCGGCACTGAGGCTGCGCTCGCCTCGGCCCGCATGGGCTGTAAAACCCTTTTGCTTACCCACAATATCGAGACGCTCGGTCAGATGAGCTGTAACCCCTCGATTGGTGGGATTGGCAAGGGCCATCTCGTCAAGGAAGTCGATGCCCTTGGTGGCGCCATGGCGGCGGCGACCGACGAGAGCGGCATCCAGTTTCGCATCCTGAATTCGTCGAAAGGGCCCGCCGTACGTGCGACACGGGCCCAAGCCGACCGTATTCTCTATAAGCAGGCGATTCGCCACCGGCTGGAAAATCAGCCGAATCTCTGGCTGTTCCAGCAAGCCGTCGAAGACCTGATCGTCGAAGGTGACCGCGTTGTCGGTGCCATCACGCAGGTTGGGCTGCGCTTCCGCGCCCGTGCCGTGGTGCTAACCGCCGGTACGTTCCTCGATGGCAAGATCCACGTCGGCCTGAACAACTACGTCGGCGGTCGTGCCGGTGACCCGGCGGCCATCAGTCTGTCGGCCCGCCTGAAAGAGTTGAAACTCCCGCAAGGTCGCTTGAAGACCGGTACGCCGCCGCGTATCGACGGCCGTTCGATCGACTTTTCCGTGCTTGAAGAGCAGCCCGGTGACCTCGATCCGGTGCCGGTGTTCTCGTTCTTGGGCTCTGCGGCTCAGCATCCGCGCCAAGTGCCGTGCTGGGTGACGCATACCAATGAGCGCACGCACGACATCATTCGTGGGGGACTCGATCGCTCGCCGATGTACACGGGTGTGATCGAAGGGGTAGGGCCTCGCTATTGCCCGTCGATCGAAGACAAGATTCATCGCTTCGCCGATAAAACATCGCACCAGATTTATCTGGAGCCGGAAGGGCTGACAACCAACGAGTTCTATCCGAACGGCATCTCCACGAGCCTGCCTTTCGACGTGCAGCTCGAACTGGTCCGCTCGATGAAGGGCATGGAGAACGCGTATATCCTGCGTCCCGGCTATGCCATCGAGTACGACTACTTCGATCCGCGTGGGCTGCGTAGCTCGCTGGAAACGCGCGTGATTTCGGGCCTGTTCTTCGCCGGTCAGATCAACGGCACGACAGGTTACGAAGAGGCCGCAGCGCAGGGGCTGCTCGCCGGTATGAATGCTGCGCTTCAGGTGCAGGGCCGCGAAGCCTGGTGCCCGCGTCGCGATCAGGCCTATCTGGGCGTGCTCGTCGATGACCTGATTACGCGTGGGGTGTCCGAGCCGTATCGCATGTTCACCAGCCGCGCCGAATATCGCCTGTCGCTGCGTGAAGACAATGCCGATATGCGCCTGACCGAGGTCGGCCGCGAACTGGGCGTGGTGGACGACATTCGCTGGGAAGCCTTCTGCCGCAAACGCGATGCTGTTTCACGTGAAACAGAACGCCTCAAGACGACGTGGGTGAATCCCAAGACATTCCCGGCGGAAGATGCCGTGCCGCTGCTCGGCAAGGCCATCGATCACGAGTACTCGCTCGCCGATCTGCTGCGCCGTCCGGAAGTCAGCTACGACGCGCTGATGGCAGTGCAGGGCGGTCGACTTGCCCCCGAGAGCGCGCTGTCCGACGATCCGTTGCAGGCCGGGCAGATTCGCGAGCAGATCGAGATTGCCGCCAAGTATCAGGGCTACATCGATCGTCAGGCAGACGAGATCGTTCGCAAGGAAGCCAACGAGAACACCGTGCTGCCCGCGAGCATCGACTACAACGAGGTGCGTGGGCTGTCGATCGAAGTGCGCCAGAAACTCGCTGCCCAGCGTCCCGAGACGTTGGGGCAGGCGTCGCGCATTTCCGGGGTGACACCAGCGGCAATCTCGCTGCTGATGATCCATCTGAAGAAGGGGCTGGGACGCCGTCGCGCGTCGGGCGAAACAAGTGCGGGCGCCGATGATGGCGACCAGCACGCCGCCTGACCGGAGACGACATGACGGCTTCAAGAAACACTGCCGCGCAAGGCGGCAACGAACTGACTGCGCTATTGGCCGACGGCATCGCGCAACTCGGCCTGTCCATCAGCGCCGAGCAGCAAGTGCGGTTGCTCGAGTTTCAAGCGTTGCTGGCCAAGTGGAATGCCGCTTTGCAGATGACCTCGATTCGCGATCCGCGACAGATGGTCGTCAAGCACCTGCTGGACTCCCTCTCGATTCTGCCGCGCCTCGACCGTGAGCCGATTTCACGTGTACTTGACGTGGGCTCAGGCGGCGGTCTGCCGGGCGTGGTGCTGGCTATCGTGCGCCCGGACTGGCAGGTGACAGTCAACGACATCGTGCACAAGAAGACCGCCTTCCTGACGCAGGCGCGGGCCACGTTCAAGCTGACCAACCTCACCGTCGTGACTGGCCGTGTCGAGTCGCTGGTGATCGGCAAGGAAGTGCCGGCAGCCTTCGACGCCATCGTGTCGCGTGCCTTTGCCGAGCTGAACGACTTCGTGACGCTGGGGCAGAATCTGCTGGCCCCCGATGGCAGCTTCTGGGCCATGAAGGGTGTCGCCGCCGAGAGCGAACTGGCGTTGCCGCCGGGTTACGCACTGGTCGAACGCTTGCCGCTGCAAGTGCCATTCCTCGACGCCGAGCGTCATTTGCTTCGCGTGAAGGTGGCTGCATGACCGGAATTACCCGCTGGATTGGTGCTGCGATCGTTGGTTTTTCGCTGCTCGCCGCCGTCGCCTGGGCGCAAACCGGCCAAGAATCGCTGACCACACGGGTACGCCCGGTCGCCGCGATCGATAAAACGCGTTATGTCGGCACCTGGTACGAAATAGCGCGCTATCCGAATTTCTTCGAGCGAAAATGTGTGTCGGACGTGACCGCTGAATACGTAGCGCGCGCCGATGGCAGGATCGAAGTCACGAACAAATGCCGCAAAGACGATGGCACCTGGGTCAGCGATGCTGGCCTCGCACGCACCGACGGGCAGGGCACCGGCACCGCGCGGTTCAAGGTGACCTTTGCACCGGACTGGTTGCGCTGGATTCCCTGGCTTTGGGCGAACTACTGGGTTATCGTGCTCGACGGCGACTATCAGTATGCCGCTGTCGGAGAGCCGGGCCGCGAGTATCTGTGGATCCTGTCGCGCACGCCGACCATCGACGAGAACACGTTGAATCAAATGCGCGCGCAGTTGCGCAAACAAGGCTACGACACCGACAAGCTCGTGTTGACGCCGCAGAAAGCCAGTACCGGCAATAACTGAGCATTGCTCAGGTAATCGAATTCATCGAATTTGCAGTATTTATCGGCAAGTCAGCCATCGACCGGCCGCGTGACCATGTCATGCTGTCGAATCGTTCGCCGACTTGGCGGCACGACCTGCATCACCCCGCTTCATCAGCATCAACCGCGCTTGAACAAGGCAGCATTCGGAGGACTACATCGGCATGGCGAAAATTTTCTGCGTGGCCAATCAGAAGGGCGGCGTCGGCAAGACGACCACCACGGTGAACCTCGCCGCCGGTCTGGCGTCGCACGGACAGCGTGTCCTGTTGGTCGACCTGGATCCGCAGGGCAACGCGACAATGGGCAGCGGCATCGACAAGGGCGCGCTCGAGACGAGCGTCTACGAAGTGCTGGTCGATGGCACCGACGTGAGCGTGAGCCGTCAGCGTTCGGAGACGGGTAACTACGACGTGTTGCCCGCCAACCGCGAACTCGCGGGGGCCGACGTGGAGCTGGTGTCGCTCGAGAACCGCGATACGCGTCTCAAGCAGGCACTCGAGAAAGTGGACGACGCGTACGATTTCGTCCTCATCGATTGCCCGCCGACGCTCTCGCTGCTGACGCTCAACGGCCTGTGTGCCGCGCACGGCGTGATCATTCCGATGCAGTGCGAGTACTTCGCGCTCGAAGGGCTCTCGGATCTCGTCAACACGATCAAGCAGGTGCACGCGAATCTGAACCGTGACCTGAAGGTCATCGGCTTGCTGCGCGTGATGTTCGATCCGCGTATCACGCTGCAACAACAAGTCTCGGAGCAGCTCAAGCAGCACTTCGGCGACAAGGTTTTCAACGCGATCATTCCGCGCAATGTGCGGCTCGCCGAGGCGCCGAGCTACGGCATGCCCGGCGTCGTCTTCGACCCCGCATCGCGTGGCGCGCAGGCGTATCTGCAATTCGGCGCAGAGATGATCGCGCGCATTCAAACTATGTAAGGCGCATTCGCGCAGGAACGCATTGTCATGGCGACCAAGACCAACGCACTCAAAAAGAAGGGCCTGGGCCGCGGCCTCGAAGCGCTGCTCGGCGCACACGCCGATAACCATAACGGCGCCGACGAAGCCTCGGCCGAAGGCGCACCGTCGGTGATGGCGCTCGACCGCTTGCAGGCGGGCAAGTACCAGCCGCGTACGCGCATGGATGAAGGCGCATTGCAGGAACTCGCCGCGAGCATTCGCGCGCAAGGGCTGATGCAGCCGATCCTCGTGCGCCGTGTCGACGGTGAGAAGTACGAAATTATTGCCGGCGAACGGCGCTTCCGTGCCGCCCGCATGGCCGGGCTGTCGGAAGTGCCCGTGCTCGTGCGCGATGTGCCCGATGAAGCCGCCGCCGCGATGGCGCTCATCGAGAACATTCAGCGCGAAGATCTGAATCCGCTGGAAGAAGCGCAGGGCATTCAACGCCTGCTCGGTGAATTCAATTACACGCATGAACAGGCCGCTGAATCGCTCGGCCGTTCGCGCAGCGCCGTGTCGAATCTGCTGCGCCTGCTCAACCTCGCGCAACCGGTGCAGACGATGCTGCTCGCCGGCGATCTCGATATGGGGCATGCACGTGCGTTGCTCTCCGTCGATGCCGCCACGCAGATCACGCTCGCCAATCAGGTGGTGAACAAGCGGCTTTCGGTGCGCGACACCGAGCGCATCGTCAACGCGTCGCTCAAGCCGCAAGGCGATGGCATTCGCCGTCGTTCGGCGGAAGAGGGCGGGCGCGATGTGACGCGTCTCGAAGAAGAGCTGTCCGATTTGCTGGCGTCGAACGTGAAGATCAAGGTCGGCCGCAAGGGCGCCGGTGCGCTCACCATCGAATTCGGCAGCCTCGATGCGCTCGACGGCATTCTCGCGCGCATTCGTGACGAATAATGTCGGTGTCCTGATTATCTGAATATCCACACATGACCGATGACGCGCAGCATCAGACGGCACCCGCGCGGTTGACGCTGATGAAGCGCACATTGGGTGCGTTGGGTGTGTTGTTCGAACGGGTGCGCAGCGATCGCGTGCTCGTGATTTTGCTGATCGCGTTTGTCGCGCTACAGATACTTCGACCGGCAAGTGCCGGTGCGTTGTTTGCGCGGATCGATCAGCACACCATCCTCACGCTCGCCGGCCTGCTGATGCTTACGCGGGCCATCGACCAGAGCGGCTTTCTCGATTGGCTCGCGCAACGATTGTTGCGATGGTTTCGCACCGAACGGCGCCTCGCGTTGTTGATGGTGAGTTTTGCGGCGGTGTTGTCCACGCTGCTCACCAACGACGTCGCGTTGTTCGCGGTGGTGCCGCTGGCGTTGTCGCTGGCGCGCATTGCGCCGGTGCGCATCGAGCGGCTGATCATCTTCCTCGCACTGGCGGTCAACGCCGGGTCGAGTCTCACGCCGCTGGGCAACCCCCAGAACCTCTTCCTGTGGCAGCACAGCGGGATGGGCTTCGGTGGGTACGTCGTCATGATGACGCCGATCACCGTGGCGCTCATGGCGCTTCTGCTGGCCGTCTGTGCGTTCGCGTTCGACTCGCGGGCCCTGCATTTTCAGCGGCGGGGGCCGTCGCACGAGGTGCGCTGGCCGCTGCTGTGGACCGCACTCGTATTGTTCGTCGCGTTCGTGGCGCTGGCCGATCACGGTCTCGCCGGCTGGGCGTGCGCCGGGGTGGCGGTGGTGCTGTTGCTGGCGCGCCGCAGTGCGGTGCTTGGCATCGACTGGCTGCTGCTGACGATCTTCGTGCTGATGTTCGTGGTGTTGCGCGGCGTGGCCGAGATGCCGGAAGTGCGCACGCTACTGGGGCATGTCGATTTTTCGGGCACCCTGGCGGCTTATCTGGGCGGCGCCGTGTTGTCACAATTCATCAGTAATGTGCCCGCAGCGATTTTGCTCGCGGAGTACACGCAGAACTGGCCGGCGCTCGCTCACGGCGTTGCCGTCGGGGGCTTTGGCCTGGCCGTCGGGTCGTTAGCGAACCTAATTGCATTGCGCATGGCGAAATCGAGCAAAATCTGGTGGCACTTTCACTGGATTTCGATACCGTTTTACCTGGTGGCACTGGGGCTGGGGTTCGCTGCCCTGAAATGGGTCTGATCATGCCCTCGAAGCGGCGCAGATGTCGTGATTGCGCGGCCTTCCGGACGAATGCCGCGCTGCACCATGCGAGAATGCGCACTCCGTGAGAGTTGGCGCCAAATCGAAGCATGCACTGCACAGTTTCGGCGAATTTGTTGCGTGTTTCAATTGACTGGCGTTCGTAATCTCCCGTAAAATCTCGCGGGTTTAACTGCTTGAAGAGCCCATTCGTTTTGCACGAGTCGGGCGGGGAGGTACGAGATGGCCGATGAAATACGGTCGAACTTGGAACCGAAACCGCAAGCGCCGGCGCATGCAACAGATGATGTTTGGGACGACGAGCAGGAGCAAGAAACAATCGTTCCGCTCACGCGTGCGCAGGCCGAGCGCCTGTTCGGTCCCAATGTGGGGCGCGCATCCCGTGTGACTCCATTCAGAGTGGTGGGTGCCCAAGTACTGTTGTCGCTCGCGGCGACACTGGCTTGGTGGGTACTCTCGGCATCGCCCCAAGAGGCTGCGGTGTCTGCGTGGCTGGGCGGAATGATGGGTTGGGTGCCGGGCGCATTGTTTGCGCTGCGGCTAAGAATTTCAGGTGATCGCCTCTCCGTCGGTTCATTGGTGGCGGGGGAAGCGGTCAAGGTAGCAACGACGATTGCGTTGTTGGTGGCCATAGCGTTCGGTTACCCGGGAGTTCACTGGGTAGCGTTGCTGGTCACCTTCGTGCTGACGCTGAAGGCCTATTGGCTGGCGATGGCATTCAAGTAGCGGTCAATTCCGCTCACGCGTCGCGCGCTGCCGTGTGCGGATTTTCATAATTGGGTGTTTGATCGCTATGTCAGTAGAAGCCGGTAGCCACGCTCCGAACCCGTCGGAGTACATTTCGCACCACCTGCAAAACCTCGCGAGCTCGACGCAGACGAAGATCGTCGACTTCTCGATCATCAACTGGGACACCATGTTCTGGTCGATCGCGATGGGCGCGCTGGGCTGCTTCGTGCTTTGGTTGGCCGCTCGTAAAGCCACCTCGGGCGTGCCGGGCCGTTTCCAGGCTGCGGTCGAAATGCTCGTCGAAATGGTCGAAGACCAGTCGAAGAGCATCGTGCACGGCAATCGTGCCTTCATCGCGCCGCTCGCGCTGACCGTGTTCGTCTGGGTCGCGCTCATGAACTCGCTGGACCTGTTGCCCGTCGACCTGCCGTCGAAGGTCATCGGCTGGGTCGGTCTCGGCTCGATCATTACGCACCACCGTATTGTCCCGACGGCCGATTTGAACGGCACGCTCGGTATCTCGTTTGGTGTGCTGATCCTGATGCTCTTCTACAGCTTCAAGATCAAGGGCGCTGGCGGCTTCATGCATGAGCTGTTCACGGCACCGTTCGGTAACCACTTCCTGCTGTGGATTCCGAACCTGCTGCTCAATCTGATCGAATTCTGTGCCAAAACCGTGTCGCTCGGTATGCGACTGTTCGGCAATATGTACGCCGGCGAGCTGGTGTTCCTGTTGATCGCGCTGTTGGGCGGTATCTGGAGTTTTGGTGCAGATGCGTCGGTGCTGGGGTTTGTCGGTCATGTCATCGCCGGCACCGCATGGGCAATTTTCCACATCATGATCGTGCTGCTGCAGGCGTTCATCATGATGATGCTCACGCTGGTGTACATCGGCCAGGCGCACGACCATCACTGATCGGTTGTCGTGGTCGTTACCTGTTTCCCGGTTTTTCGTTTTTCAAATTTAAAGTTTCAAGTCTCTAACCAATAGGAGTAATCATGCAAGCTTTCATCGCTAACATCCAGGGTCTGACCGCCATCGGTATCGGTATCATCATCGGTCTGGGTGCCATCGGCGCCTGTCTGGGTATCGCGTTGATGGGCGGTAAGTACATCGAAGCATGCGCACGTCAGCCGGAACTGATGAACCCGCTGCAAACGAAGATGTTCCTGCTGGCTGGCCTGATCGACGCCGCATTCCTGATCGGCGTGGGCGTTGCCATGCTGTTCGCATTCGCGAACCCGCTGCTGTCGAAGCTCGCTTAAGTTTCTTTCGGATGGTCGCGCACTGATCCGCGCGACCTGGACATGAACGGCGCGCCCAAGCCAGCAGGCACAATGGGGCGCGCTGTTTTGCCAATCGACTCGCAACACCGAAAGGGAACACCGTGAACATCAACGCAACTCTGTTCGCGCAAACCGTCGTGTTTCTGATCCTGGCATGGTTCACGATGAAGTTCGTGTGGCCGCCGCTGATCAAGGCTATTGACGAACGCGCGAAGAAAATCGCTGACGGTCTGGCTGCTGCCGATAAGGGCAAGGCCGAACTCGAAGCCGCCAACAAGCGCTCCACGCAAGCCCTCACGGAAGCCCGTGACGAAGGCGCGAAGCGTATTGCCGACGCTGAAAAGCGCGCGCAAGCCGTGGCCGAAGAGATCAAGCAGCAGGCTCAAGCCGAAGCCGCCCGTATCATCGCCAACGCCAAAGCTGAAGCCGAGAACCAGGCCGTCAAGGTCCGTGAATCGCTGCGCGAAGACGTTGCCGGTCTGGCAGTCAAGGGCGCCGAGCAGATCCTGAAGCGCGAAGTTGACGCCAAGGCCCATGCTGACCTGCTGAACCAACTCAAGGCAGAGCTCTGATCATGGCCGAACTCGCAACCATCGCTCGTCCGTACGCTGAGGCGTTGTTCCGCGTGGCCAAGGCCGGTGATCTGAATCGCTGGTCGGAGCTGGTGCGCGAACTGGCGCAAGTGGCAGCGCTTCCCGAAGTGGCCAATCTGGCCGACGATCCCAAGGTAACGCCGGCGCAAGTCGTCGACGTGCTGACGGCTGCCGTGAAATCGACCGACGCTGAAGTGCGTAACTTCGTCGCCGCTGTGGTCGAAAACGGTCGCCTGGCTGCCATGACGGAAGTCGCCGAGCAGTTCGAGGCGTTGAAGAACGCCGCCGCCGGTTCGGCGGATGCCACGATCGAAAGCGCCTTCCCGCTCGACGGTGAGCAACTGACCTCGCTGGTCAAGGGCCTCGAGCACAAGTTCGGCCGCAAGCTCAACCCGAGCGTGACGGTAGACCCGTCGCTGATCGGTGGCGTGCGTGTGGTGGTTGGCGACGAGGTGCTGGACACTTCGGTGCGCGCCCGCCTGGCGGCCATGCGGACGTCGCTGACGGCCTGACGGCCGGCGCGAATCGCCTGCGACGGCAAGAATTGAATATCAGGAGCACATATGCAACTCAATCCCTCTGAAATCAGCGAACTGATCAAGAGCCGGATTCAAGGTCTCGAGAGCGGCGCCGAAGTCCGTAACGAAGGCACCGTGATTTCGGTGACTGACGGTATCTGCCGCATTCATGGCCTGTCGGACGTGATGCAAGGTGAAATGCTCGAATTTCCGGGCAACACCTTCGGTCTGGCACTGAACCTCGAGCGCGACTCCGTCGGCGCCGTGATTCTGGGTGAATACGAGCACATCTCGGAAGGCGACACCGTCAAGTGCACGGGCCGCATTCTGGAAGTGCCGGTCGGTCCGGAACTGAAAGGCCGCGTCGTTGACGCGCTGGGCGTGCCTATCGATGGCAAGGGCCCGATCAACGCCAAGATGACCGACGCAATCGAAAAGATTGCCCCGGGCGTGATTTGGCGTAAGTCGGTGTCGCAGCCGCTGCAAACGGGTACCAAGGCTATCGACGCCATGGTGCCGATCGGCCGTGGCCAGCGCGAGCTGATCATTGGTGACCGTCAGACGGGTAAGACCGCTGTGGCCATCGACACGATCATTTCGCAAAAGGGCAAGGGCGTGACCTGCGTCTACGTCGCGATCGGCCAGAAGGCTTCGTCGATCATGAACGTGGTGCGCAAGCTCGAAGAAATGGGCGCGATGGAATACACCATCATCGTGACCGCTACCGCTTCGGACTCGGCCGCCATGCAGTTCATCGCACCGTACGCCGGTTGCACGATGGGCGAATACTTCCGCGACCGCGGCGAAGACGCGCTGATCATTTATGACGACTTGACCAAGCAAGCTTGGGCGTACCGTCAGATCTCGCTGCTGCTGCGCCGCCCGCCGGGCCGTGAAGCTTACCCGGGTGACGTGTTCTATCTGCACTCGCGTCTGCTTGAGCGTGCCGCTCGCGTCTCGGAAGAGTACGTCGAGAAGTTCACGAACGGCGCGATCAAGGGCCAAAGCGGCTCGCTGACCGCACTGCCGATCATTGAAACGCAAGCCGGTGACGTGACCGCGTTCGTTCCGACGAACGTGATTTCGATTACCGACGGCCAGATCTTCCTGGAAACCGACCTCTTCAACGCAGGTATCCGTCCGGCAATTAACGCCGGTATTTCGGTGTCGCGCGTCGGTGGTGCTGCCCAGACCAAGGTCATCAAGAAGCTGTCGGGCGGTATCCGTACCGACTTGGCTCAGTACCGTGAGCTGGCTGCGTTCGCGCAGTTCGCTTCGGACCTGGATGAAGCCACCCGCAAGCAGCTGGAGCGCGGCCGCCGCGTGACGGAACTGCTCAAGCAGCCGCAGTATCAGCCGCTGCAAGTGTGGGAACTGGCCGTGTCGCTGTTCGCCGCCAACAACGGTTATCTGGACGATCTCGAAATCGCTCAGGTCCTGCCGTTCGAAAAGGGTCTGCGCGAAGTTCTGAAGACCAGCCACGCTGCGCTGATCGGCCGTATCGAAGAGACCAAAGATCTCTCGAAGGACGACGATGCTGCCCTGCACGCTGCGATCAAGGACTTCAAGAAGACCGGCGCTTACTAATCCGGTTGAATCGGTAACTATTCAACGGACCCGGGAAGGCGCGATGTTCAGGCAAGAGCGGACGTCGCGCCGAGACAAGGAGTAAGCAATGGCTGGAATGAAGGAAATTCGCGGCAAGATCAAGAGCGTGCAAAACACGCGCAAGATCACCAAGGCCATGGAAATGGTGGCCGCGTCGAAGATGCGCAAGGCGCAGGAACGCATGCGCCATGCCCGGCCGTACGCTGAGAAGGTACGCCAGATCGCTGCGCATATGGGCCAGGCGAATCCGGAATACCACCACCCGTTCATGGTGAAGCATGCCGACGCGAAAGCGGCCGGCATCATCGTGGTGACGACGGACAAGGGTCTGTGCGGCGGCTTGAACACCAACGTGCTGCGTGCCGTGGTGAGCAAGCTGAAGGCGATCGAAGCGCAAGGTTTGAAGATTGAAGCCACCGCCATTGGCGGCAAGGGCTTCGGTTTCCTGAACCGTATCGGCGCGAAGGTGGTCTCGCACGTGGTGCAACTGGGCGACACCCCGCACCTCGACAAGTTGATCGGCGCCGTGAAGGTGCAGCTCGACGCGTATGCCGAAGGCAAGCTCGATGCCGTGTATCTGGCCTACAACCGCTTCGTCAACACGATGAAGCAGGAAACCGTGGTCGAACAACTGCTGCCGCTGCCCGAGAAGTTCGAAGGCCAGTCGGAAGACGCGAGCGCAGTGCCGGCAACGCATTCGTGGGACTACATCTACGAACCGGACGCAAAGTCGGTGGTGGATGCCCTGCTGGTGCGTTACGTCGAAGCGGTCGTGTATCAGGCAGTCGCAGAGAACATGGCGTCGGAGCAGTCCGCCCGTATGGTGGCCATGAAGGCCGCATCGGACAACGCGAAGACCGTGATCGGTGAATTGCAGATGGTCTACAACAAGGGCCGTCAAGCATCGATTACGAAGGAACTGTCCGAAATCGTGGGTGGCGCTGCCGCTGTTTAAGCGGTGGCACGGGCCGATGCGCCGCAAGGCGAAATGAATTTGAGTATCTAAAGGAAAAGCGATGAGTACTGCTTTGATTGAAGGCAAAATCGTACAGTGCATCGGCGCCGTGATCGACGTGGAGTTCCCGCGCGATAGCATGCCGAAGATCTACGACGCGCTCATTATGGACGGTTCGGAACTGACGCTTGAAGTTCAGCAGCAGCTGGGCGACGGCGTGGTTCGTACCATCTGTCTGGGTTCTGCCGAAGGCCTGCGCCGCGGCATGATGGTGAAGAACAGCGGTCTGCCGATCACTGTGCCGGTCGGTAAGCCGACGCTGGGTCGCATCATGGACGTGCTTGGCCGTCCGATCGACGAAGCCGGTCCGATTGCACGCGATCACACGCGCTCGATCCACCAGAAGGCTCCGGCATTCGACGAGCTGTCGCCGTCGACGGAACTGCTCGAAACCGGCATCAAGGTTATCGATTTGATCTGCCCGTTCGCCAAGGGCGGCAAGGTGGGTCTGTTCGGTGGCGCCGGTGTGGGCAAGACCGTGAACATGATGGAACTCATCAATAACATCGCCAAGGAACACGGCGGTTATTCGGTGTTTGCCGGCGTGGGCGAGCGTACCCGTGAAGGGAACGACTTCTACCACGAAATGAAGGACTCGAACGTTCTGGATAAGGTCGCGCTGGTGTACGGCCAGATGAACGAGCCGCCGGGCAACCGTCTGCGCGTCGCGCTGACCGGTCTGACGATGGCCGAGCACTTCCGTGACGAAGGTCTCGACGTGCTGTTCTTCGTGGACAACATCTACCGTTTCACGCTGGCCGGTACCGAAGTGTCCGCACTGCTCGGCCGTATGCCGTCGGCAGTGGGCTATCAGCCGACGCTGGCTGAAGAAATGGGCAAGCTGCAAGAGCGTATTACGTCGACCAAGAAGGGCTCGATTACGTCGGTGCAAGCCGTGTACGTGCCTGCCGATGACTTGACCGACCCGTCGCCTGCAACCACCTTCGGCCACTTGGACGCCACCGTCGTGCTGTCGCGTGACATCGCCTCGCTGGGTATCTACCCGGCAGTCGATCCGCTCGACTCGACCTCGCGTCAGATCGACCCGAACGTGATTGGCGAAGAGCACTACACGGTCACCCGTCGTGTGCAGTCGACGCTCCAGCGCTACAAGGAATTGCGCGACATTATCGCGATTCTGGGCATGGACGAACTGTCGCCGGACGACAAGCTGGCAGTGGCACGCGCTCGTAAGATCCAGCGTTTCCTGTCGCAGCCGTTCCACGTGGCAGAAGTGTTCACGGGTTCGCCGGGCAAGTACGTTCCGCTCAAGGAAACGATCCGCGGCTTCAAGATGATCGTCGACGGCGAATGCGACCACCTGCCCGAGCAGGCGTTCTACATGGTCGGCACGATCGACGAAGCGTTCGAAAAAGCCAAGAAGATGCAGTAAACGGTTGAGTGCCGGGTGATGGCGGAGGTCTCTCGCGAGACTTGCGCTGCACCGGCAGGTGACTGTCGAACGGCGAGGTAGCGGGGCGAGGGCGGTAACGACCGCGCTCGGTGCCTCTGCCGCTTCATCACACTCAACGGGAGCGATTATGGCAACCATTCACGTAGACGTCGTCAGCGCAGAAGAGCAGATCTTCTCGGGTCGTGCGCGCTTTGTGGCGCTGCCGGGCGAAGCCGGCGAGCTGGGCATTTTGCCCGGTCACACGCCGCTGATCACGCGCATCAAGCCGGGTGCCGTGCGCATCGAGGACGAAGCAGGTAACGAAGATTTCGTCTTCGTCGCCGGCGGCATTCTCGAAGTGCAACCGGGCACGGTGACCGTGCTCGCCGACACCGCTATCCGCGGCAAGGACCTGGACGAGGCAAAAGCTGCCGATGCCAAGCGTCGCGCGGAAGAAGCGCTTGCGAACAAGGATTCGAACATCGAGTACGCGAAAGCCCAGGCCGAATTGGCCGAAGCCATCGCCCAACTCGCTGCGATCAGCAAGCTGCGCAAGGCAAAGCTGTAAATTGGCGTTGTCGTAGTACCGGCCCCAACGCCGGTGTTGCGAACGATGCAGAAAGCTCCATGCATGAAAGTGCGTGGAGCTTTTGTTTTTTCCGATCACCGCATTCTCTCAGGGCCATCCCCACTCGTTAGGTCACGTGAATTACGTTAACGTAAACGTCAACGCAGCGTGACGCGCTATTGTTGTAAAGACCAGCCAATAGCAGCGTCGGGCACGACAGCATTTCGCCATTTCAGCATTGCTTCAGTATCAGGAGACAAAAGCATGGAAAGCCGGGAAGGTGCAGGCGTAGTCCCACGTAATGGGTTGTCGTATGTGAAGGGCGACACGACGGTGCCGTTGTCGTCGCTCACGGTGTTTGGTCTGCTGGCCGAGACAGCCTCGACGTTTCCTGAGCGCCAGGCCGTGGTGTTTCGAGAGCAGGGCGTGGATTGGACGTGGCGCGAATTCATCGCGCACGTCGACACGTTCGCCGCCGGTCTGCTGGCATTGGGACTGAAGAAGGGCGACCGGGTCGGCATCTGGTCGCCGAATCGCGTCGAATGGCTCGTCACGCAATTCGCGACCGCACGCGTCGGGCTGGTGCTGGTGAACATCAACCCGGCCTACCGCCTGGCCGAGCTGGAGTACGCGATCAACAAGGTCGGCTGCAAGGCGCTGGTGGCTGCCGAGTCGTTCAAGTCGTCGCGCTATCTCGACATGCTGAACACGCTCGCCCCCGAGCTGGCGCAAAGCGAGCCGGGCCTGCTGAAGTCGGCGAAACTGCCCACCCTCACCACGATCATCCGCATGGGCACCGGCATCACGCCGGGGATGATGAATTTCAGCGACGTCGTGACCCTCGGCGCCGACGCGAGCCTCGAGACGCTGCGCAGCATTTCCGACGGTCTCGATTGTCACGACCCGATCAACGTTCAGTTCACGAGCGGCACCACGGGCAGCCCGAAGGGCGCGACGCTCACGCACCACAACATCGTCAACAACGGACGCTTCATTGCGATGGCGATGAAGTTCACGGAGCACGACAGCCTGTGCATCCCCGTGCCGTTCTATCACTGCTTCGGCATGGTGCTCGCGGTGCTGGCATGCGTCTCGACGGGCGCGACGATGGTCTTCCCGGGCGAGGCGTTCGACCCGAAGGCCACCATGGCCGCCGTGTCGGAAGAAAGCTGTACGGCGCTGCATGGCGTGCCGACGATGTTCATCGCGCAGCTCGACCATCCGGACTTCGGCAACTATCACTTCGATTCGCTGCGCACCGGCATCATGGCCGGGTCGCCGTGCCCGATCGAGACGATGAAGCGCGTGATCAGCCAGATGCACATGAGCGAAGTGACGATCGCCTACGGCATGACGGAGACGAGCCCGGTCTCGTTCCAGACCACCACCACCGACCCGCTCGAAAAGCGCACGAGCACGGTGGGCCGTGTGCAGCCGCACCTCGAAGTGAAGCTGGTCGACGCGGCGGGCGAGATCGTGCCGGTGGGCGAGAAGGGCGAGCTGTGCACGAAGGGTTACTCGGTGATGCTGGGCTATTGGGATGACGAACCGCGCACGCGCGAGGCGATTCGCGACGGCTGGATGCATACGGGCGACCTCGCGACGATCGATGAAGACGGCTACTGCAACATCGTCGGCCGCGTGAAGGACATGCTCATCCGTGGCGGCGAAAACATTTACCCGCGCGAGATCGAGGAATTCCTGTTCCGCCATCCGAAGATTCAGGCGGTGCAGGTGTTCGGTGTCCCCGACGCGAAATACGGCGAAGAGGTCTGTGCGTGGATCGTGCTGAAACCGGGCCAGAGCGCCACGGAAGACGACATCCGTGAGTTCTGCAAGGACCAGATCGCCCACTACAAGGTGCCGCGCTATATCCGCTTCGTCGACGACATGCCCATGACGGTCACCGGCAAAGTGCAGAAATTCATCATGCGCGAGCAGATGGTCGAATCGCTGGGATTGAGCGAAGAAAAGACCGCCTGATCTGCCCTTGTCGATCGATGTGGATCGATGTCAGCCGATCTATTTCCTCTCTGACCGGCGGACACGGAACGATGGATGTCCCCGCAACCAATGCCCGCCCGCAAGGCGGGCATTGGCCTATCTGGTGTTATCCGCGTGCCGCCCTGCCGACGGGCACACGGACAATGCCGTATGATTCGGGATTACCCTAGGTGCCCCGGCCATGTCTGCCCACTATTTCCGCTCGGTGTTTGTTCTCGGCATTCTGTCTGCCATCGGCTCGTTGTCGATCGACATGTATCTGCCGGCGTTGCCGAGCATCGCACGGGAACTGAACACGACGGATGCGGCAGCGCAATTCACGCTCGCTTCGTTCTTCATCGGGCTGGGACTCGGACAATTGCTGCACGGCCCGCTGGCCGATCGCTTCGGCCGGAAGCGCCCGCTCTATGCCGGTCTCGCGCTCTATACCATCGCGTCGGCCGGTTGCGCACTCGCCCCCAACATCGAAACGCTGATCGTCTGTCGCTTCATTCAGGCGGTGGGTGGCTGCGCCTGCTTCGTGATCGCACGGGCGATGGCGCGCGACCTGTTCGATACGAATACCGTGGCCCGCGTGCTCTCGCGCATGACGCTGATCATGGGCGCCGCACCGATTCTCGCGCCGCTCGTCGGCGGTCAGGTCTTGATGTTTGTCGGGTGGCGCTGGATCTTCTGGGGCCTGACGGTATTCGGCGTCATCTGCTTTGCGATGGCCGTCTACTGGCTGCCCGAGACACGTCACGCGGCCAAACAGGCGCGCCACTGGCTGGCCACGGCATGGCACAACTACGGCGCGCTGGTGCGTGACCGCGAGTTCATGGGCAACGCGCTGGCAGGCGGTGTGGCACAGGCCGGCATGTTCGCGTACATCACCGGCTCACCGTTTGTTTTCATCAACCTGTACGGCGTGGACCCGGCCCACTACGGCTGGCTGTTCGGCCTGAACGCCTGCGGCATCATCTTCGGCTCGCAGGTCAACGCGCACTTGCTGCGCAAACGCCGGCCGGCCGATGTGTTGCGCCGTACCAACAATCTGGTCGCCATTCTCGGGCTGGTGCTGTTGGCAGTGGCGGCGCTCAAGCTCGGCGGACTGCCCGGTTTGATGGTGCCGCTCTTCGCCTACGTGGCGAGTCTGGGCTTTTCGCAGCCGAACGCCGTGGCCGAAGCGCTCAATCGCCAGCACCAGCGGGCGGGCGCGGCCTCGGCGTTGCTCGGTGCCCTGCAATTCCTCGCGGCAGCCAGCGCAGGGGCGGCGGTCGGGATGTTGCACGCACGCTCGGCGGTGCCCATGGCGGCCGTGATTGCGGTGTGCGGCGTGCTGTCGTGGTGCCTGCACACACTGTTGATTCGCCGCGCCGGTCCGCCGGCGGCGCTGCCGCCCGCACCGGAAAACGTGTAAGCGCGGTCTGTCGCAGCAAGCGAACGTCGGCGTATTTAGGGAACTTTGCCCGAAGTTTTCTTCCAAACTTGGGATTCGGCACAGGTCACTACATCTGTAACACTTTGTAATTGCACTGTTCCGGCGTGAAACGGGTCGGCAAAGTACGATCCAGCCGCTTCGCAAAAGCCCCCCAAATCTTTTTGCAAAGACGGCTAAAGTTCGGCGCAAAACGGCCGAAATACAGACGAGTAGTAGAGCGCAGCTTCGTGTCATTTGCGTGAAGCCACCGTCTTTTCACACCGATCATTCCCCCCGAATGCATCGCAGGGGCCGCTCGCGCCCCACGTGTAGGAAAAACTCCTACAAAAAACTTCCGCTTTTCTTGCCCTTCTATGTAGTTTTTCTCCGATTTCTTTATCTTTCGCCTTTATCCACAATGCGAGGGAAAACGGAGTAGTACCGCAAGATCATCCATTGCGCCGGGGGGCCGCATGCGAAACAGCGAAACACTGAATGAGATTCGTGAATTGAATCTCTCCTACCTCGTACTGGCTCAGCGCCTGATTCGCGAGGACCGTGCCGCGGCGATGTTCCGCCTTGGCATCAGCGACCAACTTGCCGACGTGCTCGGCAGTCTCACCTTGGCTCAACTCGTCAAATTCGCGGGGTCGAACCAGCTTCTGTGCCGATTTCGCTTTGACGACCACGTGATTCTTTCGACCCTTACGCACGGTGCGAAGGACGTGGGTATGCAGCAGTCGCACGCATCGATTCTGCTCGCGGGGCAACCCGTCGAGCAGATCGGCTAAGTACGCGATGTAATTCGCGCGCTACCCGGGGGTAGCGCGCCGCGTCACCTGCCAGGAAGCCTGCATATGCGTACCAAAAGCGTCGTTCTCGAGGCCCGCGAGATCCAGTTGGCCATCGAACTGATCGAACTCGGCGCCCGCCTCCAGTTGCTGGAAGCGGAAACGAGCCTCAGTCGGGATCGCCTCATCAAACTCTACAAAGAGCTCAAGGGGGCTTCGCCGCCCAAGGGCATGCTGCCGTTCTCGACCGACTGGTTCGTGACCTGGCTGCCGAACATCCACTCGTCGCTTTTCCACAACATCTATCGCCATCTCGTGCACCACGGCGGTTGCCAGGGCATCGAGGCCATCGTCAAGGCCTACCGGTTGTACCTGGAACACGTCGAACTGCATGGCTGGGAAGCCGTGCTCGGGTTCACCCGCGCATGGACGCTGGTCCGCTTCTTCGACAGCAAGATGTTGCAGATGACGCCGTGCACGCGTTGCGGCGGCCATTTCGTCACGCACGCTCACGAGCCTCACGGCCAGTATGTCTGCGGCCTGTGCGCGCCGCCGTCGCGTGCCGGTAAGACGCGGAAAGCAAAACATGCACACGCCGCCGATCTGGCGCCGGTCGAGGCCGAAGCCCCGGCGGGCGTGCCCGGGCCCGGTGGTACGGACATTTCGCCGTTGGCTGCCTGAGCGGCACATTCGTCACGAGGACGCATCCCCTACAGTTTCCCTGCTTGTCTGCCGTTAAGCCCTCTGAACAGGAAGGACATTTTTCCGTAGACGTATTTTTGCGAGAGGTATCCGGCAGTGCTTGTCGTCATTGGTTACATCATCGTTCTTGCCTCGGTCTTTGGCGGTTTCGTCATCGGCGGAGGTCACTTGGGCGCGCTGTTTCAGCCGACCGAGCTGCTGATCATCGGTGGCGCGGGCGTCGGCTCGTTTGTGGTGGGCAACAACAGCAAGGCGATCAAGGCGACGATGAAGGCGCTGCCGATGCTGTTCAAGGGCTCGAAATACACCAAAGAGCTGTACATGGAGCTGATGGCACTGCTCTACGTGCTGCTCGCCAAGGCGCGTAAGGACGGCATGCTCGCCATCGAAGGCGACGTGGAAGACCCGGCATCGAGCCCGGTGTTCTCGCAATACCCGCGCATTCTGAACGAGCCGCGCATCATGGAATTCCTGACCGACTATCTGCGCCTGATGGTCAGCGGCAACATGAACGCGTTCGAGATCGAGAACCTGATGGATCACGAAATCGAAACGTACCGTCACGAAGGCGAGGTGCCTGCCCACTGTCTGCAAAAGACCGGCGACGCGATGCCTGCGTTCGGCATCGTGGCCGCAGTGATGGGCGTGGTGCACACGATGGCCTCGGCCGACCAGCCGCCGGCCGTGCTGGGTGCACTGATCGCACAGGCGCTCGTGGGGACCTTCCTCGGCATTTTGCTGGCGTACGGCTTCATTTCGCCGCTCGCCCAATTGATCGAACACCGCATCAACGAGTCGGTCAAGCTTTACGAGTGCATCAAGGTCACGCTGCTGGCGAGCCTGAACGGCTACGCCCCGGCGCTGTCGGTGGAATTCGGCCGCAAGGTGCTGTATTCCACGGTGCGCCCGTCGTTCGCCGAGCTCGAAGAGCACGTGCGCCAGGTCAAGGCACGTTGACGGACGGCAGCAATGAGCGAGAAAGACGAGCGGCCCATTATCGTCAAGCGCCGCAAAGCCGGCGGGCACGGCCACCATGGCGGTGCGTGGAAGATTGCCTACGCCGACTTCATGACGGCCATGATGGCGTTCTTCCTGCTGATGTGGCTGCTCAGTTCCGTGAGCAGCAAGGAACTGACAGGCATCGCCGAATACTTCCGTACGCCGCTCAAGGTTGCCCTCACGGGCGGGCGTAATGCAGCGGACAACAGCGGCGTGATTCCCGGTGGCGGCACCGACACGACGCGTACCGATGGCCAGAAGTCGCGCGGCGATCAGGTCCGCTCGCGTCAGGCCACGACGGCCGAGTTGGCCGAGCGCGCCGATGCGCAGCGTTTGCGCGAACTCAAGGCGCGGCTCGAGAAGGCGATCGAAAATAACCCGACGCTCAGGCAATTCCGCAAACAGTTGCTCATCGACGTGACGACCGAAGGCTTGCGCATTCAGATCGTCGACGATCAGAACCGGCCGATGTTCGCCAACGCGAGCGCGCAGGTGCAACCGTATATGCGCGACATCCTGCGCGAGATCGGCAAGTCGCTCAACGACGTGCCCAATCGCATCAGCCTCTCGGGTCACACCGACGCGACGGCGTATGCGCAGGGCGACAAGAGCTATAGCAACTGGGAGCTGTCGGCCGATCGCGCGAACGCCTCGCGTCGCGAGTTGATCGCGGGCGGCCTCGATGGCGAGAAGGTCTTGCGCGTGGTGGGGCTGGCCTCGACCGTGCCGCTCGATCGCGACGACGCTTACAACCCGATCAACCGACGCATCAGCATCATCGTGCTCAATCGCCGTGCCGAGGCTTCTGTGAAGCACGAGGGCGATCAGCCGACGATCGATGCGACGAACGCCCGAGGCTCGGGCGCCGACGCCGTCAACGCTGCCATTAGTGGCGTGTTGCCGCCGGGCGTACCGTCGCCGCCAGCACCCCCCGCAGCCCCTGCTGCGCCGGGTGCAAACGGCGCAGCGGCGAGATAACCGATAAGAAGAGGAGACGCATGGAGGCCATGCAGGCACGCAATACGATTCTCGCGGTCGACGACTCCGCGTCAATGCGTCAGATTCTGGCGGCCACGCTCGATGAAGCCGGCTATGCCGTGACGACCGCGCGCGACGGACAGGAGGCACTGGCACTGGCATCGAATGCGAATTTCGATCTGGTGCTGACCGACCAGCACATGCCCGGTATGGACGGGCTGTCGCTGATTCGTGCCCTGCGGGACCTCGATGCGTTCGCACAAACGCCGATTCTGGTGCTCACCACAGAAGTTGACGGCGCGTATAAGACGGCGGCCCGTGAAGCGGGGGCAAGCGGCTGGCTGATCAAGCCGGTCGACCCCGAGGCACTGGTCGACGTGGTGGGCTCGCTTGTCGGCGCGGGCACATGACGATGTTGATGGCGTCGACGGCACAACCAAGTTAGGACGAGGAAACCGGTGGATATCACCCAGTTCTACCAGACCTTTTTCGATGAAGCGGAAGAGTTGCTCGCAGAGATGGAGCATCTCTTGCTGGCGCTCGACGTGAGCGCGCCGGATAACGAGCAGCTCAACGCGATCTTTCGCGCCGCGCACTCGATCAAGGGCGGGGCCGCGACGTTCGGCTTCACCGCGCTCACCGAGACCACTCACTTGCTGGAAAACCTGCTCGACCGCGCGCGTCGCGGCGAGTTGCAGTTGCGCACCGAGATGGTCGACACCTTCCTGGAAACCAAAGACGTGTTGCATCAACAGTTGAATGCCTACCGCGCCTCCAGTGAACCCGATGTCGAGGCGATGACGCGCATCTGCGCGGTGCTCCAACGCTTGGCCGCAGAAGAAAGCGGCGAGGCGCCGTCGGCCGCGCCGGCTTCGCCTGCTGCCCCGGCCCCCGTTGCGGCCGCCGCGCCTGCGGCGCCCGAAGCCACGACCGACGCGAGTGGCGCACCCACCAGCCCGGTCGCACCGGGCCAGACCCGCCTCAAGGTCACGCTCACGGGCGTGAGCGAAAAGGACCAGACCCTGCTTGCCGAAGAACTCGGCAACCTCGGTCACGTGGCCGGCCGCCAGTCGGTCGACAACGCACTGCACCTGTGGCTCGACACCACCTGCGGCGCCGACGACATTCTCGCCGTGTGCTGCTTCGTGATCGAGCCGTCGCAGATCGACGTGCAGGATGCCGCTGCGGTCGCCGCGCTTGCTGCCGCGACTCCCGCTGCGCCGGTTGCGCCTGCCGCGCCCGTTGCTGCGGCCCCGGTCGCACAGCCCGCCGTCGAAATCTTCGAACCGATCGCCGCCGCGCCGGCCCAGATCGAAGTCCCCGCCGCTGCCCCGGCAGCCGCGCCTGCCCCCGAGCAGATCGTGGTGCCGCCGGCCCCCGTCGCGCAAGCCGGTGCCAGTGGTGGAAATGGTGGCAATGGCACCCATCCGCCGGAAAAGCGCGCCGCGGCCCCGGCCGCCGGCGGCGCTGCCGGTCACGAGAACAGCTCCATTCGTGTGGGTGTGGAAAAGGTCGACCAGCTCATCAATCTGGTGGGCGAACTGGTGATCACGCAGGCCATGCTCGCGCAGACGGCCAGCAGCCTCGACCCGATGCTGCACGACCGTCTCTTCAACGGCATGGGCCAGTTGGAGCGCAACGCACGCGACCTGCAAGAAGCGGTCATGTCCATCCGCATGATGCCGATGGACTACGTGTTCTCGCGCTTCCCCCGCCTGGTGCGCGATCTCGCGACCAAGCTCGGCAAGCAGATCGAACTGGTCACGTTCGGCCAGGCGACCGAACTCGACAAGAGCCTGATCGAGCGCATCATCGATCCGCTCACGCACCTGGTGCGTAACAGTCTCGACCACGGCATCGAAACCTCGGAAGCGCGTCTCGCCTCGGGCAAAGACCCCGTGGGCCAGCTCGTGCTGTCTGCCGCGCATCAGGGCGGCAACATCGTGATCGAAGTGAGCGACGACGGTGCCGGCCTGCGCCGCGAGAAGATTCTCGCCAAGGCGCAGCAGCAAGGCATGAACGTGTCCGACTCGATGGCGGACGAGGAAGTCTGGCAGCTGATTTTCGCGCCGGGTTTCTCGACGGCCGAAGCCGTGACCGACGTGTCGGGCCGTGGCGTCGGTATGGACGTCGTCAAACGAAACATTCAGCAGATGGGCGGCCACGTGGAGATTCTGTCCACGCGCGGCAAGGGCACCACCATCCGCATCGTGCTGCCGCTTACGCTGGCGATTCTCGACGGCATGTCCGTCAAGGTCGGCACGGAGATCTTCATTCTGCCGCTGAACTTCGTGATGGAGTCGCTGCAACCGCGCCGCGACGACATTCGCGCGGTGACCGGTGAAGGGCAGGTCGTGCTGGTGCGCGGCGAGTATCTGCCGCTCGTGGAGCTGTACCGCGCGTTCGACGTGCCGGAGGCGCGTGGGGATCCCACGCAGGGCATCATCGTGATCCTGCAAGCTGAAGGCCGCCGCTTTGCGTTGCTCGTCGACGAGCTGGTGGGCCAGCAGCAGGTCGTGGTGAAGAACCTCGAAACCAATTACCGCCGTATTCACGGTATTTCTGCCGCCACCATCATGGGTGACGGCAGTGTGGCCCTGATCGTGGACGTGGCGGCGCTTCAGCGCGGCCAGCGCTCGGCATCGGCCACCATCTTCAACTGAAGTCGGAGAGTCGTCAGATGGAAAAGCTTTCGCAAGAGCATGCCATGTCGCGCCAGGGCGGCGCCATGCAGACCGAGGGCGACGGCCAGGAATTTCTGGTCTTCACGCTCGGTGAAGAGGAATACGGAATCGACATCCTGAAGGTGCAGGAAATTCGCGGCTACGACGCCGTCACGCGCATCGCCAACGCCCCCGACTTCATCAAGGGCGTGATCAACCTGCGCGGCATCATCGTGCCGATCGTGGACATGCGTATCAAGTTCCGCCTCGGCCGTGTCGAGTACGACACCCAGACCGTCGTGATCATTCTGAACGTGGCCGGCCGTGTGGTCGGCATGGTCGTTGACGGTGTGTCCGACGTGCTCACGCTCGCGCGCGGCGAAATCAAGCCGGCACCGGAGTTCGGCGCACAACTGGCGACCGAGTACATCACGGGGCTGGGCACGGTCGAAGGCCGCATGCTGATCCTGATGGACATCGAGAAGCTCATGACCAGCGACGACATGGCGCTGATCGAACGTCTGGCGAGCTAAGGCCGGCTAAGGCGCAGCACCACGGCGCGGCGTCCGGAGATGCCGTGCCGACAGCAGCAAAGTGATCGAAACAGACGGAAGCAGACGGGCAGAGACACCCGCAGCGTTACCCACAGACATAACCCACTCACCCGAAGACTACGGAGACCGAGCACGTGCGCGATAACCAGCCCGTCACCCAGAACGAATTCGTCATCGGCGAGCATCAGTACCTGATCTCGCGAACGGATCTGAAGGGGCGGATCACGTATGCCAATCCCGCCTTCGTGGAGGTGAGTGGCTATTCGCGTGACGAACTGCTGGGCGCGCCGCACAACATCGTGCGCCATCCCGACATGCCGCCCGAAGCGTTCGGCGACCTGTGGGACACGATCAATCGCGGCGATACGTGGACCGGCCTCGTGAAGAACCGCCGTAAGAACGGCGACTTCTACTGGGTGTTGGCAACCGTCACCCCGACGCTCGAAAACGACGCGGTGGTGGGGTACACCTCGGTGCGCGTGCGCCCGGCGGCCGGTGCGACCGATCAGGCTGAAACTATCTACGCGCGCTTTCGCAATGGTCAGGCCGGCAATCTGCGCATTCGCGGTGGCCGGGTCGAACGGGGTGGCATCGCTGCACTCGTGCGCAAGATTCGCATCGACACGCTGCGCGCGCGCCTGACCGGCATCATCGTGCTCGGCGCGCTGCTGCTCGCCATCGTGGGCGGACTGGGCCTGTGGGGCATGTCGAGCAGCAACGCCAAGCTGCTTCAGGTGTACCAGAACGGCATGGTGCCGGTCGGCACACTGGGCGCCATCGGCCAGAAGCTCGACCGCGACGTATTGCTCGTGGCGGAAGCCATCGGCAGCCCGAATCTCGACGCGATGAAGCGCGCGGGCGACGAGATTACCGCCAGCCTCGACGACATCAATCGCGAGTGGGCGAACTACATGAAGTCGGTCGACCCGGCCACGCAGGCACAGGCCGAACGCTTCAACGTGATTCGCCAGCGCTTCACCACCGATGGCCTGCAACAGACCGTCGAAATGCTCAAGGTCGGCTCGGCGGAAGGCGCGCAACAGACGTACCTCGAGAAAGTGAAACCCGCGTACGGTCCGATGCGCGACGAGCTCAACGTGCTCACGCGACTGGAACTCACGCAGGCGACCGACCTGTATCAACAGGGCCAGCGTGAGCACACCATCGTGCGTGCGCTCACGGCGGTGGCGGTGATCGGCGGCATCATCGTGCTGTTCGTGCTCGGCAGCATTCTGCGCCGTGCGATCAACCATCCGCTGCGCGTGGCGCTGTCGATGTCCAAGCAAATTGCGGCGGGTGACCTGACCGGCAAGGCCGAAGGCACCGGGCGCGACGAAGTCGGCCAACTGCTGTTCGGCCTGACGGTCATGAAGAACAGCCTGCTGTCGATCGTCTCCGACGTGCGCGAGGGCATCGAGTCGATCAACGTGGCGTCGCGCGAAATCGCCGCGGGCAACACCGATCTGTCGGCGCGCACCGAGCAGCAGGCCGCGTCGCTGGAACAGACGGCGTCGTCGATGGAGCAGCTCACGGCCACGGTCAAGCAGAACGCGGACAACGCCAAGCAGGCGAGCGCGTTGGCCGTCAACGCGTCGGAAATTGCAGCACGAGGTGGTCAGGTGGTCGGCAACGTGGTCGACACCATGCAGGGCATCTCGTCGAGTTCGCACAAGATCGTCGACATCATCAGCGTCATCGAAGGCATTGCCTTCCAGACCAACATCCTCGCGCTGAACGCCGCTGTGGAAGCCGCGCGTGCGGGCGAACAAGGCCGCGGTTTCGCCGTGGTCGCGGGCGAAGTGCGCACGCTGGCGCAGCGCAGCGCGTCGGCGGCGAAAGAAATCAAGGTGCTCATCGAAGACTCGGTGGGCCGCGTCGAAAACGGTTCGGCACTGGTGTCGCAGGCCGGCAAGACGATGGATGAAATCGTGCAGGCCGTGCAGCGCGTGACCGACATCATGGGCGAGATTTCGGCGGCCTCCGCCGAACAGTCGGGTGGTATCGAACAGGTCAACCGCGCCGTGTCCCAGATGGACGAGGTCACGCAACAGAACGCGGCACTGGTCGAAGAAGCGGCCGCTGCGGCGGGCTCGCTGGAAGAACAGGCGCACCGCCTGCGCGACGCCGTCTCGGTGTTCCGTGTCGGCGATGCGTTCAAGGCAGGCGATGCGCGCAGTGCGGCACTCGCGCGCGCTGCCAGCGCCCAGACCGTTCGTCACTCGACGGCAGCGAGCACAGCGCAACCCGTTGCTAGCGCAGCCAAGACAGCATCGGCCGCGAGTGCAACGAAAGCCTCGGCAACTGCCGCGGGTGCAGCCACCGCGCGCGCGAGCGCCGGTGCCGCTGCGGCGCGCACGGTAACGCGCCGTCCGCAAACCGCCGCTGCTGCCGCTGCCGCCGCTGCCGCCGGTTCGGCAGCGATGGCCACGAATGCACAGGAAGATGCGCAGGTCTTGCAACTGGCGGCGCGTCGCGGCAAAGCGGCACCCGGCAGCGCGCCTGCCGGTGGCGCGAGCGACTCGGGCGACTGGGAAGAGTTTTGAACGTTTCGGTGATTGGGATGGGTACGCCGGCGTGAGCCGGTATTCACGGGGTAGAGGTCGTTATGTTTAAAAATGTCACCATCCGGGCACGGCTGACGCTGGCGCTTGGACTCTTCATGGTGCTGCTGGTCGTCGGCGCCGCGGTGGGGCTCTTGTCGCTGCGACAGAGCAACGCGTCGTTGCAGGATATGTACACGAACGACATGGCGTCGTCGCGTGCCCTGGCACAGACCACGCTCTCCACGCTCTCCGCACGTGTGACCCTGGCGCGCATCGAGTTCATCGCCGATCCGAGTGAAATCAAGACGGCCATCGACGGGGTGCGCAACAACCTCAAGAAGGCCGACGATGCGTGGGCCACTTACGCCGCGCTGCCGATGAGCGATGGCGAGAAGCCGCTGGCCGACGCCGCCGTCGCCACCCGCAGCAAGGTCGTGAACGAAGGCATTCTGCCGGCGCTCAAGGCGATCGAATCGGGCGACATTCCCGACTTCCACGCCAAGACCGTGATGGATGTGCCGCGCCTGTTCGGCGATTACACCAAGGCGATGACGACGCTGGCCGACCTCCAGGTCAAGAACGCGCAAGATCGCTACGACGTGGCGCAGACCCGCTACACGCTGGTGATGTGGATGGTCGGCATCGGCCTGCTCGTGGGTCTGGTGGTCGGTCTGATCACGCAGATCACGCTCACGCGCGCCATCGTCGGCCCGATCGACGACGCCATCAAGCACTTCGAGAAAATCGCCGGCGGTGACCTCACGCAGCGCATCGACGTGTGGAACGACACCGAGACCGGCCGCCTGTTCAAGGGCGTGAAGCACATGCAGGACAGCCTCGTGCGTACCGTTGCCGAAGTGCGCTCGGGCACCGAGTCGATCACGTCCGCCGCGCAACAGATCGCCGCAGGCAACACCGATCTGTCGGCCCGTACGGAACAGCAGGCCGCCTCGCTGGAAGAAACCGCCTCGTCGATGGAGCAGCTCACCGCCACCGTCAAACAGAACGCCGACAACGCTCGTCAGGCGAGCCAGCTCGCAGTGAATGCGTCGGATATCGCGGCACGCGGCGGTGACGTCGTGGGCAAAGTGGTTGGCACGATGCAGGGCATCTCGACGAGCTCCAGCAAGATCGTCGACATCATCAGCGTGATCGACGGTATCGCCTTCCAGACCAACATTCTGGCCCTGAACGCCGCTGTGGAAGCTGCGCGCGCGGGCGAGCAGGGTCGTGGCTTTGCGGTGGTTGCAGGCGAAGTGCGCACGCTGGCACAGCGCAGCGCCGCAGCTGCGAAGGAAATCAAGGAACTGATCGAAGACTCGGCCCACAAGGTCGAGGACGGTTCGGCGCTCGTCGAGCAGGCCGGTCAGACGATGGAAGAGATCGTGCAGGCGGTCAAGCGCGTGACCGACATCATGGGCGAGATTTCGGCCGCGTCGGCCGAGCAGTCGGGCGGCATCGAGCAGGTCAATCGTGCCGTGACGCAGATGGACGAAGTCACGCAGCAGAACGCGGCACTCGTCGAAGAAGCCGCCGCCGCCGCCGGGTCGCTCGAAGAGCAGGCCAACCGCCTCAAGTCGGTCGTCTCGGTGTTCCGTCTGGACGCCAGTCAGGCCGCAGGTGCCCAAGCCGGTCACGCCGCGCATGCTGCACCGGCACTGGCGGCAGCGCCCGCACCGCGAGCCGTTGCTCGCCCGCCGGTCAGAAAGACCGCCGCGCCGGCCCCGGCAGCAGCCCCGAAGGCGGCAGCACCCAAGGCCGCTCCGGCAGCCGCACCGCTGCGCCGTCCGGCCCCGGCCGCTGCTGCCCCGGCAGCCCGCACCGGCACGGACGACGCCAACGGCGATTGGGAAACGTTCTGATCGTCTTGAAGCGCGCGTTATCACGCGATAGCGCGCCCTTCCGGCAACACAGTACAGGCAACACCCGCAGCACCAGCATTACGTGCAGTACAGGCAACACCAGCAGTAACTACAGGAACGGTGCACATGCCGGTCCGGAGTGGCAGCTTACAGCTCCGGGCGGTACGTGTCGGCAAGTGGCAACAATGGGTAAGACAAAAGCCGCCGTGCGTGCGGGACACGATGTCCGCGCGACGGTGAGCCGGTGGTGGAGGGTCACATCATGATGCAGTTGAGTCTCAAGGCAAAACTCTGGTCCGCGCTCGCGCTGATGTGGCTGGGTCTTTTATTGCTCGGCGGTTGGGCGTCGTGGCATGAACGCGGCACGATGCTGGCCGAGCGGCGAGACGCCGTGCAGGACATCGTGACCACCGCCGACGGCATCGTGCGCGATTACGCCGCACAGGCCGCTGCGGGCAAGATGCCTGAGGCCGAGGCCAAACAGCAGGCAATGGCACGTCTGAAGTCGATGCGCTACGGCGACGGCGGCAGCGGCTATGTGGTCATCTTCGACACCAAGCCGACCGTGCTCATGCACCCGACGCTCGCCGATCTGGTGAACAAGGACGTCTCCACCTACAAGGATTCGAACGGCAAGCTGCTTTATGTCGAAATGGCCCGCGTGGCCAAAGACAAGGGCGCAGGCTTCGTCGACTATTACGGGCGAGTGGCCGGCAGCGACAAGCGCATGGCCAAGCTCTCGTTCGTGAAGTACTTCGCGCCGTGGGACTGGGGCTTCATGAGCGGTGTGTACGTGCAGGACGTCGACGATGCGTTCCTCGCGACGCTGCTGCGCTACGGCATCGTGCTGTTGCTCATCGGCGGTATCGTCACGGCGGCCATGGTCGCGATCATCCGCAATGTGCAGCGCAGCCTTGGCGGCGAGCCCGAATATGCGGCAGAAATCGCGCAACGCATTGCGGCGGGCGATCTGCAAAGCCACGTGAACGTGGCCGCCGGCGACAACACCAGCCTGCTGTTCGCGATGCAGCGCATGCAACACACGCTGGCCGACACCATCGGACAGATTCGACAAGGCACCGAGTCGATCACGACGGCCGCGCAGCAGATTGCGGCGGGCAATACCGATCTGTCGGCGCGTACAGAACAACAAGCCGCTTCGCTGGAAGAAACCGCGTCGTCGATGGAGCAGCTCACGGCGACCGTCCGGCAGAACGCCGACAACGCGCGTCAGGCCAGCCAGCTCGCGGTGACCGCGTCCGAGATCGCCTCGCGTGGCGGACAGGTGGCCGGGCAGGTCGGCACGACGATGGATGGCATTTCCGCCAGCTCCAGCAAGATTGTGGACATCATCAGCGTGATCGACGGCATTGCCTTCCAGACCAACATTCTCGCCCTGAACGCCGCCGTGGAAGCCGCACGTGCGGGCGAACAAGGCCGTGGCTTCGCGGTGGTGGCGGGCGAAGTGCGCACGCTGGCGCAGCGCAGCGCGTCGGCTGCGAAGGAAATCAAGGCACTGATCGAAGAGTCGTCGCGCCGGGTGCAGGACGGCACCTCGCAGGTTGCACAAGCGGGCCAGACGATGGAAGAGATCGTGCAGGCGGTCAAGCGTGTGACCGACATCATGGGCGAAATTTCGGCGGCGTCGGCCGAGCAGTCGAACGGCATCGAGCAGGTCAATCGTGCCGTGACCCAGATGGACGAAGTCACGCAACAGAATGCGGCACTCGTGGAAGAGGCGGCTGCGGCCGCCGGGGCACTGGAATCGCAGGCGCACGAACTGCGTGCGGCGGTTTCGGTGTTCCAGACGAGCGGGGCGGGCAGCGCAAGTATTCATGCGATGAGCGCCACGCGTCGCGAGAGCCCGCCGCAACCGTTCGCTCGCGCGGCATAAGGCGAGCCACTGACGCCGGTGAAACTCAATGACTGACTCGCGCATTACCTCGCATACGACGCGTCGCGGCGCCCCCGGCAACGAGGGTGGCGACGGCAGCCGCAGCACGGAGTTTGCCCGTGCCAGCGGGGCTGCGCTCGCGGGCGAGCGCGACTTCGCGTTCTCGCTGGCCGACTTCGGCCGCATTCGCAATCTGATTTATCAGCGTGCGGGCATCGCACTGGCCGAACACAAGCGGGAGATGGTTTATAGCCGCATCGCACGGCGGCTGCGCGCGCTCGGCATGACGAGCTTCACCGAATACCTCGACATGCTCGAAGCCGACACCGGTGATAGCGAGTGGGAGTCGTTCACCAACGCGCTCACCACCAACCTGACGTCGTTCTTCCGCGAATCGCATCACTTCCCGCTGCTCGCCGATTTCATCCGTAACCGCGCCAAGCCGATCTCGATCTGGTGCTGTGCGGCCTCGACCGGCGAAGAACCGTATTCGATTGCGATGACGCTGGTCGATACGCTGGGCTCGCGGCCCAACGCCAGTGTGATTGCGACTGACGTCGACACGCAGGTGCTCGCACGCGCCTCGGCGGCGGTCTACAACGGCGAGCAAACCGGCAAGCTCTCGCAAGAGCAACTGCGCCGCCACTTTCTGCGTGGCACGGGTGCGAACGCCGGCAAGATCAAGGTGCGCCCCGAATTGCAGCAACTGGTCACGTTTGCGCCGCTCAACCTGCTCGCCCCGTCGTGGCAGCTTGGCGGGCCGTTCGACGTGATCTTCTGCCGCAACGTGATGATCTATTTCGACAAGGCGACGCAGGCGCGCATTCTCGAGCGCTTCGTGCCGTTGCTCAAACCGGACGGACTGCTCTTTGCCGGGCACTCCGAGAACTTCACGTATGTGAGCCGGGCGTTCCGTCTGCGCGGGCAGACGGTGTACGAACTGGCCGGCACCGGAGCAAGGGGAGCCTGACATGGCGCAGCCGCTGGCCGAAGCCCTCGCGACCAATCATTACTTCGACAGCGCGTTCAACACGCGCGCCGTCAAACTGCTGCCGTCCGAATACTTCGTCACGACCGAAGACATCATGCTCGTGACGGTGCTGGGCTCGTGTGTGGCCGCGTGTGTGCGCGACAACGTCACGGGCATCGGCGGCATGAATCACTTCATGCTGCCCGACGACGGCGAGAGCGACCGCGACCGGTTGCTCTCGGCATCGATGCGCTACGGCGCATATGCCATGGAAATGCTCATCAACGAGCTGATCAAGCTCGGGGCACGCCGTGAGCGGCTCGAAGCCAAGGTGTTTGGCGGCGGCGCCGTGCTGGCGGGCATGACCACATTGAACATCGGGGATCGCAACGCGAACTTTGTGTTGCGCTATCTCGAGACCGAGCAGATTCGCGTGACTGCGCAGGATCTGCTCGGACCGCATCCGCGCAAGGTGTGCTTTCTGCCGCGCACCGGCCGGGTGATGGTCAAGAAGTTGGGCGATCGCGGAGACCCGGCGATTGCACAGCGCGAACAGGCGTATGCGCAGCGACTGCGCACACGCGAAGTACGGGGCTCCGTAGAACTCTTTGCGCCACCGGCCAGAACCGCCAAGCCTCGGCCGGGGCCTGACAACCGAAAAATGGAGGAGGCTTGAGCGAACCTATCAAAGTCCTGTGCGTGGACGATTCCGCACTCGTGCGCAGCCTGATGACCGAGATCATCAATGCGCAACCGGACATGACGGTGGTGGCGACCGCACCCGACCCGCTGGTCGCGCGCGATCTCATCAAACAACACAACCCTGACGTGCTCACGCTCGACGTCGAAATGCCGCGCATGGATGGTCTGGACTTCCTCGAGAAGCTCATGCGTCTGCGGCCGATGCCGGTGCTGATGGTGTCGTCGCTGACCGAGCGCGGCTCGGAAGTCACGCTGCGCGCGCTGGAACTGGGCGCGGTCGACTTCGTGACCAAGCCGCGTCTGGGCATTCGCGACGGCATGCTCGAGTACGGCGAGATGATCGCCGACAAGATTCGCGCCGCCGCGCGCGCCCGTGTGCGCAGTGCACCGCCCAAGAGCGCAACGCCGGCACCGATCGAAGCGGCGCCGCTTTTGCGCAACCCGCTGGTGTCGACTGAAAAGTTGATCATCATCGGCGCGTCGACGGGCGGGACCGAAGCGATTCGCGAAGTGCTCGTGCCGATGCCGCCCGATGCGCCCGCGATTCTGATTACGCAACATATGCCGGCCGGCTTTACCAAGTCGTTCGCGCAGCGCCTGAACGGGCTTTGCCGTATCACGGTGAAGGAAGCCGAGCATGGTGAGCGCGTGCTGCCGGGCCATGCGTATATTGCGCCGGGTGGCGACACCCACTTGCAGCTCTCGCGTAGCGGTGCCAACTATGTGGCCTTGCTCGACCCGGCACCGCCGGTGAATCGACATCGGCCGTCGGTCGATGTATTGTTTCGCTCCGCAGCGGTCCACGCCGGGCGCAATGCGATCGGGGTGATTCTCACGGGGATGGGCCGCGACGGTGCGGCCGGACTGGTGGAGATGCGCCGGGCAGGCGCGCACACGTTTGCGCAGGACGAAGCGAGCTGCATCGTGTTCGGCATGCCGCGCGAAGCCATTGCGATGGGCGGGGCCGAAGAGGTCGTGCCCCTGTCGGAGATGGCGCGCAAAGTGCTGCATCAGGTCGCGAAATTTGGCGAACGCACGCAACGAGTATAGTAGGGCGCTTTTCGTTTTCGCAGTATGCTTCGCATGTTTTGCGAGCACCCAGGGCACTGGAGTGCTGCGGCGAAGGCCCCATGAAATGGCGCCGGGCCCCTCGGGGGCACCGGCCGAATTGGAGTGATGATGGTAGACAAGAACTTGAAGTTTCTGGTCGTCGACGATTTCCCGACGATGCGCCGGATTGTGCGAAACCTGCTCAAGGAGCTGGGTTTCTCGAACGTCGACGAAGCCGAAGACGGCGCGGCGGCGCTGGCCAAGCTGCGCGGCGGCAGTTTCGAATTCGTGGTCTCGGACTGGAACATGCCGAACATGGACGGCCTGACGATGCTCCAGCAGATTCGCGCCGACCCGAACCTCTCGAAGCTGCCGGTGCTGATGGTGACTGCCGAAGCCAAGAAGGAAAACATCATCGCTGCCGCGCAGGCGGGGGCGAGCGGGTATGTGGTCAAGCCGTTCACGGCCGCAACCCTGGATGAAAAGCTGGGCAAGATCTTCGAGAAAATGGAAAAGACGGGGGCCTGAGCGTGACCCACGACGCGAGCACTGAATGGCCGGTCGAGCCCAACGGGGCCGCGCCGGCAGGAGACCCGGCCGAGCGCATGCTCATGCGCATCGGGCAATTGACGCGCATGCTGCGCGACAACCTGCGCGAACTCGGCCTGGATAAACAACTCGAGCAAGCCGCCGAGGCCATTCCCGACGCGCGCGACCGGCTGAACTACGTCGCGACGATGACGGAACAGGCCGCCGTGCGCGCGCTCACCGCGATTGAGCTGGCCAAGCCCATTCAGGAGCGGCTGGAAGTCGACGCCAACGCGCTCGACGCGCGCTGGGAGAAGTGGTTCGACCAGCCGCTCGAACTCGAAGACGCGCGCAAGCTGGTCACCGAGACGCGCGGCTACCTGCGCCGGGTGCCCGAAGACACCCGCGCGACCAATGCCCATCTGATGGAAATCATGATGGCGCAGGACTTTCAGGATCTGACCGGTCAGGTCATCAAGAAGATCATGGAAGTCGTGCAGGAGATCGAGAAGCACCTGTTCCAGACGCTGCTCGAGAACATGCCGCCCGAGAAGCGCAAGGAAGCGGAAGACTCCCTGCTCAACGGTCCGCAGGTCAAAAAAGAAGGTCGCACGGACATCGTGTCCGATCAAGAGCAGGTCGATGACCTGCTTGCCAGCCTCGGGTTCTGAAATACCGCCCATTCCCGCCTCTATTCCCCCCTTTGTGTCTTGACGGTTACGGACATAATCGGTCGGGATAGGGTGGGTCTGTCCGCCCGACGTGGATAGGGCATGGCTGAGGAAAGCGATCTCGAAAAATCGGAACCCGCGTCTCCCCGGCGTCTTGAAAAGGCGCGCGAGGAGGGGCAGGTTGCGCGTTCGCGCGAGCTATCCACCTTTGCCCTGCTGGCTGCCGGTGTCGCGGGCATGTGGATGACCGCCGACCGGATCTCCCAAGGCTTCGCCCAGTTGATGCGTCACGGCATGCAATTCGAGCCGGGCACCGCGCTCGACACCCACCGCATGCTTGCCAACGCCGCCCACTCGGGGGCCGACGCCCTCATGGTCATTGCCCCGCTGCTCGGCCTGCTGGTGCTGGCGGCGATCACCGCGCCCATGGCGCTGGGCGGCTGGCTCTTCTCCACCAAATCGCTTGCACCCAACTTCGGCCGGCTGAACCCGGCGAAGGGTTTGGGGCGCATGTTCTCCACGCAGGGTCTGGTCGAGCTGATCAAGGCCATCGCCAAGACCGTGCTCGTGGGGTCGGTTGCTTACTGGGCGATCGCCCGCGACCGCGACGCCGTGATGGGCCTGATGACCCAGTCGCCGCGCGTGGCCCTGCCGCATGTGGGCGAGATGATCGTGGTGTGCTGTGCGTTCATCGTGATGTCGCTGCTGCTGGTGGCGGCCATCGATATCCCGTTCCAGCTCTGGCAGCACTACAAGAAGCTGCGCATGACCAAAGAGGAAGTGCGCCAGGAGAACAAGGAAAACGAAGGCGATCCGCACGTCAAGGCGCATATCCGCCAGTTGCAGCGCCAGGCGGCGCGCCGGCGCATGATGCAGGACGTGCCCAAGGCCGACGTGATCGTCACCAACCCGACGCACTTTGCCGTCGCGCTCGAATACAAGGACAACATGCGCGCCCCGCGCGTGCTGGCCAAGGGCACCGATCTGGTGGCCAAACGTATCCGCGAAATGGGCGAAGAGCACCGCATCCCGATTCTCGAAGCTCCGCCGCTGGCCCGTGCGCTGCACAAGCACGTGGAAATCGGTCACGAAATTCCGGCCACGCTCTACACGGCCGTGGCCGAAGTGCTTGCGTGGGTCTTCCAGCTTCGCCGCTGGCGTAACGAAGGGGGCGCCGAGCCGCGTACCCCGTCGGATCTGCCGGTCCCGGCTGAACTCGACGCGCTGCCGCGCGCCGGAGCGTAACGAATGAACCTCAACCCCCGCGCGAACCAGTTTCTGCGCTCGTCCCAAACGTTGCTCGGCGGCAACCTGAAGTCACTCGCCGCGCCGGTGCTGATCGTCATGATTCTGGGCATGATGATCCTCCCGTTGCCGCCGTTCATCCTGGATCTGCTCTTTACGTTCAACATCGCGCTCGCCGTGATGGTGCTGCTGGTCAGCATGTACACGCAAAAGCCGCTCGACTTCGCGGCGTTCCCGAGCGTGCTGCTGTTCTCCACGCTGCTGCGCCTGTCGCTGAACGTGGCGTCCACCCGGGTGGTGCTGCTCGAAGGTCACACCGGCCCGGATGCGGCCGGCAAGGTGATCGAGGCGTTCGGCCACTTCCTCGTCGGCGGCAACTACGCCGTCGGTATCGTGGTGTTCATCATCCTCGTGGTCATCAACTTCATGGTGATCACCAAGGGTGCCGGGCGTATCGCCGAAGTGGGCGCGCGTTTTACCCTGGACGCCATGCCGGGTAAGCAGATGGCCATCGACGCCGACCTGAACGCCGGCCTGATCGGTGAAGACGAAGCGCGCAAGCGCCGCACGGTGATCGCGCAGGAAGCCGACTTCTACGGCTCGATGGACGGTGCATCGAAGTTTGTGCGCGGCGATGCGGTGGCGGGCCTGATGATCATGGTCATCAACATCGTCGGCGGTTTGATCGTCGGCGTAGCCCAGCACGGTCTGGACATCGGCACGGCGGCCAAGAACTACACGCTGCTCACGATCGGTGACGGTCTGGTCGCGCAGATTCCGGCGCTGGTGATCTCGACGGCGGCCGGTGTGGTTGTCTCGCGCGTGGCGACCGACGAAGACATTGGTCAGCAGGTCGTCTCGCAGCTGTTCAACAACCCCCGCGTGCTGGGCATTACGGCCGCCATCCTCGGGTTGATGGGCCTGATTCCGGGCATGCCGCACTTTGCCTTCCTGGTGCTGGCCTTCGGGCTGGGTGCACTGGCTCGCTGGCAGCATCAGCGCACCGAGCGCGCCAAGCAGGAGTCGACGCGTCCCGCGCCGGTCGCGACGTCGGCACCCAGCGAAGTGGCCGAAGCCTCGTGGGACGACGTGGCGCTGGTCGACCCGCTGGGGCTGGAAGTCGGTTACCGCCTGATTCCGCTGGTGGACCGCAATCAGGATGGCGAGCTGCTCAAGCGCATCAAGGGCATTCGCAAGAAATTTGCGCAGGAAATCGGCTTCCTCGCGCCGGTGGTGCACATTCGCGACAATCTGGAACTGCGCCCGAACCAGTACCGCATCACGCTCAAGGGCGTGATCATCGGCGAAGGCGAGGCATATCCGGGCCAGTTGCTCGCGATCGATCCGGGTCAGGTGAGCGCACCGCTGCAAGGCACACCCACGCGCGATCCGGCGTTCGGCCTGCCGGCCATGTGGATCGACGTGGGCCAGCGCGATCAGGCGCAGGCGTACGGTTACACGGTGGTCGATGCCGGTACGGTCGTGGCCACTCACCTGAACCACCTGATCAACGGGCATGCGCACGAATTGCTCGGCCGTCAGGAAGTGCAGCAGCTCATCGAGCGCATCGGCAAGGACGCGCCGAAGCTCATCGAAGACCTGGTGCCCAAGACCGTCGCGCTCACCACGCTGCAAAAGGTGCTGCAAAACCTGCTCGAAGAGCAGGTGCCGATTCGCGACATGCGCACCATCATCGATGCGATTTCCGAACATGGCGCGCGCGTGCAAGACCCGCACGAACTCACGGCGCTGGTGCGCCTGTCGCTGGGCCGGGCGATCACGCAGAGCGTGTTCCCGGGCAACGGCGATCTCGAAGTGGTTGGCCTCGACGCCAATCTCGAACGCATTCTGACGCAGGCGTTGTCCGCTGGCGGGGGTACCGGTCTGGAGCCGGGCCTCGCCGACACGCTGTTGCGCGAAACACAGGCAGCCGTGGCGCGTCAGGAGCGTCAGGGGCTGCCGGCCGTCTTGCTGGTTCAACATCCGCTGCGTTCGCTGCTCTCGCGCTTCTTGCGCCGCAGCTTGCCGCAGCTCAAGGTTCTGTCGTATGCGGAAGTGCCTGATACGCGCAACGTGAAAATGACGGCACTCATCGGAGGTCAAGCGTGAAGATTCGTAAATTCTTTGCGGGCACGTGCCGCGACGCACTGCGCCAGATTCGCGAGGAAATCGGACCCGACGCGGTCGTGTTGTCCAACCGCTCGGTCGCCAACGGCGTGGAAATCGTCGCGCTGGCGGAAGAGGATCTGGACGCACTCGCCGGTGGCGATATGCCGACGCACCGACCGCGTCCGCGTCCGGCCCAACCCATACAACCCGCGGCGGCTGCGCCGGTCGCAGTTGCCGGACTAACCGCTTCGGCACACGATGCGGCGGCGGCCAGCGCGTTTGCGCAGAGCATGATGGGTGAGCTTCAGTCCATGCGCGGTCTGCTCGAAGAGCAGGTGGCGGGGCTGGTGTGGAACGACAAACAGCGCCGTTCGCCGGCACAGGGCGAGATTCTGCGCACGCTGCTGGCCGCCGGGTTCTCGGCGCAACTGGGCCGTGCGTTGCTGGAACACCTGCCCGAAGGCAGCGACCGCGATGCCGGGCTCGACTGGGTGAAGAACGCGCTCAAGCGCAACTTGCCCGTCATGCCCAATGAAGACGAACTGATGGAGCGCGGCGGCGTGTATGCGCTCATGGGGCCGACCGGTGTGGGCAAGACCACGACGACGGCCAAGCTGGCGGCACGTTGCGTGATGCGCCACGGTGCCGAGAAGCTCGCGCTGCTCACGACCGACAGCTATCGTATCGGCGGTCACGAGCAACTGCGCATCTACGGCAAGATTCTCGGTGTGACGGTGCACGCGGTGAAAGATGCGACGGATCTGCGTCTGGCGCTGACCGAATTGCGCAACAAGCATATGGTGCTGATCGACACGGTCGGCATGAGCCAGCGCGACCGCACCGTGCCCGAGCAAGTGGCGATGTTGTGCGGGGCCGAGACGCCGGTGCAGCGCCTGTTGCTGCTCAATGCGACGAGCCATGGCGACACCCTCAATGAAGTGGTGCATGCCTACCGGAGCGCGAGTGCGGAAGGTGGCAGCGACCTGGCCGGGTGTATTCTGACGAAGCTCGACGAAACCACTAATCTCGGGTCGGTACTCGACACGGTGATTCGTCATCGTTTGCCGGTGCATTACGTGTCGACGGGGCAGCGCGTGCCGGAGAACCTGCACGTGGCAGACCGTCAGTTCCTGATCGACACGGCGTTGTCGGCACCGGTGACCGGGTCGCCGTTCGTGCCGGCCGAGGAAGATCTGATGGCGGTTGTGCGCGGGGTCGATCCTAACTACAGCGGGCTGTTCGCGCCCGCCCAACCTTCAGGCGAGGCGTGCTTTGGTTAAACTCGTACTCGATCAAGCGGAAGGGCTGCGCCGGTTGGTGGCGCGCCATACCACGCGCGTTGTCGCGGTGGTGGGAAGTGCGCCTGAAGCCGGTCAGACGAGTGTTGCCCTCAATCTGGCCAGTGCGCTGGCCCATCATGGTCAGGATGTCGTGCTGGCCGACGAAAGCGGCCATGCCGCGCCCGCCATGGGGTTGCCGCTGCGCGGCGACATTCATGACGTGCTGGCGGGGCGGGTCTCGCCCGACGCCGTTCGGGTGAGTACGCGCGACAATTTTGTCCTGGTGCCGGTGGCGCACCGTCATCCCGAGCGCATCGACCCGGTGCGGGCCATGCCGTTGCTCACGGTGGGCGAGCCGGACGTGGTCGTCATCGACTGCACGCATGCAGGCGCGTTGCTGAGTCCGTTGGCGGCGCATGCGCACGATGTGCTGGTGGTGCTGGGGTGTGAGCCGGCGTCGATCACGGGGGCGTACTCGTGGATCAAGCAGGCACATTTCGAATATGCGTTGGCGCAGTTCCGGGTGTTGGTGAACCGCGCCGAGGATGTGGAAGCGCGAGTGGTGTGCCGCAATCTGGCCACGACCGCGAGCCGGTATCTGGCGGTGTCGCTGGAGCTGGCGGGTCATGTGCCGTCGGACCGGCAGGTGCTGCGCGCGCGACAACTGACGCGCACGGTGGTCGATGCGTTCCCGATGGCACCGGCGGCGGTGGCGTATCGGCAGTTGGCGGCACAGGTGATGCATTGGCCGTTGGCGGCACGCGAGACAGTGGCCGCGGGCATGGCTGACATGGGCGAGATGGCGCATGGCGCGGGCGTATTGCCTGCGGCCACCGCCTGAGCGCCACGGCACGCGTCGAGAGGAAGCGGAGGGAAACATGTATACCGCGCGCGGGAAGGTCGACACGAACGACACGCTGACCCAATACGCGCCGTTGGTGCGCCGACTGGCGCTGCAATTGATGGCCAAGCTGCCGGCGAGTGTGGAGCTGGAAGACCTGATTCAGGCCGGCATGCTGGGGCTGCTCGATGCAGCGAACCGGTATCAGGAAACGCAGGGTGCGCAGTTCGAGACGTACGCGAGTCAGCGCATTCGCGGCGCGATGCTTGACGAGTTGCGCGAGCTGGACTGGGCGTCACGCGGCATTCGCAAGACGGCGCGTCAGATCGAGAAGGCGGTGCAGCGGCTGGAGCAACGGCTGGGTCGCGGCCCGTCGGAGAGCGAGATTGCGGGCGAGCTGTCGATCGGACTGACTGAGTATCAGCAGATGTTGCAGGACGTGCACGGCTGCCAGCTGATCTACTACGAAGACTTCGAATCGGCGGATGAAGAGCCGTTCATCGACCGGATTTGTGCAGACCCGGGGGCGGACCCGCTCAAGATGCTGCTTGATGAAGGGTTGCGTCACGGCGTGGTGGATGCGATCGACCGGCTGCCGGACCGCGAGAAGTTGCTGATGAGCCTGTACTACGAGCAGGGGCTGAACCTGCGCGAGATCGGTGCGGTGCTCGAAGTCAGCGAATCGCGTGTGTGCCAGTTGCACAGCCAGGCGATTTCACGCTTGCGCGCGACGCTGCGCGACAAGGCGTGGACGTCGGCGGGTTAAACGTAACGTCATTAGCAGAATAGAAAAGCCCTCAGGCGCTCGCGCGTCAGAGGGCTTTTTGCAATCCGTAGAGACTGATCGCTCCCCAGAAGATTTCGATCAGCAGGGACGCCGGATTCGGGTTGTAGACGAGGGACACCGTAATCAAAGCCGAGCCGCTGAGATTGATCGCTGGAAAGCGCCAATCGCCGGATGACAGCCGGTCTGTCTGATTCAGGAAGTAGGCAAGCACCACGAATGCGGCACCGAGGATGCCGATGAAATCGGGCAAAGACAAATGCATGGTCAGGCGGCGGGTTAGTGCGGTGGACCGCAAACAGGCGATACGGGGCAGGGAGGTGGCTTCGTGGACGGTATCGTGCGGAGAAACGTCCGCGCCACGGTCTTGAAGACGCCGAAAGCTTCGCCGAAGGATGGCCGATCGTTACCGTAGATCAATGGGACGAGTTTCGTCCCGTATTCGTCTATCGTCTGTTGATCGTCGCCAATCGCTTCCAATGCTTCGCCTAAGCATTCCGCCGGATTTGCGCAGAATTCGGCGTGCAGGGTAAATTCGTCTTGGTCAAAAGCAACGAGATCATTGAAGTGCCTGATCGCCAGATCGACCGCCGCTCCATCCGCTTTGACGATGCACCAAGTGTCGTAAATGTGCCGCACCAATGCGTCGTCCCAGTCCCCCCGCTTGCCAGCACGATGCTCGGCGAAACGACGGAGAAATGAAAGTACCTTTTCCGCCAGCGTTTCTTCGACAGCCACGCAGGTCATCGTGAACTCCGCCGTGTCTTTGCCAGCCGATTGGTGCGCTAGGTACCCCAGTGATCGTTCCGACGTGGCGAAGCAAGGTGTTCGCGTTGTGAATTCAAGCTTCAGGTGTGGGCGCAGGGTGGTGTTGGCGGCGTACCGTTGCCGATATAGCCAGCCACTTGCGAAGTACCTATTCGCGTTCCGTGCAATAGCTTCCTCCGGGACCTCTACGAACCCCAGTCCCTTCATGCAATCGACGACCTGTTGCTTTAGGGCCGAAAGTCTCTTTTTCAGTTGGTGTTGCGAAAGCCCGTGGTCCGGTGCAAGTACGACCTTCAGGTCGATGTCTTCGGACATTCGACTAATTAAGCGATGGGCTTTCGAGAGGCTCGTGCCGCCGCAGAACACCAACCGTATGTTTTTGTGACTTAGTGATGCCAACGCCTGAAGCGTGTCGCTCACGTGAATGTCTTTTTCTAAGATTGCAGCAGAGAGGCCGCCGAGGTCGGCTTCCGCGACCAGCGCATCGATAAGTTCAAGTTGCTCTCTGGAAATTGTTCTCATACTGAATGAATTGCTGCCCGAACCCAAGTTTGCGGGCAATGCGGCGGTTTCCAGTATTGATGACAACCTTTGCGGGCAACTGTGTGGAGCGACCGGCGTTATAGGCTGCGACTAGTCTGCTGGGGTACGTTCTGACGCCAAGTCTCTTGAGCACTTGCGGCGCCAGGACTTCGACTGGACGTACGGGGATTGGCCTGCCGGACAGGACGCTAGGTTTTGCTTTCGCATACACCCCAACCCCCAGCTTGACGATGATCCCGTCGTCGACAAGTTCTCGTAACGCGCGGCTGAGCTGTGCCTCACTCCCAAGGTCTGCGAAGTCGGCGCGCAGAAAGACTTCCGCTCTACGCTTGCGGAGCGAGGATATCAGTCTGTCTTTCATGCTCATGGGACTCTCCTTTCGTTGCAAACAAATTCTCGTAACCTATTGATAGATAAAATTAAATCAATCTGGTCACGATCATTTTCGGAGTGTAGCACAGGGGTGTATTCGCAAATGACCGACGGCCCGGCGTCGGCGATATGGCATGCGTTCGCACGCAATGACTGAGCGAGATCGTAAGTCGCTAAAGGGCGCACGTGCAGGAAGTCACGGATTTTTCGGACAATTCGCGATTGAGGCGCTGCGGCTAGATGCGACGCCTGATGGCGCGCTGAGGGGGATACGCGAGGTCGTGGCCGAAGTGGTGGCCGAGATGCTGGCGAGTGGTGAGGCGATTACGCCGTCACACTCCCGCCGCTAGAGCGCGGCGTGGTGCGGCCGTCGGGGCCGTAGAGCGGGGCGTTCTGTTCCGGGCCGTAGAGCACGTTCAGCGCCTGCTGCGTGTACGTCAGGCGGGTGCGGATGAGTACGCCGTTGGTCTCGTTGGCGCGCTTGGCTTCGGCCGCTGCGCTCAACAATGCCTGCCACGCGGCGCCCAGACGCGGTTCGCTGGCGGCGGCCGCCGTCGCACCGGCTTCATCCGGCGAGTAACCCAGCACCTGAAGCTGCGCATCGCGCTCGCGACCAAGCGTCGCGAGGTCGGCAACCGCACGCGTCTTGCGCTCGGTCAGCTCAGGCAGCGCGTCGAGCGTGCCACTGACCAAAGCCTGCTGTTCTTCGCCAAGCAACGCCGAAAACGCGTTGATCGCGTTCATCTCGGTCGTGAGGGCAGTCAGCAGGGCTTCAGTGTTCATGAGTTCGATTGCGTGGAGAGCAGATCGCGTGCGGTCGAAATGAGCCCGTCCGCAATCTTGCTGGGATCGATGGTAAGACGCCCTTCCGCAATCGCTTGCTTGATCTCGGACACCTTGGCGACGTCGATGTCGGCCGAACCCGTTTGGGCCAGGGCCGCCTGCAACGCACGCATCTCCGACGACAACGCGCTCGTGCTGACGCTCGCGTCATTACCGGCCGCAGGCGTAGCCGCGCCGTCAGCGCTCGCAGCGCCGGTGCTCGTCCGATCGGTCGTCGTCCCCTTCGTCGGGCCGACGCCGGGCAACGGATTGGCGGGTGGTTCGATTTTCATGTGCTTTCCCCAGAAACCTGCCTGTGTAACGGCATTATCCGCTGTAACTTTAGGCAAGTAACATACTGTTACCAGTTCAAGTGCCCGGGTGAAGTCAGCAAATTCTTGGTAAGAGTGAATACTTACTTATAGTGCAACTTCGACTTCAATGTTGCCCTGCTTGTTGCTTTTCACGGTGCCGCTGATGACCTGACCGGCACGCGTACGGACCTGCACCGGGTCACCTGCACTGGCCCGCGACAGCACCTGACCCTCGGTGCTCACCTCAAAACCAGAGCCTCGCGTGACCACGCGCACGGTCTGGCCTTGCTGCACGGCGATGGCGCTGCGCAACAGGTCTGAACGAATCGGCAGACCCGACGTAATACGGTTCACGGCCACGGTGCCCACGATCTGCCCGGCGTCGGTCGCCACGGTACGCGGCAACAGCGTGAGGTCGCCCTGGCGCGGCGACAGATCGTTCGGGCCGATGGTCTCGCCCGGGTTGATCTGGCGCGCGGCCACAAAATAGGTCGCGTTGATGCTCACGCGGGCTTGCAGGTACAGCGTCCACGGACGCTCACCCGCGCAACGCACCCCCACCGTCGTCGAGCCCCACAGGCGCGCGCCCGGCGGCAGGAACGGCTCAAGCGCGCCGCACGCCGGCATGCGGTCCGACACCGCATCACCCACCGTGATCGTCACGCGTCCGGGTAAGCCGGTCGTCTGTTCGCGCAGAAACCGCTCGGCAGTCTGCCGCACGGCTTCCGTGTTCTGGAATTGGGAATTGTTCTGGGGGGCTTGCGCGGCTTGCTGCGCCGGGGCACTTGCCACGCCGCCGTTCGCACCGCCATTGGCATAGCCGTTGTTGGCGTTCACCGCTGCCGCCGGGGCAACCGAGCGCGAATTGTTCGGCACGTTGGTCGCTACGCCACCCGCTGCGGCATTGTTGCCGGGGATGACAATGGCGCCGGGGCCGAGGGTATCGCCGAGATTCTGGGCGTTGGGATCGGTGGCGATGCCTTGCGCGGGATTGGCCGCATGCGCGACACCTACAACGCCTGCGAGGCCAAATCCACCCGCCAGTGCCAGCACTGACGCCAGCAGGCCGGAGCGCAGTACGGCCGTGCGCCGGCCATGCCGCAGCGCTTGCCGCGCGCGGGAGGCCAAGGCGGAACTGCCGCCGAACTTGCCAGCCATGCTCTCTCTCCTTGCGGCGCGGCCCGCTGTTGCGTCAGCCGCACGCTCAACCATCCGGGACGTCGCGTCCCTCTTCAGAAGCCGACGACACCGGGCAGCGCTCCTGTGCCTGGGGGGCGAGCTCCGCCCGATGCCGTCAGGAAGCCATTCTAGAGACGTCCGGCATCGCGCTATGGGTCGAAATGGCGGTCAATACCCTTGCTATTCCTCCGATTGAACCGAGGGGGTGAGGCATACGATGCGAAGCATGCCAAAAGGTCCGTACTTTTTTCGGACCCGGCAGGGCATCCCGTCTGTACACGCCGATGAGCCAGCGCTCAGCGGCGATACCGCAGACGCCGGTGGACACCGATAGCGGCGTCCCGGCAGCGGGGGCCATCTTCTTCAGCAGTACCGGGCATCAAGGCAAGCATCGAGCGAGGCGAGATCATGGACAAACTGGACGCGGCAATGCGGTTCAACCAGCAGGCGTTAGCCATGCGCGCCTATCGTCAGGAAGTCATTTCCTCGAACATCGCCAATGCCGATACCCCGGGCTATAAAGCGCGTGACGTCGACTTCAACAACGCGTTGAGTCAGGCGGTCGAGCGCGGCGCCCAGCAGCAACTCGCCACCGAGTCGAGCGTGTCGCTCACGCGCACCTCCTCGCGCCATATCGCTGCGCGCGCCACGACGCCGGCCCCGGCCATGGGCGGCCCCGAATTGCTTTACCGCGTGCCGTATCAGCAAAGCATCGACGGCAACACCGTCGAACTCGACGCCGAGCGGGTGAACTTCGCCGATAACGCCGTGCATTACCAAACGGGCCTCACGGTCCTCTCCGGCCAGATCAAGACGATGCTGGCGGCCATCACGAGTCAAGGGTAAGCGCCATGCCACTCATGAGCATTTTCGATGTCGCCGGGTCGGCCATGACGGCCCAGTCGCAGCGCATGAACGTCACCGCCAGCAACCTGGCCAACGCCGAGAGCGTGACCGGGCCGGACGGGCAGCCGTACCGCGCCAAGCAGGTCGTGTTTCAGGTCAACCCGGTGACGGGCAGCGAAGTGGGCGGTGTGAAGGTGGCCGGCGTGGTCGAAGACTCGTCGCCGCTCAAGACCGTCTACGACCCGAAGAACCCGGCGGCCAACGCGCAGGGCTACGTGACGATGCCCAACGTCAACCCGGTGGAGGAGATGGTCAACATGATCTCCGCCTCCCGCTCCTATCAGGCCAACGTCGAGGCGCTCAACACCGCCAAGACGCTGATGCTCAAAACCCTCACGGTCGGCCAATAAGCAGCCGCGCGGAGACCAGAAGATGGCAAGTATCAATACGTCGAACGCAGCGAATTTCTCACAGACTTTCCTCGATTCGGTCAACGGCACCGCCAATAGCAGCAGCTCGAGCTCCAAATCGTCGGCCGGCAGCGCGGACGATTTGCAGAACAGCTTCCTGAAGTTGCTCGTCGCACAGATGAACAATCAGGATCCGCTCAACCCGATGGACAACTCGCAGGTGACCTCGCAGCTCGCGCAGATCAGCACGGTCTCGGGCATCACCCAGTTGAACACGACGCTGTCGTCGGTGACCTCGCAGCTCAATTCGACGCAGAGCCTGCAAGCCGCCGCGCTGGTCGGCAAGGGCGTGCTGATTCCGGGCACCAACATCGGCGTGGGCAGCACCACGGCGACCGACGGCACGGTGACCAAGACGGCCACGCCGTTCGGCTTCGAGCTGCCGAGCGACTCCGACACCGTCACGATCCAGATCAAGGACAGCACCGGCAAGGTGGTGCGTACCGTCAACGCGGGTGCGCTCGACGCGGGCGTGCAGGCGCTCACGTGGGATGCCAAGGACGACGCGGGCAACGCCGTGGCGGATGGCAAGTACACGCTGGCGGTCACCGCAACGTCCAACGGCAAGGCCGTGACGCCGACGCTGCTGTCGTACGCGCAGGTGCAAAGCGTGGTGGCCAGCACCACCGGCGCGCCGCTGCTCAACGTCGGCACGGGCTCGAACATCAAGCTCTCGGATGTGCGCGAGATCTTGTAAGCCGCGTGTGACACCGAATACGTATCAAGCGACATAACAAGCGAAGTCAGTCTTTAACCGTTTTATCGCGACCGATAGCGTCGTCAACCGAATTTCAGGAGTATCACCATGGCCTTTTCGACCGGACTGAGCGGCCTGAACGCCGCCTCCAAGGATCTGGACGTCATCGGCAACAACGTTGCCAACGCGGCGACCGTCGGCTTCAAGCAGGGTCAGGCGCAATTCGCCGACATCTACGCCAGCTCGCTGTTCGGCGCCGGCAACAACACGGTCGGGATCGGCACGCGCGTGTCGAACATCTCGCAGCAGTTCACGCAGGGCGACATCACCGTGACGAACCGTCAGCTCGATCTGGCGATCTCCGGCAATGGTTTCTTCCGCGTGTCGAACGGCGGCACCATCGCCTACACGCGTAACGGTCAGTTCTCGCTCGACAAGAACGGCTACATCGTCGACGCCAACGGTGACCAGCTGACCGGCTATCTGGCCGGCCCGAACGGCATCATCAACAGCGTCTCGCCGGTCGCACTGCAAATCCCGACGGGCGATCTGGCCCCGACGGCCACGAGCACGATCACTGGTCAGTTCAACCTCGACTCGCGCAGCGCCGTGAACACCACGACGTTCTCGATCACCGATCCGAACTCGTACACCAACGGTACGTCGCTCAAGGTCTACGACTCGCTGGGCAATTCCCACGACGTGAACCTGTACTTCAAGAAGTCGGCCGTCGACCCGGTGACGAACAACGCCACGTGGCAGGTCTACGCGTCGGTCGATGGCACGACGCAAATCGGCACCGGCCCGGTCGCTACGCTCACGTTCAACTCGGCCGGCAGTCTTACGGGACAAACCGACTCGACGGGCACTGCCGTCACCGGCCCGATCACGCTGCCGACGATTGCGTACGGCAACGGCGCATCGGCGGGCAACATCAAGATGAGCCTGACGGGCACGACGCAGTACGGCAACACGTACACGCCGAACACGCTCACGCAGAACGGCTACACGTCGGGCCGCCTGACGGGCTTCACGTTCAACGCGGACGGCACGATCGTCGGTACGTACTCGAACACGCAGTCGATGGTGCTCGGCCAGGTGGCCCTCGCCAACTTCAACAACGTGCAGGGTCTGATCCCGATGGGCAACAACCTCTGGCAAGAGTCGGCCGCCTCGGGTATCCCCATCGTCGGCGTGCCGGGCGGTACGAACATGGGCAAGCTGCAAGCCGGTGCCGTCGAAGCCTCGAACGTCGATCTGACCGCCGAACTGGTCCACATGATCACCGCGCAGCGCAACTATCAGGCCAACGCGCAGACGATCAAGACGGAAGACCAGTTGATGCAAACGATGGTCAACCTGTAAGCGGAGCGGCGCGCATGCGTAACTTGCACGAGGGACGTCGATGGATCGTCTGATCTATGTCGCCATGACTGGCGCGAAGCAGGCGATGGAGCAGCAATCGACCACCGCCAACAATCTGGCCAACGTCTCGACGCCGGGCTTTCGGGCCCAGCTCGCGTCGTTCCGTCAGGTGCCGGTACGCGCCGAAAACGGCGCAGCCGGCACACGTACCTTCGTCACGACCTCGACGCCGGGCACAGACTTCACGCCCGGCGCGATGCAGCAAACGGGGCGCGCGCTCGACGTCGCCATTCAGGGTCAAGGCTGGCTGGCCGTGCGCGATGCGCAGGGCCGCGAAGCCTACACCCGTGGCGGCAACCTCGAAATGACGGCCGACGGCCAGATCACGCTGCACGGTCTGCCGGTCATGACCGACGCCGGACCGGCCTCCGTGCCGCCGGGCGCGGCCGTGACCATCGGCACCGACGGCACGATTTCGGCGCTGGGGCAGGGCGATCCGCCCAACTCGATCGCCGTGATGGGGCAGTTGAAGCTGGTCAATCCGCCGGAAGGCAATCTGGTGCGCGGCGACGACGGCTTGTTCCGTACGGGCAACAACGCACCGGTACAAGTCGACCCGAATGTCGTCGTGGTCGCAGGCTCGATCGAGAACAGCAACGTCAACCCGGTCAGTAGTCTGGTCAACATGATTTCGCAGTCGCGTGCGTTTGAAATGCAGATGAAGATGCTGCAAACGGCCGATACCAACGAGCAGTCCGCCAACCAGTTGCTGAATTTCAGCTAACGGGCCGACGGCGCGCCACACCCGGCGCGCCACGACCGTACACGGGGAGAAACACCAAATGATCCGTTCGCTCTACATCGCTGCTACCGGCATGAACGCCCAGCAGACGAACATGGACGTGATTTCGAACAACCTCGCCAACACCAGCACGAACGGCTTCAAGAAAGGCCGTGCGGTGTTCGAGGACCTGCTGTACCAGACCATTCGCCAGCCCGGCGCCCAGTCGTCGCAACAAACGCTGCTGCCGTCGGGCCTGCAACTGGGTACCGGTGTGCGTCCGGCCGCGACCGAGCGCATCTTTACTCAGGGCAACCTGACGTCCACCAGCAACGCGAAGGACGTGGCCATCAACGGCGACGGCTTCTTCCAGGTGCTGATGCCGGACGGCACGACCGCCTACTCGCGCGACGGCTCGTTTCAGGTCGACAACAACGGCCAGTTGGTGACGGCGTCGGGTTACCCGATTCAGCCGGCGATCACGATCCCCGCCAACGCCCTGTCGCTGACCATTGCGCGCGACGGTACGGTGTCGGTGACGCAGCCGGGCAGCACGGCCAACGTGCAGATCGGTACGTTCCAGCTCGCCACGTTCATCAACAACGCCGGTCTGCAAAGCCTGGGCGAGAACCTGTACGCCGAGACGGCCGCCTCAGGCGCGCCGAACGTCGCACAGCCGGGCACCAACGGCGCGGGCGTGCTCAACCAGAACTACGTTGAAACGTCGAACGTGAACGTGGTGGAAGAACTGGTGAACATGATTCAGGCGCAACGTGCCTACGAAATCAACTCGAAGGCCGTGACGGCCTCCGATCAGATGCTCCAGCGTCTGACGCAGATGTAAGTGGCGCTTGCCGCTATCGTTGCCGCCAGACTAGTGTTCAGGAAAGCCGAGATGTCAGTTCAGTCAGCCAAATCGACCGATTCAGTTACTCAATGTGCCGCAAGCCCGGTGCGGTATCTCGCGCTGATGGCAGCCGTCGCATTGAGCGGTCTGGCCGGCTGCGCCTACGTACCGCAGGAACCGGTGGTGCAGGGCCCGACCACCACGCGCCCGCCGCCCCCGCCGATGGGCGCCGATCCGGAAGGGTCGATCTATCGCCCGATCTACTCGAACCGGCCGCTGTTCGAAGACCGCCGTCCGCGTAACGTCGGCGATATTCTGACCATCACGATCAACGAGAACACGGCCGCCAGCAAGAATTCGGCTGCCAACACCAGCCGCGCCGGCAGCGGCTCGCTCGCGCTCAATCAGATGCCGGGCGTCGTGGGCGGGGTGTTCAACAACCAGAGTCTGGATGCCAATGGCGCGAACAAGTTCGACGCCAAGGGTGCGGCCAACGCCAACAACGTGTTCTCGGGGCAGATCACCGTGACCGTGATGGAAGTGCTCGGCAATGGCAACCTGACGGTGGCCGGCGAGAAGCAGATCGCGATCAATCAGGGCACGGAGTACATCAAGTTTTCGGGCGTCGTCAGCCCGCAGACGATTTCGGGCGCGAATACCGTGCCTTCGACGCAGGTGGCCGATGCGCGCATCGAATACCGTGGCAAGGGCTACATCAACGAAGCCGAAACCATGGGCTGGCTGCAACGCTTCTTCCTTAACGTTTCGCCGTTCTGATGTCGATCATGTCGTCCCTGCCGCGCCGCGCGCACGCTTCCCGCCAGTCTGGCCAACACGCTGGCCCGCGTGCTCACGCTCACCCGATGGCGAAGGCGCTCGCTAAGGTGCTCGTTAAGGCGCTCGTCGTCGCGGGTGCCGCCGGCTTCGCGATGCTCGCGCCCGGTGCCGCCCATGCGGAGCGCCTGAAGGAACTGGCCTCGATTCAGGGTGTGCGCGACAACCAGTTGATCGGCTACGGTCTCGTGGCCGGTCTCGACAACTCGGGCGACCAGACCACGCAGACGCCGTTTACCGTGCAGAGCATGACGAACATGCTCTCGCAGCTCGGTATTACCGTAGCGCCCGGTACCAACATGCAGTTGAAGAACGTGGCGGCGGTGATGGTGACCGCCACGCTGCCGGCGTTCACGCGCCCGGGCCAGCCGATCGACGTCGTTGTCTCGTCGATGGGTAACGCCAAGAGCCTGCGCGGCGGCACGCTGCTCATGACCCCGCTCAAGGGGCCGGACGGTCAGGTCTACGCGCTCGCGCAGGGCAACCTGCTGGTGGGCGGCGCTGGCGCGTCGGCCAACGGGTCGAGTGTGACGGTCAACCAGCTCGCGTCGGGCCGGATTCCGAACGGCGCGATCGTCGAGCGCAGTGTCCCGACCGCCATGGGCGGTCAGCCGGGCACCATTCAGATGGAATTGAACGCCACCGACTTCTCCACCGCCCAGCGGGTGGTCGACGCGGTGAACCGCCGCTTTGGCTACAGCACGGCGCAGGCGCTCGATGGCCGGGTGATTCTGCTGCGCACGCCGACCGATCCGTCGGCGCGGGTGCAGTTCCTCGCCCAGTTGGAAAGCATTGAAGTGAAACCGGACAACTCGGCAGCGCGCGTGATCATCAACGCCCGCACCGGTTCGGTCGTGATGAACCAGAACGTGACGATCCAGCAGTGCGCCGTGGCTCACGGCAACCTGTCGGTGGTGATCGACACGCAAAACAATGTCAGCCAGCCGGCGCCGTTCTCGGGCGGGCAGACGGTGGTGGCCCCGAATTCGCAAATCTCCGTGCAACAGGAGAACAACGCGCTCAAGCTGGTCAAGGCGGGCGCGAACCTCGCCGACGTGGTCAAGGCGCTGAACTCGCTCGGCGCAAGCCCGGCGGACCTGATGTCGATTTTGCAGGCCATGAAGGCCTCGGGCGCGCTGCGCGCCGACCTGGAGATCATCTGATATGGCGGACGGCAACCGAGTCGCTGGCAAGAACCTGCCCGACCTGACGCAGCGTGCGACCTACGACATGCAGGGCCTCACCGCCCTGCGCGCCGCCGCACATCAGCAGACGCCGCAGGCCACCCAGCAGGCGGCCAAGCAGTTCGAAGCCGTCTTCACGCAGATGATGATGAAGAGCATGCGCGACGCCACGATGTCCGGCGGCTTGCTCGGCAGCGATCAGGAAAAGATGTTCAACGGCATGCTCGACGACCAGCTTGCCCAGCAACTCGCCTCGCACAAGGGCATGGGGCTGGCCGACCTGATGCTCAAGCAGCTCGCCCAGACCGGCACCACGCTGCCGCCCGCCGCCATGGGCCGCCAGCAGTCGTTGCAGGGCCGCGCCTACAACTCGGCCGACGCCATCGGCGTGGCCGACGGTGCCCCGGCGGTCGCGGGTGAATTTGTCGACCGCATGGCCTCGGCCGCGCAAAGCGCCAGCGCACAAAGCGGTATCCCGGCACGGTTCATGCTGAGTCAGGCGGCGCTGGAGTCCGGCTGGGGCAAGCGCGAGATCCGCCGCAGCGACGGCAGCACCAGCCACAACGTGTTCGGCATCAAGGCGGGCAAAAACTGGACCGGGCCGACGGTGGAAGTCGCCACCACGGAATATGTGGGCGGCCAGCCGCGCAAGGTCATGGCCAAGTTCCGGGCGTACAACTCGTATGACGAGGCGTTTGCCGACTACGCCAAGCTGATCTCGAACAACCCGCGCTACGCGCAGGTGGTGGCCAGCGCCAACGACGCGGCAAGCTTCGCCAACAACCTGCAACGCGCCGGTTACGCAACCGACCCGCAATACGCGAACAAGCTGATGAAGATCATGAAGCACTTCGCCTGAGGCGGAGTGGCTGCTCAATCTGCCTAAATTTTAGGCAAAACCGGCCGGGCCTCAATATTGCCGCCAGGCTGCCGTAAACACATCGGTAACGGTGCGCGAACGGGCTTTCCCGTGGGACGCGCCTCCAACTCAAGCCGCGAGATCATGAGCCTAATCAATATTGGCATGAGCGGGCTGAACGCCGCCCAGTTCGCCCTCAACACCACCGGCAACAACATCTCCAATTCGGGGACGGCCGGCTACAACCGGCAGATCGTCAGCTACACCCAGGCGGACAGCCAGTTCGCGGGCGTGGGCTATATCGGTTCGGGCGTGCTGGTGAGCGACGTGTCGCGGGTGTACGACCAGTTTCTGGCAGGTCAGGCCAATCAGGCGCAGACCCAATACAGCCAGCTCAACACTTACTACCAGCAGATCTCGCAGATCAACAACGCGCTGGGTAGCTCGACGACCGGCCTGTCGGCCTCGATGTCCTCGTTCTTCACGAACTTGCAGACCATCGTGACCGCGCCGAACAACTCGGCCACCCGCGCCACGGTCATCTCGTCGGCCCAGACGCTCACGAGCATGTTCCAGTCGCTCTCGGGTGCGCTCTCGTCGCTGCGTACGGCCGTGAACGGCAATCTCACGCAGTCGACCGAACAGATCAACACCTACGCCAAGCAGATCGCCACGTTGAACGACGCGATTCTGCAAGCTCAGGGCAATGGCGGCGGCGTCACCCCGAACGACCTGCTCGACCAGCGCGATCAGGCGGTGGCCAGCCTGAACGCGATCGTCCAGACGAACGTCGTGAAGAACACCGACGGCTCGTACAACGTGTTCGTGGGCAACGGCCAGTCGCTCGTGATGGGCAACTCGGCGTACCAGATGACCACGGTGCCGTCGACGAGCGATCCGTCGCAGCTGACCGTCGCGTACGTGTCGCCCAATGGCACCAAGATTCCCATTCCGGAATCGTCGATCACCGGCGGTTCGCTGGCCGGTCTGCTGTCGTTCCGCAGCGGCGCGCTCACGCAGGCGCAGAACTCGCTGGGCCAGATCGCGCTGTCGCTGGCCGGCACGTTCAACGCACAGAACCAACTCGGTCTGGACCTGTATGGCCAGATGGGCGGCAACTTCTTCACGGTGCCGAGCCCGACGATCATTGCGAACACCGGCAATTCCGGTGCGGCAACGCTTAACGCGTCGATCACCGACGCCTCGAAGATCACGGCCAGCGACTACTCCGTGACCTACGACGGCACCAACTACACCATGACGCGCCTGACCGATGGCGCCAAGTGGACGGCAGGTGCACCGGCGACGCCGGGCACGCCCCTGAATTTCCAGGACAGCAGCGGCGCGGCATTTGCCGATGGCTTCAAGGTCACGGTGGGCAACATGGCCGCCGGCGACAGCTTCACGATCCAGCCGACCCGCAACGCCGCGCAGAACATCGGCGTCGCGATCACGGACCCGGGCAAGATTGCACTGGCCGCACCGGTCATCGCTTCGGCGGGCAGCAGCAACGGCGGTTCGCTCAAGGTCGATCAGGGCACGGTTGACGCCAGTTACTTGTCGAACGTGCTGACGGGGCCGGTGAACTTCACGTTCAGCAAGAACGCGACGACTGGTGCGATCACGCTCGTCGCGCCGGCGCCGATGACGGTGACCGTCAATGGGGTGACGACGTCTTACGCCGCGGGCGACACCGTGCCGTACGACGCCACCAACGGCGCCAAGATCACGACGGGCGGTGTGACCGTGAACGTGAGCGGCACCCCGGCCGACGGCGACAAGTTCAGCATTGCGCCGAACACCTCGGGCGCGGTGACGGACAACCGTAACGGTCTGGCACTGTCGGCACTGCAAAACGACAAGACCAAGGTGGGCGGCTCGCAGAGCTACACGTCGGCCTATGCCAATCTCGTGTCGTATGTCGGTTCGACCACGAACACCTACAAGGCGACCAGCGCCGCGCAGCAAACGCTGCTGCAACAGGCCCAAGGGGCCCAGCAATCGAATTCCGGCGTGAACCTCGACGAAGAGGCAGCCAACCTGATCAAGTATCAACAGCTTTATCAGGCCAACTCCAAGGTCATTCAGACAGCGTCGTCGTTGTTCGACACGATCCTGCAAATGGTCAACTAAGGGCAGGAGACAGCGCCATGCGAATCAGCACCAACATGATTTACGATCAGGGCCTGCGCGCAATGAGCCAGAACACCTCTGATCTGCTCAATACGCAACAGCAGCTCTCGTCGGGCCTGCGCGTGACCACGCCCAGCGATGACCCGGTGGCTTCCGCTCAAGCCGTGGCCGTGTCGCAGAACAACGACATGAACTCGCAGTACTCGGCGAACCGCGCGTCGGCGACGACGCAGTTGCAACTCGAAGACTCGACCTTCGGCAGCATCATCAACACGTTGCAACACGTGATGTCGCAAGTGGTGACGGCCGGTAACCCGTCGCTCAACGACAGCGACCGCAACACGATCGCCACCGACCTGCAATCGAGCTTCCAGCAATTGCTCTCGCTCGCGAACACGACCGATGCCAACGGTCAGTACCTGTTCTCGGGCTATCAGGGCAACTCGGCGGCGTATGTCACGTCGGCCACGGGAGCGTCGTACGCAGGTGACGCCGGCGTGCGCTACGTGCAGGTCAGCCCGAATCGTCAAATCGCGATCAACGACATCGGTTCGAGCATTTTCCAGAGCATCCAGCCGGGCACGGCGGGTGCGCTGATCACGGGCAACAGCAGCAATCAGGGCTCGGCCACGTACAAACCGGTTTCGACGACCGACGTGACCAATCCGGGCGCGACCCACCAGTATCAGATCAGCTTCGCCGTCGACAGCACGACCACGCCGCCGACGACGACGTACACCGTCAAGGATCAGACCGACACGACGGTGCCTGACGTGACGGGGGCGTACACCGCCGGCCAGCCGATCACGTTCGGCGGCAAGTCGGTCACCTTCAACGGCGCACCCGCCAATGGCGACAACTATCAGGTGCAACCGGCGAACAAGGGCAGCACCAACGTGTTCGACAACCTGCAAGCGCTGATCAACACGCTCAAGACGCCGCTCAGCAGCGCGGGTCAGGCGGGGCAGTCGAACCTGTCGAACGCGCTGACCACGTTCAGCGAAATGTTCAGCAACACGTACGACAACGTCACGACGGTGCGCACGACGGTGGGCTCGCGCATGAACGAGCTGTCGTCGCTGAACAATATCGGCGACAGCAATTCGCTGAACTATCAGTCGCAACTGGCCGACCTGCTGCAAGTCGACTGGAATTCGTCGGCAACCAAGTTTGCGCAGTTGCAGGCCGCATTGCAGGCGTCGCAGCAAAGCTTCCTCCAGACGCAGAAGCTCTCGCTGTTCAGCTTGCTGTAAGCGACACACGCAGCGTGGACGGCGCCACTGCGCCACCACGCCGCGGCAGGACAACACGGGCCGCCGGCATTGCCGCGCGGCCCGTTTGCTTTTCAGGGGAAGGGGGCAGGCCGTTCAGGCCTTGGGGACGAACGCTGCGGTGGCGCGGATCATCATGTCCACGCCGATCGAGGTGAAGTGGTCCATCACCGGCGCGATGCGCGGCATCATCAGTTCGAGCACGAAGAGGCCAACGGCCAGCGTAAGCGGAAAGCCCACGGCGAAGATGTTGAGCTGCGGTGCTGCGCGGTTAAGAATGCCGAGCGCCAGATTGCAGATCAGCAGGGCCGCCACCAGCGGCAATGAAAGCATCAGTGCCAGCGTAAAGAGCTGCCCGCCGAGCGAGGCGAGATACTGCCAGCCGCCTGCCGAGATCGGTGTGCCCGAGATCGGCAACACCGCAAAGCTCTGGACGAGCGTGGCGTACATCACCAGATGACCGTTGGTGGCGAGAAACACCAGCATGGCCACCACGTTGAGGAACATGCCGAGCACGGCAGTGCTGCCGTCGCTGTTCGGGGTGAGCAGCGTGGCGAACGACAGACCCATCTGCAAGCCCACGAAGTCGCCCGCCATGCTGATCGCCGAGAACACGATCTGCATGCACCAGCCGAGCGCGGCGCCGATCATGAGCTGCTGCGTCAGAATCCATAGCCCTTCCCACGAGAACGGCGACACGGCCGGCATGGGGCCGAGCATCGGTGCCAGCGCGAGGGCGACGATGCCCGCGAGACCGATCTTGACCGTCGACGGCACCGCCGAGTCGCCGAAGAGCGGCGCGCTCATCGTGAGTGCCAGCAAGCGGACGAACGGAAACAAGAACGCCGCAATGACGCCCGAGAGCTGGTCGTAGGTGAAGCTGATCAAGGGACGAGGGAGAGGGCGGCGTGCCGTGGCATGACTCGGCCCGCCTTAGCTGACGAGGCCGGGAATGCCGGTGAGCAACTGCTTCATGTAGTCGACCATGAGGTTGAGCATCCACGGTCCGGCCACGACCAGTGTGATGAACACGGCCAGCAGCTTCGGAATGAACGACAGCGTCATTTCATTGATCTGCGTGGCGGCCTGAAACAAGCTCACGAGCAAACCCGAGACCAGCGCCACCAGCAGCAGCGGCCCGGCCAGCAGCAACGTGACCTGCATGGCCTGATGGGCCAGCGCCATAACGGTTTCCGGCGTCATTCGGCGTGCCTCCCCGCTACATGTTGAAGCTCTGGGCCAACGAGCCCAGCAGCAGTTGCCAGCCATCGACCACCACGAACAGCATCAGCTTGAACGGCAGCGACACGGTGGAGGGCGAGACCATCATCATCCCCATGGCCATCAGCACGCTCGCGACCACCAGATCGATGATCAGGAACGGGATGAAGATGGTGAAGCCGATCTGGAAGGCCGTTTTCAACTCGCTCGTAGCAAAGGCCGGCACGAGAATGCGCATCGGCACGTCTTCCGGGCCGTTCATCGGCGGGGTCTTGGCCAGCTTGGCGAAGAGCGCGAGATCGGCTTCGCGGGTCTGCTTGAGCATGAACGCGTGGAACGGCTTGGCACCGGTGTCGATGGCCTGCTCGAAGCTGATCTTGTTGGCCGCGAACGGCTGATAGGCGTCGGTGTACGCCTTGTCGAAGACCGGCGACATCACGAAGAAGGTCAGGAACAGCGCCAGCCCGATGAGAATCTGGTTCGGCGGCGAAGTGGTCACGCCGATGGCGTGACGCAGCAGCGAGAGCACGATGATGATGCGCGTGAAGGCGGTCATCATCAGCAACATCGCGGGCAGGAAGCCCAGCGACGTGAGCAGCAACATCGTCTGCACGGACAGCGAGTACGTCTGTCCGCCGCCCGGGGCGGGCGTGGTGGTGAGCGCCGGCAGGGTGGCCTGTGCCATGGCCGTGCCCGGCAGGGCGACGGCGCAGAGCAATGCCAGTCCGAGCGCCAAGCCCAGTTTCCACTCGGCGGGCAGCCAGGCACGAGACATCAGGAATCCTTTTTCATCGATTCGCGCAGCTTTTGCGCAAAGGCTTGCGCGGCGCGGTTGGCCTGCGCACCCGGATGCGGGCCGCTCGGCGTGGCAGGCAGATCGGCGACGCGCTGGGCGTCGATGGTGTGCAAGGCGCGGACTTGTCCCGGGGCAACGCCCAGTACGACCCAGTCACCGGCCACTTCCACCACGACCACGCGTTCGCGCTGACCCACGGCGGCGCTGCCGACAATGCGCACGTTACCGCCGCCCAAGGGGCGTTGCAGTCCGAATCGCTTCGCGAGCCACGCCAGCCCGAAGAGCAGCGCGAGCACGAACACGAGGCCCAGCCCGGTCTGCACGATGCCGGCACCGCCCAGACTCGGCACGGCCGCCGCTTGCGAAGCGGTGCCTTGCGCATGCGCGGCGTTCGCCATGAGCAGCGTCGAGGCAGTGAAGGCAGTGAAGAGACTGAATGGGATACGGAACAGACCGGCGAGACGTGCCGGGAGGGTGGCGGCAATATCGGCGGCGATGCCGGTAGGGCGTGCGCCCGGCAGCCACGCTCGCGGCTTCGCGAGCGCTGCTGCTTGTGCCATGGCGCGCCTCACGGGCAGGCCGTGGACTTTCGTTGCAATCATCGGTTGAGCTTACGGATGCGTTCGGATGGCGTGATGATATCAGTCAGGCGAATGCCGAACTTGTCGTTCACGACCACCACTTCGCCTTGTGCGATGAGGCAGCCGTTGACCAGCACATCCATCGGCTCACCGGCCATGCCGTCGAGTTCCACCACCGAGCCTTGTGCGAGTTGCAGCAAGTTCTTGATGGCGATCTTCGTGCGGCCCAGCTCCACGGTCATCTGCACCGGGATGTCGAGAATCAGATCGATGTCGTTATGCGTGGCGCCTGCCGGGTTGCCGGCGGTCGCAGCGAGCGGCTGGAACACGGGCGCGGCTGCCGGGGCGGCGGCGGCGGGTGCCGGCTCGGCCGCGGTCTGCTCCGCCATGGCACTGGCCCACTCGTCCGCCATGGCCTGGGCGTCGTCACCGGGCGTTTGAGGGGTATCGCTCATCACTCGTTGTCCTTCGTGTAATCGCTATGCGAATGGTTGATCATCTGGTTCACGCGCAAAGCGTATTGACCGTTGAAGACGCCGTAATTGCAATGCATGACCGGCACGCCGTCGACCTTGGCTTCGAGCAGCTCGGGCACGTCGAGCGGAATCACGTCGCCCACGCGCATGTTGAGCAACTGCGAGAGCGTCATGTCGATCTGCGAGAGGTTGGTCACGATTTCCACATCGGCGGCCTGCACCTGCTGCGAGAGCAGCCGCACCCAGCGCTTGTCGACTTCGAGCGTCTCGCCTTGCAGCGGGCTCGAGAGCTGGTCGCGCAGGGGCTCGATCATCGAGTAGGGCATGCAGATGTGGAATTCGCCGCCGACCGAGCCGAACTCGATGTCGAACGTGGTGGTGACCACCACTTCGTTGGGCGTGGCGACGTTGGCGAACTGCGTGTGCATTTCGGCACGCACGTATTCGAATTCGACCGGATGCACCGGCTTCCACGACGCGCCGTAGTTCTCGAACACCAGATCGAGCAGGCGCGCGATGATGCGCTGCTCAGTCTGCGTGAAGTCACGCCCTTCGACGCGGGTATGGAACCGGCCGTCGCCGCCGAACAGGTTATCCACCACGAGGAACACGAGGTTCGGGTCGAACACGAACAGTGCCGTGCCGCGCAGCGGTTTGATGTGGACCAGATTCAGGTTGGTCGGGACGGGCAGGTTACGAATGAACTCGCTGTACTTCTGCACGCGCACCGGGCTGACCGAGATTTCGGCGCTGCGGCGCATGAAGTTGAACAGCGCGATGCGGAACAGGCGCGAGAAGCGGTCGTTGATGATCTCGAGCGTGGGCATGCGCCCGCGCACGATGCGCTCTTGCGTCGCGATGTTGTATGGGCGGATGCCGGAATGATCTTCCGACTCCGACCGGTCATCCTGTTCGCCGGTGACACCCTTCAGAAGGGCATCGACTTCTTCCTGCGACAGGAACTCCTCATGCGCCATGAATCACTCACTGAATTACAAACGCGGTGAACAGCACTTCGCCCACAGCCTGTTGTGGCATGTTGGCCGCAAACGGTTGCGCGACCAGCGTGCGGATTTCGCTCGCCAGACGGCGCTTGCCGTCGATCGTGGCCAGGTCCTGCGGCTGCTTGGACGACAGCAGCAACAACACGCGGCTACGCACTTCGGGCATGTGCTGCGTGATGCGGGCCTGCGTCTCGGCGTCTGCCACCTTGAGCGAGAGACCGATATGCAGGTAACGCTCGCCGTCCTCGCCCGACAGGTTCACCGTGAACGGGTCCATGCCCACGAACACGGGCGGCGGGGGCGGCGGCGGTGCTTTAGCCGTCTCGTTGTGTCCGGTCAGCAGGTACACCGCAGTCGCCGCGCCTGCGGCGGCCATCAATGCCACCGCGACGATCAACAGGATCCATTTGCGCATACCTCCCCCCGAGGGAGCGGCCGCTTGCGTGGGTGCGGGATTTGCCATGTATTCGCCTGCTATTGGGTAATGATTGTCGGCCAACCCGCCACCGGGTGATCGGCCGAAAAGAAGGGACAATCGCGTCTAACTCGCGTCTTTGTCTTAACGGCAGAAAAACCCGTGTGCTTTAGGGCAATACGGCGTGGCGTCGCGCAATGACTGCACTGCGAAGACACCGCAGACCCTTATGCTGCGCGGGCCGAAGCCCGATTTGAACGGTCTCGACTAACTCAACGAATATCAGGCGAACGTATCTACCAAACCATTGGAGACGCGCACTGGCACGCTCACCGCCGTAGCGGCGAGCGAAGCGTCATCTCCCTGACCGAAGCCGGGCAGGCCTCGTCCATTCCCGTTCCCGCTGCCATTGCCGCCACCGTTGCCGTTGGCACCCTGTTGGGCAAAGGCTTGCTGCTGGGAGCTGTCGGCGCTCACGGAGGCATTCCCCAACGCGATGCCGTTGTTCGCGAGACTTTCGCGCAGTTGCGGCAGGGCGGCTTGCACCGCGTCGCGCACAGCGGCGTGTTGCGAGACGAACATGGCCTGCGCCGAGTCGTTGGCCACGTTCAGCACGACGTGCAGCGGGCCGAGATCGGGCGGATTCAGGCTCAGTTGTGCCGTTTGGGCGTGTGCCGACGACAGCCACACGACTTGCTGTGAGAGCTGGTTGTTCCAGTCCTGCGTGCCCACGCGTGCGTTCAGCGCCAGCGTGGCCGGCAGACCGGCTTGTGCCTGCAACTGCGGCTGGGCATCGACGGCTGATGTCGTCGCCTGCGCAGCTTGTGCTGCGGCTTGGTTGGCGACCGTGGCTGCCTGTGCGGCAGCGTCGCGCCCGCCTTGCGAGGCGGCCATCGCATCCACCAGACGCTGCGTCTGCGCGTCAGCGCTGACGACCGGCGTCGCAGGGGCCTTGGCTTCGGTCGCGGCGGGTTGTGCGTTGGTCTGCGTGGCCGTGGCGTTCTTGGCGAGAGCGTCGAGCGACAGGCCGCCGGTCTTGGCGGGGGTCGCTGCGGTGCTGGCGGCAGTGGTCGTGCCTGCCGGGACAGCCGGCGCTTTCGTATCGGCCGTGGTGCTTGCCGTGTCTGCGGTACCGACCGGCGGCTGGCCAGTCAGTTGCGCAGCGCCGGTGGCTTGCAGCGCGCCGTTCACGGCGGCGGCAATAGCGGCGCCGGTGCCCGGCTTGCCGTCCGTTGCGCCATCCGTAGCCAACGCGGCAGCGGCCGCGGCGGGCGGCGGCGGGGTCAGCGGCGTACCGTTCATGGCGGCCAGTGCGACAGCCAGCGCGGCGGCAGCGGCCGGATCGACCGGCGCGGCGGTGCTGGCCTGCGCTTCGTCGTCGCCGTCTTTGTCGTCGTCTGCCGATTTGGACGGTTGTGCAGGTTTTTTCGTTGCCGCTGTTTGGCCGGTCTGCCCAGCCTGCGCCGTCGCGTTGTTCGAGTTGTCGCTCGACTTGGTCGAATTGTTCGACGACTGCGTCTGCTGCGTTTGTGACTGCGACTGCGACGCGTTGTTGGTGTTGTTGTTGCTCACCGGCGTCGGCACGGTCTGACGCGTTTGTTGCTGCGAGAGCACAGCCGAGAACGGCAGCACGCCGCTATCGGTGCTGGAACCGGTGCTGGATGCGCCAGCGCGGCTCGCGGCATTCGCGGCCTGCGAGGCATCGGGCAGGAAGCTCAGAATCGACATGGTGACTCCTATGTCCTTCAGATCGGTGATTCGGCACGGCGGCGCAGGCTGCGCGCGGCGTACTCGTCGTTTTCTTTCTGCTCGCGGCGTGCCACCCGCAAGGTCGTGCGGGCCTGTTCGCGCGAGGCGAGCGTGCCGAAGGAATTCAGGCGGCGCTGCTGGGCCTGCCATTCACGGCGGGCCGCTGCGAGACGCTCTTCGGCTTGTTCGAGCAGCATGGCTTGCTGGCCGATAGCCGTGTCGAGCGTATCGATGAATTGCTGGAAGTTGCGCCAGTCGCAACCGGCCATGCCCTGAATCGTGGCCGTCTGCATGCGCGTGCGGTACTCGTGGCGGTACTGACGCAAGGCTTCAAGCTGGCGTTCGACGTCTGCGCGCTGGGTCTGACGCTCGCCCAGCAGGCGTGCGGCTTCGTCGACGTCCTTCTGAGCCAGTTCGATCAGGAGTTTCAGGGGCAGGGTGGAGTTCATGGCCACACCTCCGATTAACGGAACAGGCCGTGCATCATCTGCACGGCATCCGGATAGCCGGCCCGCTCGCGCATCCCTTGTTGCAGGAAGCCTTCGAGACGGGGATATAGCTCGATCGCCTGATCGAGCATCGGGTCGCTACCCGGTGCGTACGCGCCCACATTGATCAGGTCGCGGTTGCGCTGGTAGCGAGACAGCATCTGCTTGAAGCGGCGCACGGTATCGAACTGCGCGTCGTCGATGAGCGACGCCATCGCGCGGCTGATGGACTGTTCGATATCGATGGCCGGGTAGTGCCCTGACTCCGCCAACTGACGCGAGAGCACGATGTGCCCGTCGAGAATGGCGCGAGCCGAGTCGGCAATCGGGTCCTGCTGGTCGTCGCCTTCGGTCAGCACGGTGTAGAACGCCGTGATCGAGCCGCCGCCGTCCGGGCCATTGCCTGCACGCTCGACGAGCGCCGGCAGCTTGGCAAACACCGAGGGCGGATAGCCCTTCGTGGCAGGCGGTTCACCGATGGCGAGTGCGATTTCGCGCTGGGCCATGGCGTAGCGGGTCAGCGAATCCATGATCAGCAGCACGTCTTTGCCCTGATCGCGGAAGTGTTCGGCCAGCGTGGTCGCGTACGCGGCGCCTTGCAGGCGAAGCAGCGGCGACACGTCGGCCGGCGCGGCCACCACGACCGAGCGGGCCAGACCGTCCGGGCCGAGAATGTTCTCGATGAAGTCTTTCACTTCGCGGCCGCGCTCGCCGATCAGGCCCACGACGATGACTTCGGCCTGCGTGAAGCGCGCCATCATGCCGAGCAACACACTCTTGCCCACACCCGACCCGGCGAAGAGGCCCATGCGCTGACCGCGTCCGACGGTCAGCAGCGCGTTGATCGCGCGCACGCCGACGTCGAGCACCGATTCGATCGGGGCGCGCCCGAGCGGGTTGATCGGCACCGAGGCGAGCGAAGCACTGTCGGTCAGGCCGAGCGGGCCGATGTCGTCGAGCGGGCGGCCGGCGGCGTCGACCACGCGGCCGAGCAGGGCATCGCCCACCGGCAGGCGTTTGCCGTTGTGACGCTGGCTGGGCAACGGGCCGTCGGCGGCCGGTTCCATCGGGAACACGCGCGCGCCGGGCAGCAACCCGGTGACTTCGGTTTGCGGCATCAAAAACAGACGGTCGCCGCCAAAGCCGACGACTTCCGCTTCGGCGGTCGCCGGTTCGCGCGATGCATCGTGAACGGGCAACTCGATCAGGCAGCCGGCACCGACCGGCAGGCGCAGGCCGACAGCTTCGAGCACCAGACCGGCAGCGCGGGTCAAACGGCCGCAGCGGCGCGTCGGTTCGATGGCATGCACGTGCGCGATGCGCTCGCGCAGCGTGTTCTGCCAGCGGCGAAGATGGGCGTCGCGCGCAATTTCACGGGCACCGAGGGCGTGCGACGTGCTGGCACCGGCGGCCGGAGCGCCGTGGGTGTCTGCGTGCGCGTCGGCGTGTGCTACGGCGTCATCCGAATCGCTCGAATCGTGCGAGTCGGTGGCGTGGAGCGTGTCCGGGGCTTCGTCGTGATCGTCGGGCTGCAACGCACCGGCTTGCACGTGCGTGTCGATCTCATCCCACAGCCGCACGCTGGGCGACGTGCCGTCGTTGGCCGGCGTGGTTGCCGGGCCAGCGGTGGCAGACGTGGCGGGCGCGTCGCCATGCGCGTTTTCGGTGCTGGGCAGCACCGGCGCATGGGCGGCGAGTGGGGTGAGTTCGGCGTTCACCACGGCAAATCCTTGCCCAGTGCAGCCATGACGCGCTCCCAGCGGGTCGCGACGGTGGCATCGACTTCGCCGCTCGCCGCTTCGGCCTTGCAGCCGCCACGCTCGATGGCCGGGTCGGCGCGCACGGTCCAGCCGGCCGCTTGCAACTCGGCGCCGACATGGGCTTCGACGAGTGCGACATCTTCCGGATTGAGCAGCAGGCGCGGCGAGCCTGTCAGCGGATCGTTGGCGAGCAGGTCGCGCACGATCGGCAGCAGGGTCTCGGGGCGAATGGTGAGCGTCTGACGCAGTGCCTGACGTGCGATGTCGAGCGCGAGGCCGAGCAGCGGTTCGGCCAATTCGCGGTCAATCGCATTCACGGCATCCCCCAGCGCGTGGGCAATGTCGCCGAGTTGTGCGGCGCGGGCCTGCACTTCGGCCTGACCGGCGGCTTGTCCGGCGGCATAACCTTCGGCGTGTCCGGCGGCGTGACCTTGTGCGTGCCCTTCGGCGCGCGCTTCTTCACGCCACGCGGCGATTTGTTCGACCAGTGCGGGGTCGTCGAGCGGGCTCGGCGGCTTGGGTTGCGGCGGGGCCGGGGGCGGCGGCGGGTCGAACGACGCCATCTCCCAGCGTTGCCAGGCGGAGAGGCGTTCTTTCGGGATGATGGTCGACATGCGCGCGGGCCCCGTCCGGTTACACGTAAGCGTCGTCGCCGCGGCCGCCAATCATGATGGCGCCCTGATCGGCCAGGCGCCGCACCACTTGCAGCACCTTCTTTTGTTCGGATTCGACTTCCGAGACGCGGACCGGGCCGCGCGACTCCAGGTCTTCGCGCAACAGTTCGGCCGCGCGGGCCGACATGTTCTTGAAGAACTTCTCGCGCAGCTCGACCGGCGCACCCTTGAGCGCGATGATGAGCGACTCCGACTCGATTTCCTTGAGCAACACCTGAATGCTGCGGTCTTCCACATCGAGCAGGTTCTCGAACACGAACATCTCTTCGACGATCTTCGCCGCGAGGTCCGAGTCGTAGTTGCGCACGGCTTCGATGACCGACTCTTCGTGCACGCCGCCCAGATAGTTGAGAATTTCTGCGGCCGTGCGAATACCGCCCATCGGGCTGCGCTTGATGTTCTCGCTGCCCGAGAGCAGTTTGGTGAGCACGTCGTTGAGCTCGCGCAGCGCGGCAGGCTGAATGCCGTCGAGCGTGGCAATACGCAGCACCACGTCGTTACGCAGGCGTTCGGTGAAGAGCGCGAGCACTTCCGAGGCCTGATCGCGGTCGAGGTGGACCAGAATCGTGGCGATGATCTGCGGGTGCTCGTGGCGGATCAGTTCGGCGACTGCCGTCGAGTCCATCCACTTCAGGCCTTCGATGCCGCTGGTGTCGCCACCTTGCAGAATGCGCTCGATCAGGCCGGCGGCCTTGTCGTTGCCGAGTGCCTTGTTGAGCACCGAGCGGATGTATTCGGACGAGTCGAGCGAGAGGGCCGAATGTTGTTCGGCTTCGAGCACGAAGTCTTGCAGCACGTCGGCGATCTGGTCGCGCGTGACTTGTCGCAGCGAGGCCATGGCCGCGCCGAGCTTCTGCACTTCCCGGGGCGCGAGGTACTTGAAAACCTCCGCGGCCTCGTCTTCACCCAGCGACATCAACAGGATGGCGCTGCGTTGGAGTCCCTCAGCTGCGCTCATCGCCGCCCACCCATGATTTCACTACCGTTGCCACGATCTTCGGATCCTGTCGCGCGACCTGACGCGCGTACTGCAAGTTGCGCTCGTAGGCGCTGAGTTCGCCCTTGGCGCCGGACGCACCGTCTTCGCCGTCTTCACCCGCGCCACCGCTGCCGCCACCGGCGGCGCCGCCAGCGACGCCTGCCATCGTCGGCTCGGCCGGCGGGGGCGGTGCCAGATGCTTGCGGATGGCCGGGCGCACCACACCAAACCACAAATACAGACCGACCAGCGTGATCAGTGCCCACTTGCCGGCTTGCTTGGCCAGTTCGATGTTCTGACGCTGACGCCACCACGGCAGGTTGGCTTCCGGATCCTCTTCCACCGTGAACGGGCTGTTGACGATGTTCAGCGTGTCGCCGCGCTGGCCCGAGAAGCCGATGGCTTCCTTCGACAGATTCTGAATCTGGTCGAGCTGGGCCTGCGTGAGCGCGACCATGGCCGGCTTGCCCTTGGCGTCTGCGCCCGGACGGTAATTCACGACGATGGCGGCCGACAGGCGCTTCAGGCTGCCCGTGGCTTGCTGGACGTGGCGAATCGTGCGGTCGATTTCGTAATTGACCGTGGCGTCCTTGCGGTCGCTGCGCGGGCCTTGCGGACCCTGCGCGCCGCTGGCGCCGCCCGGTGCGTTGGCACCTTGCTGCACGAACTGGTTTTGCTGCTGCGTGATCGGGGCAGTGGCCTGACCCGGCGGCTGGTTCGACAGGGCGCCCGGGACGCCGCCTGCCGGGTTGGCGCCGACCTGCGTGGCTTCGCTGCTTTGCTGGCTGCGCACGGCCTGTTCGCCCGAATTCGGCTTGTAGTTCTCGGAGGTTTGTTCGACCTGATTGAAGTCGATATCCGCCGTGACCTGCGCGTGCACGTTACCGGCACCGACGATCGGGTTCAGGATCGACTCGATACGGCGGGCGTACGACTGTTCCAGTTCGCGCACGTACTTGAGCTGGCTCGCGTCCAGACCGAGGGCGTTGCCGCTCTGGGCCGACAGCAGGTTGCCGTTCTGGTCGAGGATGGTGACGTTCTTGACCGGCAGTTCCGGCACGCTGGACGACACCATGTGGACGATGGCGCTGACTTGGCCGTCGTCGAGCACGCGGCCCGGGTAGAGCGTGACGAGCACCGAGGCGCTCGGCTTTTGTTGTTCGCGCACGAACACCGAGGGCTTGGGAATGGCCAGATGCACGCGTGCGGCCTGCACGGCGGAGAGCGATTCGACCGAACGGGCTAGTTCGCCTTCGAGGGCGCGCTGGTAATTGACCTGTTCGGCGAACTGGCTGATACCGAACTTCTGGTTGTCCATCAGTTCAAAACCGACCAGACCGCCCTTGGGCAGGCCTTGCGAGGCGAGACGCAGGCGCACGTCATGTACCTGCTCGGACGGCACGAGAATGGCACCGCCGCCTTCGGCGAACTTGTACGGCACGTTCATCTGTTGCAGCGACGTGATGATGGCACCGCCATCGCGATCGCTCAGATTGCTGTAGAGGACCTTGTAGTCTGGCGCACGGCTCCACAGGAAGACGGCGATCAGCAGCGCGATGAGGGCAGCACCGCCGACGAGCAGCGGCAGGCGCTCGCGCGAGCGCAACTGCGCGAGCAGAGGCGGTTTGGCGGCGACGTCGGCCGTCTGGGTGGCGGCGTTCATGCGCGGCCCCACGCCAGTAGCGTCAACAATACGTTCATCGCGGTGGAAGTGCTCACTAACATGCGACAGAATTCTCCGGGTACGCGTGGCACCGTGAGTGCGATAAGGAATGGAAAGGTCCGCTTCCGAGTACGCACGACGCCGATGGTCCTGATTATTCGACGGCGAATATGGAATCGTTTTGAGGATTAGGCGGGTGTTTTGCCGCTAATTAGGGTATTGGGGGCTTGCCACAGGGTGGTAAGCTCCGACGTGACTGATAAAAGGCTGACCGGTGGGGACTGCGCGATGGCGCGGGCGGCTGGCGCCTGTTAAGGACAAAAAATCATGGCCATTCCGGGGATCGAATCGGTATTGCAGAAGCTGGGCAGCGTAGCGTCGCAAGCGGCGGGCTCGGTGCTGGGCACGTCCAATGCTGGCGCGGGTGCCGCGTCGGCGACGGGTGGTTTTGCCTCGGAGCTGGAAGCGTCGCTCAAGCGCGTGTCGGCATCGCAGACCGGCGCGGAGACGCAGGCCAAGGCATTTGAGATGGGCGAGCCGGGCGTGGGGCTGAACGACGTGATGGTCGACCTGCAAAAAGCCAACATCGGTTTCCAGATGAGCCTGCAAGTGCGCAACAAACTCGTTTCGGCCTACACAACCGTGATGAACATGCAGGTGTGAGGTAACGCGCGCAAGTTTGCGTGCCGGGTGGTTATCCGGCCGATCGCGCTAGCGCGGACCTTATGAAAAGCCCCGTCGATGACGGGGCTTTTTTGTTGGGCGACGAGGGTCAACGTCCGTGACGGGCGTTGTGCAATAGGCGGGCGATCTCAACACGCGGGAGCTCAGACCGATATTGATAGACGGTGTGAAACGGCGTACGGCGAATGACCAGCTCGCGTGTTCCCGGGGCTTCACCGGGGCGGCCGATGGCCGGAAATCGGTGAAGCACGGAAACCTGTTTGGAAATCTCCTTTGATTGACTCTGGGCCGCCCGGGCGTTGCGCAAAAGCAGATAGTGCAGTGCGTCGAGCCTTTCTCTGATGGCGCGACGCGTCCAGAAGATGGGAATCATTGCTCGTCATCCCTCGCCGCTATTTTCGCCATCAGTTCCGAAATCAGACGATCAGCAGCATCGTTTGACGCTTCATGAGATACCCATGCCGTTGTCGGGTCGTTCGCTTCGCGTAGTGCCTGAATGGCTGCCGCGCAGAGCCAGTCCGCGTAGTCGTGCGGCTCGCGGGCGCCTTCGTCGATAACCACGGAATATTCGGCAACGCCAAGCGCCAGAAGGTGGTCGGCCGCATCGTTCAGACAGTTGAAGGTTGCCGCGAGACCGGTGTCCGGTCGCGCCAGCAATTTCAACGCCATCCCGTCGATCACTTCGATCCGCCAGACGTTGCCGTTCCATGCGGCAAAGATGCAGCCATCGGTTCGCGCGATGTGCTCGAGAAACGCAGCGTGTGAGATCGTCGTTATGGGCGCTGACGGCATGTGAGGTGGGCGTGCCCGCACGGCGGCACGGCAGATAAATGGTGAATGAGTCTGGAGCATCGGGTTCGGGGCGTTGATAAGTAACGAATCGGGGCAGGTATATGCCGGGGTTATTCGGTGGTTGCACATAGCCGTAAGTCCGGCATGACCCGTTTCAGGAATTCATGGAAACGGGGCACCGTGAAGGCCGCGTCGCCTTGGGGGGCGCTGTAGAGCATGCCTTTGCTGATGAGGTCGTTACGCACGGGTTCGAGGGTCTCGACGGGCTTGCCCATCTCGGCGGCGACCACGTCTGAATAGTGTGGGCCTGCGCCAAGCTCGGCCATCGCGCGCAGATAGCGCCTTTCCGGCAAGGTCAGACGGTCAAAGCGGAAAAGGAAGAAGTTGTTATCCAACGCGTCAATGGTGGCCGGCGCCGCATTGCGAACATCGTCTACCGTAATCGGACTTGCTGACGCAGCGCTCCAGGCATGCCTTCCCCACTGTTGCAGGAAATATGGATAAGCGCCGGCATGCTCGACAATGGCGTCGAGCGCATCGGGCGTGAGGGTGACACCCTCCTGCGCCGCCGGCGTGGTGATCGCTTTACGAGCATCCACGTCGGAGAGTGGTCCGATAGTCGTGCATTCGAACATGCGCTCTGCATAGGATTTGGCATCACCGATTTGCCTGCGCAATTGCGGCAAGCCTGCCCCAATCAAAATCACCGGCAATTGCAACTGCGCACATCGATGCAATGCGTAAAGCATCGCCGCCATTTCCCGCTTCGGCATGCATTGCAGTTCATCGATAAAGATGGCGAGCACCGTCTTCGCCGAACGGGCGGCGTGGCCTGCCTCGACAAGCAAAGCGCGTAAGTCCGTTTCCAGATCGCCGCTATCCGCCAAACCGGGTTCGGGGGAGTAGTCCAACCCCACTTCGATGTCGTGATAGATCAACTTGAGTCCGGAAACGAAACCGGCCAGCGCACGCAGCCCGCGAATCACGGCATCTTTTGCCGACTGGATACGGTTCATCCGCAACAACGCCAGTCGAAGGGCTTTCGCCAGCGATGCGGGCAGCGATCGGAATTCGGGGGCTTCAAGGTGCACCGTGATGGCGCCTTGTTGTTCGGCGTCATGCACCAGACGCTCAAGTAGCACGGTCTTGCCGACGCCGCGCAGGCCGATCAGCAACTGACCGTTGGCATGACGTCCCAGCAGCAGGCGTGCAATGCAGTTGTGCAGGTTTTCGCGTACGTCGTCGCGCCCGGAAAGCGTCGGCGGCGGGGTGCCTGCACCGGGATTGAAAGGGTTGTGTGTGATTTGCATGGGGCGTGCCTTGTCAGCGAGTCATGTCGGTCATGTCGAAAAGGGCGAGCATCTTGGCCGCTAAGACAAAACACTCGAAGGACATGCTAGTGACGCGAGGCAGGCCGTGCCCGTGGGGCGGCGCTCTCAATCAGTGACGGCACGGCGCAAAGCCGCATGAACGCTCACTTGACGAGTGATCGTCTTGAACACGCGAAGGGAAAAATTCGGAAGGTTCACGGTGCACGCCGACAGGCAACGCGCACCGTGCCATGCGACTCAGGCGTCGTTGCCCGTCGCCGTCTGCGATGCAGGGGGTGTGGACGCCGCTGCATCGGCTTGCGGCCCCAAGATGCCCGGCGGCAACTGCGGCGGCTTGCCGCCCCGGCCCGCTTCCAGTTTGTAGAGCCACGCGAGCAATTCCGCCACGGCCTGATACAACTGCGCGGGGATGCGCTGATCGAGATCGACCTGCATGAGCAGACTGACCAGCTCCGGCGATTCATGCACGTACAGACCATGCTCGCGCGCCGTGCGCACGATGGTCTCCGCAAGCAGACCGTAGCCCTTGGCCACCACACGTGGTGCGGTGTCCTTCGCGCCATAAGCGAGGGCGACGGCGGTGCGGCGTTCCGGTGGCAACGTCATGCTGTGCCTCCGCTCGTGGTGGCGTCCCCGGCCGATGCGATCGGCACCGGCAGTTCGGCAGCGCTCTGATCCGCATTACCGCTGACATCGGCGGCATTCCCCGCCGTGCTCACACCCGCTGCCTGTGTCGCGGCTTGCGCTTCCAGCGCGCCGAACGACAACTGACTGGCGATGAGTCCGACGGCGGCCAGCCGCTGCCGCAGATCTTCGCCTTCACCTGCCAACGTCGTGGCCGAGTCTGACGAATCGGCGAGTACCCGCGCCTGCAATTGCTGCCCCGATAGTCCAAGCGTGACATCGACCGTACCCAGCGACGGCAGCGTCAGACGTAGATGCGTGTGCCACGTCGACGGCGCGGGGGCGTCTCCCGGGGCTTGTTGAGCGGCACGCTCTTCGACCTGCCATTCCATCGGCGCGCCCGGCCATGCCATGCCGTTCCACTGAAATTGCGGATTGACCAGCATGTCGAGCTGCTGGCGCACGAGCGTCACGCTTTCGGCCGGTGTATTCGCTACCGCCGCAATCGCGCCCGCGGCGCCGTGCGGCTGGGCATTCGCCGCTGACGGATCGGTGCCTCCCACGAGGAGTGCGTCCGCCTCCCGGCCGGTCGGCAACACGCTGCTCGTCGTGTGCGCCACGCTGGCCGCATGGGCCAGCGCGGTCGCCGTGTTCGGCAAATTGGCACTGGTATGCAAACCACCGTCACCGCCATCCGCCTGATTGGCCACGCCCGGTTGCGCAGGCGCCGCCGCTGCCGTCGATGCCGAGGGTAAGGACGGCAATGAACCGACGCCCAACGCCGGCCATCCGGTGGCGAGGGCTGCCTCACCGCCCGCCGGACCGAGCAAACGCGTGAGGGGACCGGGGCCCGGCAGCGTCGCGTCGGCGCCCGCAGCGCGCAATTGCGCCGCGAGGTTGGCCGACGCGGGCCAGCGCAACTGCGGCTCGGCCTGCAACTGTTCGAACGAGCGGCTGCCCGAGGCCCACTGCGAAAGATGCGATTCGTAAAAGAGGCCGCTTGCCGACAGCGCTTCCTTGAGCGCTGCGGCGACCAACGGTGCCAGCGCCGGTGCGCCCGTACCGGGGGCCGCCGGCCAGACAGGGGTGCCGGCCTGTACCGGGCCGGGTGACTCAGGGGCGAGTCGCAGAATGGTGTCGATCGTGCGTGCCGCCGCCGAGAGCGTGGCTTGCTGCACGGGCGTGGGCGCGCGCCCTGCGGTTTGCGCAGGCGCATTGCCGATGCCGGTGGCACCTTGAGAGGTTTGGGTGGTGAGGTTCGCCGGTGCGGATGTCGCGTCGCCGGCCGGCGGGGCACCGGCGACGGCGCCGGGCGCTGCCGACGACGAGACGCCCTGCCCGAAGCCGAGCAGCGAATCGAGCCGCCGCGCGAGGGTGGCGGCGACTACCGAGTCGAGACCGGCCATGCCGTACTCCGTATTTCGTGTTGCGTGTTACGAGATGACAGGCGAAAGACACCGCGCTGCTGCGCGGGCCTCAGGCGCCCAGATTCAAGCCGTAGACTTCGTGCAGGGCACGTTGACGGCGCGTGCTGTTGATCATGGCGTCGAGATGCGCAAGACGCGGCACCGCAAGGTCGCGAATGGCGGCATCGTCCGCGAGAATCCGGCGAATGATCGCATGCTTGCGCGCACGCTCATCTTCGCTGAGCGGCAGCGCGGCGTCGAGCTGCTTGATCGCGTCGACCTGGGCGCGATACTGCGTCTCGAGATCGATCAGGGCATCCCAGTCGCCTTCACGGGCAACGCCGAGCATGCGCTCGGTGAGGCCGGCAATGCTTTCGTAGCAGTTCAACAAGGTTGTGGCTTCATTCATAGCGCACTCCGGTGCCCGCCTGTGCGGCGGGGGCACCCGTGCCGGCGGCCGGCGCGATTTCTCGCCAGGCCGATGCAATCGTGTCGAGCAGGGTGTCGACTTCTCGTACCTTGGCGACGTCGTTCTCGAGATTTGCCTCCAGCAGACGCCGCCCCATGTAGTCGTACAGATCGCCAAGGTTACGCGACAGTTCCCCGCCGACTTCCATATCCAGACCGTCGCGAAGACCGCCGATGATACCGATGGCCTTCGAGAGCGCCTGTCCCCGCTCGGGGATGCGGCCGTCTTCAAAATGCACGCGTGCTTTGGTGAGGGCCGCTTTGGCACCATCGAACAGCATCATGATGAGCTGGTGCGGACTCGCGGCAATGACGCCCGTCTCGAGTCCGACCTTGCGATACGCGTTGGCGGCGTTTTGACCGTACATGACTTTCTCCGGAGCGCGGACGTGATTGCGCGTACCGTGCGCTTACTTCGAGGACGACGAAGAGGACGAACCACCGAGCACCTGCTTGAGGTAGTCGCTGGTGTTTTGCAGCTTGGCCATCGTCGCATCCAGTGCCGTGAACTGGGCGAGATAGCGGTTCTGCATCTGCGTCATCTGGTCCTGCCAGTCGCTTTCCTGTTGCTGCACCTGCTTGATGCTGGCGTTCAGGTTCGACTGGGCCGTGCTGATCGCACCCTTCGCGCTCAGGAAGTTGCTGACCTGATTCGACAGCAGCGACGCATAGCCTTGCGAGAAGTTGATCGTGCCGCGATTGCCGAGATTGGTGCCGGTGACCTGAATCTTGAGGCCATCGGTCTGCGACCCGGCCGCGCCGGTCAAAAACTGACCGCTGCCCGTGGCGATCACGCCGCCGATCGAGCCGCCGACGTCCACGCCGTCGACGCTGGGCGACACGCCCGTGCCGAACAGCGCGGTCATGGCATTGCCCGACGTTACGCGCACGTTCGAGGCGGAGCCATAACGGTTCGACGTAATCGAGAGAACGCCGTTGGTTTGCTTGACGGTCACCGACGAGCCATTGGTGACGAACTGCGAGTTCCCGTTGATGGCCGCTTGCAACGCCGATGCCATCTTATCCGGCGTGTAGATGCCGTTCGGGATGGTGATCGACGTGCTCTTACCGTCGACCTGCACCGTCAACGTGTTGTTGGTGCCGTCGATGATGGTGTTCGCGCCCAGCGTGGCGTTCGACGTGAGCGTGCCCTGGGTCGCCAGGCGCGTAATCACCACGTCGTACTGACCCGGCTGCGTATTGCTGGTCGAGCCTTGGTAGCTGATCAGGCTGTCGGTGGTCGTGCCGTTGGTCGCCAGCAGCGAGGCAAGCTGAGCGAACCCGCCCGAAGCGATGGCCTTTTGCAGCTTGGTCGAGTCGACCGCGAGCTGACCCGAGGTATCGGTGGCGCTGCCGGTGCCGTCGCCAGCCTGGAACGTCACGCCGATATCGGCCAGCGATGTCAGCACCGACCCCGAGACCCCCGGCAGCTTGCCGTTCAGGATCTGCTGGATCTGCGTGGTGATCATCTGCGTGGTCGTATCGCCGATCAGCGGACCGTTGTTGTTCGAGGTGCTGCCCGGCGTGGCGCTCGACTTGTCGAAATACGTCAGCTTGCCGATGGCCGATTGCAGCGTGTTGTACGCCGTGACGAAATCGTTGACCGACTTGCTGACGCCATCGCTGTTGTTGCTCACGCTGACCGTGGTCGAGCCGGTCTTGAGCAGCGTCATCGACAGACCCTGTACGGCGCTCTTCACGGTATTGGTCGGGCTCGACACCGCCAGACCATTGATGGTCAGGTTGGCGTTCTGGCCTGCTGCGGTCTGCGTCAGGTTCTGCGTGCCGGTCGGGTCGTACGCCAGCATGTTCGTGAGCGTGCTGTCGCCGCCTGCTGCGACGTCGACTTTCATGCTCATCGTCTGACCGGTCTGCGTCGAAGTCAGCACCAACCGGTTCGGCGTGGCGCTGCCGTCGTTCACGATCGTGGCCGTCACACCGCCGTTGGCGGCGTTGATGGCGTCGCGAATGCCTTGCAGCGAGTTGTTCGTGTTGGTGATCGTGACGCTAAACGGCGCTTGCTGCGCGTTCGGCGAGAAGCTGGCGCCGGCGTACGTGCCGTTGGTGAGCGTGCCGCCCGAAATCGTGCCGAAGCTGAAGGTCAGCTTGGTGGACGTGCCGCTGCCGATCGAGGCGGCGGGGTCCGACACGCCCGACGTCGTCAAGCTCTGCGCTTGCGCCAATTGGGTCGTGTTGATCGTGTAGCTGCCCGCTTTCGCCGTGGTATCTGCCGACGCAGTCAGGAACGTCGCGTCGCCCGGCGTAGCCGTCATTTGCAAGAACGACGATGCCGAGGACAGCGCCGACAGCGACGTTTGGAACGAACTAAGTGCCGATTGCAGGCTGCCGAGTGCCGATACCTTGGTCTGGTAGCTGGCCTCTTGCGACTTGAGCAAGTTGAGCTTTTGCGTGGCCGGCTGCATCAGACTGGTGACGAGCGCGTTGACGTCCAGCCCGGAGCCAATGCCCGGTGACGAAATAGAGCCCGTTGTAGAACTGCCGGTAGTCGCCATAAATTGCTCACTCTTTAAATTAGTTGCTCAACGCGCAAAACGCCGGCGCAAAAAATTACAGCCTTTGTAATGCTTGCGGCGACGCCCCCCGTGAAGGTGGCGCCGCCGGCGGCCCGGCCGAGTTGCCGCCGGGCGTTACACCATGCCAAACAGGCGCTTACTGGAGAAGCTTCAGCACTTGTTGCGGCAGTTGGTTTGCCTGAGCCAGCATCGAGATGCCTGCTTGTTGCAGAATCTGCGACTTGGTCAGGTTAGCCGTTTCAGCAGCGTAGTCGGTGTCTTGCACGCCCGAACGCGCCGAGGTCAGGTTTTGCGTCGTGGTCGACAGGCTCGAAATCGTCGACTGGAAGCGGTTTTGAATTGCGCCCAGGGTCGATTGCAGCGTGTCAACGGTGCCGATGGCCGAGTCGATTTGCGACAGCATCAGCGTGGCGCTGTTGACCGTCTTCACGTCGGCTTGTGCCAGGCTACCGCTCGTAGCGTACGTCGTGGCAGTCGTCGGCAGGCCCAGCTTGGTCAGCGTTGCCGCCGTACCGCCGCTGATCTGGAACGACGAACCCGAGCTCAGGTGCATCTTGCCGGCGGTGTCGACATACGCGTTCACGCCGCTGTTCGACGAGTTGATCGCGTTGGCCAGGTCGGTGGCGCTGTTCATCTTGCCGGTGATGTTGGTTGCCTTACCGTTCACGGTCAGGACCAGATCGCCGGTAGCCAGCGTTTGCGAGAACGTCGAAGCGACGGCGGTCGACGTGCTCGTCGTACCGGCGGCGCCAGCGGCCACAGCCAGACCCAGCGTGGTGGCGTCAGCGCCAGCAATCGTCAGCGTTTGCGTCGGATCGGTGTTGGTGACCGCGATTTCGCCAGCCGAGTTGACCGAAGCGACGTTGCCCGTGAAACCGGCGCTTTGTGCAGCCGTGTTGATGGCCGTTGCCAGGTCTGCCGAGCTGTTGTACGTACCGGCCTTGACGTTCACTGCCGTGCCTGCGCCCAGTTGGACGGTCATGGCAGCAACGGTGAAGCTCAGCGGGTTCGTGGCCGAGGTCGTTTGTGCGACCGAGCCGATGCTGGAGATGGTCATGCTTTGTTGCAGGTTGACCGAGATGGTCTGACCAGCGTTAGCACCCACTTGGAAGTTCGCCGTGCCCATCGAGCCGTCGAGCACGTTCAGGCCGTTGAACGACGTTTGCGTTGCCAGGCGGTTCACTTCAGCCAGACGCTGTTGAACTTCTTGGTCCAGTGCGGCGCGGTCCGAAGCCGAGTTCGTCGAGTTCGTCGACTGAACGGCCAGCGTACGGATGCGTTGCAGGTTGTCCGTGATCGACGACAGGGCGCCCGCAGCGGTTTGCACCAGCGAGATACCGTCGTTGGCGTTGCGCTGAGCTTGCTGCGTGCCGTTGATCTGGGCCGACATACGGTCCGTGATCGCGAGGCCGGCGGCATCGTCAGCAGCGCTGTTGATGCGCATGCCCGACGACAGACGGGTGATCGAGGTCTGCAGGCCCGATTGCGACGTATTCAGGTTACGTTGAGCAACCAGCGAGAAGATATTGGTATTGATGACAGATGACATTTAGCCACTCCTTTCCCAAAATTTTTGGCTCCGGCGTAAGTGCCGTAACTTTGGCCTTACAGCCATTCGCCGAAAGCCGCCGTTGTAGGGGATATCGGACGGCCTTTGGGAAAATTTAGGGTGGTTTTGCAAAATGCTCTGCCGCCCCCCATCGACTGGCGTCGTCGATGTCGGAAAAACGCTAGTAAGCCAGTCTACGAAATTCCTCCACGATTGATCCGGCAAGGAAAGGGGCAAAGTGCCGCCAATTCAAGTCCGGTAAGGCTCGGAGAGGTAACGGCCTGCGCTGCACACTGTGGCGCTCAGGTCGACATTGCCGGGTACCGCGAGACCGGGCACCGTGTGCAAAATATTTTTTGCAGGGATGAAAAAATATTGCCGCCCGAGGGGCGGCAATAGGGGTGTTACGGTTTGCGCTTACTAACTTAGGCGCAAGTTATACGCAAGTTAGACGCAAGATCAGGCGCACATCGGTCCCATCTCGGCACTGACCAGACCGTGTTGCATCACGTAATACGTGAGCTCGGCGTTGTTGTTCAGCCGCATCTTCTCGAGCAGGCGCGTGCGATACACGCTGACGGTCTTCACCGAGAGCGAGAGCGCGTTGGCGATGTCGGTCAGGCGCTTGCCCGAGCCGATCATGCACAGCGTCTGGTATTCGCGATCGGACAGACGTTCGTGCGGCGGCTGGTCGGCGTCCGGTCCGAGGTAGTCGGCCAGCGTCTCGGCCACCATCGGGCTGACGTACTTGCGTCCCGCCGCCACCTGACGCACGGCCGACACCAGTTGCTGGGCGTTCGAGCGTTTGCTCAGATAACCGGCAGCACCGGCCTTGAGCGCACGCAAGGCAAACTGGCCTTCGCCGTACATGCTGAAGATCATCACCGGCAGGCGCGGGTGTTTTCGTCGCAGGGTCTTGAGAATCTCGAGACCGTTCGTGTCGGGTAGCGAAATGTCTAGCAGGACGATGTCCCACTGCGCGGCTTCTGTCATCTCCAGCGCTTCCGCGCCGCAATCGGCTTCGCCGATAACGGCGATGCTCCCGCTATCGGAGAGCAACTGCCGGACGCCCTGGCGCACGATGGCGTGGTCGTCGACGATGAGCACTCTAAGCGTCATGATGCGTATCCGTGAAGGGCAAGCGATTCCGGGGCTTTGAGACCGGCAGCGAGCGCCGCTGTCGGGACCGACAGGATCTGGTGCCAGGGAAGACGTGCGCTCACGAGCGTCCCCGATCCTTGAACACTGCCAATACGTAGCGTGCCGCCGAGCGCCGTACAGCGCTCGCGCATACCAACCAGTCCGAAATGTCCGTGCTTGCGACGCGCGCCGCGGGCTACGCCGCAACCGTCGTCGGAAATCGTAAGTTTGAGTGAGCGGTGGCTGCTGTCGAGCGCCACGACCACACGCGTAGCGCGTGCGTGCCGGGCGACGTTAGTCAGCGCTTCCTGCGCAATGCGGTACAGCGCGAGCATTGCATCGGGGGTGAGGTTTGTCACACGCTCGCGCGTGATGTCGTCGCAACGCCAGATGCACGTGAGGCCGCTTTGCTCGCCAAAGCCGCGCAGCCAGACGCGCAGTGCCGGCACGAGGCCCGCATCGAGCGCCGGTGGACGGTGGCGGCCGACGAGTTCGTCGGCGGCATCTTGTGCCGCGTTGGCGGCGTTCTGAATCTGGGTGCAGAGGGATTGCCATTCGGCAGCATCGGCCGGCGCTCGCGCCGACAGGCGCGCCACGACCAGTTGCAATGCCGTGAGCTGGGCGCCCAGCCCGTCGTGCATCTCTTGTGCGATACGCGTGCGCTCGGCTTCGCGTGCGGCGTCGATCTTTCGGGCTACCGACTGTGCGAGCGGACGTGCCACGGCGGCGCGCGCGGGGCGCAAGGCCGGCTCGGGCGCCTCGTGCGGCAACACCACGCCACTTGCGGCGGGCAGTTCCGATACCGGCGTCACGGCACGCGAGTGCAACGCATCGTCAAGCGACACGCGACGTCTCGCAGCCTGTGCGGCAGGATCGACGAGATACGGCATGGAGATAAATCCCTGAGAGAAAAAGTCTCGTGCCACAACCCACGCGGCGAGACCCACATTCAATTTAACAAACTTTACATTTCGTCACAATTACACGCGGCGGGCACCCGCATGGTTGACAGCGAAGTGTAACTAATTGATTTGGATCAAGAAGTTTCCACTTGCTTGAGGAGGATTCTACGATGGCCCCAAATATATCAGGGTTTGTCCTAGCGCATCCAGTCGAGCGTATGTTTCAAACGACATTTCTGATCTAAACAATTGTAACGCCTTAATTTTTATCGCGACTTCATACGGATGTTATTTTCTTTCAGTCGTCCGCCCGGGTTTACGTGTGCACTTTCGGTGCCGGTCTCTTTGCCGTGTTCCCTATCGGGCGTTGCTTTCGGCCTCCGAACTGAGCGGTAGCGACACGGTCACGATCAGGCCGCGCCCGTCCTCGCCCGGCGAGAGCGTGACGGTGCCGTGACTGGCGGCAACGATTTCCTTGACGATGGCGAGCCCCAGGCCGGTGCCCGGCTGGCCCGGCGGCGCGTTGCGGTAGAAGCGCTCGAACACGCGCTGACGCGCCTCGGCGTGAATGCCGGGGCCGTCGTCGATCACTCGCAGGTGCGCGACGTGGTCCGCGCTGTCGATGGCCACGGTGACGCGTCCGCCCTCGTGGATGTAGCGGATCGCATTGTCGACAAGATTCATGACCATCGCATGAAAGAGGCCGCCGTTGCCGGCCACCCACACGTGGGTATGGGCCGATTCGAATCCCAGATCGATGTTGCGCCGCTGCGCCAGCGCGACCAGCTCTTCAAGCACGCCCGCCGCCACCGCCACGAGATCGACCCGCGAGCGCGAGAACGCCGGGGTGTCGGCGGCTTCCGCCTGCGACAGCAACAACAGCTTGTTGGTCAGGTCGGCCAGCCCCCGGCTGCTGGTCTGCATGGCGGTGAGCACGTCCGCCAGCGCGGCCCGGTCGTCGAGCTGGGCGGCGAACTGCAACTGGGTGTCGAGCAGGGTGAGCGGCGTGCGCAACTGATGTGCGGCGTCGGCCACGAAGCGCCGTTGCTGCTGAGCCTGCGCGGAGAGCCGCTGGATGCACAAATTAATGGCATCGACGATCGGGCGCAGCTCGGTCTGCAATTGACCGGCGCGAATCGGCACCAGCTCTTGCGGCGAGCGTCCGGCCACTTCGTCTTTCAGCCGGATGAGCGGATGCAGCTCGACCGTCAGCCCGATCAGCACCAGCAGGGCGGCGAGCGCGGCCATGGCGATCTGCCGGTGCAGCGAGGGTTCCCACAACTCGGCGAGCATCCGGTCGTGCGCGTACATCGTCTCGGCGACCACCACCGCGACGCGGTGCGGCGTGCCCGAGTCGTACATCGTGCGCACGAAACTGATCACGCGCAGCGGCTCGCCGTTGTAAGTCACGTTGGCATAGGCCGGCACCGTGGCCGGGAACAGCGCCGGGTGCGGAAAGTCGGGCGGTCCGGCAAGCAACTGGCCGCGCTCGGTGATGACCTGATAGAACACGCGATCGTGCGCCGGCGATGCGAACAGCTCCAGCGCCGACGGGGGCACGCTCGCCCGCAGCGCACCGTCCACCCAAGCGATTTGCCCGGCGATGACCTGCGCCGAGGTGAGCAGCGCGCGGTCCTGCACGAGTTCGGCCGTGTCGTGGGCGCTGCGATAGGCCAGCCACGCGCTCGCGCCGATGTAGAGCGAGAGCGGCAGCATCAGCCACATCAGCAGTCTGACGCGCAGGCTAAGCATCTTTTTCGCGCAACAGGTAGCCGAGTCCGCGCAGGGTCATGATGGCCGCGCGGCTCGCTTCGAGCTTCTTGCGCAGACGATGGATATAGATCTCGATGGCATCGGCGCTCGGCTCGTCGTCCAGACCGAAGACGCCATCGACGAGCGCGCTCTTGGCGACGGTCTTGCCTTGCTTGCGCATCAGAATCTCGAGCACGGCGTGTTCGCGCGACGGCAGTGCGAGCGGCGTGCCCGCAATGGTGAACTGCCGTGTGCCCGTGTGATAGCCCAGATCGGCACACACGAAGTCGGCGCTTTGCTCGGGGGCGTGGCGTCGCGCCAGCGCCTTCACCCGGGCAATCAGCTCGCGCACTTCGAAGGGCTTGACGAGATAGTCGTCGGCGCCCGCGCCAAGACAATCGACCTTTTCGTCGACCGAGCCGCTCGCGGTCAGGATGATGACCGGCACGTTGTTGCGCCGCTCGCGCAGCCGGCGCAGCACGTGTTTGCCGCCGAGCTTCGGGAGCATGAGGTCGAGCAGCACCACGTCGTAGGTTTCGGTTTGCAACAGACGGTCGGCCGCATCGCCGTCGCGCGCAGCGTCGACGGTGAAGTTGTCGTCGCGCAGCATGCGGGCGAGCCAGTGGGCGAGGGTGTCGTTGTCTTCGATCAGCAAGAGTTTCATGACGGCCTAGGCGAATTGCCTGCGGGAGCGCCCCGGAGTGTGCCCGCTACGCACGGGCAAGCCAACAGCGGGTAAACACCCACCCGTTGCCGGCGAAAACCTGCATGGGACGAAAGCTCGATGAAAGCTTCGTTTTTCTACAATCCGCCAGAAGGCAGATGAAAGGATCGCTGCCTTGACCTCGATGCACCGTCACACCGTTGCCCGAGGCCAGCCGAAACCGCACCGCGCGGGTCCGGCCCATTATCCCTAAAACAATGGAGACACCACAATGCGAGCAAGCCTTGGCCTGCGCCTGCCGAAAGCCCTTGTGAAACCTGTTCTCGCCAGCGTGTTCGGCGTGGCATTGGCAGCTGCCAGTGCGCCGGGCTTTGCCGCCGATAGCGGCAAGGTCACGATCATGGTGGGCGGCATCACGAAGATGGTTTATCTGCCGGCCAAGCTTGCCGAGCAACTCGGCTACTTCAAGGACGAAGGCCTGAACGTCGAGCTGCTCTCGCAGCCGGCCGGCGTGGACGCCGAGAACGAATTGCTCGCCGGTGCCGTGCAGGCCGTGGTGGGTTTCTACGATCACTCGATCGACTTGCAGAGCAAGGGCAAGGAAATTCAGGCGATCGTGATCTTCGGTCAGGTGCCGGGCGAGGTCGAGCTCGTCAACACGAAGAGCAAAGACACCATCAAGAGCATGGCCGACGTGAAGGGCAAGACCCTCGGCGTCACCGGTCTCGGCTCGTCGACCAACTTCCTCACGCAGTACCTCGCGGCCAAGCACGGCATCCCGTCGTCGCAGTACTCGGTGCTGCCGGTGGGCGCTGACAACACGTTTATCGCTGCTATCAAGCAGAACCGCATCGACGCGGGCATGACGACCGAGCCGACTGCCTCGCAGTTGCTCAAGACGGGCGACGCCGCCGTGCTGGTCGACATGCGCACGATGGAAGGCACCGTCGCGGCACTGGGCGGCGCTTACCCGGCATCGAGCCTCTACGTGCAACGTGCGTGGCTCGACAAGCACAAGCCGGAAGCCGCCAAGCTCGCGCGTGCGTTCGTGAAGACGCTCAAGTTCATCAACACGCACTCGGCCGCCGAGATCGCCGACAAGATGCCGAAGGACTACTACGGCAACAACAAGGCGCTGTACGTGCAGGCTCTGCAAAACTCGCTGCCGATGTATTCGCCGGACGGCCGCATGCCGAACGGTGGTCCCGAGACCGTGCTGAAGGTGCTTGCCGCGTTCAATCCGAACGTCAAGGGCAAGCACATCGATCTGTCGAAGACGTACACCAATGAGTTCGTCGATCAGGCCAAGTAACTGATTCGCCCGACTCGCCTCTCTTGACCCGGTAGTACCGGCGCGCGGTCGCTACGACGCCGCGTCAACTGAACCAGCAACTGAGCCGCCCGCACCTGACCCCCGTCCGGTGTGCGGGCGCGCTCACCCCTTGAATTGGCGCAACGCCGCCGATAGCCCGTCGACGTACCAGAGGAGCTGAGCATGACTCAGACGATTAGCCAGACTCACACCCCCGCCGCTTCGGCACCGGCCCGTGCGGCCAGCGCGGTCTCGCGCGACACGCCGGCCATCGAGTTCGACAACGTGTCGTGCCGTTTCATCTCGCCCGACGGCAAAGCGACTATCGCGCTGCGCAACTTCAGCATGTCGGTGGCGCGTGGCGAGTTCGTCGCCATCGTCGGCCCGACCGGCTGCGGCAAGTCGACCACGCTGTCGATGATTACCGGGCTGCTGCGCCCGACCGCCGGCTCGGTGCGCGTGATGGGCCAGACCGTGAACGGCATCGATCCGCGCATCGGCTTCGTGTTCCAGAACGATGCGGTGTTTCCGTGGCGCAGCGTGCGCGAGAACGTGGCCGCCGGCCCGCTGTTTCGCGGCCAGTCGAAGGACGCTGCGTACGCGCTGGCCGATCAGTGGATCAAGCGCGTGGGGCTCGACAAGTTCGGCGGTCACTATCCGCACCAGCTCTCGGGCGGCATGCGCAAGCGCGTGGCACTCGCACAGACGTTCATCAACGGCCCCGAAATTCTGCTGATGGACGAGCCGTTCTCGGCGCTCGACATGCAAACGCGCACGCTCATGCAGGACGAGCTGCTGCAACTGTGGTCGTCGACGTCAGGCTCGGTGGTGTTCGTCACGCACGATCTGGAAGAAGCGATCGCGCTGGCCGACCGGGTGTTCGTGCTGACGGCGCGTCCGGCCACGCTCAAGAACGTGTACACGATCGACCTGCCGCGTCCGCGCGTGATGTCGGAGATTCGTTACGAACAACGCTTCATCGATATCTCGCGCGAGATTTGGGCTGACCTGCGTGAAGAAGTGAAGATCGGTTGATGTCGTGACCGGGCCAACATCTTCAGTGGATCGCCCGGTGATGAGCAGTGTCATTGAAAGTGAATTGACGGGCCGCGCAGCCGCGCGTGCCCATGCCGTCAGGAGGAGGGCATGAACATGAGTGAACAGGCCGTGCTGGCAGGTTTCGGCGACGCCGATCTCGCGCGCGAGGAAGCCGCCGCGCAACGTCGTATCAAGCAACGCCGCGCGCTGGTGATCTTTCTGCGCGTCGCGATTCTGGTGGTTGGTCTCGGTGGCTGGGAAGTGGCCGCGCGTATCGGCTGGATCGATCCGTTCTTCTTCTCGCAGCCGACGTTGATCGTCGAGCAGATTTACGACTGGTGCGTGAATGGCACGTCGCAAGGACCGCTGTGGGCGCAGGTGCTCGTCACGCTCGAAGAGACGGTGCTGGGCTTTCTCATCGGCGGTGTGGCCGGTGTGATCTGCGGCATCGTGCTCGGACGTAACAAGCTGCTCTCCGATGTGTTGAGCCTCTACATCCAGATTGCCAACTCGATTCCGCGTGTGGTGCTGGGCTCGATCTTCGTGATCGCGTTCGGTCTGGGCATGGCTTCGAAGGTAGCGCTCGCGGTGGTGATGGTGTTCTTCGTGGTGTTCGCCAATGCATTTCAGGGCGTGCGTGAAGCCGATCGCTACATGATTGCCAATGCGCAGATCCTCGGCGCATCGCGTCGTCAGGTGACGATGGCGGTGGTGATTCCGTCGGCGCTGTCGTGGATTCTCGCCAGCCTGCACGTGAGCTTCGGTTTCGCGCTCGTCGGTGCGGTCGTCGGTGAGTTCCTCGGGTCGAAGCAAGGCATCGGCCTGTTGATCTCGACGGCGCAGGGCGCGTTCAACGCGAGCGGTGTGTTCGCGGCGATGATCGTGCTCGCCGCGGTCGCGCTCGGTGCGGATTATTTGCTGACCTCGCTTGAAAAGCGTTTGCTGAAGTGGCGTCCGGCAGCCTTCAGTAACGAGTAAGCGGCATCGTCGCGCAGCAGCGACGTGCAATAGCGGCATGCATAAAAAACGGCGCCACCCCGCGAAGGGTGGCGCCGTTTTCCTTTGGAGCACTGCGAGCCCGAAGGCTCGGCGTCAGATCTTCAGCTTGGTGACCTTCGTGCCTTCGACGTTCAGGTTGGCCATCAGGCCGGCGTTGGTCATCACGATCACTTCCACGGGCGACGTGGCCGTGTTCAGGTCGACCGCGCCGTTGGCACCGATCTTGACCACCGCGACAGAAGCGTCGGCACCGGCCGTCCAGCCGTCGGTGCGCTGGAATTTGTCGAGGGCGTCCTGCGTCATGAACAGAAAGATCACGGCCTTCGACTGTGCGCCGATTTGCAGACCGAACGATGCCGTCACCGTGTTGTAGTAACCCTGCGTGTTGCCGCCTACGCGCAGCGCGCCTTCACCATATTCGCCACCCACGACGAAGCCGGCTTGCAGCACGGACGGGAAGACCAGCACGCCACGGGCCTTGCTGACCAGTTCGCGTGAGCCTTTCACCGAGGCGTACATCTTGTCGAGTGCGCCGTTCACCGAGGCATCGATTTCGCGGCGCTTGTTGGCATTGGCGCCCGGCGAGCTATCGCTCTTGTCGGCTTGCGACGGCGTGGTCGTCGTGCAACCGGCAAGCGCAAAGGCGGCCGCGGCAACGGCGACAGAAGTTTTCATCAGGAAATCACGTTTTTGCATTTTCTCCCTCCAGAAGCGTGGGCCGCTTGGACAGTGTCGCGGCATGGATTCGGATAAAACGTCATGTCGTGGCGAGCACCCGGGACATTCGGGGCGGGCAGCCCGCTACGGCGGTGAAGCGGATGATGAGGTCGATGCTTCGGTATCCGATGGAGACCGGGACAGGCGTCGGGCGAGCGCGTTTGCGAAGTCGCAACGGTGGCCTGAAGGGCGTCGACATGACGTCGATTATGCGGCGTCTACCGGCTTTGTCAAGAAATTCGCGCAATAAGTTCTGCTAACTTGCGCCTATCTCGCGCTAACTTGTAGGAGTCTGCCTACGTGCACTTGCGCATGTATTCTTCCTTGAGCGCTTTGCGTGGGTTTGTGCGTGTAGGAATGTCGATGCGATTGCCGTTGGGCTGTACCACCGGGCGATCGCGGGTGTAGACCGCCTTGTCGGGCGTGTTGGCTATTTTGTCGGCAAGGGCTTTGCATTCTTCGCGTTGCGTCGGCGAGACCGGAGCGGCGGAGGCCGACTGTTCGGCGGCCTGATTGCGGGCGGCCTGTGAACACTGTTCGGCCGGCAAGGCGCGGCCCACGCTATCGAAGCACACGGGGGTCTGGGCGAGTGCGAAGCCGCTGCTGCCAAGCATGGCGAGTGCGACGCCCGCACGCAAGAGCGGCCCGGGCCTCAGCGTGTGAGATGACGCGTGCCGGAGACGGAAGCGCGAGACGAAAGAGACAAACGGAACAAGAGAGACGGCGGCGGTGCGGGGCGCCGTGATCGGCGTGAGGCTCGCGGATGGCGCGATGCGAAGCGGCGGGACAGACATCGGGGACAGCGTGGCGGTGCGGCGGGGCATCGTCAATCTCCTCAATGACAGCACACCCGTGGATGCGCGGGTGCGCCTATTCTGGCACTGCGCCGGGCGGGTTGTCGATAGCCGCGACGTCGTGCCGCGCCGCGAGCCGCCCCGGCCGGTCGGTGCGCAACTCCAGCCGGTAGCCCACGCCGTAGATAGAGCGGACGATCTCTTCGTCCGGGCGAATCGCCTGCAACTTGCGCCGCAGATTCTTGATGTGACTGTCGACGGTGCGGTCGGCGACCACACGATGATCGTCGTACATACGATCGAGCAGATGCGCGCGCGGAAACGTTTTATCGGGGTGGCTGGCCAGTGTGGCGAGCAACCGGAGTTCGACCGGCGTGAGCGGCAATTCATGACCATCGAGCCGCGCGTGATGGCGTACGGCGTCGATGATCAGTGCCGGTTGTTGCGGTACGACTTCGTGCGCAATGGCTGCCACGGCGCTCGCCGGGCCGCGCACACGGCGCAGGATGGCTTTCACGCGGGCGACGACTTCGCGCGGGCTGAACGGCTTGCAGATGTAGTCGTCGGCGCCGAGCTCGAGGCCGAGCAACCGGTCGGTTTCGGCGGCGCGCGCCGTGAGCATGACGACCGGGACTTCGGAGATTTCGCGAACGGCGCGGCACACTTCCAGACCGTCCATGCCCGGCAACATCAGGTCGAGCAGGATCAGGCGCGGCTCCGTCGCGCGCACGGCAGGCAGCACGTCGCGCCCGTCGGAGAGAATTCGGCAAGGCATGCCTGCGACGCGCAGATATTCCGCGAGCAACGCCGCCAGTTTCGGCTCGTCTTCGACGATCAGAATCGGCGCGGTGTCGGGCAGCGTCATGGCGTCAGTCGGTGAGCGCAACGGGGCGCCTTTGTCGGCAAATGTCTGCAAAGCGATGTTCATTGCGGCCTGTGTCAACAAAGGGTTGTCAGTGTGCTGGTAGAGAACGCGGCACCGGGTGCCGGTTCATCGCCGGTGCCGGACAGAGGCGTGCCGAACGTGCCGCCCAAGGCGCCACCCAACGCACCGCCCAGTGCGCCATTGAACGCGGAGAGACACGAGTTGTTGCGGTGGCACGGCAGGGTAATCGAAAGCGCGAGTCCGCCCAATGGGGAATGGCGCGCGACGATCTGACCGCCGTGCGCTTCGACAATGTGTTTGCACAGCGCCAGCCCCAGTCCTGCGCCTCCGCTGCGCCGGCTGCGCGAGGCTTCCACACGGAAGAGGCGCTCGAACAGACGCGGCAGTGCGTCGTCGGGAACACCGGGCGCGGAATCTTCGATTTCGAGCCGCAATTGCGCGCCGCTCGACGACAGATACACCCGCGCTGCGCCGCCGCCATCGGTGTAACGCAGCGAATTCTCGAACAGATTGCCGAGCAACTGCGTCAGGCGGTGCAGGTCGCCATCGACGGTGAGCACGTCATCGGGCATATGCACGGTGAGCGCGATGCCCTTCGCTTCGAACCAATCGCGAAAGGCGGTGACGGTGGTCGCGACGCGCTCGGTCATGTCGACCGGTGCGAACTGATAGGTGAGTGCGCCGATGTCGGAGAGCGAGAGCTCGTAGAGGTCGTCGATCAGCTTGGCCAGCAACGAGACTTCGACGCGCAACGACGCCAGTGCGTCTTGCGTGAGCGGGCGCACGCCGTCTTCCATGGCCTCGATTTCGCCGCGCAGCACCGAAAGGGGCGTGCGCAACTCGTGCGAAATGTCGGCGAGCAGATCGCGGCGCAACTGATCATTGTGCGCAAGCGTGTCGGCCAGCCGGTTCAGGTCGGCCGCGAGCCGGGCGAGTTCGTCGGCGCCCACGGTGGGCGCACGCACGCTGTAGTCGCCCATGGCCATGCGGTGCGTGGCTTCGAGCAGCGGCGTGACGGGCACGAGCAGCCGTTGCGCGACCCGAATCGCGACGGCACCCAGTGCGGCAATGCCGAGCAACGCCAGATAGAACAGGTTGTCGCCGGCCAGCCAGCTATGCCCGTTCAGCGCGGCGCGCACGACGAACGCCGTGGCCGCCATGGTGACCAGGCCGGTCGCGAAGATCGCGAGGAACAGCTTGCGCGTGATGCCGGAGTTCATGCGTGGGTTGACCGGGTGGCTTCGTTGATCGAGGTGGCGACGAAATAGCGACGAAATCGCGACAAGGTGGCGAAAGCGTCGATGGCGCGCCATTTTCTCAGCTTCACGGTGACACGCGCCGTGCCTCCACAAATTTTCCACTATTTGTGCGCACTGGCTGCACTCCCTGTTTTTACTATTCCTTACGAAGCTGGCCAAAGTGCCATTGCCTCATCTCACATCAGCTCATTCTTCTCGATGACAACCGGGTCCACGCCCGGTACCGGCGCGGGGGCGCCACACCATGTCGACACTATCGATGCTTCAGCGCGCTGCGGCGCGGGGTCTGGTTATGACGGTGGCGTCCCTCGCCACGGCAGGTGTGGCGCTGCTGAGCGGGTGCTCGAGCGCCAACGTCACTTCCACGCCGATGGCGGTGATGCCGATGCCGCGGGTGACCAACGTGCAGACGGCGGGGTCGATCTATCAATCGACCACGGCCACGAACTGGTTCGAAACGCCAGTGGCGCACCGGGTGGGCGACTTGCTCACGATTCAGGTGGCGGAAAACACGACCGGCAGCAACAAGGCGCAGAGCAATGTCACGCGCAACGCGAGCGTCACGGCCAAGAGCGCCAAAGACAACGGCGCCGATTCGCTGCTTGAGCGCTGGTTCAACATCGGCTCGTCGGCAAGCTCGTTCCAGGGCAACGGCACCACGAGCTCGACGTCGGCGATGACCGGCACCATTGCCGTGGCGATTGTCGAAGTCCTGCCGAACGGCGCCTATGTGGTGGGGGGCGAGAAGCAGGTGATGCAGGGCCGCAATATGGACACCTTCCGGTTCACGGGGGTGGTCAACAAGTTCGACATCCAGCCGGGTAACGTCGTGGCGTCGAGCAAGGTCGGTCAGGCGAAGGTGGCGCGGGTGGAGGACGGTCAGGTCGCCGACGGCGCAAACGGTGGCTGGCTCCAGCACGTGCTGCTTGGCGTGGCACCCTTCTGATGAAACGGCTCGCCGGGGTACTGGCGCTGGCGGCGGCGGCCTGCGCGTCGTTGGGGGGGTGTCTGTTCGCGACGCCGGTGCCGGTGATGGCGGCGCAGGTGGCGGCCAGCGTGGTGACGACAGGCGTCGTGCTGGCCGATCAGCTGCCGTCGGTCGTGCCGCCGACGCAGCCGGCCGCGCCGGAGCTGATGTCGCGCAATCTGTGTATCGAACTGGGGGCGGATGGGGTGTCGGACTTGCTGCCGGCCATTCAGGGCCGACTGCGCGCCTACGGCATCGTGAGCACGATTTACAGCCCGGGGACTTGGCCGACCGGCTGCGTCGTGCTGAACTACGCCGTCCGGCGCGCGTGGCGCAATTCGCTATGGGGCAGCACGCCTAGCGAATATCTGGCGTACGCGACGCTCACGCTGAGTCAGAACGGCTCGGTGATGAATACCGTGTACTTCGACGGCAGAACATCGACCGTGGAGTCGTGGTCCGGCGCGAACGCCAAGATCGCACAACTGGTGGATCGGCTGGTGGTGTTTTGATTTGGTGCGCCCGACTGGAATCGAACCAGTGACCCTCGGCTTCGGAGGCCGATACTCTATCCCCTGAGCTACGGGCGCTGTGCAGACCACCGGTGAGAAATGCGCGAACGCGCGGGCCGGCGGGCAAAGACGTAGAAGCATAGCGGTTTTGTCGCGTGCCGTCCATGCCTGGCGCATTCTCTCGCCTCACAATGCGGCAATTCACTACGGGATACGCGTCAGGCGCGGTTTTGCTGTGCATGCAACGCTATCCCACTTCACGCACAAACCACGCGGAACACCGCTTTGGGTTTCGCGTAAGTTAGGGAAAACACGGGACTTTTGCGGCGTCTGCGCACGGCCATCACGTGTCATCGCGTGAGTGTTTGTTGCTACAATGGCTCGTTATTTTGACTGGATGGCGCCTGCCATCCAGTGCGACGCACTCGGTTTCCACAAAAACTATTGAGAGATCCCGCATGAGTGAAGCACATAACGAGCATGAGTCCCTGATCAAAACACCCAAGCAGCTCATCGCGGCAGTCATTGCAGGTTTTCTAGTTCCGATCGTCATCATCGTCTTGCTGGTCAATTACGTGGGCAACAATGCCCTGACCGGCGCGGGCAGTTCCGCCATGACCGAAAAAGCCATCGCCGAGCGCATCGCGCCCGTGGCCAAGGTCGAAATCAAGGATGCCAACGCACCGCGCGTCTATCAGACGGGCGAGCAACTCTATAAGGCCGTTTGCGCCGCGTGCCACGCCGCAGGCACCGCCGGCGCGCCGAAGGTCGGCTCGGCAGACTGGGCCCCGCGAATTGCGCAGGGCTACGATGAAATGCTCAAGATCGCGCTGGCCGGCAAAGGCGCCATGCCCGCGCGTGGCGGTACCAGCCCCGACGACGTGACCGATTACGAAATCGGCCGTGCCATCGTCTATATGGCCAACGCCTCGGGCGGCAAGCTGCAAGAACCCGCGGAACCGGCACAACCGGCCTCCGGTGCCGTGGCCGCCGCTCCGGCGTCTGGCGCAGCACCCGCAGCAGATGCCGGCTCGGCCGCAGCAGCTGCCGCCGCCATGGCATCGCTCAAGACCGCCGCACCGGCCGCCGCCAGCGCCGGCAGCAACCTCGACGCGGGCAAGAAGCTGTACGACACCGTGTGTATGGCGTGCCACGCCGCAGGCGTCATGAATGCCCCGAAGTTCGGCGACAAGGCCGCCTGGGCGCCGCGCATCGCGACCGGCATCGACACGCTGCACAACGCCGCGCTCAAGGGGCTGAACGCCATGCCGCCGAAGGGTGGCGCGGCCAACGCTTCGGATGACGACGTGAAGGCAGCCGTCGACTACATGGTGAGCGCGGCGAAGTAAGCCCGCGCAGACGCCTTCGAGCCGACCGGCCGCACGGTTGCGCCGGCCGCAAAAGAAAATCCCCGCTTCGGCGGGGATTTTTGTTTTCTGCGTCGTGTTGCGCTGCGTTACGTCATCGCTGCGTCGCGATGTTGCGGCGCGTCAAACAGTGACGCACAACGCGGGGTCGAACGCGGCGTTCTCGACGCGCCCTTCGAAGCAATAACCACGCGGATTACACAGCACACGCGTGTGCCCGACGCGGTAATCAAACGAATCGTGCGTATGGCCGTGCACCCACAAGGCGGCGTCGGACTGGTCGACAAATGACGTCAAATCCGAAATGAATGCCGGATTGACGAGTGACCCGGCAAAGCGCGGATGAATACTCTGCGGCGTCGGTGCGTGATGGGAGATGACGACGGTCGGGCCGTCATGCGGGTCGGCCAGCGCGCGCGACAGCCACGCCACGTTCTCGCGGCACAACGCGGCACAGTCTTCCGGCGTGAAGAACGGCAGGTCGGACCATGGCGCGGCCGGATCGCCCACGCGAATGCGCGTGAAGTCGCGCACGAATTTCCGGGACTCCTCGATCACTTCGTCATGCTTGCCTTCGGCGTCGTACAACGCGAAGTCGGTCCACAACGTCGTGCCGATGAAGCGAACGCCGTCGATCGTCAGGCTGCCGCGCTCCAGCACATGAACGTTCGTACCTGCTGCGAGTTTGCGCAATTCGGCGAGCGTGCCCGCAAGCGTCGCGCCATAGAACTCGTGGTTACCGGCAACGTAGATGACGGGGCGTGGAAGTTGCTTCGCCCACTCGATGGCTTGCGCCGGCCGGCTGATGTCGCCGGCGAGAATGGTGACGTCGGCGGCGACGTCGGGCGTCGCCAGCGGGGCCACAGACAAATGCAGGTCAGACAGGATATGCAATCTCACGCACCACGCTCCACAAGGCTTGAGGATCGGTGCCGCACACTCGCCACGGCAGGGTGCTGATGACGCATCGCGAGAACGTTGGAGGGTGTGGGCATTGGGCCGAAATCGACGCAATTCGCGTATCGTTTCGCCCGTTTTTTACCGACTATCACCCGCGCCGCGCCGATGGTCAAGATGTCTTTGTCATCGAAAGAATGGCCTCCTATAGTGAAACCTCACCTGACGAGTGGAGGAGAGCCTATGCGCAAGTTGTTGGTTGTCGTTGTGCTTGGTTTCGCCGGTCTGGCAGGCGCGATGGTGGCGTCGAGTCCGGCAATCGCGTGTGGCCAGACGTCTACGGGCGGTGGCAAATAGCAGCAAGCCTTGCTTTACTGCGCGATCCGCCGCCGCCGACAGCCCCGGCCGGACGCTGCTGAATCCTCAGGCCAGCCCCCCGTACGCGGGGGGCGATTCGTTTACAGCGGAGATACAGCGGAGATACAGCGGGGATACAGCGGGGATACAGCGGGGATACAGCGGGGATACAGCGGAGACAGGCGGAGATACGGCGGGAATCTTAGGGCGGAGACCCTTTATTGCGGCGTCTTGTTCGCGCCGCCCGAGAGCATCGCCTTGAGGCTGGCGAGCCGATCCTTCGGCGACATCGGGGCGTCTTCCGGTGGCGGTGGCGGCGCTTCGTCGAGTTGCATTTCGGGTACGAACCGCGAGACTTCGCACGTGTACGTTTCCCGCGCCCGTTTGCGCTTCTTGCACCACGACAATTGCAGCGTGCGTTGCGCGCGGGTAATGCCCACGTACATCAACCGGCGCTCTTCCTCGATCTTCTCCGCAGTGACTTCTTCATCTTCGCGAATGTGCGGAAGAATGCCTTCCTCCATGCCGACGAGGAATACGTGCGGATATTCGAGACCCTTCGACGCATGCAGCGTCGACAGCCGCACCGCATCGGGATCGTCGCCGTCGCGGCCTTCGAGCATCGACATCAGTGCGATGGTTTGCGTGAGTTCCATCAGGCTCTTGGCGTCGTCGTCGATGTCCTCGGCGTTATCCAGTCCGGTCGCCGCATCGGCCGTGCCGCGCGTGCCCTTGCGCTTCATCCATTCGAGAAATTCGAGCACCGTGGTCCAGCGCGCCTGCGCCTGACGCTCGTCGAACGTGTCGTAAAGATAGGCCTCGTAGTGAATGCCTGCCATCAGGTCATCAATGACCTCATTGGCAGGATCGCGGGCTGCGCGTGCGGCAATGCGCTGAATGAAATCGCAGAACGCCCGCAGCGGTTCGAGCTGGCGCGGTTGCAAGCGCGCTTCGACGGCGCCCATGTAGACCGCCTCGAACAGCGACACCTTCGCCTGCCCGGCAAACCCGCCGAGCGATTCGAGCGTGGTGCTGCCCACGCCCCGGCGCGGTGTGGTCACCGCGCGGATGAACGCGGGATCGTCGTCCGGGTTGGCCAGCAACCGGAGGTAGGCGCAAAGATCCTTGATTTCGGCCTTGTCGAAGAACGACTGGCCGCCCGACAGCACGTACGGAATGCGCTCGCGGCGCAGCACTTGCTCGAAGATGCGCGCCTGGTGATTGCCGCGATACAGAATCGCGTAGTCGCGAAACTCTGCGCGCCGCTCGAACTTGTGGGCCGACAACCGGAATACGACCGATTCGGCCTCGTGTTCTTCGTCATTGGCAGGCGTGACGGTAATCGGATCGCCGAGGCCGTGCTCACTCCACAACTTCTTCTCGAAGATTTTCGGATTCTTGGCGATGACGTTGTTCGCCGCCGTCAGGATGCGTGAAGTCGAGCGGTAGTTCTGCTCCAGCTTGATGACTTTCAGCGTGGGAAAGTCGACCTGCAATTGCTTGAGGTTATCGAGCGTGGCGCCGCGCCAGCCGTAGATCGCCTGATCGTCGTCGCCCACGGCCATGAATGCCGCGCGCGGGCCGGCCAGCAGTTTGAGCAGCAGGTACTGACAGGTGTTGGTGTCTTGATACTCGTCGATCAGCAGATAGCGCAGCTTGTTCTGCCAGCGCTCACGCACCTCTTCGTCGCGCGCGAACAACTCGGCGGGCAGACGGATCAGATCGTCGAAGTCGACCGCCTGATACGCCTGCAACGTGGCCATGTAGTTGCGATAGACCACCGCGGCCTGATGCTCGTCGGCGGTCTCGGCGGCGGCCAGCGCCGTCTCGGGCGTGACCAGCGCATTCTTCCAGAGCGAGATGGCGGTCTGCACGCCGCGAATCATCCCCTTGTCCGTCGTGCCCAACTGTTCTTGAATGAGACCGAAACAATCGTCCGAGTCGAGAATCGAGAACTGGGGCTTGAGGCCGACGTTCTCCGCCTCGCGGCGCAGAATCTGCACGCCAAGCGAGTGGAACGTACAAATCGTCAACTGATTGACGGGAACCTTGCGGCCTTCCTTGCCGGGCGTGGTGAGCGTCTTGCCTTCGAGCTGCTTGGCCACGCGCTCGCGCATTTCGGCGGCGGCCTTGTTCGTGAAGGTGACGGCGGCGATGTGCTTCGGCTCGAACCCCTTGGTCTCGATCAGCCACGCGATTTTCTGCGTAATGACGCGCGTCTTGCCGCTGCCGGCACCGGCCAGCACGAGGCAGGGGCCGTCGAAATAACGCACGGCTTCGTTCTGGGCAGGATTGAGCGGAAAGGACGACATGGTGTGAAACGAAGGGGATGAAGGCGGCGGCTGGCCGGGTGCTCGCGAGGGCACCTCGTCGGGCTCGCGCAGGAGGTGGGCAAGTCTAACATGGGGCGTGCGCGCGTCTGTGACGCGGCGATGGCGGCAACGATGACAGGCCCGGTGACGGGCCGCAGCGCCTGAACTGTGGGGCTAGCGCGACGCTGTGTGACGCAACGGCCGCCATGACTGGCGTCCACGCACGGGGGGTGCCTATAATAAAAAACGTTGCCATCGTGGTGAGGTCGCCGTGCAATGTCCAACCTGTGGGACGAACAATGCGACGAGTGCGCTGCGCTGCAAACAGTGCGGTGCGCCCCTTGCAGATGCCGAACCGGGCTTTCGGGAGGCCAGTCTGGCGTCCACGGGGAGCGGTGTGCTCAGTGCATCCGGTGCCGCCGAGGTGCCGGTCACGGCGGCGACCGTGAGTGAGACTTCCGCATCTGCCTCAGCTAACGCGTCTGTCCCGCCTTCGGAGAACCGCCGTCTGACACGGCGCGAGCGCCGGGAACAGCGCCGGCGTGACGGCGAACCCGGCTGGATCAATGGCGCGCTGGTGCTGGGCACCGCCGTCTTCGCCGCCATCGCGCTCGTCGGTATCTGGTGGAATCTGCGCGCGCCTTATGTCGACCCGACGCCCAAGCCGGACGCCATCGTCGTCGCCCCATTCAATAACGGTAGTAACGCTCCCCCGATCAATGCGTCGGGCGATGTGAGCGCGGCCGCCCCCAGTGCCGCCAGCGGAGCGGAATCGGCGTTACTGGCCCGCGCGCAGGTACTGGCCGCGGTCGATGCCGCCGCGTCAGGCGCCGAGGCGGACGTGGCGTCGGCCCCGCCAATGACGGCGTCTGCGGCCACCGCTGCACTGACCGCCGCCGCGACCGCAGCACTGACACCGCCCGCACCTGCCCCGGACGACATGATGACGTTGCTCAGCCGTCGCGATGCGGCGAATGCTACGAATACCGCGCGGCCGGTGGCCAACCCGGACCTGCCCGCGCATCTCGACAACAACGACATCGGTCCGATTGCCGCAGCCGGGGCTGCGCGTCCACCCGTCACGGCGTCCAGCCCGACGGCCGCGTCGGCCGCCGGTGCGGCCACGACCATCGCCGCCGCGCTCGCGCAGTGCGACAAGTACCGGTGGTTTGAAGTCGTGCCGAAGCAGCGCTGCATCTGGGCGGTCTGTAACGGACGATGGGGTCGAGACGGTTGTCCGGCCGGGGTGAATCCCGGGGAGTCGCACTAGCGGTTTTTCGTCAAATTGACAGCCCCCGGCTTTCCCCGTAAAGTGCGCGAACGCGGTCGGGAGAGCGCGCCGGGAAGCACATGCTGGCGCCGCCGAAGGGGTAATACCCACAAACTCTCAGGCATCAAGGACCGTCCGCGCCGAAGGCTTCGCCTTCGATCTCTGGAGAGCGGCTGTGGCGTGACTTTCGTCATGCAGACAGCCCACCGAAGGGGCCGGCTGTCTCGGTCAACACCGAGCACCGGGCAATCTCTCAGGTACCAAGGACAGAGGGGTCATCTCGCCAACTGGCATCGCGCCGGGCAAGTGCATTCGCACACGCTCGAAGCGCAGGTGCCGGTCGTCGAGATGACCCCTTTTTGCATTTTCGGACACTGTATTTCCGAAACCCCTGGATCCTGAGGCCTCGATGACCGATCTCAAACGCACTCCGCTCAACGAAACGCACCGCGCCGCCGGCGCCCGCATGGTCGATTTCGGCGGCTGGGACATGCCCGTGAACTACGGCTCCCAGATCGAAGAGCACAACGCCGTTCGCACCGACGCCGGCATGTTCGACGTCTCGCACATGTGCGTGGTCGATCTGCACGGCCCGAGCTGCCGCGAACTCCTGCGTTTCGCCGTCGCCAACAACGTCGACAAGCTGCAAACCCCGGGCAAGGCGCTCTACACCTGCATGCTCAATCCGAGCGGCGGCGTGATCGACGACCTCATCATCTATTTCATCGCTGAAGACTGGTTCCGCATCGTCGTGAACGCGGGCACCGCGGACAAGGATCTGGCCTGGATCGGCCAGCTCAACGCCCACGGCGATTACAGCCTGACGATCACGCCGCGCCGCGACCTGTCGATCGTGGCCGTGCAGGGCCCGAACGCCCGCGCCAAGACCTGGCAGGCCGTGCCGGGCAGCCAGCCGGCGAGCGAAGTGCTCAAGCCCTTCAACGCCGCCTTCGTCAAGGACACGCCGTTCGGCGAATTGATGATTGCGCGCACGGGTTACACCGGCGAAGACGGTTTCGAAATCGTCGTCAATGCCGACCACGTGGCGGCGCTCTGGCAGGCGCTGGTCGCCGCCGGTGTGCGACCGGCGGGGCTGGGCGCGCGCGACACGCTGCGTCTGGAAGCCGGCATGAACCTGTACGGTCAGGACATGGACGACGACACCTCGCCGCTCGACGCCGGTCTCGGCTGGACGGTCGAAAAGGAAAGCGAGCGCACGTTCGTCGGCAAGGATTCGCTGCTCACGCGCGGCCAGACGTGGCGCTTCGCCGGTCTGGTGCTCGACGGCAAGGGCGGCGTGTTGCGTGCCCATCAGGTCGTGGTGACCGACGCTGGCGACGGTGAAATCACCAGCGGCACGTTCAGCCCGAGCCTTCAGCAATCGATCGCGTTTGCGCGCCTGCCGAAGGGCGTGGCCGACGGTGCGCTCGTGCACGTACAAATTCGTGACAAGCAATTGCCCGCACGTGTGGTCAAATTACCGTTCGTGCGTCACGGCAAGGCCGTGGTGGCGTGAGCGATAAGGGCACACCCACGCGGTTGGCGACACGACAGACTCTCAATAAGACACCCCATACTGAAACCGGAGCGTCACACATGGCGAATACCCCCGACAACCTGAAGTACGCCGAGTCCCACGAATGGGCTCGCCTCGAAGCCGACGGCACCGTGACCATCGGCATTACCGACCACGCGCAGGAAGCGCTGGGCGATGTGGTCTTCATCGAGCTGCCGGACACCGGCCGCACGGTCAAGGCGCAGGAACAAGTCGCCGTGGTCGAGTCGGTCAAGGCCGCCTCGGACATCTATGCCCCGATCGGCGGCGAGATCATCGAGACCAACAGCGAAGTGGCCGGCTCGCCGGAGCAGGTCAACACCGATCCGTACGGCAACTGGCTGTTCCGCATCAAGCCGTCGGACGTGAAGGAACTCGACGGCCTGCTGAGCGCCGAGCAATACAGCGCCGGCCCGGGCGCTTAAGCCCGCGAGCCGAAAGCCCGGTGCGATGGTGGCGATCGTCGCCATCGCACCGGGCTTAGTCACGCTAGCAACGCTTAGCAACACCTTGCCGTAGTCACTTGCCGTGACCGAACGAGAGATCTGACCCATGAATGCCATGACCGACCTGCATCAGCCGCGCCGCTCGCTCACCGAGCTGGAACAGCGCGACAACTTTTCTGCGCGCCACATCGGCCCCGACAGTCCCGAACAGCAAGCCATGCTCACCGAGCTCGGCTACGCCTCGCGCGCCGCGCTCATCGACGCGGTCGTGCCGGCGTCGATTCGCCGCGACGGCCCGCAATTCGCTGCTGCACTGGGCCAGTTCGCCGCGCCGAAAACCGAGTCGCAAGCCGTCGCGCAACTGCGTGCGCTGGCCGACCAGAATCAGGTCTTCAAGTCGTTCATCGGTCAGGGCTACTACAACACGTTCACGCCGGGCGTGATCCTGCGCAACGTGCTCGAAAACCCCGCTTGGTACACGGCCTACACGCCGTATCAGCCGGAAATTTCGCAAGGCCGTCTCGAAGCGCTGCTCAACTATCAGCAGATGGTGATCGACCTGACGGGTCTCGCCATCGCCAACGCCTCGATGCTCGACGAAGCCACCGCCGCCGCCGAAGCGATGACGCTGGTCAAGCGCACGGGCAAGTCGAAGTCGAACACGTTCTTCGTGGCCGACGACGTGCTGCCGCAAACCATCGAAGTGGTGCAAACGCGCGCCAAGCCGTTGGGCATCGAAGTGCAGGTTGGGCCGGTTGCCGCCGCTGCCGACGTCGATGCGTTCGGCGTGCTGGTGCAGTACCCGGGCGTGGGCGGCGACGTGCGCGAATATCGCGCGCTGGCCGACGCGATCCACGCGAACGGCGGCATGCTGATTGCCGCCGCCGATCTGCTCTCGCTCACGCTGCTGTCGCCGCCGGGCGAGTGGGGCGCCGATGTGGCCGTAGGTAACAGCCAGCGCTTTGGCGTGCCGATGGGCTTCGGTGGCCCGCATGCGGCTTATCTGGCCACGCGCGACGAACTCAAGCGTTCGATGCCGGGCCGTCTGGTCGGCGTGTCGGTCGACACGCAGGGCAAGCCCGCGCTGCGTCTCGCACTGCAAACGCGCGAGCAGCACATCCGCCGCGAGAAGGCGACTTCGAACATCTGTACCGCACAGGCACTGCTCGCCATCATGGCCAGCATGTATGCGGCGTATCACGGCCCGCAAGGCCTGCGCATCATCGCGTCGCGCGTGCATCGTCTGACGGCGGTCCTCGCTGCCGGTCTCGCGAAGCTGGGTGCCGCACCTCGCAATGCCACGTTCTTCGACACGCTGACCGTGCCGGTCGCCGGCCGTGCTGACGCTGTGCACACGGCTGCCGTCGCGCGCCGCTTCAACCTGCGTCGCGAAGATGCGGACATCGTCGGCATCTCGCTCGACGAGACCAGCACGCGCGATGATGTGATCGCGTTGTGGGAAGTGTTCGCCGAAGGCTTGGGCAAGAGCGCCGGTTCGATCGACTTCGACGCCATCGAAGCCACGATTGCCGACGGCTTCCCGGCGGCGCTGGCGCGTCAGAGCGCCTATCTCACGCACCCGGTATTCAACCGTTATCACTCGGAACACGAGATGCTTCGCTACCTGCGCAGCCTCTCCGACAAGGATCTCGCGCTCGATCGCACGATGATCCCGCTGGGCTCGTGCACGATGAAGCTCAACGCCACCTCGGAAATGCTGCCGGTGACGTGGCCCGAGTTCGGTCAGATCCACCCGTTCGCGCCGACGGCGCAGACGGCGGGCTATCGCACGATGATCGACCAGCTTGAGCAAATGCTCGTGGCGGCCACCGGCTATGCGGCTGTGTCGCTCCAGCCGAATGCCGGCTCGCAGGGCGAGTACGCGGGTCTGCTGATCATTCAGGCGTATCACGCCTCGCGTGGCGAAGCGCATCGCGACATCTGCCTGATTCCGGCATCGGCTCACGGCACCAACCCGGCGTCGGCGCAAATGGCCGGTATGCAGGTCGTGGTGGTGGCATGCGACGCCAACGGTAACGTCGATCTGGCCGACCTTCAGGCGAAGGCCGAGCAGCACCGCACCCGTCTGGCCGCGATCATGATGACGTACCCGTCGACGCACGGTGTGTTCGAAGCCGGCGCGCGTCAGATTTGCGAGATCGTGCATGCGAACGGCGGTCAGGTGTATGTCGACGGCGCGAACATGAACGCGATGGTCGGCCTGTGCGCACCGGGCGAGTTCGGCGGCGACGTGTCGCACCTGAACCTGCACAAGACGTTCTGCATTCCGCACGGCGGTGGCGGCCCGGGCGTCGGCCCGGTCGCAGTCGGCGCGCATCTGGCGCAGTTCCTGCCGAACCAGCGCTCGACCGGTTACTCGCGCGACGCCGACGGTATCGGTGCCGTGTCGGCCGCGCCGTACGGCTCGGCCTCGATTCTGCCGATCTCGTGGATGTATGTCGCGATGATGGGTGCCACCGGCCTGACGTCGGCCACCGAGACCGCGATTCTCAACGCCAACTACCTCGCGAAGAAGCTCGCGCCGCACTATCCGGTGCTCTACTCGGGCCCGGGCGGTCTGATCGCGCACGAGTGCATTCTCGATCTGCGTCCGCTCAAGGAAACGAGCGGCATCTCGGTCGACGACGTGGCCAAGCGCCTGATGGACTTCGGCTTCCACGCACCGACCATGAGCTTCCCGGTGCCGGGCACGCTGATGGTCGAGCCGACCGAATCGGAATCGAAGCACGAACTCGACCGTTTCATCGAAGCCATGGTCACCATTCGTGAAGAAATTCGCGCGGTGGAAGAAGGCCGTGCCGATCGCGAAGACAACCCGCTCAAGCACGCCCCGCACACGGCAGAAGTCGTGACCGCCGACGAATGGACGCACGCGTATGCGCGCAGCCAGGCGGCGTACCCGGTGAAGGCACTGCGCGAGCGCAAGTACTGGCCGCCGGTGGGCCGTGCCGACAACGTGTACGGCGACCGGAACCTGTTCTGCGCCTGCGTCCCGATGAGCGACTACGAGTAAAAAACGTCGCAAAACTCGATAAAAAGGGGCCGGCAGAAACATTGCTGGCCCCTTTTTGTCTCTATAGATGTCACGCGAATGCGCCAGCATGTTGGTGCTCGCCGAGTCTCAAGTCAGTACTAAAAAATCAGGAAAGCCCCATGGCCGTTTCAGTTTTCGATTTGTTCAAGATCGGTATCGGACCTTCGAGTTCGCATACCGTGGGGCCAATGCGCGCGGCGCTGATGTTCGTGCAGGGGTTGGAGCGCGACGGCTTGCTGCCGCAGGTGGCGTCGCTGCGCGCCGAGTTGTACGGCTCGCTCGGGGCCACGGGCAAGGGCCACGGCACCGACAAGGGCGTGCTGCTCGGTTTCATGGGCGATGCCCCCGACACCGTCGACCCCGCCACGATTGCGGACCGTCTGGCCAAGCTGCGCCGTGAAAAGGTGCTGTCGATTCTGGGCAAGCACGACGTGCCGTTCATCGAGAAAGAGAACGTGGTGTTCTACCGCCGCGAAGCGATGGCCGAGCACCCGAACGGCATGAAATTCCATGCCTTCGACGGTGCGGGCAACAAGTTGCGCGAAGGCCGTTATCTGTCGGTGGGTGGCGGCTTCGTGGTGACGGCGGGGGCTTCGAATGCGCAGGTGCTCGCGGCGCACGATCAACTGCCGTACCCGTTCCGCACGGGCAAGGAATTGTTGGAAATGTGCCGCGAGAGCGGCAAGACCATCGCCCAGCTGATGTGGGAGAACGAGAAGGTCTGGCACAAGGAAGAAGACATCCGCACGGGCCTGATCAACATCTGGCACGTGATGCAGTCGTGTGTGACGCGCGGTTGCGGCATCGGCAACCCGGAAGCCGAAGGCGAATTGCCGGGCCCGCTGCACGTGCGCCGTCGCGCGCCCGAGCTGTACCGTCAACTGACGCAGCGCGCCGAGCGTACGCTCTCCGACCCGCTGTCGGTGATGGACTGGGTGAACCTGTACGCGATGGCCGTCAACGAAGAGAACGCGGCCGGTGGCCGTGTGGTGACGGCGCCCACGAACGGCGCGGCCGGCATTATCCCGTCGGTGCTCCATTACTACGACCGCTTCGTGCATGGCGCGAACGATCAGGGCGTGATCGACTTTCTGCTGACCGCAGGTGCCATCGGCATTCTGTACAAGCTCAACGCCTCGATTTCGGGCGCGGAAGTGGGTTGTCAGGGCGAAGTCGGCGTGGCCTGTTCGATGGCCGCCGGTGCGCTGGCAGCGGTGTTGGGCGGCACAGTCGCGCAGGTCGAGAATGCCGCTGAAATCGGCATGGAACACAACCTTGGGCTGACGTGCGACCCGGTGGGCGGTCTGGTGCAGATTCCGTGCATCGAGCGCAATGCCATGGCGTCGGTGAAGGCCGTGAACGCCGCGCGCATGGCGCTGCGTGGCGATGGTGCGCACTACGTTTCGCTCGATTCCGTCATCAAGACGATGCGCGAAACCGGCGCCGACATGAAAACGAAGTACAAGGAGACGGCACGAGGCGGTCTGGCGGTGAATATCGTCGAGTGCTGAGTGCAATGCACGACTGAGCCTCGGCGACACCGGGCGTGCACTTCGCCACCGTCCTGCCGGCGCATGTGATGGCCGTCGCTTCGTGACCGTCACATGACCGACATATTGCGGCGGTAACCTTGTCGTCGATGTCTCCTTGCCTTGTCTTTTGAGCCGCCCGGTATTTGCCGCGCGGCTTTTTTATTGCGCTTGGGAATCAACCTAAAGTGCGTCGCCGATTGCTCCTTTCGAGCCAAATCCTTGCCACTCTCCGTCTTTTCGCCCATTTTTTGTGGGCCAGTTCGTTAATACGCAGGTAACGAAAGGAGACGCAGCAATGGAGCAATGGCTCAAACCGATGGTCGATGCCGTCGGCGGTGTGTTGTCGGGATACCCGCTGGTGGTCGCGTTGCTTGGCGCGGGGTTGTACTTCACGATTCGCTTCGGCGGGGTTCAGGCGCGTGCGCTCTGGCACAGCATCAGTTTGTTGCGCAGTTCGGGCAGCCCCACCGGCATCTCGCCGTTTCAGGCGTTTGCGACCGGGCTGGCGAGCCGTGTCGGCACCGGCAATATCGCGGGCGTGGCCGTCGCGCTCACCATTGGTGGCCCCGGTGCCATCTTCTGGATGTGGATGACGGCGCTGCTCGGCATGGCGTCCGCCTTCGTCGAATCGACGCTCGCCCAAATCTTCAAGGTGGCGCATCGCGACAAGACTTTCCGGGGCGGCCCGGCGTATTACATCCAGATCGGACTCGGTTCGCGCACCTTCGGCATCGTTTTCGCCGTGGCGCTGCTGTTCACGTTCGGTTTCGCCTTCAACTCCGTGCAGTCGCACTCGATTGCCGAGACGCTCGAAGCGTCGTTCGGCTGGTCGCGCATCTGGATCGGCATCACGCTGGTGCTGATGACGGCACCGATCATTTACGGCGGCGTGCGGCGCGTTGCTCGCGTGGCGCAGTGGATCGTGCCGGTCATGGCGCTGATCTATCTCGGATTGGCGGCCTATGTCTGCATCGTCAACTACGACAAGATTCCGGCCATGATTTCGCTGATCGTCGATCACGCGTTCGGGCTGGGGCAGGCGGCCGGCGGTGTGGCCGGTTACGCGGTGAGTCAGGCGGTGCTGATGGGTGTGAAACGCGGCCTCTTTTCGAACGAGGCCGGGATGGGCAGCGCACCGAATGCGGCGGCGGTGGCCACCACGAAGCACCCGGTGCAACAGGGCCTGATGCAGATGCTCGGCGTGTTCTTCGACACCATCGTGGTGTGCTCGGCCACAGCCTTCATGATTCTGCTCTCGGGGCAGTACGAAGTCGGTGGCGTGGCAGAGGGGGCCGTGCTCACGCAGCGTGCGCTGGCGGCGCACTTCGGCGAGTGGGCGATCATGTTCACGGGCGTGACGGTATTCTTCCTCGCCTATTCGAGCGTGTTGGGCAACTACGCGTATGCCGAAGTGAATCTCGACTTCATGACGCGGCGTCCGTGGTGTTTCCACATCTTCCGCGCGCTGGTGTTGCTCGCGGTGATGTTGGGCTCGGTGGCGAGCTTGCCGCTGGTCTGGAGTTTTGCCGACGTGGGTGCGGCGTTGATGGCCTTCATCAATCTGGTTGCCATCGCGATGCTCGCCAAGTACGCCCACGCCGCATGGCGTGACTACGCGGCACAACGCAAGGCGGGGATTGCCGAGCCGGTCTTCACGCACGAGTCGCTGCCGCCGGAACTGCGGGCGTGTCTGCCGAAGGATGTCTGGCCGGCGCAGGCCAGCGTCGGCGCTGCGAAACCCGTGCCGCCGCAAGGATCGTTGCCGACGGCGGTGACGGACGCCTCGTAGGGCATCAGACGTAATACGTTACGTCGCAGCAGATAGAAAAAGGGCTGACGAGTGATCGTCAGCCCTTTTTGCGTTGCTACCGGACGGTGGAGGACTTACTTGCCGCCGACGGTCTCGAGCACGGTCCACTTGCCGTCGACAACCTTGTAGACGGTGATGGAGCCGTTCTTCAGATCACCCACGCTGTCGTAGGCGAGCTCACGCGTAGTGACGCCGGGCATGCCGGTCTTGGCAAGCGCCGGCAGGTACTTCGCCGGGTCGGTCGAGTTGGCCTTCTTCATGGCCGACATCATGGCCATCGCGCCGTCATAGGCATACGGCGAGTACGTTTCCGGCGCTGCGCCGAACTTGGCCTTGTAGCGCGACTCGTAAGCGGCGCCGCCCGGCATCTTGTCGAGCGGCAGGCCGGCAAGCGACACCACCGAGCCGTTGGCTGCATCGCCGGCGAGCTTCAGGAAGGCGTCCGACTTGACCATTTCGCCGGCCATCAGCGTGGACTTGATGCCCAACTGGCGCATCTGCTTGGCGAGCGGGCCGGCTTGTGCGTCGGCACCGCCGTAGAAGACGACGTCGGGGTTGGAGCGCTTGATGTTGGTCAGGATGGCGGTGAAGTCCACGGCCTTGTCCGTGGTCGACTCTTCGCGCACGATCTTGCCGCCGGCGGCCTGCGCGGCCTTCTTGAATTCGGCGGCGAGGCCCTGACCGTAGGCCGTACGGTCATCGACGATGGCGATGTTCTTGAAGCCCAGCTTCTTGACGGCAAAGTTGCCGACGACCGAACCCTGCTGAATATCGGACGTCATCATGCGGAAGGTCGTTTTGAACCCTTGCTTGGTGTACTCCGGTGCCGTGGCCATGGCGATTTCGGGAATGCCGGCCTGTGCGTAGATGCGCGAGGCGGGAATCGTCGTGCCGGAGTTGAAGTGGCCGAGCATGCCCTTGATGCTCGAATCGACCAGCTTCTGGGCCACCAGCGAGCCCTGACGCGGGTCGGCCTGGTCGTCTTCGGCTTGCAGAACGAACTTCACCGGCTTGCCTTCGATGGTCGGCTTGGTGGCGTTGTACTCGTCAATGGCGAGCTGGATGCCGTTTTGCATGTCCTTGCCGTAGTGCGCCTGAGCGCCCGTGAGCGGTGCAGCAAAACCCAGCTTCACTTCCTGCGCCTGTTGCGCGTTTGCGGCGCTGCCGAACGCGATCAGTCCTGCGACCGCGAATGCGCTGAGCGTAAGCTTCGATTGCATCAACCCTCTCCTTGCATGTGTATGTCGTTGAGTGGCAGGCCTGCGGGATCGCCGCGGCCCGCCTGTCGTGGGATGCCATCTGCCACGCGCCGGTTGGCCGTGAGACGGCATTCAATCTGTATCAAACGCACAATGCGCCCGACGCGGCAGTATTGGATGGCTACGCACGCCGGTCAAGAGGGACATATTCCGATGGAAGGTGCTACCGGGTTATGGCGAAGGTTGCGCCGCCGGGGTGTCGGGCACCGCGTCTTCCTCCCGGCCGGCCTGAATGTCGCGCAGACGCTGCTCGGCGGCCTCGTAGCGGGCCACCACCTCGTGGGGTGGCGCCCGGTCGAGACGGCTCACGACGATCAATGCCAGACCGCCCAGCGCAAAGCCGGGCAGGATTTCGTACAGATCGAACCAGCCGAACTGTTTCCAGATCAGCACCGTTGCCGCGCCGACCACAATGCCTGCCAGCGCGCCGTTACGGGTGACGCGCGGCCACAGCAACGTGGCTAGCACCAGCGGGCCGAAAGCGGCGCCGAAGCCGGCCCACGCATAGCTCACCATGCCCAGCACACGGCTGTTCGGGTCGAGCGCCAGCAGCACTGCCACGGTGGCAACGGCAAGCACCATCGCCCGGCCAATCCACACGAGGCGGCGCTGGCTGACGTGTCCGGGGGCGAACGTCTTGTAGAGGTCTTCGGTGAGCGCACTGGCGCACACGAGCAACTGGCATGAGAGCGTGCTCATCACGGCGGCCAGAATCGCTGCCAGCAGAATGCCGGCGAGCCACGGCGCAAAGAGTTGTGTGGTGAGGGCGATGAAAATCGTCTCCGGGTTGGCGGCCACGCCTGCGCTGGCCGCGAGATCCGGTCGCGCGCTGAAGAACGCCAGTCCGAAGAAGCCGACCGCGACGGCGCCGACCAGACACAACACCATCCACGTCATGCAGATGCGCCGCGCCTTGGGGATGGCCGCAGCGGATCGCGTTGCCATGAAGCGCACGAGAATGTGCGGCTGGCCGAAGTAGCCCAAGCCCCACGCGAGCATCGAGATCACGCCGAGCGGTGCGAGATCGCCAAACCAGTCGGTATGCGTCGGATGCACGGCGGTCACGGCCGCAACCGCCGCTGCCGGGCTGCCGTCGAGTGCGATGACGGCGATCGGGGTGACCACCAGCGCCGCGAACATCAGCGAGGCCTGCACGGTGTCGGTCCAGCTCACCGCGAGAAAGCCGCCGATGAAGACATAGGCAATCGTGGCGAGCGCCCCGATCCACAGCGCAGTGCGGTAATCGAGTCCGAACATCGTCTCGAACAGGCGCGCGCCTGCGACCACGCCCGACGCGCAATAGATTGTGAAAAAGATCAGGATCACCAGCGCGGTCACGATGCGCAGCACGTGGCTGCCGTCGCCAAACCGGTGCGTGAGGTATTCGGGCAATGTGAGCGCGTTGCCGCACTGCTCCGTGTGCACGCGCAGACGTGCGGCGACGAGATGCCAGTTGGCCCACGCACCGATCGCGAGGCCCACGGCAATCCACACGCCCGACAGGCCGCCGGCATAAATGGCGCCGGGCAGGCCGAGCAGCAACCAGCCGCTCATGTCGGAGGCCCCGGCAGAGAGGGCGGTGACGAAGCTGCCGAGACGGCGCCCGCCGAGGATGTAGTCGGAGAGATTGTGCGTTGCCCGATAGCCGAGCCAGCCGATGCCGAGCATCAGCAGTAAATAGACGGTGAAGGTCACCGCCGTGGGATTCCAAAGGGACATGAAGCCTCCTTGACCGGCGCCGTGGCACGTGCGGAGGCATCTCCCGGCATGACAAAAGACGCGTTGGCGCGTGCCGGCGACGGCAGCGGCCGGCGATACGTGTCGCCGGCACAGGTTGACCGCACAAAGGCGGTTACGGATTCCGATTTCGGATGTCGGGGGAGGGCGCGACGATACCGCGAATGCGTGCGGCCCGCTTGACTACGGGGAACACGTACGGACGCAGTAAACGTAGGAAAAAGACGTGACGAACGCGCTGACAAGCGCGGCCAATCGCGCGCAAACGAAAACGCCCGCGAGCGCGGGCGCAGAAACGAATCGCGCCTCGCGCGCCCCGCGGATGCGAGACGGGCGAGGCGCGTGACCTGCCGGCGTGACTAACGGATCAGCCGATGGTCATGAGGTTGGCGTTACCGCCGGCCGCAGCGGTGTTTACCGACACCGAGCGCTCGCAGAGCAGGCGCTCCAGCGAGTAGTCGTCGCCTGCGGCGAGGGCTTCGGGGGCGAGGCCTTGCATCGACAGGATCGGCCCGTTACGCGTGGCAATGCGGCGGTTCAGGGCGCGCAGCTCGTCGCTGTCACCTTCGAACAGCACGGCGGCGAGCGACGGTTCTGCGGCGGCATCGACACCGGCGGCCAGCACCGCAGCGCGGCCCTTGATCGACGCAGGCAACGCGCCCACCAGATCGCGAGCGACAGCGCTGTCGGCGAACACTGCCGTGTTGCCCGTAGCGAGTACGGCGGCCAATTGCGTGCGAGCACCAAACGGCGTGGCGGCCACACACAGCACCGGACCGCGCGGCTCCAGACCGTAGGTGTTGCGCTCGCCGGTCGGGCCCGGCAGGACGGCCGTGGCGTCGAGGGCCGATGTGGCCAGATAGCGGTCGACGCGATGGATCGCTGCCGCGCTGTCGGCTTGCGATTGACCGGCTTGATGCAGCCAGTCGCGATAGCTCACCAGCGGCGACAGGGCCGACTCGTTGCGGTTGAGTTCCGGTGCGAGGGCAGCCGGACGCGTCGCCAACAGGCGCGGCAGGTACATCGGACCGCCGGCTTTCGGACCCGTCCCAGACAAACCTTCACCGCCGAACGGCTGCACACCGACCACGGCGCCGATCACATTACGGTTCACGTAGACGTTGCCGACATGGGCACGTTCGGTCACGTAGGCGATGGTTTCGTCGATCCGCGTATGCACACCGAACGTCAGGCCATAACCGGTGCCGTTGATCTGATCGAGCAGCTTGTCGAGTTGCGCGCGCTTGAAACGGATGACGTGCAGCACCGGGCCGAAGACTTCGCGTTGCAGCGCCTTCAGGTCGGTCAGTTCGATCAGCGTCGGCGGCACGAACGTGCCGTGACGAGCGGCGTCCGGCAGCGGCAGTTGTTCCACTGGGAAGCCCTTGGCGCGCATCTGCTCGACGTGGCGGGTGATACCGGCTTGCGCTTCGGCATCGATCACCGGGCCGACGTCGATCGACAGGCGGTCCGGGTTGCCGATCGCCAGTTCCTGCATCGCGCCCTTGAGCATGTGCAGCGTCTTGTCGGCGATGTCGTCCTGCAAGCACAGCACGCGCAGTGCCGAGCAACGTTGACCGGCCGAGTCGAAGGCCGAGGCCAGCACGTCGTACACGACCTGTTCCGGCAGGGCCGACGAGTCGACGATCATCGCGTTCTGACCGCCGGTCTCGGCAATCAGCGGAATCGGACGGCCGTTGGCGTCAAGGCGTTCGGCCAGCGTGCGCGCGATGATGCGGGCCACTTCGGTCGAACCGGTGAACATCACGGCCTTGGTGCGGGCGTCGGCGACGAGGGCAGCACCCACGGTCTCGCCCGTGCCCGGCAACAGTTGCAGCGCACCTGCCGGAATGCCGGCGGCGTGCATCAGGCGCACGGCTTCGGCGGCGATCAGCGGCGTTTGTTCGGCCGGCTTGGCGATCACCGGGTTACCGGCGGCCAGTGCTGCCGAGACCTGCCCCACGAAAATCGCCAGCGGGAAATTCCACGGGCTGATGCACAGCACCGGGCCCAGCGGGCGGTGCGTGTCGTTCGAGAAGCCCTGACGGATCTGCGCGGCGTAGTAGCGCAGGAAGTCGACCGCTTCGCGCACTTCGGCGACGGCGTTCGGCAGCGACTTGCCGGCTTCACGCACACACAGGCCCATGAGCGTGGGCATATGCGCTTCAAGCAGATCGGCGGCACGCATCAAACAGTCGGCGCGCTCTTCCACCGGCGTGGCTTGCCAGATCGGGGCGGCAGCGACGGCGTGGGCGAGGGCGGCATCGACGTCTTGCGTCGTGGCTTCGATCACCTGACCCACGGTGTCGCGCAGGTCGGCCGGGTTGCGCACGAAGCGCGGCGTGCCTTCCACGCGCTCGCCGTCGGCAAGCATCGGGGCGGCGCGCCACGGCGTACCGGCGCTGGCCAGCAGGGCGGACGACAACGAGGCGAGGCGGTGTTCGTTCGAGAGGTCGAAGCCCGACGAGTTGGCGCGCGACGTGCCGTACAACTCACGCGGCAGCGGAATCTTGGCGTGCGGGGCGCCCAGCGGTTGCACCTTCTCGGCTTCGGTGATCGGGTCGGCAATCAGTTCGTCGACGCTGACGGTCTCGTCGGCGATACGGTTCACGAATGACGTGTTTGCACCGTTCTCCAGCAGGCGGCGCACCAGATACGCGAGCAGCGTTTCGTGCGTGCCGACCGGCGCGTAGACGCGGCACGGACGGGCCAGCTTGCCCGCCGAGATCGGGCCGGTGACTTCTTCGTACAGCGGCTCGCCCATGCCGTGCAGGCACTGGAACTCGTACTGGCCGGGGTAGTAATTGTTACCGGCCAGATGGTAGATCGCCGAGAGCGTGTGGGCGTTGTGCGTGGCGAACTGCGGGTAGATCGCGTCGGGCACGGCGAGCAGCTTCTTCGCGCAGGCCATGTACGACACGTCGGTGTAGATCTTGCGGGTGTAGACCGGATAGCCTTCGAGGCCGTCGACCTGTGCGCGCTTGATTTCGGTATCCCAGTAAGCGCCCTTGACCAGACGCACCATGATGCGGTGACGGCTGCGGCGGGCCAGATCGATGATGAAGTCGATCACGAACGGGCAGCGCTTCTGATACGCCTGCACCACGAAGCCGATACCGTTCCAGCCGGCCAGATCCGGGTCGAAGCACAGGGCTTCGAGCAGGTCGAGCGAGATTTCGAGGCGGTCAGCTTCTTCGGCGTCAATATTCAGGCCGATGTCGTAGTGACGTGCCAGCAGGGCCAGCGACTTCACGCGCGGCAGCAGCTCGGTGAGCGTGCGCTCGTGCTGGCTGCGCGCGTAGCGCGGGTGCAGGGCCGAGAGCTTGATCGAGATGCCCGGGCCTTCGTAGATGCCACGGCCGGCCGAGGCCTTGCCGATGGCATGAATGGCCTGCTCGTAGCTGGCGTAGTAGCGCTGCGCGTCTTCTTCGGTCGTCGCGGCTTCACCGAGCATGTCATACGAGTAGCGGAAGCCTTGGGCTTCGTACTTGCGGCTGTTGGCGAGCGCTTCGGAGATGGTTTCACCGGTGACGAACTGTTCACCCATCAGGCGCATGGCCATGTCCACACCCTTGCGGATGAGGGGTTCGCCGCCACGGCCGATCAGGCGCGTGAGGGCCTTGGTGAGACCCGCTTCGCTGGTGGTGGTGACGAGCTTGCCGGTGATCATCAGGCCCCACGTGGCGGCGTTGACGAACATCGACGGCGAGTTGCCCATGTGGGCGTGCCAGTCGCCCTTGCTGATCTTGTCGCGGATGAGGGCGTCGCGGGTGGCCTTGTCGGGAATGCGCAGCAGGGCTTCGGCCAGACACATCAGGGCGACGCCTTCCTGGCTGGACAGCGAGAATTCGTGAATCAGGCCTTCCACGCCGCCGCCGGTGCTCTTGCCGCGCAGGGCGACCACGAGCTTGCGGGCGAGGGCCGAGGCCGACGAGGCGGTGGCCGGGGCCAGCTTGGCTTGGCCGATCAGCACGGGCACGCATTCCGGCTCGGGGCGGCGGTAGGCGGCGGTGATGGCGGCGCGCAGCACCGACTGGGGCTGCACGTTCTGGGCGAATTCGAGGAAGGGGTGCGCCGCAGTGTCGTCGCCGTTCAGGCCATCGATGACTTCGGTGCCCGCGTGGGTTGCACCGTTCAGCTCCGGCGGCAGTGTGCCGCTCTCGATACGCTCCAGATAGGCAAAGATCGCCTGTTTGATGAGCCAGTGGGGGGTGCGCTCGATTTGCTGGGCGGCCGTCTTGAGCCGGGTGCGCAGAACGTCGTCGACCTTGACGCCGAGAGTGGTGTTAGCCATGGAGGGTTACCTGATGACGCGAAAACATGACACCCATAGCGGGGTGAATGGCGGCATCGTAACCGGGTTTTCAGGTGGGTGCAACCGGTGTCAATATTCGGGTTGCACCTTGGGATTTGGGAATTGTCAGTCGAAATCGAGGCAGACCGCCTCTGATGTTTCGACTTCGGCGACATAGCTGACCCATTCGCGTTTGTCGGTATAGGATCGCTTGTCGAAGGGGGATGCATCCTTAGGCATGACCTGCACTTTCGGGTTGTAACTGCCACCGCAGGTTGCAATGATCGCTGAGACGGCACACAGGTGATGCATGCCGAGCGAACGGGCGATTGACGATGCAGCACTACCTACACACCCGTTGTCGCTCTTGTAATACGTGACTCGAGGCGGCTTTGTCGTGGCTTGTCTCCCCGCCGGCCCCATCGGGCCCGTGTCGCCTTGGCGACCCGAGTCCCCCTTGTTGCCTTGATAGCCGCGCTCGCCCTTGAGCGAGGCCCATGCATGGTTTTGGCACGTATAGAACATGCCTTGCGAGTCTCTGCCGATTTGCCCGACCGGACTGCATCGGCTGTCGCGCAGGTCAATCGGGGCGCCCAGTGTAAGGGTGCTGTGATCCAGTTTTGATTTGCCAACGATGATGCTGCGCGAGGCGATAACGTTGCCGCCGAGGCTCTCAATATCGCCGGTTGCCTGAACCTTGCCCGCCGCGACGACGTCCTTCCCAGAGGCAATCCCTTTGCCGGCGATCGCCCATCCCTGCGTGGCGAGATGACCGGAGGCGCCTGCATCGGCTTCCGCAGCCAGACGATTGGTCAGCAACTGCTGCGCCGTCGGGCCCACCAGTACGTTGCCGCCGGATGCCTCAATGCCTTGTTGGGCAACGATCTGCTCTTCGGATGTCAGTTGCCCTTTGACGGTCAGCCGTCGCCCCTCGCCGGTAATCGCTTTGATGCCGACAATTTCCTTTCCCCCCATCTGTAGATCCCCCTGCATCGCCTGCGAACCATCCCGACGCAGAAAGCTGTTCAGCGGGCTCAGCAAATAGCCCGCGCGTATGGCGAGCAGGCCGGCGCCGGGCGTCGGATTCGGCAAGTCGTTCGGGGTGTTGGTGTCGGACGATGGGGTGAGGGGAAAGGTGAACCTGTCCGGGCTCTCCGGTTTGGAAAAACCGCCATGAACGCCGATCTGGCGAACCGCCGTGCTCATCATGTTCCAGTCGGTATCGGTGCCGTAGGTGCGCCGCAGGGGCCGGTTGATGAAGATGATCGCGTGGATGTCGCGCTCGCCCGTTCGCCTGAAAATCCGGATGACGTAATCGGCGTTCGCCAGCATCGGTGGCTTATCGCCGACGCCCGGCAGTTTCATGATGCGAATGATGTCTGCTGCGGTGGGCTCGGCAAGATTGGCGGCACCGATTCGCAAGTGCAATACCTGGCCGGAACTGGCATTGGGTTCGCTTTGGACGTCGACGCTCAGACCCTTGATGTCCTCAAGTGGTACCGGCGCAGTGCCATCGAACGCTTTGCCGATCTCTCCGTGGTGTTTGACGATAAACGACTGCACGCCTTCGCCAATCACTTGCAGCGAGGCACCGATATTCTCGGCGCGCTTAATGCGCATCTCCTGCATCGTCTGATTCATCCAGAGTGTCAGCAGCATGCCGACGATGGCGACGGCAATCGTCGCGCCGATCAGGAAGACACCACGTTGTTTGCTTTGCATATCCAAGCCCGATATCGAGAATGGCCCGCGCGCCGCAAAGTACGACGCTTGACGAAGAGCCAGAGCGCAATTCTGGTGGGGCTGCGTCGCTTCGAGTGACGGACATTTCTGAATTGATCAAAGCGTTGGCGCAAATGCAAAACCTCCACGCCAAATAACGAAGGCGCCGTGCGAGCGACTCCCACAATGGCGAGTTTCAATGGGACTGCGATGAGGGTGACGCGGCGTCGACCGCGCTTGCATCGACTCGCGAGGGGTAAAACAATGCGGAGCAAACAACGGGGCGTGTTTCTGATCGGCGCCACGATAGCCGTCGCTGTCGTGGGATTGTTGATCGCATTTTGGGGCAGGCATCAGATGCAGCAGATGCGCATCGAGAAGGGGGAGCGGGTGGGTGAGGCGCTCAAGGTACTGGGAAATCACGTGCAGGATTTCATGGTGCAGCACCACGGGGAGATCAAGACGTTGTTCGGTGGGAAGGACCCGCGCATCACGTTGAAAATTCCGGCGGGCGAAATCACGTTGACGCGTAAGTTCAATGGATATTTTCAGGCGACGACCATCGAAGACCTGACGGTGGAAAAACTGATTCGGGCGACCGGGGCGAAAGGTATCGGGGCGTCGCCGCCGTTGCCCGGGGCGCAGTATCACATCGTCGTGTACTCCGATAACTGCGCGGACGAGAAGCAGCCGTGCGATATCAACGCTGTCACGTATCTCTCGGCACCGATCAAAAGCACGTATTCCACCGAGCCGGACTGGGTGGCATCGGGGGCAGCGTTGACGAAGCTTGGCGTGCTTGGCGGTATCTCACGGCATGAAGCGCCGGGGACCTTCCGTTTTCTCGACGGGAACGGCACGGTGGTCAATACCGTGCAAAATCCGGCGCAACCGGCGGTCGCCGGACTGATCGCGATGCGTGGCGGCTACCAGACGAGTGCGCAGGACGTGTTCTTGCGACGCGATGGGACGCGTGCGATGGAGGGAGATCTGAAAATGGGCGACAAGGACATCGTTGGCGCGAGGAACATCAGTGCAACCGAGCGTGTGACTACTTCATCGGTGTTTGCGACTAAAAATTTGGTGGCGGGGTATTCAAAGGACAAACACGACGAACTTATCAAGACGATGGACGGCGGTGTCATTGCGGAGGGGGGCATTTACTCCGGTAAGAACGTGGTCGCGGTAGGTGAGGTGTCGGCCGATGGTGACGTGCACACCAAGAAGAGTGTGCGTGCCGATGCCGACGTGAAGGCAATAGGGAACGTATCGGCCGGGGGCACGTTGATTGGGAACGGGGCGACGATTAACGGAACCCTGTCTGTCGCGGGCACCGGGGCATCGGTGAAACTAGGAGAGGTGACGATAGGTAGCGACCAACGGTCGATGACAGTGAGAAACGACGTTTGGGGTTACGGCGACGTTTGGGCGGCGGGCAAACTGTGGTCCGAGCGCGGTGTTATTCAGCTTGATGGCAAAGTCGGTGGGACGTGTAAGGAGCGAGGTATCGGGCTCAATGCAGACGGCCGCGTCATGTCCTGTCAAAACGGCACATGGCAATTGGGAAGCGTGCCGAAAGATCCGAGCGAGGTGCCCAAGGATGTTCGGGACAAAATCGAGAGGGACGGACAACTGGGTTACGCGAGTTGGGACGTCGTACACGGCAGTTTCACGGGATCGAGGCCTGACTGCCATTCGCCGGTTTATATGGAAATCTGGAACGGCTTTGCCTGTCAGATCAACGTCACCAAAAACTATTGCAAGCAACCGCCGCGGTTAGTACGGGGCAGCGATTGGGCGTACGGCAACTCCACCGGGACGAAGACCTTTGAAATTCCGCTCAACGACAGTGAGGGGGGTGTTGGCGGTGCGGATTTCGAACTCACATGTCTGGCCCCCAAAGGGCAGGGGGTGGACTATCTCTTGACCGACGGGAAGAGTCGCGGTGGTGGTGAGCTTTCCCAGCGATACGCCGGTTGGACTCGCCCCGCGAATGAAAGGGATCTGGATCGGCTGATTTTGCGTGACCGCCAGCCCCGAGTCGCGTCGATTAGATTCATCGAGAAGTTTCGTTGTTCGTCGTGGGGCGGTGATTCTGGATACGTCTACAACCTCGACGCAGAGGCCGGTGGGCCATGGGACCACTGCGAAATGGTCGCCGACGAAGACAAGTACGGATGTTCATGGCCCAACCAGATGCGAGACTTCTACCGCGACAAGAAAACCGGGGCGTGGTCATTGCGACTCAAGGAGCGCGGCGCTGGCATTACGTGTGTGAAATTCGCACGGTAGCCGCGGCACGAGCGCACGCGCTCCCTATCGCACTCGATGCGCTACTTCCCTCCATCCGTCCCGTAAGTCTTGCCCAAATACTCCGAAATCAGCTTCACCTGATCTTCCGGAATCGGCGCGCCGTAGACCTTCACCATCTTCGTGACTTCTGCGCTCCAGAACGCGGCTGGCATCGGCGGCTGGCTGTTGATGTAGTCGACCGAGTGGCACATCACGCACCATGCGCTGGTTGCCTGATAGCCAGTAAGCGTCGAGGCTTTCAGTTGCGCCGTCTCCTGCGGCAACTTGATCTCAAGCGCGTGCGCCGCCGGGGTGGCCAGCGCGCCCAGCAAGCCGAACGCACACATCACGGGAGCGGCCAGACGGCGCGATATCTTCAAAGCATTCATGGTCATCTCCCGTCTCAAGCCGCAACTACGCGCACGGTCTCTACGCCGTTGCGCAGATACCCGGCCGGATTCCACAGCGATTGCAGCGGCTGCGCGACGCCCGCGCGATTCGTCGCGCGTACCTTCAACACTTGCTCGCCGGCCGCCGACGGCGTGAACGTCGCCGTCCACTCGCGGAACGAATACTTCGACAACTCGTTGCCCAGCTTCGCCGCCTGCCAAGTCTGGCCGCCGTCGCTGGAGAACTGCACATCGCGGATGCCTTCGCCGCCATCGAACGCGATCCCGCGCACACGTACCGGCTTGCCCACTGCGACGTGTTGCCCATCGGTCAAATTCGTCACGAACGAGCGCACCGTGAAGCGCTCGATCGGCTTCGTCTTCTGTGGTGCCGTCCCCGGGGCGACGCAGTTGCAGTCGTTGTCGGGAATGCGATACGCCGTGGCCATCCAGAAGCCGTCGAACACCGTGTCGATCACCTTGATGTCGGCCAGATGCTTGACCCAATACGTGCCGTAGTACCCCGGCACCACCAGCCGCACCGGATAGCCGTTGAGCATCGGCAGGTCTTGCCCGTTCATCGCGAATGCGATCATCACCTCGCCATCCATCGCGTGATCGAGGTCGAGCGCCTTCACGAACTCGGGCGTCGCCGGAATGATCGGACGGTCGAGCCCTTCAAAGGTGACTTGCTTCGCACTGGCCGCGACACCGGCCTTTTCCAGAATTCGCTTGAGCGGAATGCCCTTCCAGCGCGCATTGCCCATCGCGCCATTGGCGATCTGCCCGCCGCCGACGCGCGGCTCGAAAAAGCCCCGGCTGTTGCCCGAACACTGATGCACGGCCACCACTTCGACCGGCGCGCCGAAATCCTTCTTCAGCGATGCGAGCGAAATTTCGAGCGGCTTGGTGACGCTGCCGCTCACGCGGATGCGGTGCTTCGCAGCATCGACGTCGGTCGGGACGCCCGCGAGGTGATACCGCACGAAGAACGCGTCGTTCGGTGTGATCAGCCCGTCGTTGAAGACTTCGAACGGCGTTTCCAACTGCGGTGGCCGAGCGGTCAGGCGGATCAGCGGGCGCTTTTGCGGATACGCCACCAGTTCGCGCTCGCCATTGGCAAACGGCAGCGTCACCGTCTGCGGCGCACTGACGGCGGCGAGGGTATCAAGCGCACGGCCGGCGAGGCTTGCGCCCACACCCAGCGCACCGGCGCGTCGCAAAAAGCGGCGGCGAGAGGTGGCGGCGATCGTTGATTCGGAAAGGTCTGCCCACGTAGATGGCGTGGACGCGGAGGATTCGGGCAAAGCAGAAGCGAGGGCCGTGGGGGCGGCGCTGGGGGCGTGCGACTTCATCGGAAGGTCTCCTGTAGACGTTCTTATCGTGCTTTCAGGGTGACGCGGCAGCGCGGTGAAGCTTGTGATGTGTTCGTGCGCGCTGCGGTGATGCGATGCGTGCTCTGGCGCCGCGTGTGGGGACGTGACGCAGGGCGAAGCATGCCCGCATCGTCGGAGATTCTTCCGATGATGTCAAATTTTCGGAACGTTATATACCGATTTATATTTCGAGCGGATCGACTTCGAGGTGCCAGCGAACCGGCGCCTTGAGCGCGCGCAGCCCGGCCATCCAGCCCGCAAGGAATCGTTGCAGAGCGCCGCGATGCGGGCTTTCCACCACGAGTTGGGCGCGGTCGGTGCCGGCGATGCGCACCATCGTCATGGGCACGGGGTCCCAGAGGGAGATGCGGGGATCGTTGAGATCGGGACCGGCGGCAATCTCGCGCGCCTGCTTGAGAAACGCCATGGCGTCGTCGAGCTTGCGCGCTTCGGCGCGCAGCAGCGCCTGATGCGTATACGGCGGCAACAGCGCGACGCGCCGTTCCTCCAGTTGCTGCGCGGCGAACCCCGCGTAGTCGTGACGCATGAGCGACCCGAAGAGCGGATGCGATGCGTAGCGGGTCTGGATCAATACGTCGCCGGGGCCGTCGGCCCGTGCCGCCCGGCCAGCGCGCCCCGCCACCTGCATCAACTGGGCGAACAGACGCTCGGCGGCGCGGAAGTCGTGCGAGAACAGCGCGCTGTCGGCGTTCACCACGCCCACGAGCGTCACGTTGCGGAAGTCGTGACCCTTGGCGACCATCTGTGTGCCGATCAGGATGTCGACTTCTCCCGCGTGCACCTGTGCGAAGAGCGCTTGCGCGCTGCCTTTGCGGCGCGTGCTGTCGGCGTCGATACGGGCAAGCCGCGCGTCAGGGAAGTGCTCGGCAAGCGCTTCTTCGATGCGTTGCGTGCCTCGTCCGAGCGGTGCGAGATCCTGATTGCCGCAATCGGGGCAGGCGTGCGGAATGCGTGACTCCGCGCCACAGTGGTGGCAACGCAGGCGGCGCTCGGGCTTGTGCAGCACCATGTGGGCGCTGCATCGGCGGCAGTCGCTGACCCAGCCGCACGCATCGCAGTTGAGCACTGGGGCGTAGCCGCGGCGGTTCAGGAACAACAGGCTCTGTTCACCGGCTTCGAAGCGGGCCTTGATCGCCGCGAGCAGCGTCTGCGACAGGCCCTCGTGCACGGTGCGCTGACGCTTGCGCTCGATGTCCATGTCGATCAGCGATACACGTGGCAGCACCGCGTCGGGGGTGGCGCGCTCCGGCATCGACAGTCGCACGTAGCGGCCTTGCTCGGCACGCCGCCAGCTATCGAGCGACGGCGTCGCGGAGCCGAGGACGACCGGAATGCGCAGCCGGTTGGCGCGCCAGATGGCGAGATCGCGGGCGGAGTAGCGCAGACCTTCCTGTTGCTTGTACGACGGGTCGTGCTCTTCGTCGACCACGATCAGGCGCAGATGCGGCAGCGACGCCATGACCGCGAGGCGTGTGCCCAGCACGATGCGGGCTTCACCGCGATGCGCGGCGAGCCAGTGCCGTGCGCGCTCGCCTTCGGCCAGTCCGCTGTGCAGGGTGACGAGCGTCTCGTGCGGAAAGCGCGAGCGGAACACCCCTTCGAGTTGCGGCGTGAGGTTGATTTCCGGCACGAGAACGAGCACCTGTGCGTCGCCTTCGCGCAGCGCTTCGGCGACGGCGCGCAGGTAGACCTCGGTCTTGCCGCTGCCGGTCACGCCGTAGAGCAGGAATGGGGCGCAGGCGGGCGTATCTGGGGTATCGGGCTTGTCGGTCTTGTCGGCGGTGCCGGGGGCGTTGCCGGTGTCATCGCCGGACGAATCTGTTGTGTTGGCCGCGTCGAGTGGCCGTGCGCCGGACGACAGCAACGCGTCGTGGATGGCGGCGACGGCATCGGCCTGTCCGGCGGTGAGTGTCTTGTTGCCCGGCAATGCGGGGGCGATTCCGTCAGGTGAATCGACGGCGTCGGCCGAAAAGCGATCGCCGGCGTCGGTCGCTATGTCATCCGAAACGTCTTCGTCGTCTTCCCGTACTGCCTCATGGAACGGCACAGTCTCCACCACAACCCAGCCCGCGGCCGCCCACTGCTTGAGCACGTCGGCGGCTTTGGCGCAGAGCGCGCGGGCTTCATCGGCGTCGAGCGTCCCGGCTTGCGCCAGTCCTTCGGCGAGCCGTCGCTGCGCGCGCAGCCGGGCAGGGACGTTCTCCATCAACGTGTCGAGTGCGCCGTCGGCAATGCGATAACGCTGCACGCCACGCTGGGCCAGCAATCGCGACCAGCGCATCGGCGTGCGCAAATGACCGGGAATGGCCGGCAACGCCACTTCACCGATGCCGCGCTGGTAATACCGCGCGGCAAAACGCATCAGGTCGCGCCACTCGTCACCCAACGGGGGCAATTCGTGCCAGACAGACGTCACTTCCCGGAGCTTGGCCGGGTCGACTTCGCTGCGCTGCGTCAATTCCCAGACGATGCCCACGACTTGCCGTCGTCCGAACGGTACCTGTACCAACTGCCCCGGGCTGGCGGCCTGGTCGAGGCGATAGTCGAACAACGTGAGCAACGGGGTATCGAGCGCGACGCGGGCGATGGCAAACGCACCGGCGCCGCCGCGTGGCGCGGCCGCAGCGACTCCTTCGTCGGAGGACTCCGGCGGAAGGAGGGACGGTTCGGGGAGATCGTCGGCGCGGGTCAAACTTAAAGTGAATCCTGAGAAGTTCCGGTAAACCCCGGATTTGAGTCGGCTTTCCGGTAGCCCGAAACGCTTGTGGATAACTATGTTGAGAACTGTGGGGATTATCTCCCGGCAGCCTCGCCGCGCGGGCCTGACATCGCGCAGCACCGTTTCTCTGTGTGAATCAAAAAGGCTTTTTGATCAATAGCTTATGAGCGGCGTCGTAGGGTGCTTCAAAGTGCGAGACAGTTGCGGCGGCGCAGCGAGAATTTGTGCATAAGTCTTTGGGACAACTCCGCAAATTGGAGGGGTTATTCGACCCGTTTCCCCTTGACTTTGCCAACGTGTAACGGCGGTCGGGTTTGCAGGGCAAAATGCCCCGCGAACCCGCACCGCCACGTGGCGGCACCTGTCATTACACCGGCTGGCGCAGCTTCCGGCTGTGGCTATGCACTTCGTCGACGAGTGCCGCGACGTGATCGGGCGACGTGAACTGCGAGATGCCGTGTCCGAGATTGAAGACGTGACCCGGGGCGTTGCCGTACGCATTGAGCAGACGGCGGGCTTCGGCGCGAATGGCGTCGGGCGAGGCGAACAGCGCGGTCGGGTCGAAATTGCCTTGCAGTGCACAACGATCGCCCACGCGCTTGCGCGCCGCAGCGAGATCGACGGTCCAGTCGAGGCCGATGGCGTCGGGGCCGGTATCGGCAATGGCTTCGAGCCACTGGCCACCGCCCTTGGTGAACACGATGTGCGGAATGCGCGCGCCGGCCCACTCACGATGCACGCCCGCGAGCGCTTTCTGCATATACGCGAGCGAGAAGCGTTGATAGAGTCCATCGGCAAGCGCTCCCCCCCAGGTGTCGAACACCATGATGGCCTGTGCGCCCGCTTCGATCTGCGCGTTCAGGTAGGCGCTGACGGCTTTGGCGTTGGTCTCGAGGATGTGCGTCATCAGGTCGGGACGCTCGTACATCATCGTCTTGACCGTGCGGTAGTCGGCCGAGCCCGAGCCTTCGACCATGTAGCACGCCAGCGTCCACGGGCTGCCGGAGAAACCGATCAGCGGCACACGGCCTTGCAGCGCGCGGCGAATCTCGGCGACGGCGTCGAACACGTAGCGCAGGCTGTCGAGATCGGGAGCATGCAGGCGGCGCACATCGTCTTCGGTGCGTAGCGGGCGCGCAAAGCGCGGGCCTTCGCCGGCTTCGAACGACAGACCGAGGCCCATGGCGTCGGGAATGGTCAGGATGTCCGAGAAGAGGATGGCCGCGTCGAGCGGGAAGCGCTCAAGCGGCTGAAGCGTGACCTCGGTGGCGTAGGCGGGGTTCTTGGCGAGCGCCAGGAAGCTGCCGGCCTTGGCACGGGTCGCGTTGTATTCGGGCAGGTACCGGCCCGCCTGGCGCATGAGCCAGATCGGCGTGTACTCGGTCGGCTGGCGCAGCAGGGCGCGCAGGAAAGTATCGTTTTGCAGAGCTTGGGACACGTCGAGGCGGTGGTATCTGAAATTTGGGCAAGCGGCTATTTTACTCGGGTATCCGGGGCCCGGACGCTTGGGGCGCTGTTATGCCGCGCATAAGTGCCCCCGGGCGGCACATCTGTTGCGTAGCGATCGATGTCGCGGGCATGCCCCGATTGGCGGCGGCGCCCACTCTCTTTACTATGGCGGCACACTTTGTGGCGCCGCTTCGGGAGTGACTTCGGGGCGATCCCAGAAGCATCCTCAGAAGCATGCTCAGAAGCGACCTCAGAAGTGACGCCAGGCACACGATCCGCAACAGACGGATCGCCCGGAAAGATAACGATCAGGAGACAAGCATGAAAGGCATGATCGCGGCCGCCTCGGTGGCCCTCATGGCAATGACGGCGCTCGCCGCCAATACGGCACAAGCCCAGTCGGCAGGTGCCGGCGCCCCCTCACGGCTCGACGAGATCGTGAAGTCGGGCACGCTGCGGGCCTGCGCCACCGGCGACTACAAGCCCTATTCCTATAAGCGCCCGGACGGTCAGTTCGAAGGCATCGACGTGGATCTGGTCGCCTCGCTCGCGAAGTCGCTCGGCGTGAAGCCGGAAATCGTGCCGACCAGCTGGCCCAAGCTGATGGACGATTTCACGGCAGGCAAGTGCGACATCGTCGTGGGTGGGGTTTCGGTCACGCTCGACCGTGCCCGCAAGGCTTACTACAGCCGAGTGGTGATGGTGGATGGCAAGTCGCCGATCGTGCGCTGTGCCGACGTGGCGAAGTATCAGACGCTCGCCGATCTGAACAAGCCGGGCACGCGCGCCATCGCCAACCCGGGCGGCACGAACGAACGCTTTGCCCGTCAGTTCATGCCGAATGCCACGCTTACGATCTATCCGGACAACGTGACGATCTTCCAACAGATCGCCGACGGGAAGGCCGACGTGATGGTGACCGACTCGTCGGAAACGCTGCTCCAGCACAAGCTGAATCCGGCGCTCTGCCCGGTGAACCCCGACAAGCCGCTGCAATTCGGCGAGAAAGCCTACCTGCTGCCGCGTGGCGACGACGTGTTCAAGAACTACGTCGATCAGTGGCTGAATCTCGCCCAGAAGACCGGCGAATATCAGGCGGTGGTGGATAAGTGGCTGAAGTGAGCTGATTCGGCGGGCTTTTTCTGCCCGCCTTTTCCATCCGCTTAACCCAGCCAGTCGCGCAGACGCTGTGCGGCGTCGTGCATCACGAGTCTCGCCTGCGGCACATACGGTTGCAGGCGAGCGAAACTGTGGGTCAATCCTGCGGCTTCGATCACCTCCGCCCGGCCACCCGATTGCGCAACGAAGTGCGCGTACTCGACCGCTTCGTCATGCAGCGGGTCGTACTCGGCGGCAATGACCAACGTGTTCGGCAGCGGATGCTTGGGGGCCTCGGCCGTCAGGTTGACGCGCACGTCGCTTTCCTTCGGCTCGGTGCCGTTCAGGAACTGCTTCCAGTACCAGCGCATTTCGTCCCGGGTCAAACCGACGCCGTCCGCCAGACGCTCGTAACTCGGGGTGTCGAATCGATACTGCACCACCGGATAGATCAACAACTGCGCACCCACGACGCCCGGGTGCTGGTCGTTGAACCACGCTGCCGCCTGCGCCGCCAGATGCCCGCCGGCACTGTCGCCTGCGACCGCCAGACGATCCGGTGACACGCCGAGCCGCACGCGCTGCTCCGCCGCCCACGCCAGCGCCTCGCGGGCATCGTCGACCGGGGCCGGGAACGAATGCTCCGGCGCCAGCCGGTAATCGACGCTCAACACGGCGACATCGCCATCCTGCGCAAGAAACGCGGCCATCGTGCCGTGCGTATCCACGTCACCAACGACCCAGCCGCCGCCATGGAAGAACACGACGAGCGGCACTTCACGCCCGACCGGACGGTAGAGCCGTGCACGCAAACTGCGACCGGGCAACGGAATCTCGAAGGTCTCGCTGCGCAAGGCGGCGGGCAACGGGCGCAGCGCCTCGTTGGCCACGGTAGCGAAGCGGGCACGGATTTCCTGCGGACTGGCGGACCCCGGCAGCGCAGGATACTTGCGCGCCATCAGGTCGTAGTAGGCAAGCAGATCGGCATCGATGGTCATGGCAGCGGACAGTGTGTGGAGTGAACGGGCGGGCGCTCGTGTGGCGTCTGGGTGACTCTTTCGTCGTCTTACTGGGGCTATGACTGACCTGCGCCAAGCATCTGCCAGCGCTGGTGTTCGATCTTGACGCAGCGATCCATCACGACATCGAGTCCGGCCGCCAATGCCGCGGCGGCCGCGTCGTCGTTCTCGATACCCAACTGCATCCACAAACTGTTGGCGCCGATGGCGACGGCTTCCTCCGCAATGGGCGGGATGTCGGCGCTACGCCGGAAACAGTCGACCATCTGAATCTGCACCCCTTCGGTGCGTAACGCATCGGCCGCCTCGGTGAGGCTGGCGTACACGGTCTCGCCCAGAATGGGCTCGCCGCTGTCGGCTGCCTGCGGGTTGACCGGCACGATGCGGTACCCGTGCTGCTGCATATAGCGCGAAGTGGTGAAGCTCGGGCGGTCAGGCCGCGGCGATAAGCCCACCACCGCGATGACGCGGTCGCGCGCAAGGATCTGTGCCAGTCGTTCGATGGTTTCCATGCGGGGTCGGCCGGTCCGGCCGGTGAGTCAACGGTTGGACTGCGAATTGGGATGGCGTTCTATGCTGCCACGCACAAAGACCGAACTTAGCACATTGACGCGCAGGACGTGAAACCGGGGCTGGCGACTGCCGAGAGGGGCGGCATCATTCGGAGACGTTGCCGACTGGTGATCGGGGATGACGCACTATTAGATGAGTTACTCAGGACGACGAATCAAGTGGCGAATTCGGTGTTACGCGTCAAACGCTTGCCGGACAAGGAGAGTGATGCCCGTTTTCGAGGCGTTTTCGGGCCGAGGTGTTACAACCTGAAACACTTTGTTACCCCTCGCCTCAGACGTTTCAACCACAATGCATCTCAACGCTGAAGTGCTTATCCCCCGGTAACACGGCAGCGCGACTGTATCGGCAACGAGCGTCCCCCGGCGCGATTTGCAAGCTGGTTCGATACAGTGCTCCGAATCTGGTCTCCTCGCGCTAACCCCGTAGCGTGTGGTTTTGGCGGGCCCAAGTGTCCCGCCATTTTTTTGTCCGAAACGTCCTACATCTTTTCTCACCCGTTCTCCGACACACACGTAAAACACGTGGGTACGCGATCGTCTCGATGCGCTGAATTGCGTCATGCAAACGGTTTCTTTTGCCCTCGCTGTCATCGCGCGTCACAGAAATGCTTCGCCATCCGAGTGAAATTCGGAAATCGATTTATCCCTGCGTAATTTGTCGAACAAGTCGTTGGCTGCGTCGCCGGTGGCTTCGTCAGCGCGCGGCACTGCGCAACCACGGTTTGAGCCAGCCAAGGCCCGCACGCGTTTCGCCCTGCGGACGATATTCGCAACCGATCCAGCCCGCGTAACCCAGTTCATCCAGCAACCGGAAGAGGAAGGGATAGTTGACTTCGCCGGTGTCGGGTTCATGCCGCGCAGGCACGCCCGCGACCTGCACATGCCCGATATTCGCGATGTGCTGGCGCAACTTCATCGCGAGGTCGCCTTCGACGATCTGGCAGTGATACGCGTCGAACTGCACTTTGAGGTTGCTGGCGCCGACTTCCTGACGAATGGCTTGCGCCTGATCCTGTCGGTTGAGGAAGTAGCGCGGGAAGTCGCGCGGATTGATCGGCTCGATGAGAATGGTCACGCCGTGAGCGGCCGCTTGTTCGGCGGCATAGGCTAGGTTGTCCAGATAGACGGCCCGGCATTGCTCGGGCGACTGCGAAGCATCGGGGCAGCCCGCCATCACGTGCAACTGGCGGCAACCGAGCGTGTCGGCGTAGTCGAGCGCGAGTTCGAGTCCGTCACGAAACTGCGCTTCGCGTCCGGGCAGCGCGGCGAGACCGCGCTCGCCGCTGGCCCAGTCGCCACCCGGGGTATTGAAGAGCACCTGCGTGAGGCCGGCGTCGTCGAGTCGCGCGCGCACCTCGTTGGCGGGGTGCTCATAAGGAAACAGGCATTCCACCCCACGGAAGCCATCGGCGGCGGCCTCGCGGAAACGTTCCAGAAACGGGACTTCCTGATAAAGCAGGGTCAGGTTCGCGGCAAATCGCGGCATGGTCAGACTCTCCGTCGCGTGAAGCGGATGGGCATATGCCCGTCACGATATCACTGGCCGTCGACCTGAGGCGCGGCCACGCTGCGAACCTGAAACCGTCCGTCATTATTGAAAAGCCATGTCTCGACGGCGCGCACCCGGCCGCTGCTGTCGACCAGTGCGCGGCTCGGCGCCGGCAACGGACTCGCCCGGCGCAAGCTCGCCACCGCAATGCGCTCGGCCTCGTGATCGCCGTTGCTGCGATACAGCAGCACTTGCGTGATGTTGCCGTTGCGATCGACCCAGTATTCCAGCGACACGACGGAGCGCAGCATCGGCTGCGGATTGCCCGGGGTGATCTGTTTCGCGTTGACTTCGGTCACGCGCTGCGCGGCGGCGATCTTGTATTGATCGAGCGCGGTGAGCGGCACGTTGCCGGGCGTGAAGTCGAGGACGAGTGGCGACTTGGGGGCGAAATCGGGATTGGCGCAACTGGCCAGCATTGCGAGGCTGCCGATCAGGCTGGCCATCAGTCCGCTTCCGGAGGCCAGCCGGGAGGCTGCGCGAACGCGACGCGCATTAGGAGAGGATTCGGTTTTCATGGGCGTCTCCTGCCAGATCAGCGACGCTTCTTTGTCTTGCCACGTCCTGCTATCCGGTGGCCGCCGCAAACGCGATATTCAAACCTCGAAGCCCGCGACGGCCACCGTGAATCACCTGCGGTCTTGCCTAGTGTCTTGCCTAGTGCGGCCGGGTACCGAACGACCAGTTCGGCATCAGTGTGTTGGACGGCAGATTCTCATCCTGCAATTTGCGCGCCGTCTCGATGCCGGCGACCGGCAACCCGGTCGGATCGAGCAACCCGATCTGCACGAGCACGCTCGCCTGATCCCAATAGATATGTTCGTGTTCGAGCTTGCCGCCCCGGAATCGCACGATGGCCACCAGCGGAATCTCGACACGGCGCCCGGTCGGTGCCACACCCGGCAGCATCCAGTCGACCGGCGTCGTGTGCGTGAAGCAGAACAGCAGCTCATCGACCAGTTGCGTCGCGCCGATGGTGCGCGAGATCGGCACCAGCTTGGTATCCGGCGGGTTGCTGTTGACGAAGTGATTGCGATAGAAGTGCGCGAGTTGCTGATGGCCGACCCCGCCCGTCATCGTCGGGATGTGATTGACGTAGGGCTCGTCGACCATGGTCTTCATCAGCGGATCGATCTCGCGGATGGCGAATTCGTACGCGCAGTGCGTTTCCCACAGGGAGGCGAAATCGAAATGCGGACCGATGACCCGGCGCAATGCGCCGATGGTTCGCTGGTGCGCAAGCTGGTTCGCCGACCGGTTGAAGTGTTCGCCGGGCCGGGCAAATGCGTGATCGGCGTCGGGGTACGTATAGAGGGTGACGTTGGGGTGTTCGCCCAACTGAGCATTGAGCGTCTCGCGAACCTCGGCCGGGGCATATTTGTCGAGTTCGGCAATATGCAGCACGAGCGGCGGATGGTCGCCGGCGAGTTCTTCCACATGCTGCTCCAGCCCGACGCCGTAGTAACCCACGGCGACATCGGCGCTGGTGCGCGTGACGGACAATGCGGCGAGTTTGCCGCCCAGACAATAGCCGACCACACCGACACCGCCCACGCATTCGGGCAGCGCGCGCACGGCATCGACGGTCGCACCCACGTCTTCCATGCCGAGATCGACGTCGAAACTCTGGAACAGCGCAAACGCCCGCTGCCAGCCACCCGGTGAGTAGTCGAGTTCGATGCCCGGCTCGATGCGCCAGAACAGGTCGGGGGCCAGTACGACGTAGCCCTCTTCGGCGTAGCGGTCGGCAAGTTCGCGAATGTGCGCGTTCACGCCGAAAATCTCCTGACATAGCACCAGGCCCGGGCCCTTGTTGTTGCCGCCCTTGCTCGCGTCGGGTAAGGCGAGATACGCCTGAAAGGTCTTGCCGTCGCGCGACTCGATGCTGATGAAGCGTCCTGCCATGTCACTGTCTCCTGAGGGGCCGGATCGTGCCGCAGACAGCGCTCATCGCCTAGCTTAGGCGGTGCACGCACGCTGCGCCGCGCGGTAAACCCGCAGCGGTGCGGCCGGGCGCGCAACCATGCCTGTCAGAGGCAAGGGCCGGGCGCTGCCGTCGGTTCGATACGCGGACATTACGGTGAAGTTGCGAGGTAATGATCGGGTGAAGCGGATCAGGTGATTCCGATTAGGTATTGCGGGTCAGTTACTGGGTCTGTGCTGTGACCTCAGTAGCGGCATTCGACGATACCATGCATACTCGGAGCGCACGTTCGAAGGGTGAACGTTTGCCTGTTTTTGACGCATTGGAGTGTCCATGATTACCGTGTATCACAACCCGCGCTGCTCGAAGTCGCGCGAAGCGCTGGCGCTGGTGGAAGGCTCGCCGGCCGTGGGCGGCAGCGATCTGCAAATCATCGAATATCTGAAGACACCGCCGAAGGCGGCAGAACTCAAGCGCCTGCAAAAACTGCTGGGCGTGCCCGTGCGCGAAATGATTCGCAGCAACGAGACGGAGTACACGGAGTTGGGGCTGTCGGACAAGGAGTTGACCGACGATGAGTTGCTGGCGGCGATCGCGAAGCATCCGAAGCTGCTGCAACGTCCCATCGTCGTCAACGGCGACAAGGCCGTGATCGCTCGTCCGCCGGAACTGGCGAACGAGGTGCTGTAAGCGAGATTTAAGGACGAGGTGTCTTAGGTCAGCTAAGTCAGCTAAGTCAGCTAAGTCGGCAGGAGGGGGGGGCGAGGCCCCCGCAGTGCGACGGCGCAATGGCTCAACGTTGCGCCGTACTGTCCTTCTCCGGGCCCGCCTCGGCGGCCGGGGCTTCGGTCGATTCAGCCGCCGCCGCCACTGTCGCTGTCGCCGCTTGTGCCGCCGCCGAACCGAACACCGGCTTGTCGGCATTGGCCGTCAACCCGGCGCCCTGCCATTCGGGCAAAGCGGCCAGCGTCTTCTGCTGTTCGCGCAACTCCGCCAGCATGTTGCAGAAGAGGGCGCCCTGTTCGAGCGCGTCGTCGAGCGCCACGTGCGTGTGCGGCAGCGGGTCGAGCCACACCTGCGGCAAACGCGGTTTGATGCACTTGCGATACGGCATGCCCGTCATCGCGAACGCCAGCGTCTTGATGTCGAGCGCCGACCACGAGAACGGGCAACGGCCGACAAAACGCATCATGTACCAGAACATGAACGTGAAATCGAACCCCGCCGGGTAGGCGACGAACACGGGCTTGCCCGGCAGCTTCTCGACCCACTTCACGTACGCCTTCAGCGCCTTGGCCGGATCTTCCGGATCGATGCGGCAGGCCGCCCACGCTTCGGGTTCGGTCTTCCACCACTTCATCGTGAGCGGATGGCCCTTGGCATCGGGCAAAAATTCCAGATTCGCGCTGAAGGTGCCGATGAGCTCCTTGTCGGCCGTGTAGGCCGCCGAGGCAAAGCTCAGCATCGAGTGCGGGCCGGGAATCGGGCCGTCGGCCTCGACGTCGGTGCTGACAAAAATTTCTTCGTCGACGGGGATGATGCGCGACGGCACGCGGGAGACGGTGGTGCTCATGCGCCGCTCCGGGCGAGCACGGCGTCGGCCACGTACGGATTGGTCTCGCGCTCCTGACCGAACGTCGACACGGGGCCGTGCCCCGGGATGAAGGTAACGTCGTCGCCCAGCGGCCAGAGCTTGTCGCGAATCGATGCGATCAGGTCGGCATGGTTGCCGCGCGGGAAGTCGGTGCGGCCGATGGACCCGGCAAACAGCACGTCGCCGACGCTCGCCAGCCGCTCATCGGCCGAGAAGAACACCACGTGGCCCGGCGTGTGCCCCGGGCAATGAAAGACATCCAGTGTGACGTCGCCAAAGTTGACGGTATCGCCGTCGCCCAGCCAGCGGTCCGGCGTGAAGCTCTGCGGCTCGGGAAAACCGAAGCGCGCGCTCTGGGCTTCCAACTGATCGATCCAGAAGGCGTCGTCGGGATGCGGACCTTCGATGGGCACGTCGTATTTGGCCGCCAGTTCGCCGGCACCGCCGCAATGGTCCAGATGGCCGTGCGTGAGGAAGATCTTCTCGAGCGTCACCCCTTGGCGCTCGATCTCGCCGACGATGCGGTCGATATCGCCGCCCGGGTCGACCACCGCGGCCCGTTGGGTCGCGTCGCAGACGAGCAGCGTGCAGTTCTGTTGGAAAGGCGTGACAGGAATCAGGGTGACGTTCATGAGGTATCGGGGACGCGGTTTTCGCTTATTGTAAGTCGGGCAGGGGGCTCGCCGCCTGCACAGCGACGTACTCAGAGCGCGCGAATTAGGCAATGCCTAGCCGAAATCGCCCGCCGGGCGGGGGCTTCGGGCGTTACATCGCTTTTGCGTAACGCTTTGTAAACAAGCCACGCCATGTAAGTGAACGCTCGCTGATGGGTTGACTTTGACGGCGTGTTAAACTTGCGGGCTATGCGAACACGCGACATGCTCACACGGTTCGCGGTCGGCTGCGCCCTCGCCCTGACGTTGACAGCCTGCACAACGCCGCTCGAACCACCCAGCCAGACGGCTGCCGCCCCCTCGGCGACAGACGTCCGTACGCGCTCGCGTGAAGCCAACGCACCCGTTGGCTCAAGCTTCGATCTTCACTGGCCCGGCCGGGCCTACCGTAACGAAGGCCTGAACCCCGGCGATCCGAACGCCCCGGACCGCGATGGCGAAGCTCGCCTGCGCGCCGATGCGGGCACGTTCTACCAAACCGGCACGGCCTCGTGGTACGGCAAGAAGTTTCACGGCCGACGCACTGCCACCGGCGAGGCGTTCGACATGAACGAACTGACGGCCGCGCATCCCACACTGCCGCTGGCAAGCTTCGTCCTTGTGCGTAACGTGGCCAACGACAAGACGGTGGTGGTGAAGATCAACGATCGCGGCCCGTACACGCGCAATCGCATCATCGATCTCTCCTACGGCGCCGCCAAACAACTCGACTTCATTCGCTCGGGCCACGCGAAGGTTGAAATTCGCCGCTTGTCGCGTAGCGAAGTCGCCGCGCTCGGCCTCGACCAAAGTAATAACGCGCCCTGAGCGCCGGGTTTCGCCCGCGTAATCTCCTCGCTGTATTCCCCTCGCGTCATCCGTTCTTCGCGGCCCATGCCGGTGCCTGCGGACAGCATGCCGTCTCGAATTCGAATCGGACGCGTCTTAAAAAGTGGGACGCCATCGGTCACTATCTGACGCGAATCGCGTAACGCGTCCCGGTTTTTTCATCGCGAACTGGCCGTTTCGGCGTATCTCATTGGCTGAACGCTTCGCATGAATGTGCGCGGGTATGAATACATGCGCCCGAATCGACTAATTTTTTTCCGATTGCCGCACAGTTCTGCCAGTGTTTGGGCGCAATCCGATATGTGGCGGGCCTCGCCATCGGTTGCGTTGGCAACCGTTGTTCGCTGCTGGGGATGTGGGTAGACTGTGCCCCACGCGCAGGTGCACGCTTTAAGTGCATCCGAATGAGGCCCGCAGAGACCCGGGCACGGCGCACCTTTCAAAAAGCAATCCTGGAGGAGTTTTGATGTCGACCATGGGCAAATACGCCAAGCGCACCCTGTTGTGCGCGGTGGCCGCAACGATGTTGGGGACAACCGGCGCCGCATTCGCGCAGGATACGAAGTCGGTGGCCGTGCTGGCCATCGTGGAGCACCCGGCACTCGACGCCATCCGTGACGGCGCGCGCGACGAACTCAAGGCTGAAGGTTTCGAAGCCGGCAAGAACCTCAAGTGGGAATATCAAAGCGCACAAGGCAACGTGTCGACCGCGGCGCAGATCGCCCGCAAGTTTGTCGGCGACAAGCCGGACGCGATCATCGGCATCGCTACGCCGACGGCTCAGGCTGTCGCTGCCGCGACGAAGAGCGTGCCGCTGGTGTACTCGGGCGTGACCGATCCGGTCGCTGCACAACTGGTCAAGAGCTGGGACGCCTCGGGCACCAATGTGACCGGCGTGTCGGACAAGCTGCCGCTCGACAAGCAGGTGGCTCTCATCAAGCGCGTCGTGCCGAACGCCAAGCGCGTGGGCATGGTGTACAACCCGGGCGAAGCCAATTCGGTCGTGGTCGTCAACGAACTCAAGAAGCTGCTGCCCGCCGCGGGCCTGACGCTGGTTGAAGCCGCTGCACCGCGTACCGTCGACATCAGCTCGGCGGCCAACAGCCTGGTCGGCAAGGTCGACGTGATCTACACGAACACGGACAACAACGTCGTGTCGGCTTACGAGTCGCTGGTGAAGGTTGCCAACGATCGCAAGATCCCGCTGGTGGCGTCGGATACCGACAGCGTGAAGCGTGGCGCCATTGCGGCACTGGGCATCAACTACTACGATCTGGGCCGTCAGACGGGCAAGGTGGTGGTGCGCATTCTGAAGGGTGAAAAGCCGGGTGCGATCGCTTCGCAGACCAGCTCGAACCTGGAACTGTTCGTCAACACGGCGGCCGCGGCCAAGCAAGGCGTGACGCTGTCGGACGATCTGGTGAAAGAAGCCAAGACGGTCATCAAGCAATAACGCGAGCGTGATGCCGGTGTGGCGGGCGAACGGCCTGCCTTGCCGGTGAGCGACAGGGCGGCGACCGGACATGACCTGTCCCCGCCGCTCTTTTCCGCTTGAGTCCCCCCAACGGCGCGCCTCACCGAGACCCGGTGCGGATCGTCTTGTGTAGTGGAATTACGAAAAATGTCCCTTTTTTCTATGATGGGCGCCCTGGAGATCGGCTTGATCTTCAGTCTGGTGGCGCTCGGGGTGCTGATCTCCTTTCGCATCCTCAATTTTCCCGACCTGACCGTTGACGGCAGCTTTGCGCTCGGCGGTGCCGTTGCCGCCACGTTGATCGCTGCCGGCACCAATCCGTTTCTGGCCACAGCCGGCGCGATGGCGGCGGGTGCCACGGCCGGTTTCATCACCGGCTGGCTCAATGTGCGCCTGAAGATCATGGATCTGCTCGCCAGTATCCTGATGATGATCGCGCTCTACTCGGTGAACCTGCGTGTGATGGGCGCACCGAACGTGCCGCTGATCACTTCGCCGACGGTCTTCACGATGTTGTTGCCCGAGAACGCCCCGCAATGGCTGCCTGACTTCGTGCTGCGCCCGCTCATGCTGCTGGTCGTGGTGGCGGTGGTGAAGCTCGGCCTCGACTACTTCTTCTCGTCGCAACAAGGTCTGGCCATGCGCTCGACCGGTGTGAATTCGCGCATGGCGCGCGCACAAGGCGTGAACACGGGGCACGAGATTCTGGCGGGGATGGCGTTGTCGAATGCGCTGGTGGCCCTTGCCGGGGCACTGTTTGCGCAGTCACAGGGCGGGGCGGATATTTCGATGGGGATCGGTACCATCGTGATCGGTCTGGCGGCGGTGATCATCGGCGAGACGATCTTGCCGGCGCGACGGCTCATTCTCACGACGTTGGCGGTGGTGGTCGGAGCGGTGTTGTATCGCTTCTTCATCGCGCTGGCGCTCAATAGCGATTTCATCGGTCTGAAGGCGCAGGACCTGAACTTGGTGACGGCCTTGCTCGTCGCGGTGGCACTGGTGTTGCCGGCCACGCGTCGCAAGCTGTTTCCGCGCAAGAACGGGGGTGCCTGATCATGTTGAGCGCAAAAGACCTGAAGATCACTTTTAACCCGGGTACGCCGATTGAAAACCGTGCGCTGCGCGGCATGTCGCTGGACATTCCGACGGGGCAATTCGTGACGGTGATCGGTTCGAACGGGGCGGGCAAGTCGACGTTCCTGAACGCGATCAGTGGCGACTTGATTGTCGACACGGGTACGATTTCGATCGACGGCAACGACGTCACGAAGAAGACGGCGTGGCAGCGGGCGAGTCAGGTGGCACGCGTGTTTCAGGACCCGATGGCGGGCACCTGCGAGGCGCTGACCATTGAAGAGAACATGGCGCTGGCGGTGAAGCGTGGCGAGAGCCGCAGTTTCCGGCTGGCGTTGAACAAGCCGTTGCGCGAGCGGTTCCGCGAGAAATTGAGTCTGCTGAATTTGGGGCTTGAGAATCGACTGTCGGACCGTATCGGCCTGCTCTCAGGCGGTCAGCGTCAGGCGGTGAGTCTGCTGATGGCGTCGTTGCAACCGTCGCGCATTCTGCTGCTCGACGAACACACGGCGGCGCTCGATCCGAAGACGGCGGCGTTCGTGCTGGAACTGACGGCGCGTATCGTGCAGGAGAGCAAGCTGACGGCGATGATGGTCACGCACAGCATGCGTCAGGCGCTGGACTACGGCGACCGCACGGTGATGCTCCACCAGGGCAAAGTCGTGCTGGACGTGTCGGGCGAAGAGCGCAAGGGGCTGGACGTCCCCGACCTCCTCCAGATGTTCGAGCGCACCCGCGGCGAACAACTCGACGACGACGCGCTGCTGCTGAGCTGACCGGCCGATTAGCAAATCCGCAGAATGAAAAAGCCCGCTTCGGCGGGCTTTTTCTTGGGTGGGCCGATGGGGAGTCGCCAGAGGCCTCCTCGGAGTATTCCGAATTGGAAGAGGGCCTGCCGCTCCCGTAATTTCCGCAAACGCTCTGCGGATCAGCCGTTCTTCAATGCCAGCGCACGTTCGTACAACGCGTTCTTCGGCGCGCCCGTAATCGCAGCAGCCAGCTTGGCGGCGCTCTTCGTCGGCAGCTCAGCCACCAGCAACGCCAGCACGCGCTGCGCTTCGGCATCCACGCCATCGTCGGTCGTACTGGCCGCCGCACCCGACACCACCAGCACGAACTCGCCACGCTGACGGTTGGCGTCCGCTTTCAGCCACGCTTCGCCGTCGCCCAGCGCGCACTCGTGAATCTCTTCGAAACGCTTGGTCAACTCGCGGCCGATCAGCAGCTTTCGCTCCGCCCCGAGCCCTTCGGCCAGTGCGGCAACGGTCTCGACAATGCGATGCGGGGCCTCGTAAAACACCTGCGCTGCGGTGGCGCCCGCCAACGCCGTGATCGCTTGCGCGCGCTGCTGCGACTTCGATGGCAAGAAGCCGACGAACGTGAACGTTTCCACCCATGCGCCCGCTACCGAGAGCAGCGTGATGATCGCGCTCGCGCCCGGCACCGGCACCACGCCCAGCCCGGCAGCACGCACTGCATCGACGAGCCGCGCCCCCGGATCGGAAATCCCCGGGGTGCCGGCGTCCGAAATATAAGCAATGCGCTCGCCCGCCCGCAAACGCTCCACAAGCCGCGTCGCCACGGTGTTCTCGTTGTGTTCGTGCGCCGCAATCAGCGGCTTGTCGATGCCATAACGCTGCAACAACTGCGCGCTGTTGCGCGTATCTTCACAGGCAATGGCGTCGGCCATGCCGAGGACATGCAGGGCGCGCACCGAAATGTCCGCCATGTTGCCCAACGGCGTGGCCACGACATAGAGCGTGCCGACAGGGTAGTGCTGACCTTCGGCCAGCGACATCAAGCGCTCGTCCATCTCAGCAGCCTCCCGCCGTCGGTGCGATCACGTCGCAAGTTGCATGAAGCGGGCCAACGTCGCAAACAGCGGCGCGCGGCACGGCGAAGACGGAGCACATCGGGGTACAGATCGGAACAACCATGTCGAATCAGCTTGGAGAATCGTTTGAAGCCCGCGCTCAGGCGATGCTGGAGCGCCGCGGCTGGCGGCTCGTCGCGCGCAATTATCGGTGCCGCGGCGGCGAAATCGACCTCATTATGCGCGATCGCGCCGGGGTGCTGGTGTTCGTCGAGGTGCGCGCCCGCCGCCGGGCGGACTTCGGCGGGGCCGCCGCGAGCATCACACATACCAAACGCCGGCGGCTGACGCTTGCGGCGCGCCACTATCTGCTTAGGCGCCCGGCCGGGCGCTGCCGCTTCGACGTCGTCGCTTTCGACGGCCATCCCGCCGTGGTCAGTTGGCTGCCCGACGCCTTCCGCGCCGACGAGGTGTGACGCGGGTATGACGAAACCCGGCCGGGCGCGCCCTGTTACACTTGCGAAAGTGCCGTCTCCGAGCGTCCTCGGGCTTTTCCGGGATTTTCAGGGTGACGGCTTTGATCGTCGGCCATGCAGGGACACTGCGCCCAGACCGGGCCGACAGCTTTTGCGACACCCTGGCTCAACGACCATGTCGATCGAACGAATTCAACAACACTTCACGGATAGCGTCGAAACCAAGCTGGCCGCGCGCGACGTGCTCGCCGACCCCATCGCCGCCGCCGCCGAGGTCATGTTCAACGCGCTGTCCAACGGCAACAAGATCCTCGCCTGCGGTAACGGCGGATCGGCAGCCGATTGCCAGCACTTCGCCGCCGAACTCGTCGGCCGCTTCGAGCGCGAACGCCCCGAACTTCCCGCGATCGCACTCACCACCGACTCGTCGATCCTGACCGCCGTCGGCAACGACTACAACTTCGACGCCATCTTCTCCAAGCAGGTGCGTGCGCTCGGGCAACCCGGCGACATCCTGCTGGCCATCACCACGTCGGGCAATTCGGGCAATGTGCTCGCCGCCATCGAGGCCGCACACGAGCGCGAGATGCACGTGATTGCTCTGACCGGCAAAGGCGGTGGCAAGGTCAACGCCGTGCTCGGCGAACTGGACGTCCATATCTGCGTGCCGGCCGATCGTACGGCCCGTATTCAGGAAGTTCACCTGCTCACCATTCACTGCCTGTGCGACCTGGTCGACGCGATGCTGTTCGGCGACGCGTGAACCTAATGTCATCGTAAGGCGTCAAGATCATCACGCACACCAGTCCGCGGGGGCGGGCGGTGTCGGCAGGGGACGGCGGGGGCCGGCCCGTTCGACCCATCCAACAAGGAGAATGCCCGATGAGTTTCCAACGCGCAGTCAGGCCGCTGGTAGCGGCTGCGTTGATCACAGCAACCCTGGCCGGTTGCGCCCCCATCATCCTCGGCGGCGCTGCCACCGGGGCACTCGTCGCCACGGACCGCCGCTCGGTCGGTGCGCAGACGGAAGACCGTGAAATTCAGGTCAAGGCGGAAGCCAATACCGCCAACACGCTGACCGCCGACGCCGTGCATGTGAACGTGACCGTCTTCAACCGTCGCGTACTGCTGACCGGCGAAGTGCCGGACGACGCTACCAAGCAACGTGCCGTGGACATCGTCAAGCAGATCAGCAACGTGCGCGGCATCGTCGACGAACTCGCTATCGCACCGAAGAGCTCGTTCGGCTCGCGCTCGAACGACGCGTGGATCACCAGCAAGGTCAAGGCGAACCTGATCAACACGAAGGAAATTTCGGCCAACGTGTTCAAGGTGGTCACCGAGCGCGGTGATGTTTATCTGATGGGCCTGGTTTCGGAAGAAGAAGGCCGCATCGCCGCCAACGTCGCAAGCCGTATCGATGGCGTGCAGAAAGTCATCAAGCTGTATGAATACGTGAAGCCGGAAGAGGCGCAACGTCTGTCGACCGAAGCGCAGAAGAACCCGGCCCCGGCGCAGGGTGACGACAGCAATGCCGCCACCGTGACCACGACACCGATCGGCACCGATACCGTGACGGCCAAGCCGTTGGCGACGCCCGCACCGATCAGCGACGCGCCGATCAAGCCCGGTCCGTCCACGCGCACGGGCAACTGACGTCGCGGATGGCGCGGATTAGCGCACAGCACCCGGAGGGTTCGAACCGCCGGCATCGTCTTGGGGCGATGCCGGCGCTATTCATTCTGGGCGCGCTGGCGATCGGGCCGATGGCGACGGCGGCACCGTCAACGCAGCCCCAACCCGACTGGCAAGCCCGTGACTGGGCGATGGCCTGTATGAGTTGCCATAGCGCGGCCGCCCCGGTGAGCGCAGGCAAAACCGCGTTGTCGAAACTCGGAGGGCGTCCGGCTGCCGAACTCGTCGCCGCACTGCAAGCGCTGCGCAACGCGAAGGGGGATGGGGCCCGTCCAGCCACACTCATGCCGCAGCTCCTCAAGGGCTATCGCGACGACGAGTTGCAACGCATCGCGGCTTACTTCGCTGCACAGCCCATTGCGCAGCCGCTTCCGCCATCTCAATCTCAGCCGCCTGCCCGGTCTCGCGCGGCGCCCGTCAGTCCGGCGCCCGAAGCGGCGCGCACTCCCCAATAGGCCGCGCCATGCATCGTCGCGACTTTCTCCTTGGTATGAGCTCGGTGGCAGCGCTGACCGGCATGTCCGGCGCGTTTGCCGCGCCGCCCGGATCTGCCGCCAATCCATGGGTCACGCCGATCAAAGGGCGCGCCCGTGTCGTCATCATCGGCGGCGGCTTTGGCGGTGCGACCGCCGCCAAATATCTGCGCATGCTGTCGGGCAACACCGTCGAGGTGACGCTGGTCGAGCCGAATGCGGCCTTTGTGTCCTCCCCGTTGTCGAATCTCGTCGTTGGCGGCAACCTGCGCGTGAGCGACCTCACGGTGCCCTATGACCGCTTGGCCGCCCGCCACGGCGTGGTCTGGCGACGTACACGCGCCAGCGCCATCGACGCCGCGCGCAAGCAAGTGCAACTCGCCGACGGCAGCCGTCTCCCGTACGACAAGCTGATCGTGTCGCCCGGCATTGCGTTGCGTCGCGATGCCATCGCAGGCTTCAACGACGCCACCGTTCGCGAGGCGTTGCCCGTCGGCTGGACGGATGCACGCGAGAGCGCCGCGTTGCACGCCCGCTTGCAGGCGATGCCCGAGGGCGGCGTCTTCGCCATCACGATTCCCGAAGCACCGTTCCGCTGCCCGCCCGCGCCTTACGAGCGCGCCTGTCAGGCCGCCGCATGGCTCAAGCAACACAAGCCGCGCGCGAAAGTGCTCATCTTCGACGCCAACGATGAGGTGCTGGCCGAAGCCGAGCAGTTTCACGAAGTCTGGCGTACCGAGTTCGCTGGCATCGTCGAGTACCACCCGCAGTTCAATTGCACGGAAGTCGCGCTGGACGGCGCGAAGCAAATCGCCCGCTTCGAGTTGGGTGAAGAGGTGCGCGCGGATGTCCTGAACGTCATTCCGCCGATGCGTGCGGGCGACATCGCGACCGCGAGCGGACTCGCTACCGCCAACGATCGTTGGTGCGACGTCGATTTCCTGACCTTCGCTTCGACGGCGCAACCCGACATTCACGTGCTGGGCGACGCCGTACAGATCGCGCCGCAAATGCCCAAGTCGGGCCACATGGCCAACCAGCACGGCAAAGTGTGCGCGGCGGCCATCGTCGCGACGCTGGCGGGCCGCCCGGTCAACCCCGAACCGCTCTATAGCAACACTTGCTACACGTTCGTCTCGGCAACGCAGGCCATGCACGTCGCAAGCGTCCATCGCTACGACGCGGCGCAACGCACCATGCTGCCGGTGCCCGGTACAGGCGGGGCGTCGCCACATGCCAACCGCGACGAGTTCGCGCTCGGGCTCGCGTGGGCGCAGGGAATCTGGGCCGACATGCTGGCCTGATGCGCCACCCGGCGGTATTTCGTCCTGCAAGGTAATAGTCCAGCGCGTTTGGAAGGGTTTCTCTAAGTAGCGAAACCCCGGTGCCATCGCCGTCGCGCTGACTTGTCGCCCGGTTGTTGCGCGAGCGCCTCAGTCCCCCTGCTTTCCTTCATTGACGGGGCCTGAGGCCTCTCGGTTACACTGGCTCCACGAAAAAATAAGCTGGGGGGCATAGGGATGGCGTATCGCCAGGGAGGGTCCCGTCTTGCGTCGCGCGACACGCGCGGGGACTCGGTCAAGACCGTTCGCAGCCGTAAAGTTGTCAGCGTAGTTCGCATCGTCCACCGTGCCGTTTCTGCTTCCGCTACCGCGTTCGCCGTCGTTGGTATCGGCGGGTGGCTCACCAGCCAGGCGGCGTGGGCCGACAGCAGCCCGGTGCGCGGCGACCCGTTGCAAAGCATCCCGAAGATCGAGGCACCCAAGGCAGCGCCTGCCACCATCCACATCCAGCCGCCCTCGCAGGACGACGCCCTCAAGGCGTTGCTGGCACGGCCGATTACGCCGCAGCGTTTCGGTATCGAAGGCGTGAAGTCGATCCCGTTCGATCAGGTGGCGGCGCTCTTCGCGCCGATGGCCGGCAAGGAAGTCACCATCGGCGATCTGGTCGAGAAGGCCAATCAGGTCACGAAGATGTATCAGGACGCCGGCTACCTGCTGTCGTTCGCGTTCGTGCCTGCGCAGGACTTCGCCAACGGCTTCGTGCGTGTGACCATCGTCGAAGGCTATATCTCGTCCACGAAGATCACCGGCAAGCCGGGGCCGTCCGAACAGCGTCTGCGCGATATCGCGGCGCACATCGAAGCCGAGCGCCCGCTCAAGCGCGCCACGTTCGAGCGCTACCTGAACCTGCTCACGCTCGTGCCCGGCATGAAGATCAAGGCCGACGTGCAGCCGCCCACACAGACCGACGGCGCCACCGAGCTCTCGCTCGATGTCTCGCGCCAGCCGATCGCAGCGGGCACGTCGCTCTCGTACAACAACCCGGGCATTCGCGGCGTGTTCACGGTGACGAGCAACGCGCTGACGCCGCTGGGCGAACAGATTCAACTGACGGCCATCGCGCCGAAGGGGCACAACGACGAGGAGTTCTACTCGGCGTCCTATATTCAGCCGCTCGGCTCGAATGGGCTGCAAGCGCGTCTGGATGCGTCGCACTATCGCGGGCAGCCTGACGATCAGGCCCTGGCGGGGCTCACGCGCCACCTCGATACCAAGCGCGTGGCCGTGAGCCTGTCGTATCCGATTTTGCTGAACAACCAGCGCAGCCTGACGGCCAGCGGCGGCATGTACGGCGTCAATTCGCGCGACCGGTACGAAGTGCCGGACTCGCCGAACTTCATCAATTCGCAGGCAAACGTACGCGCCGCGCAGGTGCAACTCGCCTATAACGAAGTCACCGACAAACAGACGCGCAGCGCCACGCTGGGCGTGTTCAAGGGTTTCAACGGACTGGGCGCGAGCCAGTCGTACACCACGCAGCCTGCCGGTATTCAGCAAATTCTCGGACCGTACGATCTGGGGTTCTGGCGCTTCACGCTCGATGCCAAGCAGGGCGTAGTGTTGCCGTGGGACTTCGGCGTCGTCGTCTCGGCAGGCGCGCAGTACAGCGGCAATACGTTGCCGACGTCTGAGCAGGCCACGTTCGGGGGCACGCGCTACGGCCTCGGCTATCCGGCGGGTGAAGTGGCCGGCGACAAGGGCTGGGGGGCGTCGATCGAGATCAACCGCCTGTTCCGCACCGATTTCCGCTATCTGAAGACGGTCCAGCCCTACTTGATCGCGGACACAGCGCGCGTCTATGTGAACTACGGACAGGTCGTGCACAACAGTCTCGCGTCGGTCGGCCTCGGCGTGCGGATCTCCGACAAGAAGTACTACACGCTCGATCTGTCGGTTGCGAAGCCGATGGCCGATGCGCCGACCAATTCGCCGAACCGGCCGCTGCGGTTCAACGCCAATTACTCTTACCAATTCGAGTGAGCCGCATGTGCGGTGACTTGCCGCTGACGTCATTCGGGACGTCGTACGCAGAGCGGAGTGCTCTGGTGCGACGTCCCGCGTCATTTTTCTTATCAGGTTTTTCCCTGATGCCATCGATACGCGCCCCGTCGAGGCCGTCGAGCGACTTGCCAGCAGGCGTCGTCACGACCCACTCGCTGCGGCATAACCCGCTGCGCGCTATATCCGGCGGTATACATGGAAACTTGATTTTCATCTCGCAAATCGGCCAGATGCCGCGCAATAGATCGGCCTCCGATATGTTGCAGCGCAGCTTGCTTATCTCGCCCGTTATTTCGATTATCCGTATATGCGTATGTAGGCATATACGGTCTCATTCACGCCTTCACACGAACTTGATTGCCGAACGTCATGGAAGAACTCGACCGCGTATTCGAAAAGGTATCTCACTACTTCAGCCTGCTCTCCGAGCCGACCCGGCTGCGCATTCTGCATGCCTTGTGCGGTGGCGAACAGTCGGTGAGCGATGTGGTGACGGCGGTGAATTCGTCGCAGACGAACGTCTCGCGACACCTCAATGCGATGTATCAGGCCGGTGTGCTGGGGCGTCGCAAGGAAGGCAATCAGGTGTACTACACGATTGCGGATACCGGGGTGGTCGAGATCTGTCGCGCCGTGTGCGTGCAGGTGGCCGGCCGGCTCGAGGAGGAGGCGCTGCCGCACCGTGCCGTCGACGGCTTCATGCCGCGCGGTCAGTAACGCGGCTGGCGTCAGCGCCATACGAAGCAACATCGCAACATTGCAAGACCCGTAGTGCAGCGCGGCGACGAGACCGCGCGAGGTTCCAGGGTGGGTTCGCACGAGGTGATGTGAACCGGCTCTAGCCCGATCCGTGTCCTTCGCGACGCGCTCGGGCGCCACAAAACGCGAGGAGACAGGGTGAGCAAGACCAGCGATAGCACATCGCGAGCCGGCCGGTTGCGCCGGGCTCCGGAGAATTTCATCGACGGCACACTGGCCGGCGACATCGCCCGTGACGGGCTGAACCCCACACGCCGCAATTTCCTGCAACGCAGCTTTCTTGCCGCCGGCGCCGCGCTCGCCGGGGGTGCCGCTTTTGCCGCCGACGCCCCCAAGTCGCTCGGCGATGGCGATCCGATGATCCTCGAGCCGCGTCCGTGGGCGACGTCACTGGGTCAGCCGGTGGCCGCCCGCCCGTACGGCATGCCGTCGAAATTCGAAGTCAATCTGCAACGCCGGCAATCGCCGGGGCTCACGCAGACGACACAGGCGTCGGTTGCCTTCACGCCGCTTCAGGGTCTGTTCGGCATCATCACGCCGAGCGGCCTGCACTTCGAGCGTCACCATCAGGGCTGGCAGGAGATCGACCCGACCCAGCATCGGCTGATGGTGCACGGCATGGTGCGTGAGTCGAAGGTCTACACGATGGACGACATCATGCGGTTGCCGTCCGTCTCGCGCATGCACTTCATCGAGTGCGGCGCGAACACCGGCATGGAGTGGGGCAACTCGGCCGTGCCCACGGTGCAGTACACGCACGGCATGCTCTCGTGCTGCGAGTTCACCGGCGTGCCGTTGTCGGTATTGCTCGACGACGTGGGCGCCGACATCAAGCGTGGTCAGTACGTGCTCGCCGAAGGCGGCGACGGCTCCGGCATGACGCGCACCATTTCGATGGAAGCCGCCCTCTCGGACGTGCTCGTGGCATGGGGCATGAACGGCGAGATGCTGCGTCCGGAGAATGGCTACCCGCTGCGTCTGGTCGTGCCCGGTGTGCAGGGCGTGTCGTGGGTGAAATGGCTGCGCCGCATCAAGATCGGCGATGCGCCGTGGAATGCCAAGGATGAAACGAGTCACTACGTCGACCTGATGCCGGACGGTCAACACCGTCAGTACACGTCGATTCAGGAGTGCAAGTCGGTGATCACGTCGCCGTCGGGCGGCCAGGCGTTGCTCGATCGCGGTTATTTCAACGTGACGGGGCTGGCATGGTCGGGACGCGGGCGCATCAAACGCGTCGATGTGTCGACCGATGGCGGCAAGTCGTGGCGCGCGGCGCGCATCGAGTCGCCCGTGCTGCCCAAGTGCCTCACCCGCTTCAACTTCGACTGGCAGTGGGATGGCTCGCCCGCGCTGCTGCAAAGCCGTGCGGTGGACGAGACGGGCTACGTGCAGCCGCGTTATCGCCAGTTGCGCGATGTGCGCGGCACCAAGTCGATTTATCACAACAACGCGATCCAGACGTGGCAAGTGGCCGCCAGCGGGGAGGTGACCAATGTCCACGTCGACTAAATCGTACGGTATGGCCAAGCCGAACCGGCGCGCCGTGTTGCGTCACCGGTTGCAGGCCGCTGCGGCCGCCTGCCTGTGGGCGAGCGCGCTTGCCGTGGCCGGGCTGACCGTGAGCGCATGGATGAGCACCTCTGCCCATGCCGCCCCCGCGACTACCTCCGCTGCGCCTGCGATCAAGGCACCCGCCGGCATCGGCCGTGACGCCACGCCCGCCGAACTGAGTGCGTGGGACATCGACGTGCGTCCCGACTTCAAGGGGCTGCCAAAGGGGCAAGGTTCAGTGGCCGACGGGCAGAAGCTCTTCGACGCACGCTGCGCGTCTTGCCACGGCACGTTCGGCGAGAGCAACGAGGTGTTCAATCCCTTGGTGGGCGGCACCACGGACGACGACATCAAGACCGGTCACGTTGCGTCGCTGCGCGCGAACAACCAGCCGGTGCGCACCACGCTGATGAAGGTGAATACGGTCTCCACGATCTGGGACTACATCCGCCGCGCGATGCCCTGGAACGCGCCGCGATCACTGACGCCCGACGAAGTCTATGCGGTCACCGCTTATATTCTGAATTTGGGCGAGATCGTGCCGGCCGATTTCGTGCTGTCCGACAAGAACATCGCCGACGTGCAGCAGCGCATGCCCAACCGCAACGGCATGACGCGCGCGCACGGCATGTGGCGCGTGGGAGACAAACCGGATACCCATAACAGTGCGTGTATGCAGGATTGTCCCGGGGCTGGTATCGTGACGTCCGCACTCCCTGCGTACGCCCGCGACGCACATGGAGATCTGGCCGCGCAAAACCGTGTCATCGGACCGGTGCGCGGTGTCGATACGAAGCTGCCGCCGCTCTCAGGCACCGCCGCGCAAAATGCGTCGGTGCGCAAGATGGCGGCTCTCGCCACGCTTGGCATGGCGAGTCCGGACGCACCGGCTCAAACCGCCGCTGTGACGTCACCGGCAGCAACGCTTGCGGACAAGAACGGTTGTCTGGCCTGTCACGGCGTTACCGACAAGAAGATCGGGCCCGCCTTTTCGGAGGTCGCCACCAAGTACCATGGGCAGTCGGATGCGACTGAAAAATTGGTGGCGAAGATACGTGCCGGAGGCGCCGGTAACTGGGGCAGCATGCCAATGCCGCCGCAGTCGCAGGTTGCCGAAACCGACGTCCGTACGATGGTCGACTGGATTCTCCGTGGTGCACAGTGAGCGGGCAAGGTGTCCGACGGCAGCGCTTTGTTCCGCTTGCCGCCGCAGGACACCGTCCCCTACATAAATCGAAGGAGATACGATGAAAAAGTTGTTGATCGCCGCCGCGATGCTGGCCGGTACCTCGCTGGCACACGCCGGTGTCGACGTTGCCGCAGCGACCAAGCTTGCTGCCGCCAACGCCTGTATGGGTTGCCACGCCGTCGACAAGAAGCTCGTGGGCCCGTCCTATCAGGACGTCGCTGCCAAGTACAAGGGCGACAAGGATGCCGTGGCCAAGCTGGTGAAGAAGGTGAAGGGTGGCGGTGCAGGCGTCTGGGGTCCGATCCCGATGCCGGCGCACCCGAACATGTCGGATGCCGACGCCAAGATCCTGGTGGATTGGGTTCTGGCAGGCGCCCCGGCGAAGTAAGTCCGGGGCAGGGGGCTCAGGCGGCACGCCTCGTTCGCGAGGGGGCCGGATGAGCGAACGGCGGCCGGTGCGTTCAGGATGTTTCGCATCGGCGGCCTTCAGAGAAGGAAACACACGAAGATGAACCAACAGCGACGCGACATGCTGCGGTTTTCCGCGGTAATGGGACTGGCGGTGGCCGCCGGGCTGATCAAGCCCGAAGAGGCACGCGCGGCCGAAGCGCAGTGGAACAAGGCGGCGTTTGCGACCAAGAGCGTGGCCGATACGGTCAAGGCACTGGGTGGCACGAGCGCTAGCCCGAGCGATCTGGTCGTGCTCACCGCACCCGACATTGCCGAGAACGGTGCAGTCGTGCCGGTGGCGGTTACGAGCAAGGCACCGAACACGCAATCGATCGCGATTCTGATCGAGAAGAATCCGAACACCCTCGCGGCGTCGTTCGACATTCCCGATGGCACCGACCCGTCGGTGACCACGCGCGTCAAGATGGGCCAGACCTCGAAGGTCTACGCGCTCGTCAAGGCGGACAACAAGTACCTCGTGGCCGAGAAGGAAATCAAGGTCACGCTGGGCGGCTGCGGCGGTTAAGCGCGCGAAGAGAATAACGAGGAGCCACACATGGGTAATCCGATGCGCATTCGCGCAACCGAGGCCGGCGGAGTCGTCGAGGTCAAGGTGCTGATGAGCCACATCATGGAAACCGGCCAGCGCAAAGACGCTTCCGGTAATATCGTGCCGGCACACTTCATCCAGACGGTGACGGTGGCCTGCAACGGCAAGACCGTGCTGACGGCGGAATGGGGTCCGGCGGTGTCGAAGGATCCGTTCCTGTCGTTCAAGTTCAAGGGCGCCAAGAAGGGTGACAAGGTCACGGTCACGTGGGTCGACAACAAGGGCGACACACGTACCGACGAGACGGCAGTCGCCTGACACGCCTTAAGCACGACTCAAGCACGACTCAACTACGAGTCGTCGCCGTGCAGGAATCAAGCGCCGGGAAGTGCGCGGTGGCGCTCGCGGGGAGTCTCCTCGCGATGCGCCGAACAACCCACACAGAGGAGAGTCAGATGCTTGATGCGCAAGATAGCGCACGGGTGAGCACCCCGCGACACAAAACATGGCTGCGTCGGACAGTGCTCGGCGGTATGTTCGCCATCGCGGGTGTCAGCGCCCCCGCATTTGCCGCCGGTCAATCGACCGCCGACGCGATCGCGCAATATCGCGAGATGCTCGCCGACGGCAATCCGGCCGAACTGATCGAGATGCGCGGCGAAGAGCTCTGGAAAACGCCGCGTGGCCCGAACAACGTCTCGCTCGCGCAATGCGATCTCGGCCTCGGTGCCGGTGTCGTGAAAGACGCCTACGCACAACTGCCCCGCTATTTCCCCGATGCAAAACGCGTGCTCGACGCCGAGTCGCGCATCGTCGAATGCATGGTGAATCTGCAAGGCTTCAAGCGGGCCGACGTCATCAAGCAGCCGTTCTCGAAGGAAGGGCAGGACCCGACCGATCTCGAGTCGCTGACCGCCTATGTGGCGGGCCAGTCGCGCGGCGCCGTCATCCATGTGCCGCAGGCGCACAAGGAAGAGAAGGATGCCTACGCGCGCGGCCAGAAGATTTTCTATTACCGTGCCGGTCCGTACGACTTCTCGTGCGCGTCGTGCCACGGGTCTGACGACAAGCGCATCCGCTTGCAGGATCTGCCGAATCTGACCAAGCCCGCCGCCGCCCGTCAGGCGTTCGCGACGTGGCCGGGCTATCGTGTCTCGCAAGGCGCACTGCGCACGATTCAGTGGCGCATGTACGACTGCTTCCGTCAGCAGCGCATGCCTGAGCTCAATTACGGCTCGCAGGCGTCGATCGATCTGATTACCTTCCTCGGTGTGATGGCCAACGGCGGCAAGATGGACGCCCCCGGCCTGAAGCGCTGACCGATCACGAGGCACACCCATGAAATCATTCGCATTGCGCACGGCGACCGCCGTGCTGGGCGCGGCCGGGGCACTCGTCATCGGCGCGGCATTTGCACAGGGCGAGGGCACGAAGCTCGTGACCGGCTCGACCGATGCTGCTGTCGTGCAGGAGTTGCGCGACTCGTTCCGTGCGTCGGGCATCGCACAACTCGACCGTATCGATCAGAGCGAATTGCAGAAGCTGTGCACGCAATACGCGACGAAGCCGATGCCGGCCAAGATTGCCGAGCGTTTGCAGAAGGCCGAGTTGGCCGCCGTCAAGGCACCGGCTGACGGCAAGTATCTGGGCGACTGGAAAGAGGGCGAGAAGGTGGCCCAGAACGGTCGCGGCATGCAGTTCACCGACAAGGCCGACACGGTCAACGGCGGCAACTGCTACGCGTGTCACCAGTTGACCAAGACCGAGATCTCGTTCGGCAACATCGGTCCGTCGTTGTACAACTACGGCAAGCTGCGCGGCGATTCGCCCGAAGTCGTGAAGTACACGTGGGCCAAGGTCTATGACTCGCACAGCTACATGGCGTGCTCGAACATGCCGCGTTTCGGTGCAGCGGGCATCCTGACCGAACAGCAGTTGAAAGACGTGATGGCGCTGTTGCTCGACCCGGCCTCGCCGGTCAATCAGTAAGTCGTCTGCCGTACCGGCCGGCTGCCTGCGTGAAGACGACAGGTGACCGGCTGGCTTCCGGAGTTCCTCATGACATCCCTGTTTCGTTCGATTCGAACCGCCTGCGACAACGCCGCGCGGCGGGCGGCGCTCGCCATGTTCGGCGCTGCCATCATGGCTTTCGGCATGCCCGCGCAAGCGGTGGAGGTGGGCGACACGGTCACGCTGCCGTCGCTGGTGACCTTTGACGGCAAGACGTTGCCGGCCGAATCGTTCAAGGGCCGCACGGTGATCGTCGAGTACTGGGCGTCGTGGTGCCCGTTCTGTGCGCAGCAGAATCCGCATCTTCAGAAGCTGTACGAGGCCACGCGCGGGAAGCCGATCCAGATCGTCACGCTGTCGATCGACAAGAAGCCGTCCGAGGCGATCGACTATCTCAAGGCGCATCGCTACACGTTCCCGGCCGGCATGGATAACGAGGCGTGGCAGGCGGCGCTCGGCAAGCGGCGCGGGTTGCCGGAGCTTTACGTGATTGGCCGCGACGGCAAAGTGCTGCGCAAGGAAGTCGGCGAGATGTTCGGCGAGGATGTGGCGGCGCTGGCGGATTACGCAGGCAAGTGACGTCGGCGCGAGGCGCTGGCGGTTACCGACGAATGACAAAGAAAGCGTGCCATCAGAGGCGCGTGCCAGGGAGACGAAATGGATCGACGCGAGTTCATGCAGGTATTGGCGGTGGCAGCGGCCGGCGGGATGGCACTGTCGCATCACGAGACGGCGGCGGCCAAGGCGGCGGCGACGTTTTACGATCTGCCGAAATTCGGCAACGTGCACTTTCTGCACTTCACCGATTGCCATGCGCAGTTGCTGCCGATCTACTTCCGTGAGCCGAGCGTCAATCTGGGCATCGGCGCGCAGGCAAACCGCGCGCCGCACCTGGTCGGCGACGCGTTCCTGAAGGCCTACGGGCTGCGTCCGGGCACCCCCGACGCTTCCGCGTTCACCTATCTTGACTTCGCGGCGGCGTCGCGCACCTACGGCAAGGTGGGCGGTTTTGCGCATCTGGCCACGCTGGTCAAGCGCATGAAGGCGTCGCGCCCGGGCGCCTTGCTGCTCGATGGCGGCGACACGTGGCAGGGATCGGGTACGGCCATGTGGACCAAGGGGCAGGACATGGTCGACGCCACGCTCGCGTTGGGTGTCGATGTGATGACCGCGCACTGGGAGTTCACTTACGGCGCCGAGCGGGTGAAGTCGGTGGTCGAAGAGCAGCTCAAGGGCAAGATCGATTTTGTCGCCCAGAACGTGCAGACCAACGACTTCGGCGATCCGGTCTTTGCGCCGTATACGATGAAGTCGATGAACGGCGTGCCGGTGGCGATTATCGGGCAGGCGTTCCCGTACACCCCGATTGCCAACCCGCGCTATCTGGTGCCCGACTGGACTTTCGGCATTCAGGAAGAGCGTTTGCAGTCGATGGTCGACGAGGTGCGCGGCAAGGGGGCGCAGGTCGTGGTGGTGCTCTCGCACAACGGCATGGACGTCGACCTGAAACTGGCGTCGCGCGTGCGCGGCATCGATGCGATTCTGGGCGGGCACACCCATGACGGCGTGCCCAAGCCGGTGATTGTCGAGAACGCGGGCGGCAAGACGCTCGTGACCAATGCGGGCTCGAACGGCAAGTTCCTCGCGGTGCTCGACTTCGACGTCAAGGGCGGCAAGCCGGTCGACTTCCGCTACAAGCTGTTGCCGGTCTTTGCGAACCTGTTGCCGGCCGACGCGCCAATGCAGGCGCTGATCGAGCGTGTGCGTGCGCCGTTCGCCGCGAAACTGGCCGAACCGTTGGCCGTGACGGAGGGCGTGTTGTACCGGCGCGGGAATTTCAACGGCACCTTCGACCAGTTGCTGCTGGACGCCGTCATGGCCGAGAAGGATGCCGAAATCGGCTTCTCGCCGGGCTTCCGTTGGGGCACGTCGCTCTTGCCAGGGCAGGCGATCACGATGGAGCAACTGCTCGATCAGACGGCCATTACCTATCCGTATACGACGCTCACGCCGATGACAGGCGAGACGATCAAGACGGTGCTCGAAGACGTGGCCGACAACCTGTTCAACCCGGACCCGTACTACCAGCAGGGCGGCGACATGGTGCGGGTGGGCGGTATGGACTACACGATCGACCCGATGGCACCGATGGGCCAGCGCATCACGGACATGCGCCTGAACGGCAAGCCCATCGATGCAGGCAAGACGTACAAGGTGGCCGGCTGGGCGCCGGTAGCCGAAGGCGCTCAGGGCGAACCGGTATGGGACGTCGTGGCGCGCTACTTGCGAGCCCAGAAGACCATTGTGGCAAAGGCGCCGAAAGTGCCGGTGATCAAGGGCATGAAGGGGAATCAGGGGGCGGCCTGAGGCCTTTTTGCTTTTTGCCACAAGGGTTTGCGGCTAATCCCGAGCAAATTTGTCGGGCGCTGGCCGGGCTGAAAAAAACCCGCTATGATCGTTGCTTCAAGTGGGGCGGTAGCTCAGCTGGGAGAGCGTCGCGTTCGCAATGCGAAGGTCGGGAGTTCGATCCTCCTCCGCTCCACCAACGTCTAGAGGTAACGCCTCGATCAGAGGCTCTCGCTGTGATTTCCTCACGCCCGATGGCGTGGCACGAGATCGTGGTCCAACCGGTTGCCGGTCGGCGTCATTGTTTTCGGCACAACAAAATCTAAGATATCGCCGAAAGCACGCCTTAAAAACGTCGGTCGTCGGAGAGAGGCATTTCCCATTGATTTTCGGAATCGCACGCGTGATACCATCTCGCGCTTTGGGAAACCTGCGTCAACGTGCTGACAATTGCCGCATCCCGATGCCGCCGGACTCCGGTCCTGACTTCGTCGCTCGTCTGGTGAATTTTCGAGCGAATCGGCACCGGATTCGGCCGGTTAAGCGTGAACGAGGGGCAAGTCAAGCGAGCAGTTGCGCCGCGTTCACACCCTGAGTTCGGTGGATACGTAACAAGTGGCTGCATTCGTAACCGACTGTTAGAATTGTTCGATTTCGCACAAATCTGGGCTACTGTAGCCAATTAACACGAAAAATTGACGGATAGCTACGTTGATTTCAATTCTCTGACGTGGTGTTAATTCAATGACAAGCCGCCGGACATTGCTTCAGCAGGATATTGATTTTCGGGTGCTCCGTATATTGCAGGAAACGCCGGACACCACTCAGCGGGAAATAGCCAAAAAACTTGGAGTGAGCGTTAGTGGTTTGAATTACTGTTTAAAGGCTTTGATCGAAAAAGGATGGGTCAAAGTACAGAATTTCAGTGAATCAAAAAACAAATTTGGCTATGTCTACATGCTGACGCCACGGGGCATTGCGCAGAAAACAGCTCTTACGAGCGAATTCCTCATTCGAAAGATGCGGGAATATGAAGCACTGCGACTCGAAATTGAATCGTTGCGACTCGAAATTGTTAATCAACAAGGCGAAAGACCGTGGAATACATGATTTCAGTATGTCCGGTAATTCTTTGTGGTGGCTCTGGCTCTCGTCTTTGGCCGTTGTCGCGATCCGGTTTTCCGAAGCAATTCCTCTGTCTGACCGGCGATGAGTCGCTTTTTCAGCAGACGATCAATCGCCTCGGGGAAGTCGGCAATAGCGAGATCAATGTCTCGGCACCGTACGTGGTCTGCAATGACGAGCACCGTTTTCTCGTCACCGAGCAGATGCGCGAAGTCGGTGTGGAACCGAGCGGAATTCTTCTTGAGCCGGTAGGGCGAAACACGGCACCTGCCTTGACCTTGGCCGCGTTGGCCGCGCTGGCGTCCGGCGACGATCCCGTCATGATCGTCGCACCCTCGGATCACGCGATTTCCGATCGCGCCGCGTTCGTGCAGACGTTGCGTCGCGCAATTGCCGAGGCGCACGATGGCGCTGTCGTGACGCTTGGCGTCACGCCCGATCGTCCCGAAACCGGGTTCGGTTATATCTGCACGGCCCCTGCCGACGGGGCCGTCACAGGGGCGTTGCCGGTGGAGCGTTTTGTCGAGAAGCCGAATGCCGAGAACGCGCAGCGGTATCTCGACGAAGGGAATTACTTCTGGAATTCCGGCATGGTCGTCGTGCGTGCCTCCACGTGGATGCGCGCACTCGAGACGTTCCGTCGCGACATCACCGATGCCACCCGCCTTGCGTGGGATCACCGGGTCGCCGACGGCGTGTTCATTCGCCCGGGCAAAGCCGAGTTCGCCGCGATTCCGAGTGAGTCCATCGACTACGCCGTGATGGAACGGTGCCCCGGTAGTGAGTTTCCGATTCGCATGGTGCCGCTCACGGCGGGCTGGAGTGATCTGGGTGCGTGGGACGCCGTGTGGGACGTGCTGCCGAAAGACCCGGCGGGTAACGCCCATCTGGGCGATGTCCTCACGCTGGACAGTCGCAACACACTGGTCCACGCGACCAGCCGTTTGGTCGCAGTGGTCGGTGTCGACGATGTCGTCGTTGTCGAAACCCCTGACGCCGTACTCGTCGTTGACCGTGCGCGCTGCCAGGACGTCAAGCGCGTCGTCACGATGCTTGCAGATCAACGCCGCGAAGAGCATTCCCTGCACCGGAAAGTGCACCGCCCGTGGGGTTGGTACGACAGCATCGACGAAGGGACCCGATTCAAGGTCAAGCGAATTCAGGTCAAGCCCAAGGCGAGTCTGAGTTTGCAGAAGCATCATCATCGTGCGGAACACTGGGTCGTCGTCACGGGAACGGCTGAAATCACCAACGGTGAAAAGACCATTCTGCTGACGGAAAACCAGAGCACCTACATTCCATTGGGCGAAGTGCATCGTCTCTCTAATCCTGGGACGATCCCGCTTGAGATTATCGAGATTCAGTCGGGCAGCTATCTCGGCGAGGATGACATCGTGCGTTTTCAAGACAATTACGGTCGAAGTGGTTCATGAACAGCAATCCTAAAATTTATGTCGCCGGCCACCGGGGCATGGTTGGCTCGGCGATTGTTCGCAGGTTGCAAGGCCTCGGTCACGAGAATGTCGTGACGCGCACTCGCGCCGAGCTCGATCTCACGGAGCAGGCGGACGTCCGTAAATTTTTCGAAGAAGAGCGGCCCGATCAGGTGTATCTGGCAGCGGCGAAGGTCGGCGGTATTCATGCGAACAACACGTTCCCGGCGGAATTCATTCAAGAGAACCTCTCGCTTCAGTTGAATGTGATTGATGCTGCGTTTCGCGTCGGGGTCAAGAAACTGCTCTTCCTCGGCTCGAGTTGCATTTATCCGCGCCTAGCCGCGCAGCCGATGCGCGAAGACGCGCTGCTGACCGGCACGCTGGAGCCGACCAACGAACCGTATGCGATCGCGAAGATCGCCGGCATCAAGCTTTGCGAAAGCTACAACCGCCAATACGGCGCGAGTCACGGCGTCGATTACCGCAGTGTCATGCCGACCAATCTGTACGGCTTGGGCGATAACTACCACCCGGAGAATTCTCACGTCGTGCCGGCCCTGATCCGCCGCTTCCACGAGGCGAAGCTCGCCGTAGACCCGCAAGTTGCGATTTGGGGCACGGGTACGCCCAAGCGTGAGTTTCTCTATGTCGATGACATGGCCGCCGCGTCCGTTTTCGTCATGAACTTGGACAAGGCGACGTACGAGGCGCACACGCAACCGATGTTGAGCCATATCAACGTGGGCGTTGGCGACGACATCAGCATCCGGGACGTTGCGGGTTTGGTCGCGCGCGTGGTGGGTTATCAGGGCGAGATCGTATGCGATGCAACGCGTCCCGACGGGGCGCCCCGCAAATTAATGGACAGCAGCCGGCTGAATCAACTGGGTTGGCGCGCTTCGATTTCGCTTGAAGACGGACTGCGCCGCGCGTATGACGATTTCCTGCAAAACGGCGCAATCCGCAAGTAAATCGATCGCCTGCTGAAATTGGCGTCACGTCATCGGAATTTGAGTCTATGTCTGAAAAGCAAAAAATCGCCCTGATCACCGGGATTACCGGTCAGGATGGTTCGTATCTCGCAGAATTTCTGTTGGACAAGGGATATATCGTCCACGGTATCAAGCGTCGTGGCAGCTTGTTCAATACCCAGCGTATCGACCATATCTATCAAGACCCGCACATCGACAATGCGCGGTTCAAGCTGCATTACGGCGACCTGAGCGATACCAGCAACCTGGTTCGCATCATTCAGGAAACGCAGCCGGATGAGATCTACAACCTCGGCGCCATGAGCCATGTGGCAGTGAGCTTCGAGAGCCCCGAATACACGGCGGATGTGGATGCCGTCGGCACCCTGCGGATCCTGGAAGCGATTCGTATCCTGCGCCTCGAAAAGAAGACTCGCTTCTATCAGGCGTCGACCAGTGAGCTCTACGGGCTCGTGCAAGAAACGCCGCAAAAAGAGACCACACCGTTCTACCCCCGCAGCCCCTATGCGGTGGCGAAGCTCTACGCGTACTGGATTGTCGTGAACTACCGTGAGGCCTACGGCATGTATGCCTGCAACGGCATTCTGTTCAATCACGAGTCGCCGCGCCGTGGCGAAACGTTCGTGACGCGCAAGATCACGCGCGGGCTGGCCAACATCGCGCAAGGTCTGGAAGACCGCCTGTACATGGGCAACATGGATGCGCTGCGCGACTGGGGGCATGCCAAGGACTACGTGCGCATGCAATGGATGATGCTCCAGCAAGCGGAACCCGAAGATTTCGTGATCGCGACGGGCGTGCAATACAGCGTGCGGCAGTTCATCCAGTGGAGTGCACAAGAGCTGGGCATCACGCTGCGCTTCGAAGGCGAAGGCGTCGACGAGGTCGGGATAGTCGAGAAGATCGAAGGCGACAAGGCGCCGGCGCTGAAGGTCGGCCAAGCGATCGTGAGTGTCGATCCGCGCTATTTCCGACCGACGGAAGTGGAGACCCTGCTGGGCGACCCGTCCAAGGCCAAGAGCAAACTCGGCTGGACGCCGGAGATCACCGTGCAGGAAATGTGTGCGGAGATGGTGGCTGCCGACCTGGCATCGGCCCGACAGCATGCGCTCCTGAAAGCCAATGGCTTTGACGTGAATGTAAGCGTGGAGTCGTAGTCGCCGCGGGAATCGCAGCGCTGACAGACTGGCATGAGTTAACGCCCCCCGGCAATCTGCTGTCCGGGGTGCCCCTTACGGCTGACGCCGTTCTCTCATGAAAACCCCGCAGTCCACACGTGCGAATCAGGAATCAGAACAAGGAGATTTCATATGAAAGCGGTAATTCTTGCTGGAGGCCTCGGTACGCGACTTAGCGAAGAAACCGCTACGCGCCCGAAGCCCATGGTCGAAGTCGGTGGCAAGCCGATCCTGTGGCACATCATGAAGTTGTACTCGCATCACGGCATCCACGATTTCGTGGTGTGTTGCGGCTACAAGGGTTATGTCATCAAGGAGTATTTCGCCAATTACTTCCTGCATATGTCGGACGTGACGTTCGACATGCGCAATAACCGCATGGAAGTGCATCACAAGCGCGCGGAGCCCTGGAACGTCACGTTGGTGGATACCGGCGATGACTCGATGACCGGCGGCCGGCTTCTGCGCGTGGCGGACTATGTCAAGGATGAAGAGGCGTTCTGCTTTACGTATGGCGACGGCGTAGGTGACATCGACATCTCGGCGACCATTGCTTTCCACAAGGCACATGGCAAGGCGGCAACGCTGACTGCCACGTATCCGCCGGGCCGTTTTGGCGCGCTCGATATCCACCAGAATCAGGTCATGAGCTTCAAAGAGAAGCCCAAGGGCGATGGCGCCATGATCAATGGCGGGTTCTTCGTGCTGTCGCCGTCCGTCCTGCAACACATCTCGGGCGATTCGACGACCTGGGAGCAGGAGCCGCTTATTACGCTCGCGGAAACCGGCCAGTTAATGGCCTACGAACACACTGGATTCTGGCAGCCGATGGACACGCTCCGCGACAAGCATCTGCTTGAGTCGCTCTGGGCTGCCGGCAAGGCGCCGTGGAAGATGTGGGACTGAGGTTCTGGCGATTGGCATGAATTTGATCGCAAGGAATATTGCTTACCTCTACGTCATCCAGTTCCTGCGGCTCTGCTTGCCGCTGGCGTTGCTTTCCGTACTCACGCGAGTGCTCTCCGAGGTGCAGTACAGCGTGTACCTGTACACGCTGGCGAGCTCTGCATGGCTGAGTATTTTCGTGGAGTACGGATTCAACGTTTCCGCCACGCGCCGAATTGCGGCCTTGTCGGATCCCGCGGGGAACCGGACCGTCGTCACTGAAACGCAGTCGGCGAAATGGATGCTGGCAGGCCTGTCGCTGATTTTCTTTGTCTGGGCCCTCACGCAATCCTCGGTCTTTTCCCCGTACCCGGAATGGGCCGTCTGTGCCTGGCTGCTCGGCGTGATGATGGGCATGACACCGACCTACTACTTCCAGGCGCTTTCTCGGCTGCGGATTGTGGCGGTGCTCGAGGTGACGGGGGGATTGCTGACATTCGCATTCGTGTTGTTGCTGATACGGCGCACCGAGGACTTCAGTCTCCTGGTTGCGCCCCTGATCGGCGTACGGTTTCTGATCTGGCAGGTGCTGGAGCGCCAGATGGTGGTCAGCGAGAAGGTCCGGTATCGCGATATTTTCGCCGTGCGCCCTGGCGTGGCGGCGCTCAAGGATGGCTGGCGCATCTTCCTGGTCCAGGGGGCGGCAAGTCTGTACACGTCGTTCAACGTGGTCCTGCTGGGGGGGGTGTCCACCGCCTACGCGGTTGCCGTTTATGGATCATGCGAGCGGCTGGTGCGCGCAGGGCTGACCTTCATCGCGCAGGCAACGTCGGCCATTTTTCCGAGGCTGAACGCGCTGAAGACGACGTCGCCGGACAAACTGGGACGCGCCCGCGGGTGGGCATTGGCTGCCTTTTTTATCGTGGCGACCGCCAGCCTGCCGGTTGTCTATCTGATGGCCCCGTTGGTCTCGCGAGTGCTCTTCCATGACAAGCTGCCGGACATCGTCCACGTGCTGAGGATCATGTCGCTGGTCATCCCGGCGATTGCGGTCAGCAATGTCCTCGCGATGCATTTCCTGGTCGTGGACCGCAAGGAGCATGTCCTCAATCTGGTGGTTTTTTCCGCTGTTCCGATAAGTCTGATCGCCGGCTACTTTTTGTCTATCCAATACGGCGCCGCAGGCATGGCGAGCGCATGGGTGGCGATCGAATGGACGATTTCCATTTGCCTCGCTGCGATCATTTTCTACCGCACGAAACCTTCTAAACAAGACCGATGACTCAGACAACCAACACTATTTTCGGTGCCACGTATCGTGACAAACGCGTGCTGGTTACCGGCCATACTGGCTTCAAGGGGACGTGGCTCACCGCGTGGCTGCTGAAGCTCGGTGCGAAAGTGATCGGCTTCTCCGACCGCATCCCGACGGATCCCGCGATGTTCGAAGTCCTGGATCTGGAAGGCAAGATCGAGCACCACATCGGCGACGTCCGGGACGCAGCGGCCTTGGCGCGCGTGATCGAGACGTCCAAGCCGGACTTCGTATTCCATCTCGCGGCACAGGCGATCGTATCGACCTCCTATCAGGAGCCGCTGGATACGATCTCGACGAACGTGATGGGTACGGCCAACATTCTCGAAGTCTTGCGACACGTGAATCACCCTTGCACCGCCGTTCTCATCACGTCGGACAAGTGTTACGAGAACGTCGAATGGCCTTGGGGTTACAAGGAAACCGACCATTTGGGTGGCCGGGACATCTACAGCGGCTCCAAGGGCGCTGCGGAAGTCATCGCGCACTCCTACTATTGGGCATTCTTCCGGGATCCCGCGAAAACGCCGGTACGGATCGCGACGGGCCGGGCCGGCAACGTCATTGGCGGCGGCGACTGGGCCAAGGACCGGATCATCGTCGACTGCGTGCGGGCATGGTCCAAGGGCGAGACGGTGGAGATCCGCAGCCCGGAGGCCACCCGTCCGTGGCAACACGTACTCGAACCGCTGAGCGGTTACCTGACGCTGGGCGCCGAGTTGGCCCGTGACCAGAAGCTGTGCGGCGAATCGTTCAATTTTGGTCCCCGCACGGAGCAGAACAAGACCGTCGTATCGCTGTTGGGCGATCTGCGCAAGCACTGGGCGCAAGACCCGACCGGTGAGGCCTACCGCATCACCGGTCATGTGCCGTTCCACGAAGCGGGGCTGTTGCGCCTGAACTGCGACAAGGCCGCGTTCTTCCTCAAATGGGAAGCCGCACTGAACTACGCGGAATGCATTGGCATGGTCGGTCGCTGGTATTCCAATTTCTACTCGGGACAGCCCGAGAATGCGTACACGCTCACGCTCGACCAGATTGACCAGTACGAGGCTGCTGCAACCAAACGGGGGCTCGCATGGACGAAGTGATTCAGTTGGCGAGCGGCGCGATTGTGACGCCGCTCAAGCGAATCGAACACCCGAAGGGCGACGTCCTCCACGGGCTGAAGGCTACTGACGACACCTTCCGCGGTTTTGGTGAAGCGTATTTCTCGACCGTGCTTCCGGGAATTACCAAAGGGTGGAAGCGTCACGAACGGATGACGCTGAACCTGGTGGTGCCGGTCGGCACGATCGAATTCCATTTGCGCTCGCTCGACGGCCAGATTGCCGACAGCATTCGCCTGGGCGAGACGCGCTATGCGCGGTTGACGGTGCCGCCGGGCGTGTGGATGGCCTTCACCGGCATCGGGGCGTCGCTCAATCTGCTGTTGAACGTGGCCAGTATTCCCCACGATCCCACCGAGGCGGTCAACGTTCCTCTGGAGCATTTCTCGCTGGAGAGCTGACATGAACCTACTGATCTCAGGTGCCGGCGGATTGCTTGGCGGTGCGTTGGTCAAACTCGCGACCGCCCGCGGTCACGCGTGCACGCCACTGAACCGCAGCCAGGTGCGCCTGAGTCTGGCGGCGTCGGCGGCGGCGGAACTCGACGCCCTGTTCGCAAATGTCGATCATTTCGTGCACGCTGCGGCCAACACGAACGTCGAGCATTGCGAAGCGGAGCCTTCGGCTTGTCATCGCGACAACGTGCTGCTGACAGAGCTCCTCGCGGCGGCCGCGCGGCGCTGCGGCGTGCCGATGACCTTCATTTCCAGCACCGGTGTCTACGGCGCGTTCAAAACGACGCCCTATGCCGAATACGACGACGCTCGGCCCGAAACGCAACATCACCGCAGCAAGCTTCGCGCTGAACAGCTGGTGCTGGCCGCAGAGTGGTCCAATCTGGTGGTGCGCACTGGCTGGTTGTTCGGGGGTGGTGCGCAGGCGCCGAAGAATTTCGTCGCTCGCCGCATCCTCGAGGCGCGCGCCGCGCAGGACGGTTTCATCTCGTCCAATCAGCAACAGCGGGGCTGCCCGACGCTCGTGGACGACCTCGCAGATCGTCTTCTCGACCTGATTGGGATGAAGGCCCGCGGCGTCTTCAACGTGGTCAACGAAGGCAACGCGAGCCGTTTCGAGTACGTGCGGGAGATTCTGTCTCTGGCTGGCGTGGCCGTCGAGGTTCGCCCGGTCGCCGCCGGACAATTCAATCGCATCGCACCGGTATCCGACAACGAAATGGCGGTTAACTGGCGCGCCGATGAACTGGGTCTGCCGCCGCTGCGCGCGTGGCAGACCGCGTTGGCCGACTATCTGTCGACCGACGACATGAGAGCACTGACAGCATGAGACACGTCCCGATCGCCATCCTGGGTGGGGGCATTGCCGGCATGGGCGCCGCATTGCGCGCACGCGAACTTGGACTGGACGCCGTAGTGTTTGAGGCGGCCCCTCAGGCGGGCGGACTGCTGGACAACTTCGTCGTCGAAGGTTTTCGCTTCGACAATGCCGTCCATCTGAGCTTTGCCACCGAGCCGGAAGTTCGCAGCATTTTCGATCGCACGCCGTACTACACACACCCGGCGGACTCGCAGTGCTTCGACCAGGGCGTTTGGCTCAAGCACCCCGTGCAAAACAACCTGTTTCCGCTGCCGGCCGCGCGTAAGGTTGAACTGATCAAGTCGTTTCTGGCACGTCCCGACATCGATGAGCCCGCCAATTACGAACAATGGCTGCTCTCGCAATACGGCGAGGATATCGCCCGTAGTTATCCGATTGCCTACACGTACAAGTACTGGGGGACAGCGCCCGACCATTTGTCCGTCAACTGGATCGGGAATCGCATGCGCCGCGCAGAACTCGACGAGATTCTCTTCGGGGCATTCACTGCGGAAACACCCAATACCTATTACACGAAGGAGATGCGGTATCCCAAGGAGGGCGGCTATAAGGCATTCATTGCGCCGCTGATCCAGGATGCCGACATCCAATTGAACGCTCGTGCCGTCCGTGTCGATCCGGTGGCTCGTCGCATCGAATTCGCGGGTGGCGACGCCGTGAGCTATGACCGGCTGGTGAGCAGCCTGCCGCTGCCCGAACTGATCCGCATCATGCCCGGCGTGCCGGACACCGTGGCAACGGCTGCCGCGACGCTTGAGGCGACCTCGATCGACCTCATCTCGGTCGGCTTCAAGGTGCCGCTCGATCTGGACCTCTGGTTCTATATCTACGACGCGGATATCCATGCAAGCCGGGCGTATTCCCCGTCGGTGAAATCGCCTGCCAACGCGCCGGCCGGATGCAGTTCGCTCCAGTTCGAGATTTACCAACGCGGGCGCGAGGCCCGCCATTCCCCGGAAGCGCTCAAGGACAACGTGCGCATGGCGATTCGCAAGATGGGCATCGCCCGGGAAGAAGACATCCAGTTCCTGCATCACAAACGGTTGCCTTGGGGCAACGTGATCTTCGATATCGGCATGGAAGAAAACCGGCAGATCGTTCGCGATCATCTGGACGTTTGCAAAGTGGCCTCGTGCGGGCGCTTTGGCGAGTGGGACTACCTCTGGAGCAACCAAAGTTTCCTTAGCGGTTACCGGGCTATCTGACATGAAAAAACTGAGCATCTGCATCCCGACCTATAACCGCTCTGGTTTTCTGGACACCCTGTTGAGCTCGCTCGTGGCACAGATTGCTACCTCGGGCCGCGGTGACGAAATCGAAGTGCTGGTCTCCGACAATGCGTCGCCGGACGACACACCGTCGATCGCCGCCAAGTACGAGGGCGCGATTCGCTACTGGCGCAACCCCGAGAACATCGGCCCCGACGCCAACTTCCTCAAATTGTTCGGACAGGCGACCGGCAGTTATATCTGGCTGCCCGGCGACGATGACACCGTTCGTGACGACACGCTGCGCTACATCCTGCGCATGATCGACACCAACGAATTCGACTTCCTGTACCTGCGCACCCAGGGGAGCACGAGCAAAGACTGGCTTACGCGCGGTGCTGCACAGGTCAGTAACGTGGAGCTGCTGCGCCGCGTTAACATCTTCACCACATTCATGACCTCCCAAGTCATCCGCGCGGACCTGATCAAGCCCAACCTGGAGCAGGCGCGTACGCACCTGGGCGGCTTCATGGCGTACTACTGGATCTTTCTGGAAGCGCTGCACCGATCGGCTCGTTGCCTCATCAGCGAGGAACGGGAGGTGTTCCCGGACACGACGGAGAACACCGGTGGCTATCGCTTTTACAAGGTATGGGCGGAAGCGGTCTTCGATGTACTGAAGGCTTCGTCCTTCGGCGCGGATGCCAAGTCCTTCGCGATCATGCGCTTTCGCATGTTCTTCGCGCTCTTGCTGCCGATCACTTACCGTCTGCGCTCGGGCGGGGCGCGTTTCAAGTTCCAGTCCGAGAATCCTGCGGCGGGGCTTCAGAAGTATTTTGGCAGTGGTATTTATCGGCCGATCGTCTCCACCTATCTTGGCCTGCCCTACGTACTGCTCAAACCGGTCCACTTCGCCATGCGCGTGGTGTTGCGCATCACGCGTGCCTGCCGCAACGATATCGTCTGAGCGATGAGCCAAACCCTCCAGCGCATACTCAACAACCTGCGGCGCCCGCTGCCGGATCTGACCGCTTACCTCCAGGGCAAGGTGACATCCGCCCTCTGGAGGCGCTCGATTCACCGTGTCGGCCACGGCTTTCACGTCTGTCGCGGGGCGCTGATTCAGGGTGGCGAACACATCAGCATTGGCGACGGCTTTTACGCCGGGCAACTGTTGTGGATCGAGGCCGTGCGCCGCTATGGCGATGAAAGCTACACGCCAGTGATTGAAATCGGCAATGGCGTCACGTGCAGCCAATCGGTGCACATCGCAGCGACGGTGCGCGTGAGCATCGACGACGGCGTGATGTTCGGGAGTCGCGTGCATGTGACCGACCATGCCCATGGACGCTATCACGGTGACATTCAGGACTCGCCCGACGTCGCGCCGGGCCGTCGCCCGCTGGCACCCGGCCGGCCGGTCCACATCGAGCGCAATGTCTGGCTCGGGGACGGTGTCGTCGTGCTGCCCGGGGTCACGATCGGCGAAGGGTGCGTGATCGGTGCAAACAGTGTGGTGTCGCGATCGCTGCCGCCACATGTCATTGCCGTCGGCGCTCCCGCAGTCCCCATTAAAAAATTCGACTCCAAGACGGGCCAATGGCTTCCGTGCTTTCCCGACACATGACCACCCTAGGTATCTGCATACCAACCTATAAGCGACCGGATTTTCTGATCCGCTGCGTGCTTTCGGCACTGGAGGCGGCTGGCGATCGTCCGATCCGCATCTTCATCGCCGACGACTCGATGGATGACACCAACGACGCCGCTTACGCAAAGCTGGCACAGTGGTCGAACCAGATCGTGATCCACCGCAACGCCCGCAATCTGGGCATCGACGACAACATCCAGCAGGCGGTCGACCTGTGCGACTGCGATTACGCATGGATCGTTGGCGAGGACGACAGCTTCATGTCCGACTCCGTGCGGCGAGTGCACGACGCATTGCAGGGTGCCACCCATGCCTTTGTATTTGCTAACTACGCGTATGTCGGCGATGACGATAACCGCCGGTTAGGCCAGGCGCTGGACGTGCCCGACGGTGAGATGCCGGGGTTCGAATTCGTGTCGAAGTATTTATGGGCCGCGGGCTTCATCGGCGCCTGCATCGTCGACCGGAAACGCTGGGATGCCACGTCGACGGCCCCGTACAAGGGGTCGTACTACACGCACGTCGGCAGAATCTGTGAATTGCTTGCCGGTACGGGTGAGGTCCTCCCTGCACGGATCATCGCCGAGCCCTGCGTTGCCAATCGCGTCGAAGGGACCGACACGTTCACGTGGAAGCGGGACTCCTATGGTGTGTTCTTCGGGTTTTGCGCCATGTGCAATGCCGTGACACGACAATGCCCCAGCCTGTCCGGTGCGTCGATGCAAGCGGCGAAGGTGATGGAGAATCGCTACGGCTGGCTGACGCTGCGTCTCGCCATGCGCCTCAGGTCGGAGCGAGGTTACGACGTCGAACAATACCGGCGCTATCTGTCGCGTCACACCGAGAATGGACTGAAGCGATTTGCGTTCTACGTCATCAGCATTTCGCCGCCGTGGGCCTTCCAGCCGCTGGTGTCGGCGTATCGCCGGATGCGTCGAGGGGCGGCATGACGAACATGAAGATGGGCGCTCACGTCGCATCGATCAAGACGGCTGAAGCGTCATCCGTGGCACGTTATGCGTTCGTGGAGGTCAAGGCATTCGGTGACCTGACGGTGACGGCACGGACCTTGCGTGATCTGCCCCGGGACGCATTGGCACGCTGTGCATTGGTCGTCGCCCCCCATTTGACGGATCTGGTGAACGCCCTGGCGCCGTCGTGTACTGTCGAAACTCTGGCGTTATCCGACGACAGGTTGCCTGCCATTTTCGATCTCAAGGCGAGAGGCCTGCCGGCGGGTATCGGTAGCGCACTGTCGCTGCGCCGCGCGTTGTCCGGCGCGGCGAAGGGGGCAACGCTTGTGCTGCCCCGCGCGCACCGGCGCGAGCGCTTTATCGCGGGTGGACGCCCGATGGCCGTGTTGCCGCCGGCGGAAAACGTCTATGTCGCACAGGAGCAGTTCGTCGCACGCTACCTGACGAGCGCGCCGGTTGCGTGCGTGCCGAGGGCAAGTGCTGCGCACAAGCGCATCGCGTTTTGCCTGTATAGCCGCGTCGCTGCGAAAAACGTTCCGCTAGACCTTGCTATCGCGCTTTCGGACCTGTGCGCCAAGTCCGGATTCGAAGCGGAGTTCCTTTTGCTGGATGGGGAGCATCTGGATGGCGCAGAGCGCCTGAATACCCGGCGGGTCCCCCGGCGCTTCGATGCCTTGGCGAGCGCCTTGGCGGACTACGCTGGCGTATTATCTGCGGATAGTCTTCCCGCCCATCTGGCCGAGTATTGCGGAACACCGGCGTTTGTTGCTTCACCGGTATCGAATCGCTATTGGCTACCTGCCGATGCCTTTAAACAAGATCATTGGGGCGTTTTCGGCCAACGTGACGAGCTCTTCGCGCGTTTCCAACGTTTCCTGGACATGGTGAAACCATGAGCAAACTGTTTCTGAAGAACCTTGAGCAGCATCTGGCACTGTTCCAGCAATTGGAAGGTCTCGCGCCGGCAGTGGATCACGCGTGCCGGCTAATCACCGAGAGCATGCGCAGCGGCGGCAAGCTGATGATCTGCGGTAATGGTGGCTCGGCAGCGGACAGCCAGCACATTGCGGCCGAGTTTACCGGGCGGTTTATCGCCGATCGGCGCCCGTTGGCGGCACTGGCTCTGTCGACCGATACCTCAGCGTTGACCTGTATCGGCAACGATTATTCGTTCGCGGAGGTCTTTGCGCGCCAGGTGACGGGGTTGGGGCGCGCGGGTGATTGCCTGCTCGGCATCTCGACATCGGGCAATTCCGAGAACGTCATCCGTGCGGTTGCCGCCGCGCGCGAGCAGGGCATTCGCACCGTCGGCCTGTTGGGGCGTGACGGTGGTGCGCTGGCTTCGCTGTGCGATCACGCCATCGTGGTGCCGAGCGACGTGACGGCGCGCATTCAAGAGGCCCATATTTTGATTGGTCACACCCTCTGCGGTGGCGTCGAGCAGGCGTTGGGTCTTGCGCCGTCGACTGCGGATTGATGATGAAACGCGTCGCAGCCGGTTTCCCGGGGCGAAAGATCAAGTGATGTCGGTTTGCGGGTGTTTCTCTCAACTGCCAGGTACGAATTGGAAAATAGTAATTCGGTGAATTCTCTATCGAGTGGCACGCCTCCGAGAGTGGGGACAATGACAGACCGCGCGGATGACGGCATGAGACGTGGGGTTCAAGCGTCCATCGACAGACCCATTAACGCTAACGAGCGGATGGGGCGATGGTTGCTGTTCTTTGGGTTTCTCGCCAATGTCCTGAGTAATTCAGAAGCCTATCTGAACGTTTTCCCCGGCGCAGCGAAGCACGGGGTATTCGTGCTTGCGGCAGTCATCTCGCTGATGCGGATGCCAAGGCGCTCCATGCTCGCGATGGTGGTTGCGTCCCCGCTGGCACTTATTTATGTGTTCGGAGACATGGGCGTGTATGCGTTCATGGTGCTGACGCTTGCGTCTGCCCTGCCGGTCATCTGGGCGGGCATCAATAGCGTGATCGAACGACGTGACTACCGATATGTGGCGGCGCTTGCCGTGGTGTCGTTGATTCCTGCGATGTTGAGCTGGCAGACCATGATTGCCGACGGGTTCTTCACCACGACTTACGGCAGGCCACGAATGCTGATGGGATATTTTCATCCCAAGGAAGCGGCGACGGCATTTGCGATTCCGATGTTGCTGCTCATGATGATGGGGCGCTCTGCCAAGACGATCCTGTGGGCGGTGGCGATTCTGTTTCTTTGGGCGGTGGGATCGAGAAACACCGCCATGATGCTATTCCTGGGCTGGGCGTTGCGATGGCATGGCCGGCTGGTGGTGACGGTGGTCCTGATTTTTGTCCCTGCGTTTATTTTCTGGCTGGCGCTGAGCGGCAATTGGTATGAAACGCTCGACAAGCTTCTTTCGCTGCGACTGACGTTGTGGGGCGAGATCTTGCGGGTTGGCCGTGTTGTGACGGACATGGACATGAACTTCAGCGATCGCTTTGCCGCAGACAATTTTCATGTCGAGGCGTACGTGCTTATTGGTGCGGGCTCGGTGTTGCTGACGCTGACGTGGATTGGCACTTGGATTGCCATGGTCGGCCGACGGGTGTCGATGCATTCCTGGGCCTATATCGCGTTCGCGATGCTCCTATTCAATACTTGTTTTGATAGCGGCATTGCATCAACTGGGAATCTTGCACACATATTTCTTTGGACTGTGATGTGCTCGCCAATACTAGGCGCCAGGCGCAAGGCTGAGCGGGTCGAGGCGGCGCGACTATAATTGAGCCGCTGATGTCTCTCTAAAAGAAGTTCAGGGGATCTCGCCCCCAATGATTGGCACATTGATTTGATATGAAGATTTCAGTAATTACCGTGTGCTACAACAGCGCGCGGACAATTGAGCATGCATTGCGCTCGGTGGCCGATCAAGATTTCCCTCTGGTCGAACATATCGTCATCGATGGTGCGTCCAAAGATGACACGCTTGCGATCATTGGCAAGCACGGTCAGCACGTTGCCAAGCTCGTGTCCGAGCGTGATCGCGGTATTTACGACGCGATGAACAAGGGCGTCGCGCTTGCCACCGGAGACGTCATTTGTTTTCTGAATTCGGATGACAGGTATGTGTCGTCCGATGTGCTGTCGCGAGTGGCGGATCTAATGAGCACGCACAATCTTGAGGCGTTGCTCGGTGATGTGGCGTTTTTCCGTGAAGAGGCGCCGGATACGGTGATCCGGCGTTTTCGCTCAGACCGGTTCACGCCCGCGCGGCTCGCGTGGGGGTGGATGCCGGCCCACCCGGCGCTGTTCCTGCGCCGGGAAGTCTATGAGCGTGTCGGTCCGTTCAAGACCGACTACCGGATTGCAGGCGACTTCGAGTTCATCGTTCGCGCGTTCGGCGGCGCGCAGGTGCCCCGCTATCGGCATCTGCCGGAAGTACTCGTCAATATGATGCACGGTGGCGCAAGCACCGGCGGGTTGAAAGCGAAGATCACGTTGAATCGCGAATTCCTGCGCGCGTGTCGGGAAAACGGTATTGAAACCAGCATGCTCAAGCTGCTGGCGAGATATCCGCTGAAGCTTCTTGAGCTGGTGAAGCGCTGACACCGTGATTTGTTGTAAGCGGGTTGGTACGGTCTGTGATGTCGAGGTCTCTCGATCCGCAACGATTTGTCGCTGGTCAATGACCGTCTCTGCTGCGAGCGTTATGGTGAGACCCGTCACCCTCTTGTTGTCGCAATCCGGAATGGATGCGCTCGCCGACACAACGCTGGAAATATAGGCAAGGCTGCTAAGAGATGCAAAGTTCACAAACCTCAGTGCGTAAGAAGCTCATTCTTGTCGAGCTTAACGAAATCAACTTCGACATTGCGTCGGATTACGTCAGGGAGTATCCCGGGCGATTCCCCGCACTTGCCAAATTGATCGCGGGTGCTGGCGTGCGCTCCACGTGCGAGCAGAAGTACGAGGAAATCGAACCCTGGATTCAGTGGGCGTCGGTGCACAGCGGCAAGACATACGCGGAACATGGGATTTTCCGGCTCGGAGACATCGTTGGATCCGATGTCCCGCAGCTGTTCGAGCAGTTGGAGCGCAATGGTCTGCGTGTCGGATGCGTGTCCGCGATGAATGCGGAGAATCGCCTGAGCGCGCCCGCGTACTTCATTCCTGATCCGTGGACGGCGACGCCGAGCGACGGCTCGTGGTGGAGCCGGGTGCTTACGCAAGCCGTATCGCAAACGGTCAACGACAACTCGCAGGCCCGTATCACGCCAAAGAGCGCCATGCATCTGGCGCTGGGGCTTTTGCGCTTTGCTCAGCCGAAGCATTACGGTTTGTACGCCAAGCTGGTCGCGAAGAGCCGAGGGGCATCGTGGCGAAAGGCGCTCGTCCTCGATCTTCTGTTGCACGATATTCACGCCAAGCTTTTCCGTGCCCGCTTGCCCGATTTCTCGACGGTGTTCCTGAATGCGGGGGCGCACATCCAGCATCATTATTTCTTCAATTCGAGCATCGTCAAAGGGAAGACCAAAATCGCCAATCCCGCGTGGTATGTGGCGGGCGATCTGGACCCGATCGCAGAGATGCTGGAGGTGTACGACCGGTTGGTCGCCGACTACATGAGCTTGGAGAACACGGAGGTCATCATCGCGACCGGTCTGTCGCAGAAGCCGTATGACCGTGTGAAGTACTACTATCGGCTCAAGGACCACGCGAGTTTTCTGGACAAGCTCGGGGTTCGGGTCAAAGCGATCCAGCCGCGCATGACACGCGACTTTCTCCTGACGTTCGATTCGGCGCAGGAAGCATCGGTCGCGCAGGCGCGCCTGTCGAGCCTGAAGACCGTGAAGGACGGTGTGCCGATCTTCGGTGAGATCGACAACCGTGGCGACAGTCTGTTCGTGACGTTGACCTATCCGCAGGAGATCGGTGCCGATTTGCTCGTCACGATCGACGGGAAGTCATGGCCGCTCGCGCCGGACGTCACTTTCGTGGCGATCAAGAACGGGATGCATCAGGAAACCGGCTTCTCGTATTTCAGCGCGGGCGTTGCGAAATATGCACCCGACGACCAGAGCCACGTGAAGGAGCTGTACTCGACAGTACTGCGATTCTTCGATCGCCGTAGCGCTACGCCGACGTAATCAACGCGCGGTATGTCGCAGAAAAAACGGGCCGATGGCCCGTTTTTTTTGGGTTGTCACAGTGTATCTACGGTGCGATCAGGCTAATTTGGCCAGATAGCAAAGCCGTCGCGGCAGGTCGTCAACGAGGGACCGTGCATACCGACCGAATAGCAGTCCTGCTGGCTCACATGATCAAGCGCCGTGGTGTCGATCATGTCCGACGTTCCCCCGACCATTGCCTGAAGCTGCTTTGCCAATGTCATTTCGAATGGGTTGATGAAACGTTCCGGTTCCAGTGCGGTCGTGCGCAGCGCGATGGGGTTGGGAATACCGTCGGCACGTAAGTATCTATAAACGGATACAACGGGTTCGATATCCCAAAGACTGTGTATGTTCAGAATGAGCGGGCGCATCCGATCTTCGTGAAGCATTGCCTTGAGCCGATCTAGATTGGCGCTGAACTTCTGTGTTTCGGAGAGTGTGTGGACCGAAGTCGCTCGGTTTGCCGCGAAATGGTCAGATGCGCTAAAGAGAAACGCCGCGCATAGCAGGGTCGCGGTGCCGGCGGTGATAATCGGCGCGTATGCGCTGCGGCGTGTCACGACCCGAATCACATCGACTAACAAGACAGCACCGAATAACAACTGCAACTGTGCTGAGAGCACGCCTGGCAACAGGTATCGGCCCGGTAGGCCCACGTCGTCGGGCCAGGCCTTGCTGTAGAAGACAATCTGCGAAGCGTAGACAGCGAACAGGGCAATGCCGCCGATCGAGAAGCGCTTCAATGACGTGACGAGGGAGGACATGTCGCGGGTCCGATCGTCGTATCGCGCGAGTCGAATGTCCATGAACCGCCACGCCAAAAGTCCGGTGGCGAGCGCGAACACCCAGATCCAGACAACCGGTCTGCCGGCAATCGAGAGCAGCAATTCGAGACGGCTGTGCATCGAAACGTCGTTGCTATAGATATCAGCACCCGCGTTTCGAAGCCGAGACATCACCGTCAACGCGATCCAGCTCATGAACGTCAGCGATGCCATTAACGGCAGGCAAGCCCACGGCGTGACACGCAGCCGCTTTCTCCAGATCAGAAGGAGAACGGGAATCGCCGCGAGTACGAGCATGTTCTCCTTGCTCCCCGCCGCGATGACAATGCCGATGCTTACACCCACCGAGGCGGCAAAACCAAGTGTGCGACGTGAGCGCAGCGCCCAGCTGAGCGCCATGACACAGAGGCCGAATACGGCATAAGTTTCGGCCGGCCCCGCCCGCGCGAAAATATCACCCCAATACGGCGCAGACAGCACAAAGATGGCGAAGCCTGCGCTCAGAACCGGGCCCGCGAATGGCAGGCACAGCAAGGCAAGCGTGAGTCCCGTGAGCAGTGCGATCAAAATACGGATGCCGTACCAGAGCGCAGGTTGTTTGCCCCAGGCCATCGCTTCCGCAGCTCTGATCACGTAGTAGCTGGGACGAAAGCGGGCGAGCTTCGCATCGGGCGCGAGTTCCGTATTGGCCAGGACCTGACCGATTTGCGATGGGGGAAGGCGGGGATGTTGGCCGATCATCCACATGATTTCGTGGTCGTCGATCGCGCCCCATTTTGCATGAGTCAACGGTCCCCACAGAAAGCACGAATACACGGCGATGATCGCGTAGCAAAGCCAATGGCCCCATTTCAGCCGAAAACGAAAGGCACTCCCTGGCGCGACATCGATCACGGCTTTCTCCACATTGTGATGGTCGCAAACGAGAGCTTCCGGCCGATCCAGTTGCGCCAGAACAGCCGGTCAAGGGCAAACGTCGCACGTACCGCAAGCGTGCCGCCACGATTGAGCAGGGGGAAGGCGTCGGGGTTGTAATACAGCACGTAGGCGAGAAGTCCCGGGTACACCTGATCGACGCGTTGCATGCCCACTTGTTCAAACATCGCATCCAGGTCGGGCAGGTCGAATCCCTGTTCGGTCTGCTCATCGAACAAGTCATTCTTCTGATAGATGCGTTCGCGGACTTTACGCGTGAGCCAAGTGTTCTGGGTGGGTTCAAACGTGACGAAGACACCGCCGGGAGCGAGCGCAGCGCAAAGACGGGCTACGACCTCGGCGCTTTGTTCGAACACGTGATGAAGGCCGCCGATCAGAATGATGAAGTCGAACGTCTCGCCCTTGGGATCGAAGCGGGTCGCATCCTGCCACTCGATACGAAGTCCGGGGTGTTGCTCACGCGCAAGCGCGACCATATTGTCGCTGTAATCGAAGCCGTAGTAGTCGACGTTGGGCTGCACGTAATTACGAACGATCGCAAGGCCTTCGGCCATGCCGCACATCGGCTCGAGAAGCCGTGCGCCCGACGCAACCGAACTCTGTTTGTCCGAAAAGAAGTGCGTCCAGATGAGCTTCTTCAGCAGCAGATGATTGCTGCCTTTTCGTGCCGCCGAGTACTTGTCGGAGATCTGGTTGAAGTGCTCACGCTGGCGGTCGATTTTGTCGTTCATGTCTTGCCTGTTGTGATGCCAATGACGGCAATGCCCAGCAGTATCAGCAGGATGCCTGCGCCTTGCGGCATGGAGAGCCGCTCGTTGAGAAGCATGTAACCGGTGACCGTCGTCCCCATCATCAGTAAGCCCGAGGCCACCGGGAAGGCGAGTGACAGCGGGAAGATGCGCAGTATGTAGATCCACATACCGGCACCCGCCACGTACAGAATGCCCCCGCAGACAAACTTCACACTCACCCACGAGGACGACGTCTTCAGAAAGTAGAGACCGAGGCAGCTCGTGACGGTGTAAAGCAGCAGCCCGAGAAAACCAACGAGGAGCTTCACGGCAACTCCTCGTCGATGAGGTATCTCGGACGTCGTTTCACGCCGGTCAGAATCTGCGCCATGTATTCGCCGATGATGGCTACGCAAAGAATCTGCACGCCCCCCAGGAAATAGATGGGCAACGTCGTCGAAGCCCACCCCGGCACAACCCCCCCGAAGAACAGCGCTGCGCAGAGGATGTAGGCAGACATGACGAGTGTGATGCCGAAGACCAGCAGCCCGATCAACGTAATCATTCGCAGCGGCGCAACGCTGAACGATGTGACACCGTTCACGGCCAGCTTGACCATCTTGGCGAGTGAGTATTTGCTGACACCGGCAGCGCGCTCGGAGACATCAAATTCTACGATTGCGCTCCGGTAGCCCAATTGCATGCAGATCGCGCGCAGAAAAACATCCGGCTCGCTGTACTCGCTCAGGGCAGCCATTGCCTTGGCGCTCAACAAACGATAGTCGGCGTGATTGGGAATCACACCCGCCCCCATTTGTCCCATCAGCCGGTAGAAAAAACTGGCTGATGTGCGTTTGAAGCGGCTGTCGGTGTCCCGGCTCTTTCGAACACCGAACACAATTTCAGCGCCATCACGATGGCGTTCTAAAAAGGTCGCCATCGCGCCGGCATCCTGCTGCAAATCGGCGTCAATGGAAATTGAGACGTCGCAGCGTGTTCTGGCCTGTAGCAAACCAGCCAATAGTGCACTTTGATGACCGAAGTTTCGGGATAGCTTCAAGGCGCAGACGGATGGGTTATCGAGCCGTGCGGCGCTCAGAATCGGCCAGGTAAGGTCCGAGGACCCGTCGTCGACAAAATAGAGAAAGCTTGCGGCCGCTACGAGTCCGTTCACTTTCAAAGTGTCCAGCTCGACAATGAGACGGGCGATGGTGAGGGGCAGAACGTCCTGCTCGTTATAACAAGGCACGACGATTGCCAACGTTGGCAGATCGCAATCTTTGCGAGAAGGTCCCATTGTTGTGTGCTTTTTTGCGTTGCCGAATTATACGTGAGCAGTATTCCAGTCCCTGTGGCCAAAGGCTGCTTTGCAACGCGTCGATTCACCATTCCGCCTTGACAGACTGTTTTCACGCACTAGCCTTAACAGAGATGCGTGTGAAATCTGGCGCGTCTTTGGTTCGGGGCGGCTTGGGTTACCTGATTCCCTCATGTGTAAGGGGCCACGGTCGATGACAATGAAACGACTTTCCCCTCGCGAATTGGCGTGGGCGCTATCGCAAGCGTCGCCGCAGCCGACGTGCTGCGCGTCGCGAAGGTGGGTGGTATGGCCCTCCCGATCCTCCTGATCGTCATTGTCGTCGCCGCGCTCGCGTTTCATTTCTGGAGTCCGTGGTGGCTGACCCCGCTGGCGTCGAACTGGCGCCAGATGGACGACACCCTCACCATCACGCTGGTGATCACCGGCGTGGCATTCGTCGTCATCAATCTCTTCGTGGCATGGGCGGTCTTTCGCTATCGCCATCGCGACGGTCACCGCGCCGCCTACGAGCCCCACAACCGACGTCTTGAAGCCTGGCTCATCGGTATCACGACCGTCGGCATCGTGGCGATGCTCGCCCCGGGGCTGCTCGTCTACGCCAAGCTCATCAACCCGCCGTCGAACGCCATGGTGGTGGAAGTCGTCGGCCAGCAGTGGCAGTGGCGGTTTCGACTGCCGGGACCGGACGGGCGCCTCGGCAGCTCCGATCCCGCCTATGTCACCGCCGATAACCCGCTCGGCCTGAATCCCAAGGATCCCGCCAATCAGGACAATCGCATCGTCGATGCCCCCGAGCTTCATCTGCTCGTCGGCGTGCCGGTCAAATTGCTGCTGCGCGCCAAAGATGTCCTCCACGATTTCTATGTCCCGCCATTCCGCACGCGGATGAACATGGTGCCCGGCATGGTCACGCAAATGTGGCTCACCCCCACGCAAACCGGGCGTTTCGACATTCTCTGCGCTCAGCTTTGCGGCGTCGGGCATTCGAACATGCGCGGCGTCGTCGTCGTCGATGACCGCCCCGCCTATGATGCGTGGGCCGCCAAACTGCCGACATTTGCTGCACTGCAAGCCCAGCACGCCGGGGCAAGTGCGATGGACCCGCTCGCGGCCAAGGGCAAGCTGCTTGCACAGGCGAAGGGTTGCGCGGTGTGCCATTCGGTCGATGGCGCTGCGGGCGTCGGACCGACGTGGCATGGCCTTTATGGCAAGACCGAGACATTTCAGGACGGCAGCTCCGCCAAGGTCGACGACGCCTATCTCGCCACGTTCATTCGAAACCCGACCGCGCGCGTGCCCAAAGGCTTCGCGCCAATCATGCCGCAACTCGACGTGAACGATGCCGATCTCGCCGCACTGATCGCCTACATCAAGACACTCGCACCGGGCGGGGCAGCCGGGACGCCAGCGACGCCTGCAACCCCCACAGCGCCTGCTGCCCCCGCCGCACCGACTGCCCGCGCAGATACCCTGCAACTCGCCCAGAACTCGCTGGCCACGCCTCGCTCGCCCGCACCGATGGCGCCGTTGTCACCTGCGGCCGACTCGTCGTCTGCATCGTCGCCTTCGTCGCCTTCGTCGCCCCCGTCGGGCTACCGGGCGCCGTCGCAGTCCGGGCCGCCGCCGCTGGCCACACCGATTCCGCCCTTGGCCATCCCGCCACAACCGGGCAACGCACCTTCGGCACCGTCCGGCGGGGTATCGCCACCGCGTGTGCCATCGATGGTCCCGCCGCAAACCAGACCGCAATAGCACGAACAAGACAGATAAAACAGACAAGACAGACGTGAAGGAGGAGAGACTTCATGGCTTACGGAAAATCCGCACACGGTGACCACGACGGCCCGCAAAGCTTCTGGACGAAGTACGTCTGGAGTCAGGACCACAAAGTCATCGCAGTGCAGTATGCGCTCACGGCCATCGCCGTCGGTCTGGTCGGTCTCGTGCTCTCCAACCTGATGCGTCTGCAACTGGGCTTCCCCGGCAAGTTCTCGTTCATCGACGCCAGTCACTATTACCAGTACGTGACGATGCACGGCATGATCATGGTGATCTACCTGCTCACCGCGCTGTTTCTGGGCGGCTTCGGCAACTACCTGATCCCGCTGATGGTGGGTGCGCGCGACATGGTCTTCCCGTTCCTGAACATGCTCAGTTACTGGGTCTACCTGTTGGCCGTCATCGTGCTGATGGCGAGTTTCTTCGTACCGGGCGGGCCCACGGGGGCCGGCTGGACGCTCTACCCGCCACAGGCCATCCTGCCCGGCACACCGGGCACGGAATGGGGCATCGTGCTGATGCTCGTCTCGCTGCTGATCTTCATCGTGGCGGCGACGATGGGCGGGCTGAACTACGTCACCACGGTCTTGCAGGCGCGCACCGAAGGCATGACCCTGCTGCGCATGCCGCTCACCGTCTGGGGCATCGTGATGGCGACCGTGCTGGCGTTGCTCGCCTTCCCTGCGCTGTTTGTCTCGGGCGTGATGATGCTGCTCGACAAGACGCTGCATACCAGCTTCTTCATGCCCGCCATCGTCTCGCTCGGGCAGCCGCTCGACTATCGCGGCGGCAGTCCGTTGCTGTTCCAGCATCTGTTCTGGTTCTTTGGTCACCCGGAGGTCTACATCGTCGCGCTGCCGGCATTCGGCATCGTCTCCGATCTCATCAGCGTGCATGCGCGCAAGAACATCTTCGGCTACCGCATGATGGTCTGGGCGATTCTCGCCATTGGCGTGCTGTCGTTCGTGGTGTGGGCGCACCACATGTTCATCAGCGGCATGAATCCGTACTTCGGCTTCTTCTTCGCCACGACCACGCTCATCATCGCCATCCCCACGGCCATCAAGGTCTACAACTGGGTGCTCACGCTCTGGCGCGGCGACATTCATCTGAGCGTGCCGATGCTGTTCGCCATCGGCTTCATCAGCACGTTCGTGATCGGCGGCCTGACGGGATTGTTTCTCGGCAACGTGAGCGTGGACATGCCGCTCTCGAACACTTACTTCGTGGTCGCGCACTTTCACATGGTGATGGGCGTCGCACCGTTGCTGGTGGTCTTCGGCGGCATCTATCACTGGTATCCGCTGGTGAGCGGCAGACGCCTCAATGATCGTCTCGGGCAGTGGCACTTCTGGATCACGTTCCTGGGCACCTACGCGATCTTCTTCCCGATGCATTACCTCGGCATTCTCGGCATGCCGCGACGCTATTACGAGTTTCAGGGGTACAGCTTCATTCCGCAGTCTGCCCACACGATGAACACCTATATTTCGGTGGCGGCGTTCATCGTCGCGCTCGGGCAATTACTGTTCCTGTTCAATCTCGCGTGGAGTCTGCGGCACGGCAAACCGGCCGGTGCGAATACGTGGCGTGCAGCGTCGCTCGAATGGCAGACACCCAACGTGCCACCGGTACACGGCAACTGGGGACCGACGCTGCCCGTGGCCTATCGCTGGCCGTATGAGTACAGCGTGCCGGGCGACATCGACGACTTCGTCGCACAGAATCTCGCGCCTGATCCGCGACGGCCGGCGACCATGGTCGATCGCGATGCCTTGCCGTCGCACGGACAATCGTCACCCTCCGTACCGCCCACCCCGCCTTCGCCGGATAGCCCGAAAGGAGCCGCATCATGAGACCCGTTCCGTCGTGGCCGCCCATGCCCGGAGGCGCGCCGATCGCGCAGCCGCCGCGCCGCAGGGCCTCGCAGGTTGCCATCTGGTGGCTGATGGGCGTCATCGGCGTGTTGTTCGGTTTGATGCTCGTCGCCTACGTAATGCGCATGAGTCTCGGCGACTGGCGGCCGCTGCCGTCGCTCCCGATGCTGTGGTTGAACACGGGGGTGCTGGCCGCGGCGTGCATCGTGATGCAGTCGTCCGTCTGGCAGGCGAAGCGCGGCGAACTGCGCCGCTCGCGCCGCGACTGGACGGTGGCCGGCGTGCTCGCGCTGATGTTCGTGATCGGGCAATTGTGGGTCTGGCGCGATCTCGTCGCACGCCACTATGGCGTGGCGGGCAACCCGGCCAATAGCTTCTTCTTCCTGCTCACGGGGCTGCACGCCCTGCATCTCGTCGGCGGACTCGTCGCATGGGCGCTGCTCATGCCGCGCGCGATGTCGCACGGCACACGCGCGCGACGGCTGTCGCTCACCGCGCAGTACTGGCATTTTCTTTTGCTGCTGTGGCTCGTGCTGTTCGCCGCCATGGTCAATCTCACGCCAGAGATTGCACAGCGGTTGTGTGGCGTCAGTCAGTGAGCCGGAGCGACATCGTGAATACGACATCGACCCCTTCGAACGCAATCGCAGACCCAGCCCATCTGCCCGGCGGCTGGCGCGGCATCGTGACCGACTGGTCCGGCGACCGCGCGGCGTTTCAGGTGCCGTGGGGCAAGGCGATGATGTGGATATTCCTCGTCTCGGACACCTTCGTCTTCAGCAGCTTTCTCATCGGCTACATGACGGTGCGCATCTCCACGACGGCACCATGGCCCAACCCCGCTGAGATCTTTGCACTGAACGTGAACGGGCACCCGGTGCCCTTGTTGCTCATCGCGATCATGACCTTCGTGCTGATCAGCAGCAGCGGCAGCATGGCGATGGCCGTCAATTATGCGTATCGGAAAGACCGCGACAAGACGGCGGCGTGCATTCTCGCGACCGCGTATCTGGGCATCGCGTTCGTGGGCATGCAGGCCTTCGAGTGGACCAACCTGATCGCGCATGAAGGCATTCGCCCGTGGGGTAACAAGATGGGCGCGGCGCAGTTCGGTGCGTGCTTCTTCATGATCACCGGATTTCACGGACTGCACGTGAGCGCGGGTGTGATCTATCTGCTCACCGTCATGCGCAAGGTGCTCAACGGCACGCTTGAGCGGCGAGGCAACTATCAACTCGTCGAGATCGCGGGCCTTTATTGGCACTTCGTCGATCTCGTCTGGGTGTTCATCTTTGCGTTGTTCTATCTCTGGTAGAGGCCTGTCATGGACCCCGCTGCTGCTTCCTCAACGGCATCTGCAACTGCCTCCGCATCCGACGATCACTCCGGACAACAACACCCGGTCGGCATCTACCTGAAAGTGTGGGGGCTGCTGTTCGTGCTCTCGACGTTCTCGTATCTGGTCGACTACGCGAACCTGCACGGCTATCTGCGATGGGGATTGATTCTCGCGCTGATGGTCGCCAAGGCGGGGCTGATCGTGGCGGTCTTCATGCATATGCGCTGGGAGCGGCTGGCGCTTGTCTACGCGATTCTGATTCCACCGCTCGCGTTACTCGTGTTGATGGCGCTCATGGCGACCGAAGCCGACTACACGTTCCTCACGCGGCTGGCGCATTTCGGTTAATCCCGCCAACGATCACAACAATTCCACCAGCCGCCGGTCGCTCTTGCGGCAGTATTCCGCACAGGCGGCGCGCGCAGCCGTCGCCGCACCGTGCACGAACAACGGCGCATCGGCGCGCCGCGACATCGACACGACGATGGACGGCGGCGCTGGCTGCAACGGCAGTTCGACCACTTCCCCATTCGCGATCAGCGTGTCTACGAACAGGCGCGGTATTGCCGCCACGCCGAAGCCGTCGCGCACCAGTTGCACGATGACGGCAATCGACGGCGAGCCCGTGATGCGCGTCTCGGAGAGCGGCACGCCGTGCACGCCCGCCAGCTTTGCGACGATATCTTCGAGCGCCCGATGCGGAGCGGTGCCGCGTCCGTAGGTGAGGATCGGGTGCTGCAAGACCTGCTTGGCGAGTCCGCCGCGCGTGTTCGGAAACAAGCCGGTACGTGCGATCCAGTGCACCGGGTAATTGGCTAACGCGTCGCACACCACGCTGCTGTCGTCGCTGCCTTCCACGCGAATGATCAGATCGAGTTCGTCGGCGAGCAACCGTCGTTGCAACTGCACGGAAACATCGACCGTCAGCTCGACTTCCAGTGTCGGGTAATCGGCGGCCAGCCGCCGCAGGTAATGCGGCAACCAGCTATGCACCACCGTTTCGATCACGCCCAGACGCAGGCGTCCGCGTGTCGTGCTTTCACCTGAGGCGGCCGCTTGCAAGCGCTTGGCCGCTTCGACCACGGCCTTGGCATAGCCGAGCAAATATTCGCCGTTGGGCGTGAGGCGAAACTCGCGGCTTTCGCGATCCACCAGCGCGGTGTTCAACTCGTCTTCGAGCGCTTTCAGGCGCTGCGAAATGGCGGCGGGCGTGGCGTGCAAGGCGGCGGCGGTAGCGCGAAAGTTGCGCAGTTTGGCCAGCGTGACGAAGGTTTCGAGAAAACGGGTATTCACGGCAATCCTGTGGGGGGCAGGGGCGCGACGCGCGCGATAGCGGTCATGCTGTGAAGAAAAGAAAGACGGCAAACCTCGGGAAAACCCGCGAAGTCGTTAAGAAATTCTATACGGCGACGCGTAGAAAAACTCGTTAGCGACAACATTTTTTTCTTTCTATGCTTCATCCATTCGATGCGCCCCCCAAGCACTTCAACGCATCGCCCCCGGATTGTTGCTCACTCGCCCGACCGCCATGAACCACCCTGCCACGCCGCTCGATTTCACTTCGCAACGCGAGACGATCATGCCCTTCGAATTCCGTCAGGCCGTGCGCAGCGGCCAGTTCCGTGGACCGACTGCCGGCTATTGCGGCGAGTTCGCACAGGCCAACCTCGCCATCCTTCCCGTGGCGTACGCGCATGACTTCCTGCGCTTCTGCCAGAGCAACCCCAAGGCGTGTCCGCTGCTGGGCGTGGGTGAGCCCGGTCAATGGCATGTGCCGTCGCTGGGCCGCGAAGTGGATATCCGCACCGACGTGCCGGGCTACAACGTCTATCGCGACGGCAAGCTCGCCGGTGAAGTCGACAACCTGGCCGAGTACTGGCAGAGCGACTTCGTCGTGTTCGCCATTGGCTGCTCTTTTTCGTTCGAACACATGCTCGCCAAGGCGGGCATTCCGCTGCGTCACGTGGAGGAGGGCTGCAACGTGCCGATGTATCGCACGAAGATCGCCAACCAGCGCGCGGGCAAATTCGGCGGCGAACTGGTGGTGTCGATGCGCCCGATGAAAGGGGCCGACGCCATTCGCGCCGTGCAGATCACGAGCCGCTTTCCGGGCGTGCACGGCGCACCGATTCATATCGGCGACCCGGCCGAGCTGGGTATCGCCGATTTGTCGAAGCCGGAATTCGGCGACGCCGTGACCATTCGCGACGGCGAACTGCCGGTGTACTGGGCTTGCGGCGTGACGCCGCAAACCGCGCTGATGGGCGCCAAGCTGCCACTCGCCATCGCGCACAAGCCGGGCTACATGCTCATGACCGATATCCCGAACGCATCGCTCGCCGTTTTCTAATTCCTGACGGCAAGACACGCACCCCGCATCAGGCACCACGTAGGACGCATCACATAAGAACACCGCGCCATGACGGAAGTCGGCAGGCAGTTGCTGCCGGCCGTCGACCGAACACGCCCATCGCGGAGCGCGGCCCGAGGGCATCACACGGCAAGACAGGACATCACCGGAGTCTTCTTCTCATGGATAGTAAAACCCCTCTCGCGAGCCCGTCGGCAGCCGCTGCTGCCACGGCGCCGGACACGCCGGCCCCCGCCGGCGGCAGTCTGTTCGGCTGGTACGGCGACGCGACACCGACTGAAAAGCGCGCGTTCTGGAGCTGCAAGGTCGGCTACATGCTCGACGGCATGGACACGCAGATGCTGAGCTTTGTCATCCCGACATTGATCGCCACGTGGGGCATCAGCCTCGCCGACGCAGGCTTTATCGGCACGCTCACGCTGCTCGCGTCGGCACTCGGCGGCTGGGTCGCCGGCATTCTGTCCGACCGCATCGGACGTGTGCGTACGCTGCAACTGACCGTGCTCTGGTTCGCGGTATTCACCGGGCTGTGCGGCCTCGCGCAAAACTATCACCAACTGCTCGCAGCGCGTGCGCTCATGGGCTTCGGCTTCGGCGGCGAATGGACGGCTGGTGCCGTGCTGATCGGCGAAGTGATCCGCGCCCGCGATCGCGGCAAGGCCGTGGGGCTGGTGCAGTCGGGCTGGGCCATCGGCTGGGGCCTGACCGCCATTCTCTACGCGGTGCTGTTCTCGCTGATGCCGGCGGAACTGGCCTGGCGTGCGCTGTTCCTGATTGGCTTGCTGCCGGCGCTGCTGGTGCTGTTCATCCGCCGCTACGTGAAGGAGCCGGAGGTGTATCAGAAGGAGAAGGCCAAACAGGCGAAGTCGGACGACGCACCGGGACTCGCGGCCATCTTCAGCCCGAAACTGCTCTCCACGACGATTCGCGCGGCCTTGCTGACCACCGGCGCGCAGGGCGGCTACTACGCCATCACCACGTGGTTGCCGACGTTCCTCAAGACCGAGCGTCATCTCACGGTGATGGGCACGGGCGGCTATCTTGCGATGATCATCTTCGGCTCGTGGGTCGGCTATCTGGTGAGTTCGTATCTGACCGATCGTCTGGGCCGCAAACCGAACTTCATTCTGTTCGCCGTGGGCTCGATGGTGATTGCGTTCTCGTACACGTCGCTGCCGCTCACCGACAGCGCCATGTTCTGGCTGGGCTTTCCGCTCGGATTCTTCGCCTCGGGTATTTTCAGCGGCATGGGTGCCTTCCTGACCGAGTTGTTCCCGACGAACGTTCGCGGCTCGGGGCAAGGCTTCTGCTACAACGTCGGCCGTGCAGTGGGTGCCCTGTTTCCCTTCCTGATCGGCATGCTCTCCAAGCAGTACGGGCTGGGCACGACCATCGGCATCTTCGCGGCATCGGCCTACGGTGTGCTGATTCTGGCGGCACTCACCCTGCCGGAGACGCGTGGCCGCGAGTTGGATTCGCTCGAACTGAAAACGCAGTGAGGACTTCGGTCATTCACCTCACATCGGCTTGATGAAACACCGCGGCAGCCGTCGCTGCCGCGCCTGAACACATTCCCCTGATCGCACCATTCTGTGCAGCCCCGTGGCGATGGCCATGCGGGCCTGCATGGGAGACGTGCGCTCTGTGAAATTGTGAAATCGGTCTTTCCTGTTTGACCATTGCTTTGCGAGTGACCCCATGACGAACGCTCTCACGCCTGCTACCCAACACAACGTCGCCACCGACCCGCGCTGGCAGTTCTGGATTGATCGTGGCGGCACCTTCACCGATATCGTTGCGCGCCGTCCCGACGGCTCGCTCGTGACGCACAAACTGCTTTCGGAAAACCCGGAACAATATCGCGACGCCGCCGTTGCCGGCATCCGTCACCTGCTCGGTCTGTCGACTGGCGAACCGATTACGCCCGCACAAGTCGAGATGGTGAAGATGGGGACCACTGTTGCCACCAACGCACTGCTCGAGCGCAAAGGCGAAGCGCTGGCGCTGGTTACGACGCAGGGTTTTCGCGACGCGTTGCGCATCGCTTATCAAAATCGTCCGCGGTTGTTCGATCTGGATATCGCGCTGCCCGAAGCGTTGTATGCGGAAGTGGTGGAAGTCGATGAGCGCGTTGGCGCGCAAGGTGAAGTGGTGCGGGAGCTGGATCTCACTGCGGCACGTACTGCGCTGGCGGCCGTGTATGCGAAGGGCGTGCGTGCGCTGGCCATCGTGTTGATGCACGGCTATCGCTATCAAGCGCATGAGAAAGCACTGGCGACGCTCGCCCGCGAGCTGGGTTTCACACAGGTGTCGGTGTCGCACGAAGTTTCACCGTTGATGAAGCTGGTGTCGCGCGGTGACACGACGGTGGTCGATGCGTATCTCTCACCGATTCTGCGTCGCTACGTCGAGCAGGTCGCGCAGGAGATGCCGGGCGTGAATCTGCAATTCATGCAGAGCAGCGGCGGCTTGACGCGTGCCGACAATTTTCAAGGCAAGGACGCGATCCTGTCCGGCCCGGCGGGCGGCATCGTCGGCATGGTGCGCGCGTCGAGTGCTGCGGGCTTTGATCGCGTCATCGGCTTCGATATGGGCGGCACGTCTACCGACGTGTCGCATTACAACGGCGAGTTCGAGCGCGTGTTCGAGACGCAAGTCGCCGGTGTGCGCATGCGCGCACCGATGATGAGTATTCACACGGTGGCAGCCGGTGGCGGCTCGGTGCTGTCGTTCGACGGCACGCGTCTGCGCGTGGGGCCAGATTCGGCGGGCGCCAATCCGGGGCCGGCCGCATATCGTCGCGGCGGACCGCTGACGGTGACCGACTGCAACGTCATGCTGGGCAAGATTCAGCCTGCGCATTTCCCGAAGGTGTTCGGCCCGCATGCGAATGAAGCGCTTGATCGTGAGGTTGTGGTCGAGAAGTTCACCGCGATGGCGAAGGAGATAGCGCAGGCCACCGGTCGCCGCCAGACACCTGAGGCACTCGCCGAAGGCTTCCTCGAGATCGCCATTGGCAGTATGGCCAACGCCATCAAGAAAATTTCCGTGCAACGCGGTCACGACGTAAGCCGCTATGTGCTGACGACGTTCGGTGGTGCGGGCGGTCAACATGCGTGCGGCGTGGCCGACGCGCTGGGCATGACGCAGGTGTTTGCGCATCCGCTGGCCGGTGTTCTGTCGGCGTATGGCATGGGTCTCGCCGATCAGACGGCGATGCGCGAGCGCATGATCGAAGCGCCGCTTTCCGTCGACGGTCTGCAAGCACTGGAAGACGCACTCGGTGCGCTCGCCGACGAAGCGGCGAACAGTCTGCTCGCGCAGGGTGTCCCGCCGTCGCGCATTGAAACCGTGCGTCGCGTGCATGTGCGCTATGCAGGTACGGACTCGGCCATCGCCGTCCCGTTTGGCGATGTCGAACAAATGCGCGCCGCCTTCGAAGCGGCTTATCGTCAGCGCTATTCGTTCCTGATGGATGGCGCGGCGCTGATTGTCGAAGTGGCGTCGGTCGAAGCGATCGGTCACTCGGACGCCCCTGTCGATATCACGCCGCTGGCGGCTCGCACTACCGGTGCACCGCAACCGATCGATCAGGTGAAGCACTACGCGGGTGGCGCGTGGTGCGATGCGGCGCTGTTCGCACGCGATACGTTGCTCGCTGGTGACACCATCGATGGACCCGCTATCGTCGCCGAGAAGAGCGGTACGACGGTGGTCGAGCCGGGGTGGCAGGCGCAGATGAGCGCGCAGGGCAACCTGATTCTGACGCGCGTGGTGCCGCGTGAGTCGCAACGCGGTCTGGGCACGCAGGCCGACCCGGTGCGATTGGAAATCTTCAATAACCTGTTCATGTCGATCGCCGAGCAGATGGGGCTGCGGCTGCAAAACACGGCCTACTCGGTGAACATCAAGGAGCGCCTCGACTTCTCGTGCGCGCTCTTCGACCGGGAAGGCAACCTGATTGCCAACGCGCCGCACATGCCCGTGCATTTGGGGTCGATGGGCGAGAGCATTCGCACGGTGATCGAACGCAATCGCGGCGCGATGCGTGACGGCGACGTCTTCATGCTTAACGATCCGTATCACGGCGGCACGCATTTGCCGGACGTCACGGTGATCACGCCGGTGTTCATGGCGGGCGAGGGCGAGCCGTTGTTCTACGTGGGCTCGCGTGGCCACCATGCCGACATCGGCGGTATTACGCCCGGGTCGATGCCGCCGGACTCGACGCATGTCGAAGAAGAGGGCGTGCTGATCGACAACTGGCAACTGGTGGCCGCCGGCGTGCTGCGTGATCGCGAAACGCGCGGGCTGCTCGCTGGCGCACGTTACCCCGCGCGCAACATCGATCAGAACATGGCGGACCTGCGCGCGCAGGTTGCAGCCAACCAGAAAGGCGTGGATGAACTGCGCCGCATGGTGAACGAGTTCGGCCGCGACGTGGTGTTCGCGTATATGGGGCACGTGCAGGACAACGCCGAAGCGGCGGTGCGCCGAGTGATTGGCGCGCTCGCCGACGGGCATTATCGTTATCCGCTCGATAACGGCGCGGTGATCGACGTCACGATTCGCGTCGATGCCGCAACGCACAGCGCGACCATCGACTTCACGGGAACATCGGACCAGTTGCCGAACAACTTCAACGCGCCGCGTGCGGTGTGTATGGCGGCGGTGCTGTACGTGTTCCGTACGCTGGTTGACGACGACATTCCGCTCAATGCAGGCTGCCTGAAACCGCTGACCGTGATCGTGCCGCGCGGGTCGATGCTCAACCCGGCGTATCCGGCGGCGGTGGTCTCGGGCAACGTGGAAACGTCGTCGGCCATCACCAACGCGTTGTACGGGGCGCTGGGCCGTGTGGCGTCGAGTCAGGGCACGATGAACAACTTCACCTTCGGCAACGAGACGTATCAGTACTACGAGACCATCGCCGGTGGCAGCGGTGCAGGCGACGGTTTCAACGGCTCGGACGCCGTGCAGACCCATATGACGAACTCGAGACTGACAGACCCAGAAGTGCTTGAGTGGCGCTATCCGGTGCGGCTGGAAAGCCACCGTATTCGCGCAGGCTCGGGGGGGACAGGACGTTGGCACGGCGGCAACGGCGCTGTGCGGCGCATTCGCTTCCTTACGCAGATGACGGCATCGATCCTGTCGAACAATCGCGTGCACGCACCGTTCGGTGCGCAGGGCGGCGAGGTCGGCGCGCTGGGCGCAAATTACGTGGAGCGCTCGGACGGCACCCGCGAAGCGCTGGGCCACATTGGCCGCACGCAAATGCAACCGGGCGACATTTTCGTGGTGGAAACGCCGGGCGGTGGCGGGTTTGGTGTGCGCTGATCGCGGGGTCTGCGCGAGAGTCGTCACCGTGCAATGCGGTGAACATGACACGCGTGACATGGGAAAGCACTGAAGCCTATCCGCTTCCCGGAAGCAAAGTCGCAGTTTGAGAAGTCACGTCAGTGACGCCTCCGTACGATGCACGTGTTGTTTCTAACAGCACCAATCTACGTACGGAGGCACTTCAATGTCCGAGTCATCGCAGGTCCCCCAAACGCCACCGCTCTCGTCTGCCGAGAGTGGTTCGGCGTCGCAGGACGATGTCATTCGCCAGTACGAGCGCGCCTGCGCCGAGATGCAACTGGCGGGTCGCAAGCTGCATCGTCACATGCAGGAATATCAGACGATGCTCGACGAGGTCGCTCGTCTCGAAGCGGCCAACACCCCCGAAGCCCGCGAAAAACTTCAGCGACTTTCTGCGCTGGTCGAAAGCGTGGCCTTTCAACGTGACGAACGTGAGATTCAGCGCATGAGCGGTGCGCTGGCGCATGCCATCGAAAAGTTGAAAGCCGATGCCCCCGAAACGCTGCCTGTGCAATCGAAGCAACCTGTGCGTCAGTCGGCGAAGCGCGTGCCGTCTGCGCCGCGCGCCTGAACCGGGAGGCAACGATGTGGAGCGCTATTCCCCGAGTGTCCGGCACGCGTCTTGAAGACGGGCTTGCCGTGATGTCAAAAATCTCGGCGTATGAAATCGCAGATATGCAGATCGACGATGCCGACGGCAATTTGCTGAAGGCGGTGATTCTGCGGGCGCGGGACCAATTGATCGAAGTGCATGCGCACTCGATGTCGGCGTTGCCGCTGCTGATTGCCAGACTTGATGCGGCACGCAGCGCGCGTGATTACGCAAAGGTCTGCGACGGCTTGCTGGCGAGCGCCACACAAACGCAATCGTTGCCGCCGGCGCTGCGTGAATTTGCCACCCGGCACGATCTGATCTCTGCCGAAGCGGCATCGGCACCGTTCGATGCGCCAGCGCTGCGACGCCTGAAAGCGGACCTCGAAGCGGTGTCGTTCGCCGGGGGCGCCGCAACGCAGGATCAAGTCGAGGTCAAGCGGTTGCTCATGTTCTACGAGACCACGCTATCGCTGGCCAACGGCACCCAGACACGTCTGCGCGAGACGTTGAAGTCAATCACGCAAAACATCTGAAGTTCATCTCTTACCTAAGGAAATAAATCAATGGCTACGCCTATCTCAAATCCGAGCTTCATCTCCGAGTCAAAAATCAAGCGCGACCTGCGCGGTTACGAAGGCGCGGGCGAAAAAGTGAAGCTCGACTTTCACGGCCTGCTGGCGCAATACGGCACGATGATGATGGAAGCCGGCGCCGAAGACGCGAACTACAAGATTCAGGAAATGAAGAAGCGTCAGGCACAAGGCCGAGAAGCCCGCGAAGCGGCCAATCAGATCGAGAAGCTGATCAACGATGTCGGCTCGGATAACGCGAAGAAGGTGAAGATCGGTGCCGGTATCCGGGGGTTCTTCGAAAAGTACGACATAGAGATCACGACGAGTGACGACGGCACAAAAAAAACGATCACCAAGTGGGAAGGCCGCACGGAGAAGGGCACCCAGCCGTCCGGTGGCCATGGCGATTACAACGCCGCACATCTGCGCGCGTTGAAGGCGGCTGCCGAAGGTTTCGGCGAACAAGCCTCCGACAGCCGCACCGTCGATCAGATCGAAATCAACAAGACACTTCAGCAGTACAACGGCGCATCGACGCTGGTGAACACGATTATCAGTTCGCAAGGCTCGCAGCTCAATCAGATCAACGGATCGTTGCGCACGTGAGCGGCATCGCACCCGGGGCGGCGTCGCGATCGGAGCCTGCGGCAGAAGACGCCGAGGCGATCTTTGCGAGGTTTTTCGAGCAAGGCGGCGCGCTGCGCATGCTCGCGGATCTTGATGAGGCCGATATCGCTCGTGTGCGTGCCCATGCGTGTCGGCGCTTCACGGAAGGAAAAGTCGCCGCCGCCCAGCGGGTGTATTTCGTGCTGACCACGTTGGATCAGTGGTCGTTCGATGACTGGTTCGGCTTGGGACTTTGCTATCAGCGTCTCGGTCAGCACGAGCAGGCGTTGCCGTGTTTTGCGAAGGCCGGGGTGATCCGCGCGTCGGACCCTCGCGCCCCTTATCTTGCCGGGCTCAGTTATGAGCGCGCCGGCAATCGGGAGTTCGCCATCAAGGCATATCGCGCCGCGCTCCGGTTGTGTGCTGCTGAACCTCAACATGCAACGCTCGCCCGCTCGGCGAGCGCGAGATGCGAAGCCCTCGACATTCCTCTACGACAGGAGACAACATGATTCCGATTTATTCGGTAGGGGCCGGCATCGCCCCGTTGCGGACGACGGACGTCCACGATGTCCCTGCCGCCGATACCGCACCCGCTAATGCGCAGGCGGATGCGGCGCGCAAGCGCCGCGAGCATGACAAATGGCTCACGTCGGATGACTTCGCGCCCGACATGCCGGACGACGTTGACGCGAAAGAAGCGGACGGCGCGTTCGCCCGGTTGTTGCAGAAGCTTTTCTCGATCAGCAGCGGTCTGGCAGCGGATGCCCTCCGCCCGCAGGGCCATCACGGTGCGCAAGACCTTGCCGCGTTGGAGCAACTCGATCCATCGACCATGGCCATGATGGCCTCGATGATCACGATGGAAGCGCTGGGCGATACGGCGAAATCGACGCAACGCGCGCTTGAGCTGCTCGCCGAGCGTCAGGACAAGTTGCGCCAGGAAGATATCCAGAAGTTTCGCGAGCAGATGGACAAGGCCACCGAAGATGCCAACAAGGCGCGCAAGGGCGGCGTCTTCGGGGCCGTGTTCGACTGGATTGTGGCCGCGGTCGAGACGGTCGTGGGTGCCGTCAAAGTGGTGACGGGCGTCTTGACGATGAACCCGTTGCTGATTGCGGGCGGTGTCGCCGATCTTGGCGCGGGCATCGCGGGTCTCGGTGCTGCGTTCCACAAAACGATGGCGCTGGTCGATCCCAAGAACGCGGGCTACCACGAGCAGCAGGCCGAGAAGTGGGGCAAAGCGCAGATGGCGTTTCAGATCATCGGCGCCGTGGTGGGCTTCGGTACGTCGCTCAAAGGGGTGCTTGCCGCGCGCACGGTGACGAAGACAGCGGGCCGCGTGTTCAAGGGCGCTGCGGGCGAGTCGCTCGAACAGGCGGTCAAGGCGGGCGACAAGGCAGCCATCGATACGATCAAGAAGCGCGTGTCGTCCGAAGTCAGCTTCGTGATCCGTGACCAGATCGGCAAGCGCGTTGGCAAATCGCTGCTGCAAAGCGGCACGCGCACCTCGCGTGCGCTGGCCAAGGCGGGTTTCAATCGGATGGCGGAGACATTTGCACAACAGATGACCGAGCAGATGGTCGAGCGGACGTTCAAGAAAGTCGTCAAGGCGGCGACCAAACAGGTCGCGAAGGGCAAGGCCGTCACGGCGAAAAGTCTGAGTAACTCATTCAGTTCGCAATTGCGTCTGGAAGTGGGGCGGGCGGCGTTGCGCGGTTCGTGGTCGCTATCGGGCGCGGTGCGCAGCACGCTGGTCGGTGCCAACGCTGTCGGTCAGAACGTGATCGGCATGCAACGCGCGAAGCTGAACTTCGAAGCGAGAAATCTCGGCGTCGACATGATGTGGCTGCAAACGCTCATGGACATGACAGGGGACGACAAGAAACGCAATGCAAAGCGCATGGAGACGCTGATCGAGCAACAGGCCGACGTTGCGACGTCCGCTAGCCAGATGGTGCAGCAAACGGGCGCAACGCGGATTCGCATCGCGGCGTCCATGGCGTGAATTCGCACCGCTTTTGAATCATCGGGCGTGGCAGATGCCACGCCATTCTTATGATGGAGTTTGATATGACGCTTCGCACCTCCTCGATGTCACCGGCAGCCTCGGTTCAGCGCGACACCGCGCTCGAAGACGAGCGCCCGCCGGTACCGTCGTCCCTCAGAGACAAACCGGATGGTCTTGCACTGCTGCGCATGCTGCACAAGCTCTTCGTCACGATGCGCACGGAAGAGCGCAACGTCGATCAGTCGTTCCGCACCCGTCACGATGTGATCGTGTTCGAGAGGGCACAAACCGCGCGGCAGGAGAAATACAACGCCAACAAGAAGCACTACAGCTCGGGGATGTCGTCAGCGGGCGGCGGTCTGGGTGCCGGTCTCTTTTCGCTGGTCGGAGGCGCCGGTGGCGCGGTGGCCGGTTTCAAGGGCATGGGGGATATCGCACGCATCGGCAGCGATATTACGAACGGTATGGGCACGACGATCAAACACGGCATTGATTTCAAAGCCAACAACGAGTCGTTTGCAGGACGCGATAACGATGTGCTTGGCGAGTTCGAAACCTCGCTGACCGACGAGACCCGCCGTTCCAACGATCGGCTGCGTCAGCGTATCGAGGCGAGCAGCGCAGACATTCGCGAGAAGTCTCAGGCAATGCTCAGTATGTGGGGGCAGCAGGTCGTCAAAATGTACGAGTCCATTCGGTAACCCAATGAGAACTTGCGAGCGCGCTGTTGCGGCATTCTTCCGGACCCATCGCTTTTCAGCCAACGTCGAAGTCTGCGAGCGCACGCGAGTCGAGGTGGGGCATCGTGTCGACGACGGTGTGCTGTCGCTCTGTCATCGCCTGGATAAGGTGGCCGCCGGGACCGTGCTGACGGTCACCGATTTCAGGCTCGGGCCGGAGGCCACCACCAGCGAACTCGTGGTGCGTCGTTTCTGTCGACTGATCCGGATGTTGCTGCGCACGGTACCGCATGTGACCTACGTGCGCGGCATGATCCTGCCCGGTGTGAGCGATGCGCATCGGCGCGACACGCGCCAGCGGCTCGCCGCCGTCCTTGAACGCGAAGGGGCGTTCTGGCGCGAGGAGGACGGCGACCGTTGGCTGGTATTTTGTCGCTCAGGCAGCGAGCCAGCGCTGGGCCTGCGTTGAAGTCTCAATCTCGGACACTACCGCGTTCGACGCATCATGCGCGGGCGATGCCGGCACCGGCGAAGCAGACAGCACCCCTTTGGTGCGTATGTCCCGCAATGCAGCGTCGTCGTCCCATTGCTGCACCACGCCGTACCATCCCAATCCCTCATAAGTCTCGTAGCCCGGCGTGAGCGCATAGCCGACGAGGCCATCCTCGTCTGCCTCTCCCGCATCCCCGGCGTGATAGAAACCGGTCGATGCCGACACGCCGTCGCGCGGTCTGCGCAGACTGAAGCGCTCCAGCAATATCCCCTCGCCATCGCTCGACGCCAACACACGATGCTCCGCATCGAGCAGCAGGCATCGCGTACGCGCGCGTTCGTCAGGCAGCAGCGGGACCCCTTGCACGACGGCCTTCGCCTGCGGTGCCCAATCGAAGAAGATCCCCAGCGCGCCGAGCGGCGCGCCATGCGTTTCGCCCGCCTCTCGAATCGCCGTTGCATAGGTCGCGACTTCGGCGTTGTGCAGGAGCTTTGCGCGACGCACGTCGAACGCGGCATAGTCGGCACCGCTCGGGGTGTTCATCGCCTTGAGAAACCACGGGTGGCGCGAGGCATCAGACCCGATCACGCCGGGATAGCGATCAGGGCGGCCGTTGGCAACGATACGTCCGTCGGCATCCGCCACCCAGAGATCGAGATACACCGTGTAACTGTCGAGAATCACGCCAAGGCGTCGGCACGCATGGCGCGCCGCTTCAGGCGATGGCTCGCTCAGAACATCGACGAGGGCCGCGTCGGTGGCCCACCAGCGCACGTCGCATGAGCGCTCGTAGAGGTTGCGGTCGATGATCTCGATCATGTGATGCGCAAGGTCGGCCAGACGCTGCCCGCGATGCTGTTCCAACTGACCGATCATGCTGTCGCCCAGCGCCGATAGCTCGGTTAGCGAGCCGGCCAGCTCAGTCGTCAGATCCCCGGCAATCGTCGTGATGCGCTCGGAGACATGTTTCACTTCGTTGGCGACGACGGCGAATCCCCGTCCCGCGTCGCCCGCACGAGCGGCTTCGATGAGCGCATTGAGCGCGAGGTACTTGGTCTCCCGGGTGATGTGGGCGATGGTTGCGATCTTGTCGTCGGCAATGTTCTTAACGCTGTGGGCCAACTCGACGATTCTCTCCGGTGCTGCCATGAACGATCTCCCAAACGTGCGCTGCGTTGTGGTGTCACACGGACTACACGAGATGTCATGCAAGCCTCGTGCCAACGCAGCCCTTCGCACGTTATGGATATTCAGGAGTCACGACGATTCAGGGTTCAGGGCAGCATGCCGAGCACGCGCCACCAGAGGTAATCGAGCGGGAACAGCAGCACCAGCGTGATGACGGTCATGACGACGGTCAGCCGCGTGCCGTCGCGCATGGTGGCGCCCCCGAGATGCATGGCGATCATCATCGGCGGGCTCTGGTACGGCAGCAGTGCTGTGGAGAACACCGGCACCTGCAACATCAGCACGGTGTAGAGCGGCAGGCCACTGGCGGTAGAGAGTTGTCCGGCAAGCGGTGTGAGTACCGCCGGCAGCCCCGGTAACGTGGCCACCAGGCCGATGGCCGCACCGATGGCGATCAACCACGCGGCATTGATGACCGGCGTGCCCGGCACCATGCCGACGGCGTCGAGACATAACCGTGCAAGTTTTTCCCCCAGACCGGTGTCTGCCACGACCGCGCCCATGCCGAGAAAGCCCGCCACGTAGATCAACGGCGTGATGTGCATCTGCTCGGTGAAGGTCTTCGGCGTGACGATGTGAATGGCAGGCAGCAAGCAGATGATGGCCGCAGCGACAGAGATCCACGCGGGCGAGATGCCGTGCCATGCGTCGGTGGCGAAGCCGGCAAGCGCCAGCGCCAGCAAGACCGACAAGCGCCGCGCATCGGTCGACAGCGGCGGTGCGACGGCGTCCTTCGTGTTCTCGAGCGGACCGTTATCGGGAAAGAGGCGACAGATCACCCACACCAGAATCACGGCCTTGAGCGCGCCGAGCACCGGGAAGTGCAGCAAGAGATACGGCGCGTAGTGCAGCTTCACACCGTAGAACGAGTCGGCCGCGCCCATCAACACGCTGTTGGGAATGTTAGCGGGCAGGATCGTCGTGGGGGGCATGTAGCTGGCGGCCGCGACGGTCATGACGAGCCCCGTGCGGCCACGTCGTCCCTCCGTGAGTCCGATGCGATCGGCGAGTGCCAGCACGATGGGGATGAGCAACAAGATGCGGCCGGTCGTGGAAGGCATCACGAACGCGAGGCCCACGCACGCGACCATCACAGACGCGACATAGCGCGGGTATGTCGGGCGCTTGAGCGCGAAGAGCGTCGCGGCGAGTTTCGTGCCGAGGCCGGTCGTGCGCACGGCAATGCCGGTGACGGCGCCGCCGAACACCAGCCACCACGCTGCCGAGTGGAAGCCCGCGAAGATGACTTCGGGCTTCGCGACGTGCAGCAACACCGCCAGCAGAAAGAACGTCAGCGTGGTGATCGGCTCGGGGAACAGCCCGAACGCCCATGCGCCGATGGTGAACAGCACGAGCACGGCCGCCTGCGCGGCGGTCGGCGTCAGACCCAGCATGGTGCTGCCGTGGCTGGCGGCCCACAGCGCGAGCGCCAGCAGGATATAGACGCCGTAGCCGGAGAGGGCGCGGGCCTGCGCTTTCAGGCGATCGCGGCGAAGGGTTTCCGCAGGACGGGACGGGGTGACGGGCGAGTGTTGCGGCGAAGCATCGGTCATGGCGCTTGTCGTTTTGATGATGGGCCAGAGAATCGGTGTTGCTCGGTGTTGCTCGGTGTTGCTCGGTATTGCTAGGTATTGCCGCCCGCGATGGCACAGTGGCTTGCGTCGGCGCGGGCATGCCGTATCCTAGCGACTCATCGGGGGCTACGTCACCCCGATCCGGACAAATACCAACGCGAATATGCCACGCCCCCCGCGCGCCTCAGCGGCGCGCCCGAACTTCTTCCCGATGCCGCGCACCGCGCCGAGCGCCGACGTGCCGGTCATCGCGCATCTGCGCACGCCGCCCGCTGACGCACTCATCGAATCGCATCGCCACCCGTGGGGACAGTTGATCTTTCCGCTGCGTGGCGGCCTGCGCATTAACGCAGGCAACACCAGTCTGATCGCCCCGATCTTTCGCGCGGCGTGGGTGCCGGCGGAAATGCTGCATGAAGTGGCGGCACTGGGCGTCGCCGAGTTCTATGCGTTGTATCTGTGGCCCGAAGCGTCGCCGCTACCGGCTGACCGGTGCGTGGTGATCGAAGCATCGCCGCTGATGCGCGATCTGGCGGCAGCGCTGGCAGGCGATATGCCAGTGACGGATCGCCGCCATGGGTTGATCACGTCTTTACTGCTTGAAGAGTTGCGCGTCGCGCCGCCCGTCTCGCTCGATTTGCAGATGCCGACCGACCGGCGCTTGCGGCTGCTGTGTGACGCGTTGATGGAACAACCCGATGACGATCGGTCGTTGGCGCAATGGGCATCGGAAGTGGGGGCCTCGGAGCGCACACTCGCGCGCTTGTTCAGCACGGAACTCGGGACGAGTTTCGGCACGTGGCGGCAGCAGGTGAGACTGGCGCGGGCTGTCGACTGGATTGCGCGCGGCGTGCCGGTGGCAAGCGTTGCGGCACGTCTGGGTTATGCGAACCCGGCTGCGTTCTCGGCCATGTTCCGGCGCGCGTTGGGCGTGTCGCCGCGCGAATTCACGCGTGAGGGGAAGACGAAGGCATGACCGGCACACCCTCCCCCAAACCGTGGTTTCTCTATTTGCTCGAGTGCGCGGGCGGGCGCATCTACACCGGTATCACGGTCGATGTTCAGGCGCGCTACGCCGCACACGTGGCGGGTAAAGGGGCGCGCTTCACACGCGCCCACCCGCCGTCGGGCATTTTGTTGTCGATGGATTTTGCGGACCGCTCCGCAGCGTCGCGCGCAGAGTATCGGGTGAAGCAGTTGAGTGCGACGCAAAAGCGCGCGCTGATTGCGGGGACGCTGGTCGTGGATTTCGGCGTGAGCGATGCAGCGGCGCCGCCGAAGACACCGCGCCGCCGCAAAGTCACGGCACCAGACGCGCCTGTCGAATGATCTTGCGCACGTCGCGCTGAATCGCGCCGAATTGCCCGCGCGGCGGAATCGGCGAGACCACCAGCGCCCAGCTATCTCCCGGCACCGTCTTTTCGACCACCGTGTAGTAGGTGGACTGCGTGCGGAAGAAGTCGGCGATGCCGTCGTGACTGATCCGGTAACTGCGATCTCCCGAACCGGGCACGAGAAACACGCCCAGCGTGTAGAAGATGTCGCGATCCGGATTGATTGGCCCGGCCTGCTTGTCGAGCAGCATCGCGCGCAGTGTCTTCTCGGTCAGCAGACTCGGACGGCGAATGTCGAACACGCGCCACACCTTGAGCAGTGCCGAGGTCGACATCTGCCAGCCCGCGAACGGCGCCAGAAGCCGCCAGCTTTCAGGCAGCGTTGCGTCGGCAATGCCGAGCGGGCCAAAGATGTTCTTCTCGCAGAAATCTTTGTAGTCGGTGCCCGACACGGCTTCGATCACCATCCCGAGCAATAGATACGAGACGTTCGAATAGACGAAGTCGGTCTTGCCCGTGGAGTGACCGGCGTCGCCCGCATCGAGATAGTTGAAGAAGTCAGAGCTGCCGCCCACACGACGAATCGCCAGCCCGCTATACAACCCGTTGACGGGGTCGTTGTAGCCATTGGTCGCGAGACCGGCGCGATGCGCCAGCAGACGCCGCACGCTCAGGTCGCGAAGGCTCGGGTCGAGCGGTTTGCCGTGTTCCTTGGAATAGGCGTCGAGCAGCTCGCCCAGCTTGGCGTCGAGCGAGAGCTTGCCCTGCTGCACGAGCAGCGCGATGCCGATGGCGGTGACCGATTTCGACAGACTGGCCACCGGCAGCATCCGCGAGGCGTCGTCGCCCGGCGTGGCCGCTTCGAGCGGCGCGCCGCCATCGGTTTCCGAGCGCAGCCAGACGTGCGACAGGTTGTAGCGCTCTTTGAGTTGCGCCACGCCCTGCGTGATGGTCGACTGCCCGATCGGCACGGCCGGTGTAATGGGCACCGAGCCACCGGTCGAGGGCAGTGCAACGACAGCGCCTGCTCCACTGGAGGCACTGTTGGCACTGTTGGCACTGCTGGCGGTTGTTGCCGCCGCTGAATTGTTCTGCGCAAGCGCATTGACTGCCGTCAGCAGGGTCGCCGCGCCAATCAGCGCGGCCGCCACCAGACCCCGGAAGGACTGGCGCGGTTTCACATCGGTCGTATCGCCAACATCGGCAACACGCGTCAAACGCGCGCCGATACGCGATACGCCGCACAACACGTCGCGCGACATGCAACGCAACGCCTCATGCGTGGTCAAACGTGCCCCTGCCGCCCGGCGGTGCCGAACGACGTACATTGTTAATTCCCCCCGCGCACGATCCGATGGACATCAACTCAACTCTCTTCGGAGTCGGAATGGTTCGGGGTGCGCACTTGCCGCTTTGCGGCGCTCTTCAATGTTGATCGAAGTCTAGAAAAACTTCGTGTAAATACCTAGCAAAAGGCCAGCATTTTACATTAAGTTGCACATATCGCCAAAAATCACCCATAGCCAAACGCAATCGCAGCCGCCCAGCCCCGAAGACTCGGGCGCGGCGGCCGACGCGTAGTCGCTATTGCACGCCGAGAACTCTCTCGTCTCGCGAGACAACCTCCGCAAATGCCCGTCTGATAAGGCTTTGCGGCTTACCGAGTCGATCTGTCAGCGCCACACCGACAAGACCTGTCACGTTTCGCGGTGTAATCTATCGGCTACTGGCTCCGACTCGCCCACAGGCCCTAGGGGCGGCGTCTGATGGCGTCGTACCGGCCGAAGGATCGACCGATACATGACTGAACCTACTCGCGCGCGCCCGAGCCGGCCCGCCGATTCTGCTGCTGTAATGGCGCTACCCGAACGATGGCGCTGGGTGCGCCAGTTGCCGTGGAGCGCCGCACGCCCTTGGCTGATCACGGCCGGGGTCGTCCTGCTCGGACTCTTCGTCTTCGACGCGCTGCATCACATGCTGCGTCACGTGCACTACGACGACGTTATCGCCGCGATTCACAACACCCCTGTGACACGGCTCGTGCTTGCCATGCTGGCAACCCTCGCGAGCTACGCGGCACTCACCGGTTACGACATCTCCGGCCTGCGGTTCGCGGGCGCGACCGTCAAGCGCTCGACGGTCATGCTCACGTCGTTCATCGCCTATGCGCTGGGGAATTCCGTCGGGCTGGGCGTACTGACCGGCGGCACCGTGCGCATGCGCATGTATGCGGCGGCCGGCGTCGATGCTTCGAAGGTCGCGCAGGCCGTCGCCTTCAACGCGGGTGCGTTCGGTTTAGGTATGACGGTCTTCGGTTCGCTGGGGATGTTGTGGGGCGCGTCGCGCGTCTCTGCGCTGGTGCCGGTGCCCGCGTGGATGTTGCAGTTAGCGGCCCTGTTGCTGCTCGCCGGGTCGGGCTGGTTCCTCGCGTTGTGCGCGCGCAAGCGCACGGTGGCGCTCTTCGGCCGCTGGGATATCCCGCTGCCGCCGCTGCGTCTCGCGTTGCGCCAACTCCTGATCTCTGCCGCCGATCTCGGCATGGCCGCTGCGGCGCTGTGGTGCCTGTTGCCCGCCGGGGTGGTGGATCTACCCACGTTTGTGGTCTTCTACGCCATCGCTATGGCGCTGGGTGTGCTCAGCCACGTCCCGGGCGGCGTGGGCGTGTTCGAGGCGGTGATTCTGCTCGCCACCAACGGACATGCGCCGGTGAGTCAGGTGGCCGGGGCACTGGTGCTCTATCGCGGCATCTACTATCTGCTGCCGCTCATGCTCGCGGCCTGCCTGCTGGCGTGGTTCGAATTCCGGCAAAGTCCGGCCGCCCCCATCGGGCGTGCGGCCGTGCGGCTCTTCCCCGGCGTATTGGCGGCGCTCACGCTCGTGGCCGGCGTCATGTTGCTGATTTCCGGCGTGACGCCCGCCACGCGCGATGCCGAAGACTTCCTGCGCCAGCACGTGCCGTTGTTTCTCGTCGAGGTTTCGCACCTGCTGGGCAGCGTGGCCGGGCTGGCGATGCTGTTTCTCGCGCGTGGCCTGCTGCATCGGCTGGACGCCGCGTGGTGGGGCTCGCTCGGCCTGACGATTGTGGCGGCAGTACTCGCGATTCCGAAAGGCATCGCGTTGTCGGAGTGCTTCGTGCTGGCCGTGCTGGCGACGTTGCTGCTGGTCTCGCGCAAACAATTCGACCGGCGCTCGTCGCTCTTCACGCAGACGTTCGAACCGGGCTGGATCATCGCGGTGCTCTCGGTACTCGGCGCGTGTACATGGCTGATGTTCATGTCGTACCGGCGCGTGGGTTACGCGAATCAACTCTGGTGGCAATTCACGTTCGATGGCGATGCGCCGCGCTCGATGCGGGCGCTGATGGTGGTCGCCGTCATCGGACTGGGCCTGTCGCTGTGGCAATTGCTGCGTCAGTCGGCCGGGGCGATGGTGCCTGCGAGTGAAGAAGAGTTGGCGCGTGCGAGGGCGGTGATTCAGAAGCAGCCGGCCGCCGACGCCTGCCTCGCGCTCATGGGCGACAAGAGCTTCCTGTTCTCGCCGTCGGGCAACGCTTTCATCATGTATGCGAAGCATCGGCGCTCGTGGGTGTCGCTCGCCGACCCGGTGGGAGACCAGAAGGAATGGCCGGAGTTGATCTGGCGCTTCATCGAACTGGCGGACTCGCACGGCGGGCGTGCGGCGTTTTACAAGACACGTCCGCAGGCGCTGCCGCTCTATATCGATGCGGGATTGCGTGCGTACAAGCTGGGCGAGGAGGCGTTCGTGTCGTTGCCCGAGTTCGGTCTGCAAGGCTCGCGCCGCGCGAATTTGCGACACGGCGTGGCACGCGGCGAGCGCGAAGGGCTCTCGCTGGAAATCGTTGCCCCCGCCGATGTGCCGCCACATTTGCCTGAGATGCGAGCGGTTTCCGACGCGTGGCTCGCGCGACAGCACACCCGTGAGAAGGCCTTCTCGTTGGGGGCGTTCACCGACGCCTACGTGGCACGGCAACCGGTGGCGCTCGTGCGGCGCGAAGGGCGGCTGGTCGCGTTTGCGACGTTGATGTGTCCGGACGTGCAGCGCATCGAGGCGAGCATCGACCTGATGCGTCAGGTGCCGGATGCGCCCGCCGGCACGATGGACTTTCTGTTCGCCAATCTGATGCTGCACTTCAAGGCGCAGGGCTATCAGCGCTTCGGGCTCGGCATGGCGCCGATGTCGGGCATGGTGACGCACCAGCTCGCGCCGCGTTGGCATCGCTTCGGACGAATGATGTTTGCGCACGGGGCGCGGTTCTACAACTTCCGTGGTCTGCGCAGCTTCAAGGACAAATTCGATCCGCAATGGGAGGCGCGCTATCTGATGACGCCGGGCGGACTCGCGCCGATGCTCACGCTCGCCGACGTGGCGGCGCTTGTCGGGGGCGGCTGGAAGGGGATGATTACGAAATGACGGATCGGACAGATCGAATGGACCGAAAGGATCGAACGGATTGCTCGCAACGGAAACACCGCGCAATGGCGACGGCAGGGATGAAGACGGGCGGCGGACGTGGTGTTTGGCTGGCTGCGGCATTGTTTCTGCCGCTGACCGTGAGCGCCGTGAGCGGTTTGGCAAACGCACAGACGCCGGCGCAATCGGCGCAATCGGCTCCATCGCCCCAATCGTCGCAGACAGTCACGCATGCCGATCTCGCGTCCGCCGCGTCTGCCCGCTCGGCGGAACAGGCTGCGAAGGCGCGCAACGTACTCAAGCCTGCCCCGAAGGCGGGCCCGGTCGCCGTGCCGCCATCGCTCGCCTCCAGCGTCACCGCGCCTGTCATGGCACCCGCTGCGGCTGCGGCGGCCGGTGCTGCGGCGTCACGCGGCGCCGCCACGGAAGTCATCTCGCATGGCCGGTTCGAAAACGTGCCGGTCTTCCGGCCGGCGGGCGAGCCGAATGCCACGGTGCTGTTCCTTTCGGATGACGACGGCTGGACGCCGCGTGCCGAGCGCATGGCGCGCGCGCTCGTCGACACCGGGGCCATCGTGGCAGGCATCGACACGGCCCGGCTGATGGCGAACTTCACCAAGGATGACGGCGCGTGTGTCTTCCCGTCGGGCGATCTGGATAACTTCGGCCGCTTTCTCGAAGCCTACGAAAAGCTGCCCGGCTACACACCGCCGATTCTTGTGGGCGATGGCGTCGGCGGGACGTTCGCTTACGCGATGCTCGCGCAGGCCAAGAGCGAAACCTTCTCCGGTGCGCTCTCGGTCGACTTCTGCCCGGTACTGCCGATGGCCAAGCCGCTGTGTCAGGGCGAGGGCGTGCATTTCGGACGCGGCATCACGCATACCGCCGGCGGCGCGCCGATGCGTCTGCTGCCGGCCCCCGCGCTGGGGGCGCCGTGGCTGGCCATGAGCGGCCCGGCGGGGAGTCCGGTCGCGCGTGCGCCGCGTTGTTCGGATCGTCTCGCCCAAGGCTTTGTCGCGCGTGCCTCGAACGCCAGTTGGGTCGTGGGCGGTCTGGCGGGCAGTCTCGGCAGTCAGGGTGACGGTGCCGACGCCTCACCGGGCGGGAACACGCCGGTGCTGGCCGACTGGGCCACGCAATACAAGAACGCGTTCAAGCGGCTCAATGCACATCACGTGGCGGGGACGGTGCGCCCGCCCGCCGCAGTGGCCGATCTGCCGGTGATCGAAGTCGCCGCGACGGGCAAGCCCGCGGCCAACATGGCCGATGCGTTCGCGATTCTGCTGTCGGGCGATGGCGGCTGGGCCGGGCTGGATCGCGATGTTGCCGGGGCGCTCGCCGCGCACGGCCTGCCGGTGGTCGGCATCGACTCGCTGCGCTACTTCTGGTCGGCGCGCACACCCGCCTCGGGCGCGCTCGATATCGACCGGCTGGTGCGCTTCTATCAGACACGCTGGAACAAGAAGCGCGTGATTCTCATCGGTTATTCGCAAGGGGCGGATGTGCTGCCGTTCATGGTCAACCGCATGCCACCGGTCAGCAAGGAGCGCGTGGCGCTGCTCGTGCTGATGGGGCTGGGGCAGAAGGCCGACTTCGAATTCCGCATGACCAACTGGGTGATGTCCAGCCAGAACGGCCTGCCGATCCGCCCGGAGGTCGAACGCCTGCCCGATGGCTTGGCGATGTGCGTGTACGGCGCCGACGAGGACGACAGCAATTGCCCCGGCCTCGACCCCAAGCGTGTGCAGATCGTCAAAATGCCGGGGGGGCACCACTTCGACGGCAATTACACGCGGCTGGCCGATCTGATTCTCGAAGGCGTCGGCAAGCACTGAGCGCCCGTCACACACGGCGGCGGCATTCCGGATGCCGCCGCCTGCATCGCTGCTCAGCCCGCCACTCAGCCCGCTGCTCAGCTCGTCGCTTACCCCGCCGTTGTATCCCCGCCCGCGCCGCTTTTTCTCGCCTTGCCTTCCGGTCTGGCGCTCCGTACACTGCCGCCAGTTTCATTGGCCCACCTTGCGCACGACACACAGGAGAAGATCGATATGGCAGAGGGTTATTTCCCCAAATGGCAGCAACGGGACACGGCGTCCGGACGCGTCATCGCGCCCGACGAACGCCTGCCTTGGCCGCAGACCATCGCCATGGGCGTCCAGCACGTGGTCGCCATGTTCGGCTCGACCGTGCTGGCCCCGTTGCTCATGGGCTTCGATCCGAACCTCGCCATCTTCATGTCGGGCATCGGCACCTTGCTGTTCTTCGTGCTCGTCGGCGGGCGCGTGCCCAGCTACCTCGGGTCGAGCTTCGCGTTCATCGGCCTCGTCATCTCGGTGACGGGCTATGCCGGCAGCGGGCCAAACCTGAATATTCCGGTCGCGCTGGGCGGCATCATCGCGTGCGGTGTGCTGTACGCCATCATCGGCCTGATCGTCATGGTGGTCGGCACTCGCTGGATCGAGGCGCTCATGCCCCCGGTGGTGACCGGTGCGGTCGTTGCCGTGATCGGCCTGAACCTCGCGCCGGTGGCGGTGAAGGGCGTCTCGGCCACCAGTTTCGACACGTGGATGGCCCTCGCGACGGTGCTGTGCGTCGGCCTCGTGGCCGTGTTTGCGCGCGGCATGGTGCAGCGGCTGCTGATTCTCGTCGGCCTGCTGCTCGCCTATGTGCTGTACGCGGTGCTCACCAACGGCATGGGGCTTGGCAAGCCGATCGACTTCTCGATCGTCGCCAATGCGGCCTGGTTCGGCCTGCCGCACTTTGCAGCGCCGGTGTTCAAGCCGGAAGCCATGGTGTTGCTGGCACCTATCGCCATCATTCTGGTCGCGGAAAACCTCGGTCACATCAAGGCCGTGAGCGCCATGACCGGTCAGAATCTGGACCGCTATATGGGCCGCGCCTTCCTCGGCGACGGTCTGGCGACGATCGTGTCGGGCAGCGTCGGCGGCACCGGGGTGACGACTTACGCCGAAAACATCGGCGTGATGGCGGTCACGAAGATCTACTCGACGGTGGTGTTTGCCGTGGCGGCGGTGATCGCGCTCGTGCTGGGGTTCTCGCCGAAGTTCGGTGCGGTGATCCAGACGATTCCGGGCCCGGTGCTCGGTGGTGTGTCGATTGTGGTGTTCGGCCTGATTACGGTGGCCGGCGCGCGCATCTGGGTGCAGAACAAGGTGGATTTCTCGGATAACCGCAACCTGATCGTGGCCGCAGTCACGCTGGTGCTCGGCGCCGGTGACTTCACGCTGAAGTTCGGCAACTTCTCGCTGGGCGGCATCGGTTGCGCGACGTTCGGCGCCATCATCCTGTACGCGCTGCTGCGTGGACGCGGTGTTTCGACGCCGGCGGCGATGTAAGCAGGCTTGGCAGGAAAGGCGCCGGGCGAGCCTTCTCCCGGCGTCAGACGAGCATTACACAAGCATCAAACGAGCATCAAACGAGCGGCACGGCAATTACGTCGTGCCGTTTTTGTTTGTGTCGTCGGTCGTGTCAGCCGAATGGGCGGCAGGCCCTTGCAGCCGGTCGAGCAACTGGCGGGCGTAGACGGGCAGGGCGTCGCGCTCGCGCACACACAGCACCAGCGTGCGCAGCGCCCACGCATCTGACAGCGGCACCATGCCGATGCCCAGCGTTGCCGCCGAGCGCCGGGCGGCGCTGAGCGGCACGATACCGAGCGCGGCACCCGCTGCGACGGCCCGGCACAAGCTGTCGAAGTCGCGCAGCCGCAGCCGGTAGCGCAACGGCCGCCCGGCACGCTTCGCGTGGCCGTCGAGATGCTCGGCCAAGGCGCTCTGCTCGGGCAGGCCGATGAATTCGGCGTCGAGAATGTCGATGAGGGCGACGTCGTCGCGTTGCGTCAGCGCATGGCCCGGTGGCGTGACGACCACCAGCCGGTCTTGCCGGAACGGCACGGTTTCAAGCCCGGTCAGCTCGATCCAGTCGGAGACGACGCCGATATCCGCCGCACCTTCCAGCACGGCCTGCACGACAGCGGGGCTGGTCTGTTCGCGCAGGGCAATTTCCACATTCGGATGCTCCGCGAGGAACGCGCCCAGCAGATCCGGCAGAAATTCGGACATGGCGACCGTGTTCGACGCAATGCGCACGTTGCCCTTGAGGCCCGCCGCGTATTCGCCGAGTTCGCCGCGCATCTGCTCGATCTGGGCCAGCACCCGGCGGGCGTGGGCGAGCAGGGCGCGCCCGGCCGGCGTGGGGATGACACCCTGACGGTGGCGCATGAACAGGGCGACCCCTAGCGTCTCTTCCAGCCCGCGAATGCGGGCGCTGGCGGAGGCGAGGGTCAGATGGGCGCGCTCGGCCCCGCCGGTAATGCTGCCGGCCTCGGCCACCAGCAGGCACAGGCGCAGGTCGGTCAGATCGAATCGCACGGAAAATGCCACCTGGGCGTCGGGAGAATGGCGTCAGTGTAGCGGCTAGGCCCGCGCTCGCGATAGCGCCGTGGGATGTCACCTGACTCGCGCAGGGGGCGCGTGGTAAACTACGCCCTTTCAAGACACGGCCGTACCCGCGACGGCCTCGCCCGCCAAGCCGCTAGACACATATAGTCAGCCGGCGGGTCGTCTTGCCGGCGTCTTCAGACGCGTCGCCCAAAATGAGCGCGACGTGCGTCGCACGCCCGACGCGGGCTTTCCATCAAGAACAATCAATCGATACGCGCGGGGACACACATCGTGGAGTCCGCGCATTGGTCTTTATATGTCTTTTGAAACGCTCGGCCTATCGGCCGACATCCTGCGTGCAGTCAGCGATCTCGGCTACACACAACCGACCCCGATTCAACAACAAGCGATTCCGGCTGTCCTGCAAGGCGGCGATCTTCTCGCCGGTGCCCAAACCGGTACCGGCAAGACGGCAGGCTTCACGCTGCCGATCCTGCAAATGCTCTCGTCGCGTGCAGCCCCCGCTGCCGCTAACGGCAAACGCCGCGTGCGCGCTCTCGTGCTTACGCCCACGCGTGAGCTGGCCGCGCAAGTCGAAGAGAGCGTCACGCAATACGGCAAGTACCTGCCCCTCACGTCGATGACCGTCTTCGGCGGCGTGTCGATGGTGCCGCAGGTGCGCCAACTGGCGCGCGGTGTCGATATTCTCGTCGCCACGCCGGGCCGTCTGCTCGACCACATGCAGCAGAAGACCGTCGACCTGTCGGCCGTGGAAATCCTCGTACTCGACGAGGCAGACCGCATGCTCGACATGGGCTTCATTCGCGACATCCGCCGCGTGCTGGCCGTGCTGCCGGCAAAGCGTCAGAACCTGTTGTTCTCGGCCACGTTCTCGGACGAAATCAAGCAACTGGCCGATGGCCTGCTGAAGTCGCCCGCCCTGATCGAAGTCGCTCGCCGCAACACCACGGCCGAGACGGTTGCGCAGAAGATTCACCCGGTCGACCGTGACCGCAAGCGCGAACTGCTCGAACACCTGGTGCGCGAGAACAACTGGTTTCAGGTGCTCGTCTTCACGCGTACCAAGCACGGTGCCAATCGTCTGGCCGAACAGCTGACGAAGGGCGGTGTGCCGGCCCTCGCGATTCACGGCAACAAGAGTCAGGGTGCCCGCACCCGCGCGCTGGCCGAGTTCAAGAGCGGCACGCTGCAAGTGCTGGTGGCGACCGATATCGCCGCACGCGGTATCGATATCGATCAACTGCCGCACGTGGTGAACTTCGATCTGCCGGAAGTGGCGGAAGACTACGTGCACCGTATCGGCCGTACGGGCCGTGCCGGTGCGCAGGGCGAAGCCGTGTCGCTGGTGTGCGTGGACGAGCATCAACTGCTCACCGCCATCGAGCGCCTCATCAAGCGCCAGATCGACACGGAAGTGGTGCCGGGCTTCGAGCCGGACCCGACCGCCGTTGCCCAGCCGATTCGCAAGAATCAATCGGGTGGCCGTGGTGCGCCGGGTGGCGGTGGTGGCGGCGGGCGTGGTCGCGGCGATGGCCAGCAGGCCCGTGCGCCGCGTGAAGCGCGCGAGCCCCGTGAAGGTGGCCGCGACGGCCGCGCCCCGCGTCAGGGCGATGCCGGCAAGCCGCGTCACGCGGCCGACGGTGGCGGCCAACGCAATGGCGAGCGCAACGCACCGGCACCGCGCACGAGCGGCGCGGCAACCGGTGGCCGCAACGGCGGTGGGAACGGTAACGGTGGCGGCTTCGGCGGCAATCAATCGCAACCGGGCAAGCGCGCAGGTGGTGGCGGTAACGGTGGTAGCGGTGGTGTCGGCGGCGGCAAGCGTGTCGAAGGGCAACGCGCCCCGGCGCGTGCCACGCAAGGCGCAGCGCATCAAGGGCAAAATCGCGACGGGCAGAATGCGTCGCGCGGGCAGGGCGGCGGTGAGCGCAGCGATTTCGCGCAGCGCGGGCCGCGCCCGGCACGCCGTGATGGCGTCGGTGCTGCCCTGTTGATGGGCAAACCGAAACGCGATTAAACGTCGCCAGCGCTTGCCACGGGCCTGATGATGCATTCGCGGTTCAACACTCCAGTGAGTTTGAACCGCGTCTTGCTCGTCAGGCCCGTTTTCATTGGGCCTCGAAGTATCGTGCCGCGCGCGTGCCCGACGCGCACGCCGAACCCGTTCGGGGAGTCCTCGAGAAGTGGCTGGCGCAAATTAAGTAAAATATTAACCTTTTGCGCCCGGCGGCCCGGGTGTGGCAGGTGCGATGACCTCTCAGGGAACGAGGGCGCATGGACTCGCCAGTTCGCGCGCCGCATTTCCGTTCTCCGAGGATCTCATGATCGCCCGTGTCACCCGCTTGTTCCCGTTGTGGGCCCTGCTGCTCCCCGTTGCCGCTTACTTTTCGCCGGCCAGCTTCTCCGGCGTCACGCCGCACGTCACCGCGCTGCTGACCGTCGTGATGTTCGCGATGGGCGTCACGCTCACGTTCGACGACTTCAAACGTGTCTTTACACGTCCCGCCCCAATCGTCGCAGGCGTGGTGCTGCATTACCTCGTGATGCCGCTAGCCGCCTGGGTGATCGCGCGCGTACTGCATATGCCGCCCGATCTGACCGCCGGCATGGTGCTCGTGGGCAGCGTGGCGAGCGGCACGGCGTCGAACGTCATGATTTATCTCGCGCGGGGCGACGTGGCGCTGTCGGTCACCATCAGCGCCATGTCCACTTTGGTGGGCGTGTTCGCCACGCCGCTGCTCACGCGCCTGTATGTGGACGCGTCGATCTCGGTGGACGTGGAAGGCATGCTGCTCTCGATTCTGCAAATCGTCGCGCTGCCGATTGGCGCGGGGCTGCTCATCAACCGCTTCTTCAACCGTGCCGTGCGTGCGGTGGAGAGCTATCTGCCGCTGGTCTCGATGGTCGCGATCGTGCTGATCATCGGTGCGGTGGTGGGCGCCAATCAGGGCAACATTGCCACGGTGGGTCCGTTGGTGATGCTCGGCGTTGTGCTGCACAACGGTCTGGGCCTGCTTGGCGGCTACTGGGGCGGACGTCTGCTCGGCTTCGACGAATCGATCTGCCGCACGCTCGCGATCGAAGTGGGCATGCAGAATTCGGGGCTCGCGGCCACGCTCGGCAAGCTGTATTTCACGCCGCTGGCGGCGCTGCCGGGGGCCTTGTTCTCGGTCTGGCACAACCTGTCCGGTTCGCTGCTTGCCGGCTACTGGCGCGGCCGCCCGACGGGTACTGCCAACGATGCGCAAGCCGCACCGACGCGCGCTGCACATTAAGTCGCACAGGAAGCTGCTCGCCAGATAGTTCGCCAGGCGGTTCATTACTTCGGCCATCGCGTAGCGAACCGCGTTTTTCTCGTGCTACACACGCTTGTGTGCGGCGCGCAACGGCTGCCCGCACCGTCATCGCGGGCATTTGCCTTTCTGTCTCTCATCGCCTACAACAACGTTATACCGTTCGCGGCGGTGAGAGAATCTGTACCACGGCGCCTGTCCGTGTTCCCTTTCCCCCGCTTGCCCACAGGGCGTATTCCGACGAGGCCGTTTCAGGCAGCGATGCATCGCGCACGTACGCGACGCGGCTGTCCGCAGGGCCCGGGCTTACGAGCGAGCGGTCTGGAGTCATTCATCAATGTTGCGAAAGAATCCGAGCGGGGATTTCCCCGTCGTGCATGAAACCTCGTTCATCGATCCGACGGCCATTTTGTGCGGCAAGATCATCGTCGGCGAGAACGTCTTCATCGGACCCTACGCCGTATTGCGTGCCGATGAAGTCGACGAGGGCGGCAAGATGGAGCCGATCGTAATCGGCGCCAATTCCAATATTCAGGACGGGGTCGTGATCCATTCGAAAGACGGCGCACGCGTGACCATTGGCGAGAACACTTCGATTGCCCATCGCTCTATCGTGCATGGCCCGTGTGTGATCGGTAACAACGTATTCATCGGTTTCAACTCGGTGTTGTTCAACTGCGTCGTGCACGACGGCGTGGTGGTGCGACACAACAGCGTGGTCGACGGGCGCGATATTCCCGAGAACTTCTACATTCCCTCGACCACACACATCAGCCGCGAGACCGATCTCGCGACCATTCCGAAAGTCACTGTCGACGCGCGCGAGTTCTCCGAATCGGTGAGCCGCACGAACGTGCAACTGGCACGCGCTTATCGTCGTATTCAGAACGAGTTCTGAGTACGAACGTGAGTGTGGGTCATTGCGAGTGAGCGCCGGCCTCTGAGCATTTGCAGGAGTTCGTCATGTCTTTGAGCGTCAACGGGATTGTCATCGACGCACGCCGCGTCGCCGATGAGATCGATCAGCATCGTGACGCGGCCGACCCGGAAACGGCGGCCCAGCACGCCCTCGTGAGTCGCGAGTTGCTGCGGCAACGCGTGCGTGACCTGCGGTTGCTCGGTGATGCTGAAATGGCCGGCGCGAGCGACGACGCGATTGTCGATGCGCTCTTCACCCGCGATGTGCATGTGCGGCGACCCACTGAAGCCGAATGCCGTGCGTACTTCCACGAACATGCGGGGCAATTCCGCGTGGGCGATCAGGTGCAGGCGAGCCACATCCTGTTTGCGCTGTCGGCCGGGGTTCCGCTCTCGGTCACGCTGTCGCGAGCGCAGGCGACGCTCGACCGGCTGCGTGTCGAGCCCGCTGCCTTCGAGTCGCTCGCGGCGAGCGAGTCGGATTGTCCTTCGGGGCGAAGCGGCGGCAGTCTCGGGATGCTCACGCGCGGCAGTGGCGCGCCCGAGTTCGAGCTGGTGTTGTTCTGCGGTGACCGGCTCGGCGTGCTGCCACGGCTGGTGAATACGCGTTACGGCTTTCACGTCGTGCGTATCGAGCGGCGCGTGAAAGGCCGCATGCCGCCATTCGAACGCGTGGCCGATCGCATCGCGGCGCAGCTGTATGAAAACGCCCGCACGCGCGCGCTTCGTCACTATGTGGCGCTGCTCGCCGGGGCGGCGGAAATCAGCGGTGCTAACGATGGCGACGGCGCGCGGCTGTTGCAGTAAGTCGTCGCGTGAAGTCGAAGGCAAAAAAAAGATGGGGCGCTCTTGCGGGAGCGCCCCATTTTCATTGGGTCATGACGAACCTTGGGTCGTCAGCCGGCGATGAATTCCAGCGTGACGGTATCAAGCGTGAACGAGCCGTCGTCCTGAATGCGGAAGTGTCGCCGCACGTCGTCGGCCATGGCCGTTTGCAGCGCGCGAATCGCGACTTGCATCGGCTCGGGGGTGCGCATGCGCGTCGTCCACGTCTTGAAGTCGAGATCGAGCGTGCGCGGCGTGAGCGATGCCACCGAGAAGCCGGCATTTGCTGCCATCGTCAGCCATTCGCCCACCGCGTAATCACGCACGTGTGACGTATCGCGCAATACTTCGACCGCCTGAAGATACGTGTCGAACAGCGGTTGGCCGGTGGAGGCGACATCACAGATTACGACACGGCCGCCCGGCTTCAACACGCGGCGCATCTCGCGCAACGCGGCACCGACGTCGGCCCAGTGGTGGGCGCTGTAACGGCTGAACACGAGGTCGAAGCTCGCGTCGTCGAACGGCAGCGATTCGGCCGCGCCGAGTTGCGTTTCGATATTCGTCAAACCGCGCTTGGCCGCTTCGCCGGCCACGACGCCGAGCATGTCGGCAGACAAGTCATAGGCGACAACACGGGCCGCAAACGGCGCGGTGAAGAAGCTCACGTGACCGGCGCCGCAGCCCAGATCGAGCACTTGGGCGTTCGGGTGTGCACGGGCGATGGCCGCGAGTTGTTCGAGGTCGGCACCCTGCGCGTGGTTGGCGCTCGTCAGATACGCCGATGCCTGCGGGCCGAACTGGCCGGTGACGACCGCGTTGTGGGCGTCGTGCGCTGCGGGGGGCGCTGACGAGGAAGTGGGGCGATTAGCGTCGCTCACGGGGCGTCTCCTTCGAATGGACAGTCGTCATGTTTGTGGGGTCGGGCCGGGGCATGCCGATGACGGGGAGACCCTGTATTCGTGCTTGCGCAACCTCGATGTGACTCACGATAATGGTTCGTCGATACCGGTACAAGTTGTCCATTTATCCTGGTATGAAAACTACCCCTATCATGACCTCACCCGACGCCACGACCCAACGGCATGCCGCCGACGACGCCCGGGGTGCTGCCAGCCAGCGCCGCGCATTGGGCGACTTTCTGCGCGCGCATCGCGAGCGCCTCACCCCGGCCGCCGTCGGTCTGCCGCCGATCGGCCGCCGCCGCACACCGGGATTGCGCCGCGAAGAAGTGGCGCAGTTGTCCGGATTGTCCTCCACTTGGTACACGTGGATCGAACAGGCGCGCGAGGTATCGATTTCGGTGGGGGCGTTGTCGGCGGTGGCGAGTGCGTTGCGACTCTCGCGCGCAGAGCGCTCGTACCTGTTCGATCTTGCAGGAAAACGCGATCCCGAGCGCGGTGCCGAGCCGCTGCCGCACCACGCGGCAGCACAAGTGCAAGCCGCTGTCGCTGCCGTGGCGGCACCCGCGTACGCGCTGGATCGCTGCTGGGATGTGCTGGCGTGGAACGACGCGGCGACCGACATCTTCCGTGGCTGGCTCGACGCACCGGGGCCGAAGAATCTGCTGCGCTACATCTTTCTCGATGTCGGCGCGCAGACCCTGATTCAGGACTGGCCGAGCCGCGCGCGGCGCATAGTGGCCGAGTTTCGCGCCGAGTGCAGTGCGTATCTGGACGATTTGCCGGTGCGCGCGCTGACCGACGCGTTGCAGCGCGAAAGTGCCGTGTTTGCGGCGCTTTGGTCGCAGCAGGATGTGGTGGAGCGTGAAGGCGGCCGCCGTGGCTTTCATCATCCGACGCGCGGCGAGATCGACTTTGCGCAGGTGACGTTCCGGCTCTCCGGTCACGATGACGTGAAGCTGGTGATGTTGCTGGCGTAGGGGGAGTTACGCCGCCGGCCGCATCCACTGCACGAGGTACGTCGCACTCGCCATGCCGAGCAGCGTCATCAGGAGCGAGCCCGCCACGTGGGCCACGACCGTCATCGACGCCCAGCCGAGTTGTCCGTCGCGCAGCAGCGTCGTGACTTCCGCCGAGAAGGTCGAGAATGTGGTGAGACCACCGAGAAAGCCGGTGACGATCAGCAGCCGCCATTCGGCGGGGATCGACGGAAACTGGCTGAACAGCGCGACCGCAACACCGATCAGGTAGCCGCCGCCAAGATTGGCGGCGAGCGTGCCGAGCGGAAGCGTCGGCAGAATGGCGTTGAACTGTACGCTCAACGCCCAGCGCAGCAGCGCCCCGAGCGCGGCGCCCACGCTGATGGCAACGACCGAAGCAAACATAGGTTTTCCCCTGGCAGATAACAAAACGGCCGACCCTGTTCGGGGCCGGCCGTCCTCGCCTCTCAAGCGAATACTACGGGCATTGCGGGCATTGCCACGGTCGCTCAGTCCTTCGGGAAGGACGTTGCGCCACCGTGTGCACCCGACCATTCGGCCGGTGCGTTCAGGAATTTCTCGACTTCATCCAGCGTCTTCGTGTCGAAGTGGTTCTGCTGCTTGGCCACGCGCAGCACGTCCCACCACGTCGCGAGCGAGTGCAGTTGCACGTCGATGTCCTTCAACACCTGACGGCTCTCCGGGAAGATGTCGTAGTGGAAGATCACGAACACGTGGTTCACGCTCGCACCGGCTTCGCGCAGCGCCTTGCAGAAGTTGATCTTGCTGCGGCCGTCGGTCGTCAGGTCTTCGACCAGCAGCACGCGCGAGCCTTCCGGCAGATCGCCTTCGATCTGGGCATTGCGGCCAAAACCCTTCGGTTTTTTGCGCACGTACTGCATCGGCAGCATCAGCTTGTCGGCGATCCAGGCAGCGAACGGAATGCCTGCGGTTTCACCGCCGGCGACCGTGTCGAACTGCTCGCAGCCGACGTCTTCGATGAGCACGGCTTCTGCGAAGTCCATCAGCGTACGGCGCACGCGCGGGTACGAGATGAGCTTGCGGCAATCGGTGTAGACCGGGCTGGCCCAGCCCGAGGTGAAGATGTACGGCTTCTCAGCGTTGAAATGCACCGCGCCCACTTCGAGCAGGATTTTGGCGGTGATGTCGGAGATCGCCTGGCGGTCGATGCCAATCATGATGCGGATCCTTTGCATAGCTGCACGCCGTGCGGGCAGCAGGGGGAAATCAGGTTCAGCGCGACAGGTCGGCACGGCGGACCGGCGCTTAAACGCGAATTATGCCACAACATTCAGCAATCGAGCGGTCAATTATGCACGGAGCGTATATTTTCTTGCCGCCACATACGCCCGGAGTGACCGCACGGCGCATATGAAAAATCTGTCCCGATAGATGAGTCCAAAAAAAGAGACAGTTGCCGACGGTTTATGACAGGCATACACTCTCGCCGAATTTCATACGCCGGCCGGAGCCGCCAACATGTCCAACGATTCAACGTCATTCCCCGCCGCGAGCGCCGTGCCGGGCCACGCGCAAGACAACGGTTATGCCAACCGGGCCCTCTGGGCGTCGGCCGTCGGTTACGCGATGGACGGCTTCGACCTGCTGATTCTCGGCTTCATTCTTCCCGCGATTGCCGCTGACCTGTCGCTGACCAGCGCGCAGTCGGGCGCACTCGTGACGTGGACGCTCATCGGCGCCGTCGTGGGCGGTCTCGTCTTCGGCATGCTCTCCGATCGCTACGGCCGCGTGCGCGTGCTCTCGTGGACGATTCTGCTGTTCGCGGTCTTCACCGGGATGTGCGCGCTTGCCCAAGGCTATTGGGACCTGCTCGCGTATCGCACCATCGCCGGGATCGGTCTGGGCGGCGAGTTCGGCATCGGCATGGCGCTGGCCGCAGAAGCCTGCGCACCGGCACGGCGCGCCCGCGCGTCGTCGTTCGTGGGGCTGGGCTGGCAAGCCGGGGTGCTCGCCGCTGCGTTGCTCACGCCGGTGCTGCTGCCGGTCATCGGCTGGCGCGGCATGTTCGCGGTCGGCCTGCTGCCGGCGGTGGTGTCGTTCATCATGCGCCGCACGCTGGGCGAGCCGGAGCTGTTCATCGCACAACAGAAGCAGCCGCGTGAACACGCGCCGCTCAAGCTGCTGGTGAAGGACTGCGCGACCACGCGTGCGAGCCTCGGCGTGGCCATCCTGTGTTCCGTGCAGAACTTCGGCTATTACGGCCTGATGATCTGGATGCCGTCGTATCTGTCGAAGGCGTTCGGTTATTCGCTTACCAAGTCGGCGATGTGGACGGCGGTGACCGTGCTCGGCATGGCGTTCGGCATCTGGCTGTTCGGCCGTCTGGCCGATCGCTTCGGCCGCCGCCCGACGTTCATCGGCTACCAGATCGGTGCGGTCGTGATGGTGTTCGTCTACGCGCAGTTGCAATCGCAGTTCGCGCTGCTGATCGGCGGAGCCGTGATGGGCATGTTCGTGAACGGGATGATCGGCGGCTACGGCGCACTGATCTCGGAGCTGTACCCGACGGCGGCGCGCGCTACGGCGCAGAACGTGCTGTTCAACATCGGCCGTGCCGTGGGCGGCTTCGGCCCGCTCGCGGTCGGCGCACTGGCCGCGGCGTACTCGTTCAAGATGGCGCTCGTGTTTCTCGCCAGCATTTACGTGCTCGACATCATTGCCACGCTGTTCCTGATTCCGGAGCGTCGCGGCGAGGCGCTTTCCTGATTCCGGATAATCGACAGATTCGCAGTGCCCGGTAAACCGTCAGAACGGGTTGCCGTGCACTGCCATCAAGCTTTTGGCGCAAGGTGTACACTTTGCGTCCTGCGGTGCGTCCGGCGCGCCGCAAGCCCTTGGTCTGACGCGCGCGAGCGCGGTATGCAAGACCCGGGGGAGCGGGGGCCATCACGCCGCCGCGCAGCGAAGAACACCGTCAGCGACAAAATCGCCGAATCCCTCCGGTTGGCTCTTCCCGCCGTGATCCGTCACAAGACTGCCGTGCCTGCGCGCTACCCTCGGGTGGCCGACGCCCGGCCGTCGCCCTGTATTTAGGTATCGAGATATGGACAAACCTGACTTGAAAGAAAGCGCGCTGGCGTACCACGAATTTCCCCGCCCGGGCAAAATCTCGGTGACGCCGACGAAGCCGCTGTCGAACCAGATCGATCTGTCGCTGGCTTACTCACCGGGTGTGGCCTACGCCTGCGAAGCGATCGCCGAAGACCCCCTCGCCGCCAACCGCTACACGTCGCGCAGCAACCTCGTGGGCGTGATTACCAACGGTACCGCCGTGCTGGGTCTGGGCAACATCGGCCCGCTCGCCGCCAAGCCGGTGATGGAAGGCAAGGGCTGCCTGTTCAAGAAGTTCGCCGGCATCGACGTGTTCGACATCGAACTCGCCGAACATGACCCGGACAAGCTCGTCGAAGCGATCGCCATGCTCGAGCCGACGCTCGGCGGCATCAACCTCGAAGACATCAAGGCGCCCGAGTGCTTCTACATCGAGAAGAAGCTGCGCGAGCGCATGAAGATCCCCGTCTTCCACGACGATCAGCACGGTACCGCCATCATCGCGTCGGCCGCTATCCTCAACGGCCTGAAGGTCGTGGGCAAGGACATCGGCAACGTGAAGCTGGTCTGCTCGGGCGCCGGCGCTGCCGCGATTGCCTGTCTGGACCTGCTGGTGAATCTGGGCCTGAAGAAAGAGAACATTCTGGTTCTCGACTCGAAGGGCGTGATTCACACCGGCCGCGACAAGCTCGACGAGAGCAAGGCGCGCTACGCCGTGGCGACCGAAGCCCGCACGCTGGCTGATGCGAGCAACGGTGCCGACGTGTTCCTCGGCTGCTCGACCGCAGGCGTGCTCACCGGCGACATGGTCAAGACCATGGGCCCGAGCCCGCTGATTCTTGCGCTCGCCAACCCCGAGCCGGAAATTCGCCCGGAAATCGCCAAGGCTGCCCGCCCGGATTGCATCGTGGCCACCGGCCGTTCGGACTATCCGAATCAGGTGAACAACGTGCTGTGCTTCCCGTTCATCTTCCGCGGCGCGCTCGACGTGGGCGCGACGACCATTACGGAAGAGATGAAGCTCGCCACCGTGCGCGCCATCGCCGAACTGGCGCAGGAAGAAGAGCAGAGCGAAGAAGTCGCGCGCGCCTATGAAGGCCAGTCGCTCGAATTCGGTCCGGAATACATCATTCCGAAGCCGTTCGATCCGCGTCTGATCATCAAGATCGCACCGGCCGTCGCGCAAGCCGCGATGGACTCGGGCGTGGCGACGCGTCCGATCAAGGACATGGACGCCTACCGCGAGCAACTCGGTGGCACGGTGTACCGCACGGGCTTCATCATGCGTCCGGTGTTTGCCGCCGCACGTGCCCGTTTCGCCGCCGATACGGCTGCCCGCATCGTGTTCGCCGAAGGCGAAGACGAACGCGTACTGCGCGCTGCCCAGTTCGTGCTGGCCGAGCGCATCGCCAAGCCGATCATCATCGGCCGTCCGGCCGTGGTCGAAATGCGTCTGCAAAAGATCGGCTCGAAGCTCAAGCCGGGCGTCGACTTTGAGATCGTGAATCCGGAAGACGACGCGCGCTATCAGCGTTGTTGGCAGGAATATCACAACCTGGGCGCCCGTCACGGCGTGACCCCGGAAGTGGCGAAGGCGGCCATGCGCAAGGACAACACGCTGATCGGTTCGATCCTCGTGCATCTGGGCGAAGCCGACGGCATGATCTGCGGCATGATCGATACGTACCACCGTCACCTCGACGTGGTCGATCAGGTGCTGGGCCGTGCCGAAGGCGTGAGCAACTACGCCGCCATGAACCTGTTGATGCTTGAGAAGCGCAACCTGTTCATCAGCGACACGTACGTGAACGAGACGCCGACGTCGGAGCAACTCGCCGAGATGACGGTGCTCGCCGCCAAGGAAATCGAGCGCTTCGGTATCGCCCCGAAGGTGGCGCTGCTCTCGAACTCGAACTTTGGCAGCGTGAAGTCGGCATCGGCACAACGCATGGCGCGCGCCTGCGAACTGCTCGCTGCCCGTGCGCCGTCGCTGGAAGTGGACGGCGAAATGCACGGCGACGCCGCGCTGTCGGAATCGGTGCGTCGCGCCGCTTACCCGGCCTCGCGTCTGTCCGGCGAAGCCAACCTGCTGGTCATGCCGAACGTGGAAGCGGCCAACATCACGTACAACCTGCTCAAGATGACGGGCGGTGAAGGCGTGACGGTCGGTCCGTTCCTGCTCGGCTGCGCCAAGCCGGTTCACATCCTGACGCCGGCCGCCACCGTGCGCCGCATCATCAACATGACCGCCGTGGCTGCTGCCAACGTGGTTCGTTGATGATCTGACGGACACGCCGCCGGGTGGATCCGGTGCGCGTGTCTGTCAGTGCAGGATAAAAAAATCCCGCCAGTCGCTTACGCGCTGGCGGGATTTTTCATGCGGCTTCTGATGCAGGTGATGCTATCGGCACAGGCTCAGGCTAAACGGACTTTCAGGCCGCAACGCGATGCGCATTGCCATCGCGGAACTGTGTGAGCAGCTTCGTCCACTTGATGCGGGTGGCCGCGAGGTTCTGGTCCTTCACGTGGCCATAACCGCGAATCTCTTGCGGCAGTTCAGCCAATTGCACGGCCAGTGAGGTGTTGCGCTCGTTCAGGTGCGAGATCAGTTCGTTCACCAGTGCCTCGTACTCACCAATCAGCGCACGCTCGGTGCGACGCTCTTCCGTGCGGCCGAAGATGTCGAACGCGCCGCCGCGCAGGCCCTTGAACTTCGCCAGCACGCCGAATGCTTTCATCATCCACGGGCCGTAGGACTGCTTGATCAGATGCCCCTTGTCGTCGTGCTTGGCAAGCGACGGCGGCGCCAGGTGGAAGTGCACCGAGAAGTCGCCTTCGAACTGCTCGTTCAGCTTCTTCATGAAAGCCGGGTCGGTGTACAGGCGCGCCACTTCGTACTCGTCCTTGTAGGCCATGAGCTTGTAGAGCGCGCGGGCAACTGCCTCAGTCAGCGGCATTTGCGAAGCGCCGTTATCGATGGCCGACTCGGCAGTGCGCACGCGATCGACCGTCTGCTTGAAGCGCTCGGCATACGCACGATCCTGATACGCCACCAGTTGGTCGTAGCGGCGTTGAATCAGCGCGTCGAGCGCCTTGGGCGAGTGCAGCGTGATCAGCTTGCCGCCGGCGGCTGACGACTCCGGCGTTTCCCCCTGCTGGGCGAGCTTGCGCACGCTGGCGAGATCGTGCGCGGCACGGCGTCCCCATTCGAACGCCTGCTTGTTCTTCTCGATCGACACGCCGTTGAGTTCGATGGCGCGCGTGAGTGCAGCGTACGAGAGCGGTACCCAGCCCTTCTGCCACGCGAAGCCCAGCACGAACGGGTTGGTGTAGATCGTGTCGCCGAGCAGACGCAGCGCGAGGTGATTCGCATCGACGAAATCGACGTTGTCACCGGCGGCGGCGCGGATATCGTTCTCCGTGCTCGATCCCGGGAAACGCCAGTTCGGGTTGCGGATGAAGTCGGCCGTCGGCGTGTGGGCGCTGTTCACCACGATGTTCGTCACACCGTGCTGCACGCGTGAGAGCGTGTCGTCGCCTGCCGTGGTGATCGCGTCGCAACCGATCACCACGCGCGCGTCGCCCATGGCGATACGCGTGGCGTGAATGTCTTCCGGTTGCAGGGCAATCTGCACGTGGCTCGTCACCGCGCCACCCTTTTGCGCCAAGCCGGTCACGTCGAGCGTGGTGACACCCTTGTTTTCCAGATGCGCCGCCATACCGAGCAGGCCGCCGATGGTCACGACACCCGTGCCACCTACGCCCGTGACAAGAATGCCGTACGGACGCGTGATTTGCGGGAGTGCCGGTTCGGGCAGCGGCGGCAGACCTTCGTTATCGACCTTGGCCGTCTTGGGCTTGCGCAGCTGACCGCCTTCCACCGTCACGAAGCTCGGGCAGAAACCGTTCAGGCACGAAAAGTCCTTGTTGCAGGTCGACTGGTTGATCTGGCGCTTCGTGCCGAATTCCGTTTCCAGCGGTTCGACCGACAGGCAGTTCGACTTCACCGAGCAATCGCCGCAGCCTTCGCAGACGGCCTCGTTGATCACGACACGCTTGGCCGGGTCGGGATACGCGCCGCGTTTGCGACGGCGGCGCTTCTCGGTGGCACACGTCTGGTCGTAGACGAGAATCGTCGTGCCTTTGACCAACCGCAGTTCGCGCTGCACGCGATCGAGTTCGCTGCGATGGTAGATGGGCACATCGCCAACCAACTTCACGCCCTCGTACTTCTCGGGCTCATCGGTCACGATGACGATCTTCTCGGCGCCTTCGGCAGCCACCTGCGCCACGATCTGCGGCACGCTCAACGTGCCGTCGACCGGCTGGCCGCCCGTCATCGCGACGGCATCGTTGTAGAGAATCTTGTAGGTGATGTTGACCTTCGACGAGATCGCCGCGCGAATCGCGAGCAAGCCCGAGTGGAAGTAGGTGCCGTCGCCAAGATTCGCGAAGATGTGTTCGTCGCACGAGAACGGCGCCTGACCGATCCAAGGCACGCCTTCGCCGCCCATTTGCGAGAAGGTGTCGGTCTTGCGGTCCATCCACACGGTCATGTAGTGACAGCCGATGCCTGCGATGGCGCGCGAGCCTTCCGGCACGTTCGTCGAAGTGTTGTGCGGACAGCCTGAGCAGAACCACGGCTTGCGCTCGGCAGCCACGCGCGGCTTGGCGAGCGCTTGCTCCTTGGCTTCGATGACCTTGAGGCGTGTGTTGATGCGATCGCGCACGTCGCTCGGCAACTCGAATTTTTCCAGACGCGTGGCGATCGCTTTCGCGATCAATGCGGGCGAAAGTTCGTAATGCGCGGGCAGCAGCCAGTTGGCCATCGGCACCGACCATTCGCCGCCTGCACCGTCCTTCTCGTCGAACTTGCCGTACACGCGCGGGCGCACGTCGTCGCGCCAGTTGTACAGCTCTTCCTTGATCTGATATTCGAGGATCTGACGCTTTTCCTCGACCACGAGAATTTCCTGCAAGCCCTGTGCAAACGCGCGCGCACCCTGCGCTTCGAGCGGCCACACACAACCCACTTTGTAGAGACGAATGCCGATGCGCTGGCACGTGGCTTCGTCGAGCCCCAGATCGGCGAGCGCCTGACACACGTCGAGATACGCCTTGCCGCCGGTCATGATGCCGAAGCGCGCGTTGTCGGAATCGATCGTCACGCGGTCTAGCTTGTTGGCGCGAACGTAGGCGAGGGCGGCGTACCACTTGTGGTCGATCATCCGCGCTTCCTGCACCAGCGGCGGATCGGGCCAGCGGATGTTCAGGCCGTCAGGCGGCATGATGAAGTCGTTCGGCAGTCGAATGTCGACGTTGTGCGGATCGATCATCACCGAGGCCGACGATTCGACCACGTCCGTCACGCACTTCATCGCGACCCACAGGCCCGAGTAACGGCTCATGGCCCAGCCATGCAGACCGTAGTCGAGATACTCCTGCACGTTCGACGGATACAGCACAGGGATACCGGCCGCCTTGAAGACGTGTTCGGACTGGTGCGCGAGGGTGGAGGATTTGGCCGCGTGGTCGTCACCGGCGAGTACCAGTACGCCACCGTGTTTCGACGAGCCTGCCGAGTTGCCGTGTTTGAGTACGTCCATGGAGCGGTCGACGCCGGGCCCCTTGCCGTACCACATGGAAAACACGCCATCGAACTTGGCGGGATACAGATTGACTTGCTGCGAGCCCCAGACGGCGGTGGCCGCGAGGTCTTCGTTCAGACCGGGCTGAAAGACGATGTTATGGCCGGCGAGGTGCTGCTTGGCCTTCCATAGCGACAGATCCAGGCCGCCGAGCGGCGAGCCGCGATAGCCCGAAATATAACCCGCGGTGTTGAGCCCGGCCGCTGCATCGCGGGCCTGCTGCAACATCGGTAGTCGGACCAGGGCCTGGATGCCGCTCATGTAAGCGCGACCGCGCTCGAGCGTGTATTTGTCGTCGAGCGTGACCGACTCCAGCGCGGCCAGCAAGCTCGGATTGACGGGGGCGTTCATGGGGTGTGCTCCTCACTCTCACTGATTTTGGGATCGCCAAAACTTCCTGCCCCCCCGCTCTCGTGAAGCAGGACGGCGGTGGTGACACAGGCCTCTCTAATGTCCCAAGGGTGAACGATGTCACTCCGTGAGCGGGGCCTTTTTTCGTGATGCTGTTACCAGTCGCAACTATGTTAGCACCGGCGTCATGGCGTCGCCCGATGGGCATGATGCCCGCGCAGCGACGTTGTTCCGGTGTCAGCCGAGTTGTCGATCGAGGGCAGTATAGCGAGGATTCTGACGTTTACGTAAACGTCATATAGCTGGCGTAAACCCTCCCTTTGCGCCCATGTGCATCATCCCAATATGGGGTGGCAGATGCGGCATCGTGACGCGTGGTGTTTTTCGGATTCCGCAGCAAAATGGCGGGATTGTGTCGCGATTATGTCGGCAAAGGTACGCTTGTCGGTGGTTTCTGACACGCGGGTAACAACGTGTAACGCCTGTCGGCGATCGGGAACGGGCAGGGCAGAATGCACACTAAGTTGCGTTACCCGACAGATGGAAAACGACATTGCGTTTAAGAAGTACGCAAGGAAGCACCCAAGCAACACGAAAGAAGGAGTCACTGTGAATCAACGAAACATCGCCAAATTCCTGCTGGTTTCCGCTTCGTTTCTGACCCTGGAAGTGAGCGTCGCACGTGCCGATGAACTGGCACGCGACAAGGCGGCCGAACCCACCCCCGTTACCGTGGCTGTCACGCCGCCGCTGCGCACCACGCAGCAGCCGCAACGGTACGAAGGCCCGCTCGACCAGCGCACGATCGATCCGCGAGAATTTCAGCGCCGTTAAGCCGTCGCCGGCGAAACGGCAAACGGGGCAGGCTGTTCCGACGTGAGCGCATAAGGCGCTGCGAAGCCGGACCCCAGACACACCACGAGTGCGTCACCCTCGAGTGACGCCGCCCAACACCACAGGGCGCCGACCGATGAGGCTGGCGCCTTTTTTATTGGGGCCGATTGGCGTGTTTTCGCGGCGCGGCGAATGCGATTCCCTGAAGTCTTGCCCTGAACTGTCTTGTAATGTCTTGTAATCGGGTAAACAGGGTGATGACTTTATGATTTTCGTATTTTGACGCAATATCATTGCTTATAAATATCAAAATCAGGGGGAGATGTGCCAAAACTCGAATTGGATAAGATCGACCGCCGGATTCTCGGATTGCTGCAAAGCAATGGCCGATTATCCAACCTCGAAATCGCCGAGCAGGTACGGCTCTCGCCGAGCCCTTGCCTGCGTCGCATCCGGCGTCTGGAAGAGGCCGGCGTCATCCGTGGCTACGTTGCCCTGCTGGAACCCACACGGCTGGGGCTCGGCCTGCTGGCGTACGTCAACGTGCGGCTCGACAAGCGGCATCCCGGCGATGCGCAGGGCGGCACGGTCAACGAACACTTCCGCGATGTGGTCGACACGTGGCCGGAGGTCGTCGGTTGCTATGCGATGGCCGGCGACATGGACTATCTGCTGCGCGTGCACGTCGGTGACATGACGCACTTTTCGCGGTTCATGCAAAAGCAGTTGCTCATGCATCCCAGTGTGGTCGATGTGAAGACCAGCTTCGTACTCGATCAGCTCAAGGAAACCACGGCGTTACCGCTGCCCTGATCCGTGCTGTGGCCGCAGGGTGCCCGGTGATTCGTCATTCTGACGGGACAAAAAAGAAACCGGCCAATTTGGCCGGTTTTTTGTTTTGCCGTGCTGCGGGTCTGCTGATCTGTGGCGACGAGTCGAATCAAGCGGCGTTCGGCAGAATGGCGCCGAGCAGACGTCGCGCGTTACGCACCTGACGCTTGATCGCGTAATCGAACGCAGCGACCTGATCCTGCATCATTTCCGACAGCATCGACTGTGTGTCGGCGGGCGGCAGGCTGAGGTAACCGTCGGCTTCGCCGTAGGCATAGTTGATTTCCATGCCGGCCTTCTTCGCGATGCGCATCATGCGGGCGTTGCGCGAGAGGCAGTGCATGTACAGCGTATCGACGCGCTTGTTGCGGCAGTGGATGGAGGCACGTTCGAACAGACGCGAGCCGATACCACGGCCACGGGCCGATTCCAGTACCGAGACGCCGAATTCGGCCACGCGGCCATTCTTGCCTTCGGGGAGCTGTGCCACGTGGGCGACCGCGACCAGTGCCAGATTGTCGTCGTAGACGCCGAGCAGGCTGTCACGCGAGAAGTCGAGGCTGGCGACGTAGCGGGTAATCACGTCGTCGGTGACGGCCTGCCCGAAACGCAGCAGGCGGTCTTCTTCGCCGAGCGCCAGAAAGTGGCGTTGCAGGCGGTGGATGTCGCCCGACGTCAGCTCACGAATCAGCACGCTCGACCGCTCGTTGGCGGCAACCGTCGCGCGGGCGACGTCGGGCGTGTGGTTCGGGGCAGTCATGGCGTATTCCTTGGTGTTCTTTCGAGCGTGCACTGAATTGTGCGGCGCAAAAGAATTATAGCCGAACGGCTAGGTAAAAACCCTAGGAAATAAAAGTGCGCCGTGGAAGGAAACGTCTAAGTACCTGAAGAATGGCGTGTTTTCTCGATAGTTCGAGTCAGGCCATCAAGGGAAGGGTTGTTGCGAAGCAACAAGAAAGGGCGATATTCGCCCTTTCTGTCGTAAGTGTTCGCTCACTTCAAGTGAGGATCAGACCTGTGCAGTGCCTGACGAGGTGGCGACCGTCGTGTCGGCCGCCTCGGGGAGCGGCTGGGCGAGTCCGTGTTCGAGCACACCGATCACTTCGTCGGCGAAGTCGCGGTAGCGCATGCGCCCGCCCGGCTTGAGCCACGTGAACGTCCAGTTGATCATGCCGAACAGCATCATCGTGAGCGCCGTCTGATTGGGCTTGCCCACGCGCTCGGGGAACGCACGCGAGAGCTGACGGGAGAACGCGCCGACCACATCGCGCTGGCGGTTGAGCACCACTTCGCGCTGTTCGTCGTTGAGGAATTTGACGTCGTTGAGCAGCGCGATGTGGCGTGTCTGCGAGGTTTCGTACTCGTCCAGAAACGCCCGGATCAGTTCATGAAACGTTTCGCGCTCGGAGAGCCCGCGCCGCTGGCCAAGGGCTTCGACTTCCGTGACGATCAGCATCAGCCGCTGCGTGTAGCGGTCGAGCAGGTCGAACAGGATGGCGTCCTTGCTGGCGTAGTAGTGGTAGAGACGGGCTTTCGACGTGCCGCAGGCGGCGGCCAGTTCCGACATCGACGTGCTGGGATAGCTCGCGCGGGCAAAGGCCTCGGCGGCGACATCGAGAATCTGTTCGCGCTGCGACTCGTGGTCGGGCGCCTTGGTACGTGCCATAAACGGGGGTTACTCCAGTCGTAGATCGCACGCTGCGGGCACGGTGGTGTCGCCGCGCAACGCGAGCCGGCCCGCCGCACCGAGTTCGCGGCAGCGCCAGAGCAGAAAACTGTCGGTCGCGAAAAAACCTTCGACGCGCGGCATCATTTCACCGAGAAACGCGGCCATCGGCATCCACGTCACCGGCGCCCGATCGAGAATCTGATCGTCGATTTCGGCAAACGTCGCACCTTCGAAGGTGTTGTGCACCCAGCGGCGCACTTGGGTATTCACTTGCTTGAGCGCACGCCATTCCAGTGACAACCGGCCGATCCGCAGCAGCGAAATCGGGGCGATACGGGCGAAGCGCTCGGCCAGCACATCCGGCGCGTACATGCCGACGCTGGTGCGGCGATTGGCATCCTGCGCCGTCGCCGTCTGGGCAGACGGGGCCAGATCGGTGGCGCGCAGCACGATTTCATTCAGCCGCGCCGGGGTGTTGCGCAGCATGAACGCCACGCGCCGCAGCGTGAGCTGATCGGACGCACTGTCGCCGTGCCAGCAAACCACCGCATTGTCGCCTTCCACCAACCGTTGCAGCGATGCCAGTTCCTCGCGCAGTTCACCCGCATAATCGCGGCCGGCGGAGGGGACGACACGTTGCCAGAAGGCGGCGCGTTGCCGCTCGTTCTCGTCGATTTCGCGCAACGGGCCAACGGCCAGATCGTCACGCAAGACAAGGACAGGGTCGGCGCGAAGCGCTTGCGCCATCGCCGCGCGTAACTGCTGCGCGGCGACATCGCCACAGACGACATGGATGGTATTCATGCCGGTAGTTTACGGTATTCCCGGTACCTCGGGTTGACGCTCCCGTAATGCCGGGAATAATCGACGCATTGGCACCATTTCAAGGCAAATTCCGTTGCGATGCCGTAGCGATCGGGAGCGTTCGCACCGGGCGGCAACAGAATTCACCGCCCCGCGCGCCCAACGGCGGGCTTAGCGCTCGTCGTAGCTGACCACCACGCGTTCCGTCAACGGACGTGCCTGGCACGTCAGCACGAAACCTTGTTCGACTTCGTAATCTTCCAGCGTGTAGTTCTTTTCCATCGCCACTTCGCCTTCGAGCACCTTGGCGCGGCACGTGCAGCACACGCCGCCCTTGCAGGCGTACGGCAGCGACAGTCCGGCCGCGAGACCCGTGTCGAGAATGCTCTGACCTTCGTACGGCTGGCGCAGACGACGCTCCTTGCCGTCCATCACGACGACCAGTTCGGCCATCGGCGTGTCGTCGGTGATCACCACCGATTTCACCGGGGCTTGCGACGTGGGCACGCCGAAGCGCTCGACGTGGATCTTTTCCTTCGCGACGCCAGCGGCGGCCAGCGCGGCTTCGGCGGCATCCATCATCGGGCCCGGGCCGCAGATGAACGCTTCGTCGATGCTCGACGGCGGGATCAGCGTCTCGAGAAACGCCGAGCACTTGTCCTGATTGAGCAGGCCGTTGAACAACTCGACTTCCTGCGCTTCGTCCGAGAGCACGTGATACAGGCGCAGACGGCCCAGATACGTGTTCTTCAGATCTTCCAGTGCTTCGGCGAACATGATGGCCGGCACCGAGCGGTTGCCGTACACGAGCGTGAACTGGCTGTTCGGCTCCGAGGCCAGCGTCGTCTTGATGAGCGCGAGCATCGGCGTAATGCCCGAGCCACCGGCAAAGCCGACGTAATGCTTGGCATGCTCAGGCGACAGACGCGTGAAGAAGCGGCCATCCGGCGTCATCACGTCGATCTGCTGGCCCGGCTTCAACTGGTCGTTGGCGAAGTTCGAGAACTTGCCGCCCGGCACGCGCTTGATACCCACGCGCAATTCACCGGTCGCCTCGTAGTCGGGCACACCCACGCAAATCGAGTACGAGCGGCGGGCTTCCTCGCCTTCGATCAGCGTCTTGAGCGTGAGGAACTGGCCTTGCGTGAAACGGTAGGCGTCGCGCAGGGCTTCCGGCACGGTGAACGCGATCGAGATGGCGTCGGCGGTCTCGGGACGGATTTCGCGAATGGTCAGCGAATGGAATTGCGGGGTCGTCATCGTGGGCTTCCTTGCCGCCGGCACCCGCCGGTCGGGATCAATCGGATCAATCAATAGGGCTTGAAGTAGTCGAACGGCTCGCGGCACGTGCGGCAACGGTAATGCGCCTTGCACGCGGTCGAGCCGAACGCCGATACCACTTCCGTGTCGCTCGAACCGCAATGCGGGCACGGCACGCCGTCTTTCGGGCGGCCGTAGAACGTGATCTTGCGCGGCGCGTCGGCGGCCACCGCATGCGCGCCCGTAGGCGGCGCAATGCCGTAGCCGCGCAGCTTCTCGCGGGCCTCCGGGCTGATCCAGTCGGTGGTCCATGCGGGCGCCAGCACGGTCTTGATGTGCCACGGGCCGAGGCCCGCACGCGTCATCGCGGCGTCGATGTCTTCGGCGATCTGTTGCATGGCCGGACACCCCGAGTACGTCGGCGTAATCACGATCTCGAACGACGTCACGTCATCCGCGTTCTGCACCACGCGCACGTCGCGCAGAATGCCGAGTTCGCGAATCGACACAACCGGAATCTCGGGATCGGGTACCGATTCGAGCGTCTGCCACGCGAGCGGCAGCGAAGCTTCCGATGCCGGCGTCAGCACGTCGGGTGCGACGGGCGGGGTGAGCGGCAGATTCATGATCGTGTCGAGGTGCGTGTGCATGGTGGGCGTCGCGCTAACCGTTACCAGCTCGCGCCGGGATGCTGACGCGCAATGACCTGCATCTCGCCGAGCAGATAGCTCATGTGCTCGGAGTGATGGCCGAACTTGCCCGTGCTCTCGAACGCGCCGGCAGCCGGTGCGTTGAGCGTGGCTTCGTCGAGCGCGTCGGTCACGACGGCCTGCCATGCATCTTTCAGGTCGGACATGGTCACGCCCGTGCCGGCAGCGGCAGCGGCGTCTTCGAGCGCATCGCGCTTGAAGATTTCGTTCATGTACGGCATCAGGTAGTCGAGGGCGGCTTGCGCGCGACGGTGCGACTCTTCGGTGCCGTCGCCAAAACGCACCAGCCAGTCGCGGGCGTGATGCAGGTGGTAATGCGCTTCCTTGACCGACTTCGCGGCGATGGCGGCGAGTTCGGCGTCGCTCGATTGCGCGAGCGCTTGCCAGACTTCGACCATCAGGGCCGAGTACAGGAAGTTGCGCACGATCGTCACGGCGTAGTCGCGCTCGGCGGCCGAGGTGCCGGCGGTCGGGCCGAAATGCGGCAGTTCGACGAGCGTCCAGTTGCGGAACGCAAATTCATCGCGCCAGAAGGCGTAGTCGTCTTCCTGCTTGGTGAGGCCGGTGAGTTCGGTTTCGAGCTTGGCGGCGTGTTGATAGAGCATGCGCGCCTGGCCGATCAGATCGAGGCTCAGGTTGGTGAGCGCGATGTCTTCTTCGAGCACGGGGCCGTGACCGCACCATTCCGCGTTGCGCTGACCGAGGATCAGGGCGTTGTCGGCAAGGCGCAGCAGATAGGACAGGTGTTCCTGCGTCGGTTTCATGTTCTGGTGTCTCGCTCGGGGCGCGCCGTGACAGACGGCGCGCAGCCACTTACATGTGGTTCACTTCTTCCGGCAACTGATAGAAGGTCGGGTGGCGGTAGATCTTGTCGGCGGCCGGGTCGAACAGTTCGGCCTTGTCTTCCGGTGCCGAAGCCGTGATGGCGGCCGAGGGCACGACCCAGAGGCTCACGCCTTCCTGGCGGCGCGTGTACACGTCGCGCGCCATGCGCAGCGCCATTTCGGCGTCGGCGGCGTGCAGGCTGCCGCTGTGCTTGTGTTCGAGGCCCATCTTGCTGCGCACGAACACTTCCCAGAGGGGCCATTCCTTGTTGCTTGCTTGCGTCATGATCGTTCCTGTGCGGGGCGTCCCGCGTGTCTGTGAGGTTGCCGCTGGCGCATGTGACTGGCCGGGCGGCTTATTCAGCGGGTTCAGGCCGCCTGTTTTTCAGCGCGCTGACGTTGCTTCGCCGCATGGGCGAGGGCAGCGTCGCGCACCCAGGCGCCGTTGTCGTGAGCGGCCACGCGGGTGCCCACACGTTCCTTGTTGCACGGGCCTTCGCCGTTCACGACACGCCAGAATTCCGACCAGTCGATCTCGCCGTAGTCGTGGGCCTTGCGGTCTTCATTCCACTTCAGATCCGGATCGGGGAAGGTCACGCCGAGCACGCGGGCCTGTTCGATGGCGGCGTCGACAAACTTCTGACGCAGGTCGTCGTTCGAAATGCGCTTGATGCCCCACTTCATGGTCTGCGCGCTGTGAATCGATTCCTTGTCGCTCGGGCCGAACATCATCAACACCGGCCACCACCAGCGGTTGACGGCTTCCTGCACCATGTCGCGCTGAGCCTGCGTGCCGTTCATCATCGAGAGCAGGGCGTCGAAGCCCTGACGCTGATGGAACGACTCTTCCTTGCAGACGCGAATCATCGCGCGTGCATACGGGCCGTACGAGCAGCGGCACAGCGGCACCTGGTTCATGATGGCGGCGCCATCGACCAGCCAGCCGATCACGCCGACGTCGGCCCACGTGAGCGTGGGGTAATTGAAGATGCTGGAGTACTTGGCCTTGCCCGAGTGCAGCGCGTCGATCATCTGGTCGCGCGACGTGCCGAGGGTTTCAGCGGCGGAATAAAGATAGAGACCGTGGCCGGCTTCGTCTTGCACCTTGGCCAGCAGGATCGCTTTGCGCTTGAGGCTGGGTGCGCGCGAAATCCAGTTGCCTTCCGGCAGCATGCCGACGACTTCCGAGTGCGCGTGCTGCGAAATCTGGCGCACGAGCGTCTTGCGGTACTCGACGGGCATGTAGTCCTGCGGCTCGATCTTCTGATCGGCGGCCATGCGCGCGTCGAAGCGGGCTTGTTGCTGCTGCTCCGTCTCGCTCAGGGTGCGCACGCCCTTGGGGCTGTTGCCGGCCAGATCGATGGCTTGCGTATACATAGAGGAAGGCCTCCGCGGCATATGGGGATATGGAACGCATTATAAACCGACCGGCCGGTCGGTCAATAAATGTTTTCCATGAGACGGCGGGGGCGATTGAGGAGGGGTGTTCGCGCCCTGATTACGCCTCGATCACCTCGGCCGCACAGGCCATCAACCCCTTGATCAGCCGTGCCCGGGGCGACGCCCGGTGCCACAGCAGGCCGAAACGACGGCGCTCGACGGGGGCTGGCAGCGGCAGACGCACGATATTCAGGCCGCTCGTGAGCGGCGAGACGATATCGGGCACAAGCGACACCCCCAGCCGGCGGTCCACCATCATGGCGATCGCCATCAGCGAATTCAGCTCGAACAATTCATTCGGCACAATCTTCGCCGCGCGCAGGTACTGGTCGGCCTGTTTGCCGCCGCCCAGCGACCGGTCATAGCGAATGAACGGCTCGCGCCGCAGCAACGCATGGGGGTCTTCATCCGCCAGATACGACGGCGCCAGCACCACGATCGGCTCCTCGCGCAGCAAGTGCCAGTCGTACGCCTTGGGCAGCGCAAACGGTGGATGCAGGCAGATCGCGACGTCCAGATCGCCACGTTGCAGGGTCTCGTACAACTCCATCGACGTGCCCGCACGAATCAACACCTTGGCTTGCGGAAACGCCGTCGAGAAGTTCGCGAGCACGTCGGGCAGCAAACTGAGCAGCGCCGTCGTGATGGTGCCGATCCGAAGTTCGCCAGAGGGTTCGTCGGTCAGCGCCACGGCTTTAAGCTCGGCGGCCTCGCGCACCAGCGCGCGCGCTTTCTCAATCACCCGATGTCCGGCCTCGGTCGGAATGACCGTGCGCCCCGCGCGCACCAGCAACGGCACCCCGAGTTCGCGCTCGAGCGCCTGCACCTGTTGGGCGATGGCCGCAGGCGTCACCCCGATGCGGCGCGCGGCCTCGGCCATCGAGCCACTGTCGACCACGAGCAGAAGATTGGCAAGAAAGGCGGTATCCATGACGATAGATTTTCTATGCTTTTAAGATAGGTGCAGATAGTTTATCTAAAGCAAGGCGCCACTTAGACTCATTTCCAGTCAGAAGAAAGCAAGGACTGGAGACATGAGAAGCAAACTCTTCGTGCCCGCATCGCGGCCGGAGCTCTTCGCCAAGGCGCTCGCCAGCGCGGCCGACGCCCTGTCGTTCGATCTGGAAGATTCCGTCGCCCCCGAGCGCAAGCACGACGCGCGCAACACCTTGCGTGACTGGCTGCGTACGCCGGGTCCCGCCCACGCCGACAAGCAACTGATCGTGCGCGTGAACCCGCTCGATACCGCGTACTTCGGCGACGACATCGATGCCGTCGTGCAGAACGGCGTCGCACTGATCAATCTGCCCAAGCCCGAACGCGCCGACGACGTGCTTGCCGCCGCCGAGCGTATCGAGCAGGCCGAGCGTGCCAACGGCGTCACGACGCCCGTACGTCTGCTGCTGAATATCGAATCGCCGCAAGCGCTGCGCCGCGCCGCCGAACTCGCAACGGCGCATCCGCGCGTGGCCGGGTTGCAACTGGGCCTCGGCGATCTGTTCGAACCATTGGGTGTGGCACGTCGCGAAACCGCCGCGATCTCGCAGGCCATGTTCGCGCTGCGCATGGCCGCCGGTGAGGCGGGCGTTTTTGCCTACGACTCCGCCTTCGCCAACATCAAGGACGAAGCGGGCTTTCGGGCCGAAGCGCAGCTCGCAAAAGCGATGGGTTTCCTCGGCAAGAGCTGCATCCATCCGAGCCAGATTGCGCTCGCCAACGACGTATTCCGTCCTTCCGATGAAGAGATCGCTCATGCCGTGCGCGTGGTCGATGCTGCACGCACTGCGGCGCGCGATGGCGTCGGCGCTTATGTCGTCGACGGAAAAATGATCGATGTGCCGTTCGTCGAGCGCGCCCGCGCGCTGGTGAGCAATGCCCGCCGCATGGGCCTGCTGCGCGACGAGCAACCGGTGAGCTGACGGCTATGAAACGAGATTCCCTGTTGTCTTCCGCCTCCCCCGATGACGCGATGGCCACCGCGGTTGCCGGCCCACTCGACGGCGTCCGTGTGCTCGATCTGAGCGCCTACATCGCGGGCCCCTACGGCTGCACGTTGCTCGCCGATCAGGGAGCGGAAGTCATCAAGATCGAACCGCCCACGGGCGACAACCTGCGCAAATACCCATCGACACTCGCCAGCGAGAGCCGCGCGTTTCTCGGCGTCAATCGGGGCAAGCGCGGGCTCGTGCTCGATCTCAAGCAGCCGGACGCGCTTGCCGTGCTGCGCCGTCTGGTCGAATCGGCCGACGTACTCGTCCACAACTTCCGCCCGAGCGTGCCCGCCCGGTTGGGCATCGCGTACGAACAACTGCGCGAAGTGAACCCGCGCCTGATTTATTGCGCGGTGACCGGCTACGGCGAAACAGGCCCGAGCAAAGACAAGGCCGGCTACGACCAGGTGCTGCAAACCATGACGGGCATGTGCGCCATGCAGGGCAAGGACGGCGGTCCGCCCGAAATTCTCTACGGCTCGGTGGTCGACTACTATGCGGCGTCGCTGGTGGCGGCGGGCGTGTCGTCGGCGCTGTTCGCCCGCGAGCGCACCGGTCAGGGGCAGTACGTGGGCGTGTCGTTGCTGCGCAGCGCGCTGGCGATGCAGTCCGCCCGCATGATCTGGGCCGATGACGAACCGCGCGACGTCGGTCGCGACATGCGTTCCGGCGGCATTACCGGCATCCATCCCACGCGCGACGGCTATCTGTATATCTCCGCCAACACACCGCACTTCTGGCAGGCGCTGTGTGAAAAGACGGGCATGGCTGCACTCTCCGCCGACGAGCGCTACGATTCCGTGCGCAAGCGCGCGCAGCATCGCGACGAGATCGTGCCGCAGTTGCATGCCGCGTTGCAGGCGCATGGCGCGCGCGAGTGGGAGGTGATCTTTGGCGACGCCGTGCCGTGCGCCGCCGCGCGTCGCATCGAAGACATGTTCGACGACCCGCAGGTCGACGCCGAAGCGATGGTGCAGCACTACACCTATGCCGGGACGAACGGTGCTCTGGGTTATCGCGGTTTCCGGCAGCCGATCCGGTTCGGCGCAGGCGCCAGCGACAACAGCAACGCGCCGGTATCGCGCGCCGCACCCGCCTTCGGCCAGCATTCCGATGAAGTGCTGCGCGATCTCGGCCTGACGGACACCGACATCGCCGCGCTGCGTAAGACAGAGGCGGTGCAGTAAGCGAATCCCCCCGCGCGCGACAGGCGATCGGATTCGCAAGGCTGCGCGCCTTATATAAGAAAGATGAACGGAGACAAATCCATGGAAACGGTAACCACGCGCGCCGAGGCGGCAAGGGCACCCGTGCAGACCCAGTCGAGGGCCGGGGCCACGCCGCCCAAGCCCTCGGGCACAACGGACGGCGCACGGCCCGCGACCGGGGGAGCGATGTCGCTGCGCGAGCGTTGGTGGGCGGTGTTCGACCTGCGCATCGGTGCGTTGCCGTTGCCGGTATATCTCGCGCTCGTGGCGATCCTTGCCGCGATGACGCACAACGGCAAGCTCGCCGCCGATCTGCCGACTGGCATAGCGCTCGTCGCCGTCGGCGGCTTCACGTGCGCCGAGCTGGCCAAGCGCATTCCGTGGGTGCGTCACATCGGCGCGACGTCGATCTTTGCGGCGTTCATCCCGTCGGCGATGGTCTATTACGGCCTCATGCCCGCGCCGGTGACGAAGGCCGTCACTACGTTCACCAAGAGCTCCAATTTCCTCTATCTGTTTATCGCCGCGATCATTGTCGGCAGCGTGTTGAGCATGGACCGGCGCACGCTGGTGAAAGGCTTCGTGCGCATCTTCATTCCGCTGGCGAGTGGTTCGTTCGTTGCGGCTATTGTCGGCACGTCGGTCGGCACAGCACTCGGTCTGGAGGCGAAGCAGGCGTTCTTCTACATCGTCGTGCCGATCATGGCGGGCGGGGTCGGTGAAGGTGCGTTGCCGCTCTCGGCGGGCTACGCGCAGATTCTCGGTGTGGAGCAGGGGCCGCTCTTCGCGCAGGCCCTCTCGGCCGCGATGCTCGGCAACATCTCGGCGATCTGTCTGGCGGGGTTGTTGAGCTATCTGGGCACGCGCAAGCCGAAGCTCACCGGCAACGGCCAACTGACGGTCACGCCGGCGGGTGAGGCGCTCGCGGTGCAAGACGAGTCGTCACAGAGTTTCGACGCCTCGAGTCTGGCGGCGGCGGGCGGCACGGCGATTGCCCTGTATCTGCTGGGGGTGCTGAGCCATCAGTGGTTCAACTGGCCGGCGCCCGTGGTGATGCTCGTTTTCGTGGTGATCGCGCAGTTGTTCCAGATTGTGTCGCCGCGCGTGCGGGGCGGGGCGCGTTTCATGTACAGCTTCTTCTCGACGGCGGTCACGTATCCGCTGATGTTCGCCATCAGCGTCGCGATGACACCGTGGGGCGAGATCGTCACGGCATTTCACTGGATCAACATCGTGACGGCCGTCTCGACGGTGCTGTCGCTGGCAGTCACTGGGTTCGTGGTGGCGAAGTGGGTGGGGATGTATCCGGTGGAAGCGGCCATCGTCAACGTGACGCACAGCGGCTTGGGCGGCACTGGCGATGTGGCGATTCTCACGGCGGCGAACCGCATGGCGTTGATGCCCTTCGCGCAGATCGCCACCCGTATCGGCGGCGCGATTGTCGTGATGACGTCGCTGGCGGCGTTTTCTTACTGGCATTGAAGCCGGGGTGGCGGGCCGTGTCTCAGTCCTGCGGCTGCCCGAAGTGTTCGCGGTACTGCTGGGGCGACACGCCGAAGCGGCGCTGAAACACCTTGCGCATGTTGTGCGGATCGCCGAACCCGCATTGCCATGCCACGGTCTTGAGGGGGGCGTTGCCGTTCTCCAGCATCACACGCGCGGCATCGATGCGGGCGGCGCTCACGAAGTCGGCGGGCGTCACGCCCGCGTCGCGAGCAAACACGCGCGAGAAATTGCGCACACTCATCTTGGCCACCGCGGCCAGATCGCCCACCGACAGCGGCTCGGCCAGATGCTCCAGCACGAATTGCTGCACCTGAGCGACCGGGGAATTCGGTTCCGCGTAGGGCGTGAGGTAGGGGCTGAACTGCGACTGACCGCCGGCGCGCTGCGTGAACACCACCAGCCGCTTCGCCACGTTGAGTGCCACCTCTTGTCCGTGATCCTGCGCGAGCAGGTGCAGCGACAGATCGATGCCCGCCGTCACGCCCGCTGACGTGTACAGATTCCCGTCCTGAACGAATAGCCGGTCGGCCTCGATGCGGGCGCCGGGTGCGCGCTCGGCAAGCACGTCGACGTCGTTCCAGTGCGTGGTCACGCGTTTGCCGTCGAGCAGACCGGCGGCGGCCAGCACCAGCGCGCCGTTGCAAATCGACCCGAAGCGGCGCGCCCGGGCCGTGGCGTCGTGCAGCCAGCGCGACACGTTCGGGCCGAGGTCATCGGTCAGCAGCGACGGGCCGCCCGCCACCAGCAGCAGGTCGAGATGTCCGCCGGCTTCCTGATAGTGACGGCGCGGCAGAATCGTCATGCCATTCGAACAGGCGATCGGGCCGTGCTGGGTGCCAATGACTTCCGTCTGATAGTGGTCGCCGGGCAGCAGAAAGCGGTTCGCTTCCGCGAAGACATCGAGCGGGCCGCTCACATCGAGCGATTGCACGCCGGGAAAAACCAGCAAGGCGACATTCCGGATCATGGCAAAGGGGCGCTCTGGCAGTAATGCGCTGCATTTTGGCAGAAAGCGGTCAGATGAGCCGATCACGCCCCGCTGTTGGCGCGAAGGGGCCTCGGTTTGGCAGAATCGGGCCGCTCGGGGCGCGTGGCATCCGAAGGCCGCGTTCGCACAATCGGTGACATCGACGGCGGCATGGGCCGCTGCGTTTCCCCCCGAGAGGCATCGATGCACAACGCCAAAACTGCGATTTCCCCGAATTCCCCGATTTCCCCGACGTCTCCGACGTCTCCAACGCCCTCCGTACCGTCCACCGCGACCGCCGGAGCGGCGGCCAACGATGCGCCTCGCGTGCGCTATCCGGACGATGCATCGCTCGCCGAGCGTGTCGGTCCCGCGTTCTCGGTCGACGGCATGTTGATGGCACGTCACAAGACGCGTGCCGCCATCGCCGACATCGCGAGTCGGGTGAAGCCGGGCATGGTGGAAGAAGATGCGGTCGCGATGGCCAAAGGCGCGCTCGTGGCCGCTGGCCTCGAACTGAGCTGGCATCCGACGCGGGTGCGTTTTGGTGCGAACACGCTCAAGCCCATGCGTCAGCCGTCCACGCCGGGCGTGGTGCTGGGCGAGAACGACATCTTCTTCATCGACATCGCCCCGCGCTTCGACGCGTGGGAAGGCGATGGCGGCGCAAGCTTTGTCGTCGGCGAGCACGCCGGTCAAGCCCGCTGCGCCCACGACGCGCAAGCGCTGTTCCACGACGTGCGCGGCAAGTGGTTGCGCGACGGCGTATCGGGACAGGCGCTGTACGCCTACGCCGACGAGGTGGCAAAACGCATGGGCTGGGAACTGAACTTCGACCTGCCGGGGCATCGCGTGTCCGACTTCCCGCATGCCGCCATTCATACCGGCTCACTCGCCGACTTCGAGACCACCCCATCGGCGATGCGCTGGATTCTGGAAATCCATCTGCGCGACCCGCAGCAACGCTTCGGCGCGTTCTTCGAGGACATGCTGCTCGACGACACCTACTACTGATCGATTCGTGATCTGCGCTTGATCAGATCCTGAACGAGGGGCGATCGTCGCGCCCGCGCGACGCCCCCGTTCACGCGTTATTGATCGTGCGTCGACCCCGGGACTTGTTTGCTATACTGCGAACGATTCTCATTTGCAACGCGGGTGCCTGAGCCTTTCGGCCACACCTGGCCCGGGGACAGGAGGGGCGCATGCCCGCCGACGACACGCTGCAACGCGACGCGTTGCAGGGACTCTATAACGACCATCACGGTTGGCTTCAAGGCTGGCTGCATCGCAAGACCGGTTGCTCGCATCGGGCCGCCGATCTTGCGCACGACACGTTCATCCGGCTGCTAGAACGCGATCCGCCGCGCATGCTCGCGTCGCCGCGCGCTTTCCTGACTACGATCGCGCAGCGTGTTCTCTATAACTACTGGCGTCGCGAACAGATCGAACGCGCTTATCTCGAAGCGCTGGCCCAGCAGCCCGAAGCCGTCGCGCCGTCACCAGAAGAACGCGCCATCGTGCTCGAGACGCTGCTTGAGATCGATCGCTGTCTCGATGGTCTGCCGCCCCCGGTGAAACGCGCTTTTCTGCTGGCCCAGCTCGATGGCCTGTCTCATGCCGAGATTGCGGCCGAACTGAGCATCTCGCTCGCGACCGTCAAACGCTATCTGGTGCGCGCCGGTACGCAGTGCTTCTTCGCAATGGAGGCGGTATGACGCGGGCCGCGGCGCAGGGGTTCGCACCCGGTATCGCGCAGCAGGCCGTCGAGTGGTGGGTGACGCTGCATGGCGGCGACGCCACTGAAACGTTGCGAGCGGCCTGCGTGCGTTGGCGTGAGGCGCATCCCGATCACGAACGCGCGTGGCGGCATATCGAAAGCGCCAACAATCGCATGCGGCATGTGTCCGATACGTTGGGTGCGGCGGTGGCGCAGGCAGCGCTTCGTGCGCCGCGTTCACGGGCACGGCGCACGGCCATCAAGGCGATTGCCGGGGCGCTGTTTGTCGGCGGCGGCGTGTGGCTCGTGGCGGACCCGCTTGCCGTGCAGCGGTTGCGCGCGGATACGCGCACGGGCGTCGGCGAGCGCCGCACGCTGCGTCTGGCGGATGGCACGACGTTGGTTCTCAATACGCGCAGTGCGGTCCGTTTATCGATGGATGGCTCGACGCGCCGCATCGCGCTTGTGGATGGCGAAGTGATGGTGACGACGGGCAAGGACGCCGGGCACGTACCGCCCCGGCCGTTGGTCGTGACGACGGCGCAGGCCATGTTGCAACCATTGGGGACGCGTTTTGCCGTGCGTCAGGACGACGCGGGCGGGCGCGTGCAGGTCTTCGAGGGGGCGGTGCGCGTCATGCCGCTGGGGTTGTCGCACGTCGAGCGCATTGTGCAGGCGGGCGAGCAGGCGCAGTTCACGGCACGCGCGATCGAGCCGCTCACCGCGCTCGAGGACGGTGACGGCGCATGGACGGATGGCATGCTCGTCGCCGTCGACATGCGGTTGGATGCGTTTCTCGCGGAGCTGTCGCGATATCGACGCGGCTATCTGCGTTGTGATCCGGCCGTAGCGGCGCTGCGGGTATCGGGCACCTATCCGCTCGGCGATGTCGACGCCATTCTCGCAGTGCTGCCGCACGCGCTGCCGGTGACGTCGGTCACGCGTTACTGGGTGAGCGTGGGGCCTCGGGGCTGATCCGTTTCCACTTTTTTCAAAATTTTGTCCGGCCAGTGAGCTGTTTTGTACATCTCGCGTGACAAGGGAATTGAAACCTTCTGTCTATTGCCTGAACGAGATATCACATCATGGCCGTCGTATTTTCCGATTCCTCCGCTGTTGCATGCCGCCGGATGCCGCTGGGCGTGCGCCCTCGGCACGTTTGTCTTGCCGTTGCGGTGACGTTCGCGTCCGCGCTCAGCGCGGGTGTCGCACAGGCACAGCAAACGCAGTCGACCGCTGCCACTCAGGCCGCCGCCGCGAGCCGCGTGTATGACATTCCGGCCGGTGGACTCGACGCGGTATTGACGCGCTTCGGCCGCGAGGCGGGCATTCTGCTCACGTACGCGCCGTCGCTGACAGCCGGTCGGCAGAGCCCCGGCGTGCAGGGCAGGTTCGATGTGCCGGCCGCCTTCGGTCAGGTACTGGCCGGGACGGGCCTCGTTGCGTCGCCGCAAGGTGCGGGCTTCACGTTGGTGCCGCAAGGCGCACCGGCGTCGGCCACGCTGGCCGCAGGCGGCGGCTCTGGTGATGTGGCTTTGCCCACGACGCATGTTCAGGGGCAGGCATGGACGGACGCCTACCGTACGCCCGCTGACGCCGGCATTGCGCGCGCCGACGCACCCATTCTCGACATTCCGCAGGCGATCAACGTAGTGCCGCAGCAAGTGCTGGCCGATCAGCGCGCCCGCACGCTCGACGACGCGCTTATCAACGTGAGCGGTATCGTGCAGGGCAATACGTTGGCAGGCACGCAAGATACGCTGCTCAAGCGCGGCTTCGGCGGCAATCGCGACGGCTCGATCATGCACAACGGCATGCCGCTGGTGCAGGGGCGCGGGCTGAACGCGAATGCCGATGCAGTGGAAGTGCTCAAGGGTCCGTCGTCGTTGCTGTACGGGATCATGGACCCGGGCGGTGTGATCAACGTAGTGAGCAAGCGTCCGTTGCTCAAGCCCTATACGGCGGTGAGCGTGGCCGGCACGACGTATGGTCACGGCAAGAACGGCGTGGAAGAAACGCTCGATACCACCGGGCCGATCGGTGACTCGGGGCTGGCTTATCGATTGGTTGTCGACCAGAACAACCAGCAGTACTGGCGCAACTTCGGCTCGCAGCGTGAGACGCTCGTTGCCCCGACGCTGGCGTATTACGGTCGTGATACGCAGGTCGTGCTGTCGTACGAATACCGCAACTTCCTGACGCCGTTCGACCGGGGCACCGTGATCGATCCGACGACCAACAAGCCGTTGGCGATTTCGCCGCGTGAGCGTCTGGACGACGTGCATAACGAGATGACCGGTCAGTCGCATCTGGCGCAGATCACGGTCGATCACCAGTTCAACGCCGACTGGAAGGCGCACTTCGGCTACAGCTACAACACCGAAACGTACGACGCGACGCAGTTGCGCGTGAACGGCATCAACACGAAGACCGGCATCATCTCGCGCAGCAACGACGGCACGCGCGGCTCGGACAGTACCGATAGCTACGGCATCGCGTATCTCGACGGCCGCGTGCAGTTGGCTGGCATGCGGCACGACGTGCAGTTCGGGGGCGATTGGGAATATCGGCGCATCTATCGCCGTGACCTGATCCGGCAGGCGTCGACGTGCAAGTTCAATTACCTGAGCCCGGTATATGGCTGCGAGGTGATTCCGACGACAGTGTCTGCGTCCGATAGCGATCAGACCGATACGCTGCACGACGCGTCGCTGTTCTTTCAGGACGCGATTCACGTGACCGACCGCTGGATTCTCGTGGGCGGCTTGCGTTTGCTCACGTACAGCCAGTTGGCAGGCAAGGGGCGTCCGTTCCAGGTCAATACGAACATCTCCGACTCGAAGTGGCTGCCGCGCGCGGGTGTCGTCTATAAGGCGACGAACTATCTGTCGCTGTACGGCAGCTACTCGGAGTCGCTCAAGCCGACCTCGACGATCGCGCCGCTTTCCAGCGGGGTGGTGATCGACTCGAACGTGGCGCCGGAGCATGCGAAGTCGTTTGAAGTCGGCGCGAAGCTCGACATGCCGAACGGGCTGACCGGGACGGTGGCGCTGTTCAACATCAACAAGCGCAACGTGCTGGTCTCGCAGTTCAACGATGCGACCAAGCTGATCGACTGGCGCACGTCGGGCGCGGCGCGCTCGCGCGGCTTGGAGCTCGACGTGTCGGGCCGCATCGGGCAACGCTGGAACGTGATTGCCAGCTATGCGTTCATCGACGCGAAGACCACGGACGATCCGCTCTACACCGGCAACACGTTGGCCAACGTGGCGCGGCATACGGCGTCGTTGGCGGGGGTGTATGACTGGGGGCCGGTGCTGGGTGACGGCAGCGGTAATTTGCGCTTGGGCGCGGTGGGCCGCTATATCGGGTCGCGTCCGGGGGACTCGGCCAACAGCTTCACGTTGCCCGCGTACTTCGTGGCGGATGTGTTCGCCACCTACGACACGAAGATCGGCCGTCAGCCGGTGCACTTCCAGTTCAACGTGAAGAACGTGTTCAACAAGACGTATTACCCGTCGAGCGCGAGCCAGTACTTCGTGGCCGTGGGCGACGCCCGCTCGGCAACGCTGTCGGCGACGTTCGAGTTTTGAGCGTGCTGCGTGTATTGAGTGTGGTGTGAACGTGGGGTGAACGTGGGGTGAACGCTCGCCGTGCTGACGCCACGGCGTTCATGATTCACAAAAGCCGCCGCTTCCGATCTTGTCGGGGCGGCGGTTTTTGTTTCGGCAAGCGTCGGTTCGCGGGGTTACAGCAGGTCGTCGCTGGGCAGCAGCGTGAAGGCCCCCGCGACGGCGTTACGCCAGAAAGGCGCGTAGGGCTCGACGTCGAACGTGCGCGGCTGGCCGTTCTCCTCGCCGACCCAGCGCAGGGCGGGCATCGTCGGAGGTGTGGGTGTGGGTGGCGCTGTGCCCGGTGGCACCAGTTCGACGTGGAAGCTGGAGCGTGGCGCGACAGCCCGCTCGAAGATCCCCGCCATGCGCTCGGCGAAGTCGGCGCTGTGGATCACGATGGCCAACTCGGTGTTCAACCGTACCGAGCGCGGGTCGAGATTGAATGAACCCAGCACCACGTGCAGCCGGTCGATGATGTAGACCTTGCCGTGCAGGCTCGCACGGGAAGACCCGCCAAAGGTGATGCGCCGCTGCTCGGGCTCCGGGCGGATGGGCTTGAATTCATACAGTTCGATCCCCGCCTGCAACAACGCCGGACGGTAGCGCGCGTAACCAGCGTGGACCGGCACGACATCGGTGGCGGCCAGCGAATTCGTCAGCACGCGCACGCTGACCCCGCGCGCCGTCAGCGCCGACAGGAATTTCACGCCACCATCCAGCGGGACGAAGTAGGGCGAAATGATCAGCACCTCGCGCTGGGCGTGGCCCGCTAGTTCGCGCAGCTTGTCGCCCGGCGCGCTGGTGGTTTCCTTTGCGGGGGTATCGAGCTTGTCGGGGCTGTCGGCGGCGAGTTCGGCAGGTGCCCAGAAAAGCGGCACCTTGCCAGTGCTCAATCCAGTGGCCAGCGAGGGCTGATGGAGTGCGTCCCGTCCGGCCGGCACGTTCTCGGCATCGCGCCAATGCTGGGCCAGGGCGTCGCGGGTGGCGTCGAGGGTTTCCTTGTCGATCTTGGACTGCACCTGTCGGAGCGGGTAGGACTGCGGGCTGGTCCAGAAGTGGTCGAAGCTATGGGAGATCGCGTCGACGACGGGGCCTGCGCACAACAAGTCAAAGTCGCGGAAGGACAGATCGGGGTTGGCGTCGAAATATTCGTCACCCAGATTGCGGCCGCCGACGATGGCGAGCTGGTTGTCGGCGACGAGCGCCTTGTTGTGCATCCGCCGGTTGAGCTGGTCGAATTGCGTCAGGAGGTTGCCGGCGCGTTGGAGCAGGGTGGTGTCGCGCGTGCCGAACGGATTGAAGACGCGGACTTCGATATTGCGATGCTGGTCGAGCACGGCGAAGGTCGGATCGGTGTGGCGGCGGTTGATGTCGTCGACCAGCATGCGCACACGCACGCCTCGGTCGGCGGCGTCGAGCAGCGACTGGAGCAGCAGGCGGCCAGTGATGTCTTCGCCCGCGCTGTAGTACTGCACGTCGAGACTGTGCTGCGCCGACTGGACCAGTGCGATACGCGTGGTGAACGCGGCGGAACCGGTGGCCAGCAACTGGAAGCCGGATTCCCCGGGGTGGGCGTGCTCCGCCGGGGCGAGGGCATCCGCCAATGCGCCCGGGGCCGTGGCGGACGTATGGGACGTCCACTGCGTCGGCTCAGGCGGCGGACGGACAGAGGTGCAGGCCGCCGCGAGGAGCGACAGTGCGAGTACCCATATCAGGCGAGACGGCAGAAGCGACCGGAGGAGGCGCGATAGGACCATCTCGAACGCTCTATATATAGGGAGAAAGAAGCTGTGGCAGAACCGGCGACAAAAGCGGTAACAAAAGCGCGCCGCCGCTGGGGAGGCCTTTCCATATAGGGAAGCTTAGCCAAAAGCATATGCGATTTCGTTGGTTGCGTCGCCGGGGGATGCCCGGATACATTGGGGCTGTCTCCTCCATGAAGTCCTGTCCCATGGATCTCGGCCCGCTCACGACGCGGGCCTTTTTTTGCTCTTTTCAAATTATTTTCACAAAGTGCTTGCCAGCGTTCGGGGTTTTCACTAATATTCCGTCTCTCGCAACGACAGCGACGCAGCGAAAGCGGCGAAGCAGGAAGATGCGACGGGCTGGAAAGCCCGGTGGTTAGTGGTTTTGGAGCTTGTGAGTCGCTACGGCGGCGAACGAAAAGAAGCGAAAAAAACTGTTGACGACGACGAGAAGCTGCGACATAATCTCACTTCTCTGCTGCTGATGCAGCGACGCAGAAAACGAAGCGACAGCGCGGTAATAATGCGACGAAGCAAAGTTCGAAGCGATTGATCTTTAAAAATTGAACAACCGATAAGTGTGGGCACTCGATGAATGG
>NZ_NGUQ01000008.1 GCF_002179965.1 Pandoraea sp. PE-S2T-3
GTCCGCGACCGTCACTTTCGAAGCGAACGTCGCCTGCGGCAGCTTTGCGAGCGCCGCGAGCATCTGACCGGTTTGGTTCGAGTCGTCGTCGATGGCCTGCTTGCCCAGGATCACCAGTTGCGGCTGCTCCTTGTCGACCACGGCCTTAAGCAACTTGGCCACGGCCAGCGGTTGCAGTTCTTCATCCGATTCGATCAGGATTGCGCGATCCGCACCGATGGCCAGCGCCGTGCGCAGCGTCTCTTGCGATTGCGCCACACCCGCGGACACCGCAATCACTTCCGTCGCCACGCCCGCTTCCTTCAGACGCACCGCCTCTTCCACCGCGATCTCGTCGAACGGATTCATCGACATCTTCACGTTCGCAATGTCGACGCCACTGCCGTCGCTCTTCACGCGAACCTTTACGTTGTAATCCACTACCCGTTTGACCGGTACAAGGATCTTCATGAACTCGCTCCAAAGTTACGTTTACGTCAATCCGCTGCCATTATAACCACAGGGTTGCTGACGCATTTATTGCATATTTATGGCATTTTGTGGCAATGAGCCGATGCGCCCTCTGGATATGCCACGCATGCGCGATCCTCGCGATAGCGGCGCCGGAACCGCGGTGGCACTTGGCGATACGCCATCACCGCCCCGAACGATCGTGCTATTTTTATGCAAATCGTGGCGCTCAACCAGTGTCTTCGTGGTGCATTTCCTCTAGAGAAATCCACCCGTCGCACAGACGCCTATGATCGAATGGCGCACCCGGAATTCAGACTGTCACACGCATGACGGCCCGCCGGGGATCCATTTGGAATTCGGTGACAAGCGCCCTGCCGCCGGGCGAGGAGGAAGACATGACCACGCATTCGGAATCGCGTCTGAAGGCCAGCGACGGCCTCGAGCTGCACGTGCAGAGCTGGCGGCCCGACAACATGGGCAACACGAGTGCACCGCTGCGCGCGGTGGTCGCTATCGTGCACGGCATGGGCGAACACGGCGGGCGCTACGCGCGGCTCGCCGAGCACTTCGCCTCGCATCAGATCGCCACCATCACGTACGACCTGCGCGGACACGGCCGCTCGGCCGGTGCGCGCGTCTTCGTCAATCACTTCGACGAATATCTCGACGACACCGAGATCTTTCTCACCCACGTGCGCCACACCTTCGGACAAGTGCCGCTGTTCGTGCTCGGCCACAGCATGGGGGGTGCGATTGCCGCGCTCTACACGATCACACGAGCGCCCGCCCACGTGCGAGGGCTGATTCTGAGCAGCCCTGCCCTCGCGCCGGGCGAACCCGTTGCCCCGTGGCTCGCCAAGGCCGGGCGCTGGGTGTCACGCTGGCTGCCGAAGGTGCCGGTCTTCAAGATCGATCCGGCGATGATTTCGCGCGACAAGTCGGTGGTCGACGCCGCCAAGCAAGATCCGTTGAACGCCTATCGCGGCACCCCGGCACGCACCGCCGCCGAATTGCTCGACGCGATGGCGCGCATTCACGCCAACGCCGATGCACTGCATCTGCCGTTGTATGTCTTTCACGGCACCGCGGACAAACTCACCGCACCGTGGGCCAGCGAGCAGTTTCATGACAACGCGGGCTCGCAGGACAAGACGCTCCATCTCTACAAGGGTCACTTTCACGAGACGCTCAACGATCTCGACCGCGAGAAGGTCATTGGCGATCTCACGCAGTGGATGTTGCAGCACCTGCCGGTCGCGAAGACGCCCGAACCCGCGCACGATAGCGCTTGAGGCCGCTCGCCCTGCGATCCCAACACGGTAGCAGGGTCTCATCCCGATAGGCCGCGCTGCGCGTTACACTGGGCTCGTACGTATTCGCGAGGAGCCCCGGCATGCAAGCGCAGACGAAATACTCGCCGCAAACCGTCACCGGCGTGCACTTCTGGACGCCGACGATCTTCAGCATCAAGACCACACGGCCGCCCGGCCTGCAATTCGCGCCCGGGCAGTTCGTTCGCCTCGGCCTTCCCGGCGACGACGGACAACTGATCTGGCGCGCGTATTCCTTCGTAAATTCGCCTGCCGAAGATACGTTGGAGTTCTACGTAATCACGATTCCCGAAGGGCTGCTGACGCCACGCATGGCGAAGCTCAAGGTCGGCGACGAAATGTTCGTCGATCACACTGCCTACGGCTTTCTCACACTCGATCGCTTCACCGGTGGCGACGATCTCTGGCTGCTCGCCACGGGCACGGGCCTCGCGCCGTTCGTGTCGATACTGCGCGATCCGGCCGTGTGGCAACGCTTCCGGAATATCTACGTGGTGCACAGCGTGCGCTGGGAGCGTGATCTCGCCTATTACGAGGAACTACGCCACTTCTCGCATCCCGACGTCGATCCGGCGCTGGTCGAGAAGCTCCACTTCGGCGTTTGCGTGACGCGCGAGCAGACCCCCGGTGCGCTCTATGGCCGCATCACGTCATTGCTCGAATCGGGAGCGTTGGAAAAATCATTGGGCGCGACGCTCGACCCTGCCACGTCGCGCATCATGGTGTGCGGCAATCCGGACATGGTGAAGGAACTACGCGCGTGGTTCACCGGCAACGGCTACGCCGTGAGCCGCACGGCAACGCCGGGGCCGCTGGTGCTGGAGAAGCAGTGGTAGCGCGCGACGCGGTGCTAGCGTGGCGGATGGATAATACGAGCGTTGCCGTTGCGGCGACTTGCCCGGTCACATGTCTCGTTCGGCACGCTTCATGACTTCGCCCAATCCGGGGCACGTTTTTCGATAAATGCCTGAACGCCTTCGAGCGCGCAATCGTCCATCATGTTGCACGCCATTGTCTGGCCGGCCATCTGGTAGGCCGCTTCGATGCCCGTCTCCAGTTGGCGATAGAACAGGCCCTTGCCGGCGGCGACTGCTGCCGCAGGCTTCGCGAGTATCGATGCACAGAGCGCCGCCACTTCCGCGTCGAGCCGCTCCATCGGCACCACCCGGTTGACGAGGCCGCGTTCACGCGCGGTTTCGGCGTCGATAAAGTCGCCCGTCAGCAGCATCTCCATCGCCTGCTTGCGCGACAGATTGCGCGAGAGCGCCACGCCCGGTGTCGCGCAGAACAATCCCACGTTGATGCCGGACACCGCGAAGCGTGCCGCCGACGCTGCCACCGCCAGATCGCACATCGCCACCAACTGGCACCCTGCCGCTGTCGCAATGCCATGCACACGTGCGATAACGGGTTGCGGCATGCGCTGCATGGTCATCATCACGCGGGTGCATTGATTGAAGAGTCGGCGGTAGTAGTCGAGCGACGGCTCGGCGCGCATTTCCTTGAGATCGTGCCCGGCGCAGAACGCCGCGCCTGCGGCGGCCAGCACGACAACGCGCGCGCTGGCGTCGTTCGCGATGGCATCGAGCGCGTGTTGCAGCGCATCGAGCATCGCTTCGGACAAGGCGTTGAACTGGCGCGGACGATTCAGCGTGAGCGTCACGACGCCCGCGAGATCACCTTCACCGCGCGTGGCGAAAACCAGCGATTCGTCGGTAGCGCTCATGATCGTCTCCTGTGCCACGTCATGCCGCGCGGCATCGAATGGGGTGAAGTGCAGGCACCGCTCGAAAGCCGCTCAAACGTCGGCGAGCACCTTCAGATGCGCCACAACGCTGCGGCCGAGTGCCGAGAGGTTGTAGCCCCCTTCGAGACAACTCACGATGCGCCCCTTCGCGTGACGATCGGCAATGGCCTTCACGCGCTCGGTCATCCACGTGAAGTCCGCTTCGGTCAGCCCGAGGTTACCGAGATCGTCTTCCCGATGCGCATCGAAGCCTGCCGAGAAGAAAATCATCTCGGGACGAAACGCGTCGAGTTGCCCGAGCCAGCCGTAGTCGATGGCCTCGCGCGCCGCCATGCCCGATGTCCGCGCCGAGAGCGGGATATTGAGCATGTTCGGTGCGGGGTGATCGGCGCCCGAGAACGGATAGAACGGGTGCTGGAAGATGCCGCACATCAGCACGCGATCGTCGTTGGCGAAAGCCGCTTCGGTGCCGTTGCCGTGATGCACGTCGAAGTCGACGATGGCCACGCGCGACAGACCGTGTACTTCCAGCGCGTGAGCCGCCGCAATCGCCACGTTGTTGAACAGGCAGAAGCCCATGGCGCGCGTCGGCGTCGCGTGATGGCCCGGCGGGCGCACGCTACAGAACGCGTTGTCCAGTTCACCGCGAATGACTGCATCGGTTGCCGCCACCGCAGCGCCTGCCGCACGCGTGGCAGCACGCCACGAGTACGGATTGAGCAAGGTGTCGGGATCGATGGGGAAATAGCCCGTTTCGGGGATATTGTCGCGGATGAAGTCGATGTGATCTTGCGTGTGCACGAGTCGCAGGCTGGCCTCATCGGCCGCTGGCGCTTCACGGCGCTCGAGCAAGCCGTCGATGCGCCCGGCGATCAGTTGATCCTCGATGGCGCGCAGCCGCTCGGGACATTCCGGATGCCACTCGCCCATCTCGTGACGGACGCAATCGGGGTGCGTATAAAACCCGGTAGCCATTCGATGTGTCGCGTTCGTATCGTTATATTGGAACGAGGCGGGGGATACCCGCCGCGCCGTAGTCTCCACGTCCGGTAGCGGCCGGGCAAGGAGCCTGGCGAGCGTGAGCCGGATTGCACTGGTCTTCATTGGCAAACACTGGCAAACGCCTGCCTATGGCGGACATCCCCCATGAGCACTGTCAGTGACAGGCCCTAAGGTATCACAGGTGCACTCGGTTATACTGCCAGCAGTCTCTTTCCAGCAGACCCGTGTCAGTTGGCGAGGGCCGTTCGTAGTGCAATATGCGAGACGGCCGGAACCGACACGAATGACCGACGCTCTAGACGTAACCGCTAGACGAAACGCTCACGCGACACCGCCGGCCCGCGCCGACATGTCGCATTCGGACTTCATACAGGCCTGACAGACAGCATGACATCACCGGTACGGATGCAAGACTCTCTCGCGCCGGCGCAATCGCGCCGCGCCCAACGACCGGACAACGGCCGCACCTCCTGCGACGCCCAGCCACTCACACGCTCAATGTGCGTGCTGGGAACGACCTTAAGCGCCACCTTAAGCGCTACCTTAAGCACAACGTTAAGCACTGCGCTGTGCATCGGCGTGTTTGCCGTCACGACGCTAGGCGCGTCCAGCGTGCACGCGCAGACATCGCGCCCCAAGCAGGTCGCACAGCAATCGACGGAATTCGAGGAAGAAGTGGTGCCGCAACGCTACGCGGCCAACCCTGACGTCGACGCGTTCATCAACGACGTGGTCGCGCGCGACGGTTTCAATCGCGCCGAATTGCAGAAGATTTTCTCGCGTGTGGTGTTCTCGCAGACTGCTGCGCGTCTCGCGGCCCCGCCCGCCACGCCGGGGCAGAAGAACTGGATCAACTACGAGAAGCGTTTTCTCGATAACACGCGCATCAACGGCGGCGTGCGGTTCTGGAATCAGAACGCCGACACGCTCGCCCGCGCAGCGAAGCAGTACGGCGTGCCGGAAGAGATCATCGTCGCCATCATCGGCGTCGAGACAATCTACGGCCGCAACATGGGCAACTTCCGCACCATCGACGCGCTCACCACGCTCGCGTTCGATTACCCGCCCGCGCGCAATCGTTCCGAGCGCATGGCGCTCTTCCGCAACGAACTCGAGAACCTGTTGCTGTACGCACGCGAGCGCGCCGTCGATCCGTTCAGCATCTACGGCTCGTATGCGGGCGCCATCGGCATTCCGCAACTCATGCCCTCGTCGATCCGCAACTATGCGGTGGACTACACCGGCGACGGCAAGATCAACCTGACGACCGATGTCGCCGATGCCATCGGCAGCGTCGCCAACTTCCTCAAGCAACACGGTTGGCAACCGGGCCAGCCGGTCGTGTGGAACATCGCAAACGACCGGGGCAGTCAGGGGCTGGCGGAAGCCGGTGCCGACGGTCAGCCTGAGCCGCACTGGAAACTCAGCGACTTCATCAAGGCCGGTATGTTGATGAACGAGCCGCGTCTCGATGTGGGCGCGAAGCTCGACACCCCGGTGCTGATCGTCGATCTCCCCACACCGGGTCAAGCGACGCAGTACCGCATGGGGTTGAATAACTTCTACGTGCTCACGCGCTATAACCGCAGCTTCTTCTACGCGATGTCGGTGTATGACCTCGCCGATGCGATCAAGGCGGCGCGCGCGCCATGATGGGACACACGCCGAAATAGTCGCGTCGTACGGCAGCTTCAAGCACCAATAAAAACGGGACCGCAAGGTCCCGTTTCTTCATTCTCACGCTGTCGTGCGTGCGCTCACGCGATCACGCATTTACGCCGGGAACACACCCGTCGACAGATAGCGGTCGCCGCGATCGCAGACCACAAATACGATGGTCGCATTCTCAACTTCGTGCGCCAGGTTCAGCGCAATCTGGCAGGCACCTGCGGCCGAAATGCCGCAGAAAATGCCTTCTTCAGCGGCGAGACGGCGCGCCATGATCTCGGACTCCGCCTGCGTCACCGATATCGTGCGATCCACGCGAGCGCGATCGAAAATCTTCGGCAGATACGCTTCCGGCCACTTACGAATGCCCGGAATACGCGAACCTTCCGCAGGCTCGGCACCGATGATCTGCACCGCATCGTTCTGTTCCTTCAGGTATTGCGACACGCCCATGATCGTGCCCGTGGTGCCCATGGCCGACACGAAATGCGTGATACGGCCTTCGGTATCGCGCCAGATTTCGGGGCCGGTGCTTTCGTAGTGCGCGAGCGGATTGTCCGGGTTGGCAAACTGGTCGAGGATGGTGCCGCGGCCGTCGCGTTGCATCTGCTCGGCGAGGTCGCGCGCGTATTCCATGCCGCCCTTCACAGGGGTCAGGATGATCTCGGCACCGTACGCGCCCATGCTCTGACGACGCTCGATCGACAGATCTTCCGGCATGATCAACACCATCTTGTAACCACGAATCGCGGCTGCCATGGCCAGCGCGATGCCCGTATTGCCCGAGGTCGCTTCGATCAGCGTATCGCCCGGTTTGATGCGCCCGCGCTGCTCGGCGCGCTTGATCATCGAGAGTGCCGGACGGTCCTTCACCGAGCCGGCCGGGTTGTTGCCTTCGAGCTTGCCGAGAATCACGTTGTTGCGGCGGCGGATTTCGTCGTCGGGCAAACGCACCAGTTGCACCAGCGGCGTATTGCCGATGGTGTCTTCGATAGTCTTATAGGCCATTGCGCTAAGCTTTTTCGGTCGGGAATCGAAACATTCTAATCCACCGGCCATGTCCGCGCTCAGGGTAAGGGCTTACGGGAATCGAACGCGCAATGCGAAGCAGAAAGACGAAGGCCGATCCGGGCGTGGTATTGCCCCGGATCGGCCTTCGGTATTCCTGCCCTGCCGTTGTTTACGGCTTAGCCAGAACAAGGGCGGGGTCGCGGCATCACGGCATTACGGCTTTCCGCCTTTACACCGTTACGCCTTGGGTGCGCTTGCCGCTGCCGGGGCCTTGGCCTTCTTCGACTTGGCGGGCTTCGCCGGAGCCGCATCCGTCGCAGCACCCGGTGCCGACGCTGCCGACGGTGCGGTTGCTGCTGAAGCCTTCGACGTCTTCGATTTGCTCGACTTCGTGGCCTGGGTTGCATCGGCTGCCGGTGCAGCAGCGCCCGCCGCTGAGGCCCCTGCCGGGGCGGCGGCGGCATCTTTGGCTTTCTTCGACTTCGACGACTTGGTCTTGGCCGTCGTGTCGGTCGCGGCTGCGGCGGCCGTACCCGTCGCTGCCGCTGCCGGTGCAGCCGTCGCGGCGGGGTTCGCCGTCATGGCCGGTCCCGGTGATGTGGACTTCATCGCGGTGCCGGGGGCCGGTTGCATGGTCGTCGACGGTGCAGGCTTCATGGTCGTGGCGGGGGCCGGGGCTGCGGGGGCCTGCGCGGTGGCTGGCGCCGGTTTGGCGGGCGCAGTGGGTGCAGCAGGCGCAGGTGCCTGAGCCGCAGGAGTTGCGGGCGCAGCAGCCGGCTTCGTCGTCGCCGCAGGGGCAGCCCCACCGCCCTGTCCGTTGATCGTCATACCTTCGGTTTGCAGCGTCGAGACCGACTTGGCGCCGAGTCCTTTGACACGCTTGGCGACATCGGCGGCGTCTTTATAAGGGCCGTGCGCGTTGCGTTCGTCGATGATGGCCTTGGACTTGACCGGGCCGATGCCTTTGAGAGATTCGAGTGTCGCCTGATCGGCGGTGTTGATGTCGACCGCGGCCATGGCCAGGCCGCACAGGGCAAAAAAGGTGACAACTGCCAGCAAGAGCTTGCGGAGCATGGTGCAATCCTTTTTGAGACAGTCGGCGACTTGCCGCGTCCAACGTCCGGCGCCATGCGCGACGTTGGGAAAAACGGCGTGGTCCGACGAACCAGACCGGCGATGGCGAGCGGATCGTGATGCCCTCCCGGCCACCTCCTCCCTTTGCTGCCCGTTCCCGTGTTCCGGTGTTCCGGTGTTCCGGTGTTCCGGTCAGGCAGCCCTACGCGCCCTTCTCCACCCTTGCGTAGTCAGAACCCGTCCACTCTCTGGCCAATGCTCCCTGACTCGGGTGCACGCCGGAAAATGATACGTATAACGAGGTTAACGCGCCCGAACGCTTCCGGATGACATCCGGCGTCAGGTGCCGTGCAAAACAAAACGGGGAACCCACTGGGTTCCCCGTCGTTCAGCCGATTCGCTTCGTATCGCCGCTCATCGCGCCAGCAACCAGCGCACGTAACGCGAGACGCCTTCGCCCACCGTATAGAACGGTTGCGCATAGCCGCCCGCCTGACGCAGATGGTCGATATTCGCCTGCGTAAAGCTCTGATATTTGCCACGCAGCGCATCCGGGAAGTCGATGTACTCGATCAGTCCCTGACGCACCAGTTCGTCGAGCTCCAGCGGTGCTTCGCCCTTCTCTTCGCGCAACGTGTTGATCACCGCCACGGCGATGTCGTTGAACGGCTGCGCACGGCCCGTGCCCAGATTGAAGATGCCGCTGCGCTCAGGGTGATCGAAGAAATGCAGGTTCACCTTGACCACGTCTTCCACCGATACGAAGTCGCGGCTTTGCGTGCCCGCCGCGTAGCCGTTGTACTCGCCGAAGAGCTTCACGCGGCCATTGGCGCGGTATTCGTTGAAGTTGTGGAAGGCCACCGACGCCATGCGGCCCTTGTGCGCCTCACGTGCACCGTACACGTTGAAGTAACGGAAACCGGCCACCTGACTCGGCAGCTTGCCGCCGGCGTCGCGCATGGCGCGGCGCACAATCTGGTCGAACAGAAACTTCGAGTAGCCGTAGACGTTCAGCGGCTTCTCGTATTCGCGCGTCTCGACGAAGGTCTCGGACGCGCCATAGGTTGCCGCCGACGAGGCATAGAGAAACGGCACGGCCTGAGCCAGCGATGCATCGAACAGCGCCCGCGTGTAGCGGAAGTTGTTCTCCATCATGTAGCGGCCGTCGGTCTCCATGGTGTCGGAGCAGGCGCCTTCATGGAAAATCGCACGCACGCGACCGAATTCGCGACGTTGGAAACGTGCGACGAAATCGGTCTTGTCCAGGTAGTCGCTGATCTCGCAATCCACCAGATTGTGAAACTTGTCAGCGCGAGTGAGGTTGTCGACCGCCACAATGTCGGTTTCACCACGCTCATTGAGGGCTTTGACGATGTTGGCGCCGATGAAACCTGCGGCGCCGGTCACGATGATGGTCATGTCAGTTCGGGAAAAGTTCGGTGTAGTCCACGCTCGCCGTGCCCAGCTTGCCAACGACAATACTGCCGGCACGGTTGGCTAGCACCACTGCCTGCGGCAGCGACAAGCCAGCAGAAAGTGACGCCGCGAGCGTTGCGATCACGGTGTCGCCAGCGCCCGAGACATCATACACTTCGCGTGCCTGCGCCGGCACGTTCAACGCCCCGCCCTTGGTGAAGAGAGTCATCCCTTCTTCCGAGCGCGTGAGCAACAGGGCATCGAGGGCCAGCGACTCGCGCAGATTCTGCGCGCGCTGTGTCAAATCGTCTTCAGAACGCCATTCGCCCACGACTTGCTGCAATTCCGAGCGGTTCGGCGTGAGGATCGTCGCGCCGCGATAGCGCTCGTAATCGCTGCCTTTCGGGTCGACAAGGACTGCCTTGCCCGCCGCACGTGCCGCCTCAATCATCGGTTGCACATGTGTCAGCCCGCCCTTGGCGTAGTCCGACAGCAGCACAACGTCATAGTCGTTCACCAGTTGACGGTATTGATCAAGCACGACCAGCAACACTTCGCGTGCCGGCATGTTCTCGAAATCAATGCGTAAGAGTTGCTGCTGGCGCGAGACGATGCGCAGCTTGATCGTCGTCGCCAGGTCCGCATCACGTGTGAGATACGTCGTCACACCGCTCGCTTCGAGCAGATCTGCAACTCGGTTGCCCGGTTCATCCTGCCCCAGCACGCACAACAACCCGGCTTGCGCGCCCAGCGACGCGGCATTGAGCGCGACGTTGGCCGCGCCACCCAGGCGCTCCTCATTACGCTTGACGTGAACGACCGGCACCGGCGCCTCAGGAGAAATACGATTCACGTCACCGAACCAATAGCGGTCAAGCATCACGTCGCCAACGATCAGCACGCGAGCGCTCGCGAACGCTTCGCGAGGCAGGCGGGGCACATCAGGCACCGGCACCGTACCGGAGATAGAAGTTACCGTGAAAGTCATCAATCGTTCCTTGGTTCCTTGAATGTTATGCCGGCACGTGCAAGCCGCGGCCGATGGCGTGGTACTCCACACCCAGCTCGCGCATCGCTTCCGGATCGTAAAGATTACGACCGTCGAAAATCAGCGGCATCGACAGCGACGCCTTCACACGGGCGAAGTCGGGGCTGCGGAAAGCCTTCCATTCGGTGACGATCACGAGGGCATCGGCGCCGGTGAGCGCATCGTTCTGCGAGGTGCAGAACTCAATGCGTGCGTGGGCCGTCGGATCGTTCGCGAAGTCGAGCGCAATCACGCGGCGCGCTTCTTCCAGCGCCACCGGGTCGTACACGCGCACGCGCGCGCCACGCGCGACCAGCTCGGCAATCACGCGACGGCTCGGGGCCTCGCGCATGTCGTCGGTGTTCGGCTTGAAGGCGAGGCCCCAGAGCGCGAACGTCTTGTCCGAGAGGTCTTCACCCAGACGCTTCACGATCTTGCCGATCAGTACGGTCTTCTGCGTCTCGTTGACGGCTTCCACCGCATCGAGAATTCGCAGCGGCAGGCCATAGTCGTCGGCCGTGCGCACGAGTGCCTGCACATCCTTCGGGAAACACGAGCCGCCGTAGCCGCAGCCGGCGTAGAGGAAGTGATAGCCAATGCGCGGGTCCGAGCCGATGCCCTGACGCACGTTTTCGATGTCAGCGCCCACGCGGTCGGCCAGATTGGCCAGCTCGTTCATGAACGAGATACGCGTCGCGAGCATCGCGTTGGCCGCGTATTTAGTGAACTCTGCCGAGCGAACATCCATATACAGCGTGCGCTCGTGGTTGCGGTTGAACGGCGAGTACAGACGCTTCATCATGGCACGCGCCTGCTGGCCGTCGGCATCGTCATCCACGCCGATCACGATGCGGTCGGGGCGCATGAAGTCGTCCACGGCCGCGCCTTCCTTCAGAAACTCGGGGTTCGACACCACCGAGAACGACACGGCTTCACCGCGCTTGGCAAGCTCGTCGCTCACGGCGGCACGCACCTTGTCTGCCGTGCCGACCGGCACCGTCGATTTGTCGACGATGACCTTGAAGTCTTTGGCGTAACGGCCGATGTTGCGGGCGGCCGCGACCACGTATTGCAGGTCGGCGGAACCGTCTTCGTCGGGCGGGGTACCCACGGCGATGAACTGCACGTCGCCGTGCGCGACCGACGCTTCGATATCCGTCGAAAAATGCAGGCGGCCCGCTTCACGATTGCGCGCGATGATCTCCTGGAGACCCGGCTCGTGAATCGGCACGCCGCCGTTGTTCAGAATCTCGATCTTGCGCGGATCGACGTCAAGGCAGAACACGTCGTTGCCGACGTCTGCCAGACACGCGCCCGTAACGAGGCCGACGTAACCGGAGCCGATGATGGTGACTTTCATGATTGCGCGAACTTTAAAAAATTAGGAGGCCGCCGGCACGTCGGCACGTCGCGGCGTATAAGTCTCCCAGCCATTACAGCCGGGGCACTGCCAGTAAAAGAGTCGGGCACGGAAGCCGCACTGGTCGCAGACATAGCGCGGCAGCGACTTCGTGCGTTGCGTGATGAGTTTGCCCATCAATTGCAGATCGGTCTGCGTGTCGCCATGGGCCGTCGCGGCGTGCGCTTCGAGCAAACGCGCCATTCCCGGCGCGCTCGGCGCCCGCTGCATCTGCTCGCGCATTGCCTTCAGCGCGGCCTCGGGACCATTCAGCGACAACGTCTTTTCATAGACGATCTCAAGCAAATCGTCAGACGGATTTCGCATCAGCGCGTCGTGTAACAAGGCCAGCCCTTCCGGCGCACGCCCCAATGCTTCATAGGCACGCATCAACCGCTTGGCAGCCAGCCCCAGATAAACGGGGTTCTGCTCTTCGATCGTGCGCAACACGCGCAGCGCACCTTCGGCGTCGCCTGCTGCCAGCAGCATATCGCCACGCAAGAGCGGCGCACGCACGTTGGCCGGGTTGACGTCGAGCGCCGCATCCAGCTCGCGCGCGACGGCTTCGGCGTCCTTGCGTTGCAGCGCTTCCTGCGCCAGTTCGCAATGAAACTGTGCGATTTCCTTGCGGTACGACACGGCCGGGTCGAGATCGCTGAGCGTCTCGGCTTCGCTGAGCGCCTTACGCCACTCTTTTTCGATCTGATAGATCGTGAGCTTGGCGTGCTGCGCCGCCTTGGCGTAGTTGCCCGTTTGCAGTCGGCCGAAGGCTTCTTCGGCGCGATCGAGCAACCCTGCTTTCAGGAAGTCATGACCGAGTTCATAGAGCGCGTGCTCCTGATCGGTTTTCGGCAGATCATCGCGCGAAAGCAGGTTCTGATGCACGCGAATGGCGCGCTCGGTCTCGCCACGGCGGCGAAACAGGCTGCCGAGTGCGAAGTGCAGTTCGGTTGTCTCGGGGTCGAGCTTGGCGACTTCGATGAAGGCATCGATCGCCTTGTCCGGCTGCTCGTTGAGCAGGAAGTTCAGCCCGCGAAAATAGGACGCCGGCAGGTTGCGGCTCTCGGAGAGCAGGCTGCGCAAATCCAGCCGCGCAGCGACCCAGCCGCAGCCGAAAATCACCGGGATGGCCAGTAGCCACCAGACCTCGAATTCCATGGATGCGTGTTGTCTTTGAAACAGTCGATGAGGATGGCGAAGGTCGCCAGCTTGCGCGCCTGCCGGTTCAGACCGGCGGCAGCATTGGCGGCTGGTCGCTCGCCTCGGGGTCGCGCTGCGCCCGCGCCAGATCCCGGCGGGTGCGACGCAGCTCAAGTCGCTGACGCATCAGGCTCGGCAACGTTGCCAGCACGCCGATGACGCCACCGACCACGAAGAACGCCAGGCCGATCATGATGAGCGGTGCCGTCCACGTATGGCCCAGGAACAGGTTCAACGTGACCTCGCCCGTGTTGGCGAGTGCGAGACACAGCAACACCACGAAGACGATGAGACGAACGATCCAAACAATCAGCTTCATGCCGAAAGGCTCCTGCGGCAGGATTGCCGTATGTTTTGCGACTTGTTCGGCCCGCGTGGCACATTGACACTGCCCACGCGCGGGCCGGCACGTGCGCGTATTGTACCGGATGTGCCCTGGGAGGCGGCGTTCATGCAACGCGCTTCACATTTCCGGGAATTGTGTGCATCTACGCTCCCGGAAACAAAAAAAGCGCCCTGAGGCGCTTTTTTTGCGTAGTAGATCCCAAAGGGCCTTATTGGTCCGACGCCTTGTGATCAACCCGCTCTCGCAGCTCCTTGCCGGGCTTGAAGTGAGGCACGAATTTCTCCGGCACCATCACTTTCTCACCCGACTTGGGGTTGCGGCCGACGCGCGGTGGCCGACGGTTGAGCCCAAAACTACCAAATCCGCGGATCTCGATACGGTGGCCGCGCGCAAGCGCGTCAGCCATCGCGTCGAGAATCGTCTTCACCGCGAAATCGGCATCCTTGAGCACCAACTGGGGAAACCGCGCCGCCAACTGGTTGACCAATTCAGACTTGGTCATAGGCCTTGGACCTTACTGATTCTGGCTGTCCAGCTTGGCCTTGAGCAGCGCACCGAGGTTGGTGGTGCCGCTCGCTGCCGAGCTGTCCGACGACAACTTGCTCATCGCTTCCTGTTGCTCAGCCGAATCCTTGGCCTTGATCGACAGGTTGATGTTGCGCGACTTGCGGTCGATGTTGACGATCATCACGTTGACGGCGTCACCATCCTTGAGCACGTTGCGGGCATCTTCCACGCGATCTTGCGAGATTTCCGAAGCACGCAGGTAGCCTTCGACGTCCTCACCCAGCGACACGACAGCACCCTTCGGGTCAACCGACTTGACCGTACCGTTGACGATCGAGCCCTTGTCGTTGATAGCAACGAACGTGTTGAACGGATCGCCTTCGAGCTGCTTGATACCCAGCGAGATGCGTTCCTTCTCGACGTCGATACCGAGAACCACGGCTTCGACTTCGTCGCCCTTCTTGTACTTGCGGACGGCGTCTTCGCCGGTTTCGCTCCACGACAGGTCCGAAAGGTGGACCAGGCCGTCGATGCCGCCAGGCAGACCAATGAACACGCCAAAGTCGGTGATCGACTTGATGCCGCCCTTGATCTTGTCGCCCTTCTTGAAGTTGCGCGAGAAATCATCCCACGGGTTCGGCTTGCATTGCTTCATGCCGAGGCTGATACGACGACGGTCTTCGTCGATCTCAAGAACCATGACTTCGACTTCGTCGCCCAGCTGGACAACCTTGGTCGGCGCAACGTTCTTGTTGGTCCAGTCCATTTCCGACACGTGAACCAGGCCTTCGATGCCCGATTCCACTTCGACGAATGCGCCGTAGTCGGTGATGTTGGTGACCTTACCGAACAGGCGGGTGCCTTGCGGGTAACGGCGAGCAATGCCTTCCCACGGATCTTCGCCGAGTTGCTTGACGCCCAGCGAGACACGGCCCTTCTCTTGATCGAACTTGAGGATCTTGGCGGTGACTTCTTGGCCAACCGACAGAACTTCGCTCGGGTGACGCACGCGACGCCATGCGATGTCGGTGATGTGCAGCAGGCCGTCGATACCGCCGAGGTCCACGAATGCGCCGTAGTCGGTGATGTTCTTGACCACGCCCTTGACGATCGCGCCTTCCTTCAGGGTTTCGAGCAGCTTGGCGCGCTCTTCACCTTGGGTGGCTTCGATCACGGCACGGCGCGACAGCACAACGTTGTTGCGCTTGCGGTCGAGCTTGATAACCTTGAATTCGAGGGTCTTGCCTTCGTACGGGGTCGTGTCCTTGACCGGACGCGTGTCAACCAGCGAACCCGGCAGGAATGCACGGATGCCGTTGACCATCACAGTCAGGCCGCCCTTGACCTTGCCGGTGATCGTACCGGTCACGAGGTCGCCCGATTCGAGAGCCTTTTCCAGTTGCAGCCACGAAGCCAGACGCTTGGCCTTGTCGCGCGACAGCACGGTGTCGCCGTAGCCGTTTTCCAGGGCGTCGATCGCCACGGAAACAAAGTCGCCGGCCTGAACTTCGACCTCGCCCTGATCATTCAGGAATTCTTCGATGGGGATGTACGCTTCGGACTTGAGCCCGGCGTTGACGACCACGAAGTTGTGGTCAACCCGAACGACTTCAGCGCTGATGACTTCACCAGCACGCATGTCTTGACGGGAGAGCGACTCTTCGAAAAGCGCCGCGAAAGATTCGTTGGTCGAGGTTTGCAGGTCGGACATAAATGTGGATTACGCCGCTGGCGTCTCAGATCCCGAAGGGGGGCTGACAAAAACGCACAACGGTTGGGTTAAAGGTTAGACAAATCCGGACTGAGTGACTGCATGAAACACTCGGTCAGGCGCCTTGCGGGTACTGCACTTGCGCGAACCATTCGAGCACCTGAGCCACCGCCTGATCGACGTTGAGCCCGGAAGTATCGAGTACCCGCGCACCCTCAGCTGGCCGTAGCGGCGCTTCGACACGGTTTCTATCCCGTGCATCACGCGCCTCAAGATCCAGCATGAGACTGTCTATGTTAGCAGAAAAACCTTTTTCTATCAATTGCTTATACCGCCTCTCGGCACGGGCCTGTGGCGATGCCGTCAAAAACACCTTCAATTCCGCCTCGGGGAAGATCACCGTGCCCATGTCGCGACCGTCCGCCACGAGTCCCGGCGCGGTCTTGAAGCCCCGCTGCAGGGCCACCAGCGCCTGACGCACCGACTTGTGCACCGCAATACTCGACGCCCGGTTGCCGATCGCCTCGGCCCGGATCGCGTCGGTGACATCCTCACCTGCCAGCCAGATACGTTGCTCCTTGAACCGCACATCGAGCGTCTCGGCCAACACCGTCAGGCCGTTGGCGTCTTCCGGATCAATGCCATGACGGGCGCTTGCCAGCGCCGTCAGGCGGTAAAGCGCGCCGCTGTCCAGATAATGGAAGCCCAACGCGTCGGCAACACGGTGCGCGACCGTTCCCTTGCCGGACGCCGTCGGGCCATCCACCGTAATTACCGAAACCGAATCGTCCACGAACATCGAATCAGGCATCCCTTCGTCTCTGTCTATCCAACGCATTGAAAAATAAAACTTCCGAACTAAATAATAATGATTATCATTTAGATATAAACGCAACTCGCGTTCCGGAAGGTGTCACTGCCATGCAAAGCCGCGATTATCCCTTAGTCGGCCCCGAGTGGGCCCCCTCACCCGACGAACCGCCGCGCCGTCCGCAGCGCTGGCTGGGGTTCGCCGGCGCGGGCACGCTGATTGCCGTTGGCTATATGGATCCGGGCAACTGGGCCACGGCCATCGCCGGGGGCGCCCGTTACGGCTACACGCTCCTGTCCGTCGTGCTGCTCTCGAGCATGATGGCCTTGCTGTTGCAGTGGCTTGCCGCGCGCGTCGGTCTGGTGACCGGGCGCGACCTTGCCCAACTCTCACGTAGCCAGTATAGCCGCCGCACTTCGCTGGCGTTATGGGCGCTTTGCGAGATCGCCATCATCGCCTGCGACCTCGCCGAGATCATCGGGAGCGCAGTGGCGCTGCAACTACTCTTCGGCCTGTCGCTGCCCGTCGGTGTACTGCTCGCCGGGGCACTCGCCTTTGCCATGCTCGGTTTGCAAGGTTTCGGACAACGCCGCCTGGAAGGTGCCGTCGCCGCGCTCATTCTGCTGACCGCCGGCTGCTTTGCCGCCCAACTGGCCCTCGCCAATCCGGATTGGGGCGCCGCACTTGCCGGTATGCGCCCGCGCAGCGAAATCGTCGCGCAGGCGGGCATGCTCTGGCTCGCGACCGGCATTCTCGGTGCGACGGTCATGCCGCACAACCTTTACCTGCATTCAGCCCTGCTGCGCATGCGTGGCGAGGCCATGCCCGAACGCACGCCGGCCACGATGGCGCGCGCGCTGCGCGCCACACAATGGGACACGACGCTCTCGCTCGGCTTCGCGTTTCTGATCAACGCGGCGTTGCTGATTCTCGCGGCGGCGGTATTTCACGCCAGCGGCAACACCGGCGTGGAATCGCTTGGCGACGCCCACAAAATGCTCACCCCGTTGCTGGGTAATCAATGGGCCGGCGTGATGTTCGCCGTTGCGCTACTCGCCTGCGGCCTCAATTCGACGGTGACGGCAACGCTTGCCGGTCAGGTCACCATGGAAGGCTTCCTGAACCTGCGCATGAAGCCCTGGCAACGGGCGCTGATCACACGAGGGTTGGCCTTGATTCCCGCACTACTGATCGTCGGCCACGGCGGTGAAGCCCAGACAACCAACCTGCTGATCTTCAGTCAGGTGGTACTGAGTCTGCAATTGCCGTTTGCCGTGGTTCCGCTCGTTCGCTTTGCCGGCGATGCCAAGCTGATGGGGCAATGGCGAGTCCGCGGCCTGCTGCTGGCGCTCGCCTGGGTCATTGCCGCGGCCATTGTGGCGCTCAACGGTGTGCTGCTCTGGCAAACGATGACGGGACAGGGCTGATCCCCCGTCCGTCATCGCCATCCCTTCACAACGATCACGATGCCACGCGGGCAAACTCGTCGAAATAGGTCGGGAAGGTCTTCGCAACGCACTTCGGATCGTTGATGGTCACCGGCACGCCGCCGAGGCTCACCAATGAGAAGCACATCGCCATGCGGTGATCGTCGTAGGTATCGATGGACGCCTTCGGCGTCAGTGCTGCGGGCGGGGTCACGCGCAGGTAATCCGCGCCCTCTTCCACCGTCGCCCCCACCTTGCGCAGCTCGGTCGCCATCGCAGCGAGGCGGTCCGTTTCCTTCACCCGCCAGCTCGCGATGTTGCGCAGGGTCGTCGTGCCATCGGCGAACAACGCCGCGATGGCAATCGTCATCGCCGCATCGGGAATGTGATTGAAGTCCATGTCGAGTGCACGCAGCTTGCCGCTCGGCGTATCGATGCCATGCACTTCGATGGCATCGTCGCGCAACGTGACGCGCGCGCCCATCGCAGCAAGCGCGTCGACAAACCGCACGTCACCCTGAATGCTGTCGCGTCCCACGCCTTCGACTCGGAGCGGGCCACCGCCAATCGCACCCGCAGCGAGAAAGTACGATGCCGACGAAGCGTCGCCTTCCACACGAATCTCACCCGGGCTACGATACTTGGCACCATCCGCCCCTGCCGCCGGCAGCGTAAAGCGCTCCCAACCATCCTGCCGCACGTCGATGCCGAACCGGCGCAGCAAGCGCAAGGTGATGTCAATGTAGGGCTTGGAAATCAGCTCACCCTCGACTTCCACCACAATCTCGCCAGTCGCCGACGGCAGCAGCGGCAGCGTGAGCAGAAGCGCCGTGAGGAATTGGCTCGACACATCGCCTCGCACGCGAATCGGCGTGGCAGGTGCCATAACGTCGGCCGGCTTGATGTGCAACGGCGGATAACCGTCGTTCCCGAGGTAATCAATTTGCGCGCCAAGCTGTCGCAACCCGTTCACCAGATCGCCGATCGGACGCTCGTGCATGCGCGCCACCCCCGACACGTCGTAGTCGCCGTGACTGAGCGCAAGCGCGGCCGTCAACGGGCGAATTGCCGTTCCGGCGTTGCCCATGAAGAGCTTGGCCGACTTGACGGGAAACACACCCCCACAGCCTTCCACGATGAAGTCACGTGTATCGCCCACTTGCGTGCAAGGAACGCCGAGCGCAGCAAGCGCGTCGAGCATCACGCGGGTGTCGTCGGATTCAAGCAAATCGCGTACGCGCGTCGTGCCGCGCGAGAGCGCGGCGAGCAGCAGTACCCGGTTTGAGATGCTTTTCGAGCCGGGCAGGCGCAGCGTGCCTTCGGCGTGCCCGTACGGGCCGAGATCGAGCGTTTCCATTACTTTTCCTGTTGCTTGGCCCAGTCGGTGCGCGCTTGACTCGTACGCGTGAACACGGCCTCGAGACCGGCACCGTCACCGGTATCAATCAGTTCGCGCAGCGTGCCCAGCGTTGCCAGATAGCCATCGAGTTCGGCAAGCAATGCTTCGCGGTTGGCGACGCAGATGTCGCGCCACATTTCCGGATTCGATGCGGCAATGCGTGTGAAATCGCGAAACCCACCACCCGCAAAGCCGAACTTCAGCGCCGCATCGGGGGCCTCGAGAATCTGCGCGATCAGCGCATAGGACAGCACATGCGGCAGATGACTGACCGACGCGAACACGCGGTCGTGCTGCGTTTCGGTCATCTCTGAAACACGCGCCCCCGTGGCCTCCCACATGGCGCGCACACGCGCCACGTCTTCGCCACGGTTATCGGGCTGCGGACACAAGACGACGCGCCGGTCACGATACAGGTCAACCTTCGCGGCATCGACACCGGATAACTCCGCGCCGGCAATCGGATGCCCCGGCACGAAGCGCCAGACAGCCTCCCCCAACGAAGCGCGTGCAGCGGCAACCGCATCGCTCTTGGTGCTGCCCGCATCCGTCACGATCGTGTCGCCGTGCAGATGATCACGCATTGCGGCGAGCAATGCCGGGGTCTGCGCAACGGGCGCGGCGAGCACCACAACATCGGCACCGGCCAACGCATCCGCCATCGAGGTGGCGGCACGGTCGATCACGCCGAGTTCGCAGGCGCGCGCCAACGATGCTTCGCTACGCCCGACACCGACCACCTCCTGCACGGCCCCTGCGGCCTTTAGCGCACGCGCCAGCGAGCCGCCGATCAGGCCGACACCGCAGATAACGAGTTTATTCAGACTCATGGATCGATCGCCTGCCACGCGTCAGGCCGAGCGCGGGTAGGACCCGAGCACCTTGCAGTACGCCGCGTTCTGCCGCAGCGAATCGAGCGCCTTGGCGACGTTCACATCGTCGCGGTGCCCTTCGAAGTCGACGTAGAAGTAGTACTCCCATGCACCGCTCTTGGCCGGACGCGACTCGAAGCGCGTCATCGACACGCCGTTATTGGCCAACGGTTCGAGCAGGGCGACCACGGCACCGGCGCGATTGGGCACCGACAGAATCAGCGACGTCTGGTCGTGACCGCTCGGCGACGGATCCTGCGTGCCGATCACGACAAAGCGCGTGCGGTTGTGCGGATCGTCCTGAACGTGCGAAAACGCGATCTGCAAGCCGTATTGCGTTGCCGCCGAATCACCGGCAATCGCGGCAATGGCCGGATCGGCCGCCGCCATGCGCGCCGCTTCGGCGTTGCTAGACACGGCCTGACGCTCCAGCGTCGGGAAATGCGCCGTCAGCCAGTGCTGGCATTGCGCCAGCGACTGGGCATGCGAACAGATACGGGTCACGCCGTCGAGCGCGCCGGATTGCGACATCAGATTGTGATGGATCGGCAAAGCCACTTCACCGCCGATCGTCAGCGGGCTTTGCAGCAGCAGATCGAGCGTGCGCGACACCACGCCTTCCGTCGAATTCTCGACCGGCACGACACCGAAATCGGCGCTGCCGGCTTCCACCGCCCGAAACACTTCGTCGAGCGACGGGCACGGCAGGCCTTTGACGCTCTGCCCGAAATAGGTGAACGCGGCTTGCTCGCTGTAGGTGCCAGCCGGGCCGAGATAGGCCACGGTCATCACCTTTTCGAGCGCGCGGCTCGCCGACATGATCTCGCGCCAGATCGACGCGAGATTGTCGCCATACAGCGGGCCATCGTTGGCTTGTTGCAGTCGCGAAATCACCTGCAATTCGCGCTCGGGCCGGAACACCGGCGCGCCAAAGCGCTTCTTCACCTCGCCCACTTCGAGGGCGACGGCAGCGCGTTGATTGAGCAGCTTGAGCAGTTGCTCGTCGATGGCATCGATTTTCTCGCGCAGAGGGCGAAGCGATGCGTTCAGATCATCATCCATGGAGCGTGTTGTCTTTTTGCGATGGGACATAGTCAGGCAACTTGCGGCGCGGCGTTCTTGCCGTGAGTTCGGGAGAACGCCTTCACGCCGGTCATTTGCCCTCGTCAGCCGTGGCTGCGCTCGAATTCGCGCAGATAGTCGACCAGCGCCTGGACGCCGGCCAGCGGCATCGCGTTGTAGATCGAGGCGCGCATGCCTCCCACGGACTTGTGGCCCTTGAGTTGCAGCAGACCGCGCTCGCGAGCGCCAGTCAGGAAAGCTTCGTTGAGTGCGTCGTCGTGCAGGAAAAACGGAACATTCATGCGCGAGCGGCAGTCCGCCTCGACCGCCGTGCGATAGAACTCGCTGCTATCGAGATAACCGTAGAGCAGTTCGGCCTTGGCCTTGTTCTGCGCTTCCATCGCGACGAGACCGCCCTGGCGCTTGAGCCACTGGAACACCAGTCCGGCAATGTAGATCGCGTAGGTCGGCGGCGTATTGAACATCGAATCGTTCTCGGCGACCGTCTTCCAGTCGAAGGCGCTCGGCGTGAACGGCAGCGAGCGGCCCAGCAGGTCGTCGCGAACGATCACGAGCGTCAGGCCCGACGGGCCGATATTCTTTTGCGCACCGCCGTACAACACGCCGAACTTCGAGACGTCCATCGGACGCGACAGGACGTGCGACGAAACATCGGCCACGAGCGGCGTGTCAGCCGGCAAGCCGGCGGCGGCCAGATCGGGCGTCCAAAAGTATTCGACGCCGTGAATCGTCTCGTTCGTGCAGATGTGCACGTACGCCGGGTCCTTCGACAGTTGCCATTCCGACACCTGCGGCAGTCGCGTGAACTTATCAGCCTCGGTGGTGGCTGCGATATTGACGTCGCAATACTTGCGCGCTTCCTTCTGCGACTTCACCGACCACGAGCCGGTGACCACGTAATCGGCCGTGCGACGCTCGCCCGCGCGTTCGCCGCCGAGCAGGTTCATCGGCACGATGGCGTTTTCCGCGAGCGCACCACCCTGCATGAACAGGATGCGGTAGTTGTCGGGAACCGCGAGCAGTTCGCGCAGATCGGCTTGCGCCTGCGCCAGAATGCTCATGAACTCCCGGCCGCGATGGCTCATTTCCATCACGCCCATCCCGGCACCATGCCAGTCGAGCATCTCTTCGGCTGCCTGCGTGAGAACCTCGGCGGGCAGTGCCGCCGGTCCGGCGGAAAAGTTGAAAGGGCGCGTCATAGTCTTTTGCTGCGGTAAAAGTGAAACGCAAGCCGTCGGATTCAATCCCGGGCGGCTTGCGTTTCACATCTGGCGTCAATGGCTTGCGCAGCAGCGGTAAGGGCCAACTATACCGCCAGTTGCCCGTCCCGTGCGGGTGCTCGGGCAGATTCCCCGGCAAAACGCCGACTTTCAGCGATTTCCGAGCATGTCATGCCGATTTGCCCATGCAATGCAAAATGGCCGTTTGCGATCACTCGCAAACGGCCATTATCGGTCAATCCCTGAGGGACCGGCCGGAATTTACTTCTTGGCCGGAGCCTTCGGTGCCGACTTCGACGCCGCAGCAATTTCCTGGTCAGCTTGCGAGCTGGTTGCCTGGATCGATTGCGGCATGTACTTCTGCATCAGACCGCCAACCACTTCCTGGCCGACCTGATCCTGCACCTTGATGTACTTCTGGCCAACCGGGCTCTTGTAGAAGTCCGTCAGACCCTTGATTTCTTCGGTCGTATAGTACTTGCCGTAGGCGGCGTACTGGGCTTGCACGGCATCGTTCTTGAACGCATCCGAAGTGAAGACCTTGCCCGCGCCGTCGACCAGCTTCTGCACCGAATTTTGTTGCAGGGTCGGCACGATGGCTTGCTTCTGGGCATCGCTCAACGTCTTGTTCTCGACCAGTTGGCGTTCCAGCACTTGCGGAGCCAGTTGCTTGGCTTGCTGCTGTGCGCCTTCACCGATGGCCGTCACGAGCTTGTTCGAGTCAATCGCGTCGAGCAGTTGCTTGATGGCCGCTTTCTTGTCAGCGTCCAGCGGAGCGCTCGCCGGGGCCTGAGCCATTGCCATTGCCGGGGCTGCCAACAGCAGCCACATCCACTTCTTGACGTTGTGTTGCATAGTAATAGTCACTCCAAAATTCGCCGGCTCCCGCCAACGATAAATAGATGCATCCTCGCCTGGGCATTTCACTGCATCGGGCCAGATTCTACTGACTTTTCGGGGTAATGCACCTACAGCTTACAACGAGTTACGGTTACAACCAGTTACGGCGCGTCACTCGGTAGCGTCAGCTTCCGCCGCATCATCGCCGCCTTCCGCGTCGCCGTTCTCTGCGACTTCGGCGTCGGATTCAACGATGCGTTGCAGACCCGAAAGCGTCGTGCCCTCGTCCAGGCTGATCAGCGTCACCCCTTGCGTGGCCCGGCCCATCTCGCGAATTTCAGACACTCGCGTACGGATCAACACCCCGCCCGTCGTGATCAGCATGATCTCGTCATCCGGCTCAACCAGCGTCGCCGCGACCACCCGGCCGTTGCGCTCGCTCGTCTGGATCGCAATCATACCCTTAGTGCCACGGCCGTGGCGCGTATATTCGGTGATCGAAGTCCGCTTGCCGTAGCCGTTTTCGGTCGCCGTCAGCACGGACTGCTGCTCGTTTTCGGCGACCAGCAGTGCGATGACCGTCTGACCGTCTTCAAGCTGCATGCCGCGCACGCCGCGAGCCTCACGGCCCATCGGACGCACATCGTTCTCGTCGAAACGCACTGCCTTGCCCGAGTCGGAGAACAGCATCACGTCGTGCGCACCATCGGTGATGGCTGCGCCGATCAGCACGTCGCCGTCATCGAGATTCACGGCGATGATGCCCTTCTTGAGCGGCCGGCTGAAGGCTGCCAGCGGCGTCTTCTTGACCGTGCCCAAACTCGTTGCCATGAACACGAAGCGATCTTCCGTGAACTGCTTGACCGGCAGCACCACGTTGATCTTCTCGCCATCCTGCAACGGGAACATATTGACGATCGGACGGCCACGCGAGTTCCGCGACCCTTGCGGCACTTCCCAGACCTTGATCCAGTAAACCCGGCCGCGGTTCGAGAAGCACAGGATCGTATCGTGCGTGTTCGCGATGAACAGCGTATCGATCCAGTCGTCATCCTTGGTCGCCGCAGCCTGCTTGCCTCGGCCGCCGCGCTTCTGCGCACGGTACTCGGACAGCGGCATCGACTTGATGTAACCCGTATGCGACAGGGTAACCACCATGTCCTGCGGTGTGATCAGATCTTCGGTATCCAGTTCCGTGGCGTTGTGTTCGATGGTCGAGCGGCGGGCATCGCCGAACTCGGCACGCACGGCGGTCAGCTCTTCGCTGATGATTGCCGTCACACGTTCCGGGCGGGCCAGAATGTCCAGCAAGTCGGCGATCTGCGCCATCACTTCCTTGTACTCGGAAACGATCTTGTCTTGTTCAAGGCCCGTCAGGCGTTGCAGACGCATCTGCAAGATTTCCTGCGCCTGCGTTTCGGACAGACGGTACAGGCCGTCGAGCTGCATGCCCACGGCGGCGTCGAGGCCTTCCGGACGATAGGCCGCACGGCCGCCTTGCGTCTCGCTCTCGGCACGCGCCAGCATGTCGCGCACGACCGACGAATCCCACGCCTTCTCCATCAACGCAGCCTTCGCGATCGGCGGCGTCGGCGCGGCCTTGATGATCGCGATGAAGTCGTCGATGTTAGCGAGTGCTACCGCCAGACCCTCGAGTACATGGCCCCGTTCGCGTGCGCGACGCAGTTCGTAGACCGTACGGCGAGTAATCACTTCACGGCGGTGCGCCAGGAAGTGCACCAGCATTTCACGCAGATTCAGCAGCTTGGGCTGGCCGTCGACCAGCGCCACCATGTTCATGCCGAACGTGTCCTGCAACTGCGTGTGCTTATATAGATTGTTCAGCACGACTTCAGGCACTTCGCCGCGCTTGAGCTCGATCACCACGCGCATGCCGCTCTTGTCGGACTCGTCGCGGATGTCGGAAATACCCTCCAGGCGCTTTTCGTTGACCAGCTCGGCGATACGCTCGAGAAGTGTGCGCTTGTTAACTTGATAGGGCAGCTCGTCGACGATGATCGCCACGCGTTGGCCGCGGTCGATATCCTCGAAGTGAGTCGTCGCTCGCATCACGACACGGCCGCGACCGGTGCGGTAGCCTTCGCGCACGCCGGAGATGCCGTAGATGATGCCTGCCGTCGGGAAGTCCGGGGCCGGGATGATCTCGATGAGTTCATCGATAGTGGCGTCCGGGTTCTTGAGAACGTACAGACACCCTTCGACCACCTCATTGAGGTTGTGCGGCGGGATGTTCGTCGCCATACCGACGGCAATACCCGACGAACCATTAAGCAGCAGGTTCGGGATACGGGCCGGCAGAATCAGCGGTTCCTTTTCGCTGCCGTCGTAGTTCGGACCGAAATCGACGGTTTCCTTGTCGATGTCCGCGAGCAACTCGTGGCCGATCTTGGCCATACGGACTTCGGTGTACCGCATTGCCGCAGCGTTGTCGCCGTCGACCGAGCCGAAGTTGCCCTGACCATCGACCAGCATGTAACGCAGCGAGAACGGCTGCGCCATGCGAACGATCGTGTCGTATACAGAAGCGTCGCCGTGCGGGTGGTACTTACCGATGACGTCACCGACGATACGCGCCGATTTTTTGTATGCCCGGTTCCAGTCGTTATTCAACTCGTGCATGGCAAACAGCGCCCGGCGGTGAACCGGTTTCAGGCCATCACGTACATCGGGCAATGCACGGCCGACGATCACGCTCATCGCGTAATCGAGGTACGACCGTCGCATTTCTTCTTCGAGTGAAATCGGGAGAGTTTCTTTGGCGAACTGATCCATTATCCGTGTCTATCAAACGCTCATCGCGATAGGCGGTTGCCAGCGATACGATCTCGGGATTCTAACATGCCCGCTATTGGCATCCGAAACCGGCGTGATGCAGCGCACAAGACATATCGAGGACGCCAAAACGTCGGCGGATGAAGAAGAATGGAACGGTTGGCGAGGCGCCTCAAAAGGTGTTGCGCTCAAACCACAACTGCGCCATGAGGGGCGGCAAACCTGGGTTTTTTCTCGCGGGCGGCAGGAGCGCTATGGCAAAATGCGACGGCATAAGTTAGACATTATTCGAAGTGCATGGGCCATGCTTTCGCGCACTCGGCGATGTTATACTTCGAGCGATGTAAGACTTTGGTTCCGTCGTCTAGGCTCGCAGTAAACCTGCGGTAATCTCATTTCGAGAGGAGAAATATGAATAAATTCGCTAAGCTCGCGATCGTTGCAGCTACCGCAGTGATGGCTGCTTCGGCTATGGCTCAAAATTACGTCCAGACCGCTCCGGGTCCGATCGCGGCCTCGAAACAAGCAGTCAACGACAACTGGGTTAACGGCAGCGGCGAGTGGGTTTGGAAGAACGGTTCGGACGAACTGTGCTGGCGCGATGCCTACTGGACCCCGGCGACGGCCAACGCCAAGTGCGACGGCTCGATCATCGCCCAGGCTCCGGCTCCGGCACCGACCCCGGTCGCTCCGGTGATCCAGTCGCAAAAGGTCACGTACCAAGCCGACGCCCTGTTCGACTTCGACAAAGCCATCCTGAAGCCGGCCGGTAAGGAAAAGCTGGATGATCTCGCCAGCAAGGTCCAAGCACTGAATCTGGAAGTTGTGGTCGCCACGGGTTACACCGACCGCATCGGTTCGGACAAGTACAACGACCGTCTGTCGCTGCGCCGCGCGCAAGCTGTGAAGGCTTACCTGGTTAGCAAGGGTGTCGAAGCCAACCGTGTCTACACGGAAGGCAAGGGCAAGCGTAACCCGGTTACCACGGGTTGCAACCAGAAGAACCGCACTCAGCTGATCTCGTGCCTGGCACCGGATCGCCGCGTGGAAGTGGAAGTGGTCGGCACGAGCAAGTAACTAGCTCGCCGATTGAAAAACCCCGCCTCGGCGGGGTTTTTTTCGTCTGTCGACGGTCAGACGTGTCGAATTCGCCACGAAGCCGTCTCATTGGTATCGCGCATCCGTCTGCGTCGACCATCCGAACCCCGGCGCCGCCTGCGACATCAAGTCGCATCGGGCTTAGGGACACCGGCTTCCGGTATCGAACGCTCGGGAATCAAGCTTTCGGGATGCAAGCCTCTGGTCTCAAGCCTCGCCTCTGAAGCCTCTGGCCTCAAGCCTCACTACCCAACTGCGGGTACTGCCGCTTCACCATGAAGGACATCAGCGCCTTCACCGGCCGGTCACGCCACCAAGACCCAGTCTCCAGCGGCTTGAACATCATGCGCGTCGCGGCCTCCACCGGCATGTACTGCTTCATGACCTCGCCAGACATCGCGAGAAACGCCTCCCATTTCATCATTTCAAACGGCGGCGGCGAACGCCAGAAGCTGTTGAGCGGCTCGAAGGCAAACGCGATGTCCTCATCGCGCACCAGCTCACTGCGCGCCACCATCGTGCGCAAGCGGCTGATAACCCCATGCTGCTCCACGGCGTTGTAGCGGTCGAAGGTCTTACGGAAGTACCGGTAATGCCCCACCTCTTCGTTGCTCAGCTTGTGCATCATCTGCTTGAGCTCTTCCACCGGCATATACGATTCGAGGCAGCGATAGATCATGGCGGTTTGCGTTTCCGTCACGCACCGCGACAGCGCCTCGAGCGCCAAGGATGGCCGCATATGCTCCACTTCGCAACGGGGCTTGTAGCGGGCCAGAAACGCGTCGTAGGCGGGTGCCCAGTCGAATTCGGGCCAGACACGTGCGATGTAGTCCTTGGCCAGGCGCCCGTGTTCGACCTCCTCGGGCAGCCAGGTGTCGCGCAACCACGCCTTCATTTCCGCGTCATCGCCGTACATCTGGTTGAGCGTGGAAACGAACTCCGGCACGCTGGTCTCGATGAATGACACCGTGGCCAGGGAATAGAAGATGAACGCGTTCGTTCGGACTGACGGCTCTGCTGCCATGACACACTCTCCTATCGGCATAGGCGGTTGAACATGTATCGCTCAAGCACGTACATGCGCCTCGGGCGAGGCGCCGCAGGCGACGGGCGGTTGCTGCACCGCACATCATCCCTGCTGCCCCATCCGCTGCATGATGAGGCTCATAAAGGTCATACGAAGTTCACAAAGGCATAGTATAGGAATTGTCTCGATATCGCAGCGCGGCACACAATCGATTACAAATGCGCCGGTATTACGCCAGTTGTGCGAGGATATCCGCTGTTCCGCCAACAAAAACAACCGTAACCAACATGACGCAACGCTACTGGCTGATGAAATCCGAGCCTGAAGAGGCAAGCATCGACGATCTCGCGAGTGCCAAGCAGCAAACCCTGCCATGGACCGGCGTACGCAACTATCAGGCGCGCAACTTCATGCGCGACGACATGCGTGTCGGTGACGGCGTTCTCTTCTATCACTCCAGTTGCGCTGTGCCCGGTATCGCCGGACTGGCCACCGTCGCTTCGACCGCCTACCCCGACCCGACCCAGTTCGATCCGAAGAGCCCCTACTACGACGTCAAGTCGAGCCCCGCCTCGCCACGATGGCTGCTCGTCGACGTCAAGCTCGATCGCAAGACCCGCCTTGTGCCGCTCACGGAAATGCGCGAGACGCCCGAACTGGAAGGCATGCTCGTGCTCGCACGCGGCAACCGTCTGTCGATCACACCGGTCGCGCCCGAGCACTGGAAATTCATCAGCAAGCACTTACTCAAATAGCGATTGGGAACCAATTTTGCATCGATAGCGTCTCTATAACGTTGTCGATGAACGCATAGTGCGCCCCCCCTTAGGCCTACGGCGTGCATCGGCAACCGGTCAAACGTTCGCCAATCAGACGCGAACTTACATTCAAAAGAGGACAAACTATGCGCAAATCTCTCGCTGCCGCCCTGTTGATCGCCACTGCCGCCAACGCAGCCTATGCCCAGTCGGGCGACGAGTCGAACCGCCAGCTCGCGGGCGTGCTGGGCCTCGAAGCTCATGCCACGAAGGAAGTCGATCAGGACACCGTGCACATCACGATGTCGGCGGAAGAACAAGGCGCCGATGCCGCCACCGTGTCGCGCAACCTGACGCAAAAGGCGAACAATGCGATGGCCAAGGCCAAGACGCAGAACGCCGTGCAAGTGCAGACGGGTAACGTCTCGCTGTACCCGACGACCAACCGCGACGGCAAGATCACCGCGTGGCGCGGCCGCACTGAACTGCAACTGAAGTCGAAGGATTTTGGCGCAGCGTCGCGTCTGGCCAGCGAAATCTCCGGCCAGATGCAAATGGACGGCGTGTCGTTCTCGCTCTCGCGTGAAGCGCAGGAAAAGACGCAGGCCGAGTTGACCAATCAGGCCATCCAGGCCTTCCGCGATCAGGCGCAAAGCAACGCGACGGCGTTCGGCTACAAGAGCTACGCGATCCGTCAGGTGCAGGTCGGCGCCAACGCCCCGATCATGCCGCGCATGTATGCGATGAAGGCTGCGCCGATGGCCGCCAGCGCCGATGCCGCACCGCCGATGCAACTCGAAGGCGGCAAGACGCAAGTCACCGTGACCGTCTCGGGCACCGTGCAGATGAAGTAAGACGACGCGTCGCTATCGCATCAGGCGATCGACGCAACGAAAAAGCCGCCCTCACACGGGCGGCTTTTTTATTGGCCGTTTGACTTAAAACAACCCCATCTGCCGCGTCACCAGCGTGTCAAACGCATCGCCCACAAACGGCAGAATCGCGTCCGCGACAGGCTTGAGCTGGTTCTCCAGATAGTGCTCGTAGTCAAGCGCCGAACGGCGATCCTCAAGCGGCTCCGGCCCGCCCGTCGTCATCACGTAGCTGATCCAGCCGCCGTTCTGATATTGCGGCGGGCGGCCGTGACGGCGATTGAAGTCATCGGCGAGACGCGCGGCACGCACATGCGGCGGCACGTTGCGCTCGTAGTCGCCCAGCTTGCGTCGCAGCCGCTTGCGGTAAACCAGCCGGTCATCCATCTCGCCCGCGAGCGTGCGCGCGACATAATCGCGCACGTAGTCCTGATACGGTTCGCCGCGAAAAATGCGCGAGTACAGGTCTTGCTGAAACTGCTGCGCCAGCGGTGACCAGTCAGTGCGAACCGTCTCCAGCCCCTTGTAGACCACCGCCTCGCTTCCGTCTGGCTGCATCACCAGCCCCGCATATCGCTTCTTGCTGCCTTGCTCTGCGCCACGCACAGTCGGCATCAGAAAGCGTCGATAGTGCGTGTCGAACTCCAGTTCCAGCGCACTCTCCAGATCGTAGGTCTCTCGCAAGTGCGTGCGCCACCAGTCGTTGACATGCGTCACCAACGCCCGGCCGATGTCTTCCGCCTGCGCCTCTGTACGCTGCACGCGCAACCACACGAACAACGAATCGGTATCGCCATAGATGACCTGATAGCCGCGCGCCTGAATCAGCTCGCGCGTCTTGCGCATGATCTCGTGACCACGCATCGTGATCGACGACGCCAGACGCGGATCGAAGAAGCGGCAGCCACTCGACCCCAGCACCCCGTAGAACGCATTCATGATGATCTTCAACGCCTGCGACAGCGGCGCGTTCTTCTCACGCTTCGCTTCGTCCCGCCCCTGCCACACTTGCCTGACGATGGCCGGCAAACAGTGTCGCGTACGAGAGAAACGCGCGCCGAGAAAGCCCGGCACCGAATCGGCGTCGCCGGGACGATGCATCCCCTCCACCAGCCCGACAGGGTCAATCAGGAATGTGCGAATGATCGACGGATACAGGCTCTTGTAATCGAGCACCAGCACCGAGTCGTAAAGGCCGGGGCGCGAATCCATCACGAAACCACCGGGGCTCGCCGCCCCTTCGACATCGCCTACGTTCGGTGCCACATACCCCTGCCGGTGCATCGCCGGCAGATACAAATGCGTGAACGCCGCCACCGATCCGCCACTGCGATCCAGCGCCAGACCGGTCACTGCCGAGCGCTCCAGCAGGAACGACAGCAGACCGGTCTTCGCGAAAATGCGGGTGACCAGTTCGCAATCCTTCAGGTTGTAGCGCGCCAGTGCGGGCTTGTCCTCGGCGAACATCCGGTCGATCTCGGCCATTCGCTCATACGGCGTATCGATCGCCTTGCCCTCGCCGAGCAATGTCTGCGCCACGTTCTCGAGACTGAATGATGGAAACGTCCATGTGGCCGAGCGCAGCGATTCGATACCGTCGATGAATACGCGCCCCGGCGCGCTCGCGAAGAAGTGATTGCGATGCTCGCGCCATTCGAGCGGCGTATTGCCCCGCCCCAGCAAAAGGGGCGTCTGAAACCGCGTCGCGCTCTCGTGCAGCACGCGTAAATCGAACTGGATCAGATTCCAGCCGATGATGGCGTCGGGATCGTGGCGGACCAGCCAGTCGTTCAGGCTCTCGATGAGTTGCGCACGGGTGTCGCGATATTCCAGCGAGAAGTCGACATCGGCGGCCTCGGCGATGCCGTCACCGGCACCATTGGCCGGCCCAAGCATGTAGACCTGCCGCTGCCCGCAGCCTTCCAGCGCAATCGAGTACAGGTCGCCCTGGATGGTCGTTTCGATATCGAGCGACACGATGCGAAGCGCCGGGCGGTAGCGCGGCGCAGGCTTCATCCGCACGTCAGTGATGAGTCCGCCGGGACCATCGCCACTATCGCCACTATTGGCACCATCGGAGTCACTGGAACCATCGGCCCCCATCTGCCCGGCGAACTCCACCGGTGCCGTAATGAATCGCTCCATCAGAAAGCGTTCGGGCGGGCGAATGTCAGCTTCGTAGACATCGATGCCCGCGCCGCGCAGCAGCGTTTCCAACTTGAGCAGCGGACGTTGATGGCGGCAGTACACCCCCAGCACAGGCCGGCGGTGAAAGTCCGTCAGTGCCAGCTCGCGCAATTCGTACTGGTCGGATTGGCGTTCGTTGCGCAGCAGCATCTCCACGCGTGCGCGTTGTTCGGCAGGGACGAAAACGACATTGGTCTGCACGGGCAGCCGTACCCGTCGCGGCCCGTCGTCGGTGGCGAGCCAGAACTCGACTTCAGTGCCGGCGGGCGTATCGCGCCAATGCCGTGTGAGGAGAAAACCGTGCTGTCGATCCACCAAGAGCCGCTTTACGTATGCAAGATGAGGGGGTTACTGCGCTTCGCGTATTTTACGTCGCGGCGTCCGTAATTGCCCCACCAGCGCACCGACGGCCATATCGGAAGCACCGCCGCACGCCCCCTGCCCCCGTGGTCACTCGGGTTTCGTCACCCTAGCCATTCGGGGTAGGATGACGGGCACGCAGAAAGCTAACAGGAGACGAACATGACCAGCCTTATCCCGACTGTGGACCCCGATGGCCTGCTCGAATATTCGGTGGTCTACACCGACCGGGCGCTGAACCACATGTCGCAAGCCTTTCAGGGCGTGATGCGCGACATCTCGCGCGTTCTGAAGGATGTGTATCACGCGCAAGCCGCGATCATCGTGCCGGGCAGCGGCACATTCGGCATGGAAGCCGTCGCGCGCCAGTTTGCGACGAACAAGCGCTGTCTGGTCATTCGCAATGGCTGGTTCAGCTATCGCTGGAGCCAGATCTTCGACATGGGCAGCATTCCGGCCAGCACCGAGGTGCTCAAGGCGCGCCCGGTCACCGAAGGCCGTCAGGCCGCGTACGCCCCGCCCCCGATCGATGAAGTCGTTGCCGCAATTCGCGAGCACAAGCCCGAGATGGTTTTCGCGCCGCACGTTGAGACCGCTTCCGGCATCCTGCTGCCCGACGATTACCTGCGTGCCGTGGCCGACGCTACGCATGCAGTCGGCGGCCTGTTCGTGCTCGATTGCATCGCCTCCGGCACGATCTGGGTCGACATGGAAGCCACCGGCGTCGACATCCTGATCAGTGCGCCGCAAAAAGGCTGGAGCGCGTCGCCGTGCTGCGCGCTGGTGATGCTGAACGCCGCCGCGCGCGCAAAGCTCGACACCACCACCAGCACCAGCTTCTCGTGCGACCTGCGCAAGTGGCTCCAGATCATGGAAGCCTATGAGAAAGGCGGTTTCGCCTATCACGCCACAATGCCGACCGACGCTCTGAAGGTGTTACGCGACGTCATGCTCGAAACCGAAGCGTACGGCTTCGAGAAGGTGCGTGAGGAGCAGCAATCGCTGGGCGACAAGGTGCGTGCACTGCTCGCCGCCAAGGGATACCGCAGCGTGGCGGCGAAGGGGTTCGAAGCACCGGGCGTGATCGTGAGCTATACCGACGACGACGCCATTCACTCCGGCAAGAAATTTGTCGTACAGGGCATGCAGATCGGCGCAGGCGTGCCGCTTCAGGTCGACGAGCCGGCCGACTTCAAGACGTTCCGGCTTGGCCTGTTCGGGCTGGAGAAGCTTCACAACCGTGAGCGCACGATCGACAGTCTGGCAAAGGTGCTGGACGAGATCGCTTGAAAAACTGAAGAACTGAAGAACTGACGAAGCGACGAAGCGACCAACGCCAAGCGCGAAACGAAAACAAAACGGGAAGGCGCCACGCCCACCGGCGCACACGCCCTCCCGCCAGACCGATGACCGGTGACCGCTTACTTGAACCGGTCGCGCAACACGTTCTTCTGTACTTTGCCCATCGTATTGCGCGGCAGTTCGGTGACGAAATGCACGCGCTTGGGCACCTTGAAGTTGGCGATGCGCTGCTTGAGCCCATCGATCACGCTGCGCTCGTCGGGCGCAGCCGCTCCATGGCGCGGCACCACCACCGCCACCACCGCTTCGCCGAAGTCCGGGTGCGGCACGCCGATCACGGCCGATTCCGCCACACCGTCCATTTCGTCGATGAAGCTCTCGATCTCTTTCGGGTAGACGTTGTAGCCGCCCGAAATAATCAGATCCTTCGAGCGCCCGACGATGTGCACGTAGCCGTCGTCATCGAACTTGCCGACATCCCCGGTCTTGAAGAAACCATCCGCCGTGAATTCCTCGGCGGTCTTCTCCGGCATGCGCCAGTAGCCTGCGAACACATTCGGCCCCTTGACCTGAATGTGGCCGATATCCCCCTGCCCCACCGCCGCGCCGTCGTCGCCCACCACCCGCACGGTCACCTCCGGCAGCGGCACGCCCACGGTACCCGCACGACGCACCTGCGCGGCGTCGCCGTGATACGGATTCGAGACGAGCATCACCGTCTCCGACATACCGTAACGCTCGAGAATCGTGTGGCCCGTGCGCTCGCGGAAGGCATCGAACGTCTCGCGCAGCAACGGTGCCGACCCGGAGATGAACAGTCGCACGTTGCGGCACACATTGCGATCCAGCCCCGCTTCGGCGAGCAGCCGCACGTAGTACGTCGGCACGCCCATGAACACCGTGGCGCGCGGCAGTTGATGCAACACTTCGCGCGCATCGAACTTCGACAGCCAGATCATCTTGCTGCCCGAATACAGCGCCGCGTGACTCGCCACGAACAGCCCGTGCACGTGGAAGATCGGCAGCGCGTGCAGCAGCACATCGCCACCGTCGCGCTCGCCCCAGCCCCAGAACTGATGCAGCACGCGCGTGTTGCTCGCGAGATTGCCGTGCGACAGCATCGCGCCCTTGCTGCGCCCGGTCGTGCCCGAGGTGTACAGAATGGCCGCCAGATCTTCCGGTGCGCGCGGCACCGTTTCGAAGCTGTCGCCGAACCACGCGGCACGCTCCAGCAGCGAGCCCGTGCGATCGTCGCCCAGCGTGTACACATGCTTGGCACCGCTGGTGAAGGCGATCTTCGACACCCAGCCGAAGTTCGCCGGGCTGCACACCACCACGTCGGGCTCCGCGTTCTCGACGAAGTACGTGATCTCGGCGTCGCGATACGCCGTGTTCAGCGGCAGATACACGAGCCCTGCGCGCAGCGTGGCGAGATACAGCAGCAGCGCCTCGGGTGACTTTTCGACCTGTACGGCCACGCGGGCACCGGGGGCGAGATCCAGACTTGCGAGCAGGTTCGCAATGCGGGCGCTCGCGTGTTCGAGATCGTCCCAACTGTAGTAAAGCCCCTCGGGCGTCTCAATGGCGCACGCGGATTTGTCAGCGGGAAAGCGTTCGGCAAACAGTCGATAGAGATTGGCGTCTTGCGTCATAAACGGAACCGGATTCGAAATTATCGAAACGTCGATGGAAAAAGGAAAATCGGGGGATGCTGAAGTCCGCCCATAAAACACGACCTGCCCCGCCTCGCGGGCCGTCAGGTCACGCGCTTCATCGCCCCTGAAACACCGGCGGGCGCTTCTCGAGAAACGCGGCCACGCCTTCGCGATGATCGTCGGAATCCCAATACGCGAAGGCGCGTTGCCACTCGGCTTCGGACAACGCCGGCACGGCCGGTGCCAGCCGGGTAATCAGCCACTTGTTCGCTTGCGCAGCGAGCGGCGCGCCGGCCGCGATGCGCCGGGCGCAAGTGTAACCGGCCTCTTCGACCGACTCGTCGTCAACCACACGCGTCAGCAGGCCCTTCTCGCGGGCCTCGGCAGCGCCGAACACCCGGCCTTCGAGCAAAATTTCCAGCGCCGTAGCACGCCCCACCAGCGCTAACACGCCCTTGAGTTCGCCGGGCGCCATCGGAAACCCCAGCTTGTTGATGGGCACGCCGAAGCGCGAACCTTCGGAGGCGATGCGCAAGTCGCAATGCGCGGCGATCTCCAGACCGCCGCCCACGCACACGCCCTCGATCAACGCGACGCTCGGATGCCGGCAATTCGCCAGCGCTTCCAGCGTCGGCCCGATCACTTCGCCGTGATACCGGCGCAGGGCGTCGTAGCTACCGCGTTCGACGGGGAACTCCTCGATATCTGCGCCCGCCGCAAAATTACCGCCCGCGCCACGAATCACGATCGCGCGCACATGGGGCTCGGCGTCCAGTGCGAGCAGATGCGCCCGCAACGCGCGCCACATGGCCACCGAGATGGCGTTGAGCTTGCCGGGGTTCGAGAGCATCAGCGTCACCAGCCCTTCGTCCAACAGACTGTCGTCGCGCAGAACTTCGCTCACAAGTGTCTCCCTAAGTTTTGTAATTCGTGCCGGAGACGCGCAGCGCATCCCCGGCACGGGTTTCGGCGTTTTAAAGCAGCCGCGATACGGCACGTCCCAGCGCTGCCTCGCCGTCAATCAGCCGTTGCAGGTTGGCGTCGAGCTCATCGGGTTCGTAGAGATAGTTGACCATCATGCCGCACGACTGCTTGGCCCCTTTCTTCGAGAGATCGGCATGCCAGTTGATGCGCTCCACGCGGGCGCCGTTGCCCAAGTGAAAACGCGCCACAGGGTCACGCGGCTGCCCGCGCACGCGCTCACGCGCCAGATAGTGCGCAGCGAGTGCTTCGCCAATGGCCCGTTGAAGCGCCTGCGCACTCTTGCGCTCGGGCGACGCCTGCAACCACGCGACCAATTGTGCACCGGTGGCCTCGGCGGCCAGCGACGTATCCTGCGCGAGCAGTTTCAGTCGCTTGGGGCCAAGCGTTTGTGCGACACCGGTCGCCGGCAACGACTTCAACCAGTCGCTAAACCCCGGAATCGGCGAGAGCGTGGCGAAGTTGCGCAGCTTCGGAAAATCGACATGCAACTCGTCGATCACCCGCTTGAGCAGGAAGTTGCCGAAGCTCACGCCGCGCAGCCCCGGCTGCGTGTTCGAGATCGAGTAGAAGATGGCCCAGCGCACGCGGCGCAGGTCTTCGAGCGGCGCCTTTTCGTCGAGCAGTGAATGCACGTCGGCGGCCATGTCGGGCACGAAGGCGACTTCCACGAAAATCAGCGGCTCGCGCGGCATGCGTGGATGGAAAAACGCGTAGCAGCGACGGTCGGAATCCAGCCGGTTGCGCAAATCTGCCCACGAGGAGATTTCGTGCACCGCCTCGTAACGCATGAGCTTTTCGAGCAGCGACGCGGGCGAGTCCCACGTGATTGGATGCAACTCCAGCAGGCCAACGTCGAACCACGTCGAGAACAGGCTGCCGAGATCGTCCTCAAGCGTGGCGAGTCCCGGCAAGGCGGCACGGTGATGCAGCATGTCGGCGCGCCAGCGCACGAGAAACGGCAGGCCATCCGGCAACGCATTGAACCGCTTGAGAAAGCGCACGCGCTCGCTGCCGAGTGCGCCCGCCAACCCGCTGGCAGCACGCTTGGGTGCCGCTTCGCCGTCCTTTCCGCCCTCGCTACCCGCGCTGTCGGTACTGCCGCAGACGTCCGCGACCACATGCAGCAGCGCGAGCTGCCCGGAAGGAGACGCTTCGCAGTAGCGCGTCATGAAGTCGCGCGCCGCTTCGTTGGCCGCCGAATCCGTCAGCCGGGCCGACAGACACTGCGCCAGCTGACGGCGCAGGGCCGCTTCGGCGCGCGCGGAGAGCTTGGCCGGTTCGATCTTGCCGTCGCCCTTCGCATCGGGCTTGCCGCTCTCGCCCGGACCGCCCGGGCCACCCGCCCCGCCACGTCCGAACCACTGTCCCAGCCGCGCTTTCAGCGACGGCTTCGACGGCGACGGCACCGGTGCGCTCACGTCCACCGCGCTCTCGGGCGTCGTACGCTCCGAGGACGCGGACGACGATGACGACACCGACGACGCAACACTCATCGCCGTCGATGCAGACAAGGAAAGCGAGACCGGGGCGGTCATCGCGGACAGGATCGGCTCATCCTTCATGGCTTCCTCTCAAGTCGGACAATCAACTTAGGCCTGTTCACCCTACCCCATCACCCAATCCGGCAGCCACAGCGAGAGGCCCGGCATCAGGCAAATCAGGGCGACAGCGACAATCATCAGCACCACAAACGGCATCACACCCCAGACGATGTCGCGCAACGCAATGTCGGGCGCGGTGTTCTTGATAACGAATATGTTGAGTCCCACGGGCGGGTGAATCAACCCCAGTTCCATGACAATCGTCATCACCACGCCAAACCACACGAGATCGAAACCGGCCGCACGCAGGGGCGGCAGAATGATCGGCGCGGTCATCAGGATGATGCTCACCGGCGGCAGGAAAAAGCCGAGCACGACGACCATCAGCAAGATAGCCACCAGCAGCACCCAGCGCGACAGGTGCAGCCCCACGATCCACTGCGCGGCCGACTGACTGATGTGCAGATAGCTCATCACGTACGAATACAGCAGCGACATGCCGATGATGAACATCAACATCGTCGATTCACGCAGCGTGCTCGTGAGAATCGGCGCGATCTGGCGCGGACGCCACATGCGATAGATCACGGCGATGAGCGCCAGCGCGAGCAGTCCGCCCAAGCCGGCCGTCTCCGACGGTGTCGCATACCCGCCGTAGAGCGCCGCCATCACACCGATCAGCAACGTGATGAAGGGCAGCACGCGCGGCAGCAACGCAAGCTTTTCGCGCAACGTGGCGGGCGGTTCGTTGGGGAACGGTGACGGCGTGCCGTCGCGTGCCAGTGCGATCTGCGCGGCGCCATATTCCTTGCGATAGCGCCACGCCGCGTAGCACGAGAACAACCCCACCAGCAGCAGCGCCGGCACAATGCCCGCGAGGAACAAGCGCCCAAGCGACTGCTCGGCGGCCACCGCATAGAGAATCATCGTGATCGAGGGCGGCAGCAGAATGCCCAGCGTGCCACCGGCGGCGATGATCCCCGCAGCGAAGCCCGGCGAGTAGCCACGCATGCGCATCTCGGGAATACCGGCGCTGCCGATCGCAGAACACGTCGCCGGGCTCGACCCGGCCATGGCCGCGAACAGGCCGCAGGCAAACACGTTGGCGATGCCAAGCCCGCCCGGAATTCGCCGCATCCACGCGTGCAGCGCCAGATACAGATCCTGCCCCGCACGTGATTTACCAATCGCCGCGCCCTTCAGGATGAACAGTGGAATCGACAGCAACGTGATGCTGGCCATCTCCTCGTAGACGTTCTGGGTCACCGTATCGAGCGACGACGCCGGCATGAAACCGAACATGAACGCGACGGCTACGGCACCGAGGGCAAACGCAATGGGCATACCCGAGAACATGGCGACCAGCGTCGCACCGCCGTACAGCAGGCCAATCGTGAGCTCGCTCATACGTGCGTTCCTCCCTTGCGATTCGACGGTTGCCCGTCGTCAGCCCGGGGCCCCATCTCACAAGCGCCGATGGCGATTTGCAGCAGCAATTGCACAGTGAGCAAGGTCATGCCGCCCGCCATCAGCCCATAGGGAATCGCCAGCGGCGGACTCCACGTCGAGCTGCTGGTCTGCCCGTCGACATAGGCTTCCCAGAACAGCGTCCACGATTTCCATGCGAAGAATGCACAGAACGCGAACGTGGCGATGTCGACAAACCAGCGCCGGATACGATTCACGCGCGGCGAGAGCAGTGTCGTGATGGCCTCGATGCCGATGTGACCGCGCAGATGCTGCACGTGCGCGGCACTGACGAACGTCGCGCCCACCAGCAGGAACACAGCGGCTTCGTCCTGCCAGTCGGTGGCGAGCTTGAGCACATGCCGGGCAAACACGCTGTAGCTGAGCACCAGCGCGGCCCCCACGAGCGCGAGCATGCACGCGACCATGAGCAGGCGGCTCACGCCCTGCAAGAGGGCGTCGAGCCGGCGCAAGACGCGGGTTCGCGGCACCACGGGATCGGCCCCCATGGCGACCCCGCTCATGCAGGCACCTTCTCGGCGAGCGCGAGCAACTTGGCACAGGTGTCCGACTTGCTGGCGTAGTCCTTCCACGCCGTGCGCCGGGCAATGTCGCGCCACTTCATCACCGTGGCTTCGTCGAGGTCATAGACCTTCGCCCCGGCCTTGGTATAGACGCTGGCGATCTGCGCGTCGTCCGCCTTGGCAGCTTCGGTGCCGAACGCCTCCAGTTCCTTGCCGACTTGCAGAATGATCTGCTGCTGGTCTTTGGGCAGCTTGTCGAAGATCTGCTTCGACATGAGCAGCGGTTCGAGCATGAACCAGTAAGACTTGTTGCGCCCGGTGGTCAGATGCTTCGAGACCTCTTCGAGCCGGAACGACATCAGACTCGTCGACGACGTCATGGCCGCATCCATCGCGCCGGTCTGCATGGCGGCATACAACTCGTTGGATGGCAGCGAAATCACGGCGGCCCCGGCTTCCTTCAACATCATGTCCATCTCGCGGCTGCCGCCGCGCACCTTCATGCCCTTGGCATCTTCGGGGGCGACAAGCGGCGTCGAGCGGCTGGCGACCCCACCGGCCTGCCAGACCCAACTCACGATCACGATGTTTTTCTCCGCGAGCACGTCGGTCAGCACTTTGCCGATCTCGCCGTTGCGCCACGCGTTGCCTTGGGCGTACGACGTCACCAGCCCCGGCATCAAGCCGATATTGAGCTCACGTACCTCACCACCGGCGTACGGCAGCGGGTAAAGCGAGAGATCGAGCGCGCCCCGGCGCAACGCCGAGAACTGCGAATTGGTCTTCATGAGCGAGCTGCCCGGATAGACCTGAAATTTGAGCGCGCCATTCGTGCGCTTCTCGACTTCCTGCGCGAACTTGCGGCACAGCCGATCGCGAAAATCGCCTTCGGTGAGGGTGCCCCCGGGGAATTGATGCGAAATCTTGAGCGGACCGGTCTGCGCGAAAGCGCTGCCCCACGGGCTGGCCAGCCCGCCGGTCACGAGCGCCGATGCGGCGCCCAGCATGAGTTGCCGCCGCAGCGGGGAAAGTGTCGTCTCCATGGCGTCTCCTGTCACTTCTGTCAGTGATGAACCGGCGAAGCACGGTGTCTGACGTCGCCCGGGCCGAAGATCGCCCCGGGTGCACCACCGGCCCAACCGGCACTGCATGTACGGATGACTTGCTTTGTTTTTTGATATTTCGAGCGCTGAGGTTGCCGCACTCGAGATGAAATCGTATAGTTATTCCGCCACGGTGTATACAAATTGACCTCGTAAAAAATACACTTTCGGCGTTAACCCCGATCTTCAGGCAACGCTCACCGCGTTACCTTGATCGCAATTCCCCCATTCACGGCCCGGGCGACCGGATCGATTTACGTCCTAGCGAGAGCGTCATGACGGTAAAACCGAAGCGATCAGAAGCGCTGCGCCAGGCCATCGAGGAGAAGATTGCGCTGGGCGAGTACCCGCCGGGCATGCGGCTGGACGAAGCCGAGTTGTCGGCCACGTTCGGCGTGTCTCGCACGCCGCTGCGCGAGGCGCTGATTCAGTTGGGCATGTCGGGCGTGGTGGAGATGCGCCCGAGGCGAGGCGCGGTGGTCGCCGAAGTCGATCCGAAGCGGCTGTGCGAAATGTTCGAAGTGATGGCAGAGCTTGAATCGATGTGCGGCCGGCTCGCCGCGCGCCGCATCACTGACGCGGAGCTGGCCGAGTTGCGCACCACTCATCTGGCGAGTCAGGCGGCAGCCGAGGCACGCGATCTCGACCGGTACTACACCATCAACGCGAGCTTCCACGCGCAGATCTATGCGGCGAGTCACAACGCGTATCTTCACGAAACGGCGTTGCAGTTGCATCAACGGCTGCGCGTCTACCGCCGCATGCAGTTGCGCGTACGCGACCGGCTCGGGCACTCGTTTGCCGAACACGACGCCGTCTTCCGCGCGATCGAAGCCGGTGATGCCGACGCCGCCGCCGAAGGCTTGCGCGCCCACGTGACCGTGCAAGGCGAGCGCTTCGGCGACCTGATGGCGTCGCTGCGGGCGTTGGAACGAAAGGCGGGCTGAGCACCCCGGCGCCGGGCGCACGGGTCAACCGTCGAAGAATGCGTTTTTGACGACCCGACAGCGTTATTGCGTGCGAAACGTATGGTGGGCCGAGCTGAGCGGTCCGGTCCCGGGAAAATACGCCGCTTCGCCCGTCACAGCGTCACCGTACAAAGGGGCCGTCGTCGCGCGCTTGACGACGCGCGCCGGCTCGGTGGTGTGCGCCTGCGCAGCGCCTTGCACGTCGCCGGCAGGCAGCGCCGCGATCATGTTCTGAATCTCGCGCCAGAGCGCGGGGCGCTCGCTCGCCCGGACGAGATAGGCGGGCATCCCCGCAACAGAATGCTGCACGTCTGCGAGCAACCCGGCGATTCGCTGCGCATACGTTGCCCCGCCTTCGATGGGGCGCTGCCCCAGCGCCTGCGTGACGTTGCACCCCCGTTCGCGCAATGCGTCAATTGTCTGGCGCCAGAGACGAAGCTCATGAGCACTGGCGCTACCCTCGAACTCCAGCAACCGGGTGGCAAGCACTTGCACCATGAATTCGCCATCACCTTGCACACGCGCGTCGCCGCCTTGCAATACCCAGCGATCGGCGGCCACACAAGCCATTTCGATCAGCCCCGCGCGCGGCGATGCCAGCGATGAGGCAGCGGCGCCGGCGACGGCCAACGCGTCGTAACCATCGAACGACTGAACATCGAGACGGCCGCCGTGCCGGGCCAACATCGACATCGTTGTGCCACGCCCCGCAAGCACCGCGTGATGCATGGCCGTCCCCCCGGGCAAGTAATCCAAACCACAGGCAGCGCTGTAGCGATGTGCGCCGGACACCGCCTCGTTCGGATTTGCCCCGTAGCGCAGGAGTCGATCGACAACAGCATCGGGAACGACACGGCATAGCGCATACGGCAGCGGCGGTATGCCACCGAACGCTGTGGCATCGAGACTGGCACCGCAGGCCAACACAATGTCGATGGCGGCAACAGCATCCCGTGTCCCCGCGTCCGGAATGGCATGGTAGTGCCCCATGAACAAGTCGATGACGGCGCTCACGAAAGGCTTGCCCCCCGCCGCGTCAGCGAGGCTGTCCAACGACTCCCCGCGAAGCGCCAGCGCAAGCAGACGTAACACAACCGGTGTGTCGGTCATCGTTTCGGCAGCGGTCATATTCGCCGTCGTCGCGCGCCGGATCGCCACCAACACGTCCGCAGTGCTGGAGGTTTCTACGACAGCGCGTGCCACCGTTTGCATCGAGATGCCGTCCGACGCTGCCATCGCAGACAGAAGCACCTGTGCCGTGCGCTGTGCGACGCCTGCCGCGCGCAAATCGTCGAGCCCCCAGCGCGTGGGATCTTTCGACAACAGCGCCGCCACCGGCGCTGTTGCGCAATGCGAGATCGTCAATTGTTCGAGCACGGCGTCCAGCGAAGTCGCTGACGAACCATCGACGGTATTTGACACGGTTATCGCGCCGATTTGCGGTTGCGCAGACTGACTCGAATGCACGGGTGCGCTCACAGCAGCGGAAAGGACGTTGGTTTTCATCGGAATTCCTTGTTCTGAAAAAAGTCCATCATTTCGAAGAGCAGCATCTTGCGTTTTCTGCACGGCCTGATTGTCGGAAACACCGCGAGAGATGTGGTGAACCATTGCGTTGGCGCGATACCTGAAACGTTCCGATCCGAAAATCTCGCCGGGATGCGGCGAACCATGCGTGCCGCGTTGATCTCGCGCTGTGACCAGCCCCGTGGCATGGCGCGGCTATCTGGAGCTGCCAGCGTCCGCGAGCACAGCCGTACGGATCACGTTGAGAAGTCGTCCGTAGTTGTCGTCTCGCTGCAATGGCCCGCTGAGTGCGCCGGCAACCTTTTCATACGAAACGACCAGGGCGCTGCCATCGATCAGCTCTGGAATCGCCTGGCGCTCGCGGCCGCAGGCAATCGTGAGCAACAGGCTGCGTATGAGATGGTTAAACGAGGCCAGCTTCACAACAGAATCGGGCTTGCCTCGTTTGAGCGCTTCTGAGTACTCACTGAGGTCGGCAACCTCGAGAAGCGCGTTGACTGGCGGGTAGAGGTTGGCGATCACTTGGCCATCAACGCACTGCAAATCGTCATCCCAGTTCGCGACGATATGGCCGAACTCGTGAAACACGATATCCGCGAGGTGAGTTCTCGCGACATGGTGAGCGAGGGTGTGAGCGTCGTGTGCCTGCACGGCCGCGACCCGGCTTCGGTCGATGGCGATGGCGGGAATATCGAAGCGGCCGATGAGATCCACGTCCTCCAACGTTCCGTGGCTCAGTCCGCCTGTGGTGCCGTTGCCCGCGAACTCAACAATCGATATCAACGCCTCGCTGCGCTCAAGGCTTGCCCGAAACGTGGGGGCATTGTCTTCGAGCGCCTGAAGATGAGCGTCGACCAGCCTTTGCGCGTCCCCTGCGTTCGGAACAAAGTTTCTGTAAAGATCGCAAACGGTGTCGCGCTTTTCCGGCGCTTTGAGCACGCTCACTATCGTGTCGAGCTCAGTCTCCAGCGTAGCCGCGATCTCGTCGAAAAGCCGAGAAAGCGGTTTCGCTCCGGGCTCTGTGCGCAATGGTTGAATGGCCAGACACCGTCCGGAAGAAGCGATGCCTGCCGTCCAGGAAACGCCTTTGACGTCGCGGATCTTGCCGTCGAAATCGCGCTTCAGGTTCGTCAGGCGCTCGCTCATCTCGAACCAGTGGAACTCGGTACTGTCCGGCATCGCGCGTCTTGCTTCGACGTTCTGCACCCATCGCTCGCCTTGCTGTTGCGCAATATCGAACGCGTAATGGGCGCCTGCAACGCTCGCCATGCCGAACCAGCCGTTTCCCGGGTCGAAGCACTTCACGAATGAGGATTCAATGGTCTGCGCGGGCACGGCGTCATCGCACGAATGCGACAGATCCACGTCGCAAACGCCGCGCGACAATTTGCCGGGCGTTAGCTCCACTCAGACGACTGACGGATAGGCACGCTCACCGCGCTCGAACGCCAGAAGCAGATGCGCGGTCTGCGCTGGCACGTCGCCACGATCCTTCGGCTGGCTCAAACGTGCGCTGGCCGTTCTGTCGAACGTCCAATAGCTCGGCATTTCTTCCTTGGCCAATGCGCCCGGCGCCCGTGCCGCCTCCTGTCCGCACGCGAGACCCGGCCTTGGATAACCTTGCCGGAGCGCTTGCCTGACCGACGTCAGATCGCTTGCCATCGTCTGGCCAGACCTGCTGTCCGTCGCGCGTACGTTCCCCTGTCCGATCGCGTGGCCCGGCTTCGCGTACGGCGCCAAGCCGTGCACGTGAGCAGCACCTGTGCCCGTCAATTTGGGTTTCATTCCGATGTCCTCGCTTCAATTCGCCATTGCAGCGCTCAGGTCGCAACAATGACGAGAAAGTAAGCAGCGTCACGGATCGCCGCTTTGCGAGAACGGTTCACTAGTTTTCGAATTCATGCCGCAAGGGATTTCGCTTGCGAAAATGGGCTCGAATTCCCCTAAAACCAGCCTCGAGCGCAAAAAAAAGGGCCGCCAGTGACACCACTGGCAGCCCTTTTGGATTTTCCACTGCGGTCAGCCGACCGCGCAAAATTCGCCGCTATGCGACCGATGGCGCGGCGCGTCGATGCGCCCACACCAGCATGATCACGCCCGCGACAATCATCGGCAGCGAGAGCCATTGGCCCATCGACAACCCGAACGACAGCAGGCCAAGGAACGAATCCGGCTCACGGGTGAATTCGGCAAGGAAGCGGAACAGCCCGTAGCCCACGAGGAACATGCCGGAGACCGCGCCCACCGGACGCGCCTTGCGTGCAAAGAACCACAACAGCAGGAACAACGCCACGCCTTCAAGCGCGACCTCGAACAACTGCGACGGGTAGCGCGGCAACCCATGGAATTGTGCGAACACCATCTGCATCGCACTATCGGCCATCGCCTGCGGGTGGGCCATCGCCCACTGCGCATCTTCGGCCGCCGCTTGCGGGAACAGCATCGCCCAGCGCGAATCGGGGCTCGTCACCCGGCCCCACAGCTCACCGTTGATGAAGTTGCCCAGACGCCCTGCCGCCAGCCCCAGCGGAATCATCGGCGCGATCAGATCGGTGCCTTCCAGCAGCGAATGACCGCGGCGGCGTGTGAACAGCCACATCGCCACCAGCACGCCAAGGAAGCCGCCGTGGAAGGACATGCCCCCTTCCCACACCTTGAAGATATCGAGCGGGTTTGCCAGATAGAACGACAGCTTGTAGAAAATCACATAGCCCAGCCGTCCGCCGAGAATCACGCCGATCACGCCGTAGAACAGCATGTCGTCGAGATCCTGCGCCTTCCAGCCTTGCGCGGCAATTGACGGCTGGCGCACGCGCAAGCGTCCGACCAGCAGGAAGAGAATGAAGCCGACCAGATACATCAGGCCGTACCAGCGGATGGCGAGCGGGCCGAGATGAATCGCGACCGGGTCGAATTGAGGATGAATCAGCATGGATCAGAAGATAGGGATTCGTGAACAAAAGTTCCGAAAATTTCCGTGAACTCGCGCGCCGCCATTCACAAAAAAGCGGTGCCGCCGCGTCATGACACACAGATTCCGGCGTGCCGTCGGATGGCCTGCACAATACCACGAGCCATAGGGGGGAACAGGGGGAATAGGGGGAACAGGCCCTAGTCCACCAGCGTTGCGCCGGGCGGTGTTTGTGCCACACCGCGCGCCGTTTCGAGAAAGCCTTCGAGCACTGGCGTGACTTCCGCCGTGCGCCAGAGCAGCCCCGTCTCGATCAGCGCACTGGTCTCGCGCAGGGCACGATACTCGACGCCCGTGCGACGCAGATGACACAGCGACTGCGGCACCAGCGCCACGCCCATACCCGCCGAGACGAGACTCACGATCGTCTGCATCTGAATGGCTTCCTGCCCGACACGCGGCGTCAGCCCCAATGCCCCGTAACAGCCCATGATGATGTCGTAGAACGCCGGGGCCACACGGCGCGGGAAGATCACCAGCGGCTCGTCGGCAAAGTCCGTCAGGCTGACGGGCTCGTTCGGCTCGTTCGACGGCTTCGCCCCGCCCCGCCGATCCCCCCGCCCCGCCGGCAACGCCAGCATCAGCGGCTCGCGCATGATCGGCAGGTACGAGAGCTCGTTCGCGAAACGCGCGGGCACGGGCGGGATGAAGAGGCCCGCGTCGATCCGGCCGTCCATGAGCGCCTCGACCTGCACGTCGCTGGTCGCCTCGAGCAATTGCAGCCGCACGCGGGGATAGCGCTCGCCGAATTCGCGCAGCAGCGGCGGCAGGATGCCGTAGTCCGCCGTCGACACGAACCCGAGCGATAGCGTCCCGACCTCGCCGTGCGCCAGCCCCTGCGCCAGTGCGGGCAGCGCCTCGGCGTCGGCGAGAATGCGCCGCACCTCGGGCAGCAACTGCCGCCCGACCGCCGTGAGCTCCACCGAGCGGTTCGTTCTCACGAACAACGGGGCGCCGAGCGACGCCTCCAGCGCCCGAATCTGCTGAGAGAGCGGCGGCTGGGTCATCGCCAGACGCTGTGCGGCACGGCCGAAATGACGCTCTTCGGCCACCGCCACGAAATACCGAAATTGACGCAGATCCATGATATGTTTTTCGACCTAATCCGAGTCAAATAATATATTTGACAAGCATCCAAGGAAAGACGAATCTTAACGTCCAATTCAGTCCGGCCAAAGCCCGCTTGGATGCGTGGCTGCCCAAAAGCCGGACGACTCGCCTGACCATTCTTTACCCACAAACACTGCGTTTCACGAGACGACCATGCCTCACTACCGTTCCCGCACCTCCACCCACGGCCGCAACATGGCCGGTGCCCGCGCGCTGTGGCGCGCCACCGGCATGACCGACGAAGACTTCGGCAAGCCGATCATCGCCGTGGTGAATTCCTTCACGCAGTTCGTGCCGGGCCACGTGCACCTGCGCGATCTGGGCGCCGTCGTCGCCAAGGAAATCGAGGCTGCCGGGGGTGTCGCCAAGGAATTCAACACCATTGCCGTCGACGACGGCATCGCCATGGGTCACGGCGGCATGCTCTATTCGCTGCCGTCGCGCGAACTGATCGCCGACTCGGTGGAATACATGGTCAATGCGCACTGCGCCGACGCCATGGTCTGCATCTCGAACTGCGACAAGATCACCCCGGGCATGCTCATGGCCGCCATGCGCCTGAACATCCCCGTCGTGTTCGTCTCGGGCGGCCCGATGGAAGCCGGCAAGGTCAAGTCGGGCGACGGTCAGGTGATTGCCAAGATCGATCTGATCGACGCCATGATCAAGGCCGCCGATCCGAAGATCAGCGATGCGGAAGTGGCCGAAGTCGAGCGCAGCGCCTGCCCGACGTGCGGTTCCTGCTCGGGCATGTTCACGGCCAACTCGATGAACTGCCTGACCGAAGCCATCGGCCTCGCGCTGCCGGGCAACGGCACCATCGTCGCCACGCACGCCTGGCGTCGCGGGCTGTTCGAGCAAGCCGGCCGCCTCGTGGTCGACCTGTGCCGCCGCTACTATCAGGAAGAAGACGCCTCGGTGCTGCCGCGCAACATCGCCACCAAGGCGGCGTTCGAGAACGCCATGACGCTCGACGTCGCCATGGGCGGCTCGACCAACACCGTGCTGCACTTGCTGGCCGCCGCACAGGAAGCCGGTGTCGACTTCAAGATGGCCGACATCGACCGCATCTCGCGCAACGTGCCGTGCCTGTGCAAGGCCGCCCCGGCGACCGACAAGTACCACATCGAAGACGTGCACCGTGCCGGCGGCATCATCGGCATTCTGGGTGAACTGGCGCGCGCTAACCTGCTCGACACCTCGTGCGGCAACGTGCACAGCGGCACGCTCGGCAACGCCATCGCCAACTGGGACGTGGCTGCCAGCGCCGAGAAGGTGAACGACAAGGCGCAAACGTTCTACAGTGCCGCCCCGGGTGGCGTGCCGACGACCGTGGCATTCAGCCAGTCGTCGACGTACGCGAGCCTCGACGTGAATCGCGAAACCGGTTGCATCCGCGACCTGGAACACGCCTACACCAAGGACGGCGGTCTGGCCGTGCTGTACGGCAACCTCGCCGAAAAGGGCTGCATCGTGAAGACGGCAGGCGTGGACGAATCGCAATGGGTCTTCACCGGCCGTGCGCGCGTCTATGAAAGCCAGGACGACGCCGTCGAGGCCATTCTCGGCGACAAGGTGCAAGCGGGCGACGTGGTCGTGATCCGCTACGAAGGTCCGAAGGGCGGCCCGGGCATGCAGGAAATGCTGTACCCGACGTCGTACCTGAAGTCGAAGGGGCTGGGCAAGACCTGCGCGTTGTTCACCGATGGCCGTTTTTCGGGCGGTTCGTCGGGCCTCGTGATCGGTCACGCCTCGCCGGAAGCGGCCGAAGGCGGCACCATCGGTCTGGTGGAAGACGGCGACGTGATCGAAATCGACATCACGCAGCGCAAGATGCATCTGGCCGTGTCCGACGAAGAACTGGCGCGTCGCCGTGCCGCCATGGAAGCGCGTGGCGACGAGGCATGGCAGCCGATCGGCCGCGAGCGCGTGGTGTCGCAGGCTCTGCAAGCTTATGCAGCGCTGGCGACGTCGGCCGATCGCGGCGCCGTGCGCGACCTGTCGCAACTGAAGTTGGCCAAACGTGGCTGATTTCGCACTGGCACCCTGACGTAAGCCACACGGCGCGCCCCTTCCGGAGCGCGCCGTTTTTGCATCTGACGTGTGATACAACAACGCATGTGTCTGCGTAACCCAAGCGGCGCATCCCCACAGGACAGAGGAGACAGTCATGGCATTCAACCGTCGTTCGCGCAACGTCACGCAAGGCGTGGCCCGCTCGCCCAACCGCTCGATGTATTACGCGCTGGGCTACAAGGAAGAAGACTTCGACAATCCGATGATCGGTGTGGCCAACGGCCACTCGACGATCACGCCGTGCAACGCCGGCCTGCAACGCCTCACCGACGCCGCCGTCGAGGCCATCAGAACGCATCAGGCCAACCCGCAGACCTTCGGCACGCCGACCATCTCCGACGGCATGTCGATGGGCACCGAAGGCATGAAGTACTCGCTCGTGTCGCGTGAAGTCATCGCCGACTGTATCGAGACGGCCGTGCAGGGGCAGTGGATGGATGGCGTGGTCGCCATCGGCGGCTGCGACAAGAACATGCCGGGCGGCATGATTGCACTGGCCCGCATCAACGTGCCGGGCATCTATGTCTATGGCGGCACGATCAGGCCGGGCAACTGGAAGGGCAAGGACCTGACCATCGTCTCGTCGTTCGAGGCCGTGGGCGAGTTCACCGCCGGGCGCATGACCGAGGCCGACTTCAAGGGCATCGAGAAGAACGCGTGTCCGTCGACCGGTTCGTGCGGCGGCATGTACACCGCCAACACGATGAGTTCGTCGTTCGAGGCACTCGGCATGTCGCTGCTGTATTCGTCGACGATGGCCAACCCCGATCAGGAGAAAGTCGACTCGGCGGCCGAATCGGCGCGCGTGCTGATCGAGGCAGTGAAAAAGGACATCAAGCCGCGCGACATCATCACCCGCAAGTCCATCGAAAACGCCGTGGCCCTCATCATGGCCACGGGTGGCTCAACCAATGCCGTGCTGCACTATCTGGCGATTGCACATGCGGCTGAAGTCGAATGGTCCATTGAGGATTTCGAGCGCGTGCGCGCCCGCGTGCCGGTCATTTGCGACCTGAAGCCGTCGGGCAAGTATGTGGCGACCGATCTGCACAAGGCCGGGGGCATTCCGCAAGTGCTGAAGCTGTTGCTCGATGCCGGGCTGCTGCATGGCGACTGCCTGACCATCACCGGCCGCACGATTGCGGAAGAACTGAAGGATGTGCCGTCAGTGCCGCGCGCCGATCAACATGTGATCTACCCGATCGACAAGGCGCTCTACAAGGAAGGCCATCTCGCGATCCTCAAGGGCAACCTTGCCGAAGACGGTGCCGTCGCCAAGATCACTGGCCTGAAGAACCCGGTCATCACCGGACCAGCCCGCGTGTTCGACGACGAGCAAAGCGCGATGGACGCGATTCTTGCCGACAAGATCAAGGCTGGCGACGTGCTCGTGCTGCGCTACCTCGGCCCCAAGGGCGGGCCGGGCATGCCGGAAATGCTGGCGCCGACGTCGGCGATCATCGGTAAGGGCCTCGGCGAGTCGGTCGGCTTCATCACCGACGGGCGGTTCTCGGGCGGCACGTGGGGCATGGTGGTCGGCCACGTCGCGCCGGAAGCATTCGTGGGCGGCACCATCGCACTGGTGCAGGAAGGCGACTCGATCACCATCGATGCGCACAAACTGGTGTTGCAACTGAACGTCGCGGACGATGAACTCGCCAAACGCCGCGCGGCATGGAAGGCCCCTGCGCCCCGCTACACGCGCGGTGTGATGGCAAAGTATGCCGCGCTGGCACAACCGGCGAATAAGGGTGCCGTGACGGGCTGACGCGTGACGTTTGCGCGCGAGGGTCGTGATGACGACTGTCGCGCGGCGGCATCCTTGCAGCGGATTGCGGTATAGCGGTATTGCGGTATTGCGGCACGTTTTGCCTGCCCGGCAGACGTGCCGTTTTCATTGGGCAATCACGGGTAAAGGGGGGTGTCGGCCGCCGCCGTATAATGGCGCGTCGATGCGCCCTGCGCCACAGCTTCCCATCACTATCACGCAGCCTCGCATCGCGATCCGTCAACGATCGGGGAGTAGCACATGAAGGATTCAGGCGACAAAATCGCCGTAGTGGTTGCAGGCCTGCTGATGACGCTGCTCGCGCTGGTGCCGCCGAGTGCGGCCGCCCAGACGTCGGCGACCGATCAGGCCATGCTGAAGCTCGCACGCGAGCGCAACTGCATGACATGCCACGCGGTCGAGCGCATGCTGCTGGCGCCGGCTTATCGCGACATTGCCAAGCGCTACGCCGGGCAGAACGGCGCGGTGGAAAAACTCACCCAATCGATTTCGGACGGGAGTCGCGGTACGTGGGGCAATATTCCGATGCCCGCCAGTCCGCAACTGGCACCGGGCGAGGCCGAGCGCCTTGCCCGCTGGATTCTGGGCTTTATCCGCTGAGCGCGGGCACAGGGCCTGAGGCAACGCGGCGTTACGACCAAAGGCCAGCCGCCCTCCACCCTCTCAGCCCTGCGAGCGGGCCTGCTTCGCCACTTCCTCGATGACCGCCTGCCGGATGCGATCCGGCAGTTGCACTTGTAACGCGTCGGCCACCTGTTTGCCGATAAGTTGCACGAGCCACGACGTCTGATCGATCAGCGCGTCGTGACAGCGACGTTCCACCAGCGTTGTGATCTCGTCGGCCAGTTGCAACGTCAGCCGCGCACTCACGCGCTCGGCGAAAACCGCCACATCCGCCGGTACGCCCTGCTCGGCAGCACGCTGCCCGCCAGCGCCCCCGGCGGCCGACACCGACGCCGCTCTCGATTCGTTCGATGGGATCGTCGGTGGCACCTCGTCGCCGGGCGCGAGCACTTCGGTCAGCGTGGGGATGCCGGGGTCGTTGCGCTCGGGCTCATGCGTCACGGTCAGCCTCGTTGGTCGTAGTTGTTCAGGGTATAGCCGCGATCGCGGTAGAAACGGTAACGCTCCCGGGCGCCGGCCAGATCCTCGGGCGCATCGCCCACGATCTCCACCACCCGTTCAAACCGTGCAAAGTGCGTCGGCACAGCATTGGCCAGATTGAGCAGCACCTGATGGTGTTGCGCTTCTTCGTCCGGCCCGGCCAGCACGACGGGCGTCTTCGCCGCCTCATCGTCACGCGTGAAGCAGTGCGGGACAAACTCCAGCGGCGAGAACGTCCACAACGCCTGATCGAACGCCCGCAGCACGTCGGGTTCACCGACGACCACGAGCGTCTGCCCGGCCAGATAGACCTTGCGCGCGAACCGGCACGCGTAATCGAGCCGGTTCGCCACGTGGGTATGAAAATCGACGCGGGTCACCGGGCCTCGCGATCGATCAGGAACTGCGTGAGCAACGGCACCGGACGACCGGTCGCGCCCTTGGCCGCACCGCTCTTCCATGCCGTACCGGCGATATCCAAGTGCGCCCACTCGTACTTTTCGGTGAAGCGTGCCAGGAAACAGGCGGCAGTGACGCTACCCGCCGGACGCCCGCCGATGTTCGCCATATCGGCGAAGTTCGACTTCAGCTGCTCCTGATATTCGTCTTCGACCGGCAGACGCCAGGCGGTGTCGCCCGTCGTACGGCCGGCAGCCACGAGTTCGTCGGCGAGCGCGTCGCTCTTCGAGAACAGGCCCGAATTCACATGGCCCAGCGCGATGATGCAAGCGCCCGTCAGGGTTGCCACGTCGATCACGGCAGCCGGCTTGAAGCGTTCGGCATAGGTGAGCGCGTCGCACAGGATCAGGCGGCCTTCGGCATCGGTATTGAGTACTTCGATGGTCTGACCCGACATGCTGGTCACGACATCGCCCGGCTTGGTGGCTTGCGCGCCCGGCATGTTTTCCGTGGCCGGCACCACCGCGATCACGTTGAGCTTGAGGCCCATCTCGGCGACGGCACGAATCGTGCCCAGCACCGACCCTGCGCCGCACATGTCGTATTTCATCTCGTCCATGCCCTCGCCCGGCTTGAGCGAGATGCCGCCCGAGTCGAAGGTCACGCCCTTGCCCACCAGCACGATCGGGGCCTGCTTGGCAGGGCCGCCCTCATACTTGAGCACGATGAACTGGGGCGGCTGGACCGAACCGCGCGACACCGACAGGAACGACCCCATCTTGAGCGCTTCGATCTGCTTCGGCCCGAGGATCTCTGCCTTGAGCTTGAACTCGCGGGCCAGCTTGCGGGCCGTGTCGGCCAGATACGTCGGCGTGCACACGTTGCCCGGCAGGTTGCCCAGGTCCTTCGTGAGCGACATGCCGTTGGCGATGGCCTCGCCGCGCTTGGCAGCCAGCTTGGCGGCCTTCAGGTCTTCCGGGGCGACGGCGAACACGATCTTGCGCAGCGCCACATTGGCCGGCTCGACCTTGCTCTTCATCTGGGTGAAGCGGTAGGTGGCGTCGCGCAGCGCGAGCACCGAGGTGCGCACGGCCCACGCGGCGTCCTGCTTGGCCACCTTGGTTTGCGGCAGCGTCCACAGGGCGTCGGCAGCGCGCGAGGCCAGCACGGCACGCACGGCGGCGCGCGTGGCATCGTTGAAACCCTTTTGCGAGAGCTGGTCTTCGCGGCCCAGGCCGACGAAGAGCACGCGTGCGGGGCTCCAGCCTGCGACTTCGTGCAGCATCAGGGTGCTGCCGAGCTTGCCGTCGAGTTCGCCACGCTTGACCATGCGGGCGAGCAGGCCCTTGCTGGCGGCGTCGAGCGCCTTGGCGAGGCCCGCGAGCGGCTGTTGCTCGAATACGCCGACCACCAGGCATTCCGTCTTCGCATTGGCGAGATCGGCCAGGCCGGTCTTGGTCGAATCGAAGGCTTTTGTGCTAAAGTCCATCGCGCTTTCCTCGGGTAAAATTCGTACGAGCCGCAATTATCCGCTTTTTTCCGCGCTCGCCCAACCGCGAGAGCTCCCCAATCTTCATCACATGATTTTTCAGCGTTCCCTACAGCGTGAGCTGAACTACACCGCTGGGGCCGTCTTCATGGTGCTGATCACCGTCATGCTCACCACGATGATGATCCGCATCCTGGGCTTCGCAGCGTCCGGGAAGGCCGATCCGCGCGACGTGCTCGTGCTCATCGGTCTGGCCGTGGTCGGCTACCTCGCGGTGATTCTGATCGTCACGCTGTTCGTCTCGATCCTCTTTGTGCTGACCCGCTGGTACCGCGACTCCGAAATGGTCGTGTGGTTTGCCTCCGGTCTGTCCATCAACGACTTCATCAAGCCGGTGCTGCGCTTTGCTGCGCCGTATCTGGCCGTCATCACGTTCTGCGCGCTGGTCGCGTGGCCGTGGGCGAACCTCCAGATCTCTGCACTCGAAGCCCGCTTCGCCCAGCGCGACGACGTTTCGATGATCGCGCCCGGCCAGTTCCGCGAGAGCGCCGCCAATCACCGGGTGTTCTTCGTCGAAACCGTCTCGCCCGATGCCACCAAGGTGCACAACGTCTTCGTCTCGGGCACCGAGAACGGCAAGGTCAACGTCATCGTATCGAAAGAAGGTCACATCGAGACGGCCAAGGACGGCAACCGCTATATCGTGCTGGAAAACGGCCGCCGCTACGACGGCGTGCCCGGACAGCCTGATTACCGCGTGATGGAATTCGAGCGCTACGGCGTGAAGATCGACAACCCGGCCACGACCGACGTCGACAACACCCCGACCAAGGGCGTGCCGACCATGCGTCTGTTCCGCGAGATTGCCAATCCGATCTTCCGTGGCGAAATCGTCTGGCGTATCGGTCTGCCCCTGCTGGCGCTCTCGCTCGTGCTGCTGGCCGTGCCGCTGGCGTACCAGAACCCGCGCCATGGCCGCACCGTCAACCTCGTCATGGCCGTGCTCATCTATCTGGGCTATACCAACTTGCTGAGTCTGTCGCAGGCTTACGTGGCACAGGAGCGCCTGCCGCTCGCCATCGGCGTGTGGTTGCTGCACGCGCTCGCCCTCGTCGTCATCGTGCTGCTGTACGTGCGCCGCATGCGCTTCCGCGGGCTGCTCGGCCGCAAACGCAATCGTGGCAACGGCGAAAGAAGCGAGCCGACGGCAGGAGGGGTTCGCTGATGCGCGTCTACGAAAAATATCTGGCGCGTCAGATCTATCTGGCGTTCCTGTTCGTCCTGCTGGCGTTTGTCGGCCTGTTCGTCTTCTTCGACCTCGTGAGCGAACTGGGCGACGTGGGCCGCGGCAACTACCGCTTCCAGCACGCGCTCGCCTATGTGTTGCTGTTCGCACCGCAGCGCATGTACGAAATCATTCCGGTCGCGTCGCTGATTGCCGCGATTTATGTCTGCGCGCAGTTGGCGGGTAATTCGGAATTCACAATCTTCCGCGTCTCGGGCCTCTCGACGGGTCAGGCGCTGCGCTCGCTCCTCAAGATCGGCCTGCCGGTCGTGTTGCTGACGTTCGCCATTGGGGAATTCGTCGCACCGGGCGCCGAGCAACTCGCGCAGAAGATTCGTCTGGAGGCCTTGGGCAGTTCCGTCTCGGCGGGCTTCCGTTCAGGCGTCTGGGTCAAAGACACCGTCGAACAGGAAGGCGGACGTGTTACGCGCTTCATCAACGTGGGCACGCTCAATCCTGACAACACGATTGCCGACGTGCGCATTTACGAGTTCGATTCGTCGCTGCGCCTCGATAGCGTGCGCCTCGCCAAGCTCGGCCAGTTCCAGACGCCGAACTACTGGCAGTTGACCGACGTGTCGGAGACCGTGTTCTCCGCCACCGATGACGCCACGGCCGGCAAAGACCCGCTGCGTGCGCTCGTGCAGAGCAAGCAGGTGCACATCGACAAGGTGCAGATGAAGTCGGAGCTGACGCCGCAGATTCTGTCGGTGTTGATGGTCTCGCCGGACAATATGGCGATCGGCAGCCTGTACAAGTACATCGGACACTTGAAGGAAAACCAGCAGAACACCGACCGCTACAACCTGGCGCTCTGGCAAAAGCTGCTGTATCCGTTCGCCGTGTTCGTGATGATGGCGCTGGCGCTCCCGTTCGCCTACCTGCATGCACGCGCCGGGGCCATCGGCCTGAAGGTGTTCGGCGGCATCATGCTCGGCATGAGCTTCCAGTTGCTCAACAATCTGTTCTCGCATCTGGGCCTGCTCAACACGTGGCCGGCGTGGTTCACGGCGGCATTGCCATCGCTGCTTTATCTGGTGCTCGCCATCGCGGCGCTGCGCTGGGTGGACAAACACTGATGCAGAACCAGGCGCTCATTCTGTTCGGCCATGGCTCGCGCGATGCGCGCTGGGCCGAACCGTTCGAGCGCCTGCGGGCCATCGTCGCCGCCCGCCGCCCCGGCGTGGACGTGCGTCTGGCCTTTCTCGAACTGATGACGCCCAGCGTGCTGGATGCCATCGACGCCCAAGTGGCGGCAGGCGCTGCCGAGATCACCGTGGTACCCGTCTTCTTCGGGCAGGGCGGACACGTCCGGCGCGACCTCCCCGCGCTCGTCGAGCAGGCACGTCAGGCACATCCGCAAGTGCAGATCGACATCGCCGGTGCCGTCGGCGAAAACGACGACGTGCTGAACGCGATCGGCGATTACTGCCTGCATCAACTCGACGCCGGCAACGCTATCTGACGGCCATCGGCATCGCCACGCCACTGGTCCCCTCCGCGTCTCCTGCATCCCCCGCTCCGCTTCGCCCCCGCGCGGCGAATTCCCAATGCGGTCCCGCAGCCAAAAAATGAAATCGGTCCGGCAGGCTCAAGTCCAACAATCGGTGTCACCGCGACGCGTACGTCCGGTTATCTGAGCAACGGCTGGAAGCCCACCCGGGGCGCGCCGTGCTCGTCTGCGCAGCCCTATCAGGACTTCCCGAGCCGCTTATGCCAGGCATCATCACCGACTTGCGCGCCGTACCGGGTGCCATGCCGAAACCCGCGATCAATCCGCCCCGGCACACGCCCAACAACGCGTTCCTGCAACTCTCCGAAGCGGCGCGCGAGATGCTCGATATACCGCACGATCTCGCAGCCGCACTCGGCTTCACCCTGCATGTCATCGAGTCGAGACTGTCGCAGAGCGAACTCGACCAGTTGATCAGAAACGATCTCCCCGACATCGCTCAAGTCCTCGCCGCGAACGAAGACCTCGCCCCGCTCATTCTCGATAGCCTGACGAAGGCATTGAGTCTGCGCCGCCCGTCGGAGAGCGTGCGAGACGTTATGCAACGTGCCGTATCGACAAGCGCCTTGCGCGACCTGCAACGCTCCGTTTCGCGGGTAGAGGCCGGCGACTTGGCGCATACCCTCCCCGCAGACCAGTGGCGCGCGCAGGTCACGCAATGGCTTCGCCTTCTGCACGAGGCGGCGGTACGCTTTCGCTGGGCCGGCTCCGGCCACGATCCGAAGGCGCGCCACGGCCATTCGTCCGAATCGGCATTCCCCGCAGCACAACCGCTCCCCTCCGCGCCGCGCCCGCCGAACTTCCGGGACGCTGGGGTCATGGGCTTCGTGCTCTGGTGGTTGTACGCCACACAGACGGCTACCGCGCTGGCAAGCCGGGCGGCATCCGGAACCACGCGTTCAGCGCATCTCGTCGACGCCGCGTCACCGTTCGCCGAACCATCCGGCGAAGGCACCCTCACGCGTCTGGCCGACGCGGTGCTGGCCTACCGTTCAGGGCAGTACGCGCCTGGCGTGCCAGATCAGGCATCCGATGTCATCCCGTTTCGGGACAACGTCGCGCATGTGAACGATCTGCGTGCGCGACGTAGCGCCGAGCAAGCATCGGTATCCAGCACGGCAACGCCAGCCACGCAATTCATCGAGGCATCGTCAACACCGGCCGTCGTTCCCGCGCCGCGCCCGGAAATCGACGGCATCGCATCGTCCGCGACGTTTCACGAGGAAGTGGCGGCGTTCATTGGATTGCTGCGAAATCGCACCATGGAGCACAGGACGGCTTTCCGGCTGACGCAAAACACGGTGAACCTCACGCGAATCGTCGAGACCAGTTTCACGCGACGACTGACCAGTGCAGCATCCCCGGACAAAACCGCCCCCACGCTCGACAACGTGTTCCTTTACCAATTCGACACGTTCGACTTCCCCCACCCGTCGCCAGCCTACGACATCGCACACCTGCAACGCTCACGGCCGCATCCGCCGACGCCCATCGTGGCGGCGGCAATGCGCATCGTCAGCGGCGAGACATCGATCCGGATCGAGAACTACGGCGTCTATGCCGGCAGGCTGCAAACGGACCGCAAGTATCTGGCCGGCGAGCAAGTGCCGGGACTGCCGATCGACACGCTCCTCAGGGCACTCACCGAATGGAAATGGCTGGGACAACAAGACGCGTCGAGCCCCGAAGCGCAGGCCTTTCTGGAGAAACTCGATGCGTCCCAGCGTCACATGGCCCGCGACGACCTTCAGTTGTCCTACGCCGCCGGACAGCTATCGGCGGACGCTGTCGTCCTCGGCCAGATCGTTCTGGACACCCCCGTCTACGCCAGTCAGGGACCGCTCGAGTACGTGCGCACCTACACCGTGCACCCCACCGGCTCGGGCGTATCGGATGCGCTGCCGATCGCTGCCATGTTCGCGGCCACCGAACACGAAGACGACGGACGCGCGTTGCTATATCTCGCTGGCGACGCCCACCCTTGGCGGGAATACGCAAACCTCTCGGCGTTGCAGGCGGACCTCGCGTCGGCGACATCCGGCCTGGCCGGCGCCGTACGGGCTCGTCTGCCGCTGCGCGTGACATCACCGGCCCGATCGACGCCACCAGACACTCAGCACGCCCCGCGCAACGACACAGGCTTCCACTTGAAGCCCACCGCGGCCGACCCGCTGGTCGTGGCGCGGGCCGCTTCTCTCACCGTCGTCCTCGACGACATTGCCTTCGACGTGACACGGGCCACCGCCCCCGCACGGGCGGGTGACCACGCCGCGTGGTTTGCGGGCGCGACGCCGCATGCCCGCTATCAATCACTACAGTCAGGCGCCTCACCGGGGACGAGCCTCCCCCCGGGCGCACGGCCGACCGCCCGCGTGATTGCGTTGCCGGAAGACATCGAGTCGTCCATCGAATCGCTGCTCGATCTGCGCGCACAAGTCTCGATGTTGTTGCCCGATGAGCGGCGCATTGCGCGAGCCGCCGCGCGAGATGCGCTCAAGGCACTCGACGCCGAGGCGCTAGACCCCGATCTCATCCGGCTGGAGATCTGCACGCAAACGCCGTCACCTCCCGGCACCTCATCCGGCAACGCGACCACCATCACCTCGATGAGTCTGACCAACGCCGTTCTCGAAGCGGTCAGCGGCAGGCCACCCGTTCCGCTCGCAGGACAGGTCATGCGACTTGCGCGGGTGGCACGCTCCCCCAACGCCCCGGCCGGACAAGCGACTTCGACGCCTCCCCTGCCTGACGCGAACGCTTTCATGCGCCGCGTTCCCTTCGACCATTTTCAGGAGAATTACCGGAACGCACTTGAGGATTTCATTGCCGCGCGGCACGGGTCGTTGCGTCAGGTGCTCAGGGCAAGCTTCGGTATCGATGCGCTCTCGCTGGCGTTGCAACAGAAGCTCGACCCGGCCCAAGTCGCCCTCGCCCAAGCCGTGGCCGAAGACTCGCAGCGCGGCGACAACCGCATCCCCATCGGGGTCGCACCGCCCACGCGATATTCGCGCGAGTGGATCAGTCTCGGCGGCGTACCGACGCGGCTAATGCTCTTCACGGACGCGCAAACGCATAAGGTGCTGATGTACGCCCCCGGCACGGGAAACGGTGAGGTCACGGGCTTCGACAGCCGGGCTGCCACGCAGGCGTGGCTGACGGAGCAAGCACGCAGCCCCGATGGCAGACGCCGTCTCCTGTCTTTGCTTCAACCGCATCGAAAACGCGAGGCCACCGCGAGACTGGAAGCGTTTGCCGCCGGTGCTTCAACCACGGACACACTGGCCGATACCGTTGGCACACCTGTCGACGGCGATACCTTTCAGGTGGTCGCCGACCGGATGTTGAATCATTCGAGCGCGTATCTCAACGCGACGCTGACCACCGGCAATTCGGGGGAATCGGTGGTCGGCGTAGCGCGCGCGATCCGCTGGATAGACATGACGATGGGGCTGGGCACCTGGGCCGCCGATATCGTCCGCCCGGCGTCGATTTCCGCGAGCATCTCGGACGGCATGATCGGCGCGCTTCTGGCCGCGTTCGGCGATGAAAATACCCGCCCTGAGGGCTGGAAATCGCTGGCCACCGCCATTGGCAGCCAAGGCATCTCTGCGCTGCGGCTTCAGATACTCAGCCGTCTGCCCGGCGGCGCCAAGTATCACTTTTTCGTCGACGGCCCGTTGGATGGCGTGAACGGGGTCATTGACGGGCTGTACTACGTCGACGGTGAATTCATCGCGCATGTCGACGAATTCACCTATGCCCATCTCACCTTCGATTTCGGTGCGGGCGAGTTCCGGCTGTGGCATCCCGAGACCAACGAGTTGGGACCTTACATGCAACTGGACACCATCGGCGGGTGGCGCGTGATACCGCAGCCCGAAGTCGGGGCAAGTTCGTCCCTCAACGAACCCCATCTGGCGTACGAAATCGATCAGGCCTACGGGGCACGCCTCGAAGCCGTGCGCAACGAGGCGACGCTTGCCGAACGCAAGGTCTTCAGAAACGCGAAGAACGAGGCCTATATGCGGGGGACCCGGCCCATCGGAGAGCGCGCGCCCGCCACTTATCACATGCTGCTCTTCATCGCGCCGGAGATCTCCGATTACGCCGCGCTGGGTGAGATTGCCGGCGAAGTCGAAAACGCCTTGGCCGCGGAGGCGTCCAGTGAGCTGGTGTCAGATATCGAGACCGAAGCGGCCGCTGCGGGGGCCGTCGTCACACGCGTGACCGAGATTCCCGGGGTGCCGGCCGGCACGCTCCACAACGGCATGGTGCGCGCGATGGCGGTGGCGGTACGCGATGGGGAAGAAGGGACGCTATTGGCCCATCAGAGCGAGTTCGCGATGGCGCCCGAGGCACCGGCGACGCAGCAATACGTGGACCAGATGCAAAGTCTGGGGGCGAGCGAGTACGCCGGTAGTGCCATCCACTCGGGCGCCGACAGCGTGCGCACCTTCAGCATCGACAATCTCGGCGCGGCACTCGATGGCAAAGCGAACATCGAGCGCATCTACGAGATGACGACCCCGCATCACATCATGCTGTTTGGACGCCGGGTCATCAGAATGCGCACCGAGTATTTCTTCTTCGACCCGGCGACGGGCATCGTCGTCCATCCCGACAAGTCCGTTGTACTCGAGACCACAATCCGGCACCTCAAGCGCATGAGCGCAACCTACGGCGCGTTCAGGTTTCCGGGCGGCCCTGCGGTCATGATGCGGCGCGTCGATGTCGCCCAACTGACACACGTGCCGATCGCCGAGGGGCGCAGCGTGCAGGATCTCTTCCGTCTGACGCAGTAAGGTCTTGTTCGCGGCAGGACGTGGGCCCGGTGCGTGGGGCTCCGGAACGTGCCGTTGCTTTGTTATGCCGCGAAAGGTCAGGCGGCCAACGATGCGTCGGCGTGCATCGCAGGCGAGGACGTCGACACCTGCGCCTGCGCAAACGCCTCGCCGATCAGCAGCACGCTCGGCTGCGTGCTGTCGAACCAGTTTGCCGCGACACCGCGCGAGATATCGTCCAACGTCATGACGACGCTGCGCTCCCGGGGTGTGGTCGCGGCTTCGACAATGGCCACGGGCGTGGCAGCCGGCTTACCAGCAGCGATCAGTTCGCCGGCGATGCGTTGGGCGGCGTCGCGGCCCATGTAGTAGACCAGCGAATCGGCCGACGCTTGTGCGGTGATCTCAGCCGATTCCGGCGCCCGGCTCTGCGTGGCAAAAGCCACACTGCGGGCAACGCCGCGCAGCGTCAGCGAGCTTTTCAGCGTGGCAGCACTGGCGAGCGCCGCCGTAATACCCGGCACGACTTCCACCGCAATACCGGCGGCCTCCAGTGCGCGCAACTCTTCGTCGGCGCGCCCGAACAGCATCGGGTCGCCGCCCTTCAGGCGCACCACGAGCGCATGCGTGCGCGCGTTGTCGATCAACTGCTTGTTGATGAAGTGCTGTGCGCTGGAGTGCTTGCCGCAACGCTTGCCCACGGCGATCAATTTCGCCTGCGGGCAAAGCGCGAGCATTTCCGGCTCGACCAGTGCGTCGTGAAGCACTACGTCAGCCTGCGCGAGCAAGCGTGCGCCGCGCACCGTAATCAGGTCTGCGGCGCCGGGGCCGGCACCGACCAGATAGACCTTGCCCGGAAGTGCGGCAGATTGCGAAGAAGTCACCGTCATGTTGCAGCCGTCGTCGTGAGGAGTGAGCGCCGGCCCCTTCGAGAGGGAGCCGTGCGCCGTGAAAAGCCGATGAGTACCTGTGATTGACGCGTGATCGACGCGTGGCAAACCGGTTATGCCGCCAGCGAGCGGATCATGCCGGCGGCGACCGTGTGATGCGTCGCTTCGTCGATCAGCACGAACGCGCCCGTGGCCGGGTTGGCGTCATACGTATCGGCGGCGAGCGGCTTTTGCAGGCTCAACTGCACGCGGCCGATGTCGTTCATCGCGAGCGTGGTCTTGTCCGTGCCATGCAGCAGCGTCGTCACGTCGAGCACCGTATCCACGCTGCCGATCTTCACATACACCGAGCTGGTCGCTTGCTTGAGCACGTACTTGCGCTGCGGCGCCAACGCGTCTTCATCGAACCAGCACACATCGGCAGACAGCTTGCGCGACGGTTGCAGGGCCGACTCAGCCGTGACAAATGTGTCGCCGCGCGAGACATCCACATCCTCCGCCAGACGAATCGTCACGCACTGGCCGGCAAACGCTTCTTCGAGCAGACCGCGCGGGCCGACGATTTCGGCGACCGTCGCATCGCGCCCGGCGGGCAGTACGCGCAGCGCTTGACCGACGCGCACCGAACCCGATTCCACACGGCCCATGTAGCCCCGGAAGTCATCGGCGTGCGAGCCGTCCTGACGTGCCACCAATTGCACCGGGAAGCGCAGTTCGCGGCCCGTTTGGGCGACCGGCAGCGATTCGAGTACGTCGAGCAGCGGCTCGTCCTGATACCAGGGCATACGCTCGCTGGCCAGCACGATGTTGTCGCCCTTGAGCGCCGACACCGGCACGAAGCGAACGTCTTGCAGGCCGAGGCGGTGGGCCAGTTCCAGATAGGCTGCGCGAATCGCGTCGAACGTGGCTTCGCTGTAATCGACCAGATCCATCTTGTTGATGGCAACGATCACGTGTTGCAGGCCCAGCAGCTTGACGATGGCACTGTGACGCTTCGTCTGTGCGAGCAACTCGGTCCGGCCATCGACTTCGGTCACGCGTGTGGCGTCGACCAGAATGATGGCGGCGTGAGCCGTCGACGCACCGGTAACCATGTTGCGCGTGTATTGCTCGTGGCCCGGCGTGTCCGCGATGATGAACTTGCGGCGCGCCGTCGTGAAGTAGCGGTACGCCACGTCAATGGTGATGCCCTGCTCGCGCTCGGCTTCGAGGCCGTCGGTGAGCAGCGAGAAGTCGATATCTTCGCCGGCCGTGCGCTTGTGCTTGGCACGCGCGAGGGCCGAGAGCTGATCCGTCAGCACGGCCTTGCTGTCGTACAGCAGGCGGCCGATCAGCGTGCTCTTGCCGTCGTCGACGCTGCCTGCCGTGATGAAACGCAGCACGCCGAGATCTTCTTGGTGAGGGGTGAGGCTCATGGTCAAATCCACTCGAATCCGTGGCCCCGGCGCTTGCGCGCAATCTGCTGCGCGCGCCGGCGGGCCGTTATTTCCGTTAGCTCAAAAAGCCGGGGTGCTCTGTCGCTCGACGATCACTCGTAGCTCGTGATGTCTGGCGTCATGCGACTTAGAAGTAACCCTGTTTCTTGCGCTGCTCCATCGCTGCCTCGGACGCTTGATCGTCCATGCGCGTGGCGCCGCGCTCGGTGATATCGGTCACGGCCGTCTCGGCGATGATTTCCACCGGGCTGGCGGCGACGCTGGCCACCGGGCACGTGCAGCTGATGTCGCCGACCGTGCGAAAACGCACCGACGCCAACTCGCTCGACTCATCGTCCTGTTTCGGCGTGAGCGGCGTCACCGGCACCAGCAAGCCGTTGCGGCGCACGATCTCGCGCTCATGCGCGTAATAGATCGACGGCAGATCGAGATTCTCGCGAGCGATGTATTGCCACACGTCGAGTTCGGTCCAGTTCGAAATCGGGAACACACGCAGGTGCTCGCCGTTGTGCAGACGCGCGTTGAACAGATGCCACAGTTCCGGGCGCTGCGCCTTCGGGTCCCACTGGCCGAATTCGTCGCGGAACGAGAAGATGCGCTCTTTCGCACGGGCCTTCTCTTCGTCGCGGCGCGCGCCGCCGATCATCGCGTCGAAGCCGTGTTCGGCAATCGTCTCGAGCAGCGTGACGGCCTGCGCGGCGTTGCGCGAATCGGTTTCACGACGCAGACGCACCGTGCCGCGCTGAATCGAATCTTCCACGTGACCGACGATCAGTTCGGCGCCGAGTGCCTTGGCATGACGGTCGCGGAACTCGATGACTTCCGGGTAGTTATGGCCGGTGTCGATGTGCACGAGCGGGAACGGCAGCACCGTCTTGCGGTTCGGGCCAAGACCGAAGGCCTTGAGCGCGAGGTGCAGCACCACGACAGAATCCTTGCCGCCCGAGAACAGCAGCGCGGGTTTGCGGCACTCGGCCACCACTTCGCGCAGGATGTACATCGATTCCGCTTCCAGCCAGTCCAGATGATCCATCCGCGCGCCGCTGGCCTGCGCGACTTCGTGCATCGCACCCATAGTGTTCCCTTCCTTGACGATTCCGTGATTCGTTTTGCTTCGATGCGTCGCTCGCGGCCTATTCGTGAAGCGCGGCGTCGCATCGCATGGTGTTGTTGGTCTGTCGCGTGCGCGTCAGTTCGACTGCACCGAGACCGGGATCTTGCTCAGGTTGCCCGCGTGCAGCCCGCATTCCTTGCTGTCGCGCGACTCCCACCACCAGCGGCCCGCCCGGCTGTCTTCACCGGGACGGATCGCTCGGGTACACGGTTCACACCCGATGCTCGGGTAGCCGCGCGCGTGCAGCGGGTTGACCGGCACATCTCGCGCGGTGAGGTACGCCCACACCTGCGCTTCCGTCCAGTCGAACAGCGGGTTGTACTTGGCGATACCGCGTGCCTCGTCTTGCTCGGCGAATGCCAGCTCGCCACGCGTCACCGACTGCTCGCGACGCTGGCCCGTGAGCCATGCGTCGGCATCGGCCAACGCACGGCCGAGCGGCTCGACCTTGCGAATCTGGCAGCAGGCCTTGCGCAGGTCCACGCTTTCATAGAACGCGTTAGCGCCGTGCTCGCTGACGTATTGCGCTACCGCGTCGGGCTGCGGCGTGTACTGCACCACGTCGTAGCCGTAGCGCGCCTTGATCTTGTCGATCATGCCGACGGTCTCGTCGTGCAGTCGACCAGTGTTGAGCGAGAAGATCGTGATCGGCAGTTGCTGGCGCAGAATGACGTGCGTAATCAGCATGTCTTCGGCGGCCAGACTGCTCGCAAACTTCACGTTGCGATGCAGCGAGGCGATGCGCGCCAGGCGCTCGGCCAGCACGGCCTCCATGTCATCGAGCAGTGCCGCGTCCAACTGTTCGGCGTGCGCGACGGTCGACGGCACGGCAGCCGGGGAAGCGGGCGATGCAGACACCGCCGGCTGCCAACGGGATTCGTTTCGCATGTCGCGAACTCCTTGTTTTATGTGGGGGTGTCAGCCGACCAGCTTGACTGCTGCGAGCGTGAGCGTGGCCGCCAGCGCCCCGCGCACGATGCGCTCGGGCAAATGACGGGTAAGCTTCGCGCCCAGCCAGATTCCTGGCAGCGAGCCGATCAACAAACTGCCGAGCAGTGCCCAGTGCACCGTCTCAAGCCAGATATGGCCCAGCGCCGCAATCGCCGTGAGCGGCACCGCGTAGGCGATATCCGTACCGGCGACTTCTGCCGGTTCCAACTGGGGATACAGCATCAGGATCAGCGTCGCGCCAACTGCGCCGGCGCCAATCGAGGAAATCGTCACGAGCACGCCGATGACCGCGCCCACGAGGACCGTGGCAATCGTCTGCGTGCGGCCCGTCAGTTGCCAGTTCGGGTGCGCCCGCAGTGCCGCCAGCAACTTGGCGCGGAACAGGAGCGAGAGCACCGTGAGCAGCACCGAGGCGGCAATCGTCAGTTTGATGACGTGCAAGGCGCTGTCCTCGATGCCGCCAAGGCGCTTCAACCCGAGAATGGTCACCAGCGCCGCCGGCAGCGCGCCGAGCGTGAGGCGTCGCACGATATGCCACTTCACGTGGCCGTGCGAGCGGTGTGCGACCGTGCCGAAACTCTTGGTGACGGCGGCAAACGCCAGATCGGTGCCCACGGCGACCGGCGCCGAGTAACCCAGCAGCAGCGTCAGCAGTGGCGTCATCAGCGAGCCGCCGCCCACCCCGGTCAGGCCGACCAGCAGGCCGACGCCAAATCCGGAAATGGGTTCGAGCCACAGCGACATGTATGACGTTCCTGATGGGTCTAAATGACTGAAAGGAATAACGTTATCGAAACAGTGGCACCCACTGTAATGAAAACGCTATATACTTCAAACGAATTAAAAATTGTTTGTATATTTTCTAAAGTTATACAAATGAACCTGCACCAGTTCCGTTTTGTGCGCGAGGCCGTTCGTCAGAACTTCAATCTGACGGAAGCGGCCAAGGCGCTGTTCACCTCCCAGCCTGGGGTTTCAAAGGCGATCATCGAGCTAGAAGAAGAGCTGGGTGTCGACATCTTTGCCCGTCATGGCAAGCGCGTCCGTAACCTGACGGAGCCGGGGCGCATCATTTTCGAGTCCATCGAGCGGATCTTGCTCGAGGTCGAGAGCCTCAAGCGCATCGGCAAGGACTACGCCGCACAGGATCAGGGCAACCTGACCATTGCGACGACCCACACGCAGGCGCGATATTCGCTGCCGCACGCGGTGGCCGAGTTCAAGCGTCGTTACCCGAAGGTGCGTCTGTCGATCCTGCAAGGCAGTCCGACGCAGATCGCCGAGATGGTGCTGCACGATCAGGCCGATCTGGCCATCGCGACGGAAGCCATCGCGGGCTATAAAGATCTGGTCTCGCTGCCGTGCTATCAGTGGCAGCACGTGGCCGTGGTGCCGCCTGACCATCCGTTGTTGCAACTGTCGTCGGTCGGCATCGAGGATCTGGCGAAGTACCCGCTGATCACTTACGACCCTCAGTTCGCCGGGCGCGCCAAGATCGATCAGGCGTTTGCGCTGCGCCATGTGCAGCCGGACATCGTGCTCGAAGCCATCGACGCGGACGTCATCAAGACTTACGTGGAGCTGGGGTTAGGCGTGGGCATTCTGGCGGGCGTGGCGTTCGACCCCGAGCGCGATCGCAATCTCCGCGCGCTTCAGGTCGGCCATCTGTTCGGCACGAACGTCACCCGTGTGGCGCTCAAGCAAGGCGCTTACCTGCGCGGCTATGTGTATACGATGGTCGAGCTGCTGTCGCCGATTCTCACGCGCAAGCTGGTCGAACAGGCCTTGCGCGGCGAGCACGAAAGCTACGAGCTCTGACGTCGCGCGGGGACGGCCCCGTTTAGCCCCTCCACCCGCCATCCCCCTCCCGATCGCATCAGGCGCTGCTATCCAATAGCAGCGCCTTTGTTTTATGTGGCTCGCAAGCCGGTCTTTTGACAGCGTTTGCGCGGCTCGCAGCGTACGGTATCCTTGCGTGATTCGACCAAAAGGAGACCCCATGCGCTCACCCCTTCGCGGTATTCGCCTGTCGGGCGTGTTACTCGCCATGACCCTGACGGGTGTGGTGACGGCAGCACACGCCGACATTACCGTCGGCATCGATCTGTCATCTACCGGCCCGGCTGCGGCCATCGGTATTGCCAGCAAGAACGCCATGCAGTTGTGGCCCGACGAGATCGGGGGGCAGAAGGCGCATTACATCTTCCTGGACGATGGCTCCGACCCTGGCACCGCGGTGAAGAATGCCCGCAAGCTCATGAGCGAGAACAAGGTCGACGTCATCGTTGGCCCGAACATCACGCCGAGCGCCTTGGCGATGCTCGATCCGATCTCGGAAGCCAGCACGCCGATGATCACGCTCATCGGGTCGGCCGTGGCGGTTGAGCCGCAGGATGCCAAGCGCCGCTGGGCGTTCAAGATGGCGGCCAACGATTCGGCCATGGCCGACGTGATGACGCGCTATATGGCGAACCACGGCATCAAGACCGTTGGTTTCATTGGCTTTGCCGACGCTTACGGTGAGAGCTGGTGGAAAGAATTCTCGAAGTTTGCCGAGCTGCGCAAATTGAAGATCGTCGCGCAGGAGCGTTTCAACCGCACTGACACGAGCGTGACCGGACAGGTACTCAAGGTCATGGCGGCCAAGCCCGACGCGATTCTCGTGGCTGGCTCGGGCACGCCTGCGGCACTGCCGCAGCGCACGCTGCAAGAGCGTGGGTATGCCGGCAAGATCTATCAGACGCATGGCATCGCGACCTATGACTTCGTGCGCGTAGGCGGCAAGGATGTCGAAGGCACGCTGTTCCCGACGCAACCGGGTGTTGTCGCCAAGACGCTGCCCGCAGGGCATCCGGCACGTACTGCTGCGCTGGCGTTCACGAAGAAGTACGAGACGAAGTACGGCGTGGATACGGTGACGCAGTTTGCTGCCGATGCTTATGGCGTGTGGGACTTGCTCAACGATGCGGTGCCTCGCGCAGTCAAGACGGCGCAGCCGGGTACGCCGGCGTTCCGTGCGGCGTTGCGCGATGCGCTCGAATCGACGCATAACCTGGCGATTCCCAACGGCATCATGAATCTGAGCCCGGCCGATCACGTTGGTCTGGACCAGCGCGCGGGCGTGATGGGCCAGATCAAGAACGGCAAGTTCGTGTACGTCTCGGACTGATCGCGGCATGACGACATACACCATTGCATTTATCGGTCTGGGCGCGATGGGCGGCCAGATGGTGCGTCATTTGATGGCGGCGGGTCACAAGTTGCACGTCTACGCGCGGCGCCCGGAAGCTGCGGCTGCGTACGTTGAGAATGGCGCACGGGCGTTTTCGAGCCCTGCGCAGGCAGCGGCGGAAGCCGACTTCGTGATCACCAACGTGACCACCACGCACGACGTTGAGCAGGTTCTGCTTGGCGAAGACGGCGTGATCCATGGTGCACGGCCCGGCACGATCTGCATCGACCACAGCACGATCTCGGCGGAGGCCACCCGTCGTATGGCGGTGCGTCTGGCACGCGAGGGCATTCAGTTGGTGGATGCGCCCGTGTCGGGTGGGCCGTCGCGGGCAGCGGACGCGTCGCTGTCGATCATGGTCGGAGCACCGCGCGAGGCGTTCGAGAAGGTGAAGCCGTTGCTGGCGACGCTGGGCACGACGATCACGCACGTTGGCGACACGGGGGCGGGTCAGGTGGCGAAGGCCTGCAACCAGATCGTTCAGGTGATCAACATCCAGGGGATAGCCGAAGCGATGTTGTTTGCCGCCAGAAACGGCGTGGATCAGGACAAGGTCATCGAGGCGATTTCGCAGGGACTGGCGGGCAGCCGCATGCTGGACATGATGGGGCCGAAGATGGCGCACCGGGACTTCTCGGCGGGCATTGAGGCACGGCTGCACGACAAGGACTTCTCGATGATTCTGGACGCCGTGGCGGACGCGGGGCTGGCGTTGCCTGCGCTGTCACTGGTGAAGGGACAGTTGTCGACGCTGATGGAAAACGGCTGGGGGCACGACGACACGTCGTCGTTGCTGCGCGTGCTGGAAGGCCAGCAAAAGCTGCATTGAGCATGACGAACGCCGGGTCTGGGGGACGAAATATCCGGCCCGGCGTTTGATATTGTCGATGGGCTTGTGGGCATCGAAAAATTCGGTCATAATCTCGCCTTCGTCCGGTAGCCGAACAGGCCAACAAGACGAGTATCACGCTGCGACACCGTTCGGTGAACGCACACCTGCCCAGGTGGTGAAATTGGTAGACGCAGGGGACTCAAAATCCCCCGCCGCAAGGCGTGCCGGTTCGATTCCGGCCCTGGGCACCACTCCTGCCGGTTCTGGCAAATATTCCGAATCATCTTTCAGATTCTCTGGCTTTGCTATTGATCTGTTCGTGCCTTCCCGCTTTAAACAAAAAAACGGCCCACCTGAAATGGCGAGCCGTAATCCGTACTGACGCTGTCGCTTATTCCATCGCCTATCCCATCACTGTCGGCGACATACCCGGCCCGGGCGAATGCAGTACCCGACTCGGACTGATCAACTTCGCTGACACGACGGCGGCCTGCGCAAAGGTATCGAAGTAAATCGCGTGCTCGGCGTTCTTCACATGGGCACGCCGGATTTCCTGCTCCGGTTCACTCCATGCATAGCCGAGAAATTTGCCGTGGTTCAGAAACCAGACGACGTAGCCCTCTCTTGGGAGCGCCTGAGGCACCGGATGCGGCTTTGCCGCCCCGGCGCGCTTGCCTTTGCCTCGCTTGCGCTTCGGAGGTTGCGTGTCATCATCTTTCGCGTCACTCATCGATCGCTCCTTGAACAGAAGTTGCCATACCAAAGTGGGGGCACCTCCATCATCGCAGCGAGGAGGGCACTTGAGTTTCAGTAACTTCCGAATCACGTGACACAGCGCGTTGACATTCGATAAGCGCCGGTCCTTTTCCCATGCTGTCCCACGCTTTACGCGGGAGTTCCCGAGGCATCGACCAATTAGCCACTTCTCGATATGAAGTGGGTAGCAGCGACCAACGCCGTGCAAACCGTGATCAACGTACCGATCAACCGCCACATTAGCGCCCCCATCGACTGATGCATCTCGATGCGCAATCCGTTGATTTCGGAGAACACCGTTTGGCGTAGCTCGCGGACTTCCTCCTTGACACTGCCAATCTCGCCTCGGAGCGTGGAGACCTCGCCGCCGATCTCTTGTCGGACTTTGGCAAACTCACCGCTTATCTCCTGCCGGACCTTGGCAAACTCACCGCTCATTTCCTGCCGGACCTTGGCAAACTCACCGCTCATTTCCTGCCGGACCTTGCCAAACTCCAGATTCACTTTCGCGAATCCCTGATGCATTTCGGAGCGCAGCGTGCCCACCTCGCGCGCCAGGTCTTCCTTGGTCGCAAGCGTCGGCAAGACCGCTTCGATTTTCGTTACGCGTTCGTGAAGTCTCATGCTGTCGTTCCTGTCGTGACTGTCGGCGTCGCCGATACCTGCGCGCGCTTGGCGCGGGACTAATTTCCGGAGTGTTCCCATCTCTACCTGCACCTTCCGCCGTGCCGACACGTCTGAAACGTCTCGTCACGGCAGGTTGAATACGAAGTGCAGCACCTGTTATTTCGCGAAAAAACGCGGACATTTACCAAACTCTCCGCGTCGCCCTCGCATCCATCGGGCACTGCATGGAATCACTCTATCCCGCCACCCCACCCCGCTGGTTCTGCGTAGTCCGCGCAGCCCCTTGCGCCAGACATGCCACGACGTCCTGTACCGTCGCACGCGCACTGCGCATCACACCGATGAGCGTTGCCGACGCGTAGCCCGTCCACTCGCCATAGCCGACCAACCACAGCCGCGGCTCGTCAATCGCTCGCGTGCCCTCAACGAGAATCCGCCCGGCGTCATCGGTAAGACCCAAGCCCGCCAAGTGCCCCAGCGCCGGACGAAACCCCGTACACCAGATCACCGCGTCCACCTGCGTATGCGTGCCATCCGTCCACACGACGCCATCGTCGACAAAACGCTCGAAGGGTCGCACGGCCTTCAACACACCACGCTCACGCGCCTCTCGTACCGGCGGCACCATCACGATGCGTCCCAGTCCACTGTCCGGAAATGGATCAGGCAACCCACGCTGTCTGGCTTGCCATCGTGCCGTCGCCTGCTCGAAAAGCACGCGCCCGTCGACATCGTCCGGAAGATACTCAGGCCGCGCCAGCGTGACCCACGTTGCGTCGCACATCGATGACAACTCTGCGAAAATCTGCGCCCCCGAATTGCCGCCACCAATCACAAGCACACGCGCACCACGCAAATCGCCGGCATCGCGGTAGTCGGCCGAGTGCCATTGCCGTCCGCGAAACAACGCGTGCCCCGGGTACGCCGGGATATACGGTGAACGCCACGACCCAGTCGCGCTAATCACTGTCTTGGCCAACCAAGCGCCTCGGTCCGTTTCCACTCGCAACACGCTCCCGCCCGGTTCACGAACGACGCGCTCCACCCGTACCGGCCGCTCAACAGGCACGGCGTAGCGCGCCTCATACGCGCGCAAGTACGCCACCACCTCATCGCGCGACGGATAGTGCCGCTCGCCACCGGGCATCGGCCACCCCGGCAACGAACTCCACTGCGCCGGCGAGAAAAGTCGCAGCGACGGCCACGCGCGCTGCCACGCCCCTCCCGCTTCAGGCTGATCGTCGAGCAACACATGATCGACTTGCCACCGCCGCAGGAAATACGCTGTTGCCAACGCCGATTGCCCGCCACCGATCACCAACGTATCGACGGTCCTCACGGACGACTCCCCCATGCGGCTCATGCGTCATCTCCCTCGCTCACGTGCACACGTGGCCCCACCTGCTTGAAATAGCGGCCCGGCGACTCGCCGAACGCCCGCCGGAACATGGCAATGAAATTGCTCGGGGTGGAATAACCCAACGAATCGGCAATCGTGCTGACCGACTCGCCTCTGGCCAGATGTTCCAGCGCATTCACCAGCCGCGCCTGCTGTCGCCATTGCGTGAATCCCATGCCGGTCTCCGCAACGAACAGACGCCGTGCGGTGCGCGACGACACCCCAGCATGCTGCGCCAGCGCCTCAAGCGACGCCTGCCCGCCAAGGTCTTCCAGCACGGCACGCGCGATCCGCGACACACGGGCATCGATCGGCATCGGCAAGCTCAGCGGCTCCGCCGGCGCCCGCTCGATTTCATCGACCAGCACCTGCGCCAGACGCAATTCGTCCTCGGTCAGTTCGTCGCGCGCCGCCCACGTCACCGCCCGCTTGACCAGCGCCGCCAGCAGTTCTGAAACCCCGACCACACGTGGCGTCACCGGCAGGCGCTCGCCGGCCGAAGGTGCCACCAGCACGATCCACCCGCTCACCACACCGATAAATGCCACGCGGTGCGTCATACCCGGCGGAATCCAGCCCGCGCGGTACGGCGGCAACAACCATGACCCGTGGGGCGTATGCACATGCACCAACCCCGAGTGGATACAGAACAGCTGGCCGCGCACATGCGAATGCCAGTCGAGCTCCCGCGTGCCCATCCTGAAGAGACTCCGCTCGTGGTCATGTCCGCCGAACGCCCAGATCGGCGGTCCGTCGAGCCGGTCGTTAGGCTTGTACCGCGCAAAGGGAGAGTCAGAGAACGAGATCAGCACCTCGTCCGTATTCATGGGCGTTCGGTCGGCGGTCATGAGTTTGTCCGATTCTCATTATTGAATGACCAAACGATGTTATCAGGTCAATCACCGTCGCGCAGACAATGATCGCAGTGCAACAACCGACCGCCCGAGGGGGGTCACCGAAAATCATGTCTGCCTTGCATGTCACCATCATCGGCGCCGGCCTTGGCGGCCTGTGTCTCGCGCAGGGGCTGCGCCGTGCCGGAATCCCGTTCGACGTCTTCGAGCGCGACAGCGCCCCCGCCGCCCGCTTTCAGGGCTACCGTCTGCGTATCGATGCCAACGGTTTCGACGCCATCGACCAATGCCTCCCGGACGGACAAGCACAGCGCTTGCGCCAGCACGCCGCCGTGGCACGAAACGGCGGCCATTTCGTCACGCCCGCACTGGACGATGCGGACATCGTTCTGCCGCCGAGCTGGCACGAGTCACATACCGAGTCGCCCACCGAGCCAGCGGTTGTGCGCCACCCTGCCCCTCAACAGCGCCGAAACACTGCACGCGCCAAGACCCATGACGGTGCCCCGCCCGGCGATCTGAGCATGCACCGCCAGACATTGCGCGAGATTCTGCTCGACGGCATTCTCGATCACGTGCATTTCGGCAAGACCTTCACGCACACCACACGCACTGCCGACGGGCAACGCGTCGCGCATTTCGAGGACGGTACGTGCAGCGTTCCGGGCCTCGTCGTTGCCGCCGACGGCACCCACTCGCGCGTGCGTGAGCACCTGCTGCCGGGCATGACGCCGCGCGACACCGGCAACGTCTGCTTCTACGGCCTCACCCCCGTGTCGACGGCGCTGCTCGTACTCATGGACAGCCACGGTGAAGCGACGTTGATGGAAGGCAGCACCGTCGTGTTTGCCGATGGTTTCGCCGTCGTGGTCGATGCCATGCTGTTCCGTCGCGAATCGGGCACTGGCATGTACGCGACGCCTAACCTGCAAAACGATGGCACGAACGACAGCGCCGACGACGCAGCCCGCATGCCGCTCTCGCCGGTCTCCGACTATCTGTACTGGGCGTTCATCGGTCCGTCGCAAGCGCTGCTCGGGCGCGAAGGGATGGCGGCCGAAGCCTCCGGCCTCGTGCCGCTCGCCCACATCGACACGCTCACGCGCCGCTGGCACCCGCACCTGCGGTCGCTCTTTGCGCACGCAGTGCCCGACACCGTGCGCACCATGCCGGTACGCAGCACGGCAAGCCCGCTGCCGTGGCAACTCGACGGTGTGACAGGACTGGGCGACGCCGTGCACACCATGAGCCCCGCCGGTGGCCTGGGCGCCAACACGGCGCTTTGTGACGCCGCCATGCTGACCCGCCATCTGCAAGCTGTCGCCGCCGGAGAGCAGCCGCTCGCGCAGGCCCTCACCGCTTACGAGCGAGATATGTGCGAGCGCGCACGCGAAGCCGTGAGACTCGCGGACGCAGCCGCCGCGATGCTCAATGCACGCCGCGCAGCCCCGCACGAAGCCGCGCCGACAAGCGCGTCGACCAGCGCCGACGCGGTCCACCTGTAGGCCTCCTGTGAAGCGTCGACGCTCCCGTGGTACTTTTACGGCAACGACATTGCGCGCGAGGATTGGCCATGTACACCGTAATGGGTATCACGGGGCGAGTGGGCGGCGTTATCGGACACGATCTGCTCAAGGCGGGTCTGCCGCTGCGGGCCATCGTTCAGGACCCCGTCAAATCGAGCCGATGGGCGACGCTGGGCGGCGAGATTGCCGTGGCCGAGAATGGCGACGTCGAAGCGCTGACCAACGCCTTCCGTGGCAGCGAGGCCGTGTTCGTGATGTTGCCGCCCAACGCCGACCCCGAGCCGGACTTCTCGCACGCGCGGCATCTGATCGACGCCATCCGGCAGGCGCTCGCCGCTACGCGCCCGAAGCGGGTCGTATGTCTTTCGAGCATCGGTGCCGATTGCGATGCGCCGAGCCTGCTGACGGCGCTGAGCATGTTCGAGACGGCGATGATCTCGCTCTCGCTGCCGGTCACGTTTCTGCGTCCGGCGTGGCTGATGGAGAATTTTTCGTGGGATATCGCGCCAGCGCGCGAGCGTGGTGTACTGCCGAGTTATCTACAACCGGTGGAGCGCGCCATTCCGATGGTCTCGACCAGCGACGTCGGCCACGTAGCCGCACGTGCCATGCAAGACGACATCGATGGCGAACGCGTGCTTGAGATCGAGGGGCCGGAGCGCTACTCGCCGGACGACATCGCCGCAGCGTTAGCCCGCGCACTAGTGCGAGACGTACACGCCGAAGCGGTACCGCGCGCAGCGTGGGACCCGCTCTTTCGCGCCCAAGGCATGCGCAACCCGCTGCCACGTATTCAGATGCTCGACGGCTTCAACGACGGCACGTTCCGCTTTGCTGACGATGGCCGTCATGCCGTGCGCGGCGAGGTCACGCTCGTCGAAGCCATTGCCGCGCTGGTGCGCGAAAGCTGAACCAGCGTCTGGATCTGCACGATCGGCACCATCTGCACCGCTAGCGATTCTCGCGGCATACCGGCGCCACGGCGAGCAACGCGGGCCATTGCTGCGCCCACTCGCCATCGTGGGCCACACCACTCACCACGCGGGTGCTCACGCAACGGCCACCCACAGCGGCAGCAAATCGCGTGGCCACAGACGGCGGCACAACAGTGTCTTGTGCACTACTGAAATGCACCTGCGGCATCGCAACCACTTGCGCGGCGACATCCATTGGATTGCGCGACGCCGGCATCGGCGACACACGATGCAACTGGTTCACATACTCCACATCGAGGTTACCGGCCACCGTGCGCAGTGATGCCACGTCGCGACGGCGCGCCGCAATCAATACCGCAATCGCACCGCCTCCCGAGTAGCCAATCAACTCGATACGCTGCCCCGGCACCTGCGCGGCAATACGATCGACCGCCTCGTTCATCGCATCGATCACTTCCGGAGAAAATCGCTTGCCGGTCCAGTACGGAACACCGCATCGCGGGTTCTGCGCCATCGGCGTGAACTGACACGGGCGCGCCAGATACACCACGTTAGGCGACGGATCCACGGCGGCGAGCGCCAGCCCGGTCGCGGCAACGGGCGTCGGATCGAGCGACGGTTCGGAGCGCGAGAGCCACGCCAGTCCGTCGCCCTCGATGTAAATCCGCACCGGCGCATCGGCGTGCGCAATACGGGCGAAAGCAGTCAGCACGAAGTCCCGGGTCTGCAACGTCTCGCGATGCAGACCGGCGGGCTCAGCAAGCGCTTCGGCGTGTTCGTCGCGATCGAGACTGGAGCAGCCCGACATCAGCAATATCGCGCCAAGACTCAAGCCCGCGATATACCGAATGGCGGCCATCGCAGACCACGTCACTTCGCAACCTCGCCGCGCTCGGCCACCCAACGGGTCAGATCCGCCGCCGCACGTTCGATCACCGGCTGCCATGCCGAGCGCGCAGGTTGCCTCAGCAAGCGCATGCCCGGATACCATGGCGTGTCGTCACGATCGAGCAGCCAGCGCCAGTCCGGTACGAACGGCAGCAACACCCACACCGGCCGTCCCATCGCCCCGGCCAGATGCACCGGCGACGAGTCGACAGAAATCAGCAGATCGGCCAAATGCAGAATGGCCGCAGTATCTTCGAAGTCGCGAATCTCATCGCTCAGCGACACGATCGACATGCCATCCGGTGGCGTATCGGCTTGCGGTGCCGCCGGCCCTTTCTGAATCGACAGGAACGTCGCGCCCGACGCCCCTAATGGCGCCAGTTGATCGAGATGCACCGACCGATTGCAGTCGTTCACATGCTCGGGCCGACCGGCCCAGACCAGCGCGACCCACGGCTTGGGCACATCGGCAAGGCGCGCCTGCCAATGCGAAATGCGCGCCGGGTCGGCGCTTAGATAAGGCAGTTGCCCCGGCAAGTCGTCCAGCTTGAGCCCCATCGCCATGGGCAAGCTCATCAACTCGCAATGCTGATCGAACACGACCGGCAGCGTGCCGCGCGCGACGATATCGTCCTCACCCCACATGCGCTTTGCGATGGAGAACGTTTCCTGATTGACCTCGAAGATCACACGCGCCTGACTGCGTTCGCGCGCCCATCGGGCCATTCGCATGAACTGGAACGTATCGCCGTAACCCTGTTCGTCGTGAATCAGCAGCGTCTGCCCGGGAATGGGCTGGCCATCCCAGCGCGGGCGTTGCACCTTGCGCTCGATCGACTGGGTATGTTCGAGACTGTAGCGATAGCGATACTCGCGCCAACCGCGCTCGAAGTCGCCAAGCAGCAGCAACGCCTCGGCGAGGTCGAAGCGATTGGCCAGATCTCCCGGAACTTGTTGTGCAAGCATGGCGAGCACATCACACCCGGCCTGCGCCTTGCCCTGCGCCCGCAGCACCATCGCCAGCAGGCGCCACATCGACATCGGGGCCACCCCCTGCGAGACGACCTCGCTCAACAACGCTTCGGCGGCGGCGAAGTCCTGTTCACGCACCAGCGCCAGCGCCCGTTCGTGAATCGCCACCACGTCCGAGCGCTCTTGATGGGTATTCGGCGTCGCGTGGTGCGGATCGTTCGCCTGCGCGCCCGCCTGAGTAGCCTGAGGCACTGTGCGCGACACGTCAGCGTCGGCTTGCCCGCCAGCACGTTTGTCGACTTCCGCCTGAATCGCGGCCAGCACCGCACGCGCGTCCGCACTCTCCGGTTGCAACGCTACCGCTTCGCGTGCGCTCGCCAGCGCGTCGTCCAGGCGACCGACAAGCCCCATTATTCGCGCGCGTGCGCCATGTGTGGACGGATGCCGTTCGGCAAACGCGCTCATCACCTCGACAATCTGCAACGCCCCTGCCACATTCCCGCGCGACAGCTCCACGTCGGCGAGATTGCGATAGGCGTCCACAAACTGGGGATCGATCTCGATTGCCCGGCGAGCCAGCACGGCCGCTTCGTCAAATCGTTTCGTGGCACTCAATAGCGCCGCCAGATTGCTATGCGTGTCAGCACGCTGCGGCGCCAGTTCTAGGGCGCGACGATAGTGTGCCTCTGCGGCTTCGGCACGTCCGAGCAATCGCGCCGTGTTGCCGAGATTGTTCTGTGCATCGGCCGATGCCGGTTGTAGTTCGCTCACACGCAGCAGGCACGTCATGCTCTGTTCGAGCTCGCCCGCTTCCTGCAACACGATGCCGAGATTGTTCCATCCGGCAGCGAATGCCGGATCGATCGCCACCGCCTGCTGCCCGGCCGACTTGGCGTCCTCCAGACGTCCTGCCTGACGGCACATCTCCGCAAGATCGGACCAGAACGCCGCCGGTGCACCCGGCGCGTCGCAGGCCTTTTTCAGGTGGTCGATCGCCATCTCGCGCTTGCCATAGGCATGCGCCATCAGCGCCAGCAGGTAGTGCGCGTCGGGCTGACCGGGGTCGACCTCCAGCACCCGGCGGCAGAGCGTCTCGGCCTGCGCGGCCTGTCCGGCCTGCCAATGCGACTGCGCCAGTGCGATAGCCTGAGCGAAGGTAAGTGTGCCGGGAGCGGGAGCGGAGGACATCGGGGAACGGGGTGTCGTGCTGAAGGGGAGGAGGAACCGGCGATGAGGGACTGCGCAATACTTCCACGGCGGTCGCAGCCATGTCAAATGGTGCGACCGCCGTGTGTTACATCAGCGCATCAAAAGCACTAACGCATCAGAAGCGCTGTTGCACGCGCACGATACCCGTGTGCGAGATGAAGCCCGAACCTGCTTGCAGTTGGTAGCGCACGGACGCCGTCAGGTTGTTGGCGCGCACCAGCGTGAGACCCAGCGAAATATCTGCCAGATCCGACACCGGCGTTGCGCCCACCGTCGTGAAGCCCGTCTGACCGATCGGGTCAGCCGCGAAGCTCGCCCCCGTGGCCTGACGCGTACGGTTGTACTCGTGCACCCAACGCAGGCTCAGCTCCGGCACCAGGTTGCCATACGACGTCTCGAACGGCAGGGCAAACTTCGCACCCAGCGCGCTGCGCACCGAGCTCGCCGACGCACTGCCCACCGACAACGCCGCGCCGTTACCGCCCGTTTCCGTATAGCTGTTCTGGTTCAGATAGCTATACGTGAGGCTGGCGAGCGGCGTCACGACCGCGCGGCCCACCGCCAGCGGATAACCGAACTCGGCGCTGGCCACGTATTGCTGGCCGTTGAAGTTGCCGTTGGCCATGCCGTTGAAGCCTTGCATCGTCACGATGCGCTTCGTGTCGTAGCGTTGCATCACGACCGAGCCCGACAGGTTCACGTACCACGGCTCGCCCGTAAAGGCGGCGTAGCCGATCAACCCGTAGCCGTTCACACCCGTGCTGTTGCCCGACGTGCTGCCGTCGTTGTTGATGACCGTGCGCGAGAACTGGAATGCACCACCGCCACGCCAGTGATCACCGAACGCGCGATCGGCACCGACCAGCAGGCCGCCGTAGTTGGCGCTGTAGCCATCGACACCGTCACGCGCCGACTGGCTGGCATGACCGCCGAAGGCCTGACCCCATGCCGCCCAGTTCGAAGCGCTGTCGCCAGTCGCCACACCGGTGCCACCGGCCTGCGCAACGCGCAGGCTGTTGACGTGCGAGTTGACCACACCGAGCGAATCGAACGTGGCGGCACCTGCGGCACGCGTGTGCTGTGCCGGGGCAAGTTGCTGGCCGACGCGATTGGCCGAACCCGTCGACTTATCGCTAAGCGAACCCAACGTGGCGTTGTACAGGTTGAGCAACTGCGGATCGCTCACGCCGGTATAACCCAGCAGCCCGCGCAGCGACGACACGGCATTCTGACTCGACGCGATGGTGGCATTGGTGCGCGGGTCGAACGTCGGCTGACCGCCGTTGTTGCCGCCTTCGCTGCCGCCCGGGGTACCGCCGTTGTTACCGCCGTTGTTGCCGCCGTTATTGCCACCGTTGTTGCCCGAGCCTTGCGCCAGCGTCACCACCAGATCCTGATGGGTGCCATTGGCCACCGAGGCACCGGTCGCGGCAAGCGTCGTCGAGCCGTTGACGCTGTACACCAGCGAATCGGCGTTGTAGGTCGCCGTACCGGCGGTGTCGATCACCACGTAACGCTGACCTGCGGCGAACGTGTAGCCCAACGATTGCAGCGCGACTTTCGAACCCGAGGCGAGCGTCGTGTTGCCGCTCACCACCAGGCGGCCATAACCGCTATCGGTCGTCATATCGCCCGTGGTCACGGCGTTGCCCGCCACGCCAATTTGCAACGTTGCCCCTGCCGCCTGTGCGTAGTTACCTGCGACCTGAAGCGGACGATTGATCTGCAACACCGACGAATCGTTGTAAGCCGTACGCGTTCCGCTCAGGTTGAAATTGTTGTTGATCAGCAGGTTACCGCCGTTGAAGTGCACATCCGCGTTGCTGCTCACGATGGTGCCGGGGTAGGTGGAGAAACCCGTGATCGTACCGAACGTCGAGTCGGTCGCGCCGCTAATGTGCAGATCGGTGCCCGAACGGTTGATGATCCAGCCCGCGATCGTGCCCGCGTTATTGATCTGACCGATAGTGCTGCCCGGCTCTTGGTTCGAGATCGCACCGCCCAGTGCCGTGATCACGCCTCCGGCGGCGTTGTTGATCGTGTCGATTCGGGCGGAGTTGTAGATCGCGTAGTAATCGCCCGTGATCAGACCCGCGTTGTTGATAGCACCGATCGTGCCGCCGTACAGCGTACCGGCGATAACCGATGCGCTGTTGCCAATCCCGGAGGGCAGACCCGCGCCGGTAGCGGTGATCTTGCCGCCGGCGAGGTTGTTGATCGCACCAATGTAGCCACCAAAATTCGACACACCATGCGCCGCGCTGCTGATCGTGCCACTAGCGCCCGCAAGGGTACCGCTGTTCGTCAGCGTGCCCAGCGTGGCACTCGACGTCGGGTTGCCCGCCGCCGTGACCAATATCCCGTTAAACCCGCTGATCAGCCCGCTATTGCTGAGCGAGCCGATCTGTCCGCTGCTGAGCAGACCGATGGCAGACGTCGAAACATCCGTCGCCGCAATGGTGCCGTTGTTCACGGCGGAGGTGATGACGCCATTGTTGTTCACGGCCAACGTGTTGCCGGAGATGAGCCCGTTGTTTTCCAGACGGGTCAGCGTGCCATTGTTCGTGAGCGTACCGAGCGCGCCAACGATCGAGCCGAAGGTCGTCCCCGTGACCGTGAGGTTTGCGCCGTCATACGTCCACACTGGCGAGGCATTGATCGGTGTTCCCGAGACCAGCGGCGTGTTGCCGCCGATGGTACCGACGTTGGTCGGCATGAAGAGCGTGACCACCAGATCGTTGTTGGCACCGTTGGCGACGCGTGCACCGGTCGCGATCAGCGCCGGGTAGCCGTTGACGACATAGCGCAGCGTCCCTTCGTTGTAGTCACTGGTGCCTGCCGTATCGATGACGACGTAACGCTGACCACCCGCAAAGGCATAGCCCATCGATTGCAGCGCAATGGTCGAGCCCGGTGCGATGTAGCTGTTGCCCGAAACGACCAGACGCCCGTAACCGCTGTCGGTATTGAAATTACCGGCCGTGTTGGCACCGCTCGCTACACCGATTTGCAACGTGCCCGCCGCGGCCTGAGAGTAGTTGCCGGTCACCTGAAGCACGCGATTGACCTGCAACACCGACGAATCGTTATAAGCGGTGCGCAAACCTGCGAGGTCAAAGTTGTCATTGAGCAGCAGGTTGCCGCCATTGAAATGCACGTCGGCGCTGGTGCTCACGATGTTGCCCACGCCACCGCCAAAGCCCGTGAGCGTACCGAACGTCGAGTCGGTGGCACCGCTGATGCGCAGATCGTTGTTCGAGCGGTTGATGATCCAGCCCGCAATCGTGCCCGCATTATTGATCTGACCGATGCTGCTGCCAGCGAGCTGATTCGAGATCGCACCACCCAGCGCGGTGATCACACCGCCCGCGAGGTTGTTGATCGTGTTGATCCGGTCGGAGTTGATGATCGCGTAGTAATCGCCCGTGATCAGACCCGCGTTGTTGATCGCACCAATCGTGCCGCCGTACACCGTGCCGGCAACGGCCAACGTGCTGTTCTGAATCCCGGAGGAGAATCCGCCGCCAGTCCCCGAAATCTTGCCGCCAACGAGGTTGTTGATGGTCCCAATGGTGCCACCGAAATTCCCCACACCATACGCCGATGAGGTGACGGTCGTGCCGCCGCCCCCCGCGATCGTGCCACTGTTCGTCAGTGTGCCGAGCGAGGTAACCGGTGTGGCATTGCCCGACGCCCAGTTCACGAGCCCGCTATACCCGCTGATCAGCCCGGTATTGGTGAGCATACCGAACTGTCCGGTGTTGACCATACCGACTGCATTCGCCGTGCCATCCGTCGCGGTAATCGTGCCGGTGTTCATGGCGGACGAGATCACGCCGCTGTTGTACACGCCCGACATCCTGCCCGAGATGAGACCGTCGTTTTCCAGACGGGTCATCTCCGTCACGCTATTGATCCCGGACATGTTGTCCGAGACCAATGTCCCGCCGTTGAACATCGTGCCGACCACACCGCCGTTGTAGAGAGCCGAACTGGTCGGGCCTGTCGAATGAATCAGGCCATTGTTCTCGATGCGGGCAATGCCGCCACCGTTAGTGCCAACGGACAGTGCCGATGTCCCCGTGAGCGTGCCATTGTTCGTAAGCGTACCGAGCGAGCCGTTGATCGACCCAAAGGTCGTCCCCGTGACGGTGAGGTTTGCCCCGTCAAATGTCCACGATGGCGATGCATCGATCGGCGTGCCTGCCACCAGCGGCGTCGTGCCGGCGATGGTACCGAGGTAGTTCGGCGAGAAGATAGTGACGACCAGGTCGATCTTGGCGCCATTGCCCACACGCGCACCGCTCGCGGACAACGACGGATAGCCGTTCACGACATAGCGAAGCGTCGCTTCGTTGTAGTTACTGGTGCCCGCTGTATCGATAACGACGTAACGCTGGCCGCCTGCAAAGGCATAGCCCAGCGATTGCAGTGCAATCGTGGAACCCGGTGCAATATAAGTGTTGCCCGTGACGACCAGACGGCCGTAGCCGTTGTCAGTGCCGAAATTACCCGTCGTGTTCGCCCCGCTCGCCACACCAATTTGCAACGTACCCGTGGCTGCCTGCGTGTAGTTACCCACCACCTGAAGCACGTTATTAACCTGCACCACCGACGAATCGTTGTAAGCGGTACGCAAACCGGCCAGATCGAGATTGTCGTTGAGCAGCAGGTTGCCGCCGTTGAAGTGCAAGTCGGCACTGGTGCTAAAGATGGTGCCGACACTACCGCCAAAGCCTGTGAGCGTGCCGAACGTCGAGTCGGTGGCACCACTGATGCGCATCGCACTCGACGAGCGATTGATGATCGAGCCCGCGATGGTGCCTGCGTTGCTGATCTGACCAATCGACGATGTCACTACCTGATTCGAAATAGCGCCGCCAACGCCGGTAATCAATCCGCCTGCGAGGTTGTTGATCGTGCCGATCGTGTAGTCGTTGCTGATGCCGTAGAAGCCGGAAATCACGCCGGCGTTGTTGATCGTGCCGATCGTTCCCTGAGCTGTCAGCGTGCCGACGGCAGCGCTCGTGTTGACGATCCCGCTGACAAACCCACTGGTGTCGGTCGCGGTAATCAAGCCGCCGGCCTGATTGTTGATCGTTGTGATCGTTCCGCCCATGTTGCTCACACCGCGCGCCGTGCCCGAAATCGTGCCGCTGTTCGTCAGCGTACTCAGCACCGAATTGGAATAGCCGGTCCCCCCGTTTGCCACGGCCCATTGACCGGACATCTTCCCGCTGTTGACCGCCGTACCCAACGTACCGGTGTTGGCAAGACCACTCGTCGTGCCGGCAAGCGTGCCGCTGTTGTCGAGGCGGGTCAACGAACCGTTGTTGTTCACTGCGGCAAAAGATACCGAGGAAACTTGTCCGCGATTGGTCAACGTCCCAATCGTGCCGGCATTGAAGAGGCCGGAGTTACCCGAACCGGTTGCCGCGATGGTGCCGTCGTTTTCGATAGTGGCGATATTGCCCGTACCGGCGACCGAAAACGCGTAAGTCCCGGTCAGGGTGCCCGTGTTCGTGATCGTGCCGAGGCTGCCCGCGATCGTGGTAAACGTCGTGCCCGTAACCGCAAGGTTCGAACCGTCGAAGCTGAAGACCGAAGGCACGCTGGTGGGCGTACCGGCAGTCAGCCCATACAGGCCACCCATCGTGGCGTCATAGTTCGGACCGAACAGCGTGACGACGAGATCCTGCCGCCCGTTGATGAGCAGCTGCGCACCGCTACCCGTGAGTGTCGGGTTGCTGACAAGGTAGTTCAGCGCGCCGGCATTGTAGGCGGCGGTATTCGCGTCGATGACGATAAAGCGCTGACCGGCCGCCAGCGTGTAGCCCATCGACTTGATAGAGATAGTCGAGCCCGCAGCGACCGTAGCGTCGCCATAGACCAGCAATCGACCGTAGCCGAAGTCCGTCTGAATATTGCCTGTCGTGTCGGCGCCGTTCGTCACGCCGATTTCGAGCGTGCCGCCTGCGTCCTGCTGATAGTTGCCGTAGACCGGGATCGTCCCATCGAGGTGCAACGTGGCGCCGCTGTTGTACAACGTGCGCATGCCAATCAGATCGACGGCTTCGTTCAGCACGATGTTGCCGCTGCTCAGTCGCAAATTCGAATTGGCGTTCATGATGCTTCCCATGAACGTGCCGTACGTATTGCCCGTGCCACCTGTGATCGTCAGATCTTGCATCCCGAGGTGCACAACGTCACCTTGAATGACACCCGCGTTGTTGATCGTGCCGATCCCGCCGGTGCCCGAAACGATGGCAGCCATACCCCCGAAAATCGTCCCGCCTGCCAGGTTGCTGATCAACCCGATCGTGCCGTAGCTGTTGTTGATCCCGTACGTATCGCCCGAAATCAAGCCGCCATTGGTGATCGTGCCGATCGTGGCATTAAAGGTCGTTCCCCCGACGAGGTAGCCCGAATTGTCGATACCGTGAACTTGGCTGCCAATGCCCGAACCCGAAATCGTCCCTGCGGCGACGTTACCGTTCGCGCCCGCGTTGACGATCGACGTGATGGTGCCCCCGAGGTTTCGCACCCCCGCGCTCTGTCCGAAAATCGTGCCTGCGTTGGTCAGCGTGCCGATGGAGTGCCCGTTGGCATCGTTGAACACGCCGAGATCCGACTGGATCAGCCCGCCGCTTGCGTTGCTCAGTGAATCGATGCGATTGGCGTTATACACGCCGCTGCTGCCGTTACCGGCCACGGAACTGGCAAGGATCTGCCCGCTGTTCGACAGCGTGCCGAGAATGCCGTAGTTCTGCACGCCGTTGGCCACCGCCGTAGTAGTTTTGCCCTGAATCGCGCCGGTGTTGGTCAACGTCCCCATTCGCGAGGTGTTGACCACCCCGACCGAGTTGCCAGCAATCACGCCCGCGTTGTTGATCGACGTGATGGTGCTCAGATTCTGGACACCGAAAATGCCACCCGAGATGCTTCCGCTATTTTCAATCGCGGAAATCAGGCCGAGGGCGTTGCGAACCCCGTACGAACCGGTGCCCGAGATCACACCGGACGCGTTGTTGTGAATCGTTCCGATCGTCGATGCGTTGGCAATACCGACATCCGTCCCGGTGATCACGCCGGAGTTCTCGACACGATCGAGCGAGCCGTTCACCGTAGTGCTGTTGACGTACGCGGTCGTGTTGAGAATGCCGACCTGCCCCTTGATCGTGCCCGTCGCGGACCCGGCAACGTTGTTCGAGATCGTGCCGATCGTGCCGCCCGTGTTGCTGATGCCGTTGGTGCCACCGGAAATCGTACCGGTGTTGCCGATGTTACCGAGTTTGGCAGGCACGGCAGGGTCCGCTGCCGCCACGGAAACGCCGTTGCCGCGGTCGCTCGCGCCGGCAATAGCGCCGGTATTCGTCAGCGTCCCGAGCGTGCCCGAGACCTGAACGGCAGCCGCGTTGAACAAGCCATTCGAAATCAAGCCATTGTTGACGATCGAGCCCAGCGCCCCGGCCACGGTCACGCCGGTTTGTGTTGCCGAGATGGTGCCATTGTTCGTCAGCCCCGACTGATTCGACAGGACGCTGTCCGCCGTAATGGCAACGCCCTCCAAGCCGCCGGAGATCGCGGCGCCAGCGCCCACCGCGATCTGCCCAGTCAGGTTGTTGAAGTTCACCGACTTAACGCCGGACATCGAGACGTTCAGATCGGTGCCGTTCCAGTCCCAGACCGGGAACCACCCCGTTGCGGCGCCGGGGGTCAGCGCGTAACCGTTGTTATCCGATTGGGTGAGGATCCCCGCGTAGGGCGGCGCCGCATGAGCTACCCCCGACAGTACCGCGAGTGCTGCGGCTGCGGCCGCCTTGCGCGCCCGGCGACGATCGACCGAACGCGACTTGCCGCTATGGCCGCACGCGATTTCCGATGCGACCTGATACATGCCAAGACTGGCGCTCCACACCACGCGGTAGACGTGATTCATCTGATTCCCCTAATAAGTATTCTTTTAATGCGAGAGATTGCGAATTCGGTACGGTCCACGCCTGAACACCCGTCATGCCAACGCAAAAGCTCCGCCACGCGGGCGAAGTCCGTTGATAAGGGGCGATGAAGGCGAGACGGTGCGCCGACGCTATTGCGTCATGACGCTAGACAAGCGGACGAGTCGGTCGGGCAGGACGGAAAGCGCTGACGACGCGTTGTTTTGCCGTGCAGCAAAGGGAATTTGCGCTCGTGCAAAAGCCACAAACGCATCAGACGCCTGAAAAGCAGTACGAAGCATTCGGACAACCCCGTTTTATTGACCTGCGCCGTCGATCAGCGCTGTGTGCTTGTTATATTCGGTAACTATTTTTAATTCCGCGAATACTTTCACAAGCTTTCACGACTGTCAATCGGGAATCACCGATGAAAAATAACCCATTGATTTCAATGAAATCTTCGTTGTCCTTCCGAAACAACACCTCACCAAAAAATATCGGAAAATATGTAACAGCAACGTAAGAACCGAGAAAATTCGCCAAAACAGCGACCCTCCCGATTTAACTCTCGAAGTGCAACCCGAATGTGCAACCTCTTTCGGCTTACATGTTCCTTACATCGGGGCGAAATCAACCAAATCGTATAAATCGGCACCTCATCCGGGCGCCGTCAGCACCGTTTGCGGGCTTCCGATACACTCGACTTCGTTGATCCTCGCCACTCCCGGGCCACTCTCGAAAAAGGAATTCACGCATGAGCACGAATATCGAAACCATTGCCGTCAACCGTAACGACGGCACCCCGTCCAAGCTGGGCGATTACGCCGGCAAGGTACGTCTGGTGGTGAATGTCGCGTCGAAGTGCGGCCTCACGCCGCAATACGAAGGGCTGGAACGCCTGTACGAAGACAAGCGCGGTGCGGGGCTGGAAGTGCTGGCCTTCCCTGCGAACAACTTCAAGGGGCAAGAGCCGGGCACCGATCAGGAAATTCTGGATTTCTGTTCCACGCAATACAACGTGACCTTCCCGCTGTTTGCCAAGATCTCGGTGCTCGGTGACGACCGCCATCCGCTCTACGCGGCGCTGGTCGATGCCAAGCCGGAAGCCACGGGCGAAGGCCCGTTCCGTGAACGTCTGAAAGGATTTGGCGTCGAGCGGGAGAACCCCGCCGATGTGCTGTGGAACTTCGAGAAGTTTCTGGTTGGCCGCAACGGCCAAGTCGTCGCGCGCTTCTCGCCCGACGTGAAGGCCGACGATCCGCGTCTGGTCGCCGCCATCGACGCCGAACTGGCTAAGTAAGCCGGCGCGCCGAAAAGACGCCGATAAGACAGGTGCAGGGCGCGCCGTTCCCCCCGGATCGGCGCGCCCCGCAATGACCGGCTCAGCGCTTGGCCGTGTCGGTCATGAACTTGCCGGTCGGCGCTTCGCCGCCCTTCTTCTGACGGCGCGACGTGCCGTCGATACCACCATCGACTGCCCACTCCGCGAACACCGTCGGCCCCGGCTCAAAGTCGCGCGGCTGCCACTCCGGCGTCAGCACATCCTCGTCCGCGTAATACTCGATCAACGCGCCGCACGGGTTTTTGAAGTACCAGAAGTACGCCGACGAGATCGGATGACGGCCCGGGCCGAGTTGCGTCTCCCAGCCGCAGCGATCGATGTGCATGCCGCCACCGAACACTTCGTGGATATCTCGCACCGTAAACGCCACGTGGTTCAGACCACGCTTGCCGTTCGGCAAGGCCAGCAGGAACAAATCGTGGTGCCCGCCGTGCGGTGCGCAGCGCATGAACGCGCCGCGATCCGGATAACGGTCGGATAGCTCGAAGCCCAGCTTGTCCTCGTAAAATTTCTGCGTCGCTGCAAGCGCATTGGTGAAGAACACCACATGCCCGACTTCAATCGGCTGCGCCCGCTCGTACACTGGGCTCGGCGTATTCACGCGCTGCGCGGGAATACCCCACGGGTTGGTGGGCGCGCCTTGCACGTCGAGCGCCCGCTTGGTGCTCACTTCCACGCGCACGGCCAAACCGTTCGGATCGATGCAGCCCGTCGCGCCCTGTGCGAAGTAGTACCCCGGCTGCCCCGCCAGCTTGTCGGCAATGGCCGCGACCTCGTCGGCGGTCGCCACGCCCCACGTCACCTCACGCAGCGTCGGGCCCTCTTCCATCGCGGGCGGCAGCGACGGATCGTCGTGGCGCACGGCCAGCACGCGGCCACCGTTGAGCGTTTCGAAACGCGCTCCGTCGGCGTCGGCCGAGACTTCGGTCAGGCCCCAGTCGGCGAGAAAGCGGCGGCAGGTGTCGAGGTCGGTCACCCCGTAAGTAATCTGTTCGATGCCCAGAATCGTCATGGCAGTCTCGGGTGATAAGTCGGGATAAATCGGTTTCAAAGATCCAGCGTCAGGCGGTCGCCTTTGCAACCGGACACGCAGATCATCATCACGTTATTTGCCGCGCGCTCACCAGCGCTCAGCACTGAGTCACGGTGATCGGGGCAGCCTTCCAGCACACGCGTTTCACACGCGCCGCAGATACCTTCCATGCAGCTGTGCTCTGCATCGATGCCCGCGGCAAGCAGCGTGTCGAGCAACGTTGCACCCGCAGGCACCGCAAGCTCCTTACCGCTTTTCGCCAGCTTGACGACATAGCCCTCGCTGGTCGCGGGCGGTGGCGCATCGGGTGCCGCCGCAAATCGTTCGATATGCACGTTGGCGATACCGGCGTCGGCACATGCCGCTTCGAAGGCGTCGAGCATCACGCCCGGGCCGCAGCAATAGGCATGCGTACCAGCGGGTTGTCCGGCGAGGAAGCCCGCCAACGAGGCAGGCTTGCCACCCTGCTGATCGTCGAAGTGATAAGTGACGTCGCCACCCAGCGCGCGGATCTCGTCGACAAAAGCGGCCTGCGGTGCCGTGCGCGCGCAATAGAGCAACTTCACGCTGCGCCCCAGCGCGCGCAGGCGGCGATACATACACAGAATCGGCGTGACGCCGATACCGCCCGCGACAAGCACCGTATGTGCTGCACTCTCGTCGAGTTCGAAGTGATTACGCGGCGCCGAAATATCGAGCGTCATGCCCACGCGGAAGTTGTCGTGGATGAAGCGTGACCCGCCACGGCTCTTCGGATCGGCGAGGATGCCGAGCACGTAGCGGTTAGTCTCACCCGGCGCGTTCACGAGCGAGTAGCTGCGCAACAGCCCGCTCGGCAGATGCAGATCGATGTGCGCACCCGGCGTGAAGCCGGGGAACGTGCTGGACTGTGCGTCGCCGCCAGCGGCAGGCACGAGTTCGATACTCATGATGCCGGCCGCCTCGTAACGAAGCGTGCGCACCATGGCGCTCAGGTTTGACTTGCTCATGACCCAGCTCTCTGATGTTGCTCGCAGGGGTGTCCTGCGTCGGTATTGATATTCACCGGTCCCGGGGTTCGTTCCCGTCAGCCGGCTTCGGACAAATCGATATCGAGACGCGCGAATGCCTCGATTTCCACGCGCAATTCGGGAAACACCAGCCCGCTCACTGCCACGAGCGTCGAGCACGGATACGCGCCACCGTTCGCCGCCACGTCAGCGAAAAACTCGCGGCGCGCGCGGCCCACTTCATCCTTGTCGGCGATATCGGTCACGTACACGACCAACTTGTAGATGTTGCCGAGATGACCGCCGCCCGCTTCGACCAGCGCCCGAATCTTGCCGAGCACCACCAGCGTCTGCTCGTAAGCCGTCAACGGTTGCGCGGCGTTGCGCGTTGCCGGATGCGCGGTCATACCCGACATCAGAATCTCGTTGCCGAAGCGAATGCCGTTCGTCCACGTCGCCGTGCCCAGATCGGGCACGGTCGGCGCGTGAATGCGTTCAGCCTTCGGTGCGATGGCGGCTTGTGCGTTCGATGACATGTGTCGTCTCGTGCGGCTTACGCCGCCTTACCCTGTTGCAGGCGTTCAAGCTCGGCCTTCGCCAGATTCTTCAGATGGCGGCGCAGACGCACGATGCCCATATCGTGTTGATACAAGTGCTCGTTCTGATTCGCATCGAGCTCCATGTCTTCGAGCATCACACGGTCTTGTTCCAGCACGGCCCAGTGGCGTGCCTCAAGGCGATTGCGATACAGGAAACGCCACGTATCGCGCTGCCAGTCCTGCAACTTGCGACAGCGCCAATGGAACACCGCGGCGAGCGTCGGCGAAATCGGCGTGTAGCTGCCCACGATCACGAAGTTGCCGCCCGGGCCGCCCGTCTTCGGGTACGGAATCTCCAGCCGCATCCAGTGCGTGCCAGTGTCTGCCCACTCGGTCCAGTCGAAGTTAACATCGCGCTGGCCTTCCTTCTCGAACACGAAGCCACGGTCGGTATCGCGAATGCGGAACGCTGCCGTGTTGTCCCCCTCGGCCATCGAGTGCGACTGCTTGTGCAGATACGTGCCGTGCATCGGATCCATCACGTTATCGAGCACGTAACGGTAATCGCCCTTCCACTCGGTGTAGCAGAGGAACGACGAGAATTCGCCATCGGCGTCGAGTTCTTCCGGCAACACCAGCGGCGGCGGCGTGTCGATGTTTTCCGTCGCGTTGTACAGCCAGATGGCTTCGTTGCGCTCAACGATGTGATACGCCTGCGTTGGGCGCGAGCCTTCGAGCTTGCAGCCCGGGCTGCCGGGCACACGCATCACCGTGCCGTCGCTGCGCACCTGCACGCCGTGATAACCGCAGGCGATGCGGTCGCCCATCACGATGCCCTTCGAGAGCGGCGCGCCCCGGTGTGGGCAATGGTCGTCGAGCGCGTGCACGTTGTTGTCCTGATCGCGCCAGAACACGAGCTTCTTGCCCAGACGGCGCAGCGAGACCGGCTCGCGGCCAACCATGTGCGACGGGCAAATCGGATACCAGAGATTCTTCAGACCGCGCTCGAGGATGGCGTCGGCAGTGAGAATGGGTTGTTGCATAGTCATGGGGGACCTCTTCATCGTCGGCGCCGCGCCGGGGCTTATGCCAGCGGGCGAGCGCATCGTCAGGTGATGTTGTTACGCTTCGGCCATGCGGGCGATCTGCGCCTTGTAGACCGCCTCCGTCCACAGCTCGCCCTCTTGCGGGCCGGGGCCCGTGCGATTCAGGTAGGCGACGAGGCCAGCCAGATCATGCGTACCGGCCGCATAGGCGCGCTCGATGGCGTCGCCCAGCAGGCTTTCGTATTGCGTCGGCACATGGCGACGCGCTTGATGCGGGTCAAGATAACGGTCCATTATTTCCCTCCTTGGCGAACCCGTTCGCGAATGCGTGCGTGCACGGGTACAAAGTCGTAAGTCGGATAGCATTCGGTGCGAAATACCCCCCACGCCGAGCGCTCCAGCTCGACGTTGACCACCGGCAGCAGGTGGGGCGGCAACTCCAGCGTCACGATCTGGCCGAAGCCCATCGCCACCGTCCACGAGACCACCTTCACGCCTTCCGGCGGAAAGCGCTCCCACCACTCGACGGCCTTCAGGCGCTCCTGAAACGCGTCGAGATTGTTCGACTGGTCGTGACGCAGAACCACCGTCAGCAACATCGTCTGCGGGGCATCCGCCGGCGTAACGTTTTCGGTCATCGGTTGCATGGGGGCGCCTGCCTTACTGCACGAACTGGTTGGTGTACAGGTCGGCCGGATTCGACTTCTCGCGAATGACCTTTTCCTGAGCGTAAAAGTCCTGAAGCTTCGTCACGCGCGCCGGATCGAACGCGCCGAGGCGTTGCTGGCCCGGATACACATTGCGGGCGTAGTACGTGAGAATCTTCTCGATCTCAGCTTCCTTGCCCTTGTAAGCGGGCACCGCTGCGCAGTAATCCTTCGCCGCACCGGCCGGGTCACGCATGATCTCGGCGACCGACTTGAGCGTGGCATGCACGAACTTGCGGATCATCTCGGGCTTCTCGGCAATGGTCTTGTCCGAGGCGAGAATCGCCTGCGCCATGCCCGGGAAATACTTATCGGTCGACGTCATGGTGATCTTCACGCCGGCGTCTTCGATGTTCTGCGCCCACTCCGGCGTGCCCACCATCACTTCGGCCTTGCCCGTGGCCACTTGCTGCCACACGCCTGCGGGGCCGGCGCCTTGAATGCGCGCATCGTTACGGGTGAGGCCCGCCGACGCCAGCAGCCCCAGCGTCGCGTAGAAGCCCGTGTCCTGATAAGCCAGTACGGTGATCATCTTGCCCTTCAGATCGGCCGGCGACTTGATGTTGGCGTCGTCACGCACGACCAACTGATGCAGTGTGCGGCCGCCAAGGAGTGCCACGCCCTTGATCGGAATACCGTTGGGTCGCAGCACGATGGGCGTGTCGCCCAGACCGCCACCCAGATCGCCGTTACCCGACGCCAGTTGCTTGCCAACGTCGGCGCCGCCCTGCACGGTGAGCCAGCGCACCGACAGCCCTTCGGCGGCGTAGTAGCCCTTCTTCTCGGCGAGCATCAGCGGCGCGAACGCCGGCAGATTGGCCGGGGCCGGCAGCAAATAGGTGATCTGCTGGGTCGGTTGCTGCGCCCAGACCGGCGCGGCGGCCAGTCCGGTGATGGCACACAGGCCAGCCGTCAAAAAGGCGCGACGCGCCAACGATGCACGGAAAATCGACAACATATCTCTGCCTCGCTCAAGTCTCGGGTTACCGCGATGCCCCGTGCACCGCAGCTTGTGATGCCACAGCTTGTTGTTCAGACCTGCCCCGCCCAGCCGAGCGGGTTGTCGTTCATGCCCCAGTAGAGGCTCTTCTGATTGGTGTATTCGAGCAGCCCCAGACGCCCCTTCTCACGCCCCATGCCGCTCTCCTTCCAACCGCCGAACGGCGTCGAGATCGAGAACTGCTTGTAGGTGTTGATCCAGACCGTGCCGGTCTCCAACGCGCGCCCCAGACGCCACGCGCGCTTGTAGTCGCGTGTCCAGATGCCTGCCGCCAGCCCGTAGACGCTGTCGTTGGCTTCGGCCAGCAACTCGTCTTCGTTCTCGAACGGCAGCACCGCCAGCACCGGGCCGAAGATTTCTTCCTGCACCATGCGCGCCTGATTGGTCAGCCCTGCGATGATGGTCGGCTGATAGAAGTAGCCCTTCTCGCGACCGTCTCCCGCCGGACGCTCACCACCGCACAGCAGGCGGCCGCCGTCTTCCAGCCCGATGGCCACATAACGCTCGATCGACTCGCGATGCGACGACGTCACCAGCGGGCCCATCTGCGTGTCTTCGCGCAGCGGGTCACCCACGCGCAATTGCTTTGCGCCTGCGACCAGCCTCTCGACAAACGTGTCGAAGATCTTCTTGTGCACGAACAGGCGCGAGCCCGCGATGCACGACTCGCCCGACGAACTGAAGATGCCGTAGAGCACACCGGCCACGGCGTGATCGATGTCCGCGTCTTCGAACACGATGGTCGGCGACTTGCCGCCCAATTCGAGCGAGACAGGCATGAGCTTTTCCGCCGCCAGACGCGCAATGCCGCGCCCGACTTCGGTGCCGCCCGTGAACGCGACCTTCTTGACCTTCGGATGCCGCACGAGAATGTCGCCGATCACCGAGCCCTTGCCCGGCAGCACCGACAACACACCGCGCGGCACACCCGCGGCTTCGCAGATACGGCCCAGTTCGAGCGACGCCAGCGGCGTGACTTCCGCAGGCTTGAGCACCACGGCATTACCTGCGGCGAGCGCAGGCGCAAGCTTTTGCGCGTCGGACGCAATCGGCGAGTTCCACGGCGTAATCGCGGCCACCACACCCAGCGGCTCGTGAACGCTCATCGTCAGATAGTCGCCACGCGACGGCGTGAGCGTCTCTTCCAGTGTTTCGAGGCATGCGGCGAAATAGCGGAACGTGCCTGCTGCGCTCGCAACAAGCGCCCGCGTCTCGCTGATCGGCTTGCCGTTGTCGCGGCGTTGCAGGTGCGCCAGTGCCTCGGCGCGCTGCGTGATGCCATCGGCCACGCGATGCAGTACGGCGGCGCGCTGGTGCGGCTTGAGGCCCGCCCAGTCGGCACGGCGCCACGCGGCATCGGCAGCTTCCACCGCGTCGGTCGCATCCTGTGCGCCCGCAGCCGCGATCTCGGCATTCACGCTCTCGTCGGCCGGATACAGGCTCTGATAGCGCTTGCCCGAGCCGGCACGCCATTCGCCGCCGACCAGAATGTCGCTCGAGAACCCTTGCAGCAAATCTTGATGACTCATGGTGCTTGTCCTGCGAGAACTAGATCACGCAATTCGCGACGCGGTTCTTGAGCGCGCGAATCGCCGAATAAGCGGTCAGGGCAGACGTCTTGGGGTTGTCCGGCAACGGCTTGCCGCACATCTCCAGCGACATCTCGCCAAACGCACCACGCGCCGCAATGTGATGCACGTTGCGCGAGGTGGCCGGGTCGGCAATCAGGCGCACACGCGTGGCGTCGAGCCCCAGACCGGCGATGGCCACGGTGGCCGCCACATTGGCGTTCTTCGGGTACAGACGCGCCGCATCGCGGGCGCTGCCTTCGAAGATCACCGTAGCGGTGGCAAGCGTCGTCAGATCGCACACTTGCTCGGCCGGCGTGCCCTGCCAGCCCAGCGGCGGCTTACGGCCGGTGTAGACCACTTCATCCAGACCCCCTTCGCGAGCGGCGGAGATGGCGTCGATTCCACCGATGGCACCCGAGAGCAGCGTGACGGTCGATGCGCCTTCCTTGGCGGCTTGCTCCAGCGCGGCAAGCAGTTCCGAGTCGGACAGCGCGCCGATGGAAGCCACCGCGCAATCGATACCTGACTTCAGCAATGGCACGACGTGCGCCGACAGTGCGCTGTGACCTGCGCACTCAAGGACAAAGTCCGGACGGCGGGTGAGCGCGGCGGCCGACGACACCACTTCGGTGCCTTCACGCACGCTCTCGCGCACGCGCGCCGCAGCGTCTTCGGGCACGATCACGTGGCCAATGCGCAGATTCGGATCGCCCGCGCAGGCTTCGTAGACTTTGGAGCCGATGGCGCCGAAGCCGATCAGCGCGACATCAACCGGTCGATGATTCATTTCACGCATTCGCGGGCTCCCGCACCGGCGGACCGGCAAAGTGCGACGCGAAGCTGCCGACCGACAGCATGTCGACTTCGAGCAGCACCGGCCCGTCGTGAGCCACGGCGCGCGCGACGGCACCTTCGGCCTGATCGATGGCCGTAATGCGCTCGTGCTTGAGTTGCAGGCTGGCGCAGAACGCAGCGAAGTCCGGCTGATGCAGTTGCACGTAGTGACGGCGGCCGCCGTACTGCGCATCCTGAATATTGCGAATCACGCCGTAGCACTGATCGTTCATCAGCAGGATGATGACCTGCGCTTTCTCCTGCACAGCCGTGGCGAGTTCGCCCACGTTGACCATCAGGCCACCGTCGCCGCACAGCGCCACCGTCTTCTTGGCATTGCCGGCGAGCGCCGCGCCAATGCCCATCTGCATGCCCTGACCGATACCGCCGCCCAAGGCGTGCACGCCCGCACGCGGCGAGAAAATCTTCAGCAGGCGGTTGCCCCACGTGCTGTTCGAGATCGTGACGTCGCGCACCCAGTTGAAGTCGCGGCCCAGTGCGCCTTGCAGCGCTGCCACGAGTTGGCGGTACGGGCCAAGACCTTCCGCGACCTGTTTGACGGCGGCATCGCGCGCGGCGGCCAAGTCGGCGTGGAACGCCGGGTCGACCGACAAGCGGCCTTGCAGGCGGTCAGCCAGCGCGTTCAGTACGCGTGCGGCATCGCCCTGCACGAACAAGTCGTTGCGATAGCCCCGGTTGTCCGCGAGCCCATCAGCGTCGACACGATAGAGCGGACGCGGCAGGCCGAGCTTGTACTTGAGCGTTTCGTTACCGCGCAGACGCGAGCCGACCACGAGCACGGCGTCGCACGTCTTGTAGAACGCTTCGACCGTCGGGTGAATGTTGAATGCGCCCAACGTGGCGGCGTGGTCTTCCGGCACGATGCCGCGACCTTGCACGCTGGTGACCACGCCAAAGCCCATGTCGACCAGTCGCTTGACGGCCGCCTCTGCGCCGCGCGCGCCACCGCCCAGCCAAAGCAACGGGCGATGTGCCGCAGCCAGCTTGTCGGCGAGTTCCGCCACGCGTTGCTCGTCGTGCGACGGCACTGTCACGTGCGGCGCTGCCAGATCGGCCGGCCATTCGATTTCCGCCGCCTGAATGTCGATCGGAATCTCGACGCTGACCGGGCCGGTCGGTGCGGTCAGCGCCGCGCGCACGGCTTCACGCACGGTCGAGAGTGCCGTGTCGACGCAACGCACGCGATAGGCCGCCTTCGAGATCGACTTGAGCATGCTCAGTTGATCGGGCGCTTCGTGGATGTAGGCGAGGTCGCGGTCGAGGAATTCGGTCTCGATCTGGCCGGTGATGTGCAGAACGGGTGTGCCGGCGGTCAGCGCTTCGACCATGGCACCGGCGGCATTCCCCGCTGCCGTGCCAGTGCTCGTGAACGCCACGCCCAGACCACCCGAGACACGCGACAGGCCATCGGCCATGTTCAGTGCACCGGCTTCGCCGCGTGCACCGACGTAACGGATTTTTTCGCGGCGCGCGATGGCGTCGAGAATCGGCATGTTGTGAATCGAGATCACGCCGAACGCGGTTTGCACACCGCATTGTTCGAGGAACGCCGCGATGACTTCGCCGACGGTGGTTTTGTTAGACATGTCTTGCCAAGCCTCCGGAAACATCGATATGGCTGCCCGTCGTGTAGGACGATTGCGGGCTCGCCAGGAAAAAGATCGCTGCGGCCGCCTCTTCAGGCCTGCCCAGACGCTGCAACTGGATTTGCTTCTTGCGGGCCAGCTCGCCGGTCCACTCCTTCCACGTCTTGCCTTCGCCCTGCGCGGCGAAGCGACGGCGCCACTGTCCCGACTCCACTAGTCCGATCAGAATCGAATTGACTCGCACACCGTCCGGCGCGAATTCGCTCGCCATCGAGCGCACCAGATTCTGGATACCGGCACGCGCCGACGAAGTGGCCACCATGTGGGGTTCCGGCTGAAGCGCGAGCAGCGAATTCACGCAGACGATTGCCGCATCGCCCGTCTCGCGTGCAGCGTCGCGCAGCATCGGCAAGCAGGCGCGTGTGGTGCGGATCACGCTGAAGTACTTCAGTTCAAGCTCTTCGCGCCACGCGTCGTCGGTGGTGTCGGCAAAGGTCGACACGCGGCCCTGACCGGCGTTGTTGATCAGCATGTCCAGACGCCCGAATTCGCGCTGGATACGCTCGGCGAGCGCGGCAACATCGCCCGCATCGAGCACATTGCATTGCGCCGCGATAAGGCGCGCGTCCGGATGGCGCTCGCGCAGGTGTGCTTCAGCCTGCGTCAGCCGCTCGGCGTTACGCCCGCAGATCGCGACAGCGGCACCCGCTTCGAGCAGGCGCTCGGCGGTGGCGAGCCCGATGCCGGACGAACCGCCCGTGACCAGCGCCGCGCGTGCGGAAAGGTCGATCTTGATCATTTCAATCCCAGTGACTTCATGTAGGGGGTGGTCCGGCCGTCACTGCCCGGCCGGTAATTCAGACGGTGCGACAGCGCATCGGCGGCTTCGCGCACTTGGCCGATCAGGCCCGCATCGAGCATCGACGCGTCGATGTTGGCGCGCGGAATCGTGACCGTGATGGCCGCGCAAATGCGGCCCGTGTCGCTGCGCACCGGTGCGCTCACCACACTGATGCCGCGCTCGAACGACGAGGCCGACACGGCATAGCCACGCTCCGCGTCTTCGCGCACGCGCTCGAAAAGCTCGGCGAGCGTCTCGGGCGTTTGCGGCGTGAATTTCTCGAGCGTCTTTTCCGGATAGAGCGCCTTGAGCTCGGTCAGCGTCAGATCGCCCATCAGCACGTGACCATGCACCGTCGCGTGGGCGGGCAAGCGCGTGCCGACGTTCACCTTGATCGAATTGAACACGCCCGCCACGCTCTGCGCCTTCGCCACGAAGACGATGTCGCGGCCATCGCGAATCACGATGTGCGAAGTGAGTTGGGTCGCGTCGCGCAGGCGCTCGATGATCGGAATGCCCAGATCGGTCAGCTCCAGCGAACTCAGGTATTCGAAGCCCAGACGCAGCACGGCCACGCCTAGACGGAAGTTCTTTTCACTGCCTGCGCGCTCCAGAAACCCCATGGCTTCGAGCGTCTGCAACAGACGGAATACAGTGGTGCGCGGAATGCCGAGACGCTGCGACAGCTCCGGTGCGCTGAACACGGATTCGCGCGGCGAGAACTGCGTGAGGATGCGCAAACCGCGCTCCAGTCCCGGCACGAGGTAACGTGACTCGGACGGCCCGGCATCAGCGGCATCGAGGCCTTCGGCGTCTTGGTCGCCCATCGCATCGATCGCATCGATGTCGTCGCGCGCGTCGTCTTCAGGCAGCGCGGTCGTGTTGCGTTTCGGGGTTGCCGGTGCCATCTCAACGCCCTCCCGCCGCCACCCGGTCCAGCCACGCCGCAAGTGCAGCGTTCAGAACGTCGGGGGTTTCGATATACGACGCATGACCTGCGCCGTCGATGATTTGCAACGGCACACCGGCCACGTCGGCAATGACCTGACAGGCGGCGGGCGTCGTGATGCCGTCCTGCGCGCCAACAGCCACGGCCACCGGACCTGCGTTGGCGGCCACGTACTGCGCCAACTCGCCCGCGACATCGCCGTTCGACAGCAGATGCGTTGCCTGCCGATAACCGGCGGGCAGCACACGGCTCATATTCCATTTCACCCAAGCGCGCGGCAGTTCCGCGGCATTCGGCGCGACCAAGTTGTCGCTGCGCTCGCGCGCCATACCGGCCGGCCCGAGTTTGTCGAGCATCGCCAGACGGCTATCGCGCTTCGACACGCGCACTGCCGGATCAGCCTTGCCGTAGCCGCCTGCGGGCGAGCAGAGAAAGAGGCCGCGCACGCGCTGCGGTGCACGGCTGGCGAACTTCGTCGCCATGATTGCGCCGAGTGAATGGCCAACCAATGCGACGCGATCCAGACCCAGCGCGTCGAGCCATGCTTCGAGCGCGTCGGCGTAGGCGACGGCATGCGGTTCGGCATCGCTCACATTCGACGTCTGGCCGTAGCCCGGCGCATCCCATGCATACAGCGCGACATCCAGACCGGCCGCTTCAAACTGGGCAAGCCACGACGCGGCGCCCGAGCCGATGCCGTGCAGCATCACGACCGCGATGCGGCCATCGTCAGCGTTGGCGGTACTGCGATAGCCAACCGTCCCCGCACGCGTGGCGATGGTGCGATACGCAAACGCATTCAGTCGCGCGCAAAGCGGGGCGACGATGCCGTCGTTGGCGTCGGGCAGTTCGGACTTGAGAGCTTCGGCTGACATGGCTTCGGGTAACGTCTTCTGCAATGACTCGGAGAAAATTCCTGCCGGCGTGGCGCTTGCCTGTGGCTTGCACCCGCCGGACTTTCGGGAAAAACGAGGCTCCCGCGCTTACTTCTGTTCGCGCTTGATCTTGGCGAGCGGCGAATCCGGCGGATACGTCGGCGTGACCGGCTTTTGCGAGCCGAGCATCACGCACATGAGTGCGTCTTCGTCGCCGATGTTGATTTCCGTGCGGTACACGCCCGGCGGCACCGAGATCAGATCGCGTTCGCCGAGAATGGCTTCCCACGTCTCGCCGTCGCGCTCGCAGACCACTTTCATCTTGCCGCGCATGACGAAGAAGATTTCTTCCACGTCCATGTGGATGTGGCTCGGGCCGATGTTGCCGGCCGGAATCACCATGGTCGAGAACGTGAAATGTCCGGCGGGCACCGTGTTGACATCCTTGGCGACGCCCGTGCCGCCCGTGCCGACGTAGCGCATCTGCGCACGGCGATACTTCGGGTCGTAGTCGGCCTGAAACTTGAGGGCATCCCAGTCGTACTTGCGCGTCGAAAAACGCGCCACACGCGAGTCCAGCCAGTCGCTGAACGGCTGACCTTCGGCCTGCGTCCAGCTCTCGACGGCCTGAGGCGTCGCGGTGTTTTTAGCTTCGGCTTGCGCCATGTTGTGACTCCTTTAAGGCGTTGCGAATAAGGGAAGACGATTCGTCGTGCCGCGTCACGGCATGACGAAACCGCCGTTGACCGGCAGCACCTGACCGGTCACGAAACGGGAAGCATCGGAGAGCAGGAACAGCACCGGCCCGACCACGTCGTCCGGCACCTGTGCGCGCGGCAACGCGCGTCCTTCCAGATAGTGGCGATGACGCTCGGCCGGCACGTAAGCGGTGGCTTCGACCTCCACCAGCCCGGGCGCAATGGCGTTCACGGTGATGCCGTCGGGGCCGAGTTCGCGTGCCAGCGAGCGGGTCATCGCCATGACGGCACCCTTGCTCGCGGCATAAGCGAGCAGGCGCGGTGCGCCCCAAAGTGCCGTGTCCGAGGCGATGTTCACGACACGCCCCTGCCCCGATACGCGCAGATACGGCAGTGCCGCCATCGTCATGAGCCACGTGCCACGCACGTTCACGTTCATGACCGCGTCCCACGTCTCGATGCTCAACTCGGTGGCGAGCTTGCCACCGGAGTTGGTGATGGCGCCGTTGTTCACCAGCCCGTCGATGCCGCTCATTTGTTCGGCGGCCGCCTTGGCAGCGGCTTCAACTGAGGACGGATCGGACAGATCGACGCGAACGAACGAGACCGCGCGGCCCGCATCGCGGAGTTCGGCAGCGAGCGCTTGTCCCGCGTCTGCCGCGATATCGGCAATCGTCACCTGCGCACCGCGTGCGACGGCGGCGCGTACGAAGCCTTCGCCAAGACCGCGAGCGCCACCGGTCACCAGCAGCTTCTTGCCGTCAAGCGGCGCGAGCGTGGCGGTGTCGAGCGGGAGGATGGGCAGTTTGGTCACGATGCGTTCCTTGTTGGCTGAAGAGCAGGTCGCTTCATCACGTCAGGCGATGTTCATCGATGCACGCGGCACGTAGTGCAGTGCGCGGCGCTCAAGCCAGACCACAGCCGCGTAGGCGGCGATACCGATGACCGTCAGCCCCGCGATGGCGACAAACACCATGGCGGTGTTGCCCTGCCCTTCGCCGTAGACCAGCAGATAGCCCAGCCCGCGATCGCCACCGACCAGCTCACCGACGGTCACGCCGATCACGGCGAGCGTCGATGCGATGCGCAGCCCGGCGAACAGGGCCTGCATGGCCGACGGGAATTCGACGAAGCGGAAGATCTGCCAGCGGCGGCCGCACAGCGCGCGCACCAGATTGACCATGTCGGGGTCGACCGAGCGCACGGCGCCCAGCACGTTGATCATCACGGGGAAGAAGACGATCAGTACGGCCACGAGAATCTTCGGGTAGATGGTGTAGCCCATCCACATCACGAACAGCGGCGCAAACGCCACCTTCGGTGCAATTTGCAGCGCGAGGATGTACGGCGAGAGCATGGCTTCGGTCGACGGCGACAAGCCGAGGACCACCCCGATCAGCACGCCCAGCGCCGAGCCGATCACAAAACCGGCAATCACTTCGAGGGCCGTCACGCCGACGTGCAGCCACAGGTTCTCGACCTGAAACATGCGCACGCCTTCGACGAGCGTCGACGACAGCTTGGGCAGCACGAACTCGGGCACGCCGAACGCCGTCGGGCCCCATTGCCAGGCGGCCGCGAAGAGCAGCAACAGCACGAAACTGCCAGCGGTCAGTTGGGCTTTGGTGAGGGTTTTCATAGCGGGAATTCCAGTGTCTTGGGCAAGAGATGACCGGCGAGCATCAACCGAGGTGATCGTCGCGGCCGACCTTGAGCAGTTCCATCAGATGGGCGACGTATTCGTTCATGCCCGCCTGCTTGCGGCGCTCGATGGGGTTGTCGCGATGCGGCAGATCGACGGTGATCTCTTCGATGATCGTGCCCGGGCGCTCGCTCATCACGAACACGCGATCCGACAGCGCAATCGCTTCGGCCAGATCGTGCGTGATCATCAGCGCGGTCTTGCCTTCGGCGGCCAGCATCTGCGCGAGATCCTGTTGCAGCACCATCTTCGTTTGCGCATCGAGCGCGGAGAACGGCTCGTCCATGAGCAGCACGTCGGGCTCGACGGCGAGCGTGCGTGCCAGCGCCGCGCGTTGGCGCATGCCGCCCGAGAGCTGGTGCGGATAGTGATTCTCGAAACCCTTCAGGTGGCAGCGCGCGAGCAGCGTCTTGGCCACCTCAGCGCGCTCGGCCTTGCTGCGGCCGCGAATCTGCATACCCAGCTCGACGTTCTTCTGAATCGAGCGCCACGGCATCAGCAGATCTTTTTGCAGCATGAAGGCGACCTGTTGCGACGGGCCGCGCACCGGCTTGCCGGCCAGCGTGACCTGCCCTTCGCTGGGCGCATACAAACCGGCGCCCATATTGAGCAGCGTGCTCTTGCCGCAGCCGCTCGGACCGATCAGCGAGACGAACTCGCCGGTCTTGATCCCGATAGAGACGTTGGACACCGCCGTCATTTCGCCCTTGCCCTGGCGATTTTTGAATCGACGCGTCACGCCGCGATATTCGATGGCAAACGGCAGCGGTGCCGCCGCCGGCGTGTGACGTGCGTCGGCATACGCCTCGGCTACGTTCGCGTCTTGCAATTGAATCGACCTGAGCATGGGAAACCACCGTGTTTCTGGATGTTCAACTTGCCTCGGGCAGCGTGCCGCTTCTCCTTCGCTGCATCGCCTGCCAACCTGTCCTTCGCCTTGCGGCTACGTTTCATATGTGAAACGTTGATTTACTTATGGATCAATTATAGGGAGTGACGGCCGGAGTCAAAATTGTTTTTTGACTAGGGGAAACCCCAACCCATGGGCTTTGCTGCGAGAACAGCGCGTTTGCGGGGCGAAAAAAACGCCGGCCAACGAATGCCGGCCGGCGCGAGTTGAGCCCACTTGTTGAATGCGCAAAGTGAGATCACTGGGTGATGCTCGGTGGTGAAGATCGGTGCGCGTCAGAACGCGTGATGCACGCCCGACATGATCACGACCTGATTGGCGGTCGACGACGCGCCGATGGTGTTGATGGCGGTGATTGCGCCGTTGCCGCTCGCGTGCTGATACACCCCGCTCACATACACCTGCGTGCGTTTCGACAACGCGTAGACGTCGCCCAGACTCACCTGCGTCCAGCGCTTGCCCGACATGGTCGTCGTGGCCGCCCCGAAGGTGATCGTGTTGGCGATGCTGGTGGCGTAGTTCGCGCCGGCGTCGAAAGCCTGATAGGTGTCGCTGTAGCCCGGCGATTCGAGCTTCACGCGCGTGTACAACGCGTGCAGCAACCACGCGCCAAAGCCATACGAAGCGCCCGCCCCCATGTTTTCGACGTTCGACGCCGTATAGGTTGCGACCGGCTGGTTCTGGAAGGTGGCGCCACCGAGCACGGCAACGTTCGGCGTACGGTTGTTCTCGTTCGAGTAGACAGCCGACGCCTTGAAGCCCCCGTTGGTGTAGTTCGCGGCCACGCTCCACTTCTTGCCGTTGGCGAAGTTCGCCGTGTTGCCCAGCGAGATCATGGCGCCCGCCTTGAAGCCCGCGAAGTCCCGGGTGACGTAGCGCACCGAGTTATCCACCTGCACCACTGACGTATTGGCCAGTTCGTCGAGGTTGCCCGGGTGGAACATGTACCAGTTCATGCCCAGATACGACGTGCTGAACGGGCCGAGCCAGTCGAAGTTGAACGTGGTCATGTGGCCGATCGTGACCGTGCCCAGCGTGTCCGATTGCAGACCGACCCACGACTGGCGGTTGAACATCGCGCCCGCCTTGAGGGTGTTGCCGGTGAGCGTGGAGAAACCGTTCTCCAGCAGGAAGATCGCGCGATTGCCGCCGCCCAGATCTTCAACGCCGCGAAAACCCCAGCGATCCGGCTGCGTGCCGCCTTGTTGCGCGAGAAAGTTGCTGCTGCCGCCCTGATTGTTCACGTACGCCACGCCAGCATCCATGCTGCCGTAGATCGTCACATTGCTTTGCGCATGCGCTGCCATCGGCACGCCAACGGCGAGCAGCATCGCTGCCGCCAGTTTTGTCATCCCCGAGATCCGCCCCGTCGGAAACCGCTTCATCTGTGTACTCCTGTCGTTCGATGATTCGCTGACTCGAAAACGGTGGTGACGCCGACGGCGACTCACGGCAACCCAAGCCGGTCACGCCCTTCATACCGTCGCATTTCGACGTTCCACCTATGAAACGTTGGATTACTTATGAAACCAACAATGCGGAGCTTAGGCCAGGTGATGCGTGAGTCCCGCAGCGGAGATGCACGAATTGATGACAGGAATTTGGCGTGCTACCGCGCGCGCATTCAGCCGCTGGCATCTCGTATTCAAAGCTTTGGTGAGGTGCTGTTCGTCCCGCCGGCGTTGCCGTGCGTCTGATGGGAGCGTTGTTCCGGCCGAACACGTTGCGTCCGGATTTACCCGAGGAAGGCTTGCAGTTGATCGAATCAAAAACAATAATATTTGAACATTACGTTCATATTTGAACGTTTTATTTTTCCGAATTCGTCGCAACGTTTATCAAAAGGTGTCCCCATGCAAGCTCCCCTCATCGGCATCAACGGTGCCGGCATCGGCGGTCTGGCCGCCGCCATCGCGCTGATTCGTGCCGGTTTTCGTGTGCGCGTCTACGAACAGGCTGCGCAGTTCGCCCGCGTCGGCGCCGACATCAACCTGACGCCCAATGTCGTGCGGGCACTCGATGGTCTGGGTGTTGGCGAAGCCTTGCGCGAAACCGCTGCACAGCCGAGCCATCGCATCAGCCGCACGTGGGATTCGGGTGAAGAGACCTCGCGACTGGAGATGGCACAGACGGCACAGACCAAATACGGCGCGCCGCAACTCACAATGCATCGCGCCGATTTGCTTCAGGCGCTGGAGCAGGCGGTGCCCGCAGAGAGCATCGCGCTGGGCAAGAAGCTTGTCGCCTTCGAAGCGCCGGGCGTTGGCGAGACGGGCCGCATTCGGCTGAGCTTCGCCGACGGCACGCACGACGACGTGGATGTGCTCATCGGTGCCGACGGCATTCATTCGGTCGTGCGCACGGGCCTGTTCGGACCGGAATCGCCGGAATTCACGGGGGTGGTCGCCTATCGCGCGGTCGTCCCGGCGAACAAGCTGGGCGGCGTGCCGAATCTGGGCGCGTTCACCAAGTGGTGGGGGCCTGTCGCGTCGAGCCAGATCGTGACGTTTCCGCTCAATCTCGGCCGGGACATTTTCGTGTTCGCCACCACGGCGCAAGACAGTTGGACGCTGGAATCGTGGACCGCACCGGGCGACGTGCTGGAGTTGCGCGCGATGTATGCCGACTACCATCCCGAAGCTCGCGCGTTGCTCGATGCCTGCGACAGCGTGCTGAAGTCGGCGTTGTACGTGCGCGACCCGCTGCCGCAATGGTCGCGCGGCCGGGTTTCGCTGCTTGGCGATGCGTGTCACCCGATGATGCCGTTCATGGCGCAGGGGGCCGGTATGGCCATCGAAGACGCTGTGGTAATGTCTCGCCACCTTGCTGAAGTCGGCCCGAACGCCGATGCGGATGCACTGGCTGGCGCGCTCGCCCGTTACGAAGCGGCACGTCGCGAGCGCACTGCGCGCGTGCAGATCGGTTCACGCGGCAACCAGTGGCTCAAGGAAGGCGGCAACGCCGATTGGGTCTACGAATACGACGCGTGGCAAGTGCCGTTGGCCGCTTGAGAAGCCGCTAACGCCAGCCGGTAACAGATCGTTGATCGCCCCTTCGTTTCGACACAACCAAACGTACAGCACCGCATGACGAAAGCAACGCCCGCCACCGCCCGTGATTCCAGCAATGCCAGCAATGTCAGCGCAGAGAGCGACGATCGCGACGCCACTCAGGCCGGGCTCATCACGCCGGTCATTCGTGCGCTCAAGCTCCTGCGCTTTGTGGCTGACAGTGGCTCGACGGCCAACATGAGCGAAGTGGGCCGGCGTATCGGTGTCAATCGCGTGACCGTCATGCGGCTGCTCGCCACGCTTGAGCATGAAGGTGTGCTTGAACCGCTGCCGCACGGCGGGCATCGGCTCGGTCTCGGCTTTCTCACACTTTCCGCTGCGGCGCTCGCAGGCGAGGATCATCTCGCCACGGCGCGCCGCGTACTCACGCGTGTGACCAGCGAGACCGGGTTATCCAGCTACCTCACCGTGCTCGACGGCACGCAGGTGCGGTATCTGTTGTGCGAAACGCCTGCCCTGCCCCTCGTAAGCAATATCCGTGCGGGGAGTCGTGTCACCGCGCACCTGACCGCGCCGGGGCGATCGCTGCTTGCACACTTGAGTCCCGAGCGCCGCCGGGCCTTGCTTGGCCCCGAGCCGCTCGCGGCCGCAACAGCGCAGAGTGCGCGGACCTACGCGGCGCTGGACGCCCAATTGGCGCGCGACCGGGAAACCGGCTGTGCGTGGAGTCAGGATGGCTTCGAAGCCGGTATCGACGCGTGCGCGGCGGCGGTGCTCGATGCGCAGGGACGTCCGTTGGCTGCACTGAGTGTGGCGGGGCCGCGCTCGCTCGTGGGCACCGACACGCTCAGCCGGGAGCGTACGGCGGCCGTGGTCAAATCTGGCGCAGCCGATCTCACCGTATTACTGGCAGACGCGCCAGCTTTTTTGGCGGCGGCGGAAAGAGCCTGAGTTTCAAGCCATTGCATCGGTAACCTCACACCGCGGCGAGATCGCGCAAATACAGGGGAAACGACCGCCAGACCTTCCAACGGACTGGCCTCGGTCGCAACCCCTTTCATTCCCTGACATCTTGTTTGACTAACTGTTTCGGCATGCCATACGATGTGCCGTCGCCGATGCCGTAATTTTCGGTAATTTGAAGCGGCGGCCTGTTGTCTCGCTCCGGTCCGTGGGCGGCTGCTACGATAGAACGAACATAGGCGCACCGCGTAGATGCGGCGTATCGAATACATAGCCGTCGCTAACGCTGAAGCGGCGAACCAACGCGCGTAACGCGTATTGCGGCGAATCAAACATGAAAAACAAACCATGGTGGGTGCGCTCGGCATTGGCCGGCGTCGTCTGCGGTGCATCGGCTTTCGCACATGTCGCGCAGGCGCAGGAAGCCACCGTCTATGCCGGGGCCATGAACGCCCGCAACGACGACAACGCGCACACCTACTCGTGGGGCATGGATTACCGGCAGGGGCTTGGCGAACACTTCGCCGCGAGCTTCACGTGGATGAACGAGGGCCACGTGCCCGATCATCACCGGGACGGCTTTGCGTTGCAGGTGTGGGCGCGTCAGGCCTTCTTCGACCGCCGCTTCGACGTTGCCGTAGGCGTTGGCCCGTATCGCTATTACGACACCGTGGCCGGCAATCGCGGCAAGCGCTATGAGGACGCCCACGGCTGGGGCGCCATGTTCTCGGCCACCGCCACGTACTATTTCGCGAGCCGCTGGTACGTGCAGGCGCGCGCCAACTATGTGCAATCGCCGTCGAGCATCAACACCGTTCAATACCTGCTTGGCGTGGGCTATCAGTTGGACAAGCCGTCGACGCCGGGCCCGGTCATCGGCAACATGGATCCGCCGGTGCCGACCGGCGACGTGCTGTCGGTGATGGCCGGGCTTTCGATCGTGAACAGTCTCGACTCGCAGAACGCGGCGGCGGAAGGCATCGAATACCGGCACGGGTTCGGCCGGTGGTTCGACGGCACGGTCTCGCTGATCAACGAAGGCCATAGCGACATCGGCAACCGTCAGGGCATTGCGGCGCAGGCGTGGATCAAGAACGACTTCTTCAGCGATCGCTTTAGTCTCGGCCTCGGCTTCGGCCCCTATGTCACGTGGAACAAGTACAAGCAGAACCGATCGGCGGGTGGTGCGCAGAACGTCGTGGCCGGTCTGCTGACGATGAGCATGGCGTACCGGTTTGCCGATCATTGGGTCGGACGCCTCTCATGGAACCGCGTCGTAACCGGTTACGACCGCGACAGCGACATCTTCCTCGCAGGCGTCGGCTACAAGTTCTGATCGCCCTGCTGCGCGCCGTCGCTTCTTCCGACGGCGCTGCGACATCCTGTCGCACTCCTGTTAATTAACATCTTCATTAGAGTCGGCATTCGACTGATTCGAAAACGTCGACTGCCTTGAAACCCTTTCTGCATGCGGGTTTCGAGATGGCCCGTTATCTGCAATGCATTGTTGCGCCGCATGCGGTTACTCCTGCGACGTGGTCGTCCTACCTTAGAGGCGTAGGCGGTGCCGGACATTCAAGTGAGCCGGCCGACCACCAGACAATAAAGACAGGAGAAACATCATGACCCGCACTCTTTCGCATCTGTTGATTGCCGCGACGTTGACTGTGGCAGCCGCACCGGCCGCATTTGCAGGCACTGGCGGTAACGGCTATCCGAACGAAAACCTGTTCTGGCAATCGAGCGTGTATAGCGAAAAGCTGGCCGTGCCGAGCGCACAGGTTCGTCAGGAACTGATCGAAGCCCAAGCGCAAGGCAAGCTCACGCAGACCGACAGTCAGTATCCGCAACTGAAGACTTACGGCCATTCGGTTGGGGCACGTGTCCAAGGCTCGACTGCACTGATAAATTCGACTTACGCTGGTAGTTAAAGCCAGCCTCTCGCGTCGGCGCTGGTTGACGGCGCGAGGACACGCAAAGTTTGAAGCGTGCTCAAGCGGCAACCGGCGACGACGCTACGGCGGCCAGGACGATCGACTTCGGATCCTGTCCCGTAGCCCACCGCTCCCGGTGCCTCACACCCCGCGTATTTCCGCGGGGTGTTTCTTTTTGTGCGCCTGATAAATCAGGTGGCGAAGTCGGCGAGATGGCGTTCGCCCAACGGCGTGACGCGTAGGGCACGTGGTTCGCGAGTGGGTTCAAGCCATTTGGCGTGCAGGCAGGTGGTGAGGAGTGCCGCGCCGAGTGCACCGCCGAGGTGGGGTTTGCGCTCGCTCCAGTCGGGGCAGGTGCAAGCGAAGCGACGGCGGCGGGCGCGGGCGGTGGTGAGGTCGACACCGAGGGCGGTGAGGCCGTTGACGCCCGAGTCGGTCAGTGCGACATCGCTGCCGTCGATGCGAAGCCAGCGACGCTCGCGCATGCGCGCGAACAGGTCGACGGCGACTTCCCCGGCAAGATGGTCGTAACAGGTGCGTGCGTGACGTAGCGGGGGCGGTGTTGCGCGGCTGACGGGGACCGGACGCGGGCGGAGTTCGCGTGTTGCCAATGCGGCACTCGCGAGCGCTTCGATGGCCGTGGCGGTTTCCGGCGTGGCGATGCGGAAATATCGGTGGCGTCCGCGGGCTTCTTGGGCGAGAACACCGCCGTCGACGAGACGGGCGAGATGGCCGCTGGCGCTGGAAGGAGAAAGCCCGGCAACCAGTGCCAGTTCCCCCGCCGGGCGGGCCGAACCGTCCATCAATGCCCAGAGCATGGTCATGCGGCCCGCATCGGCGAGCAGGGATGCGAGTGAACTAACGCCAGGGGCGTAATCGCGGGTGAGGTCCATGGCGGGCTCCGTAGGAGAATATGCATCGCAGTATATGTCCGGTGCCGCGCTCGACACTTCAGTGCGTGATGAAACGTGCCACGCCGACAGAACAGAAAATGGCATCACTCTCTCGCCGCATATCGAAGGATGCACCATGCACATCGACGACTCCCCCCCGACGAACGCCCTGACTGCCGTCACCCACCCCGATCCTTATCCGTACTACCGCGCGCTCGCGGCACAGCGGCCGTTCGACTTCGATGCGTCGCTCGGTATGTGGGTCGCCGCCGGGCCGGAGGCGCTCGTTGAGGTGCTGCGTCATCCGGCATGCGGCGTGCGGCCGGCGGGGGCGCTCGTGCCCGCTGCGCTCGCCTCTGGTGCGGCTGGAGAATGGTTTGGGCGGCTCGTTCGCATGAATGACGGTGCGGAACACATCACGCTCAAGCCGTGGCTCGCCACACAGCTTGCCTCACTGTCCGCCGACGCCCCAACGCTCGACCGACTCGGCTACGCCAGCGCCGCCGCGTACTCGGAAAAACTCGATGACTACGTCTTCCGCCAACCCATCTATGCACTCGCCGCTTGGCTTGGGGTTCCAGAATCGCAATGGGCCGACGTCTATGCGAACACCCACACCCTCGTCGCCGCAATGGCGGAATCGGCACGTCCTGCACCACGGGCCGAGGTCATCGCCGACGGCCACCGCGCTGCGACGACGCTGAATGATTTCGCCCGCCAATGGCTCAGCACCGACAACGCACCCGATACTTGGCTTCAGCGCACCGCGAATCTCGCCGCCCTTGAACCTGCGATTGACCCGCGTGCGCTGACGGCCAACATCGTGGGTCTGTTCACACAAACCCACGATGCCTGCGCAGGACTCGTCGCCAACGCGCTTCGCCGTCTGGCGCGCGCCGAACCGTCGACAACGGCAACCGAAGCGGGAACGCCAGCAGTCAACCGCCCCGCCACGCCCCCCCATCTCGCCACGGCCATTGCCGCCGTCCGTGACGTCATCCGCTTCGACCCGCCCGTCCAGAACACGCGCCGCTTTCTGCACACCCCGGCGGTTATCTGCGAACGGCAACTAGCGCGGGGCGATGTCGTGCTGGTTGTACTCGCCGCCGCCCCAACACCGGTCAGCCCCGACGACACGGCATGGACGTTCGGGCACGGCGGACACGCATGCCCCGGCCGGTCTCCCGCCAGTACGCTCGCCGCCGTCGGCGTGCAAACGGTACTCGCCAGCGGACTCGACCTCGCTTTGCTAGCGTCAGGCACGTCATATCACCCGCTCGGCAACGCCCGTATCGCACGCTTCGGGAATGACTGAATTCACGTGTTTTATCTGATGGAATTTATATTCCATCAGATAAAACAGACTTCAAGAAACCCAACCCCTTTGTTTATAAGGCTCCCAGCCCAGCCGACGCCGATTTCCGCGATTTCGGGCACGATTACGCTTTCGCCGGTCGTGTCGCGCTGACTCACCGGCAGTCTCGCCTCGCTGCCCTCATGTCCGAAAACTATGCCGACGGCATGCCCATGCCCGCCCGGGTCTGGGCCATCGCGACCGTCATGCTCGCCATCTCGCTTTCGGTGCTCGACAGCGCCATCGCCAACGTCGCCCTGCCGACCATCGCGCGCGACCTCAACGCCAGCCCCGCCACTTCGATCTGGATCGTCAACGCGTACCAACTCGCGATCACGATCTCGCTGCTGCCGCTCGCCGCGCTCGGTGAAATCGTCGGTTACCGGCGCGTCTATACGGTCGGTCTGGCGCTCTTCACGCTGGCGTCGCTGGCCTGTGCACTCTCCGACTCGCTCGTCACACTCACGCTCGCCCGCGTAGCCCAAGGCTTTGGCGCGGCCGGTATCATGAGCGTGAACAGCGCGCTGGTGAAAATGATCTACCCGCGCGCGTGGTTCGGACGCGGTGTCGCCCTCAACTCCCTGATCGTCGCAGTGTCGTCAGCCGCCGGACCAACGCTCGCCGCCGGTATTCTCTCCATCGCCCACTGGCCGTGGCTGTTCGCCGTCAACGTGCCGCTCGGCATCATCGCGCTGGACATCGCCATGCGCTCGCTGCCCGACAGCATCCGCGCCTCCCACGCCTTCGACTGGACCGGTGCGCTGCTCAGCGCGCTCACCTTCGGGCTGCTCATCTCCGGCATCGACTCATTCGGCCACGGTCAGGAACGCTGGCTCGTCGCCGTCGAACTCGTGGCCGCCGTCATCATCGGCACGATCTTCGTGCGGCGTCAGCGCACGCAACCCGTGCCGTTGCTGCCCGTCGACTTGTTGCGCATTCCGATCTTCGGCCTGTCGATCTGCACGTCGATGGCATCGTTCTGCGCCCAGATGCTCGCGTTCGTTGCGCTGCCCTTCTATCTTCAGGATTCGCTTGGTTTCGACCACGTGCAGACCGGCCTGCTGATGACCGCATGGCCGCTGACCATCGTTGTGGTTGCGCCCGTCGCCGGACGTTTGCTCGAACACTACAAACCCGGCCTGCTCGGTGCGATCGGCATGGCGGCCTTCGCGCTCGGCCTGCTCGCGCTCGCCATGCTGCCCGCGCAGCCGCACTCGTGGGACATCGTCTGGCGCATGGCGTTGTGCGGTTTCGGCTTCGGTCTGTTCCAGTCGCCCAACAACTACGCGATGCTCACGGCCGCCCCCGCGCATCGCAGCGGTGGCGCCAGCGGCATGCTCGGCACAGCGCGCCTGACTGGGCAAACGACCGGCGCGGCGCTCGTCGCGCTTATCTTCAGCGTGGCCCCGCAAGGCTATGGCACGCGTGCGGCGCTGTACGTCGCGGCAGTCTTCGCAGCCGTGGCCGCCGTGGTGAGCAGCCTGCGCACGCTGCCGGCCGCGCAGCCGCCCGCCAAAACATCGCACGGTTGAAAGCCCTAACTGGCCGCGAGCGGGTCCTGAAGGTATTCTGGGACACTAAATTTGGCCGGCCGCCCGGCCGTGCTACACTGCCGACCTTTTACGGCTCGCCTGCATGAGCCGCAATGCCATGAGTTTCTGCGCCATCGATTTCGGCACTTCGAATTCAGCCGTCGCTGTACGCGACGGTGCCGCCATGCGTCTGGTCGAGCTGGAAGCCGGCTACGGCACGCTGCCGACGGCCGTCTTCTTCAACGCCGACGAAGGTGGCCGCGCGACATTTGGCCGCCAGGCCGTCGCCGACTATATCGACGGCTACGACGGGCGCCTGATGCGCTCGCTCAAGAGCCTGCTCGGCTCCTCCCTCATCGAAAGCACCACCGATCTCGGCAACGGGTCGGCGATGCGCTATATCGACATCATTGCGACGTTCCTGCGTCACCTTCGCACGCACGCCATCAAGTCCGATGGCGACGACCTGCGCCAAGTGGTCATGGGCCGCCCGGTGTTCTTCGTCGATGACGATCCCCGCGCCGATGCCGCCGCACAACGCTCGCTCGAACAAAGCGCCCGCGACGTCGGCTTCAAGGACGTGCATTTCCAGTTCGAGCCGATCGCGGCCGCCTTCGATTACGAATCGCGCCTGACCGAAGAGCAACAAGTGCTCGTCGTGGACATCGGCGGCGGTACCTCTGACTTCTCGCTGGTGCGCGTAGGCCCGGACCGTGCCCAACGCCTCGAACGCAAGGACGACGTGCTCGCGCACCACGGCGTGCACATCGCCGGGACGGACTTCGATCGCCGCATCGAACTCGCCACAATCCTGCGTGAAATCGGCTACAAGGCCCTCGGCCCGGATGGCAAGGAAGTGCCGAACCGCATCTACTTCGATCTGGCCACGTGGCACCTGATCAACACCGTCTATACGCCCAAGCGCGTCGGTGAACTGGCTCTGACGGCGCACCTGTACGCCGACCCGGTCCACCATCGCCGCCTGATGCGCACGGTGGACCAACGCCTCGGTCATGCGCTGGTCGGTCATGCGGAAGATGCCAAGATTGCCGTGGCTGCCGGCGGTGAGACGCGTATCGACCTCGCCGTCATCGAGCGCGAACTCGGTGTGGCCTTCTCGGAAGCGGGACTGGTCGACGCGGTGAGCGACGAAATCGCCAGCATCACGGCGGGTGCCGTGCACACGGCATCGCTTGCCGGACTGCGCGCGGAAGACGTCGATGCGCTGTACTTCACCGGCGGCTCGACGGGGCTGCGCTGCCTGTCGGGCGCCATGTGCGCAGCGTTCCCGAACGCGACGCCGGTCTTCGGCGACCGCCTCGCCAGCGTGGCGCTCGGCCTCGGCATTCACGCGAAGCGCGTGTTTTCGTAAGCCACGCCGCAGCAACAGAGACGGCGACATCGCAAAGAAAAAGCGCGCAACCTCACGGTCTGCGCGCTTTTTTCATGGCTGGCAATGCCAGCGTCTCAGCCCGTCATGCGGGCCGAAGCATCACACCAGAATCTGCCAGAGCAACAAGGTCATCACCAGCCCCACGACCGAGACGATGGTCTGCAACACGGACCAGACCCACAGCGTCTCCTTGAGCTTCAGGCCGAAGTACTCCCGCACCATCCAGAAGCCCGCGTCGTTGACGTGGCAGAAGAACACCGACCCCGCCCCGATCGCCAGCGCAATCAGCGAGCCCTGCACGGGCGGCAGATGCATCACCAGCGGCGCCACGATGCCGGCCGTCGTGGTCGTGGCGACCGTCGCCGAGCCCGTCGCTTGACGCAATGCCACCGCGATCAGCCATGCCAGCAGAATCAGCGGCATGTGCGTGCCGACCGCCACCTTGCCGATGGTCGTCGCAATGCCTGCCGTCACCAGCGCCTGCTTCAAACCACCGCCTGCACCAATCGTCAGCAACAGACCAGCGATCGGCGGCAGCGCACGGCGCAGCGTTTCACCCACGCGGGCACGCGGCAGACCGCGTCCCCAGCCGAGTACGACAATCGCCACGATCACCGTCAGCGCCAACGCGATGATCGGCTCGCCAAGGAAGTCGAGCGCTTCGAAAACCGGCGTCTCGGGGGTGAGCGCCACCTTCGCAAGCGTGCGGCCCAGCATCAACACCACCGGCAGCAGAATCACCAGCAGCGCAGCGGCAAACGGCGGCGGCGCGAAGTCGTCGTCGCGTTTGGTGAACAGATCACCCAGTTGCTGCGGCGCTTCCACATGCAGGCGCGGCGCAAGCCACATGCCATACAGCGGCCCGGCCAGAATCACCGCCGGAATGGCGATCAGCAACCCAAGTCCCATCGTCATGCCGAGATCCGCATGCAGCGCCGACACGGCGATCAGCGGGCCCGGATGCGGCGGCACCAGCGCGTGCAACGTGGTCATGCCGGCCAGCGCCGGAATGGCCACGCGCAGAATCGGCGTGTTCGCACGGCGGGCCATCACGAAGATGATCGGCACCATCATGACGAGGCCCACTTCGAAGAACAGCGGCAAACCGATGATCATCGCCACCACCGCCATCATCCACGGCAGCGCGCGGCCCTTGGCAAAGGTAAGCAAGACGGTCACGATGCGGTCGGCCGCCCCGGTGTCCGCCATCAACGCACCGAGCATGGCCCCTAGCGCGATGATCATGCCCGCGTCGCCCAGAATGCCGCCCGCGCCCTTGCTGAAGGCACTGGCGACCGAATCCAGCGGCAAGCCGGCACCCAGACCCGCGATAAACGTGCCGATCAGAATCGACAGGAACGGCGAGAGTTTTAGCGCGCTGATGAAGAGAATGATGGCGACGAGGCCGACGAGGCAGGACAGCAATAGACGCGTGTCGTGCGCTGCCCAGGGCACGACGTGGTTGACTAGCTCCACGATGATCCTTGATGACGAGAAACAAAAACACCGGTAGAACGCACGCGGGGAAGCGGCGTCGTACCGGTGTGCGAAGGCATTGTGCTACTAGCGGCGGCCGCATGCACGCATGGGGCGCAACGCCCCGTGATACGGGGCAGGCGGGGCGCGGCGGCAAGTTTCAGGTGTCGAAACATCGCCGCCGCCGGGTGCTTTACTGGAACGCGACTTCGTTGAAACTCCGGAGCTTGCGGCTGTGCAGACGGTCCAGACCGTTATCGCGCAGCAGCTCCATGGCCTTCACGCCGATCTTCAGATGCTGATCGACACGCTCGCGATAGAACCGGTCGGCCATGCCCGGCAGCTTCAGTTCGCCGTGCAGCGGCTTGTCGCTCACGCACAGCAACGTGCCGTACGGCACACGGAAGCGGAAACCGTTGGCGGCAATGGTCGCGCTTTCCATATCGAGCGCAATCGCGCGGCTCTGGCTCATGCGCTGCACCGGCTCGCGGTGATCGCGCAGTTCCCAGTTACGGTTGTCGACGGTCACGACGGTGCCCGTGCGCATCACGCGCTTGAGCTCGAAATCGTCCAACTGCGTCACATCGGCCACGGCGCGCTCGAGCGCCACCTGCACCTCTGCGAGAGGCGGCACCGGCACCCACAGCGGCAGGTCGTCGTCGAGCACATGGTCTTCGCGCACATAACCGTGGGCCAGGCAGTAATCGCCCAGACGCTGCGAGTTACGCAGGCCCGCGCAGTGGCCCAGCATGACCCACGCGTGCGGGCGCAGCACAGCAATGTGGTCGGTAATGGTCTTGGCGTTCGACGGGCCCACGCCGATGTTGACCATCGTGATGCCGGTGTTATCCGGGCGCACGAGGTGGTACGCCGGCATTTGCGGCAGACGCGGCGGCGGTGTGCCCTCCGAATCGCGCGCGGCAATGTTCTGGTTCCAGTGGATGACGTTGCCCGGCTCGACGAATGCCGTGTACTGGCTGCGATACTCGCGCTCCGCCGGGTCGTCGCTCGCACTCATCAACTCGCGGCCCAGTTCGACGAATTCGTCGATGTAGAACTGGTAGTTGGTGAACAGCACGTAATTCTGGAAGTTCTCGGGCGACGTGGCCGTGTAGTGGCGCAGCCGATGCAGCGAGTAATCGACACGCGGCGCGGTAAACAGCGCGAGCGGCAGAATTTCGCCGGGCAGCGGATCACGCGTGCCGTTGACGATGCTGTCGTCCATCTTGGCGAGATCGGGCACGTCGAACGCCGTGCGCATGGCGCGCAGGTGTGACTGGTCGAGATCGCCTTCGAGATACACGCCGTCACGATAAGCGAAGTGCACGGGAATCGGCTCGTCGGATACACCGACTTCGAACGCTACGCCGTGGTTGTGCGTGAGGCGGCGCAACTGCTCGATGTAGTAGTTCTCGAAGAGATCGGGACGCGTGACGGTCGTCTGATAGCTCCCCGGGCCCGAGACGAAGCCATAGGACAGGCGCTTGTCGAGCTGGGTGATGTCTTCGGTGGTGATGCGGATGAAAGGATAGTGCGCGCTGACACGGCGCGCCGCGTCTTTCTCGGTGGAAAAGCGCTCGAAAGCCGCCCGCAGATACGCGGTGTTGGCGTCGTAGATCGTCTTCAGATAGTTGACGGCTTCCACCGGGTCGGAGATCGATCGGGTGGCGTGGACCGGTTCTTGTTCGGACATGCGCAAACCTCTTCTGTCTTTTCGTGTTGTCGAGTATGCGCCTATTGTGGCACGACTGTATGACGCCCGCGGTGCCGTGTTTTGAGCCTGATTTGGCTTGCGTTAGCTCAATTCCCGGCCGCCGCGAACGCCTTCCCGCCACCCGCCGTCAGTCCTCCAGACGCATGCCGACCTTGAGCGTCACCTGCCAGTGAGCCACCTTGCCGTTTTCGATATGGCCGCGTGTTTCCGTGATCTCGAACCAGTTCAGATTGCGCAACGTCTTGCTCGCGCGCTTGATGGCCCCTTTGACGGCGTCATCGATGGACTTCTCCGACGAGCCGGTGAGTTCGATCTGCTTGTAGACATGCTGCGTCATGACTGCCTCCCGAGAGGTGGTTGGAACGACTCCTCATGCTAGGCGCATGCCTCCCCCACGGCAAGTCGGGCTTGTCCGATAGGGTTGTCGGGATTGTCTTGCGTCAGTTGGCGGGGATGTCGTCGTCCGGCCCGCCGTCCGGATCGTCGTTTTGGCCATCATTGGCCGTCGCGGCGGGTGAATGGTCCGCAACGTCGATCCCCCGCAGCGCCGCCGGCAGCACGGTATCGAGCGGCTTGGGCACCACACTCGTGAGGTTGCGGCGCACCTTTTGCAGCAACTGCATGAGCTGCACCGTCTCGAAGGCCGTCAGCCCGGTCAACGCCTCGTTGCGCACCTCATCGGAGAGCTTGCGCGCCACCGCCAACTGTTCGACCGCCGCACGCGTCACGTAGAGACGATGCAAGCGAGGGTCGCGGACGTCCGGGCGGCGACGCACCCAACCGGCCTCTTCCATCCGTTCAAGTGAGCGTGCGAGCGTCTGAGGGGAGACTTCGAGAATATCGGCCAGCACGGTCTGGCTCACGCCGCGATTGTCGGCGAGATAGACGAGCAGACGGCACTGCGCGCGCGTCATCGGCAGCGCGCGTTGGGCAAACTGCTCGAAGCGGCGCCCGTACAGACGCTGAACGTCTGCCACGAGAAAGCCGAAACGTTGGGCGGAATCGGTCACTTTCATAGGCCGCATTATGATAAACATGTTTACGAATATCAAGCAGCCAAAACAGTCTCAAAAATCGTATACGGATTACGTCGGACTCCTTGACTGATACCGGCGATTCAAACGGTCGACTGACCCGAACGAGCCGATCGAATCGCGACCCGCCACGCCATCGATCTACGCCGCCGCTTCGTCCGCCGCGTCCTGTCCGCTGCCGTGACCGAGCCAGTCGAGCGCCCCCTCGCCAGCCGTCTGTGCCCCCGGGCCAGCACGCCGGATCGCAACCCCCACGGCCAGCACGTCGATCGTCGCGAGATGCAGAATGCGCGCGATCATCGTGACGTGTGCGCCCATCGTCTCCACGTGATCGTTCGGCAGCACTAGCGTGGCCTTGCGTGCGAGTGGCGAATTGCGCGAGGTTAGCGCAATGACCTTCGCCCCGCGCCCGACAGCAATATCGACTGCGCGGTTCAGATCGGCCGAACGGCCCGACGCCGAGATCGCCACCACCACGTCGCCTTCATTCAGCAACCCCGCCGACGCCTGCAACAAATACGGGTCGCCGTAGGCAATCGTCGGCATGCCGAACCGGAAGAACTTGTAGTGAGCATCCTGCGCAATCACGCCCGAATTGCCCAGCCCGTAGAACTCGATACGGCGAGCACTATCAAGCAGCGACACGGCCGCCTCAACGGTGCGTGCGTCAAGATGCTCGCGCAGTTGCAGAATCGACGAGACGGTGTTGTCGAGCACCTTCGCGCTGAACTCCGCAGCCGAATCGCCGACATGCACCTGACCGTGGCGCACCGGCAGCGTCCCCGTCAGCGCGCTCGCCAGCTTCAACTTGAAATCCGACAGCCCCTGACAGCCCAGCTTGCGGCAGAACCGGATCACCGTTGGCTGGCTCACGCGCGCCAGCCGTGCGATTTCAGATACCGGTTCGGCCAGCAGTGCGCGAGGCTGTTTTAGCGTGAGTTCCGCGACCCGTTGCTCGGCCGGGCTAAGCCGGTCGCGCAAGCGATGCAGGCGGTCGATCAACGCGCCCGCCCCTGCCGCGTGCGTGCCCAACTGCTCCGCAAGAATCGCCGAGGTGCCGAGAAACGCCGGATGATCGGCGGTGATCACGAACGTCGGAATCTTCTTCAGATACGCTTCAAAACGCCCCTTCGCCTCGAAGCGCGCGCGAAATGGCGAGTCTCCGAAGAGCTTGCCAAGCTTGGGAATCACACCGCCGCCAAGGTACACGCCGCCGACGGCGCCCAACGACACGGCGACATTGCCGGCCAACGTACCGAGCATGGCGCAGAAGCAATCGACCGTCTCTTTGGCGAGCGCATTGCCCGCTTGAGCGAGTTTCACGATGTCGGGCGTTTCCAGCGGTTTGACGCGCTTTTTCGCACGAAGGGCCAACGCCTGATAGACCAGCGCCATGCCGGGCCCCGCGACCAATCGCTCGAACGACACATGGGGAAAGTGCTGCCATGCGTAGCGCAACACGTCGATCTCGCGCTCGTCGGCCGGCGCGAACGTGGTGTGTCCGCCCTCGCTGCCTAACGCGATCCAGCGGTCACCGGCCGGGATCAGACCCGACACCCCAACGCCGGTCCCCGGCCCCAACAGGCCGAGCACACCATTCGGCCGAGGCTCACCACCACCGATCTGATGCTTCTGCGTGTCGTTCAGATACGGCAGCGCCATCGCCAGCGCCGTGAAGTCGTTGACGACGAGCAGCGTCTCGAACCGCAGCGCACGGCGCGTGGCTTCGATGGAGAAGTGCCAGTCCCGATTGGTCATGCGGACTTCGTCGCCTTCGATGGGATTGGCAATCGCAATCGCCGCGTGGCGCACGGGTTCGGCGTGATCGGCCTCATCGAGATAGGCGCGGATGACTTCCGGCACGCCGGAATAATCGTCGCAGGCGTAGTCGCGAATCTCGACGAGATCGCCCGGTGCAATCTCAAGCGCGAACCGGGCGTTGGTGCCGCCAATGTCGGCGAGCAGCCGCGGGCCGCTCACATGCGGGGGATTATTCCTCACTCCAGAAGACATCGATCTTGACTCCTTCACGGTGAATCAGCCGGGAGATAGCGTTGTCCTGCGGTTGCGCCTGCGCAGCTTCGAGCACGGCGCGTTTGGCCTTGCCCTGAATCTGCAACAGCAACCGCTCGCTCGACGCCAGCGCAGACAACGACCACGACACGCGCGTGTACGGGGCGTGCTGCGGCTGCACGAGGACGAACTTGTCATGGGTAGTGATGGCGTCGTGCCATTGCGGCGCGTCGGCGAAGAGCGACGCGGTGTGACCGTCTTCGCCCATGCCCAGCACGCAGACTTGCGGCACGCCGTGCGTCCATGTGTCGTTGAGCGTGCGCACTTGCAATTCGGGGGCAGCGGAGGTGTCGACAAGCGGCAGCCACTGCGCCCCCTTGGCGCCCGGCAGCAATGTTTCACTCACCAATCGGGCATTGCTGTCAGCATGCGTATCGGGCAGCCAGCGATCGTCGACGAGGGTGATGCCGATGTCGCGCCACGCCACGGGCAGGCGCGCGAGTTGAGTGAGAAACGGCTTGGGGCTCGTGCCGCCCGAGACCGCGAGCAGCGCACGCGGGCGAATCGTCGGCGCCTCGTCGAGGCCTGCAACCACCGCATTCGCCAGCGCATGCGCCTGCGCTTCGCGGGTCGGATACATCCGCCAGTGAATCATGTCTCGCTCCTTATGCTTGCTGACTTCGCCGCCTCGCCGGTCTGTTTGCCTGACTTCGTGCGCGCTCGGCTGTCTTTTATCAGTTGTCTTCCTCTACCCAGCAGGTGCCGTATTGCGCGAGCAGTGCGCTCGCGGCGGGCGGCCCCCAAGTGCCGGCGGCGTAGCGCTTCGGCCCCTTGTGCTGGCGCGCCCAGTACGCCTGAATCGGTGCCACCCAACGCCATGCCTGTTCCTGCTCGTCGCGGCGCACGAACAACGCCAGCCGGCCGTGGATCACGTCGAGCAGCAGGCGCTCGTAAGCATCCATGGTGTGGCCTTTGAAGAACTGGTCGAACGCCAGATCCAAATGGACCGTTTGCAGATTCATGCCCTCGCCCGGCTGTTTGGCCAAGCAATACAGGCGCATCGATTCGTTCGGCTGCAAGCGAATCACGAGACGGTTAGCGCCCGCATGCGCGGTGGCTTCGCCCAACAGCGGATACGGCGTGGGACGATAGTTCACCACGATCTCCGCCACGCGCTCGCCCAGCCGCTTGCCGGTGCGCAGGAAGAACGGCACGCCAGCCCAGCGCCAGTTGTCGATCTCGACCTTGAGCGCAACGAAGGTTTCGGTCTGACTGTCAGACGGCACGCCGGGTTCGTCCGTGTACGCCGGCACGGCTGTCTTGCCGATGGCCCCGGCGCCGTACTGGCCGCGCACCACGTTGCGCGCCACCGTATCGTCATCCAGCGCACGCAGTGAGCGCAGCACGCGCAGCTTCTCGTCGCGAATGGCGTCGGCGTCCATCGCGAACGGCGGCTCCATCGCGACGATGGCGAGCAGTTGCAGCAAGTGGTTCTGCACCATGTCGCGCAATGCGCCGGTCTGCTCGTAGAACTCGCCGCGCCCTTCCACACCCAGCTCTTCGGCAATCGTGATCTGAATGCTTTCGATCAGATCACGCCGCCACATCGGCTCGAAGATCGCATTGCCGAAGCGCAACGCGAGCAGGTTCTGCACCGCCTCTTTCCCGAGGTAGTGGTCGATCCGATAAATCTGGTCTTCGCGGAAAATTGAGCCCACGGCGTCGTTGATCGCCACGGACGAGGCGAGATCATGACCGAGGGGCTTCTCCAGCACGATGCGGCCGTTCTCGTTGAGCTTGGCGCTGCGCAGCCCTTCGCAAATTGGAATGAAAAGCGACGGCCCGGTCGCCAGATAGAAGATGCGCACACCGTCGCGCTTCGCCAGCCGTTCGGCCAGCGTATTGAATTCTTCTTTGCGGCCCAGATCGAGCGGCAGGTAGTCGATGGTGCCGAGAAAGCGCTTCCACTGCGCCTCGTCCCAGACGTCGGCCCCGATATGTGCGCGCACATGCTGCTCGCACCATGCGTGATACGCCTCGGCGTCCATCGGACTGCGCGCCACGGCCAAAATGTTGCCGACCTCCGCCAACTGGCCCGTGCAGAACGCCCTGAACAGTGACGGAAGCACCTTGCGCAGCGACAAATCGCCGGTGGCGCCGAACAAAACAAAGGTATAGGGTGAAGGCGTGTTCATGGAGAGCGTGGACTCCGTGCGGTCGGAACGTGAAACCACCCGCGCCACTAAGGCTTACCGGCGTTGCGAGTGGTTTCTGACGTCACTGGGAAGGCGCAACTTTGACACTGCATTGTAGTTTAACTACACTGCAATTCAACTAAATCTCGTGCTTTGACTACATCGTCAACCGGTTTTTGGGGCGACGCAGGACAGAGCACTTCCCAGCCAGCATGCGGGCCGCGCGCCGCAGGTATCGAGCGCGCGAGACGTATGGGCGACCCACAACGTCCCGGAATCCCCATGACCCAGTCTTCGCACAACGTGTCGCTGCATCCGGTGGTCAAGCGTGTGACAGAACGCCTGATCGAGCGCAGCCGAAAGTCACGGCAGGCCTATCTGGCAGGTGTCGAGCGCGCCACCCAAGGCCAACCCGGGCGCGAATCGCTCGGCTGCGCCAACATGGCCCACGCACTCGCCGCCGCGCCCGCCGACGACCGCCTGAAAATCCGCTCCGAACGCACCCCGAACATCGGCATCGTCACGGCTTACAACGACATGCTCTCGGCGCACGCGCCGTTTGTCGAATTCCCCGACATCATCAAATCGGCCGCCCGTGCGCATGGCGCAAGCGCGCAGGTCGCCGGCGGCGTGCCCGCCATGTGCGATGGCGTGACACAGGGTTACGCGGGCATGGAGCTGTCGCTGTTTTCGCGCGACGTGATCGCCATGGCCTCGGTGGTCGCACTCTCGCACCAGATGTTCGATGCCGCCATGTTCCTCGGCGTGTGTGACAAGATCGTGCCCGGGCTGGTCATCGCCGCGCAGGCGTTCGGACACTTGCCCGCCGTGTTCACACCGGCTGGCCCGATGCCCTCTGGGCTGCCGAACGACGAGAAGTCACGCATCCGGCAGGAGTTTGCCGCCGGGCGCGTCAGCCGCGCCGCGCTGCTCGACAGCGAGCTTGCCGCGTATCACACGGAAGGCACCTGTACCTTCTACGGCACAGCCAACAGTAATCAGATGCTCATGGAATTCATGGGACTGCATCTGCCGGGGGCCTCGTTCATCAATCCGCATACGCCCTTGCGTCACGCCCTCACGCAGGCCGCGACCGCACGCGCCGTGGCGCTGGCCAAGACGGGGATCAACACCTCGCACATTCTCGACGAGCGCGCCTTTATCAACGGCGTAGTCGGCCTGCTCGCCACGGGCGGCTCGACCAATCACACGCTGCACCTCGTTGCGATGGCGCATGCGGGCGGCATTCTGCTCGACTGGCAGGACTTCGCCGAACTCTCCGACGTCACACCGCTGCTCGCGCATGTGTACCCGAACGGCAAGTCCGACGTGAACCAGTTTCATGCGGCGGGCGGGCTGAATTTCCTTATCCGGGAACTGCTCGACGCAGGCTTCCTGCACAACGACGTGACGACCGTCATGGGACACGGCTTGCGCGCCTACACGCAGGAAGCGACGCTGCGCGACGACGTGCTCTCGTGGCAGGACGCACCCGCGCAGAGTCTTGATGAGAACATCGTGCGCCCGGCCGCCCGGCCGTTTGCACACGAAGGCGGCTTGCGCATGCTCGCGGGCAATCTCGGCCGCGCCGTGATCAAGTCGTCCGCCGTCAAACCGGAACACCAGAAAGTGCGCGCACCGGCGCGGGTGTTTCCCGATCAGGAATCGGCGCAAACAGCCTTCAAGGCGGGCGAGCTCACACGTGATGTGATCGTTGTGGTTCGCTTCCAAGGGCCGCGTGCGAATGGCATGCCGGAGCTGCACAAGCTCATGCCGATGCTTGGCCTCTTGCAGGACGAAGGCCATCATGTCGCGCTGGTAACTGACGGGCGCATGTCGGGCGCGTCGGGCAAAGTGCCCGCCGCCATCCACCTGTCACCGGAAGCGGAACAAGGCGGCATGCTCGCGCGCGTGCAGGACGGCGACATCATCACCATCGATTGCGAGAAGAACCTGCTTCACATGGAAGTGGACGCTGCCGTGCTCGCGGCGCGCACGCCGGCGCCGACGCCGCAACGCGCGTTCGATCCGTGGCGCAACACGTTCGGCCTGTTTCGGAACAACGTGGGCGCAGCACCGCACGGCGCTTGCGTGCTGTTCAACGACGCCGAGTATCCGCCGAGCGCCTGAGCGCCCTAGGCTTTTTTGTCGTTCGCCTTGCGCGACAGGCTGCGCACTCGCCCCTTTGACGCGGGCGGGCGCGCGGGCTGAACGCCAAGCTCTCCACGCTTGCGCTCCACCTCGGCGTGCTCACGAATCATGTCGATGAGCGCTCGCAACCCCGCGGGCGCGTGGCGGCGGCTCGGGTAGTACAGACACACGCCATCGAGCGGCGGCGTCCACGCCGTCAGCACCCGCACCAGCGTGCCCGCTTGCAGGTCGGCCGCCACGTTCCATTCGCTCAGATACGCGAGCCCCAGACCGGCGCGCGCCGCTTGCAGCATCAGGTCGGGTTCATCCAGCGTCAACACACCGTCGACGTCGATGCGCGCCACTTCGCCGTGCCGCTCGAACTCCCAGTGATAAATCACGCCACTCGGCATGCGCATGCGAATACACGCATGGGCCAGTAGATCGGCGGGCGCGCGCGGCGGCTTGTGCCGGGCGAAGTAGTCCGGGCTGCCGACGACGGCAAAGCGCAGTGCGCCACCGAAGGGCACCGCCACCATGTCTTGCGGCACGGCTTCGGCCAGCCGGATACCCGCGTCGAAACCGCCCGCGACAATGTCGACCATCTTCCCCTCGGTGACGATATCGAGCGTCATGTCCGGGTATCGCTGCAAGAACTCGAGAAAGAGCGGCATCACCACACGCGCAGCCCCTGCGGAGGTGTTGATACGCAACACCCCCGACACCGAGTCGCGAAAACTGCCCGCCTGTTCGATCGCCACGCGAATGGTGGAAAGCGCCGGAGCCACGCTGTCAACGAACTGCGCGCCCGCCGCCGACAGCGACACGCTGCGTGTCGTGCGGTTGAACAGGCGTACACCGATGCGCGTCTCCAGACCGGCCACCGCATGGCTGAGTGCCGATGTCGAGACACCCAATTCGGTCGCCGCTGCGCGGAAATTGCGATGGCGCGCCACCGCCAGCACCGCTTCAAGCTCACCCAGACCGGAGGTTTTCATTGTCCTGAATCTCTCAACGTGACATGCCGGATTGTACGGCTACTCAACACAATGCTGCGCACCTATGATGAACCCATCCCCTCACGCCACCGCGAGTCATCATGCAGATCATCGACAAGATTTATATCGACGGCGCGTTCGTCACCCCGCACGGCGACGAATCGTTCGACCTCTTCAACCCGGCCACTGAAAAAGTGATCGGCCGCGTGCGCCTCGCCGATGCGCAGGACGCGCGCGATGCGATTGCCGCCGCGAAGCGGGCCTTTCCGGCGTTCTCCCGCACGAGCAAGCGTGAGCGCATCGAGATGCTCAAACGCATGCACGCCGCCGTGCTCGCAAGAGAAAACGACCTGCTCGACGCCATCGTCGAAGAATATGGTGCGCCGGTCTCGCGCGCCGGATGGATGGCGCGGCACGCCAGCGACGTGCTGCTCGAAGCCGTGAAGGTGCTCGAAAGCTACGCGTTCACGCGCCCGGCGGGCACGGCCGAAGTTGTGATGCAGCCGCTCGGCGTCGCTGGCCTGATTACCCCGTGGAACAACGATGCAGGCTTTATCTGCGGGAAGCTCGCTGCCGCGCTGGCGGCGGGTTGCACGGCCGTCATCAAGCCCAGCGAGATGAGCGCCATTCAGACGCGCATCGTGACCGAAGCGTTGCACGCAGCCGACTTGCCACGCGGTGTGTTCAACATCGTTACGGGGCGGGGCGAAACGGTCGGCGCCGAAATCAGCGCGCACCCTGATGTCGCGAAGATTTCGTTCACCGGATCCACGGCAGTCGGAAAGACCATTTTGCGCTCGGCGGCTGAATCGTTGAAGCGCGTGACGCTGGAGCTCGGCGGCAAGTCGCCCTTCGTCGTGCTCGACGATGCGAACTTTGACGACGTGGTACCGATGGCGCTCGGCGCGGGCTTCATGAACAGTGGTCAGGCGTGCATCGCGGGCACACGCATTCTCGTGCCGCAACACCGGCTGGCCGAATTCGAAGCCCGCGTGCGCGAGGAAGTGGCGCGCACGCAAGCGGGCAACCCGCGTGATCCGCAAACGGCCATCGGGCCGATGGTCAGCCGCAAGCAATGGGAGCGCGTGCAAGGCTACATTCGCATCGGCACCGATGAAGGTGCGCGCTTGATTGCGGGTGGCGAAGGACTGCCGGAAGGCGTGGATGGCGGATGGTTCGTGCAGCCGACCGTGTTCAGCGATGTGTCGAACGATATGCGCATTGCCCGCGAAGAAATCTTCGGCCCGGTGCTGTCGATCATTGCCTACCGCGATACCGAAGACGCGATCGCCATTGCGAACGACACGCCATACGGCTTGCAGGCGTATGTGTTCGGTGCCGATAAGCAACGTGCACGCGAGGTTGCTGCGCGGCTCGAAGCCGGCCGTGTGATGGTCAATACGCTCAACCACGAGCCCGCTGCGCCGTTCGGCGGCTTCAAGCAGTCGGGGATTGGCCGCGAGTACGGCACGTACGGATTAGAGGCATTTCTCGAACCGAAGGCCGTGCTGGCCGCGTCCTGATTCCCTCCGGCATCCCTCCAAGATGGCGTCAAAAATCTTGACGCCATTTTTATCCCCTCCTACTTAGACTGGCCTCGTTGTCACTTCAGTCGCTTGTCGACACGCAGCCATGCCTACGCTAGCTCAACGCGCCAGTCTCGAACCTCCCGGTGCTCGTCTCGCACCCGCTGGCGCCCCGTTCGAATCGCACGACGCCATCGGGGCCATCGGGGCCATCGATACGCCCAACTCGCGCACGCCGCAAAGCCTGCAAAGCCCGCGTCCGGCGCCTACCGTACGGCAACGCAACCGGCACACGCCGCGCGCGCGTCTGGACGCCACGCTCGATATCACGCTCAGCCGCGCCGCCGTTTCTACGCTGGCCGTCACGCTGGCGATGAGCCTGCCGCTGCCGTGGCGCGTGGAGACGATTCGACCGATCCGGCGCGATACCGCCGCCGTCGTGTCGATTGCCCTGCCGCGTGTTGAAGCGTCGCGCGCCATGCATGTCGTCATGCAGTCGCTGCCGGAAGCCGAGTTCGGTGCGCTACGCCTGCGCCCGGCTGTCTGAGCGAACCGAATTGAACTGACTTGAATGAATACCCGTCGTGCCTCAAGGCCGACGGGCTGCCCTCACCCGACATCACGTTATGAACACTGCCATCTTCGAAGGCGTGTGGATTCCGCTCGTTACTCCCATGACCGGCGCCAACGGCGCGACCATCGACCACGATGGGTTCAAGCTGCTGGTCGACTACTACCTCTCGGCCGGTGTGAACGGTCTGGTCGTCGCCGGTACCACCGGTGAGGGCACGCTGCTCACCGACGAAGAGCGCTACTGGCTCGCCCAGACCGCCTGCCAGTATGCCAACGGCCGTACGCCGGTGATGGCCGGTGTGGGGGCCGCCGATACGGCCAATGCGGCACGCCAGATTCGCCGGCTCGACGATCTGCCGCTCGCCGGCTATCTCGTGCCGCCGCCCTACTATCTGCGTCCGTCGCAGGAGGGCATTCTCTGGCACTACCGCACGCTGGCCGCCGGTACGCACAAACCGATCGTGCTCTACAACGTGCCGCTGCGCACGGGCGTCACCCTCGGCGTGGACACCATTCGCGAACTGGCCGCGCACGAGTCGTTCCCCTGCATCAAGGAATGCGACGCGCATCCGCTGCTGCATCTGCCTTCGCAAACGACCATGCGCGTGATGTGCGGCGACGACATGCAGTGGCTCCCCGCGCTACAAGCGGGCGCCGTCGGCGGCATCTCTGCTGCCGCGCATATCCGTCCCGATCTGTATCTGAAGTTGATGCGCTATGTGCGCGAAGGCGATATGGCGCACGCCAACACGCTGTTCAACGGCATGAAGCCGTTGATCCGCCGCCTGTTCTCCGAACCCAATCCGGTCGCGATCAAGGCTGCGCTCTCGTCGCTGGGGCTGTGTTCGCCGATCGTGCGCCGTCCGCTCATGCCATGCAGCGCCGCCCTGCGCAAAGACATCGACGCCCAACTCGAAGTGATGATGGCGTTCTGATCAACGACCCGTTGCACTGATTGCGCTCACTGCGCTGACCGCTCTGATCGCTCTGACTTGAGGACATTCGCCATGGATGACATCGAACAACGCCACCGGACTGTCGCACGCCTGCTCATCAAACTCTCGGGCACCACGCTGGCCCGGCTGGCATATGCCACCGGCATCACCGGCAACACGATCTCGCGCTGGGTGCATGGCGACTACTGCGTGCTGGGCGCGCAGGGGCGTGACAAGCTGCTCGCCGCACTCGGGGCGTCCACCGATGGCACGAACATCCGGCTGGCACCGCGCGCGACCGGCGCTGCGCAACCGATGTTTCACATCACGGGGCTCGTGCAGGCCGAGCGCTTTGCCACGCTCGCGGCGCTAACGTCGTCGCGCTTCGTCGCCGCACGCGAAACGTGTCAGGGGCAGACGCTCGTGAGTCTGGTCACCGATGCCGACGGCCAGACCACGGCGCTGCTCATCGGCCCGCGTGAAGCGCTCGACGAGGTGTACGCCGAGCTGGGGATTGCGATGTCGCCGAAGCGCCAGCGGGAGCCGGCGATCGGCCACTACAGCGCAGGCGGCGCAGGCAGCGAAACTGCACGTGCGCACTCGCATTGATTTTGACGCCTCACTGCCAGCCGAACCGCCGTGCAAACATGCCCTTCATCATCTGCGTCAGCACGGCATAAGCGAGCAGAATCGCCGCGAGCAGCGGGAAGTACGCGAGCGGCAGCGCTTGCATCTTGAAGGTATCGGCGAACGGCGACATCGGCAGCATCAGCCCGATGAGCATCACCGCGCCGGTCATCATCAGCAGCGGCCACGCGGCGCGGCTTTGCACGAACGGAATGCGACGCGTGCGGATCAGGTGCACGATCAGCGTCTGCGAGAGCAGCCCTTCGACAAACCAGCCCGACTGGAACAGCGTCTGATGCTCGGCGCTGTTCGCGCCGAACAGATGCCACATGGCGACGAACGTCAGCACGTCGAAAATCGAACTGATCGGCCCGAAGAAAATCATGAAGCGCGACAGGTCGGCCGGGTTCCAGCGCTGTGGCTGCGTGAGTTGCTCGGGGTCGACGTTGTCGAACGGAATCGTCGTCTGCGACAGATCGTAGAGCAGGTTCTGCGTGAGCAGTTGCAACGGCAACATCGGCAGGAACGGCAAAAACGCGCTGGCGATCAACACCGAGAAGACGTTGCCGAAGTTCGAGCTGGCCGTCATCTTGATGTACTTGAGCATGTTCGCAAACGTGCGACGCCCTTCGATCACGCCCTGCTCCAGCACCATCAGGCTCTTTTCGAGCAGGATGAGATCGGCGGCCTCCTTGGCGATATCGACCGCCGTATCCACCGAAATACCAATATCGGCGGCGCGCAACGCCGGGGCATCGTTGATACCGTCGCCCATGAAACCGACGACGTGACCATTGGCGCGCAACATGCGCACGAGCCGCTCCTTGTGGGCCGGCGTGAGTTTCGCAAACACGTTGGCGCGCTCGACCGTCTGCGCAAGTTCGGCGTCGCTCACGTTTTCGATGTCGTCGCCGAGCACGCAGCCGTCGACCTTCAAACCGACTTCACGGCACACCTTGGCGGTGACCAGATCGTTATCGCCGGTGAGTACCTTGACGGCCACGCCCGAGGCGGCCAGCGCCTTGAGCGCAGGTGCGGTCGACTCTTTGGGCGGATCGAGAAACGCGATGTAACCGACCAGCACGAGCTCGCGCTCGTCGGCAATGCCGTAGCTCTCCTGCACCGGCGGCAGATGGCGTGTCGCCACTGCCACCACGCGCAGGCCCTCGGCGTTCAGGTCGGCCGTCACACGGCGCAGACGCGCAAGGACATCGGGGGTCAGCGGTTCGACGTTCGCACCGTGTTGCACGCGGTCGCACACGGCCATGACCTCTTCGACCGCACCCTTGCAGATCAACTCGTGATGCTCGCCGTTCTCGCTGACCACGACCGACATGCGACGGCGCTGGAAGTCGAACGGAATCTCGTCGATCTTGCGATAGCGGTTCACCACGTCGAGCCGCTGATGCAGTTCGCCATGGTCGAGCACGGCGACGTCGAGCAGGTTCTTCAGACCGGTCTGATAGAAGCTGTTCAGATAGGCGTACTCCAGCACGTATTCCGAGGCGTGGCCCCACACGTCGGTATGGCGCTCCAGACAAATCTTGTCCTGCGTGAGCGTGCCGGTCTTGTCGGTGCACAGCACGTCCATCGCGCCGAAATTCTGAATCGCATCGAGCCGCTTGACGATGACCTTCTTGCGCGAGAGCACGACGGCACCTTTGGCAAGCGTGGCCGTCACGATCATCGGCAGCATTTCGGGCGTGAGCCCCACGGCCACCGACAGCGCGAACAGCGACGCTTCGAGCCAGTTGTGTTTGGTGAAGCCGTTGATGAGCAGCACGATGGGCGTCATCACCAGCATGAAGCGGATCAGCACCCACGACACGCGGTTCACCCCCTGCTGGAACGACGTGACCGTGCGCTGCTGCGCCGTCACGCGCTGGGCCAGCGAGCCGAAGAACGTGCGCGCGCCCGTCGCCACGACCACCGCCGTGGCCGAACCGCTCACCACGTTGGTGCCCATGAAGGCGAGATTGTCGTAGGCCAGCGGGTTGCTGCCGCCCGCATCGCAAACATGCGCGAATTTCTCGACCGGCAAGGCTTCGCCCGTGAGTGCCGATTGCGAGATGAAGAGGTCTTTCGCGGCGAGAATGCGCACGTCGCCGGGAATCATGTCGCCCGCTGCGAGCAACACGATGTCGCCGGGCACCAGTTCGGCCAGCGGAATTTCGCGGCCCATGCGCGCCGAGCGGGCGCCTTGCCGGGTTGACGCTTCGCCAGCGATCTCAACGTCGCGGCGCAGTACGGTGGCGGTGGTGCTGACCATCGCCTTGAGCTTCTCCGCCGCCTTGTTCGAGCGCGCTTCCTGCACGAATCGCAACACCGTGGAAATGATCACCATCGTCGCGATGATGATCGTTCCCTCGGTGTCGTCGGTCGCATACGACACCGCTGCCAGAATCGAGAGCAGCAGGTTGAACGGATTGCGGTAGCAGTGGAAGAGGTGCAGCCACCAGGGCAGCGGCTTTTCGTGCTCGACTTCATTGCGGCCGACGTGCGCGCGAACGGTCGCGGCTTCGTCGTCGGAGAGCCCTTCGCGGGTCGTGCGCAGACGCACGAGCAGATCGGGGCCGGCAACGCGGGCAGCGTCGGCCAGACCTGGCGGTGCCTCGTGGCCGTGCGCCGGCGCATCGAGGGTTTCGAGCATGTCGCGACGGCGGAAGAAGCGCAGGCCGAGGCGCGCGCCGAGTACCGTCATCAGACGCTCGCTGAGCGTGAGGGTTTGTTGCATCGGAGACATCCTGAAGGATCGCGGGCGCCGGCCCCGGTCTGTCGCGACCGGGCGGCGCCCGAGGGCTGGGTTTTATTGTTTGAAGGCCCGGCTCAGCGCACCGGCGCAGCCTTGCGCGTCACCGCACGCCACCACTGGTGCAGACGCGAGCCTTGAGGGGCCTGTGCGTCGATTTGCGCTTGATGGTCGACGTGAAAGTGATGCAGGCACTCGGTGGGCAGCATCAGGGCTTGCGGATTGCTTCCGCGAAAGGTCATGGAGTAACGGAACACGGTGAATCTCCCGGCCGCACAGCACCCTCCGGCCCGGCACGCGCGGTCAGTTCGCGGTCCTGCGTGGCAGACGGTCGGCAGAAAGCGACAACCGGCGTGCGCGCGGAATGCGAACGAACCTGCGTTACGAGGCGTGAGACGGCCCGAACGGCAGACGTAAAACAAATAAGGGAGCGTGCTACGAACGACGGTCAGCTTCGGACTTGCCCTGCCCGGCTTGGCCACAATGGCAAAGCAGCAACGTGCAAGGCGATCGAAACGTACGTCAGAGGTGCGCGCCAACCCGACAAATGCGAGTTAGCGGCGGGGAGATACCCGGGGGACTAACTCGCGGTGATGGTGTCGACCTGCGTCGACCGGCAACTACCACTAGAACAACTGTCCACGGAGAAATCTCCTGAGAGCTATGACGGCGCGATTTTACCTCCGAGTGCGTCGAAAGAAAAGTGACAAATCAACGTGTTACAAAATGATGACAAAAGCGGCTTTCCTCCGCGCCGGGGTTCGTCCAGAATCTGTCATGCTTTCGTCATAAACCGCCTGCCGGCGGCCGTCGATGCGCCGGCTCAAGGGTTTCAACCCAAGTTTCAGCCAGCGTTTTGCCACGGGTCTCCGGTGCGGACTTCTCGCCCCTCGACGCCCTATGGAACAACTCAATCGCGCCCTCTTTCTGGCCATCAACGCCTCGCCGGCTGTCAGCGACGGTGAACTGGCCATTGCCATCTTTCTCGCCAAATACCTGATCCTGCTGCTGCCGGCCGGTCTCGTCATGCTCTGGCTGGCGGGCGGACGCGATCGCGAAGGCGCGGTGCACGGCCTGCTGGGCGTGGGGCTCGTCCTGCTGATCAACTTCGTGATCGGGCTGGCTTGGTTCGAACCGCGCCCGTTTGTCGTCGGTGTGGGTACCAATCTGCTGGCCCATGCGCCCACGAGCGCGTTCCCGAGCAACCATGCCTCGATCATGTTCGCGTCGGCCTTCGTGCTGATGGGCACGGCCGCTCGCTCGCCGCGCGGGCTCGGCAAGTTGCTGTTGCTGTGCGCACTGCCGGTTTGCTGGGCGCGTGTCTATCTGGGCGTGCATTGGCCGCTCGACATGCTCGGCGGGTTCTGCGTCTCGATCGTGGTCGCGCTCATCATGCGCACGGCGTCGGCACGTGAGACGAGCCGCATCGTGGCCGCCATCTTCGAAGGCATTTATCGACGCTTGCTGGCTTGGCCGATTGCGCGCGGCTGGCTGCGTCGTTAAGGCTTAAGTCGCGTAAGACGGCAAACGTTTCGCGAGAAAACAAAACGGTACGGCGGGGATGTTCGGCGGGACCTGCAAGGGCACTGCGGAAAAACTACCGGGAAACTGCGGAACTGCGGAAGAGAGTTGGGAGACTCGGGAGATCCGAATCTCCCAATGGTGCTGCGGAGATGTGATTTAGCGGTGGTACTCGCCAGCGGCTTCAGGCTGGTAATCGATGCCGAGCAATTCCAGCTCGATCAGGTGGCCGCCCGGCACTTGCCAGTGAATCGACTCACCGATACGCAGGCCGAGCAGCGCGCTGCCGACCGGGGCCAGTACCGAAATACCGCCTTCCGTGGCCGCCAGATGCTGCGGATAGACGAGCGTCACGCGATGCTCCTGCTGCGTGGCGAGATCACGGTAGCGCAACACCGAATTCATCGTGGCGACGTCGGCCGGCATTTGCTCGGGTTCGACGACACTCGCCCGGGCGAGCTCTGTTTCGAGTGCCTCCACATACGGCAATGCCGCGCGCGGGGCCTGCGCCATGAGCGCTTCGAGGCGGTCAAGGTCGAGAGTCGAGACAGTGATCGGAGGACGTTGCGAATTGACGGTGGACATGTCGATGGCCTTGTTTTTCCTTGAGCGTTGGGTAAATCGGTTGAAAGGTTGGCCTTCAATCTAACAGAAGCCCCGCGCCGCGAGAAGCCCTTGCCAGCCGGGCCGGCGCGTGCATCGGGCACCGCCACACGGGGCTCACAGGGGCTACAAGCGGGGCATATTGGCCCGAGTGGGTCCGGTTCCGATAGAATCGACGCATTCGACGCCGCTGACCGACACCTGCCCGCGCGCCCTGCATGACGCGGGTGCTGCGCGACAAATGCCGGTCATCGGCGCGGCGTATTCTCCCTCTTCAACGCCGGCGAACCGACGCCCGACGTACCGCCTGCACAGTGCACCCGCCGTACGCCGCCGCGCATCGCCCAGCCGGCCTCATCAGGTAAAGCAGAAGTCATGTCCGCACACACTACGAACGACGCCCTTTTTGAACGCGCCCAGCAAACCATTCCCGGCGGCGTGAACTCGCCGGTCCGCGCGTTTCGCTCGGTCGGCGGCACGCCGCGCTTCATCGCCCGTGCACAAGGTCCGTACATGTGGGATGCCGAAGGCACGCGCTTCATCGATTACATCGGCTCGTGGGGCCCGATGATCGTGGGTCACCTGCATCCGGAAGTGCTCGCCGCCGTGCAAACGGCCATGGCACAGGGCTTCAGCTTCGGCGCCCCGACCGAAGGCGAAGTCGTCATGGCCGAAGAAATCTGCCGTCTGGTGCCCTCCATCGAGCAGGTGCGTCTGGTGTCTTCGGGCACCGAGGCGACGATGAGCGCGCTGCGTCTGGCACGCGGCTTCACGGGCCGCAACAAGATCGTCAAGTTTGAGGGCTGCTATCACGGCCACGCCGACAGCCTGCTGGTCAAGGCCGGGTCGGGCCTGCTGACGTTTGCCGATTCGACGCGCAACGCGCCGTCCTCAGCCGGCGTGCCGCCCGAAGTAACGCGCGACACGCTCGTGCTGGAGTACAACAACGTCGAGCAACTGCGCGAACTGTTCGCGCAACAAGGCGGCGAGATCGGTGCCGTGATCGTGGAGCCGGTCGCCGGCAACATGAATCTCGTGCGCGGTTCGCGCAACTTCCTGCAAACGCTGCGTGAGCTCTGCACCGCGCACGGCGCCGTGCTGATTTTCGACGAAGTGATGTGCGGGTTCCGCGTGGGTCTGGGCGGTGCGCAGGCGCTGTACGGCATTACTGCCGACCTGACGTGTCTGGGCAAGGTCATCGGCGGTGGCATGCCGGCGGCAGCCTTCGGTGGGCGCCGCGACATCATGGCGCATCTGGCACCGCTCGGTGGCGTCTATCAGGCGGGCACGCTCTCGGGCAACCCGCTCGCTGTCGCTGCGGGCCTCGCCACACTCAAGCTGATTCAGGCGCCCGGCTTCTATGAAGACCTGTCCAAGCGCACCTCGAAGCTGGTCGCCGGTCTGGTCGACGCCGCACAAGAGGCGGGCGTGCCGTTCTCTGGCGACAGCGTCGGCGGCATGTTCGGTCTCTACTTCCGCGCCAACGTGCCCGCGAGCTTCGCCGAAGTGACCACGTCCGACGTGCCGCGCTTCAACAAGTTCTTCCATGCCATGCTCGATCGCGGCGTCTATCTGGCGCCGAGCGCGTTCGAAGCAGGCTTCGTCTCTGCCACGCACGACGACACCGTGCTCGAAGCGACCCTCGACGCCGCCCGTGCTGCGTTCAAGACCATCGCCTGAGCGGGGCGCGATCCGTGACTGCATTACCGCATTTGTTGCCGCATTACATAACGATTCACTCCTGCTAAAACAAGGACACACATCATGCTCATGCTGCTGCCGACAAAGTTCCGTCAGACGTTCGCCGCCCGTCGCGGCACGTTCGCACGCTGGCTGGCGCTGGCATTCCTCACGTCGTTCCTCTCCGCCTGCGGCTACAACGACATTCAGGTCAAGGACGAAGCCGTCAAGGCCGCGTGGAGCGAAGTCGTCAACCAATATCAGCGCCGCGCCGATCTGGTGCCGAATCTGGTGAACACGGTCAAGGGCTACGCCACGCACGAGCAGACCACGCTCACCGACGTGATCAACGCGCGCGCCAAGGCGACGAGCATTACGGTCACGCCGGAAACGCTCAACGACCCGGACGCATTCAAGCGCTTCCAGCAGGCGCAGGGCGAACTCTCGGGTGCGCTCTCGCGCTTGATGGCGGTCTCGGAGAACTATCCGAACCTGAAGGCCGATGGTCTGTTCCGCGATCTGCAATCGCAACTGGAAGGCACCGAAAACCGCATTACCGTGGCGCGCAACCGCTACATCCAGTCGGTGCAGGACTACAACGTGTACGTACGTCAGTTCCCGAACAACCTCACCGCCAAGATGTTCGGCTACGGACCGAAGCCGAACTTCACGGTCGAGAACGAGAAGGCGATTTCGACGGCGCCGACGGTCAAGTTCTGAGGATCGGGCCATGGCTGACGTCCTGATGCGTCGTTCGTTGCAATCGTGGGGCCTGTCTGGCCTCACGGCCTCAGCGCCTTCACTCGGGCGCGGGCTCGCGCGCCTGCTGTGGGCGCTGGCCCTCGCCTGTCTGTGCTGGCTGGCGCTGCCGGCCGGTGCCGAATCGCTCGTCGCGGTGCCTGCCCTCACCGCGCGCGTGACCGACCTGACCGGCACGCTCACGCCCAAGCAACGCAATGCGCTCGAGACCCAGCTCGCTCAGTACGAACAACAGCGCGGCAGCCAGATCTTCGTGCTGATGGTGCCGACGACGGCGCCCGAGACGATCGATCAGTACAGCATCCGCGTGGCCGACGCGTGGAAGGCCGGTCGCAAGGGTGTGGACGACGGCGTGATCATGCTCATCGCGAAAGACAATCCGAACGACTTGCGCAAAATGCGCATCGAAGTCGGACGCGGTGTGCAGGGCTCGCTCACCGATGCGATCTCCGGGCGTATTCTGCGCGACGTGATGGCACCGTACTTCCGCAATGGCGACTTCTTCGGCGGTCTGGCCGCCGGTGTCGCAGCGGTGGAAGCGGCGATCAACAACGAAGCGCTGCCGGCACCGCAATTGCCGTCTACGCGTGCGCCGCACTCCAATCTTTCCGACTTTCTGCCGCTGCTGTTCATCGTCTTCATCATCGCGATGGTGGTGATCATGGAAAGCCGCCGGCGCTTCAAAGGCCCGGGCCTGCCCGGCGCCCTGAGCGATCCGAACGACCCGCGCTCGCGCGTGCTGACCGGCCAGCGCGGCCGTATCGGCCCGGGTGGCTTTGGTGGCGGACTGGGTGGCGGTATCGGCGGCGGCTTAGGCGGTTTGGGTGGCCTTGGCGGCTGGGGACGCGGCGGCGGTGACGATAGCGGTGGCGGCGGTGGATTTGGCGGCGGAGGCGGCGGCGGTTTCGATGGCGGCGGCTCGTCAGGGAACTGGTGAACGGCGATGGCACACGAGGAAATCGCGATGCAACATCGGCAACACAATCTCTCGCGCTGGCTGCGCCATCTCGGCACGTGGCGCGCGCACGCCCGCTGGCTGTTCTCGGATAAGGCGCTCGATACGCTCGAAGCTGCGATTCGCGATTCCGAAGCCGATCATCGCTGCGAGATTCGTCTGGTGATCGAAGCGGCGATGCCGCTCGGCGCCGTCTGGCAGGGCCACACCTGCCGGCAGCGCGCCTTGCAGTTGTTCCGCCAGCTCGGCATTGCCCACACGGGCGACCGGACCGGCATTCTGCTTTACATCAACATTGCCGATCACGATATCGAGCTGATCGCCGACAAGGGTGTCAATGCGCTGGTGGCACCGCGCACGTGGGACACCGTGGTCGCGCAGATGAGCGCCGGTTTTCGTGACGATCAGTATGTTCCGAGCGTGCTCGACGCTCTGAACACCTTGCGCGGCATTGCGCGCGAACACCTGCCGGCGCATGCCGGCGCGGCCCCGGACAATGCCTTGACCGACCGGCCGCTGATGATCTGACGGACCATGTTCTCGGAACAGGATTTTGCTTACATGCGCCGCGCACTGGCTCTGGCCGAGCGCGGCATGTTCACCACCGCGCCGAATCCGCGCGTGGGGTGTGTGATCGTCAACGAAGGCCGGGTGATCGGCGAAGGCTTCACACAGCCGGCGGGTCAGGACCACGCCGAAGTGCAGGCCATGAAGGACGCCCGCACGCGCGGCGAATCGCTGCGCGACGCCACAGCCTACGTCACGTTGGAGCCGTGCAGCCATTACGGACGCACACCGCCGTGCGCAAAAGGCTTGATCGAAGCCGGCGTCAAGCGCGTGATCGCCGCGATGGAAGATCCGAATCCGCTCGTCGCCGGGCGCGGCCTGACGATGTTGCGCGATGCCGGTATCGAAGTGCGCTGCGGGTTGCTCGAACAGGAAGCGCGCGAACTCAATATCGGGTTTGTCGCGCGCATGACGCGTGGCACGCCGTGGGTGCGCATGAAAGTGGCCGCCAGCCTCGACGGCAAGACCGCGCTGCACAACGGCGTGAGTCAATGGCTGACCGGGCCTGCCGCACGCGCCGATGGCCATGCGTGGCGCGCCCGCGCTTGCGCGATTCTCACGGGCATCGGCACGGTGCGTGAAGACGATCCGTCGCTGACAGTGCGTGAAGTGCCGACGCCGCGTCAGCCGCTGCGCATCATCGTCGACTCGCGGCTGGATATTTCACTGACCGCCAAAGTGCTTGCCGACGGCAACGCGCTCGTGGTTTGTGCAAACGGCGACGAAGCGCGGGTGGCACGCCTGCGCGATCACGGCATCGATGTGCTCGACTTGCCCAACGCCAGCGGCAAGGTCGAACTCCCGGCGCTCATGCGCGCGCTCGGCGAGCGGCAGATCAACGAGTTGCACGTGGAAGCGGGCTTCAAGCTCAACGGGTCATTGCTGCGCGAGCACTGCGTGGATGAACTGCTGGCGTATTTCGCCCCCTGCATCGTCGGCGACGCCCAAGGCATGTTCAATCTGCCCGCGCTCACGTCGCTCGACGACAAGATCCCTCTCACGTTCTCGGACGTGCGGATGATCGAGGGCGATCTGCGCGTCATGGCGCGCATCAAGCGGACCTAAGACAACGCAACCGGCAAACGAAAAGCGGGGCGTGTCGATGCGACACGCCCCGCTTTTTCATTCAACCGCTTCGTGGTTTCGTCAGGGTGACGCTCAGACGTGGAAGCCCACGCTGCCCAGCTTTTCCATTTCAACCGACACGTACTGACCCGGCTTGATGTACTCGGCCGGCGTTGCGCCGCCTGCCATCACGATCCAGCCGGCTTGCAGCGGCTCACCGGCAGCAGCCGACAGACGTGCCGCCGCGACCAGCGAACGCAACGGATGACCGAGCAGCGCCGCCGTCGAGCCAACCTGCACCGTACGGCCGTTGATCGTCATCGCCAGCCCCAGATTCGAGAAATCCGTGCGCGGGTCGTGCCATGCGCCGATCACGAAGCCGCTCGACGAGGCGTTGTCCGCGATCACTTCCGGCAACGTGAACTTGAAGTCCTTGTAGCGCGAGTCGATGATCTCGATGGCCGGCGCAATCGCTTCGACCGCAGCCAGTGCCTGCGGGCCGGTCACGTTGCCTTCGAGCGGCTTCTTCAGAATGAAAGCGATCTCGGGTTCGACGCGCGGATGCACAAAGCGCTTGAAGTCGATGGCCGTACCCTCTTCCACTTGCATGCCCGACGTCAGACGGCCCCAGATCACGTCCGAAAGGCCCATCTGAACCATCTTGGCGCGGCTGGTGAAGCCCATCTTCACGCCGACACGCGTCTCGCCGCGCGCCGCACGCCGAGCCAGCGAAGCGGCCTGAATGGCGTACGCGTCGTCGAGCGAGAGGCGGTTGTCGGTATCGAACTGTTCGACCTCGTGCGCATGATGCGCGGCGTCGTCGAGCAGCTTGGCGTAATCCTGAATATGGCTCATCGTGCGGCCTCGCTGGCGGGTTCAAACACGGCGCGGACCGAGCCCAGGCCGTTGATACGGGTCTCGAAGATGTCGCCCGGCGTGACGGCCGCCATCGGGCCGAGTGCGCCGGAGAGCACCAGATCGCCCGCCTTGAGCGGCGTGCCCACGGCGGCCATCGTGCGGGCCAGCCACACCACCGCGTTGATCGGGCTGCCCAGACACGCGGCACCGGCGCCCACGGAGACGGGTTCGCCGCGACGCTCCATCACCATGCCGCACAGGCGCACGTCGAACTCGGAGAGCTTCTTCGGCGTGTTGCCGAGCACATAGGCCGACGACGAGGCGTTGTCGGCAATGGTGTCGGTGATGCGGATATTCCAGTCGGCCACGCGGCTGCCCACGATTTCGAGTGCGGGCAACGCATATTCGATGGCGTTCAGCACATCGAGCTGGCCCGGGTTCTCGACATTCAGATCGCGCCCGATCACGAAGGCGATCTCGGCTTCGATCTTCGGCTGCGTGAGAATCGACGCGGGAATCGGTTCGCCGTCGCCAAAGCCCATGTCGTCGAACAACAGGCCGAAGTCGGGCTGGTCCACGCCAAGCTGCTTTTGCACGGCCACCGACGTCAGGCCGATCTTGCAGCCAACGATGCGGCGACCCGCAGCGAGACGGCGCTCGGTGTTAATGCGCTGGATGGCATAGGCATCTTCGATCGACAGCGGCGCGAAAGTCTCGCGCAGCGGGGCGATGAAGTGGCGTGACCGTTCGGCTTCGACGAGGGCGTCGGCGGCCGCTTGCAAACGTTGCTTGTCCGTCGCCATTACGCGCCCGCCTTGGCCGGTGCGGCCGGCTCGTCCTTGGTGCGCTCACCCACGGCCCAGTGGGCGGCGGGGACCTGCGTCGCATAGACGCGAATCGATTCGAGCGGTGCGCCAAGCGTCTCGTGCACGGTACGTGCCACGGCCTTGACGCAGGCTTTCACGGTGGCGTCGTCGCGACCTTCCACCAGATTGATATGTACGATAGGCATGACCCTGTCCTCGGAAATTGCCGCATTGATGCTGTAACTCGTCGCTATAACGCGCAGCTGAAACGAGCGGCTTCGACGGGCAATGATGCGCGCGCAACGAGATACCGTCCAATACCGTTTTTCCAGAATCTGATACCTTTTCGGTATTGAGTTTGGATTGAGCGTTGAGGCTGACATCCGCCATGAAGGCGGCCAATGCCCATCGCGACAGGGGTATTCATGGACATCAAGCAGATGCGGTACTTCCTCGCTGTGGCCGAGGAAGGCAATTTCGGACGCGCCGCCGAGCGGCTGAACATGGCGCAGCCACCGCTCACGCGGCACATTCAGGCGCTCGAAGCGCAACTGGGCACGCAGTTGTTCGTGCGCACCCCCAAGGGCGCGACGCTCACGGCAGCGGGCGAAACGCTGCTCGCCGAGGTGCCCAACATCCTGTCGCTTGCCCGGCGCGCGGAAGAACAGACGCGTCTGGCCGGCGAAGGCTATATCGGGCGGCTCGACGTCGGTATCTTCAGCTCGGGCATTCTCAATGTGATTCCGCGCCTGCTGGCCAACTTTCACACCGCCCGGCCCGAGGTGAAGATCGGGCTGCATAACCTGTCGAAAGCCGAGCAGATCGCCGCGCTTCGCGAGCGCCGTATCGCTATCGGTTTCAACCGCCTGATTCCGGACGAGCCCGACATCGCCGTCGACTGGATTCATCGCGAGCCATTTCTCGTGGCGCTCTACGAAGGGCATCCGCTATGCAAGCGAACTTCGCTCTCGCTCGCCGATCTCGATAACGAACGGATGATTCTTTATCCGAACGCACCGATGCCGGGCTTAGCCGAAGAAGTGACGGCGGCGTTTCGTGCGGAGGGGGTGACGCTGCGCGTCGAACAGGAGGCGGAGGACGTGGTGACGTCGATCGCGCTAGTGGCGAGCCGCTTCGGTATTTGTGTGACGACCGAGTCCGCGGCGAACCTGCGCCTGCCCGGTGTGGTGTACCGGCCGCTCAAGTCGCAGCGCCTGCGCTCCATTGAACTGAACTGCATGTACCGGCGCGACGACACGTCGCCGATTCTTGCCGCATTTCTGGCGCTGATCCGGCAGTCGAGAAATCAACGGCACGCGCTGACGATGTGAGGCTGCGACGGGTGATGTCCGCACTGAAAACCAGGCCGCTGAAATATACGCAATCGGATGCAAAGTAAAAACTTTGGATTTCATCGGCGAGCGGATTGTATCCAAAATGTCCTGATGTCCTAGGGCGTCTCGTAAATCATCGTGGCCCCGATTTGTGCGGCAAGTCGAAATGCTGCGCTGCACCCATCTGCGTAGTACTACGGAGTGTCCTTGTGACGCCTCCGATATTCGTCATCCGACCCCTTTGAAATCCTTTATCCATGCGGGTCTCCAGCCCCCTTGGGATAGTGGTTCCAATTGGACTCCGTATTACGCTAACATGGCGCATCGTTCGCACCTCATGGGGTGGGAATGATCGAATAAACAGGTTCAGCAGTCGCTTAAGACCACCGCACGCCCGGGTAGTCAAAAAAATACAAATCAAGGAGATGTCCACAATGCAGTTCCGTCACAAATCCCTGTTCGTCGCCGCTGCGCTCGCCTTCATTGGTACGGCTGCCAATGCCGAGACCGTCAAAATCGCCATCGCCGGTCCGTTCAGCGGCTCGGTTGCCCAATACGGCGACATGGTCAAGGCCGGCGCGCTGACCGCCATTGAAGAAATCAATGCGGCCGGTGGCGTCAACGGCAACAAGTTTGAAGCGGTCATGATGGACGATGCATGCGAGCCGAAGCAGGCCGTCGCCGTCGCCAACAAGATCGTCAGCCAGAAGATCAAGTACGTGATCGGTCACGTGTGCTCGGGTTCGACGATTCCGGCATCGGACATCTACGAAAACGAAGGCGTGGTGATGATCACCCCGTCGGCCACGGCCCCGCAACTGACCGAAGGCAAGAAGCGCCACTTCATCTTCCGCACGATCGGTCGTGACGATCAGCAAGGCCCGGCGGCTGCCCAGTACATCATCAACAAGGTCAAGCCGAAGAAGGTTGCCGTGCTGCACGACAAGCAGTCGTACGGTCAGGGCATCGCCACCTCGGTGAAGAAGGACCTCGACGCGGCCAAGATTCCGGTCGTGCTGTTCGAAGGCATCAACGCCGGCGACTCGGATTACTCGGCAGTCATCACCAAGCTCAAGGCGCAAGGTGTCGACTTCGTGTACTTCGGCGGCTACCACCCGGAAATGGGTCTGCTGCTGCGCCAGGCACGTGAGCAAGGCGTGAAGGCCACGTTCATGGGACCGGAAGGCGTGGGCAACAAGGACGTGACGGCTATCGCCGGCCCGTCGTCGGAAGGCATGCTGGTCACGCTGCCGGCCGACTTCGCTGCCGACCCGGCCAACGCGAAGCTGGTGAAGGCATTCGCCGACGCCAAGCGGGATCCGAACGGCCCGTTCCAGATGCCGGCTTACACGGGCGTGCAACTGATCGCCAAGAGCATTGCCGGCGCGAAGAGCACCGACTCGGAGAAGGTTGCCGACTACCTGCACAAGAACACGTTCGACACGCCGATCGGCAAGGTGTCCTACGATGCAGCCGGCGATCTGAAGTCGTTCAAGTTCGTCGTCTACACGTGGCACAAAGACGCGACCAAGACGGCCGCCAACTGATTCCCTGACGCTTTAAAGGCCAGCGAATCACCCCCTGCCGCCCGCCGATTCCGGCGGGCGGCGCGCATTCGCGCTCGGCCCCCGCACGTCGCGAGGCTTCCCGCATGAACGAATTTTTCCCACAGCTCGCCCAGCAACTGGTCAATGGCCTGACGCTGGGTGCGATCTACGCGTTGATTGCCATTGGCTACACAATGGTCTACGGCATCATCGGCATGATCAACTTTGCCCACGGCGAGATCTATATGATCGGTGCCTACGTCGGGCTTGTCACACTGACTGCGATCGGTACGTCGGCGGGTTATCCCCTGCCCCTCGTGCTGGGCGCAGCGCTGCTGGTAGCGGTGCTGATCACGGGCCTTTACGGCTTCGCGATCGAGCGGGTGGCGTATCGCCCGCTGCGCGGCGGCCCCCGCCTCGGACCACTGATCTCCGCGATCGGTATGTCCATCTTCCTGCAAAACTACGTGCAGATCGGTCAGGGCGCGCGTGACGTGTCCGTGCCGATGCTGATCTCGGGCTCCATCGATATTCCGATGGGCGACTTCACCGTGACCATTCCGTACGCCCGCATGCTGATCATGGGTGTCACGCTCGCGTTGATGATCGCGCTCACGCTGTTCATCGCCAACTCGCGCATGGGCCGTGCCTGCCGCGCGTGTGCCGAAGACATGCGCATGGCCAACCTGCTCGGCATCGATACGAATCGCGTGATCTCGTTCACGTTCATCCTCGGCGCCATGCTCGCGGCCGTGGGCGGCGTGCTGATCGGCCTGACCATCGGCAAGCTCAATCCGTATATCGGCTTCATTGCCGGCATCAAGGCCTTCACGGCCGCAGTGCTCGGCGGTATCGGCAGCGTTCCCGGCGCCATGCTGGGCGGCGTGCTGCTGGGGCTGGCGGAAACGCTCGCGTCGGGCTACATGCCCTCCGAGTACAAGGATGTCGTGGCCTTCGGCCTGCTGGTGCTGGTGCTGCTGTTCCGCCCGACCGGCCTGCTGGGCAAGCCTGACATCGAGAAAGTCTGAGGTCGACCATGACACAACAACTCACGCTCAAGTCCGGCGCCGTCAACCGTGCGCCGGCCGGAGAGACGCTCAAGGGCGCGGTCATCGCCACGCTCGTGACGATCATCCTCACGGCCCCCATCCTGGGCCTGCAACTGAAGCTCGAAGGCTATCAGGTCGTGCTGGAGCAACACTGGCGTCCCGTGTGGATCGCCGCCGCGATCGTGTTCATCTTCCAGATGATCAAGCCGATGCTGCTGCGCTCCAAGCGTGCGGTGAAGCTGCCGACCATGCCCACGCTGGGCCGCCGTCAGCAACTGCTCGCGATGTGGGTGCTGCTCGCCATCGGACTCGTGTGGCCGTTTGTCGGCTCGCGCGGTGCGGTGGACGTGGCAACGCTGGCGCTCATCTACTGCATTCTGGGTCTCGGCCTGAATATCGTGGTGGGCTTCGCCGGTCTGCTCGATCTGGGCTATGTCGGCTTCTACGCCGTCGGTGGCTACACGTATGCGCTGCTCAATCAGTACTTCGGCCTGACGTTCTGGGAATGCCTGCCGCTGGCCGCACTCATGTCGGCGACGTTCGGCTTTCTGCTCGGCTTCCCGGTGCTGCGTCTGCGCGGTGACTATCTGGCCATCGTGACGCTCGGCTTCGGCGAAATCATCCGCCTGCTGCTCAACAATCTGACGAGCATTACGGGCGGCCCGGACGGCGTGTCGGGCATTCCGAAGCCCAGCGTGTTCGGCTTCGAAATGGCGCGCTCGTCGAGCGTCGAAGGGGCGAAGACTTTCCATGAGTTGCTGGGCATGTCGTACAGCGGCTCGCACATGGTGATCTTCCTGTACCTGCTCGCGTTCGTACTCGTCGGCTTCACGCTGTTCGTCACCAGCCGCCTGATCCGCATGCCGATCGGCCGTGCGTGGGAAGCGCTGCGCGAAGACGAAATCGCCTGCCGATCGCTCGGTCTGAACCCCACGCGCATCAAGCTCTCGGCGTTCACGCTGGGTGCGTCGTTCGCGGGGCTGGCCGGTGCGTTCTTTGCGGCGCGACAAGGGCTCGTAACGCCCGAGTCGTTCACGTTCATCGAATCTGCGCTGATTCTCGCCGTCGTGGTGCTGGGCGGCATGGGCTCGCAGGTCGGCGTGATTCTCGCGGCCATCCTGCTCACCGTGTTGCCGGAAGTGGCGCGCGGTTTTGCCGAGTACCGGATGCTGATCTTCGGTCTGGTGATGGTGCTGATGATGATGTGGCGTCCGCAGGGCCTGCTGCCCGCCACTCGCCCGCATGTGGAGTTGCCGCAATGAGTGCAGACCTGTTGAAACTTTCCGGCTTGCAGATGCGCTTCGGCGGTCTGCTGGCTGTCGACGGCGTCGAGTTCGCCGTGCGCAAGAACGAAATCTTCGCCGTGATCGGCCCGAACGGTGCCGGCAAGACCACCGTGTTCAACTGCGTGGGCGGTTTCTATCGCCCCACCGCCGGTTCGATCATGCTCGACGGTGGCGACATCACGGGGCTGCCGAGCCATATGGTGGCGCGTCGCGGGCTGGTGCGCACGTTCCAGAACATTCGCTTGTTCCGCCAACTGACGGTAGTCGAAAACCTGCTGGTCGCGCAGCACATGCGCGTGCACAGCGGTTTTCTGCAAGGGCTCTTCTCGACCGGCGCATTCCGCCGTGCCGAGCGCACCGCCCTTGAGCGTGCCAAGCACTGGCTCGACCGTCTGGGTTTGACGGCCGTGGCCAATCGCGAAGCCGGCACGCTCTCGTACGGACATCAGCGCCGGCTGGAAATCGCGCGCTGCATGATCACCGAGCCGCGTCTGCTCATGCTGGACGAACCGGCTGCCGGTCTGAATCCGCAGGAAAAGATCGAGTTGCAACAACTCGTCGACAACCTGCGGCATGAGTTCGGGATCTCGGTGCTGCTGATCGAGCACGACATGAGTCTCGTGATGGGTGTCTCCGACCGGATTCTCGTGATGGAACACGGCAAGCCGATCATGACCGGCAAGCCCGACGAGGTGCGCAACGACCCGCGCGTCATCAAGGCCTACCTCGGGGAGGAATAATGCTGAAGCTGGAACAGATCCACACCCATTACGGGGCCGTCGAAGCGCTCTCGGGCGTATCGATCGAAGTGAACAAGGGCGAGATCGTCACGCTCATCGGCAGTAACGGCGCGGGCAAGACCACGCTGATGATGACGGTATGCGGCACGCCGCGCGCATCGAGCGGGCGCGTGATGTTCGAGGGCAATGACATCACCGGCAGCCCGACGCACGAAATCATGCGCATGGGCATGGCAATTTCGCCGGAAGGCCGTCGCGTGTTCCCGAGTCTGACCGTCATCGAGAACCTCAAGATGGGCGGCTTTTTCGGGTCCAAGCATGAGATCGAAGCGGGCATGGAGCACGTCTTCAAGCTGTTTCCGCGGCTGGCGCAGCGCGGCAAGCAACGCGCGGGGACGATGTCCGGCGGCGAGCAGCAGATGCTTGCCATCGGGCGCGCGTTGATGAGCCGTCCGCGTCTGCTGCTGCTCGATGAGCCGACGCTGGGCCTCGCACCGCTCGTGATCGCGCAGATCTTCGACATCATCCGCACGATTCGCGAAGAAGGCGTGACGGTGTTTCTGGTGGAGCAGAACGCGAACAAGGCCTTGCACGTCGCCGATCGCGGCTACGTGCTCGAAACCGGACGCGTGGTGCTCGCCGACTCGGCCGACAACCTGCTGGCGAACGACGACATCAAGCGCGCGTATCTCGGCGCGTGATGGGTGCAGTCGCCGCGCGAAGGCGACGTCGACACGTCATGTGAGCGATAAGGCCTGAGTGCAAAAAGGGGACACGTTTTCGCGTGTCCCCTTTTTCATTTCAACGCCCGCGCATCAGCGTCACTTCATCAGTTCGACCAACTGATCGAGCGCCTTGCCCCAACCGTCGTGGAAGCCCATCGCTTCGTGCTGCGCGCGCGTGGCCTCATCGCCATGCATCGCGATCGCCGTGTAACGGGTGCCCTTGCCATGCGCCTCCATCAACACCGCCGCCGTGAAGTGGAAACCGCCATGTTCGGCGACCGGCGCAGGCGCGGGACGAAAACCCGGCAGCACTGCGTTGGTCCACACGAGACGCGAGTTCTCCTCCACTTCCAGATAGCAGCCCACGTTGGGGAATTGCTGCCCCTCCGGCGAGCGCATCACGGTATGAAAAAGACCGCCCGGGCGCAGATCGATCTCGCACTCGACGGTCTGCCACGGCGCTGGAGTGAACCACTTCTTGAGATGTTCCGGCTGCGTCCATGCCGCCCAGACACGCTCACACGGCACGTCGACGTAACGTTCGAGCACCAGATCGAGTTTGGGGTCGACCGAGAAGAGATTGGCATGGCTCATTAGGGTGTCTCCTTCATCTGCAACAGGTAGTTGTCGAGTTGATCGAGCCGGCGGGTCCACTTGTCACGCTGCAATTGCAGCCAGTCCTGCGCGCTCGCCAACGTTTCGGTCTCGAGCGCATAGGTGCGCACGCGGCCCGCTTTGGTTGACACGACCAGCCCGCACTCCTCAAGCAGCTTCAGGTGCTGCGAGAACGACGGCAACGCCATCGAAAACGGTTGCGCCAGCTCGCTCACCGACGCCGGACCGAACGTCAGACGTTCGACCACCGCCCGGCGTGTTGGATCGGAGAGCGCCTGAAAGACTCGATCGAGAGGGATGGAATGGTTAGTCATGTGCCTAACTATAGTGATCGACATTACTTAGGTCAAGACCTTTGTTTTCAAATGTCCTTGATTGCCGGTTTTCAGGGCGATTCGACACGAGAATCGGGCGCAGCCGTGCACCGGCTTGGCGTAGAATAGAGCCTTTCCAAATTCAGCCCCCGCGTTGCCCGCTATGCCGTTGGCCACTACAGAAGAAATCATTGCCGAGCTCAAGGCCGGCCGCATGGTTGTCCTCGTCGATGAAGAAGATCGCGAGAACGAGGGCGATCTCGTCATGGCAGCTGAGTTCGCAACCCCGGAAGCCATTAACTTCATGGCGAAGTACGGGCGCGGGCTGATTTGCCTCACGCTCACGCAGGCGCGCTGCAAGCAACTGAACCTGCCGTTGATGACCTATCGCAATGGCACGCAGTATGGCACCGCCTTCACGCTGTCGATCGAAGCTGCCGAGGGCGTGACCACCGGCATTTCGGCCGCCGACCGCGCTTATACCGTCAAGACCGCGATTGCCAAGGAAGCGCGCCCGGAAGACATCGTCCAGCCGGGCCACGTGTTCCCGATCATGGCGCAGCCGGGTGGCGTGCTGGTCCGCGCGGGTCACACCGAAGCCGGCTGCGATCTGACAGCGATGGCCGGTCTCACGCCCGCCGCTGTGATCTGCGAGATCATGAACGACGACGGCACGATGGCACGCCTGCCGGAACTGCTGGTGTTCGCCGAGCAACACGACATCAAGATCGGCACCATCGTCGATCTGATCCATTACCGCAGCCGCACCGAGTCGATGATCGAGACGGTTGCCACGCGCGAAATGCAAACCGCATGGGGCCCGTTCCAGGCCACGCTGTACCGCGACAAGCCGAGCGGCAACCCGCATCTCGCGCTGGTACGCGGCACGCCGTCGCCGGACGACGAAACGCTGGTGCGCGTGCACGAGCCGCTGTCCGTACTCGATCTGCTCGAAACCGGTGTGTCGACCCACTCGTGGACGCTCGCCGGTGCGATGAAAGCCATTGCCGAAAACGGCAAGGGTGTGGTCGTGCTGCTGAATTGCGTGGAAACGCCCGACCATCTGTTCGGCCAGTTCGAAGCCCTCGACGAAACCGAGAAGGCCGCGCGCGCCAAGCGCCGCCCGGTGGACTTCCGGACGCACGGCGTCGGCGCGCAGATCCTGCGCGAGCTGGGTGTCGGTAAAATGCGAGTGCTCTCCAGCCCGCGCAAGATTCCGAACATGGCAGGTTATGGCCTCGAGGTCACCGGCTTCCAGCCGATGCCCGGCGCCGAAGTTGCCTGAGCAACATTGAATCATTGCCCCGCCGTCTGACGGCGGGGGTATGACAACGCCGAGCGGCGCTCCTCGCGGGCCCGCTGGCACAACGTAGGCCGCACCGCCTGGACGGTACTTTTTTAAGGAAGCCCATTATGGACATCGGACAATACCAGCCGGAACTCGACGGTGAAGGCCTTCGCGTGGGCATCGTGCAGGCGCGTTTCAACGATGCGGTTTGCACGGCATTGCGTGACGCCGCCATCGCCGAACTCGACCGTCTGGGTGTCGACGGCGAAGACGTGCTGCTCGTGTCGGTGCCCGGCGCACTGGAAATCCCGCTGGCATTGCAGAAGATGGCCGAAAGCGGTCAGTTCGACGCACTCATCGCGCTGGGCGCGGTGATTCGCGGCGAAACGTACCACTTCGAGCTGGTCTCGAACGAAAGCGGTGCCGGCATTACGCGCATCGGCCTCGATTTCGGTATTCCCATCGCTAACGCGGTGCTGACCACCGAAAACGACGAACAGGCCGAAGTGCGCGCCGCCGAGAAGGGTCGCGATGCGGCCCGCGTGGCGGTGGAAATGGCCAATTTGCTCGAAGCCCTGGATGTACTGAACGGCGACGACGAAGCGGATGAAGACGAAGACGAAGAAGAGGAAGATCGGTAATGAAGAGTGCTCGCCGCCGCGCGCGCGAATTTGCGCTGCAAGGGTTGTATCAATGGCTGCTCTCGCGCGACCACGCGGGTGAGATCGATGCGCACCTGCGCACCACCCCGGGCTACGACAAGGCTGACCGCGCCCACCTGGATGCCTTGCTCCATGGCAGCATCCGTGAAGCGGATGCCTTGTCGCTGCAACTGCAACCGTACCTTGACCGTCCGGCAGCCGAGCTGTCGCCGGTCGAGCACGGGGTGCTCGTGCTCGGTGCCTACGAACTGATTCACCACCTGGACATTCCGTACCGCGTGGTGATCAACGAGGCAGTGGAGTTGGCCAAGACCTTTGGCGGCGTGGAAGGCTTCCGTTACGTGAACGGTGTGCTCGACAAGTTCTCGGCCGAAGTGCGCCCGGACGAAGTCGCCGCCAATCGCGGCGGACGCGGCAAGAGCGCCTGATAGCGTCTGAAGTCCCGGGAATTCGTCAGCACCCATGTGCGCCGGCGAATTCCCGCCAGTTCTCCCCGCCGTATCCCCCCTCCACCCTCTCCATCCGCCCCCCGCCAACATGGACCGTACGCCCGACCTCGCCCCCGCGCTGAAACTGGCACAACGTGTCGACGACATCGCGCCGTTCCACGTCATGGAGCTTGCCAAACAAGCCGCCCTGCGTGAAAAGGCCGGACACGACGTCATCCACATGGGCATTGGCGAGCCCGATTTCACCGCGCCCGAGCAAGTGATCGAGGCCGCGGCGAAGGCGATGAGAGACGGGCGCACCCAGTACACCAGCGCGATGGGATTGCCCGCGCTGCGCGAAGCCATCTCCGACTACTACCGTAGTTACTACGGGGTTGAGGTCGACCCGTCGCGCATCGTCGTGACGGCGGGTGCCTCAGCGGCACTCGTGCTAGCTTGTGCCGCACTGGTCGGCGTGGGTGACGAGGTGCTGATGCCAGACCCGTGCTACCCGTGCAACCGGCACTTCGTGTCGACGTTCGACGGCAAACCGGTGCTGATTCCGTCCGGCCCTGCCGAGCGTTTTCAACTGACCGCCGAGCGTATCGAATCGCACTGGGGCCCGGCGACACGTGGCGTGTTGCTGGCTTCGCCGTCAAACCCGACCGGCACGTCGATCGAAACCGCAGAGTTGGGCCGCATCGTCAAATCGGTACGGGCGCGCGGTGGCTTTACGCTGGTCGACGAGATTTATCAGGGGCTGAGTTACGACGGCAAGCCCACCACGGCACTGAGCTTCGGCGATGACGTGCTGGTGGTGAGCAGCTTCTCGAAGTATTTCAATATGACGGGATGGCGTCTGGGCTGGCTGGTTGTGCCGCCCTCGCTCGCGCCGACGTTCGAGAAGCTCTCGCAGAATTTGTTCATCTGCCCGTCGGCGGTTGCGCAGCATGCGGCGATCGCCTGCTTCCGCCCCGACACGCTGGCGATTTACGAAGCCCGCAAGGATGCCTTCCGCCATCGCCGCGACTATGTGGTGCCGGCACTTGAACGACTCGGCTTCAAGGTGCCCGTCATGCCGGACGGCGCGTTTTACGTCTACGCCGACTGTTCGGGCGTGCAGCATCCGGACGCTGGCGACAGCGACCGCCTCACGCAAGCGCTGCTGCAACAGGCGGATGTCGTGCTGGTGCCGGGACTGGACTTCGGTTTTGCCGAACCCCGCAAGTACATCCGGCTGTCGTACGCCACGTCGCTCGAAAAGCTGCGCGAGGCTATGGGCCGTATCGAACGGGTCTTCACCGGCGGCTGATCTAAAGCCCCCTAAGGCTCACCAAAAACAAAAAACCCATCGAATCGCTTCGATGGGTTTTTTGTTGGTCCGCATCCCCTTCTATATAGAGAGCGATGCGTTCCGGGCGGCGATGCACTGGCCATCGTGCATCAGAGCGGAGTTCGCTCAGGCTGCCGTGCTGTCATCCGCTTCGAGCGGCTTGGCAGCGGCGGCCTTGCCGGTTGCCGACACGCTCGGTGCCGGTGCGGATTCCGCGGCCGACTCATCAGCCTTGCCTGCCGAGACCGGCTTGGTCACAGGCTTTGCAGCGCTGACGATCACCGGCGCTTGCGGCGCGTTCGGCGAGATCTTGCGGCCCATGGCCACACCACGCAGACGATCACGCTCGGCGAGCACCTTCGCACCGTAGCCGCCGTCGCCCGCACTGGTCGAGCCGACATACAGGCGCAGGCCGCCGGCGAGTGAACCGCCACGTGCGATGCATTCCTTCAGAATCAGCGCGCCGACCTTGATGTTGGCGAGCGGATGCAGTGCCGCTTCCGGACCGCCGAAGTATTCCAGCTTGTCCTGATGCACCTTCGACATGACCTGCATGAGGCCCTGGGCGCCAACGGTGCTTTCGGCATACGGGTTGAAACCCGATTCGATCGCCATGACCGCCAGCAACAGCAGCGGGTCGAGACCCACTTCCTTGCCCGTCGTGTAAGCGGCGCGCACGAGGTTACCCGTCACGTCGCCGGCCACGCGATAACGGCGGGCCAGATAATCGCCCACGGCCACTTGTTCGCGCGTGTCGAGCACCTTGCCGGCACGGGCATCGGCTGCCACGCGCTGGTTCGGGATATAGGCAGCGAGAACGGCTGCCGAGGGCACGTGTTGTGCGGCTTGCGCCATCATCGTGGCGTCGGAGGGCATGCCCTGCGCCACGGTGCTGCCGTTCGCACCGCCGTGATTGGCCGCATTGGCCGACCCGGTGGCTGCTTCGATCAGCGGACCGACACGCGACGCCAGATCGGCGCGCCACGTCGGTCGGGCCCACAACGCGAGCGTACCGACCACGGCGACAAGACCGACAGCGCTGGACGTATACAGTCCAACACGACCGCCATGCCACGCGAGGCGACGCCAATCGCGGCGAGCCGCGGCTACCGTTGCCACGCCACGCGCTTGCAGCGCACGGACAGCGGCCAGTAGCCAGGGTGATAAACCAGACTTCTTCATACTGCGTACTCCGGTTACGCCGTCACCACGGGGTGGTCCCGCGGCGTAAGGAAACGAGCCGGGATGCCCGCCAGGCATTCCGTGAAGCGCTCATTTACGGCATAGGGAAAAAGGCGGTGCACCGTGTTTGTCATCAACGATGCCACTACCGCCGCAGCGCGCCGACCTGTTCGGTCCCCGGCGCTGACGAGCTATCGCTCGCGCTGCTTCCTAAAACACTGGTTTCCCGACCTCGGTGAGAAAACCAGCCACTGAAAATCCACGTCGATGTTGTAGTTGTCGCTAAGCTCGATCGGGTTGGCCTACCCGTCATCGAAGCCGCCTTTCTGGATTCAACGGGCGGATTGTAGCAGCGATATATAATCCGTCAATACTATGAATTAGAAAAATCATTACTAAAAGTAATTTGTAACAGGTGTTTTGCCGTGTCGTTTCAGGCTTCCGAACGGTAGAATGGCCCGCACTAGCCTGCGTTTACGGGGCAAAAACCCGCCCTTCCGCGAATTCGAACGGTCGTTTTCAGCGCCTGTATGAATTCCGTAAAAATTTTTTGGTAACCGTTTGTTTCATGAAATATCTCGATCTTCGTGACTTCACCACGCAACTGGAGCGATCCGGGCAGCTTCGTCGTGTAGACGTGCCTGTCTCGCCGGTGCTGGAGATGACGGCGCTGGCCGATCGCGTACTCAAGGCGGGCGGCCCCGCGCTCTGGTTCGAGCGGCCGACCGGTTACGACATGCCCGTGCTCGCCAACTTGTTTGGCACCCCTGAACGAGTGGCGCTCGGCATGGGCGTCGAAAAAGGGGAAAACGCACTGGGCTCGCTGCGCGAACTCGGTCAGCTTCTTTCGACACTCAAGGAACCCGAACCGCCTCGCGGCCTGAAAGACGCGGGTAAATTGCTCAGCATGGCCAAGGCAGTTTGGGATATGGCACCGAAAGAAGTCAGCAGTCCGGTGTCTCAGGAGATCGTCTGGGAAGGGGACGACGTGGATCTCGCGCGTCTGCCGATTCAGACGTGCTGGCCCGGCGACGCCGCCCCCCTGATTACTTGGGGACTCGTCATTACCAAGGGCCCGCACCGCAAGCGCCAGAATCTGGGCATCTACCGCCAGCAGGTCATCGGCCGCAATCAAGTCATCATGCGCTGGCTCGCGCATCGCGGCGGCGCGCTCGACTTCCGTGAGTTTGCGCAGGCGAACCCCGGCAAGCCGTTCCCGATTGCCGTGGCACTGGGCGCCGACCCGGCCACCATGCTCGGCGCAGTCACGCCGGTGCCCGATACGCTCTCGGAGTATCAATTCGCCGGTCTGCTGCGTGGCAGCCGCACGGAGTTGGGCAAGTGCCTGACCCCGGGGCTGGAATCGTTGCGCGTGCCGGCCCGCGCCGAGATCGTGCTCGAAGGCTTTATCTATCCGTCGGATCAGTCGCCCGAAGTGCCGAAGGGTGCCCCGCCGCCGCCCTCGCGCGGCGCGACCGCCGGTTACGCCCACGCCCTCGAAGGGCCTTACGGCGATCACACCGGCTATTACAACGAGCAGGAGTGGTTTCCGGTGTTCACCATCGAGCGCATCACGATGCGCCGCAACGCCGTCTACCACTCGACCTACACGGGCAAACCGCCCGACGAACCGGCCGTGCTGGGCGTCGCGCTCAATGAAGTGTTCGTGCCGCTGCTGCAAAAGCAGTTTCCGGAGATCACCGACTTCTATCTGCCGCCAGAAGGTTGCAGCTACCGCATGGCCATCGTGCAGATGAAGAAGGCCTATGCCGGTCACGCCAAGCGGGTGATGTTCGGTGTGTGGAGTTTCCTGCGCCAGTTCATGTATACGAAGTTCATCGTCGTGGTCGACGAGGACGTCGATATCCGCGACTGGAAGGAAGTGATCTGGGCGATCACGACGCGCGTCGATCCGACCCGCGACACCACGCTCGTGGACCAGACGCCCATCGACTATCTCGACTTCGCCTCGCCCGTGGCCGGTCTGGGCTCCAAGATGGGCATCGACGCCACCAACAAGTGGCCCGGTGAAACTTCCCGCGAGTGGGGGCGTCCCATCGAAATGACCGCAGACGTCGACGCTCGGATGGCCACGCTATATAAAAACCTCGGCCTGTAAGCTCCGCTGACTCCGGGTCACTCGCGCCGTCACAAAGCGCGAGTGACATTGGAGTAAGCTGGCGACCGACGTATTGACGTACTGACGCACCGACAAGCCGTATCCGTTTCCGTCCCCGAGCAGCGCCCCTGTCTATATATAGGCAGCGCTGCCGGATATCGAGAGGAGAGCTATCGTGTCGCACCCCCCGCATTCCCCCCAGTCCACGCATTCCCCCCATCAGAAGCACCCCGCCCTCAGCCGCCTGAAAGACCCCGGCCTACTCAAGTCCGACGCCTACATCGACGGCGCATGGACCCCTGCCGACTCCCACGCCACCTTCGCCGTTACCGACCCGGCCACCGATGCCGAAATCGCCCATGTGGCCGATCTCGGCGCCAAGGAAACCGAGCGAGCCCTCGTCGCCGCCGAAACCGCCCTGCCCGACTGGCGCAGCAAGACCGGCAAGGAGCGCGCCCGCATCATGCGCCGCTGGTTCGAATTGATCATGCAGGCGCAGGACGATCTCGGCGCCATCATGACCGCAGAGCAAGGCAAGCCGCTGGCCGAAGCCAAGGGCGAAGTCGCCTACGGCGCGTCGTTCATCGAGTGGTTTGCCGAAGAGGCCAAGCGCGTGAACGGCGACGTGCTCAGTTCGCCCGAAGGCGGCAAGCGCATGTTCGTCATCAAGCAGCCCATCGGCGTGTGCGTCTCGATCACGCCGTGGAACTTCCCCATCGCGATGATCACGCGCAAGATCGCCCCGGCCATTGCCGCCGGGTGCACGATCGTGGTCAAGCCAGCCCGGCTCACCCCGCTCTCGGCACTGGCGCTTGCCGAACTGGCCGAGCGCGCCGGATTGCCCAAGGGTGTATTCAACGTCGTGACGTCGAAACACTCCGGCGACGTGGGCGACGTGCTCACCGCCAGCCCGCGCGTGCGTCACCTCTCGTTTACCGGCTCAACCCCGGTCGGTGCCAAGTTGATGGAGCAATGCGCCCCCACGATCAAGAAGGTGGCCCTCGAACTGGGCGGGCTCGCGCCGTTCCTCGTCTTTGACGACGCCGACGTGGATGCCGCCGTCGAAGGCTGCATTGCCTCCAAATTCCGCAATGCCGGTCAGACCTGCGTGTGCGCAAACCGCATCTACGCGCAGGACGGTATCTACGACGCCTTCGTCGAGAAGCTCACCGCCGCCGTGGGCAAACTCCGCGTAGGTAACGGCTTCGAACCGGGCGTGGCCGTCGGCCCTCTGATCGAAGACGCCGCCGTCGAGAAGGTGGAGCGCCACGTTGCGGATGCGGTCAGCAAGGGCGGGCGCGTCACCGTCGGCGGCAAGGTGCTGCATGGCCGCTTCTTCGCCCCGACCGTGGTGGCCGACGCCAGTGCCGACATGCTCGTCGCACAGGAAGAAACCTTCGGCCCGCTCGCCCCGGTGTTCCGCTTCAAGGACGAAGCCGACGGCATCCGCCTCGCCAACTCGACCGATTTCGGGTTAGCGTCGTACTTCTTCGCCCGTGACGTCGCACGGGTCTGGCGGGTCGCCGAAGCGCTCGAAGCCGGCATGGTCGGCATCAACACCGGACTGATCTCGAACGAAGTCGCGCCGTTCGGAGGTGTCAAACAATCCGGTCTGGGGCGCGAGGGGTCGAAATACGGCATCGACGAGTACCTTGAAATGAAGTATCTCTGCCTCGCGTCGACGTGACGATCATCCGACCCTTTAATACTTTGTAATAGGCGTTGTCCCGCTCTGAGAACCGCGCCATCGCTGGCTTGCATGCATTTCTACGAAATGTCGTGCATCAGCCGGCAATGTCGAAAGTGTTACAAAGTCCCACAGATGGACACGGCCTCGGGTAGAATCGCGCTTTTTTCGCGAACAGCGACTCCGACCCTCATTTCGCTCTGTGTAACGGCTTGCCTCCGATACACCTGCGAAACCCGCAAAATCGCCACCGGAAATACGCCGGTGTGTGGCGAAGGGCCAGAGCGGAATTCGCGAAGTCCGATCAACAGAAGTCACGTCCGGTAGCGCCGCCCCCCGCGTCGTCACGCCCTGTGATGACATCCGGCCTGCCGACGGTTTGTCCGCCCTCGCGTAACTCGCCAACCCGCCCTCATCGGTGCTGGCGTGTTGCTCCCCCCGGGCGTGGAGAAGACATCGAATGGATAACAACCCATCCCTCATGCGCAACATCGGGCCGTTCGCCCTGATGTTGACGGGTCTTGGCTCGATCATCGGCTCCGGCTGGTTGTTCGGTGCCTGGAAGGCGGCGAAGATCGCCGGACCCGCGGCCCTTTTGGCCTGGATCATCGGCGCCGTCGTCATTCTGGCCATCGCTCTCACCTATGCCGAACTCGGCGCCATGTTCCCCGAATCGGGCGGCATGGTCCGTTACTCGCGCTACTCGCACGGCAGCCTCGTCGGCTTTATCGCGGCGTGGGCCAACTGGATCGCCATCGTCTCGGTCATTCCGATCGAAGCCGAGGCCTCGATCCAGTACATGAGCACGTGGCCGTACGACTGGGCACACCAGTTGTTCGTCGACGGCACCCTCACCACCAGCGGCCTGTTGTTATCCGCCCTGCTCGTGATCGTGTACTTCATGCTGAATTACTGGGGCGTGAAGCTGTTCGCCCGCGCCAACACGGCGATCACGCTGTTCAAGTTCGCGATTCCGGCGCTCACCATCGCCGGTCTCATCATCGCGGGCTTCCATCCGGGCAACTTCAACATTGCCGAGCATGGCGGCTTTGCCCCGAACGGCATGTCGGCCGTGCTCACCGCCGTGGCCACCTCGGGCATCGTGTTCGCGTTCAACGGTTTCCAGAGTCCGGTGAATCTGGCCGGTGAAGCGCGCGACCCGGGTCGCAGCATCCCGTTCGCCGTGGTCGGCTCGATCCTGCTCGCCACCGTCATCTATCTGTTGCTGCAAGTCGCCTACATCGGCGCGCTCTCGCCCGAGCAGCTCAAAGGCGGCTGGCACATGGTGAGCTTCAGCTCGCCGTTCGCCGAACTGGCGATTGCGCTGGGCCTGAACTGGCTGGCGATCGTGCTCTATTTCGACGCCTTCCTGAGCCCGAGCGGCACCGGCACCACGTATATGGCGACCACCAGCCGCATGATCTATGCGATGGAGCGCAACCGCACGATGCCCGCGATCTTCGGGCGCGTGCATCCGCTCTATGGCGTGCCGCGTCCGGCGATGTGGTTCAACCTCGCCATCTCGTTCGTGTTCATGTTCTTCTTCCGCGGCTGGGATACGCTGGCCGCCGTGATCTCGGTCGCTACCGTGATCTCGTACCTGACGGGCCCGATCAGCGTCATGGCCCTGCGCCAAGCAGCGCCGGAGCTGCATCGTCCGCTGCGCCTGCCGGGCCTGTCGCTCATCGCGCCGTTCGCCTTCGTGTGCGCGTCGCTGATTCTGTACTGGGCCCGTTGGCCGCTGACCGGCGAAATCATCGTGTTGGTGGTCGTCGCCCTGCCGGTGTACTTCTACTATCAGGCGCGGGACAAGTGGAAGGGTTTCGGCCACGACCTCAAGGCGTCGTGGTGGCTGATTGGATATCTGCCGATGATGGCGCTGCTCTCGTATATCGGCAGCAAGGAATTCGGTGGCCTCGGCGTACTGCCTTACGGCTGGGACATGGTCATCGTCGGCGCGCTTTCGCTGGCGTTCTACCACTGGGGGGTGCGCTCGGGCTGGCGCACGCCGTATCTGGATGAAGAGCGCGAGCAGGACGCCGCGAGCATGGACGGCATGCCGGCGCTGTCACACTGAGACAGTGATGCATTGATGTCGTGACGCCGCAAAGAAAAAGCCCGCCACACCGGCGGGCTTTTTTTCGTCTTGCGATCGCGTCCGATCTCACCGATGCGCGCGACGCCGCTCGATAAACAGGCTGTTGCCGAGCGCGCGCTTGGCCATTTTCTTCGCATCGGCCGCGGCGGCCGAGACTTCCACGTGCGACGGAAAACTCTCCGGCGTGACCGCCACCACACCGATCGACAGACTCGTGATCGGGTGAAAGATCACCATGCCGCGCCGGTCTTCCGCCTCGAAGCCCCCCGCTGCGATCTGATCGGGATGGAAGTATTCCGTCACCGCCTCGCCAAACCGCGTGAGGGCTTCGCGGCAACGCGCTTCCCAGTCGGGGCTGCGGAACAGGATCAGAAAATCGTCGCCGCCGATGTGTCCGAGAAAATCGCGTTCGGGGTTACGCACCGCCATCAGCACACGCGCCACCAGTTGAATCAGATCGTCGCCGCGCCGGTAACCGAACACGTCGTTGAACGGCTTGAAGTTATCCAGATCGACATAGCAGGCGTGAAACGACTGACGCTCGCCGATCATGCGATCCATATAGTCGTCGATCGGCACATTGCCCGGCAGCAGCGTCAGCGGATTCGCGTAACGCGCCGCATCGAGCTGCATGTCGGTGATATGCCGCATGAGCGCGTGCCCCTGCGCGACGCCGAAATAACGCCCCTGATCGGTCACGATGAACCCGGCCGTAATTTGGCGGCTGGCACCCTCGGCGATCATGCGGCTCAGGTCTTCCACCCGCGCGGCTTTGTCGAACGTCAGCGGGCGCGGTTCCATTACCGCCGAACACGGCTTGCGCCCATACAGTTCGCGCGTGAAAGGCCGCGCAAAACGGCCGATCAACGAGGCGCGTCCGATCAGGCCCACCGCGCGATCGCGCTCCACCACGGGCAGCACTTCCAGCGCCGGATCGCTCTCGAAACGCGCCACTACGTCTTCGCTGCGCGTGTCTGGCGACACGGGGGCAACGTACGACGCAATGCGCTCCAGCGTCACGTTGCCCGCACCGAGCTGACTCGGTTGCTGATGCACATACGCGCGCCGCTCGTTCACGACTTCCTGCACACTCGTCGTAATCGCCCGTTGCGGTTGCGCTTCCGGGCGTGCGATGAAATAGCCTTGGCCGAGAAAAATACCGAGATCGCGCACCACCTGAAGCTCTTCGGCGTGTTCGATCCCTTCTGCAATGACGCGCGTGCCGCTCGTCTCGGCGATCTGGCGCATGGAGCGCACGAACTGAAGCTTGACCGTGTCGCTGTCGATGCCGTCGACGAAATGCCGGTCGATCTTGACGTAATCGGGGCGCAATTCCGACCACAGCCGCAAGCTCGCGTAGCCCTCACCCATGTCGTCCAGCGCCACTTCGAAGCCGAGCGCCCGATACGCCGTGAGCGACGCCCGCGTGCTCGCGATATCGAGCGTCGGCGCATGTTCGGTGAGTTCGAGCACCACGCGCTCGGGCGGCAGACGGAACGATTGCAGCATGGCAAACGTTTCATCCAACCCGAGCGACTCAGTCACACCACCGCCCGGCTGAGCCCGCGTCACCGGCCCGATGTTCAGAAACAGCCGTTCGGGCAGATCCTGATCGACGAACCCGCGCAGCACCGTGCGGCGGCACGCCAGTTCCAGCGGGCCACTCAACCCGTGGCGACGGGCGGCAGCAAACAGCGCCAATGGCGAATGAATTGCCGTACCGGCCGGGCCGCGCACTAACCCTTCGTAACCGGCAATGCCGGACGTGCGAAAGTCAATAATCGGCTGGAACACGCAGGTGAGGCCGATGCCCTCGCACAACTGCGCGAGCAACACGCTCTCGTCGGGTTCGTCGAATTGGGAGAGGGAAGCGAGGGCCGCAGCGGAAGCCGATGCGGCAGAGGCCGTGGGAGGTGCTTCGTGCGATGCCGCAGGGGCGCCGAAGCGCTCCGACGGACGAATCGCTACAGGCGGGGGACGGTTCAACTGGTACTCCGTAAGTCGGTGCGGTGCGCGCCCGTCATGCCAACAGCATTGCGTCGTGCGGGCATGCCGCCTCGTGCGCGCGTGCGCCCCGAGGGCGAGATGGTGCGCCATGCAGCGCCCTCGCCCGGTCCCCGTGCTTCGCTTGCGGTAGCTGCTCTCAGGCCCATGTCCGCGTCTTGTGACGGTGCCCGCGGGCACCCTCTTTTACTTGCCGCACAGGCTATCGCCGTTATTTGACAAAACCATGACAGTGTCAGAATTGCCACACACGCGAGCTTGGTATTTCGGCTGTCAGACGAGCGCTCGACTTTTCGTCCGGACGAAAAAAAACGGCAGCGCCGTGAAGCGCTGCCGTTCCGGGAGATCGCATTAGCGTCTGCCGACTGTCTGCCGACTTGCCAAACTTACCAGGCCGTCACCACCGAGCCGCCAAACTTCTGCTCGATGAACGCCTTCACTTCCGGCGAGTGGTACGACTTGATCAACTGGGCCACCCACGGCTTGTCCTTGTCGGCCGCGCGCACGACGAGCACGTTGGCGTACGGGCCATTGGCATCTTCGATGGCGATGGCATCACGCTTCGGGTTCAGACCGGCTTCCATAGCGAAGTTGGTGTTGATGACCGCCACGTCCACGTCGTCGAGCGAGCGCGGCAGTTGGGCGGCATCCAGTTCCACGAACTTCAGCTTCTTCGGATTCTCGATCACGTCGATCGGCGTCGCCTTCAGGCCGGCGTCGGGGCGCAGCTTGATCAGGCCGTTCTTTTGCAGCAGCAACAACGCGCGGCCACCGTTGGTCGGATCGTTCGGCAGCGACACCTTGGCGCCGGCCTTCAGGTCGGCCAGCGACTTGATCTTCTTCGAGTACACGCCCATCGGGAAGATCACGGTCTTGGCAATCGACACGAGCTTGTAGCCACGGTCCTTCACCTGCGCGTCGAGGTACGGCTGGTGCTGGTAGCTGTTCACGTCGAGATCGCCCGACGACAGCGCGGCATTCGGCTGCACGTAGTCGCTGAATTCGATGACCTTGAGATTCAGGCCGTTCTTGGCGGCGACCTTCTTCACTTCATCGAAAATCTGCGCGTGCGGGCCACCCGTCACACCGACCTTCAGGTTGACGGCATCGGCAGCAGCGGCCGGTGCGGCGAGTTGCGTGGCGAACACCGTGGCGGCACCCACACCGGCCAGCAGTTTGAAAATCGTACGACGTTGCATGAGAAAAACCCCCGCGTGTAAGTGCCGGCTCGCCGGCGACGATGTTATTCCGAAAACAGAATGAATTACTTGTGGCTCAGGCGGCGCACCAGCCAGTCGCCGAACGTCTGCACCAGTTGCACGAAGACGATCAGGATCAGCACCACCGTGATCATCACTTCGGGCAGGAATCGTTGATAACCGTAACGAATCCCCAGATCACCCAGGCCGCCGCCACCGATGGCACCGGCCATGGCCGAGTAGCCGACCAGGCTCACGAACGTGATGGTCAGGCCGGCGACGATGCCGGGCAGCGCCTCGGGCAGCAGTACCTTCATGACGATCTGACCCGTGGTCGCGCCCATCGATTGGGCGGCTTCGATCAAACCACGGTCGACTTCACGCAGGGCCGTCTCGACCAGACGCGCGACAAACGGCGCAGCGGCGATGGTCAGCGGCACCACGGCGGCCATCGTACCGATCGACGAACCGACGATCAGGCGCGTGAACGGGATGACGGCGACCAGCAAGATGATGAACGGCGTGGAACGCACGGCGTTGACGAGAATGCCGACGATGCGATTGGTCGGCAGGTTCTGCAACACGCCATTGCGATCGGTCAGATACAGCAGCACGCCTAGCGGCACGCCGACCACTGCACCAATCAGGCCGGAGATCCCGACCATGATGATCGTCTCCCAGAACGACGAGACGAACAGATCAAACATTTCACTCCACATGGCTCATCTCCTCGACAACGACGCCTTGACTGGCGAGGAACGCCATGGCTTCGGCCACACGGGCCGGGGTACCGCCGGCCATCACGGCGAGCGATCCGAAAGCCTGCCCCTGGATCTCGTCGATCTGGCCATGCAGGATATTGAAATCGAGTTCGTAGCGTCGAATCGCTTCCGAGAGCAGCGGCTGATCCACCCCGGCACCCGAGAAAGCCAGCCGGTACAGGTGATCGTGCCCGTTGCCGATGCGCGAAGCGATACGCTCGCGCACGCCTGCCGGCAGCTCTTGGGCGATCACGTCGCCGATCATGGCGCGCGTGACTTCGTGACGCGGACGCAGGAACACGTCGATCACGCGGCCCTGTTCCACCACGCGGCCGGCGTCGAGCACGGCCACGCGATCGCACACCTGCTTGATCACTTCCATCTGATGGGTGATCAGCACGATGGTCAGACCGAGTTCACGGTTGATGCGCTTGAGCAAATCGAGAATCGAGCGCGTGGTCTCCGGGTCGAGCGCCGACGTGGCTTCATCCGAGAGCAACACCTGCGGTTCGCTGGCGAGCGCCCGGGCAATGCCCACGCGCTGCTTCTGACCGCCGGAAATCTGCGCCGGGTAACGATCCTTCTGCGCCGTCAGGCCCACGAGTTCGAGCAGCGGCAGCACCTTCGCGCGAATTTCATCCGCCGACAGGCCGGCCAGCTCCAGCGGCAGCGCGACGTTGTCGTACACCGTGCGCGAGCTGAGCAGGTTGAAATGCTGGAAGATCATGCCGATACGGCGGCGCGCTTTGCGCAATTCGTCCGACGAGAGGGCGGTGAGATCCTGCCCGTCCACGCGAACGCTGCCGTCGCTCGGACGGTTGAGCAGGTTGATCACACGCACGAGCGTGCTCTTGCCGGCGCCGCTTCGGCCGATGATGCCGAAAACTTCGCCGCGCTCGATCGACAGGCTGATATTGGAGAGCGCGTCGATCGGCCCCTTGGGCCCAGCGAAGCGCTGGGTAATGTTCTGGAGTTCGATCATGCAAAAAAATAGCAGCTCACTGCCGAAACTACCCGCAGTGCGCCGCCGTTGACCCGGTATTTAGCGCAAAGGCGATATTTTAGCCCATGCACCTAAATAGTTGAAAATAATAAAATTCGATCCCTTTATATGGGAATTCAACGGTAGTCCGGGAAAGGTCCGCCGCTCAGGCCTGCCGGCCGGTGGCGAAATCGTCGAGAACCTCGATCACGCGGTCGAATTCGAGCGATTTGTCGAAAAAATACTGCACGCCAAGCTGCTGGCAACGCTTGCGATACGTCGCCAGCGCGTAATTCGTGAGCACAATGGCCATCAGGTGAGGCAACAGGCCGGCGTCGTGCAGGTAGGACAGTACGTCCATGCCTGAGCCGCGCCGCAGTTGGATATCGACGATCACCGCGTCGTACGAATCCTCCTTAAGCGTGCGAACCGCGTCGTCGGCGGTTTCCGCAACCCCTGCCACCTCAAGCATCCCGGTCGAACCGAGTGCTTCTGACAGGCTCTCGCGAATGACCGCCGAGTCCTCGATCAACAGCACCTTAAGGGGAGAGCGGGACCCCGTCAGCGTTGTCGCTTTCCCGGTTGACATAACTGCCTCTCATCAACTGATCAGACCGTTCTTGAGCGCGTAGAGCGTCAGATCGGCATTGGTTTTCAAATGCATCTTTTCGAGCACGCGCGCGCGATACGTGCTCACGGTCTTCACTGACAAATGCAGTTCCTCCGCGATCTCGGTGGGCGTACGGCCCTGCGCGAGCTTGCAGAACACCTGAAACTCGCGCTCGGAGAGCTGCTCATGCATCGGCTCGTCGATCGGTTGATCGAGCTTCTGCGCGAGCAAATCGGCGGTGATCTCGCTGACATAGCGGTGGCCGCGCGCCACCGTGCGAATCGCCCGGATGATCTCTTCGGGCGCCGCATCCTTCATCAGATAGCCGTTGGCACCGGCGCGCAGCAGATTCACTGCGTACTGCGCTTCCGGATACGTCGACAGGAACAGCACCCCCTGCTGCGGACGCAACTGCTTGATCACACGCAAGGTGTCGATGCCGTTCTTGTCAGGCATGGCGATATCCAACAGCACGACATCGAACGCCGTATCGCGCACGGCACGAATCACTTCGTCGCCGCTCGCAGCCTCGCCCAACACTTCCATGTCCGACTCGTCCGCGATGAACTGCTTGAAGCCGGTGCGAACGATGGCGTGATCGTCGGCAATCAGGATTTTTATTGTCAGTGACATCTAAGCTCCAGAGACTGTCCCCATCGGTCCGGTCGCTACCCTTCGGCGCGTTGGCCATGACCTTCACTCCCGGTCGAGCAGGTCGCGCATATCGTCGGCGTGCTCTTCCTCGACAGCCAGAATTTCCTCGAGCATACGCCGCGTCGTGGTATCCCGGTCGCCCAAATAATGAATCATCTCGCGGTAACTCTCAATCGCGATGCGTTCCGCGACGAGATTTTCGCGAATCATTTCGCGCAGGTTCTTCCCGGCGACATATTCGGCATGGCTGCGCGCCGACAGGCTGTCCGGCGCGAAATCGGGCTCGCCGCCCAACTGCACGATACGCGTCGCAATGCGGTCCGCGTGGTCTTGTTCCTGAGCGGCGTGCTCGGCAAATTCGGCGGCAACCGGCTCGGCATGGATGCCGGTGGCCATGAAATGGTGGCGCTTGTAGCGCAGCACGCACACCAGTTCGGTGGCGAGCGCGTCATTGAGCATATGCACGACAGCATCGCGATCGGCGCGATAGTCTTCCGTCACCGCACCATCGTCCAGATGCTCGCGGGCACGCTCACGCAGGGCACGGACATCGATTTCGAAGTCCTCGCCGGCGTGAGCGCTATGACCGTTGCCCTTGATGGCGGGCTTGCCTTGCGTCTTGGCGTGTTGCTTGGCGTGCTTGGCGGTATGCATGAGCGAATTCTCCTGCGAGTGTTTTGTGGGGAAGGGGCGTTCAGGCCCGGGAGCCGGTCGTCAAATCACTATCGGACGATCGATCTCCCGGCACCGGCCGCACCCGGCTATCGTCGGACCACGCCGAACAGCAGCGTGACCAAAAAGATCACGAGGAAGATGAAGAACAGAATCTTGGCGATTTCGGCGGCGCCGGCGGCAATGCCGGTGAAGCCGAACACTGCGGCGATCAGCGCGATCACGAAAAACACGACGGCGTAGTGAAGCATCGCTAGCTCCTTGCAAAAATGACGGCCCAGACCAGCATTGACAGCGTTGGCAGCTTATTCGGGCCGCCTGGGCCCCCTCGACGGGTGGCCCGGGCGGCACCGGCTAGTCGACGATCTTCTTGGCGACGGTCAGACCGAGCAGCAGGAAGATCACGAACAACACCAGGAACAGCACGAAGAGGATCTTGGCGACCCCAGCCGCACCGGCGGCGATCCCTGTAAAGCCCAGCAGGCCCGCCACGATCGAGATCAGTGCGAACAACAAAGCCCACTTCAACATAGCGTTCTCCTTGTTTTACCCTTCACTTCCCTGAGGCTTGCGTGTGCTCCGCGGCGCTTGGCGTGCCCATGTATCCCGTCTTTCGGGTGGCGCACATGGCATGCAAAACGTTCGGCGCTGAATGTATGGTAGAAAAACAGCGCCGCCGAGAATGCCCGGGTGGCGCTGGTTTTTACGTAGGAATTGGCTGACATTTCGCGCTATCGGTTGATTTTCGACTTATGATCGAAGCGCCCCCTACCCTCCCTTGGCCCTTCAATGCCCCGTTTGTTCACGTCCTGGTTGCGTCGCCGAAGCTGGATCATTGCCATGATCGCCGCGATCGTGATCACGGTCGGGAGCCTGATCGGGCTGGAGTCGGCGCACCGGCGGCTGGCCTCGACTTACGAGGCCGCGCTGCAAGCGATGACCGCCGCCAACGAGCTCAACGAGATCATGGCGCGCACCTCCACGGTGGTATCGAGCCAGCGCGGTTATCTGCTCACGAACAACCCGATCTATCTCGACCCGTACCTCTCGGCCGTACGCCGCATTCGCGATCTGGCCGCGCTCGTCATCCAGCATTACGAAGATGTGCACGACGCGCAGGCGGCGCGCGAATTCGCCGACGTGATGACGCTGTTCTCGCAGCGCATTACCGCGATGGAAACCGCTCGCGCTGCCGTCAGGCAGGGCGAAATGAATCTCGAAGAAGCGCTCGCCCCGAACAATCTCGGCATCGGCACGATGGAACCCGTGCAGAACGCCATCACCGATCTGTACAACCGTGAACTCGCGCGCGCGCGCACCGCGCAGGACGACGGCCGCTTCGATCAGGCCATCTCCGCCATCAGCGCTGGCGCACTCTCGGTGCTGACGATTCTGTTGTTCATCCTGCTGTTCCGCACGCTTGGCCGGCAGATGCGTCAGGAGCAACTCGCGCGCGATCAATTGCATGAACAACAGGCGCACCTCGACCGCCTCGTGCGCGAGCGCACCGAACAGCTCGACGAACTGGCCACACACTTGCAGAACGTGAGCGAAGACGAGAAGACGCGGCTCTCGCGCGAGTTGCACGACGAGCTGGGCGCGATCCTCACCGCATGCAAGATGGACGTCACGTGGGCGCACCACAAACTGCGCAACACCGACACCGTCATCGCCGAAAAACTCGCGCGTGCGCAGCGCAATCTCGACTCCGGCATCCAGATCAAGCGCCGCATCATCGAGAATCTGCGCCCCACGGTACTGATCAATTTCGGTCTCGTGACCGCCCTGCGCTCGCTCGCGGAAGAAGCCGCCGACCAACAGCACTGGCAGCTCGATCTCGATCTGCCGGAAGAAGATTTCGCCCTGCCGGAAGCCACGGCCATTGCGCTGTTCCGCGTGGCGCAGGAAGCGCTGACGAATGCGGGCAAATATGCCCGCGCGACGACGATTCGGGTCGCGCTCGCCTGCGACGATCAGCGCGTGCGCCTCGAAGTCATCGACAACGGTATCGGCCTCACGCCTGACCAGTTCAACAAGCCGAAGACGCATGGTCTGTTCGGCATGCGTCAACGCGTCTCGGCGCGCGGCGGGCGCATCGATATCCACTCGCTGCCGGAGCGAATCGGCACCGAGATTCAGGTGGTGATGCCGCTGTGCAACCCGGCCGATGCGCTCGACATGACCGACCCGGGCAATGTGATTTATGGCGCGGATAGCGCCAATCGCACTGACGCCCCCAATTCCCCCAGTTCCACCGATTCCACCACCCCGGCATCCCCTGCCGTCCCCTCCGATCACACCGCGCAGGCCGATCAAGCCGACCGGCCCGACGGCACGCCGCCCTCCCCCGTGGGAATGCGCTGACAGCGCTACCCGACTCCGCCTACAGCGCGACGCTGGTCTCACTGACAGCGCGAACGATTGGCACTCCCTACCATGGAATCAACCGCCGCCACACCGGGCGGCAACTGCGGCGACGGCGCAACGGCGCCATCGCATGAAGCAGTCAGTACCTCGGAGTACCCAATCCCAACCGGAAAGGAGTTGTTATGAACTCGGATCAGATCAAGGGCAAGTGGAATCAACTGAAGGGCGAAGCCAAGAAGCAGTGGGGCAAGGTGACCGATGACGATCTGCTCAAGATCGAAGGCAACCGCGACAAGTTCGTGGGCGTGATCCAGGAACGCTACGGCAAGGAAAAGGCCGAGGCGGAACGTGAAGTCGACACCTGGAACAAGGACCACAAGCTCTGGTAAGCACCACGGTCGCGTCCGTAGGGAGGCGGACGCACCGGCAGCAGGTGCCGAACGGCATCGAAGCGCCATGGAGCGCTTCCCCGGCACCGTTGTTAGCACCCTTGGCCACTATCGCCGCCGCTATCGCTATCTCTCAAGGAGAACTCAAATGAAACGACTGATCGCCATCGCTCTGCTCTCCGGCTTCGCGCTGGGTCTTGCTGGCTGCAACACCGTCCACGGTGCGGGTACGGACATCGAAAAGGGTGGTGAAGCCATCCAGGGTGCCGCCGACCGCAACAAGTAACGGCTAGCGAAGACAACGAAGCCCACGAAGACATCAACTATCTGCTCGTTCACTGGAGGACTTTGACATGCAACACCGACTCGCTCTGAACTGGCTGACCTGTGCCGTGCTGGCCGCAAGCGCCTTTGGCGCTGCCTCGGCCAGCGCCGCCGACGCCGCCACCAAAGACCGCTACGACGCCGCGCAGAAATCTGCCGAGGCCGACTACAAGGCATCGGTCGCGCGTTGCGAAGACCTGAAGGACAACGCCAAGAAGGTCTGTGTCGAGAACGCCAAGGGCAACGAGAAGGTTGCCAAGGCCAATGCGGAAGCCGACTACAAGAACACGCCGAAGGCGCGTTATGACGCGGCAGTCGCGAAGGCCGATGCCGACTACAGCGTCGCCAAGCTGCGCTGCGACGACAAGAAGGGCAACGAAAAGGATGTCTGCGCGAAGGATGCCGACGCCGCCAAGACCAAGGCTTATGGCGACGCCAAAGTGATGCGCACGAGCCGCGAGTCGTCCAAGGACACCGCGACTGCGCGTCAGGATGCCAACGCCGATGCGAACAAGGCCCAGTACAAGGCTGCCGTGGAGCGTTGCGACAGCATGACGGGCAACAGCAAGGATGCCTGCATGGCCGACGCCAAGGTGCGCTTCAATCAATAAACAAGACGTAGCAAAGACGTTGACGACAGCAGTACCCGAACCCGCGGCGGTGCCGCGCCCGGTTTAGCAGGGGAGGAGAGGTGTCTCGGCAGGCGCGCGGTCCGACCGTTGTCCACGGGGACAGCACGCCCGGCAGGAAGAGGCACCGACGGCAGGCGGATGTCGCGCAAGCGGCATCCGCCGCTGTTTTTGCACCACAGCGCGCAGGCGGCCATGTAAATGAATGTAACAAGTGCCGCGCCGCTGTCACCCGTTTCGCGCATCCACGACCACCGCTGTCGTCAACCGAAACGAGCGCAAACCGTTGATTCTGAATAGAATGGGTGCGCGATTCACACGTTTGGCGGCCGCTTTTCCACGCCCGAACGTTCCCCACCCCGTGCGAATGCGCATACTTTGCAACAATTGCGCAGCACCCGCGTTTCGGAACTTCAGTAAAGTTAAGCCAAGGAATCTGACAAACCCAAGGTGCCGGCGGGCACCCGGCGAGTCGGCCGGCATGGTGCCGTCCGGGCGCTGTTATCAGTACGCTGCCAAGTCCGCAGGAGAAATATCATGAAAGCCAAGTTTGCCGCCCTTGCCATCGCCGGAGTCGCGCTCGCCGCGGGTGCGATCGGAACTGCGCAGGCACACGTCTCGGTGGGCATCGGCATCGGTGTGCCGCTCGTCGTCCCGGGCCCGGTCTACGCACCGCCGCCCGTCTACGTGGCACCGCCCCCGCCCGTCTATGTTGCCCCAGCGCCCGCCTACTATGGCCCGCCGCCGGTTTATGTCGCCCCGGCGCCGGTGTACTACGGCCGCCCCTACTACGGGCGCCCCTACGGCTACGGCCGCGGCTACTGGCGTCATGGCCAATGGTACGGCTATTGATATCGGCCAGAATCGATCGACGAATGAGGACGACAGACGCATGACCTGATGCCCTCATTCAAAAAAAAACGCGCCACCGATGCTTTCGTCGGTGGCGCGTTTTTTCATGGGCACGCGGCGGCAAGCCCCTGCATCTGCTTGACTACGCCATCACGCGATACGCGATCCGGAAGCCGCCCCAGTGACGCCCGTTCACATAGATGGGCGCAGACGCATCCTTCATCACCACGAACTCGCCCCCGCCCATATCGCGCCGATACGTCTGCAACAGCAGCGGTTTCGTGTTGCTCCCGGCGGCCGCGCCCGTGCGGTCGTTGAACAATCGCCGGTTGCGGCAATGTGCCGCATTCCATACCGGATCGTTGGTGGGCGATTGCGAGAACTTGCGGTTATGCGTCGGCAGATAGCCGTTCTCGTCGACGGCGGCGCAAAAGGCGATGCGCTCGCTCAGTGAGAGCAACGGCTCTTGAATCGTCGGCAGCGTTTCGTCGGTAAAGCGCGTGAAGCGCGCCATCAGTTGCTGCGGGTTCGACCCCGGAATTGGTTCGTAGCGACGATCGAACAACTCCTGTTCGCTGATCTTGCCCTTGGCGAGCGCCGCCTCGAAGGTCTCGCCCACCTGCTTCGCGGCGCGCCGTACTGCGCGAATGAACGGTGTGTCTTCCGTTTCCACATCCGCCTCGGCAATCAGGCCGATCAGGTGCTCCGATACCGAGAGCAACCCGTTGATCCGTTCGCGTGCGTTCTCAACATGCTCGGCGGAGTGTGCGACCCCATCGGCCATTTCATCGACGTGCGCGACGAGCGTGCTGCATTCGTTCTCGATGGCTTCGCTCGCCTGCACGATCTGCCCGGCCTGACGGTCGAACGTGTCGAGCGCGGTGCCCGCCGTCTCGATCACACTCGCAATGGCTCGCGTGCCTTCGCGCGCTTCATTTGCGCGGGCCACGTTGGTGTTGCTCTCGCGCATCAGCCGCTGGGTGCGCTCCGCCAGTGCGGCGAGCGTTTGTTCGATTTGCTGAGTGGCTTCCGAGGTCTTGCTTGCCAACTGTTTGACTTCAGTGGCCACGACCGCAAAGCTGCGACCCGCGACACCGGCGCGGGCGGCTTCGATCGCAGCATTGAGGGCGAGAAGATTGGTCTGGCGCGCAATGACCGAAATGCCTTCGGCCACCTTGCCCACGTGTTCGAGTGCATCGCGCAGACCGGCAATTTCACCGGCCATGCCCGACACCCCTTCGACCAGCCCGTGAATGGACGCGAGCGAAGCGTCGGCAGTACCGCGCGACGCGGCAATCTCGGCGCTCGCCCGATCGGCGACGTCGCGGGCTTCGCGCGCGGCGGCGGCAATCTGCTGATTCCCTTCGCTGGTGTCGGCGGCGGCGCGCTGAAGCTCCTGAAACACTTCGGCCTGCCGTTTGATGCGCACGGCGATTTCGTCGACATTACCGGCGATATCGCACAGCTCGATGCCAAGGGTGCCGGCACTGTCGGCCACCTCGCTCATGATTGTGACGGTCTGCGCGGCTGCCCCGCGGCGCGTGAATAGCCCCATCGTCGTCTCCTCGCATCTCTGATCTGATTTTTATGGCGAAGGTGCGCGCCTGCCGGTCCGGCGTGCGCGCCCTGCGCTGATGTGTCGAAAAGTATAACGGGAGAAAAAACGGCCGACTTGAGGGTTTCCTCGCTTCGCACAAGCCCGTCCGCGACGCTGTCGCAGCCGGCTTGCGGGCCTGCCCCGCGTGTTTTCCGCACCTTATGGGGGCACCCTCTCATGCACGCCTTACGCGGGACTTACTGCGGGGGTTCAAAGTCCGTCAGGGATTGCGATAGCGCATAGTGCAAGCTTCAGCGCGTCCCCCAACGCCACGGCAAGCGCCCCGGCATCGCGGCGGCGCAGCAACGCGACTTCGCACACGGCATGCGGGTCGTCGAGCGTCACCCGGCAGACCCCGGGCCCTGCCATCGCGGCCAGACTTTCCGGCACGATGGCCACGCCGAAGCCCGCCTCGACCAGATTCATTTGGGCGATTTTGCGCGAGGTCGCCGCCGCCGCGCGGGGAAAGAACCCATGCTGCTGGCACAACTGCGCTACCCGGTAGCTCAGGCCGCCGCGCTCGCGATGAGGAATTGAGACAAAGGGCTCGTCGGCGAGCGCCGCCACACGGATGGACGTCTCACGGGCCAACGGATGCCCGCCCGGCACCAGCAACACCAGACGCTCGACGGCGATGCGCTCGCAGATCAGCGACGGCGCGGGGCGCAGCACCGGCAAACGCACGAGCCCGAGATCGATGCGGCCGGCTTCGATTTCGTCTTGCTGCTGCTCGGACGACAACGTCGATATCTCAACACTGACCCCCGCGTTGGCAGACAAATGCGCGTGCAACGCGGCAGGCAGTTCGCCCGCAAACGGCACCGAGGTGGAATGCGCGAGGCGCACCGAACCCTGCTCACCGCGCGCCACGCTGCGTGTGAGCGCCACCGACCCTTCGAGTTCGGTGAGCACACGGCGCGCTTCGTCGACGAACGTGCGTCCGGCGGGCGTCAGCGCCACGCCCTTGGAAGAGCGCTCCAGCAGTACCGCCTGCAATTCGCGTTCGAGTTCCGAGATCTGACGGCTCAGCGCCGACTGCGCGACAAACAGCCGTTCAGCGGCCGCGCTGAAGCCGCCCGCATCCACCACTTCGAGGAAATACCGCAACTGCCGCAGCGACACCATGGTCATGCCGTTTCGAGATCGAATATCGCCACATTCTATATTGGCGCGGTGCAGCACCCCGGCCCTATGCTGACGGAAAGCGCAGGCCTTCGCGGCCCCTCCCCGATTACCCGCCCCCACCCTTATGCCGTTCCCTCAGTTCGACACCTTCATCGCGGCACTCCCCTCGCTTCACGCCTGGCTGTTGATGAGCGCGGCGCTTGTCGTCGCCTACCTCATCTTCGGCATTGCAGGCTTCGGCACTGCGCTGGTCGCGAGCCCGGTGCTCGCTTACACCTTGCCCGTGGCGCAGATCGTGCCGATGCTCGCCCTGCTCGACTTCAGCGCCGCCTCGGGCAACGTGGTGCGCAATGCCCGCGCGGCCGACACGAGCGAATTGCGCCGTTTGCTACCCGCGATGCTTGCCGGCAGCCTCGCGGGTGCGGCGTTGCTGCTGCACCTTCGCCCTGAAACACTGCTGCGCGCGCTCGCGTGGTTCGTGTGCGGCTATGCCGTGTTTGCGCTGATCGGCCCGCGCGCCAAATCGCGGCTCTCGCAGAAGTGGGCGATCCCGTTCGGCACCGTGGGCGGCGTGTTCAGCGCGATGTTCGGCAGCGGCGGCTTCATTTATGCGATCTACCTGACCAGCCGTCTCGAACGCGTGGAGTCGATGCGCGTCACGCAGGCCACGCTCATCGGCTTCAGCACGCTGGTGCGTGCCGTGTTGTTTCTGCTGGCGGGCGTCTATGCCGATCTGTCGATGCTGGTGACTACCGTCACGCTGGTGCCCGCGATGATGCTTGGCATGTGGCTGGGCAAACGCGTCACGCTGCATCTGTCGCGTGCGCAGTTCGTAAAAGTCGTGAATCTCGTGGTGCTCGCCGCGGGTGTGGCGCTATTGCTGCACAGCAAATAGTCGCTGCACCGCCGAGCAGCATCTCGCGCAGACAGCGCCCGTACGGCCTCATCGAAGGTATGCTGACGGCCTCAGCCCTACTGCGTTCGATGTTGTCACCATGACCCTGCCCGCACTGCTTGTCTTCGGCGAAGCCCTCACCGACCTGATTCGCCAGCCGCAGGGCGATGGCCGCCAGTGGGTGAGCCGTGCCGGTGGCGCTTGCTGGAACGTGGCACGCGTCACCGCCGCCATGGGGGTGCCAACGGGCTACGGCGGTGCCATCAGCACCCATGCGCCGTTCGGCACCGAATTGCTTGCCCTGTCTGAAGCCGCAGGTCTCGATGCCCGATTCCTGCAAGCCGTGGACCGACCGCCGTTGCTCGCCGTCGTGCATCGACACGATCCCCCGGCCTACTTCTTCCTTGGCGAAGGGGCCGCCGATCTGGCCTTCGACCCGCAGGCGCTGCCCGAGGGTTGGCAGGCAGCAGCCCGCGTCGCGCACTTCGGCTGTATCAGTCTCGTGCGCGAGCCGCTCGCCAGCACCCTGCTCGATTTGGCCGAACAACTGCATGCGCGCGGCGTGGCCATCAGCTTCGATCCGAATCTGCGCAACCTGATGGGGCCGGACTATCTGGCGACTTTCACCCGTATGGCACGCCTTGCCACTTGGCTAAAGTTGTCCGTCGAAGATTTGCGCGCGCTGTATCCCTCACAAGCTGACGCCGCCGCATTGACTGAAGTCCGACGTATCGCGCCACGAGCCACGTTATTGCTGACCGATGGCGAACACGGCATGCGCTTGCTCACCCCTGACGGCGTTGAGCTCGCGCAACCGGCCTACCGAGTCGTAGTGGCTGACACAGTAGGCGCGGGCGACGCCACCATTGGCGGCTGGCTCGCCAGCCTTTCGCGTCTACCGGACGCGCCCCTTGCCACGCACCTGCGCCACGCGGCGGCAGCCGCCGCACTGGCCTGCACCCGCACCGGGGCGCACGCGCCGACTTGGGACGACGTTCAGGCGCTCGTCGCGGCGCAACCCGGCCTCACCTGAGACTCCCCGCGCCGATTATCGAAAAAATGGCTATGATGGCCACCAATCATCACCATTTCCGATGAATTCGATATGACGCCGGACCAATTGCTGACCTTCGCGACGGTGGCCGAACTGGGCAACATCAGCCATGCCGCCGAGGCATTGCACCTGTCGCAGCCGGCGGTCTCCGGGCAGTTGCGCTTATTGCAGGAATCGTTCGGCGAGCCGCTGTACCGCCGCGACGGACGCGGCATACGGCTGACCGCTGTAGGCGAACAAGTCGCGGCGTATGCGAACAAGCTGCGGCAGGACTATCGGCAGGCGCTGGCGTTGCGCGACAGCCTTCGCGGGCTGGAAACAGGAGCCTTGCGCATCGGCGCGAGTACCACGCCTGCCAGCTATCTGTTGCCGTACGTCATCGCGGAATTCCATCAACGCTACCCCGCCGTCGCGCTGCATATCGTCGACGGCAACACGAGCGAAATCGTCGCTCAGCTCGACAGTCTGGACGTCGCCTTTATCGAAGGCGCGGTGCCGCCCGGCCTGTCGCCGGAAATTGCCGTGCGTCCGTGGCGCGACGACGAAGTCGTGGCCATCGCACGGTCCGACCACCCACTCGCGCAGTTGCCGGGCGGCGCCTCGCTGCAAAGCATCGCGGAGTATCCGCTGATCCTGCGCGAACCGGGCTCCGGCGTACGGGCGCTGGTGGCGCGCGCCTTCTCGGTATCGGGACTGGAACCCCGTGTCGCACTGGAATTGGCCGGGGTGGAAAGTATCAAGGAAGCGGTGCGTGCCGGCATGGGGATCGGCTTCGTTTCCGCCATGTCGATGCGTCATGAAGATGGCGCGCTGACCTCCGTTCGCATCGATCCGCCGCATGGCCTCAAGCGCCTGCTCACGGCACTGGTGCCGCACGCGGACGCGCTCAGCCGTCCGACCGAGCGCTTTCTCGCGCAATGTTTTGCGGCAGACGCCGCCAGTCCGGTCGCCTCACGCTGAAAGGCGGCAGCGACCCCATCGTACGCTGCACGCCCCGCAGCCAGCCGACCGGACCGGCGCGTCGCCTGTCCCGTCCTCCAACGAGACTCACTTGAAATCCCACGCCATCTGCTCGGCCACCGACGTGGCGGCCGACGAGCGCACACAAACATCGAGGTAATCGGTGACGGGCGGCGGCGGCGAGGTGCCTTCGCCCAGCAAACGATGGTTGTCAAACACGTAATCGAGCGAGGCAAACGCGCCATAGCGACGCAACGCCTTGGCCATCAACCGGCCGTTGCCATTGCCGAGCTGGCGCGAGAGCGCCGGTGTCAGCCGCTCGATCTCCGCGTCGCCGATATGCCGGAAGCGCTCGCCCAGCGGCGCCACACCGCGCGCACGGGCAAGGGCCGCTTCAATTTCGCGAATCGTGCGCGTCGACGACTGCCCTGCCGACACGTGATACAGGTCGTGGCGCAAGCGCGGCAGAAATGCCAGATCGATCAGCGCATCGGCGCAGAAATCGACTGGCACCACGTCGAGCCGGTCATCGAGACCGCACGTGAACGCACCCAGCAACTGCACCATGCGGAACATCCAGAAGATGCTGCCCGACGGCTCGCAGCCGAGTTTGGTATGACCCACGACAATCGACGGGCGCGCAACCACCAGCGGCAGCCCGGGCCATTCGCGCCGCAACCGCGCCTCCGCTTCGGCCTTCGACGCCGTGTACGGCACCAGTTGATGATCGGCGCGCGCCAAATCGTGCGACTCCTTGACCACGCCTGACATCGCGTCGCCGCAGGCCATTGCGGTGCCCACGTACACGAAGCGCTCCAGCACCGGCGAAGCGGCCACGGCGCGCGCGAGCGCCAGCGTGCCCGCGACATTCACGGTATCGAGTTGCGGGTGTGCCGAAAACGAGGCAATAGCCCCCGCGTGGATCACGTGGGTCACGCGGCGCATGCGATGGTCGTCGTCGAACGAGATCGGTTGCGCGAGATCGCCGCACACAATGTTCGCTTCGGTGAGCGAGAGCCGGTGCACCGGGGCGACGCGAAACCGGTCCATCGCGGCGCGCACACGCGCAAGGCCGTCGGAGCTGGTGCGCGCACGCACCAGCAGCAACAACGACGGACCGAAGCCGTCTTTGAGAAGTTGAGCGACGACGGCGCCGCCCACAAAACCGGTACTGCCGGTGACGAGAATTCGCATGGCTATTGCCTCGCAAGGCTAGAAAACAGGACCGCCGCACATCACACGAGTACAGACGCTCAGAACGTGTAATCGAGCGTGGTGGCGACCTGATAGTTGGTCTTGTTGAACACGATGGGACTCTTCGATGCGTTACCGGTGTAGCGAATCAGGCCGCCGGCAACCGTAGTGCTCCAGTGCTTGTTGAATTTGTGCGTCCAGTTCGCCGTCAGGCTCACGCCGTACAGGCCACCGCCGACGGCATACTGCCGATAGCCGGAATTCAGGCTCTGATTGGCCGTCACACCGAAATACGTCTGCGCATACTTGCCGCTGGCAAAGTGCGCCGTTGCGCTCACGCCGACCGAATCTTCGGCCGTCTTGAACAGCACGCTGTCCACCGCAAAGCGATAGACATTGCCGCGATCGCGGTTGGAGAGCGGAATATCGGTCGCGACGCTCACAACGGCCAGATCGCCGATGGCGTAGCCGGCTTGCAACGTGGTGAACACCGAGCCCTTGATGTCGCCCATGCCGCGCAATTTGTCCGAGCCGGAATCGAGCCCCTTCTTCTGGTCCTTTCGACCGCCGTCGTACGACAGCGCAGCCGACACGAAGAAGCCGGCCGGCAGCGACAGCCGGTAGCCGATGCCGCTCAGCCCGACGAACACGCCATACGGGGTTTGCAGCGCCAGATTCAGCGCGGGCGTCACGCGGTACTCATTACTGCCCATGTAGCGCGGCGAATAACCGACACCGCCACCCACCGTGAACTCGTAACCGCTTTCCGGCGCCTGCGTGGGCAGGCTCGCGTCGGGCTGGATGCCGCTGTAGCGGCCCGGGTCGACGGCGAACGCCTGCGGGGCGACACCAGCAAACACGACACCAGCGGCGCTCAGTGCAGCAACGCGGGGAAACAAGCGGAGATAGCGCGGATAGCGAAGGGGGCGGTTTTTCATTGGATTCCTACAAATTATTGGAAGATTGCAGCCGGTGAACGTAATGACGCGAGAGGAATCAAGACGAACGAACTGCAAGGTGAACGCATGGTAGGCGCGAACCGGCGGCGTGACTGTTATTCGATTTAGGAGAGTTGTGAACAAATGTTTTCAATTGTTCGCAGGTTTGAAACGCCCGCCGGGCGGGGCTCCCGGGCAGTAGAATGCGCTTCACGGGAGTGCCGCCCAACACTGCGGCACAGCACAACAGGAAAGGAATACGGCCATGTACCGTGTCTTGCTCGTCGAGGACGATGCGCGGCTTGCCGCACTCGTCACCGAATATCTGCACGCTTATCGATTTGAAGTGACGGTGGTGGCCAACGGCGCACGGGCGCTGGAGCGCTTTCGCGCCTTCTCGCCCGACGTCGTCATCCTTGACCTGATGTTGCCCGGCATGGACGGCATGGAGGTCTGCCGGCAGCTTCGCGCCGTCAGCGCCACGCCCATCCTCATCCTGACGGCACGCGAAGACACCTACGATCAGGTCGCCGGGCTCGAAGTCGGGGCCGACGATTACGTCGTCAAGCCGGTTGAACCACGGCTGCTGCTGGCACGCCTGCGGGCGCTGTTGCGCCGCGCCACCCCACTCGCCGAGATCGAAGAGCCCACCGAAGACGGTCTCGCGTTCGGCCAGTTGCGCATCGTGCCGCGCGACCGCATGGTGTTCTGGCGCGGCCTGCCGGTCGAATTGAAGTCGAACGAATTCAGCCTGCTGCTGATTCTGGCGAAGGGTGCCGGGCGCGTGGTGACCCGCGACGAGATCCTGCAACAGCTGCGCGGCATCGAATTCGACGGCATCGACCGCACGGTGGACGTGGGCATTTACCGGCTGCGCAAACGCTTCGAAGATACCGATGGCGAGCCGCAGCGCATCAAGACCGTCTGGGGCCGGGGCTACCTTTTCAGCCCGTCGGCCTGGGAGAGTTGATTCATGTTTCGCATTCTTTTGAAGCTGTACGGGTTGGTCGCGCTCGCCGTGGTCGTGGCGATCTTGCTGATTAACAACACGTTCGGCTTTTTCTTCTACGACATCCTGAACCGTTCGGCGCAGAAGCAACTGGGCGCCTATGTCTGGCTCATCAACCAGTCGCTCGAGAAACTGCCGGAATCCGAGTGGCCGGCGTTTATTGCGAAGTTTGAATCCCACGGCAACGACAAGATCGAGATCAAGCCGCTCAAAGGCCTGCCGCTGCCGTTCGAATATGCCCGCAAGGATCTCGAAGCCGGGCTCGTCGTCGCCAACGGCATCGACGGCGATCATTACGCGGTACGTCTGCGCAACTCCGACTGGGTGCTCACCTCGGCGACCGGCACCGACCTGAATCTGCGCCAGATCAACTACCTCGCATACACCGTAGTGGCATTGCTGATCCTGCTCGCCGTCCTCACATGGTCGCGCTGGTACTGGACCGACGTGCAGTCGCTCAACCGTGCAGCTTTGCGTTTCGGCGAAGGCGATTTCAGTTCACGCGCACGCGTCTCGCGCTTCTCGAATCTGGCCGCCCTCGTGCGCGTGTTCAACACGATGGCCGATCGCATCGAGCGCTCGATCACCACGCAGAAAGACATGATCAATGCTGTGTCGCATGAACTGCGCACGCCGATCGCGCGGCTCGACTTCGGGCTGGAAATTCTGCAACAGCGCCGTCACGACGCCGATGCCGACGATCGTATCGTCGCGCTCAAGGGCGACATTCGCGAGCTTGACGAGTTGGTGACCGAGTTGCTCTCGCTGGCCCGCCTCGATCAGATCACCGCGCCACCCACGCGTCATAGCGTGTCGTTGCGGCTGATGTTCGACAGCCTCGCCGCCAATTGCACCGAAGTGCTCGCGTCGCGCTCGATTGCGCTCGATATCGCAGCGGAACCCGGTGCCGACTGCGTCGAAGTCGAACCCAAGCTGCTTGCCCGCGCCGTGCAGAACCTGCTCAACAACGCCATGCGCCATACCTCGCGGCGTATCGTGTGCGGTGCGAAAACCTGCGACGACGGCGGTGTGATGATCTACGTCGACGACGACGGCGAAGGCGTGCCCGCCGAAGACCGCGCGCGCATTTTCGAGCCGTTCCACCGTCTCGACAGCAGCCGCAACCGCGCCACTGGCGGCTTCGGGCTGGGGCTGGCCATCGTGCGGCGTATCGCACTGCTGCACGGCGGCAAGGTCGGCGTGGAGACTTCGCCACTCGGTGGCGCCCGCTTCACCATCACCCTGCCCGGCCCGAACACGATCTGAGCGGCAAGCATTGCAGGACCTCTTTCGGATGACGATCGATTGTCATGTTGGCGACATGTTGGCCGCTTAACCTGACGGCTCAATTGAATCCCAAAGAGGACTCCTGTAATGAAACCCAACTTCCGCATTGCGGCGGCGGGGTGCTGCCTGGCTTTCGCCAGCAGCCTGCCCATGCCCGCCTTGGCCCAGTCAAACGTTCAGCTCTACGGGCTGATCGACTCGGGTGTCGAATTCCTTACCAACGCCGACAAGAACAGCGCCGGCAACACCGTCAGCCTCTCCCGTGTCACCTCGGGCAACCTCGCCGGTTCGCGCTGGGGCCTCAAGGGCTCTGAAGACCTCGGTGGCGGCAACAAGGCATTTTTCCTGCTCGAAAACGGCTTCAACCTCGGTAACGGCACGTCCCTTCAGGGCGGTCGCGAGTTTGGCCGGCTGGCTTATGTCGGTTTGTCGAACAACGCCTTCGGCGCGGTCTCGATCGGCCGTCAGGGCGGCGTGTTCCTTGACTGGGTGAGCAAGTTCAACCCGCTCAACAACGCCGTGTACGCCATCAAGATGCAGGACACCGCGTTCTCCGATCGTCTGGACAACAGCCTGCGCTACACGGGCAAGTTCGGCGCCTTCGAAGCGATGGTGCAGTACTCCAAGGGCTATGACGACGTGAGCTTCGGCGCGTCCAGCACCACGCCGGGCGACAACCGCCGTGCGCAAGTGGTCGACGCCGGTCTGCGTTACGCCAACGGCCCGCTGTCGTTCGTGATCGCCTACGACCAGAAGAACGGCGGCTCGGTGCTCCCGAACGCTGCGCTGACCTCGAAGGTCGGCGGTTACGAAGGCAACGTCGATCGCCGCATCGCCGCCGCCGTGCAGTACTCGCTGCAAAGCGTCGACCTGTATGTGGGCTACCGCTACCTGAACGCCAAGGCGATCCACCTCTCGGCCCTGAACAAGAGCCCGGTGGAAGCATCGAGCTACTACTGGCTGGGCACCACGTGGCACGCCACGCCGGCGCTCGACCTGTCGGCCACGGCCATGTACCAGAACTTCTACGGCACGAATCGTGACCCGTTGTCGTTCCAGGTCAGCGCCGACTACAGCTTCTCGAAGCGTACCGACGTCTACGTCAACATGGGCTACGTCGTGAACCGTAACGGCTCCGACCTCGGTCTGAACGGTTTCGGCACCAACGTGGTGGCCGGCAAGAACCAGTTCGGTACGATGGCCGGCGTCAAGCACGTGTTCTGATGAAGCGCGACACACGCCTGTCGCACGGCGAGGTGTCGCCGGCAAGCATGGCAAGCAGCGGGGTTCATCTCTCGCTGCGCGCGCTGCACCAGACGTTTGGTGCAGCGCGCGTGCTTGACGGCATCGATCTCGATGTTCCGGCCGGCACCACGACCGCCTTGCTCGGCCCGTCCGGCTGCGGCAAGAGCACGCTGCTCAAACTGCTCGCGGGACTGCTCGCGCCTACCGGCGGCGAAATCCGCTTTGACGACACTGTTGTCGCCAGCGACACCGTTTGCCATTCGCCCGAATTGCGCTCGCTCGGCATGGTCTTTCAGGACTATGCACTGTGGCCGCACATGACCGTGGCGGCCAACGTGGCGTTCCCGCTCGAAATGCGCGGTGTGAAACGCGCCGAGCGCGCGCAGCGCGTGGAAGAAGCGCTGACGCTGGTCGGCCTCGGCGGCTACGGCACACGCCGGCCGCAAGCGCTTTCCGGCGGCCAGCAACAGCGTGTCGCACTGGCGCGCGCCATCGTCTCGGCCCCTCGCCTGCTGCTCTTCGACGAACCGCTATCCAACCTCGATCGCGATCTCCGCACGCGCCTGTGCACCGACATCGGTGCCCTGCTCTCGCGTCTGGGCACCACGGCTGTGTACGTGACCCACGACCGCGAAGAAGCCGAAGCGCTGGCCGATCAGATTGTGATCCTCGCCCACGGGCGCGTTGACAAACGTATTACGAGGTAGCCCATAATGCTCCACCGCAAAATTATCGCGACACTCACCATGGCCTTTGCTGCAAGTGTCGGCGCACAACACGCCCATGCGCTGACCGTCTACACCGCCGGCCCCGGCAACCTGAGCAAGAAGCTTGCGACGGGTTTCGAGAAGAAGACCGGCATCAAAGTCGATGTATTTCAGGCCACCACCGGCAAGGTGATGGCACGTATCGAAGCCGAACAGGCCAACCCGCGTGCCGACGTCCTCATCTCCGCCTCGTGGGACACCGCACAAGATCTCGAAAAGCGCGGCTGGCTCGCCCCGTTCCAGAGCGCCAACGCCGCCCGCGTGCCGGCCCCGTTCAAGACGACGCATTACGTCGCACAGGGCCTCTCGGCGCTCGGTATCGTGTGGAATGCAAAGTCGGGCACGCCCGAGCCGCACGACTGGCGCGATCTGACCAAGCCCGCGTATCGCAATCTCGTGACCATGCCTGACCCGGCCCTCTCGGGCGCCTCGGCCGACTTGTTGCTGGGTCTGCAAGCACGTCTGGGCGGCGAAGCGTGGAAGCTCTTCGACGATCTGAAGCAAAACGGCATGGTGGTGTCGGGCCCGAACGCGCAGGCGTTGAACCCGGTGCTGCAAGGCGCGAAGGCGGCCGTGTTCGGTGCGGTCGATTACGTGGCTTACGCAGCAGCCGCAGGTGGCGAAGCCGTGAAGGTGATCTTCCCGACGAGCGGCACGGTGATCGCCCCGCGTCCGATGATGATTCTGAACACGTCGAAGCTGCAAAGCGAAGCGCGTCAGTTCATCGACTACGTGCTCTCCGACGAGGGTCAGCAACTGGTGGCTGAAGCGTGGCTGATTCCGGCACGTGAAGACATTGCCATCAAGCGCGCCTCGTTCAAGGATCTGCGTTTGCTGCCGCAAGGCGACGCACAGTCGTCGAGCGCTTCGCGCGCGGAAGTGCTGGCCCGTTTCGCAAAACTCAACGGCCAACACTGACCCCACGTGAAATCGTTCCGACTTCTCCCGACAGCGACGGTCGCAGCCCTCGCCGTCGTGGTGGCATTACCGGTCGCGTTCGTGCTGTTGCAGGCCATCTTCCCGCATCTCGCACAGGGCTCGTTCGACGCGCCCTTCTCCGCCGTCTGGCCGACCCTCGCGCATGACAGCACGTTGCCGCTCATCGGCAACACGTTGCAGCTCGGGGTGTCGGTGGCGCTGGGCACAGCCCTTGTGGGCGGCGCGCTCGGCGCGGTGCGCGGCTTGTTCCATGTGCCGTATGCGCGGGTGTGGGATCTGTGTTTCCTGCTGCCGTTTCTGGTGCCGCCGTATCTCGCAGCGCTGGGCTGGATGCTGTTGCTGCAAACCGGCGGTTACGCGCAGCAGCTCACCGGGCTCGATGCCGGACGCTTCCTCTTCTCGCTGCCGGGCCTCGTCTTCGTGATGACGCTCAACATCTTCCCGGTCGTGTACTTCGCCGTGTCACGCTCGCTGGCCACCACGGGCTCGCGGCTGGCCGACGTGGCACGCGTGCATGGCGCGTCGGCATGGCGGGCGTTTGCGCGTGTGACGCTGCCGCTGGCACTGCCGGCGTTTGCCGCCAGTCTGTTGCTCGCGTTCACGATGGCCATCGAAGAGTTCGGTGCCCCTGCCGCTTTGGGGGCACGCGCCGGGTTTTCGGTGCTGGTCACGTCCATCGAAGGCCGCTTTGCCGACTGGCCCATCGACCTGCCGGGCGCATCGATCCTGTCGGTCGTGCTGGCGACGCTGGCCTTGCTGGCGTTCGTGTTCCAGCACCGGTTGTCGGCAGGCAAGGACTTCGAGACGCAAACCGGCAAGCCGATCGCTTCACCGCCGCGTGCGTTGGGTCGCTGGCAACTGCCGGTCATCGTGGGGTTCGGCTTTGTGGCGCTGCTGGCCACCGTCGCGCCGTTGTTCTCGATTCTCGCGACGGCCTTCTCGGGCACGCTCTCGGGCGGCCTGTCGATGGCGAACCTGACGACGGCACACTTCGCCGCACTGCTGGGTCAAGGGGCAGAAGGGGTCGAAGCGTTGCTGACCAGCTTGTCGCTGGCGCTGGGCACATCGCTCGTCACCGGCGTGCTGGGCTTCCTGTGTGCGTGGTGTGTGGTGAAGTCGACCATGCGCGGCCGCGTGCTGATCGATGGCTTGTCGCTGTTGCCGCACGCGCTGCCGGGCATCGTCGTGGGCGTGGGCCTGATCCTCGCGTGGAACCTGCCGTTCTGGCCGGTCACGCCGTACAACACGTGGGGAATTCTGCTGCTCTCGTACAGCTGCCTGTTGCTGCCGTATCCGGTGCGTTACACGAGCGCCGCGTTGCGTCAGACGGCGGCCTCGCTGGAAGCGGCTGCCCGCGTGCACGGGGCACCTGCCGGTGTGGCCCTGCGCCGCATCACGCTGCCGTTGGTGATGCCCGCGCTCGCGGCGTCGCTGATGATCGTGTTTGCGATTGCGTCGCGCGAGCTGGTCACGTCGTTGCTGCTTGCGCCGAGCGGCGTGCAGACAGTGTCGATCTTTGTGTGGCGACAGTTCGAGCAGGGCTCGATCGGTCAGGGTATGGCGATGGGTGTGGTGTCGATGGCGGTGAGCGGCACGCTACTCATGCTGGCGTCGCGCCTGACCGGCAAACCGGCCAACGCCTGACGTTTATCACCTTGATGTCTTGATGCACGAGGGCGCAGCCATCCGGCTGCGCCCTCGCTTTTTCCCTTCCTGAATCGTCAGACCGCCACAGCTTCACGCTGCGCGTCGACCTCGTCATCCACCGAGCTGAGCATCAGGTGCTCGAACGCGCCTAGCGATGCCTTCGCGCCCTCGCCTACCGCAATGACGATCTGCTTGAACGGCACCGTCGTCACATCGCCCGCCGCGAACACGCCCGGAATCGACGTGGCGCCCTTTGCATCGACTTCGATCTCGCCGTGACGCGACAGGGCCAGCGTGCCTTTGAGCCATTCGGTATTCGGCACCAGACCGATCTGCACGAACACGCCTTCCAACGCCACCGTCGTCGTTTCGCCCGAGGCACGGTCGCGATACACCAGACCGTTCACCTTCTGGCCGTCGCCGACGATTTCCGTCGTTTGCGCATTCATCAGCACGCGCACGTTCGGCAGGCTGCGCAGCTTGCGCTGGAGCACTTCGTCAGCGCGCAGTTGCGTGCCGTATTCGATCAGCGTGACTTCCTTGACCACACCGGCCAGATCGATCGCCGCTTCCACGCCCGAGTTGCCGCCGCCCACCACGGCCACGCGCTTGCCCTTGAACAACGGGCCGTCGCAGTGCGGGCAGTACGCCACGCCGCGATTGCGGTAGTCGCGCTCGCCCGGCACACCGATTTCGCGCCAGCGCGCGCCGGTGGCCAAAACGATCGAGCGGGCCTTGAGTACCGCACCGCTGGCGAGACGCACTTCGTGAATCTTGCCCGGCACCAGCGCGGCGGCGCGTTGCGTATCGATCACATCGACGTCATATGCCTTCACGTGCTGTTCGAGCGCGGTGGCAAACTTCGGGCCTTCCGTGTGCGTGACCGAGATGAAATTCTCGATCGCCATCGTGTCGAGCACCTGACCGCCGAAGCGCTCGGCCACGACGCCCGTCGTGATGCCTTTACGCGCCGCGTAGATCGCAGCGGCGGCACCGGCCGGGCCGCCGCCGACGATCAGCATGTCGTAGACCGGCTTGTTTTCAAGCGCTTTCGCTGCCCGTGCGCTCGCACCGGTATCGAGCTTGGCGAGCAGTTCCTTCACGCTGGTACGGCCTTGCGTGAACGACTCGCCGTTGAGATACACCGTCGGCACGGCCATCACCTGACGGGCTTCGACTTCGCCTTGGAACAGCGCGCCGTCGATGGTCACCTGCTGAATACGCGGGTTGATGAGCGCCATGACGTTCAGCGCCTGCACGACTTCCGGGCAGTTCTGGCACGACAGCGAGATATAGGTTTCGAAACGGAAATCGCCGTCGAGCGCGCGAATCTGTTCGATGGTGTCGTCGTCGAGCTTGACCGGGTGGCCGCCCACTTGCAGCAGCGCCAGTACCAGCGACGTGAATTCGTGCCCCATCGGCAAACCGGCAAAACGGATACGCGGTGCCTCGCCCGGTGCACCGATGGCGAACGACGGACGGCGCTCGCCGGCGTCATCGCGTGCCACGACGGTAATGCGCGGCGAGAGCGGTGCGATCTCTTCGACCAGCGCCTTCATCTCGGCTGCCTTGGGGCTGTCGTCGAGCCACAGCGCGATCTCGATCGGGCGCGTGACTTTCTGGAGGTACGTTTGCAACTGGGCTTTGAGGTTCGCGTCCAACATGGCGTGTCATCCGTCTCGATAGGGTGAACAGGGGCAACCGCATCAGCCGGAGGCTGGCGATGGCGACGTCGTTATTCGGGGGAGGTGCCGGCACACCCGGTTCAGGGGGGACAGGTGCGCCGGCGGGGCGCCGCGCTGTGACGAGCGCGGCGTTTGCTGCGGTAAAACTTAGATCTTGCCGATCAGGTCGAGCGACGGGCTCAACGTTTCAGCGCCCGGCGTCCACTTGGCGGGGCAGACTTCGCCCGGGTGAGCGGCCACGTACTGGGCAGCCTGCACCTTGCGCAGCAGTTCGCTGGCGTCGCGGCCGATGCCGTTGTCGTGGATTTCGCACAGCTTGATCTCGCCTTCCGGGTTGATCACGAACGTGCCGCGCAGGGCCAGACCTTCTTCTTCGATCAGCACGTCGAAGTTGCGCGAGATCGCGAGCGTCGGGTCGCCGATCATCGGGTACTGGATCTTCTGGATCGTGTCCGACGTGTCGTGCCAGGCCTTGTGCGTGAAGTGGGTATCGGTCGACACACTGTAGATCTCGACGCCCAGCTTCTTGAATTCTTCGTAATGGTCAGCCAGATCACCCAGCTCGGTCGGGCACACGAAGGTGAAGTCGGCCGGGTAGAACACCACAACCGACCACTTGCCCTTCAGGGTGTCTTCGGTCACGGTGGTGAAATCGCCATTGTGGTAAGCGGTGGCTTTGAACGGCTTGATCTGGGTGTTGATGATCGGCATGTCGTTGTCTCTCTGACTGGGTGGAAAGTGTTGCCAGTATGCCGAATGCTATCGATCAATAGAAATTGATTATTGAAATCTATGAGATAGGCGGAGGCTATCGCGCTCGATAGCCTCCGCCCGTGTGCCTCGAAAAATCAGCCTTTCGGCGATCAGTCCTTCGGATAGCGCACGGCGCGCACCTTGCCGCTCATACCACCGCCACAGAAGAAGCGATCGGTCCCGTTGTATTCCAGACCGCTGACGCCGATGCCGTCCGGCATTACCACGCGCGCCAGCACTTCGCCGCTGACCGGGTCGACGTGGCGCAGTTCGCTCTCGTCGTTTTCCCACGTGCCGTGCCAGAGCTCGTCATTCGCCCACGTGATGCCGGTGACGAAGCGGTCCGACTCGATGGTGCGCAGTACGCGTCCGGTCGCCGGGTCGAGTTGCAAGATCTTGCGGTCGCGGTACTGCCCGACCCACAGATGGCCCTCCGCCCATGTCAGGCCCGAGCTGCTTCCGCTATCGGGTGCAGGAATCGTGTGCACGACCTTGCCCGTCGTGGGGTCGATCTTGTCGATGCGCGATTCGGCGATCTGATAGAGGTGTTTGCCGTCGAACGCGGTGCCGGCGTCGCCCGGCATATCGAGCGTGCGGCGCACTTCGCCGTTGGCCGGATCGAAAGCGACGAGATGCGGGCCGGTCGATGCCCAGACGGACTGGCCGTCGTAGGTCACGCCGTTGATGCGGTCCGCGCCGTTGAAGGGGCCATATTCACAGAGGATATCGGCCGCGCTCACGGTAGTGGCAGCGGTCCGGGCGCGTTGTTGGGGTTGGCTCGTCATGGTGGACTCCAGTTGTCAGTTCGTCGATGTGTCGGTGCATCAGTTCGTCGGATCACTTGCCCGGGCCCGGGGGTGCGACTTCACTTTAGCTAAACGACCACGCAGCAGGGAGTAACAATATCGTCGTGAATTCGGTCAGCGGCGGCGAGATCCAGCGCCTCGCTCTGGCCTGCCCGACGGCGCGCACGCGCCCCTCGTCGTGCAATGCCGAAAGGGCTCGCTGGACGGTGCGCTGATTGACGCCGAGCGCGAGGGCAATGGCGGACGTGGACCACGCCGCGCCATCGGCGAGTAACGCGATCACCGAAGCGAATTCGCCGTCGATCGGTGGCACGAGTACGGCAACCGGCCGGTCGTCGACGCTTCGCAGCACGAAGCCGCGCGGGGTTGCGTCGATCGTCGCCACGCCTTTGAGCAGCGCGCGCAGACGGCCGATTTCCACGCGCAGGCGGGCACGGTGCGTATCGTCGATATCGTCGGGCCGCCGCAGTCCGAAGGCTTCCGCAATGAGGGTTTCGCGGGGCACGTCAGTTGGCCACGTCTGTGCCAGACACCGGATCAGTGCGAAGAGCACCGGACGCCGCGCCAGTGGCCGCCACGTGTTTCCCGCACTCACGCCGCGCCGGCATGCATCGACCATCAGCGCACCGGACTTGAGCAAGCGGGCGACGTCGTCCAGACCCAGTACCTGCTCAGTGTCCGGATGCCAGAGACGCGCGACCGGCCGTGCCAGCACCGTGCGCACGTGTTCGACTTCGGCGCTCAGGGCGGGCACGTTCGCGATGTCGGCAGCCGCCTGTGCGCGTACCAATGCAGCGTGCGCCTCGTCGATGCGCAGCGAGCGCAGGGCGAATTCCGTGGCAATGAGTTCGAAGACTGCGACAAGGCGTGCGGGCGCGTCATGCGCCTTGATCTCGTACAGCGCTTGGGCGGCGGCGTCGAGCCTACCGAGCAGTAGCAAACGACGCGCCATGACCAGACGGGCGAGCATTGCGTTGGCGGCATCGGCATGCGTGTCGAGCGTGGCAGCGGCGGCTTGCACGGCGCGAAGCGAACCGCTGAAATCTCGCGTGGCGAGGGCGATCTCGGCGTCGGCGACGATGCAACGCGCGCGTGCCATGGCCTCATGCACGCCGAAGCGACGCGCGGCGCGTTTGAGCAACTCGCGGGCGCGCGGGTATTCGCCCAACTGCGCCATGGCGATACCGCGCAGCGCGAGCGCAGGCGGGTCGTCTCGCAGCGCAACGCGCTGCAAGGCACCCAACGGGTCACCGGCGGCCAGTGCCCGGGCGGAGGCAGCGATCAGGGAGTCCATCGCGGGATATTACCTCGCGTCGGAGGTGGCCCACCGCGTTGTTATCGGCGAACTAGAATATGCCTTTCCACGGAGACAGCCATGACTTCAGCATTGCTTGTGATCGACTATCAACGCGGTCTGATCGACGACGAACCGCGTCCGGGCGACGCCGATCGAATCACGGAAAACATCAACGTGCTGATGACGAACGCCCGCCATGCCGGCGTACCCGTGGTACTGATTCAGCATGAGGACGACAAGACGTTGGTGCGGGATTCGTCGCCGTGGGAACTGGCGAGTGCATTGGACGCAGGCGCAGGGGATTTCCGCATCGGGAAACGGACGCCGGATTCTTTTCTGGGAACGGAACTTCAGCCGCTGCTCACGTCACTTGGCGTGACGCATGTCGTCGTGTGCGGCTATGCGAGCGAATTCTGCGTCGACACCACGGTGCGGCGGGCCGCCGCGCTGGGCTACCCCGTGACCATTGCGGCCGACGCGCACACCACGCACGACAAACCGCATGCCACCGCCGCGCAGATTCGCGAACATCACAATGCCACGCTGTCGGATATCAGAAGCTTCGGCCCTAGAATTTCCGCCGTTCCCGTGGCATTGCTGGATTTCAACGCATTGATCTGATCGCCCTCAATACCCGCTGAGCACGGCAAAGGCGAGCGCCCCGCCCGACAGGATCAGCAACACGAAGAACAGCGGCAGGATGAACTTCAGCCACTGGCCGAAACCGACGCGCGCCGTCGCCAAGTAGGCCAACAACATCCCCGACGTCGGCGTGATCATGTTGGTCAGGCCGCCGCCCAGCAGGAACGCCAGCACCGACGTCTGGGGACTCACGCCCGAGAGTTGTGCGATCGGCCCGATGATCGGCATGCTGACCGCCGCCTTGCCCGAGACCGACGGAATGAACACGTCCAGCGCCATCTGCACGCCCATCAGACCATTAGCCACGGCCACCGCCGATTGCCCGCGCACCCGCTGCGTGAAGTCGTTGATCAGCGTATCGAGCACATAGCTGCCGTGCAGAATGATCTCGACGGATGCCGCCAGCCCGATCAGCAGCCCCGCGAGCATCATGCCCTTGAGCCCTTCGACGAACGCGTCCGCTGCCGTGCGCGAATCAAGCCGCCCCACGACCGCCGTCACCAGACTCGTCAGCACATAGAACGCCGACAGTTCCAGATTGCCCCACTTCAATTCACGCGTGCCGTACACCAGCATCGCCGCCGCCACGGCCAGCACGAGCAGCGTGGCCTTATGACGCGTCGAGAGTCGTGCATGCAGATGGGCCACTTCCTGCATATGCGCCCGCGCCTCGGCGAGCCGATAGTCGCTGCGATACACATGCCAGAGAAAGTACGCGATACCCAGCGTGAGAAAGACAACGAAGATGGCCACTCGCAGGCCAAGCCCCGAGAACAGCGGCAGGCCGACCAGCGGCTGCGCCACCGCCAACGCAAGCGGGTTGGTCACCGACGCGATGTAGCCGATCTTGGCGGCAATGGCCACCAGCGCTACGGCAAACAGATTCGAGAGCCCCAGACGGCGCGTGAGCACCATCACCATCGGAATGACCACGAGGTATTCCGAGATGAACCCGAGCAACGTGCTGCCCAACGCAATCAACACCATCAGCAACGGCGCCAGCACGTACATGTTGCCCGAGGTCAGTTGCAACAGACGATCGATACCGGCATCGATGGCCCCGGTCTTGCGCATCACCCCGAACATGCCGCCGACGAACATCACCATGAAGATCAGCGGCGCGTTCTTCACCAGCCCCTGCGGCACCGAGAGGAACGCCGACACCACGTTGGCGGGCTGTGCCTGCTCCGGCGTGCTGTGCGTCGCTTTCGGTGCAACGAGCAAGCCGACCTCATGCGTCTTGGGCACCACCTGATAGGTGCCCGGCACGACCAACTTGCCCGCGCGCTCAAAGCGGCCCGCGTCGACCCACCAGGTCAGCGCCACGGCCATGATCAGCACCCACAGCATCATCACCACAGGGTGCAGCATCTTGCCGTGCGGCTTCTCTTCGCGGCCGGCAGCACCGTCGCCGTGATCGCCGCCACGGGCGGTGTCACCCGGGCGCTCCGGCGCGGAAAGTGATGCGGAATGGGAATGCCCGTCGACGGGCGTCGGCGCTAGCGCTGTCATGGAAGTTCTGCCTGTTGTCTCGTATTGATTTTGAAATGACGTCGCGCCGCGCCTTGCCGAGCGCCTGATCAGCCGAACGCATCAGACCCATCGGCCTTCAACTGCGCTACGCCACCCGATTCGCGGGTTGCGCGACGTTCGAGGCGGCGGCATTCGTTGTGCCTGCCGCCGTGCCGACATACCCCAGTTCTGCCGAAATCTGACGGCTGCACGCTTGCAGACGCTCCAGATAATCGGGAATCTCGATGCGGCTGATACGCGCCTCGGGCCCCGAGATCGACAGCGCCGCCACCACGTCGCCCGATACGTCGCGCAGCGGCACGGCAATCGCCACGGCACCGCTCGTCACTTCGCCCGCGCTCATCGCATAGCCCTTGCGCGCCACACCTGCCAGTTCCTCGGCAAACGCCACCGGCTCGACGGCAGTCGGCAAGTGCTTCATCCGGGCAAAAAACTCGTTGCGAATCGCGTCTTGCGCAAACGCCAGCAACAACTTGCCGGACGCGCCCGAAATAATCGAACGGCGATTGCCCACTGCGCCGACCGAGCGCACCTGATGCGTGGTTTCGCAACGCGCGACGCACACCGTCTCGAGCCCTTCGCGCACGCGCAGCACGATCGTCTCGTTGATCGACTGATTGAGCGCGAGCATGTACTTCTGCGCGGCCCGCACGAGAATGTTCTGTTGCGACGCGGCCACCCCGATCACGAATGCCTGCGGCCCGAGCGCGTACGTCGTCGTGCGCTCGTCCTGCAACACGAAACGGTTGTGCTCCAGCGTGCACAGCATGCGATACGTGCGCGACTTGTTGATGCCCAGTCGATTGGACAACTCGGTCACGCCGAGCCCCGGGTGCTCGGCCACCAGCGAGAGCAGCTTGAGGGCGCTGTCGACGGAATCGACGATGTAGTTCATGAGATTTCCTTCGGGCTTAGCTGCGCTCGCACCCAATGGGCCAGCGCAGCAGTGAACGTTTCCAGATTGCGCCCGAGCGTATCAAATCCGGCGTGCTTCACAAAGCGCGCTTCGTCCATGTAAAGCGCCCGGTTGATTTCGATCTGCACGCTGGAGCGGCGCTGCGCCGGGTCGCTCACCGCCGTGAGCAGGTCGCCGCCCTGATACGGCGTGTTGACCAGCACGCGATAGCCGAGCCCGCGCAATGCCTCCGCCACCCACGCCGTGAATGCCGGGTCGGCGGTGGTGCCGAGCCGGTCGCTCACGACCATGTCCGGGCGCTGCGCCCCTTCATCCACATTCATCGCATTGCCGCGCGACTTCATCGAATGACAGTCCACGTGCCACAACGCCCCGTGCTGTGCGACCGCCGCATCCGCGGCGTCGGCGAGGGCGCGGCGGTACGGCAGGTAGTACGCGTCGAGACGGTGCTGCACTTCGGCCACCGTCAACTTGCGGTCGTACATCGGCATGCCCGGCAGCGCATAGCGGCGCAGCAAGCCCATGCCACGCGCCGAGTACTTCTCCGGCTCAATCGCACCCGGCCAGGGCGCATCGAGCATGTCGGCATCGATATCGGTCGCCGCGCGATTCGCATCGATGTACGTGCGCGGAAACGTCGCGCCGATCAGCGTGCCGCCATGACGCGGGACACAAGCCCACAGCTCGTCGACGAAGGCGTCCCATCCCGAGAGCAACGCTTCGTGCGGCGCAATCGTGCCGAAGTCGGCCGGCATCTCGATGCCGCTGTGCGGCGAGTCGAACACGATCGGCAACGACTCGCCCTGAGCGCGCGTCACGAAGCACGCCGTGTTGTTTTCTTGCGTCACCATCGAAATTTTTTCCAACGTTCTGATCACCACTTTGCAGCCGGAAATCGTCTGCATCGACCGCCTCAAACTGTTCGTGTTTTATTTGTTAAAACAACGTATTAAAAATTAAGCCTCAAAAAATTTGGCGGGTCAAGCACCCTCGACATCCTTTTTGCCCGGCCATCGATGCCGTCACACACTAAAACCCCGCCCAACATGCCCGATAGTTGGATGTTTCAGTGATTGAAATGATGCGATCAGTGCACTGACGTGATCTTCAGGTCGCTAATTTTTTCTCCCCCGTTGACGACTTCACGCCCTCGAATTGATAATTTTCAAAACGTCGTTTTAATCATTAAAACATTCGAGTCAATCACTCAAAACACCCGGAGGGGGGATATGAATCACAAGGCATGGTCAGTCGCACGCATGGCGTTTCTGGGCCTGGGCACGGCCGCAATCAGCGCATCGGCAGCCGCGCAATCGAACGTCACGCTCTACGGCCTGATCGACAGCGGGGTGACTTACGTCAGCAAGGTGGCAGGCCCGAGCGGCACGGCCACAGGCAACCGGTTCAGCGTGGATAGCGGCGATCTCCAGCAATCGCGCTGGGGCATGAAGGGCACCGAGGATCTGGGCGGTGGCCTGAAGGCCTTGTTCATCCTTGAGGGGGGCTTCTCGGTGGCCAACGGCACGGCGGGTCAGGGCGGGCTGCCGCTCGGCCGCACGTCAGTCGTCGGCCTGTCCAGCCCCTACGGTACGGTTCAATTGGGCCGCCGCAAGGATTACATCGATGAAATCGCGACGTGGTATTCGAGCGTCTACAATTTCGGCGTCTTCATCAACGGCGTGCACGACAACAACCTCGACCGGGTCGGCGGCAACCGTTCGAACAACTCGATCCGCTACGACTCGCCCGACTTCAACGGCCTGACCGCCAACGCGACCTACGGCTTCGGCGGCACGCCCGGCTCGATGTCGACGGGCCAATCGCTCGGCTTCGGTGCCAACTACAAGTACGGCGGTTTCGGCATCGGCTTTGGCTACTGGCAGTCGCGTCTGGGCACAGGGACGGCCGCTACCAACACGTCGAGCGACGTGGGCGCCAGCTCAGGCGCCGGCTGCGATCCGGCTTACGGCAATTCGGGGGATGTGTGCATCCGCACGTGGATGGTGGGCACGAGCTACAAGTGGGACAAGGCGCGCGTCTACGCCTCGTGGTCACGCACGCTGCAACCGCTCGCGCGCTTTGGCGGCACGTCGGCACCGTTCGCCACCACGTTCACCAGTGCAGCGAGCACCGGCGCATTTGCCGCCGCAGGCTCGAACAACAGCGCGACCAATGTGTTCGACGTGGGCGTGAACTACTGGGTGCTGCCGAACCTCGAGTTGGTCGGCGCGGTGCTGCATTCGCGTTATTCGTTCGTTGGCGCGCCGGATACGGGCCGCCTGCTCCAGTTCAACGTCGGGGTGGACTACTTCCTGTCCAAGCGCACGGACATCTACTCGTACTTCGCCAACCTGCGTGCGTGGAACATGTACAACCCGGGCATCACCGGCGGCGCACCGGGACGCGACGCCACGCAAAGCGCCATGACCATCGGCGTGCGTCACACGTTCTGATCGCAGCAACGCAATAAACGAAAAAAGCCGCGCCCTGCAACGGGGTGCGGCCCGGATGCCTGCACGAGCGCGAGCTTGCGCGGGCATCGCTTCATTGTCTGCCGTAGTTCATTCCCCGCAATGCTGAAGGCTCAGTGCGACGTCGTCTTCACACCGGGGCGGCAACCGCTGCCTTCGCAGGCAGCCGGCGGCGCGCGTGTCTGTGCGACTGGCGCAGGTGCCGCGTCAGCGCGTCCGAAGCCGATCTGCTGGAAAACACCGCCACCCAGCTCGAAGCCTGTGGCGTAGTGATAAGCGGCGATCGTCGAGCCCAACGCCACCGAAAGCAACAGCAACGTACCCGTACGCCAATGGCGTCGGACCGTGGAAGCCATGTCTCCTCCCTGTCAGAGGTCGGCCCGCTCGGACGGCGCTCGTCACCAGCGCATGGCGACGTCTCGGCGGGGATCGAGTTCCAGTCACTACTGAGTCTCGTTTTTTCGCGATTCTGCACGCGCCGCCCCCCTTTTGTCATCCCCGGCTATCCCTAAGCCCTGAATTTATATCGTGATGTGATATATTTTTTGGCTTTCGGGCCTACGCCTGATAACGCATTCCTTTGGACCTTTTCGGAACATGTCCCGCGACACTTCTCCCGATGCGACCGACCCTGCCGCGCCGATCACGGCCAATGCCCTGAACAAGAGCGACTTCGAAGCCCTCTCCGAATTTCGCTATCGCCTGCGCCGGTTCCTGAACTTCAGCGAGACCGCGGCGCGCGAGGGCGGCATCACGCCGCAGCAGTATCTGTTGCTGCTGCACGTGAAAGGTATACCGGGACGTGAGTGGGCGTCGATTAGTGAATTAGCGGAGCGACTGCAAGCCGTCCATCACAGCGTGGTTGCGCTGGTGGCCCGCTGCGAAAAGGCCGGGCTCGTTACACGCCGGCAAAACGAGAGCGACCGGCGCGTGGTGGAAGTTCATCTCTCGCCCGCCGGTGACGCGCGTCTCGCCAAGCTCGCCGCCCAGCATCGCAACGAGCTGACCACCTTCGCCGACATCTTCCACATTCGTGGCGTTCACCTGTAGGCAACGGTCCCACCATGTCATCTGCTTCCGATACGACTTCACCGATGGCACCACCGGCCCACGCGCGCGACTTTGCGCGCACGCCGGGGCTGTCGCGACTCATTGTGCTGGCCGCGTTCATCGGCTTTTGCGGTGTTCCCGCCGCGTGGTTGCTGCTGCACCTGATTCAGGGCTTCACCAACCTGTTCTTCTATCAGACGCTGTCGTTCGCGCCGACCTCGCCCGCGCACAACACGCTGGGCCTCGCCGTCATCGCATTGCCCGTCATCGGCGGGTTGATCGTCGGCGCGATGGCGCGCTTCGGCAGCGACAAGATTCGCGGCCACGGGATTCCGGAAGCCATCGAGGCGATCCTCTTCGGCAAGAGCAAGATGTCGCCGCGCGTGGCTGTGCTCAAGCCGTTGTCCTCAGGCATCGTGATCGGCAGCGGCGGACCGTTCGGGGCCGAGGGGCCGATCATCATGACCGGCGGTGCCATCGGCTCGCTGATCGCGCAGGTCTTTCACCTGAGCGCCGCCGAGCGCAAGACACTGCTGGTCGCCGGGGCGGCCGCCGGCATGACCGCCGTCTTCGGCACACCGGTTGCCGCCGTGCTGCTCGCGGTGGAGCTGCTGTTGTTTGAATGGCGCCCACGCAGCCTGCTGCCCGTCATCGTGGCGTGCGCCGTCGCCGGTTTTGCACGGCCGCTGATGCTTGAAGCCGGACCGCTGTTCCCGATGACGACGCCGCCCGTCGTGCCGATCGCCTTGGTGTCATGCGTGATCGCGGGTGTGTGTGCCGGTGTGCTGTCCGCAGGCATGTCGCGCGCCCTCTACGCGATCGAAGATGCGTTTCACAAGCTGCCGGTGCATTGGATGTGGTGGCCGGCCATTGGCGGCCTCGCGGTCGGCATCGGTGGCTATTTGCAGCCGCGTGCGCTCGGTGTGGGTTATGACGTCATCGCCGACTTGCTCGCGGGTCACTTCACCCTGCACGCGGCGCTCGCGCTATTGCTGGTCAAGGCGATCATCTGGGCGATTGCGCTGGGGTCGTGCACGTCGGGCGGTGTGCTTGCCCCGCTGCTGATGATCGGTGCAGGGCTCGGCACCTTGCTCGCCCCGGTACTGCCGGGCGGCGACGTGTCGCTCTGGGCACTCATCTGCATGGCGGCCACGCTGGCCGGCGTGCTCGGTGCGCCGCTCACCGCCATCGTCTTTGCCCTCGGCCTGACACACGACGTCAACGCGTTGCTGCCGCTGCTTCTGACCTGCGGTGTGGCCTACGGCGTGACGATCTGGATCATGCCGCGCTCGATCATGACGGAGAAGATTGCGCGGCGCGGGCGGCACATTCATCGCGAGTACGGTGTCGATCCACTTGAGCGGCTGCACGTCGGTGAGCTGATGACGCGCGAGCCGGTTGCCCTGTCGGCGGACATGACGATCGACGCCGCTGCCACACAAGCGTTCGGCGCGAGTCAACGTCATCGGGCCTACCCGGTGACGGATGCGACGCACGCCGTGCTGGGCATGGTGGACCGTCAGGCGCTCACGCGGGCACAAACGGCCGGGTTGCAAACGCTGGGGCAGTTGTATGGTGTAAATCCGCCGCTGGTGGCGTTGCCGGGCGAGACAGGGCGCATCCTCTCGGCACGCTTTGCCGCGCATGGTCTTGAGCGTCTGCCGGTTGTCGCCGATGCCGCCTCACGCCGTCTCATCGGCATCATCAGCCGCAGCGATCTGGTCAAGCCGGCCGAGCACTGGCGTGCCGAAGAGCAGGTACGCGAGCGCATGCTTCATCTCGGACGTAAGCACAACTGAAGTCTGCCAATTCAGAGTCCCATAAAAAACGCGGCGCACAAGGCGCCGCGTCAACACTGCTACTACGGTCAATCGGTTGTCAGTGCATCGCCGCCGACTTGCGCGCCTGAGCGGCGTCGTCGGACGACAGTTGATCGCCACGTGCACGCTCCCACGCATTCTTGGCGAGCAAAGCGATGGTCGCAATCACCGCCGGAATCGCCAGCAGCGAGAACGTTGCCGAGAAGCCGAGGTGGCGGCGCATCAATTCCGCGCCCAGCAGCGCACCCGCAATGCCGCCGAAGCGGCCGATCCCGAGCATCCACGCCACGCCGGTGGCACGGCCGTGCGTCGGGTAGAACATCGCGGCGAGCGACGGCATCGACGATTGCGCGCCGTTCATCGCCGTGCCTGCGAGGAAGATCAGCGTGACAAGCATGCCGATGTCACCCATCGCCTGCCCCACGGCGTAGACCAGCACGGCCGTCAGCGCATAGCCGACCGCCACCACTTTCTGCGCATTGAACTTGTCCATCAGCCAGCCCGACAGAATCGTGCCGACACCGCCGCCCAGCGGGAACAGTGCGGTAATCAATGCGGCGCGTTGCACGGTGAAGCCGGCATCCTTGAACAGAATCGGCATCCAGCTCGTGAGCAGGTAGAAGATCACCAGCCCCATGAAGTAGGTCAGCCACAGCATCACCGAGCCGAAACCGTATTGCTTCGACAGCACCACGCCGATGGGGGAACCCGCACGCTTCGGCGCGGCTTCGTTGACGGTAAACGTCGTCACGTCATCCATCGACTCCCCGGCAATGCGCGACAGAATGCGACGCACGCGCTCGACCGGCTTCTGATGCACGACGAGATACTTCACCGACTCGGGCAGCAGGAAAATCAGCAGCACCGAGAGCAACAGCGGCAGCACGCCGCCAAGCACCAGCACGCTGTGCCAGCCGAACGTCGGAATCAGCCACGACGCGACAAAGCCGCCGACCGATGCGCCCAGCGGAAACCCGCAGAACATCGTGTTGACGATCACGGCGCGGCGCGCTTCGGGCGCAAACTCCGAGATCAGCGTCACGGCATTGGGCATGGCTGCGCCCAGACCAAGTCCGGTGAGAAAGCGCAACACCGTCAGCGTCGTCAGATCCTGCGCGAAGGCGGTCGCCAAACTGGCAACACCAAAGAACACGACCGACAGCACGAGCATCGTCTTGCGGCCGACGCGATCGGCGAGGGGGCCTGCAAAGATGGCACCGCCAGCCAGACCGAACAGCGCCGCCGAGAGCACCGGCCCGAGCGAGCCCTTATCGATGTGCCATTCCTGCACGAGCGCGGGCGCGATGTAGCCAATGGCGGCGGTGTCGAAACCGTCGATGGCGACGATGAAGAAACACAAGATCAACACCAGCCACTGAAAGCCGGAAAACCGTTGTGCGTTGATATAGGCGGGCACATCCACCGTGCGCGTCTGGGTCATGAAGCTGTCTCCTCGGAGCTTTGCCGCTCCGTATGTCGTCGTTCTGAAACCGGGTTACGTCCCTCTGAGGGGGCGCGGGGGGTCCCGATTTCTGCCGCTACTGTACGTGTTTCGCCCGCCTCTCGAAATGATCTTTCGTCAGATCATCCATAACGGGCGGTTATGTCCCCGGCAGGTGCCGCCGGGGTGCGAGAACCTTATAGCACGGCCAGTCATCAAGCCGTCAGGCCATCAAGCCATCAGGCCAACGGCAGCCCGACGTAGTTTTCCGCCAGCGTCATCGACGCCGCACGCGAGCTCACCACGTACTCCAGCTCGGCGCGTTGCATCTTTTGCTCGAACGGCGACGCGTCGTCCAGACGGTGCAGCATGCGCGTCATCCAGTACGAGAAGTGCTCGGCACGCCAGATCCGCTTGAGCGCCGCCTCGGAATACCCCTTGAGCGCGCCTTCCGTATCGCGATGGAAGAAGTCGTCGAGCGCACGGGCCAGACGCCACACGTCGGCGACGGCCAGATTCATCCCCTTGGCGCCCGTGGGCGGCACGATGTGCGCGGCATCCCCTGCGAGAAAGAGCCGGCCGTGTTGCATCGGCGTTGCCACGAAACTGCGCATGGCGATGACGCCCTTCTGGAAGATGCGCCCTTCCTTGAGTCGCCAGCCATCGTCGCTCTCGGTGCGCGTGTGCAGTTCGTGCCAGATGCGCTCGTCGCTCCACGTCTCGGCACGCTCGGCCGGGTCGCACTGGAAGTACATGCGCTGCACCATCGGCGAGCGCGTGCTGATGAGTGCGAAGCCACGTTCGTGCGCGGCGTAGATCAGTTCGTCGGATGACGGCGGTGCCTCCACCAGCACGCCGAACCAGCCGAACGGATACACGCGCTGATATTCGTTGCGCACGTCCGACGGCACCGCTGCACGGCACACGCCGTGGAACCCGTCGCAACCCGCGATGAAATCGCAGTTGAGGCGGCGCGTCTGTCCGCCCACCGTGAACTGCACGCTCGGTTGCGTGCTGTCGACGTCGTGCACCGAGACGTCGGACACCTCGAACAGAATCTCGCCCTGCGCCGCCTCGCGGGCCGCGATCAGGTCCTTGATGACCTCGTGCTGCGCGTAGACCGTGATGGCACGGCCGGTCAGTTCGGTGAGCGCAATACGGTGGCGAGCGCCGCCAAATGCCAGCTCGATCCCGTGGTGCAGCGCGCCTTCGCGGCGCATGCGCTCGCCCACGCCCGTCTCGTTGAGAATGTCCATCGTGCCCTGCTCCAGCACACCGGCGCGAATGGTCGACTCGACGGCTTCGCGCGAGCGCGATTCGAGCACGATCGATTCGATGCCCTGCAAGTGCAGCAGATGAGAAAGCAGCAGGCCGGCAGGACCGGCACCAACGATGACGACGGGGTAATGGGTACGCATGAGGTTGTCTCCTGAAATTTGCGTCGCCCTCTCGAGACACAAACGGCATGCGCGAATGTTGTATTTCTTGACTGCGCTTCACGCATTGCACCAACTTAGGACTGCGCGTAAACGAGCATGTCGAAACACGCGCGCACGCCTTGTCATGAGGGGCGAATGCGTCATATCTTATGGACCGCGCGCGTCGCATTGAATGGATGAATCGACGACTTTCTTGTACTTTTCCGACAACTTCGCCCAAGGGAAAACCAGTATGTCAGGCTCGTCATCCCGGCTGCGCGCGGCGCGCGACACGATTCCGGAGTTTTCGCTTTACGGTGAATTGCACGAGACCGACAGCGCCGATTTCGTCCATATCGAGTGGATCGAAACACGCAGCCGTCTGTACGACTGGCACATCGACACGCATCGTCATCTGGGACTGTTTCAGGTACTCGCGATCTTCGAGGGCACCGTCGAGGCGAATGTCGACGACGAGACGTGGGAAGTCGAAGGCCCGGCGGTGATTACCGTGCATCCGTCGGCCGTGCATAACTTCCGCTTCAGTCGCGGCGCGCACGGCTTTGTGTTGACGATGGCACAGAGCGTGCCGTTCGATGCCGCGTTCGGGGTCGATGCCGATGTCGAATCGCTGCTGCGAAAGCCGTGGCTCTTCGCGCTGGCTGACGCGCCGCAAACACGCGACCGTCTCTATACCCTGCTGGGCCTGATCATGGACGAGTTTTCGCGCCCGCAACTCGGGCACGCGGAGATGGTCGGCTGGCTCACGCGCAGCGTTTTGCTACTGCTCACGCGACTGCGCGCGCATCACGATTCGGCCACGCGCACCGGGCGGACCGAGCTCGATCTGTTTGCACGATTTCGCGCGCTGGTGGAAACGCACTACACCGAGGCGTGGAGCGTGCCTGCGTACGCTGAGCGGCTGCATGTGACGGAGAGCAAGCTCAACCGCCTATGCCGGCGCATCGCGGGCAAATCGGCGTTCGATCTGGTGCAGGACCGGCTCATGCTCGAAGCCCGCCGCAAGCTGATCTATATCCCCGCACCGGTCTCGCACGTCGCCTACGAACTTGGCTTTCAGGACCCGGCGTACTTCTGCCGGGTGTTCAAGCGGCACGTGGGCGTCACGCCCTCGGCATTCCGGCGCTCGGCCCAGCATGAACATCTCGGCGACGAAGTGCCGGCCGAGATGTCGGATGAAACGCAGGACTAGACTTAAGCCGCCCCGCGCAGGAACGACGACAGCGCGGTGGTGACCGCCGAGGCGCATTCGATGTTCGACAGATGCGCGCCCGGCACCACCACCTGCTGCGCGCCGGCAATGCGCTCGACGATGGCTGTCGACATCACCGGCGGCGTCGCCATATCTTCCGACCCGGTAATCACCAGTGTCGGCGCCTTGATGGCGGCAATCTCATCGAGCTGATTCATATCGCGCACCGCACCGCAGGCCGCCGCGTAGCCTTCCGGCGAGAGCGAGCGGAACATGGCCTTCATGCCGTCCACGGTGGCGGGCTCACGCTGCGGATACGACGGCGTGAACCAGCGCGACACGACGGCATCGGTCACGGCGCCCATGCCGTCAGCAAGCACGGTACGGATACGGCCGTTCCAGCCATCCTCGCCGCCGATGTGCGCCGACGAGCAGACGATCGCCAGCCGATCGAGACGCTCCGGCGCATGAATGCCCAGCCACATGCCGGTCATGCCGCCCATCGACACCCCTGCCAGACTGGCACGGGCAACGCCGAGGGCATCGAGCAGTGCCACAACGTCACGCCCCAATTGGGCGATGTTGTACGGCCCCGGCGTCACCGACGAGCCGCCGTGTCCGCGTGTGTCGTAACGAATCACACGGAAGTCTCGTGCGAGCTCGCTCACCTGCGGCGCCCACATCTCCAGCGTGGTGCCCAGCGAATTGGACAGCACCAGTGCGGGGGCGTGGTCGGCCCCATCGATCGCCACACGCAGCGTGGCGTCACCCACGTCGATCAGACGTTCTACGGTCATTCGAATCGTCTCCTCAACCTTGTGCGTCGTCACGCGCACGCGTGGTCGAACCCGGCTCGGCCGCTTCCATTTCCGCGAACACCTTCTCGGCATCGTGAATGGCCTGATTCGCCGCAGGCAAGCCGCAATACAGCGCGGCGTGCATGAACAGCTCTTTCATCTCGTCGCGGGTCACGCCGTTGTTGAACGCGGCGCGCACGTGCATGCGAAACTCATCGCCGCGATTGAGCGCGATGAGCAGCGAGAGCGTGATCATGCTGCGCATATGGCGCGTCAGCCCCGGACGCGTCCAGATATCGCCCCATGCGAAGCGCGTGATGAAGTTCTGAAACTCGTCGTTGAATTCGTTGCGACGCGTGAGCGTGCGGTCGACGTGCGCGTCGCCAAGGACGGCGCGACGCACCTGCATGCCGTTGTCGTAGCGTTCCTGATCGTTCATTGAGATGTCCCGCCTTGAAGAGAGTCAGGGGCCGCCGCGTCAGCGAGCGCCAATACGCGGCTCACGAACGTCTCGGCAGCGCCCAGATAGTGTTGAGGGTCCGTCAGACGCACGAGGGCGTCGTCGGAGAGAACGCGCGTGATCTCGTCGTCTTCGCGCAGCACGTCGAGCAGATCGCGCTGTTGGGCCACGGCGTCGCGGCAGCGGGCTTCGATGCGGCGATGCGCCTCTAACCGCCCCATAGATTCGCCGAGCGCCATCGTGACCGCCTCCGCCATGATCAGGCCATGCGTGAGATCGACATTGGCGCGCATGCGCGCACCGTCCACGGTCCATCCGTCGATCAGCGTGCGCGAGGTGGCCAGCGCGCCGCCGCACAACATGAGCAGTTCGGGCAACGTTTCCCACTCGGCGTGCCACGTGCCCAGCCCGCGCTCATGGTCCTGTTGCATCGCGCCGAACAACGTGGCGACGAGTTGGGGCGTGCGTGCTGCGGCGGCAAGAATGGCCGCACATCCGACCGGGTTGCGTTTGTGCGGCATGGTCGACGAGCCGCCCCGGCCCGGACCGGATGCCTCGCCGATCTCGCCCACTTCCGTTTGCGTGAGCATGGCCGTATCGCGCGCGAACTTGCCGAGCAGGCCCGTGAGCGATGCCGCCCAACTGCCCACGCGCACGATGCGATCGCGCTGGCCGTGCCACGGCGTCGCGGCGTCGGACAAACCGAGATGTTTCGCCAGTGCAGCGCTCACCGCCGGGCCTTGCGTGCCCAGCGACGCGAGCGTGCCTGCCGCGCCACCAAACTGCACGCACAGCACTTGCTCCCGCAACGCGAGCAGATCCGTGCGCGCGCGCAACAGCGCGTCGAGCGTGCCGGCCAGCTTCAGGCCGAAGGTGATGGGCAACGCGTGTTGCAACCACGTGCGGCCAATCATGAGCGTCGCACGATGCGCGCGCACCTGATCGGCGAACTGCGCAATCAGACCGTCGAGGTCCGCGCCGAGATCGTCGAGTGCGCCACGCACTTGCAGCACGAGACCGGTATCGATCGCATCCTGACTGGTCGCGCCCCAGTGCACGAAGCGGGCCGCTTCGGGGTCGAGCGCTTTCACGCGCGCGGTCAGTTGCTTGACCAGGGGAATGGCGAGATTGCCCGCGCACGCGGCGGCGTCGCGCAGCGCCGGCCAATCGAGATCGGCCGCGTGGGCCGAGGCAGTAATGGGGGCGACGGCGGACGCCGGGATGAGGCCGGTATCGGCTTCGGCGCGCGCGAGCGCCACTTCGAAGTCGAGCATGCCCTGAAGCGTGGCGTCGCGCGAGAAGCGCGCCGACACGGCAGCGCCGCGCAGCAATGAGTCAAGCAGTTCCGTCATCGGAGAGTCGATGGTGGTTGTTGCATTGCAAAAATGCAGAGACGGCCACGGGCCGCCAGCACTTTCATGCCGGTGGCCCGAGGCCGCGCCAATGTCAGAAAGACTTCAACCGACGTCAGAGGTCGAGGAAGACCGTCTCCGCATTGCCGCCGTGGCTCTGCATACGGATATCGAAACGGTACGTCACACGCCCGCCGATCACCTCGCGGCGCGCCACCAGCGTGTGGCGCCGCTCGGCCGGTACCTGTTGCAGCACGGGGTCTGCCGCGTTGGCAGTTGCCTCATCGTCGAAATAGATACGCGTAAACAGATGATTCAGCAAGCCCCGCATCGTCAGCACCACGTCGATGCGCGGTGCCTCGCCCTGCCCGGTCGAGCCCGGCTTGATCGTCTCGATCACGAAACGGTTCTCGGCGTCGGTGCCCGTGCCGCAACGCGCGGCACCCGCAAAGCCGGTGCGCTCGATGTCGTCGGCCGTCTCGACATACCGCCCGTCGGCGTCGGCCTGCACGATCTCGATGAGCGCGTCGTTGATCGGGTTACCGGCACCGTCGATCACCTGACCGATCACGCGGATGGCTTCACCCTTCGCACGGTCGGTGGCGGCCACCGGCGTGAAGGCGCTCTTGAAGTCGTACAGGTACTGCTCGGGCGAGAGGCCATAAGCGAAGTACGGGCCGACGGTCTGCGACGGCGTTTGCTTGTAGTCGGACATGGCTCAGGACTCCATCGGCGTTTGGTCGGCACCGCGCAGCACGATGTCGAATTCGTAACCCAGCGCGTAGTCGGGCTCGGTGATGTCCATCGAGAAACGCGCGATCAGGCGGTTGCGGGCATGCGCCGGCGTGGCCTCGAAAATCGGGTCGTAGGCGAGCAGCGGGTCGCCCGGGAAGTACATCTGCGTCACGAGCCGGGTCGCGAAGTACTGGCCGAACACCGAGAAGTGCAAATGCTGCGGACGCCACGCGTTGTGGTGGTTCTTCCACGGGTACGCACCCGGCTTGATCGTCAGAAACTTGTAACGCCCTTCGGCATCGGTCATCGCGCGGCCGGCACCGAGGAAGTTCGGATCGAGCGGGGCGTCGTGCTGATCGACCTTGTGCACGTAACGGCCGCAGGCGTTCGCCTGCCACAGTTCAACGAGGGTATTGGGTACCGGACGGCCGCCTTCGTCGAGCACGCGGCCGGTGACGATGATGCGCTCGCCAAGCGGTTCGCCGTTGCGCACGGCATTACGCGTCAAGTCGCTGTCCAGCGCCCCGATGATGCCGTTGCCGTAGACCGGCGAGCGCAGGTCTGCGAGATTCTGTTTGACCGGAACCAGCAGTTCCTTGGGGCCTCGCAGCGCGGTGGACTTGTACCCGCTGTCGATGAGTTTGGGATGGGAGTCCCAATCGCGCGGGCGCAGGACGGTTGTCGACTTCGACATGGTCTCACTCCATTTTGTGTTGACGGGCCTGGCTAGGATGAACAAATCCTTCCAGTGTGTTTAGTTCGTTTGCAACACTATATCCATAATCAACGGATATATTTATTGACATTTTCTTAGGCTTTTCATAACTTTTCGGCATGGAAAGACACTTACTCGACGGGCGTATCAAGCTGCGCCATTTGCAATGCCTGCTGGCGGTCGCACAGCACGGCAGCCTGCAACGGGCAGCCGAAGCGCTGTCCATCACCCAGCCGGCGGTGAGCAAGACCATTGCCGAGCTTGAAGCGCTGCTCGGCGTGCGCCTGTTCGACCGTGGCCGTAATGGCGCGCGCCCGACTGCGCAGGCCGAACTCTTCCTGCGCCATGCGGGCGCCAGCGTCAGCGCGCTGCGGCAGGGCATCGATGTCCTCTCACGCGCCGTCGGTCAGACCGGCGGTGTGATCGAGATCGCCGTACTGCCCACGCTGGCGGCGGCGATGATGCCGGCCGTGCTCGACACCTTCCGGCGGGAATGGCCGGGCATCGTCGTTCAGGTCCACACCGGCGCCAATCAGCAGTTGCTCACACAGTTGAAATCGGGACAGGTCGCGCTCGCGTTGGGGCGTCTGTCCGGGCCGGAAGGCATGACCGGCCTCACGTTCGAACATCTCTACGCCACCCCGCTATGCATCGTGGTGCGCCCCGACCATCCGCTGGTGAAACAGCGCACCGTGTCGATTGCCGATATCGCCCGCTACCACGTCGTGCTGCCGCCCCACGGCACCATCCTGCGCCATACCGCCGACAGTTTCCTGCGCGCCCATGGCGTCGGCGCGCTGGACGACTATTCGGAACTGCTCTCCATGTCGCTCGCCCGCGCCATGACACTGCGCGACGACGTGGTCTGGATCGCCTCGGAAATCACCGTGCAGGACGATTTGGCCGACGGTGTGCTGTGCGCCCTGCCCTTCGCCACCAAAGGCACCGAGGAATCCATCGGCATTCTCTGGCGCAACGACACCATGCCCACGCCGCCCGAGCAGACGCTCATCAGCGCCATGCGCGAAGCTGCGCGCGTGCGTTACGGCGTGCCCGGGCTTCGTTGAGCGCCGGGGTTCACACCACCACTGCGGGCGATGTGTCCGCACTGGCACCCAGACCCAGCATGCGCACGGCGTTCTCCTTGAGCACCAGTGGTTTGACTTCATCGCGAAAGCCCGCCGTCTCGAAGTCGCGCAGCCAGCGGTCCGGGGCAATCAACGGAAAGTCCGAGCCGAACAGCATCTTCTCCCGCAGCAGTGAATTCGCGTACTGCACCAGCTCCGGCGAGAAGTACTTTGGCGACCAGCCCGACAAGTCGATATACACGTTCGGCTTGTGCAGCGCGATCGAGAGCGCCTGCGATTGCCACGGCCACGAGGGGTGCGCAATCACGATGTTCATTTCGGGAAAATCGGTCGCCACGTCGTCGAGATGAATTGGCTCCGAGTACTTGAGCCGAAGCCCGCCGCCGCCCGGCATGCCCGAACCGATGCCCGAATGACCGCTGTGAAACACGGCGGTTAGTTGGTACTCCGCGATCAGCTCGTACATCGGATACGCCATCCGGTCGTTGGCGAAGAAGCCCTGCATCGTCGGGTGGAACTTGAACCCGCGCACACCAAACTCTTCGACCAGACGGCGCGCTTCGCGCACGCCCATGCGTCCCTTGTGCGGGTCGATGCTCGCGAACGCGATCATGATGTCGGCGTTCTCTTGCGCATAGCCCGCGATTTCCTCGTTCGGAATACGCCGCCGGCCGATGTTGGCCTCGCAATCGACCGTGAACATCACGAAGCCGATATTGCGCTCGCGGTAATGCGCGATGGTCTCGGGAATCGTCGGCCGGCGGTTCTGCTTGAGCACGGTGCCGAAATATTTGTCCGCCGCGTCGTCGAATGCTTTGCCGAACAAATCCGGAGGCTGACAGCACGACACTTCGGCGTGAACGTGCGTATCAATAGCGACGAGTGTGTCGAGATTCATGCTGCGGTCTCCGGTTCGGCAATCTGCGCCGCGATGATGCCCATCGCCCGCCGTGTGTCGGGGAGTTCGAATTTGAGCCAATAACGCGCTGCGCTGCGTTTGCCGTGGACATCGCCGCCATCGGCGAGCGCCGCCTGTGCCCAGAGGCCAGCCATCGACAAGCCGTGCACGACACGCATCACCTCTCCTGCAACACATAGCGCCGCACGGGGCGATGCTTGTGCCAGCGAAATCGCATTCGGCATCAGTGCCCGCCATTCGTCGAAGCAAGCTAGCGCTGCGTGGAAGCCGCCGAGTGCGTGATCGGTCGAAACCTCGCAAACCTGAGCGCGCGCCCGGTCGAGCCACTGCCCCAGCGTCACGCCGTTGTCGCGAACGATCTTGCGCATGAACAGATCGATGGCCTGAATCTCGTTCGTGCCTTCGTAGATCATCGGGATGCGCGCATCGCGCATGATTTGCGAGATGCCCGTTTCTTCCACATAGCCGTAGCCGCCGAACACTTGCAACGCCGCGCTAGCACCTTCGAACGCCTGCTCCGTGAGCATCGCCTTGACGACCGGCGTCAGCAGCGCAGCGAGCGCATTGGCTTGCTGCCGTACTTCAGGCGTCTCGGCGTGATGCGCTTCGTCAATCGCGAGTGCTGCGCGATACAACAACAGGCGAGCGCCTTCGACTGCGACGCGTTGCCCTTCAAGCAAACGCCACACGGCCGGATGCGCCGCGATAGGGGCTCCCGCAGCCGCCCCCGGCACACGCGACTGCACGCGCTCGCTGGCGTGTCGCGCAGACATTTCGAACGCGCTCTGTGCAAGGCCTAGCCCGGAAGCGCCCACATGCAGCCGCGCCGAATTCATCATCGCGAACATCGCTTCGAGTCCCCCGTGCGGTGACCCGACGAGATAGCCCGTCGCGCCCTCGAATGCCATCGAGCAAGTGGCGCTGCCGCGAATGCCCATCTTGTGTTCGATACCGGTGCAGTGCACGGCGTTGCGTTCGCCGTCGGGCAGCCACTTCGGTACGAGAAAGAGCGACAACCCGGCGCTACCTGCCGGGGCGTCAGCCGTGCGCGCCAGCACCAGATGCACGATGTTCGGCGTGAAGTCCTGCTCACCGCCGGAGATGAATATCTTCTCGCCGGTGACGCGCACCGTCTGATCGTTCAACCACTCAGCGCGCGTGCGGATCTGGCCCAGATCGCTACCGGCGCCCGGCTCGGTCAGGCACATCGTCGCCAGCCATTCGCCGCTCACCAGCGGCGCAAGCCACGCGTCCTGCAACGCCTCGTTGCCGAAGCGGTGCACACACTCGTACGCACCGTGCAGAATGCCCGGGTACATCGTCCACGCGAGATTCGCCCCGGCGGTCAGTTCCTGCAACGCTACCTGCGCGACGATCGGCAGACCCTGCCCGCCCACGTCGGGATCACAAGGCAGCGACGGCCAGCCCGCTTCCCGGTACTGGCGATAGGCCTCGGCAAACCCTGCCGGGGTGCGCACCTCGCCGTCTTGCCACTGGCAGCCGTCACGATCGCCCGCTGCGTTGAGCGGCGCCAGCACGTCGCGTGCAAAGCGCCCCGCTTCGTTGACCACCTGCATGAGCGTTGCCGTGTCGAACTCGCGAAACGGCGCCAATCGGGCAAGCGCATCGCCCACGCCGAGCCGCGTCATCACGAACGCAATATCGTCCGCCGCACTACGCACTTCCCGATAGACCATTTCAGCGTCTCGCGGGGGCCAAAATGGCGCGCACGTCGCCAGACTGGGCAGCGTGCAACGCGTCGACGGTTGCCGCACGATGATCCTGCACCGCGCGCTGATTGATCGAGCCCTTGTCGGTCACCTCGCCGCGATCGAGCGACGGCGGCGTGTCGAGCAACCAGAGCCGCGCCACATACGTCGCGCTGCCGCCCGCCTGCACGTTCAGTTGCTGCATCAGGCTGGTAAAGAACTCGCGCACTGGGGCAGAGGCCACCACCTCGGCCATCGGTGCACTCGCCGGCAGCCCGCTGAGCCGTCGGCAATCGTCGACGCGCGGGAAGACGAGCAGGCCGATGTCGTCGCGATTGATGCCGGTCACGACCGCGTCCTGCACGTACGGCGCGCCTTCGGAAATCACACGTGCGCGCAGCGGCCCGACACTCACGAACGTGCCCGAACTCAGTTTGAAGTCTTCGGTAATACGGCCGTCGAATTGCAACCCGATTTCCGGATGTGCGATATCCACGAAGGTTGCCGCGTCGCCGGTGCAGTAGTAGCCCTCTTCGTCAAAGACCGGATCCGTCGCCTCATGACGCCAGTAACCGCCCATGACATTCGGGCCGCGAAAGCGCACTTCGAGCTTGCCGCCGACAGGCGCGAGTTTCACCTCGCAGCCGGGGGCCGGAAGTCCGATATACCCGGCGCGCATGATCGGCCCGGTTGTGAACATGCAACTCGGCGACGTTTCCGTCATGCCCAGACCGGACATGATGCGAATGCGCTCGCCGCAGTGCGTTTCCGTCACACGCTCCAGCCGATCCCATGCCGCTTGTGACAGCCCGGCACCGCCAAAGAAATACAGATTTACCTTCGAGAAGAAACGCTCGCGCAACGCCGCATCTTTCTCCAGCGCGATGGCGAGATCTTCCCAGCCTTTGGGCACGTTGAAATAGACCGTCGGCGAAATCTCGCGAAGATTGCGCAGCGTCTCTTCGAACTTGCCAGCGACGGGTTTGCCGTCGTCGATATACAGCGTGCCGCCGTTGTACAGCGCAATGCCCACGTTGTGACTGCCGCCATACGTGTGATTCCACGGCAACCAGTCGATCAGCACTGGGGGCGCCTCGCCGAACGTCGGGAACGTTTGCAGCAGCATTTGCTGATTGCTGCACAGCATGCGCTGCGTGGTCGGCACGGCCTTCGGCTGACGCGTCGAGCCGGAGGTGAAGAGAATCTTGGCGATGGTCTGCCCATCGACCTTCGCATGCGCCGCATCGATATCGCGCGGCACGGTGTCGAGCAATGCGTCGAAGGCCAACGTGCCATTCGCGCCATTGCCCGTCACGCGAATCACATCGTCACCGAGGACGGCATCCATCGCACGTCCGTAGGCGCTGGCATCCGTGGCATAGACAAGCCCCGGTTGCAGCAGACCCAGCGTATGGCGCAACTTGCCGAAATCGGTCGACACGATGGAATACGCGGGCGAAATCGGCGCAAACGGCACGCCTGCGAACATCGCACCGAGCGCCAGTTGAAAATGTTCGAGATCGTTGCCGGAGAGAATCGCAATCGGGCGCGTCTGCGACAGCCCACGATCGAGCAGCGCCTGACCGATGGCCCGCGCGCGTGACAGCATCTCGGCGTACGTGATGCCGACCCACTCGCCGTCAGTGCCACGGCGGGCGATGAGCCATCGCTGGGGGTGCTGCGCCGCGCCGCTCACGAGACGGTCGGTCAGCCGCTCGGGAAACTCACCGAGCGCTTCGCGCGAACGCAGATACCAGAACTCGCCGTCGCGAAGCAGTTCCACGCCGGGGTTACCGATGGCGACGTGACGATAGCGATGCGCAGCAGTGTCGGCTGCGGCCGGGATGTTGCCTTGGTTCAAAACACTGTCTCCTGCTTCCGGCCTGCCGCGCGGCGCTCTCGGGCGCATGTCGCGACGGGCACTTCCTAAGTGGCTTTGCAGACAGAGGCGCGATCCCTGTGAATCAAGCGCCCTGCCGCAGATGCCGTCTGCGATCAGATCGGGTAATGCCGGGGCGTGGTCTGCACGGTGATCCAGCGCAGTTCGGTGAACTCGCCAATCGACGCCTTGCTGCCGAACCGGCCGTAGCCGCTCGACTTCACACCACCGAACGGCATCTGCGCTTCATCGTGAACCGTCGGGCCGTTGATGTGGCAGATACCCGACTCGATCCGCTTGGCTAACTGCAACGCGCGCGACACATCGCGGCTGAAGATCGCCGCCGACAAACCGAACTCGCTATCGTTAGCCACACGGATGGCTTCGTCGTCACCGTCGACACGTTGAATCGTGACTACGGGGCCGAACGATTCTTCGCGATAGAGCCGCATCGAAGGGGTCACGCCGTCGACAATCGTCGCCTGCATGATGGCGCCTTCGACACGGCAGCCCAGCGGCAAACGCGCGCCGTGTTCGCGGGCGTCTTCCACCAACGCTGCCACCCGCGAGGCCGCTTGCGCGCTGACCATCGCACCCAGCACGCTGTCGGGCGATGTCGGCGAACCCGCGTGAAGCGTCGCGGCCTTGGCCGTCAGCTTTTCAACGAAGGCATCGGCAATGCGGGCGTCGACGATCACGCGCTCCGTCGACATGCAGATTTGCCCTTGATTGAAGAACGCACCGAAGGCGATACCGTCCACGGCAGCGTCGAGGTCGGCGTCGTCGAGCACCAGCACCGGCGCTTTGCCGCCCAACTCCAGCAACGCAGGCTTGAGATGCTCGGCGGCCACGCGCGCGATGATGCGTCCCACATGCGTGGAACCCGTAAAGTTCACCCGGCGCACGGCCGGATGCGCGATCAGCCGCGCGACGATCTCGCCGGCATCGGCAGGCGCATTGGTCACGATGTTGACCACGCCGTCACCGAGGCCGGCGTCGTGCAGACACGCCCCAATCAGCGCGTGAACGCCCGGGCATTGCTCCGACGCCTTCAGCACCACGGTGTTGCCGCAGGCGAGCGGCATGGCCAGCGCACGTGTGGCGAGAATCACCGGGGCGTTCCACGGCGCGATGCCCAGCACCACACCGACCGGCGAGCGCACCGCGAGCGCGAGACTGCCGGGCACATCGCTCGGAATCACGCTGCCGTCGATCTGCGTGGTCATCGCCGCGGCTTCGCGCAACATGTTCGCGGCGAGCATCACGTTGAAGCCATACCAGTTCGCCATCGCGCCCGTCTCGGCGGCCCCCACGGCGATGAACTCGGCGGCGCGGGCATCCATGCGCTCGGCCGCGGCCAGCAGACGCGCACGGCGCGCCCCCGGCGACAGCGCCGCCCACGCGGGAAACGCGGCCTGCGCGGCATCCACCGCTGCGTCGGCGTCGGCCAACGTCGTGGCCGGGGCGCGCGAGGCGACTTCGCCGGTAACGGGGTCGATGCGCTCGAACGTGGCGCCGTTCTGTGCGTCTCGCCACTGCCCGCCGATCAGCATCCGGACTTCATGCATTGCTTTGTCTCCTCTCGCTTCCACTTATCATCGCGGGCAGATCGCACCGCGCAACCGTCCAACTGCCCTCAACGCTTGTAGGCTTGCAGGCCCGGCTTGATCGACTTGTCATCGAGAAACTGCTTCAGGCCCTGCTCGCGGCCATGTTCCGGGTCGCGCAGTTGTGCCTGATCGAGCTTGGCGTACAGATAGTCTTCGCACTGCTCCCACGTCAGCTCACGCGAGCGCTTGAAGCCATGCTTGGCCGCGCGCAGCACCACGGGGTTCTTCTCCAGCAGCTTGCCCGCCAGCGCGATGGTTGCCTCGCGCAGTTGGGCGAGCGGCACGCTCTCGTTCACCAGCCCCATCTCGGCGGCTTGCGCACCGTTGAAGGTGTCGCCGGTCATGATGTAGTGCAGCGCGCGACGATGACCGACCGTGTCAGCCATCGCCTTGCTCACCAGGTTGCCCGGCGGAATGCCCCAGTTGATTTCCGACAGACCGAACACGGCATCGTCGGCCGCAATGGCCAGATCGCACGCCACGAGCGGCGAGAAGCCACCGCCGAAGCACCAGCCGTTGACCATCGCGATGGTCGGCTTGGCGTACATGCGCAAACGGCGCCATTGCCAGTCGGAGGCGTCGCGGCGAATGCGCTCCTGCACGATTTCCGGGCCGCCGTCGATCTCGCGGAAGTACTCCTTCAAGTCCATGCCGGCCGTCCACGCTGCGCCTGCACCGGTGAGCACGACCACGCGGGCATCGCCGTCGAGTTCGAGCGCATCGAGCACCTGAATCATTTCGCTGTTGAGCGTCGGGCTCATCGCGTTGCGCTTCTCCGGACGATTGAAGGTGACCCAGCCAATGCCGCCTTCCACTTTCACGTCGATCGTTTTCCAGCGTCCTTCGTATGCATTCATTTTGCGTAAATTCCAAGTGTCCGGCGTTCTCTCGCCGCGCGCCGGGAGTGGCGCAACGGTGCTGCCTATGGACACATTTAATATCAGGTAGCCTTACATTGCAAGCTCGATGATTTCAGGGGAAACCCTGAGCTTGCAGCGTGGGGATCAGTTCATAAGGCTCAGAACGTATGACGCATGCCGAGCATCACACCGGTTTGACCGACTCCTGCGGGCGGCGTCGTACCGCCACCGCCGCCGCTGACCGAATAGGCCGCCTTGGCGCTGTTGAACAGGTAGGCGCCTTGCGCGTAGACCGCCGTGCGCACCGAGAGCGAATACGTCGCGCGCAGCGTGGTCATGGTGCCGCGCGTGTCGTGGTCGCTGTTGACGATGCGATAGACCTCGCCATCGACCAGCCATGCAGGCGTGACGTTGTACGCCGCGCCGAGATAGAACAGGTTCGAGTGCGTGTTGACCGATGCGGTCGTCACGCTGCGGCCCAGCCACCCGCCACCGACCTTGAGTGCGCCGTATTTGTAGTACGCGCCCAAGGTGGTGCGCGCGTCCTTGTCGCTGCTGCTGGTGAGCGCGGTCGGCGCGAGCCCGTCGAAGAAGTTGGCGGCGGCGTTGGTGCCGCCGCGTTGCTCTTCATACGACGCCGCGACACCGAAGTTGCTCGCGTCGTACTTCAGCATGACCGACCAGTCGCGGCATTGCGTCGATTGCCCCGGCACTTGCCCGGCACAAGTGCCTTGCCCCGGCGAGTTGCCGGTGCCGCCGCTGTCGCGCCCGAACGAATAAGCCACACCGAACGACAGGCCCTGCCAGCCGACCTGATAGGCGATCGAGTTATCGGTACGGGCGTTCGGAATATAGGCGTCGAACGAGCCCATGCCGTAGATGTCCGGGCCCAGCACGTCGGAGCCGAGCAGCGCGTAGTACGTCATCGAATACTGACGCCCGATGGACAGCGTGCCGTAGGGGCTCTTCACGCCCACGAATGCCTGACGGCCAAACAGGCGGCCGCCCTGCCCCAGATCGCCGCCACGCAGGTTGAAGCCGCTCTCCAGTTGGAAGATCGCCGACAGACCGCCGCCAAGATCTTCCGAGCCGCGCAGACCCCAGCGCGAGGGCAACTCGCCCGTCACCCCCGGCATGCGCCATACGGCGCCGTTGGCGCTCGCGTGCGAGACGTATTCGATACCGGTGTCGACGATGCCGTACATCGTGACATTCGATTGTGCGGCGGCCAAGCCGGGTGCCACGAGCGCGGCAGCGGCAGACAGAATGCCCAGCGAGCGTGCGGAAAGTGCCATGCGAGTCTCCATTGCTATCGATGTTGTTTTGGTGTTTTTGTCGTCGGCAAGATCAAACGGCGTGCAAGGGCTGCACGCGAAAAAACGCGACGGGGGCGTGCCGTACGCCATCCGTCGCGATAAGCGAAGCCGACCGGTGATGCCCGATCAGTCGGCTGCGCGGGGACGACGGATAAGCGTGAGTGCCGCGAGCGCTGCGACGATGACGACCGGCACGCTGGCGCCGATCACTACGGCAGCGCTGCTACCCACGGCGAGCAACATGCCTGCGGCGAGCGGTCCGACCACCGAGCCGATACGCCCGATCGCCACCGCCGCGCCCACACCGGTGCCGCGCATGGCAGTCGGGTAGTAAGCCGCCGCCAGTGCATACAGCACCGACTGGCCGCCGATGATGAACATGCCGGCGAAGAAGGCCGCTGTCGCCAGTACGGCGAAGCCTTGCGCCGCCGCCAACCCGATCAGCGAGGCAATCATGCCGAGATACATGCCACCGATGACGACCGACATGCGCACGCGGTCCATCAGCAGGCCAAGGCACAGCACCCCGACGGCGCTGCCGACGTTGAAGAGAATCTGCACCCAGCCGATTTCACCGCGGGCGAGACCACGCGAGCCCATGAGCGACGGCAGCCAGTTGAGCAGGAAATACAGCACGATGAGCGTGCAGAAGTAGCTCAGCCACAACTGCACCGTCGACACGCCGCGCCCCTCGGAAAACAGCACCGACATGAACGGTGCAGGCGTGGTGCGCTGACCTTGCGACGTGGCCGCGGCGAATGCCTTCGACTCGGGCAGGAACATGGCGAGCAACGGCAACAGCAGCAACGGCCCGACACCGCCGACGTAGAAGATGTGGCGCCAGTCGGCATCGCTCACGGCGAGCATGCCGATGGTGGCGGCAATGCCACCGCCCAACGGAATGCCGCAGTACATGATGCTCACCGCCGTGCCGCGCAGACGCGGCGCGACGGCTTCGGAGGAGAGTGCGATCAGGTTCGGCATGGCACCGCCGAGGCCGATACCCGTGAGCACACGCACGATCACCAGCATCCAGAAGTCGGACACGAACGCGGTGGCAATCGACAACACCCCGAACAGCGCTGCCGAGAGCATCAACACGCGCTTGCGGCCGATGCTGTCAGCCAGCCGCCCGCCGACCATGGCGCCGGGCAACAGCCCGAACGTGCCAGCCGAGAAGGCAATGCCCATCTGCGCGACGCTCAGCCCGAACTCCTTGGCCATGCCCCGTGCGGCCACCCCGACCGATTGAAGGTCAAGCCCTTCGAGCAGTGCGACCGCAAAGCACAAGCCCAGCGTGAGCACCACCGTGTTGGCGGTGCTGCCCGTGCGCTCACTCGCAGGCAATATCGCCTGCGCTCCACGCTCCCGAGTCGATTCCATAGTGTCTCCTGTGATCTTCATGGACTCCGGCTACCGCCTGCCAACCCGTGACACGTGGCGCCCGATGTAGTTACCTGCGAGATTGGTCGCCGCCACACATCATTTAATCAGGAAACCTGATATTAAGGACGCAAGTGCAAAGGGCGTGACGGTGCCGCAGCGGACTCCATTTAATATCAAGCTACCTGACAATACAAGCGCTCAGCGGGTCGGGACAAACCCGAAGCGCACGCCAACGGCGGCGTGCCAGGGCAGGCGCAAAAACGACTGAAAGCCGGGAGTCGGGAGACGGCTCAGGAGAACCGTCAGGAGACAACGTGGATGACGAGGGCTTAGTCGCGCAGATTGCGCACGAACATTTCCAGATGGCGTTGCACGGCGGCGGCGTCTTCGCGACTGACGTCCGTGCGCATGCGGGCGTCGATCTCCTTGGCCACCGCTTCGCATTGCGCGAGCACCCGGCGGCCTTCGTCGGTCAGTTGCAGGAGCACGATGCGGCCGTGGTTCGGGTCGGGTTCGCGCGTGATCCACTGGCGCGACGCCATGACGCCCACGACCTCATTGGCCGATTGCGGCGTGATGAACGAGCGTTGCGCGAGTTGCGCGTTGGAGAGTTTGCCGCGTGCGTCGAGCACCGACAGCGCGGTGAACTGCGCGAGGGTGAGACCCAGCGGTGCGAGCGCCTCGGACATGTGGCGACGCAGCAGACGATCGAGGCTGGCGATGACGTACGTCAGGCGCAGCTTCGAGCGGCGCGGACGGCCATCGGCAGCATTGGCAGTATTGGCCGTCTCGGGCGTCACTTCGGCACCGGCGCCACCGGACGCCGGCGCGGCCGTCTCGGCCAGATCAGCCAAACCGGACGCAGCGGCCGCAGCGGCCGGCTTTTTTTTCGGGGAAACGACGCTCATGGTGAATAGCGAGAATGCGAGGACTCTCGCGCGATACGGGAAAGACAGCAGTGTAACGCCGACGCCACGCGGTGGCGACGGTCTTCCGCCCGAATCATCGTACCGATGAGCGCCGCGAAATCACGATGCGAAGCCGCCTTCGTTTTCGGCGGAATCGCTTCGCTCAGCTCGCCAGCTTGCGGAACGTCTCCAGCACGGCGTCGCCCTTGAACGGCTTGACGATCCAGCCGCGCACGCCGGCGGCCTTGCCGCGCTCCTTCATCGCCGGGCTGCTCTCGGTGGTGAGCATCACCACGTTGACCGAGCTGTTGGCGAGTTCGCCGCGAATCTTCTCGACCATCGTCAGGCCGTCCATGTTCGGCATGTTCACGTCGCTGATGACGAGTTTCACGCCCGGGCTGGCCTTGATCTTCGCGAGGCCGTCCTTGCCGTCGACGGCCGTGTCGACATCCAGGCCGTTCTTGCGCAGGAAACCCGCGACTTCGTCGCGCACAGTGCTCGAATCGTCGACCACGAGAATCTTCGACATGGTGTTGTCCTTGAGAATAGGTAAGTGAATATGAGTGTGAATGGGTGAGCCCGTGGCTCAGAACATTTCCAGCGCGCCGGTCTCGACCGGTTCAGCCACGGTCTGGGCCGCTTCGCGAAACGCTTCGGGCGACCAGTTCAGGCTGAAGACAAAGTGTTGATGCAGCGTGACGATCTGACCGCTCACCGGGTCCGTCAGCTGATAGACGAAGCACAGTTGCGGGTTATCGGTGCCGAACGAGATGTACTTCTGCTTGTGGTTGATCAGCAGCGGCACCTGCACCTGCGTGTGGTCCACGGCCGCCGGGTCGCCCATGAAGCGGCTCTTGAACGCGCCCCAGATGAGATTGGTCATCTCGCCCAGCATGCCGTTGAGCTCACGAAACCCGGCCTGCCCTTCGCAGCGGCCCGTGTGTTCGAGCAACTGCATGAACGGCACCTGCTCGGCCTGCATCATCATGTAGCCACGGCACCAGGCGCTCTCCAGCGGAATCAGGCTGAAGACTTCGCCGAAGATGATGCGATCGCGCACCACGCTCGGCGACTCGCAGGTTACGGTGACATCGCCGAACAGGCCGCGAATGGCGCCATCGGTGATATCGATCATCCCGCGCACGAGCGCTTCGGGATATTCGTGTTCGACGTTGTCGTCGAGGATCAGGAAATGGTTGACCGACTCGCGGGGGGTGGTTCGGTTCATCGTATTGGGTTCCTTGCCAAGACGTGGGGCGAATTCAAAACAGTTCCAGCTCACCGCCGCTGTCCTGCGTCTCGCTCACTTCGGCGACGAAGTCGAGCGGCGCATGCGCGCAAACGCACAGCGTGGCAGCCAGGCGGACCGAGCCGTCGAGAGTGATCTCCCACGACGCCAGGTGATTCGGCTTGAGTTGAGTCAGATGCGGCACGCAGCGCGCGCTGAGCACATAGGGCGTCGACATGCCCAGATCGGGAAAGTAGTTCAGCAGTTCCTGATTGATCGCGCCGCAGCACAGATTGCTGATTTCGAGAAACGCCTCGCGGAACGGCTTGTCCTGCGCTTCCCCGAGGAAGTAAGCCGCCGTCGCGTCGTCCTCGTCGAAATGCAAAATCAGCAGCATGCGAAAGCCAATCGACGAAATGGTGAGCACCACCACGTTCGCATGCCGTTTGGCGAGATCGACCTCGGCATCGTTCGCGGGCTCGGACTGGCGCGTGCGCAACGGCACGATCTCGCAAGGCGCGTCGATCGAACGGGCCAGCCGCGTACGTGCCGCCTTGTGCAGAATGCGCTCGAAACTGTCGCGTGCGTGAGTGCTGATCAAAACGCCACCTGCCTAGTGAAGACGGGAATGCAACTGATGCGCCAGCGACTCGACGCTCGAGAGCGACGCGGCAATCATCTTGCCGCCCGCCTGAATGTCCTGAAACGTCGCTGTGGTCGTCACGTCGTTGCGGTGCAGGCTGTCGCGATAGCTCTTCGACAGTTCTTCCGAGCGCGTCGCTAGCGAACGCACTTCGCTGGCGACGATGCCGAAACCTCGCCCGGCCGTGCCTGCGCGCGCCGCTTCGATCGACGCGTTGAGCGAGACGATCAACACGTGCCGCACGATCGATGCCAACTCGTGGTTCTTCGCGTGCATGTCCTGATTCTGGGTCATGAGCGAGATCATCTGCTCGTGCCAACGCTCGAACGTCGCTGCGAGCCCGCGCAGACGCGCCGCTTCACCGGCGATGCGCTGGGCCTCTTCCTGCCACTGCGTTTTGGCGTCGAGCACTGAGGCTTCGGACTTGCGTGCGACTTGCAGATCCGACTCGGCTTGCGTCAATTGCGCTTGCAGCGCCGCCAATGCGGCGGCGTGCGCTTCGGCGATCTCGTCGCTGCCCGCCTGCGCGGCGCGTTCGCGCTCAAGCGCCTGTTCGAGGGCTTCCTCGTGCGTTTTTTCCAGCGCGCGCCAGTGCGCGACGGCCTGCGCCATGCGCCAGCGATGCACGATGAAGCCGATCACGCCCGCACCCGCCACACCGGCGAGGGCGCCCGCCGCGATCCATTCCACTGCTGCCATGCTCTTGATGCCTCCGAAAGCGGCGCGGCGGCCGCAGACCGGTCAGGTCTGCGCCGCCGTGCATTCATACTGGGGTCAGACCTTGCCGGCGTTCGAGAGATTGGACAGGTCGTCGCGAACCTCATGCGTTTCGACCTTCCCGAGCGTATCGATTGACTCGAGCGGCGCACTCGGCAGATCGACCGCGTCGGCCGCCACGCTGTTCAGGTCGAAGCCATCGACCACCAGATTGTCCGGCAGGCACACCACCGTCTGGAACTGACGGAATTCCGCGCCCTTACGGTCGTCGGTGAAACGCAATTCGATGCGGCCATGTTCGCGGCGCACGAAGTCCTGCACGGCATCCATACCCACGCCGCGCCCCGACACTTCGGTCACCTGCGCGGCCGTGGAGAAGCCCGGGCGGAAAATGAACTGCGCGATCTGCTCGTCCGTCACATAAGTTTCCGACGTGATCCAGCCACGCTGCACGGCGATGCCGCGAATGCGATGCAGCGCCAGACCGCGACCGTCGTCGGTCAGCGTGACTTGCAACATGTTGTGATCGAGACCGACTTCGATGTCGATGGTGCCCGCGGCGGGCTTGCCCTTGGCACGGCGCTCATCACCACTTTCCAGCCCGTGGTCCATCGAGTTGCGCAGCAAGTGCATGAACACGTCGCGCAGAATTCGCACGGCCGGCGAGCGCAGGCGATATCCGTTGTCGTCGATACGCACGGCCGGGGCCGGTTTGCCGAGCTCACCCGCCAGCGACGGCAGCGAATCGAGTACACCGCCCAACGCTTCGCCCACGCCTTCGGTACCCAGCAGTCGCAGCGTCTGGTGCACGGCGTCGCGCATCGCAACCAGTTGATGCAGATCGTTCGGGTCGGCCGCTTCGAGCATGCGCAGGCTGGCGCGGATATGACCGCGATCCACCACCATCGACTGCTCGTCAGCCGTGCGGCCCGGGCCCTTGCGGCCCAGACTCATTTCGTTGATATGGGCGTACGTGTCGACCGCGTTGCGCACGCGTTCGAGTTCGCGCATCAGGTGGTCCTGATCCCACGGCAAGCCCGCTTCCGGATGACGCAGCTCGTGGTACTGCTGCTCGGTCTCGTGCACGACGTTGGTCAGGTATTGCAGGTTGTACGTGCGCGCATTGCCCTTGATCGTGTGCATGTTGCGGAACAGCTCCGCAATGGCTGCGCTGTCGGCCTGCGAGTGCTTGCGGATGATGCGCTCGTTCTCGCGAATGAAGTCGGTCGAGCTTTCGATGAAGTGGTGGAACTTCTCCTGACTCACCGCCAGAATCTCGCCGATCATTTCGAGACGCTGCTTCTGCTGGTTCGCTTCGGCGGCCAGTTCACGCAGTTCGGTGACGTCACGCACGCACAGCATCAGGCGCAGGATCGTGTCGGTCTCGTCGGTAATGGCCGACCACGTCAGGTCAAGCTGCTTCACGCGGCCATCCGGCATGCGCTTGCCGATTTCGCCCACGAGCAAGTGTTCGTTGAAGGCGAAGTTGATGGCGTCCTGACCGATGCACGCATCGACGGCGGCTTCGACTTGCGACAGCGCGTCGGAACCTAGATCGCTGTCGCCGAACACCAGTTCCATCACGCCACGGCCCGCGATGTCCTGCGTTTCGAAGATCGCTTCGAGATAGGCCGAGTATTCGGCGTGCACCTTCGAGCCGTCGACCACCGTCAGAATGCCCTGCTGCATGTTCTGCAACATCGCCTGAATATCGGCCGTCTTCTGCTTGAGTTGCGCCGAGCGCTCCTGAATCTTCTCGATCATGCCGTTGAACGCGACGATCGAATGACCGATCTCGTCCATCCGGCCAACCGGCACGCGGCGGGTGAAGTCCTGGCTGCTGGCGATCTCGCTCATCATGCCCTGCATACGCGAGAGCGGGCGGGTGATCTGACGGTAGAGCAGCGCGCCGATGGCGGTCAGCAACAGGATCGCGAGGCCCGTGACGATGGCGATGGCCGTCGTCGTGGTCGAGAGCGTGTCGTTGAGCGTGGCAATCGCGGAATCCTTCTCGCGGTTCTTCTCCACACGCAGCGTGTTGACCACGCCTTCGAGTTCGTCGCGATACTGCGCGACGTTCGCAAACAGGAACGCCTGCGCCATCTCGGCCTTGCCGGCCTGTTTGAGCTTGGCGGTATCGGTGATCGCGTTGAAGTAGTTGTCGACGCTCTCGCGGGCCTGTGTCACCAGCCCCTTCTGTGCGGCGCTGGCGGCGCCGTCGGCTTGACGGGCAAGCGATTGATCGATGTCGGCGCGCAGCTTCTTGAGACTCTCGAGCGCCTGTTCGACGACGGTCTCGTCAGGCGCATAGACCAGCGTCATCGTGGCGATCTGGACTGCCTTGACTTGCGAAACAAGGTCGGCAGAAGCGAGCGCGCTCGGTACCACACCTTCGGTTACCTGCCGCACTTTCTGAGCGCTGGCACGCGTCTGGTACACCGCGTAACCACCAATGATCGAGAGCGCGACAAACGTCAGGATCACCAATAGCGTTATTCGATGACGGATGGTCATTGCGTCATTTCCCCGGGTCGCACCGGCGCCCGGTGCCCCGCGTGATTGACGCAGTAGATCGGCCGCCGAATTAGTTTGTAAATTCCTCGTGCGACGTGATTATCAGGGGCGAACTGTGACGATTCGATGAATCAACGGAAGCTTCACGTATCACCGGATCGGCAATGGCGTGTAGGAATCCAAGATGGGTAAGCACTAACTTTCCGAGGGGTGAGTGCTTGCTATTTAGGCGCATCGTCCTCACCACGTCCCCCTCGCGAAGATGGCTTCACGATGACTTCGCTTAACGTGCGCCTTCATCGGCCATTGCATCGATACGGCGTAATGACCCTGCCGCCAACTCGGTGAATTGACGCCATAGCTCCGGCTTGGCGCGACCGCGTTTGACGATGCGGTGAAAGCCGAGCGCCACTTCGGGGGAAGTGAGCACATCCCAACGCACCGCACGCGCGCAGCAGGCCGGCAAGGTGAACGTCGGCACGATGGCGGCGCCGAGTCCGGCTTCGGCCATACCGATCAATGTCTCGAAGCGGCGAAACACCGCACGCGGCTCGTCAGCGCGGCCGATGCGCGCGAGATGCGTCTCCACGAGTTGCTGAATCGGATTGTCGGGCGGCAGGCTGATGAGCTTCTCGTCGCGCAGTTCATCCCATGAGATGCCGCCCTTGGCCGTCTTGCGCGACGCTCGCCTGCCTGCCGCCGTCACGCGCATCAGGCGAAACGATTGCAGCAGCGTGCGCTCGATGCCGTGCGACGCTTTCGTGAAGAACCCGAAGCCCAGATCGGCTTCGCCCTGCTCGACCAGCGCCTGCACTTGCGCGAGTTCGGCCTCCACCAGCCGCAGATCCACGTCGGGATGTTCGCTCGCAAAGGCGCCGAACCATTCCGGCATCAGGTGCGACGACACGAGGGGCGTGGCGGCAATGCGCAACGTCTTGCGTGCCACCTGACCAAACGCGGCGATCTGTCCGGCCACCGCATCGAGTTGCCCGACGGCCGCACTTGCCACGGGCAACAACGCGTGACCGGCCTGCGTGAGGGTCACGCTGCGGGTCGTCCGGTCGAACAAACGGCTGCCCAACTGCGTTTCGATCTCGCGCATCATCACCGACAGCCCGGCCTGCGTGATGTGCAGGCGCTCCGCCGCGCGGGTGAAGTTGCCCAGCGTGGCGACCAGCACGAACGCTTTCAATTGACGCAGCGAGATGTTCATCCGTCACTCATAACTATCGAATATGAATTCATATGATAGTCAAAATTCCCTAATGACTGGCTGCGCGCTTTAATGGTGTCCATTCCAACCTCACCGCGCATTGCCGCGCAGGAGACACCTCCATGTCCTCATCCGTCGATGTAGCCATCGTCGGCGCCGGTATCGGCGGCCTGACGCTCGCCCTCACCCTTCACGAAGCGGGCATCGCCTGCCGCATCTACGAAGCCGTGGCCGAGATTCGTCCGCTGGGTGTCGGCGTGAACATCCTGCCGCACGCGGCGCGTGTGCTCGACGAGCTTGGCCTGACTGCCGCGCTGCGCGACGTCGCAGTCACCACGCGCGAATCGGCGTTCTTCAATCGGTTCGGTCAACTCGTCTATCGCGAGCCCGCTGGCGAATATGCCGGCTATGCGTGGCCGCAGTTCTCCATCCATCGCGGCGATCTGCAAGGCATTCTGCTTGCCGCCGTGCGCGCGCGCCTTGGCGCCGACGCGGTGGTCGAGGGGCATCGTTGCACCGGCTTCGAACAAAACGACGACAACGTCACCGTCCGGTTCGCATCGCCCGATGGCGACGCGCTGCCGCCAGTCAGCGCGCGTCTGCTCGTGGCGGCCGACGGCATTCACTCGGTCGTGCGCAAGCAGTGCTATCCCACCGAAGGGGCACCGCGCTATTCGGGCGTGAACATGTGGCGCGGCAGTGTGGTGCTGCCCCCCTTCCTCTCGGGTGCGACGATGGTTCGTGCGGGTTGGCTGTCGGTCGGCAAGATGGTGATCTATCCGATTCGCAACAACGTCGACGGTCAGGGCAATCAATTGGTGAACTGGGTCGCCGAAATCGAATCGCCACAGCCGGCGCGCCGCGACTGGAATGGCGTGGGGCGGCGGGAGGATTTCTTCCCGGCCTTTGCCGACTGGCATTTCGACTGGCTCGACGTGGCCGGGATGATCGAGGCCACCGAGACCATTCTCGAATATCCGATGGTCGATCAAGACCCGCTGCCGCGCTGGACCTTCGGGCGCGTCACGCTGCTCGGCGACGCGGCGCACCCGATGGTGCCGCGTGGCTCGAATGGCGCTGGGCAGGCAATTCTCGACGCGCCGTGTCTGGCGGCGCAGCTTCGCGAGCACGGCCTGACCACGGCGGCACTCGACGCTTATGAACGCATTCGCGGCAAGGCCACCGCCGATGTCGTGCTGATGAACCGCACGGCGCCGCCGGACGCCATTCTGCAAACGGTGCACGACCTGAGCGGCGACAAGCCGTTCGCGCGGATCGAAGACGTCATCAGCAACGCCGATCTCGCCGCCATTTCGAATCGCTACAAGAATGTCGCCGGGCTCAATCGGGAGACGCTCAATGCCAAACAGGCGGCGGCCCGCTGACGGCTGACCGGCGCGCCAGAACGGCCCCGACAGCGACTTGCGTGCGCGCCCGCCGGCCCGCACGCTTTTGCATTTCCCACACTTTCGACAGAGCCTCGCCGACGAGGCCATTCGTGGAGACAGACGTATGCCTACGCCCCGCATCGACCTGCGAGCGCTCATCGACGAGCGGCCGTTCGGCCGCTATCAGTTGCTCGTCACCGCGCTGTGTGCGCTGATTGTCTTTCTCGATGGCTTCGACACGCAGGCCATCGGTTATGTCGCCCCGCCATCGTGCACGCGTTGGGTATCGAACGAGCAGCGCTCAGTCCAGTCTTCTCGGCGAGTCTCGTCGGCCTCACGCTCGGCGCACTGATCGGCGGCCCCTTATCCGACCGGCTGGGACGCAGGCCCGTACTGATCGCGGGCATGCTCATCTTCGGCGTCATGTCGCTCGCGACGGCGCTCGCGCAATCAGTCACGGCATTGCTCATCTTGCGGCTCGTGACAGGCATCGGACTGGGCTGCGTGATGCCCAACGCCATCGCCCTTACTGGTGAGTTCGCGCCGGAACGTGTGCGCTCGACGGCGATCATGGTGATGTTTTGCGGCTTCTCGCTGGGTGCCGCGCTGGGCGGGCTCGCGGCCGCCGGGTTGATTCGCGACTTCGGCTGGCAATCGGTGTTTGTCGTGGGCGGCTTGTTGCCGCTGGCCGCCACCGTGCTTGCGTGGCGATGTCTGCCCGAATCGCCTCGCTTTCTGATCGCCCGCGCGAAAGACCCAGCCCGCCTGCGGGCGGTGCTGCGCAAGCTCGCCCCCGATCTTCCGGCCGATGCGCAGATCGACGGCGGCGTGGACGTTCATGCGTCGGGTCATGCAGGCGTGCGTGCGCTATTTGCCGACAAGCGAGTGCGTATCACCCTGCTGCTGTGGCTGATCTTCTTCATGAGCCTGATGGATCTGTACTTCCTGTCGAGTTGGCTGCCGACCGTGATTCACGATGCGGGCATCCCCCTCGATACGGCCGCCCTCATCACGTCGATGCTGCAAATCGGCGGCACGCTGGGCACGCTCACGCTGGGACGCGTCTTCGACCGCGTGCCGCCCTTCAAGGCGCTCAGTGCGGTGTATCTGTGTGCGGCGGTGTGCATCGTGCTGGTGGGGCTGGCAGGCACCTCGGTGGCCGTGCTGGCGGCAACGATATTCGGTGCGGGCTTTTGCGTGGTCGGCGGGCAAATCGGTGCGAATGCGCTGTCCGCGCGCACCTACCCGACGACGATTCGGGGTACGGGGGTCGGCTGGGCACTCGGTATCGGCCGCATTGGCTCCATCGTCGGGCCGATGGTCGGCGGCGTGTTGCTGGCGCTGCAATGGGACCCGCAGCACCTCTTCATGATGGCTGCCGTCCCGGCGCTGATTGCCAGCGTTGCGGCACTGGCGATCAGCGTGGGCGTTCGGCGCCCGGGTGGTGAGGAAGCTCGCCGACCCGGTGCCGCTACAACAGAAACTGCCTGATCAGAAACCGGCGGCGAGGCCGTCGCGACGGCTGTCGCTGGCGGCCACGTAGCCGCGCTCCGGATCGTTGCGATCCAGACGCCAGATGTACTGCCCCGAGCCGAAGTCCATATACGGATCGTCGATGGACTTCAGCTTGTGGCCCAGTGCGAGCAGCCCGGCCACCGTCTCACGGTCGAGCGTGGATTCCACGTCGATGGTGAAGTCGCGGTTGACCTTCCAGCGCGGTGCGTCGCACGCCGCCTGCGGCTGCTGGCCATAGTCGAGCATGCGCACGATCGACTGCAAGTGGCCTTGCGGCTGCATGTCACCGCCCATCACGCCGAAGCTCATCACGGCCTCGTGCTGGCCGTTGACCTTTTGCGTGAGGAACGCCGGAATGATCGTGTGGAACGGACGCTTGCCGCCTTCGACCACGTTGGCCGACTTCGGGTCCATCGAGAAGCCGCAGCCACGGTTTTGCAGCGCGATGCCCAGATCGGGCACGACCACGCCGGAACCGAAGCCCATGTAGTTCGACTGGATGAAGCTGACCATCATGCCGCTCTCGTCGGCAGTCGACATATAGATCGTGCCGCCGGCCTTGGGCATGCCGAAGTCGAACTGCGTGGCGCGGTCCGGATCGATGAGCTTCGCGCGCGCCGTCAGGTAGGCGTCGTCGAGCATCTGCTCCGGCGTGACTTCCATCGAACGCGGGTCGGCCACGTACTTGTACAGATCGGCAAACGCGAGCTTCATCGCCTCGATCTGCAAGTGCTGCGAGTGCACGCGGTCGACAGCAAGACGCGACACGTCGAACTTCTCGAGAATGCCCAGTGCCATCAGCGCGGCAATGCCCTGCCCGTTCGGCGGAATCTCATGCACGGTGTAGCCGCGATAATCCTTCTCGATCGGCTTGACCCAATCGGCGCGGTAGTTGCGCAGATCGTCGGTCGTCATTGCCCCGCCATGCTCGCTCGACCAGCCGACGATGCGCTCGGCGATCTCGCCTTCGTAGTAAGCGCGCGGCCCTTGTTCGGCCAGCATGCGCAGCGTGCGCGCGTGGCCCGGGAAACGCATCATTTCACTCGTCGCCGGTGCACGGCCATGCGTCATGAACGTCTGCGCGTAGCCCGGCTGGTCTTTCAGTTCCGGCACGGCGGCGGCCCACTTGCGCGCAACGATGTTGGCAACCGCGTGACCCCGCTCGGCGATCTCGATGGCCGGTGCCATCAGATCGGCGAACGGCAGCTTGCCGAACTTCGCGTGCAGCGCTTCCCAGCCGGCGATCACGCCGGGCACGGTGACGGTGTCTACACCACGCGTCGGTTGCTTCGCGATGCCGTGCTGCTCACCGTATTTCTTGCGGAAGTAGTCGACGTTCCACGCCTCGGGTGCCACACCCGAAGCGTTCAGTCCGTGCAGCTCCTTGCCGTCCCAGATGAGCGCGAAGCAGTCGCCGCCCAGACCGTTCGAGACCGGCTCGACGATGGTCATGCAGGCCGCAGCGGCAATGGCGGCGTCGACGGCGTTACCGCCCTGCCACAGGATGCGCAGGCCGGCTTGCGCGGCGAGCGGGTGCGACGTCGACACGATGTTGCGGGCGAACACCGGCAGGCGCGGTGTCGGATAAGGGTTCTGCCAGTTGAATTGCGTCATGACGCTTTCACTTACCTTTGTCTCGAATGGGTGGAGTTGGCTGCCGGGGAGGCCCGCGCTGCAACGTTAAGACGCTCACATTACGCGCGGGGGACACCCTCGTTACTGTTCGCGCGGATCGAGCGCATCGCGCAAACCGTCTCCCAGCAGGTTGAATCCGAGTACCGTCAAAAAGATGGCGATACCGGGGAAAATCGACATCCAAGGCGCTTGTTCAACGAAGTCCTTGGCCGTATTGAGCATCGAGCCCCACGAGGGCATCGGCGGCAATTGTCCGAGCCCCAGAAACGACAGGCTCGCCTCGGCAATGATGGCCGTCGCCACCGTCAGGCTCGCCTGCACGATGATCGGGGGCAGCACGTTGGGCAGGATGTAGCGCACGATGATGCGCGTATCCGACAGGCCGATGGCGCGCGCGCCTTCGACATATTCTTCCGCCTTGACCGTGAGCGCTTGCCCTCGCGCCAACCGCACGAAACGCGGCATGGCGGACACGCCGATAGCGATCATGGCGTTGGTCAGGCTCGCCCCGAGAAACGCCGCCATGGCGATGGCGAGAATCAGGAACGGGATTGAGAGCAGCGCATCGGCCAGCCGCGACACGATGGCATCGACCCAGCGGCCGAAGTAACCGGCGAGCAGCCCCAGCGGCACGCCGATGATCACGGCAATGCCTACCGACACGACACCCGCCGCGAGCGACGCGCGGGCGCCGTAAATCATGCGCGCGAGAATGTCGCGCCCGAGTTCGTCAGTCCCGAACCAATGCAGCGCGCTGGGGGCCTGACGCACCGTCATGAAGCTTGTAGCGATCGGATCGTAGGGGGAAATCAACGGTGCGAGCAGTGCGACAAGCACGGCGAACGCGACGATGATTGCCCCGGCAACCGCCGCACGGTTGCGCGCGAATTTACGCAGCCCGCGATGACGGCGGCGCGGCAGACGCTCGGCGCTCGCTGCTGCCGATGCAGACGCAGCAACAGAGGCGGGCGGCGTGGGCGGCGTGGACGGTGTGGAAGGAGTCGTGGGCAAGGCGGCCATGTTCAGTCGGAAAGAATAAGCCTCAGGCCCGGCGCAGGCGCGGGTTGAGCAACACATACAGCACGTCGGCCACCAGATTCAGCGCGATGAAACTCACCGCCGTCACCAGCACGACGCCCTGCACCACCGCGTAATCGCGGTTGAACACCGCGTCGACCACCAGCTTGCCGAAGCCCGGGATCGTGAAGACCTGTTCGGTCAGCACCGCGCCGGCGAGCAGTTCGCCGAAGAGCAGCGCCAGCACCGTGACGATCGGGATCAGCGCATTGCGAAACGCGTGCTTGAGCACCACGGTGCCACGCAGCAAGCCCTTGGCACGCGCGGTGCGAATGTAGTCGGTGCGCAGCACGCTGAGCATGGCACTGCGCGTATGACGCATCAGTTGCGCACCCAGCGCCGCCCCCAATACGAAGGCCGGCATGATCATTGTCTTGAAGCTCATCCACAGGTCTTCGCCCGGCGGCACGTAGCCCGACGACGGCAGCAACTGCCAGCGCACCGACACCAGAAAGATCAGCAGGATGCCCAGCCAGAAGTTGGGGATCGACATGCCCGACAGCGCCAGCACGTTGGCGCCGTAATCCACTGCCTTGCCGCGATTCGCCGCCGACAGAATGCCCAGCGGAATACCGATACCGATGGCGATGAGCAGACCGAGCGAAGCCAATTGCAGCGTCACCGGCAGCTTCTGCGCGATAAGCGTCGTCACCGGCTCGCCGGTGCGCAGCGAATTGCCGAGGTTGCCATGCAGCACGTCACCCATCCACAGCGCGTATTGCGTGGGCAGCGGCTTGTCGAGGTGATACTTCTCGCGCAGCGCGGCGATGACCTGCGGGTTCTGGTCCTCGCCAGCCATCGCGAGCACGGGATCGCCGGGCAGCATTTTTTGCAGCCCGAAGATCAACATCGACACGATGAACAGTGTCGGAATGGCGACGAGCGCGCGATGGAGGACGAGACGCAGCATGGCTTACCTCGCTCCCTCAGCCCTTGAGGCTCACGCCGCGCAGACGGATCAGACCGTCGGGATACGGCACGAAGCCCTGCACCTTCTTCGTGAGCACATACGGCCACGGCTGCACGTACAGATACAGAATCGGGTTGTCGTCGGCGAGGATCTTGTTGGCAGCGTCGTACAGCGGCTTGCGCTCGGCCACGCTGGACTTCACGCGGGCGTCGTTGAGCAGCTTGTCGACGTCGGCATTGCAATACTGGCCGTAGTTCAGGTTGCCCTTGCAGGTCACAAACTGATGCAGGTTGCCGTCCGGGTCCACGCGGCCCGACCAGCCGTTGTAGAGCACATCGAAGTCGCCACGGTGGGCGGCGTCGAGTGCAGCGGCGTAGTCCATCGGACGCAGCTTCAGGGTAATGCCCGCCTCGGCGAGCATCGCCTGCAACATCTGCGCCATCTGGTTCGACACGGTGTTGTTGCCGAAGCTCAGCGTCACGTCCACCTTCTCGAAGCCTGCCGACTTGAGCAGTGCTTTCGCTTTCGCCACGTCGCGCTTGGTCGATTTGATCGCCGTGTCGTAGTACTGGCCGCTCTTGGGCAGCGCTTGATTGGCAGGGGTGAAGATGCCGCCGCCGATCACCTGATTGATGGCGTCGCGGTCGATGGCCAGATCGAAGGCTTCACGCACGCGTTTGTCGCGCAGGGCCTTGGGCGCGTTGGCCGCCACGTTGAACGTCAGGCCGTAGTAGCCCAGACCGTCGATGGTCAGGAAATTCAGATTGGCGTCGCGCTTGACCGACTTCACGTCGGACGGCGACAGACGCTCGAGCATGTCGAGCGAGCCGGAGCGCACGTTCGCGAGACGCACGGTGGTGTCGGGAATCGGCAGGAACGTGACCTTCTGGATCGGGTATTTGTCTGCATCCCAGAAGCCCGCGAATTTCTCCAGCACGACGCGGTCGTTCTGCACGCGCTGCACGAACTTGTACGGGCCCGAGCACACCGGGCGTGCTTGCACGGCGGCGTCATCCGCCAGTGTCTTGGGGGCCAGCATCATGCCGGCGCGATCGGACAACGTGGCGAGCAGCGCCGAGTCCGGGGCCTTGAGCACGATGTTGACGGTCGAATCGTCCACCACGTCGACGTGATCGATGGACGACAGTTCGCTCTTGCGATTGCTCGCCGGCATGCTGCGCGCGCGATCGAGGTTGGCCTTCACGGCCTTGGCGTTGAACGGCTCGTCGTCGTGGAACTTCGCGCCCTGACGCAGCTTGAACGTCCACGTCTTGCCGTCGGCGCTCACGCTCCACGACGTGGCCAGCATCGGCACGAACTTCAGGTCCGGCGAGATATCGACCAGCGAGCTGCACAGCGAGCGCAGCACCATGCGGTCGACGACCTGCGAACTGCGCGCCGGGTCGAGCGAGCCGATATCTTCCTGCAAACCAATGCGGATGGCCGACTGGGCCATCGCCGACGCGGCGCCCGTGGTCAGTGCGGCAGCCAGAGCGAAATCGAGCAGAACGTTGCGCATGCGTGAGGTCTCTCGTGAGTGTTTATCGGAATCGTGTGGGTGTTAGCTGACGATAGCCGCGTCGGCCTGCGCCTGCCGTGCGCGATACAGCGCCAGACGCGCCGTCAGCTTTTCGCTTGGCGGCGTGACGAGTGTGGGGCTAGCGCCCGCATTCTGGATGTCCCGCCAGAAGTGACACGCGACCTGCCGGCCGTCGGGTAATACCTCGTCGATCGGGCGTTGCTCGCGGCACACCTCGCGCGCATGCGCACAGCGCGGGTGAAAACGGCAACCGGGCGGCGGTGCCGTCGGGCTCGGCAACTCGCCGCCCAACGGCGCGCGGCTGCGGCGCACGTGCGGACTGCTTGCCGGAATCGCCTGCAACAGCGCCTGCGTGTACGGATGCAACGGGTTGTCGAACAGCGCATCGGCGCTGGCCAGTTCCACAATCTCGCCCAGATACATCACCGCAACCCGGTCGCTCATATGACGAATGACGGCCAGATCGTGCGCGACCATGATGAGCGTGAGCCCCAGATCGTGCTTCAGACGTTCGAGCAGATTGATGACCTGCGCCTGCACGGACACGTCGAGCGCAGAGACGGGTTCGTCGCCAATGATCACGCGCGGCTCACCGGCAAGCGCCCGAGCGATGCCGATGCGCTGGCGCTGTCCGCCGGAGAATTCGTGCGGAAAGCGCTGCGCATAGTCCGGTTGCAGACCGACGGTGCGCAGCAGGTCGGCCACCCGGTCGTCGCGGGCGCGGCCATGCGCGAGACCGTGCAGCGCAATCGGCTCGGCAATCAGGCTGCCCACGGTCATGCTCGGGTTGAGCGAGGCGAACGGGTCTTGAAAGATGATCTGCAATTCACGCCGCAGACGCCGCATCGCTCCGGCGCCCAGCGTCATGATGTCTTCGCCCTGATAGCGCACTTCCCCGCGCGTGGCATCGAGCAAACGCAGCAGCAGTCGGCCGAGCGTGGATTTTCCGCAGCCCGACTCGCCGACGATGGCGAACGTTTCGCCCGCCTGCACCGAGAACGAGACGCCATTCACGGCGTACACCGTAGGTGCGCGCGAAAAACCGACGCGGTGGCCGCCGAAGTGTTTGGTCAGATCGCGAGCTTCGAGCAGCGCTGTCATGCGGCCACCTCTTCCATCGGGGTTGCGGGCGGCGTGAGCGCGTCGACCGGTGCCAGCCAGCACGCGACGCGATGCGTGCCGGACAGGGTGCGCTCGACCGGCGCCTGTTGTGTGCAGCGCGCCTCGGCAAACGGACAGCGCGGCGCAAAGCGGCAACCGGCCGGCATGCGCTCGGGCGACGGCACCGAGCCGCGAATGGTAGCGAGCGTGCCTTCGCGCTTGCCGATGGACGGAATCGCGCCCATCAGGCCAATCGTGTAAGGATGCTGCGGATCATCGAAGATCTCGTCGACGCTGCCGTATTCCACGATGCGCCCCGCGTACATCACGGCGACGTGATCGGCCACTTCTGCCACCACGCCAAGATCGTGCGTGATCAACACCACGGCGGTCCCGGTCTCGCGTTGCAGCGTCTGAATCAGCGTGAGCACCTGCGCCTGAATGGTGACGTCGAGCGCGGTGGTCGGTTCGTCAGCGATGAGCAGGGCAGGACGGTTGGCGAGCGCCATCGCGATCATCACGCGTTGGCGCATGCCGCCGGAGAGTTCGTGCGGATAGTTGTCGAGCCGTGTCTCGGGCGCCGGAATGCGCACCAGTTTCAGCATCGCGAGCGCTTCGGCACGCGCCGCTTTGCGGTCGAGACCGCGATGACGGCGAATGCCCTCTTCAATCTGATGGCCGATGGTGAACGCCGGGTTCAGCGACGTCATCGGCTCCTGAAAGATCATCGCGAGCCGGTTGCCGCGCATATCGGCGAACTCGCGCTCCGGCAACGCCAGCAGATCGTGCCCTTCAAACATTGCGCGGCCCGCGACCAGATTGGCCGGCGGGCTCGGCAGCAGGCCCATGAGCGCGAGCGACGTCACGCTCTTGCCGCAACCCGACTCGCCTACGATGCACAGCGTCTTGCCGGGGTGAACCGCGAACGAGACACCGTCAATCAGATTCGGCGCATCGGCGGCGCGGGAGAACTTCAGCGACAGGCCGGTCACATCGAGCACCGGCGCGGGTTCTGCGGGCAGGGTCATGGGTGCGTTGTTATGGGCTGGCTCGGTCATGAGCGGAATGCATGACACGATTATGTCCCCCACGGATCAATAGAAAATATTAATATTTCTTTTCGATACGTAAATTATTTTTACTTCCCAAATGCTCACACTGCGCATGATGAAAACGTTCCGGCTGGTGGCCCAAACCGGCTCGTTTGCCGCCGCTGCCGAACGTGCCGCGCTCACGCAGGCGGCCGTGAGTCTGCAAATGCGCGGACTTGAAGATGCCGTCGGCCAGCGCCTGTTCGACCGTCGCGGGCGGCAGATCACGCTCACCCGGCAGGGGCGCGAACTGTTTCCGCGCGTCGAGCAGATTCTGGCGCTTACCGCCGACCTGACGGCCTCGCCTCTCGATGCGATGCAGGGGCCGGTGACCATCGGTGCCGTCGTGTCGGTCATCGGGGCGCTCTCGCTGGTCGTGGCCGAACTGAAGACCGCGCACCCCGGGCTCGATGTTCGGCTCACGTCCGCACGCTCGGATGAGCTGACCGATCTCGTCGAACAGGGCGAAGTCGACATTGCCGCCGTGGTCGCCCGCGCCGACGATGCCCGCCCCGACGGTCTGGTGTGGACGCCGCTCTATACCGAACCGATGGTGATGGTCGTCAATCGGGAGGTCTGGGATGCCACGCCGGACGCCAATCCGCAGTCCGTTCTCGATGAACACGCGTTCCTGCGCTTCGACCGGCGCGTGCGCACGGGGCTGGTGGTGGAGCAGGCGTTGCGCGCAGCGAAACTGACCGTCACGGAATATCTCGAATTGAACTCGATCGAGACCATCGTCGCGCTCGTGCGCAAGAACGTCGGCGTGTCGGTATTGCCGCTGCTGCATCGTGGCGACTGGCAGGCCGACCCGCTGCTGCGCATCGTGCCGATTGCGGCACCGCCGTTGTTGCGCACGGTCGGCATGATTCATCGCGAGCACGACTCGCGCACTCGCGACATCACGGCGGCGATTGTCGGCATGCTGCATGACGTGTGAGGCGTGAGATGTGTGGCGTGGAAATGAAACGGCGCGGTCAACGCCGCGCCGTGGTGAGGAACGCTGAAACAATCAGTCGCGGGTTTCCAGCGCTTTGTTGATGCGCAGCGCCAGCAACGTGCACACCGTGCCGGAGAGCAGATAGACGCTCACGGCAACCAGCCCGAATTCGGCTGACAACCCCAGCGCGACGAGCGGTGCGAATGCCGCGCCGAACAGCCACGCAAAGTCGGTGGTAAGCGCCGCCCCCGTGTAACGGAAGCGCTGTTCGAAATTCGACGTCACCGTCCCCGCCGCCTGCCCGTACGACAGGCCGAGCAACCCGAAGCCCACCAGAATGAAGATGTCCTGCCGGGTCGAGCCGCCGCCCATCAGGTAGGGCGCGAAGAGCGCGAAGATGCCGATAAAGATCGCAAAGAGACCGAGCGTGGTACGCCGCCCGAGACGGTCGGCGATGCGCCCCGAAATCACCGTGCAAATAATGGCGATGACGGCACCGCACAGTTGCACGATCAACACACTGTCGAGATCTTGCGTGTTTTGCAGAGAAATCCACGACAACGGGAACACCGTCACCAAGTGAAACAGCGCGTAGCTGGCGAGCGCAGCAAACGCGCCGAGGAAGATGTTGTAGCCCTGCGAGCGCACCATCTCACGCGTGCTGATCGGCTCCAACTGCCCTTCTTCGAGCATCTCGGTGTACTCGTTCGTGACCACCAGACGCAGGCGCGCAAACAGCGCCACCACGTTCACAGCGAAGGCCACATAGAACGGATAACGCCAGCCCCACGTGAGAAAGTCGTCGCTTTCCAGACTCCAGTGCAGAAACAGGAACAAGCCGCCCGCGATGAGAAAACCGATCGGCGCGCCCAACTGCCCCATCATCGAATACCAGCCGCGACGGTGCGGCGGCGCGTTCATCGCGAGTAGCGACGGCAGACCATCCCACGAGCCGCCGAAGCCGATACCCTGCACCAGACGGAAGAACGCGAGCAGCCAGATCGCACGGTCGCCCAGCACCGCATAGCCCGGCAGAAACGCCATGCCGGCCGTCGCTGTGCCGAGTACGAACAGCGCCGCCGTGAGCTTGACGCTACGGCCCCAGCGCCGCTGCACGTTCATGAACAGCGTCGTGCCGAACGGGCGCGAAATAAACGCGAACGAGAAGATCGTGAACGAGTACAGCAGGCCGTGCAGGCCGTCGGCAAACGGGAAGAAAACGTGCGGAAAGACGAGAACGGCAGAAATGCCGAACACGAAGAAATCGAAGTACTCGGAGGCGCGTCCGACGACAACGCCTACCGCGATTTCCTCAGGGGCAATGCGAGACTTGTTGCCGTGATCGTGCGCAGTCGAAGCACTCGGCGAACCGGGTGGGGTCGGCGATTGATGAGCACTGCTTGACATTATCGGACCCCCTTGCGGATCGGGATGACGATGACACTCGTGCCCGAAAAGCATCGCAGGTTACTCGAATCGACGCTATCGGGTTTACCCTAGTATCTTGCATCGGGGTGTGAAGTCCATGATGGGTCCGGTCCACGGCTACGGTTCATCGATCGCAGCATGACTTCCCCCAAGTTCCTTCGCGGGGTACTTTTGCTCCCCGCCGCCGCTTTGCTGTCCGGCTGCAATACCGTTTTGATGTCGCCTGCGGGCGATCTCGCGGTGAGGCAGCGGGACATCATTATCGTTTCCACCATCCTGATGCTGCTGATCATCATTCCGGTGATCGCGCTCACGCTGCTCTTTGCCTGGCGATACCGGGCATCGAACAAAGACGCCGTCTACACGCCCGAATGGGATCACTCGACACTGCTCGAGCTGCTGATCTGGGCGGCGCCCCTGCTCATCATCATCGCGCTCGGCGCCCTCACCTGGGTGAGCACGCACAAGCTCGATCCGTATCGGCCACTGGAACGGATCGACGCCAAACGCGAGATTCCGCCCGACACGCGCCCGTTGACGGTGCAAGTGGTGGCGATGGACTGGAAATGGCTGTTCTTCTATCCCGATCAAGGCATCGCCACCGTCAATGAGCTGGCCGCGCCGGTCGACCGCCCGATCCGCTTCGAAATCACGTCGACGACGATGATGAATTCGTTCTTCGTGCCCGCGCTGGCCGGTCAGGTCTACGCCATGCCGGGCATGGAAACGAAGCTGCACGCAGTGATCAACAAGCCCGGCGTCTACGACGGCTTCTCGGCGAACTACAGCGGCGCGGGCTTCTCCGGCATGCGCTTCAAGTTCCACGGCATGACGGCAGAAGAATTCGACGCGTGGGTGCAACAGGTCAAGGCGAAGGGCCAGAATCTCTCGCGCGACAAGTACGAAGCCCTCACGCAGCCCAGCGAATGGGTGCCGGTGCAGTACTACGGCGACGTCGCACCCAATCTCTACGATGCGATTCTGAACCGCTGTGTCCAGGCCGGGCAGCCTTGCCTGAAGGACATGATGGATCAGCCCAATCACAAGCATGCGGCCAACGAAGCGCGTGACGGCAAAGTCGGCAATGTCGGCACGACGTCGTGGAAGATGCGCGGCGGCAAGACCGATGCGCTGCTCGCCGACGCCATGTGCACCGCCGACAACACTTCCCAGTTTGCAACCCGTCTGAGCGGCGGTCCGCTCGCCGACGCAACGCTACGGCGTGCCCCCGGCGAAGGGCTCACACAGTGAGGCGCCGCGCGCCCAACCCTCGACAATGACGCGCCCCGCGCGCGAATGATCCTATGCTCGAGCACCTGGACATCGTCAAACTGATCTTCGGCCGTCTTACGCTGGAGGCCATCCCCTACCACGAGCCCATTCTTCTCGCGACGTTTGCGGGGGTCGCCTTCGGCGGCATCGTGGTACTGGGTGCGATCACGTACTTCAAACTCTGGGGCTACCTCTGGCGAGAGTGGTTCACGAGCATCGATCACAAGAAGATCGGCATCATGTACGTGATGCTCGGCATCGTCATGCTGCTGCGCGGCTTTGCCGACGCGGCGATGATGCGGCTGCAACAGTCGGTGTCGTTCGGCGACAACATGGGGTATCTGCCGCCGCACCACTACGATCAGATCTTCACCGCGCACGGCGTGATCATGATCTTCTTCGTGGCGATGCCGCTCGTCACCGGTCTGATGAACTTTGTGGTGCCGCTGCAAATCGGTGCGCGCGACGTGGCGTTTCCGTTCCTCAATAACTTCAGCTTCTGGATGACCACGAGCGGTGCCGTGCTCGTGATGATGTCGCTGTTCGTCGGTGAATTCGCCCGCACGGGCTGGCTGGCGTATCCGCCGCTCTCGGGCATTCTGCAAAGCCCCGACGTCGGTGTCGATTACTACATATGGGCGTTGCAGATCGCCGGGATCGGCACGTTGCTATCCGGGATCAACCTGCTGGTAACCATCGTGAAGATGCGCGCGCCGGGCATGTCGATGATGCGCATGCCGGTGTTCACGTGGACCTCGCTGTGCACCAACGTGCTGATCGTGGCTGCGTTCCCGGTGCTGACCGCCGTGCTCGCCCTGCTCGCGCTGGACCGCTACGCCGGCACCAACTTCTTCACGAACGATCTCGGCGGCAACGCCATGATGTACGTGAACCTGATCTGGATCTGGGGCCACCCCGAGGTCTACATTCTCGTGCTGCCGGTGTTCGGCGTGTTCTCCGAGGTGGTGTCCACTTACTCCGGCAAGCGCCTGTTCGGTTACGCGTCGATGGTGTACGCCACGGTCGTGATTACCGTGCTGTCGTATCTCGTGTGGCTGCACCACTTCTTCACGATGGGCTCGGGCGCGAGCGTGAATTCGTTCTTCGGTATCACGACGATGATTATCTCGATACCGACCGGGGCGAAGATGTTCAACTGGCTGTTCACGATGTACCGCGGGCGCATCCGCTTCGAAGTGCCGATGCTCTGGACCCTCGGCTTCATGGTGACGTTCGTGATCGGCGGCATGACCGGTGTGCTGCTGGCCGTGCCGCCCGCCGACTTCTCGCTGCACAACGGCCTGTTCCTGATCGCCCACTTCCACAACGTGATCATCGGTGGCGTGATCTTCGGCATCATGGCCGCCATCACCTACTGGTTCCCGAAAGCGTTCGGCTACAAGCTCGATCCGTTCTGGGGCAAGTGTTCGTTCTGGTTCTGGTTCATCGGCTTCTACGTCGCGTTCATGCCGCTGTATCTGCTCGGCCTCATGGGCGTGACGCGCCGCATGAGCCACTTCGACGATATGTCGTTGCAGATCTGGTTCCAGGTGGCCGCCGTCGGCGCCCTGCTCATCGCGCTGGGGATCGGTTGCTTCCTCATCCAGCTGGTGGTCAGCTACCGTCGCCGGGATGAATTGCGCGACGATACCGGCGACCCATGGAATGGCCGCACGCTGGAATGGTCGACGTCGTCGCCGCCGCCGGTCTACAACTTCGCATTCACGCCGATCGTTCACGACAACGACGCCTGGTGGCAGATGAAGCAGCACGGCTTCAAGCGGCCGGAGTCCGGTTTCCTGCCGATTCACATGCCGAAGAACACCGGCGCGGGCATCATCCTCGCCGGGCTGGCGACGGTGTGCGGCTTCGGGCTGATCTGGCACATGTGGCTGATTGTGATCGTGTCGTTCATCGCGCTGCTGGCGACGGCGATCGGCCACACGTTCAACTATCACCGCGAGTATTACGTCCCGGCCGATCAGGTCGAACACACGGAGGCAGCGCGCACGCAGCTGCTCGCCCAGCATGTCTGATACGACCGCACCCTTCCCCGTCGGCGGCGCACCCGCCGCAGCGCACACGCCCGCGCCACCGCGCGAAGGCGAACTGCGCTTCATGATGTCGAGCGATTACCATCCGCCCAACGGCACACTGCTCGGCTTCTGGCTCTATCTGATGAGCGACTGCCTCGTGTTCGCCTGCCTGTTCGCGGCGTACGGGGTGCTCGGCCGCAATTACGCGGGCGGCCCCACCGGTGCGGAGTTGTTCGAGCTGCCGCTGGTCGCGGTGAACACCACGTTCCTGCTGCTCTCGTCGATCACGTACGGCTTTGCGATGCTGGAGATGCAGAAGCGCCGCCAGAGCGCGGTGCTGGGCTGGCTGGCGGTCACCGGGGTGCTGGGCGCGGCCTTCCTCTCGCTCGAACTCTACGAATTCGCCAACCTGATTCATGAGGGTGCCGGACCGTGGCGCAGTGCGTTCCTTTCGTCGTTCTTCACGCTGGTGAGCACGCACGGGCTGCACGTCACGTTCGGGATCATCTGGCTCATCACGCTGATGGTGCAGGTCGGCAAGCATGGCCTGACGGCGTCGAACCGGCGCCGCCTGATGTGCCTGTCGATGTTCTGGCACTTTCTGGACGTCGTGTGGATCGGCGTCTTCACGTTTGTCTATCTCATGGGAGTGCTGCCGTGAGTTCGCACGATTCGACGCTGCACGGTGCCGAAGGGCACGATCATGGTGACGACCATGGCCACGAGGACGAAGGGCCGCACAGCACGTTCCGTGGCTATGCGACCGGCTTCATCCTGTCGGTGGTGCTCACCGCGATTCCGTTCTGGTTCGTGATGGGCGGGGTGTTCGAGAAGTCGAGCACCACCGCGATCATGATTCTTTTTTTGGGCGCCATTCAGATCGTGGTGCACATGATCTACTTCCTGCACATGAACGGGAAGTCGGAGGGCGGCTGGAATCTGCTCTCGCTCATCTTCACGATCGTGCTGGTCGTGATCGCGCTCTCGGGTTCGCTCTGGGTGATGTATCACCTGAACCAAAACATGATGCCGGGTATGATGCAGGATACGAAAAACCTCCCTTGAACGGCATTACCCTTGAGCAGCAGTCAACTTCGTGATTCGGGGGACGCCCGCCGGCGTCCCTCCCCCCTCCGGCTGGTCTTTCTCGGCGTCATCACGCTGGTCCTGATCTCCGTGTTCGTATCCCTCGGTACGTGGCAGTTGCATCGCCGCGCGTGGAAGCTCGAATTGATCGAGCGTGTGAATACCCGCGTGCATGCGCCACCCGTCGCCGCGCCCACTCGCGCGCAATGGCCGGCCATCACTGCGGCTGACGACGAATACCGCCACATCTCGCTCACCGGCACCTATGCGTTCGACAAAGACACGCTGGTGCAGGCCGTCACCGATCTCGGGGGCGGCTACTGGGTGCTCACACCGCTGCGCACGGCAGATGGCAGCGAAGTGATCGTCAATCGCGGTTTCGTGCCGCCGGGCTGGAAGGAAGCCGTGCCGCCCGCGCCATCCGGCGACGTGACGGTCACCGGGCTGCTGCGCATGACGGAAGCCGGTGGCGGCTTTTTGCGCAAGAACTCGCCCTCGGAAAACCTCTGGTATTCACGCGATGTCGCGGCCATTGCCGCCGCACGCGGGCTGTCGGACGTGGCACCGTATTTCGTGGATGCCGACGGCCCCGCCGGTACCGCGCGCGCCGTACCCAATGGCGACGGCGAGGCCACGACGGGCAACATCACCAATACACAAGCGCGCGACTACCCGGTCGGCGGGCTCACCGTGGTGCAGTTCCCCAACAACCACATGAGCTACATGCTCACGTGGTACGCGCTGGCCATCATGTCGGCCGTCGCCGGATGGTTTGTCATCCGGCTGGAACTGCGTACGCGTCGATAACCGTCGCCACCTGCTTCGCCACCTCGATGACGCGCGCGTCGTCGAAGGCGGCGTAGCCCAGCACCAGTCCGGGCGCCATGCGCTGTGCCCGGGCAAATTCCCCCAGCCCTTCGACAAACACGCCCTGTGCACGCAGCGCGTCGACTATCTGCGTCTCGTCGATCTGCTGCGGCAGCCACAGCACGAAGTGAAACCCGGCATGTTCGCCCGTGACATGGCACGGCGTGCGCAGATTAGCGCGCAACGTATCGAGCATCAGATTGCGACGCCGCAGATACACGCTGCGTGACGCGCGCAAATGGCGGGCGAAATCGCCAGCGTCGATATAACGCGCGAGCGCCATCTGTTCGATCAGACTGTTGGCGCGGCCCGACGCCGAGCGCAACGCGGCAATTCGCGGTAACAGCGCAGGAGGTGCGAGCAGAAAGCCAATGCGCAGCGACGGGAACAGCGACTTGTTGAAGCTGCTGCAATGGATCACGCGTCCCTGCGTGTCGATCGCCTTGAGCGCCGGCAGCGGCGCACTGCCGTAGCTGAACTCGCTGTCGTAGTCGTCTTCGATGATCCACACGTCGCGTGCCTCGGCCCATGCCAGCATCTGCATGCGCCGGTTGATCGACATGGTCGTGCCCAGCGGGGCCTGATGCGCAGGCGTCACGTAGGCGATGCCCGGGCAGCCGACGCGATCCGCCGCTTCCGCGCAAAACCCCTCATCGTCGATGGGAACACCGACGCAACGCTCAGATGGTGCGCCAATCAGCGACGCGAGGTTCTTGTAGCCGGGATCTTCGAGGTAATAGGTCGTGTCGGTATCAGCCAGCACGTCGGTCACCAGATCGATGGCGTGGCGAATACCCGTGGTCATCACGATGTGACCGGCGTCGCAGGTGATGCCGCGCGTGACGCGCAAGTACCGGGCGATGCTCTCCCGCAAGGGTCCGTAGCCGCGCGGATCGGTGTCGGCGAGTTCTGCCGAGGTCACCGTGCGCAGCGCGTAATTCATGTGCCGGCGCCACGCGGGCAACGAGAACAGTGCCACGTCGACCGAGCGGCCCGTCTTGAGCGACAGTGACGCCGCCGTCTCGAACAGGGGTAATGGGGATATTGGGGATGGCGAGGCGCCTACGTCGTCGCGCGCTACCGTTGCCACCGGCTCGCTCAAATCGGCGACCACTTCTGTCCCCGCCCCCACGCGGCTCGCCACGTAGCCTTCCAACGTGAGTTGCTCGAACGCCAGCTCGACAATGCCGCGCGACACCCCCCAACGCTCTGCCAGCGTGCGCGTGGACGGCAACCGGTCGCCGCGTCGTAACTCCCCTGCCACGATGCGCTCGCGCACGCAGCGGTACACCCACGCCTGCCGTGTTTCCTTCTCGCGCCGTTCGGTGAGCGGCAGTTCAAGCGATTCGCTGATGTGACGTCGACGCATGGGAATGAGAGGCTGCGTGAATTCAAAGTGGCCCAATCAAACGACCGGGAAATGGCGCTTCGAATTATACAAGTTAGTCATTATCCTGAACGCCGTGACGCTCGCCTCCCCCCGGCCTTTCACGGCGGCGAGCGCTCCCCACAAGTGTTGAATATCGCGGAGAAATGAGATGGAGTTGGCAGAAAGAGAAGCCGTCGGGGCAAAATTCAGCGCCGCCGCCATGCAGCGCGCCCAAGCCCTCACGTGGGACGCCACGGAAAAAATCTCGGCCCTGATCAAGCCGGGCATGCACGAGTCGGAGGCTATCGCCGCCAGCAAGGCGTTGCTTGGCGAACTCGGCATGGACCGTATCTGGCACCCGGTGCTGATCCGCTTCGGCAAAAACACGCGGCTGACCTTCAGCGAGCGTAGCGACGACGATCCGGTGCTGGGCGACGACGACATCTACTTCATCGACATCGGCGTGGTGTTCGGCGCGCACGAAGGCGATTGCGGCTTCACGCGCACCACCGGCAGCGACCCGGAAATGCAGCGCTGTGCGGATGACGCCAAGCGCTTGTTCGGGATCGTGAAAGACCACTGGCGCACGCATGGCGTGAGCGGTCAGGCGCTGTACGAGTTCGCCAAAGCGCAAGCCGAGATACTGGGCTGGGTGCTCAACTTCGACATGAAAGGCCATCGCGTGAGCGACTTCCCACACGCGATCTACAAGGCCGGCAAGCTCGCCGATCTGGCCGACACGCCCAGCGGCGGCCTGTGGATTCTCGAAATCCAGATCGCCCATCCGACGCGCCCCTTCGGCGCGTTCTACGAAGACCTGCTGGTCTGATTCCGGTTTGATTCCGGTTTGATTCCGATCGTCGCCACGCCTGCGTTTTTTCGCCGTCAAACCGGCGTGGCGACGATGCAACAGCCCTTTGGCGATTTCACACGCCGGCCCCATCGTTTCGGCGGCCAAACGCTCGCATCCATCTGACCCCATATCGAACTCAACGCTTACCGGCGAAGGGTTTGACGCACTCCGCACATTTGTCCAGTGCCACGCCAATACGCGCAGTGGCCCGTCGTCCGGACTTTTGACGCATCTTTCCCCAATTACGCAATTTGCGTTACCGTCTCGTTTGCCGACGGAACTTTTCCGCACGACGGCAATAAGGCAGCGGAGACATCGCCCCCCCGACGGTGCCAGCCTCAGGCACCCGTCAGTTCGAGCGAGCTGCCCGTCCGTGCGAAACGTCGCGCGCGCAATCAAGCAGTTTCCTTATGTCGCTCAATCGCTCAAGAACAGAAAGACGATGAAAAATCAAACCTTCTCCAAAGCGTTACTGGCCACAGCCCTGAGCTGTGCGCTGTTCAACGTTCACGCGGCGTCGCAGGCGCCGGTGGGTGCCGAGAACGGCATGGTCGTGACCGCGCAGCACATCGCATCGAAGGTCGGCGTCGAAGTGCTCAAGTCCGGCGGCAACGCGATCGATGCCGCAGTGGCCGTGGGCTATGCGCTGGCCGTGGTGTATCCGGCAGCCGGCAACATCGGCGGCGGCGGCTTCATGACGATTCAACTCGCCGACGGCCGCAAGACCTTCCTCGATTTCCGCGAGAAGGCCCCGCTGGCTGCCACCGCCAACATGTACCTCGACAAGGACGGCAACGTCATCAAGGGTGCCTCCACCACCGGCTATCTGGCCGTGGGTGTGCCGGGCACCGTGTCGGGCATGGAATACGCACGTGAGAAGTACGGCACGAAGACACGTCAGCAGCTGATCTCGCCGGCCATCACGCTGGCCGACAAGGGCTTCGTGCTCGATCAGGGCGACGTGGACATGCTGTGGACGTCGACCAAGGACTTCGAGAAAGACCGCGCCAACTCGGGCGCCATCTTCATGAACAAGGGTCAGCCGTTCCAGCCGGGCGAGCGTCTGGTGCAAAAGGATCTCGCGCGCACGCTGCGCCTGATCAGCGCCAAGGGCACCGATGGCTTCTACAAGGGTGAAGTCGCGAGCAAGCTGGTGGCCTCGATGAAGGCAGGCGGCGGCATCATCACGCAGGCCGACCTTGATCAGTACAAGACGCGCGAACTGGCCCCGGTGGAATGCGATTACCGCGGCTATCACGTGGTCTCGGCCCCGCCCCCGAGCTCGGGCGGCGTGGTGATCTGCGAGATCATGAACATTCTCGAAGGCTATCCGATGAAAGAACTGGGCTATCACTCGGCCCAGGGCGTGCACTACACCATCGAAGCCATGCGTCATGCCTACGTCGACCGCAACAGCTATCTGGGCGACCCGGACTTCGTGAAGAACCCGCTCGCGCATCTGCTCGACAAGGACTACGCCGCGAAGATTCGTGCCGCGATCAACCCGCAGAAGGCCGGTATCTCGCAAGAGATCAAGCCGGGTGTTCCGCCGCATGAGGGCAGCAACACGACGCACTACTCGATCGTCGACAAGGATGGCAATGCCGTGTCCGTCACCTACACGCTCAACGACTGGTTCGGCGCGAAGGTCATGGCCAACGGCACGGGCGTGCTGCTCAACGACGAGATGGACGACTTCACCTCCAAGGTGGGTGTGCCCAACATGTACGGCCTGATTCAGGGCGAAGCGAACGCCATCGGCCCGGGCCGTCGCCCGCTGTCGTCGATGAGCCCGACCATCGTCACCAAGGATGGCAAGACGGTGATGGTCGTCGGTACGCCGGGCGGCAGCCGCATCATCACGGCCACGCTGCTCACGATGCTCAACATGATCGACTACGGCATGAACCTGCAAGAAGCCGTGGATGCGCCGCGCTTCCACCAGCAGTGGATGCCGGAATCGACCAACATCGAAGCGTTTGCTCTGAGCCCGGATACGCAGAAGATTCTCGAGAGCTGGGGCCAGAAGTTTGCCGGCCCGCAACCTCCGAATCACATCGCTGCGATTCTGGTCGGTGCCCCGTCGCTGGGCGGCAAGCCGATCGGCAAGAACCGCTTCTACGGTGCCAACGATCCGCGCCGCAATACGGGTCTCGCACTCGGGTATTGATGGTTTGATCACCTGAACGCTGCATGACAATGGGGCCGCCTGATTCACTCAGGCGGCCCCATTTTTTTGATGCCGTACTTGATGACGCACACGCGTCGCAGGGTGAGTGGCCTATCGCCGATGATCGACGCGGCGCGCGAGACGCTCGCCCGCAAATTGCACGAAGGTCACCAGCGCCACGAGAATGATGATCACGTTGAACATCACGCTCGTCTCATAGCGTTCGTAGCCGTAGCGCACGGCCAGATCGCCCAGACCACCCGCCCCGACGGCACCGGCCATGGCCGACGCGCCCACCATCGCGATCACCGTCACCGTCGCACCGCCGAGAATGGCAGGCAACGCTTCGGGCAGCAGCACGTGGCGCACGATGTGCCAACGGCGGCACCCCATCGCACGGGCCGCTTCGATCAGCCCCGGATCGATTTCGCGCAGCCCCACTTGCGTGACGCGCGCAAAGAACGGAATCAGGTGCACGGCAAGCGGCACCACCGCCGCCCAAGTGCCCATGGTCGTGCCGACGAGCCAGCGCGTAACCGGCAGCAGCGCGACGAGAAGAATGATGAACGGCACGGCGCGAAACAGATTCACGACCACCGACAGGGCGCGATTGAATCGGGGACGCGGGGCCAGCCCACCCGGTGCGGTGAGCACCAGCACCACGGCAATCAGCATGCCGGCGGCGAAAACGATGGCGCACGCGCTGGTGACCATCAACAAGGTCTCGCCCAACGCGCGCAGATATTTGTCGATCATGATGTGATATTTCGGTTGGCGTTCAGACGGCGCGCTGACGTGTCGCCGCTGCGGCATTGCGGCCCTGCCACGCGTGTTGCAGCGGTCGCAGCAGTGCGCGGGTGGCCTCGGCCAACGGGTTCTCGAACACTTCGTCGATCGGGCCCAGTTCGGCAATCCGGCCCTGATCGAGCACCAGCACACGGTCGCAAGCCTGATGAATCACACCCATGTCGTGCGTGATCAGTACCACCGTCAGGCCGAACTCGCGTTGCACGTCGCGCAGGAGTGTGAGGATGGCATCGGTCGTCTCCGGGTCGAGTGCCGACGTCGCTTCGTCGCACAGCAGGATTTCCGGCCGGTGCACGAGCGCCCGCGCAATCCCCACGCGTTGTTTCTGCCCGCCCGAGAGCATCGCGGGGTAGGCGTCCGACTTCCCGGTCAGCCCGACCAGCGACAACAGTTCGTTTACGCGCGGCGCAATCGCGGCTTTCGGCACGCCAGCCACACGCAGCGGCAACGCCACGTTCTCGAATACTGTCTTCGCCGAAAGCAGGTTGAAGTGCTGAAAGATCATGCCCACACGCTGGCGCAAGCTGACGAGGGCATCTTCGTCCAGCGTCGCCACGTCGACCCCGTCGACTTTGACGTGCCCTTCGCTCGGGATTTCCAGTGCGTTGATCGTGCGCAGCAGCGTAGATTTCCCCGCCCCGCTGCGGCCGATGATGCCGAAGCTCTCGCCGCGCCGCACGGCAAACGACACGTCGTGCAGTGCGGCGCTCGATGCGCCCGGGTACACCTTCCCCAGTGCGTCGAAGGTGATATGGGCGATCTCGCGCGTCGCCGCCGTAGGCAAACGCGTGACGGGGGCGGCGGCAGTCTGTCGTAACGTCATCGCGTATTTTTCCTTGGTTCAGAAGGCCGGGACGACCGAGCCCTGATACTTGGTCTCGATGAACTTGCGCACTTCTTCCGACTGATAAGCCTTGATCAACGGGGCGACCCAAGGCGCGTTCTTGTCCTTCTCGCGCACGGCGATGATGTTCACGTACGGGTTGTTCTCACGCTTTTCCACTGCGATGCCGTCACGCGTGGCGATCAGCCCGGCTTGATACGCGAAGCTGTTGACGATGGCCGAGGCGTCGACGTCGGGCAACGAGCGCGCGAGCACCACTGAGGCACTTTCGATGAAGTCGAGCTTGCGCGGGTTGGCGGTGACGTCGGCCAGCGTGGCCGTGCCGGTGTACGGGTCGAAGCCGTCGCGCAGCTTGATCAGACCGTGGTCACGCAGGATGACGAGCGCACGCGTCTGGTTGCTCGGGTCGTTCGGCAGGCCGATCTTGGCGCCGACCGGCAGCGATTCGAGCGACTTGTACTTCTTCGAATAGAAGGCGATGGGCGAGATCAGCGTGTCGCCCACGGCCACGATCTTGTAACCGCGCTGCTTGACCTGATCGCGCAGGAACGGGATGTGCTGGAACGAGTTGGCGTCAAGGTCGCCGCTGTTGAGCGCCTCGTTGGGGCTGGCCGTGCCGGTGACGACAACCGTCTCGACGTTCAGGCCGCGCGACTTCGCCACCTTCGTGACCACTTCCCAAATCTCTTCGTCAACGCCACCGCGTACGCCCACCTTGAGCGGTTTGTCGGCGGCTATCGCGTTCGTCACGCCGAGGGTGCCCATCGTGCCGATGGATAGCGCCAGTGAGAGACTGCCGAGCAAGCGAATGAGTTGGCGGCGTTGCATTGTGATTTCCCCTGACGTGATTGCGTTTGACTGCGTTGTATTGGTGTGCCCGATTCAGGCGAAGAGACAGTCTAGGAAGTGGGCGCGGGGAGCGTCCAATAACCAATTTCGGAAAGCTAATTCATCCGGGCACGCGGAGCTTTCGTGCGCCGCTTGGCAATCACTTGTAACTTTTTGTAATACGCCACGAGAAAGAGCAGGAACTCCAGCGCCTCGTATCGTCCAACAGGGATTCCCCAAGTGTTGCACCCGCCTCTCGTGGGCGGCTCTCGTGCGCCGTTCTGCGCTGCACGAGGTGACCGCTTTTGTGTGCGACTGCCATCCGCCCCCTCTTTTTCTGGAACCGCCCGAAGATGTCTGCTCTGTGGGACCCAACGTTGCCCCTGCTGTTCAGCCCCACTCTGCCGCGCCTGTATCGCGTGTCGCCGCGTGTGGTGGCGCTCGCTCGCCTGATGCTGTTCGGTATCGTCCTGCTCATTGCGGGGCTGCCCGTCAGCGATGCGCTCGGCGCGACCGCGCATCAGACCAGCGCAGGAAAACGTCGGCAGGATGTGACGAAGAAGAAAAAGGCAGCGGCGAAGGTGGCAGCGAAGAAGCCCGTCAGGAAATCGGCGGCGAGCGCGCGTACCAAAGCGTCACGCAAGGCAACACCGCCGCCGCGTGCTGCGAAGGCCGCCAAGCGTGGAGCGCCCGCTGCAAAACGACGCACGGCAGCGGCATTACCGGTGACAGCGGCGGCCACGGCATCTGCACAGGCGTCGTCTGGCAAGCAGATCAGCACTGATGCGCAACCTCGTCTGCTCGCGCGCTGTGGCTTTACACCGGCCTCGCGAAAACGGCTGTTCTCACGGGCGGTCTATATCGTCGATGAGAAAACACATACGCCGCTTTTCGCTCAGAATGCCGATCGTGTGATGCCCATCGCTTCGGTTTCCAAACTGATGACAGCCGTCGTCTGGCTCGACAATCAACCGTCGATGCGCCAGTCGCTCACCGTCACGCGAGATGACCTCGATACGCTGAAATTCACGCATTCACGGCTGGCCGTGGGCTCGACGCTGACGCGTCGCGACATGCTGCATATCTCGCTGATGGCGTCGGAGAACCGCGCCGCGGCGGCGATGAGCCGAGATTATCCGGGCGGTCGCCCCGCGTTTATTGCAGCGATGAATGCCAAGGCGAGGACGCTCAACATGCCCAACACGCGCTTCGAGAATTCGACAGGGCTCTCACCGCGCAACGTGTCTACCGCGCGTGAATTGGCAAGACTGGTGCGTGCATCGAACGGCTATCCGCTCATTCGCCAGTATTCGATCGATCATCAGCAACTCGTGCGCACGGGCAAGGGGCAGTTGCAGTACGTGAATACCAATCGGCTGGTGCGCTACGGCAAGGTGCATGCGAGCGTGCAGAAAACCGGCTTCATCAATGAATCCGGTCACAACATGGTGATGCGCGTGATGGTGCACAAGCGCCGCCCCGTCATCGTCACGATGCTGGGCAGCGACACGCCGGAAGGCTCACGTCTGGACGGCGTGCGCATCGCGCATTGGTTGTCGTGCTCGTTGCAGTGAATGAACAGCGTGTGGTTGCGGTCGATCTGTCGACAGGTCGATAAGTCGATCAACTGATCCGCTCGAACAGCGGTGAGGCGTGGCTTGCGGCGGCAAGCTCGGATGCTGCCGCCATCAACGCAGGACCGAGCCGCGCCATACGCGCCTCGTCGAGCCGAATCAGCGGGCCGGCAATACTGATCACGCCCAACGCCGGATAGCCCCGACGCAAAATCGGGGCCGCCATCGCGGTCATCCCGGGTGCGAACACTTCGTTGATGGTGGCGTAGCCGCGCTGCCGGGCGGCGTCGAGAAACGTGAGCAGTCCCTGCACGGTCGTCGGCGCATTGGGGCCATAGTCCTTCGGCTGCCCGAATCCCTGACGGCTCACCAACGCCATCGCGCGCTCGTCGCTCATCGTCATCATCCACGCGTGACCCGTGGCCGAGCACGACAGCACGGTGTCCATCCCCATGTCCGGGTCGTACTTCAGCCCCTTCATCGCGCCCTGCGCTTTCGCGACCCACGTGAGGCGATCGCCATCGACGATGGCCAGACGCACCAACTCACCCGACGTTTCGGCGAGTCGATCGAGAATCGCCTGCGCCATGTCGATGATCCCCGATGTGCTCAGGAAACTCAGGCCCAGCCCCACCAGCTTGGTCGTCAGCACATAGTCGCCATGCTCGCGCAACTGGCGCACATAACCGAACCCCTTCAGGTCGGTGAGCAACCGGTGGCAGGCACTGCGCGGGATGTCGAGTTCATCGGCGATGAACGCCAGCGGCGTGCCGCCGACTTGCTGCGCCAGCAGTTCCAGAATCGCGAGGGTGCGCTCCATCACGCCGTTCATACCGTCTCCGTTGGTTAATCACTGTTCGATTTTTCCGCATTGTGACATGCGATTCCAGTCTGGAATAGTGTTCCAACAGGCTCATTACTATCTCGCTTGCCAGCCCGGGACACGCCCGGGCGGTCCCCATCTTCGACTCACAGTGCTGGGAGATGCCGATTTTCCCGGCGCTCCGCAACTGCGACGATGGGGCATGACGACAGATCAAATAGTCAGGAGACAGGCATGACACACGTAGCGACCTCTGCGTCGGACGCGTCGATGCAGACACGGGCGGTCACCGCCGCCACCATCGGCACCGCGCTCGAATGGTTCGACTTCACTTTGTACGGTGCGTTGGCGGCGACCTTGCTGCCGAAGCTGTTCTTTCCCGCGATGGAGCCGACATCGGCCCTGCTCGCTTCGCTGGCGACGTTCGGTGTCGGACTGGCGGCACGCCCGTTGGGCGCAGTGATTTGCGGCTCGCTCGGCGACAAGTTCGGGCGGCGCAATCTGATGCTTGCCACGGTATCGGTCATGGGTGTGGCGTCGGTGCTCATGGGCTTGCTGCCCACGTACGCGCAAATCGGCGTGTGGGCGCCGATTCTGCTGGTGGTGCTGCGCATCGTGCAGGGCTTCGCGCTGGGTGGCGAGTCGACGGGCGGGCAACTGATGGCCATCGAACACGCGAGTCCCGACCGGCGCGGCCGATATTCCGGGTTGCTGGGCATCTGCTCCCCTGTCAGTCAGATACTCGCCAACGCGGCGCTGTTCGGGCTATCGGCATCGCTGTCGACCGAGGCGTTCGAGTCTTGGGGATGGCGTGTGCCGTTCGTGATGAGTGTTCTGCTGGTGATCGTCGGCGTATACATCCGGCTCAAAGTGCACGAGACACCGGCGTTTGCCGCGATGAAACAAGCAACGCAGGTCGTGAAGGTGAGCAACCCGCTGCGCGATGCCGTACTCCTGCATTACAAGCCGCTGATTCGCTGGACGCTGTTCTTTTGCGGCCCCGCGGCGATCTTCTATCTGATCGTGGTGTTCTCGCTGAGCTACATCACCAAGACGCTTGGCGTGCCGAAGCAGACGGCATTCATGCTGCTCATGGGCGCGAATATCTTCGCCATTTTCGGTGCGCTGATCGGCGGCACGCTGAGTGACCGGATCGGCCGCAAGAAGGCGCTGGCGATTGGCTCATGCGCCACGCTGCTGATCTCGCTCGTGTATTTCTCCGTACTGGATACGCGCAGCTTCGTGCCGATGTTGCTGATCATGGGGCTCTTTCTCGGCTTCACGCAGTACCAGAGTGGTATTCAGCCGGTGGCCTTTGCCGAGGCGTTTCCGACCAACGTCCGTTACTCGGGCTCGGCGCTCGCCTATACCGGGGCCAATCTGCTCACGGGCGGGCCGATGCCGATGGTCGCGGTCTGGCTGCTCTCGATCAGCAACGGATCACCTTGGGCTGTGGTGGCGTTGTGCGCCACGCTCAATGTGATTTCGCTGGCCGCCATTCTCATTGGGCCGGAGACGCGCGGCATCGACATGCACCGCACCGACTCGACGCATGCGCTCACCGGCGATGCTGCGGAGGCTGAACACTTGGCGACGCTCGGTAGCGGTAGCGGTAGCGGCACCGGCAGCGCGGCCAATGTCTCGCGCGTCGCGCCAGTCGACGGTGCGCATGGCATGCGCAACAGCCATTGATTATTTGTCTTTCACGGGAAACGCATTCACCACCATGTCCGATCTTGTCTACATCCTCAACGGACCGAACCTCAACATGCTCGGCAAGCGCGAGCCGCACCTCTACGGGCACACCACGCTCGCCGAGATCGAAACGACCGTGCGGTCAGTGGCAGCGCAGCTTGAACTGCGTTGCGAGTTCCGGCAGACGAACAGCGAAGCCACGATGATCGACTGGTTGCAGGAAGCGTTCGAAGCCGGCGCGGGCGTCATCCTCAACCCGGCCGGCTTCTCGTTCCGATCCATTCCGGTGCTTGACGCTGCGAAGCTGATCGAGCGCCCGTTGATCGAGGTACATATCACCAACATCCACAAGCGCGATGAGATTTACCGGCACTCGTTGATTTCGACCGTGGCGACGGGCGTGATCTGCGGTCTCGGCGTGCAGTGCTACCCGCTGGCACTGCACGCGATGGCCGGGATGTTGAGGGCAGCGCGTTCTTAAATAACTAGCGCGCCCGGGCGTGCCAGCGGCCCCACGCGGCGGTGGCGATCAGCAAGATGGCTGCCGCCGTGATCACGGCATTGAAGCCTTGATCGAAGGCGGTATTCGCCAGACGCGTGAGCGACTCGGCGAGTGCCGCCGGTAATTGTTCGGCAACGATCTGCGCCTCGTCGAGGCTATCGCGCACTACGCTCGGCAGTGCATCGGTCTGTGGCACTTGCATGCCACGGGCGTACACGAACGACAGCAGACTGCCCATGAACGTCACGCCCAACGCGCCGCCAAGTTCGTACGAGACTTCCTCAACCGAGGCCGCCATCCCGGCACGTTCCGGCGGCGCACTCTGCATGATCGTACTCGACGCGGCGGTCATCGTCGCGCCGACGCCAAAGCCGAGAATGGCCAACGTGATGATCGACGGCATCAGCCCCATGTCACGCACGAACAGATAGCCCGCCATCCCGATCCCCGAGATCAGCAACGCGATCGGCAGCATGCGGGCGCCCCCCAGACGCGGCAACAGTTGACCGGCAATCGGCCCGGCGACGAAGGCAGCGAGCGGCAACGGCACGATGGCCCAACCGGCTTCGAGCGGCGAATAGCCGAGTACCAGTTGCAGACGCTGACTGAATACCAGTTCCATCCCGATCAGCGATGCCGACGCGACCAGCGCCGCGACGACAGCACTTGCGAATGCCGGATTGCGGAACAGTTTGAAGTCGAGCAACGGGTGAGCACTGCGTTGTTGACGGCGCACGAACGCCGCGAGGAAAACGCCACCCACGACAAGCGCCACGCCCACCGTCGACCAGTCAGGCGAAGGCTTGCCGGCCGACTTGATCGCATAGGTCAGACCGACCAGGCCCACCATGAAGAGCACTGAACCGAACCAGTCCCACGGCTGCGTCGACGTCGCGCCACCCTTCGGAATCAGCCAGTACGCCAGCGGCAACGCGAGCAACACGATGGGTACGTTGATCAGGAAGACCGAGCCCCACCAGAAGTGTTCGAGCAACGCACCACCGACGACCGGGCCAAACGCGGCACCGCCTGACGCGACCGATGCCCAGATGCCGATGGCCAACGCACGTTCGCGCGAATCGGCAAACGTGAGGCGAATCAGCGAGAGCGTGGCCGGCATCATCATCGCGGCACCTACACCAAGCAGTGCGCGAGCGGCAATCAACAGGTTGGCGTCGGGCGAGAAAGCCGCCGCCAGTGAGGCGACACCGAAGACGGCCAGCCCGGCGATGAACAGACGCTTGTGACCAAGGCGGTCGCCGAGCGTGCCCATGCCGAGCAACAGGCCGGAGACGACAAGCGCGTACGCGTTGACGATCCACAGCTTGGCGGACGCCGTCGCTGCGAGATCGTGGGTCAGACGCGGCAGTGCCGTGTAGAGCACCGTCATGTCGATCACGATGAGCAGCAGCGCCACCGAAACGATCGCGAGCACCAGCCAGCGACGACGGTCGCTGGTTTGAGGCACTGGATGCGAAGAGGTATGCAGACTGGACATCGAAGAACTCCTTTATGCGCAGATCCGTTCGTACTCGCCTTGGCGGATCCGGGCTTTGTTATCACCCAAGGGAAAACCCGAATCATCCATCATTAAAGGAATTAGGAAAAGTTAGATTCCATCCGAAAACTAGATGGATATGCGCAGTATTTGGTCAATTCTTGCGGTGAATGGGTTATTGCATTGGATTAGCCGGTGCATTTGGGATTTAGAAGTGGGATTCGAGCAGACGCACAATCACGGCCGTCAAGACTGGCGGCATGACAGCCGGACGCATACAATCTGCGCCACATTCCCATCGGGCGAAAATCCCCCCTAATTCGTACACATGGCTTCTCAACCGACTCGTATTCCCGACGCAGTTTCGCTACCCGAATTAACGGTACGCGGCATGATTCTCGGCGCGCTGATCACTGTGGTGTTCACCGCCTCCAATGTTTATCTCGGCTTGAAAGTCGGTCTCACCTTTTCATCGTCTATTCCGGCGGCCGTGATCTCGATGGCCGTGCTGCGCGCACTGCGTGGCGGCAATATCCTCGAGAACAATATGGTGCAGACGCAGGCGTCTGCGGCCGGCACGCTCTCGTCGATCATTTTCGTTTTGCCGGGCCTGTTGATGATTGGGCATTGGCAAGGTTTTCCGTTTGGTTTGACGCTCGCGATTTGCGCGTCGGGCGGCATTCTCGGTGTGCTCTTCACGATCCCGTTGCGACGCGCGATGGTGGTGGACAGCGATCTGCCTTATCCGGAAGGTGTGGCGGCGGCTGAAATTCTTCGTGTCGGCAGTGAAGGCGACGATGCGTCGGCCTCGAATTCCGCTAACGGTCAGTCGGATCGTCAATCGAATGCGGCGGGTGGCAGTGGCGTGCGCGAGATTGCGTTTGGTGGCGTGGTATCGGCGTTGTTCGCATTCGCCACGAATGGTCTGAAGATTTTTGGGGAAAGCATTACCGCGTGGATTCCTGCTGGCACGGCGGTCTTTCGACTGACTAGTGGCTTTTCGCTGGCACTGATCGGGGCGGGCTATCTGATCGGTATTGTTTCGGGTCTGGCGATTCTGCTCGGCATCCTATTGAGCTGGGGCATTGCGGTGCCGGTGCTGACGTCGATTACGCCCAATACCGATGGGCAGGCGATGGCCGCGTTCGCGAACGGGCTCTGGCAGCACAAGGTGCGGTTCATTGGCGCGGGCACCATCGGCGTTGCCGCCGTGTGGACGCTTATTACGCTCGCCAAGCCCATGGTCGAAGGCGTCAAGACGTCGTTCGCGGCGTTGGGGCACTCGCGGGCTCGTGGCACGGGCGTGAAGCTCGGCCGGACGGAACAGGATCTTTCGCCGCGCTGGGTCATTGGCTTGACGCTGGTTTGCGTTGCCGTCTGGGTGGTGACGTTCGGTGTGTTCCTTGCGGACGCACCGTTGTCGATCGGCGGCATTGCGACGCTGGTGGCTTGCAGCGTGGTGTTTGCCGTGGTCTTCGGCTTTTTGGTTGCTGCGGCTTGCGGTTATATGGCGGGCTTGGTCGGGTCATCGGCGAGTCCGATTTCCGGCATCGGTATCGTCGCGGTGGTGCTGGTCTCGTTGTTGATTCTCAGCGTGAGCCAGGCGAGCGGTCTGCTCGATACGACCGCCGGCGGCAAGCTGGCGATTGCGCTGGCGCTCTTCACGACGGCGGCTGTTATCGCAATTGCCACGATTTCGAACGACAACCTGCAAGATCTGAAGACGGGTTGGCTCGTGGGTGCGACGCCGTGGCGCCAGCAGGTGGCGTTGTTGGTGGGTTGCGTGGTCGGCGCGGCGGTGATTCCGCCGGTGTTGAATCTGCTCTACAACGCGTATGGCTTTACGGATGCGTTGCCGCGCGCCGGGATGGATCCGTCGCAGGCCTTGTCGGCGCCGCAGGCCATTCTGATGACGGCGATCGCCAAGGGCATCTTCACGCATCAGCTCGACTGGTCGATGCTCGGCATTGGCGCGGTGGTGGGACTGGTGATGATTGCCATCGATGCGATGCTGGCAAAGCGCGGTGGCGTTGCGCGCTTGCCAGTGATTGCTGTGGGGATTGGTATTTACCTGCCGCCGACGATTGGTTCGGCGTTGGTGATTGGTTCGGTATTAGGTTGGATTTCGCACCGGGTGATGAAGGCGCGTGCGAAAGCGCATGGCAAAGACTTCGGACCGTATGCGGACGCCGCTGAGCGACGCGGTGTGTTGTTAGCGTCGGGGCTGATTGTCGGCGAAAGCCTTGTGGGTGTCGCGATGGCGATGGTGGTTGGCTTTACTGGCTCGGATGCACCGTTGGCGATCGTAGGCAGCGGGTTTGCCGGGACAGCCGATTGGATCGCATTCGCAGCATTTGTCGCCGTATGCGTCGTGCTAGTTCGCCGTGTATTGGCGGCGGTACCGCGATAAATAGCGGCAGTTCGCGATCGCTGTTGTTTGTGATGTTTTTCTATTCGCGATAGTTGTTAGCGCTAGGTCGGATGTCGAAAGCTTCGATATCCGACCGACACCGGCTTAGACGCAACGTCAGCGGTAGCGCTTGGTTCTGATGTGATGGAGGGTCATTCTCGCCGTCACCGTAGATCAGAGCCCTTCCCCGCAGACCCTCTCTTCCCCCAGCTTCATCTCCTAACGCGGCACGACACTGCGAGCACTGCGAGTGAACGCGTTCTGGCATTAGTCAACGCAACACCGCTTCAGCGCGATTTCGAGTCCTGACGCCTATTCCGCATTCCACTCCACGCGAAGGCGCAGACCGGCCGCCGAGCCAACTCGAGAGACCAAGTGCGCCAAGAAGGAGAACACCAGAAGGGATCTGAACGCGAAGCAAA
>NZ_NGUQ01000009.1 GCF_002179965.1 Pandoraea sp. PE-S2T-3
AAGGCAACTGCAACCGGGAAACCCCGGCGGACAATGCCATCGTCGGCAAGTCACTGACCGAAGCCAAGTCGCTGCTGCAAGGCTGCCCGTGGCGCATCGGCGAGCAGGACGGCAAGGCCATGCCGCTCACACGCGATCATCGCCCCGAGCGCCGTACGCTCACCATTGAAAACGACAAGGTCACGAACGTGACGCGTGGGTGAGGTCAGGCAGCGCGGCGCAAGATTGCGTCGCGCGTCTTCAACACATCAAAGCGCTGGCGGTACACCAGATGCGGCGGCGTCGAAACTCACACGAACGCGCAAACCATGGTCGCCGCGCGCATCCAGCAACTCGACTCGCGCGCCGTGCGCCTGCGCAATATTGCGCACGATCGCCAGCCCGAGGCCACTCCCTTCCGCACGGGCATCGCCCGTCTTCGACGGTTCACCGTCCCCACCCCGGAAGAATCGATCGAACACGCGCTCACGCTCGGCCGGCGCAATGCCCGGGCCGGTGTCCTCGACCTCTACGGTCACCGGGCCAGCGCTCACAAGCCGCACGTCGATTCGCCCGCCTTGCGGTGTGTATTTCAGCGCGTTATCCACGAGGTTGCCGAACAGCGTCTGCAACGCGTTGGCGTCGCCATGCACGCGCGCACGCGCAGCCATGTCGTCAGGCGCATCCAGCCCCAGATCGATACCGCGTGCCACCGCCAGCGCCGCGTGATGCGCCACCACATCATGCAGCACCGGCGTGAGCGGCAACTCGGTGAACGCACTCGCCGCGCGTGCGGCGTCGGGCTCCTGACGCGCCAACGTCAACAACTGCCCCACGAGATGCGACGCGCGTCGTACGCCATCACGCAGATCGCGCATCGCTTCAGCGCGCGCCTCGTCCGTGTGTGCGCGCTCCAGCAACTGCACCTGCAATTGCAACGCGGCCAGTGGCGTACGCAGCTCATGGGCTGCATCGGCGACGAAGGCCTTCTGCTGCACGAGCGCTTCGTCGAGTCTTCCAAGCAAGCTATTGAGCGCACGCACGAGCGGGCGCACCTCGTCCGGCAGCCCGGCCTCAGGCAACTCGGAAAGCGCCCCGGGCGCGCGGGCATCGAGTGCGCGCGTTACCCGTCGCAGCGGTTGCAGCCCACGGCCAACGACAATCCACACGAGCAGCGCGAGAATCGGCATCGCAATGACCAGCGGAAACAGCGTACGCAGCGCCATCGACACCGCGAGCGAATCGCGAATTACCATCGGTTGTGCCAGTTGCACGACGTTGTCGCCCACGAGCGCCGCATACACGCGCCAATCGCCTTCAGGCGTCTGTACCGTCGTGAACCCTAGTTCGGCACGCGGCGGCAACGGCGTGCGCGGATGCGAGTAATACAGCTCGACGCCGTTTCGGCTCCAGATCTGGATCACCAGCCCGCCCGCGTCGCTATGGTCGCCCGGCACGCTGGAAAACGGCTCGGCAGGCAGCGACAACGCCATTTGCTGCAATTGGAAATCGAACAGCGCGTTGGCTTCGGTGCGCGCCTGACGGAAGATGGCGATGCCCGCGAGCAACAGTGCCGCAACAAGCGTGAGCAGCAGGCCGACGAGCAGACGGCGACGGATCGAGCGCATCACTCGGCCTCCGGCGCAGCCGCGCCACCTGATGTACCCGACGCGGCCTGCGTGCCCTGCACGCCCGGCGACGGCATCATGTACCCGACGCCCCGTACGGTACGGATGGCATCGGCACCGAGTTTCTTACGCAGCCCATGGATATGCACCTCGACGGTGTTGCTCGCAATTTCCTCGCCCCAGCCGTAAATACGCTCTTCGAGTTGCGATTTGGACAGCACCGCCCCGGGCCGGTTGAGCAACGCTTCGAGCACCGCATATTCGCGCGCTGACAGCGTCACCGGTGTGCCATCGCAACTCACTTGCCGTGTGGCAGGGTCAAGCACGATGCCGCCGTGTCTCAGCAACGGTTCGCTGCGCCCGGCTTGGCGCCGCACCAGCGCCCGCAAACGCGCCGCCAGCTCATCCAGATCGAACGGTTTGACGAGATAGTCGTCGGCACCGGCATCGAGTCCTTTGACGCGATCGGCCACCGCATCGCGTGCGGTGGCGATGATGACCGGCAGTGTTTGACCACGTGCTCGTAACGTACGTAACACGTCGATACCGTCGCGACGTGGCAGCCCGAGGTCGAGCAGCAGCGCGTCGTACGTCTCGAGCGACAGGGCATCGAGCGCGCGCTGACCATCATCGACGTGATCGACCGTCCAGCCGTCCTGCCGCAGGCCTTTCGTCACTGCCGCAGCGATCATCGCGTCGTCTTCCACCAATAGAATTCGCATGTATTTGGCCCCCAACGGCGCGACATCATCGCGCGGCAGTCCGCGTTGCCGTGCGCAATTGCGACGTCACCCGCGCCATCGGCGATGTTGCCTCTGAGTGACATTCCGTCGATTTTCGACCCATTGTAGCGACAGTTCGTTGCATGCCCGACTTACAATGGCGGACATTGTGCGGTGCGCGTCAGACGCTCGCCACCGCACGCCGAACACACGACCGCTTCGCCCGCAGCCCACCGCACGCCCCCGCACCTGTCAAGGTGTCCGTTCGGTTTCGCTGCGCGTAACACTGGAGAACACCGCCCGCCATGCGCGTCTTCCGCCGCTCCCGCCACATGCTTTTGTCCGCTCGCTCCCTTTCCATCACGTCGTTGTCTGCGCACGCACCTTGCGGCATGTCCTCGCATGCAACCACACGTTCGGCGGCTGCCGCCGTCGCGCGTGCCGCAGGTTGTGCCGCGTTTGCCGTCGCCGTCGCGATGAGCGCGCCCGCACAAGCGAAAACTGCCAAGCACAAGATGCCGAAGGTGCCGGCCGCCGCCCCGAGCGCCACGCCGCTGCCCGCGCCGCTTGCCCGCTTGCTCGCTGCCAGCAAGGTGCCCGCGGGCCACGTGAGCGTGATCGTGGCGAAGGTCGACAATCCGCTGCAAACGCGCGGCCGTCTTGCTGCACCGCTCATCTCGATGAACGCGAAGGTGCCGCGCAATCCCGCGTCGACGATGAAACTCGTGACGACGATTGCCGCACTCGACACGCTCGGCCCCGACTATCGCTGGCGCACGCAGGCGTTCACCGACGGCCAGTTCGACGGCCGCACACTCAACGGCAATCTGTATTTCAAGGGCACCGGCGATCCGAAGCTCGTGCCGGAAGAAATGGAGAAGTTCGTCGCCGAGTTGCACAACGCTGGTGTCACCAACATCAACGGCGACATCGTGCTCGACCGCTCCGCTTATAGCTCTGACATCGGCGCGATCGAAGCGATCGATGGCGGTGGCGACCGCCCGTACAACGTCGCACCCGACGCGCTGCTGTATTCGTTCAAGGCCGTCTCGTTCAGCTTCTCGGGCAACCCGAACGGCACCGTCAACGTGAACGTGCTGCCGCCGCTGGCGAATCTGCAAGTGTCCAACGAGTTGTCGTCGACGGATGCCGGTAATTGCGGCGACTGGCTCACCCGCATTCATCCGACGCTCAATCAGGGCGCCGACGGCATGTATGTCGCGCGCTTCTCGGGCACCTACCCGACCGCCTGCGAAGACAAGGACTGGAACGTTGCCGCGCCCGATCGCGACCGCTTCTTCCTCGGCGGTTTCCGGGCGCTGTGGCAAGCGTCGGGCGGTCAGTTCAACGGCAATGTGCGCACCGGCGTAGTTCCCCCGGGGGCGAAGCTGCTCGTCACGCACCGTGGCCAGACGCTCGCCGAAGTCGTGCACGACATGAACAAGTTCAGCAACAACGTGATGGCGCGTCAGTTGTTCCTGACACTGGGCCTGCCGCCTGATGGCAAGACACCGGCCAGCGTCACGCGCTCGCGCGCAGCCCTCGATCGCTGGCTCGACAAGCACGATCTGTCGATGCCGGGTCTGGTGGTGGAAAACGGCTCCGGCCTGTCGCGCCGCGAACGCATCAGCGCCGCCGAATTGACCGGGCTCTTGCAGCACGCAATCAACAGCCCGACGGCGCAGGTGCTGGTCGAATCCATGCCGACGGTCGGCGTGGACGGCACCATGCGCAATCGCCTGACCGGCAGCCCGGTCGCCGGCAACGCACACATCAAGACCGGCACACTCGACGATGTTCGCGCCGTGGCGGGCTACGTCGGCACGCGCAACGGCGACATTTACGTGGTGGTTTCCCTCGTGAACGACGCGAAGGCCAACAACACGCGCGCCTTCAACGATGCGCTGATTTCGTGGGTGTACGAGAACGCGCCCTGAGCGCGCCCTGAACACTCATCGAGTGCAAAAGCGGCTTTCGAGGATTCACTCTAGCCGCTGCGCCAAGGCGTGACATTGGCCTCAGAATAGACGCTTCATCGGCGTCATTTCCGCTCAGACGGAAAGACGCCGGTCAGATGACCCTATCGTGAGGAGACGCGAGGTCATGAACGTCGAGTTGATTCTGCTGGCGCTCGCGCCCGTGTTCGTGCTGTGTATCGGTATCGAAGCGTGGTACTGGCGACGCCGCCGCCCCGGCATGTACAGCCTGAAAGATACCGTGAGCAACGCCACGCTCGCGCTCATGCATCAAGGTGCCGACAAGCTCGCCTGGCTGCTCATCGTGCCGTTCTATGCGTGGCTCTACGACCACCACCGCATCTACACGATGCCGGCGGGCTGGGTCGGTTTCCTGCTGCTCTTCGTCGTGCAGGACTTCCTCTACTACGTGTTCCATCGCGCCAGCCATCGCATTCGCTGGCTGTGGGCCGCGCACGTCGTACATCACTCGTCGGAGCGGCTCAACCTGTCGACGGCGTTCCGCCAGAGCCTGATGTATCCCGTCGCGGGCATGTGGCTGTTCTGGACGCCGATGGCACTCATCGGCTTCACCCCGATTCAGATCGTCGGCGTGGTGCTGCTCAATCTCGCGTTCCAGTTCTTTGTGCACACGCAGGCCATTCCGAAACTCGGCTGGCTGGAGTATGTGCTGAATACGCCTTCGATTCACCGCGCGCATCATGCACGCAACCCGCGTTACATCGACCGCAATTACGCGGGCGTGCTGGTGATCTGGGATCGCCTGTTCGGTTCGTATGTGGAAGAAAGCGACGCGGAGCCATGCGAGTACGGCATCGTGAATCAGATTCACACCCACAACCCGATCACGCTGACGTTTCACGAGTGGGGGTCGATGGCGCGCGACGCGATCACGCTGCCCGGCTGGCGCAATAAGTGGATGGCCCTGTTCGGGCCACCCGAATGGTCGTCAGGCTTGCTCGAAAGCCGCCGCAGCGCGGCCGAGGCGGTCGTTGACGGCAGCCCAGGCGGGCGTGTCCGGTAAGCGCTCGAAGAGGATACGCGTGACGTTTGCCCGATCCAGACGGCGCAGCAGCGCGTAGAGATCGGTCGCCAGCGCGTCGGGCGTGGGCGGCAGCGTGAACTTCACCACGTCGTCGCCTAATTCCACCAATGTGTCGGCACCCGACAGTGACGGCAGCGCCGCCAGCGTGCCGGCGAAGGCCACCACGGCCACGCGCTCGCCTTTCGGATGCACCGCCAGCGCGGGCGCGAACTGCGCGGCGTCGCAGAGATAGAGCGGCGTGCGCGGTGCGTAATGTGCCTTGAGCGTGCCCGAAGCACGCGGCGCATTGGTGTCCTGTCCCGGCAGGCGCGGCATCTCGCCCAGCACTTCGGCGATCTGTTCCGGCGTGATATGCCCGGGACGCAGCAGCGCCGGGAAACCCCGCGACAAATCCACAATGGTCGATTCGATACCCACGGCCGCTTCGCCGCCGTCGAGCACATGCACGGTCACGCCCGGCAGACCGGCGAACTCGTCGCGCACGTGCTGTGCAGCGGTCGGGCTCACCTGACCAAATCGATTGGCCGACGGCCCCGCCACGCCACCCTGCCCGCTGGCACGGCCTTTCACACGGGCGAACTCGCGCAACAGCGCCTGCGCAACGGGATGCGACGGCACACGCAGTCCGACGGAATCCTGACCGCCTGACACGGCCGCCGGAATATGCGGCGCACGTTTGACGATCAGCGTGAGGGGGCCGGGCCAGAAGGCGTCCATGAGCTTGCGCGCGGCAGGCGTCACGTCGTCGCTCCAGTAACCGGGGTCGCCCTCGGGCGAGAAGTGCACGATGACCGGATGATTCGCCGGCCGGCCCTTGGCCGCATAGATGGCCGCGACGGCCTGCGGGTTCTCGGCGTCACCCCCGAGGCCGTAGACGGTCTCGGTCGGGAACGCGACCAGTTCGCCCGCTGCCAGTTGCCCGGCGGCCTGCGTGATCGCTTCCGCAGACGGCATGACGATGCGAGGGGCCTGCGACGACGTCATCGCTCAGTCTTCCAGCGCGATATTGAGGCTGGCCGCCGCCGTGACGCACGCATCGCGCGCCTCGTCGAGCGTGGCACCTGCAAACGTGATGTGGCCCATCTTGCGGCCCACGCGCGCTTCTTCCTTGCCGTACAGATGCAGACGCGCCGACGGCAGTGCCACGACGTCGTCCCACGCCGGTGCGCGGGGTTGATCCTTAGCGTCGCCTTCGAACCACACGTCGCCCAGCACGTTGAGCATCACGGCGGGCGAATGCTGACGCGTCTCGCCCAGCGGCAGGCCGGCCATGGCGCGCACCTGTTGTTCAAACTGGCTCGCGGCACATGCGTCGATCGTGTAGTGACCGCTGTTGTGCGGACGCGGTGCCATCTCATTTGCGATCAGCGAGCCATCCTTGAGGATGAAGAACTCGACGCACAGCACGCCCACGTAGTCCATTTGTGACGCAATGGCCGCTGCTGCCGCGCGCGCAGCATCGGCGAGCGCCGGGGCCGCATCGGGCGCCGGGACGGTGGTGGTGGCCAGAATGCCGTCGATATGGACGTTCTGCGCGAGCGGATACGTCGCGACGGTGCCGTCGGCGCCACGCGCGCTCAGCACCGACACTTCATAGGCCAGCGCCAGACGCTTCTCCAGCACGCACGCCACGCCGCCCATTTCGGCATACGCAGCACGCGCTTCGGCGGCCGTATTGACGCGCACCTGCCCCTTGCCGTCGTAGCCCATGCGGGCGGTTTTCAGAATGCCCGGCAGCACGGTCTCGATCGCTGCGTCGCCAATGGCGTGCAGCGCGTCGGTCGACTCGATCACCAGATGGGGTGCCACGGGCACGCCGCAGCTTTCAATGAATCGCTTCTCCGCCACTCGGTCCTGCGCAATCGCAACGCAGCGGCCCGCCGGGCTCACCGTGGTGCTTTGCGCGAGGAAGTCGAGCGACTGCGCCGGCACGTTCTCGAACTCGGTCGACACGGCCGGACACAACGCTGCCAGCTCGGCGAGTGCGGTTTCGTCGCGATAATCGGCCACGATCAGACGGTCGGCCACGGCACCCGCCGGGCAGCGCGGGTCCGGGTCGAGAACGCAGACCTTGTAACCCATCGATTGGGCGGCGAAACAGAACATGCGGCCGAGTTGGCCGCCGCCCAGCATACCCAGCCATTGACCGGGGAGGATGGGCGCAGCGGAGGCAGGATTCATCTTCGTTGAGGCGAGAAAGCGTGCGGGGACGGGCTTGTTTTTTTACAGTGCCGGCAGCGTCATGCCGCGCGCCGCTTCGGTCTGCTTGGCGCGGAAGGCGTCGAGCTTTTCAGCCAGCGTCTTGTCGTCGGCAGCGAGCATGGCCACGGCAAACAACGCCGCGTTGGCCGCACCGGCTTCGCCGATGGCGAACGTCGCGACCGGCACGCCCTTGGGCATCTGCACGATCGAGAGCAGCGAGTCTTCGCCACGCAGGTACTTGCTCGGCACCGGCACACCCAGCACCGGCACGGTCGTCTTCGCGGCAATCATGCCGGGCAGGTGCGCGGCACCGCCGGCACCGGCGATGATCGCCACCAGCCCGCGCTCGCGAGCGGCTTCGGCGTAGCGGAACATGTCGTCCGGCATGCGGTGCGCCGAGACCACTTGCGCTTCGTACGGCACGCCGAACTCGGCCAGAATGGCGGCCGCGTTCTTCATCACTTCCCAGTCCGAGTTGGACCCCATCACCACGCCCACGCGGGGCGCTACGGCTTGTTTATCGCTCGTTGCAGTCATTGTCGTTTTCGTCCCGCTCAGGCCAGTTGCTGGCCGGTCAGGCGCTCAAGCGCCTCGCGGTACTTCGCAGCGGTTTTCTCGACGACTTCATCCGGCAGCTTCGGTGCGGGCGGGGTCTTGCCCCACACTTGCGTTTCGAGCCAGTCGCGCACGAACTGCTTGTCGAACGACGGCGGGTTGCTGCCCACGGCGTACGAATCGGCCGGCCAGAAGCGCGACGAATCGGCCGTCAGGGCCTCGTCCATCAGATGCAGCTTGCCGTCGTCATCGAGACCGAATTCGAACTTCGTGTCGGCGATGATGATGCCGCGCGTGGCGGCGTAGGCGGCGGCTTCCTTGTACAGGCGAATCGAGATCTCGCGGATCTGCTCGGCCAACTCGCGGCCGATGCGGCTCACCATGTCGTCGAAGCTGATGTTCTCGTCGTGCTCGCCCAGTTCTGCCTTGGCGGCCGGCGTGAAGATCGGCTCCAGCAGTTGCTGTGCGTTTTGCAAGCCTGCGGGCAGCTTCACACCGCATACGGCGCCGGTGGCCTGATAGTCTTTCCAGCCGCTGCCGGCCAGATAACCCCGCACCACGGCTTCCACCAGAATCGGCTTCAGGCGCTTGACCACGACGGCGCGGCCGGCCACTTGGGCGGCTTCGTCGGCCGACACCACCGATTCCGGCGTGACGCCGGTCAGGTGATTCGGCACGACGTGCGCGAGCTTGTCGAACCAGAAATTGGCCATCTGGTTGAGCACACGGCCCTTGCCCGGAATCGGCTCGCCCATGATGACGTCGAACGCCGAGAGGCGGTCGGTCGTCACGATCAGCAGCTTGTCGTCGCCGACGGCATAGTTATCGCGCACTTTGCCGCGGGAGAGCAGCGGCAGGCTCTTGAGGGAGGATTCGTACAGGGCGTTCAAGGCGGGGGTAGTCACGGCGGGACCCGATGTCAGAAGGGCAAAGGCGTAATTATACGCGCCTTGCGCGCCCCTCGGCGGCCTTCGGGACTTACACCGCCAACTCGTGCAACAGTGCGCCAATTCGCGCCGCATGGCCCTCGCCCACCAGCAACGCCACGACCGGCGCACGCGAGGTGGGATGCGACATGGGCTTGCGGGACCGCTGGCATTGTTGATGCCACTGCTCGACCGAGGACGCCGCGTAGTACTTGTTGTCGCACATGAGCGTTGCGTCGTCGGTGCGGGTGATCAGGCGCACGGCGTCGGGGCTGGCCGGGTCGATATCCTCCAGCGAGATCCGGTCGGTGTGCGGGCCAAGATAATGCTCGCTGGTGCGCTGGAAGCCCGTGAAGAAATCGGTTTGCCCCGGCAGCCAGATCAGCTCGGTCTTCGGCGGTAACGTGGTCGACGCCAGCAGGGAGACGGTCCGGTCGAAGTCCGCTTCGAGATAATCGGCCATCTGGTGTCGCCAACGCGCGATGCATTGGGCTTCAGCACTCAGGTTGATCGGTGGTGTGCGCCCTCGCGCGTCACTCTCACTCACCCGTTGCAGGCATCGATACAGTGCCGACAGGAGCCCGGTCGGATCTGACGGGCGCATGGCGGTGGGCATGTGCTGATCGTACGTCGGGAAATACAGGCCGTTTGAAACAAAGACCGCGAGTTCATTCGATCCAAGCGTCGCAGGCGGCATGACGGGGCCGCGATAACCCTCCGGCGGATCGCACCGTGCGATGACCGAGACGTGAAGCCCATCGAAGTCTCTGAGGCGATCAATCGCTCTGGGCAAAATGCGGTTCGCAGCCATGCACCAGCCGTCGGGGCTTCTCAGCGTGTTGATCAGTTCGGCACACTCGGCAATTTGCCCGAAACTCACGTGCGCCCGGCCGATATGGTATGCGCTCTGCCGGGCACGCTGTGTCTCGACCTGATCGACGATAGCGTCCAAGGTCAGTGGTTCGCCGTCAGCCGGTTGTTGTTGCAGTTGCAGCAGTGCACTGGCGATGACGGCGCAGGGACGCGAGATGCCTTGCTCGGAACACACGAGTGCGATCTTGCCCGGATGCTGGCGAAGGAAATCGGCCACCCCCTGCCCGGCCTTCCAGAGGGTCGCGCCGGAAATGGCGGCGCCGCCATGTTCCATCCCGCTGAATTCCATGAACTTCACGTGCGCGAGACTTCCCTCGAATTTCGAAACATCGGCGGCCGAACGTACGGCAAGCCGTGACTGCGGGGTGTCACCGCCCAGAGCCGCCACCCTCGCGAGATACCGGGCCGCCGGTCGCGGCAGATACCGATTGGTCTCGCCTGCCTTCTGCATCGCCCCCGGCTCGACGCAAAAGATGGCGCCGATCTCCGGATGCGCCTTGAGCATTCGGGTCAACGCCACGCCTTCAGTGGGCGTGGCCGCCGGCCCGACGATGAATCGGTGCTCGCCGAATTCGAGCAATCCATAGCGAGTGCATTTCCCATCCACGCAAATGAGGGTTTTCGGATTCACGCCATACGACTCGATCCACGCAGTTTTGTCCGAATTCGAGAGCAACGCGTCTTGCTGGAATCGGTCCAGTTGACCGAGTGTGAGCATCGGCAAGTCTGGGCGCGGCGGCTTTACCCGGTCGAAGTGGAGATCCGGGGCGCGATCCGGGGCGCGTTTCGCGACGCCGGTCAGCGCGCTCGGCAGTGCATCAGGCGGTGCCGCCACTTGCCGCTGCGGCGGCTCGACCGCGACTGCCGTGGCGCGGGAGCGGAAGAGGGACGAGAAAATACGGGGCATCGAAAACTCCAAAGCAGGCCTGCCGGTATCGGAATCAGACCAGGTGATCCGGGCCGAGAGACTTTCACGTCCGCAAGGGCTGGGCTTTGGCATTCGGGAGCCGGCTACGGAATTGCGGCCTTGGTGGGAAATACGAGCGGGGGAATAGGAACGAGTAACGAGGAACGGGAAACCGGAACCCCAGCCACGGGTCGGGTTTGCGTTGCTTGGCGCGGCGATTGTGCCGCCTACAATGGAAACGTCCACCCGGGAGAGGGGCTGCCATGTCAACCACGTCGAACGTCACCGTTGTGATCGCGGCCGTCATGGCACTCGCCAGCCCAATCGCCGGGGCGCAGACGTCGTCCGCCGCGCCGCCCGGCCAGTCGTCCGCCCCCGCTGCCTCATCGTCGGCGTCACCGCATATCCACGCCCCGGTACACCGCCCGGCCCCAGCGCATGCCGCCTCGGGGGCAACAGCGGCAACGGCAGCGACCGCCGACGACCGCCCCGTGCTGCCGCGCCTGATCGCCATCGCCACGCCGGAGCCCGACGACGCCATTCCGCGCTTCGCACTCTACGCGGCGCGAGATATCGAAACGATGGGATTGCAGTTCCCGATGCAGGTCGAGGGCATCGCGCCCGATGGCGACGTGGTGATCACGCTGAGCCTGCGCGAAGGGGCGACGACGCGCATGCGCGACTTCTCGCGTCAGCACATGAACGAGCCGATGACACTGATCGTCGATGGCGTGGAGATGCTCACCGCGACCATCCGCTCCGAGCTGGGCGGCAAATTCCAGTTACAGATGCCCAAAGAAAAAGCCCGGCTTCTGTTCCAGCGTGTGCTGGCGAAGGCCGGGCCTGCAACCTGAGGTCCGAAGACCCCAAGTCTGATACTGACTTCTCGACTTACTTCACGATCTGCGACAGCGCGCCGCTCTTGTACTTCTCGGCCATCTTGTCGAGCGACACCGTCTTGATCTTGGCGGCCTGACCTTCGCAACCGAACGACAGATAGCGTGCCTTGCAAACCTGCATGGCGGCTTCGCGCGCCGGCTTCAGGTAGTCGCGCGGGTCGAACTTGCTCGGGTTTTCGAACAGATAGCGACGGATCGCGCCGGTCATGGCCAGACGGATGTCGGTATCGATGTTGATCTTGCGCACGCCGTGCTTGATGCCTTCGACGATTTCTTCGACCGGCACACCGTACGTTTCCTTCATGTCGCCGCCGAATTCACGGATCTCGGCGAGCAGCTCTTGCGGCACCGACGACGAACCGTGCATCACCAGGTGGGTGTTCGGAATGCGGCGGTGAATTTCCTTGATGCGGTCGATGGCGAGAATGTCGCCCGTCGGCTTGCGGCTGAACTTGTAGGCACCGTGCGAGGTACCGATGGCGATCGCGAGCGCGTCGCACTGCGTCTGGTTCACGAAGTCGGCGGCCTGATCCGGATCGGTCAGCAGTTGCTCGCGCGTCATCGTGCCGTCGGCGCCGTGGCCGTCTTCCTTGTCGCCCTTCATCGTCTCGAGCGAACCCAGCACGCCCAGCTCGGCTTCCACCGTCACGCCGATGTAGTGCGAGAACTCAACGACCTTCTTCGACACTTCGACGTTGTATTCGTAGCTGGCGACCGACTTGCCGTCGGCTTCGAGCGAACCGTCCATCATCACGCTCGAGAAGCCGCTCTTGATGGCGGCCATACACACCGCCGGCGACTGGCCGTGATCCTGGTGCATCACCACCGGAATGTGCGGATAGGCTTCCACAGCGGCGGAAATCAGGTGACGCAGGAACGCCTCACCGGCGTACTTACGTGCACCTGCCGAAGCCTGCATGATCACGGGCGCGCCGACTTCGTCGGCAGCGGCCATGATTGCGGACACCTGTTCCAGATTGTTGACGTTGAAGGCCGGCAGACCATAGCCGTTTTCGGCGGCATGATCGAGCAGCTGTCGCATAGAGACTAGGGGCATGATGTTCTCCTTGGAATCACAAATTAAGCAAATCTTTCGTCGACCCAGGGGTGCCCTTCATGACGACGGCTCGCACGGGGCGATGCGCTTTTGCGCCTCGCCTCACGCGCGCGGCCCATTCAATCACGCGTGCCCCACCTGGACGATTTTCAACGTATTGGTACCACCGGGTTGCCCCATCGGCTCACCGACCGTCAACACGATCGTGTCGCCGCGCTTGACCACACCGCGCGCGAGCAGCAATTGCTCGGCCTGCTTCAACGCCTGATCGCGGTCATGCGTGGACTCGACACCCATCGCGAAAACGTTGCGATAAAGCGACATTTTGCGCAGGCTCGAGAGCTGCGACGTCAGCGCAAAAATCGGGACGTGGATCTTGTGCCGGGACAGCCAGAGCGCGGTCGCGCCCGATTCGGTCAGCGCCACGATCGCTTTCGCGCCAAGATGATACGCGGTAAACAGAGCGCCGGCGGCAATCGTTTGGTCGATGCGCGTAAAAGTTTGGTCCAGCCAATCGCGGTCGAGTTCCACCGTCTCGAAGCGCTCGGCCTCGACGCAGATGGTTGCCATCGTCGCGATGGTTTCCACCGGGTACTTGCCCGCAGCGCTCTCGGCCGACAGCATCACGGCGTCGGTGCCGTCGAGCACGGCGTTGGCGACGTCCGAGACCTCGGCGCGCGTCGGCACCGGGTTGTGGATCATCGATTCCATCATCTGCGTGGCCGTGATGGTCACTTTGTTCATCTCGCGCGCCAGGCGGATCATCCGCTTTTGCAGCGCCGGGACGGCAGCGTTACCCACTTCGATGGCCAGATCGCCACGGGCGACCATGATGGCGTCGGAGGCCGCCAGAATTTCTTCCAGCGCCGGAATGGCTTCCGCGCGCTCGATCTTGGCGATCATGCGCGGCTTGATGCCGTACGGCTCGCCGGCCACATTGGCCAGCCGGCGCGCCATTTCCATGTCGGTGGCGTTCTTCGGGAACGAGACCGCGACGTAGTCGGCGCCCAGCGCCATCGCGGTCTTGATGTCTTCCATGTCCTTCGCGGTCAGCGCCGGCGCCGTCAGCCCGCCGCCCTGGCGGTTGATCCCCTTGTTGTTCGAGAGATCGCCGCCGACCTTCACGGTCGTATGAATCTCGTTACCGAACACACGGTCGACGGTCAGCACGATCAGGCCGTCGTTCAGGAGCAGCACGTCACCCGGACGCACGTCGCGGGGCAGTTCCTTGTAGTCCAGACCCACGCGTTCGTCGTTACCAACTTCGCAATCAGCGTCCAGAATGAACGGGGCGCCGGTTTCGAGCGTCGTCTTGCCGTTCTCGAACTTGCCGACGCGAATCTTCGGGCCTTGCAGGTCGGCCATGATGGCCACTTCGCGGCCAGCGGCCTTGGCGGCGTCGCGCACCATCTGCGCGCGCTCGATATGGTCTTGCGCCTTGCCATGCGAGAAGTTCAGCCGCACGACGTCCACGCCGGCAGCGATCATGCGCGAGAGCACTTCCGGCGTGCTCGATGCCGGGCCGATGGTGGCGACGATCTTGGTGGAGCGGTTCATTACATCCATCTCTTCATCCTCTTTTGGTAGCAGCGCGTTCGACAATGCTGGCGCTTCGATGGTTGTACTTTATTTACGCGGCCAGAGGTTAACCAAAAAGTTCGTATTGTCCGTACGAAATCGTTCGATTCGAACTCAAACGTTCGCAATAAAGCGTGCAAAACGGCCGTGCACGCTCCATTTCCGGACTGACGAACTGGTCCTCCAGCCCCGCCCCACTTAGATCTCCTTCAGTCCAATTAGTTGGCTTGGGCTGCGCGTTGTTGCAGCACGTCCACGGCCGGCAGCGTCTTGCCTTCCAGGAATTCGAGGAAAGCGCCGCCGCCCGTCGAGATATAGCTCACCTGATCGGCAATGCCGTACTTGGCGATGGCGGCCAGCGTGTCGCCGCCACCGGCGATCGAGAAACCCTTGGCGGCGGCAATCGCGCGCGCCAGCGTCTCGGTGCCATGACCAAACTGGTCGAATTCGAACACGCCGACCGGACCGTTCCAGACGATGGTGCCCGCGCTGCCCAGTTGTTCGGCCAGCTTGGCGGCCGTTTGCGGGCCGATGTCGAGAATCATGTCGTCGGCGGCCACGTCGGCAGCGGCCTTCACGGTCGCCTCAGCCGTCGGGCTGAATTCCTTGGCGCAGACCACGTCGGTCGGGATCGGCACCGATGCGCCGCGCGCGGCCATGGCGTCGATGATTGCCTTGGCTTCTTCGATCAGATCGGCCTCGGCGAGCGACTTGCCGATCGGCAGGCCGGCGGCCAGCATGAACGTGTTGGCGATGCCGCCGCCCACGATCAGTTGGTCGACCTTGTCGGCCAGCGTCTTGAGAATGGTGAGTTTGGTCGAGACCTTCGAGCCGGCGACGATAGCCACCAGCGGGCGGGCCGGCGCGTTCAGCGCCTTGCCCAGTGCTTCGAGTTCGGCGGCCAGCAGCGGGCCGGCGCAGGCGGCCGGGGCGTACTTGGCGATACCGTGCGTCGTGGCTTCGGCGCGGTGCGCCGTGCCGAACGCGTCGTTCACGTAGACATCGCACAGCTTGGCCATCTTCTGGGCCAGTTCGTCGTTGTCCTTCTTCTCGCCCTTGTTGACGCGGCAGTTTTCCAGCAGCACGACCGCGCCCGGCGCGACTTCAAAACCGCCGTCGACCCAATTAGCGATGAGCTTCACGTCACGGCCGAGCAGTTCCGACAGGCGCTGTGCCACCGGGGCCAGCGAGTCGGCCGGCTTGAATTCGCCTTCCGTGGGACGGCCCAGATGCGACGTGACCATCACGGCAGCACCGGCGTCGAGCGCCATCTGGATCGCCGGCACCGAGGCGCGGATACGCGTGTCTTCCGTGATACGGCCCTCATCGTCCTGCGGCACGTTCAGATCGGCGCGGATGAAGACACGTTTGCCGGCGAGGCGGCCCTGAGCGATCAAATCGGAAAGACGTACGACGGAAGCCATGAGAATCCGGAATAAATAGTGGGAAAAACATGCATTTTAACTGATCCCACCCTCCGATTGACCATTTTGGGTACCCCCGGGGTTTTGCTTAGAGGAACAACCGCCCAAGGGTGTAGACCGCCATGCCGATGACAATCATCTCGATCATGTTGCGCCGCCAGACGAACCAGCCGGTGGCCGCCACCGCAGCGGCCAGCTTGTGATTGCCGATGTGCAGCGCGAACTGATGGTCGAGCAGCAGCACCTCAGGCACCACGATGACCGCCAGCGCCGCCGCCGGAGCGTAGCGCAGCGCGCGTTGCAGGCGCTGCGGCAGCGCCACCCGCTCACCGGCGAGCAGGAAGAAGGTGCGCGTGAGCACGGTCACGGCGGTCATGGCCACGAAGGCAAACCAGATTTCGAGCGTGCTCATTAGCGCTGCCCTCCGCTCAGCTTGCGCGCGTGGCGTGCGGTCAGCTCATCGCACACCATGCCCGCCGCGAGGGCGCCGACGACGCCCAGCACGAGGTTCAGCCGATATGGAAGATCGAATGCGAGCAACCCGATGACCGAGGCCAGCGTCACCGCGAGCAGCATCGAGCGGGTGGTGATCGTGTGCACCATCATCGGAATGAGCGCCAGCGTGCCCGCGAAGCCCAGCCCCCAGCTGTCGGGCACGAGGGCGCCGAGCATGATGCCGAGGATCGACGACACGTGCCACACCGCCCAGTTGCTGATCGTGATGCCGAAGTACGTGCCCTCCTTGCCCGGCACGTAACCATTGGCGAAGTTCTGGTTCATGAACATCACGAAGCCCAGATCGCCGTTCACGTAGCCCAGCACGATGCGCCGGGGCAGCGACAGGTAGGAAAAGTGGGGTTGCAGCGCCGCACTGAAGATCACGAAACGCAGATTGACGATGGCGACCGTGAGCAGAATCGTCCAGAGCGGCATGCCGGCGGCGAACAGGGGCAGCGTGGCGAGCTGCGCCGAGCCGGCGTAGAGCATCAGGCTCATGCCGATGGCTTGTGGCACGGTGAGCACTGATTTGCTCATGGCCACCCCGGTCACGAGGCCCCACGAGAAGATGGCAGGCAACAGCGGCGAAATAATGCGAAAACCGGCCGCGAACCCTTCACGTTCAGCGGCTGGCAAACGAAGCGTTGGCATGGTCTGGGGGCGAGCGCCGTGGCAAGCGGCGCACTGGATGGCATTGCGGGGCAAAGCGGTCCCGACGGCGCCCGGCACGCCCGTTCGCCCGCCTGGCGTTGCCGGATTGTCTCCTGAATATATTCATCATCTATGGCGGACGACAGGCCATTATAGTCACGGTAAATAGTTGCTTAGTACGCTGTGAGGCAGTTACTGCCGGTTTTTGCAGGTACAACGCTTGAGGTGTCGCATATGCGCCACGTTGCCGCGGCATTCGCCCGTGCGACGCGCGCCGGTGCGCGCCGCGAGCCGTCCGCAAAGGGGTCGGCTGCTTTACAATAGCGACTTTTGGTGAGCACGCTGGCTTGTATGGCAAGCCGTGCCGGCCCCGAAATTCCGAATACCCGAACACCCATCACGGTCTGAACCCCATGAGCGAAGTCAAACAAATGCCGATCGTCGAAGTCGGCGCTGAAGATCTGCCGGTGCATTGCCCGAACCCGAAGATGGAAGCCTGGAGCGCCCATCCCCGCGTGTTCATCGATGTGACCCATGGCGAAGCCGCCTGCCCGTACTGCGGCACGCGCTATCGCCTGAAGGCCGGCGTGGTACTCAAGGGTCACCACTAAGCTGCCTGACAGGTCGTGCAAGTCCTGACCGAGCGGGCGCAGTCGCCATGCCGGTCACCTGTGAGTTTCATCGCTACGCTTAACGTTTAGAGTCTCCGCCACGATGCATAAAGCCTTGGTGATCGCCCCCAACTGGATTGGGGACGCGCTGATGGCGCAGCCGTTGTTTACCCTGCTCAAGCGTCTGCATCCGCGTCTGACCATCGACGCGATCGCACCGAGCTGGGTCGCCCCGGTTCTGGAGCGCATGCCGGAGATTTCGCGCGTGGTCTCGACCGACCTCGCGCACGGCAAGTTGCAGCCGCTCGCGCGTTATCAGCTCGCGAGCGTGCTCGCCGACGAGGGTTACGACGCCGCCTATGTGCTGCCGAATTCCTTCAAGTCGGCGCTGATTCCGTGGCTGGCGCGCATTCCTTTGCGCATCGGCTACAAGGGCGAGCAGCGCTACGGCCTGCTCAACGTGCGCCACGCCAACCCGCGCAAGGACGAGCGCCCGCCGATGGTGCGGCATTACGCTGCGCTGGCGTTTGCGCCCGGTGCCAAGCTGCCCGAGACGCTGCCGACGCCGCGTATCGAAGCCGACCTGAACGAGTCGGCGCGCGTGTTTGCGCGCTTCGGTCTCGATCTGCGTGTGCCGCTCGTGGTCTTCTGCCCGGGCGCCGAGTTCGGGCCGGCCAAGCGCTGGCCGCCGGGTCACTTTGCGCAGTTGGCGCAACTGGTGCGCCGCTCGTTCCCGTATGCGCAGATCATCGCGCTCGGCTCGGGCAAGGATGGTGCGCTGGCCCAGCAGATCGCCGCCGACGCGCCGTTCGTGCGCAATCTGTGCGGTCAGACGTCGCTGGCGGAAGCCTGTGCGTTGCTGGCACGCGCCAACGCCGTGGTGAGCAACGATTCCGGGCTCATGCACGTGACGGCCGCCCTGCGCCGCCCGCAGATCGCGCTGTTCGGATCGTCCGATCCGCGCCACACCCCGCCGCTGTCCGATCAAGCCCACATCCTGTGGCTACAATTGGAATGCAGCCCGTGTTTCGCGCGCGAGTGTCCGCTGGGCCATACGCGCTGCCTGAACGAGCTGATGCCGGAGCATGTGTTCGCCAATCTGCGCAACATTCTGCTCACGCAGCGGTAAGTTTCGCCCCCGGTTAGTCCTAACGGTTAAACCCAACGGTAAATCCTCATGCCACGTTTTGTCCGCCTGTTCGATGCCGCCAGTGAAACCATCACGGCCTTTTATGACGCGCTGCGCAGGGGCCAGACGGATCGTGCGATGTCGCTGTGGGCGAACGAAGACTTCGTGAGCTACATCCGCCCCGACGGCACGCGCTGGGACGGTCTGGAGCAGATTCGCAGCGGGCTGGTCGCGCAGTTCTCGCAGAGTGTGGTGCTGATCGATTCGCTCGATACGACCGAGTACGACACCGTCGGCACGGTCGTGCACACCGCCACCGAAGCGATGCGCGTGGGCAAGGAAGACGCTGGGCAGACGACCGCCCAGCTCATTCACACGACGTACGTGCTGGTGCACGAGCAAGGGGACTGGCGCTTCGCGCACATCCATTCGAGCCCGTTGCCGCAGCACGCCGTCGAGCAATTCAGTTTGATGATGCACGCCCGTCCGGACGGGCTGCACTGATCGTCACAAGGTCATGAGGTCAACATGACGGCCCGGCCAGCGACATTCTTCCCGCCCGATTACCGGTCGCCCCGGTGGTTGCCCGACGGGCACAGCCAGACGATTTACCCGGCGCTGCTGGGCCGGCGTCCGCCCGTCGAATTCCGGCGCGAGACGTGGGATACCCCCGACGGCGATTTCGTCGACGTCGACTGGCTGGTCGCCCCACCGGCATCGGACAAGGCACCGCCCACGCCGACCGGGCTTGTCGAAACGCCGCTCGTCGTGTTGTTCCACGGGTTGGAAGGCAGTTCCGACAGTCATTACGCGCGCACGCTGATGCGTGAAGTCGAAGCGCTCGGCTGGCGTGGCGTCATTCCCCACTTTCGCAGTTGCAGCGGCCGCATGAACCGTGCGCCGCGCTTTTACCATTCCGGCGACAGTACCGAGATCGACTGGATACTGCGGCGCTTGCGCACGCATGTGTCGGGGCCGATGTTTGCGGCAGGCGTGTCGCTGGGCGGCAACGTGTTGTTGCGCTGGCTCGGCGAGCGCGAAGGCGACGCGGCACAAATCGTGACCGCTGCGAGTGCCGTGTCGGCACCGCTCGATCTTCGTGCGGGTGGGCTGGCGCTCTCGCACGGCTTCAACATGGTGTACACACGCAACTTTCTGGGCACGCTCAAGAAGAAGGCGCTGGCCAAGCTTGAGCAGTACCCGGGACTGTATGACCGCGATCTGATGATGTCGGCGCGCGATCTCGGCGAGTTCGATCATGTGGTGACCGCGCCGTTGCATGGTTATCACAGTGCGTTTGATTACTACACGCGGGCGTCGAGCAAGCCGATCTTGCCGGCCATTGAAGTGCCGACACTGGTGCTCAACGCACGCAACGATCCGTTCCAGCCGGCCAGCGCGTTGCCCGGCGAGGCCGACGTGGGGCGCTTCGTGCATTTGCTGCAACCGGCCAATGGCGGGCATGTCGGCTTCATGAGCGGACCGTTTCCGGGCGGGATGACGTGGATGCCGCGTACCGTCGTCGATTATTTCCGCCAATTCCTTCCCCGACCGCCCCATGGATGAGATCGTTCGACAGGCCATGGCCAAGTGGCCCAACGTGCCGCACTGCTACGGCTGGCTCTCGCTCGACCGACGCGGGCAGTGGCGCATGCGCGACGAGGCTGCGCAGGCCGCGGGCACAGCGGGCGATCCGATTCGCCACACGGCATTGCTGGCGTTCATCGCTCGCAATTACGACAGCGACGAGGCGGGACGGTGGTATTTCCAGAACGGTCCGCAGCGCGTGTATGTCGGGCTGGCGTATGCACCATTCGTCGTGCGCCTGTCGTGGGATGCGGCGGCGAACGAGGGCAACGGTGCACCGGTGCTGACGGATCAGTTGGGGCATGCGTTCGTGCCGCAGGCTTGTCTGCTGGATGAGGATGGCAACGTGGCGTTTGTTGGAGAAACGCCGGTTGCGCGTGGGAATGGTGGGAATGGTGGGAATGGTGGGAATGGCGATGACGACGCGGGTGATCGCATTCACCCTGTTGCGCCGCTGGCCTTGCTGCATGATCACGACATCGATCTGCTGACGCGTGTCTCCGATCTGGCGCAGGCCGCCGAAATCGCGCAAACCGCTGACGGCACGGCAGACGCCGAAGCGGCAGTTCGACTGCATTGGCAGAACGGCGAATCGTTACCGTTCACCACCGTGCATGCGGGCACTTTGCCGCAGACGTATGGTTTCGAGCGAGATCCGCAGGCCGACGGCGCAGGCAACTGAACGTTACCCGGTAGCGTCGCGCGATACCGATGCCCCCTCGGCGAACACCTCGGGATATTTGTCCGTGTAGAACAGCGCCGCGCGGCCTTCTGCGGTCTCTTCTTTGAGCAACGCCCACGGCTCGCGCATAACGAAAGCCACCATGGCCGCAATGGCGACGACGCTCGCATACAAACACCACAGCCACGAGAGCGACTCGCTCACCTGATCGCCGGCGAACGCGGCGCCATAGAGCGCGAACGACAACATGCTGGCCAATTGCGCGCTGAGCAGGGTTGCTCCGGCAACACGAATGCGCACTGACGGTGGCATGGCAATCATGCGTCGATCGACACCCGTCATTGCAAGGCACGCCCCCACGGCTCCTGCAAGCGCCAACCCGGCGGCAAGTCCAATGGCACTCCGCGCCGCGCACGTCACCGCAAGGCAGACGCCTAGCCCCAGCCACGTCAAGACATAACCGAACCGATGGTTCAACAGTCTCGATATGCGCGGGTGAAGGATCGCCACCCCCGCAATGGATCCGATGACGAAGGCCGCAATCAACCAGCCAACTTGTGATTCCGGAAGCGATGCCCATCGCGTCAATTGAGGGATAAGCATCGGAACGATGCTGGCCGTTGCGACACCGAGCAACGTATCGCATAGCGTGAAGAATCGCTCCGCGGGTAGTTGGACTTTCAGAACAAAACCCGAGAATACGTTGCGCAATCGGGCGTGCGCTGAGACGGTTTCCCGTGCAACGTCATCTTGCATGGACAACAACGGCAACCGAGTGACAAGGAGCGGTGTCGCACAACCGAGAATCGCGACCCCCCAAAGGGCATGTGCCGGAGACCAGAACGTCAATACAGCGGCCACGAGCATCGGGCCGCTGATGCGCCCGAGACTGATCACGACACGGCGCTGCCGAAAAGCGGCCATCACGCGAGCTTGCGAAACGGTTTCGGCGGGATAAACGCTCAGCAGCGGTTGTGCCAGCGCAAAAGCAACCACCGCGACGGCATCGTTGACGACCCAGAATACGACGCCACTCGTCACGCTCATGACGGCGAGCCGTGAAATGCCCGACACCGCGATCATCACGCAAGCCAGACGCATCACGTGGCCACGCGGCAGACGCTCAGCCCACGCCGCTGCCACCGGCAGCGCAACAAGCGCACACGCGGCCAGCGCGATCTCGTACGCGACGACGCTCGCGGTGCCAAAGCGTGTGAGCAACAGCACGGGTACCGTCGCATTCCACATGCCGAGGTAGCACGCGAGCAGCAGGTCGAGGGTGAGGTAGGCGACGAAGGGTTTCACGTACGAGGCGCGCAGCAAACAAGGTCAATGCATGCTGGCCCCATGTCCGGCGACGCGCAATGGCGATTGTCTGATTACTCGATGGGGAATATCCGAAGACGCGGGTCGCTGTTCGAAATCGCATCCGTCAATCAATGCGCGCCCTTCACCCGAACTGCTTGAAGTCCTTCTCGTCTTCCTTGTCTTCTTTATAGCGACGTTGGAATTCGTGCAGTCGTGCGTCGATGGTCGACATTTCGTAGAAGTCGGCGTCGCCGGCGTCGCGGGCGAGTTTCAACTGGCTGACGGCGGCCATCCATTGGCCTTGTAGCGCGTACTGCTCAGCCAGCGCTTCATGCTGCTTGGCACGCTTGCCACCCGCCGCCCACGCGCCTGCCAATGCGCGCCACCAGATCGGCTCACTGCGATAGCGCTCGACCTGATCCTTCAGAAATTTGGTGGCTTCGGGAATTCGTTGACTGGCCACCAGCGCATCCGCATACGCCATGTCGGACGCCTGTGACAGCGGGAACGCCGCACGCGCATCCGTAGCAATGCGCAACGCCTCGGCCGGTTTGCCCTGCATGCGCGCGATGTCAGACGCCAGCACCGCCAGACTCGGCGTGCCCACGCCCGAGCCGCCAAATGCCGCACGGGACTTCTCCAGCGCCTCGCGCGCCGGTTCCCATCGATGCTGTTTGTACTCCGCCAACGCCACTGCGTACCATGCCCCCGCGACACTCGGTGCCGTCTGCGAGCGAATCGCCGTGCGTTGCGCTTCGGCAATCGTCGCGAAATCGCTCGCCGACTTCTGCTGCAACACGAGTGAGCGCGCCCGCGCAAACGCATATTCCGGCGACTGCTCCGGCTGACGATAGCCGGCGTTGCGCGAACGGTTGAGCATGTCGGCAATGCGCTCGGTCGTCAGCGGGTGAGTGCGGACATACTCGGGCACGCCCGCTTCGTTGATCGCATCCGCACGTTGCAGGCGCTCGAAGAACGTCGGCATCGCATACGTATCGAAGCCCGCCGCTTGCAGCAACTGAAAGCCGACACGATCCGCCTCACGTTCGGCGTCGCGCGAGAAACGCAGTTGCCGATCCACTGCCAACCCCTGCCCGCCCATGGCGATGCCCATCCCCAGATCGGAGCTGCGCGCGCCAATCCCGGCGAGCAAGCCAAGCAGCATGCCGCCAAGCGCAATCCACGAGTTCTGCGCCTGCTGTCCGAGCATTCGCGCGATGTGGTGCTGCAAGACGTGCCCCGTCTCGTGACCGACCACCGACGCGAGCTCCGATTCGGTACGTGTCGTGACGATCAGGCCGGTATTGATGCCGATGAACCCGCCGGGCAGCGAAAACGCATTGATGGCGGCGTCGCGCACCACGAAAAACTCGAAGCTCTGGCTAGCATCGAGCCCCACCTTGCGCGTGGCCGCGACCAGCTTGCCGCCAAGCGTATTGATGTAATCGGAGAGCAGCAGATCGGAGAGATAGTCGGGGTCGGCGCGAATCTCGCGCATCACCCGCTCGCCGAGCTTGCGTTCCATCGCGGGAGATAAATCGGAAGCCGAACTTTGTCCGAGGGTCGGCAGCGACTGCGCCGCCGCTTGTGTGGGCACCACGGCCGCCGCGAACGTCATCGCGCTCATCACCGGCAGCAACGCCCAGGCGACGGCCCGCCGCCAGCGGGAAATGCGTGACAAAGCGCGGAACGAATGTGATGAACGCGTCATGGAAATGGGCGCGGCATGGCGCAGGTCATTCGAGGCTGCTGCTATGATAGCAGCCAAGTGTGGACGTTCCCGGCGTGTTTCCCGACGGGCTCCGCACATCACATTTGGCATCTATCCATGGCAGAACTCACCCATTTCGACACCGCTGGTCAGGCCCATATGGTCGACGTCGGCGGTAAGGACAGCACGCACCGCATCGCCGTAGCACGCGGCACCATCCTGATGAAGCCCGAAACGCTCGCCCTGATTCGCACGGGCACCGCGAAGAAAGGCGACGTGCTGGGCATTGCGCGCATTGCCGCCATTCAAGGCGCCAAGCGCACAGCAGATCTGATTCCCCTTTGCCATCCGCTGGCGCTCACGCGCGTGACGGTCGAGTTTCTCGTCGACGACGGCGCGAATGCGGTCCATTGCCGCACGCAAGTGGAAACCATCGGCCGCACGGGCGTTGAAATGGAAGCCCTCACGGCCGTGCAAGTCGGCCTGCTGACGATCTACGACATGTGCAAAGCGGTCGATCGCGGCATGACCATCACCGACGTGCGCGTGCTGGAGAAGCACGGCGGCAAGTCGGGTGACTGGGTCGCGGCGTAACCAGCGACTTTCGCGAGCGTCCGGGGGGACATCACTTCCCCCGCGACGCCGTCCACTGCACGGCGAGAATGCTTGCGAACACCATCGCGAGCCCGACGAACGCCAACCCCGTAATCGCCTGCCCCAGCAACACCCATCCCAGCACTACAGCCGTCAGCGGACTCAACAACCCGAGCGACGACACCGCGACCGGCGCGAGACGCGCAATCCCGCGAAACCACAACGCGTAAGCCAGCAACGCCCCCGCCACCGACAAATACAGATATCCCACCGCCTGTAACGTCGTGAGCGACGGCAGCGGCGCGTCGACGAACAACGCCAGCGGCGCCAGCATCACCCCGCCCAGCACCAACTGCCAGCCCGTCAGCGCAAGCACCGGCATGTCCACGCGCCAGCGACGCGTGAGATAAGTCCCCGTCGCCATGCTCGCGGCCCCGGCAAGCGCCGCCAGAATCCCCACCGGCTCGAATACCGTCGTCGGCGACAGCAGCAGAATCGCCATACCGACTACACCCGCCACCGCCGCCCACACCGTGGGAGCCAACGGACGATGACGCTCCACGCCCCACGCCAGCCCCATCACCAGCAACGGCTGAATCGCACCGACCACCGCAGCCAAACCGCCCGGCAACCGATACGCCGCCACGAACAACAACGCCTGAAACGCGCCGATGTTCAACGCCGAGAGCACCAGCAACCGCCCCCAATCACGCGTTACCGGCCATCGGCGCGCGTAGATCAGCAACAGCAGCCCTGATGGCAACACACGAATCAGTGCCGCCGTGAACGGCCGGTCCGGCGGCAAAAGCTGCGTCGTCACGATGTAGGTCGATCCCCAGATCATCGGGGCCAAGGCCGTCAGCAACACGTCGATCCAGTTCAATCGCGCGGGCGAAACCAACGTCGAAGTCGTCATGATTATTTATCTTCAATTCAAGATAAATTGCAGTTTGGTATCATTTTGTCTTGATGTCAAGATAAGTGAGGTCACGCATGGTGAGCCGACAAACAAGCAAGGGTGCGGGTAATTCGGGCGACGCAGTCGACGCGATCCTCGCGCAGTGGAATCGCGAGCGCCCCGATCTCGACGTTGCGCCGATGGCGATCATCGGCCGGTTGAAGCGCTGTGCAGCGCTGGTTCAGCAGCAACTCGACGCAACGTTCGCCGAGTTCGACATGAGTGGTTGGGAATTCGACATGCTCGCGACGTTGCGTCGCGCAGGTGCGCCGTATCGACTGGCGCCGACGGCGTTGTTTTCCACGTTGATGGTGACGTCCGGCACGATGACGCATCGCCTGCAACGTCTGGAAACGAGAGGTTGGATCACACGGGTGCCGAACCCGGAGGACGCGCGCAGCACGCTCGTCCAGTTGACCGACACCGGCTTCGCGCAGATCGAGCGCGCCGTCGATGCGCACGTGGCGAACGAGCATCGCATGCTCGCCCCCCTATCGGCGGCAGCGCTCGCCCAGATCGACGCCGGGCTGATCGCCTGGCTCAAACTGCTGGAAAGCGAGCGCTAGCCTGAGCTAGTCCGTTCGTTAAGCCGCCGCAGCATTCCCCACACTCTGGCGCTGCGGCCAGAAGTACCACACGGCACCCAGCACCTGAAGCACGATCAGCGCCGCCCAAGCGGTGAAATGCGCATTCGGGCTATGTGCCGGATAAGCGCCGAGCACTGCCCCGATGCCCACCTGACACAAGAAGATCAACACGAAGATGACGAGCGTGAGCGACGTGTTCACGCGTCCGATCAGCGTGCCGTGGAAATACTCGGCCAGCACGGCGTACGACAGAATGCCCGTGCCGCCGAAGATGCCGTAGGCCGTCCACAGCCAGACCGGCGGAATCGGCGCGCCCAGCATCAGCAGCAACTGCACCGCGACGAAGATCACCATGCCGACGCCGGAGAACGCAAACACGCTCACCCCGCGACGCTCGAGCGAGCGTGCCGCCGCACCGAACACCACACTGCCGGCCATCATCGCAAGACCGACCACCGACACGAGCGATGCCGCCTCTGCCGCCGACAGGCCTTCGAAGTCACGCATGAAGGGCGCCATCCACAGCGACTGCATCGCATAGAACACGCCCTGCGTGATCCCCGAGAGCGACGTCACCTTCCAAAACATGGCGCTGCCGAGCACTTGGCGCACGCCTTGCAGCGCCTCCGACAAACCACCCTGCGCATGCGCCCCCTGCTTCTCCGGTGCGCCAAACCACAACGCCACCGACATGAATACGGTCAGTCCGGCCAGCCCGAACGACACCACACGCCAGTCGGTCATCCCGAGCAGCCAGTTGAGTGGCGTGCCGACCACCACGCCGCCCATGCCGCCAACGGCCATCACGAGCCCGTTGAGCAATGGCAGACGGGCAACAGGAAACCACTGCGCCAGCGCCTTGAACGCGCTGCCCAGACACACCGACACGCCCACACCGATGAGCAGACGTCCGACCATCAGCGCGCCCAGTCCCTGTGCGAGACCGAACAGCGCTGCACCCGCCGCCGCCAGCAACAACACGATCGACGCCACGCGGCGCGGACCGAACTTGTCGAGCAGCACACCCGCCGGCAACTGCGCACCGGCGAAGCCCAGAAAGTAGAGACTCGTAAGCAAGCCGAGATCGGCCGAGGAGAGTCCGAGTTCACGCGTCATGAACGGCGCAAACCCAATGTTCACACCGCGGTACACGTAGGAAACGAAGTACCCGCAGGCGAACAGCACAAAGATGCGTAGTGCTTTCGACATGAAGCCATACCTTAGTAATTTACTTGGGTATCCATTGTCCGAGGAACGTCGATCCCAAGCCAACGAAACCTTTGAGCGCGCATTGTGAGTAGAATTTGACATCATGTTTCGACACCTTCCTCCCCTCCAATCGCTGCGCGCACTTGAAGCGGCCGCCCGTCACCGGAGTTTTACGCGGGCGGCCGACGAATTGAATTTGACGCACAGTGCTGTCAGCCATCACATGCGCTCGCTCGAGCAGCAACTCGGCACGCCCCTCTTCCGGCGGGTCGGTGCCCGTATGATTCCGACCAGTGTCGGGGCGCGTCTGGCCGAGCGCATCCGCATCGGCATGTCAGAGCTGGACGAGGCCTTCACCGAAGCCCGGGCGGGCACGGCAGCGGGGGCTTCGCCCGCCACGGTAAGACTGGAAGTCAGCGTGATGACCGATTTGGCGGCCCAGTGGCTGATCCCACGGCTCGATCGCTTCAGCGCGCAACATCCCGGCATCGATCTGATGATCCGGCTCCACACAGATGTGGCCGCCCCCGACCCGTATTCGGTCGACGTCGGTATCTGGCATCAACGCGTGGAGGCAACCGGCTTCGTGTCTCGCAAACTATTGACTGACTACGTCATCGCCGTTTGCCGCCCCGAGTTGATCGACCGGCTCCCGAACTTCACGATCGACGACACGCCGAAGCTGCCGATGCTGCGTTTCGCGCACCGGTCTTGGCGCGACTGGCTGGTCGCGGCGGGTCTGCCGCCACACGAGCCCACGCGCGGGCCAATTTTTGACGATGCGGGATTGCTGCTACGCGCCGCCGTCGCCGGACAAGGGCTAGCGACCACGCGCAGCCTGCTGGTGCGCGACGCCATTGCGGCGGGCGAACTGGTGCAAGTGGGCGACGTCTGCATCCCACCGAGTCTTGAGTACTACGTGAGCTGGCGCGAGCATCATCCGCGCGAGCGCGCTATCCATGCGTTCTGGCAGTGGATGCAGGATGAGATTGCCGCGACAGTGCCACTCGGCAAGGGCATCGCACGCGGGGGCAAAACCGCGCGCCCATAAAAAAACGGCAACGAATTCGTGAGAACTCGTTGCCGCTTTTCTTTGGCGCGGACTTCGACGGTAAATCAATGCCAACCGTTGAAGTCCGACGACCGGGCAATCGGGGCACCCCGAACCATGGAGGCACCCCGGACATGCCGTCTCTTGCGAGACTTACATGCCCATGCCCATGCCGCCCATACCGCCCATGTCGCCCATACCGCCGCCCATCGGGGCATCTTCCTTCGGCAGTTCGGCAACAGCGCAGTCGGTCGTCAGCAGCAGGCCCGACACCGAAGCGGCGTTTTGCAGCGCGGTGCGCGTGACCTTGGTCGGATCGACAACGCCCATTTCCACCAGGTCGCCGTACTCACCCGTCGAGGCGTTGTAGCCGTAGTTGCCCTTGCCGGCAATCACGTTGGCCACCACGACGCTGGCTTCTTCGCCACCGTTCGCGACGATCTGACGCAGCGGCTCTTCCATCGCGCGCAGCACGATCTTGATACCGGCGTCTTGGTCAGCGTTGGCGCCCTTGATGTCGGCAACGGCCACGCGAGCGCGCAGCAGTGCAACACCGCCGCCCGGGACGATGCCTTCTTCCACGGCAGCGCGGGTAGCGTGCAGCGCATCTTCGACGCGTGCCTTCTTTTCCTTCATTTCGACTTCGGTCGCAGCACCGACCTTGATCACGGCAACACCGCCGGCCAGCTTGGCCACGCGCTCTTGCAGCTTTTCACGATCGTAGTCGCTGGTGGCTTCTTCGATCTGGGCGCGGATTTGCTTGACGCGTGCTTCGATGTTCACGGCTTCGCCAGCACCATCGATGATGATGGTGTTTCCTTGCCGATTTCGATGCGCTTGGCTTGGCCCAGTTCGTTGAGCGTTGCCTTTTCCAGCGTCAGGCCGATTTCTTCAGCGATGACTTGGCCGCCCGTCAGGATGGCGATGTCTTCGAGCATGGCCTTGCGGCGGTCGCCGAAGCCCGGAGCCTTGACGGCGCAGGTCTTCAGGATGCCACGGATGTTGTTGACCACCAGCGTTGCGAGGGCTTCGCCTTCGACGTCTTCGGCGATGATCAGCAGCGGACGGCCAGCCTTGGCGACTTGCTCGAGCACCGGCAGCAGGTCACGAATGTTCGAGACCTTCTTGTCGAACAGCAGGACAAACGGGTTGTCCAGGATGGCGACTTGCTTTTCCGGGGTGTTGATGAAGTACGGCGAGAGGTAGCCGCGGTCGAATTGCATACCTTCGACAACGTCCAGCTCGTCTTGCAGCGACTTGCCGTCTTCGACGGTGATCACGCCTTCCTTGCCAACCTTGTCCATTGCTTCGGCGATACGGTCACCGATCGACGAATCGCTGTTGGCCGAGATCGAGCCGACTTGCGCGATTTCCTTGTTGGTCGTGCACGGCTTGCTGATCTTGCGCAGTTCTTCGATCGCAGCGGCGACAGCCTTGTCGATACCGCGCTTCAGATCCATCGGGTTCATGCCCGAGGCAACGTACTTCATGCCTTCGCGAACGATCGACTGAGCCAGCACCGTAGCGGTGGTGGTACCGTCGCCGGCGTTGTCGCTGGTCTTGGAAGCCACTTCCTTGACCATTTGCGCGCCCATGTTCTGGAGCTTGTCCTTCAGTTCGATTTCCTTGGCGACCGACACACCGTCCTTGGTCACCGTCGGGCCGCCGAAGCTGCGCTCGAGCACCACGTTACGGCCCTTCGGGCCCAGGGTCACCTTGACGGCATTGGCGAGGATGTTGACGCCCTCGACCATCTTGGCACGAGCGGAATCGCCGAAAACGACTTCTTTAGCTGCCATTGCAATAACTCCTTGAATTCTTTACGTAGATGTCTGGGGGGACAGTCTTACTTGACCAGAACGGCCATGATGTCTTCTTCGCGCATGACCAGGAGTTCCTGGCCATCGACCTTCACGGTCTGGCCGGCGTACTTGCCGAACAGGACACGGTCGCCCACCTTCACGTCGAGCACGATCGACTTGCCTTGATCGTCTTTCTTGCCCGGGCCAACCGCCAGGATCTCGCCCTGATCCGGCTTTTCAGCGGCGGCTTCAGGGATCACGATGCCCGATGCGGTCTTCGTTTCGTTGTCCAGGCGCTTGACAATAACGCGGTCATGCAAGGGACGAAGGTTCATTACAAGCTCCTCTTTTCTCTCAGTGAGATTGTCAAAACGATATATGCAAGATATTGCATATAAGATGAATTCATGACGTTAGCACTCTACACCAACGAGTGCTAATTATAGGGACGGGGTTTTACGATTTCAAGACGCGGGGTTTTCCCGGAGGTGAATATTCTTGGATGCGAAGGCTCGGCGTCGACGGGATCGACGCCACTTCAGCGGTCGATTGTCCCGTTTTTGACGATGCCTGACCGGCGGGGTTCCCCCGCCTAGCTGGCGCGTTCGGTCCGCCAGCGCCCGCCGAACCATGACAAGTTCGGCAGAAACCGAAACAGCCCATGCGCGTCGATCCAGCGCGCGTAGGCCACATAGACCGGATCGCGAGACAGATGGCGCTCTTCGGTCCACGCCCGCATCGCGTAGAGACCGTTGACCCCGAGCAGCAGCAGGCAGTGGCGCAGCGCCTCATCCACTGGCCCGCGCGCCACGAACGGAATGAAGATCAGCCACCACGACAGGTTCTTGGCCACATACGCCGGATGCTTGGTCCAGCGGTACGGGCCGTTGGTAATGATGCCGCGATGGGTGAGGTTGGAGAAGCGCCCGCCAAAGCTCACGGTGGCCCAGACGTAAATCATGGTCAGCAGCAGGATCGCGCTGCCCCAGATGCCGTAAAGCAGCGGAGCCCCCCACAGCCACTCGCCCCATGCGAACCCGGTGTCGTAGTGCAGATACTGGCGGCCGATCAACGACCAGAACGGCTCGTAGCACGCCAGCGCCACCGCCCAGCCCAGCATGGTCGGCTCGGCCGAGCGCAGATGCGTATCGGCAAGCCGCAACGTCAGCAGGTAGCCCATCACCGTCAGGCCCACGTCGACGAAATAGCACAGGCCGTACAACAGATCGAACCAAGGCTTGAAGCCTGAGAGCTGGCTGACATCGGCGCTGAGAAATCGGGCGAGGTCGTTGCACAGGTAGCCGAACATCAGCGGCAGAAAGAACCCCTTCACCAGCCAGCCAAGCAGATGCTGCCCGACGATGCGGCGGTCTACGTTGGCCCACTGCAACGTCACGAGCTGGCCAACGTGCCAATAGCCGTCCAACGGCTGCGGCATCCTGCGGTCGACGAAGTAAAGATACGGCAGCGCCAGCACCAGCAAGGGCGGCATTATCAGCGTCAGCATCCGGTAGTAGCGATCGTAGAAGTCGCCGTGATACTCCGGGAACAGCCAGTACAACAGCGCGACGAACCCTAAGCTGCCCAACAGTCCGGTGAACTTGACGAGCGTGCGAGACCACGACGGATCGTCGCGCTCGAAACTCAATCCCGTCGACGCGCGCCGATACGTCTTCTGCCACAACAGGTCCACCAGCAGCACCGTCGCCGAGGTCATGCCGACCATGAACAGTGCACTCGCCACCATGTCGTCCCCGAAGGGGCGGTAGGCGCGCAGCAGGATCAGCGACAGGAGAAAGGCCACGAAACCGGCGGCGCCAACCGCGCCGTGTGTCGCCGAGCGGGGCCGCGCCGGGACAGGTCCCTCAGGATTGCCGGGGCCGCCGGGGTTGCCGGGGATATCTCGGTTGCCGCGGTTGCCGGGGCTGTCGGGGCTGTCGGGGTTATGGCGTGCGGTGTCGGTCACGGTACCAGTCATGTCGTTCGTCATGTCTTCCGTCATGTCGTCCAATCGGTGGCACTACGGGGATACGATGTTGCTCGTCACGTCCGCGCTCACGACTGATGCTGCCCCACGATTCCGACGATCCTGACCATCCCGGGCAGCCCGCGCACGTCGCCATCATAGCTTGGCCCGGCCGCGCATAGGCGACTACTCAAAAGAGGGGATCGTCATCGTAAAAACTGCGTGCTAACGTCAGCCCCGGCCTCGCCGCAAAGCAACACAGGCAAGAACCTGCGGCATCCAAGCCTCATGTTCCGCCCCCTGCTCACGCTTCGGAGACCTCTCGCGATGACCGATTTTCGTCCCACCCGCCGGCAAGCCCTGCAATTTGCCGCCGCCTCACTCGCCACACCGGCGTTGCTCACCCCAGCCGCCAGCGCCATCGCAGCGGGCCGTGCAGATCTCGACGCCGCCGTGCGCCGCTTCGGCGCCCTCGCGCCACAAACGACGGGTTGCCTCGTCCTCGCCGACATTCCGTCCGGTGGCTGGCAATCGGCCTACGCGCCGGACCGGATGCTGTTCGTCGGCAGCGCGGTCAAGACGTACATCCTCGGGCAGTTTCTGCTCGACGTGGAAACCGGCTACAACCAGCGCTCGGAAACACAACTCTGCGACGTCAACGACGCCGTGCGCACACCGGGCAGCCCGGTGCTGATCGGGCTCACCGGACAGACCCAGTACCGCACCGCCCTCGAAGCGATGATTTCGCATAGCGACAACTTGGGCACCGACATTTCGCTCGCCGCCGTCGGCCCCGACCGCGTTCGCGAACTGCTCAAGCGCGTGGGCCTGCCTACGGCACGCATCCCGGACTCCACCCGCAAGCTGTTCTCCTATCTCGCGGGCGCGGCACCGGGCGTCGATCTCGGCTGGGCCGGCATGCAGAAGATGGAACGCAACGAAGACCTCGGACTGAAGCCGCGCACCGACGTCATCAACGATCACGAAACGATGACGAGTTCCGCCGCCGATCTGGTCAAGTGGTATCGGCAGGTGCTGCGCGGGAAGCTGTTCGCGAAGCCGTCTTCGCTGACCGAGTTCAAGCGTATTTCCGCCATGGCCGATGCCGTGTGGATGGCCGTGCCCGACGGGCTGCTCGCGTATGGCAAGGGCGGCAGTCTCGATTGGGAGAACTTCCACGCGCTGTGCTTCGCGGGCGAGATGCTCGTGGGCAAGACGCCCGTGACGTTCTGCTTCACGTCCAACTGGCTCGACGGCAAGACGAGCGTCGAGCGCACCGGCGAGTTCATCGCCGCCGCCAGCGACGTGCTCAAGGCGGCCGCCAAAGCCGCCGCCTGACCTACCGATCCACCGCTGCAATTTGCACCACGCAAAGGCCTGCGCCGCGTTGATTGCGGCGCAGGCCTTTGTCATTACGTCACATCAGCAACGCGTCAGAAGTGTTTGGCCAACCGTAACGCCGCACTCTGTACCGTCTGCGAAGGCGCGGTGCGCAAACTATATTCGGCACGCATTTCCAGCCCCTTGCCCGAGAGCAGCTCCACCCCCACGGCGAAGTTGCCGTAGGCGCGGGGTTGCGACGACGAAATCACGAACGGCGCGCTCGGAAACTGCACCAGCGACACTTCGGTACTCACATCGCCTTTCGACGCAAAGCTCATCCCGAGCGACAGGTAAGGACGCAGCGTCACCCCGCGATAGTCGAATCGGCCACCCACCTCGACCGTGGGACTCAACACGGCCGTCGTGCGCCCCTGACTTTGCACCGCAAGATCGAGCACCCCCGCACCGCTTTCGCTGTACGCACCACTGCGGTCGTACACGACGTCGAGATCCGCATACGGCTTCACATACCAGTCGGCGAAATTCACCTGATACGACAGTCGCGACCGTGCCCCGACGAAGAACGCATCGGGCTTGCTCGTCGCCCGCGCGACAGCCTCCGGATAGTCGATCGTCCGGTTCTGCGTACCGCTCTCGTAACCGCCCAGCACCGCCAGCGCAATTTGCCACGGCCCCATCTGCCGCTTCAACGTCACGCCGCCACGGAACCCGTCGCTCGACACATCGAGCGAGCGATCCGACGAGCGCGCATGCGTCACCACATAACTCGCCGAGCCGCCGAAGAACCAATCCGGCGCAATCTCCTTTTGCGCACCGAACTGATACGTCACCTGCTGGCTGCGGAAACCGACGTCATCCGCCGTATCGAAACGATCGGCGCGCGTGCCGATCACGCGCCCCCACACACAACTGCCCTCGGACAGCCGCGTGCCCACGCCGTCGAACTGCGGACAACTCATCAGCCGATTCAGGAAGTCGTAATTTTCGTGTCCGCGCGAACCGGCGCGCATGAGCGTTGCCGCGCCCGAGAGCACATCCAGCGCCTTGCGGTACGACGCGGCGTCGCCCACATTCGCAAACGGCTGGAACAGCGGCCCGGTATCCACGACACCCATGTCCCAATGCGTTTGCAGAAAGTTGGCGAACGACGTCTGGTTGGCGTTCAGGGCGACACCCGGCGGCCGGAAATTGGCGTCGACGGAGATCAGCGGATCTTGCGAGCCGCCGCCATTGTTTTTCATCTGGTAGTTGAACACGATGGCCGTGCTCTTCGCGACAGCCGTCTCGCCTGTCGGCGCCTGATCGAAGTGGCCGATCCCGAGCCAGATGTTCTTCACCGGGTTGTGAAGCACCGGCACCACGCTGCCGCCGAACGTCAGCGCGCCGGACACCACCAGAAAGTCGCTGTTGTGATGCGTGAAATCGAGATCGGGCGCATACACGCCGGTGCCTGTCTGCGAAAACGCACCGTACACGTGCGACACCTGAAAGACGCCCGGACCGCCGGGGCTGAACGTGCCGAAATTCTGAAGTTGTCCCACCGTCACGCTTTGGCCCGCTCGCAATTCGCCACCGGCCTGATTCACGAACGTGCTGTCGGTCGTGAGTTGCACGTTGCCCTGCACGATGCCGCTGTTGTTGACGCTCGCCTTGCCCAACGACTCGATGGCCGTGGCCGCCGAGACGGTGCCCGCATTGTCGATGGTCACGCCATCGGTGTTGATCGCCAGAATGCCGATACCCGAGGTCGCATTTGCCATGACCGTCGCGCCCTTGCCCACCGTCACGCTGATCGGCTTGCCCTCGATGACGTTGTTGCCGGTCGCGCCCGCGTTGCCCATGCTGATCGCGGCAATGGCGGGTGAGCCGGCGCCCATGGCCGCCACTGTCGCGCCGGGTTGCACGCTCACATCGATCTCGCCACCGGCATTGCCGCTCCAGTTCGGCGGGTTCTTCAGCAGCACACCACCCTCGGTGAACACCGCGCCACCGCCCAGACTCATCGCAAGAATGGCGGGGGCGTTCACGCCGTACGTCACGATGCTGCCCGACGCGCTCACTCGCACCGTGTTGCCCGCGCCCACAGCACCGGACACGTTTGCCAATCGGACCATGTCCAGACCATAAGTCACGGCAGCCGCATCGCCCGCGATACCGCCCCCGCCGCCAACGCTTTGCGCAAGCACGCCAGCCGCGCCATCGCCCTGCGTGCGGATGCCACCGGCGACTGTCACTTCGACCGTGCCGCCGTCATTGATCCCCGCGTTGCTGAACGTGTTGTTCACCGACGCCAGCGTGACAAGCCCCGGCGCCGTCGTCAGACCGGCGAGACCGCCGCCACCGCCCACGCTCTGTGCGACGACGCCATGCGCGTTCTGTCCCTGTGTTTGCACCACGACGTTATTGCCCACCGTGACGGCAACATCCGACCCGGCACCCCCGGTGTGGTCCTTCGCGCCGAGCGCCAGACTCGTGACGGGCAGCGTCGACGGTGCGCCACCGCTCGTCAGTGCCGCATAGCCGCCGCCACCGCCAATGCTTTGTGCGAGCACGCCGAACGAGAGCGCGCCCTGCGTTGCAATCACCGAGGGCGAATTCGCACTCCCGGTGGCGCTCGACAGATCGACAAGCACGCTCCCGGCATTGGCAAGCAGGCTGTTGCCGCCGGATTCCGATGCACCCAGCGCGATGACAGACCCCGCGAGCAACGCGTACATTGACGCACCCGACGTCAGCCCGGCAACCCCGCCACCGCCCGAGACCGACTGCGCGAGAATACCGTGCGAGAGCGTGCCGCTGGTGTAGATGCTGCCAGCGCTGAGCACGTTGACGCTGCTGCCGGTCATCAACGCAGGCGACATCGAACCGCTCAACGTGCTGCCCAGCGTGATGGTCGGCGCACTGGCCTGCTGACCATCGGCCAGATGCGTACTCGCGTTACCCGCGAGGCCAACCGATGCCGCCCCGCCACCGCCCATGATGCTCTGCGCAACGATGCCGCTTGCATCGGCCCCTTGCGTGGCAATCACGCCGCCACTCTTGACCACCACGGGATACGGGGCGGTATTGACGCTGCCCAGATTGCCCGCGTAAGCCGCGCCGAGCGAGAGCGACAGCGCCGGTGTCGATGCGCCGGCGGCGGTGCCGAAGCTGCTCGCCCCGAACGTATAGCTGGTGGCGCCCGCCATCCCGCCACCGCCCGAAACGCCTTGCGCGAGAATGCCCGGCGAGCTGTCGCCGCTTGTCTGAATATTGCTGGCGGGGTCGCTGGCATCCACGTTCACCTGTCCGGCCACGCCCGCACTGCCGCCTTGCGAGCCGACACTGACGTTGACGTTGTGCTGTGCGCTCGCGAGATTGGAGCCGAGCAGATCGATGATGCGCGTCACTTCGCCGATGATTTCCGGCGCGCTGCCGGGTGCCCAGTTCGCGACGAACGCTTCGAGATTCTGCGCGGTGGCCACGCCTGCGCCGCCACCGCCGCCGACGCTTTGCGCCACGATCGCTGGCGACGAAAAGCCTTTCGTCGCGAGCAGGCCACTGTTGGCGATACTCACCGGACCGCCATTGCCGCCGCTGCCGCCGGAACCGCCGACCGCGACGTTCGTACCGACATTCGGCGAGACATCGAAGTACGCGCTGGCTTTGCCCGCGACCACGCCAAGCAGATTGTCGATGCTGGACATCAGGCTCGATACACTCGTCGAGGCCGCCGTCCCGCCCTGACCGCCCCCGCCGCCGATACTTTGCGCGACGATGGCCGCCGCGCCGTCGCCGGCCGTTGTCACCCGCCCCTTGTTGAATACGCTGGCACCCACGCCGTCGCCACCGCTCCCCCCGGTGCCGCCTACGCGAACATCCACGCCCGCCGTCAGCGATCCGAACGAGATCGAGGGCGGCTGGCTGCCGTTCTCCAGCCATTTGACCAGCGACTTCAGACTCCCGAGCGCCGCGCTGGGTCCGCCAAGCGTTGCCGAGAACGACTGCGCAGTCTCCTGCTGGACGATACCGCCGCTGCCGCCACCGCCACCGACACTCTGCGCAACGATGCCCGGCGCGTGATCGCCTGCGGTGGCGACGCTGCCGGAGACCTCGTTGGTCACCGTTGCCACGCCACCGAAACCGCCTTGCCCACCCGATCCGCCGATGGTCGCGCCCACGCTGATGTTGAGCCGGCTGCCCGCCGCCGCGATCGTCGACGTGCGCAACGCCGCCGCCGCACTGCCGCCGCCCCCGCCGCCACCGCCGATGCTCTGCGCCAGAATGCCGATGCTCTTGTCGCCTTGCGTCCAGACGCCGCCCGCGTTGTCGACTTGGGCGAAACCGCCGTTGCCGCCGTCGCCGCCACTCCCGCCTGCGGTGTAGTGCGGGCTTAACGTGCCCGTCGGGATTTCCGGCCCGAGATCGGGTGCGATGGTAATGGCCGCCGAGCTGGCCAGACCGCCGTAGCCACCGCCACCGCCGATGCTCTGCACCACCGCACCATCGCTGGCCGCGCCTTGCGTGGTAATGCTGCTGCCGTTCTCCAGCGTCAGGCGGGACGTACCCCCTTGGCCACCGCCACCGGCGCTGCCGCCATGGCTGACCGCCACGCCGAGCCCGACACCCACGGTGATGGCGCTGGCAGACCCGCCAGCGCCGCCGCCGCCGCCGATGCTTTGCAGAATGAGGCCCGCAGAACCGGCGCCCGCTGTCGAGATCGCGCCGCCCAGATCCATCGTGGCCGTGCCCCCCGCGCCGCCGGCGCCACCGTGTCCGCCAGTGGCGATGCCCACGATGATGCCGGTCGTATCGGCGTCGCCACCGTGTCCGCCCCCACCGCCAATGCTCTGAATCAGGGCTCCGGCACTCTGATCGCCGGTGGTGAAGATCATGCCATTGCTGTCGGCCTGAATATTGCCGCCCAGCCCGCCGTTGCCGCCCGCGCCACCGCCGATATTCATCAGGCCCTGACTCACGTCGGCCGAGCCTGCGCCGCCGCCCACGGCGTGCGCGAGAATGCCGAGCGCGTCTTTGCCTGCGGTCGAAATGTTGCCGTCGTTATGGATCGTGACGGCCAATTGTCCGGTGTTGCCGCCCCCGCCGCCGTTGCCGCCGTGGCCCGACCACGGGCCCGCCGCCCCACCGTTGCCGCCCGCGCCGCCAACCACGGATACGCGAATGCCCATCGAGCCCAGGCCCAGCGTGGTAATGCTGCCGGTGTTGGTCACCGAGGCCCCGCCCGGCGTGCCGCCATCGCCGCCGGTGAAGCCGCTGCCCGTCACACCGCCCCCGCCATCGCCGCCACGCCCCCCAAAGCTGTACACGGCAATGCCCGGCGCGTTGGCACCGTCGGTCGTGATGGCGGCGCCATTGGTCACCGTCACCTGCCCCGAGTTGCCGCCATTCGAGCCCTTCACGTCTGTGCTCACGCCCGCCGGGCCGCTGCCGCCGATCGAGCGCGCCAGCACGCCCACTACGCCATCGCCGTGGGCGGCGACCGTGCCGTCTGCGATCGAGACCGTGACGTTGCCCGCGTTGCCGCCCCATCCGGAGAGCACGTAACCGCTCTCCGAATCGTCCACGCCAAGGCCGCCTTGTCCGCCCAGCGACTCAGCGCGAATCGCCGCACCGCCGTTGTTGCCAACGCCCGTCGCCGTGATGCTGGCCCCGCCGCGCACCACCACGCTGGCGTCTCCGGCGTTGCCGCCCACCCCGGCATTCAAGCCGGCCGCCGCCCCGCCAAACGACGGAATCGCGCTCGCCTGACCATTGCCGCCAATCGCCTGCGCCGACAGGCCGTATCCCATGGCTGTCACCGCGCCGCCGTCGATCGTCAGCCGTGCGAAATTGCCGTTGTTGCCGTTGCCATTGCCGTTCCCGCGGTTGCCCCAAAGGCCGCCATCGCCGCCCTTCGAGAGCACCGACACGCCGGCGCCGTTGCTGATGACCGTGCTGTTGACCAGCCCAAAGTCGACGATACGGCCGAAGCCGCCGTTGCCCCCCCAGTGATCGCGACCGTTGTCGTCGTCGTTGGTGTCGCCGTTGCCGCCGTTGCCGCCGCTCACATCGACGGCCACCCCGGTGGCGCCGTTGGTCGAACGAATGTTCAGGCCGGTGATCGTGCGCTCGACGTCGATTTGTCCGGGCGCACCGTCATAGCCGTTGTGGTTATGGCAGCACCCGCCCGCGGCACCGCGATAGTCGAGAAACAATGGCCCGGAGGTTTGAGAGAACGCCGGACCGGCGAGCATGACGCCTGCGACGCTGCAAAGCGCCTTCAAACGAAGCGGTACCGCCACCTGAGATGATTTGCCTCGCACGCTTGCCCCCGTACTCCGAATCATGTGCCGACTGACAGGATGCGCGCCGCTCTGCTGATCGCTTTTGATCGTTTTTGGTGCGGTTGGAAAGGCGCGGTAATTTCCGGAGAAACTTAGCACTGCGCAGCCCTTGTGCACTATCCCCCGAATTGAGTAAGGGGAGCAAAGGGAAGCCGGGCGCCGCGCCGCCTCCCCTGTTTCGGGGATGGGCGCCCGTTACGCCGGTGTGCTAATTTGCCTAACCAGTCAGTCCCTTTTTGCCGATACCCCACACCGCCATGTCTGCCAGCACGCCCGCCGTTGCCGAGCCGGTTCTGCCCGGCCCGCTGTTGCTTGTGGAAGACGATCCCGCCACCCAGACGCGGATGCGCAGCATCCTCACGTCCCTCGGCTATACGGACGACGCCGTGCACGTGGCCGGCAGTCTGGCGCAGGCGCGCGCGATTCTGGCCGATCAACCGTTCGCGCTCACGCTCATCGACGTGGGCCTGCCCGACGGCAGTGGCATCGACCTGATTGGCGAGCTTCACGCCCGAGATCCGGCGTTACCGATTCTGGTAATCTCCGCGTGGAGTACCGAGCAGATCATCGTGGGCGCGTTGCGCACGGGCGCCACCGGCTATCTGCTCAAGGAGCGCGACGATACGGAGATCGCGCTATCGATTCGCAGCGCGTTACGCGGGGGCGCGCCGATCGATCCGTTTGTGGCCAGACACATTCTCAGCCTTGTCGGCGTCACCCGGCCATCGCAGGCCGCCGTGCCGCTGCCGGCGGCCGGTGTGGCCGGTGTGGCCAGTGGGGCCGCTCAAGGTCAAAGCCAGACACAAACGGCCGACGCGCCACCGGCATTGAGCCCGCGAGAAATCGAGATTCTCGGGCTCGTCGCCAAAGGCATGACAAACCGCGAGATTGCAGCCTTGCTCTCCATCTCAAGTCTCACGGTCGCATGCCACATCAAGAACATCTACAAGAAGTTGGCGGTCAACTCGCGCACGCAAGCCGTGTTCGAAGCCCGCACGTTCGGCTTGCTGCCCTGACGCTGATTGCTGCGCTCCGGCACTTCCTGCGACTTCGCCAATTCCGGCTACGCCATCTCTTTGCCATCTTCGGTCTGCTTGCCGGTGCCGCCCATGCGCAGTTGCCGGGCGCGGACATCGATCTTCGTCCCCTGACGTTCGAGCGCATCGAAGCCGTGCGGGCCGGTGCCGACTGGCATGCCACGCAGCCGCCTGAGACCGGCTGGGAGAGCGTCACGCTGCCGGATGTCTGGAGCACCCGCTGGCCGCACTACGACGGCGTGGTCTGGTACCGGCTCACGTGGCAGGAGACGTCGCCCGCGCAGGCGCGCGGCTTGCTGCTGGAGTATCTGAACATGGCCGGGGCCGTCTATCTGAACGGCAGCCTCCTCTCTCGCGACGACTCGCTGGTCGAACCGCTCACCCGCGCGTGGAATACCCCGCGTTATTGGGTGGTGGAAGCGCCAGCGCTGCGCCCCGGCGTCAACACGTTGCTCGTGCGCGTGTCCGGGCTTTCCGCCTACAGCCCGGGGCTCGGCCCGGTCGTACGTGGTGCGCCGGCCGAGATTCACGCGCGCTACGAAAAAGAACGATGGGTGCGGCGCGACCTGCAACTCTTCAGTCTGGCCATCACCATCACGCTCGGCATCTTCGTGCTCACGCTGTGGCTGTACCGGCGCGAAGAAACCGCCTACGGCTGGTTCAGCGCAATGTCGTTCACGTGGTGGCTTTACGCGGTCAATCAGGTCGCCACGCGCCCTTGGCCTTGGGTCTCGAACGACGCGTGGGAGGTGTTCGTCTCGATTGCCTTTCTGGCGTATTGCGGCTGCTTTACGATGTTCGTGCTGCGCTTCTGCGGGCGCAGGATGCCGCGAATCGAAACGGCCATGTGGACGATATTCGGCGCCGGTGCGGTCTGGCTAATGGTCATGCCGCACCAGAGTATCGCGAGCACACGCGCCATCTGGGCGGTCGTCCCCGGCGTGACGTATCTGGCGAGTTGCATCCTGCTCTTCGCCCTCACGTGGCGCGAGCGGCAGCTTGAACAGCGTGTGGTCTCGCTTTGTGCGCTGACGTTCGTCATCGCCGGCACGCACGACTTTCTGGTGTTCTTCGGGGTGCTCGCGTCCAATGTCTACTACACCGCGCAGACGTCGCAGGTGTTGATGATCGGCATGGCGGTGGTGCTGGCGCGGCGCTTCGCAGAGAACGCGCGTCGCATCGCCCAATTCAACGACGAGTTGCGCGTGCGGGTGGACGACGCCCGCGACGAACTGGCGCTGACGCTCAATCGTCAGCACGAACTCGAAGTCGCGAACGCCCGTCTGGCTGAACGGCTGAACCTCGCGCATGACCTGCATGACGGTCTGGGCGGTGCGCTGGTATCGAGCATCGCCGCCATCGAACACGCACCGCATACGCTGCCGCCGGAGCGATTTCTCGGCTTGCTGAAGGAGTTGCGCGACGAGTTGCGCATGGTCATCGATACGGCCGCCACGCATCAGAACGGCGGGCTGACGCTGGCCGAACAGATTGCACCGTTGCGGCACCGGATCACCGTGCTGTTCGAGAGTCAGAAGATCGAATGCGATTGGCGGCTCGAAGGCATCGGGCAGTGCGAGCTGAGCGCCGCCCAGTCGCTGGAGTTGCTGCGTATTCTTCAGGAAGCGCTCACGAACGTGCTCAAGCACAGCCGCGCGAGCCGGGTTCGCATCGACTTGCGAGACGAGGGCGAAGCGATCACCTTGCGGGTGGAAGATAACGGCGTGGGGTTTGAGGTTGGCAGCAGCAGTAGCGTTGGCGGCGGCAGTGATACCCAACACGCAGGCGCCGGCCTGCATAGTATGCGCAGGCGTGCGCAGCGTCTGGGCGGCACGATGGCGTTGCTGCGGGAGAACGGTGCGACGGTGGTGCTGGTTCGCGTGGCGACGAGGGCCGGCTAGGCTGTCGCCGGGTTGCCGGACGCCAGCGCTTTCGTGCCCATTTCATCGGCTTCGCGCTCCAGCCCTTCGTCGTCATTGACGGGCACACCGGCCTTCAACTGCATTGTTGGCCGCACCCGGTTCTGTGCCTGTTGCACCACGTGCCAGGCTTCATGCGGCAGGTGCTGCTCCTGACCGGGTCCGAGGTGAATGTCGCTGCCCTGCGCGTAAGCGTGGGCATTGAGCTGCGCCGGGGCCGACGAGTTATAGTGCACCCGCACATGATCCATGTTCATGCCGGACAACGACTCGACGCCGGATTTCAGTGAATCGGGGAGTCCCGTGCGGTTGATCGGCGCCTGCGCCTGACGCTGCGCGACCATGCGCGGGCTGTTATCGGCCATGGCCTGCAACTGGCGCAGCCCCTCGGCCTCGGGCCGGTTGTCCGCGAAGTCGGACTGGCCACCACCCGCCACGGCCGAGCGGGCCTGTACGACGTGTGTCGCGTCCTGAGACTGCGCTGGCTTTCTCATCCGGTCACCCATGCCCACTCCCCTTACGTCCGAAAAACATCGCTATGAGGTCGAAACGTCCGGGCAATCATAAGGCCCAATGGTGGCAAAAACAAATTTCTGCCGGGCGCGCTTGATCTCATCACTTTCCCCCGCTTTCTCCCCATTTGCCCCCCCTGCCCGGGCGAAGCCGAGAACGTGTCACGCGGAGCCGGTACAATCGGGGAAAAATTTCTCCGGCAACCTTTCGTGATGACGTCCGCTTTATCTGTCCGACCTGTCCGATCCGTGTTCTCCGCGCGTCCTGTCCTGGGTTCTCTCGCACTGGTCCTCCTGCTGGCCGGTTGCGCCGCCAGCCCGCCGCGCCTCACGGCACCTGCCGCCCAGCCGGCAAACGCCGCCAGCACCTCCCCTGCAACGCCTTCACCCGCCGCGACCGACGCCGCCAGCGCCGCGCCCGCTGCACTGCCGTGGTGCGTTCAGACGTCGTTGCGCGAAGAAGACGACCTGATGCGCAACTTCGGCGGCATTCCCGCAGGCGTGCGCCGTATCGAAGAAACCCGTTTCATTGCCAGCTACGACCGCACGACCGGCAAGGTCGGCCCGCTCGATAACGGCAATCGCTTCGTGATGGAATTCGATCCGCAGGGACATCTGCTCACCAGCACCGATCGCGGGCGCTACACGTATGCCGCCGATGGCCGGTTGCTGAGCGTCGATGGCGCGTCAGTGGCATGGCAAGGTGCGGACGAATGGATCGTGAACGGCGCCGCACGACGCGGCACGTGGAAGGAGCAAGTCCGTCAGGAAGGCGAGCGCGTCGAGTGGACCCGCCGCATCATCGTCGGCGCCAACGGCACCCATCATCGCCGTCAGGGCAGCTTGCAGGCGCGTCTGTTCGACGACGAGTGCTTCGTGCTCTCCCGGCAATGGGAAGCGCCCAACGAAGCCCGCCAGATCGTCACCGCCGACGGCAAGGTCCGTCCGGCCCCCAAAATCGTCTCGTATCGCACGTTTGCCAACGTGGAACGCAAGCCCGACGGCAGCCGGATCGTGCGCGATACAGGCGCTGCCGCCTTCATCGACGGCCAGTGGCTGCCGCTCGCGTGGGATAACGAAGTCTCGGAATACTCGCCGCGTCACGAACTCATGCGCGTCACGCGCACCGACGCCGCAACCGGTGAGCGTCACGTCTCGGAATATCACTATCGCCACGACAAACGCGGCAACGTCGTGCGCGTGGTGATTACCTCGCCGTCCGGCGCAGGCGAGAAGGTCGACCCGTTTGCGAACGTCTTCGTGCGCAAACTGACCTATTTCGAACCGGCCACGCCGGTCGCTACCGACAAGCCGGCGGCACCGGGTGCCGCCAAAGAAAGCGCGACGGCACCTGCGCCCGCCGCAGAACCCGCCCCGTCGGCAGCACCGGTGCCGGCCGACGGCAAGCTTACGTCGGCAGAGTAAAGCGGAACGTCGCGCCCTGCCCTGCATGACCGGGCTGCCCCGGCTGAACATTGGTTTCCACCAGCGTGATGCGGCGGCCATGCAGTTGCAGGATACGATGCACGATGCGCAGGCCCAGACCGCCCTCGCGGCGGGCGCCGCCCACCGTAAAGGGCCGCTCGAAGAGGCCTTCGCGCGCACTCTCCGGAATGCCCGGCCCCGTGTCGCTCACCCGCACTTCGATATCCGCCCCGGCCGGGGCCACCGCTACCACGATCTCCCCGCCCGACGGCGTGTAACGCAACGCGTTCTCCAGCAGATTGGTGAACACGCGCTCGATCAACCCGAGATCGGCGCGCGCGGTCGGCACTTGCGGTGCGAGTTGCGCCCGTAATGCGACACCGCGCGACTCGGCGCTCAACTCGAATTTCTGGAATACGTCCTGAATCAGATCGGTCACCGAGAACGGCTCGGCTTCCGGCTGTACGAAACCGTGCTCAAGACGCGCGAGCTCGAACAGCGACTGCGCCAGTGCCCCCACCTTGCGGCTCTGATCCAGTGCGATGCCCAGATAACGCCGACGGTCGGCCGGTGCCAGCGTGGCGTCCTTGAGCGACAACGTTTCCAGATAACCGTGCAGCGACGAGAGCGGCGTGCGCAGATCGTGCGAGATATTGGCGATCAGTTCGCGACGCTCCTGATCCTGACGCGTCAGCGTGCGCCATTGCTCGCCCAGCCGGTCCACCATCTGCCGGAACGCGCGCTCCAGCACCACGATTTCGTCGTTCGGCCGCGCCTGTTGCGACGCCAGTTCATCCGCTGACACGGCAGGCAGCGCCGCCGGTGCCGCGTCGATATCGAACTCGCGCACGGTATCGGTCAGCCGGCGCAGCGGGCGCGTAATCCACGCAAACGCCGCCAGACCGGCAATCAGGCACAACGCCGCGACCAGTCCGATCGACCACAGCGCGGTACTGAGCGCGGCACTCGTCGCGCCTCGCGCCGCAAAGCGGTCATGCGCTTCGCCCAACAGCACCACGTAGATGTAGCCCACTTCCTGCCCGTTCACCCGTAACGGCGCGGCACTGAAGACCTTGCGCACATCGGTGTTGCGCGGGTCGTCACCATAAATCGGCAGCGCTTCGCCATCGATCAGCCGATGCACCGGCGCCAGATCGATCTGCGTGCGCCGCAGATGTCCTTCCGGCGCTGCGTGTCCGGTAATGCGCCCCTGTTCGTCGAGCAGATACACCTCGACGCTCGGGTTGACCACCATCAGTTGCCCGAACAGGTTTCGCACGGCGTCCGGCTTCATGCCGTTCGCGTCCATCAGTTGCGCGTTGGCGGCGATGTGCTCGGCCAGCCCACGCGAGAGGCCCTGAATCACTTCGGCCTCGTGCATGCGGTTTGCCCGCACCTGCAACCAGGCCGACGTGCCGCAGCACACCAGCAACAGCGCCGCGAAAACCAGCGACAACCGCTGCGTGAGTGTGAGATTCCATTTGCGCGTCATCATGCGGCCCCTGCGTCGGTCGAATTGCCTTCGGGCGTCGCATCGCTGGCGAATTTGTAGCCACGCCCCCAGACCGTGAGAATGCGGGCCGGCTGCGCGGGATCGGCTTCGATCTTCGCGCGCAGGCGGTTGATGTGGGTATTGACGGTGTGCTCGTAGCCTTCGTGCTGGTAGCCCCAGACGGCATTGAGCAGGTCCATGCGCGAGAACACTTTGCCCGGCTGGCGGGCGAAGAAGTACAACAGGTCGAATTCGCGCGGCGTCAGGTCGAGCAGCTTGCCGCCCAGCGTCGCCTCGCGGGCGATCGGATCGATGAACAGGCCCGCCACCGCCAGACTGCCCGCTTCCATGCGGGCGTTTCGGGCGAGCGCATCGACCCGGCGCATCAGCGCCTTGACCCGTGCGACCAGTTCCAGCACCGAAAACGGCTTGGCGAGATAGTCGTCCGCGCCCAGTTCCAGCCCGAGAATGCGGTGCACTTCGCTTGCCCGGGCACTGGTGATGATGATCGGCGTGTAGCGGGTCATTTCCCGCGCGCGGCGGCAGATTTCGAGGCCATCGACGCCGGGCAGCATCAGGTCGAGAATCAGGGCGTCCCAACCGCCTTCGGACAGGCGCCGCAAGCCCTCGTCGCCATCGGCGCAATGCACGACGTCAAAGCGTTCGTCGCGCAGGTGCAGCGTGAGCAGATCGGCGATATGCACGTCGTCTTCGACGAGCAGGACACGGCGCGGCGAATCCATCGTAGGGGGAACTCCCGGGAAAGGTGGGTCTGGGTGACCTCATTGTGCGCAGTTCAGGCCCTTTGAGGTATCACGAATTGTTTAATCTTACGTGAGGACTTTGCCATCACGGACGCACTACCCTTCAGTCATCGATCCGGCGCCAGCACCCGCTCTACCAAGGTAATGCGCTGCAACGCCGTACCGCTGATGCGCCCGGCCCCCGCGCCCCCCAGGTCTTGCGAGGGCCGGGCACGTCAGCCCCGGCGCCGGATCGGCCCCACTCACCGGAGGATGCCATGAAGTTGTCCGACCAGACGCCGTCCCAGAAGGCCGCCCAGCCCGTCGCTACCGCTGGCAGCGCTGCCAGCACTGCTGCTGCGACTCGCCCAGCGACGTCGCGCCGCCTGTTCCTGCTCAGCACCACGGCAGCGGCCGCCGCCGTGGCCGTCGGACTCGTGCCACGCCTCGTGCGCCCGGCCCGTGCCGACGATGCCCGGCGCGCCAGCGCCCCCGAACACTTCGAAGTGGCCTACAGCGACGCCGAATGGCGCAAACGCCTGACACCCGGCCAGTACGAGATTCTGCGTCAGGAAGGCACCGAGCGCCCGTATTCGAGCCCGCTCAACGACGAACACCGTACCGGCACGTTCTTCTGCGCCGGTTGTGCCCTGCCGGTGTTCTCGTCGCGCACCAAGTTCGACAGCCATACCGGCTGGCCGAGCTTTTGGACGCCGCTCGACAACGCCGTGGCCACCCATACCGACACGAGCTTCGGCATGACCCGCACGGAAGTGCACTGCCGGCGCTGTGGCGGCCATCTGGGGCATGTCTTCGACGACGGCCCGAAGCCGACCGGCCTGCGCTACTGCATGAACGGTCTGGCCATGACGTTCCGCCCGCAGCCCGCTTGATAGCGCACGGGAAACAAGCCGGCAACGAGTCGGCAACCCGCTGGCAACACGCGGACAACCAGCGGACAACAACCTGACAACACGCTAATCCTCCGGCCCCGCCGGACCACGCTAAAGGAGCGCTTTCATGACCTTGCTCATCCTCGCCTATCTCGGCGGGATCCTGACCATCGTCAGTCCATGCATTCTGCCGGTGCTGCCGTTCGTCTTCTCGCGCGCCGGACAGTCGTTCTCGCGCAGCGTGCTGCCGATGCTCGCCGGTATGGTGCTGATGTTTGCGCTCGTCGCCACGCTCGCCGCCGTCGGTGGCAGTTGGGTCGTGCAGGCCAACCAGTACGGCCGCTGGCTCGCCCTCGCGCTGGTCGCGTTGTTCGGCGCCACACTGCTGTTCCCGAAGTTGTCCGAACGCCTGACCCATCCGCTCGTCTCGCTGGGCGACCGGCTGTCGCAATCGGCCCAAGGTGACGGGCAAGCCAGCGACGCCGCCACGGCGGGGACGCGTCCGGGGGCATCGTTCCTGCTGGGCATTGCCACCGGCCTGCTGTGGGCCCCGTGCGCCGGTCCGATTCTCGGGCTGCTGCTCACCGGCGCGGCACTGCAAGGCGCCAGTGTCGGCACGACGCTGCTGCTGATCGCGTACGCCGCCGGTGCCGCCACGTCGCTCGCTTTGGCATTGCTCGTGGGTGGCCGTGTGTTCGCCGCCATGAAACGCTCGCTCGGTGCCGGTGAATGGATTCGCCGCGCGCTCGGCGGCCTCATGCTCGCCGGTGTCGCCGCGATTGCGCTCGGTCTCGATACCGGCGTGCTGGCCCAACTCTCGACCGCCTCGACGGGTGGCATCGAACAGAAGCTGGTCGACCAGTTGGGTGCCCGCCGTGGTGCTGGGAATAGTGCTGGGAATGGTGCAGGCAATGGTGCCGGTGCAGGCGATGCCGCCGCCGCTGAGACGGGCGCTGGCAGCCAAAGCGCCAATAACACTGGCAACACTGGCAACGCGGGCAACGCCATGACGCGCACGGCCGCGACCGAGCCTGCGCCGTTGCCGGTCGAAGGTCAGTTGCCGTCGCTCGACGGTGCCGTGCAGTGGCTCAATTCGCCGCCGCTGACCGCAGAGTCGCTGCGTGGCAAGGTCGTGCTCGTCGACTTCTGGACATACTCCTGCATCAACTGCCTGCGCACGCTTCCGTACGTGAAGGCATGGGCGCAGAAGTATCGCGATCAGGGCCTCGTCGTCATCGGCGTGCACGCCCCGGAATTCGCCTTCGAGCGCGATATCGGCAACGTCAAGAAAGCCGTTCATGACCTCGGCGTCGACTATCCGGTCGCCATCGATAACAACTATGCGATCTGGCGCGGCTTCAACAACCAGTACTGGCCCGCGCATTACTTCATCGACGCGCAGGGACGCGTGCGTTATCACCACTTCGGCGAAGGCAACTATGCCGAGTCGGAGCGCGTGATCCAGCAACTGCTGCGCGAAGCCGGCGCCACGCAGGTGGCCAGCGGCCTCTCGGACGTGCAGGCCAGCGGCATTCAACAGGCAGCCGATATGCGCGACGTGCGCTCGCCCGAAACTTATGTCGGCTACGAGCGGGCCGAAAACTTCGCGTCGCCGGGCGGTGCATTGCGCAATCAGGCAAACGACTACCGCGCACCGACGACACCGTCGCTCAACGCGTGGGGCCTTGGCGGCTCGTGGAAGGTGGGTGCCGAACAGGCAACGGCCACGCACGCCGGTGCCCGCATCGTCTACCGCTTCCATGCCCGCGACTTGCATCTGGTACTGGGCCCGGACGCCAACGGCAAACCGGTGCGTTTTCGCGTGACGGTCGATGGTCAGGCACCCGGTGATGCCCACGGTACTGACGTCGCCGCAGACGGCACCGGCACCGTGACCTCGCAGCGGTTGTATCAGCTCGTGCGCCAGTCCGGCGACGTGAGCGACCGTACCTTCAGCATCGAGTTTCTTGACCCGGGTGTGTCGGCGTATGCCTTCACGTTCGGTTAATCGAATCGGGAGTCTTCAGATGAACAAGCATCATCCGCAACACACTGCACCGGCCACCTCCGCTACCTCCGCTAACTCCGCCACGCCCGCCAAGCATGCTACCAAGCGCGCTGCCGCACTGGCCTCGGGCCTGCGCCGGTCGCTGCTGGCGGCCGCAGCCGTCGCCGCCGGTGTCTTCACATGGCAGGTTGGCGCTTACGCCTTCGGCGGTGCCGAGCCGGCCGTGTCGATCGCGGCCCCCAAACTGGACGAGCCGGCCACCGGCGCACGCACCGAAACTGCGGTCTTCGCGGGCGGCTGCTTCTGGGGCGTGCAAGGGGTCTTCCAGCACGTACAAGGCGTGACGAAAGCCGTTTCCGGTTACGCAGGCGGCACCGCAAAAACGGCCGACTACGAAACCGTGAGCAGCGGCAGCACCGGCCACGCCGAATCGGTCGAAGTCACGTTCGATCCGCAGAAGGTGTCATACGGCAAGCTGCTGCAAATCTACTTCTCGGTCGCCCACAACCCGACCGAACTCAATCGTCAGGGCCCGGATAGCGGCACGCAATATCGCTCGGCCGTGTTCCCGATGAATGACGCGCAGCGCCGCGTGGCCGAAGCCTATATCGTGCAACTCGACGCCTCGCACGCGTTCACGAAGCCGATTGCGACGAAGGTCGAGAAGTACACGGGCTTCTATGCGGCCGAGGGCTACCATCAGGACTTTCTGACCGAGCACCCGACGTATCCGTACATCGTGATCAACGACCTGCCCAAGGTGAAAGACCTCAAGCGGATGTTCCCCACGCAGTATCGCGATACGCCGGTGCTGGTGAAGACGGCGTCGGCGTCCTAAGCCCCCTTACTTCGGATCATCCGCCAGCTTGTACACGCGCAGACGGTGACCGTCGGGATCGGACGCCACGAACGTGCGGCCGAAATCCATCGTGGTGGGCGCTTGCAGAATCGTGATGCCGCGAGCGCTCCAGTCCACATGGGTGGCGTCCACCTGCTCGTTGGACGCTACCGGCAGCACCACTTCGCTGCCGCCCGGCGGCGCAATCACGGTCGGCACCACCGTGTGCTTCGCCCACAGGCCCAGCTTCAGTCCTGACGGAAACACGAACAGCGCAAAACCCGGCGACGTGTCGACCGGTTGACGGTCGAGCAGATCGGCGTAAAACGCAGCGCTCACAGCGGTATTGGCAACATACAGAATGACCATATTCGGATGCAGCATGACTAGCTCCTGTCGATTTGGATAACTGACGTATTCACTAACGTATCAACTGACGTTTCTCACGCACCGGACATCTCGGTGTGCGTCGTCATTGCCCGTATCGTAGAAGGACATGCTGTCAGTTTTTGTCAGTAGTCGACAGACAACTTACCGTCATTTCCTGTCACTCTCCGTGCCGCCCCGTCGTCTCCCGCCACGCCTTGAGCAGTGAGCGGCGGCCGCGCGGATAACGCGCCGCCGACACGGTCATCGCCTCGATGCGGTCGGCGCGAAAATGCCGGAACCCGTCGCGCAATTCGCACCACGCAACGACCATGCGCACGCGCTCGAAGAAGCCCAGTGCGAACGGCCAGATCACGCGCTCCGACGTTTTACCGGCTTCGTCGCGATACGCCAGATGCAACTTGCGCTCGGTGCGAATCGCCTCGCGAATGACGGTCAGATCGACGGTCATCGGCGGCAGCGGATCGCCCGGCCCGATGAGCAGTGTCGAGGCCTCGAGCGACGCGCGCAGATCGGCCGGCAGCACGGCGGCGATCTTCGCGAGCGCGTTGCCCGCCGCATCGGCCAACGCGCCATCCGTACGATTGGCCACCCAGCGCGACCCCAGCACGATGGCTTCGATCTCCTCTTCGGAGAACATCAGCGGCGGCAGCATGAAGCCCGGCTTGAGCACATAGCCCAGCCCCGGCGCGCCCTCGATATGCGCGCCCTGCGCCTGCAAGGTCGCAATGTCGCGATAAAGGGTGCGCAGGCTTACGCCCAGCGATTCGGCGAGCGACGCCCCCGCCACCGGATACCGGTGACGGCGCAGCAGTTGCATCAGAGAGAAAAGACGTTGTGTGCGGGACATGGCGCGCATTATGCGCCCGATCAGAACGAAAAAAGCGCACGTTCAACCGTTCGGTCGAAACGTGCGCTTTCCCCATCAAAGATCACAGCCGTGGCCCTGATCCTCGTTGCACTTGCCGCGGATTACTTCTGCCGCAGTTGCTTGACGATTTCCGAGTTCACATCGCCGGGCTGACCGCCGTAGGCCACGCGCAGGTAGTTGGTCAGTTCGGAAATCTGTGCGTCCGTCAGCCGCTTGTCGAAACCGGGCATGTCCTGCATGGCTTCGAGCCCCGGGAATTTCTGCGGCTCGATACCGTCGAGAATCGCCACGATCAGGTTGCGCGGGTCCTTCTGACGCACGGTCGAATTGCCCAGCATCGGCACGGCAACGTGCGGCTTGCCCGTGCCGTCCGCCGCGTGACAACCGGCACATACCGCGAGGTACATATTGCGTCCCGCGACGAGCTTGCTGGTATCCGGACTCGCCGGCAACGGCGTCGGTGCAGGCGGTGCATCGCCCAGCAGGTAGGTGCTCAACGAGCGCAAGTCATCCGGCGTCAGATACTGCGAGCTCAAATGCACGACCGGATACATCTCGCCGAAGGCCGAGCCCTGCGGCGCGACACCCGTGCCGAAGAACGTCTGCAAGTCCTTCAACGTCCAGCCACGTGCAGCGAGCGCTTCGGGCGTCAGGTCCGGCGCAGCGATACGGGCGAGTGCGGCACCGCCGAGCGGCTTCGCGCTATCGAGTTGCCCGAACGTGCCGCGCGGCGTATGGCACTCCGCACAGTGACCGAGCGCATTGGCAAGGTAGCGGCCGCGCAACCAATCGGCAGACTGGCCCTTCGATGCATCGGGCAACGTGTCCTGGAGGAAGATCCAGTCCCAGAAGCGCATGCCGAAACGCATGTTGTACGGGAACGAGAGATCGTGCTTCCGATTGGCCACGGCGACCGGCTTCACCGACATCAGATAGGCGTAGATCGCATCGCTGTCGGCACGCGTCATCTGCCGGTACGACGTGTACGGCATGGCCGGATACAGCACCTTGTCCGGCGCTTTGCCATCGTGCAGGGCGCGATAGAAATCGTCGGCCGTCCAGTTGCCGATGCCGTTGGCCTTGTCCGGCGTGATGTTGGTGCCGTAGAACGTGCCGAACGGCGACTTGAGCGGCACGCCACCGGCAAACGGCGCACCGTCGGCGCTCGTGTGGCACGCCGCGCAATCGGCCGCGCGCGCGAGGTATTTGCCGCGTGCAACCAGTTCCGGCGGCGCCGGGTTACCCGGCGTCATGACGACGGCCGTTGCGTTGCCGGTTCCCGCAGCACTGGCAGCCGCCGAAGCACCGGACGCCGGCGCATCGGCCGCCATCGCGCTCGTGACGAGCGACGGCATCATCGACGTCTTGGGTTGCGGCGGCTGCGAAGGGTCGGGGGGCTTGGGCGAGGTCGAGTCGTTGCACGCCGCGAGCAGCAGCGCCGCCGCGACGCAAACCGCACTCGCGCCCAAGCGGCTCAGCCGGCTCAACTGATGCAGTGAGGACGGCAAGGACGAAGAGGTGACACGATTCAGGTTCATGGCGTGTCCTCTCACTTCGCGTCGGTCAGACAGCCGGGCGTCTTCAGAACGACGTCGCGCACGGCCTCGTAATAGCGCACATACCCGGTGCAACGGCAAATATGGTCGTTGAGCCCTTCGGTAATGGCAGCCTCGAGATCGGCGCGCGCCACCGGTTTGCGTTTCAGTTTTTCGATGAGCACCGTCGCCGCGTTCACGAAACCGGGCGTGCAGTAGCCGCACTGGAAACTGAAGTGATCGAGAAACGCTTGCTGAATCGGGGCCAGCGTCACTTTGCCGTCGGCATCGTGGGTGGCGTGTCCTTCGACCGTTCTCACCGTCTTGCCGTCGAAGTAGTTCGCGCCGGTGATGCAGGTGCGCACCGTTTCGCTGCTGCCGTCGGCATGATCGACGATCACCACGCAGGCGTGGCAAATGCCTTGTCCGCAGCCCAGACGCGAGCCGGTCAGCCCGAGCGTCTCGTGCAGGTAGTCGATCATCATCAGACCCGCCGGCACATCGGTTGGCCCATGTGAGACGCCGTTGACCTTTACCGTCACCGGCAAGACATCCCAAGGCGCTTTGCCGTTGCCGGTAGTTGCGGGTGTTGCCTGCGCCGACGCGCCGCCATTCTCCGAGCCTGCGCCACTTGCCGCGGCCGGTGCCGAGGCGCCAGTGATCGATTGTCCTGCACCCGCTGCCGCGCTGCCCGCAGCGTTCGACGCCGCTTGAGGGGCGTTTGTCGTGTCCGTCATGCCAGTACCTCCTGGATCTTCTCCGGTGTCACCGGCAAGTCAGTAAAACGATGGCCGATCGCATGCGCGAGGCCGTTCACAATCGCGCCCACCACGGGAATCATCACCACTTCGGCGATGCCCTTGGGCACATCGGATTCGGAAATCGGTGGCAGCACTTCACCGGTCTGCGTCCACACGGCAACATCGGTTGCGCGCGGCAGGTGATAGCGGTTGAAGTTCCACGTGCCGTTGCCCGGGCCGTCTTCATAGAGCGGCAGGTACTCGTGCAACGCGTGGCCGATACCCATGGCGAGACCGCCCTGCAACTGACCGGACACCAACTGCGGCGAAATCTGATTGCCGCACTCCATGATGGAGTGGTGCGTCAGCAACTCGACCTTGCCCGTCGCCTCATGCACCGAGAGTTCGACCAGCGTGCCGACGGCGCTGTAATACGTCACCGCCGCGTTGTTGCGCTGCACCGGCGGGTAGAACACCCGCTTGCGGTCGATCACGCGATAGCCGGTGGCCGGCACGGGCGCTGCGACCTGCGTGGCAGAAGCGTTCGCCGCACGCGCTGCGGCAGCCGATTTCGCCGACGCATTGCTGCTGTTGCGATGACTGCCCTTGCCCGCCGGCGCTTGCACCGGTGCGGCTGCGGGTGTGGACGCCGGAGCCGCAGCCGGTGCATTGGCACCGCCCTTGCCGAAGCGCAACGCAATGCCGTCGACCGGCAGGCGCTGCGTCGTGCCGTCGCCCAGATCCCAGTCGGCTTCTGCCCACTGCCAGCGGTTGAACACGTGAACGGTCGCGCCCGTCACCAGCCCCATTTCGTGGGCCGTCTTCGCGATCATGGCCAGCGGCAACGCTTCCATGCCAGCGGCCGAGAGCTTGCCCTCGACCCAGCGCGCGTCTTCCACACGCACCACGAGCGGTGCCGCCTGACCACCGCCAAGCCCCCGGCGCCAGATCGACAGCGCCGCCGGCCAAAGCCCTTGCATAAACAGCAGTCGCGCCGCTTCGCGCGTGCTGTGCGTGAAATAGAACGCCGAATTCGTCGCGCTCGACGGCGACGCGTAACCCGGCGACCAGCGCGGGTTCGCCGCCAATTTGTCCTGATCGGCCTGCGACATCAGGTACGGGTCACCACTCGTGACGACCGGCAACTCCGGCCAGTCGGTGATGGCGATGTGCACGTCGGTGGCCGGCATGCCAAGCCACTTCGCGACGGCCACGGCCTGAGACGTCGATGTCCCGGTGCCGATTTCGGCCGCCGTGTGATGCAGGCTGATCTTGCCCTGATCGTCGATCTCCACCCGTGCGAACGAGGTCTCTGCGCCGGTGCCGAAGTCCTTCTGCACGCACGCGAAGCCCACGCCGTAGCGGCGGCCCGGATGCGCCGCTTCGTACTCGGCCTTCTTCTTGTCGCGCTGCGTCCAGAGCGGATGCGCCTTGGCTTTCGCGAGCACTTCATCGACGCGCACGGCACCCGCAGGAATCGCGCCCTGCGTGTTCTTCATGCCCGAACGAAGTGCGTTCTTCATGCGGAAATCGATCGCGTCCAGCCCCAGTTGCGCGGCCATTTCGTCGATCATCATTTCGGTGGCCGCCATCGACTGCAACGTGCCGTAGCCGCGTGCCGAGCCCGCGTCGATGGCGCGCGAGGCAATCGCCACGCTCGCCAGATCGCTCTGCGGGAAGTAGTAGATCGACTGCGCTGCTGTGGCGCCGACCATGGCCACCGACGGCGAGAAGTTCATGCGCCCGCCGCCGTTACATTCCATGTCGGCAGCAAACGCCTGCAACAGGCCGCTCGTTTTGTCGACACCGATGCGATAGCGCATCGTGAAGGCGTGGCGCTTGAGCGAGGTTTGAAACTGTTCGTAGCGGTCGTTAGCGAGCCGCACGGGCAGTCCGTCGCCGTACATCGCAGCGGCCAGCCCGTAGAACGGCATGTTGTAGTGGTCTTTCGAACCGTAGCCGACCGTGTAGCACGGGTAGACGATCAGGCGCTTGACCGGAAAGTGCCCCTTGGCCACCATCGCAGCCGCATTCTCGGCCACTTCGGACGGCGACTGTGTCGGCACGACCATGTGCAGCGTCTGCGTGCTGGCGTCGTACCAGCAGTTGGCGTTGTCGGGTTCGAGCGCCGCCGTGTCGACCGACTGCGTGCGGTACTCGCGCGACATCACAAGCCAGTCGCCCGGCGGGTGCGTCAGCGACTCGCCGATCTTGCCCGCGTAAGCCATGCCCTGCTCGTCGAGCTTGCCGTGATCGTTACCGTCGGGCCACACCGGCAGATGCTTGCGCATCATGCTCGGGAAGATCGGTGCATCTTTCAGGCTCGAATAGATATCGTCGTCGTAGGCCGTCTTTCCGCCCACGCGCACAAAGCGGAAGGTGCCCCACGGATCGCGTTCCAGCGGGCCGCTCACTTCGCCGTAGCGAATGATTTCGTCGTGGAACTTGAGCTTGTCCTTGGCGAAGCGAAAACGCGCGAAGTCGTGATAGATCAGAATCGCCACGGCATGGCCGAGATAGGCCGGCGTCTTGCCCGCAGGCAGCAGCATGTCGTCGCCATAAAACTCTGGAAATGCGACACCGTCGCGCGCCAGATCATCGGCTGTCACCACGCGATCGGGCTTCAGCCCGTCGTCGAGCCGCGCGAGATCGAAGCCGAGATAGGGCCGGTCGGCCTGCGTCGCGCGCAGCACGAACGCATGCGCCTGCTGCTTCGGCCAGCCGGGCATATCGGCGGCACGCACGTCGCGCGCGAAAATCTTCGCGCCGGTGACTTTGGCCGTGCCGTCGATACGGAATTTGGCTTGGCCCGTGGCGGCATCCCACGCGACCGGGGTGAGGTTCTTGTCTTCGAACAGCGCGGCAAATGCGCGGCTGCCGAGCGGGGCGATGTAGACCGAAATGCCCGCGATCACCGAAGCTTTGAGAAAGCCGCGTCGCGACAGGGCGAAGCCTGAGGGACTTGAGGTATCGGGGGTCTGGGGGGTATCGGAAGCAGCAGATGAGCGAGCATCATCGCTCGACATTGCCGCTGGCGGACAGTGTTTTCTTGGCAGGCGCGGCATAAGCGTTCCGTCCGTCGGCCGGGGGTACGGCCTTCTTGTTTGGGGGGACGTATCACCAACACGAAACGGAAAACGGCACGCAAAACAGCACGATTACGATCACGACGCCTGGGGCAAAGTCATGACCCACGATGCTTGTGCGCAGTGCGCGACATTCATCTGCCGTGATGTCGTCGTGAAGTCTTATAGGACCACGCTTCATGAGTGACACCGGACACCTGAAGGCTACACGCCGCCTATGTGAATGACAAGGTGACGGATGACGCGCTGCGTGAGAACTGGCGCGGCTTTGCGCGCATTGCGCACCGTGCGGCGGGCAAGAGCGGGCGATATTCGGCGCGGATGATGTTGCTTATGCTTGATCGGAAATGGCGCTATATCCACTGGAATACGGCGCCATCCCGATATCGGCGGGCACGGCAAATTATTTTGTGCAGTGCGCTGATTTTTATCGTTTTTCTCAGGTGCCTTCCGACGAGTGCCGGCAACTGCGCGCGCCGCGCTCAGACGATGCGCAATTCCATGCACGTGAGATCGAGCCAGCGGCCGAACTTCGTGCCCACTTCGCTGAAAACACCGACCGTGCGAAAACCGAGCTTCTCGTGCAAGCGAATCGACGGCGCATTTTGCGCTTCGATGCTCGCGATCATCACGTGGATGTTTGCGGCACGCGCGCGCTCGATCAGGGCACGCATGAGCGCCTCGCCAACGCCGCCGCCGCGCGCATTCTGGTGGATGTAGATCGAATGTTCGACGGTGTGACGATAGCCGTCGAATGCGCGCCAGTCGCCATACGAGGCATAGCCGAGCACGTCGTCGCCACGTTGCGCAACGATGACAGGGAAACCCTTCGCCAAACGTGCGGTCAGCCACTCGCGACGATTGTCGAGATCGACGACGATCTCGTTCCAGATGGCCGTGGTGTGTTCCACGGCATCGTTGTAGATATCGCGAATGACGGCGAGGTCCGAGTCGGTGGCGTCGCGAACGGTGACGGCTGGCTTCATGATGAGGTTTCCACGCAAGGTGTAGCGATGACAATGATGTCTAATTTCGATGTCTAGTTTACTAGAAATTAATTTCCAGTAAACTGGACAGCATGGATATCAACGAACGCATCGCCCGCCGGGTTCGCGATTTGCGAAGTGAGCGCGGCTACTCTCTCGACACGCTGGCCGAGCGCAGCGGCGTGAGCCGTTCGAGCATTTCGCTCATCGAGCGCGCCCAGACGAGCCCGACCGCCAATGTGCTCGACAAGCTGGCGACGGCACTCGACGTCACACTTGCCTCGCTGTTCGACGAGAGCGCCGGCGACGATGCGCAGCCCTCGCCGGTCGCGCGACGCGCCGATCAACCCGTGTGGACCGACCCCGACTCCGGTTACGTGCGCCGCAACCTCTCGCCCGCCGAAGCCTCGCCGCTGCAATTCGTGGAAGTGCACTTCCCGGCCGGCGAGCGCGTGGCGTACGACACGGGCGCGCGCGACAACGAAGTCTGGCAACAGGTCTGGGTCATCGGCGGCACCATCGAGATTACGCTGGGCAACACCACGTGGCGGCTCGATGCCGGCGATTGTCTCGCGATGCGGCTCGATCGACCGATCGGCTATCACAACCCGACCTCGGCGACGGCGCACTACCTCGTCGGGCTCGTTACGCTACCGTTCGTCGCTGCCCGGAGGGCAACATGACGTCATCCATTACCTTGCAACGGCTCGACGGCGCGCAAGCGCTGGCCGAAGTCGACGCGCTCGCCGATGTGCTGATCGACTGCGTGGAAGGCGGCGCATCGGTCAGTTTCATGCTGCCGCTCACGCGCGAACGTGCAACAACGTTCTGGCGCAAGGTCGCCGAGAGCGTGGCCCGTGGCGAGCGTGTGCTGCTGGTTGCGCGCACCCGTGATGGCGAAGCAGGGAATCAAGGCAAGATCGTCGGCACCGTGCAACTGATTCTCGATCTTCCCGAAAACCAGCCGCACCGCGCCGACGTAGCGAAGATGCTGGTGCATCGCGACGCGCGTCGGCAAGGCGTAGCGCAGGCACTGATGGCAGCCATCGATGATGTGGCGCGCGCCGAGCGCCGCCATGTCCTCGTGCTGGACACCGTCACCGGTGGCGACGCCGAGCGGTTATATCAACGCAGCGGCTGGCAACGCGCAGGCGACGTGCCGAAGTTCGCGCTCATGCCCGACGGCGAATTCTGCGCCACGACGTTCTATTACAAGCACCTCTGATCTCTGAAGCATCACTCAGCGCACGGCCGCCAGTCCCTCCAGTAACGCCTTGTGGAACGCCACCGGGTCTTGCATCTGCGGGGCATGGCCCAGTTCGGGAAACTCCACCAGCGTCGAGCCGGGAATCGCCGCATGCGTCGCCTTTGCGAGCGCCGGGTAATGCCCGATGCGCGCCTGCACTTCCGGCGGCGAAAAATCTTTGCCGATCGCGGTCGTGTCCTTGTCGCCGATGAGCAGCCATGTCGGCACGCGAATCTGGCCGAATTCATACACCACCGGCTGCGTGTAGATCATGTCGTAGAGCAGCGCCGAGTTCCACGCGACGATGCGCTTGCCCGGTCCGCGATACATCCCCGCTAGCATCTGCACCCACGGCTCATAACGCTCGTTCCACTGCCCGGCGTAGTACGTCGCCTGTTCATAGCGGCGAATACTGGGTGCGCTCGTACGAAGATCGCGCTCATACCACTCGTCCACCGTTTTCGACGGCACACCGAGTGCCTTCCAGTCTTCCAGACCGATCGGATTGACGAGCACCAACTGCTGCGTCTCTTCGGGATACATCAGCGCATAGCGCGCGGCGAGCATGCCGCCCGTCGAGTGGCCGACGATCGTCGCGCGGGTGATTCCCAGCGACGCGAGCAGCGCATGCGTGTTGTTCGCCAGTTGCTGGAAGCTGTACTGATATTGCGCGGGCTTGCTCGATTTGCAGAAGCCGATCTGGTCGGGGGCAATCACGCGATAGCCGGCACCGCTCAACACGTCGATGGTCTCGCGCCACGTCGCCGCGCAGAAATTCTTGCCATGCAGCAGCACGACGGTACGACCGTTGGGCTGCGCCGGTTTTACGTCGAGATACACCATGTGCAGCGGCGTGCGCTGCGAGGTGAAGTCGAAACGGTTCACCGGATACGGATAGTCGAAGCCTTGAAGCTCGGGCCCATACGCCGGACCCGCGTTGCTGTCGGCGCTATCGGCGGCATGGGCGGCCGACGGCGCGACGCCCGAAAGGGCGATCAAAGGAACGAGCGACGTCACGCCGGCGAAAGCGCACGCGCGCAATGCCGCCGCACAGTATCGGGAGACACGGCGCAGGCGCGTTTGAGGCATTGAGGTCATGGGAGCAAGCGTGCGATGGCACGCGAAGTGGCACAAAGCGGATGCCGGCGATTGTGCCACGGGCTCGCGCGCGGCGAGCACCACGCAAAAAGGCACGCCACCGCCTCCTGCCAACAGAGACTTATGGACGTGCCTTTGAGGCATCAGCCCCCATCACTCAATGACAGGGCGACCCGGGGGGCTGAGTGACGGCTTAGTTACCGAAGTAGGTCGTACCGGCGCGTTGCAGGCCACCGACCGAACCCGGCGTGACCGGTGCCGCAGCGGCGGCCGGTTGTGCGCTGGGCACAGCCTTCGGGTAGACGGTGTCGTGTTGCACGACCAGACCGTCCTTCTGCGCCTGGATCAGTTCTTCGCGAACCTGAGCACGCGTGAGCACGCTGGTTTGCGGAACCCACGAGAATTCCGACGGGCCGTCAAAAGCATCGCTGGCGAAGGCCGAACCGGCCGACACAGCCAACATGGCGGAAATCAGGGCAGAGGTAATAAGAGTGCGCTTCATGGTGTTTCTCCTGTCTATTGAAAGGGGCGATGCTTGATTCATCGTCGACAATGACAGTCTATTCGTGTGTTAATTGATGATAAATACCATCAATTACAATCATTTATTTCATATTTAGAAATAATTGGATTAAACGGGGTCGCATTGATGCGCTTCGCCCCTACACGTCCAACAAGTCAGAAGCCAAGCCCGCCATTCGGCATAACCCTCAGGTTTGAAGGGTTATACCGGCAGGTGCTACCCGCCCGATGTTTCACATATTCATCAACGCCGCAGCCGCATTGGGCGACGCATGTTTCGGCACCCGCAACGCTCGCGATGTGGGCACTCACGCAACAAGTTAGTGAGCGCGAACCCCGCTACGCCGGGGCTTATGGTATTTTTCACTCGCTTCAAACGCGCGTATAAGCGAGCCCTCGCTTCGGAAACCGAAAGAATTGTGCAAAACCGGACTGCATTCATCCGCGGTCCGCATGGCTGCCACAACTTTGACGCCTTGGGAACGGTTTTGAAGGGTCAGAAAGAAACTCTGTAAAATCCGCAGCGGCAATGGGGGCCTAGCGCCTCACTGGATACCTCGCCGCTCAAGGGAAGATAAGCATCAGATGAAAGCGCCCAGCAACCTGATTACTGGTGAAGTGCGGACGAAAATCCGCGGCATGATTCTCGCCTCGGAGCTCAAGCCGGGGCAGCGCCTTATCGAAGACGATCTGATCCAGTTGCTCGGCGTTGGCCGCACGCCGGTGCGCGAAGCGCTGCTGATCCTGCAAGGCGAAGGCTTTATCGCCCGCAATCGCGGTTGGGAAGTTCAGGGGGTCGATCACCTTCAGGTGAATGCGATCTTCGAAAGCCGTGCCGCGATCGAAGCGGAAACGGCGCGGCTGGCCGCCCGCAAAATCACGCCCGAAGCCTGTGATGAGCTTGCCGCGCTCATCGAGCAAATGGAGCCGAGCACTCATCTGCCGCGTCTGGCACTGAACCGCCTGAACAGCGAATTCCACGAATTGATCGTCAAAGCCGCCGATAACGTCGTGCTGACGCAGTTTCACGAGCGTATTCAGTTCTATTACTGGGCGCTGCGCATTCCCGTCATGTTCTCGGACGAGCAACTGAGCGCAACCAACGCCCAGCATCGCGAATTGGTCGACGCGCTGCGTGCGCACGATGAAGTGCGCGCCGCACAGATTGCGCGTCATCACGTTGAGACGACGATGGGCATCGTCGAGCCCGCCCTGCCGCGCTGAACCGCACGAGCGGCGGGTCTCAAGCGCGCCATCTGCCTACATTCCCCATACAAGCTGCATAGACGCGCCCAGAAGGCTGCCGCCGGGCCGCGTCAAGGCGTGGGCTACCTCGAATCGTCCGGCCGGTTAGCGCACCAGATAACCCGCCACGCGCCAGCGGCTGTCGACGCCGTAAAACATCGTGACCATTTCATGCGCGTCGGCCTTGTTCTCGAACGCCGTGTCGTACTGAATCACCACATACTCACCGTCGGGCTGCCCTGGAATGGCGCGCGTGAACACCGCGTCCGCCACCTTGCGTGATTTCACTTTGCCCAGCGGCGTGCGCGCAGCACTCAGGCTCTGCGCCCACGCGTCGGCCGGCAACGAGCGTTGAAACACGGCTGCCGCCTGTTCCCAGCTTTGTTCTGCGCGGTTGATATCCACCAGTCCGAGCCAGAGATTTGCGGCTTCGAGTGCCGGTTTCACATCGCGGTTGATGTCGCTTGCCGGAGCACTCACGCCGCTGGCCGGCGTCGCAAACAGCGGCGGCTGGGCCGAGCGCCGTGTCATCGGCTCCTGCGCCTGCACCGCGGCTGCGCTAAGACCGGCGGCCACGGCAAGCGTGAGTGTCAGGAAACGGCGAAGGCGGGACATCGACATGACAAAAGCTCCTGGAGATAGACGGTAAACCTTAACCCGGCCATTCTACTGGTGTGTAACGCGCACAGCGTCGTACATTACAATGCACTACACATGCCCGCCTCCCCCCGCCGGCCTTCCCCATGTTGACGACGTCTCTGCTCGCGATCACTGCCCTGCTCAGCTTCATGATGTTGCTGATCATCGGCTCGCTGGTACGCTCGCGCGTCGCGGGAGTGCGCGAGTGGTGCTGGGCCAACGTGGCGGTGCTCATCTCGTTGCCACTGTTCGCCCTGCGCGGCCACGTCCCCGACTTCCTTTCGATTCCCGTTGCCAACGTCATGCTTGGCGGCGGCCTGCTGCTCTATTACGCCGGTTGTGCCCGCTATCTCGGCCAGTCACCGCACTGGCCGGTGCTCGGCGCGTCGCTCGGCGTGTTGGCCGGGTCCATGTTGTTCTGGTTCTACGGCAGCGAGAACACACAGTTGCGGGTCGTCATTGTCTCGGCGTATCACGCGGTGGTCCTGCTCGCCACGGCCGTGCTTATCATGCGGCACATCCCGCCACGGCGGCATCCCTATAACTATTGGCTCACGGCGGGACTCGCCACGGCATTTGCCATCGGACACATCGTGCGGGGTGCCGTGTTCGGCTGGGCACCCGCGCCCGGCCCCGAGTTGATGGGGGCGTCGACGTTCAACGCCGTCATGCTCACCATCGGCGCGGTCGTCATGCCGGCGATGACGATGGGTTCCGTCATGATGATTCACGACGCCATGCTGGCTACCGCCGAGGAAGCCGCCAATCGCGACTATCTGACGGGCGCGCTCTCGCGCAAGCATTTCGATCTGCTCGCCCGGCAGGAGATGGCGCGGGCGCTGTCGCACGGCTGGCCGTTGTCGATCGTGGTCATCGACCTCGATCACTTCAAGCAGATCAACGACACCTACGGCCACGCGGGCGGCGACACCGTGCTGCGCGAGTTCGTCAAACTGGTGCGCGACGGTTTGCGCGAAGGCGATATCTTCGGGCGGCTGGGCGGCGAGGAGTTTGCCGTGCTGTTACCCGGCACCGATACAGCAGGCGCCATTCGCATTGCCGAGCGCCTGCGCGCGCAGGTGAGCCGGCATCTCGTGGCGGGGCCGTTCGGCGTTTGTCACTACACGCTGAGCGGCGGTGTCGCGACGTGGCACGAGCATGAGAGTCTGGAAGCGCTGTGCATGCGGGCCGACCGCGCCCTGTATGCCGCGAAGATCTCCGGGCGCAATCTCGTGCTCTCCGACGTACTGTCGAGCGACGAGACGGCGTCAGAAGCGGGTTGAGGCGTTAAGCGGTTAAGACCGGGTCGAATGTCGACGTGCTGACGTGGCTTGATGCGGGTCGGCCGCAACCGGCGTCAGTTGGCGATATCCGGGAAGAACTCGCGACGCATGCGCGCGACGTATTCCGTGAGATTCGGGTGATTGTCGATCTCGTCACGCAACAGATGCTTGAACTGCGGCGCCATCGCGCTCGCGATGAACGCAAATGCCGTGGCATCCGCGCCGCAAGGCGAATTTCCAAAGAAATACGGTTTGTCGCCGAGCAATTGGGCGGCCGCCTGAGCGCCACGGGCGAGCAACTGCTGTTGCTCCGCGGGTGAGTAGCGCTGCGTGCCCTGACCTTGCAGCGTGGTGCGGATCTTGCGGCGGATGAACGATTCCGCCACCGGGCGCACCGGCCATGGAATCGACTTGAAGTACGACGCCGGACCCTTGGCGAAATTCTCGTCGTCGCACCAGCGCGCCTGCACCACATACCAATAGAAGTGATCCTCCAGCGCCTTCTCGAACATCCACGCCGCGCCACGCTGTTCGGGTGTCAGGCTGGCGTCGAAGTCGAACCCGTACTTTCGTTCGATGTGCAGGCGAATCAACGTCGAGTCCGGCACGATCTGCCCGTCGTCGTCGACAAACGGCAGCTTGCCTTTGGGGGCGCGCCGAAAGCCGCCGCGGTCCGTCTGATAAGGCAGCCCGGCCAGCTTGAGCAGCATCTGCGCTTTGATGACGAACGGGCTGGCATCGGGCAGTCCGAACGCCGGACCAAAGGTGTACAGGGTCAACATCGTGGCCAAACTCCTGCGCAAAAAGGGGATGAATACGGATGGCGCAGAGTATTACATGAGTGTGCGCCCCGGCGAACAATGTCGCGTCCACGTCACTCGCGCACTGTGGTTTTATACAGTATCATGTCACCCAATCGAGGAACCTTCTCATGGAAACAATCGACTGGGATCAACTGGCGCTAAGCGCCGCCGAGCGGGATCTTGCGGGCGTCGTGCGCGAGATTGCCGCGCGTTATGCGCAGCATCACCGCACGCTCGCGGGTGAGCTGTCCGCGCGTGCCGAGGGCAATGACGCTGCCGCTGCCACCGCTGCCACCGCTGACACCGCGGCCACCACTGCCGCCAATGTCACCACGACCGTCATGGCGCTCGACTGGCGAACGCTCGTGGCCATCGCCGACGAAGCCGAGGCGGACATCGGACTGCATGCGCGTCACGAGGCGTGGGTGCTTGCGCACGTGTTGCGCTTGCCGGGCGATGAAGCCCTGCGTCGCGCGGGCGAGTTGCCGGCACTCGACGCCAACGTCGACCTGCATTGGCCCGACGCGCCGACACCGGCCGTGTTCCGCGCCATCGTGGCCGCATTCGCTGGCGACGATAGCCATGAAGACACCGCGAATTTTGCTGCGGCGAAAGGTATCAAGTCCGCCCCACGTTCGTCATCGCCCCACGCCGGTGGCCCGGCATGCTCGGCCTGAATCCAGTCGATCCGGTCGATCCGGTCGACCCAGTCGATCCGGACGAGCTCGCCCGGTCGCTGTCTGCGCCGATGGTGTTCGTCGATCTTGAGACCACTGGCGGCAATGCGTTGTCCGACCGGATCACCGAAATCGGCGTGGTCGAGGTCGGACCGAACGGCATCGAGCAATGGAGTACGTTGCTCGACCCCGCTGAATCGATTCCCCCTTTCATCCAGCAACTGACCGGCATCACCAACGAGATGGTGCGGGGTCAGCCGTCGTTCGACACGCTGGCGCAAGGGCTGGCCGAACGGCTGCATGGCAAGTTGTTCGTCGCCCACAACGCGCGCTTCGATTACGGCTTTCTCAAGAATGAATTCCGTCGCGCCGGTATCCCGTTTCAGGCCGACGTGCTGTGTACCGTGCGGCTGTCGCGGCTGTTGTTTCCGGCCGCCGCGCGCCACGGGCTCGACGCGCTGATCGCACGCTTCGGCCTCGAGCCGCTGGGTCGTCACCGCGCGCTCGCCGATGCCGATCTGCTCTGGCAGTTCTGGCAAAAGCTGCACACGCTCTATCAACCGGCGTTAATCGACCAAGCGGTACAGCGTGTGACCAAACGCGCCAGCCAGCCACCACAGTTGCCGGACGAAGCCATCGACGCCCTGCCGGACGCCCCCGGCGTCTATCTGTTCTATGGCGAAGGCGATACGTTGCTCTATGTCGGCAAGAGCGTCGACATTCGCGCGCGCGTGCGTTCTCACTTCTCAAGCGACCATCAGGTCGCCAAAGACTTGCGGATCTCGCAGGAAATTCGCCGCGTGGAAGCGCGGCGCACGGCGGGCGAACTCGGGGCGTTGCTGCTGGAATCGCAACTCGTCAAACAGTTGCAGCCGATTCATAACCGGATGCTGCGTCGCTCGGCCAGTCTCTATAGCTGGCAGATGGATGCGCAGAGCGACACGCCGCAACTCGTGAACGCCCGCACCGTGGACTTTGCCAGTGCGGGCACGCTCTACGGCACGTTCTCGTCGCGCAACCGGGCAGAAATGGCACTGCGGTCGCTCGCCGACGAGCATCGGCTTTGCTGTGCCCAGCTCGGGCTGGAGAAAAGCGAGGCGGGACGCCCCTGCTTCGGCTATCAGGTCAAACGCTGCGACGGCGTGTGTACCGGTGCAGCGCCCCTGGCCCCGCACACGGCGCGCCTGCGCGAAGCGCTCGCCACCCTGCAATTGCAGACGTGGCCCTACGATGGCCCGATCGCCATTGAAGAGCGTGGCGCGACTGCCGAAGGTGTCGTGGATGACGCCGACGGCCCCAACGTCGAATATCACGTGATCGACCGTTGGCAGTACCTTGGGAGCGTCAGTTCACAAGACGCCCTGAATGATCTGATCGACGGCATGCCGCCGGTGACCGGTTTCGATCCGGATATCTACCGCCTGCTCGGGCGACGTTTGGCCGCGTCGTCCCCGTTAGTGATCATTCACCTCACACGGCCGGCATTTCGCCTGAGTCCTGTCGAACCGCCTCAAGACGTTGCCCCCAAGCGAAAGGGTGTGGCGTTGTTGCGTCGCCGGTTGCCGCGTCCGGAAGACCCGGCACAGCGCCGCCTGCCCTTCGACGCGGAATAAATTCCCTCCCGCCGTATCGACACGGAACGCACCGGCTACCCACTGGCCGGGCGTCATCGCCTGTGCGCGCCCTGAAGACGCCGCCTTTCCTCCCCCGCACCGCCCCTCCATTTATTTCCGCACCGCCGTCACCTAGGCAAAACCCGCCTTTGCACCGTACGGCATGAGCATATAAATATTAAGTATTTGCAAGACGCATGCTGATGGCCGAAGAATACGCAATCCGAATACAACAAGAATTGCCGTTTTTGCGGCCTCGGCGACGTCGATGACCGGACAACACGCACCGCACGCGGTGCCGTCGCGCCCCGCCCAACGCCGTCCCACCCCACCGAGCACGATGGAATTACGCCAACTCGAAGCCTTCGCGGCGGTCATGTCGACCGGTAGCATTACTGCTGCCGGACGCCTGCTCGGACGCTCGCAGCCCGCCATCACCCGGATGATTCAGGAGCTGGAAGCTGAAATCGGCTACGCCCTGTTCACCCGCAGCGGCCCGCGCGTCACGCCGACCGAACAAGGCTTTCTGCTCTTCGAAGACGTCGAGCACGTGCTCGCCGGGTTGCAGCAAATTCGTGCCCGCGCCGACGAGATCGCCCGGGGTCAGACCCGGCCGCTGCATATTGCGGCGACCTCGGCGCTTGCCGCCGGCCTCGTCCCCGCCGCCCTCGCGTTGCCCGGACTCGCGCGCGACAGCGCCCAGATCCAGATGCGCAGCACCTCGCCCGAGCAAGTCGTGCACGCCGTACTCACGGGTGCCGCCGACATCGGCGTGACCAGCCTGCCGCTCGAACATCGCGGCATCGTCGTGCACTGGATCGGCGAGTCGGCTTGCGTCGCCGCCGTGCGCTGCGACGACCCGCTTGCCGCCTACGACCGCCTGCCGCTGGCCGAATGCGTTGGCCGGCGCATCATCACGATGCAGAACCCCTACCGGCTGCGCCGCCGTCTCGATCAGGCGTTCAGCCAGGCGGGCGTCGCCCCGGTCGGATTGATTGAAACCAACGCATCGATCAACGCGATGACTGCGGTGCGTGCCGGCCTCGGCATTGCCGTGCTCGAACCCGTGACCGCTTACGGTCTGCCGTTGGCCGACGTTGCCGTGCGTCCCATCGACGCCGACATCCCGTTCTTCTTCGGCGTCATCACACGCGACGCCCGCGCGCCATCACCGGCTGCGCTCGCCTTCGTCGATGCGCTGGCCGACGCCGCCCGCACGTTGCTGCCCGACTTCGTGCAGCGCGCCGCCACCGAACACGCCCAAGTCTTGCAGTCGCTCTACGGCGATCTGCCCGCCCCCAAGGAAGCCCTGTCGTCATGACCCAGTCCCCGACATCCGCCATCGGCCTGACCGCGCTCGAAACGCGCCTGCGTCAGGACCTCGCCTGGCTCGAACTGCCCGCCAAACGCTGGGTGCCTGCGCGCACGCACGACGGACAACCCGTGCTCGACGTCGCCATCATCGGCGGCGGCATGGCCGGTCTCGCGGCCGCCACCTCGCTCACGCATCTGGGTGTCGGCGCCGTGATCTTCGATCAGTCGCCCCGTGGCTTCGAAGGCCCGTGGGCCACGACCGCACGCATGGAAACGCTGCGCTCGCCCAAGCAACTGACCGGCCCGGCGCTCGGCCTGCCTGCGCTCACGTTCCGCGCATGGTTCGAAGCGCAGTTCGGCCTCGACGCGTGGGATGCCCTCGACAAGATTCCGCGTCTGCAATGGATGGACTACCTGCGCTGGTATCGCGACGTGCTCGCGATCGACGTGCGCAACGAGCATCGCATCACCGCCATTACGCCGCTGAGTGGCGGGCAAGACGGTCTGGTTGCGCTGTCCGTGACGTCGCCCGAAGGCGACAGCACCGTCTACGCGCGACACGTGGTGCTCGCCACGGGCCGCGACGGTCTGGGCGGTGCGACCGTGCCCGCGTTTGCACGCGACGTTCCGCGCCGCTTCTGGGCGCACTCGTCCGACGAGATGGACTACGCCACGCTGCGCGGCAAACGCGTGGGCGTGATCGGCGCCGGCGCATCGGCCATGGACAGCGCCGCCACCGCGCTCGAAGCGGGTGCAGCGAGCGTTGATCTGCTCATCCGCCGCGACGATATTCCGCGCATCAACAAGGGCAAGGGGGCAGGCAACCCCGGGTTGACCCACGGCCATCTGAACCTGCCCGATGAATGGAAATGGCGCATTCGCCACTACGTCAACGTGCAACAAGTGCCGCCCCCGCGTGGCAGCACGCTGCGCGTGTCGCGTCATCCGAATGCCCGCTTCAATCTGGGTGCACCGATTCTCGACGTCACCCCGGTCGGCGACGAACTGCATGTGCGCACGGCCAAGGGCACGTTTGTGCTCGACTTTCTCGTCTTTGCGACGGGGTTCCGCATCGATATCACGAGCCGTCCGGAGTTTGCCCCGTTTGCCCAGTACGTGCGCAAGTGGAGCGACCGCTACGCCCCTGCGGCGGGTGACGAAGATGTCGAGCTCTCCGATTCGCCCGACCTCGGACCGACGTTTGAATTCCTCGAGAAGACGCCCGGCGCCTGCCCGGGCCTCGATCGCATTCACTGCTTCTGCGCGCCGGCTACGCTCACGCACGGTGCTGTCTCCGGCGATATCCCTGCGGTGAGCGAGGGTGCCAAGCGTCTCGCACAAGGGCTGGCGGGTTCGTTCTACCGAGAAGACGTCGAGCATCACTACGCCAATATGGAAACGTACGCCGAGCCTGAAGTTTATGGCGACGAATGGACGCCCGCCCCGCCGCCGCCCGCACTGAATGGTGACAACGGCCATGGTGACGACGGCGCCGCTCGCGAGGAGCGCATCGCATGAGTGCATGGATTCTCCGCCGCGTGCTGCAAGCGGTGTTCGTCGTCTGGCTGATGACGCTCATCGTGTTCGTCGGCCTGCATGCCATCGGTAACCCTGTCGACATCCTGATCGGTCAGGACGTTGATCAGGTCGACCGTGCGCGCATCATCGCGCAGCTTGGACTCGACCAGCCGCTGTGGCGTCAGTACCTGTCGTTTCTCGGCGGTGCGCTGCATGGCGAGCTGGGTAACAGCTTCGTCTATAACGTGCCAGCGATTCAGTTGATCCTGCAACGCCTGCCGGCCACGCTCGAGCTCGCTGTCTCCGCGCTGATTCTCGCGGTGTTCATCGGTATTCCGCTGGGTCTGTTCGCCGGGCTCTATCCGCGCAACCCGATCTCGAAACTGCTCATGACGGGCAGCATCGTCGGCTTCTCGCTGCCCACGTTCTGGGTCGGCCTGATGCTGATCATGTTCTTCTCCGTGCATCTGGGTGTGCTGCCCGCCAGCGGACGTGGTGCCACGGTCAGCGTGTTCGGCGTCGAGTGGTCGTTCCTGACGATCGACGGCTTGCGTCACCTGATCTTGCCCGCCCTCAATCTGGCACTGTTCAAGATCTCGCTCGTCCTGCGTCTCACCCGTGCGGGTGTGGCCGAAGTGCTGCCGCAAGACTACGTGAAGTTCGCGCGCGCCAAGGGCCTCTCGCCGTTGCGCATCGTGGTCGTGCACGTGTTGCGCAACACGTTGATTCCGCTCGTGACGGTGCTCGGCATTGAATTTGGTTCGACGATTGCCTTCGCCGTAGTGACCGAGACCGTGTTCTCGTGGCCGGGCGCCGGCAAGCTTATTCTCGACAGCATCAACTCACTGGACCGCCCGGTGATCGTGGCGTATCTCATCGTTGTGGTGTGCCTGTTCGTGTCGCTAAATCTGATCGTGGACGTGCTCTATAAGTGGCTCGATCCGCGTGTGCGCGTGGAGGCCGCTGCCTGATGTCGCTCAATCTTTCTCCGAATGGCGCACCGCCTGTTTCACCCGCCGTCGAGCCCGTACCGGTGCGTCGCGAGTCGCCTTGGCAGCAAGGCCTGCACGAATTCCTGCGCTCCAAGAGTGCCGTGTTCGGTCTGGTCATCTTTATCGTGCTGGCCGTCGCCGCGCTCGCCGCACCGTGGATCACGCCGCAGAATCCGTATGACCTGATGCAGCTCGACGTCATGGACGCACGTCTGCCGCCGGGTACCGCCAACGGTGCCGCGACGTTCACTTACTGGCTGGGCACGGATGGTCAGGGACGCGATCTGCTCTCGGGCATCATTTACGGCCTGCGCATCAGCTTGGGGGTCGGTGTCGGCTCGGCACTCATCGCCGGTATTCTCGGCACGATTCTCGGTCTGGTAGCCGCCTACTCGGGTGGCCGCGTCGACGCGCTCATCATGCGGCTCGTCGATCTGCTGCTGTCGTTCCCGTCGATTCTCGTGGCACTGATGATCCTTGCGTACGTGGGTAAAGGCATCGGCAACGTGGTGCTCACACTCGTGGTGCTGGAGTGGGCGTATTTCGCGCGCACGGCACGCGGTCAGGCGCTCGTCGAATCGCGCCGCGAGTATGTCGAAGCCGCCCGCTGCCAGGCGATTCCGAACTGGCGCATCGTGCTCGGCCATATTCTGCCGAACTGCCTCCCGCCGCTCATCGTCGTGGGCTCGCTGCAAGTCGCACGCGCCATCACGCTCGAAGCGACGTTGTCGTTTCTCGGTCTTGGCGTGCCGATCACCGAGCCGTCGCTCGGCCTGCTCATCGCCAACGGCTACCAGACCATGCTCTCCGGCGAATACTGGATCAGCGTTTATCCCGGCCTCGCCTTGCTCATCGCAGTCGTCGCCATCAATCTCGTGGGCGATCGCCTGCGCGATGTGTTCAATCCGAGGTTGCAGAAATGAGCGGTGCGACGCCTTCTACTCCTACTAGTGCCGCGACGCCACTCACGCTGGAAGTTCGCAACCTGCGTACGCAATTCTTTACGCGTGCGGGCACGTTGCCGGCCGTCGACGACGTCTCGTTCTCGCTGCCGCCCGGCCACATCATGGGCCTCGTGGGCGAGTCGGGATCGGGCAAGTCGGTCACCGGCTTTTCGATCATGGGCCTCGTCGATGAGCCGGGCCGTATCGTCGGCGGCGAAGTGCTGTTTCAGGGGCGCGATCTCACGCGTCTGACGCCGGCCGAGCTGCGTCATCTGCAAGGCAATCGCATCGCGATGATCTTTCAGGACCCGATGATGACGCTCAACCCGGTGCTTCGCATCGACGTGCAGATGATCGAGGCCGTGCGTGCGCATCAACGCGTGTCGAAGTCGCAAGCGCGCGAACTGGCGCGCGACACGCTCGGCATGATGGGCATTCCCAGCCCGGACGAGCGCCTGCGCGCGTATCCGCATCAGCTCTCGGGCGGCATGCGCCAGCGCGTGGCCATTGCCATCGCGATGTTGCACCGGCCCGATCTGATCATTGCCGACGAACCGACCACTGCGCTCGACGTCACCATACAGGCTCAGATTCTTTCGGAAGTACAGAAGCTTGCGCGCCAGCACGGCACCGCGCTGATCTGGATCACGCACGATCTGTCGGTCGTCGCCGGTCTGGCCGATACGGTGGCCGTGATGTACGCGGGCCGCATCGTCGAGCAAGGGGCGGTCGACGCCGTGCTCGACGCGCCGCAACACCCTTACACGGCCGGGCTGATCGGCAGCCTGCCCAGTCTGAACAAACGCGGTCAGCGTCTGCGCCAGATTCCCGGCATGGCGCCGAATCTGCTCACGATGCCGGCGGGTTGCGCATTCGCCGCGCGCTGCGCCTACGCCACGGCGGCCTGCACTGTACGCCCCGAGATGACGCAGACCGCGCCGGGCCGTCTGGTGCGTTGCTTCCACCCGGGCGCCGCGCTGCAAAAGGAGATGGTATGAGCACCGCACAACCCAACAGCCCGCAGGGTCATCACGGCGCTGGCGGCAACCGTGCGGCTACCGCCCCGAGTGCCACGTTGCCTGCGCCTATCGTCGCGCTGCGCGGCGTCAGCAAGCGCTTTGGCGAGCGTCACGTCGGCCCGGCCGGGCGTCTGCTCGAACGCGTCGGCCTGTCGCATCCACCGGCCGTCGTGCGCGCGGTCGATAACGTCGATCTGGTCGTCAAGCCGGGCGAAGTCGTCGGTCTCGTGGGCGAGTCGGGGTGTGGCAAGTCCACCCTCGGGCGCATGCTCGCGGGGCTGCTCAAGCCGTCGTCGGGTGAAGTACAGATTCATGGCCGCCCCGCCGACTCGCTGAGCGACGACGAAAAGCGCGATGCCCGCCTGAAGATCCAGATGATCTTTCAGGACCCGTATTCGAGTCTGAATCCGCGCCTGCGCGTCGACCGCATTGTCGGTGAAGGCGCGTTGGTGCATGGCCTGACCGATCGCGCGGGTTTCGACGATTACGTGAGCGCGCAGTTGCAGCGCGCCGGGCTCGATCCGGCGCTGCGTCATCGTTATCCGCACCAGTTCAGCGGCGGTCAGCGTCAGCGCATCGGCATCGCACGTGCGTTGGCCGTGCAGCCCGATCTGCTCGTGTGCGACGAAGCCGTGGCGGCACTCGACGTGTCGATTCAGGCGCAGATTCTCAACCTGTTCATGGATCTGCGCGAGCAGCTCAAGCTCACGTACGTGTTCATCAGCCATGACCTCGGTGTGGTCGAGCATTTGTCCGATCGCGTGGTGATCATGTATCTCGGCCGGGTGGTCGAGAGCGCACCGGTCGAAGAAGTCTTCCGCCGCCCGAATCATCCGTACACGCAGGCGCTGCTGGCCGAGATTCCGCGTATCGACGTGCGTCACAAGACGTTCTCGGCGATTCGCGGCGAGATTCCGAGCCCGATTGCGCCGCCGGGCGGTTGTCACTTTCACCCGCGTTGTCCGCACGCCATGCCGCGTTGCCGCACGGAAGTGCCGACGCTGCGCGGCGTAGCGATCAACCACGTGAGTGCGTGCCATCTGAACGACGTTTGATATCGCCGAATCACTACATTAGCTGCCTTATTCGAATCATTCGACGACGTGACCGGCCCACGGTCAGTGTCACGTCAGACCTTCTTTCATTCATCAACGACCAGGATTGCCGATAATGAAACGCTTCTTGTTGTCCTCGTTAGCCGCTGCATTGCTCGTGACGAGCGCCGCGGCCTCCGCTCAAAACGCCCAAAGCTCGACCCTGCGCATCGCGTTTGCCGATCCGCTTTCGTCGCTCGATCCGCAACTGAACAACCACGCGGGCGATCGCTCGGTCGATCTGCATTTCTGGGATCTGCTCGTCGAGAACAAGTGGAACAAGCTGCAACCGGGCCTCGCCGTGTCGTGGAAGGCGCTCGACGCCAAGACGTGGGAATTCAAGCTGCGCCCGAACGTGAAGTGGCAGGACGGTCAGCCGTTCACGGCCGCCGACGTCATCTATTCGTACACGCGCGCACGTAACGTGCCGGGCAGCGTGGCGACGTTCGCGGGCTACCTGCGCACCATCGAGACGATGAGCGCCCCCGATCCGCTCACGCTCGTCGTGAAGACCAAGATTGCAAACCCGGACCTGCCGCTGAACCTCGCATCGGTGCATATCGTGAGCAAGCACGTGGGCGAGAAGTCGAACACCGATGACTACAACGCCGGGCGCGCCGTCGTCGGCACGGGGCCGTTCAAGTTCGTGTCGTACACGCCGGGCGACCGCGTGGAAATGGTGCGCAACGACAACTACTGGGGTGGCAAGTCCGAGTGGGAAAAAGTCGACTATCGCTACATCAATAACGGTGCAGCCCGTACCGCCGCGCTGCTCGCCGGCGACGTGGACGTGATCGACAAGGTGTCCGCTTCGGACATTCCGCGTCTGAAGAAGTCGCCCAACGTGACGGTGTTCCCGTATCCGGGTCTGCGCGTGATGCTGCTGCAACCGACGTTCCGCGACGGTCCGAACGATTTCATTACCGACAACAATGGCAAGCCGCTTGCCAAGAACCCGCTGCTCGACGTGCGTGTGCGCCGTGCGCTGTCGCTCGCCATCAATCGCGATGCCATCGTGTCGCGCATCATGCAGGGCACGGCCAGCGAAGCCAATCAGTGGATGCCGAAAGACACGTTCGGCTACAACCCGGACGTGAAGAACATTCCGTTCGACGCCGCACAAGCGAAGAAGCTGCTGGCCGACGCGGGCTTCCCGCAGGGCTTCAAGCTCACCATGCACGTGCCGAACGACCGCTATCCGCAAGGCCCGGAAACGGCGCAGGCAGTGGCGCAGTTCTGGACGCGCATCGGCGTGAAGACGCAGGTGGAAGTGGTGCCTTGGGCCGTGTACTCGGGCCGTGCGAACAAGAACGACTACGCCATGACGATGCTCGCGTGGGGTAACGGCACGGGCGAAGCGAGCTACGCGCTCGTGAACGTGCTGGCGACCGTGGATGCCAAGAAGGGTCTGGGCGCTTCGAACTGGGGCCATTACAGCAACCCGGCCGTGGACAAGGCACTCGACGCATCGACCGCCGAGTTCGACGAAGGCAAGCGCGAAGCGATCCTGCGTCAATCGGTCAAGGTCGTGTCGGACGACGTCGGCGTGATTCCGCTGTATCACTATCAGAACATCTGGGCCGTGCGTAAGGGCCTGAAGGTCACGCCGTTCACGAGCGATCGTACGGTCGCGATGCAAGTGACCAAGGCCGCGAAGTAAGCGGACGCCACGGGATCTATTGCCTTATGACGTCATCGCTCATTCTCACGGCAACACCCGCGGATGCACTGATCGACGTGCCGCGCCACCTGGTGGTGCGCGGCGCGGCGCCCGGTGCGCGCGTCACGCTCACCGCGCATACCGCGCGGGCGGGCGGCGTGGTGTGGCATGCCGAAGCCACTTTCGAAGCCGACGCTGAAGGCTGTGTCGATGTGGCGCGCGATGCGCCCGTCGCCGGCAGCTATCAGGGCGTGTCCGCCATGGGACTCATCTGGTCGCAGGTGCCCGAAGACGGCAAGAGCCGTGACGTGTTCCCGCAACCGGTGTCGGCACCGCTGGTGACGACGGTTGTGGCGCAGGCGGATGGGGGGGACGCCACCTCGGTTTCCGTCTCGTTCGTCCAGCGTCTGGCCGCCGAAGGCGTCACCCGGCGCGAGGTGCGTGAAGACGGACTCGTCGGCACGCTGTGCCTGCCGCCGGGCGACGGCCCGCATCCGGCCGTGATGATTCTGAACGGCTCGGGTGGCGGCATTAACGAACCGCGCGCGGCGCTCTATGCGTCGCACGGTTATGCCGCCTTCGCGTTGGGCTATTTCAAAACGCCGGGGTTGTCGGACTACATCTCCAATACGCCGCTGGAGTACTTCGCCAAGGGCATGGACTGGCTTCGCCGTACGGTGAAACCGGCCCATGATTTCGTGGCGCTGTCGGGTCAGTCACGTGGTGGTGAGCTCGTGCTGCTGCTCGGCGCGACGTTCCCCGAAGCGGTGTCGGCCGTCATCGGTTATGTGCCGAGCGCGTTGATTCACAGTGCGCAGAACGCGTGCGACCCGGCACTCGGCCGCGAAGGCCCGACGTGGCTGCTGGATGGCAAGCCGTTGCCGCATATCTGGGAAAACAACCGGACAGCGTCGTGGGCACCGTTTGATGAAGGACCGCCGCCGCATCGTCATTCCAAAGCGATGTTGACGGCGCTCGACGATGCGGAAGCCGTGGCGCGTGCCCGCATTCCGGTCGAGAAGATTCGTGGGCCGGTGATGCTGTTGTCCGCTGAGGACGATGGCTCTTGGCCGTCGAGCCTCTACTCGAAGATGGTGACCGAACGGCTGGCCGGGCATGGCCATCCGTATCCGGTCGAGCATCTCGACTTCGCACGTGCCGGACACGCCATCGTGTTTCCGTATGTGCCGACGACGCAGCTCGTCTATGCGCATCCGGTTTCGGGCAAGATCAGCACCGGCGGAGGTGAGCCGGATGCCAACGCACTCGCCGATCAGCGTTCGTGGAGTGCCGTGCAGGCGTTCCTCGCGAAAGCTGTGGCCGAGCGCGCCCAATCACAAGGACAATCATGACCGCCAACACTCAATACGACATCGCTGACGATCTCGTCGACCGCGTGGCCGGGCTCGAAGCCGGCTCAGCGGCGCACACGCTGCGACATGCGCGCGACAAAGTTGCCGTCGCCACGCAAGGCAGCTACGAAGGGCTGTTCGATCCCGCACTCGAAGGCATTTCGCTGGTCGAGCGCCTGCTCGTCGCGCTGTATGCCAGCAGACTCACGCCCTCGCCTTCGCTCGCTGCGCACTATCGCGCTGAATTGGGCAAGCATGCCGTTGATGCCTCGCAACTGGCCGCCGTCGAGAATGGCAAGCCGGAAGACGTGACGGATGCCCGTCTGCGCGCGATGTTGATCTTCACGCGCACCTTGATCGAGAACCCGGTCGCGGGCGACAAGGCCGCATTGCAGCAACTGCCGGCAGCAGGTTTGACGACACCGGCGGTGGTGGCACTTGCCCAACTGATTGCGTTCCTGTCGTACCAGACGCGTCTGGTGGCGGGTCTGCAAGCCCTCAAACAACTGGCTCCGCGGGAGACGACAGCATGAGCGAGATCATCCGTTCGCACGGTTTTACCAACGAGTCACTCGACTGGGACGCGTGGCTCGACGTCGTGGCACTCGACAAGGCCACGCCGGAGCAGGTCGCAGTGTTGGAGGAAAGTCATCCGAAGGCCAAGACGTCGGATTACTACCTCTTCCTGGTGCATCAGCCGGAAGTGCTGCGCCAGCGCTCGGCGGCGTTCAACGCCATCATGTACGCACCGGGCGGAATGCCACGCGCCGAGCGCGAGTTGTCGACGACGGTGGTCTCGCGCATCAATGGTTGTGTGTATTGCGCGTCGGTGCATGCCCAGCGTTTCGAGCAACTGGCGAAGCGAAACGATGTGATCCGGGAAGTGTTCGACGAGCCGCGCACGGCAGGAACGACGGCGCGCGAGAAAGCGATTGCGCAGTTCTCGATCGAGCTGACCGAGACACCGGGTGATGTACGCCCGGCACAGTTGCAGGCGCTGCGTGAAGTGGGACTGACGGATGCAGAAATCCTCGACCTGATCCACTCGATCGCCATCTTCGCGTGGGCGAATCGCCTGATGCTGAACCTCGGTGAGCCGGTGTTCCCTGAGGAAACGGCAGCGGCGTAAATCACCGCTGCAAGGTGAATTCAAGCGGCGATATCGACTTGAATTCACTCGTATGTCCCTTGCCGTAACAACGACGCGCTGTCCTCTCTGAGGCAGCGCGTTTTTGCTTTGTCCGGAAGCTTTTGTTCTCTACGTTCCCTCGCCCCATCGACGGGATGCCAAGAAGCGCCGGCGCCAGACATCCACGTGCCGGTTCAGGCTATCTCTGCCCATATGAAACTCACGGCGCAGTTTTTCGGATAGCGAGCGTTGTGCTTTCTTTCGCCCGGTAATGGTCGTGTCGACAATCTGGTCGCAATGACAGACGACGGCGGGCGACGTCGAGATCATGCGGATTCCGTGCTCCCAGTTTCGATTCAACATGTCGTCAACGGGGTGCACCATGCGCTTGCCATAAGCGAGAAGCGTCAGCGCAGCATCCCTGCGAATCAGGTAGGCCTGCGTTCCCCCGGGCTGCTTGCGATGGTCATGCAGAATCGCCCCGTCTGGGAGGCGTCCCACAGGCCAGCGGCCTGCGTCACCACCTTCATTGAGGCGAGCAATCCCCCAGGGCGTCGTCGCATCGAGTGTGTAGCTCAAGCGTGCGGCGAAACCGGGCGCAAGTTGGACGTCATCCTCGAGCACGCACCAGATGTCGTTATTCGAGTCGGCGAGCTCCTGCCACACACGATAGTGGCTGTCGTAACAACCGACTTCACCCAGTGTCAGGTGGTTGCCATAAGTGCGAAGACGCGTTTGCACGTCATAGACAGCCGGATACTCGCTCACGCGTTCGGCGTTGAAGAAGCGAAACGGCACGCCGGCGCGTTTGAGTTGTTCGGTAATGTGGGCGCGACGCGTAAGACTATCGGTCAGCGAGATGACGACAACGGGTGGGAGCTTTGTCCCAGGGTTCGAAAGTGGATTCATCGTGTGCCGGGCAGCACTGCGCGTGAACATACGCTTCAGCGATGCCCATATCGGTCAATAAAACAACCGTCACGATAGCCCCCGAATATGTCATCTCTCGTATCTTTCAAACGATTACTCGAACCGAGTAACGAGAATCCAGCTTTTCTGGGTAATGGATTAAAGCAACCCAATCACCATCGCCCCGCAACGGTGAACCGTTAGTTCTGCACATGAAGAACAGCGGATTTTAAGCGCGAGTGATAAATAACTTGGCGCGGAAATTGGCAGAAATCTAATCTTGCTCATCAGGAAAAGCCGCGCG
>NZ_NGUQ01000010.1 GCF_002179965.1 Pandoraea sp. PE-S2T-3
GCCGGTCCTTTAAAGGTCCGCGCTTACGGGGGTCAGCTTTTGGCGGCTGGCCCCGCTGCTGTTTTAGGGGTATAGCTCAACTGGCAGAGCGTCGGTCTCCAAAACCGAAGGTTGGGGGTTCGATTCCCTCTGCCCCTGCCAAACAACTGTCTGCAAGCTGGAAATGGCGAATTCTCCCGTAGAAACTGTACGTACGACTGGCGACAAGCTGCTGCTGGCTCTGGCCGCGCTGTTGGTTGTTGCTGGTGTCGTGGCGTTCTACGCCTTGGAACAACAAGCACTGTATGTGCGTGTTGCTGCCATTGTCGTCGTTCTGGCCATTGCCGCAGGTGTTGGATTGGCATCGCAAACCGGCAAGGGCTTCATGGCCTTTGCTAAGGATGCGTATCGGGAAGTGGGTAAGGTCGTTTGGCCGACCCGTAAAGAGGCCGCTCAAACGACCGCGATTGTCTTCGCGTTCGTCATCATCATGGCGCTGTATCTTTGGATCAGCGACAAGACGATCGAATGGGCAGTGTTCTCTTTAATTCTTGGCTGGAAGTGATATGTCTGATACCGGGGCTGCACCGAGTAAGAAGCGCTGGTACGTCGTTCATGCGTATTCCGGCATGGAAAAGAGCGTAGCCAAGGCGCTTCGCGAGCGCATTGCGCGCGCAGGTATGGAAGATTATTTCGGCGAGATCCTGGTCCCGACCGAAGAAGTTGTAGAAACCAAGGGTGGCCAGAAGTCGGTCACCGAACGTCGTTTCTTCCCCGGCTATGTGCTGTGCGAGATGGAAATGACGGATGAGACGTGGCACTTGGTGAAAAACACCGCCAAGGTCACCGGCTTCGTCGGCGGCACGGGCAACCGTCCGACGCCGATTCGTCAGGCCGAGGTCGACAAGATCATGTCTCAAATCAAGGACGGGGTGGAAAAGCCGCGTCCCAAGACGTTGTTCGAAGTGGGCGAGTTTGTTCGAGTCAAGGATGGTCCTTTCACGGACTTCAATGGCTCGGTCGAAGAAGTGAACTACGAAAAGTCCCGCCTACGTGTTTCCGTCACCATTTTTGGACGGGCAACTCCGGTAGAACTGGAGTTCGGACAAGTCGAAAAGATCTAAGAATAAGATGCGCCGGGCGATGTCCGGCGCGTTTTTGCGTTGGTGACAGTCGTCGCCGAGGAGCGTCAGTAGCCCGTTTTTTGGTGAACGCGCGCTATGACTCAACCCCGAATATGCGCCACATATTCGTTCCGGAGTAAACCATGGCAAAGAAAATCATCGGCTTTATCAAGCTGCAGATTCCTGCAGGTAAAGCCAACCCGTCGCCCCCCGTGGGCCCGGCACTGGGTCAACGCGGCCTGAACATCATGGAGTTCTGCAAGGCGTTCAACGCCCAGACGCAGGGCCTCGAACCGGGTCTGCCGACGCCGGTGGTGATCACCGCCTTCGCGGACAAGAGCTTCACGTTCGTTCTGAAGACCCCGCCGGCAACCGTGCTGATCAAGAAGGCTGCCAAGCTCGACAAGGGCTCGGCCAAGCCGCACACCGACAAGGTGGGCAAGATCACCCGCGCACAAGCGGAAGAAATCGCGAAGACCAAGATGCCTGACCTTACCGCTGCCGATCTGGACGCTGCGGTTCGCACCATCGCTGGCAGCGCACGTTCGATGGGCATCACGGTGGAGGGTCTGTAATGGCTAAGATCTCTAAGCGTCAACAAGCATTGGCCGCCAAGGTCGACCGCAACAAGCTGTACCCGGTCGGCGACGCTCTGGCTCTGGTCAAGGAATGCGCAAGCGCCAAGTTCGACGAGTCGATCGACGTCGCCGTTCAACTGGGCGTGGATGCAAAGAAGTCGGACCAAGTGGTTCGTGGTTCGGTCGTCCTGCCGGCAGGTACCGGTAAGTCGGTTCGCGTTGCCGTTTTCGCCCAAGGCGAAAAGGCTGAGCAAGCCAAGGCTGCCGGCGCTGAAATCGTCGGTATGGAAGACCTGGCTGAGCAAATCAAGGCCGGCAAGATGGACTTCGACATCGTGATCGCTTCGCCGGACACGATGCGCGTTGTCGGTACGCTGGGTCAGATTCTCGGCCCGCGCGGCCTGATGCCGAACCCGAAGGTTGGCACGGTGACCCCGGACGTCGCTACGGCTGTGAAGAACGCCAAGGCAGGTCAGGTGCAATTCCGCGTCGACAAGGGCGGCATCATCCACGCCACGATCGGTCGCGCATCGTTCGAAGCAGCATCGCTGCAACAGAACCTGTCGGCACTCCTGGAAGCCCTGACGAAGGCCAAGCCGGCCTCGAGCAAGGGTGTCTACCTGCGCAAGATCGCCCTGTCGAGCACGATGGGCGTTGGCGTGCGTGTGGACCAGACGTCGCTGTCGGCCTAAGCGGCAGACACGGCGAGCGGCACTGCAAAGTATCGCAATCGCAGGGTGATGGCGTCCCCTGCGATGGCTGTAGATCCTAGAGATCGATAGCCAGCAGCAAAAGACTTTGGGCGAAAGCGGGTTCTTCGGAAAACGCTTTCGGTTATCAAAGACCGTTGGCGGGAATGGGCATTCACTGACACTCCCTTAATACGCCAGCCAACGCAGATGGCGAACCCGAACAAGTATGCAGTCACATCATGGCGCACGGACAACCGGCGCGGTGATTGAAACTCCAGACATGTCGGTAAGCCGTTAGTGGAACGGCATCACCATGAGGTGATGTCAATTTTGGAGGTTAACCGTGGCACTTAATCTTGATGATAAGAAAGCCGTCGTGGCAGAAGTTTCGGCGCAAGTCGCCGGTGCTTCGACCATCGTTGTGGCTGAATATCGCGGAATCACGGTTGGCGATCTGACGAAGCTTCGCGCTAGCGCGCGTCAGCAAGGCGTCTACCTGCGCGTTCTGAAGAACACGCTGGCACGTCGCGCAGTGGAAAACACGGCGTTTGCTGACCTGGCTGAACAGATGACCGGTCCTCTGATCTACGGTATCTCGACGGATCCCGTAGCCGCTGCGAAAGTCTTGAACGACTTTTCGAAGGGCAACGACAAGTTGATCTTGAAGGCCGGCTCGTACGACGGCAAGGTGATGGACAAGGCTGGCGTGCAAGCGCTGGCGTCGATCCCGAGCCGCGACGAACTGCTCGCGAAGTTGCTGGGTGTCATGCAAGCGCCGGTTTCCGGCTTTGCTCGCGTCCTGGCTGCCGTGGCCGAGAAGAAGCAAGCGGAAGCTGCTTAATTCTCGTCCCGGTTACACGATCGCTGACTTCGGTCCGAACACAATCTAGGAGTTTTACAAATGGCAATCACTAAAGAAGACATCATCGAAGCCGTTGGCTCGATGTCGGTTATGGAACTGAACGACCTGGTCAAGGCGTTCGAAGAAAAGTTCGGCGTGTCGGCAGCTGCTCTGTCGGTCGCTGGCCCGGCAGGCGCAGGCGGTGGTGCTGCTGCTGCTGAAGAGCAAACCGAATTCAACGTCATCCTGACGGAAGTCGGCGCAAACAAGGTCGGCGTCATCAAGGCCGTGCGCGAACTGACCGGCCTGGGCTTGAAGGAAGCCAAGGATGTGGTTGACGGTGCTCCGAAGGCTGTCAAGGAAGGCGTCGACAAGGCTGCTGCTGAAGAAGCCAAGAAGAAGCTGGAAGACGCTGGCGCCAAGGCCGAAATCAAGTAATTCGGCTCCGCGCGTAGGGAAGGCTGGCGACGAAAAGTCGTCAGCCTTTTTGTGCTTTCAGGCGTTGCAAAACCCACATCCCGTGTGCGGTATTCGAAAGCTGGCGCAGAGAGGCGCCAAGTAGTTGAAGTCAAACAGGTTTTAGTGATGGCTGTGTGAATCGTGGCGTTTGAAACGCGCGTTACACACTGAGAGAGGCCAAAGAAAAGATTGCGCCGTGAAGGTCAGGGCGGTTCTTCTCTTTGTCTTCTGAAGCGACTGCAGAAGGCAAGTTTGGTCGGGCGACGGGCAACACAGGCATCCGTCGCCGTCAGCCAGCGGTTGGTAGCGGCCAACCACCAAGCTCGTTGCTCCATGGCAAGCCCGCCGTGGAGGACGTCTGGTCTCAGTCGATGAACACCCGTTGGCGATGCCTGCCGTCGTCGTCACCGTAGTGATTCGGAGATCGTAATGCACTATTCCTTCACCGAGAAGAAACGCATTCGCAAGAGTTTTGCGAAGCGTCCGAACGTGCACAAGGTGCCGTTTTTGCTGGCTACCCAGCTCGCCTCGTACACATCGTTCTTGCAGGCCGAAGCGCTTGCATCGGAGCGGAAACCGGAGGGTCTGCAAGCGGCCTTCTCCTCCATTTTCCCGATCGTTTCTCACAACGGGTTCGCACGCCTTGAGTTCGTCAGCTATTTGCTCGGTACTCCCGCGTTCGATGTCAAGGAATGTCAACAGCGCGGCCTGACTTTTTGCTCGGCTCTGCGCGCCAAAGTTCGTCTGGTGATCCTGGATAAGGAATCGCCGAACAAGCCCGTCGTCAAGGAAGTCAAGGAACAGGAAGTGTACATGGGCGAAATTCCGCTCATGACGTCCACGGGTTCCTTCGTCATCAATGGCACGGAGCGTGTCATCGTCTCGCAGCTGCACCGTTCGCCGGGCGTGTTCTTCGAACACGACAAGGGCAAGACGCACAGCTCGGGCAAGTTGCTGTTCTCTGCACGTATCATCCCCTACCGCGGCTCGTGGCTGGACTTCGAATTCGATCCGAAGGACATCCTGTACTTCCGCGTCGACCGCCGTCGCAAGATGCCGGTCACGATCCTGCTCAAGGCCATTGGCCTGACGCCGGAACAGATCCTCGCGAACTTCTTCGTGTTCGACAACTTCAAGCTGATGCCGGAAGGCGCGCAGATGGAGTTCGTGCCGGAGCGTCTGCGTGGTGAAGTGGCTCGTTTCGACATCACCGATCGCGAAGGCAAGGTCATTGTCCAGAAGGACAAGCGCGTCAACGCCAAGCACATCCGTGATCTGGAAAACGCCAACACCAAGTTCATCTCGGTGCCGGAAGACTACCTGCTCGGCCGCGTGCTGGCGAAGAACGTGATCGACGCCGACACCGGCGAAGTGATCGCTAACGCCAACGACGAAATCACCGAAAGCGTGCTGCTCAAGCTGCGCGAGTCGGGTGTGTCGGATATTCAGACGCTCTACACGAACGATCTGGATCAAGGCCCGTACATCTCGGCCACGCTGCGTATCGACGAAACCGCCGACCGTACGGCCGCGCGTATCGCGATCTACCGCATGATGCGCCCGGGTGAGCCGCCGACCGAAGATGCGGTCGAGGCCCTGTTCAACCGTCTGTTCTACAGCGAAGAAGCGTACGACCTGTCGAAGGTGGGTCGTATGAAGTTCAACCGTCGCGTCGGCCGTGATGACGTGCTCGGCCCGATGACGCTGGAAGACGACGACATCCTCGCGACGATCAAGATCCTGGTGGATCTGCGTAACGGCCGCGGCGAAGTGGACGATATCGACCACTTGGGTAACCGTCGTGTGCGTTGCGTCGGCGAACTCGCCGAGAACCAGTTCCGTGCTGGTCTGGTGCGTGTCGAGCGCGCTGTGAAGGAACGTCTGGGTCAGGCCGAGTCGGAAAACCTGATGCCGCACGACCTGATCAACAGCAAGCCGATCTCGTCGGCCATTCGCGAGTTCTTCGGTTCGTCGCAGTTGTCGCAGTTTATGGACCAAACCAACCCGCTGTCGGAAATCACGCACAAGCGTCGTGTTTCCGCACTGGGCCCGGGCGGTCTGACGCGTGAGCGTGCCGGCTTCGAAGTGCGCGACGTGCACCCGACTCACTACGGTCGCGTGTGCCCGATTGAAACGCCGGAAGGTCCGAACATTGGTCTGATCAACTCGCTGGCACTGTACGCCCGCCTGAACGAATACGGCTTCCTCGAGACGCCGTACCGCAAGGTGGAAGACGGCAAGGTCACCGACCAGATCGACTACCTGTCGGCCATTGAAGAAGGTCGTTACGTGATCGCTCAGGCGAACGCGTCGATCGGCGCCGACGGCTCGCTCACCGACGAACTCGTGTCGTCGCGTGAAGCCGGCGAAACGCTGATGGTCACGCCGGACCGCATCCAGTACATGGACGTGGCCCCGTCGCAGATCGTCTCGGTCGCAGCCTCGCTGATTCCGTTCCTTGAGCACGATGACGCGAACCGCGCATTGATGGGCTCGAACATGCAGCGCCAGGCCGTGCCTTGCCTGCGTCCGGAAAAAGCGGTGGTGGGTACGGGTATCGAACGTACCGTGGCAGTTGACTCGGGTACGACGGTGCAAGCCTTCCGTGGCGGCGTGGTTGACTACGTCGACGCAGGCCGTGTGGTGATTCGTGCGAACGATGACGAAGCGCTGGCCGGTGAAGTGGGCGTCGACATCTACAACCTGATCAAGTACACGCGTTCGAACCAGAACACCAACATCAACCAGCGCCCGATCGTAGAAGTGGGCGACAAGGTGGCGCGCGGCGATGTGATCGCCGACGGCGCGTCGACCGATCTGGGTGAATTGGCGCTGGGTCAGAACATGCTGATCGCGTTCATGCCGTGGAACGGCTACAACTTCGAGGATTCGATCCTGATCTCGGAGCGTGTCGTTGCGGAAGACCGTTACACGTCGATCCACATCGAAGAGCTGAACGTGGTCGCTCGCGACACGAAGCTCGGACCTGAAGAAATCACGCGCGACATCTCGAACCTGGCGGAAGTGCAACTGAGCCGTCTGGACGAGTCGGGCATCGTGTACATCGGCGCGGAAGTCGAAGCCGGTGACGTGATGGTGGGCAAGGTCACGCCGAAGGGCGAAACCCAGCTCACGCCGGAAGAAAAGCTGCTGCGTGCGATCTTCGGCGAGAAGGCCTCGGACGTGAAGGACACCTCGCTGCGCGTGCCCTCGGGCATGAGCGGCACCGTCATCGACGTGCAGGTGTTCACGCGTGAAGGTATCCAGCGCGACAAGCGCGCTCAACAGATCATCGACGATGAACTGAAGGGCTACCGCCTGGACCTGAACGACCAGCTGCGTATCGTGGAAGGCGATGCATTCCAGCGTCTGGAGCGTTTCCTGGTGGGCAAGTCGGCCAATGGCGGCCCGAAGAAGCTCGTCAAGGGCACCAAGATCACCAAGGAATACCTGGCTGATCTGGACCGCTACCACTGGTTCGACATTCGTCTGGCCGAAGACGAAGGTGCGCAACAGCTCGAACAGATCAAGGAATCGATCGAGCAGAAGCGTCACCAGTTCGATCTGGCCTTCGAAGAGAAGCGCAAGAAGCTCACGCAAGGCGACGAACTGCCGCCGGGCGTGTTGAAGATGGTCAAGGTGTACCTGGCCGTGAAGCGCCGTCTCCAGCCTGGCGACAAGATGGCCGGCCGTCACGGTAACAAGGGTGTGGTCTCGAAGATCGTGCCGATCGAAGATATGCCGTACATGGCTGATGGCCGTCCGGCAGACATCGTGCTCAACCCGCTCGGCGTGCCGTCGCGGATGAACGTGGGTCAGATTCTCGAATCGCACCTCGGCTGGGCAGCGAAGGGTCTGGGTTGGCGCATCGGCGAAATGCTGCAAGCGCACACCAAGGTCCAGGAAGTTCGCAAGTTCCTGACGAAGATCTACAACGAGAGCGGTCAGCAAGAAGATATCGACAGCCTGTCGGACGACGAGATCATGTCGCTGGCGCGCAACTTGCAGAACGGCGTGCCGTTCGCAACGCCGGTGTTCGATGGTGCGCACGAAGAGGAAATCCGCCGCATGCTGGATCTGGCTTTCCCGGATCACATTGCGAAGGGCCTCGGCATGACGCCGTCGAAGAACCAGGTCACGCTGCATGACGGCCGTACCGGCGAAGCGTTTGAGCGCCCGGTCACTTGCGGCTTCATGCACATGCTGAAGCTGCACCACTTGGTCGACGACAAGATGCACGCGCGTTCGACCGGTCCGTACTCGCTGGTGACGCAGCAGCCGTTGGGCGGTAAGGCCCAGTTCGGTGGTCAGCGTTTCGGTGAAATGGAAGTGTGGGCACTGGAAGCTTACGGCGCATCGTACGTGCTGCAAGAAATGCTGACGGTGAAGTCGGATGACGTGAACGGTCGTACGAAGGTGTACGAAAACCTCGTCAAGGGCGATCACGTGATCGATGCCGGCATGCCGGAATCGTTCAACGTGCTGGTCAAGGAAATCCGTTCGCTCGGTATCGATATCGACCTGGAGCGCGGTTAATCGCGTTCAGGCATATAGGAGAAAGCAATGAAAGCTTTGCTCGATCTATTCAAGCAAGTCCAGCAGGACGAACAGTTCGACGCGATCAAGATCGGTCTGGCTTCGCCGGACAAGATCCGCTCGTGGTCGTTCGGTGAAGTCAAGAAGCCGGAAACGATCAACTATCGGACGTTCAAGCCCGAGCGTGATGGTCTGTTCTGCGCAAAGATCTTCGGTCCGATCAAGGATTACGAATGCCTTTGCGGCAAGTACAAGCGCCTGAAGCACCGTGGCGTGATCTGCGAGAAGTGCGGCGTGGAAGTCACGCTGGCCAAGGTGCGTCGCGAACGCATGGGCCACATTGAGCTGGCCTCGCCGGTCGCTCACATCTGGTTCCTGAAGTCGCTGCCGTCGCGTCTGGGCATGGTGCTCGACATGACGCTGCGCGACATCGAACGCGTGTTGTACTTCGAAGCCTACGTGGTGATCGAAGCGGGCATGACGCCGCTCAAAGCGCGGCAGATCATGACCGAAGAGGATTACTACAACAAGGTCGAGGAATACGGCGACGAATTCCGTGCCGAGATGGGCGCGGAAGGCGTGCGTGAGCTGCTGCGCGCGATCGACATCGATTCGGAAGTCGAACGTCTGCGCGAGGAGCTCAAAGTCACGGGCTCGGAAGCCAAGATCAAGAAGTTCGCCAAGCGCCTGAAAGTGCTCGAGGCATTCCAGCGCTCGGGCATCAAGCCCGAGTGGATGGTGCTCGAAGTGCTGCCGGTGCTGCCGCCCGAACTGCGCCCGCTGGTGCCGCTCGACGGTGGCCGCTTCGCGACCTCGGACCTGAACGATCTGTATCGCCGCGTCATCAACCGTAACAACCGTCTGAAGCGTCTGCTCGAGCTGAAGGCTCCGGACATCATCGTGCGCAACGAAAAGCGCATGTTGCAGGAGTCGGTGGATTCGCTGCTCGATAACGGTCGTCGCGGCAAGGCCATGACGGGGGCTAACAAGCGTCCGCTCAAGTCGCTGGCTGACATGATCAAGGGCAAGAGCGGTCGTTTCCGTCAGAACTTGCTCGGTAAGCGCGTTGACTACTCGGGCCGTTCGGTGATTACCGTGGGCCCGACGCTCAAGCTGCATCAGTGCGGCCTGCCGAAGCTGATGGCGCTCGAACTCTTCAAGCCGTTCATTTTCCACAAGCTGGAAGTGATGGGCGTGGCCACGACGATCAAGGCCGCGAAGAAGGAAGTCGAGAACCAGACGGCGGTGGTGTGGGACATCTTGGAAGAGGTGATCCGCGAGCATCCGATCATGCTGAACCGCGCACCGACGCTGCACCGCCTGGGTATTCAGGCGTTTGAGCCGGTGCTGATCGAAGGCAAGGCAATTCAGCTTCACCCGCTGGTTTGCGCGGCGTTCAACGCCGACTTCGACGGTGACCAGATGGCCGTTCACGTGCCGCTGTCGCTCGAAGCGCAGATGGAAGCGCGTACCCTGATGCTGGCCTCGAACAACGTGTTGTTCCCGGCTAACGGCGATCCGTCGATCGTGCCGTCGCAGGATATCGTGCTGGGTCTGTACTACGCGACGCGTGACAAGATCAACGGCCGCGGCGAAGGCATTTCGTTTGCCGACGTCTCGGAAGTGCTGCGTGCGTACGACAACAAGGAAGTCGAACTGGCTTCGCGCGTGAACGTGCGTATCACCGAGATGGTTCACAACGAGGACACCTCGGAAGGTGCGCCGAAGTTCGTGCCGAAGATCACGCTGTATCCGACGACTGTCGGCCGCGCGATCCTGTCCGAAATTCTGCCGCCGGGCCTGCCGTTCTCGGTGCTGAACAAGTCGCTCAAGAAGAAAGAAATCTCGAAGCTGATCAACACGGCGTTCCGCCGCTGCGGTCTGCGCGAGACGGTGATCTTCGTCGACAAGCTGATGCAGTCGGGCTTCAAGCTCGCAACGCGTGCCGGTATCTCGATCTGCGTCGACGACATGCTCGTGCCGACGAAGAAGGAAGAGCTGATCGGCGAAGCGTCGAAGAAGGTCAAGGAATACGACCGTCAGTACATGTCGGGTCTGGTCACGGCGCAAGAGCGTTACAACAACGTCGTGGACATCTGGGGTGCAACCGGCGACGCCGTGGGCAAGGCCATGATGGAACAGCTCTCGACGGAAGAAACGGTCGATCGCGATGGCAAGACCGTGCGTCAGGAATCGTTCAACTCGATTTACATGATGGCCGACTCGGGTGCTCGCGGTTCGAGCGCTCAGATTCGTCAGCTCGCCGGTATGCGTGGCCTGATGGCCAAGCCGGACGGCTCGATTATCGAGACGCCGATTACCGCGAACTTCCGCGAAGGCCTGAACGTGTTGCAGTACTTCATCTCGACCCACGGTGCACGTAAGGGTCTGGCGGATACGGCACTGAAGACGGCTAACTCGGGTTACCTGACGCGTCGTCTGGTTGACGTGACGCAGGATCTGGTCGTGGTCGAAGACGATTGCGGCACGAGCAACGGCGTGGCAATGAAGGCGCTGGTCGAGGGCGGTGAAGTGGTCGAAGCCCTGCGTGACCGTATTCTGGGTCGCGTGGCCGTGTCGGATGTTGTGAATCCGGAAACGCAAGAGACGGTGTACGAGGCCGGCACGCTGCTGGACGAAGACGTTGTCGAAACGATCGAATCGCTGGGTATCGACGAAGTGCGCGTGCGCACGCCGCTGACCTGCGATACGCGTTACGGTCTGTGCGCACTGTGCTATGGCCGTGACCTGGGTCGCGGTTCGCGTGTGAACGTCGGCGAAGCCGTCGGCGTGATCGCAGCACAGTCGATCGGTGAGCCGGGCACGCAGCTGACGATGCGTACGTTCCACATCGGTGGTGCGGCATCGCGTGCGGCAGTGGCCTCGTCGATCGAAGCCAAGTCGAACGGTACGGTTCGCTTCACGGCAACGATGCGTTACGTGACGAATGGCCGCGGCGAGCAGATCGTGATTTCGCGTTCGGGTGAAATCCTGATCACGGACGATCACGGTCGCGAGCGCGAGCGTCACAAAGTGCCGTACGGCGCGACGCTGCTGCATCTGGACGGTTCGCAGGTCAAGGCCGGTACGCAACTCGGTACGTGGGATCCGCTGACGCGCCCGATCATTACCGAACACGGCGGTTTCGCCCGATTCGAGAATGTCGAGGAAGGTGTCACGGTTGCCAAGCAGATCGACGATGTGACGGGTCTGTCCACGCTGGTCGTGATCGATCCGAAGCGTCGTGGTCCGGCGTCGAAGAACGTGCGTCCGCAGGTCAAGCTGCTCGACGAGAATGGTGTGGAAGTGAAGATCCCGGGTACCGATCACGCTGTGACGATCGGCTTCCAGGTGGGCGCACTGATCACCATCAAGGACGGTCAGCAAGTGCCGGTGGGTGAAGTGCTTGCACGTATCCCGACCGAAGCGCAAAAGACTCGCGACATTACCGGGGGTCTGCCGCGTGTGGCCGAACTGTTCGAAGCACGTGCACCGAAGGACGCCGGCATTTTGGCCGAAGTCACGGGTACGACGTCGTTCGGTAAGGACACCAAGGGCAAGCAGCGTCTGGTCATTACCGATCTGGACGGTAACCAGCACGAGTTCCTGATTCCGAAGGAAAAGCAGGTGCTGGTGCACGACGGTCAGGTGGTGAACAAGGGCGAAATGATCGTGGACGGCCCGGCCGATCCGCACGACATTCTGCGCTTGCAGGGTATTGAGGCACTGGCACGTTACATCGTCGACGAAGTTCAGGACGTGTACCGTTTGCAGGGTGTGAAGATCAACGACAAGCACATCGAGGTGATCGTTCGCCAGATGCTGCGTCGTGTGCAGATCGTCGATTCGGGCGATACGCGCTTCATCACCGGCGAACAGGTCGAACGCTCGGACATGCTCGACGAGAACGACGCCATGAACGCTTTGGACAAGCGTCCGGCGCAGTACGAGAACGTGTTGCTGGGTATTACGAAGGCGTCGCTGTCGACGGACTCGTTCATCTCGGCGGCATCGTTCCAGGAAACGACGCGCGTGTTGACCGAAGCCGCCATCATGGGCAAGAAGGACGACCTGCGTGGCCTGAAGGAAAACGTCATCGTCGGCCGTCTGATCCCGGCAGGTACGGGTCTGGCGTATCACAAGGCCCGCAAGGCCCGCGAAACGTCGGATCGCGAGCGTCACGACCAGATCGCTCTGGAAGAGGCGTTTGCCCCGATGCCCGCATCGGTGGAAGAGCCGACGGCAGAGTAAGGAGGCGGGCGGCGCTGGCGAAAACCGGCGCTGCCACCTCTGACTTTGTTGCGACAGAAGTTGATGTGAAAAACGGCACCCTTTGCGGGGTGCCGTTTTTTTTTTGCCTGCGGTTTCTTGCTACGTGACGACTACGCCGTCACGATCAGAACCCGAAGTGGCCCTGCACGTAGACCATACGCGGGGCGCCGACCATGATGCCGCCGTTCTGATCGGTGTTACGCGTATAGAAGCGCTTGTCGAAGACGTTGTTCACGCCCACGGTGACATCGGCGTTCTTGTAGAACGGCAGCTTGTACATCGCTTGCAGATTCCACACACGGTAACCCGGCACCTTGCCGTTGGTCCCGTCGGCCGATTGCGCTTCGGTGTTCGCCAAGTCCGAGTACTGCGAGCTTTGGTGCGTGGTCGAGACGTTGAGGGTCCACTGACCGATCGCGTAGCGCGCGCCGAGCGTGTCGGTAAAGCGTGAGTAGAACGGCACGTCGAGACCGGCCGTCGTGCCCGACTTCTGGATCGCACGCACGTACGTGAAGTTCGCGTACAGGTTCAGGCCGCGCAGCACGCTGTCGCGATCGAAGGTGTAATCGAGCGCGGTTTCGATACCGTCGTGATTCGTCGCACCGATGTTCTGGAAGGTCGCCGGACTGACGTTCGGCACTTGCAGAATCTGGTTGTCGAACTTCATCTTGAACGCCGTCAACTCGGCGCGCCAGCGGTTGTCCGTCCAGCGCGTGCCGATTTCATACGTGCGTGCCACTTCCGGCTGAAGCGGGTTCGACGCCGACATCGAGTTCAGCTGCGTGTTCTGCACCGGGCCGAACGACGTGCTGTAGTCCGCGAAGATTGTCCACGCGCTGTTCACCAGATACGACAGGTTCACCGACGGCAGCGGCTTGTTGTTGTCGGTGCGGAAGGTGCTGCCCGAGGCCTTGTCGACGCGCTGCGAGGCGATCATTTCGTAGCGCACGCCCGGCGTCAGACGCCAGTTGCCCCACGCCATGCGATCGTCGATATAGACCGCATTCGCCGTGGTGTAGTTGTAGAACGTGGTGGTCGCCGAGTTCTTGCCGTTGGACAGGGTCGTGCTGAAGTTGTTGTCGTCGCCGCGCTCGCGGATGAAGCGATAGCCGACCGTGACGTCATGCGCCGTCGGGCCGAGGAACAGGCGCTGCGTGTAACGCGGCTCGATGCCGAACGTCTGATAGTTGCGCGGCTGGTGAATGGTCACGAGCGGCAGCACCGACAGATTGGTCAGCGAGCTTTGACGGTAGCTTTCGTTAAAGAACGTGCGGAGCTCGAATTCCTGCGTCTCGGAGATCGTGTTCAGGTAGCCGAAGTCGAGCCCGGTGCGATTGCCGCTCCAGTAGTCGTTCGGCCGCGTGTTCTGGAACGGATCGGCGTTGTACTGCGCAGCCGTCAGGCCACCCGGCGTCATCGACTTGGCGTCGTAGTACGAGACCTTGCCGTAGACCTGCTGGCTCGGCGTGATGTCGTAGCGCCACTTCAACGCGAGGTCGTTCACGTTTTCGTTGCTGCCCGTGCGCCAGTCGCGGCCGACCATGCCCGAGTAGAGCAGTGCCAAGCCAAGCCCGTTGTCCATCTGCGTGCCGAGGAACAGGCCGTATTGCGTGTTGGCGCCGCCACCGGTGGTGTAGATGTTCTGACGCACGGTGGCGTCGCCGGTCAGACCCGGCGTGTTCGGAATCGAGCGTGTCTTGAAGTTGATCACGCCGCCCACGTTTTGCGGGCCATAGCGCACGGCACCGCCGCTACGCACGACGTCGATGCTCTCGATGTTGAAGAGGCTGACCGGGGCGAACGACAGTTGCGGCTGGCCATAGGGCGCCACGGCGAGCGGAATGCCGTCGAGCAACACGGTCGAGCGCGGGCTGAAACGGCCCGCAAGACCGCGCACGCCGATGTTCAGCGAGATGGCGCTGCCGGCGGAGCTGGAGTTGTCGGTGGCCTGCACGCCCGGCACGCGGCGCAGCACGTCGCCGATGCTTGCCGCACCCGAGGCGTCGATCTGGTCCTTCTTCACGACCGTACGTGCGCCCGGGAAGGTCTTCGCACTGTTATCCAAGCCTGTGCCGAGCCAGTCGCCCGAGACGTTGACCGCACCGAGTTCGACGTCGGCCTTCGCCTCGTCGGCGGCGCGCGTGGCGGCGGCGTTGTTGGCCGAACTGCCGACCGAACTGCTGACCGAATTGCCGGCCTGCTGGGCATGGGCGACGCCGAGCGTGGCCATCAACAGGGCGGCGGCACAGGCGGTGGCACGGGGGAGGCGGGCTGCCGGCAACACGGCGGCGCTGAAAGTGGTCGACGCTGACGCGCGGCGACGTTCGGACATCTTCATCTTTGCTGACCTTCGAGACTTCGTGAGTGTGACGAGCGCGGCCTTCGCTCTTGGCGAGCCCCCGGGCGCGGTCGGTTGTTATGAGTAATGCGTTGTAATAAAACGTCGCGGATTATAAATGCAAATCACTCTCATTTTTAATGGGTATTGCTGATCGAGAATCGGTATTTGCGGGTGCGCAGCCGTGGTGCGCATAGCGGTACGCAAAAACGGACACATTGCTTGGAAAAGGGCGACAAAAGCGAAGAAATGCGAGAAGAAGCCGGGGAAGCCGAATGCCGTTCGTGAATTTCAACGGGTAGTTGAGGCCGTGGCTGGATTGCGACAGTAGGGTCTTTCGGGCCGAAGACGGGCGCTGAAGGGCGTTGAGAGGACCTGAGGGGCGGCTGACGATTATCCAGTTTTGCTTACTAATCGCCCAAAATCGATTGATTGTTCCGCAGGCGCCGAGCCGCAAGAATAGAGCGCACCGAGACAAGAACCGCGCCGCCCCACATCGCGCTCTGCGCACCCCATGCGTCCGAGCGAGCGGCGGCGCTACGGAGACAAACGAGATGCTGGATGCGTCGATTCATCAAGCCCTTGCCCGCGAGTTGCATGACGCCGAGCGCAGCCGCACGCCGGTCACGCAGTTCTCGCGCCGCTACCCCGACATTTCCATCGCCGACAGCTACGCGATTCAGCAAGCGTGGCTCGCGCTGAAATACGCCGAAGGCCGCCGCGTGATCGGTCACAAGATTGGACTGACTTCGCGCGCGATGCAGGTTGCCGCGCAAATCACCGAACCTGACCACGGCACGTTGCTCGACGACATGCTCGTCGCCGACGGCGCCACGCTGGAAGCGGGGCGCTTTATCGTGCCGCGTCTCGAAGTGGAACTGGCGTTCATTCTGGCCAAGCCGCTCAAGGGCCCGGGCGTCACGTTGTTCGACGTGCTCGACGCCACGGCATGGGTCACGCCTGCACTTGAGCTGATCGACGGCCGCATCGAGCTGTTCGACCGCGACACGCAGGCACCGCGCAAAGTGTTCGACACCATCGCCGACAACGCGGCCAATGCCGCCATCGTGCTGGGCGGGCGCCCGGTCAAACCGGATGCCATCGATCTGCGCTGGACGGGGGCGCTGCTCTACCGCAATGGCGTGATCGAAGAATCGGGCCTGAGCGCCGCAGTGCTGAATCACCCGGGCAACGGTGTCGCGTGGCTCGCCAACAAACTGGGGGCCTTTGACGAAGGCTTGCAGGCGGGCGAGATCGTGCTCGCCGGGTCGTTCACGCGACCGGTCGCCTGCAAGGCGGGCGATGTCTTTCACGCCGATTACGGCCCCTTGGGGGCGATCGGTGTGCGCTTCGTCTGACCGACTCCCCGAACTTCGGAACCGACCTCATGAAAACGCCCCCGAATGCATTCAAGCAGGCGCTCGCCAACCGGCAGCGCCAGATCGGCCTGTGGATGGGACTCGCCACGCCGTACGCCGCCGAGCTGTGCGCCGGCAGCGGCTTCGACTGGATCGTGATCGACGGCGAGCACGCGCCTAACGATCTGCGCTCGACGCTCGCGGCCCTTCAGGCGGTCGCCCCCTATCCGTCGCACCCGGTCGTGCGTTTGCCGCAGGGCGATGCGGTGCTCATCAAGCAGGTGCTCGAAATCGGCGCGACGACGTTGCTCGTGCCGATGGTCGAATCCGCGGACATGGCGGCGGCGCTGGTCAGCGCCATGCGCTATCCGCCGCAGGGCACGCGTGGCGTGGGCAGCGGGCTCGCCCGCTCGTCGCGCTGGAATCGCTACGACGACTATCTGCATGCGGCGAACGACACCACGTGTCTGCTGGTGCAGGTAGAAACCGCCGAGGCCCTTGCGCAGGTCGATGCCATCGCGTCGGTCGACGGTGTCGATGGCGTGTTCATCGGCCCGGCAGATCTGGCCGCGTCGATGGGTTATCTCGGTCAGGCAACCCATCCGGACGTGCGCAAGGTCATCGAAGACGGTATCGCGCGGATTCGCGCCGCCGGAAAACCGGCCGGCATCCTATGTGTCGACGAGGCGCTGGCGCGCCACTACCTCGACCTTGGCGTGACCTTCATCGCCGTCGGCATCGACACGTCGCTGCTCGCCAACGCGAGCCGTGCGCTCGCCGCGAAGTTTGCCGGCCCGGCAGATTGAATTTCCCCACTTTCCCCCAACGAGGCATCGCATGAGCGCTTCCCGTTTTGACGTCGCCGGCATCCCGGTGTCGCCAGATCATTTCATCGACGGTCGACGCGTGGCGTCGCCGGATACGTTCGAATGCGTTTCCCCCATCGATCAGACGCTGCTCGGTCATATCGCCAGCGGCAATCTCGCTCACGTCGACGCTGCCGTCACGTCGGCCGCGCAGGCGTTCCCGGCTTGGGCGGCGCTGGGCGCGGCCGCTCGTCAGCCGTATCTGCAACGCTTTGCCGACGCGATCGGGCGGCGCGCAGAAGCGTTCGCCACGCTCGAGAGCCACGATGCTGGCGTGTTGCGCTCGCGCATGGCCCACGGCGTGGTGCCGCGCGCGATGCAGAACATCACATGGTTTGCCGAGCATGCACTGATGTTGCAGGACCGCGTGATCGAGACACCGCAGGCGCGCCATCTGGTGCGGCACGACCCGGCGGGTGTGGTGGCCATCATCACGCCGTGGAATTCGCCGTTGATGCTGGCGACGTGGAAGATTGGTCCGGCGCTCGCCTCCGGCAACACCGTGGTGCTCAAGGCGCCCGAGTGGGCGCCGCTCACGTCGTCGCTGCTGGCCGATTGTGCGGAAGAAGCGGGGTTGCCGCCCGGCGTATTCAACTTGTTGCAGGGCTCGGGTGCGGTGACGGGGGCGGCGCTGGTGAGCGATTCGCGCCTCGCACGGATCTCGTTCACAGGGTCGGTCACGACGGCGAAATGGATTGCCAAAACGGCCGCCGCGAATCTGGTGCCGTGCAGTCTCGAACTCGGCGGCAAGTCGGCCTTCATCGTGCTCGCCGACGCCGATCTGGACGCTGCCGCCGCCACGGCCGCACTGATGTATCGCAACGCGGGGCAGGTGTGTCTCGCAGGCACGCGACTGCTCGTGCATGCCGATGTCGCGCAACGTTTCACCGAGACGCTGCGCACGCTGGTGGAAAGCCTCGTCGTGGGCGACCCGCGTGAGGCGGCGACGGAAGTCGGCCCGATCATTCATCCGCGTCAGCTTGAGCGTGTGGAAGGTTTTGTCGAGCGTGCCGTCGCGGGCGGCGCGCGCGTGCTGTGGGGCGGCAAGCGTCATCCGTTCGGTGCGCAGTATTTCGCACCGACGCTGCTCACCGACTTGCGTCAACGCGACGAGATCGTGCAGCAGGAAGTCTTCGGGCCGGTGCTCACGTTGCAGACGTTCCGAAGCGACGACGACGTGGTCGATATGGCCAACGGCACCGATTTCGGACTCGGCGGCGTCTGCTACGGCGACGAAGCGCATGCCATCGCCATCGCGCAGCGCGTGCGTACCGGCTTCATCTGGGTCAACAGCTTCGGCATTCGCGATCTCGCCGCACCGTTCGGCGGCATCAAGCGCTCGGGCGTGGGCCGTGAAGGCGGCGAGTGGAGCTTCGAATTCTTCTGCGACGTGAAGGACGTCGTCGTGCCGAAACAGCCATTCAAGGCGAGCTTCAGCCATCGCTGATCATCGCTGATGGCATCGCCGCATTCAGTAAAAAACAAAAGAGATTGAGGAGAACACCATGGGACAGATCGTCGGCGCGGCACTCGTGTCGCACCATCCCGGTTTGATGCAGTGTGAGGAATTTCGTGTCTTGCAGGGCGCAGGAGCGGATTCGGATTTGATCGCCGGGTACACGCGAGTGCGCGAGCGAATTGCGGCAGCGAAGCCGGATGTCGTGCTGATTTTCGATTCGCACTGGTTCACGACCGGCTATCACCTGATCGACGGCGGCGCGCGTTATTCGGGCATGTACGTCTCCGACGAAATGCCGTGGTATCTGCACGGTGTGCCGTACGACTATCGTGGTCATCCCGAACTCGCGCTCGCCGTGGAAGCCGTGGCGCGCGAGAAGGGCGTGCGTGCGCGTGCCGTGCAGCATCCCGATTTGCCGCGTCACTACCCGACGATCAACGTCATCAAGCAGATGCGGCTCGATGCGTGGCCGATCGTGACGGTGAGTTCGTGCCAGAACTGCGAGACGGAACATTTCCTGCAATCGGGGCAAGTGATCGGCGAGGCGATTCGCCGCAGCGATTTGCGCGTGGTGATGCTGGCGTCCGGTGCGCTGAGTCACAAGTTCAACGGCATCGACTGGAAGCCGACGCATCCGCGCATCTTTCACGAGAGCAATGTGTCGCGGCCCGAGAACATCGAGAGCGACAAGCGCGCGATCGAAGCGTTTCGCGAAGGGCGTCACGACCAGATTCTGGCGGACTGGGACAGCGACTATCGCAAGCGTCCGTGGGAAGCCCACGGCGCGCACTATCTGCAAATGGTCGGTGCACTCGGTGGTGCAGCGTGCCGCAGCAAAGGGGTGGTGCTCTCCGATTACGAAAACGCGCGCGGCACCGGCAACGTGCATATCTGGTTCGACGGCGACGACAGCGCGAGCCGCACCGCGCGTCAGGCCTGAGGGAGCGACACGATGGATTTCGAATTTCCGCTGAAAGAAGTGCCTGCCGTGATGCGAGGCCCGCGTGTTGAACGCCGGCGCATTCTGCTGGGCGGCAGCGCGTTCTGGGGCACGATGATCGAAGACGGTTCGCTGCGCGGTCAGTTGCGGCTCGACGATGGCCGCGTGGTCGACCCGCAGACGGTGGCGCATCTGCCGCCCGTCGACCCGTCGAAGATCATTGCCGTGCATATCTCGTATCGTTCGCGCAGCATGGAGACGCGCAACAAGCCGAAGCCGACCGATACACCGACGTATTTCACCAAGCCGCCGACTTCGCTCAACGGCCACGGCGGGCAGATTCTCAAGCCTGCCGATTGCAAGTATCTGAATTACGAGAGCGAGTACGCGGTGGTGATCAGCCGGACGTGCCGCAACGTACTGCCTGACGAAGCGTGGGATTACATCGAGGGTTTCTGCCCGGCACTCGACATGGGCTTGCAGGACTTTCGCGATACCGATCAGGGATCGATGCTGCGCGTGAAGGGCGCGGATACGTTGTTGCCGATCGGTCCCGGCATCGTGCGCGGCGTGAATCTGTTCGAGCAGACATTGCGCACGTATCGCAACGGACTGGTGGTGCAGGAGGCGCACATCGGCGATGAGACGATCTGGGGGCCGCATTACGTGATCGCGGACATCGCGCGTCACATCACGCTGATGCCGGGCGACGTGATCCTGATGGGCACGCCGTGTCATTCGCGCTCGGTCGATGCGGGCGATCTGGTCGAGTGCGAGATCACCGGACTGGGTCGACTGTCAGGCAGGGTCGTCGGCATCGAAGCGCCGCGTGCGGCGGCGCTTGGTGTGGGGCACGCCCCGACCGACAGCCCGGAAGTGCGTCGTGTCGCACTGGGCTTCGATGAGCGTGTGCCTGAGCATTTCAAAGAGAACTATCGTCGCGCCGCAAATAAGGCGTAGTTGACGTACGCGGTGGCGGCATCCGAAGATGTCCCGGTCATGCCGGCACGTCGCGGCAATTCTTGGTACGGAGCAGACGAATGAAGGTAACGATCATTGGCGCGGGCGCCATTGGCGGGCTGATCGGCACGAAGCTGGCAGCGACGGGCGAAGCACGGGTCAGCGCATTGGCGCGTGGCGCGACGCTGGCGGCGCTGCGTGAGCGCGGCTGGCGCGTGAAGCAGGGCGAGTCGCTCTCGGCAGCACCGGTGGCCGCAGCGCACCCGCTGGAAGACGCAGAGAAACTGGGCGTGCAGGATCTGGTGGTGATCGCGGTCAAAGGGCCGGCGCTCACGCAGGTGGCCGCCTCCATCGGGCCGCTGATTGGGCCGGACACGATTGTGCTGCCGGCCATGAACGGCGTGCCGTGGTGGTTCTGCAAGGGCGTGGCGCCGTTCGGTGACGAACCGTTGACGAGTGTCGACCCGGGCGGCGCCATCGGCGCAGCGATCCCACTGGCGAACGTGTTGGGCTGTGTGGTGCACGCAAGCGCGGCCACCCCGGAGCCGGGACTGGTCGATCACAAGATGGGACGTGGGTTGATCATCGGCGAACCGGGTGGCGGTACCAGCGAACGCGTGCAGAAGCTGGCCGGACTGCTCGAACGTGCGGGCTTCGAGGTGAAAGCGTCGGAGAACGTCCGGCAGGACATTTGGTACAAGCTGTGGGGCAACCTGACGATGAACCCGGTGTCGGCGATCACCGGCGCGACCATCGACCGCGTGCTCGACGATCCGCTCGTGCGCGCGTTCTGTTCGGCGGCGATGGCCGAAGCGGCGGCGATTGGCGGGAAGATTGGTTGCGTCATTGAGCAATCGCCGGAAGATCGCCATGCGGTGACGGCGAAGTTGGGTGCGTTCAAGACGTCGATGTTGCAGGACGTGGAAGCGGGGCGGCCGATTGAACTCGATGCGCTGGTGAGCGTGGTGCGCGAGATGGGGCAGACGCTGTCGGTGGCGACGCCGAATATCGATGCGCTGCTCGGGTTGGCGCGATTGTTCGGGCGGGAGAAGGGGTTGTATCCGCAGTGAGGCGCTGGTGCGCCATAGCGTGCGTGAAAGGCGGATCGTCGAACAGATATCGCCGACAGCCCTTCACGCAAAGTGCTCGGGTGGGTGGACCTTACTGAGGCGCTGCGAGATACACCGACATCGCCTGAGCCAACGTGAAAGGCGATGTAGCCTGTTTGGCGGCACCGTCCGGAACGCCAAATGTGCTTACGGATGCAAGCAATCTGTTCAGTTTGGCGTCAGGCGGCAACTGTCCGGATACCGAAACAGGCATCCGCGGATCATCGGATCCCCACGTCCGCGGTGTATCACAGTCGTGGCTATCGATGGGGCGCTGATCGGTATGTGCGAGCACGTTGTTACCCGATAGGTCGTCAACGATGCCCATATCAAGCGATGACGAGACGCTCGGAACGCGACGCGCGTTTGTTGCGCCGTAATGCTCGAGTATTCGCTTTTCGAGCGCTTGTGGCGTCGGAAAATCGATGAGGTTATGGTATGGCCAGCCCTGAGGGGCAGAGCCGTCCACCACCACCTCCGCATCCATGCTGAAATTATCATTGTGGCAGGTGAGGTAATAATTGATATCGACTCTCTTTCCGGAATCGCTTTGGTAGGAATGTGTTTCCGTTAGATCTTTTTGAGATCCGTTTAAATTCATTTCTCCGTTAATTCTTCCAATGATTGGAAGAAGTAGAGGGTTGTTGGGGTTTATATTTTTGTTTTCATCTATAGTTTTTAGGCCATTGAAAAATCTTCGAACAATGCTTGATTTGCTGATGAGGCTGATGTATTCGGGGATCTGTATATTAAATTCTTCAATGCTGTTGGTGATTTTTATCAAGTTTAGCAGCGTGAAATTTAAAACGATGGGTGCGGCGTTGCCACCTTTTTTCAAGGTGTTTTGAATTCCTGTCAATCTTGATAGTTTGTCTGAATAATAATCAAGATATCTTTGTTTGATTGCGTTGGTTTTGAAATCGTACATTAAGGTATCTCCAAATCTATTTCGAGGGAATCTGCGAGATTGATGTATTTGATGCAGGCCGAATTCCGCTTCGCGGACCCCGCGTAAGTGCTGATCGCGCGACGTGAATAGGCCTGAGTCGTGTCGCCCTAAAGGCGTTATTGCGATGCGGCGAGCGCCACCAGTGCCATTGGGGCCGGAGTGAAGCGCGAGAGCGTCTGGTCGAGGCCGTTGTTTCCAGAGGTGAAGGCACCCATCGAATGCAACAGGGCATCGAGCTTTGCGGTGGCCGGTGTGTGACCGTCCGGACCAGCCGCCACCGCCAGCACGCCATGCTCTTGCGAACTACGCGCGGCGGCCATCAGTGGTTCGACGACTTCCTCGGGCTTCCCGGCCGGGACAAACTTGAATTCCGTGAATACCTGCTTTTCAAGGTCCGGGATACTCTTGAATTGAGTCAATTCGCCGTCGGAATATTCCTTGCGCTGCGTCGGCAGGTTATCCACCAGCAGGTTTGACCTCACATGCATCGTCATGTGGCCATGCATGAACACGACCCAATAATCGATACTCACCTTTCGGTCATTGTTATCGACGAAGGTTGTCTGTCCCTGTTTGAGGGTAATGCTCCCGCCCAGATTCATGTACGAATCCATTTCTGCCTGGCGGTCGTTTTTCTGCCCCTCCCGCCACTTGTCCTCTGCCGCCTTGTCGAGCCCGGGCGGAACCTCTTCGCTGTCGATCTGGTGGACGATCACCAGTCCGTGAGCCATTGAGTTGATCGGGGAGGATGTTTTGGGTGCGTTGATAATCTGGGCGAAGCCCGGGTGCAGTTTCTGGAACGATTGAATACCGTCAACCATATCCGCAAGATTCTTCAGCCCGGAATCGCCGAGGAAGTAGGCGCCGTGTCCGGCTTCGTTAAAGGGAACAGCCTTGCCGGTCAGTTGGGAGAATTTTCTGACCAAAGCCACAAATCTGCTCTGATCGGTTTGAATCGAGTTGCTCATGTCGTGATCTCCGGATCGTTTCGAGGAAGCCTGCGAAATCGACGGATGAATCGCGGGCTGAAGCGACTCTGCGACGCGATCATGGAGATACGAACAGTTCCCCCGACGAACTGTGAAATGTCACTTCAAGGGCGGGATAAAACTGAGGCCATTTCGTATGAAATGGCCTCAGTCACTGGTATTAGCGAATCAGGGTTGGGTTACCGCACCCCGGTATGGCGATATATCCGGCTCAGGGCGAGCAGCCCGATCGCCGCAGCGGCCATCATGTAGAAGCTCGGTGCCAGCTTGCTGCCCGTCACGTTGATGAGCCACGTCAGGATGAACGGTGCAAAGCCGCCGAAGAACGTCACCGACAGGTTGTATGACAGCGACAAGCCGGTGGTGCGCGTCTTCACCGGGAAGATCTCGGAGGCCAGTGCGGGCAGCGGCGCAAAGTACACCGTCATCAATACGCCCAGCACCGTTTGCAGCGCGAGCATCATGCCGAAGCTCGGGTACGTCGAGAGCAGCCAGAACATCGGCCAGATCAGCACCAGCAGCGCGGCCGCCGCAATCATCATCGGCTTTGTGCGCCCGGCACGGTCGGACCACGCGCCCACTACCGGCGACAGGAACATCTGCACGAGCCCCGTGGCCACCGTCGCGGCAAACGCAACCGATGCCGGCAACCCCAACTGCTTGATCGCATAGGTCGGCATGTACAGCACGAGATACGTCGACACCGTCGCGACGACGACAGCGCCCACGGCCAGCAGCAGGCGCATCTTCTGATGCTCCAGCGTGTCGCGCAGCGGCGTCTCGGTCGGCTCGGCTTGCAGGAACTCCGGCGTCTCGTCGACATGGCGACGGATGTAATACGCTACCGGGCCGATCAACAGACCGAACAGGAACGGCACGCGCCAGCCCCAACTCTGCATTTGTTCCGGAGACAGCGTGCTGGTGAGCAATGCGCCGAACCCGGCAGCGAGCAGCGTCGTCAGCCCCTGACTCGCGACCTGAAAGCTCGCGAAGAAGCCGCGTCGCCGTGGGGCATGCTCGGCGAGAAACGCTGTCGCGCTGCCGAATTCACCGCCCGCAGAAAAGCCCTGAATCATCCGCGCCAGCACGATCCCCACGGGCGCCAGCACGCCGATGGAAGCGTACGTCGGCATGAACGCGATGATCGCGGTGCCGACCATCATCATCAGAATGGTCAGCGTGAGCGCCGCGCGCCGCCCCTGCTTGTCGGCGTAGACACCAATGACGATCGCACCCAGCGGACGCATGAAGAATGACACGCCGAAGGTGCCCAACGTGAGCAGCAACGACGTCGTGTCGTCGTGCGTCGGGAAGAACAGCTTCGCAATGGTCACGGCAAAGAAGCCGTACACCACCAGATCGAACCATTCGAGCGCATTGCCGATGGACGCGGAAATGACCGCACGCCAAGGGTGCTTGGCAATGTGATCGCCTTGGTGCGCGTCAGGACGCGCGCCGGCGGCGGTGGCTGTTGTCATGGTGTCTCCAGTCGACGTGATGTCGTGATGTAGTTATCGATTCGGCATGCGTTTGGCGGAGGCATGCGCTCCGTGTTTCTGATGAACCGTGATCGAGGGCGCGCAAGCGCGCCATGCCATCTCAATGACCCGCAAGCACCTGCGCGATCGCGCTGGCGACCGTGCCGACATTGCGCGTGTTGAGCCCCGCCACACACATGCGCCCCGAGCGCAGGATGTAGACGCCGTGGGTTTCGCGTAGCGCGTCTGCCTGCGCCGCCGACAAGCCGGTGTACGTGAACATGCCGCGCTGCGCGAGGTAGCGCGAGCGCTGCTCGTCGCTGACATGTGACGCGAGCTGCGCGTGAATTTCCGCGCGCATCGCAGCGATGCGCGTGCGCATGCTGTCGAGTTCGTTTTCCCACGCCTGACGCAGCACGGGCGTCGTGAGCACGTGCGCGACGAGTCGCGCGCCATGCGTCGGCGGGTTGCTGTAGTTCGCGCGAACCGTGCCGGTGAGCTGTCCGAAGACGCGTGAGGCTTCCTCGGCCGAAGCGCAGACGACCGACAACGCGCCGCAACGCTCGCCGTACAGCGAGAAGTTCTTCGAGAACGAGTTCGCCACGACGGTCGGTACGCCCGACTCGGTGAGTGCGCGCACGGCGAAAGCGTCGGCATCGAGTCCGTCGCCGAAGCCCTGATACGCCATGTCGACGAAGGCGATGAGACCGCGCTCGCGCAGCACCGGGATCAGCGTTTGCCATTGCTGCGGGGGGAGATCGACGCCGGTCGGGTTATGACAGCATGCGTGCAGCAGCACGATGCTGCGCGGCGGCAGCTTGGCGATCGTATCGAGCATGGCGTCGAAACGCAGGCCGCCGGTGGCGTCGTCGTAGTACGGATACGCCTGCACGGGGAAGCCGGCGCTCTCGAACACCACGCGATGGTTGTCCCAGCTCGGATCGCTGATCCACACGGTGGCGTCAGGGAAGTAGCGCTTGAGGAAGTCGGCGCCCACGCGTAACGCGCCACCGCCTCCAAGGGTCTGCAAAGTGGCAATGCGTTGGTCGCGCCGGGCGGCGCAGGCGTCGCCGAAGACGAGGGCCTGCACGGCGTCGCGATAGGCGGCAGTGCCGGCCATCGGCAGATACGGGCGCGGGCCGATGTCGGCCAGCACGCCGGCTTCCGCCTCGCGCACGGCGCCCATCACGGGCAGACGGCCGGCATCGTCGAAATAGATGCCGATCGACAGGTTGACCTTGTGCGGTCGGGGGTCCTGACCGAACGCTTCGTTCAGACCAAGAATCGGGTCGCCGGGATAGGCATCGACGTGAGAAAACATGGGACCTTGCATGGGACCTCGCAGGGGGCGTCGCAGAATCTCGACACCAATGGATCGAAGGGATCCAAAGAATCAAAGGGGATTTTTGAAATCGATTGTGGGCGACGACCCTTTGCGGAACAATCAATCGATTTTGGTCGATTCGTAAGCGAAACTTGATAATCGAAACCCCATGCCCCTGACCCGTGTCACGCTGCGCCAGTTCGAAGCCCTGGTTGCCATTGCCGAACTGCACAGCTTTGCCGAAGCCGGCAAGCGGCTTGGTCTCACGTCGTCGGCGGTGAGCCAACTCGTGGCGGAGCTCGAATCCGTGCTCGGCTTCCGCATCTTTGATCGCACGACGCGACGCGTAGCGCTGTCCAGTGCCGGACGCGACTTCCTTGCGTCCGCCGAGTCGGTGTTGCGTCACGTGCAGGCGGCGGAGAAGACCGCCGACGATTTGCGCAATCGTGCCGCCGGGATCGTGCGCGTGGGGGCGCCGCTCGTGCTCGCGGGCATGGCGCTGCCCGCAGCGATTCGTGACTACGCGGCGTTGCGTCCGAAGGTTGTCGTGCGCGTGGTCGATACCCCGGTCGATGCGCTCATCGATCATGTTGCCAATGGCGATCTCGATCTCGCCATCGGTCCCAATCGCGCCACTGGTGCGCATGTCGCCGGGGCCCCGGCGTTCGATAGTCCGTGGGTGCTGTGGTGCGCGCCTTCGCATCCGCTCGCCCGACGCAAGCGACTGCGCTGGCAAGACCTGCGCGACACGCCGCTCGTGGCCGCCGGACGCGATCACGAGCGCAGCGTCGAGCAAATGCGCGCGAGCGCGCCGCCCGACGCCCGCATCACGCCGATCGATGTCGTCGATAACGTGACGACGGCGCTCGGTATCGCGGCGCAGGGGCTCGCGTCTACGCTCACGCCCGGCTATGTCGCGGCGCTCGCCAATACCTTCGGTCTGGTGATGCAGCGTGTCGTCTCGCCGGAGACGATTCGTCAGGTGTGCGTGTATCGGCCGGTGTCGCGCGCCGCGTCACCCGCTGCGGAAGGTTTCGCACAGTATCTGCTCGACTGGCTGCCGCAGTGGAACGAACGCATCATGTCGGCCTCGCGCGATTGACGTGCGGGGCCGTTTGGCATCGATGCGCGTGGTTTATCTGCGCTTGCCGTCGGGCGACGGCAGCGCGGCGAGATCCTCGCTCAGTTGCGCGCGCAGCGTCGAGATCGCCGCGTTCGTGTCGGACGGCTTCAGTTCTTCACGCGCGATGGCTTCGCGCAAATGGTGACGCAGCAGCGGATCGCGCGTTTGCGTCAACGTCTCGCGATAGAACGGCAATACGTTTTCGGGATGTCCGCCAACGCGATACAGATGGGCGATTTCGTCGATAGTACGCATGGCGCCAAACGCGGGACCGCCCGGCGCACGAGGACCCATCGGACCCGGGCCGCGAGGGCCGCCGGGGCCCTGCGGCCCGGCACCCGGTGGCGGCATGTCGTTGCCTTGCGGGCCGTTCAGCGCGAGGACGATTTGCGGGGGCAAATCTGAGGTGTTGGCCGGCGCGGCGTGAGCGGCAGTGGTGGCCGTTGCCGCTAACGCCATCGTCATGGCAACAACACCCGTGAGATGGCGGATGGTGATCTTCATCATTTGGACTCCGTAGCAAAGACGTGCGCTGAGATATCGAACGCATGCACCAAGCGTATCGCGCGAATCGCTGCGCACCGGTCGGTGGTAACCGTGTGTAAGGTGTAATGTGTGGAGCGATGCAGGCTGGCAGCCGCGTGGAGAATTCGTGCCGCATGCTGCCGTGGATCTCTGAGAAGGAGCGCTACATGACTACCGAATTCGTTCGCCCGGTTGCCGTCACGTCGCTGCGCAGCCCGGTGGATTTTTATGCGACGCTCGCGCGCGTGATCGACACACTCAAGCAGCACGGCATGACGATCTTTGCAGACATCGATCAGAGTGCTGCCGCTGCGTCAGCGGGCCTGTCGCTGCGACCGACGCGACTGGTGTTGTTCGGTAACCCGAAAGGCGGTACGCCGGTCATGGCGGCCAACCCGCATGCCGGGCTGGAGTTGCCGCTCAAGGTGATGGTCTGGGCGGCTTCCGCCGACGAGGTGCGAGTGGATTTCCTGAACCCCGGGCCCGCGCTGAGTGCCTTGTACGGTATCGACGCCGCACAAGTGGCGGGCTTCGGTGGTGTCGCAAAGTTGCTTGAGGCTGCGCTCAAGGCGTGACCCGGCGTCATGCCGGTGGTGCATGGGTTCGGCGGCTGAAACGGCGGGCGAGGGGCGCCACGTCGCGATCGGGCGCGATGGGCCCCGGCTCAACGCCGGGACGCGCATGGGTGCTCGCCGAGCCTTATGTGACGGGCGTGGGCACGCCCGGTGCGCATCACGAAAAGTGCCTATACTGATCCGGCCTTTCTGCGCGCGACAGCCGCGGCCAGACGCGGCCGTTCCCCACGGCTGCCGGTGGGCCGGTCGGTCGGCGGGTCGCGAGCGCAGGCTTTCCCCCCTTTTTCGTGAGGAGTCACTCCCGTGTCGAACAGTCAATGGATCCGCGTCGAAACCGTCGACGGCACTTTCGATGCCTACCTGGCATTGCCGCCGTCGGGCAAGACGGCTAACGCACCGGGCATCGTGCTGGTGCAAGAAATCTTCGGTGTGAACGAACACATTCGCGGTGTGGCCGACCAGTACGCGTCGGATGGCTACGTCGTGATCGCGCCGGACATCTTCTGGCGCGCCGCCCCGCGCGTCGAACTCGGCTATTCGGGCGACGACATGGCGCGCGCGATGGAGTTGCGCAAGTCGGTCGACGTGGAGAAGGCCGTCGCCGACGTCGGCGCCTGCGTCACGGCACTGCGCGGCAAGCTCGACGCGGGCGCGAAAGTGGCGGCGGTCGGTTACTGCTTCGGCGGCTTGGTGTCGTATCTGGCCGCGGCGCGCGGTCTGGTCGATGCCGCCGTGCCGTACTACGGCGGGGGCATTCACAACTATCTCGGCGAAGCCCCCAACCTCAACGTCCCGACGCAGTTCCACTACGGCGCGCTCGACAGCCATATCACCCCGGATATCGTGACGGCGGTGACCGAGGCCGTGAAGTCACGTCCGAATACCGAAGTCTTCGTGTATCCGCAGGCCGACCACGGCTTCAACTGCTGGTCGCGCGGCTCGTACCACCAGCCGTCGGCGGCGCTTGCCCACGGCCGTTCGCTCGCATTCCTCTCGACGTGGCTGTCGAAGTAAGCCGTTGCCAACGCGATACAAAAAAGCCCGCCCCAGTTTCCGGGCGGGCTTTTCATTGGCAGACTGTGCTAAAAAAGCCCGTCGCCGAAGCGACGGGCAAAGTCCTGTGCGTTGAACCACTACGCACAGCGACAGGAGCCTGCGGTGATGCCGGGCTGGCTGAAACTTCCAGCGCCCGCCATACGAGACCGGAGAACACGCTGAACGTCGGGACGATGCCGACGCGTCGTCATGCGCAGAACGCGCACCGCGCCGCAGTCCCCTGAGCGGGACGGGCGGCGCGGCAATTTAGCTTATGAACCGAAGTAGGTCGAACCGGCGCGTTGCGAGCCACCGACCGAACCCATGGTGACCGGGGCGCTGCTCGAGACCGGTTGGGCGCTCGGCGCTGCCTTCGGATAGACGCTGTCGTGTTGAACCACGAGGCCGGCCTTCTGGGCCTGGACCAGTTCTTCACGGACTTGGGCGCGGGTCAGAACGCTGGTTTGCGGGACCCACGAGAATTCCGAAGGACCGTCGAAAGCGTCGCTGGCAAAGGCCGAACCGGCCGACACAGCAAGCATTGCGGAAACCAGAGCCGAGGTAATAAGAGTGCGCTTCATGATGTTTTCTCCTGTCTTTTGAAGGGGGCGATGTGTAACTCATCGTCGACAGTTACAGTCTATTGATGCGCGATTCGACAATAAACACGACATTCGTCAAGCAACTCTTGTCAATTTAGAAATAATTGAAAACGACTGGGGAGACATCGATGCTTTATCTGTGGATCAAGGCCGTACATCTGATTGCCGTGATTTTGTTGATTGCCGGGCTGGTGGCGATGTCGCTTGGTGGACGTCTGGCGCAGCCCGACTGGCGCCGCATCGCCCGGCAAGCCGACTATCGGCTGGCGTCGCCGGCGCTCATCGTCGTGTGGCTGAGCGGCCCGGCGCTGGCTGTCATGGCGAATTGGTGGAGCGCGCCATGGTTGATGGTCAAGCTGGTCTTCGTGCTGGTGATCTCGGCGCTGCACGGGCGTCTTTCGGCCACGCTGCGCAGGCTGGAGCGCGACGGGGTAATGCAACCGTCGCCCTCGCTTTTTCAGCGGGCGCTGCCCATCACGCTGGTGTCGATGGCCGTTATCGTCGTCATGGTCATCGTGAAGCCCTTCTGATCCAGATGACGCGGTAAGGCAATCGAGGCGGCCATCGAGGGCAATCGGCTTGGTGAGCGTGTGTCGGCGGTGTTACGCTGGCGTGGTCGCCTATAACGCCGAAAAATGGCCCGATGCCGATCTCAAGTGCGGTAACCCTGGATGGTCCAGGTCACGACCGCCCCGTCGGCGCGCTGGCGAAAGATTATCCGGACGGTTTCATCGTGACGCCCCATAGCCACCGGCGTGCGCAATTGATGTTCGCGCGTGCCGGGATCATGGAAGTGCGCACGGATACGTCGTTCTGGGTAATACCGCCGCAACGCGCGTTGTGGATTCCGGGGAACGTCTCGCATGAAGTGCGTATGCGGGGCAAAGTCGAAATGCGCACGATGTACGTCGACGTGGCGCGCTGCGGTCTGAGCGCCCCCGACACGCCGGTGGCCATCCGTGTCACCCCGTTGCTGCGCGAGCTGATTCTGCGCGCGATGGCACTCCCCAAGGACTGGATGGCCGACGGCAAGGACGGTCTGGTCATCGCCCTGCTGTTGCAGGAAATCGAGTGGAAGAGCGACACGCCGTTGCACTTGCAGGTGCCGGTCGACACCCGCCTGCGCAAGATTTTCGACGCCTATCTGGCCACGCCGGCCGACATGCGCAGCTTGCAGGATTGGGCGTCCGAGGTCGGCGCATCGAGCCGTACGCTGGAGCGCCGTTTCATGACGGAGTTCGGCTTGCCGTTTCGGGAATGGCGGCAACACATGCGACTGCTCGGCGCATTGCCGCTGCTGGGGGCCGGGCGGCCCATCACGCAGGTGGCGCTCGAAGTCGGCTACGACACGCCGAGCGCTTTCTCCACGATGTTTCGCCGCCTTATGGGCGTGACGCCAAGCGAATACCTGACGCGCGGCCGGCACCCGGATTGAGCCAGTGCATGGCTTCCCACATATCGTCGTAGACCGGCACGCCCTCGGCGTAAAGCGGTGAGCGCTGACGCTTCGAGCCGATGCCGACGAAGTCGATGCCGAGCGTGCGCGCCACCTTCAGATCCCACATGCCGTCGCCAATCGACACGATCGCGCGCGGATTCGTGATGCCGTAACCCGCCTGCGCGCGCTTGATGGCCTCGCTCACCAACTGCTCGCGCGAACTGTATTCCGACGCGGTGATGAGCATGGCATCGGTGTAGTCGATGGCGACCGAGCGCAGCTTGCGATGGCTGACCTGCCGGATGCCGCCGGTGGCGAACACCACGCCCCAGCGTGACCGGTGCGCCGCTTCGACAAAGGCGCGTGCGCCGGGGATCTCCGCCAGCCCGTGGGCGTTGAGCAGCGCCGTGAAGCGTTCGTCGATCTCATGCTCGAAGCGCGCGAGATCGTGCGGCTGCGGCAGCGCGCGGCCATTCTCGGCGTGCGCATGGATCAGAATCCCCGTATCGGTGTGATGCGGGTAGCTGCCCCAGTCGGTATTCAATGCCTCGAAGGCCAGCGACTCCATGGCGCCCAGCAGTGCGCGCTGGTGAATGCGCACCGAATCCGTGAGCGTGCCGTCGACATCGAGTACCAGAATGCTGTCTTTTTCGAAACTCGCCTGCATGGGGATATGGAAATAGGAGGAGAGGCGTCGTGACAGACGAAGTCTCGGAGTGTACGAATTCGCGGCATCAAATAAAACGCGCCGGGTGACACGGGATACGCCGTTTGCGACACCTTCGGCTACGGTATTTGACAGGGCGGGTGCGCATCAAGGGGGAAAGCCGCCCGGGCGGCGCTTTTTTATGCCTTTTTTAGCGGCATCGCCCGGTTCCGGCGCGGTGGCCATCAGCCCAATGAGACACGCCGGAACAGCATTTGCGTGCGCGACAGCCGTCTGGACCGGGGCTCGCAGGGCGGTTGCCGGACATCGGCATGTGAATTGCGGGCGGCCTGCTCCCGGGTTTTGCCGTACGCAAAGTCCCAGTAGCGTCGATGCCCCTCATGGAGCCTTTTCGACAGGGTGTGGACGAGATCGTCGCCCGCCGCCAGTTTCTGGATGTGAATGCGGCTGACGACGTAGTACTCGGGCACGTCGCCAAACAAGTGATCCAGATGCAGGCCGGTGTAGGTCATGGGGTCGTGCTGCACTGGCTCGATCGTGGCCTGCGTGCTCAGCGAGACGACGAAGGTACGGACGCCGCCTTGCCCCGGAATGCGGACGAACGCCCCCAACGTGGCTTCGTTGGTCAGTGCCTCGCCGGTCGGTACCGGCACGTCGCGATCGGGAATGCGCAGGAACAGGTTGTTCCGCTGAGCTTCCTGCGTGCCGCGTACGACGCGCTGGAAGCTCAGACGTGGCACTTCGATATACGCGCCGCTTTCGGCTAGCGCCTCGCGCAACTCCGGCGCCAGTGCACCGATGCGCTCGTGCAGGCGCTGCGCGATGGATTTGGCGGCGTACCGGCCCTGCGATTCGCTCGCGAAGCGGGCTTCGAAACCCGCGTCGAGGGTGTCTGCGTCGCGGCGGCTGGCGGAAAGCGCAGCTTGCATGCGCTCAGGCAGCGACTTCTCGCAGCCGCGTCGCATCAATTCGCTGACGCGAACATATGTCCTTTCGCCCGCAGGCACGTCGAGCAGGCAATCGCCGCTGTCCATCCGGCTGCCAACGACGCAGACCGGCCGGACATGTGCCAGTTGTTCGGCCAGATACGCTGCGCGCGTGATCGGCGGACGTGACCAGTCGAAGGGCTGTGAGGGCGACGCGGTGCTTTTGGACCGGGATGCGGACGGCGGTGCGGTAGGGGAGGCAGAAGCGGCGGCAGATGCCGACGTCAAGGTCGACCTGAACGTAGGTGCTGCGGTTGGCGCGTAAGCCGGGACGCTGGCGCGCCGCATGGCAGTCGGTCTGGGTGGGGGCGATGGGCCGGCGCCGGAGGCCGGCGGGTGCTCGCCGGCGACAAACGCGTCGGCAAAATCGGAGGTAGGGGCCGTATTGATCGGCATCCCCGATGTGGCGGCCAATGCCGCCGTCAGCCATTTTTCAATGCGCATAAGGGGTCATTCCGGTCAGCACCACGGGCCTATCCCGTGGTGCTTCGCAGTGTTCCCATTCGCGCAGGTTGCGTTTGTCGGTTTCGGCGTAGCGCGTTGCGGTTTCTGGTGAACTCGACGCAGCGCGTCTAGACAATCGCCGTGTGCACGCTGGGCGGCGCTTCGCTCAGCAGCGATTTCAGTCTTTTGAGCGCGCTGGCGAGACGTTCGGGATCTCGTACACCGCCCAGCGAAATGCGGATGGCGTTGGGCGCGTCGGGCGTCAGGCAGAACGCGTCGGCGGGGGTCACCGCCAAGCCTTCGGCACGGGCTGCCATCGTCAATTCGCGCGCGGTCCATGGTGCGGGGAGCGACTGCCACCGATGGATGCCCTGTTCAGGCGTCGCGCCAACGTCGCCCAGCACCTCGGCGGCGATGGTCTGGCGTTGCGCGGCGGCACTGCGCACACCGGCCAGGATACGGTCGGCCATGCCGTTGTGAATCCATTGGGTGGCCAGCCCGGTCATCAGCGGCGGCGCCATCAGGGCAAACGCATTCAGCGTGCCCAGAAATGCGTCGCGCCGGCGGGCGTCGGCGAGGCGCAGATAGGCCGTGCGCAAGCCAGGTGTGAGGCATTTCGACAGCGTTGCAATGTAATGCACACGGTGCGGTGCGAGACGCGCGAGCGGCGGCGGGGCCCGGTGGGCGAGGCGCCAGTACGGATCGTCTTCGATCACTGTCAGGTCGAGCGTCTCGGCAACGTTGAGCAGCTGGCGCCGGCGGGCCTCGGGCATGGTGCGTGCGGTCGGGTTTTGCAGCGTCGGATTCAGATAGACGACACGGGCCTTGTGCTCACGGGCGGCAGCGATGAGCGCGTCGGGCAGCATGCCGTCGTCGTCGGTCGCCACCGCAACGAGCTTGCGCTCCAGCGTGCGGGCGGCGCTGCGGATGCCCGGATACACGATCGGCTCGCACAAAATGGTTTCGTCGCGCGCCGTCTCGGTGAGTATTAGCGCAGCCAGGGTGGCCTGTGCGCCCGGGCATACGGCCACCTGCGACGCGTCGAGCTCACCGAGCATGGGGGCCAGCCAGAGGGCGCCGGCCTGCCGGTCCGCAATGCCGCCATCGCCCAGTTGGTAAGCCATGAGCATGGATGCGTCGGTGTGCGTGAGCACCTCGTCGATCCCTTGCTGGAGCAATTCTCCGAGGAAAAGATCGGACGGCGCGGGGGGAATGTTCATCCCCAGATCGAGCACCTGTTCGAAGGTCACACGGGGCGTGCTCACGAACGTGCCCAGCGGCCCGCGCCCCTCGATGGCGTTGCGCTCGCGGGCCCGGTTGTAGGCGCGCGTGACCGTGGTGAAGTCGATGCCAAGCCACGAGGCGAGCTCACGCTGCGCGGGCAACCGGTCACCGGGGCGCAGCCGGCCATCCGCGACGGCTTGCTCGATGAAGCTGGCCAAGCGCAGATAACGCGGGCCTTTGCCGGCCAACAGCGCGGGCTTCCAGAAGGTGGCGCGCAGGGTGTCGTGGGAGGCGTCCATGGCGGATGTCGGTAGAATGTATGGAGATTTTTCGCTATGCAGCGTCGTAATGCAGTTTAGTCTGCATACATATCGGTCGCAATGCCTGAATCCTGCCGCAGTGAGAGGATGGATGCTCGGCGGTGTCGGGCCGGGCATCCCGCGGAGCCGTTAACAATCAACGACTTACCGAGCGAAAACGCATGCGGCTGCATTGACACTTGCACATCCCCCATGTATAGTCGCAGGCTCCGGTTTTTCCGGCGGTAGGCGCGTGCCCAACCCAAAATGCTTGCGCATCAAGCGGTTAGGTGCGGGTAATCCGCAGGAGTTACCGGGAAGTGCGCAGTAAATCTGCATGGTAGCCCGCCTTGGTTGTCATGCTTTTGACACATTTAGGAAATCACAATGCCAACGATTAACCAATTGGTCCGCAAGCCGCGCACCTCTGCTCAAATCAAGAGCAAGAGCCCGGCCCTGCAGGACTGCCCGCAGCGTCGCGGTGTGTGCACCCGTGTGTACACGACGACGCCCAAGAAGCCTAACTCGGCACTGCGTAAAGTTGCCAAGGTGCGCCTGACCAACGGTTTCGAGGTCATCTCGTACATCGGCGGTGAAGGCCACAACCTGCAGGAACACTCGGTCGTGCTGATTCGCGGCGGTCGTGTGAAGGACTTGCCGGGTGTGCGTTACCACATGGTGCGCGGTAGCCTCGACACGCAAGGCGTCAAGGACCGTAAGCAAGCCCGTTCGAAGTACGGCGCGAAGCGTCCGAAGGCCTAAGCAGCCTCACGGACATACGTTCGGTGATGGTGTTGAATCGTCACTGAGTAAGTGGTCACTCGGCCCGAGAAGGGCTAGTAGGTGGCCTGGAGCCTGGCTCCGACTGAAACAATTAAGGAAGAAATTATGCCGCGTCGCCGCGAAGTCCCCAAGCGCGAAGTGTTGCCCGATCCGAAGTTCGGCAACGTTGATGTCGCTAAATTCATGAACGTGTTGATGCTTGCCGGCAAGAAGTCGGTGGCAGAACGCATCGTTTATGGTGCTTTCGAGCAGATCCAAACCAAGGCGGGCAAGGATCCGCTGGAAATCTTCAACACCGCTCTCGGTAACGTGAAGCCGGTGGTTGAAGTGAAGAGCCGCCGTGTTGGCGGTGCAAACTATCAAGTTCCGGTCGAAGTGCGTCCGTCGCGTCGTATGGCATTGGCGATGCGTTGGTTGCGTGAGGCCGCGAAGAAGCGTAGCGAAAAGTCGATGGCCCTGCGTCTGGCAGGCGAGCTGATCGAAGCCTCGGAAGGCCGTGGCGGTGCGATGAAGAAGCGTGACGAAGTTCACCGCATGGCTGAAGCCAACAAGGCCTTCTCGCACTTCCGCTTCTGACGCTGGCAGGCAGTACCTAGAGCAGAAACCGGGGCGGGTGCGCATGAGAAATTGCGCCTCGCCCGTTTGTGTTAGTAGCCCCCTCAAAAATGGCGGCTACATTGAAAGAGGCTTAAAGTGGCTCGTACAACCCCTATCGAGCGCTACCGCAACATCGGTATTAGCGCTCACATCGACGCCGGTAAAACCACGACGACCGAGCGCATTTTGTTCTACACCGGTGTGAACCACAAAATCGGTGAAGTGCACGATGGCGCCGCGACGATGGACTGGATGGAGCAGGAACAAGAGCGTGGCATCACGATTACGTCGGCTGCCACGACCTGCTTCTGGTCCGGCATGGCGAACAATTACCAAAAGCACCGCATCAACATCATCGACACCCCGGGTCACGTCGACTTCACGATTGAAGTCGAGCGCTCGATGCGTGTTCTTGACGGCGCGTGCATGGTGTATTGCGCTGTGGGTGGCGTGCAGCCCCAGTCGGAAACCGTGTGGCGTCAGGCCAACAAGTACGGCGTGCCGCGTCTGGCGTTCGTCAACAAGATGGACCGTACCGGCGCAAACTTCTTCAAGGTCTATGACCAGCTGAAGAACCGCCTGAAGGCCAACCCGGTGCCGGTGGTGGTGCCGATCGGTGCCGAAGAAAACTTCAAGGGCGTCGTCGACCTGATCAAGATGAAGGCAATCTTGTGGGACGAGGCTTCGCAAGGCATGAAGTTCGACTACGTCGACGTGCCGGCCGAGCTGCAAGCGGAAGCCAAGAAGTGGCGTGAAAGCATGGTCGAGGCTGCTGCCGAGTCGAGCGAAGCGCTCATGAACAAGTACCTCGAAGAGGGCGACCTCTCCGAAGAAGACATCATCCTGGGCCTGCGCACGCGTACCATCGCTTGCGAAATCCAGCCGATGCTGTGCGGTACTGCGTTCAAGAACAAGGGTGTGCAGCGTATGCTGGACGCCGTGATCGACTTCCTGCCGTCGCCGATCGACATTCCGCCGGTCAAGGGCACGAACGACAAGGAAGAGCCGGTCGAGCGCCGCGCTGCCGATGACGAGAAGTTCTCGTCGCTGGCATTCAAGATCATGACCGACCCGTTCGTTGGCCAGCTGATCTTCTTCCGCGTCTACTCGGGCGTTGTGAACAAGGGCGACACGCTGCTGAATTCGGTCAAGGGCAAGAAGGAACGCCTGGGCCGTATCGTGCAGATGCACGCGAACCAGCGCGAAGAAATCGACGAAGTGCGTGCAGGCGACATCGCCGCAGCCGTCGGTTTGAAGGACGCGACCACGGGTGACACGCTGTGCGACCCGACCGCCCCGATCGTGCTCGAGCGCATGGTGTTCCCGGAGCCGGTGATTTCGCAGGCTGTCGAGCCGAAGACCAAGGTCGACCAGGAAAAGATGGGCCTCGCCCTGAACCGCCTGGCGCAGGAAGACCCGTCGTTCCGCGTGCAGACCGATGAAGAATCGGGTCAAACCATCATTTCGGGTATGGGCGAGCTCCACCTCGAAATTCTGGTGGACCGTATGAAGCGCGAATTCGGCGTGGAAGCCAACATCGGCGCACCGCAAGTTGCTTACCGCGAAACCATTCGCAAGGCAGCGACGGACGTCGAAGGCAAGTTCGTCAAGCAGTCGGGTGGTCGCGGCCAATTCGGTCACGCGGTCATCACGCTGGAACCGAACGAGCAAGGCAAGGGCTACGAGTTCTTCGACGAGATCAAGGGCGGTGTCATTCCTCGCGAATACATCCCGGCGGTCGACAAGGGTATTCAAGACACCCTCAAGAACGGTGTTCTGGCCGGCTTCCCGGTGGTTGACGTCAAGGTTCGCCTGACGTTCGGTTCGTACCACGATGTGGACTCGAACGAAAACGCGTTCCGTATGGCCGGTTCGATGGCTTTCAAGGAAGCCATGCGTCGCGCCAGCCCGGTGATTCTCGAGCCGATGATGGCTGTCGAAGTCGAAACGCCGGAAGACTACATGGGTAACGTGATGGGCGACTTGTCGTCGCGTCGCGGCATTATCCAGGGCATGGACGACATGGTCGGCGGCGGCAAGATCGTGCGCGCTGAAGTTCCGCTGTCGGAAATGTTCGGCTACTCGACGTCGCTGCGTTCGGCCACGCAAGGCCGCGCCACGTACACGATGGAGTTCAAGCACTACGCTGAAGCTCCGAAGAACGTGAGCGAAGGCATCATCAGCGCCAAGAGCAAGTAAATTCGTTTTGAAGGGCGTCTGCGTCATGTGATGCAGCGCCCGTCACTCTGTTTAAATCGTCTATTCAGTATCTGAGGATTC
>NZ_NGUQ01000011.1 GCF_002179965.1 Pandoraea sp. PE-S2T-3
GTTCGCGTTTTTTTTATGGTGATCGGCGCACGGCAATCCTTCAGCCAATACCAACGGTGGGAATGTGAGACACCGTATTGAGAACCAGCGCGATTCCCCGGGAATGTCGGCACGATGTATTAGCCCCGGATGATGTCCGACATTCCGCATAAGGAATATTTTCACCAGACGTGAATGCTATTTTTCGAGCGTGCCCAAATGCGCGCATCCCGGTGCCCCCACACCGGCGACGTCAAAGAGGCACACGACATCTAAGAACATCGGAGACAACACCCCATGGACTCATCGCTCAGCCCCCCGGCAGGCAGCGCCGCGCCCGAAGCGGCACAAGACACCACGCGCGTGGCGGGCGCGCAGCCTGCATCGGCACTCGATCGTTATTTCGGTATCACAGCACTCGGATCGACGTTCCGTACGGAAGTGATAGCGGGTATCACCACCTTCCTCGCGGCGATGTACATCATCGTCGTGAACCCGGCCATTCTGTCGAAGACCGGCATGGCGTTCCCGGCTGCGCTGACGGCCACTGTGCTCATCAGCTTCTTCGGCAGCTGCGCCATGGGCCTGTATGCCCGTAACCCGGTGCTCGTTGCCCCCGGCATGGGCCTCAATGCCCTGTTCGCCTTCACCATGGTGCATGGCGTCGGCATGCCGTGGCAGACCGCGCTGGGCTGCGTGTTCTGGTCGGGCATTCTGTTCGCGCTGCTCGCGGCGCTGAACGTGCGACGCTTCGTCGTCGATGCCATTCCGGCCAATCTGCGCTACGCCATCTCGTGCGGCATCGGCCTGTTCATCACCGTGATCGGGCTGGTCAACGCCAAGCTCGTCGTGAGCGACCCGGTCACCGTCGTGCGTCTCGCGCATCTGTCGCCGCCGACCGTCACTTTCCTGATCGGGCTGGCACTGACCACCGTGCTGGTCGCCCGCCGGGTTAACGGCGCGCTGATGATCGGTATCGTCGTCACCACGCTGATGGCCATTCCGATCGGCCGTTTCTGGGGCGACGGCACCGCGTACTTCCCCAAGGAAATCGCTACCGCCACGCTCGTGAACTTCCACGGCTTCTTCGCGGCGCCCGATTTCTCCGGCATCGGCCAGCTCGACCTGCTGGGTGCGTTGAAAGTCGCGTATCTGCCGTTCATCTTCGTGATGCTGTTCACCGCGTTCTTTGATACCCTCTCGACCTTCATGAGCATTGCCGAAGCCGGTAACATGAAGGATCGCGACGGCAATCCGCGCAACATGCGTCAGGCCATGATCGTCGATTCGTTCTCGGTGCTGATTTCAGGCCCGCTCGGTACGAGCCCGGCCAACGCCTACATCGAGTCGGCCGCGGGCATCGCCCAAGGCGGACGCACGGGTCTCACGGCGGTCGTTTGCGCGTTGATGTTCCTGCCGTTCCTGTTCCTCTCGCCGATGCTCTCGCTGGTGCCCGCCATCGCGACCGCGCCGGCGCTGATTCTGGTCGGCGTGTTCATGATGGAGTCCGTCGCCCGCATCGAATGGCACCGCATGGACGAGGCCATCCCGAGCTTCATCGCGCTCGTGATGATCCCGATTTCGTACTCGATTACCGACGGCATCGCTTACAGCTTCCTCGCTTTCGTCGTGCTCAAGCTGTTCACCGGGCGCGCCAAGGAAATCAAGCCGGCGATGTGGATCGTCGCCGCGCTGGCAGTGCTGCTGCTCACGCAAATGTAACGACATAAGGACCCTGCAAATGTCCACCACGACCCAAGCCTTGCGCGCCGTACGCGCGCAACTGGTCTACTTCACGCACGACCCGGCACGCGCCTACCTCGACGGCACGCCCGGCACGGTGCATCACACCGACGGCATCGTCGCGTATGAAAACGGCCGCATCACCGCCGTGGGCGACTACGCCAAGGTGGCGCCTACGCTCCCCGCCGGCACGCCCATCGACGACCTGCGCGACAAGATCGTCACACCGGGCTTCATCGACACGCACATTCACTATCCGCAGACCGACATGATCGCGTCGCCTGCCCCCGGCCTGCTGCCGTGGCTCGAAAAGTACACGTTCCCGACCGAGCGCCGCTTCGAGAACCCGGAATACGCGGCCGACGTCGCTCAGTTCTTCCTCGATGAACTGCTGCGCGGCGGCACGACCACGGCGCTCGTGTACTGCACGGTGCACCCGGGTTCGGCGGATGCCTTCTTCAAGGCGAGCGATGCGCGCAACCTGCGCATGATTGCCGGCAAGGTGATGATGGATCGCAACTGTCCGGAATTCCTGCGCGATACCGCCGAGAGCGGCGGCCGCGACAGCGAGACGTTGATCCAGCGCTGGCACAACCACGGCCGCCAGATGTACGCCCTGACGCCGCGTTTCGCCCCGACTTCGACCGAAGCCCAGCTCGGCGTGTGCGGCGAACTCGCGCAGCGCTATCAGGACGTGTTCATCCAGAGCCACGTTGCCGAGAACACCGACGAAGTGGAATGGGTGCGCTCGCTGTTCCCGGGCCATCGCAGCTATCTCGACGTGTACGACCACTACAAGCTGCTGCGTCGACGCGCCGTGTACGGCCATTGCATCTGGCTCGACGACCACGACCGCCGCCGCATGTTCGAGACCGGCACCGTCGCGGCACATTGCCCGACGTCGAACCAGTTCCTCGGCAGCGGCCTGTTCGACTTCGCGTCGGCCGAAGCCACGCGCATGCCGGTGACGCTCGCCACCGATGTGGGCGGCGGCTCCACGTTCTCGATGCTGCAAACGATGAACGAAGCGCACAAGGTCGCGCGCTTGTCGGGCTATCACCTCACGGCTGAGCGCATGTTCTATCTGGCCACCGAAGGCGCCGCACACGCGCTCGATCTGCACGGCACGATCGGTACGCTGGCAGTCGGGGCGGAAGCCGACTTCGTGGTGCTCGATCCGAAGGCGACGCCGTTGCTCGCCCGCCGTTCTGCGCTGGCCGAGTCGCTCGAAGAGTTGCTGTTCGCGTTCGCGATGCTCGGCGACGACCGTGCCATTGCCACGACGTATGCCGCCGGCAAGCCGGTGCATCGACGCGCGGCGCACTGACATCGAGGCGCTGATGTTTGCGCATTGAGCCCGTGCATGACGTTGTTGCATTGCTTTCGCGAGGAAACGTACGCCGCCGCCTTGGCGCGGCGCACGTTCCCCCGCGGTCGCCGACCGTGCGCAAGGGGCATGCGGTCGGGGATCTCCTTGGGCGGCTTCGGCCGCCCTTTTTTGCTTTCCGGGCACCGCGACGCCACCGTGCGCATCACGCGGTGAACTCGCACCACCACGCGCGGCAAATTGCCCCACGGTGTGCGCGCCATCACTTGCGTGTCACGAATCCGATGCTATAATCCGCTCCGATTCATTGGGGAGTAGCCGCCCTGTCGTGCACATCGTGTATTGCGAGTAGTGCGTGTACCGGCAGGGGCGTACGTCAACAGACTTGGCCGATTTCGGCTATGGCGTGCGCAGCCGAAGGGCCTGGCGAGACCGATGACGATGCTTCCGCCAACCGGGCCGGGATGCATTGTCATTGGCTCGCATCAACGTGGCCCGGCGGAGAAAAAATAAGGTGTCCCCATTCCTCATCTCGACCGGCGTCGTCGGTCTCGCCGAAATCGGCGACAAAACCCAACTGCTGGCCCTCGTTCTCGCTGCGCGCTTTAAAAAGCCCGTGCCGATCATTCTTGGCATTCTCGTCGCCACACTTGTCAATCACGGCTTCGCCGGTGCGCTGGGCGAATGGCTGTCGACCGCCATCAGCCCGTCGATCATGAAGTGGGCCGTCGTCACGTCGTTCATCGGCATGGCGATCTGGATTCTGATTCCCGACAAGGTCGACGACGAAGACGCCAACACCAAGCGCAAGCTCGGCGTGTTTGCCTCCACCGTGCTGACGTTCTTCATCGCCGAAATGGGCGACAAGACGCAGATCGCCACGGTGATGCTCGCCGCGCGCTATCAGGACTTCTTCGGCGTGGTCGCCGGCACCACGCTCGGCATGATGCTCGCCAACGTGCCCGCCGTGCTGGTCGGCCACAAGTTCTCGGGACGCCTGCCCACGCGCGCCGTCCACGCGGTGGCCGCCGTCATCTTCCTGGTGCTCGGCATCATCACGCTGATGCAGTAACGCAGAAAAACAAAAACGCCGGGCAAGGTGTCGCGCCGCGCTTTCAGCGGCACGACGCCCTGCCCGGCGTTTGCGCAACCTGTCACATGACAGCGCTGCACACGGCCTGCCGTGCTGCGCCCTCACCCATCACTGTCCGACTTTCTGCTCCACGTTGACCGTGCGCCCGCTCGGGAACGGCAACTGCTTGAGCGCCGCATCGATCAGGTACGGCATGGTGGATGCGAGCGACGTGCCCCCATCGCTCGTCTCGGCCGACACGCGATACACCTCCTTGCCGCTCGCCCGGTCGGTAAAGCGCAGTTGCAGCCCCTTGAGCGCATACGGATAGTCACGCTCGATGTAGGCCGGCATCGCGCCGCCATACGGGTAACCGTACCAGCCCCACGGACGTCCCCACGGTCCCCACGGCCCCCGTGCAAACATCGGGTCGTAGGCCGGCTCGGCCACGCGCATCATCTGCTGACTGATGCCATAGCTCATGCCCACCAGATAGTGAGCCGACGACGGGCTTTGCTCGGCGAAACCGTCACCGGCAAGCCGGTTGCGCAGCCACTGCTCGTAGGTCGCGTGCTCCTGATTGTTCTGCTGCTCCGGGGTACGCGTGAGCGCGTAAGTGCGCGGCCCATCAAAGCCCGGCGAGTCGCCAAACGCGGTCACCTGGCTCGTGACCGTGCTGGCACAACCGGCCAGCATGGCGCTGGCAGCGACCAGCGTCGCCATTCCCCATCTTTTCCACATGATTCACTGCTCCAGAGAAATGCCAAGTACGGCAAAGCGCGCCCCTCGCGCCGATTTAAGCATAGGACGGTGCCTCGTGCACCTCCCGAATCTTTGACGGTTCGGCACGCGCAAAATTCTCCAAATTTTTCGACGTTGCACCAAGTGACGAGCCAAAACGCGGCAATCCGTTACAATTTGTGAATCCTTGGCCGTCCGCAAAATCACCGTCCATGCTCAGAACCGATATCGCTGGCCTTATTCAGCGCTCCGACTATACGCCTCCGGCGTACCTGATCGACACCGTCCAACTCGACTTCGACCTCGCTCCCGACGTCACCACCGTGACCAGCCGCCTGCGCGTGCATCGCAACCCGGCAGGCGCGGGGAGCGATCTCGAACTGGTCGGTCAGGGCCTGCAACTGGTGAGCCTCGAAGTCGACGGCAAGCCGTGGAGCGGCTACCGCACCGGCGAAGAGACGCTCACCGTCGAGGCACCGCCCGAAGCGTTCGAACTCACGCTCGTCACGCGTTGTTGCCCGCAGGAGAACACGTCGCTGATGGGCTTGTACGTGTCGGGCGGAAATTTCTTCACCCAATGCGAAGCCGAAGGCTTTCGCAAGATCACCTACTTCCTCGACCGTCCGGATGTGATGGCGACCTACACCGTCACGCTGCGCGCCGATCGCGAAGCGTATCCGGTGCTGCTCGCCAACGGCAACCTGATCGACAAGGGCGATTTGCCTGACGGCCGCCACTTCGCGATCTGGGACGACCCGTTCAAGAAGCCGAGCTACCTGTTCGCGTTGGTCGCAGGCCGTCTGGTGTGCCGCGAAGCGCGCATCGTGGCCGGCGATGGCCGCGAGAAGCTGTTGCAGGTCTGGGTCCAGCCGCAAGACCTCGACAAGACCGAACACGCGATGGACTCGCTCATCAATTCCATCCGCTGGGACGAAACGCGCTTCGGCCGCGTGCTCGATCTCGACCGCTTCATGATCGTCGCCGTGAGCGACTTCAACATGGGCGCGATGGAAAACAAGGGCCTGAACATCTTCAACACGAAGTATGTGCTGGCCGATGCCGCCACCGCGACGGATGACGACTTCGGCAACATCGAAGCCGTGGTCGGCCACGAGTATTTCCATAACTGGACCGGCAACCGCGTGACCTGCCGCGACTGGTTCCAGTTGAGTCTCAAGGAAGGCCTGACGGTGTTCCGCGATCAGGAATTCTCGGCCGATATGATGGGCTCGGACTCGGGCCGCGCGGTCAAGCGCATCGACGACGTGCGCGTGCTGCGTCAAGCGCAGTTCCCCGAGGACGCGGGCCCGATGGCTCACCCCGTGCGCCCCGAGAGCTACGTCGAGATCAACAATTTCTACACCGTCACCGTCTACGAGAAAGGCGCCGAAGTCGTGCGCATGTATCAGACGCTGCTCGGCCGCGACGGCTTCCGCAAGGGCATGGACCTGTACTTCGAGCGTCACGACGGTCAAGCCGTGACGTGCGACGACTTCCGCGCCGCGATGGCCGATGCCAATCAGCGCGACCTGACGCAATTCGGCCGCTGGTACAGCCAGGCCGGGACGCCACGCGTGACGGTTGACGCCACTTACGACGAAGCCGCACGCACCTATACGCTCACGCTCACGCAACGCTGTCCGAAGGTCGGTGTCGAATTGCACGACAGCGGGCTCGTCAAACAGCCGTTCCATATTCCGTTTGCCGTGGGCCTGCTCGATCGCGACGGCCGCGACATGGCGCTGCGTTTGGCCGGTGAACCGGCGGATGCCCCCGCCGCCACCACGCGCGTGCTCGACTTCACGCAGGAGCGTCAGAGCTTCACGTTCGTGGACGTGGATCACACGCCGATGCCCTCGTTGCTGCGCGGTTTCTCTGCGCCGGTCATCGTGGAGCACGAATACACCATCGACGAACTTGCGTTCCTGATGGCGCACGACAGCGATCCGTTCAACCGCTGGGAAGCGGGCCAACGCCTCGCCACGCGTCAGTTGCTGGCACTGGTCGAATCGATTCAGATGGGCCAGTTGCCGAGCGTGGACAGCTACGTGCTCGAAGCTTTCCGTCAGGTGCTGCGCGACGAAACGCTCGACCCGGCCTTCCGCGCGCAGGCCCTCACGCTGCCGGCCGAGTCGTACCTCGGCGAGCAGATGAGCGAGATCGACCCCGCCGCGATTCATGCGGCGCGTCAGTATCTGCGTCAGCGTCTGGCCGCCTCGCTGCATACCGAGTGGCTGGCTGCGTATCACAACCACCGCGTGCCGGGTGCCTATCGCCCGGATGCCGCATCGGCTGGCGAACGCGCGCTGAAGAACCTCGCGCTGTCGTATCTGATGGAGCTGTCGGACGCTGGCGTGGCGCAAACCGCCCGCACGCAGTACGACACTGCCGACAACATGACGGACCGCTTCGCCGCCCTCACGGCACTCGTGCAACGTGGCGGTGCCGCGCGTGACGGCGATGCGGCGCATGGACAGAATCACGCCGCCGAGGCGCTCGACGACTTCTACCAGCGCTTTGAACACGAAGCGCTGGCCATCGACAAATGGTTTGCCTTGCAGGCCATGCAACGCGGTGACGGCAGTCACTGTGTGATCGATGCGGTGCGCGCGCTGATGCGCCACCCGGCGTTCACGATCAAGAACCCGAACCGCGCGCGCTCGTTGATTTTCAGCTTCTGTAGCGGCAACCCGGCGCAGTTCCACGCGGCCGACGGCTCGGGCTATCAGTACTGGGCGGAACAAGTGCTGTCGCTCGACGCCCTGAACCCGCAAGTCGCTGCACGCCTCGCACGCGTACTCGACCGCTGGCGCAAGTACACGCCGACGCTGCGCGACCGTATGCGCGACGCGTTGCAACAAGTCGCGGACCACAAAGCACTGTCGAAAGACGTGCGCGAAATCGTGGAGAAGGCGCTGGCCTGAACGGCTGGGCAGTCACGCTGATGGGGTGACGCAGCAAAGAAAAAGGCGATGCGAGAAATACGCATCGCCTTTTTTCATGACCGGGGCCTTTGAGCCGAATCAACCAAATCAGCCAAATCAGCCGACGAATCAGGCCGCCTGTGCCGTTGCCGTCAGCCCCAACCGTTCCCGCACCGCTTTTGCCGCCGCCACGAGATTCGTCAATGCGCCGTCGAGTTGCGCCCAGTCACGCGTCTTCAGACCGCAGTCCGGATTGACCCACAACCGCTCGGCCGGAATACGCGCGAGGGCAGCTTCGATCAGGCGCTCCACCTCCGCCTGCGATGGCACGCGCGGCGAGTGATTGTCGTACACGCCCGGGCCGATCTCGTTCGGGTACTCGAACGCTTCGAAGGCACCCAGCAGCTCCATCGCCGAGCGCGCCGCTTCAATCGAGATCACGTCGGCATCGAGCGCGGCAATCGACGGGAGAATGTCCTGAAATTCCGAATAGCACATGTGCGTGTGAATCTGCGTGTCATCTGCCACGCCCGACGAGCACACACGGAACGCCCGCACAGCCCACGCCAGATACGCCGGCCAGTCGTTCGCATGCAGCGGCAGCCCTTCGCGCAGCGCCGGCTCGTCGATCTGAATCACGCGCACACCGGCCTTTTCCAGCGCCGCCACTTCTTCGCGCAACGCCAGCGCGATCTGCAAAGCCGTCAGTTCGCGCGACTGATCATCGCGAACGAACGACCATTGCAGTATCGTCACCGGGCCGGTCAGCATGCCCTTGACGGGCTTGTCGGTCAGCTTCTGCGCATAGGCGCTCCACGTCACCGTCATCGGCTCGGGCAGATACACATCGCCGTAGATCACCGGCGGCTTCACGCATCGCGAGCCGTAGCTCTGCACCCAGCCGTGTTCGGTGATCACGAAACCCCAGAGCAGATCGCCGAAATACTCGACCATGTCGTTGCGCTCGGCTTCGCCATGCGTCAGCACATCGAGGCCGTAGGCTTCCTGCTTTTCAATCGCCAGACGAATCTGCGCGCGCATCGTTTCCAGATAATCCAGATGCGTCATCGCGCGGCGCTTGAAGTCGGCGCGGGCACTGCGAATGGCGGGCGTCTGCGGGAACGACCCGATCGTTGTCGTCGGCAACACCGGTAGCTTGAGCCATGCCTGTTGCGCCTCGGCACGCACCGGATAGGCCGAGGAACGGCGCGCGTCGGCATCGGTCAGCGCCGCCAGCCGCTTTTGCACCACGCTGTTGTGAATTCGCGGCGAGGTGCGGCGCTCTGCCTGAGCCGTGCCATCAGCGACAAACGCGGCACGCACATCGGCCGACGCAAACTCGCCAGGGTCGAGCGAACGGCGCAGCAACGCGACTTCGCCCAGCTTCTGCACGGCGAACGCCAACCACTTGCGGACTTCCTTATCCAGACCCACTTCGCTCGCCAGATCGACCGGGCAGTGCATGAGCGAGCAGCTCGACGCCACCCACAAGCGCTCGCCCAGTTGCTCGGCGAGCGGCATCAGCATTGCCCGTGCGCGCGCCAGATCGCAGCGCCAGACATTGCGGCCATCGACGACGCCTGCCGACAGCACTTTGTCTGCCGGCCAGCACGCGGCGAATGCGGCCAGTTGTTGCGGGGCGCGCACGCCATCGAGATGCACGCCAGCCACGGGCAACGACGCGAGCAGCGCCGCATGCTCGCTAACGTCGCCGAAGTAGGTCGTGAGCAGCAGCGACGGCGCCACGTCGGCGAGTTCGGCATAGGCAGGTGCGAACGCATCGCGCCAGCGCACCGGCAAGTCGAGCGCGAAAATCGGCTCGTCGATCTGCACCCACGTCACCCCCTGCGCCTTCAGGCGCGAGAGCACCCGCACGTATTGCGTGATCAGGTCAGGCAGCAGCGTCAGACGATCCTCCAGCCCGCCCTTCTCTTTGCCTAGGAACAGCAGCGAGAGCGGGCCGAGCAACACCGGCTTGACGTTGGTGCCCTCGATCAGCGCCTCGGCCACTTCTTCGAACAGCCAGTCGACGCCCTTGCCGAAGCGCGTCTGCGGCGAATACTCGGGCACGAGGTAGTGGTAGTTCGTATCGAACCACTTCGTCATTTCCATCGCGCTGTGTTGCGCGTTGCCGCGCGCGGCGGTGAAGTAGTCGGTCAGCGTGAGCGCCTCGGGCTTGGCACCGAAACGCCCTGGCAGACCGCCGACGAGCGCCAGCGTGGAGAGCACCTGGTCGTACCAATGGAAGTCGCCGACGGTAATCCAGTCGAGACCGGCGGCACGCTGGGCAGCGCGGTTGGCCGCGCGAACACTGCGCCCGGTGGCCTGCAACGCCATGATCTCCATGTCGCCGCGCCAAAACGCCTCCTGAGCGAATTTGAGTTCACGTTGCGCGCCAATGCGCGGCAGTCCGAGTACGTGGGCTTGGGCCATGAGCGTTGTCTTCCCGATTGCTGATGTTGTGCGAAACGGGCGGGTAAGCCCCGCCCAGAATGGCAGTATCCCGGGCGCTCATGTATTATTCAAACGAAAGTTTTTGCCGATTAACATTAATTTCATTCATGCAGCGAACTCCCATCGAACTTCGGCACCTCCAGACGCTGCTGGCGTTGCGCGATACCGGCAGTGTGTCGCGCGCGGCGCTGTGGCTGCATCTGACGCAATCGGCGCTCTCGCATCAGATCAAGGCATTGGAAGACTTCTACGGGCTGCCGTTGTTCGTGCGCAAGTCATCCCCGCTGGTCTTTACGCCAGCCGGCAAGCGCTTGTTGGCGTTGGCAGAACAGGTGGTGCCTGCCGTCGACGAGGCCGGGCGCGATCTCACACGGCTCGCACAGGGCACGCAGGGCACGCTGCGCATCGCGGTGGAGTGCCACACCTGCTTCGACTGGCTGATGCCCGCCATGGACGCGTTTCGCGTGCGCTGGCCGGAAGTCGAACTGGATATCGTGTCGGGCTTTCATGCCGACCCGATTGGTCTGCTGCATCAGGACCGTGCCGATCTGGCGATCATCTCGGAGCATGAGGAGGGCGAAGCGGTGGATTTCCACCCGCTGTTCCGCTTCCAGATGATGGCGTTGATGGCCAACGATCACCCGCTGGCCGCGAAGACGCACCTCGATGCAGAGGACTTTCGCGACGAGACGCTGATCACCTACCCGGTGCCGGACGACATGCTCGACATCGTGCGTCAGGTGCTGCGCCCGGCGGGCATCGAGCCCACGCGCCGTACCACCGAGCTGACGGTGGCGATTCTGCAATTGGTGGCGAGCCGGCGCGGGCTGGCGGCCCTGCCGTTGTGGGCCGTCACCGCCTATCTGGAACGGCGCTATGTGAGCGCACGGCCGATCACGCCGAAGGGGCTGACGTCGGAGTTGTGGGCGGCGACGCTACCGGCGATTACGGCGCGTCCGTATATTGGGGAATTCGTCTCGCTGATGCGCGAGACGAGCCTGCTCTCGTTGCCCGAAATCGAACTGCTGTAGCGAGAGCGATGTCAGGCGGGCCGGCGCACGATCAGGCGGCAGACGCGCTTGCCCGAGCTCGCGCTCGTCACGTCTTCTTCATGCAGCACGACGCCCTCGTGAAACGCCGCACGCACGACATCCGGTGCAAACGCGCTATAGAGGCGACCGTCTTCATGACGCTGGTCCGTGCCCTCGGTCACGCGCCACGACACGTAGAGCACGCCACCGGGGCGCACCAGCGTCCAGAGCCGGTCGGCCGCAGCAGGCACGTCGGCCGCGTTCAAATGCATGAGCACCGTCTCACAGACCACGTTGTCGAAGGTCTCCGTCACGTTCTCGAGTTGCGGCAGCTTGCCCACATGGAACGATACCCACGGAAACGTCTTGCGCGCGAGTTCGACCAGCGCGGGCGAGTTGTCGTAACCCACTACGTCGAATCCCGCCTGCGCCAGCCACGCCGCATCGCGGCCATTGCCGCAGCCCACATCGACGGTGCGGCCGCCCGGCACGAAGTGCCGCACCAGCAGCGCATACATATCGTCCGGCGGCGGCTGGTTGAGCCAGTCGTCGCTGTAACGCACGGCATTGGCCTCGTAGGCCGCTTCGGTTTGCAGATCCGCCATGATCTCGTCCTCCAGTCTCTGCCTTTTTACTGCGAAATCTTCTCCAGCGCCACGTCACGCGTGCGCGGTCCCATCAGGCCGATCGACAGCATGACCACGAGCATCGCCAGCGAGATGAACACGAACACGCCGGTCACGCCGAAATTGCGCAACACCGACGCGATCAGGAACGCCGTGAAGATGGCCGAGAAACGGCTCCACGAGTACACGAAACCGACCGCGCGGGCGCGAATGCCCGTGGGGAACAGTTCCGTCTGATAAGCGTGATAGCTGTACGACATGATGTTGTTGGCGAGCGTGAGACCGATGCCCATTGCGATCAGCAGGAACGACGACGTCACCTGCGAGAACACCAGCCCGCACACGATGCCGATACCGGCGGTCCACACGATGGCGTGCTTGCGCTCGACCTTGTCAGCCATCCACAGGCCGATCAGCGGTCCGATGGGCGCGGCCAGCGCAATCACGCTCGAATAGCCGAGGCTCGTGGTCACGGTGACGCCTTGCTTGATGAGCAGCGTCGGCACCCAGTTGGCGAAACCGTAGAAGCCCACCGTCTGGAAGATGTTGAACAGAATCATCATGATGGCGCGCTTGCGGTACGGCGGCACCCACATGTCGCGGAACGCCCCCTTGGGCACGACCGGCTCAGGCACGCCGGGCGGCGGCAGCGGCTTGCCGTACTCGGCGGCAACCTTCGCTTCGAGCGCACTCAGCACGCGATCGGCTTCCTCCAGACGCCCTTTCTGCGCCAGCCAGCGCGGGCTCTCGGGCAATGCGCGGCGAATCCACCAGACGAACACGGCACCGTGCGCACCGATGAGCACCACCCAGCGCCAGCCCTCCAGACCGAGGAATTCGCGCGGCACGAGCCAGTAAGCGAGAAACGCCACGACCGGCACAGCGGTGAAGCCCACCGCCTGTTCGCATGCGAACGCGCGCCCGCGAATCTGCTTGGGCACCAACTCGGCGATGTACGTGCCGATGGTGACCAGCTCGACGCCGATGCCGAGCCCGACGATAAAGCGCCAGAAGTTCACGCCCGTGGACGTCTCCTGAAACGCCATGATGACGTTGGCGACCGTGTACCAGAGCAGTGAACCGGTGAAGACCGCCCGCCGTCCGAAACGGTCCGCGAGGAAGCCGCAGGCGATGGTGCCGATGAACAGGCCCGAGAACAATGCGGCGATGAAACTCGCAACGCCGGTGGTGCCGAACAAGCCCGGCGTGGTCGGCGTCAGGATGCCGCTCTTGACCAGCCCCGGCGCGATATAGCCGGTGTAGAGCAGATCGTAGAGTTCGAAGAAGAACCCGAGACTCAGCAACACCACCAGTTTCCACACGGTGCGCGTGGGCGGCAGGCGATCGAGGCGGGCGGAAATCTCACCGGCAGTGAGCGTTGAGGCCGCGCGCGCAGGGGCGGCGGCAGAGGTGGCAGGCGAGGAAGGCATCGAAACTTGGGGGGATGGCATGAAAGTCGTCTCCGGGCCTGTCCGGTCATGGCCGAACAGCTTTTTGTCGACGCATCGCCCAGTGGCATCCCATGCAAATCACATGTGACTACGTGAGCGTTGCGTCGCGATACACCATGAATCAACAGGCGCGAGGCCCAAATTCTGCCACGAATGATGTCGCGCCGGTCACCGATTTATGTCGCGCGTTGAAGTTCTTCAAAGCTTGCAATACGCCCCGCCAACGCACTCGCCGCCACCGTATAGGGGCTCGCCAGCCACACGCTGCCCGGCCCCGAACGGCCGGGAAAATTGCGGTTGATGGCGCTGATGGTGACCTGCTCGCGCGTGGTCGACTGCCCCGGCCCGCAGTTCGCGCAAGCGCCGCAACCGGGCATGATGAGCGTGGCGCCCACGGCTTCGAACGTCGTCAGATAGCCACGCGACTCGCAGTACGCGCGCACGTCCATCGTGCCGAATTGCAGAAACAGCGAGCGGCCGGGCGCCACGCGCATGCCGTGCGCCAGCCCCCACGCGAGCACGTCGTGATAGGCATCGAAGTCGTCGCGCTTGCCCGCCGTGCACGAGCCGCCATACGCGATGTCGATCGACACGGGCGCTTCCAGTGCGCTCAGCGCCACGCCATTGCCCGGGTCGCCGGGTCGCGCGAGCATCGGCGTGAGCGACGTCGCGTCGATACGGATCACGTCGCGATACACCGCGTCGGCATCACTCGTCATCCACGGCTCGACGGTGAAATCCACGCCTCGGCGCGTCTTGAGGAAGGCGACCGTCTTCTCGTCGGGTGCGACGATGCCGGTGAATCCACCCAGCTCCGCCACCATGTTGGTCAGCGTCGCGCGCTCGTCGATGGACATCGCGCGCACCGCGCTGCCGCCGTACTCGAACACCAGTCCGATCGCGCCGCCACTGCGAATCGCGTCGAGCCGCAGCAGATGCAGCACCACGTCCTTCGCAGTCACGCCCGGCGACAACGCGCCGTCGATTTCGATACGCAGCGTCTCGGGCACCTTGCACCGCACGTAGCCCGTCGTCCAGCTGTTCGCGATGTCCGTCGCCCCCGCCCCGAAGGCGAGGCAACCCAGCGCACCGGCGTGGGGCGTATGCGAATCGGTGCCGATCACGATCTGCCCCGGCAGCGCGTAACGCTCCGCCATGAGCGCGTGGCAGATACCGTCGGCGCCAGCGTCTCCTGAAGCGCCCCCGGCATCGGTCAGTTCGCCATGCGCGAGCACGGGATACCGCGCCGCAAACTCGCGGTGACCGCTCGTCAGGTTCGCCACCCCGGGGAGCAAGCCCTGCGTGACGTGCGGATGACTCTGCGCGGCCAGCACGAGGTGATCCTGAAACACGATGATGCGTGCCGGGTCGTGCAACGGTGCGGGCTCACCAAACGCCCGATGCATCAGGTGCGCGCACATGCCGGTGAAGTAATCGTGCGAGAACCGCCAGTCGACCGCGACGAACACGCCGTCGCCACGCGCGGCCCCCGGGGTGGCCGGATGCAGGCGGCGCGCAATGATCTTTTCGACGAGCGTGCGCGGCGGCGCATCGGCCGCGGATGCCGTCGAGGCATTGGCGCCATCGACACCACCGGACACCGGCACGGGCCATTCGGCAAATTTGCTGTAGGCGAGCAGGCCCCCGCTGCGGATGATCTGCTGCGTGAGAGCGTCGCGGCCCTTGAGAAATTCGGTGATGGGAATGGCTTCGCCCGCGAGAATGCGATCGAGCACGCCGAAGTCGGTCGTCGTCAGAATGCCGATGTTGTCGCAGTTCTGCTGATAAATGCGCTCGAAGCTCTCGGCCACGATGAGCCGGATGCCGGCGGACAATTCCGCGAGCGGGCTCGATTCGCGCGACGAGCCCTTGCCGTAGCGCTTGCCGGCGACAGTCACCTGAAAGCCGCCGCGGCGAATGTCGTGCTCGCCGATGGGGAGTTCGTTTCCCGCTTTGAAACCGACATAAGGGTAGCGGCCAAGGCGCTCGTCGTAAGTGAGCATGACCGTGACGGGCGTGATCTCGTCGGTCGAGACATTCTCACGCAAGGTGCCGGCCTCGGCGCGGGTGACGGTCTCGCCCGCGATCTGCCGGCGCACGATGGCCGGGTCGTCGGACAAGAACAGAATGCGGCCGTCAAAACGAATGATGTCTTCCATGCAGCGATTACCTCCGAAAGACAGCATAGCGGCGGCCTTTGGGGCCTGCCGTGCCGTCTTGGCAATCCCGGCATGACGGTTTGCGAAGGCCTGCCCCCTCGCCTATCACCTGTTACACCCCGCCTGTTGCGCCTGTTGCTCCTGTTACACCGGCTCGCCCTGCTGCCCTTGCCCCTGCGCGAGGAAGTTCACCACGGCGGAAGCGGTCGCGCTGAGTTGTTCGCGCGATGGGAACACCATCCACAGTTGGCGATGGGCCCACTCGTCGGTGAGCGGACGCACCACCACGTCGAGCTTGCCCACATACAACTGGCCGACCTGCTCGGGCGCGATGGCGATGCCCAGCCCGGCGTGCGCCATGCGGCAAAGCGCATCCAGACTCGACACCCGGATCTTGATGCGCAGCGACGCGCCCGCCGCACTCGCCTGCTGGCGCAGCAACTGGGTAAGAGCGCTATTGCCTTGCAGGCCGACGAGCGTTTCGTTCACGCAGGCCGAAAACGCAATCTCGCCCGTGCGGGCGGCCAGCGGGTGGCCCACCGGCAGAATCACCGCCAACCGGTCGCGGCGGTACGGCACCATCGTGAAGGCTTCGATCCCAGCCACGGCGTTGCAGATGCCCACGTCCACCGCGCGCTCGCCAACGCGTTGCAGCACTTCATTGCTGTGCTGTTCATCGAGTTCGACGTCGACCGCCGAGAACACGCGGCCGAATGCGGCAAGATCTTCGGGCAGAAACTGCACGATGGCCGACAGGTTGGCGGCAATGCGCACGCTGCCGCGCGCGCCTTCATGGAACTGCGACAGCTCCGCACCGAGGGATTCGATGGTGCCGAGAATGCGCTCGGCGTAGCGGCGCACGGTTTCGCCCACCGGGGTGACGGTAATGCCGCGCTGGTGACGTTGGATCAGGGGCAGGCCGACGATGGCCTCGATATCGGCAATACGCCGGCTGATGGCCGACGGCGCGATGAATTCGCGCTCGGCCGCGCGTGCCATGCTCCGCTCCTGGCAGACGGCCACGAAAAGGCGCAAAGAAGTGAGGTCGAGCTTGCGGAGAAGGTTTTCCATACCTGTGCGGCAATACGCCGGAAATGCCGGAAACGCCCGGCTGGCGCGGCCCCACAAGGGGCACGTCTTTTGCTGGACAAACAACGAATCGACGCCTATTATACGCATCGCGTACACAGCCCTGCCGACCCGACCATGAGTGCACAGCAGACTTTCCTGCGCGACGCGATGCGTCGCCTGAACATGACCCGCGACACCTTCGCCGAGCGTATCGGCGTTCGCCGGCGCGCCCTCGACACCTGGCTGCTCCCCGAAGATTCCAGCGAATATCGCACGATGCCGAGCATCGTCGAGAAATTCGTCGGCGAAATCCTCGGCCGTGAAGCGCCGTCTGCGGAATCTACGCAAAGCGCACACAAGCCGCTGCGTGAACGCATGGGTCTCGACGGCAAGCCGCATCTGATCTCCGTCGACCAGTTCTCGCGCGATTCGCTCGAAGAGCTGTTCCACGTCGCCGACATCATGCAACCGATTGCCCGCCGCCAGAAGATCTCGCGCGTGCTCGAAGGTGCAGTGCTCGGCAACCTGTTCTTCGAAGCCAGTACCCGCACCCGCGTGAGCTTCGGCTCGGCGTTCTGCCGTCTCGGCGGCTCGGTGTGCGACACCACCGGCTTCACGTTCTCGTCGATGGCCAAGGGCGAGTCGATTTACGACACGAGCCGCGTGATGAGCGGCTACGTCGACGCGCTGGTCGTGCGTCACCCGGAAAAAGGTTCGGTCGCCGAGTTTGCGCGTGCCACCAATATTCCGGTGATCAACGGCGGCGACGGTCCCGGCGAACACCCGAGTCAGGCCATTCTCGATCTGTATACCATCGGCCGCGAATTCTCGCGTCTGGGCAAGCTGGTCGACGGCGCCCATGTGGCGATGGTCGGCGACCTGCGCTACGGCCGCACGGTGCACTCGCTGATCAAGCTGCTCGCGCTGTACCGCGGCCTGAAGTTCACGCTGATTTCGCCGCCGTCGCTCGAAATGCCGACGTACATTCTCGATCAGATTTCGCAGAACGGCCACGTCATCGTGCAGAGCAACTCGCTCGCCGATCTGGCCGGTGCGGATGTGGTCTACGCGACGCGCATTCAGAAAGAGCGCTTTGCCGACGAAGCCATCGAAGGCTACACGCCGGACTTCCAGATCAACGAAGCGCTCATCAACACGTACTGCGACAGCCGCACGATCATCATGCACCCGCTGCCGCGCGACAGCCGTCCGGGCGCTAACGATCTGTCGACCGATCTGAATCACGACCCGCGTCTGGCGATCTTCCGTCAGACTGACAACGGCATTCCGGTGCGCATGGCGATCTTCGCGATTCTGCTCGGCGTGGACAAGCAAGTGCAGCACAGCATGCGCGACGCCACGTGGCGCTCGCCCTCGCATGTCGGCCCGGACGACGCCCTGTTCGACGGACTCGACTGATCCTTCAGTGCCCCGCCCCGCGTTTTTTCGCCGGGGCGGCGGGTCTTTGCGGGTAAAATTGCGTCCGTCGCGAAATACGAACGCTTTTTTGCTTTTGGAGGCCCCTATGCGCCGCAAGACCCTCACCCAATATCTCATCGAACAGCAGCGGGAATACAGCAACATTCCCGCAGAGCTGCGTCTGTTGATCGAAGTCGTTGCGCGCGCGTGCAAGTCGATCAGCCACGCCGTGTCCAAGGGCGCCCTCGGTGGCGTGCTGGGCAGCGCCGGCAGTGAAAACGTGCAAGGCGAAGTCCAGAAGAAGCTCGACGTGATCTCCAACGAGATCATGCTCGAAGCCAATGAATGGGGCGGCCATCTCGCGGCCATGGCGTCGGAAGAGATGGAAGACGTCTTCCACATCCCCAACCGTTACCCGCAAGGCGAATACCTGCTGATGTTCGATCCGCTCGACGGCTCGTCGAACATCGACGTGAACGTGTCGATCGGCACGATCTTCTCGGTGCTGCGTTGCCCGGAAGGCGTGACGGACCCGACCGAACAGGACTTCCTGCAACCGGGCACGCAACAGGTCGCCGCCGGTTATGCCGTGTATGGCCCGCAGACCGTGCTGGTGCTGACCACGGGTCATGGCGTGAACTGCTTCACGCTCGATCGTGAAATGGGCTCGTGGGTGCTCACGCAAGAAGGCATGCGCATTCCGGAAGACACCAAGGAATTCGCCATCAACATGTCGAACGAGCGCCACTGGTACCCGCCGGTGCAGCGTTACATCGGCGAGTTGCTGGAAGGCAAGGAAGGCACGCGCGGCAAGGACTTCAATATGCGCTGGATCGCCTCGATGGTGGCCGACGTGCATCGCATCCTGACGCGCGGCGGCGTGTTCATGTACCCGGCCGACAAGCGTGATCCGGACAAGCCGGGCAAGCTGCGCATCATGTATGAAGCCAACCCGATGAGCTTCCTCGTCGAGCAGGCGGGCGGTGCCGCGACCAATGGCGTGCAGCGCATTCTCGATATTCAGCCGCAGAAACTGCACGAGCGCGTGGCGGTGTTCCTCGGTTCGAAGAACGAAGTCGAGCGCGTGACCGGCTATCACCACGAGGCCGACAAGAAGTAAGTGCGGAAGGCAGTGAGGTCGATGGCTGTCGTCATCGCGAGGTTGGCGCAGTACGCGCAAAAAATTTTCGCGATGACGAAGCGCAGGAATTCTGTAATTTCAAGGATTTACGCGGCGCGCACGCGCTGATGACAAAAAATCTCTGAAAAAAGGCGTGACAATCGCGGAAAACCTGCTAATATCTCACTTCTTCGCAGCGCCGGAGTAGCTCAGTCGGTAGAGCAGCTCATTCGTAATGAGAAGGTCGGGGGTTCGATTCCTCTCTCCGGCACCAGCGACTTCTTCAGTCCCTGGTCATGCAAGCAGAAGGTAGTACGTAGTCAACAAGAAAGCCGCTCGATTCCGTCGCGCGGCTTTTTTGTTTTTGGCGTGCGCCGAAAACCCCACCTGTCCTGGTGGGGTTCCTGCCTCAATTACTTCCCATCCCCTGCCGGCTTGTTCGCCTCGGCATCGCCCATCGCGTTGTCATTCGCCCCGTCTTCGTCTTCCGCAGGCTCCGCCATCCACGCGTGATAACCCGCTACGCCCATCTTGCGCAGCAGCGATTCGTTGCGTCCGAAGATCTCCTCCGCATCCGGAAACGCCTCGACCGCGCGGTCGATGCTCGCCTCGCGCAGCAGATGCAAAATCGGGTACGGCGAGCGGTTGGTGTAGTTCTCCGCGTCGTCCGGGCCGGTGCCTTCGAACTGATAGTCCGGGTGAAAACTCGCTACCTGCAATTCGCCCTCGAAGCGCAACTGCTTGAGCATGCGCTCCGCGAAGAACAACGCGTCGTTGTACTCGTGAAAATCGAGCAGCGCATCGGGCAGGATCAGCAGCGTGGTGTCGACGGCTTCCGGGTCGGCTTCGGCCAACCACTGCAATTCGCGCTCAAGGTCGAGCAGTGCGCCCTCCATGTCGTGCGCATCGCTCACGACATAGCGGATCTGACGCTTCACATGCACGGCCTTGGCAAACGGGCAAAGATTCAGGCCGATGACGGCGCGCGTGAGCCAGTGACGTGTGGCGGCAATCACCGCGGCGGTCGCTTCGGTTTGGGGTTCTGTTTCGGGCGACGTGGCACCGAGGTCGTTCGAATCGGACATGGGCAAGCTACTGGAAAAAAGCATCATGGCGACGCATGAGCGCGGCGCATCAAGGCGACATTGTAAGCGCGTCACGGATCGCACAGAGTCCGCAACGCCACCGCAGGAAACGACAGCCGCGACGCCGGTGCGCTCGCATGATGCCGCTCTCCCTCACCGCATCCATGCCACCTCACGCCGCCATGCCTCGCACCCATCCGCTCATGCCCCCGGTTTCACCCGCTGTGCCACCCGCTGCGCCACTCACCGTGTCCCCTCAAGCCGCGCCCGCCACCACCGCCGCAGGATCCAACGCCCACCTCGCGGCGTTAGCAAGACAACCCTTGGCGCACGTACTTTCCGAGTCCCGGGAAGGCCGCATCCGTGCATCATTGCTCACCAGCATTCTCTCGTGCGCCGGGTGTGCTGCCGCCGATGAACTGCTCGCGCTCTGCGCCTTTGCAAGCCGCGAAGGACAGACAAATCGCGTCGACACGGCGAAACTGCGCACGGCCGTGATCTCGCTACTCACGAGGCCCGCGACGGCCCGCACATTCGAACAACTGCGCGACACCGGCATGTTCTGCACTGCCGCCCTGCATGACTGGCCCAGTCGCGACAACCTCGACCTGCTGTTTTCGGACGAAGGACTGCTGCTCTGGCTCAGGTACGGCGCAACCCCGGACGGCTACCAACGGCTGTTCGTCGATCACTTGAGCCAACAGTTGCACTCACAGGTCTTACCGGAACCCCATCCCCTGAATCTCGGCCAGGCGTTGCGGGTCTTGGTCGCCGTCGGACGCGACACCGTCGTCGATGTCCCGGATCCGTACCGCATGGGGCACAGCCTGCCCCCGCTCTCGCATCTGTGCGCCACGCACGCGCCTGACTGGCTGCCATTCTTGCTGGACATCAGCCCGTGCGCCAGTCAGTGCGATTCGAGTGGCCGCCCCCTGCTCCACACCGCGCTCGCCTCCGCGACACGCGCTGCTCGCGCTGCCGGCGCGACGTCTCACGAGATGAACCGCACACTGCAAGAACGCATCGGGCTGTTGACCGAACACGGTGCCGATCTGTGCGTCGTGGATCTGAACGGCATGCCACTCACCGCAGGTCTTGTCGTCGACGGTTATATCGATGCCGCGCGCGTGGTACTCCAGTTCGGCGCACCGCCCCAGGCGACGGACCGGGAAATGAACTCGGTGCTGCATCACCTCGCCCGGACCCTACGCCCCGAATCCACGCAATACAGCGCGGCGATCATTGCGATCGTAGCGGCATTGGCCGCCGGCGCCGATGTCCTGCGCGTCAACGCCAGAGGGGAAACGGCCATCGACCTGCTCCCTGAATTTCAGCGCACGCATTTCATCTTCCTCGCGTCGCACTATGCACGTTGGACAGATGCCGGTAACCGCGGCTGACCGGCGGCCCGATATCCGGCTTGCCCGGCGCGTATCGCCATCGCTTGTGCGTCAGCCCCTGAGCGCGAGTCCACCGTGGCGCTCGCGCAGATAAGCGCCCACAAAACCGTTGAGTTCCCGGCGCACCTCGGGCGAACCGAGTTCACCGCGCGATACCGCCGCATGCACGACCCCTTCGACTGCGGCGGCAAGCACTCTCGCCGCAACGGCGTCGCGCGGCTCGCACGCCGCCTGCCCGTCCGGCACGATCAGCGCCTGATAGCGGCGCAGATACTCCGCATCGAAGGCCTGCGTACGGGTCGAAAGCGGCACCTCCTCAAGCAGCACGTGATGCATACGCTGGTCACCGGCGTGAATCCGGATGACGCCGTCGATCAGATCGGCAACGCGCGTGTCGAGGCGCGTCGGCACATGCGGCGCGTCCGGATCGGGCAGAACAGCGAGTACGGCGTCGAGATGACGCTCCCGAATCGCCTCGGCCAGCGCCAGCTTGTCGGGGAAGTATTGATACAACGAGCCGATGCTCGCACCGGCGACGCTGGCGACTTCGTTGGTATTGAATTTGGCCCAGCCGCGCGCACCGAGAACGCGAGCCGCCGCTTCGATAATCGCATCGACCGTCGCCCGCGAACGCTGCTGTCGCGGGACTCTGCGGGCGGCGACCGGCCCTGAGGAAAGGCGAGTAGGCATGGCGGGGGTTCCACGCAAAAATTCCAATATACCTGCGTCGATTCCCGAGCGCATGTTGCCCCTGTTTTTGCCACGGACTTTGCCATGTCAGCCCTCCCCCGCACCACCCGAGAAGTCACGCTCACTGCCCATCCAGAGGGCACGCTGACCTCGTCATATTTCGCACTCACCGAAGCCCCCCTGCCGCCGCTGGCACCGCACGAAGTGCTCGTGCGCAACCGATGGTTTCGTGTCTCGATCTCCACACGGCTGATGGCCAGCCGCGAAGCCACGGCCATCAAGGGCATTCCGTTCCCCACACTCAAGCCCGGCGACGCGCTCGCCGACGGCGCCATCGGTGAAGTGATCGCCGCCACACCCGAATCCGGCCTGATGCCGGGCATGATCGTCTCGCATCGGCTCGGCTGGCGCGAACACGCGGTGGTCGACGCACGGCATTGCAAACGGCTGCCGGCCGGGCCACTCGATCCGGCCGCCTACCTCGGCCATGGCTGGACGGCCTACGCCGCGCTCACGCGGGGCATCACGGTGAAACGTGGCGACACCGCGCTGGTCTCAAGCGGCGCCGGCGCCATCGGCTCGATGGCCGGTCAGATCGCCCGCCGTCTCGGCGCGGCACGCGTCATCGGCAGCACCGGCAGCGCCGAGAAAGCCGGCTGGATGACGCAGGCCCTCGGCTACGACGCCGTGATCGTGCGCAACGGCAAGCCCTTCGCCGCCCAACTGGCCGAAGCCGCCCCCGACGGCATCGACGTCTTCGTCGATATGGTCGGCGGCGAGCAATTGACCGCCGCCGTCGCACAGGCCCGCGAAGGGGCCCGCTTCGCGATTCTGGGCGCACTCGGCGCGGAGTTGCACGCGGACCACTCCACCTCGGTGGCACCGACCGAAATCGACGCCTTCCAGTTGCCGATCAAAGGCATCACGCTGCGCGGCTACAGCGCGGACGACGACGAGGACGTCTTCGACGAATGGATAAAGCGTCAGAACGCATGGCGGCTCGACGGCAGTTTTCACCTGCCGTGCACGATGTTCCACGGTCTGGAGAACGCACCACTCGCCTTGCAGGAAGCCTGCGCGGGCAAGCTCAAAGGCGTGGTGCTGGTCGAGTTGTGAGCAAGCCCCTTTGAGCTACGACCTATACCCCATCCCCCTCTCATCCCCTGAACGAATGGAGTCAAGCATGTTGAGTACAAACGTCGCGATCGTGTTTCACAGTCGCTATGGCCACACGTCGCGACAAGCCGCCGCCGTCAAGGAAGGTGTCGAACGCGCCGACGGTGCGAGCGCCCTCCTGATTCCCTGCGAAACTGCGCCGTCGCGCTGGGACGATCTGGAACAGGCCGACGCCATCATCTTCGGCGCGCCCACCTTCATGGGCGGCACGTCGGCGGAATTCAGAGTGTTTGCCGAAGCCACGTCGAACATCGTCATGACGAAGGGCTACGTGTGGCAGGACAAGATCGCCGCGGGCTTTACCAACTCCGGCGCACACGCCGGTGACAAACTCGCCACCCTCATCCAGATGGCGCTCTTTGCCGCGCAGCACGGCATGCATTGGGTGAACCTAGGCCTGCCGCCCGCGAACAACTCCACGCAGGGCTCGGCGAACGATCTCAACCGCCTCGGCTTCTGGCTGGGCGCGGCGGCCCAATCGAACACCGATCAGGGCCCTGATCTGGCACCGCCCGAAGCGGACCTGGCCACAGCGCGTCATCTCGGCGAGCGCGTCGCCCAGACAGCACTTCAGTTCGCACGCGGACGTATCGCCCAACACGTGCAGGGGCTGTCTGCTGCGTCGGCGCTCGCCTGACGCTTCGCATCTGCCAAGGGAAAGCGCGCCCAATCCCTCGCCGCTGAGATGCGGCATTTGGGCGCACCCTTAAAGATGTATTTTATTTGCATCTTATAATCACTCCGTGGTGCGCGACGTCCGAGAGCCCTCAGCGTCGCGCCCGAAACAGAACTCATAACACTTCGGAGTGTGCCCCATGCTTTCCGCTGCTTCCCGCCCGTATATCGACGCCAGCGTCCCGGTGCTGCGCGACCACGGACTCGCCATCACGCGACATTTCTACGCCAGCATGTTCGAGGCACATCCCGAACTGCGCGATCTCTTCAACATGGGGAATCAGGCGAGCGGCGCGCAACAGCAATCGCTCGCGTCTGCGGTGTTTGCCTACGCGGCCAACATCGACAACGCTGCCGCGCTGGCGCCCGTGATGGAGCGCATCGTTCACAAGCACGTCTCGGTCGGCATCACGCCCGCGCACTACCCCATCGTTGGCCGCTATCTGCTGGCCGCCATCAAGGACGTACTGGGCGACGCCGCGACGCCTGAGTTGATCGCCGCGTGGGACGAAGCGTACTGGCTGCTGGCGGGGGAATTGATCGCAGCCGAGGCGCGTCTCTCGGAGCGCACGCAGGCACCGCTGGGCGCGCTGCGCGAGCTGGTCGTGACCGACGTCGATCGCGAGACCGAGCACATCGTTTCGTACTATCTGCAAACACCGGAAGGGACGTCGCCGGGCGAGTTCGTGCCGGGACAATATGTGAGCGTGGCCGTCACGCTGCCGGACGGCCTGCGTCAGCGCCGCCAGTACAGCCTGTCGGATACGCCCACCGCGCCGCACTGGCGCATTACCGTCAAGCGCGAAGATGCGTCGAACGGCAAACCGGCCGGACAAGTTTCGAACTGGCTGCACGCCAATCTGAAGGCAGGCGATCGCATTCAGGTGAGCCCGGCGTATGGCGAATTCACGACGACGCTGGACGCCGCCCATCCGCTGGTGCTGTTGAGTGCCGGCGTCGGTATCACGCCGATGATGTCGATGCTCGCCACGCTGGCGGCCAACGGCTCGCGCCGCGAGATCGTGTTTGCTCACGCGGCACGTAACACTGCCCACGTGGCACTGCGTCGTCAATGGCTGCACGCCGGTACGCAATTGCCGCATCTGCGCGTCGCCACGTTCTTCGAGACGCCGCTGGCGAGTGAGCGCGAAGGCACTGACTACACCTTCGCCGGGCGCATGGACGTAACCCGGCTGCCGCTGCCCGAGGGCGCCGACTACCTGCTGTGCGGCCCCACCCCGTTCATGCAGACGCAATGGCGTGCGCTGCGCGATCAGGGCGTGCCTGCCGAGCGCATCCATCGCGAAGTGTTCGGTCCGGAAGCGCTCGATCTGGGCTGATCTCAGTCGATCAGTTTGCCAGCCGCGTCGTAGAACGGGTGCGTGCCACCGGCATCGTCGACGAAGCCAAGGTGCGACACGAGCCCGCTTTGCGGCGTGTACCGGTGCAACTGGAACGCAGGCGGGTCGAGCACCCACGCAGACGGACCGCCCTCGCGCAGGTCGAGGGCGACCTGATGCGCGGGCGACGGGCACACGCTGGCGATGGTGCCGGCAAAGCGCGTGTGAATCGGACGATGCACGTGGCCGCAGATGAGTCGTTCCACGTTATCGAAGCGGCGCACGACAGCGGCCAGCTTGGCAGCATCGCCCGCGTCCAGCGCCTGCACGTCCATATGCTCGATGCCGCAATCGAATGGCGGATGATGCATGGCGATCACCGTCGGCGTCGCCGTATCGGCGGCCAGCGTCGCTTCAAGCCAGTCGAGCCGCTCGTCGCACAGTCGGCCGCCACCATTAGGCGGGTCTTGCGTGTCGAGCGCCACCAGCCGCAGCGGCCCAAACATCGCGGTGTACTGCACGAACGCGCCCGGCTTGCCGAGATACGTGTGCTCCGGAAACACCTCACGCAACGCGTCGCGGCCGTCGTGATTGCCGATGACGAGGTAGTACGGCATCGCGAGCGGCGTGAGCAGACGGCGCAGATGTTCGTATTCTTCGCGAGCGCCGAAGTCGACCAGATCGCCCGTGAGCACCACGAAGTCGGGGCGCGGCACGAGCGCATTCAGGCGCGCCACACAGCGCTCGAGATAGGCGGCGGTATCCACACGCCGATAGGCCAGTTTGCCGGGCCGTTTGATGTGAAGATCGCTGATTTGCGCGAACAGCATGAGCGGGTTATCCGTGAAGCGTAAAGACATGAGCGGCAGGCAACGACAGGCCTACCGGGTCGCCGACGCGGCATTCGCGACGGCTCGAAACTTCTACCAGCACGGCGCCCGCCGGTGACACACCACCGACGGTGAGGCGCGTGCGGTCGCCGAGGAATTGCACGGCTTCGATTTTGCCGACGAGCGGTGCATCGACCGGCGGCACCACAATGGCGTCTTCCGGGCGGAAATACAGTTCCTGCGCATCGGCGCGCACGTCGGGACAAGCCAGCCGTCCGCCTTCCGTATGGAAGTGCCCCTCGCGCCACACTCCGGCAATGCGATTGAGCGTGCCGACGAAGTTCGCCACGTGGCGCGACGCCGGTTGGTAATAGATGTCGCGCGGCGCGCCGATCTGTTCGATACGCCCGGCACTCATCACCACGATGCGATCGCCCAGCGCCATCGCTTCGTCCTGATCGTGCGTGACATACACCGTCGTCACACCCAAACCACGCAGCAGCCGGTCCATATCGGCGCGCACGGTTTCGCGCAGCTTCGCGTCCAGTGCGGTGAGCGGTTCGTCGAGCAGCAACACGCGTGGTTCCGGCGCCAGCGCACGGGCCAGCGCCACACGTTGCTTCTGACCGCCCGAGAGTTGCGCAATGGCGCGGTCGGCGTAGGGCGTCAGATGCACGAGGTCGAGCAATTCGTCCACGCGCTTGTCGACCTGTGCCGACGGCAGCCCGCGCAGCTTCAGCCCATAGGCGACATTGCCGCGCACCGTGAAGTTGGGGAACAACGCGTAGTTCTGGAAGACCATACCCACGCGGCGCTTTTCGATCGCCAGACGGGTCACGTCTTCATCGCCGAAGCGCACGCGACCGCCCGCGTCGGGGCGCTCAAGGCCCGCAATCATGCGCAGCGTGGTGGTCTTGCCGCAGCCCGACGGGCCGAGCAGCACCAGCGTCTCGCCTGCGCCGATCGTCAGATCGAGCGGCTGCAACACCGTGTTGCCGTTGAACGTCTTGGCACAGCGTTCGAGATGGATCGGAATTGAAGTCAGTTTCATCGCAATTTCCTTGGCATGCTTTGTGTGCAATGGCGCGTGCGTGTGTTTGTGCGTGTGCGCATCAAGTGCGGCCGCGCGCATTGCGAACCTTGGCGCGCTGCGCCGTCATCTGCATGACGACGAGCAGCGGCACGATCAGCACGAAAACACCGCCGTGTAGGCGCTGCCGATCTCCAGACGCAGCGACGCATACGCGTCTGCCAGCCCCACGGGCAGCGTCTTGGTATCGGGCGTGTGCAGCATCCACGTCAGGTTGAATTCGCCGAGCGAGAGTGTCACCACGATGAGCGCCGCCGCCACGATCTCGCTGCGGATATTGGGCAGCACTACCGTCATGAAGCGGCGCAGGAAGGTCGCGCCGAGACTCGCCGCGCCCTCTTCCATCAGCTTGATGCGCGAATCGGCGCACGCGGCCGCCACGGCACGCACCATGAACGGCAGCGTGAAGATCACGTGACCCACCACGATGAACGCGAGGCTCTGGCGGAAGTCGCGCATGCCGCCATACACGCTGATCAACGCCAGCGCACTGGCCAGCCCCGGCAGGGCAATCGGCAGCGTCAGCAGTTCTTCGATCCAGCGGGCCATGCGGCTATTCCAGCGCGCCAGCACGTAGCCCGCCGGCACGCCGAGCAGCGTCACGAGAATGAGCGTGGCAGCACCCACGTACAGCGAGTTGAGAATGGCGTCGTGATAGTCCTGCCAGACCTGAATCACCCACTTGAACGTGAGACCGGCCGACGGGCCGCGGAAGTAATTGACCGACAAGCCGGCAAGCACCGACATCCCGACCGGCACCAGCAGGAACGCGCACATCAGCAGCGTGAGCAGCAGTTGCAGCGTGAAAAGGGTTTTCTTGAGCATGGGGATCAGCCTCCGGCGGCAACCGTCTGCCCGGCGAAATTACGCGCGAGCATCAGCACGGCCCACGTGACGATGCCGAGAATCACCGAGAGCGCCGCCGCCGTCGCCACATTCGCGTTGAGCGTGAACTCGGTATAGATCGTCATCGGCAACACGTCGATGTCGGTCGCGAGCGTGAACGCGGTACCGAACGCACCGACCGAGGTCGCGAAACACATCGCGCCCGAAGCGATCAGCGCAGGCGCCAGCGCCGGCAACGTAACGTCACGCAGAATCGCAAACGGCCCGGCGCCGAGCGACGATGCGGCTTCCGAGAGCGAATGATCGAGCGACTCCGCAGCGGCCATCACCGCGAGGATCACGCGCGGAATCGAGAAATAGAGATAGCCGAGGAACAGCCCGGCCAGCGAATACGCAAACACCAGCTTGTGACCGACGAGCTTGAGCGTCAGATCGCCGATCAGCCCCTGACGGCCCGCCAGCATGATGACCATGAAACCGACCACCACGCCGGGGAACGCCAGCGGCAACGTGAGCATCGACACGAGGATCGATTTGCCCGCGAAGTCATGCCGGGTGAGAAAGAGGCCCGCGACGAGCGACAACGCGAGCGTGGCAAGCGTGACCAGTGCCGAGAGCACGACCGTCTGCCACAGGCTGTCGAGATAGCGCGCGTTGGTAAGAATGGCGCGATAGGTCTCGAACGCGTGACCGTCGCCGCTGACCTGCACGAGCGCGGCCATCGGCAACAGCCAGAAGGCCAGAAACACCGCCAGTGCAGGCAGCAGGAGTGCCACGCGCCAAGCGCGCGGCAGGGTCAGGTCACGCATCGTCTCGTTCCTCTTCCTCAGTCCCGTAAGTCGTGCTTAGCGCACGTTCTTCAGATATTGCTGACCGAATGCATCCTGCTGATCGGCAAGCTTCTGAAGGTCAACCGGCTTCACACGGGCGTAGTCGGTCGCCGGCAGGAACTTGGCCGCCACGTCGGCCGGCATCGTGCTGGCACGCACCGGACGCAGGAACGCCTGCGACCAATGCGCCTGGCCCTTGTCCGAGAGCGTGTAGTCGATGACCTTCTTGCCGTTGTCCGCGTGCGGAGCGTTCTTCACGAGCGCGATCACGTACGGCAGCGACACGGTGCCTTCCATCGGGATCACGAACTGCACGTTGGCGCGGTCCTTGTAGATGGCGCGATAGGCGTTGAAGTCGAAGTCGATCAGGATGGGGATCTCACCCGAGAGCACGCGCGCGTAGGCCGTCTGCTTCGGCACGATCGGCGCGTTGGCCTTGAGCTTCTGGAAGAAGCTGATGGCCGGGGCGAAGTTGTCCATCGAGCCGCCCAGTGCCTGATTGGCGGCAATCGCTGCGGCGTAGCCGGCGAAGGCGCTGCTCGGGTCCAGATAGCCCACCATGCCGCGATATTCCGGCTTGAGCAGGTCGGCCCACGAACGCGGTACCGGCTTGCCTTCCAGCGCATCGCGGTTCACGAAGAAGCCGACCGTGCCTGAGTGGATGGTCGTCCACAGGCCGTTCGGATCCTTGAGGTTTGCCGGCACCTGATCCCAATGGGCCGGCTTGTACGGGGCAAGCAAGCCCTTCTTGCCAGCTTCGATCGCCGAGGTGATGCCGAGGTAGACGATGTCGGCCACCGGCGCCTTCTGTTCCGCGATCATCTGCGCAACGGCCTGGCCGGAGTTCTTGTTGTCGAGCGGCACACGAATGCCGGTGTCTTGCGCAATGGCCTTGACCTGACCGGCCCAGTCCGCCCATTCCGGCGGGCAGTTGTAGCAGATTGCCGTCTGCTGGGCGTGCGCGGCGCCAGCGCCGAGCAGGGTGAAAAGCGCCAGCGTGCGGGCGGCGCGGGTGATCCAAAGCTTCATTTCTGTGGGCTCCTGAGCGTCTGACCATTGGCGGCACTCGCGTGCTGCCGGGTAAGTGCGGTCGGTATTGCGTTGCTGTCGATGTTGACGATTCGGGCCTTGCGGCCTGATGCCTGATTGCCTCGGCCGTCGCTGCGCTCTCTGCCACAACGTGATGGAGCGAGTCGCCGGCCAATTTCCTTGTCAATACCTCGTGTTGCTGTACTGCTGTGCTGCCTGAAACCTATGGTTTGAAACCCGCCGTCACTTACGTGGCGGCGGCGCCACCGTGCCGCCACGGCGAATCGTGTGGGGCAGAATCAGCGCGTGGCTCATCTCGGCCGTCGCTGACGTGGGCGAAGTGCCCCCGGGCGACCGGCCCTCGATCTGGGCGAGCAGCCGTTGCGCGGCGTGCCGGCCAATCTCCACGCTGGGCTGCACCACGGTGGCGAGCGTTGGCGAAAGCAGTTCGCCCACGGCCAGCCCGTCGAAGCCGAGCACGGAGATGTCGTCGGGCACCCGCAGACCGGCTTCGCGCAACGCGCGCATCACGCCGAGCGCCAGCAGATCGTTCGAGCAGAACAACGCCGTGGGGCGGGCGCCGTCGCGCTCGCGCTGCGCCAGCCACTCGCGCACACGTTCGCCACGTGCACCACTGTTGAAATCGATTTCGAAGGCCGGCAGCGGCGTGAGCCCGGCGGCTTGCATCGCGTCGCCATAGCCGAGAAAGCGGCGCTTGGCGCGGTCCGAGGCATGCAGCGCCCCGGTCACCATGACGATGTCGCGATGGCCCGCCTCGATCAGCATGGCCACGCCCTGCGCGGCGGCGGCGCGATTGTCGACCGAGACACACGGCCGGTTCGGGGCGTCGTTGTAGACCAGTTGGCAGGCCACGCCTTCTGCGGCGAGGTCGTCGACGAGGGCGCTGTGTTCGGCGTCGGCCAAGGTGAGCAGCAGACCGTCCACGCGCTGTTGCAGCAGCGTCTCGATGGCGTTGCGCTCGCGCTCGGGGTCGTATTGGGTGGTGACGAGCAACAGACGGCGGCCGGTGCCGTCGATGGCGGCTTCGATGCCTTCCAGACAGTCGGCAAACACCGGGTTGCCCAGCGTCGGCAACATCACCCCGATGAGGCCGGTGCGCTCGCCGCGCAACTGGCGGCCCAGCGCATTGGGGCGGAATTTCAACTCGGCGGCAGCCGCCTGCACACGGGCAAGCGTCTCCGGACGCACCAGTTGCGGCGAATTGAGCGCACGTGACACGGTGGCGATCGAACAGCCCGCGCGTTGCGCGACATCCCGGATATCTGCCAAACCAAGTCTCCTCTTGTGGTGCCGCGCGGCGGATCGGCCCGTTGGGGCAATATCGACCGTTAGCGGCTTTTGCGTAAATGTAAACGTTTACGAAAACGTTTTCACTCCGGGATTCTATGGAGACATTGTGATGAATTGATGACAGCCGGCCGCCCGTTGCAGCGGGCGTCGAGGCCCGGGGATGCGACCTATACTGAAATTCCCCCTGCATCGGGCGTGACGGCACCCCCACCCACTACGACCGGGATCGGCCATGAACGAATATCACTTCCTCACCTTGTGGCGGCTCACTGCGCCGCTCGAAGAAGTCTGGGACACCATTCGCGACGTCGACCACTGGGCCCGCTGGTGGCCCTGCGTGCGCGAAGTCCAAACGCTCGATTCCGGCGGGGCCGATGGCGTGGGCGCCGTGCGGCGTCTGACGTGGCACGGCGCACTGCCCTACTCGCTCACCTTCGACACACGGGTCACTCACCTCGAACCGATGCGTGAAATCCGGGTGGAAGCCAGCGGCGACGCGGAAGGCACCGGCCTGTGGCGGTTCGACACCGAGGGGTCGATTACCGCCGTGCGATACGGGTGGGACGTGCGCACGAACCGCGCGTGGATGAGCAAGCTGGCACCGCTCGCCCAGCCGCTGTTCCGCTGGAACCACAATTACGTGATGCGCCGTGGCGGCGAAGGGCTCGCCGCCGTGCTGAACGCGCATCTGGTGGAATGCCTCGATACCGACCTGCCGCCCGCCGCCATTGGCGAAGACCGGACCCCGCGCGACCTGCGCGCAGCCCGCGCCCGGGCCAGTCATGATGGGCGGGGCTGACGGGCGGTTCGTTCGATCCAGTACACATCGCGGTACGCGCGAAGCGAGGGGGTGAGCGCGGTTCTCATGGCATGGCGTTTGAGCGTGGGCCAGCTTCACGCGTCGGCAAGCGCGTCCTGCGCATTCTCAGCAGATAGGTGCGCGGTGCCGACGCCTCTCGCTGCATCACAGAGATATCCAGACCGATACATTCGTCACGCAGACTCTCAAGCGGCCTGCCCTGTGCATGCAAGACCATCACCTCGTGCAGAGCGATCATCGATGTCATCTCTTCAAACTGCCGCGAGTCGATATGCCGCGACTGGGCAAACGTAGACGCCGCAGTTGTCCGGGCCTCTCGCACGTCGTAATGCGCTGCCGTTGCATCCCACGCCACGAGATCGTCGAGACAGACCAGCCGCCCGTTCCAGGGTTCGCGAAGTCCTTCCTCGACACGCGTGCGACTCCCCATATCGTTGTTCAGGAACGTTGCGAGCGCCGTTTTGGGAACGCCCCACGCGTTGAGCTCACGCCAGAGATCACGCGCAGGGGCGAAGCGCCGGCGTGCAAACAAGTAGCGAGCGACGTCCCGGGTTCGCATCAGCGTTGGCGAAGACGCGTGAAACGCCGGGATACCCTCCGGACACGACGCCAGCGACGCGATGTCGGGTGCCCCGGATACGCCGAGATCGAATTCTGAAGCGACCGAAACCACCGAATCCGTAGAACCTGTGGTGCGCCCCCGGGTAGAGACCGGCACCGGCGGTGGCGTCTGCGGACGCACCAGGCGTTGCAGATAGCCGGACAGGTCCAGCTCAAACGCCTCGACGTCCTCGTTGCGCAGTCGTGGCAGTTCCCCCACCTGCCAATGCCAGCGCGACGGGGCCTCGCCGGGTGACGTGGCGCCTTGCCCTGGGGAGCCCCGTACGCGTTGACACTGTCGAGCCGCTGCGCCTGCCCAGGCGAGCGCCCGGTCTTCGGGCACGGTGCCGCTGCGTTGTCTGACTTCGGATTGCGCGAAATCGAAATGACTGAGCGTGAGATGCAACCTGCGGGCCGGGGCAAGCGCAGGGCAAGGAAGCGCGGCCGCCTCGGGCGTAGCGAAGTGAATCACCCAGACGCCGACGTCGGCGCGGTTTCTGGCGGCAACGCTGACCGTCGGATAGCGCGGGCTGACGATATCGACGTGCGATTGCAGCACGCTGGCCAAGGCTTCGGCGAACAGTTGGTGGATTGTCGCTTCATCGGGCGGCGTGGCGGTATCAGGGCGCGCGAGGCCGCGGGTGTTGGTTGACGCCGGCGTGTGCCGCTCGGCTGGCAGGTCGTGCGTCTGCGACGACACACTGGCGACGTCGGGACGGCGGCGGCTCGAATAGGGAGAAAAGCGATCGGCGCCGGACGCCACAGAGCAGGTAGGTTTCATGCTGGCAAGTCGAGAGGAACGGTTACGACGCGGCACCTGAGCCTCGGAACGTGAAGCGCAAGCTGCCCCCGTCGTCGGCCGCCCAAGAGAAAAGAGCGCCAATTCTCTGCGCGCCCCCCGGCAAGCGCTGTCGGCATTCGCCGGACGGCTTTCGGACCGAGTCGCCTTGCGGAGGATGCCGATATTCCACTAAGGAATAGACACCACGATAGATTTCATTATTTTTTATATCGACAGATGCCTAGACTTGAGGACATCTGGCGGTGGCTATCGCCTGCCACCGCGTGACGCTCCCCGCGACACGCCGTCCAAGCGCCACCGCCCCGCAAAACACTAATGTATCTGGAGACCTCGTGAGCCTTGCGACCCCGCCGCTGCTGCGGCACTACGTGGATGGTGCGTTCATCGCCACCGATCGTCAGTTCGACAACGTGAGCCCGGTCGACGGCCGGCTCATCGCGAAGGTTTGCGAAGCCGATGCTGCCATCGTCGACCGCGCCGTCGCCGCCGCCCGCCGTGCCCTGCACGAAGGCCCGTGGGGCAAGACCACCCCGGCCGAGCGCGCCGCCGTGCTGCATCGCATCGCCGACGGCATTCAGGCACGCTTTGACGATTTCGTCGCCGCCGAAGTCGCCGACACCGGCCGTCCGGTCGAACAGGCCCGCACGCTCGATATCGCACGCGGCATCGCCAACTTCCGCATGTTTGCCGATCTGATCAAGACGGCGGGCACCGAGATGTACGAGATGCGCGCGGCCGACGGCGGCGACGTGATGAACTACGTCACCCGCAAACCGCTCGGCGTCATCGGCATCATCTCGCCGTGGAACCTCCCGCTGCTGCTCTTCACGTGGAAAGTCGCACCGGCGCTCGCCATGGGCAATTGCGTGGTAACCAAGCCGTCGGAAGAAACCCCGTCGTCGGCCACGTTGCTCGCCGAAGTCATGGACGCTGCGGGCGTGCCGCCGGGCGTGTTCAACCTCGTGCACGGCTTCGGCCCCAGCTCGGCGGGCGAATTCCTGACCAAGCACCCCGATGTCGCCGCCATCACCTTCACCGGCGAATCGCGCACGGGCAGCGCCATCATGAAAGCCGTGGCCGATGGTGTGAAGGAAATCTCGTTCGAACTCGGTGGCAAGAACGCCGCCGTCGTGTTCGCCGATGCCGACTTCGACGCCGCCGTCGATGGCGTGGTGCGCTCGTCGTTCACCAACGCCGGCCAAGTCTGTCTGTGCTCCGAGCGCGTGTACGTTGAGCGCCCGATCTACGAGCGTTTCGTTGCCGCACTGGCCGAGCGCGCCGCCGCCCTGCGCATCGACGCCCCGGACGCACAAGGCGTGCAGATGGGCCCGCTCGTCTCGCGCAAGCATCGTGAAAAAGTGCTGTCCTATTACAAGCTGGCCGTCGAAGAAGGCGCGACCGTCGTCACCGGCGGCGGTGTGCCCGTGTTCGGCGACGCCCGCGACGAAGGCGCCTTCGTGCAGCCGACCGTCTGGACCGGCCTGCCCGACACGGCACGCTGCGTGCGCGAAGAAATCTTCGGCCCGGTGTGCCACGTCTCGCCGTTCGACAGCGAAGACGAAGTCATCCGCCGCGTGAACGACAGCGACTACGGTCTGGCCGGCTGCGTGTGGACGACTAACCTGTCTCGCGCACACCGTGTGGCGCGTCAGTTCCAGACGGGTCTCGTGTGGGTGAACACGTGGTTCCTGCGCGACCTGCGCACGCCGTTCGGTGGCGTGAAGCTGTCGGGGCTCGGGCGCGAAGGCGGGCGCCACTCGCTCGACTTCTATTCCGAAATCACCAACATCTGCATCAAACTCTGACCTGACAATGTGAGGCGACGGCGCGGGGGCTATCGATGGGGGTCGATACCCCCGCGCCCGTGCGCCGCACGCTGACAAGACAACAGAAGCACACGGAAAAACACGGAGACGCGTCACCCATGAGCGCAACGCAATCGCAAGACACGCAAGCCCGCGTCGTCGCGGGCAAGGCCAAGCCGCGCGGCAAATTCCCGCACATCAAGCGCGCGGGCGACTTCCTGTTCGTCTCGGGCACCAGCTCGCGCCGGCCCGACAACAGCTACGCCGGTGCGCAGGTCGATGCACTCGGCGTGACCCAGCTCGACATTCGCGAACAGACCCGCGCCGTCATCGAGAACATTCGCGACATCCTCGCGAGCGAAGGCGCCACGCTGGCCGATGTGGTGGAAGTCGGCTCGTTTCTCGTGAACATGAACGACTTCGGCGGCTATAACGAGGTGTACGGCGAATACTTCGACGAGAACGGCCCCACGCGCACCACCGTGGCCGTGCACCAATTGCCGCACCCGCTGCTGCTCATCGAGATCAAGTGCGTGGCCTACTCGCCGCGCGCCCGCTGAGCCAGACGCAAAATAAACTCAACGCGACATGATTCGGGAGACAGCATGTTGACGTACGGCAAACCCTTCAATTTCCAGCGCTGGATCGACGAGCATGCCCATCTGCTCAAGCCGCCGGTCGGCAACCAGCAAGTCTGGCAGGACAGCGATTTCATCGTGACCGTGGTCGGCGGCCCCAACCACCGCACCGACTATCACGACGATCCGCTCGAAGAATTCTTTTATCAGTTCAAGGGCAACGCGTGGCTGAAGCTCTGGATCGATGGCCGTGAAGAGCGCGTCGATCTCAAGGAAGGCGACATCTTCCTGCTGCCGCCGCACGTGCGCCATTCGCCGCAACGCCCCGAGGCCGACAGCCTGTGTCTGGTCATCGAGCGCCAGCGTCCGGCGGGTCTGCTCGACGGTTTCGAGTGGTATTGCCTGAAGTGCGGCACGCAGGTGCATCGCGTCGAAGTGCAATTGAAGAGCATCGTGACCGACCTGCCGCCGCTGTTCGACGCGTTCTACGGCAGCGAAACGTTGCGCCGTTGCCCGAGCTGCGGCGAGATCCACCCGGGGCGCGCTGCATCGGCCCCGGCGGCTGCCTGACGCGGCGCAATTTGCCCGCGGCCCTCGCCCCCCAGCCCACTACCCGACAGAACAAGTCACTTCATGAAGAAAATCGACATGCACGCCCACTTCTTCCCGCGTATCACGCAGGAAGAAGCGGCACGACTGGACGCCGCCACCGCGCCGTGGCTGCGCATTGACGAGAACGGCGAGACCGGCAACATCATGCTCGCCGACAAGGCCTTCCGCCCGGTCTATCGCGCGCTGTGGGACCCCGCGCTGCGCATCGAAGAACTCGATCGCCACGGGATCGACCTGCAAGTGGTCTGCGCGACGCCGATCATGTTCGGCTATCGCTACGACGGCCATGCCGTGATGGACTGGGTGCAGCGCATGAACGATCTCGCGCTGGAGCACTGCGCTTACGCGCCCACTCGCCTGAAGGCGATGGCGCAGGTGCCCTTGCAAGACCTCGATCTCGCCTGCGCCGAAGCGTCGCGCGCCAAGGCCACCGGCCACGTTGGTGTGCAGATCGGCAATCACCTCGGGCCGAAAGACCTCGACGACGAGCATCTGGTGGCGTTTTTGCGGCACTGCGGCAACGAGCACATCCCCGTGCTGGTGCACCCGTGGGACATGATGACCGACGGCCGCATGAAGAAATGGATGATGCCGTGGCTCGTGGCCATGCCGGCCGAGACGCAACTCTCCATCCTGTCGCTGATTCTCTCGGGGGCCTTCGAGCGCCTGCCGCGCTCGCTCAAGCTGTGCTTCGCTCACGGCGGCGGCGGCTTCCCCTACCTGCTGGGCCGCGCTGAGAACGCGTGGCATTGCCGCGACATCGTGCGCGCCGACAGCCCGCATCCGCCGTCTCATTATCTGGACCGTTTTTACGTGGACAGCGCCGTGTTCGACCCGCGCGCCCTGCGCCTGCTGGTCGATACGATGGGCGTGGAGCGCGTCATGCTCGGCTCGGACCACCCGTTCCCGCTCGGCGAACAGGAGATCGGCAAGCTGGTGGCCGATCAGCCGGGCTTGGACGCGCACGCCCGTGAACGCATTCTGGCCGGCAACGCCCGGGAGTTCTTCGGGCTATAACTGGTGCTTTCCCGAGGTGTTTTTGAAATTGCTTGCCTACGTAATAGGCGTCGTTTAGGCTGGGCACTGAAATATTTGATGCTTAAACAATTTAACGTAAGACATCGAAATAACGCCTACGTATGACCGACGTGCCCGGCTGACGATGACCGCCATGAAGAAGCGCTCAGGCCGCCCGGCACGAACCCTCTGCTCACAGTGTTTGCCAGTTCCGGAACTTAGTTTGGAGACCATGATGACGGGAACGAAGACCACGCAACGCAAAACGATCGCAGTCCTGGGCGCTATTGCCGCCGCCGCAGCACTGCTCACCGCCGGCGGTGCGCATGCCGAGGTCAAGATCGGCTTCATCGGTACGCTCTCCGGCCCGGGCGGTGCGCTCGGTCAGGACCAGTACGACGCCTTCATGCTCGCCGTCGAGCAAAAGGGCGGCAAGCTGGGCGGCGTGCCGGTGCAAGTGATCAAGGAAGACGACCAGCTCAAGCCCGACGTGGGTGTGCAGGCCGCGCAGAAGCTCGTCGAGCGCGACAAGGTGTCGATCATCACCGGCGTGACGTTCTCGAACGTGATGATGGCCATTCACAAGAACGTGACCAACGCGGGTGTGGTCATGGTCGGCTCGAACGCCGGTCCGACCCCGATTGCCGGCGCCCAATGCTCGCCGAACTTCTTCTCCACCTCGTGGGACAACGACGAGTTGCATGAAGCCGGCGGTCAGCTCTCGAGCGACTTGGGCTACAAGAAGATGTATGTCATGGCCCCGAACTATCAGGCCGGACGCGACGCCGTGAACGGCTTCAAGCGCGACTACAAGGGTCAGATCGTCGACGAGGTGTACACGCAGGTCAACCAGCCCGACTACTCGGCAGAAATCGCCCAGTTGCAGGCGGCCAAACCCGATGCCGTCTATGTCTTTTACCCGGGCGGCATGGGCGTGAACTTCGTCAAGCAATACCGTCAGGCCGGGCTGCTCGGCAAGATTCCGCTGATCTCCGTGTCGACCATCGATGGCTCGACCCTGCCTGCGCTGAAAGAACTCGCCGTGGGCGCGATTACCAGCGCGCCCTACTCGCCGGACCTCGACAACGCGCAGAACAAGCAGTTCGTCACGGCCTTCCAGAAGAAATACAACCGCGTGCCGTCGATGTACGCCGCGCAGTCGTATGACGCAGCCAACCTGATCGACTCGGCGCTCACCAAGACCAAGGGCAGCGTGGCCGATCGCGAAGCCCTGCGCGCGGCGCTCAAGCAAGCCGACTTCTCGTCCGTGCGTGGCCCGTTCAAGTTTGCCAGCAACCAGTTCCCGATCGCGCAGTTCTATCGCGTGGATGTCGTCAAGGACAGCGCCGGTGCCGCCTTCGCGACCAAGGGCCAGATCAAGATCCAGACGCGTGCCGACCTGGCCGCGCAGTGCAAGATCAAGTCGTAAGTCTGCGTCGTATCTCGTGACACCGCCCGTGCCACATACGGGCGGACGCAAGTGCCCCGGTGCCGTTGCACCGGCGGCACTGTTCCTGCACGGCCCGCACATCTGAACGACCCGTATCCGCTGGACCAGCTGAGCATTACCTGAGCACTACGAGGGTTTATGAAGCGCTACCGCAATTTCGACGAGGCCGAGCTGGACGTTGAGTACAACGCCCGCGCCACCACGCCCAACGTCCTCGACATCCTGAAGCAATACGCCGCCGATAGCGCGCACGCCCGCGCCACGGTTCCCTGCGTCCTCGACGTCGCCTACGGCGATCATCCCGACGAGACGCTCGACATTTTCCCCGCCCCCACGCCCGGCGCGCCCGTGTTCTTCTTCGTGCACGGCGGCTACTGGCGCGCCCTGAACAAGAGCGACTCCAGCAACATGGCGCCCGCGTTCACGCAGGCCGGAGCGACCGTCGTCACCGTCAACTACACGCTGGCCCCCGGCGCGTCGCTCGACACCATCGTCGACCAGACCCGCCGCGCGCTCGCGTGGGTGCATCGCCATATCGGGGCCCATCATGGCGCCCCGAAACGCATTCACGTGTGCGGCAGCTCGGCGGGCGGGCATCTCGCCGGCATGTTGCTCGCGCAGGGCTGGCATGCCAAATACGGCGTGCCGGAAGACGTGATTGCCGGGGCCGCACCGCTCTCGGGCCTGTTCGATCTCACGCCGATTCCGTTCACGCATATCAACGAATGGATGAAGCTCAGCGCGGACGATGCCACGCGCAACAGCCCGCAGTTTCACTTGCCCGCCCACGGCTGCCCGATCGTCGTGTCGTACGGCGAGACCGAGACGGCCGAGTTCAAGCGCCAGAGCGTGGACTACCTCGCGGCATGGCGTGAGCGCGGCTTCACCGGCGAGTACGTGCCGATGCCCGGCACCAATCACTTCGATATCGTGCTGACGCTGAACGACCCCGCCAGCCCACTTACGCAGGCCATCTTCCGTCAGATGGGATTGCTTGCCGGCGCGGGCGCAGCCACGAATCACGGGGAGGCCAAATGAGCCTCACCCTCTTCATCATGCAGTGCCTGAACGGACTGCAACTCGGGGTGCTGCTGTTCCTGATGGCGGCCGGGCTCACGCTCGTGTTCGGCATCATGAACTTCGTGAACCTCGCGCATGGCTCGCTGTACATGATGGGTGCGTTTATCGCGGCCACCGTCTACAACCATACGGGGTCGTTCGCGCTGGCCGCCATTGCGATCATTCCGGCCATGCTGATCATCGGCCTGATCGTCGAATTCGTGGCGCTCAAGACGCTGTATGACCGCGATCACCTCGATCAGGTGCTCGCCACGTTCGGTCTGATCCTGTTCTTCAACGAACTGGCGCGCATGATCTGGGGCCCGTCGCCCTATTACATGGAAGTGCCCGAGTGGCTGGGCGGCACCGTCGATCTGTTCGGCCTGCAATACCCGGCGTATCGCTTCCTCATCATTCTCGTGGGGCTGGCCGTCGCGCTCGGCTGCTATCTGCTGATTCACCGCACGCGCATCGGCATGCTGATTCGTGCCGGGGCGACGCACCGGCAGATGGTCGGCGCGCTCGGCGTGAATATCGTGCTGCTCAACTCGCTGCTGTTCGGGCTGGGTGCGATTCTCGCGGGCATCGCCGGATTGATGGCGGGCCCGATTCTCTCAGTGCAACCGGGGATGGGTGAGCCGATTCTGATTCTCACGATGGTGGTGATCGTGATCGGCGGCATCGGGTCGGTACGCGGCGCGTTTCTCGCGGCGCTCATCGTCGGGGTGGTCGATACGGTCGGCCGCACGGCATTGCCCACGCTGCTTCGCAGTCTGATGGAGCGCAGCACGGCGGACACCGCCGGCCCCGCGCTCGCTTCGATGCTCATCTACCTTGTCATGGCCGCGGTACTCGCGGTTCGTCCGCAAGGCCTGTTCCCGGTCAAACACGGTTGACGATGGAAATGAAACTGAATCTTCGCACCGCCGTGCCGCTGCTGTTGCTGGCCTTTCTGGCGCTGGTGCCCATTTACGCGACGGCCGTGCAACAGCCGTTCTATCTCACCCTCTTCGGCCGCATCGTGGTGTTCGCCATCGCCGCCGTCTCGCTCGATCTGATTCTTGGGTACGGCGGCATGGTCAGCTTCGGCCATGCGCTCTATCTGGGGCTCGGCGCTTATGTGGTCGGTATCCTGAGTTTTCACGGCATCGACAACGGCTTCGTGCATCTGGGCGTGACGCTGCTGGTGTGCGCCCTCGTCGGTGCCCTCACCGGCCTGCTCTCGCTGCGCACGACCGGTATCGCGTTCATCATGATTACGCTCGCCTTCGCGCAGATGTTTTACTTCCTGGCCGTGGGCCTGAAGCAGTACGGCGGCGACGACGGCCTGCCGGTCGCCGCAGCCAGCCGCTTCGGTAATGTGTCGCTCGATAACCCGACGGTGCTGTATTACGTGGCCTTCGCCGTGCTTTGCCTGTGTGTGTGGGCAGGCCGCCGGCTGGTCGACGCACGCTTCGGCATGGTCATTCGCGGCAGCCGCCAGAACGACCGCCGCATGCGCGCGCTGGGTTATCCGACGCTGCGCTACAAGCTCGTGGCCTACATCATCAGCGCGATGGTGTGCGGCGTGGCCGGCATGCTTTACGCCAACCTCACTCACTTCGTCTCGCCCGCCTACATGGCGTGGACGGCGTCGGGCGAACTGATCGTGATGGTCGTGCTGGGCGGGCTCGGCTCGTTCTTCGGCCCGGTGCTCGGCAGCACTGCCATGCTGCTCATCGAAGAAGGCCTGAAAGGACTGACCGAGCACTGGATGATCATCTTCGGCCCGCTGATCGTGATCTCGGTGCTGGTCTCGCGACGCGGCCTGTATGGCTTGCTCGGTGACCTGCAAGTACGCCTGACACGCCGCGCACGCGCGGTGGAGGGCAAAGCATGAGCCTGCTCAAAGTCGACCAACTGGTCAAACGCTACGGCGGACTCACCGCCACCGATCATTTCTGTCTGGACGTTGCCCCCGGCGAGCTGCACGCCATCATCGGACCGAACGGTGCCGGCAAGAGCACGCTCATCGGCCAGTTGGCCGGGGAGTTGCGCTCCGACGAAGGGTCGATCCATTTCGACGGACGCGACATCACCGGCATGCCGATCGAGCAACGCGCACGCGCCGGTCTCGCCCGTTCGTATCAGATCACCTCGGTGTTTCGCGAATTCACCGCGCTCGAGAACGTGCTGGTCGCCGTGCAGGCGATGCAGGGGCACAGCTTCGGGTTCTGGCGTCCGGCGATTCGTCAGGCGTCGCTCGTCGAACCCGCACGCGAGATTCTGGCGCGCACCGGGCTGGCGGCACGCATGAATGTCCCGGCATCCGCTCTCGCCCACGGCGAGCATCGGCAACTTGAACTGGCCATGGCGTTGGCCGGGCAACCGCGACTACTGCTGCTGGACGAACCGATGGCGGGGATGTCGCAAGCCGAATCGGAGCAGATGACGCATCTGCTCGCCGAACTCAAGGGCGACTACGGCATCGTGCTCGTCGAACACGATATGGACGCCGTCTTCGCACTGGCCGATCGCATCACGGTGCTGGTCTACGGCCGCGCGATTGCCTGCGGCGACGCCGACACGATCCGCAACGATGCGGGCGTGCGCGAAGCCTATCTCGGGGACGAAACCCGCAACGAAATGCTGGGAGCGACGGCATGAGCACTCTGTTGTCTTTGGCCGGCGTCGAGTCGTATTACGGAGCGAGTCAGGCACTGTTCGGCATGCAGCTCGATATCGAGCGCGGCGCGTTCGTCACGCTGCTCGGGCGCAACGGGATGGGCAAGTCGACCACGGTGAAGTCGATCACCGGTCTCATGCGCCCAGCCCGGGGCGAGATCGTTTTCGACGGCCTGCCGATTCACGCGAGCCCGTCGCATCGCATTGCCCGCGCCGGTATGGGACTCGTGCCCGAAGGCCGTCAGATCTTCCCGACGCTGACCGTGCGCGAAAATCTCGTGGCAACGGCGGGCAATCGTCACGGGGCCAGCTCGCCGTGGACGCTCGCGCGCATCTACGAACTGTTCCCTCGCCTGCGCGAACGCGAGAGAAATCTCGGCAGCAATCTCTCGGGCGGTGAGCAGCAGATGCTCGCGATTGGGCGCGCGCTGATGACGAATCCGAAATTGCTCATTCTCGACGAGGCGACGGAAGGCCTCGCGCCGCTCATTCGCGGTGAAATCTGGCAATGCCTCAAGCAACTCAAAGGCAGCGGTCTGTCGATTCTCTGTATTGATAAGAATCTGGCACCGATGCTGGAGCTGGGCGATCGTCACTACATCGTCGACAAAGGCCGTGTGGCGTGGCAGGGCGACTCCGCCGGACTGCGTCGCGATATGACCCAGTTGCAGACCTATCTCGGCGTGTGAGCACGCGCTGAAGGGGCGGGTTGCGGCCATGTGCCGCGCCCGCGCACCCACTCTGCGGCACTCAGGCATCACCTGAGTGCGTAGTACTCGATAGGTGTCAGACGCGAAAACCACGAGAGTTTTGTGAAAGCACCCGAGCGGACGTTGTGTTGCAATCAGTCCCGCTTGATTGACTTCACAAGCCTGGCGCGACTCACATCATCCGCGCACGCTCTCCACTTAACTTTCACCCACTGACACCGGGCAGGACTATGGCTTACTCGAATACGCCTTCCAATCCGTTCCGCTGGCTGCTCACGCAGGACACCGGCGCGCCACCGCCCACCGAGCCGACGCACGTCAATAGCGGACTCCCTGCGGACTTGCCGCTCAACATCAAAGAATTACCGCGTACCCCGTTACCCAAGCTGGAAGTGTTTCCCGAAGAACTGCTCGCCTTGCGCAAGCATCTGGGCATGTCGCGCAATGTCTTTGCGCATTACTTGCGGACCAATCCGCGCACGCTGGAAAACTGGGAACAAGGCCGTGCGCGGCCGAATGCTCAGGCAGTGTGCCTGATCCGGCTCGTGCAACAGAATCCGGGGCTCGTCTCGGCGCTCGCCGGACTCTGAGGGCGGGTATCTTCGCTGTAGTGGTTGTGTAGCGTCTGCGTCCATGCAGATGCCGGGGGCGGCGGTCGGCGGTCGGCGGTCGGCGGTCGGCGGTCAGTGACTGTCGATGCGCCGCCCGCTGTCTCTTTCCCCGTCCCCCGCCTTCCTCACCTTCCCCTCGCTTGGCTCAGGGCTTCAGACCGCACGCCTCGCGCAGACACACCACAAAGCGCTCACACGCCGGGCTCGGCTGCTTGTCCGAGCGCAGCGAATAGCCTACGTCGCCAAAGCTGCCCGATACCGTATCGGCCAATACCCGCAGCAGGCCAGAGTCGACAAACGGTTTCGCCGCCGCACGCGGCATCAACGCCACCCGTGGCGATTCGAGCATCAAACCGATATTGGTCAGGATCGACAGCGACTCGACGACATCGTCGGGCAGCAACAGCCCGGCATCGTGAAAGAGGCGCTCGGCGGCCAGTCGCGACGGCGACTCGGGCACCGGCAGAATCCATGACCCTTCGCGTAGTTGCGCCAGCGGCACCCGCGCGGCCGAGTCGGCCCAGTGACGAATGCCACCGACCACGCAGAGCGATTCGTTGAAGAGAATTTCGTGTGTCAACGCAAAGGCATTGGCGACCGGCAGCGCCCGCTCGGGCAATCGGCCAACGACAATGTCGAGATCGCCGCTCGCCAACGCCGGGAACAGTTGCGCCGTGGTCGCCTCGCGCACCGTCACCAGCACGCCGGGCGCCCGTGACTTGAGCATGGCGATCGTGCGCGGCAGCAAGTCGGCCGACGCCGAAATCAGCGTGCCCACGATCACATGCCCGCTGGTACCCGCGCTGAACGCATTGACTTCATCGGTGAGGTATCGCAACTCGGCCATCAGCGACTTGACGCGATGACCGAGCAACTCGCCCAGCTCCGTCGGCTGCATGCCCCGGTTGCTGCGCACGAACAGCGGCCCTTCGAAGCAGGCCTCCAGCTCGTGCACGATCTTGCTCACCGCAGGTTGCGTAAGGCCCGTCTCGTTGGCGGCACGCACCAGCGAGCCCGTCTCGAGCACACGATCGAATACCTGAAGTTGATGGAACTTGAGCTTTCGCCCGAGGTTGAGGGCAGTCCAGGGCAATGAACGCATCGGGATCCTGTTCAGGCCGCGGCCGCCGAGGGCGGCGCACCCGGCCCGGCCCCCTGCGGCACCGGTGTCGGGTCGGCAGGCTCAGCCGACAGGAAGGCAGTGACGAACTCTTCGAGCATCGCCACATCCGGCAGGGATGACGGGTTGACGTGATGATTCACGAGGCAGCCGTCGAACGTCAGCACCAGCATGTCGACCAGACGCGCGCGCCGTACGCTGTCACGCGCGAGGCTCGGCGCACTGGCGGCCAGCATGGCCGAGAGCCGCTCGCGAAACCACTGCAACAGTGTCGGATCGTACGGATCGCCCGGGGTCACCGTGGCCAGCGCCTGCACCAGGTTGTGCGAGAAGCCGTTGTCGAGCCGGGGCGTCTCCACCAGCAGGCCGCTGAGCAGGCTGCGCATGCGCGCGTGGGCACCGTGGGCGGCAAGCACTTCGGCTTCGAGCGTGGCAATGCGTGCCTTGAACCAGCGCTCGTAGACGCAGAAGAAGACTTGCAGCTTCGCAGTGAAGTAGCTGTAAATGTTCGCGTGCGAAATACCCGCGCGCTTGGCGATCTGCACCATGGTCGTTTCGACATACCCTTTCTCGAGAAAAAGGGCGTGCGACGCTTCGAGGATGGCCAGACGAATGTCTTCTTTCTTGACTTGTGGCATGAGTAAGCCTGCGCGGGTAGGCCACGCACCTCAATCGAAATTTCTCAACCTCACGCTGAGGTCAATACCGAACGTCAGCGGGGGTAGTATGCCAGCGCTCACGCAGCTTGCGGCGAAAACTAAGCGCAAACACTCCCCCGGACTTTCCCGGTATTCCAACGCATACAACGCGGTTTACGATGACAGACATCGCGTTATGCGCCGGATTACCGCGCATTACGCGCATACCCCATTCCCTCGAAAATCGACAGAAAATGGGCCGCTATACGAAGGCTGGCGCGCCTCATTTCCGACGAAAAAAGCGCTGCGCCGCGTGTGGCGTCAACGGCGGCACGCCTTTATCCGCAAGCCACGGCGGCGACGCTGTCGTGGGACTTATCTGATGTTTTGGCGCGCATGCGCGCAGCCCGCGGCATCGTCCTTAGCATGAGGACTTTCCGCTTGCCGCCGTGCCTCCGGGAAACCTTCGTGTGAGCCGTCACAAGTTCGGCATTCTCATTTTTCAATCGGCATTTTCCGAGCGTGAATCGATGGGCAGTCAGTGAGCTGACGGGAAACGGTCGCCGTCATATACGACGTGATACGCGATGCCATGCACCACGCCGGATCACGCCGGATCAAGCCGGATCACGGCGCATCGCACTTTTGCCGTCTGACACGAAGCCAAGCCCCGGATGAGTCCGCGCCGCTCATCATGTTCCGATCCAACGCATCGCCTTCCCCAACACCGCACGCTGCCCCGTTGCGCCGCGCCGATATCTGGCTGATGGCCGTGGCCTGCGGGCTCGCAGTGGCCAATCTCAACTACTGCCATCCGATGCTCGGCCACATCGGCGCACGCTTCGACACGTCGGGCTGGCAACTGTCGCTGGTGCCCGCGGCCGCGCAACTGGGCTATGCAGCGGGTCTGCTGCTGCTCACCCCATTGGGCGATCGCGTGGCCGACCGCCGGCGTCTGATCGTGTGGCAGATGCTCGGCCTGTGTGCGTCGCTGCTGCTCGCCGCCTCAGCACCGCACTTCTGGATACTCGTCGTCGCGAGCTTTGCGATCGGCGTGACAGGCACGGTCGCCCAGCACATCCTGCCTCTCGCGGCGCAACTGGCTCAGCCTGAGCGGCGCGGCGCCGTGGTCGGCACGGTCGTCAGCGGCCTGCTCATCGGTATTCTCGGCGCACGCACGCTCGCGGGCTGGGTGGCAACGTGGTGGCACTGGCGCGCGATGTTCGGCATGGCCGCCCTTGCCATGCTGTGTCTGGCGGCATTGCTCGGCCGACGTCTGCCGTACGCGCCGCCCACTACGTCAATGACGTACTCCGCGTTGCTTCGCTCGATGATCACGCTCTTTCGGCGGCACCGTGCGCTGCGCGCGTCGGCGCTCATCGGCGGTCTGCTGTTTGCGGCGTTCAGCGCGTTCTGGTCCACGCTCACGCTCTGGCTCGCGAGTCCGGTGCACGGGCAGCACGCTGGCGTGGCAGGCACTTTCGGTGTCATCGGTATCGCGGGGGCGCTCGCGGCCCCGCTGGCCGGACGCCTCACCGATCGCGGCGGACCGCATCGCGTGTTGTGGGTGGGTATCGGTGCGGTGGTGCTTTCATTCGCCGCGCTCTGGGCCGGACAGGCGAGTCTCGTCGGCCTCGCACTCGGCGTGATCGTGCTCGACCTCGGCGTGCAGACGGGGCAGATCGCCAATCAGACGCGCATTTTCGCGCTCGATACCGATGCCACCAGCCGTCTGAACACGCTCTACATGAGTGTCTATTTCCTGATGGGCGCGCTGGGCTCTGCCCTTGGCGTGATGGCATGGAGTGCGTGGGGCTGGGACGGCGTCTGTGCATTCGGTGTGGTGTCCAGCCTGCTCGCGTGTGCCGTGCATGCTTCGGGGAAGCGCGGTGCACGCTTCTTGTGATGTGTCGCACCGTGCACGTGATTCGTCCGCGATGCCGACACCGCCAAAACCATTTCAAAACAGTACTAAAACGGCGCTCGATCGCTATTCCGGCACCCTCGTCCGCGTGTCCTACATCGCCTTCCTTCATCGCGTGTCAGCACCCTCCTACATAGTTCGGAGTGCATCACATATGCGAAACACATGTACTAAAGTTAACTAACGCTACTTGCGCAGTTCGAGTCGATTGGGTTCGCGAAGCGGTACCGCTCGAAGCCATTACAAAGACTTACAAGATCGCGCGATCTTATTCACGCATCGAGCGTCGAACCCTTGTCTATCCATGATGACGACGGGTGGGATGAACACTACCCTCGCAAGGAGGTCATGATGCGAATCAACCGAACTGGCGCTAATTCCGGCGCAGCTAGCAATACTCAGAATACTCAGCAGGGCGTAACACGCTCATCGAGTACCCCGAAGCGGCGCGTGGCGTCTGCGCTCACCGCGACGGGTTTCGCCGCAGTGCTGCTCACGATTGCGGGCTGCGCGTACCAGGCGCCACCGCAACCGCGTCTGCCGTATCGCGGCAACGAGTCGACCAACCCGGCGTATCAGCCGGATTGCGGGCCGCCGCCGTATGCGGCCGGCTCACCGTGCAGCCCGTACGCCGCACCGCCGGCACCCGTGGCGCCGGCGACCGATGCTTACGGGCGTCCGTACCCGCCGACCGACGGTTATGGCCGACCGTATCCGTCCGATGCCCAAGGGCGTCCGTATCCGCCGCCGCCCCCGCCGCCTGCGTATCGGGAGAGCAACCCGGCCAATGGCATGGGCGCGCCGGAGAACGGGTCTGACACGGCCCACTGATGCATTCCACGAACAGCAGGCCCACACGATCAAATCGAGCGTGGCCTGCAACACCCGGGGCACCGTGCCCCTTTGAAGGAGCCATGCTTCATGAAAACGACTCAACAACGGATCTCGCGCACTGCCGGCACCCTGCTTCTCGGGGCTGCGCTGATCGGCTCGCTGGCAGGTTGCGGTGGTATGACGCCGCGTGAGTCACGTAACACCGCCGTAGGTGCTGGTGTCGGCGCGCTTGGCGGCGCACTGATCTCCGGTGGCGACCTCGGCACAACCGTCGGGGGCGCCGTCGTCGGCGGCGTGATCGGTAACGTCGTGACGGGCGACCGCCGCCGTTGATCGGCGATCAACGATCGACCATTGACGGTACGCCGCACGTTGCGCCCCGCCCTACCGCATGACATTCAGGAGAAAGTGCGACATGACCACTTCCGACACCAAACGCCAACGTTCGCTGAGAACGATTGAAACCCTGCGCACGCGCCGTATCGGCCGCGCAACGCTGGCCGCGATCACGCTCTGTGCCGGCGCTGCCGCCCTCTCGCTGGTCGCGCTGCCGAGCTACGCGCAGTCAGCCGCTCCGATCAACGGTGTGGTGCCCACGACCCCGACGGCCCCGCCGCCGCCTGCCGCAGGCCCCGACTTCGGTGACGCCGCCGACCAGAACGCCGCGCTCGGTCTGTATTTGCAGCGCTCGTTCGACGCCATCGATACCAATCACGACGGCAAGATCGACCGCAATGAATGGGCGGCCTATCAACGCAGTCAACTGGAAGCCCGGCGCGCCACCTTCGAGCGCTACTTCAAGGCGGCCGACAAGGATGGCGACGGCTATCTGAGCCGTGACGAGGTCGCCGCCGCCGAACCGTTCCTGTACCAGCATTTCGACGAAATCGACGTCAATCACGACGGCAAGCTCTCGCCCGCCGAGATTCGCGCCTACTTCCGCCGCTACTATCACGAGCGCTCTCAGGCTGACGCGGCTACAACGAAGCCCTGAACCGGGTCGACGCAGGCGGCGAGGTACCCACCGCCCAACCCTTCGGCCAATAAAAAACGCCACGGCAACCGATTGCCGTGGCGTTTTCTATTCAGACGTCAGCCCCCGGCGGTCGACCACCGGAGACTTCATATTGCGGGCGCTGGTTTCAAGCGCCTGCGACACACATTACGGATGCGTGAAGAACTGCGCAATCACGGCTGCACCCATGAACGTGCCGGCGTTCGCGAGGAACGACACGACCACGATGCGCCAGCCCAGCTTGCGGAAGGCAGGCACGTCCTTGGCCACCGACAGACCGGCGAAGGTCAGCATCGGCGTCACCAGCGACAGGAAGTTGATCTTGCCGGTGAACTGCTCGACGATCGGCGCATACGGGAAGGCCGGCGACGTCAGGAACATGGCAACCAGCGACACCCAGCACACAGCCGGCACCTTGCGGCGCGTGATGTAGTACAGCGCTTCGCCCACGAGTACGGCGCCGATGATGACCAACATGCCCGGCACACCGTCGATGAACGACGTCTTGAAGGCCATGCTGTTACCCAACAGTGCCAGCGCGCCCGAGAACACCCAGGCGAACAGACGCGCGCCGAAGTTCATGTCGACGGTGTGCGCCTTGCTGGCTTGCTTGAGTTCCTGTGCGGCTTCGGCGTCGGCCACGGCAGCGGCTTCGGCGTTGGCACGGCCACGCTTGGTCATGCGGCCCAGCACCGGCTCCATCACGCGATAGCCCCAGACGGCGAGCGGCAGCGAGATGAACAGCGTGAAGTACGTACCGATGGTCGTCGTGATCAGGTTCGACGCCGCGGCAAACGTGGCGACTTCCTTGGCGACTTCCGGCGTCTGCTGTGCGGCAATGGCACCCGCAGCAGCAGCCATCATCGAGCCCGAACCCACACCGGCACCCATCGCGAGCGCATGCGGATTGAAGATGTTCAGGCTGGCGATAAAGCCGGCGAACAGCGAGATGAACACGGCGCCGAAGATCGTACCCGTCAGGTATTCGGCCAGCACGCCACGGCCTTCCGGCGAATCGAAACCGTACTTTTCACCGATGATCGCGAGGCTCGGCTCACGGCCGACCGAGAAGGTCGCGCCGATGGCTTCACGCTTGATGCCGAGCATCAGGGCAACCGGCAGGCCGAGGATGATCGTGCCGACGAAGTGGCCGAACTCCTGGAACACCAGCGCCCAGCCGGCGGCCACGAGCTTGGGCAGCGAGCCGCCCACGAGCAGGCCGAGCTTGGCGACGAAGAGCAGCAGCGCCGGTTGCAGAATGGCGGCAGCCTTGTGTTGCATCGACAGATCGATCTGAGCGAAGCGCGGCAAACGTGCCGACGCCAAACCGAGCGCGGCGCCGAGCAACAACGCCCAGACCATCGGCAACAGCACGATCTTGCCGTGACCGGCCTTGATACTGATTGCGCCAATCAGTTCTGCGATCACGAGAATCACGATCGCCCATACGTACAGGCGCACGCCTTCGTTGAAGGCGCCCCCTTGCGGCTTGGCCGCGTTTTGTTCCATGACTGCCATCTGGGTCTCCACTGCACTTGCTGTTGAACCGGTCCGGTGCCATCCGGTCGACCGGACGGGGTACGAACAATTCGGTGATTAACGTTGTAAGTAACCGCTGGTCAATGCTGGATCAACCGGTGGTCGAGGTAATTCGACGCGCCGTCCGCCCGACTGCTGCGGACTTCCCCCATAGCGCCTCGCAGCGGCATGTTGGCACGCCTCGGTGACAGTAACAGCGCCCCGCGCAGAACCCCCCGAAGGGCGGCATTATACGCGGGTAAAAAACCCCTTCAGGCCACGAATCTCGCAGGCTGAAACGGCGACGCGACAAACGAGGCCTCACGGCCGGCGTCTGACACGTTGACCTCACTTTCCAAACAACTACCGACAAGAAGACAGCACATTCTCATGGCTTGCGCGCGGCTCCCGTACAGCGGGAAACCGCGCGCCCTACGCGTCAAACCATCAGACCATCAAACGATCAGACGTAACCGAACGGCGTTGCCGGGTTGGCGGCCGTCTCGACCCACACGCTCTTGGTCTGCGTGTATTCGTACAACGCTTCCACGCCGCTGGAGCGACCGTAGCCGCTGTGGCCGTAGCCACCGAACGGCGAGGCCACGTTGATCGTCTTGTAGCCGTTGATCCAGAACGTACCGGCGTTGACCTGCGCGGCCACGCGATGCGCGCGTGCGACATCCTGCGTCCAGACCGCACCGGCCAGACCGAACTCGCTGTCGTTGGCGATCGCCAATGCCTCTTCTTCCGTATCGAACGGAATGGCGACCACCACCGGCCCGAAGATTTCGGTGCGCGCCACGCCCATCTGATTGTTCGCGTCGGCCAGCACGGTCGGACGCACGAAGAAGCCGCCGTCGCTGCGCTGCTGCGAGCCGGCCGCGAGACGCGCCCCGCCCGCCACACCCGCGTCGATCATGTTCATCACGTGCTGATACTGGGTGCGGTTACAGATCGGACCGACTTCGGTCGCGTCGTCCATCGGCTCGCCCACACGAATCTTTTCGGCACCGCGTGCCAGCATGTCGATCATCTCGTCATACACGCCGCGCTGCACCAGCAGACGCGAACCCGCCACGCAGCTCTGGCCGGCGCTCGAGAAGATGGCCGCTTGCGCACCGAGGCAGGCACGCTTGAGGTCGGCATCGTTGAACACGATATTGGCCGACTTGCCGCCCAGCTCCAGCACGCTCGGCAACAGGCGCTGCGCCGCTGCCGCGGCAATCTTGCTGCCGGTCGCGGGCGAGCCCACGAACACCACTTTCTTGATGACCGGATGCGAGATCGCAGCTTGCCCGGTCGTGTGGCCGAAGCCCGCGAGCACGTTGATCAGGCCGCGCGGCAGGCCGGCTTGTTCGGCCAGCGCTGCCACCACCAGCGAGCTGGCCGGGGTCAGTTCCGACGGCTTGAGCAGCACGCCGTTGCCCATCGCAATGGCCGGGGCAAGCTGCCAGCCGCAGGTAAACACCGGCGCGTTCCACGGCGTGATCTGCAACACCACACCCATCGCTTCGCGGCGCGTGTAGTTCAGGTGCGTGCTCGGCACGGGAATCACATCGCCGAAGAACTTGTCGGTCCAGCCGGCGTAGTACTCGAACATCTCGGCGACCTTGCCGACTTCACCGCGGCAATCGCGGATCGGCTTGCCTGCGCCGATCGATTCGAGCTGCGCCAGCGCTTCGGCGTTCTCGCGAACCTTCGCGCCAATGGCCTGCATGACACGGCCGCGTGCGGCGTGCGTCAAGGCCCACCACGTCTTTTGCGCGGCTTGGGCCGCATCGGCGGCCTGCGCCACCACGTCGGCGCCGGCATCGCGGTAAGTCAGTACTGCCTGCCCCGTGGCCGGGTTCACGATGTCGATCGTGCTCTCGCCGGTGCCCGTGACCAGTTCACCGTTGACATACGAGCCGAGGGTCGTGGCGTTGGGGAAGAACTTTGCGAATGCGCCAAGCAAGGCGGCGGCTTGGTTGTCTGCCATGAAAAATACTCCGTGCAATACGTGCTACGTGATACGCCCCGAGGCGTCCGTTACAGCCCCTCGGGGTGTCAATGAACTGAGGGAAATTACGCGCGACCGGCTTCGATGAACTGCACGATGCGGTTGAAGTCTTCGTCGTCGCCGACCGACGCGGCGCTGGCGGCCCACAGGCGGCCGACTTCGGCCGAGAGCGGCCCGCTATCGAGCGTGCCGGTCTGTTCGGCGAGCGCCATGGCCAGGCGCACGTCCTTGCGCATCAGCTTCATCGTGAAGCCCGAGTCGAACGCGTCGTTCAGAATCCACGTCGGGTAATTGGTCTGCGTAATGCCGCTGCGGCCCGAGCCGGCGTTCAGGCCTTCGAGCACCTGAGCGGGTTCGACACCCGCCGCCGTCGCCAGACGCATCGCTTCACCCGCGACGATCAGATGCGCGGCGCACATCAGGTTGTTGATGAGCTTGGTCACGTGACCCGCGCCCACATCGCCGATGTGCACGCGCTTGGCCGACATCGTGGCCAGCACCGGCTCGATGCGGGCGATGTCGTCGACCGAGCCACCCAGCACCATCGTGAGCGTGCCGTTCAGCGCGCCCTTCGGGCCACCCGAGACCGGCGCATCGACCAGCGCGATACCTTTCTCGCGCAGCGTCGCGGCCAGCGCTCGCGTGCTTTGCGGATCGGCCGTGGACGTGTCGATCACGATCAGCCCTTCCCGACCATTGGCAGCAATGCCGTCGGCGCCGTTCACCACGGCCTCGACAACCTGCGAGGTCGGCAGCGAGAGCACGAGCGCGTCGGCTTCGCGGGTCAGTTCCGCGACCGAATTGCGCAAGCCGATGCCCGCCTCCGCCAGCGCCGCCCCGGCGGCCGGCGACGGATCGAAACCGAGCACCGTGAAGCCGCCGCGCTGTAACGACAGCGCCATGCCACGCCCCATATTGCCCAGACCGACCACTCCGATGATTTTCATGTTGACTCCAGTTTCACTGCGAGAATGGCGCCGCCCCCACGGGCAACGCCGCGTTGTTCCGCCCCCCGGTTTGCACCGGCGGGTTGTCTATTCATAACACGCTATTATTTTGGAATACTACGGAATATTCAGAGAGACATCAGTGATGGTGATTCACGAACTCCAGCACCACGTTACCCGCGAACTCCGGTTCGACCACGAGGCCATGCTCGTTGTAGCCGTACGGTACGCCGTTCTCGCGCCATAACGCCTCGATGTGCGCGAGGTCTGGCGCGTGCAGCGTGAGCGCCACGGCGTGGGTGCGGGTGGCCTGTGCCATCGGCAACCCCACGGCGGCAAAGCGGGCCTCGGCCCGTTGCGGCGAAAGGGCCCGGAAATGCCCGCATCCGGTATCGGCCATCGCGCCGCCCTGATAAAGGTCGACATGGCGTGCGCCGTAGATCCGTTGCCAGCGCGTGGCCAACTGGCGTAGCGCCTCCGGATCGGGTGTCACGTACGTGACGCCCACGACGCCGGTCACCCCGTTGGGATGTTGCTGCCAATCCGGCACCCAGATCAGCTCGGGCCGATGCTGGTGGCAAATGAAATTCGACGCGTCGCCGAGTCTGTCGTCGACAAACAGGCCGAGGGAGACCACGGCTTCGTCGGGTGTGCCGTCGGGTTTGGTCATCGGCCGGCGAAAGTCGATGAACCCCTGCGTTTCGATGCCCGCCTGCGTCAGTCGGCTGTGGTCGGCGCGCGCGTCCTTGCTATGCAGCGCGACCAGCGATACGCCTTCCTCGCGAGCCAGAAAGCGGCCAAGAAACCGGCCAAAACAAAAGTCGCCCTGCGCGTTCGTGCCGAACTTCCGGGCGTCGTCCACCCCGATCAGCTCGATGAAGTTATTGCCGAACATCATCAGCGAGGTCACCGTGCCCCACGGGTGATACGACACCGGGGACGGGGTGAAGCCCATACGCTGGTAATGCGAAAGACGCCGCGGATGGTCATGCACTGTGACCAGCGGATGATCGATACCGAATCGGGTATTGCCCGGAGGAATCATCTACGGCACCTCACGTGAAATCTGGCGCGGAATCGGGCCGCCGTCGTCGGGCTTCGCCTGGGTTCGTTGCCCGTCGATGGGGCCGATCCGCATGCTTCGCAGTGTGGAGTGAAAAAAAACCACGCTCAATGACAACGCTTGAAGATTTTTGTTCTAATTATTAGTCTTTAGGGCATGACACCCGCCATCAATGAAAACCGCCTGCCCTATCTGTTCGAAGCCGTGCAGTGCGGCACCATCCGCGCCGCTGCCGACCGGCTCGACATCGCGCCGTCCGCCGTCAGCCGTCAGATCGCCCTGCTGGAGGCAGAACTCGCATTGCCGCTGATCGAGCGTCACAAGCGCGGCGTGCACCTGACGCAGGCCGGCCGCCTGCTCATGGAGTACTACCGCGAGCAGCGGGCGCACCAGGAAGACCTGCTGGCAAAACTACAAGAAGTGAGAGGGCTGCGGCGCGGCCATATCCGGCTCGCCGTCGGAGAAGGTTTCGTGAGCGACCTGATGGGCGCGCCGCTGCGGTTTTTCTGCAAGCGCTACCCGGACATCACACTCACGCTGGATCTGGCGGGCACGAACGAGGTCATGCGCGCCGTGGCCGAGGACGACGCCGATATCGGGCTCGTGTACAACCCGCCCGCCGAGCCCAAGATCGTCTCGCGCGCCCAGATGCGTCAGCCAGTGCACGCCATCGTGGCACCCGATTCGCCGTTGCGCGCCCGGCTCGCGCAGCAACCGCCGGGTACCGCGCTCAAGCTCGACGACCTGTACGACACCCCGCTCGCGCTCATGCACGGCGCGTACGGCACCCGTCAATTGATGGAACTGGCCGAGCAGGCCGAGAAGCACCGCCTGAGCGCGACCGTGACGACCAACTCGATCTCGGTACTCAAGCACTTCGTCCGCGCCGGGCTGGGCGCGACCTTTCTGCCGACGTTTGCCGTCTCGCAGGAAGTCGAGGCGGGTGTGCTGTGTGCACTGCCCGTCGACCATCCGATTCTCGCGAGCGCCGAAGCGCATCTCATCACCCGCGCGGGGCGGCGCCTTTCCGGCGCGGCCAATCGGCTGCTCACCCATCTGGCCAGCAAGATGGAGGCGTTCGGCGCGCCCGACTGATCCTTCCCATGGCAATACCGCAGTTTGGAATACCGCCACCAGGTTGTAGCCACGCAACAATCGGGGTACTAAGCCTTTACCCGATGTTGCGGGGCATCGAATTCGGATATAAATGAGCCATTCGAGCGAAGGTGCGCTTTGCGTGACAGCAAAAGTCTCCTCTGCGTGACGGCCCCGCCAACGGTTGCCGCTCACCGCCTTCGCCACCGATTCCGGTTGCACGGTTCGCGTCAGGATCGCGTCCGCTGCATCCCCAACGCCAGTGGACTGCCATGACTACGAACTCTGACGACCAGAGCGTGACGGCATCACTCGCAAGCGCCCGCGCTCCCTCACGCGGCTCGCGTTGCCCCGGCGTTCCTGCATGCCGATGTCTCACCACTCGTGACGATTTTTCAGGCTTTACCGAAACCGTAATGCGTTGTCTCCGCATGGACGACGCGCGACGACGACGGTCATAACCACGCAAGTCGAAGGTGCGGGGCAAACGCAACCTGGGGAGCAGACCATGAAAAAGAAGCTCATCGCAGCTAGCCTGCTTTGCAGCATCGGAACGATCGCGCACGCGCAATCCAGCGTGCAACTGTATGGCCGTCTCGACGGCGGCTTCCAGTACATGAGCAACTTGCAGGACGGCAACGGCGGCACCACCTCGCGCTGGAGTGCGCAGGGCGGTGACTACGGCACGAGCCTGTTCGGCCTGCGTGGCTATGAAGATCTCGGGCAGGGATTGCATGCGGTATTCAATCTGGAAGGCGGCTTCCAGTTGATGAACGGCTACAACAACAACGGCTCGGGTTCGATCTTCGACCGGCGCGCGTTGGTGGGCTTCGTCTCGCAGGGTTGGGGGCAGTTCACGATCGGGCGCAACCTGTTCATCAGTAACGGGGTGTGGGACTTCGATCCGTTCCAGCAGCAGGCCTTCTCGTCCGCGTCGCTGGTACGCGGACGCAACTGGCCGCAAGCGAGTAACACAGTCAATTATCAGAGCCCGAACTGGTATGGCTTCGATATCGCCAGCCAGTACGCCTTCTCGAACGTCGTCGGGCAGTTCACGAGCGGCCGAGGCCTGGGCGCCCAGTTGACGTACACCCACGACCGCTTTCAGTTGCGCGCGTTGTATGACGAAATTCGCGATTCCAACGGGCGGTTCACCGACGTGTTCGCGTCATCGCGCGAGTACTTCGCCGGTGCCAACATTTTCCTGAACCGCTTCACGGTGTCGCTGGGCTATACGCACATGTCGGCACCGGATGCGCCGACACCGAACTTCGCCACGCGTGCCGATCACTACTGGGCCGGCGTGAAGTATCAGGCGACGCAAGTGTGGGCCGCGAATGCCGCCGTGTATCACGTCAACGTGCCGAGCTTCGGTCACGCGACGATGTTCGAATTGGGCACGACGTACAACCTCTCGAAGCGCACCTTCCTGTATGGCACGGTCGCCTACGTGTTGAACAGCGCCAACCAGAGCTTCTCGGTCGCGGCGATTCCGAGCGATTCGCTCGACAACCCGCCGCCAGGAAAAGGCCAGACCGGCGCGTATATCGGGATCTCACACTCATTCTGACGTCGCGGCCGCCGCGTTACAGCGCGAGGCTGGCCAGTCCGTCATCTCACGAAAAACCCGCCGGGCCCTCTGGGCTGCGGCGGGTTTTGCTTTGTGCACGCGCTGATCGTGACTTTCTGCCGTCAAGTATCGGGGTGACGCCTCGGCTTAGAAGCGATACCGCGCCGAGACACCGCCCCCCACGGTGGTTTCACCGCGGCGGGCGCTCATGCTGCCCCCGACATGCACGTCGAACTGCTTCTGGAATTGAACGTCAACGCCAAGATCGGCCGTAACGATGTGGGCGCCGAGCTTCGCGCTCTGAACCGTGAACGAACGCGTGGCGCCGTAGAAGGCGTTGGTCAGGCTGCTGCGCTTGTCGCCAAACTCGTACTCGTAGGCCACGCGTAGCGAGGGAATCGCCTTGCCGCCCCCCACGTTGACCAGTTCGCGCCACAGGCGCACGCCGACGATGCCACGCGTTGACGTGCGCGACTGCGAGCCGATCTTCAGGGCATTCTCAGCGGAGATGCCGCCGCCGGTCTCGTCGAAGGCGTTCACGCGCGTGGACAGGAAGCGCATACCCAGCGTCGAATCCACGTTGATGCCGGCAAGGGCATTGCGCCGCCCCACTTCGCCGAACGCGCCGAAGGTGTTGCCTCGCGTGTTGCTTTTGATGCGCGGCGAAACGTCGCTCGTGTCGATGCTGCGATCGCTCTTCAGGCTGTGATTGGTGTACGACACGCCGCCGTTGACGAGCCACTGCTGGTCACTCAGATGCGACGCGTACACACCCAGACTGACGCTGTTGACCCGGGCTTCGCCCAGTTGATCCTCGATCTGCGAGTTGTGATTGCCCACGCCCAATGACGCGCCAACGATCGTGTTCGCACTGATTCGCGAGTCCACACCGATCGCACCGTTCACGCCACGCACGTCGAACAACCCCGTTTCGCCGTTTTGATGTGAGCGCTCGCCGGTGAACGACGCCCAGCCGACGATGTTTCTGCCGTCGGGCGCAAGGCCCTTGCCGGGGGCGTCATCGAACATCGCCCCGCCGCTCATCATCCGTGTTTGCATGGCCCGTTGAAATGCGCTGGCCGCCCCTTGCGCCATGGCGGCGTTGTTCAACTGCGCCGCGCCTGAGAGCACGATGAGCGTGCGGCGCATTTCAGCCACTTCTTCAGCATTCGCCGGCGACACCCCCATCGAGAAAAGCGCAACCGCCGCTGAGAATATTCCGCCGATACGAAGCGTGAACGACTGATAACCCACTGCTTTCATTTGATAACCCCTCATTTAATTCGCGAGAAATGATGAATCGCTTCATCACGCTCCAGACGACGGCATATCGCCATCCGGCAAGGCTCGCGAATTCTATGAGGCGGCTTATGGAAAGCCGGTCACCCATACGTTCTTTTAATACATCACTCAATCTTCATTTGGACGTTTTCCCAACATTGCAGATTATCGACATTAAATTCACGGAATGAATAGCCAATAAAAAACCCGCCGTACCCTTTCGGGAACGACGGGTTTTCCGTCCTGCATGCGCAGCGTTTGCAGCGCTCGTGTTCAGGCCACCGGCTTGCGCTTGGGCTTGACGTCGGTGCTGTCGATCTCTTCGAGCACATCGCGGAACTCCGCAATGTCTTCGAAGCTGCGATACACCGACGCGAACCGGATGTACGCGATCTTGTCCAGACGCTTGAGCTCGCGCATCACCAGTTCGCCAATGCGCTGGCTCACCACTTCGCGCTCCGCGCCGGCCAGCAGCTTGTACTCGATGCGCGCAATCGCGGCATCCATCGCTTCGGCACTCACGGGGCGCTTGCGAATCGCCAACTGCATACTGGCGCGCACCTTCGCACGGTCGTACTCCGCACGGCTGCCGTCTTTCTTGACGACGGCCGGCATCGTCAGCTCGACGCGCTCATAAGTGGTGAATCGCTTGTCGCACGACGGACAGCGCCGGCGCCGCCGAATGGCAGCGCCGTCTTCCGCTTCACGCGAGTCGATGACTTGCGTGTCGTCATGCCGGCAGAACGGGCAACGCATGCGTGCGGGGCCGTCCGCTTAGCCGTAGACCGGGAAACGCTTGGTCAACTCGGCCACTTGTGCACGCACCTTGGCCAGGTTTTCCTCGTTTTCCGGGTTTTCGAGCACGTCGGCGATCAGGTTGCCGACCAGCTTGGCTTCGTCTTCCTTGAAGCCGCGCGTGGTCATTGCCGGCGAACCCAGACGCACACCGCTCGTGACGAACGGCTTTTCCGGATCGTTCGGGATCGCGTTCTTGTTCACGGTGATGTGCGCAGCACCCAGGGCGGCTTCCGCTGCCTTGCCGGTGATGTTCTTGGCGCGCAGATCGACCAGCATCACGTGCGATTCGGTCTTGCCCGACACGATGCGCAGGCCGCGCGCCACCAGCGTCTCGGCCAGCACGCGAGCGTTCTTCACGACTTGCTCTTGATAAGCCTTGAATTCCGGCGTGGCGGCTTCCTTGAACGCGACGGCCTTACCGGCGATCACGTGCATGAGCGGGCCACCCTGAATGCCCGGGAAGATGGCCGAATTGATCGGCTTCTCGAACTCGGCCTTCATCAGGATCACGCCGCCGCGCGGGCCACGCAGGCTCTTGTGCGTCGTGGTGGTCACGAAGTCGGCGTGCGGCACCGGGTTCGGGTACACACCGGCGGCGATCAGACCGGCGTAGTGCGCCATGTCGACCATGAAGTACGCGCCGACCGACTTGGCGATCTGCGACATACGCTCGAAGTCGATCTTCAGCGCGAACGCCGAGGCACCGGCCACGATCAGCTTCGGCTTGTGTTGCTGCGCGAGCTTCTCGGCAGCGTCGTAATCGATGTCTTCGTTCTCGTTCAGGCCGTAGCTCACCACGTTGAACCACTTGCCCGACATGTTCACCGGCGAACCGTGCGTCAGGTGACCGCCGTGGGCGAGGCTCATGCCCATGATCGTGTCGCCCGGCTTGAGCATGGCGAAATACACGCCCTGATTGGCTTGCGAGCCCGAGTTCGGCTGCACGTTCGCGGCTTCTGCCCCGAACAGCGCCTTCACGCGGTCGATCGCCAGTTGCTCGACGACGTCGACATATTCGCAACCGCCGTAGTAGCGCTTGCCCGGATAGCCTTCGGCGTACTTGTTGGTCAGCTGCGAGCCCTGCGCTTCCATCACGGCCGGGCTGGTGTAGTTTTCCGACGCGATCAGCTCAATGTGGTCTTCCTGACGCTGATCTTCCTTCTGAATCGCGGCCCAGACTTCGGGATCGACGGCGGCAACAGTGGATTTCGATTTATCGAACATGGCGTTTGCGTTGAATTGAACAGGTTTTCCGGGAGGGGATGGCGCAGCGCATCTTCCTTTGTGCTTTGGAAGACGATAGACAGGGCAGCACCAACCATCACGGCTGCCCAGGCGAACGGCAAATAAGACCCCAGCGCTTCCCGGTGGGTTGCTCCACCTCGGGCACACAAGGCTGTGCACCCTAATCGCCAGTCACGCGGGGTTTGTGGCGTCGATAGTGTATGCGAGCTTTGGGCGTTAGGCAACCGCCCATGCCGCCCGCCGCGCGCGCCCCTCTTACGCCACTCTTACGCCCCTCTACGCCCGTTACACGCGCACAACAACCTTGCCGAACGCCCCCCGGCGCAGGTGCGCCAAGGCTTGGCCGAAGTCTGCGAAATCGTAGACGGCGTCGACCACCGGCACGATTTCATGGCGGTCCACGGCGGCGGCCAGCGCTTCCAGTGCCCGGCGATGGCCGACGCCGATGCCCTGAATCTGTGCCCGCTTGCCCAGCACGCCGTAGACCGGCGCGCGCAGGGTCTCGCCGTCGAGCATGCCGATCACGGACACCTTGCCGTTAGGCGCCAGCGCCCGCATCGTCCCGGCCATATCGCCCCCGGCCAGTTCCAGCACCTGTTCAACACCGCGTCCGCCGGTCAACGCGAGCACCTCGTCGGCCCAGCCCTCCGTGCGCTGCACGCCATGCGTCACACCGAGCGCCGCCGCGCGCGCCAGCTTGTCCGGGCTGCCGCTGGTCACGATGGCCTTCGCCCCATGCGCGAGCGCCAATTGCGCGCCGAACAAGGCGACCCCGCCGGTGCCGGTCGACAGCACCGTCTGGCCCGGCTGCAACTTGTGGCCCGCTTCGAACAGCGCAAACCACGCCGTCAACCCGGCGCACGTCAGCGTAGACGCCGCCACGTCGTCGAGCGTGGCGGGCGCTGCCAGCAGTGTGTCTTCGGCAAAGACGGCATATTCACGCAGCACGCCCTGCAAGGTGCCGCCGAAGACCTTGAGCCCGTCCGGCGCGGCTTCGCCGTCGATCCAGCGGTCCCAGAACGTATTGATCACCCGGTCGCCCGCCGCCACGCGCGTCACGCCCTCGCCGACAGCGACCACCTCGCCCGCCATGTCCGAGCCCGGCACGAACGGGAATGTCACCGGCAAGCCCATACCGGTGTCGATCATCAGTGCATCGCGGAAGTTGAGCGACACCGCCTTCACCTTCACCAGCACTTCGCCCGGGCCGGGCTGGGGAATGTCGACCGTGGCCAGTTCCAGTGCGTTTTCGCCCAGCGTCGCCATTTGCCACTGTTTCATCGTCTTCATCGCTTGATCCTTATCTTGGGGAACCCCGCCGCACGGAAAGCGCGTCGGGTAGACAAGAATCAGCTTATTGGAGAATACTTCGAAGCAGTGACGGCAATTTATCCACTTATTGGCGATATCTTGGAATCAATTAATGGTAATCACTGACGGCTATACGCCCGACCGGCTCTCAGGCATCTCCGCTTTTGTGGCGGCGGTAGACGCGGGCAGCTTTGCCGGTGCCGCCGAGCGGCTGCACCTCACGCGCTCGGCCGTGGCCAAACGCATCGCCCGGCTCGAAGCGCGGCTGGGGGTACGGCTCTTTCACCGCACGACAAGAAGCCAGCATCTGACCGACGAAGGCGAGACGTTCTATCAGCGCTGTATCAAGGTGTTGTCCGAGTTATCGGAGGCGGAAGACGAACTGAGCGCCGGCACGCAATCGCCGATGGGTAAGCTCCGGGTCACGATGCCGGTACAGATCGGGCGGCAGTGCATTGCCCCGGTGCTGCTGGCCATGGCGAAGGCGCATCCGCAATTGCGTCTGGAAATGGCGTTCAGCGACCGGCGCGTGGATCTGATCGAAGAAGGTTACGACTTGGCCGTGCGCAGCGGGCGGCTCGACGATACGCCCGGTCTCAAAGCGCGCTCGCTCGGCGAGCAGACGATGATCCTGTGCGCGTCGCCCGGCTATCTGGCCGAATTTGGCACCCCGCGCACCTTCGCCGATCTGGCCGATCACGAACGCCTGATGTACGGCCGGGGTGGCAATCTCTACGAATGGCCGGCGTTTGTGCCCTGCGCGACGCCGGGCGCCTCACGCCCTGATGGCCGAATCGATACCGATACCGAAACCGATGCGGGTGCGGGTGCGGGTGCGGGTGCGGGTGCGGGTGCGGGTGCGGGTGCGGGTGCGGGTGCGGATGTTGATACGGGTGCCAATACCCGGTCGCCCGCCAATCGCACGTCCGCCGGTTTTCGCCGGGGGCGCACGGCGCGTTTCGTACTCGACGACCTCGTGGCGCTGGTGACAGCAGCGGAGCAAGGGCTCGGCGTCGTCTGCATTCCGCACTGGGTGGCCGCCCTGCCGCTGAGCCACGGGACTCTGGTTCGACTGATGCCCGACACCCGCTCGGCCGGCACCCCGCTTCATCTCGTCTGGCCCGATACCCGGCACCCGTCGCCGAAACTGCGCGCCGCCATCGACGCGCTGGTGTCGGCGCTCATCCCCGAGTTCAAAGGTGCATGAATGGCGATTGCTGGGCGATGATGGCAGCGGCCCGTGTCGGATGCGTGCGCGCCCATGCCTGCCCCGCCCACTCGCCGCCCAGCAGCCGCATGAGACTGTCGCGCCGGGACAGCAGGCGATGCACTTGCGCCGGCGCATCGCATCGACCGTGGAGCGGGCCGCCCATCTCCGCGCAGGCGAGTTGGCTGGCAGTATTCGCCCACGGCAAAAGCGTGTCCTGATGAATCCTGCCGAGCCGATACGCCATTTCGGCAGCAACGGCACGCGCACTGGTCGGGTCCTTCAGCGCATCGATGACAACGTCCTCCTTGGCGTCGGGCGTGAACCCCTTCAATCGGCGCACGAACGGCGCGTACTGCTCTCCATAGGGAAATTGCGTGAGATCGGTCAGTGAATCGGGCGGCAATTCAGCCGAGAAACATGCGGCATCACGCCGGAACGCCGACGTCAGCGGCGGCAGCGCAGGCAAGCCAGTCCGTTGCGTCACGGCCACTTCGTAACCGGTATCTTTGCAGGTGCCCTGAAACCCCATTTCCAGACACGCACCGAAGTCCACCGTCATCATGCGCGGCAAGTCTTCCTTGTCACGCCACACGCCCACGTTTTCCATGAACACGTTGCACAAGTCCCAGTTGCCTAGCCAGAGCGCGGCGATGTAGTGCCGCTCCAGTTCGCATTGGTAGACGTCGGGCAACATCTCGCAGAGCAGGCCGAGCATGGCGTTGCGGCTTGTGACCTCCCCCGCGTAGATCCTCGCGCATTGCGGCGAGAGCGCCCAGAACGCCGCGCCCTCCTGCTTGCACAACTTATCCATGACTCTGCCCGCCATGTGGGCGCCGATGCGCGCGCCGTCGCAGATCGTCGTGCACTCGCTGTCGTGCGCCTGACTCACGACCGCCCGGCGCGCTTCTTCGCCGATCAGCCAAAGGCCGAAGTCTTCGTACGACGGCAGATAGACGCTCGCGAGATGCAGCCTGCCGGACTCGCGCGTGCCGTCGAAAGCCTCGTCGCACCCGCGCACGAGAAACGTTGTCGGGGTCGGCAACCCCATTGCGCCGAAGAGACGCGACGCGAGCCATGCCTGCGTGGTGTGCCACGCATCCGGGCAGCGCTTGACCACGTATTGCGTAGCATTTGCGTGAGACGCCAGCGTCATGCGCACTGCGGCGCCTGTCGCGCCCATCGGCAGTGCATCGCGTACGCGTTCCGCCGACGAGAAATCGTATGGCCCGATCGCCGGCAAGGCCGCCGCACTGCCGTCGTGGCCAACGACGGCGCCGTGCATGCCGTGCGGCCCCATCTCCGGCAGCGCAGGGCAATCGGCAAACGGGTGCTGTAACGCTTCCGGCACAGGCGAAAGGCGCGCGCCATCGGGGACACCATAGGGTCGGGCAAGGTCAACGCGGTGCATGGCGATCCTCCATCATCGTGCGATCGTTTGATCGTTTGAAGGGACCACCGCCGCGAGGCCGTTCTGCGCGCCAACAGCCGTGGTCAGAATCGGCGGATTCTGCTGCGCCGCGCGACGAAAGGCTTTCGAAAACGCGCCGCATTCGGACAAACCTGACTCACCTGATTGGGCTGACCGATCTGACACATTCACACGCACGCGCCCCCGTGATAGGCTCCGGCGCATGTCTACGCAGCCCACTTCTCCCCTCGCAACATCCGGCGCGCGCACGCCTCGCATTCTTGTCAGCAGTTGCCTGCTCGGTCAGCCGGTTCGCTATCACGGGCGCGCGGCGCCTTGCGAGGCCGAGGCCGCCGCCATCCTCGAACGTTGGCGCAAGGCGGGCATCATCGCCGCCGTCTGTCCGGAGGTTGCTGGCGGTTTGCCTACGCCGCGCCCGCCCGCCGAAATCAGCGCGGCGGCGGGTGGTGAACGCGTCTGGCAACAGTTGGCGCGCGTGATTGACGACACCGGCGCCGATGTCACGGCCGAATTCATTGACGGCGCCCAACGCGCACTGGCTATCGCCCAGCGTCACGGCATCCGGATTGCGGTGTTGAAGGAAGGAAGCCCGTCGTGCGGCAGCACGTTCGTGTACGACGGGACATTTACCGGTGCAAGAATCGCGGGGCGCGGCGTGGCCGCTGCGTTGTTGCGCGAGCACGGCATCGAAGTCTTCAGCGAGCACATGCTCGCTGCCGCAGACGCCCGTTTGGATGCGTTGAACGGCCAAGGCAACTGAAGCGTCCTGACGTCTGCAATTCCCGTGACGGCAATGAAAAACGGGGGCCGTCACTGGCCCCCGCTGCTTACGGCATCACCTCATTCTCAAAGCTCGATCTTCGTCCCCAGTACGGCGAGGAACTGCGCAATCCATGCGGGATGCGCGGGCCATGCCGGTGCCGTGACAAGCTTGCCGTCGGTGTGCGCCGCGTCGATCTCGATCTCCATGTACTTGCCGCCTGCGAGCCGCACTTCCGGCGCGCACGCCGGATACGCCGAACACTCGCGCCCTTCGATCACACCGGCAGCCGCCAGCAATTGCGCGCCGTGGCAAATCGCTGCGATCGGCTTGTCGTTCTCGGCAAAATGCCGCACGGCGGCGAGCACCTGCTCATTGAGGCGCAGATACTCCGGTGCGCGGCCGCCGGGAATCACCAGCGCATCGAAATCGGCCGGTGACAGGCCATCGAACGTTGCGTTGAGCGTGAAGTCGTGGCCGCGCTTCTCGCTGTACGTCTGATCGCCTTCAAAATCGTGAATCGCCGTGCGCACCTTGTCGCCCGCCTTCTTGCCCGGACACACCACTTCCACGCGATGCCCCACGGCCATCAGTGCCTGCACGGGCACCATCAGTTCGTAGTCTTCAACGTAGTCGCCAGCCAGTACCAGAATCCGCTTCTTGCCCATGAGACTCTCCGTTCAGAGAAAAAATGGAAGGAAACAGCACGCCCATGTTACCCAATTCCGGTGACGCCCTCGGGACAGCGTTGGCGGACTTCCCTTAAACTGACGCCGCTGCCTCCGCAGTTGCCCGCGCAGTTCCCCAATTACTGACTCTCGTGAATTGACCCGATGCCTGTGAGACCCCTCAAAGCGAAGCTGCCGGAGACCGCACCCACGCGCCCCCGCACCAAACCGGCGGAGGTTCGTCTTGAAGAACTGATGGGGGCGGCCGAAGCCTTGTTTCTCGCGCAGGGCGTGGAAGCCACGACGATCAATGAAATCGTCGAGAAGGCGCAGGTGGCCAAGGGCACCTTCTATCACTACTTCGCTTCCAAGAACGAGATGCTCGACGCGCTCGGCAAGCGCTATACCGAGCAGTTCATGGCAACGTTGCAGGCCGCCGTCGATGACTGCGCAGCAGACGACTGGGTGCAACGGCTTCGCGTGTGGATTCAGACGAATGTCGAAACCTATGTGAAGACCTACCGCACGCACGACATCGTTTATGCCCATCACCACCACCACGACCGCACCAACCGGGACAAGAACGCCATCCTCGACCAGTTGACGGAAATCATCGTGCGCGGCAAGGCGGCGGGCGCGTGGGCGCCAGAGGAACCCCGCGTTGTGGCGCTGCTGATTTACTCGGGCGTTCACGGCGCGACAGACGACCTCATCGCGGCCAAACCGAAGCGCGCGCAAGACGGCGCCAAGTTTGCGCAAAGCCTCTCCGAGGCGTGCCTGCGGATGCTGTCCCCCATCGCAAAGCCGATCAAGTAACGCCATCGCGGCACATCCACGTCAACGATCGACGGGACAAAAAAAACCGCGTGCCGAAGCACGCGGTGTCAAGCCGGCGCAATGCGCCGTCGGTCAATGGTGAGCCCCTGTGCGGCCACGTTGGCACCGCCGCACAGACGCCTGACGATTCAATACGTTTCGAGATGCAGGCGCCCTTCCGTCTTCATCCGTTGCCACAACGCCTGCCAGTCGAGTCCCGCTTCACCGGCGATCGCTTGCAGCGCCTGCAACACGCCATCTTCCATGCCCTTCAGGCCGCACACATAGATGTAGGTGTGCTCATGGCGCAGCAGTGCCGCCACGTCGGCCGCGCGCTCGCGCATGGCGTCCTGCACATAGCGTTTGGCTTGCCCCGGCGTGCGCGAGAAGGCCAGATTGGTGTCGATGAAATCCTTCGGCAGATTCAGCAGCGGGCCGAAGTACGGCAGTTCGCCCTGCGTGCGTGCGCCGAAGAACAGCATGAGCTTGCCCGTCGCCCCTTTCAATCGGCGGCGACGGCGGTACTCGGTCATCGCGCGCATCGGCGCAGCCCCCGTGCCCGTGCAGATCATCAGCAAATGCGAGTCGGCGTGATTGGGCATCAGGAACGTGCTGCCGAACGGGCCCATCACGTTCACCACATCGCCCTTCTTCAGATCGCACAGATAGTTCGAGCAAACGCCACCCACTGCCTGCTCGTGATGATCTTTCGTCACGCGCTTCACGGTCAGCGCCAGATTGTTGTACCCGGCACGCTCGCCGTCGCGCGGCGAGGCGATCGAATACTGCCGTGCGTGATGCGCGCGTCCGTCTGCTGTGGTACCCGGCGGGATGATGCCGATCGACTGGCCTTCTAGCACCGGAAACGGCTGCTTGCCGAAGTCGAGCACGATGTGGTGAATATCGCTTTCCGTGCTCGTGTCGGTGAGCCGGTAGTTGCCCACGACGGTGGCCTGCACCGGCGCCTTGTGGTTGTACAGATTGACGTACGGCTTGGCGGCGGACCACGGCGGCACGACAGAACCGCGCACGAGGTCCGAGCCGCCAATCACCGGTTCGGCAGACTCGGCATCTCCCGCAGTTGTCCCGGCGGCAGCGCCTTCCGCTGCCTCACCGATCGCGCCCTGACCGGCCAGCGCGTCGTCCTGCACGGGCAGTTCGTCCCACGTGAGCTGCGCGTCGACCGAGTACGACTCGGCCTTGAGCACGTCGCGCCAGTTGTCGATGGCCCCCGTCGGGCACGGCGAAATGCACGCCATGCAACCGTTGCACGTGTCCGCGCGCACGACGTAGTTGTTCTCGTCATGCGTGATCGCGTCGATCGGACACGTCTCCTCGCAGGTATTGCAGCGAATGCAGATCTCCGGATCGATCAGATGCTGCTTCAGGACTTCTCGCGGCGCGGGGCCGTTCATGATGCTGTCTCCTTGTGGGGTTGCGCTGCGGGCTCGACTGACCCGCTTTAGCTTTAGCTTCAGTTGAACCGCACGTATTCGAAGTCGATCGGCTGGCGGTTGATGCCCAGCGGGGGCGGCGCAATCCAGTTCGCGAACTTGCCCGGCTCGATCACACGGCCCATGAGCGATGCGACATAGGCGCGGTCTTCTGCCGTGGCCAGCCATTCGCGTTCATGTGCGGCCCATTCGGTCTCGCTCACGACGCGGCCATCCGGCGATACGCGTACGCCCGCAAAGGTGCCGATCTGGCGATTGAACGCCTTGTGCGGCACGGTGAGGCGGAAGTCGATACCGGCCTTCTCCAGCACCTTGTTCCAGCGGTTCACGCCGGCCACCGAGTCCTTGATGTAGTCGTCGCGCAGCACTTCGTTCATCGCGTTGAGCATCGGCACTTCGCGCTCCACGAGCTTGCCGTTGTCAACCCCCAGCAGCCGATACATCTGACCATTGAGTTGATGGTCGTCGTCGCGCTTGCCTTCTTCATAGCGGCCTTTCAGGCCCGAGCTGTAGAAGATGGCCGCGTTCGACGACTGGTCGGCACCGAACAGATCGATCGTCACCGAATAGTGGAAGTTGATGTAGCGCTGAATCGTCGGCAGATCGATCACGCCTGCCGCACGCAGCTTCGAGACGTCGTCGGTGCCCAGTTCGTTCATCACCTGCGCCGTGCGCGAGATCACGCGCGACACGCCCGACTCGCCCACGAACATGTGGTGCGCCTCTTCGGTCAGCATGAACTTGGTGGTGCGGGCGAGCGGATCGAAACCCGATTCCGCCAGTGCCGAGAGCTGGAACTTGCCGTCGCGATCGGTGAAATACGTGAACATGTAGAACGCCAGCCAGTCCGGCGTCTTCTCGTTGAACGCGCCGAGAATGCGGGGGTTGTCTTCGTCACCCGAGCGGCGGCCGAGCAGCGCTTCGGCTTCTTCGCGGCCATCGCGGCCGAAGTAGCGATGCAGCAGATAGACCATCGCCCACAGGTGGCGCCCTTCTTCCACGTTCACCTGAAACAGGTTGCGCAGGTCGTACATCGACGGTGCGGTCAGGCCCAGATGGCGCTGTTGTTCCACCGACGCCGGTTCCGTATCGCCTTGCGTGACGATGATGCGGCGCAGGTTGGCACGATGCTCGCCCGGCACGTCCTGCCACACGGCTTCGCCCTTGTGTTCGCCGAAATGAATCTTGCGGTCGGTGTCGCCCGGCGTGAGGAAAATGCCCCAGCGATAGTCCGGCATCTTCACGTGATCGAAGTGCGCCCAGCCGCTCGGGTCCACGCTCACGGCCGTGCGCAGATAGACGTCGAAACCGTGCGAGCCTTCCGGGCCCATGTCGCCCCACCAGGACAGGAAGTTCGGCTGCCACTGTTCGAGCGCACGTTGCAGCGTGCGGTCGTCGGACAGGTTGACGTTGTTGGGGATCTTCTCGCTGTAGTTGATCGAAGCCATCGTGGGGTTCCTCGTGTCTCGTGCGTATCTGTGGAAACGTCTCGTCGTGCCGCGCTATGTCGTGTCGCGCGTCTTTTCGCTGGGTGGCGTCAGACGCGGGTCAGGTCGAACTGCGCCTTGTTGCCCTTGCCGTAGACCTTCAGCGCGCCCTTCTCGCCCACGGCGTTCGGACGGGTGAAGATCCAGTTCTGCCAGGCCGACAGACGCCCGAAGATGCGCGTGTTCATCGTCTCTTTGCCGTTGAAGCGCAAGTTGGCTTCCAGCCCCGTGAGCGCATCGGGCGACATCGCCGCGCGCTCTTCGATGGCGATGCGAATCTCGTCCGGCCAATCCAGATCGTCCACCGCTGCGGTGACCAGTCCCAGACGCTCGGCCTCGTCCGGACGCACGCGGCGTCCGATGGTTTCGCGCACGGCGTCGAGTTCCGCCTTGTCTTCGTAGAAGCGGCGGGCCAGACGCGACTGGTCGGTCACCATCGGCAGCAAGCCGAAGTTCACTTCCGAGAGCGTGATCGCCGGTTCGTCTTCTTCGCTGGCAGGCAGCGCGGCCATATAGGTGCGGTCGGCGGCGAACGCGAATTCGGCGAGCGTGCCCGTGAAGCACGAGTCCGGCTCGATGAGCGCGAACAGCGAACGCGACGACACGTCGATGCGGGCCAGCGTGCGGCGCAGCATGCCGATGGTTTCACGCACGAGCCAGTGGCTTTGATGTGCCATGAGCGACGCGTCGGCCGCCAGCACGTGTTGGGCATCGCCTTCGGTACGCAGCAGCCACGTGCCGATGTCGAGCTCGTTGGTGCGCAGATTGAGAATGGCGTCGTCGAGTTCGCGCGCCATCTGCAACGGCCACCAGCGCACACCGGCGGCTTCGATGCCGGCAATGTCCTGCGGCGGCGCCGACTTCGGTGCCTTCACGGTCAGGCTGGCCGTGCGATTGGTGCGGTCGATTTCCACGTCGACGAATTCGTAGCGGATGGCATCGGCTTCGTCGGTGCGTTCGATACGCGTGAGCGTCACGCCCTTGCCGCCCGGGCGGTCACTTTGTTGCGCCAGTTCCAGCGCGCGTGCCGAGATGGTTTGCGCGAACTGCGCGGGCTTGACCACGTCATCGACCAGACGCCATTGCTTGGCACGCTCGCCACGAATGCCTTCCACGATGGTGCAGAAAATGTCGGCGCGGTCGTTGCGCACGTGGCGCTTGTCGGTCAGGCGGGTGAGGCCGCCCGTACCCGGCAGCACGCCGAGCAGCGGCACTTCCGGCAGCGACACGGACGACGAGCGGTCGTCGACCAGATAGATTTCGTCGCAGGCCAGTGCCAGCTCGTAGCCGCCGCCTGCGCAGGCGCCGTTCACGGCGGCGAGGAATTTCAGGCCCGAGTAGCGGCTGGAGTCTTCCAGACCGTTGCGCGTTTCGTTGGTGAATTTGCAGAAGTTGACCTTCCACGCATGCGAGGACACACCCAGCATGAAGATGTTGGCGCCCGAGCAGAACACGCGGTCCTTCGCGCTCGTGACCACCACGGTCTTGACTTCAGGGTGTTCGAAGCGGATGCGCTGCACGGCATCGTGCAGCTCGATATCCACACCCAGATCGTACGAATTGAGCTTGAGCTTGTAGCCCTCGCGAATGCCGCCGTCTTCTGCGATGTCGATCGTCAGCGTGGCGACCTGGCCTTCGAAACTCAGCTTCCAGTGCTTGTACTGCGTAGGGTCCGTACGGTAGTCGACGTGGGGTTTGCCGAACATGATTGCCTCCAACTCGAATAATGATCTTGTTGAATTGCAATATAGTGCAGCACAAACCCATCGTCAACGGTTAACTTGAATAAAAATGAATTATTTTGCAGATAACTAACATTCAGTCGGACGATAACTGCACTGCCAAGCGTCCTCGCAGTTGCAGATACGCGTCTGCCAGTGCCTTCCCGCCGGTATCGAAGCTCATGTCCGCTTTGGCGTAGAAGTCCTGCCGGCCGGCGAGAATGCGCTTCAGATCGTTCATCGCTTCGGCGTTGCCCGACATCGGCCGCAAGTCACCCTGCGCCACCACCCGTTTCATGTGCTCTTCCGGCGACGCTTGCAGCCAGACCGCGTAGCAATGGGTCAGCAGGAAATTGAAGGTGGCCGCGTCGCTCACGATACCGCCCGGCGACGCGATCACGGCACGCGGATGCTCGGCCACGACGGCTTCCAGCGCCCGCAGCTCATAGCGGCGATAGGCGGTGGCGCCATAGAGCGAATAGATTTCCGACGGCGGGCAGCCGGCCAGTTGTTCGATCACGCGGTTGAGTTCGACAAACGGCACGTGCATGTCATCGGCCAGCATCCGGCCCAGCGTGGACTTGCCCGCGCCACGCAGCCCGATGAGGGCAATGCGCCCACGCCGGTCCGGGTCGCGCTCGCTGCCTGCGAACAACTCGCTGAGTGCCTGACGGGCCCGCGTGAGCGCTTCGCCGTCGCGACCGTGCAGGATTTCGCGAATCAGCAGCCACTCGGCGGACGACGTGGTCTCATCGCCGACGATTTCCGCCAATGTGCAATTTAGTGCCTGTGCAAGCTGGCGCAGAAACAGCACGGACGCGTTGCCCACGCCCGATTCCAGATTGGCGACATGGCGCTCGGACACATCGGCGTCGAGCGCCAGCGCCTTGCGTGTCAGGCCGCGACGGGCGCGCAGCGTGCGCACGCGCTCGCCCAGCGCAACCAGAAACGGGTCTTTCTCTACGACGGCACGCGCCGTCAACACCCCATCGGCAGGCGCACTCTTATTCATTGGGCGAGATCCTCAGAACAGGTAACATGTAATATATTGCTTGACAGCGAAAATTGCATGCTCTAATTTTCACCATGCGTCGATAAAAAAGCAAACACGGGCCGCAGCCCGGCCTGATCGGCGTCAAACCCGGTGTACGGAAGATCGTAAGAACAAGACAGTGCGAGCCGCCGCCATGCCATCGCCCGATGGCGATCGCCGATGCGAAAAAGCGGTCAGCTTGCCATTGCGTCATCCCCAGGAGACATGGATGGATGTGCCCCAATTTCAGGCGCTGATCGCCGACCTTACGCGACAGCTCGACGGCCGTGCGCTCGACGCCGGCCTCGCCGACTGGCTCAACACCCATTACGGTGCCGATTCCGAAGGCTTCGCCGCCCTCACTGCCGCCTGCCAGACCGGCGTTGCCGAGGGCTGGCTGTGCAATCGCGAAGGCGGCGGCATTCGTTACGGCCGTGTGCTCAAGCCCACCTCAGATACCCATGGTTTTTCCGTCGATGTGGTCGACATGGCCGATCTGGCCGGTCCGCACCATACGCATCCGAACGGCGAAATCGATCTGATCATGCCGCTCACGCCCGGCGCGACCTTCGACGGGCATCCCGCAGGCTGGTGCGTCTACGGCCCCGGCACGGCGCATCGCCCGACCGTGGCGCACGGTCGCGCGCTAGTGCTTTATCTCCTGCCCCAAGGGGCCATCGAATTTACCCGCAGCGCCTGACGCCCGATTCTGCGGTGGCCGCGTCGCAACGCGGCCACCCGGTGAATGCGCGCTTGCCCACCGAGTCTTTGCCATGAGTACGCCTGTCTTGCTGGAAAACTACGTCGCTGGCCAATGGGTGGCCGGTCGTGGTGAGGGGACCGCCCTCACCGACCCCGTCACCGGCGAGACCCTCGCCCGCGTGTCGAGCGACGGACTGGATCTCGACGCCGCGTTCACCTTCGCACGCGATACCGCCGGGCCTGCGCTGCGGGCACTGTCGTTCGCCGAACGGGCGCAACGGCTGTCGCAGATCGTCACCGCCTTGCAGGCGAACCGCGACGAGTACTACGCCATTGCTACCGCCAACTCGGGCACCGTCGCCACCGACTCCGCCGTCGATATCGACGGGGCCATCTACACGCTGTCGACCTACGCCAAGCTCGGCGCTGCACTCGGCGGCGCGCATACGCTGCTCGATGGCGCCGCAACGCCGCTCGCGAAAGATGGCTCGTTTGCCGTGCGCCACGTCTTGCGTCCGACACCGGGCGTGGCGCTCTTCATCAACGCCTTCAACTTCCCGGCGTGGGGGTTGTGGGAGAAAGCCGCCGCAGCGCTGCTCGCCGGCGTGCCGGTGATCGTCAAGCCTGCGACCTCCACCGCGTGGCTTACGCAGCGCATGGTGGCCGATGCCGTTGCCGCCAACGTGCTGCCGGCAGGCAGTCTCTCGGTAATTTGCGGCAGCGCCGCCGGGCTGCTCGATCGCATCGGGCCGTTCGACGTGGTGTCGTTCACCGGGTCGGCGGCCACCGCCGCCACGTTGCGCGCGCACCCGGCGTTCACCGAGCGCTCGGCACGCATCAACGTCGAAGCCGACAGCCTGAACAGCGCCCTGCTGCTGCCCGATGCCGCACCCGGCACCGCTGCGTTCGATCAGTTCGTGCGCGAAGTGGCCCGCGAGATGACCGTCAAGTCGGGACAGAAATGCACCGCCATTCGTCGCGCATTGGTGCCGGTGGAACACTTCGACGCGGCAGCGGCAGCGATTGCCGAGCGACTGGCGAAGACCGTCGTGGGCAACCCGCGTAACGACACCGTGCGGATGGGCTCGCTCGTGAGCCTGTCGCAAAAGCGCGCCGTGTTGGCAGGCATTGCCGATCTGCAAGCCGAAGCGGAAACGCTCTACGACGGCAATCGCGACGCCACGTTCGTCGATGCCGCCGCGGATAGCGCTTGCGTCGCGCCGGTACTGCTCGGGCTGCGCGATGGCGCATCGGGTCAGCGCGTGCACGACACGGAAGTCTTCGGGCCGGTGGCCACGCTCGTCGGCTATCGCGATATCGACGAGGCCATTGCGCTGGCCAAACGCGGTCAGGGCTCGCTCGTCGTGTCGCTGTTCAGCAACGACGCACTCGCCATGCACGCGCCCGCCGTTGCGCTGGCCGATGCTCATGGCCGTGTGCACGCGGTCGATCCGTCGGTCGCCAAGACGCAGACCGGTCACGGCAACGTCATGCCGCAGTCGCTGCATGGCGGCCCGGGCCGCGCCGGTGGTGGTGAAGAACTGGGCGGGCTGCGCGCGCTGCGTTTCTATCACGTGCGCTCGGCCGTGCAAGGCCCCGCAGCGTTGGTCGAATCCCTGACGGCGGATGCCGTTGAATTACCGAAGTAGCCGTTGATAGCAATGCCAAGCAGTCCTAAGCCATAACCAGCAGCCGAAAGCAGTCGCAAGCAGTCGCAAGCCGTCGTAGTCAAGGTGTTTCATACAGGTGCCGTCAGAGCGCCGAAGAGAACCAACGCCACGTGCGCGTTGCCCTCGCACGTGTGCAGGGCTCGCGCGGCGATCCACCGGAGGCAACATGGAAGCCGTACTCACCCCACCGCCGGCGAACTTCAACTTCGCCGCGCACCTTGAAGCGCTCAATCGCGCTCGCGCCGCCAAGACTGCGTATCTCGACGACACACAATCGCTCACCTATGGCGAGCTTGCCGAGCGTAGCCGGCGCTTTGCGACGGGACTCGCGCGCGCAGGCGTGCATCGGGAAGAGCGCATCCTGCTCGTGATGCTCGACACCATCGACCTGCCCGTCGCCTTTCTCGGCGCGCTGTATGCGGGTGTAGTGCCCGTTGTCGTCAACACGCTGCTCACCGCCGACGATTACGCGTACATGATCGCGCACAGCAAGGCGCAACTCGTGATCGCCTCGGGCGCGTTGATGCCGACCGTGCAGGCCGCACTCGACAAGACCAGCGCACCGCCGCCGTGTGTGGTGTCGCAGCCAATCGCCGTCGCGGAGGCTGCCGACGCCGCACCACACACCCCGACTGTCACGTTCGACTCGCTCATCGACGGGCCGCCCAGTGCCATGCCCGCCGACACCGCCGGCGACGACATTGCGTTCTGGCTGTATTCCTCAGGTTCCACTGGCAAGCCCAAGGGCACCGTGCACACGCACGCGAACCTGTACTGGACGGTAGAAACCTACGGCCGCAATGTGCTCGGCATTCGCGAAGAGGACGTGGTCTTTTCGGCCGCGAAATTGTTCTTCGCCTACGGGCTGGGCAACGCCCTCACGTTCCCGCTGTCCGTCGGCGCAACGGTGTTGCTGATGGCCGAGCGCCCGACCGCCGAAGCGGTGGCGCAGCGCCTGAAACAGCATCGCCCGACGATCTTCTACGGCGTGCCCACGCTCTACGCGAACCTGCTCGCGTCGCCGCACCTGCCTGCCCGCGAAGACGTCGCGCTGCGCTTGTGCACGTCAGCAGGCGAAGCGTTGCCGCGCGAGATCGGCGAGCGCTTCACTGCGCATTTCGGTGCCGAGATTCTCGATGGCATCGGCTCGACCGAGATGCTGCACATCTTCCTGTCGAATCGTGCGGGGCAAGTGGCCTACGGGACGACCGGCGAAGCGGTGCCCGGCTATTCGGTGGAACTGCGCGACGAGAACGGCCAGCCCGTGCCCGACGGCGAGATCGGCGACCTGTACATCAAGGGGCCAAGTGCCGCGTTGATGTACTGGTGCAATCGCGAGAAATCGCGCGCCACGTTCCTCGGCGACTGGCTCAAGAGCGGCGACAAGTACCAGCGTCTGCCCAATGGGTATTACGTCTATGCCGGGCGCAGTGACGATATGCTCAAGGTCAGCGGCCAGTACGTCTCGCCTATCGAAGTCGAGATGGTGCTGATGCAGCACGACGCGGTACTCGAAGCGGGCGTGGTCGGCCGCGACGACAACGGTCTGACCAAGACGCAGGCCTTTGTCGTACTCAAGCCCGGTGTCGTGGCCGATGACGAGATGGCGACGGCGCTCAAGGCGTTCGTCAAGGCGCGTCTGGCGCCGCATAAATACCCTCGCGAGCTGGTGTTCGTCGACGATCTGCCGAAGACAGCGACGGGCAAGGTCCAGCGCTTCAAGCTGCGCGAGTTGCTCTAGGAGAAGACGAGACGATGTCGGACACACAGTTCGCCCGGATCGAGACGGCCTCGCACGGGCCGCTCTCGCTGGAATACCGGTGGCTCAATCGTGAGCGCACCGACGCGCCGTTGCTGGTCTTTCTGCACGAAGGGCTGGGATCGGTCGCGATGTGGAAAGACTGGCCGCAGCAGTTGTGCGACGCGGGGGGCTATCGTGGCCTCGTGTTTTCGCGCAACGGCTATGGCCGCTCGACGCCGCGCCCGCATGACGAGAAGTGGCCGGTCGACTTCATGCACAAGCAGGCGCGCGAAGTGTTGCCTGCGTTTCTCGATGCGGTCGGTGTCGGCCCTGAAGCCGCCGGGCGCGTGTGGCTCGTGGGCCATAGCGACGGTGGTTCGATTGCGCTGCTGTTCTCGGCCGCGTTCCCCGACCGGCTGGCAGGGGCGGTCGTACTGGCACCGCATCTGTTCGTGGAAGACGTGTCGGTCGAGAGTATTGCCAAGACGAAAACGGTGTTCGAGACGACCGATCTGCGCACGAAGCTCGCGCGCTATCACGACGATGTGGAGAGCGCCTTCTGGGGCTGGAACGACATCTGGTTGAACCCGGCGTTTCGCGAATGGAATCTGGTCGGTGCCGTGGCGAGTATCGAGAAGCCGCTGCTCGCGATTCAGGGCGAGGACGACGAATACGGCACGATGGCGCAGATGGACAGCATTGCCGCCAACGTGTCGCATGCGAAAGTGGTGAAGCTGCCCGACTGCGGCCACTCCCCGCATCGCGATGCGCCTGAAGCACTGGCGCAAGCCATCGTGTCGTTCATCGATGGCGGCGGTGCGGTCGAAGCGTCGGGCGATCAGCGCGCGGCCTGATTCACTGACTCGCTGATTCACTGACTCATCGATTCACGGATTTACGATTCGCAGATTCACCGATTCACCGCGCCGGGGCGGGCTCAACGCTCCGGCGCAATCGCCATATCTTCGATGGCGCGATACACCAGCGCCTTGGCGTCCTCGATGGACGGCGTGCGGCGCACCAGCCCCGCAAAGCGCTGATCGACCAGCAGCGCCGCCAAACCATGCACATACGCCCAGCCCGCCGCCATCGTGACGGCCCGCTCGGCATCCAGTTCTCCCCACCACTCGTTATTGCCCTGCGCATCCACTACCGGTGCGGGATCGAGCACGCCTGAGAGCAAGCGCATGGAGTTGCGGCGAGCGTCTTGCAACGACGTCCGTTCCAGATCGAGCAACTCGTTGCGCGACATCAGGCGGAACATGTCCGGATTCGCCACCGCGAAATCGATATACGCATGCGCGACCGCCTTGCGACGCGCCGGGCCGGGCTTGGCTTCGCTGGCGCGCGCCGACATCGCCGCCGCCAGCCGCCGATGCCCGTCGGCCACGAGTTCACTCAACACCCCCGCGGTATCGCCAAAGTGATGCTGCGGCGCGGTGTGCGACACCCCCGCCTCGCGCGCAATCGAGCGCAACGTCAGCCCGCGCAGGCCATCGCGCTTGAGCACCGTCTCGGCGGCCTGCAAGAGCGCTTCGGGCAATCCGCCGTGATGGTATGGGCGCACTTTCGCGCCACGGCCGGCACGCGGTGCCCGGGCGGTTTCATCGGCTGGCTTGTCGGCAGGCTTGCCGGGGGATTTGTCTGTCATACCTGAGGTCAATGTTTCCAACGGAAAAATATGTTGACGGCAATCGGGAGTCTCGTCAAAATCTTTCCACTGGAAACATTGACGAATGGATGGCGACCGCCGCCCGTCGATGTCCGGAACGACTTATCCGAACGAGAGGCATTCATGAAGGCAAACGTATTGATCTCCGGCGCTGGCGTGAGCGGTCTGGCGCTGGCTTATTGGCTCGATCGCGCAGGCTTCGCCACCACGCTGGTCGAGCGTGCGCCTGAACTGCGCCGGGGCGGTCAGGCAGTCGACATTCGTGGCGTTGCGCTCGATGTGGTTGAAGCGATGGGGTTACTGGGGCAGGCAAAGGCGCTGCGCACGCAACTCAAAGGCATGTCGATGCTGGACGCGCAAGGCAACGAGCTCGATCGCTCCGAAGAGCGGACCTTCAGCGGCGGCCGGATCAATATCGGCGACATCGAGGTCTTCCGTGACGATCTCTGCGAGTTACTGGCGGGTGCACTTGGCGAGGACGTCGAGTGGCTTTACGACGACAGCATTCGGGCCATCGACGACCGGGGCGATCAGGTGGTGGTGAGCTTCGAGAACGGCGCGCCGCGCGCCTTCGATCTGGTGATTGGCGCCGACGGCACCTATTCCAACGTGCGCCGCCTGTGCTTCGACGACGAGGCGTCAGTCGTACGGCCGTTGAACATGGTGCTGGCCCTGTTCTCCACGCCCAACCTGATCGATCTGAAGGACTGGCAACTGGGCCATCGCGAGGGCGGCGTGGGGTACATCATCTACCCGAGTCTCGATCAGGATTCGTTACGTGTCGGCGTGGGCTTCGAGGCCCCCGTCCCGGCGTTACCACGTAACGACATGGCCGCGCAGAAGCGTCTCGTCGCTGCGCATTGTGAACACTTGGGCGGCGACATCCCCAAGTTGATCTCGGCCATGCAGACCACTGACGAGTTCTATTACAACGAACTGGCGCAGATTCGCATGCCGTCGTGGTCCAAGGGACGTGTGGCGCTCGCAGGGGACGCGGCGCATTGCGCCTCGCCATTCTCTGGACAGGGCACCAGCCTTGCGCTGGTCGGTGCGGCCGTGCTGGCGTATTCGCTGGCGCAACACTGGCCGAATCCGGCGCATGCGTTTGCCGAGTACGAAGGGCGCATGCGGCCTTACGTCGATCTCAATCAGGCGCTCGTCGATTTGCGGCGCAATGGCCCCATGCCCGACGAGCAGATGGATGCCGCCAAGAACGGCATCGAAATCAGTGACCTGCTCGGCGAGTTGTTAGCCGGATCAGATCACGCGCACGCCTGGCTTGCCCGGCCGCATGGCACCGACGATACCGGCTTCGGCGAAACCGTCGGCGCGGAACACGGCGAGCACATCGTCGACCGCGCCCGGGGCGCATGACACCAGCAGCCCGCCCGCCGTCTGCGGGTCGCACAGCAGGTCGCGATCCCGGTCGGTGAGGCGCTCGCCCAGTTCCACCGCGCTGCCGTACGACGCCCAGTTGCGGCCCGACGCGCCCGTGATGCAGCCCTTGTCGGCCAGTTCGCGCACGCCGTCGAACAGCGGCACGTCGGACATGCGCAGATACGCCGCGAGGTTGGCGCCACGGCACATTTCCAGCGTGTGCCCCAGCAGACCGAAGCCCGTCACGTCGGTGAGCGCGTGCACGCCCGGCAGTGCGGCCAGCGCGGGGCCGACACGATTCAGACGCGTGGTCGCGTCGATCATGCTGCGATAGCCGTCAGCGTCGAGCAGGCCTTTCTTGAGCGCCGCCGACATCACGCCGACGCCGAGCGGCTTGCCCAGCACCAGCACGTCGCCCGCCTGTGCGTCGGCATTGCGCTTGATGCGTTTCGGATGCACCACGCCCATCGCCGCCAGCCCGTAGATCGGTTCCACCGAGTCGATGCTGTGACCGCCCGCAATCGGGATACCGGCTTCGGCGCACACCGATTCGCCACCGCGCAGAATGTCGCGGATCGTCTCGCGCGGCAGCACATTGATCGGCATGCCGACGATGGCCAGCGCGAAGATCGGCTTGCCGCCCATGGCGTAGATATCAGAGAGCGCGTTGGTCGCGGCGATGCGGCCAAAGTCGAACGGATCGTCGACGATCGGCATGAAGAAATCGGTCGTGGCGATGATCGCCTGCTCGTCATTCAACTGATAGACCGCTGCGTCGTCCGAGGTCTCGGTGCCCACCAGCAGAGCGGCCGGCATCGGCATGGGCGACTCGTTGCGTGCGAGCAGTTCCGAGAGCACGCCCGGTGCGATCTTGCAGCCGCAGCCGCCGCCGTGCGAGAGCGAGGTCAAACGCGGGGCGGCAGGCGTCGTCTGCGGAGACGTCTGTGAAGCTGCCGGTGAAGCATCCACCTGAGTGGCATCGTGTGCGGTCATGGTCGTTGGCGTTGAAGTGGGCGGCATTCGTGGCGCTCGTGGCGCGCGGAAGGGATGTGCGGCATGTCTGCCTCAGACTACGTACATACCCTGCGGTGCGATGACGACAGTTTGCCAAAAGTCGACGTATTATGGAGCAGCTTTCGCCCGATGGCCCGTGCTATGGCGTCGCCGGTCGAACGACATCCCAACCACCATGCGCCGTGGGCGCTGATTCTGACGGGGATTCCATCATGCAACGTCGTCGTTTTCTCTCGCTCGCCGCGTCCACCGTACCCGCCGCCATGCTGCCCGCCGCGCTGGTTTCCGGCCGGGCCGATGCCGCCACCTCGCAACCCGCCGCAACGAATGCGCCCAATGCGGCCGACGGTTGGCGCACCTTCGAGCTAACGACGCAAGTCGACCTGCCCGCCTCGGCTGGCCCTGCCAACGTCTGGCTGCCGGTCGCCATTTCACCCTCCGCAACGTATCAGCAAGCGCTCGGCACCCGTTGGGAAGCGCCCGGCGCGCAAGCGGAATTGCGCAAGGTGCGCGGTGCCGCCGGGGTCGACGTGCCGATGCTCGCGGTCGCGTGGCCCGATGCGCCTGCGCAGGGTGGCCCCGCGCGTACGGTCACGCTCATCAACACCTTTGCCACGCGCGACCGCCGCGTCGATCTGTCGCAGCCGCCGTCGGCGAATGCCCCGCGCGAGTCGGCCGAAGTGCTGCGCCGCTATCTGCAACCGACCGAGTTGCAGCCGACCGACGGTCTCGTGCGTGAGACGGCCCAGCGCATCACGCGCGGGCAGGATGGCGACGTGGCGAAAGCACAGGCCATCTATCAGTGGATCGTCGACAACTGCCGCCGCGAAGGGTCGGTGCGCGGTTGCGGCACCGGCGACGTGCGCTACATCCTCACGACGGGCGACCTTGCGGGCAAGTGTGCCGACATCAACGCGCTCTTCACCGCGCTCGCACGCTCGGTCGGCATTCCCGCACGCGATGCTTACGGTGTTCGCGTGGCGGCGTCGAATCACGGCTTCAACAGTCTCGGCAAAGCGGGCGACGTGACACGTGCCCAGCATTGCCGTGCTGAATTTTATGCGGCCGGCTATGGCTGGGTGCCGGTTGACCCGGCGGACGTGCGCAAGGTCGTGCTCGAAGAAGTACCGGGCGGTCTGCCGGTCGACGATCTGCGCGTGCGTGCTGCGCGGGCGATGTTGTTCGGCCAGTGGGAAATGAACTGGGTCGCGTTCAATCACGGTGCCGACGTGCCGCTGCCGGGCGCGCGTGACAAGCGCGACGGCTCCGTGCCGTTCCTCATGTATCCGAATGGCGAAGTCGCACAGGGCCGGCTCGACAGTCTGGACCCGGACGCTTTCCGCTATCGCATGAGCGCGCGCGAACTCAAGGCCTGATCCGGACTTGCGGGACTTGCGAGACTCGCGTCAGACAACGAAGGAGAGCTTCACCATGCAACGCCGTCATTTTCTTCAGACGCTGGGCGCACTCGGCACAGCCGGGGCGCTGGCCGGTATCGACACCCCCGCGCTCGCCGCAGGGCCGGGCAAACCCGGTGCCGAAGTCGACGACAGCGCGCTCGCGGGCAACTCCGGCGGCACGCTCTCGGCGTGGCGCGGGGCAACCCCGTCGTTCACGCTGGAGGGGCTGGACGGCCAGCAGCATGCGTTATCGGAATGGCGTGGGCGTGTGGTGGTGCTCAACTTCTGGGCCACGTGGTGTGGACCGTGCCGCGAAGAGATTCCGGCGATGGGCGCAGTGGCCCGGCAGTATCGCAATCGCGGGCTGGCCCTCGTGGCCGTGAACGTGAAAGAGTCGCCGCCTACCGTCAAACCATTCCTCTCGAAGTTGCCCATCGACGGCACCGTGCTGCTCGATCGCGACGGCTCGGTATTCAAACGCTTCGGCTCCGTCGGGCTGCCAGCGACTTACCTCGTCGACCGCGCCGGCAATGCGCGCTTCTGGCGCATGGGCGAGCTCGAATGGACCGACGTCGGCCTGCACGGGCATATCGAGGCGTTGCTGCAACAGGGCGGCGGGGGTTCTACGGCCTGAGGACATCCGTCGAAGGAGATGGCCGCACCGGATATCGATCGCTTTTCGGCGAACGTCATCTCCCACGTTTGCCGCTCTTTCCACTCACCCCGCTCATTTCGTTCAACAAACTCACATCCCCCCATCCACCGGTTTTCGCCGCCGTGCGCACGTGGTCGAGCAAACGCGCCGTCGGCCCCGCGAGCACCCCGTCCCGATAAGCGAAGTGCAGCGGCGCGCGCGGTGCGGGGGTCAGTGGCCGGTAGACGATGCCCTCCACCTGCATGCGCATGAGCGATGCGGGCACGATCGACACCCCCAACCCGGCAGCCACCAGCGATAGCGTCGACGGCAGACGCGGCGCCTCCTGCTCGATATGCGGGCTGAACCCTGCCCCGTGACACGCGGCAATGATCGCGTCGTACAACCCCTGCCCCGTGCGGCGTCGATAGAGAATCAGTTTCTCCGCCGAGAGCGCCATCAGGGGCACCGCTGCCTTGCCCGCGCGCCCCTTGAGCGCCAGCGGATGCGACGATGGCACGGCCAGCACCATCGGCTCTTCCAGCACCGGCAGGATGGCAATCTGCGCGATGTCGCCCAGCGGCTGACGAATGAAGACTGCGTCGAGCTGACCGTCGCGCAAGCCATCCAGCAATTCCGTCGTGCTGCTCTCGTCGAGCATCAGAGAAACCGCCGGTGCATCCGCCCGGAACGCGCGAATCACAGCGGGCACAAACGGGTGCAGTGCCGACGAACTCGTAAAGCCCACCGCCAGCCGCCCTTTGACACCTGCGGCCACGCGCCGGACGTCATCGACCGCCTGATCGAGTTTGCGCACCACGTCGTAGGCATCGCCCAGAAACGCCTGCCCCGCGTCGGTAAGCGCCATGCCGCGCGGCAGCCGCTCAAAGAGCGTCACGCCCAGTTGTGTCTCCAGCACGCGAATCTGCTGCGAGAGCGGCGGCTGGCCGATACCCAATCGTTCGGCGGCCCGCGTCATGTGGCCCGTTTCAGCCACCGCAATGAAATAACGCAGCAGCCGGATGTCGATGTTTGCCATATTGATTCGATATGATTCCAGTCACTTCCATATATTGGACAATATAGCGCAATCGACCTACTCTGACGTTGTCCCGCGCGGCGCCCGTGCATCTCCTTCCGCGATGTCACCTCCTGCCGGGCGGCCCCCACGGCTGTAGTAGTTCTAGAAGATTCCCGCCATGCGCATTCCGGCTCCGTCCACCAAGCTCGCCGCCCCGGCAACACGTCCGCCCGATCTCCCGGTCTCCGGTACCTCAGACACCAACGACACCGTCGTCCCGAGCATTCGTCAGCTTTTCTTCGGCTTTCTCGGCTTGGGCATGACCGCGTTCGGCGGCGCATTGCCGCTGGCACGCCGCATGATCGTCGACAGGCATCGTTGGCTGACCTCAGAAGAATTCACCGATCTGCTTGGGCTTTGCCAGTTTCTGCCCGGCGGCAACATCATCAACTTGTCCGTCGCATTGGGCATGCGTTTTCACGGCTGGCGCGGCGCGCTGGCGTCGATTCTCGGATTGATTGCGGCGCCGTCTGCCGTCGTGATCATGCTCGGCATGGTCTATCAGCACTTTCAGAACGACCCGCATGTGAAGCATCTCTTCGCCGGGCTTGCGGCAGCGGCGGCAGGTTTGCTGATACAGATGGCGTGGAAAGTGTCGTGGCCGCTGCGCAAATCCGTGGTGCTGGCCGGTGTTGCGGCGGCGTGTTTCATCATGATTGCCGTATTGCGCGTGCCGCTCGTGCTCACCATGCTGATCATGACGCCGCTGTCCATCTACGCCACGTGGAGGGTTTCGCAATGACCGGCACCCTTATCTCGCTCGCGCTCATCTTCACGCAGTTGTCCGTGCTCGCGTTCGGCGGGGGCAACACGATCTTGCCGGAGATGGAGCGTCAGGTCGTCGACATCCATCACTGGATGACCTCGGAAGAATTCAGCGCGCTGTTCGCGCTTGGGCAGGCGGCGCCCGGCCCGAATCTCATGATCGTCACGCTGGTCGGCTGGCACGTGGCCAGTTGGCAGGGGATGCTGGTCACCACGCTCGCCAAGTTCGGGCCGTCGTCGCTGATTACGATCTTCGTGCTGCATCTGTGGCAGCGCTTCAAAGACCGGCCGTGGCGACGCATCGTTCAGGCCGGGTTGATGCCGATGACGGCGGGACTCGTGGCCGCAAGTGCGGCGTTGATTGCCGAGGCATCGGCCACGTCGTGGCTGCTTGCAGGCATTACCGCAAGCGTGGCCGTGCTGGCCATCCGAACGCGTGTTCACCCGCTGTGGTGGCTGGCGGCGGGTAGCGTTGCGGGATTGGTGGGTGGGGCGTGGTTGTGAGCGAAGTGCTCAGGCGTGGCGCCAGTTTGCGCCGTGCTTGTGGCTCGGCTTACGGGCTCGCGCCGGCTTGCGCCACCGAGTCGACGCTTCACGCTCGGGGGCGTCCTGTTCGCTCGTGTCCGGCATCGGGTTCCCTCCGGTTCTGCCAGCCCGGCTGACCGTATCGAACGACGCACGCCAGTGCGCGTTGCCCATGATCTCCACGCCCTTGACGAGTTCGCTCCACTCAAGCGAGCCGATGACCAGCGCAGGCGGCGTGTCCATCCGAGCCATCGCCGCAAATCCGTATGCCGAGCGCGCCGTCGGCGTTGCCTGAATTCCGGCTTCGGTAATCAGGACGCGTGCCAGCCACTGCGCCACGTGCATCGGCATCGATGGCGGCCATGGCCCATGGGTGCCTGCCGGTGGCGCGTCGTGCCACTTCCAGATGTCGCGCGTCGAGATGTCCGCCATGACGCTGTTTCCAATGCGTTCGAGCACGCTCGAGCAGCTGTCGAGATACACCGACGCAATAGACATCTGCATATTGAAAAGATATCGCCAGTCGGCTCGCATGCCACAGTCGTTGCGCACGCTGGCGGCGATCAGTGACACGACGCGCGCCCGGACACGTTCAAGCGCCGCCACGTCGGTCAGCCGCTCCCGGTTCTCTCTGATCTCCTGCTTTCGCGTGTCGTGTGACTTCTTCGGCACCGACGCGTCATCGCACACCTCCTCCAGTGCCTCGAGATCACCGGTCGTCTCCTCCGGATCGAAGAGTTGCACATCGACCGGATGCACCGAAAATGTCGGCGCCCCTGCCACATCCGTCTCCCAAGCGGGTACCAACAGGTCGTGAAGCAGCGCGAACATCTCGTCGCGCCGAATCAACGAAGGCATGGCGGGAATGATTCGAAGGTTCTGTACGTGGGCGGCGTTCAGGTGGAAGTCGAGCCCGTGAGCCAACAGTCCGCATAGCGCGACGACGTGCCAGCTATCCGGGTCGCTCTGTCGTGGCGTGTTCGACAGATGCACGATCAGCGCTCTGGAAATGTCGGCATCCGCCTGCGGCAGCTCAGGCTTTCGCCATGCCGTCAGCGCACGGGCGGCGTCGTACTGTTGATTCGCGCGCCACTCTTCCGGCGGGATATCCAACGGTGCCTTGGCGGCCGCATCGTCGGCCGGTGGCGGAAATGCCCCACCGAGGGTGGATGGAACCCAGTTATCGGACCGTAGCCACGGCGAGAATAGTTTGTCGAGTGCCGCCCGCGACGACCACCCAAGGCCCGTAGAGACGAGCGCGGCGAGGGGCATCCAATATTCGCTGAATCCGTTGATGCCATGGATATAGTGCTCAGCACGAAAGTACTCCGGCCCTTCGTCACAGTGCGTCAGCACCATGGCGGTTTCGTTGATCGTCGTGCGCTCGCAACATCCGTAGGTTTGCGAGCAGTTTTGCACCTTCGCGAAGTTGCTCGCGAATTCGCCTGATCGAAGGACGTCCAGCACCTGCCCGAACGCCTGCTCCGGCTGAACCAGATGAGACATCAGATCCACTAGCATTGGCATGTTGAGTATCCCGGTGGCATTGAAGAGCTGCGCAGCATGCGGCGGCGAGGCCCGCCACGCTTCCGGGATTTCCAGCAGGGCTATGGCAAAACGCATTCTGGAGGACACCGCAGCAGGCACGCCCCAAATCTGGGATGATGTCGCAATCGTGCCGTCCGGCGGCCGTTGCCTCCCGGCGACTGTCCGGCTATCTGCCACCTGCCACCAGCCACCGGCCACCGGCCACTATTAGACGGCCCTGATCCACGGAGACCCCATGCCGACCATTGCCACCCTCGCCACGTTCTTCGCCGTCGTGCTCGGGCTGTTCCTGATTCCCGGCCCTGCCGTGCTGCTCACCATTACCCGCACCGTGCAGGGTGGGCGCCGCGCCGGCATCATGACCGGCATGGGTATCGCCCTCGGCGACCTCGTCCATACCCTGTGTGCAGCCGTGGGCTTGTCGGCCGTGCTGATGACCTCTGCGCTCGCGTTCGACGTCGTCAAGTACATCGGGGCGGCCTACCTGATCTATCTCGGTATCAAGGCGCTGCGTGAGCGCCCGAGCGATCCGCAGTTGCCCGTGGCGCCGCAGGTGTCGCCCACGCGCGCGTTTGCGCAGGCCGTCGCCACCGAAGTGCTCAACCCCAAGACCGCGCTCTTCTTCCTCGCCTTCATGCCGCAGTTCGTGCATGCGAGCGAAGGCAACGTGTTCATGCAGTTTCTGGTGCTGGGCATGGTGTTCGTCGCCATGAGCGCCGTGTACACGGCCGCGATCGCCCTGTCGGTACGCCCGCTCGGCCGCTTTGTGAAGCGCTTTACGTGGCTGCTGCGCTGGCAGGGCAAGATCATCGGCACCATCTTCATCGGACTGGGGTTGCGCGTCGCCATGCAGCAGCGGTAAGTGTTCCGGGGCCTGCCGCGCCCCTCTCAAAGCCGGAGTCGCTCACTATGCAACGCATCGTCTCGCCGCTTCGCAATTCCCGCAATTCCCGCATTTCCAGCACCTGCCGCCGCCCGGTGATTCCTCCGGGCGCGCGCGCCCTTCGCGCTGCCTGCGCCGCCGCACTCGCCCTCACGCTCGTTGGCCTTGCCCCGGGCGCGGCCCTCGCGGCGGATAGCGATACCGGAAGCGGCGCCCTCTTCTCGCAAGCGCCCGCGGGCAGTGCGTTGCCTGTTGGCGCGCAGAACCTGCCGGTCGTCAAAGGCAAGAAGCTCACCCAGTACAACGTCGTCGCTGACGACGGACGCAATGTGATCGAAGCCAAGTCCGTGGATTCGGCTTCGGCGCTCATGTACAAGGGCGACGGCATCGATCTCGCGGCTACCCCGACCGTCTCGTGGCGCTGGAAAGTGGCGGGCGCCATTCCCGGGGCCGACAACCGCGAAGCTGACAAAGAAGACTCGCCGGCGCGGATCGTCTTCTTCTTCGACGGCGACAAGTCGTCGCTACCCTTCGGCGACCGGGCAGCGATGAGCCTCGCCAAAGCGGGCGGGGAAGACCTGCCCTACGCCACGTTGATGTACATCTGGTCCAACGATGCCGCCCCCGGCAGCGTCATCCAGAACCCGCATACCGACCGCGTGCAGATGCTCGTCGTGGCGGGTGGCGACGCCAGCATCGGCAAATGGCAGTCCTTCTCGCGCAATCTCGCGGCCGACTACGAGCGTGTTTATCACCAGAAGCCCGGCAAGTTGATGGGCTATGGGGTTTTCACCGACAGCGACAACACGCACGCGAGTGCGCACGCGTGGTACGGCGACGTCCGGTTCGGCGCAGCGAAGTAGTGGCACCGAAGCGGATGGGAGCGGCCGGAAGCGGGCGTTTTTCCGCCGATTTTTCGTGTCCGGTTTCACCTGCTGACACCCATACGCGACCGCGTCGCAACGTCATCGAAAAAAACGCTGCAAGCCCCGTGTGACGGGGCTTTTGCGCTATTGCAACAGTCGCTTGCGTGCTACGCTATCTGGCCTAGAATTTGAGCCAGAGTCTGTTGATTGGCTCACCGCAGTCATCGCATCTCAACGCCCCGCGAGCGCCATGCAAAGAAACGCCAGCCCAAGGACGTCACGTTCTCCGCCAGTCCGGTCCTTCAATCGCGCATGTCCTTGTGGCGCTCCAAACTCGTCGTCATCGTCATCACCCTCGCGTTCATCGGCTTGGTCGTGCGTGCCTTCTGGATTGCGGGCCCCGGCAACGGCTTCTATATCGCGCAGGGTGAAAAGCGTTACGAGCACACCATCGTCATGCCGGCCGTGCGCGGCAAGATCGAAGACCGCGACGGTCGCGTGCTGGCCACCAGCCTGCCCATGCGTACCGTGTGGGCCGTGCCGACCGAAGTACCGGACGACCTGTCCGACAGCGATATCCAGCAGGCGAGCAAATTACTCGACATGCCGGCCAAGGACTTGCGCAGCAAGTTGATCGGCGAGAAGAAATTCGTCTATATCAAGCGGCAGGTATCGCCCGAGATCGGCAAGCAGGTGGAAGCACTGGGCATTCCCGGCGTGTACGAGAGCAGCGAGTACAAGCGTTTCTATCCCGAAGGCGACGTTGCCGCCCACGTCGTGGGTTTCACCAACGTCGAGGACAAGGGGCAGGAAGGCATGGAGTTGGGCGAAGAGCCGTTGCTTGAAGGCGCAGCCGGGGTGAGGCGCGTCATCAAGGATCGAATCGGCCGCACCATTCAGGACCTTGACGACTCCAGCCCGCCGCGCGACGGCAAGGACATTCGTCTGACGCTCGATACTCGCGTGCAGTACATCGCGTACGAGGCATTGAAGAACGCACTGGATCGCACCGGCGCGAAGGCGGCGATGGCCGTCGTCATCGACGCCAAGACCGGACAGGTGTTGGCGCTGGCCAACTTCCCGACGTACAACCCCAATGATCGGGAGCATTTGACTGGTGAGCAGTTGCGAAACCGGGTGTTTACCGACGTATTCGAGCCGGGTTCGATTCTCAAGCCGTTCACGATGGCGTTGGCGTTGGACTTGCATCGTCTGACGCCGGCCACGCTTATCGACACAGGCCCGGGCCGCTATGTGTTCGAGGGTGCGACCATCAGCGACGACAGCGCGAACGGGGTATTGACGGCGGCGGGTGTGATTCAGAAGTCGAGCAACATTGGCATGACCAAGGTGTCGACCATGTTGCGGGCGGAGGAGATGTGGGACATGTTCACCGAGATTGGGTTGGGTCAGCAGCCGAAGCTCGGTTTCCCGGGTGCTGTCTCGGGGAGATTACGTCCGTACAAATCGTGGCGTCGCATCGAGCAGGCCACCATGGCGTACGGCTATGGTATTTCGGCGTCGTTGTTCCAGTTGGCGCGGGCGTACACCATCTTTGCGAACGATGGGGTGTTGGTACCGATCACGATCATCAAGCCGGACGCGCAGGTGCAGCCGGAGGGGGTGCGAGTGATTGATAGCCGTACGGCATCGGAGATGCGAAAGATGTTGGCGGCCGTGGTGGATACGGGGGGTACGGCGACGACGGCGCAGGTGGCGGGATACAGCATTGGGGGCAAGACGGGCACGGCGTACAAGGCGGGTGTGCACGGCTACGATCACTCGAAGTATCGGGCGTCGTTTGTGGGGATTGCGCCGTTGTCGGCGCCGAGATTGGTGATTGCGGTGTCGGTGGATGAGCCGAAGGCATCGCAGCACTTTGGGGGACAGGCGGCGGGCCCGGCGTTTGCGGAAATCGCGTCCCAGGCGTTGCCTTTGCTGGGTATCAGACCGGACTTGCCGGTGAGGCCGGGAGTGATATTGGCCGCACCGACCACGGATACACCGGCGGACGACCCGGGACCGCATGGATAGGGTGGGAGTGGTGAAACGACGGGAAATATGAGCGGTGATTGCCGGCCCTCTGGCGGAGCGACTTTAAATTGGAGTGAGCCGGAGGGCCGGCAAGCGCCGCGGGCCGGGGTGGCGGGAGAGGACGGAGCGGGTAGTCAAACGGTCGGCGTCATCGCATCGTGAGCCTCAAGACAAAAAGGGCAGTTCGATCATTCGAACTGCCCTTTTTGTTTACCACTAACACCGAGAAGGAAGAACTTACATCCCCGGCATCATCAGCGAGTTAGCGTTGTGCATGATCCACAGCGAGCCCACGAGCACGATCACGACGATCAGGCCGGTGAACAGGAACGCCATGATGTTCCAGCGTTGTTCCGACGAGCGGTCCATGTGCAGGAAGTAGATCAGGTGAACGATCATCTGGATCAGGGCTGCGCCGAGAATCAGCGGCAGCACTGTCGACGGGGGCATCGTGCCGTCCATCACCAGTTTGAACGGCACCACGGTCAGGATCACTGCGAGCACGAAGCCGATCAGATACGACTTCACGCTGCCGTGGCTGCCACCGGCGGCATTATGGCCAGCTTCGTGGCCGTGCGATTGCACCGATTTGCTATTGCTCATTTACATCGCTCCCATCAGGTACACGACCGTGAACACGCCGATCCAGACCACGTCCAAGAAGTGCCAGAACAGCGAGAGGCACTGGAGGCGGGTCGTGTTCGTCGAGCTCAGGCCCTTCTTGCCGATCTGGAACATCAGCACGGCCATCCACAGCAGGCCCGAGGCCACGTGCAGACCGTGGGTGCCCACGAGCGCGAAGAACGACGACAGGAATGCGCTGCGTTGCGGGCCGGCGCCTTCCAGGATCAGGTGATGGAACTCATACAGTTCCATGCCGATGAACGCGGCGCCCAGCAGCCACGTCACCGCCAGCCAACCCATGACCGTGCCCTTCTTGCCGCCGTGCAGGCCGACCATGGCAAAGCCGTAGGTGATCGACGAGAACAGCAGGATGAACGTTTCGACCAGCACAAACTTCAGGTCGAACAGTTCCTTGCCGGTGGGGCCGCCTGCCGACGAGTCACGCAGCACCGCGAAGGTGGCGAACAGGCCGGCAAACAGCACCAAGTCGGTCATCAGGTACACCCAGAAACCGAAGATCGTATTGCCGCCGGTGTCGTGGTGCGCGTGGTCATGCGCATGCGCATCCGCATGCGAGCCCGTGTGTTTAAGAACTTCGCTCGTCATGATTAAGCCTTTGCTGCTACAGCCAGTGCCTGATGGTGGGCCTTTTCAATGGCCACCACTTCCGGCGACTGCACGTAGTAGTCGATCGAATCGTCGTTGCTGCGGCAGATGAATGCCACGATCATGCCGACGAAGCCAACGATAGCCAGCCACCAGATGTGCCAGATTGCGGCGAAACCGAACACCAGCGAGAACACGCTGATGATGAAACCGGCGCCGGTGTTCTTCGGCATGTGGATCGGGGCGTAGCTCGTCTTCAGATCGCTCTTGATGCCGTGTTCCTTGCGGTAGGCCAGCTCGTCCACATCGTGCACGCGCGGCTCTTCGGCAAAGTTGTAGAACTGCGGCGGCGAGGACGTCATCCACTCCAGCGTACGGCCGTTCCAGGGGTCACCCGTCGTATCGGCAAGCGCCTTGCGGTTCTTGATCGACACCACCACTTGCAGCACCTGGAAGGCGATACCGGCGGCGATGAACAGCGCACCGATCAGTGCGGCGATCAGCCACGGCTGCCAGGCCGGGTTGTCGTAGTGGTTCAGACGGCGCGTCATGCCCATCAGACCCAGCACGTACAGCGGCATGAAGGCCAGGTAGAAACCGATGATCCAGCACCAGAAGCTGTACTTGCCCAGACGTTCGTCGAGCTTGAAGCCGAAAGCCTTCGGGAACCAGTAGTTCATACCGGCGATGTAACCGAACAGCACGCCACCGATGATCACGTTGTGGAAGTGAGCAATCAGGAACAGCGAGTTGTGCAGCACGAAGTCAGCGCCCGGCACGGCGAGCAGCACGCCCGTCATACCGCCGATCACGAACGTCACGATGAAGCCCAGCGTCCAGAGCACCGGCACGGTCATTTGCACGCGACCGCGGTACATCGTGAACAGCCAGTTGAAGATCTTCACGCCCGTCGGGATCGAGATGATCATCGTCGCGATACCGAAGAACGCGTTCACGCTGGCACCCGAGCCCATCGTGAAGAAGTGGTGCGCCCACACGAGGAACGACAGCACCATGATCGCGGCCGTGGCGTACACCATCGACTTGTAGCCGAACAGCTTCTTGCCCGAGAACGTCGAGATGATTTCCGAGAAGATACCGAACGCCGGCAGAATCAGGATGTACACCTCAGGGTGACCCCAGATCCAGATCAGGTTGATATACATCATCGGGTTGCCGCCCAACTCATTCGTAAAGAAATGGAAGTCGAGGTAGCGGTCGAGCGAGAGCAGCGCCAGGGTCACCGTCAGCACCGGGAACGCGGCGCACACCAGCACCATCGTGCACAGTGCCGTCCACGTGAAGACCGGCATCTTCATCAGGTTCATGCCCGGAGCGCGCATCTTCAGAATCGTGACGACGAAGTTCACACCCGTGAGCAACGTCCCCAAGCCTGAAATCTGCAAAGCCCAGATGTAGTAATCCACGCCCACGCCGGGGCTGAATTGAATGCCCGAGAGCGGCGGGTAAGCCAGCCAGCCCGTGCGTGCGAATTCACCCACGCCCAGCGACAGGTTCACCAGTGCCATACCGGCCACGAACAGCCAGAACGACAGCGTATTCAGGAACGGGAAAGCCACGTCGCGTGCGCCGATTTGCAGCGGCACCACGAGGTTCACCAGGCCCGTCATGAACGGCATTGCCACGAAGAAGATCATGATCACGCCGTGGGCGGTGAAGATCTGGTCGTAGTGTTCCGGCGGCAGAATGCCAGGCGAATTGTGGGCGAGTGCCAACTGGGTACGCATCATCATCGCGTCGGCAAAGCCGCGCAACAGCATGACCAGCGCCACGAGCACGTACATGATGCCGATCTTCTTGTGATCGACCGACGTGATCCACTCATTCCACAGGTACTTCCACTTGCCGAAGTAGGTGAGCAGCGCGAGGATGCCCAGCCCACCCAGCACCATCATGCCCACGGCGCCGACGATGATCGGCTCGTGGTACGGGATGGCTTCGAGGGTCAGTTTGCCAAACAGCGTTGACATTGTTGTTTACTCCTTGTGCGCGTGCGCGGCCGTACCGGCGGCGTGCATCGCATGCGCGCCGGCGTCCATGGCCATGGTCATGGGCTGGCCGTTCTGCACGTTCGCTGCCGCAGCCGGAGCTGCCACCGCGTCAGTACCCGCGCCCTTCATTTCCATTTTCATGTCCATGCCCTTCATGTCCATGCCTTCATGGGCATCGTGACCGGCGGCGTGACCCTCGTGCTGCTGAGCCATGCCCGCGGCCATCGGGGCGTGCAGGATCGACTGGAACATGTTCGCGTCGACCGAGCTGTAATACGTCACCGGCGTGTTCTCGCTCATCGGTGCCAGCGTCGACGCGTAGGTCGACTTGTCGAGCACCTTCTTCGACTCACGCACCTTCGTCACCCATTGCTGGAAGTCGTTGTCCGTCATCGCCAGCGTCTTGAAACGCATGCCCGAGAAACCGCCGCCGCTGTAGTTCGCCGAAATGCCGTCGAACGAGCCGACGTGATTCGCGATCAGATGCAGCTTCGTTTCCATGCCGGCCATCGAGTAGATCTGGCTGCCGAGTTCCGGAATGAAGAACGAGTTCATGATCGATTCCGACGTGATCTTGAAATTCACGGGGGTATCGACCGGAACGGCCAGTTCATTGATCGTCGCGATGCCTTGTTCCGGGTAGATGAACAACCACTTGTAGTTCAACGACACCACTTCGACCGTGATCGGCTTCACGTCGCTTTGCAGCGGCTTGTAGGGATCGAGTTCGTGGGTGCTGACCCAGGTAATGCGCGCGAGGATCGCAATAATGATGATCGGCACGAGCCACACCACGACCTCAATGGCCGTCGAGTGAGACCAATTCGGCTCGTAGCGGGCCGACTTGTTGGTCGCGCGGTACTTCCACGCAAACCACAGCGTCATCACGATGACCGGAATCACAACGATCAACATCAGCCAGGTGGCCGTGAGGATCAGGGATTTGGTCTCTTCTCCGACCTGCCCTTTGGGGTTGAGCAGCGCCATGTCGCAGCCAGCCAAAAGCAGCGGCGAACACAAGGCGAGGAGCCTAAGCAATCGCGGGTTTCTGTGTTTCTTCATGTCACACGACAGGGTTGAGTTGGCCAGCGAACGGCACAACACGGGCTTACCGGCCTGATGCAGGGTCGCAGGAGGTTGGCAAGGGTTAAGGTGAGACGGGAGCAGTCGCCGCGCCGGTATTGCACCGGCCGAACTACGACGACTGGGTCATCGAAAAGACGGGAACCGGGGCAGATTGCCGCCCGCAGGCCTCAAGTCACTGTCCGACTTCTTGGCTTTTACTTCCATCACGGTGCGGCATTATGCCGAAGTTTAATAAGGCCGGACATGATGGGCACGGCTGCGCGACAATGTGTCGCGCCGGTCACCCGCGTACGCGCGCGACGTTTTCAACGTAGTTATGGGGGCTTTTGACGGCAAACGCTGTGCAATGCAGCAATTGGGGAACGTTCCCATTTTTCAATAGGTGCGACGTTCTGTCGCACCCATAATTGCGGTGTCGCAGCGAAATGCACCAGGTTGGTGCAATGATTTGCCCAGAGGAAAGTGCGGTAGCTTACCGCGAGTCAGGTCAATCGAGTGACAACCTGAGCGCGAACGCCATGAGCGCCGCCGCGAATGACCAGCGTTGTACTTTTTGTGCAAGCGGGCGCGTGCGCAGCCAGCGCGCAATGTGGGCTGCGCCGAACGTCAGCGTCACGTCGAACACCGCCCCGACCGCCACGAGCAGCACCCCCAACTCCAGCACCTGCGACCACACCGGCCCCGCTTCCGGGCGCACGAACTGCGGCAACAGCACCGAACAAAACAGCAACGCCTTCGGGTTCAGCACGCTGGACAACACGCCACGGCGCACCGCCTGTGTCAGCGGCGGCGCCGCTTCGCGCGACGTCGACAGCGCCTCGATGCCGAACGCCGGCGAGCGCCAGATCTGGATGGCGATCCACGCAAGATAGATCGCGCCGGCAATGCGTACCGTTTCGAACAGCCACGGGGCCGCGCGCAGCAGCGCCGCCACACCACAGGCCGAGAGCGTCACATGACCCGCGCGCGCCAGTGCCAGCCCGACCGACGTTGCCAGCCCGTGCCGCACGCCGCGCACCATGCTCGTCTGCATCACCAGCGCCATGTCGGGGCCGGGCAATGCGTACACCACCACAAGCGCGCCGATGAAAACCGTGAGCAACTGAAGCGAAACCATGAGACGTCTCCGGACCCGGCCACAGCGGCCGGAAAGGTCTACATGATCACGCTAATTCATCGGAGAAACGTGGCGTTTTTCATCAAATACAAGCATTATATTTAGTCGATTCCTCCACACCGAAAGAAATCACAAGACAATCCTCCAAAGTCATTTTTGGCGATATCCGGGCGACCTAAGCCGTCTGGATGAGGGGTAACACTTCCCCAGCACCGCAGATCGTGGTGGAATGCCGTCTTTGCAGCAGATTTTGTAGCGGGATACCCACCATGAACGAACTCGACGCCATCGATCGGGCGATTCTCGCCATCGTCCAGCGCGACGGTCGCATCTCCAACGCCAAGCTCGCCGAGCGCGTGTCACTCTCCGAAACTCCGTGTGCGCGCCGCCTCAAGCGCCTCGAAGCCGATGGCTATATCACCGGCTACCGGGCAGAACTCTCCCGCCGTGCGCTGGGCTTGGGTGTCGTGGCCTTCGTGCACGTGCGCTTTGCCGTGCATGACCGGGCGCTTTCCGAGCAGTTCGAGCGTGAAGTGCAGGCCATCGACCGCATCGTGTCGTGCCACAACATTTCGGGCAGCGCCGACTATCTGCTCGGCGTGGTCGCCACCGATCTCGACGACTACGGCCTGTTCACGCGCGACGTGCTGCGCGCCCTGCCCGGCGTCTCCTCCATCGAATCGATGCTCTCGCTGCGTGAAGTCAAACGCGACACCGGTGCGCCGTTGCTGTGATTCGGTGCGGTTTCTTCCCTGTGGCTTCGTGATTACGGCCCTATTTCGTCCCATAGGGGTTAGGGCCGTTTCACCTTAGAATGACGGCCTGACCCGACTTCAGGTGCCACATGCCGGACGCCATGCCCGCTGTACCTTCCACGTCTTCCGCTGCCCCTGCGGTGGCCCTCCCGAGCGCCGCCAGCGACGACGCCGTCATGTTCGATCTCGCGCCGGTCTCGCTCTGGCTCGAAGACTTCAGCGGCGTGCGGCATCTGTTCGACGAATGGCGGGCGCAGGGCGTGACCGATTTGCGCGCGCACTTCAAGACCGATGCGGCACATGTGTCGGCGTGCTCGCAGCGCATTCGCGTCATCAAGGTCAATCGCAAAACGCTCTCGATGTTCAACGCACCGTCGCTCGACGCGCTCGTGGCCAACCTGCCGCGCGTGTTCCGCGACGACATGCTCAAGACGCATATCGAAGAGCTCTGCCAGCTTTGGGACGGCCGTACGCACTTCACCAGCAAGACTGTCAACTACACGCTCGACGGACGGCGTCTGGACGTGCTGCTCAACGGCTCGGTCCTCCCGGGGCACGAAACCACGCTCGACCGCGTGCTGATTTCGCTCGAAGACGTGACCGAACTCGAACATGCACGCGAGCGCGTGACCATGGGCGAGCAATACGCACGGGGTCTCTTCGAATACTCGCCGGTCTCGTTGTGGGTGGAGGATTTCAGCGCGATCAAGTTGCTGCTCGACGATGCACGTGCGCGCGGCATCACTGACTTCCGCACCTTCACCGACGTGCATCCCGAGTTTGTCGAGCGCTGTATGAACGAGATTCACGTGCTCGACGTGAACCGTCACACGCTCGCGATGTTCGTGGCAACCGACAAGGCCACCCTGCTCTCGCGTCTGCCCGATGTGTTTCGCGACGACATGCGGCACAACTTCCGCGAGCAGTTGATCGATCTGTGGGAGAACAAACTCTTCCAGCAGCGCGAAGTCGTGAACTACGCGCTCGACGGCAACGAGATCAACGTCCACCTGCAATTTGCCGTGCTCCCCGGGCATGAGCCGCGCTGGGATCTGGTGCTCGTCGCGCTCACGGACATCACCGCGCGCAAGAAGGCCGAGTCGTATCTCGAATTCCTCGGCAAGCACGACGTGCTCACCAAGCTGCGCAACCGCTCGTTCTACGTGGATGAATTGAACCGCCTGGAGCGCAAGGGCCCGTTCCCGGTGACGGTGATCGTCGCCGATCTGAACGGACTCAAGGCGGTGAACGACCAGCTCGGACACGCCGCTGGCGACGCGCTGCTGCGTCGCGCCGGCGAAGTGCTCGGCAAGTCGGTGGTGGCGCCGCAGATTGCGGCGCGCATTGGCGGCGACGAATTTGCGCTGCTGCTGCCGTCAACCGATGCGACGGGTGGTGCAGCGATGATGGAGAGCATTCGTCAGCTCGTCGAACTCAACAACTCGTTCTATCCGGGCACGCCGCTGTCGTTCTCGATGGGCATGGCCACGTGCGAGGCCGGTGAGCGCCTCGAAGCCACCGTGCAGAAGGCCGATCTGCTGATGTACGAAGAAAAGCGCAATCACTACGCCGGCAGTCTGAATGAGCGTCGCGTGCTGGACGGCTTGCCCTCCGGCAGCGGACCGGCGGGTGGCGTGGGCGGCGCGGGTGGTGCATAGCGCTGCTGCGTAGCGAGCGGCTCGCAAATCTGCGCGAGCCAGTCGACGAAGGCGCGCACGCGCGGTGAGACGCGCTTTTGCGCGGGGTACGCCACCGAGAGCCGCAACGGCGGTGGCGGACATTTCGGCAACACCGGCACCAGACGTCCCGAGGCGAGATACGGGGCCGCCGCCAACACTGTCGGTTGAATCAGACCGAGCCCTTCGAGCCCTGCGGCAAGATACGCAGCTTCATCGCCCACATGAAGTTGTCCGCGTGTGCGCACGCACGTGGCCCGGTCGCCGACCATCAACATCAGATCGCCGCAACGGGCAGTGACCAATGCAGGCGGCGGCGAGGTGGCAAGCATCGAACCGAGCGCAGGCAGCGCGTCATTCGCCGCCGAAGCCGACATCGACGCTGATACCGAAGCAGAAGCTAGCGGCTCCGCAGGCGCCGTCAGCCATTTCACCGATGTGTGTGCGGTCAGCGCTTCGAGATCGTCGGGCACGCCATGCGTGTCGAGATAGCGACGGCTCGCACACGTCACACGCGGCAAGTCCCCCAGATGCCGCGCCACCAGCCGCGAATCGGGCAACTCGCCCAACACCACCCCGCACTCCACACCGTCGCCACGCCAGTCGCCGTGCGCGGGCGTCGCATCGATTGCGATTTCGAGCCCGGGGTAGCGCGCCTGAAATTCTGCCAACGCCGGCATCACGACTTCACGCGCGATGACCGGTGGCAACACGATGGCAAGGCGTCCGCGCAACTGCACTTCGGCACCGAACAGTCCCGCTTCCACCTCTTCGATGTCGGCGAGTATCGCCGCACACCGCTCGTAATAGACGGCCCCTTCGATCGTGAGCGCGACACGCCGCGTCGAGCGCGTGAAGAGTGCCACGCCGAACCAGCGCTCGAGATGCTGCACCTGCGTCGTCGCCGTGGCGCGCGGCAGGTCGAGCGAGGCCGCTGCCTTGGTGAAACTGCCGACGTCGGCCACACGCACGAACGTGCGCATGGCGGTGATCCGATCGATCATGATGCCTCCTGCTCCTGCTCGGAAAGAGACGCCGCGGGCGCTGCGACGCGGCCACGCAAAGCCAGCACGGCAGCCGCCGCCGGTGCCAGCGCAAATACGGCAAACAACCAGACCGACGCACGCTGCACGTCGGCGTATTGCCCATCGGCCAAACCGGCCAAGTTCGCGACAAGCCCTGCCAATGCGGAGCCAAGCGCCATCGAATACAACTGCACAGTGGTGATCGAGGCCGACGCCAGATGCACTTCGCCCGGACGCGCCGCGGTCATCACTCGCGTGAGCAAATGCGGCCAGCCCATGCCGACACCGACGCCGACCGCAAACAGCGCGATGCAGAGCGCCGTGACGCCCGTCGCCGTTTCGAACAGCGCGGCCTGCGGCAACAACCAGGCGAGTGCGACCATGCCGAGCGTGACGATAACGGGCCCCAACCGCACGCGCTGTTCAGCGGCGTTGCCGTGTCGTCCTGCACTCGTCATCGAGCCGACCGACCAACCGGCCGCCATGAGCGCCGCCAGATAACCGGCAGCAAACGGCGTCTGACCGTGCAGGGTTTGCAGGAAATACGGGATATAGATTTCGCTCGTCGTCGCGATGCCAAGCAAGCTCATCGCCGCATACAGCGCGCCGAGCCGCGTGCGCATCGAATACGCCCCGGTCGGCAGCAGGCGCGGCACCGCATGACGGGCGCTGCGCTCACGCTGGGCGAGCCACCACGCCAGCGCCAGACCCACGATCACCCACGCGGCGGCCATCAGATGTGAGCTGACCACGGCAGCCAGCGAAATCGCCACGACCGACGCCGACAGCAGAATCACCTTGAACCACGGTACGGCATGGTTTTCGTCGGCTTGCGTTGCGTCTGCGCTCCCCGACGCTTGCGAAACGCGCCCGGCCGGCACCTGCGCACGAATGATCAGCGCGAGCCCGACCACCACCGGCAACAGCGACCAGAACGCCCAGCGCCAGTGGCCGAATTGCGCGAACACACCACCCACGGCGGGCCCGCACAACGTGGCCACGCCCCACATGCCCGAGACCAATCCCATCGCTCGCGACCACAACGGCGGCGCGAACACCACGCGAATCAGCGCATAACTGAGCGAGAGCAGAATGCCACCGCCGAAGCCCTGCAACGTGCGCCCTGCCAGCATCCACGCCATCGTGGGGGCCGCCGCACAAACGATCGTGCCCGCGCTGAAACCGATCAGGGCCGCGACGTACGCCGTGCGCGGCCCGAGCGACGTGAAGAGTTTCGACGCGAACACCGCCCCGAGAATCGACGCCACCACAAACAGTGTGGTGTTCCACGAGTAGAGATCGAGACCACCGATCTCGCGCACGATCGAGGGCAGCACCGTCGTCGCGACATACACATTGGTGGCGTGCAATGCCACACCGCCTGCCAGCGCCAGCGATCGCCAGCCATTGTTGCCGGTCAACAGATCACGCCATCCCGGCGCCGCAGCATTTGTCGTCGTTGTTGTCATGGATGGACAGCCGGCCGCAGGCCGACTAATATGCAAGATAATTCTTGGATATTACATGCGGCACAATGAATTACCCAAATAACCACTTGGATAATAGGGCAACGGTTCCGAATGCTGCACACGAGCGTGTGTTGCATTGGCTCAAGACACAGGGACCGGCGTCGACGGCAGAGGTCGCGTCCGCGCTGGGCATCACGGCGGAAGCGGCGCGTCAGCAGGTGCAGAAGCTGGTGGCCGACGGTCTGGTCGTGGGCGAGACGATGCCGTCACGCGGCGCCGGGCGCCCGCGTCAGGCGTGGATGCTCACCGGTGCCGGTCACAACCGCTTTCCCGATGCGCATTCCCATCTGACGATTCAGTTGATCGGCTCGATCAAACAGCTCTTCGGCGACGAAGGGCTGCATCGACTGATCTCGCAACGCGCGGCGGAAACGCGGGCGCAGTACAAGCACGCGGTCGATCCGCTGCCGACGCTGTCGCAACGGCTGACGCGGCTCGCGGAGATTCGGTCGGCGGAGGGCTATATGGCGCGCGTCGAGCGCGACGGCGACGACTGGCTGCTAATCGAAGATCACTGCCCGATCTGCGCCGCCGCCAAGACGTGTCAGGGCTTTTGCAGCAGCGAGCTGGAGCTGTTTCAAGAGTTGGTGGGCGCGCGCGGCACCGTCACGCGCGAAACGCATATTCTCACGGGCGGGCAGCGCTGCACGTATCGCGTTCGGACGACGTGAGCGGCTGGCGATCAGGCACGCGAGGCCTGATGCACGACGTGAGGATTACGCCGATTCAGCGCGGCTGAAACGCAATCAGGCCCATGCCCAGCAGCGCCACCGCCACGCCGGCCAGATCCCACGGGGTTGGGCGCATGCCGTCGACGGCCCACAACCAGACGATGGCGACCGTGATGTATACGCCGCCATACGCCGCATACACGCGCCCGGCAGCCGCCGGATGCAACGTGAGCAACCACGCGAACAATGCGAGCGCCAGCGCGCCGGGGACCAGCAGCCATGCACTGCGATCCTGTCGAAGCCACAGCCACGGCAGATAGCAGCCCACGATTTCCGCCACAGCCGTGACGACATAAAGCAGAAAGGTTTTCATGGTGCGATTATGCCCAGAACCCCTGCCACGTCCGGCAAAGGCCTACATCGTGTGCGTCAATGCGCCGGTTGATGGCCTACAATGCCGCGTTCACCGGAGAAGGTCATGGAATCATTGGAATCGCGCATCGTCGAACTCGAAGTCAAGACGGCGTTTCAGGAAGACCTGATCGAGACGCTCAACGAGATCGTCACGCGTCAGGAGCGGCAGATCGATCTGCTGCAAAAGCAGTTCAGCGCGCTGTACCAGCAAATGCTGTCGCAGGGACAGGGCGGCAACGACAGCAATCCGCGTCACGAAATCCCCCCGCACTATTGATGGCATCCGGCAGGCAGCGCGCCCGTTCCGAACGAATCGGCGTTGGCGCAGTCCCAGCACCATCGACGGTTTGCGCACGGACCTCCCGTGCGATTACGTCTCCCGAGGCCTCCCGGCCCATCGCGATATGACTTCACGCCGTAGCTTGCCCCGCATTTCCACGGCCGATATGGCCCACGTCACCGACGAGCGCGCCGCGCCCTCACGCCGCGACCTGCTGCGTCTCGCCGCTGCCGGTGCGCTGGGTCTCGTGCTTGTCCCGGTCGTACGTCCGGCACGCGCCGCGTACAACATCTGGACGGGGGAATACACGATGACGCGTCAGGAAATCGAGAGCGCAGTCGACAAGCGCTTCCCGACGACGCTGCGTTACGGCCAGTTGCTCTCTGTGGAGTTGGCGCATCCGCAACTCGGATTCAATCCGCAGGCCAATCGCGTGAACACGCAGGTCGACGCGCAGGTGGCCAACGTGTTGATCGGCGGGCAACCGCTCAAAGGCGTGATCGCCATGTCGAGCGCGCTCAAATACGATCCGGTCAAACGGGCGGTCGTGCTCGACAATCCGAGCGTCGAGCGCGTGGATGTCGACGGCATGCCACCTGCCTATGGCCAGCAACTGAGTGCCGTCGGTGGCACCGTCGCCCAGCAGGTGCTCAACCAATACGCGATCTACACCTTCAAGCCGGAACAACTGCGCTACGGCGGACGCGATGTCGAACCCGGCGCGATCACCGTGCTGCCCGACGGCATCAAGGTCGAGGTCAAGACGAAGTAGCCGAAGTAGTCGAAGCGGCGCGATGCGCGACGCGATCTGCAAAATGAAAAGGGCTGAGTTGCCGTATGGCACTCAGCCCTTTTTGCATCGCTGCCGATGCTTCAGCCTCAATGAATCGACGTCAAAGCATCAACATCGGCGAATCGGCGCAGCGTCCTGCTCAGACCACCGTCAGCGTCACGTCGATATTGCCGCGCGTCGCGTTCGAGTACGGGCACACGATGTGGGCCTTTTGCACCAGCGCTTCGACCACGGCACGATCCAGTCCCGGCACGCTGATCTTCAGTTCGGCCTGAATGCCGAAGCCCGTCGGGATCTGGCCGATACCGACGCTGCCGTCGATCTTCGTTTCAGCCGGAAGTGCGACCTTTTCCTTGCCGGCGACAAACTTCAACGCGCCCAGGAAGCAAGCCGAGTAACCGGCGGCGAACAGTTGTTCCGGATTGGTGCCGCCCACGCCCGGGCCGCCCATTTCCTTGGGCACTACCAACTTCACATCAAGCACACCGTCCGACGAAACGGCGCGGCCGTCACGGCCCCCGGTGGCGGTGGCATGAGCGGTGTACAGCACTTTTTCGATCGACATGACGAACTCCTGGTAAGTGGAAAAACGATCTTAATGCACCTGCCTGACGATAACCGTGACGCTAACCGATTTCCTGCGTCCCGTTTGTCTGGCTTTAGACAACAACCTCACATTTATTTATCTACTCATAGATAGATAAATGAACTCAAATAAACGGGAGTCTCGCTCCCGTGTTCCTGCAAATCTGCCGTGCGCTCACGCGCTCATGCGATCGCGCACACCGACGTCACTACATCCCCGAGCCGCGACGGCGACCGGAAGAGTCGCGATGCCATCACGCTGCCCTGAAACCCGGCGAACAGCGCTCGTGCCGCCGCTTCCGGCGAGGACGTCAGCTTCAGCGATCCATCTGCGACGCCCTCCGCCAGCACACGTGCCAGCCAAGCCTCGTGGTACGCGAAGAACTTCTGCACCGCTTCGCGCACCGGCTCCGGCAGCGTTTCAATGTCTGCCGCGAGCATGCCGCACAGGCAGATGCGGTGGCCGTCGGCGGCGATACGTCCGAATGCTTCGGCGTACAGCAACAGCTTCTGTGCCGCTGGCAATGCCTCATCGATACTCGCCAGCCCCGCACTGATCGCCTCGTCATAAGCCTTCACGGCTTCGAGCACCAGATCTTCCTTGGCGGGGAAGTAGTAATGGATGCTCGACGTCTTCACACCGACCCGTTCCGACAGATCCCGATAGCTGAAGCCGTTGTAGCCTCGCGTCATCAGAAACGTCTGCGCTTGCTCCAGCAGCTGTTCCCTGACGGTGGGGGTTCCCGGCGATGTCGTTGTGCGATTCATGCAGCCAAGTTTATCTACTGGTAGATAGATAAGCAAGGTGTTTTTCAGCCGATGTCGATTGTTTCTTTCAATCGGAACGATAGCGATGTGTGCCAACACCTCCGCGCCCCAAAGAAAACAGCGGCCCGAAAGCCGCTGTCTGGTCTTGCTGGCCTTACCCACCGGGCCACGGGTGCCCGGCGCGTCAATCAGAAATCGATCTTGGCGTTCAGGCTCACCATGCGCGGGTCGGCCGGCTTGATGTAGTTGTCGTACTGATATTCCCAGTACTTGCGGTTCGTCAGGTTGCTGACGGCTGCGCGCAGCGTCACGTCCTTGCCGGCGACACGCGTGCGGTACGTCGCGCCGATGTTGATCAGCGTGTAGCCCGACACTGTGAGCGAGTTCGCCGGGTTCAGCACCGTGCGGCCGTTGTAGCGGATATCGCCGCCCACCGACAGACCCGGCACATACGGAATCTTGTAGTCGACGTTACCCGAGAGCACGAAGCGCGGTGCACCTCCCACGCGATTGCCGTCGAAGCCGTTCGTACGCGAGTACCAGCTATCGAGCGCCATGGCGCTGGCACCCAGCGTCCATTGCGTGCCCAGCTTCACCGAGCCGGCCATTTCGATCCCCTGATAGATCGACTGCCCGTCCGACACACGCACGTTGCTGCCATCCGTGTACACGGCACCGCGCTCGATGCGGAACAGCGCCGCCGTTGCGCTCCAGTTCGACTGCTCCGTCTTCACGCCCACTTCGTACTGACGGCTCTTCACCGGATTGAGCACCGCACCCGCGTTTGCGTACTGCACGGCGACCACTTCGCCCGCTTCCAGCGCCTCGACGTAGCTCGCATAAGCCGTGGTATTCGGCGTGAGCTTGTACATCACCGCGATGGTCGGCGTGACCACGCCGTTCTTCGAGTATGTCGACACGCCCTGCGCGTTCGTCTGGTTGTAGTTCGTGAAGCGGACACCGGCGAGTACCGACCAGCGATCCGTGAGCTGCACCGTGTCCGAGGCGAAGGCCGAGCGTTGCTCGATGGCGCTGGAGCGTTGCGCCTGAAGCGGCGTGCCGTTGCCGTAATACTGATACGACGTGCCCTGATACAGATTGCCCAGATAGGTCGGGCTGTAGACGTAGGCGTAGTCGTTCGTCTGGTACTGCGAGGCGATGCCGAACGTCAGTTGATGGGCAAACGGGCCCGTGCGCAGCTTGCCTTCGGCCGTGATCTGCCAGGCGCGGAACATGTTCGTCTCCGAGCCCAGATCGTTCTGCCCGCTGAAGTCGCCGGCACCGTTCAGCAGATACAGCGTCGCTTCGTTACGGTCGCGCGTCGACTTGTTGAACGCGTAGTTCGCCGACACCTTCCAGTCCGGATTGATCTGATATTGCAGACCCGTCGTATAGAACTGCGTGATCGTGTTCAGGTGCGTGGCCTGCGTTTGCAGGTTCGACGTCGACGCGTTGATCGGGCCGGGCAGTTGATTGCCCGTGAAGCTGTATGTCGAGAGCGACGGCGACGTGCCCGTCGCGCGGCGGTCCTGATACATCGCGCCGAAATTCCATGTCAGGTCCCGCGTAATGCGGGCGTCGAGCGCGACCGACACCGTATCGCGATTCAGATTGCCGTCCGTGTAAGTGCGGCCCTCTTCGTGCGTGTAATTCAGGCGAGCGCCGAACATATCGTCCGGCCCGGCGCGCCCGCCCAGATCGATGTGTTCGCGCCAGATACCTTCCGAGTGGAAGCCCACATCCACGCTGGCGATGCGCTCGTCGGTGGGCTTCTTCGTCACATAGTTGATCACGCCGCCCGGCGCCACAAAGCCGTACATGAAGCCCGACAGGCCCTTGAGCAATTCCACGCGATCGAACTGTTCGTACGGCATGGTCACACCGTAGGTCATCACCGGCAGGCCATCGAGCTTGAAGCCGTATTGCCAGTCGATCGGCATGCCACGCACATAGACGTAACCGGCCCATGCGTCGAACGCGTTGCTGCCGTCGGTGACCGAGGCGTCGGTCGAGAACACGTCGCCGAGTTTGGCCGGTTGCCGTTGTTCGAGTTGTTCCTGACTCACCACCGTGGTCGAGAACGGCGTATCGAGCTGGCTGCGCGAGCCGAGCGCGCCGTTCGACACCGACTGCTTCAGGTTTTGCGGCGTTTCGCGCAGTACCGAGCTGGTCACGGTCGTGGCTTTGAGGGTGGCCTGCGCCGCAGTCGCGTCGTTGGCCGACGCCGCCGTAGCGGCTGTCGTGGCAGGTGCCGTCGTGACCGCGGGTGTCTGGGCACCCGTGTCGGCCGACTGGGCCAGCGCCGGGGCGCTCACACCCAATGCCAGCATGGCGGCGAGCGTAATCGGCGTGAACGGAACGAACTGGGTGCCGGAAATACGGCGGCCGGCCGCGCGGCGTGCACGTGAGGCGTAATCGAAAGACATGACAAAAATCCCGAGTGACAGAAGCAAAAAGCCTTTTGCTAATTTTTCGTAATGAGAATCGTTAATGTTCTCATTTGTGACGCGGGATGTTAGCAGACTGTCACGCATCGTCAACAAACGTTGAGCCGTGCGGGGAGAAACAACACCCAAATACAACATTCACAACATTCCAAATCCTTACAGCGCGGGGAGACATTCGGCGTGTGAGCCGCGGGGACTGAGGGGGCGTCGATACCCGCGCGAAATGCGCGATAAATACGCTAGTATTGCGGCACTGTCGCCTACCGGGCGGCCAATTGACTGGAACGCCGGTCCTTATCAGGGGCCGCAGCGCATTGTGGTATGGAACTCGACGCTATTGATTTGAAGATTCTGCGGGAGCTGCAAGCCGACGCCCGCCTCACCAACGTGGAACTCGCCTCGCGCGTGAACCTCTCGCCCTCGCCTTGCCTGGCGCGGGTGAAAGCGCTCGAAACGGCGGGTTACATCCGGCAGCGCGTGACGTTGCTCGACCCGGCACGTCTCGGGTTGCACATCAACGTGTTCATTCACGTCACGCTGGAGAACCAGCATCGCGACGGCCTCGACGCCTTCGAAGCCGCCGTGACCGCCCTGCCCAACGTCATGGAGTGTTACCTGATGTCGGGTGACGCCGACTATCTGCTGCGCGTGATGGTGGCCGACATGAGCGCCTACGAAACGTTGATCACCGATCGCATCTCGCGCATCCCCGGCATTCGCAACATCCGCTCCAGCTTCGCGCTCAAGCAGGTGCTTTACACAACTGCCGTGCCGGTGCCCGACGCGTCCGGCGATGCCTGAGGGCACGTCGCACTTCGGTCAACAACTTGCCTTGCACACGGCCGCGATGCTCTTTGGCGCGTCGGCGTTGTTCGGCGAGCATATTGCGGCATCGAGCACGATGATCGTGTTCGGGCGCGGCCTGTTCTCGTGGCTGGCACTCACCGTCATCGCAGTAGCGGGACTCGCTGGCTTGCGCAGTGCTGCGCGGCTCTCGGGCGGCGCGCCATGGCAGGGTCTCGCCCCGTCGTCGGCCGTGCGCCTGCTCATCGCGGGCGTCCTGCTCGCCGTGCATTGGCTGGCCTTCTTTCTTGCCATCAAGGAAGGCGGGGTCGCCGTCGGCACCCTCGGTTTTGCGTGCTTCCCGGCGTTCGTCATCCTGCTCGAATGGCCATTGCGCCGTGAGCGCCCGACGCTTGGCGACGCGGGTGTCATCGCGCTGGTGTGCATCGGGCTTGCGCTTGTCACGCCGCAATTCGACTGGCAGGCCAACGCCACCATCGGTCTCGCGTGGGGCGTGCTCTCCGGTGCGATCTACGCCGTCATTGCGCTCTCGAATCGGGTGCTTGGCGCGCAGGCGTCGCCGTTGCAGGCCAGTTGGTGGCAGTGCCTCGCCATCGTGATCGTGCTCGCGCCCTTCGTCGGCCGCGAAGCGCTCGACCTGCCTGCGTCGCAATGGGGCTGGCTCGCGTGCCTCGGCATCGTATGCACGGCGCTCGCGTACACCCTGTTCATCCACGCGTTGCGCACCGTGAAGGCGAGTCAGGCGGCCGTCGTCATTGCGCTGGAACCGGTGTATGCGATTGCGTTTGCATGGGTGCTGTTCGGCACCTCGCCCACGCTCAAGATGCTCGTGGGCGGCGCGTGCATCGTCGGGGCCGTTGCATGGTCCGGCTGGATGCGCGGGCGTCGCGGCGCCCACTGAGGCCACGCGAAAAAACAGGGGCCGAAGCCCCTGTGTGACACAACCGCTAGCCGCTCAGACGAACATGCCGCCCGAGGCTTCGATGCGTTGGGCGTTGATCCAGCCCGTTTCATCGGCCAGCAGCGCCGCCACCATGCCGCCGATATCCTCGGCTTCGCCCACGCGGCCGAGTGCCGTATTCGCAGCGACCATCTGATTCACGCCCGCGTTGTCACGCACCGTGCCGCCGTTGAAGTCCGTGGCAATCGCTCCCGGTGCAACCGTGTTGGCGCGAATGCCCCGCGCGCCCAACTCTTTCGCGAGATAGCGCGAGAACACCTCGATGCCGCCCTTCATGATCGCGTAGGCCGATGCCCCCGGCAGCGAGAAGCGCGCCAGACCGCTCGACACATTCAGAATGCGCCCGCCATCGGCAATCAACGGCAGCAGCGTCTGCGTGAGGAAATACGGGCCCTTCAGGTGAATGCGCACGAGGTCGTCGAACTGCGCTTCGGTCGTTTCCGCGAACGGTGCGTGTAACCCCGTGCCGGCGTTGTTCACGAGGAAGTCGAACGTGTCGCGCTTCCAGACTTCCTTGAGCACACGCTTCACCTCGGCGGCGAACGGTGCGAACTGCGCGCTATCGGCGACGTCGAGCGGCAAGGCGACGGCATTGGCACCGAGCTTGCCGATCTCGGTGACGACCGCGTCGGCGTCGGCACGCTGGCTGCGATAGGTCACGATGACGTCGATACCGCGACGGGCGGCGGCCAGTGCCGAAGCGCGGCCCAGACCGCGGCTGCCACCGGTGATGAGAACGATCTTGCGGGTCATGGTGTAACTCCTGAGTTCGAGCGCTGCATGCGGTAGGTGCTGACGGCGCCTCGGTATCAACATCCTATTGCAACGAATTCCGCCAATAAACCCGATGAATTTGATTAAACTGATCAAATTCCGATAACAATCGACCGGCACGCCCACCGGCCAACGCCCGCCATGCATCAACTCGACGCCATGCGCATCTTCGTCCGGGTGACGGAGACCGGCAGCTTCACGCAGGCCGCCGACAGTCTGGGACTGCCGCGCGCCAGCGTGTCCAACGCCATCAAGCAACTCGAAACCAAACTGGGCACGCGCCTCCTCCACCGGACCACCCGGCGCGTGCAACTCACGCAGGACGGTCAGGCGTGTCTGGAGCGCTGCAAGGACCTGCTTGCCGATATGGAAGAGTGGGAAACGATGTTCGTGGCGCGCGACGAAGCGCTCACGGGGCGGCTGCGTGTGGACTTGCCTGCGACGATCGCGCGCACGGTCGTGATTCCGCAGCTCCCGGCGTTTCTGGCGTTGCATCCGGCGCTGCGCGTGGAGCTGTCGAGCACCGACCGGCGCGTCGATCTCGTGCGAGAGGGGTTTGATTGCGTGCTGCGGATCGGCACCAACGCCGATTCGACACTGATCGCACGCCCGCTAGGGTCGCTGCGTCAGGTGAACGTCGCCAGTGCCGCATATCTGAAGCGCTATGGCGAGCCCAAATCGCTCGAAGACCTGCATGAGCATCGGTTGATTCACTACACGACCACGCTCGGCACGCGCCCCATCGGCTGGGAGTATTTCGATGGTGAGCGTTACGCTCAGTGGCCAATGGACGGCGTGCTGACCGTGAACAACACCGATGCCTATCAATCGGCCTGTCTCGCGGGACTGGGGCTGATTCAAGCACCGGAAACCGGCGTGCGCACGCATCTGGCAGAAGGCACGCTGCGGGAAGTGATGCCCGGCTTTCAGGCCGAGCCGCTGGCAGTGACGTTGCTTTACGCCAACCGCCGCCACCTGCCCCGCCGCGCGCAAGCCTTCATGAACTGGCTCGCCGATTTGCTCACGCCGAAGCTGACGGCAACCGAGGGCAAATAGGCACAACCGGCACACCAGCACATCAGCCGGCACATCAGCCGGCACATCAGCCAGCACGTTATCCCGCGCCGGATGCCGCCATGCATTACAGCCCCTGCTCCACCATCGCCACGAGCCGGTAGCCGAGCGCATCGACTTGTTCGTCCGGCAGATCCCGCAGCGGGCCGTCGATCACCAGCACCGACAAGCCGTGCACGGCGGCCCAGGCCAGATATTCCGCGCCGGGCCGCTGCGACGGCGCAATGATCCCCGCCGCCAGCATCCGGTCGAGCGCCGCGCCGAGCAACTGGAACGGGTTCAACCCGCTCGCGCCCGCCTTCTCAGGATCGGCCGGCCCGCGCACATTCTCCGAACTCGCAAACGCCGTGCGAAACAACCCCGGATGCTGCCGGGCGTAATGCAGATAGCCAATCCCTACCGCCCGCAACCCCGCACGCGCAAGTGCCACCGCATCGTCCTGCGGCATCGCGTCGAGGGTGGCAAGTTCCTGCTCGATCGCGATGGCCAATTCGGCCAGTGCGGCTGAGCGCACGGCATCCAGTAAATCCTGCCGGTTGGCAAAGTGCCGATACGCCGCGTTGGGAACCACCCCGGCCCGGCGGGTGGCTTCACGTAGGATCACGGCGTCCGGTCCACCATCGCGCGCAAGCGCAATCCCCGCCTCCAGCAAGGCCCGGTGCAGGTCCCCGTGACGGTAAGTCGTGCGCACCGGCCCCGCTGTTGTGTCTTCTTCTGTCATTGCAACTCCTTGTGGACAGTGTCCATTATGTCTGCTATTGTTTGTGTACACTGTCCACAAAGGCAAGTTGCAGTGCGCAAAAAGGCGTTATTTGCACTCACCGGGACGGTCGACGCAGGCGTTATTCCCCTCGCTCTCATGCCGCGCCCGCGTTCATTTCAATCGTTTCGTTTCGCCGCCGTTGCAGTCCCCCCGAAGTCACACGCTTTGCATCAGGAGGCACTATGGTTGAGACGTATCCCGCACACGGCGACGAAGCCGCCATTCGTGCGATCAATGCGGCATGGCTCGACGCCGTGCGCAACAAGAAGGTCGGCACACTGTTCGCGCATTACGACCCCGAAGTCGTGTTGTTCGACGTGATGCCACCCGCCGAGCATCGCGGTATCGAGGCATACCGTGAGTTGCTCGAGAGTTGGTTCAGCCATGCGGTCGGACCGATTCATTTCGAAGTGGCGCAGTGGCAGCTCACGCTCGCCGGTGAACTGGCGTTCAGTCACAGCGTGAACACTGTGCGCAATACGAGCCCGGACGGCCAGTCGCGTGGCGCCACCGTGCGTGCCACCGTCTGCTATCGCAAAACCGAGGGCCGTTGGCGTGTCGTGCACGAGCATGCGTCGGTGCCGATGGCGATGGCACCGTGTTGAGTTGTCACCGTTGATTCATCTTGTTTGACCGTATCAGGGGCCGTCGCCTGCGGGTATCAGCCCCCCATCCCCAGAAGAGATCGAGGAGCATTCCATGCAAGTTCATTCCTATTTGTTTTTCGAAGGCCGTTGCGAAGAAGCGCTGGAGTTCTACAAGAAGGCGCTGGGTGCCAAACCCGGCATGATGATGCGTTACAGCGACAGCCCGGAGTCGTGTCCGGAAGGCATGCTGCCGCCGGGCAGCGAGAGCAAGATCATGCACGGCGAAATGACCATCGGCGAAACGATGGTGATGGTGTCCGACGGCCGGGTGAGCGGTAAGCCGAATTTCGGCGGCTTCTCGTTGTCGGTCGACTTCACCGAAAGCAAAGACGCCGAAAAGGCTTTCAACGCACTGGCCGACGGCGGCGAGATCGGCATGCCACTCGGACCGACCTTCTTCGCCATCACGTTCGGCATGGTCAAGGACCGCTTCGGCATGAACTGGATGGTCATCGTGCCGCGCGAGATGCCGAAGGCCTGACGTACGGAAGCACGCCGCAGGCAGGGTATCGGCCCGCCCCCTCAAGGGCGGGTCCACGGGCATCGGGCTGGCAACGGCCCGATGCCCGCGTTTTCATTGGGCACAGCCGTCGCCCCTCGCCAACAGATTACGCAAGCCTGTGCTATCGTCGCCGCCATGCCTCCAGTGATCTCAATCCAAAATCTGTCGAAGACGTACGCATCGGGCTTCCAGGCGCTCAAGAACATCAACCTGGATATCCACCGCGGCGAGATCTTCGCACTGCTCGGCCCCAACGGCGCCGGCAAGACAACCCTCATCAGCACCATTTGCGGCATCGTGCGGCCCACCTCGGGCACGGTCACGGTCGACGGTCACGACATCGTCACCGACTACCGTGCTGCGCGCGAAGCCATCGGTCTCGTGCCGCAGGAGCTGACCACCGACGCGTTCGAATCGGTGTGGGCCACGGTCTCTTTTTCGCGCGGCCTGTTCGGCAAGCCCGCGAACCCGGCGCACATCGAAAAGGTGCTGCGCTCGCTCTCGCTCTGGGAGAAAAAGGACAACCGTCTCATGCAGCTCTCGGGCGGCATGAAGCGGCGTGTGCTGATCGCCAAAGCGCTCTCGCACGAACCGCGTGTGCTGTTCCTCGACGAACCCACCGCCGGTGTCGACGTCGAGTTGCGCCGCGACATGTGGCGGCTGGTGCAGTCACTGCGCGAGACTGGCGTGACCGTCATTCTCACCACGCACTACATCGAAGAAGCCGAAGAAATGGCGGACCGCGTGGGCATCATCACCGGCGGCGAAATCACGCTGGTGCAAGAGAAGACCGAACTGATGCGACGCCTCGGCAGCAAGCACCTGACGCTGCAACTGAGCGAACCGCTCTCGGCCGTGCCCGATGCGCTGGGCGGCTACGGCCTCACGATCGGACAGGAAGGCAACGAACTGGTCTTCTCCTACGATGCCAACATCGAACAGACGACCATCGCCGCCCTGTTGCGCGATCTGGAACGCGCCGGCATCGCCGTGAAGGATCTGAATACGACGCAAAGCTCGCTCGAAGACATCTTCGTCTCGCTCGTGCACAAAAAAGAAGGATGAGCCGCGCCATGAATTTTTACGCCGTGAAGGCGATTTACAACTTCGAGATGGCGCGCACGCGACGCACGCTGATGCAGAGCATCATCTCGCCCGTGATTTCGACGTCGCTGTATTTTGTGGTGTTCGGCGCGGCCATCGGCTCGCGCATTCCGGAGATCGAGGGCGTGCCGTACGGCGCGTTCATCGTGCCGGGCCTGATCATGCTCTCGCTGCTCACGCAGAGTGTGTCGAACGCCTCGTTCGGGATCTACTTTCCACGCTTTACCGGCACCATCTACGAGTTGCTCTCGGCGCCGGTGTCGTACATGGAGATCGTGCTCGCCTATGTCGGGGCGGCGGCGACCAAGTCGGTCATTCTGGGCGTGATCATGCTCGGCACTGCGGCGCTGTTCGTGCCGCTGCGCATCGAGCATCCGTTCTGGATGATTCTGTTTCTGGTACTCACCGCGATCACGTTCAGCCTGCTCGGCTTCATCCTCGGCATCTGGGCAGACGGCTTCGAGAAACTGCAACTCGTGCCGCTGCTCATCATCACGCCGCTCACGTTCCTCGGCGGCAGCTTCTACTCGACGCACATCCTGCCGCCGTTCTGGCGCACGGTGACGCTGTTCAACCCGGTGGTGTATCTGATCAGCGGATTCCGGTGGAGCTTTTACGGGCTGGCCGACGTCAGCGTCGGCGTGAGCCTCGGCATGACGCTGGTGTTCCTCGCGGTGTTCGTCGCCGTGATCGCGTGGATGTTCAAGACCGGCTACCGTCTCAAGAACTGACGTCCGTTATCTTCAGATCGGAGGGGTCTCGCGAAACGCGGGCATCCCCTCGGCCTGCGCGGAGAACCGGGCAACTTCCGGAAACTCCGCGCTGAAATCGACCTCCGGCAAGAGCAACTGGTGAAAGCGCCACGCCACGGCGATCGTCACGCCATGCTCGCCGATCGCGTCCGGCGTTGCCAGAATCGGCACCTGCGCCAGCTCCACCTCCAGCCCACGAAACGCCGCACGCACCTGCGTGCGCACACGATCCGTCCAAGGCTCGTGCCGCTTCTCAAGCGGACGCAGTTCGCGCTCGTACACCAATTGCACCGACTTTTCGCAAGCCGCCAGCGCCAGTCCCGTCAGGCGCAAGGCGCGCAGCCGCTCTGCCGGGTCGACCGGAATCAAGCGCTGTTCGGCATCGACCAGTGATTCGAGGTATTGCAGAATCAGCGTCGAATCCATCAGCACTGTGCCGTCGTCGGTGATCAGCGTCGGGGCCTTCACCACCGGGTTGATCGCGGCAAAGGCGTCGAACGTGCTGAACACCGACAGCGAGCGATGCTCGTACGGCAGGCCAAGCAGCTTCAGGCAGATGGCCGTGCGGCGTACGTACGGGGAATCCAGCATTCCAATCAATTGCATGTCTCGCTCCAGTGGGCTTCGGGCGTGGCCCGCATCCGCACAAGCATAGCGGACGCGCCGCGGCCCGCAAATCGAATTCCTTTGCGGCTTTCTGCCAATTCCGCTCACAAGCCGCGCTGGTGAGCGTCATCCGCCCATTGAAGTCAGTCACATGACCGGGAACATGTAACGCCACAACCTGTCGCCTGCGAGTGAACGCTATGGCAGGTAAAATGATTCGCACGGCTGACTCGACAGGGAGACGTTTCATGAACATCCTGATGGTTCTGACCTCGCACGACCGCTTGGGCGACACGGGCAAGAAGACCGGTTTCTGGCTCGAAGAATTCGCCGCGCCCTATTACGTCTTCATCGACGAAGGGCTCGCGGTCACGCTCGCCTCACCGGCCGGCGGACAACCACCGCTCGATCCGAAGAGCGACGAGCCCGACGCACAAACCGACGCCACGCGCCGGTTTCGCGAAGACCCCGACGCGCAGAAGGCCCTCGCCACCACGCTGCGGCTGGCCGACGTCAAGCAGGACGACTACGACGCGGTGTTCTATCCCGGCGGCCACGGCCCGCTGTGGGATCTCGCGCAAGACCCGAATTCCATCCGTCTGATCGAAGCCTTCGAGCGCGCCGGCAAGCCCATCGGTTTTGTCTGCCACGCGCCCGGGGTGTTGTTGAAAGTGCGCGACGCCAATGGCGAACCGCTCGTGCGCGGGCGTCACGTGACGGGCTTCTCCAACGATGAAGAGGCAGCCGTCGGGCTGACCGACATCGTGCCGTTCCTCGTGGAAACCGAACTCGCGAAGCTGGGCGGGCTGTACGAAAAGGCCGACAACTGGCAATCGCACGTCGTCGGCGACGGCCGCCTCGTGACCGGTCAGAACCCCGCTTCTTCCGAAGAAGCGGCCCGCACAGTGCTCGCCATGATGGAGCCGCGTCTGCCATGAGTCCTCCCGCCCGCCCGACGATGGCGAAAACGACGGCCACGGCCGCTGCCGCAGACGTCGACGTACGGCGTCTGGTGCCGGCCGACGCACTCGCCTTTCAGGCGCTGCGTCTCGCCGGCTTGCAGGCGCACCCGGAAGCGTTCGGTTCCAGCTATGAAGTCGAGAAAGACTGGCCGATCGAGCGCGTGCGCGAGTGGCTGGAGGTGCGCCCGGACGTGGGTGTCTTCGGGGCGTTCGATCGCCAAGGCAGCGACGAACGTCTGGTGGGCGTGCTCGGGCTTGGGCGGCAGAAGGCCAGCAAGTTCGCGCACGTGGGCTTTCTGTGGGGGATGTACGTGCAGTCCGACAGCGTCGGGCGCGGTATTGGCCGGGCGCTGATCGAGTCGGCGGTGGCGCTCGCGCGCTCCCAACCCGGCCTGCGCCATCTGACGCTGCAAGTGAGTGCGACCAACCGGGCGGCGATCGCACTCTATCAATCATTCGGATTTGTCGAAATCGGCCGTGAGCCCGACGCGATGCGCATCGGCAACACGTATCAGGACGAGTTACGCATGTACCTGCCGATTTCGACGCACTGACCGCCGACGACGGCGGTTCAGGGTCAGATCTTTTCCATTTCGTACGGACCGAGGTAGTCCGTCTTCCCGACGGCCACGCCTTGCGCGCGCAAAATGTCGTGCGTCGTCGTCACGTGGAAATAGAAGTTCGGCAAGCCGAATTTCAGCAGGTAATCCACGCCGTCCATCGTCGTCTGGTAGGCCTTGAACTTCAAGGTGATCTCACGCGACTCCGCCCCTTCGAAACGGTCTTCGAGCACACCGGCGATAAACGCTTCGGTGTTGGCGATGCGATCGCGCAGTTGATCGAACGTCGTTTCGTTATCTTCGAATTTCGGCGATTCCACACCTGTAAGACGTGATACGGCAAACTTTGCCGTATCGCTGACACGCTGCACCTGAGCGGTGAAATCGAGCATGTCCGGCGCCAGTTTCGCTTTGAGAATCGTCTCGGGATCGAGCGCCTTTTCTTCACAGTGCGCACGCGCTTTCTTGATGTAGTCGGCCATGACCGTCAGGCCGCGCAGGTAGACGGGAACGGTGGCGCGATAGAGGGAAATCGACATGGTGAAACTCCTTCCGGGGGCAGGGACGTCGGCGCAGCGGGCACTGCACCGTGCAAACGCACATGCTAGCAGCGCGCGGAAATTCTCGCCGCGCACCGGTCCGGCTGATCGATTTGTGAAATCCCGATACAGCCCGCGCACATCACACTCCTTGCTGACCCCAAGAGGAGCCTGTTATGTCGACCGCCATCACCACCGCTGCCACGTGCTTCGGCAACCCCGACTACCGCACGCTGGATGCTGCGCAAATACGGCTCTGCGTGAGCGCCAAGTACGAAAGGGATGTCACGAGCCTGTGGGGGCGAATCAAAGACTACTTTCTGGGCACGTGCAAGGAAGATGCCAAGGTGACCCTGTTCCGGCTGGCGCATGCCGAGACCGCCGCCGACCAGTTCGAAGCGTTCCGGCGGCTCACTGACCTTGTGGCGCCCTCACGCGACGATCTGCTCACCTGGCACGTCTCCGAGAAGCCGTCCTGTGCCTTTCAGATCGGTGACTTCACGCTGCCGGCGAAACAGGACTGGATGAGCTTCGCCCAATTCGGCGACCCGGGACTGACGCTGGAAGATAAAGCCCGTCTGCTCCTGCTAATGCGCTACAACGGGCAGCAGGTCGTCACGCATTTCCATGAATTCGGTGTGGGGGCGGTGCTCGATAGAAATGCCGATTCCGTGCTCCATGCGCAGAGCGTGTTTCTCGCGAATGCCCCGGAACTTTGCCATGCGCTGGCCGTTCTCGGACTGCATCGCAACGACGAGCACGGTAATTTTGCCGACGACCTCAACCAGACCGTCGAGCGCGTGCTCGACAGAACGGTCAATGATGGCAATGCCACAGCGCGGGCAGGACGCAACGCCGAGAATCTGTCGATTCTGATGACGCATCTGATACCGCCAACAGCGGTAGCGGCGTAGCGAAGCGGCGCGACCAAAACGCCCTACACAACTGACGGCGCGACGCGCCCTAGCGCTGCCGCAGATGCGCGTAGCACTCGCCGTAGGCTTCACAACCGGGGCAGCCCGGCGCAGGCGCAGGCGCGCGGCCGTACGCGCTGGCGCAGGCTTCCGCGAGAAACCGCTTCCAGCGCAGATTCAGCGTGTTTTCCGCCGCGAGTGCCGGGAAGAAATGGGTGAGAAGTGCGGTGACATCGTCGCGCCCCGACAAGCCCAGATCACGCCAAAGGTGATCGGGACGCAGACAGGCCGTGGCGAGAATCGTCGCCATATCGGCGGCATCGGTCGGGTGGAGAATCGGGTCGGCACGGCGGCGCAGCATTTCGCGCATTTCCACCACGAACGTGGCGTGGGCGGCCCAGGCGGGCGTCGGCAGATCCGCCACCAGCGCCCGCCACTCGGCAGGCACGGGGGCGAAATGGCGTCGCAGCAATTCCGCGAATGCGGCCCCCGACAGCCCGAGCCGGGCAGCCCGTTCGGGCGTCGCGTTCGGGAGGAACAACGCGGCGAAGATCGCGCCTTCAGGGCGCGCGTGCGATGGTTGCAAAGGCGTCAACGATGTCTCCATCGTCATGCAGCAGGTTCGGCAGGTTCGTTCAGGCAACCGCCACGATCACGCTCGATGCCTTGACCAGTGCAGCGGCTTCACGACCGGCTTGCAGGCCGAGGCGCTTGGCGCTTTCGTTCGTGACGATGGCCGCGATCACCGCGCCGTTGTCGGCCTTGATCTCGACTTCGCTGTTCACTGCGCCGGTTTCCACGCGCGACACCTTGCCGGTGATGACGTTGCGCGTCGACACCTTGCTCGCGTCAGCGTCGACCATCACGATGACCGACGACGCCTTGATCAGCGCCACGGCCTCGCTGCCTTCTTTCAGACCGAGGTTCACGGTGCTCTCGTGCGTAATCACAGCGACAATTTCCTGACCCGCATCGGTGCGCAGCGTCACTTCGTCATTGACGGCACCGCGTTGCAGGGCGACGACCTTGCCGGTGAACTGGTTGCGTGCGCTGGTCTTCATCAGGAATCTCCATTCATTCAGTGGTTCGGACAATACGTGACACAGCACGTGTCATGCTGCGTGCCCCGCAGTGGGTTGAAGTATAGCGGGTCGACCCGATGGTGACATCCAACTTGCGGTGATATGCTTCATCAGCACCCGCCATGCCGACGTACGCACCGCAACTGCACCGTCCCGCCTTGCGAACAGGAGTCCTCATGGGAACGCCCCGCCACATCCCCACGCCGACGCAAGCCGCGTCATTCGCCCGCCTATGTGTCACGCATTTCGCGAAGCCGACCAACATCGGGATGACACTGGCCTTTGTCGCCGGCTATATCGACGTGGTGGGTTTTATCGCGCTGTTCGGCCTGTTCACGGCCCATGTCACCGGCAACTTCGTGATGATCGGCGTGCAGCTCGTGGCGAGCACCCATGTCGGCGTCCTTGCGAAATTGCTCGCGTTGCCGGTGTTTGTCGCGGTGGTCGCGATGGTGAAGCTGGCGGTGCAGGGCTTTTCGCGCGCCGGGCGCCGCCCGTTGCGCCTGCTGCTGGCCACGCAGACGCTGCTGTTGCTGGGTTTCATGATCGTGGGCATGATCGCGCGCCCCATCGTCTCGGCCGACGCCCCGCTGGCCATTCTGGCGGGCATGTTCGGCGTCGCCGCGCTGGCGATTCAAAACGCGATCGGACGACTGCTGCTGGCCGACCTCGCGCCCACGACGATCATGACGGGCAACACCACGCAGATCGTCATCGACATGGTGGAACTGGCGAGCGGCAACTCGGGCGACGACAAGGCCGCACGTACGCGCCTGAAGAAGATGATTCCGGCATTGGCGGCATTTGCCGTGGGTGCGGTTTTCGGCGGCTTCGCGTATCACTGGACGAGTTTCTGGTGCGTGTTGTTGCCCGTGGTGCTGCTGAGTGCGCTGGCCGCAGCGAATGAGTGACCTGCCTCGGGCACAAGACACCCCGTAGAACGCGCGATAATGGCACCCGGTGCGCACGATGCGCATCAGAACATCACAAGCACACGACAAGGAACATCGGAATGAAGCTGGAATCGCAGTGGGTGCTCGTCACGGGCGGCGCCCGCGGTTTGGGTGCAGCCATCACGCGCGCCGTGGCGCGCGAGGGCGCGGGGGTGATCATCAACTATCTGCGCAGCGATGCCGCCGCGCGTACGCTGGCCGAATCGATCGGTCCGCGCGCGATTGCCTTGCAAGCCGATGTGACCGACGAGAAAGCCGTCGCCCGGCTCTTCGCCGAAGCCCGTGAGCGCACCGGCGCACCGATCGTCTCGGTCGTGAACAATGCCCTGGCAGACTTTCGCTTCGACGGCGACGCGCGCCCGCAACTGGCCGATATCTCGTGGTCGCGCTTCACGCAACAGTTCGAAGGCGCCGTCAAAGGCGCGCTCAACACCATGCAGGCCGCATTGCCCGGCATGCGCGAAGCCGGCTTCGGACGCATCGTGAACGTGGGCACCAACCTGTTCCAGAACCCGGTGGTGCCGTACCACGACTACACGGCCGCCAAGGCCGCACTGCTGGCACTGACACGCACGGCGGCCAACGATCTCGGCCCCGACGGCATCACGGTGAACATGGTCTCCGGCGGCTTGCTGCGCGTGACCGATGCGAGCGCCGCCACGCCGGAAGCCGTGTTCGACCTCATCGCGAGCCTCACGCCGCTGCGCCGGGTCACGACACCCGACGAGTTCGCCGACGCCGTGCTGTATTTCCTCTCGCCGTGGGCGCGCGCGGTGACGGGGCAGAATTTGATCGTGGACGGGGGCTTGGTGAAGGGCTGACAAGGCTAACCCTCGGGGCTGAAACTCGGGGCAAGACCTCAATGCCGGATGTCGAGGCAGAGCCCCGTCAACTACGGCCGCGTCCGCACCAACGCCGGACGCGGTAAAATTGCGCACTTCGCCTTTCTCCCTCCCGACCCGACCGTGACTGCAACACCCGCCAACACCGCTTCGAACGCCCCCGAGACCCCTGCCGACGCTGACCTCATCGACAACGATGGCGTCATCCACGAGGCACGTCTGTGGTGCGACGACGGCTGGACGGCCAAGGTGATCAAGAACGAGGAAGACGACGGTTGGGCCGTCGCGATGTACAAGGACGGCGAGTCCGAACCCGCCCTTGTCGGCCCGTGGACCATGGGCCGCGACAAGAAGAATCCGAAACCGCTCGACGTGAACGCCTTCAACACGCTGGTGAAGACCGCCGCCGAAGTGCTGCGCCGTCACGAGCAGCAACTGCGCGCACAAATGCACAAGCGGGTGAGCGTCGACGGCCCCGATGGCGACATCGAGGTCACGCTCGACATCGTGCCCGACGAGTACGATCCGTACGCGACCCTCAGCGCCATCGACCGCTTCGGTGAAACCATCGCCTCGGTGAAAGTGCCGCCGAACTTCAAGCTCTCGCGCAACAGTGCCCAGGCTTGGGTCGCCAACGACTTTCAGCGGCCCCAGTAAGCGCCCGCTCACGGCCTGCGGCCGTCTATCCGGCGCCCATCAAGCGGCGTCGCACTCCCCGGCAACATCACCGGACACGACTAGCACTCCCCCGAACCTTACGGCTTGGCAGCCCGTTACCATCGGTACCGGGATAACGCGCCGTCTGGCTAGCCGCGCCAGCCTCTCCTACGATCTATGACAACGACCGCCGAGACGGTAAGCGAGTGATCGCTCGCGTCGCATCCGTCGCACGCGTCGTTCGTCATTGAAAAAGGGAGACCCCATGAAACGCTTTCACATCGCGCTCGCCGTGCGCGATCTCGGCCAGTCCATCGAAGATTACTCGGCTCGGCTCGGCCAACCGCCCTCGGCCGTCGTGCCCGGTGCCTACGCCATGTGGCGTACCGACTTGCTCAATTTCTCGATCAACGAGTCACCCTCGCGGGCAGGGGAGTTGCGCCATGTCGGCTTCGAAGACGATGCCGCGCCGGAATACAGCAGCAACACCGATTGCAACGGCCTGCTCTGGGAGGCGTTTTCCGCCGCCGAGCAAGACCGTCGCATAGTGAGCACTTACGGGGTGGCGGTCGGCGGGACGTCTGATTTGGCCGCGTCCAGCGACGCCGCGAAGCGCCGCCCCGCGTAGTCGCGGGCAAACTGCGCGGCGATACGCCCGGAGCGAGCGCCCCGGGTGAGTGCCCACTGCAATGCAGCGTCTCGGGCTTCGGCGATCTGTGCATCGTCGAAGCCCTGATGCCCGAGCCAAAGGGCCACGGCCGCCAGATACTCGTCTTGCGAGAAGCCGTAGAACGTCAGCCACAGACCGAAGCGCTCCGAGAGCGATATCTTCTCTTCCACCGCGTCGCCCGGATGCAGCTCGCCGTTCGCGCCCGCGTGCGTGTCTAGGTTGTCGCTGGCGGACTCCGGCACGAGATGCCGGCGATTCGATGTGGCATACACCAGCACGTTCGCCGCACCGCCAGACACCGAACCATCGAGCGCCGTTTTCAATCCCTTGTAGCTCGACTCCCCCGGCTCGAACGACAGATCGTCGCAGAACAACACGAAGCGCTCGGGGCGCGCACGCAGCAAGCCCACGATATGCGGCAGATCGTCGAGATCGGCCTTGTCCACTTCGACCAGCCGCAGGCCCAACGGCGCGAACTGGTACAGGCACGCTTTGACCAGCGACGACTTGCCCGTGCCACGCGCGCCGGTGAGCAGCACGTTGTTGGCGGGATGCCCGGCGACGAACTGCGCCGTATTGCGCTCGATGACTTCACGCTGACGCGACACGTTGCGTAAGTCGTCGAACGAGATCAGTTGCGGATCGGTCACGGGCACCAGCCTTGCACCGCCCTGCCCGCCCTGTCCACCCCGCGAGCCCCGCCAGTGGAAGGCCACCGACGCGCTCCAGTCGACCGTCGGCGACTGGTCGCCGGTCAGCCACTGTTCGACCAGCGCCGTGAGGCGATCCAGCCGTGCGCACAACGGGGCAAGGGCGTCTTGCCCCCCACCGTTGCCGGGTACGCCGCCCGGTGTCGTTCCTGAGTTGATGGATGGCGATGCCTGCGCTGCCGACGCCCGCGCCACGGGCGAGGTGCCCCCCGGCCCCTGCTGCCCGCTGTACAACGGCGCGTCCGTCGAAGCGCGGTCGCCCGCGCCCTGTCCCGGCACGGCCTCATGACCGTTGGCCGGCGTGGTTCCTCGCTCCCGGTGTGCCGTCGATTTCCACGCGGTGCCTGTCATGCCGGCACCTCATCCGAATCCGATGCATCGTCCCCGCCGAAGCCCGGCAACGGACGCTTCCAGCGCTGCGCAATCGCCACGCCCACCAGCGCCACGCCGCCGCCAAGAATATGGAAGGTATGCAATTGCTCGCCCAGCATCAGCACAGCCAGCACTGCCGTCATCACCGGCAGCACGTTGATGAACATGCTGCAACGATTGGGGCCAAGATGGCGAATGCCCTGAATCCACAGAATCGGCAACAGAATCGACGCACCGAGCCCCGCGTACAACACCAGCGGCACGGTCGCCACATTGAGTTGCGCCTGCCCGGCGGGCACCAGCGCGACCATCGGAATCATCGTGATCAATGCCGCGCACGCCTGCACATACGCCGACTGTGTCGACGGCAACGCAACGTGCCAGCGGCGCAGCAATACGCTGTACAGCCCGTAAGACGCCGAGGCGATCAGCATCAGCACGTCGCCCAAGTGAATACCGCCGTCGAGCAGCGTGGCCGGATGGCCCCGCCCGATCAGGTACACGAGCCCCGCGAGCGAGAGCAAACCGCCGACGAGCATGCCGAGCGTCGGCGGCTCGCGCAGCAGCGCCACACTCCAAAGCAACGTCAGCAGCGGTGCGAGCGCCGTCACGATGGCCATGTTCGTTGCCGTGGTGCTATGCGCCGCGAGATACGACAGGCTCTGATAGAACGACATGCTCAGAAAGCCGAGGAAACCGAGCTTCGCCAACTGCGGGCGCACATGCGACCAGTTGCGCATCAGCGGCCGAATGACGAAAGGTGTCAAGACCGCGACGGCCAGCACTAGCCGATAGAACGTAATCGCCGATGGCGCGATCGCGCTGGCAGAGAGTTTCGAGACGATGACGTTGCCGGCCCACAACAGCATGGCGCCCAACGGATACAGGATGTACCCCATGACGATTCCCACAGAAGTCAGAAAAAGGAAGGTCCATCGTCGGCGATAACCTTTTGGGTGTCTCACGCTAAAATAACCAAACCTATCTCAAAAAAGACATCGTCATGGCGCCGACGGATCTGATTTCGACCGATCACCTTCGCTTCGAACGCACCCCCATGCCGATGGCTGCGATGGCGGTCGATTACGGCCACAACACGTTCATCGCATCGCACCGGCACCGGCGCGCGCAACTGCTCTATGCCATTGAAGGGGTGATGATCGTCGCGGCGCCGTCCGGGCGCTGGGTGGTGCCGCCCACGCGCGGCGTGTGGCTGGCTGCCGGGCTCGAACACACGGTGCAGATGAGCGGCAACGTGAAGATGCGCACGGTGTTTGTCGAACCCGACGCCGCCAAGCTGCCCCAAGCGAGCTGCGTGGTGGATATCTCGCCACTGGTACGCGAACTGATACTGGCCGCCATCGCCATTCCGCTCGACTACGCGCCAGACTCACGCGACGCCCGGCTCATGCGGCTGTTGCTGGACGAATTGACCGCCCTGCCCGTGCTGCCGCTCTATCTGTCGTGGCCACGCGACGCGCGGCTCGCCCGCGTGTGCGACCGGCTGGTGCAGACACCGGCCGACGCCGCCACACTCGACGACTGGGCACGCGAAGTGAGCCTGTCGGCCAAGACCTTCCAGCGGCGTTTTGCGGCGGAGACGGGAATCACGTTCGGGCGTTGGCGTCAGCAGGCACGCTTGCTACAGGCGCTCGAAGCGCTCGCGCATGGCGAGAAGATCGTCAACGTGGCGCTCGATCACGGCTATGCTAGTCAAAGCGCGTTTGCCGCGATGTTCAAGCGGCACTTCGGCGTGCCGCCGTCGGCGTTTTATCGTTGATCGTTTACGGAGACACCCTCATGCATTACCTGCTGACTTACGAACTCGTCGATGACTATCTCGACCGGCGCGCTGACTATCGCGACGCGCATCTGGCGCTCGCGTGGCAAGCGGTGGATCGGGGTGACTTGTTGCTGGCGGGGGCATTGGAAGATCCCGTCGACACGGCGGCATTGCTGTTCGAGGGCGAGAGTGCGGCGTCGGCCGAGGCGTTCGCCAATGCCGATCCATATGTGCGCAACGGGCTGGTGAAATCGTGGCGCGTGCGGCCGTGGAAAACTGTCGTAGGGAAGATGGCGAGTACGCCGGTGCGCTGAAGGTGAATTTCTGCGGCACAAAAAACAAAACGCGCTTGGCGATGAAGCCAAGCGCGTTTGCCGACAACCGATTATCTGACGTGCAACCGGAGCTAACCGAGTGTCACGCCGATGAATCTGGCGTCCCCTAGGGGATTCGAACCCCTGTACTCACCGTGAAAGGGTGATGTCCTAGGCCTCTAGACGAAGGGGACTTAAAGTCTTCCGTTTGGTGGAGGTAAGCGGGATCGAACCGCTGACCTCTTGCATGCCATGCAAGCGCTCTCCCAGCTGAGCTATACCCCCGTGCGGCGAAGAAGTGAGACTATAGCGCAGCTTTTTGAAGTTGTGAAGCCCCCTCTCCAAATTTTTTGGAGAATTTCGACAACACCCGAGCCTTTACTGGCTCAGCCCGCGCGCCTCGATTGCCCAAAGCGCTTCAACACGTCCGTGCCGTACGGCGACATACCGGTCATACAGATTCACCGTCGGGTCGCAGTGCCCCGGCACCAGCAGAATCGTCTCGCCGAGCCACGGTGCACTGTCTTCGGTCGCCGACGCCAGCTCCAGTACGCCGTGTTCGTCGGAGGCCGTACGGTAATGCGGCTTGCCCGCTTGCTGCGACGACCAGAACCGAGGCAAGCCCGAATCGGTCGCCACGCTCTTGAGTCCTGCATCGCACACTATCACGCCCGGACGCGCGGTGCTCATTACCGTCGACGCGAGGAACAACCCGTGCCGGAAGCGCCAGTCGTCGCGCCATTCGAGCGAGCCGTAATGCCCGTCGAGAAACGCGTACGAGCCCGGCTGAATCTCGGTGTACACACCGCTTTCGATATCGAATTCCGCCGTGCCGGTGCCGCCGCCCGTCACGACCGGGCACGTGATGCCGCGCGCTTCGAGAAACCGGACATACGCGGCCGCTTTGTCTGCCGCCTGCCGCGCTGTGTCACGTCGCAGATCCCAACTGGCGATGTGCTGTGCGCTGCCGTGATACGCCTGCAAGCCGCCGAAGCGCAGCCCTTCGTAGTGATCGATGGCGTCGACCAGTGCTGCCACCGCATCGGTCGAATCCACCCCGCAACGTCCCTGCCCCACGTCGACTTCGGGCAACACGGCGATGCGCACGCCCGCGCGCTTGGCCGCCATGCCCAGCGGTGCGACCTGACGCACATCGTCCACACAAACCGACAACGTCACGCGCGCGGCCATCGCGACAGCCAGTGCGATGCGCGCTTCGCCAACGAACTCGTTACTGATGTGGATATTGCCGATGCCTGCGTTGACGAACGGGATGGCCTCGGTGACTTTCTGGCAGCAAACGCCGACGGCACCGGCCGCCATTTGCGCACGGGCAATGCTGGTCGACTTGTGCGCCTTGGCGTGCGGGCGCACCGCCACGCCTCGGGCAGCGGCCGCGCTCGCCATGCGTTCGATGTTGGCGTCGAAGGCGTCGAGATCGAGTACCAGCGAGGGCGTGGCGATCTGGGCGAGCGCGTCGCCCGCCTTCGCCACGGGCGGTACGGCAATGCCGCCGACTACCGGCGGCACGGCGGAAGACACTACAGAAGCAGACGTCGAAACAGCGTTGACCGAATCAGGCATGACAATCCTTTGACGGAAGCGCGCGGCAAATTACGCGGACAGCGATGCGGGCAGCGCCTTCGCCAGCACGCGCGCCACATGGAGCGCCTGCGTGTGCGCACCATCGTGAATCTGATGACGGCAACTGGTGCCGTCGGCCACGACGATGGCATTGGCGTTACGTTGCCGGACTGCGGGCAACAAAGACAATTCGGCCATCGCGCGCGAGGTGTCGTAGTGCTCGGCCTCGTAACCGAAACTGCCCGCCATGCCGCAGCATGACGACTCGATCGATGATACCTTCAGCCCCGGCAGCCAACCAAGCACCGCCGTGACCGGCGAGAACGCGTCGAACGCCTTCTGATGGCAATGACCGTGCACGAGCGCCTCACCGACGCCATCGGGCAACGCTTGCCAGTCCACCGAAAAGCGGCCTGCCTTCTGCTCGCGAACCAGAAATTCCTCAAAGAGGAACGCGTTATCCGCCACCGTGCGTGCGGAGTCGCCAAAGCCGTAGCCGAGCACTTCATCGCGCAACGACAGCAGACACGACGGCTCCAGCCCCACGATCGGCACGCCGCGCTCAACGTACGGCAACACCGCATCGAGCAACCGGCGCGCTTCGGACATCGCCTCATCCACGAGCCCGGCTGCCAAGAACGTACGTCCGCAACACAACGGCCGCTCACCCTCACGCCGGTTCACATGCACCGTATATCCCGCCGCTTCGAGCACCTGCTTCGCGGCCAGCGCGTTCTCGGGTTCCATGTAGTTGTTGAACGTATCGACGAAGAGCAGCACTTCACGCTCGCCCTGCGCGGCCTGACGCCCATTCGCAAGATTCGGGAGCGCTGCCTGTCCATCGAGGAACGACCGCCGCAACGCCGGCACCGAGCGCTCCAGCGCGAGACCCAGCCAGCGCTTGGCGGCATTCCCGCCCGGCAGGCGCTGTGCGGCATCGAGCAGGCCGCCGACGCGGCTCGCCCACGGCGCATAGCGCGGCAGATACGCAATCATCTTGTCGCGCAGCGACACGCCGTGCCGCTTCGCCCGTGCATGACGGGCTTCGATCTTGAAGCGCGCCATGTCGATCCCCGTAGGGCAATCGCGCTTGCAGCCCTTGCACGACACGCACAGATCGAGCGCTTCCTTGACGTCGTCGCTGGCCAGCCCGTCCTCGCCCAACTGCCCCGACACCGCGAGGCGCAACGTGTTGGCCCGCCCGCGTGTGACGTGTTGTTCATCGCGTGTGACGCGATAGCTCGGGCACATCGTGCCCGCGTCGAATTTGCGGCAGTGGCCGTTGTTGTTGCACATCTCCACTGCCGACGCGAGGCCGTTCGAGGCGTCGCTGCCGGTGCCGGGCGCGGTCTGCTGGCCCGTGAGCGCGTCGCGCTTCACGTTCCACGCGCTCCAGTCGAGTGCAGGTGTCAGCGGCTTGGCCGCGTATCCCGGGGCGAAGCGGAACAGCTCGCGCGAATCCATCTTCGGCGGGCGCACCATCTTGTCCGGGTTGAAGCGATTCTCCGGGTCGAACAACTGCTTGATCTCGCCAAACGCCGCATTGATGCGCGGTCCGTACTGCCACGCCACCCATTCGCCGCGACATAGCCCATCGCCGTGCTCGCCGGAGTAAGCGCCCTTGTACTCGCGCACGAGCGCCGCCGCTTCCTCGGCAATCGCGCGCATCTTGTGCGCACCGTCGCGACGCATGTCGAGAATCGGGCGCACGTGCAGCGTGCCCACACTCGCGTGGGCATACCACGTGCCTTCCGTGTCGTGACGATGAAACACTTCGGTCAGCCGCCGCGTGTACTCCGCCAGATGTTCGAGCGGCACGGCGCAGTCTTCGATGAAGGACACCGGCTTGCCGTCGCCCTTCATGCTCATCATGATGTTCAGGCCCGCCTTGCGCACTTCCCACAGCGCCTTCTGCGGCCCGGCCTCGGGCATCTTCACGACACTGTCGGGCAAGCCGAGATCGCCCAGCAAGGTAGAGAGATCGACGAGCTTTGCGCGCAGTGCCGCCGCGTCGTCGCCCGCGAACTCCACTAGCAGAATCGCCTGCGGATCGCCCACAAGCGCCTTCTCGATCACCGGCCGGAAGGCCGCGTTATCCATCGCCAGATCGATCATCGTGCGATCGACCAGCTCGACCGCGACCGGCCCAAGCTTGACGATGTGCTGCGTGAGATCCATCGCCTGATAGAACGTGGGGAAGTTCACCACGCCCAGCGTCTTGTGCACCGGCAGCGGCACGAGCTTGAGCGTGATCTGACGGCTATACGCGAGCGTGCCCTCGGAGCCGACCAACAAGTGCGAGAGGTTCGCCACGCCGTCGTCGGTATAAGCGCGCGGGTTCAGGCAATCGAACAGATCGAGGTTGTAGCCCGCCACGCGACGCAGCACGCGCGGCACACGCTCACGCAGTTCCGCTTGCTCGCGCATGGCAATCTCGTGCACGCCCGCCAGAATCGCCTGCGTGCGGGCGTGCGTCGGCGGCGTATGCAGCGAGCCGAAATGCAGTTGCGCGCCATCGGCCAGCACCGCGTCGATGCCAAGCACGTTGTGCACCATGTTGCCGTACTCGATGGAGCGCGAACCGCACGAGTTGTTGCCGGTCATGCCGCCGATCGTGCACTGCGCGGCGGTCGACACGTCCACCGGAAACCACAGACCGTGCGGCTTGAGCCACGCGTTCAGATGATCGAGCACGATGCCGGGCTCGACCGTCACCGTGCGCGCTTCGGCATCGAACGCCACAACGCGGTTGAGCCACTTGCTGTTGTCGATGACGAGCGCTTCGCCGATGGTCTGGCCGCACTGACTCGTCCCCGCCCCACGGGCGAGCACCGGCACGTGCTGATCGCGCGCGATATCGAGGGCGCGGATCAGGTCGTCCTGATCGCGCGGCACCACCACACCGATCGGGAATATCTGATAGATCGACGCATCGGTGGCATAGCGGCCCCGGCTCGCGCGGTCGAACAGCACTTCACCGCGCAATTCGCGGCGCAGTCGTTCCTGCAACGGGGTCAAGGCCACGCCGCCGCGTTGCATCGGCATCAGATGCACGGGCTGGAGCACGGAGGAAGCTGAGGATTTCGATTGCGGATTCATGACGTTGCTGGCGTTGAGCTGGCCTGAGGCGTCGCTGCGCGGGCGGGCCAACGCCCACCCGTGCAGGAGAATGTGGCTTAAGCCGGCTGGCGCGTGGTACTTGCGCCCTTCGCTTCACCGGCGCTCGAGAACTTGCTCTCGGGCTGCATGCGGAAGGCGAGGATAACGCCCACCCCCATCAGGATCATGCTGCCGAGGAACGGCAGTTCCCAGTTGCCCGTGCGGTCGATCAAATACCCCGAGATCACCGGCGAGAGGATGGCCGCGAGCGCTGAGCCCGAGTTCATCATGCCGCTGGCCGTGCCCGAGTATTCCGGCGCGATATCCATCGGAATCGCCCACATCGGACCGATCGTCATTTCGGCGAAGAAGAAGCCGAATGCGAGGCATGCCATCGACACGTACAAATGGTGCGTGAACATCATCGGCACCAGCGAAATCAGCGTGAGCAGCATGCACACCGAGACCATCCAGCTACGTGCCTTCTTGAGGCTGCCGGTGCGCTCGTAGAGCTTGTCGGTCACGATGCCGCCAAGCGTATCGCCGATCACCCCGGCAAAGAACACGCTGGAGGCAAACAACACCGATTTCTTCAGATCGAGGTCGTAGCTATGCAGGAAGTATTGCGGAATCCACGACAGGAACAGCCACAGCGTCCAGCCGTAGCAGAAGTACACGATCGTGACCGGCAGCATGCGCTTGAACAGCGGGCCCCACGGCACCGACGGGCTCTTGGCCTTCAGCGCCGGCAGCACGGCGAGCTCTTCAGTCGTAATGCGCGGATGATCTTGCGGACGCTCCGTGAACGTGAAGCCCCACACCACCACCCATACCAGGCTCACGATGCCGCACAGATAGAACGACTCGCGCCAGCCATGCGTGGTCATGATCGCCACGACGACCACCGGTGCCACTGCGTTACCGATACGCGAGGCGGCGTGCGTGATGCCCTGCGCAAAACCGCGCTTTTCCTTGGGAATCCAGCGCGACATGGCCGACGTGGCCGCCGGGAACGTTGCCCCTTCGCCCAAGCCCAGCAACAGACGCGCGAGCAACAGCGTGACGAGACCACCCGCCATGCCGGTGAGGATGGTTGCGACGGCCCACAACGCACCGCATACGAGCAGCGTGCGCTTGGCGCCGAAGCGATCGCTCACCCAGCCGCCGATGATCTGGAAGACGAGATAGGGATACGCGAAGGCCGAAAAGACCAGACCGATTTCGGTCTTGTTGAGATTGAATTCCTTACCGAAGCCGGCCGCGGCCGTGCTGACGTTGACGCGATCTAGGTAGGTGATGAAATACATGACGCATAGCATCACCAGCACGACTCTCGTCGCTCTGAAAAGCTTCATTGCATGTCTCCTGAAACAGCCCGTAGGGCGCGCCCGTTCGCAGCAGGCGGCGCGTGAGGTGTTGCGGCGGCGCGGGCAGGTTCTGTGACATGGCCCGGCGCCGGCTGAATTGCAAGCAAAGCATTCACTGCAAGGGCGTGCATGGCATACCCCGTAATTCCCGCCTGTTTCCCGAAAGCTGCCTCAGGCAAAGGCGCTCAACGACCCGCTCAACGACCGGTAAGCCAGCGGAAAGCCGCCGCTCAAATCGGCAAACGCCCCGATCAACAATTCGGTCTGCGACAGAATCGGCCTCCAGATCGGGGCGCTGCGTTAGGGCTTGTTCACCGTGATCGCCGGGTCGTTCGATCGCCAGATCAGGCGGCGGCCTTGAGCGACGGCGTGCTCTTGGCTTCGGCCAGATGGGCCATCGCCGCCACCACCCCCGAACCCGCCAGTTTCACGCCCGACAGTTGCAGGCCCATCTCGCAACCCGCGAGCGTGGCCATGAGCGTGAGATCGTTGCAATCGCCCAGATGGCCAATGCGGAACATCGTGCCGCGAATCTTGCCCAGCGCCTGACCGAGCGACATATCGAAACGCTCGTAGATGCGCTTGCGCACTTCATCGGCATCCACGCCCTGCGGCATCACCACGCCGGTGAGCACCGGGCTGTACACCGCCGGGTCCTGACACTGAATCTCGAGACCCCACGCCTGCACCGCACGGCGGGTGGCTTCGGCCAGACGCTGATGACGGGCGAACACGTTGTCCAGCCCTTCTTCGAGAATCATGTCGAGCGCTTCCGACAGGCCGTACAGCAGGTTCGTGTTCGGCGTGTACGGCCAGTAGCCGTTCTTGTTGGCTTCGATGATTTCCTGCCAGCCCCAGAATGCGCGCGGCATCTTTGCGTGGCGGCCAGCTTCGAGTGCCTTCGGCGAGACAGCGTTGAAGCTGATCCCCGGCGGCAGCATCAGACCCTTTTGCGAGCCCGAGACGGTGACGTCCACGCCCCATTCGTCGTGACGGTAGTCCGCCGAGCCAAGACCCGAGATCGTATCGACGAGCAGCAGCGCGGGGTGACCGGCGGCGTCGATGGCACGGCGCACGGCCGCGATATCGGAGGTCACGCCGGTCGACGTTTCGTTATGCACCACGCACACGGCCTTGATGCCATGCGAGGTGTCGGCGCGCAGACGCGCTTCGATCATCTCGGGCTTCACGCCCTGACGCCAGCCGTCGGTGCCCGGCAGGCCGATGAATTCGGGCTTCAGGCCAAGGTTCTCGGCCATCTTCTTCCACAGCGTGGCGAAGTGACCCGTCTCGAACATCAGGACGGTGTCGCCGGGCGAGAGCGTATTGGAGAGCGCGGCTTCCCACGCACCCGTACCCGATGCCGGATAAATCACCACCGGCTGTTCGGTCTTGAAAATCTTCTTGATGTCAGCGAGCACCTTGCGGCCCAGCGCGCCGAACTCCGGGCCGCGATGGTCGATGGTGGGATAGCTCATGGCGCGCAGAATGCGATCCGGCACCGGACTCGGTCCGGGAATTTGCAGGAAGTGGCGACCCGAGGGATGGAAATCGAGCTTCAACATGAACGACTCTCTCCTTTTGAATTTTGCATGCAAAATACTTTAGCAGAGCCGAAAATTCTCGCAAGGGGTGAGAAACACTTTTAATACAGGTGTTTACCCGGGCGGGACGGGACCGGGATTCAGTACGGTACAATCGCCGCCATGAAGGTTTGATGATTTTGAATGCAAAAGATGGAAGACTTGCCGACGATTACCGGAACCGAGATCCCACGCGTGGAACGCCTGCGTTTGCACGACACCGTGGTCGAACACCTGCGCAAGCTCATCATCGAAGGCGTGCTCGCGCCGGGGGTGAAGCTCAACGAGCGTGAGCTATGCGAGACGCTGGGTATTTCGCGCACCCCGTTGCGCGAGGCGTTCAAGGTGCTCGCCGCCGAGGGGCTGATCGACATCGCGCCGAATCGCGGGGCGAGCGTGGCACGCATGACGGAAAAGGAGATCTGGGAGACGTTCGAGCTGATGAGTGCGCTCGAAGGGTTTTCTGGTGAGCTGGCCGCCGAGCGCATGACCGCCGTCGAACTGGCCGAGATCAAGGCGCTGCATTACGCCATGCTGGCGTGTCGCGCGCAGCACGATCTGCCGGGGTATTACGCGCGTAATCAGGAGATTCACGACCGGATCAATGAAGCTGCGCGCAACGGGGCGTTGCGTCAGACTTACATTTCGATCAATCGCCGTTTGATGGCGCTGCGCTTTCGCTCGAACTTCCGCACCGACAAGTGGGACCGGGCCATCGACGAGCATGAGCAGATGATTGCTGCGCTCGAAGCAAAAGACGGCAAACGGCTATCGGAGATTTTGCGCAAGCACCTGCTCGCCAAGCGCGATGCGGTGTTGCAGATTCATGCGGAGCCGGTCGGGGACGTGCGCAACGACTAAGTGGATTAACTCGATTCAGTCGATTCAGTCAATTCAGTCGATCAAGCGCACACCTTCCCCGGCCGACGCCGGGCGCCTCACAGCCGGCGCTCGGCAGCCTCCCGCGCACGACGTGCGAGCACGGCGGGCGATTCCAGCACTTCACCGGCCAGACGCGCGACCAGCGCCGCCACACTGCGGCCGTATTGCTTACCGGCGATGACATCTGCCGGGTCGAGCGCGTAAGCCGCATCGGCTTCCACCCCTTGGCCAGTCACGCTCACGAAGTCTTTGAGACGGCGGGCATGCAGCCCTTCGTCCGGCGTGTCCGGGTCTTCCGGGTCGGCCCACACCATGCCGTGCTTGGCGGCGAGTGCGGCGAAATAGTCGAGCGTGTTGCGCTTGTCGTCGCCCGGACGGTAGCTGAACGAAAACCCGCCTGCCACCTTGTTGCGCCAGCTGCGCGCGCGCCACATATCCATCGTGGCATCGGCAAAAGCCTTGAGCGGCGCGGCGATCCCGCCTTGCAGCGCCGGAGCACCGAAGATAATGGCGTCGGCATTCGCCAGACGCGCCAGCATCATTTCGTCGTGCCACTGACCGTCGATCAATTGATGCGGTTCGATACTGAGTAACTGTGCGTGTGCACCGGCGTCGTTGACGCCTTGGGCAACCGAATGGGCAATCATGGCGGTTGCGCCGCCTTGCGAGTAGTAAACGATTGCGATATTGGACATGGCGTAGTGCTTCCTAACTCAGGATGTCCGCCCCATGGCACCGCCCGGATCGCGCTTCCCTTCGCTTCCGTTGGCTGTCTGGACATCAGTCAAGGCCAGATGATGCCAGCGATAACCCTTAGGGGATAGCCCGCATTCGTGAACATGACTGTTCCGTAAACGATAACAATCGGACGGCCACGCCACGCTGTCCGGGTCATTACATTGTTCTGACAGAAAAATGGCGCGAAGCTGACAGCGTTCGCGCCTGAGGTTTGCCGCAATGGCCCGATAACCGGGCCGCCGACATGGGTTTTGCGTCGGGCTTCAGCGCTCGACGTCAGCGTCTGGCCGGTGCGCCCAACCGCATCGATAACTGGTCGGCCAGCTCGCGCATTTGCCGGCCAATACGTTCGCCCGTGACCGCATCGATTTCGTTGGTCAGAAAACTCACCGCCAGCCCCGCCACCGCGTGCTCGCCCGACGCATCGAAGACCGGCGCGCCAAAGCAGATCATCCCCTCCCGCATCTGACCGTTGTCGATGGAATAACCATCGCGGCGCACCTGCGCCATTTCTTCGGACAACGCCGGATACGTCGCCACGCTCGCCTTGGTCAGCGGTGCCGGCCACGCACCGGCCAGCAGATCGGCGACTTCGTGCGAGGGCAGCGTTGAAAGCATGGCCTTGCCGGTGGCGGTATAGGGGGCGGGCAAGCGCATGCCGATACGGAACGTCACACCCAACGGACGGTTGCCGTTGTGACAGGCGAGATAGATCACCTCGGCGCCATCGAGCACCGACAGCGTGACGGTCTCCTGCGCAAACGCGCGCGAATCCTCCCACACCGCGCGAAACTCCTCGGTGATGTTCGTCTGCGACAGGAACGCGTTCGCCCATCCCATCACGTACGAGCCCATCGTCATGCCGCCATTGGCGTGGCGTTTGACCAGCCGCAGCTTGACCAGCGTGTCGCACAACCCGTGCAGCGTGCTCTTGGGCACACCCGTCTCGCGCGCCAGATCGGCCAGCCCCACGGGCTCGCTCGACGCGGCGATCACGTCGAGGATATTCACCGCGCGCACGACCGCCGGGGCCGTGGTCTTGAGCGGCTCTGCCTCGGGAGCCGCGTTGGCATGGGCGGCGAGATTCGTGTTGGCGGGGACGTCGAGTTTGCGCTTGGGCATGTATCGGAAATCGGCTTCAGGGAAGTAGGTAACTGAAAAACGGCGTGAAACAACGGCTCGCCCGGTGGCGTGCCGCCAGCATGGTACGGGGAAGTCATTCTCATTCCGCCCTAGGAAAACCACCTAGTTGCACCGATACCGTTCAATACGTAGAATTCAATTCAATACATAGAATACCGTTCAATAGATGGAACGGCAAGCTACGGAGCCGAGTGAGCGGAGACCTCGGTGCCAACGTGGCGCGTCATGCCATCAACGACTTCTGCCGGCGTCCCCGGCCCACCACCATGCAACTCAAAGACACCACCCTCTTCAAGCAACTCGCCTGGGTCGACGGTCAGTGGATCGCTGCCGACAGCGGCAAGACGTTCGACGTGCTCGACCCCGCCACGGGCGAAGTGCTGGCCCGCGTGCCGGAACTCGGCGCGGAAGAAACCACGCGTGCCGTGGCTGCCGCCGAAGCCGCCCAGAAGCCGTGGGCCGCCCGCACCGGCAAGGAGCGCGCCGCCGTGCTGCGCCGCTGGTTCGACCTGATGATCGCCAACACCGACGATCTGGCGTATCTGATGACCCGCGAACAGGGCAAGCCGCTGGCCGAATCGCGCGGCGAAATCGCCTACGCGGCCAGCTTCATCGAGTGGTTTGCCGAAGAAGCCAAGCGCATTGACGGCGACGTGCTGGCCACCCCGGCGGCTGACAAGCGTCTGGTCACGATCAAGCAACCGGTCGGCGTGTGCGCCGCCATCACGCCGTGGAATTTCCCGGCCGCGATGATCACGCGCAAGGTCGCGCCCGCCCTCGCCGCCGGCTGCGCCATCGTGGTGAAGCCGTCGGAACTCACCCCGCTGTCCGCATTCGCACTTGCCGAGCTGGCCCATCGTGCCGGCATCCCCGCAGGCGTATTCCAAGTGGTGACGGGCGACGCCCGTGCCGTGGGTGGCGTGCTGACCGCGCACCCGACCGTGCGCAAGCTGTCGTTCACCGGCTCGACCGGCGTAGGCCGTCTGCTCATGGCGCAATGCGCACCGACGATCAAGCGTCTGTCGCTGGAACTGGGCGGCAATGCCCCGTTCATCGTGTTCGACGATGCCGATCTCGACGCTGCCGTCGAAGGCGCGATCGCCGCGAAGTATCGCAACGGCGGCCAGACGTGCGTGTGCGCGAACCGTTTCTATATTCAGGACGGCGTGTACGACGCCTTCGCCGAGAAGTTTGCGAAGCGCGTCGCCGAAATGAAGGTCGGCAACGGTCTGGAAGACGGCGTGGTCATCGGCCCGCTGATCGAAGGCAAGGCCGTGGAAAAAGTTGTGACGCTGGTGGAAGACGCCAAGGCACGAGGCGGCCGAGTACTTGTCGGCGGCGAAGCACATTCGCTGGGCGGCACGTACTACACGCCGACGATCATCGCCGACGCTACCTCGCAAATGCGTGTGGCGCGCGAAGAAATCTTCGGCCCGGTGGCCCCGCTGTTCCGCTTCACGCGCGACATCGACGCCGTGGCCCTCGCCAACGACACCGAATTCGGTCTGGCTGCCTATCTGTATACGCGCGACATCGCCCGCGCATGGCGCACGGCCGAAGCCCTCGAGTACGGCATGGTCGGCCTGAACACCGGGCTGATCTCCAACGAAGTCGCCCCGTTCGGCGGCATCAAGCAATCCGGGGTGGGCCGTGAAGGCTCGCACTACGGCATCGAGGAATACCTCGAACTGAAGTATCTGTGCCTGCAAGTGTGATGCCCGATACGAACAGGCACCCACTAACGGCACTAGACCGATAACACGACACAAGTCGCAATACCACCAAAGGAAACCAGTATGAAGCGCGTGATCCAGCGCGGCATGAAGCCGCTCGCCCTCGCTATCGCGGCCGGTGCCGCCATTGCCTCGGTTGCCGCTACGGCACAAGCCCAGACGCCGGCCGTGAAGCCGATCAAGATCGGCATCGTCACGTTCATGTCGGGCGCCGCTGCCGGCCCGTTCGGCGTGCCCGCCAAGAACGCTGCCGAAGTGACGGCCGCAGAACTCAACGCCGGCAAGGTGCCCGCACCGTACGCCGCCAAGGGCTTCGGTGGTGCACCGATCGAGCTCGTCTACATCGACGAAGCCGGTAGCACCAGCAAGCAAGTGAGCGAGTACCGCAACCTGCTGAATCAAGGTGTGGACTATGTGGTCGGCTACACGTCCTCGGGCAACTGTCTGGCGATTGCGCCGGTGGCCGAAGAAATGAAGAAGGTCACGCTGTTCTTCGATTGCGGCACGCCGCGCGTGTTCGAAGACGCGAGCTTCAAGTACGTCTTCCGTCCGGTCGCGACCGCGACGATGGATAACGTGGGCGCCGCCCGCTATGTCGCCGAGCGCAAGCCCGATCTGCAAACGTACGCCGGCATCAACCAGAACTACGCCTGGGGTCAGGACGCGTGGGCCGACTTCGAAGGCACGCTGAAGTCGCTCAAGCCGAACGCCAAGTCGGTCAGCTCGCAAATGCCGCAACTGGGCGCGGGTCAATACAACGCCGGCATCTCGAGCCTGCTCGCCGCCCACCCGGACGTGCTGCACTCCAGCTTCTGGGGTGGCGATCTGGAAGGCCTCGTGGTGCAGGCCGGTCCGCGCGATCTGTTCAAGAAGTCGCTGACGGTGCTGACCGCCGGTGAGACGGCCACGCACGGCAAGACGCGTCTGCCCGACGGCGTGATCATCGGTGCACGCGGCATGTACGGCATGTTCGCGCCGGACAACGCGCTGAACCGCTGGCTGCGCACGGCCTACAGCGCCAAGTTCAACGACACGCCGAGCTACCCGTCGTACAAGATGAACCAGAGCATTCTCGCGCTCAAGGCCGCTTACGAGAAGGCACAGGCCGCTAACGGCGGCAAGCAGCCGACGCCGGAGCAGGTCATCGCCTCGTTCGAACACCTCGCCTTCGAAGCCCCGGCCGGCAAGATCGGCCTGACGCTGGGCAAGGGTCACCAGGCCGCGCAAGGCACCGCGTTCGGCATCGTGAAGAACGTGAACGGCAAGGTCACCGTGACGGACGTGAAGCAGTACTCGATCGCAGAAGTCACGCCGCCGGAAGGTGTGAAGTCGGCCGACTGGATCAAGGGCGGTCTGAAGCACTAAGGCCATCACGCCTTCGCCGCTTCAACGTAACAAAGCAAGCTTGAGTCGTACCCGCAGGGCGGGCGCCGTGTATCACGCGCTGCCCGCTCTGCGTTCCAAGGAGAATGCGAGATGTCGCAGATCTACGCCGTCCTGGTGGACGGGGTGATGTACGCCGCGTGGCTGTTCCTGGTTGCTCTGGGACTGACCCTCGTCTACGGCGTGCTGAAAATCTTGAATATGGCGCACGGCAGCCTCTACGCGCTCGGCGCGTACGCTGGCGTGACATTGATCGGCCCGTGGGTTGCCCAGGGCGGCAACCTCTACGTGAGCTACCTGTTGCTCGTGCTGGCGGCGATGGTCGCGGGCGGGGCCATCGGTTTCATCATGGAGCGCGGCGTGCTCAAGCGCTTCTACGGGCAAGACCCGGTGGTGCTGCTGCTCGTCACTTATGCGCTCTTCCTGATCATGGAAGACGCGATCAAGCTCGTGTGGGGCGTCGACCCGTACACCGTCTCCGAGCCGTACAGCTTCCTCGGCAACTTCGACGTGGGTGACCTCTCGTACCCGAACTACAACTTCCTGATCGTTGGCGTCGCGCTGATCGCAGGCGTGGGCCTCACGACGTTCCTGAAGTTCACCCGCAGCGGCCGCTTGCTGCGCGCGGTGATTCACGATCGCGAAGTGAGTCAGGCGATGGGCATTCGCGTGAGCCGCTACTTCGTGATCACGTTCATGGCAGGTGCCGTGCTCGCCGCCATCGGCGGCGCACTCACGGCACCGACGGTCTCGGTCGCGCCCGGCATGGGCGTTGAAATCGTGGTGCTCACGTTTGCCGTGGTGGTTATCGGCGGGCTCGGCTCGCTGCCCGGCGCCGCGTTCGGCGCGCTGCTCGTGGGGCTGGTACGCGCGAGTGCCGTGCATTACTGGCCGCAAGGCGAGCTGTTCTCGATCTACATCGTCATGGCGCTGGTGCTGGCTGTGCGTCCCAAAGGCATCTTCGCTCCGATGGAGGCTCGCAAGATATGAGTTCCGCAATCTGTTCTCACCTGCGCGCGCCCGGCACGTGGCTCGCGGTGATCGGCTTCGTCGTCATCGGTGCGGCGGGTCTGGCGCTGCCGCAGTGGCAGTTTCTCGTCTCCGTCGCGTTGTCGAAAGGCATCGTGGCACTGGGCCTCGCGCTGTTGCTGCGCACGGGGCTCGCCTCGTTCGGTCAGGCGTTGTTCTTCGCGGTCGGCGCTTACTGCGTTGGTCTCGGCATGAACTTCTACGGGCTGACGGAGTTGTTTGCGCTGCTCGCGCTGTCGATGATCGTGTCGGCAGTGCTCGCGTTCGTGCTCGGCTTCCTGCTCGCGCGCTATCGCGACATCTTCTTCGCCATGCTGACGCTGGCGTTGTCGATGATCTGCTACGGCCTGTTGCTCAACAACGTTGAACTCGGCGGCAGCGACGGCTTCAACGTGAACGCCCCGACGCTGGGCAGCAGCGCAACGCCGTGGCAACTCACGGGCACCAACCTGTTCGCCGTGGGCTTTATCGCAGCGATCCTTTGCGTGATGGTGGTGGCGCTGTACATGCGCTCGACACCGGGGCGTCTCGGTCCGGCGATCAAGGATAACGAAATCCGTGTGGAGTATCTGGGCACCTCGGCACGCCGGAACATTCACCTGACGTACATCATCGCCGGCGCGCTCGCCGGGCTGGGCGGCGCGTTGCAGGCGTTCAACATCGGCCACATCGATCCGGACATGGCGTTCTGGACGACGTCGGGCGAGTTCGTCTTCATCGCCGTGCTCTCCGGCACGCGCTTCGCGTTCTCGCCGTTCATCGGTGCCCTGCTGCTCGAAGTGGCACGCGCCATGGCCTATCGCTATGCACCGAACACATGGCAAATCGTGATGGGCGCGATCATGCTGGCGATCATCGCGTTCCTGCCGGGCGGGCTCACGAGTCTCGGGCTGGGCCGCCGCAAGACAGCGGCCGCACACCCGGTCACGCAAACGAAGACGGCGCGCGCCTCGGGCGACGCGACGGCATGAGGGCTGGCGAGATGGCATCGAATCACATCATTGAGGCTACGGGCCTGTACAAGACCTTCGGCAGCGTGACACCTGCCCGGGACATCACGGTCAATATCGACGCGCAAAGCGTGGTCGGGCTGATTGGCACGAATGGGGCAGGCAAGACCACGTTCGTGAACATGCTCACGGGCTACATCAAACCGGATCGCGGCGAGATCGTGTTTCGCGGCAAGCGCATCACGGGGCTGGCACCGCGCAAGATCACGCGTCTGGGCATTGCCCGCTCGTTCCAGATTCCGCAACTGTTCGGCTCGCAGACGGCACGCGAGAACATCGAGATTGCACTGGCAATTTCGGGGCTGTCTGCCGATCTGGCGAACGAGAGTCTGGCGCGTCTGGGCGTGCTGGAATTTGCGGACATGATCTCGGGCACGCTGCCCGAGGGCGTTCGCAAGCTGCTGGACATCGCGCTGGCGATGGTCTGCAAGCCGGAAGTGCTGCTGCTCGACGAACCGACGTCCGGCGTGGCCGCGGAAGAAAAGTTCGACGTGATGAACCGCGTGCTGGACGCCGCTCGCCTGCTCGGCATCACGGTGCTGTTCGTGGAGCACGATATGGAAATCGTGCGCCGCTACAGCGACCGCGTGCTGGCGTTTTGCGACGGCCGCATTCTGGCCGACGGCACCCCCGACGTGGTGCTGGCCGACGCGCAGGTGCGCGAGTTGATCATCGGCGAGACGGTGGCCGCAGTGCCTGCGACCGACGGCTCGGCCACTACCACTGGCGAGGTGGCCCATGCTTGAAGTCAAGAATCTGAATGTGCGCTTCGGCGCGACGGACATTCTGCGCGGGGTGCAGTTCTCGGTGCCCAAGGGCGCGATCGTGGGTCTGATCGGCCGTAACGGCGCGGGCAAGACGACGACGCTGCGTGCAATCATGGGGCTGGTGAAACCGGCCTCGGGCACGCTGACGTTCGACGATGTGGATCTGGTGCGCGCACCGTCGCATCAGCGCACGTCGCTCGGCATCGGCTACGCGCCGGAAGACCGCCGCCTGATTCCGGACATGACCGTGGAAGAGAATCTCTGCGTGCCCGCGTGGGCCCTGAAGGCGAAGGATGTGCAGACGCGTCTCGACGCGGTCTACCGCATCATTCCCGAAGCCCGTGAATGGGCGCCGCGCCGTGCCTTGCAATTGTCGGGAGGCCAGCAGAAACTGGTGGCCGTCGGACGCGCATTGATGACGAGTTCGCGCCTGCTGATGCTCGACGAGCCGTTCGAGGGCGTCGCCCCGGCGCTCTCGAAGCGCATCGCGGAAGTGATCGGTCAAATGCGCGGCGCAGGCCTCGCCGTGATTCTGTCGGGCGCCGACCTGCAACACGCGGGCGCGGTGCTGGATAACGTCTACCGTATCGATCGCGGCCAGATGGTCGCGGCGTCTGTCTAGTTTTGTCGCGTGCGGCACGCCGATGCATTGATGCATTGACGTGTGCCGCGCGCAGTCACCAAGAGGAAAACGATGATGAATCCGTTTCGTTTCCAGACGGTCCCCACCGTCATTGTGGAATTTGGTGCAGCCCGCCGTCTCGGCGCGCTGCTGCGTGAGCAGTTTCCGTCGGGCAAGCGCCTGTGCGTGGTCACCGACGGCTTTCTGCACAAGAGCGGTCTGCTGAACCCGGCGCTGGCCGATCTGACGAAGCATGACTGGCAGGTGTCGGTGATCGACGACGTGATCGCCGATCCGCCCGAACATGTGGTGCTCGAAGCTGCCGAACGTGCGCGTGCGGGCGATGCGGAAATCGTGCTCGGGTTGGGCGGCGGTTCGTCGATGGACGTGGCGAAGCTGCTCGCCGTGCTGTTGCCGGGCACGCAGTCGCTCAAAGACATGTACGGCGTGAAGAAAGTGACGGGCACGCGCCTGCCGCTGGTGCAGATGCCGACCACCGCCGGTACGGGCTCGGAAGTCACCGCGGTCTCGATCGTGACGACCGGCGAGACGACGAAGATGGGTGTGGTCGCGCCGCAACTCTTCGCCGATCTGGCCATTCTCGACGCGGAACTCACGCTCGGCCTGCCGCGCGCGGCGACCGCCGCCACCGGTATCGACGCGATGGTGCATGCCATCGAAGCCTATACGTCAGCGCACCTGAAGAATCCTGTCTCGGACATGCTGGCCGTGAAGGCCCTCGAACTGCTCTCGCGTAACCTGCTGCCCGCCTGCGACGACGGCAACAACCGCGACGCACGCGAAGCCATGCTCGTGGGCGCCATGTTCGCCGGTCAGTCGTTTGCCAACTCACCGGTTGCAGCGGTGCATGCGCTCGCTTACCCGATCGGCGGCATCTTCCACGTGGCGCACGGTCTCTCGAACGCGCTGGTGCTTTCGCACGTCATGCGCTTCAATGCGCCTGCTGCCAGCAAGCTGTATGCAGAACTGGCCGACGTGATCCTGCGCGACAACGCCACCGGCAGCGATGAAGCCAAAACCGATGCGCTGATCCGCCACATCGAATCGATGATCGTTGCGACCGCCATTCCGCGCACGCTGCGTGAAGTCGGCGTGAAGCAGGACGACATCGCACGGATGGCCAGCGACGCCATGCTTCAGACCCGCCTGCTGGTCAACAACCCCCGCGAAGTCAAAGAAGCGGACGCGTTTGCCATCTATAGCGCTGCGTTCTGATTGAGCTTCTCTTGCGCCCGTCCTCCGGGACGGGCGCAGCGCCTGCCCCTCGCCCTGAATCGCCCCTCCCCGTTTTTCTCCCCGATTTCCTCTCGTTTTACAATGTGCACTCCCGAACGCCTGTCGCGTTCCCCCGGAGGCACTCGCCATGAAGAAGCCCCAGCCGGAGACTCCCCCCGCGCCCCTTGATGCCGCCGCACTCATCGACGCGCGCATCGCAGAACTGGGGGACTGGCGCGGCGACATGCTCGCCCACGTCCGCGCCATCATCACGAAGGCCAATCCCGGCATCACCGAGGAGTGGAAATGGCGCGTGCCGGTCTGGTCGCTCGACGGCATTCTCTGTACCGGCGAATCCTATAAGACCGCAGTCAAGCTGACCTTCGCCAAAGGTGCCTCGCTGCCCGACCCTGCCAAACTCTTCAACGCCAGTCTCGACGGGAACACCCGCCGGGCCATCGACCTCCATGAAGGCGACACGGTGAACGAGAAAGCGCTCACCGCCCTCATCCGTGCCGCTATCGCTGCCAATCAACCCTAATACCGATTTTGCCCATGCCGCAAGCTCTCAACCCTCGCGATGAGATCGTCACGCTCGACGCTCGTCCCGTTCTGGTCTGGAACGCCCCCGCGAACGCGCTATCCCGTGAAGCCGACGTCGGCGACCTGCTGAGCGCCGCATGGGAGAACGATGTGGACTGGGTCGCCCTGCACACCCACGTGCTGCACGACGACTTCTTCCGGCTCGAAACCGGCCTCGCGGGTGCCATTCTGCAAAAGCTCGTGAACTACCGGGTCAAGCTGACCGTCATCGGCAATATCGACGCTTGGCTGGCGCGCAGCGAAGCATTTCGTGCTTTTGTCCGGGAAACGAATCGGGGCACGACTGCATCATTTGTTGCAACGCTTGATGAGTTTTTACCGAATCCCGAAGCATGAATTTCGGCAATTATTGAACAAACGGACCAGTGATTAACAAAAACTCGAAAAATAAATTTCCAATTAAAAATTAATTGGTTACGAACAAATACGCGTTAATTTTTAATTTTCCAGTTTCAAAAAATCGTAACCAGATTACTTCGCACCTCAAAAAAAGCGACGAAATGCCGCCCGCCAAGGGCTTCGGTGTCCGTCGCACTTCAACTGCCATGACTCAGCAAACGCTGACATTTTATCGAAACAAGAACCATTCAATCAATGTGTAACGATTTTAGAAAGACGTCTTGAAGCGCAAGAGATTGTCTCGGAACCCGGACAAATAACGCATTGACTCTCCGGAACCCGGTGATATCCTTCATCACATCGACGTACGAAATAAACCGGACTACCAAAAATAATGGCGACCGGAATTTAAGTTGAAACATCCGGTGCAGACAATGCGCCCCGTCAGAAAATAGATTGTCCGGGATTGCGGGAACCCCACGGTTACGCCCTTCGTTACCAAGTCCGACGTGAATGCACACCTCAGGGCCGACGCGGCCAAGACCGCGCTGGAGGCGTGTACGCGATCGAATCAGGGCGCCGCACGCCAGACCGTCATCCGCAACATGATCGGAAGTCCCCGCCCCTGGAGGCGTCATGTCTGCCTTGATGCATCTGCTCGAAACGATTCACGACGATCGCGTCGACATCGACGACGCGCAAAAGCTGTTTCAACGGATCGTCAACTTCTCAAGCCGCATCGGCTTCGAATATTGCTGCTATGGCTTTCGCAGTCACCGCTCGGCCACGCAAGCGGAGGTTCGTGTGTTCGACACCTACCCGACCGGCTGGATGTCGCACTATTGCAACCGAGGCTTTCTCGATGTCGATCCGACGGTGCTGGTCGGTACGCAGAGTGACAAGTTGATGCTGTGGCGCGACCCGGCGATGCCGCGCGCGGACGCGTTCTGGCGGGAAGCCGCCGACTTCGGTCTGAATCACGGTGTGGGACGCTCGTGCTGGGGACCGCACGGAGAATTCGGTCTGCTGAGCTTCGGGCGAGCGCACGACGCGCTATCCCCTTCCGAGTTGCAATCGCTCAACGTTGGCATGGGCGTGCTGGCGAATTACACGCACGAGTCGATGAGCCGGCTGCTCCGGCCGCAACATCCGCCCTTCGACATGGACTCGCTCTCGGCACGCGAGCGCGAAGTGTTGCTCTGGACCGCAGAAGGCAAGACCGCCGACGAAATCGGCGACATCCTCGGCATCTCCGCACGCACGGTCAACTTCCATATCCGCAACTGTCTGGACAAGACCGGCTGTCGCAACAAGGTTCAGAGCGCTATCCGTCTGGTGATGTGGCGCTGATTCTCGCCTGAAGGTACGGCCGGCAAGGTGTCGGCGCCGGCTGGAATTTCAGTGGATGCGTCGGTTAATGCATCGGCGCCGGTGGCGCGCATCAACCCAAGCGCCGCCAGTGCCACCGCATCGATGTCGATGCGATAAGCCGCTACCCAGCGCCCGTCGATGCGATACGCCACACCCAACTTGTGGGTCGGCACACCAAGGCGCACGAACAGTCGCGCCAGGCTCACGTACGTCACGCCAACGAGCCGGTGCGCACCCAGCGCACGCGCGGTAAAGATGGCAGCCCGCAGCAACTCCCGTGCCCCTTGCGCCGATTGCTCCAACGCGACTTTCGAGCGAGGCGTCCACACGTCGGCAGCTTCCAGCGCAAATCGCGACAACTCCCACACAGCGTCCGGAAACGTGGTTTCGGGGTCGAGGCTCAAGGCCTCATCGAGCTGGCGTATTTTCGGGTACTCGAAGACGACGGCAGCCGGCATGTCGTCGACGAGATGCCGGAAGTGATCGCCAAGCAGAAAGTGACGGGTGGCAGGCAGCAAGCGTGCGCAACCGACGATCGCGTCACCGTCGCCGCGCAGGGTCACGTACACCGTATCGTCGTGGTCGTACTCGTCAGATTCTTCACCGACTGTCGCGCGGGCAGCCACTGGCGATGCCGGAACACACCACCCCAGCTTCTGAACGAAGACCCGATGCCGGAAGCGGGCGATCTCCGCGCGCGTCGACGGCATCATCTGTGCGCCCCTCAAAACATCTACCCGCATCGCATACCTCCGTCGACAGGCTGGATGAAACAAGGGTATCGGCACCAAAAATGGGCGGAAACTGTCAACGTTGACAGGTGCCGCCTTCCATTTTTCAGACCCACGTGCTTTCAAGTATCGGTCAATATTCCGAATTCCACCAATGCAGATTCGTACTGCGTGCCCCGGGCGCAATGAAGATGGCACCGGGCAACAACGCACCGTCCTGTTGCCCGGGGTCGTATGTGAAGATGGCCCCCGGCGCCGCCGAGAGGGTGACCGACACAATCGGCATGAACCGGCCGGTGACGGCCATGTAATCCTGTTGAACGTACTCGGTCCCCGGCAAGTTCTCCGCGCCCGTGTAGAAAAGCGATTCCAGCGGGATCTGGGTAGGAATGTCCTGCGGCCACGCGGCGAGAATGACTTCGTTGTGCTTGTCGACGAACGATTTACGCAGGTCGACCAGTACGCCGAACTGTGCGACCGACGGCGCCAGACCGCACCCGTTGCCGTTCGCCCATGTCGCCAGATACTGGGCCGCCGTGGAAATCCCCAACGCATCGCACAGACGCGCATCGCCTTCGGTAGAGCAACTGTCGGGACGCTGCGCAGTCACGGCATTCACCGGGAACGAGCAGCGCCATATCACCGGATGCTGTGCGGGCGCCGACAGCTCTCGCATGATGATGCCGACCCCGCCCGTGGTCAGGGTCATGTTCATGTCCACGCGCGCATACGAGAACGAAACGCCATTCCGAGACACGGAGTTGGGGCTCGGATTCCACGCATGGAACGCGGTGCCGAAACCGGTATTCCGGATCAGTACCCCCGAGCATTCATAACCGGGCAAATTCCCCGGGCACGTGATCCGGGTATCGAGATAGCGCGCCTCGAGCTGCTTCGCGACGGCGTATCCCCAGTCGAGTTGATCGCGCTCGTCGAAGCCGAACGCGGTCGCAGCACCGTCGCCGATCGACGCCTTCAGAATGGGCACCCATTGCCCGGTGCCGTCGAAATACTGTTTCTGATAGCGCAGTGCCTCTGCCAATTGACCGCCCGCAGCGACGTCGTAATAAATGGCCTGCACTGCGAGGCTTGCGGGGGCGCTTGCGTTCCAGAGACTGACGCCCGCTGCACTGGCGTTCGCCGGACACGGGGTACAGGGCGGCAACGGGCTCTGAACCGGTGGACAGCCGCAAACCAGCGCGTAGGGTTTGCCATCCCCCGCAGCCGTCGGTCTGTCCGCCAGCACAAAACCCACAGAATCCGGCGGATTGACGCGCGGCAGGTCCTGCCTCGCATAGCTCAACTCGGCATAGCCCGCAGCGACATCATCGGCACTCAGGCGCCAGAAATTGCCCCCCGCGCCATCGCGTGGCGCGGTGCGCAACAACACTCCGGAGCACTCGTAGACGGGGCTGTTGACGAAGCATTTCGATGGGGTGTTCCGGTATCGCTGGTTGATCAGATGCGCCACGTCCGCACCATTGAGCGCAAGCGCCGGGAGTGCCAGCAGCGCAAGCCATGCGGTGACGAGCCCGCCAAGCGTCATCATCAATACGCGACGGCTGAACATGAACCACCTCTCGATTTCGCATCACGGCGCGATGCCGATCACCTGCAAAAAGTCCGCTTCGTTGCGCCCCGTCGCATTGCCCTGCTCCGAGCCGCCGTTCAGATCGTAGGCATAGGCCGTTCCCGCACCGATCTGTGTGCCGGTCCAGAACAGGTAGCTCAACCACCCCATGTAGCCGGCCACCGGCCCCGTACTCGGGTAGTAGCCCCGCCAGAATGCTTTCATGTCGTCGAGCGACACCATGTCCAGCCCGGCCGCCGTGCACGCCACCTTCGCGCCCGCAAAGTTTGCCGATGCGCTCACGAAGAACACTTGCCGGATGCCCACGACAGTCAGCGAATGACTGCGTGTCTGGCCAAGACTGTCAGTCGCTGAAATCGTCGCACTGCCATTGCCCGTCGCGACGACAACCCCCGCGTTGTTGACTTGCGCCACGTCCGCGTCGCTCGTCTGATAGGTGTACGGGCCTGTGCCGAACTTGCCCTCGCGCGTGTAGGTCGCGAAGGCCGGCACGACCAATGGCGGCTTCTCCGCAACGAGGTAGCCCTTGCCGGTCGCATCGACGGAGACGGCTGCCTCGAAGGCCTCGCCGATGAAGAGCGTGAGCGCGTCCGATGCGACGGGCGCCCCGCCGCCGCGCTTGACGGTGTACGACAGCAACGCAGATTGGTCGCGGTTCTGGTCGACGTGCGCGCGTGGCACGTCGAAAACGTAGTCCTGTTGGGGGGTGCCGCCAACGGTCACCGTCTCGACAAACGCCGCCGGGACACCGCTCGCGTTGGTCCACGTGAGCGTGATCACGTCGCCCTCGGCGATGCCCTGATAGGGTTTGACAACCACCGCCACGCTCGGTCCGATCACCGCGTCGGGATCGATCGAGCCGCCTTCGGCCAACGGCACGTCGACCACCGGCAACTCGCCGACCGGTTCGAGAATACGCACCGTCGAATCGTTGGACTCGAACGGCCCGCCCTGAGAAACGCATCAACACCTCGCGGGCAATGGTGAACGTCACGGGCTGGCCCACCTCGGCGTCGGACGAAATCGACTTCGCGTCTTCCCACTCGCCGTCGTTGATGCTGATGAACACCACGTCGTAACGCGCCATGCCGCCGTAGGGCGCGACGCTGGCCTTCGCCCCCCCTGCCGGTACGTCTTCCAGATTCAATACGCCGTTGACGACGCCCTCGATCTCCGGCGGCGCAACGAGCCCGGGCTCAGGGGACGCGTCGCCCACGGCAAGCGTGAGTGCGTCGGAGGACTCGGTGCCGCCCGCCACACTCACGACGGTGTAGGACACCGCAACTGTCTTGCCGTCGTTGGCCGCGATGTACTGGGCCGACACGTAGAAGCGAATGACGCGCGGCAGGTTTGACGCCGTGACCTGAATGCTGTCGCTGGTCGACCCTGCCCCGGTCTCGCCTTCCCAGTGCATCGTGACGGTGTCGCCGACGGCCTTGCCTTGGTATAACGGCACGACGACGGTGGCCGACGGCGAATCGGGGTCGAGTGAGCCGCCGTCGGCCTCTTCGACCGAGGGTGCTTCGAGCGACGCGGCGCTGTTGCGCTTGCCGCTGGTGTCTTTGTCCAGATACATGGTCATGCTCCGGTAATGTCCGGCAATGCCCGGGCGCAGACGCCCCCGGGCCGTGATTCACCTCATCGCATCTGAAGTGCCAGCGCCGTCAGCGCGCGGCCGCGCACGGCAGACGTCGCCTCATACGTCAGGCCCGAATCCAGAATCGGCTTGACCGCCGTGCTGTCGCCACCCGCTGCGGCAACACCCCATGTCACGACACCACCGTCCTCCAGTACCGCGGCGAAGGCTTCTGTGTTGCTGTAGATGGCGCGCACGTTCACCAACTGCGGTGCCACGGTCGCGGTACTGCCCCCTATCGCCGGCATTCCCCACGCCACCACCGTGCCGTCGGAACACAAGGCTGCGAAAGCACCCCAGGTACGGGCAACCTGCACAACGTTATTGAGCACGGCCACCTCCTGCGGCACGGTGCCACCCTGCGCCGCGTTCCCCCAAGCGACGACGGCACCGTTGGCACGGCGTGCGCAGAAGGCGCTCTGCGTGGCAACCACTTCCTCGACATCGCTGAGCGTGGCAATGTCTGCGGGCACCGTGCCGCCGAAGTCGGCATCCCCCCACGCAAGCACCTCATGGCTTTCGGTGCGAACCGCAAAGGCGTATATCGTGGCACTGGCAAGCTCCATGATGTCCGAGCGGGCCGCGATGGCACCGGGCACCACACCGCCGTAAGGTGTACTCCCCCATGCGACGACGTGCTTGTTGGCGCGCAAGGCCGAGAATCCACCACGGCAGCCGCGTATGTCCACGATATCGGTAAGCGCACCGATTTCCGCCGGCATACTTCCGCCGGAGGCGACGACGCCCCACGCGACCGCTGCGCCGCTTGCCAGCCTTGCTGCAAAGGCGGTGCCTGCTGCGTGTAACGAGATGATGTTCGTCAGTGCTTCGATTTCCGGCGGAATCGTGACCCCGGTGTTTCCCCGCCCCCATGCTTTCACCTGACCGTTCGCCCGCAAGAGCGCGAACGCGTTGGTGTTGCCCACGATCCGGACCGCATCGGTGACGGTGAAGTCGGCGGGTAAAGCGCCGCCCTGCGCGGTGTTGCCCCACACGGCGATCCGGCCATTACTGCGACGCACGGCAAACGCGCCCTCGGTCGAACTGGTTTCAATCACGTCGTCATACGTAACGATGGTCGACGGCACCGTGGCCCCGTGAGCGGCCGATCCCCAACCCACAACGTTGCCTTTGTTCAGGTGCGCGACGAATGCCGCGTAGCCGAGGGCGCTCTCTTGCACACCGGAACCTGTGATGTTGGCCGGATTGAGCGTCAAGGTGTCGTCCGCCGAGCGCACGCGAAGGGGCATCCATGGCCGCACGTCCCGGAAGCTGTGGGCGAGTGTCCAGTCGACTTCATCGTCGTAGCGCCATTGCGCATTCAGGCTCTGCCGCGACGATTTCTGAAACGCACTCACGTGTTGGGGCTTGCAGAAGCCGAAGCAAACGTTGTCGCTGCCACGCGCACCGAGCACGAGCAACTCGCCGCTGCCCGGTACCGCGACCACATCGAAGATGGCCGGCGGCGCCGTCTCGTCCTCGGCACCGTTGGCGCGAGAAATGGTGTATTCCAGCGACACGGTGCCATTGACGTTGGCGGCTACCGTGGCGTGTGGCACGACGACTTCCAAGGGGCCGCCCGCCTCGGCGTCTGCCACGGTGATCGTCTTGGTGAACGTACCGGCCCCCGACAGGCCATGCCATCGGAACGACACCTTGTCGCCCGCGCGGAACTTGGCGCCGGCAGGCAACTGCACATGCGCACCGTCGAGACAATCGTCGGGGTTGACGCTGTCGCCGACCGCTTCGAGCAGGATCGCTGCCGGCGGGTCGGACTGCCGTATCGACAATTCCAGTGCCGTACTCACGATGATGACGGTACCGGCCCGCGTGACTTCGTAGTGCACGTCCACGCCCTTGTCGAGACTCGCCATGACACTCAGATACGGCACGTAGAAGCTCACCGCATTGCCGACGTCGGTCGACTTCACGATGTACGGCGGGCTCTCGAAGTCACCACCGTCCTCTCCCTTCCAGATCATGACGACGGTGTCGCCCTGACGCATGCCGGTGTACGGCGGCACCGCGACTTCCGCCCCGTAAGCGGGATCGATGTCGCGCGGATCGAGCTTCCCGTCGCTCGATAGCGGTACGGCAGGCGGGCCCGCCTGCACCGTCTCGCGCTTGACGTCGAGCGTCAGCGTTTGCGACAGCTGCCACGTGCCGTCGGGCAACTCTTTCTCGTAGTACAGCGCCACCGACCGATCGATGAACGGTGAAATCTTGTCGAAGGGAATACGCACCGGATACGGCTCGGTCAGATATCGCTCCGTGATGTCGATGTAGCTCTCGAAGCCCGTCGGCGGACCACCGCCCCACACGACATGCACGTAATCACCGGCCTGATTCCCCTCATAGGGACCGATGTGCGCCGTCGCCCCGCCCGTCACCAGATCGGGATTGAGTACGTTGCCGGTGGCCTCGACGACTGCGGGAATCGCGAGCAAACCCTCGTCTGCCACCTCACCGATGCGGAGGTCGAAAACGTCGGACGGATAGACCGCGCCATCGCGCAACACCTCGTAGCTCACCGGCACCCGTTTGTCGAGAAACGGCGCAAGGTTCTCCGTGAGAATCGGAAACGTGACTTCGCGTACGGCCCGCACGGTGATTCTGTCGGTGTAGTACCCGGCGTCGTCGAGTGCGGCCCAGTGCAGCACGATCTCGTCGCCGATCGCCATGCCGTCGTACACGGGAATACGCACGCGTATGCCGTACTCGATGTACTCGGGATCGAGATGATCGCCATCGGCCTCATCGACCGACGGCGCCGTCAGCCCGGCATCGTCACGCACGCCGATGTACAACGACAGGATGTCGGATTCGAGGTTGTCGCCCCCCGCAGCACGTTCGACCACGTAGTCGACATCGACCTCGGTATCGAGCGCGGGCAGGATCTTGTTCTTGGGAATCCGGATCGTGACGTCCTGCCCCACGAAGTTGGTCGTGACGTCGAAATCGACCGTCACCTCGTTCGGGCCGCCAACGTCGAAGCGCAGCAGGAGGTAGTCACCGACGGCCATGCCGGTATATGCCTTGACGATGAAACTCGCGCCCTGCACGGTCAAATCGTCGGGATCGAGCGCGCCATTTACCGCTTGCTCACACACGGGCGCATCGACGTCGGCCAGCAGACCGGACGAGGAAACTGCGGCGCTTCGGCCGGACATTTTGGGTCCCGAGCGTTGCATGGCCGTGGCCGGCCGTTCGAGGGTTGCATCTAGCTTGGACATAAGAATCTCCACACCGGTGAGCATCGGACGCCTCGCGCCCGGATCGCCGTGCGCAGGCGCGCGACGGCGGCAATACCATCTAGCCACGCGGCCTCATGGCGCAACAACTGTCAGCGTTGACAGGTCGGCGTGTGGCGTCTTCGGCTTGCGCTGGGTGCCGCCCGCCGATGACTCGTAGAAGAGGTCGGTGTCGAGAAGCGCTTTGACGGCGTCGCTGTTGCCACCGGCGGCAGCCAGGCCCCACGTGACGGCGCCCCCCGATGCCTTGATCGCGACGAAGGCGTCGTTGTTGCCGTACACCGCGCGAATATTGACCAGATCGTCGGCCACTGAAGACGTGTCGCCGCCCGACGTTGGAATGCCCCACGCGACCACGGTGCCGTTGCGGCGCAACGCGGCGAACGCGCCACTGGAGCTGGCAACCTGCACGATGTCGCCAAGCCGGGCGATTTCCACAGGAACAGCGCCGCCATACGATTCATGGCCCCACGCCACGACTGCCCCATTTCCCCTCACCGCGCAGAAGGCATACCAAGTGGCGGTGACCTCGGCAATGTCCGTCAACGAAGCAATCGCCGGCGGCACAGTACCGCCGTAAGACCCCACCCCCCATGCGAGTACCTGATCGGTTCGTGTGCGCACGGCAAAGGCGCCGATCGTCGCACTCGACAACTCGACGATGTCGGTGCGCGCTGCAATGCCGTCGGGCACGCCTGCGCCGCTCCCCGCGTCTCCCCACGCCACCACCGTGCCGTTCTCACGCAACCCGCAGAACGCATAGCAATTGGCGCGCACGTCGTACACATCCGTCAGCCCCTTGATGGCGTCCGGCACGTTTCCGCCATAGGTCGTGTTACCCCACGCTACGACTTGTCCACTGCGCCGCAACGCGCAAAACGCATACGCCGTCCCGGCGACGGAAGTCACGTCCGTCAGCCCCTGCGCCTCATCGGAAAGTGCACCTCCCAGTGTTGCGGCGCCCCACGCGGTCAAATAACCCGCCCCGCGCACGGCGGTGAATGCTGCCGCATTGGGATGAACTCTCACCACGTCGGTCAGATTCGCACCATCACCGGGAATCGCGCCACCTAAGGTGGTATTGCCCCACGCGGCGACGCGCCCGCTGGCACGCCTGACCACATAGGCCGCCGTGGTCGACGAGACTTCCACCACGTCGGCATAGTCGATGATGCCGGCGGGAACGGTGCCGCCGTAGGTTGTGAAACCCCAACCGATCACGTTCCTGCGCACGAGGCGGGCAACAAAAGCGCCGGAGCCCCCCGCGACCGTCGCCTGCGCGCCCGAACCGACGATGTTGACCGGGTTGATGGTGACCTGATGGGTCGCCGAGCGAACGCGAAGCGGCATCCATGGGCGTGTGTCCTTGAACGTCACGCCGGTCCCCCATGCGACATCGTCTTCATAGCGCCACTCCGCCAGCAGGTCGGCGGTTGTCGTGCGATGGAGTGCGTGGAGATACTGCGGCATGCCGAACGAGCGAAACGCGCTGCCGCAATAGCGAGCCCCCATCACCAGCAACTCGCCGCTGCCCAGCTCGCGCCGCACGTCGTAGATGTTTTCGCCGGAGGTCTCGACCGCCCCACCCGCCGCACGCGTGACGGTGTAACGCAGCACAACGGTGACACCGTTGTTCGCTTCGACGAGCGCCTTCGGCACGGTGATCTTGATCGCGCCGCCGGCTTCCCCCGCCGACACCGTATGCGAGTACTCGCCAGAACCACTGCCCGGCACGCCCTCCCACGACAACACCATCCGATCGCCCTGCTGAAACAGGGCCGTCGCATCGAGCGTGATCGTCGCACCACTTGCCGGGACATCGTCGGGGTCGAGCGTCTTGCCATCCGCCTGATCGATCACGGGGAGTGGCAATTCAGACAGCTTGATGGCGAACCCGAACGTTTCGCTGGTAGCCAGGACATTGCCCGCGCGAATGACCTCGTACCACGCCTCGATGCTGCCGTTCACACCGGCCAGCACTTTGGCGCGATCGACCAGAAACGCGATGGGTGTCTGCGAGCTGCCGACGATCTTGTCCTGCGTGTCGCTGCCCGCCGCGATCGTGCAATCCCAGTGCATGCGGACCGTATCGCCTTGACGCATGCCTTCGACGAAGTCCACCACAACCTCTGCGCCCTGCACCACATCGCGCGGGTCGAGAATGCCGTCGACGACCTCCGGCACCCGGGGCGGTGCCCACACCGAAGGGGCGCCACGCTCGACGCGCACGGTGTATTCCTCTGACGCGAGTACGGGCGGGGTGCCGTTATCGACGGTGTAGGCGAGCACGACATCCTTGCCATCGAACGACGTGAGATTGTCCATCGGGATATTGCGGGTGATCGGTTTGCCGACCTGATTCCCCGTCACATCGATAAACCATTCCGTGCCGCCACTGCCCGGACCGCCGCCCCACGTCATGTGAATGTAGTCGCCGCTGCGCATGCCGTCATACACCGGAATACTTGCCGTCGCGTGCGTGGTCAGTGTCGACAGGTCGAGCACACCGGCCTCGGCTTCAAGCACCTCGGGTGCGATCAGGTCGGTCGACGACCCCGTGCCGATTCGCAGCAGCAACGTCTCCGAGACAAACCGCTGCGCCCCGCGTTCGACTTCGTAGTGAATCGGCACCGTACGGCCAATCCACGGCGCAACGTCTGCGGCAAGCAACTGAAACTGATAGTCACGCGCCGTGCTCAGCGTAATGCTGTCGACGTAATACCCGTCATCCCCCGGGTTACCCCAGTGCAGCACGACACGATCGTCGCGCAGCATGCCGGCGTAGCCGCGCACGCGTGTGGTCACACCGAAGACAGCCAGTTCCGGGTCCAGATAATCGCCCTCGGCCTCATCCACCACCGGGGCAGGCCATTTGAGTTCGCTGCGCACTTGCAGCTCACGATTCTCCGAATCCTCCTCGCGGCCATCGAGCCGATGCACGGTGTAATTGACGATGACCGTGCTGCCCAGATGAAACTCGACTTTGGTTTTCGGCACGCGCATCGTGACGTCCTGCCCCACCATGTTCTGGGACACGTCGAACGTATCGGTGTGCTCACCGCCGCCGGACCCTGCGCCGAAGCGAATCGTGATGGCGTCGCCGGCGGTCATGCCGGCGTACGGCACCACCCGCACGGTCGCGCCGGCGGCAGGCAGCGGGACGGGGTCGAGAACATCGCCCTCGGCCTCGTCGACTTCCGGTGGCGGCAACAGATCAGGGGCCTGCGCCAACACACGAAAGCGGGTGATGGCGGACGTCTGCGAAGTTGTCTGGCCGTTACGCGTAACCCGATACCACACGTCGACGAAGTCGCGTCCTGCCGCATTGGCATCGACAAATTCGCGCGGCACAAGGAAAACGTACGGCTGATTCAAGTCGGCGGCGGCCAACGTATGTGTGCCGGTGACGGTTCCGCCCGGCGACTGCCCTTCCCAGAACGCTTCAAGCACGTCGCCGGCACTCATCAATTCCCACACGGGGATGATCACTTCGACACCCTCGACCGGATCCGCCGGAGGATTGAGTTCGCCATTGGCCACGCCCTCGACATCCGGTGCGGGCAGTGCCGATTCGCCAAGCACGCGCAACGTCACGCGCGCCGACTCGCGCGGCAACACCTCTGGCGCGGCCGGGTCGACGATGTAGTACACCGTGACACTGCCGCCGGCGAGATCGGCCACATAGGCAGGTGGCACCAGAAAATTCACCGGCTGTCCGACACTGGCGGCAGCGATGATCTTCTCTTCGATATGCACCCACGGCGCACCGCTGGCTTTGACGCCCTCCCATCGCAACGTCACCGCGTCCTGCGCGGCCATCTCGGGCCATGCGGCAATGACGACATTGGCCCCCGTCACGGTATCGGCCGGATCGAGGTCATTGCCGTTTGCCTGCGTGACAATCGGTGCAGGCAACCGTGCGGGTTGCCCGAGAATCGTCATCGAATTGCGTTGCGAACGACCTTTATCCCCATTGCCATCGCGCACGATGTAGTACAGCGACGCCGAGCCCGGCGCGGCGTCGCCGATCACGTCATTGGGCAGCTTCGCGGTGACGAAAGGCGTGTCCGACGCGATCGGCACGTCGAATTCGTGGTGTACCTCGCGCCCCTCCGAAGACAAGCCTTCGAAGACGATATGCAAGGTGTCGCCCACGGCCATTTCCGGGTCTTGAAACGTGATGACGATGTCGGCATCGTCACCGCCGAGGGCATCGTGATCGAGTTCTCCCGCAGGCGCCTGAAGTACCACGGGCGGGTCGAGCGTGGCATCGCCCGCTTCCACTTCGGCAAAAGCCGGCAGCGAGTTGAGCGACCACTCGCGCACGATGTCGTCGATGTCGTAGGTCACGACGAGGCTGGGGCTGTCGCCCGCGTCGATGATCGTCTGATAGTCGATGACGACGACAACCGGGCGGCCCACTTCGGCGGCGGTGAGCGCCGGCCAGTAGACCGACTGCGTTCCCCAGCGAATGCACAGCACATCGCCCGGCGCCATGTTGATCCATGCCGGTACGGTCACGGGTACGCCATCGGTCGCCTCGGGTTGGCCGATGATGCCCGGCGGAATCGTGGGCGGCGCGAGGTTCTCGTTGACCCAAGGCGACGTGACGGGGTCGGGGTCGGGGCCGCCCGGCAGCGTGGTCTTGACGATCACCGCCAGCGGCGCGCCGGTGGTCGTGTCGCCCGTGTCGTTCGACAGCAGATCGAACCACACGTCCACGACGCCATCCCCGGTGCTCAACACGTCGGCCACATTCACCTGCATCGTCACGGGAAAGAAGTTCTCACCGGCCACGAGCGTGTGCTGCGCAACGGGCCGGGTCGCGTCCCCCCAATACAGGGTGAGGGTGTCGCCCACCTTGAACAGGCTGTTGGGTTTGATCACGACAAAAATCTGACCGTTGGCATCGCGCACATCGCGATAACCGATACCGCCGTAGACCGTCGCCGCCGGCACCTGCGGCGGCTCCAGATTGGCGACGTTTCGGCCATGCCTGACGGTGTCGTCGCGCGTAACAGGCGCGAGCAGGTGTCGGGCGCTCGCTGCGCCGCCCCCCATGCGTGCCGACGAATTGCGTTGAAAAGCGAACAGGGGGTCGTTGCTGCGCATGATCTTCTCCACGAGAAGGTGAGGCCGAAGCAGCGCCCTTCACTCGGTGGCGCGATCGGCAATTCGATGGTTCATCAGGCCACGCCGACCTTACGCGCGCCAACTGTCAACGTTGACAGTGAGCCCCGGGCGCAGGCGTACGCCGCCCTCACTCGGCGCGGCGCCGGGACAACCGTCGACCGTTGCGGCCACGCCGGGCGCTGGCCATGGCAATCTGGCACCAGACATCGCTGCCGGGCGTCTCGACGACGGCGCGTTGCCGGCCAGCCTGAAACGACCGGCGCGCACAGTGCCGCCATTGCCCCGCATCGGGCGGCCTCACTTGACCGGCACCGGTGCTGCCGCGACGGGTCTTCCCTTCTGCGTCGCCCGTGCATGCTTTGACGCACCACCGGCGAGCGCCTGATAGAACAGGTTGGTATCCAGAATCGATCTGACCGCGTCGCTGTTGCCACCGCCCGTGGGCACGCCCCAGGTGACCGCGCCACCAACGTCCTCGATGGCAACGAAGGCATCGGTATTGGCATACACCGCGCGGATGTTGACGAGCAGACCGGCCACCGCGGAGGAATTGCCACCGACCGCAGCCAGCCCCCACGTCACCACGGTGCCGTTGCGACGCAATGCCGCGAAGGCACCGCTCGATCCGGCAACCTGCACGATGTCCGTGAGTACGGCGATTTCCGTCGGCACCGCACCGCCGCGTGTCGCGTCGCCCCACGCGACGACGGCACCATTGCCGCGCCGTGCGCAGAACGCGCCCCATGTGGCCGTCACCTCTTCGATATCGGTCAGCGCGCCGATCTCGGCAGGTACTGCGCCGCCGTAACCGGCTTGCCCCCAAGTCAGCACCTGCCCGTTGCCGGTACGAACCGCGAGCGCTCGCGACGACGCGCTGGCGAGTTCGATGATGTCGGTGCGCACCGCAATGGCCTGTGGTACGGCGCCGCCGTCAGCCGGTACGCCCCACGCCACCACTGCCCCGGTCGCGCGCAACGCGCAGAACGCCGTGAAGTTGCCGCGCACGTCGTGAATGTCGGTCAGTGCCTTGATTTCGGGCGGCACCGTCCCTCCACTGGCGGTGGTGCCCCAACCGACGAGTTGCCCGTTACGGCGCAGCGCACAGAACGCCGTCCCCGTCGTCGCCACGAACGCCACGTCAGTGAGGCCTTGCGCTTCGGCCGTCAACTGACCGCCGGCCGCGGCCGTCCCCCAGGCGCTCAGGTACCCGCTGCCGCGCACTGCGGCGAATGCCGTGCCGTTACCGTGAATACGCACCGCGTTGACGATGTCAGCGCCGCCCCCGGGAATCGCCCCGCCTTCGGCCGTATTGCCCCAGACCGCGACCTGTCCATTGACTCGCCTGAGGGCATAAGCCGAGCGCGTCGATGACACCTCGACGACGTCGGTGTAAGTGATGATGGTGGGCGGCACATTCGCGCCATAGGCCGCGTTGCCCCAGCCGATCACGTTCTTTCGGGTGAGATACGCGACGAGCGCCGCATTGCCCTGCACCGTGACGCTGTCGCCCCCCGTGCCGATGATGTTGGCCGCGTTGATGGTGACTTGATTGGTGGCCGATCGCACCAGCAGTGACCGCCACGGACGCGTGTCCTTGAACGTCACGCCGGTCGTCCATGTCACCTCGTCGTCGTAACGCCACTCCGCGACCAGATCGGCACGAGACGTGCGATTGAGCGCCCGCAGGTATTGCGCCGCGCTCGACGCGCGATAGACCGAGCCGTTGTAGCGGGCGCCCATGACGAGCAGATCGCCGCTGCCGATTTCGCGCCGCACGTCGTAAATCTTGCGTCCGGAAGTCTCTACGGGCCCGCCTGCCGCGCGGGTGACCGAATAGCTCAGCGCAATCGTGCCGCCGTTGTTCGCTTCGACAATGGCCTTGGGCACAGCAATCTTGACGCTGTTGCCCGCTTCGCCCGCCGTCACGGTGTGCGAATACTGAGCGCTGCCGTTGCCCGGTGCACCGTCCCATGCCAGCGCGATGCGGTCGCCCTGTTTGAAGAACGCGGCCGCGTCGAGCGTGACTGTGACGCCGCCGGCCGGCACGTCATCCGGGTCCAGCGTGTCGCCGTCGGCCTGATCGATCAGCGGCAACGGCAGCGCCGACAGCTTGATGGTGAAATCGAGCTTGTCGCTCGTGCCGATCACCGAGCCGCCCCGCAGGAGTTCGTACCACGCCGCTACGCCACCATCCACACCGGCCAGCACCTTGTCGGTCGCTACCATGAACGTAATCGGATCCGTCGTGCTGCCGACGATCTTGTCTTGTTCGTCGCTGCCCCCGTCTATCGTGCTATCCCAGTGCAGGCGAATGGTGTCGCCCTGCTGCATGCCATCCATGTGCAGCACGCGCACCTCGGCCCCCTGCGCAACGTCGCGTGGATCGAGCACACCGTCGTCACGCAAGGCGGGCACTTCGGGTGCAGGCAGATCCATCGTCCCGCGCTGCACACGCACGGTGTATTCCTCAGACTGGCGCTCAGGCGGCGTGCCGCTGTCGACCGTGTACACGAGCGTGACATCCTTGCCGTCGAACGGCGTGATGTTCGCCAGCGGGATCGGACGCGTGATCGGGTTACCGACCATGCCCTGCGTCACGTCGATGAACCACTCCAGCCCGCCACTGCCCGGGCCGCCGCCCCACGTCATGTGAACGTAGTCGCCGCTGCGCATGCCGTCGTACACCGGAATACGCGCCGTGGCCGAGGTGGTCAGGTCCGACGGATCGAGAATGCCGCCCTCGGCCTCGACGACATCGGGCGCATCGAGCAATTCCTGCTGTGCCGTGCCGACCCGCAGCGAAAACGTCTCCGACGTAAAGTGCTGCGCGCCGCGCTCGATCTCGTACCAGATCGGCACGGTACGGCCGACCCACGGCGTGACGTCGTCGGGCAACAACCGGAACTGATAGTCACGCTCGGTGCTCACCGTGATGCTGTCGGTGTAATAGCCGGTATCGCCCGGGTTACCCCAGTGCAGCACGATGCGATCGTTGCGTTGCATGTCGGTGTAACCGAATACCCGTGTCGCAACACCGAACTCCGCCAGTGGCGGATCGAGGTAATCGCCGTCGGCTTCGTCGACATCCGGTGCCGGCCACTTCGTCTCGCTGCGCACGGTGAGTACGAGGTTTTCCGAATCCTGTTCGCTGCCGTCCAGCCGGTGCACGGTGTAGTTGACGATAACCGTGCTGCCCAGATGAAATTGCACCTTCGTCTTGGGCACACGCAGGGTCATGTCGCGTCCCACCATGTTCTCGGTGACGTCGAGCACATCGATGTGCTCGCCGCCGCCGGTGCCGGGACCGAATCGAAGCGTGACGTAGTCGCCTGCGATCATCCCCGCATACGGCGCGACACGTATCGTCGCGCCAGCGGCAGGCAGCGGCGCCGGGTCGAGGATATTGCCCACGGCCTCGTCGACTTTCGGCGGCGGCAACAGATCGAGTGACGGTGCCACCACACGAAAGCGCGTGATGGCAGACGTTTGAGGGGTGCTCTGCCCGGCGCGCGTCACGCGATACCACGCGTCCACCGCCCCTTGTCCTGCGGCGTTCACATCGATCACTCTGCGCGGCACGGTGAAGACGTATGGCTTGGCCAGATCGGCCGCGGTCATCGTGACCTCGCCGCTGGTCGAGCCTTCCGGCGACTGGCCATCCCAGAACGCTTCGAGCACGTCGCCCACACTCATCAACTCCCAGACGGGGATGATGACGTCCACGGTCGCCGCCGGATCGTCCGGCGGATTCAGTTCTCCACCCACCATGCCCACCACCTGCGGGGCCGGCAGGGCCGATTCGCCGGTCACTCGCAACGCGAGATGGTCTGACTCGCGCGTCGAAGCATCGCTGTCCGCCGGTTTGACGATGTAGAACACGTCCACCGCCCCGCCCGCGAGACCCGCCACGTAATCGGGCGGCACCAGAAAACTCACGGATGCCCCCGCGGCCGCCACTGTCTTGTCTTCCGTGTGCACCATCGGCAAGCCACTCGCCTTGGTGCCTTCCCAGCGCAACGTCAACACGTCGCCGACGGCCATGCCCGCCCACGCCGCAACAACGACGGTCGCCCCTGCCGTAGCGTCCGCCGGATCGAGTTCGTCGCCCACGGCTTCCGGCACGACTGGCGCGGGCAACGACACGCGCTCGCCGAGAATGCGTAACGAGGTGCGCTGCGAGCGCCCCGTGTCTCCCGTGCCGTCGCGCACGATGTAGTACAGCGACGCTGTCCCCGGCGTGACTTCACCGATCACATCGTTGGGCAGGTCCGCACCGATGACGGGGGCTTGCGACACGATGGCCACGTCGAATTCGTGACGCAGCGTATGGCCGTCCGACGCCAGCCCGTCGAAGACGATATGCAAGGTGCCACCCACCACCATGGGCGGGTCCTGAAACGCGATGACGATCGTGGCGTCGTCGCCCCCCAGCGCGTCGTAATCGAGATCGCCGCCTTGGGCTTCGAGTACCGTCGGCGGCGAGAGGATCGCGTCGCCCGCTTCGACTTTCGCAAAGACGGGCAGAGAATTGAGCGACCACTCGCGCACGATATCGTCGATGTCGTAGGTGACCATCAACGTGTCGCTGTCGCCCGCATCGATGATCGTCGCTTTGCCGATCATGACCGTAACGGGAAAGCCGACTTCGCTGGCGGTGAGCGGTGCATGGAACACAGACTGCGTGCCCCAGCGAATGCGCAGGACGTCGCCCTCGGCCATGTTGAGCCACGGTGGCACGGTGACGGGCACGCCGTTGTCGGCATCCGGCCCACCGATGATGCCGTCGGGAATGTCGGCCGGCGCCAGATTGTCGTTGGTCCACGGCGTGCCGATAGGATCGGGATCGGGGCCACCGGGCAGCGTGAGCTTGACGATGATGGTCGTTGCCACGGACGACTGTTCATCGCCCGTATTGCCGGTCGTGAACACGTACCAGACGTCGACGGGACTGACTTGCAGCCCCGAGGCGTCGTAGACGCGCTGCACGATGAGCACGTCGACTTCCAGCGTCAGCGGCAGGCCGAGGTCACCGGCACCGAGCACGTGGTGTGCAACGGCCACGCGATCATCGCCCCAGTACAGCGCGACCGAATCGCCGAGATCCCACAAGATGCTCGGCGGCACGATCACTTTGATCTTGCCATCCGGTTTGTTGACGTCGCGCGCACCGATGCCGTCGTAGGCCTGTGCTGCCGGTATCTGTGGCGGATCGAAGTCGACCAGCGCCTCGTAGGTCGGGTCGCGCGTCACCGACGCGAGCACGCCACGGGAGCCCGTCGCACTGCCCCCCGCACTGGCTGATGAATTCGCCTGAAGGGCGGACAGGGCGTCGTTCGTGAGCATGGTCGTCTCCGCATGATCGTGAAACCGGGGGAATGCCACACGAGCGGTGGCGCGGCCGGCAATCCGGTGTCCCATCAAGCCACGCCGGCCTCACGCGCGCCAACTGTCAACGTTGACAGTTACCGGGCGCAAATCTCCGGTTCCACAATGGGCTCCCCGGCGCTGCGTGCGAGTGACGGGGCTGCCGTCTTCGGCAGTGTCCCGGCGGCAAACGCCGCCGGACAAGCCGCACGTCCGAATCAGTAGACGAAGGAGTCCGCCATGAAACGCGATTCTGCGAACTATGCGCAGTACAGAGTCCCCGGCCGCCGTAAGATCGCGCTCAAGAAGGACGATCCACCGGGTAATGCAGGGGCCACCGGGGTTCTGGAGGTACCGAACGACCTCGTTATCGAGGCGGCGGCTCTGGTCTCCATTCCCTCCGGATTTCCGGACCAACTCTTGCTGCTGTCATCGTGGCAAAGCAATGAGTTGACGGTCACCTCTATCCTGCTGACCGGTTGGTATGCCGGCGATCTAGTGGTTCTCAAGATCGATGGTGCCGAGCAGGCCGAACGCGCGATCACGCAAGACGAGGTCGACAACCAAGAACTGGTTTTCACGATCCCGTCCCCCCGCGCCGACGGCACGCACACGCTGTCGTATCTATTGAAGTCCGAGTTCACAGGCGACCCGACGGAAGACTCCGCCCTCCTCACCTACATTGTCGATACCGAAGCGCCGGGGTCGCCCCAACTCGGGCGGCTCGATCTGCCTGAAGGCGTGGAAGCGGAAGGCCTGAGCGATGCCAAGCTGACTGCCTTGGGCGACGTGCTCGATTGCACGATTCTCAGCTACACAGGGCGCATCGACGGCGATACGGTCACGGTGTACCTCGTCAACGAGGACACCGGCAGCACCGACGAAGTCTCGGTCATGATCCCCGTCGGCGGCGCGAACGATGACCTCGTCGTCACGTTCACGCGCGCCCAGCTCGAAGCGCTCGGTGACGGCACGCTCGCCTTTACCTACGACATCACCGATCTGGCAGGCAATACCTCGTTGCGCTCCACGCCGGTCAAAGTCCCCGCGTTCATCAACGAAGGGATGGATGACCTGCTCGCCCCCATCGTGCCGCGCAATGCCGACGATGGGATCATCGACGAGGCCGACGCCCGCGAGCCGGTGCAGGTCGGCATTCCGCGTCACCCCGGCATTCTCGATGGTGACGAGATCATCGTGCTTTGGGGCCCCACCCTGCGCAGTGCGCCGCACATCGTCACACGCGAAACCGACACCAACGATCCGATGGAGTTCGTTGTCATCCCCTATGCCCTGTTGCTGGCATCGGTCTTGACGGAAGGCAACAACGATGTCGACGTCGCCTATGAAGTTCTTCGCAACGGGCGTCTGCTCGGCGTATCACCTGTCACACCGGTGGTGATCAATCTCGATCAGTCCGGTGGCATCGATCCCGACCCGGATACGCCGGAAAACGAAGGGCTCGGCGTGCCGATCGTGCGCCGCAACGGCTGGCAGGCCGGCGACGACGAGAACGTCATCCCGGTTGCGGATTCGACGGCCGACGCTACCTTCGTCGTGCCATGGGAAATTGCAATGGGGCCCGGTGTGGGGAATGCGGCCTTCATCGAAGACGACGTCATTCGTCTGTACTACGCCGACGATGCCTTTACCGACGACGATCCGTGGCCGCTCGCGTTTTTCGAGCACACGGTCACCGCCGCCGAAGTCACTGCGGGTGTCGATCTGGAGTTTGTGCTGCCCGAGGCCGAAATCACCGCCCATGGCTCGGGCGAGATTCCGGTCATGTACACGAGCGCACGCCTGATTCGACCGGCCAACGGCCCCCTTCCCGATTTGTTCAACGTGGCTTACTCCGTCAAACAGGACGTGACGGTAGAGAGCGCAGGCGAACTGCCGGGCGGAGGCGATCCGCTGCCTTTACCGATTTTCAAGAAGAACATCGGGTATGACGACACCTCCCCGCCGCCGCCCGAAGGCAAGGGTATCGGCTATGCACCGCTCTTCGTGCAGCCCTACATCAACATGAAGGACGGCGATTTGCTGCACGTTCACGTCTATGCCGCCTTCGGGCGCACCGGCGCGCTGGGGCCGATCGACAGGGCCGAGTTTGGCCAACCCGGCGACACACCGATCCCGGGCTACTCGTTCGAAAAATATGTCGCGATCAGCGACGTTGGACAGGAGGTGGAAGTCCGGTATCCGTGGGAGCGCATCCAGTACGTGCACTTGCTGGGGCAGGTGTATGCCACGGTCACAATCACCAATGCCGCCGGGCAATCGGTCACGTCGGGCGAGTCGTTCGTCATCGGCGACACGCGGGTCAACAACAATCCGCCGGTTGACCCCGATCGTCCGACAGGCCCTTGGTCGACGTCCGGCGACATGAGCGATATGAGCAATCTGCAAGCCGTATCTCGCATCGGCCGCACCCGCATGCCTTCGCCCTGGTCGAATGGCAAGCCGAAAAAAGGTGGCAAGAAAGCGCGTTAGTCGACAGAAGCCCCTTCAGCCCCGGTAACGGGGCGTTGAGACCGCACACGCCTGACGGGGTGTGCGGTCTTTTTCATGGGGCCGAGGCACCGGACCCGATACTTTTACAGCGGCGTTTTCGACGTAACATGGGTCAACACCGCCTTCCCCCGGACCCTTCGACATGGCCAAGTACCTCATCGGCGATGCCGCCCGCTTCGACAGCGACACCCTTGCACTGGAGAGCCTGCAAGCCCCCGACGTGCCGCTCTCGTTGGGCGCCGCCGCGGCCAGATGCCTGCTGGTGCTGCTCGAAGCCGATGGCGACATCGTCACCAAGAAGACACTACTCACGCAGGCGTGGGAGCAATACGGGGCGGTCGTCTCCGCCAACAACCTCAGTCAGGCTATCGTCCAGATCCGGCGGGCGCTGGAACAAGCCAGCGTCGATCCGGCCGCGCTCGTCACTGTCCCCCGCATCGGCTATCGCCTGACGCAGGTTGTCAGGGTCAGTCCGTTCGTGGACGCCAACACCGCACCCAGCGTCGTTCCTGCCTCTCCGGTGCTGCCGATGCCGCACTTTGGCCGGGAAAATGCCCAAAGTGACGCAGATGAGAAAGAAATTTCATCAGCGGCAGAAGCACAGGAATCGAACGTAGCGGCCGGTATTCCGGCGACATCGCCGCCGGTGCCATTGTCAGTTCGCGCTGTCTCTCGGTTCACCGTCCGGCCCTTGATGGCCACCGGCATCTGGGCGGGCATCGCGCTCATCAGCACGCTCGCGGCGTTTCAGGTAATCCCGCCGCTGCGCGGCGACCTGCGCACGAACGCACTAGCAGCTGTCTGGTTGCCTGTTGCCGGTGACGACACGCACCGCTACTTCATCACGCCCGACCGGGCACGAGACACTGCCTTCATTGCCGATCGCATCGCCACGCTCAAGCGCGAGCCACCGGTCTCAGTCAGCGATCTCCAAACCCGGCTCGTCTACATCAACGACACCGCACACGGCGACACGTCGAGCTACATCCTCTGCCGTTACGCCATCGAAGAACACGCGCCCGAATGCGTGTCCTATCTGATCGTCAACCAGCAAGCGAGCCGCGCCTCCCCATGAAGTCAATGATTCGTCCGCGTTATCTCGTTCTGGGCATCGCCCTTGCCGCCTTGCTGCCATGGGGTGCGGTCTGGCTATCGGCACGACCGGAGCGCATCGAATGGCAGTGTCTGGCCGATATCGAATTCGCCACCCACTCGGGCAAACGGCTGGTGCGGTCTTGGGGCCGGGCCGATGCCGAATACCGTGCTAACGGCACGGGCTTCACCAGCTTCTCGGGCTTTCTGCGCGCGAGCCCCGATACGGGCAAGCCCGACGACGCACCACTCACGCGCGTGCACCGGGCCATGGAGTTCGACTACCGGTCGGTCGGCAGCATCTTGCGCGTGAGCACCACGCACACCACGCGGTTGATCAACGACGCGTCCGACGACGAGATGGTGTATCGCTACCTGCTGCCCGGCTTTCGCCCGGGAAACACCGATTATTTTCAGGCGATGCGCGTGGGGGAAGGCATGGCGGTCGCCGTTGCCGATCAACCTCGCGTGTACTGCGCACGGCCATAAAAAAAACCCCGCGTGACAGAAGTCACACGGGGCAAGGAAGCGGCACCGACCTTTCGGGGATCGGCCCCACCCCCGCTTCGTCACGAAAGAAGTCTTGGGGACTGCACTCCGCGTCAGAAGGTGTAGCGCACGCCGACGTTCACACCCCACGGCTTGTCCAGACGTGAGCCGATCGAGTACGACGTATCCAGATAGGCTTGCAGGTTGTGCTGCATCTGCGCCGCCACGCCGACGGCGACTTCACCGCGTGTGCCCGACAGATCGTTGTTGAACTCGATGTCGTTGATGCGGACCTTGTTGTTCTTCACAAACTCCTGCACCACGGCAGCGCGCACATACGGCTGGAAATTGCCCTTCGACGTCTCGAAGGTTTTGCCGAGCGTCACGCCCAACGTCCCTTGTACCGAGGCGTTGCGATCGGACTTGCCGGCCATGCCGTTATCGAGCGTGAATTCAGCGCTGCCCGCCGTCATTGCCGAAATCTGGGAATACGGCTCGACGAACCAATCATTGGCGAGCGCAATCTTGCGGCCGAATTCTGCCGAGACGCCGAGACCATTGGTGTTGAAGTCGCCCTTACTCCGCCCGCCGTCGCGCATGCGCACGTCGAGCTCGGACTGATAGTGGTTGTACTTCAATACGGTGTCGAGGTAGTAGCCACGTGTGCCGAGCCACGTGGCATACACGCCCGCGGTGTAGCTCTCGATCGAACCGGTCGAGCCCCCGTTGAACTTCAGGTTGTTGCTGCTGGTACCGGCCATGGCCCCCACCAACAGCGTGCCGTTGTCGTCGCGTGAGATCACCCGATCGGCACCGGCGATCACGCCCCACTGGTCTTGCGAATATCCCTGACCGACGCTTGGACTCGCATTATGGCGATTACCGAACGTACGCGCCCAAACACCGCCTTCCTTGGTTTCGGCCATGCGCACTTCGCCTAGACGGGTACGCAGCGTGGCGGCCTCTCCCGCCCACACCGTCGGTACGGCGCTGAAAATGCCGACGACCGAATCGGTCCCCGCCGACGGCCCGCCGTCGCGCACGAGATGCCAGTAAGTCTTTCCGTCGATCACTTCCTTTTGCAGGCTATACGAGTACGCGCCGAAATCGACCGTGTCGCCAACCACGGAAAATCCGGCACTGCCGCCGTCGTCCTGCACGAGTTGATGACGTTCCACCTTCGCCTCGGTGCCGGTGTTCTTCACGGCGAGGCTGAAGTCGCCGGTCGAATCGCCGCCCGTCAGATGCAGTTGGTCGCTCACGGCATCGGTAAGATTGACCTGCATGCGGAACATGCCCGTGCCGGAGAGCGAGCCGATTTCCAGCGTGTGGTACTGCCCTTCGGCCGCCGTGCCGTGAATATCGACGATACCGCCCTGCATGGCGATGTTTGCCGTCTGGCTGTTCTCGATCAGGCGCCATTCGCCGCCATCGTTGAGATGGAGGCGGTCAGCGCCTTCGATGCGTCCGGTAACGACGGCATGGTTCGACAACGTAAGGTCGGAGTCGACGTAGTCCTTGAACTTGATGTCGCCTTCGAGACGGCTGTTATCGACCGTAATGTCCACGCTAAGCGGATCATCGACCACTTGATCGAAACCCACTTCAATCAGCGTGCCGTTGCCCGCCTTGATGGTCGTGCCGTTCACGATGGCGAGCGAGACGTTGAATTCATCCGGGGTGGAACCTCGCTCGCGATAGATGCTGATGGCCGCGCCATCCTCCGACTCAAGCGTCGCACCGGAGAGGATGACCTCCGAGCCAGCCTTTGTCGGATTGACTTCGGTCGAGATGACCACCGCGTGATCGGCACCGACCAGACGCGTGCCGTAGGCACGAAACGCGCTGTCGGTCACCTGTACGGCGTAATTCAGCCGGCCCGTGCCACGCTCGGCAATCACCTCGCCGCCCCACATCTCGAGCAACGCGTCGCCGGTCAGGAGCACCCCACGGCCGACCGCTTTCAGGCTCACGTTCTCCAGACTGGCGATCGCCGGTGACAGCGACGGATCTCGTGTCGAGCGCCCCACGGAAAGCGCGATGTCGCCAGTATTGATGACGGTCGAATCGGTCAGCGATAAACGGCTGCCGTCGACAACGCTGAGAAGACCACGGGAGATGTCGGCGTTGGCATGGCCGGAAATATTCAGATTCGAAGCTTCAACGGTGCCACCATCCAGCACCCGCAAATACGCCAGTGAGGTCGCGCGGTCCGTCGCGCCGATCAGCCGGGCTCGGCCGTCACCGGTCACGGTCATGCTGTTGCCGTCGAGCTCGTCGTGCTCGCGGGTGCAAAAGCCGCTGAGGTCAGCACCAATACACGAGGTGTCGATGATGAGGTCTTGCGCCCGTGCATCGGTTGAGAGTGCCGCCAGCGCGAGAAAGACGGATGCCGCCAGCAGGCGCATCGGCATCTGAGCGGGAGCGGACAGAGGAAAGTGCTGGGAACGTGTGGAAACCCGGGAACGCGGAGAGAACGTCGAATACGCCAAGAGGAGACCTCGTTGAAAGTTGACCAACGAGGCAGACGGTAGGGCGAAATGTGATGTAAACCACTGATTTAATGGTTAATTTCAGAGATATTCACGACTTTTCATCGCCCCGTCCTCCCACGGAATCGATGCAGGCGATGGGTGAATGTCGTCAGAAGGCGTAACGCAAGCCGATCTGGGCGCCCCAGGGCTGGCTGATCTTGTGCCCGGCGCTCGTTTCCACTTCGGCGTAGATCTGCATGTTGTGGCGCAGTTGTGCCGCAACGCCGGCCCCGAACTCGACGCGCGTGCCGGAGGTGTCGTTGTTGAAGTTGATGCCGTTGATCATGATCTGGTTGCTCGTGATGAACTCCTGAATCACGGCGAGCTTCAGGTACGGTTGCAGCAGTGCGCCACCGGACAGTTCGATCGTCTTGCCGAACGCCGCGCCGATGCGGGCTTCGACCGAGCCGGTGTGAGACGTCGACGACTGCATGCCGTTATCCAGCGAGAAGTTATCCCCGCCGATACGCACCATCGACGCCTGAATGTACGGCTCGACAAACCAGCGGTTGCCGAATTCCATGTGCCGCCCGAATTCGAGCGTCGCGCCGATACCGTTGTTATTGAAGCCGCCATGCGAACCGGTGCCATCGCTCATGATGACGTCCGCGCTGTTGACGAAGTGGTTGAACTTCACCAAGCCGTCGAAGTACCAACCGGCCTTCGTGATCCATGTGGCGTACAGACCTGCGGTGTAGCTGTTCACGCCGCCGGTCGAACCGTTATCGAAGCTCAGCTTGCTGTGACTGGTGCCCAACATTGCACCGACGAGCCACGTGCCGCCCCACGCCTGACCGACGACACCATCGACACCGCCGATCACGCCGTACTGCGTCTGGCGGTAGCTTGTACCATCCTCCGGCTTTGCGTTGTATTGCTTGCCGAAGGCGCGTGCCCAGACACCGCTATTGCTTTGGTCTCCGATACGAAGCTCGCCCAACCGCGACCGCAGGATGGCGGCTTCCCCGTACCAGACCGTCGGCCCAGCGCCCGAGAGTCCGAGCACGGTCTTCGCGCCCGGCGTCAGATCGCCTTCACCGGGGTCTTCCGGCGAACCGGGGTTGGTGACCAGTGCCCAGTTGTTGCCCTGCTGCTCCAGTGTGTAGCTGTAGACGCCCGCATCGACTTTGCCACCGACCAGCGAGAACGCCGCCCCTCCGCCACCGGTCTGCACGACGGTGAGCGGTGAAAGGTTGGTCGGCTCGCCGCCCGAGTTACGCACGTGAAGCTGATAAGTCCCGGTGGCCGTCCCCGTCACATTGAGCAGATCGCCGGTGTGGGTGCCGAGATTGGTACTCATCAGGAACGTACCGGTGCCGGAGAGCGTGGCAATCGTCAGCGTATGCGTGGTCGGTGTGCCGAGCGCGGTGCCCGAAATATCGATGTTCCCGCCATTCATCGTCACCGTCCCGACCGTGTTGTCGCTGATGAGCCGCCACGTCGCATTCGAATTGACCGCCAGCACGTTGATATTGGCGAGCGAGCCGGTCAGGTTGGCGTTGTTCTGCAACGTCAGATTGAGCGTGGCCGTACCGTCATCGCTGACGTTGCCGACGATGGTCGAGTTGTCGATCGTGGCATTGGCCGTGATCAGGCCCGTGGCTTGCAAGGCGTAACCGTTGCCGCCCGTGAGCGTCGAGCCGGCTTCGATCAGGATATTGGCCGTGTGGCCCTCGAAGGCGGCCACCGGACGGGCCGGTTGCACCACGATTGCGGCACCGGTCGCGGCGCTCACACTGACGCCGCTCAAGGTCGTGTTCGAGGTCGTCTCCGTGGTCAGGTTGGTCGTGGTCGCTGTCACACCGGAGATGTTGCCGCTGATCGTGCCGCCCGTGGCGACCACCGTCGAGTCGAAGTTCACGACGCCGCCGTTGATCCCGCCAGCGGCGCCAGTCCCGGCACTCACGTTCGAGTTATTCAACGTGAGAACGCCGTTCGACGATACCGAAATGCCGTATTGGAAGCCCGAAACCGTACTGTTCGTGACGGTCGCCGTGGGCGCAACGAGGCCTGCGGTGGTCTGCCCCACCAACTGAATGCCGGCGTTAGTCGCGCTCGATACGGTCGAATTCGAAATCGTCGCGCTGGAGTTTTCTATCGTGATCGCGGCGGGTGGTGCGCCGCCACCGGCCCCCGGTGCGGTCGAGATGATCGTCGCGCCGTCGGTCGTCAGCGTCGAAGGCCCCGTCGACGGCGGGGCGCCCTGGATCAAGAGCCAGTTGGTCGCGGCACCACTATTGACCGTGAGCGAGCCAGTGTTGCTGACCGTCCATGTTTCGGTCGCGTCGCCGGGGGCGTCAATGACCTGATTGGTCCCGATCACCGTGCCTGCTTGTGACGACATCGCGAGTGTCGCAAAGGCGAGTCCGATGGCCGAAGCCAGAACGCGCTGCCGGGGTGCCGCGGAAGTTGACGTAGGCATGACGCTGGCTCCTTTTCAGAAAGGAACGACGGACAGCACAACGCGACAACCCTCCACGTACGATCGATCCTGACATGGCCGTGTCGACGCCGCCGCCTGCGACCAACATAGGCCTGGCGGGGGTCAGCGTCACCTGTCAACGTTGACAGGTGCGCGATTGGGAGATTTGAGGGCGAAAGGAGGAAATCAGCGCGGCAATGCCGGTGGCGACGACGCCAGCGTTGCGACGATCGTATCGGCAAGTTCGACCGGATCGACCGCACTCACGTCGCTCTCGGTTTGCAGCGGGGTGGACTGGCAGCCCGGCGTGAGGCGCAGATACGGCGGCTCCGCCTTCGCGAACAGCGTGACGCTTGGCGTCGGCGTCGTGTGCGCGACGTGCATCAGACCACCGTCGGCACCGACAAACAGCGCGGCGTTGGCGATCACGCGCTTTGCATCGCGCAATGTGAGCTGGCCGACGAACGAGACCAGTTGCAGATGCGCGAACTCCGCCTCCATCAGTGCCTTGGCGGCGTCTGCGCCATTGCCCGACCCCAGCAGCACGATACCGGCCGGCAACCCGGGCATACCGGCCGTCGCGGCATCGTAAGCGGCCAGACACTCGCGCCAGTGCGCATAGGTACGGCGCGGCTCGACACCGCCCATCGCCAGCACGAGATACGGACGCTGTGGCAGTTGCTGTGCGATGGCATCAGGCAGATCGGTCTCGGCGCGCAGATACGGCTTCGCGCGCGAGAACAGCTCGTCGGGACCGAGACCGAGGGCAAAGACATCGTTGACCGCCGCCAGACTGAATTGCGTCTGATTACGGTCCGGGCCGTGGAAGAAGCGGAACAGACACGCAAACGGCAACGTCGGGAAATGGCGTCGCTTGATGCGCAGCGTCGGGTAGTTGAATTCCTGCATCACGACAACGTCGTAGTCGGCCGGATTCACCGCCTTCGGGTCGTCGTAGACGTGCCGGAAGATGTCGTCGCCTTCGAAGACTGCCTTGAGGCTGGGGGTGATCAGCAGATCGACAGGCGCCTCGCGCCCACGCAACAGTGCACGCCCCGAGAGGTCCATCACGGCGTCGCCGACCGAGGCCTTGCCACCGTAGATCCACAACACGCGCGCATTGGGCGGCACGTGGCGCACCTCGCGGCTCGCCTGACCGCTCAGCGCCAGACGCAGGCGGCGATGCAGGTACTTTTTGGCGACGTTGAGATGCGACGTGCGTTGCAGGAAGACGTCGGGCTCGTGATACACCCACGCGTAGGGGATACGCGTGCTCGGCTCGGTGAGGGCGCCCAGTCGGCGGGCAATGAAGCGCTGCAATGGCATGGTCGAATCGGGAGAGCAAGCGGGCCGCCGTACCGGCCCGCGCTCACGTCGATGAGCCCGCCGGCGACCTCGGAAAAACCGGAGTATGCCACGCCTGCCGCTCCGCTCACGCAGACTTCCCGGATTGCCGCGACTGTCGCGAATGCCCGGGACGTTGCGTCAGATCACCTGAAAGCGATGCGTGCCGTCGCGATGCAATTGATCGACCAGTCCGAACTCCCAGTCCAGATAGGCCTGCATCGCCTCGGCAGCGTTATCCGTGCCCTCGTAGGGACGGCGATAGCGGTCGTCGCGCGCGCTGGCCAGACGCGTTTCGCCAGTCTCCAGCGGCAGCCCGGCGTTGATCCACGCTTGCGTACCGCCTTCGAGCACGACGATCTCGGCATCCGTGAGACGTCGCAAATCTGCTGCGGCAAAGCGTGCAAGCAAACTTGATCCGCACGTCAGCACATACCGCTGCGCCGGACCGACGGCGCGTAACGCCTCGGCCAGCCGCGCCCGAATCGCGAACCACGCGCCCGGGATATGCCGTTTGACGTAGTTGGCGCTCGCCGTGAAGTCGAGCACTGCAATCTCCCCCGGGGCCGCGTCGTCGAGCCAGCGGGCGAGCAACGCGGGCGTGACCGAGGCCACGTCCGGCGCGCTCGGCGTGTGCAACGGCCAGCCGCCCTGTGCACTGCGCGCGTGCGCACTGTGCGGCTCCACGACGTAGACAGTCCAGCCCATCTGGGCGAGCCACGAGCCGGTCATGTCGGCGCGCACGCCATCGTCGTCCGCCAGTACGATCCATGCGCCTCGCACGGGGGCCTGATGATCGGTTTCCTGCACGAGTTGTCCGCCCGGCGCACTCGCGAAATCCGGCAAGTGACCGGCTGCGTATTCCTCCGGCGTGCGCACGTCGAAGCGGTACACCGTACGGCCGGGCGCGTTCAGCGTCGCCACGGCATCGAGCGTAATGCGCTTCACGCCAGCGCGGTCGGCCACGGCACGCGCGCCTTCACGCGCGACGGCGAGCGTCGCTTCGCGCACCTGTGCAGGATGACGGCGCTGCGCCCCACGCTCCAGCGTTTGCCCGGCCAGCGTCCAGCCGATAGTGCCATTGCGCAGCGCTGCGACCGGATTGGGCAGGCCTGCATTCACGAGCGACTGCGTGCCGATGATGCTGCGGGTACGGCCTGCGCAATTGACGATCACGCGCGTCGCCGGGTCAGGGGCCAGTTCCCGCACGCGCAGCACGAGCTCCGCACCGGGCACGCTGGTCGATCCGGGGATGTTCATGGTCTGGTATTCGTCGAAGCGCCGCGCATCGACCACTACCACGTCGGCTTCGTCGTCGAGCAACGCCTGCACTTCCTGCGCGGACAACGACGGCGTGTGGCGCAGCCCTTCGACCCACTCGCCGAACGACTTGCTCGGCACATTCACGTCGCGAAACACTTCACCGCCCGCCGCGATCCAGCCATCGAGGCCGCCCGCGAGCAGGTTCACGTCGCCATAGCCCAGCTTGCGCAGCACGGCAGCGGCATGCGGTGCGAGGTCTTGCCCGCCGTGCTCGCCGTAGACGACGATGCGCGTATCGCGGCGCGGAATGCGCGCCCACGCTTCGATTTCCACGCGGGAGAGCGGCAGGTTGGCCGCCCACAGCGGATGCGCCTGCGCAAACGGGTCTTCCTCGCGCACATCCAGCAGCGCAATTTCCTGCCCCGCGAGTAGCGCGGCGCGCACGTCGGCAAAGGGCAGTTTGGGGAAGGCGGTGGTATCGGCCGTCTGCGACGGCACGTCGGTCGAATGATCGGACACGGCAATTCCTTGAATTCGGAAGCAAGCAAATTGGAGGGCATGGCCTGCGCAGCCAGACGGCCATTGTGGCAGAAGCCCCGGCCGCCCGTACCGTGTGATGTGGTGCGCTTCGGCATGGCGTGAGAAGCCCGGGATGCGCGGCATGGGGGTAAGCGCCATGCCGCGCCATAGCGTCAGACGCGTTGCGCCGCCCTGCCCCACGGGTTCGGCAATTGCGCGTTGGCGTAGCCGGAGACAAAGCCTTTGCGCTCACCCGCTTCGGTGAACACGCTGCGGTGCACGGCGCCAATGTTCGCGCCATACACGTGAATGCTCACCGAAACGCGATCGTCGAAGGCATTGGTCACGCGGTGAATGTCGCCAAGGCGCGGCGAGAGAATCTCCACGTCGCCGGGCACGAGCCGCACCGGCTCGCCCGCTTCGACCGGAACGCCCTTCGCGTTGAGCACAAATGGCAGCGAATCCTCGGCACCCCGCAGCATGCCGATCAGCCCCCACACAGTGTGGTCGTGAATCGGCGTGCGCTGACCCGGCCCCCAGACAAAGCTGACGATGCTGAAGCGCTGCCCTGAATCGCAATGCAGCAGGTATTGCTGATAGTGCTCGGGGTGCGGCGTGGCAAACGCGTCAGGCAACCAGTCGTCGCGGGCGACCAGTTGCGCAAGCAGGCCCGCGCCTTCTTCGAGCAAAGTCGTCTCGTGCGGACGGCGTTCCAGCAGCCGTGAAAACGCCGCGACGAAGTTGCGCAGCGGATCGAGCGCGTCGTAGTCGTGCGCGGACAAATTGGCAACGTCAGAGACGTTGGGCGGGGTGTTTTCAACCAAAGCAGCGGTCATGCGTGAACCCGAAAGGCAGCGAGCGCGCGCCGGCCGGCCGCGCTCAGGATGGTGTCGTTTTGCGGCGTGTGAATACGGCTGCACAGCACGTCGCGATGATGGCGCTCCAGCGGATTGCTGCGCGAGAGCCCGTGATTGCCCGTGAGTTGCAAGGCCAGTTCCAGCACACGGATGGCATTGCCCGTCACGGTGAATTTGAGTGCGCCGCTGGCGATATCGTCATCGGGCTGGCCCGCATCGGCGGCCGCAGCCGCCGCATCGAGCAAACGCTGGTTGACGTGCAACAAGGTCGCGATCTCGCCGACGGCTTCCTGCACGCGTGGCACGGTGGCGAGCGGCGCGCCCAGATTGCCCGGGACCCGCGTATTCAGGAACGTGACGAGCCATTCGGTGCCCGCCCGCGCCACGGCGTCATAGAGCGTGCCCAGCAACACACTCATCCACGCCTGCTGTTCGATGTGCGCATCGTTATCGCGCTGGCCGATGCCTGCCGGTGCCCACTCGTGCAGCGGACGGATATCGACGGCGTTGCCAAAAGGCAGATCGATGTCTTCGAGGATGACTTCGTGACTGCCCGATGCGCGCAGCCCCAGATGGTCCCAGTTCGGCACAACGCGAATGCCCGGACGATCCAGCGCATCCCCGGCATCCTGAAAATTGGCTGGCCTTGGCACGAGAAACACGCCGACGCGCGGCTCGGCCTCATCCGTGCGCGCCCAGACCGACAGCCAGCTAAGCGCCGGAATGCCGGTGCAATAGAGCTTTCGGCCCGAGAGCCGCCAGCCCGTTTCCGTACGGCGCGCGATGGTCGATGGCAAGCCGCCGCGCGCCGGTGTGCCCAGATCGGGCTCCACGCGCAGGGCATTGATCAACGCGCCCTCGGTCACGGCGCTGCGGAACACGTCGCTGCGTTGTGCGTCAGGCCATCGCGTGCTGGTACGCACCAGCGAGCGATGTTGCAGATACGTCATGGTCAGCACGAGGGCCGTGGCAGATTCGCCCGCCGCCACGGCGCCGATGATCCGGCGTGCCTCGGCCAACCCCGCACCCTGACCGCCATGGGCTTGCGGAATCACCGCAGCAATCAGCCCGTGACGCTGCAATTGCGCGAAGTTGTTGAACGGAAAGCGGGCATCGCGATCGAGCGCGGCAGCCCCCGCAGCGAAGTCGCGAGTGAGTTGCGGCAGCAGCGCATCCAGCGAGCGCGTGAACGTGTCGGCACGCAGGGCTCGAGGTTCTGCGCCCGCATGACGCCCTTCGCCCTGTGTGCTGGCCAGATGCAGCACGGCGCCGGAGACGCCGGTGCGGTCGTCGCCCGACGCGGCCAACTCGAGAGGTTGAGCAACGGTAGCCATGAGATTTGGAATAAGCAAATACGCGTCAGGTACAGGACGTACCGGGTCGCCGGGTTGTACGTAGTGCTCATAGCGTAAGGCGCTGGCGGGATAAGCCCAACCATCCATATTGAATAATCTTTGCGGAAATGATTATTTAACGGCCGAGATTTGTTTGCGTAGGCTCACTCCCGTTCACCGTCTGTTCCGATCGATGGGCGTGTAGCGCAAACCGGCCCACGTCGCCCTGTCAGCGCTGCCGCCTCTGTTGCCCCACAAGAGAAAGCAAGGAGAGCGCTCATGAGCGTCGAGATCATCGGCATGATCCAAAGCAGTAAGCAGTCCGAAATTCACCCGAAGAGCGGCCCGGTGGTCGACCGCGACTATGTGCGCACCTTCGCCCGTGCCCACGAGCAATCGGGCTTCGACCGCATTCTGGTCCCGCACCACTCCACCAGCCCGTCGGCCACGCTCACCATTGCCTATGCGTCGACGGTGACGGAGAACATTCACTTCATGCTCGCGCATCGTCCGGGCTTTACAGCGCCGACGCTGGCCGCGCGCCAGATCGCCACGCTAGACCAGTTCAGCGGCGGCCGTCTGGGCGTGCACTTCATTTCGGGCGGGTCGGACGAGGAACAGGCGCGCGATGGCGACTTTCTCTCGCACGACGAGCGCTATGCGCGCACCGACGAGTATCTGAGCATCCTTCGCCGCATCTGGACGGAAGACAAACCGTTCGATCACGAGGGCCAGTACTACCGGTTCAAGCAGGGCTACTCGGAAGTCAAACCGGTGCAGCAGCCGCACGTGCCGATCTTCTTTGGTGGTGCCTCCGGCGCGGCCCTCGAAGTCGCCGGCAAACACGCCGACATCTACGCGCTGTGGGGCGAATCACTCGATCAGGTGCGTGAGCTGACCACCCGCGTGCGCGCGGCAGCGGCCGTACATGGACGCACGCCACGCTTCTCTGTGTCGTTCCGGCCGATTTTGGCCGAGACCGAAGCCAAGGCGTGGGCCCGCGCCGATCAGATTCTGGCGCAAGCAAAAGCGATTCGCGCCGCAGCCGGGCTATCGCAGGGTTCGGCCCTGCAAAGCGAAGGCGCACGGCGTTTGCTGGCGGCGGCCGACAAGGGTGCGCGCCTCGACAAAGTGCTGTGGACGGAGATCGCCGGACTCATCGGCGGACGCTCCAACTCGACCGCCCTCGTCGGCACGCCCGAACAGGTTGCCGACGCGCTCCTCGACTACTACGACCTGGGCGTCAGCACGTTCCTGATTCGCGGTTTCGACCCGCTGGGCGACACCATCGACTACGGCCGCGAACTGATTCCGCGCCTGCGCACGCTCGTTGCCGAACGCGACCGCCAGAACGGCGAGCGCGGCGAGAGCGGCGAGACCGGCGCTGCACGTCGCGCTGCCTGATCGCGTCCTGCCGACCCAAGGAAAACACCATGGCCGCCGTTCTTCCCGTCAATACCACCGCCTTTGCCCGCAACGATGACGTTGCCGGTCACGCCCCCCACCCCACACACACCACGCCCACGGGGCTGGTGCTCAACGCCGCGCCGCAACAGCGTTTCTGGTTCGATGCCCCGCCCGTGCGCAGCGACGTGCTCGCCGAGCGCCGCCATCGCCAGACACGGCTGGCCGCCGCTTTCCGCATCTTCGCGCGTCACGGCTTCGATCTCGGCCTCGCCGGGCATATCACCGCGCGTGACCCCGAGTTGACCGACCACTTCTGGGTCAATCCGCTCGGCGTGCATTTCTCTCGCATCAAGGTCTCCGACCTGCTGCTGGTGAATTCGAAAGGCGAGACGGTCATCGGCGACCGCCCGCTGAACAAGGCGGCGTTTGCGATTCACGCGGCCATTCACGAAGCGCATCCGCACCTCGTCGCCGCCGCGCACACGCACTCGACCTACGGCAAAGCGTGGTCGACGCTGGGCCGTGCGCTCGATCCGCTCACGCAAGACTCGTGCGGCTTCTTCGAGGACCACGCATTGTTCGACGACTTCACCGGCATGGTGGTCGACGACAGCGAAGGGCAACGTATCGCCCACGCACTGAACAAGCCCGACGGCAGCGGCACGGTGAAAGGCGTGATTCTCAAGAACCACGGCATTCTCACCGCCGGTCCGACCGTGGAAGCCACCGCCTGGTGGTACATCGCGCTGGAGAACGCCGCCCACACGCAGTTGCTCGCCGAAGCCGCCGGTACGCCGCAGCCCATCGATGAGGCCACCGCACGTCATACGCACAGTCAGGTCGGCGGCCCCGAGGGCGCGCTGTATTCCTTCGAGAGCCTGTTCGAAGGGCTCGTCGAAGCGGAGCCCGATCTGCTCGACTGATTGGCTCGACTGATCCGTCGCATCGAAACCAGTTCAGACCACCATCAAAAACAAACAGGGGAATCGTCGTCATGAAGTTTCTGGAAAAGGGGAATACCGCGCCGTCGTCAGTGATCGATAACGTGCAGACGGGGCGCCGCAAGGTGTTGCGAGCCGGGGGGGCCGTGGCCCTTGCGGCGCCGGCGTTGCTGCTCGGGCGCAAGGCATGGTCGCAGAAGCGCAAGCTCACGTTCGCGTGGAACCAGAACTCGTTCTGCCTGACGCCGATCGTGGCAGCGCAGGAGCGGGGCTTCTTCGAGAAGAACGGGCTTCAGGTCGATCTCATCAACTACAGCGGCTCGACCGACCAGTTGCTCGAATCGATTGCCACCGGCAAGGCCGACGCTGCCGTCGGCATGATTCACCGCTGGCTGAAGCCACTCGAAGCCGGATTCGACGTGAAGATCATCGGCAGCTCGCACGGCGGTTGCGTGCGGTTGCTGGGCTCGAAGGCCGCCGGCATCACGTCGCTTGAATCGCTCAAGGGCAAGACGGTCGGCGTGTCCGATCTCGCCGCCCCGGGCAAGCACTTCTTCCAGATCCTGCTCTCGAAACACGGCATCGATGCCGAGCGCGACATCACGTGGCGCCAGTACCCGGCCGACCTGCTGGGCGTGGCCGTCGACAAAGGCGAGATTCAAGCGATCGCCGACGGCGACCCGAACCTCTATCTGCTGGAAAAGCGCACCAACGGCGCGTATGTCGAACTCGCGACCAACCTCACCGGCGAATACGCACGCAAGGTCTGCTGCGTGATCGGCGCACGCGGTGAACTGGTGCGCAACGACCGCGCGGCGGCGAGTGCGCTCGCACGCTCGATCGTGCAGGCGACCGAATTCGTCAACGAGAACCCGAACGAGGCCGCCAAGATTTTCGCCAAGTACTCGCCGAAGATCAGCCCGGAGGACCTGCGCAAGCTCTACGCCACGCTCACTTACTCGCACCATCCGACCGGTGTCGATCTGCGCGACGAGATCGCGTTCTTCGCCGACGACTTCCGCCGTATCGGCGTACTCAAGAAATCGACCGATCCGCAGAAACTGGCGCAGCACGTCTACGCCAATGTCTTGGGGTAAAACACCATGAGTGCCATTCTCGACAATGCCGCATTGCGTGCCGCCAGCCCTGCCGGGGCACTTGAGCTGGCCGAACAGGCCGACGGCCCCGCGCTGCGCGAACGCACCGTGTATGCCACTGGGGCAGTCGGTTCGTCCGGTGCCATTGCCAACGCGTTTGACGACACGAGTCTCGATCAACTCTTTGCCGCACCCCGCACGCCGCCCCTGTGGGGTGTCGGCTTCGTTGCAGCACTCGCGTGGGCCGCGTTTGGCGCGATCACGCTGCGTTGGCCCAACAAGGTCGTCGGCTTCTCCGACTGGGCCTTCACCGACGAGTTGGGGGTTGTTGCCTTGGTGGTCGCCGCGGCGCTGGCGGTGTTGTCGGTGGCAGGACGCACGACGTCCCCCCTGCTGCGTCTGCGCGAAGCGCTGACCGGCAGCGGCCCGTGGCTCGTGGCCATCGCCGTCGTCCTCGCGGGCTGGGAGATCCTCACGGCGAAGACAGCCTCGCTGCCCACGCCGTTCTTTGCCCCGCCGCAAGCGCTCATCGAGGTCTACACCGAAGACTGGCAACGGCTGGGCGACAGCGCGCTCAATACCCTCCGGCTGCTGGGCCTCGGTTTCGGCTTCGGTGCAGTAGCGGGCTTTCTGACCGGCGTGTCGATCGGCTGGTCGCGCGCCATCGGCTACTGGGTGCATCCGGTGCTGCGCGTGCTCGGCCCGGTACCGGCCACCGCACTGCTGCCTCTGACGTTCTACTTCTTCCCGTCGAGCTATTCCGCTGCGGCGTTCCTGATTGCGCTGTCGACGGCGTTTCCTGTCGCCGTGCTCACATGGTCCGGCGTGGCCAGCGTGAACAAGAGCTACTACGACGTGGCGCGCACGCTCGGCGCGTCCGACGTGTTTCTCGTGCTGCGCGTGGCCATTCCTGCGGCGCTCCCCAACGTTTTCGTCGGCCTGTTCATGGGGCTGGGTGCGTCGTTCTCGGTGCTGGTAACGGCCGAGATGATGGGTGTGAAGTCCGGCCTCGGCTGGTATCTCACGTGGGCGCAAGGCTGGGCCTCTTACGTGAACATGTACGCCGCACTGATCGTCATGGCGCTGCTGTTCTCGGGTGTCATCACCCTGCTCTTCACCGTTCGCGACCGCGCGCTGGCGTGGCAGAAAGGAACCGTCAAATGGTAAGCACGGCCATCTCCCCTACGTCGTCCGATACGGCTCGCCACGATTCGGCAGCGGCGCTGCTCGCGTCGACGGAAGCCGCGACGCCTGCCGGTCAGGCAGCCGCCAACAACACTGGCGCGCAGATCGATATTCGCGGCGTGAGTCATTGGTTTGGCACACGACAGGCGCCACTGCAAGTGCTCGACGGCGTCGACCTGAGCGTGGCACCCGGCGAGTTCGTTGCATTGCTCGGCCCCAGTGGCTGCGGCAAATCCACCTTGCTGCGGCTGGTCGCCGGTCTGGAGACAGCGACGCGCGGCACGATCACGCAGGACGGCACGGCGATTACGCGCCCCGATCCGTCGCGCATCGTCGTGTTTCAGGACCCGACGCTCTATCCGTGGCGGCGTGTGCGCGATAACGTCGCGCTCGGTCTGCAAGCGCGCGGCGTGCTGTCACGCGAACGCGACCGCGTCGACGCGGCACTCGCGCGCGTGGGGTTGTCGGAGTTCGCAGACGCGTTCCCCCATCAACTCTCCGGTGGCATGGCGCAGCGCGTGGCATTGGCCCGTGCGCTCGTGAACGATCCGCGTCTGCTCGTGCTCGACGAACCGCTCGGCAAGCTCGATTCGCTCACCCGGCTGGCGATGCAAAGCGAACTCGTGGAACTGTGGCAGCGCGCGGGGTTCTCGTCGCTGCTCGTCACGCACGATGTGGAAGAAGCCATCTTCCTCGCACAGCGCGTGGTCATCTTCAGTCCGCGCCCCGCGCGCATCGTTGCCGAACTGCGCGTCGATCTGCCCTACCCGCGCCATCGTGGCGATGCCCGCATCACCGAATTGCGTCATGAGGCGCTGCGACATCTGGGGCTCGATGCAAGCTGGTAATACTTTGACCGGTGCGCCGACAGGCGCGCCGACGAGCTCGCTGAAGGGCGCGCCACTGGAGCGCGCCCGATGACACTGCCTCCGACACACGTCTGGCTCAACGCGCTTCTGTTCGGCCTGCAATCCGTGCAAGCCGCGTTGTTGTGGGCGCTGCATGCACTCGGCATCGCGGGTGAGACGCATGGGGCACCCGCGTGGCCATGGGGCTCACGCATCGCGGGCGAAAACCTCATCATCGACGTTGCGCTGGCCCGCCAGTTTGCATGGACGCTGGCCGCGCTGGCCTTCGCCATCGCCTGCGTGCTGATCGCGATCTTTTGGCGGCGTGCGCGCCGTTGGCTGATCGCGGCAGCGATCGCCTCGCTGGTATTCGCCCCTTGGCCATCGTCTTCGCTGTGGCTTACGGCGGCGGTACCGGCCAGCTTCCATACCAACCCGAGCGGGTTCACCGTCGAGAGCATTGCGCGGGGCGCGCAAGTCTATGCGGCGCAATGCGCGGCATGTCATGGCGCGGACGGTCGCGGCGAGGGACCACAGGCGGCAGCACTGCGGCGCTGGCCGCCCACCATGGCCAGCGCCCTGCTCAGCCGTCGCGCCGACGGCGAGTTGTTCTGGCATGTGCTTTACGGCATGCGCGACGACGCTGGCGTAACGATGCCCGGCTTTACCGGCCGCCTGAGCGACAAGGAAATCTGGGCCGCGCTCGATTACATGCGCGTGCTGTCGGCATCGGCGGGCATGGCGGCGGGCGGTAGCTGGCCGGTGCCGATCGCGTTGCCCGCGTTGACGGTGACGTGCGGCGATGCGCCCGCGCGAAGCCTCTCGCAATGGCGTGGCACGCAAAGGGTGCGCGTGGTGGCCGTCGATACGCGGCATCCTGCGCCGTTCGAAGATCCTCGCTTTCTGACACTGCTGATCCGTCGCGATGAGACGGCCGTGTTCGATACCCGGCTGCGCGCGCTGCCGGGCGCGGCAGCCGGAGTACGGCGTGTCTCGGCGCCGCTTGCCGATGGGCTTCGCGCAACGGCACGGCCCGCCATCGCGACGACCGTCGCGTCGACCACGACAACCCTTGGCGCGCGCGCCGATTGCTTTGCCGATTCTCCCGAGGCATGGCCCGTCTTTGCGCAGATCGCCGGGACAACGCCGGCCGAGCTCGCCGGCACCGAATGGCTGGCCGACCGCGACGGCTGGCTGCGCGCGCTCGCCCCGGCGGGCAAGCGCGGCTGGGCCGACGGCGGCCTGCTGTGCACCACCTCATCCGTCGGCGCATTGCTCACATCGCCCGCCGCCCCCGACCCGCTGAGCGCCACGTTGCGCCAGATGGACAACGAGCCGGTGCGCTTCATCAAAGGCGGCTTCGTGCATTGATCACGAGACCGCCTTGTCTGACCGTCCAACCACCGATATCCCTCCAACAAGACAGGTTTTCCTCATGACGATTTCCCGCCGCAGGTTTCTTCAATACGTCACGACGTCGAGCGCCGCCGGTGCGCTCACCACGCTTGCGCTGCCGGGCTCGGCAATGGCCCAATCGGGCCGCCCGCTGCTGAAGGCTGGCGATCAGAAAGGCGGGCTGCGCGCACTGCTCGAAGCGGCGGACGAACTCAAGCAGTTGCCCTACGACATTCAATGGTCGGAATTCCCTGCCGCCGCACCGCTTGCCGAAGCGCTCAACGCGGGGGCGGTCGACTGTGGCCCGATCGGCGACGCACCGGTCATCTTTGCGCTGGCCGCCGGTGCTGCGATCAAGATCATCGGCGCCAATCGTTCCGATGCCTACGGTACGGCCCTCATCGTGCAGCCCGATTCGCCGCTGCGCACTGCCGCCGATCTCAAGGGCAAGAACATCGGCACGACACGCGGGTCCATCGGTCACTTCGTGTCGCTCAAGGCAATCACGGCAGCCGGGCTCAAACCAACCGACGTGAATTTCCGTTTTCTGCCGCCCGCCGACACCATCACCGCGCTGGCCAGCGGCTCGGTCGATGCTTGGGCCACGTGGGAGCCTTACACCGCCGTCGCGGAAACGACGGGGCGCGGGCGCGTGCTCGTCAATGGACGGGGGTTGTGGTCGGGACTGAGCTATCTCGCGGCCACCGACTCGGCGCTCGCCGCGAAGCGCGAGGTGTTGCGCGACTTCCTTTCGCGCGTGGTGCGCGCACAGGTCTGGTCGTACCAGCACGTGGATGCGTTCTCGGCAGCCATGGCGCGCATCATCGGCATTCCCCCCGAAGCCGCGCGCTTGCAGTTTTCTCGCCGTGCGACCAAGTGGCGCAACATCGACGACGCGCTCGTCGCCGAGCAGCAGCGCACTGCCGACTTCTACGCGCAGGTCGGGTTGCTGCGACAGCCGCTCGACGTGAAACCGACCTACGACCGAAGCTTTCCGATTTCGGCGTAAGCGACAGGACTCGCCCGGCCCCGGCACGTCCGCTGTCCGGGGCGGGCGAACGTCGCCTCAGCTTGGCACCCCGGGCAGCACGACACCACGGCACCGCCGCGTCGATACACGTCTCGATTGCGTAGAAGAATTCCATTGACCGACGGTCAGTCGATTTATTAAGATGAGAACCATTCTCAATTTATCGACCACCGGGATGTCACCATGCAACCCTCTCGCCGCCGCGCATTAGTCTGTGCGGCCTACCTCGGCACGTTCCTCGCGTCGCTCGACATCAGCATCGTCAACGTGGCGCTGCCCACGCTCCAACTCCGTCTGCACACCGACATGGCGGGCCTGCAATGGGTCGTCAATGCCTACGCCATTGCCATCTCGGCGTTCATGCTGAGTGCCGGGCCGCTCGGCGATCGCTACGGCCACAAGCCCGTGTGGAGCGCGAGCGTCGCGCTCTTTACACTCGGCTCGGCGGTCTGCGCCTGTGCCGACACCCTCGCCCCGCTGCTGGTTGGCCGCACGATTCAGGGCGTGGCCGGTGCCTTGCTGATCCCCAGCGCGATGCCGATTCTCACGCATGCGTTTCCGGACCCGCGCGAGCGAGCACGCGTCATCGGCGGCTGGTCAGCATTCAGTGCGCTCGCGCTGATTCTCGGGCCGTTGCTGGGTGGCCTGCTCGTCGAACACTTTGGCTGGCAGAGCATCTTTCTCGTGAACGAGCCGCTGGGCCTCATTGCGCTGGCGCTCGGTATCTGGGGCATTCCGTCGCGCGAGCGCAACCCTCACGGCGTGTTCGACCCGGCTGGGCAATTGCTAAGCGTGATCTGTCTGGGCGCGTTGACGTACGGGTTGATTCAACTTGGCGAACCCGACACCCCGCGCGAATCTCTGGCCGTCGTCTTCGCCATCGCCGTCGTCACCTTCATCGCATTCGTGTGGGTCGAGCGGCGCGTGGCGCGTCCGCTGCTGCCGATGGCGTTGTTGCGCGACCCACGTATGCGGGTGGCCAATACCGCCTCGTTCGCACTGGGCTTCGCGGGGTATAGCAGTCTGTTCTTCCTCTCGCTGTTTCTACAGCAGGCACAAGGCCACACGCCTGCGGCAACCGGCTGGCAGTTGATGCCTCAGTTTCTGATGATGGGGGTGACGTCGCTGCTCTTCGGCCGTATCGCCCATCGTGTCGCCCTGCCCCTGCTGATGGTCGCAGGCTATGGCGCGATCGGGCTAACGATGTGTGCCATGGCCGCCTTTACCCCCGACACGCCGTTCTGGATCGTCGGCACGTCGTTTGCCGTGCTCGGCCTCGGCATGGGACTCGCGGTGCCCGCCACCGGCATGACGGTCATGGGGCTCGCGCCTGCCGAGTGCACCGGCATGGCCTCCGCGACGATGAACGCGTTGCGCCAGACCGGCATGACGATGGGCATTGCGCTGCTCGGCAGCGTGATGAGCCTGCGCGCCATGCAGGGGCTCGCCGGGGCGGCACAGGCCCACGGCGCCGCCGATGCCCCGGGACTGGCGCGGTTGGCCGTCACAGCTCACCTGATGGACATTCAGCTCGACTGGTTGCCGCAGGCTTACCGTGTCGCCATGACACAAGGGTTCGCGCTGGCCATGATCGGCGGCGGCCTGACGTGCGTGGTTATGGCGGGCGTGTTGTTTCGCTATCGTCACCATGCCCCCGATGCATCGTCCGGCGACGGCAACCACGGGCGTCTCGCAACTGGCTCGGTGGGAGATTGACGAACTGTCTATGGCATCGCAAAGCGCGGGCGTCGACACTGCGAAGACTCCCCCGATCAACGACGCACGAGGCGCGCGATGGCCGACGTCACTTTGCTTTCCGCCAATCTGTTGGTGGCTTACACGGCTTATTTCGTCGGCACGGCGAGCCCCGGGCCCAGCAATCTGGCGATCATGTCCATCGCTGCGAATCATGGCCGCAAGCCGGCGCTTACGTTTGCGCTCGGCGTCATCTCGGGATCGATGTTCTGGGCGACGGTCGCCATGCTCGGCGTGTCGGCAGCCTTGATCGCCTACTCGCAGTTTCTCGTCGCGCTCAAGATTTTCGGCGGCGTGTATCTGCTGTGGCTCGCGTTCAAGTCGGGCCGTACTGCCCTCAATCCCTCATCCCGCAAGGCCGCCGTATCGGCTGACGGCGAGCCGCTGCGGAAGGTCTACCTGCGCGGCGCGCTGTTGCATTTGACGAACCCGAAGGCCGTGTTGAGCTGGGTGTCGATCGTGGCGTTGTCGTCATCGCATGACGGCGTGGTGCAGCCGGCCATCTTGCCGGGATGCATCAGTATCAGCGTGACAGTGTTCTGCGGCTACGCGCTGCTGTTTTCGACGCAGACGGCGCGGCACCTGTATCTGCGGCTGCGCCGCTGGCTCGATGGCGGACTCGCGGTGGTCTTCGGCGTGGCCGGGTGGCGATTGCTGCTGACAGCGCGTGCGTGACATCGGTGTCGCGTGTGACTGTGTTTGACGGTGTGTGATAGCGTGACGCTTTCTGCGACCTCCGGGCGCTCACGCGATTTGCTCAAATGATCGATTTCGACACCGACGCACTGCTGCGGCTCGTCACCACGCCGATGCCTTACGGCAAGCACAAGGGCACGATGATTGCCGACCTGCCCGCCAACTATCTGAGCTGGTTTGCCCGCGAAGGCTTTCCCACGGGCGAGATCGGCCGCCTGCTCGCGCTGATGTACGAGATCGATCACAACGCGCTCGGCGATTTGCTGAAACCCCTTAAAGCATCACGCGGTCCGGCCTGAGGCCAGCATCGCGGGCGGGAACCGGCGCACCCACTGCGTGCACTGCTCGTGCGCATGGGCCAGTTGCAGCACGGCAAGATCCGCCTGCGCCGGGCCGATGATCTGCAAGCCCATCGGCAACCCGCGTGCATCGAAACCGACCGGCACGCTGATCGCCGGCAAGCCGGCCAGCGTCGGGCCGATCACCACTTCCATCCAGCGGTGATAGGTGTCCATCGGCTTGCCCGCCACCGATGCCGGCCAATGCGTTTGCGCTTCAAACGGGAAGACCTGTGCCGAGGGCAGCAGCAGAAAGTCGTAGCGCTCGAACAGCCGGGCGAGCGACCGGTACCACTCGCTGCGGTCAATCGAGGCGCGGAACACATCTGCGGCACGCAGGTGTTCGCCACCGGCCACTTCCCATTGCGCTTCGGGTTTGAGTTTGCCGCGGCGCGCCGGGTCGGCATACATCTCACCGAGCGAACCGTTGACGAGCCAGTGACGCAGCGTGAGCCACGTCTGCCACAGACGATCCATCGAAAAGCCGGGCGCGCACGCTTCGACCTCACAGCCCATCGCCGTAAAGTCGCGCAGTGACGCTTCGCACAGCGCCATCACGCCGTCTTCCATCGGCAGATAGCCACCGTAGTCACCCAGCCACCCCAGACGCAAGCCCTTCACGTCGCGATGCAGCGCACCCGCGAACTGTGCCGGGTCATGGGCATGCGCCAGCGAAAGCGGGCTGCGCGCGTCATAACCGGCCTGCGTAGCGAGGAGCCGCGCAACGTCGGCGACGGTACGCCCCATCGGTCCCTCAGTGCTCAGTTGCTGGACGAAAATCTCCGGCACCGGGCCATACGGCACACGCCCCTGCGACGGACGAAAGCCATACACGTTGCCGAACGCCGCCGGGTTACGCAACGACCCCATCATGTCGCTGCCATCGGCCACCGGCAGCATGCGCATGGCGAGTGCGCTGGCCGCACCACCGCTGCTGCCCCCTGCGATTCGGCTTGTGTCGTAAGCGTTGAGTGTGGTGCCGAACACCGGGTTGTAACTGTGTGAGCCGAGCCCGAACTCCGAGACATTGGTCTTGCCGATGAAGATCGCGCCCGCTGCGCGCAGACGCGACACGCTGATGCTGTCTTGTGTGTCGGGGCCGGTCGACGTGAGCGGCGAGCCTTTGCGTGTGGGCAAGCCTGCGCACGATGCGAGATCCTTCACCGCCTGCGGCATGCCGTGCATCCAGCCGAGATACTCACCTTGCGCCAGTTGCCGGTCGCGCTCATCGGCTTCGCGCAGCAATGTGTCGGCGTCGCGCAACGAGACGATGGCGTTGACGGCTGCGTTGTGTTGCGCGATGTGCGCGAGGTACGCCTGCATGACTTCGCGACACGACACGCGGCGCGTGCGGATCGCGTCGGACAACGCCAGCGCGTCGAGCGCGACGATATCGTCGAGGCGTTCTGCGGCGTAGGTAGCGTGCGGGGAATTTACGGCGGCAGCGGCGGAGGCGGCCGCTTGTGAATCGACGGCTGCCGGGGTCGGCACGTTCGGCACAGAGGCCATTTGTCTCTCTCCTTGGCGGGGCGTCGCTCTGTCGGCGACGCCGTTGTCTGACACGTCATTGTCGGTCAAACCCGCCACGGATGCCGAGAGGAAAAATTTCGTTCCCGGCATCAGGACTTCGTTCGTGCGTCAGTGGTTGGTCAGTGGGTGAGCGGATCCAGCCCGGTCGACTCGACGTCATGCGCCGCAGCGGGGGCGGCCATGAACATCAGCATCTTCTTCGCCTCGTCCGGATGCGGTGCATTCACCGGCACACCGCCTGCGAAGCGCGTCACCGATTGCAGCGACTCGGGAATCTTGCCCGCAAACGCGATGCCCTTGACCGGCAGCAACTCGCTCACTTGCTGCAAGCCCACGGCATAGTCGCCTGCGGCCACTTTCTCGGCGACCGGCGTCTTCTGCACCATCACGGCCTTGCCGCGCATCTGATCCGCGATGCCCAGCTTGCTGAACAACTCGCGCTCGACATACACACCGCTCGCGCTATCGGAATACGCGACCGACTTGGCCGCCAGCAGCACGGCTTTCAGTTTTTCCGGCGTGCTGACATCGGGCACCACCTCGCCTGCTTTCACGACGACACCGATGCGCGAATCCGCCAGTTCGACGCGCGAATCGGCGCGTACCTTGCCTGCCTTGATCAGATCGTCGAGCGCGTAGCCGACCATGATGACGGCATCGGCCGATTCCCCGCGCGCCAGACGGTTGGGAATGGCCTCGGGTGCCTTGCCCATCGACGGACCCCACGCCGTGTCGACGTGATCGCCCGTGGCCGCTTCGAACTTCGGCAGCAACGCCTTGTAGGCCGCGGTGAAGCCACCGGAATTCATCACGCGCAGGTCTTCTGCGCTGGCAGACGTGGCACCGAGTGCAGTGGCCAGCAACAGACCGGCGCCAATGGCGCTCAGCAAACGTCGGGGCGTGCGCGTACGCGCCTTGGGGGTCAGGGCATTCATGAGTTGTCTCGCTCGATGGTGTTTTTCTGGGGGGATGCCTGCGTCAAGACCGACGAGGCAGAGAAAGCAGAGAAGGCGGGAAGCAGGCAGATGCGCATGTTTCCCGCCTCGCGATCAGTTGGCCGTGCGCAGATCGGTGCGCGTCTGACCTTGACCGCCCGTGCGGCCGCGATACAGCGCGAGCGTCGCGCAGATCGCACACAGCGCCGCAAAACTCATCCAGTAGCCGGGGGCAGCCTTGTCGCCGGTGGCGTGAATCAAGTACGTCGACAGGGCCGGCGTGAAGCCGCCGAACAGTGCCGTTGCGATGCTGTACGCCAGCGAGAAGCCGGCCACGCGCACGTCGGGCGGCATGACTTCGGTCAGCGCCGGAATCATTGCGCCGTTGTACATGCCGTACAGGAACGACAGCCACAGCAGGGCGATCAGCATGCGCGAGAAGCTCGGTGCCTGCACCAGGAACGACAGCACCGGGTAAGCGGTGACAAGCGTGAGGCCCGCGAACAGCAGCAACACCGGGCGGCGGCCGATACGGTCGGACAACGTACCGCCGATCGGCAGCCAGATGAAGTTCGACACGCCCACGCAAAGCGTCACCAGCAGCGCATCGGTGCTCGACAGGTGCAGCACGCTCTTGCCGAAGGTCGGCGCGTAGACGGTGATCAGGTAGAACGCGGTGGTCGTGAGCGCCACGAGCATCGCGCCGCCAATCACCACACCGGCGTTGGCGGCCATCGAGCGGAAGACTTCGCCGACCGACGGATGACGCTTGCGTTGCTTGAACTCGTCGCTTTCCTGAAGCGAGCGGCGCAGCGCAAAGATGACCGGCACGATCATGCAACCGACGAAGAACGGCAGACGCCAGCCCCACTCGCCAATCTGCTGCGCCGTGAGCGTCAGCGACAGGATGAACCCGAGCGCCGCCGAGACGACGATGGCCACCTGCTGGCTGGCCGACTGCCAGCTCGTGTAGAAGCCCTTGCGGCCCGGTGTGGCGATTTCTGCCAGATAGACGGACACGCCGCCGAGCTCAGCGCCGGCCGAGAAGCCCTGCAACAGACGGCCGATCAGCACCAGCACCGGCGCAGCCATGCCGATGGTGGCGTAACCCGGCACGAAGGCGATGAGGATCGTGCCGCTCGCCATGATGCCGAGCGTGGTGACGAGTCCCTTGCGGCGGCCGACGTTGTCGATATACGCACCGAGAATGATGGCGCCGAGCGGTCGCATCAGGAAGCCCGCGCCGAACACGGCGAAGGTCAGCATGAGCGAAGCGAATTCACTGTCTGTCGGGAAGAAGACGCGCGAAATCTGGGTGGCGTAGAAACCGAACAGGAAGAAGTCGAATTGTTCGAGGAAATTGCCGGCGGTGACGCGCAGTACTGCGCCGGCTTTCGAGGGTCGACGCGAAATCGCGTCTTGGGGGCGCTGTGGCATGCGCTGTCTCCGTGTTGCCTGCGGCCCGGGGGGTCGGTCCGCAAAAATCGTCGCATTGCTGCGCCTCTGCCAGGGGACGTGTCGAGACCGTCATGGGCGCTTTTTTGAAGCCGCCAATGTTGCGCCGTAAGTTCCTCCCTTGTGAATTGCAAGTTTTGGAAAGATTGATGCGCATACGCTATCAATCGTAGGATGCTGATGCACCGACCGAGCGGTAACAAGGTAGACTCGCGGCGCCCCGTGCCGCGCGCGTTTTCGGCGCGTTTTACTGGTTGCAACAACATAACCGAACACCCCGTCAGCGACACGTTTTTCCTCCCCCCGAACGTCATGGCGATCAACTTCGATCTGAACGATCTGCAAGCCTTTCGCGCCGTCGCGCAGCTATCCAGCTTCCGGCGCGCGGCCGAGTCCATCCATCTCTCCCAGCCGGCACTATCGCGCCGTATCGACAAGCTCGAGGACGCGCTGGGTGTGAAGCTCTTCGAGCGCAGCACGCGGCGGGTCGCCCTCACGAATGTGGGACGCGCGTTTGCCCGCGATGCGGAGCGGATTCTGGCCGATCTCGATAACGCGCTGCTGGGCATTCGCGATGTGGCGTCGACGAGCCTTGGGCACGTGACGATTGCCTGCGTGCCGTCGGCGGCCTACTACTTCATGCCGCAGGTGATTTCGCGGTATCACAAGGCGTTTCCGCGTATTCGAATTTCGGTGCTGGATGCGAGCGCCAATGAAGTGCTGGCGGCGGTGGTCAATGGCGACGCCGACTTCGGGCTCAATTTCATCGGGTCGCAAGAGCCGAACATCGAGTTCAAGCTGCTGTTGCAGGAGCGCTATGTGGCTGCGTGCCGGCGCGATCATCCGCTGGCGGGAAAGAAGCGTGTGACGTGGCGCGAGCTTTACGAGTACGACTACATCACGGTCGGCAAGGTGTCGGGCAACCGGCTGTTGCTGGATCAGGCGCTGACGGGGTTGCCGCAACGCCCGCCCAGCATCTGCGAGACGCAGCATGTGACGACCATGCTCGGACTGGTGGAAGCGGGACTCGGGGTGGCGGCGGTGCCCACGATGGCCATGCCGGGCAGCGAGCATCCGCTGCTAACCAGCGTGCCGCTGATCGACCCGGTGGTCACGCGCCGCATGGGCATGATTCGCAGCAAGGGCCGGCCACTCTCGCCGGCGGCGGAACAGCTCTACCGGTATGTGGCGGAGATGAAGGTGACGTCGCGCCGGAAAGCGGAGCCGCCGCTATAACTAAACGACGCGAAGATCACGCGCCGATACACTTTGTTACCCGTCTTACGAAAGAGGAAACATTGAGGTGCGGGCAGTGCGGCGAGGGCTCCTTATACTTGGCTGCGCGATTAACCCGAATCTATACGAGCCTCATGTTCAAGCGAATTCTTCCGATGGTGGTGCTGGCCGCACTGGCCGCAACCACCTCCCTGACGGCCACGGCCGGTGATATGAACAATGCCCTCGGCGGTGCGCTGGGCGGTGTGGCCGGTGCGGCCGTGGGCGGTGCGCTCGGCGGCAGCACGGGCGCCGTCGTGGGTGGCGCGGTCGGCGGCGGTGCCGGTGGTGCGATCACGTCGAACCGTCGCGAACGCACGGGCGCCATTCTTGGTGGCGCACTGGGCGGCGGCGCCGGCACGGCAGCCGGCAATGCCATGGGCGGCCAGTCCGGCGGCCTGATCGGCGCAGCGCTGGGCGGCGGTGCCGGTGCGGCACTCGGCGGCAACATGTCGCGCTCGAACTCCTACGACGACGATTATCGCCACGGCAAGCGCCGCGGCCATCACAAGCACTATCGTCATTGATTGGTGCGGATGCCGGTGGTATCGGCTAGCGGATGACGAAAAGCCCTGCGAGCGGATCGCAGGGCTTTTTTGTTGGTGGGTCAGGTCACGACAACTAACGTGACGGTTGCTTGCCCAGTGTTCGGGCAGGACGGCTCTGGAAGCGGTCGTTTCGCGTAAAACACCAATGCAGCCTCAAGCGCTTCGCGTGCCTGCACATGCGCGTCAGCCTCGTCATCAGCAACGGTAATTGCTTCGGGCACGTCCGGAAACCTCACCAGTAAGGTGCCATTTGTGTCTCGTTCAAGCGTAAAGGGATAGGTCGACATAGTCCGCCACAGGATACGAAGTGTTGAGGGATGAACGCCGCATCATCGCCTCGCGTGGAGCCAGATTGAAGGTCAACGGTCCGTTATCGGAAAGACCCTAGCTTTTCAATGAAAAAAGCCGCAGCGGATTCGCTGCGGCTTTCCATGCCGGTACCCAACGTCGAACCAGCAATCCCCCCTTACGTCCTGCCCGGCTCCGGAAGATACGGACCGAGACCCGTGGGGTAGCTGCCCGGCAGGAGCATCGAGGGATCGAGACGGTCGACGGTCGTGCGGCCCGTCAGTGCCATCGTCACGTCCATTTCCTTCGCCATCACTTCCAGCGCACGGCGCACGCCGGCTTCGCCCATCGCCCCTAGTCCATACAGGAACGGACGGCCGATCAGCGTGCCCTTCGCGCCCAACGCCACCGCCTTGATGACGTCCTGCCCCGAGCGGATGCCACCGTCGAGCCAGACCTCCGTGTCGCGCCCCACCGCCGCGACGATGTCGGGCAACGCGCGAATCGTCGACATCGTGCCGTCCAACTGACGCCCGCCATGATTGCTCACGACGATGGCGTCCGCACCAGTGTCGCGTGCCGCACGCGCATCTTCGGGATCGAGCACGCCCTTCAAGATCAACTTGCCGCCCCAGCGCTTCTTGATCCACTCGACGTCGTCCCACGACAAACACGGGTCGAACTGCGCCGCCGACCATGCCGCCAGCGAGCCGATGTCGTCAACACCCTTCGCATGGCCGACGATGTTGCCGAACGTCCGGCGCTTCGTCCCCAGCATGCCCATGCACCAGCGCGGCTTGGTCATCATGTTGACGATGTTCGGCAACGTGAGCTTGGGCGGCGCCGACAGACCGTTCTTGATATCGCGATGGCGCTGCCCGCTGATCTGCAAATCCATCGTCACCATCAGCGCCGAACACCCCGCCGCCTTCGCGCGGTCGATCAGGCGCTCGATGAAGTCGCGATCGCGCATCACGTACAACTGGAACCAGAACGGCGCCTTGGTATGTGCCGCAACATCCTCGATCGAACAGATCGACACCGTCGAGAGCGTGAACGGCACGCCGAATGCCTCGGCAGCACGCGCCGCCAAAATTTCGCCGTCGGCATGCTGCATGCCTGTCATGCCGGTCGGCGCCAGAGCCACCGGCATCGCCACGTCGGTGCCCAACATCGTCGTGCGCGTGCTGCGGTGCTCGATGTTGACCGCCACCCGCTGGCGAAAACCGATCGCGCCGAAGTCTTCCGCGTTGGCGCGGTAGGTCGACTCGGTCCACGACCCCGAATCGACATACTCGTAGAACATGCGCGGTACGCGCCGCTGAGCGAGAACCCGCAAGTCCTCGATGGTGGTGATCACTGCCATGCTGCGTCTCTTTGGTTTTTGATAGTGCCGATTCAAAGACCGGCATCGGTTGTCGGTAATTCGACTCAATTCAAATCAACTCGCGATGATATTCGACGAGTGATACAAAGAGCCTCTTCCGCTTGAAAAACCTGTATCACCGATTGAGAATCGACTGAGAATCACCTGAGAAGCGACTGAAAATCGATTATTGCGAGAATTACAGGTAGTTAATATCTTCTATTGTTTTATTTCTGCTTGACGAGATCGACAAGCGACTGCGTGTTCTTGATTGTCTTGAGCACGATGTTCGATTGAATCGACATCACAGCCGGCGCCCGGTATAGCTCATTGACGATGAAGTCCGAATAATGCGCGAGGTTACGGGCTCTTACCGTCAAGATGTAATTGGCTGATCCGGTGACAATTCGTGCGGTCACGACTTCAGGCCAGTTCTGCACGCAAGCCAGAAACTTTTCATGCCACTGATCGACGTCCGGACGCAATGTGATTTGCACTAGCGCTTCGAACTCCAGACCGATATGCTGTGCGTCCACGATACAGCGGTATCCGGAAATCACGCCCCGGTCTTCAAGTAATTTGACCCGGCGCAGGCACGCTGAAGGCGATAAACCGACGGCATCGGCCAGCTCCTGGTTGGAGATACGGCCATTGAGTTCCAGATGGCGCAGGATGCGCAGATCGGCAAGGTCAAGGTTCATTGGCAGAATCCATCAAGTTTTCCGGGATTTTGGCAGATCCTTCGACGTCCCGCCAGTTGCTCGGCATAAATAGCAAGCAAATTCAAATTTTGCATTGATATGATAGCCCTCGGCTTTCAGCCGGGAGGCTGCATTGTTTGCGCCGGACATCGGGGGATTGCTCGCGTTGCGCAACCACCCAAGGCACCAAAAGTGCAGTTCCGGTTGTCGCCGTTGTCGTGCCAAAAAGAGTCCGCCGTCTCCTATATCGGAAGGAGAAGCGGGCCAGTTTCGACAATTAGCTGATGTCTACAAGACTAAAAAGGAGACCCATGAAGTCTGCAATTCCGGCCAGCCTGGCCATTGTGACGGCCGCTTGCGGCCTGGCTTTCAGCACTACCGCCGCCGCCCAAAGCTCGGTCACCCTCTACGGGATCGTCGACCAGAGCGTTCGCTACCAGACCAACGCCAATGCCAATAACGATGCCCTCTGGCAAGTGACCAACGGCGCCGTGACCAACAGCCGTTTCGGCTTCAAGGGCACGGAAGACCTCGGTGGCGGCCTCAAGGCGATCTTCCAGTTGGAATCGGGTATCAACCCGCAGAACGGTACGCTCGCCAACAGCCCGCGCCTGTTCGATCGTTATGCCTTCGTCGGCCTGCAAAACCAGTACGGCACCATCAAGATCGGTCGTCAGGCTACCGAGGCGTTCAACGTCTATGGTGACTTCGACCCGCTCACGATCGGCAACTACGCAAACAACTCGTGGATGTACAACATCACGCGCGGTCGCGTCGATAATGCCGTCAGCTACGCCGGTACGTTCGGGGGGCTGTCGGTCGGTGCGACCTACGGCTTCGGCAACACCGCCGGCACGATGGCCGCCAGCAATTACTGGGGTGCGCGTGCCGCCTACGCGATGGGCCCGTTCCAGCTCGCCGGCGTGTATCAGCAAGCCCGCGACGCGAGCAAGCGCGTGCAGCAGATGTGGGGCTTGGGTGGTATCTACAGCGTCTCGATCGCCAAGGTGTTCGTCGGCTACATGGGCGGTCGCGACCGCAGCGGCTGGCTCGACGGTACGCTCAACGATCCGTCGCAAACCGTCGCCACGGGCAACCTGAACGACAACCCGCGCAAGGACATGACGTTCTATCTCGGCACGACCATTCAGGCCATGCCGAACCTCGCGATCACGGGCGCCGCCTACTTCGACGACATCAAGAACATCAACGCGCAGGCAGGCGATGCCGGTTCGGGCCGTCGTTACACGTACGTGCTGCTCGCCGAGTACGCGCTGTCCAAACGCACGCAGGTCTACGGCACGGTCGATTACAACAAGGTCAGCGGCGCCGCACGCGTCGAACTGCCGGGTAACTCGACGCAAGTGGGCGTGGGCACGGGTATTCGCCACATCTTCTGATGTCGCCTTACCTGCACCAGCCGCACCAGCTACGCTGGTCTTAGTTCCATCTTTTGCAGTGGTTTGACCCGTCCCGGCTTCGGCCGGGGCGGTGGGGTCCGGTCGCGCCGTTTTTGAGTTGCGTTCGTCAGTCAGGCGCGAACGGGCAATAACAAGCAATGCGGTTTTCATGCGGGTGCCGCCCTGATGCCGACGGCGCCCCAAGAGGTGTGCCATGTCGCGTTCTCCCCTGCCCCCGTCTCCCCGTAACTTCTCTCACATCACGCGCCGCGAACAAGGTTTGCGACGCTCGCTCACCGCCAGCCAGATGGCCATGATCGCCATCGGTGGCGCCATCGGCACCGGGCTCTTCCTCGGCAGCGGCTTCGCCATCGGCTTTGCGGGCCCAAGCGTACTGCTCTCCTACGGTATTGGCGCGCTCATCGCGCTGATGCTCATGGGCTGCTTGGCCGAGATGACCGTCGCGCATCCGACGTCCGGCTCGTTCGGCGCGTATGCCGAGCACTACATCGGGCCGTGGGCCGGATTTCTGGTGCGCTATGCCTACTGGTCGTGCATCGTGCTCGCCGTTGGCACAGAAGTGAGCGCCATCGCCGTGTACATGAAGTACTGGTTCCCGCAGGTGCCGGGCTGGTACTGGGTGGCCGGCTTTTCCGCTGCGCTGGTGCTCGTGAACGCCATGTCGGTGAACTTGTTCGGCGCGATCGAATACGGCTTCTCGCTCATCAAGATTGCGGCCATCGTCGCGTTCATCATGATCGGCGCTTACGTGGTGTTCATCGCACCGGGCTCGGTGGTGAACGCCGATCACTCGCCGGCCGGCTTCGCGAACTACACGGCACACGGCGGTTTCTTCCCGAAAGGCCTGTGGGGCATGTGGGTCGCGGTGATCATCTCGATCTTCAGCTATCTGTCCATCGAGATGATTGCAGTCGCCGCCGGTGAAGCCGAAAACCCGGAGCGTGCGGTCACGCGCGCATTCCGCTCGACGGTCGTGCGTCTCGTGCTGTTTTATCTGCTCACGCTGGCGCTCATGCTCGCCATCGTGCCGTGGACGGCCGCCGGTCACGACGAAAGCCCGTTCGTGAAAGTGATGCAGGCCATCAACATTCCGGGCGCGGCGGGGGTCATCAACTTCGTGGTGCTGATTGCCGCGCTCTCGTCGATGAACAGCCAGCTCTACATCACCACGCGCATGATGTTCTCGCTCTCGCGTGCCGGCTATGCGCCCGCGCGCTTCGGCGAAGTGAACAAGCGCGGTGTGCCGCTCGCCGCACTGATGCTCTCGACGGTGGGTATCGCGCTCGCCACGCTGGTGAACTTCCTGTACCCCGAGTCGTCGTTCACGTTCATGATGGCGATCTCGATGTTCGGCGCCATGCTCACGTGGATGATGATCTTCGTCACGCATTTCTTCTTCCGCCGGGCATGGCAGCGCGGCGATCATCCGCGTCTCGCGTTTCGGATGTGGGGCTTTCCGTGGCTCACGCTGCTGGGTGCGGCGCTCATGGCCGCCGTCATGGTGACCACGCTCTTTACCGGCGTGTTTCGCATGACGCTGCTCTTCGGCGTGCCGTTCGTGGCCGTGGTGCTGCTGGTGTATTTCCTCTGGTATCGCAAGCGCGATGGCGAGGGAGACGTTCACGCCGTCACGCAGCAATGAACAATTGAATGAAACAAGGGGTGCCGTCCGGCACCCCTGGCGATGGCATTACTTCGATGCCTTGCGCCGTTTGACGAGCAACTCCAGCATGTCGCGGGTTTGCTCCACCACGACCGCGCGAATCCGGCGATTGCGTTCGGGGTCTTCATCGGACCACCCCATCGAGCAATTGACGGAGCGGCCCATCACCCGGAACGCCATCCCCGTGGTGCTGATACACACGGCGCGCATCAGCGTGAGTTCGTCATCCGTCGACGTGCCGCAAAGGCGCGCCACGATCCCGCCGGTCACCGCCGCGATGCGTTGCGACAAGCGCTCGTGAAACATCTTGAAGCCGACGTCCGGGCCGAGTCCCGCCTGTTCGCGGGCCATGAACATGTGCCAGCCGTCGATCTGCGGCACGTCTTCGAGAAAGCCGGCCTTGCGGTCCTGCAACGCACAGAACGCGTCGATGAGGCGCACATCGCCCGCCGTCAGGTCGGCCAGCACGGCCTCGGCCGCCATCACGGCTTCGCCCACCTGCTTCCATACCACCTCGACGATGTACTCGACGCACGCCGTGTACACGCCTTCCTTGTTATCGAAGTAGTACTGCAACGCCGGGGCGTTCACGCCGGCCTCGTTGGCAATGTCGCGCGTCGATGCGCCCGCAAAACCGTGCTCGCCGAAACATTTGATCGCCGCCAGGATGATGCGCGCGCGCGTTTCCTCGCCACGCTGGTATCCCGTGTCGACCGCGTGTCGCGGGCGGGCTGCCGCGCGTGGTGCGCGTTGTGTCTGCGGTGATGTCCGTGCCATGAATCTCCTTGCTTCCCAAAACTTTCGTCAAAAATATAACACTTGACATAATTCGATCAACTGGAATAATTCTGCCAATTGGAATAATTTAGGAGTTTTCCGATGTCTACCGCAGCGCAGGCCCGACTCGAAACGTCGGCACAGTCGATCGATACGGCCACGCGTCAGCCCGAAGAGGCCAAGACAGCGCCCGGCACCGCGGCCCCGTCCGCCACGCCGGATGGCGCGAATCGCCCCGCCCAGAAAGCCCCCGGCAACCCCCGTCGCAAAAAGCTCGCCATCGGCGCGGGCGTGCTGGCGTTGATCGCCGCCGTCGGCTGGGGCACGCAGTGGTGGTTCGTCGGCCGCTTTATCGAATCGACCGACGACGCCTATCTGCAAGCCGACAGCATGACCGTCGCCCCGAAAGTCGGCGGTTACGTGACCGAAGTGCTGGTTCGCGACAACGAGACCGTCACGCTCGGCCAGCCGCTGGTCAAACTCGACGGCCGTCAGTATCAGGCCGCTTACGACGAAGCGCAGGCGACGGTCGCGGCCCGCGAAGCGGATGTCGCCCGTGCACAGGCCGAACTGGGCCAGCATGCCGCCAACATTGCGCAGACGCGCGCCGAGCTGGAAAGCGCCCGGGCCAATGCCGCGTACTCGGCCGGACAGGTCAAGCGCTACGCGCCGCTCGTCGCCACGGGAGCAGAAACGGATGAACGGCTCGCCGAGCTGCGCAACGCCAGCACGCGCGCCGACGCCACGCTCAAGAGCAACGAAGCCAGCGTAGACGCGAGCGTGCGCCAGACCGATACGCTCAACGCCGCGCTCGCGCAGGCCAAAGCGCAGTTGTCGGTGGCGCAGGCCAGTGCACGCAAAGCCGAACTCGATCTCGCCGATACGGTGGTCAAGAGCACGCTGGCCGGTCGCGTGGGAGATCGCACGGTGCGCGTCGGGCAGTTCGCCCAGCCGGGGACTCGCCTGCTCACCGTGGTGCCGGTGCAGAACGTCTATCTGACGGCGAACTTCAAGGAAACGCAGGTCGGCCACATGCGCCCGGGCCAGCCGGTGACGGTGCACGTCGATGCACTGCCCGGCGAGCCGATTCACGGGGTGGTCGATTCGCTCTCGCCGGGCACGGGCGCGCAGTTCGCGCTGCTACCGGCGCAGAACGCGACCGGCAACTTCACGAAGATCGTGCAGCGCGTGCCGGTGCGCATTCGACTGGACGTGCCCGAGTCGCTGCGCACGGTCCTGCTGCCCGGCTTGTCGGTGACGGCGGACGTGGACACGCACGCGCGTAAGGAAGCGGCACCTGCGAAGCCCGCACAGGCGGCATTGCCGGGTCAGTCGATCGCACCGTTGGCGCTGAGCGCACCGCTGAACAGCACCGTCGGCCCCGCGACCAACGCCAACGCCAATGCTCGCGCTACGCCGGGGAGCAACAGCACCGGAGTGCAACGTGGCTGAAGCACACACGCTCCCCGCCCCGGCCGGCTCGCCGGGCGCGTCGGGCGCGCTTTCGCGTGATGAAGCGCGCAGCGTCGTCGCCGCAGGCACCGGCGGCGGTGGCAGCGGTGGCGGCCGTAGCAGCGCAAGTGCAGCGGCCGCTGCGCCCCGCAACGCCTCGGCGTCTGACTGGATCGCCGTCGCGGCCGGTGCGATGGGCGCCTTGCTCGCCACGCTCGACATCTCGATTACCAACTCGGCGCTGCCGCAGATTCAAGGCCAGATCGGCGCCTCGGGCACCGAAGGCACTTGGATCTCGACCGGCTACCTGATGTCGGAAATCGTCATGATTCCGCTCGCGGCGTGGCTCACGCGCGTGCTGGGTCTGCGCCGCTTCCTGACGCTCAATGCGGTGTTCTTCACCATCTTCTCGATGATGTGCGGCATCTCCAGCAGCCTTCCGGAGATGGTGATCGGGCGCATCGGTCAGGGCTTCGCCGGTGGCGCGATGATTCCGACCGCGCAGATGATCATTCGCACTCGCCTGCCACGTCATCAGATGGCGGTCGGGATGGCGATGTTCGGGCTGATCGTGCTGCTCGGGCCGTTGCTCGGTCCGGTAGTCGGCGGCTGGCTCACCGAAAACGCGAACTGGCGCTGGTGTTTCTTCCTGAATCTGCCGATCTCGGTGGCCATCGTCTCGCTGCTCATGCTCGGCCTCAAACGCGAGCCGACCAATCTGCATGCGTTCGTCAAAGCCGACTGGCTCGGCATTGTCGGCCTGACCATCGGCCTGAGTTCGCTCACGGTGGTGCTCGAAGAAGGGCAGCGCGAGCGGTGGTTCGACTCGCACATGATTATCTGGCTGTCGATTCTGTCGGCCGTGGGTATCGGCATGATGCTCGTGGCGCAGTTCACGGCAGAGAAACCCATCGTGAAGCTCTCGCTGCTGCGTAACAAGAACTACGCGAGCGTGATCTACATCGTGTTCACGGTGGGCGCGGGGCTTTACGGAGTGTCGTATCTGCTGCCGCAGTTTCTCGCGACGATTGCGGGTTACAACGCGCAACAGTCCGGCAACATCATGCTGCTCTCGGGGCTGCCCGCGTTTCTGATGATGCCGTTCCTGCCACGGCTCATCAGCCGCGTGGATATCCGGTTCCTCGTGATTGTCGGGCTGCTGTGTTTCTTCGCCAGTTGCATGCTCGACATCGACCTGACGGCGCAGAGCGTGGGACATGACTTCACGGTGTCGCAGTTGCTGCGCGGCGTGGGGCAGATGCTCGCGATGATGCCGCTCAATCAGGCGTCGATGGCCGCCGTGGAGGCGCAGGACGCGGGCGACGCGGCCGGGCTCTACAACATGGCGCGCAATCTTGGCGGCTCGGTGGGCCTGGCCCTGCTCGGCACACTGATCGACCGCCGCACCGATTATCACGACGCCATGCTGCGCGAGACGATCACTGCCAACAGTTCGCTCGGACAGGAACATCTGGCAGCGAACGCGGCCGGCTTCTTTGCGCAGACGGGCGATATGGCCCACGCGCAGTTACAGGCCACGGCGCAACTCGCCGCCCAGATAGCGCAGCAAGCCAGTGTGATGACGTTTTCCGAGACCTTCTATGCGCTGGGCATTGCGCTGCTGTTATGCGTGCCGCTTGCCCTGCTGCTCAAGCAACCCGCGGGTTTCAGCTCCGGCGGGCACTGATCATGACTCTTTATTTGCGAACCTTGGCCGTTGCTTCGGCGCTTCTCGTTGCGGGCTGCACCGTCGGCCCCGATTACCATGGCGCGCCCGACGTGGCCGGCGATGCCATGCGCACGGGCACCTATCCGCATGCGGGCAGCGGTGTCGAAGCGCATACGCCCGGCGTGGCACGCTGGTGGACGGCGCTCGACGATGCGCAACTCACCGCCCTCATCGACGACGCCATCGCGCACAGTCCTGACATTCGCGCAGCACAGGCCAAAGTGCGCCAGTCGCGCGCCAGCCTGCGCAGTCACGAGGCCGATCTGCTGCCGAAGGGCACGGTGGATGTGACGATGCTGCGCACACGCTCTCCCGATTTGAGCCTGCTCGGCGGGAATGGGGGCAGCGGCTCAAGCGGGCGTGGTCCGCTCGATCTGTATATCGCGGGCTTCGATGCCAGTTGGGAAGTCGATCTGTTTGGCGGCACGCGCCGGGCCGTGGAAGCAGCGAGCGCCGACGCCGATGCGGCGTCGGAAGATCTCGCCGACGCACACGTGCAGTTGGCCGCCGAGGTCGCGCAGACCTACGTCGCGTTGCGCGATCAGCAGGCACGTCTGGCACTGGTGCGCGACTCCGCGCAGCTTGAAGGCGAGATGCTGGACCTCACGCGCCAGCGGCGTGCCGGTGGCGTGGCGTCGGAACTTGATGTGGAACGTCTGGTGACGCAGGTGGAGCAGACGCAGTCGCGTGTGTTGCCGCTGGAGGCGGACGTCATCGAATCGCTCGATCAGTTGGCGCTGCTGACGGGCCGTGCGCCGGGCGCGCTCGACGCGGAGTTCAAGGCGCCCAAGGCGTTGCCGACGGTGCCCGCGAAGGTGGCGATCGGCGACCCGACGGCGCTGTTGCAGGCACGTCCGGATATTCGTGCGGCGGAGCGGCGTCTGGCATCGCAGAACGCGCAGATCGGCGTGCAGACCGCCAACTGGTTCCCGAAGCTTTCGATCATGGGTGAACTGGGCTATTCGGCCCTCGACCCGGGTCATCTCGTGCGCAAGGAGAACTTCAGTTGGATGGCGCTGCCGCGTCTGCAATGGAATGTGCTCGACTTCGGCCGCGTGCAGGCCGGTGTCGACGGTGCGAAGGCCGGACGAGATCAGGCGCAGGCGAAGTACGAAAGTGCCGTGCTGACGGCGCTACGCGACGCCGATGTGGCGCTCACGCGTTACGGACACCAGCGCGAGAACGTCTACCGGCTGCGCAGTGTGGAGGCTTCGGCAACGCGCGCCGCAACGCTCACGCGTCAACGCTATCGCGCCGGCACGGCAAGCACACTCGACTGGCTCGACGCCGAGCGCACGCGCTTCTCCGCCGAACAAGACCGCATCGCCGGCGACGCGCAACTGCTCAAGTCGTTCGTTACGCTGCAAAAGGCGCTGGGGTTGGGGTGGCAGGTGGGGTAAAACACGGCAAATCGGCGCACGCATCGAGCCGTAGGGGATGTTCAATTTTCTTGTTCAAGAAAATTGAACATCTCGAAAAATTGAACATGCGCAAACGCACTACCGGGGGGCGAGAACACTTTTGCGGCTTAGCAACGTTCCCTCGTCATTTCCGGCGCACCAATGAAAAACGCCCCAGAAGCTTTCGCCTCTGGAGCGTTTTTTCTACTACGTGGTGCGGCTGGCAGGATTCGAACCCACGACCCCTTGGTTCGTAGCCAAGTACTCTATCCAACTGAGCTACAGCCGCACAAACTACACGCGAGACACCGATCAGACGTTTTGACGCTGTCGATACTCTTTCTCATCAACGCATGCCTAATACTAGGTGCGCCAACGGGAAAGATTCTCCCGAAAAACTAAGGGTCTCCGTGAGGAGACCCTCGAATCAGATGGCGCGGCTGGCAGGATTCGAACCCACGACCCCTTGGTTCGTAGCCAAGTACTCTATCCAACTGAGCTACAGCCGCGCTGTGAGAACAGAATTATGTAAGAAACCAACTCACCGCGCAAGTGTTTTTTGCAATTCTTTTGTCATATCTCTGATTTCCCCGCCTCACCGCGCATTCCATGCGGGATTAGCGCGGAATCGCCCACCGTGGCAAGTGTTTGCCGCTAGAACAATTACTCCACGCAAACCCGCGCCAAATCATGGGATTCCCTCTGCTACGCGCGCAAACGACACGGTATCCTACGGCTTTTTGCGACGCATGATTTCTGCGCTCAAGGCGCCGCGTGCACCGAGCACAGTTCCCCAAGGGAACATCGGGCAGCGCACCATTTCGCGCGTCGACATTCAAAACAGGCACGGCGCCACGGGGAACCCCCTTCCCCCGGAAGCGACGATGCGATAAAAACCATATTCAAGGAGGCGCTCATGGAAAAAGTCTGGCTCAAGAGCTATCCGCCCGGCGTGCCGGCCGAGATCGACGTCAACGCGTATCGTTCGCTGAACGACCTGTTTCTTCAAAGCTGCCAGAAATTCGCAAATCGCCCGTCTTTCTCGAACCTCGGCGTGACGATGACATTCGCCGACCTCGAGAAAAAATCGCGCGACTTCGCCGCCTATCTGCAAAGCCTGCCCGGGCTGGAGCGCGGCTCGCGCGTCGCGATCATGTCGCCCAACCTGCTGCAATATCCGGTCGCCGTCTTCGGCATCCTGCGCGCCGGCATGGTTGTCGTGAACGTCAACCCGCTCTACACCGCCGGTGAGCTCGAACACCAACTCAAGGACGCCGGCTGCGCCGCCATCGTCGTCATCGAGAACTTCGCCGCTACGCTGCAAAAAGCCCTGCCCGACACGCCCGTCAAGCACGTCATCACGACGGCCATCGGTGACCTGGTGCCCGCCCCGAAGCGCTGGATCGTGAACTACGTAGTGCGCCATGTGAAGAAAATGGTGCCCGACTGGAATATTCCGCACGCCGTGTCGTTTCGTGACGCCCTCGCCCAAGGCGCGCGCGCCAAGCTGAACGAGGTACAACTCGGTCACGACGACATCGCCTTCCTGCAATACACGGGCGGCACCACCGGCGTGGCCAAGGGCGCGATGCTCACGCACCGCAACATGATCGCCAACATGTTGCAGGCGCGCGCCTGGATCGGCTCCGGCCTCGAAGAGGGCAAAGAGATCATCGTCACGGCCCTGCCGCTGTATCACATCTTCTGCCTGACCGCGAACTGCCTCGTGTTCCTGCAACTGGGCGCACTCAACCTGCTCATCACCAACCCGCGCGACATGCCGGGCTTCGTGAAGGAATTGAGCAAGTGGAAGTTCACGTTCATGACCGGTGTGAACACGCTCTTCAACGGCCTGCTCAATACCCCGGGGTTCGACAAGCTCGACTTCAGCGCCCTCAAGTGCGCCCTCGGTGGCGGTGCCGCCGTGCAACGCGCCGTGGCCGAGCGCTGGCGCCAAGTGACCGGGCATCCGCTCATCGAAGCCTACGGCCTCACCGAAACCTCGCCGGCCGTGTGTATCAACCCGCTCGGCAGCGAGTTCAACGGCTCGATCGGGCTGCCGATTTCGTCCACCGAGGTGAGCATCCGCAACGACGCCAACGAAGCCCTCGGCTTCGGTCAGGAAGGCGAGATCTGCGTGCGCGGCCCGCAAGTCATGAAGGGCTACTGGCACCGGGAAGACGAAACGGCGAAGACCGTCACGCCCGATGGCTGGTTGCGCACCGGCGACATCGGCACGATGGACGAGCAAGGCTACGTTCGTATCACCGATCGCAAGAAGGACATGATTATCGTGTCGGGCTTCAACGTCTATCCGAACGAAGTGGAAGGCGTGCTCGCGATGTGCCCGGGCGTGCTCGAATCTGCCGTCGTCGGGGTGCCCAGCGAGCGCACGGGCGAAGCGGTCAAGGCGGTCATCGTCAAGAAGTCGTCCGACCTGACCGAGCAGATCGTGATCGATTTCTGCCGCCAGCACCTCACGAACTACAAGGTGCCGCACGTGATCGAGTTCCGCAAGGAACTGCCGAAAACGCCGGTGGGTAAGGTGCTGCGCCGCGAACTTCGCTGATCGGCGCCACTCACGTCTGCGTCATCTCTCGTCGCGTGACGAATTTCGAGAGATCGCCTGCGATGGCGGCATACCAATGAAAAACGGCCGGGGTCTGTTCAGCCCCCCGGCCGTTTTCTATTCCACGCCCGGCTTCCCCCGTCGCGTCGACTTCACGCCCATTAGTAACTTTTGGTTACAGACGTGGCGCGCGTGACTTGGTAAAACAAAGACACGTCAGGTGCGTGCTTTCGGGGCACGCATCGTCATTTGCTTCAGAACGTGCGCGGCAGCCGCCATGCCGAATGTCGCTGTGACACACATGCTTGAGCCGAAACCCGCGCAATTGAGCCCCTGGGGCCCGTTAGCGGCATCGGGGGTTTCGCCCGGCGCACATACCGCTTCGGGGTACTGCAAAGGCTCGTCGGAGTACACGGCCGGCACGTTGAACTTGGCTTTGGGACCACGGACAAAACCATGTTGCTTGCGTAATTGCGCACGCACTTTTGCAAGCAGCGGATCCTGAATCGTGCGAGCGAGATCGTCGATGCGAATGCGTGTCGGATCGATCTGACCGCCGGCCCCGCCGACGGTGACAAGACGCTGCTTGTGCGCAACGCACCACGCGATAAGCGCTGTCTTCACCCGCACACTGTCGATGGCATCGATCACCCAATCGAAGCCACCGCCAAGCATCGTGTCGAGGTTCTCCAGTTCCACGAAGTCCTCGATAAGCGTAACTTGACAGGCAGGGTTGATGGCCAGAATACGTTCGGCCATCGCGGCGACTTTCGGCTTGCCGTAGTTGCCATCAAGCGCATGCACCTGACGATTGGTATTGCTTTCGGCGACGTTATCGAGATCGATGAGGGTGAGCCTGCCCACGGCGCTGCGCGCCAGGGCCTCGGCCACCCACGAGCCAACGCCGCCGATGCCGATGACAGCAACGTGGGCCTCCCGCAGGCGCGCGAGACCGTCGTCACCGTATAAACGCGCGATACCGCCAAAACGGCGGTTCGCGTCAAAATCTTCCTCCGATGGCGTGGCAGGCACCGGAGCAACAACAATCGACGGGGTACTGTTCATGATGCGATGGATAACGTCCTTGAAATGGCTGGCGATCACTCTGGTCGCCATCGTGCTGGCATTCGCGGCGTTCATCACGTGGTTTGACTGGAACTACGCCCGGCCCTGGATCAACCGGGAAGTGAGCACCGCGACCGGCCGGCCGTTCGAGATTCGCGGCGACCTGTCACTGCACTGGCTCGCCCCGAACGCACAGACCCCGGGACTGGGGCGCTGGCTGCCGCGGCCTCGCCTGATCGCGAATGATATCGTGTTAGGCAATGTTGCGTGGAGCGAGACGCCGAACATGATCTCGCTCGGCCGCCTCACGTTCTCGCTCGAATGGCTGCCGCTGCTCGACAAGCACATCGTCCTGCCCGAAGTCACGCTCTCCGCGCCCAAGATTCTTGTCGAAGAACGGGCCGACGGCCAGAACAACTGGACCTTCACCAAGAGCAACGGCGAGCCCTCGCCGTGGAAATTTCGTATCGGCCGTCTGATTCTCGAAGACGGCGTGATTCGCGCCAATATCGTGCCTCAGCAACTCGACCTGACCGCCAACGTCGCCACCATCGACGGACAAGCCCCGTACGGCATCGGCGTAACGCTCAAAGGCACCTTCCGCAAGGCTGCCGTGACCGGTAAGGCGCGTGGCGGCGACGTTCTCTCGTTGGAGGACTCGGGAGACCCCTACCCGCTCGACGCCAGCGTGCGCATCGGCCGCACACAGATTGCCGCACGCGGCACGTTCACCAACCCAGCCACGCTCTCTGCGCTCGACATGCACCTGCGTCTGGCCGGCCCGACGATGGCCGACCTCTATCCGATTACCGGCGTGCTGTTGCCGGAAACCCCCGCTTACGAAACCAACGGCCATCTGCTGCATACGGCCGGCGTGTGGCGTTATGAACGCTTCCAGGGCAAGGTCGGCCAGAGCGATCTGTCGGGCACGCTGGTGTTCCGCCAGCGCGAGCCGCGCAACATTCTGCAAGGCGCCGTCGTCTCGAATCAGTTGCGGCTGGTCGATCTGGGCCCGGTCGTCGGGGGCCAGAATCCGTCGGGCGGCAGCGACCTTTCCGGCAAGCCGAAAGCGCCGCCATCGGACAAGGTGCTGCCCGTCGATCCGTTCAAGACAGACCGCTGGCGAGCCATCGACGCCGATGTGCAGTTCACTGGCCGCAAGATCATCAAGGACAAGAGCCTGCCGATCGACAATCTCGTCACGCATGTGGTGTTGGACGACGGCGTGCTCTCGCTCAAACCGCTGGAGTTCGGGGTGGCAGGCGGGCGCATTACGTCGAACCTGGTGCTCAACGGGCAAGCCGAGCCGATGAAGGTCGATTCGCAGATCTCGTTGCGACATCTGAAGATGAAGGAGTTGTTGCCCGAGGTGGACTTGATGAAGACCAGCGTCGGTGAAGTCAACGGCGACGCCGCGCTCACCGCCACGGGCAACTCGGTGGCCGCGCTGGCCGGCTCGTCGAATGGCGAGATCAAGACGCTGATCGATCGCGGCTCGGTCAGCAAACTGCTGTTGCAGTACCTGGGGATGAACGTGGGCAACATCGTGCTCACCAAGCTCTTTGGCGACAAGCAGATCGAGATGCGCTGTGCCGCGGCCGATTTTGCCGTACGTGACGGCATCATGGACGCCCGCACCTTCGTGATCGATACCGACGACACCAGCATCGGCGTGACGGGGCAAGTCGATCTCAAGCGCGAGCGCTTCAACCTGACGATCCGCCCCGAGCCGAAACACTTCGGCCTCCTGTCGTTGCGCTCGCCCCTGTACGTGCACGGCACGTTCAAGAATCCGGACGTGGGCGTGAACGTGCCGACGCTGGTCGCCCGGGCGGGCGGTGCCATTGCCCTTGGCGTGCTCGCCCCATACACCGCCCTCGTGCCGCTGCTCGAACTCGGCCCGGGCAAGGACAGCCCGTGCGGTGAGCTGCTCGCCAACCTGCAACGCCCGGCGAGCCGCAACCCCGGGGCGGTCAAGCCAGTGCCCGGCGCGAGTGGCAAATCGGCGACGCCCTCGCGCAGCACGCAGCGCCCCGGTACGGCGCCCACTTTTGGGGCAGACCGCGAGGCTCCCTAAGCCCGGTTGAGGTCGCAAAACGGCCGCAAATCCCATGCCAGCCACAGGGATTTGCGGCACCCCGCCGGGATCCGCTTCGGCCGCCGGTCCCGGCGAGCCCGCAAAATAGTTCACTCCTTAAATATCAAGCACATGGCGCTGGATGCCCGTACTACGCGGCATTCGGCGCGATGACGTGTCGGCGATGCGACAAATCACCACGTGCGCAAATTCGCCGACTCTTCGCTATACTGTGTCGCAACCCCCAACCGCAACTGACCGACAACGATCGTCGTGACCCAGACGCCATCACTCGCGGACCTGCGCAAAAACTACGCCCTCGGCTCACTTTCCGAGCGCGACGTAGCGCCCAGTCCGATCGACCAATTCCAACACTGGTTTGAGCAAGCGCTCAAGGCTCAACTGTCCGAGCCGAATGCGATGACGCTCGCCACGGTCACGCCCGACGGCCGCCCCGACGCACGCATTGTGCTCATCAAGGGCGTCGACGAACGCGGCTTCACGTTTTTCACGAATTACGAATCGCGCAAGGGGCAGGAACTGGCCGCGACGCCGTACGGCTGTCTGCTGTTCCACTGGGTCGAACTCGAGCGTCAGGTGCGCATCGAGGGACGCGTCGAGAAGGTGACCGAAGCAGAAAGCGACGCCTACTATCACTCGCGTCCGGTCGGTTCACGGCTGGGTGCCTGGGCCTCGGTGCAGAGCGCCGAAGTGGCCGATCGCAGCATCATCGAAGAGCGTGAAGCGGATTTCCGGCGCCAGTTCGGCGACGCACCGCCGCGTCCACCGCACTGGGGCGGCTATCGCCTCAACCCCGAGAGCATCGAATTCTGGCAGGGCCGCGTGTCGCGCCTGCATGATCGCATCAAGTATTTCCGGCTTGCCGATGGGTCGTGGCGCGTGGCGCGCCTTTCACCCTGACCCACGCATCGGCTTGGCCGACGCGGTACGCCTGCCCGCCCGTTTGACGAGGAGACGTCGCCGCGCCGTGCGGTACGGACTTAAAGTTTTTTTGGTGACACTTGGAGCACATCCATGTTGTGGGAGAAAAAACTCGAAAGCTGGGTCAGCGGCGTCAAGACTTCCTCCAACCTGCCGATCCGCCTCGCGCTCTGGAACGGGCAGCACTATGATTTTGGTGCGTTCGACAACCCCAGCGTGACGTTGCGCGTCAATGGCCCTGCGGCCATGACGCGCTTGCTGACCCCAAGCCTCGACAATCTAGGCGAGGCGTATGTGAAGGGCGAGATCGACGTCGAAGGCAAGCTCTCCGACGTTATCGACATGAGCTACGCGCTCGCCGGCAGCAGCCTTTCGGCGATCGGTCCGCTCGGACGCATCACACGCCACTTCAATCACACGAAACAGTCCGACAAGCGCTCGATCGAGTTTCATTACGACGTATCGAACGACTTCTACCAGCTCTGGCTGGACAAGAACATGGTCTATTCGTGTGCCTACTTCGAACAGGGCGACGAAGACCTGGATACGGCGCAGGAAAAGAAGATCGATCACATCCTCACGAAGATTCAGGTGCAGCCCGGGCAGACCTTGCTCGATATCGGCTGCGGGTGGGGAGCGCTGGTGATTCGCGCGGCCAAGAAGTTCGGCGCGAAATGTGTGGGCGTCACGCTCTCGCAAAACCAGTACGATCTGGCGACCGAGCGGGTCAGGAAAGCGGGGCTTCAGGATCAGATCGAAATCCGCATTCAGGATTACCGCGACGTCGAAGGCCAGTTCGATCGCATCACCAGCGTGGGCATGTTCGAACACGTGGGCCGCAAGAACCTCACCGACTACTTCGCCAAGATGGCATCGCTGCTCAAGGACGACGGCGTCGCGATGAATCACGGCATCACCTCGACCGACCCGGACAGTGGCGAAACCGCCATGGGCGGTGGCGAATTCATCGACAAGTACGTGTTCCCGAACGGTGAGCTGCCGCACATCAGCCTTGCGCTGGAGTCGATGCAGCGCGGCGGGCTCGAAGCGAGCGACGTCGAGAGTCTGCGTCGTCACTATGCGCGCACGCTCACGCTCTGGTCGGAGCGCTTCGAAGCGCATGCCCCGCGCCTGCGCGAGCTGGCGGGTGAAGAGCGCTTCCGCGTGTGGCGCGTGTATCTCGCGGGTTGCGCGTATGCGTTCGAACACGATCATGTGTCGATTTATCAGATCGTGTGCCGCAAGGCGGGGCAGCCAGCGAAGGGCCTGCCGTGGTCACGTCGCTATATGTACGAGAACCCGATCGGCGGATGAGCGGCGGACGAGATTGCCGGGACGACGGCCAACGTGGCGGACGTGGTCTAATCGCGTTGTCCGTCGTCGTCCATAGCGTCGACCGTAGCACCAACCCTCTCGTCATCCATCGCGTCATCCGTAGGCATTCATGAGTCAGTTCGATCTGTTTGGGGCACCGCCTGACGATCCTGCGCCGGGCGGGCGCGCCGGGCAGGTCGGTCCTGCCCGAACCACCCCAACCGCCCCCGAATCTACCGGCCACCGCGCGGGCATGCCCCGTCGCGGCGGTGTAGGGGCGGCGACCGTCTCCTCCGCCTTGCAATCCACGGGCAACACCCTCCCCGGCAACATTCGGCTGGGGACGTCGTCGTGGTCGTTTCCGGGTTGGAAGGGGATTGTCTGGGATGACGACTACAGCGATACCAAGCTCTCCCGTCAGGGACTCACTGCGTACGCGAGTCATCCGGTACTGCGCTGCGTCGGCATCGACCGGTCGTTCTACAAGCCGATGACGATCGTCGAGTATCAGAAGTACGCCGAGCAAGTGCCCGACAGCTTCCGATTTCTGATCAAGGCACCGAGCGTGGTTACCGACGCCGTCGTGCGTGGCGAGCAAGGCGAAGGCCTGTCGTCGAACCCTTGCTTTCTCGATGCGCGAATTGCGACCGAGCAGTTTGTCACGCCATGTCTGACCGGGCTCGGTGCCAAGGCAGGAGTGCTGGTATTCCAGATGTCGCCGCTGCCTTCGGAACTTCTGCGTGATATTCCCGCGCTGGTGCAGCGTATTGAAGCGTTTTTCGCGGCGTTGCCACCGCTTCCGGCGCAGTCGGACGATCCGTCGGGCACACCGGTCCCCGGTCCCTGCTATGCGTTGGAGATTCGCGACGGCGCGCTGTTGACGCCTCGGTTGATGCGCGCGCTGGGACAGTTGGGCGTGCGTTATTGCATCGGCCTGCACGCGCGTATGCCACACGTGGAGCGGCAGGCGGCCGCATTGGCGATGCTCGATGAAGCCGGCGCCGGACCGCTGGTGGTGCGCTGGAATCTGAATAGCGGGCATCGCTACGAACAAGCCAAGGCGAAGTACGCGCCGTTCGACAAGATCGTCGATCCCGACCCGACGACACGCGACGTGCTCGCCGCGCTGGCCACGCACTATGCGCTCGCCGGTCACCCCGTCTATGTGATCGTCAACAACAAGGCCGAGGGCTCGTCGCCGCTATCGTGTCAGGCCTTGGCCGAGCGAATTGCCGAACTGTCGACGGCGGAGGCCGACAGAGCCGGCACGCCCGACGCCACATCGCCGGACACCGGCGACGCGAATTCAGAAACGCCGAGGGCCTGACGCCAGCGAATTCAAGCAATTCGCCGGGGTCAGGCCCTCGTCGGACAACGTTGTGACGCTTACCGGGTCAACTTACGCGACCAGATGCGGAATCTGCACGTCCGGATTCACATCGGCGTCGTAGTCCACACCATCGATCTCGAAGCCGAACAAGCGCAGGAATTCCTGCTTGTAGCCCGCGAAATCGGTCAGTTCGTACAGATTGTCGTTGGTCACCTTGTCCCACAGTGCCATCACGGCCGTTTGCACTTCCGGTGACAGTTCCTTCTGATCGGTGCGCACGCGGCCATCGGCGTCGAGCAACGGCGAGGCGTTGTAAAGGCTGTCCTTGTACAGACCGTAGATCTGCTCGATGCAGCCTTCGTGCGTGCCCTGTTCCTTCATCACCTTGAACAGCAGCGACAGGTACAGCGGCATCATCGGAATCGCCGAGCTGGCCTGCGTGACCAGCGCCTTGAGCACGGCGACGCGGGCATCGCCACCGTTGGCGGCGAGCTTGGCACGGATGTTCAGCACCTTGTCGTCGAGATCGCGCTTGGCAGCACCGATCGAGCCATTCCAGTAGATGTCGTGCGTGATCTTCTCGCCGAGGTACGTGAATGCCGTGGTCTTGGCGCCCGGGGCGAGCACACCGGCTTCGGCCAGCGCGTCGATCCACATTTGCCAGTCTTCACCGCCCATGACGGCCACGGTGTTGTCGATCTCTTCCTGCGACGCGGGTTCGAGCACCGATTCCTTGACCACTTCCTTGTCGGTATCGATACCGCGCAGCGTCACCGATTTGCCGATGGGCTTGAGCACGGAATTGAAGACCTGCCCCGTTTCCGGGTGGATGCGGCGCGGCGCGGCGAGGCTGTAGACGACCAGATCGACCTGACCGAGATCGTTCTTGATCGTCTCGATGGTCTTGGCCTTGATGTCCTTGGAGAAGGCATCGCCGTTGATGCTCTTCGCGTACAACCCCTTCTCGGTGGCGAACTTGTCGAACGCCGCCGTGTTGTACCAACCCGGGGTTGCCGGCTTCGTCTCGGAGCCGGCGCGCTCGAAGAAAACGCCGAGCGTCGCGGCATCGCAACCGAACGCGGCGGTGATGCGGGCAGCCAGACCGTAACCGGTAGACGCGCCGAGCACGAGCACCTTCTTGGGGCCGTTGGCGATCGGGCCCTGGGCCTTCACGTACTCTATCTGTTGCTTGACGTTGGCTTCGCAGCCAACGGGATGGGTGGTGACGCAGATGAAGCCGCGCACGCGTGGCTTGATGATCATGGAAACCTCGTTCACAAAATTCGGTGATGCCGCATACCGGCAAACACCGCGCATTGTAAACGAGGTCGACGCCTTATCGCTTTATTCCGGCGCGACGACCACGGACCGGTCGAGCCGCTTCGGAAACTGGATCTGGCGGATGCGGCGCACCAGCAGTGCGGCAATGATCGCCGCGACACCGGTGAGCAGCACGCCGGCGTGCACGGCATTGACCAGCGTCTGGCGAGCGGTTTCGACCAGCGGCATGCCGTCGATCCCCATGGCTCGCAGGTCGGTGAGCAGGTCGCCGCGCAGCGCCGGGTCGATCAGAATGCGCGGATCGAGGGCCCGCGCGACAGCGTGTGACGCCGGGGTGCCGTCATAGGCCGACACCGCACCGGCCACACCGCTCGCGTACCAGTGGTTGACGAGCGTGCCGACGATGGTCGTGCCGAGCATGCCGCCGACCATGCGTGTCGACTGTAGCAGCGCGGTGGTGATGCCGAAGCGCTCGCGCCCGGCGATCTCCTGCCCGAACACGTTCATGTTGTTCAGGATGAACCCGATGCCGATGCCCGCGAACGCCATCATCAGGGCGAGCACGGCGTGCGAGGTTTCACGATGCGCCAGCCCCACACCGGCCGAGGCGACGGCCAGCAGGCAGAAGCCGAGGATCAGCATGTTGGTCGGGCGCGACAGGCGTACCACGATGGGCGTGTTGATGAAGCTGCCCAGCGCAATGCAAGCGGCGATCGGCGTCGCGATGAGCCCAGCCGTTTGCGGACTCAGGCCAAAGCCGCCTTGCAGCAGCAGCGGGGCGAAGAAGATCAGGGAGTACATCACGAAGCCGATCAGCACGGACAGCGTGAACAGCACCACCAGTTGCGGGTGCCGGAACATGTCGAGCGGCACGATCGGGTGCGTGGCGCGACGCTCGGTGCGCAACAACACCCAAAAGCCGACGACGACCGCCACGATGAGCAACAGGTTGACGAGCGACGCGCCATGCGCCGGCACGTTCTCGATGAACACCTGAAAACCACCCAGCACGACCGCGATCCAGAGCGCACCGCGCCAGTCGACGCGGACATCGCCCTTGTGCACCGACGGGAATTTCGGCAGATATCGCCACACGAAGTACAGCGCGGCGAGGCCGACCGGCAGGTTGATGAAGAAGGTCGAGCGCCAGCCGAAGTGCTCGGAGAGCAGGCCGCCCAGCGAGGGGCCGGCCGCCGTGCCGATGCCATACGCCGTGGTGATCACCACCTGCCAGCGCACGCGCGAGCGCGCATCGGGAAAGAGATCGGGCACCGAGGCGAAGGCCGTGCCGACCATCATCCCGCCGCCGAGACCCTGTAACGCGCGCGCGAAGATCAGGAACGGCATGTTGGGCGCCAGGCCGCACAGCACCGAGGCCGCCGTAAAGGTGACCACGGAGGCAATGACGAACTGGCGACGGCCGAAATAATCGCCCAGCCGCCCGAAAACCGGCACGGTCACGACGGACGCAAGCAAATAAATGCTGGCGATCCAGGCGTAATACTCGAAACCCTTGAGTTCGGCGACGATGGACGGGAGGGCAGTACTGACAACGGTCTGGTCGAGAGCGACCAGCATGTTGACGAGCGCGATGCCAATCATGGCCATCAACGCATCGCGAAAAGGCAGGGGGCGCACGGCTAACTACCTGAAGACTTCATGAGGGGAAGCGTCATTCTATGCGAAAAATAATGAAGATATGAACGTTTAGTATCGGCGCGGGTTTTCAGTGGAAATCGGCTGGAGATGGGCAGATTTGCTGGATCGAGGTGTTGTCCTAGACCGTTTTCGGAAGTCCCTTGCACTACCGGCCGGCCCGGGAAGGCACTATCAACACGTCCCGATGATCGTATGCGCCACGCCTTCGGAGGGGCCTCCCCCGATGCCGGTTGTGCGCCCGACTCGACGCAAATTCGGCAAAGACAAGCCCGTTCGCAACAACCGGCGGACGTCACTTATCGCACCATCGCCCCGGCGCCTCACAGGCGCCATTGTCATTCCCAAGGAGATACGCCCATGACGGATCGGCCCTTTCGTGACGACTATCAGCGCTGGCTGGATGCGCAGCCGCCCAATGCACGTTCGATGCAGGCGGCACCCGGTACTGCCGCGCCCGGCACGGCAACGGTGCGCGAGCCCCCTGCCACTCTGCCATTCGGCGGCTACGTCGTCTGGTTTCACGAGAGCGATACGTATCTCGATATCCGGTTCGATCACCATCGCTTCGAAATCGTGACGCAACAAGTGCCCGACGCCCGGGAGGCCTTCGTTTTCGAAAGCTTCGACGCCGCCTACGGTCACGCGCTGGACGTAGGGGAACACTGCCTGATTCTGTTCGCGGAAGCTGAGGGAATGCCAGTGAATGTGGTGGGATGAGCCTCAATCCCGCCTGCCCCCAGCCCCGTCTTCATCCATTTCAACTCTCAGGAGATCGCGCTACATGCCGAGTCTTGCTGTCGCCAATCCCACGCTTTGCCCACCTTCCTACGCCCTCGCTCCCGCCCTTTCCCTGCCAGGCGAACCCTCCAGCCTCGGCCTGCGTTCGGCCGAACCGCCCCGTGTGGCCGCCGATCTGCGCACAATGGCCAATGCACTACCGGCACGACCGGCACTATCGGCACTGCCTGCGGGGCCGTCCCTCTCCCTCAGCGCGACCGATCGTTTCCGGCTCGGTGTCATCGAGTGCAAGCCGGTGCCGGTCGACCGCTACGTTCGAAACGCATTGACGGAATTGTTGACGCCACGAGACGGTTGCCCGAACGCCTGCGTGCCGGACAACGCGCAATTGCGCGAGATGCTGGCGACGATTCTCACGCTGCATCCGCAAGGGGATGCCACTTCGCTTGAACGCGTCATCGGCCAGATCGGCCTGCTGTCGCTACTGCGCGACGGACCTGATTACGCGCCGGGCACCATCAACGCATTACGCTATGACGTGGGCGCGCACGCGGTGGCGAGCGGTTTCTTTTCGGTCAGTGAGGGGGTGCCCAGCGAGGCGGAACTGCTGGACTTCGGTGCCAGCGAGCTCATGTTTCTCGATACACCCAACGAGTATCGGTACGATGTCGCGAGCGCTCACGCGGCCATCATCGACTTCCATTACGGGGCCGCGGGGATGGCTGGGCACGGTGCACGGGAAAACAGGGAGACGAAGATCACGCCGGCGATGATGCAAGTTTCCGATTTCACGCGCCATCTCGCGACATGCCGGCAACGTCGTGATGCCGAACGACCGGCAACGGCAGATGCGCAGACGATGCCGAGGGCCGGTCTGCGCTGCGCCATACTCTGAGCGCCGCGAATGCGTAAGCGCGGAACGCGACGCCGCACGTGAGCACGGTATCCGTCTCACGTGCGAGTCCGGCGCTTGCGCTCAAGCGGCCTTCAAGCGACGCGAGAACTTCTCGCGGAATTTCTTGAGTTTCGGGGCGACGACATACGCGCAGTAGCCCTGATCGGGATGCTGGACGAAGTAGTTCTGGTGATAAGCCTCGGCCGGCCAGAACGTCTCTTCGGCCACGACCTGCGTGACGATCGGTGCCGGATAGGTCATCTCGGCCATCAACTCGGCAATCAGATGCTCGGCGACTTGTTTCTGCTTCTCGTCGTGATAGAAGATCGCCGAACGATATTGCGTGCCGACGTCGTTGCCCTGCCGGTTCAGCGTGGTCGGATCGTGAATCGAGAAGAACACGATCAGCAATTCTTCATAGCTGACGATGTCCGGATCGTAAGTCAGGCGCACCACCTCGGCGTGGCCGGTATCGCCTTCACAAACCTGCTCGTAACTCGGGTTATCGACCTGACCGCCCTCGTACCCCGAGACGACGCGCTTCACGCCGTCGAGCTGCTGGTAACAAGCCTCGAGACACCAAAAACAACCACCGGCCAAGGTGGCGACTTCGGTGTGGGCATCGTTGGGGGAATTCGTCTGCTCTGTCATCGTGACCTCGCTTGTCGACTTCGGACGGCGCGCGACCCGCGAAATCCGGGGAATTTTGCGGCAGCGCACCAAAAAACGCACCAAACAAATAGGGCGGGCGATCACCATCGATCGCCCGCCCTATTGTCGCGCAGAAATTCCGCGATTGGCGCAAATAACCCTTCACGCCCATCGCCTCCCGCGCTCAACCGCGCATTCGGTTTTCCGTCCTGCCTTGCTTCGCGCTTTCCGTCCCGCGACGCATTCAGCCCCCGGCTCAGCCTTCCAATTGCGTGATCAACGGGTGCAGCAGACGTGCCCCCACACGTGCCGTCAATCCATCGCGGTCGTACGTCGGGTTGTACTCGGCAATATCGGCCACACGCAGTTTGCCCGAGCGGCGGACCACGCCGATGAGCGTCTCGACAACTTCGAACGCTACGCCGTGCGCCGCCGGTGCCGACACGCCCGGGGCCTTCTCGCCCGGCAGTACATCCATGTCGATGGTCAGATAGACGTGGCTCACGCGGGCGAGCTTCTTCTCCAGCCGTTCGCACATTTCCGGCAGACGATGCGCCAGCATTTCCGTATCGAGCCAGAAGTCGACATCCAGCGCCTTCGCACGTTCGAACAGTGCGTCGGTGTTGCTGTAGCGGCTCACGCCCAGACACGCGTAGTGGAACGGCGCCTGACGCCCGGCTAGCAACTGCGAGATCTGCCAGAACGGCGTGCCCGAGCTGGCCGTCGGTTGCGCACGCAAGTCGAAATGCGCGTCGAAATTGAGGATCAGGATTGGCTCGTCGCGAAGGCGGTCGCCGAAGTGTTCGGCGACCCCGAGGAACGTACCGTAGGCGATTTCATGACCGCCGCCGAGCACCACCGGACGCGCACCAGCGGCCAGCACTTCGGCCACGCGATGGCCGAGGGCGGCTTGCGCCGCTTCAAGCCGGTCGTCGGCGCACACGATGTTGCCGCCGTCGAACACGGCCGGCGTGCCCTGCACGGGCAGGCTCGCCAACGCCCGGCGCAGCATGTCGGGGCCCGCCACTGCGCCCTGGCGCCCGTGATTGCGGCGCACGCCTTCGTCACTGCAAAAACCCAGGACGACAGCGCCGCCCGCGGCCTGCGCCGCATCGTAGTCGCGAAGCACCTGATGCAGACGCAGCGTGTGACCGGCTTCGCCAGTATCCACACGGCCTTGCCACACCGTTCGATCGATTGTCATACGTGTACCTGCCTTGCCCTTACCGTGCGATAACTGCTTGCAGAAACTCACGCGTACGCGCTTCACGCGGTGCGGTGAAAATCTGTTCGGGCGCACCCGCTTCGATGATGCGGCCCTGATCCATCACGACGACCACATCGGCCACTTCGCGAGCGAACCCCATTTCGTGCGTCACGACCAGCATCGTCATGCCGTCGTTGGCGAGCGCCTTCATCACTTGCAGCACTTCACCCACGAGTTCCGGATCGAGTGCCGACGTCGGTTCGTCGAAGAGCATGACCTGCGGCTGCATGGCCAGCGCTCGCGCAATGGCCACACGTTGCTTCTGACCGCCCGAGAGCGTGCCCGGGAATACGTCGGCCTTGGCGGCGAGCCCCACTTTGGCAAGCAACTCGCGCGCGAGCTTCTCGGCCTCCCCGCCCTTCATGCCGCGCAGCTTCTTCGGCGCCAGCGTGACGTTCTCGAGCACCGTCAGATGCGGGAACAGGTTGAACGACTGGAACACCATGCCCACTTCGGTGCGCAGTTCGTTGAGCGCGTTCTCGCTCATCATCTTGCCGTGATCGACGAGCTTCTTGCCGACGATCTCGATGGTGCCCTGCTCGGCCGTCTCCAGCCCGTTACAGCAGCGCAGGAACGTGCTCTTGCCCGAGCCGCTCGGCCCGATGACCACAACCACCTGACGTGCATCGACTTCGAAGTCGATGCCCTTGAGCACCTGATGGCTGCCGTAGGCCTTGCCCAGCCCTTCGATCTTGAGAATCGGCGCGCCGATGTCTTTCTTCACATTGCTCATTGCACGGCACCTCCGGCACGCAGGGACTTCTCGGCGCGCTGCAACAGCAGCGTGGTGGCACCGGTCAGAATCAGATAAACAAACGCAATCGCCAGATACACTTCCAGCGAGCGGTACGACACGCTGATGATCTTCTGGCCTTCGTGCATCACGTCGTGAATGGTGAGCAACGACACGAGTGCCGAGTTCTTGATCAACGCAATGAATTCGTTACCCAGCGGCGGAATCATGCGCACGATCGCTTGCGGCAGAATCACCGAGCGCATGGCCATGCCGTAGGGCATACCGAGCGAACGGGCAGCTTCCATCTGGCCGCGCTCGATCGACTGGATGGCGCCCCGCACGATTTCCGAGACGTAGGCACCGCTATAAATGCCCAGACCCAGCACACCGCACAGGAACGCCGGCAGCAGAATGTTGAACTGCGGCAGGCCGAAGAACAGGATAAAGAGCTGCACCAGCAGCGGCGTGCCACGAATGAACGTGACATAGATGGTGCAGATGCCGTAGCGGATGCGATGCGCCGGATTCAGGCGCCCCATGCCGACCAGCAAACCCAACACGCAGCCCAAGGCCAGCGCGCAGACAGTTACCTCGACGGTAACGAGCGCGCCGTGCGCGAGGTCCTGCCAGTTTGCCCACACCGGCGAAAAATCGAGTTCCATGCGTACTCCGTCAGTTGCTCTACTGCTTTATTGCGACTTTCTTGCCGCAGCCAACCTGCGACCGGGCAAGATATCTGCCCGGACTCAGGTCATTGCGGCTTGCGAACTTACTTCGACGTGCCGAAGTACTTGGTCACCAGTGCGGCGTAGGTGCCGTCGGCACGAATCTTTTCCAGCGCCTGGTTCATTTCGTTGGTCAGCTCGGTGTCGCTCTTGCGCACGGCAAAACCATAACGCTCGATCGTCAGCGTCTTGTCGAGCACCTTCACGCCCGGACGTGCCTTGGCGTACAGCAGCGCCGCCGGCTTGCCGGTCACGGCCGCGTCAGCACGGCCGATTTCCACCAGGTTGAACATTTCCTGGTTCTTCTCGACTTCCACGCGCTGCACCTTCGGATAGTTTTCCGTCAGGAACTGCACCGACTTCGTGCCCACCTGCACCGACACCTTCTTGCCGTTCAGATCGGCCGGCTCTTTGATGGTGTTGTTGTCAGCCTTGACCATGATGGCCAGACCGCCGGTGTAGTACGGGTGCGTGAAGTTCACGACCTTCAGGCGCTCGTCGGTGATGTAGATGGCCGAGGCGGCCACATCGACGCGCTTCGATTGCAGTGCCGGAATCAGACCCTTGAAGTCGATGTCGGTCCATTCGACTTTCTTGCCCATGGCCTTGCCGAGCGCTTCGATCATTTCCACGTCGAAGCCGGTACGCTTACCGTTTTCCACGTATTCGAACGGCGGGAAGGTGGCATCGGTGGCGACACGCAGCACGTCGTCAGCCGCAAAAACCTTGCTCGAACACGTGACGGCCAGCGCCATCGTGAACAGAATGTGACGCAATTTCATCTGGTACTCCTCGTGTAGTCTCGGTCGGGTAACCGGTTAAAAATATTGCAATCGGTTCGAAATACGCTCGGCTGCCGCCACGGTCAGGCGGATCAGCTCTTCGTGGCGCTGAGCCACGCGCACGGCCGGCGCCATCAGCGTGATGGTGCCCTCCAGGCGTTCTTTGGCGGCAAACACCGGGGCCGACACGCCCCAGACGCCGAAATCCACTTCGCTCTCGGACACCGCATAACGCTGCTTGCGAATCTCTTCGACCTGCGCAATCAGACGCTCCTGCGCGACCGGCTGGCCAGCCAGCTGACGGCCGATCAGGGTCTCGCGGGTCGCTTGCGGCAGGAAGGAGAGCAAGGCCTTGGCCGAGGCGCCGTGCACCAGCGGATGCGCGCGGCCCTTCGCGAACGAGCAACGCAGCGATTGCTCGCTCTCGTGCATGTCGAGGCAGACCACCTGACCGTTGGCGGCGACCAGCAGGCCGACGGTCTCGCCGGTGCGCTGCACAAGGGCGTCGATTTCTTCACGCGCCTGCGTGACAAGATGCGAGTTGTGGTCGAAACCCCACGCCAGTTGCACGCCGACCGGACCCGGTTCATACAACGCCTCATGGGCGTGTTCCTGCACCAGCCCCCATTTCTTCAGGGGTACGAGGTGGCGGTAAACCGTGGAGAGCGGCAGGCTCGTCTGCGCGGCGATCTCGCGTGCCGCGATCGGGCGTCCGTGACGCGCTACGGTCACGAGGACCTGTAAAACGCGTTCGGAGACCGAGTGAGCTTCGGTGGTGTCCATCGTCCTAAAACCAGAAAAAAGCAAAAAAATCGGCGGGGTAGAACGCCGATGACGACATGGGCGTATCTTGCGAGGAAATTCCCAAAGTAAAAAATCAAATTCCCATGGGATGGTAACAAAATGGGAATTTACTCATAGGGATTTTCCCTTATGCATTGCGTAAGCGACACAAGCAAAAACGCCGAACCCCTTGATTCACAAGGGGTTCGGCGTTTTACAGAGTAATTTGAAGAAGTCCTCTGATTATCGACTGGCAGTTGGGATTTGCCCATCCTCCGGTTTCGATAGCCACGCGGTGAGAATCGGTTTTTGCACTTTCCCAAGCGCGCTTTTCGGCAATGTGTCGAGTATCACCACCCGGCGCGGCAACTTGAAGCGTGCGATGCGTGTGCCGAGGTAATCGAGCACGGCCTGCGGCGTCACTTCTGCCGATGCGCCCGCCACCGGTGCAGCGACGATGGCCGCAACCGGCACTTCTCCCCAGCGCTCGTCGGCAATACCCACCACGGCCGCTTCGAGGACGCCCGGGCAATCGACCAGCGCATTTTCGATTTCTGCCGGATAGATGTTTTCGCCGCCCGAGATGATCATGTCCTTGCTGCGCCCGACCACTTCGAAGCAGCCGTCCTCGCGCAAGCGCGCCAGGTCTCCCGATCGGAACCAGCCCTCGACGAACGACGCATGTTGCGGGGCACGCCAGTATTCGCGCATCACGTTCGGGGCGCGAATGAGGATTTCGCCGACCTCGCCCGGCGCGACCTCGTTGCCCGTGGAATCGGCCAGTCGCACTTCCACGGCGGGACACGCACGGCCCACCGCCCCCGGATGGGCCTTCGCTTCGCCGAAGCGCAACGCAATCGACACCGGACCGGTCTCCGTCGCACCGTACACCTGCCCCAGCGGAATGCCGCGTGTGTGAAACGCGTCGATCGCCGATAACGGCACCACGGACGAGCCGGCCATGACGCCGCGCAGCGACGACAGATCGGTCGCCGGCCATGCGGGATGCAGTTGCACCGCGCGCATGGTGGCGGGGACCATCAACGAGAGTGTGGGCCGACGCGATGCCACGTCGGTCAGCCATGCCGCCGGATCGAAACGCGGGTGCAACGTGACACTTGCCCCGCGCAGCAACGCCGGCAGCGTCTGAATGCAAAGACCCCCGACGTGAAACATCGGCAGCGTCGACAGCACGTGATCGTCAGCGCGCATGTCGTGCGCCCACCAACTGGCTTCGGCGTTGGCGAGCAGGCCCGCCTGTGTATGCAACGCGCCTTTCGGCTCGCCGGTCGTGCCTGACGTGTACGCCAGTAACACAGGGGCATCGGGCGCGACGTCGGGATACACGACAGGCTTGATCGAAGGCACGGCAATCAAGCCTTCGATCGGCGCAATCGCCGGGGGCGGCAGATCGGTGATGGCCTCTTGTTCGAGCGCGTCGCGAATCTCGCGCGCTGCATTGCGATGCTCCGCGTCGAACCACAGCACACGCACGCCTGCATGACGCACGATGGCCGCAAGCTCCGGCACCGCCAGCCGGAAGTTCAGCGGCAGAAAGATCGCCCCGGCGCGCGCACACGCAAACAGCAGCGCGATCTGCAACTCGTCGTTGAGACCGAGGCACGCAATGCGATCCCCCGGGGCGATACGCCACGTCTCGCGCAGATGCCCGCCCACGCGCTCGATGCGTCGCCACAGGGCGGCGTAGTCGGTTTCTTCAGCTTGCTGTCCCACACCGCAACGCAGCGCCAGCCGCTCGGGCGTGGCGCGCGCGTGACGGGCAAGCGCTTCTACAAAAGGCGTCAACTTGTCCTCCGTGACAAGAGGTGTTTCAGCTTGCAAAGTGCCGCTTATTGGTGCGACTTGTTCGTGCCACTGATTCGTGCGGCTTATTCGTCGCGTTCGCCCGGTTCGTAAAGCGCTTCACGGCCAATGCGATCGAGGCAGAGTTCGGCCGTCCACGGCAGCATCAGCGCGCCGCAACGCGAGTCGCGATACATCCGTTCGAGTGGCAGCGTCTTGAGCATCGACTGTCCGCCGCACGTGCGAATCGCCAGACGGCACATCTCGTTGGCGTTCTCCATGATCGTGTATTGCGCAGCGTAGGCACGCAGGCGCGCTTCCTTGCCCGGGTCGGCGCGGCCGTCCTGCAACGCACGCAGGAAAAGTGCGCGCGTCTGCTCGAGCATGATGTGCATCTGCGCCACCGCGATCTGCTTGGTCGGATACATACGGCGCTTGATCGGTGCGCCCATGCCCTCGGCTTCGCCGCGCAGGTATTTCACGGTGAAATCATAGGCCGCCTGCGCGATGCCCATGTAAGTAGGCGCGAGCGTCATGAACATGTGCGGCCAGCGGCTCGCCGCCTGATAGTAGACGCCGCGCGGCATCAGTTGCAGTTCGTCCGCCACGAACACGTCTTTGAACAACAGCGTGCGCGAGACCGTGCCGCGCATGCCCAGCGGGTCCCAGTCGCCGGTGACCGTCACGCCCGGCGCGTCGCCCGGCACGGCGATATACATCGTGTCTTTCATCGACAGCTCGGGCTTGTCTTCGGTACAAAGCACGCCGTAGTAGTTGGCGGCCCCCGAGAGCGACGCGAAGATCTTGCGGCCGTTGATCATCCAGCCGCCATCGACCTTGGTGGCCGTGGTGCCGAACGGGGCCTTGCCTGCGGCGGCCGCGCTGCCTTCGGAGAACGGCTGCGCGTAGACCGCGCCATCTTTCGTCACGCGGGCGAAATGATGCTCGCGGTAGCGGGCGTGTTCGACGCGCTGTTCCTCGGTCATGTCGAGATCGTCGGCCAGAATGCCGGTCCACATCATCGAACACGTATGCATGTTGAACGTGAGCGCAGTCGCGCCGCAGTGACGGCCCAGTTCGGCCGACACCATCATGTACGTGGCGAAGTCCGCCCCCAGCCCGCCTTGTGCTTCGGGAATGCAGAGCTTGAGCAGCCCGGCGGCACGCATGTCGTCGTAGTTCTCGAACGGGAACGTCGCTTCACGGTCCCAGCGCGCGGCGCGCGGCGCGAGTGACTCGCGTCCCACCTGCTCGGCGAGCGCCAGCAGACGACGTTGCTTGTCGGTGAGCGGATAGTGTTCGCCGACGATCGAAGGGGGCTGATAGGCCACGGTTGTCTCCTAGAGTGTTGCGAGGAAAGCGCGCACTTCGACGTCGAACGGCGTCGCATGCGTCAGATTCATCAGATGGCCCGCGCGGGGCAGGCAGACGTAACGAACGGTGGGGGCATTGACGATCGCTTCCGCCATGCGCGCCATCACCTTAGGCGGGGCATTCGTGTCGTGTTCGCCGGCAATGAGCAGCACCGGCACGGCGAGACGCGCGAGCGCCGCACGTTGCTCGAAACCGACGAGCGCCTGCAACGCCGCGCGATACGCATCGGGCGTGAGTGCGCCCATGGCGTCCACGGCAATGGCGTGGGCGCTTGCGCGTGTCGCTTCGTCGGGCTCACCCAGCATGCCGGGCACAATGGCTTCGGCCATCTGGCGCAGTGTCTTGCCCGCATCGAGCGGCGCGGTGCGCTGACGCACGAATTCGCGCTGAAAATCGCCATCCGGTTTGCCGAACGCGGGCGATGTGCCGCAGAGCACCAGCGCCGCCACATCGCGCGTGGACGGTTCGCCGCGTGCCATCAGTTCCTGCGCCACCATGCCGCCCATGCTGTGCCCGACGAGTACGAAGCGCGAAGCGCCTGTCTTCGTCAAAGCATCGAGCAAGGCGCGCAGGCTGTCGGCCAGCGCGGCCATCGTGGCGATTGCGGGCATCGGGCTCTCGCCGTAGCCGGGCATGTCCCAGGCGACGACGCGATGCCCGTCGCGCGTAAAGGTGTCAAATTGCGCCGGCCAGACGTTGCGATTGCCACCGATGCCGTGCAACAGCACCAGTGTCAGAGGCCCCTCGCCCGCCGATCGGAAGGCGGGCGCCGGCGTGCTGGCGGCCGTCATGCGAACTCGCCTTGCAGTAATCCGTCGCGTACGACGACGTCGCCGTCGAGCGCAATGGTGCAGCGGCGCAACGGCAGATCGAAGTGACCCAGCGTATGACGCCCCGCGACCTCGTTCGCCCCAGTCGAATAGAGGAAGTTACCGGCGAAAGCGCGTTGCTCGGTGCCGTTGCAGTCGCGTTTGTCGTAACAGGCGAGCGCATCCCAGCGGGCACGTTGGTTCAGGCCGAAACCGACATGCGACACCGCGTAGGCGTCGCGGTCGCCCCACGCGGCGAAGTACTCGCGCATGAGATCGACGTCGACGCCTTCGCCCTCGATCTCGACGACGTAATCGTCTTCGACCGTGAGCGCGATGCGGTCGCGCAAGTACTGTTTGAACGTGAGATTGATGTCACCGGGTGCCAGCACGAGTTGACCGTTGACGCTGTGTGCGGCGGGGAATGCCAGTGCGAGACCGCCCGGCCAGTGCGCCACTTGTCCCGGTTTCGCGCACCAGCCCCAGACACCGCCGACGCGCGCGTCACGCAAACTGATGCGCAAATCGGTACCGGCTTTCGAGGTGACGTGCATTTCTGCTGCACTGCGCAAACGCTTGATCGCGGCGCGCACTTTCGGCTCCAATGCCGGGTCGGTGGCACAGCGTTCCAGAATTTCGGGGTGTTCGTTCGAGACCATCAGCACGCGCGCGCCGCCGCCCAGAATCTCGGGCAGTTCGGGGGCGTGCAGCAGCCCTTCCACGGTGCAGTCGACGACCAGCGCCGCCCCCTTGAGGGCCGCCACGACAGGGGCAAGCTGCCCTAGTGCATCGCTGGCGCCGGTGGAGCGCACGGGCACCGGCGCGCTCACGCGCGGGCTCGGCACGACCAGTCGGAAAGGCCTCGCGCCGAGCGCCTGAGCGGCGAGTTCGGCTAATTCCACATTGACAGGCCGGGATTGCGTTTCAGCTACAATCGCCACCACATCACCGGGTTGTATGTCGCAGCGCCGCAAGGTCTCGGCAAATACGTCGATCCACTTATGCTCGATTCGCTCGATCAGCATATCGTCTCCTGAGCGTCTGACCTCCCGCCTGCCAGGGGCCCATGCCCCATGGCACATCGTCGGCCGTCACGCGTCTTGTCGATCTGTTGTTCGTGCCATAGTATATGAATATTCATACAAATCAACCCGATCAAATTTGCCCGACGGGAGTGCAGGGACAGTGAACGCCAAACGCGCCACGGCGCCAGATTTCGACAACGCCGCCTTTCGCCAGGCACTCGGGCAATTTGCCACGGGCGTCACGGTCATTACCACGCGCGCCGACGACGGCTCGCTCATCGGTATTACGGCAAGCTCCTTCAATTCGGTGTCGCTGACGCCGCCGCTCATTCTGTGGAGCCTCGCGACGCGCGCGGGCAGCATGCCGGTGTTTCGCGAGAACTCGCACTACGCCGTGAATGTGCTGGCGGCCGATCAACTCGACATCTGCCAGCGCTTTGCCACGATGAAGGGCGACCGTTTCGCGGGGGTGCCGTACACGCTCTCGGCGTCAGGCACGCCGGTGCTCGACGGTGCCCTCGCGTGGTTCGAGTGTCATAACCGCAGCCGCTACGACGAAGGCGATCACGTCATCTTCGTGGGCGAAGTGGAACGTTGCGGTGTGCACGCCGATGTGGCCAATCGCATGCCGCTCGTCTTCCACGCCGGCGGCTTCCACAAGCCGCAGTCGCTCGGGTAGGCGCGGGGTCATGGGGATGGGAGCGGGCGTGCCGTTTGTCGACGACTATCTGGCGTATCTGCTCGCCCGCGCGAGTGCGCTCGTCTCCGATGAGTTTCATCGCGAAGTCGCGGCTGCCGGTCTGGGGGTATCCGAGTGGCGCGTGTTGGCCACGCTCTCCGACGGGCAGGCGCGCACTATCAATCAACTGGCCGATATCGTGCTCGCCAAGCAGCCGACGGTGACCAAGGTCATCGACCGGCTGGAGGCCACCGGCGACGTGGTGCGCGGCGAAAGCCCGACCGACCGGCGCCAGTCGCTCGTCTCGCTGACCGATGCGGGTCGCGAGCGCGTTGCGCCGCTGCTGGTCAGTGCGCGCCACCATGAAGCCGGTGTGCTTGCACGCTTCGGCGCCGAGCAGTCGTCGCAACTCAAGGACACGCTGCGTCGGCTCATCGACGAAATGGCGCGCTGACGCGTTCGCAGCTTTGGTCTGTGCTGGATCGCATTGGCCGGTGCCGCCCGGCACCCACGGCGAGCCCTTCAGCACCTCCCTCCCTCACGCCAGATCCTCTGCTTGGGTCCATTCCGGACCTGACACGGCGCTGTCCTAAACGACACGGCACGATTGGTTATAAATTCGACCACTTCGCCATATTGTCGAATTTTCTGTCGAATAATCCATAAAAGCGTTTGTACGGCGGCGAATGCGCTCGCCGCAGCCAGCGAATACGCAAGCACTTGCAACGCGAATTCTTCTAAGATGCCCTGTATCGAATCTTGTATTTGAGCAAGGCCATGACCGCACCCCACAACCACCGCACCGACACGCGTCGCGTGTGGGATATCAGCCCCCCGCTCTCGACCGACACACCGGTCTGGCCGGGCGACACGCCGTTTTCGGAAGAAGCGGTGTGGCAGATCGGCCCCGGGTGCCCCGTCAATGTCGGACGCATCACCCTGTCGCCGCACACGGGCGCGCATGCCGATGCCCCGCGTCATTACGACGAGGACGGTGCGTGCATCGGCGAGGTGGCGCTGGAAACCTATCTGGGGCCCTGCCGCGTGATCCATTGCCTCGGCGCTTCGCCGGTGGTCACGCCGGACATGGTTGCCGCGCATCTGGCCGACGTGCCGCCGCGCGTGTTGCTGCGGACGTACCAACAAGCGCCGGTGTCTCGTTGGGACAGCGCGTTTTGTGCCGTCGCTGCCGAGACGATCGATCTGCTCGCCTCGCACGGCGTAAAGCTCGTAGGCATCGACACGCCGTCGCTCGATCCGCAGGAAAGCAAAACGATGGATGCGCACCATCGCATTCGCGCGCATCGCATGGCGATTCTCGAAGGACTCGTGCTCGATGCGATTGCCCCGGCCGATTACGAATTGATTGCGCTGCCGCTCAAGTTCATGCGGCTCGATGCGAGCCCCGTGCGCGCCGTGTTGCGCTCGCTCATCTGAAACGCCTGACAAACACACACAGAGCCACGCGCGGTCCTTCTCGAACGGATGAAATGAAGGACTGACGCGGGCCGTACGAAGGACATCGTCGTCACGCGGCGAACCCGCCGAGCGTGGCGACGATGACCTTGCACTTCACAAACCTTTTCGATTTTTAACGCATTGTCTTTATTCAATACCTGACACCATGACGTCTTCCCGCAATGACTGTTTGGCCCTCGACGCGGCCGATCCGCTTGCCCCGCTGCGCGCACAATTCGACCTGCCGCAGGGCGTGATCTATCTCGATGGCAACTCACTGGGTGCGCGTCCGATCGCCTCGGCCAAGCGCGCGCAAGAAGTGATTACCGGTGAATGGGGCAACGGCCTGATTCGCAGCTGGAACGATGCCAACTGGTTTGCGCTGCCGCGCACGCTCGGCGATGCGATGGCACCGATCGTCGGTGCCGGCAAGGGTGAAGTGGTGGTGACCGACACGACGTCGAGCAACCTCTTCAAGGTGATGGCTGCTGCGCTCGATGCGCAACGTACGCGCGCACCGCAACGCAAGGTGGTCGTCTCCGAGCGCAGCAACTTCCCGACCGATCTGTACATCGTGCAAGGCCTCACGCGCCTGCTCGACGACGGCTATTCGCTGCGCCTGATCGACTCGCCGGCCGAACTGGTGGGCGCGTTGGGCGATGACGTGGCCGTGGTACTGCTCACGCACGTGAACTACCGCACGGGCGCGATGTACGACATGGCGGCGCGCACGGCCGAGATTCACGCCGCCGGCGCACTCGCCGTGTGGGACCTGTGCCATTCGGCCGGCGCCGTGCCGGTCGACCTGAACGGCGCGAACGCCGACTACGCCGTGGGTTGCACGTACAAGTATCTGAACGGCGGCCCGGGCTCACCCGCATTCGTGTGGGTGAACAAGCGTCATCAGGACACGTTCTGGCAACCGCTGTCGGGCTGGTGGGGTCACCGCACGCCGTTTGCCATGACGCCGGAATACACGCCGGACGACGGTATCGGCCGCTACCTCTGCGGCACGCAACCGATCGTCTCGCTCGCGCTCGTGCAATGCGGTCTGGACATCTTTGCGCAAACGTCGATGGAAGCACTGCGCCGCAAGTCGCTAGCCCTCACGGACCTGTTCATCAAGCTGGTGGAAGAACGTTGCGCCGAGTTCCCGCTCACGCTGGTGACGCCGCGCAACCACGCCGACCGTGGTTCGCAGGTGAGCTTCGAGCATCCGGAAGGTTTTGCCGTGATTCAGGCGCTGATCGCCCGTGGCGTGATCGGTGACTACCGCGAGCCGCGCATCATGCGCTTCGGCATGACGCCGCTGTACACGAGCTTTGCCGATGTGTGGGACTCGGTCGAGATTCTGCGCGACGTGCTCACCACCGGTTCGTGGGACAAGCCCGAATTCCATCGCCGTGGCACGGTGACCTAAGCAGGAGCAGTACGCATGACAAAGACCTCTACCCCCGCCAGCAACGTGCATGACCTCCCGGGCAAGGCGTCACAAGCGCCTGATGCGCCGCAGGGCGGTTGCCCGTTCGGACACGGCGCATCGGCCGACGCACCGGCGGCGGGCAGTGCTGCTGCGGCGTCGACCGCATCGTCGACTGCTTCGTCGACTGCTTCGTCGTCTGCCTCTGCGGGCGACTCGCAATGGCACGACGCCAAGCTCGACTTCTCGAAGAGCATGAGCTACGGCGACTATCTGTCGCTCGATCCGATTCTCAATGCGCAACATCCGCGCTCGACCGATCACAACGAGATGCTGTTCATCATTCAGCATCAGACGAGCGAGTTGTGGATGAAGCTGGCGCTCTACGAGTTGCAGGCTGCGCGCACGGCGGTGCACAACGACGCGCTGCCGCCTGCGTTCAAGATGCTCGCTCGTGTGTCGCGCATTCTTGAGCAGTTGGTACAGGCGTGGAGCGTGCTCGCAACGATGACGCCATCGGAGTATTCGTCGATGCGTCCGTCGCTGGGTAGCTCATCGGGCTTCCAGTCGTACCAGTACCGCATTCTCGAGTTCATGCTGGGCAACAAGAACGCGGCGATGCTCAAGCCTCACGAGCATCGGCCGGACTTGTTCAAGCTAGTGGAAGCGGCGCTGAACGCGCCGTCGTTCTACGACGAGGTGGTGCGTTTGCTGGCGCGTCGCGGTTTTGCAATTTCCCCGGCGCGGCTCGATCGCGACTGGACATTGCCGACGCCGCATGACGAGAGCGTGGAGGCGGCCTGGCTTGAGGTGTATCGCAACCCGTCGCAGCACTGGGAGCTTTACGAGATGGCCGAGGAACTGGTCGATCTCGAAGATGCGTTCCGTCAGTGGCGCTTCCGTCACGTGACGACCGTCGAGCGCATCATCGGCTTCAAGCAAGGGACGGGGGGTACGAACGGTGCCCCTTATCTGCGCAAGATGCTCGATGTGGTGCTGTTCCCGGAGCTTTGGCACGTGCGTACGTTGCTGTGAGCTTGCCGTGAGGTGGTTGTAATGCGGCAGTGAGGTTGTTGATGCCGGTGGCGTTGCTGCCGGCATTGTTCTATCGACGGCCCGGATCGTTCAGTCGGACATCCGGGCCGTGGTGATTTGGCGATCTGTTGATTACGCCTGCCCGGTCAGGCGCGCCGCCAGTTGTTTCAATCGCGGGCCGATTTCGTCGCGGAACACCGCGTCGGGAATCGATGACGACGGGCCGCTGCAACTGATGGCCAGCCATCGGTTCTGCCGCACGTCGCGCAGCGGGACCGCCACCGCGTTCACCCCCTCGTGCCACTCGCGAAACGAGTAGCAGCAGCCTTCGCGCTTGTACGACTCCAGCCCCTTCTCCACGCTCGCCTCCAGCGCAGCCCAGCCAATATTGCGCAGCGCCGCCGGATTGGCGTCGTAAGCGTCGTGCAGGTCGGCCAGCATGGTCTCGCGCTCGGTCGGCGTCATCACCGCGAGGTAGACGCGCCCCATCGAACTCGTCAGCATGGACAGGCGTGAGCCGGCCGTCAGCCCCAGCGTGAGGTGCGCGGCGTCGCTGCGGATGGTTTCGAGGTACATCATGTCGAGTCCCTCGCGACAGCCGAGCGAAATCGAACACCCCATTTCCTTCGCCAGCGCGCGCATATGCGGACGTGCAAGCGTCAACATGTCCGTGCCGTTCAGGAAGGCGTAGCCGAGTGCCAGCACACCGGCGTCGAGTGCGTATTTGCCAAGATCGACGTCGTAACGCAGATAGCCCAGTTCGGTGAGCGTGTACGCCAGCCGGCTCACGGTCGCCTTCGGCAACCCGGTGCGCGCCGCAAAGTCGCGGTTGCCGAGCAATGCGTCGTCAGGACCGAATGCCCGCAGTAACTCAAGGCCCCGCGCGAGCGCCGTCACGAACTTGCGCTCATCATGCGACGGCGGCACACCATGCGCCGGCGCCCCGGCAAAGGCAGACAAAGACGTTTTGACCACAGCCATCGCACACTCCGCGTCAAGAAATAAAGGACGGCCGGTGCACGCACCAGCCGTTGCCCGACAAAAAACTTTAGTGTTAAACTAACTTCGATTTCAGAACATTGTTCCGCATTGCGGAACTTTCGTCAAGACGTCGATTTCCGCAAACTCGCTGAATCGACACAGGTCGCGAGACTGTTTTTCGAGGACATCGGAGGAGATAGGTCATGGCAGGCAACGCACAATTTCATTGGGAAGATCCGCTGTTGCTCGACGCACAGCTCACCAGCGACGAGCGCATGATTCGTGACGCCGCTGCGGCGTACTCGAACGACAAGCTCATGCCGCGCGTGCTCGAGGCATTCCGTCACGAACGCACCGACGCCGCGATCTTCCGCGAAATGGGTGAAATCGGCCTGCTCGGCCCGACGATTCCCGAGGAGTATGGCGGCCCGGGCCTGAGCTACGTGGCGTACGGTCTGATCGCGCGCGAAGTGGAGCGTGTCGACTCGGGTTACCGCTCGATGATGTCGGTGCAGTCGTCGCTCGTGATGGTGCCGATCTATGAATTCGGCAGCGAAGCACAGAAGCAGAAGTACCTGCCGAAGCTGGCCAGCGGCGAGTGGATCGGCTGTTTCGGCCTGACCGAACCGAACCACGGCTCGGACCCGGCCGGCATGATCACCCGCGCGAAGAAGGTCGCCGGTGGCTTCGAGCTGAGCGGCAGCAAGATGTGGATCACCAATTCGCCGATCGCCGATGTCTTTGTCGTGTGGGCGAAGCTCGCTGACGAGAACGGCGAAGAAAAGATTCGCGGCTTTATTCTGGAAAAGGGCTGGAAGGGTCTGTCGGCCCCGGCAATCCACGGCAAGGTGGGTTTGCGCGCGTCGATCACCGGCGAAATCGTGCTGGATCAAGTGTTCGTGCCGGAAGAAAACCTGATGCCGGGTGTCTCGGGACTGAAGGGTCCGTTCACGTGCCTGAACTCGGCGCGCTATGGCATTGCCTGGGGCGCTCTGGGTGCCGCCGAATACTGCTGGCACACGGCACGTCAATACGTGCTCGACCGTCAACAGTTTGGCCGCCCGCTCGCCGCCAACCAACTGATTCAGAAGAAGCTCGCCGACATGCAGACCGAAATTACGCTGGGCCTGCAAGGCTGCCTGCGTCTGGGTCGCATGAAGGACGACGGCACGGCTGCGGTCGAAATCACCTCGATCATGAAGCGCAACTCGTGCGGCAAGGCCCTCGACGTGGCACGTCTCGCGCGTGACATGCTCGGCGGCAACGGCATCTCGGACGAATTCGGCATCGCGCGCCACCTCGTGAACCTCGAAGTGGTCAACACGTACGAAGGCACGCACGATATCCACGCGCTGATTCTGGGCCGGGCCCAAACGGGTATTCAGGCGTTCTTCTGATCGTCTGCCGATCCTCTCGCAGGATCAAAAGCGCGAACCGTATGCACTAGCGGTATGGTTCGCGCTTTGCCCGACTTGTCGGGTACGCGTCGTTCTCAGGCCGCGTGTTGCGGGCCGTCAATCCCCCGAGCAACGGCGCGTACCCGACAAGCAGTCATGCCGACTGAAAAGCTAGTGGCAGACCGGGTAAGACGCGGACTGCATGGCCGAGCAAGTAGCCGGCGGAAGATCCACATGCAAAACAAAAAGCCAGCTCTCTCGAGCTGGCTTTTTTTGTGTCCGCCGGTGGCATCGCCACCGGGTACGCACGGCCGATTACTTGTTCGGCTGCGGCGTCAGACGCAGGTACGGACGCACGGCCTTGTAGCCCTTCGGGAATTTTTCCTTGAGCACGGCTTCGTCCTTGAGCGACGGCACGATCACCACGTCTTCGCCATCTTTCCAGTTGCCCGGGGTGGCGACCGAGTAGTTGTCGGTCAGTTGCAGCGAGTCGATGACGCGCAGGATTTCGTCGAAGTTGCGGCCCGTGCTTGCCGGGTAGGTGATGATCAGGCGCACCTTCTTCTTCGGATCGATCACGAACAACGAGCGCACCGTCACGGTTTCGCTGGCGTTCGGGTGGATCATGTCATACAGCTGCGAAACCTTGCGGTCGGCGTCAGCCAGGATCGGGAAGTTGACCGAGGTGTTCTGCGTTTCGTTGATGTCGCTGATCCAGCCCTTGTGCGACTCGGCATCGTCCACCGACAAAGCGATGGCCTTGACGTTACGCTTTTCGAACTCGCCTTTCAGTTTGGCGGTCAGACCCAGTTCGGTCGTGCACACCGGCGTGTAGTCGGCCGGGTGGGAGAACAGAACGCCCCAGCCATTGCCGAGGTATTCGTGAAACTTGATAGTGCCAACCGACGAGTCCTGCTCGAAGTCGGGAGCGATGTCACCCAAACGCAAAGTCATTTACGGTCTCCTTGAGATCCTTCAACTGAGTGGGGTAAAGACTAAAGGATGCTAAGCTTTGCAAGAACGAATAAAAAATTGGTTGCAAATAAGAATTGGAAATATAGCGCCGCAACGGCTGTTGTTTTCTGGCAACGACACGTTGAAAGCGTTACGATAACCCCCATATCCAACCTTAGCCCTTTTTGCATTGACTCCCAAGGCAATTGGGTGACGACTTTGTCGCAAGTGCATACCAACTAGGAGAAGTTCATGACGGACATCAAAACCGTATTGGCTGACGCCGAAGACCTGCTCAAGCAAGCCGCGAACACGACCGGCGAACGCGCATCCGAGCTGAGCGACAAAGCATTGGCGCTGCTCAAGCAAGCGAAGGAAAAAGCCTCCGACGTGCAAGTCGTCGTGGTGGAAAAGAGCAAGCAAGCGGCCCGCGTGACCGACGACTACGTGCACGATCATCCGTGGCAAGCCGTGGGCATCGCCGCCGGTATCGGCGTGGTGATCGGCCTGTTGCTCAACCGCAAGTAAGCTGTTGTCAGTCAGTGTTGCGTCGGCGGTTGCCGGCGCGAACGGTTCACAGCACCGCTGACTAGCTGCCCGCTACTCGCTATTCGCCCACTCAGTCTGAAGCGGAGCTCGCCTGACCCAGCGCCATGGCGCAAAGGTTCGGGCGGCCCGCCGAGCCCAGCCCATGACCGACAATGATCGCACGACCCCGCCGCGGCCCTCGCTGCGGCGCATCGCCGGCGCGTTGCTCGAGATCGTCCAGTCGCGCATCGAACTGATCGGCATCGAACTCACCGAGGAAAAAGAGCGCCTGATGGGTGTGGCCTTCCTTGGCCTTGCCGCGATGCTCTTTGGCGTTCTCTCGCTCGTCTCGCTGACCGCCCTGGTCATCGTGGTGTTCTGGGACACGTATCGTCTCCAGGCGATGACCGGCATTTTCATCGTGTATCTGCTGCTCGCCTTGTGGTGCGCACTGCGCGCACGCAATATCCTGCGCGATGCCCCGATGCCGTTCGAGGCCACGCTGGCCGAGTTCGAAAAGGACCGCGACGCCCTGCGTCCGGACTGAAGGAGACCGCCCCGTGCCGCTAGAACCCAATCGCACCCGGCGCCAGCGCCCCTCGCGGCGCTCGCGTCACGACCTGCTGGCGATTCGAAAGGAACTGGTACTCACTCGTATCGCCGTCGAACGCGCCGAGTTGATTCAGGTAACGCACAACACGCGCGAACGCCTGCGCAATTTCCGCTGGATGCGCTATTTGCTGCCCGGCGGCCTCTCGAAGCTCAGCGGCCTCGGTGGCCTTGGCGGGCTCGCCGGCTCCGGCCTGAAGCTCGGCGGCCTGCTTGAACGCTACCCGCTCGTCAGCTCCGTCGCGTCCATCGCACTGACCGGTTTGTCGCATACACCGGTCGGGCGCGTCGTACGCCGTGGCCTCAAGTGGGGCGGCCTTGGTGTGCTGGCTTATCAAGGCTTCAAGATGTGGCAGCAATCGAAGACGCCGGGCGATACCACCGATGGTGCCTCCTCAACGACAGCCACCACCGGGCAATCGAACACAGCCGGGAGTACGACTTCGACGCGTACCACCAAGCCCGGCGCGAACGATGGCGGGGCGCCGCCGCTCATTTAGCTCGTGCGTCCTTAGCAGGCTCGTCCTTTCATCTCCCATGCTTTGAACCTGTCGGCCGACGCTTCGTGCGTCGGCCGATGTGTTTTCACGTCATCGTCGAACTCATACGTCGCAAGCCATCGCCACGCGCGGCCGCCCGTAGGCGTTAAAGGTGATGCGAATGCACCGTTCGTGGCCGCTGATCTCGATGTTTCCCGATAGCCACCCTCCCTTCTCGACACGCATGAATCCGTTTTCTTCGAATGCCACCACCGGCTGCTTGTAGAGCGACCATGTCGTCTTGATGTCCACACCGCTCGGCAACGGGGCGTAGCGGGCGAGGTACCGCTCGCCGGCGTCGTGGCGATCGTTGAGGTTATCGTCAATGAACGTCACCCACCCGCTGTTCCATTGCTTGCCATCGTGAGGGGCGATGGTCACCCGGCGGTGTCGCCCCAACGCTTCCGCTTTCGCCGTATTGATCGCGGCAAGCAGCGCGCGCGCCGTGATCTCGACCGCCACCCGATTGCGCACCGCCTGTATCGACGGCGCGGCTGCCAGCATGGCGATCGCCAACACGGCCGTCACCACCACGCACTCCAGCAAGGTGATGCCGCGCGAACGCTTCGGACGATCGCTGGCTACGATCATCGTCCCCTTCCCCAACCGCCCCAGCGGCCCTGCTCTCCACGCCCTCCACGCCCTCCACGCCCGCCGCGATCACTCCGGTCATTCCGCACCTCGGGCGAAGAACGCTGCCAGACCGTCACCTCACGCCAGTTCAGTCGCCGCGATGTGAATACAGGTACCGCCCCGCTGGCGGCACCTTCCGGGGCCGGCACACGCCTGACCTCATAGATCGCCTGCAACTACACGTTCGTGCCCGGCAGTTCGGCATACCCCACCGCACTGACCCGGTACCGACGCGGCAACGCATCGCGCTTCTCAGATTCACTCAGCACGATGGATCCGGCCGCTCGGGCACCACCGCCGATGGCGATGGCGAGCGCTTCCGGCGCATAAGCGATCCGCTCGACAAAGTACCGTCCGCGTGACGATTCACTCGTCGTGTCGCGACTGTCCCAGCGCATCGTCTGCCAGCGTCGCGCGCGAGCCAGCGGCCAATCGATACGGTTCTCGGGCGCGAGGATGCCGTATGGGCCAGCGGCATCGTCTCGTGCCAAGGCAATGTCCACCGCATTTGCGTCATGCGTCAGCCAGTGCCGCGCCTCGGAAAGCGCGCCCTCCGCCGCCGCAAACGCGCGCGCCCGATCATTCGTGTACGCCGCGAAGCGACCCGACAACTGGCGATGATGCGAGCCCGACGCCGCCAACGTCATGAGCGCCGCCAGCCACATCATGAGGAAGACGCCAACCACGCGGCCTCCTTGCCGAAGCCGCCGTCGTTGCGTCGATGCGCGATGGCCGTAAACACATGCAGGTGGAACTGACCCGCATCGGGAAGCCGCTTGTACATCCCCCCGCCAGACTTCGCGTCGAAGACCTCGACCACGCGTGCGATGCCCTTCTTCGCGCCCGCACGAGGCGCGCCACGCAGTACAAGTGAAAAAGCCACCGCCTCGACGTCTTCCCAATCGCGTATGCCAATGGGCACGAGCGGTGGCTTTCCTCGTGCACTTTTCACCGGATCAATCCAGAACATCCGTTCTCCGCCGATAACGCGACTGCCGCCACCGCGCACACCTAATCGCACATACATCGCCTCGACGCCCGCCACCAACACCTGCCCCGACTTCAGCTTCGACGGCATTTTTTCCGGGTCGTTGTATCGGCAGAACAGCGACGGCGAGCCATCCTCGCCCTTGGCGACGTAGAAAATGTTGATATGTCGATCGTTTGAGTAGAAGGTCGTTGGCGCGCGTTTCCCACCGCAGTTCTGAATCGCACCGTTACCGGGTTTCACACCAGCCCCGTGGTACTGCACTTCCATGAGTGCGCTCCCCTGCCAGCCCCGGCGTGGACATGTCTCAATGCTGTTCGCGCATTCGTCCGCAGCACGAAGCGAAATCCAGTCACGCTTGCCTGTGGGGGGTGGCATCGCACCGCCTTCCATCGGATCCCAGTTGCGATAGCCCGCCATCTGGACGGCACGCGTGAGTTGCGTCAGCGCAAAGACGGCCCGCTGCTGTACGTCCAATCGCGCCACCTGCACGCGCCAGAGCCTGAGGCCCGCGAGATAGATGGCGATGGCGGCCATCACCACCAACAGACCTAATGGCATCGCAAGCGTGAGTTCCAGCAGCGTGAAACCCCTCGCATGCCGCGCGCCGGCAGGGCACCGGCGCCGATCAATAACAAAACGTCTCATGCCAGCTCCCCGCTTTGCTGCGCACCGTCGGCAATCGCCGAAGCTTGCTGTGGAATGCCGTCGACTGCCTGCCAGTTAGCGAATCCACCGGCACCGGCAAGCAGCACCGACGCCATGAACATCACTTCGAGCAACGCGGCGCCGCGCATTCGCGCGCGGTGGGCGCGGGTACGTCGCAGGCCCGCCAGCCTGCCGGGCGACGACGCATCTCGCTGCTCGGCAGCCGCGGGCTTACATGGCACAGGCAGCGCCGATAGCGCTGGTCGTGTTAGTCGTGCTGGTGCGGGGAGTGCTGCCAGCGCCGTCCGCCCGGCATCTGGCCGACTTCCCGGCTGCTCCGTGGGCCCGACGTGATTTACCCGTGCCGCATGCGCCAAGCGTTGCAGCGCGCTTTTCGACACGTCGCGTGGCGTCAGCACGACGACCCTGCGCCCCTTTCCACGGGCCGCATCTCGCTGCGTCTTCCGGTCGGACCGGCGCTGTTGATATCTGCGATCCTGTTGCATGCTTCGCTACCTCGTTGGGTGAATAACGCGTTCATCGTCGCTCCGCACACGTCTCACGCCAATCAGACACCACCGCAAAAACCACCGCTCCATACGCGCCCGCACTCCGCAAACACAATGCGCCAAAGTGGACACAGGGGCCACATCAAGGCACATCCACATCCGTCCGGGCAAAAAAAAACGGCGACCAAAGTCGCCGTTCCTTCTCACGCGAAAACCATCGAGACCGTCAACAACGGCGGCAACAACCGCCGCCTCACGACCTCAACGTTTTGCGATCAGCCCTGCTTGAGCGTTTCGATCAGCTCGACGTACGCTTGTTGCACGTCGTCTTTCGTTTTGCCCTTGAGCATTTCCCACGCGTCGTACTTGGCGCGGCCGACGAAATCCATCGCGCCCGGACGTGCGCCCGACACGTCGCCTTCCGTGCCTTGCTTGTACAGCGCGTAAATGCGCAGCAGCGTGAGATTGTCGGGGCGTTCGGGCAGCGTCTTGGACTGTGCCACTGCCTCGTCGAAACGGGCTTGAAGATCGCTCATGGTGTCTCTCCCTGGAAAAACGGTCAGCTTATAAGTGCACCGCGCGTCGATTGCCATCACTTGCGTCGACGCCCGGTGTGTTGCGAATACAACTGGGGCAAGGATAACGATGAAGCCTCACGCGAGGTAGAGGCCAGCGTAGAACCCTGCGTCTAAACCTCTCGGGAACTGTGAGCATTCCGCTCGCGTTGTATCACTACGTTACGCGCACGCACGCGTCAGAACGACACGCGAACCAACCCGTGCACCGCGCGTCGTCAACGCCACACGCACGCGCAAATGAAAAACGCCCGGCGAGTTGCCGGGCGTCTCACACTACAAGTCTTGCAGGCTGGCGAGACAATCGCGCGCCGAAAATTTACATCGGCAAGACGTCTCGCAGTGCCGCTACAACACCATCACGACGCCGATGCTGCCGGTGCCGATGCGGCGTTGGCGTTCGCCGGGACGGTACGCTCTTCCCAACCGCCGCCGAGCGCCTTGTACAGCGTCACGAGGTTGGTCCAGCGAGCCAGACGCGTCGCGATCAGCGACTGCTGCGCCGTGTACAGCGAGCGCTGCGAAACCAGCGCATTCAGGTAGCTGTCCACGCCGTTGCGGTAGCGCAGATCCGAGAGCTTGTAGCTCTCGTCGCTCGCCTTCACGAGCGACTCTTGCGCCGACACCTGATCGTCGAGCGTGCCGCGTGCTGCCAGCCCGTCCGAGACTTCGCGGAACGCCGTCTGAATCGACTTCTCGTACTGCGCGATGTCGATACGCTTTTGCACCTTGGCCAATTCGAGGTTGGCGATGTTCTGCCCGCCCGCGAAGATCGGCAACGTGATGGTCGGCGCAAACGCCCACGCACCCTGACCGCCCTTGAACAAGTTGCTCAACGACGCGCTCGCCGTGCCCGCGCTCGCGGTGAGCGAGATCGACGGGAAGAACGCCGCACGTGCCGCGCCAATGTTGGCGTTGGCACCCTTGAGCGTGTGCTCGGCAGCCGTAATGTCCGGGCGGCGCAGCAGCAGATCGGACGGCAGACCCGCCGGCAGATCGGCCAACAGCCCTTGCCCGTCGAGCGGACGCCCTGACGGCAGATCGGCCGGCAACGGCTGGCCGATGAGCAGCGTCAGCGCGTTCTCGTCCTGTGCGACCTGACGCGTGTACTGCGCGAAGTTCGCACGCGCCGTATCGACCGGCGTCTGCGCCTGACGCAGATCCAGCCCGGAGGCCGTGCCCACGTCAAAACTGCGCTTGGTCAGGTCGTACGACGATTGCTGGCTCTTGAGCGTGTCGGACGTGAGCTTGAGCAGTTCCTGATCGGCCAGCAACGTCAGATACGCCGAAGCGACTTCCGACACCAGCGTGATCTGCGCAGCCTTCGCGTTGTCTTCGGTCGAAAGGTACGTCTCCAACGCCTGATCCTTCAGGCTCTGAATACGACCGAACAGATCGAGTTCATACGACGTGAAGCCCACACCGACCTGATAGCTGCGGCTGATGCCCGCACGCCCCGACGACGACAGGTCGGCCGGCGAACGCTGCACCGAACCCTGCCCTGCCACGCCAACGTTCGGCAGCAACGCCGCACGCTGGATCTGATACTGCGCACGCGCAGCATCCACGTTCAACATCGAGACTCGCAGATCGCGGTTGTTCTCCAACGCGATCTCGATCAGCTTCTGCAAACGCGGATCGGTGAAAAAGTCGCGCCAGCCCAGCTCGGCCGCGATGACCGCATTGCGATCGGTCGCGCCGTTCTGGTTAGCCGCACCAGGCGTTTTGTAAGCCGGGCCAGTGGGGAACGTCGTGGAGACCGGTGCCTCGGGCCGCTCATAGTGCGGCGCGAGGGTACAGCCTGCCAGGAACGCTGCCGCCAAGGCAATCGGCAATGCTTTGTGCTTCATAGGTCAGTTTCCTTCCTTGGCGGGGCCTTCGGGCGCGTCCGGTGCTTCATGACGGGCTTCCGGATGTTCCACGGTGTCCAGGTTTTCATGAGCGAAGCGCTTGCGCACCAGCACGAAGAAGACAGGCACGTAGTAGATCGCGAGGAACGTTGCCGCCAGCATACCGCCGATCACGCCGGTACCGATAGCGTGCTGCGAAGCCGAGCCGGCACCGTTGGAAATCGCGAGCGGCAGCACCCCGAGAATGAACGCCATCGACGTCATCAGAATCGGTCGCAGACGCAGTCGCACGGCTTCCATCGTCGCTTCCATCAGTGTGCGGCCCTGCATTTGCAGATCCTTGGCGAATTCCACGATCAGAATCGCGTTCTTCGCCGACAGACCCACGGTCGTCAACAGACCCACCTGGAAGTACACGTCGTTCGACAACCCGCGCAGCGACGCAGCCAACAGTGCACCCAACACACCCAGCGGCACAACCAGAATCACCGAGAACGGAATCGACCAGCTCTCATACAACGCGGCCAGACACAAGAACACGATCAGGATCGAGATGGCGTACAGCGCCGGTGCCTGCGAGCCGGAAATGCGCTCTTCAAACGACAGCCCCGTCCATTCCAGACCGATACCCGGCGGGAGATCCTTGGCAATCTCCTCGACCGCCTTCATGGCGTCACCGCTCGACTTGCCCGGCGCAGGCATGCCCTGAATTTCCACTGCCGGCACACCGTTGTAGCGCTCCAGACGTGGCGAGCCGTATGTCCACTTGCCGGTTGCGAAGGCCGAGAACGGCACCATCGTCCCGCTGACGTTACGTACGAAGAGTTTGTTGATGTCCTGCGGCAGCATGCGGTCCTTCGCCTCTGCCATCACGTACACCTTCTTCACACGGCCACGGTCGATAAAGTCGTTGACGTACGACGAACCCCACGACGCCGAGAGCGTGCTGTACACGTCGGCAATCGACAGGCCCAGCGCAGACGCCTTTTCTTCGTCGACGTCCACCTTGTACTGCGGCGTGTCGTCGAGACCGTTCGGACGCATGTTCGCGAGGTTCGGGTTCTTCGCCGCCGCACCCAGCATCTGGTTACGTGCCGCCATCAACGCATCGTGGCCGAGACCCGCGCGATCTTGCAGTTCGAAGTCGATACCGCCCGCGTTACCCAGTTCAGGCACCGACGGCGGGTTGATCGCGAAGATCATGGCGTCCTTCACGCTTGCAAAAGCCTGATAGGAGCGCGCAATCACTGCCTGCACCTTGAGGTCGGACGACTGACGGTCTTCCCACGGACGCAGCATCGTGAAGGCCAGACCCACGTTCTGACCACGGCCGTTGAAGCCGAAGCCGGTCACCGTGAAGATCGAACGCACGGCGTCCTTTTCCTTCTCGAGGTAGTGCTTCTCGACCTGCTTCATGACTTCGAGCGTGCGCTCTTGCGTCGCGCCCGGCGGCAACTGCACCAGGTTGAAGAAGTAGCCCTGATCTTCATCCGGCAAGAAGGCCGTCGGCATGCGCACGAACAGGAAACCCACCGCCGCCACGATCACCACGTAGACGATCATGAGCGGTGCGCTGCGCTTGAGAATGCGCTCGACCTGGCTCTGATACTTCTTCGAACCCTTGTCGAACGTGCGGTTGAACCAGCCGAAGAAGCCGCGCTTCTCGTGCACTTCGCCCTTCTTGATCGGCTTGAGAATCGTCGCGCACATGGCCGGCGTGAGCACGATAGCCACCAGCACCGACAACGCCATGGCCGCCACGATGGTCAGCGAGAACTGGCGATAAATAGCGCCCGTCGAGCCGCCGAAGAACGCCATCGGCACGAACACGGCCGAGAGCACCAGCGCCACGCCGACCAGTGCACCGATGATCTGGTCCATGGCCTTCTTGGTCGCTTCTTTCGGACTCAGCCCCTCTTCGGCCATCACCCGCTCGACGTTTTCCACCACCACGATGGCATCGTCAACGAGCAGACCAATGGCGAGCACCAACCCGAACATCGATAGCGTGTTGATCGAGAAACCTGCCGCACCCATGATGCCGAACGTACCCAGCAACACGACCGGCACGGCAATCGTCGGGATGATCGTCGCCCGCAGGTTTTGCAGGAAGAGATACATCACGAGGAACACGAGCACGATACCTTCGATGAGGGTCTTGATCACTTCCTCGATCGAGATCTTCACGAACGGCGTGGTGTCGTACGGGTAGTCGACCTTCATGCTGGGCGGGAAGTACGGCTCCAGCTCGGTGACGGCCTGCTTGACGGCAGTTGCCGTTTGCAGCGCGTTGGCACCGGTGGCCAGCGTAATGGCCAGACCGGCAGCGGGCTTGCCGTTGTAGCGTGCCACTACCTGATACGACTCACCGCCGAGTTCGATACGCGCGACGTCGCCCAGACGAACCTGCGAGCCGTCCTTGTTCACCTTCAGCAGAATCTTGCGGAACTGCTCCGGCGTTTGCAGACGGCTCTGGGCCGTCACGGTGGCGTTAAGCTGCTGCCCCTTGACTGCCGGTGCACCGCCCAGCTCACCCGCCGAAATCTGCACGTTCTGCGACTGAATCGCGTTCGAAACGTCGATGACCGTCAGGTTATAGCCGTTGAGTTTCTGCGGATCGACCCAGACACGCATGGCGTACTGCGAGCCGAAGAGCTGCACCTGACCCACGCCGTTCACACGGCTGATCGGATCCTGCACGTTGGCTGCGATGTAGTTCGCCAAGTCGATGTCGGTCATCTGACCGTCGTCGGAATACGCACCGATCACCAGCAAGAAGTTCTTGGTCGCCTTGGCCACCTTGATACCTTGCTGTTGCACCTGCTGCGGCAGCAGCGGCGTGGCAAGTTGCAGTTTGTTCTGCACCTGCACCTGTGCGATGTCGGGGTTCGTGCCCTGCGAGAAGGTCAGCGTGATCTGTGCCGTACCCGAGCCGTCAGACGTCGACGACATGTACTCGAGGTTGTCGATCCCGTTCATCTGCTGCTCGATCACCTGCGTAACCGTATCCTGCACGGTCTGCGCCGAAGCGCCCGGGTAGGTCGCGGTGATCTGCACCGAAGGCGGTGCGATGGGCGGATATTGCGAGACCGGCAGCTTCAGGATCGAAAGCGCACCGGCCAGCATGATGACAATCGCGATCACCCACGCAAAAATCGGGCGATCGATAAAAAACTTTGCCATGAATAAGGCTCCGCGTTATTGAGCTTTGGCGGCCGAAGCAGCACTCGCCTGCGTGGCAGGGTCGGCAGCAGCCGGTGCGCTGGCACCCGCCGGCGCCGGCGCAGCGCCCGGCAGTTGCGCCGGCACGGCCTTCACCGGTGCGCCCGGACGCGCCTTTTGCAGACCCGAAACGATCACCTGTTCGCCCGCGGACAGACCCGACGTCACCAGCCACTTGTCGCCGATCGCACGATCGGTCACCAGTTGGCGAAGTTCGGCCTTGCCTTCCTTGTTCACGACGAGCGCGGTCGGCTGGCCCTTCTGGTCACGCGTGACGCCTTGTTGCGGCACCAGCAACCCGCCTTCCTTCACACCCTCGGCCAGCTTGGCGTGCACGAACATGCCCGGCAGCAACTCGCGGTTGGGGTTCGGGAAGATCGCGCGCACGGTCACCGAGCCGGTCGTCTGGTCGACGGTGATGTCCGAGAATTGCAGCTTGCCGTCCAGCGGATACTTGGTGCCGTCTTCCAGCGTCAGTTCCACCTTGGCAGCGTTCGGACCCGCGCTTTGCAGCTTGCCGTCGGCCAGTGCGCGGCGCAGACGCAGGCCATCGGCGGCCGATTGCGTCACGTCCACGTACATCGGATCGATCTGCTGCACCGTGGTCATCAGCGTGGCCGCGCCCGACTGCACGTACGCGCCTTCGGTCACTTGCGACAGCCCCGTGCGGCCCGTAATCGGGGCCGGCACGTCGGTGTAGCCGAGGTTGATGCGTGCCGTGTCGACGGCAGCCTTGCCGGCAGCAACGTCGGCATCGGCTTGCAGAGCGGCGGCCACAGCGTTGTCGTAATCCTGCTTCGACACGGCTTCGACGGCCACCAGCGACTTGTAACGGTCGGCCAGCAGCTTGGTGGATGCCTGATTCGCCACAGCCTTGGCGAGGGTCGCCTTGGCGTTCTCGTAGGCGGCCTGATAGGTGGCCGGATCGATCTTGTACAGACGCTGTCCTGCCTTGACCTCGCCGCCTTCAGTGAAGTCGCGCTTGAGCACGATGCCGTCGACGCGCGCACGCACGTCGGCGACGCGGTAGGGCGAGGTGCGTCCGGGCAGGTCGGTCGTCAGTGTTACGTTCTGAGGTTGCAGCGTCACGACGCCGACTTCCGGCACCATGCCCTGCGGCTGCTGCGGCTTCTTGCCGCACGCGGCCAGGGTCAAAACCGCGAGTGCCACGGCAGTGACCATCCCCAGTGAACTTCTCTTGACGTGCATATACGCCCCCGATAAATGGAATGCGGTCAAACAAAATGACAAGTAACCAGTACGTTGCGACGATTGCGACGGCGAAGGCCGGTCCGCAATCCCATCGCACATAGGCGGGCAAGCGAGTGTCAGGCAACGGGTCACCGGACGGCGGCGAACCGGTAGCGCAGATGATCGGGGTTGAGCCCGGATCGCTACCGGTCGCGTGCCCCAGCGCGGCATTCACCGCCAGTGCTGGCACTCGTGTGGATCGTCGAACAGGCTCCGGGACACCAGGTGACAGACAACAGCCGCGAGCGGCTCCCCTCTGTCGGATCGCCCCCTCGGGCCCCTTCAGGTGTTTCCCGTAGTCGAAGGAGCTTAAATGGTCCCTGTGCAATAGAGCAAGCGGCTGCTATTATAGATACATTCATGAATGTATGTAAATCGCATTGCGTCGCACCATAAAGCGGCGCGGTTTACATCACCTTCCACAATTTCCGCTGTTCCCGTGACACGACGATGGCCCGCAGAACCAAAGAGGAAGCGATAGAGACGCGCAACCTGTTGCTCGACACCGCAGAGACGGTGTTCGCACAGAAGGGCGTGTCGCGCACATCGCTGGCCGACATCGCCGAAGCCGCCGGCCTCACCCGCGGCGCGATTTACTGGCACTTCAAGAACAAGATCGACCTCTTCAACGCGATGACGGACCGTATCCGTCTGCCGATGGAGCGCATGATCGACGAAGAATGTGCCGAACCCGAGCACGGCGACCCGATGGTGCGCATGCACGATATCTGCAAGCTGGTACTCAAGGAAACGGCGCGCAACGAGCGTCGCCGCCGCGTGCTCGATATTCTGTTCCACAAGTGTGAATACACCAACGAGATGCTCTCGGTGCTCGATCGTCAGCGCGAAGCTTGCGCCGACGGCAAGCAGCGCATCATGCGCGATATGGAACGGGCCATTGAGCGCGGCCAACTGCCCGCACGGCTCGACACCCGGCGCGCCGCGATCATGCTGCACGCACTGGTGGTCGGCATGATGTCGGACTGGCTGTTCCTGCCCGACTACGATCTCGGCCTGGAGTGCGACGCCATCGTCGACGGGTTCTTCGACATGCTGCGCACCAGCCCTGCCATGCTGCGTCCCGGCGCGCCGGCGAAAACGGCAGCTATGGCGTAACGAATCGCCCGAATCGCCCGAATCGTTCGACTCCCGATTTAGTACATATATTAATTAGCAGGCACCCTTCGCGGTGCCTGCTTTTTTTGACGGGTACGGGATGCGCGCGGACGCAGCATTTCATCTGCCGTCCCGAAAATTCGAGATCCGCATGCGGTGTTACCGCGCCGAAATCCATTCGGACGCCGTGATACTTCGTATACCTGTACAGCGTCGCACCGTTATATATAATCCTACACAACGCGACGCACCATCATGGCGCCGATGCCACGGCGCGCTCACTGCTGTCTTGCAGCGATTGCGCCGCAATTTCGCAGTGTCCCCGTTGCGCCACCGTTGCAATTTCGCAACTGCGTTTGCAACGCGATGGCGTGGACATCGCCCGCGCAGCGTTCGGATTTCGCACGACTTCGCAAGACCATCAAGCCACTACATGCTGGAGACCACCCTGTGAAAGCTGTCGTTACTGCTACGCCCAACAAGCCCCAAGCCACCCATTCGCGCGTGACGCTGCGCCGCGTACTGGGCGCCGCCGCCATCGGCGCGAGCCTGCTGTTCGCCGGTCAGGCCGCCGCTCAGCAAGTGTTCGCGGCGGCCAGCATGAAAGACGCGCTCGACGATCTGTCCGCCGCCTACACCAAGGAAACCGGCAAGAAGCCGGTGCTCGTGTACGGCGCCAGCTCCACGCTCGCCCGCCAGATCGAAAAGGGTGCACCGGCCGACCTTTTCATCTCGGCCGACCAGGACTGGATGGACTACGCGCAAAAGCATGATCTGATCGACACGGCATCGCGCCGCAATCTGCTGGGTAACGAACTCGTACTGATCGCCCCGACGACCACGTCGGGTGACGTGGACCTGAAGCCGGGCGTCGACCTCGACGGCAAGCTGGGCAACGGCAAGCTCGCCATGGGCGATCCGGCCCACGTGCCCGCAGGCCTCTACGGCAAGGCCGCGCTCGAAAAGCTGGGCGTCTGGTCGAAGGTGCAAAGCAAGGTCGCCGCTGCCGACAACGTACGTAACGCGCTGTTGCTGGTGGCTCGCGGTGAAGCGCCGTACGGCATCGTGTACAAGACGGATGCGAACGCCGAGAAGCGCGTGCGTATCGCCGGCACGTTCCCCGCCGACAGCCACGCCCCGATCGTCTATCCGGTCGCCGTGACGAAGCAGGCCGATCGCGCAGCCGCCGATCCGTTCTACAAGTTCATCACGACGCCGGCCGCCCTCGCGACCTTCCAGCGTTACGGCTTCACGCGTCCGTAATTCGCGTCTGTAAGATTAGCGAACCCAGACCGGGACTGTCCTCGACAGCCCCGGTTTTGCCATGTGCGCCTGCCACGGCGCACATGGCACCCATTCACGCGGATCCTTTCAAGGTGTGCTCGCCGTATGTCCATGAGTCTTACCCCGGAAGAATGGGGCATCGTCGAACTCAGTTTGCGCGTCGGCCTATGGGGCACGTTGTGCAGCCTGCCCTTCGCCTACGCAGCGGCTTGGTTGCTCGCGCGCCGGAATTTCCCCGGCAAGGCGCTGCTCGATGCCATCCTCCACCTGCCGCTCGTGCTGCCGCCCGTTGTCGTGGGTTTTGCGCTGCTGGTGTTGTTCGGCGCGCAAGGTGCCATCGGGAAACTGCTGCGCGAGTGGTTCAACCTCACGTTCGCGTTTCGCTGGACGGGTGCCGCGCTCGCAGCCGGGGTGATGGGTTTTCCGCTACTCGTGCGAGCCATCCGGCAGGCGCTCGAAGCGTCTGACACCAAACTCGAACAGGCCGCACAAACGCTCGGTGCCGGACCGTGGCTGACGTTCCTGACGGTCACGCTGCCGCTCACGGCCACCGGTGCGTTGCACGGCTTCGTGCTGGCATTCGCACGAGCGCTGGGTGAGTTCGGCGCCACCATCACCTTCGTCTCGAATATTCCCGGGCAGACACAGACGCTGCCGCTGGCGATCTACACAGCAACGCAGGTGCCCGACGGCGACGCGATGGTCTGGCGCCTGTGCGCCATTTCCGTCGTGCTGGCCGTCGCCACGCTCATTTTCTCTGAAGTGCTGATTCGCTTCGGTAATCGCAAGGCGCTTGGTTATGACGGTTGAAGTTCGCCTCCAACATCGCTTCGGCGCGTTCCAGCTCGACGCCGAATTCGCTGCCGGCATGGGCGTCACGGCGCTGTTCGGGCCGTCCGGCAGTGGCAAGAGCACGGTCGTCAATGCCGTCTCCGGTCTGCTGAAACCCGAGGCCGGGCGCATCGTCGTCGGCGACGACGTGCTCTTCGACAGCGCCGCCGGTATCGCGCTGCCGACGTGGCGGCGCCGCATCGGCTACGTGTTTCAGGACGCGCGTCTGCTGCCGCACCTCACCGTGCGCCAGAACCTGCTGTTCGGCCGATGGCTGCGACGTCGCGACGTGAGCGCGGCAGGCACCGGCGCGATTCCCCTCGACCACGTCGTCGAAGTGCTCAATCTCGGCCATCTGCTCAGCCGTCGGCCCGGTGCCCTGTCGGGCGGAGAAAAACAACGTGTGGGTATCGGCCGTGCGCTGTTGTCGTGCCCGCGCTTGTTGCTCATGGACGAGCCGCTTGCCTCGCTCGATCACTCGCGACGCATGGAAGTGCTCGATTACCTGAACCGCATCCGGCACGAACTGAAGTTGCCGGTGCTCTACGTCACGCACTCGCTTGACGAAGTGATGCGTCTGGCCGATCAGGTGGTGTTGTTCCGTGAGGGCCGCACGATCTCGCAGGGCAATCCGGCCGATGTGCTCAATCTGCATCGCGATGCGCTCGACGGCGCCGCCGAAGCGCCGGGGACGGTGCTGGAAACCAAGGTGGTCGCGCACGACGCCGCGTACGGGCTGACCGAGCTTGCCGTCAATGGCAGCGCCACGATTCGCCTGCGCGTGCCGCGTGTGAGCGGTGAAGCGGGCGACGTCTGCCGGATTCTGGTGCGCGCTCGCGATGTGGCCGTCGCCACGGAGCCGCCGACGCAAACCAGCGTGTTGAACGTGTTGCCGGCCCGCGTCAGCGCGCTACGCGATCTCGGCGATTCGGTGGAAGTGCAAGCCACGCTGCCCGACGGCACGCCGATGCATGCGCGCATCACGCGTTTCTCCGCCGATCAACTGCAACTCGCGCCGGCGCGCGAGGTGTATCTGCTGATCAAGTCGGTCGCCCTCACACGCTGACAAAGCGTCAACAAGAAAGCGCCAACACACCGGGCGTCACGGCAGAACTTCACCGCGACGCCCGGTAGCCTCTCACTGCCCTTGCGGCTTGCTCATCGCATCGCCCTTGCCCATCGCGTCGCCCTTACCCATGGCATCGCCCTTGGACATCGCGCCGCCCTTGCCCATCGCATCCCCCTTGGACATGGCGCCGCCCTTGCTCATCGCGTCGCCCTTGCCCATGGCATCGTGCTTGGACATCGCGCCGCCCTTGGACATGCCGTCCTTGGACATCGAACCGCTCTTGTCCATTTGCTGACCCATCGCATCGCCCTTGCTCATGGCGTCCTGCGCAAACGCCGCGCCGGTGCCGAGTGCAAGGCCCATCGTCATCACTGCCAGATATCGCATTTTCATTGTCGTTGCTCCATGAATTGAGTGAGAAAAATCAACTGCCACCAAACCAGTTGTAGCCCTGGTCTTCCCAGTACCCGCCCGGGTACGTATTCGTGACGAAAATCGCGCGGATATGTTTGGGATTCTTGTAGCCAAGCTTCGTCGGGATACGCAGCTTCATCGGAAAGCCGTACTCCCTCGGCAGCGTCTGGCCGTCGTACGTCAGCGCGAGCAGCGTCTGCGGATGCAGTGCCGTCGGCATGTCGATGCTCGTGTAGTAGTCGTCGGCGCACTTGAAGCCGACGTAGCGTGCGGTGGTGTCGGCGCCGATGCGTTTGAGAAAATCGGAGAACGTCACGCCGCCCCAGCGCCCGATCGCACTCCACCCCTCCACGCATACATGGCGCGTGATCTGCTCAGCGGCACGTGCTTGGGCAAACGTGCGCAGGGTGTCGAGACGCCATGCCGCCTTGTCGGCGATCAGGCCCGACAACTCCAACTGGTAGTCGGCAGCGTCGACCACCGGAGCCTCGTCCATCGAGTAGAACGCGTTGAACGGAAACGGCCGCGTCATCTGCGATGCCGAAAAAGTGGGTGCTAGCACATCGGAGCGGAACAGCGCCGCCTGCACACGATCGTTCCAGCGCGACATCTTGTCGAGCGCCGATTCGACGCTGGCGTTGTCGTCGAGCGAGCACCCCGAGAGCAACGCCACACCACCCAGCGACAACGTGCGGGAAAGAAACGCACGGCGCGACGGCTCCGTCACGCGGCGTGTCACCAGCGTGCGCGCTTCTTTGAGGATCGCGTCGCCGTCGCGCACGATCAGCGAGGTCTTGTCGTCGTTACGTTTGAAGAAAGCCATGGCAGTGTCTCGTCCTGAGCCTGTGTGTTCGCTTGTGAGATCGCTGGAGATCGCGTGAGATCGTGTGATCGGGTTCCGATGACGGCCGGACGCTCAGCGCCCGGTAATCATCGTGCGCAGCGTGCGGGGCACGAGCGCCACCATGACCACGTGCACCACGATGAAGGCCACCAACCCTGACATCGCTAGAAAGTGCACCCAGCGTGCCCCTTGAAACCCGCCGAACAGATCGCACAGCAAGCTGAGCTGCACGGGCTTCCAGATGGCGAGACCCGACGCGATAAGCAACACCAGATCGAGCACGGCGAACAGGTACGCGGCGCGCTGCACATAGTTGTAGTGACGCGGATCGGCATGCGCGAGACGGCCGCGCAACGCGGCAAACGCGTCGTGCAGGATGCCTTTGACGGACAGCGGGAAGAAACGGCGCGCCATGCGCCCGCTCGCCAGATTCAGCAGCAGATAGACAAGGCCGTTGGCCGCGAGCAGCCACATTGCCGCGAAGTGCCAGCGCAGTGCGCCACCGAGCCAGCCGCCGAGCGTGATGCCGTTGGCGAAGCGGAAGTCGAACAGCGGGGAGGCGTTATAGATGCGCCAGCCGCTCGTAATCATCACGAGCACCGCCAGTACGTTGATCCAATGGGTGACGCGCAACCAGCCCGGCTGAACTACCGGCGAGGCGCCGGGGGCCGGGGGTGGCGAGGGAGCCCGCTCGGTGTGCTCGGCGGGCTCGTGTGCAGCAGAAGGTTTCGTGGCGGCTTGCATGACGTCTCCATCGCTTGTTTTTGGCGTCGATGGAGACAGTGTCGTGCGTTTTCAGTCACAAAGTCCTGTCGAAAAGATAATCATTTTGTGAGATTTGGTCAGGACTCGTGGAATTACGGAGCTACGCGTCGTCGGGATCCTGTACCGTGCCGCCCTTCAGATAAGCGTCGAAGGTCGGTACATGGGCGTCCAGCAGGGAACGGATCTCCCGGATGAGGGTGTCGTAGTGCGCCGTCAGGTTCTGGGCGAATGGTGTGAGTTGCGCCCCGCCACCCGACACGCCGCCGATGTGGCGCGTCACCAACGGCTCGCGAAACTCGTGATTCATCGCCTCCACGAGCAACCATGCCCGCCGGTACGACATGCCCATGCCACGGGCCGCGGCCGAAATCGAGCCCGTCTCGTCGATGGCGCGCAACAGCGAAAGACGCCCGGGACCGAACACGGGCGCGTCGCCGTCGCGAATGCGCACGCGCACGTCATAACCGGCCACGCCGGGCTGTGCTGGCGTCTTGGCCACCGCTTGCGGGGCGTCAGCCGCACCGGCCGCGCCGGTCTTTCCCGAACGACGCTCAGCTGGCATGGTTCCCCCACATCACAATGAGAATCAGGATGACGGCGGCCACGGCCCACGGCCACCAGCGCGACAACGGGCTGCGTGCCGGAGAACTCTCACGCGTCGCCGCGCCCGTCGCCATGGCGGCCGCCACCTCGCCATCGGCGGCCACGGGTTCGCCCACGGCGTGGTGCGGTGCGACGACCGCAATGAAACGGGTCAGGAATTCGTCGGCAAAGCGGCGCGCCGCGTCGTCGACCAGCGCGTTATCGACGTGCGCAAGTTCGCCGCCGATCTTGGCGTGCACGTCGTAAGTCAGTACGGTGTTCATCGGTCCTTGCGGTTGGAGCGTAATGGCGGCCGTGCCGCGTCCGAAGCCGGCGGACGGGCCCAGACCGTCGAAATGGAGGGTGTATGAGGTCGGCGCGATCACGTCGGTGAGCGTCATGCGCCCGGTGAAGCGCCCTTTGACCGGCCCCGCCGACGCAGACATCACGATCGACCAGGTGGTGTCGTCGAGGCGATCGAGCGATTCGCATCCGGGAATGCACTGGCGCAATACGCCGGGATCGTTCAGCGCGATCCATGCGACGTCTCGCGCCATCGGCAATTGCCGGCGGTTCTGAAGTTCCATTGCCCTTTCCCCTTTGCCGTCAGGCCATACGGAATATGGAATACGGAATCGTCTCGAACATCGAAGCATTGTGACACGAGTTCCCGTCATGGGAGTCTCCTGCCGAATATCCGCTCGAATACAGCGCAAGGCAAGGTGGGCGCGGGCGCGATATACTCGCCGGATCACATCGAGCGGTATCTTTTCGGCAACAGCCGGTCCCTCGGCTCCCTGCATCGGCACTGGCCTCCGCGCTTCGCGGACAAGTGTTGTCAACGTGCTGGCATTGCCGCGTGGCCGCGACTTCGGTGCCGTGGCCCATCCGGGCCGCCGCTCGCGTAATGGCGAAGGAACCGTGTAATGGACAGTGTCGATCTGGAAGTGCTGAAGTCCGCCGTACAGTGGACCCGCGCGGGCTTTTTCGTCACGCTGGGCACTGTCGTGCGTACGTGGGGCTCGGCCCCGCGCCCCGTGGGCTCGATGCTCGCAATTCGTGAAGACGGCCATCTGGTCGGCTCCGTCTCCGGCGGTTGCGTCGAAGACGATCTCATCGCGCGCATCCGCGCGGGGGACTGGCCGCAAGACCGGCCGCAACTCACGAGTTATGGCGTGACGGCGGAAGAAGCCCATCGTTTTGGCTTGCCGTGCGGCGGCACGCTGCAACTGGTGCTCGAACCGGTGCGCGAATCGTCGCGCATTCCCGATTTGCTCGACGCCATCTCGCAATTCCGCCTCGTCGTGCGCGAGCTCGACATGACCAACGGTGCGGTGCAAATTGCACCGGGCCATCGCACGCCGTCGGTCGAATTCGATGGCGAACGCCTGATCACGTCGCACGGCCCGCGCCATCGGCTGGTGGTCATCGGCGCCGGGCAGTTGTCGAAATACGTGGCGAGCATGGCCAACGCGCTCGACTATCACGTGATCGTCTGCGACCCGCGCACCGAGTATGCGGACGAATGGCAGGTGCCGGGCACCGAGCTCTCGCGCGAGATGCCCGACGATCTGATCGTACGGCTGCAACTCGACTCGCACAGTGCCGTGCTCACGCTCACGCACGATCCAAAGCTCGACGACATGGCGTTGCTCGAAGCACTCAAGTCGCCCGCGTTCTATATCGGGGCGATCGGCTCACGCGTGAATAACGCGCGGCGCCGCGAGCGGCTGTCGTTGTTCGATCTGAGTCTGGAGGAAATCGAGCGGCTGCATGGCCCGGTCGGCATGCATCTCGGCGCGCGCACGCCCGCCGAAATTGCCGTGGCGATTCTCGCCGAGATGACCGCCATCAAGAACGGCATCACGGTGACGCAGACGTTTGCGGTGCGCTCGCCGGACGATCTGGACAATTCCTCGCCCGCCTCCGAATGCCGTACAGCGGCGTGAAATCCGAATTGGCGCGCCGCGCGCACCCATAAAAAAAGCGCCGCCTTTCGGCGGCGCAACTCGCTCACTCGTTGCTACGGGTACTGCCAACTACCTGGGTTACTCCCTCATCCGTGGCTGCGGATCGATCGGCACATCAATCGTGCGGCCACAAGAATGTTGCCGTGGCATGCCCCTTGGCGGGCACCTTCACTTCCCGCGTCATGGGCTTGCCGTTGTAAGTCGCCTTCACGGTGTAGTCGCCCGCGGGCAACTTCACCAGCATGAACGGCCCGCGCGAATGCGCATCGAGTACCGTCTCGCCGCCGCGCATGATCTGCACCTGCGCATCGGCCACATACTCGTTCGCACCATCGCCGCGCGCCGCCATCTCGATCGATAGCGGCCAGCCGCCTGCCGAGCGCTTGAACGCGCCGGATTCGTCGCTATCGATGCCCCCAGAGACGTACGTCACGTTGCCCTGATGCATCTCCTGCGGCAGATTGCCGCCCTGTGCGTGCGCCAGCCCGATACCGCCCAGACTGCCTGCCAGCACAGCGGCCGTGGCACCTGCCACTGACCAGCGTTGCCATTGTTGCCACATGTTCGACCTCCCGTTTCATGACTTCACGATGCCGGATCGTGCCGGTACGGCGGCGGCATCTCTGCGATGACACCGCAGCCGCGCCGGCACACAAGGTAGTGCGTGGCATCCCGCGAGTGCCGCCCTCGGCGGCGCGTCTTCAACTGCGTGACTCGCCTTAGCCGAGATCGACCGGGATGAAAATCTGTTGCCCGTCGCGCTGCACAAGCAACGCGACATTATTGCCCGCCTTCTTGAGCTTGTCGCTCAGTTGCGAGGCGCTCGTCACCGGCGTTCCGTTGAGCGACAGAATGATGTCGCCCGCCTGCACGCCAGCCTGTTCTGCCGGGCCGCCAGCACGCGCGACGAGCAAACCGTTCGTCACCTGCGCCGCACGCTTTTCGTCCGGCGAAAGTTCGCGCACCGCGAGCCCCAACCGGCCGTGCGTGGCCGAATCGTCGGCACTTGCCACGTCCTTCTTCTCACTCAGCGCCGCCACCTTCACCGACACCGTTTGCTGCGCGCCGTTACGCCACACCGTCAGCGTCGCAGTCTGTCCCGGACGCATATCGGCGATCTTCTCGGGCAGTTGCACCGAGTCGTTGATGGTCGCGCCGTTCACCGCGAGAATCACGTCGCCCGCCTTGAGATCGGACTTCGCCGCAGGACCGTTCTTGTCGATCGACGAGACGAGTGCCCCGGTCGGCTTGGGCAGACCAAACGACTTCGCCAGCGATTGATTCACTTCCTGAATCGTCACGCCGATGCGCCCACGACTCACCTTGCCGTACTGCTGAAGCTGCGACTTGACCTTCATCGCCATGTCGATCGGAATCGCGAACGACAGCCCCTGGAAGCCACCGGTCCGCGAGTAGATCATCGAGTTGATACCGATGACCTCACCGTTCAAATTGAACAGCGGCCCGCCCGAATTGCCCGGGTTGACCGGCACATCCGTCTGAATGAACGGCGTGTAATTCTCGTCAGGCAACGCGCGCGCTTTCGCCGATACGATGCCCGCCGTTACGGTGTTGTCGAAACCGTAGGGCGAGCCGATGGCCACCACCCATTCACCGGCCTTCGACTTGGACGGATCGCCAATCTTTACCGTCGGCAGATCGGTCGCGGCAATCTTGAGCAACGCCACGTCGCTCGCCTTGTCGCTGCCCACGACCTTCGCCTTGTACTCGCGCTTGTCGGTCAGTTTCACCGTCACCTGACTCGCATCGTCAACGACGTGCGCATTGGTCAGGATGTAGCCGTCCGGGCTCACGATAAAGCCCGAGCCGAGGCTGCGCGTCGGCCCGCTGTCGGCGCTGCTGCCGCCATCGTCACCACCATCGCCGCCGTCGTTACCCGGCGCACCGTAGAAGTGGCGGAAGAACTGGAACAACGGATCGTTCTGATCCATGCCCGGCGGCATCGGCATTGTCGAAGCGCCACGGCCCGCCGAAGGTTTCCCATCGTGCGTCACACTGATGTTGACTACGGCCGGTCCGTATTGTTCCGCGAGTTGCGAGAAGTCCGGCACCAGCATGCGCGGTGCGGTATTCGACGTATTGACGACGCCCGGTGCCGAGGCAGCGGCCGGCAACGCCGCGCTGGCGTCGGAAACCACGTCCGAGGCGAGCGGTGCCTGCCAGTGTTGACGACCCGCGACATAGCCGCCTGTCAATGCGACGAGCACGGCGCCAGCAACCAATGTACGAGTGAGCTTCGAAGTCCGCATGAGTCTCTCCTTCCAGACGACCACGTTTGACATGACTGTGATCGTAGAGAGGCTCCCTTAAGAGAACCTTAAGACCGGAAAGCGTGACGACGGAGAATCGTCGCGGTGGAAATCCAAAGGGCGTCGATGCGACATCCGTTCGGATGAGGGTGTCACGCATCGTGCACAGGACGACAAGATGTTGATTGCTATGCGTAACGCTTGCAGGCGTTTGATAGCGGGGCTCGCGTGGTTCGGCTTGCGCGTGGTGTGCCCCGCTGGCTACGGTGGCAAGGTGGTGCGATTTCGTGCCGCATGAGCTTCACCTTCCACCCTTCACGCACTCACGTATTCAGGAGGCATCACGATGCAAACCACTGATTCGATGTTGGCTCGCGCCACGCGCACTATCGGCACCGCAGGCTTCGTCCTCGGCATGGCGCTGGCGCTCTCCGCGCAGGCCGCCCCGGGGAACGGTAGTGGCATGCAAGGCAACGGCATGGGCACACAAGGCCCCGCCG
>NZ_NGUQ01000012.1 GCF_002179965.1 Pandoraea sp. PE-S2T-3
TAAGAAAGCAGCCGTCAAGAAAGTCGCCGCCAAGAAGCCGGTAGCCAAGAAGGCAGCAGTGAAGAAGGTTGCTGCCAAGAAGCCGGCTGCCAAGCCTGCTGCGAAGAAGGCTGCTGCGAAGAAGCCGGCTGCCAAGAAGCCTGCCGCTGCTGCGAAGAAGCCCGCTGCCAAGCCGGCCGCTAAGCCGGCTGCTGCCAAGAAGCCTGCTGTGAAGAAGGCTGTCGTGAAGAAGGTTGCCAAGCCTGCTGCGGCTCCCGCAGCAGCACCGGCAGCCGCTCCGAAGACGGCACTGAACCCGGCAGCTGCATGGCCGTTCCCGACCGGCAGCCGTCCGTAATTCGAGTGCTGACGCAGGGACCAAGACACTTAGGTGTCTTTTGACCGAGTAGTCCTACTCGATCAGAAACCCGCTGTGACGCGAGTCGCCACAGCGGGTTTTTTCATGGGCGAACGAACAGCGAGTGTGTGAGTGCAGAAATGCAAACGGGCGACCTGTGGTCGCCCGCTGCATGGACTTGAATTGCGCTCAGAGCGTCGTGGTGGCGCTCGCGAGTCTTGCCGTCTTCCTGATGCCTTAGTGCGTCACGCGCGTCACACCGCCGCTCGAGAGCAGGCGTACGCGCTGGCCCGGCTGGAACGCATCGTCGGCATCCTGCGTGATGGCACGCAACTCACCGTTGTCGAGTCGCACGGTGATCTCCAGCCCCGCCTTCTTGCTCATGCGGTTCTCGACGGCTTGCCCGGCAACTGCGCCGAGCAGACCGCCGATGATGCCCGTGGCAATCGAGCCGCGACCGCCACCGATGGCGCTGCCACCGATCGCACCCAGTGCGCCGCCGCCGACAACACCGAGCACGCCCGGATCGCCGTTGCTGCTATCGATCGTCACCGGACGAACCGATTCGACCGTGCCCATGCGAACGACTTGTTCGCGTTGTGCCTGGCGGCTGTTGTAGACGCTTGCGGAATTGCTCGGGCCGAACGCCGTGCAGGCGGACAGCATGAGCGATGCCGTGACGGTGAGAACTACGAGCGGTGTGGTCAGTCGTGCCATCGTTAATATCCTGAAATCATTCGAAGCGGTGGCCGAACGCTTCTTCATATTGCGCGTCGATGTCGGCGCGCGTCGGTGCATAGGTCTGCGGGCCCTGCTCGGCAATCTTGAGCGAACCCATCAGGCTGGCCAGTCGGCCAGTGGTCGGCCAGTCGAGACCCTTTTCGATGCCATAGAGCAACCCGCCACGGAACGCGTCGCCGCATCCGGTCGGATCGACGACTCGCTTGGCTTTCACAGCAGGAATGTCGTGCTGCTCACCGCCGGCGAAGATCAGGGCCCCGTGTTCTCCGCGCGTGACGATCAGTGCCTCGACTCGCGACTGGAGGTCTTCCAGCGACCAACCGGTCTTGGAGGCGAGGAGCTTGGCTTCGTAGTCGTTGACCGCCAGATAAGTGGCAAGTTCCACGATGCGGCGCAGTGTCTCGGACGAGAGAATCGGCAGGCCCTGGCCCGGATCGAACACGAACGGGACGCCGGCGGCGGCAAACCCTTCGGCGTGCGCAAGCATCGCATCGGGGCCATCGGGTGCCACGATGCCGAGCGTCGCGCCCTTCACGTCGCTCACGTGGTTTTGTGCCGAGAACATCATCGCGCCCGGGTGGAAGGCCGTGATCTGGTTGTTATCCAGATCGGTGGTGATCATCGCGTTGGCCGTCATGCTGTCGGGCACCGTGCGCACGAACTCGGTGGTCATGCCGAGCGAGCTGAAGCGCTCGAGGTAGGCGCCGCCGTCTTCGCCGACCGTGGCCATCACCGTGGGCGAGCCGCCGAGCAGATGCAGGCTGTAGCCGATGTTGCCCGCGCAGCCGCCGAAGTTGCGGCGCATGGTCGGCACCAGGAAGCTCACGTTCAGGATGTGCACCTGGTCGGGCAGGATGTGCTCGCCGAAGCGGCCTTCGAACGTCATGATGTTGTCGTAGGCGAGCGAGCCGCAGATCACGGTAGTCACGAGATGATTCCTTGCTAGTAGTCAGAGGGGCACGGCGGCACGGCAGCCGGACGGCAATGTGCCGGCGCAGGCGCCGGCACGGGTCATGCAATTGGCCATCACGGATGATGGCCGGTGAACTACCGGCTTACGCCAGCGCAGCCAGTGCGGCGTCGTAGTTCGGTTCGTTCTTGATCTCGGGCACGAGTTCGGCGTGCACGACGCGGTTCTCGGCATCGAGCACCACCACGGCGCGGGCGCTCACGCCGGCGAGCGGGCCGGTCGTGATAGCGACGCCGTAGTCCTTCAGGAACTCACGGCCGCGCATGGTCGAGAGCGTGACGACGTTGTTCAGGCCTTCGGTCGCGCAGAAGCGGCTCATGGCGAACGGCAGGTCGGCCGAGATCACGAGCACGACAGTGTTCTCAAGCTTGCCGGCGGCTTCGTTGAACTTGCGGGTCGAGGTGGCGCAGGTCGGCGTGTCGAGGCTCGGCACGATGTTCAGAACCTTGCGTTTGCCCGCGAAGTCGTCGAGCGTGACGTCCTGCAATTTGGCATTGACCAGCTTGAGCGCCGGTGCAGTTTGCCCTTTTTGCGGGAACTGGCCGTCGACTTCGATGGGGTTGCCCCCGAGGGTGACTTGGGACATTGATATCTCCTAGTGTTGAGTGCGGCAGCGCTATCAGGGATAAAACGCGAGTACCCGATAGTTACTGGCAAGCGCTGCTTGCGCCGACAATCGTAACCGAATCGTGCGTTCGTTGTGCGGTGCAAGGCCCGCATCGCGCAACGCGCCGTCGGCAACATAATCGCCCGCAGCAAAAACGCGTCGCACGACCGGCTTGCCGTCGATATCCGAGAGCGTGAGTTCGAGCGATGGCCACGCGACGGCGTGACCGGCATCGTTGCGCATGAACACGGTCAGCGTCATCGGCACACTGTCGGCCGGGACGGTAGCGTCTGCCGAGGCGTCGCTCGCGGCGGCGATGGTCGCAGCTGTCGCGGTGTCGGCAACGCCGTTGTTATTGGTCGCGTCGGGGGCGCTGCTGTCGTCGGTCACCAGCGTGACGCTCGAGAGTTGCAGCATGTCCGGCTGACGTGCGGGCGCGATGGCGATGTGCAGCGGCCGTCCGACGGTGGCGAACGCGTCGCGCAGCGCGGGGAAGCGGTCGACGAGCGCCGCGCGTTCGATCCAAGCCCACTGCGCGAGCAGGCCGATGACCGCCAGCGTGATCAGCACGCGCCAGATGACGCGGGCGGCACCCGGCGGCTTTTCGGCAGGTGCGATGGCCGATGCGCCCGCGAGCTTTGCGCTGGCCGGTATCGCCGTTGGTGCAGGTAATACGGTGGGATCGTCGTCGATATAGCGGCCCGGGCCGTGCTGCATCTGCGCACGGCTCTCGTCGGGGGTGCCGAGCAGTGCTGCGATGGCCGTAGGCGTCAGCATCTCGGGCACGGACATGCGTGCTGCCGAGGCTTCGCTTTCGATATCGTCAGCGCTCGTGGTGTCGGCGGGTTCGTTGGCGGCACCGTCGCTCGCTGCCGCGCTCGAGTCTGATGCTGCCGAAATGGCCTCGTCGTCTCCCTCTCCCGGCGGTTCACAGAGATACGCGCGCCCGTCGAACACTTCACGGCAGTGGCCGCAGCGCACCAGGCCGTCGCGCAGCTTGAGCTGGTCGGCGACGACGCGAAAGACTGTGTGGCAGTGAGGGCAGCGGGTAGCCAGAACGCGCGGGGATAGGGTCATGGGACTCGGCGCGTTGTGAGCGCTTTAACTGGCGGCCTGCCCGTGCAGGCAGACCCAGCCGTCGTGTGCGCGCCAGACCGACATCTTCATATAGGGCGCGTAAGCGGCGATCACCTCGTCGGCCTGCCGCTCCAGCACGCCCGAGAGCGCGAGCCGGCCACCGGGTGCCACACGCGAGGTGAGCATCGACGCGAGCAGCTTGAGCGGATTCGACAGGATGTTGGCGACCACGATGTTGAACTGACCGTCGCGCAGATCGTCGGGCAGGCCGTATTCGACCGGCGCGTGATTGCGCTCGCTGTTATAGCGTGCCGACTCGACCGCCTGCGGATCGATGTCGATGCCGACAACCGGATCGGCACCGCACTTGCGCGCAAGAATGGCCAGAATGCCCGAGCCGCAACCGTAATCGAGCAGCGACTGCCCGGCTTGCACGTGTTGCTCAAGCCATTCCATGCACAAACGCGTGGTCGGATGGCTGCCGGTGCCGAACGCAAGGCCCGGATCGAGTTCGAGAATGAGGGCGTCGGCATCGGGCGCATCGTGCCACGACGGCACGACCCAGATGCGCTCGCCGATCTGCATCGGCTCGAATTGCGATTGCGTCAGACGCACCCAGTCCTGATCTTCGACGTCGCGCACCGTGAAGGCCGGCGACTCGGACAGGTTGAGTTCGTTGACGGCCGCCGCGAGCAGCACGGCGGCGTCCTGATCTTCCCCCACCAGCGCGACCACGCGCGAGCGCTGCCACGCGGTGTCCGGCGGGGTGAGACCCGGCTCGCCGAACATCGGTTGCTCGTCGGGGGTGTCGGCATCCGCGTCTTCCACGGAGACCGACAGGACACCCAGGTCGATCAGGGTGTCCGACAGGGCCTCAGCTTGTGCGCGGGCAACTTCCACGACGAGTTCACGATACATAGGGCGAGGACTTCCTTACAGATGAACGGCTAAAAAACGGCTTAATTACCGCCGACGGCAGACTTCTGCGCCAGCTTGTGTTCCAGATAGTGAATGCTCGTGCCGCCTTCGACGAACTTGGCGTCGAGCATCATTTCCCGGTGCAGCGGAATGTTGGTCTGGATACCTTCGATCACGATTTCCGACAGCGCCACACGCATGCGGCGGATGGCCTGGTCGCGCGTGGCGCCGTAGGCGATCAGCTTGCCGATCATCGAGTCGTAGTTCGACGGCACGAAGTAACCGTTGTAAGCATGCGAGTCGACGCGAATGCCCGGGCCGCCGGGCATGTGCCAGGCGGTGATGCGGCCCGGTGACGGCGTGAACTTGTACGGATCTTCGGCGTTGATACGGCATTCGATCGCGTGACCCTGGAACTGGATGTCGCGCTGACGCAGAGCGAGCTTCTCGCCGGCCGCGATGCGGATCTGTTCCTGCACGATGTCCACGCCCGTGATCATTTCGGTCACCGGGTGTTCGACCTGCACGCGCGTGTTCATTTCGATGAAGTAGAACTCACCGTTTTCGAACAGGAATTCGAACGTGCCGGCACCGACGTAGCCCATCTTCTTGCAGGCGTCGGCGCAACGATCGCCAATGCGCTCGATCAGACGGCGCGCAATCAGCGGTGCGGTGGCTTCTTCGATCACCTTCTGGTGGCGGCGCTGCATGGAGCAGTCACGCTCGCCCAGCCAGATGGCGTTCTTGTGCTTGTCGGCGAGCACCTGGATTTCAATATGGCGCGGGTTCTCGAGGAACTTCTCCATATAGACTTCCGGGTTGTTGAACGCCCGGCCGGCTTCTTCGCGCGTCATGTTGACCGCGTTCACGAGCGCCGCTTCCGTGTGCACCACGCGCATGCCGCGACCACCGCCGCCGCCTGCTGCCTTGATGATCACCGGATAGCCGATCTGGCGTGCAATGCGCACGATTTCCTTCGGATCGTCGGCGGGCAATGCGCCTTCCGAACCCGGTACGCAGGGCACGCCGGTCTTGATCATGGTCTGCTTGGCCGAAACCTTGTCGCCCATCAGGCGAATGGTGTCGGGGCGCGGGCCGATGAAGGTGAAGCCCGATTGCTCGACGCGCTCGGCGAAGTCGGCGTTCTCGGAGAGGAAACCATAGCCCGGGTGGATGGCCTGAGCGTCGGTGACCTCGGCGGCGCTGATGAGCGCCGGCATGTTCAGGTAGCTGAGCTGCGACGGGGCCGGGCCGATACACACGGCTTCGTCGGCGAGCTTGACGTACTTGGCTTCCTTGTCGGCTTCGGAATAGACGACAACGGTCTTGATGCCCAATTCCTTGCACGCACGCTGGATGCGCAGAGCAATTTCGCCGCGATTGGCGATGAGGATTTTTTCAAACATTTTGTGCAGTCCTGCCCGTAGGGGTAAGGAGCGGGGCCGGACACCCGGCGGTGCGGTGCGGGTGAGCCGCAGTCCGCAACAACGCGTGCGCGTCCGGCAACTGGCTTTAGCCGATCACGAACAGCGGCTGACCGTATTCCACAGCCTGACCGTTCTCGACGAGGATTTCCTTGATCACGCCGGCTTTGTCCGACTCGATCTCATTGAGCAGCTTCATCGCTTCGATGATGCACAGCGTCTGGCCTTCCTTGACCGAGTCGCCCACTTGCGCGAACGCGTCGGCGCCCGGCGACGGGGCACGGTAGAACGTACCGACCATCGGCGAGGTCACGATATGACCTTGCGGCACAGCCGGTGCCACCGGCGCGACGGGGGCCGTCGGGATGCCGGCGGGACCTTGCGCACTCATTTGCGGGGCGACCGGCATGGCCATCTGCATCGGGGCGGCGATCAGTTGCGGCGGTGCCTTGACGATGCGGACCTTGCCTTCGCCTTCGGTGACTTCGAGTTCGGAAATACCCGATTCGGCCACGAGGTCGATCAACGTCTTGAGTTTGCGCAAATCCATGAAGGAAGCTCCTTGATTCGGTATCGACGCGGGAACAGCGTCCCGCGATGGGAAATAGGGGATGAGAGGACTACCCGCCGGTGAGCCGGTGCAGGGCAAATTCGAGTGCATAGGTATACCCGCGCCAGCCCAGGCCGCAGATCACACCTTGTGCAATATCGGAAAAATACGAGTGATGCCGGAAGGCCTCGCGGGCATGGACGTTCGAGAGGTGAACTTCGACGAACGGGATGCCAACGCCCGCCAGCGCGTCGCGAATTGCCACGCTCGTGTGGGTATAGGCCGCGGGGTTGATGACGATGAAGTCGATCGATTCACCGCGCGCTGCCTGAATCCGGTCAACCAGTGCGCCTTCGTGATTGGTTTGAAACGTCGCCAGCTCGGCACCGGCCGCCTGGGCCTGTGCCAGCAAGGCATTGTCGATGTCGGCCAGCGTCGTGCGGCCATACACCGCCGGCTCGCGAGTACCGAGCAGGTTCAGGTTAGGACCGTGTAGCACGAGAATGCGGTGAGGCATCGGCGAATCAAATTTCACGAAATTGGGCGCAATTAAACGCCAGTTGGTGGATTTTGTCCAGTGGGGCGAAAATCGGCACCGTATTATGCGGGTTTCCGGGGTGTTCGTCCCGACCGCCGCAGGGCCGTCCGTTCGGGCGGCCCGGACAAGCGGGGTCAGATGAGCGGTTTGAGCGCCGCGCGCACTTCGTCGGAGGTAATCCGGCCGAGTTTCTGATAGTGCATGCGCCCTTGGGCGTCGACCACCACGGTAAACGGCAGGGCGCCGGCCTTGTTACCCAGCGCCCGCGCCAGATCGGTGCCCGCGTAGCCTGCCACGAGCAGGGGGTAATCGACCTTCACTTTTTGCTCGAAGGCGATCATGTTCTGCGCCGTATCGATGCCGATCCCGACGAATTGGACGTTCTTCGCCGCATATTCCTGAGACAAGGCGGCCAATTCCGGCATCTCTTCTACGCACGGGCCGCACCACGGTGCCCAGAAGTTGATGACGAGCGTCTTGCCGCGCCATTGCGATACCGGCTGTTCGGTGCCGGTCAGATCGGGCAGCCGGGTCGCGAGCAGTTGGGCGACGGCGGCGTCGGACGTGTCCGCGGCTTGCTGATTGCGGTGACCGAGCCAGAAGCCGGCCCCGAGCCCCACGAGCGCCAGTACCACCAGGATGACGATGCGTTTTGTCATAACGGGAAGGGAAAAATCACGCTGAGTAGACAATAGCCGGGAAACGGCTGACAAATATGGAGAAGATGTGGCGATGTTGACGCGATGTGGTGACCTGCCGCGTCAGTATTCGCGTTCGTCCGCGCGAGCCTGACCGGGGGTGCCGGTGGCACTGGGCGCCTCGGTTGCCCGCGTCAGCGTGGCTTGTGCCTCGGCGGCCATCAATGCGCGCAAGCCGTTGGCGTCAGTGCGTGCTGGGCGGCCATTGCCGTCGCTCGTCTTGAGCGCGCCGCGCATGTCGTCGAGCGAGTAAAGCGACAGGTGCACACCCGCCGGGTCGCCCCGCTGACCGCGTTGGCGCCACAGGAAACTCAGCGTCTCGACCATGCCCCGTCCATTGAAGTGACGGGACTCGGAGACCTCGTAATCGATCCCCCGGTTCAGGAGGTCGATGGCGACTTCCTTCGGGTTATCGCAAAAAGCCTGCAAGTAGATATCAGATAGCGCCGTGGCCGTGCCGTTGTAGACCGCGCCAGCTATATAAGGGCGATAGCGGGCCAGCTCGTCCATGACGTTCAGGGCGGCTTCGCGCAGGTGAGCCAGCTCGGCAGGTTGCGTGTCCGACATGAATATCTGGACGTACTCGCGCACTTCCGCTTCGATCTGGTCGTTATCCGGCAGCAATTCACCCGCAATGCGAGTCTCGCCCGTCACCTGTTTCGCTGCCTTGCGCTTGGCGGTGGCATAGTCGGCCCCCTCCTCGGCGATGAGGCGAGCGGCTGCCAGCGCGATTTCTTCGCGCAGGCGTTGGGCATCGGTCCAGGATTTACGTGTCATGCGGCCGATGATACCCGAAAGGCGTGTCCGGCCGCCTGCCGGGCGCGGCAAGCGTTTGGGGACCCATCCGATGCCTATCCAAGACTGCGCCCGGGCCACCCGCGTCACGTGGCAGGTACAATGTAGCCCTCGGTTATCCGCACTCCCATTTCCCGCACGGGCGCCGCCCGTCCTCATCAGCTCCCCATCCATGCATATTCATATTCTTGGCATCTGCGGCACGTTCATGGGCGGTCTGGCAGTCCTGGCGCGTCAGGCCGGTCACACCGTCACCGGTTGCGACGCCAATGTCTACCCGCCGATGAGCACGCAACTTGAGGCGCAGGGCATCAAGCTGATCGAGGGCTTCGATGCGGATCAGGTCTCGCTCAAGCCCGATCTGTTCGTGATCGGCAACGTGGTTTCGCGCGGCAATCCGCTGATGGAAGAGATCCTGAACCGGAATCTTCCCTATACCTCGGGCCCACAGTGGCTCGGCGAGCACGTCCTTTCGAACAAGTGGGTGCTGGCCGTGGCCGGCACGCACGGCAAGACCACCACCACATCAATGCTGGCGTGGATTCTGGAAGACGCCGGCTATCACCCGGGCTTTCTCGTGGGCGGGGTGCCGATGAACTTCGGCATTTCGGCGCGCCTGACCGAGAGCGACTTCTTCGTGATCGAGGCCGACGAGTACGACACCGCATTCTTCGACAAGCGCTCGAAGTTCGTTCACTACCACCCGCGCACGGCCATCCTGAACAACCTTGAGTTCGATCACGCCGATATCTTCCCGGATCTGACGGCAATCGAGACGCAATTCCATCATCTGGTGCGTACCGTGCCGGGTCAGGGCCGTCTGATCGTCAACGGTCGCGAGCCGGCGCTCGAGCGCGTGCTGGCGCGTGGCTGCTGGAGTGAAGTCGAGCGCTTTGGCGTGAGCGACGGCTGGCATGTCGCCCAAGCGACCGAAACGCTGGCCCCGGGGCAGGAAGCGTTTTGGGTACACCACGGCCAGCCGGCTGCCGGCGAGGTGAAATGGGCGCTTCAGGGCGAACACAACCGGATGAATGCGCTGGCGGCGATTGCTGCGGCGCGTCACGTCGGTGTGCCGCCCGAGCAGGGCGCGGCCTCGCTTGCCAAGTTCGAAAACGTAAAGCGCCGCATGGAAGTGCGCGGCGTGGCCGCAGGCGTCACCGTCTATGACGACTTCGCGCACCACCCCACCGCCATCCAGACCACACTTGCCGGTTTGCGCCGCCGTGCCGGCGAGGCCCGTATTCTGGCTGTGCTCGAACCGCGCTCGAATACGATGAAGCTGGGCGTGATGAAGGCGCAATTGCCTGCGAGTCTGGCCGACGCCGATCTCGTGTTCGGCTATGGCGCCCCGAGTGGCAAGGATTCGCTGGGCTGGAATCTGGCCGAGGCGCTGGCGCCGCTCGGCGCACGGGGTCAGGCCTTCAGCGACATCGACGGGCTCGTCCGTGCCGTGGTGGCGGCGGCCCAGCCGGGCGATCAGGTGGTGGTCATGAGCAACGGCGGCTTCGGCGGTATTCATCAGAAATTGCTCGATGCGCTGGCCGCGCGCGCCTAAGCTTGGCTTCATGACTCCCTCGATGTCCGCTTGCGCCACCGACAGACAAGTTTTCCGGAGCCTCACATGATTCTCTATTTGCACGGCTTCCGTTCCTCGCCGCGTTCGTTCAAGGCGCAGTTGATGGCCGCCCGCATGCACAAGCTTGGGCTCGGGCATGTCTGGGCCTGCCCGCAACTGCCGCCGTCACCGCTCGCGGCGGTTGTTGATGCGCAGCGTCTGCTTACCGGCGTGGACCCGGACGACCTGACCATCGTTGGCAGCTCGCTCGGCGGGTACTACGCGACCTATCTGGCCGAGAAGCTCGGCTGCCGCGCCGTGTTGCTCAATCCGGCCACGCGTCCGTACGAAGACCTCGGCAAGTGGCTCGGCGAACAGCCGATGTGGCACGGCGGCGGCACCATCGTTGTGGAGCCGCGTCATCTGGACGAATTGCGCATGATCGACGTCGCACAGATCACGCGTCCGGAGCGCTACTACCTGGTGGCCGCCACGGGCGATCAGACGCTGGACTACCGCGACATGGTCGCGAAAATTCCCGGTGCCAGGCTCACGTTGATTGAGGGCAGCGATCACGGGATTTCCGATTTTGTCGACTATATGGACGATGTGCTGCGTTTCGCCGGCATCGATGTGCCGGCGTCCATTGGCACGTCCGCCGCATTTGCCGGGGAATAATGACTCACCGCAGCGACGAACGGCGGCAAAACCTGCCGATGGTGTCGACGATGCGCGCGTTCCCTTTCTGCCCTAAACCGCCGCACGTCGGCGGGCTACAATGTCGCCTATTGCGATCGATGGCTGTTTCATGAACATTTTTTTTGAGGAATCCGGCGGCTTCAAGGCCGGCACGGTGTTGTCGCAGCAGGGCGAGTCGTATCAGGTGGAGCTGCCGGGCGGACGTCGCAGCAAGATCAAGGGACGCGATGTCCTCTTGCGCTTCGAGTCCCCCGCGCCGGCCGAGTTGATCGTGCAAGCGCAGGCGGCATCGCAGGATATCGACATGAGTTTCCTGTGGGAGTGCGCGCCGGCCGAGGAATTCGCGTTCCCGGTGCTCGCTGGCGAGTACTTTGGCGAAGGGGCGAGCGTCGCGCAGCAAGCGGGCCTCGCGCTCGCCTTGCAGGCCTCGCCGATCTACTTCCGCCGCAAGGGCCGCGGCCAATATCAACGCGCACCGCAGGAACAGATTCAGGCGGCGCTCGCCGGGCTGGCACGCAAGCAACAGCAGGCCGAGTTGCAGGCCAGCTACGCTGACCAACTGATCGCGGGCACGTTGCCCGATGCGCTCAAGGGCAAGGAGCTGCAACTGCTGTTCCGCCCCGACAAGAACGCCATCGAATGGAAGGCCCTCGACGCGGCCGCCAGTGCCCTCGGCAAGACGCAGGCGGAAGTGATGCTGGCCTGTGGCGGCATTGCGTCGCCGCGCGCCTATCACGAGGCGGCGTTCCTGTATGAGTACTTCCCGCGCGGCACGGGCTTCCCCGATGTGGGACCGACGCCGGTGCCGACGGAAGACCTGCCGCTGGCGGATGTTCAGGCGTTCTCCATCGACGACTCCACCACGACCGAAATCGACGACGCGCTGTCGGTGCAACTGCTGCCCGAGGGGTTGCTGCGCGTGGGGATTCACATTGCCGCGCCTGCGTTGGGTATCACGCGTGGCGACGTCGTCGACGAGATCGCGCGTGTGCGCCTGTCGACGGTCTATGCGCCGGGCGAGAAGATCACGATGCTGCCCGACTCGGTGGTCGAGACTTATACGCTCGCCGAAGGCGGTGCCCGGCCGGCGCTGTCGCTGTATGTCGTGGTCAAGGCCGACACCTACGAGATCGTCACCACCGAGACGCGTGCCGAACTGGTGCCGATCTCCGCGAATCTGCGCCATAACGAACTCGATTCGATCATTACGGCCGAGACGCTGGCCGATGGCAGCGGCGAGTATCCGCATAAGGAAGAACTGCGCCTGCTGTGGCCGTTCGCACAATCGCTGTACGACAAGCGTCAGGCCGCGCGCGTGGGCTACGGCCTGCGCCCGGAAGTGCAGAACAAGACCGACTTCAATTTCTACGTCGACGGCGAACACGTCACGATCAAGCAACGCATGCGTGGCGCGCCGCTCGATCTGATCGTGGCCGAGATGGCGATTCTGGCGAACAGCCGGTGGGGCCGCTTGCTGGCCGACTGCGGCGTGCCGGGGATCTACCGCGCACAGCGTGCCTACGGGGTGAACCGTACGCGTATGCAGACCTCGCCGGCGCCGCACGAAGGGCTTGGTGTGGAGCAGTACGCATGGAGCACCTCGCCGCTGCGTCGCTACGTCGATCTGGTCAATCAATGGCAATTGCTGGCGTGCGTGCGTCATGGCGTGACGGCCAAACTGGCCGCGCCTTTCAAGCCGAAGGACGCCGATCTCTACGTCACCGTGTCGAGCTTCGAAGCCGCATACGCGGCGTATGCCGAGCACCAGAGCCGCATGGAGCGGTACTGGTGCCTGCGCTGGCTGTTGCAAGAGAACAAATCGCAGGTGCAGGCGAGCGTGCTCAAGGGCGACACCGTGCGCCTGAACGATGTGCCGCTCACGCTCGTCGTGCCGGGTCTCGCGCCGCATGCCCGCGGCACGCAGATCATGCTCGACGTGCTCTCGCTGGATGTGGTCACGCTGGGCATTTCGGTGCGCGTGTCGCAAGTGCTCGACGCCAGCCAGTCGGTGCTGGCGGAAGAGGAAGATGACGGCGACGGTGGCGAAGGCAACGAAGACGGCGGTAACGGTAACGGTGCATCGGGTGATGTCGACGGTAGCGCTGACGGCAATGCCGACGGCGGTGCGTCCGATGCGGCCGATGTCGAGTCGGACGACGATGCCGAGGGTAATGCCGACAACGCCGACAACGCCGACGATGATGACGGCGTTGCCGTGATGGCCGCGGACGCTTCGGGCACCGCCCAAGCCGTCCAAGCCTCGGCGAACGCTGCGTGCTGAAACCGGCTGTCGCGTCCGGCGATCTGGCCGCGGCTCGCCGCCGCGGCTGGGTCATCGTGCGCGAGCATCCGCTCGCCACGGGACTGATCATCTCCGCCATCGTGCATTTGATCGCACTGGCGGTGCATTTCGTCGCGCCCGACAGCTTTCGGCTGCACAGTGCCGACACCCCGCTCGAAGTCGTTCTCGTCAATGCTAAGTCGGCCAATGCGCCCGACAAAGCCACCGCGCTCGCCCAAGCCAACCTCGTGGGCGGTGGCGAGCACGATGGCGAACGCGCGACCTCGCCCCTGCCGTCACGCGAAGCCGAGCGCGACGGTGCACCTGTCGCCCAAGTCCAGCGCAACGTGAGCGAACTGGAGGCCGTGCAGGAAAAGCTCCTCTCGCAATTGCGAAGCCAGTACGCCGCCGTGCCCGAGTCGCAGCGCAGCCGTGCCAACGCCGCGCAAAATGGCCGAGGGCAGGACGATCAGACCGTCGACCAGCAGATTGCCCGGTTGCAGGCGGAAATCGACAAGCAACTGCGCGCGTATCAGACGCGTCCGAAACGCGGTCAGGTCACCGCCAATACGCGCGAAGTGGCCTATGCACGCTATTTCGATACGCTGCGCCATCGCATCGAGCGCTACGGCACGGACCACTTCCCGCAGGTGGGTAATGACCGCTTGTACGGTGAATTGATCGTCACGCTCAACGTCAATCAGCGCGGCGGACTCGGTTATCACAAGGACGGCTGGGACGTGCAGGGCGTGGAAATTACCCACAGCTCCGGCAACCGGGACCTCGACCGGCGTGCGGTGGCCATCGTGCAGGCCAGCGCGCCGTTCGGCGATTTTTCGCCGGAAATGAAGCAGCGTTACGACATTCTGGAAATCGTCACGCGCATGACGTTCTCGCGTCAGGGCGTGCAGGCGCAAACCCTTGCGTCCCCGGCGTCGGCCACCGACGCCACTGGCGGCAAAGCCTCGCCCTGAGGCCCTGCAAGGTAAAACTTTCCAATCCTTTTTATAATTTGGAAGTTTTTTCGAACAGGAAAGATCGCCATGAAATGGGTCCTCCTGGCGATCTTTGCTGCGTGCGCGGGGTATGTCCACCTGCGAGGTAAGATCCGCCATCGTTTTTTTCGCCAACTCTCCGATCACTCGACGTTTCTGTCGCCGTTGAACGTGTTCATGTACACGTTTTCGCGGGTCCCGACGACGCCGTATCTGACGCCGGACAACTTCCCCGAACTCGAACCCCTGCGTCAGCACTGGGAAGCCATTCGCGCGGCAGCCGGCTGGTGCGTCACCGCGATCCGTTTGCGGGGTCGTTGCGCTTTCACCTCGGGTTGGACACGCCGAACGACGACCGTTGCTTCATCGACGTGGACGGGCGGCGCTACAGCTGGCGCGACGGCGAGGGCGTGTTGTTCGACGAGACTTACATTCACTACGCCGAGAATCAGAGCGGTCGAAATCGGATCATTCTGTTCTGCGACGTGGAGCGGCCGATGCGATACCGCTGGACGCAGGCCGTGAACCGCTGGCTCGGGCGTCATCTGGTCGGTGCGGCAGCGTCGCCGAACGACGCGGGCGACCGGACCGGCGGGATCAACCGGGTGTTCAAGTATATTTATTCAATCCGCATCGTCGGCAAACGCCTCAAGGCGTGGAACCACTATGTGTACTATGCGGTGAAGTGGGCGCTGTTCGGGGGTATCGCGCTGTGGGTCTTCTGGTGATCCGCCGTCGCAGAAGTCCTGCCGGTATGGCCCGGTATGGCCCGGTTGGCGCTGTTGGCCCGATTGACTTGAAGGATTGATGCGCCGCACCGCATGACGCGCGAAGGCCGCCGCATGCGGTACGATCGGCGCACGATCCAATGCATTTTCCAAGCGGCGCCTGTGCGAAAGCCAGGCGCCGCGTCTTTGACTACGATGACAAACCACACACCGTCCGAGGCTGTCGAGCCTGCTGATCGCTACGCCGTGATCGGCCACCCGGTCGAACACAGCCAGTCGCCCTATATTCATGCCGAATTCGCGCGTGAGACGCAGCAGCACCTGACCTATGAGCGTCTGCTGGCGCCGCTCGATGCCTTTGCCGCCACCGTGCGTGCGTTCATCGAGAGCGGCGCACGAGGTGCCAACGTGACGGTGCCGTTCAAGCTGGAGGCGCATGCGCTGGCCGATCACCTGACCGAGCGTGCGCAGGCCGCCGGTGCGGTCAATACGCTGGTGTTCGACGCGCGCGGCATCACGGGCGACAACACGGACGGCGTGGGCTTGGTCCGCGATATCGAAGGGCCGCTCGGCGTGTCGCTGGCCGGCCGCCGCGTGCTGGTGCTCGGCGCTGGCGGCGCGTCACGTGGGGCGTTGCTGCCGTTGATCGGCGCCGGTCCTTCGCTGCTGTTCGTCGCGAATCGCACCGCCGCACGTGCGGACGAACTCGTTGCCCGCTTCTCCGAAGCCGCCCGCAATGCCGGCGTCAGCCTCGCCGGCGGTGGCTGGGGTGCGATTCCCACTGACTTCGACGTGATCGTCAACGCCACGGCGGGCAGCCTGCAAGGCGACGTGCCGCCATTGCCACCGGGCGTCTACGCGTCGGGCGCATTGGCTTACGACATGATGTACGGCGCGCATCCGACCGTGTTCATGACGCATGCGAGCGCGCATGGTGCGGCGAAGGTGGCCGATGGTCTGGGAATGCTCGTCGAGCAAGCCGCCGAAGCGTTTGCCGTGTGGCGCGGTGTGCGTCCGTCATCGGCAGCGACGCAGGCCGTGCGGGCTGCGCTGCGTGCGCGTCTCGTGGCCAAGGGCTGAGCGCGCCAGATGAGCGCCGTCCAGCGTCGCGCGCCGCGCACTGCTCGCAAACGTCGGTGGGGGCCATGGCAATGGACCGCCTACTTCGTGACGTTGCTCGTCGTGGGCATACTCGCCACGCAGCTCTATTACTTCCTGCAAATCGGCTGGTGGGTGCGCTTCAATCCGCAGTCGACGGCGTTCATGCGTGCTGCGGAGCAACGTTTGCGCGAGACCGATCCGAATGCGGCGCTCAAGCATGAGTGGGTGCCGTACGACCAGATTTCGCGCAATCTGAAGCGCGCGATCATCGCCAGCGAGGATGCCAACTTCGTCAATCACGACGGTTACGAGATCGATGCGATGCTCGGCGCGTGGGAGAAGAATCAGAAGAAGGGACACATCGTCGCCGGCGGCTCCACGATTTCGCAGCAACTCGCCAAGAACCTGTTTCTCTCGAGCGAGAAGAGCTATCTGCGCAAGGCGGAGGAGTTCAGCATCACGTGGATGCTCGAATTCTGGATGGACAAGCAGCGCATCTACGAGATCTATCTGAACTCGGTGGAGTGGGGCGAGGGGGTGTTCGGTGCCGAGGCGGCGGCGCGCTACTACTACGGTGTGCCCGCGTCGAAGCTGTCACCGTGGCAAGCGGCGCGTCTGGCGGTCATGCTGCCGCGGCCGCGCTACTTCGACACGCACCGCAACTCGCCCTATCTTGCGCAACGCGCGGGTGTGATTGCGCGGCGCATGGGGGCCGCAGAATTGCCGCAGTAGCGGCAATTCCGGTGATGCCGGCCGGCCGCGGTTCTCTCAGCGCGGCATGTCGGCCGGAATCTGCACGACAGTGCGGGTCGGGTACGGCAGTGAACAACCCACGCCTTCGACCGTTTCCTTCACGCTGCGCTGAAGATCCCAATAGAGTCCCCAGTAGTTGGAGAGCAGTGACCAGACGCGCACGTTCACGATCACCGAGCTGTCGCTCACCTGCTTGACCATGATTTCCGGCGCCGGCTTGTCGATCACGCGATCGTCCTGCACCACACGTTCGCGCAGGGCGTTCATGGCGGCATCGAGATCGTCGTCGAGCGCAATGCCGACGGTGATTTCCATGCGACGCGTTGCGTTGCGGCTGTAGTTCGTCACCGGTTGGCCCCAGATCTGGCTATTCGGCACGCAGACGTAGATCCCATCGGCATTGGTGAGCGTCGTGGTGAACAGGCCGATCTCCTCGACTGTGCCGGCCACCGCACTGCCCGCCGTGATGTAGTCGCCAATGCGAAATGGCCGCAGAAGCAGCAGCATCGTGCCCGCTGCAATGTTCTGCAAGGTGCCTTGCAACGCCAGCCCGATGGCGAGACCTGCCGCACCGAGTACCGCGATGATGCTGGCCGTTTGCACGCCGAACTGAGCCAGTACCGCGATCACGGTAATGATGCGTACCGACCATTGCACGATCGAGGCGAGCAGGGGCTTGAGCGTCGCGTCGAAATTCGGTGAACGTCCCAACGTCTTGCGAACGAAATTACCCAGTCGCGCGGCGATCCAGAACCCGATCAGCAGAATCAACACGGCCTGTATGAACGACAGGCCGTAATTCACCGCATTGGCAGTGAGAAACCCCATCACGGCATCGAACGACGCCAGGGGCGTGGTCACTTCTGTCATCTCTTCAACTCCCTGTCAGCAGACGTCTCGGAACGTCGATATCAAAATTGACGCAAAGTGCGTTAATTGGTTCTTCAAGTGTGCCGAGGCTGGCGGCGAATGGAAGCGATGGGGGCGATTTTGAGAATCGTCCTACACGGCAATGGGGCGTGCACTGACGCTGGCGGCACGGCGGCGGCGCTATCGTCACGCGAGTCCTGAGCCTTTGGGCGCCGCCCTTGGCGTGCCTCTCGCGTGCCTGTACACTTGGCGTCGCCGCGTAGCAGGGAGAATTCCGTTTGATCAATGCCTTCGTCATCCATAATGGCCGCCTGCAACAGGTGACCTGCGACCAACCAAGCGATCTGGCGAGCGTTTCGCCGGTCTGGGTCGATTTGCACAGTGAGTCGGAGGAAGAGCGCCGCTGGGTCGAAGAGGCCTACGGCGTGAAGTTGCCCACGCGCGACGAACTCACCGATATCGAAGCCTCGGCGCGATATTACGAAGACGATGGCGGCGTGTTGCACGTGCGCACCGATTTTCTGCTCGATGAAGAAGAGCAGTCGCGCAACGTGCCGGTCGCGTTCGTTGTGCTCAAAGATCTGCTGATTTCCATTCACGACGAAGACCTGCCGGTGTTCCGGCTCGTGCGCATGCGCGCCCGTATCCGGCCCGGTTCGGTACGCGACGCCATGGATGTGCTGCTCGACCTGTATTCGACCGATGCCGAGTATTCGGCCGACTCGCTCGAAGGCGTGTACGCGGCGCTCGAAGAGGTGAGCCGGCGCGTGCTGGGCAAGAACTTGACCGACGCGGATGCGGCCAAGGCACTCGAGAGCATTGCGGCCGAGGAAGATTTGAACGGGCGTATCCGGCGCAACGTGATGGACACACGACGCGCAGTGTCGTTTTTGATGCGCACGCGCATGCTCAAGGACGAGCAGTATCAGGAAGGCAAGCAGATCCTGCGTGACATCGAGTCGCTCGACAATCACACGGCGTATCTGTTCGACAAGATCAACTTCCTGATGGATGCCACCATCGGTTTCATCAACATCAACCAGAACAAGATCATCAAGATCTTCTCGGTGGCTGCGGTCGCGTTCCTGCCGCCGACGCTCATTGCCAGCATCTACGGCATGAACTTCCAGATGATGCCGGAGCTGCAATGGGAGGCGGGGTATCCGTTTGCGGTCGGCCTGATGATCCTGTCGGCCATCGCCCCGTTCCTGTATTTCCGTCATCGCGGCTGGCTCGACTGAGCCCGCGCGAGGGGGCGATAGGCGGGTTCCTGAGGTGTGGGGGCGGCAAGCAGGTAAAATGGCGGCCTTGAATCGGAACACCGCTGGAAAACCGTCATGACATTCACGCAAGCCCTCAGCTCCGCCTGGACCCGCAACAACTCGCTGTTGTGCGTTGGCCTCGACCCCGAACCGTCGCGTATCCCGGCCCATTTGCAGGGGCGTCCGGACGCCATCTTCGAATTCTGCCGTCAGATCGTCGATGCGACCGCGCCGTACGCGTGCGCATTCAAGCCGCAGATTGCCTACTTCGCCGCCCATCGTGCGGAAGAGCAGCTTGAGCGTCTGATTGCTCACATCCACGCCGATCATCCGGGCCTGCCCGTGATTCTCGACGCCAAGCGCGGCGACATCGGCAGCACCGCCGAGCAGTACGCCCGCGAGGCGTTCGAGCGCTATCGTGCCGATGCCGTGACCGTGAATCCGTACATGGGTTTCGATTCGCTGGAGCCGTATCTGGCGCACACCGACAAGGGCGTGATCGTGCTGTGCCGCACGTCGAACCCGGGTGGCAGCGATCTTCAGTTTCTCGACGTCGACGGCAAGCCGTTGTATCAGATGGTCGCCCGTCTGGCCGCCGGTCCGTGGAACACGAGCGGACAGATCGGTCTGGTGGTCGGCGCGACGTTCCCGGCCGAAATCGCCACGGTGCGTGGCATCGTCGGCGATATGCCGTTGCTGATTCCCGGTGTCGGTGCGCAGGGCGGCGATGTGGAAGCGACGGTCAAGGCTGGCCGCACGGCCAATGGCACGGGCATGATGATCAACTCGTCGCGCGCCATTATCTACGCCGGGCGTGACGAGCAGTTTGCTGCCGCCGCCGCCGTCGCTGCGGAGAAGACGCGCGATAGCATCAACGCCTATCGGTAACGCCAGCGGGCACCCGTGATGCGGTGAATGCCGTCGCACGGGGGGCGCTGCAACCGCGTTGCTGCGTCCGTCCATGCCACGATAAAAAAACAGCGCCTGCGAATCGCAAGGCGCTGTTTTTTTTATGTCTTTCGGCTTCGCTTGTCGGCTTCGCTTATGGGGCAAGCCGATGTTGTGCTGACGCCGTGATTTACGACTCGGCGGTGTCGAGCAATTCGATCACACCGCGCAAAGCGTGTTGTGCCGCCTGACTGCGCACTTGCGTGCGATCGCCCTTGAAGTGCTTCGTCTCGACGATCGTCTTCACGCGATTGCTCCACCCGAAGCACACCATGCCGACCGGCTTGTCGGGCGTGCCGCCACCCGGGCCGGCGACGCCGGTGATCGACAGCGAAATCTGCGCGCGGCTGTTGAACAATGCCCCTTCGGCCATGGCGCGCGCCACGGGCTCGCTTACCGCGCCGTGTTTCTCGATCAGTTCGGCAGGCACGCCGATCATTTCGGTCTTCGCCTGATTCGAGTACGTGACGAAGCCACGTTCAAACCAGTTGCTGCTGCCCGAAATGTCCGTGATCGCGGCGGCCACGAGCCCGCCGGTGCACGACTCCGCGGTGGTCAGCATCAGACGCTCGTCACGCAGACGATTACCGACTTTTACCGACAGTTGGGCCAGAAGAGCTTGTTGGGAAACCACGGGACGACGCCTTCAAAAGTGTATGTGCGGAGCGCTGTTGCCGATCAATTCATCACTCGGTCTATCGGTCTATCGGTCTGTCAGTCTGTCAGTCTGTCAGTCTGCCGGTGTGCGAGTGTCGCAAGGCGGGTTGCGGCCCGCCTCACCATTCAGACCATCGTTCAGATCGAACGCCACAAGGCGATGACGAGCAGCGTGCAGAACGCGGCGACGAGATCGTCCAGCATGATGCCGAGGCCGCCTTTCACGGTGCGATCGAAGTAACGGATCGGCGGTGGCTTCACCGCATCGAAAAAGCGGAACAGGATAAACGCCACCAACTGGCCGACGAAGCTCGTGGGCGTAATGAGCAGCAGCACAATCCAGAACGCCACGATCTCGTCCCAGACCACTGCACTAGGATCTTGTGTGCCGAGCTTGCGCGCCGTGAAGCCGCAGATCCAGATGCCACCGAGGATCGCGACGGCAATCAGCGTCGCCCAGCCGGTGACCGTCAGATAAAGATTGAGCACCAGATACGATGCCCAGCCGAATAGCGTGCCGACCGTTCCCGGTGCCAGCGACGAGAGTCCTGTGCCGAAGCCGAGGGAAAACAGGTGGGCGGGGTGCGACAGCAGGAAACGCGTGTTCGGCCGGCGCGGGCCGCTGCCCGGATTGAGGGCGGCCGTTTGGTCAGTACTCATTGGAAATGGTCGAAACTTTTGAAGTCGGCAGCGACAGGCGCCCCCGTATCATCGTGTAATTGCAGCGGGGCCTGGCGTGCATCAGGAAGCGCTATTGTACCGATACGCGTCACGCGCATCCCGAGTTCGTTGCCGATGGCGGCAATTCGGTCGCGTTGCGCGCTGTCGGCGCAGAAGCACAGTTGGTAATCGTCCCCGCCGGCCAGTGTGCAAAGTCGCTGAATCGCCTGCGATTGCGCAGCAAGTTCGCGTGAGCGCGGCAACACATCGACGTTGATCCGTGCCCCCACCCCCGAGCGCTTGAGAATATGGCCGAGATCGCCGAGCAGGCCGTCGGAAATGTCGAGCGCAGCGCGTGCCACGCCGCGAAGCGCCATGCCGAGCGTGATCTGCGGTTCGGGCCAGTCCATGGCACGGCGCACCTGATCGAAGTCGGCATCGCTTAACGGCCATTCACTGCGCAATACGCCGAGTGCCAGCCGCGCATCGCCCAACGTGCCGGAAACCCAGATATCGTCGCCGGGCTGTGCCGCGTCGCGTCGCAGCGCGTGCGCGCCCGGCACCGCGCCGAAAACAGTGACACAGAGGTTGCGCGGTCCGCGTGTGGTGTCGCCACCGATGAGCGGGCAGTCGTAGCGGTCGGCCAGCGCGGCCAATCCCTCGGCGAAGGGGCCGAGCCACGCAGGGTCGCTGTCGGGCAGGGCGAGCGCGAGCGTAACGCCGAGCGGCTTCGCGCCCATGGCCGCCAGATCCGACAAATTGACCGCCAGCGTCTTGTGACCCAACGCACGAGGATCGACATCCGGGAAGAAATGGCGCCCTTCGACGAGCATGTCCGTCGAGATCGCGAGTTGCTCGCCTGCCGGCGGGCGCAGCAATGCGCAGTCGTCGCCGATGCCGAGCGTCACTTGATCCCCCTGACGCGTCGCCCCGGCGAAGAAGCGATCGATCAGCGAGAACTCGGACAAAGGTAAGGGCGTTGACGTAGGTGTGGTCATGGGTGACGAAGTGTCGGCGTTGCGGGCAGCGACGTGGCGCATCACGCGAAGTCAGCAGGCCATGGACGAAAAGATGACGACCCGATCGGCAGCAAGACCAAAGACAGCGCAGCGCCAATCCAGTGAATCGCGAATTCGATAGCGTATTTTACGAGCGCACCCCGGTTTTCCCAATGGTCTTGTGGTGTGCATACCCGATTTCGGAACACCGCTTAGCCATGTCTCGGACAACACCTTACCGATATTTCATCCCTGGTCCGAAAATCGCGAATATGGTGCGATGCAGCGTTGAATTCTCTGGGAATTATCGCGACGATGCTCAGATCGAAGGTGCAGCCCTTATCCGCTTTTTGCATAAATGGCGTGAATAAATAGGGCTACAATTCGCATAGAAAATTTGAGCCATTCTGTCCGTTAAGAGCTTCCCCTCATGCCCACGCCGATCGATCCGAAACTGCGCGAAGCTGCGCTCGAGTATCACGAATTCCCCACCCCCGGCAAAATTGCCATCGCCCCGACCAAGCAGTTGCTCAACCAGCGCGATCTGGCGCTGGCGTACTCGCCGGGCGTTGCCGCCGCCTGTGAGGAAATCGTCGTCGACCCGCTCAACGCCTCGCGCTACACCGCGCGCGGCAATCTCGTCGGCGTGATCACGAACGGCACGGCCGTTCTGGGTCTTGGCGATATCGGCCCGCTCGCCTCCAAGCCGGTGATGGAAGGCAAGGGCGTGCTGTTCAAGAAGTTCGCCAATATCGACGTGTTCGATATCGAAATCGACGAGAAGGACCCCGAAAAGCTCGTCGACATCATCGCGGCGCTCGAGCCGACGTTCGGTGCGATCAACCTTGAGGACATCAAGGCGCCGGAGTGCTTCATCGTCGAGCGCAAGCTGCGCGAGCGCATGAAGATTCCGGTCTTCCACGATGATCAGCACGGCACGGCCATTGTGGTGGCGGCGGCGCTCATCAACGGTCTGAAGGTGGTCGGCAAGGATCTGACGTCGGTCAAAGTGGTGACCTCCGGCGCCGGTGCGGCGGCACTCGCCTGTCTCGACCTGATCGTGGACATGGGCCTGCCCATCGAGAACATTTGGGTGACGGACCTGGCCGGAGTGGTCTATGAGGGCCGCACCGAACTGATGGACCCCGAGAAGATTCGCTTCGCGCAGAAGACCGACGCGCGCGGGCTTGCCGAGGTGATCGGCGGCGCCGATGTGTTTCTCGGGCTGTCGGCTGCGGGCGTGCTCAAGCCGGAAATGGTCAAGACCATGGCCGACAAGCCGCTGATTTTCGCGCTGGCCAACCCGAATCCGGAAATCACGCCGGAACTCGCGAAGGAAGTGCGTCCGGATTGCGTGATGGCCACGGGCCGTACCGACTATCCGAATCAGGTCAACAACGTGCTGTGCTTCCCGTTCATCTTCCGTGGCGCACTCGACGTGGGTGCCACGACGATCACGCGCTCGATGGAAATCGCCGCCGTGAATGCGCTGGCGGAACTGGCACGTCAGGAACAGAGCGACATCGTCGCCTCGGCCTACGGCATCAAGAACCTGTCGTTCGGTCCTGAATACCTGATTCCGAAGCCCTTCGATCCGCGCCTGCTGGTCAAGGTCGCCACTGCCGTGGCCGAAGCCGCGATGGCGGCCGGTGTTGCGACCCGTCCGCTCGCCGACGTCGACGCCTACGAGCAATCGTTGCAGCAATTCGTGTATCACAGCGGCGGTCTGATGAAGCCGCTGTTCTCGGTGGCGCGCAGCGTGCCGGCCGACAAGAAGCGCATCGCGTTTGCCGAAGGGGAAGAAGAGCGCGTGCTGCGCGCGGTGCAGATTCTGGTGGATGAGCGTGTCGCCACGCCGATTCTGGTTGGTCGCCCGGCCGTCATCGAGCATCGCATTCAGCAGTACGGTCTGCGTCTGACCGCCGGCGTCGACTTCACGGTCGTCAACCCGGAGCACGACGAGCGCTACCGCGACTATTGGGAGACGTATCACCAGTTGACCAACCGGAAGGGCGTGACGGCGTCGTACGCGCGTGTGGAAATGCGCCGCCGAACCACGCTCATCGCTGCCATGCTGGTTCGCAAGGGTGAAGCCGATGGCCTGATCTGCGGTACCGTTTCGACGCCGGGCCGCCACCTTCACTTCATCGATCGCGTGATCGGCAAGCGCGAAGGCGGTCATGTTTACGGCGCGATGAACGCGCTGATTCTCCCGAATCGCCAGATTTTCCTGGTCGATACGCACATCAATCAGGATCCGAGCGCAGAAGAGCTGGCCGAGATCACGTTGATGGCTGCGGAGGAAATTCGCCGCTTCGGTATTCAGCCGAAGGTTGCGCTGCTCTCGCACTCGAATTTCGGTACGAGCGACGCAAGTTGCGCCCGCAAGATGCGCGAAACGCTGGCGATTCTGCAAGAACGTGCACCCGACCTGGAAGTGGACGGCGAAATGCATGGCGATTGCGCCCTCGACCCGGAACTGCGCGCGCGCATCATGCCGGAGTCGACGCTGACGGGTGCTGCCAACCTGCTGGTCATGCCGAACATCGACGCGGCGAACATTGCCTATAACCTGCTCAAGACGGCTGCGGGCAATAACGTGGCGATCGGCCCGATTCTGCTGGGTGCTGCCAAGCCGGTGCATATCCTCACGGAATCGGCGACGGTGCGACGCATTATCAACATGGTCGCGCTGGTGGTGGCCGATGCGGCAGCGCAACAGGAAACGCGCTGACCGTTCAGGGTCGATCGGTGGTTCGCCGCCGTTCGGCCCACATTAACAACAAAACGCCGCACCTTTCCGGGGCGGCGTTTTGTCATTTTAGCGACGCATTTTTCGTATCGTATATCGATATGTGTGCACTCACTTCCATGAAAAACTCTTTGTTTTCATGAATTTGTTGAGTGAATTAGTTGCCAAATGTAAGCCGACATTGATTCCGGGGAGTAATAGCGATACCCTTACGGCTTCACCTACCAGAACGGGCCCGCAGCGCAAAACCGCGCAGGCCGACAACCTAGCTATGACAATGGCACGTTGGCTTCACCGGAGCATCGTGGCGCTGACGGCGGCTGGGAGTGTTTTTCTGGGGGCGAATGCCGTGGCGCGCGAAACCGCGCCATATGTCACGGATCAAACGGCGGCGGTATCCGTCACCGAGTTGCCCCGCGAAGCGCAGCGCACGCTGTCGCTGATTGCCCAGGGCGGGCCGTTCCCTTATGCCAAAGATGGCATTGTGTTCGGGAACTACGAAAAGCGCCTGCCCAAAATGCCGCGCGGCTATTACCATGAATATACGGTGCCGACTCCCGGTGCCCGCAATAGAGGTGCCAGGCGCATCATCTGTGGCGGTGATCAACGTGCAGTCGATCCTTGTTACTACACCCAAGATCACTACAACAGCTTTAGACGCATAAGGGAATGACAGCAGTATGAGTGAGCCGGTTTTCGCACAAGAACGCGGGAAAGATCTTATGGCAGATCCATTCGGTGCGGGCGAGGGCAACTTGTTCAAGCAGGTGCTGGGCCTGCATGCTGTTGCGCGGGCTGGCCGCCGCCATGCCTTATCGGAAGAGGGAGATATGAGTCTTTTCAAGACCGTCAGGCCGAATATTGTGCAGTCGATCCGCGCTTTCCGTGTGCCGGAGCTGGCTGACGAGGCCGAGCGACTGGGGCAGCACTTCCTGTACGCCAACTGCGCCCAAGCGCAGAGCAAGGCGGAAGTGCTTGAAACGATCGCTACGTCCTTCCAGCTCCCGAAGCATTTCGGCAAGAACTTTGACGCCTTACACGATTGCCTGACCGATCTCGTCAGCCGCAGCGGCGCACAGCCGGGCTTCGTGGTCGTGCTCGAAGGGCTGCCGGTGGCGACGAAGTTCGACAAAGATGCGCGCGAAACGCTGCTGGACGTGTTCCGTGATGCCGCTGAATTCTGGGGCGAACGGCGCGTGAGCTTCCGCGTGTTCTACTCGTTCGCGTAAGCATCGGGGCATGATTTGGCGTGAACGTCGCTGAATATCCCCAGATCGACTGATTCATCATTCATCAGGCAGCAAAGAAAAAGGTCCGCAATCGCGGACCTTTTTTGTTTTCCGAGCCGCCGGGCCGATGCCGGCCCGTCACGCTCTCACCCAGTCAGTTTCACCCAGTCAGCCGCTCAGGACGTGTGCCCGGCCAGAAACTTCTGGGCGAGACCTGCCAGATCGAACTGACCCTGCGGGACATCGCCGTTCGGCGTGAGGTGATTGACGACTTCCGGCAGAATTGACGACAGTTGCTGTGCGGCTTCGTCTGTGCTGACGCCTGCCGTGTTGGCCAACTGCTGAAGCTGGCCGCCCGGGCCGAGCGCTTGAGCCACCTGATCGGGGGAAACCGGTTGGTTACCGCCGGTGCCGACCCACGACTTCAAGGCGTCGCCGAGTCCACCGCTTTCCAGCACCTGTGTGAGTCCGCCAAGACCGCCGAGTGCACCGATCAGGTCGGTGGGCGAAGTGGCCGGTGCCCCGGCGCCGCCGGGCTGAGGTGCCTGAGCACCGCCGAGCAAGCCGCCCAGCAAACCGCCAAGCCCGCCCGCCGCACCGCCCGCTGCGGCACCGCCACCGAGCATGCCGCCCAGCGCACCGCCGAGCGAACCCAGCAAACCGCCGCCACCGCCGTCTTGCCCTTCCGTTTTGCCCGTATGACTGGCGATCATCGCCAGCAGGCCCATCAACAGCAGCATGCGCGTATTGCCGCCACCGCTGTTGCCGCCTGCGGGGTTGCCGGCCGCGCCGCCGAGAATGGAATCGAGAATACCCATGACGATTTCTCCTTGAGGCCTGCTAGGCCGTTACTCGTGACAGAGTTACCCAACACTAAGCCTTACCAACCCCCCCAGCGTGCGGCAAGTGCCGCAAGGACTGCAATACCCGCTGTCTCCGTGCGAAGAATCCGATCCCCGAGGCGAATCGCCTCAAAGCCGGTGTCGCGCGCGAGGGTTTCTTCCTGAGGTGTGAGCCCGCCTTCCGGGCCGAAGAGCAACACGCCGGGCTGCGCCGGTGCCTGCGGCAATAGCGAATCAAAGCCGCTGTCCGCTCTAGGTGACAATAGCACACGCCATGCGTAACTCGTAACCGCGTCCTGGTCACGTAACCATGCCGTAATCGGCCGGACCGGCAGGATCTGCGGCACGCGATTTCGGCCGCATTGTTCGCATGCCGCTTGTGCCAGCGATTGCCAATGCGCAACTCGTTTGGCGGCCCGTTCGCTGTCGAGCCGGATCACCGAGCGCTCCGTCGCGAGCGGCTGAATGTCGGTCACCCCCAGCTCGATCGCCTTTTCGATCAGCCAATCCATCTTGTCGCCACCGGCGATGCCCTGCGCCAGCGTCACCCGGTAAGGGTTTCGGCTTCGCGGTATCGTGTTCGCCCAGTTGCACCGCAGCTGTCGCTTTTCCAGACTCACCAACTCGGCCGGATACTCACCGCCGGTGCCATTGAACAGCGTGAGCGTGTCGCCCGCTTTAAGACGCAATACCTGAACATGACGTACGACGGCATCGGGAAGGTCGAGCAGGGCGCCGGTGTGCAAGGGCGCGTCAACGAAGAAACGGGGCATACGCAGTGGGAAGGGGCCGGATCAGGCGGAAAAAGGGACGCCGCCGGCGCTATTGCTGAAGTCGGCGACCGGTCAGGGGCTGAAGCATACCCCAAGGGTCGCCGCTGGAACTTAACGACGAGGTGCGATGGGGCGCGCGAAGCCCCAGCGATAGCCGTCGATATCTTCGAGCTGGCAGAATCGATCGCCCCAGAACTGGTCCTCGGGCGGCATCAGGCCCTTGGCGCCGGCGGCGGTCGCCCGCGCGTAGAGCGCGTCCACATCGTCCGTGAAAACATAAAAACTCTGCGGCGCTTCGACGCCCGAGGTTCGCGGCGAGCGGGCCGCACTGGCAAATGCGCCTTCGGGGGCGAACATCAGGATCAATTCGCCGTGATAGAACATTTCAACGTGCATCACCGCGCCATCGTCGTCCATCGTGTTGTGCACGGTAAAGCCAAACGCCTGTTCGTAGAACGTGGCGGCGGCTCTGGCGTCGCGCACGGTCAGATAGGGCGTCAACCAAGGCACATGTGACGGGCGGGGATCGGACATGACTTTCCTCCGTTGTGGCTGCCGGGCGGCCCTGAGACCGCGAGGCCTGACCTTCAGGCCCGGCATTCGTGACGAGCATCCAATATACAAGGAACGCGCACGATCTTCACCCCGGACGAGTCATCTCGTGCCAATCGGCGTAGTGGGCGCGTCAAGCGTATCCGTCAGATCGGGGGAAATGTCGAAAAGCGCCGTGTGGCGCGACACGGCGTAGTGCCTAAGGCTGCGCAGTTGATCGGGGGAAGCGCGTTGGGCGGCCGCTTGCAGCAAGTTGGCATCGGCGCCGCGCGCATCGAGCGCATCGCTGGCGACGGCCAACGCCCACTGCGACCCATAAAGGGGCACGTAGGCCGTCATCGGCTGCACGTGCGCGAAGACCGAGCGCAGCGCTGCAAGCACCCGCCGCACTTGCGCCGGCTCGAACCACGGGGCGCCCAGTTGCACCGCAATGCCGCCACGGGGAGTCAGAAGTGACCTGACTTTCGTAAAGAACGCCGCGTCGTGGAGCGGGGCGGCCGCACCGTCGGCTTCGGTGAGGTCGAAGATTACGGCGTCGAATCGGTCGTGATGCGAGAGTGCGGCGTCGACGAAATCGCGTGCGTCGCCGATGACGAGCGTCGTGCGCCGGTCGTCGAACGCGCCATCGGCGAGCGACGGCATGTGCTGCAAGATCGTTGCCGGGACTTGCGCATCAAGTTCGGCAATGACGACCTCGGTCACGCTGGCGTGACGCAAGGCTTCGCGCGCCGAGCCGCCATCGCCGCCACCGATCACGAGCACGCGTTTCGCGTCGCCGTGCGCGAGCAGCAGCGGATGCACCATGCACTCGTGGCAAATGTGAGCATCCGCGAGACTCGCCATGAACCGCCCGTCGAGCCGGTAGGCGCGTCCGAGCGGGCCGAGGGCAGGTAGATCGACGATCTCGATGTGCTGATAGGGCGACACCGCCGTCGCCACCGTGCGGCCGGCGAGGGCGTAGGTCGCCCAAGGGCCGAGCGGGGCAGAAAATGGCTTGAGTGCGGCATCGGAATCGTCCGCAGTGACGTCGCTTATGACGGGCATTGTTGTGACAACTTCCTCTAAATTGCGGCGATTGCGCCACTTTTTGGCATCATTCCACGTTCTCGCCATTTGGGGAAGTTCACCGCAAGCGACCCGGGGTGGTGCCGTATCTGATAAAATCGCGATCTTTATCCTGCACTTGATTTCGCGCGGCAGCTCGCGGCAACGGGGCACGCCCGCTATTCCGGCTGGTCACCATGACGAACTCCTCTACTGCTACGGCTGCGCTGATGGCTTCCGCCATTCGCGTCCTCTCCATGGACGCGGTCCAACAGGCCAACTCCGGTCACCCTGGTGCGCCTATGGGCATGGCCGATATCGCGGTCGCGCTCTGGGGCCGTCACCTCAAGCACAACCCCGTCAATCCGCACTGGTTCGATCGCGACCGCTTCGTGCTGTCGAACGGCCATGGCTCGATGCTCATCTACTCGTTGCTGCATCTGACGGGCTACGATCTGCCGATTGAAGAACTCAAGCATTTCCGCCAACTGCACAGCAAGACGCCGGGCCACCCCGAAGTGGGTATCACGCCGGGCGTCGAGACGACGACGGGCCCGCTGGGTCAGGGCATCACCAATGCCGTCGGCTTTGCTTTGGCCGAAGCGCTGCTCGCGAAGGAATTCAACCGTCCGGGCGCCGACATCGTCGATCACCACACGTATGCATTCCTCGGCGACGGTTGCCTGATGGAAGGCATTTCGCATGAAGCCTGTTCGCTGGCCGGTACGCTGCGCCTGAACAAGCTGATCGCGCTGTACGACGACAATGGCATCTCGATCGACGGCGACGTCGAATATTGGTTTGCCGACGACACGCCGAAGCGTTTCGAAGCCTATGGCTGGAACGTGATCCGCGATGTCGACGGACACAACGCCGATGCGGTCGACGCCGCCATTGCGCAGGCCAAGACGTCGGATCGTCCGACGCTGATCTGCTGCAAGACGCTGATCGGCAAGGGTGCACCGAACAAGCAAGGCGGTCACGACGTGCACGGCGCGCCGCTGGGCGCGGATGAAATCGCCGCTACGCGCGCCGCACTGGGCTGGACCCTGCCGCCGTTCGAAGTGCCGGCCGAAGTCTACGCCGCATGGGACGCCAAGGCCGCCGGTCAACAAGCCGAAGCCGCCTGGAACGAGCGTTTTGCCGCTTATCGCAGCCAGTTCCCGGCCGAAGCTGCCGAGTTCGAGCGCCGCATGAAGGGCGAACTGCCGGGCGACTTCAAGTCGGCCGCTGCCGCACTGATCGCCAAGACCAACGAGAAGGGCGAGACCGTGGCGACGCGTAAGGCGTCGCAACTGGCCATCGAAGGTCTGGCTGCCGTGCTGCCGGAATTCCTCGGCGGCTCGGCCGACCTGACCGGCTCGAACCTGACCAACTGGAAGGCCAGCAAGCCGGTGCGTGCCAACGCCGATGGCGTGCAGTACGGCAACCACATCAACTATGGCGTGCGCGAATTCGGCATGAGCGCCATCATGAACGGCCTCGCGCTGCATGGTGGTCACATTCCGTTCGGCGGCACGTTCCTGACGTTCTCGGACTACAGCCGCAACGCGTTGCGCATGGCCGCGCTCATGAAGCTGCGTTCGATCTTCGTGTTCACGCACGATTCGATCGGTTTGGGCGAGGACGGCCCGACGCACCAGTCGATCGAGCATGTCTCCAGCCTGCGTCTGATTCCGCAAATGGACGTGTGGCGTCCGTGCGATACGACGGAAACGGCGAGCGCCTGGGTGGCCGCCGTGGAGCGTCACGATGGCCCGTCGAGCCTGGTGCTCAGCCGTCAGAACCTGCCGTTCGTCTCGCGCGACGACGCGCAGATCGCCAATATTCGTCGCGGCGGCTATGTGCTGCGTGACGCGGCGAATCCGCAGATCGTGCTGATCGCCACCGGCTCGGAAATGGATCTGGCCCTCAAGGGCGCCGAAGTTCTGGCTGCCGAGGGCGTCGCTGTGCGCGTCGTGTCGATGCCGTCGACCAATGTGTTCGACCGTCAGGACAAGGCGTATCGCGACAGCGTGCTGCCGCGCGGCGTGCCGCGTGTGGCCATCGAAGCCGGTGTGACGGCGTTCTGGCACAAGTACGTCGGCCTGGAAGGCGGCGTGGTCGGCATCGACACCTTTGGCGAGTCGGCTCCGGCCGGCGTGCTGTTCAAACACTTCGGCTTCACCGTCGACCATGTGGTCGCGACGGTCAAGTCCGTGCTTGGCTGATTTCGTTAGACCTTACGGAGAAACCCCCATGACCATTCGCGTCGCTATTAACGGCTATGGCCGTATCGGCCGCAACGTACTGCGTGCCCATTACGAAGGTGGCAAGAAGCACGACATCGAAATCGTCGCCATCAACGATCTGGGCAATGCGCAGACCAATGCTCACCTGACGCAATACGACACCGCGCACGGCAAGTTCCCGGGCACGGTGACGGTCGACGGCGATTACATGATCGTCAACGGCGACAAGATTCGCGTGCTGGCCAACCGCAACCCGGCAGAACTGCCGTGGGGCGAGCTGAACGTGGACGTCGTGCTCGAGTGCACGGGCTTTTTCACCACGAAGGAAAAGGCCGGCGCTCACCTGAAGGGCGGCGCAAAGAAGGTCATCATCTCGGCCCCGGGCGGCAAGGATGTGGACGCTACGGTCGTGTTCGGCGTGAACGAAGGCGTGCTCAAGTCGACCGATACGGTCATCTCGAACGCTTCGTGCACGACCAACTGCCTGGCACCGCTGGTCAAGCCGTTGCATGAAAAAATCGGTCTGGAAACGGGCCTGATGACCACCGTGCACGCCTACACCAACGATCAGGTGTTGACCGACGTCTATCACGAAGACCTGCGTCGCGCCCGTTCGGCCACGATGAGCATGATCCCGACCAAGACCGGCGCTGCTTCGGCCGTCGGCCTGGTGCTGCCGGAACTGAACGGCAAGCTGGACGGTTTCGCGATTCGCGTCCCGACGATCAACGTGTCGATCGTCGACCTGTCGTTCATCGCCAAGCGCGACACGACCGTCGATGAAGTCAACGCGATCCTGAAGGAAGCCGCCGAAGGCCCGCTGAAGGCGATCGCCACGTACACGACGGCACCGCTGGTGTCGATCGACTTCAACCACAACCCGGCATCGTCGAACTTCGACGGCTCGCTGACCAAGGTGTCGGGTCGCCTGGTGAAGGTGACGTCGTGGTACGACAACGAATGGGGCTTCTCGAACCGCATGCTCGACACGACCGTCGCGCTGATGTCGGCCAAGTAAGCTGCTGCTTCGCTGGTTGCATGAAAAAAGCCGCTGTCGAGAGACAGCGGCTTTTTCTTTTGGGCCTTGCAACGACGCATATCGACATGCGTTTCGCGCGCGATGACGTTACGGTGCGTCGCGGCGCGAGGTGGCCTTGCGGCACAGTCCGATAATCACACCGATGATCGCGCCCACCAGCAGCCCGCCAGCACCGAAATACAGCTTCCGGGGAAAGACGGCATTATCGTCAACTTGCGCAGCACTGACGATGCGCGTGTTGTATGACTGATCGGGTGCCAGCAGTTGCGAAACGCGGTACCGGCTGTCGTTCAGCACAGCCCGCTCTGAGCGGCTGCTCTGAAGCGCGCTGAGTGCCATGACGGAATCCGTATTCTTGGACTGTGCCAGCGCTGCGCCGAGTTGCTCCTGAGCTTTGGTGTTCGTTTCGATAGCAGCATCGATGACGCTCAATTGCTGCTTGGGCAGATCGCGCACTCGTTCCAGGATTGCTGCGTGTTCACTGAGAATCTGTTGCGCTGCCGTGGCGAGGGCTTGTCCGGCCTGTTGCTCGGAGGTGCCGCGCGCAACGATTTCGACGTAGGTCGTACCTTGGATGGCGCGGGCCTTGATCGCTTTCCAGACGACAGACTTGTGCAGAGCGTCCAGGTCGCCCTTAAGTTCGGGCAGCACCTTTTCTGCAAGGTCATCGCGGAAAGTGTTCAAGCTGACTCGTCCGACGGTTTGCTGTACCGACTCGATAAGCGGTCCATCCGGTCCACTCACCGGGGATCCTGCTGCGCGACCCACTTGCAGGGTCAGCTTGCCTTCCCATTGCTTCTGCACGAAGTACGTGCTGCCAACACCGATGGCACCCCCCACAATGGCGAGGCCGGCGATCCACTTGGCATTGGTCCGTACAAAGTCCAATACGTCCGCGAGTGAGACGTCGGACAGCCCTTCGGATGTCGTTTTGTAAAGTGTTTTATCGTTATTCATCGGGTGGAATCGAACGTCTAGACGTAACCGGCAGGGTCTTATGCCTTGCGCGCGAGGTAATCACCGTTTGATGCGGTGACCCCTCTTTATGTTCCATATAACCGACTTGGGGGAACATCTCCCGGACCAGGCCTCCGGGATGGGTAATGATGTGGAATTAATTCTTCTGCCGGTGCGGGCACGGATCCTTCGTGCAACTCCCGTACATGGCGAGGGAATGTTCCTGAAGTGCGAAACCGCGCTCTTTTGCGATCAACTTCTGGCGGCGTTCGATTTCTGCATCGAAAAATTCTTCGACGCGACCACAGTCCAGGCACACCAGGTGATCATGGTGATGGCCTTCGTTGAGTTCGAATACGGCCTTGCCGGACTCGAAGTTACTGCGCGACAATAGGCCGGCTTGTTCGAATTGCGTCAACACTCGGTAGACCGTGGCCAGACCGATGTCGAGGTTTTCGCCGAGCAGGTGACGATAAACGTCTTCGGCGGTCAAATGGCGCACCTCGCTGTTCTGGAAGATTTCCAGAATTTTGAGGCGCGGAAGCGTGGCTTTCAGTCCGATATTTTTCAGATCGGCGGGATTCGGCATCGCTCTACGTCCCTAGAGTACAATACAGCCCCAATAATAATGCCTTTTTGCCTTGCCCGGCGCAAACCGGCGCAAACGGGACGGTTTCAGCCGTCAACGGGGGCGATGTGGCGGCGCGCCCGGCGTGCCGGATCAAGTTCGATTTTTTTGAAAGCGAGTCAGATTTGCGTCGTTATCTCTCCCTTTATGCTGCCGCAGCACTGCTGGCGCTGGCTGGCTGCTCCACGTACGACAGCGTGACCGACAAGGTGATCGGCGTCGTGACGCCGTATCGAATCAACATCGTTCAAGGCAACTTCGTCTCGAAGGAAGCCTACGAACAGCTCAAGGCCGGCATGACGCGCGATCAAGTGCGCCAAGTGCTCGGCACGCCGCTGCTGACCGACATCTTCCACGCCAACCGCTGGGATTACGTCTTCTATTTCAAGCGCGGCAACACTTCGGTGGTGCAGGAGCGCCACTTGAGGGTGTATTTCGAGAACGACACGCTGGCCCGTTGGGACGGTGGCGAGAACCTGCCGACCGAATACCAGCTGGTGCAGGAAATCGATGGTCAGAAAGGCAAGTCTGTGAAGACCGATGCCCCGGCGCCGTCGACCGCCAGCGCGGCCGCAGCGGAAGCGGCATCGCCGTCGCCTGACGCGGCTGCCGCCGCACCGACGGTTGCCGCAACGCCGGCGGCCAACGATGTGGCAACCGTGTCGACCGACGCGGCGGCCAGCCAGACCGTGCAGACCAATGCCGGCCTGGCATCGAGCGGCACGTCCAGCACGAGCAGCAATACCGGTACCGCCGGCGGTACGGGCCTGGTGCCGTCGCCGCGCGTGACCTCCGGTGGTGGCCTGTTCTCGGCACCCAAGTAAGCCGTCAGAAACACAACCAGACTCACCATGATGAAGATTGCGATTGCGGGCGCGTCCGGCCGTATGGGCCGGATGCTGATTGAAACCGTGTTGGCCGCCGATGACGCCGAGTTGGTGGGCGCGCTCGATCGTGAGGGCAGCCCTGCCCTCGGTCACGATGCCGGGGCTTTCCTCGGTCGTGAGACCGGCGTGCACATCACCGCCGATCTCGACACCGCACTTGCCAACGCCGAATTCCTGATCGACTTCACCCGCCCGGAAGGCACGCTGCTGCATTTGGCCGCCGCCGCAAAGCATGGCGTGAAGATGATCATCGGCACGACCGGTTTCTCGGACGAAGACAAGGCACGTCTGGCCGAAGGCGCCAAGCGCGTCGCCGTCGTATTCGCACCGAACATGAGCGTGGGCGTCAACGCCACGTTCAAGTTGCTCGAAGTGGCCGCCAAGATCCTGAACACCGGCTACGACATCGAGATCATCGAAGCGCACCATCGTCACAAGGTCGATGCCCCGTCGGGCACGGCACTGCGCATGGGCGAAGTCGTGGCCGACGCCCTCGGACGCGATCTGAAAGAATGTGCCGTCTACGGCCGCGAAGGCGTGACCGGCGAGCGCGATCCGTCGACCATCGGTTTTGCGACCGTGCGCGGCGGCGATATCGTTGGCGACCATACGGTGCTGTTTGCCGGGATTGGCGAGCGCATCGAGATCACGCACAAGTCGTCGAGCCGTCTGTCGTATGCCCAGGGTTCGCTGCGTGCCGCCCGCTTCCTCGTCGAACGCCAGACCGGTCTGTTCGACATGCAGGACGTGCTAGGCCTACGCTAAGCCCCTGCCGGCCGGGGGCGTTCGACATGCGAAGTGCGCACGTCGACAACCCGGCCCTTTCGCTTCCCCGGTATCCCGGTTAATTGCCGGCACGCATTGCCAGCACCGCTGTTGCACCGTGCTGGCCGCCCTTCGAGCTGAAGGTTGCGACGCCCGCCGCCATCGCGCTGAATCCGCACCCGGCGGCGTTATAATCATCGTTTTCCCCGGATCTGCCCCAATAACCCGTGTGCCGCGCCGATGGCCGCACACCGGCAGGGCAAAGCCGAGCCGAATCCTATCTGCCGACCCATCATGCAAGAAAAATACGTTCCCGCCGACGTCGAAGCCTCCGCCCAGTCGCATTGGCAGGCGATCGATGCCTACAAGACCACCGAGCGCGCGGACAAGCAAAAATTCTATTGCGTCTCGATGCTGCCGTATCCGTCGGGCAAGCTGCATATGGGGCACGTGCGCAACTACACCATCAATGACGTGATGTACCGTCAGATGCGCATGCGCGGGTACAACGTACTCATGCCGATGGGCTGGGATGCGTTCGGCATGCCCGCTGAAAACGCGGCGATGGCCAACAACGTGCCGCCCGCGAAGTGGACGTACGACAACATCGCCTACATGAAGAAGCAGATGCAGGCGATGGGGCTGGCGATCGACTGGTCGCGCGAAGTCGCCACCTGCTCGCCGGAGTACTACCGCTGGAACCAGTGGCTGTTCCTCAAGATGCTCGAAAAGGGCGTGGTCTATCTGAAGACCGGGACGGTGAACTGGGACCCGGTCGATCAGACCGTGCTCGCCAACGAGCAGGTGATCGACGGCCGTGGCTGGCGTTCGGGTGCGCTGATCGAGAAGCGCGAGATCCCGATGTATTACATGCGCATCACCGATTATGCCGATGAGTTGCTCGGCGATCTGGACGCCCTCGGCTGGCCTGAGCGCGTGAAGGTGATGCAGCAGAACTGGATCGGCAAGAGCTTCGGCGTGAACTTCGGGTTCCCGTACGAGCTCGATGGCGAGCGCAAGCTGCTGCGCGTGTTCACCACGCGTGCCGACACGATCATGGGCGTGACCTTCTGCGCGATTGCCGCCGAGCACCCGCTCGCCACGCGTCTGGCCGCCGAGCGCCCCGACTTGCAGGCATTCATCGCCGAGTGCAAGCAGGGCGGCGTGGCCGAAGCCGACATCGCCACGATGGAAAAGAAGGGCATGCCGACGGGCTTCTTCGTCACGCATCCGATCACGGGCGACAAGGTCGAAGTGTGGATCGGCAACTACGTGCTGATGGGTTACGGCGAAGGTGCCGTGATGGGCGTGCCGGCGCACGACGAACGCGACTTCGCGTTTGCGCGCAAGTACGGGCTGCCGATCAAGCAGGTCGTGGCGGTCGCCGGCGAGACGTATTCGACCGACGCCTGGCAAGCCTGGTATGGCGACAAGGAAGGCACGCTGATCAATAGCGGCAAGTACGACGGTCTGGGCTTTGCTGCCGCCATCGACGCGATTGCTGCCGATCTGAAGGCGCAGGAAGTCGGCGACAAGCAGATCACGTTCCGTCTGCGCGACTGGGGCATTTCGCGCCAGCGTTACTGGGGCACGCCGATCCCGATCATCCACTGCGACACGTGCGGTGCCGTGCCGGTGCCGGAGAAAGATCTGCCGGTGGTGTTGCCGGAAGACCTCGTGCCGGACGGCTCGGGTAACCCGCTCGCGAAGTCGGAAGCCTTCTTGAAGTGCGATTGCCCGAAGTGCGGCAAGCCGGCACGTCGCGAGACGGACACGATGGACACGTTCGTGGACTCGTCGTGGTACTTCATGCGCTACGCCTGTCCGGATGCCGACAGCATGGTCGACGCGCGCACCGATTACTGGATGCCGATGGATCAGTACATCGGCGGCATCGAACACGCGATTCTGCACTTGTTGTATTCGCGTTTCTGGACCAAGGTCATGCGTGACCTGGGGTTGGTCAACTTCAAGGAACCGGCGCAGAACCTGCTGACGCAGGGCATGGTGCTTAACGAGACGTACTACCGCGAAGATGCCGCCGGCAAGAAGACGTGGTTCAACCCGCTCGACGTGCAGGTGCAGCTCGACGACAAGGGGCGTCCGGTGGGCGCGACGTCGAAGGCCGATGGCGGCGACGTGGTGCTGGGCGGCATCGAGAAGATGTCGAAGTCGAAGAACAACGGTGTCGATCCGCAATCGCTCATCGATCAGTACGGTGCCGACACGGCACGTCTGTTCGTGATGTTCGCCGCGCACCCGGAACAGCAACTGGAATGGTCGGGCGCCGGTGTGGAAGGCGCGAGCCGTTTCCTGCGCCGCCTGTGGGGCTTTGGTCAATCGCAAGCCGCGTTGCTGCGTCAGACGGGTGTCGCCATCGAGACCGCCAACCCGGCAGCGCAGGCGTTGCGCCGCGAGGTGCACGGCGTGCTCAAGCAGGCCAATTACGATTACCAGCGTGTGCAGTACAACACGGTCGTGTCCGCGGCGATGAAGATGCTCAACGCGATCGAAAACGACAAGGGCGCTGCCGGTGCCGGCGCGGTGCGCGAGTGCTACGGCATCTTGCTGCGCGTGCTTTACCCGGTGGTGCCGCACGTCACGCACGGCCTGTGGGATGCACTGGGCTACGCGGCCGAGTCGGGCGATCTGCTCGATGCCTCGTGGCCGGTGGTGGACGAGGCTGCGCTGGTGCAGGACGAGATCGAACTCGTGTTGCAGGTGGCGGGCAAAGTGCGTGGCGCGATTCTCGTGGCCAAGGATGCGCCGCGTGAAGCCATCGAACAGGCGGCACTGGCGCATGAAATGACGGTCAAGTTCGGCGAAGGAAAGCCGGTCAAGAAGGTCATCATCGTGCCGGGGCGTCTCGTGAACGTGGTGGTCTGAGCCGGCAGCGACTGCCGATCCATGATTTGGTGAGAAGAGGGCACATCACGTGCAAATGACATCCGGGCAACGCAGCGCGGGCATGACGCGCAGGATCTTCGGCTGGATCGCCCTGTTGGGCTGCGCGCTGGCGCTCACCGCGTGCGGTTTCCAACTGCGCGGGGCGAGCGAGTACGCATTCAAGCGCCTGTATATCTCCGGCGGCGGACAGATGGCCGTCGATATCAAGCGCTACATCCGCTACGGCAGCAAGGGGACGGTTGTCGTCGAGGCGCCGAAGGATGCCGACGCTCGCCTGGAAATTCTGGGTGCGACGGCAACGAGAACGGCGGTGAGTCTGGACTCGACGGGCCAGGCGCGTGAATACGAAATGCGCAACACGTTCACGTTCCAGTTGGTGACCCCGGACGGTACGCCGATCATTCCGCTGAGCACGATTCGCCTGACACGTAACCTGCCGTACAGCGACAGCGAAGCGACGGCTCGCGATCAGGAAGCGGCGCTGCTCAATCGCGACATGCAGAAGGATGCCGTCGATCAGATCATTCGCCGCATGGAAGCGGTGAAGACCATGCCGGCGCCGACGCCGGACCACTGAGCCCACGGCCATGCAACTGCGCCCCGACGCGCTTGACGCGAATCTTGCCAAGACCCTCTCGCCGATCTACGTGATCTACGGCGACGAGAGCCTGCTCGTGCAGGAAGCCGTCGATCGCGTGCGCGCGGCGGCCCGCGCGGGCGGTTATACCGAGCGCGATGTGCTGTCGGTCGAGCGCAGTTTCGACTGGGGCGCGCTGGCGAATTCGGGGCAGTCGATGTCGTTGTTCGGCGACCGCAAGCTGATCGAGTTGCGTATTCCCGGCGGCAAGCCCGGCAAGGACGGCGGCGCGGCGCTCAAGGCGCATGCCGAAGCGGCCAGCGGCGACGTGTTGACCATCGTCACCTTGCCGCGCCTCGATGCGGCGGCGTCCAAGTCCGACTGGTTCACCGCGCTGGATCGTGCGGGCGTGACGGTCAAGATCGATGCAGTGGATCGGGCGCGTCTGCCCGACTGGATTTCGCAGCGTCTGGCCGCACAAGGGCAGCGTGTGGCAGCGGGCGAAGCGGGACGCCGGGTGTTGCAGTTCATCGCCGATCGCGTCGAAGGCAATCTGCTCGCGGCGCATCAGGAAATTCAGAAACTTGGCCTGCTTTACCCCTCGGGAACACTCGAATTCGAGCAGGTGCAGGATGCCGTGCTCAACGTCGCGCGTTACGACGTTTTCAAGCTGAGCGAAGCGGTGCTCGCGGGCGATACGCCGCGACTCGTGCGAATGCTCGACGGCTTGCGCGGCGAAGGGGAAGCGGCCCCGCTCGTGTTGTGGGCGCTCACCGAAGAAGTCCGCACGCTGGCGAAGATTACGCGCGGTATGGCCGCAGGTAAGCCGCTCGCGATGCTGCTGCGCGAATATCGCGTGTGGGGCCCGCGCGAGCGTTTGATGGAACAGGCGGCGAATCGCGTCACGCCGGCGATGCTTGCGCAAGCGTTGCAACTGGCGGCGCGCCTCGACCGGCAGGTCAAGGGACTGCGCGCCGACGGCCTGCCCGGGGACCCGTGGGACGGCATGCTGCAACTCGGATTGTTGCTCGTCGGCGATCGACCGCCGACGGCGCGCTCCGCCCGCCCGGCCCGTCCGGCGCACGCGTAGACCGCGCCCGAAAAATATCAAATGACGACGGCGGACCCTCCGCCGGATCGACCTAATCGACCCAATCGACCAGAGTCACGAGATGGATATCAAAGCCTACATGCAGTCGCTGGGCCAGCGTGCCCGTGAGGCATCCCGCGCGATGGCACGTGCCGATACGGCCGCCAAGAACCGTGCGTTGCTCGCTATTGCCGACGCCATCGAGCGCGACGGCGCGAAGTTGCAGGAAGTGAACCGCCGCGATCTCGAACGCGCGAAAGCCAACGGGCAGGATGCCGCCTTCATCGACCGTCTGACGCTGTCCGACAAGGCATTGCGCACGATGATCGAAGGCTTGCGCCAGATCGCCGGCCTGTCCGATCCCATCGGTGAAATCAGCAACGTGCGCGTGCAGCCGAGCGGCATTCAGGTCGGCCAGATGCGCGTGCCGCTGGGGGTGATCGGCATCATTTACGAATCGCGTCCGAACGTAACCATCGATGCGGCGGCGCTGTGCCTGAAGTCGGGCAACGCGACGATCTTGCGCGGCGGCTCCGAAGCCATCGAGAGCAACACCGCGTTGGCGACCCTCATTGCCGACGCGCTGGCCGCGACCGGTTTGCCGGGGGACGCGGTACAGGTCGTCAGCACGCCCGATCGCGCCGCCGTGGGCGAACTGATCACCATGATCGAGTATGTCGACGTGATCGTGCCGCGCGGTGGCAAGAGCCTGATCGCCCGCCTGATGCAGGATGCGCGCGTGCCGATGATCAAGCATCTCGACGGCATCTGCCACGTGTATGTCGATCAACGCGCCGATGCTGCCAAAGCGCTGGCGATTTGCGAGAACGCCAAGACGCATCGCTACGGCACGTGCAACACCATGGAAACGCTGCTCGTCGACCAGCACGCCATCGCGCAACTGCCCGCGATTGCGCGCATGTTCCAGAGCAAGCAGGTCGAGCTGCGCGGCTGCGAGCGCACCGTGGCGGCGCTGACCGATGCGGGGGTGCCCGGTGTGGTGGCGGCGACCGAGGAAGATTGGTCGACCGAGTATCTCGCACCGATTCTGGCGATCAAGATCGTCGATGGTCTCGCCCCGGCGATCGAACACATCAACCGTTACGGCTCGCATCACACCGATGCCATCGTGACCGAGGACTACAGCGCGGCGATGCAATTCCTGCGCGAAGTCGATTCGGCGAGCGTGATGATCAACGCGAGCACGCGTTTTGCCGATGGTTTCGAGTTCGGGCTGGGCGCCGAGATCGGCATTTCGAACGACAAGTTGCATGCCCGCGGCCCGGTGGGGCTGGAAGGGCTGACGAGTCTCAAGTACGTCGTGTTCGGTCACGGCGAAGTGCGTCAATAAGTGACACATCGACGCGTGTGAATGTCAGGGAAGTGGGCATGAAAGTACAAGTTCTAGGCCCGGCCGATTTCCGGAAAATGCCGTGGAAGAACGGCTTGGGCGTGACGATCGAACTGGCCGTTGCGCGCCGCTCCGGCGAAGACGGCTTCGACTGGCGCATCAGCACGGCGACGGTCGCCACGGCCGGACCGTTCTCCGTCTTCGCAGGCATCGACCGCTCATTGGCGATCGTGCGCGGCGGGTCGCTCACGTTGAGCGTCGAGGGCCGCGACGACGTCACGCTCACGACGCAAACCTCGCCGTATGCGTTCGGCGGCGAACTTGCCGTGAGCAGCACACCGGTGCTCGAGAGCGAGGGCGTGCCCATCGACGACTTCAACGTCATGACACGCCGTAGCGAGTGGCAGCACACGTTGGTGCAGCATCGTCTGACGGACGACGTCGTGACGTGGGCACTGCCGGCGCAGGCCGACAGCGTCGCGTTTCTCTACTGTGCGGCGGGAGACGGCGGCGTCAGCGTGGCACTCGCCAATGGCGAGGTTGTGAACGTGCCGTCTGGCCACGCGCTGCGCTTGGACCAGATTGACGCACCCGCGTGCCAACTGCGCGCCGTAGGGCCGTCGAGTGATGTGTTCCTCACCTGCGTGACGCGGCTGCACGGCTGATGCAGTCGATGCGGCATAGCCCGCATCTCACTCGCATCCCTTCGGCGGGGACGCTCGTCCCCGCCCTCCGCAGCATCCTTCCCCTGTCCTTCCCAGAGCCTCCCCCGTACTTCCCCTAGGCCGATCCGGATACTTTTCCGGCGAGCGAAACGGCATACTTCGGTTAATCCATATATAAATCGAAGTTCCACCCATGAAACAAAAATCGCATTCGAGCGAGGGGCCGTGCCATGGATCCGTTGAGTGACGTCTTGAGTGATGTTCGGGCGGACGCCGTGGTCACCGGGCGATTTACGTTCGGTGCGCCATGGTCATTGCGAAAGCCTGCGCTCGATGGTGTGCCGTTTCGCACGGCACTGGGCGCGCCCTTCTATCTCGTCGTGGCCGGGATGCCGCCAGTGCGCGTCGAGCCGGGCGATTGCGTGCTGTTGCCGCATGGGCACGAGCACGTGATGTGTTCGTCGCTGGACGAGACGCCGGTGGTCTTTGAGCAAATGATGTCGGCGCAGGGCATCGCGCCGCGATTGGACACGCCGTTGGCGTTTCGGGCCGGGGGCACCGGCGCGGTGAGCGAGTTGTACACCGGGGTGGTGATGTTTCGGGAACGTGTGAAAAACCCGTTGCTGGTGTCGTTGCCGCCGTTGATTCACATCCGAGCGGGCGACCCCGCCGTGCCCGCCCTCCTGACGACGACACTCGCCGGATTCATCGAAGAGTCGATGCAGCGCGGGGCAGGCTGGCGCGTGGCGGTGGCGCGCCTTGCGGATGTGTTGTTCGTGCAGATATTGCGCGCATATCTGGCGTCGAGTGGCGGGACGAGTACGCACTGGCTGCGTGGCATGACAGACCCGCAGATGGGCCGGGTGATTGCCTCGATGCACGAGACCCCGTCGCGACCGTGGACGGTGGAGCAGTTGGCAGGCATCGCGGGCATGTCGCGATCCCGGTTCTGTTTGCGGTTCAGGGAGTTGGTCGGGGAGTCGCCGATGTCGTATCTGACCACACACCGGATGTACATGGCGGCGGAGCGATTGGCGGGCGCCGGGGCGAGAGTGGCGGACGTGGCCGACGCAGTGGGCTACGCCTCGGAGAAAGCCTTCACGAGAGCTTTCCGGCGGTGTTACGGACTCCCGCCGCGCGAGTATCTGCGCAGTTGTGAGCTAGGCCACTAAAAATAAAAAGCGGGCGGCGCGTCAGCGACCGGCCGCGCAGGCAAAAGCACAGGGGTTTTCCCGTCTCTGGACGAACGGCGACCTTTTCGGGTCGGCCGGCCGTTGTTCGGCATTTTTCTCGTTGTGAGAATTCAATCGCCATCCGAAGGCGCGCGCCAAAGCGCGTCGATGCGAGTGGCGAGTCACAACGGGAGAGTCAATGGAATTCCAGCTCAACGGGCGGCCGTTCGTTTTCGAGGGTGAAGACGACACGCCACTACTGTGGGTCATCCGCGATGCCGCGGGGCTGACCGGCACCAAATACGGATGCGGTATCGGCGCGTGCGGCGCCTGCACCGTGCATCTCGAAGGCGTCGCCACGCGCACCTGCGTGCTGCCGGTGTCGGCCGTGGCGGGCAAGCGCATCACGACGATCGAGGCGCTGTCGCCCACGCGCTCGCATCCGATCCAGCAGGCCTGGATTGCCAAAGACGTACCGCAATGCGGCTACTGTCAATCGGGCATGGTGATGGCGGCCGCCGCGCTGCTCGACAAGCATCCGCACCCGACCGACGCGCAGATCGACGAGGCCATGACCAATCTGTGCCGTTGCGCGACGTATCACCGCATTCGGGAGGCCATCCATGCCGCTGCTAAACGCTGATCGCACTGCGCAAGGTGAGCGCAACATGCCGAAGGTGAACGATATCGCCGAGGGCACGACGGCAGTTGCATCGCCCTCACGCCGTCAATGGCTCAAGGGGATGACGCTGGCCACCGGCAGCCTGCTGATTCCGATTTCCGCGTCGTGGGTGGCGAGTCCGGAAGCGCGTGCTGCGACCGGTGAATCGGCGAGTCAGCCGGGCGATCACCTGATCGAAATCAACGACTGGATTCGCATCGACGCCGACGGTACGACGGTGCTCGGCCTGTCGCAATGCGAGGTCGGGCAGGGCGTGTACACCGGTCTGCCGCAAGTGCTTGCCGACGAACTCGATGCCGACTGGCGACGCGTGCGGGTGGAATTCGTCACCGCGCGTGACGCGTATCGCACGGCGGCGGCCAACGAGGCGTTGCAGCAGTTCGTGGGCGCCTCGATGAGCGTGACGCTCTTCTACGAACGTCTACGCATCGCCGGTGCACAGGCGCGAGAGGCACTCGTGAGCGTAGCGGCGCAACGCCTTGGCGTGCGCACCACCAACTGCGTCACGCGCGAAGGCCGGGTGATTCATCCGCAGTCGGGACGCTCGCTCGGCTATGGCGAGTTGGCCGCCGACGCCGCGAAGCTGCCGCTCAATCCGCATCCGCACCTGAAGACGACGGCCGCGCATGCCCTGATCGGCAAGCCGATGCAACGCCTCGATTCGCCGTCGAAAGTCGATGGCTCCGCTGTCTTCGGCATCGACGTCAAGGTGCCCGGCATGCTCATCGGTGCCGTGCGCATGGCGCCGACCTCCGGCGGTACACCGCTTGCCGTCAAAAATCGCGACGACATCAAGGCGCGCAAAGGTGTGCATGACGTCGTGATCGCCAAAGACGCGATCATCGTGGTGGCCGACGACTACTGGCGTGCCAAGAAAGCCTGCGACGGCCTCGACGTCGAATGGAAGGCGGGCGCGGCGGCCGACAGCGCCACCATTCTTGCCGAGCGCCGCGCCGCACTCATCCACGGCAAACCCGGCATCGCCACGGACATCGGCGATGCGCCGGGATTGATCGCCGCCGGCGGCAAAGTCGTCACCGGCGAGTACCACACGCCATACATCGTGCACGCGACCATGGAGCCCGTGAACGCGACCGTGCACGTGCGCAAGGATCGCGGCGAGATCGAAGTCTGGGGCCCGATTCAGGGGCAGGACAAAGTGCGCTGGGCGCTCGGTGGCATCTTCAAACTGCCGCCCGAAAAAGTGACCGTGCACACCACCTTCCTCGGTGGCAGTTTCGGGCGCAAATACGTGCCTGACTTCGTCATCCATGCGGCGGTGGCGTCCGCTGCCGTAGGGCGTCCCGTCAAAGTGATTCGTTCGCGCGAAGACGACACGCGGCACGGGTTCTATCGGCCCTGCGCGTCCGGGCGGTTTCAGGCCGTGTTGGGTGATGACGGCCTGCCGCGTGCCATGCAGTTGCGTGTGGCGGGACAGTCGCTCTACAACGTCATCAAGAAGGAAAACTACGAGAAGGCGGGCTACGACGAGACCATGCTCGACGGGCTATACGATCTCGCCTACGCCGTGCCGAACCTGCGCGTCGAAGGCGTCGACGTGCCGCAGCCGAACATTCCGGTGAGCTTCATGCGCTCGGTCGGTTCGACGTCCAGCGTGTTTTTCCTTGAGAGCTTCATCGACGAAATGGCCGAAGCGGCCGCCATTGACCCCATCGTCTATCGCAAGCGCCTGCTCAAACACGATGCGCTCGCGAGTGCCGTGATCGACACCACGGTCAAGGCGGCCGGCTGGCAGTCGCCAGCGAAACCCGGTGTGCATCGCGGCTTCGGGTATTGCACTTATACCGGGCGGGGGGCGGCGTTCTCCACTTACGTTGCGGTCGCGCTGGAGATGCGCGTCGTGAACGATCGTTTCAAGATCGAACGCGTCGTGTGTGCCGTGGACTGCGGCCGCGCGATCAATCCGAATCTGATTCGCGCCAACATCGAAGGCGGCATCGGCTTCGCGTTGACCAACACATTCAAGAGCCAGATCACGTTTGCGAACGGTGGCGTAGAGCAAAGCAACTTCGGCGACTACCCGCTGCTGTATCTCGTCGAGATGCCGAAGATCGAGACCGTGATCGTGCCGAGCGACCGGCCGCCGCAGGGCTGCGGGGAAGTCTCGCTGCCGCCGATGGCCCCCGCAGTGGCCCAAGCGATCCGGCGTGCTACGGGCGTGCGGCCACGCGCGATGCCGTTGCCGCAGACCGTTGCCGAGGCGCGTGCACTGGCGGGCGACGCTGCCCCCGGCGCAAAGGGTCGCGCGTAATGGATGTCCTCGATGCCGAGGTGCTCGACGCCGTGGCGCGCTGGCAGGCGCAAGGCGACGACGTGCTGCTCGCGACCGTTGCCCGCACGTGGGGCTCGGCCCCACGTCCGGTCGGCGCGATGATGGCGCTCGGTGCACGTGGCCGGGTCGCCGGTTCCGTGTCGGGCGGTTGCATCGAGGACGATCTGCTTGCGAAAGTGGCCGATGGCTTTCGCCCGGGGCGATGCCCGCACGTGCAGACCTACGGACTCACTGCCGACGAAGCGCATCGGTTCGGCTTGCCGTGTGGCGGGACATTGGAACTGATCATTGAAGCCGTCACAGAACGCAGCGCTCTCGAAGCGATGCGCGCGGCGATCAACGCGGGCCAGCTTGGCACGCGCGAACTTGATCTACGCACCGGGGAGGCACGCGTACGCCTCATCAGACAGCCCGCTGCATTCGCTTACACGCCTGCCAGACTCACCGTGCCGTTCGGGCCTCGCTGGCGCATCATCGTCATCGGCGACGGGCAACTCACGCGGCATCTCACGGCCATGGCGGTGCCGCTGGGTTATCAGGTCGTGATCTGCGATCCGCGCGACATTCACGATATTCACGGCGGCGGTGATGGCGGTGGCGGCGAACACAACACGCCAACGCCCCACGTCACGCGTGTGAGCGAAATGCCCGACGACCTCATCGTGCGTTTGCGACCCGACGGCAACACGGCCATCGTGGCGCTCACCCACGACCCGAAGCTCGACGACATGGCGTTGCTCGAAGCGCTCAAATCCGACGCGTTTTATGTCGGTGCCATCGGTTCGCACCGGAACCAGTCGTCACGTCGCGAGCGCCTCGCCATGTTCGACCTGACGCCCTCGCAGATTGACCGGCTGTACGGCCCGGTCGGACTGCACCTCGGGGCAAGAACGCCCCCCGAGATTGCGCTGGCCATTCTTGCGGAGATCACCGCGCTTCGCAACGGCACGCTCGGCGACACCACGCGCCGTGTGATGCCTTCGTGTGTTGCTGAATCACCTCCCCCCTCGGTAGTCGCCCATCGCGTTCTCACAAGGAGCGAGAGTCTGCCGGTCTTGTAGTGCCTGACGGACAAGTTGTTTGGAATCCAATATAAAAATTAGGGAATGTCATGAAACACAAAGTCTGGATGGCAATGGCACTTACCGTCGCGGCGGGCTGCGCCAAGGCGGATGGTTTGCAGATTTACGGCATTCTGGACAACAGTCTGGAATACCTCACCAACGCGGGAGCAGGCGCGAACGGCAGCAAGTCATCACTCTTTCGCGTGAGCAACGGCTCGCAGGCGCCGAACCGTTTCGGCTTCAAGGGTTCGGAGGATCTCGGTGGCGGCCTCAAGGCCATCATGCAACTCGAAGCAGGCATCAACCTCGACTCCGGGCAATTGCAGCAAGGCGGACGCATGTTTGGCCGGCAGGCTTGGGTGGGGCTTCAGAATGAGTGGGGCGCACTGACGATCGGCCGCCAGAAGAACCTGATCTACGACGCGTTCCTCGAACTCGATCCGCTGTCGTACTACAGCTACTCGCTGCCTGCGATGGATGCGCAGTTTGCGGGCCGTGCCGACAACTCGATCAAGTACGCGGGCAATTTCAACGGCTTCAAGGTCGCCGGCCTTTTCTCGACCGGCTACGACGCGACCATCGCCAACGGTGCGCAGGTGCCGGGCGAGTGGCGTGTGGGCAAGGAGTACAGCGTGTCGGTCGGCTACGCCAACGGTCCGCTCAACGTATCGCTCGTGTATGACCAGCAGCAGGGCACCTCTGTTGCGACGCAGGGGGCGACTTCGCAACGCGTGGCGGCCGGGGCGAGTTACGCCATCGGCAATTTCAAACCGTATGTCGGGTATCAGTGGTATCTGAGCAATGTGCCCGGGGTCGCGGGGCGCAATGCGCTGTACTACGCAGGTCTGCAATATCGCCCGGTGACGGAGGTCATTCTCTCCGGGGCGATTTACTACAACGACATCTCATCGGCCAATCAGCACCCGTATCTGCTCGCGGCGAATGCGGCATATCTGCTGTCCAAGCGCACGCAACTCTTCGCGGAAGTCGGCTTTTCGCGCAATCAGAACAACTCGAATCTCGGCGTGACCGGATACGGGTTGAGCATCGTGCCGGGCAGCAATCAGGTCGGCGTAGCGGTCGGCCTCGCGCACTACTTCTGAGGTGGCACCGTCACCGCCTCGTAGCGCACGGCTGATCCGGGGGGACAGCCGTGCGGGAAGTGTCGGACGCGCCCGGTGTCAGGCACAGCACCGGGCGCGCGTCTGACCCGGAGGCGACGCTCACGCGAGTTGTATTAATCACAGTTTCGGCAAGAGGGCGCAACGACGATACTTCATTCACCGGCTCACGCAACTCCGCGCAAAGCCAGAATCAAGGAGAAACACCATGCCCGCACTCATGCTCGCCGCCGAATACGCCTTCCAAGGTCTGATCATGCTCTCGACCGCCGCACCGTTCTTTCAATAAGCGAACGGGGGGAGCAGCACCCGGCTGCAAAACGAAAAAGGCCGCTTCGGAGATCACCCGAAGCGGCCTTTTTTCTTTGCGACTTTCGCGAACCGGGGCACGAGACCCCGAGTCGCGAATCACGACAGATCAGTGACGGAAGTGACGCGTGCCCGTCATCAGCATCGCGACATTGCGTTCGTCGGCAGCGGCGATCACTTCGTCGTCGCGCATCGAACCCCCCGGATGGATCACGCAGGTGGCGCCAGCATCGACCACCACATCCAGACCGTCACGGAACGGGAAGAAGGCATCCGACGCCACGGCCGAGCCGGTCAGCGACAGACCGGCGTTTTGCGCCTTGATGCTCGCGATACGCGCCGAGTCGACACGGCTCATCTGGCCTGCGCCCACGCCCAGCGTCATGCCGCCGGCGCAGAACACGATGGCGTTCGACTTCACGTACTTCGCCACGCGCCACGCGAACAGCAGGTCTTCCATTTCCTTCGGCGTCGGATGACGCTTGGTCACCACGCGCAGTTCATGCGGGGCCACGTTCTTCGCGTCCGGCGATTGCACCAGCAGACCGCCACCCACACGCTTGAAGTCGTACTGATTCACGCCATTGCCCAGCGGCACTTCGAGCAAACGCACGTTCTGCTTGGCAGCAAACACTTGCTTGGCGCCTTCCGTGAACGACGGGGCCAGCAGCACTTCCACGAATTGCTTGGCCACCGCCTGTGCGGCCGTCTCGTCGACTTCACGGTTGAAAGCGATGATGCCGCCGAAGGCCGACGTCGGGTCGGTCTGGAACGCCTTCGCGTAAGCGTCGGCCGGCGTTGCCGCCACGGCCACGCCGCACGGGTTGGCGTGCTTGATGATTACGCAGGCCGGGGCGTCGAACGTCTTCACGCATTCCCACGCGGCGTCCGCGTCGGCGATGTTGTTGTACGACAGTTCCTTGCCTTGCAGCTGGCGATAGTTCGCGAGCGAGCCTTCCGGCGTGGTGATGTCACGATAGAACGCCGCGCTTTGGTGCGGGTTCTCGCCGTAGCGCATGTCCTGCACCTTCGTGTACGCCAGATTGAGCGTGGCCGGGTAGGCGGCGCGCTCGTTGTGACGCAGCGACTCGCCGAGGCTCGTCAGGTAGTTGGTGATGGCGCCGTCGTACTGCGCCGTGTGGGCAAACACCTTCGTCGCGAGACGGAAGTTCGTGGTGTAACCCACGGTGTTGTTGTTCGCCTTCATCTCGTCGAGCACCACGGCGTAGTCGGCCGGGTCGACCACGACGGTCACGTCGCGATGGTTCTTCGCGGCCGAGCGCAGCATCGTCGGGCCGCCGATGTCGATGTTCTCGATGGCGTCTTCGAGCGAGCAGTCATCCTTGGCAATCGTCTGCACGAACGGGTACAGGTTCACCACGAGCAGGTCGATCGTCGGGATGCCGTGCTGGTCGAGCGCAGCCATGTGTTCGGGCAGGTCGCGTCGCGCGAGAATGCCGCCGTGCACCTTGGGGTGCAGAGTCTTCACGCGCCCATCGAGCATTTCCGGAAAGCCGGTGTAGTCGGCCACTTCGGTCACCTTGAGGCCAGCGTCGGCCAACAGCTTGGCGGTGCCGCCAGTGGAGAGAATCGACACGCCCTGTGCAGCGAGCGACTTGGCGAAGTCGACGATGCCGGTCTTGTCGGAGACGGAGATGAGAGCTTGCTTGATCATGACGGACGGTAGTGAGGCGGCAAATGAAGCGGCAAAAACGGACAAATAGGGCGGGCAGAAACGTTGGGGCTGACCTCAGCCTTGCACGCGCGCCCCCCGGCGGGGCAGGACAGGTAGCGCGCTCGCATCGATGACACCCGCGCCGCCACCCGTCGCCACGGGCGACTAGAGCAGGCCGTGCTGCTGCAACTTCTTGCGCAGCGTGTTGCGGTTGATCCCTAGATATTCTGCGGCGAGCGACTGATTTCCATCGGCCTTGCCCAGCACGAATTCGAGCAACGGCTTTTCAACGACGGTGACAACCATATCGTAGACATCGTGTGGTACGGCGCCATCCAGATCACGGAAATACGAATCCAGACTGTCGCGTACGCATTGTTCTATGTTTGTTTTGCTCATGCGGCTAATAGCTCCCTCGGCGATTCTTGTTCATAGCAGAGACGGTCCGAGTGCGCCTTCTGCTGTTCGAAAAATTCGTTGACCGCAGCCAACTGGTCTTGCGTGCTGTCCAGCGTGTTCATGCGCTGGCGGAACGTGGCCGCCCCCGGCAGCCCGCGCGAATACCACGCAATATGCTTGCGCGCCGTTCGCACCCCCGTGAACTCCCCGTAGAACTCGTAATGGTCTTCGAGGTGTTCGTTCATGATTTGCTGAATCTCGTCGACGCGCGGCGCCAAGGCGATCTCGCCCGTCGTGAGAAACAGCTCGATGTCGCGGAACAGCCACGGCCGGCCTTGTGCGGCGCGGCCGATCATGATGGCGTCCGCCCCCGTGACATCCAGTACGTGTTTGGCTTTCTGTGCCGAGGCGATGTCGCCGTTGGCGACGATCGGAATACGCGCGGCGGCCTTCACCGCGGCAATCGTCTCGTACTCGGCATCGCCGTGATACAGATCGGCACGCGTGCGTCCGTGCACGGTCAGCATGCTGATGCCGCACTCTTCGGCGATACGCGCGACTGTAAGTGCGTTCTTGTGTTCGCGATCCCAGCCCGTGCGGATCTTCAGCGTGACGGGCACCACGTCGCCCACCGCGCCCACCACGGCCGACACGATGCGCGCGACCAGCGGTTCGTTCTGCAACAGGGCCGAACCTGCGGCAACGTTGCAGACCTTCTTGGCCGGGCAACCCATGTTGATGTCGATGATCTGGGCGCCGTTCTCGACGTTGTAGCGCGCGGCCTCGGCCATCATGGCCGGATCGGCACCGGCGATCTGCACGGAAATCGGCGCCACCTCGCCCGCGTGGTTCGCGCGGCGCATGGTTTTCTCGCTTTTCCAGAGCTGGGCGTTCGAGGCCACCATCTCCGAGACGGCATAACCCGCCCCCAGCCGTTTGCACAGCTGGCGGAATGGCCGGTCCGTCACGCCAGCCATGGGCGCGACGAAGAGGTTATTGCGGAGTTCGTGGGGGCCGATACGCACGATGCAGGGAGTCGCCGGGAAAAAACGAGCATTTTACTGCGAAAACCGGTCCCCGTCGCCTAAAAAATGTGCACGATCACCCGCGTTGCCCGAACATCATCTGGCGGGCGAAGGCCGTCTTGAGCGGCGGCACAAGGTCGAGACTGGCGAGCGCCATGCCGCGCAGCACGGCCACAGGCGCGGCATCGATGCCGAAAACGCGTGGCAGCAGGTCGGTAATGCGGATGGTCATGCCACGGTCGGCACGGCGGCGCCGGGCAAAGGCGGCGAGGGCCGCCGGACCGGGGATGCCGGACGTGCTGCCGGTGCCCGTGGTGTCGGCAGTACCGGCGGTGCTGGCGTGGGGTGCCGTCGTGTTCGGGCTTCGCGCCTCGTGAGTCCCGCGCATGTGGTGCACCAGCGTGTCGGCAAGGTCGAACGCGTCACGCAGGCCCAGATTGAGGCCTTGGCCGGCCACGGGATGCAGTGTCTGCGCTGCGTTGCCGATCGCAGCGACACGCCCGTCGACGACCTGTCCCAGCGCGTTCAGGCCCAGCGGGAAGCCCGCCCGGCCGCTGATCGCCGTAAAACGGCCCATGCGGTCGCCGAATGCGGCGTGCAGTTCGGCGAGGAAGCTCGCGTCGTCCATGCTGCGGCGGCGCTTGGCCTCATCGTGCGAGCAGCACCACACGAGGGCGTAGCCGTGGTCCTGCGGCAACAGCGCCAGCGGTCCGTCGGCCGTGAAGCGTTCCCACGCCCAGCCCGCGCGCGGGCGTTCGCACGTGACAAAACCGACGAGCGCCGTCTGGCCGTAATCGCGCGCCCGGGGACGGGAGGTCTGGCTTTCGAACAGCCCGCCTTCGGCATTGACGGCCAGCGTGGCATGCAAGGTCTCGGCATGATCGTCGGCGGTGGTGCCGAGCGTGATCGTGACCTGTTGCGCGTCCTGACGCAGCGCGATGGCCTGATAGGGGTGGAAGTGATGCAGCCCCGGGGGAAGGTCCCCCGCCGCCAGCGGTGACTGCGGCGAGTGCTCGAACCGCGTGGGCACCTGCGACATGGCGTTATCGAGCGCGCGCATGAGCGCGCCGTAGCGCACCACGTAGCCCAGCGCCGGCACGCCATGCTCGCGAAAATCGATCTCGGTGCTGCCGAAGCGGCGCGCTTGCGATACGTGGATGTGCTGAATCGGCGTGGTGGCGAGGCCCGTATTGGCGCGGGCGGACGACGCGTGGGCAGCATGGGTGGCATGGGCCGGGTGGGGCCACGCCCCGGCTCGCGCCAGAATCTCGCGGCTGCCGTGCGAGAGGGCCAACGCACGAGGGTCGTCATAGCCCGCCTGCGGCCCGCGCGCGTCGATGAGTGCCACGCGCATCTGCGGCGCGCGCTGGGCGAGCAACAGCGCCAACGCCGTGCCAACCGGGCCGGCACCGACGATGGCGACGTCGAAACGGCGCGTGGTCTCAGGAGTCATGTCCGTCGTCATGTCAGAACGCAGGCTGGCGAATCAACCGCGCATGAGCGCTTCGATTTCGTCGGCGTCGACGGGCACGTCGCGGGTGAGCAGCGTGCAGCCGTTCGCGGTGACGACAGCGTCGTCTTCGATGCGGATGCCGATGTTCCAGTAACGCTCGTCGATGTCCGGCGCGGGGCGCACGTAAATGCCCGGCTCGATGGTGGTGACCATGTTCGCCGCGAGCGTGCGCCACGGCCGCTCACCGTTCGGCCCATCTTCGCGATATTCGCCGCAATCATGCACGTCCATGCCGATCCAGTGGCCGGTGCGGTGCATGTAGAAGCGGCTGAACGACTTGTCGGCGATCACGTCGTCGACGCTGCCTGCGGTGTCACGCTTGAGCAGCCCGGTGTCGAGCATGCCCTGCGCAAGCACGCGCACGGCGGCGTTGTGGGGAGCATCGAAGGCGACACCGGCGCGCGTGGCGTCGATGGCGGCCTGCTGCGAGGCGAGCACGATATCGTAAAGCTCGCGTTGCGCAGGCGTGAAGCGCCCGTTCACCGGGAACGTGCGCGTGATGTCCGAGGCGTAGCCGTCGAGCTCGCAGGCGGCGTCGATCAGGCACAGATCGCCGTCGCGCAGCTCGGTGTCGCCCGCGCGATAGTGCAGCACGGTCGCGTTGGCACCCGTCGCCACGATAGAGGTGTACGCCGGGAACTGCGAACCGTGACGGCGGAATTCGTAAAGCAGCTCGGCTTCGAGGTGATACTCGCGCAGGCCAGGGCGCGACGTTTTCATCGCACGCACGTGGCCGTCGGCCGAGATCTTGCCTGCGCGCGCCATGATGTCGATCTCGTGCGCGTCTTTGATCAGGCGCATCTCGTCGAGAATCGCGCGGATGTCATGGGCGGCCGCCGGTGCCGACACGCCGGTGCGGCTCTGCGCACGCACGGTGTTCAGCCAATGGCGCACCTGACGGTCTTGTTGTGCAGAGGCGCCCAGCGCGTAGAAGAGCGCCGGGGTGTCGGCCATCAACTGCGGCAGACGCGTGTCGATTTCATCGATCGGGTAGGCGGCGTCGAAGCCGAACGCTTCGCGTGCCGCTTCGGGGCCGTAGCGAAATCCGTCCCAGATTTCGCGTTCTTCGTTCTTCGCGCGGCAGAACAGAATCGACTGACCGTTGCGGCTATCGAGTACCACGACCGCCTCGGGTTCGGTGAAGCCCGAGAGGTAATAGAAATAGCTGTCGTGACGATAGGGATAGTCGCTGTCGCGGTTGCGTGCCACTTCGGGCGCGGTCGGCACGATGGCGAGACCGCCGCCAGCCTGACGCATTTGCTCGATGGCACGCGCACGGCGGGCACGGTAAGGGGAATCGGTCATCGCGGGCTCCATTCTTGTCGTATTGAGGCGATTCTACTGCCGGGGGTTCAGCGCTGCCGAGTGCGCTCGGATGCTTTCGAGTGCTCCGGGTGCTATCGGGCGCTAACGATGTCGTTCAGTGCCGCCAACTGTGCGGGCGTGCCGATGTTTTCCCACTCGCCGTCAAAGCGTTCGCCCGTGGCGCGGGCGTCGGCAATCGTGCGGTGGTACAGCGGCGTGAGCGCCATGCGCGTGCCCGGGGCAATGCCGTCGAACAGACGCAGGTCGTACAGCGCGATGCTGCCGAAAGTGAGCGGTACGGCGCCGGGCGGAGCGTTCTCGCGCAGGTGCAGACGATCTGCGGCATCGAGCGCGAAGTCGCCCGCAGGATGAAACGGCGGGTTCGGCACCATCACCAGATGCATGCCGGGCTGCGCCTGTGCGGCAAGGCGTGCGGCAGGGGCACGCAGCGTGGCGAAATCGAAATCGGTGAAAAGATCGCCTGCGATGGCCAGAAACACGTTGCCCGCGCCTTCGAGATAGGGGCGCGCCTGAACGATCCCGCCAGCCGTCTCGAGGGCTTCCGCCTCGGCCGAGTAGGTCAGATGCACGCCGAAGCGGCTGCCGTCGCCGAGCGCGGCTTCGATCTGTGCGCCCAGCCACGCGTGGTTGATGACGATGTCGATGTAGCCCGCCCGCGCGAGGGCTTCGATCTGCCAGACGATCAGCGGCTTGCCGGCCACCGGCAGCAACGGCTTGGGCGTGCTGTCGGTGAGCGGGCGCATGCGATCGCCGCGCCCGGCGGCGAAGATCATCGCCTTGAGCGGCATCGGCGCAGGGGTTGCGCTCAGGGGCCCGGCCATCGCAGGCGCCTCAGAACGTGTAGCCGACGTCGACCTGTTGGTCGGTCAGCGTGTCGAGCAGTCGTGCCAGCGGGCGCAGCGGCGCGTAACGCTCGGCCACCTTGCGGGCGTAGTCGATGAAGCGCGGGGTATCGGCCAGATAACGCGGCTTGCCGTCGCGGTAGTTGATACGGGCAAAGATGCCGAGCACCTTCAGATGGCGTTGCAGCCCCATCCATTCGGCCTGACGGTAGAACTCGCCGAAGTCGGCGTCGACCGGCAGCCCGGCCTTGCGCGCGCGTTCCCAGTAATAGGCCAGCCAGTCGAGCTGACGTTCTTCGTCCCAACTGAGGAACGCGTCGCGCATGAGCGAGATCACGTCGTAGGTCAGCGGGCCGTAGACGGCATCCTGAAAGTCGAGAATGCCCGGGCCGGTCGTGCCCGGCAGGCCCGGCATCAGGTTGCGCGGCATGAAGTCGCGATGCACGAACACCTTGGGCTGCGCGAGGGCATTGTCGATGAGCAACTGATTGATGCGATCGAGCGTGGCACGCTGGTCGGCCGTCAGTTCGACTTTCAGATGCTTACCGATGTACCAGTCCGGGAAGAGATCGAGCTCACGCTTGAGCAGCGCGGTGTCATAAGCGGGCAGGACGTCGGCACGCGAGCTTTGCTGCCACACGATCAGCGCATCGAGTGCCGCGCGCATGAGCGGGCGGGCGTTGTCGTCGTCGAGCACGTCGAGGTAAGTCTGGCGGCCCAGGTCGGTGAGCAGCAGGAAGCCTTGGGCGAGATCTTCGGCAAGCACCTTGGGGGCTTGCAGGCCGGCTTCGTCGAGCAATTGCGCGACGTGCACGAAAGGACGGCAATCTTCCTGCGGCGGCGGAGCGTCCATCACGATCAGGCTCGGATGCGCCGGATCAAAGCTGCCGATACGGAAATAGCGCCGGAAGCTCGCGTCCGCCGAGGCGGGCGCCCACTGGGCCATGTCGAGAGAAAACGGCTCGGCCAGCCCTGAGAGCCAGGTGGCAAGCGATTGCAGGCGGGTATCGTCGGATGCGGCGGCGAGCAGGCTGGAAGCCTCGGAAACACTCGTGGGAGCAGTGGGTTGTGCGGTCATGATGGGGGCGGTAAACGTCTTGCCATATAATACCCGATCATGTTTTCCCGACGCCCTGATTCTCGACCTCGATCGACCGTTCCGAATGTCCCGGCAAAGCTGTCCGGACAGGGGGAATTGGCTGCCCGCAACCGGCGCCTCGATTGTCATGCTGTTTGCGTACATGCCGGATAAACAAGTCCATACGAATGAAGTTTCGTCGCTGCGCCGCCTGATGCGCGCGCGACGCAAGCCACTGGCGCTACTGCTCTCCCTGCCGGGCGTGTGGTGTTCGCTCGCCGGTGCGCAGGAAGCCCCTCCCCCCGATCTCGCCAAGAGCGATGGCCTCGTGCTGCGCACGGTCCCTTCGCTAGGCGAGTTCGTCTTAGGGGACGGCGACGACGTGCCGATGTACGTGCGCGGCATGCATCTGACCGGACGTACCAACGTCGACGCAACCGTCGATGGTGATGCAGAGGCGCGCAAATTGCGCTCCTACGTGAAGGGCGACCGCCTGACCTACGACCAGGACACGGACGAGGTGGTGGCGCACGGCAACGCGCACATGTCGCAGGGCGGCAACAAATTTGTCGGCCCTGAGGCCCATATGTATACCGGTGCGGGCGACGGCTACATGCTCACGCCGACGTATCAGCTGGTGACCGGCGGCGGCGGTAAAGGCGAGCGTGCGGACGTCGATGCGGGCAACGTGGTCACGTTGCAGCGCGGCACCTATTCCGCGTGCGCTTGTACCGATGACGACAAGACGCCGGCTTGGTACATCAAGGCGTCGTCGTTCGAATTCGATCAGGAACAGCAGGAAGGCACGGCCTACAACGGCATTCTGTTCTTCCAGGGCGTGCCGATTCTGGCAAGCCCGTACATGTCGTTCCCGACAACGACCGAGCGCCGCTCGGGCTTGCTCGCGCCGACGTTTACGCAGTCGACCCAGACGGGTTTCGAGTTCTCGCAACCGTACTACTTCAACATCGCACCCAATCGCGATCTGACGATCACGCCGCGCTTCATGACCAAGCGCGGCACGATGCTCAACGGCGATTTCCGATATCTGGAGCCGACGTACGCCGGACTGTTCCACATCGAGTATCTGCCGAAGGACCGGGTGACGGGCGATGCGCGTTATACGTTCACGTGGCAACACTCGCAGGCGCTGGGCTATGGCGTCAATGGATACGTCAACTTCACGAAAGTCTCGGACGATACCTATCCGGATGACTTTGGCGCCGGCACGAACTTCCAGACCGGCGTGACGCGCGTGTATAACCGCGAGGCGGGGTTGACGTGGAACTACGGCGACTGGTCGTTCCTTGCCCGTGTGCTGAAGTACCAGACCCTGGCCCCGAGTACGCCGCAGTACGAGTCGGTGCCTGAGCTGTCGGCCACTTACAGCAAGTCGGATTTCCACGGCTTCGACTTCACGATGCCGATCCGGTACAACCGGTTCCACATCGCAGCGAGCACGGGGCAGCCCGACGGCGAGCGCCTGTACGCGCAGCCGACGCTGAGTTACCCGATCCTGACGCCGGGTTACTTCATCGTGCCGAAGGTGATGTTCAACGCGGCGTCGTACAACGTCGACTATCCGAACGGGTCGACGATGCAATCGTCGATCACGCGCACGGTCCCGACGGTCAGTCTCGATGCCGGTCTGACGTTCGAGCGTCCGCTCACGTTGTTCGGTTCGAGCATGAAGCAGACGTTGGAACCGCGCATCTTCTACGTCTATACGCCGTACCGGAATCAGAGCTCGATTCCGATTTTCGACAGTGCGGTCGCCGACTTCAACCTCGCGGAAATCTTCAGCGAGAATTCGTTCATCGGCGAAGACCGGATTCAGGATGCGAACCGCGTCACGATGGCGCTGACCTCGCGCCTGATCGATGCGGAGAGCGGGGTGGAGCGTGCACGCGTCTGGTACGCGCAGCGCTACAACATCCAGCAGTCGCTCGTGACGATGCCGGGCGGCACGCCGGAAAACGCCGGGGTGTCCGACTTCCTGGTGGGCGGCTCGGCGCTGCTGTACAGCAACGTCACGTTCAGCACGGCGGTGCAGTACAGCCCGAGTACGTCGCAGTTCAACCGGTCGGACGTGGGGATCACGTGGCGTCCGGGTGAGCGTCGCGTCTTCAATGTCTACTACCGTTACCTGCGCAACCCGCCGCCGGTGGTGGGGCAGACCGCGTTGACGGTGACCCCGATCAACCAGATCGAACTTTCGGGCCAATGGCCGATCACACCCCGATTCGGGGTGGTGGGCCGGATCAACTACAGCATCACGGACAAGTCGTTCATCGATGCCCTGGCGGGTTTCGAGTATGATGCCGACTGCTGGGCTTTCCGGGTCGGCGTGCAGCGCTATGCGACCAATGCCACGACAACGACTTCGCGTATTTTTGCGCAGTTGGAGTTGAAGGGCCTGACCAAGTCCGGTACCAGCGCCACCGAAGCGTTCAAACAAGGCGTGCCTGGCTACCAGCCGCCGCCGACGAACCAGATTCCTTCTCGATTCAGCAACTATGAATGACATGTTTGTGAAGCGTGCCTCGCTGCTGGCGAGCCTGTGTCTCGCCGCCGGGGTGGCGGTGGCCCAGCCGGCGCCGGTCAGCGCACGCGCCGCTGGCGCGCCTGCATCGTCCACGCAGTCGGTCGATTCGATCGTGGCCGTGGTCAACGATGCCGTGATCACCCGCAAGGAACTCAACACGCGAATCGAGGAAGCCAAGCACCAGCTGACGCTTGCGAAGCGTCCGGTCCCCGAGGCCGACATGCTTCAGCGTCAGGTGCTCGAGCAGATGATCATCACGCAGGTGCAGCTCCAGCGCGCCAAGGAAGATGGCATCGTCGTCAAGGACGCCGACGTCGAGCAGGCGCTGCAACGCATCGCTGCCGACAACCGCCTCTCCGTCGATCAGTACAAGGCGCGCCTGGCGCAAGCCGGTGTGCCCTGGGACGCTTTCCGCAAGGAAGTGCGTGAGCAGATCATTCTGGCCCGCCTGCGCGACAAGGAAGTCGATAGCCAGATTCAGGTCAGCGAGACCGAAATCAACACGTTCCTCGCCGCCCAGCGCGGAGCATCGGCCACGCCTTCCGAAACCGAATACCGCATCAGCGAGATTCTCGTGAAGGTGCCGGACGGCGCGTCGCCCGATCAGGTCAACGCCGCGCAGAAGAAGGCCAACGACGCGCTCGACAAGGCGAAAGCCGGTGGCGATTTCGCTGCCCTCGCCAAGCAATATTCGGATGCGTCCGACGCCAGCGCCGGTGGCGACATGGGCTTCCGCATTCCCGAACGTATCCCCGATCTGTACCTGAATCAGGTCCAGAAGCTGCAAGCGGGCACGCTCGTGCCGCAGGTGCTGCGCAGCAATAACGGATTTCACGTCATCAAGCTGGTCGACACCCGTAAGCAGGGTGGCGGCGAGCAAGGCATGACCGTGCCGCAGATTCACGCGCGCCATATCCTGATTCGTGTGGGCGACGGCGTGTCCGAAGCACAGGCGCAGAAGAAGCTGCTCGATATCAAGGCGCAGATCGAAGCCGGCAAGGGCGACTTTGCGACGTATGCCCGTCAGGTCTCGGTGGATGGCTCGGCCTCGCAGGGCGGTGATCTCGGCTGGATTTCGCCAGGCGAGACCGTGCCGGCGTTCGAGCGCGCCATGTCGGAACTCAAGGACGGCCAGATCAGCGATCCGGTGCGCTCGGAGTATGGCTATCACCTGATTCAGGTGCTCGGCCATCGCGAGTCGCAAGTGTCGGGCGATCAGGAACGCAACCTGGCGATGCAGGAACTGCGTGGCCGCAAGGCCGAGCAGCAGTATCGCGACTGGCTGCAACAACTGCGCGACAGCGCTTATGTCGATTACCGTCTGAGCACGGCTGCGCAGTAAGCGCGGCCCGACTCGACGACCCGACACCGCCACACTTCCTCGTATGACATCCGCCCGGCCCTTCGTCCTTGCCATCACCACCGGTGAACCGGCAGGTGTGGGGCCGGAGCTGACCGTGCAGGCACTGGTTCAGTGCCTCACACCGTCAGCCCTATCGGCAACCGATCCCCTCGAACATTGTCAGTTTGCCGTGCTCGGCGATGCCGCACTGCTGGCAGCGCGCGCGCAGGCCGTTGGCCTCGGTGACGCGTGGCAAGCCTTGCTGTTGCAGGGTCGTGTGCGCGTGGAACATCATTCGCTCGCCGTGCCGGCTGTGGCCGGGCAACTGAACGCCGCCAACGGTCCCTATGTGCTGGCGCTGCTCGACGCCGCCATCGATGGTGCGGTGGCCGGCACGTTCGATGCGATCGTCACTGCGCCGCTGCAAAAGAGCACGATCAACGACAGCGGCGTGGCTTTCACCGGCCACACCGAATATCTCGCCGAGCGCACGCACACGCCGCGCGTGGTGATGATGCTCGCAGGCGGTGGTCTGCGGGTGGCACTCGCCACCACACATTTGCCGCTGGCGCAGGTGCCCGGCGCGATTCGCCGGGACGACCTGCTGGAAACCCTCGTCATTCTGAATCAGGACCTGATGCGCCATTTCGGCGTGACGCGTCCGCGCATTCTCGTGACCGGACTCAATCCGCATGCGGGTGAGTCGGGCTATCTCGGCCGTGAAGAGATCGATGTCATTTCGCCCGCGCTCGACGATGCGCACGCGGCAGGCATCGACGCTCGCGGGCCGTACCCGGCCGACACGCTGTTTCAGCCGCGTCACCTCGACGGGGCCGATGCCGTGCTCGCCATGTATCACGATCAGGGCCTGCCGGTGCTCAAATACGCGAGCTTCGGCGCGGGCGTGAACATCACGCTGGGCCTGCCGATCATTCGCACATCGGTCGATCACGGCACCGCGCTGGATCTTGCGGGCACCGGGCGCGCCGAAAGCGGCAGCCTGCTCGAAGCCCTGCGCACCGCCGCGACCATGGCCGCCAACGCGGCCACCCATGCACAACTGCGCGCTGGCACCGTTGCTGCGTCAGGCACCGCAAGCGATGCGGCGGCCGCGACGGGCGATGCCGACACCCCACCGCGTTCCTAAGGAATTTCACATGAGTAGCGCATCGAAGCGCACGGGCGTCCAACAGGGCCACGTGGCGCGCAAACGTTTTGGTCAGAATTTTCTCGTCGATATGGGCGTGATCGACGACATCGTGAGCGCCATCTCGCCGCGCACCGATGATCTGATGGTCGAAATCGGCCCGGGGCTCGGTGCCTTGACGACGCCGCTCGCCGAGTGGCTCGCGCATCTGCATGTCGTCGAACTCGACCGCGATCTCGTCGCACGCCTGACGCGCAAGTTCGGCGATCGCGTGACCGTGCATGCGGGCGACGCGCTCGACTTCGACTTCGGCTCGCTGGTGCCGGAAGACCGCCGCGACGAATCGCCGCTGCGCATCGTCGGTAACCTGCCGTACAACATCTCGAGCCCGCTGCTCTTTCACCTGATGCGTTTTGCGACGCAGGTGCGCGACCAGCACTTCATGTTGCAGAACGAAGTCGTGGAGCGCATGGTCGCACCGGCCGGGTCGAGCAACTACAGCCGGCTGTCGGTGATGCTGCAATACCGCTACTGGATGGACAAGGTGCTGGATGTGCCGCCGGAGGCGTTCAATCCGCCGCCGAAGGTCGATTCGGCCATCGTGCGCATGATTCCGCGGGCGCAGGCCGACTTGCCCGACGTGGATCTGACGGTGTTCGAAGCGGTGGTCGCGCAGGCGTTCTCACAGCGTCGCAAGATGCTGCGCAACACGCTGCACAGCTATCGCGACCGCGTCGACTTCGATGCGCTCGGGTTCGACCTGACGCGTCGTGCGGAAGATGTTTCCGTCGACGAATACGTGTCGCTGGCGCGCACGATCAGCGGCGCCGGTTCACAAGGCTGATCCCGGCGAACACCAGGGCGACGGCGCCCGCAAAGCGCCAGCCCACCGATTCCCCGAGAATCAGCACGCCGAACGTCACCCCGAACAGCGGGCTCAGGAACGAGAACGACGCGAGGCGGGCGGCGCTGTAGCGGGTGAGCATCCAGAACCAGATCAGATAGCTCGCAAACGCCACGCCGATGGATTGATAGACGAGGCTCACCCACGTCGTGCGCGTCATCTCGCCGATGTGGACGTTGCCGGTGGCCAGCGCCAGCACGCACAACAGCACGGCGGAGACGGCCAACTGATAGAGCAGCGTCTTGGCGGGAGCGGCCGTTGCCAGCCGCGAAGCGCGCACGACGACCGTCGTCATGCCCCAGAAGACCCCCGCCAGAATGCCGAGCAGGTCACCCGGCCATGTCGTCGCAAGGCTCGTGCTGCCCCCATCCGAGAACGCCACCACGATGCCGCAGAACGCCAGCGCCATGCCGAGCCATTGCCCGGCGCGCAGCCGCTCGCTGGGCACTGTCCAATGCAGGCCGATGGCGGTGAAGCAGGGCGCGGAATACAGAAACACGGCCATGCGTGATGCCGTGGTGTGCGTCAGTCCGACGAAGATGCAGAGAAATTCCAGCGAGAACAGCACGCCGGCCAGAATACCGGCCGGCAGCGTGCCGTCGCCGGTGACCAGCCGCTGACGCCGCCAGAGCATCCACCCGGCCACGAGCAGCGTGGCGATCACCGAGCGCAGGCCCGCTTGCAGCACGGCCGGCACGGCGGTCACTGCGAGCTTCACCGCCACCTGCTGGCCGCCCCATATCGCACACAGGCCGACCATGATGGCGAGGGCGGTGGCATCGATCGGGCGAGGGGCTGTGTTCATGACATCGGTTCGGGAGTGGGAGGGGTGGACAAGCGTGCGACGCGGCACAGTGTTGCCGCAGGTCGTTCTGCCGGTCCGGTTCGCCGCTCATTCTCCACGATCCGCTTCATGGACGCATCAATTTGGTGCGCGCCGTAGGGGTAATCATTGTTTCGCCGTGCGGCACAATGTCTCCCCGCCACGAGGGTTTATCGGGGACAGTCGCGCCGCTAGAATACGACGCTCGGGTGCGATTGCCCGTCATCTTCCTCACATCACCGCAGTATTCCCCCGCAGTCATCTCCATGTACAAGAAAGGCTCTGCCGTCGAACTCCAGTTCTCCCCGTCGCGACTCAACGATGGGGCGGGCGATCCGTTCTGGATCGATCTCACGCGCGACGAAGCGCAGGCGCTGCTCGCGGCCCTGCAAACGCATCTGGCGGGCACCGGGAATGACGCCGTCGGCACCGATCAGCCGTTGTTGTTCACGCTGCTCGATCCCGCTGTGCCGGGGAACAAGGGCCAAGGCGCCACCACTGGCAGCGAGTCCGACAGCGCCAACGACGGCGAAGCGAGTGCTGCCACGGCACCGGAATTCCGGCAGTGGGTCTGTGTGATCTGCGGTTGGATTTACGACGAAGCGACCGGCTATCCCGAAGACGGCATTGCGCCGGGAACGCGGTGGGAAGCGGTGCCGGAAGATTGGCGTTGCCCGCTGTGCGACGTGGGCAAGGAAGACTTTGCGATGGTGCAGTTCTGAAGAACGTACGACTGGCGGCGCTGCCCGATCAACAACGGGCAGGCGCCGCCGTTGCCTCTTACAGGCCGCCCTTGGCCGAATGCTTCTGGATCAGTTCGATCTTGTAGCCGTCCGGATCTTCCACGAAAGCGATGACCGTGGTGCCGCCCTTGACCGGACCGGCTTCGCGCGAGACTTTGCCGCCAGCGGCACGGATCGTGTCGCAAGCCTTGTAGGCATCGTCGACTTCGATGGCCAGATGGCCAAACGCCGTGCCCATCTCGTACTTTTCCACGCCCCAGTTGTAGGTCAGCTCAAGCACGGTGTTTTCCGACTCGGGGCCATAGCCCACGAAAGCCAGCGTGTACTTGTACTCGGGGTTTTCGCTCTGGCGCAGCAGTTGCATGCCGAGCACGCGCGTGTAGAAGTCGATCGAGCGCTGCAAGTCGCCGACGCGCAGCATGGTGTGGAGCATTCGCATGGTGTTTTGACTGTGTGGGGACAAACGAAGCGTCAATTGTACCCGCGCCAGCAAAAATGAGCCGCGTTCATGCAGCGTTGAGCGATTTCAGCATGACGCTTAAAACTCCGGCAGCCATTCCGGGGCATGCGACTTGAGTGTGTCGCGTGCGGATTCGAACTCCGGAAAGATCGACGCCACTGCCTGCCAGAAGCGCGGCCCGTGGTTCATTTCCTTCAAATGCGCGAGTTCGTGCGCCACCACGTAGTCGATCACCCCCAGCGGGAAGTGGATCAGACGCCAGTTGAGGCGAATGCGGCCATCGGCGCTGCAACTGCCCCAGCGGGTGGTCGCCGACGACAATCCGAGTGCCGAGTAGCTGACGCCCAGGCGCTCGCCATACACATCGAGCCGGGTCGTGAAGAGCTTGCGCGCTTCCTGCTGCAACCAGCCTTGCACCCGGTCGCGCATCTGTTCAGGTGCGGCTTGCGGCGGCAGGTCGAGCCAGAGTGTGTGCGTGTGGATGTCGTATTGCTGCGCGCCGGGGCGGCCGCCAAGACGCACGGTCAGCGTGTGGCCGAGATACGGCAGCGTCGCGCCGTCGACCCAGTTCACGCGCGGAATCACGCGGCGGGCCGAGCGTTCGCGAAATTCGGCGATCTTGTTGAAGATCCAGCGTTTCTTCTCGACGACGGCAGCTTCGACATCGGCGATCGTGACCCAACGCGGTGCGGTCACCGCGAGCCCCGATTCGTCGATGATGAAGCCGATCGTGCGGCGCGACGAACGCTTGAAGCGGTAGTAGAGCGCGTGCCCGTCGAGCATGATCACGCGCTCGCCGGCGGCCGGTGCACGGCGTGGCTTGGGTGGCTCGGGGGTGTCGGGGATAGCAGGGATAGCCGGTGTGGGTGCAGGCGCCGGTGCATCGGTCGCCACGCCATTGGCTTCGGCGGCCGGGCTGCCGAACAGGTCGAGTTCCATCTGGGGAACGAGCATCTCATGCCGGGAGCGGCGATCGCGGGTATTACTGGCGTTACGGTTCGCGGTTCGGGCTTTCGACATGAGACTGTCTCGTAGTGCGCTCAGGTCCGAGGGGTGGCTTCCGGCGTGGCCTTTGGGGCCGACGTGTAGGCTGCCGGATCGATACGAATCATCTCACGTTCGATCCATTCAGCCACATCAGCATTCACGGCTTCCGGCGTGCGTCCTTCCGTCTGAATCACCGGGCCGATCGAGACGATCACTTCGCCGGGGAATTTCATGAACGAATTGCGCGGCCACATGCGCCCGGCATTGTGCGCTATGGGCACGACCGGTGCCCCGGTCGTCGCCGCCAGACGCGCACCGCCCGACTTGTACTTGTTGCGCGAGCCGGTCCTCGTACGCGTGCCTTCCGGGAACATGATGATCCACGAGCCTTCGGCCAGACGCTCACGCCCCTGCGCCACCACCGATTGAAACGCGTCGGTGCCCTTGCTGCGGTTGATGTGAATCATGCTCAGCAGGCCGAGCGCCCAGCCGAAAAACGGCACGTAGAGCAATTCGCGCTTGAACACGAAGCACAGCGGGCGCGGCATCAGTGCCGGCAACGCGAGCGTTTCCCACGCCGACTGGTGCTTCGAGAGCACGATGGCAGGCGTGTCGGGCAGGTTCTCGCGACCGATCACGCGGTAGCGGATGCCACACAGTTTGTCGGCCACGATCATCGTCGTGCGGCACCAGCCCACCGCGAACCAATAACGCCGGACGCGGTTGAGGATCGGAAACGTCACGATGCACGCGATCGCATACGGAATCGTAAAGACGATCAGGAAGAGGAAGAAAAGAATCGAACGAAGTCGCTGCATCAGATCTGGGCTTGAATGAGTGGGCCGGGGAGCGTCGGGTGTTTCAGGCGCTTGAGCGGGCATGAGCGGTTTCACACCGCATCAGCCACCCTTGGCGTCCCTGGCATCCTCTTCGGCGAGCATGTCGCGCACGAATGCCTGAAGGCTGTCGTGCACGCGGGTGCCTTCCGGCAAGTTGCCGGCGGCCAGTGTTTTCTTGCCCTTGCCGGTGAGTACCAGATGCGGGTGGGCACCCACGGCGGCAGCCGCCTGCAAGTCGCGCAATGAATCGCCCACGGCCGGCACGCCGGTCAGGTCGACTTCGTAGCGCCGGGCGATTTCCTGAAACAGGCCGGGCTTCGGTTTGCGGCAATCACAACCCTCGGCCGACGTGTGCGGACAGAAAAACACCGCGTCGATACGGCCCCCCGCAGCAGCAGCCAGCTTCGACATCTTGGCGTGCATGGCGCCCAGCGTTGCCATGTCGAACAGACCGCGTCCGACCCCGGACTGGTTGGTGGCCACGACCACGCGATAGCCGGCCTGATTCAACCGGCCAATCGCTTCGAGGCTGCCGGGCAGCGGCACCCACTCGTCGGTCGACTTGATGAACTGGTCCGAGTCGACGTTGATCACGCCGTCGCGGTCGAGAATCACCAGCTTGCGAGCGGCGGGGCCGGGGGTGCGGTCTTTACGCGAGTCCATGTTCGGCATCGGATATCGGCAAATTAGGCGGCGAGCTTCGAGAGATCGGCCACACGGTTCATCTGCACGTGCAGGCGCGTGAGCAACGCGAGGCGGTTGTTGCGCAGCGCCTCGTCGTCGGCCATCACCATCACGTCGTTGAAGAAGGCGTCGACCGCGTCGCGCAATTGCGCCAGCGCCGTCAGCGCCTGCTCGTACTGACGCGCCTCGAAGCTCGTCTCCACCAGCGGCGTCACCTTGTCGAGCGCAGCGGCCAGCGCCTTCTCGGCCGGTTCCATCAGCAGCGACGGCTGAATCATGCCGTCCGGCGGCGGCGCCGTCTTCTTCAGAATGTTGCCGATACGCTTGTTGGCGGCGGCCAGCGCTTCGGCTTGCGGCAGTGCCGAGAACGTACGCACGGCTTCCAGACGCTCGATCAAGTCACCCAGATACGGGGGCTGATTGGCCAGCACGGCTTCGATTTCGTTCGCACCGAAACCACGCTCGCGCAGGTAACCGCGCACGCGATCGAGCACGAACAGGTAGACGTCGTGCAGATAGGCGCCATCGGCCACGCCCGTGGTGAAGCCTTCGTAAGCCACGCGCAGCAGGTCGGGCAACATCACGGGCAGACGCTTCTCGATGAGCATGCGCGCGATGCCGAGGGCATGGCGACGCAGCGCAAACGGGTCTTTCTCGCCGGTCGGTTGCAGGCCGATGCCCCAGATGCCGACGAGCGTTTCGAGCTTGTCGGCCAGCGCCACGGCCGTGCCGGTCGGGCTTACGGGCAACGCATCGCCGGCAAAGCGCGGCTGGTAGTGTTCCGAGCAGGCGAGGGCGACATCGTCCGGCTCGCCATCATGGCGTGCGTAGTACGTGCCCATCGTGCCTTGCAGCTCCGGGAACTCGCCGACCATGTCGGTCAGCAAGTCGGCCTTGGCCAGCAGTGCACCGCGCTCGGCCAGTGCCACGTCGCTGCCGGTCATCTGCGCAATCGCACCCGCGAGTGCCGAGAGGCGCTTCGTGCGTTCGAACTGCGAACCCAGCTTGTTGTGATACACGACGTTGGCGAGCAACGGCACGCGATCGGCCAGCGGCTTCTTCTTGTCCTGCTCGAAGAAGAACTTCGCGTCGGCCAGACGCGGGCGCACCACGCGCTCGTTGCCGGTCACGATCTGTTCCGGCTTGCCGGTGGCGATGTTCGAGACGATCAGGAAGCGGTTCGTCAGACGCCCGCCCTCGGCGAGCGGCTTGTCGGTGAGCGCGAAGTACTTCTGATTCGTCTGCATCGTGAGAATCAGGCACTCCTGCGGCACGGCGAGGAATTCGCTTTCGAAATGGCAGGCGTAGACGGCCGGCCATTCCACCAGTGCGGTGACTTCGTCGAGCAGTGCGTCGGGCATGACCACGTGGTCGTTGCCGGCAGCGGCCAGCAGTTGCTCGCGAATCGCATCGCGGCGCGCCGTGTAGCTCGCGTAGACCTTGCCTTCGTCGAGCAGCGTGGCGGCGTACTCATCCGCCTGATGGATCACAACTTCACCGTTCGACAGGAAGCGGTGACCCAGTGTCTTGTTGCCCGAGGCCAGACCGATCGCCGTGGCTGGCACGAGCGTGTCGCCGTGCAGCGCAATCAGGCCATGCACCGGACGCACGAACTGCACCGTTTCGCCATCGGGGCGCTGGTAGCTCATGACCTTCGGGATGGGCAGCTTGCCGAGCGTTTCGTCGAGCGAGGCTTGCAGCGCGTCCGCCAGTTGGGCACCGGCGGCCGTGTAGGTATGGAAGAAGGCTTCGGCCTTGCCGTCCATGGCGCGCTCCAGACTCGCGACCGGCAGGTCGGCGAAGCCCATCGCGGCGAGTTTCTTCGCGAGCGGCGGGGTCGGGTTGCCGTTCGCGTCGAGCGCGACGGACACCGGCAGCACCTTCGCGCGGATGGTGGCATCCGGGGCGCGCTCGAGCACGTGGGTGATCGCGACGGCCAGACGGCGCGGCGTGGCGTACGGCGTGACGACGCTGGCGTCGGTCGTGAGACCGCGCGAGCGCAGGCCGTTGGCGATGCCATCGGCAAAGGCGTCGCCCAGACGTGCCAGTGCCTTCGGCGGCAGTTCTTCGGTCAGCAGTTCGACCAGCAGGGTACGTTGTGCGGTGCTCATCATGCGGCTTGCGTTCGGGTTTGGGCGGCGGGGGCGTTCAGCATCGGGAAACCGAGCTTCTCGCGCGAAGCGTAGTAGGCCTGTGCGATCAGACGCGACAGCGCCCGGATACGGCCGATATACGCCGCACGCTCAGTCACCGAGATGGCGCCACGGGCGTCGAGCAGGTTGAAGGTGTGTGCCGCCTTCAGAATCATTTCGTAGGCCGGCAGGGCCAGTTCGGCTTCGATGAGGCGCTTGGCTTCGCTCTCGTAGTTGTCGAAGAAGCTGAACAGCATCGGCTGGTTCGAGTGCTCGAAGTTGTACGTCGACTGCTCGACTTCGTTCTGATGGAACACGTCGCCATACGTCAGGCGGCGCGTCACCGGGCCGTCAGCCGTCTGCTCTTCCCATTCCGTCCACACGAGGTCGTACACGTTCTCGACCTGTTGCAGATACATCGCCAGACGCTCGATGCCGTACGTGATTTCGCCGAGCACGGGCTTGCAGTCCAGACCGCCCACCTGCTGGAAGTAGGTGAACTGGGTGACTTCCATGCCGTTGAGCCACACTTCCCAGCCCAGACCCCAGGCGCCGAGCGTGGGGTTTTCCCAGTCGTCTTCGACGAAGCGCACGTCGTTTTCGGTCAGATCGAGACCGAGCGCGCGCAGCGAACCCAGATACAGGTCGAGAATGTTCTCCGGTGCCGGCTTGAGCACCACCTGATACTGGTAGTAGTGCTGCATGCGGTTCGGGTTCTCACCGTAACGGCCATCCTTCGGACGGCGCGACGGCTGCACGTAGGCAGCGCGCCACGGCTCCGGGCCAATGGCGCGCAGGAACGTGGCGGTGTGCGAGGTACCGGCGCCGACCTCCATGTCGTAAGGCTGGAGCAACGCACAGCCTTGCTTGTCCCAGTAATCCTGCAACGTCAGGATGACTTGTTGAAAGGTAAGCATGATGAATTCGCGCGGACGAAAAGAGAAATATGCGGATTTTGCGCAGTTCATCGGCCCGGCCGCGAGCGCGGCCGACGAACTGGGGCCTGTTCATCCTGATATCGGGCAAGGATTGCCCGCCAAAAACCAGGGTGAACAGGCCCCAAAACCTTGAATTTTAGCGGGAATCCGGCCCGAGCGGGGTGTTGGCCGACCAATGAGGCGCCGGCCGTGCCGCAGCGCCCGTCAAGCGTGGCGCATTTGTGTGACGGACTTAGCGCGTGCGGCGTCCGGCGATCAGGCCGAGTCCGAGGGCGGCCAGCGCCAGCAGCAGCGCTGGCACATTGCCGAAACGCACATAAGGCGTGAGGCCCGTATAGGGCTGCACCTTGCCGGTGAGTGCACCGACGGTCATCGCCGGCAGGCGGCCCTGCACGTGACCCTGTGCATCGATGATGGCCGTCGTGCCGGTGTTGGTCGCGCGCAGCATCGGACGTCCGGTTTCGAGCGTACGCATGCGGGCGATTTGCAGATGCTGGTCCAGCGCGATGGTGTCGCCGAACCACGCCAGATTGGTCGAGTTGGCGAGCACCGTTGCGGGTTCCGGCATGTTGCGCAGCGCCTGAGCGATCTCTTCGCCGAACAAGTCTTCGTAGCAGATGTCGAGCGCCACACGCTGATCGCGCACCGGGAAGCCGGTCGGCGTTGCCGAGCCGCGCAGGAAGTCGCCCAGCGGGATATGCATCATGTCGACGAACCACCGGAAGCCCCACGGCACGAACTCACCGAATGGCACGAGATGGTGTTTGTCGTAGCGATGCAACGTCTGGTCGCGCGGCGTGACGCCGAACAGGCTGTTGGTCAAATCCGTCGGGCCTTGCGGCGTCAGCGTCGCGCCCACGGCGCCGAGCACGACGTGCGAGCCGGTACGATCCGCAAATTCGCGAATGGGCGCAGCGATTTCCGGAGGAATCCCTTGCAGCAGCACCGGGAAGGCCGTTTCCGGCGTAATGATCAGGTCGGCCGGCGCTGCCGTGATCATGTCGCGATAGAGCGCCATCGCGTGATCGATGCCGGCGCGCTCGAACTTCATGTCCTGCGGGATATTGCCTTGCAGCAGCCGCACCGTGAGCGGCTGGCCTGTCGGCGTGGTCCAAGCGTGACGGGTGAGGCCGGCGCCGATGGCGAGCAGCACGAGCACGCCCGCGACGGCGAACACGCGGCGTGCCGGGCGCGTCGCCATGTTCAGCGGCAACACCGCGCGGGCGAACCACGCGGCGGCCAGTGCGGCGAGACCACCGATGCCGTATACGCCCAGCAGCGGCGCGAAGCCGGCCAGCGGGCCATCGACGTGGGCATAACCGGGCGAGAGCCACGGGAAACCGGTGAAGACGGTGCCGCGCAGCCATTCGGCGAGCGTCCAGGCGCCGGCAAACGCGAAGGTGCGCCACGGGCCCGTAGCCGGTACCCAACGCGTGACGAAGGTCGCGAGCGCGGGGTAGATCGCCAGATAGAGCGAGAACAGCACGACGGCGGCACCGGCCATCACGCCGGGCATGCCACCGTACGTGTGCATGCTGATGTAGAGCCACCAGATGCCGGACACGAACGACGCCACGCCGAAGCACCCGCCGAGCCACAACGCATCGCGCCGCGACGGGCTGCGCTCGACTAGCGCGAACAGGCCGGCCATGGCCAGCAGTTGCAGCCACCAGACATCGCGGGGTGCGAAAGCCAGCGTCTGAGCAATACCGGCCAGACCGGCGAGCGCACGCGCGCGCCAGGCCGGCCACGAGCGCCGCTCGGGCGCGTGGACGGTCATTTCCTGCATGGATCGTTGAAGTTAGTCAGGCTGAACGACGGGTGCCGGTTCCACGCGCCGCAAGAGCAGCATATGGATCTGGCGGCCGTCGGCACGCAGCACTTCGAACACGAGATTGCCGACGCGCAGACGTTCGCCACGACGCGGCACACGACCGAACTGGTGCGTGATCATACCGCCGATCGTGTCGTTTTCGGCATCGACGAACTGGGTGCCGAAGGCGTCGTTGAACTGCTCGATTTCGGTGAGCGCGCGAATGCGATAACTGCCGTCGGGCGCGGCGATGATGTTGTCTTCTTCTTCGTCGAAGTCGTACTCGTCTTCGATGTCGCCGACGATCTGTTCGAGCACGTCTTCGATGGTGATGAGACCGGCCACGCCGCCGTATTCGTCGACGACGATGGCGATGTGGTTGCGGTTCACGCGAAAGTCATGCAGCAACACGTTCAGGCGCTTCGACTCGGGGATGAACACCGCCGGGCGCAGCATGTCGCGCACATCGAAGTCGTGATTCGCGTAGAAACGAAGCAGATCCTTCGCGAGCAGAATGCCGATGATGTTGTCGCGATTGCCTTCGTACACCGGGTAGCGCGAGTGCGCCTGTTCCAGTGCGAACGGCATGAATTCTTCGGGAGTCTGTTCGATGTTGATGGCGTCCATCTGGGCGCGGGGCACCATGATGTCGCGTGCGCACAGATCGGCCACCTGGAACACGCCCTCGATCATCGCCAGAGAATCGGCGTCCATCAGGTTGCGGGCGTGAGCGTCTTGCAGAATTTCGAGCAACTCTGCGCGCGACTCCGGCTCCGGGGAAATCAGATCGGTGAGGCGTTCGAGCAGAGAGCGAGGTTTTTCGGGCTTTTTTTGACCGGGTCGACTGGGATAAGGGTCGTTCATGACGGCGCGTCCAAGTTGGGCGGACGCCGAGCTGTTTCAGGAAGCTAAAGGATACACCAGATGCACGCCATTGCCGTGTCAGCGCTGGCCGGTCGGTGCACCGCAGCGGTGCAGCACGGCTTCGAGCGCAGGGTCGGGCATGCCCGCTTCGCGCAGTGCCTTGACCGTGCGGGCCACGTAATCGTGGGTGGTGCCGTAGCGTCCCTGAGCCTGATCGAAGACCTTGCGCACGATGTTGTCGGGCAGACGGCCGGCATAACTTTTCACGTCGCGGCGCATCACGAAAGCGAGCGCGGGTGTCGTGCGGCCATCGGCGAGCGCGCAGTGCAGCCACGCCGGACGGTACGAGCCCATCGCCATTTCACGATGCCAGAGCGATTCGAGGTGTGCGCGTGCCGTGGCGGCCGAGAGGCGCAATGCCACGCCGGCACATGAGCCGCCCCGGTCGAGCGCGAGCACGAGGCCGGGATGCTCCGGCGTGCCGCGATTGACGCGCGACCACAGATAAAGGCCCCGGTGATAGCCGAACACGCGGGCGTGCAGGCTTTCTTCCATCGGCACACCCGGGTTCCAGATCAGCGAGCCGTAAGCGAAGATCCAGAGGTCCTGCTTGCCGTTCCAGCCGGCGAGGGCGGCGTCGAGCGAGCGCGACAGCTCTTCGGGGCTCAGATGGCGGGCGATGCCGAGGTCGGGCGGGTACTGGGTGCATCCGGGGCCGCTCGACACGCTGGCCTGAGGGGATTCGGGGGCGGTCGGGTGGTCTGGGATGCGGTCCATGCTGTCTATGCGATCGGCGGTTCAGGCGCGGCGCGATTTGGCCGGCGGGGTGGTCTTGGCAGCGGCCGGCGTGGCTTTTGGGGCCTTGGTGGCCTTGGCCGTCTTGCGCGGTGCGGCGGTCTTCTCCGACGCATAAGGATCGGCGTAGCCGAGGCCGGCGAGAATCTCCGTCTCCAGCGCTTCCATTTCCTCGGCCTCGTCGTCTTCCTCGTGATCGTAGCCTTGCGCGTGCAGTACGCCGTGCACGATCAGATGCGCGTAATGGGCTTCGAGCGTCAGGCCCTGCTCGTTTGCCTCGCGCTCCACCACCGGGCAGCACAGCACGATGTCGCCCGTGACCGGGTCGCTCTCGTCCTGCGCGTACGCGAACGTCAGCACATTGGTCGCGTAGTCCTTGCCGCGATAGCTGCGATTCAGTTCCTGACCTTCGTCGGCGTCGACAAAGCGCAGCGTCAGCTCGGCGTCGGCCAGTTGCGCGGCCTGCACCCAGCGGCGCAGGTTGGCGCGCGAGAGCACTGCCTTATGGGCGGCGAAGTCGCGCCCGAGCACGAACTGGCTCGTCAGCGTCAGTGCGTGGCGTGGGCGGGCACCGCTCATGCGTTGCCTCGCGGCGCACGCGCCTGACGGGGTTGACGCGGTTCCTGATCGGCCGATGCCGGCAGATCGAGCCCGGCTTCCGCGTGTTGGGCGTGGGCCTCGTACGCATCGACGATGCGCGCGACCAGCGGGTGACGCACCACGTCCACGCTGGTGAAGCGGGTCATCGCGATGCCGCGCACGTTCTTCAGGATTACCTGCGCTTCGTTCAGGCCGCTCTTGTGGCCACGCGGCAAGTCGACCTGCGTCGTGTCGCCCGTCACCACTGCCTTGCTGCCGAAGCCGATCCGCGTGAGGAACATCTTCATCTGTTCCGGCGTGGTGTTCTGCGCCTCGTCCAGAATGATGAACGCGTGATTGAGGGTGCGGCCGCGCATATAGGCGAGCGGCGCAATCTCGATCATCTGCTTCTCGAAATACTTCTGCGTCTTGTCGAAGCCGAGCAGATCGTAGAGCGCGTCGTAGAGCGGGCGCAGGTACGGATCGACCTTCTGCGCGAGATCGCCGGGCAGAAAGCCGAGACGCTCGCCGGCTTCCACCGCCGGGCGGGTCAGCACGATGCGCTTGACCGCGTCGCGCTCCAGCGCGTCGACGGCGCAGGCCACGGCCAGATACGTCTTGCCGGTGCCCGCAGGTCCGATGCCGAACGTGACATCGTGCGACAGAATCTGCTTGAGGTAATCGCGCTGCGCCGGCGTGCGGCCGTGCAGGTCGGTGCGGCGGGTGTGCAACACCGGCGAGCCGGTTTCCGTCTCGTCACCCGTGGCGAACGGATTGTCGTCGCCGTGGCGCAGGATCGGCTCGTGGCCCTGACGCGTTTCCACCAGACCCAACTGAATGTCGTCGACCGACAACGGTTCGGTGGCGCGGTTGTAGAAGCTTTCCAGCGCCTGCGTCGCGATGACGGCACTCTTGCCGCGAATCGTGAAGCGATGACCCCGGCGGGAAATCGACACGTCGAGAGCCTGTTCAATCTGGCGCAGGTTCTCGTCGAGCGGGCCGCAGAGGTTGGCCAGCCGGCGATTGTCGTCGCGCGGCGCGGTAAATTCTTGGGCGAGTGCTTTCAAGATGATCCGGTGTGATGGGTCAGGGCTGTCAGTGCGATCAGTGCGTGATGATCAATTCGCCGCGCAGCGAGTGCGGGTAGGCGAAGGTGATCACGACGTCCGTCATCTGGCCGATGAGCGCGCTGCGTTGTGCCTCGGAAGCCGGGAAGTTGACCACGCGGTTGTTCTCCGTGCGGCCTTGCAGCTCGTTCGGGTCTTTGCGCGAGACGCCTTCGACCAGAATGCGCTGACGCGAGCCGACCATACGCTGGCTGATGCGCGCGGCGTTTTCTTCGACCACGGCCTGCAAATGTTGCAGGCGGCGCAGCTTCACTTCACGCGGCGTTTCGTCCGGCAGGTTGGCGGCGGGCGTGCCCGGGCGCGGGCTATAGATGAACGAGAAGCTCGTGTCGTAGCCGATCTCGTGGATCATCGCCATGAGCTTGTCGAAATCTTCTTCGGTCTCGCCGGGGAAGCCGACGATGAAGTCCGACGACATCGACATGTCCGGGCGCACCTGACGCAGACGGCGAATGATCGACTTGTATTCCAGCGCCGTGTAGCCGCGCTTCATGGCCGAGAGCACGCGGTCGGCGCCGTGCTGCACTGGCAAGTGCAGGTGGCTCACGAGCTTGGGCACCTTCGCGTACATGTCGATCAGGCGCTGCGTGAATTCCTTCGGATGGCTCGTCGTGAAGCGAATGCGCTCGATGCCGGGCACTTCGGCCACGTACTCGACCAGCAGGGCGAAGTCGGCGATTTCGCCGTCGGCCATCAGGCCGCGATAGGCGTTCACGTTCTGACCCAGCAGCGTGATTTCGCGCACGCCTTGCTCGGCCAGACCGGCAATTTCCGTGAGCACGTCTTCAAACGGGCGCGAGACTTCGTCGCCGCGCGTGTACGGCACGACGCAGTAGCTACAGTATTTGGAGCAGCCTTCCATGATCGAGACGAAGGCCGTGGCACCGTCGACCTTGGCGGGCGGCAGGTGATCGAACTTCTCGATTTCCGGGAATGAGATGTCGACTTGCGAGCGGCCGGTGGTGCGGCGCGCTTCGAGCATCTGCGGCAGGCGGTGCAGGGTTTGCGGGCCGAACACGACGTCGACGTAAGGGGCGCGCTGCACGATGGCGGCGCCTTCCTGACTGGCGACGCAGCCGCCGACGCCGATCACGAGATCCGGCTTGATTTCCTTGAGGGCGCGCATGCGGCCCAGATCCGAGAACACCTTTTCCTGCGCCTTTTCACGCACCGAGCAGGTGTTGAACAGGATGACGTCAGCGTCTTCGGGGGTGTCAGTCTTCTCGAGACCTTCGGCGGCGCCGAGCACGTCCGCCATCTTGTCGGAGTCATACTCGTTCATCTGACAGCCGAACGTCTTGATGTAAATCTTCTTTGCCATTGAGTGTGCGCCGTTCGCAGTGGTTAACCTGGGGGCGTCCGTAATTTGGTTATTTCGGAGGTTTTCCGGGGTTCTGACAGATGGCTGGCCAGAGAAAAAAGCGGCAGCCAAAACGCAAAAGCCGGCGTGGCCGGCCTGTCCGGACCTCCGTAGCGGGGCCGGTGAGTGGTGCGCGCATTATACCGCGTGAACGGCAGGGGTATTGCGCCAGGTGGACGCTGGGGGCGTCGCGACTTTCACGGCCGTCACGGCTGCCCCGGCCGGCGAAGGCCGGCCAGAGGCAGCGAGGCCCGCAGCGCTTAGCGGTTGTCCTTCATCGCGGCGGCGATGGCGCGGATGTTGTGCTGGAACAACTGAAGATACGTGGAAGCTTCCGGGTTTTGCGAGAGCGCATCCGAGTAGAGCTTGCCGTCGACCTGCACCTTCGCGTCATGCGCAATGCGTTGGATCAGGCGCGGATTCGAGATGTTCTCCATGAATACGGCCTTGATGCCCGTGCGGCGGATGATGCGGATCAGGTTGGCCACATCGCGTGCGCTGGCTTCGCTTTCCGTCGACACGCCTTCCGGGGCCAGGAACTTGATCTCGAAGCGCTCGCCCAGATAGCCGAAGGCGTCATGCGAGGTCAGCACCACGCGGCGGTTGGCGGGCACCGAAGCCAGTTGCTTGCGGGCCCACGTGATCAGGTCGTCGAGGGCGAGCTGATAGTTCTTCGCGCGATCAGTGTAGTAGGCGCGCCCGGCCGGATCGGCCTGCGAGAGCGCGGCGGCGACCTTGTCGACCATCGACTTCACCAGCACCGGGTCTTGGAACATGTGCGGGTCGGTGACCACCTTGCCGTCGTCGCGCATGGTCCGGGGCTTGAGCCCGTCGGTGACTGTCACGATCGTGCCCGGGTAGTGGCTGGCCTTCATCAGGCGCGGCAGCCAGCCTTCGAAGCCGAGGCCGTTCACAAAGAACAGTTTCGTGCCCGAGAGTTTGGCGACGTCGGCCGGGGTCGGCTCATAGACGTGCGTGTCCTGATCGGGACCGACCAATGTTGTGACGTCGACGCGGTCACCACCCACCACCTTCACGATGTCGGACAGGATGCTGAAGCTCACACCGACCGGCAGACGTGTGTCTTGTGCCTGTGCCGGGCCGGCGGCTGCCAGCGTAAGTGCGACCGACGAAAGCAGCGCGGCGAAGAAACGCGCGCCCGGCCATGATTTACCGCCCGATTTACCCAATCCGAACATGTTTTCCTCTCTTAGATCGCCGGAGCCTGTGTGCGGCCCGGCGTGACAAGGAGCGCACCAAGATAGGCGATCCCTGCCGTCAAAACGATGGCCGGCCCCGACGGGCAGGCCAGATAGTACGAAATCAGCAGTCCGATGACGCTCGACGCGCTGGCGACCAGCCACGCCACGAGCAGCATGCCCGGCAGCGTGCTCGCCACCAGCCGGGCGGTGGCCGCCGGCAGCATCATCAGACCCACGGCCATGAGCGTGCCCATGGCCTGAAACCCTGCGACCAGATTCATTACCGTCAGCACCGTAAAGCCGAGGTGGTAGCGCAGCACGGCTTTGCCGTGCCCGTGGCCGAGAAACGCCGGATCGGCGCTGTCGAGCACGAGGCCGCGATAATGCCAGCCAAACCACACCAGCGTCACGGTCGCGATCGCGGCCACGAGAATCAGCGACGGGTCGTCCACGGCGAGCACCGAGCCGAACAGCAGGTGCATCAGGTCGACGCTGTTGCCCCATTTCGAGACGATCACCACGCCGCCCGCCAGCGCCAGCAAATAGAAGCCGGCGAACGACGCGCCCTCATCCAGACGCGTGCGGCGGCTCGACACACCGGCCAGCAACGCGACGAGCAGACCGGCGACCATGCCGCCGCCCGCCATCCATGGCAGCGACAGTCCGCCGATCAGATACCCCACGGCGGCGCCCGGCAACACGGCGTGCGAGAGCGAATCGCCCATCAGGCTCATGCGGCGAAGCAGCAGGAACACCCCCACGGGCGTACAGCCGATCGACAGCGCCAGACTGCCGACCAGGGCGTGCCGCATGAAATCGAATTCCGCAAACGGGCCGATCAGCAGATGGATCAGGTTGCCCACGGCGCCCAGTGACTCAAGCGCCATGACGGTCTCCTGCGGTAAAGGTCGTGTAGCCGCCGGCATCGGATAAGCCGACGTGCGCGCTGCCACCAACGCCACCCATGCCGAATACGCCGCCTGCCGACGGGAAGCCACTATGTAAACAGTCGGCCGGACGACCGGCAGCAACCAGCTTGCCGGCCATCACGGCGACATAAGCAAAGCGCTCCAGCACCAGCGGCAGATCGTGCAGCACCGTCACCACCGTGCGACCCTCGTTGCGCCATTGATCCAGCAAGGCCAGCAACAGTTCCGCAGAGGGCACATCGATGCCGGTGAGGGGTTCATCCAGCAAAACGATCGGTGCGTCTTCGACGATCAGGCGGGCGAAGCGGGCTCGCTGCCATTGACCGCCTGACAGGACTTCCAGCGGCTGAGCACGTTTGTCGGCCAGACCGACGCGAGTCAGCGCCTCGTGAGCCCGCGCGAACTCGTCGCGGCCGAGCCGGCGGGCGTCGCCGGTGCGGCGCCACGTGCCGGTGAGCACGTATTCTTCCACGCACATGGGGAAGCGATGGTCGGTCTCGGGGCGTTGCGAGAGATAGGCGACAGGTTCGTCGCAGAGGACATTGCCGGTGGTCGCCTTCTGGAGGCCGGCGAGCACGCGCAGCAGCGTGGTCTTGCCGCCGCCGTTCGGGCCCACGACGGCCGACAGCACGCCCGGGGCGAACGTCGCGTCCACGCCTTCGAGCGCGACATTGGGGCCGAAACGGACCGAGAGATTACGGCAGCCGATCACGAGGCGACTCCCTGGAGTGCCCAGAGGACGAGCGCCCATAGCGGCAAGAGCACCAGCAGGGTCAGTGCGGTGCGCTGCCAGCCGGCGAGGCGATAGAGCCAAACGGAAAAGCGAATCATGGCGCGGATAGGGCGGACATCACACAGATTGCAACTGTGTAATAAATGCAACAAAGTTGCATTATTACATGATTCGTCAGGCACGTCGCGGGCTTGGACGGTGTCGAAGGTGGTGAGGGCGTCAGCCGGTCAGGGTGTCGGGACGTCGGTGTGACACAACGGGTTACATATCGCCGCAGCACGTTTTTGCGAACCGGCGTAACATGACTTCACGCTGAATCGACTGGCATGGTGTTCGCTTCATTCCAGAGTTCGGCAATATGCAAGGCATTGATGAGACGGCGACATGATGCGGCGCAGCGACCTTCGCGCGACGCGGCATGCCGGCCCTGCCTGAGGAGGTTCGCCCGTTCAATCATCTGATCGTCGTCGGCTTTCCGGTCACGACTTCATGCCAGTGGCGCATGCAGTGCGTGTGACCTTCGCGGCTTGCGCAGTCGCGCGGCTTCTGCCGGATCGCTACTCGTCTCGCGCCCACGTCTTCGTTTTCGTCGACGTCGTCGGGCCGCCCACTCTTTTTTCCAAAAAAACATCGCACGCGCCGTGCAGACATTTCCTGTTTAACGCTATCGAATAAATAGGATTACTTAATAATTAGCGACACATTACGATGTGTTGCGAATGCAGGCAAACCCGAGTGCGCAATGCGTGTCGATGCGCGTGAGAATTCGCTCGAATTTTGATGTATTTCAACGAGCATGCGCAATGCGTAGATTTCTCGGAAACCCTTACGGGCTGCGGGTTATCGAGGATGCTTAGCGCTGCGGAAAATATCTAGCGACAGTTTTTTTGTTTGTGCATATGATGAGTTAACGGTTGCTTTTTCTAGTGACAAGTTTAAAGTCAACCTAAACCGATTTTGAGTCGTTCATGTGAGGGAGGGGACAGTGCGAAAGGTTTCGCGAACGTCGCTCCGGCATGCAGTGAGCCAGGTCGAAACCATTGCGCAGTCATCCGGGTCTTAGGCAACAGAGCGGGCATCGCGTTGCGGTGTTTTCCGATGAAGCGGGGGTGAGGCATATGGATATTTTCAGCCACTACACGACACGTTTCGACGCACGCAAGGAAGAGGAGTACAGCATCCAGGAGTATCTGGAGATCTGTAAGAAGGACTCGACCGCGTATGCGTCGGCGGCCGAACGAATGCTGCGCGCCATTGGTGAGCCCGAGCTCATCGATACGCACCATGACCCGCGACTCTCGCGGCTCTTCTCGAACAAGATCATCAAGATCTATCCGGCCTTCCGTGACTTTTACGGCATGGAAGACACCATCGAGCAAATCGTCTCGTTCTTCAAACACGCCGCGCAGGGGCTCGAAGAACGCAAGCAGATCCTGTATCTGCTCGGGCCTCCGGGCGGCGGCAAATCGTCGCTGGCCGAGAAGCTGAAGGTATTGATGGAAGAAGTGCCCATCTACTGCCTGAAGGGATCGCCGGTGCACGAGTCGCCTCTGGGCCTGTTCTCGCCCGAGGAAGACGGCAAGATTCTTGAAGAGGACTTCGGTATCCCGATTCGGTATCTCACGACGATTCCTTCGCCGTGGGCGACCAAGCGCCTGAACGAATTCAACGGCGACATCACCAAGTTCCGCGTGGTGAAGCTGCGTCCGTCGGTGCTGCAACAGATCGCCATCGCCAAGACCGAACCGGGTGACGAGAACAATCAGGACATCTCGTCGCTGGTCGGCAAAGTCGATATCCGAAAGCTCGAAGAATTCCCGCAGGACGATCCGGATGCCTACTCGTATTCCGGCGGCCTCTGTCTGGCCAATCGCGGTCTGCTCGAATTCGTCGAAATGTTCAAGGCCCCGATCAAGGTGCTGCACCCGTTGCTGACCGCAACGCAGGAAGGCAACTACAAGGGCACGGAAGGGTTCGGTGCGATTCCGTTCGACGGCATCGTGCTCGCCCACTCGAACGAAGCGGAATGGCAGAGCTTCAAGGGCAACCGCAATAACGAGGCTTTCCTCGACCGGATCTATATCGTGAAGGTGCCGTACTGCCTGCGCGTGACCGACGAGGTGAAGATCTACGAGAAGCTCGTGAAGAACAGCTCGCTCGCCAATGCGCCGCGCGCCCCGAACGTGCTCAAGATGCTCGCGCAGTTCGCCGTGCTCACGCGTCTGAAAGAGCCCGAGAATTCCAACGTCTTCTCCAAGGTGCGCGTCTACGACGGCGAGAACCTCAAGGACATCGACCCGAAGGCCAAGTCGTATCAGGAGTATCGCGACTACGCCGGGGTGGACGAAGGCATGACCGGCATGTCGACGCGTTTCGCCTTCAAGGTGCTCTCGAAGGTGTTCAACTTCGATAACACCGAAGTCGCGGCCAACCCGGTGCACATGCTGTATGTGCTCGAACAACAGATCGAGCGCGAGCAGTATGCGGGCGAAGTCGAGAAGCGCTATCTCTCCTACATCAAGGAGTATCTGACCGCACCGTTCGTCGAGTTCATCGGCAAGGAAATTCAGACCGCGTACCTGGAGTCGTACTCCGAGTACGGTCAGAACATCTTCGACCGCTATGTGAATTTTGCAGATCTCTGGATTCAGGATCAGGAGTATCGCGATCCGAATACCGGCGAAATTCTCGATCGCACGGCGCTCAACGATGAACTGGAGAAAGTCGAGAAGCCGGCCGGCATCACGAACCCGAAGGACTTCCGCAACGAGATCGTCAACTTTGTCCTGCGCGCGCGCGCCAACAACGCGGGCAAGAATCCGCTCTGGACAAGTTACGAGAAGCTGCGGGCCGTCATCGAGAAGCGCATGTTCTCCACGACCGAGGACTTGCTGCCGGTGATCTCCTTCAATGCGAAGTCGTCCAAAGAGGATCAGGAAAAGCACGCCAACTTCGTCAACCGGATGGTGGAAAAAGGCTATACCCCGAAGCAGGTTCGCCTGCTCGTGGAATGGTACCTGCGCGTGCGCAAATCCTCGTAACCACTCGGGGCCACTATGTCAGCGATCATCGACAGACGGCAAAACGGTAAGAACAAAAGCGCCATCAACCAGCAACGCTTCATCAAGCGCTACCGCGATCAGATTCGGCGCGCGGTAGCGAAGGCGGTGTCTGGGCGCAAGATCACCGATATCGATGGCAGCGGACAGGTCTCGATCCCGGTCAAGGACATCTCTGAGCCCTTGTTCCACCACGGGCCCGGCGGGCGGCGGGAGATGGTACATCCCGGCAACCGCGAGTTCGTGGTGGGCGATAACTTCGAGCGTCCGCCGTCGGGCGCCGGTGGCGGCGGCAGCCGTGCCAGCGATTCGGGCGAGGGCGAAGACGATTTCGTCTTCAACCTCTCGCGCGAGGAGTTCCTGAAATTCTTCTTCGAGGACATGGCCCTGCCTGACCTCGCCAAACGCCGGCTCGCGCAGATTCCCGAGTTTCGCAAGGTGCGGGCGGGTTATTCCATCGACGGCACGCCGTCGAATCTGAACGTCATCCGCACGATGCGCAGCTCGCTGGGCCGCCGCATCGCGCTCACCGCGCCGTATCGCAAGCAGTTGCGAGAGCTCGAGAACGAGTACGCCGATGTCGTGGCGCGCGAAGGCGATACCTCGCCACGCGCCATCGCCCTCGCGCACGAGATCACGCACCTGCGCACGCGCGTCGAAGCGATTCCGTACATCGAGAAGCTCGATCTGCGCTATTCGAACCGCGTCATGCAACCGCGTCCGCAGGCGCAGGCCGTCATGTTCTGTCTGATGGACGTGTCGGGCTCGATGGACCAGAGCCGCAAGGATCTGGCCAAGCGCTTCTTCATGCTGCTCTACATGTTCCTGCGGCATAACTATGAGCGCATCGATCTGGTGCTGATCCGGCATCACACCACGGCGAAGGAAGTCAACGAGGACGACTTCTTCTACGCGCGGGAATCGGGCGGCACCGTGGTGTCGAGCGCGCTCAAGCTGATGATGGAAGTCATCGCCGACCGCTACTCGCCGAGCGACTGGAATATCTACGGCGCGCAGGTGTCGGACGGCGACAACTGGGATGGCGACTCGCCCATTTGCCGCGACATTCTGATGCAATCGATCATGCCCGCCGTGCAGTACTTCGCGTATGTCGAAGTGGCCAGCGCGGAGCCGCAGAATTTGTGGAACGAGTACCTGTCGGTCAAGCAGCAGCATTCGAACTTCGCGATGCAACGCATCATGGAGGCCGCGGAGATCTACCCGGTGCTGCACGATTTGTTCAAGAAAAAGGCGGCCTGACTATGGCCTACATATCGACCGGATCGGAATGGACCTTCGAGCTGATTCAACGTTACGAGCATGAGATCGCGCGCATTGCCGCGAACTTCAAGCTCGACACGTATCCGAACCAGATCGAGATCATCACCGCCGAGCAGATGCTCGACGCTTACGCCACCGTGGGGTTGCCCATCGGCTACCACCACTGGTCGTACGGCAAGCACTTCCTGTCGTCCGAGCGCGGCTACAAGCGCGGCCAGATGGGTCTCGCGTACGAGATCGTCATCAACTCGAGCCCCTGTATCGCGTATCTGATGGAAGAGAACAGCATGACCATGCAGGCGCTCACCATTGCGCACGCCAGCTACGGTCATAACTCGTTCTTCAAAGGCAACTATCTGTTCCGTACGTGGACGAACGCCGACGCCATCGTCGATTACCTGCTGTTTGCGCGCAATTACATCAGCGAGTGCGAGCAACGCTACGGCGAGCAGTTGGTTGAACTGCTGCTCGACTCGTGCCATGCGCTGATGAATTACGGCGTGGATCGCTACAAGCGGCCCAAGCGCCTGTCGCTCGCGCAGGAACAGGCCCGCCAGAAAGAGCGCGAAAACTATCTGCAATTGCAGATCAACGATCTGTGGCGCACGTTGCCCAATCACGTGCTGCACGATGACGACGAAGACGACGGGCTCGACCCGACCGACTCGGATGAGCCGGCCTTCCCGGGCGAGCCGCAGGAGAACCTCCTGTACTTCTTCGAGAAGAACGCGCCGAAGCTCGCGCCGTGGCAACGGGAGATCGTGCGCATCGTGCGCAAACTCGCGCAGTATTTCTATCCGCAGCGCCAGACCAAGGTGATGAACGAAGGCTGGGCGACGTTCTGGCATTACACGATTCTCCAGCAGCTCTACAAAGAGAAACTCGTCAACGACGCGTTCATGATGGAGTTTCTGCACGCGCACACGAACGTGGTCTATCAGCCATCGTTCGACAGCCCGTACTACAGCGGGCTCAATCCGTATGCGCTGGGTTTCGCGATGTTTCAGGACATCCGGCGCATGTGTGAAGCGCCGACAGAAGAGGATCGTCTGTGGGCGCCGGATATTGCCGGCAGCGACTGGATCAAGACGCTCGACTTCGCAATGCGCAACTTCAAGGACGAGAGCTTCATCCAGCAGTTCCTCTCGCCGAAGGTCATTCGCGATCTGAAGCTCTTTTCCGTGCTCGACGATGACCGCGATAGCCGCTTGCGCGTGACGGCCATTCACAACGACAACGGCTATCGCGAGATTCGCGAGATGCTCGCGCAGCAGTACAACCTCAGCACGCTGGAACCGAATATTCAGGTCTCGCATGTCGATTTGCACGGCGACCGCTCGCTCACGCTGCGGCATGTGCAAAGTGACCGAAAGCCGCTAGACGAAGGTTTCGAAGAGGTGCTCAAGCACGTGGCACGGCTGTGGGGATTTACGGTGCGACTGGAGACCGTGTTCGAAGACGGCCGCAGCGAGATGACCCACGAGACCAAGGTCGAAAAGCGCCGGCGTTATTCGCTGAGCGCAGCGTGAGTGCCGGATGAGCGGCGCATGAGTGCGAAGAGTTCGGTAGCGGCGGCCCGATGAAGATTCCGTTCGTCGCACTCGATCACGTGGTGCTGCGCACCGTGGATGTGGCGCGGCTACAGCACTTCTATGTGGACGTGCTGGGCTGCACGCTCGAGAAGGTGCAGGCCGATATCGGGCTCGTGCAGTTGCGCGCGGGCGACGCGTTGATCGATCTGGTCGACGTGGCTGGCACGATCGGCCGGCAGGGCGGTGAAGCGCCGGGGGCCGAGGGGCACAATCTCGATCACTTCTGTCTGCGTGTCGAACCGTTCGACGATGAGGCCATCCGTCAGGGACTGGCCTCGCATGGCGTGACGCTTGGGGAAGTCGTGCAGCGGTACGGTGCGCACGGCGAAGGGCCGTCGTGCTATCTCACCGATCCCGACGGGAATGTCGTAGAGCTTAAAGGGCCGCCAACGCGACGTTAGGCGGCCAACTGCCCCAGCACGCTCTGATCGCGGCCCTTGTGCTTGGCCTGATACAGCGCCTTGTCGGCGCGCTCCAGCATCGCACTGATGACCAACGGTTCGCCCGGATGCCACGAGGCGATGCCCACGCTGATGGTGATCGCCTCGCCGTCTTCACGGGCCTTGGCGGGCAGCAGGTCCGTGCTGGCGCGCTTGACCGATTCGCGAATGCGATCGGCGACGCGCAACGCGGCGTGCTGATCGATCTCCGGCAGCACCACGGCAAACTCTTCCCCACCCAGACGCACGACAAAATCGCTCGGCAGGCGGATGCAGTGCTGAATCGTGTTGGCGATTCGTTGCAGCACCGTGTCGCCGAACGGGTGTCCATAGCGGTCGTTGACCTGCTTGAACAGATCGATGTCGATGATCAGCACCGACAGCGGCGTGTTGTATTGCTGGACGCGATCCGCGACGATGCGGATGCGATTGTCGAAATAGCGCCGGTTATAGATATGCGTGAGCGGGTCGATGAACACCTTCTCGACGAGATCGGTATTCGTGAGCGCCAGCGACTGATACTGGCGTGTGATTTCCCACACGAGCGCGAGCGTCGCCACACCCGGAGATGCCAACGCCAGCAGGCGGGCCGCGTACCACTGATACGACGCTTCGCTCGGCGCGGTAAGCGCGAGCAGCAACTGGCACAGCGAGATGGTGACGACCACCCACACCAGCAGGAACAACTTGTGCGAGAGCCGCGTGACCGCCGCAATACGCCACCACAACGCGACGTAGGCGACGAAGAGTGCCCCCAGTGCCATCGTCTCGATGTCGATGCTTCCGGCAAACTTTGGCGTGACGAGCGTGCGGGCCGCGCCGACCACCGAGAGCGATACCGTCAACCAGATGATCAGCACCGTCGCGCCGTGGCGCGCCGCATCGCGATAGCCGGGGCGTGTGTGCGGGTCGCTGCGCGTGCGCGAATAACTGCGCACGCTGATCATCACGTATGCGGCGAAGCTCGCTTCGGCCACCAGCCAAAGCCAGAAGGGGGCGCGCGTGATGTGTGTGGAGATGCCGGCGAGCTGGTTCGCCAGCAACACCCCTTGCGTGAACATGAACAGGCCGCGCAGCAAAAACGCACAGCCGAACTGGGCGAAGTAGCGCTTGCCGTTGTAGAGGTACTGCACGCCGAGCAGACACGCCGTCGATAAATTGAGGATGCCCCCGGCAGAGACCAGGAAGAAGGTGAGCAGCGGGTTCACCGCGCCTTCGAAGGCGCGTGTGAGAAACCCCGCGAGGGTGAGCGCGGCACACGCGACGAGAATCGTCGTCGCAGCAACGCGGTTGCCCTGTTCGGTACGGCTGATGGTGCTTTTCATAGTTCTTATTTGCCAATCAACGCCCTCGTGCCTCGCGCACGATCGCTCTTTTACCGTCCAACCTTCGCACTCGTGACTGGCCGCAAAGTCATAGCCTCGCGTTGCCGTCGCGTTTCCCCGATTTAGCGCTAAATGGTTGAAAACTAAGATAAACCTCGGAGAATACACGAGTTTCCAGGGGTTGGCATCCGTTTCCATGACCCCCCTCTAAATTCGCGCAGACCCGCATGAACAGGCGAGTTTCAGGGAGTCGAAAAAGCGTTTAGAGGGATCACTACTAAGTCAGGAAAATAATTAAACGCGGCACACTGAACCGCTCTGCGAAACGCTTGATTCGTAAAAAATGGGACAATTCCCATTGACCACGCGAGAACCCAGAGATGGCGGGGGATTACAGCGTGTGCAATTAATTCGGCATCCGATATATATGGGAAATATCGCGGCAGATTATGCGAAATTGCGGCCGATTCATGGCAGAAGGTGTCTCATGGGTTGGCATCGACGCACTATCTGTACTAGAATAAAAAAGGCCAATCGCTCTGACTGGCCAATAGAAACATAAGCGTTGCCGGTGTTCCTCGTTGCGCCGGCGATCCGTACCATCACGCAATGAGCTTGTGCAGTAAAACATTCGCGCGCTTTCAATAAGCGTGTATCGAGAGGCCCAGGCGCCCACGGCGTCGAAAGCTCGTCTCTCATGTCGCATATCGCGACGCCTGGTTCGTCACCGTTGTCTTTCTCAGACCTTCGGATCGAACACCTCACAATTCGCAAGGCAGCTATCAGTTGTCATGCTTGTTTGACCGCGTTGTCACGCGGGGCGATTGCTATTGCCTCGCGCCAGCGCTGCCAACCCATTCAAAGGGAGCATGAACGTGGCGAAGCAGTATCGCATTCTCTATCTGGCCGGTTTCGGACTGCTTGGTGTTGCCGCCGCAGTCGCCGGTCTGGTGTATTGGCTGGGCGTGGATGCGCTCGTCAAATACCGGGGAGACCTGGTGTATTACACCCAACAGCATTTGAAGCTCGTGGCCATATCGATGGCGATGGCCATTGCCGTCGGCGTGCCTGCGGGCGTGTTGATCTCGCGGCCGATATTCGCGAAACATGCGGAGCGCGCCGTGCAGATCTTCAACATCGGCAACACGCTGCCGTCGCTCGCCGTGCTCGCGCTATCGATGGCAGTGCTTGGTATCGGCGATCGCCCGGCCATTCTGGCCCTGTGGCTCGCATCGCTGCTGCCGATTGTGCGCAACGCCTACGAAGGCCTGCGCCAGGTACCCGCCGCGTTGCGTGAATCAGCACGCGGCATGGGCATGACGCCCGCGCAAGTGCTGTTTCGCGTGGACCTGCCCAACGCCATGCCGGTCATCATCGGCGGCATTCGCACCTCGCTCGCGATCAATGTCGGAACGGCGCCGCTCGCCTTCCTGATCGGCGCGGACAGCCTGGGGCAATTGATTTTCCCGGGCATCTATTTGAACGACCAGACGAAGTTGTTGCTCGGCGCTGCCGGCACCGCGCTGCTTGCGCTTGTGCTCGACGGCATTGTCGCCTTCGCGAGCGGCCTCTGGTTTGCACGTCACGGCGCGGCCACGCGCTAAGACAAAGGAGACCCCACACGTGAAATCCATTTTCTCCCGAACACGATTCGGCAAGCTGCCGCGCTTCATGCACGTCGCGCGCCGGACACGCAAGCTCGCCGTTGCCGGCTTGGCGCTGACGGCCATCGCGGTGAGTGGCGTAGCGCAAGCCGCCACGCTCACCATCGGCGGCAAGAACTTCACCGAGCAACTGATTCTCTCCGAGATGACGGCGCAGTACCTGAAAAGCAAAGGCTACGACGTCGAACTCAAGAACGGTCTCGGCAGCGTGGTGATGCGCCAGGGCATGGAGAGCAATCAGCTCGACGTCGTCTGGGAATACACCGGCACGTCGTTGATCGTCTACAACAAGGTCACCGAGAAGCTCGACCCCGCGCAGACCTACGAGCGAGTGAAAGAACTCGACGGCAAGATCGGCATCGTCTGGCTGAACCCGTCGACGCTCAACAACACTTACGCCTTCGCCATGCCGGGCAAGATCGCTCGCGAAGCCGGCATCGAAACCGTCTCGCAACTGATCGAAAGATTCAAGACGAATCCGAAGATGCAGTTCGCTTTCGACATGGAATTCGTCGGCCGCTCCGATGGTCTCGAGCCGATGGAACAGCTCTACGACTTCCATCTCGAGCGCGAGAACATCAAGCAGATGGACCCGGGCCTCGTCTACACGGCGCTCAAGAACGAGCAGATCGACAGCGGTCTGGTCTACACGAGCGACGGCCGCAACAAGGGTTTCGACCTGAAGGTGCTCACCGATGACAAGGGCTTCTTCCCCGCGTATGCCGCGACGCCGGTGGTTCGCAAGGAAGTGCTCGACGCGAATCCGAAGCTGGCCGATGAACTCAACGTGTTGGCCGCGAAGATCAACGACGAGAACATGCGCGAGATGAACGCCAGGGTCGACATCGAGCACAAGGGCGTGGCTCGCGTGGCGCGCGAATTCCTCACGCAGGAAGGGCTGGTGCAGTGAGGCCGTTGCCTCAGATGGCTCCGCCGCTGACGTCACAGATCGAGGAACTCCAATGATTGAATTTTTGACTCACAACTGGCACCGCATCCTGAACCTCACGGTCCAGCATGCATGGCTGGTGGCCGCATCTGTGGGTGCGGCCATCGTGGTCGGCGTGCCGCTGGGCGTGCTGGTCACGCGTTTTCGCTGGCTGTCGGGCGTCGTGCTCGGGTTGGCGACGGTCGTGCTCACGATCCCGTCGATCGCGCTGTTCGGCCTGATGATTCCGCTGCTGTCGGTCTACGGCATCGGTATCGGACCGGCGCCGGCCGTGGCCGCCGTCTTTCTCTATTCGTTGTTGCCGATCATGCGCAACACGTGTCTGGCGCTGCAACAGATCGATCCGAGCATCCGCGAAGCGGGCATCGGCATCGGCATGACGTTCTGGCAGCGCTTGCGTCTGGTGGAGTTGCCGCTGGCTGTGCCGGTGGTGCTGGGCGGCGTACGCACGGCTGTTGTGATGAATATTGGCGTGATGGCCATTGGTGCCATCGTCGGCGCCGGCGGTCTCGGGGTGTTGATCACCCAGGGGATCAGCCAGAGCGATACCCGGCAACTTGTCGTGGGTGCGGTCCTGGTGAGCTTGCTCGCCATCGTTGCCGACACCCTGTTGCACCGCCTCCAGCGCGTGCTGACACCAAAAGGAATTCGAACCGCATGATTACACTCGACAATCTCACCAAAAGCTTCGTTCAGAAAGACGGCACGCGCGTGAACGCCGTGAACTCGGTCAGTCTCGAAGTGCCGCCGGGCGAAATCTGCGTCTTCCTGGGCCCTTCGGGTTGCGGCAAGACCACCACGCTCAAGATGATCAACCGTTTGATCAAGCCCACGTCGGGCCGCATTCTGCTCAACGGCGAAGATACCGGCAAGATCAACGAAATCGAATTACGCCGCCACATCGGCTACGTGATTCAGCAGATCGGTCTGTTTCCGAACATGACCATCGAAGAGAACATCACGGTGGTGCCGCGTCTGCTGGGTTGGGACAAGAAGCGCTGCCGCGAACGTGCGACCGAACTGATGGCGATGGTGGCCCTCGACCCGAAGCACTATCTGTCGCGTTACCCACGTGAGTTGTCCGGCGGGCAGCAGCAGCGTATCGGCGTGATTCGCGCGTTGGCGGCCGACCCGCCCGTGCTGCTCATGGACGAGCCGTTCGGCGCCGTCGATCCGATCAATCGCGAGTCGATTCAGAACGAGTTCTTCCAGATGCAGCGTCAACTGGGCAAGACCGTCATCATGGTGAGTCACGATATCGACGAAGCCATCAAGCTGGCCGACCGCATTGCGATCTTCCGGCAGGGGCGTCTGGTGCAGTACGCACAACCGGATGCGCTGCTGGCGCGCCCGGTCGACGAGTTCGTGGCGAGCTTTGTCGGTCACGACCGAATTCTGAAGCGCCTGCTGCTGGTGCGTGCGGAAGATGCCGCGACGCCGCAGCCGACCGTCAAGCCGCAGACCACGCTCGCGGAGGCCTACGGCATGATGGACGAGCTGGACACGCGCTCGCTGGTTGTCGTCGACGAGAACGCGAAGGCGCTGGGCTACATTGCACGTCGCGACACTCGTCATGCACAGGGAACGTGCGGCGAGCGGGTGCGCGACTTCAAGGCGTCGGCGGTGGCCAACGACAATCTGCGTGTGCTGCTGTCACGCATGTATGAACACAATCTGGCATCGCTGCCGGTGCTTGGCGACGACAATCAGTATCTGGGCGAAGTCACGCAGGACTCGATTGCCGACTATCTGAGTTCCGGCAAATCGCGCGGCAGTAGCGGCGGTGGTACGATTTCCGCCCCGTCGCTGCCCGGTTCGCCGAGCGTGGTGGCGAGTGTGCCGTTCGGGGCGCAGATTTAAGGCTGTGCGCCGTCCGGGCAAGAGGATCTGCCGAGATGTGGCGTAAGGAAATGACGGTCCAGTTGGGCCGTCATTTTTGCATCTGTCGCATCTGTCGCATCTGTCGTTCGCGCGTGGACAATGCGTCAACGTGGCGACGTCGACGAAAGACAACAAGCAGCAGGCAGGCAAATCGTAGTCAAGGAGTTGCAGGATGACGTGGGATTCGATGTTGAAGTGGCTGGAAAACGCGCAGTGGGCGCACATGGTCGGCGGGCTGGCGATCTTGGTCGCGGCGGCGTTGCTGGTGCAGGCGGTGGCGACGTTCGTGATCGTGCGTGTGGCGCGCATGGTCGTGCAACGCACGGCCAACCGATGGGACGACGCCTTGCTGAGCCATCGGGTCTTCCAGCGCGCGGCGCACATTCTGCCGTATCTGGTGATTCAGTTCGGCATCGAGCTGGTCCCTGATGTGCCACCGAAGCTTGCGATCGTGATTGCCAATGTGGCGCTGGCGACGACCTTGCTCTACGCGACGCTCGCCATCGCTGGCATGCTGAATGCGTCGCAGGCCGTCTATGCGACGTCGGAGCATGCGCGCACGCGCTCGATCAAGGGTTACGTGCAGTTGGGCAAGATTGCACTGTACGTGGTCGCGGCCATTGCCATCGTGGCGACCATCATCGATCGATCGCCGTGGTTGCTGCTCTCGGGGCTGGGGGCGATGTCGGCGGTGCTGTTGCTGGTGTTCAAGGACACGATCATGTCGTTCGTGGCGAGCGTGCAGCTCACCTCCAACGACATGCTGCGCGTGGGCGACTGGATCGAGATGCCGCAGGTTGGCGCCGATGGCGACGTGGTGGATATCGCGTTGCACACGGTGAAAGTGCAGAACTGGGACAAGACGATCACGACGATTCCGACGTGGCGGATGATCTCGGAGAGCTTCCGGAACTGGCGCGGCATGCAGCAGGCGGGCGGGCGACGCATCAAGCGCACGTTGTGCATCGATGCGGGCAGCGTGGGCTTTTTGGACGAGAGCGAAATCGAGCGCTTGTCGAAGGTGCATCTGCTGGCGCCGTATCTCTCGGAGAAGCAGCGCACGATTGCCGAGGCGAATGCCGCATTGGGCAATGCGGCGGGTGTGCTGGCGAATACGCGCCGGCTGACGAACATCGGCACGTTCCGCGCGTATGCGCTGGCGTATCTGAAGTCGCATCCGAATATTCACGAGAACATGACGTGCATGGTGCGCTCGCTGGAGCCGTCGGCCACGGGCATTCCCGTCGAGCTGTACTGCTTCACGAACACCATCGTGTGGGCCGAATACGAGCGCGTGCAGGGTGACGTGTTCGACCACCTGCTGGCGATCCTGCCCGAGTTCGGCCTGCGCATGTACCAGAACCCGGCCGGTGCCGATTTGCTGCGCTGGCAGCAGCGGGCGGCTTGACTGGCGTAGATGGCAGATAGCAAAAGGGCTCCCGAGGGAGCCCTTTCTTTCACTCTGAATGATGCGTGGCGAGCTTACGCCACCGCCGCATCCAACGTCGGATAGTCCACATAACCACGGGCGTCGCCGCCGTAAAGCGTGTCGCGGTCGAGCGGGTTGAACGGGCCGCCGCGCTTGAGGCGTTCCACCAGATCCGGGTTCGAGATGAACGGTTTGCCGAAGGCGATCAGATCCGCGAGGTTGTCCTTGCGTGCCTCGATCGCCAGTGCGAGGTCATAGCCGTTGTTGGCCATGTAGGTGCCGTTGAACAAGCGACGCAGCTTCTGCAAATCGAAGCCGTCCGGCACTTCGCGCGGGCCGCCCGTTGCCCCTTCGACCACGTGCAGATACACGAGACCGAAACGGTTCAACTGTTCCACGGCATAGGTGAACACCGGTTCCGGATTGCTGTCGCCGCAATCGTTGGCCGGGCTGATCGGCGAGAGACGAATGCCGACGCGATCGCCGCCCCACACATCGACGACGGCCTGCGTGACTTCCAGCGTCAGACGCACACGGTTCTCGATGCTGCCGCCGTACTGATCGGTGCGATGGTTCGTCTTGTCGCGCATGAATTGGTCGAGCAGATAACCGTTCGCGGCGTGGATTTCCACCCCGTCGAAACCGGCGCGCTTGGCGCACTCTGCCGCATGACGGTATTGCTCGACGATGCCCGGAATCTCGGACGTCTCAAGCGCACGCGGCGTCGGGTGCGGTTCGAACCCATGTTCGGTGAAGGCCTTGCCGGCCGGCTGAATGGCCGAAGGCGCGACCGGCAGTGCGCCGTCCGGTTGCAGCGACGGGTGCGAGATACGGCCCACGTGCCAGAGCTGGCAGAAAATCTTGCCGCCCTTGGCGTGCAGGGCGTCGTTCACTTGCTTCCAGCCGGCGACTTGCTCGTCGGTGTAAATGCCGGGCGTGAACGCGTAGCCCTTGCCTTGCTGCGAAATGTTGGTGGCTTCGCTGATGATCAGGCCGGCCGATGCACGTTGTGCGTAATACTCGGCGACCAGCGGGCCCGGCACGTCGCCGGCACTGGCGCGGCTGCGGGTCAGCGGCGCCATCACGACGCGGTTGCTCAGTTCGAGCGGGCCCAGCCGGTACGGCGAAAAAAGGTCCGTGTCGAGTGACGAGAGTTGGGTAGCTTGGGAATCCGTCATTGCTGAAGGTCCTGTGAAAGTTGGGGGTTGCTGTGCTGCACAAAAACCTGCACAGGTTAAGGCAATTTTTAAGCGCTTGCAGGGCTCGCACTCGTCGGTGCCCGGCGCGCAATACGCAGCACCATGAAGGCGCCAATGATGCACACGCCGCCCGAGAGCATCGACGCCATCGTGTAGTTGCCCAGCGTGGCCCGAAGCGAGCCCGCGACCAGTGCCGCCGTCGCTGCACCGAGTTGGTGCCCCGCCACGATCCAGCCGAAGACGATCGGCGCCATGGTCTTGCCGAACACGTCGGTGGTCAGGCGCACCGTCGGCGGCACCGTGGCAATCCAGTCGAGGCCGTAGAACAGGGCAAACAGCGGCAGGCCGAAGAAGTCCAAGCCGAACGCATGGGGCAGATAGATCAGCGACAGACCACGCAGCCCGTAGTACCAGAACAGCAGCACACGGCTGTTGTAGCGGTCAGACAGCCAGCCGGAGAGCGTCGTGCCCACGAGATCGAGCACGCCCATCGCGGCGAGAATACCGGCGCCCTTGACCTCCGAGATGCCATAGTCGCCACACATCGCGATGAAGTGCGTGCCGATATAACCGTTGGTGCTGGCGCCGCAGATGAAGAAGCTGAAGAAGAGCAGCCAGAAGTCGCGCTTGCCGGCTGCCATGCGCAGTACCGACAGCGCGTGCTTCAGCGGGTTGCCTTGGGCGAGTTGCACGTCGGGGGCGTCTTCCGGCGCGCCCACCGGGCGCAGACCGACCGAGCCCGGACGCTCAGGCACCAGCAATGCGACCAGCGGCAGCACGAGCGCAGCAACGACCGCGACGATCAGCACGACCGGACGCCAGCCGTAACGCTCGGTGATGGCGGCCATCATCGGCAGGAAGACCATCTGGCCCGTCGCCGAACTGGCCGTGAGAATGCCCATGGCAAGGCCACGGTGCGTATGGAACCAGCGATTCGAGACGGTCGCCGCGAGCGTCACCGCTGCGACACCGGTACCGCCACCGACCATCACGCCCCAGATCAGGATCATCTGCCACGGGGCGGTCATCAACGAGGAGAGGGCAGTGCCCGAAGACAACAGCAACAAGGCGACCATGACCGTCGGACGAATGCCGAAACGCTGCATCGCCGCCGCCGCAAACGGTCCGGTCAGGCCATACAGCGCAAGGTTCACGGAAATCGCCAGCGACACCGTGGCGCGGCTCCAGCCGAAATCGTGCTCCAGCGGCACCATCATCACGCTGGGCGTGGCGCGAATGCCCGCGGAGGCGAGCAGGACGAGGAAAATCACGCCCACGACGATCCACCCGTAGTGGAAATGGCCGTTGATGCGTCTTGCAATGGCTGCCTTCATGGCGGGAATCCTTGCGGTTCCGGGGGACCGCGTCACGATTTCGGGAACGTTGCCTGTCACGATGCTGTCTATCGGGATAACGGTTTGTGACAGCTCGGTAACATGAGGTTGCCATGTTATGAACCGATCGGTAACATGTCAAGCATTCCTTTGTGACGGCAGGGGCTTTCAGCAGCCCGCCAGCGCACTGCCGAGGCGCCGCATGCCTTCCGTCACAAATCATAGAATCAGGAGCGCCAGAGAATGGCCAAAACGATAGCCCCGGACCCCACGCAAGCCACCCGCGCGGAAGGCTCCCCCGCAACGGGCCGCAGCACGGTCAAAGGCGGGCGTCATGTGACGCCGGCACCGTTGGCGCAGCAGTATCTGCTCAATGCCGCCGTGGAGTTGTTCCACACGGAGGGTGTGCGGGCTGTGGGGGTGGACGCCGTCGTCAAGCGTGCGGGCGTCAACAAGATGTGCCTGTATCGCCAGTTCGCGTCGAAGGACGAACTGATTCTGGCGTATCTGGATGAAATGCAGACGTGCAGTCTTCAGCGCATCGACGAGAGCATTGCCCGTCGACCGGGCGAGCCGGGCAAGCAGTTGCTTCAGATCTTCGTGGATTTGGCGGAACGTGCGAGCCATCCCGGCTACCGCGGGTGCCCGTTCGTGAACGTGGCCGCCGAATTTCCGGACCCGGAACACCCGGCCCGCAAGTCGGTGGTGAACTACAAGGCGGAAGTGGTGCGCCGCTTCACCGAGCTGGCAACGGCGGCCGGATTGCAGGAACCGGCCCCGTTGGTCGATGCGCTGTCGCTGGTGCTCGAAGGGGCCTACGCCGCGAGCCAGACGTTCGGCCCGGGGTCGGCCCCGCTGCGGGTGTTGCCCACGGTGGCAGGGCAGATCATCGACGCGGCGCTATTGGAAGTGGCTGCACCTGCCTGAACCTCAGGCCGCCAGACGCTTCATGGCCACCGACGCCGTTTGTGTTCTCAGCGGACCTGACGACATCTCGACGTGCTGTCCGGTGGCCATCCGGAAGGCGGCTACGGCGGCATCGAGTTGATGGGCCTGATCTTCCATCGAAGCGGCTGCGGCGGCGGCTTGCTCCACCAACGCGGCGTTCTGCTGCGTCACTTCATCCATCTGCGTGACTGCCCGGCTGACTTGTTCGATGCCGTGACTCTGTTCGCTCGATGCGGCGGAAATCTCGCCCATGATGTCGGTCACGCGGCGCACGGCCTGCACCACGTCGTGCATCGTCTGTCCGGCTTGCGCGACGAGCACCGAGCCGTCCTGCACTCGGCCGTTCGACGCTTCGATCAGTTCCTTGATTTCCTTCGCTGCGGCGGCGCTGCGCTGGGCTAGCGTACGCACTTCGCCTGCCACGACGGCAAAGCCCCGGCCCTGTTCACCGGCACGCGCAGCTTCCACGGCGGCGTTCAACGCCAGAATATTCGTCTGGAACGCAATGCCGTCGATCACGCTGATGATGTCGACGACCTTGTTCGAACTCGACGAAATGCCTTCCATCGTCGCCACCACCTGATCGACCACTTGTCCGCCGCGCACGGCAATGGACGAGGCGCTCTCGGCGAGCTGGCTGGCCTGACGCGCGTTGTCGGCGTTCTGGCGAACGGTCGAGGTCAGTTGCTCCATCGACGATGCCGTCTCTTCCAGTGCCGCCGCCTGCTGCTCGGTACGCGCCGACAGATCTGTATTGCCTTCGGCGATCTCGCGCGCGGCCGTCGTAATGGCACCGGTGCCGCTGCGAATCCGCCCGATCATCTGTTGCAGATTTCCCTGCATGCGTTGCATCGCGTAAAGCAGGCTGTCGCGATCGCCCTGACGCAGCTTCACTTGCGTGAGCAGATCGCCATCGGCGATGCGCGAGGCGATGTCGGCCGCGTATTCCGGTTCGCCGCCCAGACTGTCGCGCACGTTGCGGATGATGAGCAGCATGACGGCGGAAACTGCCAGACCGATGACGGCCAGAATGGCGCCCCAGCGCAGCAGCGCGCCGACAAAGGCGGCGTTGATGTCGTCGACGTAGACGCCGGTCGTCAGATACCAGTCCCACGGGGTATAGGCCCCTACGCGGCTGATCTTCTCGACGGGTTTGTCCGAGCCCGGCTTGGGCCAGAGATAGGTCACGAAGGGATTGTCGGTGCGCGCAGCGGCGACGATGTCCGAGAACATGAGCTTGCCCGACGGGTCGCGGAACTGGCTCATATCCTTGCCTTCGAGCTTCGGATTGACCGAGTTCAGCACAATCACCCGCTGCGAGTTCAAGATACCGAAATAGTTGTCGCCATCGTAACGGATCGCACCGATCTGCTCGCGGGCGAGTTTCTGTGCGTCGGGGACAGTCATTTCGCCGCGTTCGGCGCGCTCGGCGTAGTGCTTCACGAGACTGAGGCCCGAATCGACCACGTGAGTGAGCCCCGCGCGACGCTCGGTGAGCATCGTATTGCGCTGGGCCCAGGCGCCCCACACTGCCATGACCAGCAGACTGACCCACATCAACCCGACGGCCGACCACAACTTCGCATTCAAACTCAATCGCTGCATTACTTCGTCATCCCCACTCGTTCCGCTTAGGTGCTTGCTAAGTGCTTGCGCTGGCGGCGGCTGCCCTTGACGTCTCACAAGGCGGAGACGTCCGGGCGGTCCGGTTGTGTATTGGTTATCAGTGCCCCTGATGAAGGCACCGACCGAACGTGTGGTAACGGCAGTCTGGCGGCGGACTTGAGCGGAAGCGGCTTAGGGGGGAAAGGGCTTAACCGTGAATCACCACGAGCAGCCCGCGCGCCACGGACTTGCCCGCGTTGCGGATCGCATGGGCGCGGTCCGCGGGGTAGCGAGCCGTCTCGCCGGGCTTGGCGCGGCGCACGAACGTCTCGACTTCGATGTCCACCTGCCCGTCGAACACCGTGAAGTGCTCGCGGGTGCCGGGGTCATGCGGGTCGGAGACGAGCGCGGAACCCGGCTGGAGCGTGAGCTCATACCACTCGTATTTCCCGGCCAGCTCCATCGGGCCCAGGATCTTCAACTGATAGGCATGCTCCGCACCGGCCAGCGTGGGAATTTCGTGCTTGCCGATCACGCGCACCGGTTCCGGGTCGCCAGCAGGCGCGCCGAGTAGCTGATCGAGCCGCACGCCCAGTGCGTTGGACAGCCGCCAGGCCACGGCGATGGTCGGATTGGCCTTGTCGCGCTCGATCTGGGAGAGCATCGACTTCGAGACGCCCGAGGCGCGCGAGAGGGTTTCCAACGTCATGCCGCGTTCTTTGCGCAGTTGCTGAATCATGTCGCCGACCGGCGGCGGTGCCGTCGGCACGGTCGCGGGCGTTGCGGGGGTGCTTGCCATATTCTTTCCGGGATATTAGAATTTTTCAATATATTGAAACTAGTTCAATATAAAGTATAGTTTCCGCTAAGGTGAATGCCTGCATGGTAGCAGAGCGCACCGGCCGAACGACCGAGGAGATGCACACGATGACCGCACAAACCCCGGAAGCCCGCGAGGGCTTCTATCAGCAACTGACCGAACGACTCGAAGACACGCGCCGCCAAGGCCTTTTCAAGCAGGAACGCGTGCTCATGTCGCGGCAGGGGCCGGAGGTAATGTGCGACGACGGGGTGACCCGCATCAATTTGTGTGCCAACAACTATCTCGGCCTCTCGGGCAGCGAATCGCTGGTCAAGGCCGGCCAGAAGGCGCTCGAAGACTTCGGCTTCGGCCTGTCGTCGGTGCGCTTCATCTGCGGCACGCAAGGCCCGCACAAGGAACTTGAGGCACGCATCGCCGCCTATCTCGGCACGGAAGACGCCATCCTGTATGCCGCCGCGTTCGACGCCAACGGTGGTGTGTTCGAGCCGCTGTTCGACGAGCAGGACGCCATCATCTCCGACGCGCTGAACCACGCCTCGATCATCGACGGCGTGCGGCTGTGCAAGGCGCAACGTCTGCGCTTCGCCCACAACGACATGGAAGACCTGGAGCGCCAGTTGCAAGCGGCCGCCGGGGCGCGTCACCGCATCATCGTCACCGACGGCGTGTTCTCCATGGACGGCACGATTGCGCAGCTCGACCGCATCGTCGCGCTGGCGGAACAGTATGGCGCGCTGATCATGATCGACGAGTGTCATGCGACCGGTTTCATGGGCGCGACCGGGCGCGGCACGCATGAACATCATGGTGTGATCGGCAAGATCGACATCATCACGGGCACGCTGGGCAAGGCGCTGGGCGGCGCGATGGGCGGCTTCACGGCCGGGCGCCGCGAAGTCATCGAGACGTTGCGTCAGCGCTCGCGTCCGTATCTCTTCTCGAACAGTCTGGCGCCGGCCATTGTCGGCACGTCGCTGGCGGTGTTCGACGAACTCGAACACTCGTCGGCACGCCGTGAGCAGTTGCATGAGAACACGGCGTTCTTCCGCCACGAAGTGGCTGCGCTGGGTTTCACGATCAAGCCGGGCACGCACCCGATCGTGCCGGTGATGCTGTTCGACGCCACGCTGGCGCAAAGCTTCGCGCAACGCCTGTACGAACTGGGCGTGATCGCCACGGGCTTCTTCTATCCGGTGGTGCCGCAGGGGCAGGCGCGCGTGCGCGTGCAACTCTCGGCGGCCCACACGCGTGAACAACTCACGCGCGCGCTGGCCGCCTTTGCGCAGGCCGGTAACGAACTCGGCATTCTCAAGCAAGGTTGAACATGGAACGGATCCTCATCATCGGCGCCAACGGGCAGATCGGCAGCGAACTCGTCGAAGCCCTGGCAGCGCAGTACGGCAAAGAGAATGTCGTGGCGACAGATATCGCACCGGGGCCGTCGCGCCATCCGGTGCACTACGAGACCCTCGACGTGCTTGATGCGGCGCGTCTGGCCGCGCTCGTGGAGCGCTTCGGCATCACCCAGATATTCCATCTGGCGGCGCTGCTGTCGGCCACCGGCGAAACCCGTCCGTTGCAGGCGTGGACGCTCAACATGAACGGGCTGCTCAACGTGCTGGAACTGGCCCGCGAGCACCAGTCGCGCAAGGGCTTGCGCGTGTTCTGGCCGTCGTCGATTGCCGCGTTCGGCCCGCACACGCCGGCCGTTGAAACGCCGCAGCTCGCGATCATGGACCCGACCACCATGTACGGCATCAGCAAGCAGGCGGGCGAGCGGCTGTGCGAGTACTACCACGCGAAGTTCGGCGTGGACGTGCGCAGCCTGCGCTATCCGGGTGTCATCAGCTACAAGACGCCCCCGGGCGGCGGCACGACCGACTACGCGATCGATATCTTCCAGTCGGCGCGCCGTGGCGAGACGTACACGTGCTTCCTGAAGGAAGACGCCACGCTGCCTATGATCTACATGCCCGACGCCGTGCGCGCCACGCTTGAGCTGATGAACGCCGACCCCTCGCGTCTGCGTGTGCGCTCGTCCTATAACGTGGCGGGGGTGAGCTTCGATCCGGCGACGCTGGCTGCGGCGATCGAACGTCGTGTGCCGGGCTTCACGGTGAAGTACGCGCCGGACTTCCGGCAAGCGATTGCCGAGACGTGGCCGCATACGCTCGACGACACGCATGCCCGCTACGACTGGGGCTGGCAGCCGGCGTTCGGTCTGGATGCGATGGTCGACGACATGCTCGCGAACGTTCCTCTCGACTGGCATGCGCCGGCCTTGGGAAACGCCGCCTGAAGGGCACGAGAGGGAAGAAGCGGCCGCGTCCTGCTTGACGTGGCCGTACTTCGGAGCCTTACTTCGGGTGATGTACCGCGTAGTAGACCAATGCAGCGATGACCGCGAAGGTGACGGCCATGCCGCGACGGCGCCAGCGATAGCCAGAGGTGAAGGTGATGGCGCGTCCCCGGCCTTCTTCTTTCGAATGGTAGTAGCTCATAGTGCGTATCTCGGGTCTTCTGACACACGGTCTTTGCCGCGGATGGGATCTGCGCGAAGGCTTGTCGCAGCGCCCCCCGGCGCGTGACAGGCAGATCCTTGACTGATTATGCGACCGCACAAAAACGACCGCTAATCAGTATCTACACTGATAGGTGTGGCCTTTTTGACACGGTCAGGCCGCCGTCCCATGCGTTTCGACGCCATCCTCGGGATCGCCCAGCCTCCTCTTCCCTCCACACTTGCGCAGCCCTCACGCTCGCCCATCAAGGCCGCCCATGTGTTGGCCCGGGCAAGTGCGCATAGGTCTCTCGAATCGCGAGATTTTTGAATCTCGAAGACCACAAAAAATCCACGGTTGCCCGCTTGCGCACCACGTCACGCGCTGAAACAATGCCTGAAAACGGTGGCCGCGCTGACGGCCATTGCCGAGTCGTCGTTGAGTTCACGCCTGGGGAGGGCCGTGCCATGACGCCGAAGACGCGCCGCACCATCGATTGCGGCCAACGCGGAGCCGCCGCTGCCTGTCATGCGGCCACCGCCATTGCACTGGTTGCCGCGACTTTGATGGCGAGCAACGCCCATGCGCAGGAAGCGATGCTGCGCGCCAACAATCAGGTCTGGGTCGACGGCGGGGTGCAGCAACTGCACTACTGGGAAAACATCGGCGCGGGCAAAAGCGATTCCGAGCGAGGCACCACTGCCGCGTTCGGGCTCGGCGCGTCCACACAGCATCAGCTGTTCGGGATTTCCAATCTGTACTTCAGTGGTCAGGTGCGCGTTGCCCACGGCACCACGGATTACGGCGGCTATTTGCAGGACCCGACGGGCCGCGTGGTGCTGCCGAACTACCAGATGAGTACGCGCTCCACCGCGACCGACGTCACGCTCAAGGCGGGCAAGGCGCTGCCGTTTATGCTCGGCACGTGGCACGCGCAAGTCGTCCCGTACGTGAGCTACAGCTATCGCGATTGGATTCGAGACAGCAGCCGCGACCCGTACGGTTTCTACGAGCGGTATCGTCACCATGTGGTGGGCGGCGGTCTGATGGGCCAGCTCGAAGTCACCTCGAAACTGGTGGCAACGGCCGATGTGCGCGCCGGTGCCGTCCTCGGCGCCTCAATGACGCTGGCCGGCTCGCAGAACACGTTCACGCTGGGCAGCAAGCCGGTGGTCGTGGCGGGCTTCGGTTTGGACTACGCGGTGACGCGCAACTTCCACGTGAACACCACCTACGAGTGGTCGCGCTTCCAGTACGGCCGCTCCGACGTGACGCAGGTCTCGCCGGGCGTGAACGCCTACGAACCCGATTCGAAGACGATCAACCAGACTTGGATGATCGGCGTGGGGTACGCGTTCTGAAACCGCGACCCCTTACCCTTACGCTCAGGTCGCGCCTTCCACGTCCTCGAGACTGAACGTCTCGGTGTGGTCGTTGTACGAGAAGATCTCGGCGTAGCGGCCCCAGTTGATGGCCGTATCGAGCGTTTCCTGGGCGAGATCGTCCGACATCGAATCTTCCAGTTCCTGTTCGAAACGCACACGCGGCGCCCGCCCGCCGCGACGCTCCTGCAACACGGCACGAATCTTCGCGGCGAGCGGCACGTGACGCAGCAGATGCTCGGCGAACAGCACCTTGCGCTCCTGCGTGCTTACGTCCACAAAACGCTTGCCGGCCGCCGTCAGCAGCAGGTCGCCTTCCTTGAGTTCGGCAAAGCCCAACTGGTCGAGAATTTCCGCCACCGGGAACAGATCGTCGACTTCGAGCAGCAGCGTCTGCGCGATATCCGGCAAGTCGGCGCGGCCGTTGTAGGGCGGGCCGGCCAGCGCTTCGAGCAGACCGGCCATCAGGTTGGTCGACACTTCGTGCAGCGGGCTCGACAGCTCCAGCGGAATCTTCTGCGTGGTGTGCGCGTTACGGCGCGAGGTCATCAGCGCGTAGATGTCGTCGACCATCTTGCGGAAGGCCGGGTCGAGACGATTACGGCGGTGCGGGAACGGCACCTTGATCTCGGCCACCACGCGCCCCGGATTCGACGACAGCACCAGAATGCGGTCGCACATGAACACGGCTTCTTCAATGTTGTGCGTGACGATCAGGATCGACTTGATCGGCAACTGACGCTGGCTCCACAGGTCGAGCAGGTCGGTACGCAGCGTCTCGGCGGTCAGCACGTCGAGCGCGGAGAACGGCTCGTCCATGAGCAGCAGCGTGGGGTTGACCACCAGCGCACGGGCGAAGCCCACGCGTTGACGCATGCCGCCCGAGAGTTCGCGCGGATAGGCGTTCTCGAAGCCGTCCAGACCGATCAGGTCGATCGCGGCAAGCGCACGCTTGCGGCGCTCTTTCGGCTCGACACCGAGCGCTTCGAGACCGGCTTCCACGTTTTGCAGCACGGTCAGCCACGGGAACAGCGCGAAGGTCTGGAACACCATCGCCACGCCTTCGGGCGGCCCTTCGAGCGGCTCGCCGAGGTAGCGGATGTCGCCCGAGCTGGGCTGGATCAGGCCGGCGATGATGCGCAGCAACGTCGACTTGCCCGAGCCCGAGCGGCCGAGCATGCCGACGATTTCGCCTTCATGCAGTTGCAGGTTCACGCCATCGAGCACCTGACGCTCGTCGCTGCCCTTGCGGAAGCCGCGGCTGACATTGGCGAGCGAGAAGATCTCTTTTCCGACGGTCGGTTGGGTATCGTTCGGCATCACGGTCCCTTCAATTCAGGCGAAGCTTGTTTTCGGCGATGGCGTACATCGGACGCCACAGCAAGCGGTTGAACAGTACGACGAACAGCGCCATCACGGCGATGCCCAGCAGAATGCGCGGATAGTCGCCGGCCGCCGTCGTTTGCGCGATATAGGCGCCCAGACCGTGCGCGGCGAGCTTGTCGTCGCCCCATTGCACGTATTCCGAGACGATGGACGCGTTCCATGCGCCGCCCGAGGCGGTAATCGCGCCCGTCACGTAGTACGGGAAGATGCCCGGCAGCATGATCTGACGCCACCATTGCCAGCCGCGAATGCGGAAGTTGGTGGCGGCTTCCTTGAAATCGTTCGGGAAGGTGGTCGCGCCGGCAATCACGTTGAACAGGATGTACCACTGCGTGCCGAGCACGATCAACGGCGAGAGCCAGATGTCGGGGTTGGCGTGGAAATGCACGATTGCCACCACGAAGATCGGGAACAGCAGGTTCGCCGGGAAGGCCGCGAGGAACTGGGCGAGCGGCTGAATCCGTTCGGCGAGCTTGGGGCGCAGGCCGATCAGCACGCCCAGCGGCACCCACACGACCGACGCCACGGCGATCAGCACCATCACACGCACCAGCGTAATCAGGCCCAGACCGAACACCCGCAGGATTTCGGAAAAGCCGACTTCAGCAAGTACGAAGGCGACGATCTTCCACGCGGCGAACACGCTGAGCACGACCAGCAACGCTGCCCAGATCCAGTCAATGACGCGAGACAGCGGCGAATTCGACTCGGAATGGATGGCCGCCGGCAGCGAGATCGGCATGCGCGCGCGGGCAATCGTGCGCAGCAGCTTGCCGAACGGGCGCAGCAGGTACTGAATCGCACGAGTGCGTTGAATCATGTTCAGCACCCACGACTCGGGGGCGGCCTGCGAGACCGTGTCTTCCAGACGGAATTTGTCCGACCAGGCGACCATCGGGCGGAACAGGAACTGGTCGTAAATCAGGATGACAACCGTCATGGCGAGAATCACCCAGCCCACGGCGTGCAGATCGCGCTGGAGGATGGCGGTGGCCAGATAGGCACCGATGCCCGGCAGCGTGACCGTCTTGTCGCCCACGGTGATGGCTTCGGACGCGACCACGAAGAACCAGCCGCCCGACATGCTCATCATCATGTTCCAGATGAGGCCGGGCATCGAGTAGGGCACGTCGAGCTTCCAGAAACGCTGCCACGGCGAGAGCCGCAGGTTCACCGAGACTTCGGCGAGATCGCGTGGCTGGGTTCGCATCGACTGGTAGAACGAGAACGTCATGTTCCACGCCTGACTCGTGAAGATCGCGAAGATGGCGGCGCACTCGGCACCCAGCACGCGCCCGGGGAAGAGCGCGAGGAAGAACGTCACCGTGAACGAGATGTACCCCAGCACCGGCACCGACTGGAGGATGTCGAGCATCGGTACGAGCAGCTTCTCGGCGCGGCGGCTCTTGGCGGCGAGCGTGCCGTAGATCAGCGTGAAGATCAGCGAGGCGACCATCGCGGCGAGCATGCGCAGCGTGGTGCGTAGCGCGTACTCGGGCAGATTGGACGGGTCAAGCGAGATGACTTCGGTTTGCAGATCGGCCAGCGGTGCCCAAGTCTGGCGAATGCCTGAAGAACTGACCATCAGAAAGCCGATGATGATCGGGAAGGCAATGAAATCCCAGCGATTGGGCAGCAGGCGTCGCGCGGTGGCGGGAATGAACGGTCGGGCTACGCGCGGCATCAGGACCTCGTGATTTTGAGGGGTCGGACGAACAACGGACTCGGCGTCGGCATGCGTCGTGGCAGGGATCGCAGCGGGTTGGTTGCCCGCAAAATTGCCAGCGATCGCGCACGTACACATGGACGGCAGCGGATGCTACCAGATTGACCCGCAAAATGATGTTAAAGCGACCGCATCGGGCTGGCAAACGGCGATCACCATTTGCCGACTGTGGTTTTTATGCTGCACTGCCGCAGTTACGGTTTCGAAGGGTAAGACAGTTTAGATATCTCCGGTGCAGGCCACAAAAATTGTCACATTTACGTTGCTCCCGGATGTGAACTTTGCGTCACTTGGAAGGCCGAATCCCCGCGGCTTGCTTCGTGCCGTGCGGTGGTGTAGTGTGCACCGCTTGTTCGGGCCGCCGGTACTCGATGTACGCCATGTACAAAGGACCGCCTGGCCGACCCGCCCCCAATTTCAAGAACAGTAAGGAAGCGCCGCATGACGACGCCAATGGATGCGCGTTGCGAGCGCGCACGACAACTGAGTGCCGCTGGCCGGCTGGGCGAAGCGATTGCTGAACTGCGCCAGTTGCTCAAACAGGCGCCGGAGTTCCTGCCCGGCCTTGAAGGGCTCGCCTATGTCTCGCTGCGGATGAACGCGTTCGACGCGGCGGCCGATGCGTTCGACCGGATGCTGGCGCTGGTGCCGCAGGCTGGGGCGCAAGTCACTTTCGACGCGGCGATGGCCAGTTTGCAGGCGGGCCGGCCCATGCGTGCCGACGCGCTGTTCGAGTCGGCCGTGCAGCAGTCTCCCGATGTCATCGGTGCGATGCACACGATCGGCATGACCTGGGCGCAGGCGGGCGATAACGCGCGTGCGCTGACCTGGTTCGAGCGCACCGCCGCCAAGGCCCCTGCGCTGTGGCAAGCCCACTTCAACCGTGGCCGTGCACTGGGTGCACTGGGCCGGTACGACGAAGAAATCGATGCCTACCGGCTCGCCAACGCCATTGCGCCGCAGCAGCCCGACCCGCTGGTCAATCTCGGCGTGGCGCTGCGCGAGCGGCACGCTTTCCAAGACGCCTTGCAGTGCTTCACCCAAGCCGTGAAATCGTCGCCGGAACACGCGGGCGCCCGTACCAATCGTGCGCAGACGAATCTGTTGCTCGGCGACTTCGAGCACGGCTGGCGTGACTATGAATGGCGTTGGCTCGATGGCGGGCAAACGCGCCGCTTCCCCGATCGGCTGTGGGATGGCCGTGCGCCGCTGGCGGGCAAGAAAGTCTTTGTTTATAGCGAGCAGGGTTTTGGCGACACGCTACAGTTCGTGCGCTTCGTGCCTCGGCTGGTGGAGCTGGGCGCGCAGGTGATGCTCTGCGTGCAGGCGCCGCTCGTCACGCTGCTGGGCGGTTTTGCGCGTGGCGTGACGGTGCTGGGCGAGCATATGCCGGTGCCGTCGTTCGACTGGCAGATGCCGTTGCTCAGCCTGCCGTATTTGCTCGGCGTCGGCGGTGACGTGAGCAGTGGGCACATGCCTTATGTGCGCTCAAGTGCGGCGCGCGAAATGATCTGGCGCTCGATGCTCGGGGCGAAACCGGCGGGCGAAGTGCGCGTGGGCTTTGCCTGGCGCCCGCGTCCGTTTCCGCCGAATCGCGATGTCGGCCTCGATCACTGGAAGCCGGTGTTCGCCACTGGCGCAAAGTTCTTTTCCTTGCAAGTGGACGCGACCGACGAGGAGCGCGCGCAACTGGCCACGCACGCCAACGTGCGCGACATCGGCGCGAAGCTCAGCGATTTTGCCGAGACGGCGGCCGTCATTGCGCAGATGGACGTGGTGATTACGGCGGACACCGCCGTGGCACACGTGGCAGGGGCGCTTGGCAAACCGGTGTGGGTGTTGCTCAACCACACGCCTGACTGGCGCTGGCAACTGACGCGGCGCGACAGCGAGTGGTACCCGTCGGCAGCGCTTTATCGCCAGCCGCAGCGCGGCGACTGGGATGCGGTGATGGCGCAGGTGAGTGCGGATCTGGATGCCGTCGCGACGAACGCGAAGGCGGAGTCGGTCGCGGGTTGAGCTCAACGATGGCCGCATTCGGCCATTGATCCATTCAACCGGCCACTCGGGCAGGCCGCCTTGACGGCCGCCCGGGTCAGCCGATATCGCTTTGATCGACCTCTTCGTCGCGCATGCGGGTGTAGATGTTCCAGCACGCGATGAAGAGGGCGGCGATGAGCGGGCCGATCACGAACCCGGTCAGCCCGATGAGCGACATGCCGCCGAGCGTGGAGATCAGTACCACCCAGTCGGGCAGCTTGGTGTCTTTGCCCACGAGGATCGGGCGCAGCACGTTGTCGACCAGACTGACGATGGTGCCGCAGAAGGCGAAGAGGATGACCCCGCGCCAGATATCGCCCGAGAGAAACAGCCACACGCCCACGGGCACCCACACGAAGGCCGCGCCCACGGCCGGCAGCAGTGACAGAAACGCCATCACCACGGCGGCGAGCACGTACCCCTGAATTCCCAACACCGCGAAGATGAAGCCGCCGAGCACGCCCTGTGCTACGGCCACGGCGATGTTGCCCTTCACCGTGGCACGCACGACCGTCGTGAACTGCTTGAGCAACTGCGTCTTGTGACGCTCGTCGAGCGGAATGGCGCGGCGGATGATCACGCCCAGCACGATACCGTCACGTAGCAGGAAGAACAGCAGATAGAGCATCACGCCGAAGCTGACGAGCAATTGCGCCGTGTTCTGACCGATGCTTAGCAGGTAGACGGCCACGAAGCGGCCGATCTGCGCGGCACCGTCGCCGAGTTTCAGCTGCATGGCCGTGACGTCCTGTATCCCGGCCAGATCCATGATCCGGTGCACGCTCAGGGGCAGGCGGTCGAGCAGCCCCTGAAACGCGATGGTGAGTTGCGGCAGGTCGGTGCGAAAGCGCACGATGGCCGTGCCGATTTCCTGCGTGAGCATGCCGACGATCAGCGTGAGCGGCAGGATCACGATGATCAGGATCAGTGACAGGGTGACGAGGGCGGCCAGATTCTTGCGTCCCCGCATACGAAGCTCGATGCGGCGCTGAATCGGCTGGAACAGCACGGCCAGAATCGTTCCCCAGAAGACGGCGCCGAACAGCGGAAACAGAATCCACACGAAGGCGATCGTCACGGCGAACAGCAGGAGATGGAAGAACTTGCGCTGCTCGCTACGGCTTGACATGAGATTTCCTCGAAGCGGCTGGGGGTGTCAACGGCTCGGCGGAGGTGTCACGCGTCGTACGCGTGGCACTCGCCGTAGCTGACGTAACCGTTGTCGTTGCCGTTGCCGTTGTCGTCGGCGTCGGTGCGGTCGTCGGCTTACGTGTCGTTATATCAGACTCGGATGGTGTCGCCGCGAGCGCGGCCGCTTCCTGCATGATCTGGTGGACGAGCGGATGACCTTCGCCGCGCCGTGAGCGAATCGCGTGAATTTCTTCGTGCACGCCTTGCGGCCGTCCGAGCCAACGCAGGCCGCGCAGTACCGACACGTCGCCCGCGCCGGCTTCGCTCAGCGGAAAGACGCCCATGCCGCGCGTGGCGAAGACCGCCATCAACGCGCTGTCTTCGAATTCGCCGATGATGTTCGGACGTATGGCTTGGGCTTCGAACCATTGGTCGAGGCGCGCCCGCAGGGCCGAATGTCCGGTGGGCATCAGGACGGGGAGTTCGGTGAGGCACTGCGGAAAGTGTTCGCGTGAGGTGTTGCGCACGAGCGACGCGGGGCCGTACCAGTCGACGGGGGATTCGATAAGGCGTTCGCTCGCGAGCCGCAGCGTGGGGTTGTAGGGGGCGGGCTGGCTGGCGAGTACGAGATCGAGCTTGTGCAGGGCGAGTTCGGCGAGCAGTTGTTCGTGCTCGCCTTCATGGCAGACAAGCCGCAGCGAGGGGGTGGCGAGTACTGGTGCGAGCAGGGCGTGGGCGGCGAGTTTCGAAATCCCGTCCGAGAGACCGACCGCCAGACGTGCGACGCGACCGCTGGCGGCTTCGCGGACTTCGTCAGGGATCGACTGTCCGAGCCGGAAGATTTCTTCCGCGCGCCGGAATGCGGCTTGGCCGGGTTCGGTCATGGTCACGCCGCGCCCGAGCGGTTTGAGCAACTGGTGGCCCAGCGACTTTTCCAGCTCGCGAACCTGGGCGCTGATCGTCTGCACGGCCATGTCGAGGCGCTCGGCGGCCCTTGCGAAGCCTCCCTCCTTGACGACGACCCAGAAATAGTAAAGATGACGGTAGTTCAACATAAAGCGGCAACTTCGAAAAAACCGAACTAAGGTGAAGTATATAGCTGGTTTTTGCGAAACATGAGTTCGACGATGATGCTGACCTGAACCCGCGTGATGCGATGTTGGCGGGACAACAAACGAAATCGGGGCGGCTGGCGAGAGTGGTTGGCGGCGCGATTTCGATAACTCTACGGAAACTCTGGCGCACTTATGGACTATCTGCTTGCTTTGGCGGCCGACCCGGCGGTATGGGCGGCGCTCGTTACGCTGGTGGTGATGGAGGTCGTGCTTGGCATCGACAACCTGATCTTCATTTCGATCTTGACCAACAAGTTGCCGTTGTCGATGCGCGCGCGCACGCAGCGCATGGGCATTGCGTTGGCGTTGGTGATGCGTCTGGCGTTGCTGGGCACGGTGGCCTGGATTGCCAAGCTGACCACGCCGCTGTTCGAGTTGTTCGATCACGGTTATTCGTGGCGCGACCTGATTTTGATTTCAGGCGGTCTGTTCTTGGTGTGGAAGGCGACCAAGGAGATGCACCATCACGTGGCGTCCGGCACAGGCGATGAGTCGCACGCTGAGACGGGCTCGGCGGCTGGCGCGGTGGTGACGATCACGGCGAAGGCGGCTGTGATCCAGATTCTGGTGCTGGACCTGGTGTTCTCGATCGACAGTATCGTGACGGCGGTGGGCATGACGGAGCACATCCCGATCATGTTTATTGCGGTGATTGCTGCGGTGACGGCGATGTTGTTCATGGCGGGGCCGCTCTCGCGATTCATCGCAGCGAACCCGACCGTGATCATGCTGGCGCTGGGCTTCCTGCTGGTGATCGGTATGACGCTGATTGCCGAAGGCATGGGATCGCACATACCGAAGGGCTACATCTACGCAGCCATGGCATTCTCGGCGTTCGTTGAAGGCCTGAACATGCTGACGCGTCGTGCCAAAGCGCGACGCGACGTGGAGAAGGCGCGCGTAGTGGAGTGACCTGTGCCCGGCGATACGCAACATGTATGACGTGCGTGTCGAAGGCTGACTGACGTCACGTCGCTGCGATATCGGGTGAATTGCGGGTGAAGTGAACAAGGCGGTGCCGATGAGAATCGGCGCCGCTTTTTCGTTTGGGCGATGCGATTGAAGAGTTCGCTTTTTACGAAGTTGATTGAATGGAAATGCAGGTTTTTCGGGATGCCGCTGACCGATACATTGAGGACGTTGTCTTTTACGTGACGGAGCGAAACGATGAAATGTCCTGTGTGCAGTACCCCGGATCTGTTGATGACGGAGCGTCAGGGAGTGGAGATCGATTACTGCCCGATCTGCCGAGGCGTGTGGCTGGACCGTGGCGAGCTGGACAAGCTGATCGAGCGCACGGACGGGAGCGCGACAATGCCGGCGCATCTGACCCGCAACGGCGATCGAGGGGACAGAGGCGAGCGTCGGGATAGCGACGAGCGCGGCCAGCACATCGAGCGCGAGTATCGCAAGGAGAGCCAGAGCCACGGCTTCGGCCATAACGGCGAACAGCGCCGCGACGCCCACTACGGTCACGACGACCGCCGCCGCCACTACGATCAGCCAAGAAAAAAGAAGTCGCTGTTTGAGATGTTCGACTTTGATTGATACGGAGGGGAAGTGAGGTAATCGCAGACAGCGCACTCGCACATGCGCAGACGAAGAAAAAGCCGCTGATCCTTTCGGAACAGCGGCTTTTTACATCTGGTGGCGAATCAGGGACTCGAACCCCGGACCTGCGGATTATGATTCCGTCGCTCTAACCAACTGAGCTAATTCGCCGTAGAAAAAGATTATATGAAGGCCACCTTGGGCTGTCAACAGGTTTTTACGAGAAGATGAAAATAACCGCCTCAGCCCTCATCGCCTCCCGTCGCACAAAAAGACAACGCCGGTACCCGAAGGCACCGGCGTTGACGATCCATTCAACCTGTCTGGCAGGTCACGCCGTTAGTCGTTGGCGTAGATATCGACGTCCTTCGTCTCCTTGATGAAGAGCATGCCGATGACGAACGTGATCAGCGCGATGACGATCGGGTACCACAGGCCGGAGTAGATATTGCCCTTGGCCGCCACGATGGCGAACGCGGTTGCCGGCAGGAAGCCGCCGAACCAGCCGTTACCAATGTGATACGGCAGCGACATCGACGTGTAGCGAATGCGCGTCGGGAACATCTCGACCAGCATCGCCGCAATCGGGCCGTACACCATCGTCACGAAGATCACCAGAATCGCAAGCAGAATCACGACCATCGGCTTGTTCATCTGCGCCGGATCAGCCTTCGGCGGATAACCATCCGCCTTGAGCGTCGACGACATGTCGGTCTCGAACGCCTTGGTCTTGTCCTTCGCGTCCGCTGCCTTGCCGTCCACCGACTGGATCACCTTGTCGCCAATCTTCACCGTCGTCATCGTGCCCGCCGGTGCCGCCTGGTTCTCATAGTTCAAACCTGCGCGCGACAGATAGCTCTTCGCGATATCGCACGAACTGGTGAACTTCGACGTACCCACCGGGTTGAACTGGAACGAGCACTCGTTCGGATCGGCGATCACCGTGATCGGCGAACGTGCCGTTGCCGCTTCCAGCGCCGGGTTGGCGTAGTGCGTCAGTGCCTTGAAGATCGGGAAGTACAGCAGTGCCGCGAGCAGGCAGCCGGCCATGATGATCGGCTTGCGGCCAATCTTGTCCGACAACGCGCCGAAGAACACGAAGAACGGGCTGCCGATCAACAGACCCAACGCCACCATGATGTTGGCGGTGTTGCCGTCGACCTTGAGCACCTGTGTCATGAAGAACAGCGAATAGAACTGGCCCGTGTACCACACGACTGCCTGACCCGCGGTCAAGCCGACCAGCGCCAGAATCACGATCTTCAGGTTCTTCCACTCACCGAACGATTCCTTGAGCGGTGCCTTCGAGCCCTTGCCCTCAGCCTTCATGCGCTGGAACGCCGGCGATTCGCTCAGTTGCAGGCGAATCCACAGCGAGATCAGCAGCAGCACGATCGACAGCACGAACGGAATGCGCCAGCCCCACTCACCGAACGCTTCTTCGCCCATCACCATACGCGTGCCGAGAATGACCAGCAGCGAGAGGAACAGACCGAGCGTGGCCGTCGTCTGAATCCACGACGTGTAGAAGCCACGACGACCGTGCGGGGCATGCTCGGCCACATACGTGGCAGCACCACCGTATTCGCCGCCGAGAGCCAGGCCCTGCAACAGACGCATCGCGATGAAGATCACCGGCGCGGCAATGCCCCACGACGTGTAGCCCGGCAGCAAGCCGACGACCAGCGTGGACAGACCCATCAACGTGATGGTCACGAGGAACGTATATTTGCGGCCGACCATGTCACCGATGCGGCCGAACACGATGGCGCCAAACGGACGCACCGCGAAGCCTGCTGCAAACGACAGCAGCGTAAAGATGAATGCCGCAGTCGGGTTGATGCCCGAGAAAAAGTGCCGGCTGATGAAGGCGGCCAGCGAACCGGCCAGATAAAAGTCGTACCACTCGAACACCGTGCCCAGCGACGACGCGAAGATGACCTTGCGTTCCTCTTTGGTCATCGGCGCATGCGTAGTGGCTGTCGTTGCAGTAGCCATGCGGTTGTCTCCTGTAATGTAAGCACGCCCCTGGGTCGTGCCCGGGCCGTTGCAACTGATTATTGGAGTGCAACCTTACCGCCGTCTGACGCCAAACTGACTCGAAGCTTACGTTGCTAGGGACTTACCCTCGTCTTTGCCCCGAAATTGACGGTTTTGGACGCATTTTCGTCAGGCATCCGGGTTTTCGATAGGGTCCCCAAGGGGCAGGGTGACGCGTATCAATGTGCCCGTTGCTTCGGGATGCTGTGCGTCGACATGGTCGAGCACATTCACATCGCCACGATGGATCTGCACGATCTCGCGCACGATCGCGAGCCCCAGTCCGCTGCCGTCGCTGTCGCTGCCGAGAATGCGATAGAAGCGCTCGAACACGCGCGGCCGCTCCGCCGCCGGAATGCCCGGCCCGGTGTCTTCGACTTCCAGATGCACGAAGCCATCCGACGCTTCATGACGCAGCCGCACGGTGACCTTGCCGCCCGCCGGTGTGTAGCGAATCGCGTTGTCGATCAGGTTGTTGAGCAACTCGCGCAGCATCACGGGCTGGCCCGACAGTTGCACGGGGAACGGCGGCTCCTCGAAGCCCAGATCGATGCGCTTGGCGAATGCGGCCTGAAACCAGTCCTGCATCGCATTGCGTGCCAGCACGCTGAGATTGACCGGCGTGAACGCGGCCGCATCGTTCGCGCTGTTTTCTGCGCGGGCCAGTGCCAGCAACTGATTGACGAGGCGTGCTGCCTGCTCGGAACTCACGGCGATCTGCGAGAGCGAGCGGCGCAATTCGTCGGGCGATGTTTGCCGCAACGCCAGCTCGGCTTGCATGCGCAGCCCCGCGAGCGGCGTCTTCAATTGATGGGCGGCGTCGGCGATGAAGCGCTGCTGGAGCTTCATGTTTGTCTCAAGCCGCCCCAGCAGATCGTTCAGCGAATTCACGAGCGGGGCAATCTCCGGCGGCGCTTGCCGGGCTTCGAGTGGCGAGAGATCGTCGGGACGCCGAGCGCGAATGTGTTCCTGCAACGCATGCAACGGGGCGAGGCCGCGCGACAGCCCGAACCAGACAAGCACGATGGCCAGCGGCAGGATGACGAACTGCGGCAGGATCACGCCCTTGATGATTTCGTTCGCCAGTTGGCTGCGCTTGTCGAGTGTCTCGGCCACTTGAACGAGCGCCATGCCGCCTTTCGGTTCGAGACGCGGCAGATCGACATAAGTGAACGCTACGCGAATGTCGTTGCCACCGAGGGTTTCGTCGCGAAATTGCACGACACCCGGCTGCGGGCGGTCGTCTTCATGAGGCAGCGGCAAGTCGGCGGTGCCGGCTACGAGTTCGCCCTTCGCGCCAAGTACCTGAAAGTAGACGCTGTCGGTCGCGTCGGCGCGCAGTAGATCGCGCGCGGGCATGGGCAGCGTCAACGTGACTTGTCCGCGATCGGTATGGACCTGCTGGGCAAGCACGTAAGTGTTGGTTTCGAGGGCGCGATCAAAGGGGCCGTTGGCAATCGACTTGGCGACGAGATACGTCACCGCAATGCTCATCGGCCAGAGCAGCAGCAGCGGCGCGAGCATCCAGTCGAGAATCTCGCCGAACAGCGAGCGGGGCGGGGGCTCGGCTTCGCGCTCGAGCGGCGCGCCGAAGCCGGGGCGCGTGAAGGGATCGGCGTAAGGGTCGAACGGGTCGGTGCTGTCGGCCGAGTCGAGCGACGGTTCTTCGATGTCGGGCGGGAAGGCGTCGTCGTATGCCGAACTTGACGAACTTGACGAACTTGACGAACGCGACGGCCGAGAGCCGCCCGCCGTGTTCGCCGTGTTGGCATCGCGATGATGACGAAGACTCAGGCGCATAAAACCTCGGAATTTCTGGCGGGCCTTGCGTCTCTGAAGGCGCTGGTGTCCGGCCGGTGACGCTTGGCGGTCATCACGCCGGGTTCACTTGATCTGCGGCCGTCGTCCGGGTGGCATCCCGTGGGGCAGATCGCGTCACACCCCCGCGTCGCACCCCATCACGCCGCATTGGCAGGCGCGGTGGCGGGTTTTTCCAGACAGTAGCCCAGTCCGCGGATCGTCGCAATGCGCACGCCACTCGGCTCGATCTTCTTGCGCAGCCGGTGCATGTACACCTCGATGGCGTTGTTGCTCACCTCTTCGCCCCAGCCGCACAGATGGTCGACGAGCTGCTCCTTCGAGACGAGCCGGCCGGTGCGCAGCAGCAGCACTTCGAGCAGTTCGAGCTCGCGCGCCGACAGATCCAGCATCTGCTCATGAATATAGGCAGTGCGCCCGACCTGATCGAAACTGAGCGGGCCGTGCCGGATCACGGTCGAGCCGCCGCCCGCGCCGCGTCGCGTAAGCGCTCGCACGCGCGCTTCGAGTTCGGCGAGCGCAAACGGCTTCGCCATATAGTCGTCGGCGCCGAGATCGAGCCCTTTCACGCGCGCATCGACGCTGTCCGACGCGGTCAGGATCAATACAGGCAAATGGGAATTTCGTGCGCGCAACCGGCGCAGGACTTCGTGGCCAGGCAGGCGGGGCAAACCAAGATCGAGAATCAGCAGATCGAACGTCTGGGCGGACAGCGCGGAGTCGGCTTCGAGCCCGGTTTTGACGTGATCGACGGCGTAGCCTCCCTGACGCAGCGAGCGGGTCAGGGCGTCAGCCAGAATGCTGTCATCCTCTGCGATGAGAATTCGCATGGGCGTGATAGGCTTGTTAGGCACCGGAGCCTGACGGCTGCGGCGTGTCTCCTGTGATGTTGCGGCGCGTGGTTCGCGGCTTTTTTTGTCGTTTCGGCGCTTTCGGACAACAGGCACTTGCCAAAAGCACTGTTTTTTATACAGTGCTGGCATTCACGCCTCACTCGAGCCGTCTCGCTCATCATATCAAAGGACGATTCATGGAAGAAAGCAAGAAAGGGTCTGCCAATCTGTCGGCCGAGAAGGGCAAGGCGCTCGCCGCTGCCCTCGCGCAGATCGAAAAGCAATTCGGCAAGGGCTCGATCATGCGTCTGGGCGACAGCGAGGTCGAAGCTGACATCCAGGTCGTCTCGACCGGCTCGCTGGGTCTGGACATCGCGCTCGGCGTCGGTGGCCTGCCGCGCGGCCGTGTGATCGAAATCTACGGCCCGGAATCGTCGGGCAAGACGACGCTCACGCTGCAAGTCGTGGCGGAAATGCAAAAGATCGGCGGTACCTGCGCGTTCATCGACGCAGAACACGCCCTCGACGTCGGCTACGCCAGCAAGCTGGGCGTATCGGTCCCGGAACTGCTGATTTCGCAGCCGGACACCGGTGAACAAGCATTGGAAATCGCCGACGCGCTGGTGCGTTCGGGCTCGATCGACCTCATCGTGATCGACTCGGTGGCGGCCCTGGTGCCGAAGGCCGAAATCGAAGGCGAAATGGGCGACTCGCTGCCGGGCCTGCAAGCCCGTCTGATGTCGCAGGCGCTGCGCAAGCTCACCGGCACGATCAAGCGGACGAACTGCACGGTCATCTTCATCAACCAGATCCGGATGAAGATCGGCGTGATGTTCGGTAACCCGGAAACGACGACGGGCGGTAACGCGCTGAAGTTCTACGCCTCGGTGCGTCTGGACATCCGCCGTATCGGTTCGATCAAGAAGGGCGACGAAGTCGTTGGTAACGAAACCCGCGTGAAGGTCGTCAAGAACAAAGTGGCGCCGCCGTTCCGCGAAGCCATCTTCGACATCTTGTACGGTCAGGGCATCTCGCGCGAAGGCGAAATCATCGATCTGGGCGTGACCGCGAAGATCGTCGAGAAGTCGGGCGCCTGGTATAGCTACAACGGCGAGAAGATCGGCCAAGGTAAGGACAACGCGCGCGAATTCCTGCGTGAAAATCCTGACATCGGCCACGAGATCGAAAACAAGGTGCGTGCATCGCTCGGCGTGACGGCGATCAACGAGACCGGCGAGATCGAAGCAGACGACGAGGTCTGATGACCCCCGAGTCAATACGGCAACGCGACGCTGATAGGCGTCGCGTTGCCGTTTTTGTTTGTCGTTTTGCTTTTGCCGTTCTGGTCTCGTTTTGGTCTCGTTCTAGTCCTATCCGCGCGCTCTCTTCATGATCAATCGACGTCCTCCCCGCAACTCGCAAGATCCGCCGCCTCCGCCGGGTGACGACGCGGTGGCGGTCAAGCGCTCGCGAAAACCGGTGCTCAGTCTCAAAGGCCGCGCCATGGGCTATCTGTCGCGTCGGGAATACAGCCGTGCGGAATTGCGCCGCAAGCTGATGCCGTACGCCGATGCCGAGGACCCCGAAGCACTGGATCGTCTGCTCGACACGCTTGAGGCCGAACGCTGGTTGTCCAACGAGCGGTTTGCGGAAAGTGTGGTGCACCGCCGGTCGTCGCGGCTCGGTACGTCGCGCATCGTCGGCGAACTCAAACAACATCAGGTCGACCCGGACACCGTCTCCGCGCTGGCCGAGCAATTGCGCGAGACTGAGTTGTCCCGCGCGCGTGCCGTCTGGCAACGCAAGTTCGGCGAAGTTGCCACCACCCCCGAGGCGCGCGCCAAGCAGATGCGCTTTCTCGCATCGCGTGGCTTTTCGCGTACCGTTATCAGCAAAATCGTACGGGGCGCCGACGAATTCCCGGACGACGACTGAGCCGCATCCGGCGAGCGCAAAAAATGTTTCTCATGAATAGGCGGCCATTCATCGGCAATGTGCGCCGTTCGTGAGGGCTTGCGAGGCACGTCACGTGACGTATGACGCGGCACGGCAACTCGCATGACACCTTGGTTGCGCGCTTATCGGGTTGTGGCGTCGCACCATGCTCGCCGCGACCTCGAAATTCGCATAACCCGACCGATGGGTCGGGTAATCGAGCCTTATGCAGCGGGCGTCTGCTGCACTGCGGCAGAAGACTTCGTGGCCTATGCTAGAATCAAGGTCTTTCTGCGTTCATGCATTGCACACTCTCGCATGCCGCTCTCTGAGCCCGCCCCTCGTACCCTGCGTCACCGCCGCACGATCGCTGTCGAAGCGTATTCGCGTGAGGATGGCCTATGGGACATCGAAGCCCGTCTGACCGATCACAAAGATCGGGATTTTGCATTGGCAACGGGCCTTCGCAAGGAGGGCACGCCGATCCACGAGCTGTGGCTACGCTTGACGATCGACGAAGATTTCGAGGTGCATGACGCCGAAGCCGTCTCTGACTGGGTGCCATATCCTGGCATTTGCGATCAGATCGGCCCCGAATACCGTCAGTTGATCGGTCTTAACCTGCGCCGCGGCTTCCGCCATGGTGTGCGCGAGCGACTCGCCGGCGCGGCAGGCTGTACGCATCTGACCGAACTTTGTAGTGTCCTGCCCACGGCAGCGATTCAGGCCTTCGCCGGTGTTGTCATCCATACACCGGACACTGCGGCCAATGACACCGAAAACACGGTGCCTCCTTTCCAACTCGGACATTGTCACGCCTTGCGGTTTGATGGCGAGGCAGTGCGCCGGTTTTACCCGCGCTGGTTCAACGGCCGCGCAAACGATCGAGCGAACGAGCCCACGACGCCCGCCACTACCGAAGCGGTGCGCGATGGTGCCTCGACTCGCAAGCTCGAACCCAAACTTCCAACTCAGCAAGAAGGGAATCACGCATGAAGATTCATGAGTATCAAGGCAAGGAAATCCTCCGGAAATTCGGAGTCGCGGTGCCCCGCGGCATTCCGGCTTATTCCGTGGATGAGGCCGTGAAGGCAGCCGAAGAACTCGGCGGTCCGGTTTGGGTGGTCAAGGCCCAGATTCACGCAGGCGGTCGCGGTAAGGGCGGTGGCGTGAAGGTGGCCAAGTCGCTCGAGCAAGTGCGCGAGTACGCCAACCAGATCCTCGGTATGCAACTGGTCACGCACCAGACCGGTCCGGAAGGCCAAAAGGTCAACCGCCTGTATATCGAAGAAGGCGCGGACATCAATAACGAACTGTACGTCAGCCTCGTGGTTGACCGCGTCACGCAGAAGATCGTGATGATGGGTTCGAGCGAAGGCGGCATGGACATCGAAGAAGTTGCCGAAAAGCATCCGGAACTGATTCACCACGTTGTCATCGATCCGTCGGCCGGTCTGACCGACGCGCAAGCCGACGACTTCGCCAAGAAGATCAGCGTCCCCGACGCTTCGATCCCGCAAGCCCGCGCGATCCTGCAAGGTCTGTACAAGGCCTTCTGGGAAACCGACGCATCGCTGGCCGAAATCAACCCGCTGAACGTGTCGAGCAACGGCACGGTCACGGCACTGGACGCCAAGTTCAACTTCGATTCGAACGCCCTGTTCCGTCACCCGGAAATCGTCGCGTACCGCGATCTGGACGAAGAAGATCCGGCTGAAGTCGAAGCCTCGAAGTTCGATCTGGCCTACATCTCGCTCGACGGCAACATCGGCTGTCTGGTGAACGGTGCCGGTCTGGCCATGGCCACGATGGACACCATCAAGCTGTTCGGCGGCGAGCCGGCCAACTTCCTGGACGTGGGCGGTGGGGCCACGACGGAGAAGGTGACCGAAGCGTTCAAGATCATGCTGAAGAACCCGAACCTGACCGCGATCCTGGTCAACATCTTCGGCGGCATCATGCGCTGCGACGTGATCGCCGAAGGCGTGATCGCTGCATCGAAGGCCGTTTCGCTGAAGGTGCCGCTGGTCGTGCGCATGAAGGGCACGAACGAAGACCTGGGCAAGAAGATGCTCGCCGAATCCGGCCTGCCGATCATCGCCGCAGACAGCATGGAAGAAGCTGCCCAGAAGGTTGTTGCAGCTGCCAAAGGCAACTAACTAACTGTCTAAGCCGCAGCGGCGCACCGCCTCAGGGGTTGTGCGAACGCTGCCCGGCAACCGGATGAAGGAAATCAAGCAATGTCGATTCTGATCAACAAAGATACCAAGGTCATCACCCAGGGTATTACTGGCAAGACTGGCCAGTTCCACACCCGCATGTGCCGCGAATACGCGAACGGCAAGAACGCGTTCGTCGCAGGCGTGAACCCGAAGAAGGCCGGTGAGGACTTCGAGGGCATCCCCATTTTCGGTTCGGTCAAGGACGCCAAGCAACAAACCGGCGCCACCGTTTCGGTGATCTACGTCCCGCCCGCAGGCGCTGCTGCCGCGATCTGGGAAGCCGTCGAAGCCGATCTGGACCTGGCGATCTGTATCACGGAAGGCATCCCCGTTCGTGACATGATCGAAGTGAAGGACCGTATGCGCCGCGAAGGTCGCAAGACCCTGCTGCTCGGCCCGAACTGCCCGGGCGTGATCACGCCGGACGAACTGAAGATCGGCATCATGCCGGGTCACATCCACAAGAAGGGCCGCATCGGCGTCGTGTCGCGCTCGGGCACCCTGACGTACGAAGCTGTCGGCCAACTGACTGCCCTGGGTCTGGGCCAGTCGACCGCCGTCGGTATCGGTGGCGACCCGATCAACGGTCTGAAGCACATCGACGTCATGCAGATGTTCAACGACGATCCGGATACGGACGCCGTGATCATGATCGGTGAAATCGGTGGTCCGGACGAAGCTACGGCTGCTGAGTGGATCAAGGGCAACATGAAGAAGCCGGTCGTCGGCTTCATCGCAGGCGTGACGGCGCCTCCGGGCAAGCGCATGGGCCACGCCGGCGCGCTGATCTCCGGCGGTGCCGATACGGCCGAAGCCAAGCTGGCCATCATGGACGCCTGCGGTATCAAGGTGACCAAGAACCCGTCGGAAATGGGCCGCCTGCTCAAGTCGGTGCTGTAATTACCGCCGGTTGACTCCGTTGCGGCTGCCGGAACCGGTCGCCATTGCGATGAGTCACTAGAAAGGGAGCCTGAACTATCGGGCTCCCTTTTTTGCTATGGGTTTCACATCAAGGATTTCTTGCCATGCTGGCGTTTTTCGCTGAGCTGAACTGGGCAGCCGTGCTGCAAATCATCATGATCGACATCCTGCTGGGTGGCGACAATGCCGTGGTGATCGCGCTCGCGTGCCGTAATCTGCCGGCCAAGCAACGTTTGCAGGGCATCATGTGGGGCACCGTCGGCGCCATTGTCTTGCGCGTGATCCTGATCGCGTTCGCCGTGACGCTGCTCGCCGTGCCCTATCTGAAGGCATTGGGCGGCCTGGCGCTGCTCTGGATCGGCACGAAGCTGCTCGTGCCCGACCACGACGCTCACGACAGCGTGAAGCCTGCCGACAAGCTCTGGACCGCGGTCAAGACGATCATCGTCGCCGATCTGGTGATGAGCATCGACAACGTGATCGCCATTGCCGGCGCCGCCGAAGGGGCCGCCGACCACCACCAGTTGCCGCTCGTGATCTTCGGGCTGCTCGTGAGCATTCCGCTCATCGTCTGGGGCTCGCAACTGGTGTTGAAGGCGCTCGATCGCTTCCCCATCATCGTGATGGCCGGCGCGGCGCTGCTCGGCTGGATTGCCGGCAACCTGATCGTGACCGACCCGGGCATCGGCCCCTGGCTGCATCTGCCGGGCGCCGCGGCCGAATACACGCACTACATTGCGTCGGGTATCGGGGCGTTGCTGGTGGTCGGTGTCGGGTTGATACTCCGGCGTCGCAGCGAGGCGCGTCAATTGCGTGCAACCTCTTCGGAATAATCCGGTCCATTACCGGGTGATTTCTCATCACCCATACAGCCCCGCCCGATTTTGATCTGCGGCAGGGTTCTCGGCGCGGGGGCTATGGCATACTCCGCCCACTTCCCCCCGACGAGCGCCGTTCCAAGCCTGGAATGGCGCATCCGTTTCGTTTTCAATGCTATCGCTGGGAGTTACACAATGCGTCGTTTCGGCCACCGGACCACCGGTATCGCCAAGTCCCGGGGCTTCACCCTGATCGAGCTGATGATCGTGCTGGCGATCATCGGTGTGCTGGTCACGGCAGGTGTCCCGTATCTGCAAAATTATCTGGTGCGTGCGCGCGTCGTCGAGGGTCTCGGGTCGGCGGCTGCCGCCAAGGCGCTCGTGGCCGAGAACGCCATGCACGGCGCGCCGTTCAACAGCGGCTGGCAGGTGCCGAGTGCGACGGATAACGTCAACTCGGTCAATATCGATGGCGGCACGGGCAACGTCAGCATCGCCTACACGCAGCGCGCCGGCGACGGCACGCTGGTGCTGGTGCCGATGCAGACCGGTCCCGACGGCAAGCCGAAGGTCCTGGACAGCGGCAAAGCGCCGGAAGGGCAGATCGTGTGGACGTGCTACGCGCAAGGCCGCGACGGCGCCCCGAGCGGTGCCACGCTGTCGGCCAAGGTCGCGCCGCCTGAGTGCCGGGGTGCAACGGCGGAAGCTGCGAAGGGCTGAGTCTGCCCGGGTAGCGAATGGTGTGTGCGGGGGTGAGGGACGGGGGATGGAAACCGTCCGTTATCCGCCGCATGGTTTGCGCATCGGAACGAGAGGCCGAGATTGGTCTCTCGCATGAAATGGTCGCCCCTCCGGCGACCGTTTTTCGTTATGCTTGCGCATCTTTCAACCGGTGTACTGCACGGCGGCGACCTTGTTTCCACCTCTGCTTCTTTCGATGATCGGGCTCACGCTGGCCGCGATCTGGGCGTTGCCCTACAACTTTGTCAAACACACGTATCCGATCTCGACGTTCTATTCGGAGGCGCTGACGTTCTCGCTGTTTGCCGCCCTCGGCGTGTTGTCGATGGTGGCCGTGTTGCGGCGCGATTCGCGTTTGCTGCAACTGCCGCGAATTACGTGGATGCCGCTGATGTTCATCGCGGTCATTCTCGTCCAGCGCGCGACGATGGCGACCGAGTTGCCGCAACTGATGATGACCGCGCTGCTCTACGGCGTGGCCATGATCGTGGCGGTGAGTTCGGGGTACTGGCTTGCGCAATTGGGCTGGCGCGGCGCGCTGATGCGCTTGAGTGCGGCGGCCCTCACCGTCGGTGGCCTGTACGCGTTCGGTGCGCAGGTGGTGCAGGCCTTCCATCTCGAAGCGCATGTGCCGTGGCTGGTCGCGAAGTACACGGTCAGCGTGGCGCGGCGCCTGTTCGGCAATATGTATCAGCCGAATCATCTGGCAACGTACCTGTCGCTCGCGAGTGCCGGTGCGTTCTATCTCTGGTATCACCGCAAGTTGCCGGTGTGGCTGTTGCTGCCGGTGTGGGCGGCGTTCGATATCGGTATCTGTTTCACGGGCTCGCGCACGCCGTGGCTGCAACTGGCCTTGCTGTCGGCCTTCGGTCTGTGGCTCGTCTGGAATGAGCGCGTCGATTCGCCGCACAACATGCGCCGTCCGATGCGTTGGTTCGCGCCTCTGGCCATCCTCCCGCTGCTGGGCCTGATGACGATGTTCGTCGGCTGGGCCAATGTGGCATGGGGCCTGCAACTCGACGGCAGTGCGGTGGCGCGGATGCAGCAGGCCGGGCAGGTCGCGGGGCGGCTGAACCTGTGGGAATACGGCTTTGCGATTTTCCGGGAGCATTGGCTCTTCGGTGCGGGGTGGTCGAATTACATCGACGCGCAGTTCGCGTTGGTCGACAAACTCGGCCCCGTCGAAATGGCGGACAACGCCCACAATGCGCTGCTCGATTTGCTCGCGAAAATCGGTCTCGTCGGCACGTTGCTGGTGCTCGTGCCGTTGCTGTTCTGGTTCGCCCGCGCGGTGCGCGCCATCAAGTCGGCACCGATTGCGTTCGCGTTCATCTTGCTGGGCATGCTTGCCGTGCACGCGATGCTCGAGTATCCGCAGCATTACGCGTTCTTCCTGCTCCCCGCGCTGTTCCTGCTGGGCTTTTGCGATACGAAGGCCATCAATGGCGTGTCGCCGACCGCGACCGGGGCCATCAACGGCGTGATCGTACTGTTCGCCTGCGTGGCGATTCCGTGGTTGATCGCCGACTACCAGCGTGTGGAAGTGGCTTACCGTGCGGGCAAGATCGACACATATCGCACGGACCCGGCGTTGTTCTTCGCACCATATGGCGACTACGCCGTGACCGGCGCGTTGTACCTCAATCGCGATCAGCTCGACGAAAAACTGGCGTCGCATCGCGAAGCGCTGGCGCTGGGTGCCGGGCCGACGATGATCAAGCGTTACATTGTGCTGCTCGCCCTCGCGGGGCGCGACGACGAGGCGCTGGAAGACGTGCAGCGTCTGAAAAACTACAACATGCAGATATTCGACGGTCAGTACGCCGCGTTGATTCGCTTGCTGCGCGCGCAGGGCGACGATCTGAAGCCGTTCACCAAGCGTGTCATCGATAAGTGGGGGCGCCCGAAGGGAGACCCGGATGACGACGAGGCCATGACGTCGCCGGCGTCGGCTGCCAAACGGATGTCCTGAACGTCACCGTCGTCGGTGCCGCAAATAGAAACGCCCGCAATTCACATTGCGGGCGTTTTCTTTTGGAAGGCCCGTTGGCGGGCATTCGGTCTCCGAGCCTACGGTGCCAAGCCTTGGGGCGGGTCTCGTGTCTGGCCTGGCGTCAGGCCTTGTCGCCTTCTTCCGGCGCGGCCGCAGGAGGCACGGCGATATCCGGGGAATCCGCCACCGGATCGTCCTCGTTCTCGTCGTTTCGTGCCCAGAAGAAGCGATCGGGGAAATGCCGTCCCATCCCCGGACGGAACGCATTCTCGAGCACTTGTTGCAAGTACTCCTGTGCTTCTCGCACGGCCTCGGGCATGGCCAGACCATTGGCGAGCATCGCAGCCACTGCCGCCGCGAGCGTATCCATGGCACCGGCCACGTTATGCGGCGGGCGGTCCCACGTGTCTTCGCGCACCACGCCATCGTCCGAATACAACGTGTGGGTGAATTGCGGCGCGTTGCTGTCGCTCACCAGAATGAACTCGCAGCCGTGTTCGAGCAGGATGCTCACGGCTTCCTCCATCGACACGTTTTCGTTCTCGCTGACCGTCTGTGCCAGCGCGATGGTGCTCGCCGGGCTCACCACCAGCACGCTCGCCTGCGGCACCAGCAGGCTGGCGGTGGCTTCGCGCAGTTCATCGGCCGACAGCAGGTGTTCGCCGGCCAGACCGAAGTCCGGTGCCACCACCAGTGGCGTCTCGTCATAGTCGGCGACGATTTCGGCGATGGCGGCGACGTTCTCGGCATTGATGGTACTGCCGACCTTGAACGCGGCCACCGGCATGTCTTCGAGCAGCATGCGTGCCTGATCGACGATCCAGTCCGGGTCGACCGGCTGCACGTCCACGCAGGCGCGTGAGTCTTGCGATGAATAACCGGTGAGCACCGACACGCCGTAGCCGCCCATGCTCGCGAACGTGAGCAGGTCGGCCTGAATGCCGGTGGCCGAGGTGGGATCGGAAAGCCCGAAGGTCAGCAGAATGGGAGGGGATTCAGTTTGCATGGGGGCAGGATAGACGGCGATCTGGTCAGGGCTTGGGTTCGTTGGTACCATCACGCCTTAAATGCCCGCTTCGGAGCGCTTGCAAGCGTCGTGGGCAGCACCCGCCGGGCAATGCATCGGCAGGTCCCCCACATCACCGTTCGACAAGTCTGTCGCCGGGGCCCGAAGCGGTTGACAAGCCATTGTAACGGAACGCTAGTCGCTTAAGAAAGAATGGAATACAAGAGCTGGATGTGCCTCATTTGCGGCTGGATTTATGACGAAGAGGCAGGTTTGCCCGACGAAGGCATTGCCCCCGGCACGCGCTGGGACGACGTGCCCATCAACTGGACCTGCCCTGAGTGCGGTGCGCGCAAGGAAGACTTCGAGATGGTGCAGATCTGAGGCCGATGGCCCATGGTGACTCCGCAAACGCCCCTCGACACCCCTGCAAGCACGTCTGGTCCTGCGACACGCGAGACGCGTGACGCCCCGCTATGGCGTCTGCCCGACGTCGCCGAGGCGTTGACCGAAGCCTCCGACGCGTGGTCGAACGGTCCGGCGGCGGCGCTCGGACCGTTACGGCGTGCCAATCGTTTGTTGCAGACCAGCGGTCATGCCGACTGGGCACTCCATGGCGAACGGCTCGTGCAAGCGATTGCCGAGACGGCCTACGGTCAGCCGGGCAGTCAGGACGCCATGCGCAATGCGCTGCGCCAGTTCGAGCGCGAGATCTGGCAGGCCGGTGCTGCACCCTCTACACCGGCGGTATCGACTACACCCGCTGTAACCCCCGACTGGCCGGGTTCACCGACCCCCGGCGAACTGCGCATGACCGGCTGGGCCGTCGCCACGCCGCGTCTGCATGGCTTGCCGGCGGGGACCGCGCCCCTGCGTGCCGATGTCGAACGCGTGTTGTTGCGTCTGCTGCGTCCCGACGCCGATGCGACCGACACCACGGCAGCCCTCGCACAACTGGCCGATCTGGCCGCTGACCTGCACCGTGCCGGGGCGACCGCGCCGCTCGATTACTGGCGTCTCGCTGCCGCATGGCTGCGTTTTGCCCGTGCCCCGCTGAGTCTGGCCGACAAGCGCCAGATCGGGCGAATGAACATGGCGCTGCGGCGCCAACTGACGCGGCCGACCGAGCCGGGTCAGACGACCACCGGTATTTCCGCGCAGAACCTGTCGGCAGCGCCTGCGGCACCGGGACAAGCCGGCACGGCCGCAACGAGTGCAACAGGCACAGCAGGCGCTGCATCGGCCACCAAATCACAAGCCGACGTCATTCCGGGTCACGACTTGCTCGAAGCGCTGGCGACGTGGCAGGCGCAGGCACCGGATAGCTGGCTGAACACGTTGTTGGCCGATTTCGGCGTGCTGCGCAGTGGTGGCAACTTGCCCGCATCGTTGGCCGACGCCGTCGAAGCCGCGCAGAAGCAGGGCGCGGGCACGAGTTCGCGCGACTGGCTGCGCATCGGTCCGATTGCGGTGCGCCATGACGTCTGCCAGACCTTCCTGAGTCTTGCCGACGAAGCCTTGCCGAATCTGAACGACCCTGCCGTGGCGGGGCGTGTTGCCGACTATGCGTCGGCGATCGGTCTGGCGCCGGTCGCCCGGCTGGCTGCTGCCGTGTCGGCGACGGGCGAGCGTCTGGCGGCGTCGCCACCGGCCGAGCCGGGCGGCCCGGCGGCACTGGCCATGACCGTCAAGGCGTTGCGTGGCATGCTTCACCAGTTCGCCGCAGACGCTTACCCGGAGCCGCGTCCCGACCTGATTGCCGAGATGGCAATGTGGCGGGAGCGGGCGCTGGATGCGAGTGTATTCGGACAGCGGCTCGTCACCGGGCGCGACGTTCCGTGATAAAGTCGGCAGCAAAGGCTGCCTAAGGTGGCCGAACAAGGTGGCCGATGGCCGTAGCACGATGCGGTAAGACCGCAAACCGTCCGCGAAACTACTTTGGCCCTATGCCGAACGACCGTATCAATCTCACGAACCAGTTCCTCATCGCCATGCCGGGCATGGCCGATCCGACGTTTTCCGGAACGGTCGTGTACATGTGCGAGCACAGCGAGCGCGGCGCGATCGGACTGGTGATCAATCGTCCGACCGATATCGACCTGCAATCGCTGTTCGAACGGCTCGACCTCAAGCTCGAAATCGACCCGTTGGCGCATCAGCCGGTGTTCTTCGGCGGCCCGGTGCAGACCGAGCGCGGCTTCGTGCTGCACGAAGCGACCGGCACGCCGTACAGCTCGTCGCTGTCAGTGCCGGGCGGTCTCGAAATGACCACCTCCAAGGATGTGCTCGAAGCCGTGGCGAATGGCGACGGTCCGAGCCGCTTCCTGCTCACGCTCGGTCATTCGGGCTGGAGCGCGGGGCAACTGGAAGACGAAATCAGCCGCAACGGGTGGCTGACCGTGGCCGCCGATCCCGGCATCGTGTTCGATGTTCCGCCGGCCGAGCGTTTTGACGCTGCACTCGCGTTGCTGGGGGTATCGTCGTCGATGCTCTCCGCCGACGCTGGCCACGCATGACGGCTGGCAGCGCCACGGTGCTCGCCTTCGATTACGGCGAGCGTCGTATCGGTGTGGCGATCGGCAATCTGCTGCTGCGAGAAGCCCGTGCACTCACCGTTCTCGCCAATCTCAATCGTGAAGTCCGTTTTGCCGAAGTCGGCAAGCTCGTTGCCGAATGGCAGCCCGAGCTGATCGTCGTCGGCCTGCCTTGTCATCCCGATGGCACGCCGCATGAAATGACCCAGCAGGCCAAGCGCTTCGGCAATCAGGTCAATGGGCGTTTCGATGTTCCCGTGGTGTGGGTCGACGAGCGATATTCGTCGGTGGCCGCGGCCGCCGCACTCGCCGAAGCCGGCGTCAAGGTCTCACAAAAGACCTCCCTCGACGCTGAAGCCGCCCGCATCATTCTCCAGCAGTACTTCGACGAGCATGTGCCTGCCTGACGCCGCGCCGCAGGCGTGTTCCGGATCGCACCAACCACCCGGATCGCCCCGATCGGGCGAAGCCCCCCAGCAACGGGCCGCCGCCCCGGAGACGCCGCATGGCTAATGGAATGCTCGGCCGGCGCGGCCACCCGCAACTGACTCGCAACGGCGAGTTGAAGCATTTGCTCACGGTCGAAGGCCTGCCGCGCGCCGTTCTCACTCATATTCTCGACACGGCCACACAGTTCGTCAGTCTGAACGACGGCGACGTGAAGAAAGCGCCGCTGCTGAGCGGCAAGTCCGTTTTCAATTTGTTCTTCGAGAACTCCACACGTACGCGCACGACGTTCGAGATCGCGGCTGCGCGACTGTCTGCCGACGTGTTGAATCTGAATATCAACGCGTCGTCGACGAGCAAGGGCGAAACCCTGCTCGACACCATCGGCAACCTCTCGGCGATGCATGCGGACCTGTTCGTCGTGCGGCATGCACAGTCGGGTGCCCCCTACCTGATCGCCGAGCATTGCGCACCGCACGTGCACGTCATCAACGCGGGCGACGGGCGTCATGCGCACCCCACGCAGGGGCTGCTCGACATGTACACGATTCGCCACCACAAGGGTGATTTCAACAACCTGACGGTGGCCATCGTCGGCGACATCCTGCACTCGCGGGTCGCGCGCTCCGATATTCACGCACTCACCACGCTCGGCGTGCCGGAAGTCCGCGCCATCGGGCCGCGTACGCTGCTGCCGACCGGGCTCGAACAACTCGGCGTGCGCGTGTTCCACGACATGGATGAAGGGCTGCGCGACGTGGACGTCATCATCATGCTGCGTTTGCAGAACGAGCGGATGAACGGTGCACTGCTGCCGTCGGCGAGCGAGTACTTCAAATACTACGGCCTCACCCCCGAGCGGCTGGCCCTGGCCAAGCCGGACGCCATCGTCATGCATCCGGGGCCGATGAATCGTGGCGTGGAAATCGATTCACGGGTGGCGGACGGCCCGCAGTCCGTCATTCTCGAACAAGTGTCGTTCGGCATTGCCGTGCGCATGGCGGTGATGAGCATCGTCGCCGGAAACCACGGATGAGCGCGCCCATGAAACTGCATCTGAAGGGTGGCCGCGTCATCGACCCCGCCACCCGCACCGACCGGGTCCAGGACGTATTCATCGCGGACGGCAAGATTGCCGGCTTGGCCAGCGCGCCGGATGGCTTCACCGTCGATCGAACGATTGACGTCTCACGCCTTGTCGTGGCGCCGGGGCTGATCGATCTGGCGGCCCGCAAGATGACGGCGGCCAGCGAAGCGGCGGCGGCATTAGCCGGTGGCGTGACGCGCGTTGTCTGTACGCCCGATGCCGATCCGGTGCTCGACGCGCCCGATCTGGTCGAAATGCTCCAGCATCGCGCGCGTGCCATGCACCACGCGCAAGTGCATCCACTCGGCGCACTCACCGTCGGACTCGCCGGACGGGAACTCACCGAAATGGCCCAGTTGAGTGCAGCGGGTTGTATCGGTTTGTCGCAGGCCAATGCACCGATCGCGGACAACCGCACGCTGCTGCGCGCGCTGCAATACGCGGGCACTTTCGGGTTGACCGTCTGGTTGCGCCCGCAGGATGCCGCACTCGCCGCCGGGGGTGTGGCCGCCAGTGGCGCAGTGGCGTCGCGTCTTGGGCTGGCGGGAATTCCTGTGGCCGCCGAGACGATCGCGCTGCACACCATTCTCGAACTGGTGCGTGTCACGGGCACACGGGTGCATTTGTGCCGCTTGTCGTCGGCTGCGGGCGTCGCGCTGGTGCGTGCGGCCAAGGCCGAGGGCTTGCCTGTCACGTGCGACGTCGCGGCGCATCACCTCCATCTCACCGACATGGACATCGGTTATTTTGATGCCCAGTACCGGCTCGACCCGCCGTTGCGCGGCCAGCGCGATCGCGAGGTGATTCGCGATGCGGCCCGCGACGGGACGATCGATGCCATCTGTTCCGACCACACCCCGCTTGCTGCCGATGCCCGGCTCGTGCCGTTTGCCGAGGCAGCACCGGGGGCGACGGGGCTGGAATTGCTGTTGTCGCTGGTATTGAAGTGGGCCGATGAAGCCCGGGTGCCGCTGATCGACGCGTTGGCGCGCGTCACCCACGGACCCGCACAGCATCTGGACGGTCTGCGCAGTTTGGGCATCCCAAGCAAAACGAGCGACGAGGCGGCCGGGGCAGGTAAGCTTGCCGTTGGCCTGCCGGCCGATCTCTGCGTGTTCGAGCCTTCCACCTATTGGACAGTTTCGCCGGCGCTGCTGCGCAGTGCGGGACACAACACCCCGTTCCTCGGCTATGAATTGCCGGGACGCGTACGTCTCACACTGGTCGGCGGCCACGTGGCGTATGAAACCCTTGCCGTTTAGGACGCGATTGCCGTGTTGTTGATCAAAAAACTCCGTCTGGGCCTGCACCTCGCGCGCGGCCTGCTGACCGCGCTGATGCTATTCCCGTTCCTGTCGGAAGCGGGCCGGCATCGCCGCATTCGTGCATGGTCGCAAAAGCTGCTGAGACTGTGCGGCATGCAACTCGAAGTCGAACAACGCGGGCCGCTCCCCGAGAGCGGTGTGATGCTGTTGTGCAACCACGTCTCGTGGATCGACATCTTCGCGATCAACGCGTGGCAACCGGTGCGCTTCGTGGCGAAAGCCGAGATTCGTCACTGGCCGCTGGTGGGCTGGCTGTGCGTGCAGACGCGCACGATCTTCCTGCAACGCGAACGCCGTGCCGATGCGCGCCGCATCATGCATTACCTGTCGGAATGTTTGCGCGACGGCGACATCATCACGGTGTTTCCGGAAGGCACGACCACGGACGGCAGAAGCCTCCTGCCGTTCCACGCCAATCTGTTGCAAGCCCCTGTCAGCACCGGCAAGCCCGTGCAGCCGCTGTGTCTGTTCTACACAGATGCCGCCAGCGGGCGTCACACGATGGCACCGGCGTACATCGGCGAGATGACACTGATCGAGTCCATCGACATGATTCTGCGTGCGCCGCCGATGACGGTGCGTCTGGCAGTGGGCGAGCCGCAGTACCCGCAGGACGGACAACATCGACGCGACGTCGCACTCGCCGCACAGAAGGCGGTGGGCGATCAGTTGCAGGGGTACTTGCCGGAAGCGGTGCTGCCGCAGAGCGGCTCGGTCGGGTCGCGTGAGGCGGCCGTGGGCGATGAAGAGGGCGACACCACGCAGGCCGTGCAGGTCTGATTCGGGATCTCTCCCGGGATCACAAATGAAAACGGCGCCGTAATCACGGCGCCGTTCTTGTATCGGCGATGCGCTTGTTCGGCGCGGCGATAAAGTGGTCAGGCTTCCTTGCGCTTTGCCGCCTTCTCAGGCTTGTCGTTCTTGTCCACCTTCTCGGCCTTCGAACTCTTCGCTGCGCTCTTGCCGATCTTCTCGAGCTTGCGCACGGACTTGCCAAGCTTTTCTTCCTTGGCGGCCTTGAACGCATCTTCGGCCTTCTCGGCCTTCTTGATCTTGCCGCGCTTCTTGCCATCGGCGGAGCCGAACGGATCACGCACCTGCGGGCAGTCGATCTGAATCAGGTCGCGTTGTGCCGGCGAGTCGGCCAGTTTCACCGCCGTCAGCTGTCCACCCCACACGCAGCCGGTGTCGAGCCCGAGCACATGCTCACGCATCACCAGACCGAGTGCCGACCAGTGACCGAACACGACGGTGATATCGGCGGTCCGTCGATTCGGCGCCTCGAACCACGGCTTGAGGTCGTCCGTGGCGGCGTCGGCACCTTCCTTGAGCTTGAAGTCGATGCGGCCATCGGCGGTGCAAAAGCGCAGCCGCGTGAGCGCATTGATCGTGAGGCGTCGACGGTCGTCGTCGGTCAGACCTTCGCGCCACTGATCCGGCTGATTGCCGAACATGCGCGAGAGAAACGCCTGCCAGTCCGGGCCACGCAACTGGCTTTCCACGTCGCGTGCGAGCGTGATGACTTGCTCGGCGTCCCACTGCGGCAATACGCCGGCGTGCACCATCAGGTGGCCGTGGGCGAAGTGTGCGAGCGGACGATGGCGCACCCAGTCGATGAGTGCGTCGCGATCGGGGGCGTTGAGAATATCGTCGAGCGTATCGCTGCCGTGCGCCTGCCGCACGCCGGCGGCAACCGCCAGCAGGTGCAGGTCGTGGTTGCCGAGGACGACACTTACGCGATCGCCGAGGGCGATGACCTGACGGAGCGTGTCGAGGGAACGGGGGCCGCGATTGATGAGATCGCCGGCCAGCCATAGATCGGCGTCTTCCGGCAAAAGGGCAAGAAGTTCTTCAAACGACGTTTGGCAACCCTGAAGGTCGCCGATGGCATAGATGTCACGCATCGCGGTGGCGCTGTCTTGTCTTGTTGTCCCGAACAGGGGGATTCCGTGTGCCGCGGCCGAGCACTTCAGTGGTTCACCAGTCAGTGGCTTACCGAAGTGCGTCGCCCCCCGTGGTCTTTCATTTTTTGTAGATCAGCCAGCGGGGTGCCTTGAAGCGGACGATGCGCAGGTACAGCCAGACATACGTCACCATGAAGGCGACGCAGCAAAGTGCGAGCACCAGGCTGTGTCGCCAGAAGACAGTCGCCGGGATCACTGCCAGCAAGCATAACAGCCACAGGTACGGGGAGGTCAAGGAATTGCGTTGCGTGAGGGCACTCGCAGTGCGCACGCCAACGGCCCAGCGCATCAGCCGCTTGTACACGAGCATGTGCAGGTGCACGCCATCGGGAATGCCGGGCGAGATGCCGCGCACGAAGCGCTTGCGATAGATCGAGAAACAGACCTCGAACGCCGGGTAAATCACCATCAGTGCGGGATACCACGGCGAGACCTGCGGGTTGCGCATCACCAGCAGGATGGCGATTTCGGCCAGCATGAAGCCGACGAAATAGGCCCCGCCATCGCCGAGGAAGATCAGGCCGCCGGGGAAGTTGAAGATAAAGAATCCCAGAATGGCCCCGACCATGATCATCGAGGTGGTGAGCACAATGGGGTCCTGCACCTGAAATCCGACATATCCGAGCGAGGCGAACATGATCATGGCGACCATGGCGGCGAGCCCGTTGAACCCATCGATGATGTTGACCGCATTGGCCATGCCGGCCACGCACAGCACCGTGAGCGGCACCGACACCGCGGCAAGCAGCAGCGCCCTATCGGCAAAACCGATGTCGATGCGCGTGATGCGAATGTCGAGCAACAGCCACGCGAGCAGGGCGGCGAACATGGTGCAGACCAGCCGCACCGTCGGCGTGACCTTCTTGGTCAGGTCTTCGACAAAGCCGCCGAGAAACGCCGGCAGGCCGCAGGCCACGAGCATCAGAATGTCGCGCGCGACTTTGGGGTAGGGGAAGGCGAGGGCTGTGGCCGCCACGATCAGGCCGGCCAGAATGCCGACGCCGCCGATGCGGGGCACCGGGCGGACGTGGAATTTCTGTACGCCGACGACATCGCTGTCACCGGAAAAGCGGGCGTGGACATGCGCGTAGCGCACGATGAGCAGCGTCGTGACGAACGACACGACGAGAGCGATGGCAAGACTCAGCATGATGCAATCCGATGGCCTGCGATGAGGCCATCAAAGAGTGAAGCGGACAATCAGGATTTCTTTTTCTTGACGATCAACCAGCGCGGCGAGCGGAACCGTACGATGCGGCGATACAGCCACGTGTAGGTCACGATGAACGCCAGACAACACGCAACGAGAATGCCCGTGTGGCGCCAGAAGATCGTGGCGGGAATGACCGCCAGCAGGCAAAGCACCCACAGGTACGGCGACGTCAGCGAATTACGGCGCGTGAGTTGCGCCGCGACCCGCGAGCCGACCGCCCAGCGCAGAATGCGCTTGTAAATGAGCATGTGCAGGTGCACGCCGTCGGGCATGCTGGGCGACACCCCCCGGATGAAGCGGCGGCGGTAGATCGAGAAGCACACCTCGAAGATCGGATAGATCAGCATGAGCGCCGGATACCACGGCGACACGGCCGGGTTGCGCATGACCAGCAGAATGGCCAGTTCGGCCAGCATGAAGCCGACAAAATAGGCCCCGCCGTCGCCGAGGAAGATCAGGCCGTTCGGGTAATTGAAGATGAAGAAGCCCAGCACGGCCCCGATCATGATCATCGACGTGGCCAGCACGATGTAGTCGCCCACTTGAAACGCGACGTAGCCCAGCGACGCGAACATGAAGATGCTCACCATCGCCGCCAGACCATTGAAGCCATCGATGATGTTGACCGCATTCGTCATGGCGGCCGTACAGATGACCGTCAGTACCACTGAAATGACGGGAATCGTCAGCAGATTATCGATCGGCGCGATGCCGATGCGATTGATGTGAATGCCGAGTATCAGATAGGCGACGAACGCCGAGATCATGGCGCACAACAGGCGCATGCGCGGCGACACCCGCTTGGTGATGTCCTCGATGAAGCCGCCAAGGAACACCGGGGCGGCGCTCGCCGCGAGAAGGAGAATCTCCTCCAGGGGGCCGTCGTAGTGAAGCTTCGCAAACGTGCCGGCGGCGAGCAGGCCGAGCATGATGCCCAGCCCGCCGATGCGTGGCACCGGGTGCGCATGGACCTTCTGGACGCCCTTCGTGTCGCTGTCGCTCGAAAAGTGCGCATGCACGTGGGCATAACGCACGATCAGCAGCGTGGTGACAAACGAAACTACGAGGGCCAATGTCAGGTTCAGCATAGTGCGGACAAGTCGTTGAGCGCGTTGTTAGTTCTTATGTGCGACTGGTGTCAGCTTATTGCGCTGAATCGGATGAGAGCCGGGTGCGAGTGGGGCTCCCATCGATCTCGCCGAGGATTCTGAAATACTCCGCGATCACCAGACCTTCGTCGAAATTTTGCGCTACTTTAGCACGCCCGGCCCTTCCAACTGCCTGCAATTCCGGCAGGGGCATGCCAGAAGTTGCCGCCATTTGCGTTGCCAGCGCCTTGGCATCCTGAACGGGTACGACCCATCCGGTGATGCCATGGTCGACCACTTCGCGGCATCCCTGCACGTCGGTCGTGATCACCGGGCGTGCCATCGCCCCGGCTTCGAGCAACGTCCGGGACAAGCCTTCGCGATACGACGGCAGCACGATGCAGTGCGCCTGTGCGATCGCGGGCCGCACCTCCTGCGTCACCCCCAGATACTCAACCAGCCCCTCCCGTTCCCACTCGGCGATCTGGTCGCGTGAAATGGCCGTGGGGTTTTCCACGTCGGCCGGACCCAGCAACTGGCATTTGACATGCGGGGCCGACGTCTTGAGCGCGCGGGCCGCCTCGATGAACTCCAGCACCCCCTTGTCGCGCAGCATGCGGGCAATCAGCAGGAACCGGAACGAACCGTTGTCGGCCGGCCATGGTGCGCTGGCAAAGTGATCGAGATTTACCCCTTCACCGGGCAGCAGCCGCGCCTTGCGCAAGTCGACGAGCCCGCCGCCGACCATGGCGTCGAAATCCGATTCGTTCAGGAACCAGTTCTCGCGCGTATGGCGAAACGCGTGGCGGTAAAGCAGGCGGACGATCCGGGTCAGGAACGAACGATTGATGAAGACCGTGCCCATCCCCGTCGTGATCGACACCGAGGGAATACGCGCCCAATGCGCGGCCATGGCGCCGTAGATATTGGGCTTGATCGTGTAGTGAAAGCACGCGGCGGGGCGAACGCTGCGGTAAAGGCGGAACAACCGCCGGGCAAGCGCGAGATCGTCGAGCGGATTCTTGCCCTTCGACGCCATCGGCATGAGGTGAACAACGCACCCCATCGCGCGCAGGAGCGGCGCATAGTCGTCATCCGGGGCGACCACATGCACCGGGTAGCCGTCGGCCAGCAGGGCACGGATCGGGCCGCCGCGGAAGTTGTGGATCGACCAGAACGAATTGGAGCAGAACAGAACGGGTGGGCGCATGGGCGATCAGTGAGTTGAAGCGGGCCGTGCGGCGAGCTGCGCGTAGGCATCGAGCCAGCGCGCCACGACGGCGTCGAGCGAGTAATGAGTGACGATGCGCTCGCGGTTGGCGGCCCCGATCGCATCGCGTGCGCCGGCGCTCAGGCGCAGCAGGCGGGTCAGGGCATCGCCCAGCGCGCGGGCATCGCCGACCGGTACAAGGACGTTGCCGCCGCCAGCGCCGAGCAGTTCGCGTACCCCGCCGCAATCGGTCGACACCACCGGCAGGCCGCTCGCCATGGCTTCGCCGACCACCAGCGGCAGGCCTTCCCATGCCGACGACATGGCGTAGACATCGGCCGCGCGCAGCCACTGCGCTACATCGTCGCGACGGCCCAGCAGCGTGATGGCGTGCGACAGGTTCAGCGTCTCGATCTGTGCCTGCAAGGCGGCACGCAGCGGGCCGTCGCCGGCGATATAGAGCCGGGCATCCGGCATGTCGGCGAGCACTCGCTCGAAGGCGTCGAACAGCGTCGGGTAGTCCTTCGCGTCGACCAGACGGCCGGCAGCGAAGACGACGGGCGGCCCGGGCGGAGCGGGCGAGCGGGCATCTGCTGACAGCAAACGTTCACGCAGGGCGGGGCGGTCGGCCGGATTGGGGCGGTAACGCTGGGTGTCGATACCGTTGGGCATGCTGACGATGCGCGCGGCGGGGGCGGCGTGTTGGGCCACGAACGCGGCGACGGCGTCGTCGCTGACATTGGTTGTCAGGTCGGTGAGCCGGTCGGTGAGCCGATACGCGAGCATGCGCAGCTTGCCGCCTTCATTGCGGCTGTGCGCGCTGGTCACCAGCACCGGCATCGGCGCAAACAGCCGGGCAACGCGGGCCAGCAAGTTCGCATGCACCATGTGGGCGTGCACGACGTCCGGCCGCAGGCGCCGGATATGCGAGGCAAACTTCGCGACGGCCGCCGCCAGCGACCAAGGCGTCTTGGCGGCGCGTAATTCGATCAGGGAAAAGCGGGGGGAGTCCGGCAACCGAACGGTGCACTCGCCGGTCAACGAGATCATGACGACATCGTGCCCGCGCGCGAGAAATCCACGAGCAAGATCGGCGACCTGCGTTTCCGCGCCGCCCAACTGCAAGCCGGTCACGAATAGTACGATCTTCATGCGGCGCTCCCCGGGGCAGTTGTCGCGTGCGACCACATCCCCTCCCAACGCGCCGCGATGGCATCGGGCAGGTACGCCTGAGCGTGCACGTAGCCGGCAGCGCCGAGCCGCTGGCGAAGTGGGGCATCGTCGATCAGACGGCGCAGGACGACGGCGAGCGCGTCGATATCGCCATCGGTAGCGATCAGACTATCGATCCCGTCATGCAGCAGTGCCCGGGGCCCGGCGTCGGCAGCAAAGCCCGCGATGGGCAGCGCAAACGCCTGTGCTTCGAGCAGCACCAGTCCGAAGCTTTCTCGTCGCGACGGCAGGCAGTAGATCGCGGCTTCGGCGTAATGCCGGGCGATGTCGGCTACCGCCGGCAGCAACTGCACGCTGTCGCCGGCACCGCGCTCGCGGGCCTGCGCAATAAGGGCATCGCGCAACGCCCCGTCGCCAACGATCCGGACCTGCCAGCCGGGCGCGTCCGCCGCGATTTTCGTCCACGCGTCGATCAGCCGGTCGAACCCCTTTTCGGGCACCAGACGCCCGACAGCGAGAATGCAACGTGCGTCATCATGCGAGGGCGCTTCGGCCGGGGCTGCGATGCCCAGCGGGTTGGGCAACGTGACGAACTGCGCTCGCGCGTGAGGATAGCGAGCTTGCCAGGCGTCGCGATCGGCGTCGGTAAGCACCACGACGGCATCGTAGCGGCGTGCGGCCAGACTGCGGGCCCAACGGCGCGCGCGACGGCCGAGGTCGCTCGCATAAGTGCTGTGCTCCCACGCGATACGGCGCAACGACAGGCCGAACGTCGCAGGCAGTGTGTAGAGCGCGAGCATCGGGTCGACGTCGATCATTACGTCGATACCGTGTTCTTGCACGTACCGCCGAACGTTTCGAACGATCGACAAATAGTGATGTTTGAAAGCCACGCGCTCGGCAAACAGTGCGTGATGCTGAACGTCGGAGGCCAACGCAAAGACGGGTGTGTGGCCCCACAGCGAAAGCACGTGGACGCGGTGGCCGCGTGCGGCAAGCGCGTTGGCCAGCGTGGCGGTCGCCCGCTCGGCACCGGCGAAGGCGGCCAATGTGCCGGTGAACAGGCAGATCGTCCGGGGCGTGCGGTTGGGGGAGGCTGTCGTCATCGCGTCAATCCCGTCGCAGCAGCCAGATGCCGAGACCGAGGGCGGCCGCGTAGCCCGCGCCGTACCCCAGTGCCCCCGCCAGTGCCCCGATTTGCGGGGCGAACGTGCGCACTACGGCGAACGCGACCACTGCCGAGAACAGCCATTTAGCGATCACCCAGCGCCCGGCACCGCGCCGCACCAGCGTCAGATTGAGCGCAGCGTCGGCAAACACCAGAATGCCCATCAGGGCCGACACACGCAGAATCTGCGCCGACTCCGCAAACCCGGCGCCGTAGATCAAATGCACGATCCAGGGGGCGAGCAGCGCGATGGGGATGGCCAGACTTGCCCCGGCCGCGACCATCAGCCACATGGCGCGCACCGTATTGCGGCGCGCGTGCAGGTTATCGTTGGCCTGAAAGATCAACTGTGGCGCCAGCGAATTCGCGATGATCGGCGCGACGAGCACGAAGTTCTCCGTAATCTGCATGGCGGCCGCGTAGGCGCCAAGTTCGGCCAGCGGAATGATCGGTTTGAGCACGAGTTGATCGATGCGCTTGAAGAGCATCATCAGCATCAAACCGCCCCAGAACGTCATGCCGTTCGTGAGCAATTCGCGCAGCAGTTCGGGACGCCAGATCACTCGGGTGGACGGTGAATGCCGGAAGTAATGGCGGGCGAGCAGTGCGGCGGCGACCGCGGCTTCCACGGCGTAGACGATGGCGAACGCGACGATGCCCGCATGGGTGACGAACAACACCGCCACCAGTGCGAGTTTGGCGCCGAGTGCGCACAAGTTGGCCGTCACGCTAGGGCGATTGAACGTGCGTGCCTGCAACCAGGCGATGACGATGCCGACCGGCTCGCGGAACCACAGCGCCACGCCGAGCCAGAGCGCGGCGGCCATCAGTTCCGAGTCGGCAAACACGATGACGTAGACGGCCAGTGCCGCGTAGGCCACGGCGGCGGCGCCGAGACGCAGCATGAAGGCGTGAGCGATGACCGTGCGCTGCTCCGCTTCGGGCTTGCCCACGAGGCGCGGTACGACGACTTCGCTGCCGCACAGCAGCGTGAGCGAGGCCGCCAGAAATACCAGCGATTGCGCGTATTGAAACAGGCCGAACTGGGCGGCACCGAGACTACGGGCGAGCAGGCCGGAGACCACGATGCCGCCGACGATTTGCGCGCCGCGCTCGGTCAGCATCCAGAGGATGTTGCGAATGATGGTCCGGTAGGGCATGTGGGCGGGCGCGGGGCTCACTCGTTCTCAAAATAAGCAAAACCGGCCTTGGGAGGCCGGTGCTGGGGGACTTCACTGGCTTGTCATCGTGAGCCGGTACGGTTCGCAGGGCGATTGTAGGTACTCGCTGACAAGGGTTTCGCGGCGTGCCGCAGTGCGGCGAAGTCCCGTATAATTTTAGCGTAATGCAGCCGTTACCGGCCTGCCTTCGTGGCGGGCCGTTCTTGATCTGGCAGCATGGCGGCGTGCTCTGACATGCCGCTTCGCGAATCCGCTTGGGTACCCGCTTCAGCTATTCGTATCAGGTACTAATTTCCCCCTCGTTCCCGAGAGACCCTTTTCCATGACGCAAACCACGCAAGTTTCGCCTGCGATTTTCAAGGCATACGACATTCGCGGCATCGTCGGCAAGACCCTCGATGCCAACGTCGCGCACCTGATCGGTCGCGCTTTCGGCACGGCGCTGCGTCGCGAAGGCGGCAATGCTGTCGTGGTCGGCCGTGACGGCCGCCTGTCCGGCCCCGAGTTGGTCGGCGCACTCTCCGACGGCCTGCGCGCCGCCGGCGTCGACGTGGTCGACATCGGCGTCGTTGTCACCCCGATGGTCTATTTCGCCACCAACGTGACCCTGCACGGGCGCGTCGTCGATTCCGGCATCATGGTCACGGGCAGCCATAACCCGCCCGACTACAACGGCTTCAAGATGGTGCTGCGTGGCCGTGCCATTTACGGCGATGCCATTCAGGGTCTGGCGAAGCTCATCGAACAGCAGGATTTCGAGACGGGTCAGGGCACCTACACGGCCGACGAGATCGGCGAGTCGTATCGTTCGCGCATCTCGAACGACGTGCATCTGGCGCGTCCGATGAAGATTGCCGTCGACTGCGGCAACGGTGTGGCCGGCGCTTACGCCCCGGCGCTGTTCCATGCGTTGGGTTGCGACGTCATCGAGCTGTTCTGCGACGTCGACGGCACGTTCCCGAACCATCACCCGGACCCGGCACACCCCGAGAACCTCCAGGACCTGATCCGCACGCTCCAGACCACGGATGCCGAGATCGGCCTCGCCTTCGACGGTGACGGCGACCGTCTGGGGGTTGTGACCAAAGACGGCCAGATCATCTATCCGGACCGCCAGCTCATGCTGTTCGCGGCCGACGTGCTGAGCCGCAACCCGGGCGAGAAGATCATTTACGACGTCAAATGCACGCGTAATCTCGCCAGCTGGGTGCGTGAGCATGGCGGCGAGCCGGTCATGTGGAATACGGGCCATTCGCTGGTCAAGGCCAAGCTCAAGGAAACCGGCGCCCCGTTGGCTGGTGAGATGAGCGGTCACGTGTTCTTCAAGGACCGCTGGTACGGTTTCGACGACGGCCTGTACACCGGCGCGCGCCTGCTCGAGATTCTCTCGAAGTCGGCCGATCCGAGCGCAGTGCTCAACGCGCTGCCGAACTCGATCTCCACGCCCGAGTTGCAGATTCCGCTGGCCGAAGGCGAGAACTTCGCGCTGATCGACAAGCTGCGCGAGACCGCGAAGTTCGATGGCTCGCAGGAAATCATCAAGATCGACGGCGTGCGTGTCGAGTATCCGGATGGTTTTGGTCTGGCGCGCTCGTCCAACACCACGCCGGTCGTTGTGTTGCGTTTCGAGGCCGACAGCGAGGCTGCCATCAAGCGTATTCAGGACGACTTCCGCAGCGCCATTCTGGCGGTCAAGCCGGACGCCAAGCTGCCGTTCTAAGCGTGGATTGAGGGCATTTCGGGCCTGACGTTTGCCAGCCACTGGCGGCGTCGGGCCCGAACTGTCACCGAAGCCATGATTGGCGGGCCGGGACAGAGTAAAATCGCGTTTTTGCTCACGAGGCCCGGCCGAACCGCCGGAGCGTTCGGTTGCAGGTTCTGATCGTCAAAGTCTCGTCGCTCGGCGACGTCGTCCATAACATGCCCGTGGTGCAGGACATCCTGCGTCACTATCCCGACGCCCAGATCGACTGGGTTGTGGAAGAGGGCTTCGTCGACCTCGTCAAACTCGTGCGCGGTGTGCGCCGGGTTATCCCCTTTGCGCTGCGCCGCTGGCGCAAGAAGCCGCTCGCTGCCCAGACATGGCAGGAGATCGGCACATTCCGCCGTGCCTTGCGCGAAACCCCCTACGACTACGTGATCGACACGCAGGGTCTGGTCAAGACCGGCTGGATCGCGCGCACGGCGCGTGGTGCCGTGTGGGGGCTGGGCAATCGCACCGAAGGCGCCAGCTATGAATGGCCTGTGCGGCTGCTCTACCAACATATGGTGCAGATCGAACCGCACACCCACGTGGTGACGCGTTCGCGCCTGCTGGTCGCCGGGGCGATGGGTTTCGAGGTGCCGGGGGATATCGACTTCGGCATTGCGACCGAGCGTGCCGATCACAGCCAGTGCCCGGACCGCCCGTATGCCGTGTTCGTGCATGCCACATCGCGTGACGACAAGACGTGGCCCGAGGCTGACTGGATTGCGCTGGGCCGCGATCTGGCTGCGCAGGGCCTGCTGATCGTGTTGCCGTGGGGCAGTGCGGCCGAGCGCGAGGTGTCCGAGCGTTTGGGCGCGGCGCTCGGTGACAGCGCATGGGTCCCGCCGAAGATGAATCTGTCGCAGGTGGTCGGGCTGATTGACCGAGGCGCGATCACCGTCGGCGTCGATACCGGTTTGGTACATATTGCCGCAGCGCTGAACCGCCCGACTATCGAGCTATACAATTTCAGCACTGCGTGGCGCACCGGCGGATTCTGGTCGCCGCACATCGTCAATCTCGGCGACGCCGAGCATAAACCCACGCTCGCGCAGGTGCGCGACACCGTGCGCGCGTTCGCACCGTTGTTGCCGGCAGCCTCGCCGTCAGCGCATGGGTTGCCGGGCAACGTCGCCGCCTCCGGGGAGGACCGAAACGCATGAGCCAAACGAATTCAACCAGCACCGCAAACACCGCGAACACTTCGAACGCCGTGAATGCCGGCAAGGAAAGCGGCCAGATCGTCACCGTCGAATCCGGCAACTGGCAGGGCGGCGAGTTGTCGCTGCCGCGCGAGCGGCTGGTAGCCGATGTCGAGGCCGGCAAAGTGCTGTATTTCCCGCATCTGGCCTTTGCGATCGGCGCGGACGAAAAGCGTCTGCTGGACCCGGCGATTGCCGATCCCAAGCGCAAAAACATCAGCCTCGATCCAAAAACCGACGTCCTCGTGGGCGTGGCGTCCGACGACACCACCCAGCGTGCCGTGCATGCGCTCGTGAAGCGTTACTACGCGCAGGCGTGCAGCCTGATCGACGGCTTGTTGCCCGAGTACCGGGGCAAGCTGCGCGCGGCGCCGACGAGCCTGCGTCTGCATCAGGTCGAGACGCGCCAGACCTCGTGGCGCAAGGACGACAGCCGCCTGCACGTCGATGCGTTCCCGTCGCGGCCGAACTATGGCGAGCGCATCCTGCGCGTGTTCACCAACATCAACCCGGCGGGCCAGCCTCGCGTGTGGCGCGTGGGCGAGCCGTTCGAAGACGTGGCCAAGCGTTTCCTGCCGAAAGTGCCGACTCAGTGGCCGGGTTCCGCGTGGTTGCAAAACGCGGTGGGCATTACCAAGCGTCCGCGCAGCGGTTACGACCACATCATGCTGAATCTGCACGACGGCATGAAGGCCGACATGACTTACCAGAGCGAGGCCGATCAGCAGACCATGCCGTTTCCGCCGGGGAGTGTGTGGATCTGTTTTTCCGACCAGACCTCGCATGCCGTGATGTCCGGACAGTTCATGATGGAACAGACCTTCTTCCTGCCGGCCGACGCGATGGTGCACCCCGAGTGCTCGCCGTTGGCGGTCTTGCAACGTCTCACGCACCGGGCGCTCATCTGATGTTCCTGCGTCTCGTCTATGGTGCGTTGTGGTGGATCGTTGCACCGCTCGCGGTGATTCGCCTGTGGTGGCGTGGCCGGTTCGAGCCGGGCTATCGCCGTCACATTGGTGAGCGTTTCGGTTTTTACGATGCGGCGCCGTACACCGGCCGCCCGCTCATCTGGGTGCATGCCGTCTCCGTTGGCGAGACGCGTGCAGCGCAGCCGCTTATCGAAGCTTTGCTCGAGCAATACCCGTCGCACGGCATCCTGCTCACGCACATGACCCCCACGGGCCGTGCCACGGGCGAAAGCCTGTTCGGCGATCGCGTGCTGCGCTGTTACCTGCCGTACGACATGGTCGGGCCGATCCGGCGCTTTCTGAAGCAGTGGCGCCCGAGCGTCGGCGTGGTGATGGAGACCGAAGTCTGGCCGAACCTGATCTTCACGTGCCGCGAGCAAGGCACGCCGCTGGTGCTCGTCAATGCGCGGATGTCGGCGCGCTCATTCAAGCGGGCGGCCAAGTTTGGCGAAGCGGCCCGTCCGGTGTTCGGTGGTTTCACGCGCGTGCTTGCGCAGAGCGATGCCGACGCCGAGCGCTTGCGCATGTTGGGTGCGCATGACGTCGACGTGCTGGGCAATCTCAAGTTCGACATGACGGCACCCCCCGCACTGGTAGCGCTGGGCAAAGTGTGGCGCGAGCGTTTCGGCAATCGGAAAGTGTGGCTGGCCGCCAGCACACGCGATGGTGAGGAAGCGCAGGTATTGCAGGCACGGGCCATGTTGGCGGCAGCGTCGGACGAAGGACGTCGCGCGTTGTTGGTGCTGGTGCCGAGGCATCCGCAGCGATTCGACGAAGTCGCGGCGATGTTGGAGAAATTCAGACTCAACTACGTGCGCCGCAGCGCGTGGCCTGACGACGGCACGCCGCTGCCTGCCGACGTCGAAGTGGTCTTGGGCGACTCGATGGGCGAGATGCCGGCGTATTTTTCGGCGGCGGACATCGCATTCATCGGCGGCAGTTTGCTGCCGTTGGGCGGCCAGAATCTGATTGAAGCGTGTGCTGCGGGAACCCCGGTGATTTTCGGTCCGCACATGTTCAACTTCACGCAGGCGAGTGAAAACGCGTTGGCGGCGGGCGCTGCTCGACGGGTGAGCGATGCGGGCGAGTTGGCGGCGTCGTTAGCGGACTTGTTGGTCAACGACGATCGTCGATTGGCGATGCGTACGGCGGCGACGTTATTTGCCAAGCAGCATCAGGGCGCGACCCAGCGCACCGTGGGCGCACTGGGCCGTTGGTTGGGTGAGGAGACGACGGTCGAGCAAGTCGTAAAAGCGGCACCGAGTGCGACTTGAGCCGGTCTGTCCCGAGGGACAGACCGAGTGATACGAATCGGCCTTAGCGCCGCAACGGCGCCGTCGTTCCCGGCCGCACACCTTTTTCAGGCAACCCCGCGCCGGAGTTCTTCGGTGCGGCTTCGCGAACACCAGCCATCGCAGCCGACGCGTCAGGATTTTCCGTCAGCAGTGCGTTGAGCAATTGCAGATCGGTGTCCACCAGCGTGGCCGCGCTGGCCTTCAACTGAAGGCTTGAGAGCAGCGTGCTGTAGCGTGCTTTGGCGAGATCGCGACGTGTCGTGAAGAGTTTGTCTTCCGCGTTGAGCACGTCGGCGTTGATGCGAATGCCGACCTGATAGCCCAGCTTGTTCGACGCCACCGACGATTGCGCCGATTGCTCTGCGGCCTCAAGCGCCTTCACCTGCGCCAGTCCGCTGGAAACCCCGAGATACGACGTACGCGCACTCAGCACGGCAAGCCGGCGTGCGTCATCGAGATCACTCGTTGCCTTGTCTTCCAGCGCAAGTGTCTGGCGGAGTTTGCTCTGCACCGAGCCGCCCGAGAAGATCGGAATGCTGATCTGAATGCCGATCTGTCCCGCCGAGCTGGGCCCTGAGCCTTGGCTGGTCGGACTCGACATCGCCGACGACAGCAGGCTGTTCGCGTTACCGACGTTCGAGTGCGCCCCACTGGCGATCAGATCGATCGACGGCATATAGCCCGACTTCGCTTTCGACGTTTCTCGTCGTGCCGTCTCCAGCGTCAGCGTCTGCAACTGCACGCCGTAGTTCGCTTGTTCCGCTTGTGCGACCCAGTCCGCCACATTGTTCGGCTGCGGCGAGGGCAGCGTCGAGCCAGCACGCAGCGTCGCGAGCGAGCCGACCGGATGGCCGACGATGCGCGCAAATGCAGCGCGGCGTACGTCGAGCGTGTTCTGCGCAGCGATTTCCTGCGCGGTGGCCTGATCGAAACTGGCCTGCGCTTCATTCGCGTCGACGATCGTCGCGTTACCCACTTCGAAATTGCGCTTCGCGGCGGCGAGCTGTTCGGCAATCGCCTGCTTGTGCGTACCGGCCAGCGCGAGGTCATCCTGCGCCGCGAGCACATCGAAATACGCCCCTGCGACACGCAGAATCAGATCCTGCTCGGCTTGCGCAAACGAGGCTTCGGCGGCGGCGACCGTCAGCTTGCCTTGCTGATACGTCTGCCAGCTATCCCAATGGAAGATCGGTTGCGTGAGCGCGAGGCTGTAACCGCTGCTGCCGAACGTGTTCGAAATATTGCCCGAGCCGTAGTGCGTATTCACGGTGCTCCACCGCGCGGTCACTTGCGGCAGCAGGGCAGCACGTGCCTGCGGCAGGGCTTCGACATTCGCGAGATAGGCCGAACGGGCGCTGGCGATCAGCGCGTCGCGGGTCTGGGCTTCCCCATAAAGCTGGAGAAGATCGGTGGCACCGGCGGGCGCGGCGAGCGCGAAGCACATCGTCGCGAGGACAACGGGCATCGCAGACGCTGCGCGCAGGGCAGGCGCACGCTTGGCCGCGCGCGGATGCGCGGCGAGCCTCGAGGGGCGCATGGCCCTGGCTCAGTAAGTCGGCATCGACGGGTCGACCTGGCGAGCCCAGGCATCGATACCACCGTCGAGATTGAAAAGCTGGGTAAAACCTTGTTGTTCCAGAAACATCGCGGCACGGGCGCTGCGCATGCCGTGATGGCAAATGCACACGATGGGCGCGTCGGCGTCGAGTTCGTTCAGGCGGGCAGGCACGTCGCCAAGCGGCACGTTCTTGCTCTGCGCAATGTGGCAGGTCTGCACTTCCCAATCCTCACGCACGTCCAGAAGCGTGGGTTGGCCGCGGTCCCCATCCGCCAGCCACTGGGCTAATTGCGCCGGTGTAATGTTTTGCATGATCAACGTGTGTCGTATAAATGGCGGCCAGTCCTCATTCATCCCCCGGGGGACTGGTCCGCACACGGCAATCCGGGCGCGCCGCCGTCAGCTGGCGGCGGCACACACCCGGGCGCCGGGCTCAGAACTTGAAGCTCGACGGTTGCGGCGCGACCAGATAGGCCACTTGCGTCTCGAACAGGTTTTCGGTGCGGTACTCGTTTTCCGACAGACGCGTGATCAGTTGCGCTTCCATCACCGGCGAGCCGCCCACGAAGGCTGCCAGACGGCCGCCCACCTTGAGCTGCGCGAGGAAGGCCTGCGGCAGTTCTGCCAGCGCGCCCGAGATCGCGATCACGTCGTACGGGGCGGCGGCGCTCCAGCCTTGTGCGCCGTCGGCGTTCACGACTTCCACGTTCGTCACGCCGTTCGCGCGCAGCGTCTGCTGGGCGGTCTGGGCGAGGTAGGCGTCGAATTCCACCGTGGTCACGTGATGCGCGTTATAGGCGAGCAGCGCGGCCATGTAGCCCGAACCCGTACCGATTTCCAGCACGTTCTCGTTCTTCTTCGGCGCGAGCGCTTGCAGAATGCGCGCTTCGACGCGCGGTTCCAGCATGAACTGGCTGTCGTTGCTGATCGCGGCGCCCTTGAGCGGGATCTTGACGTCGGTGAAAGCGAGGTTGCGGTAGGGCGCCGGCACGAAGTCTTCGCGCTTGACCACCGTCAACAGATTGAGCACCTGCTGATCGAGCACATCCCAAGGGCGGATCTGCTGCTCGATCATGTTAAAGCGGGCCTGTTCGTAATTCATTTCGATTACCGTGGGATTGTAGGCAAACACAACCGCGCATTTTACCAGTTCCGGGCGACGGTCATGATGACGCGTGAACTTATGGGTTGGGAAGGGTCACCCGATGCAGATATGCCGCACACATCGTGGCGATCTGATCGGCGATGTGCGCAGCGAGCTGGCCGCAGGTCGTGCCCGCCGGCGTGCGGTTCTCAAGAATCGCCTTGATCGGCCCCGTCATCGAATTCAGGAACACGAAAGCGACCGTGCTCGTATCGTCGAAACGCCCGTCCTGCGCGGTATCCAGCATGGCGACGACCGCCGCATGCATGCGCTGGCTGGCCCCCGCAAATACCTCCCGGCCATCCAGATCTTCCGACAGACGATAGAGCGCCTGCGCTTCCTCGATATCCGTCATCTTCGCGCCGACGTACGCGTCGGCAAGCGCCCGGGCCATCGCCTCGAGCGGCAGGCCGTGCGAATCCAGACACGTCTTTTCCACCGTACAGACGATGCGGTCGATATGCCGCTCCAGCACGGCATAGAGCAGCACCTGTTTGTTCTGGAAATACTGATAGAGGGTGCCGACCGACACCCCGGCGCGCTCCGCCACCCGGGTGGTGGTGAGCTGGCGCCCGCCATCGAGCAGCAAAACCTGAAGGGCGGCCTCGAAAATCGCGTCGATCGTGACACGCGAACGGGCCTGCTGCGGCGATTTACGGGGCCCTGAGGCCCCTCGGAAGTCCGGTTTCATATGCGAATAGAAAATCTGAAGGATTCTTCATAAACTCGATGCTAACAAATTTGCGCGGCTTTGCATGCAGTTCAGCGCAGAACAACAGGCATGACGACGGGAGCAGTGATGAAACGGGACGCAATCGACAAGGCAGTGCGAGCGGACGCCGAACGCCATCTGGGACGGGTGGCACTGGTGACGGGCGCGACCAAGGGTATTGGGCAGGAAGTGGCACGCTCGCTCGCCGAGGCGGGCATGACGGTGGTGGTGGGGGCCCGCGACGAGGCAAGAGGTGAAGAGGTGGTGGCCCCGCTGCGCAAGGCGGGTTTTCAGGCCGAGACGCTGGTGATCGACCTGCTCAAGCCGGAGACGCTGCACGCGGCGGCCTACCGGATCGGGCGCTATCACGGCCGGCTTGACGTGCTGGTGAACAATGCGGGCATTACCGATCCGCGCGACGACACCCCCGAGCGGGCGTCCATCGAGGCGGTCGAGCGGGTATTTGCCACTAACTTCTTCGGCACCTTGCGGGTGACGCAAGCCATGTTGCCGTGGCTGTCGCGCTCGGACGCCGCGCGTATCGTCAACGTGTCGAGCGGTCTGGGCTCGCTCGCCAACAACGGCGACCCGGCGTGGGAGCATGCCGCGTTCAAGCTGATCGGGTACAACGCCTCCAAGGCGGCGCTCAACATGCTGACCGTGCAGCTCTCGCACACCTTGCGCGAGACGGCGATCACCGTGAATTCGGTCGATCCGGGCTACACGGCGACCGATCTGAACGGCAAACGGGGCACCCAGAGCGTGGAAGACGGCGCGCGCAGCGTGGTGATGCTGGCGCTGGGCGAGCGTGGTGCGGTCAACGGCGGCTTCTTCGACGTGGCAGGCGCGTTGCCGTGGTGAACGGGTAACCGAGTGCAGGGGCGGGGCAGGTTGCGCACGCGGTAAAATGCGCAGCCTGCTTGTCCGGTGACACCTCCGCCACCGGCCCCAACCGATCGTTTCATGAACTGCCGACCGCATTGCGCGGCTTGTTGTATCGCGCCCTCCATCTCGTCCCCGATTCCCGGCATGCCGCACGGCAAGCCGGCGAACACGCGCTGCGTGCAACTCGACGATGCCGACCGCTGCCAGATCTTCGGCAGCCCGCTGCGCCCGGCCGTGTGCGGCTCGCTGCAACCTTCGTTGGAAATGTGTGGCGACGACCGCGAACACGCCGTGCGCTGGCTGTCCGAACTCGAAGCGCTGACAGCACCGGTGCAGTAACCGGCGGATCGCCCCCATGCATCAAACCCCATCCGTCACAGCGCTACGCCGATAGGCACCGGGTAGTTCGGCGTCATGGGCGAATGCTATAGTCGCGCGTGTCGGGCGCTGGGCGCCCTGTAGTGGAACGAGACATGGCGCGTCACACGCATCCGGACCGGCAACATCATCAGCAGTGCGAGGCATTGGACACACGCGATGTGCACGAAGCGACGAACCCGTCGCGTCGTCGCTGGCTGACCCTCACGGGCGCATCGGCACTCGCTGCCGGGCTCGCCGCATGTGCCGGTTTGCCGTTCGGCAACGACTACACCTTTTCCGAAAGCCAGTTGCAGCGCGCGTTGGAGCGCAAGTTTCCGTTCGACCGCCGCGTGCTGGCGGTGCTTGACGTGAACCTGTCGCACCCGCGTCTGACGCTGCTGCCAGACCGCAACCGTCTGGCGGTGGCCGTCGACGCCACCGTGACGCATCCGCTTGGCGGCGCGCCGCTCACCGGCACGCTGGCCATCGACAGTGCGCTGGCCTACGACCCGGCCACGATGTCCGTGGTGCTGCGCGATCCGGAAGTCGAGACATTCACGATTGACGGTTTGCCCGAGCGCTGGTCGCGCCAGCTCAACGCTGCCGGCGCATTGCTCGCCACTCAGTTGTTGCAGGGCGCCCCGATCTACACGTTCAAGCCCGAGCAACTGAGCATTGGCGGCGTGGCAAGACAACCGGGCCAGATCACCGTGCTGTCGCACGGTGTGAACGTCAAATTCGATTCCCGTTGAACCGATGAATCGTTGAGCCGGCGGCAACGCATGCCGGGCTCACGCATCTCCCGATTTCACCCTTTCAAGACTTATCAGGAAACCATTGCATGGACTTGTTGCTGGCGCTTAAGGCGGTCATTCTCGGTGTGGTCGAAGGTCTGACCGAATTCCTCCCGATCTCGTCGACGGGGCACCTGATTCTGGCCGGCAGTCTGCTCAACTTCAACGACGACAAGGGCAAGGTCTTCGAGATCGTGATTCAGTTCGGCGCGATTCTGGCCGTCTGCTGGGAATTCCGCGCGAAGATTGCACGTGTCGTGGCGGGGCTGGGCAGCGATGCCACCTCGCGCCGTTTTGCCATCAACGTGATCGTCGCCTGCCTGCCGGCCATCGTGCTGGGGCTGCTGCTCGGCAAGCACATCAAGGCGGTGCTGTTCAATCCGACGGTGGTGGCCACAGCGTTCATCGTCGGTGGCGTGATCATTCTGCTGGTCGAGCGTCACAACCGCCGCAATGTCGAAGCCGGCCAATTGCCGCGCGTGAATTCCATCGACGATCTGTCGGTCGCCGATGCGCTGAAGGTCGGCTTTGCACAGTGTCTCGCGCTCGTGCCCGGTACGTCGCGCTCGGGGGCCACGATCATCGGCGGGATGATGTTCGGACTGGAGCGCAAGGTGGCGACCGAGTTCTCGTTCTTCCTCGCGATTCCGATCCTGTTCGGCGCAACCATCTACGAACTGTACAAGGCGCGCGCCACGCTGTCGGTGGATGACTTCAGCCTGTTCGGTGTCGGGTTCGTGGCGGCGTTCATCAGTGCGTTCATTTGCGTGCGCTGGTTGCTGCGCTACATCGCGTCGCACGACTTCACCGCGTTCGCGTGGTACCGCATCGTGTTCGGTCTGGTGGTGCTGGCGACCGGTTACAGCGGGCTGGTGGTCTGGGCAGACTAAGCATCACGGATTGACGCAATGAAAAAAGGGCACCTCGCGGTGCCCTTTTTCGTATGCCTCAGCCTTTCAATCGCGCCGTTCAGCCGCGCTTCCTGAAGACCAGATCCCACACGCCGTGACCGAGGCGCAGGCCACGGTTCTCGAACTTCGTCACCGGACGGTAGTCGGGACGCGGCGCATAGTCGGCGGCGGTGTTCTCGAGCGTCGGCTCGGCGCCCAGCACTTCGAGCATCTGTTCGGCGTATTCCTGCCAGTCGGTCGCGCAGTGCAGATAACCACCCGGCTTCAGGCGCGAGGCGAGCAGTGCGACAAACGGCGGCTGGAGCAGGCGGCGCTTGTGGTGGCGCTTCTTGTGCCACGGGTCCGGGAAGAACACGTGAACGCCGTCGAGCGACGCTTCCGGCAGCATGTGCTGAACCACTTCCACGGCGTCGTGCTGGATGATGCGCACGTTCGACAGCGGCGTGGTTCCGATGAGCTTGAGCAGCGCGCCCACGCCCGGCTCGTGCACTTCCACGCCGAGGAAATCGTCGTCAGGGCGCACCTTGGCGATATGCGCGGTGCCGTCGCCCATGCCGAAACCGATTTCGAGAATGCGCGGGGCGTTCGGGCGTTCGAAGGCGGCCGGCCAGTCGAGCGTTTCGGGCGCGTAGGGCACGAGGAACTTCGGGCCGAGCGTGTCGAATGCGCGCTTTTGCGCTTCCGAGCTGCGACCGGCACGGCGCACGAAGCTGCGGATGCGGCGCGGGTGCGCAACGCCGTCCGGACCGATCTGTGCTTCGTCGTCTTGCGCGTCAGAGGTGTTCGGCGCGTCGAGGTCGGCGTCGTCGTCGTGGGCCGGTTGCGCGTCGTCAGTCGGCGGTCGCCCGTGGTTCGCGTGGTTCGTCATGGAAGCAGAAAGCCGTCGGGGGCGACGGCTTGTCGAGGAAGTGCTGCGGCGGGCGGCGCGCTTGGCAGTGATGCCCGCGCTGGCGCCCAACACGATGATTTTTCAAAGGAATTTCCCGCGCCTTGGCAGCGGGAACGAGCGCGATTATCGCCCGGAACGGTCTTGACTGGCAAGTTGGCCCCCGGTGCCGCTCAACGCGCCTTTGCCCGCGAGGGCTTGGCGGAAGCCGCGACACGCGCCGCGCTCTTGTTGCGCATTGCGCCGGCGCTGTCCATGTCTTCGAGCCATGAGAGGGCGTCGGCATGGCGCAGAAAGTGGCGGAGATAGTCGGGCGACACGTCGTGCATGAGCGAGAGCGCGCGATGCACGAGATGACTCGAATTCAGCGGCCCGGCGTTCTCCGGCACCTGCGCCAGCGACTGCCGCAGATTGCCGTCGGTGCTGAGCTTCGACCAGGTTTCGCGGAAATACTCCAGCACGTCCATGTCTTCGAAACTGTCGTCGGTTGCGATGACCGTTGGGGGCGCGGGCGGCGCGATGGCAGGGGCGACCGATGAAGCGGCGGATGAAACACCTGCCGCTGCGCCGGATGAAGCCGCGTTGACCGGGCGCGCCACAGGTGCCGGGTTCGCGGGACGCTTGAGCGACGCTACCGACCGTGCGGGCCGCTCGCCGACGCGTTGCGTCATGTCGGCGATCAGGGCAGACAGGGGCGACTGGGAGGACTGGGAGGACTGGGATGGCGAGATGGCAGCAACTCCGCCTTCCGGCGCCGTGGCAACGCTGTCGTGGGCGTCCGGGGCTGCACCGTTCGCACCGTCCGTCAAAGCCTTCGAGAAGGCGTCGACGAGCGTTTGCAGGCGCGCGTCCAGCACGCGCCTTGCTTCGCCCGTATAGGTCTCTGCTCGCCGCGCTAGCGCCTCAATGAGGTGAAAGCGAACCGGGTCGCGCTTGTCGGCTTGCTGCGCCCGCCAGAGGTCGAGTTGGGTCTGCCAGATCGACTTATCGGCGGCGTCGGCGGTGTCAGCCGAATCGGTGGGATCAGCGTCAGCCATTTGATTTCCCGGCCTTGCCTGTATTCCCCGCATTCCCCGCACTACTGCGCGGCATCGGTGCAATTTCCACGCGCCGGTTCTTGGCGCGGCCGGCCTCGTCGCCGTTCGACGTCACGGGCTGTTCCGCACCGAACGCGGCCGAGAACACCGACGACGGGGGAATACCTGCGGCGATCAACTCGCGCGTGACGGTGAGCGCCCGTTGCGCAGACAACTCCCAGTTATCGGCAAAGCGCCGGTTCGTCTCACGCACTTGCTGATCGTCGGTGAAGCCACTGACCATCAGAATCTCGTCGCTCACTTTCAGGTAAGCGGCGAGCGGCGCGGCGAGACTGCGCAGCACTTCGCGGCCCTGCGGCTGCAACTGATCCGAATTCAGCGCGAAGAGCACGTTGCCGCTGATACCGATGCGGCCGTTCACGATCGTGACGCGCCCGCCCGCCAGCGGCCCGGCGAGCGCTTTCTCCAGCGTCTCGCGGCGTTGCGTTTCGGCCTGACGTTCCTTCACCTCGCGCTCCAGCTTGGCCGACAATTCGAGCTGCACGCCGATCACGCCAAGCATGATCAGCACGAACGCGCCGAGCATCACCGACATCAGATCGCCGAACACGGCCCACGCCGGTGCGGCGGCGCCAACGTCGCCGTCGGCCATCTCGGAGTCGAAGTCGTGGCTCATGCTGCCGCGCTACCCGGTTGTGTGCGGGCCGCGCCCAGCTGTTGCAGGTTTTCGAGAATCTGCTTTTGCGACATCACGCTCAACTCCACCACTTCGCGGGCTTGCGCGACGTAGTAGCCGAGTTGTTCGTCGCTGCGGGCCATCGATTTGTCGAGTGCGGCTTCAATGCGTTGCAGATGGTCGAGCAGTTGCGTGTTCGATTCGCCGAAGGCCTGCACGGCAGCGCCGAACGTGTCGCCGAGGCTCGCCACTTCCACCGCGCTGCCGGTGACCTGCGCCGACGCGGCGGCCAGTTTCTCGGTCTGGGCGGCAATGGCGTCGCCCAGATTCGCGCTGGCACGTTCGAGCAACTGCGCCGACGTGGTGACGAGATCGTCGACCGCCGCGCGTTGTTCGTTGCCTGCATGGCGCACCGTGTCGAGCAGCGTGCCGAGCGTATCGAGCAGGCGCGAGCGTTCTTCCAGCATGGCGTTGTCGCGCAACATGCTGTCCGAGAGCTTCTGACGCAGTTCGGCGATGATTTCGGCGGCGGCCTTCGGGGCTTCGGCAGCGGTCTGCATCAGGCGCGAAATCTCGGCGATGGTGTCGCTCGCGTTGTTGCGCGACTGTTCCGACATTTCGAGCGCGGTACGGCTGAGCGTCTCGCAGATCGTCTGTTGCTGATTGGCCGTTTGCGCGCCCATCTGCTGCCACTGTTCGCGCAGTGTCGCGAGCGTGCCTTCGAGCGTTGCGGTCCATGCCGACAGACGTTGCGTCTCGCGCTCGGCAGTGGCGTCGTGATGCGCGGCGTTGGCGGCGTTCAGGGCGTCGAGCAGCGACGCGCTGTGTTCGGTGAAGGCCGTCGTCGTCGCGGCAACGAGTTGCTGATTGCCGCCCGCCAGTTGTTCGCTCACGCGAGCGTGTTCGGCGATGGCGTCGCGCCAGGCGTGTGCGACATTGGCCGACGCGGCGTCCATTTGCGTCGAAACACCATGCAGCAGTTGCGTCGAGCGCGTGTCGAAGGTGTCGGCAAAGCGCGCGAGCGCGGCGGCGAGGTCTTGCGTGAGCGAGTCGTTGGCTTGTTGCTGCGCAGTGATGGCCTGCTTCCACTCGCCGGACACCACGGCCGCCGTGTCGGCAACGCTTTGCATCGCGCCTTCCGTGCGCGTGCTCACGCCGTCCACGAGATGCGCCGAGCGTTGCTCGAATGTTTCCGTGAAGCGGCTCAATGCGGTGCCAAGATCGGCGGCCAGCGACGCGTTGGCCGCCTTTTGCAGCGCCAGCGATTCGCTCCACACTTGCGCCACACGCTCGTGTGCACCGGACACATTGCCGCTGGTCGTATCGAGCTTCACCGCCACGTCGCTGATCAGGGCATTCGAACGCGCGTCGAACGTCTGAGCGAAGCGTTCCAGCGCGGCACCGAGCTCCTGCGTCATCGTGTCGTGCGACAAGCGTTGCTGCGTCAGTGCCTGATCCCACA
>NZ_NGUQ01000013.1 GCF_002179965.1 Pandoraea sp. PE-S2T-3
TTTGAACTTCGCTTCGTCGCATTATTACCGCGCCGTCGCTTCGTTTTCTGCGTCGCTGCATCAGCAGCAGAGAAGTGAGATTATGTCGCAGCTTCTCGTCGTCGTCAACAGTTTTTTTCGCTTCTTTTCGTTCGTCGCCGTAGCGACTCACAAGCTCCAAAACCACTAACCACCGGGCTTTCCAGCCCGTCGCATCTTCCTGCTTCGCCGCTTTCGCTGCGTCGCTGTCGTTGCGAGAGACGGAATATTAGTGAAAACCCCGAACGCTGGCAAGCACTTTGTGAAAATAATTTGAAAAGCCATGAAAAAGCCCCGTCGCGACGGGGCTTTTTCCTTATTCCACGCACCTGAGCGGTTACTTTTTGCCGAAGTAGCGCTGATAAATGGTGTCGTACGTGCCGTCGGCCTTGATCGCTTCGATCCCTTTGTTGATCTTCGCGAGCAACTCGGCATCGCCCTTGCGCACAGCAATCCCGTAATACTCCTTCGGGAAGTTGCTGTCCGCCACGGTGCGCAGGCTGGCGTTGGGATTGTTCGCGATGAAGTTCACCACGACGCCGTTATCGGCCACCACCGCATCGACACCGCCGGCTTCCAGTTCCTTCATGGCGAGCGGCGTGCCCTCGAAGCGTTTCACCGCCGGGTTGTTCTTGCCCATCAGCTTCTGCACGACTTCATCGCCCGTCGTGGCCGTCTGTACCCCCACCTTGAGCGACTTCAGATCGTCAAAACTCTTCACGCTCGAGTTGGCCGGCACGGCAATCAGTTGCGACGCTTCGAAATAAGGCGTCGAGAAGTCCATTTGCTTGCGGCGCTCATCGGTAATCGTGATCGCCGAGATCAGGATGTCGCGATCGCCCTGCACCAGTGAATTGAAAATGCCCTCGAACGGCGTGTTGATGAAACGCACCGCAATACCCGCCTTGTCGGCGACGGCCTTCATCACATCGATATCGAAGCCGGCAATCTGCCGGGTGTCGGTTTCATATTCGAACGGCGCATAGGCCGCGTCCGAACCCACGACGTAGACAGGCTGGGAGCCATCCGGCCCGACCGAGCGGCCGGCAGCCGTTTCTTCTTTCTTCCCGCAGGCACCCAACAACAGCCCGGAAGACACTACCAGGGCCAGCGCAAATGCACGTCGCTTCATCGACATCGTCTCGTCCTTGCTGAAAAAACCGGCAGCCTAACATACGACGGCCTCCAAAAAGGAGGCCGTCCCAGTTTCTCACTCAATTTCAGCGATGCTTGAAAACCGGCTTACGTTTTTCAACAAACGCCGCCATGCCTTCCTTCTGATCTTCAAGCGCGAACAGCGAATGGAACAGACGGCGCTCGAATTGCACGCCTTCATCCAATGTCGATTCGAAAGCGCGATTCACCGCTTCCTTGGCTGCCATCACCACCGGCAGCGAGTATTCGCAAATCGTATTGGCCGCGCCCAGCGCTTCATCGAGCAGCGTCGCGACCGGCACCACGCGCGACACCAGCCCGGCACGCTCTGCTTCGGCGGCGTCCATGAAACGCGCCGTCAGGCACATGTCCATGGCCTTCGCCTTCGACACCGCGCGCGTCAGGCGCTGCGTGCCGCCTGCGCCCGGGATCACGCCGAGCTTGATTTCCGGCTGGCCGAACTTGGCGTTGTCCGCAGCGATGATGAAATCGCACATCATGGCCAACTCACACCCGCCGCCCAGCGCAAAACCCGAGACCGCCGCGATCACCGGCTTGCGGATGCGGCGCACCGTCTCCCAGTTACGCGTGATGTAGTCGCCCTTGAAGACATCGGCGAACGTGTACTTCGACATCATGCCGATGTCGGCGCCCGCCGCGAATGCCTTCTCGCTGCCCGTGATCACCATGCAGCCGATCGCCTCATCGGCGTCGAACGCCGTCAGCGCAGCGCCCAGCTCATCCATCAGCGCGTCGTTCAGCGCGTTGAGGGCCTTCGGGCGGTTCAGCGTGATCAGACCGACGCGGCCACGCGTCTCCACCAGAATGTTCTCGTACGTCGTCATCCTCTTGTTCCTCCAGTCAAAGTCTCGTCTTGTGATTCAGGGGCTGGCATCTGCGCGACACTTATAACAGTAGCGTCGGCGCAGTCACCGGAAACAGCCGTAAGGCATAAGGCGATGGGCACGCTGCCGGTTCGCAGCAGCGCGGCGGCGCGGGCGGCAGACCATGGATTGCGGCCGGCCGGGCGTCGACTGTAGTGGATAGGCATGATGCCATCGTTCCCCTGCCCACGCATCTCCCGTTCCGCCATGCAAACGGCCCGCCAGACGTCGCCCCGCCGCCCATTCGCACCACCGAAAAATTCGGGGAAAACCCGGCGTCATGACCTGCCACGCCCGAAAGATTTGATGCTATATTAACAAACCAACCGGTCGGTCAATTAATGTTGATCGCTACCGAATGACAGCATGCCGTCTCCGCCGCCCGCAAGTCCTCGCTCGCGAGGGGGTGCGGGCAGACAGCGAACCCGCCAGCCGCACTCCGATACGGATAGACCCGCCACCATGACCCATCCCCTCTTCGCCAAACACCAAGAGACCCTTGAGCGCGCCCTTCAGGCCATCGCCACGCGTGGTTACTGGAGTCCGTTTACCGAAATGCCGAGCCCGCGCGCCTATGGCGAGACGGCCGCTGCCGACGGTGAAGCCGCCTTCAAGCAGTATCTGAACGCCGCCTTCCCGCTCGAACAGCGCGGCAGCACCGGCAGCGCCGGTCAGGAAGCCTCGCCGTTCGGCTTCGCGCTCGGCACGACCTACCCCGGCTTCGAAATCGACACCCTGCTCGCCCGCGTGAGCGAAGCGCACAAGACGTACCGCGCCGCCACCCCGGACGCCTGGGTCGGTGTGTCGCTCGAGATTCTCAAACGCCTGAACGCACGCAGCTTCGAAATGGCCAACGCCGTGATGCACACGACCGGTCAGGCCTTCATGATGGCGTTCCAGGCCGGCGGCCCGCACGCACAAGATCGCGGCCTCGAAGCCGTGGCCTATGCATGGGACGAACTGCGCCGCATTCCCGCCGACGCCTACTGGGAAAAGCCGCAGGGCAAGAACCCGCCGCTCGCGATGGAAAAGCGCTACACCGTCGTGCCGCGCGGCGTCGCGCTGGTGCTCGGCTGCTGCACGTTCCCGACGTGGAACGGCTACCCCGGCCTGTTCGCCAGCCTCGCCACCGGCAACGCCGTGATCGTCAAGCCGCACCCGGGCGCGATTCTGCCGCTCGCCATCACCGTGAAGATTGCCCGTGAAGTGCTGGCCGAAGCCGGCTTCGATCCGGACGTGGTGACGCTCGCCGCGACCAACCCGAACGACGGCGAAATCGTCCAGCAACTGGCCAAGCGCGGCGAAGTGCGCGTGATCGACTTCACCGGCAGCACGGCCAACGGCGACTGGCTCGAAACCAACGCCCGTCAGGCGCAGGTCTACACAGAGAAGGCCGGCGTGAACCAGATCGTGATCGACTCGGCAGACGACCTCAAGGGCGTGGCACGCAACATCGGCTTCTCGCTCGCCCTGTACTCGGGCCAGATGTGCACGGCACCGCAGAACATCTACATCCCGCGTGACGGCATCCAGACGGCCGAAGGCAAGGTGTCGTTCGACGACGTTGTCGCCGCCATTGCCGGCAGCGTGCAAAAGACGTGCAGCGACCCGGCCAAGGCCGTCGAACTGCTCGGCGCCATTCAGAACGAAGGTGTGCTCGCCCGGATCGACGAAGCCCGCAAGGTCGGCCGCGTCGTGCTCGACAGCCAGACGCTGCAACACCCGGCCTTCGCCGACGCCCGCGTGCGCACGCCGCTGATCGTGGCGCTCGATGTGGCCGACGAAGCCGTCTACACCCGTGAATGGTTCGGCCCGATCGCCTTCGTGATCGCCGTGGACAGCGGCAAGCAAGCCTTCGAACTGGCCGGCCGCATCGCCGCCGAACATGGCGCACTGACGCTGTCGGCCTACACGACGTCTGCCGAAGGAGAAGCGCAGGCACTCGACGCCTCCATCGAAGGCCGCGTGGCCCTGTCGCTGAATCTGACCGGCGGTGTGTTCGTGAACCAGTCGGCGGCGTACTCGGACTACCACGGCACGGGCGGCAACCCGGCCGCCAACGCCAGCCTCGCCGACGCGGCCTTCGTGGCCAATCGCTTCCGTGTCGTGCAGAGCCGCCACCACGTGCCGGCCAAGTCCGACGCGGGCGCTGCCTAAGGCGGTCGGACGACACCCGAGCGACACAGCACCCTTATATATAGAGAGAGCGCGAACGCGCGCACCGGCAGCGGGAAGTCACTACCATAGTGACTCCTCGCGGCACGGTGGTACCGGTGACATCCGGGGCGATCACTGCCCGACGCCACCGCCCTGCGCGAACCCCGCCTTCCAAGACAGGAACGAGACATCATGACCGAAGCCTTTATCTGCGACGCGATCCGCACCCCCATCGGCCGTTACGGCGGTGCCCTGAAGGACGTTCGCGCCGACAACCTCGGTGCCATTCCCCTCAAGGCACTCATGGCGCGCAATCCGAACGTGGACTGGCGCGCGATCGATGACGTGATCTACGGCTGCGCGAATCAGGCCGGTGAAGACAACCGCAACGTCGCACGCATGGCCGCCCTGCTGGCCGAGTTGCCGATCGACGTGCCGGGCGCCACGCTCAACCGTCTGTGCGGCTCGGGCATGGATGCCATCGGCAGCGCCGCGCGCGCCATCAAGGCAGGCGAAGCCGGTCTGATGATCGCCGGCGGCGTCGAATCGATGACCCGCGCCCCGTTCGTGATGGGCAAGGCCGACAGCGCGTTTGCGCGTCAGGCCGCCATCTTCGACACGACCATCGGCTGGCGTTTCATCAACCCGTTGATGAAGGCGCAATACGGTGTGGACTCGATGCCGGAGACGGCCGAGAACGTCGCCGACGATTTCAAGATCAGCCGCGCCGACCAAGATCTGTTCGCGCTGCGCAGTCAGGAGAAGGCCGCTCGCGCGCAAGCCGACGGCACGCTGGCTCAGGAAATCACGCCGGTCTCGATCGCCCAGAAGAAGGGTGACCCGATCGTCGTCGAACACGACGAGCATCCGCGCGCGACCAGCCTCGAATCGCTGGCCAAGCTCAAGGGCGTCGTGCGCCCGGACGGCACGGTGACCGCCGGCAATGCCTCGGGCGTGAACGACGGCGCCTGCGCCCTGCTGCTGGCCAGCGAAAGCGCCGCCAAGCTGCATGGCCTGACGCCGCGCGCTCGCGTGCTGGGGATGGCAACGGCAGGTGTGGCACCGCGCATCATGGGCATCGGCCCGGCGCCGGCGACCCTCAAGCTGCTCAAGCAACTCGGCATGACGCTCGACCAGTTCGACGTGATCGAATTGAACGAAGCGTTCGCGAGCCAAGGGCTGGCGGTGCTGCGTCAACTCGGCATTGCCGACGACGATGCCCGCGTGAACCCGAACGGCGGCGCCATTGCACTGGGCCATCCGCTCGGCGCTTCGGGCGCCCGTCTGGTAACGACCGCGATGTATCAACTGCACCGCACCGGTGGCCGCTACGCCCTGTGCACGATGTGCATCGGCGTGGGTCAGGGCATCGCCATCGCCATTGAGCGTGTCTGATCGCACTTGAGTCCATTGGCGCGCGTGGCCATAACAACTGACGACTTGACCACGCGCCTGCACGAGACCCCCGGAGGAAGCCCCCGATGACTGCCACGATTCAACTGACGCTGGAAGCCAACGTCGCCACGATCACGCTCAACCGCCCGGAGAAGCTCAACAGCTTCACGCGGCAGATGCACGCCGAACTTCGCGATGCCCTCGACGCTGCACAGGCACAGGGCGCACGCGCCATTGTGCTGACCGGCGCCGGACGCGGTTTCTGCGCGGGACAGGATCTGGCGGACCTCGACTTCACGCCGGGCGCCTCGACCGATTTGGGCGCGCTGATCGACGAGAACTTCAACCCGCTGGTGCGCAAGCTGCGCGCGATGCCGATGCCGGTGATTGCCGCCGTGAACGGCATCGCTGCGGGCGCGGGTGCCAATCTGGCGCTGGCTTGCGACATCGTGCTTGCCGCCAGTTCGGCGAACTTCCTGCAAGCGTTCGTGAAGATCGGCCTGCTGCCGGACACGGGTGGCACGTGGTTCCTGCCGCAACGTATCGGCATGGCACGGGCGATGGCGTTGGCGATGCTCGGCGACAAGCTCTCGGCGGAACAAGCCGCCGAGTGGGGTCTGATCTGGCGCTGTGTCGACGACGACGCGCTGACGGCCGAAGCCAACAAGCTCGCCACGAATCTCGCGACGCAACCGACGCGCGCGCTCGCCACCATCAAGGAAGCGCTTTACGCATCGGCCACCAACACGCTCGACCAGCAGCTCGATCTCGAGCGCGATGGCCAGCGTGCGCTGGGCGCATCGTACGACTATGCCGAAGGCGTGAACGCGTTCCTGGAAAAGCGCGCGCCGAAGTTCGAAGGCCGTTAATTTTTCAGCACCGAAATAGCATTCGAAGAAAAAGCAGCGACGCACACGAACCGCCAAAACCACACGCGCCGCGCGAGAGACCGGACCACAAGAAGACTTAATAAGACTGACGAGACGAGAGACACCATGAGCCTGACCGCCCCCGCAGGAAACGCCGCATCCCCGGAAACCCTGTCGCCCGAAGCCCTGGCCCGCGCCACCGGCGAAGCGATGTACAGCACCGACCGCGCCAGCCAGTGGCTCGGCATGGAGTTGCAGGAAGTGCGCCCGGGCTACGCGCGCATGACGATGCGCGTGCGCGACGAATTCCTCAACGGTCACGCGATCTGCCACGGTGGCCTCATGTTCACGCTGGCCGACTCGACCTTCGCATTCGCCTGCAACAGCTACAACATCAACACGGTCGCGGCCGGTTGCAGCATCGAATTCCTGAAGCCGGTGTCCGGCGGTGACACGCTTACGGCCGAAGCGCAGGAACAACTGCTGTCGGGCCGTCACGGCATCTACGACATTCGCGTGACCAACTCGGCCGGCGAAGTGGTAGCGATGTTCCGCGGCAAATCCGCCCAGATCAAGGGCAGCGTCATCTGACGCCGTCTGGCAGTGCGCGAGCCCGTGCTCGCGAGCAAAACCAACAGTATGTGTAAGACGTAAGCCCCAAGGAGACAGACATGACCACCGCCTTGCCGCTCGATCCGATCGAGAAAGCGAGCCTCGACGAACTGCGCGCCCTTCAGCTCCAACGCCTGAAGACCACGCTGCGGCATGCCTATGAGAACTCGCCGGTGTACCGGCGCAAGTTCGACGAGGCCGGCGTCCATCCGGATGATCTGAACACGCTGGCCGATCTGGCCAAGTTCCCGTTCACGACCAAGAAGGATCTGCGCGACAGCTATCCGTTCGGCATGTTTGCCGTGCCGATGGAACAGGTCTCGCGCATTCACGCCTCGTCGGGCACGACGGGCAAGCCGACGGTGGTCGGTTACACGGCCAACGACATCAGCACGTGGGCCGATCTGGTGGCGCGCTCGATTCGCGCCTCGGGCGCACGTCGCGGCGACAAGGTGCATGTGAGCTACGGCTACGGCCTGTTCACGGGCGGCCTTGGCGCCCACTACGGTGCCGAACGTGCCGGCCTGACGGTGATTCCGTTCGGCGGCGGCCAGACCGAGAAGCAGGTGCAGCTGATTCAGGACTTCAAGCCCGACATCATCATGGTCACACCGAGCTACATGCTCGCGATTGCCGACGAGCTTGAGCGTCAGGGCATGGCGGCCTCCGAGTCGTCGCTGCGCATCGGTATCTTCGGCGCCGAGCCGTGGACCAACGACATGCGTCTGGCGATCGAGAAGCGCATGGGCATCGACGCGGTCGACATCTACGGCTTGTCGGAAGTGATGGGCCCGGGTGTGGCGTGCGAATGCGCGGAAACCAAGGACGGCCCGACGATCTGGGAAGATCATTTCTTCCCCGAAATCATCGATCCGGAAACCGGCGAAGTGGTGCCCGATGGCGAATTCGGCGAACTGGTGTTCACGTCGCTCACGAAGGAAGCGCTGCCGATCATCCGTTACCGCACGCGCGACCTGACGCGTCTGCTGCCGGGTACGGCACGCACGATGCGCCGCATGGAAAAGATCACCGGCCGCTCGGACGACATGATGATCATCCGTGGCGTGAACGTCTTCCCGTCGCAGATCGAAGAGTTGCTGCTGCGCCAGCCGGTGCTCTCGCCGCACTATCAGATCGTGCTGGACAAGGAAGGCCCGATGGACACGATGGAAGTGGACGTCGAAGCCGCCGTGGGCTGCCATGACGATGCGGCACTGAAGTCGGCAGGCAGCGAGCTCAAGCGCGACATCAAGACGCTGATCGGCGTGTCGTGCGCGGTGCGCGTGCGTCCGGTGGGCGGCATCGAGCGCTCGGTCGGCAAGGCACGCCGGGTGGTGGATAAGCGTCCGCGTTGAGCGACGCATTCCTCGCCAGTCGTTACTAAGAAAAAAGCCCGCGAAACTCGCGGGCTTTTTTCATCGGGCGTCTTTCATTGATTCGGCAGAAACACCCACATGCGGCCACTCTGGCGCATGCGGCCCGCCAGATCGCCGGCGTCGTCACCCAGCCCCCAGAAGAAGTCGGCGCGCACGCCGCCCTTGATGGCGCTGCCGGTATCCTGCGCGAACATCAGGCGGTTGATCGGCGCGTTGGCTTGCGGCCCGAACGGCGGACGGGTGGTCGAGAGAAACACCGGGCTGCCGAGCGGAATCGACGCGGGGTCAACGGCAATCGAGCGCTCGGCGGTCAGCGGCACGCCCAAGGCACCGACAGGCCCTTCGATACCGCCCACGCCGTGATTCGGCATCTCGCGGAAGAACACGAAGCGCGGGTTCACGTCGAGCAGCGCATCGACACGCGACGGATTGGCGCGCGCCCAGGCACGAATGCCCTGCATGGTCGCCTGTGCGGCGGTGATCTCGCCACGATCGATGAGCCAGCGGCCGATCGACTTGTACGGCTGATCGTTGTTGCCGCCGTAACCCACGCGCATCACGGTGCCGTCGTCGAGCAGCACCTGACCGGAGCCCTGTACTTGCAGGAAGAACGCTTCGATGGGGTCGTCCACATAGACCAGCTCGTTGCCCCGCAGGATGCCGCTGCGGTTAAGTTCAGCGCGCGCGGGCAGCGAGCCCACCTTGCGTCCGGCGGGCCAGCGGTAGAGCGGCGTCTGGTAGATACCGGTGCGCACGCGCGAGCCATGCAGCAGCGGTTCGTAATAGCCGGTGATCAGGCCCGATTGCGTGCCGTCGGAGTTGGCGATGCGAAACGGCGTAAAGTATTGCTCGAAGAACTGGCGTACCGAAGCCGGGTCCAGATCGTCGAGACGTTCGGACGCGCGGCAGGCCGGCTGCCACGTGCTCTGCCGGCCCAGCTTGACGCAGGTTTGCGCAAGCGCAAGCCGTGCGCCGATCAGCGAATCGTCCTGCCAGCCGTCGACTTGCGACCACGACACGGCCTGCATGCGGCCAGCCCCCGTCGGTGGCGAAGGCACGTTCGACGGCGGTGTGCCTGGACGATAGGCGTCCTTCGGCGGCACACTCGAACATCCGTACAGCAATGCGGCAAACGCGGCGAGCGCCAGGCCCCGGCCGGCACGCCACCGCCCGAACACATTCAGGGAAAGCATCATGGGTAATTTGTTCGATGAATATCCGGCCTTGCTGGTCTTGCCGGAAGTCTTGCTGGCGATCGTGATCGTCGCCGCAATTGTTGTGATGCGCCGCAGGCCCTCGCCCACGCGCCGGGTGCGCCAGATGCGGGAAGCGCCGGCGCGTCCGATCAGACCGATGCCGAGCGATACGGTCGACGGCATCGATGCCGGTGACCCGGCGGAGCGCACGTCGACCAAGCCGCTGGACGACCCGCTCAAACGCGAAGACTGGTCCGACGACCGCCGCTGATCTTCCTGCTCCGCCTTCCCTGCGTTCCCCGCCTCGCTCATGCCGCCCCTCACCCTCAATGCAGGGTGCGCGGCATGGTGAGCGCAAATTCGGCGATTGGCGCTTCAAAGCGCGTGCCGTCCTCGGCCACGCAGAAATACTCGCCGCGCATGGTGCCGACCGGCGTACCGACCATGGCCCAGCTCGTGTATTCGAACTGTTCGCCCGGTTGCAGGAACGGTTGATGCCCAACCACGCCCAGGCCATTGACTTCCTGCACCTTGTTGTCGCCGTCGGTGATGACCCAATGGCGCGAGATCAATTGCGCAGGCACTTCCCCGCTGTTGCGAATCGTGATCGTGTAGGCAAAGGCAAATTGCCGCCGATCCGGTTCCGACTGCTCGGGCAAGTATTGCGGGCGCACCGTGACGGTAAATTCATACTGGCTCATCGGGTGTTCCTATTGCGCATACGTGCGGTATTTGGGTCTGTCTGGTCACGCTGGCGGCGCCGATACCCTCGATTCGGGCACCTGCCGCGCGTCCAGCGCGTGTCGTATTGATTTGCAAGGCATTCTGCGGCAAGTCGTCGCACGGGGCAACCGGCTTTCAGACAGGCGTCAGGCGAAAGCTTTAAAATAGCGCTTTTGACGCTCCAGCCCCCTCACGCCATGACGCAATTCTGCATCGCCCCCAGCATCCTGTCCGCCGACTTTGCCCGGCTGGGCGAAGAAGTCCGTAACGTCGTGGCCGCCGGTGCCGACTGGATTCACTTCGACGTGATGGACAACCATTACGTTCCCAACCTGACCATCGGCCCGCTGGTCTGCGAAGCGATCCGCCCCCACGTGGACGTGCCCATCGACGTGCACCTGATGGTACGCCCGGTTGACCGCATCGTGCCGGACTTCGCCAAGGCCGGTGCCAATCTGATCACGTTCCACCCGGAAGCCTCGGAACACATCGACCGCACGCTGGGCCTGATTCGCGACAACGGCTGCAAGGCCGGCCTCGTGTTCAACCCGGGCACGCCGCTGAACTACCTCGATCATGTGATGGACCGCCTCGACATGATCCTCATCATGTCGGTCAACCCGGGCTTCGGTGGCCAGTCGTTCATTCCCGAAGCGCTCAACAAGCTGCGCGCGGTGCGTGCCCGTATCGACGCCTACACCGCCGAGACCGGCCGTGAAATCCGTCTGGAAATCGACGGCGGCGTGAAGGTCGACAACATTGCCGAGATCGCTGCGGCCGGTGCCGACACGTTCGTGGCCGGTTCGGCCATTTTCGGCAAACCCGACTACAAGGCGGTAATCGACCAGATGCGCGCAGAGCTGGCCAGTGTGGCGAACGCTGCGAACGCCAACCCCGCCACGAAGTAAGGCCGACACCATGTCCCTGCCCCCGAACGATATTCATCTGGACGGCATCCGCGCGGTGCTGATCGACCTCGACGGCACCCTCGTCGACACCGCCGGCGACTTCGGCGTTGCACTCAACGCCATGCTGGCCGACTTGGGGGCTGCCCCCGTGCCGGCCGAGCGCCTGATGACGTTCGTGGGCAAGGGCACCGCCAATCTGGTGCGCAAGACGCTCGCGGAGCGCTTCTCCGAGCCCGAGATCGACGCTCATTTCAGCCGCGCCCAAGACACGTACGAAGCCGTCTACACGTCGATTAACGGCGAGAACACGGCGCTCTACCCGGAAGTGCGCGAGGGTCTGGCGGCATTGCGCGCCGCCGGGTTGCCGGTGGCCTGCATCACCAACAAGCAGCATCGCTTCGCCATCGGCCTGCTCGAGCACTACGGTCTGCTCGATCAGTTCGATCTCGTCTACGGCGGCGATTCGTGGCCCAAGCGCAAGCCCGACCCGATGCCGCTCGTGAAAGCGTGCGAAGCGTTCGGGGTGGCACCGGCACAGGCGGTGCTCGTCGGCGACTCGGGCAACGACGCTCAGGCGGCGCGCGCAGCGGGCTGCCGGTCGCTCACGGTGCCGTACGGCTACAACCATGGCGAATCTATACAAACGATTGACACCGATGGTATAGTCGGCTCAATTCTGGGCGCTGCCCGGGCCATCGTGCCCAAGGCGACGCCCTCACTGGCTGGCTGAAACCCTTCAGCGCATTGCCAACTTCCACACTGCATTCAAACGCATGTTCCTGAACAAGAAACGGAGTCTGAGCGTGATCGACCGGGGGGCCTGGCCCTGGCGACGCTGGTCCTGCTAAACCCTTCTCACAGGGTGGCCGGGACCGCTGGAGCTCGTCTTCAGCAACCCGTTTCTTGCATCGTTGTTGTTCCCAAGATTTACTGCACTCACGCGCCGTTTTGCACGGCGCGCGTCTTCGTCAAAACACGATTCTGTCGTCGCACCGCCGTACGCTTGCGCGTATTGACGGTGCGTGCGCGGACCGGCAACCGACGAGGGGTGCACGAGCGATGCAGTTCGACCGCAGGTCGGCCTCCCCGAAATACCTTTCAGGTTTTCTTAACGCCAATCCACGCCGAATCTGCGGGACCACCCGCCGGCAAACTTGCAGGCAGAGTGCACCATGACCGAACTCGAATTCAAATCGCTGGCCAACGAAGGCTATAACCGCATTCCCCTGATCGCCGAAGCCTTCGCCGATCTCGACACGCCGCTCTCGCTCTATCTCAAGCTGGCCTTGGGCGACCGGCGCGGTGCGAACACCTTCCTGCTCGAATCGGTCGTCGGCGGCGAGCGCTTCGGCCGCTACTCGTTCATCGGACTGTCGGCCCACACGCTGCTGCGCAGCTTTGGCCCCAAGACCGAAGTGGTACGCGACGGCGTCGTCGTCGAAACACACGAAGGCGACCCGCTCGAGTTCATCACGCAGTTTCAGGCGCGCTTCAAAGTGGCGCTGCGCCCGGGCATGCCGCGCTTTGCCGGCGGCCTCGCCGGTTACTTCGGCTACGACGCCGTGCGCTACATCGAGAAGAAACTCGCCCACACCGCGCCGCGTGACGACCTGAACCTGCCCGACATCCAGTTGCTGCTCACGGAAGAACTCGCCGTAATCGACAACCTGACCGGCAAGCTCTACCTCATCATCTATGCCGACCCGACGCAGCCCGAAGCCTATTCGAAGGCGCGCCTGCGACTGCGCGATCTGCGCGCGCGCCTGAAGGCGCCGGTCGACGCGCCGGTTACCTCCGGCAGCGTGCGCACCGAGACCTTCCGCGAATTCGCCAAGCCGGACTATCTGGCGGCCGTCGCGAAGGCCAAGGAAGCCATCGCTGCCGGTGAGCTGATGCAGGTGCAAGTTGGCCAACGCCTGATCAAGCCGTATCGCGACTCGCCGCTCTCGCTGTATCGCGCACTGCGCTCGCTCAACCCGTCGCCGTACATGTACTTCTACAATTTCGGCGACTTTCAGGTGGTCGGCGCGTCGCCCGAGATCCTCGTGCGTCAGGAGCGTCGTCAAACGCCGGATGGCGTGCATGAAATCGTCACGATCCGCCCGCTCGCCGGCACCCGCCCGCGTGGTGCCACGCCCGAGCGCGACGCGGAACTAGCCACTGAATTGCTTGGCGATCCGAAGGAAATTGCCGAACACGTCATGCTCATCGACCTGGCACGCAACGACGTGGGCCGTATCGCGCAAACCGGCACGGTCGAAGTCACCGACAAGATGATCATCGAGAAGTACTCGCACGTGCAGCACATCGTGAGCTCGGTCGAAGGCCGCCTGCAAGACGGCTTGTCGAACATCGACGTGCTGCGCGCCACCTTCCCGGCCGGCACGCTCACGGGTGCACCGAAGGTTCGCGCCATGGAGCTGATCGACGAACTCGAACCCGTCAAGCGTGGCTTGTACGGCGGCGCCGTGGGTTACTTGTCGTTCGGTGGCGAGATGGACGTGGCGATCGCCATTCGCACGGGCATCGTGAAGGACGGCAATCTCTATGTGCAAGCCGCCGCCGGTATCGTGGCCGACTCGGTCCCCGAATCGGAATGGCAAGAGACGGAGAACAAGGCACGCGCCGTGTTACGCGCGGCCGAGCAAGTGCAGGACGGACTCGACGCCGAGTACTGATCTGCACAACGGATCTGCACAACGGTGCAACGCTGCCATGAACGCGTTGCACCAAAGTGAAGCCGGTTGCTGTTTGAAACGCGATCGCTTTACATATATTGCATACGAATAAACAGACGCAATAAACAGACGCAATAAGCAGGGCTCCGAATCGATCCTCTACTCGATTCGGGGCCCTTGTTGATTTAGCACAACCGTTCGCTTTTTTTCGGCCACTTTGGTATACGCCGATTGACGTCACCACGCTATAGTTGGCATGTCCTTCGGGAGGCCGAAACATCTATGGCGAAACCATGCAATTCACGTATGCGTTCGGGCGTTGCGAATACCCTCGCACTGTCTGCCAAAGCCGCACTGATCGTTACTGCACTCAGCACATTGAGTGCGTGTATTTCGATGGCGCCCACTTACGAGCGCCCCGCTGCGCCGATCGCAGGCACCTGGGCGTCTGATGCCCCCGCAGCACCCACCGCATCCACTTCCGCTGCATCGCAACCCGCCGCCACGTTGAGTTGGGGCGAATACTTTGCCGATCCGCAGTTACGCAGCCTCATCGAGACCGCGCTGGCCAACAACCGCGACTTGCGCGTGGCGCTCTCGCGCGTCGAGCAGGCTCGCGCGGTGTATGGCATTCAACGCGCCGATTTGTTTCCGTCACTGGGCGTGGGCGCGAGCGAAACCCGTCAGCGCCTGCCCGGCGATCTGAGCCTCACCGGCAACCCGTATATCAGCAGTCAATATCAGGTCGGGCTCGGCCTTGCCTCATGGGAGCTCGACTTCTGGGGCCGCATCCGCAATCTGAAAGATGCCGCGCTGGACGACTATCTGGCGTCCGACGCCTCTCGCCGCGCGCTCGAACTGAGCCTGATCTCGCAAGTGGCTCAAACATGGCTGAGTCTGCGCGAATACGACGAGCGCCTCACGCTGGCACAGCAAACCGTCGATAGCCGTGCCGAGTCGCTGCGCATCTTCACGCGCCGCGAGCAAGTCGGTTCTACATCGAAGCTCGATCTGACGGAAGTGACCACGCTGTGGCAGCAGGCCCGCGCGCTCGTCACGCAGCTTGAACAGCAGCGTGCCGTGCAGGCGCATGCCTTGCAGGTACTCGTGGGCGCGCCCATCGATACCTCACCGCGCGCCCTCGACCGTACGGTCGACGATGCCGCCCTGATGCGCGACCTTGAACCCGGCCTGCCCTCGGCGTTGCTCGAAGACCGCCCCGACATCATCGCCGCCGAATATCAACTGCGCGCCGCGCACGCGAACATCGGCGCCGCACGCGCCGCCTTCTTCCCGCAGATCACGCTCACCGGGTCGGTGGGCACGGCCAGCAGCGCGCTCGACGGTCTTTTCAAAGCGGGCAGTGCCGCGTGGGCGTTCACGCCGAGCATCAACATCCCGATCTTTCAGGGCGGGCGTCTCGTGAACAATCTCGATCTGGCCGAAGCGCGCCGCGTGGAGTCGGTCGCGAACTACGAGAAGACGATTCAGGGCGCATTTCGCGATGTGGCCGACGCACTGAGTGCACGTCACTGGCTCGCCCAGCAGGTCACGATTTTGCAAGCGACGCAGGATGCGCAGGCCGAGCGCGCCCGCTTGGCCAAATTGCGCTATGACCACGGTGCCGCAGCCTTCCTCGAAGTGCTCGACGCCCAGCGCGATTTACTCGCTATCGAACAACAGACGGTGCAGACGCGCCGCGCGCTGCTCTCGGCGCGCGTCTCGCTCTACTCGGCGCTTGGCGGCGGCAGCCGCCTGATGCCTGCGGCCGACGCGCCCGGCGGTCCGTTCGCGCGCACGCCGCGTGTGATCGTGCCCTCGACGCAAAGCGTTTCCGGCACGGCAACCGCAGCGCCCGCACAGCCCGTCCAATAATCAAGAGGTCAACGAACATGACGCTTCCGAACGCCAAGAAACTGGTTCCCGCACTGATCGTGCTGGTCGTCATCGGCTTGGGCTGGTACGGATGGAAGACCTACAGTCACACGGGCCCGGGGGCAGGCTTTGCCAGCGGCAACGGACGCATTGAAGCCACCGAAGTCGACGTCGCGACCAAGCTCGGCGGCCGCGTGCTGGATATCTACGTGAAGGAAGGCGACTTCGTCAAAGCGGGGCAAGTACTCGCCAAGATGCAGATCGACACGCTCAACGCGCAGCGTGACGAAGCGCGTGCGCAGTATCAGCAGGCCGTCACCAACGTCGCAGCGATTCAGGCACAAGCGGCAGCACGGGTGTCGGACAAGGCCACGGCGGAAGCCAACGCCGCCGCGCGCGAAGCCGAACTCGATGCCGCACAACGCCGCCTCGCCCGCTCGGAAACCCTCTCGAAGGAAGGCGCGTCGTCGGTGCAGGAACTCGATGACGACCGCGCGCGCGTGCGCAGTTCGCGCGCTGCCGTGAACGCTGCACGCGCACAGATCGCCGCCGCACAATCGGCAGTGGAAGCGGCCAACGCGCAAGTCACTGGTGCCAAGTCGACAGTCGAAGCCGCGCAAGCCACCGTCAACCGCATCGAAGCCGACATCACCGACAGCGATCTGAAAGCCCCGCGCGACGGCCGCGTGCAATACCGCGTGGCGCAGCCCGGCGAAGTGCTGGCGGCCGGTGGCAAGGTGCTGAATCTGGTCGATCTGTCGGACGTGTACATGACGTTCTTCCTGCCAGAGACCGTGGCCGGGCGTCTCGCCATGGGCGCTGAAGCGCGCATCATTCTCGACGCCGCGCCGCAGTACGTCATTCCCGCAAGCATCTCGTTCGTTTCGAGCACCGCGCAGTTCACACCGAAGACGGTGGAAACCGAGAGCGAGCGCCAGAAGCTGATGTTCCGCGTGCGTGCGCAGATTTCGCCCGAACTGCTGCAACAGCATCTGAAACTCGTGAAGACCGGCCTGCCCGGTGTCGCGTGGGTGAAGACCGATAGTCAGGAAGCGTGGCCGGCCCAGTTGCAGACCAAGCTGCCGCAGTGAGCGCCGCATCATGACGGCGCCCCTCCCTCCTCCTGCCGGCGGCAGCGGCAGCGATATCGGCAGCAACAGCACCGTGCCCGTCGTGCATGTGACGGGCGTGACCCTGCGTTACGGCCGAAAGACTGTCGCGCTCGACGATGTCTCGATCGACATCCCCCCGAACCGCATGGTCGGCCTGATCGGCCCGGACGGCGTGGGCAAGTCCACGCTGCTCTCGCTGATTGCCGGCGCGCGCGCGGTACAGACGGGGACCGTGGAAGCGCTCGGCGGTGACATGGCCAGCAAGGTGCACCGTGACCTCGTGTGCCCGCGCATCGCCTACATGCCGCAGGGGCTCGGCAAGAACCTGTATCCCACGCTCTCCGTCGAAGAGAACCTGCAATTCTTCGCGCGCCTGTTCGGGCACGACGCCGCCGAGCGTCGCCGCCGTATCGACGACCTCACGCGCAGCACCGGGCTGCACCCCTTCCTCGCGCGGCCTGCGGGCAAGCTCTCGGGCGGCATGAAGCAGAAGCTCGGTCTGTGCTGCGCGCTGATTCACGATCCCGATCTGCTGATTCTCGACGAGCCGACGACCGGCGTCGATCCGCTCGCCCGCGCACAGTTCTGGGATCTGATTGCACGCATTCGCCGCGAGCGGCCGACCATGAGCGTGATCGTCGCCACGGCCTATATGGACGAGGCTCAGCGCTTTGACTGGCTGGTGGCGATGGACGCGGGCAAGGTGCTCGCCACCGGCACACCGGCCGAACTGCTCGCCCGCACACATCGCGACAATCTCGAAGCGGCGTTCATCGATCTGCTGCCCGACGACAAGAAACTCGGTTACGAGCCCGTCGTCATCCCGCCGCTGCACATCGACGAACACACCGAGATTGCGATCGAAGCCAAGGGCCTGACGATGCGCTTCGGCGATTTCGTGGCGGTCGATCATGTGGATTTCCGCATTCAGCGCGGCGAGATTTTCGGCTTTCTCGGCTCGAACGGTTGCGGCAAGTCGACCACCATGAAAATGCTCACCGGCCTGCTCGAAGCCAGCGAGGGCCAAGCGCGGCTGTTCGGTCGCGAGGTCAATCCGAAAGACATCGATACGCGCCGTCGCGTGGGTTACATGTCGCAGGCGTTCTCGCTCTATACCGAGCTGACCGTGCATCAGAATCTGGTGCTGCACGCGCGCCTGTTTCACGTGCCCGAGGCGGAAGTGAGCGCGCGGGTGGACGAGATGGTGCTGCGCTTCGGTCTGGCCGACGTGCTCGACGCCCTGCCCGACAGCATTCCGCTAGGCATGCGTCAGCGCCTGTCGCTCGCGGTCGCGATGGTGCATCAGCCCGAGCTGCTGATTCTTGATGAACCGACGTCCGGCGTCGATCCGGTAGCGCGCGACAATTTCTGGCGCCTGTTGGTGGAACTATCGCGGCGCGACCGCGTGACGATCTTCATCTCAACGCACTTCATGAACGAGGCCGACCGCTGCGACCGCATCTCGCTGATGCACGCCGGGCGCGTGCTGGTCTCGGACCCGCCCGCCAAGATTACGAAAGACAAGGGCGCCGCGACGCTGGAGCAGGCGTTCATCGAATATCTCGTGGAAGCGGGCGGCGGCACACCTGAAGCGCCCGAGTCGCCCGAATCGCCGAAGACCGAACCGGCTGCCGCAGCGCCCATTGAGACCGCACACGCGCAGCACAAAGCGTTTTCGTTCGGCCGCATGACCAGCTATCTTTGGCGCGAAACACTGGAGTTGCAGCGCGACCCCGTGCGCGCCACGCTGGCACTCGTCGGCTCGCTGGTGTTGATGCTGGTGATGGGCTACGGCATCAGCATGGACGTGGAAGACCTGCGCTACGCCGTGCTTGATCGTGACCAGACCACACTGAGTCAGAACTACGCCCTCAATATCGCGGGCTCGCGCTACTTCATCGAGCAGCCGCCGATTGTCGATTACGACGATATGGACCGGCGCCTGCGTGACGGCGAACTGGCACTGGCGATCGAAATTCCCCCGGGCTTTGCCCGCGACGTATCGCGCGGCAAGAACGTGCAGATCGGCGCGTGGATCGACGGCGCGATGCCGATGCGTGCCGAGACCGTGCAAGGTTACGTGCAGGGCATGCACCAGAACTGGCTGGCCGATCAGTCGTTGCGACGCCTTGGCCAGCGCGCGACCGCCTCGCTCGACATCGAGACACGCTATCGCTACAACCCGGACGTGAAGAGTCTGCCGGCCATGGTGCCCGCCGTCATTCCGTTGTTGCTGCTGATGCTGCCGGCGATGCTCACGGCGCTGTCCGTCGTGCGCGAGAAGGAACTCGGGTCGATCCTGAACCTGTATGTCACGCCGGTCACCCGCACCGAATTTCTCATCGGTAAACAGATTCCGTACGTGGCGCTCGCCATGCTGAATTTTCTGCTCATGGCGCTGATCGCCGTGACGCTTTTCGGCGTGCCGATCAAGGGCAGCTTCTTCACGTTGCTCACGGCCATCTTCATCTTCAACGTGGTTGCCACAGGCATCGGCCTGCTCGCGTCCACCTTCACCCGCAGCCAGATCGCGGCCCTGTTCTTCACGATGATCGGCACCATGATCCCGGCGATTCAGTTCTCGGGCATGCTCACGCCGGTGCCGTCGATGGAGGGCTCGGGCCGGTTCATCGGCGAGATCTACCCGGCGACCTACATGCTGATCATCAGCCGGGGCGTCTTCAACAAGGCGCTCGGGTTTGCTGACCTCGGCAATGCCTTCTGGCCGATGCTCGTCGCCGTGCCCGTCATTCTGGGCGCCACGATCCTGCTGCTCAAGAAACAGGACAAATGATGGCGAGCCCCTCGACCCCTCAATCGCCAACGCCGCCGGCACCCCCGACACCTCCTGCCGCGCCAGCGCAAACCCCGGCAGGCGCGAACAAGCCGCGTCGCTCGCACGCGTGGCGGCGGCATCTGGCCAACATCTACCGCCTTGGCGTGAAAGAGCTGTGGAGTCTGGTGCGCGACCCGATGATGCTCGTGCTCATCATCTACACGTTCACGGCCTCGGTGTATTCGTCGGCCACGGCGCAGCCCGACACGCTGCACCTCGCGCCGATCGCCATCGTCGACGAAGACGCGTCACCGTTGTCCGCACGCATCGTCTCCGCGTTCTACCCGCCGCAGTTCACGCAGCCGCGCATGATCAGTGCCGACGCCGTGGACCGGGGCATGGACGAGGGCGCTTACACCTTCGCGCTGAACATTCCGCCGAACTTTCAGGCCGACGTGCTCGCGGGACGTCATGCGGAAGTGCAGTTGAACGTGGACGCCACGCGCATGAGTCAGGCGTTCTCGGGCAGCGGTTACGTGCAGCAGATCGTGTCGGCGGAAGTGCGGGAATTCGTCCAGCGATACCGATCGAATGCGGAGCTGCCGGTGGAACTGGCGTTGCGCGTGCGCTTCAATCCGACGCTGGAGCGGGCGTGGTTCGGCGCGCTCATGCAGATCATCAACAACATCACGATGCTGTCGATCATCCTCACCGGAGCCGCCCTGATTCGCGAGCGGGAGCACGGCACCATCGAGCATTTGCTCGTCATGCCGGTGACACCGACCGAGATCATGCTGGCGAAAGTCTGGTCGATGGGGATGGTGGTGCTGATCGCCGCCGCCATGTCGCTCTGGCTGATCGTGAGCGGCGCGCTGCACGTGCCGATCGGCGGGTCGGTGGCGCTGTTCTTGTTAGGAGCCACGCTGCACCTGTTTGCGACCACGTCGATGGGCATCTTTCTGGCGACGCTGGCCCGCTCGATGCCGCAGTTCGGCATGTTGCTGATTCTGGTACTGCTGCCGTTGCAAATGCTCTCGGGCGGGAACACCCCGCGCGAAAGCATGCCGAAGGTGGTGCAGGACATCATGCTCGCAGCACCCACGACGCACTTCGTCGAGCTGGGGCAGGCGATCCTGTTCCGAGGCGCCGGGATCGGCGTCGTGTGGGTGCAGTTCGTGGCGCTGGCCGTGATTGGCGCCGTGTTCTTCGCCATCTCGCTGCGACGTTTTCGCCGCACGCTCAGTTCGATGGCTTGATGTTGGTAACAGAGGTAGCGCGGGCATCACCGGGGTCTCTGGTGACGCCTGCGCGCTCACAGCATCCGCCAAGCCCTGTCATGCCGGATTTGCGAGGTCATTGCCATGCCTGCCAAGTCGTCTGCCGCACTCCAACGCCGAACGTCCCGCGCGACGTCTTCTACCGCCGCCGCATCGGCGGCTTCCACTGATATGCCGTGGCTCGCCGCCAATCCGTGGCTCGACAATATGCCGTGGATGGCTGCCGCTGCCGAATATGCGGTCGACGCGTGGCAGCGCAGCGTGCTCTTCGCAGACGTGATGCGTCAGCGCGGCAATCAGTATCAGGAACATCTGGCCGAATCGGCACCGAACGTGCTCGACTTCCCGTCGGAGGTGATTCTCGATGGTCACGATCTGCCGCGCCCGTGCAACTACTGCCTGATGCGGATTCAACCGCCCGACGACGCGCCGACGCTGCCTAACGCGCGCCCGTTCGTCGTGGTCGATCCGCGCGCGGGCCACGGTCCGGGCATCGGTGGCTTCAAGCCCGACAGTGAAATCGGTGCCGCCCTGAGGGCCGGTCATCCCTGCTATTTCGTCGGCTTTCTGCCCGACCCTGTGCCCGGCCAGACGGTCGAAGACGTGATGCATGCGGAAGCGGCGTTCCTTGAGAAGGTCATCTCGATGCACCCCGAGGGGGCGGGCAAGCCGGCTGTGATCGGCAATTGTCAGGCGGGCTGGCAGGTGCTGATGACGGCGGCCATGCGCCCCGAGCTGTTCGGCCCGATCATCGTGGCCGGAGCGCCGCTCTCGTACTGGGCGGGCTGGCGCGGACGCAATCCCATGCGTTATTCCGGCGGCCTGCTGGGCGGCAGTTGGCTCACGGCGCTCACGAGCGATCTCGGCGATGGCCGCTTCGACGGGGCATGGCTCGTGCAGAACTTCGAGAATCTCGACCCGGCCAACACGCTGTGGCGCAAGAAATACCACCTGTACGCCAATGTCGACACGGAGGCCCCGCGCTATCTCGGTTTCGAGAAGTACTGGGGCGGGCATGTGTTTCTCAACGCGGTGGAGATGCAGTACATCGTCGACAACCTGTTCGTCGGCAACCGGCTCACCAGCGCCGAGCTGATCACGAGCGACGGTATCCGGCTCGACCTGCGCAACATCCGCTCGCCGATCGTGGTGTTTTGCTCGTACGGCGACAACATCACCCCGCCGCCTCAGGCACTCGGCTTCATCACCGATATGTATCGCGACGACGCGGAAGTGTTCAGCCACGATCAGACCATCGTGTACGCCACGCACGACAGCATCGGCCATCTGGGCATCTTCGTCTCGAGCAGCACGGGGCGTAAGGAGCACCGCAAGTTCGTCAACAACATCGATCTGATCGACGTGCTGCCGGCCGGCATCTATCAGGCGCAGATTGCCGACAAGACCGCCGATACGCCGCATCGGGAGTTGATCGACGGCGACTATGTGATGTCGATCCAGCGGCGCAGCATCGAAGACGTGCGCGCCATCGTGCAGCCGGACACCGAGAGCGACCGGCGCTTTGCGGCCGTGGCGCATCTGTCGGATATCAATCTCGGCCTGTACCGGAGTCTCGTGCAGCCGTGGGTGCAGGCAATGGTCACGCCCAACTCGGCGTACTGGATGCGCATGCTGCATCCGCTTCGCGTGAGTTACGAAATGTGGTCGGATCGCAATCCGTTTGCCGCGCCGATTGCCGAGAAAGCCGAGCGCATTCGCGAGACCCGGCAGCCGGTGTCGCCGGACAATCCCTTCCTCGCGTTTCAGACCGCCATGTCGACGGCCATCGAGCAGTCGCTCAACTTCTATCGCGATATCCGTGACGACGGCTACGAGAAGGCTTTCGAGCTGATCTACGGTCAGCCGTGGGTGCAGGCGCTCGCGGGGTTGCACGGCAGCGACGGGGCGGCGGTGCGCGTGCATCCGGGCACCTCGCCGGAGCACATTGCGTTCGTGAAAGAAGCACTGGCCAATCGTCAGCACGAACTGCATCACGGCGGCGCACTGGAGGCAGGGATTCGCGCGCTGCTGTGGGTGCATCGTCTGCATGGCGAGGCCGATGAGCGGCAATTCAATCTGGCGCGGTCGCTGCCGCGCAGCGAACGGGACATTCCCATCGAAAGTTTCCGCGAGATGATCCGCCGGCAGGCAGGCTTGCTGCGGATGTCGCCGGACGCCGCCATGAACGCCATTCCCGGCATGCTGGCGCACGCCTCGCCCGAACACATCCGTCTGGTGGCGAAGGCGGTGAAGGATCTCAGCTTCGCGGTGCCGATCGACGGCGACGAGCAAAGTGATCTGGAACGGGTTCTGGCGGTCTTCGAAGACGCCGCCTTGAAGCAGGAACCCAAGCAGGCACAGAAGCAGGCAACAAAGCGGACACCCGCTGCGGCGCCCCGCAAACGCACGACGGCGGTCAAGAAAAGCGCCCCAGTGGTGACGAAAGCCGCGACGAAACCTGCGACGAAAGCCACTACGGCCCGGAAGCCGAAAAAGGGCGCCTGAGCGTCGCATTCTGCCCCCTGACCGGGGGGCAGAATCATCGAATGACGGGCCCAGTCGCGCGCACATTCTTGCGAGAAATGGCCCGATCACGCGAGAAATTCGCCGTTTGACCGCTTTTTGCGACACCCCGCCCACGAGCAACGGCGGTTACTGCTACAATCGCCGTCACTATGAAGTCGATTCAGTCTTCCTCCCTCCTCTGGTCGTCCCTGACCGTCGCCCTGCGCTGGTGGCGGTAACCCGCCACGTCTATCTCATCCCCATAGCGCCCTCCCCCGCGGACCGCGAAGTCAATGTGGGGGCACGCTCAGGGGAAATTCGCAAATCTCACGCGTTCGACATTTCAATGTCACCAGACGAACAGGGACCATCATGCTGCTGATGATCGACAACTACGACTCGTTTACCTACAACATCGTCCAGTACTTCGGTGAGTTAGGCGAAGACGTGCGCGTCTTCCGTAACGACGAGATCACGCTCGACGCCATCGCCGAGCTCTCCCCCGACCGCATTTGCCTCTCGCCCGGCCCTAGCTGCCCGGCCAACGCCGGCATCACGCTCGACGTGCTCAAGCGCTTTGCGGGCGAAATTCCGATTCTCGGCGTCTGCCTCGGCCATCAGGCCATCGGCGAAGCCTTCGGCGGCAAGGTCATCCGCGCCCAGCAGATCATGCACGGCAAGGTGAGCGAGATCGAAACCACGCAACAAGGCGTGTTCGCCGATCTGCCCAAGCGTTTTACCGTCACCCGCTATCACTCGCTGGCCATCGAGCGCGACTCGCTGCCCGATTGCCTCGAAGTGACCGCCTGGACCGACGACGGTGAAATCATGGGCGTGCGCCACAAGACGCTCGACGTCGAAGGCGTGCAGTTCCACCCGGAGTCGATTCTCTCGGAACACGGCCACGCCGTGCTGCGCAATTTCCTGCAAGCCGCGCCGCGTGTGGCGCAGGCCGCCTGAATTCGGCGCAGCGCTGCACCCCGAGCGATTTCGAATGACATGAGCAGGTTGTCCGGCATCGATGCCGGCACCTGACGGACAAGACAGCGGATCGCCGCGACAACCGCGCGGCCGACCCGGCAGAGGAGAGAAGTCTTCCATGATTACCCCGCAAGAAGCCCTGCAACGCACGATCGAACACCGCGAAATCTTTCACGACGAGATGCTCCATCTGATGCGTCTCATCATGAAAGGCGAAATCTCGCCGGTCATGTCGGCCGCCATCATCACCGGCCTGCGCGTGAAGAAGGAAACCATCGGCGAGATCGCTGCGGCCGCGCAAGTAATGCGTGAATTCGCCAATCACGTCGACGCCCCGGCCGACGAGCATTTCGTCGATATCGTGGGCACCGGCGGCGATGTGTCGCACACGTTCAATATCTCCACGGCATCGATGTTTGTCGCCGCCGGCGCGGGCGCGAAGGTCGCGAAGCACGGCAATCGCGGCGTGAGTTCGAAGTCGGGCAGCGCCGACGTGCTCGAAGCGCTGGGCGTGAACATCATGCTCTCGCCCGAGCAAGTGGCCGAGTGCCTGCGTGAAGTCGGCATCGGCTTCATGTTCGCGCCGAACCATCACCCGGCAATGAAAAACGTGGCTGCCATCCGCAAGGAAATGGGCGTGCGCACGATCTTCAACATCCTCGGCCCGCTGACCAACCCGGCCGGCGCACCGAATCAGTTGATGGGCGTATTCCACCCCGATCTGGTTGGTATTCAGGTGCGCGTGATGCAGCGTCTGGGCGCGGAGCACGTGCTCGTCGTCTACGGCAAGGACGGCATGGACGAGGTGTCGCTGGGCGCATCCACGGTCGTGGGTGAGCTCAAGGACGGCAAGGTCACGGAATACGAAATTCACCCGGAAGACTTCGGTTTGCAGATGGTGAGCAACCGCAGCCTGAAAGTGGGTAGCGCCGACGAGTCGAAGACGATGCTGCTTGAAGCGCTCGACGACAAGGCGGGCACCGCACGCGAAATCGTGGCACTCAACGCGGGCACGGCGCTGTATGCCGCCAATCGCGCAGCGTCGATCGGCGACGGCATCCGCATGGCACGCGAGTCCATCACGAGCGGTGCCGCGCGCGCAAAACTCGACGAGTTCGTGACGTTCACGCAACGATTCAAATCGTAATCTGACGGTCAGACGTTGAACGTGTCACGTCGACGTCCGACCCACTATTGAAGCCCGAAATACTGATCGCCATGTCTACCGTTCTCGACAAAATCCTGGCCGTGAAGGCCGAAGAAGTTGCCGCCGCCAAGCGCGCCCGCGACCTGATCAGCCTGCGCCGCGATGCCGAAGCCACCGTGGGCGACAGCGAGTTGCGCACGCGCGACTTCGTGGGTTCGCTGCGCACGAAGATCGACGGCGGGTTGTCCGGCGTGATTGCCGAAATCAAGAAAGCGAGTCCGTCGAAGGGCGTGATTCGCGAGAACTTCGTGCCGCCGGCCATCGCCGAGTCGTATCAGCGTGGCGGGGCCGCGTGTCTGTCGGTACTGACGGACGAGCAGTTCTTCCAAGGCAAGACCGAGTATCTGAAGGCCGCGCGCGCCGCGTGCGATCTGCCGGTGCTTCGCAAAGACTTCATGATCGACGCCTATCAGGTGTATGAAGCCCGCGAGATGGGGGCGGACTGCATTCTGCTGATCGCCGCAGCACTGGAACTGGCGCATATGCGCGATCTGGAAGCGCAGGCGCACGAGCTGGGTATGGCGGTGCTGGTGGAAGTGCACAACGGTCGCGAGCTCGATGCGGGCCTCGAGTTGAGCACGCCGCTGCTGGGCATCAACAATCGAAACCTGCATAACTTCGAAGTCACGCTGGACACCACGCTGGGTCTGCTCAAACACATTCCGCAGGATCGTCTGGTGGTGACGGAGTCGGGCATCCTGTCGCGTGACGACGTGACGCGCATGCGCGCGGCCAACGTCAACGCCTTTCTCGTCGGCGAAGCCTTCATGCGTGCGCCCGAGCCGGGCGATGCCCTCGCCACGCTGTTCGACATGCCGCGCTGATACAGGAGCGGCCCATGGCCATCGAACGCGAACTCAAACTTGCCCTGCCGGGCGATCTCCCCACCGCACGCGCCGACGCCCTCATCGCGCATCTCGATCACCTGCCCGGTGCCGAGGCGCGAGGCGAACGCCATCTCGTGAACCGCTATTTCGATACGCCAACGCTTGCGCTGTCGCGCGCCAAGGCGGCCTTGCGTCTGCGCTTCGTCGCGCGCGACGGTCATCCGGGACAGTGGCTGCAAACGTTGAAATCGGTCGGTGAAGCGCGCGACGGCTTGCATGTGCGCCACGAGTGGGAACAGCCGGTCAAGGGCGAGGCACTGGAGCTTGATGCGCTGATCGCCGCGTGCGACGTTCCGGCGACGGCGGCGATGCTGCGCGACGAAGGCGCGAGCGTGGTTGCCCAGTTCGAGACGAACTTCGTGCGGCGGTTGTGGCGCTACGTTGCGGGTGACGGGACCGCGGTGGAGATTGCCTTCGATCGTGGCGAAGTCGCCGTCGAAGCCAATGGCCAGCGTCACACGGCACCGCTGCTGGAAGTCGAACTGGAATTGCTCGAAGCGCCCGATGACGACCGCAACGCTCAGGGCGAGCGCATTCTCTTCGCGCTGTCGCAGGACCTGCGGCAAGTGCTGCCCGAGCTGCACAGCGACGACGTGAGCAAGGCGCAACGCGGCTATCGTCTGCGCCAGAAGGTGCTCGGCGGCTGACGCCGTTGAGCGGGCGCAACCGTCGCGACGCGCTGATGGGACAACGCCTGACGGGCGTCGTCTGCCTTCCGAATTCACGCATTTCAAAAGACCTATCGCATGACATCACGCGCACGAGCGAAAGCCAACGACGAGCATCAGCGCTCCCTGTTCGACGATCCCGCACCGGCCGCCGAGGCTGCCGACGCCGACGCGAACGCCAATGTGGCGGTTGAACCAAGTTCGCCTGCGGGGGGGAGTGGCGCGAGTGAGACCGTGGCGGCACCTGCCGTCGCGGGGCCGCTGCAAGGCCGTGTCGAAGATCAGTTCGGCGCGCTGCCTGCCGCATGGAAAGCACTGACCGCCCCGTTCGTCGCCAGCGATGCGTATGCGCCGTTGTGCCGGTATGTCGACGCCGAAGTGGTCGCAGGCAAGACGGTCTATCCGGCGGACATTTTCCACGCGCTGCGCATGACATCGCCGCAGGACGTCAAAGTCGTGATTCTTGGACAAGACCCGTATCACGGCGACGATCACGGCATTGCGCAAGCGCACGGCATGGCGTTTTCGGTGCAACGCGGGGTGCGCGTGCCGCCGTCGTTGCGCAACATCTATAAAGAGATCGAGCGCGATCTGGGCATATCGCCGCCTTCGCACGGCAATCTCGATGCGTGGGCCAAGCAAGGCGTGTTGCTGCTCAACACCACGCTGACGGTGGAAGCGGGCAATGCGGCAAGTCACGCGAAGCCGTTCAAGAAAGGCGGCTGGCAGGCGTGCACGGACACGCTGCTTGGCGGTCTCGCCGCGCAACAAGGGCCGCTGGTGTTCCTGCTCTGGGGCAGCCACGCGCAGGCAAAAGCGCCACTGCTCGCCGGGCACGGCCATCTGCTGCTCGAAGCCCCGCACCCATCGCCGCTCTCGGCGCATCGGGGCTTCCTCGGCTGCGGCCATTTCAGCGCCGCCAATACCTTCCTCGAAAAGCACGGCAAGACACCCATCGACTGGCGTTTGCCGGATTGAGGCGTTGCGGGGCGGGATCGACGTCCCGCCGCCTGTCGCTACGATTTCGCCGCGAAGAGCTTGGTGTCCCGGACCGCTGCGCAGCCTTGTTCCCACTGCGCCCGCATCGCCGTCAGAAATGACGGATCGATTCGCGCCTTGTGTTGCTCCAGTGTGGCGAACATCGCGGACGCGATGCGCTCGATAACGCGCTCCGGACGCGCCACGCCACACGCGGTGCGGCCAAATTCCATCAGCACCCGGCGATTCGGATAGTCCCGGCTTTTGCCTAATTTCAGCGCCAGTGTGCGATCGGTCAGCGTCCGGCCCGATTGCGGATCGTAGTGCGAGTAGACCGTCGTCGTCACCACATCGAACAACGGCGCCAGCGTCGGGGCACGCCCTCCCGGATGATCGTAGATCAGACCGAAGTTCTTCAAATGCGCGTCACCGTTGCGCACCATCACACTGAGCGTCACGTACTCGAAGAATCTCGCAAGGCTCTGCGCTTTGTTCTCCGCGCAAAGGTAGCCAATCATCGTCGCGATCTTCTCGTACGACCCCAGATACTTCTGCTCTGCCGCGCGCCCGGTGAGGACGGCCATATCCTCGAAGCCAAGCGGGTGTCGCTCGGGCCCCTCAAGATCGAATCGGCGCATGACGAACAGCGAACGATCGTCGGACAGCCAGAATTCCGGTACGACGATCCCCGCCTCGCGCGCTGCCGACATGCAGAGAAATTCGTTCTGGGCGAGATGTTCGTAGTCGTCACCCGCCGCCTTCACGATGAGATCGGGCGTAACGGCCGTGCTCTTTTCAACGAGCGGCGTGAGGGCATCCGCATCCGGCATCATGACCTTCGGCTGAAAGCCGGAGATGCCCGACGACAAATAAACGCTCACCAGATGTTCGAACAACTCATCGCTTGCGCCAGCGCTCAGCAACGCCGATAGCCCGACTTCGGCGCGCACGGCTTCGTGTGGCGCGTCCGGATCGACGTAGCGCAGACGCCCGATCTGGTTGGCCCCGGTGATCGCCAGCAGGCGCATGTCGTCCAGCCGGATCAACTTGCCGAAACGCTCACGGAGCTTGTCGAGGAGATAGCCCTCGGGCCGGTTCATCGCGAACACGGAGGGTAAGACCGTGTCGGCGTAACTCTCCGCCCGATAGGGCATGACCAGCGACACTTCGCGGCTGTGCTCCGGCGTCTGGTAATTGAAGACGTATCGCGACTCCTTCACGAGCCGCCCGGCATCGCCCTGCGGGGTGCCGACGATCAGTTGCTTGAGCTTCGTGTCATCCATCGTCGTCGTCCATGCGCCGAATGTCGTCGTAGTTAAGGCGAGCGGTGTCGAGGCGAACCCCCAGATCCAGCGCACCAAGCGCCTTCATCACCGCGTGCAGCCCGACATTCTCGCCCTTTTCCAACTGGACAATGGTCATGCGGTTCAGTCCCGCCCGCTCGGCAACCCACGTCTGCGTGCGCTTGCGAAGCTTGCGCGCCCGCTGAAAACTGGCCCCGAACTGGCTTGGCAACACATCGATGGAGAAGTTAGTCATGGCGATCATTTTCGGGAAATTCACTTCCCATGATAGACATAACTCGCAATCGACAACGATTCAATTTGTTTGTTTTGACTATCTTTTTGTATTTTTCAATAATTATTGATAGTTATAACTAGCAAATCCATCCCGACTTAGGCGACGTCCCTGACGTCGCGATCAGATGTGGTTTTACCCACCGAAATATACGAACGCATAGATCATTTCAAACGTTTACACGCTTTCTTGAACATATTAAACTTCCGGCCGTAATGAGAATTCGTCTCATTATCAACTGATAAGAATCGTGCGTTGCCCGGCCCGTCAGGCGTCCGACGGTGACGCCATAGCCGGAACACACGTATGTCTACCGCTTTCCAGACGCGCCAGCGTCTGCTCGTGACCGCCTGCGCCCTGCTCGTCGCCGGTGGCGCCCTCGCCCTCCCCGCTACCGCACAGACCACCCAGCCAGCCCAGCCCGCCCCGACCGGGAACACGGACCCGGCTGCCAGCGCCACCCCTGCCGCCGCCAATGCCGTTACCCTGCCGACCACGCAGGTGAACGACAGCGCCGTGCCGTCGGCCATGCAGACCAAGACGTTGCCGTCGTACAAGTTCGTCGACCCGCTGCGCGACACGCCGCGCTCGGTCACGGTCATTCCCGAAGAGCTGATCAAGCAGACGAACGCCACCACGTTCGCCGACGCGCTCAAAACGGTGCCCGGCATCACGTTCCTCGGTGGCGACGCCGCCGCGAACCCGTCGGCCGACCGCCCGGTCATTCGCGGCTTCGAATCGCGCAACTCGATCTTCGTCGACGGCATGCGCGACTCCGGCGTGCAGAACCGCGAAACGTTCGCCATCGAGAACATCAGCGTCATCAAGGGCCCGGATTCGGTCTACGCCGGACGCGGCGCCGTTGGCGGCAGCATCGATATCACGACGAAAACGCCGCGGCTGGAAGACTTCACCAACGCCAGCCTTGGCTTCGGCACCGACAGCTACAAGCGCCTGACGCTGGACGTGAACCGCCAGCTCAACGATCAGACCGCCGTGCGCTTGAACGCCATGGGCTTCGACGCCGATCAGGCCGGCCGCACCAACGTCTACAGCAAGCGCTGGGGCATCGCGCCGTCGGTGGCCTTCGGCCTGAACAGCCCGACCACCGTCACGTTCAGCTACTACCACCTGAACTCGTACGACATGCCGGACTTCAGCGCGCCGTTCCGCTCGGCAGGCGGCACGCCCGACGGCGGCTTCCAGCGCAACCAGTTCTACGGCCTGAACAATCGCGATTACCGCCGCGGCCAGACCGACACCGGCGAAATCAAGATCGAGCACCGCCTCAACGACACGTGGAAAGTGAAGAACACCACGATGGTCGGCCGCTCCACGCTCGACTACGTGGCGACGAACCCGCAGTTCCAGTCGGCCAGCTCGAACATCATTTCGCTGCAAGCCAAGAGCGGCAAGTACGCCACCAACAGCATCGCCAACCAGACCGAACTCACCGGCAAGGCCACGTTGTTCGGCTTCGAGCACACGCTCACGGGCGGCGTCGAATTCAGCAACGAACAAAGCCGCTACGAGGGGTACCTCGTCGCAGACAGCGCCGGTAACAACATCCGCTCGGGCGGCCCCTGCTCGGTGGCCTACAACTGCACGACCATCGGCGGCTGGAATCCGGACAACCCGTGGACGGGCAAGCTCGTCCTCAACGGCGACAAGGCCTTCCCCGGCGCCGCAACGAACACGCGCACCGATGTGGCCTCGGCCTATCTGTTCGACAGCGTGAAGCTCTCGGAGCGCTGGCTGCTCAACGGCGGCATGCGCCTCGATCGCTTCGACGTTCACGCCGTGCAAGCCGGTGCCCCTGACCTGAAGAACATCTCGACCCTGTTCAGCTTCCAGTTGGGCGTGGTCTACAAGGTGCTGCCGACGCTGAGCCTGTACGCGTCGTACGGCACGTCGGCGAACCCGCCGGGCGCGAACAGCGGCCTCGGTGGCGGTACGGACCAGATTACGACGGGCAACTCGAATCTGTCGCCTGAGCGCAGCCGCAATATCGAAATCGGTGCGAAATGGGATGTGCTGGAGCAACGCCTGTCGCTCACGGCAGCACTGTTCCAGACCGACAAGACCAATGCTCGCGTGAGTGATGGTCTGGGCGGCACGATCAACGCCGGGAGCCAGCGCGTGCGCGGTGCCGAACTCGGCTGGGCCGGCAACCTGACACAACACTGGCGCGTGTTCGGCGGCTATTCGTATCTGGATGCGATCACGACCGATGCGGGTCCGAGTGCGCCGGGCGCGTCGGGTCTGCCGATGGTGATGGTGCCCAAGCACAACGTCACGCTGTGGACCGACTACGAAGTGCTGCCCAAGCTCACGCTCGGTGCCGGCATGACGCTCTCGAGTCTCACCTACGCGTCGGTGTCGGCCACCACGCGCAAGTGGACGCCGGGCTATGCACGCTTCGACGCCATGGCAACGTATCGCGTCTCGCGCAGCGTCGATCTGCAACTGAACGTGCAGAACATCTTCGACAAGAAGTACTACGCCAGCGCCTACCCGATCTACGCCACGTGGGCCCCGGGCCGCAGCGCCATGCTGACGCTGAACTTCCATCAGTGATGCATGACGGGCCGTAGTGCCGCAGTGACATTGCTGCAACGTGACGCAGTGACGTAGTGCGCTGAAGTCATACGGCAGCGTAAAAAGGGGGATTCGGTCGCAACGGCCGAATCCCCCTTCTGCATTCATTGGGCACTGACTTCAGTCACGCAGCATCAAAGCGTGCCCATCGAGCCTTGCTGGTAACGCCGCATGAGGTTGATGAGATCGCCCTCGTCGCGCGCCGCGAAGTTGCCGCGAAAGACCACCGGCTCATCGAGTGGCGTACCGCCGACGAGCAGCAGGCGTGCGCCAGCGCGCCCCGCCATCTGCCATTCACCGGGCGGCAGCAACATCGCTTCCACATCGCCGCCATCGGCACGCAACGCATGGCCAGCCAATGCCGCCTCGCCCTGCGCGATCAGCGCAATCCAACGGCGGCCGTCGCACGGAATGGTGAACGTACGCACGTCGTCGTCGCGCCAGTCGAGTCGCAACAACGTTGTCGGTTTTTCCTCACAGGAATGGCCGCCACCGCTTTGAGGCGTCTCGTCGCTGCTTACGCAATCAGCACGATCAGCACGATCAGCGCGATCGACTTGCCTTTCACCCCACTCGCCACACACGAGCGTCAGGTCGAGCCCGCCCGCTTGCCACTGCGGCATCGCGGCGGCGCGCACCACGGTTTGATCGGGGGCGCCATGCGCATGCCGTCCGGCGCGATTGACGACCAGACGCACGCCGCGCACGGTCTTGCAAAGGTCTTCCGGGACGTCGTCATGCACGGTGCCGCAATTCGCTTCCAGCCAGAGCAGATCGCCCGGTTGCAGCGTGTCGTCACCGCCTTGCGCGTTTCGGCAGCGCATCGACGTCGTAGATTCGGGAAACAGATAGGTCGCCACGGCACACCCTGCATGCGGATGCGGCGGAATGCACGCGCCGTGACGGCGGAATACATCGACCGAGAGGAACGGATCGGTCTCGGCGGTCTGATCGAAAACACCCGCCCCCGCGGCCGCAGCACAGCGGCCGGGCCGGGAGACGGGAAGCACGCGCGGAATGACCGGCGCGTCGGCATGGGCGGCCGGGCGCTTCTTGACACGAGTCCGTAACGACACGAGAGATTCGAGAGATACGGGACCCGATGCGAGACCCGGGACGGAATTCGGGTTGGTCATTGGGGGTTCCTGCGCGTGCGGGACAACTAGCGGTAAGCGACGCGGCGCGCCCGCTCGCCGGGAGAATCCGGCGAGTCGGGCTACGTTCGCAGCCCGACCGGGCGCGCCACTTCAGTACGCTGAGTTTCGGTACGAAGAAACTCAGTACGCTGAATTACAGCGCTGCGATGGCGTCGCGGGCGTTCTTGAAACCGGCAGCGGCCGATTCCGGGCCACGTGCCAGACCTTCGGCGAAGATGAACGTCACGTCCGTCATGCCGAGGAAGCCCAGAATGGCCTTCAGGTACGGGGTTTGGCTGTCGGCCGGCGTGTCCTTGTAGTTGCCGCCGCGAGCAAACGCCACGAGCACCTTCTTGCCTTGGATCAGGCCTTCCACGGTGCCGTCTTCACGGTAACGGAACGTCACGCGGGCACGGGCGATCCAGTCGAAGTACGCCTTCAGTTGCGACGGCACCTGGAAGTTGTACAGCGGCACGCCGAACACGACATAGTCGGCGGCTTGAATTTCGGCGATCAGCGCATCGCTGCGCGCGATGATGGCGTTCTGCTCGGGCGAGCGTTGGTCTTCCGGCGTGAAGAACGCGCCGATCACGGCTTCGTCCAGATGTGGCACGCCGTCGGCCAGCAGATCGCGCACGATCACCTTGGCACCGGGGTTCTTCGCGACCAGTTGCGTCACCGTTTCGTTGGCGAGCGTGGTCGAGTTGGCACCCTGCGAGCGGGCGGCGGAATTGATTTGCAGAATCGTGGTCATTGCTGTGGCTCCTGAGCCTGGGTTCGGAAAATCCGTCCACGCAGGCCCCCTTCACCGGGGATGCCGTCAATTGCGTGTCGGCTTAGGGTGAATTCTAGTTACCCACAAAAATGAAACAAGCCGCTAAAATCGAATTGTTTGTTCCTATTTTGGAACAATGAATTCGTCCCTCCCGGGTAGCGGATTCACGGGCGGTTCATGGGTGATTCAGCGGGTTTGACCAGATGCCATCAGGCGTCACAAGGAGCGCAGTGCGATGATTGACGATCTGAACGACATGCTGATCTTCGCCGAAGTGGTGCGCTCCGGCAGCATCACCCGGGCCGGTGAGCGGCTCGATCTCCCGAAGGCAACGGTCAGCCGCCGTCTGTCCCGGCTGGAGACGCGACTCGGCACGCGGCTGCTGCACAAGACCACCCGGCGGCTTGAACTCACGGAAGTGGGCGAGGCGTATTACGAGCGCTGTCTGCCGATTCTCGAAGAGGTGGAAGAGACGCGCGACTTCGCTTCGCAGCTCTCGAACAAGCCGCGTGGCCGTTTGCGCATCACCGCACCCGCCGACTTTGCGACGCAATGGCTGGCGCTTCCGCTCGCCACGTTCTGTGCGGCGTATCCCGAAATCACCGTCGATGTCGATCTCAGTTCGCGGCAGGTCGACCTGATCGCCGAGCGTGTGGATGTCGCCATTCGCGCGGGCCAGCTCTCGGACTCCACGCTGGTGGCGCGTCCGTTGCTGATGCTCACGCGCAGCCTCTACGCCAGCCCGCTCTATCTCAGCGCCACCGGCCTGCCCGGTGAGCCGGAAGAACTTGCCGGCCACCGGTACGTGATTCTGCAAGGCGCGCGGCGGCTCTTCAATACCGACACACTGCACAAAGGGCGGCAGCGCGTGGACATCACGATGCACGGCGCGATTCAGGTCAACAGCATGGGGATGGTCAAGGAGATGGCGCTGGCGGGCAGCGGCATTGCCGCGCTGACCGACATTCTGGCCGAAGATGCGTTGCGCACGGGCCGTCTGGTCAAAGTGCTGCCCGAGTGGTCGTTACCGGCCAGCCCGGTGCATCTGGTCACGCCCTCGCGCCGCTTTTTGCCGAGAAAGACACAGGTCTTCATCGAACATATGCTGGCGGTCGCGCGGACGTGTCCCGAAGAAAACCGCGACCCGACGGTGCCGGGTCCGGCACCGGTCGAGGCCAAGCGGTAATTGGGCGCGAATCAAAGACGAATCAAACGCGATTCAAACACCCATCAAACACGGATCAAATACAGATCAGGCGCTCAGCCACTTCTCGCGGCGTTGCGCTGCGGCGCGATCGCGCGTGGCGGTAATGCGGTATTGCGTCACTTCCGGGGCATCGAGCGTAAGCGTGGTTTCACGCAACTCGTCACGACGGAACGCATGCACGCGCACCTGATCGCCTGCACGATAGCGTTCGAGCAACTTGTCGAGATTGCCCGCCGTCACGCGCAGACCGTCGATGGCGACGAGCGTATCGCCTGCCGACAGACCCGCCGCTTGCGCAGCGCCACCGTCGAGCACCTGCGCGAGCGCGAGATCGTCACCGCGCTTGGCCGTCTTCGCGCCCAGTGACGGACGGCCGTGATCCGGTGTCACCGGCGCCAGCGTCAGGCCGACACGTTCCAGCAACGACGCGAGCGGCAAGTCGCGCGTGCCGTTGACGGCCGTCGCGAAGAACTCCGACAGGTCGATACCCGACACCTCTTCAAACAACGGCTGCACCGCGTCTTCATCGATGCCGACCGGCGAGCCGCGATAGAAATCGCGTCCGTAACGCTGCCACAGCGCGCGCATGATGTCGTCGAGCGACTTCTGGCCACGGGTCTGCGTGCGAATGGTCAGATCAAGTGCCAGCGCGATCAGCGAGCCCTTCGTGTAGTAGCTCACGATGGCGTTCGGCGCGTTCTCGTCCTGACGGTAGTACTTGGTCCACGCGTCGAACGAACTCTCGGCAACGGTCTGCTTGAGACGGCCGCTGCCGCGCAGCACATTGGCCACCGTCTTCGCGACCAGATCGTAATAAGCGGGCGCGTCGATCACGCCGCTGCGCACGAGCATCAGATCGTCGTAGTACGACGTGAAGCCTTCGAACAACCACAGCAGGCGCGTGTAGTTTTCCTGATCGAGCGTATAGGGCGCAAAGGCCGCCGGTTTGATGCGTTTGACGTTCCACGTGTGGAAATACTCGTGGCTCACCAGACCGAGGAAGCCGCGATACGCGTCGCTCATCTTGGCCTGACCCTGCACCGGCAAATCGTTACGACCGGCCAGCAACGCCGTGGATGCGCGATGCTCCAGCCCGCCATAGCCGTCGCCCACGGTCATCAGCAGGAAGACGTAACGCGACATGGGCACACGCGAGCGCGCGCTGGCGCCCGGTTCGAACAATCGGATCTGCGATTCGCAGATCTTCTTCATGTCGCGCAGCAAGCGATCGAGATCGAGCTTCGGCACGGGGCCGGTGATGGCCACCTCATGCGTCACACCGCACGCCTTGAAGGTGCCGTGCACGAAGGTGCCCAGTTCCACCGGCGAATCGATCAGTTCGTCGTAATCGGCGGCGGCATAGCGGCCGAAGTCGAGCGCCGCCGTCCCCTGTGCAGGTTCCAGCGCCGTCGCCACGCGCCATGCCTTGTAGGCGGCACCGCGCGGACGCAGGATGTCGACTTCGCACGGCGAGTTCTCCTGCCCGTGCACTCGCAGAAACACGCTGGTGCCGTTGAAGAAGCCGTGCGTGTCGTCCAGATGCGCGGCGCGCACCGAGAGATCCCACGCATAGACCTCGTACGTCACGATCAGCGTGCCCTTGCAGGGCGCCGCCTGCCACGTGTGCTTGTCGAGCTTGTCGAGCGCCACCTTGCGGCCACGGCACGTCGCGCCGATGGTCACGATGTTGCGCGCGAACTCGCGCACCATATAGCTGCCCGGAATCCACGCCGGCAGCGTGAAACGCTGGCCTTCAGGCGCAGGGCTGGAGACCGTGACGCTCACTTCGAACAAGTGGGCGGCGGGCGACTTCGGGACGATGGCGTACCGAATGGAAGGCGTAGCTTTCATGACGTGGGCGGCGCGGGCAGGCGCTTCTTATGTGAGAGGGCTTACTTGACGGTGGCGAGGGCTTTTTCGAGCTCGTCGGCGGGCACGGCGCCCGGCAGGCGGCGGCCGTCCGACAGAATGATCGTCGGCGTGCCCGTCACGTTGTAGCTGTGACCCAGCGCCACGTTCTGCTTGACCGGACCGTCGTCGCACTTGGCGCTCGGCGTGGCCGGTGCCTTCTTGTCGAGCATCCAGTCGTGCCATGCCTTGAGGCGATCGGTCGAGCACCAGATGGCCTTCGACTTGGCGTCCGAATCCGGGCCGAGCACCGGGTACAGGAAGGTATAGACGGTGATGTTGTCGATGTTCGACTTCAGGGTCTCTTCGAAGCGCTTGCAGTACGGGCAATTCGGATCGGAGAAGACCGCGATCTTGCGGCTGCCGTTGCCCTTCACGAACTTGATCGCGCGATCGAGCGGGAGCTTCGAGAAGTCGACCTTGTTCAGCTCGGATTGACGCGCTTCCGTGAGGTTCTGACGCGTCTTGGTGTCGATCAGGTTACCGCCCAGAATGACGTACTGAGCCTTTTCGTCGGCGTAGATGATCTCGCCGCCGACCGCCACTTCGTAGAGCCCCGGCACCGGCGTGCGCGACACCGACTTCACGGGGGCATCCGAACCAAGCGTCTTTTGCACGGCGCTCTTCACGCGGTCGAGCGTCGCGTCCGGCTTGTTCTGCGCGACGGCCAGCGTGGTGACACCGGCGGCGCAAACCGCTGCGATAGCAAGCGCCGCGGCGCGATAACGTTGCAACATCGAATTTCTCCAGAAGTAGTGTCGTGCTTGATGGTGCGTATGGGGATGCGAGGGCGTGCGCAGATACTTGCACTGTCCCGCGCGTCGTTTCGCCAGTTGCGAATCGACGCCGTAGACGAATGCCTTAACCCAGCGCGCGGCCGATCAGGAATTTCTTCACGAAGGGCAGCATGTTCACGCCGTCGAGACCGGCGTTGCGTGCAAACTTCGCGAGCGGGCTGCTGGTCGAGAACAGCTTGTGCAGCCCATCGGTCGTGAACGCCATGCTGCCGATATCTTCCTTGCGCGCACGCTCGTAGCGACGCAGCACGGTGGCATCGCCACAGTCGCGGAACGATTCCCGCGCAGCCACGGCGTCGCCCAGTGCGGCAACATCGCGCAAACCGAGGTTCATGCCCTGCCCGGCCAGCGGATGCACTACGTGCGCCGCGTCGCCGATCAACGCCACGCGTTGGGCAATGAGACGCTTCGCTTGCGCGAGCACCAGCGGAAACCCCTGTGCGCGGGCTGAGACCGGCGTGAGCTGGCCAAGTTCACCCTTCGAGAACGTACCGATGCGCTCGGCAAGGTCTTTGGGGTCGAGCGCAAGCAACTGACTGGCGTGACCCTCGGCCGCCGACCAGACGAGCGAGACGTGCTGATCCGGCAGTGGCAGCAGCGCGATGATCTCGCCGTCGTGAAACCATTGAAACGCGGTATCGCGGTGCGATCGCTCCGCGCGGAAGTTGCACACCACGCCCAGTTGTTCGTACGGGCGCACCGTGCCATTGAGGCCTGCCGTGCCACGTACCCAAGAGTGCGCGCCGTCGGCCCCGACCACGAGCGATGCGCGCAGTACCTTGCCGTCGGACAAACGCACCGAAGCGGCATCCGCGTCGACTTCGAGCGCATCGGCGCGGGCGTCGACCCAATGGACTTGCGGAGAGAAGCGCAGCGCGGCGTCGAGGGCGCGTTCGAGATTGGACGATTCGGCGATCCATGCCAGTTGCGGCACGGCGGCCTGATAGGCCGAGAAGTGCAGGCTGCCGCGTTCGTCGCCGAACACTTCCATGTCGTAGACGGGATTCACGCGTGCAGGATCGACCGCCTGCCAGACACGCATGCGCTCGAAGAGGGCTTGCGAGCTGGACGAGAGCGAATAGATGCGGGCGTCCCAGAGGTCGGCGCCGGGGGCCGTCGCCGGTGCTGGCGCGGCGGCGGGCTGGGCGAGCAGTGCGACCGACAGGCGCGCTTGCGAAAGCAGCAAGGCGGCGGCCTTGCCGATCAGACCGCCACCGACGACGATGACGTCGTGCGTCTGGCTGGAAGTTTGGGATTGGGCCATGCGGCGAATGCAGCGCCCGCGCCATGACTGCGCGAGCCGACTGGTTCAGAAAACGAGATGGCGTATTGTCGCACGCCTGCCGCCGGGGCGATGACCGGCCGCGCGGGGCCCGGCTGCGACCGAGCGTCGCGCCGTCGACGCCCGGCGCTATACTTCCGCGCAGGTAACGGGCATCCATGCAGGGGAGATTCAAAATGCGTCTCGACGACGAACAGGAAAGTCAGAACGTAGAAGACCGCCGGGGCAGTGGCGGCGGCTTCGGAGGTCGCGCGACCATCGGGATCGGCACGATCGTGGTGGCGCTGGCGGCCTCGTACTTCTTCGGCATCGACCCGCGCGTGATCATCGAAGGCTCGCAGATGATTCAGGGGCAGACGCAGTCGCAGCCCCAGCGGGCACCGGGCAATGGCACACCCGCCGCCCCCGCCAACGATCCCAAGATTGTCTTCACGCGCAAGGTGCTGGGCAACATCGAGCACACATGGGCGAGCGTTTTCCCCGCGCAGTTGAACCGTCAGTACGTGGCGCCCAAGCTGGTGGTGTTCTCCGGGGCGACGGCTACGGCGTGCGGGACGGGGCAAACGGCCATGGGGCCGTTTTACTGTCCGGGCGACCAGAAGGTCTATATCGATCTCGAGTTTTACGACGAATTGCAGCGCAAGTTCGGTGCGGGTGGCGACTTCGCGCAGGCTTACGTGATTGCGCACGAGGTGGGCCATCACGTGCAGAACCTGCTGGGCATTTCCGAGCAGTTCGACGCGGCGCGCCGGCGGGTGAGCGAAGCGCAGGCCAATGCGCTGTCGGTGCGGCTGGAGTTGCAGGCGGACTGCTTTGCCGGCGTCTGGGCCAACAATGCGGCCAAGGCGAACCAGCAGTTGTTCGAGCCGGGTGACATTGAACAGGGGCTCAAGGCGGCGGCGGCCATTGGCGACGACCGGTTGCAGCAGCAATCGCAGGGGCGCGTGGTGCCGGAGTCGTTCACGCACGGCACGAGTGCGCAGCGGGTGTATTGGCTGCGTCAGGGGTTGCAGTCGGGCGATGTGCGCAAGTGCGACACGTTCTCGGCCAAGCAACTAAGCTGAGCGCCTGCGGCCCCCGGGGCCCCGGGGGTGGCGGAGCGGGTGTTTCGGGCACGAACGGGTACAATAGCGGACTTTCCGCGACGCAATACCGGATTTCACAGGATTTAGCATGAGCCTCAAATGCGGCATCGTCGGCTTGCCCAACGTCGGCAAATCGACCCTTTTCAATGCGCTGACCAAGGCGGGCATCGCTGCCGAGAACTACCCGTTCTGTACGATCGAGCCGAACGTCGGCGTGGTCGAGGTGCCGGACCCGCGACTGGGCAAGCTGGCCGAGATCGTCAAGCCCGAGCGGATCATGCCGGCAACGGTCGAATTCGTGGACATCGCCGGTCTGGTGGCGGGCGCGTCCAAGGGTGAAGGGCTGGGCAACCAGTTCCTCGCGAACATTCGCGAGACGGACGCGATCACGCACGTCGTGCGTTGCTTCGAGGATGAGAACGTCATCCACGTGGCCGGCAAGGTCAACCCGATCTCCGACATCGAAGTGATCAACACCGAACTCGCGCTGGCCGATCTGGCCACCGTCGAGAAGTCGTTGCAGCGTTACACGAAGGCGGCCAAGTCGGGCAACGACAAGGAAGCGGCCAAGCTGGTGGCGGTACTCGAGAAGATTGCGCCGGTGCTCAACGAGGCACGTCCGGTGCGCTCGCTCAAGCTGTCAGAAGACGAACAGGCGTTGATCAAGCCGTTCTGCCTGATCACGGCCAAGCCGACGATGTATGTGGCGAACGTGAAGGACGACGGTTTCGAGAACAACCCGCATCTGGATGCGGTGCGCAAGTACGCTGAAGCGGAAAATGCGCCGGTCGTGGCGGTGTGCGCGGCGATCGAAGCGGAAATCGGCGATATGGAAGATGCCGACAAGGCCGAGTTTTTGGCCGACATGGGCATGGACGAGCCGGGTCTGGACCGCGTGATTCGTGCGGGCTTCAAGCTGCTGGGCTTGCAGACGTACTTCACGGCCGGCGTGAAGGAAGTGCGCGCGTGGACGATCCACGTGGGCGACACGGCCCCGCAAGCGGCTGGCGTGATCCACACCGACTTCGAGCGCGGCTTCATCCGCGCACAGACGATCGCGTTCGACGACTACATCCAGTTCAAGGGCGAGCAAGGCGCGAAAGAAGCCGGCAAGATGCGCGCCGAAGGCAAGGAGTACGTCGTGCACGACGGCGACGTGATGAATTTCTTGTTTAACGTTTAACGTCTGACAGACTGATTGTCGTGGCGCTCCCGTGCAAACGGGTCGCCACAAACAAAAACACCCCGGATCACAGCGGTACGCCGCTGATCCGGGGTGTTTTTGTTTGGTCGAGTGAAAGCGAGTGAGTCGGCTAACTTGAGAGTAAGCGATCTTCGAGAACCGACTGCATATCGCGCCGACCGTCAGCGACGACGTAGATCACGATTTGTTTGCCGAAGATCCGATAAATGACGCGATAGGGTTTGAAGGCAACTTGACGGAACTCCTTGATACCGAGCGACACCAGCTCTCTGGGATAACTACCGCGTTCAGGCCATTGAGCGAGGCTCTCTACAACGCTCAGCAACTGATCGAGAACTCGCTCTGCATTCTTCGGACAATCGAACTCGGCAATGTAGTCGTAAATCGCTTCGAGGTCACTTTCTGCACCGGCAGTCATGGTCACTTTGTACTTGACCCTCCCTCCCGTCATTCCGCGGCGCTCCGCTTTTTTCGAATACGCGCCACGACATCGGCGACTGATGCAACGTTGCCCGCCTCCACATCTCGATTCCCAAGCGCCAGCAGTTTGAGAAGTGCGAGCGTTTCCTGCGTCGCTTCATACGAAGCCACATCCACCAGTACGGCTTTGGCTTCGCCATTCTGCGTGATAATCATCGGCACGCGTTGTTTCGCGAGCGTCGCCAGGACTTCCGCGGCGTTCGCCTTCAGATAGCTGATAGGCTTGACTTGCGTTGAGTAGCGCATTTCCATAGTTCCAAATCCCAGTGAGACTGAATATAGTCCTTTTAAGGTCCACCCTCAATGACATCGGTCGAGAGGAGGTACTTAAGGGAGTATGGAAGCGCTTCGCTGACATCTCGTTCGATAGGCTGCGACGATCAGGATGTGTTCCTCGTCTCTCTTCCCTCGGCAATGGTTCTCCGAGCACAAACCATCACAAGCAGATGTGACACTTATCAGACAGCACTCAATCGGCAGCTCATCAAGCTCGGGCAACCACGGTCACCATATCCTCGTAATCCCCCTCTTCCGACGTCCCCGCCCCGGTCACAACAAAACCGTGACGCAAGTAGAACGCCTTCGCCCGCGAGTTCTTCACCAGACATTTGAGTCGATATACGCGCGACTGCCAGCCCGGGAGCGCTTTCAACAACGCCGCCCCCACACCTGCGCCTTGCGAGGCCTCACGCACGTAGAGCATGTGAATGAAGTTATCCGCTGGCCAGACGGAGATGAATCCGAGGATCTCGTCGTTGACAGCTCTCGCTACTTGAATCGTCTCGCCCGCGGCATCCGACGCGAAGTCTTCATACCGGAACCGGTCGGGCGTCAGCCACGTCATCGTCTGCCGTCTGACGTCGAGATACAGCTGCGCAAGCACAGGCAAATCCGTCGGTCTCGCCGCTTCAATGACAAAGGCGCGGCCGTTCGTGTCGACGTAGCTCACGCGTCCCAACCCTCTCGAATGATTTGCGCGATCCGCTCGCCGGTTTCGCGGTTATGCGCCTGCACTAATGCCACCGCCCCTGCATCGTCACCAGCCGCACAAAGACGCAGTAACTCCCGATGTTCGTCGTGCGAGCGCTGCGCGTTCCCCTGCGTGCGCCACGCCAGAAACAAATACCGGCCGAGGTTTAGCCGCGCCGTCGCCACTGCTCGCTGAAAGTAAGGGCGCTCCGCCTTCGCGTACAGCATCGCGTGAAACGCCGCGTTGCGTGCCACCACATCCGCAAGATCCGACGCCGCTTCCAACGCATCCAACGACGCCTCGGCCCGCGCCAGATCGGCGCGCGACAAGTTCGGCATCGCCAACGCCATCAACCGCCCCTCCAGCAACGCCCGGTAGTCGGCCAACTCCAGCGCGTCGCGCTCAGTGAGCGACGCCACCACCGTGCCGCGATTCACGCGACTGAGCGCCAACCCGTCAGCCGCCAGCATCGTCAGCGCTTCACGCACCGGCACATGGCTCACGCCCAGCGCCGCCGCCAGATGGTCCTGCCGCAGCGCTTCGCCCGGCTTCAATTCGCCTCGGCCAATCTGCTCGCGCAACGCTTCATAGGCCCGCTCCGTCGCGGTCCCAGCTTGCGACTCCGATCCCGCTTCCGATCCGGCATCTTTCGCCATTCGTCGACTCTCCCGGCAAATTATATATAATCACGCAAAATTATATATTATCTGGAGTCGCCATGTCACAAACCAGCCCGACACCTGCTGCTGGCAGCACGGTCGCCCCCATCCCCGGCGACGCCTTCGCGCCCGGGCGACGCTGGCGGCATGGCTTGCTTGTGGGACTCAGCGCCCTCGTTGGCTTCGCGCTGTACTCGGCAGGGTTGCGTGGCGACACACTCTCGGTGGCCGTCATCGTGACGCTTTGCCTCGGCTACTGGGCCACCGGCTGGCTGCCCGACTTCCTCGTGTCGCTGCTGTTGATGTTCCTGCTGGTTGCCGGAACATCGCTCGGCGCAGGCGTGGTCTTCTCGGGCTTCACGTCCGGTGCCTTCTGGCTGGTGTTCAGCGGCGCCGTCATCGGCATGGCGCTCGCCGTCACCGGACTCGGCGAACGCGTGGCACGCCGCCTCGCCGCCCATTGCGGACACGCTTACGGGCTCGCCCTCACCGGGTTCGTCGCCATCGCCTTCGTGCTGTCGCTGGTCATGCCCTCCACGCTGGGACGCATCGCCATTCTGGTGCCGATCGTGCTGAGCTTTTGCGACCGCGTCGGCTTCGTCGCCGGTCGCCCCGGGCGCACCGGGCTGCTTCTCGCCACCGCGCTCGCCAGTTGCGAACTATCGACAGCCATCCTGCCCGCCAATCTGCCAAATCTGGTGATGGCGGGCAGCGCGGAAACGGTGCTGGGCATCCGCCTCGGTTATGCCGAATACGCCAGCGCACTCGTCCCCGCGCTGGCCGTCGTGCGCGGCGCGCTGCTGGTCGTCGTTGCCATGTGGATGTTTCCGGATCATCTCGTCGCAGCAGACCTCGCGTCGTCATCCCCCTCGCCCGCAACCGCATCGATGAGCGCCGCCGAACGCCGCCTGCTCGGCGCGCTGACGCTGATGTTGGGGCTCTGGTTCACTGAACCGTGGCACCACGTCTCCGCCGGTTGGGTCGGGCTCGGCGTGGCGCTGCTTTGCCTCGGCCCACTACGCCTCGTGAATCCGGAAGCGTTTCTCAAACAGGTGAAACTCGCGCCGCTGTGGTTTGTGGCCGCGATCATCGGACTGACAGCGGCCGTCGATCACGCAGGTCTGGCCGATGCGTTGCGTCCCGCGCTCTCGCGCCTCGACCTTGCTCAAATGTCGGCAACGTCCGCCTATCTCGTGCTGGTCCTACTCTCTGTCGTGCTGATGTTTGCCGTCACTTCGAACGCCGCGCCCGCATTGTTCACCCCCTTAGTCCCCGCCTTCGCACAGGGCGCGCCGCTCAGCATGAAAGCCGTGTTGCTCACGCAGGCCGTCGGTATCTCGACGATCGTGCTGCCGTATCAGGCCCCGCCGCTGATTCTGGCCATGGCCCTCGCCGGTATCGGGCTGCGCGACGCCACCCGGTTTTGCGTCGCCACCGCCCTGCTGTCGCTCGTCACGGTGCTGCCCACCAATGCGTTTTGGTGGCACGTCATCGGCCTGATGTGACGCGCCGTGACGTTTTGCGTTGCCATCCGAATCAACACTTCAAACGCCGGTTTGCCACAGTCACCCGATAGACGTGATCCTTTCGGAGACCGTCTCGTCTAATATCAAAGCGTGGCCCTGCCATCTCGGGAATGCCCTGCTTGAGCTTGGCGTGCCCGCGCAGTGACAATCGTTACAACAACAACTCGCAACACCAAAACAGCAGCGCAATCGAGCATCGCAGTCTTCATGCAGCCAGGGGGGTGTTGGCATGACATCGAAGCCGTCCGCAGTGGTTGACGTAGCAGCGCCCTCGCGCCGGCACTGGAGCGATGATCGCGATCGCATTCGCCTGTATGCCGCCGCCGGCCTGCTTTGCGTGCTCGGCGTGATCGGTATCTGGTGCTATCAGCATTTCATTCAACAAAACCCCAAGGTCGGCCCGTTCGGTCTCGACTTCCTGCCGTTCTGGGGCGCGTCGCATCTCGTGCTGCAAGGGCATCCGCTCGATGCCTACAACATCGAGATCATGAACGGCGTACAACTCGCAGAAGAACCGTGGACAGCCAAGATGGGCGGCTACATGCCGTGGCTCTATCCGCCCGTGATGATGGTGTTTCTCGCCCCCGTCGCGCTGCTGCCTTTCACTTTCGCTTACACGGCCTATGCCTGCGTCGGCTTCGGCTTTTTCTACACGGCGCTGCGGCGTACCGCGCCGTGGCAGGACGCGCGCTTGCCCATCATCGGCTTCCCCGGGGTGTTGCTCGTCGTGGTCGCCGGACAGATCGGCCTCTACACCACGGCCATCGCCGGCTTCTCACTGGTGTTCCTGCGCAAACGCCCCGTGTGGGCAGGTATCTTCGCGGGCCTGCTCTTCATCAAACCGCACATCGCACTGCTCTTTCCGCTGGCATTCCTTTGCGCCCGCCAATGGCGTGCCCTTGCCGCCTGTATCGCCACGGTCGCCGTCACCACATTGCTGGCCGCAGCGGTCTTCGGCATCGACGTCTACGCGGCCTTCCTTCATGCCAACGAGTACGCACGCCAAGGCGTCGCCAACGGCACGGCGCAGGTTGCACGTATTCCCACGTTCTTCATCACCGGACGCATGCTCGGCCTGCCGGTCGTCGTCGCACTCGCGATTCACGCCGTGATTGCGCTCGGTGCCGTGGCGGCGATGATCGACTTCTGGCGGCGCCCCACGGCTTTCGCGCTGCGTGCGGCCATGCTCATTTGTGCGACCACACTCGTGAGTCCGTATCTCTACGACTACGATCTCGCCCTGCTCTCGCTGGTGATCGCGTGGTACGTGCGTGATGGCATTGCACGCGGCTGGCTGCGTGGCGAGCGCGAATGGCTTGTGCTGCTGTGGATCACACCGCTACTGGGCCTGTTCGGCGTACTGTTCATTCACTTTCAGTTCATGCCGTTCATCACGCTGGCGACACTCGGCCTGCTCTGGCGCCGTCGCCGCAAGCTTGCGCACGTTCCCGATCTGCCCGATGCGTTCGATCGGCGAATCGATGCCGCCGACCGCCGTGCCCCCGGCATGGCCCACGTGTTCACGAGGTGACCCGATGCCACGCGCTGCCGACACCCGCCACACACCCGACGCCACCCGCGCACCGCTCGTCTCGCTCGTGGTGCCCTGCCACAACGAAGCCCCGGCGCTCGACGCCTTCTTCCGGGCCGTTGTCCCCATCCTCGACGGCGTGACCGGCGTTCGCTTCGAAATCGTCTGCGTGAACGACGGCAGCACCGACGACACACTCAACGCTTTGCTCGCGTTCCGCCGTCGCGACGCCCGCATTCGCGTGGTGGACTTCACGCGCAACTTCGGCAAGGAAGCCGCACTCAGCGCCGGTATCGACGAAGCCATCGGCGACGCCGTAATCCCTATCGACGCCGACCTGCAAGACCCGCCGGCCCTCATACCCGTGATGATCGAGCGCTGGCGCAACGGCGCCGAAGTCGTGCTCGCCAAGCGCACCAACCGCGCGAGCGACAGCTTCGCCAAACGCGTCGCCGCCGGGTTGTACTACCGCGTACACAACCGGCTCTCCGAAGTGAAGTTGCCCGAGAACGTCGGCGACTTCCGGCTGATCGACCGGCGCGTGGTGACGGCGCTCAAGCAGTTGCCCGAGCGCCGCCGCTTCATGAAGGGTCTCTTCGCGTGGGTCGGCTTTCATACGGAAATCGTGGAGTACGTGCGCGAACCGCGCAGCGCCGGTGAGTCGAAATTCTCCGGCTGGCGGCTGTGGAATTTTGCGTTGGAAGGCATCACCAGCTTCAGCACCGTGCCGCTGCGCTGCTGGACTTACATCGGCGTATCGCTGGCGTTCGTCTCGTTCGCCTATGGCTGCTTTATCGCGCTGCGCACGCTCATCCACGGCATCGATGTGCCCGGCTATGCGTCGCTGCTCGTCGGCATCCTGTTCCTCGGTGGTATCCAGCTAGTGGGGATTGGGGTGATCGGCGAATACGTCGGACGGATCTATTACGAATCGAAGGGACGCCCGCTCTATCTCGTGCGCCGGCGCTATCAGGCGAGCGGCAAGGTCAGCCATCTGCCGGCTCGCGTGGGCGGGCGCACACCGCGCCATCTGCACGAAAGCCTCGCGCTCACGCGTCGCGATACGTCCAGAGCCGATGCAACAAAAACGTCGCGGGCGGCACGATCAGCACGACAGCGATGATGCCCAGCCAGTGATTGCCACCCAAGCGCTCGACGCCTCCGGCAATCATCGTCGTGAGCCACAGCCCGAATAGCGACACCCCCACGAAGCGCAGCAGACTCGTGCGATGTAGCCGCGCGGAAAAACTCCAGAGCGTATTGAGCAGATAGGAACACGGTGTCGCCACGCAAAACGCCGTCGCGTTCGCCAGCACCGGTCCCACGCCGAACCCATCGATAAGTGTGATCGCCACGATCACATGCACCGCCGTCGAGATCACCCCCGTCACACCAAATCGCCATAGCGGCACGAACAACGTACGCACATGACGCGACGCACGCCAGCGTTGCAGACGCGAAGCCGGTGGCGGTGACGATGGCGGACGGGGTTCGTGCATCAGCGGCGTTGTGCGTAAAGGCGCGGGCAAGTAAGAGAATTCGGAAGCGCAAGGTGTAAGAAAAACACCGGCGGCCGATCGAGTATAGGGATTTCTTCCACCTCGCGGAATATGGGTTGCAAGTCGCCGGGATCTGCATAGGATTGCTGGGTACTTCGCAAGAACAATACCCCCAAAGAAGACAGGAGGAAGACAATGCAACGCCCCAATGCCACATACGCCATCCACGCCATCGGCGCACTGACCTGTGCCTTCGCCACGTGGAGCGCGTCTGTGCACGCCGCCGACACTGCCCCCTCGGCCGCACCCCCCGCATCCGAAACACTCACGGTCGCCGGTCTCTCGCAGCCGGCCGATATCCTGATCGATCGCAACGGCGTGCCGCACATCTTCGCGGCGAACGAGCGCGACGGCTTCTTCGTGCAAGGCTTCAATGCCGCGCGCGACCGCCTGTTCCAGATCGACCTCTGGCGACGCCGGGGTCTCGGCGAGTTGTCGGAAGTCTTTGGCCGCGCCTACGTCGCGCAGGATGATGCCGCCCGCCGCTTCGTCTATCGCGGCGACATGGCAACCGAATGGCGCCGCTACGGCCCCGATGCCAAGCCGGCCGCCGAAGCCTTCGCCGCCGGCGTGAACGCCTATATCGAATGGCTCGCCGCGCACCCCGACCAGATGCCGTACGAATTCCGCACGGTCGGGTATTGGCCAGCGAAATGGACCGCCGAAGACATCGTGCGCATTCGCAGCCACGGCCTCACCCGCAACCTCAAGAGCGAAGTCGCGCGCGCCAAGGTCGTGTGCAAAGCCTCGCTCGACGCCGACAGTGTGCGCGTCGGCTTGCAACCGGCATGGAAGACACAAGTGCCCGCCGGTCTCGATCCGTGCCTGCCCGACGATCTGCTCAAGGTCTTCGATCTCGCCACGCAAGGCGTGAAGATCACCAAGGAATCACTGCAACGCGCCGACGCCGACATCATTCAGGTGGCCGAAGCCGGCCCGTACGACGTATCGACCGAATCGGCGGAAGGCAGCAACAACTGGGTCATCTCGCCGCAGAAGTCGGCCACCGGCCGCGCCATCATGGCCAACGACCCGCACCGCGCCTACGCCGCGCCGAGCCTGCGCTACATCGTGCAGGTGAGCACGCCCACGCTCAATCTGATCGGCGCCGGCGAGCCGGCCATTCCGGGCGTGGCGATCGGTCATAACGGCACCATCGCGTTCGGCCTCACGATCTTCAACATCGATCAGGAAGACCTGTACGTCTACGAGCTGAACCCGGCCAACCCGGACCAGTACCGCTATCGCGGCAAGTGGGTGTCGATGCGCACCGCCCACGAGACGATCAACGTGCGCGACGGCGCGCCCGTCGAGACCGATCTCAAGTTCACCCGCCACGGCCCGGTGATCTATGTCGACAAGGACAAACACCGCGCGTACGCCGTGCGCACGGCATGGCTTGAGCCGGGCATGTCGCCGTACTTCGACGCCATGCGCTACATGCGCGCGAAGAACTACGCGCAGTTCCAGAAGGCACTCGACACGTGGGGCGCGCCTACGGTCAATCAGGTCTATGCGGATACGGCGGGCAATATCGGCTGGGTGCCGAGCGGCATGGCACCGATTCGTCCGAACTGGGACGGTCTGATGCCCGTGCCCGGCGACGGCCGCTATGAGTGGGCCGGCTTCTGGCGGCGCGATCAGTTGCCCTCTGCCTACAACCCCGCGACCGGCTACTTCACCACGTCCAACGAGATGAACATGCCGGCCGGGTATCCGTACGATCAGCGCAAGCTCGGCTTCGAATGGACCAACGGCTCGCGTCATGCGCGCATCGACGAGGTGCTGAAGGCGAAGGACAAGGTGTCGATCGAAGATTCCGAGCGCTTGCAGAACGACATCGTGTCGATTCCGGCCCGCCGTTTGATGGCGCTCCTCGCGCCGCTCTCCAGCGACGATCCGCAAACGGCTGCCGCGCTCAAACTGCTCAAGGGCTGGGACGCCCACATGGGAGCCGACTCGGCACAGGCCGCGCTGGAAGAGGTCTGGTTCAGCCGTCATCTGGGCCGCGCCTACAAGAACGCGGTGCTGCCGAAGGCCGCTGCGGACAGCTTCGGCGCGCCCGACCCGGCACCGATGCTCGACGCGCTTGAGCAACCCGCCGCCCGCTTTGGCGAGAACGCCAACGCCAAGCGCGACGCTGTGCTGCTCAGCAGCCTTGGCGAAGCATGGGGCGAGATGGTCAAGCTGCAAGGCGCCGACCCGAGTGCGTGGCAGTGGGGCAAGCTTCAGACCAACCTGAATGCGCACCCGCTCGCCGACGCCGTCGACCCCGCCATGCGCGCGAAGCTCAACGTCGGTCCGTTGCCCAAGGGCGGCAGTACCTTTACGCCGAACCAGTCGACGTATCGCGTGAGCGACTTCCGCCAGACCAACGGACCGTCGTTCCGGATCGTGGTCGACGTGGGCAACTGGGACAACACGCGCGCGATGAACCTGCCCGGCGAATCGGGCAATCCGGACAGCCCGCACTATCGAGACCTTGCGCAGAAGTGGCTCGACGGCGAGTACTTCAAGCTGCCGTACACCCGTGCCGCGGTCGAAGCGGAGACGGAGTCACGCCTGCATCTGGTGCCGGAAGCATCGCGTTGATGTGACGTGATGGATCAGGCAGGTTGAATAGAAAACGGCCGGTCGGGGTTGCCCCCGTACCGGCCGTTTTCATTGGCGCGCCTGCATGCCAATCACGATCTGGCAATCTGACGATCAATGCCCGCCGGGCACAAACTCCGGCTTGTCGCGCTTCACGCCACGCGCGCTGTCGACGGCGTTGGTCGGCACGAGCAGCAGCAGAATGACCACGCCCACCGAAATCGCGAGAATCGACAGGAACGTCAGGTGCAGCGAGTGTTGCAACACCGCGCGAATCGCCTGATCGGCCACGGTCGCCACGCCGCGATCTTCCAGCACGTGACGCAACTGGTCGGAGCTGACAGTGCCCAGACCGCTCGAATGCGTCAGCCCGTAGTTGAGCACTGCACCGAACAACATCGCGCCCAGCGTGCTGCCCAGATTCCGCGAGAAGATGTTCGACGCCGTGGCACTGCCGCGCTGCGACGGCGCGACAAGCTCCTGAATCAGCACCAGCGCGCTCACGCTGCCGGTACCCATCGAGAAGCCCATCAGCAACGAGCCGAACCCTGCCAGCACCGGCGAACTGTTCGGGCCGAGCAACGCAAACACGATGCCACCCATCGGCATCAGCAGGCTGCCCAGCACCAGCACGCGGCGCAGGCCAAATCGGGTGAACGTCTTGGCGGCGAGCGTGGCCCCGATCGGCCAGCCCACCATGATCATCGTGAGCGCCATACCCGCGACCACCGGCGTTTGCTTGAGCACGCCCTGCGCGTACATCGGCAGGAACGTCGTCAGCCCCATGAGCACCATGCCCGAAAGCATCGTCGCCGCATTGGCCGCCGCAATCGGACGGCGGCTCCACAGCGCGAACGAGATCATCGGATCCTTCGCGCGGCGCTCCTGCCACACGAACAGCATCGAGGCGATGGCGCATACCAGCACGCCCGACCACACATGCGTATCGGTGAAGGCATTCGCATCGGTGAGCGCAATCATCAGCGCCGCCACGGCGATGGTGAAGAACACGGCCCCGAGGAAGTCGATGCTCGGTTTCTGGCGCGGGGCCTCTTCGTGCAGATAGGCGATGAAGCCCGCCGCGGCCAGCAAGCCGATGGGGATGTTGATCCAGAAGATCCACGCCCACGACAGGTCACGGATGATGATGCCGCCGAGCATCGGTCCGAGCACGGCCGAAATGGCCCACACGCTCGCCAGATAGCCCTGCACCTTGCCGCGTTCGCTGATCGGGTAGTAGTCGGCAATGATGGTCAGACTCACCGGCTGGATGCACGCCGCGCCCACGCCCTGCAACAGGCGGAAGACGATCATCGCGGGCATCGACCACGCGAGCCCGCCGCCGAGCGAGGCAATCAGGAAGATCACGATGCCCGCGAGCACCACCGGCTTGCGCCCGTAGAGATCGGCGAGCTTGCCGAACACCACGGTCATGGCGGTCTGCGTGAGCAGGAACGCGGAGAAGACCCAGCTGTACAGATTCAAGCCGCCGAGCTGGGCGACGATTTGCGGCATGGCGGTGGAAATGATCGTGGCTTCGATGGCGACCATGGAGGTCGCAGCCATGACGGATGCCACGATGAAAGGCCGCACGGAATTGCGGTTAGCAGTCATTGTTTTTTTGAAGTGGGGGCGACGCGTTTGAGACGGCGGAAGACGGGGATCGAACGTGGCGGGGGTACCGCGCGCGTAGTCAAGACGACTCGGGCCAGAGGATGGCGACAAGCATAGCCGAACACCGACAAACGCGTATGACGTGCGCGGGCGACCGCCCTCGCTTCCCGGAAAGCCTTATGCCACGGGGCTTACGGGCTGAGAAAACCCTGACCGGAAGCGGGTTTTGGAAGGTTTGGCGCAGTCAAAGCCTCGCCATGAGCGATCAACGCTCGATTTTTCCGCGATCACACGCCGGTGGTGTTGCTTTTGCCGCGAAACCACCCGGTCGCGATGCGGCCTATCGTCGCACCAGCCGCAACAGCGCGAGCAGCACAATCGCACCGATGGTGGCCGTGATGATGCGCCCGAAGGTGCCGTGCCCGATGGCGATGCCCAGATGCTGAAGCAGCCAGGCGCCGATGAACGCGCCGATCACCCCGACGACGATGTCGCCGATCAGCCCGAAGCTGCCGCCGACGACCAGTCCGGCAAGCCAGCCGGCCACCAGCCCGACCAGCAGGAGAATGAGAATGCTCATGATCGCTCTCCGGGCGCGGACGTCAGGCGGTACCGCGGCTGCGCTTGATGGCGCCGTAAATCACCAGCAGGACGATCGCGCCAATGATCGAGGCGATCCAGCCGGCCGATTGGCCTTCGGTATAGAGATGGAGGAACTGTCCGACATACCGGGCGAGCAGCGCGCCGGCAATGCCGAGGATGATGGTCATGATAATGCCCATGCTGTCCCGGCCGGGATGCAAGGCGCGTGCGATGAGACCGACGATCAGACCGACGACGATGGTGCCGATAATGCCCATGACGTGTCTCCAAGGACGGGAACCCGAACGCAGTATATCGCCTATTTCCGGCATGTCGACGGTCGCGTCATCGGCGCCACAACGGCATTTATTGCTCAATATTTCATCACTGCGTCCCGAAATCCGGCCCAAGATGCCCCCACGCTGCACCTCGCCTATGTTCGGTATAAGGGATCGCTATTTGTCAAAAGGGCGTCACTGCGCGATGATGGCAAGCACTGTCCCGGTGCGTCGCGCGTGGGTTGGCCTGAAACGGGCATCGCGTCGACGCGCTATAATCTGGGGCTATTAGATCCCCCACACCATGCAACTGCTCGCTCTCGGCCTGAACCACCACACGGCGCCCGTCTCGCTGAGAGAACGGGTGGCGTTTCCGTTCGAGCGGATCGAGCCGGCGCTGGCAGGCCTGAAGAGTTTGTGGAACGACCGGTCGAGCGCCCCCGAGGCCGCCATCCTGTCGACGTGCAACCGCACGGAAATCTACTGCGTCACCGACGATGCCGCCGCCCGCGAGCGAGCCGTGCACTGGCTGTCGCAGTTCCATAACATTCCGGCCAGCGACCTCGCCCCCCATCTGTATGCCCTGCCCCAGTCCGACGCTGTGCGACACGCGTTTCGCGTGGCCAGCGGTCTCGACTCCATGGTGCTCGGCGAAACCCAGATTCTCGGCCAGTTGAAAGATGCCGTGCGCACCGCCGCCGAAGCCGGCGCGCTGGGTACGTATCTGAATCAACTGTTCCAGCGCACGTTCGCGGTGGCCAAGGAAGTACGTGGCCAGACCGAGATCGGCGCGCATTCGGTGTCGATGGCCGCTGCGGCGGTGCGTCTGGCCCAGCGCATTTTCGAGAGCATCAGCACGCAGAAAGTGCTGTTCATCGGCGCGGGCGAGATGATCGACCTCTGCGCGACGCACTTTGCCGCGCAGAACCCGAAAGCCCTCTACATCGCCAACCGTACCGCCGAGCGCGGCGAGAAGCTCGCCGAGCGGCTGGGCGGCAACGCCATCCGTCTGTCCGAGCTGCCGCAGCGCCTGCACGAGTTCGACATCGTCGTCTCGTGCACGGCCAGCACGTTGCCGCTGATCGGCCTCGGTGCGGTCGAGCGCGCCATCAAGGCACGCAAGCACAAGCCGATGTTCATGGTAGATCTGGCCGTGCCGCGCGACATCGAGCCCGAAGTGGGCCGCTTGACCGACGTCTTCCTGTACACGGTCGACGATCTCGGCGCGGTCGTGCGCGAAGGCAATGCGCTGCGTCAGGCGGCGGTCGCACAGGCCGAAGCGATCATCGAGACGCGCGTTCAGCACTTCATGCAATGGCTCGACGCGCGCAGCGTCGTGCCGGTCATTCGCGACATTCACGGCACGGCCGAAGCGATGCGCGTGGCCGAACTCGAGCGTGCGCAACGCATGCTCGCACGCGGCGACGACCCTGCCGCCGTGCTCGAAGCCCTGTCCCAGTCCCTCACCAAGAAATTCCTGCATGGCCCGACGCACGCGCTGAACACGGCGCGCGGCGATTCGCGCGAGCAAATCATTCACCTCATTCCCGAACTGTTCCGCACCTCGGGATCTTCCGACAAATAGATGAAAGCGAGCATGCAAGCCAAGCTCGACCAGTTGACGCAACGTCTGGTCGAGCTTGATGGCCTATTGAGCCAGGGCGACGTCACGCGCGATCTGGACAACTACCGCAAGCTCACCCGCGAACACGCCGAGCTGGCGCCGGTTGTCGCGCAATACCAGCAGTACCGCCAGGCGCACAACGATGTGACGGCGGCGCAGGAGATGGCATCCGACCCGGAAATGCGTGACTTTGCCGAGGCCGAAGCTGCCGACGCCCGCACGCGCATGGACGACATGGAAGCCTCGCTGCAACGCATGCTGCTGCCGCGCGACCCCAACGACGAGCGCAACATCTATCTGGAAATTCGCGCGGGCACGGGCGGCGACGAGTCGGCGCTCTTCGCGGGCGACCTGCTGCGCATGTACACCCGCTATGCCGAACGTCAGCGCTGGCAGGTTGAAATCATGTCGGCCAGCGAGTCGGATCTGGGCGGCTACAAGGAAGTGATCGTGCGCCTGATCGGTCAGGGCGCCTATTCGCGGCTGAAGTTCGAGTCGGGCGGCCACCGCGTGCAGCGCGTGCCCGCGACCGAAACGCAGGGCCGCATCCACACGTCGGCGTGCACCGTGGCCGTGATGCCCGAAGCCGACGACGTGGCCGACGTCGAGATCAACCCGGCCGATATCCGCATCGACACGTTCCGCGCATCAGGCGCCGGCGGGCAGCACGTCAACAAGACCGATTCGGCCGTGCGTATTACGCACTTGCCCACGGGCATCGTCGTGGAATGTCAGGACGACCGCTCGCAGCATCGCAACAAAGACAAGGCGCTCAAGGTACTCGCTGCACGCATCAAGGATGCCCAGATGCGCGCCCAGCAAGCCAAGGAAGCCGCCACGCGCAAGAGCCTGATCGGCTCGGGCGACCGGTCGGAGCGCATTCGCACCTACAACTTCCCGCAAGGGCGGATGACCGATCACCGCATCAACCTCACGCTCTACAAGCTTGAGTACATCATGGACGGCGATCTCGACGATCTCGTCAACGCGCTCGTGACTGAACATCAGGCCGAGTTGCTGGCATCGCTGGGCGAGGCTGCCTGATGTCGCAGGGGCAGGACGGCAGCACCACCGTCGAGACGCTGCTACGCGAACCCGGGCTGCCGCCGTCGGAGTCGCGCATTCTGCTCTCGCACGTGCTCGGCTGGTCGCGCACGCAGTTGATCACGCGCGATCGCGAACCCCTCGCCCCTGACGCCGTAGCCGTCTATCGCGGCCTGCATGCCCGTCGTGTCGCGGGCGAACCCATCGCTTATCTCACCGGTACCCGGGAGTTCTTCGGGCTGACGTTCGCCGTCAGTCCGTCAGTGCTGATTCCCCGGCCGGAAACCGAACTGCTGGTGGAACTGGCACTGGCACGCCTGGAAGGGGGCGCCACACCGCGTGTGCTCGATCTCGGCACCGGCAGCGGCGCGATTGCACTGGCCATCGCCCACAGCCGCCCGGACGCCCAACTCACCGCACTGGACCGCTCGGCGGACGCCCTGCGCGTCGCCACCGGCAACGCACAGCAACTCGGACTGGCACCGCGTGTGCGCTTTCTGGAAAGCGACTGGTATGGCGCATTGGCGGCCGATGAAGCGCCGTTCGACATGATCGTCTCGAACCCGCCGTACATCGTGGCGGGCGACGAGCACCTCTCGCAAGGCGACCTGCGGTTCGAACCGGCCGACGCGCTGACCGATCACGCCGACGGTCTGGCCGCCCTGCGCATCATCGTCGCGGGCGCGGTGTCGCGGCTCAAACCCGGTAGCTGGCTGCTGTGCGAACACGGCTACCATCAGGCCGCCGACGTACGCGCGCTGTGCAATGCGGCCGGTTTCCTCGACGTTTTCTCCGAGCGGGATCTGGCGGGTATCGAGCGCACTACGGGCGGGCGCCGCGCCTGACGAGGGCAGCCCGGGCCACCCGCAAAGGGCACCCGGAGGGCACGCACCAACGAGCGCGGCGGAAAACCGCTAAAATGGCGGACACGCCGATTTTCCGGCATCCCCACGGGCTTTCCACCATGACTACCCAGCAACGTATTCAGCAAATCGTCACCGACCATCCCGTCGTGCTCTTCATGAAGGGCAATGCGCAATTCCCGATGTGCGGCTTCTCGGGCCGCGCCGTGCAGATCCTGAAAGCCTGCGGCGTGGACAACCTGTTCACGGTCGACGTGCTGCAAGACGAAGAAGTCCGTCAGGGCGTGAAGGAATTCGCCAACTGGCCGACCATCCCGCAGCTCTACATCAACGGCGAATTCATCGGCGGCTCGGACATCATGATGGAGATGTACCAAAGCGGCGAACTCAAGCAGATCATCGCTGAGCTTGCCTGATCGCCGTCTGATCTCCGCCTGATCCCGGCCTGATGACCGTCTCGACGGGCGCGCCGCGCCCCGCGCGCATGATCGTCGCCATCACTGGCGCGACCGGTGCCGTCTACGGGGTGCGCCTGCTTGAGCGCTTGCGTGCGCTCGGCGGCGTCGAGACCCATCTGCTCGTGTCGAGCGCCGGTTGGCTGACGTTACGTCACGAACTGGGGCTCGAACGATCGGACGTGCAGGCGCTCGCCGACCAGTACCACAGCGTGCGTGAAGTCGGCGCCAACATTGCCAGCGGTTCGTTCGCCACGACCGGCATGGTCATCGCGCCGTGCTCGATGAAAACGCTCGCGAGCGTTGCCCACGGCCTGTCGGACAACCTGATCGCCCGCGCCGCTGACGTCACGCTCAAAGAGCGTCGCCGCCTCGTCATGATGGTGCGCGAAACGCCCTTCAATCTGGCGCATCTGCGCAATATGACGGCTGTCACGGAAATGGGCGGCATCGTCTACCCGCCGCTGCCGGCGTTCTACAACCGCCCCGAATCGCTCGACGCCATGGTCGACGACACCGTCGGGCGCGTGCTCGACCTCTTCGGCCTTGCGCCGCAGGTCTCTACCAGTTGGTCCGGACTCGGCAAGGACGCCGAAGCATAAGCGGCTGAGCGACTGAACGACTGAGCGACTGAACGAGCCAATCAGCGCACACCATCCAGCCAGCGCTGCAACGTATCGAGCGCCCCTTGCGGCTGCCCCGCCGCCGATTCCGGCGTCGCCACACATAATTCCAGCATGACCTCGTTCGGATCGAGCAGATAGAGATGCTCGCCGTCGCCGTGACGCTCGACCACAAACGCCACGTCATGCGCCGTCAGACGCGATTTCCAGCGCTCAAGAGCATCGAGATCGCGCACGCGTAGCGCCACGTGATGGATCTGGTTCGCGGGGGTATCGGGATGGGAGACGGGCGCCAACCCGTCGCAATTGAAGAAGGCCACCGCTTCGCCGGGGGCGATCTGATAGCTCACGAGCAGGTACGGTTTGCCCCAGAGGCGACTCATGCCGGTTTGCGCACCCGCGAGCCTGAAGCCCATGACGTCGACGTAGAAACTGTGTGTGAGCGCCGCGTCGTAGCTGGGATACGCGACGTGATCGATCGCCACAGGTGTGACGGGTGCCGACGAGGTGACGGCAGTGCTGGGTTCGAGAACGGCCTGACTGGTGGACGGACTCATCGCGTACCTCCCGGACATTGAGGTGGCGAGTGGTTCGCCAACGTTGCCGGCGCAGACCGGCGGGCGGGCCTGCGGGGAACTGCGTCTGTAGTGTAGTCTTGCAACCCGCGTCCCGACAACCGAGTGTCAGCCGCAGCCGCATGGACTATAGTAAAAACGCCACACTTTGCGTGCCAAGGCGCGTCCCCCGTGGTGTGACACTTTCGCGAACGGAGTTTGATATGGAGACCGCATTCTCGCCTGTTGTCCTGTACGCCGTGCTGACGCTGGTATTCGTGATGCTCGTGCTTGTCGTGCCCGTGGGTGCCCGTTGGCGCCAGGTGGCATGGCCGGCCTCGATGCCACCGCTCTCGCCGCACCGCCCGGGCGATCTGCTCGGCGCCCCGCGCACGCCCTACTGGCGCTCGCCGAACGACACACGAGATTTACGCCGCCCCTCGTACTTCAGCACGTCGGAACAACGCGGACGACGCCCGCCGAGCTTTCTCGCACCACGCGATCACGACTGGCGTTAGCCGTCGATCGCGGATGACACCCGACGACGCATCGATGTCGTCGTGAATAGCGGCCGATAGATTTTCGGCCGCTATCGCAGGTTTCCTTACGCCTTGTTACATCTGTAGTCCTGCGGTTGCACCGCCGTGGGACCACGTTCCTTAAAATTGGACGTGATGAAACAAGGAGATCAGATGCAACATCAACACTGGATCGCTGCCGCAGGGATGGCGGCTGCGCTCGTCTCGGGCAGCGCACTCGCACGCACCGATGTCTCGGTAAACATCGGCATTCCGGGGCCGGCCATCGTCGCCCCCGCCCCCGTCTACGTCGCACCGCCGGTCTACGCCGCACCCGCACCGATGATGGTGGCACCGCCTCCGCCGGTGATCTACGGACCGCGTCCGCATTACTGGCGCGGACCGCCCCCGCGCCACTGGCATCACGACCGTGGCTGGGATCGCCGCGATGGATACCGCCACGACGGCTATCGCCGCTAATCTCGCAAGCCGATGCCGCAAGCCGGCACCGCGACTACCTTTAATTTGACGGTGAATACCCGATAATTTGACGGTGAATTGGCGATGAATTGCCAACAAAAAGCCCCGCATATTTTGCTTGCGGGGCTTTTTATTTTTCACGGCGAACAATTCTCGGCCGATGCGAAATTCAAATGAAACAGGCGTGATTCATATCGCGCCTGTCTCATCATCAACCGATGAATAAGCATTAATTGATCGCGTGTAATTTCGATGCGTTGAATTTCGCGTTTTGTCGCGTTTTGGCTCCCCAATTAAATCCCGAACGACGTTCTCTATTTCGTCAGGCGAATCAATAACGATAGCAGCACGGGTGTCCGTAGTAACCCCCGTAATACGGCCGGGCCGGAACAACAACGCATCCGGCAAGCGTGACGGCAAGCAGCGCGGCAACAAGCAACTTCATGATCTGACTCCTGATGATAAGGAACGAGGGGAACGCGAGTCCGTTCGATTCCTTTATATCTTTGGCCCGATATGAAGCCCATCACGCGTCTGTAAGCCGTGTAAGCGAAGGTTGCCAAACGGGGGAAGTGTCGCACTTTGTTACGTTACATGCGGCGTACAACGCCGTAACATCTCCGCCCCCGGTCAGCGGCCGCTCTCTGAGAACCCAATAACGACGCGGGTTTGCGCTTGATGCGGCCGCTGGCACGGCGATTGCATAGTAATGTGTGCCGCCCTCTCAATTGCCCCGAAGAGAGCGGCTTTGGATGTCAGCCCCTTCCCGCGTCTGACGCGGGAGGGGGTCTTTTTTCCGACAGCCTGCTCAGCCACTTCCATTGCACCTTCTCCGTGCAAAACCCCTCGTATTGCCATTTCATCTGTGCGTTTGAAATGTATTGACGCTATAACAGCGTCGACTTTGCGCCCGTTTCATTTATCTTTAAATCTTTATTCGGCGCGGCTTACCGGGTGATTTTGCCATTCAAGGCAAAAACAACATGCGGGTAGCCACCAATCTCAAGTTGACTTTCCAACTGTCGTAATCGCGTCTATAGAGGAGTGCGCGTCAACTCCTGGGCGACGCAAAAAATCCTTTTCGTGACGGCCGCACGACACGCGCCGGGGCAAGCGTATCAGGGAGAAGGTCATGGAAATCGCCACGCCTGAATTCCAGATGGAACAACAGGAACTACAGGCCATCAGTGCCGCACTTAACCGCGTTCAGGCGGTTATCGAGTTCGATCTGCAAGGCCGCGTCATGCACGCGAACGACAATTTCCTTCAGACACTCGGTTATCGGCTCGACGAAATTCAGGGCCAGCACCATCGCATGTTCTGCGAGCCGGACTACGCCGCGTCAGAAGCGTATCGCGACTTCTGGGCGAAGCTCGGGCGCGGGGAATTCGACTCGGGCGAATACAAGCGGGTCGCCAAGGGCGGCCGCGAGGTCTGGATTCGCGCCTCGTACAACCCGGTGTTCGATGCGAACGGCGTGCCCTACAAGGTCATCAAGTTCGCGACCGATGTCACGGCCGACCGGGCGCGCCAAGCGGAATTCGAGAGCAAGGTGCGCGCCATCGGCGTGTCGCAGGCCGTCATCGAATTCCAGCTCGATGGCACCGTGCTCAACGCCAACGACAACTTTCTGCAAGCTCTCGGCTACTCGCTCGACGAGATCAAGGGCCAGCATCACCGTATGTTCTGCGAGCCGGAGTACGCCAACTCGGCGGCTTACCGCGACTTCTGGGCACGTCTGAATCGCGGCGAATTCGACACCGGCGAGTACAAGCGCATCGGCAAAGGCGGCCGTGAGATCTGGATTCACGCGTCCTACAACCCCGTATTCGACGCCAGCGGACGCCCGTACAAGGTGGTCAAGTTCGCCTCGGACGTGACCGCACAGCGTCGTCAGACGGCGGAGTTCGAAGGCAAGGTGCGCGCGATGGATCTCGCGCAGGCCGTGATCGAGTTCAATCTCGACGGCACGGTGATCACCGCCAACGACAACTTTCTCAAGACGCTCGGCTACGCGTTCGACGACATCAAGGGCAAGCATCACCGCATGTTCTGCGAGCCGGAATACGCCGCGTCCGACACGTATCGCGAGTTCTGGGCGAAGCTCAATCGCGGCGAATTCGACTCGGGCCGCTACAAGCGCATCGGCCGTGGCGGGCGCGAAGTCTGGATTCAGGCAACGTACAACCCGATTCTCGACATGAACGGCCGCCCCTACAAGGTGGTGAAGTTCGCGACCGACATTACGCAGCAAGTCGAACTCGAAGCTAGCGTGAAGCGCCGCGCCGAAGACGATCAACGCAAGGTGGCCGCGTTGCTGAACACGGTCAATCGCGCGGCTGCCGGCGACCTGACCGGCGACATCGCCGTGAACGGCACCGACCCGATCGATCAACTGGCCGAAGGCATTCGCCACATGATGGACGACCTGCGCGGCGTGATCGGCAAGGTCGTGAACTCGGCCGGCGAATTCTCGGGCGCCTCGCGCGACATCGCGGACCGCGCCAATACCGTAGCGACCGGCGCTCAGGCGCTCGGTGCCACGGTCGAAGAGATGAATGCCTCGATCGAAGAACTGACCGCATCGATCAACTCGATTGCCGACAACACCAAGGGTGCCGATCAGCTCGCCAAGGCCACGCAGCAGGAAGCGGAGACCGGCGCGCGCGCCATCGCCCGCTCGGTCGAAGCGATGGAGTTGATCAACAAGTCCTCGGAAGACATCGGCGAGATCGTCAAGGTGATCGGCGAGATCGCCGGGCAGACCAACCTGCTGGCGTTCAACGCGGCCATCGAAGCCGCGCGTGCCGGTGAGCACGGCTTGGGCTTCTCGGTCGTGGCCGACGAAGTGCGCAAGCTGGCCGAGCGCTCGTCGCAAGCGACCAAGGAAATCTCCAAACTCATCAACGAGTCGACCAAACGCGTGGCACAGGGCAGCGAAGTGTCGAAGCAGGCGGGCGATGCGTTCGAGAAGATTGTCGGCGGCGTATCGCGCACCACGCAGGCGATCTCCGAGATTTCGTGTGCCGCAGAAGAGCAACTGGTTGCCGCCCGTGAAGTGAGTCTCGCGATTCAGCACGTGGCCGAAGAGACCGAGAAGTCGGCGGGGGCGTGCGAGACCATCGCGCAGGCCACCGCCGGGCTCACCAGTGAGGCCGAGGAACTCGACCGCACGGTCTCCCGTTTCAAAGTCTGACGCCGCACCCCGTTCCTTCGATCTGTCACGACTGACGCGTCCGTACCTCCGGAGAGCACGACATGGAAATCGAAGCCGACGCCGACCCCGGTACCCAGCTCGCCTTGTTGCGCGCCGTGCACCGGCACACCGGTATCTCGATGAACGAAAAAAAGTGGACGATGTTGCAGGGGCGGCTACGCCCGCGCCTGCGCACGCTCTCACTGCGTTGTTATCGCGACTATCTCGCGCTGCTGGAAAACACGCCGGACGAAGTGCGCAACTTCGTGAATCTGGTCACGACCAACGAGACCACGTTCTTTCGCACACCGCGCGTGTGGGACTACTTCGCGCAGCACTTTCTGCCGCGCTGGCAGGAGGGCAAGCCGGGCCGGCCGTTCCGCATGTGGTCGGCCGCAGCCTCCAGCGGCGAAGAGGCCTACTCTGCGGCGATGATCTGCGAGGAATTCCGCGTGCGGCATCCGGATTTCCAGTATCAGATTCACGCGACCGACATCTCCAGTCAGGTGCTGGCCGTGGCGATGGCAGGCAACTACGGCGGGCGCAGCATCGACGGCCTGAAGCAGCAACGCCCGGGCCTGCTCGCCAAGTACTTCCGGCCCAGCGTGGGCGGACATACCGTGGTGCCCGAACTGCGGGCTCACATCACCTTTGCCGAGCACAACCTGTATCAGCGCATGGCGCGCCGCGAGGCGTTCGATCTGATCATGTTGCGCAACGTGCTGATCTACTTCGAAGCCCCCGATCAGGAGCGGGTGCTCGAGAACGTGCGCCGCACGCTCTCCCCTGAAGGCGTGCTCATCGTGGGCGAGTCGGAATCGCTCTCGCGGCTGTCGACCGGCTACCGGTTCGAACAACCGCTCATTTACCGAAATCAGGGAGCGCCGAATGGGGTCATCGCATGACATTCAGGTGTTGATGGGCGAAGTGCGCATCGGGCGCGGCGAAGACGTCTTGCGCGCGACGCTCGGCTCATGTGTCGGCATCGCGCTGATGTGGCGCTCGCGCGGCCTGTACGGTCTCGCGCACTGCCTGTTGCCCGAAGCCCCGGCACCCACGCTCGCTATCGGCGCCAAGTACGTGACGCAAGCCGTGCCGTCGTTGCTGGCGCTCATGAAAGCCGATGGCGCGCGGCGCAGCGAAATTGAAGCCGTCATCGCGGGCGGCGGCAACATGATGCCGCACCAGCCGCCCGCCCGGCACGGGCTGATCGGGGTGGCCAACGCCAAGATGGCGCAGGCGCTCATCGCCGAGACCGGCATTCCGATCGTGCACGTGGAAGTGGGCGGCGAAGTGGGGCGGCAAATCACCATCGATTGCGCCCATCACGCGTATTTCGTGCGCGTGATCGGATCGAACGGTGCCACCGAGGTACCGCGCCGCCCGGCGCTTCGACTCGTGGGACGGGGCACATGAACGCACGCACACCCGGATTTCCCTTTCTGCATCGAGACGCGCTGGCCGGCACGACCGTGCTGCCGCCGACGGTGTCGCCCTTTCAGGGCTATGCCGGTCGCAATGCGTACGGTTACGGTGCGGGCGCGGCCGTCACGACGCATATCGCGAGCGAACCGACGCAGCGCCGTGACGACAAGGTGGAAGCGATCAACGTCGACGGCATCGACGGCATCGAGGACTTGAGCGGCGTGCACAGCGCGGCGCTGGAGACGGCAGCCCCCGTCGCGTCGCCCGCCCCGGCACCTGCACGGCGCGCGGTGACTGCCGACGACGTCGAAGTCTTCGGCTCGTTTCATCTGGGTGACGTGGAGTTCGCGCTGCCCATCGCCGCCTTGCAGGAAGTGGTGAATTACCCGTCGCGCATTACGCCGGTACCACTCTCGCCGCCGTTTCTGCTGGGCTTGTTCAATCTGCGCGGCACGCTGATTCCGATTGTCGATCTCAAGCCGCTGTTGTCGATCTCCTCGGGCACGGCTGGCGTGCTGGCGCGGGCGACGGAGAAGATCGCCATCGTCGATGTCGACGGCGTGCGCGTCGGGCTGCTGTTCGATACCACGGGCGAGATTCTGCGCGTACGCGCCTCACAGCGCACCGGCTTCGAATACGATGCCGGACACACCGCGCCGCCGGTGGTTTCCGGGGCTATCAAGCTGGACGGGGGCGATCGGATTCTGCAAATTCTCGCGCCGGGTGCGCTCGTGCATATCGAGAACATGCCGCAATTGCTGGCCCGTCAGTCGCTGAGCGCACCGCAGCGCCGCCAGCAACGTCAGCGGCTGCAATGCGTGTCGTTCACGGTGGAGCACTCGCGCCTCGCGCTGCCGATGAGCGCGATTCGCGAAATCATCCGCATCCCCGAGTTGCAGAACTCGGCGCTCGCCAGCGTGTTCTGCGTCGGCATGCTGAACCTGCGCGGCACCGTGGTGCCGGTCATCGACTTCGCTCACTTTCTCGGCTTGCACGCGTGCCGGCCGGATGCCGACGTGGCAGGCACCGCCGCCGACCCGCGCCGCATTTTGATCGTCAAGCAAGAGGACGTGCATTTCGGCCTGCTGGTCGACGCCGTGGACAGCATCGTGACGTACTACGCCGACGAGTTGCTGGCGATGCCGTCGTTCAGCACGACGCATGCGCAACTCTTCGCAGGTTGCATCACCCGCGAAGACGCCAGCGACATCGTGCTGCTCAATGCCGACGAACTCTTCACGCACTCGCAAGTGCTTGAACTCACGCGCGGCCATCGCGAGCTGTATCGCGAAGGCGACGGTGCAGCGCATCAAAAGGGCGGTAGCCCGGCGCGCTTCGCAGCGGGCGCTGCGGGCAAGGCATCACGCGGCACTCGCCATGCTTACGTGTCGTTCCGCCTGCAACACATGCTGGCCGTTCGGCTCGACCAGTTGCACGAGATCATTCACGACTCGCCCGATGTCATGCCGGCACCCGGCGCACCGTCGTTCGTGCGCGGCATGCTCAATCTGCGCCGCGAGCTGGTGACGATTGTCGATCTGCGTGCGCTCTACGGCATGCCCGCGCAGGAAGACACGCAGGCGCGCAAGATTCTGGTGATCGAACACGGCAAGGACAAGTTCGGGCTGCTCGTCGATGCCATTGAGAACATCGTGACGCTGGATGAAGCCGACAAGCTGCCGGTGCCCGCGATGCTGCTCGGACGGGCCACGCATGAGATGCGCAACGACATGCGCGATGCGGTGGAATTGCCGACGTCGGATGGCACGGCGCGTACGGCCATGTTGCTGGATCTTCAGCCGCTCAAAATGCGGCTGGAGACAGCACTCGCGTTGTAGACGGGGGTTTGACGCAGGGCCCTGCGGCGTGTCGGGGGGCGCGCCGCAGGGGTAGTTCGCGAGACGGTAGGCGCTCGCCGGACTTCCTTTGCGTTTGATGTTCGACGTTTGATCGTCGGCGCTGAATGCGCAGGGCTCAGGCGAGGCCCAACTCGCGGCGCACCTGCGTCAGAAACGCGCGCATGACATCGGTCCGCTCTCGTCCGATGCGCTGCCCTGCTGCGGTGCTCAGCCCGTAGGTCAGATGCAGTAACTTTCGCTCGAAATGGTCGATGGCGTACGTCGCGTCATCCAGTTCGCGATGCTGCGCAAACGGATCGACCGGGTCATACAAGCGACTGCCGAGACGCCCCGCCACATAGAACACGCGGGCGATGCCGACGGCACCCAACGCGTCGAGCCGGTCGGCGTCGCGCAAAATCCGCGCCTCATCCGTCGTCGGCGTTATGCCCGCCGAGAAGCTGTGTGCCGCGATGGCATGCGCCACCAACTCGACGCGAGCCGCCGGCCATTCCATCCTCACCAGCAACTTGCGGGCGACGTCAGCCGCCAGCGTCGATGCGCGTGCACGATCCGGCGAGTTCTTTTCGACACTCACGCAATCGTGCAACAACGTGGCGACGGCCAACGCTTCCAGATCGACACCGGGCACGTCGGCGGCGATTTCTTTCGCAAGGCACCAGACACGCGCGAGATGCGACACGTCGTGCGCGCCATCGTCGGTCGCATGGCCGCCATCGTAGTGACGCAACACGTCGGCGACTGTGGCCGAGCAGGGAGCAAACAGGTCAGGCAGAGACAAATTCGATTCCGTGGGAAATTTCGTTGCCGGCGACGTCAGATGACTTCGTGGCGATGCACGTCGTGCGTGATGAAGCCGGAGGTATCGCTCGGCATGGCCAGCCACTCGGGATGCGCAAGGGTGCGGCGCATGTCGTCGAGCCCGCTGGTCCAGTGATCGAGCATGGTCGAGAGGCCGAACTGATAGTCCTTGTAATGGCCCTCGTATTCCTTGTTGCGATAAATGAGCTGGACGACGTTGTAGCGCTTGCTGCACGCGATCTCCTGCGCGGCATGGCACCACGGATCGCGCGCACGCACCTCGGCAGGCACGCGCTCCAGCACTTCACGCAACACGCGGCGATAGTGCTGCGCGCGTTGCAGGTTATCGGTGACGAATCGCGTCCGGCTGGAAAACTGAATGTCCTTCTGCCGGTCGGCGACGTCGTTCAGGTTATCGGGCAACGGCCCCCGCGCACTCCACAAGTCCACCTGAAAGGCGAGCGTGTCGCGGCGCGGTGACGTGCCGAGCACTTCCGAGAGCGGGGTGTTCGACACCAGCCCGCCATCCCAGAAATACTGGCCGTCGATTTCGACCGCCGGAAAGCCCGGCGGCAACGCGCCGGACGCCATGAAGTGCTCGGGCCGCAGCACTTCGCGCGTGTTGTCGAAATAGACAAAATTGCCCGTGTGCACATTCACCGCACCGACCGAGACGCGCGTCTCGCGCGAGTTGATGCGATCGAAGTCGACAAAGCGCTCGAGCGTGCCGCGCAGCGCCGTCGTGTCGTAATAACTCGCATGTGCCGGGTCGCCCATCGCCGTCGGCAAGGGCTGCGGCCAGCGCGGCATGAAGAAGCCTTTCTGACCTTCGATCAGTGCGCGCCAGGCCTGCCACGCGCTGTAGGCCACACGCCCCGACTCCGGTCCGTTGAGAATGGCGGCTTCGAAGGGAGCAGGCAGCGGCGGAAATACCGCCGGCTCGCAGATCGTGCGCCAGAACGCTTCGAGCTGCGCCACACGCTTCTCGGGAGGATTGCCAGCGATGACCGCCGTGTTCAGGGCCCCGATGGAGATGCCCGCGATCCAGTTCGGGTGGATACCGGACTCGTACAGCCCGGCGTACACGCCCGCCTGATAAGCGCCGAGCGCACCGCCGCCCTGCAAGACAAGCGCCACCGTCTCGTACGGCGGCAGATCGATGGCGCGTTTGGGGACTTTCGGCGGGTTGGCCGTCATGACCGTTCTCCTGAAGCAATGGCGTGATGCCACGCGGTGCTGCTAAGGCAAGGCACTGGCCATCCGGCTTTGGCAACAGACGGATGGCCAGCAAACCGACTTCCGGTTATTGCATGAACCAGCCGTGACTCACCACGAACGACTGACCGGTGAAGGCCGCCGTCGGGAAGGTCGCGAGGAACAGCGCCGTTTGCGCGACGTCGTCCACCGTGGTGAAAATGCCGTCGACGGTGCCGCCGAGCATGACCTTCTTGATGACCTCGTCTTCCGAGATCCCCAACTCCTTCGCCTGCTCGGGAATCTGCTTGTCGACAAGCGGCGTGCGCACGAAGCCCGGGCAGATCACGTGCGAGCGCACGTTGTGCTTGGCGCCTTCCTTGGCGAGCACGCGTGCCAGCCCCAGCAATGCGTGTTTGGCCGCGACGTAAGCCGACTTCAGCGGCGAGGCCTCGTGCGAGTGCACCGAGCCCATGTAGATCACGATGCCGCCGCGATCGTCCTTGTACATGTGCTTGAGCGCCGCCTTGGTCGTGAGAAACGCGCCGTCGACGTGAATCGCCTGCATCTTCTTCCAGTCGGAGAACGCGTAGTTCTCGATCGGGTTCACGATCTGAATGCCGGCGTTGGAGATCAGGATGTCGATGGACCCGAACGTCTGCGCCACTTTGTCGATGCCGCTGTTGACGGCTTCTTCATTGGTCACGTCCATCGCCACGCCCAGGGCCTTTCCGCCCGCCGCCTTGATTTCCTCGGCGACCGCGTCGGCACCCTGCTGGTTCAGATCGGCGATGGCCACCGCCGCGCCCGCTTTGGCGAGCGTCAACGCAATTTCCTTGCCGATACCGCTGGCGGCGCCCGTCACCACGGCGACTTTTCCATTCAACTGATTCACTGACTGGCTCATTTGCACACTCCTGATTCGTCAAAATGGCGCGCCGTGCGGCGCATCGCGCACACACGGCACGTCGGGGGTCTTGCGTTACGACTTCAGCAATTACGTCAGATGAAACAGAAAAGGCGCCTTGCGGCGCCTTTTCCTGCGTTACCGCGCGATCGGCTTGTAGCGGATTCGCTTCGGTTTCGCGCCCTCCTCGCCGAGGCGTTTCTTCTTGTCCGCCTCATACTCCTGATAGTTGCCCGGGAAGAACTCGACGTGCGAGTCGCCTTCGAAAGCCAGAATATGGGTGGCGATACGATCGAGGAACCAGCGATCGTGAGAGATCACCATCACGCAGCCGGCGAACTCGAGCAGCGCGTCCTCGAGTGCACGCAGGGTTTCGACGTCCAGATCGTTCGACGGTTCATCGAGCAGCAACACATTGCCGCCCGAAATCAGCGTCTTGGCCATGTGCAGACGGCCACGCTCACCGCCCGAGAGCGAACCCACCTGCTTCTGCTGGTCCGAGCCCTTGAAGTTGAAGCGGCCGATATAGGCACGCGACGGGGTTTCGTAGCGGCCCACGGTCAGCACGTCGGCACCGCCCGAAATTTCTTCGAACACGGTCTTCGTGCCATCCAGCGCATCGCGGCTCTGGTCGACATAGGCCATCTTGACCGTCTGACCGATCTTGATTTCGCCGCTGTCCGGCTGTTCACGGCCGGTGAGCATCTTGAAGAACGTCGATTTACCGGCGCCGTTCGGGCCGATGATGCCGACGATCGCGCCCGGCGGCACGTTGAAGCTCAGGTCGTCGATCAGCAGACGGTCGCCGAAGGCCTTCGACACGTTCTTGAATTCGACGACTTCGTTACCCAGACGCTCACCCACGGGGATGAAGATTTCCTGAGTTTCGTTGCGCTTCTGGTATTCCTGGCTGTTCAGTTCGTCGAAGCGGGCGAGACGCGCCTTCGACTTGGCCTGACGGCCCTTCGGGTTCTGGCGCACCCACTCCAGTTCCTTCTTCAACGCCTTCTGACGGGCGGACTCACTCGATTCTTCCTGCTCCAGGCGCTGTTCCTTCTGGTCGAGCCACGAGCTGTAGTTGCCCTTCCACGGAATGCCATGACCCCGGTCGAGTTCGAGAATCCACTCGGCCGCGTTGTCAAGGAAGTAGCGATCGTGGGTGACGGCCACCACGGTGCCCGGGAAGCGCGTGAGGAACTGTTCCAGCCAGTCGACGGATTCGGCGTCCAAGTGGTTGGTCGGTTCGTCGAGCAGCAGCATGTCCGGCTTCGAGAGCAGCAGACGCGCGAGCGCGACGCGGCGCTTTTCACCGCCCGAGAGCACGCCGATCTTGGCGTCCCACGGCGGCAGACGCAACGCGTCGGCGGCGACTTCGAGTGCCTGTTCGATGTTGTTGCCGTCGCTGGCGGCGAGAATCCCTTCGTACTTGGCTTGCTCGGCGGCGAGCGCGTCGAAGTCGGCGTCCGGCTCGGCGTAGGCGGCGTAGATCTCTTCGAGCTTGGTACGTGCCTCGAAGATTTCGCCCATGCCGCTTTCGACGGATTCGCGCACGGTCTGCTCGGGATCGAGCTGCGGCTCTTGCGGCAGATAACCGATGTTCAGGTTCGCCATCGGGATGGCTTCACCCTCGATCTCCTTGTCCACCCCGGCCATGATTCTGAGCACGGTCGACTTGCCCGAACCGTTCAGACCCAGCACGCCGATTTTGGCGCCGGGGAAGAACGACAGGGAGATGTCCTTGAGGATGTGACGCTTGGGCGGCACGATCTTGCCCACGCGGTTCATGCTGAATACGTACTGTGCCATTCGGCTTTCCTGATCCTGAAACGGTTATGCCGCTCTCGTCGAGCGACAGACATCGGCAAGTTTAACAAAGCGCAGCGTCGGGCGCGTCGATGGTGAGGTCGGCACGCGCGTAACTACAGCACGGCAGCAGCCAGCCCTCCGCTTTCTCGTCGCGCGACAAGCCCGGCCATTCGATGCGGTAAGCCACTGACGCCGGGGCTGGGTCGCCCGCGCTCTGCACGCGGCACAGGCACGCGCGGCAGGTGCCGTTGCGGCACAGACTCGGCAACTTGATGCCGGCGGCCTGCGCGGCGAGCAGCAGCGGCACGTCGGCCGGGGCGTCGAACTGCCAGCCGGCGGGCAGCAGCGTGACGCGATAGGTGCTCGGTTCGGCGGGGTCACCGATAACCGGCGGCTCGGAGGTAAAGCTGTCCACGGTGTGAAGGTTGGTGATCGAAGGTAAGGATGCCAGGTGATGATTCGCGATTCACGCGGCGTTGCGGCCACTGCTGGCAAGTGATGGCAACTGACGATGAGCACCGACGGCCCATGTGCCGGCCCTTCCCGGGGTGCAGCGCGCGTCTGGCATCAACGCGCTACCATAACCCGTTCCTGCGGCTTTTTGTCGCGAGTACGATGCCGATGGCATCCCGGACGATGTCGATCGCCAGCATCTTGGCCCCCGTCAGTCATTCGGCTTGCGCCATTGCGCCATTGCGCTTTGAACTGCCGCCCCAATATCGAAGTCTCGCAGACGCTCTGCGATGGCGGCGACTAGACATCCCGCCAACTTATTCAACTTTATTCAGTTTTATTCAGCCGTCCATGAGCCAAGTGCCGTCATCCCCGGATTCGCCTGCCGATGTGGCATCGCCCGACACGCGCGAAGATGCCCGTATGATCGACACGCGGGGGCTGGAAGGCGCGCTGCACGCGTTTGCCGACGCGCGCGACTGGCATCGGCACCACACGCCGAAGAACCTTGCGATGGCGTTGTCCGTCGAAGTGGCAGAGCTGGTCGAAATTTTCCAGTGGCATACCGACGCTGAGGCCAGCGCGGTCATGGCGAGCAGCGAGGCACGCCATGTGGAGCAGGAACTCGCCGACATCGCCATGTATCTCGTGCGTCTGTCGTCGGTGCTGGGCGTGGATCTGAATCGCGCCGTGACCGAAAAGCTCGTCATGAATGCCCAGAAGTACCCGGCGCCGCCGGCGTAGTCTCTCCCCCAATTCCGTTACAGACACCGATATGTCGCAAACTTCACAAGCGTCTCGTGCCCCGTCAGGGGCGACCGACGGCCCGGCGCACCGCCAGGGCAAGTCGTCGCGCCGCACGCTGCCTGCGCGTCCGCGCTGGCTGATGCTCGCCATCATCGCGCTGCTGCATGCCTATATCGGCTGGCGGCTGCTCACGCCGCTGCCCGTCGGCATGGGCTGGAAGGTGGTCGGCGCGTTGTGGCTCATCGCCTCCACCGTCTTGATTCCGCTCGGCTTGATGAGCCGGGCGCTCCAGCGCGAGCCGCTCGCCACCTTGCTGAACTGGTCCGGCATGATGGCGGTCGGCATTTTCTCATCGCTGTTCGTGCTCACGCTGCTGCGCGATGTGGTGCTCGGCGTGGCGATGGCGTTCTCGGTGCTCGACGCGCAGCTCGTGACGCGCTCCGCCGTCATCGTGTTGCTGCTGACTGCCGCCTCGACGGTGCTGGGTTTCTACAACGCGCGGCGGCTCGCGCGCGTGGTTGACGTCGATATCCCGATCGCCAATCTGCCGCCGGAACTCAAGGGGTTCACGATCGTGCAGTTGAGCGACATTCACGTGAGCTCGACGATTCGCCGCCGCTACATCGACGCCATCGTCGACGCGACCAACGAATTGAAGCCCGATCTCGTGGCCATCACCGGCGATCTGGTCGATGGCAGCGTGCCCGCGTTGCGCGACCACATCGCGCCGCTAGGCCGACTTGAGTCACGCCACGGCACCTATGTGTGCACAGGCAATCACGAGTACTACTCGGGAGCGCCGGCGTGGGTGGAAGAACTACGCCGTATCGGCCTGACGGTGCTCGAAAATCAGCACGTCGTGCTCGATCACGAAGGGGCTGCGCTGACGGTGGCGGGCGTCACCGATTTCGGTGCGCATCATTTCGATCCGGAGAAGCGCACCGACCCGCAAGCGGCTGTCGCAGGGTCGCCGGAGGATGTGCCGCGTGTGCTGCTCGCGCATCAGCCGCGCAGCGCACCGGCAGCGGCCGAAGCGGGCATCGATCTTCAGTTGTCGGGCCACACGCATGGCGGCCAGTTCTGGCCGTGGATGTACTTCGTGCCGCTCCAGCAGCCATTCGTCCATGGGCTGCACCGGTTGGGACGTCTGGCGATCTACGTAAGCCGGGGCACTGGCTACTGGGGCCCGCCCAAGCGCTTTGGGGCGCCGTCCGAAATTACGCGCATCCGGCTGGTGCCGGGGAAGGTCTGATTGGCGTTCAGTGACGATTGGGTGCCGTTTGAGCAGCGTTCGGCAGGCACGGACACGCGATGAGGCTACAATCGCCCTCCGCCACCGCATTCCGTTGCGTTCTGCGCATTCCGCGTATTCCGTCGCCGCGCCTGCGGTCGTTTTCGCGATTCAATCTCCGTACTCGTCTTTGCTGCCATGAAGTCATTGCCTCCTGCCTCCGCGCTTGAAACCGTTGCCGTGCGCCTGCGCGGCAAGATCCAAGGCGTCGGGTACCGCCATGCCGCCGTACGCGAGGGCCATCTGATCGGCGTTCGCGGCTGGGTGCAGGCGCTGCCGGAGGGCGACATCATCGCCGTCGTGCAAGGCACGCCCGAGCAGGTCGACAAGATGCTGGAATGGATGCGGCGCGGCCCGCCCGCCGCACGCGTGCTCGACTTCGAGAGCGAAGTGGAATACACCGGCCGTCGCTTTGACCGTTTCGAACAGCTCTGAGAAAGCGGGAAGTACTGGGGATGCAGGGAAAGCTGGGGCAGCTGCGGAAGCTGAGAAGTGTGCACCAACAGGCGCAACAACAGGACGCAGGTACGAAACGGGAGCGAACCACGTGAACGAACCACGTGAGCGTCGGTCACGCGCTAATGGCGGCCGCACACACGGGATGCAACGAGTGGGGATTTGAGAGATTCGAAGTGACGAGCAGCGACCATCGAGTCGCTGCGCATCGCTTCTATGCGCGCCATGGCTATGCCCTTGACGGGCAACGCTTGGCGCGCCGGTCAGACTTGAGCGCTGACCTTAATTCTTGTGACGGTAATTGATGCGGCCCTTCGTCAAATCGTAGGGCGACATTTCCAGCGTCACGCGGTCACCCGCGAGAATACGGATGCGGTTCTTTTGCATACGGCCACTCGCGTACGCAATCACGCCCACGCCATTTTCAAGCGTGACGCGAAAGCGATTGTCCGGCAATACCTCTTCGACTTTTCCGCCGAATTCGATCAATTCTTCCTTGGCCAATATCGTGTCCTCTTGTAGGTGCCGCTCGCGATGAGCGCAGCACCGGTGTTACTGAAGGTTCGTTCGCCAATACCGTCGCCACGCCCTGTGGGTTGCAGGGCATCCATCGAAGCCAAACGAGCCTACCCGGCGGACCTGCCATGACTGTCATGGCGGCGCACCGAAACGCGGCGAGAGTTCGAAGGAGCAAGGCACATTGCGGCAGTGCCACAATGACGAGCAGTGCGTGTCGGGAGGGCGGAGACCGGTCGGTCCGCGCCATCGGCACAGCGAGTGATTCGGCTCGCAGGACAAGGCTGTCAGCGGCGCCGATAAAGCATTTCGCGATCGTCAGGCGATGATCGGCGAATTTTCGCCGATCCCGCTAGGATACCCCTATCTGTGTTGCTCGTGGGGAAAAGTTGTCCGGATTGTGCCATTTTGGAGGCTTTTGTCGTCAACTTGTGGCGCAATGCATCATTCGGGGCATCCAGCGCCCCCGCCTCCCAGCGTGCTTCTCCCGGATTCCTCCGGCATTCCACCGGGCCGGCCCTCCGGGACAACGCGGGCGTGACGCGCAACGTGGCCTCTACTATGCTGTAAGTACCCGTACCCCGCAGGAGGATGACCATGAAAACAGTCGCTCAGATCCTGAAGTCCAAGTCGGCAGACACGGTATATAAAGTGCGCCCGTCCGATTCGGTACTCGATGCGTTGACCCTGATGGCAGAAGCGCGCATCGGCGCGGTACTGGTCAGCGAGGACGACCGCACGATCATCGGCATCTTCACCGAGCGCGACTACGCGCGAAAAGTGGCGCTCATGGGCCGGACGTCGGTCACGACCCCCGTACGTGACGTGATGACCTCCGCCGTGCGTTATGTGAGCCCGGAACAGACCAACGAAGAGTGCATGTCGCTTATGACCGAGCACCGCATTCGCCACCTGCCGGTCATGAAAGACGGCGAACTGGTCGGCCTGCTGTCGATCGGCGATCTGGTCAAGGCGATCATCTCCGAGCAACAGTTCACCATCGATCAGCTCGAAAACTACATCATGGGCGGCGGCGCCGCACTTGCCACCCGCACACCTCGCCCCAACTGATCACGAATCATGGGCCGGTAGCCACCCGTCAAAGGCGGAGCTGACGAGCCTTCGCACCTCGCCTGAACCTCCCGGCGCTTCCCCTGAAGCGCCCTTTTCATTTCGCCTCGAACATCCTGCGCTGCGACCCGACACGGGGGTGTGCCAGAATGCACTTCCCTGACGGCCCCTGGCGTCGCGACGCCTGACCTTGCCGCCCCTCTCTCCATTCGCGCCCGCCATCGCCCCCTCCCTCGCTGCCCCGACATTCGCAACCTTCGCGCCCCGTGCGAGCGAAATCGATCGTGCGCGCTGGCGTCGCCGTATCGGCTGGATGGCGCTTGCCGTGCTGGTCGTCCATGGGCTCGCGGGGATGGCACTGCGTGAATGGCTGCCTGACTTGCCGGACCTGCGCGACGACACGCAACGGCCTTCGATGCGGGTGACTTGGATAACAACACCGGCGCCGGTGACCCCGCCGGCCAGCACGAAATCCGTTCAACCGGCGCAATCCTTGACCTCGCCCGCCGCCCGTTCGCCGAGAACACAAACGGCACCCGCCACACCCAGCATTCAGTCCAAACCGATCACACCTGAACCACCCTCACCTCGCGCCATCACGCCGCCAACACTCACCGTACCGCCACCCGACTGGCGCGCCGACATCGCACGGGGTGTCGGTCAGTTACCTCCCTCGCGGGCCTCGGCACCGGCGGCATCCGCCGAGCGTGTGATTACCGATCAGTCGCATCGCCCCGCCGGTGCCGGAGACGATGCCAACGCCCCCGGATCGGCCGCGCAGCGTGCGTTCGACAATGCGTTGGGTAGCGGACGCTCGTCCGTCAGCGGCCCATCGGCGACGCGCGAAGGCGGCAACCCACTGGGCACCCGGGAATGTATCGAGATGAATGGCAAGAAGCGCTGCGCGCGCTATCGCAACCAGGCCGCAGACATCGACCCGTTCATGAAGCGAGAACGATTGTTCTCGCCGGATATGCGTTGAGACATCAAAAAACTTCGCAGAAACCTTCGCAATCGACGTCGCAGAAAATTTCACCGTGGGCGAGCGGCAAGACCACCGCTGCGCCCACTCGACTGACGCGAAAGGCGAATCAGAAGTCTTCGGCGTCGACGTCGTAGTTCGACGGCTCCCAGCGAATCGCCAGCAGCGCGAGCAGTCCGACAGCCGGGGCGATCGCGATCACCCAGAAGACCTTGGTCGCCAGCGCCGCCGCGAGCACCGGGAACAGGAACAGCGACACGGTGGAGCTCGAACGCATCAGCGTCTGATTGAAGCCCACGCCCACGCCGCGCAGCGACGTCGGGTAGCTCAGCGACGCAAACGTCATCGAGTGCGCGCCCGGACCGAAGCCCTGCCCCAGCAGGAACAGCGCGAGAAAGCCCAACGCCCACGCCACCTGCACCCCGCCTGCGGGCTTGCCGACCAGCGCTAACCCGACGAGTGCGGTCAACTGGAAGGCATAACCGATGACGGTCAACTTCCAAGCACCGACCTTCGGCACGAGACGCACGCCGAGCAAACCACCCGTGAACGCAAACAGCAGGTTGAGCGCCAGCGACATCAGAATCGTCGTGAGCATCGACTGCGCGAGGAAACTCGCAATAATCACCGGCAAACCGAATGCCACCGCGTTATACGCAAACGACGAGGCCACCGCGATGATGGTCGCGAGCGTCGTGCGGCGCAGATACACACCGCGCAGCAACGCCCCATAGTTGCTCCATGCCGCAGGCCGTTTGGCCGTCACACGCTCGGCGTCGGCAGCCACCACGGCATCGATGCCATACGACCGCTTGAGAATCTTCGCGGCCCCTTCCAGATCGCCCTGATTCGCGGCCCACACCGGCGACTCGCTCATGTAACGGCTGCGCACGGCGATGATGGCCAGCGCCGGAATCGCGCCGAAGCCGAGAATGATCCGCCACAGCAGCGCGCTATGCGACGACGGCAGCACCGAGTAGCACAGCAGCACGAGCAGATACGACGCACAGATCGCGGCGTACCACGTTGGACACCACATCGCCACGCGCGCCGCCTTGTTGCCGCGTCCCTTCAATTTCGAGAACTCGGCGAGGAACGCCATCGCCACGGGCAGATCGATACCGACGCCCAGCCCCATCACGAAGCGCGCACCGGCGAGCACGTACTCGTTCGGCGCGAACGCACAGGCGATGGCCGCGATGACGAAGCACAGCATGTCGGCCATGAACACGCGATAGCGGCCGATGCGGTCGGTGAAATAGCCACCGAGAAACGCACCGACGATGGCGCCGAACGTGATCGCCGACGCGACCATGCCGGTGCCGGCAGGCGTGAGATTGAATTCGCGGGCGACGTCTTTCAGACCGAAAGCGAGTGCGCCCAAATCGTAAGCGTCGAGGAACACACCGCCAAGGGCGATGGCCACGATCCAGCGGGCATTCGAGACACGCGCGCCGCCTTCGTTGACGAGCTGCGCTACGTCGCCCGCCGAGCGGATGACAGCGGGGCCGGAAGGGCGGGCAGCCGTAGATGCCGCAGTCGCTGCGGGAGCAGACGCGGCAGGAGACAGGGAAACGTCGACAGACATGATGCGGAACCGGGAAAGCAGGGACGAAAGGTCGCGATGTTACCGCTTGGTACCGTGTCAACCAAGTGCTTTCTGGTTATATGCTTAGACGATTCCCGCGCCAACCGGCATATTTTGCGAATTTACCAGCAACATCATCCACTTATCACCGCCATATATAGTGGCTTCCCCTCACCCCACCCGCATTGACAGGGCATGACCCCAAGTCCCACCCCATGGGAATATGATCGAGGCATGCTTCAAAAGCGGCGAGATCCGCGCGAACCCGCGCCGCACCGGGCTCGGCGCCATTACAAATGCTTACCGTTTCTTACAGCACGAATGTCTGCGGAACCCTACATTCCGCGACGTGGTCGCAAGATATGTGGCACATAGTGCGCGAAGTCACCGACCTCCATGGTGACGGCGCATTTACCTCACGCTCACGAGGAACGACTGAAAATGAAGATCAAAGCACTTACGGGAATCAGCGCGGCACTGGCCGCAGTCCTGCTCGCCGGTTGCGTCGCACCGGGCCAGCAATACGGTGGCGGTTACCAACAGGGTTATCAGCAACCGGGTTACCAACAGCCGGGCTACCAGCAGGGCTATCAGCAACCGCCGCAGCAGGCACCGCAGGGCGCGCTGTATGGCCGGGTCGAATCGATCGAGCAGATGAACGGCGCGAATAACAGCCCGAACATTCTCGGTACGGTGCTGGGTGGTGCCGCCGGCGGTTTGCTCGGCAACACGATCGGCGGCGGACGCGGACGCACGGCCACCACCATCGGTGGCGCGGTGGTCGGTGCCATCGCAGGTAACCGCATCGAAAACGGCATGGGCCAGCCGAACGTGCTGTACCGCATTACCGTGCGTCTGGACGATGGCCGCGTCGCCACCGTGACCCAAGCCCCGCCGCTGCGTGTGCAACAGGGCCAACGTGCTGCCGTCTCCAACGACACGGTGTATCCGTACTAAGCTAAGCACGAAATATCGGAAGGCCTGCAAGGGGCCGAGTCCGATTCGCTACAGTGAAACGCCCGCCGGTTTTGCCCGGCGGGCGTTTTATTTTCAAGGCGTGTCAAACGCGACACAGTCGCGTCGATCGAGGGGTCAGGCGCCATACGCAAAGACTATTTGGCCTGATAAGATACGCGCGACCATCGGAGGGCTGTGCGCCGTTCCGGAACTTTGTCGAATCCGTCAGTTACCGCAACCCTTCGCATCCGTCATGTCGACCCAGACGACTTATCACCATCGGCTTTTCATGGCGGTGGTCGGCGGCATTAGTGCAGTACTCAATGCCGGCGCCTTCTTTGCTGTCCTGCTATTCAATGGACAGAACCCCTATACCCCGTACGGCCTGACACTTGTCAGCGCGTTGGGTGTGGCAGCCTTCATCGTCTTTGCCCGCTTCCATCTGCTGGCCAGCGCCCGCGATGCCAAGTGGATGCTCGGCCGCGGCGCCATGCGCTGGTGCCGGGTGCTGCTCACGATGATCGTGCTGCTGTTCCTGACCTATGACCGTCCGGAAGACGTGCGCGTCATGCTCGCCGAATGGGCGGGGCTCGCGCTGCCGTTGCAGATGCTGGGGCTGGCCGCGTTGCGCGGTGCGGCCCACAGCATCAACAATGCCCCGGGCAATCAGCGCCGCGCGGCGTTCTTCGGCTTCGGCCCCGAGGCGCGCAAGCTGAATCTGCGCCTGCGCCGCTCGCCGATTCTCGGCATTCAGGTTGCCGGTTACTACAACGACGCGCCTGTCGAGCCGGAAGACGGTGAAGTGTTGCCGCCCTACCTTGGCCGTTATGCCGACGCGGCGGCGCATATTCAAGCCAGCAGCTACGAAATCGTCTTCATCGCCATCGGGCAACAGGACAACAAGGAACTCACCGCCGACATCGTCAACCGCTTGTACGATTCGACGGCTGCCATCTACCTGCTGCCCGAGTTCCGCTTCCCCGGCGATCTGCCGCTGACCGGCACCGATCTGGCCGGTGTACCGTTGCTCGCTTTGCATGACATCACCGTGCAGGGCTTCCTGCGCATGATCAAACGCGGCATGGATATCGCCGGGGCGTCGCTGCTGCTGTTTTTCCTGTGGCCGGTCATGATCGGCATCGCGATCGCCGTACGGCTCGATTCACCGGGTCCGATCCTGTTCCGTCAACGCCGTTATGGCGAACGCGGCCAGCCGATCATCGTGCGCAAGTTCCGCTCGATGCGTGTCGTCCAACCTGAGGATGCGGCGGCAGCGGCGACCGGCGGGTTGCGTCAGGCACACGCGGGCGACAGTCGCATCACGACACTTGGCCGGCATCTGCGCCGGACGTCGCTCGACGAACTGCCGCAACTTCTGGATGTGCTGGGGGGCGCGATGAGTCTCGTGGGCCCGCGTCCGCATGCGGAAGAGCACAACGAGATGTACCGGCGTCTGATTCCGGGTTACATGCTGCGTCACAGCGTGAAGCCCGGCATTACGGGATGGGCGCAGATCAACGGCCTGCGCGGTGAGACCGAGACACCCGACAAGATGCAGCGCCGCGTCGAGTACGACCGTTACTACATCACTCACTGGTCGCTGTGGCTGGACATCAAGATTCTGCTCAAGACTATTCCGGTCATGGTCACCGGACACAACGCGCTGTAGTCCGCGCTGTAGTCTTTTAGCGCGCCAGTGCCTGCGCGCGCTTCGGCGCAGGCACGTGCTGCGCCGGCTAGCGGCTAGCGCCCTAGCGCCCGCTACGCGCCATGCTGCGCCACTGCCGCCAGCAGATGCCGACAAAGCGCCGGTCATCGACCAGATAGCGCCGCCACATCCTGCCCGGGTCCTGCAAGATGCGCCAGATCCACTCGGAGCCCGTGCGTTGCATCCACTTCGGTGCACGCCGCTGCATCCCGGCGGCGAACTCGATCGCAGCGCCCACGCACAGCATCAGTCCACCCGGCATGTTGCCTGCGTTGGCCATCGCCCAGCGCTCCTGCTTCGGCATGCCTACGCACACGAAAATCAAATCGGGCGCTATCTCGCGAACACGCTCCGCAATCGCATCGCCTTCGGGGCCCGTCGGATCGAAGCGCATCGACGGCACGATCAGCGTGAAGTCCAGCCCCGGGAAGCGCGCAGCGAGCCCTTCGCGAATTCGGGCTTCAAATTCGGGATGACCGCCCACAAAGACTGCCTTGCCGCCCGTCGCACTGGCGCGGTCGCAAAGCGCGGGAAGCAAATCTGCGCCAGTCACGCGTCCGGGCAACGGTGTGCCGAACAGGCGGCTGGCCCAGATGATCGGCATACCGTCGGCGAACAGATAGTCGGCGGTGGCATAGGCGCGCTTGAACTCGGGCTGTGTATCGAGCCGCACGATGTGATCGACGTTCGGCGTCACTACGATTCGCGCGCGCCCGTCGCGCTGCACACTGGCATGTGCGAGCACATCGACGGCGGTGTCGAAAGGCACCGCAGCGAGATTCAGCCCGAACAGGGCAACGCTGGGTTCGAAGACGTCGCGCGAGCGCGTGACGGGTGCGGCGTTCAGATCCGTGTCACTGGTCATGACCTATCGTATTCCTGTCGTCCGGCGAAGCCGGATCCGTTCGGGTGGCAGGCACGATAGTATCAGCGGGCCTATGACGTCAGTGACACTTTTCGCCACACGCGCGCGCACTTGTTGCGGAAAGTCGTCGTCTTGACGTCGTGGATCAGCTACCATCGCAGCGGCTATCCGTCCTGCCCTTTCCCTAACTGCCGTAAGCACGCCGCGAGTTGCCGCAGACGATGATTCTCGACGCCCACGACATTCCTTCCGGCACCTGCCTGCAAGCCGACCTGTGCATTGCCGGTGCAGGTGCCGCCGGCATCACCCTTGCGCTGGCACTTGAAGCCAGCGGACTCGACGTCATCCTGCTCGAAAGCGGCAGCGACACCCCCGAGCCCGCCACGCAGGCGCTCTACGACGGCACCGTCGCCGACACGCGTCTTCATCCCCCTACGGAGAGCTACCGGGTACGCCGTTTCGGCGGCTCGACCACGCTCTGGGGCGGACGCTGCATGCCGCTCGATGCCATCGATTTCGAAGCGCGCGACTACATGCCGCACAGCGGCTGGCCAATCGCCCTCGACGACTTGATGCCGTGGTACGCACAGGCCAATACGTTGTGCGAGGCCGGTGAGTTCGCCTACACCGCCGAGCGCGCATTCACGAAGCCGTCGCCGCCGATGATCGGCAACTTCGAGAGCGATCTGTTCACCACGAATACGCTGGAACGATTCAGTTGTCCGACCGATTTTGGCGGCCGCTATCGGGCGCGTCTGGCCCGGGGACGCGTGCGCGTCGTGCAGCACGCCAACCTGTGCCGCCTGCCACAGCGCGACGACACGGCACGTCTGGTCGGCCCGGCCGAAGTCCGCACGTTGGATGGCAAGGTCTTTACGGTCGCCGCGCGTGCATACGTACTTGCCACCGGCGGTCTGGAAGTCCCGCGACTGTTGCTCGATAGCCCGGGTGCCAGCGGTCAAGGCCTCGGCAATGCGCACGACGTCGTAGGCCGCTATTACATGTGCCACATCGCCGGCACCATCGGCACGATGGACCTCGCCGCAGCAGCGTCGGTGTACCACGGCTACGAAGTCTCGGACGAAGGTATCTACTGCCGCCGCCGTTTCGCCTTGCGCCCGCAAGCTCAGCACGACCTCCGGGTCGGCAACTTCGTCGCGCGGCTGCACCACCCGCGCATTCCCGAAGCGGGCCATGGCAGCGGCATTCTGTCGTCGCTGTATCTCGCACGCCCCATCGTTCCTTACGAATACGCCAAGCGCCTCTATGGCGACTCGCCCGACAATTCGCTCGCGAACTGGCTCGCGCACTTGCGCAACGTCATCGTCGATGCGCCGAACACCGTTCGGTTCCTGACGCACTGGACGCTCAAGCGCACGTTGGCGGCCCGCAAATTCCCGTCGATCATCGTGCGCCCGGCCAACCTGCGCTTCAGTCTCGACTTCCATGCCGAGCAAGCGCCGAACCCGGCGAGCCGCGTGATGCTGGGCGACACCGTCGATACGCTGGGCCAGCACCGCATTCACATTGACTGGCGCTACTGCGATGAAGACGTGGCGACCGTGACCCGGACACTCGCAGCACTCGCGCAGGAAGTCGAACGCACCGGCGTCGGCCGCTTCTCGTACGATCCGTCCGAAGTGGAAGCCGAAATGACGCGCTACGGCGCTTACGGCGGCCACCATATCGGTACCGCGCGCATGGGCCTCGACCCGAAGACCAGCGTGGTCAATGCCGATTGCCGCTTGCACGAGACCGACAACGTCTTTATCGCGAGCGCTGCGGTCTTCCCGACCTCCGGGCAGGCCAACCCCACACTGAGCATCGTGGCGATGGCCCTGCGCCTTGCCGATCATCTCCAGCAGCAGGGGAACGTCTCCGACTTGCCCATGCCGCCGTCAGCCAGTCCGTCCACTTCTTCGTGAGTCCGTCCGCCACATGAAAGCCCGCATCCTCGTTACCGGCGCGACCGGCTTTATCGGCCGCCACGTCGTTCAGGCACTTGCCGCCAGTGATTGGGCCGAACCGGTCGCCGCCTCGCGCCGCGCCGGCCCGGGGCTGCGCGTCGTCGACGCCCTCTCCTCCGCCTCGCTCGGTGCCGCCCTCGAAGACGTCGACGGTCTCGTCAATTGCGTGGCTGGTTCACCGGAAACCATCGTGGCCAACGCGCATGCGTTGCGCGATGCCCTGAACGCGCGCACCACGCCGGTGCCTGTGGTGTATTTCAGTTCGATGGCGGTGTATGGCGGCGTCGAAGGACATATCGATGAGACGGCGACACTCGCGGGTGAAAGCGCCTACGGCATCGCGAAGGTGGAAGCGGAAAAAGCGCTCGCAGGCCTGCCGAGCGTCACGCTGTTGCGCCCGGGCTGTGTCTACGGAGGTGGCAGCCCGCAGTGGTCCGCGCGTATCGCGGAGTTGCTGCGCGCAGGCCGTCTCGGCGACCTCGGCGTCGCGGGCGATGCGCACAGCAATCTGGTGCATGTGGACGATGTCGTGAGCGCGGCACTGAGTGCACTGCGCACGCCGGGCGCGGGTGGGCGCGCGTATAACCTCGCCATGGCTGAGGCCCCGCGCTGGAACGAATATTTCACCGCTTACGCGATAGCGCTGGGCGCGACGCCGGTCAAGCGCATCGGGGCAAAGCAACTGAAGCTCGAAACGAAGCTCTTGGGCCCTGCCCTCAAGATCGCCGAGATCGCAGGCCGCAAGGTCGGCTTGAAAAACCTGCCGCCGCCGATTCCGCCGTCGCTCGCCCGGCTCTGGCAGCAAGACATCTGCCTCGATGCTCAGTTAGCCGAACAAACCTTTGGCCTCAACTGGACCCCTTGGCGCGACGCCGTCAAGGCAGAAGCCACGCGCGCGTAATTAGCCGCGCGCCTTCCGGGCGAGAAGACCTGTCACCCAACGCCGCAGCGCAGCGAGCGGTGACACCCCGAGCAGTCGATGCGCGGCCCACGTCGCGGCCGCGCCATTCACGGCAATCGCCAGCGATGCGGCGGCCGAGGCGCCGACGCTGCCGCCTGACGGTGCCAGCAACGCCAACCCGGCCAGCAGCACCACCACCGACACGGCGTTGATCCGCATAAGCGCCCGCGTGTGTGCCGTCATCCCGAGCAGTTCCGGCATGGCAGTAAAGCACGCAGCGGCAATCTGCCCGAGCGCCAGCACGCGCAACGCGGTCGCACCATCGTCATAGCCGTGCCCGAACAGGCCCAGCAGGTGCTGCGGAATGACGAGCATCGCCACCGTGACCGGCAGCGCCAGACAAAGCACCAACCCGATCGCTTGCGCCGCACTGCGCTCCAGCCCCGGCGTGTCGTGACGCGCATACAGACTGGCGAAGCGCGGTGCGGCCATGCCTGTCACGCCACTGATCAACAGATTGACGACGAGCGCCAAGCGCCACGCAAGCGCAAACAAACCGGTCTCGCGCGACGACGCGACGATGCCCAGCACGATGGCGGGCGCCGAGGTGATCAGCAGCTTGGTGAGTTCGAGCGAGAACAGCGACAACCCCGTCTTGAGCAGCCCCTTGGCGGCAGGATGCGGTGCCGCTGACGGCGCGGTGTTCGTCAGAGTCTGCTTCGGCACATCGCGCAGAAACCGCCGGAGCAGCACCGCACCGACAATCGCCGTGAGCGTGAAGCTCGCGGCAATCAGTATCAAGGCATTGATCACCGTCAGGTGGCCCGTGACAACCAGCGGGATGACGGCCACGCAGAAGATGGCAGGCCAGAGCCACGAATAAATCATCTGGCTGAAGCCCACGCGCTGCAACCCGGCGAGCGCCCCGGCGACGGCGGCACCGAGATTCTGCGGAACGAAGGAGAGCGCCCCCAGCATGAGCGGCAAGGCGAGGCCCGGCTTGCGGAGAATATCGTCGGCAAACAGCGCGGCACCGGCGGCGAGCAGCACCGACACGGCGACCGAGGTGAGCACCACCAGCCAGAGCGCACGGCGGATCGTCGGGCGCACGGCACCGAACTGCCCCGATGCCACGTCCATGGCGAGTTGCCGCGTCAGCGCCTGATCGACGCCAAGACGCCCAAACCCGGCGAGCGCCACCATCGTGCTGAACACGATGTAGAAATTGCCGGTCTCGACCACGCCGAGCGCCGCAGCGATCAGCAGGTGAAAACCGTAGCGGCTGGGCAGATCGAGCAGGCGTACGCCGAGGCTGATCACGCTGCCGCGAATCATCGAAGCCCCGGTCTTGGCGGGCGGCGGGCGCGTGTCGGTCATATCAATTCGCCGGCTTCGAGGTTGGCTTGCCTGCGGGCTTCAATGCAGGCTGCGCCGCGCCTCGCAACACCAGCAGCTTGATGCTTTGCGGCGGCAAATCGACGCGCAGCGCACCGTCGGTGGCCGCGACGTCAGGGGCGCGCGTCAGTTCGTTGTTCACCAACTGCCAGACTTCGCCTGCGCCGCTGACCGCAAAATTGGCCAGCGAAATCGCGGTCTGTGCGGGACGATCGAGTTGCTTGTTGATGACCACCACGGTCATCGCGCCGTCATCACGCAAAGCCGCGAACGCCGAGACGGTATCCGGATCGGGGACAGTGGCCGCCACGCTGGTCGAACCGAACGCACCGCCGTGTCCGTCGTAGTTGCGGTAAAGCTTGATCGCCTTGTAGACCGGCATCGACGGATCGAGCGTGCCCCAGCGCGTCGCCATATCCAGCTTTTCGCGGCCGAAAATGCCCAGCACATCCGCTTGGGCCGTCGCCCCGTTCATGCGTGTATCCGCGCCCCAGTTGTACTCGGTAATGGCGATCGGCGTGCCCGGGTAGTAATACGTGTCGACCCATTGACGCATCATCGGGATCAGCGCCACCACGCTGTTGATCCACGTCGGGTCCTTGTAATTCGGGTCCCACAGATTGCGCGTGGAACGGTTTCGCATCAGCGCAATCGTGGACGAATTGCCGGTGGGCGCTTCCTCGTACTCACCGCTCTGCGGGTAGAAGTGCAGGCTGAAGACATCGACCGGACGGCCCGCTTTCTTCCACTGCGCCAGCAGCCACGGCACGTAAGCCATGCCACCGGTCTCGCGTTGGCGGTCGGGCGCCTGCGCATAGCCATGTTTGATGGAATGCTGCTGGTCGAAGCCGCTGTACTGATAGCCGTTCCAGCCCCACTCTTCGGGCGCGATCACCTGCGCGCCCGGGTCGGCTGCCTTCACGGCACGCGAATAGGCGATCACCTTGGCGGCGATCTCACTCGCGTGCGCGCCTGTCGGATGCACGTCGTTATGAATCAGTTGCCAGAGGCTCGGCTCGTTATCCATCGCGTAATAACGCACGCCACCCGCACGCGCGGGCCCGAACTGCTGCACCAGCGCCGCCACGCGTGCCTGTTGGCTGCCGGGGTCATCGGGCACCGTGGCGTCGTTCGGATCATTCACGACCGGTGTACCGTCGCGCAGAATGCCGTTGCCCGCGTCGGTCATCCCGTCCACGTCGTGATTCTGTTGCAGACCGTATTTGGCGATCGAGAAACTGGCGAGACGCTCACGGGCACGCGACAACGTGGCTACGCGCCCCAGCATCGAGATCGTCACGATGGGGGTCGCACCGCCCGCCTTCGTCAGCGCGACAAACCGGTCGCCAAACTGATCGTTGATGTCGGCGGGATTGACCGGCAGGCTTTCGTAGTACCAGTCGCGCCCGGCGTTGCGCGCGTCGAGCCGCCAGTTGTAGGCCGAAGCGCTGTTACCGCCCGAGCGATTGAGCGGCACGCGCAGGTCCTGCAACATCGCTGTCGTGCCGAAGTTGATACCGTAGACATACGGATTGATCGGATGACGGTTTGCCGCCGCATCCACCGCGATGGCGACCGGCAGCAACTCACCGGGTGTGGCTTTGGTGCACGCTGCGGCGGACAGCAGCAGCGCCACCCCGGCCAGTTGAATCAAACGGGAGCGTGGGCTACGGTGCCGCAAAACGCGCATGGAAACTCCGGGGATCGGCCCGCCGATCGAAGCCGCCCGCGCGCCAGATATAGGCAAAAATCGCCAGAATGACGGCAGTTTCGCCCGGCGCGAGCGTCGGCGGGTAGAAGAACGAGGCCAGCAGAACAAACTTCAAATAGTCGAACAGCGCACCGAGGAAGTCGTCTTCGACCTCCGCGCGCAGGCGCCGGTAGAAGAAGAGTCCGCGCAGTTGCAGGGCCAGGATGATGAGCGCACCGATCAGGCCGAACTCGAACACGATCCCCAGCCAGGTAATGTCCGCCAGAAAGAAGAAGTGGTGGAAGTAACCGATCAGGCTATCGCCGCTCGCGGGGCTGATGGTGCCCACGCCAAACAGCCAGCGCATCGGCTCGTTACCGAGGAAGCGTGTCGCCAGTTGTGCGGAAATGCGGCGCGTATCAAAGCCGGTCTCGGCGCCCGCGCTGAAAATGGTCGCCAGATAGCCCATCGAGAACACCGACGCCAGCACCACGGGCACCACGAGCAGCAGCCCGATCCGCGCACGCGGGCGGGCCCACACAAAGGTGTTGATGACCAGCACCGCCACGATGCCGATGGCCAGTGCGCGCGATTTCACGATCAGCAGCGCCACCGCCAGTCCGACGAGCACGCCGACGAGATACCGGAAACTCCGCTCGAAATAGGCGCGGCGGTAGCAGAAGAACAGCAGGATGAACGGGAAATACATCGACATCCGGATACGGTGTCCCCGGCTGTCGGCGGTGAAGAACGGCGCCTGACCGAAAACGTAGGTTTCCTTGTACCAACTGGACGGCACCACCAGCCACATCAGGATCAACGCACCGACCACGACCGCACCGAGAATCACGAAGCTCCGGCCCAGCTCGCCCAGCGTCGGCTTGAGCATGAGCAGCAGCGCGAGAAACGAGAAGAAATACAGAATCGGCAGCAGTTTGACTTGCGCCGTCAGGCTGACGAAGAAACTCTCGTTGAAATAGATGACGGCCGCGAAGCTCGGGATGATCAGCAGCCACGCGAAACTCAGCAGCACCTGCCGCGTCATGGGGAAGCGCGGCTGACTGCCCAGACGCAGGACCAGCGGCAGCGTGAGCACCGGAAACGCTTTCGACAAGGCCCACAGCGGATACAGCGCCGTAATGTAGTGAAAGGTCTGGCCGAACATCGGCAGCACCAGCACCAGGCACCAGATCACATAGGACCGCGAGGCGCTGTCGGCAAAGACGGGCGGCAGTTCGCCCACCGGTGCATCGGCGTGGCGGGCTGTCATTTCGAGGGAGTGCGACCCGGCTGTCACGAAGCGGTTGAATTCGGTGAGTAAGCTTGGCAAACCCGGCTGTCGCAGTGTCCCTGCGACAGCCGGTCATGAACGATCAGAAGGAACGTGCGCCGTTGATGTCGTAGTTCACGTTCTTGTTGAACGGCAGTGCCTTGTTGATGTACTGGTCGACCCAGAGATCCACTTCGGCAATCGACGACTTCGGCACGAAAATCGTGTCGTTGGACGTCAGCACGATGTCTTGCGCCGGGTCGCCCTGTTGCGTCAGTGCCTTGACGTCGATGGTGCGCAGCATCGGACGGCCGTCCGGGCTGCGGCGAATCAGCACGATCTCGCCGGTGCGGGCCGTGTCGAGCAGGCCTTGCGCGGTAATGATCGCCTGCATGACGCTCATGCCCGGCGTGAGTGCCAACTCACCCGGCTTGCCGACTTCGCCGCCCACAAAGATGTGTGCGGCCGTTTGGGTGACGGCGATCTGGGCACGGGCATTCGCGACCATGCCACCGGTCGCCAGCGCCCGGTCGACGGTCTCGCCGAACTGCGCAAGCGTCTTGCCGGCGGCAGGCAGGTTGCCGGCAAACGGCATCGCGATCGTGCCGTCAGGCGCGACGCGGCCCTTGTAGTTGAGCTCGATGTTGAACGGCAGGACAACGGAAATATCGTCCCCCGGCAGCAGGCGGTAGGGGGACGGTGCTGCGTCGACCCACGTCGCAAAACTGGCCGGCTGCTGGTATTTCGTGTCAACCCAGGTATGGGAACAGGCTGTCAGCGTCATCAGTGCCAGAACGCAGGCCGGGCGGAAAATGTTCATCGGTAATGATGGCAGGAAGCCGGGATTGGTCGGTTTGGACCGTACTCTAGTGCACTTGAGCGTTCTCGCCAAGCGCGAAGAATGTTTGTCGGATTTAGGGGAAAAAAGTGCTTCTTGGGAGACTTTAGGGGGACGATCTTCCGTAAGATATGCGCCTTGAAGCCACACTTGATGGCCCGGCAACGCTACCGCTACTCGCACCCTTATGGCAATTACGACCAGAACAAGGCCTGACCGGCACGCCGCTGTCGTCGATTTGACGATCCGGGACTATCTCAATACCTTCTTCTATTACCGAAAAATTGCGACGGCAGTATTTCTGGGGATCGTCGCTCTTGGCATTCTGATAGCCCTGCTGGTACCTATTCCGTACCGCGCACAAGCCACGCTGCTGGTGCTCAACGCCGGCTACTACGACCAGACCAACAACGCCAACGCCGGCGTGGCGCTCCAGCCACCGGTCGGCCAGTTGAACGGTGTGGAAGCGCAGATTCTCGCCAGCCCGGAGCTGCACCGCGATGTCGTCCTGTCCAAGCTCGGACCGGCTGCCACCGAGCGTGACATCGACCGCGAGTTGCAGAGTTTCGAGCGCAAGCTGCATATTGAGCAGAACGACCTCGCCAACACCATCACGCTGACTTATTCGGATACCGATCCGAAGGTGGCCGCCGATGCGCTGGCCCGGCTGCTCGACAAATACTTCCGTCAGCGCGCTTCGATCTTCACGTCGGGCCGGGTCAGCATGCTGGTGAGTCAGCGCGACGACGTGGGCAAGCAACTCGACACGGCCGACGCCGATCTGCTCGCATTCCAGAAGAAGCACGGCATCGTCAAGATCGACGACCAGACCTCGCGCGCGGTGCAACTCGAAAGCCAACTGGTGCAGCGCAAGCTGGAAACCGACGCCAAGCTGTTGCAGGACCGCAGCGAGCTTCAGTCGATGCAGGCCTCGACGAAGGACGTGCGCTCGACCATTCCGATCTATACCGACGACTCGGAAGCCAGCCGTGCGCTGAACGGCATGCAGACCACGCTGTCGGAACTCGAGACCAAACGCGCCGATTTCGCCTCACGCTATCTGCCGACGTCGCCCTTCGTGCAGAACATCGACAAGCAGATTGCCGATATGCGCGCGAATATCGCGAGCCAGAAGCAGCAGATGATGACGGCGACGCGTCTGGGTCATAACAATTACTACGACGTGGTGCAGGAGCGTCTGTCCGTGCTGAACGCCAGCATCGCGGGCGGTCTGGCGCAGCAGAAGGCGCTCGACGAGCAGATCAAGGACACGCGCACCAAGCTGCAAGGCCTGAGCGACGTCTCGAGCCAGCTGAGCCAGTTGCAGGCGCGCCGCGACATCCTCGCCGACAGCTTCAAGGAGCGCTCGCGTCAGGTCGAGCTGGCCCGCGTGCAGCAAGGTCAGGCCAGCCAGATCAACGGCACGAACGTGCGCGTGATTCAGGCCCCGTTCCCGCCGTCGCAGCGCAGCGTTGCCGCCAGTCTGGTGATCGCCGCCGCCGTTGCCGCCGGTCTGCTGATCTCGGCACTGACGGTGTTGATCCTCGCCAGCCTGCGCGAAACGTTCCTGAGCCCGGAACAGGTCGAACGTGCGCTGTTGCTGCCGGTGGTGAACGCGCCGGTCATGCTGGGCGCAGAACGACGTGCGGGCGTGACTGCCGCAGCGGCGGGAGCAGCGGGTGCGGGAAGCCCTGCGGCCGCAGCGGCCGCCGAGCCAACCCTCAGTCGCCCGGCCTACATGGCTTATGGCCGCATGATCGCGGCGATCAACAGCAGCACCGACGCCCACGCCAAGGTCGTCATGGTGCTGGCAGCGAGCCAGAACGACGGTCAGGCGGCCGTGATTCAGGGGCTGTCGGTCGAACTCGAACACCGCTCGGCCAAGCCGATCGCCATTCTCGACTTCGCTTCGACGCCGGGTGCGCCGCTGTACGGCAAGCCCAACGCTCAGGGCCTGCTGGCGTGGCCAGATGGCGCCGGTAGCGGCGGCAGCGATACGGCCAGCGCCGACGCCATCGTCAACACGGGCACGCTCGAGACGCTGGTATTTACCCGCGTCGATCGTCACAATATCGTCGTGGCGCAACCGCGCAGCGGGGGCATTCCGTCCTCGTGGCAGCAGGTGACCCAATTGTTCGACGCGCTGCGCGAGTCGCACGACTACATCGTCGTGCACGCCCCGCCGTCGAGCCAGTCCTTCACCGGCATCGAAAACGCATCGCTGGCGGACGCAACGGTCCTGGTGGTGCGTGCCGAATCGACTCGCAAGCCGGTCATCGCCGGTCTCAAGTCGCAGGTCGAAGATGCAGGCGGACACTTGATCGGCGTGGCGCTCACGCACCGCCGCGGGTACATCCCCGCAGCGATTTACCGCTTCTTCTAGCCACCGGCCCAGACTCGGATTCGGATTCGGACTCAGACACGACGACCATGCAACAAATCAGCGCGATCCTGCCGATCAAGACCCGGGGACGACACTACGCCGACAACATCGGCCGCTGCGACATCCTCTTCTCGTCGCTGCGTCACTTCACGACGCCGGATCTGTTCCATCGGTTCGTCATCATCGTGCCGCACGACGAAGTCGACGAGGTCAAAGGCTATGCCAAGGCGTGGTCGGATTTCCCCATCCAGGTCATCGACGAATCGCTGTATATGGGCGCGTTCGCGGAATTCTCGCAACGTCACCAGATTCGCAACTGGCACCGCCAGCAGATCATCAAGATCAATGCGCCGGAGTGGATCGAGACCGAGTACTTCCTGATCTTCGATCCGGATTGCTTCGCCACCCATGCGTTCGACGTGAATTCGCTCGTCGTCGACGGCCGTGCCGTCACGCACCTCCAGCCGCGCAATGTCGAGCCCTACTACTGGGAAGCCTCGTCGAAACTGCTCGACGTCGAGCCGCACCTGGAGCGCGACGGCGTCTGGTGGACGCCTGCCACGCTCTCACGCACGCTGTGCCTGTCGTTGCAACAGCGACTCGAAGCCGTGCACGGCACCGACTGGAAGCGCGTGCTGCTTGCGAACTATGCCGTCGACTGGACCGAATACACCCTGTATTGGCTCAATGCCGAGCATGAAGGGTTGCTGGAGCGCTATCACACGCAGGCCGTGCCGCCGCAGCGCACGCTGCACGCGACCGAGAGCGTGTGGTTTGCCGAAAAGATGCAGGAGTGGGACGCCGCCCATTACTTTGCGCCGGACAGCGATGGCCTCTTCGCGGTCGTGCAAAGCAACACGCAGATTCCGCTCGATCAGGTGGTCGCCAAGCTCTCGCCTTATTTCCCGATTACCATTCAGCCTTACGAGCGCCACGTTGACCCGGTGCTCAAGGGCGCCGAGCTTTACTCCGCTGTGGTGCGGCGCGGACTCAAGATGTTGAAAAAGCTGCGAGGCTGAGGTTGATGAGCAGTGGCAAGAACAAGCTGGTCGGTATCGAGATTCTGAGATTTGTCAGTGCATTCGCGGTACTCATCTGGCACTACCAGCACTTTTTCTTTCAACCTGCGACGGCCTCGATCGACGTGGTGCGCAGCACCGAGCCGCTTTACGGGCTGCTGCACCCGTTCTATGACTTCGGCTGGCTCGGGGTCAACGTCTTCTGGACGATTTCCGGCTTCATCTTCTTCAATCGCTACCTCGGCAGAATCGCCGAGCGCAGCGTGTCCGGCGGCCTGTTCTTCCTGAACCGGTTCTCGCGGCTGTATCCCCTGCACATCGTCACGCTGATCGCCGTTGCGGCGCTTCAGGCGTACTACGTGCGCGAGAATCACGCGTACTTCGTGTATCCGTACAACACGCCGTACGATTTCTTCGTGAACGTGATCTTCGCCTCGGGCTGGCTCACGCCTTACACCGACTCGTTCAACGGGCCGGTCTGGAGCGTGTCGACGGAAATCGTCATCTACGTCGCCTTCTTCCTGCTCGCGCGGTTCTGCCGCATCGGCCTTGTCTCGACGCTCCTGCTCATGGGACTGTCGGCGGCGGCGGGGGGCTGGCTGATTCTCCAGCAGATCAAGGGCAGCGAGTCGAACATCGTCTACTGCGCCTTCTATTTCTTCATGGGTGGCGCCGTTCACCTGATCTACCAGCGCTTGCGCACGGTGATCGAGCAACATCGTCTCGCGGCGGTTGCGCTGTGTTGCGCCGCCTATGCCGGGCTGTTCTGGTTTTGCGCCGTTTTCGGCGGCACGAAGTATCTTGCGGCCACGGTCATCGCGCCGGTGTCGATCGTGCTGTTGCAGGTGATCGAACCGTGGATTCCCGACCGGCTGGCGGCGCCCATCGTCCATCTGGGCAACACGACCTATTCGAGCTATCTGATCCACTTCCCGCTGCAACTGACGACCGTGATCGTGTTGCAGCAGTGGGGCATCGCCAGCGCCTCAGTGGCCATGAACGCGGGGTTCCTCGCGGCCTACCTGATCGTGGTGTTCGTGCTGGCGCATCTGGTCTACCGCGGCTTTGAAGCCCCGGCGCAAACGCTGATCCGGCGCCGCATGGCGTGGCTGGACAAGCGCTCGGCGGTTAAACCCGTGAACTGAGTGGACTGGAAGGACGTGAGGGGACGCATCGGGGACGCCTGACAGGCACGATGCGTATCGTGCGTTACGCGTCGCTCAATGATGGTGGTGATGCGACCACAGCGGGTCCATCGAGTCGACGAACGAGGCCACGGCAGCTTTGTCGCCGGTCGCATGACGCATCAACTGACCGCACTTGCACCAACCCTGATACGGCGTAATGTGTGAGCACGCCGAGGTCTTCTGCAAATACAGCGTGACGGGTTTGGCGCACTTCGTGCACTTGAACTTGAGAGTGAGGGCGAGTTTGCTCATGATGAATTCGCGACGGCACGCACGGCCTGACGCCACGCGTAAAACCGCTATTGTACCGGTAGTGTCCGCTCACTCGCCGATGCGCCGCCGCCTTCTGCAAGCCGCCGCGCTGGCGGCCTGCCTGCCGCTCGCCGCCTGCACACCGCCGCCCGAACTCGGCGGCAGCTTCGTCCAGCTCTGGCGCAGCCATCTGGAATGGACGCCCCAACAATGGCGCGAGCGCCTCACCGCCACGCACGCGCTCGGCTGCAAGGAGATCTTCGTGCAGTGGGCCGGTATCGACGGCGAGCCGGATAACACATGGATGGCCCCCGATCCCCTGATCCGCACGCTCCTCGACGAAAGCGCTGCGCTCGGCATGGGCGTGCATCTGGGGGTGCCCTACGACGAGCGCTGGTGGACCGCCATCGGTGCCCCGGACGACGCCTCGCTTGCCACCTTCCTGCAACGCACCGGCAATAACGCTGCGCGCTATATGCAGCAGGCCGCGTGGCCGAAACATGCCGCCTTTCGCGGCTGGTATCTGCCTTACGAACTGGAACAGTACGATTGGGCCATCCCCGCGCGACTGGACAAGCTTGCCACCTGGCTCGGCGGCATGTCCGACGTTGCGAAGGCGACCAGCGGCCAGCCCCCGGCGATTTCCACCTATTTCAGCCGGCTGCCGACGGCCGGCACGCTCGCCGGCATGTGGAGCACCCTGCTGGACCGCGTCACGCTGCACCCGATGATTCAGGACGGCGTAGGCGTCGCCGGCATGTCGAACTACACCGCGCTGGCGCCGCTGCACGACATGCTTCTCGCCAGAGGCGCGCCGTTCGATCTGGTCATCGAATTGTTCGAAGAACTGCCGTCTGAGAAAGACGACGGCACCACCTTCAACGCGAAGGCGGCTGATTTCTCCCGCGTGAAACGGCAATGGGAAATCGCACGACACTACGGCGCGACACGGCTGGTTGCGTTCGCCATCGATCCTTGGGTGCTCGACGACACCCCCGGTTCGAAGGCGCTGCTGCGCGAATGGCAGGCGGCATTGTCCTGACCGGCCTCAGCGCTGATAAGGATCCGTCGCACTCAACTGTCCGCGCAACACCGGTGCGCCGGGCGTACCCACCAGAAACAAACTGTAGTGGTCGCCCGGGGCCAACGCGGGCAGCGCCAGCGTTTTCGACGAGACCGCGCCGCACGCGGACACCAGCGTCGCTTTCACCGGATTGATACCACGCGCCACCGATGCGCCCTGCCCCACGTTGTCGAACAGTGTCGGGCCGGACGGACTGACGCTGAGTTGCCCGCCTGCGCATTGCGCGCTCAGGTTGTAGAAGCGCAACTCGGCCTTGAGCCCATCTTCAGTGCCGCCCGCGTCGGTCAGGACCGTGAACGTGAGCTTGCCGCCTTCACGGCGTGGCACCAGCGTGTTGAACGTGTCGGGCGCGACCTGAAGCGTGCCCGCGGGCTTCCCGTCGATGACGATCGGAAACGCGTCGTTGCCCTTGACGATGGCATACGTGCTCGCCACCTTCTCGCCCGAGAGGGTCTGAACAGGCCCCTTGGCAACCTGTGCGCGCATCGGCGCGCCGCCCGGGTTAACCACACGGACGAACGACGAACCCGCGGGCGGCCGGGCAGCGTAGAGCTGGGCAAAAATTCCCTCGGCACTGGCCCCCCCTGTACCGGCAGCTGTCATCGCACACACAAGTGCCATCGTTCGCAACATCTTCATTCTTACGACTCCGTATTCGCGGTATTGCCGGGGCGCATGCGCGCCGCCAGATACATCCGCTCCAATTGTTTTCGATCGGCCTTGTCGCTGCTCGTCGTCGGAAAGCCGTGACAGACGAGCAACTCGGTGGGGATCATGTACGGCGGCAGACGCTGGCTCAGCAGGGCCTTCCAGTCGGCCAGTGCATCCGGGATCGGATGCAGGCCCACCGGACCGCTCGTCTCCGGCTCCACGAAGCCGATCATGCGCACGATCACGCCGTCCGGGCGACGCAACGCGACCGCAGCCCCCGCGCGAATGCCGGGCAGCGTGGCGAGCGACGCGTCGACCTCCGCCAGCTCTATCCGATACCCGTGCATCTTGATCTGATCGTCGCGGCGACCGCGAAAGGTCACGAGCCCCTGCGCATCGATCTCACCAAGATCGCCACTGCGGTAGGCCCGTTTGCCGCGATGCAGGAACAGACGCGTCTCGTTGAGATCGGGTCGATTCAGATAACCGCGCATGACGTGATCGCCCGCCATGCAGATCTCGCCGTCGTCGATGAAGACCTCGGCATAGGGCTTGGCCCGTCCGATCGGGAACGGCAACGGTGCCGCCGCCCGCAGCGCGGGGTCAATTTCCACCCAAGTCGTGGAACAGGTGGCTTCCGTCGGCCCGTACGAATTGACGACGCGGACTTCGGGAAAGCGTTGCCAAAGCGCTTCGGCGACGGTGGGCGTGAGTGACTCGGCACCGAAGACGAACATCCGCAGGTCCGGTAGATGCGCATGGTCGAACTCGGGATTGAGCAACTGCTGGCGCACGAACGACGGCGTCGACGCCCACACGTTCACTTGCGCCGTCGCGAGATAACGCGCAAACGCGACCCGGTCGGCGATGACCTCTCGCGGGCACAAAACGCAGCATCCACCGGTGGCCAGCGCACCGACCCAGTTGAACAGCGAGAAATCGAAGCTGAACAGCATCTGGTCCATGAAGGCGGGCGCCGGGCCCGGCTTCACGTCGTCGCGAATCCATCCCGCGAACAGCGCAACGCTTTCGCGCCCGATCTGCACGCCCTTCGGGTCGCCCGTACTGCCCGAGGTGAACATGATGTAGGCGAGTCCGCGCTCTGCAAGCGCCGCCCCGTGCTGTCCCGTCGGTACGAACTCGCGGGACTGCGCATCGAAGCGCAACGGCGCTTGTACGAGCTCACCGATGCGCACAATGCGCGACTCCGGATTGATGACGTCCACGGGGACGAACGGCACGCCCAGACACAGGCACCCCAGCATCGCCACGAGAAAGGCCGATTCCTTGTGACCCGAAATCACCATCGGCACATCAGGCAGCGCACCGGCTGCCGTGGCCTGCGTCATCCATTGTTCGGTCGCGCCGTGCAATTGCGCCCAAGTGAGCGCGCCTTGCAGATCCGTTACCGCAGGCACGTCGGGCGCGTGCGCAATGTCGGCGAATGCCAGCCGTTCGAAATCGAAATACATGGTCTAACCCTCCGGCGAGGCGGCCGGCGCTCAGGCGCCTTTCTGTTCGGCAATGAATGCCGCAAGCGTCTGCACCGATTGCAGATACACGTCGATCTCCGACGGCGGCACCTTCACGCCGAATTCGCGCTCGACCGCCAGCACCACGTCCACGGCCGAGAGCGAATCGACCAGCCCCGAATCGATTAGCAGCGTGTCGGGTTCGACCTGCGTGAGCACGATGTTGCCGACGATGTCGGCGAGTTTGCTTTCGATGTCATTGATGTTCATGAAACGACTCCCGCGAATGACGCGAAATCAGAATTGAAAATAAAGGAAACGCGTTTCCTTATGGAGATTCACCAGGCAAAGAAACAGCAGCGCGAGCGTGACCGACAGCCATGCCGGGTTGGGTTGCCAGCGCATGAAGCGGCGTGCCGCTTCCTGAACCTTGAACAAGGCGGGTGAATATCGCCCCAGAATCTGGTGCGCATTCGGTGTGAACCAGACAATGCCGAGCAGCACGACCACATAGGCCAGTTGCAAGTGGTGTCCGATGAGCAGACGCCATGCGTCGCCGAAGCTCGCACCGTCGAGATAGCTCAGCGACGGCCAGGCTTCGAAACCCCGCAGCCCGGTCATGCCGCTCAGCAGCGACAGGGCGTCATGGACGCCGTTTGCGCGGAAAAAAGCCTGTGCGACCAATACGGCGACGAACGTCAATCCCACCGACGCGACGTGCGCCGGCCAGCGAGGGACATGTGACTTGGGCCGACGGCCGACGACGAAGATGCGCCAGCCGTGATTGACCGACAGATAGGCGGCATGCAGCAGACCGAACACCAGAAACTGAAAGCCGGCACCGTGCCACACCCCGGCCAGCCCCATCGTGAAAAGTGTCGGCACGACGATGGTGCTCGCAAAGCCCGCCGGTGTGCGCGCGCCTTCCGAGCCCACCGGCAGACCGCGCGCACTGCGGTATCGCGAGATGGCCATCGCCGCCGGGTAATACAGGTACGACGTCAGGTAGCGCGTGAGCGTGATGTGCCACCGCGCCCAGAAATCGATCACACTCGTCGCCTTGTACGGCGAATTGAAGTTCAGCGGAAACCGGATGCCGAACATCTTTGCCAGTCCCAGCGCCATGTCGGAGTAGCCGGAGAAGTCGAAGTACACCTGTAGCGCGTAACACAGGCTAGTGCCCCAAGCCGCCCAGAACTGCAAGTCGCCGGGCGACGCAAAACCCGCATCGGCATAGGGCGCAATCGCATCGGCCAGCAGCACTTTCTTGGCCAGACCAATCACGAACAGCATGCCGCCGATGGACAGATTTTCGGCCTTGAAGCGGTAATTCTCCCGCTGCGCGAACTGCGGCATCATCTCCTTGTGATGCAGGATCGGCCCCGCGATCAGGTGCGGGAAGAACGTCACGAACAGCACGTAGCTGAGCAGGCTGCGCTCTTTGACGAGCCCCGCACGGCAATCGAGCAGATAACCGATCTGCGTGAACGTGAAGAACGAAATTCCCAGCGGCAGCACCAGCGTATCGACGCTGGAATGCGTGAGGCCGAGATCGTGCAGAAAGCCGAACAGCGCCGCGAAGTACTTGTAGTGAAACAGCACAATCAGGTCGACACCCACGCCGACGGTGACAATGGCGTTCTGTACGCGCGCACGCCCCACATTGCGCAACACGCCCTGACTCACGACGTAGTTGAACGCAATCGAGAGGGCCAGCAGCGCCACAAACTGCGGGTTCCACCAGCCGTAGAACACGAACGACGTCAGGCAGAGCCAGAACGCTGCGAGACGCAGGTTGATGGCACCGCTGAGGTAGTGTCCCGCCAGCGCCACCGGCAGAAACAACAGCAGGAACAGGTAAGAGTTGAACAGCATCGGATATCGCGCTTGGTATCGTTTGGAATCGTTTGGAATCGTTTGGAATCGTTTGGTATTGTTTCGTGTCGTATCGTCAGACGTTGCCCGTCAGGGCAAACGGGCCAGCACGGATTTCTCGTCGTCGCTGAGCGGCAGCGACAACGCGTTCTCCGAGAACTCCCAGATCACCAGCTTCAAGCTCTTGGGCCACTGCGCGCGCTGCTTGAGCGCCACGGTCAGTGCCCCGGCAAAATCACCGCCGTCCATACTCATATTCCAGACCTCGCGCCCCAGATCGACGCCCAGCCATTCGGCGAAATTGCTTCGTCGCCCATGCGAACTGCCGGCGAGCATCACTTCGACCGGTGGTGTTTCATCAAGCAGGCCGCCGCTGCGCAACGGCGCAATGTGCTGCGCCGATGCCTGATCGGGACGCGGCCGCCAGCCGTCGTGTGCATGTTCAAGACCTGAGAGCGACAGCAGATCGCCCACGCGCGGTTGGGCGGGCGCGGGGGTACCGACATCGAACGCTTGTGCGCCTTTGCCCGGCAGCAATGCCAGACCGGCTTGCGCGACGGTGGCCGCAGCAGCCTTCGCGCCCTCGGCATTCATGTGGACGTCGGTGCGGAAGAACATCGGCCGGTCGTGCTCGGCGAGCGTCGGACGCAGATCGACGAACGGCACGCCATTGCGCTGCAAGGCCGCCTTCATAATATCCATGCGAGCGAGCATCGCCGCCGACACGGGCTGACCGCACAAATGCGACGACTCGATGCGCGCCTTGTCGGGCACCGCCACCACCAGCACGTTGATGCCTTGCTCGCGCACCTGGCCGAGCCAGTAATGCATGAGACGCAAACGATCCTCGAACACGGCATCCTTCGTGCCGGGCTTCGGTCGCATGCCGTCGCGATAGAACATCCATTGCGGGCACCCCATCGCGACCTGCTCGCCCACGTCACCAAGCATCCGGTAGCGCACGGCCGCATTCCACGTTTCAACCGTCTCCTGCGCCGGCAAACGCAACGATTTGTTGAGCGCATGGCCCGCCGTCCCGTCGAGCCACGCGGACCCATTCAGTTGATCGCGATCGAGTTGCGCGTGTGCGAGCGTCCACGCGCCCCACGCGAGACCTGCGGCAAGCAATGCGGCCATGACGAGCGCGTTCAGACGGTGCGATGGCACTGACGATGGTGACGCCGATGCCGACAAGGGGGGCTTGATGTCTGGCACGTGCTCAGTTCCCCAATGCGGCCTTCAGACGCTTGCGCCAGACATCAGGTGTCATGATCGAGGCGTTGTCCCACAGACCGGCGGCATCCGGACCCTGCGAATACGCGGGTTCGAAAATCTGCCAGACGAGCACTTGCGGCTTGGTTTGCTTGAAGGCCGGCGACTCGACGTATTCGAGCAGCATTACCCATTGCCCGACGTTCCCGGGTTTCCAGTTCACCGAGACGGGACGATCGAGCAAGTTCGAGAGCTTCTGCGGAAAGCCGAAGTACGGCTGCATCATGCTGTGGCCAGTGATGTGCACCGGCGCCGGCGCATCGTCGAGCAGATTCTGGCCGTCGGACGGGCGACGTACCGTAAACACCTCGCGCCCGATCTTCTTGCGATCTTCCGGCGTCAAAAACAGTTCGGCCAGATCGCCATAGCGACGGTCGTTGACCATGCCGCCCAGCGGCATGCCCGTGCCCGGCTTGCCCGACAGTTCCGGCACGTCCTTGCTGATCATTTCCGCCGTCGCCTGCGCCGTCGCATCGGCAGCGACCTGCGTCCAGTGCTGATCGGTGCGGTAGTAGACATCCTGACCGCCGTCCTTGATGCGGCGCAGAATCACCTCGTCGTCGAACGTCGAAATGCCTGCGGCCTTCAGCTTGCCCAGAATCGTCGTATAGCGCGCCTTGACCTCGGGGCTCATGACTTTGCCGTCGGGCAGCTTGTCCTGATAGAACAGCGATTTGTCCGGCAGCAACAATACTTCGAGCTTGATGTTGTGTGCCGCGAGCGCGTCGCGCGCCTCGATCACCAGCGCCGTGTTCGCGTCGATACCGCGCGTGTCGACTTGCGTGAGGCTGCCCCAGCCGGGAAACAGCCAGTTGTCCTTGCCGCGCAAGATGAGCGTAGACGCGTCTTGCGCCTGTGCAGCCCCCAAGGCAAACGTCAGCACACAGAGGCTCAGGCGACGTACGACGCCCGCGGAGAAATATCGCAATGGGCGTCGCGAAGCGCGAGGTTCGGAAGCGTACGGCGTCATGTTGCAACTCCTCGATATCGATTGAAATCTGTCCCGCATCAGTACGACAGCGTGAAGGTCATGAACAGGCCCTTCGCCCGATCCGCCTGCCCGCCGCCGATGTTGAAGCGATACTGCGTAGCGAAGTCGACGTACGACCTCGCCGTGTTGTAGTGGTCCGAGCGGAAGTAGTACCGGACGTTGAAACCGACGCCCGCCCCCAGCGACCACGAACTGCTGTTGCCGAGCAGTTCATAGTCGTCTACGCCATTGATCGGCAGCCCCTCGACCCGGTCGGCGTTCTTCAGCCAATCGCCCCCGAGCACGACGTACGGATACAGCACGAGATGCTCGTCGATCTGGTCCATCCGGAAGCTTTGCCCTGCACGCACTTCGAACGCAGCGAAGTACTGACGCCGCTTGACCTTGCCGGACGTGCGCGCATCGGTAGCGCCGGTATCGTTGTTCGTGAGCCAGAGGTCGGAGGGCAGGTCTTGCCACGAGTAACCGGCCTGCACATAGCTCTCCAGCGTGAACCAGCTCGGCCGGTCCATGCGCAGCTCACTGCCGATGTAGTGGCCGTACGTGGCGTACGCCTGCCAGCCGCCGTTGCCTGCATTCGAGTGGTAGTTCGCGGTCTGGTTACGCTGATTGAGCGCGCACTGAAGATCCTGTCGCAGCGGCTGGAAGGTGCCCGAGCGCGTCGCCGATCCGAGCAGGAACTGGCGCTCCAGACCGAACGTCAGACCGAGATCGGTGGACGGCGTGAAGCGCATGCCGAGAATGCCCACGGTCGTCGGAAAACCCGAACTGCCCCGGTTCGACGTCGGGTCGATGTTGATGGGTGCCTGACTGCAAGGATCAAGGCCCGTCTGCGCGATCGTATTGCCGCCTGCGTCGTACAGCGTGTTCGACAACTGGCCATAAACTTCGAAGGCGTGATTGTTCGCGTTCAACCAGCCACGCGGGCGCCAGAACACTTCTGCCGTACTGAACACGGCATTGCCCGGCACCGAGATCGCCGCACCGCCCAAACTGCCCCCGGCCGGGCGCGCACCGCGATACCCCACGGAGACCGTCGCGCCCCACTGGCGCGACACATCGGCGATGGCGCTGCGCGTGTCCAGCAGTTGCTCGGGTGTGAGCGATAACCGTTTGGCGTCGTAATCGTCGATGGCCTGACGGAAGGTGGTCTCGGCTTCGGCCTTTTGACCGGCGGCCGACAGCGCGTAACCCTCGGCGAGCACCACATCCGGCGAGGCTTTGCCGGTCGCTCGCGCCGCCCGAAAATCGTCGACGGCCAGTGCCGGTTCGTTGATGCGCTGGCGAAGGTAGCCGCGCTGAATCAGCAAATCCGGGTCGCCCGGCTTCTCCGCCAGCGCCTTCTCAATGCGCTCACCCGCTTCCTTCGTCTGCGCCGAGTCACCGGCAGCGAGCGTTGTCGTCAGCAGGCTTTGGTAGATCGGACTCTTCGGATCAAGCTCGACCGCACGGCGTGCTTGCTTGATCGCTTCCTGATAGTCCTCGCGGTCGTACGCGGCATAGGCTTGCGCCGACGGCCCGCCGTAGCCGACCGTGTCGTAGGGCAGCAACTCGTAGACCGTGCCGTAGGGGGTTTCGCGCGGGTCTTGAATCGGTGCCGGGAAATTGATCTGCGTGAGTGCCTTGGGCGCACGCGCACCGGAACGCGCGAGCTTCAGACGCTTCTTGACGGCGTCGTCCTTCGCGTCAAGCGGCGCCACCAGCGCAATGGCACGCGCATGATCGCCCGCCGCAAGGGCAGCATCGGCGGCGATAAGCCGAACGTTGCGCACCTGCCCATCGTCGAGCCAGTCCTGTTTGATGGCCTCGTCGAAGTCGGCGTCAGCCAGTGTTTTCTTGCCCTGAAGCTGTCGCAGATAGCCGCGCATCTCGAGTGCGACCGTGTTCTCGTCGTTCTGAGTGAGCGCATTGCTGGCGGCGTCTTCCGCCTCGGGCAACTGATTGTCGAGCATGAACGCGGAAATCAGCAGCAGGCGATAGCTGTCGTCCTCGGGGGCCAGACGCACGGCCTCCTGCGCAAGCGGAATGGCGTCCTTCGGCTTGTTGTCGATGATGGCCTGATAGCCGGCGCTCGCCGGGTCCACGGCCATGCGCGCCCGCAGCACCTGAATACGCGCTTTCAGATCCGACGTATTCGGTGCGCCCAGCGACATCGCAGTTTCGGCGGCACTCACGCCAGCGTCGAACTTCTCCTGTGACTCCAGTCCGGCGATCCAGAGCAATGCCCATTCGCCGCGCGACGGATCGATACGAAACGCTTGTTCCGCATGGGTCGACGCCTCCACGTATTGCTGCGCGTTGTATTCCGAGTACGCCTGTGTCGCAATCGGAAAAGCGCGTCGATAAGCCTCCGTCGGTGGTGGCCCGCCCGCCTGTGCGCCGCTCAGATTCGTATTCGCGTCGCGCAAAGCGGGCGTATCGAAGCCGTACTTGAGCGCGCTGTCGACGGCCTTGTGGGCGTCGTCGATCTTGCCTGCGCGTTGCAGCGAATAGATGAGCAGCATGCGAAGACGCAACACATCGGGGCGCAGGCGAACCGCGGCTGCGGCCGCCGTCGCCGCCTGCTCGAAGCGTCCCGCCTGATAGTGCTTGTAGGCCTGATCGGCCAACTTCCAGGCCTGCCCGGACAGCGGCGCTTCGCCAGACGGTTTGACGGCGTGTGCCGTCGCCTGCGCCATGGCGGCCGAGGCCGGCCAGCAGCAGGCCATGGCCGTGACGAGAAGAAGCGTTCGGAAAGGCGGCATCATGTCGCAGCGGGGGAAATGTCGTTAGGCGGCAGCGACGGCGCGATCACGCCCTGCTGGAACGAGATGGCTTCATGCAACGTGGCTTCGTCGAGCCAGCCCAGTTGCATGAGAATTTCGCCGAGCGGACGTTTCTCGCGCGCCTGTGTCTCCAGTGCGAATGCCAGCTTAGTTTCGTCGATGGCCTGCCACGACAGCAGCAACTCACCGAGACGCTGACGCTGCTGGGTGAGCTGATCGGTCGACGGGAAGTCGTGCATCGTCTTGTCCCACACGAGACGCTTGCCCGTGATGAGATGCACGATGAACAATCGCCACGCCCGTGCAGCCGCCATCGCGTTGATGAAGTTGCCGATCACCATGCGAGGTGCGGCCAAGAGCGCGTGTTCCCAGCCGTACATGTGATACACGAAGAAGCTGCGCTGACACACACGCAACGCGAGCGCCACGGCGTTCACGCTCATGAGCGTCATGACCCAGCCGCCGGGCGGAAAGATCGACGGGTAGTAGATCGTCCACCAACCCATGCGGTCTGCCAGCAGGAACAGCGCGAAGTTGATCAGCAACACGTAGGCCATGATGGCGATGAACGATGTCGCCAACCCCTTGCGGTCACGGAACAGCAGATATTTCGTCGCGAGCGAACCTGCCCAGCCGACCTGCACCCAGCCTTGCAGCCCAATGCCCAGTGTCCAGCGTGCCTTCTGCCGGTACGCGGTTCTGAACGTGTTGGGGAAATACTCACGAATGCCGAGCGGCATGCGGATCGTCGAGATCTTCTCCTTGCCAAAGCCGAACATCCGCCGCCGCTTGATCACATACTCGACCGGGAACTTGCCGAAAATCTGCTTCATGCCGCGTCGCGCCAGACGGGCGCCGATGTCGTAATCCTCGGTCAGCGTGTCAGTGTTGAACGGCTGGTTGTCGGTCTCGGCAGCGAGCTCTTCAAGGGCGCGGCGCGAAAAGCAGGTCCCCACGCCCGCCGACGGCACCATCTTCGACAGGCTCTCGCGCACCACCAGATCCTTGGTGTGCCATTCGGCGAACTCGTCCATGTACGTGCCCGCGACAAGTTCGTACCATTCACGCTCCAGCGACGTCACAGGCAACTGAATGAAGTCGATGCGCGGCAACAGATAGTTGTAATACTTGAGCTCCAGCGGGTGGAGCACGTCTTCGCTGTCGTGGAGAATCACGCCCGCGAACGGCTCCGGCTGCTGCTGGTTCTGCTTGAAGATCGCCTGAACGATCCAGTTCAGGCAGTCCGCCTTGCAGGTCGGTCCGTCGTGCGGCACTTCCACGCGCACCAGTTGCCGATAGCGGCGGCGCATGCGCTCGACTTCCGTTTTGGTCCGCTCGTCGTTCTGATAAGTACCGACGAAAATCATGTAGTTCTTGTACTCAAGCGTGCCCACCATGCTCTCAAGCATGGCGGCGATCACGTCGAATTCGAGCCACGCGGGCACCATGATCGCGAGCGGCTGCTCTCGCACGTCGCGCAACTGCGCCGCCTGCAACGGCGTGTAGCGTCGCTTGATGAACAGTGAGCGGTAGACCTGGCGCACCCAGTACCAGGCATCGACGAACAGATCGTCGATGCTCGATAGCAGGATGAGAACACCGACCACCGCGCTGGCAATTTCCAGCGCGTGATAGTAGTCGGCGACCAGATACGGCCAATAGAGCGAGGAGATCACGGCGGCGCGTCTCTACCGGTCAATGGCTGTCTTGTTTCTTGCGACCGGCGCGCAGCGCCAGCACGAGAATCAGCAGCAGCACCAACAGGGCAATGGCAACGGCCGGCACGCCCCACGAGACATAGCGGCGCCACTCGTAAAACGCACTCTCTCCCGCGCCCGGCGGCAGGCTGGCATCGGGGTTGCTGCTGTCGATCCACGCGACCGGCCCTGCTGGCCCGATGATCGCGAGATTGCCGCGATTGAGCAGGAACGGCTCACCCACTTCGACCTGCGGCGCACCGACGGCGTACCACAACAATCCGTCCTCACCGCCGCCGCGCACCACCTCTGCGGTCGACAGATTCTCCAAACCAGTGATGTCCAGCCACTTGGCATCCTTGCCGCCGATTTCCAGACGCTTGCCATCCGACACGCTCACTGTCGGCTTCGCGCCATCGATCGGCACCTCCATCGCGACGAACGGTTTGGCCGGCTTCACGCTCTTGTCGGCAGCAGCAACCGTCAGCTCGGTGCGAGACGGGGCGAGCCCGCTGGCCGACGCAATACCGATCACGCGGCGGATATTGGCCGGGGCGTCTTCGAGATAGCGCGCGGGGACGATCAGTTGCGGGTTACCGGCCATGAGCGGCAGCAAGCCCACGAACGTGCCGTCCGGTTCGGCCTTGCCCGGGCGGATGTAGCTCGCCGAAGGCAGCACATTGACCGGATAGGCCTGCGGAATTTCATCGCAGTTCGCCGAATACGGCTGACGTTGCACCGACACGCGCAGGTTGTTGTTCACGCCGAGGACGTAGCCCGGCACACGGGCCTTGAGTTGCTCGGGGCGGCCATTGGCGTCGAGTTGCTTCGCGGCCAGCAGAATGCCGTTCCAGAACACCGTCGCCACCGGCTTTGACGCCGCAGGTCCCGGCGCAGCGGCGAGATACAGCGAAATCTCGCCCGGCATGCGGCCGTCTGACGCCACCGCACCCAGCGGGAAGCTCACGGTCCAGTCGCCGCGGGCGAGCACGTCGAAACTATCCGATGAGCCCCCAAGGCTCGACAAGCGCACTACCTGCTTGTCCGCGATGTCCGGCGTGCGGGCGACCGGCACGGTCACATTGTTCGAGAGCAACAGACGGCGCAGCGAGTTGTCGAAGAGCCCCGCTGCCTGCGCGCCTGCGTCGCCCGCGATGGCAATCACCGACTGACTGCCCATGGACAGCAGGCGAATCTGCTTTGCACCCAGCGCGTCATTCGCCAGCGGCGCACGCTGATCGCGCCATGCCTTGAAGGCCGCAGCGGCATCGCTATCCGAGGCGAGCTGACCTTGCAGCGCGTCGAACGCAGCGGCGAGGCGCGCACGCATCGCCGCGTCGGCCACCACAACGTCACCGCTGACCGACGGCGCGTTCATTGCCAGCAACGCACCCAATTCGGCGTCGTTGGCCAGCTTGTGTGTCGCGGTGCTGTCACGCAGCGCGGCAAAAGCCGGCACGCCGGCGAGTGCTGCCGGCACGTTGACGCCGCGTGTATCGACAACGTCGCCCACCGCGGGCAGTGCCCTTACCTGCACGCGCTTGCCGCTACGCTCAAGGGCTACACCGATACGCCAGGCGCTGTCGAACGCTTCCTGACCCAGCGTCTTCGATGCGATAAGCAGTGCCGGTGCACCGGGGAGCGTGCCCCACGCGTCATCGAGACTCGACACCGATTTCTGATCGATGCGATAGGTCAGCCGCGTCTGCGGCGTGATCGTGACCGAGTTCGCAATCGAGCGATCGGGCTCGCAGCGATAGGTGCCCGTGCGGGAGTGCCAGTTCACTGAGAAGCGCACGAAACCGGTGTCGCGAGGACGCGCCGACACCGCGAGATTGCGTTGCAGCGGCCCGTCGCCATCAGGCACCGACTGCGACGTCATGGGCTGGCCGTCGATGGAAAGCACCACCGACGCTGCACCGGGCTCCCCCTTCAGATAGCGGCCGTCGAACGTGATCGACGCATCGGCAAGCGGCAAGCCCTTGGGCACCGGCAGATAGAAGTCCTGACTCGCATCTCCCGACAGCACGATAGGCGCCGTGATGCCCAAGTCGGCCAGTGCGATGCTGCGTTGCAGATTCACACCCGAGCCAAGGGCACGCACGCCGTCGCCCAGTGCGCTGGCGTGAGACGCGAGCGGCGCGCACATGCCGAGCACGGCAAGCACGCCCGCCGTCGTCGCACGCAGGCGGCCCAGGGGCGTACGGGGTGCACGCGTCGCAGGCGATACCGAAGATACCGAACGGGAAAGGTCGCGGGTCATTCGGCGGCGTGCAGTCAATGTGTTGAGCAACGGCATGGAATATCCGTAGTGGGGCGCACGGTCCGCGGGGGCGGGCGATGCGGGGTTGGACGGAACAGGTGGCAGCGCAGGTGTCGGCAGAGCAGTCATCGCGTGAGTCCCCCGCCTGTCAGGACACAAGGCCGGTGGCCGGCGCATCCGGATCGAACTCGCTTACCGTGCGCCCGCAAAGGGCCGCCACGATGCGCTGTGAGGCATGACCGTCACCGTAGGGATTCACTCGCCGCGAGAAGGACACGTGGTACGCGATGTCATCGAGCAGACGGGTCACGGCCTCGACGATGCGATCACGGTTGGCGCCGACGAGTGCAACCGTGCCGGCGGCTACCGCTTCCGGGCGTTCGGTCACATCACGCATGACGAGTACCGGTTTGCCGAGATACGGTGCTTCTTCCTGCACACCGCCCGAGTCAGTGAGAATCACGTACGCGCGCTGCATGAACCAGACGAAATCGACGTAATCGAGCGGATCGATCAGATGCACATTGTCGAATCCCGCGAGCGCCGTCATCACGACCTCGCGAACGGCCGGATTCAGATGCACCGGGTAGACGATCTGCACGTCGTCGCGCTTGGCGATATCGGCGAGCGCGGCGCAGATATTGCGAAAGCCATCGCCGAAGCTCTCGCGGCGATGCCCTGTGACAAGCAGCAAACGGCGCGAACTGTCGAGCCACGGGTAACGCGCGGCGACCTCCTTGGCCAGCGGCGAATCGTCGCGTAGCCGCTCCATAAGCGTCGCCAGTGCGTCGATCACGGTGTTACCGGTCACGGCGATCCGGCCCTGAAGGTTCTCGCCCAGCAAGTTCGCTCGGGATGTTGCCGTCGGCGCGAACAGCCAGTTGCCGACTGCATCGACCACGCGGCGGTTCATTTCCTCGGGAAAGGGTTTGGCCAGATCGCCGGTGCGCAACCCCGCTTCCACGTGCCCGATAGGAATGCGCCGATGAAAGGCGGCGAGTGCACACGCAGACGCTGTACTCGTGTCGCCATGCACCAGCACGTAATCCGGCACTTCCGCCTCGAGCACAGCGTCTACCCGGGCAATGGCGCGCGAGAACAGACCGTTGAGCGTCTGATTGGGCACCATGACTTCAAGGTCGTACTTGGCCGAGAGATTGAAAATCGACATCACCTGGTCGAGCATCTGGCGATGCTGCCCCGTCACGCAAACCACGCTATCTATGCCGGGCTCGCGATCGAGCGCCGTCACGAGCGGTGCCATCTTGATGGCTTCGGGACGTGTACCGAAGATCGACAGGACTTTCATCGTTATGTGTTCCGGTCATCGCCTGCTGGCGCCATACGGCATAAGACATATGGCGTGCAGACGTTATCTCGCCCCGGGGACTTCGGACATGGGGCTCTCAGACATGAGGTCGGAATGGTAGTGGCGACGCTATGACACGTACTTCGTTGTCCGATACATTGGTATCGGCTGCCTGCGCGGCGAAGACCAACAGACGACGCCGGCCGTGCGGCCAGTGTCGCAATACCTCCTCCTGCCACTTGTTTCGCACCGGATTCAGCGGCTCGTTTTTTCTACAGTGCGAACTTGATTTTCCGGATGGTATCGATCAACCGTCCCCATACAGTCCCCCCATTTGCGATGTGCCTCTCGCTGTCGCGCATGAGCAACAGCGTTTTTCACTGGGAAATCAAGGGTTGACGGGCGTCAAAACAAAAGAAAAAGCCCCGTGCAATGGCCGCGAAAACGGCATCGCACGGGGCGAACATCGGTACGGCAAAGGCTGATCGGCGACCTGACCTACGGGGTCACCGTCTTATGCGTTTCATCACGCCTGCCGCTGCAACCGCACCACATTGTCTTGCGAACCCGGTTGAATACCGGCACGCAGGAGCAGGATCTTCAGGTGATCGCCGATGCGCTCGATACGATCGTTGAAGTGATTGAGGAACACGAGCACGAACAACGCCGTCGAGATACCGAGTGCGGTCGCGTACAGCGCCGTCCCGATACCGGCCGACACGCCCTTGGCATCCGAGATCCCCGACGCGGCGAGCGACGAGAACGTATCGATAATGCCGAGAATCGTACCGAGCAGGCCGATCAGCGGTGCCGCCGTCACGATCGTGTCGAGCATCCACAGACGCTGCTTGAGCTTGGACTTCATCGCGAGATACAGCGCAGCGGAGAGCTGCTCCATGTCTTCACGCGAATGAGCGTCGGCGCGCGCCTTGGCCAGTGCACGCAGCGCATCGGCCGGCACACTGTCATTGCTCTCGAGATGTTGCGTGAGATCGTCGAGCGTACGGCCTTCGCCGAGCAGCATCGCGTCAAGCTCACGAGCGTGTTTGTTCGTGTAGCGATAGAAAATCAGACGTTCGATGCTGATGAACAACGCCACGACCAGGCACGCGTACATCAGGAAAAACGACAGATCATGTAGCACCTGAGTGTTCATACGAAGGTTCCTCTTTCAAATTCGTGAGTGCGAAAGCAGCGGCTCGCCTCACTGGAAGTCGGCAGACAACGACACAGACAGCAGTCGCGGTGCGCCCAGGTAGTAATAAACCGTGCCGCTGCCGCCGCCGACTTGCACGCTCGACGGGTTGCGATACTGGCGATTGAACAGGTTGCTGACGTTCACGCGCACGGTCGGGTTCTTGAAGAAAAACGTGTTGTTGAACCGGTAGCCTGCATCCAGATCCACGGTGGTGTACGACGGTGCGACTTCGTCGTTCATGAGCGTGGCGTACTGGCGCGCCGTGAACTTCGTCTGCGCACGCACGTACCACTTCGGCTGGGCGTACTGAATCGACAGACCCAGCAGCCACGACGGATCCAGCGGGTAATCCTTGCCCGACGTCTGCATCGTGGTCGTCGCCGACGTTTGCAGGTTGTCGAGCTGGCGGCTGTGATTGTTCGTGATCGAGGCGTACGCCGACCAGCCGTGGAACGGCACCGTGCCGAATTCGAGCTGGAAGCCGTAATTACGCACGCGACCGGCGTTCGTGTAGACCGAATTGTTCAGGTTCGGGTCGTACGCGGTGGCCTGACGGTTCTTGTAATCGACGTAGAACAGCGAGCCCGAGAACACGCCCAGACCGCTTTCGTTGCGATAGCCGATGTCGTACACGTTCGACGTTTCGGCCTTCACGTTGCCCGTCACGGTCGCCTGACCGTTCACGAACGTCACGTTGCCGTTGGTCGGCGAGAACGCGAAGTTGGGCGGCGCACGGAAGTTCATCGCGTAGCTGGCATAGACCTGATTCGCGTCGTCGATCGAGTAACGCACGCCGGCCTGCGGCAGGAACGCGTTGTAGTCCTTGACCACGTTGTACGACGTGCCCGAGTTGCTGCCCTCGTTGGCGAAGTTCGTGAAGTCGCGGCGCACGTGCGGCGTACGGAAACCGGCCGTCACGTTGAGCTTGTCGGCAAGCATCGAGATCGAGTCGGCGGCGAAGAACTGCCACGACGTCGACACCGTCTTCCAGTTACGCGATTCGTACGGTTGTCCCGTCGGGCCGGTGATCTGGTTGTCTTGCAGCCAGATATCGCTGGCGGTACCGTCGGCATTCACGAGCACGGCCGGGCCGGTCTGACGGTGCACCGCACGCTCGAACCACACACCGGCTTGAATCTGGTGGTTGCCGAGCTGTTGCGTCACGGTCGTGGTGATACCCGGGCGGTCGGTGCGCGTCACGCTGCTGTTCGCCACGATGATCTTGTCGAGCGTGTCGCCGTCGCCGTTCAGATCGCGGCCCAGACCGGTCTTGCCGGTGGCCGGGTTCAGGAAGCCGGTTTCCGAGAGCACGTACTGCTGCGTGCCGCCGGTGCCGAATCCATACCAGTAGTACGGCTGAATCTTCACCTGCGTGGTCGGCGTCAGACGGAACACACCAGTGACCGACGCGATCACGTTTTCAAACGGGTTCTGCGACAGCTTGTAGTACGCCGGGCTTTGCGACGCTTCGTTCTGCGCCGTGCCCTTCACAGGCGGCAGGTGACCGGCGAACTGCGAAGCGTAGTCGCCGTAGTAGCCGTTCTGGTTGAGCTGCGCGAGCGACGGGTTGTAGATGTTGTTGTTGATCGCACGGTTGTAGTTCAACGTACCCGTGACGTAGTTTTCCTTGTTGAGATCCAGTCGGAAGCCGAAGTCGACGTGATCGCGCTTGGCCTTGCCTTCACCCTTCCACTTGTCGATTTCGGCGTGCGAGTACGACACGAAAATCTTCGCCATGTCGTTCGCGAAGCGGCCCGAGTCCAGACGCACGAACGAGTTCGTGAGGTTCAGGCCACCGACCGTTTGCGACACGCGCACGCGCTTCTCGTTTTCCGGTTCGCACGTGACGATGCTGACGTTACCGCCGGTCGAGCCGACGTGCGGGGCGTCGAGATCGGTCGCGCCCTGCGTCACCGACATACCGCAGGTGTTCGAGTTGTCGAGGAATTCCTGCGGATACACGGCGAAGCTGCCCGAGTCGTTGACCGGCACGCCGTTGATCGTGAAGCCGATCTGGTCGGAGTTGAAGCCGCGAATCGACAGACCGCCACCGAACAGGCCCGACGCGTCGTAGCTGTACGTCGACACGCCCGGCAGCAGGCCGATCGACTGGAACACGTTGCCGGTGGCACGTTCCTTTTCGATTTCGGCGCGCGTGACCGTGCTGCGGGTTTTCGGTTCGTCTTCACGAACCATGAGGCCGGTGCCGAGGTTGTCGCCGTCGCCGGTGATGGTCACCGTGCCGATGTTCGACGTGCCCGAGGCACTGGGGGACGCCGTGGCAGCGGCGGGTGCGGCATTGGTATCGGCGCTCTGTGCGTGTGCGACGCCAGCCTGAAGCAGCAGCACGTGAACAGCGATCATGGACAGACGCAATGCGGGATGCTTGAACGGCTTGCCGGCCGTCGTATGTAGATCGTTCATCTCGGTCTATTCGTTATGGTTACGGGTGCCTGGATTGCTGCGGCAAAAACGCCGCCGCGGTTTTTTTCACGTGGCGCAGGGCCGCGTGGTCAGCGTGAGTGCAACGGGACTTCTGTGTTGCCTGGGTCGCTCCTCAGCTATTGCTCGGGAGCTGGTAATCGAGCTTCATGCAGAACCTGTGTTGCGCCTGGCCTGCGAAGTGGGTGTCCTGAAATGCCGGGTACGTGGTGCCCTCAACGAGTCGCGTGGCCGTGTTGTCGAGCAGCAGCGAGCCCGAACCGTTGGTCAGGTTCACGTCCTTCACCTTGCCGCTGCGATCGAGCATCACGCACAGCTCGACCGTGCCCGTGGGTTTCTCGGTCATGGCCTGACGGCTCGTCGGATACTTCTTTCGCGACTCCACCAGCGCGCGCAACGACCGCTCGTACTCACGGTCGGGGTCGCCCTTGCTCGGTGCCGCTGCCTTCTGTACGGGCTTCGACTCAGCGGTAGGCGTCGACGGTGCGGCGTTGGTCGCGGTGTTCGCTGTCGGCGTCGCGCTTGACGTCGCCGGTGCGCTGTCGGCGACTGGCTGCGGTGTCGGCGTTGGCGTCGGTGTGGGTTGCGGCGCCGGTTGAGGACGCGGCTGCGGCTGAGGTTGCGGCTTCGGCTCGGGCTTCGGTTCGGGCTTGGGCTCAGGCTTCGGCTGAGACTTCGGTTCCGGCTTGGGCTGAGGCAGCGGCTCCGCCTTCGGCTGCGGTTGCGGCTCGGGCGGCGGTGGTGCGAGATCGATTTCGGTGAGCACTTCTGCCTGCTTCTCGCCTGGCGGCGGCGTCAGCGCTCGCAGGCTCGGACCGACCGTGGCCGCAAGTGCGAGCAACAGCGTCAACCCGCCCGCCACCCAGTCGCGGCGGCGATAGATCGGCGTGGGCATCCAGAAAGCTGGGGTGGCGTTCGTCGCAGTCATTACGATTTCGCTCGCGTGGCGATCGAGATTTTGCTCACCGACGCTGCCTTCAACGCATCCATGACGTCGATCACACGTTGCATCAACGTGCCTTCATCGGTCTTGAGCGTGACTTGCGCCTTCTCGACGTCGCCGGCCTTCTCCTTCACGCGTGCGCCGAGCGCTTCGAGCGTGGTGTCGGCACCGTCGACCTGCAATGCGCCATCGCGCGTGATGGTCACGACGACGGGCTTCTCGGGATTGACCTGCGCGGCGCTCGACGACTGCGGCAACGTGGTCGACAGGCCGCGCGACGGGATCACGTTGATGCTGAGCAACACGAAGAAGACGAGCAGGAACATCATCACGTCGATCATCGGAATGATCTCGATGCGCGCGTGCCGTTTGGGGGGATCTTCGAAGTGAATCATGGCGACGTCCGGAAAAAAGAAACCGGATTATTTTGGACGTCGATGAAATTTCCGTGACGAATCGGCACAAATGCGATGCTTATTCCGTCAGACGTTGCGTTTACCCCGTAACCGCAAAATATATTTCCTACGTGTAATAAAATTTAACAATTGACGAATATCCTGCCGTGTAAACCACAGGAAGCCAACGCGCTACGCGAGCGTAAAACCCCTTGAAACAAGGTGTTTTCTCGATGTGACGCAGGCAGTTTTTGAAGGCACATATGTCAATGCATATGTTAGATATACGATGCCATCGCAGAACTGTCACATAAGGATTTCCGTGCGAAAGCTTTGCTCCACACACGAACACGACACGTCATTCGAGGAAGTCATGCGTCACACGTTTGCCGCGCTCACGCTAGCGCTGAGCAGCATCGCTCCGCTATGCGCTGCGCCCGCACCCTTCACCATTCCCGGCTTTGAACTCGTGCACACCGCGCCCGTTGGCGCCGGTGCCGACAGCGACGATCTGCGCGATTCCGTCACCGTCTGGACCGACATGTTCGATCGCGCAAAGACGTCGATCGACTTCGGTCAGTTCTACGTCTCGGGTGAGCGCGGCAGCCGCATGGACACGGTGCTCGATCATCTCGAAGCCGCAGGCAAGCGCGGTGTGAAGATTCGCTTTCTGATGGAAGCCAAGGGCGAGCGCATGTCGGACGAAGCGACGCTCGCGCGCGTCAAACAGATTCCCAATCTCGAGTTCCGCATGCTGGACTTCTCGAAAGTCGGCGGCGGCATCATTCACGCGAAGTACTTCATCGTCGATCGACGCGAGGGCTTCGTCGGCAGCCAGAACTTCGACTGGCGCGCGCTCGAACACATCGACGAGACCGGCGTGCGCGTGAGCGACGCGAAGATCGTCGCGCAGATGCAAGGCATCTTCGAGCAGGACTGGGAAGCGCAAGCCGCGCTGGCCAGCGGCGGACAACCGACAGTGCGCAATCGCGATGTCGTGCCCGCCGATCTCGCACAGTCGTCGTTCCTCGTCGCGAGCCCGAATGCGTACAACCCGCCGGGCGTCGGCGATTCGCAGACTGCCCTGCCCGCGCTCATCGGGCAGGCGAAGCAGAGCGTGCAGATTCAGTTGATGGATTACGCACCACTTTCGTTCGGTGAGAAGGGCAAGCGCCCGTACTACGGCGTGATCGACACGGCGTTGCGCACGGCGGCTGCACGCGGCGTGAAGGTGCAGATGCTGATCTCGAACTGGAATCTGAAGCGCCCTGATGTTGCGTATCTGAAGAGCCTTGCGCTGGTGCCCAATGTCGAGCTGCGTGTGGTGACGGTGCCACCTGCCTCAAGCGGTTTCATTCCTTATGCGCGCGTGGTGCACAGCAAGACGATGGTCATCGACGGCGAGCTGGCTTGGGTCGGCACGAGCAACTGGACCGGCGGCTACTTCGACAACTCGCGCAATCTCGAAGTGGTGATGCGCGACGCGAAGATGGCGCAGCGTATCGCCCAATTGCAGCGCACGTGGTGGAATTCGCCGCATACGGCCCCGATCGACGTGTCGCGCGATTACCCTGTGCCGCACCCGGGCACACCGTGAGTGACGCATCATGATGCCGGTCGATATTGCTTCGCCCGATCGCGCACGCCGCACGCTGCTCAAGGGCGCGGGTGCCCTCGTCGCCGTGCCGCTGCTCGGTCCGTTCTCGCGGGCGCTCGCTGCTAATTCAAGCGATCCGTTCACGTTGGGTGTGGCCTCTGGCGACCCGGTGTCCGATGGCTTCGTGCTGTGGACGCGTCTCGCGCCCGCGCCCATTTCGCCCGACGGTCAGGGCGGCATGGCCGGCATGCCGGCGCAGGTGCCCGTGCAGTGGGAGATCGCCGGCGACGAGGCCATGCGTGACGTGGTGCGTCGTGGCGTCGCCTATGCACCGGCAGCGTTCGCCTACAGCGTGCACGTCGAAGTGAGCGGCCTCGCGCCGCATCGACCGTACTGGTATCGCTTTACGGCACTCGGCGCACAAAGCCCGGTGGGACGCGCTGTCACCGCACCGCTCGCCAACGCGCCGGTGGATCGTCTTCGCTTTTCGTTTGCATCGTGCTCGCACTGGGAGCTGGGGTATTTCAGCGCCTATCGTCACATGGCGCAGGAGAATCCCGATCTCGTCATCTTCCTCGGCGACTACATCTACGACTATTCGAACGATCAGAAGAAGAAGGATGCCAAGCCGATCGTGCGCGCGCACGACGGCCCGGATGCGAAGGATCTCATCGGGTATCGCAATCGCTACGCGTTGTACCGCACCGACCCCGATCTGCAAATGCTGCACGCCGCCGCGCCGAGTCTGATGACGTGGGACGACCACGAAGTCGAAAACGACTACGCCAACGCGTGGTCGCAGAAGGTCGACGTCTCGGCCACGGACTTTCTGAAGCGGCGGGCAGCCGCCTATCAGGCGTATTACGAGCACATGCCGCTACGTGCGATGTCGATGCCGCGCGGGCCCGATATGCGCGTGTACGACCGTATCGGGTACGGCGCGCTCGTCGACTTCCACGTGCTCGACGGACGTCAGTACCGCACGCCGCAACCTTGCGCATTACCGAACACTCGTGGCGGCCATGTCACGCCCGACAGTTGCACCGAGCGCACCGAAGCGCGCCGCACCATGCTCGGCTTCGAGCAGGAAGCGTGGCTGGCCGATGGATTTCGGCAATCGCGTGCGCAATGGAATGTGATCGCACAGGATCTGCTGTTCGTGCCGCTCACGCAGAAGGATCGCAAGACCGGTGTCGTCGGCCATTGGACCGACGGCTGGGACGGTTATCCGGCGACACGGGATCGCATGTTGCAGGCGATGACGCAGTCGCGCCCGAACAATCCTGTGCTCATTGGTGGCGATATCCACTCGTACTGGACGAACGACGTGCATGCGAACGCGCGTCCCGATTCGCCGGTGATTGCGACGGAGTTCGTCGGCACGTCGATCACGGCGAATCCGCCGCCGTACGAGGCATTTGCCGAGATGCTGCCGGAGAATCCGCACGTGAAGTACTTCGAGAGCCGGCATCGCGGTTATGTATCCGTCGATCTGACGCCGCAGCAGATGCAAACGCGCTTTCAGGTGATCTCGGACCGGGCCGACAAACAGGCGACAGTCTCGACGTTGAAGCAGTTTGTGGTGGAATCGGGCGTACCGGGCGCGAAGGTGGTTTGACGTTACCGTTGCCCGTGTTGCCACAGTGATGCGTTAACGCAAAAGGCCGGATGTCGTTGAAGACATCCGGCCTTTGTTCATGCGATTCGTCGAATCTGACGCCGACGCGGTATCGATGTGTTGCTGCCACATCGACGCCGTTAGATGGCGTCCCCTAGGGGATTCGAACCCCTGTACTCACCGTGAAAGGGTGATGTCCTAGGCCTCTAGACGAAGGGGACAAAAACAGTCATTCGTTTGGTGGAGGTAAGCGGGATCGAACCGCTGACCTCTTGCATGCCATGCAAGCGCTCTCCCAGCTGAGCTATACCCCCGCGCGAAGAGGCGTGACTATAGCGTGTTTGACGGCGTCGGGCAACTGGTTTTGACCGGCTAGCGCAATAAGCCGAACCGCTTCAGCTTCCGGTACAGCGTGTTGCGGCTCACGCCAAGCTTGCGCGCCGCCGCGCTCACCTGCCCCTGACAGGCATCGAGTGTCTCGCGCAACGCCTGCCGTTCCGCCGCTTCGAGCGGGGCCTCGCGGGGCGCATCGCCATCGACGGCCTGCGCCTGTCGCACTTCGCCGGGCAGATCCTCCGCGGTGATGACGCCGTCGTCGCTCAGCGCCACCAGCGTGCGGATCACGCTGCGCATCTGCCGCACGTTGCCGGGCCAGTCGAAAGCACATAGGGCTTCGCGCGCGGCGTCTGTCACGACCACGCGATTGTCTGCCTGCGCCTGACTCAACAACCGCTGGATCAGATCGAGTTTGTCATCGCGCTCCCGTAGCGGCGGCACCACGACGGCCAGCCCACTGAGGCGATAGAACAGGTCTTCACGGAATTGCCGCTCGACGATGCGCGCCTCCAGATCCTGATGCGTCGCGCTGAGCACGCGGATATCGAGCGCCACCGGTTCTCCGCCGCCTAACGGCAACACCTCGCGCTCCTCCAGCACGCGCAACAGCCGCGTCTGCATCGCAAACGGCATGTCGCCGATTTCATCGAGGAACAGCGTGCCGCCGTTGGCTTGCCAGAGCTTGCCGCTCATGCCCTCCTTGCGCGCCCCCGTGAAGCTGCCGCCCACGTAGCCGAACAATTCGCTCTCGATCAGCGCTTCGGGAATGGCCGCACAGTTCAGCGCGACAAACGGGCCGTTCGCGCGCGCACTGGCCGCATGCACGGCGCGGGCGAAGACTTCTTTCCCGCTGCCGGTTTCGCCACGAATCAGCACCGGCACGTCGTGCGCGAAAACACGGCAGGCACGCGAGAATTCGCGTACCAGATGCGCGTCGGTGAAGGGCGCGACGTTTGCGTCCTGACGCGGTGTGGGTTGCGCCGGAATGCGTGGCGTTGGCCGCGCGGCCCGTTCGGGGGCGCGCAACATCGCCAGCAATGCCTCACCCGCTTGCGTGCGAACCGGCCAGCAAGTCTGCGGTTGCGGGTGCGCACGCGCCATCAGTGCATCGAGCGATTGCGCAAACCACTGGTCAACCCGCGTGCCGATGATGTCGTCACGCGTGACGCCCAGACGATTCAATGCACTCTGATTCGCGGCAAGCACGCGGCCGCTGTCGTCAAAGGCCAGCAACGCCTGCGCGAATCCGCCCAGATGGTCGGCCTGCTCCTGCAATTGCAGCAGCCATTCGTCGCGATAGTGCAGAAAGAAGTATTCGCTCTCGACCACCTTCGCGCTGAGATTGACGAGCGCGAGTGTGTGGAACTGGCTTTGCCTTGTGACGTCCGCACTGGTCGACGACACGTCGATCACGGCGAGCAATTCGCCGTGCGGCGCGAACACCGGACTGGCCGTGCAGGTGAGCGGCGTATGCAGCGCGCGGAAGTGGTCCTGCTGGCAGATGATCACGGGGGCCCGTTCGACCACGCACGTGCCGATCCCGTTGGTGCCCTCGCACGATTCGCTCCAGTCGGCGCCGGGCCGCAGGCCGGCACGCAGGAAGTCGTCGCGCGTGCCGTCGTGCAACTGACAGTCGACGATCACACCTTCCGGGTCGGTCAGCAGCACCGCCTGACGCGGATTCATCAACTGGCGTTGCAGACGCTCCAGCACGTGCGCCGATACATGCCGCAGTTGCTCCATCGCGTTGCGCCGCTCGGTCAGTTGTGACGATCCGATGACATGCGGCGCCATGCGCGCGCCCGGGTCGAGATCGTGCGTGTCGAGACAGCGGCGCCAGGAGCTGGCGATACTCGGGTCGGTCGCCGCCGCGACGGCAGGCAGGTGACCTTGTACAACATTCAGCACACGGCGCGCGTGTGCTGATTCTGTATTCGCTGGCATTGGTTGTCTCCCCGTGCCGGATGACCTTGAAGTCGTCCCCGAAGCATGTCGCAAGCCGCAGGTGATTGCAATGAGGTATGTCAGCCATGCCCGTGGCCGGTTCGCGCCCCCGCCTATCGGCAGCGCGATGCCATTAGCCATCAGTGTCACGGCGGTCGCGCGCCCGGTGTCCCGCCCGCGAGACAAGGGGTGACACACGTGTCACGGTTTCGGCGCATCGGCGAGCGCGGCTCACGCGTGTCATGCCCGTCAGGCAACGATCTGCCGGGCTGGCCCGCGACTTGCTTACCGACGTGCGTGGCCTCGATGCCACCGACACGACAATATCCGGAGACACAACATGCGTTATGCCCCGCCCGGCACCCCCGGTGCCCTGCTGACCTTGCAGCCGCGTTACGAAAACTACATCGGCGGCAAGTTCGTCCCGCCCGTCGAAGGACGCTACTTCACCAACACGTCGCCGGTGACGGGGGGAGTCATCGGTGAGTTTCCGCGCTCCGGTGGCGCCGACATCGAACTGGCACTCGACGCGGCCCACGCCGCCGCCGCGAAATGGGGCAAAACATCGGTGCAGGCGCGCTCGCGCATTCTGCTGCAAATTGCCGACCGGCTCGAAGCCAATCTGGAGAAATTCGCCGTCGCCGAGACGTGGGACAACGGCAAACCGGTGCGCGAGACGCTCGCTGCCGACATGCCGCTGGCCGTCGATCATTTCCGGTATTTCGCCGGTTGCATTCGCGCGCAGGAAGGCACCAGTGCCGAGATCGACGAGCACACGGCCGCTTATCACTTCCATGAGCCGCTGGGCGTCGTCGGCCAGATCATTCCGTGGAATTTCCCGTTGCTGATGGCCGCGTGGAAACTCGCGCCTGCCCTCGCTGCGGGCAATTGCGTAGTGCTCAAACCTGCCGAGCAGACGCCGCTCACCATCACGCTGTTCGCCGAGCTGATCGGCGACCTGCTGCCGCCGGGCGTGCTCAACATCGTGCAGGGTTTCGGGCGCGAAGCGGGTGAAGCGCTGGCGTCGAGCCGTCGCATTGCCAAGATCGCCTTTACCGGGTCGACGCCGGTCGGCGGACACATTCTGTCGCGCGCGGCCGCCAACCTGATTCCGAGCACGGTCGAGCTGGGCGGCAAGTCGCCGAACATCTTCTTCGACGACATCATGCGTGGCGAGCCGGAGTTCATCGAGAAGGCCGCTGAAGGGCTCGTGCTGGGCTTTCTGAATCAGGGGGAGGTGTGCACCTGCCCGTCGCGCGCGCTGGTGCAGGAATCGATCTATGAGCCGTTCATGGAAGTGGTGATGGCCAAGGTCGCCCGCATCAAGCGCGGCGATCCGCTCGATACCGATACGGCGGTCGGCGCGCAAGCATCGGAGCAGCAGTTCGACAAGATCCTGACGTATCTGGATCTCGCTCGCAAGGAAGGCGCTCAGGTGTTGACCGGCGGCGGTATCGAGATGCTCGACGGGCCGCTTGCGTCCGGGTTCTACATTCAGCCGACGCTGCTCAAGGGCGAGAACCGCATGCGCGTGTTTCAGGAAGAAATCTTCGGGCCCGTGGTCGGTATCACCACGTTCAAGGACGAAGCCGAAGCGCTCGCGATTGCCAACGACACCGAGTTCGGTCTGGGCGCCGGTGTATGGACACGCGACATCAACCGTGCCTATCGCATGGGCCGCGCGATTCAGGCCGGTCGCGTGTGGACGAACTGCTATCACCTGTATCCCGCGCACGCCGCGTTTGGCGGCTACAAGAAGTCGGGCATCGGGCGCGAAACCCACAAGATGATGCTCGATCACTACCAGCAGACCAAGAATCTGCTGGTGAGCTACGACATTCATCCGCTGGGTTTCTTCTAAGCATTCGCAGGCATTGTTAAGCCCGATTTGTAGAGTCCTTCGACGCTTTGTGCATTTGCGTCCCTGTTTGCCGCAGATCAAAGACGCGGCCCGCCGATAGGCGGAAGCTGTCTTTAATGCCTGCGAGAAGATCCCGCATACCCCCTGCGACGACGCGACCGGCAGTGTTGAATTTGCCGGCCGCGTGGTCGTGGTGCGCCCCTCACAGAACAGATATAAGGAGCATAACCATGAGCACGACTTTCTTCATTCCCGCCGTCAACATGATGGGCATCGGCAGCCTCGACGAAGCGATTGCCGCCCTGCCTCAATACCATTTCCGTCGTGCGTTGATCGTGACCGACGCTGGCCTCGCCAAGGCCGGTGTCGCCGAGAAAGTGGCAAAGCTGCTCACGCAACAGGACATTCAGGCGGTGATCTTCGACGGCGCCAAACCCAACCCGACGGTGTCGAACGTGGAAGCGGGTCTCGCGCTGCTCAAGCAGAACCATTGCGACTTTGTGATCTCGCTGGGCGGCGGCTCGCCGCACGACTGCGCGAAGGGGATTGCGTTGTGTGCGTCCAACGGCGGCAAGATTGCGGATTACGAGGGCGTGGACCGGTCGGCAAAGCCGCAGTTGCCGCTGATCGCGATCAACACCACAGCAGGCACCGCGAGCGAAATGACGCGGTTTTGCATCATCACGGACGAGGCACGTCACGTGAAGATGGCGATTGTCGATCGCAACGTCACGCCGTTGTTGTCGGTCAATGACCCGGCACTGATGGCGGCGATGCCCAAGGGGCTCACGGCCGCCACGGGTATGGACGCGCTGACGCACGCCACCGAAGCCTATGTCTCGACCGCTGCCACACCCATCACCGACGCGTGCGCACTCAAGGCCGTGACGCTGATTTCAGAAAATCTGCGTCGTGCGGTGTCGCATGGCGACGATATGACGGCACGCGAAAACATGGCGTATGCGCAGTTCCTCGCGGGGATGGCATTCAACAATGCCTCGCTGGGCTACGTGCATGCGATGGCGCATCAGTTGGGCGGTTTCTATGACCTGCCGCACGGTGTGTGCAACGCGATTCTGCTGCCGCACGTGGAAGAGTTCAACGCGAGCGTCAGTGCTGCGCGCCTGAAGGATATCGCGCAAGCCATGGGCGAGAAGGTCGACGGGCTGAGCGATGCGGAAGGGGCGAAGGTGGCGATTGCTGCGATTCGCCGTCTCTCGAAAGACATCGGCATCCCTGCCGGTCTGACGGAGTTGGGTGCGAAGAAGGAAGATATCCCGACGCTGGCCGCGAATGCGATGCAGGATGCCTGCGGATTTACGAATCCGCGTCGCGCCGAGCAAGCGGAGATCGAGGAGATTTTCGCGCGGGCGTTTTAACGGGTAGCGCGATTCGGACGAGTCTCGCCCGGCGCACGATCGGGTGATCATCGTCCGGATAGATCTTGATGAAAAAATGGAGCCGCGAAATCGCGGCTCCATCTTTTATGCTTCGGATGACTTAGCAGTCAGAATGTCTGAACAGCACTACCAGCTCAGACGCACCCCGGCATTGCCTTCCGCCGTGCTCCGGTGCGAGCCGCCCAGATTGAACCAGTAGCCGCCCGTCAGGTAGAGACTGACACGTTGATTCAGCTTCGCGTAGACGCCAGCGCCCACGTGCCCTTGTGTCGACCCGACTGACGAATCGATCTTGGTGGTGTCGGAGAAGTTCACGGTGTCGGTGCCGCCGAAGTAGCGCAACACGTCCAGACGCAGATACGGTTTCCAGTTGATGCCATTCGCCTGAAACTGCGTCTGAAGTCGCAAACCGAGTCGCCCGATCAGTTCGTTAGCGCTCTTGAACGACACGGTCGCCGCCGGATCGGTCAGGTCGTTGATGTGCGTGTACTGATAGATCAACTGGGCCTGCGGTTCGAGCGACAAGCCGTAGGGCAGCGGCAACGGCAGCCCGCCTTCCAGCGACGCCGTGAACGCATTCGCCCGTGTCGTTGCGGTATTGCCTTGCAGCGACGACGGATTCACCGACATGGTCGAGCCCATCAACACAGTGTCGACATACCAACCGCTCGGTGCGATACGTGTCCAGTAGGCGCCAAGGCTGTAAGAGTTGATGGCGAGGCTGCCGGCGGCCAGATCCTGCGTGGCCAATGCGAAGCCCTTCACGTCGCCACTGCCTCGGGCGAAGCCGAAGAAGAGACCGGCGTGGTCGCGGTAGCCGCTATCGGTCGTGTTCGAATAGACGTCCTGCCCGACCTGCAACCCGAAGATCGTGCCGCTGAACGACTGATTCACCGTACCCGTGTGGTCTTGAGACATATGGTCGCCCCACACACGGCCCCAGCCACCGCCCCACTTGCCGTTTTCATCCAGCAGGTCTTGCCCGCCCATGCGATCGTGGAACGTGCCGATCTGCTGCACGGCGATCTCGCGCGCCAACGCCGAAATCTGCGAGTAGACCGGGACTTCGGTTCGATACAGCGGCGTTTCGGGATCGACGGGCGGGACGGGCACGATCGGGTCGATCGGCGGACGGGTCGGGTCGAGCGTGGTCGAGCGCAGATACCAGTTGTCTTGCGTGCCGGGGGTAATGCCACCGCGGTACAGGTAGTAGGTATAAGCGCCTGCATTCGCCGTGCCGCCGGTAAATGCCGAGCCCGCCGTTGACGCCCCGTTCACCGTCTGCACGACCTGAATACCGTCACCGGTGGTTTGCCCGCCCTTGCCACCCGCGTTGGCGATCTTCAGCGTCGTGCTGCCGGTCGCCGTTCCGCCATTGATGATGATCTTGTCGGTCGGAGAATTGTCGGTGCCCAGTTGCGTGCGAAGCGATGCGGTCGCTTGCTGGCCGACGTAGTTACCTGCGACGGTTAGCGTGTTGCCGACGCCCGGGCCTGCCAATTGAAGCAGCGCGGCGTTGGTGAACGTGCCGTTGACCGTCAGGTTGCCCGTGGCACCGGAGGCAAAACCCGGCGTGGCGTTGGCGACCGCGACGGTGCCGTTGTTCTGCACTGAACCCGTGACGCTGCCGTAGCCGCCCAGCGTTGCGCCACTGGCTACCGTGACCGCGCCGCCGCCGGAGAGCGCCGCCCCTGAGGACGTGGGATCGCCCACGGCCAGTACCCCGGCATTGATGCTCGTTCCCCCCGTGTAGGTGCTGTTGCCGTTGAGCACGAGCGACCCGGCGCCGATCTTGGTCAGTGCCCCGGTGCCGGTGATGCCCTGCGTGATCGTCGAGTTGAACCCGTTCGTATCGATCGTGCCGCCCGCGGTATCGAGAGCGACCGCACGGCCGGCAGCGAGATTGAAACTGGCGCCGAGTTGCAACGTGCCGCCGTTGAACGTCAGCGCGCCGCCGGGGGCACCAAGGCTGCTGTCTTGGCTAACGACCAGCGTCCCGGCGTAGAGCGTCCACGGCGTGAGTGCGGTGGTACTGCCGGTGAGTGTCCAGACACTGGTGCCCGTCTTATGGAAGGCCGAGAAACCTTGGTACTGTGCTGTCGGACCGATCAGCGACGCATTGAAGCTGCTGTTGGCATTGCCGCCGAGGATGAACGTGTTGGTGCCGACATTCGCGTCGACGGTGCCGGTGATGGCAGACCCGGCGCGCAGTTCGAGCGAATTGGTGCCCGCACTGAATTGAATGGCGTCGGCGACGGTACCATCTGCACCGGTGCCGCCGGTGATGGTGCCGCTATTGATCACCGCGACGTTCTGCCCCTGCACACCGATCCCACCCGCGCCTGATGCACCTGCGCTACCGCCGGTCCCGCCCGCGCCACCAGCGCCGCCGCTGATCGAGCCCGTGTTCGTGATGGTGCCGCCGTTGTTGGTCACCAGTACCCCAGCGCCACCTGCCCCACCCGCGCCGCCAACACTACTGGTGCCGCCGCCACCACCCCGGTTGCCGACGCCGCCGGTAATCGTGCCGGCGTTATTCATGGAGCCGCCGGCGGTGACTACCACCCCGGCACCACCGCCACCGCCTGCGCCGCCCGCCGATGTGGCGTTCCCGCCGCCGCCGCCGGTACCGCCATCGCCGCCGGTAATCTTGCCGCTGGTGGCGTTGGTCACAGTCCCGGTTCCGGCGACGCGCACACCCGCACCGCCTACGTCACCATGACCACCGGTTGTGTTAGCGCCGTTGCCGCCATTGCCGCCATCGCCCCCCGTGACGACACCGGAATTGCTGACAGTCCCGTTGCCGCTGAGGGAAATGCCGTCGCCGCCCACG
>NZ_NGUQ01000014.1 GCF_002179965.1 Pandoraea sp. PE-S2T-3
CGCTCGTCGCCGTAGCGACTCACAAGCTCTAAAACCACTAACCACCGGGCTTTCCAGCCCGTCGCTTCCTTCCGCTTCGCTGCTTTCGCTGCGTCGCTGTCGTTGCGAGAGACGGAATATTAGTCAGGTTCGGCGACGCTGGCAAGGGGTTTGTGAAACTATTTTGAAAATAGTCCGCTTCTGGCCAATTTCCCGCCGATCCGGCACGGCCAATTCCCGGCTTCCCTATATATAGATGCCTCAGTGCGCCCCGGCATCCACGCCTTTGGCACAATAGCGCGCATGAACTCCGATCTTTCCCAGCAAGCCCCCAGCCACGCCCATCCGTTCGCGGCACTCCTTCCCGACACGGTGATCAGCGCCGTCGAGCATCTCGGCAGCTATAGCGACGGGCGCCTGCTCGCGCTCAATAGTTATGAGAACCGCGTCTATCAGGTGGGCATGGAAGACGGGCCGCCGTTGATCGCGAAGTTCTATCGTCCGGCCCGCTGGACCGATGACGCCATTCTCGAGGAGCACGCTTTCACGCAGGAACTGGCGGAACGCGAGATTCCGGTCGTGGCACCGCTCGTCATCGACGGCAAGACCCTGCATCACTTCGACGGTTTTCGCTTTGCCGTATTCCCCCGGCGCGGTGGACGCGCACCAGAACTTCAGGACCCGGACACGCTCAACTGGCTCGGCCGCTTTCTGGGCCGCATTCACGCCGTCGGCGCAACGCAGCCATTCCAGCATCGCCTGACACTGGACATCGACACCTACGGTCGCGGCCCGGTCGACTATCTATGGACACACAACTTCATCCCAGCCGATCTGCGCGACGCATGGCGCGCCATCGTCGATCTGGCGCTGGACGGGGTTGCCCGCGCCTATGAACGGGCGGGCGATGTGAAACTACTTCGGGTCCACGGCGACTGCCACGGTGGCAACGTATTGTGGACGGATGCCGGCCCCCACTTCGTAGACTTCGACGACACCTGTATGGCACCGGCGATGCAGGATCTGTGGATGCTGCTCTCCGGCACGCGCAGCGAGATGACGATGCAGCTCGACGAAGTCCTGAGCGGGTATGAAGATTTCGCCGAGTTCAATGTGCGCGAGCTGCACCTGACCGAAGCTCTGCGAACCTTGCGCCTGCTCCACTACAGCGCCTGGCTGGCACGCCGCTGGGACGACCCCGCGTTCCCGTTCGCATTTCCGTGGTTCAACACGCAACGCTACTGGCAAGACCGCGTTCTGGAACTGCGCGAACAAGTCGCCCTGATGGAGGAACCGCCTCTCGTCTGGCGCTAAGTCCTAACCGCTCGCGCTCACCACCATCGCCACATAGCGAAGGCGAGCGCAGCGGCGACGCACCACTCCGCCGACGATCCCGTCGTCACATACAGCGGCGAGCGAAATCGTGTGCGCAACGGCCAACAAAGCGGCACACCCGAAGGCGTCAGCCAATCGGCAAGCAAATGGGACAAATACCCGGCACAAAGCGCCAATGCCCAAGGCGGCACATGGCCCCAACCGTAAATGCACGCCGCCACGAACAACATCGGCGGCAGCAGCGAATGCGTCATGCCTCGATGTCCGAACACACTCGAAATCGCAAAGGACACGGGGGCAAGCCGTCGTCCCAACATACTTTTGGGATGATCGATATCGGGCAGCAGCGCGCCGACGAGCGTCAACGGCCACGCATGAACACTGGCCGCCCAGCCGGTGCGGTGCATCAGCCACGTCGCGCCGATACCGAAAATAAGATGACTTCTGGCTTGCATGAGGAAGAAGAGAGGGGAAAAGCCATGACACAACATCCTCGACACTCGCCATCAGCAAAAAGACAAGGTATCGCGACGCCCTGCTTGCACACGAGATGCGCCACGACGTGAAGGGCGGCGGAGTCTATCACCGACGCGGGCGGCTTCCTACGACGTTTCGACCACGACGCAAGTTCCGCGAACACATTGCCGTGACATCACCGTGACTCGCACGAGGTCAGCCCCTCAGGAATGCCTCATGTCATTCAAACGCGGTTGACGCTGCCCAGCGCCGCCACGTACGATCCGCCCGACTGTTTCGTTTTCCGATAAGCCGTCCCCAACACCACGTCTGGCCCACACCGCACGTGGCGGCGCAAAAATATCCAACGTCTGGCCGACGAATTGCCAGCCGGAGTTTTCAATGAAGAAGCTTCTGATCCTCGCCGCAGCCCTCGCCCCGCTTGGTGCAAACGCGATGAACCCGCTCGTGACCGATGACACCGGCACCCAAGACACCGGCAACTGGCAGTTGGAACTCAGCAGTGAGTGGACGACGCTTGTCAGCGCACGCCAGCAGCAATGGAATTCGACGCTGACCTACGGCGTGTTGCCGAATCTGGATATTGCGATTCAGGCGCCGTATCAGCGGAATCGTCCCGATGGGGCTGGGTGGACCAACGGGTTTGCCGATCCGCAATTGCAGGCCAAGTGGCGTTTTCTGGAAGGGGATCACTGGAGTCTCGGCCTGAAGCCGTTCGTGACGCTGCCAACGGCGAGTCATGATCGCGGGCTTGGCAACGGCCGGGCAACCACCGGCGCCAATCTGCTGATGCAATACGATCTCGACCGCTGGACGTTTCTCGCCAACGCGGGTTACGTCTGGAACGACAACCGGGACGGGAATCGGAAAAACCTGTGGAACGCCTCGGCAGCAATGCTGTTCAATGTGACCGACAAGTTCCGAGTGGCATTGGACTTCGGCTATCAAACGAACACGGACCCGACGTCGACAACGCGCCCCGCCTATGCACTGGTCGGTGCCATTTACAGCCCGACGAAAGATCTCGATCTCGACGTGGGTTACAAACGCGGCTTGAATCCAGCATCGTTGGACCACTCCGTGCAGGCAGGGGTCACGATTCGCTGGTGATTGGACGCCTCACGCTCAGCCACGGTCAGCGCCCGGACCTGTGCCTTTACGCCTTCTGTATACCGATTGAACAACATGCGTAAGAGGCGGGAGAAATGCGCGTGTCGCGCACGAGATTGCGGGTGTCCTTAAAATAAATGTCATAAACGTTTGACACGATGCGCGTTATTCCCGTATTATTCTATCTCTCAGACGCGGGGTGGAGCAGTCTGGCAGCTCGTCGGGCTCATAACCCGAAGGTCACAGGTTCAAATCCTGTCCCCGCAACCAAATACGAAAAGCCCGTTGATCGCAAGATCAACGGGCTTTTGTTATTCCACGATCGAAATTCGTTAGCGGGAACGCTAAAACCTCATTCGTCAGCCTTTCGCTGTCCGATCACCTGCCCCACAACGAATCGATGTCCGTCGGGCGTCGCGATGGTGAACTCCCGCATGCCGTAGGGGCGGTCCGTAGGCGGCATCAAAAGAATCGCCTCTTTCAGCGCGAACTCTTTGTACAGCGCATCGACGTCATCGACTTCCATATAGCCGAAGTAGCTATGATCGCCAATCTGCGACGGCGGCTGGGCATTCGGACAGCCGCCCAGCATGATGCGAACCGCACCTCGCGAAACGAGCCGCCAATCGGACGCCTCCGCCCACTCCACCTGAAAACCGAGCACGTCGCTGAAGTATGCCGCGCTGCGTTCAATGCTCGGCACGGCAAGCACGAACGCGAACGGACGTAACACATTGGTATCGGACATAAGCACTCACCTCCTACCAGACACCCCGCACTGACAATCTTCGCGAATCGGCAGGCATGGCGCTTCGCCCGCAAATCCGCAACGCTACTGTCGCATCGGCGACTTACTTATCCGTCGCCAGCCGTGAATACATGACAAAGTCGCGCGGCGTGCCGCGAACCATTCGATAGGCACGCAACAAACCCTCCGGCTGATATCCGCAAGCCTTAAGCACGGCCGCCGATCTCACATTGGTTTCGAGAACCACGGCCTGAATACGGACCCAATTATTCACCTCGAATCCCCACTGTGTCACCGCGGAACAAATTACCCGCGCAATGCCGCGGCCCCAATGAGACGGCGCAAGGTCATAGGCGATTTCTGCTGTCCTGTTTCGCTCGGAAATCGTGTGAAACCCGATCGTGCCGATCAGTTCGTTCGAGGCATTGTCGATGACCGCCATACGACGAATGGATTCGCCGGACGTCGATTCCAACGAATCAAACATCGGCATCAGGTCTTGGGAAGATTGCAGATTCCAACTGGTGTGTTCGACGACGCCGGGTAGCTGTAAATAGGAATACCAGGCGCCCAGATCGGCACGCTCAAGTTGCCGGAGAGAAATGCCAGCGATATTCAGCTGTGGAGAATGATCGATTCGCACTGGATGATCTGCAAAGAATGCCGTCGTCCGATACTACTGCGAACTGGTAATCCGGACGTCAGGTTCTCTAGCCAACGCTGGCGTTATACTCTCGCGCTCTAAATGCTTCCGTCTGCCCCAAGGATCCCGCTATGAGCGCATTGCCTCCCTGTCCGAAATGCAATTCCGAGTTCACGTATGAAGACGGCGGCCTCTGCATCTGCCCGGAATGTGCACACGAATGGTCTGCGCAAGCGGCCACGACGGCCGAGCCGACCGAGAAGGTTTATCGCGACTCGACCGGCACCGTGCTGCAAAACGGCGATACCGTGACCGTCATCAAAGACCTGAAGCTGAAAGGCTCCGGCGGCGTGATCAAGATGGGGACCAAGGTAAAGAACATCCGTCTGGTGGACAGCGATCACGACATCGATTGCAAGATCGACGGCTTCGGCGCCATGAGTCTGAAAACGGAATTCGTCAAAAAGGTTTAACGCCCCATGTGGACGGTGCGGCAACCAAGCGATCGGCAGCCGCACCGCCGTGCGTCATTACGTCGTCATCAGCGGGAAGGCTGCCTCAGCACCGGCGTGAGATTCTCATCCAGCGCCCAATGCGCAGCGCGAGGCTCGATCCGCACGCCACCGACCCATCGCGTGGTCTCGGCATGATCCAGCCAATAGGCCGTGCCATGCAGCACCTGCTCGCCTAGCGGGGTCAAACCAACGATGCGCTTTTCGCGCGCCAGCTGCGCCTCAGCATCAAACGGTGCAATAAGAGGATGCCGCCCCTCAGTCAGGCCACGCATCATCGCGTAGAACATCGTGTCCCCGAGAAACGGCAGCGGATCACGGCGCAGCGTCAGTTCGGAAAATACCTGCGCCAGCGTGATGCCCTCGCCCTCGCGAATGACTTCCAGCGCAAGGCGCTCGGTCAGCCCCAAACCATCGTGCAGGGACGGCAACTCCTGCAACTGGCGTTTGAGCGCGGGCGCGAGTAGCGGAAGTGGAAGCGTAAGCGCGGAATTCGCTTCCTGACAAAGTTCCGCCCAAGCCAGCGGCGTCGAAGCCCGATAAGCATCCCACGCGGTGCGCGCCAACGAAAATGCGTCGTCATGCAGCGCCCGGCGGCGCGGCCAGAGCCACGCCAGCACCTGGGGCGCCAATTGCCCCATGCCGACAAATCGCTCCACGCCCGGGACACGGTCGATCTCGATCAATTCCAACCGCTCGGGCCGCCGCGTCATGTTCGCCAGCACGGCAATCAGAAACAGTTGGTCGTAGGCATCGGCCTCGCACCAAAGCACCACACGCTTGGCCCGAGACGTCTCGGACAACGCGCCGTACTCGCTCTGGGCACGTTGCCGCGCAGCTTGCAGCGGGATAGCAAAGCACTGACTGATGAACTCACAGCGCGTCTCAATCAGCGCCGCCAGCGGCACATCGGGCACCGGCCCCATGCAGTACGGGTCGGCGAACATGTGGAATTCGCCTTGAAACCCGGCCACACGCAGGCTGTGCGCAATGTCGTTTCCGCAACGCCAATGCTGCGTGCCGGCCTCATCGTCGGCGGCAAACTGAGGATGCCGCGCGGCGAACTCAATGGCATCGGCATGGGCCTTGAGCTTAGGCCAACTGGTGAAACCCAGTTCACGCGCAATCAGCCATTGCGCATCCGCGAGCACCGGCGATGCGCCACGATGCAGCAGCGCGTTTTGCCCGACGGACGGGCCTTGTTCCTGCAATTGTCTGAGGCGTTGCTTGGCACGCTTGCGCAGCTGCGCAAGGTCGATGTAACCGTTTTGCGCCGTGGCGCGAAGGTCTTGAGGCATACGATCTCCAAAGATAGCCGTATCCGCTCATTGGCCGGGAGTCGCATGAAAAATGCGGTGAAACGCTTTACCTGGGCAGAACCCTTTCCGCGGAATGGAGGCGCGGTTGCACGCCGTGGCCGATTCTACATGAAACGGATGCCGAACGAAGCGCAGCGCCGCTGCTGTGCTTTCCCCAACACAGGATGCCTATAATCGCGAAAATGAGTGACCACCGCGTCCGAACGCAATAAAGGAATTCACCTTGATCTACGAAGTCATCATTGCCGGCGCGGGCCCCGTCGGTTTGTTTCTCGCCTGCGAGCTACGCCTCGCGGGCCTGTCGGTATTGGTGCTGGAGCAAGCCGAAACACCGGAATCGCCGTTAAAACGGCTGCCGTTCGGATTGCGCGGCCTGTCGATGCCCACGCTCGATGCTTTCTATCGTCGCGGCCTGCTCGACGACATCACCGCACCGCAACGCGCGAAGGCCAACACCGGCACGAATGCGAACGCAAGCGTCCCGCACTGGATGCAACAAGCCCGCCGCCCGGGCGGGCATTTCGCGGGCATCCAGTTCTTTCAGGACGATATCGACACCTCGAAGTGGCCATACTTCCAGCCCAATCCGGCGGGCACCATCGTTGCCGTCGACATGGAACACATCGAAACGGTGCTGGCGGCTCGTGCCATTGCGTCGGGCGCGCAAATCCGGCGGGCTTGCGGCGTCGACGGCTTCGACACCACCGATGACGGCGTCACCGTTCACGCGGGCGGCGAAGACTTCCGCGCGCAATGGCTGATCGGCTGCGACGGCGCACGCAGTGCCGTGCGCAAAGCCGCCGGCATCGAATTCACCGGCACCGATCCCGAGTTCACCGGCTACTCGGTGCAGGTCGAGTTGGCCGATCCGGACAAACTCACGCCCGGCCGCCACTACACGCCCACGGGCATGTACACCTACCAGCCGCCCGGCACCGTCGCGATGGCCGACTTCGACGGCGGCGCCTTCCACCGCACGCAGCCCATCACGCGCGAGCACATACAGACGGTCCTACGCCACGTCTCCAACACTGACGTCACCGTGAACGCCCTCTCGCTGGCGACCACCTGGACCGATCGCGCCCATCAAGCCACCACCTATCGCAGGGGGCGCGTGCTGCTCGCGGGCGACGCGGCCCACATTCATTCGCCCATGGGCGGTCAAGGACTGAATCTGGGGCTCGGCGACGCGATGAACCTCGCGTGGAAACTCGCCGCGACCGTCCGGGGCGACGCGCCACCTGAGCTGCTCGACACCTATACGACCGAACGGCATCCCGTCGGCGCGCAGGTGCTCGACTGGTCGCGCGCGCAGATCGCCATCATGCGCCCGGCCCCGAGCTCCCGCGCGCTCGAAGCGATCCTCCGCGACGTTCTCGACACCCGCGACGGCGCGACCTACTTTGCCGAACGGGTGTGGGGGGCATTGCTGCGCTATGACCTCGGCAGCGAGCATCCTTTAGTGGGTCGCAGCGCGCCGGATTTCGAATTCGCCGATGGCAAGAAGCTCGGTGCGTTGCTCACGAACGGCAAGGGCTTGCTGCTGGACTTCGATGCCGATGCGCCATTGAAGACCCTCGCGAGCCGCTGGAGCGACCGCATCGCGTACTACGGCTGCGACGCCAAGGATCGCTTCGGTTTGCGTGCCGTCCTGTTGCGCCCCGACGGCTTCGTCGCATGGGCCAGCAATACGAGCAATATGAGCGACAGGAGCGATACCAGCGATCCCCGCAGCGACACGTCGTCCGACCTCGACGCCCTCGACGCCCTCGCGCACGCCGCATCGCGTTGGTTCGGCGCCCCCAACGACGCATGACGGCGCCCGAGTCCACCTCAGCGCCAGCCGCCATCGGCCTGGGCAGCGCGGCACGCGACCTTTACCGTGCGCTCTGGCACCATGCCGCCGGCGTGCGCCCGCAAATGCTCGGCGCTGCCGGCCTGCTGTCGGCCGCCCAGTTACTGCGGCTGACCATGCCATGGCTCGCTGCGCAGGCCATCAACGCGCTCCAGCAGGACAACATGCCGCTGGCCGGCCGCTGGATTATTTACCTCGTCGGCATCTATCTGCTGTCGTGGCTGCTGCACGGCCCGGGCCGGATACTGGAACGCAACGTCGGTGTGCGCGTGCGAGTACGGCTCGCCGACGAGCTTTACGCGCGCATCGCTGCCGCGCCGCTGGTCTGGCGCGACGGCAGACATTCGGGCGAGCTACAGCACCGCGTGGTGCAAGCGAGCCGCGCGCTGTCCGACTTCGCCCAGAACCAATTTGGCTACCTGCAAAGCGCCTTCAACTTTGTCGGGCCGTTGGTCGCACTCGCCTTGCTGTCGCGCGTCAGTGGCGCGATCGCGGTGACCGGCTACGTGATCATCGCCGTCATCATCCTGCGTTTCGACCGCGTGCTGATGCAGCTTGCACGCGCCGAGAACGATGCAGAACGCCGCTACGCCGCCGCGTTGCTCGATTTCGTCGGCAACGCGGGCACCGTTATCGGGCTGCGGCTGCAAGCCGCGTCGCGCAAAGTGCTCGGGCGCCGGATGGACGCAGTGATGGTGCCGCTACGCCGCACGGTACTCGTCAACGAGGGCAAGTGGTTTGCCGTCGACCTGCTCGGCATGGGGCTCACGTGGATTCTGGTAGTGGAGTACGTGCTGCAAACGCGGCAGCCGGGGCAGGCGATTCTGCTCGGTACCGTCTTCATGATTTATCAATATGCACAGCAGGCCGCGACGGTCGTCGGCGCCATGGCGTCGAACTTCCAGAGCTTCGCGCGCATGCATACCGACTACGGCAGTGCCGAGCCCATCTGGGACGCGCCGAGCGACCCTGATGCCACCGTGCCCGCCGTCGACCCCGACGCCGCGTGGCAGACGCTGTCGCTGCACGATGCCACGTGGCACTACGCCAACAACAGCCGGGGCGGCCTGCATCACATTGATCTCGTGCTGCAACGTGGCGCGCGCGTGGCACTCATCGGCCCGAGCGGCGGCGGCAAGAGCACGTTGCTGCGCATGCTCGCCGGTCTCTATCCGCCGCAACAAGGCGAGTTGCGACGCGATGGCCAAGCGGTGGCATGGACCGAGTTGCGCACATTGGCGACGCTGATCCCGCAGGAAGCTGATGTCTTCGAAGCCAGCGTGAGTGAGAACCTGACCTTCGGCGAACCCGCCGATGACGCCCTCGTGCAGTCGGCGGTGCATACCGGCGCGTTCGACGACGTGTTGCAGCGACTCCCCGACGGTCTGAACAGCGCCCTCAGTGAACGCGGCGGCAATCTGTCAGGCGGCCAGCGTCAGCGTCTGGCACTCGCACGCGGCGCACTCGCGGCACAGGGAAGTTCGTTGCTGTTGCTCGACGAGCCGACCAGCGCGCTCGATCCGCAAGCCGAAGCCCGCGTGTTCGATCGCATGGACGCCGCCTTCCCATCGGCCTGCATCGTGGCCTCGGTGCATCGGCCGAGCTTGCTCAGCCGCTTCGACACTATTGTCGTCATGGAAGCCGGGCGCGTGGTGGATGCAGGCCCGCGCGACGAAGTCCTCGCACGGCGCAGCCACTGACCGGTCAAGGTCAGGCGGCCGTTCGCCCGCGCAGGATCGCGTCGACGAATTCGACGAAACCGGCGCCACCGGGCCCCTGCGTGATCCACGCAGGCGGCACGGGCAGTTGCGGCAGATAGTCGACGACCGTGCTTACCCCCGCCGTATGTTTGAAATACGCGAACATGGGTGCGTCATTGGTGGAATCGCCCGAATAAGCGACCACATCGCGAGCGGTCTCGGCGTCTACGCCAAAGGCTTCGGCCAGTACCCGCTTCGACATCGATAACTTGTCATAGCCGCCGAGCCAGCCCAGCACCCAGAGATTGTTGATCGTGGCATCGGCGCCGGCATCGATGAGCGCACGGACAATCTGCTGGTCCTGTTCCGTCCCGCTTCGGCGATACGCCAGACTGGTGAGCCGAAAAGCCTGATCGTCGGCGCGTTGCGCGTGAGGAAGGCTCACTTCGATCTGCGCCGCAATCGACTGAAGTCGACGCTGAACCTCGTCAACGCCTTCCGGCGCGTGCCAATACGTGCGCGTCACGCTGTGCCCGTCATTCCCCCGGGTGAGGAACAGGCCGCCGTTCTCGGCGATCACCCCATCGACCGGCCACATGCGCGCCATCTGGTCGCACCAGCCAGCAGGCGCGGCGGTCACCGGAATCACGCGAATACCGCTATCCTGCAAACGCTCGAGCGCCGAATAGGTGGCGGCGGCCAAGCGCCCCCGGTAAGTCAACGTTTCGTCCATATCGGTTAAAACGAACTGGACCGCGGAGAACCGCTGAAGCGGCGCGAGCGACAAGGTCTGCATGATCGGTTTCATCAACGAATGGCAATGATGTTCGCGCCATTATGAAGGTCGATGCCGGACACTTTCTTCCCGCTTCGGGAATGGTTATCAGCAAGACGACTAAAGGACGCCTGACCATGGACGACAACAAGACCAGCGCTGACACGGCCGCCATCGCTGCCATTACCGCACTGGAAGCCGAACTGCGCGCCGCGATGCTCGCCAGCGACGTTGCCGCGCTGGAGCGCCTGCTGGACGACGATCTGGTGTTCACCACCCCGGACGGACGCGTGCTCACCAAACAGGAAGACCTGACAGTGCATCGCGACGGGCAATTGCATCTGAAGCAGTTGGACTTTTTCGATACCCAGATCCGCCGCATCGACACGTTGTATCTGACCACGACCAAAGCGACGCTCGCCGGCCAGTACGGGACGATGACGTTCGATGGCACGTTCGCCTACACGCGACTCTGGCGGCCGCATGGGGCGACATGGCGGGTCATTGCCGGGCAGGCGGCCAAGATCGGCTAATCTGCGGTTCTGGATCACACTCACGATCATCGGAACACCCGTACGCCCCCACGCCTATGCCGCAACCAGCCAAACCTGCCACCGCCGATTGGGTCAAACGCGCCACCCCGGTCGATGGCGTCGAACGCATTGAAGCGTGGTTTCACGGCAATGCGTACGCGATGCATCGCCACGACACCTATGCCATCGGACGCACGCTGGCGGGCGTACAAAGCTTCAATTACCGGCGAGACCGGCGCGACAGCCTGCCGGGCCACACCATGGTGCTGCATCCCGACGAAGCCCACGACGGGCAGGCCGGGACGGACGAAGGCTTTCGCTATCGCATGATTTACGTGCAGCCGTCGCTGTTTCAAGCCGTGCTTGGCGGGCATTCGCTGCCGTTCGTAGAAGGCGGCCTGTCGACCGATCCGCGACTGGCCGCTGCCGCCGAGACTCTGCTCCAGCAGGTCGGCGACACGCTTGAACCGTTGGAACAAAGCGACGCGCTCACCGAACTCGCCCATGCACTGGCGACCGTGGCGGGTGACCCTCGACGCCACCCCACGGGGGACTATTTCGCGGCGCGCCGTGCGCTGGACTTTCTGCATGCGAACTGCACCCAAGCCGTTTCGCTGGACATGCTCGAAGCCGCCACCGGCCGCGATCGCTGGAGCTTGTCGCGCGATTTCCGGCAGTTTTACGGCACCAGCCCGTACCGCTACCTGACGATGCGCCGGCTCGACGTCGTCCGGCGCCTGCTGATGGCTGGCCAACCGCTGGCCAATGCGGCCGCCGACGCGGGCTTTGCCGACCAGAGCCATATGTCACGGCACTTCCTCAAGACGTTCGGCCTGACGCCGGGCCGCTGGCTTCAGGCCGCCCGCAGCGCCGCCGGAGGATAAGCAGGCAAGCGCGAGGCCCCGCCCCGCACAAACGTTCAATACGGCCACAGGCCGGGCGCGTAGGCTCGATGCATCCCCTCACGACCGGAGCCAACGATGCCCTCCTCCCACTACAACGCCGCCGGTGCCCCGGCACATCGCGGACAGTCCCAAGCTATCGACCCGATAGCCAAAATCTCCCAGATCGACGGCCATTGGCAGCCTCGCGTCGTCGCCGAGATGAACGACTACCAGTTCAAGGTCGTCAAGGTGATTGGCGAATTCGTCTGGCACGCCCATGGCGACACCGACGAGACCTTCATCGTTCTGGAGGGCGAATTGAACATCGACGTGCGCGGCGGCCCCGAGGGTGAGTGCACCATCGTCGTACCGGCCGGCCAGATGGTCGTGGTGCCCAAAGGCACGGAGCACAAGCCTTTCGCGCCGAAGGAAGCCAAGCTGCTGCTGATCGAACCGCGTGGGGTACGAAACACCGGTGACGGCGACGGCGGCGAACGCACGGTGGCTAACGATCAGTGGATTTGACGGCAGCGCCGGACAGCTGCCAGAGATTTTGTTCAGATTTCACAACAGATGTTTTCCAATCTGCGTATTTATCCGTCGCGCGTGGTCTCTTAAACTTGCAGTCATGTTGCGAGTCGGGAGGAGGCGCCCGCACCCGCAAAGCTTCCGGCGTACTCCCGAGTGCGCCGGTTTCCGTTGAACACCCCCTGCCGTCTCCATGAAGTGCGCCGCGAGTGCGGTGCGCTCGCGCCACACACGACGGTCATGACAAAAAAAATCGCATTAGCGGCCTTCCTTGCAGTCCCCGGATCTTTCGCGATTCTCGCGCTGGTCTGCCTGCACCCGACGCTCCGGCGCGAACTCGCCCGGGCCGCCGGCCTTGAGCCGGTGTTCGCCAACCTCTCGCGTCAGCTCGTACTGGTCGCGCTGGTCTGCCACCTGCACCTGCATCACCGCCCGGGCATGCGCGCACTCTGCACGTCGGGCGGCGACTGCGACGCCTTCGCGCGCTAAGCGTCGAACGCGTCCGCCAACACGGGGTCAGGTGAGCTTCACCCGAATCGGAAACCCTTCGACGTAGTCACGCAGATCCGCCCCCGGCCCCCAGGCGGCTTCGTCCCAGACGCGGCCATCGCATAGCACTTCGCGCACGCGGACATCGGCGACCGGCACCCCTTCGGCTTGCGCGGCTGCCTCGTAAAGCCCGATCTGATTGACCTGCGCCGCGATGTACGCCGCCTCGGCCAGCGCGTCGTCGCCAATCATGCCCCAGCGGCGATATTGCGAAATGAACCACATCCCGTCCGACAGGCGCGGATAAGTCACCGCGCCATCGTCAAAGAAGCTCACCGGAAGCAACGCGTGCCGGCCCTGCAATTTGCCGAAGTCGCCAAGCAGGCGGGCGGCGATCAGGTCGCGCGGGGCGCCAACCCACGCCGGTTCGGCCAGCCACCCGGCGGCCTCTTCAAGGTGCCCCGGCATATCGAGCCACCGGCAGGCACTGAGCAACGTGCGCACCAGCGCCAGCGCCGTATTCGGGTAGCGGGTCACGAAATCTCGCCGGCACGCGAGCACCTTCTCCGGATGATTCGGCCAGATGTCGCTCGACACCGCGACCGTACGCCCCAGCTCGCGCGCCTGCGCCACGGCATGCCACGGCTCGCCGCAACAAAAGCCATCCAGCCCGCCCTCCTCCATCGCCGCCACCATGTGGGCGGGGGGAATCACGATGCGCGCGATCTCCGAGAGCGGATCGATACCCTGCGCCGCAAACCAGTAATTGAGAAACATCGCGTGCGTGCCGGTCGGAAACGTCTGCGCAAACACCGGCGTGCGCCCCAGCGTGCCCAATGCCTCTCGCAAGCTCCCGGTCTGCGTCATCGCCTCCGCCAGCGACGGCGTCACCGTCACGGCCTGACCATTGCGATTGAGCACCATGAGCACGGCCATGTCCTCGCGCGGGCCACCGATACCCAGTTGCACGCCGTACACCAAGCCGTACAGCGAATGCGCGGCATCCAATTCGCCCGTGAGCAGCTTGTCGCGCACGGCAGCCCACGACGACTCGCGGCTCAACTCCAGCGTCAGTCCGTGCTCGTGCCCCAGTTCCAGCCGCTTCGCGACCACCAGCGGCGCGGCGTCCGACAGCGCCACGAAGCCCACGCGCAAATGGCGCTTCTCCGGCCCGCCTCCCGATGCCGCCCCCAGCGTGTCAGCGCGCCCCGCGCCGAAATCCTTCCATGATGACGTCGACATGAGCAGTGTCTATCCCAGTAATTCGGCAATCGAGACGAGCTGGCGCGCCACTTCGACGAGCTTCTCGCCCTGATCCATTGCCCGTTTGCGCAGAAGGGCATAGGCCTCCTGCTCGGAAATCTTGCGCCGGTCCATCAGCAGACGCTTGGCCCGGTCGATCAGCTTGCGGTCGGCCAGTTCGCTCTCGGCCTTGGTCAGCCGTGCACGCAACTTCTCCTCGTGCGCAAAGCGGGCCAACGCTACTTCGAGAATCGGTGCCAGCCGGTCGGCGGCAAGTCCTTCCACCGAATAGGCCGTCACCCCGGCATCGACGGCGGCGCGAATCAGCGACTGGTTGCCGTCGGCAGAGAACATCAACACGGTGCGCGGTGCCGCCGCGTTCATGACGGCCAACTGCTCCAGCGTGTCACGCGACGGCGATTCAGTGTCGATGATGATGACGTCCGGGCGCTCGCTCTCGACCACGCGCGGCAACGCCTGCGGCTTGGCCACTTCGGCGAGCATTTCGCAGCCCAGACGCGCGAGCGCCGCCCGCAAGTCGCCAATCGGCTTGTCGGTATCGGTCACGAGCAGCACGCGCAATACGCCAGCCGCACCACTCACACCACCCACGCCGGCAGGCGCGGCAGCAGAGGTGGCAGGAGCCGTTATCGGTGACGTGTCGACGGGGGGATCGCGATCCCCGGCATCCGGTCGTTTTGGCAAGATCGTGGGGGCCAAGAGTCAGGGGGAAATCAAGGTATCGGTAGTATAGGCACGCCAATCAGGCGGCGATGGCAATGGTGTCCACACTCGATGCGAGTAACGCCTCACCGACCGCGCCGCCAACGAGCAAAATGGCCGGACTGGCGAAATCGCCCGCCCTCACGTCCTGTGCCAGACAACCCAGCGTCGTCAGCAAGCGCCGTTCGTGCGCCGTGCCCGCCCACTGCACGGCGGCTGCCGGTGTCGCGGCGTCGAGATGCGCGAGCAGCGTCGCACACAGGCCCTCGACCCGCTGCACGCCCATGTAGATCGCCAGCGTCGTGCCTGTCGCGGCCAGTGCCGTCCAGTTCGGTGCCGTGCCGTCCTGCCGGTGCGCGGTGACGAAGGTCACGCCCGCGCAATGATCGCGGTGCGTGAGCGACATGCCGAGCCCGGCCGCCGCCGCAAAGGCCGCCGACACGCCGTTGACGATGTCCACCGGCACGCCAGCACGCCGCAGCGCGCTCATCTCTTCCCCGGCCCGCCCGAACATCAGCGCGTCGCCCCCCTTCACGCGCACCACATGCGCGCCGCGCCGCGCCAACCGGCACATCAGCCGTTCGATGAACGCTTGCGGCGTGGACCGGCAGCCGCCGCGCTTGCCCACGGCAATCACGCGGGCCTGCGGCGCGAGGGTCGCGATTTCCGGGTTGGCCAGATCGTCGACCAGCAGCACGTCGGCCTCGCCGAGCACCCGCGCGGCGCGCAGCGTGAGCAGATCGAGCGCGCCGGGGCCCGCACTGAGCAGGGTAACTTTGCCGAGCTTCATGATCGTTCTCCGTCAATTCTTCCATGTCCTGTTGGTGAGGTACTGCGCACGCTGGCGAGCGTCATGTCGATGTCATGTCGATCACACTGCCCCGGCCGTGGCCGAGGGTTCCGGTGCGAACGACGACGCCTTCGATGCCACACACATGCGCTGCAACTCCGGCACGCATGATCCACAGACCGTGCCGCAGCTGAGCGTCGCCTTAAGTTTTGATACGTCTGCGCCCGTCGCAATCGCCGCAGCGATGCTCGACGCCTTGATCTGCTTGCACTGACACACCGTGCGGTCGCGCGCGGCACCGGCCGTCGCGGCGCTGTCGGCCACAAACACGGCGTGACGCGCCCGTGTCCACGGCGTGCCCTCGCGCACCCGCGCGAGCAACGACGCCGATCCCGCCACATCCGCTTCGCTCCCGGCGACGAGCACGCCCTCGATCACGGCGTCTCGCCATGCCACCCGCTTCGTCATGGCACGGCGCGCGTCGCGGTATTCGAGCAACGCCTCGTCTCGCGGCAGCCCCAGCGCGGTATGCAGCCGCTCAAGCCAGTCGGCATCCGCCTGATCGTCTGCGGCGCAGACCACCAAGCGGTCCTCGCCTTCCAGACGCACCGTCGCGAAGCGCCGCTCGGCCAGCAACGGCTGCACCGCCGCGTGCAGTTGCAGCGCGTCGCCACGACGCACCGCCGACACACGCCACGGCAACGTCATCGGATCGACCCGCACGGCCGCATGCTTCAATTCAGGCTGTTTCGAATACTTGTCGACAGCGCCCGTCGTCGTGTCGTTGACACCGCCGCCGCCGAGAAACTGGCCGCTCCAATGCATCGGCACAAAGACCGTGCCCGACGCCACGTCGTCGCTCACGGCAAGCATCAGCACGCGCTCGCCGCGACGGCTGGACAGCCGTACGAAGTCGCCCGCGCGCAAGCTGCGCCGGGTGGCGTCGGTCGGATGCATCGTCAGCGTGGGCTCCGGCGCATGTTCGAACAATTGCCCGACGCGGCCCGTGCGGCTCATGCCGTGCCACTGGTCACGCAGCCGCCCGGTAATCAACCGGAACGGATGACGCGCATTGATCGGCTCGGCCACCGGCTGGTACTCGAACGCATGGAAGCGCGCACGGCCATCGCTCGTGGCAAAGACGCCGTCTTCGTAGCGACGCGCCTGCCCTTGCGTCGCACCGGCCGGAAACGGCCATTGCTGCGGCCCCTGTTGTTCGAGCTTCGCGTAGTCAATGCCACCGATATCGAGATCGCGGCCGAGCGTCAGTGCGCGATGCTCGTTGAAAACCGCTTCTGTCGAATCGAAGACAAACCGCTCGACCGGCATGTCGAGCTTCGGCGCAAGACGACGCGCGACTTCGCTCGCAATCCACCAGTCGGCGCGTGCCGCCCCCGGCGCATCGACCGCCGCACGCACGCGCGAGATACGCCGCTCGGAGTTGGTCACCGTGCCCGCCTTTTCGCCCCAACTGGTAGCGGGCAGCAGCACGTCGGCGTAAGGCACGGTGTCGGTCTGATGGAAGGCCTCCTGCACCACGACAAACTCTGCGGCATCGAGCGCTTCGCGCACCCGTGCGCTGTCGGGCATCGAATGCACGGGGTTCGTGCAGGCGATCCAGATGGCTTTGACGCGCCCGTCGCGCACGGCGTCGAACATCTCGACGGCTGGCAGACCGGGGCGATCGGACAGCCCCTGCATGCCCCACAACTGTTCGACTTCCGCACGATGGGCCGCATTGCCGATGTCGCGATGTGCGGCGAGCATGGTTGCCAGCCCGCCGACTTCGCGACCGCCCATGGCATTGGGTTGCCCGGTGAGCGAGAACGGGCCCGCACCCGCACGCCCGATCTGACCCGTCGCCAGATGCAGATGAATCAACGCCAGATTCTTTTCCGTGCCGTGGCTCGACTGATTCAGGCCCATGCAATACAGCGACAGCGCCGCCGGGCTTTCGCCGAACCAGTCCGCCGCCTGACGCAGTGCAGATTCCTCGATGCCACACACATCCGCGACGAGCTGCGGCGGATAGGCGCGCAGGATTTGCTTGAGTGCATCGAACCCCTCGGTGTGCGCATCGATGTAGCGGCGGTCGATGCGCCCTTCCCAGATCAGGTGATGCAGCATGCCGTGGAACAACGCCACGTCGGTGCCGGGCACGATGGGCAGATGCAGGTCCGCCATCGCAGCGGTATCGGTGCGGCGCGGGTCGATCACGATCCAGCGAATCGACGGATCGGCCGCCCGGGCCGCCTCCAGCCGGCGAAACAGCACCGGATGCGCATACGCCATATTGCTGCCCGCGAAGATCACCGTTTTTGCCGCTTCGAGATCCTCGTAGCACGTGGGCGGGCCATCGGCACCGAGCGCCATCTTGTACGCGCTCACGGCGCTCGACATGCACAGCCGCGAGTTCGTATCGATGTTGTTGGTGCGCACCAGCCCTTTCGCGAGCTTGTTGAAGACGTAATAGTCCTCGGTGAGCAACTGCCCCGACACGTAGAACGCCACGGCATCGGGCCCATGCTCGCGGATGATGTCGGCGAAGCGCGACGCGACCGTGCCGAGCGCGTCGTCCCAAGTGGCGGGAACACGTACCGCGTCGCGCGCCGTGCGCAGCTCGGGCATGAGCACGCGCCCGGCCAGCGACTGCGCGGTGAGCGGCAGCGTCATGCCCTTGCTGCACAGGCGTCCGTAGTTGGCCGGGTGTGCCGGGTCGCCCTGCACGCCGACAATGCGCTCACCATCGTTTTCGACCAGCATGCCGCAGCCCACGCCGCAGTAGCAGCAGGTCGTCTTCGTGACCGTCGTCACGGCAGGTGCCGCCACCGATGGGGAGGCTGGGGTCAGCAGATTCATGACAGACTCCGGCGCGGACATGATGTCGAGTGCCCTGTAGTGTTCAGACGGTGGCCGACACGTCGGCATCCGCTGGCGCGTGGACTGTCTTGTCGCTCGTCTTGTCGAACGACAACAACACGTCGCTGCCGTCGAGCCGCACGGCGAAGCGCTCGGCGCAGCCCACATCGGGCGCGCAGGCCTGCCCCGTCGCGAGATCGATGTTCCACGCGTGCAGCGGGCAGGTGACACGCTCGCCGTGAACAATGCCCTGCGAGAGCGCGCCGCCCTTGTGCGGACACTGGTCGCGCAGCGCGAAAACCTTGTCGCTCTCGGTGCGAAACAGCGCAATGTTGCCGTCGGGATGCGGCAACACACGCGTGCCCAGACGCGGAATCGCGTTGATGTCGCACACATGCAGCCAGATAGGTTGAGACATTTCCATGGCGTCGTCCTCAGGCGGTGGCGGGGGCAGCCGCAGATTTCACGGCGACCGGTGTGATGGGAATGACCGGCTTGAGCGGCACATACTCATTCGCCTGCTTGCCGTCGATACGCGCTTGCCACGGGTCGGGCAGACCGTCGAGTGCATAGAGCAACCGTTCATACAGCGCGCGACGGTTCGCCGCGTCGTGCACTACGCGTTGCTTCACGTAATCGAGTCCCACGCGCGCGAGGTAGTGCACCGTGCGATCGAGGTAATAGGCTTCTTCGCGATACAACTGAAGAAAAGCGCCGGTGTATTCCTTGACCTCTTCGGCCGTCTTCACCTTGACAAGAAACTCGGCGACTTCCGTCTTGATGCCACCATTGCCGCCCACATACAGTTCCCAGCCCGAGTCGACGGCGATCACACCCACGTCCTTGATACCCGCCTCGGCGCAGTTTCGCGGACACCCCGACACGGCCAGCTTCACCTTGTGCGGCGACCACATGTTGGCGAGCATGGTCTCCAGATCGATACCCATCTGCGTGCTGTTCTGCGTGCCGAAGCGGCAGAACTCGCTGCCCACACAAGTCTTCACGGTGCGGATCGACTTGCCGTAGGCGTGTCCCGACGGCATGCCCAGATCGCGCCACACACTCACGAGGTCTTCCTTCTTCACGCCGAGCAAGTCGATACGCTGCCCACCCGTGACCTTGACCATCGGAATCTGGTACTTGTCCGCGACGTCCGCGATGCGACGCAGTTCGCTTGCGTTCGTCACGCCGCCCTTCATCTGCGGCACGACCGAGAACGTGTTGTCTTTCTGAATGTTGGCGTGCACACGCTCGTTGACGAAGCGGCTTTGCGGATCGTCAACGGCCTCCTTGGGCCACGTGCTGAGCATGTAGTAGTTCAGCGCCGGACGGCAGGTCGCACAACCGTTGGGCGTGCGCCACTCGAGAAAGTCGTAGGCTGCCCGATGCGACGTCAGCCGATGCTCGCGCACGGCACGACGCACGTCGGCATGCGACAGGTCGGTGCAGCCGCAGATCGCCTTTTCTTTGGGTGCGGCGTCGTAGGTCGAGCCCAGCGTGCTCATCAGAATCTGCTCGCACAATCCGGCGCACGAGCCGCAGGAGCTGGCGGCCTTCGTGTGCTTCTTCACGTCGTCGAGCGTGAACAGCCCCTTCTCGGTGATGGCCTTGACGATGGTGCCCTTGCACACGCCGTTGCAGCCACACACCTCATCCGTATCGGCCATGCCTGCCGCGCGGCTTTGCCCTTGTGTGCCGACGTCGCCCACGCTCGATTCGCCGAACATGATGCTATTGCGCAACTCACCCAGCGCGCGACCTTCGCGCAGCAGCTTGAAGTACCACGCACCGTCGGCGGTGTCGCCGTAGAGGCAGGCCCCGACGAGCTTGTCGTCACGAATCACGAGCTTCTTGTAGACGCCACCGGCCGGGTCGGACAACACGATTTCTTCGGTGCCGTCCCCACCCAGAAAATCGCCTGCGGAAAACAGATCGATGCCGGTGACCTTGAGCTTGGTCGAGAGCACCGAGCCGCGATAGCTGCCGATGCCCATCAACGCAAGGTGATTCGCGCAGACCTTGGCCTGTTCGAACAGCGGCGCGACGAGACCGTAGGCCACGCCGCGATGACTCACACATTCGCCGACCGCGTAGATGCGCGGGTCGTAAGTCTGGAGCGTGTCGGAGACGACAATGCCGCGCGAGCAGTACAAGCCCGCCGCTTCAGCGAGCGTCGTGTTCGGGCGAATGCCGGCGGCCATCACCACCAGATCGGCCGCGATCTCTTCCCCATTGGCAAAGCGCACGGCGCGCACAGCACCGGCCGTGCCGTCTTCACCGTCGCCGAGAATTGCTGCCGTCTGATGCGACAGCCGGAACGTCAGGCCGCGTTCTTCCAGCGACTGCTGCAACAGCTTGCCCGCCGTGGCATCGAGCTGGCGCTCAAGCAACGTCTCGGCCAGATGCACCACCGTGACCTCCATGCCGCGCAGCTTCAGACCGTTGGCCGCTTCCAGACCGAGCAGGCCGCCGCCGATGACCACCGCGTGACGCTTGACGCGTGCGGTCTCGATCATGGTTTCGGTATCGCGAATGTCGCGATAACTGATCACGCCATCGAGATCCTTGCCCGGCACCGGCAGGATGAACGGGCTCGATCCGGTCGCGATCAGCAGGCGATCGTAAGGCGCTTCGCTGCCGTCGGCACAGCGCACGACGCGGCGCGGGCGGTCGATTTGCGTGACCTCTTTGCCCAAGTGCAGCGTGATGCCCTTCCCGGCATACCAATCGAGCGGGTTGAGCACGATGTCGGCGAACGCCTGTTCGCCCGCGAGCACCGGCGAGAGCAGGATGCGGTTGTAGTTCGGATGCGGCTCCGCCCCGAACACGGTGATGTCGTATTGATTCGGCGCGATCTCCAGCAGCTCCTCGAGCGTGCGGATACCGGCCATGCCATTGCCGATGACGACCAGACGAGGTTTGCGCATGTTGACAGCTCCTGTGGCAGCGCCCGAAAAACAAAACGGCGTCCGTCCGTGCCGCAGCACGGAGGGACGCCGTTGTCCGTTGGGTGCAACGCAGGCTTGCCCCTGACGTCGCACCGGTATCAATGCTCGCGACGCCTTTGCCGCTAGCGTTAGTCACTACGCAACAAGCATGCCAGCGAGGGTGCGGTCATCGGCAAAGCGTTGCCGGATAAGGCAGGAGGGGAGGAAGAACAGAGGGAGCGAGGCAAGAGGCAGGGGCAACATGCTGCACCGCAGCAGTGCACAACCCGGTTCGCCCGCACCACGATGACGCGGGCGAACCATGATGCTGCACGCCTTGATCAGCGAGCGGTGCGGGGTGAATGTCCGCTGACTTGCGCGCCGGCATCTGCCGGGAGGCGTGCGCCATCGATCAGGCCGAGCAACGCCAGACCGCCCATCACGACAAACGTCCACCGGAAACTTGCCGCGCTGTAGGGCGTGGCGCCGGCCACTTCGGTCATCTTGAGCACCAGCGCACCGAGCGCGATGCCCAGCCCCGAGGTCATCTGCTGCAACGCCGAGAAGAGGGTCGATGCCCCGCTCATGTCCTCGGGCGGTACGTCGGCAAAACCCATGGTCGCCAACGTCGTGAACTGCACCGAACGGCAGATACCGCCGAAGAGCAGCACAAGCGCACTGATCCAGAGCGGCGTGGTTGCCGTGAGCAGCGCACACAACGCGAAGCCGATCGCCACGAGCACGCCATTACCGAGCAACACCCCGCGAAAACCGAAGCGCCGCATGATCGGCGTCGTAGCAGGCTTGATGCCAAGGTTGCCCGCGAACAGCGCCAGCATCAGCAGCCCCGACGTCACCGCACTCATGCCGAACGCCAACTGGAACATGAGCGGCAGCAGAAACGGCGCGCTGCCGATGGCAATCCGGAACAGCGAGCCACCCCAGACCACCACCGCGAACGTCTGCACCCGAATCGCGCCCAGATTGATCAGCGGATGCGGCGTGCGAAGGAAGTGCCGCACCGACCACACCATGGCGACACCGCCCACGACGAGACAACCGATCACCATCGGCCAGTCCGCCGGTGTGCGGCTGGCCAGTTCCACGCCGAACATCAGCGCACTCGCGCCGACCCCGCTCGCGACGAAGCCCGCGAAGTCGAACGGCTTACGCTGCCCCGGCGACGGCTTCACCAGCCACAAGGCCGCCGCAAACGCAGCGATACCCAGCGGCACGTTGATAAGAAAGATCCAGTGCCAGCTCCACGTCGACGAGATGAAACCGCCCAACGCAGGCCCGAGCACCGGCGCGGCGAGCCCGGGCCATGTGATGGTGGCGATGGCGCGAACGAGCGCCGGTTTGGGGGTGTTGCGCAACACGACGAGCCGTCCGACGGGCACCATCATCGCGCCCGCCAGCCCTTGCAACACACGGCACACGGTGAACATGTCGAGGCTGGTGCTCATCGCGCACAGCACCGAGGCGAGCGTGAACAAGGCAATCGCCGACGGAAACACGCGGCGCGGTCCGAGCCGGTCAGCCAGCCATCCGCTCGCCGGAATAAACGCGGCCAGTGCGACCAGATAGGCCGACAAGCCGATGGAAAGCGAGGAAGGGGCAACGCCGAAGTCGTGCGCCATGGCGGGCAGCGACGTGGTGATAATCGTCGCGTCGAGGTTCTCCATGAAGAAGGTCGACGCGACGAGCAACGGCAAGGCCGTTTGCGACACCGTCCGGGCGGATGGTGCCGGCGGCTGGGATGTTGATGGCGATTGCGGGCCTTGCGATGACGGGTCGGACACGACGGCAGCTCTTGGGGGCAGCGAACGCCAGCGAGTGTATCAGGGCGAATGCCGCCTGAAACGTCAATCGTCCTGCATCAACGCGCGGCCGATAATCAGTTGCTGAATCTGCGTCGTGCCTTCGTAAAGGCGCAGCAGGCGCACGTCGCGATAGAAGCGCTCGACCTTGTACTCGTTGATGTAGCCCGCGCCGCCATGCACCTGCACGCCGCGATCGGCCACGCGCCCGACCATCTCGGTACAGAACAGCTTGGCGCACGACGCCAGCATGCTCACCTCGGCGTCGCGCTTGCCGGCCGGTTTCGCGTCGTATCGATTCGCACAGTCCTGCACCATCGACCAGCCGGCATAAAGCTCGGCCTGACTGTCGGCCAGCATGGCCTGCACCAGTTGGAAGTCACCGATGCGCTGACCGAACTGCTTGCGCTCGCGCGCATACGCCACCGCCTCATTGAGAATGCGCTGCGCCATGCCGCAGGAGAGCGCCGCCACATGCAGGCGGCCGCGATCGAGCACCTTCATGGCCGTCTTGAAGCCCTTGCCTGCCTCGCCGCCGATGATATTGGCTGCTGGCACGCGCACGCCATCGAGCACCACGTCGCAGGTCTTCGTGCCGCGCTGGCCCATCTTCTTGTCGGGCTTGCCGAGCGAGAGCCCCGGCGTATCGGCCGGCACGATGAAAGCCGAGATGCCGCCCGCCCCCTCGCCGCCCGTGCGCGCCATCAACGTGAACGCTCCGGCGCGCGGCGCGTTGGTGATAAAGCGCTTCACGCCGTCGATGACATAGGCGTCGCCGTCGAGCACAGCGCGCGTCTTGAGTGCGGCGGGATCGGAGCCGGCATCGGGTTCTGTCAGCGCGAACGACATGACCAGTTCGCCACTCGCCACGCGCGGCAGCAGGTCGCTTTTCTGCGCTTCGGTACCGTCCATCAGAATGCCTTGCGAGCCGATGCCGACGTTGGTGCCGAAGACCGAGCGAAACGCCAGCGACGTCTGACCGAACTCGTAGGCCACGCGCACTTCCTGTGCCATCGACAGGCCGATGCCGCCGTATTCCTCGGGAATCGACAGGCCGAAGAGGCCCATGGCCTTCATGTCCTCGACCAGTGCGGCAGGCACTTCGTCGTGTTCTTCGACGTCGTTCTCGGCGGGCACGAGCCGCTCGCGAATAAAACGTTGCACGGTCGCGAGCAGCAGCGCGAACGATTCGCTATCCAGTCCTTTCGATGTCATAAGCCGTGTTTCCTGAGTGCCTGTGGCGCCATTTTAGTGTCTGTATCTTACCCACGGGTGTGGGCGATGGCATTCCTTCGTCTGAAGCAATACCATATTAACTAGCATCCTAATTATTAGTTAACATATAATCTTTCTCCATGACCTCCCTAGAATCGCTCCGCTTCGCTTTCACCAGCCACCTGTTGCTGGCCGGTAAGCAGTGGCGCCAGTTATCGCAAAGCGCAATCGTCGAGTACGGCATTTCTGCCGCCAGCGCCGGGCCGCTGCTGTTCATCCGCCGTCTTGGCCAGGGTGTGCGTCAGGTCGAGCTCGCCGAATATGTCGGGCTCGAAGGCGCCTCGCTGGTACGGCTGCTCGATCAGTTGTGCGCGGCCGGGCTCGTGCTGCGCGAAGTCGATGCCAGCGACCGGCGCGCCAACGCGCTGCGGCTGACGGAGGCCGGCGAAGCGCTCGCCGAAAAGCTCGAAATCGAACTCAGCCAGTTGCGCGCGAAGGTTTTCGCCAACGTGCCCCGCGAGGATTTCGAAGCGGTGTTGCGCGTGTTCGAAATCCTCTCCAGCGCGACGGGTCCCGATGCGACCATTCTCGCGATGGTGCCCCCCAAGAAGTAAACCGTGTTCAATTGGCCATCCTCACGCGACTGGATTTTCTCGATCAAGGCGTTTGTCGCCTCGATGCTGGCGCTCTACATCGCGCTCGCGCTCGGCCTGCCCCGCCCCTACTGGGCGATGGCCACGGTCTACATCGTGTCGCATCCGCTCACGGGCGCCACGCGCTCCAAGGCCCTGTACCGGGTGCTGGGCACACTGCTCGGCGCAGCCGCGTCGATCGTCTTCGTTCCCGCGCTGGTCAATACGCCTGAATTGCTGATGGCAGCCGTCGGCCTTTGGACCGGCACGCTGCTCTATATTTCGTTGCTCCATCGCTCGCCGCGCAGCTATGTGTTTTTGCTCGCGTCGTACACGCTGCCGCTCATCGCCCTGCCTGCGGTGGGGACGCCCGACGGTATCTTCGACATCGCCGTGGCGCGCTCGGAAGAGATCATTCTCGGCATCGTCTGTGCGAGCGTCGTCGGCGCGGTCATCTTGCCCACCAGTGTGGCGAAGGTATTGCATGACCGCTCGGGCCGCTGGCTGGTCGATGCCGCGCGCTGGACCATGGACATGCTCTCGGCCGACCCCGACGGCAAGGCCTCGCGCCACATGAGCCGCCACCGGATGGCGGCCGACATTCTGGCGCTCGATCAGTTGATCAGCCAGCTCTCGTACGACGCCGATACCTCGGCGCGCGTGCGCGATGCGCAAGAACTGCGCGGGCGCATGACGATGATGATGCCGGTGCTCTCGACCGTCGCATCGCTGGTGCAGACGCTTCGCCAGCACCCGCAGGGTGCCCCTGAGGCGCTCGAAGCCAAGATGGCCGACGTGGTCGCATGGCTGCGTCAGGGCGCACCGTCACCGGCACCGGCGCATCTGCTCAAGCCTGCGGCGTTGCCCGGCGAGGCCTCCGACTGGTATGCCGCGCTCGTCTCGGCGACCGAAGACCGCCTGCGCTCGCTCGTGCAGTTGTGGCAGGACTGCGTGTCGCTGCAACGCCGTTTCGGTCAGACCGACGAGGCGCCCGAGTGGAAACCGGCGTTTCCGTATTGGGAACTGGGCGGTGCCCGCCACTACGACCACGGCTTGCTGCTGTTCTCGACGGTGTCGGCAGCGTTGTGCACGTTCCTGATGGGCATGGCGTGGATCTATACGGGCTGGAACGACGGCGCCGCCGGCGTCTCGCTCGGTGCCGTGGCTTGCTGCTTCTTCGCGGCGATGGATGAGCCCGCCCCGTTCATCCGCTCATTCTTCTGGGCGACGGCCGTGTGCGTGGTCTTCGCTGCCGTGTACGTGTTCTTCATCCTGACGAATGCGCACGACTTCGGTCTGCTGGTGGCGATGTTTGCCGTGCCGTATCTCTTGCTCGGCACGTTCATCCCGCAGCCGCGCTTCACGATGGTCGCGATGCTCGTTGCCGTGAACACGGCGAGCTTCGTCGGCATTCAGGGCGGCTACAGCGCCGACTTCTCGGCGTTCTTCAACAGCAACATCGCGGGCCTTGCCGGCGTGCTGTTCGCGCTGCTCTGGACCTTGCAGACGCGCCCGTTCGGCACACGCGTGGCGATGCGGCGGCTGATTCATTCGAGCTGGCGCGACATTGCGAAGAACGCCGTCGGCCGCTCGGTGGCCGAACACGGCCGCCTGCGTGCGCGCCTGCTCGACCGGCTCGGTCAACTGGTGCCGCGACTCGCCGCCAGCGAGAGCGAGACGTCGAGCGACGGCTTTACCGAAGTGCGCGTCGAACTCTCGGCGCTGGCGTTGCAGCGAGAGCTGCCGCATCTGAATTCCTCGCAGCGCGATGCCGTACAGGCCGTGCTCACCGACGTGGCGCGCTTTTATCAGTCGCGACTCGACGAACAAGTGAGCCAGCCCGACACCACGCTGCACGACAAACTGCTGGGCGCTGTGCGCTCGTTGGTTGCCCATAGCGATCAGGCCTCGCGCAGTGCGCGCGCCTCGCTCATGGATATCCACATTGCGCTGTTCCCGGCCACACGACCTGAGAGTGCCCAATGAGCGGAGAGATCGACATCTACGGCGTATTCGTGCCGATGCTGCTGGCCCTGATGATCGTGGCCTTCGTGCTGACAGGTGCGCTGCGCTTCGTGCTTGCGCGCACCGGCTTTTACAAGCTGGTCTGGCACCGTTCGTTATTCAACCTTGCTGTGTACATCATTGCGCTGGGCGGCATTGTCGCTATCGTGCGCGCCTGCCAATCATGAAACTGAAACTTCGCTCCCTTGGGCCCGTCATCCTGACGCTCGCCGTCTCGGTCGTTGCGGTCTTTGTTCTCCTGCATCTGTGGGACTACTACACCGTCGCCCCGTGGACCCGCGACGGCCGCATTCGCGCCGACATCGTGCAGGTGGCGCCCGACGTCTCCGGCCTCATCACCGATGTCGAGGTCAAGGACAACCAGCCCGTGCATCGCGGCGACCTGCTGTTCGTGATCGACCGCGACCGCTACACGCTGGCGCTGCAACAGGCCGAAGCCAACGCCGCCGCACTGCGCGCCACGCTGGCGCAATCGCGCCGCGAAAACGCCCGCAATCATCAACTGACCGAAGTCGTCGCGAAGGAAGTCGTCGAAGCCGGTCAGGCCAAGGTCGAGTCAGGTGAAGCTGCGGTGGCGCAAGCCAATGCCGCCGTGCAACTCGCCAAGCTCAATCTCGAACGCACCCGCGTGCTGGCACCGGCCGACGGCTATCTGAACGATCGCCTGCCGCGCGTGGGCGACTACGTGAGCACGGGCCGTCCGGTGCTCTCGATGGTCGATGCGAATTCGCTGCACGTGGAAGGTTATTTCGAAGAAACGAAGATGCGCGGCATCCACATCGGCGACAAAGTCGAAGTGCGCCTGATGGGTGAGCGTCACGTGCTGCACGGTCATGTGCAGAGCATCGTCGCCGGCATCGAAGACCGCGACCGTACCAGCGGCGCGTCGATGCTGCCGAACGTCAACCCGACGTTCAACTGGGTGCGTCTTGCCCAGCGCATTCCGGTGCGCATCGCGCTCGACGATGTGCCCAAGGACATGCGGCTCGTCGCCGGCCGCACCGCCACCGTGACGGTCGTGGAAGCACAGGGCCATAAATCGGAAGAAGGATCGAAAGAAGGCAATCCGTCGAAGTCCACCAAGGCCGCCGAGGCCACTGACAGCGCTGCGCACACCACCGTTGCCGCCGCGCGCACGACAGGTTCCCTTCAGGGAGCACAGCAGTGAAAACCAGATTGATCTTGATGAGTGCAGTGGCTGCGGCCGCAGCACTCGTCGCGGGCTGCACCACCGTCGGTCCCGACTACCATCTGCCGGAGAACTCGGTGATGCGCTCGGCGCAAGCCAATGGCCCGATCGCGACGGCCAACCAGCGTGCCGTGTCGATCGGTGAGGTGCCGGACGACTGGTGGCAACTCTACGACAGCCCGAAGCTCGACGCGCTCGTGAAGCAGGCCCTCGCCGCGAACACCAACGTGCGCGTGGCCGTGGCCAACGTGCAGCGCGCGATTGCGATGTATCACGAAGTCGAATCGGAAAATCTGCCGCAAGGCGGCGTCGAAGCCAACGCGGCGCGTGCGCAGCTTTCGGGCGAGAGCTTCCTTCAGGAAGAAAAGCTGCCGGTGATCAATCTGGCCGCCGCAGCGCTGTCGATTTCGTATCAGATCGACTTCTTCGGCAGACTCGCCCGTGCGGATGAAGCCGCGCTCGCCGCCGCCGAAGCCAGCCACGCCGCGCTCGATGTGGCCCGCGTCAGCGTGGCCGCCGAAACCGTGCGCGCCTACGTGCAAAGCTGCGCGGCCAATCACGAGTTCGACATTGCCAACGATCAACTGAAGTTGCAGGAAAAGAGCGTGGCGATCACGCGCAAGCTCGTCGACGTCGGCCGCGATCAACCGACCGATCTGCTGCGCGCCCAGTCGCAGGCCGACACGCTGCGCGCTGCCCTGCCCCACTTCAAGGCGCAGCACGAAGCCGCCACGTACCGGCTCGCCGTGATGCTCGGCAAGGTGCCGGGCTCGCTCGATCCGAAGGTGACCGAGTGCCGTCAGATTCCGCAACTCAAGCAGGCCCTGCCCGTCGGTGACGGTACGGCGCTGCTCAAACGCCGCCCCGACGTGCGTCAGGCAGAGCGCGAGCTGGCCTCGGCCACGGCCAAGATCGGCGTGGCAACGGCGGACCTGTATCCGACCATCCGTATCGGCGCGTCGGTGGGTGCCAGCGGCATGCTCGAACACTTCGGGCAAGGCCGTACGGAACAATGGAGCGTGGGCCCGATGATCTCGTGGTCGCTGCCGACCAACGGCGTGCGCGCCCACATCAAGGGCATGGAAGCCGGCGCCGATGCTGCGCTCGCGCACTTCGACGGCGTGGTGCTCAAGGCCTTGCAGGAAACGCAGACGTCCCTGTCGGCCTACACCCACGAACTCGAACGCGACGACGCCCTGCGCGACGCCCGCGACAAGTCGAGTCTCGCGGCGGATCAGAACCGCAGGCTGTATCAGGCCGGGCGCGCGCCGTACCTCACGAGTCTCGACGCCGATCGCACGCACGCCAGCACGGAAGCGGCACTGGCCGCCTCGCAGACACAAGTCGCCATGGACCAGATCAACCTGTTTCTGGCCCTGGGCGGTGGCTGGCAATCAAGTGCCGCCAACGATGCGACTTCGCTGGCGGAATCGCACGCAAAGCACGAGAAGGCGGAAAGCTCGCAGAACGCCCCCGAGGCACCGGTCGTCAAGACAAACTGAGCCGACCGGGAAAGCCGGACGCAAAAAAGCGGATGTCGTCGCAAGACACATCCGCTTTCTCTTTGCCTCGGCCTCAAACACCGGGCCCCAGAAACACACAAGCCCCGTCGGGAACGAATCCTCGGGCGGGGCTGTGGTAAGTGACGCGGTACGGCGTCGGGTTGATTCGCGCGGCGCGGGCGGGACGCAAAGGTCAGGCGGGCCGTCGGCGAATCGGGTGCAGCTAACAGCGGGTCAAACTGACAACGTAGGCTTGCGTGCTTAGTTGGTCATCGGTTGCGTTGCGACACCTTGCTGTGCGGCTTCAATTTCGGCCGTACGTTTTTGCAGTTGAATCGACTGCTCGTAGGTGTAAGGGAAGTTGAATTCCGTCACCGGCGAGAGACCGAGTTCACGCGCGGCTTGCAGTTCGGCACGTACATGCGCACGCGTCACACCACCCGTTTGCGTCTGGTCGGCAAATGCCGAACCGGCGGCCATGGCAAAGCCAACGAGCGCGACGGCAGTCAGCAGGTTCATTTTCATGGAAAACTCCTTTTATCGTTAATTTGACGCTCAGGGAGCGAAAACCGCATGCGAGCCAGCTTTCGTCCTGAGTAAATTATAGTTTTCCCCTAGCAATGAGCCAGCCCGATTGCGACAACACACTGTTTCGCAAAAGCTGTTAAATCGGGGCGAATTGCGCGCTAAATGGCGCCGGAATGGCGAACAAGCGACGGCCAGATGGCATCGATCTCTCGAAGATCGAGCCATTTCATCCCATGGGAATGGGAAGGCGAAGTTTCCGGGGAAATACAGGGGAATTCAGGGCGATGCATCAACGTCGCCCGTGAATTCAGGGGGCAATTAATCCGCTGCTAATGGCTGCGGCAATGGCCTGATGCCGATTGACGGCACCCAGTTTGCGCTTGGCGTTATTGATGTGGAACGTCACGGTGTGCTCGGATATCTTCAGAATCAGTCCGATTTCCCATGCCGTCTTGCCGCGCGCCGCCCACAGCAGACTCTCGATCTCGCGCGGACTCAATTTGCCCGCACTGCGGCTGGCCACCCACTGCATGTCGAGTTGCTGCACGGCCTGATGGAAATACAACGCGCCCAGATAAATCTCGCCCATCATGCGCGCTTCGTGTTCGGCGCACTCGTCCGGCGATTGTGAAGTTGCCGCAGTGAAGATGGCACGCTCGCCGGCCGCACCGTACAGCGGCACGGTCACACCGCAGCCGAGCCCGTGCTCACGCGCATCCGCGAAAATCGGATGTGGCCGTTTCTGTGTGAGAAACGAGCGCCAGAGAATCGGCAGCGGCGACAGGTTCGCGGCGATGAGCACCGGATCGACTTCCGCGTAGCCGGCCACTTGGTAGCGCTCGATCCACGCGCCCGGAAACGTCGTGAAGATGTGCCGGCTCGGCATGCCCTCGGCGGTAATGCGCTCGTCACCCGCGTGAAACGCCGCCGCCTCGCGCTCGCGGCGCGGCAGCAACGGTGCATAGAACAGCGCGTGATAACCCAGTACGTGCGTCAGTTGCTGAAATTCTGCGTCAAGCGCCTCGACCGAGCGGGCGCTGAGGAGCCCCTCATATCGGTAAAGATTGTGATGCATTTCCAATTGCACTTTCTTGTTAGATGCCGATGTTGGCGCATTGTAGTCCGAGCTTCGCATTTTGCGGATAGTTTATTTTGAGCAGTAAAACAACACGCCCCATTGACGTGGACTGCCAATTATTAACATGCGACATCATGTCGCGCTGCCCAGACCTTCCAGCGCTTGCAACACGCGGCGCAAACCGGGCGCGAGCGGTTTATCCTGCCGCACGACGATCGCCAGCGTGCGCGAGAGTTCCGGCGTTAACGCGGCAATGCGCAGGCCTCGTCGATGGTGCGCGGCGCTCACGGCCATGCGCGGCACGATGCTGTAGCCGAGCCCCGCAGCGACCATTTCCTTGATCGCCTCGATGCTGCCGAGCGCCATGACCGGACGCACACGCAACCCCGCTTGCAAAAACCACTCATCGATCAAAAGCCGTGTGCTGCTGCCGGTTTCGAACGCCACCATCGGCATCGCCGCCAGCGCATGCGGCGTCACTTCTTCAGGCCAGTCTTGCGCGCCCGATGCACCGATGGCGACGAACTCATCACGCAACACCGGCGTGATATGCAAGCTGCGTCCGGCAGCGGGCAACGTCACCAGCCCCACGTCGAGACGGTTCTCCGTTACGGCTGCTAAAACATCATCGGTGTTGCCGGTGCTCACGCGAATGTCGAGCGCCGGGTGGCGCTTTCGCATCGTTCGCAGCATGGGCGGCAGCAAGTGAATGCAAGCGGTGGCGCCCGTGCCGATGGCGACCTCTCCCGCGATACCTTCGGCATGTGTGGACAATGCCTGCAAAGCCTCTTCGACGACGGCATCGATACGCCGCGCGTGTTCAAGCAATGTCAGTCCGGCCGACGACGGCTTGAGCCGCTTGCCCACACGCTCGATCAGGCGCACGTTCAGGCGCTGCTCCAGTTGCCGCACCTGAAGGCTGACGGCCGGTTGCGAGAGATCGAGGCGATCGGCGGCAGCGGAGAAACTGCCGGCTTCGATGACCTCGGCAAAGGTATGAAGTTGATCCAGATTCAGGCGGCGCATCTCAAAGTTTTCCTTATGGATCGAATAAGATGCCAAGACTTTACCAAGAGATGGGTTGCGCGCACCATGGCAGCCTCCCCCAGCCATTCGTTGCTGCCCGTCCCGGCATGCGCCCTACATCACCATGCCCACCGTCGTCACGCTAGGTCTTGCGCAACTGATCAACTGGGGCGTGAGCTTCTATCTGCCCGGCGCCTTTGCCTGGCGCATCGTGCAGTCGACCGGCTGGGCGCAGACCGTCGTGTTTGCCGGCCCGTCGCTCGCCATGCTGGTCATGGCCGCCGTCTCGCCGTATTCGGGCCGCTGGCTTGAACGCTTCGGTGGCCGGCGCGTGATGTGCGCCGGCACACTCATCTGTTCGACAGGCTGCGCGGTGCTCGCCACCAGCACGACGCTGGTGCAGTTCTATGGCGCGTGGTGCCTGCTTGGCGTCGGCATGCGGTTGTCGCTCTACGATGCCGCTTTCGCGACGCTCGCCGCGCTTTATGGCGCTGCCGCACGCCGGCCGATGACACAGATCACGTTGATGGGCGGGCTCGCCACGACCGTGTTCTGGCCGTTGGGCAATTGGCTCGGTGATGCATGGGGATGGCGCGCGGGGGTGTGGGTGTACGGCGGGTTCGGTTTGATCGCGTGGGGGTTGCTGTGCAGCCTGCCGCCGACGCCACCGCGTGCAGCGACGGCAGGTGAGACACACAGGGCATCGACGGCCTTGCCGTGGCACCCCGCCCTGCTTTACGGCAGCGTCATGGCGCTGGTGTCGATCCTGTCGTCGGGACTCGCCGCCCATCTGACCGCGTTGCTCGGCGCACAAGGACTGCCGGTCGGTCTCGCCGCGCTATGGGGGCTGGGGCAAGTGTGTGCGCGCATGCTGGAGTGGCTGCAACCGCGTCAGACCAGTGCGGTGAGGCTCAACGTGATCGTCGGCTGCGGCCTGCCGTTGTGCTTCGCGCTGGGACTGGCGGGCATGTCGTCGCTGGTGGTGGCGGCCGTGTTCATCTTCACTTACGGCGCACTCAACGGGCTGGCCACGCTGCTGCGCGCCAGCCTGCCGCTGGAACTCTTTGCACCCGGTGCCTATGCCCGTGCGCTAGGCACGTTGCTGACGCCCGCGTTTGCCTTCTCGGCCATTGCCCCTTGGGGCTATGCACTGGCGCGAGAGCACTGGGGCGATCTCGCCATTCTCTGGGTATCGCTCGGCATCGGCCTGCTTATCGCGTGCGCGGCAGTAGCGTTGCTGCGTCAGGTGCGGCGAGCGCCTGCTCCACAAACACCCGCAGAAACTCAATCCACGATTTGACCTTCGCGTCGAGATACAACCGAGAGGCATAGACGGCGTACACGTTGGTGCCCTGCAATTCATAGTCGGGCAGCACCCGCACCAACGCGCCGCTGCGCAAGGCGGGCAACGCCGAGAGCAACGGCACCGGGCCCACGCCGCAACCGCTGATCAGCGCGGCCGCCAGCGAGTCGGCCGTATTCACGCGCAGACGCCCTGCGGGCACGGGGATCTTCACGCGCCCGTCGGGCCCTTCGAAATGCCAGTGATCGACGGAATAGTGCGGCGCGATAAGCCGCACTTGCGTGTGCTGTGCCAGTTCGTCCAGTGAGCCGGGGGCACCGTGCATTTCCAGATAGAGCGGCGCAGCGCACAACACCGAAGCCATGCGGCAGATACGCGTCGAGACGAGGCCAGAGTCGGGCAACTGCGCCGTCGCCAGCCGCAGCGACACGTCGATGTTCTGTTCGAGCAGGTCAGGCACCCGTGACGACAGAATGAGATCGGCCTGTACGTCGGGGTGTTGCTCAAGAAATCGCGCCAGTGCGGGGATGACGAATACCTGCCCGAAGCTGGCAGGCGCGTGCAGACGCAGCGTGCCGCTCGGCGCAGCGCTTGCGGCACCGGCCTCCGCCTCGGAGTCTTCGACCATCGAGAGAATCTCGCGGCAACGCGCGAGATAGCGATGACCGGCGTCGGTCAGCGCCAGCTTTCGCGTCGTGCGATGGAGCAGGCGGGTGCGCAGATGCGCTTCGAGTTCCGAGACCGCTTTCGAGGCTTGTGGCGTGGTCATGTCGAGCGCACGCGCCGCACCGGCAAAGCTTGCCGCATCGGCCACGCGCACGAAGATCCGCATGTTCTTGAGGGTGTTCATGGAGCGTCATGATATATGCACGCGCCCCGATATTGGTTGGGATCGGCGCGCCGGCTTGGTATCCTAGCGCCCCGATAGTCCAGCTTCATCCTTCGACTTCTCTTTGCCTACGAGACTCTCCGTATGACCGACACGACGCCCCGCCAAGCCGACCATCCGATCGACCCGCAATTCGTGGCCCGCTGGTCGCCGCGCGCGTTCACCGACGAAACGCTGCCGGAAGCCACCCTGAACACGTTCTTCGAAGCCGCCCGCTGGGCGCCGTCGGCCTACAACGCGCAACCGTGGCGCTTTGTGTATGCCCGTCGCGGCACGCCGCACTGGGAACAGTTCGTCGGCTTTCTCAACGAATTCAACCAAAGCTGGGCCAAGCACGCGGCCGCCATCGTCATCGTGATCTCGAAGTCGACGCTGACGCCCCCGGGCTCGCAGCAGGAAGTGCCGGCACCGACGCACGCGCTCGACACGGGCGCCGCGTGGGGTTACCTCGCCCTGCAAGCCTCGCTTTCGGGCTGGGCAACGCACGCCATGGCCGGCATCGAGCACGACAAGATCCGCAACGAGCTCGACCTGTCGTCGAAGTACACGATCGAAGCCGCCGTCGCTATCGGCCGCCCGGGCGACCCCGCCACGCTGCCGGAAGGCCTGCGTTCGCGTGAAGTGCCGAGCCCGCGTGAGCCGCTCGCAAAGATTGCTGCCGAAGGCCGCTTCGCGTTCTAAAGCGCATCGCCTGATGTAAAAAAAAACCCCGCCGGGTCTTTCGAACCGGCGGGGTTTTTCTTTGACAGCGACTGCTTGAGCGTCGATCAGCAGATCACGACGCTGACGGCTGCGGCTCCCAGCCACCGCCCAACGCGCGATACAACGCCACGTGATTGACGAGCACGCGCTGCTTCACGTCGATCAACTGCTGCGCCGCCTGAAACTCGCTGCGCTGCGCGTCGAGCAGTTCGAGGTAGCTCGCTACGCCGTTGACATAACGGCGCTTGGCCAGCCGCAGCCGCTCGCGCTCGCCATCCGACACGCGCTTCTGCGCCTGAAACTGACGCGCCAGTTGCGTCTGTGCCGTCAGCGCATCGTCCACTTCGGAAAACGCCGTCTGGATGGTCTGCTCGTACGTGAGCACGGCCATTTCCTTGCGCACTTCGGCAAGGTTCAGGCCCTGAATATTGCGGCCACCGTCGAAAATCGGCACGGTGATCTGCGGCAGGAACGACCAAACGCCTGAGCCTGCACCGAACAGATCGGCAAAGCGCGTGCTGGCCGTGCCGATCTCCGTGGTGAGCTTGATCGACGGAAAGAACGCTGCGCGCGCTGCCCCGATATTGGCATTGGTCGCACGCAACTGCGCTTCGGCGCGGCGAATGTCCGGACGGCGCATCAGCAGCGACGACGGCAACCCTGCCGCCACCGGCACGACGAACGCGTCGTCAAGCGTGGCAGCGGCCACCGGCCGGGTGCCGACGTCGCCCGTGAGCACCTGCAACGCGTGCACGACCTGACTGCGTTGGCGCTCCCGTTCGGCAAGCGCTGCACGCGCGACTTCGACCTGCGTCGTCTCGGTGTTCAGATCGAGATCGTCGACCAGACCTCGTTCGGCCCGCAGACGGATGACGCGAATGCCTTCCTCGCGTGCCGCCAATACGTCGCGGGCATAGGAAATCTGCTCGCTGAGCGCGACCAGACCGATGTACGACGTGGCGACCTCGGCGACCAGACTCACCTGCGCCGCGCGCTGCGCTTCCTCGCTGGCGAGATATTCCTGAAGCGCCGCGTCGCGCAGGCTGCGCACACGACCGAAGAAGTCGAGTTCGAATGCGCTCACGCCCACCGTCGCACGCAAGTCGTTGGCGACGTAATTGCCCGTCGTGCCGCCGTTGCCGTCCGACGTCCCGGCATACCGCTGGCGGCCGAAGGCACCGCCTGCCTGCACGCTCGGCAGCAGGTTCGCGGCTTCGATGCCGTACAGCGCGCGCGCTTCCTGCACACGCAGCGAGGCCAGCCGCAGGTCGCGATTCTGCACCAGTGCCTTGCGGATCAACGCTTGCAGGCCCGGGTCGGTGAACACCTCCGCCCAATCGGCATCGGCCGTCGGGGCGGCAGTGAGTGCCGTCATCGAACTGAGCGACGCCGAAGCCGGCACCGAGCCGTCCGGCGAAGCTTCATAAGTCGTCGGCATCGGTGCCGCCGGACGCTCGTACGTCGGCGCCAGTGTGCAACCGGCCAGCAAGGCGAACAGCGCCAGACTAGCGATGCGGCCCACGGTCATCCCGCGATTGCGGGGTCGAAACTTCGTCATACATTCCCCTCGGCGGCCGGCTTCACATCAACCGCAGCGTCCGCCTGATTCGGATTCGGCCGGCGCACGAAGCGCCCGACCCACAGGAAAAACAACGGCACGAGGAAGATCGCCAGCACCGTGGCCGTCACGATCCCGCCCAGCACCGCGACACCGATCGCGCGCTGCGCGCCGGACGCGGGGCCCGTTGCGATCGCCAGCGGCACCACGCCGAAGCCGAAGGCAAGCGACGTCATCACGATCGGGCGCAGGCGCAGACGCGCGGCTTCCACCGCCGCATCGATCCAGCTCATGCCGTGCTTGACCAGATCGTTTGCCACTTCCACGATCAGAATCGCGTTCTTCGCCGACAGACCGATGGTCGCAATCAAACCGACCTTGAAGTAAATATCGTTCGGCATGCCAAGCAGGCTTACTGCGCTCAACGCACCGATCACCCCCAGCGGCACCACCATGATGACGGACGCCGGAATGGCCCAGCTTTCATAGAGCGCGGCGAGTGCGAGAAACACCACCAGGATCGACAACGCGAACAGCATCGGTGCCTGCGCGCCGGAAATACGCTCCTCACGCGACTGGCCGCTCCACTCGTAGCCGATGCCCTTCGGCATGTCGGCCATCAATTGCTCCATGCGCGCCATGGCTTCGCCACTGCTCTTGCCCGGTGCCGATTCCCCTTGCAGCGTGAACGACGGATAGCCGTTGTAACGCTTGAACTGCGGCGCACCGAGCTTCCACTTGAGCGACACGAAGGACGACAGCGGCACCATCTCGCCGCTGGCATTGCGCACGCGCAGATTGCCGACGTTCTCCGGCGACACGCGCTGACGGCCATCGGCCTGAACGATCACACGTCGGTTCTCCGCGCCGAGCATGAAGTCGCCCACGTAGTCGGAACCGAACATCGTCGCGAGCGTGGTGTTCACCTCGTCCATGCTCACCTTGAGCGCTTCCATCTTGCGACGGTCGAGCGTGACGTCGATCTGGGGCACGTCGCCCTGACCGGCGAAGATCACGTTCTTGAGCACCGGGTCGTCGACCGCGCGTTTGAGCAGTTGATCGCGGGCGGCGATGAGCGTTTCGTTGCCCACCCCGGCACGGTCCTGCAAGCGCAGGCTGAAGCCGTTCGACGAACCCAGTTCCGGCAACGCCGGGCTGTTCATCGCCAGCACCATGCGGTCCGGCTGACCGCCGAACTTCGCATTCACGCGATCGACGATGGCATTCACGCCGTCGTGCTTCGATGTGCGCTCGTGCCAGTCTTTCAGCGTGACGAACAACATGCCGCCGCCCGGCCCGGCACCGAACTCGTTCCAGCCGCCCAGCACGAAGACGTGTTTGACCGGCTCGTCCTTCATCAGATAGGACTCGATACGCGTGAGAGCCGTCATCGCTTCGGGCAGCGTCGCGCCTTGCGGCTCCGAGGCCATCACCATGAAGCTGCCGGTGTCTTCCTCCGGGATGAAGGCCGACGGCAAGCGCATGAACGCCAGCGGCACGGCAATCAACACCGCCGCGTAGACCACAATGGCACGCCACGGACGACGCAGCGTATTGCTGACCGTTCGCGTGTAGCGCTCCGTGCCCAACGCAAACGTACGGTTGAACCAGCCGAAGAAACCTCGTTTCTCGTGGTGATCGGCCGAGATCGGGCGCAACAACGTGGCGCACAACGCGGGCGTCAATGAGAGGGCGAGGAACGCCGAGAAGGTGATCGACACCGCCAGCGTGACCGCGAACTGGCGATAGATGTTGCCCACGGCGCCCGAGAAGAATGCCATTGGCACGAACACCGTCACCAGCACGACCGTAATACCCACGATGGCGCCGCTGATCTGCCGCATGGCCTTGACCGTCGCGGCATAAGGCGGCAGCCCTTCCTCGACCATGATCCGTTCGGTGTTCTCGACCACAACGATGGCATCGTCCACCAGAATGCCGATGGCCAGCACCATCCCGAACATCGTGAGCGTGTTGATCGAATAGCCCAGTCCGAGCAGCACGCCGCAGGTGCCAAGCAACGCGACCGGCACGACGAGTGTCGGGATCAGCGTGGCCCGCAGGTTCTGCATGAACAGGTACATCACCAGAAACACGAGCACCACGGCTTCGAGCAAGGTCTTGAAGACTTTCTGGATCGACACCTTCACGAACGACGCGGTTTCGTACGGGATCTGATACGACACCCCGGCCGGGAACAGGCTCGCCTGCTCGTCCATGACGGCACGCACGGCCTTCATCACTTCGATGGCATTCGACCCGGCGGCGAGCTTGATGCCCATGGCCGTGGCCGGCAGACCGTCGACGCGCGACGAGTAGTTGTAATCCGACGCACCCAGCTCCACGCGCGCCACATCGCCCAGCCGGATCGCCGAACCGTCGGCGCGCACGCGCAACGGAATATTGGCGAACTCCTCCGGTGTCGACAGCGCGCTGTCGGAGACGATGTTGGCGTTGATGGGGGCTGCCGTGGGCGTTGCCCCGGCACCGAGATCGCCGATGGTCACACGCGCGTTGTAAGCACGTACTCGCGAGACGATGTCGGAGGCGGTGAGATCAAGCGCCACCAGCTTGGACGGATCGGGCCAGATACGAATGGCCTTCTCCGTGCCCCAGAACTGCACCTGCCCGACACCGGGCACGCGCTTGAGCTGGTTCATGACCTGCGCCGCAGCAATCTCGCCGAGATCGAACTCATCGACCGACGGATTGCTCGACGAGAGCGTGACCACCATCTGCACATTGTCGGCCGCGCGTTCGACTTTCACGCCGTAGCGACGCACGACTTCGGGCAGACGCGATTCGATGGTCTTCAGTCGGTTCTGCACTTCGACAGCGGCCAGATCGAGACTGGTGCCCTGACGGAACGACAGGCTGATCGACGATTCGCCGTTGCCGCTCGATGCCGACATGTACATCAGCCCCGGCGCGCCATTCATCTGGCGCTCGATCACGGCAGTCACCGAATCTTCGACCACTTTGGCCGACGCGCCCGGATAGCTGCTCCAGATGCTGACGACAGGCGGCGCGATGTCGGGGTACTGCGCGACCGGCAGCGACCGGATCGACAACAGACCGACCAGCGTGATGATTAACGCGATCACCCAAGCGAATACCGGGCGATCGATAAAGAAACGAGCCATTGTTAGAGCGTCTCCGCTTTGGAGGCCGGTCCGGCACGCGCCGGATCGGCTTCAAGTTTGGCTTGGGCTTCGGAGGTATCGCGGGTAGCAGCTGCCGCAGCGCTGGCCGGCTTGGCGGCAACCTTCGGCTCGCCGTCTGCCTTCACCTTGACCTGCATGCCGTCGGCGAACTGCGCCACGTTGTGCACGATCACCTGCTCGCCGCCCTTGAGGCCATCCGTCACGAGCCAGTCGCGACCCTCGATCGCTTCGGCGCGCACCTTGGTGTCGTGCACCTTGCCTTGCGCATCGACCACGCGGACAACCGCGCCATTTCCCGTACGAAGCAGCGACTCGCGCGGCACCCGCACGATGTTCGGATTGACCGCCCCCTGCATGCGCACCTGTACGAAAGCGCCGGGCAGCAGCACGCCGTCCGGGTTCGGCAGCAGTGCGCGCATGGCGATGGTGTCGGTGCCCGGGTCGACTGCGAGATCGGTAAAGAGCAGCTTGCCCGGCAGGTCGTATTCGCGGCCGTCGGGCAGCGTGACATGCACCTTCGGCGCGGCCGCTTCGTTGCCGTTCTGCAACTTGCCGGCGCGCAGATCGCGCGTCATGGCGTACACCTCGGCGGCCGGTTGCGAGAAGTTCACGTAGATCGGATCGATCTGCTCGACGCGCGTGAGCAACGTCGGCGAATCGAGACCGACCAACGCGCCTTCCGTCACCTCGGCACGACGCACGCGGCCCGCGATGGGCGAGACGACGCTCGTGTAACCAAGATTCAACTCGGCGCGACGAACTTCGGCGCGCGCGGCCAGCACGTCGGCACGCGTGCGGGCTTCCGCAGCACGTGATTCGGCGTCTTCGCGGGCGCTGATGGCACGCTCTTCGAGCAGACCGCGATAGCGCTCGATCTTGTCCTTGGCGGAGTCATGTTCGGCCTGTGCCTTGGCGAGCGCACCACGTGCGGCATCGAGCGCCGCCGAGAGCGGCTGCGGGTCGATGCGGAACAGCACGTCGCCGCGCGCGACCTTCTGGCCTTCCTGATAGCGACGCTCGATGACCACGCCGCCAGCGCGCGCGCGCACGTCGGCGCTGCGGTAAGCCTCAAGGCGTCCCGGCTGCTGGGTCGTGAGTGGCTCGGCACGACGTTCGACCGTGCGCACGACGGCCTCCGGCGTAGCGTCGGCTTTGTCTTCTTTGCCGCGATCCGTGCAGGCAGCGAGCAGGAGCAGGCCCGCGAGCGCGCCCGTTAGCATTCCGAAGCGGGTTCGGTATTCGATTTTCGATGACATGTAGAAACTTGGATTTACGACATCCGGTCGGGGGGGTGTCGACACGGCGTTGGGAGCGCTGCATCGACCCGGTGGCAGGGCCGGCGATGGGGAACCGGGCACCTGCGTCTCTTTCATGGGTCGCCGTGGGTGGCAGGTGCGCGTTGCGCGAAGGGGTCTGAACCTGAGACCACCGGACCGGGAGATCCGGTCGTCTGCCGCCTCGCCTGTTTCGGCGTTTCAATTCGGCGTTTCACTAGGAGAACCGCGATTCTGACCTGAAAACGATGTTAGAAAAAGTTGGAACCTATCTATAGAATGGATGGATGAACTGGACAATTGAACAATTGCGCTATTTTGTGGCGGCGGCCGAAGAAGGTTCGATATCGGCTGCCGCGCGTCGTCTGGGCAAAGCTCAATCGGCGGTCAGCACGGCCATTGCCTTGCTCGAAGCCGATTTGGGGTTCGAGCTGTTCGACCGCAGCCGGCGCAATGCCCGTCTGACCGATCAGGGCGACGTCATGTTGCTTGAAGCCAAAGAGTTGTTGCGTCAGGCCGAAGGGCTGAATCACCGGGCAAATGCGCTGGCGTACGGGGAGCAGCCGCAGCTCTCGCTCGCCATCGACGAAGCGTTGCCCTATCAGGCCGTGAGCGAACTGGTTCGCGATCTCGCGCACCAGTTTGCCTATCTGGAGCTGACGCTGCTTAACGGCACGTCGACGGAAGTGGCCGAGTACGTGGAGAAACAGCGCGCAGATATTGGCTTTCACGTCGACCGTGGTGCAATTTCATCGGCGCTCGGGCACAAGTACGTGGGCTCCGCCGTGCAGGGCGTCTTCGTGGCTGGCGACCACCCGCTGGCCTTCCGCGATCACGTGACGCGTGGCGATCTGGCGAAATACCGGCAGATTCTGTTGCAGATGGGCGACTTCACGCCGTTGCAGTTGAGCCCGTCGATCTGGCGGGCGGATAGCTCGTACGTGATCGCCAGCATGGTGGTCGACAAGCTCGGCTGGGCCGTGCTGCCCATCGACATCGCCCAGTACGAAGACCTGCACGAATTGCGCTGCGACGACTTGGGATTACCGCAACTGCCCGTGCGTATGCTGTGGCGTTTTGGGAGAGAACCCAACGACGTGATGCGCTGGTGCGAAGGTCGATTTGGGGAATTACTGCGTGGCAGCGCGGCCACACCATAAAAACAATGGGCGACGCACAAAGCGCCGCCCATTGCATTGAGGCTTACAAATTTACCCGCTTACTTCGTCTCGACGTAAGCTTCCGGCGCGATAGCCTCCCGATCGATGACGCCATCGGTCAGCGATTCGAACTGCGCCAACGTCAGCCAATCGTTGCCGGCGGACTTCGGTCGATAGACGGCGCGCAACGGCGGATGCGCCTCGTCAAGCGGCACGAGATTGCGCGTCTGGTCGAGGCTCTGCGCAACATACGACACGCGCACGAAACGCTTGCCGTCGCGCTGACGCACGAATCGCTCGAACATCAGCATGCCGCCCGGCACCACATCGTTCTCGCGATACGCCCCCAGCTTCCAGTCGAAACCGAGCATCGCGCGCACTTGCGAGATGTTGGTGTCATGCGCCACGAACAGCGTCAGGCGCGCGGGCGGCGGCCCGCCCTTCACCGGTTTGGCCTTCGCCACGCCCGGGCCCGATTCGATGGCCATGGCCACCTGACTCAGCAACTGCGAGGCACCGCGTCGCGCCAGATAAGGCGTGTGGTTGACGAGGTCGTACTTGGCGCTGCGCAGGCCCATCAGACGGATGACATCGTCTTCGCCCTTCACATGCCCAAAGGCGATGCGCTCGAGCGGCCAGCCATCGGCGTATTGCATGCGGATGGTCTCGCTCATGCTCGCGCCGACCGACACCGGCCCGGTCAGTCCGATCTTGCCGCTGTCCTTCACGCCCCACGCCTTCGCATACAGACCGCAGGCATCCGCACCCCGTTTCGCGGCGCAGTCCGCCGGTACACCGACCGCCGCGACCATCGCTGCGACTTCCGCCTCATACTTCTTGCGCGCCAGCTCGGGAGAGCCGCCCATGGCTTGCAGAATGGCCTCGTTCGCCTGCTTCGGATCCGGGGTGCCGAGGCCGATCTCTGCGCCATGGAACAGCGTGTCCAACGCGTTGGTGGTGTGCCGCACCGGTACACCGCAGCCCGGGAACATGCCGTCAAGCATCGCCTTGGCCGTCGCCTGCGTTCGTGGCGACGGGCTCGTCCAGACGAACGTGTCCGCCGCCCCCGCGCAGGCCGCCTTGCCGAGCAGCCCGGCGCGATTGAGCGTCTGACGTTCCCACGCGCCAAGCAACGTCACCGCCTTGTAGCCATGCGGCGTCAGTTGCCCATCGGCGACTTCGAAGGCGGGCCACGGTTGCGCAGACGCCGCGTCCATCTTGGGCGTGTCGGTTGCTGCGCGCACGCCATGACGCATCACGATCACGGCGCGCTCCAGACGCATCCCCGAAGGCGCCCATGCCTTCGCCGCCGAATCTGCGGCGGATGCCTCCGCAGCCATCGCAGCCGGCGACACCAGCGCCGTCGTCAGGCCGCTGGCGATGACCACCGCCAGCGCCGCCCACATTCCGCCGCTATTCCGGCAATGTCGTTGCATGGATTTCTGTCTCCCCATCAGAAGTCGATACGCGCGTTCAGGCTGAGCGTACGCGGTGCCCCCACCTGGAGGTAGTTCTCCTGGTAGTACGACCAGTAGCGGCGATCGGTCAGGTTCGTCACGTTGGCACGCAGGGTCACGAGCTTGCCATACATGCGCGTGCGGTAACCCACACCGGCGTCGAGCAATGCCGACGGGTTGATGTAATTCACGTTGCCCGAGTCGATCGCCATGCCGCCGAGGTAGCGCACGCCAAACTGGAAGTACAGACCTTGCACGGCCGGCACGCGCCACGTTGCCTGGAAAGCGGCCTGCCAGTTCGGCGCACCGACGGCACGCTTGCCGTTCACGCCGGCGGCCGCGTTGACGTATTCCGAATTCAGCCCCATCACGCTGGCATCGAGCGTCAGACTGCGCAGCACGTCGACCGAGCCACCCAGTTCAACACCCTGATAGCGCACCTTGCCGTCCTGCACGAAGTAGTTCGCGCTGTTGACGTACTCCGCCCCGCGCTCCACACGGAACAGTGCCGCCGTCGCACGCCAGCGCCCCTGATCCGTCTTCACGCCCACTTCGTACTGATGGCTCTTGATCGGGGCCATCTGCTGGTTGGCGTTTTTCGTCGTGCTGTCGGCGGTGCCGCCCTGCTCCAGCGATTCGACATAGCTGGTGTAGAACGTGAGATCGCTGCGCGGCGTGTACATCAACGCCACGGTCGGCGTGACCGGCGAGGCGTGGTACGTGGTGGCCGCTGCCGTTGCCGACGCATGCGCGATTTCGTCGTACGTCTGGTAACGCACACCGGCGAGCAACGACCACGAGCCGTACGAGATACGGTCGCTCGCGAAGATCGCGCGTTGCGTCAGCTTGTCGTCACCGTACGTGCCGCCGCTGAAGTTCACGTTGTTGGCCGAGTAGATCGTCGGCGAGTACAGGTTGCCGTTACCGACCACCACCTTCGGCGTATTGACCGACTTGTTCGACAGCAGCACCAGGTTGCTCGCACCGAGGACGATTTCGTGCGTGAGCGGCCCGGTCTTGAACTTACCCTCGACCGTTGCCTGCACTTCATCGAACTCGTAGCTGTGGTACTCAGCGCTGATGCGGTCCGAGTAGTCGCCCTTGTTGCTCGAAATGTAGTACTGGTCCTTCTTGTACTGGCGCACCGAATCCGAGTAGCGATAAGCCACCTTGGCGACCCATTCCGGCGCGATCTTGTACTGCACGCCGAGCGTGGCCATCTTGTAGGTCACGTCGGTGTAGGAGCCGTTGCTATACAGCTTCGAGCGGCCCGAAATCGGATCGGGCACCGAGTACTTCGGGCTGGTGATGATGTCGACGCCACCGGACGTGCGGCGCTCTTGCCACATCGTGTCGAGCGTGACGGTCAGGTCATTGGTCAGGCGCGCGTCGAGGCCGAGGCCCACCGACGTGCGATTGATCTTGGCGCTGTCGGCGGCCGCGTTGCCTTCCTCGTGCACCGCGTTGAAGCGGAAACCGAAGCGGTCGTCCTTGCCGAAGCGCCCGCCCGTGTCGAGGTGCTCCTTCCACACGCCGTCTTCCGACCAGCCCTGGTCATAGCTCAGCGTGAATTGTTCGGTCGCCCGCTTGGTCACGTAGTTGACGATACCGCCGGGGCTGCCAAAGCCGTACATGAAGCCGGTCAGGCCCTTCAGCACTTCGATGCGGTCGAACATTTCCAGCGGCATTTCCACGCCACGGTTCACGCTCGCCAGACCGTCGATCTTGTAGCCGTTGAGGTCGTCGAGCGGCAGGCCACGCACGGCGAGCGTGGCCGGGTGCGTGCTGTAGCTCGTGCTGATCGACGTGACCGATGCGTCGTACTTGACCGCTTCCGAGAGGATGTTGGCCTGACGGTCTTCGATCTCTTCGCCGGACACCGATTTGATCGAGAACGGCGTTTCGATTTCCGGGTGATCGCCGAGTGCACCGGCGCTGGCGCTGCGCTTGAGGCTCGTGGGCGACGTGATCTGGGCGGCGGAGACATTCACTTCCGGCAGCGTGGCTTCACTGCCGGCCGCTGCCACTACGGTTGTGGCGGCGGCGTCTGCCTTTGCCTGCGCTTGCGCGGCAAGCGGCAGCAAGCCTGCCAGACAGAGTCCAGCCGCGACGAGGCGCGCGTACAGCGTCGAAGTATGGGGAGACACGTGTGAAGCGGCAAATGCGGTCGCGGGTGCAGTCTTGCGATGCGTCAGGCGTTGCGATAGATCGTGGCGCATGGTGATCGAAGTGGTGTGCGAAGGGTTGTGGTTATCTGGCAACCGGCTACGTTGGTGTTGCCGTTGGCACCGATGCGGGCGCGCAAACGCCCCCACCGGTGCCGCAGCAGCGGCCGGTGTGCCTTATCGAAATGGATGGAACTCGGTGAGTCTTTGCGAAGCCGCGCACGAAGACGCGAGATCTGGATTCCGGCCGTTGGGCCTTCAGCGTTTCGCCGCCTCGCTGACGAAACCGATCTTGGCGAGGCCGCCGGACTGCGCCGCCGACATCACCTGCATGACGTCCTCGTAAGCCGTCTTGCGGTCGGCGCGCAGATGCAGTTCGGGTTGCGGCTGCGCACGGGCGGCGTCGGTAATCAAGGCACGCATGCCGTCGAGGTCGACGACACGGTCGTTCCAGTGAATGACGCCCGCGGCATCGATCGCCACGTCGATCGTTTCCGGTTTGACTTCGGCGGGTGCCGACGCCGCACGCGGCAAATCGATCTTCACGGCGTGTTGCAGGGCGGGCATCGTGATGATGAAGATCACGAGCAGCACCAGCATCACGTCCACCAGCGGCGTGGTGTTGATCTCGGGGTTGAAGTCGTCTTCGACGTCGTTATGCACGGCACCGGCCATTTACGCAGCCTCCGGCATGGCTTCACGGCGGCGCGATTCCTTGGCCGTCACGAGCGCCTTCACCTCGGCGTCGGCACCGGCGTCGATACGTTCACCGCCTTCCGGCAAACGCTGTCCGACGACAATCATGTCGTGCAGTTCGTAGATGAACGCGGACAACGCGGCCACCGACGTCTTGTTGGCGCGCAGCAAGGCGTTGTAAGCCAGCGAGGCGGGAATCGCGACAGCCAGACCGAGCGCGGTCATCACGAGCGTTTCGCCGACCGGGCCCGCCACTTCTCCGATGCTGGCCTGCCCCGATGCACCGATGGTCATCAGCGCGTGATAAATCCCCCACACGGTGCCGAACAGACCGATGAACGGTGCGCTGGAACCAACGGTAGCCAACACCGGCATACCGCTTTGCATGCGCACCTGACGGCGCGCAATGCGCTCGCGCAGCGCACGAGTCAACCAGTCGGACAGTACCGGCGGCGTGCGTCCGGCGGCGGTGGCTTGATGATGTTGCAGCGTGGCGTCCAGACTCGTGTGCGCGAGTTCGACAAACGGGTTGCCGCGCGCGTCGCCGTCGAGCGTGGCGACACCGTCGCGCAGCGAGCCCGCCTTCCAGAACGCGCCGGTCGCCTGATCGGCCATGCGGCGCAAGCGCCAGTTGGCGAACGCCTTCGTCACGATGACGTACCACGACGCCACCGACATCACGAACAACAGAAGGGCGACGCCCTTGATCACGCCGTCGGCTTGCGCCCACAGTGTTTCGAATCCGAATTGAGGAGTTGCCATAAAAGCCTCGGTAGAAATAGGCGGGTCAGGTGAGGTCAGGTGTCGAGCGAAAAACGCAGCGGCACGATCACATAGACGGCTTGCGGCTTGCCGTCCTCGGTATAGGGTTTGAACACGGCATGCTGCACGGCGCGAATGCCGGCGGCATCGAGTGCGGCAGAGCCGGACGACTGGCGCACCGTAATTTCGCGCGGCAGTCCGTCGGCACCCACGAGTACGCGCACCGTCACGACACCCTCCTCGCCCATGCGGCGCGACGACTCCGGATAGGTGAGCACCGGGGCGCGCAGGTACTGCACGCCGTGCGTGATGGTCCGCGGTGTCGCCGGGACCACGGGTGACGGCGTTGCTGCCGGTGCGGCTGCGGCGCTCGGCGCGGCCGTTGCCGGGGCTGCCGGTGTCGGGTCGGTCGCCGGAGCACTTGGCGCGGGTTCGCTTTTCGGCGACGGGGCGACCGGGCGCGGCGTTGCCTTCGGCGTGACTTGTGGCTTCGGTTCCGGCTTTTGGGGTTGAGGCTGTGGCTGTAGCTGCGGCTGCGCGACGGCGGGTGCCGGGGTGTCTTGGACGAGCGTGGCGTAAATGGGCGCAGGCGGCGTGATCACCGTCGGTTCGCTATGCCATTGCAGCGCCAGCATGAGGGCCGCAACGTGCAATGCGATCACGCCACCCAATCGCAGCGCTTGCGAAGCACGCGGCGCCACCAACCAACTGGGCAACGCCGGGACTTGCAGCGCCGGCATGACGCCATTCGCTCCAGACATCGAACTCTCCTTGTGCGTCTAGGCAGACGCAGGTCATCAACGGCACCGAATCCCATTCCGTGTTTTTGCAAATCATTTGCACACGTGTGCAAAACGACGCAGAAGAAATGCGATTCGGACAACGAGACGAATTGTAGAAATTCAGTGTGACCTCACCGTGACATGGCTGGCCGTGGTCGGTGAATTTTTCGTGTCGTCCGGACATCGTTCGCATCGGGTCTGTCGTCGTCTTGCTCACGCGAGAAATTGCAATCGAATGCAATCACGGTGAAATCAATGCCGTGAAAACGCTTAGTCAGGAGATGACGCATGCCGCTGTGTCGATGCGTTCACCACATCGTCCAGCGTGTTGTAGAGCGCCTTACTCGAAGCGAGAATCGGGTTGCCGCGCGTGAGTCCATCGTCGGCGAGGAAGTCGCTGACCTGCCCGCCTGCTTCCTGCACGAGCACGATACCGGCCAGACAATCCCACGCATGAATATGCGGCTCGTAATAGCCGATGAGCCGTCCCGCTGCGGTGTACGCCATCATCAGCGCGCCCGAGCCGATGCGCACGAACATGCCGCCACGTGCGAGCCAGCCGTCGAGAAACGCCAGAAAGTCAGCGCGATCGACGCGATGCGACACGCCCACGCCCAGCACGCCTTGTGTCGGTGCATTCACGTCGGCGACGTTCAACGCCGTGCTGACGCGAAGCACATCAGGCTCGCCGCCATCGGGCAAGCGCGGTGTCGAGGCACTGGCCATCACTGCGTTGTCGACAAATGCGCCCCGCCCGGTTGCGCCGTGAAACAGTTCGTCGGCATTCGGATCGTAGATCGCGCCGATGGCCGGCACGCCGTCGATGATGACGGCGATTGAGACACACCACGCGTGCATACCGTGGAGAAAACAGGCGGTGCCGTCGATCGGATCGACCACCCACGTGACACGTGACGCTGCGGGCATGTTGCCTGCGGCTGCGCTTTCTTCACCGAGGAAGGCGTCCGTCGGAAACGCGGCGGCTACGCGCTCACGCACCAGTTGCTCGATAGCGCGATCGGCCACGCTCACGACATCCTGCACGCCCTTGTATTCCACCGTGAGTGCATCGCGCGTGCGAAACATGGCGAGTGCACGCAGCCCGGCTTCACGGGCGATGATTTGAGCGAGTTGATAGCGCTCATCGAGGGAATCGTCGTTGTTGCCGACGTTTTCCGGTGAGCCTATTTGATGGGTGGTTCCGGTCATTGCGCGGCTCCTACGATAGCCGCGCCGCGCGCATGCAAGCCAACGGCGACGCGCGTGCCGACGGGGAACGGGGGTTCGAATTGATGTGACAAGACCACGAGGTCTCCTGCGGAGGTTTGAACGAAGTACTGCGTGGCGCGCCCCAGATAGGTGGCGCGCCGGATTTCACCGATGGGACCGTGCAGCGCGTCGGCACGGTCTTCGGTATGAGGGACGGGCTGCAACGTCAACGCTTCCGGCCGGATGGCGACGCGAGCGTTGGTCAACGCCGGTCCGGCATAGGGAAGCCTCAGCGGCAGTCCGTGAAAATCGCATTGCGCGTGACCATCGCGTTGTTCGGTGACGGGCAGATCGATCAGGTTGGCGTTGCTGATGAATGTGGCGACGAACGCATCGGCGGGCTGCTCGACGAGCGTGCGCGGCGCGTCCTGCTGGGCAATTCGTCCGTCGTGCATGACGACGACCTGATCGCTGATGGCAAGCGCTTCTTCCTGATCGTGCGTGACGTAGACGACCGTCAGGCCGAGTTGTGTCTGGAGATCGCGAATGTCTTCTCGCACTCGCACGCGCAGACGCGCATCGAGATTCGACAGCGGCTCGTCGAACAGCATCACTTCGGGTTCCAGCACCAGCGCGCGGGCGACGGCAACACGTTGTTGCTGTCCGCCCGACAGTTCGGCGGGCATGCGCTGCGCCATGGAAGCGAGACCGACACGCGTCAACGATTCGGAGACACGGTCGCGCAGTTCCTGCTGGGGCACGCGCGTGACCGTGAGGCCATAGGCCACGTTCTCGAACACGCTCATGTGCGGAAACAGCGCGTACGACTGGAACACCATGCTCACGTCGCGATCACGAGCACCGAGACGTGTCACGTCCCGGCCGCCGAGTGTGATGCGTCCCGCGTCCGGCAACTCAAGCCCGGCGATCAGACGCAGCGTGGTCGTCTTGCCACAGCCGCTCGGCCCCAGCAGCGTCGTCAGCGTGCCCGGGGCGACCGTGAAAGACAAGTCGGGAATGGCGACGTGCGTGCCCCACCCTTTGCGGACGTTTTCAAAGACAAGCGCGCCGCGCGGCGTGGATGAGGATGCGGATTTGTTTGCGTTCATGCTAATGATTTCCGGCCATTGCGTGGCGTGTTGCCGAGACCCTCAGGCGTCGATTCAATCGCCGACGCCATAGTCCGTGTGCGTTTTGTTTCACTCACACGCAGTGCGGTTTCCAGCGAAACGACGATGGTGAACAAGGCGACCACCAGCACGCCGGCATACGCCAACGCCGGGCCATAGCTGCCATTCGAGATGAGACCGATCAGGTAAGTCGTCGCGAGATCATGGTCGGCACTCACGAGGAACACGACGGCGCTCACCGCCGTTGCCGCGCGCACGAAGCCGTAGATCAGCGCGGCCGCACAGGCGGGGCGCAGCAGCGGCAGCAGCACGCGTCGCAGCGTCGTCCAGCTACCGGCGCGCAACGTGGCCGACGCTTCATCCAGACTCGGATCGATCTGCGCCAGCGCGCCGACAGTCGTGCGCAAGCCCATCGGCATATTCCGGAACAGGAACGACAGCACGAGAATCGCGCCGGTGCCGGTGAGCGCCAACGGTGCGGCGTTGAACGTCTGCGCGTACGCGAGCCCGATCACAGTGCCCGGAATCGCAAACGCGGCGACGAGAGCGCCCTCAAGCCAGCGGCGGCCCGCAAATTGACGACGTGCGATCAGCCAGCCGCCGAACACAGCAGCGACGGCGGTCAGCGGTGCGGCAATCGCCGACAGGCGCAGGGTTTCCAGTGCAGACGGCCATGCCTGCCCCGTGAGTGATATCGAGCCGTCTTCCATCGCGACGCCGAATACATCCGTCAAATGCGCCAGCGTCCAATGAAAATCGACGCCCCACAGTGTGACGAAGCCGCCAGCCAGCAACGTGCCGTAGACGGCCAGCGTCAGCAGGCACCACGGTGTGACGAGCGCCGCCAGCGACCACGAGAGACGCGCGTCGAGCGGTGCCGCACGACCGCCGCCGCCCTTGCCGTTCACGGCGACGTAGCTGCGCTCGCCGAGCCATCGACGTTGCAGCGCGAACGCCGCCAACGCCATCAGCAACAGCCAGACGGCGAGCGCGGCGGCGCGCCCCGGGTCTTGTTCGGCACCGACGACTGCGAAGTACAGATCGGACGACAGCACACGGAAGTTGCCACCCAGCACCAGCGGGTTACCGAAGTCGGCGAGGCTTTCGATGAAGCACAGCAGCAACGCGTTGGCGAGACCCGGACGCATCATCGGCCACGTCACGGTGCGGAAGGTCTGCCAATGCGTCGCTCGCAGCGTGGCAGCGGCCTCTTCCAGCACGGCAGGCAAGCGCTGCACGACACCCAGCACCGTGAGGAATGCGACCGGTGTGAAGGCCAGACACTGTGCTAACCAGAGTCCTAGCGGGCCATACAGCCAGCGGCCGGGCTTTACACCGAGCCAATCGGCCACAGCCTGTGTGATCGCGCCGTTTCTGCCGAGCAGCAGAATCAGTGCGAGGCCCACGGCAAACGGCGGAGTGATGGCAGGCAACATCGCAACGCCGCGCAACAACGCCGCGCCGGTGCGCGAGCGCGTCAGCGCGCTACGGGTGGCGAGCAACGCCAATGCGGCGCCAAGGATCGTCGAAGTCGCGGCGGAGGCGATGCCCAGCGCAATGCTGTGCCAGCCACTGCCACACGCCCCGGCGCCGCGCACGCAGCCCAGCCGCCAGACGTCGGGCGCCAGCGTGGACCATGCGGCGGGCAGGTCGCCCCCGGCGTTACGCCATGCCGGTACCAGCGAAAAGAAGCTGTTTGCGAGCGGCCACGCGACGAATACGCCCAACGCCAGCACTGTGGCGATGAGCACGCCGCGCGTAAAGCCGTCGTGCGGCAGCTTAGCGAGCGTGGGCATAGATTTCGGTGTTCCAGCGCTGCAACAGACGCTTGCGCGTCGCCGGGTCGCCAAATCGCGCGGCATCGTAGTCGATCAACTTGATGCTTGACGGCTGCGGTGCCAGCTTCGGCACAGCGGCATCGCGGTTCGACGGCATCTGGTAAGCGTGCGCCTGTTCTGCCAGCGATTGAACATCGGCACGCAGCGCGAATTCGTAGAACTGCTTCGCCAGCGCCGGATGCGCTGCCCCGGCGATCAGGCTCATGCCGCCGATCTCGAAGCCGGTGCCTTCGCACGGTGCGACGGTCGCGATGTCGAAACCAGCCACGCGTTGCTTTACGAGGTCGTGCAGAAATTCGATGGCGATGCTCGCTTCGCCGCGCGATGCCGCTTCGCCCGGCGCGACGCCGGTTGCAGTGTACTGGCTGACGTTCGAGTTGAGCGCGCGAAGGTAGCGGAACGCTTCGTCTTCGCCCATCAGTTGCACGAGGGTGGCGAGCGCCACGTAGGCCGTGCCGGAGGCGTTCGGATTGGCGATCTGGATCTCGCCCTTCCACGCGGGCGAAAGCAGATCGCGCCAGCATTTCGGCGGTTCAAGACGGCGCTTGCGCAGCTCTGCGGCGTTGTAGCCGATACCGAGCAGCCCCTGATAGACACCAACGGTGCGGTCGCGGCCGGTCTGTGCGAAACGTTGCGCCCACGGCTGCAACTGTGCCAATGCCGGGGAGCGGTAGGCCTCGGTCAGGCCTTCGAATGCGGCTTGCAGATGCGAATCGCCGGAGCCAGCCCACCATACGTCGAACTGCGGGCGTGCGCGTTGCGCGGTCAGCAGCGCCAGCGCTTCACCGGCGCTCTTGCGGATCATGGCCACACCGACGCCGGTCTCTTTCTCGAAGCGCTTCTTCATCAGTTGGCACCATTCGAGATCTGCCGAGCAAAGCAGGCTCAGGCGATCGGCGGCGTGGGCGGTCGATGGCGGGAGCATCGCGGCGACGGCGACGACGCTCAGGACGGCGGCCACCGAGCCGCGCGCGGCGCGCAGCAGACGCGATGTCAGGCCGCTGCGGTCGCGGTGTTTTCGCACGTTGCACTCGTTTGCAATGTTGGGCGAAATGGCGGGAGGTTTGGGCTTCGTCAGCATGGGAAGGGTCGGAGTCGGTCCGTGTGGGGCGCGGGTCAGCCGGTGGTGGCTCGGCGCACGAAGGTGACGGGGGCGATGCGGACTTCCGCGGCACGCGAGAAGTCGGTGATGCGTTGGGTGAGCATGTCGACCACGCTATGGGCTAGCGCGTCGGTGTTCTGGGCAATGGTCGAGAGGCGGTAGCTGTCGAGTGCGGCGTGTTGGATGTCGTCGAAGCCGACAATGCGAATGTCTTCCGGGAAACGGCGGCCGAACGCGCGGCGGGCCTCATCCATGAAGCCGAGCGCGACCATGTCCGTGGCGCAGAAGACCCCGTCTGGTGCACTCGACGCATCGGCGAGCACTTCACGCGCGGCCAGTTGCCCGGCTTCGTACGACGAGATGGTGGAGTTGCACAACGTGATCCGGTTCTTGCGCACGCCCAGACGCGCGAGTGCGTCGACATAACCTTCGCAACGCTGGCGTCCGCTGAAGTGCGTGGCGTGCGGGCCGATGAAGGCGAAGCGCGTTGCGCCCGAATCGAACAGTTCGCGCGCGGCGAGTGCGGCGCCAGCGTGGTTATCGCTGTTGATGACGTCCGCGCCTTCCAACTCGGGGGCACGGTTGATCATCGCGACGGGGACTTTGCGCTCGATGTATTCGCGCGCCAGCGAGAGCGGCGGCGCGCCGGAGGTCATGATGACGCCCGCGATGCGGTAGCTCAGCAGCCGTTGCAGGGCGTAGCTGGTCTGGTCCGGATCGTCCGCATTCATAAGAATGGGCAGCAGGCCGCGAGCGGCCAGATGGTGCGCGATCGGGGCGAGTAGTTGCGCGCGAAAGGGACTCACCAGCGCGGAGGTGACGACGCCGACAAACGTGCTGCGGCCCTGAATCATGTTCCGGGCGTTGATGTCGACGTGGTAGTTCAGCGTCTTCGCGGCTTCGAGCACACGGGCCCGCGTCTTCGGAGAGACGCTGGCACCGGGCGTGAAAGTGCGCGAAACGGCGGAGCGAGACACCCCGGCCATGCGCGCCACATCCTCGGCAATCGCCCAGCTCTTTTCTTTGTCGGTCATCGAAACAATGGGAGCGGGTACGCAAGAGAGGCCAGCGCAGAAGTGGCCGCGCCAGCACGATGACCGGGTAGCTTAGATGTGCGGTGTGTCGGGGATGTGACAGGGGGAGGCGTTGCGGGGTACTGAATGCGGGAGGTGCTGCGGGGTGACTTCGCGGTATGACGCGGTCAGCTCGCGAGAGTAGCTGGCCTGCCCAGAGGGATTCGAACCCCCGACCGTCGGCTTAGAAGGCCGATGCTCTATCCAACTGAGCTATGGGCAGTGCGTGTTGGCGGCGACCGAGTGTCGCTGCCGGAAGGTTCCTGAGACTAGTGCACTTTGCTGCGGATGATTCGCAATTGCAAGAATGCGCTGAAATGCCCGAGGAATCGGCGATTATAGCGCACGCGCATGCCAAATTCATCCGCGTGCCCTCAGGAGATGTCCTCTTTACGTGTCCCTCCCTTCCCATCTAGACTACTGACGTGGAGGGACGCGCTCATGAACGAGATCGAACGCGAACAACGCTACGGCGCACACAACTATGCCCCGCTCCCCGTCGTGCTCTCGCACGCCAAGGGCGTCTGGGTCTGGGATGTCGAGGGCACCCGCTATCTCGACATGATGAGCGCCTACTCTGCCGTCAGCCACGGCCATGCCCACCCTCGCCTTGTCGCGGCGCTCACCGCGCAGGCGCAGCGGCTCGCCATCGTCTCCCGGGCCTTCTATTCCGATAAGCTCGGCGCCTTTCTCGAACGCCTCTGCGATCTCACCACGCTCGACGGCGCCCTGCCGATGAACACCGGCGCCGAAGCCGTGGAAACCGCCATCAAAGCCGCCCGCCGCTGGGGCTACAGCGTCAAGCGCATTCCCGCAGAGAAAGCCGAAATCATCGTCGCCGACGGTAATTTCCATGGCCGCACCACCACCATCGTCGGCTTCTCGTCCGAACCCGCCTATCGCGCCGATTTCGGCCCCTTCGCCCCCGGCTTCGTACGCGTCCCGTTCGGCGATATCGACGCCGTTCGCGCCGCCATCACCCCCAACACCTGCGCCGTCCTCTTCGAAACGATTCAGGGCGAAGGCGGTGTCGTCGTGCCACCCGACGGCTTCCTGCGCTCGCTACGCGACCTTTGCACAGAGCAGAACGTGCTGATGTTGCTCGACGAGATTCAATCAGGACTCGGACGCACCGGGCGATGGTTCGCCTATCAGCACGAAGGCATCGTCCCCGACGGGGTGATGCTGGGCAAGGCACTCGGCGGCGGATTGCTGCCAGTGTCAGCATTTGTCGCAATACACGACATCATCGATCTGTTCGAACCCGGCAGTCATGGGTCAACGTTCGGCGGTAACGCGCTGGCGGCCACCGTCGCACTCGAAGCGCTCGACGTCATGGCCGACGAAGACCTGCCCGGCAGAAGTGCGGAATTGGGGGAATATTTTCTCTCACGTCTGCGGGCGATCCATTCGCCCGTCATCCGTGAAGTACGCGGACGCGGCCTCTGGGTCGGCATCGAAATCGATCCCGCACTCGCCGACGCCCACGATCTCGCCGTGCGGCTGCTGCGTCGTCATATCCTCGCGAAGGAGACGCGCTCGACCGTGCTGCGCCTCGCCCCGCCACTCATCATCGAGCGCGCTGAAATCGATATGTGTGTCGGCGCGCTCAAGGCGGTGCTCGCAGAAGCAGAAGCCGAGCAAGTCACGGCTTAATGCGCCGACGACTTCGACCACAGATTCATCACCAGCACGCCGGCAATAATCAGCGCCATGCCAAGCATCGCCGCCGCATCGAGCTTCTGCCCGAACAGCACGCGCGACGCGATCGAGATCAGCACGATGCCCAGCCCCGACCACATCGCATAAGCAATACCCACGGGAATGGTGCGCAACGTGAGCGACAGCATGTAGAACGCCACGCCATACCCCGCCACCACCAGCACCACCGGCCCCGCACGCGAGAAGCCGTCCGACGCCTTGAGCGCCGACGTGGCAATCACCTCCGCCACGATCGCCACCAGCAAGTACAGATACGCCATCGCCAACCTCCGGGTTTTCAAGGCCGCCCATCATAACCGACAGCCCTCGCAAAATTGTCTTGCGCAATCTCACGCCGCCTTGCTAAAGTCGCCGTCACGGTGTGGCCAGCACACCGGCGTCGCTCGGACGGTTCCGGGCGCTTACGTTCCAGGATCAACATGTCAGGCTCCCAGAGCTCGCGCAGCTTTGCGCGCATCAATCGCCTTCCCCCGTACGTCTTCAACATCACCGCCGAGCTCAAGATGGCGGCGCGCCGTCGTGGCGAAGACATCATCGACCTGTCGATGGGCAACCCCGACGGGGCCACCCCGCCGCACATCGTCAGCAAACTCGTCGAAGTCTCGCAACGCCCCGACACGCACGGCTACTCGACTTCGCGTGGCATCCCGCGTCTGCGCCGCGCCATCACCCGCTGGTACAAAGATCGCTACGACGTCGAACTCGATCCCGAGCGCGAAGCCATCGTCACCATCGGCTCGAAGGAAGGCCTCGCTCACCTGATGCTCGCCACGCTGGACCAAGGCGATACGGTGCTGGTGCCCAACCCGTCGTACCCGATTCACATCTACGGCGCCGTCATCGCCGGGGCGAACATCCGCTCCGTGCCCATGACGCCCGGCATCGACTTCTTCACCGAACTCGAGCGCGGCATTCGCGAAAGCCATCCGAAGCCAAAGATGGTGATTCTCGGCTTCCCGTCGAACCCGACCGCGCAGTGCGTCGAACTCGAATTCTTCGAGCGCGTGATCGATCTCGCCCGCAAGCACGACATTCTCGTGGTGCACGATCTGGCCTACGCCGACATCGTCTATGACGGCTACAAAGCGCCCTCGATCATGCAGGTGCCGGGGGCGAAAGACGTTGCAGTGGAGTTCTTCACGCTCTCGAAGAGCTACAACATGGCCGGATGGCGCATCGGCTTCATGGTCGGCAATCCGGAACTGGTCGCCGCCCTCGCGCGCATCAAGAGCTATCACGACTACGGCACGTTCACCCCCGTGCAAGTGGCCGCCATCGCTGCGCTCGAAGGCGATCAGACTTGCGTGGAAGAGATTCGCGAGCAATACCAACGCCGCCGCGACGTGCTCTACAAAGGCCTGATCGAAGCGGGCTGGGCAGTGGATCTGCCCAAGGCGTCGATGTATATCTGGGCACGCATTCCCGAGCCGTATCGCGCCCTCGGCTCGCTCGAATTCGCGAAGAAGCTGCTCGCGCAGGCGAAGGTATCCGTCTCGCCCGGCATCGGCTTCGGCGAGTACGGCGATGAGTATGTTCGCTTCGCACTGATCGAAAACGAATCGCGTATTCGTCAGGCGGTGCGCGGCATCAAACACATGTTCCGTGACGACGGACTCGTCACGCCGACCGTCGCGTAAGCGCATAAGCCATCACGACACAGCATCATTGCTTGACGTTGACACACACCGGGGCCTCCGTTCAGACGGACGCCCCGGTTTGCTTTTCAAGGCCGCTGCGCGTTAAGCGCGCGCTTCCAGATACCGGCTCGGCACGTCACCCAGCACGCGACGAAACGCCGACGTGAATGCACTCGGGCTGCCGTAGCCCAGATCCAGCGCCACACGCGTCACAGGTTGCCCTTCACTCAGGCGTGCGATCGCCGCCAGCAAACACACTTGCTGCCGCCATTCGGCAAAGCTCACACCGGTCTCTTCACGAAACCGGCGCGTGAAGGTACGCCGACTCATCGATGCGGCATCCGCCACGGCATCCAGATCGGTCGCAATCGACGGTGCCGCAAAGACATTCCGGCACACATCCACCAGCCGTGGATCGCTCGGCATCGGCGCATGCAGCGACAGGCGCGGCATCGCAGCAATCTCCGAGACGAGAAAGTCCATGAGCTTGCCGTCTCGCCCGCCGATGTCATACATGGCTGGCAAATCCACCGCCTCATCCATCAACTGCCGCAACAACGCCGACACCCCGAAAACGCAGCAATGCCCGGGCAACCCCGCTGCCTCGGCAGCATCGCTCGCAACGAAGGTGTTGAGCATCGTCACTGGGCCACTCATGGTCATCTCGTGCTGCACACCCGCCGGTACCCAGCAGGCGCGTTGCGGCGGCACGAACCAGCGCCCCTGCGGCGTAGCAACCGTAATCATGCCGCGCGACGCAAACGCGAACTGCCCCCGCCCGTGCGCATGCTCGGGAAACGTCGATCCCGCCGCATAGTCGTTGGTGGTCACGACCACGTTGCGCGGCAAGGTTTCGTAGGGATCGAGCAATGTATTTCGCATGGCCCGGATTCTACAGCGATTGACCCACTGTTGACGGCGGGCAATGCCGCAGGCCAGTACGATGCCTGTCTCGTCAGTGCATCGCACGTCGCCACGATCAACCTCCGGAGTCGATATGCCCAATACGTTTCACCGCGTGGGGAATGGCCCTCACGCTGTCTTTGTCCTGCACGGCTGGTTCGGCGATGCGCATGCGTTCGAGCCCATCGAGGCGTGGCTCTCGCAAGACGACTTCAGCTACGTCTTCATGGACTATCGCGGCTACGGTGGCATGCGTGAAATCACCGGCACTTACACGATGGACGAGATCGCCGACGACACACTCGCGCTCGCCGACGCTCTCGGCTTCGCGACGTTCAGCCTCGTCGGCCACTCCATGGGGGCGATGGCCATCGAGAAGATCGCCACCCGCGCCCCCGAGCGTGTGCGAGCGTTGATCCCCATCGCCCCGGTGCCGTGCGGCGGCGTGCCGTTCGACGCGACACGCCGTGCGCTGTTTGAAAACGCCGCGAACGGCATCGAACTGCGCAAGACGATCATCGACCGCAGCACCGGCAACCAGCTGCCGTCGCGCTGGATCGAGTGGAAAGCGGCCTATTCGCTTTCCACCGCATCGCCCGAAGCGTTTGCGGCTTACTTCCGGACTTGGGCCGACACGGACTTCAGTCATGAGATCACCGGCGTGCATCCGATGAAAGTCCTCGTGGGTGAGCATGACCCGACGTTCAACGCCACGCTCGCGAGCGAGACGTACCTGCGACGCTACCCGCTCGCCACATTGGACGTGCTGCCAAACACCGGTCATTACCCGATGAACGAAACGCCGCTGGCACTGGTTACCGCCATCGAATCGTTCCTACATAGCGTCTACGCATGAAATAGGGGAGTCCGCAGACTCCCCTCTCCCTCATAACCACCACGACATCCCGACTCACGCCCACCGTCAAGACGCCGGCAACCACTCTTGCAAGGTCACTTCGATGGTGATGAACGACAGGTTGCCGCCGCGCACGAAGCGCCCGGCGAACATGCGCCCCTCGGTGTCCGCGACCATGCCGTGCAGCATCGGCAGCGACTTGGCGGGGTCGGTGCGCACATCGACTTCGCCGAACACGTTGAGGATTTCCACGCCCGGGCCCTGCACGAGTTGCTCGCGCCAGCCCTCGCCCGCGCGAAACGCGAGGCGTGCATCGATCAGACTGCCGACCGCCCCGCGCACGATGGCGCGCGAAATCGCATGCTCGGCACACAGCGCCTCGATACTTTCGGTCAGGTCCTGATTCGGTTTGAGACGGGCCACCACCAAGCGGCCCAGCGTGCCATTTTCAATGGCGACGGGAACATCGAGCGCTGCGCTCATGAGAGGTCTCCGGCAACGGGATGGAGCAAGTGAAAGCGCGTTTCCTCATCGTCTGCGGTCACATACCCGCCGTGCTCGAACAAGCACAAGCGGATCACCACGGGCTCGTCGCCGGCCCACGTGTGATCGAGAATCAGATGGCCACCGTGCAAGTTGCCCGTAGGGTCGGAAAACCCCGCATGGCAATGCAGCAATGTCGCACCGTCGGCCGTCCGGCCCACGGTGATGGCACCGCCGATCAGGTCCACTTCCCGGGTTTCGTCGACCGGCGCCCCATACCCGAAGGGGCGCTCATTATCTGCGGTGTTCTCAATCATGTGATACCGCAGACCTCGCGCGGTCCCCGCGCAAAAACGGCCGACGCCGCCGCCGTACGCATAGCGGGATAACGCCGCGCGTAACGACTCGCCAAGATTCGCACCAGACCGGATCGTCACGCGCAGTTCGTGCTGCCCGCTCAACACGCAGTCTTCCACACGGGGTAACGTGGGGGCGCCTGCATGCCGATAGATCCGTGAAAGCGCAGGTTTCATAGTCGATAGTCTCCTTGCTCTTCGAGCATCGTCTTGATTTGCTTCTTCACGATCTTGCCGTAGCCCGACTTGGGCATGGCATTCCAGAACACGAAGCGGCGCGGCCACTTGTAGCGGGCAATGCGCGCTTCGAGATGTCCCAGCAACTCGTCGGCTTGCGCGGCCATGCCCTCGCGGGCCACCACGACCGCCAGCCCGCTCTCGCCCCACTTGGGGTCGGGCACGCCGAGCACTGCGCACTCCGATACCGCCGGGTGCGTGAGTAACGCTTCTTCGATCTCGCGCGGGTACACGTTCGAGCCGCCCGAGATGTACATATCCGACGCGCGCCCCGTGATGTACAGGAACCCCTGTGCATCGACATGGCCAAGATCGCCGGTGTGGAACCAGTCGTTCTTGAACGCCTTGGCGTTGGCATCGGGGTTGTTGTGATACCCCATGAACACGGCCGGGCCACGCACGCAAATCTCGCCGGAACCGAACGGCGGCTGACGCATGCCGTGCTCGTCGAGAATCGCCACTTCCATGCCCGTGCGCGGCAAACCGCACGTGCCCACGCGCGCATCGGGCGCGTCGTCGTCATCGCCATGCAACCACGGCGGCAGCACGGTGATGTTGCCCGTCACTTCGCCGAGACCGTAGTACTGCACGAGCACGCGGCCCAGCTTTTGCAGCGCGTATTTCTGATCGGCGCGATACATCGGCGCCCCCGCGTAGATCACGAAGCGCAACGCGCTGTGATCGTATTCGTCCACGGACGGGTCTTCGACCAGCATCTTCACGATGGTCGGCACGGTGAACATGTTGTCGATCCGGTGACGCTCGACCGCCTGCCAGACCTGCGCCGCGTCCATCTTCTCGCCCGGCAGCAGCACACTGGCCGCACCGCGCGCCGTGTTGACGATGGCGTGAATGCCCGCACCGTGCGAAAGCGGCGCGACGACCATCGAGCGGCTGCGATACGTGATACCGGGCATCAGGTCCGCCAGATGGTTGGTGACGACGAATGCCATCTGCCCGTGCGAAAGTACCCCCGCTTTCGGATGCCCGGTCGTGCCCGATGTGTAGAAGAACCACAGCGGGTCTTCGTACTCGACTTCTTCTTCGAACTCGGGCGCGCCCATGTGCTCGGCGACCAGCGTCTCGTAGTGCAGCTCGCCAGCGCGCGGCGTGCCCAGTGCGATCACGTGGCGCAGCGCGGGTGAAGCGGCTTTCACCGCGTCGACATGGCCTTCGAAGCCCGCGTCGTAGATCATCACGCACGCCCCGCTCGACTGCCCGAGATAGGCGGCTTCAGGTGCGGTGATACGGAAGTTCGTGGGCACCCAGATCGCGCCAAGCTTGAACGCGATCCACGCACTCTCGAAGATCGGCAGGTTGTTGCGCGAATGCACGAGCAGCTTGTCGCCCTTGCCCACACCGAGCTTGCGCAGCGCATCGACGGCGGCATTCACGCGCGCGTCGATCTCGCCCCAGGTCGTCACCTTGTCGCCGATGATCAACCCCGCCTCGTCCGGATGGCGCCGGGCAACGTCGGCCAACAGGCGGCCGAGATTCATGACCTTCTTGAGCATCTTGCTCGTCTCCTCTGCTTTCCTCTTAGTCTTCTTTGCCCGGCCTGCATCGGTGTGCACAGGCGTCCAATAGCAGGCCCCGGGCCGCGTGCCGATCAGCGCGCTTCGAGAATGCTCACGTAGTTGGCCACGGCTGCGCCGCCCATGTTGAACACGCCCGCGAGTTTGGCATTGGGAATCTGCATCCCGCCCGCCGTGCCGGTGAGCTGCATCGCCGCCATCACGTGCATCGAGACGCCCGTGGCACCGACCGGATGTCCCTTGGACTTCAGGCCGCCCGACGGGTTGACCGGCAGCAGGCCGTCTTTTTCCGTCAGCCCTTCCGCGACGACATTGGCACCCTGACCCGGCTTGGCCAGACCCATGGCTTCGTATTCGATCAGTTCGGCGATGGTGAAGCAGTCGTGCGTCTCGACCAGCGACAGGTCCTTGAGCGACACGCCTGCCACGCCGAGCGCCTGACGCCACGCATGCTGGCCGCCTTCGAACGCGAGCGCGTCGCGGCGCGACAGCGGCAGGTAGTCGTTGACCTGCACGGCCGCCCGGAAGCCCACGGCCTTCGGCATGGTGCGGGCAACGTCGGCCTTCGAGATCACCAGTGCCGCAGCACCATCGGAGACCATCGAGCAGTCGGTGCGCTTGAGCGGGCCGGCGACAAACGGGTTCTTGTCGGAGACGTTGCGGCAGAAGTCGTAGCCGAAGTCGCGACGCATGTGAGCGTACGGATTGTCCGTGCCGTTGCGATGGTTCTTCGCCGCGATGCGCGCGAGCGCGTCGGACTGGTCGCCATAGCGATCGAAGTACTGCTGCGCAATGGTGCCGAACACCCCGGCGAAACCGCCCGGAATACCGGCTTCTTCACGCGCATAGGAACACTTGAGCAGCACTTCGCCGACCTGCGGCGTGGCGAGCTCGGTCATCTTCTCGAAACCGATCACGAGCACGTGCGTGGCCTTGCCGGCTTCGATCGATTGCAGCCCGCCGTGCACGGCAGCCGAACCCGTCGCGCAAGCGTTTTCGTAACGCGTCGCGGGTTTGAAACGCAGGCCGGGAATGTTGTTGAAGACGAGCGACGACGGGAAGTCCTGATACAGGAAACCGCCATTGAAAGTGCCGACATGAATCGAATCGATCTGCTCGGGCGCGAGGCCCGCATCATCGAGCGCGGCTTGCGCGACTTGGGCCAGCAGAACTTCGGCGTCGACGTTATCGAGTTTGCCGAACTGGGAGTGGGCCCAGCCGGTAAGGCATGCAGCAACCATGAAGTTTCTCCGGAAAATTGGGGTGATCCAGACTCCGGTGAGCAATTTCGATGCCAGATTCTCGCGGTTCATGATCGCCACGGCATCGAACGCCGATTGCGCGGCAAGACCGTGAGGAGATTCGCAGAAGATTCGCCCCGCCGTCCGGACACACGCTTATGGCGTGCGCGCAATTGACGTAAGCGTAAAGCGGGACTCCTAAGCGCATCAAGTGAATTCGAATGCGTGGCGCATGAAACGAATTTGCTGTGGCGCAGCATGGCTCGCCACAAGAGACAGTCGACGGCCCAACTGCGACAGGTGTCTCACCGGCGGCGACATTCACACGAGACAGTTGTCGCACGTGCCGCCGCGCCATGCGACAGGTGTCGCACGCCCGTGCGCCGTCGACGCCGTGCCCCGGCAAGCCTGTCATAGCGCGCTACCCGCCTGTTCCATCAGACAAAAGCCGTTGCACGGGCGCGTTCAGATCGCCTTGAGATTGCGTGGATGTTTAACAACGTAAGGGTTTTCCCGTCAGGGCGTCGAACTGGCATTCGATTTGCGTAAGATAGCCAAGCCACTTGTGAGCCCGCGTTCCGAGTTGGCAGGAAGGTTGCAGGGCAACACGCCCGTACCGTCCCGCTTCAGACGCAGTCACCAAACCTATAAATCAAGGAGACATGCAGTATGAGCACTATGGATCGTCGCCACTTCATCAAAGTCGTGGCCGCCTCATCGGCCGCTGCCGCCACGGGGTTGTATCAAACGCAGGCGCACGCCGCCGAAATCACGCTGAAGTTCGCCAACAACCTGCCGATCAGCCATCCGATGAACATCCGCGCCAAGGAGATGGCGCAGAAGATCGCGGAGCAGTCGAAAGGCCGCGTGGACTTCCAGATTTACCCGAACAACCAGCTCGGCACCGATAGCGACATGCTGAGTCAGATTCGCTCGGGCGCTATCGACTTCTTCACGCTCTCGCCGCTGATTCTCGGCACGCTCGTGCCGTCGGCGCAGATCTCGGGCGTGGGCTTCGCGTTCAAGGACTACGGTCAGGTATGGGCCGCCATGGACGGCGATCTCGGTGCCCACGTGCGCGGGCAAATCGCCAAGACCACGGTCTTCGCGTTCGACAAGATCTGGGAGAACGGTTATCGCCAGATCACCACGAGCAATCGCCCGATCAATTCACCGGCTGACCTCAAGGGCCTGAAGATCCGCGTGCCGACGAGCCCGCTGTGGACGTCGATGTTCCGCGCATTCGATTCGTCGCCCACGTCGATCAACTTCTCCGAAGTCTATTCGGCGCTGCAAACGAAGATCGTCGAAGCGCAGGAAAACCCGCTCGCCCTGCTCACCACCGCCAAGCTGTACGAAGTGCAGAAGTACGTGTCGATGACGAACCACATGTGGGACGGCTTCTGGTTCCTCGCCAACAAGCAGAAGTGGGACAAGATTCCGAAGGACTTGCAGGACATCATCACCGCCAACGTGAACGCCGCCGCACTGGTGCAGCGCGACGACGTGAAGAAGCTCAACGACGGCGTGATGGTCGAACTCAAGCAGAAGGGTCTCGTGTTCAACGCACCGAACAACGAACAGTTCCGCGACAAGCTGCGCGCAGCGGGCTTCTACACGGAATGGCACAAGAAGTTCGGCGACGAAGCCTGGGCCATGCTCGAAAAGTACACCGGGAAGCTCGCGTAAATGGAAACGTTGACGATGACGGCCGAGCCCACGCACGCGCTCGCCCGCCTCTTCTGCCACGTCAACCGCGCGGTGATGAAAGTCACCGAGGCGGTTGCCGTGCTGCTGGTCGTGGCGGAGACTCTCATCCTGCTCGCGGGCGTAATCTCGCGCTACGGGTTCGACAATCCGCTCACCTGGTCGGATGAACTGGCGCAAATCCTGTTCATCTGGCTATCGATGCTCGGCGCGGTCATCGCGCTCGATCGCGGTGAGCACATGCGCCTGTCCGCCATCGTCAACAAGCTTCCTGCGGCGTGGCGTGACTGGTTTCAGACGATGGCCGCGCTCACGGTCTGCGTGTTCGTGGCGCTCATCATCATGCCGGCGTACACGCATGCCATCGAACAGATGGACATCACGACGCCCGCGCTCGAAATCCCCGATGGCCTGCGTGCCGCGGCACTGCCGGTCGGTGCGGCGCTCATGCTGCTCGCCGCGATCTCGCGCATGGCGCGCTGCTCCACGATGCGCCAGTTCGGACTCGGGGTGCTGGTCGTGGCTGCGCTCGGTGCGGCACTGTGGCTCGGCCGCCCGGCGCTGATCGCGATGGGCAATTACAACCTGCTCGTGTTCTTCGTGCTGATCGTGGGCGTTTGTGTGGCGGGCGGCATTCCGATCGCGTTTGCGTTCGGGACGGCCACGCTCGGCTATCTCGCGCTCGTGACGGATGCGCCGTTGCAGATCGTCGTGAGCCGCATGGACGAGGGCATGTCGGGCCTGATTCTGCTGTCGGTGCCGCTTTTCGTGTTGCTCGGTGCCCTGATCGAAATGAGCGGGCTGGCGCGCAGCCTGATCGAGTTCATGGCATCGCTGCTCGGTCACGTGCGCGGCGGCCTGCAATATGTGCTGCTCGGTGCGATGTTCCTCGTCTCGGGCATCTCGGGCTCGAAGGCTGCCGACATGGCCGCTGTTGCCCCGGCGCTGTTCCCCGAAATGCAACGCCGTGGCTCGAAACCGGAAGACCTCGTCGCGCTGCTGTCCTCGACGGGCGCGATGACGGAGACGATTCCGCCGAGTCTCGTGCTGATCACCATTGGCGCGGTATGCGGTGTGTCGATTACCGCGCTCTTCGTCGGCGGCCTGCTGCCGGCCGTGATCGCGACGCTCGCCATCGTGGTGGTGTGCTTCACCCGCTCGCGCAAGGAAGCACCGAGTGCGGCCCGCCGTGCACCGTGGGGCGTGATCGGCAAGACGTTCATCATCGCGCTGCCCGCGCTGGCCCTGCCGATCCTGATCCGTACGGCCGTGATCGAAGGTGCCGCCACGGCCACCGAGGTCTCGACGGTCGGCATCGCCTACACGATCGTGATCGGCCTGATCGTGCACGCGTTCAAGAAGCATCTGAACTTCAAACGCCTCTACCCGCTGCTCACGGAAACGGCCGCACTCTCCGGCGCGATTCTGCTGATCATCGGCATGGCGACCGCCATGGCGTGGGCGCTGACGCAGTCGGGTTTCTCGGCCAAGCTGGTCGGCCTGATGCACGGCGTACCGGGCGGACAGGTCGGCTTTCTGCTGATCTCGATGGTGGTGTTCATCGTGCTGGGCAGCGTGCTTGAAGGCATTCCGGCCATCGTGCTGTTCGGGCCGCTGCTGTTCCCCGTGGCGCGCTCGCTGGGCATTCACGACGTGCACTACGCGATGGTCGTCATCCTGTCGATGGGCATGGGCCTGTTCGCGCCGCCGCTCGGTGTGGGGTTCTACGCCGCGTGCGCCATCGGCAAGACCTCGCCCGACAAGGTGTTCAACCGCATGTGGACTTATATGGGCGCGCTGCTCATCGCGCTGCTGATCGTGGTCTTCGTGCCGTGGATCTCTATCGGCTTCCTGAAGTAAGCGGCGCAGCGTCGGGCCGGCGGGTCTTTGATGACCGCCCGCCTGACGCCACCGCTGCCACGGTTCGAATTTTCGCTGGGTAACTAACGGACTCCGCCTCACTGCTGGCGGTGGAGCCCGCGCTGTAAATCGAAATAAATTTAGGAGTCCATAGCATGACCGAGAAAGTAGCAGTTGTGACGGGCGGTGGAATGGGTATCGGTGCAGCCATTTGCGAGCGGCTGGTCAAAGACGGCATGACGGTCGTGGTCGCCGATCTGAACGAGGAAGGTGCGAACGAGACGGCAAGCAAGTTGCGGGCGTCAGGCGGCAATGCGTGGGCACTCAAGATGAATGTGGGTGAGGAAGCGTCGATTGCCGACGGGTTCCGGCAAGTGGCGCAGAAGCACGGCCGCTGCGACGTGCTGGTCAATAACGCAGGCATCGCCAAGACGTTTCCGTTTCTCGAATACCCGCTGGATCACTGGCATCAGGTGATGGCCGTCAACCTGACCGGCACGCTGCTATGCGGGCAGCACGCCGCCCGCCTGATGCGCGAACAACGCTGGGGGCGCATCGTCAATCTGGCCTCGGTGGCGGGCATTCTGGCGAGCGCCGGGCGCACCGCTTATGGCACGTCGAAGGCGGCCGTGATCGGGCTCACGCGTCAGATGGCCATCGAACTGGCCCCGTTCGGCATTACGGCCAACGGCGTTGCCCCGGGCCCGATCGACACGCCGCTGACCAAGGTGCTGCACTCGGACATCTCGCGCCGGCACTACACGGAAACCACGCCGCTGGGCCGCTACGGCCAGCCGGAAGAAATCGCCGGGGCGGTGAGCTTCCTCGCGTCGGACGACGCGTCGTATGTGACCGGGCATATCCTGCCGGTCGACGGCGGCTTCGTGGCCGCCGGGATTCTGGAAATCTAAGCCGCCGAACCGGAACCGGCATCGAGAATCAGCGCAGGAGGGTGTCCGGCAGATCGGGCACCACCCGCGCGCCCGGCACGCGCTGCATTTCGCGCCACGCGCGCTGGGCATTTTCAACAAACGTGGCAACACACGGGTTGTGGTTGTCGCGACTCCACAGCAGGGCCACCTCTGCCACGGGCGCATTACGCAGTGACTTGAACACCGCAGTGCCCGACGCGCTCGCGCTGCTCATCGACATTGGCACCATCGCCACGCCCAGCCCCTCACCCACCAAATTGATAATCGTCTGCTGAAGGTTGGTTTCGAGCCGGATATGCGGTGCGAAGCCGGCGCGGCGGCAATGCGTGACGATCAGGTCGTAGACCAGCGGGGCAATCTCGCGCGGAATGCTCACGAACGACTCTTCTGCCAGTTGCGTGGCATCTAGCACGCCCACGTCGGCAAGTGCGTGCGTGCGCGGTATCACCGCGACCATCTCTTCGCGAAACACCGTCGCCGACTCCAGCCCGGTCAGGTCTTCCGGACGGTACATGATGCCCACGTCGATACGGCCGGCGCGCACCGATTCGGCCAGCAGGTTGGGCAGGGCTTCCGCCAGCTTCATGTCGACGCGCGGATACGCCGCAGCGTAAGTGCGCGTGAGCGCCGGCAGGATGTTGTAGGCCGAGGACATCATGAAGCCCACGGTGATTGCCCCATCCTCGCCCCGGCTGGCCGCCACGACGTTGCGTTTGGCCCTGTCTACCGAGTTGAGAATTTCCACCGCATCCTGATAGAAGCGCGCACCCGCACGGGTCAGGCGCACGCTCCGCCGTGTGCGCTCAAAGAGCTGCACGCCGAGTTCGGCCTCCATCAACGCAATCTGCCGCGAGAGCGGCGGCTGCGAGATATGTAATTGCTGCGCCGCGCGGCCGAAATGCAAGGTTTCGGCCAACACGACGAAATACTGGAAATGGCGCAGTTCGATCATCTGATACCCCAGAGGTATTAATAGCGCACCAATATTGTATTGGATGTTATGACTGGGCGGTCGTATGCTCCATTTGCGGTCGCCACCCGAGCGAGACGCAAAATAAAGAGACGTGAGGAAACGCCAGGCCAAAAGCCACCGACGGCGACCTTTCGTAACGATACGAGAAGGAGACAGTCATGCCCGCTCACCTCGCTGTAGCGAACGCCCCCGCTCGACCTGTCGGATCGCTTGGCACACTTAGCCCCCTTGGCAACCTAGGCACCCTAGGCACTGTCGTCCCCCTCGGTACGTCCGCCGCCTTCAGCAACGTCGCCGCACTCGCTCCCCTCGCACACCCCGCCATGGCGCCCGCGCCTGCCACCACGGCTCAGCGCCAGATGCGCCCCGACTACCTCGCCATCGATGATCTCAGCGGCACCGACGCCCGCATGCGCGATCTGCTCGCGCGCGGCAAGCGCTTCGTCGATCGCGGCCTGCCGGTGCTGATTCTCGGTGAGACGGGGACGGGCAAGGAGTTTCTCGCCCGCGCACTGCACGCGTACAGCGAACGGCGCGCGCAAGCGTTCATCGCGATCAATACGGCCTCGATTCCCGAACATCTGGTCGAGAGCGAACTGTTTGGCTATCAGCGCGGCGCGTTCTCGGGCGCGTTGCCCGGTGGCATGAAGGGCAAACTGCAACAGGCCGACGGCGGCACCCTCTTTCTCGATGAAATCGGCGACATGCCGTATGCGCTGCAAACGCGTTTGCTGCGTGTGCTGTCGGAACGCGAAGTCACACCGCTGGGTGCGAGCCGTGCCATCCCGGTCGACGTGCAGTTGATTTGCGCGACCCATCAGGATCTCGCGAGCGCCGTTGCGCAAGGCAAGTTCCGCGAAGATTTGTATTACCGCGTCGCCGTGGGCGTGTTGACGCTCCCCACGCTGCATGAACGCGACGACAAGCCTGAACTTATTGCGCGCATGCTCTGCGACGAGTGGCCCGGCACGCGCATGGATCAAGCCCTCGCACGCGTGTCGGCGGAAGCCATGACGCGTCTGCTTGCCTATGCATGGCCCGGCAATTTGCGGCAGCTGCGCGCGGCGTTGCGCTACGCGTGTGCGGTGATGAACGGGAATGTGATGCGAGTGGAAGATCTGCCACCGGAGTTGACCGCGACGGCGATGACGTCGCGACATTCGACGATGACTGCCCACGATTTGCCGTTGCGAGAGGCGGCGGTGTTGCCGATGCCGATGGTGGCTTCGATGGCGGCTTCGATGTCGGCTGTCACGCGCACGGCCTCCGCGCAGAGTGCGTCATCGAGCATCGCGGCGACGGCAACGCCCGCCACGACCGAGCACGACGCGCCTCGCATGCAGGAACGTGAACGCATCTTGCAGGCACTCGCCCAGCATCGCTGGAACATTTCTGCGGCGGCGCGCACGCTCGGCTTTTGCCGCGCATCGCTGTATCGCAAGCTCAAGCAACTCAGCATTCCGCATGTGCGCGATTGCGCCGACGCGCTGACGTCGGGGCACTACGCGTGACGAAAGCGCGTGACGAAAACACGTAACAAAAATGCGGGCAAAAAAAAGCGCGGCCGATGAGGCCGCGCCAAGGTTTGGAGACTTTTCACTCAACGCAAAAGTCTACTTCTCGCGGAACGTAGTATAGGTGCGGCCCCGCGAAACATTCTCATCATTCGGCGCAATGATTTATTTGTCGACTCGCAATAGTCTGTAAAACCCCATAAACAAAGGGCTTTTTTGACGACGTGCGAAACCGCGCTCACATGCATCTAGGAATTGTCGCATCACACGCGCTCAATTTGTCGCACTTGCGTGCATCGATGACACGAGAATGACAGCGCGCTGTCGTGAACCCATCGGCGAACAAATTTGCCATCGACTTTTCCGCCACGCGACACGCTCGACTGTCTAATCGCGACCGACTGAACATCGCGAATCGCTGAACGACATCACGACAGTATTGGTTACGTCATTGCTTTCGATTTCAGTGTCATGCACCACTCGCGCAAGCCGGCACTTCGGCATGAATTCGCAGCGCGGGAACCAATTCAAATCACGCGTGTCGCGCGCAAATCCAGTGCTGGTAACGCTTCGCAGCCGCCTCATCAACCCCACAACACTGTGTCCCGAGCGCAACACACACCGCTTGCATTGCCATTTCTCGCCTAGGCTTAATCAAGCCAATCCCTTGCCACACAACGCTTTAGGACGCATCGACGTGATTCTTTTCAGAAGTGAAATAGATTCTTGCGGATTCTGAAATAGGCGGGAGTGATGCCCACTCATACACTGCCCCCTGTCAGCAGAACAGTGCCGATACCTGATCGGGTCCGCGAATGACAAACCGTCACCTCGACATGTTCTGTTTCGCCGCGTTCTGTTTTCACGCGAATTCTGCGATTCGTGTCACGTTACTGGAGCTTAAACCATGAAAAAAACTCTTCTTGCCGCAGCCGTTGTCGGCGCGTTCTCGGCGACCGCCGCGCATGCTCAAAGCAGCGTCACGCTGTACGGCTTGATCGATGCTGGCGTTGCTTACACGAGCAACTCCACCACGTCGGCGGCTTCGGGTTCGAAGAACTTCCGCGCAACGAGCGGCCTGATCAACGGCAGCCGTTGGGGCCTGAAGGGCTCGGAAGACCTGGGTGGCGGTAACAAGGCCATCTTCGTGTTGGAAAACGGTTTCTCGATCAACAACGGTCAGTCGGGCCAAAACGGCCGCATGTTCGGCCGTCAAGCCTTCGTCGGCCTGCAGAACGACAAGTTCGGCGCCGTGACGATCGGTCGTCAATACGACTCGCTGGTTGACTACCTGGCACCGCTGACCCTGAACGGTTCGTCGTTCGGCGGCACGATCGCTTCGCACCCGTACGATAACGACAACACGAACAACTCGTTCCGTGTGAACAACTCGGTCAAGTACTCGAGCGCCAACTACAACGGCCTGACGTTCGGCGGCCTGTATGGCTTCTCGAACAAGGCTGGTGACTTCGCCAACAACCGTGCATTCAGCGCCGGCGTGAACTACGCAAACGGCCCGCTGACGGTGGCTGCTGCTTACTTGGAACGCCAAGGCAATCCGGGTAACAACAACGGTTCGGGCGCTGTCGACACGTCGAACGGCGGTGACTCGGTGTTCCAGTCGCAGAAGCAACGCGTCTGGGGTATCGGTGGTAACTACGCCTTCGGCCCGGCTACGGTCGGCCTGGTGTACACCCACACGCAACTGCAAGGTCTGTCGGGCCTGAACTACAACAGCACGGCTGTGTCGTTCAACAACGACGGTCTGAAGTTCGACAACTTCGAAATCAACGGTCGCTACATGCTGACCCCGGCAGTCTCGCTGTCGGCCGCGTACACGTACACGATGGCCAAGCAAGATTCGACGGATCAGAAGCCGAAGTTCCACACCGTTACGCTGCAAGCTGACTACCGTCTGTCGAAGCGCACCGACGTGTACCTGACCGGTTCGTACCAACACATCTCCGACAACGAAGGCACGGGCTTGCAAGCTGGTGTCGGCGCTGCCGGCGGTATGTCGTCGACCAGCTCGCAAACTGTTGTGGGCACGGGCATCCGTCACCGCTTCTAATCGACGCGGACGGAGCGCTGCCGGCAGTATCGCAGCGCTCTCGACATGAGAAAGGGCAGCCTCGGCTGCCCTTTCTCTATTGCGGCACTGATGGGGATTCAGTGCATTCGAAATGCATCAGAAGCGCGTCTCGCGCGCGGCACGCAGGAAGTTATCGAGCACCGGCGTGCAATCCAGAAACTCCGGACCACCCGCGCGGTGAAACTCCGGATGCCATTGCAGGCCCATCACGAACGGCGCCTTGCGATAGCGAATGGCCTCCACCACGCCATCTTCCGCACACATCGCCTCCACACTCAGATCGCGCCCCAGCGTCTTCACCGACTGGTGGTGAATCGAATTCACGATGGGCACATCGACCGGGCCGAGCATTTGCGCGAGCGACGAGCCTTCGGGGAAGGTCAGCGTGTGGCGATTGTGCTCGTACGTTTCCGTCACGTGAGGAATCGCTTCCGGCAGATCGGTGGCGATGTCCTGATGCAAGGTGCCGCCGAACGCCACGTTGATCAGTTGACAGCCACGGCAGACGCCGAGAATCGGCTTGCCCTGCTCGACAAACTCGTGCAGCAGTTCCAGTTCGTACATGTCGCGCATGCGGTCGCCCTGCCATTCGTGACGCGTGGCGACTTCCGAATACGTGAGCGGCGCAACGTCCGCCCCGCCCTGCAACACCAGACCGTCGAGATGCTTGGCGTAATCGTGCAGGCGGATGTGGCTCGGGTGAAGCTGGCCTTGCGTATCCACTGTCGGAATCATGAACACCAGCACGTCGCGCGACATCACCCAGTGCGCGATCGATTCTTCAAGGTATTGCAGCGTTTTGCTGCGCAACCCCTTGTTGCCGGGCTCCGGATGGAAGATTCGCGCGGAGATGCCGATCTTTAGCGTGCGCTGCGTGATGCGCTGACCGGCGCGGTCGTACCACGCGCGAAAACGTGCGCCCATGATGCGTCGCAAGACCGACCACGGCGAATCGCCCGCTTGCAGGTAAGACGGCGCACCGCCCATCGATGCAGGGCTGCCGGGACGCGGCGCGCTCCCGCCGAACGCGGGTTGATGGGGCGGTTCGCCACCGCCTGAGCCGCCTGAACCACCTGAGGCACCCGCACCGCCCGACGACGAGGCAGACGTCGCACCAGTGCCGGTACCGATGGTCCCGCCAGCGCTGCCCACACCGGCGGCCTTGACGTCTTCGCGCGACGCGGCAACCGGGGCGCCAATGGGATTGCGATCGGACGCAACTTCAGCAATCGGCGGCTGGCCGGCGGCAGGCGCCGCAGAGGTTGTCGGCGGCGTAGTCGGCGTTGCTGAAGGTGTTGTTGCCGCGCTAGCTGTCGTGGCCAGCGGCGGCTGTTCGGCCCGAGCGTCGGCCGAGGCGCCCGGTTCTGCCTGATGCACTGGACGGGTCAGCGTGTCGGGGTTGGGTGGCATGTCGGCAGAACCTTCTGCCGTGCCGCCCACCGGTTTTCCGGTCGCGCGCGGCGCGGCCGGTGTCGCACCTTCGACGTAGTCGGTCGACTGGGTCGAGGCGCTCGACGAGGTTTCCGGGGTGGCGGGTGTTGCTGGTTTGGCTGCGCTCTTGTTCGCGTCGAGCTCGGGCTTGGGGGGCTGTTGCGGCGATTTCGGATCTTGAGCGTCGGTCATAGTGGCGTTGGATGCGTCCGCTAGGAGGGGAAAAAGGGGTAGACCACGGCGATTGGCAAATTATCCCGCCGCCCCTGTTACGCCGCAATCGCGAAAGCTGCCGTTTCCTCACTTGCCCGGCAGTCACTACCGCAAGATGAAACCGTAGCGATGCAGCGATGTCGAAGTCTTTTGTAACGCGTAGTGCGTGCCCATGCCTATCGGCAAGAAACATCACTTGCGCGTATCATTCTCAATACTTTGAACGATGTTATACGACGTTTTCGACATTTGCGTCGGTTAAGCACGCATTTCTGCATAACCACACGGTCTTGACGTTTGTTTTGGGAGTCTGCAAGTGAAACGTTTTCTGCGTCTGTGGCAAGTGGCGCGCCACGATTTCCGAATTCTTTGGCACGCGGTGCGTGACCCGCGCCGCCCGCGCTGGCTGCTGCCCGCCGTGGCGGCACTGGTCGTCTATCTGCTCAGCCCGTTCGACCTGATTCCCGACTTTGTACCGGTTTTTGGCCTGCTCGACGACGTGGTGATCATCGGCATGGTGGTGCACTGGCTGGTCGGGCGCCTGCCCGTCGACGTGCGCGAGGACGCCCGCGCGCATATCTTCACGCAACGCGCCTGAACGGTCGCTGCGGCGACACCAGCGCCAACGAAAAAGGGACGCCACTGGCGTCCCTTTTCTTTTCTGCACGAAGGCCGGAGGCCCCGATTACGGCATCAGCAGCGTCGAGCCCGTCGTCTTGCGCGCTTCGAGATCACGATGCGCCTGAGCGACGTCAGCCAGCGCATAACGCTGGTTGACTTCGATCTTCACGGTGCCCTTCGCCACCACATCGAACAACTCGTTGGCCGTCGCTTCCAGATCTGCACGCTTGGCCGTGTAGTTGAACAAGGTCGGACGCGTGAAGAACAGCGAGCCGCGCGAGACCAGATCGGCCGTGTTGATCTGCGTCACCGGGCCCGAGGCATTACCGAAGTTCACCATCGTGCCAAGCGGACGCAGGCAGTCGAGCGAACCGATGAAGGTGTCTTTGCCGATCGAGTCGTACACCACGGGCACGCCTTCGCCACCCGTGATGTCCTTCACGCGCTCGACAAAGTTCTCGCGCGTGTAGACGATCGGGTGATCGCAGCCGTGCTGACGCACCAGCGCGGCTTTCTCGTCGGAACCGACCGTCCCGATGACCGTCGCGCCGAGTGCCTTGGCCCATTGGCACACAATCAGCCCCACGCCGCCGGCGGCTGCATGAATCAGGATCGTGTCGCCCGCTTTCACCGGATACGTGCGACGCAGCAGGTATTGCGCCGTCATGCCTTGCAGCATCATGGCGGCGGCCTGGTCGTCGGTGATCGCGTCGGGCAGACGCACCAGCGGTGCGGCGGGCATCACACGCGCCTGCGAGTAAGCACCGCACGGGCGGCTGGCGTACGCCACACGGTCGCCCGGCTTCACATGCGTGACGCCTTCGCCCACGGCTTCGACGACGCCCGAGGCTTCCATGCCAAGCCCGGCGGGCAGCGGCTGCGGATACAGACCGGTACGGAAATACACGTCGATGTAGTTCAACCCGACCGCGTTGTGACGCACGCGCGCCTCACCCGGGCCCGGCTCGCCGACTTGCACGTCCACGTACTGCATCACTTCCGGACCGCCATTCGTTTCGATGCGGATCGCTTTTGTCATCCTCGCTCCTTGATTATTCGGGGGTTTGTTCTGGGGATATCGGTTGCCTGCCGAGCGCGTGACGATCAGGTCGCCAGCGCTTTCGGCTGGGCCGCAAGACGAATGATCAACTGCTCCAGCAACAAGCGAGCCGTCGAACTATTGGTTGCGCACGGCACGTTGTGCACGTCGCAGGCGCGCACGAGCGCATTGATATCGGGTTCGTGCGGCTGGGGCGTCATCGGGTCGCGCAGAAACAGCACCATGTCGACGCGGCCTTCGGCCAGTTGGGCGCCGATTTGCAGATCGCCGCCATGCGGGCCGGAGAGCTTGCGCTCCACGTCGAGGCCTAGCTCCATGGCGATGCGCCCGCCCGTGGTGCCGGTGGCGACGAGGTCGCACTGGCGCAGCACGTCCACGTAATCGCGCGCGACGGCCAGAATTTCATCTTTCTTCTTGTCGTGCGCGATGAGGGCGATGCGAACCTTCGGTGCGCTCGTGACGGTAGTTACGGTCATGTGGGAAGTCTCTGCCTAGAAAGTGCCGGCCTAGAAAGTACCGGGATAAGCGCCGCCGTCGATCAGCACGTTCTGCCCGGTGATGTACCCGGCCTGCGCGCTGCAAAGGAACGCGCACGTCGCGCCGAATTCGTCCGGCTGGCCGAAGCGGCGCGCGGGAATCGCGGCGGCCCGCTTGGCACGGGCTTCGTCCACCGACTGGCCGCTCTTGTCTGCCCACGCTTTCATCGTGCCGGCCAGACGGTCGGTATCGAACGCCCCCGGCAGCAGATTGTTGATCGTGACGTTGTGGGCGACGGTCGTGCGCGACAGGCCGGCCACAAAACCCGTCAGGCCCGAGCGAGCACCGTTCGAGAGGCCCAGAATGTCGATCGGTGCCTTCACGGCCGACGACGTGATGTTCACGATGCGGCCAAAGCGGCGCGCGATCATGCCGTCGACGGTCGCCTTGATCAGTTCGATCGGGGTGAGCATGTTGGCGTCGAGCGCGCGAATCCAGTCGTCGCGCTGCCATTCCCGAAAATCGCCCGGCGGCGGGCCGCCCGCGTTGGTCACGAGAATGTCGGGTTGCGCACACGCGGCGAGTGCTTGTGCACGGCCTTCCGGCGTGGTGATGTCGCAAGCGACGGCGGTCACCGTCACGCCCGTCGAGGCGCGGATCGCATCCGCGGCTTCATTGAGTGCCGCCGCCGTGCGCGCGACGATCACCACGTCGGCCCCCGCTTCGGCCAGCGCCTGTGCGCAAGCGCGCCCCAGCCCCTTGCTCGCACCGCACACCAGCGCCGTGCGGCCCTTGATTCCCAGATCCATGGTTCAGCCTTCCAAGTCAGTCGAGAATTCGTGGAAATACGGCCCTGCGAGCCGTCTTGCAGCGATTCTAAGGGAATCGGGAGATAGCCGCTGACGCGCGGCGTGATGGGCCGCATTTCCGGCGCGTGGTGTCGAAAGCCGGACCGCCGTAGCCGGCATCGGCTAAAATCGCGGCCATGCGGGCCACACCGGCCCTGCCTCAGAATGCTGCCATGAAACAAGATAATCGCTTCCCGAATCTCTTCATCTGCGATCACCCGCTGATCCAGCACAAGCTCTCGCACATGCGCGACAAGGAAACCTCGACGCGCACGTTCCGTGGCCTGCTGCGCGAGATCACCTTGCTCATGGGCTATGAAATCACCCGCGACCTGCCGCTCACGACCGAGTCGATCGAGACGCCAATGGTCACCATGGACGCCCCCGTCATCGCCGGCAAGAAGCTGGCCATCGTGCCGGTGCTGCGCGCAGGCGTGGGCATGAGCGACGGCCTGCTCGATCTGGTGCCGTCGGCACGCGTCGGTCATATCGGCGTGTATCGCGACGAGCAACACCGCCCGGTGGAATATCTGGTGCGCCTGCCCGACGTGGCCGACCGCCGTTTCATCCTGTGCGATCCGATGGTCGCCACCGGCTACTCGGCCGTGCACGCGGTCGACGTGCTGCGCAAGCGTGGCGTCGAGGAAGAGAACATTGCCTTCCTCGCCCTCGTTGCCGCCCCGGAAGGCGTGAAGGTGCTGCACGATGCCCACCCGGGCGTGAAGTTGTACGTGGCCTCGCTCGACGAGCGTCTGGACGACCACGCTTACATCATCCCGGGTCTGGGCGACGCCGGTGACCGTCTGTTCGGCACGAAGAACTAGGGCCGGCTCCCCCCGTCAGCGCGCCTTGCGCCGCGTCGCCATCGCTACGCCGATGGCGGCGAGCACCATCCCGCCCCACGCGAGTGGCGGCATGTGTTCCCCGACCATGATCCACGCGGCCAGTGCGGCGGCGGGCGGCACGAGAAAGAACAGCGCCGAGACGCGCGACGCTTCGCCTCTCCGGATCATCGCCAGCAGCAACGAGATGGCCACGATCGAATTGCCGATGACAAGGTAGACGAGCGAGAGGCTGAGTTGCCACGTCCATGAGACGTGCATCGGTTCGAGCCACCATGCCAGCGGCAGCGTCGCGGCAAAGCCCACGGCGTACTGCACGAGATTGGACGTGATCGGGTGCTGCCCGACACCGAAGCGCTTTTCATACAGCGTGCCGCAGGTAATTGCGCCCAATGCGATGAAGGTGAACAGCAGGCCGAGTGCCGACGTCGCCTCCACTGCCGAGCGCGCCACGATCACCAGCGCCGCTCCGGCCAGTCCGAGCCCCAGACCGATCCAGTTCATCCCGCTCACACGCTCGCCGACCAGATGCGGCACCGCCAGTGCCACGAGAATCGGTTGCAGCGACGTAATCAGCGCCACGCTGCCCGCCGAGACGCCAATGCGCAGCGCGAGATACGTCATGCTGAAATACAACGCCTGAATCAGCAGGCCGATGACGATGAGATGCCCCCACGCCGCCGCGGTCTTCGGCAAGGGCGGCCGCATCACGATGGCCAGCGGCGCGAGCAACACCAGCACGAGGCCGTAGCGCAGCGCGAGGAACGTGAGCGGATCGGCGTACGCGAGGCCGATCTTGGCGACCGTGAAGCCGACCGACCACAGGAACAGGAAGATCAGCGGCGCGGCACGCAGCCACAGCGGATCGTGGGCAACACCGGTACGCACCGGGTCAAGCGACGTTTTCAGAGACATCGGGAAGCGCAGACTCCTTCATTGTTATTGTTGTAAGGGTGATGCGGGCCACTCGCGAGTGGCCGGATTGCTATCAACGATGCATACCGGTGGCGACCGGCGACTGCCGGTAACGACTACCGGCGTCGACTACCTACGACGATTGCCGCCGAAGATGCTGCCGAGTACGCCACGTACGATTTCGCGTCCCAACTGACTGCCGATCGTGCGGGCCGTGCTCTTGACCATGGCGTCGATCGGCGTGTCCTTGCGGCTCGAACCGCGCGCGCCGCCAGTGCTGCCACTGCCGCCGCCGAGAAGACCGCCAAGCGAGTCCTTCACCGCGTCGAGCAAACCACCCGAGGACTCACCCCCTGCCGGAGCCGCACCGCCCGGCGTGTCAGGTTGGCGGTTCTCCGTGCGGCCCACGAGCTTTTCATACGCCGATTCACGATCGACCGCCGTCTCGTACACGCCCGCGACCAGCGAGTTCGCCATCACCGCCTGCCGCTCTTGCGGCGTGATCGGCCCGATGCGCGAGGCCGGCGGCGCGATATACGCACGCTCCGTCACGGTCGGGCGTCCCTTTTCATCGAGCAGCGACACCAAGGCCTCGCCCACGCCCAGTTCGCCAATGACCTTCTCGATATCGAGTGACGGGTTCGCCCGCATCGTCTGCGCAGCCACCTTCACGGCCTTCTGGTCGCGCGGCGAATAGGCGCGCAACGCATGCTGCACGCGATTGCCCAGCTGTCCGAGCACGGTATCGGGCACGTCCACCGGATTCTGCGTGACGAAGTACACGCCGACGCCCTTCGAACGGATCAGGCGAACCATCTGCTCGATGCGCTCCAGCAACGCCTTCGGGGCCTCGTTGAACAGCAGATGCGCCTCGTCGAAGAAGAACACGAGCTTCGGCTTATCAGGGTCGCCCACTTCGGGCAGACGCTCGAACAGTTCGGCCAGCAGCCACAACAGGAACGTGCCGTAGATGCGCGGCGCGGTGAGCAGTTTGTCGGCGGCGAGAATGTTGACGATGCCGCGCCCTTGCGCATCGGTCTGCATGAAGTCGTCGATGTTGAGCATCGGTTCGCCGAAAAACTTGTCGGCGCCCTGCTGCTCCAGCGCGAGCAACCCGCGTTGGATGGCCCCGACCGATGCGGCCGAGATATTGCCGTACTGCGTGGTGAAGCTCGACGCGTTCTCGCCCACGTGCTGGAGCATCGCGCGCAGGTCTTTGCTGTCGAGCAACAACAGACCGTTGTCGTCGGCAATCTTGAAGACGAGGTTGAGCACGCCGGTCTGCGTCTCGTTCAGGCCCAACAGGCGTGCGAGCAGCAACGGGCCGAGATCGGAGACGGTGGCGCGCACCGGATGGCCCTGCTCGCCGAACACATCCCAGAGCATGGCGGGGCTGCCGTGCCAGTCGGGGGTATCGAAGCCCAGATTGGCGATGCGTTCCTTGAGCTTGGGAGTCTCTGCGCCCGGTTGGGTGATGCCAGTGAGATCGCCCTTCACGTCGGCGAGAAACACGGGCACGCCGATATCGGAGAACGCCTGCGCCATGACTTGCAGCGTGACGGTCTTGCCCGTGCCGGTCGCGCCAGTGATCAGGCCGTGGCGGTTGCCCATGGCGGGCAGCAGGCCGAGCAGGTGCTGGTCGTTGCGGGCGATGACGAGCGGTGCCCCGGTTTCATGCGTACCGGCAGCGCCGGAGGATGAGGCGGATTCAACGGGAGATGCAGAGCGGGAAGTAGCGCTTGAAGCAGATGCGGGGGACGGCGACGCTTGCGACGGCGCGGGCTTCTTAGGCATGAGCGACCTCGGCAGTAGACACGGTGCGGGTCGTGACACGGCGCAGCAAACACCCGTGGCACGGTGCGGCGGCATGATAAAATTGCCTCCGATTATAGCGGCAGGTTGCCGCCCGGGCCTCGCAGGCCGAGGGCCATGCCTGTCAAGCGCCCGCTGCCCTTCGGTGGCGGGCGCTCCCGTTTCAAAGGCTGGCCGCGCGGCATTGCGCGGACCAGCGGCATATTCAGCCGCACTGCGGCACGACGGAGAATTTCATGGCGGGTCATAGCAAATGGGCCAACATCAAACACAAGAAGGCTGCGGCAGATGCCAAGCGCGGTAAAGTCTGGACACGCCTGATCAAGGAAATCACCGTGGCAGCGCGTCTGGGCGGCGGTGACGCCGACAGCAACCCGCGCCTGCGTCTGGCCGTGGAAAAGGCTGCCGATGCGAACATGCCAAAGGACAACGTCAAGCGCGCGATCGATCGCGGCGTGGGCGGTCTGGACGGCGCCAACTACGAAGAAATTCGCTACGAAGGCTACGGCATCAACGGCGCGGCCGTGATCGTCGACACCATGACGGACAACCGCGTGCGTACCGTTGCGGAAGTGCGTCACGCCTTCTCGAAGTTCGGCGGCAACATGGGCACCGACGGCTCGGTGGCCTTCCTGTTCACGCATTGCGGCCAGTTCCTGTTCTCGCCGGAAACGCCGGAAGACAAGCTGATGGAAGTCGCCCTCGATGCAGGTGCCGACGACGTCATCAGCAACGACGACGGCAGCTTCGAAGTGATCTGCCCGGCCAACGACTTCCAGACGGTCAAGACCAAGCTCGAAGCCGCCGGCCTGAAGGCCGAAGTCGCGGAAGTCACGATGAAGCCGCAAACCGAAGTGGTCTTCACCGGCGAAGACGCCCTGAAGATGCAAAAGCTGCTCGACGCGCTCGAAAACCTCGACGACGTGCAGGAAGTCTTTACCAACGCCGTCATCGAGGAATAAACAAGCATGAAGATTCTGGTTGTCGGCTCGGGTGGCCGTGAACACGCCCTGGCGTGGAAGCTCGCGCAATCGTCGCGCATCCAACTGGTCTACGTCGCCCCGGGCAACGGCGGCACGGCGCTCGACGAGCGCCTGCGCAATGTCCCGATCAGCGATCCGAACGTGCTCGCCGAGTTCGCCATTCGTGAAGGCATCGCCCTCACCGTGGTCGGCCCCGAAGCACCGCTCGCCGCCGGTATCGTCAATATCTTCCGTGCCCGTGGCCTGAAGGTGTTCGGCCCGACGCGTGAAGCGGCGCAGCTCGAATCGTCGAAGGACTTCGCCAAGGCGTTCATGAAGCGCCACGGCATTCCGACCGCCGATTACGAAACGTTCTCCGACGCGGCCAAGGCCCACGCTTACATCGACGCCAAGGGTGCGCCGATCGTGATCAAGGCCGATGGTCTGGCCGCTGGCAAGGGCGTGGTCGTGGCGATGTCGCTGGAAGAAGCGCACAACGCCGTGGACGCGATGCTCGCGGACAACAAGCTCGGCGACGCCGGTGCGCGTGTGGTCATCGAGGAATTCCTGCAAGGCGAAGAAGCCAGCTTCATCGTCATGGTCGACGGCAAGAACGTGCTGCCGCTCGCCACGTCGCAGGATCACAAGCGTCTGCTCGACAACGATCAGGGCCCGAACACGGGCGGCATGGGTGCCTACTCGCCCGCGCCGATCGTCACGCCGCAAATTCACGCTCGCGTGATGCGCGAGATCATTCTGCCGACCGTGCGCGGTATGGAAACCGATGGCATCCGCTACACGGGCTTCCTTTACGCCGGCCTGATGATCGACCCGCAAGGCAATATCAAGACGCTCGAATTCAACTGCCGCATGGGCGACCCCGAGACGCAGCCGATCATGGCGCGCCTGAAGGGCGACTTCTCGGTGGTGGTCGAGCACGCGATTGCCGGTACGCTCGATAAGGTCGAACTCGACTGGGACCGCCGCTATGCGCTGGGCGTGGTGCTCGCCGCTTACGGCTACCCGGATAACCCGCGCAAGGCCGACCGCATCTCGGAGATTCCCGCCGAGACCAGCGATTGCGTGACATTCCATGCCGGTACGCAGTTGGAGAACGACGTGCTGTCGGTCACCGGCGGACGCGTGCTGTGCGTGGTCGGCTTGTCGGACACGGTGCGCGGCGCGCAAAGCGTGGCGTACCAGATGGTCAACCAGATCAGCTTCGACGGCATGCAATATCGCCACGACATCGGCAACCGCGCCCTCGCGCGCAAGCCGGAAGGCACGGCCTGATTGCGTTGTATTGAGGTGCCGCACTGAGGCACCGGCAAGTTGATGCCCCACGGCCCGGACGGCCACAAGTCGTCCGGGCCGTTGTCATTTCAGGCGCGACATTGTTGGAACGTGACGCGTTCGCCACATCGGCATCACATCGGCGTCATTTCGTTATCCCATCGGCAAGATTGACAAGCGAAACGCAAATTGGCACGCTGGCAGCGGCGCAACCTGCGTAGTTCCACGATGGAATGCGTGGCAAACGCCCTCGGTCACCCCCCTCCGGCCAGCCTCGGCGGAACCCAGCAGTTTTCCCGACAGATCCCTCGCTCGACGGAGACGCGTATGTTCGACCTCAACAAGCTGGTCAACGATTATCTGGTGCCATTCGGACTGAAGATCCTGATGGCAGTCGTCATCTGGATCATCGGCGGCATCGTCATCAATCTGGTCGCCCGCCTCGTGCGGGCCGCGATGACCCGCCGGGCCATCGATCCCACTCTCGTCCGTTACTCCGAATCGTCGTTGCGCATTGCCTTGCGCATCGCCTTGGTCATCACCATCCTGAGCGTCTGCGGTATCGAGACCACGTCGTTCGCGGCGCTGCTTGCCGCTGCCGGCATCGCCATCGGCGCGGCCTGGTCCGGGCTGCTGTCGAACTTTGCCTCGGGCATCTTCCTGATCGTGCTGCGCCCGTTCAAGACGGGCGACATGATCAGCGCCGGCGGCGTGACCGGCGTGGTCGACGAGATCGGCCTGTTCGTCACGACGATGACCACGGCAGACAACCTGCGCGTCTATGTGGGTAACACGAAGGTGTTCAGCGACAACATCACGGTCTACGACGCCAACGCGTTCCGGCGCGTCGATCTGAGCGCGCAGTTGGCCCATACGGTCGACGTGCAGGACGCCGTAGCGCGTCTCAAGGCGCGTATCGCCCAGATTCCGAACGTGATGAGTGCGCCCGCCGTGGACGTCGCCATTCTGGAGTTCAATCCGGCCGGGCCGGTGCTCGCGGTGCGGCCGTACTGCCACAACCGCGACTACTGGCAGGTGTATTTCGACACCAACCGGGCGATTGCCGAAGTCGGCGGTACGGCGCACTGGCCGGTACCCGCGCCGCGCCAGATCCTCATGCCGCCGCCAGCGGATGTGGGCGGCGGCAACGCCAGCGCGAACGCGCCGATCATCGGCACGGGCAATGCCGCGCCGGCGGGCTCGCGCCCGAACGCTCCGGCGCCCTGAACTGCGCATTCAACATCAGGACGGGCTTCGCGAACGTCCCGAAAGTCACCTCAACACCTTGATACGGGTCATCCGGGCGGCATAAACGCCGCCCCGGCGCCCCGCCTGACGCCCCTGAACGCCCGCCAGCCGGTACAATCCGTCTATTACCAAAACGGGACGTAGAAGGATGACCGCGAGCACGACGGCGAAAGACGCCGCACAGATGCCGGACACCGGCGCAGTGCGAACTTATCTGCTCGGTCTGCAAGACCGTATTGTCGAAACGCTGGAACGGCTCGACGGCAAGCGCTTTCTCGCCGACGACTGGCAGCGCCCGGCCGACGGCGCGCTGCGTGGCGACGGCCGCACCCGGGTGCTCGACGACGGTGATTTCTTCGAGCGCGGCGGCGTGAACTTCTCCCACGTGGTGGGCGACAAGCTCCCCGGCTCGGCCAGCGCCTCGCGCCCCGAATTGGCCGGACGCGGTTTCGAAGCCCTTGGCGTCTCGCTCGTTCTGCATCCCCGTAATCCGTACTGCCCGACCGTGCACTTCAACGTGCGCATCCTGATCGCGACCGCCCCCGGCGAAGCCCCCGCGTTCTGGTTCGGCGGCGGCATGGACCTCACGCCTTATTACGCATTCGAAGACGACTGCCGGCATTTCCACCAGACCTGCAAGGACGCCCTCGATCCGTTCGGCACCGATTGGTACCCGCGCTTCAAGACCTGGTGCGACGAGTACTTCTATCTGAAGCACCGGCAAGAGCCGCGCGGCATCGGCGGTATCTTCTTCGACGATTTCTCGGGCGGCGGCTTCGAGACCGGCTTTGCGGTCATGCAAAGCGTGGGCGACGCCTTCCTCGACGCCTATGTGCCGATCGTGGAACGCCGCCGCGGCATGCCGTACGGCGAGCGCGAGCGCGATTTTCAGGCGCATCGCCGTGGCCGCTACGTCGAATTCAATCTGGTCTGGGACCGTGGCACGCATTTCGGCCTGCAATCGGGCGGCCGTACCGAGTCGATCCTGATGTCGATGCCGCCGATCGTGAAGTGGCACTACGACTGGAAGCCGGAGCCGGACACCCCGGAAGCCAAGCTCTATACCGATTTCCTCGTGCGCCGCGAGTGGGTGTGAAGGCGACCCACGCATGACCGTCACCTCTCGCGCCGCCCGAGGCCCCAAGCGCATCGGCGTGCTCGGCGGCACGTTCGACCCGATTCATACCGGCCATCTGGCGCTGGGCGCACTGTTTGCCCGCACGCTCGCGCTCGACGAGCTGTTGCTCATGCCTGCCGGCCAACAACCGCAAAAGCAGGGCAGCACGCCCGCCGTGCACCGTCTGGCAATGACCCGGCTGGCCGCCGAATTGCTGGCTGAAGAGTTGCAACGCACGCATCCGGCCACGCAACTGATCGTGAGCACCCGCGAAATCGAGCGAGCCGGCCCCAGCTATACGATCGATACGCTGCGCGAGTTGCGCGCCGATTACGGGCCGCAAGCATCGCTGTCGCTGCTGATCGGCTCGGACCAACTGGTGCGTCTGGACACGTGGCACGCCTGGCGCGAACTGTTCGATTACGCCCACGTATGTGCGGCGGCCCGGCCGGGTTTCAGCCGCGAAACGGCGTCCCTGCCACTGCGTGAAGTCTTCGCAGAAAGGGAAAAGTCCGCGCTCGGGGTACAATCCACGCCATGCGGCGGCATCCTGATCGACGACTCACTGGCCGTCGACATCTCCGCCACCGAGTTGCGCGCCGCACTGGCGCACGCGACAGACGCAGCCTCACGGCCTGCGAATCTGCCCGAACCCGTGTGGGAGTACATCCGCGCGCAACACCTGTATCGCGCCTGACAAGCCCTAGCGGCCCGCCGTCTCGCGCCCCTGTTTGCCTCTGCTTCACCAAGACAACGCACTATGGATATTCGTAAACTTCAGCGCCTTATCGTCGACGCCCTCGAAGACGTCAAGGCCCAGGACATCAAGGTGTACAACACCGAGCACCTCACCGCCCTGTTTGAGCGCGTGATCATCGCCAGCGGTACGTCCAACCGCCAGACCAAGGCCCTCGCCGCCAGCGTGCGCGACAAGGTCAAGGCAGCCGGCGGCGACGTCATCAGCATGGAAGGTGAAGACGTGGGCGAATGGGTGCTGGTCGATACCGGCGACGCCATCGTGCACATCATGCAACCGGCCCTGCGCCAGTACTACAACCTGGAAGAGATCTGGGGCGAGAAGCCCGTGCGCCTGAAGGCCGCGGGCACCAAGGCCGGTGTCAAGGCCAGCGCCGAAGATGACGGCGAAGCGGAAGACGACGGCGACGACGCCGCCGAAGCCAAGGCACCGGCACGCCGCAAGGCCGCCAAGTAAGACCCGCCGGTTTCGCTGTCATGCGTCTGTACATTCTCGCGGTCGGGCACAAGATGCCCGGCTGGATCGAGACCGCCTTTGCCGAGTACGCGAAGCGCATGCCCCCCGAGCTGCGCATCGAACTCAAGGAAATCAAGCCGGAGCAACGCTCCAACTCCCGCACCGCTGAGACCGTGATGGCTGCCGAGGCGCAGCGCATCGACGCGGCCCTGCCGCGCGGCTGCCGGCTCATCTGTCTGGACGAGCGCGGCACGGACCTCACCACGATGCGCCTCGCCCAGTCGCTCACCGGCTGGCAGCAGGACGGCCGCGATGTCGCCTTCGTGATCGGCGGTGCCGACGGGCTCGACCCGGCCCTCAAGGCCCGCGCCGATACGCTCATCCGCTTGTCCAGCCTCACCATGCCGCACGGCATGGTGCGGGTGCTGCTCGCCGAACAGCTCTACCGCGCGTGGAGCATCAACGCGAATCATCCGTACCATCGGGTCTAGACGCGGGCAAATAAGTCAGAAATAAGTCAAATCCGCTTGTGCAGTGCAACGGCGCGTTGTGTTTGTCTGCGGTCTTCGGCCACGACCACGCCCCGCGCCTACGGGCATGGCGCGCCGGTGAATTCCAATATTCTGTCAATCGCTTGCGAGACGCCGCCATACAACAAACGGTGCTGCACTGCGAGTGGAAAAAACACGACGGCGTGGTAGTCTACGCGGCGCTATACCGTTCGCACCGCGAACAGACAAGACTTCTCGTGAACCACCGGAGATTGGCATGAAGCAACCTTCCCTGCGCACGCTCGCCCTGGCCGGCGTCGGTGCGGCCCTGGCGCTCGGCATGAGCACGTCGGCCCTGGCCGCCACCGAGATCCAGTTCTGGCACTCGATGGAATCGGCTCTCGGCGAGCGCGTCAACCAGATCGCCAACGATTTCAACGCCTCGCAAAGCGATTACAAGATCGTTCCGATCTACAAGGGCAACTACGAGCAGGGCCTGGCCGCAGGCATCGCTGCTTTCCGTGCCGGCAACGCCCCCGCAATTTTGCAGGTGTACGAAGTGGGTACGGCCACGATGATGCAGGCCAAGAAGGCTGTGAAGCCGGTCTGGCAAGTCATGAAGGACGCCGGCGAGCCGTTCGACGAATCGGCTTTCGTGCCGACCGTGGCCAGCTACTACGCCGACAGCAAGACCAATCACCTCGTGTCGATGCCGTTCAACAGCTCGACCCCGGTGCTGTACTACAACAAGGACGCCTTCAAGAAGGCGGGCCTCGACCCGAACACCGCGCCCAAGACGTGGGCCGACGTGAAGGCAGACGCCACCAAGCTCAAGGCCGCTGGACTGTCGTGCGGTTTCACGATGGGCTGGCAGAGCTGGACGCAGTTGGAGAACTACAGCGCATGGCAGGGCCTGCCGTTCGCCACGAAGAACAACGGCTTCGACGGTCTTGACGCCAAGCTGGTCTTCAACGGTCCGCAGCAAACCAAGCACATCCAGTTCCTGGCCGACATGGCCAAGGAAGGCACGTTCACGTATGTGGGCCGCAAGGATGAAGTGACCTCGAAGTTCTACAGCGGCGACTGCGGTATCGCGATGACCACCTCGGGTGCGCTCGCCAACATCGCCAAGTACGCCAAGTTCAGCTACGGCGTGGGCATGATGCCGTACGACGCGGACGTGAAGGGTGCCCCGCAGAACGCCATCATCGGTGGCGCCAGCCTGTGGGTGCTCGCCGGCAAGTCGTCGGCCGAGTACAAGGGCGTGGCCAAGTTCCTGAACTACCTCACCTCGCCGGCCGTGGCCGCGAAGTGGCACCAGGACACGGGCTACCTGCCGGTCACCAAGGCGGCCTACGAACTGACCGAGAAGCAAGGCTTCTACGAGAAGAACCCGGGCGCCGACATGGCCATCAAGCAGATGCTCAACAAGCCGCCTCTGCCGTTCACCCGTGGTCTGCGTCTGGGCAACATGCCGCAGATCCGTACGGTGATCGACGAAGAACTCGAAGGCGTGTGGAGCGGCAAGCAAACGCCGAAGGCCGCGCTGGATAAGGCGGTGGCCCGTGGCGACGACCTGCTGCGCCGCTTCGAAAAGTCGGGAAGCTAAGCGCTACCCCGCACACGGCACTGACAGCGATGCACGCGCATTTCGTGCATCGGCCAATATGACCGTGACGTTACAATGACGCCACCCGGCCCGCCCACGCGGGCCGGGTTGGCGTTTTTTTCATTGGTTCAAATCGTTATGGCGCACAACTCAAGAGAACGCCCTCGCTTCGGTACCGGCTGGCTGCCGTACGCGCTCGTCGCTCCGCAGCTATTCATTACCGTCGTGTTCTTTCTGTGGCCCGCGGGCGAGGCCCTGTGGCAATCGACATCGACGCAGGACGCATTCGGGCTCTCCAGCCAGTTCGTCGGCTTCGACAACTTCACCTCGCTCTGGCGCGATCCGCTCTATCTCGCATCGTTTCGGACCACGATGATTTTCAGCGGTCTGGTGACCGTGTGCGGGCTGGTGATCTCGCTGCTGCTCGCCGCCATGGCCGATCGCGTCACGCGCGGCAAGCGCGTGTACCAGACGCTGCTCATCTGGCCGTACGCGGTCGCCCCGGCGATTGCGGCGGTGTTGTGGGCGTTTCTGTTCAACCCGAGTATCGGCCTCGTGACCTACGGGCTCGGCAAACTCGGCGTGGAATGGAACCACGCGCTGAACGGCGGTCAGGCGATGTTCCTGGTCGTGCTCGCGTCGATCTGGAAACAGATCAGCTACAACTTCCTGTTCTTCTACGCCGGTTTGCAGGCGATTCCGCGCTCGCTGGTCGAAGCGGCGGCCATCGACGGTGCCGGTCCGGTGCGGCGTTTCTTCGGGCTGGTGCTGCCGCTGATCTCGCCGACCACGTTCTTCCTGCTCGTGGTGAACCTCGTGTACTCGTTCTTCGACACCTTCCCGGTGATCGATGCCGCCACCGGCGGCGGCCCCGGCCAGTCGACCATGACGCTCATCTACAAGATCTACTCGGAAGGCTTCAAGGGGCTCGACCTCGGTAGCTCGGCTGCCCAGTCGGTGGTGCTGATGGCGATCGTCATCGTGCTCACGGTCGTGCAGTTCCGCTTCATCGAACGCAAGGTGCAATACGCATGATCGAGAACCGTCGCGGCCTGGACATCTTCTGCCACGTCATGCTGGTGATCGGCGTGCTGCTGGTGGTCTTTCCGCTCTACGTGGCGTTCGTCGCCGCCACGATGAACGAGCGCGAAATTTTCAACGTGCCTCTGTCGCTCATTCCGAGCACACACCTGCTGGATAACCTCAGCACGGTGTGGGGCCGGGGCACGGGCGATTCGGCGATGCCGTTCGGCCTGATGCTCGGCAACAGCCTGCTGATGGCACTGGTCATCACGATCGGCAAGATCTCGGTGTCGATTCTGTCGGCCTTCGCCATCGTGTATTTCCGCTTCCCGCTGCGCAACCTGTTCTTCTGGCTGATCTTCGTCACGCTGATGCTGCCGGTGGAAGTGCGTATTTTCCCGACGGTGCAGGTGATCTCGAGCCTCGGGCTCATCAACAGTTACGTCGGTCTGACGGTGCCGCTGATTGCATCGGCCACGGCCACGTTCCTGTTCCGGCAGTTCTTCATGACGCTGCCCGATGAACTCGTGGAAGCGGCGCGCATCGATGGCGCCGGCCCGATGCGCTTCTTCGTGGATGTGGTGCTGCCGCTCTCGAAGACGAACATCGCAGCGCTCTTCGTCATCACCTTCATCTATGGCTGGAATCAGTACCTGTGGCCGATTCTGGTGACCAACGCCCCGTCGATGACGACGGCCGTGGTGGGCATCAAGAGCATGATCGGCAGCGGGGATACCGCCACGCAATGGCAGCTCGTGATGAGCGCCACGCTACTCGCGATGCTCCCGCCGCTCGCTGTAGTGCTGCTCATGCAGCGTTGGTTCGTGCGCGGTCTGGTCGATTCGGAAAAGTAATCATGGCAAATCTCAAACTCCATAGCGTCAAGAAAACCTACGACCAGACGAACTACATCCTGCACGGTGTCGACATCGATATCCAGGACGGCGAATTCGTGGTCATCGTCGGCCCGTCGGGCTGCGGCAAGTCGACCCTGCTGCGCATGGTGGCCGGTCTCGAATCGGTCAGCGAAGGCAGCATCCTGATCGGCTCTCAAGTGGTGAACAAGCTGGAGCCGAAGGATCGCAACATTGCGATGGTGTTCCAGAACTACGCGCTGTATCCGCACATGGATGTGCGTCAGAACATGTCGTATGGCCTGAAGATTCGCGGCATCGACAAGAAGACGATCGAAGAGCGCGTGCTCGCGGCCGCGAAGATTCTCGAACTCGAACCGCTGCTCGCACGCCGTCCGCGCGAACTCTCGGGCGGTCAGCGCCAGCGCGTGGCCATGGGCCGCGCCATCGTGCGCGAGCCGGCCGTGTTCCTGTTCGACGAGCCGCTCTCGAATCTGGATGCGAAGCTGCGCGTGCAGATGCGTCTGGAAATTCAGCGCCTGCATCGCCGCCTGAAGACGACCAGCCTGTACGTCACGCACGATCAGGTCGAAGCCATGACGCTCGCGGATCGCGTGATCGTGATGAACAAGGGCTACGCGGAGCAGATCGGCACGCCCTCGGATGTGTACGAGCGCCCGGCGTCGTTGTTTGTCGCCAGCTTCATGGGCTCGCCCGCGATGAACCTGCTCAAGGGCCGCGTGGATACGGAAGGCCGCTCGTTCCAGGTGGACGGCGGTGGCCCGTCGCTGCGCCTGCCGCCCACGAGCATGGCGCACGCCAATCGCGAACTGGTGCTGGGCGTGCGTCCGGAGCATCTGGTGCCGGCAGAACAGCCGAACGGCATCGGCGCCTTCGCGGCGCAAACGAATGTCATGGTCGATCAGCTCGAACTGCTGGGTGCCGATAATCTGGCACACGGCCGCTGGGGCGATCAACACATCACTGTGCGTTTGCCGCACGAGCTGCGTCCGGCGGCAGGCACGGTGGTGCCGCTGGCCATCTCGGCAAAGGCACTCCACCTGTTCGATCCGTCCACCGGCAAGCGAGTCGAAGCATGAGCGAAAGCGCAACGCCTTCTCATTTGTGGCGCGCGTGGCCGTATCCGCGCATCGTGTCTCATCGGGGGGGCGGCAAGCTGGCCCCCGAGAACACTTTGGCGGCGTTCGAGACAGGCGCCTCGCTCGGCCTGCAAATGGTCGAGTTCGACGCCAAGCTGTCGGCGGATAACGTCGTTTTTCTGCTGCACGACGATACGGTCGATCGCACCAGCAACGGCCACGGTGCCGCCGCGCAGATGACCTACGACGAGATCGCGAAACTCGACGCCGGTGCCTGGTTCGACGAGCGCTTTGCCGGGCAGGTGATGCCCACGCTGGCGCAGGTCGCGGAGCGCTGTCAGGCGCTCGGTCTCGCCGCCAACGTCGAGATCAAGCCCTGCCCGGGGCGGGAAGTCGAGACGGGCACGCTCGTCGCACAGGCCGTGCAAGCGCTGTGGCCTGCACACGGCCTGCCGCCGCTGCTCTCGTCGTTCTCTTACGAAGCCCTCGAAGCGGCCGCCAAGGCCGCGCCTGAGTTGCCCCGTGGGATGCTCTACGAAGCCGTGCCGGCCCACTGGCGCGACGACGCGAAGGCGCTTGCCACGGTGTCGCTGCACGCCAGCCATAAACACCTCGACGGCCCGCAGGTTGCCGAGATCAAGGCGGCCGGGCTGCAAATGCTGGTCTATACGGTCAACGATCCGGCCCGTGCCCGAGAGCTGGCCGCTTGGGGCGTTGACGCCATCTGCACCGATCGTATCGACCTGATCGGCGCTGATTTTCTCGCCGACGCCTGAGGATCGGCGGTTGGGGTGAGGGGGTCTCTCTCCCCCTGAAACTGGCGGGCGGGGGCGCAAGGCGGCATAATAGGGCGTTCCCTTCGCCCAGCCTACCAAGCGGCCCGGTGCAGCCCGAATTCCCTTTCGAGCGCCGGGCTGGACGATTTCAAGCCAAGCCGCCCATGCCGTATATCTATCTCGCTTCGCAAAGTCCCCGCCGTCAGGAGCTGCTGCACCAACTCGGTGTGCGTTTCGAACTGCTGCTCCCCTCCGCCGACGAAGACGCCGAAGCACTCGAAGCCGTCCTGCCCGGTGAACCGCCCGACAACTACGTCCAGCGCGTGACCCGCGCGAAAGCCGAAGCCGCCATCGCCCGGCTCGCCCGCGCCGGCCTGCCCGACGCACCCATCCTCGCCGCCGATACCACCGTCTGCCTGGACGGCACGATTCTCGGCAAACCGTTCGACGACGCCGATGCCCGCGCGGTGCTCTCGCGTCTGTCCGGTACGCGCCACCGTGTGCTCACCGCCGTGGCGGTGTGTACGGGGGATCAGATTCGTCAGGCGGTGAATATCTCGCATGTCTGGTTCCGGCCGCTGCGCACGGAGGAAATCGAACGTTACGTCGCGTCGGGCGAAGCCATGGGCAAAGCCGGCGCTTACGGTATTCAAGGCAAGGCCGCCGAATTCGTCATGCGCATCGACGGCAGCTATTCCGGCATCATGGGCCTGCCGCTCTGCGAAACCGCTGCGCTGCTGCGACAAGCGGGCGTCGACTTCTGACGCGTACCGAATTCCCAAGAATTTGAGTCTGGTCGACACTTTATGAACGAAGACATTCTGGTCAACATCACGCCGCAAGAGACGCGCGTAGCGCTCATGCAAATCGGCGCGGTGCAGGAGCTGCACATCGAGCGCACGCTGTCGCGTGGCCTCGTGGGCAACATCTATCTGGGCAAAGTCGTGCGGGTACTGCCCGGCATGCAATCGGCATTCATCGATATTGGTCTGGAGCGCGCCGCGTTCCTGCACGTGGCCGATATCTGGCATCCCCGCACGAGCAACGATACGTCGGTGCCTCACCCGCAACCGCCCATCGAAAAGACGGTGTTCGAGGGCCAGACGCTGATGGTGCAGGTCATCAAGGACCCGATCGGCACGAAAGGCGCACGGCTGTCGACGCAGGTCAGCATCGCCGGGCGCACGCTGGTGTATCTGCCGCAAGAGCCGCACATCGGCATCTCGCAGCGCATCGAGAGCGAAGCGGAGCGCGAAGCACTGCGCAGCAAGATTCAGGCGCTGGTGCCCGCCGACGAAAAGGGCGGCTTCATCGTGCGCACGATCGCGGAAGACGCGGCCGATGCGGAGCTGGCCAACGACATCGCCTATCTGCGCAAGTCGTGGCAGACCATCGGCGAACAGAGCACGCGAGTGCCGGCGCCTTCGCTGCTGTATCAGGATCTGAATCTGGCCCAGCGCGTACTGCGCGACTTCGTGCACGAGGAAACCGGCAAGATTCTGGTCGACTCGCGCGAAACGTTCCAGAAGCTGGCCGACTTTGCCGCCATTTACACGCCGGCCGTGTTGAGCAAGCTCACGCACTACACGGGCGAGCGGCCGCTGTTCGATCTGTACAACGTGGAAACGGAAATCGAGCGCGCGCTCTCGCGCCGCGTAGATCTGAAGTCGGGCGGGTATCTGATGATCGATCAGACCGAAGCGATGACGACGATCGACGTGAACACCGGCGGCTATGTCGGTGCGCGCAACTTCGACGACACGATCTTCAAGACGAATCTGGAAGCGGCGCTGATGATCGCGCGCCAGCTGCGCCTGCGCAATCTGGGCGGCATCATCATTATCGACTTCATCGACATGGAAAGCGCCGATCATCGCGACTCCGTGCTCGCCGAACTGAAGAAGGCACTGTCGCGCGATCGCACGCGCATCACGGTGAACGGCTTCTCGCAGCTCGGGCTGGTGGAGATGACACGCAAGCGCACGCGTGAATCGCTGGCCCACGTGCTGTGCGAGCCGTGCGCGATTTGTCAGGGCAAGGGGCAGGTAAAGACGCCGCGCACGCTGTGCTACGACATCCTGCGCGAAATTCTGCGCGAGTCGCGCCAGTTCAATCCGCGCGAATTCCGTCTGATCGCGTCGCAGGAAGTGGTGGACCTGTTCCTCGAAGAGGAATCGCAACACCTCGCCATGCTCATCGACTTCATCGGCAAGCCGATTTCGTTGCAGGTGGAATCGTCGTTCCACCAAGATCAGTACGACATCATCCTGATGTAATCACCCTCGCGCGCGTCGCTCTCTCATGCCCTACTCCAACTACGACAATCTGGCGGCATCCAGCGAGGCGCTCGACAAGCACGCGGTTGCGCGACATTCGACCTGGGTCAGTATCTGGGTCAATGTCGTGCTCACCACGGCGCAGATCGTGATCGGCATCTTCGCCCGCTCACAAGCCTTGATTGCCGACGGTATCCACTCGTTCTCGGACATCGTCTCCGATTTCGTGGTGCTGGCCGCCGCACGCGGCAGCGCCCGGGCACCGGACGCGGATCACCCCTACGGCCACAGCCGCTACGAGAATGCTGCTTCGCTGTTTCTCGGCGCCATTCTGCTGGTGGTCGGTGCGGGCATGCTGTGGCGCGGCGTCGAGCGCTTGCTTCATCCGGAAGAAATTCCGGAAGTCCACGCCATTGCGCTCGCGGTGGCCGTGCTCGTGCTGGTCTGCAAGGAAGGGCTTTTTCGCTACATGCTTCGCGCGGCGCAGCGTGTGCGTTCGGCGATGCTCGTTGCCAATGCGTGGCATGCGCGCTCTGACGCGCTGTCGTCGCTGGTGGTGGCGTGCGGCATTCTGGGCAATCTGGCCGGCTACCGCCTGCTCGATCCGCTCGCGGCAGCGCTCGTCGGCCTGATGATCGGCCGCACGGGCTGGAAATTCGGCTGGAACGCGTTGCAAGACCTGATCGACCGCGGCGTGGACGACGCCACGATGGTCGACATCCGGCAGCATTTGCTCAATACGCCGGGGGTGCGCGCCATCGACATGCTGCGCACGCGTCGCATGGGCGACGAGATCGTGGTCGACGTGCACGTTCTCGTCGATGCGCGGCTGTCGGTGTCGGAAGGTCACTACATCGCGGAACAAGCGCGGGCAGCGGTGATGAACGTGCCGCAAATTCTCGATGTGCTCGTACACGTCGATCCCGAGAGCGATACGAAAGGCACTGCCTTGCAGCAGTGGCCGGCACGCGCGGCGATCGTCGCCGCCGCCGAAGTGCTTTGCCGGGCAAACGCGTTGGCGCTGCACGACGTGAAGCTGCATTACATCAACAACGGGCTGGAAGCCGACGTGATCGTGGAGGGGCTGCATGAACCGGCAACGTCCACGGAGCCTGCGGCGCAGGGCGACGCCTGTGGCGAATATGCTTCGCAAACGGTCGCCGATGCGCTTGCGGCGCGCTTCGGGCTGCGTCACGTGAGAGTGCTGCGCGTCACGGGCGAAACTACTACCGTGTTGTCGACAGCGACGGTCGAACCTGTGTAGCGCACGCAGGCAGACGCGTGAAAAACAAAAACGGCGCTGTCTCAGCGCCGTTTTTTTCTGCCGTCACGCGAACCACAAGCTTAGTCTTCGTGCTTGTAGTCGGCGAACAGCATGCCCTGCTTGTCCTTGTCCGACACGAGCGGCGTGATGCCGTCGAGGGGCCAGGGAATGGCCAGCGACGGATCGTCCCAGCGAATGCAGCGCTCGAACTGCGGCGCCCAGTAGTCGGTCGTCTTGTAGAGCACTTCGGCGTTCTCCGACGTCACGACAAAGCCGTGCGCAAAGCCCGCAGGAATCCACAACTGCTTCTTGTTCTCAGCGCTCAACACCTCGGCAACCCACTTGCCGAAGGTCGGTGAACCCTCACGAATATCGACGGCCACATCGTAGATCTCGCCCTGCAACACGCGCACGAGCTTGCCCTGCGGCTGCTTGACCTGATAGTGCAGGCCACGCAGCACACCGCGCGCCGAGCGCGACTGGTTATCCTGCACGAACGAGAACGTGCCGCCAAGCAACTCATTGAAGTTGCGTTGATTGAAGCTCTCGAAGAAATGACCACGCGAATCGCCGAACACCTTGGGTTCGATGACGCACACAGCAGGAATGGCGGTCGGAGTGACTTGCATAACGGTTACCGGTAGCTATCAGGAGTCGGCGGCGAACGGGCGAACGGCCCCGTTCGACACTCAGGAAATTCAGAATACGCGCTCGCGCAACATCGCCAGCAGATACTGGCCGTAACCGTTCTTCGCCAACGGTTGCGCCAGCGCTTCGATCGCAGCGGCATCGATCCAGCCGCGGCGATAGGCGATCTCCTCCGGGCAGGCCACCTTCAGACCCTGACGGCTTTCGATCGTCTGGATGAAGGTGCTCGCCTCGAGCATCGACTCATGCGTGCCGGTGTCGAGCCATGCATAACCGCGTCCCATGATCTGCACGTTCAGCTTGCCGCGACGCAGATACTCGTTGTTGACGTCGGTAATTTCCAGCTCGCCGCGCGGTGACGGCTTGATCGAGCGGGCGATGTCGATGACGTCGTTGTCGCAGAAATACAGGCCCGTCACGGCGTAGCGCGACTTCGGCTCTTTCGGCTTTTCGACGAGTTCGATGGCTTTGCCGCTGTCATCGAACGTCACCACGCCATAGCGCTCCGGGTCATGCACTGGATATGCAAACACCGACGCGCCGTCGGTTTGCGCGTTCGCGGCCGACAGCAGACCTGCGAAGTCGTGTCCGTAGAACAGGTTGTCGCCGAGCACCAGCGCGCACGGATCGTTACCGATGAAGTCCGCACCGATCAGGAAGGCCTGCGCGAGACCGTCCGGCGAGGGCTGCACGGCGTACTGAAGATTCAGGCCCCACTGGCTGCCGTCGCCAAGCAGTTGCTCGAAACGCGGCGTGTCTTGCGGGGTCGAGATGATCAGGATGTCGCGAATTCCCGCCAGCATCAGCGTGCTGAGCGGGTAGTAGATCATCGGCTTGTCGTACACCGGCAGCAACTGCTTCGAGACGGCCAGCGTGGCCGGATACAGTCGCGTGCCGGAGCCGCCGGCGAGAATGATGCCCTTACGTTTGATGCCCATACGTGCCTCGTTCTTATTTCTGATAATGCGTTTCGATCCAGCGCTGATACTCGCCCGACAGCACCTGGCGCACCCACTCACCATTGGCGAGATACCACTGCACCGTCTTGCGCATGCCGGTCTCGAAGGTTTCGGCCGGACGCCAGCCCAGTTCGCGCTCGAGCTTGCGGGCGTCGATGGCGTAACGGCGGTCATGGCCCGGGCGGTCGGTCACGAAGGTGATCTGATCGACGTACGACTTGCCGTCGGCGCGCGGCGACAATTCGTCGAGCAGCGTGCACAGGTGCTTCACGACCGACAGGTTGTTCTGCTCGTTCCAGCCACCCACGTTGTAGACCTCGCCCAACACGCCCTTGGCAAGCACTTCGCGAATCGCCGAGCAATGGTCGCCAACGTACAGCCAGTCGCGCACGTTGCTGCCGTCGCCGTAGATCGGCAGCGGCTTGCCGGCCAGCGCATTGGCAATGACCAGCGGAATGAGCTTCTCGGGGAATTGGTACGGACCGTAGTTGTTCGAGCAATTCGTCGTGAGCACCGGCATGCCATAGGTATGGTGATACGCACGCACCAGATGGTCTGAACCGGCTTTCGACGCCGAGTACGGGCTGTTAGGCGCGTATGGCGTGGTCTCGGTAAACGCGGGGTCGGTCGGGCTCAGCGAGCCGTAGACTTCATCGGTCGACACATGCAGGAAACGGAACGCGTCGCGTGCGTCGCCGTCGAGCGTGCCCCAGTAGGCGCGCGCGGCTTCGAGCATCGTGAACGTGCCGACGATGTTGGTTTGCACGAACTCACCCGGGCCATGAATCGAGCGGTCGACGTGGCTTTCCGCCGCGAAATGCAGCACGGCGCGCGGACGATGCTCGGCATAGAGCCGGTCGAGCGCAGCACGATCGCAGATGTCGACCTGCGCGAAACGATGGCGCGCATCGTGTTCGAGACTCGCCAGATTGGCCAGATTGCCGGCGTAGGTGAGCTTGTCGATGGTCACCACCGTCTCGTCGTTTTGCGCCAGCCAGTCGAGAACGAAATTTGCACCGATAAATCCGGCGCCGCCAGTCACGAAGATCATGAGTATCGAGAGTTAAGAGAAGTAGATTTAGCGGGTGCGCGGCACGCGCCCCATCAAGAAGAATTCGTCGTTTGGCCGCATGGACACCGCATTCGCAATGCGGTTGGACATGCCGAAAAACGCCGTGATCGCCGCAATATCCCAGATGTCCTCATCGTCGAGGCCATGGTCGCGCAACTCGGCGTAATCCTGATCGCCCACTTCGTGAGCGCGTTCGCAAACCTTCATCGCGTACGTCAGGATGGCCTTCTGACGCGCGCTCAGGTCGGCTTTCAAATAGTTGACGGCCACCTGATCGGCCAGCAACGGCTGCTTTTCATAAATACGCACCAGCGCGCCGTGTGCCACCACGCAGTACAGACACTGGTTGGCGGCACTCGTGACCACCACGATCATTTCGCGCTCGCCCTTGCTGAGGTTGCCCTCTTTGAGCATGAGGGCATCGTGATATGCGAAAAATGCGCGAAACTCGTCGGGACGATGCGCCAGCGCCAAAAACACGTTCGGAATGAAGCCCGCCTTTTCCTGCACTTCGTCGATACGCGCCCGAATGTCCGCCGGCAGGCTCGCCAGGTCGGGCACAGGAAAACGACTGATCGGCTGGCTCATCGTAATCTCCTCGAAACGTGTTGTCTGGTCGCAGGCATCGGGTCGATTCCGCGCTGGATCAGCACTGAATCTGGCCCCGATGCGCCTGAATTAAGCCTCTTCCTGCGCGTATTGAATGCGGTGCAAATGCGCGTAGAGGCCATTATGCGCCAGCAGTGCCTGATGGGAGCCCTGCTCCACGATGCGGCCGTGCTCCAGCACGACGATGCGGTCGGCGCGTTCGATGGTCGACAATCGGTGCGCAATCACCAGCGTGGTGCGGCCTTCCATCAGCACTTCGAGCGCTGCCTGCACGTGACGCTCCGATTCCGAGTCGAGGGCCGACGTCGCCTCATCGAGAATCAGGATCGGCGCATCCTTGTAGATCGCGCGGGCAATCGCCAGACGCTGACGCTGACCGCCCGACAGACGCATACCGTTGTCGCCCACGAGGGTCTCCACGCCATCCGGCATGGCCGCGACAGCGTCGATCAGATTGGCCGCTCGCAGCGCCGCTTCGACACGCGGGGTATCAATTTCTTGCCCGTAGGCGACGTTCGCGGCGATGGTGTCGTTGAAGAGCACCACGTCCTGACTCACGAATGCGATCTGACGGCGCAGGTCGGCCAGACGCAGGTCGCTAAGCGCAATATCGTCGAGCAGGATGCGCCCGCCGGTCGGATCGAAGAAACGCGGCACCAGATTGACCATCGTGGTCTTGCCGCTACCCGACGGCCCCACCAGCGCCACCATTTCTCCCGGGGCGACATCGAGCGAAATACGATCGAGCGTCGGGCGATCGCTCGCGCCGTAGTGGAAGCTCACCTGATCGAACGTCACGCGGCCCTTGGCGCGCTCGAGCGTGCGCTCACCGCCGCTCGGCTCGATTTCGACGTCCATCACCTCGAAGATGAGTTCGGCTGCCGTCATGCCGCGTTGCAGCGGCTGGTTCACGTCCATCAGGTGCTTGAGCGGCGAGACCACCAGCAGCAGCGCCGTGACGAATGCCGTGAAGCCGCCGACGGTCATCTCGCCCGACGACGATTCGATCATCGCCACGGTAATCACGATGGCGAGCGCCAGCGATGCCAGCGCCTGGGTTACCGGCTGTGCGAGACCGCCCGACACGGTCACGCGCATGGCATAGCCGCGCAGCGTGCTCGTCATCTTGTCGAAACGCGACTTTTCGTAGGCTTCGCCGTTATGAATCTTCACGACCTTGTAGCCGCCGACCGCTTCTTCGACCACGTACGACAGCTTGTTGGTCAGGGTTTGCTGCTCGCGGTTCAGGCGGCGCAGACGGCGGTTGATCTTGCCGACCAGCCAGCCGATGAGCGGCAAAATGACCGCCACGACGAGCGTGAGGCGCCAGTTCAGATAGAACAGATAACCGAGCAGGCCGATCACGGTCAGCGAATCGCGCACGAGCGTGATCAGCACGGTGGTCAGCACACCGAGCACCTGATTGACTTCGTAGACGATGGCGTTGATCAGCGTGCTGGTGGTTTCACGCTGGAAGTAGGCCGCCGGCGCGTGAAGCAGACGCTCGAACATGCGCACGCGCAGGTCGAGCAGCACGCGGTTGGACACCCACGAAAGCATGTAGTTGGCGGCATACTGCGCCAGACCACGAATGACGGCGAGGCCGATCACGGCGGTCGGCACGTACCAGAGCTTCCACGGATCGCCGCCCGAGAAGCCCTTGTCGAGCACCGGCTTGAGCACGGCCGGAATGGCCGCCTCGGTCGCCGCGACCATGGCCATGGCAAGCACGGCCAGCAAGCCCATGTGCCAGTAAGGCTGGAGATAGCCCAGCAGACGTCGCAGAATCGGTCCGGAAGGCGGGTGCGGTGCGCTCATGTATTGGGGGAACGGCGGAAAAACCGCTATTCTAACGTACCGGCCTGCCCCGCCGGGACTCGTCTGCCCCGGCATCGGACGCTTCCGGAAAATTCATCGGAAAGCCGCTCATTCCGGCCCTCGCAAGCGCCTGCCCGGGATGGGAACCGGTATACTCCCGCCCATGGCAAGCGCACTCGAAGTTCTCCGTACCGTATTCGGCTATAACGCATTCCGTGGCGATCAGGCCGCGATCGTCGACCATGTGGCCGGCGGTGGCGATGCGCTCGTGCTCATGCCCACCGGCGGCGGCAAGTCGCTGTGCTACCAGATTCCCGCGTTGCTGCGCCCTGGCCTGGGCATCGTCGTCTCCCCGCTCATCGCGCTCATGCAGGATCAGGTCGACGCGCTGCTGCAAGCGGGTGTGCGCGCGGCCTATCTCAATTCCAGCCTCAGCTTCGACGAGGCCATCGATACCGAGCGGCGTGCCGCGCGCGGCGAACTCGATCTGCTCTACGTCGCGCCGGAACGGCTGCTGACCGATCGCTTTCTCGATCTGCTCGACCGGCTCGACGAGCGCGGGCAACTGGCGCTCTTCGCCATCGACGAAGCGCACTGCGTGTCGCAGTGGGGCCATGATTTCCGGCCGGAATACATTCAACTTTCGGCGCTGCACGAGCGTTATCCGAGCGTGCCGCGTATTGCGCTCACGGCCACGGCTGACGCGGCGACACGCGAGGAAATCCAGACCCGGCTGGGTCTCACCGAAGCGCATCTGTTCGTGTCGAGCTTCGACCGGCCGAACATCCGCTACGAAATTGTCGACCGCGACAACCCGCGCAAGCAGTTGTTGACGTTTCTGGGCCGGCATCGTGGCGAGGCCGGGATTGTCTACTGCCTGTCGCGCAAGAAAGTGGAAGAAACCGCCGCCTGGCTGGAGACACAAGGCATTCCGGCCCTGCCTTATCACGCGGGTCTGGACGCCGACGTGCGCCGCACCCACCAGCAACGGTTTCTGCGTGAAGAAGGGCTGGTGATGTCGGCGACGGTCGCCTTCGGCATGGGGATCGACAAGCCGGACGTGCGCTTTGTCGCCCATCTGGACTTGCCCAAGAGCCTCGAAGCCTACTATCAGGAAACCGGCCGCGCGGGCCGCGATGGCGAACCCGCTGAAGCCTGGATGGCCTACGGGCTGAACGACGTGGTGGTGCACCGCAGCCGCATCGACGAATCCAACGCACCGGACCTGCAAAAGCGCATCGAGCGTCAGAAACTCGACGCCCTGCTCGGCTATTGCGAAGCCCCGCGCTGCCGCCGGACCGTGCTGTTGTCGTACTTCGGAGAGAGCAGTGAGCCGTGCGGCAACTGCGACGTGTGCCTGAACCCGCCGGAAGTCTTCGATGGCACGATTGCGGCTCAAAAGGCACTTTCGGCCATTTTGCGCACCGGCCAGCGCTTTGGTGCCGGCCATCTCGTCGATCTGCTGCGCGGACGCAGCACCGACAAGATGCGCCAGTTCGGTCACGAGAGCCTGCCGACGTTCGGCGTCGGCGGTGAACTGGACGATCAGGGCTGGCGTGCTGTGTTCCGTCAGTTGATCGCCCACGGCCTGATCGAGCCGGACAGCAGTCAATACGGTGCGTTGATTCTGAACGCGTCCGCGCGCCCGGTGCTCAAGGGCGAAACGACACTGTCGCTGCGCCGCCAACGCGCGGTCGCCAGCAAGAAGAGCCGCTTTGCGGGCTACGCGTCGCCGGCCATCGAGCTGGATCCCGCCGACCAGCAGTTGTTCGACAAGCTGCGCGCCTGGCGACAGGACATGGCGAAAACGCAGGCGGTACCCGCGTACGTTATTCTTCACGACCGGACGCTGCGAGAACTGGCGCAGCGCCGCCCGCGTCACCGCGATGGTCTGGTGGACATCACCGGTCTGGGCGAAGCCAAGATCGAGCGCTATGGTGAAGCGCTGGTCGAGTTGCTGAACGCCTGAGCGCCTGAACGTCCGAACCTTCGACATGACTGAAGCCCATTCGACCTTGCCGAGTGCACCGAATCTGCCCTCGTCACCGCAGCGCCTGCCGCTGACCGTGACGATTCTGACGCGCAACGAGCGGCACAACATCGCCGAGTGCATCGCGTCGGTCCGGGCGCTGGCATCGCAAATCGTGGTGCTGGATAACGCCAGCACCGATGGCACGGCAGACATCGCACGCGATGCCGGTGCCGAGGTTCATGTCACCCCCGACTGGCCGGGCTTCGGGCCGCAGAAGAACCGCGCGCTGTCGTTCGCGACCCAGCCCTGGGTGCTCTCGCTCGATGCCGATGAACGCATCACACCAGAATTGGCCGCCGACATCGCTGCGGCCATCGCATCGAACCGTCATGCGGGCTATCGCATGCCCCGCCTGTCGCAGTTCCTCGGCCACTGGGTGCGCCATTGCGGGTGGTATCCGGACTACGTGCTGCGGCTGTTCCGCCGCGACGCCGGGCGCTTCTCAGACAACCTCGTGCACGAACGCGTAATCGTGGAAGGCGAGATCGGCACGTTGCCCAATCATCTGCTGCATTTCAGCTACACCGAAGTGCGGCAGGTCGAGGACAAGGTGCAGCGTTATGCCAAGGCGGGCGCGAAGGAAATGGCGTTGCGTGGCAAGAAGGTCTCCGCACTCAAGCCGTGGATCAACGGCGGATGGGCCTTCGTGCGCACCTTCGTGCTGCGCCGAGGCTTTCTCGATGGCGCCACAGGTGCCGCGATTGCGCGCATGAACGCACGCAGTGCATTCCTGAAGTACGCGCTGTTGAGGCGCGGGGAAAGCTGAAAACGGGTGAGTAACCGGCGAGTGCTCGCAAATCAAAAAAGGACGCGAATACGCATCCTTTTTTATTTGATCGACAACCCCGATGGTCGCTACGACTGTCGATCGCCGGGCAATCGACTCGCGCTTACTTCGCGAGCGCTCGCTTGATACGCGAGCGGAACATCTGCCAACGCAGTTGGCCATCGTCGACGGGCTCCCCCACCGAACCATCGCTGCCGGCAGGCACGACCTTGCCGCGACGTAGGTAGTAGCGATCGAAAATCTTCTGGGTCATACCCCACTTACGCAGGAACTGCGTGCGTCCGTCGTTCTTCACGACCTTGCCCGTGCTCTTGCACTGGAAGTGGTAGACGAGACTCGCCCCGACGCCGATGAACTTGCGGCAGCCGGCCGCCCATAACTTCATCGAGAAATCATTGTCGCTGCTCATGCCCGGGCTCAGCTCGGTGCTGTAACCGCCCACAAGGAACCACCAGTCGCGATGCACCAGCGTCGGCGGCCACGTGGCGCCGAACCAGTCCGCCTTCTGATACGTCGACACCGCCGCGAGCAGCGCGGCTTCGTCAAAGGTATCGACTTCGCGTCCGAAATCCGTCACGAGCACGCACGGATTGCCGGTATCCACCGGCTCGATCATCGTGCCCGAAAGCATGAACGCCTTGTCCGGCATCGCCTCGGCACGCTCGATCAACGCCGTGTCCCAACCCGGGCAGCAATACATGTCGTCGTTCAGGTAGACGATGTACTTCTCTCGCGCGAGCGCCGCCGCCTGATTCACGGCGTAGCAGATCCCGATGTTGTCCGGCGAAGCGGTGTGATCAAGTCCCTCGGCGCGCACCCAGTCCAGCGTGCCGTCGGAGCCATCGTTCACGTGAACGATGATCTGGTGCGGCATGCCCGAGTTCTGGCGAATGCTGCGCACACAAAGTTGCAGCAACGCGAGGTTGTTCCACGTCGGAACGATGATGGAAAACATCCGGAAATTCCTTGTTGATCAGGCCAAACGGGCGGGTTCGATTACGAGGTCAGGCCGTTCAATAAACGATCTGCACCGAGTCGGGGGTGAGCCACTGACGAAGCTCGCCCAACAGCTCATCGCCGGGCTGCACCTTCCAGTCGTCCCCGAGACGCGACTCGCATTCGGCGTCGGTGCGGCGGTAGACGATGTGCACCGGCAGCCCCGTCGGCTTGTCGTCGTCGCCATTGCCATTCCCGTTGCGCCGGCCGAAGCCACCGCCACCACCACCATTGCCGCCATTGCCACCCTTGAATCCGCCGCCACCGCCGCCAAAGCCCCCGCCGCCACCTCCACCGCCGGATCCGGCCCCAGCCGTTGCCGTCACGCGATACATCGTGCAGTGCGGTTGCAACGTGGCGCGCAGGCGTGTCCAGTCAGCATTGCCGTTGAACGACAGCTTGAGCGCGCGAGCGAAACGGGCACGTGCACGGCCGAGATCCATAAGACTTTCCGTCGTGAAACGCAGCCCGCCGGTGAAGCTGTCGGGTCGCGCACTGCCGTGAACGATCAGCAGTTCGTCTTCCTTGAACAGTTGCTTGTTCGCCTCGAACTGCTCGTTGAAGATCGCCACTTCGAGCGTGGCGGAGCCATCGTCGAGTTGGGCGATCACCATCTTGCCGCGCTGCGTCATCATCGTGCGCAGGCTTGCGATCACACCCGCCACGAGGCGGTCGCGCCCTTCACTCAAGTCCTTGATGCGCGTGCGCACAAAACGGCGCACCTCTTCGGCGTACGAGTCGAACATGTGTCCCGACAGGTAGAAGCCAAGCGCCTGTTTTTCTTCCTGAAGCTTGCGCTTGTCAGTCCAGGCCAGTTCGTCGGCCAGTTCCAGCGGCGCCTGCAAACTCTCGTCGCCCAGATCGAACAGGCTGACCTGATTGGCCGCAGCACTCGCCTGCTCGGCCGCTTCCATGGCCATGGGCACCGACGCCATCAATTGCGCCCGGTTATCGTGAATGGTGTCGAACGCCCCGGCGCGGATCAGCGCTTCGATCGTGCGGCGGTTCACCATGCGGCGATCGATACGCTGGCAGAAATCGAACAGATCGGTGAACGGCCGTTCTTCGCGCGCCCGCAGAATCTCTTCAATGGCCGACTGACCGCTGCCCTTGATCGCACCGAGACCGTAGCGCACGGTCTTCGAATCGGCGGGCTCGAAACGGTAAGCAGAGACATTCACGTCCGGCGGCAGAACAGCCAGACCGTTGGTCAGGCAGTCTTCATAAAGAATCTTGACCTTGTCCGTATCGTCCATGGCCAAGCTCATATTGGCCGCCATGAATTCGGCAGGGTGATGCGCCTTGAGCCATGCCGTGTAATACGCGAGCAGCGCGTAAGCCGCCGCGTGCGACTTGTTGAAGCCGTAGCCCGCGAACTTCTCCATCAAGTCGAAGATTTCGTCGGCCTTCTCGGCCGTCAGCCCGTTCTTGTCCGCGCCCTCGCGGAACAAGCCACGGTGCATGGCCATTTCCTCTGCCTTCTTCTTGCCCATCGCGCGACGCAGCAAGTCGGCGCCACCGAGCGAGTATCCGCCGATAATCTGCGCCATCTGCATCACCTGCTCCTGATAGACCATGATGCCGTAGGTCTCCTGGAGCACAGGCTCGACGCGCGGGTCCGGATATTCCACCTTCTCGCGGCCGTGCTTACGCGCGCAGAAGCTCGGAATCAGGTCCATCGGGCCCGGACGGTACAACGCCACCAGCGCAATGATGTCTTCGAAGCGGTCGGGCTGGGCGTCTTTCAACATGCCCTGCATGCCCCGGCTTTCCAGCTGGAACACGGCCACCGTATTGGCTTTTTTGAGAATGCTGAAGGCTGCCGGATCGGTCAGCGAGACCTGCTCAAGCGACCAGTCCGCCATCTCGGGATGCAAGCGCTTGATGTAGCGCTCTGCCCAGTTCAGGATCGTGAGCGTAGTCAGGCCCAAGAAGTCGAACTTCACCAGCCCGACGGCTTCCACGTCGTCCTTGTCGTACTGACTCACGACGCCGCTGGCGTCTTCGCCGACGCCTTGCGTGTACAACGGGCAGAAATCGGTGAGCTTGCCCGGCGCGATCAACACGCCCCCGGCGTGCATGCCGACGTTACGCGTGAGGCCTTCGACACGCTGCGCCAGTTCGAGCAACTGCTTGACTTCGTCTTCCGTGTTGAAGCGCTCGGCCAGTGCCGGCTCTTCCTTCATTGCGTCGTCGAGCGTGACGAGCTTGCCCGGCTTGAACGGGATGAGCTTGGCGACACCGTCGACGAAGTTGTAGCCGAGATCGAGCACGCGCCCGACATCTCGCACCGCCGCCTTGGCCGCCATCGAACCGAAGGTGGCGATCTGCGAGACGGCGTCTGCGCCGTACTTCTCTTTCACGTACTGAATGACGCGGTCGCGCCCGTCCTGACAGAAGTCGATGTCGAAGTCGGGCATCGAGACGCGTTCCGGATTCAGGAAACGCTCGAACAGCAGGTTGTACTTCAGCGGGTCAAGGTCGGTAATGCCCAGCGCATAGGCGACGAGCGAACCGGCGCCCGAACCCCGGCCCGGGCCGACCGGCACGCCGTTATTCTTGGCCCATTGGATAAAGTCCGCCACGATCAGGAAGTAGCCCGGGAAGCCCATCTTGATGATCGTGCCGGTCTCGAAATCGAGCCGCTTGTAATACTCGGGGCGCTGCGCGTCGCGCTCCGCCGCGTCGGGGAAGAGCTGCCCCAGACGCATTTCCAGCCCCTCTTTCGACAACTGCACGAGATAGTCGTCGAGCGACATGCCGTCAGGCGTCGGGAAGAGCGGCAGCTTCGGTTTGCCGAGTTCGAGCGTGAGGTTGCAACGCTTGGCGATTTCGACGGAATTGGCAATCGCGGACGGCACATCCTCGAACGCGGCGATCATGTCGTCCTGCGTGCGGAAGCTCTGGTCCTGCGTAAAACGGCGCACCCGGCGCGCATTGCCGAGAATTTCACCTTCCGAGATACACACACGCGCTTCGTGCGCGGTGAAATCGTCGCCGGTCATGAACTGGATCGGATGCGTGGCAACGACCGGCAGCCCTACCTTCGCGGCCAGTTGCACCGCCTGCTGCACATACGTTTCCATGCCGGCCTGACCGGTGCGTTGCAGTTCGATATAGAACGCCCCCGGAAAGACCTTCGCCCAATGCTGCGCGCACTGCGCCGCCAGATCGGGATTGCCTGCCGCCAGCGCGGCACCGACATCGCCCATCTGCCCACCGGAAATCGCCAGCAGACCTCGCGCGAAGCCGTCGGGATCAAGCCACGACGGGTCGATTTCTGCACGCCCGCGCCACTGGTTGCCGAGCCATGCCTTCGACAGCAACTGGCACAGATTCAGATAGCCTTCCTTGTCGCGCGCGAGCAGCAACAACCGTGACGGCTTGTCGCGATCGGCAGCATTGGTGATCCAGGCGTCGCAACCGATGATCGGCTTGACGCCCTTGCCGCGGGCTTCTTTGTAGAAACGGATGGCACCGAACATGTTCGCGAGGTCGGTGAGCGCGAGCGCGCCCTGCCCGTCCTTGGCCGCGGCTTTGACGACGTCGTCAAGGCGCACGATGCCATCGGCGATCGAGTATTCGGAGTGGAGGCGGAGGTGGACGAAACGAGGTTCTGACATGGGCCGTATTGTAACGCGGCGGCTCCGGATTTCGCGCGCCGTGTCCCCGGGCTGGTGGCATATCTGCGCTTTTCGGACGGCACCGGCCGACCGCTCGGAATTTGCCGCATCCGGTACGGGGGCATCGTCCGATTCCACGGGATATCAGCGACTTATGGGGTGAAATCAAAGTGCCTTCGGGCCAGATCGGCGATAATGGCGGTTTATTGCTTCACGCTTTTGCGAAACCCTGTTGCCATGTCTATCGTCAACATCGCCGCGTACAAGTTCGTCTCGCTCGACGACATCGCAACACTGCGCCCTGCGCTGCTCGAACACTGCCAGGTGCTCGACCTGAAGGGCACCATTCTGCTGGCCCCGGAAGGCATCAATCTGTTTCTGGCCGGCTCGCGCGAATCGATCGACGCATTTCTCGGCCAGTTGCGCGCCGACGCCCGTTTCGCCGACCTCGCGGTCAAGGAGAGTCTCTCCGAGGAACAACCGTTCCGCCGCATGCTGGTCCGCGCCAAGAAAGAAATCATCACGATGAAGATGCCGGTCATCAAGCCGGCAGACGGGCGCGCGCCCGGTGTCGAACCCGCCACGCTCAAGCGCTGGCTGGACGCGGGCCAGGATGACGAAGGCCGTCCGGTCGTGATGCTCGACACGCGCAACGACTTCGAAGTGGATGTCGGCACGTTCGATAACGCCGTCGACTATCGCCTGACCAAATTCTCCGAATTCCCGGACGTCATCGCAGCCCATCGCGAAGATTTCGAGGGCAAGACGATCGTGTCGTTCTGCACGGGCGGCATTCGTTGCGAAAAAGCCGCCATCTACATGCGCGATATCGGGCTGGAACACACGTATCAGCTCGACGGCGGCATTCTCAAGTACTTTGAGGATGTCGGCGGCGCCCACTATCAGGGCGACTGCTTCGTGTTCGACTACCGCACGGCACTGACCCCCGACCTCGCGCCGGCGGGCACCGTGCAGTGCTTCGCGTGCCGCGCCGTCGTCACGCCCGAAGCCCAGCAAAGCCCGGACTATGTCGAAGGCGAGCATTGCCCGGCGTGCGTTGGCGAGAAAAGCGCGACGCCTGCCGCGCGTGCTGAACGCGCAGCCCCGTCCATCGCGGACTAAGGCGCGCCGGTGACGCGCGTCGAATCGGGCCGTACCGGGCATTATCGCGGCCGCTTCGCCCCCTCGCCGACCGGGCCGCTGCACCGCGGCTCGCTGGTCACCGCACTGGCGAGTTGGCTCGATGCCCGCGCGCACGACGGCGTGTGGATCGTGCGCATGGAAGATCTGGACGAGCCACGTTGCATTGCCGGTGCGGCGGATGACATTCTGGCAACGCTCACGCGACTGGGCCTCCACAGCGACGAACCCATTGTCTGGCAGAGCCAGCGGCACGCGCTGTACGAGGACGCGCTCGCTTCGCTGACGGCGTCTGGCCGGGTGTATCCCTGCGGCTGCACTCGGCGGGAAATCGCCGACTCACTCACGCGCGAACACGCCCGCCACAGCACGCTAGCCTATCCGGGCACCTGCCGCGATGGCCTGCACGGCAAGCCCGCGCGGGCGTGGCGACTGCGAGTCCCGGATGGCAACGCGGCACGCATCGGATTCGATGATCGCTGGATGGGGCCGCAGTCGCAGGATCTCGCCACCGAAGTCGGCGATTTCGTGCTCAAGCGCGCCGACGGACAGTGGGCATACCAGCTCGCCGTGGTGGTCGACGACGAAGCGCAACGCATTACCGATGTCGTGCGCGGCACCGACCTGCTCGACTCCACCGCCCGCCAGATCTATCTCCAGCAATGCCTTGGCGCCGCCACGCCGCGCTATCTCCATGTGCCGCTCGTGATGGCCGCCGATGGCGAGAAGCTGAGCAAGCAGAATGGCGCAGCGGCGCTATCGCTCGACTCCGATGAAGCCGTCCTCGCAGCCCTTCAAGAGGCTGCCACGCATCTCGGCCTGCCAGCAGTACTGAGTCAGACGACGCATCGCGAGGATTTCTTCGCGGCGGCAACACAGGCATGGCGGGCGCAACACGGCGACTGATCGCCATAAAAAAAGCCAGCGCGATACGCTGGCTTTTTTCATTCGACACGCTGAAGGGCTTTAGCCCTTGAAGCTCACTCAGTTGCTGGCCTTGCGCGGGAACCCCGCGAGCAGTGCTGCCACCTGACGCTTCGGTGCTTTCTCGGGCATGGCGCCGAAGGCGTTCGGCGCGCCCGCGTCTTGCGACGACTTGCTGTTTTGCTGCGCATCGTCGGCCGTGGGCGACGGCTCGTACGGCTTGTAGAAGAACTCGTCTTCCGGGCGAACGCGACGCTGACCCGGCAGGCCGCTGCTACCGCTGCGGCTGGCGCGCAGGCCGTCGTGACGGCCATGACGCTCGCTGCGCTCACCGCGCCGCTCGGTACGTTCCGAACGCTCCGGGCGCTCACTGCGCTCGGGACGATCACCACGCTCATCACGCGAACGGCTGCGGCGCTCCAGCACCAGCTCGCCACGCTTGAGTTCGCGCTTGATCAGCTTTTCGATTTCAACCAGGTGTTTGCGCTCGTCCGGGGCGCACAGCGAGATGGCCTCGCCCGATGCGCCGGCACGGCCGGTACGGCCGATACGGTGGACGTAATCTTCCGGGTTGTACGGCAGATCGTAGTTGATCACGCCCGGCAGATCGGAGATATCGAGACCACGCGCAGCCACATCGGTCGCGACCAGGGCTTGAATGCCGCCCTGCTTGAAGGCTTCGAGGGCCTGCATGCGTTCGTTCTGCGATTTGTCGCCGTGAATGGCCGCCGTCACCACACCGTCGCGCTCCAACTGACGCGCCAGACGGCTAGCGCCGATCTTGCTGTTCACGAACACGATGACCTGCTTGAGGTCGCGTTCGTTGAGAATCTGAACCACCGCGGCGCGCTTGTCGTCTTCCGGCACTTCATAGACGATCTGCTCGACCGTATCGGCCGTCGCATTGCGGCGTGCCACTTCGATCGTCAGCGGGTTGGTGAGGTAGCTCGAGGCGAGCTTCTTGATTTCGTTCGAGAACGTTGCCGAGAACAGCAGCGTCTGGCGCTGCTTCGGCAGCAAATTCAGAATGCGCTGGAGATCGGGCAGGAAGCCCATGTCCAGCATGCGGTCCGCTTCGTCCAGCACCAGCATCTTGACCTGGCCCAGATTGACCGTCTTTTGTTCGACGTGATCGAGCAGACGTCCCGGCGTGGCGATCAGAATCTCGACACCGCGGCGCAGCGCGTCTTTCTGCGGGTTCATGTCCACACCGCCGAACACGACGGTGTTGCGCAGCGGCGTGTGCGAGGCGTACAGACGCACGTTCTCGGCCACCTGATCGGCGAGCTCACGCGTCGGCGTCAGGATCAGCGCGCGCACCGGGTGACGGGCAGGCGAAGCACTCGTATTGGCGTCGGGCAGCAGGCGTTGAATGATCGGCAGCGAGAAGCTTGCCGTCTTGCCGGTACCCGTTTGCGCAGCACCCATCACGTCGCGGCCGGAAAGTACGACCGGAATGGCCTGCGCCTGAATCGGAGTCGGACTGGTGTACCCCTGCTCGGCGATGGCCCGCAAGATGTCCGCATGCAGCCCAAAGCTATCGAAGCCAGGGGTAGGAACAGCATTCACATCAGCCATGGTGAAGGGACATCTCTTTTAAAAAAACGGGGGCCGCCACGCGGAAGGATCCGCATCAAAGCACACTCGCGAAAATTCAAGGGGCGCTGGGCGCCATGCTCAGGGCTGGCGCGAGAGGGGACTGTCAGGGGACAGATGCGTCGGGCGCCGCCGGACCTGGGAGGTCATTAAGAAGCGAAACAGACGCAATTCTAGCACTTGCGCACGACCAACGTGTGACAGCGAGGCTTTGCGGCACTTTGCGCCGGCCCGCACGAGGCGCCGCGCACCACCCCCGCCACGCTTATCGTCCTGCGCCGGCCTTGGCGCTACCGTCCGACTTCACAGCCTTGGCAGCACCTGCCTTGCCGGCTTTCGCCTGAGCGGCGCGCTGCTTGGTGGCGTAGCGTTGCGCCAGCACGGCGCAGACCATCAGTTGCATCTGGTGAAACAACATCAACGGCAAGACGATCGCGCCCAGCGGGCCGGTGGCAAACAACACCTTCGCCATCGGGATGCCGCTCGCCAGACTCTTCTTCGAACCGCAGAACACGATGGTGATTTCGTCTTCGCGCGAGAAGCCGAGCCAACGCGCCGAGAACGTGGTGATCGCGAGCATCACCGCCAGAATCACCGCGCAGCAGCCCACCAGACCGACCAGCGCCAGCGGCGGAATCTGGTGCCACAAGCCCGTATTGACCGCCTCACTGAACGCCGTGTACACCACCAGCAGGATCGAGCCCTGATCGACGAACTTGAGCAGCGCGCGATTACGCTCGACCCAGCCGCCGATGGCCTTGCGCGACAACTGGCCGGCGATGAACGGCACGAGCAGTTGCAGCATGATGTTGCCGATGGAGTCGAACGGCGATGCGCCCGTGTTGCCATCGTGGTGCACCACGACCAGCCCCACGAGGACCGGCGTAATGAAGATGCCGAACAGGCTGGAGGCCGAGGCACTGCACACGGCCGCCGGCACATTGCCGCGCGCCATCGACGTGAACGCGATGGCCGACTGCACCGTCGCGGGCAAGGTGCACAGGAACAGAATGCCGAGATATAGCTCAGGCGTCACGGCCCATGACAGCAGCGGCTTGAGCGCCACACCGACAATCGGGAACACAACGAACGTGCTGGCAAAGACGAGCAGGTGCAGGCGCCAGTGCGTGGCACCCGCCAGCACGGCTTCGCGCGAGAGTTTCGCGCCATGCAGGAAGAACAGCAGGGCAATCGCCACGCTCGTGAGCAGGTTGAAGGCAACTTCGCCTTCGCCGTGCGCCGGCAGGAAGCTGGCGAGCGCTACGGTCGCCACTAACATCAACGTAAAGTTGTCGGGAAGGAAACGCGGTCGGGCCATCGTCAATCTCGGGTGAATCTCGAGGAAATCTCGGCGGGTCATAAAAGACAAAGCCCGTCCACAAGGACACGGAACGCCGCAGCTCAGGGCTGACAGCGTGGTCGTGGGTCGATGCATGCGCGATCAATAGCGGATCAATATGCGATCGAATGTGACCGGAAGTGTGCGCTCGCGATACGGGTTTTCACGTATTAGAGCGCAAGGATAGTTAAAATACAAATTCATTTAAAAAATTTATTCATACCAATAACGCATGAATATCTCGCTGCGCCAACTCAAGGTGTTCCTCGCAGTCGCCCAGCACGGGAGCTTCAGCCGGGCCGGAGAGGACATTGGCCTGACGCAACCGGCCGTGAGCCGTTGTATTCGCGAACTGGAACAAGAACTCGGCCTCAAGTTGGTCGATCGCACCACGCGGGAAGTCACGCTGACCGAAGTGGGCGCTAGCCTCTCGGCGACGCTCGCCCGGGTACTCGACGAACTGGAGAGCGCGTTGCGCGATACCCACGGGCTCGCAGAAGAGCGGCGTGGCCGCGTGCGGGTAGCCAGCGCGCCGACCATTTCGGCCAACCTCATGCCCGAATGCATCTCGGCGTGTGCCGCCCGCTACCCCGACATCACCCTCATGCTGCGCGATCAGGTGCAGACGCTCGCGACCGACAGCGTGCGGCACGGTGAAGTCGATTTCGGCGTGATCGTGGCATCGGAAGGCACCGACGATTTGGTCGGCGAGCCCATCATGGTCGAACCGTTTCTCGTGGTGTGCGACCGCTCACATCGCTTCGCCAAGCAGTCGCAAGTCACGTGGAAAGAACTCAACGGCGAGAAGCTGGTGCTACTCGATTACGCCTCGGGCAGCCGGCCGCTCATCGACCGGGCGCTGGCCGAGCACGGTGCGTATTGCCAGATTGCGCAGGAAGTCGGCCACGCCATCACCGTGTTCCGCATGGTCGAGGCCGGGATCGGCATCAGCATCATGCCGGCGCTGGCATTACCCGCCATGCCCGGCTTGCCCGAGAACGGCGGCCGTCTCGTCGCCCTGCCGCTCGTGCCGCAACTGGATCGCACCATCATGCTGGTACGGCGCAAGAACCGCACGCTCTCCCCCGCCGCCCAATCGGTGTGGGAGTTGATCCAGCAGATCACGGCCAACACGCCGCATGCGCTTGCCGCCAAAGAAGCGAAGGCAGCCAAGGCAGCGATCACCACCAAGCCCACCAAAACGGCCAGCAAACCCTGACATCATTGGAGATGACATCCGATACCGGGTGTAACCGCAACGTTGACGAAAATTGAATTCAGTTATCGCCTGCCTTGACAGCTTTCTCACGCGAAATGTAAGTGAGCACCTGCTACAATCAGCGTGCGTCGACTCCCCAAGCGCCTGACTGTCGCGTGAGCCCTCACCCGGTGCTCACCCCACCATGCCTCGACGCCATGCCCGCGCCCCGCGGGCATTGTGTTTCCGGTACGGCGTCATGGACTTGCTCATCAAATACTTCAGCCCGCTGTGGCTCTTTCACGCGGCGGCCGATCTGTCGTTCTGGCAGCGGCATCAACTCGACGCGCGCATGCAGGTCGTGAGCCGCTTCATGTGGCGCTACGTCATGCGTTGGAGTGTGGTGACGGCCATGCTGCTGGTGCCCGCTGCCGTCATGGCACACGGCCTCGCCGCCACCGGACTCGCACTCGCAGGCGGCTTGTCGGCCAGCGTGGCGGTGTTGATGGCAGCACTGGCACTCGGCTGTCTGATCGGCTCGCGACTGCGCTAGTCTGCCGCTGGTTTCGTCATGAGCGTCGACTATCATGGAACGGCTCGCGTCGAACCGCCATGACCGGCGTGTCGCGGCGCTTGCCCCTCTAGACCCTTAGGAGTTTTCCATGGCCAACGCCAAGATCCTGGTGGTGTTCTACAGCATGTACGGGCACATCTACACGATGGCCGAAGCGGTTGTCGAAGGTGCACGCAGCGTCGCCGGCGCCGACGTGACACTGATGCAAGTGCCTGAACTGGTTCCCGACGAAGTTCTCGAAAAAAGCGGTGCGAAGGCGGCGCGCGCCGCGTTCGCGCATGTGCCTGTCGCGCGCGTTGAACAACTGGCCGATTACGACGCGATCATCTTCGGCACGCCCACCCGCTTCGGCAACATGACCGCGCAGATGCGTAACTTCCTCGACCAGACCGGCGGCCTCTGGGCCAAGGGCGCTTTGGTCGGCAAAGTCGGCAGCGTATTCGCCAGCACCGGCACGCAACACGGCGGGCAGGAAACGACGATCACCAGCTTTCACACCACATTGCTGCATCAGGGCATGGTGATCGTTGGCGTGCCCTATACCGAGCCGGGCCTGACCAATATGCAGGAAATCACCGGCGGCACGCCTTACGGCGCCACAACGCTCGCGGGCGCCGACGGCTCGCGCCATCCCAGCGCGAACGAGTTGAAGATCGCGAAGACGCAAGGCCGTCATGTGACGGAAATCGCGTCGGCACTCAAGCACGGCCGCACGCTGTAAGCGACCGCGCCCTCCCCTGATCAGCCACAGACCCGCCCACGGCCGGTCTGTGGCTGATATCGCACCGGCATCACGCCGGTCGCCAATCAACCTCAGATCAACCTCAGATCCTTCAGCACGGCACGGGCAATCCGGGCGCGCTTGGGCGCATCGGCGTCGCTGCGCATGTCCATGTTCAGCGCAACCGTGGTGATATTGCCGTCCCGCTCGATCCAGCCGACCCACCAGCCGATGTCGTGCTTGCCGTCGACATACCAGCCGGTCTTGCCGTGCAAGACGTAGTCCATGTTCGCTTCGGCAATCGAAATCTGCCGCACGATGTCCTGCGTACGCGCCGAGAACGGCAACTGCCCGCGCGCCAGCCGTTGCAGGAATACCACCTGTTCACGCGCTGAGATTTGCAGGCTGTTATCGACCCAATACGCATCGGCCGCGGACCCAATGGTGTGATTTCCATAGCCCACCGCATCGAGTTTGCCCTGCGCAAAGGTCCGCGGAATCTTGCGCGAGACCACCTGATAGCACGGCAGACACGACACCCGGAACGCATCGCGCAGATTCATCGCGGCGTTCCAGCGCTTCATGCTGCGCGGCTTGCCGTCCCAAGGAATGATCTCGCGCTCGTTGTCGAGCGCCCCGGACTCCAGCGCCAGCAAGCTGTTGAAAATCTTGTACGTCGAAGCCGGCGACATGCGCTGATTGGCGCGAGTGCTGTCGTAGGCCTGATAGCCCCCGGTGCGGCCGTCGAGCACGATGATCGTGCCCTTCGCGCCTTCAGCCTCGAAATACTTGCCCCAATCGGCCCGTTCCACGATTTTTGGCGCTGCGGTATTGGCAGCATTTGCGGCATTGGCGATAGCATCCGCATGCGCCGGTATCGCAATCGCCAACGGGGATAACAACGCGGCGGCGATCCGCAGCACAACGGCGCTACGACGCCAGCGAGAAAGCATCATCATTTTGGAGTCCTGATGTCAGTGGGTGGATGCAACGAGTGTCGTGAATCTCGAAGCGCTGGCCGGGCGCTCGCTTCCGAAAGCGCTTGCAGAATAGGAGGTGTTTCGACACGTGGAAAGTCACAGTGCCGTAACCGATGTAACCGCCGTATCATTGCCACGAAATCGGCGGATCCTGCCGGTCGTTGTTCCCCGTTCACCGCTCCTTTCTCGTGCGTCGCCATGCCTGACGATCGTGTCCGCCCACCTCACGCCTCCATGCCGACTGGCCCGTCCGCGCCCTCATCCCCGCTCGTCATCCGTCTCGATGCACCGCAGCACGTCGGCGATCAACCGGTGCGGTACCAGAGTCTGTGGTTGTTGATGCGCGTGTATTACGCGGCGCGCTACGAGTCGGCATCCGTGCCGCTTGCCGCGCTCAAATCGCGCTTCGCTCAGGCGGGCGACCTGCGCATGCTGGTGAGCCGGGCGTTCGCCGATTTCGCCGAATGGGGCGTCAGCGCCGGTTGGGGTGACGACCGGCAAGCCGACGCTCGCCTGCTGCCCACTCGCGGACGCGGCAGAGGGCCGTTCTGGCTGCCCAGCCACGAACTTGAGCGAATCGTCGTCACGATTGGCGGCGCCGTGCCCACCGACGAACGGCGCACGCTTGCCACCTTCCTCGGTCTTTCGCACGACACCCCGGCCACGCTCGACACCCCGGCGCTCGACTACGTGATGCAGGACATTGCGTTCTGGCATCACGTCACGCTCGGCAAACGCGACATGCAGGACGGCATCTTCTTCGCGCCGTCCGACCCTGCGCCTCACGGGCGCACCCGCACGCAGCGCACCGGTGCCATTCCGTCGTTTCATGCTGCGCAAGTCTGCGCGGTCGACGACGTTCAGCGCGGCATTGCCCTGCTGGCGGAGACCATCGTGTGGCGTCGCATGGGCGACGTGGCACGCGCGAAACGCACGCTGACAGCGCTCGCCGAGACGTTCGGCGCGAATCAGCCCACGCAGAATGCCTCGCCCACCTTGCGCGCGATGCACTGGATCGTGCAGGCCTGGCAGGCGTATGCCTTGCGCGACGAAGCGGGCGCCTTCGCGCATTTGCAGCGCATCAGCGACGATGCTTCGCTCGCACCGTGCCTCGTCTACAACCCGCGAATTCGATTCGAAACGCGCAACTTGCAAGCGCTGCTGTACAAGACGCACGCCGCACGCCCCGGGCCGCAGCCAGCGCGGGCGCAATCGGCGGCCGACGCCCTCGCCGCATTCTCCGACGCCCTGCAAGCCGCGTTCGAAGCCGACTCCATCGAGCTGGCTCAGCACGTCGCCGCGAATATCGGGCTCTCGCTGTGGCTGTTCTGGCAGGACTCGTTGATTGACCCGGCCCGGCGCCTCGCCGTGAGCGACGTGCAGCGGCAGGCACTGCGCTGGATCGGCTTGTCGGAATGGATTTGCGACCGCTTCGGTGTGGGCGGGAATTCCGTGTGGAATACGGTGTTCCTGCTGCGTATCGCGCGCGGTGCCGTGCCCGTGCGGCGCGACCCCGATCTGGCGACGCTGCGCGCGAGCACGCCGCTGGCCGTCGACGCGTTTCTCGACGCCGTGCAGCCGTTCGGCGCACCATTCTCGCGCGCCAAGGGCTTTTCGAAATGGACGGATGTGGTGGCGACGACGCTGGCCGACCACGAGGATGGACGCGTGCGCTTCGAGCCGTTGCAGCTCGCCAACTTGTGGTTCGAAATGCTGTGGTTTGCGCTGCATCAGGACGGCGACTCGCCACAGGCCACCCACGCCGCCCAATCGCTCGGGCGTGTGCTGCCGATGCTGCCGCCGCCCGATCGCCGGTTCTTCCGCGACGCGTTACGGCTGATGCCTCGCGAGTTTCAGCGGGAGGTGCGGGTCGCGGAATAGCGTGATCCGCACCCTCTCGTGCGAACGTGCGAACCAGCGATTTAGCGCACGCCCTTCGGCGTCTTCGGCAGTGCCGAGCGGAACGAGATCGCCAGACGGTTCCATGCGTTAATGGTGCTCACCGCGAACGTCAGGTCGGCGATCTGCTTGTCGTCGAAGTGCTCGCGCAGCTCGGCAAAGACGGCATCCGGCACATGGCCGTCCTGCACGTTGGTCACGGCTTCGGTCCACGCCAGTGCGGCGCGCTCCGACGGCGAGTACAGCTCGGTTTCGCGCCATGCATCGAGCAGGTGCAGGCGACGGGCTTCGATGCCGACCTTGAGCGCGTCGGCCACGTGCATGTCGATGCAGAAAGCGCAGCCGTTGAGCTGCGAGGCGCGCAGCCACACCAGTTCCAGCAGTCCATCGGGCAGGCCGCAGTCATGGAAGTAGCCGCTCAGAGCCGCCAGGTGTTCGTAGGCACGCGGTGAGGCCTTGATGTAGTTCAGACGTTGCATTTTTGAGTCTCCGTTGAGTGTCGGGAAGTCAGTCGATGGATGTAACGATACGGCCTCTTGGCCTGCTTCGAAAGAGCCAAAACCGAATAGAATCGGTAGGCCAAAAAGACGCTGGAGACCGTCCCTATGCGCGACACATCCGACCTGAGCGGCCTGCGCCTCGCCGACGCCGCCCAAGCCACCGGCATGCCGACCTACCGCGCGCTGTACGAGCGTATTCGCGAGGGCATTCTCTCGGGCAAACTCGCGCCCTCGTCGCGGCTGCCGTCCACGCGCGCGTTGGCGAGTGAGCTTGGCGTTGCACGCGGCACCGTCGAAGCCGCCTACGAACGGCTGGTGGCCGAAGGTTTCGTGATCGGACGCGGCGCCGCCGGCAGCCGCGTGAACCCGCACTTGAGCGGCGCACGGCTCGATGCGGCGGCCAAAGTCTTGCCTCGCGACACCGGCCACAATTCCATTGGCGACGAAAAAACCGCCCGCGCGAACACTGGCGAGCCACCCGCTATCCGTAGCCCTCGCGCGCCGCACCGGAACCATCGCATCGAAAACCCGAGTTACGTGCCGCTCAGCGCGCACGGCACACCATTGCCGTTACAGAACGGCATGCCGGCCTTCGACGAATTCCCCCGCAAGCTGTGGGCGCGCCTTGCCACACGCCATGCCCGCCACTTGCCAGCCGACGCGCTCAGCTATCAGGACGCCGCCGGTCTGGCGCCCCTGCGCGAGGCCATTGCCGGCTATCTGGCCATTGCGCGCGGCATTCACTGCGACCCGGCGCAAGTCATCGTCACCACGGGCTTTCAGGGCGCGCTGGCACTGATCGCCCGCCTGCTGTTGCAGCCGGGCGACGCCGTCTGGTGCGAAGACCCCGGCTATTTCCGGGCACACGAAGCCCTGCGGATGGTGAGTGCAACGCTGGTACCGGTGCCGGTCGACAGCGACGGACTCGATGTCGCCGAGGGTGAGCGTCGTGCCCGCCACGCGCGGCTCGCGGTGATCACGCCCTCGCACCAGTCACCACTGTCGGTGGCGCTATCGCTGGAACGCCGTCTCGCCTTGCTCAACTGGGCGCAGGCCAATCAGGCATGGATCGTCGAAGACGACTACGACAGCGAGTTCCGCTATACCGGTGCGCCGTTGCCTGCCTTGAAGAGTCTGGACGGCGGCGAACGCGTGCTTTACGCGGGTTCATTCGGCAAGGTGCTGTTTCCCGGCCTGCGGCTTGGCTATCTCGTCGTGCCCCCCGCGTTATGCGACGCCTTTACGGCGGCCACCGCGCTGCTCTCCCCGGTGCACGGCTGGATCGAACAGGCGACCGTCACCGACTTCATCACGGAAGGCCATTTCAGCCGGCACATTCGCCGCATGCGGCAACTCTACGGTGAGCGCCGTGCGGCGCTGGCCGACGCGTTGCGGCAGCATCTTCCCGGGCGCATCGAACTCGCACATCAGGCGGGCGGCATGCACCTGCTGGGCTGGATCGAGCCGCATCGCGACGATCGTGCGGTGTGCCGCGCCGCCCACGTCCACGGGCTGGCGCCGGGGGCGTTGTCCTATTTCCGTATCGAGCGGCAATTACCGCCAGCCCTCGTGATGAGCTTCACGAATGTGCCGCAAGCGAGTGCCAACGACGTCGCCAAGCGCCTCGCGCGTGCGTTCGACGACGATGAAAAATCGCACTGAAGATGACGCAGCGCAGCATTTTTACGTTGTCGCAACAGAACATTTTTCGGACGGTTTTCGGGACACATCGCGCTTGTGTTTGCGTGTCATGTCGGTGTATCGTTGCCGCAAAGCTAGCGCAGGGGTCCTGCAACGTGAGTTGTGGGTGAGAAATACCCTTAGAACCTGATCTGGATAATGCCAGCGCAGGGAGCGTAGAAGTCACTCGCCCCCGTTCATGCTCCTGAGCCGCTTTGCGCCGAATTTGTCGGCGTCAACACGTGCCCCGCCAGGAGACATTGCATGAACGCCAATCCGAAGTTCCTCTCAGCCAACGCGCGCGTGGACGAAGCCGCGATCGCACCGCTGCCCAATTCCCGCAAGATCTATGTGAACGGTTCGCGCCCGGACCTCCGTGTTCCGATGCGCGAAATCTCGCAATCGGACACGCCAACGAGCTTCGGCGGCGAAAAGAACCCGCCGATTTTCGTCTACGACACGTCGGGTCCGTACACCGATCCGGACGCCAAGATCGACATCCGCTCGGGCCTGCCCGCCGTGCGCGCCGCATGGATCGAAGAACGTGGCGACACTGAAGCGCTGCCGGGTCTTTCATCGGCTTATGGCCGCGAGCGTGCCGACGACTCGGCGACGACCGACCTGCGTTTCCCGGGCCTGCACCGCACGCCGCGCCGCGCCAAGGCCGGCAAGAACGTGACGCAGATGCACTACGCGCGTCAGGGCATCATCACGCCCGAGATGGAATACATTGCCATTCGCGAAAATCTGCGCCGTCAGGAATACATCGAGAGCGTGCGCAACGCCGGCCCGCAGGGCGAGCGCCTTGCCAAGCTGCTCTCGCGCCAGCACCCGGGTCAGCATTTCGGTGCCAGCCTGCCTGCCGAAATCACGCCGGAATTCGTGCGTAGCGAAATCGCCCGCGGCCGCGCCATCATCCCGAACAACATCAATCACCCGGAATCGGAGCCGATGATCATCGGCCGCAACTTCCTCGTGAAGATCAACGCGAACATCGGCAATTCCGCCGTGACGTCGTCGATCGGCGAAGAAGTCGACAAGATGACGTGGGCCATCCGCTGGGGCGGCGACACGGTCATGGATCTGTCGACCGGCAAGCACATCCACGAAACGCGTGAGTGGATTCTGCGCAACAGCCCGGTGCCGATCGGCACGGTGCCGATCTATCAGGCGCTCGAAAAGGTCAACGGCAAGGCCGAAGACCTGACGTGGGAAATGTTCCGCGACACGCTCATCGAACAAGCCGAGCAGGGCGTCGACTACTTCACGATCCACGCCGGTGTGCGTCTCGCGTACGTGCCGATGACCGCCAACCGCATGACGGGTATCGTGAGCCGTGGCGGTTCGATCATGGCCAAATGGTGTCTCGCGCACCACAAGGAAAGCTTCCTGTACACGCACTTCGAAGAGATTTGCGAAATCATGAAGGCCTACGACGTGGCCTTCTCGCTGGGCGATGGCCTGCGTCCGGGCTCGATTTACGACGCCAACGACGAAGCCCAGCTCTCGGAACTGAAGACGCTCGGCGAACTCACGCAAATCGCGTGGAAGCATGACGTGCAGGTGATGATCGAAGGCCCGGGCCACGTGCCGATGCAGCTCATCAAGGAGAACATGGATCTCCAGCTCGAGTACTGCGACGAAGCCCCGTTCTACACGCTCGGACCGCTGACGACGGACATCGCCCCCGGCTACGACCACATCACGTCGGGCATCGGTGCCGCGACCATCGGCTGGTACGGCACGGCCATGCTCTGCTACGTCACGCCGAAGGAACACCTGGGTCTGCCGAACAAGGACGACGTGAAGGAAGGCATCATCACGTACAAGCTCGCAGCACACGCGGCCGATCTGGCCAAGGGTCACCCGGGCTCGCAGATTCGCGATAACGCGCTGTCGAAGGCTCGCTTCGAGTTCCGCTGGGAAGACCAGTTCAACCTCGGTCTCGATCCGGACAAGGCGCGCGAATTCCACGACGAGACGCTGCCGAAGGATTCGGCCAAGGTGGCGCACTTCTGCTCGATGTGCGGCCCGCACTTCTGCTCGATGAAGATCACGCAGGACGTGCGCGACTACGCTGCCAAGCAAGGCCTCACGGAAGAAGCCGCGCTCAAGCAAGGCATGGAAGTCAAAGCGGTCGAGTTCGTGAAGAAGGGTGCCGAGATTTATCAACGCACCTGATTGATGCTTTGATCGGTGCGTTGAATGGTACGGTCTGGCGGCGCTGTTGATTAGCGGTTGTTTTGCCGCTGATTGGTAGCTGACCGGCAGATGATGTGCCAATGAGAAAACGCGTCCGGGAGTGATCCCGGACGCGTTTTTTATGCGTTATACGTTATGCGTTAGTGATGCATCAAACATCGGAATAGTCGTAGTTCTCCTCGGCATCATTCCCACCGAACGCTTTGATCGTGGGCACATTCTGGGCCGTCATTTCATTGCGCAGGCGCCGGCAGGCTTCGTGCGGACGCAACGACGTGTGCATCGAAGTCGCCAGTGCGGTGAAGGACTGTGTATCGGTCACGGGTAACCGTGCCGACTGCATGACGTCCGCGTGCCGCATGCCCCAGTGACCGTCGCCGATCTGTTCGATACCCAACGCCAGTTTGGCCCAGTCGTTGGAACACACGGCAACCGTTGCGGGAAGGTCGTTGCGAGCCATCGCCTGCTGCATCGGCGAGCCCGTGGAAAGCGCAACACGCAGCATCCAGCCGGTCGCGTCCTGCGCCGGCAGCAAGCGGCGGCCTTCATGCAGGTGCTGGTTGATCTGTTGGATGAACGTGCTCACGGGATCTCGTACGCGGCAAACCTGTGCCCACTCTTTCTTGCCGACCAGATCGGGCTTGCCGGTCCAGCGGCGCGCCGTATCTCCCACTGATTTCGCGACATCTGAACGGAGCACCTCATAGGCCGACGTACTGTTGCGTCCGTCCGTACCCAACAACGCGCTGCCCACGACCTCGCTGCACACTTGCGCGCGTTCGCTGCGCGCCTCCGGCATGATCACCGGATGATTCCTCAGACCGGCGGCACTCGGGTTGGCGTCGAATCCAGCCGGTCCCGCACAGACATACAACGTTTGCAGCGCCGAGGGGCACAGGACGGGCGCCGCGCGCTGGGTGCCATTCGTCTTCGGCAATGCCGCGAAGGCTTCGCCCGAACCGGCTAGACGATCGGCAAACGCGGACAACACTGCCGAATCGGGTCGGTCGCTGTTCGGTTTCAACGGAGAACCGGTTGCCGTCGCCACATCGCGAAGATCCGCCCGCATGGCGTTTGCCAGCGCTACCAGCGATGCCGGTAGCGCGCTGGCGCGGATCTGCTGTGCCGGGTGCCCTTCCCGGGCGCTTTCGACACCTTGCAGCGGAAAGTCTCGATCGAGCGCGGGCCGCGTGTTTCGAACCAGACTGTTCGCGAGCAGTGCTTGTGACAGTGAATGTGTGGCCAGTCCATGCAGTCCGGCAAAAAGCGGTTGCAAGCCATTCATCGTGAAGTCCTCCGTCAGTGCGGTGAGCGTGGCCATCGACCACGGCCCCGACAAGGTGTCGGAACGGCGTTCACGATGCCCGACGGGCATGGGTGTCACTGTCGGTTCTGCGCACACGCACTCCCCGCTCGCGCAAGCCACCGCCCAGTAGGAGACAGTGAACGTCCGTCGCGCAACGCGAACGTTGCCGGGGTGCCGCTGACGGGGCGACATGGACTTATGGCATGCTATCGGTCAGCGGCACAGCCGACGCGGCTGCTGCGCCCCCGTGGATTCGCCCCACACGCGAACGCTCCGGGGACGCGCTTTCCGCACCCCAGCCCGAAGGCATCTCAAAATGATGGCCACCCGGCCTTGTTTCGAAATGTCTCCGCGCAACCGGTTTTGCCCTGTCTTGGGGCGTCACCGCCTTGCTCCCGTCGCTGCTGTGCGCCTGACTTTGTACTTACAGGTGACAACAATATGAGTGGTTACGGCTTTCTTTTCAGTATCTTGCTGCTGGTTCTGGCGAGCGCGTTCTTTTCCGCCGCCGAAATTTCACTGACCGCCGCCAAACGCACCAAGCTTCAGGTGCTCATGGAAAAGGGCGACCAGCAGGCCATCAAAGTGCTCGCGCTCAAGGAGCAGCCCGGTAACTTCTTCACCGTCGTGCAGATCGGCGTGAACGCGGTCGCGGTGCTCGGCGGTGTGCTCGGCGAGAGCTTTCTCACCGGCTATCTTTTCGACTGGCTCTCGTCGTTCACCGATCAGGCCATGGCACTCCGACTGGCCGGTATCGGCTCGTTCCTGTTCATCACGATCGCCTTCATTCAATTTGCCGATCTGATTCCGAAGCGGCTCGCCATGGTCAACCCGGAACGCGTGGCGATGTCGATCATCGACCCGATGCTGCTCTGCCTGAAGGTGCTGCGTCCGTTGGTGTTCATCTTCAACGGCATCGCGAACATGTTTTTGCGCATCTTCAAATTGCCCACGCATGCCATCGAAAACATCACCTCCGAAGACATCGCCGCCATGGTGGGCGCGGGTGCCGAGGCGGGGGTGCTGCGCAAGCAGGAACTGCATCTGATCGAAAACGTGTTCGAACTGGAGTCGCGCACGGTCGGCTCGGTCATGACGTTTCGCGACGACGTGGTGTACTTCACCATCGCCGAGGAAGAGCGCAGCATCCGTCACAAGATCATCGAAAGCCCGCATTCGAAGTATCTGGTGTGCCGTGGCGAAATCGACAACGTGCTCGGCTACGTCGACTCGAAAGACTTGCTCCAGCGCATTGCGAGCGAAGACCTGTCGAGCGTGATTCGTAACCTTGACCGTCTCTACGCGAAGAAGCTGCTCGTCATTCCCGACACGCTCAATCTCTCGGAAGCGCTGGCCCGCTTCAAGGAAACCCGCGAGAGCTTCGCCGTCATCATCAACGAGTACGGCATGGTGGTAGGCGTGGTCACGCTCAACGACATCGTGGGCGCGCTCATGGGCGACGTGGTCCACCCGGCAGATGAAGACCAGATCGTGCAGCGCGACGAGCATTCATGGCTGGTCGATGGCGTCACTTCCGTCGAAGACGTGAAGAAGGCGCTCGACATCGACGAGCTGCCCGGCGAGGGCGAGTACGAGACCATCGCCGGCTTCATGATCTATCAGCTCAAGCGCATTCCGAAGAAGTCGGAAGCGACCGAAGCCATGGGCTACAAGTTCGAAGTGGTCGACATCGACAACTACAAGATCGACCAATTGCTTGTCACGCGGATGGGCGCAGTTGCCGAAGCCGCCATCGCGGCGCAGAAGCTGGCCCAGTCTCAGACACAGACGCCGACGTCCTGACGGCTGCGGACATCGTCAGGAATCGACAGTTTCGCGGCGACTGTCGTTGCCGATCGCGCGGGCGGTGCAGGTCACGAAGGCATTGCCTCCAGCACCTGCGCCAGCCGATCGGTCAATCCACCGTCTCGCTGCGTTGGACGCAGAATCGCCGAGGCGATGACCTGCCACGGTGCATAGAGCCACGCCTGACGGCGAGCGCGGGTCACGCCCGTGTAGATCAACTCGCGCGACAACACGCGGCTCGACTGCTCGGGCAGCACGATGGCGACGCGCTCGAACTCCGACCCCTGCGACTTGTGGATCGTCATCGCGAACGCCGTCTCGTGTGCCGGCAAGCTCGCCGGCGAATACAACCGGTATCCGCCATCCGGGGTAGCAAACGCTACCCGCAACGCACCGCCCGGCCCAAGCGGCAACGCGATGCCGATATCGCCATTGAACAGATTCAGCGCGTACTCGTTCTGCGTCACGAGCACCGGGCGCCCTGCAAACCAAGCGCCGCCGCCAGCATTCAGTGCGACGCCCGCGCGACGCGCCAGCAGTGCGGTGAGTTGCGCGCCAAGGAATTCCACGCCACGGCGTCCGCCACGCGTCGCACACAACACCCGAAACTGACCGAAAGCCGCGAACACCGGCTGCGCCACCATCGCGATGTCACCTGCCGTCGCGGCACCCGGGTCACCGAGTTGGCCGATAAGCGTCACGGCATCGGTCAACGCGTCGAGGTAAGCGCCATAGCCATCCGCCAGCGCATTGAGATTAGCCGCAGAGAGTTGCACGCCACCGTCTTCGCTGAGACTGACGCGGTCGGCGGCCGACGCGGAAACCGATGAAGTTGCGGATGCGGATGCGGCATGCGAGGTTGCCTGCACGGAGACTGCGGAGGGCTGCGGCGCCATCGACGCACGCCCATGCGCCGATGCCAGTACGCGTTCTGCGCTTTCCGTCGTGAACTCCTTGCGCGCGTCCGCCACGCGCCCGGTCTTGATCGCCGTCGCCAGCCGACCAATGGCCGAGTGCTCGCCGAAACGGTAAGTCCGTTCCAGCCAGACCACGGCATCTTCCAATCCACGCGCCACACCGGCCGGGGCACTTGGCGAAAGGGGGCCGTGCACCGGCGGCGTTCCCTGCGGCCAGCCCAGCGCCTGTAACAGTTGCGCGCGCATATCGACGGAAAACGCGCGTTTGGCACTCAGCTCGCCGAACACCGCACCGGCTTCCACGGCGGCCAATTGGTCCTTGTCGCCCAGCAGAATCAATCGCGCGCCCTCGGGCACCGCTTCAAGCAACTGCGTCGCCATCGACAAATCGATCATCGAGGCTTCGTCAACGACGATCAGGTCGTAAGGCAGCGGATTTCCCGCGTGATGGCGGAAGCGTCGACCCACCTGCTCCGCCGATTCGGGCAGCACCCCCAGCAGACGGTGGAGCGTCAGCGCCGCCTCGGGCAGGGCTTGCCGGACGGCTTCAGGCAAATCCTGACGGGCGGTGAGCGCTTCCTGCATCCGTTGCGCCGCTTTGCCCGTGGGAGCCGCCAGTGCCACGCGAAGGTTGGCGTCGCGTTCGAGCAGGCACGCGAGCAGCCCCACGACGGTGGTCGTCTTGCCGGTGCCCGGTCCGCCACTGAGCACCACGAGCGAGCGTTGCAGCGCCAATGCAGCTGCCGCCATCTGCCAGTTCGGTTCGGGCTGGCCATCGGAAGCGGTGGACGACGCAAGCACGCCCTCACCGAAATACTTGCGCAACCGTTCGCGATCCTGCGCCGTTACTGCTGTCGTCTCCGACGTGGCCAGCTTGCGGCCGAGCGCCGCCGCGAGGCGCGCTTCATACACGTAGTAACGCGCCAGATAGAGGCGGTCTTGTTCATCGAGCAACAACGGCCATGCGTCGGACTGCGCATCGCTGGTCAGCACGGCGGCAAGGTTGGCCGGCGCGCATAGGCCGCTGGCAAAAAGTGCATCGCGCCACACGGAGAGCGACGGCGAATCGTCAGGGAACAACTCGCCGCTGGCCTGCGCATCGAGAAAGTTGTCGAGCGGCACGCAGACGTGCCCTTCGGCAGTCGCGAGACTCACGGCCAGCGCCGCGCGCCAGACGTAGCGGCACGTCGACTCGTTCGCACCGCGCCCGCGTGCGAGCATCGTCATCCGACGCGCGAAGCCCTGCGCGAGTCTTACCACGCCAGTATCGGCTTGCGCGGACCCGGCCGGGTCGTTCAGGTTGAGGAGTTCGCTCATGCGCGGCCCCCTTCGGCATCGCCCGCAGCATCGGGGCTGTCGCGGCCGTCGAGCGCCAATGCCTCGGCTAGCGCCACGTTCTCGCCAGCGGCAAACAGCCGATCGAGTGCATCGACCATCTCCCGCGACGGCTTGTCGAAATAGACACCCGGCACGTGGTCTTCCAGTCGATTGGCCTCAGCCCAGTCGGGACGCACACCACGCACGAAGAGATAAAGGCTGCCCGCCATATCGCGGTCGTAATCGTAGTCAGTCAGGCGGCGTCGCAAATAGCGATGCAGCGCCAGTGTGTAGAGCAGGTATTGCAGGTGATAACCGTGTTCGGCCATCGCCTCGCGCAGCCCCTCCGGCCCGTAGTTCTCGGGGGCCGTGCCCAGATAGTTGGACTTCCAGTCGAGAATCCACCACTGCTTGCCGTGGCGGAACACCAGATCGATGAAGCCTTTGAGATAGCCGCGCAGCACCGTGGCATCGAGCGGCAGATCCGGATAACCGAACTGCCGCAGCAGCCCGCGCAACGCATCGAGCGAGACCGCATCGGCCGGGTACGTGAACTCCATTTCCGTGAGCCGCTCGCTCATGGCCACATCAGAGAGATGCAAACCGGGTCGCAGTGGGGTATTCAGCGTATCGCCCAACATGCTCATCATCATCGCGCGCCACAAGTCGTTCTGTTCCGCCCCGCGCCCCGGCGGACGCTCGCGCAAGGCACGTGTGACCGCCTGCGGCCATTGGCCACGCGCGGTGAAATCGGCCAGTTCGAACACACGGTGCAAGCTCTCGCCCGCTGCCGGACCGCGCGGAAATCGCAGAATGTCGTCGGGGGGCGGCCACGTGTCATCACCTTCCGGCGGCAAGGCGAACGTCGGCCCCGCATTGGCTTGCGCGTCGTAGTCCGGACGCGTGCGCTCAGGCGCACTCAATTGCCCGCCACCCAACTGCGGCCCGGCATGCATGCCGGCCAGCAGACCGGAAAAGCTGCCGATGCGCCACACTTCACGCAACGCGCGCGTGCTCGTGCGAGTGGAGAGTTCGGGCGGCGCATCGTGTCCGATACGCTCCCCCTTCCCCAAGGCATCGCCCACCGGCAAGGGAATCACGTCGACGGGGCCTCCGGCGAGTGCCTTCCATGCGGCACGAATCGCGTCGACGCGGGCCTCAGCATCGACGCTTGGCGAAATCCAGTCGTCGAAGGCAGTCCCCTGCCCGGCGGCCAGCCAGTTGAGCATGCCGCCGCAGGCCTCTTTCACGCTGCGTCGCGACGTGTAGATCCCCGCAGCAAGATAGCAACGGTAGACCGCGCGGGTCAGCGCGACGTATAACAACCGCGCCTGTTCGGCCAACTGCTCGCGGCGTAGCGCGCCGTGCGCCGGTGAACCCTTGGCGCCCGCCTCGGTAAAGTCGATGACCGCGTTTGGCCCGTCGTGATACTCCAGACCATCGAGACTGCCGCTGTCACGCACGGCGCCATCCCACAGGAACGGGCAGAACACGACACCGTATTCCAGCCCCTTCGACTTGTGAACGGTCACGATCTGTACAAGATTCTGATCGGACTCGAGACGCAACTGCGCGTCTTCCCCGCCGCTGGCATTACGTTGCGACGCCAGCCAGCGCAGCAGTGCCGGCATGCCCGGCTGCTCGGCCCAGCGGGCTTGTGCCAACTCGGCCAGATGCATGAAGTTGGTAAGCCGCCGCTCGCCGCCTGCCTGCGCGACCAGACGCGCCGCCAGCCCCAACTCGCGCATGAGCGTGCGCCACATGGCGGAGAAGCCTCGCTCGATCCACAACTGCCGATAGCGTTGCAGCCGTTCGATCCAGGCAATCGCCTCGGCATCGGACGCTTCGCTCGTCTGCATCCGGAACAACGCCGAGGCGTCTAGTCCGAACAATTCCGTCGCGAGCGCCGCACGTAACGCACGCACGTCGCCCGGTGATTCGACCGCACGCAATACACGCAACAGCGTTTGCGCTTCGTCGCTGGCAAACACCGAGTCTTGCGTGAGTTCAACGCTGCCCACCGCATGTTCGGCGAGCATTGCCTTCATCAGCGCGCCCTGCCGGTGAGTTTGCACGATGACGGCAATATCCCCCGGGGCCAGCGCGCGCTCACCGATCAAAACATCCCCGCGCGACGCGCCAGAGAGCAAACGCGCGACTTCCGCCGCAGTGGCACGTGCGCAGGCTTGCTGGGCTTCATCCTTGGAGAGCGGCCCGTCGCCTTTGCCTTGCTCGCTGCTCGCCCCTTCCGGCAACCACCACACCGTGAAGTCTGCAACGGTGCGCCCGTCGGCCAACGGCGGGCGCACACGCTGCCCCGGGCGCACGGGTGGATACTCCAGACCGTCGAGTACGAACGCGCGCTCATTGGCCCCGAACAGGCGATTCCCCGCTTGAATGATTGCAGGCGTCGAGCGTTGATTGACAGCGAGCGTGTACGCCGCATCGGCATTCTCACGAGCGGCAAGATACGTATGCAGATCTGCCGCACGGAAGCTGTAGATAGCCTGCTTCGGATCGCCCACCATAAACATCGGGCCGCTCTTCGCGCGGCCATCGCCGTCGCCCCGAGCATCGGCGGCGTTCACATTCGTCAGCGCCGAACCCGCGCGGTACACCGCATTGAAGATGGCGAATTGCTGCGGGTCGGTATCCTGAAACTCATCGATCAGCGCGCACGGGTAGCGCGTGCGCAGGGCATCGGCCAGATTGGGGTGCTGCGTCAGCGCACGCGAGATGTTGCCCAGCAAGTCATCGAACGACACGACGCGGAGTTCGCGCTTGCGCTGTGCCAGTTGATCGGGGGCCTCGTTCATCCATGCGCGCAGGATACGAAGCCACGCCATGGCGTAACGCTCGTCGGCGTCGGCGCGCGCCTTCACCAGCACGTCGGCCAGTCCGAAGAAGCGATGGTCGGGAGGCGTCTCCCCTTTCTTGATGTCCTTGGCCAAGCGCGTCGTCGTGAGCAGTTCCGCCTTGGTGTTGAGCAGCGCGCCGACGTCACCGGCGTTCAGGTACCGCTGCCACGCGGAGACCGCCTGCGCCAGCGACGCCTCGTGATAAATGTTCTTCTTGAGCGATGGCAGCGCCTTGCCCATCAACTCGGCAATGCCCAGCGCCTCGGCCTCCCAGCACTCGCGGGCGATGGCATACGTTTCGAGCAAGGCCGCATCGGCGGCAGTCGAGGCCTCGGCGCGCACGGCGGCGGGCCAGCGCAGCGTCGACATCGGCTTTTTCAACCGCCGCGCCAACTGATCAGTCAACGTACCCGGCGAGCGTTTGCGATCCACCAGCCACGCGGCAAACCCATCGTCTTGCGCTGCCAGCGGCTCCACCACGCGACGCCAGAACTCGACTGCCAGATCGTGGCGCACGCCGTTATCGTCCGGCACCAATTCGTAGGCAAACGGCAAACCTGCCGCGAACGGCACTTCGGCCAGCGCGCGCTGGCAAAAGCCGTGAATCGTATGGATCGACGCCTGATCGAAGCCGCGCAGTGCCGCTTGCAGGCACTCGCGAATCTGCTTCACCGTCATTTCGCCGCGCTCAATCAATCCGGCGATCATCACGGTAAAGAGTGGGTCGCTACTCGCGTCAGGATCGAAGTCCGGGAAATCGTCATCGCCGGCCTCGCCCTGGCCCTCGCCTGCTTCGTCCTCGCCGAACATTGGGGCGATAGCCGCGACCAAGTCCGACAGCCGTCCACGAATGCGCTCGCGCAGTTCGGCCGTTGCCGCGTTGGTGAACGTCACCACGAGGATTTGCTCGACGCTCAGGTTCTTTTCGAGCAGGAGACGCACATACAGTGCGCAGATATTCCACGTCTTGCCAGTGCCGGCCGACGCTTCGATCAGGCAAACGCCATCGAGATCGCAATTGAATACGTCGAGGTCGATAAGCTGCGTCATGCGCCCTCCACGAGTTCGAGATGGGCGACCAACGGGCCGAAAACGGTATTGGCAAGCAAGTCAAACGGCGCGGCCAGCGGGTCGTCTACCCCTCGCCACACCAGCCGGGTGTACGGATCGTCGGCATCGCCACGGGCAAACGCCGAGCCCTCCCATTGGCTTTCGGCGTCGCTGCGCTTGCCGGTGCTCGCGAGCTTCCATGCACTGCGCGCGAAGAAAGGCAGTGGCCGCGTCTGCCCCAGCCGGTATAGCGCCACCAACTCGCCGAGCAGCGTGGCAGCATCCGCCACCGGGCGCAGCGCGAACGTCTCGTCCTCGCCGTACCAAAGCGTGCGCGCTGCGATGTCCAGCCCCGCATGCGCCGGTTGCTGCAAGTGAGCGCACAGCGCGAGGTGAGACAACCACGCGGCCAGCAGGTCGCTCGGGCGCATGCTGCCGTAGCGGTACATCACGAGGCCATAGCGCGACACTGGCGCGAGCCGCCCCTGCAACAGACACGCTGCCGACAGCGTGGCGTCGCCGTGCCATTCGGCCTGCGTCGCCTGCTGCCACGTGGCAGGCAATGCCGGGGCGAGCGGCAGCATCGTCAGGATCTCTTGTGTGCCTTCTGCCTGCGCTTCACGCACTTGTGAGGCCAACGCCCGAAGCCCGCCCAGTTCGCGCCGGCGCCACACGGCCCCTGTCGCGCCGCCGGGTAATTCGTGGCTGACCAGCGCAATGCGCTCGATGGCGTCGGTCCGTGTCCGGGCATCGCCTCCGCCCTCGCGCAACAACCGCGGCAGGAGTCGCGCAGCCAGCGCGTCGCGGCCCGCCCAGTCGAGCACGAACGGCTCGTCATCTTCGACTTCGGTGAGCACATCGCCCAGCGACAGCCCCAACCGGTCACGTGACCACGCCCGGCCGGGATGTCGCCAGAACCGCAGCAAGTCGTCGAGCGTCAGGTGCGTCTGCGCGACCGCAGGCAGTGCCTCGGTTACGAACGGCGTTGCCTCCGTCTCCGGTACCGGCGCCGCCATTTGTGTCGCCAACTGCCGCGCAGCTTCACCGTTGGACACATCGTAGCTATAGAGCGACGCATGCTGCCCGTCGAAATACGCGGGCGAGAACGGTTGCAGCGGATGCAGCACGACGAGTCGCTCCCGTGCCTCGCGCTGGTCATCGACGTGGAAACCTTGCGACGCCGGGGCCAGCAGTTGCCCCGTGAAATCAAGCAGTTCGTCCACGGCGGTCGACGGCGGCAACGGGGCGTTATCGCGCACGCTGCGTCCCGTGTAGGTCATCAGGAATCGATCCTGCGCGCACAGCAGCAGATCGAGAAAGAGATTGCGTTCATCGTCGCGACGCTGCCGGTCACCACGCTGCGGCAACACGCGCATCAGATCGAATTCGTCGGCACGCACGCGCCCGGGCAGCACGCCGTCGTCCATGCCGAGCATGCACACCACCCGGTACGGCAGCGAGCGCAAGCTGGGAATCGCCGCGAACGTGACGCGCCCCGACGGCACCCCGCCCCGCGTCGGGTCGTCCAGTGCATCGGCCAACACGCGCGCAACGACTTCCACCGGCACACGCACTGCCGGGGCGCCGTCGGCAATTGCCGAACCGATCTGCTCGATCGCCATGCGCACTTCCGCCACATCGTCGGCAAAACGCGCATCGTCCGAGAAGAACTGCTCCAGCATGGCCAATAGCTGATCGCGCCATGCCAGCCCGGTGCGCTCGGTTTGCAGAGCGACTGCGGTGGCGTCCAGATCGTCGATCAGACGCGCCAGTTCCCCCAGCAACTCTGCGCGCCCGCCTTCGATGCCTCCGATCGGCAGCCAATCGTCGACCGGCAAGGCATCATCCGGCAAGGCATAACCGAGGAACAGCCGCATCATCGCGTCGCCCAGCGTGTGGCGCTCCAGTGCGGGTGTGCCGTTTGCGGCGTCCGCGGCCTTTGCCTGCGCGCCCTGCGCATCGAGGCGCAGCAACGCGTCGCCGCGCCAGCCACGGCGCGCGCCCGCCGCATGCAGCCAGTTCTGAATCGAATCGAGTACGTTGCCGCCGAGGTCGTAGCGCTGTGCCACCGCCTCCGTGCGCGCCAGTTCCACGAGATCGGACGCCGCAACGCGCAGTTGCGGCAACGCCAGAATCGACGCGAACGCCCGGGCGACCGGGTTGGTGCGCGTGGGCGGCAGCCCGGTCACCAGATACGGAATACGAGGCGTCGCCGTGCCGAACACCGCATCGATCAGCGGTGCCGCTTTGCCGAGGTCCGGCACCGTGATCAGCACATCGTCGGGCCGAATATCCGGAATTTCGTCAAAGCAGGCCAGCAACCGGTCGTGAAGGACTTCGATCTGACGCGCGAGGCTATGACAGACATGCACTTCCACCGAGCCGTCGGCACCCACGCCGTCGGGCACGCCGTAGCGGCCATCGTCCAGCGTGAGAATGCCGTTTTGCAGCGCAGCGAGCAGCGTCGGCGCGGTATTCGGCTGAAACAGCGCCCGGTCTTCCACCGCCTGCTGGGCAAGATCGGCGTAGAGCGCGTCGATGTGCGACTGCGTCTGGCGGCCCCATTCAGCCAGCAACGGATGCCCGACCTCACGGTGCGCCGTCCCGTCGCGGCGCTTGAGATACGAGAGCCGGGACGGCGGCACGATATCGAACCAGTAGCTCTCGCACGGGTTGAGCACGTACAAATGCACGTCGATCAGGCGCGACATTGCCTTGAGCATCACCATCGAGAGGGGCGGCATCGACGAGAGCGCGAACACCGAGACCCGCGCGGGCCAGCCTGAAGGCAGCGTTTCCGGCGTCAGTTGCTCGATTTGATCGATGGCGCGCAGTGTCGGGTGCCGCTCGCGAATGTCGAGATGCTGCAACGCCCGCCGCCACAACTCGCTCTGCCACGCTTCGTCGTCGCGCTGGACGTCGCCCCAGCCCGTGGCCCCATGGGTCGGAATCGTATCGCCCGTCTGCCAGCGTTCGAGCCAGTTCGGCCGGTAGGTCAGGTATTGGTCGTAAATGTGCGCCAGCCGGTCGGCCAGTTCAAAGCGCATGACGTCGTCCGCCTCGGACAAATAGCCTGCCAGCCGGGGCGACGCCTTCACCCACGGCTGGGCGAGGCACTGGTAGAGCGGCCAGACGAGCCGGTCGGGCGCGAAAGGCGAACTCTCGGGCACCGTCAGCAGCTTGCCGGCCATGTCCCACAGCCATTGCGCCAGATAGGCCAGCCGAACGTTGGCGCACACGCCGAACACGTCGGCGTAGTCCAGTTCGAGCCGGCGGCGCACCGCCACACTTGGCACGACGATGGTTTCCGAATGCATCGGGTCACCCGGCGCCTGGGCGAGATCGCGCAGTAAGGCGGCTTCGAGCGTGGTGAACCGGTTCGAGAAGAATAAGTGGAGCATGCGGGCGTGGCGACCTGATGGGACGGAAGGCTAAGGGCCGGGGGTGATGACGCAATGACCAAGGATCAAGGATCAAAGGCCAAAGCGACCAAGAAAACCCACGGCTGAGCGACTGTTCGCAAGCATAACAAAAGGGCCGCGCCGAGGCCCATCGGATCCATCCGAAAAGCCGGACCTGTCGGGGTCACAGCACAGCCGGGCGGGTCGTGTAACCGGCAGTATCCCCTCTTCGCGCTGCGCGGGCGTTGGGCTAGACTCCTGTCTGCGCCGCGCGCTACCCGCGCACGGCCGGCTTTGCAGCGGAACCCTCGCACCCGACGCATGGACTACCAGACCGATATCAAGAAGTTCTTATATAGCCACTACTTTTTCACCGGCACCCGGCAGGCAGTGGGTGTCGTCTTGCCCGCGCTCGTGTTGTTCTGGGGGCTCGATCAGCACCTGCTCGGCATCGAAGTCGCTTCCGGGGCCTTGTGCGCCAGCGTCGTCGACATCAACGGGCCGCTGCGTCACAAGCACACCGAACTGCTCAGTTGCACGCTGCTCGGCGCGCTGACGGTACTGATTACCGGCATGGCCACGGCAGCCCAGCCGTGGCAGCTCTGGCTCACCACGCTGATTCTCACGTTCGGCCTGTCGATGCTCGTGGTCTACGGGTTTCGCGCCTCGCTGGTGAGCTTTGCCTGCCTGATGATGATGGTGCTCAACGTCGAGGCCGATCTCACCCGGCATCAGGCCGTGCTCGACGCCGGGGCCGTATTGATCGGCGGGCTCTGGTACACCTATTTCAGTCTGGTGGTGTGCCGTGTCTGGTGGTTTCGCATCGAGCAGCAAACACTTGCCGAGTGTTTTTTCGTCACGGCGCAGTATCTCGAAGCCAAAGCGGCGTTTTACGACTCATCGACCGATATCGACGATTGCTACCGCAAGTTGATTGCCGCACAGGTCAACGTGGTCGAAAAGCAGCAGGCTGCGCGCGAAATCATTCTGCGCAACCTGCCCCGGCTGCGCATCGGCAAGCTGGAACCACGCCGCACGATGCTGTTCAATCTGTTCATCAACATCGTCGACCTGCATGAGGTCGTGGTGTCGGTGCACACCGACTATCCGATGCTGCGCCGCGAGTTCGCCAACGAAGACGTGCTCGTGTTCTTCCGGGACATGATTCGCAAGATCGCCGTCGAGGTCGATGCCATCGGCTACGCCATTGCGACCAACGAGCCATCACGCGCGCAGCGCAGCTGGCGCGCGGAGTTTCGTGCCATCGAGTACGAAATCGAACTGATGCGCAAACAGCAGTTGCCGCAACGCGCGCCCGAGGCCTATCAGGCCGTGACCAGCACCTTCCGCCGGGTGTGGAGCGCCACGCGTGTGCTCGAGCGCATGCATCGCAACACCAATATCGCCACGGCCGCCTCCGCCACGGAGATGCAGATCGATCAGGCGCTGTTGCGATTCACCTCGCGGCAGAGCTTCTCGCCCAAGCTGCTGCGCAAGAACCTCACGTTCTCGTCGCCGAGTTTTCGTCATGCGCTGCGGGTGACGATCGCGATCACGGCCGGGCTCATCATCTGCGAGAACTGGTCGTTGCTCGCGGGACAGGCGCACAGTTACTGGGTACTGCTCACGATCATCGTGATCTTGAAGCCCGGCTTCAGCCTCACGAAGCAGAAAAATGCCCAGCGTCTGACCGGCACGCTCGTGGGCTGCGTGAGCGTGCTGATCATCCTGTCGTTCGTGCACAAACCCTGGGTGCTGTTCGCACTGATGTTCTTCTGCATGGTGATGGGCAACAGTCTCTCGCTCTTCAACTACGGCTTGTCCGTGGTGTTCATGTCGTCGTACGTGCTGCTGCTGTTCCACTTTCTGCTGCCGGGCTCGTTATCGGTGGTGGGCGAGCGCGCCATCGACACGTTGATCGGTTCGGGCGTCGCGCTGGTGTGCTCCTACTTGTTCCCCTACTGGGAATATCGTCTGATGGGGCCGCTGATCCGGCAGGCCGTGCAATCGACCCGTGCGTATCTCGAGTCGTGCGCCGGCCGCGAGGGCAAGCGCGACGATCTCGCCTATCGCATGGCGCGCAAGGACATGCACATTGCCTTCGGGAATTTTGGGGCGGCCTTCAAGCGGATGATGCTCGAGCCCAAGTCGAAGCAGGTGTCGGTGGGCGAGCTTAACGACCTGCTGGTGCAGAACCATGTGATGGCGTCGTACATCACCGGCATGTCGGATGTGCTGCCGCGTCAGATTGCCGCCGACAAGAGCGGCGAACTGGGGCAAGTGGTGTCGGCCATCAGCGACTTGCTGTCGCAAGCGGTGGCGGCCCCGGCCGCGTCAGTGCCGACCGACGCACAGGCCGCCAGCGAGGCCATGCGCGACTACACCCGGCGTCTCGACGCGCTCGTCGTCGCGCAGGAGCAGCAGCCCGATGCGCCCGACGCTAATGTGCAGGAACTCAAGCAGGTGGTGCATCAGTTGAAGCAGATGCTCCGCGCGGGCGAGCTGATTCTGCGCGATATGCGAGGAATCCGCCTGCCCGCGTGAGCGTGAAGGGTCAATGTGGTGTGTGGGGGGCACGGGAAGCATGACGCGTGATGTTTTAGGAGTGAGCCGGCATCAGGTGAAGCCGGTTCGCGTGGCGTAGTGATAGAGATCGACGTCACGATCCAGCCCGAGCTTGCGCATCGCGTTGGTCTTCTGTGAACTGACGGTCTTGACGCTGCGGCTCAGCTTGAACGCGATTTCGCTGATCGTGAGCCCCGAAACGAAGAGCCGCACTACCTCGACCTCGCGCCCCGAGAGTTTCGAGGCGTCGGCTTCGGCATCGTCGGCGACCGAGTCGTGCAATCGCGTGGCCAACCCGGCGGGAATGTAGCGGCTGCCGTCGGCCACCACGCAAACGATGTCGGCAATGGAACTCTGCTCGTCGAGTTTCGAGAGGATCGAGTGCACCCCGAGCTTGAGCATGCCGCGCAAGATCGCCAGATTCTCCAGCATCGTGACGACGATGATCTTGATGTTAGGGAAGTAACGGCGAACATAGCCGATGAGAAATAGCCCGTCCTTGAAGTGACCGCCGGGCATCGAAAAATCGGTCACCAGAATGTCGCACGGCGACTTGGCCAACAGGCTGACCAGCTCCGACGAATTGGCCGCCTCCCCGACCAGTTGAATCATCTCCCGCTCTTCCAGCAAACGGCGAATTCCGTAACGCACAATCGGATGGTCATCTGCGACCACGACATTGATTGTCATCGCTGCCCCCTCCTTTATTCGTCATCTGGCAGAACTGCCGTGGCAGCACGGCGCTTCGTGCCTGCCATCGCAGCGAAGTGGGAACATTCTGGCAAAACGAATCGGCCCTCCTCGCTGGGAGATCGCCCATAGACAATTCACTCGGGCACCCTTGCTACGCACTGTGGTCAACGCGCGAGACGCCCGGCCACTGCCTCATAGCGAGGTAACGGCATGCGAAAGGCTTGAACGCGCTCGCTTGAACGTGAAATCACTCACGCCTCTCGCCGTCCTCTTTGTGCTACTCGCGTCACACCGGTTCGGACAATTCGTAGCGGCGACTTCCGTGATTCCGAGAGCGAAGTTCGGAAATAGCTCAAACACCAACTCGAAAATTAGTGATCGCCCCCCGCAAATGCTCGGAAACGGCGCAATCAGCGGTGCCGCAGATGACAGTCGACGGCAGCGCGCTGGAATGAAAAACGCCGCGCTAGGCGCGGCGTTCAAAGGTGGCATTCATCCGAATCCGAATCAGCTGGCTGACGCGCCGGAAGCTACACCGGGTGCTGCCGGTGCTGTCGGCGCTGTCGGCGCAGCCGACGTCTCTGGCGAGTCCGTGGCGGCTGGTCCGCCGTCCTCCGGTGGCAAACCGTGCCAGCCGCCGCCCAGCGCCGTCACCAACAGCACGTTGGCCGTGAACTGGCGGCCGAGAATGGTCAGCGACGTACGTTCCGTGCTGTACGCAGTGGCTTGGGCCGTCAACACGTTCTGAAAGCTGACGGTGCCCGCCTTGTACTGATTCAGGATGAGTTGCGCCGCCTCCCGCGACGACTGGACGGCCTGCGTCTGCACGGTCGCCTCGCGGCCCAGATAGTTCAACGCCGCCAGATTGTCTTCGACCGACTGGAACGCCGTGAGCACCGTCTGACGATAGGTCGCCACCTGCGCGTCGTACGCCGCAATGGCCGCGTCGGTTTGCGCACGGCGCAGACCGCCATCGAACAGCGTTGCCGCCAACGCCGGTCCGACCGACCAGAAGCGGCTTGGCAGCGTCAGCCAGTTGGCAAAGCTGCTGCTCTGGAAACCGCCGGAAGCCGAGAGCGAGAGCGCGGGGAAGAACGCCGCCTTCGCCACACCGATCTTCGCATTGGCCGACGCCACCGCACGTTCGGCCGCAGCGATGTCCGGGCGACGCTCCAGCAGTTGCGACGGCAACGCACCCGGCACACTCGGCAATGCCGCGCGCATCGGCGCCACGGCCAGCGAAAACGCCGCCGGTGCCTTGCCGACCAACAGCGCGATGGCGTGCTCCAGCTGTGCCCGGGTCACTTCAATATCGATCGCCGACGCCTGTGCCGACTGCAATTGCGTCTGCGCCTGAATCACGTCGGAGCGCTGCGCCACGCCCACCGCGTACTGGTTCTGCGTGAGCTTGAGCGTCTGCTCGTACGCGGCGACGGTCCGGTCGAGCAACGCCTTCTGGGCGTCGGTCACGCGCAGATCGAAGTAGTTCTGCGCCAGCAACGCTTGCGCCGACAGGCGCGCATTGGCCAGATCGGCGGCACTCGCTGCCGCGCTCGCGTCGCCCGATTCGACCGAACGGCGCACGCTGCCCCAGATATCCGGCTCCCAGCTGGCCGTCCCCGACAGGCTGTAGCTGTTCGAAATGCCGCCTGCGCCCGAGCCGCTCACGGCCGTGTTGCTCACGCGTGAGCTGCTGCGCGTCAGGCTGGAATTGGCGCCGATCGTCGGGAAGAACGCCGAGCGGGCCTGCGAGGCCACCGCCAGTGCCTGACGATAGTTGGCCTCGGCGACCTTGATGTTCTGGTTGTTGACGTCGACTTGCGCCATCAGGTCGTTCAGCGTGGTGTCCTGATAGATCGTCCACCACTCGCCCTTGGCGGCGGCGTCGTTCGGTTCGGCCAGCTTCCAGTCGCCGGTTTCCTTGAAGGCCGCCGGAGTGTCCATCTCGGGGCGCACGTAGTCGGGCCCGACGGCGCACCCCGCCAGCCAGAGCACGGCACTCGCGGCGAAAAACGCTGCCGTACGGCGCGTGCGCAACGATGCGCCGGCTCGCCCCACGGCGGGGTGACGGGCAGCGTTGTCTTGACGATTCAGGGTACGAGGCATAGCACGGGTCGGCCCATCGGCCGAGACAGGAGAGTCAGATTCGGAAAAAATCGCGGAGGCCGCACGCGGCATGGCCGGCATCGGCAGCCAGCGAAGCGGGCGAAGCGAAAGCAGCGAAAGCAGTGGTCGATTGAAGCGGCGATCAGCCATGGCCCACCTCCACGTTGCCGTGACCGCGCGCACGCCAGCGCGCCCAGCGCAAGCGCACCCGGTCGAGATACAGGTACACCACCGGCGTCGTATAAAGCGTGAGCACCTGACTCACGAGCAGACCGCCCACGATCGAGATACCCAGCGGCTGGCGCAGTTCTGCGCCGTCGCCAGTCCCCAATGCGAGCGGAATGGCGCCGAGCATGGCCGCCATCGTCGTCATCATGATCGGGCGGAAGCGCAGCACGCACGCGTGATAGATGGCATCGCGCGGCGCCATGTTCTGGCGCCGTTCGGCATCGAGCGCGAAGTCGATCATCATGATCGCGTTCTTCTTCACGATACCGATCAGCAGAATCACGCCGATGAGCGCAATGATGCTGAACTCCGTGTTGAAGAGCAGCAGCGCCAGCAATGCGCCTACGCCCGCTGAGGGCAGCGTCGACAGAATGGTGAGCGGGTGAATGTAGCTTTCATAAAGCACGCCCAGCACGATATACACGGTGAGCAACGCCGTCAGAATCAGGAACGGCTGCGACGAGAGCGCCGACTGAAACGCCTGCGCCGTGCCCTGAAAACTGCCGTGCACGGACGTCGGCATGCCCAGACGCGCCACCGCGTCGTTGACCGCCGCCTGCCCCTGCGAGAGCGACACACCCGGCGGCAAGTTGAACGAGATCGTGCTCGCCGCAAACTGCCCTTGGTGCGACACCCCCAGCGCCGTATTTGTCGGCCGATACTTCGCAAACGACGACAGCGGCACTTGCGCACCGGCCGAGGTCACCACGTAGATGTCTTTCAGCGACTCGGGGCTCTGCCACCACTGCGGGGCGACTTCCATCACCACTTTGTACTGATTGAGCGGGTTGTAGATGGTCGATACCTGCCGCTGGCCGAACGCGTCGTTCAGCACGTTGTCGATCTGACTCATCGACAGGCCCAGCCGCGACGCCTGATCGCGATCGACGTCGAGCGTGGTTTGCAGCCCCTTGTCCTGCTGATCGGTGTTCACATCGGCCAGAATCGGCAGCCGCGAAAGCGCGTTACGCACTTTCGGCTCCCACTCGCGCAACTGCTGCAAGTCGTCGGCCTGCAACGTGTATTGATACTGCGCGTTGCTGGAGCGCCCGCCCACCCGGATGTCCTGCACCGATTGCAGATAGAGCTGTGCGCCCGGCTCCTTGGCCAGCTTGATCCGCAGGCGCGCAATGATCTGATCGGCCGAGAGCTTGCGCTCTGACAGCGGCTTCAACGTGACGAACATCGAGCCGCCATTGCGATTCGAGCCGCCGGTAAAGCCGGTCACCGTCGCCACGGCCGGGTCGGCCTGCACGATCTTGATGAAGTCGGCGAGCTTCTTTTCCATCGCCTGAAACGAGATCGCCTGATCGGCCTGAATGAAGCCGATCATCCGGCCGGTGTCCTGTTGCGGGAAGAAACCCTTGGGCACTACCGTGTAGAGCCACACGTTCAGACCGATGGTCGCGAACAGAATCACCAGCATCAGCGGCCCGTGGCGCAACGCCCACGTCAGCGACCGTTCGTACTCGCGCAACATGCCGTCGAACATGCGCTCGGTCCAGTTGCCCATGCGCGTCCAGATCGACGGCCGGCGCGGCGGCTCGGTCGCAAGCGGTGCCGCGCCTTCCGGCACGCCCGGCGCCGCACGCCCCTTGAGCAAACGCGCGCACATCATCGGCGTTGTCGTGAGCGACACCACCAGCGAGACCATGATGGCGGCCGAGAGCGTGACCGCAAACTCGCGGAACAGCCGCCCGACAATCCCGCCCATGAGCAGCAGCGGGATGAACACGGCCACCAGCGAGATACTCATCGACAGCACCGTGAAGCCCACTTCCCGCGTGCCTTTGAGCGCCGCCGCGAACGGGCTCAGCCCTTCTTCGATGTGCCGCGAGATGTTCTCGAGCACGACGATGGCGTCATCGACCACGAAGCCCGTCGCCACGGTCAGCGCCATGAGCGAGAGGTTGTCGAGACTGAAGCCGCACAAATACATCACGCCGAACGTGCCGATCAGCGAGACCGGCACGGCCACGCTCGGAATCAGCGTCGCACGCCAGTTGCGCAGGAAGACGAACACCACCCCGATCACGAGCGCGATGGAGATCAGCAACGTGCGCTCCACTTCGCGCAACGACGCACGAATGGTCGGCGTGCGGTCCATCACCACGTCGAGATTGATGGCGGCGGGAATCGACGCACGCAGGTTCGGCAGAATCGCGTTGATGCCGTCGACCGTCTGGATGATGTTGGCGCCCGGCTGCGTCGTGATGATGAGCAAGACCGACGGCTTGCCGTTGGCCGAGCCCGCGTTACGCAGATCCTGCACCGAGTCGACCACGTCGGCAATGTCGGCCAGCCGCACCGGCCGGCCGTTCTGATAACTGACGATGACGGGCAGGTATTCCTTGGCCGTCTTCGCCTGATCGTTGGCCAGAATCTGCCAGCGGCGGTCGCCATCTTCCAGCGCGCCCTTCGGCCGGTTGGCGTTCACCGACTGAATCGCCGTGCGCACCGACTCGATAGGAATCTGATACTTGTTGAGCGCCGTCGGGTTGAGTTCGACGCGCACCGCCGGCAATGAACTGCCCCCCACGGTGACGTCGCCCACACCTTCCAACTGCGAAATCTTTTGCGCGAGGATCGTCGACGCCGCGTCGTACATCTGCCCGCGCGTCAGGCTCTCGGACGTGAGCGCAATGATCATCACCGGCGCGCTGGCCGGGTTCACCTTGCGATACGTCGGGTTGCTCGGCAGACCCGTGGGCAGCAGACTGCGCGCAGCGTTGATCGCCGCCTGCACGTCGCGCGCCGCACCGTTGATGTCGCGGCTCAGGTCGAATTGCAGCGTGATGCGCGCCGACCCGAGCGAACTGTTCGAGGTCATTTCCGTCACGCCGGCAATACGGCCGAGCGAGCGCTCAAGGGGTGTCGCCACGCTCGCCGCCATCGTTTCGGGGCTGGCGCCCGGCAGCGAGGCCGACACCGAGATGGTCGGAAAATCGACCTGCGGCAACGGCGACACCGGCAGCAGGCCGAAGGCGACGATGCCCGCGAGCGTGACGCCGATGGTCAGCAGGACAGTGGCGACCGAGCGCCGGATGAAGACAGACGACAGGTTCATCGCGTCTGACCGTCCGGGGTGTCGCTGACGGCATGGCCGCCATGGCCACCGTGGTCACCATCATCCGACGGGCCGAAGCGTCGCTCTCGCCAGGCGCGCGCACGCATGGCCAGACGATCGAACCACAGGTAGATCACCGGCGTAGTAAAGAGCGTGAGCACCTGACTGACCATCAGGCCGCCGACCATCGTGATACCGAGCGGCTGACGCAACTCCGAGCCGACGCCCGAACCGAGCATCAGCGGCAGCGCGCCAAGTACCGCGGCCATCGTCGTCATCAGAATCGGGCGGAAGCGCAGCAGACACGCCTGATAGATCGCCTCGCGCGGCGCCATGCCGTGCTCGCGCTCGGCCTCCAGCGCGAAGTCGATCATCATGATGGCGTTCTTCTTGACGATACCGATCAGCAAGATGATGCCGATGATCGCGATGATGCTGATGTCGTTGCCCGAGACCATCAGCGCGAGCAACGCGCCCACGCCCGCCGACGGCAGCGTCGACAGAATGGTGATCGGGTGGATGTAGCTCTCATACAGCACGCCCAGCACGATGTACATCGTCACCACGGCGGCGAGAATCAGCCACAGCGTGTTCGAGAGCGACGCCTGAAATGCCTGTGCTGCGCCTTGGAAGGTGGTCTGCGTGCTGATCGGCAGACCGATGGACGCTTCGGCTTCGGTAATCGCCTTGACGGCATCCCCCAGCGACGCGCCCTTGGCAAGGTTGAACGAGATCGTGGCGGCCGGGAATTGGCTCTGGTGGTTGATCGCGAGCGGCGTGGGCTTCTCGGTAATCGTTGCGAACGACGACATCGGCACCTGCACGCCGGTGTTCGACGCTACGTAGATACTCTTCAACGCATCGGGGCCACGCTGGAAGTCGGAGGACACCTCAAGCACCACGCGATACTGCGACGCCTGCGTGTAGATCGTCGAAATCAGCCGCTGGCCGAACGCGCTGTACAGCGTCTGGTCGACGGCTGCGGGGGTCACGCCGAGGCGGCTGGCCGTATCGCGATCGATCTCCACATAAGCTTGCAAGCCGTTGACCTGCAAGTCGCTCGTCACGTCGGCCAGCAACGGCACATGTTTGAGCTTCTCGACGAGTTTGGGCACCCAGATGCCCAATGTGTCCAGACTCGGATCCTGCAACGTGAACTGATATTGCGTGCGGCTGATGCGGTCTTCGATCGTCAGATCCTGCACCGGCTGCATGTACAGCGCGATGCCCGGCACGTGCTCCAGTTGCGGTTGCAAGCGGCGAATGACGGCGGAGGCATCGAGCCCGCGCACGTCCTTGTCTTTCAGGTTGATGAGCAAGCGGCCGCTGTTGAGCGTGGCGTTCACCCCATCGACACCGATGAACGACGACACCGATTCGACCGCCGGATCCTTGAGCACTTCATTCACGAGCGCCAGTTGACGCTCACCCATGGCGGCGAACGAAATCGACTGCGGCGCTTCCGAAATCCCCTGAATCACCCCCGTGTCCTGCACCGGGAAGAAGCCCTTGGGCACCCACATATAGAGCAGTACCGTGAGCACGAGCGTGCCAAGCGCGACGAACAGCGTCGCGGTCTGACGGTCGAGCACCCACGTGAGCCATTCGCCGTACTTGGCGATGATGCGGTCGAACATCTCGCCGGTCTTGCGGTAGAACTTGCCCTGCTTCTCGTCCGGCACATGGCGCAGCAGCTTCGCGCACATCATCGGCGTGAGCGTGAGCGAGACGACCGCAGAGATCAGGATCGAGACCGCCAGCGTGACGGCGAACTCGCGGAACAGCCGGCCCACCACGTCGCCCATGAACAGCAGCGGAATCAGCACGGCGATCAGCGAGAAGGTCAGCGAAATAATCGTGAAGCCGATCTGCTCGGCCCCTTTGAGCGCAGCCTGGAGCGGCTTTTCGCCCTGCTCCAGATAGCGCGTGATGTTCTCGATCATCACGATGGCATCGTCGACCACGAAGCCCGTGGCAATCGTCAGCGCCATGAGCGTGAGGTTGTTGATCGAGAAGCCCGCGAGATACATCACGCCGAACGTGCCGATCAGCGAGAGCGGCACCGCCACGCTCGGAATGATGGTGGCCGAGACGTTGCGCAGGAAGACGAAGATCACCATCACCACCAGGGCGACGGCGAGTATCAGTTCGAATTGCACGTCGGCGACCGACGCGCGAATCGTCGTCGTGCGGTCGGTCAGCAGCTTCATGTCGACGCTGCCGGGCAGCGCGCCCTGCAACTGCGGCAGCAGTGCCTTGACCTTGTTGACCGTGTCGATCACATTGGCGCCCGGCTGGCGCTGCACGTTCACGACGATGGCAGGCGTGGTGTCGGCCCACGCCGCGAGCTTGGTGTTCTCGGCACCGTCGATCACGTCGGCGATGTCGGTCAGGCGAATCGGGGCGCCGTTCTTGTAAGCGATGACGAGATTGCGATATTCGTCCGCCGACGCCAGTTGGTCGTTGGCGTCGATGGTCGAGGCGCGCAACGGGCCGTCGAAACTCCCCTTGGCCTGATTGACGTTGGCGGCCGCGATGGATGTGCGCACGTCTTCGATGTTCAGGCCGTACGACGTAATGGCACGCGGGTTGACCTGAATACGCACCGCCGGACGCTGCCCGCCCGAAATGCTCACGAGGCCGATGCCCGGCAACTGCGAGATTTTCTGCGCCACGCGCGTGTCGACCAGATCCTCCAGCTTGGGCAGCGGCATGGTCTTCGACATGATCGCCAGCGTGATGATCGGGGTGTCCGCCGGGTTGACCTTGTTGTAGATCGGCGGCATCGGCAGATCGCTCGGCAGCAGGTTGCTGGCGCTGTTGATGGCGGCCTGCACCTCCTGTTCAGCGACGTCGAGCCCGAGATCCAGCGAGAACTGCAAGGTGATCACCGAGGCGCCGCCCGAACTCGTCGACGACATCTGGTTGAGGCCCGGCATCTGGCCGAACTGACGCTCGAGCGGCGCCGTGACCGAGGACGTCATCACATCCGGACTCGCGCCCGGATAGAGCGTGACGACCTGAATAGTCGGGTAGTCGACTTCCGGCAGTGCCGAGATCGGCAACAGCCGGTAGGCGACAAAACCGGCGAGCAGAATCGCCAGCATCAGCAGCGATGTGGCAACCGGTCGGAGAATAAACGGGCGGGACGGATTCATTGGCAGCGTCGGGGGAGCATCTCTATGGGCGGCGTGCGAGCGGGCACCGGCATTGGCGCGGTGCCCGCGTATTCGATCAGCGGTTTCAACAGGGTCGGCAAGGGCAGCAGGCTCACGCGCGCCGCACCTTACTGCCCCGGACGGCGATGGCTGCCATTGCTATTGCGCTTCTCCCCCGGCTGGCGCGGTGCGGTGGCCGCCGCACGGCTCTCCGCCGTGATCACTTCGACCTTGGCGCCGTCGCGCAGCTTGTCCATGCCATCGATCACGAGCTTCTCGCCCGGCTCGACACCCGACTCGACCGCGACGTTGGTGCCATCGGTCGGTCCGAGCTTCACGGTCTTGAGCTTGACGGTCTGATCGGCCTGCACGGCATACACGAAGCTGCCCTGCGTGCCGCGCTGTACCGCCGCGCTTGGCACGAGCGTTGCATCCTTGAGCGTGTCGACCAGCATCTTCACGTTGACGAACTGGTTCGGGAACAGCATGCCTTCGGTATTGGCAAACGCGGCCTTGAGCTTCACGGTGCCCGTCGTCGTATCGATCTGGTTGTCGATGGAAGCGAGCTTGCCGCTCGCCAGCTTGATCTTGCCCGCCCGGTCGAATGCCTCGACCGGCAACGCCTCACCGGCACGCGTGCGCTTGACCACGCGCGGCAGGTTGTCTTCGGGAATCGTGTACACGACCGTGATCGGCGTGACTTCGTTGATGATCACGATGCCGTTGGTATCGGATGCGTGAATGATGTTGCCCGGGTCCACCTGACGCAGGCCGGCCAGCCCCGAGACCGGCGCGGTGACGCTGGCGTAGTTCAATTGCAGGCGGGCGTTGTCCAACTGGCCCTGATCGGACTTGACCGTGCCTTCATATTGTTTGACGAGCGCGCGCTGGGTATCCACGGTCTGCGAGGCAATCGAGTCCTGCTTGAGCAGCGTCTCGTAGCGGGCCAGATCGAGCTGCGCATTCTTGAGCAGCGCCTGATCGTGGGCGAGCTGGCCCTCCTGCTGGGTCACCACCACCTGGAACGGCCGCGGGTCGATCTCGGCGAGCAACTGGCCTTCCTTGACCATGTCGCCTTCCTTGAAGTGCACCTTCATCAACTGACCGTCCACGCGCGAATGCACGATGACGCTGCGCGTCGGGGTCACGGTGCCCAGGCCATTGAGGAACACGGGCAGGTCGCCCTTCTTCGCGTCCACCGCCGTCACCGGCGTGGCCGGCATGCCCCCCGCGCCTGCCATACCGGCGGGCGGGCCGCTGCGACGGCCGCCCTGCTGGGCCGGTCCTTGGGCGTTCTGAGCCTGCAAGCGGTAGTAAACACCGCCCGCGATCAACACCAGAATTAACCCGATCACGCCCGGCACGAGCCAGCGGCGCTTGCGCGAGGCCGGTGGGGTTGCCCCCATGTCGCGGCGCGCCCCGGCTGCGGGGGACGTTGGCGGCACTGACGAACGACCGGAATCGTTCGGTTGGTCGGAACCGTGGGGACCGTGCTCGGTCATGACTTCCTCGTTACAACGGAGTGTTTAGCGGATTCGTCCGGTGCGGACGACGTTTATTTTTTCTGATTGCTGCGGCGCGGCAAGCTGGCCCGGCGGGGTTCCCCGCCCCTATGCCTCGCCGAAATCGGTGGATCAGCATAGCAGACGGACGTGACACCTTTGTGGGGCAGGACCAAAAAGCGCTTTATGCCGTAAGGGACCCGGTACACGGGAGATGGTTCGCGGTCCGGCGATGCTTCGCAGACCTGCTTATTCCCGCGTGCCGCGCCTCGCAGTGCCTGACCGCAGCGTTCTCCTCGCCCACTTGCGAAAGGCCTGCAAGGCGAGAAAGTGCGGTTGGGTGTGCATGGAAGTGGTGATGCGCAGACAGTGCGAAGCTTAAATGATGTTCGCGGAAGTGCGCGGATTTCGTGCGCTGACGGCGCAGGCTCTATTATTACGCATGATTACAGGTGACCAACACTGTAATGCCCGGAAACAAAACGCGTGCAAAGCCGCACGGGGAGGCCACTATCATGACGACACAACCTGTCAGAACGAATATGAAGATTCTTGTTGTCGACGACGATCCCGATCTGCGTGACCTGCTGCGTGAATATCTCAGCCGTCACGGCTTCTCTGTTGCTGTCATGCACGATGGCGACGGGCTGGCTGCGCGCCTCGAACGAGAGCGCCCTGCGCTGATCGTGCTCGACCTGATGATGCCGAAGGTCGACGGGCTGACGGCGCTGCGTGATCTGCGCGCACGCAACGACGACGTGCCGGTCATTCTGCTCACGGCACGCAGCGACGAGATCGACCGCATCGTCGGGCTCGAGATCGGCGCCGACGACTATCTCGGCAAGCCGTTCAGCCCGCGCGAGTTGCTCGCCCGTATCAACGCGGTGCTGCGCCGGCGCAAGTCGCCCGATGCCGCGGTGCCAGAGCAGCGCGAGAACTACACGTTCGGTCCGTTCGTACTCGACTTCCGCAGCCGCACGCTCACGCGCGATGCGCAGTTGCTCACGCTCTCCGACGGTGAGTACGGGTTGTTGCGCCTGCTGGTCAATCACGCCATGCAGGTGCTTTCGCGTGAACGCATCATCGAATTGCTTTACGGCGCGGACAGCGACGTGAACGATCGCGGCATCGACGTGCAGATCTGGCGCTTGCGCCGCCTGCTCGACGAAGACGCTCAGAGCCCGCGCTTTATCCAGACCGTGCGCGGGCGCGGTTACATCTTTGTACCCGACGGCCAGCGGGCCGATATGGCAGCCGGCTGATGCGCCGGGGCCCGGGTCGGTTGTTATACCGGCGTCATACGCTTTTTTTCGAAGCCTTTCGTTGGAAGGGCTTCGCTCACCGGTCTGGCAAGGACTCCGGCAATGCTGGCAATGCTGTTAACCCCGGGCCATATGCGGAGCCCCGCATGAAAGGCCGTTTCGACACGCTGTTTGGCCGTCTGGCGCTGCTTATCATTGCCGCGCTGGTCATCAGCCATTTCTCTTATCTGACGATCCTGCGCAGCGATCACGACGATACGCGCGTACAGAACGCCGCCGAGCAGATGGCGTTCATCATCAAGGCGGCCGCCGAAGTCCATGACGGTCACTCGGAGCTCATGCTGCCGGATCTCGTGCAGGTGGTGCCGGCCACGTTTGCCCATGGCGACGTGTTCGAGCCGCCCAGCAAGACCCAGCGCCTGACCACGGAACTGGCGCGCCGCCTGCCGGCCGGCACCCAGTTGCGGGTCGAGCGCACGCCGCCGCCGCGTATCTGGGCGCGTCTGCCGGGCCGCGATTACTGGATTGCCACGCCCGTGCTGTCGGTGCGCAACCCGCCCGGCACCGCCACGATCCTGCCGGGTCTGGCGGCCGTCCTCGGTATCACGGTCATCTTTGCGCTCTTTGCCGCCTGGCAATTGCAGCGCCCCGTGCGCGATATGGCAGCGGCAGCCGAACAACTGGCCACCCATCGCATCCGCACGCCGGTCAAGGAGCGCGGTCCGCTGGAAGTTCGCCAGCTCACCGAGCGCTTCAATCGCATGAGTCACGACATCGTGCAGACCGACCGCGAGCGCAATACGATGCTCGCCGGGATTGCCCACGATCTGAAAACACCGCTCGCCCGGCTGAGGCTGCGCGCCGAGATGATCGACGACACCCAGATGAGCGAGGGCATCACGCGCGACGCCGAATCGATGACGCGCATCGTCGATCAGTTCCTGCTGTTTGCACGGGGCATCGAGTCGGATAGCGCCGCGTCGCCGGTGGAAGCCCGCATGCAGTCGCTGATTCAGCCGTTTCTCGATCAGGGCTATGCGATCGAGCTGGATCTTCAGGCTGGCCCGAGCTTCAAGCTCAAGCAGACCTATCTCGAACGTATCGTCAACAACCTGCTCGACAATGCCGTGACTTACGGACGCGCGCCGATGGCGATCCGCACGTCGCAAGACGCGAGCGGCTGGCAACTGGTCATCGAAGATAGCGGGCCCGGCATTCCCAATGAAGACATCAACCGGATCATTCGCCCCTTCGTGCGGCTGGACCCGGCGCGCGGCGGCAATGCGCACTGCGGGCTGGGGCTGGCCATCGTCGACAAGCTGACGCAGCAACTCGGCGGGCGGGTCTCGTTCAGCAATCGCCCGACGGGCGGGCTGCGCGTCACGTTGATGTTCCCGCCGGACGATCCGGGCGCGGCTTAATGTTGCGTAATGTTGTAACGCCCCGCAAGATTCTCCCCGCGCACTGATTTCCCGTTTGAAACCCCCATGAAAAAACCCGCCGTCCAGCACTGGACGGCGGGTTTTATTCATTACGGGCACTGCATCACATCAAGCCACAGCCAGGCGATCCGGGATGGGGGGCAATACAACTACTGGGCTGCTGCTTTACTGCTCTCAGGGACACGTTGGAGATGGCTCAGCGCGATGTTTCTTGTAAGACACCGCAATGACGCTTCGCCCCGCCTTCCCTGGCATGTGACCGGCAATGCCAGTCCGGCAATAACGCCGGCGACTTTACTTGATCAGGAACTTCTCTTTGTTCTTGCCAATCCACTTGGGTGCGCGACCGCGACCCGACCACGTTTCGCCGGTTGCCGGATTCGCATACTTGGCAGCGAGCGGCGCGCGTGCGGCGCGGCGACGGCCATCGGTCGTGGCAAGGCCCAGGTCCTTGGCGGTCAACTCGTACTCTTGAATCTTCTGCTTGAGTTCTGCAATGACTTGCGAAACTTCCTTGGCACGAGCTTCGTCCGCTTGCTTTTCAAGCTTCTCGATCTGCGCGCGAATTTCCTTATAGTTTGCCATCTGGCGTGTCCTTACATTGTTAAAATGGATCGCCACTTAAAATAGCACGAGTTTTAACAAATTGAAAACAGCATTTCCGAAGAATGAGTCTGTGCCAGCACAAATCGCATTGAATCTCCCAAGCACAACTTCAGAATATGCACAGAATCAGGGCATGAATCCCAGAATTTCCCCAGCATTCCTCCCTTCATTACCCCCCGCTAAAGTGGGTCATTGCCACGCAATCTGGTGAAAATAGCGAAGCGAGTCGTCAGGACTCCGCATTGCCTGAGCCACAGCGCAACATTCGGCAAGACTTCGTAAGGATTCGCAACAAAACCCCATCGACCGCAACACACACCGGCTTCCCCCATAAAACGCAATCCAAAATATACGATCACAAATATTTAAGAGTATGCCGATTAGTCTGTTATCCAAAACACTACTGACATTCGGGGAATTCACATCGGTGTAGCGCAATTTCCGGATAAGCACTACGGTGAATTCGCGCAAGCGATTGGTTCAGATTCAGGCCACGCATGATGGGTGACATGAAAACGGGCTGTGTTCGTTCAACGGAATGAACGCCCGTGCAATATCGGTGGATAGCTTCCATGAATTGCGCAACAACCAATGCTGCGTCGCGCCATCAATAAATCGGGACGGAAATTCTTTCGTTAACGTATACGTCAATTCGCTATTGCGCATCCATGCATCAATGTCATTTCCCCGGCCGAGCCGGTTTCCGTAAGATGAGAATTGCCGTGAATGCCAATTGACCTCAGGAATTCTCCGGAACGCCCATCAGGTAAGGCTGGGCGCCGATTTCGAGGGCCGGTATTTTCGCGTTTAGAATTAAGCAAATGACGAATTCGCGTCCTTGGTAACTTCGCAACGGATTTCCGCCGCTTTCATTGATTCGCTCGATTCGCATGACGACTTCACCCTCCGCACCGGCGCTGCCCGCGCGCCACGACACGACGCCGGTCACGCTCACGACCGCACGCACCGTACTCCGCCCTTGGCGGACAGACGATTTGGATGCGTTTGCCGCCCTGAATGCCGACCGGGAAGTCATGCGTCACTTCCCGACGACGCTCGACCGCGCCCAGAGCGATGCCGTCGCACAGCGCCTGCGCAACCATATGGAAACGCACGGCTTCGGCCCGTGGGCGCTCGAGATTCCGGGGGTGACGCCTTTTGCAGGGTTTGTGGGGCTCATGCGCGTCGGATTCGACGCCCCATTCGTCCCTGCCGTGGAAATCGGCTGGCGGCTCGCCCGCCCATGGTGGTCGAACGGCTACGCCAGCGAAGCGGCCCGCGCGGCCGCCCGTTTCGCGTTTGACGTGCTGCAACTCGACGAACTGGTGTCGTTCACCGTACCGGCCAATGTGCGCTCGCGCGGCGTCATGACACGCATCGGCATGCGGCACTGCCCCGACGAGGATTTCCTGCATCCGCTCATTCCGCCGGGCCACCGGCTGCGCCGTCACGTGCTGTACCGCCTGAATGCCGGCGAACTGCTTCAAGCCATGCCGCCCGCGTCAACCTGACGTGGTGATCGCAATCGATCACATCACTCGCGGCTGCCGTATCCGCCAAGCAAGCGGTATTTGCCGTCAATTGGCGGCGCACAAGCGATCGGCGTCGTCTTAGCGATTGAAGGCAACGCATGCGTTATGGGACAATCCATCTCTTTGCGCCAGCCGTCCCCCCCATCGTGTCGCGCGCCGTCATTATTCCGCTCATCATCGCTTGCGCCCTGTTCATGGAGAACATCGACGCAACGGTGATCACCACCTCGCTGCCTGCCATGGCACGCGACCTGCACCAGGCCCCGATCTCACTGAAGATGGCACTCACGGCCTACGTCGTGGGGCTGGGTATCTTCATTCCAATCTGCGGCTGGGTCTCCGACCGTTTCGGCGCACGAAACGTTTTCCGCACCGCCATCGGCATCTTCATGGCCGGGTCGATCCTGTGTGCGCTGTCGTTCTCGCTGCCGACCTTCGTCTTTGCGCGCTTCCTGCAAGGCGTGGGCGGCGCGATGATGGTGCCGGTCGGCCGGCTCGTCATCTTCCGCGCGGTGCCCAAGCACGATCTGGTCAAGGCGATCGGCTACCTGACGATGCCTGCGCTGCTAGGCCCGGTCATCGGCCCGCCGCTGGGCGGCGCGATCACCGCCTATCTGCACTGGCGCTGGATTTTCTTCATCAATATTCCGGTCAGCCTGCTGGGGATTTATCTCGCGGGCAAGTACATCGATAACGACCGGGGCGGCGACGCCGGCAAGCTCGATACGGTCGGTTTCGTACTGTCGGCACTCGGCAGCGGCCTGTTGATGCTGGGGCTCGCCATGATCGGCGAACATCAGGTGCCCGACAGCGTCGTCATCGTCATGTGTGTGCTGGGTGCCGTCTTCCTCTATGGCTACTGGTGGCACGCCAATCGCACCGAGACGCCGCTGCTCGATTTCCGGCTGCTGCGCATTCCCACCTTCCACGCGAGTGTGGTCGGGGGCTCGCTGTTTCGCATCGGTCTGGGCGCCGTGCCGTTTCTGCTGCCGCTGGCGTTGCAGGAAGGGCTGCATATGGACCCGTTCGAGTCCGGCATGATTACCTGCGCCTCAGCGTTCGGCGCGATTTTCATGAAGGCCATTGCGCAGCGCGTGCTGGCACGCTTCGGTTTCCGGCGAGTGCTGATCGTCAATGCCGCGTTCGCTGGACTGGCGCTCGCGTCGTACGGTCTTTTCACGCACAACACGCCGGTGCTTGTGATGTTGGGCGTGGTGGCGTTCGGCGGCTTCTTCCCGTCGTTGCAGTTCACCTGCCTGAATTCGATCGTATACGCCGACATTGCGAGCGGTGACGCGAGCCGGGCGACGAGCCTCGCGAGCGTGATTCAGCAGTTGTCGCTGGGGCTGGGCGTGACGATTGCCGGGATGGTCTTGCAGGCGAGCAGCCGGCTCGCGGGGCACGAGCAACTGACGGCCAGCGATTTCCTGCCCGCGTTTCTCGTGATCGGGCTGTTCTCGTGGCTCTCGATTCCGGTCACCCGCCGCCTGCCCGCCGATGCGGGGACCGAACTGGCAAGACGGCACTGACGTTCGCGGACCGGACACGGACGCCCATCCACCCGGTCAGCCCTTGTTCGATCCCATCGATGCCGCGTGTTTGTCTGCCCGTGCGGGCAACATCGCGTGAATCGCCATACCGGCGAGCATCGCCAAGACGAATGTCAGCCCCTTGCCTGAGCCCGCGCCAAGCAACACGAGCGCCGGCCCCGGGCAGATCCCGGCGATCCCCCATCCGATGCCGAACAGCAGCGCACCGAGCACCAGACGCTTGTCGATGCCGTGCAGGCTAGGCCATGCGCGCGGCTCGCCCGTCCACGCCATCGGCTGCGCACGCGCCAGTCGGAAGCCGGCCAGACCGACGGCAATGGCACCGCCCATGACAAACGCGAGCGACGGGTCCCAGCGCCCGGCGATATCGAGAAACCCGAGCACCTTCGCCGGGTTGGCCATGCCGGCGAGTATCAGGCCGAGGCCGAAGATCAGCCCGCCAACGAACGCCAATGCAAACTTCTTCATGCCGCACCTCCCACATGCAATACGTGCCGCACGACGAACACCGTGAGGAAGCCCGTCGCCATGAAACACAGCGTGGCGGCCAGCGATCGCCACGACAGTCGCGACAAGCCGCAAACCCCATGACCGCTCGTGCAGCCCGAGCCGAGCCGTGTGCCGAAGCCGACCAGCAAGCCCGCCCCGACCAGCATGGCGAAATTCGCGTCGATTTGCGCTTCCGGCACGACCGCCAGCAGGCGATACCCCCAAGGAGCGGCCATCAGCCCGACGATGAACGCCAGCCGCCAGCCGACGTCACCCGCGCGCGGGCGCAACAAGCCACCGACGATGCCGGAAATCCCGGCGATGCGGCCATTGGCGAGCATGAGCCAGACGGCAGCCACGCCGATCAGCACGCCACCGGCCAGTGCCGTCCACGGCGTGAAGTGAAGGGTATCGAGGGTCATGGGCGGTCGATCCAACAGAGAAAACACAGACGACGGGCAGTGCGACGGCGGACGGTGAAGGCCTTACCGGCGCATCGCGTCACGGTTTAGGGCAGAACTGATCGTAGAGGCAAGACAGCACGGCAAGTACGGTGGCGTCGCCAACGGCGTAATAGATACGCTTGCCGTCGCGTCGCGTGGTGACGAGTTGTTCGGTGCGCAGTACGGCGAGTTGTTGCGACAAGGTCGGCTGCCGGATATCGAGCTGCGATTCCAACTCGCCCACCGAGCGCTCGCCCTGCGTGAGCTGACACAGAATCAGCAGCCGATCTTCATTGGCCAATGCGCGCAGTAGCTTGGTCGCATCGCGCGCGGCCGTGCGCAAGCGCGCCACGTCCAGCGGCGCACCCGTGCCTGTGCCATCCGGATTCACGGATGTCGGCGGTGTCGCGACAGCCGAAGCACCGAAGGCATCAGAGGCATGGGAGACGTCAGCGATGTTGGCGTGCAGGGGTGACGAAGTGGCACGTGGCATGGCAGGATCGAGGCAATTCGAGGGCGGACGCCGCGCGACGCTATGTCACGCATATCGCGTACACTTTACTCGTTTATAATATATCAATCGATAAACCTTTGCAGGAGCCCGGCCATGTCAGCCACCGCAGCCCACATCGAAGCTTTCTTCGACACCGGCACCTCGACGGTGACCTATGTCGTATTCGATGCGCCGGGCGGTCGCGCGGCGATCATCGACCCCGTGCTCGACTACGACCCGAAGGCGGGCCGCACGCACACGGGTTCCGCAGAGCGCGTGCTTGATTTTCTGAAGGCACAGCAACTGACGGTCGACTGGATTTTGGAAACGCACGCGCACGCCGACCACCTGTCGTCGGCGCGTTGGCTCAAGGAGCGCGTGGGCGGGCGCATCGCCATCGGCGGGCATATCCGCGACGTGCAACATGTTTTCAAGAAGCTGTTCCATCTCGGGGCCGACGTGCCGCCCGATGGCTCGCAGTTCGATCACCTGTTCGACGATGGTGAGACGTTCGCCATCGGCAATCTGCAAGCCGAAGCGATGTTCGTCCCCGGTCATACGCCGGCCGATATGGCTTATCGCGTCGGCGATGCGGTATTTGTCGGCGACACGCTCTTCATGCCCGACGTCGGCACGGCGCGCTGCGATTTTCCCGGTGGCAATGCGCACACGCTCTATCGTTCGATCCGCCGACTGCTGTCGCTGCCTGAAGCCACGCGTCTGTATATGTGCCACGACTATCCGCCCGCGAGCCGCACGGCGAACTGGCAAACGACGGTCGGCGAACAGCGTCGCGCGAACATCCATGTGCACGACGGCATCGACGAAGACGCCTTCGTCGCGATGCGCGAAGCCCGCGACCGGACGCTCGACATGCCCACGCTGATCCTGCCGGCCGTGCAGGTCAACATTCGCGCCGGTGACATGCCTGCCCCCGAGTCCAACGGCACGCGCTATCTGAAGATTCCGATCAACGCGCTGTAACTCGCCCTGTAATTCATGCGCTTAACGCTGCTGGCGCGGCAAGCTGCGACGCCAGCGCCTGACGCGCCTGCGTGACCCAATCGGGCTCACCCCGGCGCGCGGGCAACAAGTGAAACTCCGCGTCGGGCAGCTTGGGCAAGCGCCGCCGGCTCACCAGCTTCTCGATCCGCATGAGCGACGGCCCCGCCGCCGACGCGTTCAGACACGCCACCCCGAGTCCCGCACTCAACGCCAGTTGCAACCCCGCCACCCCGGACGCCACGTGCGCAATCGTGTACGGCACGTGATGCGTGTCGAGCCATTGCGTGGTGAAGCGATGCAGCGCGCAGGTGTCCGGCAGGACGAGCAGCGGTAACGGCGCGTCGGGATCGAGCACAAAATCGGGGGCGGCCACCCAGTCGAGCGACTCGCGAGACAGCGCAAGCGTACCGGCAACGCCATCGCGGCCGAGCGACTTGCCTAGGATGCGCATCGACACCCCGATATCGAACTCCCCCGTGTCGTAACCCGTTTCGATGACACCGCTCTTGAGAATCGTCACGTGGATGCGCAGCGCCGGGTACACCACCCCGAGATGCCGGAGCATGCGTGCGACTTCGCCGGGGCGGAAGTAGTCGGTAATCGCCAGCCGCAGTTCTCCCGACAGCGAAAAACCCCGCACGTCGTGCCACGCCTGCTCGCTGTGTGCGAGCAACTGCCGCGCGTGCCCCAGCAAGCGGTCGCCCGCCGCCGTCGGCGCCACGCCGAGCTTGCCGCGCGTGAACAGCGACACGCCAGCGCGGGCCTCCAGCTTGCGAATCTGTTCGCTCACCGATGACTGCGAGAGAAAGACCAACGGTGCCGCCGCCGACAGGCTGCCGGCATCCGCGACCGCGACAAAGGTGTGCAACTGATCGAAATCGAATCCCGGCGCCATCATCTCACCCATTTGATAAACCGATGGATCACATCGTAAATTCCCGCTTTTCCGATGTCAACCGAGACCCTAGACTGAAGTCACGCTTTTCAGACGCCCGGACGGCGCCAACCTAAGGGCCAACCCCGGCGCCGACACTTTCGTCACCACTTCAGGAGTCTCGTCATGCCCCATCTCGTTCTGCAACTCTCCGGCACGCCCAACGACAAGCTCACCCGCGATGCCGTGCGCGCCGTCTCGCAACTCACTGTCGACGTGCTTCACAAGGCACCCGAGGTGATCGCCGTCACCGTCGACTACATTCCGCACGAGCGCTGGTTCATTGGTGGCGCACCGCTCGCCGAGCAGGGGAAAAACGCCTTCCATCTGGATATCAGCGTGACCGACGAGACGAATACGAAAGCCGAGAAAGCGCAGTACATCGCACAGGTGTTCGAGACGCTGTCGGGCTTGCTCGGCAACGTGCACGCGTGCTCGTACATTCACGTGATCGACGCACGCGCCGCCGCATATGGTTACGGTGGCCGCACGCAGGAATTCCGGCATCAGCACACCGCAAAATAAGTGGCGGCTAACATTCACCATCCGTTCACCATCGTGTCGACCGGCGGGCAATCCCGACTGCCCGCCGGTTTCGTAAAAACACGTGAAAGCCGCTGCTCATGCGGCTTTTCGGCCAACAGAACGAAACAATTCCAACACTTTCTTACGACTATTTGCTTCGTTATTCGCCACTTCACCTCGTACGATGAAAGCGCATTCAAAGACATCGCTTTCAAGGGGGCGAATATGAAAAAACTGACTCTTACCATCGCGCTCGTTGCCGCCACGCTTGGCGGTATTGCAGTGGCACCCGCGCAAGCTCAGGTGGGTGTTTCGATCAGCATCGGCGCACCGCCGCCGCCGCGTTACGAAGTGGTGCCGGCGCCGCGTCCCGGCTATGCATGGGCACCGGGCTTCTGGGATTGGGACGGCCATCGCCACGTATGGGTGGGCGGTCACTGGGAACGCGCACGTCCGGGCTACGCCTATCGTGCACCGGTCTGGCATCAGGGCCCGCACGGCTGGGCGCTCGATCGCGGCGGCTGGGACCATGGTCCGGGACCGGATCGTCATGATGACCACGACCGCGATCACGACCATCGTTACGACCACCACGGCTGATCTTCCGGCAGTACGGCGAGCGTGACCATCGGCACGCTCGCATCATTGCCAATCGGCATGAAACACCCCGCACGCCGGCGCTTATCTGCGCCGGCGTTTTGCTAAGAAAAATCGATTGGTTGGGCCCGCATGCGCGCCCCGTTATCGTGTGAAACCCGCTCGCCACTATCCGTGACGAGTTACCGCCGAACCCTGTCCGGAATATCCCCGGCGGTATCGAGTGAAGGTTTTACGCGTCTTAAAAAACGGAGCCCATCAGGCCATGCAAAACAACAATCGCACACCACGCGCCAATCACACCCAGCACACCCAACGCCACCGTCGCGGCCGCACCTCGGTCTTCGCCGCCGCCCTCCTCTCTGCCATTGCGCTGCTGCCGCTCGCAGCACATGCCGACAAGCTCGACGACATCAAGAAGGCCGGCGTGCTGCGCGTTGCCACGTTCGACAGCAACCCGCCGTTCGGCTACGTCGATGCGAAGTCGCACAAGATCATCGGTCTGGATGTCGACTACGCCAAGGCCATCGCCGACAAGCTGGGCGTGAAGCTCGAACTGCAACCGACGAACCCCGCCAACCGCATTCCGTTCCTGACGTCGAAGAAGGTCGACCTCGTGCTCGCCAACTTCACGATCACGGATGAGCGCGCCAAGCAGGTCGACTTCAGCATCCCGTACTTCTCGTCGGGTCAGCAGTTCCTTGCGAAGAAGGGCACGCTCTCGTCGGCGGATCAACTGAGCAAGCTGCGCGTCGGCGCCGACAAGGGCACCACCAACGAAATCACACTGCGCGAGAAATACCCGAGCACGACCATCGTGGCCTTCGACGACACGCCGTTCGCCTTCGCCGCCCTGCGTGCGGGCACCGTACAGGCGATTACGCAGGACGGCCCGAAGCTGGTCGGCCTGCTCGCCAACGTGCCCGACAAGCAGAACTACGAAATCCCGGCGTTCACGATCTCGAACGACTACATGGGCGTGGGCGTGCCCAAGGGTGAAGAGCGCCTGACGGCCTTCGTGAACGACACGCTGCGTGGTCTGGAAAAAGACGGCACCGCCGTCAACATCTACAACCGCTGGTTCGGCCCGCAAACGTCGCAGCCGCTGCCGCGTCTGTTCAAGATCGGCGACAAGGTCTGAGTCTGGTACCGCCAGCCATACCGGCGGTGACCCCGCAGTGACCCGCCCGCCAGCCGGGGTACAGGAGGATGCGTCCTCGTGTGCCCCGGCGTTTTTGCTTGGACATCCCCTGTCATGATCGATTGGCTCGCCCCGAAATACCTCAGTTGGCTGCTGCACGGCTTCGTCGTCACCGTCGCGTTGGCGGCCGTGGTGAGCGCCGCCGCCACATGGCTCGGCTTCGGGCTCGCGCTGGCACGCAACTCGCAAAGCGCGCTGTTTTCACGCCCTGCGGCGGCATTTGTCGCGCTCATGCGCAACACGCCGCTGCTGGTGCAATTGTTCTTCTGGTACTTCGGCGTTGCCGCGCTGTTGCCTGCGAGCGTCGTGGCATGGCTCTCTCAACCCCACACGTGGCATCTGGTGCTGTTCGACATTCGCTGGCCCGCGCTTGAGACGCTTGCCGGTTTCGTCGGCCTCACGCTTTACACCACCGCGTTCATCGGCGAGGAAATTCGCGCCGGACTACGTGGCGTGCCGGCCGGTCAGACGCACGCGGCCGCAGCGCTCGGGCTGAGCCGATATGCCGTCTTTCGACACGTGGTGTTGCCGCAAGCGGTGCGCATTGCGCTGCCGCCGCTGTTCGGCCAGTACATGAATGTGGTGAAGAACTCGTCGCTCACGATGGCCATCGGACTCGCCGAACTGTCATATGCGTCGCGTCAGGTCGAGACCGAGACGTTCAAGACGTTTCAGGCGTTCGGCATTGCCACCCTGCTCTACGTTGGCGCGATTGCCCTGATCGAAGCGGTCAGCCTCGCGACCACGCACCGCCATGCGGCGGCTCCTTCGCGCTGATCATGAACTTCTCTGCCGTTATCGATAACCTGCCCTACTTGCTGTGGGGCACCTTTCCCGATGGCCCGCTCGCGGGTGCCGCCCTCACGCTGGTGCTCGCCAGTACGAGCGCAGTGGCGTCGGGCCTGCTCGGTCTTGCGGGTGGCATTGCGCTGGCGATGCTCACCGGACCGTCGCGCTGGCTGCTCACGCTGGTCATCGGCTTCTTCCGCGCGATTCCCGTGCTGATGCTGATCTTCTGGACGTATTTCCTGCTGCCGATTCTCTTCGGCGTGGACGTGCCCGGACTCGCCACCGTCGCCTGTGCCCTCTCGCTCATCGGCGGTGCGTATCTCTCGCATACGGTCTACGCCGGTATTCGCGGCGTGGGTACGGCACAGTGGCAGGCCGGCATGTCGCTCGGCCTCACGCGCGTGCAGACGCTGCGGCACGTGGTGCTGCCGCAGGCGCTGCGCATGATGGCGCCGTCGTTCGTGAATCAGTGGATTTCGCTCGTGAAAGACACCTCGCTCGCCTACATCGTCGGCGTGGCCGAGCTGTCGTTTCTGGCGACGCAGGTCAACAGCCGGTTGATGGTGTATCCGGCGGAGGTGTTTGCTTTTGTTGCGCTGATCTACTTCGTGATGTGCAGCGCGCTGGAATGGCTTTGCGGGAAGGCGTTCAGCCAATCGGCGCCGACGCGGGGCAGCGGGCAAGCTGACCCAACGCAAACGCCCCGGCGCGGCTGGCAACGCATCGGGACGATGCGTGGACTCAGCTTGCCGGGGCGTTGGCGGACAAACAAGGCTACGGGCGCGTCGGAAGCGTTCGGCAATCCATCTGAATTACCTCCAGCCTCCGGGCGCCGCGTCGACTTCAGTCACGATTGGCCTGGATAACCGTGAGCGCCGTCATGTTGATGATGCGTCGCACGGTCGAGCTCGAGGTCAGCACGTTGACCGGTGCGCCCACACCCAGCAGGAACGGACCCACGGCGACATTGCTGCCCGCGCCCGTCTTGAGCAGGTTGTAGGCGATGTTGCCCGAGTCCACGTTCGGGCACACCAGCAGGTTGGCGGCCCCCTTCAGACGCGAATGCGGCAGGATGCGGCTGCGCAGACCTTCGTCGAGTGCGCAATCGCCGTGCATTTCGCCGTCGATTTCCAGATCGGGCGCCTGCGCCGACACCAGATCCAGCACGCGACGCATCTTGGTGCCCGAGGCGGCACTTCCCGAGCCGAAGTTCGAACGCGAGAGCAGCGCGACCTTCGGGTTGAGGTTCAGCCACGACATCTGCTTGGCCGCGGCGATCGTGAATTCGGCGATTTGCTCGGCCGTCGGATCGTCGTTGACGTGCGTGTCCACGAGCGCCACGGTGCGCTTGTCAAGCAGCAGGATGTTCATGGCGGCATAGGTATTCGCGCCGGCCTGCTTGCCGATCACTTCATCGACAAAGCGCAGGTGGTCGTGATACGCGCCCACGGTGCCGCAAATCATGCCGTCGGCGTCCCCCAGACGCACCATCATCGCGCCGATCAGCGTGAGACGGCGGCGCATTTCCACGCGCGCCATTTCCTTCGTAATGCCGTCGCGGCAGCGCAGTTCCCAGTAGCTGGTCCAGTACTGGTGGAAGCGTTCGTCGTAGTACGGGTTGGTCACTTCGACGTCTTCGCCCAGACGAAGGCGCAGACCGAACTTCTCGATACGGGCGAGCAGCACTTCCGGGCGGCCGACCAGAATCGGGCGGGCCAGCTTTTCGTCGACGATCACCTGAACGGCGCGCAGCACGCGCTCCTCTTCGCCTTCCGCAAACACGATGCGGGCCTTGCCGCCGTCGCGCACGAGTTGCTTCGCCGCCGAGAAGATCGGCTTCATGAACGCGCCCGAGTGGTACACGAACTGTTGCAACTGGTCGGCGTAGGCGTCAAAGTCGGCGATCGGACGCGTCGCCACACCGTCTTCCATGGCAGCACGCGCCACGGCCGGGGCGATACGCACGATCAGGCGCGAGTCGAACGGCTTCGGAATCAGGTATTCCGGGCCAAACGAGAGGTCATAAGCGCCGTAGGCAGTCGCTACCGAATCGTTCGGTTCTTCTTGCGCGAGTGCGGCAATCGCGTTGACCGCGGCGATTTCCATGTTGCGCGTGATGGTGGTCGCGCCCACGTCGAGCGCGCCACGGAAGATGTACGGGAAGCACAGCACGTTGTTGACCTGATTCGGGAAGTCCGAACGGCCGGTGGCCAGCACCACGTCGTCGCGGGCAGCACGAGCATCTTCCGGGAAGATTTCCGGCGTCGGGTTGGCGAGCGCCAGAATCAGCGGGCGCGGGCCCATGGTCTTCAACATTTCCGGCTTGAGCACGCCACCAGCCGACAGGCCGAGGAACACGTCGGCACCATCGATCACTTCGGCCAGCGTGCGCTTGTCGGTCTTTTGCGCGAAGCGGGCCTTGTCCGGGTCCATGCCGACCGCGCGGCCTTCATAAACCACGCCGTCGATGTCGGTGGCCCACACGTTCTCGATAGGCAGGCCGAGGTCGACCATGAGGTCCAGACATGCCAAGGCAGCCGCACCGGCGCCCGAGGTCACGACCTTCACTTCCTTGATGTCTTTGCCCACGACCTTCAGGCCGTTGATGAACGCGGCCGAAACGGTAATGGCGGTGCCGTGCTGATCGTCGTGGAAGACCGGAATCTTCATGCGTTCGCGCAGCTTGCGCTCGACGGTGAAGCATTCGGGGGCCTTGATGTCTTCGAGGTTGATGCCGCCGAAGGTGGCTTCGAGGCTGGCGATGATCTCGACGAGCTTGTCCGGGTCGCTTTCGGTGATTTCGATGTCGAAGACGTCGATACCGGCAAATTTCTTGAAGAGGACGGCCTTGCCTTCCATCACCGGCTTGGAGGCGAGTGCGCCGATGTTGCCCAGACCCAGCACGGCGGAGCCGTTGGTGATCACGCCCACGAGGTTGCCGCGCGCGGTGTAGTTGAACGCCTTGGCGGGGTCGGCGGCAATTTCCTGACACGGGATGGCAACGCCCGGGGTGTAGGCGAGCGCCAGGTCACGCTGCGTGACGAGCGGCTTGCTGGCCGTCACGGAGATCTTGCCCGGGGTGGGGAACTGGTGATATTCCAGGGCTGCCTGGTGATCGTTGTTGTTGCTCATGGGCGTGTCGTCCTCGTTGGATGTCATCTCTCTCGTGCACCGCCCGGCCGTTCTTCGAGACGGTTGCCGCCCGGTGCACCTGATTGCGAAGCCATTCTAGGCAGCCGCTATTGCGAGGCGATTCTGAATTACTATGGGGCCATCATATTTTCGTTATGAGCGTACTTTCCCTGCCATGCCGGAGATGCCGTGGATATCCGGACGGCGGGACGCTCGCAGGATTTGGGGATTCAGGGGGTAGGAGTGGTGCCTTTCGATACGGGCGAGGTGGTGCGGCGTCTGACGACGCGGCTCAAGATGCGCCATCTGGTGCTGTTGTTGCAGATTCAGCAGCATGGCTCGCTCACACGCGTGGCCGAGCATATGGCGACGAGCCAGCCGGCCGTGACCAGCGCGCTGGCCGAGCTGGAAAGCATGCTTGGCGGCCCGCTGTTCGACCGCACCCCACGCGGCATGACGCCCACGCCGCTGGGCGAAGTGGTACTCGCCCGGGCGCAGGCGATGGTCCACGATCTCGACCATCTGACGCGCGACATCGAGGCGGTGATGGCCGGGCATGCCGCGCGCCTGCATGTGGGCGTGATTCCCTATATTTCGGGCAAGACGCTCGCTGCCGCGATTCAGCAGACGCTCGCGCAGATGCCGCAACGGCTCACCGTCACGCTGCACGAAGGCACAAGTGAAGCGCTCATGGCGCAGTTGCGCGATCACACGCTGGACGTGGTGATCGGGCGCGCCGCCGCCAGTGTCGACCTGACGCAGGTGCAATTCGAGGTGCTCATGCACCAGATGCCCCGCGTCGTGGCCAGCCGCCGGTTGGCCGCCAGGCTGGGCCGCAGCGCCCCGGTTTGGGCACAACTCGCCGAGCTGGATTGGGTCATGGGCGCCCCCAATACGCCGATGCGCGATCAATTGGCCGACTTGTTCCTGCATGCCGGCGTGGTGCCGCCGGTGCCTGTGGTGGAGAGCTTTTCGTCCCGCCTGACGGGTGAACTGCTCGCCAGCAGCGAGCGCGCCGTGTCGCTGCTGCCGGCCGACATCGCCGAGGAACTGGTACGCGTTGCAGGCGTGGCAGTCGTGCCATGGTCGCTCACGTGGACGTTGCCGCCTGTGGCGATGTTCACCCGCCGGGAAAATCCGCGCGAGACCCATCAGCGGTTTACGCAGGCGTTGCGGGCCCAGTATCAGGCGATGACGGGATCGGTGTGAGCGTGGCGCGGCGGTAGCAACCGTAAGGCGTGGAAAGGGTTTTCCGTCGAAAAACCCGGCAAATTCGCGAAATAACCGCCTTTTGGCATGTTTGTTCGTCGATTGCGATTCGAGCGTCAGACGTAAGGTAACGGCATGAATGATGCCACCCCCTTCGCCCAGTCGCCTCACCAGATTTTTCTCGCTCCCGCCCTGCTGCCGACGCAGGTCGGCCCGGCCGGGTTGCGTTTCGACTTCAACGACGGCGCACGGGTCGTCATCCCCGATTTCGGACAACCGTTGCCGTGGCGCGTGCGGGTCTTCGACACGCGCGACGATGCCACGCTCGTCGAAACCGAGTTGTCCTCGGGGGTTGTGCGCAGCCCCGCGAAGTACTTCGTGCCGTACGGCATCACCATCTGGCTCAACAACGTCGTCGTGTTCGAGCATCGTTACGACGCCCGCGATCAGGACGTGCTCGTCCAGTTCGCGGTGGCCGCCCTCGGCGATGTGCTCGGCTGGCTGCCCTATGCGCTGCGCTTCGCGCGGGAACATGGTTGCCGTCTCGCGTGTGTGGTGACACCTGCGGTCGCGTCGCTGTTTCGCGACACGTATCCCGAGGTGGATTTCGTGGCACAAGAGAACGTCGAGCGCCGCAAGTATTACGCGACCTACAACATCGGACTCTTCTTCGACGACGGGGAGCTGACACAGCAACCGCGCGACTTTCGCGAGACGGGGTTGCATCGGACGGCGGCACATATTCTGGGTGTGGATGACACGGAAACCCCTGCCCGTCTTGGCTTGCCGGATACGTCGCGTCCGTTGGCGGTGCCGTACGTGTGCATCGCCGTGCAGAGTACGGCGCAGTGCAAATACTGGAATCGTCCGGACGGCTGGGAGACGGTAGTCGCGGGGCTACGCGCGCGTGGGCTTCGCGTGATCTGCATCGATCAGAAGCCGCGTCATGGCAAGGGCGACTTCTGGCAGACCATTCCCGAGGGTGCGGAAGATGCGACAGGCGATCTGCCGCTCACGGAGCGCGCACGCTGGCTGATGCACGCGAACGCATTCATCGGGCTATCGAGCGGCTTGTCATGGCTGGCATGGACGGCAGGCACGCCAACGGTGCTGGTGTCGGGTTTCACGCTGCCGCACAACGAGTTCGCCACGCGGTATCGCGTGATTGCGGAGAACGTTTGCACCGGCTGCTGGCACGACCCCACGCTGCGTTATCGGCACGACGACTTCCACTGGTGCCCGCGCCATCACGGCACGTCGCGCGCCTTCGAATGCACTCGCGAGATCACGCCGGAACAGGTGCTGGCGGCGGTGGATCGGATACCGGGGATTGCGGTGAAAGGGGTGTGACTTTGTAGATCAGAAATCGAGTGCTTCGAGATCGGCACTCGTCAGATCGCGCACCCGCCGGGTTTGCTCCCGCAGTTTCAATGCAGTCAATGCGGGGTCCGATTCAGCGTATAGATCCTGGAGTGTTGCGCCGGGGGCGATGGCGTCCAGATAGCGCAGGATTTGCCCGAACGCGAGACCCGGGTCGCCGTGCTCAATGCGATGGATGGTGTTGCGCGAAAGTCCCGCACGCGCCGCTACGTCGGTCTGCTTGAACTGACGCGCCGTGCGTAACCGGGCAAGGAGTTGGCCCAGACGCGTGGCTTCGGCCTGCAATGCCGAGGATATCGATTTGCTTTGGGATATTTTCATGATCGTGAAATCAGGCGTTAAAGCACTAATGTTTGATTTTACGATCATGCGGATTTACGTAGATATCACTCCGGCCGGCGCCGGAATGCCCACCAGCCGGCGGCCGCCGTGCCGGTCGCGACGATAGCGACCAGTACCCAGAACCCATGCGGATGCTCCGCCAGCGGGATACCGCCCACGTTCATGCCAAAAAAGCCCGCCACGATGTTGATCGGCAATGCCAGCACCGTCACCACCGTCAGCGTGTAAATCGTGCGGTCCGTGCGCTCGCTGACCATCGCCGCAATTTCTTCCTGCAACAACTTGATGCGCTCGAGCAGCGCCGACAAGTCGTTGAGCACCACCGCAAACTCTTCCGTCGCCTGACGGAATTCCTGCACGTCTTCGGCATGCCCCCACACGGGCGGACGGCTCAGTAGCCGGAAGAGCGCCGCCGGCTCCGGTGCCAGCAAGCGTTGCAGCCGCACCAGCACCCGCCGCAGCGAACCCAGATCGGCCCGGTTGCTCTCGATGCGCTGCTGCAACAGCCGGTCTTCCACGGTATCCACACGACGGCTGGTCTCGCGCACGATACGCTCCAGCACGTCCGCCTGATCGCGCAGCAAGTGCACCAGCAACGCCAGCGGCGAGCGAAACGCCTCGCCACGTTTGACCGACGCACGCAGCTTGTCGATCGATCGCAACGGTTTGACCCGTCCCGTCACCAGCAGCCGTGCATTGGCCGCCACCCGCAACGTGGAAATCTCGGACTGCGCGATGTCGAACGCGAAGATCACATCGTTGATAACCGCCAGCAACCAGTCGTCGGAATGCTCGATGCGTGTGGAGCGCGACCCTTCGGTCAGCGCGTCGAAGAACTCTTCCGGCAGGCTCATGTGCTGTTGCAGCCACTTCTCGCATGCGGCATGCGCGAAGTTGAAATGCAGCCACAGGAACCCGTCGGCGGGCTCGCCGCGTGCGAGCTTCGCCAGCCACGCCAGCGCCTCGCCGGAATCGACCGGCTCAGGCGATGCGCCCTCGGTGAAGTGATAGCCGTAGATCAAACCCGCCTGATCGCAGCCATAAGCATGATGAGCAAGGTCGGCAAACATGCGCACTGTCGGAGTCAAACGTGGGGAAGCCGGTAATGTTGTGACGGCCGGTAAAGGCCGGCACGTCGGGAAAGCCGCGCCAGAATGTGGCGGGACCGGCCATCATGACAATGTCATATGTCTTTTATGTGACAGTCATAAACCCGTTGCAAGCGCGGTGTGCCCCGGTGCGCCGCCCTCGCCAGCGCCATGCGGGTGTCATAGAATCGTCGCATACTCAGTTGCTCAATCCGCCACGCGGGGGTTTTCTCCGCCCCGTACCGAGATCGTCGCCATGACAAAATTCGACTCCGATGCCGACCACGACGCCTCGCTCGCGCGTCGCCTCCAGGATGACCTGATCGACAGCTACGACGAAGAAATCGAGATGGAAATCGACGATCTTCGCCTGCCCGGCCTGAACGATCTGACCGACACCGCACGCAGCGAACGCCTGCAATATTTCCGCGAGCTCTTTCGCCTGCAAGGCGAACTCGTCAAGCTGCAAGACTGGGTCATTCGCAGCCGCCACCGCCTCGTGGTGATCTTCGAAGGCCGCGATGCCGCCGGCAAAGGCGGCGCCATCAAGCGCATTACGCAACGCCTGAACCCGCGTGTGTGCCGCGTCGCCGCCCTGCCCGCCCCCAACGACCGCGAACGCACGCAATGGTATTTCCAACGCTACGTGCAGCACCTGCCCGCAGCCGGCGAAATGGTGCTGTTCGACCGTAGCTGGTACAACCGCGCAGGCGTCGAGCACGTGATGGGCTTCTGCACGGATGACGAGTACGAAGAGTTTTTCCGCTCGGTGCCCGAGTTCGAGAAGATGCTGGTGCGCAGTGGCGTGCAGATCGTCAAATACTGGTTCTCGATTTCAGACGAAGAGCAGGAAGCCCGCTTTCTCGCCCGCATTCAAGACCCGCTCAAGCAGTGGAAGCTCAGCCCGATGGATCTGGAAAGCCGTCGCCGCTGGGAGAGCTACACGCGCGCCAAGGAAGTCATGCTGGAGCGCACCCATATTCCCGAAGCGCCGTGGTGGGTGGTGCAGGCCGACGACAAGAAGCGCGCTCGCCTGAACTGCATTCATCACCTGCTCGCACAAGTGCCCTACCACGACGTGGAACGCACGCCCGTGCTGCTGCCCGAGCGCGCCCGCAGCGAAGACTACATGCGCCACCCGGTGCCCGACACGATGATCGTGCCGGAGATTTATTGAGATTTATCGGGAGAAAGGTTGGCGTGGAACGCGCCAACCGGCTGCGGCCGTGTGACACAAACTCACCACGGCCGCAGTCGAAAATACCGTCAGGAAATTAATGCGAAGTCAGCGGTGCCGGTGCATGGGTGATCGGCAAGCACAACGTGACGCGCAAACCGCCATCCGGTGACGTCGCCAGACGCACCGAGCCGCCCAGCCCTTCGACCAGACGCCCCACCAGCGACAAGCCAAGGCCGCAATGGCCTTCGCCGCCGCGCGAAGCATCGAGCCGCACGAACGGCCGCATCGCCAGCGCCACCTGATCTTCCGGAATCCCCCCGCCGCAGTCGGTCACTTCGATGTAGCCGACATCGCCCTCGCGCCACGTCGCCAGCCGCACCGGCGGCTCGCCGTGCTCCAGCGCGTTGTCGACAAGATTCGACATCACGCGATCGAGCAACGTCCGCGGCAACTTGAAATCGGAGCCCGCGCGCAAGTCGCAGGTGAACAACGCCTGATCGGGGCACGACGCGCCCGCCGTACCGCTCACCCCAGCAACGCCGTCAGCCCTATCACTACCTTCACCGCCCTCGCCATCGACATACGCGAGCGCTTCGACAACCATGTCCGTCGTCATGAGCGCTGGCACCGCAGCGTCACACGCCTCTTCGGCCGGAAATTGCTCGCGCAGAAACGCGTCGACACCGACGAGCGGGCTCGTGTCGGCCTCGTCGCGGGCATAGGCGAGAAATTGCTGAACGATGTGATTGATGGAGGCGATGTCGCGCACGAAGCCATCGCGCGAGCCTTCGTTGTCGATCAGATCGGCCCGCAGACGCAGACGCGTGAGCGGCGACTTCAGATCGTGCGCAATCCCGGCGAGCATGATCGCCTGATTGTCTTCCGCCTCGGCCAGACGCTTGGCCATGTCGTTGAACGCGTGCGCCAGGTCACGCAACTCGTGCGGCCCTTGTTCGGGCAGCAACGCCGGGCGGCGTCCCCGGGCGATCACCCGGGCGGCTTGCGCCACGCGCGCAATAGGACGCTGCATCTGCCACGCCATCAACAATGCCAGCAATACCGCCCCAATCAGAATACCGACCGTCTCGCGCACGAAGGGCGGCATCGGCGGCAAATCAAGCGGAATGACAATCCATTGATCGTGGTTCGGCAGCAAGACCCACAAGCTGCTGCGCTTCGGCTCTTCACGCACATGCAACTGCGTGCCGGGCGGCAGCTTCGAGAGCAGTTCGTTACGCAGGTGCGAGGCACGCCCGTCTTCCGACGGATCGGCAAACACGGGGGCCTGCGCAAGCGGCACGCGCCGCAACCCGCGCGGCGGTGCAAGGCTGCCCGGGTCGACGGCTCGCTGATCGACGCTCTGGATGGCGATGAGCAAGCCGCGCGCGAAGCCGTCGACTTGCTGGCGAGGCCGCTGATAGAACACCAGCGCGCTCCACACGATATGCATCACCAGCAAGACGCCGATACCCAGCAATGCCATGCGCCCGAACAGCGTGTCGCGCAGCCGCCAACGCAGTTTCACGCCATCGACTCCCGCCAGCCACGCACCGCACGCTTGACCGCTGGCGCCACCGCTGCGACCGCAGCCACCGGCGGCACCGCAAGCGAGCGGCCATCGTCAGCGCCACCGGCGTCATGCTCGCGCGTGTCCGATGCCGCATCGGCCGACAACTCGCCACCGGGCACAAACACGTAGCCTTTGCCGCGAATCGTCTGGATATAACGCGGCTCGGATGGATCGGTTTCGATCAGGCGGCGCAGACGCCACACCGGCACGTCGAGACTGCGATCGCGGAACGAGATGCCGTCGCCGTACAGCATGGCGTGCAGCTTCACACGCGGCAGCACTTGCATCGGATGTTGCGTGAACGCCTTGAGCATCGCGAATTCCGTGTCGCGCAGCGGCAGACGCTCGCCCTCGCGCTGCAAGGTGCGCAGCGTGAAATCGAGTTCGAACGGACCGAAGCGGTACGGCGCGCGCGCATCGGGGGCACTGGCCGCCACCGGGCCACGCCGGCGCAGGACCGCGTGAATGCGTGCGAGCAATTCGCGCGGATCGAACGGTTTGGCGAGGTAATCGTCGGCCCCCAACTCCAGACCGAGGGCCCGATCGAGCGGCCCGCCGCGTGCCGAGAGCATGATCACGGGAATATCTTCCCCGGCCGCGCGCAAGTCCTGCAAGGCACGCAGGCCGTCACGCTCGGGCATCATGATGTCGAGCAGAATCACCGACGGACGCTCGAGTTCGAGCCGGCGCAGCAACGACGCGCCGTTGTGAAGCACCGAGACCTGCATACCGTTGGCATGCAGCAGCTCACGCAGCAGGTCGCGCACGACGGGATCGTCGTCGACCAGAAGAACATGCAGACTCATGAAGGAATTCTCGCTAATTTAGGCTCGGCCCAGCTCACGCAGGGAGGCCGAACTCTGGACTGCCGCTACGGCAGGGTCTTGCGTCGTAGCCTGTACCGACTGCACCGGCTCGGAGGCAGCAGATTCGCGCACCCCGGAGAGCGATCGCAGCGCATTCGTGAAACGGTCGGGCGATGACGAAGCGCGGCGTGTGCCGACGGTAGCGGCGGTGCCCTGCCCCGGCAAACGCCAGGCCCGATGTAGCGCCGCACCCGGCGCGCCAATGCCTGAGGACATGGTTTGTGCTCCCACGGTGTCGAGATACGCTGAAGTTTGCGCGCCCGTCCAGCCACCCGTTGGCCGAAGCATCCAATAAAATGGCATCCAATCCTTATTTCAGAAAGGATTGGTAAGGCAGCCTGATGCGCAGCCCAGCCGTTCGCAACCACCACTCGACTGAAAAATGCAAATTTGAGCGACGTTGCGAGCGATAGCGCGAAATTATAGTCATCTTGGCGCATACACGCTGGTTTCACGTGTTGCAGCATTTACCCCGTATGTCTCGTGGGAGGTCGTATGCGCCGTCCAATCTTCACATTGTGCAAACACGCCGCCACGGGGCTGGCCTTGGGGATTGCCATCGCCGCGACGGCCAGCGCCGCCCCAGCGGCCTTGCCGGGCGTGGCTTCCGGCGCGGCGACAGGCCCGTCGGCCGCAAGCGCCCATGACGATCTGCGCAATTTCGGCAACGATCCGTTTCTCCACATTTCCTCGGCGGTGGCCGACTGTCCGGTGCCGTTAGGCCCGTTCATGCGCGAATCCGACTGGATAGCCGATGCCCACCACCGCATCGAGAAAGGCAATCACTGCTGGTTCGAGGGACGCTGCCGCCTCTCCAATAGCTACCGCTACGATGTCGAGATTGCCGAGAGCGCGCAGCGACGGCTGTCTTCGATCGCCGCCGACATTCCGTGGAAAACGCAGACCTCGCTCTGGCTCACTTTCCAGCGGCGCATCATCGTGATGCAGGGCTGCATGGCGCCGGGCTTTCCGCTCGCCAAATTCATCAAGGCGCTCGGCCAGACGGCCGATGTCGAGGCCGTGGTCGATCAGGTCGTCATCCGCCGCCCCGGGGCACCGTTGCCCGCGCTGACCTACCCCACACCGGATCACCCGTCGCTGCCCATCGGTGCGCATCCCTTGCCGTGAGGCACATAACCCAGCCGAATTCGACCGAAAACGACATAAACCCACCGCCGGTCAATTCTGTTCACAAAGTCGCAACAACTGAAAACAGTTTGTCCCGCCCCCTTTGATTAGGATCGCCACATGTCTGCACAACGGTGCGGACGCGGTGCTTATTTCCTGATCAATGACGCTCTCACGCAAGTTTCGCCTCACCCCTCGCCGCAAGACCGCCGCGGCTGTCTTTCTCGCGCTGTGTGCCATCGCGGCGTGGCAATGGCCGCAGGCAAAACCGCCGGCCTATCTCAGCGCCAAGGTCACCCGCAGCAGTTTGGAAGATGCCGTGCTCGCGACGGGCGTGCTTCAGCCGATCAAGCAAGTGGAAGTCGGCTCGCAGGCCAACGGGCAGTTGCGCTCGCTGAAGGTCGTGCTCGGCGACAAGGTCACCAAGGGACAATTGCTCGCGGAGATCGATCCGACACTCAGCGAGAACGATCTTCGCGAAGTGACCGCAGGGCTCACGACGCTCGCCGCCGACCGGCGCGCCAAGGCCATTCGCCATGCGCAGGCCGAGCGCGAGCTGGCACGCCAGCGGCAGATGGCCCGCGAGGATGCCACCTCGCCGCGCGACTTTGAAAAGGCGCGCACCGACTATGAAGCGCTGAGCGCTGAACTGGCCGCACTGGACTCGCAAATCAGCCAGCAGAACGTCAAGGTCGACAAGGCCCGCACCAACCTGTCGTACACGCGCATCACCGCGCCGATCTCGGGCAGCGTGACGCTGATCAGCACACAGGAAGGTCAGACCGTCACCGCGATCTATCAGATCCCGACGATTCTCAAGATCGCCGACCTGTCGAAGATGACCGTCAAGGCGCAAGTCTCCGAAGCGGACGTGGTGCGCATTCGCGAAGGTCAGCCGGTGTATTTCACGATTCTGGGAGCGCCCCAGACGCGCTATGAAGGCAAGCTGCGCGTGATTCAACCTTCGCCCGAAAAGATCAACAACGCGATCTTCTTCAATGCCCTTTTTGACGTGCCGAATCCGAACGGTGTGCTGCGCCCCGACATGACGGCGCAAGTCTCGATCGTGCGCGAGCGCATCTCGAACGCACTGACGTTCCCGTCGGTCGCGCTCGGCGAGCAACGTGCTGATGGCCGTTACAAGGTGCGCGTACTCGACGCCAAAGATCACGCACAACCCCGCTGGGTCAAGGTCGGTCTCGACAATCGCCTGATGGCGCAAGCGCTCGACGGGCTCGCAGAAGGCGATCGCGTGGTGACCGCCGACCCGACCGATGTGCCCCCGCCCGGCAGCGGTGACACCGGAGGCGGTCTGCTGTGACGCGCGCGCTCCCACCGTCCGATGCAATGCTTCCGGCGTCCGATATGCCCGACGGCGTGCGCGACGGCGCGCCCGCCGGCGTCCCGCTGTTGCGCTTGTCCGGCGTGGCGCGCTCGTTTGGCGAGGGCGTCGGTGCGGTGACCGTTTTGCGCGACGTCGAACTGGTCATCCAGCGTGGCGAGATGGTGGCCATCATGGGGCCGTCGGGCTCCGGAAAATCCACGCTGATGAACGTGCTCGGGTGTCTCGACCGGGCCAGCAGCGGATGCTACGAAATCGATGGCCGCGATGTGGCCTCGCTCTCCGACGACGACCTCGCCGCGCTGCGCCGCGAGCACTTCGGCTTCATCTTTCAGCGCTATCACCTGATGGGCCACCTCACGGCGCAGGGCAATGTCGAAGTGCCCGCCGTGTATGCCGGCACCACGAAGACGGCGCGAGCGCAACGTTCTGCGGCACTGCTCGGGCGACTGGGCCTAGGCGGACATCTGTCACACCGCCCGTCGCAAATGTCGGGCGGCCAACAGCAACGCGTGAGCATTGCGCGCGCGCTGATGAACGGCGGCGACATCATCCTCGCGGACGAACCCACTGGGGCGCTCGACAGCCGCAGCGGTCTGGAAGTCATGCAGATCCTGTGCGAACTGCACGCACGCGGGCACACGATCATTCTGGTCACGCACGACCCCGGGGTCGCCGCGTGGGCACAACGCGTCATCGAGATTGCCGATGGCCGCATCGTGCGCGATCGCGTGAACGAGACGCCACGTACGGCAGAACTTGCCGCGCTGACGCGTGAACGGACGCAGACGCAAACACAGACACAAACGCAGACAGAGACACAAGAAGACACTCGCGCTAGTCAGATCGATCACACCCGTGCAGCAGAGGCCCCGACGCCCGATGACATCGCCATACAGAAACCCCCGGCAGTCGAAGTGCGTCGTCGCTGGCTCGCCGGCTGGCCGAAGTTCTCGGAGAGCCTGTCGATGGCGTGGCACGCGCTCGCCTCGCACCGGTTGCGCACGGGACTCACGATGCTCGGCATCGTCATCGGCATCACGTCGGTGGTCTCGCTCTCCGCCATTGGCGAGGGCACCAAACGGCGCGTGCTCAACGATATCGGCAGCATCGCGCCGAACACGATCACGGTGTTGCGCGGCAGAGACTTCAATGACGACAAGGCCGCCGAGATTCGCACGCTGCTGCCACGCGACGCCGAACTGCTCGCCGCGCAGCCGTACACCGACAGCGTGTCGCCGCAGGTGAACGCACGCACGGTACGTGTGCGCTTCGGACGCATCGATACCGACGCCCAAGTGCACGGCGAAGGCGCGAATTTCTTGCGGGCCAACGGGCTGAAGCTCGCGCGTGGGCGTGGCTTCGATACCGGCGAGGTCGAACGTCAGGCGCAGGTGGCCGTCATTGGCGAGAACGCGCTGCGCAAGCTGATGCCGAACGGCGGTGACCCGATCGGTCAGATCGTGCTGGCGGGCTCGTTACCGCTGCGGGTGATCGGTGTAGTGCGCGACCGTTCGTCGATGTTCGTGAGCCGCTCGCTCAACCTCTATGTGCCGTGGACCACCGCCGCCAGCCGTCTTGCGGGTCAGCAGCATCTGGAAGCGATTACGGTGCGTATTCTCGATGGCCACCCGCCGTCAGCGGCCGAAGCGGGCATCGTGCGCGTGCTCACACGAGCGCACGGCAACAAGGATTTCTTCACGTTCAACATGGACACGGTCGTGAAGTCGATCTCTCGCACCAGTCAGATGCTCACGCTGCTGCTCTCGTTCGTCGCGCTGATTTCGCTCGTCGTGGGCGGCATCGGTGTGGCGAACATCATGCTGGTGTCGGTCACGGAGCGCACACGCGAGATCGGCATTCGCCGCGCCATCGGTGCGCGGCGACAGGACATCCTGCGCCAGTTTCTGATCGAGGCGGTGCTGGTCTGCCTGATGGGCGGTGCCGTCGGCGTGGTGCTGTCGTACGCCATCGGCCAACTCGTCGCGTTCGTGGTGCCGCAGGTGGCCGTCGTGTTCTCAGTCAACACCTTCGCGGCGGCCGTGTTGTGCGCCAGTGTCATCGGCGTCGCCAGTGGCTGGTGGCCGTCGCGCAGTGCGGCACGGCTCGATCCCGTCGATGCGCTGGCCCGTGAATGAATTGCCCCCCAACCGTCCCGCTGCGCCCCCCCTCAGGCACGGGATGGATTTATACCCCGCGCGCGATTCGGTGTCGCGCGCGGGGGTCTTTTTGACGATTCGATGACCTGCTCTCTGTTACGTTTCCCGACGGCTTTGTCGTCGCGCCCCCGTCTGCCCGTGCTGTCTGTTCTGAGCCTCGCCTTGCTGCTCGCCGGGTGCGGTCTGATGCGTACCGATTACGCGCGTCCAGTGCTGCCGGTGCCCGCGCAATACCGCACGCCCCTCGATGGCGCCACGGCCTCTGTGGCGAGTGATGCATTGCGTTCTGCCTCACCGAAAACCGACGCACAAAGCGACACGCCCTTCGCCATCGATCCGTGGTGGCACGGCTTCGGTGAGCCGGGTCTCAACACACTCGTGACTCGCGCGTTGGCGGGCAATCCGGGGCTGGCGCTCAAATCGCTTCAGGCGGATCGCGATGCGCTTCAGGCTGGACTGACCGGCGCGAACCGCTGGCCGCAACTCTCCGCCTCGATTGCGGGGGCTAAGTCGCGTTCGCTCGATGGTGGCAACGCGGCCATTGCCGCGATTGGGCAGACGCAGACGACCTCCGGCACCAACGCGAGCATCAGTTACGAAGTGGATCTGTGGAACAAGCTCGCCGCGCAACGCGATGCGGGCAACTGGCAAGCCGCTGCCAGCGCATGGGATCGCCGCGCTGCGGCACTCACCCTGTCGAGCGATGTCGCGTCGCTGTACTGGCGTCTCGCCTATCTGAACGACAACGTGCGCAGCGCGAAGGACGATCTGGCTTCCGCCGACAAGGTCGTCGCACTAGTCGACGCGAGACGCCGCGCCGGGGCCGTGTCGGCCCTCGACCCGGTGCAGGCGCAGCAGGATCGCGACACCGTCGCTGGCGCATTGGCCGACTGGGAACGTTTGCGCGACATCGCCCGGCATGCGCTGGCCAACGCGCTCGGCGAGCCCGCTCAGACCCGTTTTACCGAACGCGAGTCGCTGGCAGACACGACGTTGCCCGAGGTGGCGCCGGGCTTGCCCGCTGAATTGCTCGCCCGCCGCCCCGATCTGGCGGCGGCCGAAACCCGCGTGCGGGCGCGATTGGCCGATGTCGATGCGGCGCGCCTGTCGTTCTACCCGTCGCTCACGCTCACGGGGTCGACGAGTACGGCCAGCGACTCGCTGTCGCGCTTGCTCGCCAATCCGGTCGGCACGCTCGCCGCCACGATCGCCATGCCGTTCCTGCAAATTCAGACGGCACGCTTCACGACGGCACTCGCCCGCAATGACTTCGAACAATCGACCGTCGTGTTTCGCAGCACGCTGCTCACGGCACTCAAGGAAGTGGAAGATGCGCTCTCGACGCGCGAACGCACGTCGGCGCAATACGAGGCGTTGGCGCGGGCGGCAGCGCTCGCGCAACGCGCTTCGGCATTGTCGGGTGCGCGTTATCGTGCTGGTGATATCGACTTGCAGACGTGGCTCGATGCACAACGGCTTGCGCGGCAGGCACGCCGGAACGCCGCGCAATCGCGCCTCGATCAGATCGATGCCACGCTCACGCTCATCAAGGCATTGGGGGATCGGCGAGCGGCGAGGTGTGATGGTGCCCTTCATCAACAACATCGGCGACAACGTCAGCGGCAACATCGGCCGCAGCATCGGCGGCAATGTGCACGGCAACGTCAACGTGGCGCCACAGGCGGATAAGGCTCGCCGAGATCCCAACGCGACTGCCAGTGCGCGACGTACTGGCGTGCGATGTCGGGCCTATCGCGAATGACGATCACGTTCTCGGAATTGCTCGTCTCGGCAGACGGTACGAAGTTGAACGAGCCGGTTTCCACCGTATTGCCATCGACGATGATCGTCTTGTCGTGATGGATATTGAAGTGATCGTTGGTGCGCAGTGCCACGCCCTGCCCCGTCACGAAGTCCATGGCCGCCTTGCTGGCTTTGCCGGTATTGCGCTTCTTGTCGATCACTACGCGAACATCCACGCCGCGTTTTTTCGCATCGACCAGCGCCTGCATGATGTCAGGTGCCTGAAACGAGTAAGCGAGCATCTGGATGCTGTGCTTTGCGCTGCCGATGGTCTCGAGCACCAGCGTGCGTGCCGAGCCCTCCGGCGAAAACCCCATGCGAATATCGGGTTCAGCGTGCGCGGCCGACAGCGGTGCAACGCCCGGCAATGCGAGCAGCGTCACGAGTACGAAGTTTCGAAATGTCGTCATGTTTCGAGTGTCGCCAGCAGCGCCGCCACGTCGGGATACGTCAACCGATAACCGAGTTCACGTTTCAGCCGCGTGTTGTCCAGCCGGCGCGATTCCGACATGAACGACAACAGCGTCGGCGGCAGCTCGCGCACCGCCGCTTCGCGCGAGATGCGTGGCGGACGGGCCAAACCGAGCGCATCGGCCACCCGGTCGAAGTATTCGCCCATGCGCCATTCGGTGTCATCGCTCGCATGCACCACACGCTGCGGCTTGCCGCGCCACATCGCCCGGATCAGAATCGCGGCCAGATCGTCCGCATGGATATGGTTGGTGTACACGTCGTCCGATTCGCGCAATGCGGGCGTGCCACGCTCAAGACGCGCCGTCGGCAGCCGGTCGGCAGCATAAATCCCGGGAATTCGGACGATGGACGCGCGCCAGCGCACCCGGGCCCGCTCCGCCTGCCGCCAACTGGGGCGCACACCCGCCACGCTCGTCGCGCTGCCCGGCGAAAGCGTGCGTGGCGGCCCGGCCGCCCACTCGCGCCGCGCATTTCGGGCGTGCGCGGAGGGCCGCCCGAGCGCGCGCAACGTGCGCTCGGCATCCACGCGCCGCTGCCCGCGCGGCGAACGCGCCTGCGGCGTACGGGTCTCATCGACCCGCGCCCCGCCGCAATCTCCATACACCCCGCTGGTACTGGCGTAGACGAGGATGCGACGCGAAGCGCGTGCGCCCCCCTCGGGTACAATATTGGGCTTCGAGGGCCGCAAAAGTGCGGCCCGCAAACGGCGCGTGCGCAGGTCCTTCGTGCCGCTGCCGGCAACACCGTCGGGCGGCGCCAGATGCAGCACACGCGGCGCCAGATGGGCGATACGCGCGAGACTCGCACGGTCGTCCAGATTGGCGGCGACAGGCACTGCACCGGCGGCACGCAGGACGGCATGACGCGCATCGCTGGACGTCACGGCGTAGACGCGAAAACGTTTGACGAGGGCCGGCAGCGCACGCATGCCGACATCGCCGCAGCCCACGACCAGAAGGCGTGGGCGACCGAGGGATTTGGACGGATTTTTCATTTTTCGGATTGTAGTATGGCTTACAACGTTACCCTCGTGCCGAGCGGGCGCGAGTTCCAGGTCGAAGACGGCGAGGCACTGCTCTCGGCCGCGCTACGTCAGGGCATCGGCCTGCCCTACGGCTGCAAGAACGGTGGCTGCGGGTCATGCAAGGCGAAGCTCGTCGAGGGCACCGTCGAGCACGGCGCACACTCGGCGACTGCGCTCACCAAGGACGAGGAAACGCGCGGTTTCGCACTGCTGTGCTGCGCGCACGCCAAGAGCGACGTTGTCGTCGAGAGCCGCGAAGTCAAGGGCATCGGCGACATTCCGGTCAAACGCCTGCCGTGCCGCGTGAATGCGCTGACGCGCCTCGCCGACGACGTCATCGTCATGCGCCTGCAACTGCCGGCCAACGAGCGCTTTCAGTACCTCGCCGGCCAGTACATCGAATTCATCCTGAAAGACGGCCGCCGCCGCAGCTATTCGATGGCCACCGCGCCGCACGAAGAAGGCTTCATCGATCTGCACCTGCGCCATATGCCCGGCGGCGTGTTCACCGATCACGTCTTCAACACGATGAAGGAGCGTGAAATCCTGCGCTTCGAAGGCCCGCTCGGCACATTCTTCCTGCGCGAGGATTCCGAGAAGCCCATCTTGCTGCTCGCCTCGGGCACCGGCTTCGCGCCGATCAAGGCCATCGTCGAGCACGCCGTGCACAAGGGCCTGAATCGCCCGATGACGCTGTACTGGGGCGCCCGCCAGTTGAAGGACATCTACCTGCGCGATCTGGTCGAACAATGGACACGCGAGATTCCGGGCTTCTCCTTCGTACCGGTACTCTCCGAAGCCGCACCGGAAGACCAGTGGCAAGGCCGCACGGGTTTCGTGCACCGCGCCGTGGTCGAAGACCTGCCGGATCTGTCGGGCTACGAGGTGTACGCCTGCGGCGCGCCGGTGATGGTCGAATCGGCACGCCGCGACTTCATTGCCCACCACCAGTTGCCGGAAGATGCGTTCTTCGCCGACGCCTTCACCACCGAGGCCGACAACCCGGGGAGCGGCAACTGATCGACGGGCGCGCGTCATTTGGGGGGGATAGGGACAGATGCATGAACGCGACAGTTCACGCATTCCCTTTGACAAGCGCCGCATCATCGCCTTATTCTTGCCGACATGAACCTGATTGCCATCGCCTCGATCCGACGTCGCCGTACGCTGCCCCTCCCGGGATGCCGCGCGGCGCGCTATGGACTGCGATAACAAGCGAGTTCTCAAGCACAGCAAAGCCACGGGCACACCCCGTGGCTTTTTTTATTCCTCGTCTCTTTACCTTTCGTCCTTCGGAGACCGTTATGTCGCTTGCTTCCCAATCCGCCGCATCGTCATCGTCAACTTCGTCGACCTCAAAGACTTCGTCTGACGCGAAGTTTGCCGAGTTCGCCACTCACGCCCTGTTGCCGATTACCTCGCGCCCGGATCTCGTGTTCACCCACGGCAAAGGCGCGTGGCTGTATGACCACGACGGCAAGCGATATCTCGATTTCATTCAGGGCTGGGCCGTGAACAGCCTCGGTCACTGCCATCCGGTGATGCGCGACGCACTCACCACGCAGGCCTCGCAACTGCTGAACCCGAGCCCGGCGTACTACAACCTGCCGATGATCGAGCTGGCCGATCTGCTCGCGCGCCTGTCGGGGCTGGGCAAGGTATTCTTCGCGAACAGCGGCGCCGAAGCCAACGAGAGCGCCATCAAGCTCGCCCGCAAGTGGGGCCAGTTGCATCCGAACCCGGCCGGTGGCGCGCGCTTTGAAATCATCACGTTCAAGAACGGTTTCCACGGCCGCACGATCGCCACGATGTCGGCCAGCGGCAAGCCGGGCTGGGACACGATTTTCGCGCCGCAGGTGCCGGGCTTCCCGAAGGCCGATCTCAACGACATCGCTTCGGTCGAGGCACTCATCGGCCCCGATACCGTCGCCGTGATGCTCGAACCGATTCAGGGCGAAGCGGGCGTGGTGCCCGCCACCGAGGCGTTTCTCAAGGAACTGCGTGCGCTCACGAAGGCGCGCGGCCTGCTCCTGATCGTTGACGAAGTGCAGACAGGCTGCGGCCGGACGGGCACGCTCTTCGCTCACCAGCAGGCAGGCATCACGCCCGACATCATGACGCTCGGCAAAGGCATCGGCGGCGGCGTGCCGTTGGCGGCCATGCTCTGCGGCGACGAGTTCGCCGTCTTCCAGCCGGGCGATCAGGGCGGCACGTATAACGGTAATCCGCTCATGTGTGCCGTGGGCCTCGCCGTGATGCGCACGGTCAGCGCCCCGGGTTTCCTCGAATTCGTGCGGGCACAGGCCGATTACCTGAGCGCCGGGCTGGAGCACCTGTCGTCGCGCTACGGCGGTCAGGGCGAGCGTGGCGCCGGCCTGCTGCGCGCGCTGCTGCTCGGGCGCGACATCGGCCCGCAACTGGTGGAAGCGGCGCGCGACATGGGGCCGGACGGCCTGCTGCTCAATTCGGCCCGCCCGAACTTGTTGCGCTTCATGCCGGCGCTCAACGTGAGCCGCGACGAAATCGATCAGATGCTGTCCCTGCTCGACTCGCTGCTCGCCAAGCACGCGTAAGACCCGCCGCCACGTTCCCAGATTCTCAGATTCTCAGAGGAGAGACCAACGATGAACGACATGAGCCAGGCGCACGCGACGCCACCGGCCGACGCCATCGTCGAAATATCGCCCGATCCGGCCAGACTGGATATCGGCTTCATTCACAAGGCACTGTCGACGCAGACGCATTGGGCGAAAGACATTCCGCGTGACACGCTCACGCGCGCGATTTCGCACTCGCTGTGCTTTGGCGCGTACGCCACGCACGTCGAAGGCGGGCCGGTGCAGCAGGTCGGCTTTGCGCGCGTGATTACCGATCGCGCCACGTTCGCGTATCTGGCGGATGTGTTCGTCGATCCGTCGATGCGCGGTCTGGGCATCGGCAAGCGCCTGTGCGAGAACGTGCTCGCGCACCCGGCGTTGCAGAACTTGCGGCGCTTTCTGCTCGCCACGACCGACGCGGCGAGTCTCTATGCGCGTTATGGCTTCGAGCCGCTGGGCGAGCCCAACAAGATGATGCAGATTCACCGGCCCGATATTTATACCGGCAAGGAGCATGCATCGTGATCGCGCTGGCTACCGACATCCATATCCGTACGTTCGACGATACCGATACCGACGCGGTGATCGCGCTCTGGCGGGAGGCATTTCCCGAGTACAACCGCGCGGACAAGCCGCATCGCGAGCCGCGCCGCTCGATCGCCAATAAGGTGGCGATGCATGACGGCCTGTTCTTCGTCGCCGTGCGCGATCGCAAGATTGTCGGCACCGTGATGGCCGGTTACGACGGGCATCGCGGCTGGGTGTATTCGCTCGCGGTCGCGACGACGCTGCGTCGGCGCGGTGTCGCCAGTGCGTTGCTGCGTCATGCAGAAAATGCGCTGACCGAACGCGGCTGTCTGAAGCTCAACTTGCAGGTACTCACGCAGTCGCGCGAGGCCCTCGCCTTCTACGCGGCGCACGGCTATGCCGCTGACGATGTGGTGAGTCTGGGCAAGCGTCTGCCGCTCACGGCCGGAGCGGGAGCGTTGCTGTAAATGTTGAAATTGCTAGCGTCGTCGCCATAAACAAAGCGCGCCGGAGTTTCCTCCGGCGCGCTTTTTCCTTTCAGTCACGTGTCGATACGTGCCGACTCGCCAAGACTTACTCCCCGAGATACGCGGCGCGCACCTTCGGATCGTCGAGCATGTCTTTCGCGTTACCGGTCATGGTGACGAGCCCGCTGTCCATCACATAGCCACGGTTTGCGGCTTGCAACGCGAGCCGCGCGTTCTGCTCAACGAGCAGCACCGTCACGCCTTCACTCGACACCGTACGAACCACCTCGAAGATCTTGTCGACCATGATCGGCGAGAGGCCCATCGACGGCTCGTCGAGCAGCAGCAACTTCGGTTGGCTCATCAGCGCGCGTGCCATCGCGAGCATCTGCTGTTCACCACCCGAGAGCGTGCCGGCGAGTTGGTCTTTGCGCTCCTTCAGACGCGGGAAGATACCGAACATCTTGTCGGTGTCGTTCTTGATCCCGGCCGTGTCGTTGCGCAGATACGCCCCCATCTGCATGTTCTCGAGGATGGTCATGCGCGTGAAGATGCCGCGGCCTTCCGGCACCATCGCCAGCCCCTGCTTGAGCAGATCGAACGCCTTTACGCCGCGAATCGACTTGCCCAGATACTCGATATCACCATCGGCCCACGGCAACAGGCCAGTGATGGCCTTCATCGTGGTCGTCTTGCCCGCACCGTTCGCGCCAATTAGCGTGACCAGTTCGCCCGGCTCGATGCTCAGGTCGATCCCCTTGACCGCCTTGATCCCGCCGTACGCGACTTTCAGGCCCTTGATCGTCAACATTGCGCTCATCAATGGCCTCCTGCACCGAGATACGCTTCAATCACCGCGGGATTTTTCTGCACATCCTGCGGCAAACCTTCGGCAATCACCTTGCCGTAATCCAGCACCGTCATGCGGTTGCACAAGCCCATCACCAGCTTCACGTCGTGCTCGATGAGCAGAATCGTGCGGCCGTCGCTGCGAATCTTGTCGAGCAAGCCGCGCAACTCGATCTTCTCGGTCGCGTTCATGCCGGCAGCCGGCTCATCGAGTGCGAGCAGCTTCGGATCGGTGGCAAGCGCACGCGCAATCTCCAGACGGCGCTGGTGGCCGTACGAGAGGTTGGCCGCCGTGTAGTTGGCATACTTCGCCACGCCCACGTATTCGAGCAACTCCATCGCGCGGTCACGGATGGCACGCTCTTCGGCCTTCGCCCCCGGATACCGGAGGATGGCGCCGATCACGCCCATCTTCGTGCGCACGTGGCGCCCGACCATCACGTTCTCGACGACGGTCATGCCGCCGAACAGACGAATATTCTGGAACGTGCGGGCAATGCCCGCGCGCGCCACTTCATGCACGGCGGTCGGCTTGTAGGCGCTGCCGTCGAGCGTGAATTCGCCGGAATCGGGCGTGTAGAGCCCGGTGATGACGTTGAAGAAAGTGGTCTTGCCGGCACCGTTCGGGCCGATCAGTCCATAAATTTGTCCCGGCTTGATTTCCAGGCCCACATCGGTGAGGGCCTGAAGACCGCCGAAGCGTTTGTTCACGCCCTTGACGGACAGCAGAATTTGTTCGCTCATAGTCAGATCATCTCCCTCGGCTTACAGAGTCCGTTCTTCCGGACGCGGCGACGGCCACAGGCCGGCCGGACGGTACAGCATGATCAGGATCATGGCCAGACCGTACAGCAACTGCCGGATCACCTCGGGATCGACGATGACGCTGCCGAACAACTTCATTTGCAACGGGCCCATGGTCGAGCGCAGGATCTCGGGGAAGGCCGAGAGCAGCACACCGCCCAGAATCACGCCCGGAATGTGCCCCATGCCGCCGAGCACCACCATCGAGAGCACGACGATCGACTCCCAGAAGGTGAACGACTCGGGCGAGACGAAGCCCTGGAACGCCGAGAACATGCCGCCGGCCACACCGCCGAACGACGCGCCCATGGCAAATGCGAGCAGCTTGATGTTGCGCGTGTTGATGCCCATCGCCTTGGCGGCGATTTCGTCTTCACGAATGGCCACCCATGCCCGTCCGATGCGCGAGTGCTGCAATCGCACGCAGATGAACGCGATGATCAGCGCCAGGAACACGAACAGGTAGTAATACATGTACACCGAGCTGACCTGTACCCCGAAGAAGTTGTGCGCCTTCGAAAAATCGAAGCCGAACAACGACGCGGGCTGGATCGCGGTGATCCCCTTCGGGCCGTTGGTGATGTTCACCGGACGGTCGAGGTTGTTCATGAAAATGCGGATGATTTCGCCGAAACCCAACGTGACGATGGCCAGGTAGTCACCCCGCAGACGCAGTGTCGGCGCCCCCAGCAAGATGCCGAATATCGCCGCTACCGCCGCCCCGATCGGTATGGTGAACCACACCGGCACGTGCAGTCCGTTCGGGAACAGATGCCCGATCCACTCGAACTGCGTCGACAAGTGCGGCGAGCTGAGAAACGCGGTGACGTACGCGCCCACGGCATAGAACGCGATGTAGCCCAAATCGAGCAGGCCGGCGAAGCCCACCACGATGTTCAGGCCCAGCGCGAGCATGATGTAGAGCAGCGCGAAGTCGAGCACGCGCACCCAGTAGTTGCCACCGGCGTAGCCCACGAGTACCGGCGCGAAGATGGCCGCAAGCAGGAAAAAGGCGAGGCCGCGATAGGCCTTGCGTGTGGCGGCGGCGGCCGAAATTTGCGTGGCCGCGCCCGACGAAGTTTGCACAGGTTGATTCATTGTGTTTGTCCTCGCCGCTTATGCACGATCTGCCACGCGTTCGCCCAACAACCCGGACGGACGGAACACGAGCACCACGATCAGGACGACGAACGCGAACACGTCCTGATAGTTACTGCCGAAAACACCACCGGTGAGGTCACCGATGTAGCCGGCACCCAGCGCTTCGATCAGGCCGAGCAGCACGCCGCCGACCATGGCGCCTTGCAGGTTGCCGATGCCCCCGAGCACGGCGGCGGTGAACGCCTTCATCCCGGGAATGAAACCCATGTAGAAGTGGACGTTTCCGTAGTTCGACGCCATCATCACGCCCGCGAGTGCCGCCAGTCCGCCGCCCAGCGCGAAGGTCGCCGAGATCACGAAGTTGGGGTTCACGCCCATGAGACCCGCCACGTTGCGGTTCTCCGCAGTGGCGCGCATGGCACGGCCGAGCTTGGTACGGTTCACGAGCTGCGTGAGGCCGAACATCACGAGGAACGCGACGACGACGATCACGATACCGGTGCCGCTGGTCACAGCGCCCGGATGGTTGCCGCGCTCCGGGATAACCGTCAAGGCGTCGGTAGGCAGCAGTTGCGGGAACGACAGCGGGTTGCGCGACCAGATCAGCATGGCGATCGTCTGCAACAGCAGCGACACGCCGATGGCGGTGATCAGCGGCGCCAGACGCGGAGCGTTGCGCAGCGGCCGGTAAGCAACCCGTTCGATCACGAAGTTGGTCAACGCGCACACGGGCACACACACCGCCGTGGCGATGGCCAGCATGAGCACCGGATTCATGTTCGGTGCGATCTTCATCAACAAGTTGATGGTGGACAGCGCGACCATCGCGCCGATCATCATCACGTCGGCGTGGGCAAAGTTGATGATGCCCAAGATGCCGTAGACCATGGTGTAGCCCAGCGCAATGATCGCGTACACGCTACCAAGCACGAGGCCGTTCAAGATTTGTTGGATAAAAATATCCATGAAGCTAACTCCTTGTTCCCCGAAAACGGGCTCCCAGCGCGCTTCACCGATAGGCGTCGCAGGGGTGGCTGAGAGAACTGCGGGTGTTGAGGCTGATCCTGGTTCAGGAGGGGGGGCCGTGCCCGTCATGCAGGCACGGCTTCGTTCCGCAGATGAAGAAACGGCACCGAAAGGGTAGGCAACGGTGCCGTTTCATGGCGCTAGCGCCCGGGAGTTACATCTTCACCACGTCAAGCACGCTCTTCTTCTTGTTCTGATAGTTGTAGAGCGTAATCACCGGTTCCTTCATGTCGCCCTTGCTGTCGAAAGCGATGTGGCCAATGACACCCTTGTAGTCGGTGGCCGGCATGGCCGCCAGGATCTTGGCCGGATCGGTCGAGTTGGCACGCTTCATCGCGTCGACGATCACATTGACAGCGTCATACGTGAACGGGGCGTAGATCTGGATCGGCTGGTTGAAGCGAGCTTCATAACGCTTGGAGAAGTCGTCGCCGCCTTCCATCTTCGACAGCGCCATACCCGCTTCCGAGCAGACGATGTTGTCGATGGCGTCGCCGGCCAGTTCGGCCACCTTGTCGGTACACACGCCGTCGCCGGCCAGCACCTTGGAGCCAATGCCCAGTTCCTTCGACTGCTTGGCGAACGGGCCGCCGGTCGCATCCATACCGCCGTACATGATGATGTCCGGCTTCTCACCCTTGATCTTGGTCAGAATGGCGCGGAAGTCCGTGGCCTTGTCGTTGGTCGCGTCGTGCGAGAGCACCTTCAGGCCGTTGGCCTTGGCGGTCTTCTCGAACTCGTCGGCCAAGCCCTTGCCGTAGGCGGTCGCGTCGTCGACGATGGCCACCGACTTGGCACCCAGCGTCTTCGTTGCGTAGTTGGCCAGTGCCGGACCCTGCTGAGCGTCCGTCGCCACTACACGATAGGCCGTCTTGAAGCCCTGTTGGGTGTAGGCCGGGTTGGTTGCCGACGGGGAGATCTGCACGATGCCTGCATCGCTATAGATCTTCGAGGCCGGGATCGTCGTGCCCGAATTCAAGTGGCCCACCACTGCGACGACTTTCTCGTCGACCAGTTTCTGTGCAACCTGGGTAGCGGTTTTCGGATCGGCCGCATCGTCTTCAGCCACCAGTTCCAGCTTGACCGGCTTGCCGTCGATGGTCAGACCGGCCTTGTTGGCTTCCTCAACGGCGAGGCGTGCACCATTTTCGTTATCTTTGCCCAAGTGAGCAATTTGGCCCGTCAACGGTGCAACGTGACCAATCTTGATAACAACCGCATCGCCGCCCCCGCTGGCGGCAGTCGTCGCGGCAGGTGCAGAAGCGGCACCCGAATCGGCCTGCTTTTCTTCCTTCTGACCGCATGCCGCCAACAGCGTCACTGCGGCGACTACGGGCAGTACCTTCGCGAACTTGAGTTGCATGTGATTATCTCCTGATTGTCGGCGGTTTAATAAAACGCCAATAACGCCAATTCAATGTTTCGTATGCGAAACGCGCGCATTGTAACTCCATTCTTTGCGGCTGCGACGCCCGCCGCCACAGGGTTTTCCATAATGGAGGCCTAAGGTTTATACCGACTTGTGCAACCCTATTTTTTCAAAAGTGCAACCCCGCTTTCGATCAAGGTTTTACAGACCTGCGCGAATTCGCTCAGGCGGCTCCATGGTGCATACAATGCACCAAATATGGGATTCATCACCATAGTTATTAATAAAGCAAATTACGTGCCCGGTCGATTTGGAACGAATACTCTAATTAAGTGAATATATAAATAATTAGATAATTGAAAACCGAATGGCGTTATTTGGTATTAATTCATTAAGCGATGAATTGCGGAAATCACGCACGTGGTTTTAATGGCCGATACGGCGAAATTCGCCAAATCGCCATTGCGGGGATTCCGCAAAAACGTACGCAGAATTGCGTAGCTGTCGCGTGGTGTTTGACTTGAATTTGCGGGCGTCTATTGACGGCCGCCAAGGGCATGGGGAGAGGCTTGCGGGGGCGCGACGAGGAAGGCCTGCGGGAGGCTTACCGAGGGGCGGCGGGAGGGGTGTGTGAGTGGGGACGGGAAACGAAAAAGCCGGGGCGCGCATGATGCGGCACCCCGGCTTTCGTGACTGCGGGCCGTCGTGCTGACGACGTCCCGCAGACGATCATGCTGACAACGTAAAACTTACTCGGTCACCGGCGTCAGGCCCTTCGGCAGCGGGAACGCGATGTTCTCTTCGACGCCTTCGAGCACCTTGACCTGATTCACGCCGAGTTCGCGCAGGCGCGCGACGATCGACTGTGCCAGCACTTCCGGCGCCGAAGCGCCTGCCGTCACACCGATACGACGCTTGCCATCGAACCACTCGGGCTTGAGTTGCGCCGGTGAGTCGATCATGTAGGCCGGCACACCCATCTTCTCGGCCACTTCGCGCAGACGATTCGAATTGGAGCTGTTCGGGCTGCCCACCACCACCACGACATCGCATTGCGGGGCCATGAACTTCACGGCGTCCTGACGATTTTGCGTCGCGTAGCAGATGTCCTGCTTCTTCGGCTCGGTGATCAGCGGGAAACGCTTCTTGAGCGCGTTGATCACTTCGGCGGCGTCATCGACCGACAGCGTCGTCTGCGTCACGAAAGCCAGTTTCGTTTCGTCGGCGACTTGCAGTGCGAGCACGTCTTCGATGGTCTCGACGAGGAACATGCCCTCGCCCGACTGCCCCATCGTGCCTTCGACTTCCGGGTGGCCCTTGTGGCCGATCATGATGATCTCGTGCCCTTGGCCGCGCATCTTCGCGACTTCGACGTGCACCTTGGTCACGAGCGGACAGGTGGCGTCGAAAATGCGCAGACCGCGCTCCTGCGCTTCGGCACGCACGGCTTGCGACACGCCGTGAGCGCTGAAGATCAACGTGTTGCCCGAGGGCACGTCGGTCAGCTCTTCGACGAAAATCGCGCCTTTCTTGCGCAGGTTCTCGACGACATAGGCGTTATGTACGATCTCGTGACGAACATAGATCGGGGCACCATACATGGACAGCGCGCGCTCGACGATCTCGATTGCACGGTCGACGCCCGCGCAAAAACCGCGCGGCTGGGCCAGCAGAATTTCCGCGTCCGACAGGGTCGGCGCAACGACTTGGGTGGCGCTCATTTCGATTCCTACAGAATGCCGATAATCTGGACTTCGAACACAATCGGCTGTCCAGCCAAAGGATGGTTGAAGTCGAACAATGCCCAGCCGTCACCCAACTCGCGCAGGATGCCCGCATAGCGGCCACCGCTCGGCGCATTGAATTCGACCAGATCACCCACGGTGTATTCTTCGCCGAAATTGCTGTTCTCTTGCAGCGTCTTCATCGTGACACGTTGCAGCAACTCGGGATTGCGCGGGCCGAAGGCCTGCTCCGGGGCAAGTTCGATACTACGGCGCTCCCCCACATTCATGCCCAGCAGCGCCTGTTCGAGCGTCGGCGCCATCTGGCCGCCGCCCAGTTGCAGCGTGGCCGGCGTGCCTTCGAAAGTGTTGACGATATCCGCGCCGTCAGGGGCGCCAATCCGGTAGTGCAGCGTCAGATAGGAATCGTCCTGAACCACGGGGGGTGCGACAGAATTCATGGGGGTCTCACAGCAAGGTCAAGCTAATATTGTAAATGACGACGCGTTGCGCGTCCGGCTCCCCCTACGCGCAGTCCGGAATTTTACCTCCAGCGGCTGTATTTCTCTTTAGTGACATCGCGACGATTCATGCGCGCGGCGGTGTCTGCGCCTGGAGTCGTCATGTCCATCGCCCAATGGCCGCTCGCCGAGCGGCCCCGCGAAAAAATGCTTGCCCGTGGGGCTAACGCCCTTTCCGATGCCGAATTGCTCGCCATTTTCCTGCGCACCGGCTCGCGCGGACGCAATGCCGTCGATCTCGGCCGCGACCTGCTCGCGGGTAGCGGCGGCTCATTGACCCGCCTGCTCGCCTCGCCGTTCGAGACGCTACGGCAGATTCCCGGCCTCGGTCAGGCCAAGTTCGTCCAGTTTCAAGCCGCACTAGAAATGGCCCGCCGCATGCTGGGCGAGCGCCTCGAGGCCGGCGACGTGCTTGATACACCGGCACGCGTGCGCGATTACCTTCGCCTGACGCTGCGCGATCACTCGCGCGAACGCTTTGTCTGCCTGTTTCTGGATGCCGGCCATCGTCTGGTGAGTGCCCGCATCATGTTTGAAGGCACCCTCACTCAGACCTGCGCCTACCCTCGCGAAATCGTGCGCGCCGCACTCGACGTCAATGCGGCTGTAGTGATTGTCGCCCACAATCATCCGTCGGGTATCGCCCTGCCAAGCCCGGCAGATCTAGCGCTCACACGGCTGCTCGGGGATGCGCTGACCCTGCTGGAGATACGGTTGCTCGATCATTTCATCGTCGCCGGCGATAGCGTGTACTCGCTCGCCGAGCAGGGCGAGTTGTGATCTGCACAACAATTTAGCAAGCAGTTCGCGTTCGCGGGCCGCTTGCGCTATAATCCGTCCCTTCCCGAATCTCCGACAGGCGCTTCCCACCATGGGCTCGCGTCCTACATCGTCCAAAAGCGATTGATTTGTCTGGGATTTTTGTGGTATCATCGCGGTCTGTCTTTTCGACTCACCACTTTTTTTTACACAGAATTCTGGGTTAGGAGTGCTTCATGGCACGCGTATGTCAAGTGACCGGGAAAGCGCCGATGGTCGGCAACAACGTTTCCCACGCCAACAACAAAACCAAGCGCCGTTTTCTCCCGAACTTGCAAAATCGCCGGTTCTGGGTTGAGAGCGAAAACCGTTGGGTGCGCCTGCGTATCTCGAACGCTGGCCTGCGCCTGATCGACAAGAACGGCATCGATTCCGTTCTCGCCGACCTGCGTTCGCGCAAGGCCATCTAAGTTTTAGGAGCTCATCATGGCAAAAGGCGCTCGCGACAAGATCAAGCTGGAATCGACCGCTGGTACCGGTCATTTCTACACGACTACCAAAAACAAGCGTACCAAACCGGAAAAGATGGAAATCAGCAAGTTTGATCCGGTCGCTCGTAAGCACGTGCCGTACAAGGAAACCAAGATCAAATAAGATCAACAGGTTTTCTCGCAGCAGTTCGCTGTTGCGTTCAATGCCCCGCCTCTGGCGGGGTTTTTCATTTGGGCGTCCCGAAATTCACCAAGCTACGCGTTGCGTAGTCATCCCTCCTCCGATTTTGCCGAAGTGCGCATAGGGTCATGTGCCACGCGCGTATCGACTCGCTATACTGGCTCACTTCCCATCATGCGAATCACGTCACCAAGATGACGTCGATTACGGAGACAGCCCGTATCATGAATTTCGATGTCGTCATCGTCGGCAGTGGACTCGCCGGTCAATCCGTCGCCCTTCATCTGGCCAACACCTGCCGGGTCGCACTGGTCGCAAAACGCCCGATGCCCGAAGGGGCCAGCGACTGGGCGCAAGGCGGCATCGCCGCCGTGCTCGATTCGGCCGACAGCGTCGACGAACATGTGGCCGATACCCTGATTGCCGGCGCCGGGTTGTGCGACGAGGCCGCTACGCGCTTTATCGTCGAACATAGCCGCGAAGCGATCGAATGGTTGATCGGTCAGGGCGTGCCGTTCACGCGTGACGAAGGCGCCGAACTCGGTTTTCACCTCACACGCGAAGGCGGTCACAGCCATCGCCGCATCATTCATGCGGCCGATGCTACCGGCCACGCGGTGATTACCACCCTCACCGAACGGGTGCGCCAACACCCCAATATCACGCTGTTTGAAAACCACTTCGCCGTCGATCTGATCACTTCAGACCGCGCCGACGCTGCGCCGACCGTCGGCCGCCATTGCCAGGGACTTTACGTTCAGGATATGGCCACCGGCGCGGTCCACGCGATGACCGCCCGTCATACGGTGCTGGCCACCGGCGGTGCGGGGAAGGTTTATCTCTACACGACGAATCCCGACACCGCGACGGGAGACGGTATCGCCATGGCCTGGCGCGCCGGATGCCGGATCGCGAACATGGAATTCATCCAGTTTCATCCGACCTGCCTCTACCACCCGTACGCGAAGTCGTTTCTGATCAGCGAAGCGGTGCGCGGCGAAGGTGGCCGGCTGGTGCTTCCGGACGGGACTCGCTTCATGCCGCAGCATGATCCGCGCGCCGAATTGGCGCCGCGCGACATCGTAGCGCGCGCTATCGACTTCGAGATGAAGAAGCACGGACTCGATTGCGTGTATCTGGACATTAGCCATCAAAGTCCCGAATTCCTGCAAGAACACTTCCCGACGATTCTCGCGCGCTGCGCCGAACTCGGTATCGACATCACGAAACAACCGATTCCGGTGGTGCCCGCCGCGCATTACACCTGTGGCGGTGTCGTCACGGATATGAACGGCCGCACCGATTTGCCGGGACTTTATGCCGTGGGCGAAGCGACTTACACCGGCCTGCATGGTGCCAATCGTCTGGCCAGCAACTCGCTGCTGGAGTGCATCGTGTTGGGCAAGGCCGCCGCGGAAGATATTCAGCGTGATGAGGTGTCGCTGCCCGGCATTACCGACGTGCCTGCATGGGACGAGAGCCGCGTGGCCGATGCGGATGAAGAAGTCGTGGTCGCCCACAACTGGGATGAATTGCGCCGGATGATGTGGAATTACGTCGGCATCGTGCGTACGAGCAAACGTCTGGAGCGCGCGCAGCATCGTATTGCGTTGCTGCGCGAGGAGATTACCGAGTACTACGCGAACTTCCGCGTGAGCCGCGACCTGCTTGAACTGCGAAATCTGGTCGACGTGGCGTCACTGATCGTGGATAGCGCATTGTCACGCCACGAAAGCCGTGGGCTTCACTACTCTCGCGATTTCCCCGACACACTGCCCAAAGCGTTGCCGACCGTGCTTTCGCCCGTACTACCGCGCAAACGCTGACCCGCCGCCCCGTCCGCTGACGGGGCCCTACTCCACTACGCCACTACCCCACCGTCTCGATAATACGCATCGAGAAGTCGGTGGCGCGCACATCCTTGGTGAGGCCACCGACGGAAATACGGTCGACACCGGTCTCGGCAATCGCGCGCAGCGTTTCCAGATTGATGCCGCCCGACGCTTCCAGCACAGCGCGGCCATCGGTCACACGCGCCGCTTCACGCATCATTTCCAGCGTGAAGTTATCGAGCAGGATCGACTTGGCGCCGCACTCCAGCGCAGTCTCCAACTCTTCAAGCGACTCCACCTCGATCTGTACCGACGCGCCATCGGCCAGCCGATCGGCGTTCGCGAGCACCTGACGAATGCCGCCCGCCGCCGCGATGTGGTTTTCCTTGATGAGAATGCCGTCGTACAGCGCGAGACGCTGATTCACTCCACCGCCGACAAGCACGGCAAACTTCTGCGCCAGACGCAAACCCGGCATCGTCTTGCGCGTATCGAGCACGCGCGCCTTGGTGCCTTCGACGATGTCCGCGTACCGGCGCACGGCAGTCGCCACGCCCGAGAGCATCTGAAGGAAATTCATCGACGTGCGCTCGCCCGTGAGCAACGCCCGCGCGGGGCCATGGATGTCGCACACCGTCGAATCGGGCGTCATGGGCTCGCCTTCGCGGTAATGCCACTGAACGCGAACCGACGCATCGATGCTGCGCATGCACGCCTCAAACCATTGCACGCCACACAGCACGGCAGCTTCACGCACGATGATGCGCGCGTGCGCCATCTCGTCAGCGGGGACCAACAAACCCGTCAGGTCGCCCGCGCCGATGTCTTCGGCCAACGCGTCGCGCACATTGCGCAAGAGTGCGGTCTGGAGGGGTTCGCCGAACGTGGCGAACTCGGCAGAGAGTGCCTCGGTGGTGCTCAGGGATACGGATTGCGTCATTATGCGGGGCCTACACCGGCAAACAGCGCGCCATCGCGCGCGAAATCGCCGCTAGCGCGCACGTTCTTCTTGCGCGCTTCGGCGAACGACAACATACGGTCGATACACGTGTGGGCTCGCCGGCCAATCTCCGCGTCGACATGAATTTCGTTCTGACCCGACTCGAGAACGTCGGCCAGATTTTGCAGGCTGTTCATCGCCATCCACGGGCAATGCGCACAGCTCTTGCAGGTGGCGCTGTTGCCGGCCGTCGGCGCTTCGATGAAACGCTTGCCGGGTGCCGCCGCCCGCATCTTGTGGAGAATGCCGTTGTCGGTCGCCACGATGAACTCGGTTGCGTCCATCGTCTGCGCGGCTGCAATCATTTGCGAGGTGGAACCGACCACGTCGGCCAACTCGACCACCGCCGCCGGCGATTCCGGATGCACGAGCACCTTCGCGTTCGGATGCTCACGACGCAGCAGCTCAAGCTCGGTCGCCTTGAATTCGTCGTGCACAAGGCATGCGCCCTGCCACATCAACATGTCGGCGCCAGTCTGCTTTTGCACGTAGCTGCCGAGGTGGCGATCCGGCGCCCACAGAATCTTCTTACCTTGCGCGTGCAGATGCGCCACGATTTCCAGCCCGATCGACGACGTCACCATCCAGTCGGCACGCGCCTTCACGGCTGCGCTGGTGTTCGCATAGACAACGACGGTACGGTCAGGATGCGCATCGCAGAATGCCGCAAATTCGTCAGCCGGACAGCCCAAATCGAGCGAACAGGTCGCGTCCAGATCGGGCATCAGAATGCGTTTCTCGGGGCTGAGAATTTTCGATGTCTCGCCCATGAAGCGCACACCGGCCACCACCAGCGTCTTGGCCGAATGATCGCGGCCGAAACGCGCCATTTCGAGCGAGTCGGACACGCAGCCGCCCGTCTCTTCGGCGAGATCCTGCAAGTCGGCATCGACGTAGTAATGCGCCACCAGCACGGCATCTTGCTCGACGAGCAGACGCTTGATACGCGCTTTGAGCGCCGTGCGCTGCTCCTGCGACGGCGCATCCGGGACACGCGCCCAAGCCTGGGCAACGCACAGGGCGCCGCTCGGTGCGGGGCGCTCGAATTCTACGGATTTGAGTGAGGCATTCATTTTCGCTGGGTCTGTGGGGACCGGAATGACAAAACCCCGCCGTAGCGGGGTTTCGATTATGCGACAAAAACGAAATTCTGGCTGATTCGCCTTACGCGTAACGGCGCAGTCGCGTCGCGAATTCTTGCAACGCGTGAATCCCGCTTTGTTCGGCACGATGGCACCAGTTCTGCAACTGGCTCAGCAACTGCTCGCGCGAGGCGTTCGAACGTTCCCAGATACCGGCCAGTTCGCTGCGCAGTTCGTAGTACGTCTGCACCGACTTGCTGTGTGCGAAGATTTCGCCGAGTTGCTGCTTCTGCGGCTCTTGCAGCGAAGCTTCGTCGTGATGCAGCCACTTGCGGGCACCGCGCAACAACTGATACTCGCCGACCTGACGCTTTTCCTTGAAACGCGCCAGCTCTTCGCTATAAGCACGCTTGAAGGTCTTGGCGTAGCGCTCCATGACTTCGTAGCGGTTCGAGAGCACGGCCTGCAACGTATCGTCGTCGCACGTGGCCTTGTTCTTCGCGAGCTTCGGCGTCGGTGCGATCTTCTTCACCTTGGCCAGACCCACGGCCGACAGAATTCGGATGTAGAGCCAGCCGATGTCGAACTCGTACCACTTGTTCGACAGCTTGGCCGACGTGGCATACGTGTGGTGGTTATTGTGCAGCTCTTCGCCGCCGATGATGATGCCCCACGGCAGCAGGTTCGTCGACGCGTCGGCGCAGTTGAAATTACGGTAGCCCCAGTAGTGGCCCAGACCGTTGATCACACCTGCCGCCCAGAACGGAATCCACACCATCTGCACCGCCCACACGGTCAAACCGATGGCGCCGAACAGCGAGATGTTGATGATCATCATCACGCTGATACCGAGAATCGGGAAGCGCTTGTAGATGTTGTTCTCGATCCAGTCGTTCGGCGTGCCGTGACTGAATTTACGCATCGTTTCTTCGTTCTTCGCTTCGGCACGATACAACTCGGCGCCTTCGGCGAGCACCTTCCACAGGCCACGCGTCTGCGGGCTATGCGGATCTTCCGGCGTTTCGCACTTGGCGTGGTGCTTGCGGTGAATCGCGGCCCATTCGCTCGTGATCATGCCCGTGGTCATCCACAGCCACAGACGGAAGAAATGGGCGACAACCGGGTGCACGTCGAGCGCGCGGTGCGCCTGGCAACGGTGCAGATAGATCGTCACGCCGGCAATCGTCACATGGGTGACGATCAACGTGAAGAAGAAGATCTTCCAGCCGCTCCAGTCGAGCAGGCCGGTCGAGAGAAATCCAAGGAGACTGTCCAGCAAAATATCACTCCAAACTAATCAATACGGTGGCAATGGCGGCAAAGTTGCCGCGCCTTGTCTTGTCGGGCCATGCGGAGGGCCAGCCACCGCGTCCGGTCTCGTTCTTGCGCTCGCTTGACGCTTTGATTCGCAGGAACTCCGCAAGTTGCGTAAATTCCTCGGGGCGAGTGAGCGCTAAACGTGCCAGTGAACGTCTGGTTTTTTATGGTTTGGGGGGCATTTTACCTGACGGACTGTTCCCCGTGTGTAACGTCCCCGCCACGCATTTTGTCGCAGGTCAAGGCGCCGACGTAGAAAAAACCGTCTACGAGGTCGGCTTTTTGCCCTCGACAGCCTGTGTTTGCGCCAGTTCCGGCGTTCCCGGGGGCAAATTGACCCGGCTGACGGCATCCGCCGGCCCGCCCGCAGGCACACCGTCGGCCCAGTCGTTCAGAATCCGTATTTCGCGCTGCGCATACGGAATTTCAATACCGTGCTCGCGAAATGTGCGCCAAATCCGCAAATTTATCTGCGAACGGATCGATCCGCTGCCTAAAGCGGGGTCTTGTACCCAAAACCCCATTTCGAGGTCCATGCCGTCGGCCCCAAAGTTCAGTAGCAACGCCGACGGCGGCGGGTCCGTCAGTACGCGGGGAATCCCCTCAGCAGCTTTCAGCATCAGCGACATGGCCAGTTCTACGTCGGCGCTGTAGGCCACCTGCACGTTCACTTTGGCGCGCCCGCGCGTCTCGGTGAACGAGTGGTTCTGCACCACGTCCGTCACGAGCTTCTCGTTTGGTACCAGCGCTTCCACCCCATCGAGCCCGCGCACGACCGTATATCGCGTATTGATCTGGGAAACGGTGCCGTGATACGGCGCTACGGTGATCAGGTCGCCCAGCCGCACCGAGCGGTCGAGCAGGATGATGAAGCCCGACACCAGGTTCGACGCAATCTTCTGCAAGCCAAACCCCAGCCCCACCCCGAGCGCCCCGCCGAACACGCCGAGCACGGTGATATCGATGCCCACGAACGACAGCGTGGCCAGCACGGCAATCAGCGTGAGCACGCCCTTGACCAGCCGCGACATCACCACCTTGAGGTTGCCGTCGAGCGTGGTGGTGCGCATGATCCGGTCTTCGATCAGCGAACCCACCCACATCGCCAGCACCAGCGTCACGCCGATCCAGAGGATGCCCGAGAGCATCGAGAGCAGCGTCAGATGGCTGGAACCGACGGCAAAACGCACGCTGGCCAGCCAGTTCAGAATATCGTCGTGCACGCCCAGGACGTAAGCCAGCATCGACAGCCAGGCGAACGTGGTGAACACCCGCTCGAATACCTTCAACAGCCCGTAGGCATGGGGTGACGAGGCGAACAGGCGGCGCGCGAAGTAGAACGCCAGGTAGATCAGTGCCGTCCCGAAAAGCGGCACTTCGGCGAGGCGCAACAGCGACACGCGCATGTACTCTTGCAGTACCACGCGCGTGAGCGCCACGCAAAGCCAGCCGAACATGGGGAAAAACGAGCGCCGCAGACTCGACGAACCGGCCCGGCGCGACGGTGCCACGGTCTCGAAATGGCGATCGAGGCGGCCGATCATCCAGCGCCGCAGGACGAGTGCCACGCCGAGCGCGACCACCAGTGCCACGATCTGCCAGATGATTTGCGGGTCGCCGAAGTCGCGTACGACGTCGCGCACCAACTTCGCGAAAGCCGGACTTTCCTGCATCGCCATTTCTCTTTTTTCCCTTCTTAGCTAACGCCCGCAAGCATGTGCCGGGTCACGCCGTGACTCGCGGCACTCGCTCATTCACCCATTGGCCGGCCGCCCGGCTTACTCCGCCGAGGCTTCCGGCGCTTCCGGTGCTGCAACTTCAGCAACTTCCGTGACTTCCGGCGCTGCCTTGGGTGCCTTCGGCGCCTTTTCAGCCGCACGGCGCTCGAACACGGCGGCAAAGAACCCGTCCGTAGCGTGGCGGTTCGGCAGCAGTTCCAGATACTTGCCCGTGTCGAGCGCAATCTTCTGCGACGCCAGCAACTCGTTGGCCGGCACCAGCGCAAAGTCCGGGTGCGCCGCCGCAAACGCCTCGGCGATCGCGTTGTTTTCTTCGTTCAGCAGGCTGCACGTAGCGTAGACCAAACGGCCGCCCGGCTTCACCAGCCGCGCAGCACTCGCCAGAATCGATGCCTGCTTTTGCGTCAGCTCGGACACCGATTGCGGCGACTGGCGCCACTTCAAGTCCGGATTACGGCGCAGCGTACCCAACCCGCTGCACGGCGCATCGACCAGCACGCGGTCGATCTTGCCCGCCAGACGCTTGATCTTGCTGTCGTTCTCGCTGTCGATCATCACAGGATAGACGTTCGACAACCCGCTGCGCGCCAGCCGCGGCTTGAGTTTCGCCAGCCGCTTGTCCGAGACGTCGAACGCATAGAGACGCCCGGTCGAGCGCATTTGCGCACCGATGGCGAGGGTCTTGCCACCGGCCCCTGCGCAGAAGTCGACAATCATCTCGCCACGGCGCGGTGCGACCAACTGACACAGCAACTGGCTGCCCTCGTCCTGCACTTCGATGGTGCCCGAGATGAACAGCGGGTGCTTTTGCAGCGCGGGCTTGCCGGCCAGACGGATGCCGTTCGGCGCAAACGGCGTCGGCTCGGCCGAGAACCCGTCGGCGCGCAGTTGCGCGAGCACGTCGTCGCGATTTCCCTTGATCAGGTTCACGCGGCAATCGAGCGGCGCGGGCTGATTCAGCGCGGCGGCCAGCGGTTCGAGTTCTGCGGCGTCAAAACGCTTCGCGAGACGCTCGTACAGCCAGTCCGGCAAATTGGTGCGCACACGCGTGGAAAGGCTCGCCGGATCGATCTGACCGACGTGTTCCAGCCACGTGACTTCGTCAGGCGTGGCGACCAGTTGCACCGACGTCAAGCCGCGCGTGAAGGCCAGACCCAGTAGCGCCAGACGGCGCTCCAGCGGGCCCGAACCACTGCCGGCGTGCTGACCGAATTCGAGCTTGCGGCGCAGGATCGCGAAAACGGTTTCGGCCAGTACACCGCGTTCGCGGTGGCCCAGCTTGGCGTTGGCGCGGAAATACGTGCTCACCAGCATGTCGGCCGGGCCGGTGAACGTGAGCACGCTGCCGAGCAAGCGCTGCGTATGTTCGAACAGCGCTGGCGACAGATGGTCGCCACGCATGCGGGCGGTCTCGGCGGGCGGGGCTTCCGGGCGGCGATCGTTGCGGGTGCGGTCGTAGCGGTCGGGGCGCACGTAGCGCTCCTTCGTCTCGGACGACTTGCCGCCTGAGCGGTTACCGGATTGATTTGCGCCATCGCGGCGCTGTGTCGGACGGGTGCTCATGCGTTCTCACCAAAAAGCCATTGCGGATCGGGCGTGCCATCGGCGGCGGGTTTGACTGTCACGCGGCCATCGGCCACGACCAGACGGTCTTCCACGAACCACCGCACAGCGCGCGGATAAATGATGTGTTCCAGCGGAAGAATACGCTCGGCAAGTGCCTCGGGCGTGTCTCCGGTCTTGACCGGCACGGCCGCTTGCAGCACGAACGGGCCGTGATCGAGCTCGGCCGTCACGAAGTGCACGGTCGCGCCAACGATCTTGCAACCGGCTTCCAGTGCCCGTGCGTGGGTCTGCAAGCCCGGAAACGCGGGCAGCAGCGACGGATGGATATTCACGAGGCGGCCGGCATACCGCTCGGTAAACTCGGGCGTCAGAATGCGCATGAAACCGGCGAGCACGACCAGATCGGGTTGGTGGCGGTCGATTTCGGCGGCGAGTTCGCCGTCGAAAACTTCGCGGGTCTTGCCGCGGCTGGGGACGACGGCGGTGGCGATGCCGTTCTCGCGGGCAAAGGCGAGGCCCTCGGCCTCGTCGCGGTTGGCGATGACAGCAGCCACGCGGGCTGGCCAGCCTTCCTCAGTACAGGCACGGACGATGGCCTCCATATTGCTGCCACGTCCGGAAATCAGGATGACAATGTTCTTCATCGCCGGATTTTATCATTGGCGCGCCGCACCAGACACGCGATCCGCGCCGCGAAGGCGCCGAAGCGTTTATAATTCAACGTTCTGCGGCGCCGCAATGTCGGATCGGCCGTCCTGTCAGGCACTCCGGGCCCGCCCCGCCGCCGCAGGCCGGCAAGTCCCGGGCAGCGCCGCGCAGCTTACCCACCAACGTTCATCAACGTCCTGTACTGACGCTTCCTTATCGTGCGAGTCTTCCGGGGTCTACCCAACGCGCAAAGCAAAGCGCCCTGTGTGCTGACGATCGGCAATTTCGACGGCGTGCACCTCGGCCATCAGGCCCTGCTCGCGCGCGTGCGCGCCGCAGCGGCTGCGCGCGGCCTGCCGGTATGCGTGATGACGTTCGAGCCCCATCCCCGCGAATACTTCTCCCCTGACAAGGCGCCCGCGCGCATCTCGAACTTGCGCGACAAGTTCGAAGCACTGCGCGCGCACGGCGTCGACCGGCTGGTGGTCGAACACTTCAACGCCCATTTCGCCGGTCAGTCGCCCGAAGACTTCGTTCGAAACATCATTGTGGACGGCCTGCATACGCGCTGGCTGCTCGTCGGCGACGACTTCCGCTTCGGCGCCAAACGCGCCGGCGATATCGAGTACCTGCGCGAAGCAGGCCGCCAGCACGACTTCGTCGTCCAGCAAATGCCGACGATCGCCCATGACGGCGTGCGCATCTCCAGCTCGGAAGTGCGTGCCGCGCTCGCCGACGGCAACTTCGAGCGCGCCCATGCGCTGCTCGGTCGCCCGTACGCGATCTCCGGCCACGTCGTGCATGGCATGAAGCTCGGGCGCAAGCTCGGCTTCCCGACGCTCAACATTCGTATCGCACACAAACACCCGGCCCTCGCGGGCATTTTCGTCGTGCAGGTGCACGGGCTGGCCGACACGCCGCTGCCCGCCGTGGCGAGCCTCGGCCTGCGCCCGACCGTCGACGATTCGGGGCGTGTGCTGCTGGAAGTGCATCTGCTGGACTTCGCGGGCGATTGCTACGGCAAACTCGTGCGCGTGGAATTTTTGCAGAAGCTGCGAGACGAAGCCAAATTCGACGGTCTGGCCGAACTCGAAGCCGCCATCGCGCAGGACACGCGCGAGGCACGTGCCTATTTCGCCCATGCGCTCGACGCCAACGGCCCGAGCGCACGACGCGACTTCGCCACCTCGGCCACTGACCGAATTAGTTGATCTTCGCCCGCGTGCTCCGGCGCTTCGCGTCGCGCGCGCGGCCCGCTGCCGCCTCTGGCATACGTCGTCGCCAAGCGTCCTACCGGCCCCGCCGGCCGGCACGCGACGCACACGGCACCAGCGCCCCACACCGATTTCCAAAAATTCGTAGCGAAGCACCATGAGCGAAAAGAAAGCCCCGAGCAAGTACCCCGTCAATCTGCTGGATACGCCGTTCCCGATGCGCGGCGATCTGCCCAAGCGCGAGCCGCAATGGGTCAAGCAATGGCAGGACAAGAAGATCTACGACAAGATCCGCAAAGCCAGCAAGGGCCGGCCGAAGTTCATCCTGCATGACGGCCCGCCGTATGCCAACGGTGACATCCACCTTGGCCACGCGGTCAACAAGATCCTGAAGGACATGATCGTCAAGGCACGCAGCCTTGCCGGTTTCGACGCCGCGTATGTGCCGGGCTGGGACTGCCACGGCATGCCGATCGAAATCCAGATCGAAAAGCAGTTCGGCAAGCACCTGCCCGTGCGCGAAGTGCAGGAAAAGGCGCGCGCCTACGCCGCCGAGCAGATCGAGCGTCAGAAGCCCAACTTCAAGCGTCTGGGCGTGCTGGGCGACTGGGACAACCCGTACAAGACCATGAACTTCACGAACGAAGCCGATGAGCTTCGTGCGCTCGCGAAGATCATGGAGAACGGCTACGTCTACCGGGGTCTGAAGCCGGTGAACTGGTGCTTCGACTGCGGCTCGGCACTGGCCGAAGCGGAAGTCGAGTACAAGGACAAGACCGATCTGGCCATCGACGTCGGCTTCGCCTTCGCCGAACCGGAGAAGGTCGCCAAGGCGTTCGGTCTGGCCAAGCTGCCGACGGACACGGGCTACATCGTCATCTGGACGACCACGCCGTGGACCATCCCGTCGAACCAGGCGCTGAACGTGCACCCGGAAGTCGAATACGCGCTGGTGTCGACCGAGCGCGGCCTGCTGATCCTCGCCACCGACCGCGTCGAAGACTGCCTGAAGACCTACGGCCTGCATGGCGAAATCATCGCGAAGACGAAGGGTGAAGCCCTTTCGCTGATCCGTTTCCGTCACCCGCTGGCAACGGCCGACGCCGGCTACGAACGCACCTCGCCGATCTACCTCGGCGACTACGTGACGACCGACACGGGGACCGGCATCGTGCACTCGGCCCCGGCCTACGGCGTGGAAGACTTTTTGTCGTGCAAGGCGCACGACATGCCCGATTCGGAAATCCGCATGCCGGTGCTCGGCGACGGCCGCTATCAGGACAGCCTGCCGCTGTTTGGCGGTCAGTCGATCTGGGACGCGAACCCGCACATCGTCGACGCGCTGCGCGAAGCCGGCACCCTGTTCCACTCGTTCAAGTACACGCACAGCTACATGCACTGCTGGCGCCACAAGACGCCGATCATCTACCGCGCGACGAACCAATGGTTCGCCGGCATGGATGTGACGCCGGTCGAAGGCGCGCCGGGTGACGGCAAGACGCTGCGCGAGATCGCGCTCGCCGGCATCGAGGCGACCGAGTTCTTCCCGGCGTGGGGCAAGCAGCGCCTGCACAACATGATCGCGCACCGCCCGGACTGGACGCTCTCGCGCCAGCGCCAATGGGGTGTGCCGATGGCCTTCTTCGTGCACAAGGAAACCGGCGCGCTGCATCCGCGCACGCCCGAGTTGCTCGAAGCCATCGCCAAGCGCGTGGAAATCGAAGGCATCGAAGCCTGGCAGACGCTCGACCCGGTGGAACTGCTGGGCGACGAAGCCAAGGATTACGTAAAGAACCGCGACACGCTCGACGTGTGGTTCGACTCGGGCACGACGCACTGGCACGTGCTGCGCGGCTCGCACGCGCATGAACTGGGCTTCCCGGCTGACCTGTATCTGGAAGGCTCGGACCAGCACCGCGGCTGGTTCCACTCGTCGCTGCTGACCGCCTCGATGCTCGACGGCCGCCCGCCGTACAAGGCCCTGCTCACGCACGGCTTCACCGTCGACGGCCAAGGCCGCAAGATGTCGAAGTCGATCGGCAACACGATCCTTCCGCAGGATGTTGCCGACAAGCTGGGCGCGGAAATCATCCGCCTGTGGGTGGCGTCGACCGATTACTCGGGCGAGCTGTCGATCTCGGACGAAATTCTCAAGCGCGTGACCGAAGGGTATCGCCGCATTCGCAACACGCTGCGCTTCCTGCTCGCGAATCTGGCCGACTACGACCACGCGAAGCATGCGATGCCGGCCGATCAGTGGCTGGAGATCGACCGCTACGCCGTCGCGCTCGCGAATTCGCTGCAAACCGAAGTGCTCGGCCACTACGACCGCTATGAATTCCACCCGGTCGTGTCCAAGCTCCAGACGTTCTGCTCGGAAGACCTCGGCGGCTTCTACCTCGACATCCTGAAGGACCGCCTCTACACGAGCGCCCCGGATGCCCCGGCCCGCCGCGCCGCGCAAAACGCGCTGTATCACATCACGCACGGCCTGCTCAAGCAGATGGCCCCGTTCCTGTCGTTCACGGCGGAAGAAGCGTGGCAGGTGTTCCAGCCGGGCAACGACACGATCTTCACGGAAACGTATTACCAGTATCCGGAAGTGGCCGAGAGCACCCGACTGCTCGAAAAGTGGTTCCTGCTGCGCAACGTGCGCGGAGACGTCACGAAGGCACTCGAAGAAGCCCGCGCCGCCGAGCAGATCGGTTCGTCGTTGCAGGCCGAAGTGGAAGTGCGCGTGTCGGGCCGCAAGTTCGACGTGCTGGCCAGCCTCGGCGACGATCTGCGCTTCGTGCTGATCACGTCGGCAGCCACCGTCAAGCAAGTGGCCGGCGACGCCGATGAAGGCGTGGTCGTCACACCGTCGACGCATCAGAAGTGCGAGCGTTGCTGGCACTATCGTTTCGACGTGGGTTCGGACGCAGAACATCCGACCTTGTGCGGCCGCTGCGTGTCGAATCTGTTCGGCAGCGGCGAACACCGGAGCGCGGCATAATGGCTGGCAAAGCAGGCGCTCGTTCGGGCGCAAGACGTAACAACGGTAGCAATGGCAATGGCGGCGGTGCCCGCGTCGGCTCCACGCTCGGTCTGGCCCCGTGGCTCGGGATCGCGGTCATCGCGATTCTGCTCGATCAGGTCACCAAGCTCACCATTCTGAAGACGTTCCAGTACGGCGAATTCCACCCGCTGACCTCGTTCTTCAATCTGGTGCTGGTGTACAACAAGGGCGCAGCGTTCAGCTTTCTGGCCGCTGCGGGCGGGTGGCAACGCTGGTTCTTCACGTTGCTCGGCGTGGTCGCGGCGGTGGTCATCATGTGGCTGCTCAAGCGTCACAACGGCCAGAAGATGTTCTGCCTGTCGCTCTCGCTGATTCTGGGCGGCGCGCTCGGGAACGTGATCGACCGTGTGATCTATGGCCATGTGATCGACTTTCTCGACTTTCACGTCGGCGGCTGGCACTGGCCGGCGTTCAACGTCGCCGACTCGGCCATTTGCGTGGGCGCCGTGCTGCTGGTGATCGACGAGTTGCGACGCGTGCGGCGCGGCAAGTAGCCACGCCAAAGCAGTATCTGCGGCACGGTTCGTGGGGGGGGGGTAGCGCAAGACAGCATTACACCCCGTCGAGCCGATGCCACCACCGTCGCGGCGCCCCGGAGGCGCCGCGCGGCACTTTGGAGGAGGCATTTTCAAATGGAACTTGCGGGCAAGACCATCGTCCTCGGACTCACCGGCGGCATCGCCTGCTACAAGTCGGCCGAACTCACGCGACTGTTCATCAAGGCGGGCGCGACCGTGCAGGTCGTCATGACCGACGCCGCCACGCAATTCATCACCCCGCTCACAATGCAGGCGCTCTCCGGGCGGCCGGTGTTCACCAGCCAGTGGGATAACCGCGTCGACAACAACATGGCGCACATCGACCTCTCTCGCGAGGCCGACGCCATTCTCATCGCCCCCGCCTCCACCGACTTTCTCGCCAAGCTCGCGCACGGCATGGCCGACGATCTGCTCTCCACGCTGTGCGTGGCGCGCGATTGTCCGCTGCTGGTGGCGCCCGCGATGAACCGGCAGATGTGGGGCAACCCGGCGACGCAACGCAACGCGGCAACCCTGCGCGGCGACGGCGTCACGATCCTCGGCCCCGACAGCGGCGATCAGGCGTGCGGCGAAGTCGGCGATGGCCGCATGCTCGAGCCGGAAGACATCTTTGAAGCCGTCGTCGGCTTCTTCCAACCCAAGCGTCTGGCAGGCCGCCGCGTGCTGATTACCGCCGGACCGACCTTCGAGCCGATCGACCCGGTGCGCGGCCTGACCAATCTGTCGAGCGGCAAAATGGGGTTCGCCATCGCACGGGCCGCGGCGCAAGCCGGTGCCGATGTGCATCTGGTGGCAGGCCCAACCGCACTCGCGACGCCGTACGGCGTGACGCGCAGCAACGTGCAGACGGCGCAGCAGATGTACGACCGCGTGCTCGCCGACGCGTCGCATAGCGACATCTTCATCGCCGTGGCGGCCGTGGCCGACTGGCGTGTGCGCGAGGTTGCGCACGACAAGATCAAGAAGACGGGCGACGCCGACGTACCCACGCTCGAATTCGTGCAGAACCCGGATATTCTCGCGGCGGTGGCAAAGCTGCCTAAGCCGCCGTATTGCGTCGGGTTCGCGGCTGAATCAGGCGATCTGGAAAAGCACGGCGCAGAGAAGCGCCGCCGCAAACAGGTACCGCTGCTCGTGGGCAACCTGGGCCCGGCCACCTTCGGACAGGACGACAACGAAGTCATCATCTTCGACGACGCCGGTCAGAAGCGCCTGCCGCGCGCCGACAAGCAATCGCTGGCCCGCAGCCTGATCGTCGAGATCGCCGCACGACTGCCCTCGCGCGCGCCCGGCTGAGCGCCCGCACGCGCCTGAGTACCTGAGCATGCCCCTACTGGCCTCGCGGCTGTCATCGTCGTTGTCCGGCGACGGTGACACACTGGCAACTCGCCACGGTTGCCCCGCGATGCCGGCCACGCCCGCGTCGAACGATTCGCCGTAAGCGCTTTTGGCCGCCATAGTGGCTTTGTTCGCATCCATCGAATTAATTGCTTTAGTCGCATCACTGCCCCCATCGACTCCCGGGGGCCGCACACGATAACAATCAAAATGACGCAACCCGCTCCAACGCCGCGGCCAGTCGTCAGTGTCTACGGGACACTGAGCATGCTGGCCGCCATCATGTTCTTCGGCTTCATGACCATCGGCATGCCGCTGCCCGTGCTGCCGGTGTATGTCCACGAAACGCTCGGCTACGGCTCGTTCGTCGTCGGCGTGACCATCGGTATCCAGTCGGTCGTGACCCTGCTGCTGCGCTCGTACGCCGGGCGCACCGTCGACACCCGTGGCCCGCGCCGTGCCGTGCTGACGGGCCTGTGCGGCTGTGCCGCCGCCGGGGTGTTGTATCTGATCGCCTCAATGATCCCGAATCCCACGCTCGCGCTGGGCGTGTTGTTTGCCGGACGCGTCGTTCTCGGCTTCGGCGAAAGTCTGCTGCTCACCGGCGGCATGTCGTGGGGCATCGGCCTGCTTGGCGCGGCCCACGCCAGCAAGGCCATCTCATGGCAAGGCGTGTCGATGTACACGGCGATTGCCGTGGGGGCACCGTTCGGCGCCTATCTGCTGGAATCGGCCGGGTTCACCGTGGTGGCACTCGTGAGCATTGTCGTGCCTGCGATCTCCTTCGCCATTGCGCTGCGCCTGCCTGCCGCCGCGCCGGTCGGCGGCACCCGTTTGCCGTTCCTGCGGGTGGTCGGCCTCGTGTGGCGTCCGGGGCTGGCGATGACGCTCGGCAGCATCGGCTACGCCGTGATCGCAGCCTTCATCACGCTGTATTACGCCAGTCACGGCTGGACCGGTGCCGCCTACGCACTCACGCTGTACAGCGGCTGCTTCATCGGCATGCGCGTTCTGTTCGCCCATGCGGTCGACCGCTTCGGCGGACGCCGCGTCGCGATGTGCTCGCTCGTGTTCAGCGCCCTCGGCCAGTTTCTGCTGTGGGGTGCCGTCCATCCGAACATGGCACTGATCGGCGCCGGGTTGACCGGTCTCGGCTTCTCGCTGGTGTTTCCGGCGCTCGGCGTGGAAGCGCTGCGTTCGGTGCCGCCGCAAAATCGGGGCGCAGCACTGGCAGCCTATTCGGCCTTCTTCGATCTGGCGTTGGGTCTGATTGGACCGATGGCCGGGCTGGTCGCGAATTATTTCGGTTACGCCTCGATCTTTTTCTGCGGCGCGCTCGGCGGCATCGTCGCCATTCTGATGATCGCGCGCTTGCCGCACGCCAACACGGACCACGCGCCGGTGGGTCCGGCTGGCGGCGGTCATTGAGCTGTTCGGAGAATTGTCGAGTTGCCGGTGCGTGCGAGCCTGCGGGAATTCCTGAACGCTCGCGGCAGCACCAGATGATGCAAGGAGCATCGATTCCATGACGCAAACCCGCAATCGCATCAAACTCTCGGTGCTCGATCAGACACCGGTGATTCACGGCCATAGCGCCGCAGATGCCATCGCCGCAACGGTCGAGCTGGCCCAAGCCGCCGACGATCTCGGCTACACGCGCTACTGGTGCGCGGAACACCACGGCCTGCGTGGCGTGGCCAACCCTGCCCCCGAAGTCATGATCGCGCGGCTGGCCAGCGTGACCAAACGTCTGCGCGTCGGGTCCGGCGGCGTGATGCTGCCGTATTACAGCCCGTTCAAGCTTGCTGAGCAATTTCTGATGCTCGAAGCATTGTTTCCAAATCGCATCGACCTCGGCGTCGGACGCGCGCCCGGTGGCGACATGCGCACCGCGCGGGCTGTCGCCAAGGGGCCGTACGATGCCGGTGAGCACTTTCCGCAGCAAGTGGAGGAGCTGGCCCGGCTCTTCGACGGCACGTTGCCCGACGATCACCCCTATCGCGGCGTGCTGCTGCAACCGGCCGTCGAAACGCGTCCGGAGTTGTGGGTGCTGGGGTCGAGCGAATTCGGTGGACTGCTCGCCGCGCAACTCGGTTTGCGCTACTGCTTTGCGCACTTCATCAATGCGCACTACGGCCATCGCGTGACCGAGGCGTATCGCGAACGCTTTACGCCGGGGCAGTTGGACAAACCATACTGCTCCGTGGCGCTGTTCGTGATCTGCGCGGATACCGATGCCGAAGCCGAAGCCCTCGAAGCGGGTGTCGACCTGCGTCGCGTGCAGATGGCTTACGGCATGAACGAGCCGATTCCGAGCCTTGAACAAGGCGCAGACGCCAAGCCGCAATACCGTGACCGCGAGTTGTCGGTGATCGCGCGCGAGAAGCCCCGTAGTATCATCGGCACCCCGGAACGGGTGACCGCTCGCGTGCTCGAATTGCAGGAGCAGTTCGACGCCGACGAGATCATCGTGCTGACGGTGGCCGGCAGTTACCGCGCCCGTCTGCGCTCGCATGAATTGCTGGCGCAAGCGTTCTCGCTGTCGGCGTCCGACGGTGCCCCCGACTGATTTTTTTACTGAATTACGCCAAGCCCACGCCATGAAACTCGACGTCAAGATCCTCGACGAACGCCTTCGCTCGCAGCTCCCCGCCTACGCCACGCCGGGTAGCGCCGGGCTCGATCTGCGCGCGTGCCTCGACGCACCGCTCACCATCGCCCCGGGCCAGACCGTGCTCGTGCCGACGGGTCTGGCGATCCATCTGGCCGATTCGGGCTATGCCGCGCTGATTCTGCCGCGCTCGGGCCTCGGCCATAAGCACGGCATCGTGCTCGGCAATCTGGTCGGGCTGATCGACTCGGATTATCAGGGCCAGTTGATGGTCTCGACGTGGAACCGCGGCAACGAGCCGTTCGTGCTGAACCCGTTCGAGCGTCTGGCGCAACTGGTGATCGTGCCGGTCGTGCAGGCCGAGTTCAACCTCGTGGACGAATTCCCCGAGAGCGATCGCGGTGCCGGTGGCTTCGGCAGCACGGGCAAGCATTAAGTATGTGACGCCACGTCGCGTGGTTTGCGGCTGACGCGCTCATGAAAAAACGCCGCATATCGCGGCGTTTTTTCTTTCCAGCAGGTTCGTCAGCGCATCGCTGACCGGCTTGCTCGGCTTACTCGGCTTACTCGACTTCGGCAGCTTCCGGTTCCGAGCGGGCGTTGCCGTCCTCGGGGAACGACAGTTGCACCTGATCGTGCTCGTCGAGATCGACGGTCACACGGCCGCCGGTCGTCAGACGCCCGAAGAGCAATTCGTCGGCCAGTGCACGACGAATCGTGTCCTGAATCAGACGCTGCATCGGTCGGGCACCCATCAACGGATCGAAACCCTTCTTCGACAGATACGTGCGCAGTTTGTCGGTGAAGACAACTTCGACCTTCTTCTCGTGCAGCTGATCTTCCAGCTGGATGAGGAACTTGTCGACCACGCGCAGGATGATCTGCTCGTCGAGCGGCTTGAAGCTGATGATCGAGTCCAGACGGTTACGGAACTCCGGCGTGAACATCCGCTTGATGTCGGCCATTTCATCACCGGCCTGACGCTCGTTCGTGAAGCCGATGCTGGCACGATTGATCGTCTCGGCGCCCGCGTTCGTCGTCATGATGATGATGACGTTGCGGAAATCGGCCTTGCGCCCGTTGTTGTCCGTCAGCGTGCCGTGGTCCATCACCTGAAGCAGCACGTTGAAGATGTCCGGATGCGCCTTTTCGATTTCGTCGAGCAGCAGCACGCAGTGCGGCTTCTTCGTAATCGCTTCTGTGAGCAGACCGCCCTGATCGAAGCCCACGTAGCCCGGCGGCGCGCCGATCAAACGGCTGACCGCGTGGCGCTCCATGTACTCCGACATGTCGAAGCGAATCAGTTCGATACCGAGCGTGAAGGCCAGTTGCTTGGCGACTTCGGTCTTGCCGACCCCGGTCGGTCCCGAGAACAGGAACGCACCGATCGGCTTGTCCGTCTTGCCCAGCCCGGCGCGCGACATCTTGATGGCGGCCGCCAGCGCGTCGATGGCCGGGTCTTGCCCGAACACCACGCTCTTCAGGTCGCGATCCAGCGTCTGAAGCTTGCCGCGATCGTCGGCGGACACGCTTTGCGGCGGGATGCGCGCGATCTTCGAGACGATCTCTTCGATCTCGCCCTTGCCGATGGTCTTCTTCTGCTTCGACTTCGGCAGGATGCGTTGCGCGGCACCCGCTTCGTCGATCACATCGATCGCCTTGTCCGGCAGATGACGGTCGGTGATGAACTTGGCCGACAACTCGGCGGCCGCCGACAGGGCACTCGACGAGTACTTCACGCCGTGGTGCTCTTCGAAGCGCGACTTGAGGCCGCGCAGGATCTGCACGGTTTGCTCGACGGTCGGCTCGTTCACATCGATCTTCTGGAAGCGGCGTGAAAGCGCTGCATCCTTCTCGAAAATGCCGCGATATTCGGTGAACGTGGTCGCGCCGATGCACTTCAACTGCCCCGACGACAGCGCCGGCTTGAGCAGGTTCGAGGCATCGAGCGTGCCGCCCGATGCGGCGCCTGCGCCAATCAGCGTGTGAATTTCGTCGATGAACAGAATCGCACCCGGGCGCTCTTTGAGTTCCTTGAGCACGGCCTTCAGGCGTTGCTCGAAGTCACCGCGATACTTCGTACCGGCGAGCAGCGCGCCCATATCCAGCGAGAAGACCGTAGCGTCTTGCAGAATCTCGGGCACTTCGCCGCGCGTGACGCGCCAGGCGAGGCCTTCGGCAATCGCCGTCTTGCCCACGCCGGCTTCACCCACGAGCAGCGGATTGTTCTTGCGGCGGCGGCACAGCACCTGCACCACGCGCTCGACTTCCGACTCGCGGCCGATCAGCGGATCGATCTTGCCGTCGCGTGCGAGCTGGTTGAGGTTCTGCGTGTACTGCGCCAGCGGACTTTCCTTGGCGCTCGCGCCCTCTTCACCCTCGGTGCTGCCTTCACCGGCCTTGGCCGACTCGCCCGCAGCACCAGTCTTGGTGATGCCGTGCGAGATGAAGTTGACGACATCCAGACGCGTCACGCCCTGCTGTTGCAGGTAGTAGACGGCATGGGAGTCTTTTTCACCGAAGATGGCCACCAGCACATTGGCACCGGTCACTTCCTTCTTACCGTTGGAAGTGGACTGGACGTGCATGATGGCGCGTTGAATCACGCGCTGGAAACCGAGCGTGGGCTGAGTGTCGACCTCGTCGCTGCCCGGCACCGTGGGCGTATTGTCCGCGATGAAGTTGCGCAGGTTCTGGCGCAAATCGTCTAGATTTGCGGCGCAGGCGCGCAGCACCTCGGCAGCGGTCGGGTTATCCAAGAGGGCGAGCAACAGGTGCTCGACCGTGATGAATTCATGTCGGGCCTGGCGCGCTTCCATAAACGCCATGTGCAGGCTGACTTCCAATTCCTGGGCAATCATGCTTCCTCCATCACGCACTGCAGCGGGTGCCCGGACTGCCTTGCATGGCTAACAACTTGCTCAACTTTGGTCGCCGCGACGTCGCGCGTGAAGACCCCACAAACTCCCCTGCCCTCTCGGTGGACCTTGAGCATGATCTGCGTTGCAGATTCCCGGTCCTTATTGAAATATTCCTGAATGACCATCACCACGAACTCCATCGGGGTGAAATCGTCGTTCAACAGTACCACCTTGTACATCGAAGGCGGCTTGAGCTGTTGCTCTTGCCGCTCCTGTACGGTGTCGTCATGCGTTGTCGGTAAGGTTGCCATACGTGGATTCTAAACAACTCCGGGGCGCAGGAAGCAATCGAAGCTCCTATTGCCGCCTGCCGCCGGTGTCCACCGGAATGCCAACACTCGCCAAATCGCCGCGTGCGTTGTCCAGCAAGGCGCCGCAGCCCCGACCACCGGGGGTGCCACACCCATATGAGTCAGCTTAACCCAAATTTCAAGGGCGTGTCGCGGCACTGCTTATGCCCTCCTAGATATAAGGGTAAAACCTGATCGAACTCATCTTCTATCGGCGAAAAAGGGCTTGACACTATTGGTAGTTAGCGAAAACAATCAACTTGGCGCTTTTCCTCTATAAGCGTTTTAAAAGAAAAGATGCCTGGGTGAGCCTAAGAAGCCGCCGCGACTAGTCGGCGGGTTTTTCAGATGTGCTCGTTGTTGCGGTGATATGTAGTAGTCGTAATTGTTTAGGGGAAGTTTGTATGGCAACCGGTACGGTCAAATGGTTTAACGATGCCAAGGGTTTTGGTTTCATCACGCCGGATGAAGGTGGCGAAGATCTGTTCGCTCACTTCTCGGCGATCCAGATGAACGGCTTCAAGACCCTGAAGGAAGGTCAGAAGGTGGTCTTCGAGGTGGTGCAAGGCCCCAAGGGCAAGCAGGCTTCGAACATTCAGGCACCGTCCTGATACGCTGAGCTTCAATGCATCGGAAACCCGGCTTCGGCCGGGTTTTTTATTGCGCCGCACAAAAGACTGCACCACCTTGAATCTTTTGGATCCGTTTTTGAATACAAAACGAAACGCAACTTTCCACTCAGCATTCCGCGCACGGCACAATTTACCTGCGTTTAATCGCTTATAAAACCCGCCACATAGCAATATTCCACTCAGTTATTAAAATAACGTCCATCGATCCTGAGTTGCGGAAATCAATTACGCAATTAGCTGAAAAGGCTAAGTATTCCTACGCAGGCGACTGTCTGACAACGACGGCGATATGCCACAGATAAGCGCCGGAAATAAATAGCTTTTTTAACGAATACGGGCGGACGAAACCGGCCTCAAACGCGAGGATGCCGTTTCATCGAAATGATTCATATGTGTCATTCAATAAAACAATGAATCATATGCGCCAGCGCGCTGCGACTGGGCCACTGCCACTCACCGCAGGACGTGAGCGCACGAAATCTTGTCGCGCAAACGCGACGGGCCGCCTTGCCGGCAGCCCGTTTGGACGATTTCCCCTAGACCGGTCACACCGGTCATCGGTCCGTCTATCCCAGAGACCCTTCGCCGGGTCGTCTTGTCGTCAAGTCGTCAGCCCAGGTCGACGTAGACCTTGCCGGCTTCGATCCGAATGGGATAAGTCTTCACCCCCTCGGTGAGCGGCGCGCACATGGCCGCGCCGGTGCGCACGTCGAATTTGCCCTGATGCAGCGGGCATTCGATCTCGTGCCCCTCCAGAAACCCGTCGCACAAGCGCGCGTTCCCGTGAGTGCACACGTTATCGGTCGCGAACACCTCCCCGTCCACCCCGTACAGGGCAATGTCGCGCCCGCCCACCACCAGGCCAACGACGTCGTCTTCGGGAATGGCGTCGCGTGGAGCCGCCTCGATCCAGTTACCGCTCATGGTGTCCTCGCTTCAGATCGGGTAGATCAGCGAGTTGGGAATCATCTCGCTGTCGAAAATGCACAACCGGGACGCGAATTTCCACCCGTCACCGGTTCGTTTGACGATGTCCAGATAACGGCCGACCGACAGAATATCGGTGAGCTGATCCGGCTTGGTCCGAAAGACCGCGTAGTTCGATTCCACATGCAGCGTGGTCTCATCGAGCGCCTTGATGCTCGGCAAGCCGATCACGTGACGCTGGTAGTACGGGTCATGAAAGAGCGTGTCGCGGATGCCGTAGATGCGGTCTTGCAGCATGCCTCGGCTCTCGAACGAGAGCGTCGCGAGGGGCAGTCCCATGTCGTAGTTCTCGCGTGGCTGCACGCGATAAATGCAGTCGTCGAGAAAGAACCCCGGCCACGCATCCCAATGCTGCGCATCGAGCGCCGCCGCATAGGCCGCATTGAGTTCGACAACGGCTTGAAACGTCACAAAGTCGACCATCTTCTCGTGTCTCCTCAAACGCCCATCACGCGGCGCCAATACGCGTACATGCCGCGAATCAGCGTCTCGGTCACCATGTGGTCGGTGTTCTCCACGCCCGTGCCGCCCAGTTCCGCGAGCACGCGGTGCCACGGCTTCTGCTCGAACCCTTCCTGCGAGCATTCGATCGCCTCGCCATCGTCGGCCGACACGAACCCTGCCGGCCCAAAAAGGTTGGCCTGTCGCAAACGGCGCTGCGTCATCTCGTCGGTATCGTCTTCGAAGCCAAAGTGCGTCCACACGAAGTCGAACGAATCGTGGCCGCGCGGCTGGATGTGACGCGTAGAAACCGAGTTGACCTGCTGCTGAAGAATGACGCTGGGAAAGAGCGTCATGAGCACTGCCGTCGGCCCCTTCCACCAGTCTTCCTGCACGATGTCGAGAAAGCGCGTGTCGTTGAGCGACATCGTCTCCTTGAAGCTCGACACGCCCGAGGTCACCTCCCCGCCACCGCCCTGACCGCGCGTGGAGATCATCGCGGCGTGACGGCCGTGCGCGTCCATGACCAGACGTGACTTGTTGTCCGCACGCCAGAGCCCGAAGGTGACGAACCAGGTATGCAGCAGCCCCGGGTGATACGGGTCCTTGATGTTCTCCTGCATCAGCTTCCAGTTACCCGGAATGCGTTGCTTGTTGTAGCCGAGCAGCTTGAGCTTGCGCCCATCGAACAGGCGATCGAAGTACGCACCGATCTCGGGGCCGAGGAAGTCGTCGAGCGTCTCGATGTCGTGATCGAACGACGCGAAGATCACACCGCCGCGTGTCGCCACCTTGAGCTTGGTGAGGCCGTGGTCTTCCGGCTTGAAGTCTTTCGGCATACCGCCGTTGACCTTGCCATCCTGCTTGACGCCGCGACGGAACGGCACGCCCTGAAGGTTGCCCTTGAGGTCGTAGTTCCACTGGTGATAGGGGCAGTGAAAATCGGTCCGATTGCCACGCTTCTCACGGCAGAATTTCATGCCGCGATGCGCGCAGACGTTCTCGACCACATTGACGTCGCCGCTCGCATCACGCGTGACAATCACCGAGCGCTCGCCGATGACCGTTCGCTTGAAGTCACCGGGATTCGGCACTTCCGCTTCCAGCCCGACATAGTTCCAGTGGCCGCGATAGAAGCACTGTTCAAGCTCGCGCCGATACAGATCGGTATCCGTATAGACCCGAAACGGGATACGACTCGTGCCCTCGGCGGGCCAGATATCTGACGTGTCGTACGTGTCGTACGTGCCTGACGCTTCAGACGCTGAAGATGCGGCCAACGGCTCTGACATTCCTGTCGACGCCGGATCGTGTCCGGTCTGCGGTGTTGTACTCACGGTTGTCTCCTTTGGGGAATTCACGAAGCGCGTGACGTCGGACGGCAACGACGCTGCGTCCCGATGCGTTGCAAACAATCAAGCCGCCCGGGCATAGAAGGCGTCGGCGTAGATATGGCTGGCATCCATCCCGCGCCCGCGCAACAACGCCGTCGCAGCGTCGACCATCGGCGGCGCACCGCACAGGTACGCTCGCCACCCCGCCAAGGCCCCGGCGCCGGCAAAGTCGGCAGCAATGGCATCCGTCACGTGACCGAGTCGCGAGAGCGGGCTACCGTCCTCGGCGGAGACAACGGGGGCGGCTGGGGTGGCGGCTGGGGTGGCGGCTGTAGCTCGGGCGCCAGACGCGGCCGATATGCCGACAGCCGATGCGCCACTCGTCGTCACGACATGCAAGCGCAGGCTGCCGTCATGGCGGGCGGCCAGTTCACGCAACCACGCGAGGCCGTACACATCGGATGGCGAGCGCGCGCCCACGTAGATTTCGATGGGATTGGTCATGCCACGGGCAATCGCTCCGCGCACGATCGAAAGCACCGGGGCGAGTCCGGTGCCACCCGCCACGCACAGCATCGGGCCGTCATGGCGCGTGCGCAGATACGACGTACCGAGCGGCCCCGACACACGCACGGCGTCGCCGACCTTCAGTTGCTCCGCGACGTATCCGGTAACCGCGCCACCCGGCACGCGCCGGATGTGAAATTCGAGCGTCCCGTCGGCATCGATCCCCGCCATCGAATACGGCCGGATGTGTTCCGGTGTGAATTGCAGCGTTGCGTATTGCCCCGGCGAAAAACTCAGGGGCTTGGCTGGCTTGAGCACCAGACGCTGGATGTCATGGGTGAGCGGCTCAATGGCGAGCACGGTCGCCTTGAGAATCTTTGCGGGGTGAACGACAACTTCGTCGATCTCCGGCAACTCGATCTCGCAGTCGCCGTGCACCGTTGCCTGACAAGCCAGCACGTAGCGGCCATCGGCGCTCGTGTCGTCATCGGTCCCGACGTTGTGCCGATACTCGTAGCCCCCGGTCTCTTGCACGTTGCCGGACACGACTTTGCAGCGGCACGTGCCGCAGCGCCCCGAGAGGCAGCTATACGAAATGGGGATCTGACGATCGGTGAGGGCTTTGAGCAGGTTGTCGCCGGGCACGGCGGCAAAACGCTCGCCGAGCGGTTGCACGCTGACTTCCATGGGGATTTGTCTCCGTTCTGTCGATACCCGCGGGCACCGTTTGTGGCGTTCTTACGCCGTTTGAACGAAGGATCGCGCACAGGGCGATATAAACCAATAGAATCTCGCTTATATCCTCCATAGATTTCAGTGATAACACTGGCAAGACGCTCCACATCGATACTTGCGCGGCATCGCCTCGCCGTCGTTATCGCCGTCGTTATCGCCGTCGTTATCGCCGTCGTTATCGCCATCGTTATCGCGACTCGCCCCGACTGCCCGCCATGGACCTGCACACTGTCGATCTGAACCTGCTGGTGGTGTTCCAGCATCTGTACAACGCACGGCGCGTATCGCGGGTGGCGCAAGCCCTCGGCGTTACGCAGCCTGCTGTCAGCAATGCCCTCGCGCGCCTGCGCAAGTTGTTCAACGACGAGCTGTTTATCCGCACTTCGCGGGGCATGCTGCCGACGCCAATGGCCACCGAACTGGCCGAACCCGTGGCCGCAGCGCTCGACGCGCTGCACGGCGTGTTCAATCGTCAAGTGGCGTTCGACCCCGCGACAAGCCAGAAGGCGTTTCAGATTGCGATGACGGACATAGGTGAAGTTCACTTCCTGCCGCGCCTGATGCACGCGCTCGGCGAGCAGGCCCCGGGCATTACGGTCAGCACCGTGCGCAATACGGCAATCAACTTGCAGGAGGAGATGGCGACCGGACAGGTCGATCTGGCCGTCGGGCACCTGCCCGATCTGACCTCCGGCTTCTTTCAGCGACGACTCTTTCGACAGAAGTACGTCTGCATGTTCCGCCCCGGACACCCCCTCGATCGGCCCGATGACAGCAACACCAGCGCACTCTCACGCGACGATTTCGAGCGCGCCGAGCAGGTGGTTGTGGTGGCTGCCGGCACGGGCCACGGCCAAGTCGACGAGTTCATGGCGCGCGCGCACGTGCATCGCAACATTCGCCTGCGGGTGCCGCACTTCGTCGCATTGGCGGACATCCTGCACGCGACCGATCTTGTCGCGACGGTCACCGAGAAGTTTGCCCAGCGCAGCGCGCAGCACTTCGGCTTGCGCTATGTCTCGCACCCCATTGACGTGCCTGACATTCAGATCAATCTGTTCTGGCACGCGCGCTTTCATCAGGAACCAGCCAGTCAATGGATGCGTAACTTGCTGTTCGCGTTGTTTTCGGAATGAGGCACGCGGCGAGCGCGAGGACGGTGCGAGGACGCGGATAGAGACGAGGTAGATATGAGGCAGAGACGGCGCGACGCTCAACGCCCGTGCCACGTTTCCCAGAGGCCGCGCCAGAAGGCGTTGGCGTTGCGCCGGGCCCTCCAGCGCAAGTTCGGCAGCGAGACCGCGAGCCACTGCGTGGCGTCGTCGATACGCCGCTCGGTGAATCGATTCGGCGCGTTGAACAGATCGAGATACGCCTGACGGTAGTACTCGACCATCGCGCTTTCCTGATAGTAGGTCTCCATCCAGCGACGTGACGCCGCACCGATCTGCGTACGCAGCGACGCGTTCGTCAGCAACTCGACAAGCGGTGCCTCGGCAGCTTCGAGCGGCACGTCGACCCATGGCAATTCAAACGCACCGGTCAGGCGGCGAAGTTGCGACTGCACACGGTTGTCGAGATGACCTAGCGTGGGCTTGCCCTGCGAGAGCGCTTCAAGCCCGGAGAGATGGTAGTTGCCCGTCACGCACTCATCGAGCGCGACGGCAGCACTTTGTTTCAGGCGCAGGCACTCGTCATGCGGCGTACCGGTAATCAGGCGAATTTCGCATAACCCGCGACGTTCAAGCCGATGTAAAAGACGGAGCGTTTGCGGCGCGCCCTTGGTCTCCCAGCGCTTGCGCCAGCCCGACGAACGTCCGCTCGGAGAAAAGACCACCACAGGGCGGCCCGCGTCGCTCGCTCTCTCCGGTTGGGGCATGTAACGCGGATCGTTGAGCGGCACGATGTTGGGCACCACGCGCGCGAATGGATAAAAGCGTTCGGGGCCTTGCGCGATGACCAGTTGCGGGATCGGATCATTAACGATTCGCTCGCGCATCGCCTTGTCATCGCGTGCCCACAACTCGGGCGCCGAATGGAACTGGCGTATCAGCTTCTTATTGGTGAAAAGCTGGGGGAAGTCGGCGCCGAAGGTCTTCTCCATCGGAAAAATCTGATGGATATGAATGACGTCGGCGGCAGCGATGACATCAAGTGCCATATCGCGCTGGCGTTTCCAGTCGATATCGACGGCGAACGTGCGTGTCTGATACGCGGCCGCGTCAAAGACGACGTGCCGCGCTTCGATATCGGTCAACCGGTTGAGCGCCGAGACGATGTTGCCCGGACTGCCCGCCACCGGCGTGTGCGAGATGTGGACGACCTTCATGAGGGCAGTCTAATCGCCACCCTCGCGCCGGGGTTTACATGGCGAAGGGTGTCTGCTTACCGCCGGTTACGACGGTAATACTTCGGCGAGACCGCTGAGGCCGTTTGGCCGTTGGGTCGCGGGCTAGTTGAATAGCCCACGACCGTCCACTACGTACCAACTTGCCGCGCTACGCCTTACGCGTTGAAACCACCGTCGATCGTCAGGCTGGCCCCGGTCACGAAGCCTGCCTCATCGCTAGCGACGTAGGCAACCATGGCAGCGATTTCCGACGGTTCGGCGTGGCGCTTGAGGGCCATCAGGTCGTGCATCACACCGGCAAAATCGCCGGTCGCCGGATTCATGTCGGTTGCGGTCGGCCCCGGCTGCACGTTGTTGACGGTGATGCCGCGCGGGCCGAGGTCACGTGCCATCCCCTTGACCAGGCCGACGAGCGCCGCCTTGCTCATCGCATACGCTGCGCCGCCGGCGAACGGCATGCGGTCGGCATTGCACGAACCGATGTTGATGATGCGCCCGCCGTCGCCCATGTGGGCGAGCGCCGCCTGCGACGCCACAAATACCGAGCGCACGTTGACGTCGAGGATCCGGTCGAAGTCTTCGAGCGCCATGTCTGCGACGTTGGCCATGGTGAAAACGCCAGCATTGTTCACGAGAATATCGATCTTGCCGAATTCCCGGGCGGCATCGTCGACGGCCTTGCCCAGCGCCGCCGCATCGGCAGCATCGGCCTGCAAGGCCAGCGCGCGCCCGCCAGCGGCACGAATGCCTGCCGCGATGGCTTCGGCTTCTGCTTTCGAGCCCTTGTAGGTGAAGGCGACCGCAGCGCCATCGTCCGCCAGCCGCTGCACGATGGCCGCACCGATACCCCGCGAGCCACCCGTCACAAACGCTGCCTTGCCTTGAAATTTCGTTGCCATGATGCCACTCCGTTGTTTGGAAAAGTGAAGCCAGTATGGTCGGCGGATTACCTGCCAACTAGTCCATAATTCCGATCATCACTTTCAACCCAATGGAACAGGTGACCTATGGAAGCCCTGAACCTGCTCGAATCCTTCGTCCTCAGCGCGCGTACCGGCAGCTTCTCTGCGGCGGCGCGGCGACTCGGCATCACGCCTGCGGCGGTGAGCAAGAATGTCGCGCGACTGGAAGCGCAGATCGGCTTGCGGTTGTTTCACCGCAGCACGCGCAGTCTCACGCTAAGTGCGGGTGGCGAATCGTTCCTGCGGGAGATCGACGGGCCCTTTGCGGCACTCACCGACGCTGTGGCACGCGCCGCCGAGAGCGAAAGCGCGCCATCGGGCGTGCTCAAGGTGAGCGTGGCGCACGCGTTCGGGCGGCAGTATCTGGTCCCCATGCTCGGCGAGTTTCTTGCGCGCTACCCGGAGATCGTGCCCGACTGGCGCTTCGATAACCGCAGCGTGGATGTCGTAAGTGAAGGCTTCGACGCCGCCGTCGGCGGGGGCATCGAGTTGACACCCGGGGTCATCGCGCGGCGTCTGGCGCCGACCTACACCGTAATTTGCGCGTCGCCGGCGTATATGGCGGATCGGGCGATGCCGAAGCATCCCTCCGAACTGGCGTCGTTCGACGGTGTGATGCGCCGCTCCGGAATGTCGGGACGACTGCGCGCGTGGGAGTTGCGCAATGCACGCGGCGAGCGGGTCAATGTGGAAGCGCGCACGCGCATGATCTTCGATGACCCCGAGGCGATCGCGCATGCCGTCGCCCTCGGCTACGGCATTGCGCTGCTGCCAATGCCCCACGCCGCGCCGCTGCTCGACACCGGCCGGCTGATACGGCTGCTGCCCGGCTGGTGCGAGGAATATGGCGGCCTGTTCGTCTATTACTCGAACAAGAAGCAGTTGCCGTTGCGCACGCGGGTGTTTGTCGACTACGTGGTGCAAGCGTTCGAGGCGCAGAAACTCGCGGCTTACTTCGATGGGCGGTGAGCGGTGAGCGGTGGGCGGTGCAAGCGAACGGTAGATAGGCGGTCACACACGCCGTGCTCGGGGCGCGGCCGTTATCGGTGCGAAAGAATGTTGACGAGCCTGCCGAACGGATCGCGCACATAGAAGCGGCGCACGCCCCAGAGCTCGTCCGCCGGGCCGTATTCGATGGCAATGCCCGCAGCCTGCATGCGAGTGAACGCTTCGTCGACATCATCGACTTCGATCGACAGGTCGGGCACCGGCGTACCCGCACCGCCCTCGGTCGCGACACTCATCTGCACGGTCATCTTCGCGGCGTTGCCGTACGTCGCGATCCAGCCGTGATCCATCAGCAGTTCGAGTCCGAGCAATTCGCCGTAGAAGTGCTGCGCGGCCTGCATCGCCTCGTGCGACGGCACGGCGATGTTTGCAACGATGCGATTGACTTTCATCTGCTGGCTCCCTTTCTGGTTTGTTGTTTCCGGTGGCCCCGGGTTATCCCGATGGGGCGAACGCGTGGCCGTGAGAGCGGCACTTGATCGATCCGCTCCGGTTCCTTGCCTTACGTGCTCGCGTGCACTGTAATTGAATTGTCGTGCCGACGTCATGCCGGGAATATGAGAACGTTCCCAGTCGGCCGCCTGGGGGGTGGGAGATCCGAATATGGATACCGCCAACACCGCACGCGCCGCATCCCGGTGCAGCGCCCGCATGCCCTTCGCGTCTGACACCGAGCGCCCCCGTCCTGAGTATCGCCTCCCGCTACTTGCCGAAACGTGCCGTCGCAACCTTTGGCGTGCCGGGCGCGTTGCGCTTTTCGTCGTCGGCTGGCTGGGGATTGGTACAGCCTTCGGTCAGGCCGCTTATCCGCCAGCGTCGATTGAGATTACGGTTCCCATCGGCGAAAAAGTCGCGATATGGGTACAGCCCAACTACAGCGCGCTGTGCCGCTCGCTCGGACAACCCACCTTCCAGCTCGACTCCGTTCCCGCACTCGGTGAAGTCTCGGCCGAGTGGACCGACTACACCGTGCCCGCGGGACAACGCTGCGAGACGATGCGCTTTCCCGGCATGATCGTCTGGTATCAGGCGGGGAAAGTCGCAGGCACCGACGTCGTGACATGGACGGTAGGTTTTCCGCGCGAGTTCACGAGTCGCATTCCGTCGACCGGCGATCATCGCGTCACGACGACCGTGGTCGTTCAATAGCGACGTCACTGAATTTCAGCGTTTAGGGATTTTTCGGATTTGCTGCTACGCGGCAGGTAAACGCTTGCGCTCGACGTATGGCGACGAAATAGAATTTGTCATGCCCCCTCTCCTTTCGTCGCTGTCGAATATCAGTTGCAGGCTTTCATGATCAAGATTTCCCCTCAGACACGAGCAAAGCTTCGCGGCGTCGCGAGCTACACCGTCATTGGTATCTCGTTGACCGGTGTCACCGTTGGCAACATGCAGCTCCCTTTTTTCCCGTTTGACCCACGCTACATCGGCGCCGTAATCGGCGCCTCGGTGTCCGCAATCTGGCTCTTTTGCCGAAGGTAATGTCTGGCGATGCCGAACTTCATATTTGACGGGAACTGGGTCGAGTACGGCGCGTTCTTTCACGGTGTAATTTATGTGGCATGGCGAATTTGGCGAACACGTCGCTCGCCGGAAATCGCGGCCCCGGTTCGGGCCGAAGAGTTTGCATTTGGCGTCGGACTCTTCCCGCAGTACTTGCTGCTGCTATCCGTCATGTCGTCGACGATTGTCGAAGGCCTCGCGCAATCCAGCCAACTGAGCCTGTGTGTAGCGGGGAGTTATGCGCTTGCCGCGATGTGGCAGGAACGTAAGAGCGGTTATTCGCTCGCACGTTAGCGCGATGGAGTCTTCGGCGTCCCATCACACGCATCGCATTACTTCACGATGAAAAAAACCCCGGCAAGCGTAGCTCAACCGGGGTGCTGATTACCTTCGCGTGAAACGCGGCGGCAGTTGCAGGTCGTCGCAACTGACGCCTGATTGCCGCCGTCGATCGTTGCCTTACATGTTCTCGATCATGACCGCGCCGAAGCCCGAACAGGACACCTGCGTCGCACCTTCCATCAACCGGGCGAAATCGTACGTAACCTTCTTCGAAAGAATCGACTTCTCCATCGACACGATGATCAGGTCTGCCGCTTCGGTCCATCCCATATGACGCAGCATCATTTCTGCCGAGAGAATCTCGGAGCCCGGGTTCACGTAGTCCTTGCCCGCGTACTTCGGTGCCGTGCCGTGCGTGGCTTCGAACATCGCGACCGAGTCCGACAAGTTCGCGCCCGGCGCAATGCCGATGCCGCCCACTTGCGCTGCCAGGGCATCCGAGACGTAGTCACCGTTCAGATTGAGCGTAGCAATCACATCGTATTCGGCGGGACGCAACAGAATCTGCTGGAGGAAGGCATCCGCGATCGAGTCCTTGATCACGATGTCTTTCCCCGTCTTCGGGTTCTTCACCTTGCACCACGGGCCACCGTCGATGTCCGTCGCGCCGAACTCTTTCTTCGCGAGACCATACCCCCAGTCACGGAACGCCCCCTCGGTGAACTTCATGATGTTGCCCTTGTGCACGAGCGTCACCGAGTCGCGGTTGTTGTCGATCGCATATTGAATCGCTTTGCGTACCAGACGCTCCGTCCCTTCGCGCGACACCGGCTTCACACCGATACCCGAGGTCTGCGGAAAACGGATTTTGCTCACACCCATTTCGTTTTGCAGGAACGCGATCAACTTCTTCGCGCCTTCGGACTCGGCTTCCCACTCGATGCCTGCGTAGATGTCTTCGGAGTTCTCACGGAAGATCACCATGTCGATCTTCTCGGGCTGGCGCACCGGCGACGGCACGCCCTTGAAGTACTGCACGGGGCGAAGACACACGTAGAGATCAAGCTGCTGGCGCAACGCCACGTTCAGCGAACGAATGCCGCCACCGACCGGCGTCGTGAGCGGGCCCTTGATCGAAACAACGTAGTCCTTGACCACTTCGAGCGTCTCGTCAGGCAGCCACACATCGGGTCCATAGACACGTGTTGACTTTTCACCCGCGTAGATTTCCATCCAGCTGATCTTGCGCTTGCCGCCATACGCTTTCTCTACCGCAGCATCGACGACCTTGAGCATCACCGGTGTGATGTCCACCCCGGTGCCGTCGCCTTCGATGTACGGGATGATCGGCGTGTCCGGAACGTTCAGAGAGAAGTCCTTGTTCACGGTGATCTTCTCGCCGGCGGGGACCTTGATGTGCTGATACGACATGGTGGGGCTCCAATTGGATAGATCGGATATCGCACGAGAGGCGGCGGTATCGCCATCGGGTTTACCGCCCTATTGTAGTCACAGCGCTCATCGCTGCGTACAGCAAGCCTTAAGTCTTATATAAGACATAAGACTGATTTTTCCGATTATGCATTAACATGTCAGGCCTGAACAGAGGTTGCCGCCCGGCGGTGGAGTCCGCGAATTCTGCGAATCACTGCGAAATTCTGTGAAATGCCGGGCGACGTGTAATGTCGCACTTCCTCATGTCGGCAATCTCCGATTTTCTTCCCTCGGTATGACACTTCTCGCACTCAACAAGCCCTTCGGCACGATTTGCCAGTTCTCGCCGCACCCCACGCGCCCGACGCTGGCCGAATGCGTGCAACGCCCGAACGTCTATCCGGCCGGACGACTCGACGCCGACAGCGAAGGCCTGCTGCTGCTGACTGACGACGGACGCCTGCAAGCGCGCATCGCCGAGCCCGAGCGCAAGTTGCCCAAGACTTACTGGGCTCAGGTCGAAGGCGCTTACGACGAAGCCGCCGTCGCCCGGCTGCGCGCCGGGCTCGATCTTGGCGACTTCATCACGTTGCCGTGCGAAGCCCGCGAAATTCCCGAGCCCGAATCGCTGTGGCCCCGCGATCCGCCGATTCGCTATCGCGCGAGCATTCCAACGCACTGGCTCGAGATCCGGCTCGTCGAAGGCAAAAATCGTCAGGTGCGGCGCATGACCGCAGCCGTCGGCAAGCCGACATTGCGACTCGTGCGTGTGGCCATCGGCCCCGTCGACGTCTTTGCGTTGAACCTCGCCCCTGGGCAGTGGTGCGAACTGCCGCAACAAATACTTACACTTTCCGGTCAACGAAGCGGTCGCTCGACTCGTTGAGGGAACAGGTGCGCAACATACGCACCACTAATTGAAACGAGGAAACCAAGTCATGAACAAACTGCTGCTCGCCCTGACCGCCGGCATGATCGTGTCCGGCGCCGCGATGGCCCAACAATCGGCGCCGGCGACGGCACCTGTCGCGCCGGCGGCGCCCGCAGCAGCAGCACCCGCTCCGGCGGCGGCAGCTGCCGACAAGGCTGCGCCGACGAAGAAGGCATCGCACAAGAAGCATCATCACAAGAAGTCGGCCAAGAAGGGTCCGGCGACCCAGCCGCCGACTGGTAACAAGCCGTAATACTTCACTTCGTAAAAATCCGCGAGTGAGTTGTCAACCGATGTCCTGAATGGACGTTATTAGAGGTGACTCACTTCGCGGGTCAACGAGTTCACTACCCAAACATCGAGCTTCAACGAGGAATCTCATGAAAAAACTGATCGCTGCCCTGGTCGCTGGCCTGTTCGCAACTGGCGTGTTCGCTCAAGCTGCTGCTCCGGCCGCTCCGGCTGCTGACGCTGCTCCGGCTGCCGCCGCAAAGCCGGCTGCCAAGAAGAAGTCGACGCACAAGAAGTCGGCTCACAAGAAGTCGGCGAAGAAGGCTTCGGCTGCTGAAGCGCCGGCCGCCGCCAGCAAGTAAGTACCGCGTCGCGCAGCTTCTTTGCGCAACTGACGGTAATAAGCAGGTTGCTCACGCAACCTGCTTTTTTTTCGTCCGGCGGCTACAATGACCCGCCATTCGTCTGACGTTTTCAGACCTTCCCAGGAGTCGTTCGTGATCCGGATTTCACGTCAACTGGCCTCGCTCGCTGCCAGCACCACGTTCGCTGCCGCCGCTGCCGTCATGGCACTCGCCCCCGCTACTGCCGCCGCGCAACGGATCAAGCAGCCGGGCGATTTCCCAACCGTTCAGCTCTCCGCCGGCATGTTCCTCATCAAGGCCGAAGTCGCCGCCACCGAAGCGGATCGTGAGCAGGGCCTGATGTATCGCCAGAAGATGGCACCGAACGCCGGCATGCTGTTCGTGTTCGAGAATCGCGCCATGAACTGTTTCTGGATGCGAAACACGGATCTGCCGCTGTCGATCGCCTTTCTCAAGGACGACGGCACGATCGTGAACGTTGACGATATGGCGCCGCAAACGGATGACAACCACTGCCCGCGTGAGCCGATCCGCTACGCGCTCGAGATGAATCAGGGCTGGTTCAAGACCAAAAACCTGGGGCCGGGTGCGAAGATCTCGGGCCTGCCGAAGTAAACGCGCTGATCGGTTGACCCGCACAACGCGGGTCACACCTCGACACCTATCGATTGCCGGGCGCCCGGGCGCCTCAAATGTCCAGGTGATGGCGCGCTAACGCGCGCCGCTTGAAATCGCCAGCGCGGGCATCAGCGCCCGCTCAAGAAATCGGTCGAGGAGCCACGGATCGAAATGGCGCCCGCGCTCGCCGAGCATCGCCTTCACGATCTGCGCCGGTGTGAGCGCTGCCCGATACGGCCGGTGACTCGCCAGCGCGTCGAAGACGTCGACCAACGCGACGATGCGTCCGGCCAGCGGGATACGATTTCCCGACAATCCGAACGGATAACCGCCCCCGTCATATCGCTCATGGTGAGTGCGCGCGACGCTCGCGGCCAGATCGCAGGCAGCGCCGCCGATGGCATTGAGCATGTCGGCACCGAGTTGCGGATGCATCCGCATCACCCGAATCTCATCGACCGTCAGCTTGCCCGGCTTCTCAAGAATCGAATTCGGAATACAAAGCTTACCGGTATCGTGGAGTGCAGCGGCCAAGCCGAGCGCCTGCGCTTCGATCGCCGGCATCTCCAACGCCTGAGCAAAACGCCACGCCAGCCGGCCGACGCGCCACATATGTGACGCCGTGCCGCCGCGCTTGTGTTCGGCTAAACGGAACAGCGTCCACGCTGCGGGGGGCAAACTGCGCATGAGATGCGCATCGGCCAGCCAGTAGCGTTGATGCGACGGGTGGGGTGGCGCGTCGTGCGTCGCACGTTGGGCAGCGCGAGCATGGGAACGATGCGAGGAAGAGCAGGCATCGCACGTTGGCGCAGGGTCTGGCATACGTCATCCGGTCGTTGGAAGTGGCTACTCTAACGACGCTTGCCCATCCGAATGTTGACGCTGATCAAACGACACCACCCTGCGGGCAAACCGGTGGCTGCTGAAAACAAAAAGCCCATCGCAAGCGATGGGCTTTTGCTTCACCGGCGAGGCGCCGCGCTCGGGTCAGGCGCGTGACGCCAGGGTTGACCTCGTTGCCGGTGAATTCCGGGTGTTCCGGGGTATTCGATTACGCGAAGTTCTTCGCTGCGAAGTCCCAGTTGACCAGACCCCAGAATGCCTCGACGAACTTCGGACGGGCATTGCGGTAGTCGATGTAGTACGCGTGTTCCCACACGTCGATGGTGATCAGCGGCTTGTCCGTGCCGGTGATCGGCGTGGCGGCGTTGCTGGTGTTCACGATGTCGACCGAACCGTCGGCCTTCTTCACGAGCCACGTCCAGCCCGAACCGAAGTTGCCCACGGCCGACTTCGAGAAGGTTTCCTTGAAGGCGTCGAACGAGCCGAACTTGGCTTCGATGGCCTTGGCCAGATCGCCCGTCGGTGCGCCGCTGCTCTTCGGCGACAGCGTGTTCCAGAAGAACGTGTGGTTCCACACTTGCGCTGCGTTGTTGAACACGCCGCCCGACGACTTCTTGATGATGTCTTCGAGGGACGCGTTTTCGAATTCGGTGCCCTTGATCAGGTTGTTCAAGTTCGTCACGTAGGCTTGGTGATGCTTGCCGTAGTGATACTCCATCGTTTCCTTGGAGATGGTCGGCGCCAGTGCATCGATGGCGTACGGCAGTTCAGGGAGCTTGTGTTCCATGGCGATTGTCCTTTGTGCTCTGAGGGGAACCCGATTTGCATTATCCGGAACCACCGATTCTAGGGCAGATGCGATAACCCCGCAAACCCGACGGTTACTCGTTTCACCGCACTTTGCGCTTCACGTGTGACGATTGTGTGCCGATCCCGGCTAATCGCCGCAGATTGTCTGCACTTCACCAACACTGGCGGGCCGGCACCGCTAAAAAGTATCGTCTAGCCTGACCTGGACATCACCAATGCCCACGTCCGCCGCGCCATCGGCCAGATGCATCGTGACCTGCTGGCCCCGCTGGAGCTTGCGCGGGTCGCGCACCGGCTGACCGCGGCCATCGAGCACGGCAGCATAGCCACGCTGCAACGTGCGGCGCGGATTGAGGAGTTCCAACTGGGCAGTGGCATCGACGAGCCGCTGTGTCGAGCGCTCGGTGCGGCGCGACAAGGCCGTGTGCAGACGCTGCGAGAGCAATGCGAGCCGTTCATGTTGCGACGCGACATCGGGCACGGCGCGCGTAAAGCGCAGGCGCAGCATCTCGAATCGACTGCGGCGCTGTGCCAGCGGGCGCTCCAGCGCATGACGCATCCGGTCGGACAGATGCGCGAGTGCGCCCTGTTGCCGGGCCAGACGCTCACGCGGCGACACCAGACCGCGCGACAGACTGTCGAGCTGCTGGGCGCGCTGCTCCAGCGTGCGCCACATGGCACGTGTCAGGCGTTGCCGCTCGCGGTCCACCTCGCGCAGGCACTCGTCACGTGCTGCGCTGATCAGTTCGGCCGCGGCCGTGGGAGTGGGTGCCCGCACATCGGCCACGAAGTCGGCAATCGTGAAATCGGTCTCGTGACCAACGCCCGACACCACCGGGAGCTCGCTGCGCGCAATCGCGTGCGCGAGCACTTCCTCGTTGAACGCCCAGAGATCTTCGATAGAGCCACCGCCACGGCACAGCAAGATCGTGTCGACTTCTCGGCGCGCGTTAGCGGTATCAAGCGCTGCGGCCAGACGCGAGGCGGCATCCGCACCCTGCACCGGGGCCGGGTAAATCACCACAGAGACGTGCGGTGCCCGGCGGGCGAGCGTACTCAACACGTCGCGCAGCGCCGCCGCCTGCAACGAGGTCACCACGCCCACCCGGCGGGCATAGCGCGGCAGCGGCCGCTTGCGATCGGCGTCGAAAAGCCCTGCCGCCGCAAGTTTCTCCTTGAGCCGCAAGAAGGCTTCATAGAGATTGCCCTGCCCCGCGCGCCGGATCGCCTCGACGTTCAGTTGCACCTCGCCGCGCGGCACATACATCGAAAGCAGCGCCCGCACTTCCACGCGGTCGCCCTCTTTCGGTGAAAAATCAGCGTGTTGCGCGCGACCACGGAACATCACGCAGCGCATCTGCGCCTGCGCGTCCTTGATCGAGAAATACCAGTGGCCACTCGCCGCGCGCGTGAAGTTCGAAATCTCGCCGCTCACCCAGGCGAGCGGGAAACTCCGCTCCAGGACCCCGGCGACGGCCTTGTTCAAATCCGAAACACTGAGCACGCGATCCGCACCACGATTGGGCCGGGCGTCGTCAAAAGAAAGGTTCATGCGATTCGGCAGGTCAAAAACTGTCCACAGGCCCGTTAATTTAAGGGTTTTCGCACCCCGCTGCCGCACTTTTCCTACATCGGGGCGGTAAAGCCTTGACTGACGGGGCTGTCCGGCGGGTGTCGCACCCGCGTCACATGGCATTTTCGTGACAGCCAGCAGGATATACGGGCGCCCGGGGACATGTGCACAAAGTTATCCACAGGCTGGCTTTGTGCGTTTGGGAATCGAGAGGTTGCGGAGGTGTTCATATCTGAAACCATATGTTGCTCATTTTTTCATCACGAACCAAAAATCTCCTTGCCGTCAAAGACTTGCCAAAAATATCCCAAGGTTGTCCACATCCTTGTGCTCGTTAGATGTGGAAAACGGTGCTTGCCCATCCCCACCCTGCACGCTACAGTGCGGACTCGTTTGCCCATCCCCGCAACAAGCAAGAGGTCGTCTTTGTTCGCCGTCATCCAGGCCGCCGGCTGGCCCATCTGGCCACTTCTCATCGCATCCGTCATCGCCCTCGCCCTGATCGTCGAGCGCGCCCTGTCGTTGCGCCGCGCACGCGTGCTGCCCAGCGGCGTGCTCGAAAACGCCATTACGCTCGCGCGCCGCTCGCCCGCCAAACACGACGCCACGGAAGCGCTCGCGCGCGGCTCGTTGCTAGGCCGCGTGCTTGCCACCGGCGTGCGTTACGTTGCGCATAACCCGCAAGGCCCGCGCGACGGTGCTAAGGAGGCGCTCGAAGAAACCGGCCGGGCCGTGGCGCATGAACTTGAGCGCTTTCTGCCGGCGCTCGGCACCATTGCCTCGGTGGCTCCGCTCATGGGGTTGTTCGGCACGGTCGTGGGCATGATCGAGATTTTCGGCTCGCAAGACGCCACAGGCACCGATCCGGCGCAACTCGCGCATGGCATTTCGGTGGCGCTGTACAACACCGGGTTCGGCCTGATGATCGCCATTCCCGCGATGATCTTCTACCGGTACTACCGCACGCGCGTCGATGCGTTCCTCGTAGAACTGGAAACGCAGGCCGTCCATTTCCTCGATGCCACGCTGCCGCGGCACTGATCGGCGAGGCGCACGATGAATTTCCGTCGAGGCCTCTCCACGCGCGACGAGCCGGAGATCAATCTGATCCCGCTCATCGACGTGCTGCTCGTCATCTTGATCTTCCTGATGATCACCACGACCTACACGCGTTACACCGCGCTCAAGGTCAACCTGCCCACCGCCGATGCCGAGAAGGCGGTCGTGCCGCCGCGTCAGATCGTGGTGTCAGTAGGTGCGGACGGTAGTTATGCCATCGACCGGCAGGCCCTCGGCCAACGCGACGTGGCAAGCCTGACCGCAGCGCTGCGGCAGGCCACTGGCACGCCGAGCGCCGGTGCAGAACCGCCGGTGATCATCATCAACGCCGACGCGAAGAGTACCCATCAGTCGGTCATCAACGTGATGGAAGCCGCGCGTGAAGCCGGTCTGTCGCGGCTGACGTTCGCCGCGCGCTCGAATACCGCAAACGGCAAGCCCGCCCGATGACGACCCCGGCCGACCGAGACGCTAACAGCACCAACGGCACCCACGGCACCCCGGGTAAAAACGGCACCGCCGGTGCCTCGGGGGCCCGCGCCCGTGCGTTGGTCCCTCGGTTGTCCGGCTCGCTCGTTCATTGGGTCAGCGCGCAATGGCAGCGGCGCGGTGTGATGGCATGGCTGTTGTGGCCGTTGTCGTGGATCTTCGCCGGCGTGGCCGCATGGCGGCGCCTGAGTTTCCGGCGTGGCTGGAAAACATCGACACGCCTGCCGGTCCCGGTGATCGTGGTTGGCAATCTCACCGTCGGCGGCACCGGCAAGACGCCGACCGTCATCGCACTGGTCGCGGCACTGCGCCAACAGGGCTATCGCCCCGGCGTGCTCTCGCGTGGCTATGGGGCGCAGTTGTCGCGCCCGACCGAAGTCGTCGCAACGTCGCGCCCCGAAGACGTGGGTGACGAACCCCTGCTCATCGCAAAACGCACTAGCGTCCCCGTCTGGGTTTGGCCGGCGCGCGTCGAAGGCGGCCGTGCACTGCTTGCCGCACATCCCGAATGCGACGTCATCGTCTGCGACGACGGGCTGCAACATTACGCACTGGCACGCGACGTCGAGATCGCTGTCTTCGACCACCGGTTGGGCGGAAACGGCTTTCTGCTGCCCGCCGGGCCGCTGCGCGAACCGCTCTCGCGCCGACGCGACGCAAACCTCATCAACGATCCGTTCGGCAAGACGCTGCCCGACTGGCCCAACACCTGGCGTCTCACGCTGGCATTGGGCGACGCGTGGTGCGTGAGCCAGCCGACACTCTCGCGGCCGCTCGCCCACTTTGCGGGCGCTGGCGCCAGCAGCCCGGCGTCGGCTTCGGCCCCCGTCCCGGCATCCGCAACCCCGGCCCCGGCCCCGGCCCCGCGGCGGATTCTTGCCGCTGCGGGTATCGGTGCCCCCGAGCGATTTTTTGCAGCGCTGCGTGCGGCGGGTCTGACCATCGAGACGCTGCCGCTGCCCGATCATTACGATTTCGCGACCAATCCGTTCGACGGGGTCGCGGCCGATGCCATCCTGATTACCGAAAAGGATGCAGTAAAATGCCTCACCTGGTCCGACCCGCGTGTGTGGGCCGTACCCGCCGAGGCGGCGCTCGATGCGCGCCTGGTATCCCTGGTAGTGGAGAAATTGCGTGGACACCCGACTGTTTGAAATTCTCGTCTGCCCGTTGTGCAAGGGCCCCCTGGAGTACGACAAGAAAGCCCAGGAACTGATTTGCCACGCGGACAAGCTTGCGTACCCCATTCGTGACGGCATCCCCGTCATGCTGGCCGACGAAGCCCGTCAATCCGTCGAAGGCACGCCGGTGCCGCTGACCGACGACAAGTCCGGATCGTGAGCCAAGTGACCGATTTTGTTGCTGTCGTCCCGGCGCGTCTCGCGTCGACGCGCCTGCCCAACAAGCCGCTCGCCGACATTGGCGGCAAGCCGATGGTCGTGCGTGTGGCCGAGCGGGCACGTGAGTCAGGTGCCCGGCAGGTCGTCGTGGCGACCGATTCTCAAAGCGTTGTGGATGCAGTTGCCGCCCACGGGTTCGACGTCGTGCTCACGCGCGCCGATCATCCGACCGGCACCGACCGCCTCGCCGAAGTCGCGGTACAGCAGGGCTGGTCCGACGACACGATCGTCGTCAATGTGCAGGGCGACGAGCCGCTAATCGACCCGCGTCTCGTGCATGCCGTGGCGGGCCATCTCGCCGAACACCCGGAATGCGCGCTGTCGACGGCGGCACACCCGATTACGGACAACGCCGAGATTTTCTCGCCGAATGTCGTCAAGGTCGTGCTCGACGCCCATAGCCGCGCACTGTATTTCTCGCGCGCCCCGATTCCGTGGTCGCGCGATGCATGGAACGCAGGTCTCTCGAATGTCGGCTCACTGCCGGCGGCAACGACACCGGTGTATCGGCATATCGGGCTGTACGCTTATCGTGCCAAATTCCTGCGCAGCTATCCGAGCCTGCCGCAGGCACCGTTGGAGACGGCGGAATCGCTCGAACAGTTGCGTGCGTTGTGGCACGGCGAGCGAATCGCGGTGCTCGTGACGGAAGACGCGCCGCTGCCCGGTGTCGACACGGCCGAAGATCTCGAACGCGTGCGCGCCTTGCTTCGCGACTGACCTTGTCACAGCGACGTCACACACGACCTCGTTCGTGACGTCGCGCATCACTCGTCTGGTTACTCGCCGCAGCACTGGTTTCATCGCTCGCCTCGGCGCCTGAAATCCTCGAGCCATCCCCGTTCGAACCACACGGCGATCGTCCCGGAATTCGCACAGGCATGCCGCCAGCGAGCCCGCAAAACGCCGACGGGCGGGCACGTCGTGGCATAATCGCTTTTGATTCTCGCGAGCAGACCTCCGGTCGCGCGCGCCGCGCTGCTGCCAAGCGCGCCGCCAGCGCGCCATGTTGCGTGTCGTATTGCGTGCCGGTCAACGCCCCGCACGCCCACGCAAACCCCGGAGACGAGACTGCCTGCCGCACGCACAGCATTCACAAATCACAAACTTTCAGGAGTCATCGATGCGTCTGATTTTGTTGGGGGCACCCGGGGCCGGTAAGGGCACCCAAGCCACTTTCATCAAAGAAAAATTCGGCATCCCGCAAATCTCGACCGGCGACATGCTGCGCGCCGCGATCAAGGAAGGCACCCAGCTCGGTCTGGAAGCCAAGCGCTTCATGGACGCAGGTGATCTGGTGCCGGACGGCGTCATCATCGGCATGGTCCGCGAACGCCTGACCGCCGACGATTGCAAGAACGGCTACCTCTTCGACGGCTTCCCGCGCACCATCGCACAAGCCGAAGCCATGAAGGAAGCCGGCGTCGCCATCGACTTCGTGCTCGAGATCGATGTGCCGTTCGATGAAATCATCACGCGCATGAGCGGCCGTCGCACGCACCCGGCATCGGGCCGTACGTACCACGTCAAGTTCAACCCGCCCAAGGTCGAAGGTCAGGACGATGTGACCGGCGAGCCGCTGGTGCAGCGCGACGACGACAAGGAAGAAACGGTCAAGAAGCGTCTGGCCGTGTACGAATCGCAGACCAAGCCGCTGGTGGCCTATTATTCGGATTGGGCGAAGCATGGCAGCCCGGGCGCCATCGTCGACGCACCGCAGTATCGCAAGATCTCGGGCCAAGGCAGCGTGGACGAGATTCGCGCACGCGTGTTCGATGCACTGAAGTAAGCGCATTACCATCGCACCCGCGACCATGCGCCGACCCTCACCTATCCCGGTTGACGTTCGGCGCAGATGACGCAACAGAAAAAGGCGGCCAGTGCAGACTGGGCCGCCTTTTTTGTCTCAGGAGGATGACGCATGGAAATTCAGGGCAATGTGTTTCTGATCACCGGTGGCGCCTCGGGGCTCGGTGCGGCCGCCGCGCGCTGGCTCGCCGGACTGGGTGCGAAGGTCACGCTCGCCGACGTCAATATTGACGAGGGCGAAGCGCTGGCCGAAAAGCTCGGCGGCAAATTCATCAAGTGCGACGTCACGCGCGAGGACGACGGCAAAGCCGCCGTAGCCGCCGCGCAGACGCTGGGCACCTTACGCGGTCTGGTCAATTGCGCGGGGATCGCCATCGGCAGCAAGACTGTCGGGCGCGACGGCCCGCACCCGCTCGATACGTTCTCACGCGTCATCCAGATCAACCTGATCGGCACGTTCAACATGATCCGCCTGGCCGCCACGGCGATGAGCCAGACGGAACCCAATGGCGAAGGCGAGCGCGGCGTCATCGTCAACACGGCATCGGTGGCCGCTTACGACGGTCAGATGGGACAGGCGGCCTACGCCGCGTCGAAAGGCGGTGTCGCGAGTCTGACGCTGCCGGTGGCACGCGATTTGTCTCGCAGCGGCATTCGCGTCATGACCATCGCACCGGGTATCTTCGAGACGCCGATGATGCTGGCCATGCCCGCAGAAGTGCAGGCCTCGCTCGGCCAGATGGTGCCGTTTCCGCCACGCTTGGGCAAGCCGTCGGAATACGCGATGCTCGTCGAACAGATCGTGCGTAACCCGATGCTCAACGGCGAAGTCATTCGGCTGGATGGCGCGATCCGTATGCAGCCCAAGTAGGCTCGCGAGCGCAGCCCAAGGACACCCAAAGGCACCCAGAGACACTTTGCCGCATCGCAGCAATTTGCCGTGCCGAGTATGACTACAATGAAACTCAGGCCGCACTCTGCGGCCGACTCCGACGCCGGTACGTCGCCGGCCCCGCGTGTTCCCCCCGTCCCCCGAGGCAGGAGGCTGGCATGAAATCACTGGCGCAACAGATGTCGTTCTACCAGCGCTATCACCGCAGTCCCAAGAATCGTCTGACCCATTTCTTCGGCGTTCCCATGATCATCCTCGCGGTGATGCAGGCGTTTTCGTGGATCCCACTCGGCCCCAGTGGCCTGAACGCCACGCATGTGATCGTGCTGATCCTGCTGATGTACTACTTCCTGCTCGATGTGCCACTCGCGCTGGCCATGACCGCATTCTTCGCCGTCATGCTCGCGGTGACCCAGCACCTCGGCCGCCTGCCTTGGCCATGGGCGCTGACCGCGTTCGGTGTGTTGTTCATCGGCGGCTGGATCATCCAGTTGATCGGACACCATTTCGAGGGACGCAAACCCGCCCTGCTCGACAACCTCTTCCAGATTTTCATCGCGCCGATGTTCCTGATGGCCGAAGTGTTTTTCTACTTCGGCTACAAGCCGGGCCTGCGACGCCGAGTGGAGGAGTTGGCGGCGCAATCCGCGTGAAACAAAAACGCCAGTCTCATCGGCTGGCGTTTTTCGTTTTGCGGCATGAGCGCCGGAATCCGCTGTTACCCGTGACTGCCCGGCCGACGGCTCAGGTCGTCGAGCACCTGCCGGATGGCGTCGGCATCTTCGGCCTCGGGTCGCTTGCTCAGATAAAGTTCAAGATCATCTTGCGCCGGGCGTATGAGTTTGAGCCTCGCGTAGGCCAACCCACGGTCACGCTTCTCGATCGGCTGGTCGGGCAACAGGAGAACCATTCGCTCCTGAACGGCCAGCAACCGCTCCCACCGCTCGTTCTGCGTGTAAATCGCCCGCAGATTACGGAGCATGCGCGCAAGGATTTCCCGCGGCGTCGCCGGCTCCAGAAACGGATGCAATAGCGCCCAGAGCGCCAGTTCCTGAATCGGTTCGGCGCTCTCGTCGCGATAGTGCTTCAGATACGGCTCGACCATTTCCAGCAGTCGCTGCGGTGAGAGCGAATTGCCGGAGAGCGGATCGATGACCACGTCGCCGGCGGGCACCGCCAGTCTCAACAGAAAATGCCCGGGGAAAGACAGCCCGCGCAGCGGCAGTCCGATCTGATGCCCGATCTCCATACACAACACCGCGAGCGAAATCGGAATACCGCGCCGGCGGTCCAGCACGATATGCAGATGGCTGTTGTCGGGATCGTAGTAATCGTTCTGATTGGCCGAGAAGCCGAGTTCGCGGAAGAAGAAGTGATCGAGCAGTTGCAGCTTCTGCAATGGCCCGGCGTCCGTCGGCAAGCGTCTGGACAGGCGAGCGGCGAACGCGTCGATCTGCGTGAGCGTGTCCTGCACGTCGAGATCGGGGTAGACGTCCTGCGCGATGGAAATGGCCGCTTCGGTCAGCGGCAAGCCATCGTCAGACGCCACCAGTGCAGCAAAGTACTCGAGAAAGCGATTCGCCATGCGGCACCCGTAGGTCCTGCCGCGTCAATTCGTGCGACGGCGGAAGAACGAGAAATTGAAACCCATGAGGAATAATGCGCCGAAATACACCACGGCGCATAGCACCAGACTCGCGCCCAGCAGAGCAATACGTGCGAGCGGCCGCGCCCCGAGGGCGACCCAGTCGAAGCTCTGCGTGAACCACAGCAACACCCCGGCCAAAATCAGACACGCCGCCAGCAATTGCACAAAGAAGAGCCGCCAGCCGGGTGCCGGACGGTAAATACCCCGCTTGTAGAGCCCCACGAAAAGCAGCGCTGCGTTCATGCAAGCGCCCACGCCAATCGAGAGCGACAGGCCCGCATGCGCAAACCAGCGCACGAACAGCAAGTTCGACAGCTGTGTGGCAATCAATACCACGATGGCAATCTTTACCGGCGTCTTGATGTCCTGTTTGGCATAGAAGCCCGGCGCCAGAATCTTGATCAGAATCAGGCCAACCAGCCCTACGCCGTAGGCGGTCAGGGCATGGGCCGTCATCACGACGTCGTTGGCGTCGAAACGACCATATTGATAGAGCGTGGCGGTCAGCGGCTCCGCGTAGACGAAGAGCCCCACGGCGCTTGGCGTAGCCAGCAAGAACGTCAGACGCAGCCCCCAGTCGAGCAGCGCCGAATATTCGGCGCCGTCGCCATCGGCATTGGCACGCGAGAGGCTCGGCAGCAGAATCGTGCCCAGCGCCACGCCCAGCAAGGCGGTCGGAAACTCCATCAGGCGGTCGGCGTAGGCCAGCCACGACACGCTGCCCTGCGCGAGCCGCGACGCAATATTCGTATTGATGATCAGGCTCACCTGCGCGACCGACACCGCCAGTGTGGCCGGCACCATTTTCGCGAGCACCCGCTTCACGCCGGGGTTGCGCAGGGCGGCCACGATATTGATGGTGATGCGCGGCACCATGCCGATGCGGGCGAGCGCGGGTAACTGGATAAGCAGTTGCAGCACGCCGCCGACGATGACGGCGTAAGCCAGTGCGTAGACGGGGGTTTCAAGGTGAGGCGCGACCCACAGCGACGCGACGATCGAGCTGACGTTGAGCAGCACGGGCGCAAAAGCAGGCACCGAGAACTGACGCCACGTATTGAGCACCCCGGCGGCGAGCGTCGTGATCGAGATCAGGGTGATGTACGGAAACATGACGCGCGTCATGAAGACGGCGGCGTCGAACGTGCCGTTTTCGCGCGAAAGCCCGGTCGCGACTGCATAAACTACGCCGGACGCCCCGAGAACCCCCGCGACGGTGATTGAAAGCAGTACCCAGAACAGCACCGTGGTGACGGAATCGACCAGTGTTTTGGTCTCGTCGGCGCTTCGCTGGGACTTGAATTCGGCCAGAATTGGCACGAATGCCTGCGAAAACGCCCCTTCTGCGGACAGACGGCGAAGCAGATTGGGGATACGGAACGCCACGTTATAGGCGTCGGTCATTGGACCGGCCCCGAACATGCGCGCAATGAGAATTTCACGGACCAGACCGGTGATGCGCGAAAGCATCGTAAAACCGCTGACCGTAGCGAGAGCTTTTAGCAAATTCATGTTGCGGGTATTATACGCACAGCATTGCAGCAAAGACGTTGCAATTTCCGTTGGCCTTCGGCTATAATCGACGGTTTCGAAGTCAATGGATTGCTTCCTGGCCACCGTGTCTCCCAGGGAGCCGAGCCAAACTGCATAGAAAGCCGCATCAGGCGGAGCAATTCAAGGAATTCACCGAACATGGCAAATACTGCACAAGCACGCAAGCGCGCGCGTCAAACCGTTAAGATCAACGCTCACAACTCGGCGCTGCGTTCGCGTCTGCGTACGGCTGTGAAGGCTGTCCGCAAGGCTATCGCCAAGGGCGACCAAGCCGCTGCCAAGGAAGTGCTGCGCACTTCGGCAAAGACGATCGACATCATTGCTGACAAGAAGATCGTTCACAAGAACACCGCTGCTCGTCAAAAGAGCCGCCTGTCGGCCGCCATCAAGGCGATGTCGGCTGCTGCCTAAGACAGCGAGTCGATAGACGACGCTGCAAAGCACTACAAGTTGCTTGCCGGTTCTGACTTCGGTCGGAACACTAAAAAGCCCGCTTCATGCGGGCTTTTTTCTATTCTGCGACGGAAAACTTAGATCGCTGAACAATCAGCGCATCAAAACGCGTAGACGCGCCCCTTCGGCCGTCACTCCCCACACAGCCAGCATGCACGCCGCGACTTTCCAGACTGCTATGTTCATCGATAGACCTCTGCGGTAAAAATGCACGTCACAGCGCCGCAGAAAATCAGCAAGACGGGTAAGACAAAGTGAGCCGGAGAGACAAATCGGAAGCGGCGGGAAGGCTGAGAGGCGGGAGAGGCGGGAAAGGCGGGAAAGGCAGACGACGGTGAGTCAGGGCCAAAGGCCCGGCACTCACGTCAGGCCGAATACATCGGCCCAGGGGGTACTGAAGAGTCTTACTTTACGTCGGGAACGAAGCAGGCTTCGGTCAGTTGCAGATCGTTGTCGCGGGCGAAATTCATGACGAAATCGAACGCCATCGGCTCGATTTCGCGAAGTCGCTCGTCAACGACGACGCATTTGACGTCACCCACCATAATCGGGCGCACATAGGGGGAGTACTGCATGTATGCGTTCGGGCCGGTACCCCGGCCACAGAACGACACGGCGCCGCACAGACGTTCCGCCCAGTCACTCGGCCGGAACTTCTTGCCATCCCGGGTCAGACCCTGGATGAAATACTCGCGCGCGGAAACCTGGTCGGTCATATCGCTCAATCACCTCAAAAAAACACCTGACCAGCCATACGCGGGTAGCGTTGCTGACAGAGACAGTATTATATCTTATATAAGACTCAAACCCGTCTCCCCACCGTTGCCGCAGATGTTTTTTTCGGTCTTGCCAGCCCTTCCGGGCTGTGCCGCAGCGGTGTCGATCATACGCTTTTCGTGTGACGACAAAACGATTTGGTAGACTAGGGGTCTGCTCCTCCAAGTGGGGGAGCGGGCCTTAAGGCTTGTTCGTCGCGCCGACAGCGGGCGAGTTCCCGCCGGGTCTCCCGATCTCGTGTTTGCCTTCGTGATCCCCCGATTCTCGGCCTCCTGCAGAACATCCACATGACCACCGCTAAACCCATCAAGCATTACCTTCAATTTTCGGATCTGGCACTCGACGAGTACGACTACGTGCTCGAACGCACCCGCATCCTCAAGAAAAAATTCAAGAACTACGAGACCTACCATCCGCTGCACGACCGCACGCTGGCGATGATTTTCGAGAAAAGCTCGACCCGCACGCGACTGTCGTTTGAAGCCGGTATTCACCAATTGGGTGGGCACGCCGTGTTCTTGAATACGCGTGATACGCAACTTGGCCGCGGCGAGCCGATCGAAGACGCCGCCCAAGTCATCTCGCGCATGACCGACATCATCATGATCCGCACGTTCGGTCAGGAGATCATCGAGCGCTTCGCACAGCATTCGCGCGTACCGGTGATTAACGGCCTGACCAACGAGTACCACCCGTGTCAGGTGCTGGCGGACATCTTCACGTACTACGAGCATCGCGGCCCGATCAAGGGCAAGACCGTGACGTGGATCGGCGACGCCAACAACATGTCGTACACGTGGATTCAGGCGGCCGAAATCTTCGGCTTCCAGGTCAACATCTCGACCCCGCCGGGCTACCGACTCGACCAAGCCATGGTGGCCGAATCGAGCCGTCCGTTCGTACGCGAATTCGACGACCCGCGCGAAGCCTGCGAAGGGGCCGACCTCGTGTCGACCGACGTGTGGACCAGCATGGGTTATGAGGCCGAGAACGAAGCCCGTAAGGCAGCGTTTGCTCAATGGTGCGTGAACGCGGACCTGATGAAGCAAGCCAAGGCCGACGCCCTGTTTATGCACTGCCTGCCCGCCCACCGCGGCGAAGAAGTGTCGGCGGACGTGATCGACGGCCCGCAAAGCGTCGTCTGGGATGAAGCCGAGAACCGTCTGCACGTGCAGAAGGCGCTCATGGAGTACCTGATGCTCGGTCGCGTCTGATCCAGAGCGCACCGCCGGTCAGCGCGACGCGCCAAACGCGCCTCGCCTTCCGCTATCATCGCTAACGTGCCGCAGCGCTTGCCGCTCGGCGCGTTTTTCGATGTTTTTGGGCATTAATTGACGATATGGCAGCGATTTTCTGCCTTTCTTCATAGCCACACGATCTGAAGCGCACTACCCGTCAGAACATTTCGCAATTTGCACCACCTCGGTGCGAATTTGTTGTGCACTGCACAAATGTCAGCCGGGTCGACGCTCGAAACGTGCTAGCATGAATTCACCCCTGCCCGCCTGATGTGTTGGTTAGCGCCGACGCCGGGCAGCAGGACTTCCGACTTCCGAATCAAACCGCATCCGGTCATGACGCAAAACGCAACGCAGTTCGACAACGTTTCCGTAATCAAGCGCGCTAATACTTATTTCGACGGCAAGTGCGTCTCGCACACCGTGCTGTTCCCGGACGGCACGCGCAAGACGCTTGGCGTGATTTTCCCCGCCACGCTGGCGTTCGGCACCGATGCCCCGGAAATCATGGAAGTGACAGGCGGCCGTTGCCGCATTCGTCTGGCCGGTCAGACCGAGTGGCAGGAATATGCCGCCGGTGAGCAGTTCTCCGTGCCGGGCAACAGCGAGTTCGATATCGAGGTCGTCGAGACGCTCGATTACGTTTGCCACTACGGCTAATCGCCGGCCAGCATCGCAACCGCACGGATTGATTCGCGCGGTTGCCCTCTCGGCCGGTTCAGCGCGGCCCGGCGCCGCTACAAACTATGTCGCGTCTGCCCCCCGAATTTGCCGACGATTCTGGCGACAATCCTGCCGACGATGCTGCCGGCAACCCTCCCTCTACCCCCCTCTCTAGCCACGCCAGCCTGTCCGACACCGCCGCAGCGCATGCGAATGGTGCAGCCTCGGATCTCGAACCCAGCGACGTCCCGCTGCTGCCGCCTGACGGTCTGACGGCACCCGCGAAATCCAGCAAGACAGCCAAGACCGCTGAACCCGCCAAAGCCCGCACCCGCTCACGCAAGCGCGACGCGGCAGAATCCCCAGAAGCCCCCGACACCCTCGACGCCAAAGGCACCGAAGCCGCCGACGCCGCCACAGCCAAAGGCACCAAGGCGAGCGCAGCGCGTCCGTCACGCAGCCGTCGTGGCAGTGCCAAGCGCAAAGGCATCGATCTCGGCTTGCAAGGCGGGGGGGCGCACGGCGCTTACACGTGGGGCGTGCTCGACAAGTTGCTCGAAGACGGACGTCTCGAGTTCGAGGGCATCAGCGGCGCATCCGCCGGCACCATGAACGCGCTCGTACTGGCGCATGGCCTGCTCGACCGGCCGGGCGTCGACCCGCGCGAAAAAGCCCGTGAATCGCTGCACAGCTTCTGGCTAGGGGTATCGCAGGCCGGCTCATCGGCCACGGCGTGGGCGCAAACCGTCTTCAGCTGGCTCAACGGCCGCCCGACCGAATACCCCGTGTGGCACGACTGGATGCAGAGCATGCAGCAGTGGATGATGCCGTTTGCGCAGCCCACGGCCGAAATCAACCCGCTGCGCACGGTGCTCGAAGCGCAGGTCGACTTCGAGCGTCTGCGCGAGAGCACGGCCACGCGCCTGTTCGTTTCGGCGACGAATATCCGCACGGGCAACATCCGCATCTTCCGCACGCATGAAATCACGCTAGATGTCGCGATGGCATCGGCCTGCCTGCCGTGGCTCTTCAAACCGGTGAAGATCGATGACGACTTTTACTGGGACGGGGGCTATCTCGGCAATCCGCCGCTCTACCCGTTCTATTACGAAACGCTCACGAGCGACATTCTGATCGTGCACATCAACCCGATCGAGCGCAAAGAGAAGCCTGTGCTACCGGGACAGATCATGAACCGCGTGAACGAGATCACCTTCAATGCGTCATTGCAGCGCGAATTCCGTGCGATTTCGTTCGTGCACAAGTTGCTCGACGAAGGTTGGCTCAAGCCGGAATTCCGCAAGCGTCTGAAGTACCCGTTGATTCACTCGATTCGTGCCGACAAGGAGCTGTACGACTTGTCGTCGTCGACCAAATTCGTGACCGACTGGCACTTTCTGACGACACTGCGCGATCGCGGACGCGAGGCGGCCGCCCGTTGGCTCGACGAGCATTTCAACGACGTGGGGGTGCGCTCTACGGTGGACTTGCGACGTGACTATCTCCAGCGGCTGCCGGACGCCACGTCGATCAAAGCATGAGCGGTTCGGGTTCGAGCGTGATGCCGAAGCGCGCTTGCACGCTGGCCTGCACGGCCTTCGCGAGCGCGACGATATCGGCCCCGTTCGCGCCGCCGCGATTGACCAGCACGAGCGCCTGCCGCTCGTGTACTGCCGCCGCCGGCGCGGTATCGAGCGACTTGCCGCGCCAGCCGCACTGATCGATCAACCACCCGGCGGCGACCTTCCACGTGCCGTCGGGCTGTGCATAGCCGACGATCTGCGCGAAGCGCTCGCGCAGCGAGGCAAACGTTTGCGCATCGACCACCGGATTCTTGAAGAAACTGCCGGCGTTGCCGAGTTCCAGCGGATCGGGCAGCTTGCGGCGGCGAATATCGGCCACCGCTTCGAATATCTGCACCGCGCTGGGGGCTTCGACACCGGCATCGGCGAACGTGCGCGACACGTCCGCATAACCGGTCACTGCCTGCCAAGGACGCGGCAGGCGCAGCGTCACCGACACGATGATGTAGCGTCCGGGTTCGCGTTTGAACAGCGAGTCGCGATAGCCGAAAGCACACGCCTCGCGATCCAGCGTGACGAATTCACCGGCCGACGTATCGAGCGCGCGCAACGAGGCGAAACGCTCGGCGAGTTCGAGCCCGTAAGCACCAATGTTCTGGATAGGCGCGGCGCCGAGCGTGCCGGGAATCAGCGCGAGGTTTTCGAGCCCCGGGCACCCTTGCGCCAGCGTCCAGCCGACAAAGTCGTGCCAGACCTCGCCCGCGCCGCCGCGCACATAGCTCGCACCGGCATCGTCGGACAGACGCTCGCGGGCGCGAATCGCTATCTTCAGCACCACGCCGTCGAAGTCGCGGGTCAGCACGACATTGCTGCCGCCGCCGAGCACCAGACACGGCAAGCCCGCCAGTTCAGGCATGGCGAGGGCGGCCACCAGCGCCGCTTCGCTGTCGATCGTGACGAAGTAGCGGGCTGCGGCAGGCAGACCGAAGGTATTGAATTCGCGCAGGCTGACGTCGCGTTGCAACTGGAGCATGAAGAGTGGTGATGTGATTCAGCGGCCGGGCGGCCCCGCAAATGATTGCGGGATGGATGCAGAACGGACGCCTGAATTACAATGTCGGGCGAAAGAATTTTGCGCATTATACCGGCCATGCCGCGCAGTACCGTTGATTACCCGGATTGTCCGGATTGCCGGGACTGGCCGCCCCACGGCGCAGGCGCCTCAACGGCGCCGCACGCGGGGCCATCCGTCCCTTTCACGAACCCTTTGTATTTCAGGAGAGCCAGATGCCATCGTTTGACGTGGTTAGCGAAGCCAACATGGTAGAGGTCAAGAACGCCATCGAGCAGGCCAACAAGGAAATCTCGACGCGTTTCGACTTCAAGGGGTCGGACTCGCGTGTCGAGCACAAGGAGCAGGAGATCACCCTGTTCGCCGACGACAACTTCAAGCTCGAACAGGTCACGCAGGTGCTCATCGCCAAGATGGCCAAGCGTAACGTCGACGTGCGCTTTCTCGACTACGGCAAGGTCGAGAAGGTCAGCGGCGACAGAGTCAAGCAGGTCGTCAAGGTGAAGAAGGGCGTGGAAGGCGATCTGGCCAAGAAGATCGTGCGCCTGATCAAGGACAGCAAGATGAAGGTGCAGGCGAGCATTCAGGGCGACAGCGTGCGCATCGCCGGTGCCAAGCGCGACGATCTGCAAAGCGCCATGGCGCTGCTGCGCAAGGACGTGACCGACACCCCGCTCGACTTCAACAACTTCCGCGACTGAGCGTTGTTGTTTCAGCCAATAAAAACCCGCAGTGCTCGCTGCGGGTTTTTTATTGGGCGGGGGCGCTGTGAGTCCCGTGCCGTCCCTTACTTCTTCTTGCTGCCGATACGGCTTTCCTTGCCCGCGATCAGCTTGGCGATATTCGCGCGATGGCGATAGATCAGCAGAATCGCCATGACGATGACGGCGGGCGCATACGGCCCCAAGCCGAACATGAACACGTAGTACAGCGGTGCGAACACGGCCGCGACCAGCGCCGCCAGCGACGAATACCGGAAGAACACGGCAATGATGAGCCACGTGGCGGCCACGGCCAGCCCGAGAATCGGGTCGATCGCGAACAGCACGCCAGCAGCAGTTGCCACGCCCTTGCCGCCCTTGAAGCGAAGGAATACCGGGTAGAGGTGGCCAATGAACACGGCCAGCGCGACCGCCGCCAGACCGAAGTCGCCGACACCCCAGGCGTCGGCAAAACGCTCGGCGAGGTACACGGCGAGCCAGCCCTTGAGCGCGTCGCCGAGCAGCGTGAGCACGGCGGCCTTCTTGTTGCCCGAGCGCAGCACGTTGGTCGCGCCCGGGTTGCCTGAGCCGTAGCTACGCGGGTCGGCGAGACCCATCGTGCGGCTGACGATCACCGCAAACGGCACCGAGCCGATCAGGTACGCGAGGACGATAAAAACCAGAGTGGCCATGAACTTCTAGCGTGAGGAAGATTTGTAATGGGCGCCATTCTACTTGAGACGCCCTGCCGCCCCATTCTGGCAAACACGGGGTTGCGCGAAGTCCCGGCGCGTCGGTGGCCGACGGTGGCTCGCGCTCAGTCGTCCGCCAGCGCGCACGACACCGGTTTGGCCGCCAGCGTATTGAGCAGCACCTGCGGAGCAATGCCGATGAGATAACCGCGCCGCCCGCCGTTGATGTAGATCTGCGGCAAGTCGAGCACCGATGCCTCCACGTACACCACCATCGCGCGCTTCGTGCCGAACGGCGACGTGCCGCCCACCATATAGCCCGAATGCCGCTGCGCCACGTCAGGCTTGCAGGGGTCGACCCGCTTGGCGCCGATCTGGCGCGCGAGATTCTTCGTCGAGACAGTGCGGTCGCCGTGCATCAGCACGATCAACGGGCGCGCCTTCTCGTCTTCCATGACGAGGGTCTTGATGACCGCGTGCTCGTCCACGCCCAACTGACGCGCAGACTCACCGGTGCCGCCGTGCTCGACGTACTCGTAGACGTGTTCGGTAAAGGCCACTTTCTTTTGCTTCAGAAACTGCGTGGCCGGCGTTTCCGAGACGTGTTTGGTCTTGCTCATGGGCGCCTATTGTAATGAAACGCCCCTGCTGTGTCGCCGTCATGCGCGGGCATTACAATGCGGCCATGGCCGCTACCCCCGACACTTCGCAACAGGATGCGCTGGCCGCCCAATGGCTGGCGAACCTGCCGCCGCGCATCGACGCCCTGCCCGCCCGCATTGCGGCGCAAACGCCTGCACGCATTGCCCTCATCGACGACTTCCGCCGGCTGACCTATGGTGAACTGACCCACGCCGTCGCCACGTGTGCCGCGCATCTGCGCGACCACGGTGTGCGCGGTGGCGATCGCGTGATGATCGTCGGCGAGAACGGCATTGCCTACGTCGTGCTGCTGCTCGCCGTGGCGGCGCTCGATGCCTGGCCGCTGCTCTGCAACGCGCGGTTGTCGGCTACCGAACTGGCCGTCATTCGCGATCACGCGCGCCCGCGCTGCGCAATCTTCACCATCGACGCCTCCCCCGACGCGGCCGCGCACGCGCGCAGCCAGGGCGCGGCCATCGTCTGGACCGATCTGGCACTGGGTGCGCTGGCGGCCACCGACGCCGACCCGCAAAGCGCGGCCGAACCGGTGCAGACCGACCCGGCAGCGCAGTGCGGCGCGCTCATCTACACCACGGGCACGACGGGTACGCCGAAAGGCGTTCGTCTCTCGCATCGCAATCTGTTGTTTATCGCGGCGATTTCAAGCACGTTGCGGCGCGTTGGCGCCGACGACGTGGCCTACGCCGTGCTGCCCATCTCGCATGTCTACGGTCTGACGTCCGTGTGTCTGGGCACGTTGTATGCCGGCGGCACCCTGCGGCTGGCGGCGCGCTTTACCCCTGAAGCGGTGCTCGACTCGCTGGCCCACGACGGCCTGACGATATTGCAGGGTGTGCCCGCCATGCACGCACGCCTGATGGCTCATGTGGCTAGTCAGGGCACCCCGTTCGTGGCCCCGCGCCTGCGCTTCGTGTACTCGGGCGGCTCGCCTCTCGATGCCGCACTCAAGGCGCGTGTCGAAGCGTTCTATGGCCTGCCGATTCATAACGGTTACGGGTTGACGGAGAGCAGCCCGACGGTGTCGCAGACACTGCTCGACGCCCCACGCGACGACTGTGCCGTCGGGCCCGCGATTCCCGGGGTCTCCGTGCGCATCGTCAGCCGGGAAGGACACGATTTACCCGACGGCGAAGTCGGCGAACTCTGGGTACGCGGCCCGAACGTCATGCTTGGCTACTACCGCGCACCGGAACTCACGGCCGCCGCCATTACCCCGGACGGCTGGCTTCGCACGGGCGATCTGGCACGACGCGAAGCCGACGGCGCGCTCTTTCTGGCGGGACGTGCGAAGGAGCTGATCATCCACTCCGGTTTCAACGTGTACCCGATCGAAGTGGAACAAGCGCTCGCCAGTCACGCCGATGTCCTGCAAGCGGCCGTGCTGGGACGTGAGGAAGATGGCAACGAGCAGGTGATCGCGTTCGTGGAAGCGCGCCCGGGACACGTCATCGATGTGGCGGCGCTCGCCGCATGGGCTGCCGAGCGGCTGGCACCGTACAAACGCCCGGCAGAGATTCGCGTGCTCGATGCCCTGCCCGCCGCGTCGACCGGCAAGGTGCTCAAACACAAGCTCAAGGCGCTGCTGTAGGCGGCGCTGGCCAAATGAATTCGCTCAGCCGCGCGGATGATGTTGCGCGTGCAGCGACTTCAATCGTTCGCGCGCCACATGCGTGTAGATCTGCGTGGTGGAGATATCCGCGTGCCCGAGCAGCAATTGCACCACGCGCAGATCAGCGCCGTGGTTGATCAGATGCGTGGCGAACGCGTGCCGCAGCGTGTGCGGCGAGAGCGGTGCGTGAATATCCGCAAGCTGGGCGTAGCGCTTGATCAGATACCAGAAGGCCTGCCGCGTCATGCCATCGCCGCGCTGGGTGACGAACAACGTGTCGCAGGCACGGCCCGCGAGCAGCACGCCGCGGCTCTCCGCCAGATAACGTGTCAGCCACCCGCTGGCCTCGTCGCCGAACGGCACCAGCCGCTCCTTCGCCCCTTTGCCGAAAATGCGCAGCACACCCTCGTTAAGACCCACTTCAATGGTCTTGAGCGCGACCAGCTCCGACACCCGCAAGCCACTCGCGTACATCAGTTCCAACATCGCACGGTCGCGCAAGCCGAGCGGCTGCGTCAGATCCGGGGCACCCAGCAGCGCTTCGACCTGTGCTTCGGATAATGTCGACGGCAAGCGCTGTGCGCGTTTCGCCGAGGCAATGCGCAGGCACGGGTCCACATGCACGATGTGCTCGCGCAGCGCCCAGTGATAGAACCGTTTGAACACCGACAACCGGCGATTCACGCTACTGGCCAGACTCTCGCGACGCCAGGCGAGATACGCCGACAGCGCCGCCTCGTCGACGCCATCGAGCGCCATGTCGTGCTTGGCTGCGAGCCATTCGGCGAACAGCCGCATATCGCGCCGGTAAGCGTCGAGCGTATTGCGCGAGAGCCCGTCTTCGAGCCAGATCGTGTCGCAGAACTGGTCGATGAGCGTGGCGCTGCGCACATAGGCGGCCCCCTGCGCGTCGAATTCGAGCGCTTCGTCCGCGTGCATGCCGGCGTCGGCCGTCTCGTCCAGATCGCCGATGACCGCCTGCTCGAACGGCTCGTCGTCATCGAAATCCACCGCCGGGTCGACCACAGCCGCTGGTGCCTTTTTAGCGCGCGTCGTCAAAGCGTCGCTCCTTCCTGAGCCAGTGCCCATTGCACATGTTCGCGCACCAGCGCGGAGGGGTGCTCCATGCGCGCCGTGAGCGCGTCGCGCAGCGGCTTGCACGCGCTCTCGTTCGCATTCTCACCCTGCGCCCCCGGTGCACTGACCTCACGCAGCGCATTCCCCAGACCGACCGCCAGATTGCGCAGCCATCGCTCGTGGCCGATGCGGCGGATCGGGCTGCCTTGCAGCCGCGCGAGGAACTCGTCTTCGGTCCACGCGAACAATTCCACCAACGACGCACGATCGAGACCGTTGCGCGGATCGAAATCGGGCAACGGCGAAGGCTGCGCAAACTTGTTCCACGGACAGAAAAGCTGACAATCGTCGCAGCCGTAGATGCGATTGCCCATCTTGGCGCGCAACGGTTCGGGAATCGCCCCCTTATGTTCGATCGTCAGATACGACACGCACAGCCGCGCATCCACACGATAGGCCTCGGTGATCGCCCCGGTCGGACACACATCGCGGCATCGCTGGCACTGGCCGCAGTGCTCGCCGCGCGAGGCGCCCACCTCTGCCTCGACAGGCAACGGCACATCCACGAAAATTTCGCCGAGAAAGAACAACGATCCCGCGTCGCGCGAGAGCAGCAGGGTGTGCTTGCCGCGCCAGCCGAGACCGGCCTTCTGCGCAAGCTCCACTTCCAGCACCGGTGCCGAATCGGTGAACACGCGATACCCGAACGGCCCGATCGCCTGCGAAACCCGGTCGGCAAGTTGCTGCAAGCGGTTGCGCATCACCTTGTGATAGTCACGGCCGCGTGCATAGATCGACACCACCGCCTCGCCCGGCATGTGCTGACGCGCCGCTTCGTGCGCGCGCCATGTGGCCATGTCGGTGTCTTGGGGAAGATAATTCATGCGCGCGCTGATCACGCGCACCGTGCCGGGCACCAGTTCGGCGGGGCGGGCCCGCTTCATGCCGTGCGCGGCCATGTAGTCCATATCGCCGTGACAGCCGTCATCGAGCCACTGTTGCAAACCCGGTTCGGCGTGCGAGAGATCGGTGTCCGTGATGCCGACTTCGCCGAAGCCGAGTTCATGCGCCCACGTGCGAATTTGACCCGCGAGCGTCGACAGTTGCGCTGCACTGAGCGAAACAATCGCCGTATTGTCGCGCGAGGGCGACACTTCGGGCCCATCCGGCAGTGCCGATGGCTCGACTTGTGCGGCGGGAGCGGGGAAAATCACGGAAGCTTTCATCGACTCTATTTTACGCAATGCCCGATCACACAGCGTCCGCGCCACTGGGCGAGCGCATTTTTGCGCTTCCCGACGAAGCTGCCACCGAAGCCTTCGCAGTGGCACTCGCGCACGCCATCGTCTCGCGCATGGCCCACACCGACGCCGCCCATGCGGGCCTGCACGTGCAGCTCTCGGGCGATCTCGGTGCCGGCAAGACCACGCTGGTGCGTGCGGTACTGCGCGCGCTGGGCCACCACGGCCGCGTCAAAAGCCCGACGTATGCGCTGTGTGAACCGTACAACATCGACACGCCGCAGGGTGTATTGCCGGTCTATCATTTCGACCTGTACCGCTTTGCCGATCCGGCCGAATGGCACGACACGGGCTTTCGCGAGCATTTTGCCGGCGACGCCCTGTGTCTGGTCGAATGGCCCGAGAAGGCCGGCGGTCTGCTGGGCACCCCCGATTTACGCCTTTGGCTGGAACCAGTTGGCGATGGCCGACGTCTCACGACGAGCGCCTACACGCCGGCCGGTCTGGCTTGCCTGAACTCATGCTGATCAAACGCTTCGCCCGTACCGACGACGCCTCCTCGCCCAATGCCGGCCGCCGCCGCGCATTGCGCGCCGGCGCATCGACGCTGATCCTCGCCCTCACCGGCCCCCGTTTCGCCTTTGCCAACGCCATCGTCGCGGTGCGCGTGTGGCCTGCGAAAGACTACACACGTGTGACGCTCGAGACCGACAACCCGGTCAAGTTCCAGCAGCAGTTGATGGAGAGTCCGAACCGCTTCGTCATCGATCTCGATGAAGTGGATCTGAGCCCGACGCTGCGCGATCTCGTCGCCAAGATTCAGCCGAACGACCCGCAGATCGCACAAGTGCGCGTGGGGCAGTTCAAGCCCGGCGTGGTGCGCATGGTCTTCGACCTGAAGGCCGGCGTGAAGCCGCAGTCGTTCACGCTGCCGCCGGTCGCGGGCTACAAGTACCGCACGGTGTTCGATCTGTATCCGGCGGTGGAACCCGATCCGCTCATGGAGTTGCTCGCGAAGTCCGGCCGCAAGGCCGAAGCGCTCGCGCAGCAGGGTCCGGCGCCGTCCTCGGGCGGCACGCCGAGCAGCGAAGAGAGCGAAGCGTTCTTCCAGCAATATGCCCAGCGTGACGCAGGCAATGCGGCCCCGTCACGCCCGCCCACGCCGTCCTCATCAACACGCCCGCCCCGCCCGGCCCCGGAGAAGACCCCGCCGCTCGCGCAGCGTAACGACGACGATGACGACGGTCTGTCCATCGCACCGCCGCCCTCGCGCGGCCCGAAAACGGCCCGGCTGCTCACCATCGCCCTCGATCCCGGCCACGGCGGGGAAGACCCGGGCGCCATCGGCAGCAAGGGCTCGTACGAGAAGCATGTGGTGTTGCAGATCGCCAAGCGCCTGCGCGACAAGATCGATGCGCAGCCCAACATGCGCGCGATGATGACCCGCGATGCCGACTTCTTCGTGCCGCTCGGCGTGCGCGTGCAGAAGGCCCGCCGCGTGGATGCCGACCTGTTCATGTCGATTCACGCCGACGCGTTCACCTCACCCGCGGCCAACGGCTCGTCGGTGTTTGCGCTGTCCGAGCGTGGTGCCACGAGTGCCACGGCGCGCTTGCTCGAAAAGACGCAGAACGCGTCCGACCTGATCGGCGGCGTGAACATCAAGACCAACGACCGCACGGTGGCGCACGCGTTGCTCGACATGTCGACCACGGCGCAGATTCGCGACAGCAAGGTGTTTGGCGATGCCCTGCTCAAGCAGATTGGCGGCCTGAACCGCTTGCACAGCGGCCGCGTCGAACAAGCGTCGTTTGCCGTGCTCAAAGCCCCGGACATCCCCTCGGTGCTGGTCGAGACCGCCTTCATCAGCAATCCCGATGAAGAACAGCGGCTCAACGACCCGGCGTATCAGGAGAAGCTGGCCAACGCGCTGCTCACCGGCATCAAGGCGTATTTCGCGAAGAACCCGCCGCTGGCGAAGAACCGCACGGCCTGATATCGACGGTCTCCTGCCTCCGAAGACCGGCATGGCAAACAAAAATGGCGCGCCCAATCGGACGCGCCATTTTCTTGTCTGAAGCTTCTCTGAACCTTGGCGGGCGAGGACTATCGCCCCGCCACCGCACTATCAGGCGATCACTCGCCTTGGCTTTGCGGCACGCGGCGACGGCCGCGCGTGAACATCTTCCACAGTGCGCCGAGTGCGATCGGCACCACGGCCGCGCTGATGCCCACCAGCACGATCACGTTCAGGTATTGCTTGACGATCGGCAGGTTGCCGAACACGTAGCCACCGCCCACGAGCAGCACCACCCAGATCGCCGCGCCCAGCACGTTATAGAGCTGGAAGCGTGCCCACGGCATGGCCGACACGCCTGCCACGAACGGGGCGAACGTGCGCACTACCGGCACGAAACGCGCCATCACGATGGTCTTGCCGCCGTGGTGTTCGTAGAAATCGTGCGTCTTGCGCAGCGCGTCGCGATCGAGAAAACGCCAGTTCTTCTCGTACACGCGCGGCCCGATCTTCGAGCCGATCCAGTAATTGAGCGTATTGCCGGTAATCGCTGCAATAAAGAGCAGCACGCCGAGCAACCACGGGTCCATGGCACCCGTCGCGGCAAACGCGCCGCCGATGAACAACAGGGAATCGCCCGGCAGGAACGGGAACAGCACCAGCCCGGTCTCGACAAACACGATCAGGAACAGGAACAGATAGACCCAGTTTCCGTACTGATCGATAAACACACCCAAATGCTTATCGATGTGGAGCACCATCTCCAACAACTGCACCAAAGTATCCAAGACGATTCCTCAAGATAAAGGACGCCGGCCCGTCCCCACGGGCATACGACGAATCGCATCATACCAGCGCATTCATCGGGCGTCGTTAAGTGCCGGGGGCGGGAAAAATCGCCCGTTCACCGGCTGTCGGTTCCCTTCAGCCACACCGGGCCCTGCCCCGACCTTCCTATGACTGCACTATATAGGGCTTTTATTAGCGTCAAGTTAGGTATTGCAGGCTGAAACACAGACCGATCTATGTCTTTGAGGGCAACCTTTATAATGGTTCCCATGTCTGCCACCCCGACCTCAAATTCCGCTGCCGAGCGCCTCGCCGGTGCCCCCGACGACACCGCCAACGGTGCCGCCGACGCTGATCATGCGGAGCGCCCGGCGCGCCTGCCCGGCCCCATTCCGGCTGCCTTGGCGCCCACGCGGGCCATCCGCGTCCTCCCGGACCAGTTGATCAGCCAGATTGCCGCCGGCGAAGTGGTCGAACGGCCGGCCTCGGTGGTCAAGGAACTGCTCGAAAACGCCCTCGACGCCGGTGCCCGCGCGCTCCAGATCAAGCTCGAAGAAGGCGGTGTGCGCCGCATCGCGATTACCGACGATGGCGGCGGCATGTCTTCCGAGCAACTGCCGCTGGCACTGACGCGTCACGCCACCAGCAAGATTCGCACGCTCGACGAGCTGGAATCGGTGCTCACCCTCGGGTTTCGCGGTGAAGCGCTGGCGTCGATCGCCTCGGTGGCCCAGCTCACGCTGTCGAGCCGTCAGATCGACGCTCCCCATGCCACGGCTATCGACGGCAACACCGGCGCGCTGACGCCTGCCGCCGGGCCGGTCGGCACCACGGTCGATGTGCGCGACCTGTACTTCAACACCCCCGCGCGCCGTAAATTCCTCAAGACCGAGCAGACCGAATTCGGCCACTGCATGGATGTCATCCGTCGCAGCGCGCTCGCGCGCCCCGATGTCGGCTTCTCGATCCTGCATAACAACCGTGCGGTCGAGCACTGGAATGTGTCTGACGCCACCACGCGGGTCTCGCGTGTGCTCGGCAACGACTTCGCCGACGCACACCTCGCATTGGATGAAGGCGCGGCCGAGCTGCGCCTGTCCGGTTTCGTTGGGCTGCCCACGGCCAGCCGTGGCCGCGCCGATCAGCAGTATTTCTTCGTGAACGGCCGCTTTGTGCGCGACAAGCTGCTCACACACGCCGTGCGCGCCGCCTATGAAGACGTGCTGCATGGTGACCGTTATCCGGCCTACGTGCTGTATTTCGAACTGCCGCCGCAACTGGTCGACGTGAACGTGCATCCGTCGAAGATCGAAGTGCGTTTTCGCGATGCGCGCAGCGTGCACCAGTTCGTCTTCCACGCCGTGCAGCGTGCGCTCGCACGCGCCGCCGGCAGTGGCGGCGCAACCCACGCCGCGCATGTGACCGAAGGCGGCGGCCTCGCGGCAGGGAATGGCAACAACGGCGCAGGCTTCGGCTTCATGGGCGCACGCCCTGCCGCTGGTTTCGGCACCCCGGGGGGCAGCAACTGGAACCCGCGCGCGCAGCAAGGCACGCTGCCGGTCGCGCAGCCGCTCTCGGTCTACGACAACCTGTTCGGACGCGCCGCACCGCCTGCACCCCGCCCGTATGGCCAACCGGGCGTCACCGATGCTCCGGCTTCGGCTTACGGTTCGCTTGGCAGCCCCGGGGCAGCATCGGATGCGACTGGCGCGTCGATGACCGACGGCATGACGGCAGGCGCCACGCCTGACGCCATGCAGCTCGAACAGCCGCTCGGCTTCGCCCTCGGCCAACTGCACGGCATCTACATCCTCGCGCAGAACGCCTACGGGCTGGTGCTGGTCGACATGCATGCCGCGCACGAGCGCATTCTTTATGAACAGTTCAAGCACGCGCTGATCGAGCGCGTGGTACCGGTGCAGCCGTTGCTCATCCCGGTGACGTTCTTCGCCGATCCGGTCGAAATCGGCACGACCGAAGAGCATCAGGAAACCTTGAAAGCCCTCGGTTTCGATCTCGCCGCGATGTCGCCGACGACGCTCGCGGTACGCGCCATTCCCGCGTTGCTCGACGGGGCCGACGCACAAGCGCTGGCCCGCGCCGTCCTCGCCGATCTGCGTCAGTACGGCGGCTCGCGTGTGCTCACCGAACGTCAGCACGAGTTGCTCGGCACGCTGGCCTGCCACAGTGCCGTGCGTGCCAACCGGCGTCTGACGCATGAGGAAATGAACGCGCTGCTGCGCCAGATGGAAGCGACCGAGCGCGCCGACCAGTGCAATCACGGCCGTCCCACGTGGTATCAACTCACGCTGGGCGATCTCGACAAACTGTTCATGCGCGGCCGTTGAGTTGCAGCACAAAGCACGACAAAGTATCCGGAAGTCCATGAATCACCCGCCCCCGATCATCTGCCTGCTGGGCCCGACGGCCTCCGGCAAGACCGCTGCCGCGCTCGCGCTCGCACAAGACACACCGATCGAAATCATCAGCGTCGACTCTGCTCTCGTCTATCGCGAGATGGACATCGGTACGGCCAAACCCAGCGCCGCCGAACTCGCCGCCGTGCCGCATCATCTGATCGACATCATCGATCCGCGCGACGCCTACTCGGCAGCCCAGTTTCGCAACGACACACTGCGTCTGGTCGACGAGATCACCGCGCGCGGTCGCCGGCCGTTGCTCGTAGGCGGCACCATGCTCTACTACAAGGCGCTCACGCAAGGCTTGTCGCCGTTGCCGTCCGCCGATGCCGACGTGCGTGCCCGCCTCGATGAGGAAGCCGCACGCGATGGCTGGCCGGCGATGCATGCGCGGCTGGCCGCCGTCGATCCGGTCACTGCCGCGCGACTCGCGCCGAACGATTCGCAGCGTGTTCAGCGCGCACTCGAAATATTCGAATTGTCGGGCAAGCCGATGTCGCAATGGCTCGCCGAACAGGCGCAGGCCCCTGCCGAAGCATCGCCACACACGTTCATTCCCGTTGCGCTGGAACCGAGCGATCGCGCGGTGTTGCACGCGCGCATTGCCGAGCGTTTTCGCGTGATGCTCGCTGCCGGTTTCATCGAAGAAGTCGAGCGTCTGCGCGCGCGCGGCGATCTCGATCCCGGCCTGCCGTCGATGCGTTGCGTGGGCTACCGCCAGGTGTGGGAATACCTCGACGGCGAAACCGATTACGACACCATGCGCGACAAGGGTATCTTCGCCACGCGCCAGTTGTGCAAGCGTCAGCTCACGTGGCTGCGCTCGATGCCCGAGCGTCATATCGTCGACTGCACCGCCAGCGATGCACCGCAACGCGCGCTCGCCACCGTGCGCCAACTCTGGCAAGACTGACGCAAGTCCGAGTCAAAACTCACCTGCCCGCGTTCCGCCATGCCGCTGTGCGGAACGCATTCTGAATACCTCTCCCGCCTCCGTTGAAACCCTGACAGCTTTCCGGTTTGCATGTCGATTTTGATATGCTAATTTGCATATCAACGTTTCGATCAATTCAAAATTGCATCGAATCCACGATACCGGGAAGGGTGCCAATGACGCAGACTTCGATGGAACAGAGTGGGGTGCCGGGCGCGCTGCAAGGGGGTGCGCCAAGCGACACGCTACGGTTACCGGCAGGCAAGCCGCGCGGCATTTCGGCCGGCAAATGGGCCGTGCGCGCCGGTGTCACGCTGATCTACCTGTTCATGCTCAGCCCGCTGATTTTCGTGATCTGGCTGAGCTTCTTCAAAGACGCGATCATCACCTTCCCGCCCAGCGGCTACACGCTGTCGTGGTACGCCAACGCGTGGCGCAATGCCGCGTTCGCCAACGGCTTCCTCCTGTCTCTGCAACTTGCTGCGTGCGCAGCCATCGGCGGCGTCATTCTCGGCGTGGCTGCCTCGCTCGCACTTGCCCGATATCGTTTCCCCGGGCGCCGCACGCTCGGCAACGTCTTGCTGCTGCCGCTGGTCGTGCCCGGCATCGTTGCCGGCATCGCGACCTATCTGTTCTATCTGCGCGCCGAAAACATCTTCGATGTGGATATCGTCGGCACCTTCACCGGACTGGTCGTCGCGCACATCTGCCTCACTATTCCGTGGACGATGCGTCTCGTCGGCGCGAGCCTCGCGCAGATCGACGGCACCATCGAAGAGGCTGCGCGCAACCTCGGCGCAGGCCCGTGGCGCACGCTCTGGCGCGTCACGCTGCCGATGCTGCGCCCGGCCATCGTCGCCGCCGTGTTGTTCAGCTTCATCGTGTCGTTCGAGAACCTCGAACTCACGCTGCCGCTCGTCGGCCCGGGCAAGACTACGCTGCCCATCGCGATCATGCAGTACCTCGAATTCAACCTCGACCCGACGATTGCGGCGGTCTCTGCCGCGCAGATCGTGTTGCTCGGCATCGTCATGCTGATCACCGATCGCTTCGTCAAACTCAGCCAGGTGATCTGACATGGCCAACGTCTGTCTGCGCGGTCTGCGCAAGCAATACGGCAATTCGGCGGCAGTGGCCGACTTCTCGCTCGACATTGCCGAAGGCGAACTCGTCGCCTTCCTCGGCCCGAGCGGCTGCGGCAAGACCACCACGCTGCGCATGGTCGCGGGGTTTGTGGAGCCGACCGACGGCGAAATCTGGATCGGCGGCAAAGAGGTGTCGCGCCTGCCGCCGCACCGGCGCAACACGGGCATGGTGTTTCAACGCTATGCGCTCTTCCCGCACATGACCGTCGCGGAAAACGTCGCATTCGGGCTGGAGATGCGCCGCGTCTCGAGCGCCGATCGCGCGACCCGCGTGCGTGAAGCGCTCGACATGGTGCGGCTGACCCAACTGGCCGATCGCTACCCGCGCCAACTCTCGGGCGGACAGCAGCAACGCGTGGCGATTGCCCGCGCGCTTGCCATCCGGCCCGACGTTTTTCTGCTCGATGAACCGCTCTCGAATCTCGACGCCAAGCTGCGCACCGAAGTGCGCGAAGAGATTCGCGCGCTGCAACAGCGTCTCGGCCTGACTACGATTTTCGTCACCCACGATCAGGAAGAAGCGCTCGCCATTGCCGACCGTCTCGCCGTCATGCACGACGGCCGCGTGCAGCAGATCGGCACCGCCGACGCCCTATACGAGCGTCCCGCCAATCCGTTCGTGGCGAACTTCCTCGGCAAGATGAATTTCCTCGCAGGCCGCATGAACGATGGCCACTTCGTCACGGCCAAAGGCGAGCGATTTGCCCTCGCCAACGCCGCGCCCGACGCCACCACGCTCGGTATCCGGCCCGAGCGCCTGCGCCTGACCGATGCGCCGGCCGGCAACGAGAGCGCTGTGCCCGTCACCGTCGATCAGACGATTTATCTCGGCTCCACGCTCGAACTGCGCCTGAAGAGCCCGCAGGGCGAGATGCTGGTCGCGCATGTGCCGAACACGGCCAGCGACAGCGCCGGGCGGTATGCGCCCGGCCAGATGCTCAAGGCGTGTTTCGCCCCCGGCGACTGCCTGCTGTTCAACGCCTGACTCTCTGTTTTCTTACCCGCGGTCCCGCACCGGTGCCGCCCTTTGTTTCGGCCTCACGTTAGGAAGGATGACGACATGACGCACGCCCTGAACCGCCGCACGTTTCTCAAGACCGCCTCCGGCCTGGTGCTCGCCCCGGCGCTCGGCCTCGAAGCCCTCTCGGCACGCGCGGCCGATGCCTGCCCGAACGTAGTGGTAGGCACTTGGGGTGGCGACTATCTGAATCTGCTCGAGCAGAACATCGGCAAGCCGATCATCGAAGCGGCCGGTGGCAAGGTCACGTACGACTCGGCCGATCAGGTCGCGCGCATGACCAAGCTGCGCGCCGAAAAAGCGTCGCGCCGCGGCTCGCTCGACGTCGCCTGTCTGGCCGATCTCGATATGTACGACATCAACCGCTCGGGCATTCTCGAACCCATCGACGCGAAGCTCGTGCCGAACCTCGCCAACACGCTCGAATCGCTGCGCCGTCCGTACTCGATTCCGCACATCTTCAGTGCGATGGTGATCGTGTACAACCCCGAAAAGCTCGGCACCAAGCCCGACTCGTTCATGGCCGCGCTCGATCCGAAGCTCAAGGGCAAAGTCGGCTTCTCCGACATCCTCTACAACTTCAACGTGGTGAGCAGCTCGCTCGCGGCAGGCCACAAGGACGGCGATACCGCCGGTGGCATGCAGTTCCTGCGCGAGTTGCGCAAGTCGCAGCAACCGAAGGTGTACCCGTCGAACGAAGCTGTGGCGTCCGCGCTCAAGAGCGGCGACATCTGGTTCACCTGCATGTGGAAAGCGCGCGCGCTGCAATGGAAGAAGGCCGGCGTGCCGATCGAATACGTGGTGCCGAAGGAAGGTGCCGTGCCGGTGACGTTCGAAGCGGCCGTGCCGAAAAACTCGCAGTCGAAGATGTGCGGTTTCAACTATCTGAACGCAATGCTCGACCCACGCGCGCAGATCGGTTTTGCGGAAACGATGGGCTACGCGCCGACCGTGAAAAATGCCAACCTGCCGCCGGCGCTGCAACAGAGCGTGGGCTTCACGAACGCCGAACTCGATCGCATGGTCAAGCTCGACTACGCCAAATTCACCGCCGACAAGCCGGCGCTGCTCGACTTCTGGAACAAGGAATTCAAGGTGGGCCTGTGAACGCCGCAGCCGCGCCAGAATCGCCTGAGCCAACCATGCCATCGCCGACCCGCCTCTCTCCGACATCCCGAGCCGCCACCGCCCGCGCGGTGCGCGGCGCCTTCACGGGCGGTGCGCTGGCGTTTCCCGCCACGCTCGTCGTGCTGGTCGTGATCGTGTTGCCGGGGCTGCAACTGCTGCGCTACAGCCTGAACCGGTTCGATCCGGTCGACATGATGCAAGCCGCCATCACCGGCGAGAACTACATCAAGTTCTTCACCGACCCGTATTACCTGTCGGTGTTGTGGACCACCATCAAGGTCGCCACGCTGTGCACCGCGCTCGCGCTCGTGCTCGGCTTTCCGGTCGCTTATGTGCTGGCGCGCACGCAAAGCCGCTTCAAGAGCCTGCTGGTGATCTTGCTGGTGTTCCCGCTGCTGGTGGGCAATGTGGTGCGCGCGGCGGGCTGGATGGTGATGCTCGGCAATGCGGGCTTCGTCAACTCGCTGCTCGTCTCGCTGGGTATCGTGCCGCAGCCGATCCGTCTGCTTTACACGCCATTCGCCGTGGTCGTGGGCACTACGGCGGTGGTGCTGCCGTACATGATTCTCACCTTGCAGAGCGTGCTCGAAGGCATGGACTTCTCTGTCGAGGAAGCCGCCCGCAACCTCGGCGCCACCTTCCGGCAAACGCTGACCCGCGTGATTCTGCCGATGGCAGCGCCCGGCATCGCGGCGGGCACGATGCTCGTGTTCATCCTGTGCATGAACGCTTATGCGACGCCCGTGCTGCTCGGCGGCACCGGCATCACGATGATGACGCCCTCCATCTACGACCAGATCGCGAAGGCGAACAACTGGCCGTTCGGTGCCGTGCTCTCGCTGGTCTCGATGGTGGTGACGTTTGCGCTCGCCATCGCCTCGCACTGGGTCATTCAGCGCCGCTATGCGAAGACGATGATGACCTGACTAATCTGATTGAGTTGAAGAACTGAATGTGCTGATCCCCACCGGCTCAGGGCCTGTTCACCCGACGCTGCCGGACATTACCGATCGAAAGGATTTCGCCATGCCGACACTCTCCGATGCTACCCGCCAGTACCGCCGCGATCTGATGAACGATCTGATGGATCACACGCGCGTCGATGCCCTGATCTTCACCGCCGCCGACTTCTTCCAGTGGGCGACCAACTTTCACGTCGACGTGCAGACGTGGGAGCGCCCGATTGCGGTGTGTGTGCCGCGTGACGGCGAGCCGTTCGCGGTCATGAACGAGCTGTCCACGCACCACCTGATGATGGCGCGTGAGCGGGGACATCTGTGGCTCGATCTCGACCGCGTCTCGCTGTATGCCGAACACCCGCGTGTGACGCAGCGTCTGCCGTTGCTTGCCGAAGTGCCTTCGCTTATCGCTGAACGTCTTCGTGCCGCCGGTCTCGCGGGTGCACGCATCGGCGTGGATGCGGCGGGCGGCCCGCTCGCGCGTGCCAGTGCGTCGCTGCCCGATGCGAAGCTGGTGCCGATGCTCGCCGAGATGCGCTCGCTGCGCTGGGTCAAGCATGCGGAAGAGATTGCGATCATGCGCGCGGCGTCCGAACTTGCCGACTGGGTGCAGGATCGCTATCGCGAGAACATTCGCCCGGGACGGCTCGTGCAGGAACTCGATTACTCGATGGCGGCCCTGATGGTCACCGAAGGGGCGAAGCGGTTCCCCGGCGAGAATCTGGAAGTCATGCGTTGCTGGACACTCTCCGGCCCCGCGTCGGCTTCGCCGCATGGTGATGGCGCGTCGTGTGGTGCAGTGATCCGCGAGGGCGACGGGCTGGTAAACATCGTGATTCCACGCCTGAACGGGCTCGTGATCGAGAACGAACGGACGTGGTTCTGCGGCAAACCGTCGAGCGATCAGGCGAAGTTTTACGAAGTGGCCCGCGCCGCCAACGAAGCTGCCGTGAACGCGGCGGTGACCGGCCGGCCCGTCTCGGGCATCGACGCCGCCGCGCAGGCGGTCATTGAAAAGGCCGGTTGCGGCGAATACATCCGCCATCGCACCGGGCACGGCATGGGCATCATCGGCCATGAATATCCCGACGACATGGCGTTCAATCATCGTCCGCTGCTGGCCAACGAGGTCTATTCCGCCGAGCCGGGCATCTACGTCTACGGGCTGGGCGGCTTCCGGCTGGACGACTCGGTCGTCACCGGCGACACCCCTGAAATGCTCACGCGTACGCCGCGCACGCTGGCCCACGCCACCATCGACTGAGCGCGCACGAGACGCACACGAGAGACACACGAGAGACATAGGCATGGCACCGCGCACCCCATGCGTGCACGGTGCTTGAGAGACACCGTCTGGGAGGAGAGGTTATGGAGTCGATTCTGTTGTCGAACTGCGCGTTGCTCGATCCGGTCAAGGGCGAGTTGCGCGGTGATCACGCGGTGCTGATCGAAAATGGCCGCATCAAGGAAGTCTCGGACAAACCGATTCGCAGCCAGAGCGCGCGCGAAATCGACGTGCGCGGCAAGACCGTCATGCCGGGCCTGATCGATCTGCACGTGCATGTGCATGCCACGCAGCTCAATCTGTCGGCGCAGGCGCATCTGCCCAACGTGCTGGTCACGCTCAAGTCGGTGCCGATCCTGCAAGGCATGTTGCGGCGCGGCTTCACGACCGTACGCGATGCCGGCGGCGCCGGGCACGCGATCAAGCACGCGGTGGAAAGCGGCTTGGCCGAAGGCCCGCGTCTGTTCGTGTCGGGCCGCGCCATCAGCCAGACCGGCGGACACGGCGACGGCCGCCCGCGCACCGACTACATCGGCACCGACGGCCCGTGCCCGTGCTGTGTCCGTGTGGGCGCGCTGTCGCGGGTCGCCGACGGCGTGGATGAAGTGCGCCGCGCCGTGCGCGAAGAACTGCAAATGGGGGCCGATCAGATCAAGATCATGGCCTCAGGCGGTGTGGCGTCACCGACCGATCCCGTGGGTGCATGGGGCTATTCGGAAGACGAGATCCGCGCCATCGTGGCCGAAGCGCGCGGGCGCGGCACGTATGTACTCGCGCATGCCTACACGGCTGCCGCCATCGAGCGCGCCGTGCGATGCGGTGTGCGCACGATTGAACACGGCAATCTGGTCGATGCACCGACGGCCCGCTTCATGGCCGAACAGGGCGCGTACGCGGTACCCACGCTCGTGACTTACGATGCGCTCGCGAATGAAGGCAAGTCGCTAGGTCTGCCCGACGACAGCGTGGCGAAAATTGCCGACGTGCACGCCGCCGGGCTGCGTTCGCTCGAAATCTTCCGCGAAGCGGGCGTCAAGATGGGTTACGGGTCGGATCTGCTCGGCGAGTCGCAGCGGCTGCAATCGGATGAATTCCGGCTGCGCGCCGAAGTGCTCTCGCCTGCGGAGATTCTGCGCAGCGCGACGGTGGTCGGTGCGGAGGTGCTGGGACAGTCGGGCCAGTTGGGCGAAATCGTGCCGGGCGCACACGCCGACATCCTGATTGTCGACGGCGATCCGTTGCGCTCGCTCGACTGCCTGCTGGGGCAAGGCGAGCGGATTCCGATGGTGATGAAGGGCGGTAAAATCCACGCTTTTGCGCTCTAGGGTCTGCTCACCTTAGGCAAACGCGTCGGGGCACTCGGGTGCCCCGCCCTCTCTTCGGGAGACCTGATGGATTTTCGGCACGTCGACGCCTTTCGGGCGCTGATGCTCACGCGCACGACCACCAAGGCCGCGCAAGTACTCGGCACGTCGCAGTCGGCAGTGAGCCGGCTGGTGGCCGACCTTGAGCGGCTGACACGGCTCACGCTGTTCGATCGTGCACGGGGCCGGCTGGAGCCGACTGCCGAAGCGTTGGCCTTGTTCGAAGAGGTCGAGCGGCGCTACGCCGGGCTCGAGAACATCCGCGAGTTCGCGCTGAACCTGCGCAACCCCGATCAGGCCGTGATTCGTGTGGGCTCGGTGGTGTCGTTCGGGCTGGGCTTCTTCGCCCGCGTGATGGCGGGGTACCGGGCGGTGCATCCGAGTGTGCAGCTTGCGCTGGTCACGGGGGCATCGGATCTGATTCGCGATCAGGTCGTCACGCGTCAGATCGCGCTCGGGCTGCTCACCGACACCAAGGATGTGGCCGCCACCGACGCGGTGTCGTTCGCCAAGCTCGACGCCATTTGCGCGCTGCCGGCCGGTCATGCGCTGGCCCGCAAGAAGGTCATACGGCTCGCCGATCTGAAAGGGCAGCCGATCCTCTCGTACGAGCCCACGGACATGGTGCGCTGGGGCATGGATCAACTCTTCATCGAGGGCCGCCTGCATGAGCAGGTCGTGGCCACCGCGCGCTACTCCGTGAACATCGGCACGATGGTCAAGGAGAAGCTAGGCATCGGCCTGCTGCACCCGGTAGCGGCCTACGATTTCCTCGACTCCGATCTCGTGCTGCGACGCTTCGAGCCGTCGATGCCCTTTCATACCTTGCGCGTGACGCCCCGCTCGGCGGCACCGAGCGCGCAGATCGACGATCTCGTGCGCGTGATGGAAACCACGCTCGACGATGTGATGCGCGCCGTCGAAGATCGTATGAAGCGCTGAGCGCGAGGCGCCACGGCAAAGCGCCTTATGCCGCATCTTGCGCAAGCGCCTCACGAACCGACGTGCGCTCGCTCACGCGCGCAAACCATGCGCGCAGGTGGCGGTATTCGCTGAGATCGATGTCGGCGTTGTAGACCGACGTCATCCAGCTCGCCTTGCCCCAGCGCGTAATGGCGAACAGGTACGCGTCTGCCACCGTGAACGACTCTCCCATGAGATACGCCTTGCCTTCGAGTTGGCGATCGACCCATGCGAATCGCGACGCCAGCTTCGGGCGCGCCGTCTCCACATACTTGCCTGCGGCCACCGCATACAGCAGCGGAATAAAGCCCTTGTGGATCTCCGCGCTCAGAAAATTGAGCCATTCGAGCAGACGGTATCGGGCAAGCGTGCCGTGCGCGGGCACCAGACCGGCTTCCGGGCGCTGATCGGCCAGATACTGCGCGATGACCACGCCTTCTCGCAGACACGTCCCGTCATCGAGTTCCAGCACCGGCACGTAGCCAAGCTCGTTGACGTCGTAGAAGCTGCTGCCATCGTTGAGCAGATGCTTGCGCGCGTCGACGCGAATCACTTCCGCGGCCAACCCCGTCTCCTGCAAACCGATGCAGATCGCCAGCGAACAACTTCCCGGTGCGTGATACAGCTTCATTGCGTTCTCCTTTTGAACCCTGATAGCGGTGAGGAAGCGACTATCGCTCACTCGGTATAAAAAGAGAAGAAGGCAAATGTTTGTGATATAGGTACAAAAAATATACCTACTCAGGTGCCCAATGAAGGAAAGTGCGACCGGTTGTTCTGTCGAAGAATCGATGCGTTTGCTCGGTGGACGCTGGCGATTGCTGATCGTCTCCTACCTGCTCGACGGGCCGAAGCGATTCAATGATTTGCGGCGCGACGTGCCGGGTATTTCACAGCGCATGCTCACGCTCGATCTGCGTGCGTTGGAAGACGCCGGATTGGTCAAGCGAACCGTGTTCGCCGAGGTGCCTGTCAGAGTTCAGTACGAACTCACCGAAGACGGTGAGCGCCTGCGCCCCGTGGTCGCCGTGATGCAGGAATTCGGCCTCTGGCTCAAGGCGCGTCCGGCGGCGGCTGACGACGCACAGTGAGGTCAGCGTCTACAGCATCCGGTCGCACATGAAGTCCACGAACACGCGCAGCTTGGGCGAGAGATGACGGCTCGACGGCCACAGCATCCAGAACTGACCGGGATTCTCCAGATAGTCACCGAGAAAAACCTGAAGCTCGCCTGCGGCAAGCGCGTCACGCGCGAGAAAGTCGGGCATGTACGAGATGCCGAGCCCGTGCGTGGTCGCACTCAGCAATGCCTCCATGTTGTTGCACGTGAGCCCGGTAGGCAGCTTGGGCTCGCGCGTGACATCAGCAACGAACGCCCACGGCTGCAACTTCCCCGAGGTCGGAAAGCGAAAGCGGATGCACGTGTGGGTTTCGAGATCGTTCGGTGTTTGCGGCGTGCCGTGCTTGGCAAGATAGGCGGGCGAAGCGCACAGCACGAAGCGAAACGGCCCCGCGCGACGCGACATCAGCGTGGAGTCCGGTAGATCGCCGCTGCGAATGACGACGTCCAGCCCGCTTTTGATCAGATCGACGATGCGGTCGTCAAAATCCAGATCGAGCTCGATCTCCGGGTATTTTGCGGCGAACGCGGGTAACAACGGCATGACGAATCGATAGGCCGTCACCGGCAGCCCGATGCGCAACTTGCCGCGTGGCGTCTGCGATACCTGCGAGAGCATGGCGCGCGCATCGGCCAGTTCATCGAGCACGCGCCGGCAGCGTTCGTAGTACATCTGGCCAGCTTCGGTCAGATTCACCCGCCGCGTGCTGCGCTGAAAGAGCCGTACGCCAAGCGTCGCTTCCAGCCGCGCAATCTGCTTGCCGACTGCGGAAGCCGACACCCCGGTCGCCTGCCCCGCCGCCACGAAACTCAACGTTTCTGCCGCTCGCACGAACGCGGTGATTTCCGCCAGATTGTCCATCCTCATGCCCTCCAGTTCGGATTGCGGCGCATCGCCCGCGACCAGTCGACGCTAGCGCCATCCATCGACGCGTATTGCAGAATATTATTCCTTAATCTACGAACCCTCCGCCTGTTTATCCCGCATTCACGATTTTTTAGCATGTATGGGCTGGTCCCCCTCTGCGTTTCGATGCGCGTCAGCGCGTCATCTTCAGGACTCTCTTCATGTCGCTCACCACTTCCCAGCCTTGGCCGCCCGCTGACGCGTCATTGCGCCGCCGGCTGCTGGGCTTGTTCTCCGTTTGTCTGGCCGCGTTGTTGCTGCCGATGAGCTTCTCCGGTGGTGCCGTCGCCACCCCGGCCATCGGCGCCGCATTGCACGGCAGTGCTTTGGAGATGCGCTGGATTACCAGCGCGTTCATGCTGGCCTTCGGCGGGTGCCTGATGGCCGCTGGCGCGTGCGCCGACGCCTTCGGGCGCAAACGCGTCTTTCTGCTGGGTGTGGGATGTTTGCTGCTCACTTCGCTGGCCCTCGCGCTGTCGCATTCGGCGCTTGCCGTCGACTGGCTGCGGGCATTGCAGGGCGTCGCAGCCGCTGCCACGCTCGCGGGCGGTGGCGCGTCACTGGCGCAAGACTTCGACGGACATGCCCGGGCGCGCGCCTACGGTTTGCTGGGCACGACCTTCGGCGTGGGGCTGGCGTTCGGCCCGGTGCTCGCCGGGGTGCTCATCGCGCGCTTCGGCTGGCGGGGCGTGTTTGCCGCTACCGCGGTAATCGCCGCGTTCGCGCTGTGCATCGGCGCACGCTGCATGCGCGAGTCACGCGATCCGGCCGCCGCCGGGCTCGACTGGCCCGGCACGTTGTCCTTCACCGGCGCGCTCGCGTGCTTCACGTACGGCGTGATTCAAGCACCCGCCATCGGCGCGACGGCACCGGAGGTCATTGGCTCGCTCGTATTCGCGCTGGCGCTGACCATCGCGTTTGTCGTCATCGAGCGGCGTGTCACGCATCCGATGCTGGACCTGACGCTGTTTCGCTACGTGCGCTTCATCGGTGTGCAGATGCTGCCCGTCGCGACGTGCTGCTGTTACATCGTGCTGCTCGTGTTGTTGCCGTTGCGCTTTATCGGCGTGCATGGCGACAGCGAGATCGTGGCCGGGCTGCGCATGATGGCCATGTCGCTGCCGATGCTCGTCGTGCCGTTCATCGCAACGCAACTGGCGCGGCGCATTCCGGCGGGCGTGTTGTGCAGTTCGGGATTGGTACTGGCGGCCGTGGGGTTGGTGTGGCTCGCGCGCACCGCAGGCGCACCGGGCACGTTGCACAGCGGTGTGCTGAATCCGGCGTTGTGGCCGATGCTGCTGATTGGCGCGGGCAGCGCGGTGCCGTGGGGACTGATGGACGGGTTGTCGGTGAGCGTGGTGCCGACCGAGCGCGCAGGCATGGCGATGGGTATCTTCAATACGACGCGCGTCGCAAGCGAAGGCGTCGCGCTGGCGATCGTCGGGGCGGTGCTGATTGCGCTGATCGGCACGCATTTGCCTGATCTGCACGGCGCGGTGGCGCCCGACGTGGCACGTGAAGCCGTCAACCGGCTAGTAGCAGGCGACATGCGTGGCGCGATGGCCAGCGTTCCGGCATGGGGCGAAGCGGCGTTGCGCGATGCCTACGAACAGGCTTTTGCGACGCTGCTTGACCGGCTCGCCATCGTCACCCTGCTGTGCGCGACGGTCGTGTTTGCGTGTCTGGGCGGCAAACGCCGCGCGGGCGCCGCTGATCTGGGCGAACCGTCGACGGACATGAGCCCACGCTGACGCGCACGCCACGGCTACAAAGCTGTAAAAAAAAGAAAGCCCGCCGAGGAGATCCCCGGCGGGCTTTTCTTGCATTCCTTGCCGGGAGGGCGGGCCCTCCCCGGTGTCTTGCGAGACGATCGAAACTTACGAAACGATCGTCTGCGCTTCACCTTCGCGGCGCTCGCGGACCGTGCCCAGACGGTAGACTGTCTCGCCCGAGGCTTCGAGGTGCTTGACCGCAGCGTCGGCATCCGCCGCCGAGACGATCACGGCCATGCCGATACCGCAGTTGAACACGCGGTGCATTTCAGCGTCGGCGACCTTGCCGTGTTCTTGCAGCCACTGGAACAGCGGCGGCAGCGTCCACGCGTCCTTCGACAGGTCGGCGGTCAGGTTGTCGGCCAGCACGCGCGGAATGTTTTCCACGATGCCGCCACCCGTGATGTGGGCCATGCCCTTGACCGGCAGCGTTTCCATCAGCGCCAGCAGCGGCTTGACGTAAATGCGCGTCGGAGCCATCAGCACGTCGCGCAGCGGTTGGCCGTGGAAGTCGGCGTCCAGATCCGGCTTGGCCACTTCGATGATCTTGCGCACCAGCGAATAACCGTTCGAATGCGCACCCGACGAGGCCAGACCCAGCACCACGTCGCCCGGGGCGATGGTCGTGCCGTTGATGATCTTGCTCTTTTCCACCGCACCGACCGCAAAACCGGCCAGATCGTACTCGCCGTCCGGGTACATGCTCGGCATTTCCGCCGTTTCGCCGCCGATCAGGGCGCAACCGGCCAGTTCGCAGCCTTGGGCAATGCCCTTGACCACGGTTGCGGCCGTGGCCACGTCTAGCTTGCCGCAGGCGAAGTAGTCGAGGAAGAACAGCGGCTCGGCGCCTTGCACCAGAATGTCGTTCACGCTCATCGCGACCAGATCCTGGCCCACGGTGTCGTGCTTGTTCAGGGTGAAGGCAAGCTTGAGCTTGGTGCCGACCCCGTCGGTGCCCGAAACGAGTACCGGCTCCTTATAGCGCTTGGGCACTTCGAAGAGCGCGCCGAAGCCGCCAATGCCACCCAGCACGCCGTCGCGCAGGGTTTTCTTCGCAAACGGCTTGATCGCTTCGACCAGCGCATCGCCTGCTTCGATATCGACGCCGGCGTCGCGATAGGAAAGTCCGGAAGTTTCGTTAGGGTGTGACATGACGGGAATGCATCAAGGTTCGGTAAAATGCGATTTTACCCGATGCGCGGCCCCTGCTGGCACGCAAACGGGATATCGGACGCCGGCCCAGTGCCGGCGTGCCCTGCAAACCGTATGGCGCCGGCCTTCCGCCGGCTTTCTTCGTTCGTGATCCAGCAACTGTTTCTCGACCTCGGCACACCGCCGCCCGCCACGTTCGACAATTTCATTGTCGGGCCCAATCGCGAGGTGGCGCAGACGCTTGCCGGTTTGCCTGCCGATTTGTCGGCCGGCACCGCACGCGACCGCGGCATCTACCTTTGGGGGAGCGCGGGGTCCGGGCGCACCCATCTGATGGAAGCGCTGGTTCATGCCGTGGGCCCGGGCGCGCGCTATCTGCGCCCCAACAGCCCGCTGGCCGCCTTCATGTTCGATGAATCGAGCACCGTCTACTGTGTGGACGACTGCGACAACCTCTCGCCGAACCAGCAGATCGCCGCCTTCAACCTGTTCAACGAAACCCGCGCCCGGCCGCACTGCGCCTTTGTCGCCGCCGGGTCACAGCCCCCGGTTGACATGCCGCTGCGCGAAGATTTGCGTACGCGACTGGGCTGGGGTCTGGTTTTTCATATTGTGGGTCTCGACGACGACGGCAAGAAACAGGCGCTGCAAAATGCCGCCCGCGAGCGCGGCCTGCAACTGGCGGCCGACGTGCCGGCCTATCTGCTGACCCACTTCCAGCGCGACATGTCGAGCCTGATGGCCCTGCTCGACCGGCTGGACCGTTTTTCCATGGAGCAGAAGCGGGCCGTGACCCTGCCGCTGCTGCGCCAGATGTTGACTCACGCCGATCCCGCTGCCCCCGACGGCAAACACTGACTGGCACTGAGTGCTGTCCGCTTCAGGTAAAATTCGCGCAATGACCAATTTAGCTCTCTTCGATCTCGACCACACCCTGCTGCCTACGGACAGCGACAAGGAGTGGGGCCGCTTCCTCGTGCGCCAGGGCGCCGTCGACCGCGACACGTACGCGCAGGCCAATGAGGCCTTCTACCAGGACTACCGTGCAGGCCGGCTCGATATGCCGGCCTATCTGCGTTTCTGCCTCGCGCCGCTCGCCCGCTACCCGCGCGATCAGCTTGACGCCTGGCACGCGCAGTACATGGAAGAGTCGATCCTGCCGCACGTGCGCCCCGAAGCGCTCGAATTGCTCGACATTCACCGCAAGGCCGGCGATCTGTGCGCCATCGTGACCGCGACCAACACGTTCGTCACGCGCCCGATCGCCAACGCCTTCGGCATCGATCACCTGATCGGCACTGAACCGCAAACCGTCGGCGACGACCCGCAGGCCCGTTACACCGGTGCCTACGTCGGTACGCCGAGCTTCCGCGAGGGCAAGATCACCCGCACCGAAGCCTGGCTCGCGAGCCTGGGCAAGACGTGGAGTGACTTCGACCACGCATTCTTCTATAGCGATTCTGCCAACGACGTCCCCCTGATGGAGAAAGTGAACCATCCGGTGGCGACCAATCCCGATGAAGCTCTGCGCGAAATCGCGCTGGCGCGTCGCTGGCCCATTCTCGAGTTGTTCCAGTGATACGCAAACTCATCAAGAAGCTGCTCGGCAAAGAAAGCGGCACCCCCGACGCCGCCTACAGTGCCACCCCTGCCGGCACGCCGGTCGTCATTCCGGTGTCGGTGCACGGCATCGACCCGACGCTGCTCTCGAAGAACGCCGTGCGCGTGACCGACACGCTGCAACAAGCCGGCTTCAAGGCGTTCATCGTCGGCGGCGCGGTCCGTGACCTGCTGCTGGGCATCGCACCGAAAGACTTCGACGTCGCCACGAGCGCCACGCCCGAGCAAGTGCAGCGCCTGTTCCGGCGCGCGCGCATCATCGGCCGCCGCTTCCAGATCGTGCACGTGCAGTTCGGGCAGGAGATCATCGAGACCTCCACGTTCCGGGCATTGGTCGACGCGATCGACAGCGAGCAGATCGGCGCACGCCGTCCCAAGAAAGGCGAACTCGATCGCAAGACCCACGTGACCGACGAGTCGGGCCGTGTGCTGCGCGACAACGTCTGGGGCGAGCAGGATGAAGACGCCGCCCGCCGCGACTTCACCGTCAACGCGATGTATTACGACCCGGCCGCGCAAACGGTGCATGACTATCACCACGGCTGGGAAGATATTCAGAAGCGCGTGCTGCGCATGATCGGCGACCCGGCCACGCGCTATCGCGAAGACCCGGTGCGCATGCTGCGCGTGGTGCGCTTCGCCGCCAAGCTCGGCTTCAAGATCGACGACGCCACGGCCGCGCCGATTCCGGAACTCGCGCCGCTCATCGACAATGTGCCTGCCGCGCGTTTGTTCGACGAAATGCTCAAGCTGCTGCTCTCGGGCCACGCCTGGGGTTGCGTGCAGCAACTGCGCGAACAGGGCCTGCATCACGGCCTGCTGCCGCTGCTCGATGTGGTGCTGGAACAGCCGCTGGGCGAGAAGTTCGTGACGCTCGCGCTGGCCAACACCGATGCCCGCATTCGTGCGGGCAAACCGGTTTCGCCGGGCTTCCTGTTCGCCGCCCTGCTCTGGCACCTCGTGCTCGAGAAGTGGCAAGCGTATCAACGCGCCGGGGAATATCCGATTCCTGCACTGCACCTCGCGATGGACGACGTGCTCGACGCACAGACCGGCAAGCTGGCCATCCAGCGCCGCTTTGTCGCCGACATGAAGGAAATCTGGGGCTTGCAGGTGCGTCTGGACAAGCGCGTCGGCCGCACGCCGCTGCGCCTGCTCGAACACCCGCGTCTGCGCGCCGGTTACGACTTCCTGTTGCTGCGTTGCGAATCGGGCGAAGTGCCTGCCGATGTGGGGCAATGGTGGACCGACTTCCTCGAAGGCGACTCCGTCACCCGCGACGCACTGCTCTCGCAGGGCGCCACCTCTGGCAGCACGCCGGCCGCCAAGCGCCGTCGTCGCCGTCGCAAGCCGGGCTCGCGCGGCGATGGTGGTAATGAGGGTGGCGATGGCGGTGAAGGCGGCGGCAACTCGGGGGGTGCAAATTCGGGCGGCGATAGTGGTGAGAACGCTACCAGCGAGAAAAATGGCAAGCGGGTATCATCGCGACAGCATGGTTCCGAAGGTGCTTCATGACTGTTGCCTACATCGGGCTGGGTGCCAATCTTGGCGACGCCCGTCAATCGATGAAGGACGCCATCGTCTGCCTCGCGCAGCAAATTGGCGTCACGATCATCGGTAAATCCGATTTCTATCGCACCGCTCCCATCGAGTCGAGCGGCGACGACTATCTCAATTGCGTCGTTGCCGTCGAGACGTCGCTGACTGCGCGTCAATTGCTCACGCTGTGCCTGAAGATCGAGCTGCACTTCGGGCGTGAGCGGCCGTACAAGAACGCGCCGCGCACGCTCGATCTCGACGTGCTGCTCTACGGCGAAGACCGCATTGCCGAGCCGGATCTGATCGTGCCGCATCCGCGCATGGCAGAACGCGCCTTCGTGTTGCGCCCGCTCGCCGACCTCGCTCCCGAACTCGACATCCCCGGCGTCGGCCGTGTCAGCGCGCTGCTGCCGGCGGTGGCCGATCAGCGCATCGAACGTGTCGCGCAGTGCTGCTGCCCGACCAAGCGCGCCTACGCATCATGATCGCCCGATGAGATCGCCCGTCCTCGGGCGTTTTCGCTATCTGGCCGTCGAGGGTCCCATCGGTGTGGGCAAGACATCGCTCGCCCGGCGTCTCGCCGACGCGGCCGGTGCCGATCTGATGCTCGAACAGCCCGCGAACAACCCCTTCCTCGAACGTTTCTATCGCGATAGCGCGCGCTATGCGCTGCCCGCGCAATTGACGTTTTGTCTGCAACGCGTGGACGAAGCGATGGAAATTGCGCGACGCGATATCGACGGCAAGCCGATCTTCACCGATTTCCTGCCCGAGAAAGATGGCCTGTTCGCGCGGCTCACGCTGGCCGATGACGAGCTTGCGCTGTACCACCGGCTGGTCGCTCACATCGAACGGGCGCACCGCGCACCGGATCTCGTGATTCATTTGCAGGCGAGCCCCGAGACGCTGTTCTCGCGCATTCAGAAGCGCGCGATTCCGATGGAGCAGCAGATCCCCGACACGTATCTGCGCGCGCTATGCGACATCTACGGCGAATTCTTCTATCATTACGCCGCAGCGCCGGTATTGACCGTCGATACGGAACAATTCGACCCGGCGCACAATGACAGCGATTTCGCGCTGCTGATCGAACGCATCGATCAGATGCGCGGGCGCAAAGAAGTCTTCGTCAAGGGCGCGCGCCCCTGAGCCCACGAGGCTCGGCGGCGCCTCTGCCTCTCCCTCCGATCCATGCGTCGTCGCGGGCGTACGACATCACCCGTCCCCGCCCGGCGCGCCAGTGACTCCTCCTGAACCGAGGCCGACATGAGTTATCTCCAGGAATCCAATCGCAAGGCCGTGACTGTCCCCGGGCTTGCCGACATGCGTGCGCGCGGTGAAAAGATCGCGATGCTCACCTGCTACGACGCCAGCTTTGCCGCCCTGCTCGATCGCGTGGGCGTCGACGTGATGCTGATCGGCGATTCGCTCGGCAACGTGATTCAAGGCCAGCGCACCACGCTGCCGGTGACGCTGCGCGACATCTGCTATCACACCGAAACCGTGGCGCGTAACGCCAGCAAAGCGCTGGTGGTGGCCGACCTGCCGTTCGGCACCTACGGCACGAAGGAACAGGCGTATCAGAGCGCCGTGGCCGTCATGCAGGCCGGTGCGCAGATGGTGAAGATCGAAGGCGGCGCGTGGCTGGTCGATACGGTGCGCTTCCTGGTCGAGCGCAGCATTCCGGTGTGCGCACACTTGGGTCTCACGCCGCAGTCGGTGCACGCGTTCGGTGGTTTCAAGGTGCAGGCTCGCGATGAAGCCGCCGGGCAACAACTGATTGCCGACACGCGTGCCTTGCAGGCAGCGGGCGCGCAGTTGGTGGTGCTCGAAGCCATTCCCGCAGCGCTGGCCACGAAGGTCACGCCCGAGTTGCCGACGATGCCGACCATCGGCATTGGCGCGGGCCCCGACTGCGACGGTCAGGTGCTGGTGCTGCACGACATGCTAGGCGTGTTCCCCGGCAAGTCGCCGAAGTTCTCGATGAACTTCATGGACGGTCAGCCGAGCATCGCCGCTGCGGTGGAAGCGTATGTGCAGGCGGTCAAGCACGGTACGTTCCCGGCACCGGAGCACTGCTTCTAAGGGGAATCGCCATGCGCACGAGCATTTTCAAGCGACGACTGATGACGCTCGTGCTGCCGGCATGCCTGCTCGCAGGCGCCGGAAGCGTCGCGGCACAAGGGTCCCAGAGTACCTTCGTGCCCGACGCCAACATCGAGGCGGCCGCGCAGCACTATGCAGCGGACGCCGTGCGCTACGCGTTGATTCAGTACTCGGTGACCCTCGACGGGTCGGAGAAAAGCATCGCCGACGTCGAGACGGTACTGGGCAAGTTGCACGATGCGTACGCGTCACAAGACCCCAAACCCGCCGACACCAAAGTCCTGCAATATGCGCAGGTCTTCGGCAGCTACATCGGCGAAGTCTATCGTCGCAATCACGGTGGACAGTGGGGTCTGGTCACCCTTGGCGACCAACGTTTTCCCGGCATGCAGAGTGAAGGCGGCACCCGCTTTTCCCCATGGGCGAAAACGTACAACCGAATCACGCAGGGCAGCGAAGACAACATCGTCAGCTATTACGACGTTCTGCTAACGATGCCGGGCAATAAGTAAAAACGCCTTCGACGCTATCTCAAGCGCTGTCACGCGCTCGCCTTCGGCAGCGTCAACACCACCGCAAACCCTTCCCCATCGATGCGCTCGAAGGCCATTTGGCCGCCATGCGCGCGCATCACTTCGGCCACCATCGCCAGCCCCAGACTCGCGCCTTCGCGGCCATCGGCACGTGACGAAAACGGCGTGCGTACGCGCTGCCACTCCGTCTCGGGAATGCCCGGACCATCGTCGAAGAAACGCAGGCGCCATTGATCGCCATCGTCAGTCACGTCCACGTACAGCCGATGCGGCGCGCCGTACGCGAGCGCGTTGACCAGCACGTTCTTGATCGCCTCGCGCAAGCTCAGCGCATCGCCCACGATCATCGCCGGTACGCTTGCACCCGCCGAGGTTTCAGGCATTTGCAGCGAGAAATCGATATCGCGATCAGCATACGACAGCGTCTCGCGCATCGCATCCTGCAACAGCTCGCCCAGATCGACAGGCACCGGCGCCACGCTATCGGCGCGGTGCTGCACCATCGCATGATTGATCAACTGATGAATGAGCCCGCCCAAGCCGCGCGCCTGTTTCTGAATGCGGGCGATGTGCGACTGGCGAGCGGTTTCGTCATCGGTTTGTGTGAGCATTTCCGCTTGCGCAGTGAGCGCAGTCACAGGCGTTCGCAACTGATGCGCCGCGTCGCCGATCACACGCCGCATCAGCGCACGCGAGGTCGCCAGCCGCTGCATGAAGTCGTTGATCGCGCCGACTAATGCGAGCGTTTCTGCGGGTGCCGTGACCGCCAACGGCACGAGATCGTTTGAGTCTCGCTCGCGAATCGCCGCCTCGATCTGCTTGAGCGGTGCGAGCGCCTGACGCAGCGTCCATAGCGCCGCGAGCAACGTCAACACCCCGGTGGCAATCGTGATCAGCAGTGTGTTGTCCGCGAGATTTCGCGTGAATCTCACACGCGCGTTCTGCGTGTGCGCCATCGCCACGACCGCCCACGGATGCGCTGCCGCCACCGGCATGCGCCGCCCCACGATGGCGATGCGAATCGGCATCTCCTGATACGTGCCGTCGACCACGATGGGGCCCTCGGCGAGCTTGTCCCACGGAATCGGCGGACGGAATTCCGAATCGCCCGCGACCGAGCGCCCGTTGGGATCGAGCACGGTATAGAAAATCTGGTCACCGGGGGCGAGTGCCGAGAACGCCGCGAGCGGCACGTCGACGTTCACTTCGCCGTTCTGATACCACGTGTTTTCCGCGACCTGAAGCGCACTGCCGAGCAGCCACCGGTCATACGCACGATCGACCGCCGCGCGCGTGGAGAACCAGATACCGAGCAGCACCGCCGCCACCGCGAGCGCCAGCACGACGCCCATCCGGACGACGAGCCGGAGATACAGTGACCGGCCGGGAACGATCATGACAGCACGAGTTGGTAGCCCAGCCCGCGCAACGTGCGAATCTGGAATTGCGCAGCAGCGAGCTTCTTGCGCAGGCGCGCGACGTACTGTTCGAGCGCGTTGGCATTCGGCGGCGATTCGTCACCGTAAAGACGATCCATCAGCTCGTCTTTGCCGAAGATGCGCCCGGGACGCGCGGCGAGAATTTCGAGCAACGTCACTTCGCGACGCGTGAGTTCAACTGGCAGTCCGTCGATTTCCACACCGCGACTCTTGCGATCGAGCGTCAGATTTGCGCAGGCGAGTTGATTGGTCGCGTCCTGCCCGGTGCGACGCATGAGCGCACGCACGCGCGCTTCCAATTCGCGGAAATCGAAGGGTTTGGTGAGATAGTCGTCCGCACCGAGATCGAGTGCGCGCACGCGTTCTTCGATTTCGGCACACGCGGTGAGCATCAGCACGCGCGTGGACAGCCCGCGTTCGCGCACACGCCGAAGCAGCTCCAATCCGTCGACGTGCGGCAGCATCACGTCGAGAATCAGCAGATCGTAATCGTCACCGATGCGCGCCGCCGCCGAGGCGCCGTCCGTCTCGCAGTCGAGCGCGTGTCCGAGCCGCCGCAACTGCGTGGCAATCGCTTCCGCCACATCGACGGTGTCTTCCACCAGCATGATGCGCATGGTTACAAAGTCTCCTTTTCTGACTTGGAGCGCGATGGACACAGGGTTTATCCCACCCCCTGCACACCGCATCCTGTCAGCTTCGTTACAGCTTCGCTGCTTAGTATCGGAGCCGATTATAAGAGCATCAATCAGGAGACAGGCAATGCCCAACAACCCCCATCCGGCCGCCGGGCCGGTGCCGGCTGGCGCGCAGCCGTTGCTGGAAATCGATCAGGTCACGCTTCAGTACAAGACCGACGACTACCTCGTGACCGCCGCCCAGCAAGTCAGCTTCAACGTGTACCCCGGCGACCGGTTCGTGTTGCTCGGGCCGTCCGGTTGCGGCAAATCGACCCTGCTCAAGGCCATCGGCGGCTATCTGCCCCCCGTGAATGGCGAAATTCGCCTGAAGGGCCGCACGGTCACCGAGCCGGGCCCGGACCGCATGATGGTGTTTCAGGAGTTCGATCAATTGCTGCCGTGGAAGACGGTGCGCCAGAACGTCGAATTCGCCCTCACCGCCAGCGGCCGTCTGAAAGGCCGCGAAGCCGCCGATCGCGCCGCGCATTACATCGAGAAAGTCGGGCTGGCCAAGTTCATCGACAGCTATCCGCACACGCTCTCGGGCGGCATGAAGCAGCGCGTCTCGATTGCACGCGGCATGGCCATGGAGCCGGACGTGCTGCTCATGGACGAGCCGTTCGCCGCACTCGACGCGCTCACCCGCCGCAAGATGCAGGACGAACTGCTGCGCCTGTGGGACGACACGCGCTTCACCGTGCTGTTCGTCACACACGGTATCGATGAAGCCATTCGCATCGGCACGCGCATTCTGCTGCTCTCGCCGCACCCGGGACAGGTCAAGGCCGAACTCAACAGCATCGCCCCCGAGCAACTGGGCACCGCCCATCAGAGCGCGCTCGAAACGCGTATCGACCAACTGCTGTTCGCGGCGCACTGAGGAGATTTCCATGACAACGTTGCAACCCGTGCAAGCTGCGCCGGCGGCGTCCTCTGCTGAGGCCATCAAATCCGGCATCCAGCCCGTGTTCCGCCCGGAATTCGTACTGGAGCCGGTGCCTGCCGAACTCTCGTCGATTCAGCGCCCGCTCTCCACGTTCGAGACGCTGTACCGCCTGAGCTGGCTGCGCAAGACCGTCATCCTGCTGGTGCTGGCGCTGATCTGGGAAATCTACGGCCGCTGGCTCGATAACGCGCTGCTGTTCCCGAGCTTCACCGATACGCTGGAAGCCTTCGTCGGCGGCATCACGAGCGGCGTGCTGCTGTTGCGCGCCGTCGTCTCGCTCAAGACCCTGCTGATCGGCTACGGCATCGGCATCGCGCTGGCCGCGATACTCACTACGGTGGCCATCAGTTCGAAGATCGGTAACGACTTGCTCGAAACCCTCACGGCCATGTTCAACCCGCTGCCCGCGATTGCGCTGCTGCCGCTCGCGCTCATCTGGTTCGGTCTGGGCAACGGCAGCGTGATTTTCGTGCTGGTGCACTCGGTGCTGTGGGCCGTGGCGCTCAACACGCACAGCGGCTTTCGCGGCGTGTCGAAGACGCTGCGCATGGTCGGCCAGAACTACGGGCTCAAACGCTTTGCGCTGGTGCAGCACGTGCTGATTCCGGCCGCGTTCCCGAGCATTCTCACCGGCTTGAAAGTGGGCTGGGCGTTTGCGTGGCGCACGCTGATCGCCGCCGAACTCGTGTTCGGGGTGTCGTCGGGGTCGGGCGGCCTCGGCTGGTACATCTTCGAGAACCGCAATTCGCTGGAGACGGCCAACGTGTTTGCCGGCCTGTTCTTTGTGATTCTGATTGGTCTGGCGGTAGAGAACCTGCTGTTTGCGCGCATCGAGAAGCGCACGCTGCACCGCTGGGGCATGCAGCACTGATTGAGCGACTGACTGATTGACAAGTACCGCGCCTGCGCTTGATTTACTGGCGGAGGCGTGAATAATTCCAACGATCCGGAGACAAGCACACCATGAATCGACGTCATTTCACGCGCTGGGTCAGCACCCTCGCGCTGGCCGCCACGACGGCACTTTCCACCGTCGGCAATCTGGCCCATGCCGAAGCCAGCACTGTGCGCCTCTCGCACGGTTACGGCATTCTCTACCTGCCGCTGATGGTCATGCGCGACCAGCATCTCGTCGAGAAGCACGCGAAGGCCCTGGGGCTGGGTGACGTGAAAACCACGTGGACGATCCTCGACGGCGGCAACGTGATCAACGACGCCATGCTCGCCGGCAACCTCGACGTGGCAGGTACGGGCGCGCCCGGCTTCATCACGCTGTGGTCGAAGGCGCACGGCATTCCGCGCTCGGAAGTGATCGGTCTCTCGGCGCTGTCGACCGGCCCGCTCTGGCTGAACACGAACAACCCGAACATCAAGTCGCTCAAGGACTTCACGTCGAAGGACAAGATCGCGATTCCGGGCATCAAGACCTCGCTCTCCGCCGTGCTGCTGCAAATGGCCGTGGCGAAGACGTTCGGCATCGAGAACTATGCGAAGCTCGACCCGCAGACGGTCAGCCTGAGCCATCCGGAAGCCGTGAGCGCCCTGCTCTCAGGCAAGACGGAAATCACGGCGCACTTCACGTCGCCGCCGTTCTCGTATCAGGAACTGAAGGATCCGCGCATCAAGCGCGTGCTCAACTCGACGGACGTGCTCGGCAACATCACGATTGACGTGGTGTTCGCGCCGAAGCAGTTCACGGTGCAGAATCCGAAGCTGGTGCAGGCCATCCTCGCCGCACAGGAAGAAGCGGCCGCCTATATCGCGAAGGATCACGTGGGCGCCGCGCAGACCTTCCTGCGCGTGTCGAAGATGAACCTGCCGCAAGCCGAAATCGAGCAGATGATTGCCGACCCCGGCCTGCAATTCACCACGACGCCCAACGGCCTGATGCAATACGTGGAGTTCATGGGCCGCGCCGGCACGATCAAGACGCGCCCGACGAAGTGGAGCGACCTGTTCGTGCCGCAGATCGCGTCGCGTCAGGGCAGCTGAACGACTGCGGGCACTGCACCGCGCAGTGCATTGCACACGACGATGGCCTGCGCACTCAGCAGGTCATCGCGTGTAATCACCGCTTCGACTGCGTTGAATGCGCGGTCTTCGAGCAACACACTTCGCATCACCCCGGGCAGCACACCGCACGCAAGCGGCGGTGTCACCCACTGACCACCCAGCTTGACGAACACACTGCTTCGTCCGCCTTCGGTCAACTCTCCCCGGTCATTGAAGAACAGGGTGTCGAACGCGCCGTTGGCTTCGGCGTGCTTCCACGCGGCGTCGTAACGCTCGCGCACGGTGGTCTTGTGACGCAGAAACAGATCGTCGGCGCGCGTCGTATTGGTGGCATCAGTGGCATCGGCCAGCAGCACTTTCACGGTGCGAGGAAGTGGCGTCAGCACGCCATGCGTGATGGCCGGCGTGCCGTCATGCGAGATCGCCAGACGCACGCGATGCATGCCGTCTTCCGACAACGTCTTCACCACATCGCCCAGTTGCGTGCGCAGTGCGGCTTCGTCGAAACGGAAGCCAAAGTAGTGCGCTGACTTGGCAATACGCGCGAGATGACGATCGAGATGTGCGATGCCCTTGTCGCGAGTCGCCTGCATCGTCTCGAAGATCGCGAAGCCGGGATCGAGCGCGGTCAGAAAACGCGCCTTGAGTTTGCACTCCTCCCACTCTTCGTCCGCTTTGCTGTCGAGCACGATGCCCGCGCCGACGCCAAGCCGCCCGCGACGCAGACCGTCCGTGCGTGGCGATTCGAGTTCGAGCGTGCGAATCGCGACCGACAGGCAGAAGTCGCCCAGTTCGCCGGGCGCATCCTCCCGCGCGTCGAGCCAGCCGATGGCGCCGGTATAGAGGCCACGCGGAGACGATTCCAGCTCGCCGATCAACTGCATCGTGCGATGTTTTGGCGCGCCCGTGATCGAGCCGCACGGATACAGCGCGCGCAGCACCGCGTGAAATGGGGTCTGCTCGGGCAATGTGGCGGTGACCGTAGAGGTCATCTGCAACACGCTTGCGAAGCGCGTGACTTCGAACAGCTTCGGCACCTTGACCGTGCCGGGCACGGCGATGCGGCCAAGATCGTTGCGCAGCAAGTCCACGATCATCAGATTCTCGGCGCGGTTCTTCTCGTCGGCGGCCAACGCTGCGCTGAGTTCGGTATCTCTCGCGACATCGCCCGAGGCGGGCGCCGTGCCCTTCATCGGCTTGGCTTCGAGTTGTCCGCGCGAATGGCGCAGGAATAGCTCGGGCGACAGCGAAAGAATCGCCCGGCCGGCCACGTTACGCGCGCCGGGCAGCACCACCAGCGCGCCGTACGGCACCGGCTGACGCGCACGCAGGCGGCGATACAACGCGACCGGCGAGCCGAAGGCGTCGAAGTTCAGGCGATACGTGTAGTTGATCTGGTAGCACTCGCCCTGCGAGAGCCAGTCGTGAATGCGAGCGATGGCGTCGTCGAAGGCGGGTTCGCTGACATCGCGCTGAAGTGCGGCGACACCGGCAATGCCTGCATTTCCGGCATTACCCGCGACGTTGGCCTCCGGCGCATCGTCCTGCGCCGCCAGCCAAGCCTGCGTCTGTGCCGCATCGAGCTTCTGCAAATCCCGGAACAGCAGCGCCCGAAACTGCCCGGGGGCACGGCGTGTGGCCACGGTATGCACACCGGCCAGACGCACGCCGAATTCGTAGTCAGCCAGCAGCACGGCGTGCAGGCCGTGACGCGTGGCGTCTTCAATCTCGCGTAGCGCGTCGGAAAGCACACCGGGCTCGTCGCAAGTTACCTCGCGTACGAGCCCGGTATACAGACGCGCCCCGCCGGCCGGGTCCGCACTGTCGTCCAACAGTGCAAACGCGGCCAAGGGCGCTTCAATAGCCATGAAATTACTCGAAGAACTGCTTCACACGGTCGAACCAGCCCTTGGTCTGCGGGCTGTGACGTGCACCGCCTTCCTTGAGCGACGCGTCGAAGTCGCGCAGCATCTGCTTCTGCTTATCGTCGAGCTTGACCGGCGTTTCCACCTGCACATGCACGTACAGATCGCCCGGATAGCTTGCGCGCAGCCCCTTGATGCCCTTGCCGCGCAGGCGGAACGTCTTGCCCGTCTGCGTGCCTTCGGGCACTTCGAAGGTGGCCTTGCCGTGCAGCGTCGGGGCGTCGATGTCGCCGCCCAGTGCTGCCGTCGCGTACGAAATCGGCATCTGGCAGTGCAGATCGTCGCCGTCGCGCTCGAACACGTTGTGCGCCTTGATGTGGATTTCCACATACAGGTCGCCCGCAGGACCGCCGTTCACACCCGGCTCACCGTTGCCCGATGAGCGAATGCGCATGCCGTCTTCGATACCCGCCGGAATCTTGATTTCCAGCGTCTTGGTCTTCTTGAGCTTGCCCGAGCCATGGCAGTTGGTGCAGGGCTCAGGAATGTACGAGCCCGTGCCGTGGCACTTCGGGCAGGTCTGCTGAATGCTGAAGAAACCTTGCGACATGCGCACCGAACCCGAGCCGTTACAGGTCGGGCAGGTTTCGGGCTTGGTGCCCGGCTTGGCGCCGTTGCCGTGGCAGACTTCGCACTCTTCCCAGCTCGGCACGCGAATCTGCGTGTCGAAACCGTTGGCGGCCTGCTCCAGCGTAATTTCCATGTTGTAGCGCAGGTCGGCACCGCGATACACCTGCGGACCCCCACGGCCACCGCCACGGCCGCCACCGGGGCCGCCCTGACCGAAGATGTCGCCGAAGATGTCGCCGAACGCGTCGGCGAAGCCACCGTAGCCCTGACCGCCTGCACCGCCGAAGCCGCCCATATTCGGGTCGACGCCTGCGTGACCGTACTGGTCGTACGCTGCGCGCTTCTCCGGCTCGGAGAGCATCTCGTAGGCCTCTTTGACTTCCTTGAACTTCTCTTCGGCGTCCTTGCTGTCCGGATTGCGGTCCGGATGGTACTTCATCGCCAGCTTGCGATATGCCTTCTTGATTTCGTCGCCGTCGGCGTTCTTGGCGACGCCAAGGACTTCGTAGTAATCACGTTTGGCCATAACTCTTTCCAATGTTGGCGCATGTCGCCATCAGGCAAAAAGCCGGGTCGAGATTCTCCGTACGGAGAACTTCGATACCCGGCCCATACGCACGACACCGGCAGACTCCTGCCTGTGCCGCGCGCCATGCACGCTTTACTTCTTGTCGTTGACTTCCTTCACTTCGGCGTCAACCACGTTGTCGTCATGCGGCTTGCCTTGCTCGGCACCGGCAGCACCTGCGGCGCCTGCCTGAGCCTGCATGTCGGCGTACATCTTTTCGCCGAGCTTCTGGCTCGCGGTACCCAGCGCTTCGACCTTGGCATCGATATCTGCCTTGTCCGAACCACGCAGTGCGCCTTCGAGTGCCGTGATGGCCGACTCGATCGCTTCTTTTTCCGAAGCCTCGATCTTGTCGCCGTACTCGGTCAGCGCCTTGCGCGTGCTGTGCACCAGCGCGTCGCCCTGGTTACGGGAGTCCGCCAGTTCGCGAGCCTTCTTGTCTTCTTCGGCGTTCAGCTCGGCGTCCTTGACCATCTTCTCGATCTCGGCGTCCGACAGACCCGAGTTCGCCTTGATGACGATCTTGTTTTCCTTGCCGGTGGCCTTGTCCTTGGCGCCCACGTGCAAAATGCCGTTGGCGTCGATGTCGAAAGTCACTTCGATCTGCGGCGTGCCACGGGCGGCCGGCGGAATGCCTTCGAGGTTGAACTCGCCCAGCGACTTGTTGCCGGCGGCCATCTCGCGCTCACCCTGATACACCTTGATCGTCACGGCCGGCTGATTGTCGTCAGCCGTCGAGAACACTTGCGAGTGCTTCGTCGGGATCGTGGTGTTCTTCGTGATCATCTTGGTCATCACGCCGCCCAGCGTTTCGATACCCAGCGACAGCGGGGTCACGTCGAGCAGCAGCACGTCCTTGCGATCGCCCGAGAGCACCGAACCTTGAATCGAGGCACCTGCGGCCACGGCTTCGTCCGGGTTCACGTCCTTGCGCGGTTCCTTGCCGAAGAACTCCTTCACCTTGTCCTGCACCTTCGGCATACGGGTCATACCACCGACGAGAATCACGTCGTCGATGTCGCTCACCTTCACGCCGGCATCCTTGATGGCCAGACGGCAGGGCTCGATCGTGCGTTCGATCAGCTCTTCGACCAGCGCTTCGAGCTTGGCGCGCGTGATCTTCAGGTTCAAGTGCTTCGGACCCGAGGCGTCAGCCGTGATGTACGGCAGGTTGATTTCGGTCTGCTGGGCCGACGACAGTTCGATCTTGGCCTTTTCAGCCGCTTCCTTCAGGCGTTGCAGCGCCAGCACGTCCTTCGACAGATCGACGCCTTGTTCTTTCTTGAACTCGCCGATGATGTAGTCGATGATGCGTTGGTCGAAGTCTTCGCCGCCCAGGAACGTGTCGCCGTTGGTCGACAGCACTTCGAACTGGTGCTCGCCGTCCACGTCGGCAATTTCGATGATCGAGATGTCGAACGTGCCGCCACCCAGGTCATACACGGCAATCTTGCGGTCGCCGCCTTCTTTCTTGTCCAGACCGAAAGCCAGTGCGGCGGCGGTCGGCTCGTTGATGATGCGCTTGACTTCCAGACCGGCGATGCGGCCTGCGTCCTTGGTAGCTTGGCGCTGGCTGTCGTTGAAGTACGCCGGCACCGTGATCACGGCTTCCGTGACCGGCTCGCCCAGATAGTCTTCGGCGGTCTTCTTCATCTTGCGCAGCACTTCGGCGGAAACCTGCGGCGGGGCCAGTTTCTGGTCGCGCGCTTCCACCCATGCATCGCCGTTGTCGGCCTTGACGATCTTGTAGGGCATCAGGCCGATGTCCTTCTGCACTTCTTTTTCTTCGAAACGGCGGCCGATCAGGCGCTTCACCGCGTACAGCGTGTTACGCGGGTTGGTCACTGCCTGGCGCTTGGCCGGCGCGCCGACCAGAATCTCGCCGTCTTCGACATAGGCGATGATCGACGGCGTGGTGCGAGCACCTTCCGCGTTTTCAATGATCTTGACCTGATTGCCTTCCATCACGGCCACGCACGAGTTCGTGGTGCCCAAGTCGATACCGATAATCTTGCCCATAAAATTTCTCCTAGCGTCCTTTGCGTCTTTCCGTCAGGCCTGTGGCCCGTTCAATTCATTGATCTGCACGACATATGGGTGCCGCGCGGTGCTTTTCAAGACCCTTCTTGCGGTCCGGTTTTGCCCCCGGCCGCCGCGATCTTCTCGCGGGCGGCGGCTACCGCCAGCCGGAACTGGGGCAAGCCCTGCCAGCCGGTCGCCCGGCCCAGTTTCTTACCGTGATGGAAGAAGAAAAACGTCGGCACCCCGTGCAGCGCGAAACGCCGGCCCAGCGCCATATCGGCATACACATTGGCGTGAAACCAGCGCAAATCCAGCGCTTCGATGGCTTCACGCTGCGACAGCATGGTTTTCTTGGCGACTTCGCAGTTAAAGCAGTCGACGCCCCAGAAAAACACCACGGCGAGTCCGTCGCCCGCCGCCAGCAAGCCCTCGTCGAACGTCGCCGCCGTCAGCTCGCGCATCGAGAATGCCTCGAAAGCCGTGCCGTCTACGCCGCGCATGCCCGTAAGATCGCTTGCCATGATGTCGTTGTTGCCGAATTTGCCGCTGATCCGCTGATCGTCTACGGGCACCGTGTTGCCATGCCCGCGCCGTACCGCCCATCCTGAAAAAACCAAAGCTTGCCATGATGTCATGACAAGCTCGGTCATTCTGGATGCCTTCCTGCCGGTGCTGCTCGTTTTTTGAGCAGCTTTCCGGTTAATTGCAGTCCTGCTTACTGCTTGCCGCCCGCCTTACTTGGCGGCAGCCACGGTCACCAGCGCCGGGCGCAGCACGCGCTCGGAAATCAGGTAACCCTTCTGGAGCACTTGCACGACGGTGTTCGGCTCCTGATCGGCCGGCACCATCGAAATGGCCTGATGCTGATGCGGGTCGAACTTGGCGCCCGCCGGGTCGATCACGCTGACCCGGCCGCGCTCCAGCGCCGCCAACAGTTGGCGCAGCGTCAGTTGCACGCCTTCTTGCAGCTTGGTCACGTCGCCGCTGGTGTCGGCGGCAGCGGCTTCCAGGCTGTCGATGACCGGCAACAGGTTCTCGGCGAAGGATTCCACGGCAAACTTGTGGGCCTTGGTCACGTCTTCCTGCGACCGGCGGCGGATGTTCTCGGTCTCGGCGCGCGCGCGCAGGAGCTGGTCACGCAGATCAGCCGCTTCGGCCTGTGCGGCAAGCAGCAGTGCCTCGACCGAGGGCAGCGCGTCGGTCGCGCCCGCAGCATCGGTCGGGGCCGCGTCGGCCTGGGACGGAATCGGCTGGTCGGGAGTGTTTTGCTGTTCAGTCATGAGAATGAGTCGTCAAAAGGTTCTTGCAGCGCACCACGACGATGCGCCACCGGTTCAAATCCCTTTGGATAGTAGGGGCGTTCACACCGATTTCAAGAGTGGGCGGGCATTCTGTGCCCCGTGTCGGTGCGCGCGGCGTGCCGAAAAATATCCGGTTACACGCGTTACGAGTCCTCTATTGTATCGGCCGTTGCTGCGACCTAACATGAATTACGGTCCAGTCAGAATTTGTGCCGATTTCTGGACCCGGCCGCTCGCCGGACACCCCCCGTCCCGTTGAGCGTTATGTAGCGTTAGGAGCGCATCATGAAGCTGCCACTGGCTGTCGTCTTCATCCTTGCGTTGGTGACGATGGTAACGATTACGATCTGCCTGTCCGGTGCAGTCACCCGGCGCGACACCGAATATGGTGGCGTGCGCGCGGTGCTGAACCACTATGTCGACATGCCGGGCGTGCCAGCCCATCAGTCTTCGAACGGATTGCCCACACGCTGATCCCAGTCTGACCGGACCACGCTGGACGCCCCGTTAGCCGTCGATTTTCCGGACTTGCCTGTCTCACCGTCTTACCGTTTTCCCGACTGCCCTGGTTCATTTCCGCTCCCTCTCGTCCGCCGCCGCGCATTTCGCCGGCGGCGGCGTTCATTCGGGCATTGAAAACACGGAAACGGATCAGTCGCCCAATCCGCCGATGCGGCGGCGGTCACGCTTGGTCGGGCGGCCGTGCATCTGCGCCGCAGGCTCCTGAAACAGTTGCCGGCGCTCACTTTCTTCAGCACGCGCACGAATACTGGCTTCGGTTTCCTCGTAGAGCGACTGGGCGATGGGCGCGGAGCCGCGTACCTCGGCAATCGCCTTGATACGGACCTCCCAACGCGTGCTGCCGTTATCGACCGACAGGATGTCACCGGGACGCACGTCGCGCGCCGGTTTCACGCGCCCTTCGTTGCACAGCACGCGACCGCGATCCACCGCCTGCGTGGCGAGCGAACGGGTCTTGAAGAAGCGTGCCGCCCACAGCCATTTGTCGATACGCGTGGCGGCGTGGGCAGAATCGTCGACCTTCACCGTCATGCGCGCGCTCCGGGGTTGGCCGCCGCATTCGCTTCGTCGAATGCCGCCACGGCCGCGACCTGACGCGCCCGTGTGGACGCGGCAGCGGCAACGGCGGCGTCCGCCTGCCCTTCAGGGGACAGCACCGGCCAGCCTTGCAGATTGCGCGCGGCAATCTCGCCAAGCGCCGTAATCCATGCGCTCGCGCCGTTCAGGCAGGGAATGAAGTGGAATGCCTTGCCGCCCGCCGCCTCGTAGATGTGGCGGCCTTCCATATTGATTTCTTCCAGCGTTTCGAGACAGTCGGACGTGAAGCCCGGGCAGAACACGTCCACGCGCGGCGTGCCGCCACGGCCCAGCTCTTCGAGCGTCGGCGCCGTGTACGGCTGAAGCCATTCGGCCTTGCCAAAGCGCGACTGGAACGTGAGACGGCAGGTGGTCTCGTCGAGTCCGAGCGCCGCCGCCAGCAGGCGCGCGGTCTTCACACACTGATCGTGGTACGGGTCGCCCAGATCGAGCGTGCGGCGCGGCACGCCGTGAAAACTCAGCAGCAGACGCTCGCCAGCGGCGAAGTCGGGGCGTCCGTGCTGCTGCCAGTAGCCTTCCACTTGCTGGCGCAGTGCCTCGATATAGGCGGGATGGTCGTGATAGTCGCGCACCGTGCGCACGTCGGGCTGGTTGCGCAGGCGTGCCAGCACGCGGTACACCGCGTCGGTGGCCGTCGCCGTCGTGCTGCTCGAATACTGCGGATATAGCGGCAGCAGCAAAATGCGCTCGACGCCGTTCTGACGCAGCGCGCGAATACGGTCCGGAATCGACGGATTGCCGTACCGCATGGCGTAGTCGACGATCACGTCGTAATCGTTCGCGTGCAGCAGATTGCGCAGCGCGGTGGTCTGATGCTCGGTGTTGACCTTGAGCGGCGAGCCCTCGCGCGTCCAGACCGTGGCGTACTTCTGCGCCGACTGGCGCGAGCGGAACGGCAGGATCACGAGACGCAGCAGCGGCTGCCAGATGAGCGGGGGAATTTCCACCACGCGCGGGTCAGACAAAAACTCGCGCAGGTATCGGCGCACGGCCGCCGGACGCGGCTCGTCGGGGGTGCCGAGGTTGATCAGCAGAACGGCGGTCTTGCCGGACTGGCCATGCGAAATAGGTTCGGGATCGAAGCGCATGAGGCGTACTTTACCGCAAACCGGGACGAAATCCGGTGCGGCAACAGGCGCCAGCCGCCGTCCCCGGTCATGCGGGACGGCGGCGGGACGTGCACCGGATCAGCCGTGCTGATGGTCGTCTTCGTGGGCCGGACGATGTTCGGCCCACGGGTGCTGGCCTTCATGCGCCGGCGCGTGCGCCTCGGGCTTGTTTTCCTTCGGAGCAGGTTTTGGCTGCGGATGCTCCTGCGGCTGTGGGCGCGGGGCCGGTTGCGGACGTTCCTGAGGTTGCGGGCGCTCTTGGGGCTGCGGACGTTCCTGAGGCTGCGGACGCGGTGCGGCCTGCGGGTGCTCCTGCGGTTGCGGTTGCGGACGCGGTTGCGGCTGCACGTGCTCCTGCGGTGCTTGCGGCGCCTGCGGCTGCACGCGAGGCTGCGGCTGCGCCGGTTGCTGGAACGGCTGCGGTTCCGGACGCTGCGCCTGCGGACGCGACTGATACTGCTGCGGGCGACGCGCTGCCTCGGCGTCATTGGGTTCCGGACGCTGCGGCTGGGCGGCCGGTGCTGTCGGCGCTGTCGGATTCTGACGGTGCATCTGCATGTCGCGCTGTGCCGCGTCATGTCCCGGCTGGCCCGGCTGCGCCGGTTGTGCCTGCTGTCCGCGCTGCCCCGGTTGCCCCGGTTGCCCCGGCTGTCCATTCACTTCGCCACGCACCGTGGGCTGTTCCGGACGGCCCGGCTGCCCCATCTGACCCGTTACACCGGGCGGATGCGGCACGCCGGGTTCGCCCGCGCGATTCGGCACGCCCGGCTGACCGGGGACACCCGGTACGCCGGGTTGGCCCGGTTGGCCCGGCACACCCGGCGCGCCATGCATCGCCGGCACGGCACCAGTGGCAGGCAGCGCACCGGTATGGTTCAGCGCGGGTTGGGCACCGTTCGGACCATTAGCACCGTTAGGACCGTTCTGCCCGATCGGCGCGCCCACTGGCCCGCGCGTCCCGACCACGGTCACGCGCGGCTGAACATGCGCTTGCGGTGCGGCAGCACCCGGACGGTTATTCGGTGTGAACGCCAGCGGCGTGCCGCCGGCATTGGGCACGGCATGCAGGTTGCTCGTCAGTTCACGCGACGCCACCGGACGCGTCACCGGCGCGCGCGTAGCCAGCACCGGGCGGTTGAATGCGGCCATCGGCGGCACCCCGGCGGCCGGGCGGCTGTTGCCCACCAGGCTCTGCTGCACCGGCGCAACGCCCGGTGTGTTGCCCACGCGCCAGTTCTGACCGGCACGCGGCGCCGCCAACGCCGTCGGCGCACCGACCGGGCGGCCCTGCACGAAGGCTTGTGCGGGCATGGTCGACACGGCACCGCGCACGTTGCGGTTCACGTAGATGTTGTTGATATTCGTAACGTTGTGGACGTTATTGATGTTGTTGATGTTGGTCGTACTGATCACCGTCGAACGATTGATGTTGGTGACGTACGACGAACTGGCGTGATACGCCGGGCGATACGGGTCGTGCGGTCCGAGTGCGAACCATGCCAGTCCGACGCCGCCCGCAGCAAACGCCACGCCCCACTGGTTGCCGCCGCTGCTGCCGCCGACCCAGCCGACGAGTGCCGGTGCATACACCGGACGCACGGCCACCGGACCCGGCACCCAGCACCAGCGCGTATCGACGTACGCCCAGCGGCCATAGTGATAAGGCGCGAAGCCCCACGGCGCTTCGTCCACCCACGTCCAGCCCCACGGGTCGACCCAGACCCAGTGCCCCGTGCGGTACGGCGCCCAGCCGGACGGCACGCTCGACGGCACCCACACGGCGCCGTAGGTCGACGTGTCTTGCCACGAGCCGTAATCGTCGAGGCTCTCAAAGCCGGTCATGTCGCGTGGCACATAGCGGGCGGAGACGGACGCGTCTTCGCGAGCATCGCGCTCGCGCACCCATTGATCGAACGCGTCTGCGGCCAACGGCCCGGTCGGTTGCTGCATGAGGTTTTGCCCGGTGAAGGCGACGCGCTGCCCCTGACGCAGCGGCACCGACGCGCCTTGTCCGTACACGGTGCCCGCGCCTTGCCACACGCTGACGGTGGTCACGCCATTCGGGTCGACGTCGATGCGGTACTCGCCCGCCTGCTGCGGCACGAAGGCGAGATTGGGCGTATCGATTTCGTAAGGCTGGTTGGGATCGTAGCTGCGCAGACGCAAGCCGACGGTGCCTTGCGTTACGTTCAGTTGCACATTCTGGTCGGTCACGGCCGACAACGTGACGCTAGTGGAGGCACCGATGCGCACTGCCGTGCCACCGACATGCATCTCGGCGCGGCTGTTGCGGTCGACCCAGACGGCGTCGCCGGTGGTGAGCGGCCGATTGCGGTCGGCATAACGCCAGTCGGTGGTACCGGCGGGCGCGTAGGTCACGGTGCCGTCGAACTCGCCGAGCCGCGCCACACGTCCGGGCGGGTCGGCGCTCTGGGCTTGTGCCAGCGCGGGGGCGACCAGCGCACCGATGGCGCCGAACATCAGCCCGGCGCCAACTAAGCGAACCACGGTCCGCCATGAATTCAGGGGTTTCATACCGACTCCCGGCCCTTCCGGCGGACCCGCATGCGTAGCGTGTGCCGCGTGCCGCCTTGTTGTTCTGTCCGAATCCTTCGGCGAGTCAACCAGCCCATTCACCCCGCCGTAAGTGACACCTTGAGCGTAAGCCTGCCGCTTGTGACAGCGTGTAAATGAATGCTACGGGGTTGTAACGCGAATTCGGCGGTACGACAGGTGAATACAGGTGAAGACACGGCAATAGACAGGCTGGCACCGGAATCTCGCGGGCCCCTCGGGCTCAATGCTGGCTGAGCGCGTTCGAGAGCAGCTTGGCCGTGATATCGACGATGGGAATCACGCGCTCGTAGGCCATGCGTGTCGGGCCGATCACGCCCAGCGTACCGACCACTTCACCGTCCACTTCGTACGGCGCGGTCACGACGGTCATCTCTTCGATGGGCACCAGACTCGACTCGCCGCCGATGAAGATCTGCACGCCCTGTGCGCGGCTCGATACGTCGAGCAGTTGCAGCAGGCCGGTCTTCGACTCGAACACGTCGAACAGCTTGCGCAGCCGTTCCATGCTGGACGACAAGTCTTCGACACCGAGCAAGTTACGCTCGCCCGAGATCAGCACGCTCTCTTCGCGCGTGGTATCGGCCATGGCGTCACTGCCGGCATCGACCGCCGCCTGCATCAGCGCACTCATGTCGGAACGCAGTGCATCGAGCTCGCCGCGCAAGTAAGCGCGCACATCGTCGAAGCTGTGACCGCCGAAATGGGCGTTCAGATAGTTGCCGGCTTCGACCAGTTGGGCGGGCGAGTAGTCTTTTTCGGTGAGGATGATGCGGTTCTGCACGTCGCCGTCGGGGGTGACGATGATGAGCAGCACGCGTTTTTCAGACAATCGCAGGAATTCGATCTGGCGGAAAACCTGACTGCGTCGCGGGGTCAGCACCACGCCCGCGAACTGCGACAGGTTGGACAGCACCTGCGCGGCAGACGCCACCAGTTGCTGCGGTCCGGCCGGTTGCAGGCGATTTTGCACCTGCGACGCGAGGCGATGCACGGCGTCTTCGAGCGGGCTCACGGAGAGCATGGTGTCGACGAAGAGGCGGTAGGCGCGCGGCGTGGGGATTCGACCGGCAGACGTATGGGGGCTGGCGACGAAGCCCAGCGCCTCAAGGTCGGCCATCACGTTGCGGATGGTCGCCGGAGAGAGATCGAGGCCTGAATAACGGGAAAGCGTGCGCGAACCGACCGGTTGGCCATCGGCGATGTACCGTTCGATCAGGGTTTTGAGGAGAGTCTGCGCACGTTGATCTAGCATGGCAAAAATTGTAACGCGAAACGTACGCACGCGGCGTTTGGCGCGCAGGCGTGTCGGCACAATGGCACAGCCTGACTTTGCGCGGCATACGCGATGGTTGCTGTCATCGACTTATGGTGTAATGGCGGCATGAAAACAGGGAGCCCTTTCAAGACCGTAGCGCTCGTCGGGAAGTACCATGCCGACGGCGTTGCCGAACCGTTGCTCACGCTCGCGGCATGCATTGCCCAGCGCGGGCATCACGTCGTCTTCGAGCGCGATACGGCGCATAACATCGGCGCCGGTGCCGACCCGTACGGCACGCTCGATATTCAGGAGATCGGCACGCAGACCGATGTCGCCGTCGTCGTGGGTGGCGACGGGACGATGCTCGGCGTCGGCCGTCAACTGGCCGCCTCAGGGGTGCCGCTGATCGGCGTGAACCACGGGCGCGTGGGTTTCATCACGGATATTCCGCTCGACGATATGCGTCAGGTGGTGCCGGCGATGCTCGAAGGTCATTTCGAAGCGGAGCAGCGCACGCTGCTCGCCGCACGCATCGACCGCGACGGGCAGACGCTTTTCGAGACGCTCGCGTTCAACGACGTCGTGGTGAACCGCTCGGGCATCTCGGGCATGGTGGAACTGCGCGTGGATGTGGACGGGCGCTTCATGTACAAGCAGCGCTCGGACGGCCTGATCGTCGCCACGCCGACCGGCTCGACGGCTTACGCGCTGTCGGCGTCGGGCCCGATCCTTCACCCGCGTCTCGGCGGTGTGGTGCTGGTGCCGATTGCGCCGCACGCGCTGTCGAACCGTCCGATCGTGCTGCCGGACTCCAGCGACATCGTGATCACGATCACGGGCGGACGCGAAGTCGGCGCGAATTTCGACATGCAGTCGTTTGCGGAACTACGTCAGGGCGACAAGATTCTCGTGAGCCGCTCGGAGCATCAGGTGACGTTCCTGCATCCGGTCGGCTACAACTATTACGCGACGCTGCGCCGCAAGCTGCACTGGAACGAACATATCTCGGACGAAGACGCGCCGCAAAACTGATTCTGCCTACACGCCACCTTACCCGGTGGCGTGTGTTTTTATGCGTACCGAGCGCAGGCCCGCATAAGCGCCAGCCCAACACCTACCCAACACCGACCCAACACCAGCCCTCCCGTTCGTCGCAAAGTCCCCTTATCATTGACGCTTCCCGCTGGCCCGCCGGGCCGGTGTCCGAACGTCAGGCACCCGATACCCCATGCTACGCAGTCTCTCGATTCGCGATTTTGTGATCGTCGATCGTCTCGATCTGGAATTCTCCGCCGGCTTTACGGTGTTCTCCGGCGAGACCGGCGCAGGCAAGTCGATTCTGATCGATGCCCTCGCGCTGGCCATGGGCGAGCGAGGCGACGCCAGCATGGTGCGCACGGGCCAGACGCGTGCGGACATCACGGCAGAATTTGCGGCGGATGCCGAAGCGCGCCCGGATCTGGAAGCGTGGCTGCAAGCGCAAGCGCTCACGCTGGAAGAACACGGCGGCGTGCTGTTGCGCCGCGTGCTGGATACGACCGGGCGTTCGCGCGCGTTCATCAACGGCACGCCCGCGACGCTCACGCAATTGCGCGAACTCGGCGAGATGCTGGTGGACATTCACGGCCAGCACGCGCACCAGCAATTGCTCCGCCCTGACGCGCAGCGCCGCCTGCTGGACTCGCACGCGGGTGCCACGGGGCTCGCGGCCGATACGGCAGCGGCACATAAGGAATGGCGCCGTCTGGTCAAGCGCTGTGAAGAAGCACAGGGCCGCGATCGCGAACTGCAACTGGAACGCGAACGTCTGGAATGGCAGACGGCCGAACTGGACAAGCTCGGCCCGCAGGAAGGGGAATGGGATGAGGTAAACGCGGAACATCGCCGCCTCTCTCACGCCGCGAGCCTGATCAACGGCGTGCAGAGCGCGCTCGATGCGCTGGCCGAAGCGGACGGGGCCATCGTCCCGTCGCTCGGGCACGTGGTGCATCAGATTCGCGAACTGGCAGAAATCGACACGGGGCTCGCCGACGCGCTCGCCGCACTGGAACCCGCCGAGATTCAACTGCGCGAAGCGGTGCATTCGCTTTCGCACTACGCGCAGCGCATCGATCTCGATCCGGAACGACTGGCTGTCGTGGAGCAACGTCTCGACGCACTGCATTCGGCAGCGCGCAAGTTCCGCGTGACGCCTGAGAACTTGCCCGCCGAACACGCGGCGCGCCGTGCGCAACTGGAAGAACTGACGGCGTCGCAAGACACGGCGGCGATGCAGGCCGCCACCGACGCGGCGCACGCGGCTTATCTCGAACTTGCCAAAGCGCTGTCGAAAGCCCGTGCGAAAGCCGCCGCCTCGCTGTCGCGCGAAGTCACCCGCGCGATGCAAGACCTGTCGATGCCCGGTGGACGCTTCGATGTGGCCATCACCCTCGCCGCCGAGCCGCAATCGTTCGGGCTGGAGACGGTGGAGTTTCTCGTGGCCGGTCACCCCGGTGTGCCGACGCGACCGCTCGCGAAAGTCGCTTCAGGCGGCGAACTGGCGCGTATCAGCCTCGCGCTGCAAGTCATCGCCAGCAGCGCAAGCCTCACGCCCACGCTGATCTTCGACGAAGTGGATTCGGGGATCGGTGGCGCCGTCGCCGAGGTGGTCGGACGCCTGCTGCGCGAACTCGGCCAAGGCCGCCAAGTGCTCTGCGTCACCCACCTGCCTCAAGTCGCCGCGCTCGGCCATCAACACCTGCGCGTGAAGAAACGCAGCGATGGCGATTCCACCATGAGCGAAATCGAACCGCTCAATCGCACGGAACGCGTCGAAGAAATCGCGCGCATGCTCGGGGGCGTTGAAATCACCGCGACGACCCGCAAGCACGCCCGGGAGATGCTGGCGCTTTAGTCCAAGCCCCCTCGCCCTCGCTGTGCCCCCGCCCTAATGAAAAACGCCGGGGCTCGCCCGGCGTCTTTCCCACCACTGTCGTTCAACTCACACCTGCGCCGCCATTAAACCGGCCCGGCGTCCGCGAACACCGAATCCCACAACGCCATGACGGCACTGCGCTCGGTCTCGATATCGACCGCCGGGACTCGCGCTGCCTCCACGCCGTCCAGCCGCAGTTTGTGCTGGCGCTTTCGATACGTCCGGTAAGCCGCTGCGGCATCGTCTGCCAACTTCGCATCGATCAGCCCCAACTGTGCCGCCTCGCGCAGCAACGCGATGTTGCCCGCGTTACGCAACAAGGCCGGATGGGCGCCGGAGTGCAGCAAGACCAGATACTGCACGGTGAACTCGATGTCCACCATGCCGCCACGGTCGTGCTTCAGATCGAATAGCTGCGTCGGGTTCGGATGCCCCTCCAACACCTTGCGGCGCATCGCCACAATCTCTTGTGCCAGCGGCAGTGCCTCGCGCGGTGTCGCCAATACTTGCTTGCGAATGTCCTCGAACGTCGCGCCAATCGCATCGTCGCCCGCACAGAACCTCGCCCGCGTCAGCGCCTGATGCTCCCAGACCCACGCGGTGTTCGCATTCCCCTCTCGGAACTGATACTGGCGGAAGCTCTCGATGTTGGTCACCAACAGCCCCGACAACCCATTGGGGCGCAGCCGCAAGTCCACATCGAACAACATGCCCGCGCCCGTGTGCGTGGTCAGCCACGTCACGAAGCGCCGCGCCAGTGCCGCGTATGCATCCGGTGCGCGATCGTCATCGTCGTCGTACAGGAAAATCAGATCGAGATCGGACGCGTAACCCAACTCCTTGCCACCCAGCTTGCCGTACGCAATCACGGAGAAACGAGGCACTTCGCGGTGACGCGTCGCCACGTGCGGCCATACGGTCGCAATCGTCACGTCGACGATCACATCGGCCAACTCGGACAACCGGTCGCCAATCGCCTCCACCGACAAGGTGCCCTGCAAATCGAGCAACAGAATGCGGAACACTTCGGCATGATGCGCACGCCGCAAGATATCCATCTGCACTTCGACATTGCCCACCGCGCCCGACGCATTCAGACTCAGCAACAACTGTGTCTTGAATGACGGCCAGTCGAACGGTGCCGCCAGTGCCTCGTCGTCGAGCAATTCATCCAGCAACTGCGGATGGCTGATGAGATAACCCGCCGCCCACCGCGAACCCGCCAGCACCTTGACCACGCGCTCAAGCGCACGCGGATACTCGGTCAGCAACGCCAGATAGGAACTGCGACGGCTGATGGTCGAGAGCAGGTCCAGCATCCGTCCCAACACGGCGTCGGCTTCTTTCGTGCCCGAGGCGCCTTCGACGGCACGCTGCACCAGTTGATCGAAGCGCCGCCGGCTGGTCTCGTTGAGCGCCTTGTATCGCGACGATGTCCACACGGCGCGCAAGCGATCCAGCGCGCCTTCGGCATCGCTGAAACCCAACTTCGTCAGTTGGTTGCCCAAGTCGCCGGTCTGCGCTTCATCCGCGAGACACTCGCTCCACAACTCAGGCGGACACTCGCAATCGCCCTCGCCTGCCGAACCGCCCTTCTGAGCGTTGGCGCCGGCCTTGTCGGCAAATATCTCGTCGAACTGCGCCGCGACAAACTCGCGATGCTCGTCGAGCACGGTCATGAACGCCGCCTCGTCGGGAAAACCCATCGCCCTCGCCACCGCGAGACGGTCGTCTCCGGGCGTGGGCAGGATGTGGGTCTGCGCGTCGTCGAGATACTGAATACGGTGCTCAAGCTTGCGCAGGAAGAGATACGCATTCGCCAGCGCATCGGCCACGCTCTGCGCCAGCCACCCACGCCGGGCGGCAACACCGAGCACCGCCAGCGTCGGGCGCACCCGCAACTCCGGCTCCTGCCCGCCGCGAATCAACTGGAAAACCTGCGCCGAGAATTCGACTTCGCGAATACCGCCGCGCCCCAGCTTGATGTCGTTGATGCGTGCGGGCTTGGCGCGCGCGCGGCGTTCGGCCTCATGGCGAATCTGTTCGTGCAACGCGCGAATGGCCCCGATCACGCCGTAATCGAGATAGCGACGAAACACGAAGGGCTGCACCAATGCCGACAGCAGCCGCTCGATTCGCTTGCCCGGCTCGCTCGCCACTTCGGAAACGAGACGGCCCTTGATCCACGCGTAGCGCTCCCACTCGCGGCCCTGCACGTAGAAATACTCTTCGAGCATCGGCAGACTGCACACGAGCGGTCCCGAATCGCCGTTCGGACGCAGCCGCATATCTACCCGGAATACATAACCGTCCGGCGTCAGTTCCGAAATCAGCCCGATCAGCTTGCGGCCGAGCTTGGTGAAAAATTCATGATTGGACAGCAGCCGCAGCCCGGTGGTGGTGCCGCCATCGGGCGCCGTGGTGTCGCCGTCGTCTTCATAAAGGAAGATCAGGTCGATGTCGGACGAGACATTCAACTCGCGCCCGCCCAGCTTGCCCATGCCGACCACGCCCAGCGTCTGGGGCTCGCCTTCAGTATTGCGCGGCACGCCGTGGATCGCTTCCAACTCGCGCGACAGCACGGCGATGCCTGCCTGCACGGCGAATTCGGCCAGCGCGGTCATGGCGCCGGTCACTTCGGCCAACTCGGCGCGCCCATCGAGGTCGCGCTGCATCACGGCGCACAAGGCTTCGACGCGCAACACGCGAAGCGCCCGCGTCAACCCGGCTTCGTCGATGCCGCTCACGCCGGACGGCTGGTCGGGCGGTGTGAGCGTCACGCCCGCAATGGCTTCGAAACGCCGCGCCAGCCAGCGCGCGTCGACGGGATGCTCACTCAACGCAGGCAACGCTTCGGCCAGCGCAGGGCGGCTCGCCAGCATGCGCGCGGCATAACGGGAGTAAGTCTGGATGTCAGTCTGAATTTCGGGTGAACTCACTGGCGGGGTTCCGGTCAGCAATGAGAATGGAGACACACGATGTCTGTCGGCAAGACAGAAACACACCCCCAGCCGGACGGCGAGCCCCGCGCAGCGAGGCTTTGCGGGCATGCGGCCGCATGTCGAAACGCGCTCGTACCGGGGCGTCGGACACCCTTTGCAGCACCTTGTGGATACCGCGCGGTGAACTTTCACGCACTTACGCGAGCTTTCGCCGGCTTACCCGCGTGAAATTAAACGGCGGAATACCTGTCTCTTTGTGCGACGGTCCGCCCGTCGAACGGCCATGGGCTTGTGTTACAGTCTTTGCCACAGAAACTACCACATTCCCTCGTAGACGAGCAGCATGACCGACCGTAAGCCGCCTGCCTCGCCCACTGCGACCCGGTCCTGGTTCTCGTCACTGCCGCGTGGCATGCGCCTGGGCCTGGAATGGCTGCTGGCGCTCATCGTGGTCGTGTATTTCGGACTTGGCGCCGTCGTGCTGGCGACCCGGTACGTGATCCTCCCCCGTGTGTCGGACTACCGCCCTCAAATCGAGGCGGCCGCGTCGCGCGCGCTCGGTTTACCCGTCTCGATCGGCCGCATCGACGCCGTCTGGCGCGGTTGGCACCCCTATCTGACGCTCGAAGACGTGCGCATCCTGCACGCGCGCGCGCCCGCAGCAGCCCCCGCCAAGCCCCGCAACGGTGCGAAAGCCACCGCACAAACCTACGCACCGCCCGGCGCGCCACCGCCCGTGGAGCCCGGCCTCACGCTCCATCGCCTCGACGCGGTGCTGTCGTGGACGAGCCTGATCCACCTCGACCTGCGCCTCTCGAGTCTGACGCTCTATCAGCCGGATCTCAGCGTCGAGCGCCTCGCCGACGGCTCGATTCTCGTCGCCGGCATGCCGGTTTCCGGCAACGGCAGCGACTCGGACACGCAGGCGACCGACTGGCTCATGCGTCAGGCACGCGTGATCATTCGCGGCGGCACGGTGCGCTGGCGCGACGCCACCCGCGACGTACCCGAAACCGTCATCACCAACGCGAACGCAATGTTGCGCAATCGCGGGTTGGAACATCGCTTCGGCATGCAGGCCACGCCGCCCGCCGGCATGGTCGCCCCGCTCGACGTTCGCGCACGCTTCACGACCCCGCTCTTCGCCCGCCCCGGCGAACTCAAGCGCTGGCGCGGTGAGATCTACGCCGACATCGGCACCATCGATCTCGCCGCCCTCGCCCAACACGTCGACCTGCCAGGCGAACACGACGCTCGCGACACGCGCGGCCGGCTCGCTGCGCGCGCGTGGGTGAACTTCGACAACGGCGCCATCACGGGCGCCACGCTGCGTGCCGCCGGGGAAAACACGTCGGCACAGCTCGCCGACGACCTGCCGCCCCTGTCGTTCGATGCGACGCAGGGCCGGATCGACATCACCCGCATCGGGCCGCAGGCGGACAGCGGCTGGAACTGGCGCGTGCGCGGCCTCACGTTGCAGGCGGCCGGCCGCCCGACGCTCGATGTCCCCGACATGCGCGGCAGCTACGCCCCGACCACGGCCGACCGCGGCCTGCATGTCACGCTGGCCGGTCAACGCTTCGATATCGGTGCCGCCATGGCGCTGGTGCCCGCACTCCCGATCGACAAAACGACCCGCGACCAGCTCACGAGCTTCCAGCCGCGCGGCCGCCTTGCGAACTTCGACCTGAGCTATCAGGCACCCAAGCCCCACGGCAGCACCAACTGGCGCGATCTGCCGGGTATCCGGCAACTCCCGCCGGAACGCGATCGCTACCGGGTGGTCGCCGACTTCGAAGACGCGGGCATCGATAGCCTGCCCAATCCGAACCCGCCGGCCCGCGCTGGCGGCCCGAATGCCGGACGCCCCGGTTTCTCGCACCTGAGCGGCCACGTCGACGCCGATCAGTCGCGCGGCAGCCTCACGCTGAATTCGAAGGGTTCGGTGCTCGATTTCCCGGGCCGCTTCGATCAGCCCCGTATCGCCCTCGACACGCTCACGGCGCGCACCAGTTGGCGCGTCTCGCATCCGGTCACGAAACGCGATGCCCCCGCCGAGATACACGTGCGTGTGGACGCGCTGCATCTGCAAAACGCGGAACTCGCAGGCGACGTGAGCGGCACATGGCAGAACGGAGGCCGCGACAACGGCATCGTCGATCTGAAAGGCACGATCACGCGCGCCAATGCGAATGCGGTGCCGCGCTATCTGCCCACCGATATCGGTGCCGCCGTGCGCGACTACCTGCAACGCGCGCTCATCGCCGGCACGGTGCAAAACGCGCCGTTCGCCGTGCAAGGCGATCTGGAATTCTTCCCGTTCGATAAGGGGCACGGCAAGTTCCGCATCGACATTCCGCTGGTCGACGTGACGTTCAATCCGTCGCCGCTGCGCCCGGGACATACGGAAGTCTGGCCGGCGTTCGAGAAGGTGCGCGGCAATCTGCGTTTCGATGCCGACAAGCTGCATATCGCCATCGACACCGGCTCGATCCATGGGGTCACGCTCACGCAGGTGATCGGCGATATCGACAAGATCGGGCAAGAGGATTCGACGCTCGTCCTCAAGGGCGATGCGCGGGGCCCGGCAGCGGACTTCGTGAAGTACATCAATTCGAGCCCGGTCGGGCACTGGATCGGCGATTTCACCGACGAAACGCGCGCGAACGGCACCGCACAGCTCGCCCTCCAACTCTCGATGCCGCTCGAACACACGGACCGCTCGAAGGTGACCGGGCGGGCGCGCTTCCTGCGCAATGACATCGCCTTGCTGAACGGACTGCCGACGTTCGGCGCGGTCGACGGCGAACTGGCCTTCACGGAACGCGGTATTTCGCTCGATAACCTGCGCGGCACGTTCCTTGGCGGCGATGTGCGCGCGTCGGGCGGCAGCCGCGACGACGGCACCATCGCCCTGAACGTCGCCGGCACGATGAGCGCGCAAGGTCTGCGCGAGAACCGCGAAAATGCTTCGCTGGCCCAGTTGGCAAAGCGCATGACGGGTGCCACGCCCTACACGGCGGTGGTCACCGTGCGTCAGGGCATGACGGAGGTCGCCGTGCAATCCTCGCTCGCCGGCCTCGCGGTGAATCTGCCTGCGCCGCTGGGCAAGAGCGCCGACGTGTCGTTGCCCGCGCGCTTCTCGCTACGTCCGCAGCCGAACGCCGGAGGACGCCGCATCGATACGCTCGATTTCGCCATCGGCAGCGTGCAAGGCAATTACGTGCAGCAGCGTAACGGCAACCGCGTTGAGGTGCTGCGCGGCGGCATTGGCATCAATCAGCCAGTGCCCGCACCGCGTGAAGGCGTGCAGGCCACGGCGCAGTTCGACACGCTCGACGTGGATGCGTGGCGCAGCGTGATCGCGTCGCTCTCCACCGATGCCGCCACGCCGGGCACGCAAGGCACGCCGCCCTCGCCCGCCGAGACGGCCGCCGCCGCCCGCGAGGAATTCGGTGCGCTCACGCCGTACCTGCCGACGCGACTGGCGTTGCACGCGAAACAAGTGCGGCTGATGTCGCGTCTGTGGCCGGAGCTGGTGCTGGGCGCGCAACGCAATGACCGCGACTGGCAAGTGAGTCTGGCCTCGGATCTGGTCTCGGGTTTCGCCGAATGGCGCGCGCCGGACGCGAAGAACCCGTCGGGCGCGATCCGCGCGCGGCTCGCCAAGCTGGTGATTCCCAAGGAAGAACACGGCGACGACGTGCTCACGCAAGTGCTCGACGAGCCCAGCGACGAATTCCCCGCGATCGATGTGGTGGCCAACGATTTCGTGCTGCGCGACAAGCCGTTGGGACGCCTGCAACTCAATGCGCATAACGATCTGGAAGATGGCGTACCGGTCTGGCAACTCACCAAGCTGGAGTTGAGCAACAGCGCCGCCACACTGGACGTGACGGGCAACTGGCGCACGTCGCGCCGGCGCGCAGCCGCCGCCACAGCCGCTGGCTCGGACGACGATATCCCGCGCCGCACGGTCCTCGACTTCAATCTCGATGTGAAGAATGCCGGCGCGCTGCTCGACCGGCTGGGCCTGCCCAAGACGCTCAAGGATGGCTCGGGCACGGTGTCGGGCCGTTTCGGCTGGCGCGGCGGCCCCGATGCCATCGACTACCCGACGCTCGGCGGAAAGGTGAAGGTTGAACTCAAGCGCGGTCAGATTCTGAAGGCCGACCCGGGGCTCGCGAAGTTGCTGGGTATTCTTTCCGTGCAGACACTCGCCAAGATCCTCACGTTCGACTTCAACAGTGTGGTCGGCAGCGGCCTGCCGTTCGACAACATCGACGGCAACGCGACGATGCAAGGCGGCGTGGCGACGACCGACGACCTGACGATTCATGCGAATGCGGCCACGATTCGCATCGACGGGCATACGGATCTGGCGCGCGAGACGCAGGACCTGAACGTGCTCGTGCTGCCGAAGATCAATGCGGCGTCGGCTTCGCTGGCTTGGGCGATCATCAACCCGGCACTGGGTATCGGCTCCTTCTTCGCGCAATTGGCGCTCGGCGAACAGCTCTCGCGTACGCTCTCGACGACGTATCACGTGACCGGTTCGTGGGACAACCCCATCATCGGACAGGCGAGCGGCAATCAGAGTAAGATCGATCCATCCCCGGAATCCCGGCCCGAAGCCCAGAACACCGCCACGCCCAACGGGCTGCACGGCAACTGAGCCGGCTTTGCGAGCGTCTTTTCAGCGACTTCATGACGAGCCCCGATAGTTCAGCCACCCGCGCCACGCCGAACGCTTCCAACGCGCCGGCACGCGTGGCCGCAGTACAGATGGTCAGCGCCCCCGACGTCGCACGCAATCTCGCGGACGCCGGACGCTGGGTCGCCGAAGCGGCTGACGCCGGCGCGCAACTGGTGCTGCTGCCCGAGTACTTTTGCTACATGGGCCAGCGCGACACCGACAAACTCTCCCTGCGTGAACAACCCGGCCACGGTCCGATTCAGGACTTTCTGGCGGAAACGGCACGTCGCAACGGCGTCTGGCTGATCGGCGGCACGATGCCGCTGGCCGCCCCGGAAGCCGACCGCGTGCTCAACACGACGCTCGTCTACGGCCCGGATGGCTCCCCCGCCGCGCGTTACGACAAGATTCACCTGTTCAATTTCGTCAAAGGCGAAGAAGCCTATGACGAAGCGCGTACCATTCGCCCCGGTGAAACCGTACGCACGTTTGAAGCGCCGTTTGGCCGCGTCGGCCTGTCGGTCTGCTACGACCTGCGTTTTCCCGAGTTGTACCGGGCCATGGGCGACTGTACGCTCATGGTCGTACCCGCCGCTTTCACCTACACCACAGGGCGCGCGCACTGGGAGTTGCTGCTCCGCGCGCGTGCCATCGAAAACCAATGCTACGTGCTGGCGTCCGCGCAGGGCGGCGTCCACGAAAACGGGCGGCGCACCTGGGGGCATTCGATGCTGATCGATCCGTGGGGCGATATCGTCGCCCAGCGTGAAGACGACGGCGCCGGCGTGGTCGTCGGCGACATCGATCCGGCGCGGCTCGCGGCCGTTCGCCAGAGCCTGCCGGCGTTGCGACACCGCGTGCTGGGCGCCATCGGCGATGCCCACGACGCCCCGGCGCCTGCGCCCGCCACGCCTGCCCGCGCGCAAGGTTGACATTGCGTCTTCCGTCCCCATATTCCGAACATATTTCCTTGGCCTGACACCGCATGAAAATCATCGAACCCGGCATTCAGAACCTGGCCACCGCCCGTGAGCTGCTGCTCACCCCGTACGGCCTCGACGAAACCCACCTGCAACGCGCGCTCGGCGACATCTTCACGCATCGCGTGGACTACGCCGATCTGTACTTCCAGTACACGCGCAGCGAGGCGTGGAGCCTTGAGGAAGGCATCGTCAAATCCGGCTCGTTCTCGATCGATCAGGGCGTCGGTGTGCGCGCCATCGTGGGCGACCGCACGGCATTTGCCTACTCGGACGACATCTCCGAGATCGCGCTGAAGGAAGCCGCCGCCGCCACGCGCAGCATCGCCACGGCAGGCCGTGGCCGCGTGAAGGTGGGCAGCAAGCTCTCGAACGTCACGGGGCGCGCGCTGTATCTGCCGTCCGATCCGCTCGCCTCGCTCGACGCGAACGGCAAGATCGCCCTACTGGAGCGCATCGAAAAGCTGGCACGCGCCAGCGACCCGCGCGTCTCGCAGGTGATGGCCGGTCTGGCCGGTGAATACGATGTGGTGCTGGTGGCCCGCAGCGACGGCGTGATCGCCGCCGATGTGCGCCCGCTGGTGCGCGTGTCGGTCACGGTCATCGTCGAATCGAATGGCAAGCGTGAAATCGGCAACAGCGGCGGCGGTGCCCGTCTCGACTACGGCTACTTCACCGACGATCTGCTCGCCAAGTACGTCAAGGAAGCCGTCGACGGCGCCATCGTCAAGCTCGACGCCCGCCCGGCCCCGGCCGGTGCGATGACCGTGGTGCTTGGACCGGGCTGGCCCGGCGTGCTGCTGCACGAAGCCATCGGCCACGGTCTCGAAGGCGACTTCAACCGCAAGGGCTCGTCGGCATTCTCGGGACGCCTCGGTGAGCGCGTCGCGGCCAAAGGCGTGACAGTGGTGGATGACGGCACGCTGTCGAACCGCCGCGGCTCGCTCAATATCGACGACGAAGGCAACCCCACGCAGTGCACGACGCTCATCGAAGACGGCATTCTCAAGGGCTATATGCAAGACAGCCTGAACGCCCGCCTGATGAAGATGCCGGTGACCGGCAACGGCCGCCGCGAATCGTACGCCGCCCTGCCGATGCCGCGCATGACGAACACGTACATGCTCGGCGGTGACAAAGACCCGGCGGAAATCATCGCCTCGGTCAAGCACGGCTTGTATGCGGTGAACTTCGGCGGCGGTCAGGTCGACATCACCAACGGCAAGTTCGTGTTCTCGATGTCCGAGGCGTACATGATCGAAGACGGCAAGATCACGTATCCGGTCAAGGGCGCCACGCTGATCGGCAACGGTCCGGAATCGCTCAAGGACGTGACCATGATCGGCAACGACATGGCGCTGGATTCGGGCGTGGGCGTGTGCGGCAAGGAAGGCCAAAGCGTGCCGGTCGGTGTCGGCCAGCCGACGCTGCGCATGGAAAACATGACGGTCGGCGGCACGGCTTAACCTGTCATTAGGCCCGCACCACAGCGCATCATCGCTTCTGTTGGCCGAATGTCACGGAAAAGATGGCGCACTGCAAAAAATGCGTGAAGCTTAGCAAAGCGCCCGGCTCAAACCGGGCGTTTTTGCGAGAATTCGAAATATCATGCTTTAACAACGCATTTGACCACCATGAAATGCAATATTTCCGCGCGTTTTGCAGACGTTTAGCGCAGAGCCACGGTTGCAGCGTCATCCGATTCGGCGTATAAAGTTGATTCTGTGCACGGCAAACGCCTGCGATGCAACGTCAGATATCCCTCATGACCGCCAATAAGTTTTACTTTTACTTTTTTGCGTATCTCACACCGCTGGCGGATGGAGAGGGACAGTTGCAGCAGTAAGCACCGAAACGAATCCTGAAAAACCGCCAGCGAGTCTGGCGGTTTTTTTTGACCCGAATTCCCGAGAACCGAACCGCAGTCCGAACTGCCCAGGAGAAAAACCATGCCTCCCCACAACACCGATGATGTCCGTATTCGCGAGCTCAAGGAACTGACGCCCCCGGCGCACCTGATTCGCGAATCCCCCTGCTCGGAAAAGAGCGCGGACCTCATCCATCGCTCGCGCGGCGCCATCCACCGCGTGTTGCACGGCATGGAAGACCGTCTCGTCGTGATCATCGGCCCGTGCTCGATCCACGACCCGAAAGCCGCGCTGGAATACGCCGCGCGTCTGGTCGAACAGCGCGAGCGCCTGAAGGGCGAACTCGAAATCGTGATGCGCGTGTACTTCGAAAAGCCGCGCACGACGGTGGGCTGGAAGGGTCTGATCAACGACCCGCACATGGACAACAGCTTCAAGATCAACGACGGCCTGCGCCTCGCGCGCGAACTGCTCGCCGAGATCAACGAGCTGGGCCTGCCGGCCGGCACCGAATACCTCGACATGATCAGCCCGCAGTACATCGCGGATCTGGTGTCGTGGGGTGCCATCGGCGCGCGCACGACCGAGTCGCAGGTGCACCGCGAACTGGCCTCGGGACTGTCGTGCCCGGTTGGCTTCAAGAACGGCACCGACGGCAACGTGAAGATCGCCGTCGACGCGATCAAGGCCGCCTCGCAGCCGCACCATTTCCTGTCGGTGACGAAGGGCGGCCACTCGGCCATCGTATCGACCGCGGGCAACGAGGATTGCCACCTGATCCTGCGCGGCGGCAAGGCGCCGAACTATGACGCTGCCAGCGTGCAAGCCGCTTGCGACGACATCGCCAAGTCGGGTCTGGCCGCACGCGTGATGATCGACGCCTCGCACGCCAACAGCCAGAAGAAGCACGAGAACCAGATCCCGGTGTGCGAAGACATCGCCCGCCAGATCGCCGGTGGCGACGACCGCATCATCGGTGTGATGGTCGAATCGCACCTCGTGGCTGGCCGTCAGGACCACGTGCCGGGCAAGCCGCTGACCTACGGCCAGAGCATTACCGATGCGTGCATCAACTGGGAAGACAGTCTGGGCGTGCTCGACACGCTGGCCGAAGCCGTGCGTGCCCGCCGTCTGGCGCGCGGTTCAGGCAACTGATCCGGCAGGAAAACGCGCACTCACCGTACCCGACGCCCGTCGGGTGTCCGGTGATGCGCGGATTCAGGCAGCGTTGCCGGTGTCCCGCTCGCGCTGCCACAGCACGTCGTCACCGCCACCGGCGCGGTTGAGCACACGGGCCAGCACGAACATCAGATCCGACAGACGGTTGATGTACTGACGCGGCGCCGGTCCCACGGTCTCTTCGGCACCCAGCGCAACCATCGCACGCTCGGCACGGCGAGCCACCGTACGCACCACGTGCGCGAGCGCCGCCGCGCGCGTGCCGCCGGGCAGGATGAATTCCTTCAAGGGCGGCAGTGCCGCGTTGTAATGCGCCAGCCAGCCGTCGAGTCTGACGACGTGCGGGGCGCCCAGCAAGGTATGACGCGGCGTGCTCAGTTCGCCGCCGAGATCGAACAGATCATGCTGGATCGCCACCAGCACGTCGCGCACGTCCACCGGCAGGTCTTCACACAGCAACACGCCGATATGCGAATTGGTTTCGTCGACTTCGCCGATGGCGACAATGCGCAGGCTGTGTTTGTCGACATGGGCGCCGTCGCCCAGACCGGTTCTGCCGCCATCGCCCGCGCGCGTGACGATCTTGCTCAAACGATTCCCCATCTTGCGATACCTGCTCCTTGCGGCATGCCATGCCCGCCGGTTGTCATACCCCGGTGGCGGTTCGACTTACCTTCTTGTGATAGAAAAACGTCATCTGCCATGCGTTGCCTGTTTTTCAGGCAGCCCTCACGACGCATGTCGACGACAAGTTCGTATGATATGACGCAAAGGGTGGGGAAAAACGCCGTCCCGGCGTAAAATCCACGCTCATGAGGTGTCAGGGTAGGCGCGGTCTCCGGCCAGCGCCCCCGAGACCCCGCCTAATAGGGGCACGCCATCGCCATCCCGCGCTGGCCGCCCGGAGACCCGAAGGAGAAAGCCGTGAATCACCCCCATCTGCCGTTTGCTGCCAAGCGTCCGTTCCCCGACGCCTTGCTCACCGAGTTGCAAGCCCTGCTGGGCGAGCGCGTGAGCACCAAGGAGGCGCTGCGCGAGCACCACGGCCGTGACGAATCTCCCTTCGACCCGATGCTGCCCGACGCCGTCGCGTTCGCGCACAGCACCGACGAGGTCTCGCAGATCGTCAAGCTCTGCGCCAAGTACAACGTCCCTCTGATTCCCTACGGCGCCGGTTCGTCGCTAGAAGGTCACCTGCTGGCCGTCGAAGGCGGCCTGTCGCTCGATCTCTCCGAGATGAACAAGGTCGTCTCGATCAATGCCGAAGACCTGACGGTCACGGTCGAGCCGGGCATCTCGCGCAAAGCGCTGAATGAAGCGCTGCGCGATACGGGTCTGTTCTTCCCGATCGATCCGGGTGCCGACGCCAGCATCGGCGGCATGTGTGCAACCCGCGCCTCGGGCACCAACGCCGTGCGCTACGGCACGATGCGCGAGAACGTGCTCGCCCTCACCGTGGTGCTGGCCGACGGCCGTGTGATCCACACCGGCACGCGCGCCCGCAAGTCCTCGGCCGGCTACGACCTGACGCGCCTGTTCGTCGGCAGCGAAGGCACGCTGGGCATCATTACCGAGGCCACCGTCCGCCTGTATCCGCAACCCGAAGCCGTGTCGGCCGCCATCTGCTCGTTCCCGAGCATGACGGACGCCGTCAACTGCACGATCCAGACGATTCAACTGGGCGTGCCGGTGGCGCGCGTCGAGTTCGTCGACGCCCTCGCCGTGCGTGCGATCAACAAGCACTCGAAGATGGAACTGCCCGAAACGCAGACGCTCTTCTTCGAATTCCACGGCAGCGAAGCCGGCGTGAAAGAGCAGGCCGAGACGGTGCAGGCACTGGCCGACGACAACGGCGGCACGGGCTTCGAGTGGGCCACCCGCACGGAAGACCGCAACCGTCTGTGGGGTGCGCGTCACAGCGCGTACTTCGCGATGCTGCAACTCAAGCCGGGCTGCCGCGCCGTGACGACCGACGTATGCGTGCCGATCTCGCGTCTGGCCGAATGCGTGGGCGAGACGGAAGTCGATCTGAACGCGTCGAGCCTGCCCTGCCCGATCGTGGGCCACGTTGGCGACGGCAACTTCCACGTGGCGATTCTGATCGACCCGGACAAGCCCGAAGAGATCGAAGAAGCCGAGTACCTGAACCAGCGTATCGTCGAGCGCGCCATCCGCATGGGCGGCACGTGCACGGGCGAACACGGCGTGGGCCTGCACAAGATGGGCTTTCTCGTGACCGAACACGGCGAAGACGCCATCGATGTGATGCGCGGTATCAAGCTGTCGCTCGATCCGCAGAACCTGCTCAATCCGGGCAAGATTTTCCGGTTGCGCTCGGCGGGCTGAGCACCGCATGAACGCTCCCGCGATTTCGCAAAGCCCACGCGACGCCGACGTGCCCGATCGGCAGACGCCGCTTGAAGAACGTCAGCGCCAGTTGCTCGATGCGCTGACGCAGATTCTGCCGGCGCACTGCATCCTGCATCGCCGCGAGGACACCACACCGTACGAGTGCGATGGCCTCGCCGCCTATCGGCGCGTGCCGCTGGCCGTCGCGTTGCCCGAATCGGAATCGCAGGTGCAGCGCATCTTGCAGGCCTGCCACCAACTCGGCATCCCCGTGGTGCCGCGCGGCGCAGGCACCAGCCTGTCCGGCGGCGCGATGCCCATTTCCGATGGGCTCGTGCTGTCGCTGGCCAAATTCAAGAAGATTGTCGAGATCGACCCGTACGCGCGCACGGCCACCGTGCAGCCCGGCGTGCGCAACCTCGCCATCTCGGACGCGGCCGCTACCTACGGCCTCTATTACGCGCCCGATCCGTCATCGCAAATCGCCTGCACCATCGGCGGCAACGTGGCGGAAAACTCCGGCGGCGTGCATTGCCTGAAGTACGGTCTGACGGTGCACAACGTGCTGCGCGTGCGTGCCATCACGATGTCGGGCGAAGCCATCGAATTCGGCTCGCTCGGCCCCGACGCGCCGGGCCTCGATCTGCTCTCGGTGTTCATCGGCAGCGAAGGCATGTTCGGCGTGGTGACCGAAATCACGGTCAAGCTCATCCCGAAAGCGCAAACGGCGCAGGTCATCATGGCGAGCTTCGACGACGTGGAAACCGGCGGCAACGCCGTGGCCGCGATCATCGCCGCCGGCATCATCCCGGCGGGGCTGGAAATGATGGACAAGGCCGCCACGCAAGCAGTCGAAGAGTTCGTGCACGCGGGCTACGACCTCGACGCCGCGGCCATCCTGCTGTGCGAGTCAGACGGCACGCCGGAAGAAGTCGCCGAAGAGATCATGCGCATCTCGCATGTCCTGCGCACATCCGGCGCCACCCGGCTTCAGATTTCGCGCAGTGAAGAGGAGCGCCTGCGGTTCTGGTCGGGCCGCAAGAACGCGTTCCCCGCCGCCGGGCGCATCTCGCCCGACTATTACTGCATGGACGGGACCATCCCTCGCCGCACGATTGGGACTTTGCTCAAACGCATCGAGCGGATGGAACAACAATACGGATTGCGCTGTATTAACGTCTTTCACGCGGGAGACGGCAATATGCATCCGCTGATTCTTTTCAACGGCAACGACCTCGACGAATGGCATCGCGCCGAAGCGTTCGGTTGCGACATTCTCGAAGCGTGCGTCGAACTTGGCGGCACGATCACGGGCGAGCACGGCGTGGGCATCGAGAAGATCAACTCGATGTGCGTGCAGTTCTCGGCCGAGGAGCGTGACGCGTTCTTCGGTGTGAAGCGCGCCTTCGATCCGGTCGGCCTGCTCAACCCGGACAAGGGCATTCCCACCCGCGCGCGCTGTGCCGAATACGGCAAGCTGCACGTGCGCGGCGGCCTGCTGCCTCACCCCGACCTGCCGAGGTTCTGACGTGCGAGCACTGTCGGAATGGCTGCCGCACGACTGGCGGCAGCGGCTTTACATCATCATCTTCGAGGCCGACACCCGCGAAGGGCGTCTGTTCGACATCGCGTTGCTCATCGCGATCGTCATGTCGGTGCTCGTGGTCGTCGTCTCCAGCGTGCCGGTGGTGCAGGACACGCTGCCGCTGCCGATGGCCATTCTCGAATGGTTCTTCACACTGCTGTTCACGGCCGAGTACATCGCACGCCTGTTGTGCGCGCACCGGCCGTTGCGCTATGCGCTGTCGTTCTACGGCATCATCGATCTGCTCTCGATTCTGCCGACGTATCTCGCCATTCTCGTGCCCGAGTTGCACGGCCTGATCGACGTGCGGCTGCTGCGCCTCATGCGTGCGTTCCGGATTCTGAAGCTCACGGCGTATGTGAACGAAGCCGGAGTGCTGAGCCTCGCGCTGTATAACGCGCGCCGCAAGATCTTCGTGTTCCTCGGCTTCGTGTCGATCATCGTGGTGATCTTCGGCACGCTCATGCACATCATCGAGGGGCCGGAGCACGGCTTCACGAGCATTCCCGTGGGCATCTACTGGGCCATCGTCACGCTCACGACGACCGGCTACGGCGACGTGGTGCCGGTCACCGGGCTGGGCAAGGCGATCACGGGTTTCGTGATGCTGCTCGGCTACAGCGTGATTGCGATTCCGACCGGGATCATGGGTGCCGAAATTCATCTGGCCATGCGCAAGCAGTCGATCACGACGCGCACCTGTCAGGACTGCCTCACCGAAGGGCACGACGCCGACGCCCGCTTCTGCAAGCATTGCGGCAGCGAGCTTGGCCCCTACCAAACCGACACGCCGCCACCGGCCGAACCGAGCTGATGACCGACACGAACGATACTCTCGATCACTTCCGCGCCGTCATCGAACACGCCACCGCCCGGCGTCAGCCCCTGCAATTGCGTGGCGGCGGAACAAAGGCCTGGTACGGCCAGCAACGAGTGGGCGAAGTGCTGGACACACGCACGTATAGCGGCATCGTGGCCTACGACCCGGCCGAGCTGGTGATCGTGGCGCGCTGCGGCACGCCGCTGGCCGATATCGAAGCCGCACTCGCCGAGCGCAATCAATTGCTGCCGTTCGAGCCGCCCTACTTCGGGCCCGGTGCGACGATCGGGGGCGCGGTGGCTGCCGGGCTATCGGGGCCACGCCGGGCTGCCGTGGGCGCGGTGCGCGACTTCGTGCTGGGCGCGAAGCTGATGGACGGCCGGGGTCATGTGCTGAACTTCGGCGGACAGGTCATGAAGAACGTGGCCGGGTTCGACGTCTCGCGCATGCTGGCGGGCTCGCTCGGTACGCTCGGGCTGATTCTCGAAGTCTCGATCAAGGTGTTGCCGCAGCCGTTTGCCGAACTGACGCTGCAATTCGAAATGAACGCCGTGGACGCGGTGCGCAAGCTCAACGAATGGGGCGGACAACCGCTGCCGATCACGGGCAGTGCGTGGCGCAACGATTTGCTGGTGATTCGTCTGGCAGGCGCCTCGGCGGCGATCAAGGCGGCGCGCGTGAAGATGGGCGGCGAGCTGGTCGATGCGATCCATGCGGCCAAGTTCTGGCATGCGATTCGCGAGCAAACGGATAACTTCTTCGCCGATGCCGGACCGGGTCAGGCGCTGTGGCGTCTGGCCGTACCGTCCACGGCGGAACCGCATCGTCTGCCGGGCAAGCAGTTGATCGAATGGGGAGGCGCACAGCGCTGGTGGATCACGGACGCCGACGCGCAGATCGTGCGCTCGGCGGCCCGTCAGGATGGCGGACACGCGACGCTGTTCCGCTATGGCGAACCCGGCGTCAGTGTCTTCACGCCGCTGCCCGCGCCGGTCATGCGTATTCACCGCAACCTGAAATCAGTATTCGACCCGGCGGGCATCTTCAACCCGGGGCGGATGTATCCCGAGTTCTGATCGCTGTCAGCGGTTCGCGACAGCGGTTCTCGTCAGCCGGCCGCATCACCCCTTCGTGTCGACCAGACGCGTGACTTCCGTTGCGAGCGTACGCACCGCACGGTCGATCTCGCGCGTGAACGGGTGCCCGGTATTCATGCGCAGGAAGTGGTCGTAACGCGTCGAATTGGAGAACAGGCTCCCCGGCGCGATGCGAATGCCCTTGGCCAGCGCCGCATCGAACAGTTGCTCCGAACTCACGCCGCCCGGCATTTCTACCCACAGACTCAGTCCACCGGTCGGCAGCGTCAGACGCGTGCCGGCCGGAAAATACGTGGCAATCGCCTCGGCCATCGCCGCACGCTGCTCACGCAAGTGAGCACGCAAGCGACGCAGGTGCCGGTCGTACTTCGGCGAGTCCATGAATTCTCCCATCGCGATCTGCGCCAGCGCTTCGTTCGGACGCGTCTGGGCGTACTTCAGCATCTCGATACGCGACTGCCACTTGCCACCCGCGATCCAGCCCAAGCGCATGCCGGGTGCGAGGGTCTTGTGCAGCGAGGCGCAGTGAATCACGTTGCCGGTGGTGTCCCAGCCGCGAATGGCGGCGGGGGTATTGTCGTCGTCACCGAGCGCTGAATAGGTGTCGTCTTCGATGATCGCGATGTTTCGCGTTTCGCCCCATTTGACGAGGCGGGCCTTGTGGGCGTCGGGCATCACCGAGCCGATCGGGTTCTGGAAATGCGGAACGACGATAACGGCCTTGATGTTGTCGTAGGTCTCGCAAGCGAGATCCAGCGCTTCTAGCGAGATGCCGGTCTGCGGGCTGGTCGGGATTTCGAGCGCGCGAATGCCCATGCTCTCGAGCGTTTGCAGCAACGCGTAGTACGTGGGCGACTCGACGGCCACCACGTCGCCGGGGCTCGCTACGGCACGCAGCGCGAGATTGATGGCCTCGATGCAGCCATGCGTGACGACGATTTCCTCCGGCGCGATATTCATGCGGGCGGCCAGCGCGCGGCGGGCGATGGCGGCACGAAAGCGGGCTTCGCCGCCGCCCGGAGGCGGTACGCCGTAGAGCAGCGGATTGTCGCGTAGCGCACGCAACGTGGCCTGACGCAGTTCGGTCACGGGATACAGCGGGGGCGCACCGTGGGCGACCGCAAAGTTGGTGTGCACGCTTGCCTGAAGGCCGCGCGCAAGAATCGACGACACACGCTGATTGATACCGACGTACTGCGCGAGATCGGGCACCCACGGGCGTGGTTCGTCCAGCGGCGCGAGCGTGGCACGCGCGGGCGTGCGCACAAAATACCCGGAGCGCGGACGCGCTTCGAGCACGCCCTGTGCTTCCAGATGCCGGCACGTCTGCAATGCGGTCGACAGGCTGACCTGATGCCGCTCCATCAGCGTGCGCACGCTCGGCATGCGGTCGCCGGGCACGAGCGTACCGGCCTCGATGGCGAGCAGATAGTGTCCGGCGAGCTGGCGATACAGCGGCAGGGCCGGAGCGGCTGACGGAGATGGAGACGAAGGCGATGCCGACGGATTCACGTCCGATCGAACGTCGGGCGTAGTCGTGGCGGCTGAGGGCGGGGGGGCGATGGCGGCATCCATGGGGAGATCATCAGGCATCGGCGGCCACCATAACAGATACAGATTTGCGGAATTGGCATCGTAACAGATGCCCGAAAGCCCTTCTGTTATGGGCAAAACCGGCGAGCTGTGTGCCTACCGGCAGGGGTCTCGGGTCGATACGCTATTCGTACCTGTTCAACGCACCGGAGTCTGTCATGGCAAAGCGCCCCCAAACCCTCCAGCCTATCTTCTCGCCGGATCTCGCCCTCACGCAAGGCCGCCGGGACACGCGCGCTGCCGCCACGCACTCCCCCAACACCGCTGGTGACCTTGTCGCGCTGCCGGAGCAACTGACGCTGGCGAGCGCTCAGGCATTCCACACGTATGTGCGCCGTGGCGCGGTATTCCATGTGAAGCGCGGCAGCGTGGCGCTCACCCCTGCCCCGCGCTGGCTCGCCGCGACGGTTTGGGCGGCGCCGGTGCAACTGACTGCCGGTCATGCCTATGTGGTTCAGGAAACCGGCTGGCTGGTGCTGAGCACTGACCAAGGCGCAGAACTGACCTGCCACGACGGCGACGCACCGGCCGAACGCGGGCTCACGATGCCGTGGCGTGTACTGCGGGCGCGGTTCGGCTTTTGAGTCGAGTCTTGACCGACCTTTGGCCAACACTCACCGGGTCTGACGTCACGCCGGCAACAGGCGCTCGATATCCGCACGGATCGCCTGTGGCTTGGCGGTCGGTGCGTAACGCTCGATGACCTTGCCGTTCGCATCGACCAGAAACTTGGTGAAGTTCCACTTGATCGCTTTGGTGCCCAGCACGCCGCGCTTTTCGTCGGTCAGATACTGGTAAAGCGGCGCGGCGTCGGGGCCTTTGACGTCCACCTTGGCGAACATGGGAAACGTGACGTGAAAGCGCAAGTCGCAAAAGCTGCGGATCGCCTGCGCATCCCCCGGCTCCTGCTTGCCGAACTGATTACACGGGAATGCCAGCACCTCGAAACCGCGCGGCGCCAACTCCGCATACAGCGCCTGCAAGCCCTCGTACTGCGGCGTGAAACCACACTCGCTCGCCGTATTCACGATGAGCAAAACCTTGCCGCGATACTGCGACAAACTCACCGTCTCGCCCGCCAACGTCTGGACGGAAAAGTCATAGACCTGACGTGCCTGTGTTGCCTGCTGTGAACTCGCGCTCATCTTTGACTCCCTTTGATTGTCGGCACGCGCAGTCTGCCACAATTCGCGCGCCGTTCTGCGGCCATGCCCCTTCGTTATTGGGTAGCACCTTGTTTTTTGCCGGGGTAGCACCTCCCCATACGCACGGCTATAATCGTTGGCCTGCACCCCCATCGGCGTGCCGGTGATGCACTTCTGCTCCCGCCCTCCGCCCCATCGACGCCCGAACTCGCCTCATGTCGACCATCGCCGCTCACCTCGACGCCGTCCTCTCCCGGATCGCCCAAGCTACCGCCAACGCCCATCGCCCAGCAGGCAGCGTGCAATTGCTCGCCGTCTCGAAAACCTTTGGGGCCGACGCGGTGCGCGATGCCATGGCCGCCGGGCAACTAGCCTTCGGCGAAAACTATGTGCAAGAGGCCCTCGACAAGATCGCGGCGCTGGCCGGCGCGACGGTCGACGGCAAACCGCTCGAATGGCACTTTATCGGGCCGCTGCAAAGCAATAAGACCCGCCCGGTCGCGGAACACTTCGCCTGGGTCCACTCGGTCGACCGGCTCAAGATCGCGGAACGCCTGAGCGCGCAACGTCCCGCCGATATGCCGCCGCTTAAGGTCTGCCTGCAAGTGAATATCAGCGGTGAAGCCAGCAAGAGCGGCATTCCCCCGGCCGAGGTGCCGGAGACAGCGCGCGCGATTGCCGCCCTGCCCAACCTGCAACTGCGCGGCCTGATGGCCATTCCCAAACCCGATGACGACCCCGTGCGCCAACGTGCGCCGCTGCGGGCGATGCGCGAACTGTTCGATGCGCTGCGCGCCGACGGTATGGCACTCGACACACTGTCGATGGGCATGTCCGGCGATCTGGAAGCCGCCATCGCGGAGGGTGCGACAATGGTGCGCATCGGCACCGCAATTTTCGGGGCCCGTGATTACGGGTCCCACGCCTGAGGCACTACGGATTTAGCGCGCGCAGGCGATTTCGGATGACGGACGAGTCGCAGACTCGCCACGGCATGACACGGTAACGACGCAAACGACTCACGCAACGCAAAGGATGGTTATGAGAATTGCATTCATCGGCGGCGGCAATATGGCCAACGCCCTGATCGGCGGACTGGTGGGACGCGGCACGGCACCGCGCGACATTCTCGCGATCGACGTCAACGAATCGACCCGCGAGGGCCTCGTCAAACAATACGGCATCGAAACCGCCAGCGCGCCCAACGACCGCCTGCGCGACTACGACACGCTGGTGCTGGCCGTGAAGCCGCAAGTCCTCAAGGACGTGGCCCAAGCCCTGCAACCGCATCTGAACACGCAACTGGTCATCAGCATCGCAGCCGGTATCCGCGCGTCGGATCTGGCCCGCTGGCTTGGCGGTCACAACCAGATCGTGCGCTGCATGCCGAACACGCCTGCCTTGATCGGCATGGGCATCACGGGGCTGGCAGCCCTCTCGGGCGTGGACACCGATCAGCGCAAGCGCGCCGAAACGGTGCTCGGCGCCGCCGGTCAGATCGTCTGGGTGGAAAAGGAAAGCCAGCTCGACGGCGTCACGGCGATCTCGGGCAGCGGCCCGGCCTATGTGTTCTATTTCATCGAAGCCCTTGAGCAAGCCGCACAAGAACTGGGCTTCTCGCCGGAACAAGGCCGCCAATTGGCGATCGCCACGTTCACCGGCGCATCACAACTGGCCGCACAATCGAGCGAACCCGCCAGCGTGCTGCGCGAGCGCGTGACCTCGAAGGGCGGCACCACGTTCGCCGCACTCAGCTCGTTCGATCGCGATTCGATCAAGGCCGCCATCGTGCGCGGTGTGCACGCCGCCAATACGCGTGCGAAAGAACTGGGCGACGAACTCGGCGATGCCTGAAGGTCACTAAGGTTCGACCTCACCGGCACGACCTGCCGGTGAATGCAAAAACGGCGCGAATGATCGACAGATCACCGCGCCGTTTTTCTTTTCTGCGCTCTCCGCAGTTGCGCGCCGCAAGCGCGCGCCTTCAGCCGTGCGCCGTCAGCAGGTAATGTCCGGCGATACCGGCGAAGACGGCGGCACCGAGCCAGTTGTTATGACGGAACGCCGCAAAGCAAGGCATGCGCTCGCGCTCGCGAATCAGGAAGTAGTGATAAATGGCGCAACCCACCGCCACCGCGATGCCCAGCCAGAACGGCCAGCCGAACCCCAGATACGCGCCCACACCGGCCTGAATGCCCAACGCCACAACGTAGCAAAGCATGATCGCGGCAACGTCGAAGCGGCCGAAGGTGATGGCGGATGTCTTGATGCCGATCTTCAGATCGTCGTCGCGATCGACCATCGCGTATTCGGTGTCGTACGCCACCGACCAGAACACGTTGGAGAGCAGCAGAATCCACGCCAGCATCGGCACTTGGTCCTGCACGGCCGCAAACGCCATCGGAATACCGAAGCCGAAGGCGACGCCCAGATACGCCTGCGGAATCGCCAGAAAACGCTTGGTGAACGGATACGTGCCCGCGACGAACAACGCCGGGATCGACAGCCACTTGGTCAGCGCATTGAGCGGCAGGATCAACAGGAAGCTCGCCAGTGCCAGCGTCGCGGCGACGGCTACCGCTTCCCACGCGCGAATGCGGCCCGAGGTGATCGGACGCTCCTGCGTGCGTTTGACGTATTTATCGAAGTCACGGTCGGCGTAATCGTTGATGGCACAACCGGCCGAGCGCATCAGGAAGGTGCCGAGCGTGAAGATCAGGACGAGCAGCGGATCGGGATGCCCGCTGGAGGCGATCCACAGCGCGGCGAGCGTCGGCCACAACAGCAGCACGGTGCCGATCGGCTTGTCGAGTCGAACGAGTCGGAAGTAAAGCGGAAGGCGTTGAGCGAGCAACATGGGCGGCACACAGGGAGACTTGTGGCGACATTGTAGGTCACGCGCCGGATGCCCGCCAAGGCGAGGTTCCGGCCAGCAAGACCTGATTTACCGTTGGCTTACCAGATCCAGAACATCAGCAGCCAGAGCCAGTTGACCAGCGCCAGCGCCGCCACGATGCCAGCCATGCCGGCAAGACGACGGCCCAGCGTGCGCGCATGGCGGCCCGTCACGCGCCAGCCCAGCCACAGGCTCCACAGCGTGGTGGCGGCCAGAATGCTGGCACGCACGTCGTTGGCCCAGTACACCGGCAGATGCTCGGCACGCAGCAGGCTGACGGTGGTCGCCGACAGGCCGATGAACACGCCTGCGCCCGCAATCGGAATCAACGCCTGCACCAGATGGTTGAAACGCGAGGTCTGCCACGGGCCCATCGCGCGGTTGGCCAGCGCAAAGATGATCGTGAAAGCCAATCCGAGCAACACGCCGTTGCCAACGATGTAGGCGACGACCAGACCGCCGTCGAGCCACGAGAACACGTCGCTCTGATCGGGATAGTTCGTGAACACGAACCACGGCGCATTGGTCTCGAACGGCCACATGATGTTGCGATCGATGAGCCACGACGCGATCGCCGTCTTGACGGTGACGAACCACGGGTTCACGGTCCAGTGGAACGCGCCGATGGCCACGCCGAGCAGGCCGTACATCAGGAGAATGCTGTCCCACACGCTGTTGTTTTCGGTCGCGCCGAACTTCACGATTTCTTCGCTCGGCGAACGCCCCGCAAGCTCGATTGCGTCGCGGTGTCCGGCACAGCGGCCGCACATATGGCACTGCGCACCGCCCTTCATATTGCGCAGCGGCACGATGGGCGCGCAATTGACCGGGATGATCTTGTGACCGTTGGTGTGATACGACTGACGCCACGCGTCTTCGTTGACCTTGAAGTGGAACGGCGCGAGGCGCGCCAGCAACGAGAACACGCCGTTGACCGGGCACAGATACTTGCACCAGACCCGCTTGTCGCGTCCGTAGAAGTAACCGATCACCATCGCCCCGATGGTCGAGCCGCCCAAGACGAGCAGCACGGCTTTCGGATACTGATAGACGCTGACCATCTGGCCGTAGAGCGTGGTCCCGGCAAAGGCCACGAAGGGCCAGCCGCCCCAGCGCATCCAGCGCGGAATGGCGCGGCCACGGCCGTGACGGCTGGCGAATTCGGAGAGGGTGCCTTCGGGGCAGAGCACCCCGCACCACACGCGTCCCATCAAGACCATGCTGATGAGCACAAACGGCCACCAGATGCCCCAGAAGGTGAACTGGGCGAAGACGGTGAGGTTGTTCAGAATGTGCGCCGTCTCGTCAGGCAACGGCATCATGACCGGCACGCAGATGAGGAACGCATAAACCAAGACGATGCCCCACTGCACGCCGCGGATCAGTTTGCCGTGGCGTTGCATCCAAAGGCCCACGCGGGCCAGCAGGTTCGGGACAGGTATGGCGATGCTCATGCTCAACTCGTGCTTCGGGGGATTGCTTCAGCGGCCTGACGGACTCTTTATCCAGCGTGGTCCGTGCAGGCCGGTCTGGCCAAATGGCCAATCGGGTGGTTCGTGCCGCCCGGGTACGGCTCAGTTACGACTCAACTCATTTACCGCGCATTTACCGCTTATGCAGCCTTCACCTGCTTGGCCGGGGCACCTGCGCGCTTCAACAGCGCCCAGATGAACAGCCAGTACAGCGCATACACCAACAGGTTCATGCCGGCCGGGTGGGCCCGGTAGCCGGTCAGCGTGGCGACCAGACCGCCAAACGGGCTGGTGTCGTCAAGAATCGCGGAAGTATCCCACAGTTGATCGACCAGTGTCGGCACGAGCTCCAGCGAGATCAAACGGTCCAGACCCGACTCCAGCAGGCCCGCGGCGAGGAACAACAACATGATTTCCGTCACGCGGAAAAACAGTCGCCACGAGAACACCTTGCCGCCCAGTTGCAGCAGCCAGAACGTCAGCAGCGCCAGCACGAAACCGATCACCACGGCCAGCCACATCGTCAGCGGCACGCTGCCTTGCTGACCAAAACCGATGCCGTACAGGAAGATCGCCGTCTCGCTGCCTTCACGGGCAATCGCCAGCGCCACCAGAATCAGCACACCCCACCAGGTGCCCTGATCGTGCGTTTTCTGTAGCGACGACTCCATGTCGCGCTTGAGCGTGCGGCCATGCCGCTTCATCCAGAAAACCATCTGCACGATCAGCACACAGGCGATCAGCACCATGGCGGTCTGGAAGTAGTCTTGCGCGTCGCCCGAGAGCACTTCGGTGAAACCGACCAGTGCGGCGCCGAGTGCCACGGCGGCCGCAATCCCCAGTGCTACGCCGGCCCACAGATAGGGCAGGCCGCGCTTGGCGCCGTGCTCTGGGTTGGCCAGCCAGGCATGCAGAATGCCTACGACCAGCAGTGCCTCGACGCTTTCGCGCCAGACGATGAACATGACCTGACCCATCGTGCAATTCCTTTAGTGTTGCTCGTTGATACTTGTTGATGCTTGCTGATACTTACTTGGCGACGATCACGCCTTGCGCCTGCTGATGGAAATCGTCGAAAAACTTGTACTCGCCCGGTTGCAGCGGGGCGATCACGACAAACGACTGCGCGCCCGGTGCGAGCACCTTTTCCTTGCGCAGTTGCAGGCTCTCGAACTCGACCGCGTTCGTGCCGGTGTTATGCACTTCGATCTTGATGCGCTTGCCGGCCGGCACTTCGATGCGGGCGGGGTTGAGCTTGCCGTTGTTCATTTCCAGCTTGAACGTGGGAAGTTCGTCCGCGCGGGCAAGCGAGGGGCCGCCGAGTGCGAACAACGTGGCCAGCACGGCCATCATCGTGGCCAGCAGGCGCGCGATGCGCTGAATCATCCTTCATGCTCCAAATGAAAACAGCGTCGACCCGCCAACAGGCCAACGCTGCATCAAGATAGTCCGGGCTTAGTAGCCGCCCTTCTTGCCAATACCGCTGAACGTGAATTCGACGGTCTTCGTGATGGGCTTGAACCACGGACCCACGCCGGTTTCCTTGTCGACGTGACGGCCGAAGCACCACGGGCCCATACCGCCGTGGGCAGCGTGTGCGCCCGATGCGGCCATCGCGCCGCCGCCCATCTTGCAACCGAATTCGGCCAGTGTGCCCGGGGCATTCACCACCATCGTCAGCGTGTACTTGCCCACGCCGTCGAGCTTCACGTTGTCGCCGTAGTGCGGGCCATCGCTCGCAACCATCGGCATCATCAGACCTTCGATGACCTTCGCGCTACCGGCCTTTTGCAGCTTGTACGTAATTTCCAGACCCGGAATCCAGTCGCCTTCGGCGTAACCGTTCGGGTTCTTGGCCACGGCGTGAATATCTGCCTCGAGGTGGATATCCGACTTCTTGGCATCGTTCATCATGCCGGCCGGTTCCATCGTGATCGGTTGCAGATAAACGGTGTTGATTTCCATGCCTGCCGTGACCAGCGGCTTACCGATCGGAAACTCGGCGGCTTGCGCCAGGGTCGCTGCACCGGCGAGCAGCACCGCTGCCACGAGGGATTTCACGCGCATACAAACTCCAGATTGTGAGGAAGTTAATGCAAATTATTCTCAATAAGTTTAGCACTATCGCCACTACCCGACAAACCTGAAGTCGACGCTCCATGGGGTATTGCGGGGATTGAGAAGACGATGGGGACGCATTTTGCCCCATTTTTGCGCAGCGCTGGAACGCCTCGCTTCCGGCAGCGAGCCACCGTTGCGCACTGGCCAAAGTCACGGGGACGCCCGACAGGCGCGGGGTTGGCCGCTACAACGCCCCGTCACGCCTTGCTGCGGCGCACCAACGAGGCGCTTCCACCGCGGCATGGCGTCGCAGATTTCTTAGCAAATACCCATCCAGCGTTTACGGAAAATTACCAAGCCTGCGGAAATGCCCGAGCGGGATGGCCGAACCGGCGCACCAAGACCGCCGGTCGACACCTTAGCGCCGAATTCTTAGCACCGAATTAGCGCTGAATCAGGGAGGAACCCTCGCCGGATCAAGGCAACACGCCGCCCCGGTCGATCTTCCGGGCGAGTACCACCGATGTGGTGGTGCGCGTCACACCGTCGATCTCGCCGATGGTGTCGAGCAGCGCGTCGAGTTGATCGGGCGACGCTGCATGCAGCCAGGCCACGTAGTCGAACTCGCCGCTGACGGTGCATAGCAGGTGAATCTCGGGCATCTTGTCGAGCCGTCGCTGGACATCGCGCCCGGAGCGCGGCTGCACGCTGATGCCTACGCACGCCTGCAAGCCGCCACCCACGGCGTCCTGCCCGAGCCGCACGGTGTAGCCGGCGATCACGCCCGCGCGCTCAAGCCGCCCGATACGTGCAAGCACCGTCGTACGCGCCACACCGAGCCGGCGCGCGAGATTGGCCGCACTTTCGCGGGCGTTCACGCGCAACAGCGCGAGCAGATTCCGGTCGAGTTCGTCGAGCGGCGTCGCGGACAAGGCCATCAGACCTCGCCTTGCGACGCATCGTCGCCCAAGCACTTCGCGCCCGGATGAACCCGCCCCTGCCCACGCCCATGCTCGGCGCGCCCGGCGCTTGGCTGCGCGAACACCGCAGTTATTGATCTCAGGGCGAGGGGCTTGCGGTCGGTGGTGGTCATGACGGACTCGGCAGATGCGCGGACCCAAGCGAGGCCCGCGAGCGATAAAGCGCAAGTATAAAAGGTCCCTCGCCACGCGACACCCGGCATCTCCCCTCGCCGCCGCCCCTCCCCGACGTTCTCGGCTCATCGGACTTCCTCAATCAAGAGATACGATGACATGGCGGAAACACGTCCCCGTCAACCGATCGTTGAGGCAGCTTCATAGCCACGCCACACCCCCGCCGCACGGCATCCGGAGCGACTTACCCCTAGTCCTATCAAGGCCATAGCCTCGGGTATCCCCGCAAGCCCGCGCTATTGACAACGCGGAATACCGATGCGCAAAATCACATCACTTATATGACGACGTACAAGAAAGACCCTCCAGCGCAACCGCGGTTGTCATCACCGTGAAGGCACTACCTGGCGCGTCGGCCCCGAACGTCACCGGAGACAGGCGTTAGCCATGCATTTTTCGTTGAATTTCGCCCCGCTGGTCCCTTATTGGCCAGTTTTCCTGGAGGGCGCGTGGCTCACGCTGAAGATGACGGTGTTGTCCGTGATCATCGGCACGGCACTCGGCACACTCGTGGCGTTCGCCAAACGAAGCCGTTATCGCCTGTTGTCGCGCTTGTGCGGCATCTACATCGAGTCGGTGCGCAACACCCCGTTCCTCGTCCAGATCTTCCTTCTCTATTTCGGCCTCGCGAGTCTGGGCATTCACATGCCGACGTTCGCTGCGGCGGTCATCGCGATGGTCATCAACATCGGCGCCTACGCGGCAGAGATCATCCGCGCGGGCATCGAGTCGGTGCCGCGCGGCCAGATCGAGGCGGCCGAGTGTCTGGGCCTGTCGAAATGGCGCATCGCGTGGCACGTGATGCTGCAACCGGCCATCGAGAAGGTGTACCCCGCGCTCACGACGCAGTTCATTCTGATGATGCAGGCCTCGGCCATGGCCTCGCAGATTTCTGCCGAAGAACTCACCGCTGTCGCCAACACGGTGCAGTCGGACACGTTCCGCTCGCTCGAGACCTACATCGTCGTGGCCGTGCTCTATGTGGCGCTGTCGCTGTTGGTGAAGCTCGTCGCGTGGGCGTTCGGTGAATACCTCTTCAAGCGCCGCCGCACCGTGCGGCGCGCTGCCGCCCAGACAGCACAGGCCGCACGTCGTCGCGCGACAGCCGCGCGCGTGGCCGCAGCAAACCCGGGCAGCGCGACCAACACCAGCGGTACCCCCGCGCAACGGAGCGCGTCATGATCGGCAGTTTTTCGTGGACCTATCTGGGTTATCTCGTGCAGTCGATCGGCTGGACGCTGGTGCTCTCGCTGATCGCGTTCGTGCTCGGCAGCGCCGGTGGCTTTCTCGTGATGCTCGCGCGCATCTCGCCGCGGCGCTGGCTGCGCTTGCCGGCGCAAATTTTCATCGAAGCGATTCAGGGCATACCGCTGCTGATTCTGCTGTTCATCGTGTATTTCGGCCTGTCGGTGTACGGCTTCGAATTGCCCGCCATCGTGGCCGCGGCGCTCGCGCTGATGGTCTACACGAGCGCCTATCTCGGTGACATCTGGCGCGGCTGTGTGGAAGCGATGCCGCAAGCGCAATGGGAGGCGGCCGAGTGCCTGTCGTTCACCCGCTGGCAGACGTTGCGTCTCGTGATCATTCCGCAGGCCATCCGTTTGTCGCTGCCGCCCACGATTGGCTTTCTGGTGCAGATCATCAAGATGACGTCGCTGGCGTCGGTGATCGGCTTCGTCGAACTCACGCGCGCCGGCCAGATCATCAACAACTCGATTTTCCAGCCCTTCCTCGTGTTCTCGCTGGTGGGGGTGTTTTATTTTGTGCTGTGCTACCCACTATCACGCTGGAGCGCGGCACTGGAGGACAGGCTCAATGTCGGCAATCGTTAAGGTCAACCAGATTCACAAGCGCTTCGGCGACAACCCGGTGCTCAAGGGCGTGTCGTTCGAAGTGGAGCGCGGCAAGATGGTCGCGATCATCGGCGCGAGCGGTTCGGGCAAGAGTACGGCGCTGCGCTGCATCGACCGGCTGGAGACGATCGACGAAGGCTCCATCGAAGTGTGCGGCATTCGCGTGGAAGATCCGAAGATCGATCTGCACGAGCTGCGCCGCGAAGTCGGCATCGTCTTCCAGAGCTACAACCTGTTTCCGCACCTGAGCGTGCGCGAGAACATCATGCTCGCGCTACGTCATGTGAAGCGCATGCCGCGCAGCGAAGCCGAGACCGTTGCCAAGCGTGTGCTCGCGCAAGTGGGCCTTGCGGAAAAGGCCGACAGCTATCCGGAACAGCTCTCGGGCGGACAGCAGCAACGTGTGGCCATTGCGCGTTCATTGGCGATGTCACCAAAGGTCATGTTGTTCGATGAAGTGACCTCCGCACTTGACCCGCAACTCACGGGCGAAGTGCTGCGCGTGATGGAGGATCTCGCGGCTGGCGGCATGACGATGTTGCTGGTCACGCACGAAATGGCCTTCGCGAAGCGCGTGGCCGATCAGATCATTTACATGCATCAGGGCAAGGTATGGGAAGTCGGCCCGGGTGAAATGCTCGACGCCCCGAAAACGCCCGAACTGCGCACGTTCCTCGCCAACGGCCTGTGAGCGTTCGTAAATTCGCTAAACGCAGTTGACAACACATCACGCTAAGGAGACCACTACATGAAACTCAAGACACTCTTCGCCCAAGCCTGTACCGCCGTTGTGCTCGGCGCAATGGCGCACGCTGCGCTGGCCGATCAGCTCGACGACATCAAGAAGGCGGGCAAGATTCGCGTTGCGATTGCCATGGGCACGCCGCTGTTCTCGTTTGCCGATGCCAACCTGCAACCGGCAGGCTCGGACGTCGAAACGGCACAACTGCTCGCCAAGGATCTCGGCGTGAAGCTCGACATCGTCTCGGTGACCAACGCCGCACGCGTGCCGACGCTGCAAGCCAACCGTGCCGATGTCGTGGTGGCCGACTTGTCGATTACACCCGAGCGCGCGAAGGTCATCGATTTCTCTGTGCCGTACGCCGTGATCTCGATCATTGTCGGCGGTCCGAAGAGCATGAACATCAAGAGCTACGCCGACCTGAACGGCAAACGCATCGGCCTCACGCGCGCCACCGTCAACGACACCGAGACCGCGCAGAATGCCAAGGGCGCGCAGATCGTGCGCTATGAAGACGACGCGACGTTGATCACGTCGATGGTCACGGGTCAGGTGGACATCTTCTCGAGCACGCCGTCGAACCTCGGCGAAATGATCAAGCGCGCGCCGGACAAGAACCTTGAATTGAAATTCACGCAGAAGGACTTCGATCTCGGCATCGCACTCAACAAGGATCAACCGCGCCTGAAAGAGTGGATCAACGAGTGGGTGAAGACCAATCTGAAGAACGGCAAGCTCAACGCGATCTACAAGAAGTACCACGGTCGCGATCTGCCTGACAGCGTGACGAAGGCGTCGTGACCTTCTGATCGACGTGCGAGGGTGTGGCGCCGCAGCGATGCGACGTCACACCTCGATACTCAAAAAATTACGCACAGAATCACGCGCAAAATCACGCACGACATCACTCAAGACACCAACGGCACCGCCTTGTTGTCTGCCAGCCGAATCGCACGGCGAATCGCCAGCCCTCTGCCAAGGAATACGCCGGTGAATGCGCCGTAGGCAAGGCTGATCCACGCGGCAAAGCTGCCTTGTTCGTGCAACGCCGGATGCATGGCCAGTTGCACCGCCACCGCAAATTTCATCGCGAAGATCGCGAGCATCCATACCAGCGGCATCCAGCTTCCCGGCACGAGCACCCTGCGCGACTCAGGCAGCCAGCGCACGTCTCCCCAGATACCCAACGCGGCGCGCATCACTACCACGATCACCACCGCGCTGGTCCACGCGATCAACGACGGCGTGCTCGCGCCAAAGGTATTCGCGACGCCATATGCCGAGAACAACGTCATGGCGACAGGCATCGCCAGCGCCGCCCACAGGGGCTTTTGCTGCGTGCGCGTGGCCGACAGGCCCAAACCCACCAGCGCCAGAAACAGAAACCCGACCCACATCGGGACATGTGACAGAAACGTCATCGCAACTCTCCGGAAGATGACCGCTCAGCAGCGGCGATGACCGAAGCATCGGAGATTGCGAAACACTTCTCGATGGGGATGCGACGAATGGCAGCGGCCCGGCGCGAGTGGCTATGAAGCTGCGTGAATGGCGGAGGTGGCGTGAGGGGCGCGAGCAAGCACCGCGACAGGATGTCGCAACGCTGCACGGCAGAATCGCTGGCCCCGAGATTTAGAACGCGGTAACTTAACGCCTTGCCCGCACGACGCTTGTTGCGTAACCCACTCAAACCCCGTTCGCCGATGACCCGTTTTCCCCTGCCCGTTCCCGCCGCGCGCACCTTGCTGCTTCTGATGCTGGCGGTGGCCTCACCAGCCTTCGCTGCGGGAGATATTGCCGAGGGAAAAACGCTCTTCACGTCGCGCTGTTCGTCGTGCCACTCGGTGGGCCCGATGGCGAGCTCGGGGTTCGGCCCGCAACTGAACGCGATCGCGGGCCGTCACGCCGGCAGCCTGAAGGATTTCGAGTATTCGAACGCGATGAAACAGTCGGGCATCGTCTGGGACGACAAGTCGCTCGCCGCCTTCATCGAGAACCCGGGCAAAGTGGTGCCCGGGACCAAGATGCGCTTCTGGGGCATCAGCAATCCGCGCAAGATCGCGGACTTGCTGGCCTATCTGCACACGTTCAAATAATACGATTCAACTATCGGCGCGCTGCGACAGTGCGTTGAGCACCTCGGCAGTGGTCGTCGTCTCGCCGAGGCGCGGGAAGATTTTCTCGACGCTGTGCTCGTGAGAGACGAGATTCAGGTCGGTCATCGCGTCGAGCACCAGCGCCACGTTGTAGCCGAACTCGTGCGCATTGCGCGCGGTGGATTCCACGCCGATGCTCGTGGAAATGCCCGCGAGCACGACCTGCGTGACACCGCGACGACGCAGAAACTGGTCGAGCGACGTGCCGTAAAACGCGCCCCATTGCCGCTTGGTGACTTGGTGATCGTCTGGTTGTACTTCAAGCTCGGGAATGAGTTCGGCCCAATCGGCGGGAAGTCCTGCGTGCTTCGGCGCGTCGGTGCGGCCCGGCGGCAGACCGGCAACATTCACCAGCACCACCGGCAGACCCTTGGCACGAAAGGCACGCAACAGCGCGACGTTGTTGGCCGTGATGTCGGCGACGGGGTGGGCGGTCGGCAGTCTGACGATGCCTTTCTGCATGTCGATGACGACAAGCGCGGGCAAGCCGGGACGGGAATCGAGTTGTGAGAGTGGCATCGTGAGTTTGATGTGCTTCAAGAGTTGCCGAGTCGGCGAATGAGGTCGACCGCAGAGACAAGCGTCTTGCGTTCGGCCGGCGTGAAATCGGCGACGGCATGCATCAGCCAGTCGTGTTTGGCGAGCCGCACCTTGCGCCGCGTTTCGCGGCCGTCGTCGGTCAGCGAAACAAGCATCTGACGGCCATCGTCCGGGTGCGGATACCGCCGGACGAGCCCTTCCGCCTCCATGACCGCCAGCGTGCCGCCCATCGACTGCGGTTTCACGGCTTCGGCACGGGCGAGGTCAGCGGTGGTCATGGGACCGGCCTCTTCAAGGCGCGCCATGACGGCTACCTGCGACCAGCTCAGTTCACGGGTGTTGGTCACCGCCCGCAGGCGGCGCATGAGTTGGCCCATCACCGGCAACAGGTCGGCGATAGCGCTTTCGGATTCGTTGGGAACAGTCATGGACGGAGCATAGAACTCGGAAGGTCAACTTGCAAGTTAACCTTTCAATCTCATGGCACCGTTGAGGAAAACTTCACTGACCGCGATGGCGGCGATGGCAGGTTCAGCCAGTCCAGCCGACGAACTGACTACGCGTGTCTTGCCACGTCGAGAGGTTCTTGAGAATGAGATCGAGGATCGCCTCGGGATCCTCTTTGACGTCGCTGACATTCAGCACGAGCGCGGTGTAGCCGAGCATCGCATTGCCCGCGACCAACATGCGCTGAGTCTTCGACATTTTCTGCCGCCATTTTTCCGGATCTTTGACGTCAAGACAGATGAAGGCGTTGCCCGCTACGGCTTTGATGTAAGCGCCAGTGATCTCCGACCATGGAATCGGGCCCACGCCAAGTCTTCGGTCCAGAATGCCGTTGCCGTCGATCTGCAAACGGGGGCGTCCATCGACGAGTTGCCACAAGGCAATCGGAATGCCTGCACCAAAAAAGACAATGGTCGACCAACCGATCCACAACGCCGAAGCGGCTGAATGCCGGTGCGTCCCGCCAGACCGGAGGATGAAAGCACCGGCAATGACGAAGCCGAGACAACCGAGCAACAGCAAAATATATTTTCGCTTGGACCGCTGAACAGAAAGTGATTGCATGCATTCCCCAAAGGTAGGTGCCGGATTGACGGCCTTGCACGGCGCAACCGGGCGATGCGGCCGTGCTCGATGACATCAACCAAAGAACGTCATCGGCTCGATTGGGGGGAGATCGGGATTCGGAAAGAAGGCGTGACCGGTTCTTCGTGCGCGTGCGCTCAAAGAACGGTGTGTGGTACCGGGGACCGGACTTGAACCGGCAAGCCCGAAGGCGGCGGATTTTAAGTCCGCTATGTTTACCAATTTCATCACCCCGGCAGGGTCGCGCATTCTAACATCCCCACCGCGTTACGTCAGTTGAGTATCATGACGGCATGCGCGCGGTGCGCGCTCCACCGGAGATCGATCCCATGCTGGAGAATCTCGACCGCATCGCCCTGTCGCTCGACGCCATCGAATCCGCTGCCCGCGATGTCGCCATGCAATCCCCTCAGAATGCACAGGCGCTCTACACCGCGTTGATGGAAATTCGTAACGCCATCGCACTCGTCGCTCAGGAAGTCGTCCGGCTGGAGCACGAGATTCATGGCCCATCAGGTAGCGGGCCCACTTGATACGGCTACGTAGTGAGCAGACGTAGCGGCTGACAGCGGGCCAACAAGACGCGCAGCATCTCACGCGTTACCGTTCTCAAGGGAAACCGCGCGACACCTTTGTGCGTGTTCCCAGACTCCCTATCCTTTCTATCGCTTCGTCGTCATGCCCGCCGATTCAGATAATTCCGATCGTCACGACGCACTCACCCCGCCTTTCATGCCATCCGCGCCCTCTGCACCATCAGGCACAGGCGCCAAAAGCGCCGTCGGTGGTCAAGTCAGCGCCCCCGGGGAACACGCCTCGCCGCCGCCCTCCTGCTGGCAACTTGCCGTCGCGTTCGGCAGCGTCGGCGCGACCGGCTTCGGCGGTGTGCTGCCGTGGGCGCGTCGCATGGTCGTCGATCAGAAACAATGGCTCACCGACCGCGAATTCGCCGAGCTCCTGCCACTCGCCCAACTGCTGCCCGGCCCGAACGTCGCCAATATCGCCACCGTGCTCGGCCGGCGCTTTCAAGGGCCGCGCGGCGCGGCCTCCGCGGTTGCCGGTCTCTACTTCTGCCCGACCATCGTCATCATCCTCATCGGCTTCGCCTACGCGCAGTGGGGACAAACACAGGTCGTGCAGCATCTGCTCTCCGGCTTGATGCCCGCCGCCACCGGGCTGGTCATCGCCACCGCCCTGCGCCTGCTCGCCGGGTTGGAACGCCACTGGAGCACGCTGACCTTCGCCGCCGCAACCTTCGTCGGCAGCTTCGTCTTCGGTCTGCCCCTGCTGGCCGTGCTCGGCGTGCTGGGCCCCTGCGCCATCCTCATGGCCTACCATCTGCGACGACAGCGCGACGCCGATCGCATGCGCCCGCCGCCGGATGCCGCCTGAGCGCCACGCCATGCACACGCTCATCGATCTCTTTCTGCACGGTTCGCTCTGGTCGCTGCTCGCGGTCGGCGGCACCAACGTCACCCTCGCGGACATCCATCGCTACGCCGTCGAAACCCGCCACTGGATCACCGACGCGCAATTCGTCACCTTCTTCTCGCTGGCACAGGCAGCCCCCGGGCCGAACGGCATGGCGGTCACGCTGATCGGCCTGCAAGCCGCCGGACTGCCCGGCGCCCTCACCGCCACGCTCGCCAAATGCGCACCAAGTTCGTTACTCGCGTATCTGGTCGGCGGCTGGGTCGACCGGCACGAGCGCTCGCCCTGGGTGCGGGCCGTGCGCGCCGGGCTCGCCCCGATCACGGTCGGGCTGCTGGCCGCCAGCAGCGCCATTCTCGCCCGCGAAATCGACATCAATCTTGCCCGCACGCTGGTCACGCTCGTCGCCATCGTCATCACGCTGCGCACCCGCTGGAATCCGCTCTGGCTTATCGCCGGCGGCAGCCTGCTCGGACTGACCGGGTGGTTGATGTAGGCCATCGATGTAGGCGAACCGGCTTGCCGTCCGGGCGCTGGCAATGTCCTCCCCGAGTGTCATACGGAGCGACGTCAACAGGTCTACAATAGAGCGCACGTTTCACAGCACGGTGTGTCCCCATGACCGTCCCATGTTGTACGTCGCAAGCCGAGGCGCCCTCCGGCACCTCCCCCTCCGCCACTGTCTCGCGCATCGCGCGCGATGGGCCTGATGGCGCATTGGGTGCAGCCGGCCGTGCGTTGACTGGCCATACGCTCGCCGACCGGTTCGATGCCGTGCGCGCCGCGTCGGTCGCGTTCGCGGCCGGTCTGTCGGACGCCGATGCCACCGTGCAGTCGATGCCCGATGCGAGCCCCATCAAGTGGCACCTCGCACACACGACGTGGTTCTTCGAGACTTTTCTGCTCGGCGAACACGGCGCGCTCTCGGGCAAGCGCTATCACCCCTACGATCCGCGTTTCGCGTTTCTCTTCAATTCGTATTACGAAGCCGCCGGTCCGCGTCATCCGCGTCCGCAACGGGGGCTGCTCACACGCCCCACGCTCGATGAGATCGTGCGCTATCGGCAGCATGTCGACAGCGCCATGCACGAGATGCTGCTGCATGCCGACTTGCCGCGCGAAGTCTCCGATCTGATCACGCTCGGCCTGCATCACGAAGAGCAACATCAGGAACTGATGCACACCGACTTGCTGCATCTGTTCGCGCAGAATCCGCTGCGGCCCGCGCATCGTGAAATCATTCGCGACGCCGATCGTGAAGCGCATCGCAACCTCCCGTTGCAATGGATCGAACACGATGGCGGACGGCATACCATCGGCCACGGCGGCGAGTCGTTTGCGTTCGATTGCGAAACGCCTGCCCACGACTTCCTGTTACGCCCCTTTGCCATCGCCTCGCGCGTCGTGACCAACGGCGAATGGCGCGACTTCATCGAAGACGGCGGCTATCGCATCGCGGGCCTCTGGCTCTCGGACGGCTGGGCCACCGTGCAGCGCGAAGGCTGGGGGCATCCGCTCTACTGGGAATTGCGCAACGGCGAATGGCACGCGATGACACTCGCCGGCATGCAACCGGTCGACGACAACGCGCCCGTGCGACATGTGAGTTATTTCGAGGCCGACGCGTTTGCGCGCTGGGCCGGCAAGCGATTGCCAACAGAACACGAGTGGGAGGCCGCGGCACATGTGGCACACGTAGCACACGCCGCGCACGAGAACTCCCCGATGCAGCAGCTCTATGGCCCGGTCTGGCAATGGACCGCGAGCCCGTACGTCGCTTATCCCGGATTCCGGACGGCAGCGGGGGCCGTCGGCGAATACAACGGCAAGTTCATGTGCGGACAATTCGTGCTGCGTGGCGGCTCGCTGGCAACCCCGGCGGGACACTCGCGTGCGACGTACCGCAACTTCTTCTACCCGCATCAGCGCTGGCAATTCTGCGGCCTGAGGCTCGCGGAGGACCGCTGATGTCGCATGCCACCCAAGCCACGGCATTTGTTTGCCCGTCACTGCCCGAGAACGCGTTTGCCACCGACGTACTCACCGGTCTCGGCCATACCCCCAAGTCGCTGCCCAGTGTCTGGCTCTACGACCGGCGTGGCAGCGAACTTTTCGAGGAAATCACCGGCCTCGACGAGTACTACCAGACCCGTACCGAAACCGCGCTGCTCGGTGAATGCGCCGCGGCGATTGCCGATGTGATCGGCCCGGATGCCGTCGTCGTCGAATTCGGCAGTGGCTCCAGTCGCAAGACCCCATTGCTGCTCGACGCCCTCGTCACCCCTCGGGCCTACGTGCCGGTCGACATTGCCGACGATTTTCTCGACGACGCGGTCGCCGCCTTGGCGCGCCGTTGTCCGGGCATTCCGATGCTGCCGGTGCGCGCTGACTTCACGCGGCCTTTCCGGCTTCCTCCACAATTGCACGACACACAGGGTCCGCGCCTGGGCTTCTTCCCCGGCTCGACGATCGGCAACTTCGCGCCGGGTCAGGCCGCCGCGTTTCTGGCCCATGTGGGCAAGATGCTCGGACCGCGCCGCCGCATGGTCGTCGGGGTCGATGCGTGCAAAGACCCGGCGGTACTCCTGCCCGCCTACGACGATGCACGCGGCGTGACGGCGCAGTTCGACCTGAACCTGCTGGTGCGCATCAACCGCGAGCTCGACGGCAACCTGCCGCTCGACGCCTTCCGGCATGAAGCCCGGTTCAATGCGGCCGCGAGCCGCATCGAGATGCATCTGGTCGCCCAGCGCCCGTGCCACGCCGACGTGCTCGGCCAGCGCTTCACATTCGCTGCCGGCGAATCTATCCACACTGAGAATTCCTACAAGTACGGCCCCACGGAATTCCGCGCACTCGCCACGTCGGCAGGTTGGGACGTGGAGCGTGTGTGGCACGACGCGCGCGCTCGCTTCGCCGTGTATCTGCTGGGCCCGGCCGGGAACGCCTGAACGCCTGAGCGCCCCAACGCGGTGCAGGTAACGCACAAACGCAGCAGCCCTAAAGTTCTGCTGCGTTTGTGCCGTTTACCTGAGGGGATCCACAACAATCGCTCTGCAAACTGTGGATTCGACAGCGGTTTAATGAATCGCGGTGACTTGCTGGCGACGAATACGCTAGAATCGCCGCCATATGGGGCCACGCACGCCGCGAGACTGCGACGCGTACCGATGGCCATCTTCATAGCGCACGGCAACGACCCGGGCGCACCGATTACACGTATCGCTGCAATGACTTCACGCGCAACGGGGATGCACGTGGCACGGGCTCCGGCGACGCCGCATCCGGCCCGCTGCACTCAGGCAGACGCTCGCCGGGCCATGACAGGCTCGCGTGACGACTGGTATCGCGCCGTCGCAGTGGCCGGGAGCCTGTCACGATGAGCCGTATCTCTCTCACCCTGTCCGACACCGCACTTGCGGATCTGCAAAAGGACTTCGACGCGTTCGTGCGCATTTCTGCCGCCGTCGATCGTCACTTCACGCCGCCCCCGTTCGACGATTTTCTGCGCGCACGCCTGCTCGACAGCACCGTGCCGTTGACCGAAGCCGCCGTCGCGCAACTGCTCGCAGGCGGTCACTACGCATGGGCCAAGCGCACCTTCGACAAACAGTTTCCGGATGTCGTCTCGATCATCCTGAATCAGGCCCGTCAGCATGGTTTCTACTTTGTCTCGCGCCCGGAATGGACGCGCGAAGACATGTCGCGTCAGGCCAGCCGCTGGGCCGAAGGCATCGTGCGTGAAGCGAAGGGAGAAGAGCGCATCGTAGAGTCGCTGGCAGGACAGATCGTCACGTCGGCACAAGACTTGCGCACGCTGGAAGCGACCTTGCAGACCCCCGCGTGGCGCGCGGCGTCGGTGTTGCGCGAACGTGTGTTCGAGGCCAAACGTGGCGTGGAAACGGCGCGCCCGTTGCAGGCGCGCGAGAAGCTGGGGGAATTGCAGGCCTTACTCGATCTCGCCGTGATCTACGGCTCGGTCGGTCGTCAGGAGGCCGATCAAATTCTGGAATATCTGCGCGTGCTGCGCCCCGAGATCTTCAACGACGATCCGAGTGTGTTCGAGCGGCTTGCGGCGTGGCTGCGGCGCCTGCTCACACCGGCGGCACCGCGCCCGGCACCGAGCGAAACGTCGCCCACTGCCGCGTCCGCGCTGGCGAGTCTGTCCGACGACTCCCCCTCGCAGAACACCGAAAGCCTGCGCTCGCCGCTGACGCGCTGACGTGTTGACGCGGTGAATCAACAACGCCCAGCGTCCACACGCCTTAGCGATTGAAGATCATCGCCACACCCGCGCTCGCGATCAACGCCCCGACCCACGCACCTGCCGCCGGACGTTGACGCGTCCGGATCCACAGCAACGGCAACACCATCACCGGCGTGGTCGCCGAGAGCGTGGCGATCACCCCGGTATTGCCGTGGCCCATGCCGTAGAGCAGCAGCGTCATGCCGACGGCCACGCCGACAAAGCCGGACAACGCGGTCAGCGCCAGCGTGCCGGGCGTGAACGCCGAAAAGATGCTGCGACCGCGCCGTGCGGCCAGTATCGTGAGTCCGAGCGCCGACACCCCCACACGCACCGCCGACGCCCCGACCGGGTCGACCCCTGCCGCCATCACGGGCTTGGCAATCAAGGTGCCGATGGAATGACAGAGCGCCGCCGTCAGGCCGATCAACACGCCCACGCGCACATCGCCGCGTACCGATTCCCAGTGATGCGCATCGTCGCGCCGGCCGCCGAACGCAATCGCCAGCGCCACGCCTGCCGTCACCAGCGCAACGCCGACGATGGCTCGCCAGCCCAAAGCTTCGCCTAGCCAGAAGTAACCGAGCATGGCGGTCATCGGTGCATTGGTGGCGAAGATGATGGAGTTGCGGCGCGGCCCGAGACGGCCGAGCGACGTATAGAGAATGGTGTCGCCCACCAGAATGCCGATGAGACCCGACGCGCACAATCGCAGCCACTGCTCAGTGGTAAGCGACGGCCAGCCGCGCAACACCGCCAGCGCGAAGAGCAACATCGCGAAGACGAGCAGCATGCGGGCGTAGTTGAACGGGAAGGAACCGGCCTGACGAACAGGCGTGATGGCGATCATGCCGCTGCAAGCCCAGCAAAGGGCGGCACCGAGCGCGGCGAGGTAAGCGAGTTGGGTTGTCATGGTCAGGGGGCAGACGGCGCGAAGTCGCAACCGCCCCCGCCGTTGGGACGCCATTATACGAGGCGTGCGCCCCAATCGGGTGCCTCTTGTGAGGGCTCAGAGGTCCTCGTCGAGACGATACAACGCGTCGAACATCGCGCGATACGCCGCCGCCACGCCGAACGCGCCGCGCAACATGCGCAGGCGCGCTGCCGCATCGGGCGGCCCGGCCTCCTGCACCCAGAGCGACAACAACGGCGTACCGCCGCAAACGCTGGCATCGTGGCGCGCATGCGCACACACCGCCGCGAAGCCGTCGGCCGCCGAAGGATAGCGCTGTGATAACGCGTCGAACTGCGCTTCGATCTCGCTAACGGCGCGTGCCGCTGCCGGTGCCTGACACAACGCACAGCAGCCGACATAGCCCGGCATGTCGCCCGCCGCTTCGATGATGAAATCGACCAGTGCATGCGTCGCGTCAAACGCCCCGCTATCGAGAAACGTGCGCGCCGCCGCACCGCACCGCAACAACCCGGCGGCAAGCATGGTCGCCTGCCCCCGCTGCTCCCGGTACTGGCGCAGCAGAATCGGCCGCAATACGGGGTCGGTACAACGCTCGACGGCAATGCGGTTGTGCACGTCGGCGCCCGCCGCCCGGTGATACATCTGGGCAAGAAACGCGAGCACCTGAATCTCGCTCGATTCGCCTGCGAGAAAGCGCGCCCAGAACGGCGACGCGAAAATGCCGCGCATCCACACATCGCAGATCTTTCCGAACGCCGGCACGATATCGGGATCGGTGGCAGGCAACACGCTGGCGAGTTCTTCATCGACGAGCGCCGCGAGCCATGTCCCCGGGGTGGGTGCCGACGCCAGCAGCACGCCATGCTGCAAGCGCTCCAGCCATGCGGGCACTTCGGGCGAAGCGCCGCGCAACGTGCACGACACCTCACGCGACGCCACGGTGACCACATCGCCCGCACACGACCACTCCGCATGCGGCGACACGATGAGCCAGACCGCCGGACTCTGCTTCTCGGCGTCCGGCGCAGGACGAGACACATCGGGTGAATTGGACACGACAGGCACCGCGCTCATCGGACAATCGCGCCAAGCAACGGCACGTCGGCGCACGCCACGGCGCGAACGACGTCGATGCGCAGGTCGGCGAGCCCGCTGTCGGGTGACATGACCGGCGTCTGACGCGCGCCGAACGAGACGCTTCGATGGGGAACGCGGGATTTTGATGCTTCGGTGTTGCCGGAAGTGACGCCAGATTTGCCAGATTTTCCCGAGGCGCGGCGAGGCGGGTTGTCTGAAGTATCCGAGGAAGACGGCGCGTCGGGCGGGGAGATTACGGAGGCGGTCGCGGGTGTCGAGGGTTTCGCGGGTGTAAGGGATGGCGTTGGGGCCAATGCGGCATGACTCTGTGATGCCGGGCGTGAAGCTGGCACGACGGGCACAAACGGGAAGGGTAGCGGCGAGGCGTTGGTCGGCATGTCGGCTCCTGTCGAATCCTGCGAGCAAACGCTTACCTTAGGAAAACCGGAGGGTTTCGTGATTGGGGCACCGCTCTAGGAATTTTCACAGCGCGGATCTCGTCGTCACTCCGTGGCCGCCGTATAGGACAGCAAGCCTTTCCGTCGCGACCGGTGCGCATTGGGCGGCTGACGGCACCGACAACACCGCGTGCTGCGACCGGCAGTTAACCGCAAGCGTCACGCGCAGGCGTCGCGCGGACCGCCTCGTCATCTCGCTTTGGCAGAGCACTTTCGGAAATCACCCAAGAACCCTCACAGCAACTTCGCAGCCATCACACTATCGTGCGTGCGGTCGCAATGGCTCGCGTCGCGCGGGTACAATCGTCTGGCTACGATATGTCGCCTCACGAGGAGTTACGCTCATGCATCTCTATCAGCGTCTGCCGATCTTTGTCTTCGAGATCGAAGCCTGCGAAGACCTGAAGTTCATCACAATGGCGATTCGCTTCAATCTGGATCACAGCGGCCAGCATTTGTCACTGGCCGACTGGCAACGGTTGCCGTATGAGGCGCGCGAGACGCTGGCCTCCTGTGTACCGGGTGATGAGGATTTTGCGGCCCGTCTGGATGAGATTGCAGAACAACATCTGGGGCAACCGATCGAGCGCAGCATCGACGCGGCGCCCACCGCGTGGCAAGACACCAACGCCCTGCCCCCGGGCTTGCTCAAACAGTGCGAACTGGCCGATCTGCTGCCGCCCGATGTCGGCGACTGGGGCACCCTTACCGCCTTCCGCCGCTATGTGCTGACCAAACTCTCCCGACGCGACACGCTCAACCATTGCTTCGTGCCGGCCATGCTCGAGTTCGGCCTCGCGCAGACACAAGCCGATCTTTGACGCACGAGCCAGCACGCCCCGCGCATCACATCAGGTCACCGGCGCGGGGTTGAACAGGACGAGCGCGTTGTGTAATCCCCAACGCTCTGCCCACGTCTTCTCGCCGCTGGCCACCGCCAGCATCAAGTGGAACAACTGCCAGCCCACGTCTTCGATGGTGGCGTCGCCGGTCGCGATGCGCCCTGCGTCCACATCCATCAGATCGTGCCACCGGCGTGCCAGATCGCTGCGGGTCGCGACTTTGATCACCGGGACTTCGGCGAGACCGTACGGCGTGCCGCGCCCGGTGGTGAACACATGCAGGTTGATGCCGGCCGCCAGTTGCAGCGTGCCGCAGATGAAATCGCTGGCGGGCGTCGCCGCGTAGATGAGCCCGCGCTGGCGTGAACGGTCGAGCTTGTCGCCCGGCGACACCACGCCGTGAATCGGCCCGCTGCCCGACTTCACGATCGACCCCATCGCCTTTTCGACAATATTCGACAGACCACCCCGCTTGTTGCCGGGCGTCGTGTTCGCGCTGCGATCCACGCGGCCGCGCTCAAGGTACGCGTCGTACCAAGCCATCTCCTTGATCATGGCCGCCGCCACTTCGGGCGTTGCCGCGCGTGAGGTCAGTTGATCGATGCCGTCGCGCACTTCGGTCACTTCCGAGAACATCACCGTAGCGCCCGTGCGCACCAGCAGGTCCGTGGCAAAACCCACGGCAGGATTCGCCGTCACGCCCGAGAACGCATCGCTGCCACCGCACTGCACGCCGACGATCAGCTCCGATGCCGGTACCGTTTCGCGTTGACGCGCATTCAGGCGCTGCAAGTGCACGTCCGCTGTAGCAAGAATCGAATCGATCATCGACAAAAAGCCGACGTGGGCCTCGTCTTGCAGGCAGACCGTGTCGGGTTTGCCGTCGGCATCCGCGCTGCCGATGGGAATGCTGCCCGCCGGGAGCAGACGCTCAGGCTGGAGCTTTTCGCAGCCCAGACTCACCACCATCACCTCGCCGCCGAAGTTCGGATTCGTCGCGATGTTGCGCAGTGTGCGGATCGGCACGATGGCGTCCGGCGCATCGATGGCGACGCCACAGCCGTAGGTGTGCTCCAGTCCGACGACATCGTCGACATTCGGATACTTCGGCAGCAACGTTTCCTTGATGCGCTTCACCGCGAATTCGACCACCCCGGCCACGCACTGCACGGTGGTGGTAATGGCCAGAATATTGCGCGTGCCCACCGAGCCGTCGGCGTTGCGATAGCCCTGAAACGTGAAGCCCTCAAGCGGTGGCAATGCCGCAGGCACGCGCGTGGCGATCGGCAGCCGGTCGAGCGACGGGGCCTCGGGCATGTGCAGGTTGCGTTCGTTGACCCAACTGCCCGCCGGTAACGGGCGCGCTGCGTAGCCGATGACCACGCCGTAGCGAATCACCGGCGCATCCAGTGCGAGATCGGCCAGCGCGACCTTGTGTCCCTGCGGCACCGCGTCGACGAGCACCAGCCCGTCGGCAAAACGGCTGCCCGCAGGCAAGCCGCCGTCGTTCACGACGATAGCGACGTTGTCTTCCGGCTGCATCCGGATATAGCGCGGTGCGGCCGTCGATTTGTTGGAAATATCCGACAGCCCCGATGTTGCCGAAGCTGCCGAAGCTGCCGAAGCTGCCGAAGCCGCCGAAGCCGCCGAAGCCGCCGAAGCCGCCGTTGATCCCGGTGTGCCGGGCCCGGTTTCCTGCGGTGTATCGCCTGCGTGGCGCGTGTCCTGTGTTGAAGACATCTTGCGTACCTCTCCTCCTGCTGACTTGATCCCATCCGGCGTCGTTGATGTTGGCTCAACCCGCCGTCACTTATGCGTCATCATACATCTAGACGCTTGATGCGCGTACGCTTTCGCGGTTACGTCCATATAGTGACAACCCCTTTCCGGGTTTATCCCAACTGCCATTCCAACGGCCTCCCTCTTGATCGACCGAATGACATGTTATACGATGACATATAACTAAGCGCCGGACGCTAGTTGAGCGATCCCTTTTATTACCGAATCCGGCCCCGCGGGCCGACAGGAACTGCCGAAATGACCGCACCCCAAGAACTCAAACAGATCGTCTCCGACGGCTTGTTGTCTTTCCCCGTGACCGACTTCGACGCGAATGGCGACTTCAACGCGCGCGCTTACGCGGATCGCCTGGAATGGCTGGCGCCGTTCGGTGCGACGGCCCTGTTTGCGGCTGGCGGCACGGGCGAATTCTTCTCGCTCACGCCGCAGGACTACAGCGCCGTGATCAAAACCGCCGTCGACACCTGCGCCGGCAAGGTGCCGATTCTCGCGGGTGCCGGCGGCCCCACCCGCATGGCCATTCAGTACGCACAGGAAGCCGAACGCCTCGGCGCGAAGGGCGTGCTGCTCATGCCCCATTACCTGACCGAAGCCAGCCTCGACGGCATCGCCGCCCACGTGGAACAGGTCTGCCAATCGGTGAACGTCGGCGTGATCGTCTACAACCGCGCGAACTCGAAGCTCAGCGCCGACGAACTCGAACGTCTGGCCGACAAGTGCCCGAACCTGATCGGCTTCAAGGACGGCGTGGGCGATATCGAACGCATGGTGCAGATTCGCCGCCGTCTGGGCGACCGCTTCTCGTATCTGGGCGGCCTGCCCACCGCCGAAGTCTATGCCGCAGCGTACCGCGCACTGGGCGTGCCGGTGTACTCGTCGGCCGTGTTCAACTTCATTCCGAAGACCGCCATGGCGTTCTACCGCGCCGTGTGTGAAGACGATCAGGCCACGATGGGCCGCCTGCTCGACACGTTCTTCCTGCCGTATCTCGAAATTCGCAATCGTCGCGCGGGTTATGCGGTGAGCATCGTGAAGGCGGGCGCGAAGCTCGTCGGCCACGACGCCGGCCCGGTGCGCGCACCGTTGACCGACTTGCTGCCGCAGGAACTCGAAGCGCTCGACGCGCTCATCAAGAAGGTCGAAGGCTAAGGAGCCCCGCATGCAGATCACCGGTGAGATGTTGATTGGCCGCGCCGACGTGCGCGGCAGCGCGGGCTCGCTGGACGCGTTCGATCCTGCGCGTGGCGAGCGGATCGCGCCCGCGTTCGGCGCGGGCACCCCGCAGGATGTCGACCGTGCCTGCGAACTCGCGCGCGCCGCGTTCGATCCGTTCCGCGCGTTGCCGCTGGCCAAGCGCGCCGAATTTCTCGAAGCCGTCGCGCAGGCGATTCTCGATCTGGGCGACGCGCTCATCGAGCGCGCTCATGCCGAAAGCGGCCTGCCCGTAGCGCGCTTGCAAGGCGAGCGTGGCCGCACGGTTGGTCAATTGCAGATGTTTGCGCAGGTGGTACGCGACGGGCATTTTCTCGACGCCACGATCGATCCGGCACAACCTGCGCGCCAGCCGTTGCCGCGCAGCGATTTGCGCCTGTCGAAGATCGGCCTCGGTCCGGTCGCCGTGTTCGGCGCGAGCAACTTCCCGCTGGCGTTCTCGGTGGCGGGTGGCGATACGGCATCGGCGTTTGCTGCCGGTTGTCCGGTTGTCGTGAAGGCACACTCGGCGCATTTGGGCACGTCGGAACTCGTGGCTCGCGCCGTGCGCTCCGCAGTGCAGAAGCTGGGGCTGCCGGAAGGTGTCTTCTCGCTGCTCGTCGGTGAGCGCGCGGTGGGCGAGGCACTGGTCGCGCACCCGGCGATTGCGGCCGTCGGCTTCACGGGCTCGCGCACCGGTGGACTTGCCTTGCAACGTATCGCGCAAGCGCGGGCGGTGCCGATTCCCGTGTATGCGGAAATGAGCAGCATCAATCCGGTGTACGTACTGCCCGAAGCACTCGCGGCACGCGGTGACGCGATCGCCAAGGGCTTCGCCGACTCGCTCACGATGGGCGTCGGTCAGTTCTGCACGAACCCGGGGCTGGTGCTGGGTATCGCGGGCGATGCGCTGGAGCGCTTCTGCCAAACCGCCGGTGAAGCGCTCACCGCCAAGGCGGCAGGCACGATGCTGACGGCGGGCATTCATCAGGCTTACGACAAGGGCGTCGCACGTCTGGCTGATGAGGGCAATGTGTCGCTGGTGGCACGCGGTCAGGCAGGCACGGGATGTCAGGGGCAAGCGGCCCTCTTCCGCACGACGGCAGCGGCGTTTCTCGCCACTCCGGCGTTGCACGACGAGGTGTTTGGCCCGGCGTCGGTCGTTATTGCGTGCGAGAACGTCGACGAGATGATCGCCATCACCGAGCGGCTCGAAGGTCAACTCACCGCCACGTTGCAACTCGATGCCGGCGATGTGGAGACGGCACGCCGTCTGCTGCCGAGTCTGGAGCGCCGCGCCGGACGCATTCTCGCAAACGGTTTTCCGACCGGCGTCGAAGTGTGTCACGCGATGGTGCACGGCGGCCCGTTCCCGGCCACGTCGAACGCCATGTTCACGTCCGTCGGTGCCACGGCGATCGATCGCTTCCTGCGCCCGGTCTGCTATCAGGACCTGCCCGACGCGTTGCTGCCGGACGCGCTGCGTCAAGACAATCCGCTCGGTCTGTGGCGTCTGGTCGACGGGGCGCTAACACGATGAAACAAGCCTGACGCAAACTCGATGCACGAGATGCTGCATCGTCAACGCGAAACCCACACGAAATCTAACGCGTTGACCCCCGTGGCGCAGCGACTCGGTTTGACGAGTCGCTGCGCCACGCCGCTTTCACTTCACTCGTACAACCATCGTGCAGCCGCGCGTGTCACGCGCGGCATGATGACGTACGTCATCAGTCCCACAATGATCGCCGCCGCCAGCAGCTTCGTCACGACGAAGTTGTCGAGCCACGGCAGCTGCAACGCGAGCCAGCGCACGGGAAGCGGCACGATCATCGTCAGCGGAAAAATCACCGACAGGGTCAGTAAAAACTGCTTGTAGCGCTTCGCGGGCTTTTGCCCCGGCGCCGGGTGGAACCAGAACTCAAGCCCGGTCACTGTCTGGCGCTGCTCATCGCGCGCGAGAAACGGCGTGACTTCACCGAGCAACGTTTGCCGCGCGTCCGACTGGAACCAGTCCTCCGCGTGCGGCAGCGAATCGAACCGCAACGTCACCGTATAGACCGTAGAGCCCGACACGGGACGAAGGACATGAACGCCGCGATGCCCGGGAAAACGTTCCGCGATGGGGACGATGCGCTTGAGCCACTGCTCGTACGCCGCGACGGATTCCGCCCGCACGTGATGCTCGATGACCGCCGTCACGCTATCGGGGCGTGGCAGGCGGCGGGCCGACAGATCGTCCAGCGAGGCGCTGCGCAGCGACGGATCGCGCGGATCGACGGAGGGTGTGGACTCTTCAAGTTGCATGAAAACCTCTTCGGGTCATTTAAACGTTTTAGACGTAGCGCGGGATCGGCCCGTTTTGCGGCGTCGTGTCGTCACCCAGATCCAGCATGACGCGATCGACATAGCACCAGCCCCAGCCTTCCGGCGGGTCATAACCTTCGATGATGGGATGGCCGGTTTCGTGGAAGTGCGCGTTGGCGTGACGGTTCGGCGAGTCGTCGCAGCAGCCCACGTGGCCGCAGGTGCGACACAGTCGCAAGTGCACCCAGCGGCTGCCGGATTTCAAACACTCTTCACACCCCAGCGCACTGGGCGTGACGTGTTGAATGCTGTCGGTATGCGTGCAACGTTTGGACATGGCGATCTCTCCTCAAAGGGTTGCGAGATGCTGGTGGATAAACGCAACAGCCATCGCGCCTTCGCCCACCGCGGACGCGACGCGCTTCATCGAACCGTGCCGCACATCTCCCACGGCGAAAGAACCGGGCACGCTGGTTTCGAGTGGAAACGGCGCACGCGCCAGCGGCCAGCGCGCGGCTGCCAACATCGCCGGCGTGAGGTCGGGCCCCGTGACTAGATAACCAGACCCGTCGCGTGCGATCGCCGTGTCGCGTGCCCAATCGGTATTCGGCAGTCCGCCGATACAGACGAACAAATGATGCGTCGCCAGTACCTGCTCGGCACCGCTCTCGCGCTCGCGAACCGTGATCGCTTCCAGAAAATTGCCGCCATGCAGCGCGCTCACTTCGCAGCCCACGGCCACCCGAATGTTGGGCGTGCCCTGTATCTTCTGAATCAGATAGTCGGACAGCGTATCCGCCAAGCGCGCGCCGCGCACCAGAATGACGACCTCGCGGGCATACGCGGCCAAGTGAATGGACGCCTGCCCTGCCGAGTTGCCGCCCCCCACGACATACACCGTCTCACCGGTGCACATGGGCGCTTCGCTGGCGCCAGCGCCGTAAAAGAGACCCAGTCCCTGCAACCGTGCCTCGTCCGGCAAGCCAAGCCGACGCCACTCGATGCCGGTCGCGCAGATGTTGGTGCTCGCGCAAAGCTGTGTGCCATCGGCCAGATCGACGTGAATGCCACCGTCGCCAAAGACGGCATAGATACCTTCGCGCAGCCGAAGAATCTCCGCGCCGAAACGCACCGCCTGCTGGCGTGCGCGCTCGGCCAGTTCGCCGCCACTGATGCCCTGTGGAAAGCCCAGATAGTTTTCGATCAGCGACGAGTTGCCCGCCTGCCCGCCGATTGCATCGCGCTCGACGAGCACGGTGCTCAAGCCTTCGGACGCGGCATACACTGCCGCGCTCAGCCCGGCCGGACCGGCACCGTAGATCGACACGTCGTATGCCTTTCGGCGGGGCTTTTCCACCCATCCCAGCCGCTTGGCGACGTCGGCAACGCTCGGGTTGAATAACCGCGTGCCGTCGGGAAATTCGCACACTGGCAGGCCCGGATCGTCCAGCCCCCGGATACCGGGAATGCGACGCGCGGCGGCCTCGTCCAGTTCTACCCAATCGTAGGTGACTACGCTTCGGCTCAGGAAGTCGCGAATCTCGAACGCGCGTGCGGAATAGGCACCCCCGAGCAGTCGAACCCGGGGATGTTGGACGTCAACTGAATCGGTGGCGGCAAGCGATGTCATGACAGCTCCGTATCGTCGTAAGGTCCGGCGTCTATCGATCGTCAGAGGCCCAGCAAGACGCGGCCCGCTTCGGCCAGCAAATCGTGCGTCTCGGGATGGGCGCGCATGTACGCCGCAAAGACGGGGCACTGCGGAATGACCCGCAGTCCGCGCTCACGCGCAGAGGCGAGCCCCGCGAGCACAAGCTTCGTCGCGATCCCCTGCCCACGCAGCGCATCGGGCACCAGCGTATGGATGAACGTGATGACGTTGCCTTCGATCGAATAAATCGCAACGGCGTGCTCGCCCTGTGCCAGATATTCGAAGCGGTGCTTCGACGGGTTGTCGTGAACCTGAATCGGCGTGGATGACGTGGTCATGTCAATGTCTCGGTGAGGGGCGCTGATTTAAGCTTTCCGCGCCCCCGGGGCACCCGCCCCTTTTTTCTCTTAGCCTCTTGGCCTCTTGGCCTCTTAGCCCCGGATGAACGCCAGCAGGTCGGCGTTGAGCTGATCGGCGTGCGTGCTGGCGGTAGCGTGCGGCGCACCGGCGTAGACCTTGAACTGCGCCCCCTTGATCATTTCCGCCGCGAGCTTGCCCGTGGCTTCCATCGGCACGACCTGATCGTCGTCGCCGTGGATCACGAGGGTCGGCACGTCGATCTTCGCCATATCGGGACGGAAGTCCGTTTCTGAGAAGGCAGTCACGCAGTCGATGGTGGCTTTGATCGACGCCTGCAACGCGATCTGCAACGTCTGCTTCAAGACTCCCTGCGACACTTTCGCGCCCGGACGATTGGTGCCGTAAAACACTGTGCTGAAGTCGTCAATAAACTGCGGGCGGTCGGCGGCAAGCCCGGCACGGATCCCGGCGAACAGCGAGGCGTCGGGGCCCTGTGGGTGGTCCGCCGTCTTGACGAACAACGGCGTCACCGCGCTGATGAGCGCCAGCTTGGCAATCCGTGAGCTGCCTTTGCGTGCGATGTAGCGCGTCACGTCGCCCCCGCCCATCGAGAAGCCCGCAAGGATCACGTCCTTCAGATCAAGCGCTTCGATGAGTTCCGCAATATCGTCGGCGAACGTGTCGTAGTCGTAGCCGGTCCACGGTTGGCTCGACCGGCCGAAACCCCGGCGATCGAACGCGATGGCACGGTAGCCGCGTTCGGCGAAAAACAGCATTTGCGCGTCCCACATGTCGGCGCTCAGCGGCCAGCCGTGGCTGAAGAGGATGGGCTGGCCCGAACCCCAGTCCTTGTAGTAAAGCTCGGTGCCGTCGCGCAGTGTCAGAGTCGTCATGATGCGTTCCAAATAGGTGAGGAAACAGGATCGAAAAAACGAAGCACTTACCGTTGTCGTTCAGGCATCCGCACGTGACTTCCAGTCGTGCCATGCCACCAGCAGAAAACCGCCAACCAAACCCAGATGCTCGAAGAACGCGTTCTCGGCCATGAAGCGCCCGGGTTGCGGCATCTCCCAGAAGCGCAGGGCCACGAACGTCGCGAACAGCGTGAACGCCGCCAGCGCCACGGCCCCGAGCCAGCGGTAGACGCCCGTGAGGATGAGCGCAGACGCGCCCAACTCAAGCACGATGACCGCGGCGGCCATCGGCGCCGCCGGCGACACGCCGAAGTGCTGCATCTCGGCGATGGCCCCATTGAAGTCCATCGCCTTGTCCAGGCCGCCCTGCAAGTAGGCGGCGCACAACAACAGCAGGGCAATCCACCGCAAGGCGGGCGCGGGTTGCCAACGCGCAACGGTTGACGTGGCCATCGTCACACCGCCCAGCAGGCGCAACCCAACGCGCCCCAGAAGCCCTTCAGATCGGAGACCGGCAGCTTGCTGCTCCACGCCGTGGCGTGCTGGTGCGCGTGCACATTGCAGTTGTTGGCGCAGGCGCACGCTGCTGCTGCGTTGTGCAATGCCTTTTGCATGGGCGTGCCGTTTGCCGGCGCTTCCTTGTCGGCCCAACCGGCGTAGCCACCGAAGGTGCGCGCAGGCGACCAGTCGGGCATGGCCACCGGCGGCGTGCCTTCGTCGAGCGACGCGAACGGACCCGCACCGTAGACGACCTTGCCGCCGACCATCGTGAGCAGCGCCGTCGTGTCGGCGATGTCCGATTCAGGGCAGCCGAAGAAGTCGCGGTCGGGCACGATGAGGTCAGCCAACTGGCCTGCCTCGATACGGCCCTTCTTGCCGACTTCGTTGGAGAACCACGTGACCTTCTCGGTCCACATGCGCAACGCGGTCTCGCGGTCCACGCAGTTCGCCTGCGGGTAAAGCTGCATGCCGCCCACGGTCTTGCCCGTGACCAGCCACGACAGCGATACCCACGGGTTGTAGCTGGCCACACGCGTCGCGTCGGTACCGGCGGACACGTTCACGCCCTTCTCCAGCATCCGCTTGACGGGCGGCGTGGCCTCGGCTGCGCCCGCACCGTAGCGCTCGACGAAATACTCGCCCTGATAGGCCATCCGGTGCTGCACGGCAATGCCGCCGCCGAGGGCCGCGATGCGGTCGATCGACTTCTCGGAGATCGTCTCGCAGTGGTCGAAGAACCAGTTCAGGCCTGCGAGCGGCGTGTCCTGGTTGACCTTCTCGAACACATCGAGCGCACGTTCGATGGTTTCGTCGTAAGTCGCGTGCAGGCGCCACGGCCAGCGGTTCTGCGCGAGCACACGCACCACCTCTTCGAGTTCGCCCTCCATCTCGGGCGCCATGTCCGGGCGCGGCTGACGGAAGTCTTCGAAGTCGGCCGCAGAAAACACCAGCATCTCGCCCGCGCCGTTGTGGCGGAAGTAATCGTCGCCCTGCTTGTACGTGGACGTCGCGGTCCAGTTCAGGAAGTCTTCCTTCTCCTGCTTCGGCTTCTGCGTGAACAGGTTGTAAGCCAGCCGGATCGTGAGTTGGCCCGCATCGGCCAACTGCTGGATCACCTGATAGTCCTCGGGGTAGTTCTGAAAGCCCCCGCCTGCGTCGATGGCGCCGGTCACGCCCAGACGGTTGAGCTCACGCATGAAGTGACGCGTGGAATTGACCTGATACTCCAGCGGCAGCTTCGGGCCCTTGGCCAGCGTGGCGTAAAGGATGGAGGCATTCGGCTTGGCCAGCAGCAGCCCTGTCGGGTTGCCCGCGCTGTCTCGCACGATTTCGCCGCCCGGCGGCGCAGGGGTATCTCGCGTGTAGCCCACGGCGCGCAGCGCCGCCCCGTTGAGCAGCGCACGGTCATAAAGGTGCAGGATGAAGACGGGGGTATCGGGGGCCACCGCGTTGAGCTCGGCGATGGTCGGCAGGCGCTTCTCGACGAACTGATGTTCCGTGAAACCACCCACCACGCGTACCCATTGCGGGGCGGGCGTGATCGCCACCTGACGCTTGAGCATGCCCATGGCATCGGCCAGACTGCGCACGCCGTCCCAGCGCAATTCCAGATTGAAATTGAGCCCGCCGCGAATGATGTGCAGGTGGTTGTCGATCAGACCGGGCAATACCGGCTTGCCTTGCAGATTGACCACCCGGGTGGCGCTGCCGGCGAGCGGCAGCACGTCTTCGGCGCGGCCGACGCGCACGAAACGGCCGTCCTTGATGGCCACGGCACTCGCCGTCGGATTGGTGCGGTCCAGCGTGGTGAAGCGCCCGTTGTGCAGGATGAGGTCGGGAGCAGTCGAGGCAGTCGTATCGTGCATGTCGGTTTCCTTGGCTTGACGAAGTGGAGCGTCGCAATTCCGCGAGGATCAGGTGCGGTCTTTCTGCGTGGAGGGCGTGGAGGTCGTGGAGGTCGTGGCCGCGACATCGGTCTTGTCGCAGCGCGGCAATTCGCCGAACACATGCGGCTTGACCTGCTGGCGCAACCACGAGGTCGTAACAGCATCAGGCTTGACCCACCCTTTGACGAGCGGCGGGATCTGCTCGCCGAGCAGAATCCCGAGAAGCCCTACCAGAGCGATCACTGGCGGGGCCGGTGAGCGCACGTGGAACAGCGCGTAGATCACGCCAACGAGCATCCCGATGGCCAGTGACAGAAGGTAGGGCTTCATTGTGACGCTCCGGCTCAGGCTTCGTGGGCGTTGAACATCGTCTTGGCGTAGTTGATGCCGATACCGTACGAGCCGCCCCACTTCTTCGCAATACCCGTGGTCATGTCGTACGTGTCGGTGCGCGCCCAGTCGCGTTGCAACTCAAGCAGATACTGCAAGGCCGTCATCGGGCGGGCACCCGCCTGAATCATGCGCTCGACGGCACGCTCATGCGCCTCGGTCGACACATCGCCGCTGGCGTCGGTGATCACATACACCTCGAAGCCCTGATCGATCGCCGAGAGGGCCGGCCCGACGATGCACACGCCGGTCCACAGGCCCGCCAGCACGATGCGCGACTTGCCGATCTCGTTCACACGGCGGATCACGCCCTCGTCTTCCCACGTATTCATCGAGGTGCGGTCCAGCATCGCCTGACCGGGGAACGGTGCCGTCACTTCGTCGAACATCGGGCCGCTGAAGCTCTTTTCCGCCACGGTGGTGAGGATCGTCGACACGCCGAAACCGGCAGCAGCGTTCGCGACCAGCGCCGCGTTGTTACGCAGCGTGACGGCGTCGATGGAGTGCGTAGCGAAGGCCATTTGCGACTGGAAGTCGATCATGATCAGCGTGTGGTCTTGCGGCGTGAGCAACAGAGCACCGGGCTTGGCAACGGCGACGGGTTTGGTGAGGGCCATGGTAAGTCTCCTAATGTCAGAAAAAGAAAAAATGAACGGGAAATTGCGTCTTGCTGTTCGATAAAATTCACTAAATCAACATCGGCGGCTCATGTATGCTTTCGTCTGTGTTTCCCGCCGCGTTGGAAGAAGTTTCGTCGGAATCAAGGCACCCAAGGTTGAAGGTTTTGTCGACTTACCATCGAAAATTTCGATGATGGAATTTTTGGAGATTCATCCGTGCTCAAACTGTCTCTGGAAGCCATCGAAATCGTCGATGCCATCGCGCGCTACGGCTCGTTTGCCGCCGCCGCCGAGCGGCTGCACAAGGTGCCGTCGACCATCTCTTACGCCGTCTCCAAGCTGGAAGATCAGCTCGGCATTGCGCTGTTCGTGCGCAACGGCCCGAGGGTCACGCTCACCGACGCGGGACAGGAAATGCTCAAGGAGGGACGCTGGCTGCTCGCGGCTGCGGGCCAGCTCGAATCGCGCATGCGGCAGATCGCCACCGGCTACGAGGCGGAAATCCGGCTGGTACACGACTCGCTGATCCCCACGAGCGCCTTCAATCCCGATATCTGCGCGTTCGAAGATTTGAGATGCGGCACGCGTCTGCGCATTGGCACGGAGACGCTCACGGGCACGTGGGAGCTGTTGCGTGAAGGGCGGGCCGATCTGGTCGTGGCCGCCGGGGAAGGGCCGGCAAGCGGCGGCTACAAGGCGGTGGCGATCGGCACGCTGGATTTCGCGTTCTGCGTGAGCGCCACCCACCCGTTCACCAAGCTGAAGCGCCCGCTCACGCGGGACGATCTGCTGGAGAACACCGCTATCGTCGTGGGCGACGGGGCGCGCTCGCTGGCCGATCGTTCAGTGGGGTTGTTGCTGGGTCAGCGCAGGATTACCGTGCCCGGCATGCAGGCGAAGATTGCGGCGCAGTTGGCAGGACTGGGGCACGGTTTTCTGCCGCGCGCCTGCGTGTGTGCGGAACTGACGCGGGGCGCGCTGGTGGAATTGCAGGTCGAGGAGCCCCGCCCGCCCGAGACATTCTGGCTGGCATGGCGTACCGAGCGCATGGGCGAGGCGTTGAAGTGGTGGAGTCAGCGGCTCAACCGGCCGCTGCTGCCGAACATTCTGTCGCTTTGAACGCTCAGGACGCCGGGCGCTCGGCCGCGGCCACCGACAGCCCCGGCAACCCCAGCATCCCCGGCATTCCCGGTGACATCAGCCAGCCGTACAACGGCGTCACCGGCCCTTCGGCGAGTGCGCTCGCAATCGCTTTCAGATCCGCCGAACCCGGCGCACCGATCAACGCATAACCGACTTGCCCCTTGCGCCACGTGACCACGCCCATGCGGTCGATGTGCTGCTCTGCCACGCCCTGATCGGGACGCGGATCCTTCACCACACACAGCGCAATCGGGTCGCCTTTCTCTGGCAGATACACCATCTGAACCAGCGCACGATCCTGCCAGCGCAGCCGCTGCACGCGCTTGAACGTCAACCCCTGCGCCTTCAGATCGGGCACGCGGATATCGAGCTTGTCGTCGCGCTGAATGTCGGCCACGGTGCGCGCGGTGTCGCCGTCATCCACGTTCGTCGACGCCACGGTATCGCGGGCATAGAGTTGCTGATACTCGGCGGCGGCGCGCACCCACGTCACCCCTTGCGGCGACTTCGGCGGCGGTGTCGTGGCACTGGTCAGCACCGCGCCGCCGAGTCCGGCTTTCTGCAACACGCCCGGCAACAGCGGCATGGTGACAGCCGTTGCGGCAACACCCGCCGCAAAGGCTGCGGCCAGCCACCACGGACGCACACGGCGCCCCGCTGCCGACGTGTTGGATGACGCCAACGATGCTGGCGGTTCGTCGTTCGCGACAGTCGCCGCCGGTCGGGCAATACCGCCGCCGCCACTGACGCCACGCTCGCCTGCCCCCGAGCCCATCGGCTGACGTTGCGCATGCGCGCGCAGCAAGGCGTCGAGATTGGCGCTCAGACTTTGGGGAACCGGTGGCAGCGACTGCGACGCGAAGGTTTCGCGATACGGCAGGCGCGATGCGCGCAGCGAGGCCACCACATCGGCCAGTACCGGCGACTCGGCCAGCGCGGCTTCGACTTCGGCGCGTTCGGCCGGGGCCAGTTCGTTATCGACGTACGCGAGCAGGCGGATATCGTCTTCGTTCATCACGCGTCCTCCTCACGTGCGCCGGCAGTGTTATCGATCCGGCGGGGTTGCCCCTCTGGGTTGCGGAACCGGTCGCCGATGGTGCGGCGAGCGCGTGACAGACGGCTCATGACGGTGCCGATGGGCACGTCGAGCACCTGTGCGGCCTCCTGATAGCTCAGGCCTTCGACCGCGACGAGCAGCACCACGAGACGCTGCGCCTCCGGCAACTGGTCGACGGCGCCGAATACCTGGTGATAGCTGGCGAGATCTTCCGGCGTCGCGGCGTGCAGGTCGGGCACCGTTTCCACGTCGGCGTCTTCCCACGCAAGGCTGCCGCGCGAGCGCACGCGGCGCGAGCGAATCTCGTTGATCCAGGTGGTATGCACGATGCTGTACATCCAGCTCAATGCCGACGTACCGGGCTGCCATTGATGCACGCGCTCAAGCGCATGCACGCAGGCGCGTTGCACGAGGTCTTCGGCATCGTGACGATCGCCTGCGATGCGCAGAGCGAATGCCCAGAGGCGAGGCAGCAGGCCCGGGAGCATGCTGGGCAAATCCTGACCGGTCATCGGCGAATTTCCTGGCGGAGGGTGCCTGGCGGCAAGCCAGTCCGAAGCGTCGCCGGCGATGACCGCCAGCGTACGCCGCGAAATTATACTGAGCCGCCGCGAAACCTGCCCGACGGGAGTTCGCATCCGCGGCCTCCCGCTTCGCCCAGCCGGCGTTGGGTCACCTGCGTGAAATGGTTCAGACACCCCAACGCCTCGCTCACCAAATTCACTTCCTTCACTTCACTCAGGGCTTGATGGTGTGCCACACGTCCTTGAAGTTATCGCCCTTCATGTCGCCCGGGGCGGCGTCTTTCGTGAACAGATACATCGGCTTGCCCTTGTAGGCCCACTGCTTCATGCCGTCGTCACGCGTGATGATCGTGTAGTTGCCTTCTGCGGCGGCACCCGACGTGGCCATCACCGGCGGCCAGGCCTCGGCACACGGGCCATTGCAGGTGCTTTTGCCGCTGCCGGCCACATCCTTGTCGAAGGTGTAGACGGTACGGTTCTGGCCGTCGACCATCATGCCGTTCGAGGCTTTGAACGGGACTTCCGCGTGCGCAGCGGTGGCGGCAAACGCGCCGGCGGCGACGACGAGAGCGGTCAGAACAGCGGACATCGATTGACGTTGGTTCATCAGATTGGCTCCTCAGGTAATTGTCGGTGTCGACATTCACAGAACGTTCGCCCGCAGCGCTTTATTCCATCGCGAGCTATCGATATTTTCCGCTTGTCACCAACGCCCGTGGCCGCTTTGCGCCGCGCCCTTAGGTGCAGTGCAGCATTTACATTTCGCCGCTGCACACGACAACGGCCATCCGAGCCCCCTCGGATGGCCGTCACCGGGCAGACCGCGCCGGGGGATATTCGGCGCACCTGCCTGACAAACCGCTTTTCGTTGCTTTCGTCTACTCGCCCTTCGGCGCTTCCTTCACACGGCTGACCAACTGCGTCGGGCTCACGAATTGCAGCGCGATGAGCACCCACAGCAAGGTGATCGCCATATAGATCATCGCCATCGCATCGATCGACTGCGGCGCTCGCACCCCGGTAGAAAACACCGCGTAGTACAACGCCACGACCAGCGTCTGCGTATCGGGCCCCGCCGTGAAGAACGTCAGCTCGAACATGCCGATGGTGCGCACCAGCACCAGCAGACCCGCCGCGAGCATGCCCGGCACCAACAGCGGCAGCAGCACGTGGCGGAAATACTTGAACGTGTTGGCACCGAAGATGCGGGCGGCCGCTTCGAGATTCGGATCGATCTGCTCAATGAACGGCGTCATCACCAGAATCACGAACGGCAGCGATGGCACGAGGTTCGCGAGAATCACGCCCGAGAGCGTGCCGCCAAGGCCGATCTTGTAGAGCACCGTCGCCATCGGAATGCCATACGTCACCGGCGGCACCATCAGCGGCAGCAGAAACACCAGCATCGCAATACGTTTGCCCGGGAACTGCGCGCGTGCCAACGCATACGCCGCAGGCACACCCAACGCGATCGACAGCAACACCACCGCGCCCACCACTTCGAACGTCACCCACAGCACGTTGGCCAGTTGAAAGTCGTTCCACGCCTGCGCATACCAATGCAGCGTGAAGCTCTCGGGCAGCGGCGTGCCGAACCAACGTGTGGCCACCGAGTTCATCGTGACGGTGGCAATCATCAGGCCCACGTTCACGAGGAAGAAGATCATCGCGCCCCACACCAGCACGCGCCAGATACGCGCGCCCGGCCCTTCGCGGCGGGACTGGCGGCGTGTGGCCTTTGCTTCGCGAGAAGCGGTGGTATTGCCCGCGGATGACGGCGTGGTCATGAAGTCTCCGTTCTGCACGGCCATGGCACCGGCCAGAGGTTTGTCTGCGGCGCTCATCCTTTGCCTCCCGAGGTCGGACCGCTATAGAACGCCCGGCGTGCGCCGAGCATGCCCGCCACGATCAGCAGTTGCACAAAGCCCATCACGATCGCCACGCACGAGGCGAGCGAATAGTCGTAGCTTTCGAACGCGGCTTCGTACGCCGCAATCGACACCACTCGCGTGGCACCTGCCGGCACGCCAAGCAGCACCGCCGACGGGAACACCGAGAACGCCTGCACGAACGACAGACACGCCGCCATCGTCAGCCCCGGCACCAGCAGCGGCAGATAAATCAGCCGGAACTGTTCCCACGGTCCGGCGCCGAGCGTGCCTGCTGCGCGGGCGAGCGTCGGGTCGATACCCGTGACGTACGACAGAATCAACAGAAACGCGAACGGGAAACCCGAGATCACCAGCGAGATCAGCACGCCCCAGTAGTTGTGCGTCAGGCGCACTTCGTCGCTATACAGATGCAACGCGTGCAGCGCCTGCGGAAACCAGCCGTTCGGCCCGTAGTACGTCAGCATGCCGTCGGCGATCAGCACGGTTCCCAGCGTGACCGGCACGACGAGCAGCATCGTCACGAACTTGGCCGCCGGTGTGTTGCGACGCAGCGCAAACGCGGCCGGAATCGACATGCCCACGTTAATCAGCGTGGCCGGCACTGCGAGCTTGAGCGTGATCCAGACGGTCGGCCAGAGCGTGGATTCGGTGAAGAACTTGAGATAGTTCGCGAACACCCCGCCGCCGTCCATCGGCTGGAACGACAGGAACAGGCCATAGGCGAACGGATACACGAACATCGCCACCAGCACCGCCAGCGCCGGGACGACCAGCCAGCCGCGTGCATCGAAGCGCCACCCACGCTCCCCGCGCTCGGCCACCGGTGCCGAAGACGTGGCGGCACTCATGCCCGCTCTCCGGCATAGACCAGCGTACGATCCGCCGGCACATGCAGCGGCACGCGCTCGCCCACGGCGAAGTCGCCGGGCAGGCGCGCATAGAGCGGGCCGAACGGCGACGCCACGCGCAGCAGCGAGTCGTGGCCGCCGTATTCCACGGTTTCCACGACGGCCTCGAACGCGTTGTCGTTGGCCGCTTGCGCACGTTCGAAGTCATCCGGGCGAATCGCCACGCTGACCTTGCCGCCGTTCGGCGACTCCATCAGCACACCCTCGAACGACGCGCCGCCCGCCGACACGCGGGCGTGATCGCCCTGCGTCGACGTGACCGAGAAGTCCAGCACGTTGCGATAGCCCATGAAGCGCGCCACGTGCAAATTGCGCGGACGGCAATAGACGTCGCGCGGGATACCGATCTGCTGCACCACGCCTTCTTTCATCACGACGATACGATCGGCCATCGACAGCGCCTCGTCCTGATCGTGCGTGACGTAGATCGTGGCGCGGTCGAGCTTGCCGTGAATGCGGCGAATCTCGGCGCGCATCTCGATACGCAGTTTCGCGTCGAGATTCGACAAGGGTTCGTCCATCAGCACCACCGGCGGCTCGATCACGATGGCGCGCGCAATGGCCACGCGCTGCTGTTGCCCGCCGGAAAGCTGACCGGGCAGCTTGCGCTCGTGCCCCACGAGTTGCACGAGTTGCAGGGCGTCGCGCGCCCGCTTCTCGATCTCGGCACGCGGCACGCCGCGCATGCGCAGGCCGAAGCCCACGTTCTCGAGCACAGTCATGTGCGGAAACAGCGCGTAGTTCTGGAACACCATGCCGAAGCCGCGCTTCTCGCTGGGCAGTATGTCGATGCGCTCGTCGTCGAGCCAGATCGCGCCGCCCGTGAGCGGTGTGAGCCCGGCAATGCAGTTGAGCGCCGTGGACTTGCCGCAGCCCGACGGGCCGAGCAAGGCGATGAACTCGCCCCGCTCGATCGTCAGGTCCAGCCCGTTCAGTGCGGCAACGGACTGGCCTTCGGCGTTGGTGAAACTACGCGCAACGTTGTCGAGGCGCAGGTGCTGAAAGTTGTGCTTCATGACGAAACCCTTGTGAATCTGCCGAGTTACTTCGACTTCAGAGCGCCGATCTCGGCATCCCACTTCTGGAAGGCCGCCACCATCGCGGTAGCGTCGAGCGGCACGGCGTGCGGGAAGTCCGCGATCAGCTTGGTGTACTCGGGACGGCCATACTTGGCGATCACTTCCTGACTCTTCGCGGGGGCGGCCGTCAGCGGCACGTCCTTCACGGCAGGGCCCGGGTAGAAGTAGCCGTCGTCGTAGGTCAGCGCCTGCTGTGCCGGCTCAAGCATGAAGTTGATCAGCTTGATGATCACGTCCATCTTTTCCTTCGACACGCCCTTCGGCACCACCATGTAATGCGCGTCGTTCACCCACGTGAACTTGTCGAACGCCTGCACCTTGAAGCTCGCCGGCACGATGCCCAGCGCGCGCGGGTTGATGTCCCAGCCCGTGACCGTCAGGGTCATGTCGCGGCTGCCTTCGCCCAGTTCCTTCATCACGGCCGACGTGCCGCCCGGGTAGTACGGAATGCACGTGTCGAGTTCTTTCAGGAACGCCCACGTCTTGTCCCAGCCCTTGATCGGATCGTGCGGGTCTTTGTCGCCGAGCAGATACGGCAGGCCCATCAGGAATGTGCGGCCCGGGCCGGAGTTGGCCGGACGCGCGTAAATCAGCTTGCCCGGGTTCGCCTTGCACCACGCGAGCAGCTCAGCAGGCGTCTTCGGCGGGTTGCTCACCTTGGCCGGATTGAATTCCACCAGCGGGCCGGCCGGCATGAAGGTCACGGCGAGGCCATAGCCCTTCGAGAGTTCCTGCATCGCGCGCACATTCGGCGCGTATTTGTCGAGCACGCCCGGCAGTTGGGCGCTGTAGTCGGGCAGCAGACGTTGCCAGAGGTTTTGCTGGATACCGGCGGCGAGCGCATCGGTGCCGGTCAGCACGATGTCGATGTCGGCGCGGCCAGCGGCCTGCATGGCCTTGATCTTGCCCGGCAATTGCGGGGCCGGTGCGTTGGTGAAGGTGATCCGGGAGACCAGATCCGGGTACTTGTCACGGAACGCTTCGAAGCCCTTCTGCGTGAGCGCGAGGTTGCCCGCCACGTCCACGATGTTGAGCGTCACCGGCGCGGCAGCGGCGGTGTTCGCGATGCTCCCCACTACGGCGGCACATGCCAATGCGCCTAGCGTGCGTTGCCAGAATCCCCTGCGGCTGAAGGCCATGCTGTCTCCTCTTTTGGTTAAATTTCTCGTAAGTCATCATATGACTGACGTTGTCATTTTGCAATTGGGGGACGCCGCGAAACACCTCAGAGATTTCCCTAGGATGACGAGACACCTTTGTTTTTATTGCGTTTAAAGCCCCATTTCAATGGGAAACAATGGCAACGATCAGGGGAAACACCGATAGAGAGACGCCGGATGCGTCACCTAAATTACGGCCAGTCATACGATGACGTAAAAGATATCAGCGCACCGCAGATTGCGGTGCCGCAGACGAGGCCGATACACCGTGAAAATTCAGCGCATCACCATCACCCCGATTGCCTTTCGCGACCCGCCGCTGCTCAACGCGGCCGGCATCCACGAGCCCTATGCGCTGCGCACCATTATCGAAATCGAGACCGATAACGGCCATGTCGGGCTGGGCGAGACGTATGGCGACGCGCCGGTGCTCACGCTGTTGCAAAACACCCGCGAGCATCTGATCGGCATGGACCCGTTCGACACCAACGGCCTGCGTGCCCGGGTGGCGGCGGTGGTGGCGCGCGGCGTGGGTGGCGAGCGCGTCGAGTACGAGTTGGCACCGGGCACCGACCCGCGCAAGGACGCCGAGAAGATCTACTCCGCCTTCGAAGTGCCGTTTCTCGATTTGCAGGCGCGGCATCTCGGCATTCCGCTGGTCGAATTGCTCGGTGGCGCCGTACGCAACGAGGTTCAGTACAGCGCGTACCTGTTTTTCAAGTACGCCCAGCACATCGACCACCCGTATGCGCCCGACCCTTGGGGCGAGACGCTCGACGCCACGCAACTGGTCGCGCAAGCCCGCACCATGATCGACACGTACGGCTTCGGCAGCATCAAGCTCAAGGCCGGGGCACTCGATCCGAACGAAGAAGTGAAATGCCTCAAGGCGCTCAAACGCGCCTTCCCCGACAAGCCGCTGCGTATCGATCCGAACGGCAACTGGTCGCTCACCACGGCGATCCGGATGGGCCGCGAGCTGGAGGGCGATCTCGAGTACTACGAGGACCCGACGCCCACGCTCGAAGGCATGGCCGAACTGCATCGCGCAACCGGCATGCCGCTCGCCACCAACATGGTCGTGACCGATCTGCGCCAGTTCCGCGAGAACGTGCGCGTCAATGGTGCGCAGATCATCTTGTCCGACCACCACTACTGGGGCGGTCTGCGCGACACGCAAGTGCTCGCCCGCATGTGCGAGACGTTCGATCTCGGCCTCTCCATGCACTCCAATTCGCACCTTGGCATCAGCCTGATGGCCATGACGCATCTGGCGGCGAGCGTGCCGCGCCTGTCGTATGCCTGCGATACGCATTACCCGTGGCAGGCGGCCGACGAGGAAGTCGTACGTGGCGGCAAGATCGCGATCCGCAACGGTGCGGTGACGCTCACGAAGGCCCCGGGGCTCGGGCTCGAGATCGATCAGGACCAGTTGGCCAAGCTGCACGAGCAGTACCTGCGTTGCGGGGTGCGTACCCGTAACGACGCGGTTCAGATGCGCAAGTACCAACCCGGCTGGAGCGGCAAGGCACCGCGCTTTTGAACTTGCTTCTGAACCTGCTTCTGAACCCTGCACACGCGGTATCCGAAGTCCCGAAGTACTGAAGCACCGATGCACCGTAATTTCAGAAACACAAGAAAACACACCACCTGAGGAGATGTCGTGAGACAAACGAAACTGATTGCCGGGCTCGCATTGGCCGGGCTCGCCGCCGGCGCCGTACCGGCGTTCGCACAATCGAACGTCACGCTGTACGGGATCGTCGACGATGCGTTGACGTACAGCAGCAACCAGAACGGCAAGTCCAACACGTATCTGCGCAACGGCAATCTGGCAGGCAGCCGCTGGGGCATTCGTGGCACCGAAGATCTGGGCGGCGGCACCAAGGCGCTGTTCCAGTTGGAAAACGGCTTTGACGTCAACACGGGCGCGTTCAGCTCGGCAGGCGTGTTGTTCAATCGTCAGGCCTTCGTGGGTCTGAAGAACGACACCGTCGGCACGGTCACCATCGGCCGTCAGTACACGCCGTACTACCTGATGGTCGGCACGATCGGCCCGGTCGCCTACGTGACGGGCGCGACCGGCGCACACCCGGGCGATATCGACGGCCTGGATACGACCATCCGCATCAACAACTCGGTGACGTACACGTCGCCGGTACTGTGGGGCGTGACGGCCAGCCTGCAATACGGTTTCGGCGGACAACCGGGGGCCTTCAGCAAGGGCAATACGTATTCCGGCGCGTTGCGTTATGACGGCGGCCCGCTGTCGTTGGCAGCCGGTTACCTGCGCATGAACAACGTGGGTGGCGGCGGCACGAGCTGGAACAGTGCATCGACCGGCACGTACGGCACCTCGGCCGTCAATCAGGGGTATGTCACGGCCGACGTGCTGCAACACATCGCGTTCGCCGGTGTGTACACCATTGGCGGCCTGACCTTCGGCGCGAGCTACAGCAACGTGCAGTACAAGCCGGGCGCCGCGTCGCTGTTCCACGACACGGCAATCTTCAACACGGCCGGCGTGCATGCGTCGTGGATCGTGGCACCGCAGTGGCGTCTGGCCGCCGCGTACAGCTATACGGCCGCGTCCAAGGCCAACGGCATCAACGATGCCGCGACCTATCATCAGGTCTCGCTGGCGCAGGTGTATTCGCTCTCGAAGCGCACGTCGCTGTATGCGCTCGAAGCGTGGCAGCACGCCAACGGCAAGTCGCTCTCGGCGAATGCCACGAGCATCATCAACGCCGGTCCGGTGGTGGGCGACTCGCAGAACGCCACGCCGTCGTCGACGAGCTCGCAGTTCGTCGGCATGCTGGGCATTCGCGTCGACTTCTGACGTCTGCCTGTCTGTTGTCTGTTCCGATGGCCGGCGCCGTGCGCGCGCCGGCCGGTGCTTCATGAGTGGTCGCGAGAAGGCGCACTTTGGGCCGTCGGTGCCTTATCCGGCGTCGGCGGTCGATTCTTATCGGTTGTCGTATGTATGCGACGGTCGATAAGGTAAACTGGGGGCGTTTTTTTCGTCATCACCTCTTTATCCGACGCCATGTCCATGAACAGCTCGTTGCCCGCACGTCCTCGCCGCAAGTCTCGCAGCCTCACGGAAGAGGTGGTGAGCGCCTTGTCCGAGCAGATTCGCGCCGGCACGTTCCGGCCCGGCGACAAGCTGCCGACCGAGTCGGCCATCATGGAAAGTCTGGGCGTGAGCCGCACCGTGGTCCGCGAAGCGATTTCGCGACTGCAAGCGGCGCAACTGGTGGAGACGCGTCACGGCATCGGCACCTTCGTGCTCGAAGCGCCGCGCGAGAACGCGTTGCAGGTGGACACCAACAGCATCCTCACGATGCTCGATGTGCTGGCCATTCTGGAGTTGCGCATTTCGCTGGAAACCGAAGCGGCTGGACTGGCGGCGAACCGTCGTACCGACACGCAGCTCAAGCTCATGCGTCAGGCGCTCGACGACTTCGAGATGCACGTACGTCAGCGCACCGGCAATGCCGTGACGGCCGACGTCGCGTTTCACTTGCAAGTGGCGACCGCCACCGGCAATCGCTATTTCCACGACATCCTCGAACAGCTCGGCAACACGATCATTCCGCGTACCCGCGTGAACTCCGCTGCGCTCGCTGACGACGATCAGGTGACGTATCTGAATCGCGTGAACCGCGAGCACGAAGACATCTACAACGCGATCGCCCGCCGCGATCCGGAAGCTGCCCGCGCGGCCATGCGCACGCACCTGACGAACAGCCGCGAACGCCTTCGCCGCGCGCAAGAATCGGCGGCGCAAAACTGAGTCACCTGACTCACGCCGTCGGCGCAAGCGACTCGGTCAGCTCAGTAGAGATTGCCTCGCACCGCGCGGTAATACCCTTCGTCCATCTCCTGCGCCTTTGCCTTATCGATGCCGGTGAGCGAGGCCTTCATCTCGCCTAACGACGGCACCGCCTTGCGGTCGAGTTGCGACTCGGCCCGCCAGAGCTTCGCGCGGTTGATCGCCTTCCCACAGTGAAACAGCACTTCGTCGATCGTGACGACGATGGCCGTCTTCGGCGTGCGCTCGTTTTCCTTCAGTCGCGCCAGCAAGTCCGGCGACGTGGAAATCTGGCCATGCCCGTTGATGCGCATGAAAACCTCAAGTCCCGGAAACAGAAACAGCATGCCGACGCGGCTGTCTTCGCTCAGATTGCGCAGCGAGGCGATGCGGTTGTTTCCCGGCCAGTCGGCAAAGGCCACCGTCTTCTCATCGAGCGCGTGAACAAAGCCGGGTTCGCCGCCGCGCGGTGAGGCATCGAGCCCCTGTGCGCTGCCTGAAGCCAGACAAAAGAACGTCGCGGCTTTCAGATAAGCGACGTGAAACGGCAACAGACTCGGCATGACACCTTTGACGATCATTTCCGACGGCGGGTCGTAGAGTTGATCGAGATCGATAGCGGTGTGTGTCACAGACGTACCCTCCTTTACAGGTTTGCTGACGCAGCATATCGCCGGGGCCGGTGGCAGTGATAGATTATTTCTGCCATTCAATAGCGCAAATACGCCACAATTAACGCGCACCCAACGAATCACGACACCCGTCATGACGTATCCCGAACACCTGCTGCCGAAGATCGCGCGCGTGCATTGCATGGACGCGACCGATCCGCCGATCATCGCCGTGATGGGACGTATCGACGAGCCTCGCGGGTCGCAAACGCATCAGCATGATTCGGGGCAATTGCTCGGGCTGCTCGCCGGGTTGCTGACCGTGCGCACGAGCTTCGGCACGTGGGTCATCCCCACGACGCGCGCCGTGTGGATTCCGCCGAATCATCCGCATGCGGCGTTTTCGCACGGGCCGTTTTACGGCTGGGCGGTGTACGTGCGCCCCGATCAGTGTGGCGGCCTGCCCGACACGCCGCGCGCCATCGAAGTCACCGGCCTGCTGCGCGAGGCGGTGTTGCGCGCCGCTGAGTGGGATCTGGATCAACCGGATCGCAGACAGACGAGCGTCGTCAACGTGGTGCTCGACGAGATTTCCGCGAGCGATGCCGACACCTTCCTGCTGCCGATGCCGGGCGATGCGCGCTTGCGACGCATCGCCACCGCGCTCGTCGACAACCCTGCCGACGAGCGCACGCTCGACGAATGGGCCGCGTGGGCCAATACCGCGCCGCGCACCGTGAGCCGCCGCTTTGTGGAAGAGACCGGGCTGACGTTTACCGCGTGGCGGCAGCGTGCGAGGTTGCTTCGTGCGGTGGAACTGCTGGCCGCGGGCGCGCCGGTGAACACCGTGGCGCTCGATCTGGGCTACGACAATGCCAGCGCATTCATCGCCCTTTTCCGGCGGACTTTCAACACGACGCCCGGGCGCTACTTTGCTTCGTAAGCCGAGTAATACGGCATAACACATCGCCGGTGCGGCACCCCTCGCAACCTGTTCCCGGTGGCATTTGGCGGGGGTAGTATGTCGGCGAACCGAGTCGCGCTTCGCTCGTTACGCTTCGATCATCGCGCTCACTCGCAGCATCTTCTCGCCGCATTTCCTCGCCGCATTTCCTCACTGAAGGCAAATATAAAAATGATGCCCGCCACCCCACGCGTTCGCCTGCTGCCTCGCCGACTTGCCCGCCGCTGCCTCGCAGCGATCTTCGCGGCCATGCTGCCGATGACGCTGCTCGCCAGCGCACCGTACGCGCATGCAGAGGAAAACGAGTCCGAGGCCCCTGCCGCGACTGCGGCTACGGCTGAGATCAAACCGGAGATCGTCGCCATTCCGATGCCCGGTGCAGGCACGTTCGGCAGCGACGTGTCGATGCGCGCCGAAGTCTACAAACCCAGCGGCACTGGCCCGTTCCCCGTCCTGATCTTCGAACATGGCCGCTCCGGCGATCCGTTGGTGCGCGCCAAGCTGGATCACCCGATTCTTCAGGGGCATGTGCGGTTCTGGCTCAGAAAAGGCTTCGCCATCGTCGCGCCGATTCGTGTCGGATATGGTGCCACGGGTGGCCCGGATCGGGAGAACTCGGGGGCATCGTTCGGCAATGCAGGGGAATGCAAGCGCCGCCCCGATTTCCGTCAACTCTGGAAGGTCACCTCAGAGGCGAATCTCGCCGCCGTGAACTGGACACGGTCGCAGCCGTGGGCCGACAAGGACCGCATCGTTCTGGAAGGCCGCTCGGTCGGTGGCTTCACGACGGTGGCGACGGCCGCCGCACGGCCGCCCGGTGTCGTCGCCTATATCAACTTTTCCGGCGGGGCCGGGGGCTCACCCGACAAGGCGCCGGGTCATAGCTGCGACCCCGAACAGATGAAGGCGATCTACGGCGAGATGGGCAAGACCACCACGATCCCCGGTCTGTGGCTCTATGCGAAAAACGACCAGTACTGGGGACCGGACGCGCCGAAGGGCTGGTTCGACGCCTTCGCCGCTGGCGGCAGCCCGGTGCAGTTTGTCCACACCGACGATCTGCCCGGTCACGACGGCCACATGCTGCTCACCTACGGCGGCAAGATGTGGTCGGTGCCGCTCGATAAATTCCTGAAGCAAGTCGGGTTTTGAGTGAGTCCGCGACGAGCGCTCAGGCCCGCTGCCGGGTCTGGCGCTCATGCGGATCACTCGCGTGAATCACGCGCACTCGGAAGCGATGTGTCAGAAGCGATGCGTCAGAAGCGATATGTCAGCTTCACCCAGCCATTACGCGGTGCGCCATAGGTGTAGCCGTTATAGCCGCCCAACCCTGCCCAATAGCGCTTGTCGGTCACGTTGCCGAGATTGAGCGACACGCTCAACTGACGCGTCACGTCGTAGCGCGCCAGCAGATCGATCAGCGTGATGCCGCCCTGACGCGCCGTCAGCCCGCTGTACGTCTCCACATACGTGATCGCACTCTGATAGCTCAGGCTGCCGCCGATCGTCACCTTGCTTAATACGCCGGGCAGTCGATACGTTGTCGCGATGCGCAGGAGTCGCTGCGGATACGTCGGATTGACCAGCGCGCCGGAACGGTCGCGCTTGGCGCTGTACGTATAGCCGGCCTGCACCTGCCAGCCCGGCAGCACCTGCCCCGCAACGGTCGCCTCGAAGCCTTGCGTCTTCGCACCGCTCACCGCCTTGTAGGCGGCGGTGCCGCCCGGCGTGAGCGTGCCGTCGGCCACGGCGAGGTTGTCTTCATACGTGCGGAAGATCGCCACGGCGGTGTTCAGGCGTCCACCGAAATGCTCGCCCTTCAGGCCCAGCTCGATGTTGTTGCCGCGCTTGGGCGCCAGCGTATTGCCCGAGGTGTCCTGCACCGTGTTCGGCGTGAAGATGCTCGTGTAACTCGAATACAGCGAGAAGTCCTCGCTGACATCGACCACCAACCCCGCGTACGGCGTGAACACGGCGTTCTGTTCGATCGGCGCACCGGTCACCATGGCGCCGTTCGTGCCGTTGTTCCAGTACCGCGCCCATGACGTGGCGCGATACCACGTGAAGCGCCCGCCGAGAATCACCGATACGCGATCGATTGGCTTGATCTGCGTCGCAGCGTAGATCGCCGTTTGCTGTGTCGTGCCGCCGAGCCGGTTGAGCGGATAGGCAAACGACGGCATGGCGATGCTGCCGAGATCGAGAATGTTGACCGGACGTCGATCGAACGCATTCGGCACCGCCGAATCGTTGCCGTAGTTGTAGTCGTTGTGATTGATGCTCGCCCCGAACGTGGCCTGATGCGTGCGCCCGAACAGGTGATACGGCCCCGTCGCGTAGACATCGAACGCCTTGTTGATGCCGTACGCCGGATTGCTCGCGAGCTGCATCGTGCCCATCTGCGTGTTGGCGTTGATGTTGGCCGGATACAGCCAGATATCGCCGCTGTAGCGCTCGCGCTGATTGCGCGTCCACGAGCCTTCCGCCTTGACCTTCCACCCCGAGTCGAAGCGATGATCGAGATCGACGAAGACGCGATCGGTCGTCATGTTCCACAGGCTCCACGGCGTGGAGGAATTGAACGAGCGCGGCAGGTTGGTCGCGGCACCGTTGCTGTAGAACAGCGGGCTCTGGCCGAAGTTGGCGCCGTGAATCTTGTTCTTCTGATACTCGTAGCCGACCGAGATCGTGGTGTTGTCGGTGACGTCGGCTTCGACAATGCCGTAGAACACGTCTTCGCGCGAGCGCTTGTCGTCTACGAAATTGTTGCCCGCCGTGTGCGAGCCGACCACGCGTGTGCGCAACGAGCCCGATTCGTTGAGCTTGCCGCCCACGTCGGCTTCGAGATCGTAGCGGCCCCACGATCCGCCACCCGCGGTGACGTAGCCTGCGAAGTCCTTACCCGGGCGCTTGCGTACGAGGTTGATCGCCCCGCCGGGATTGCCGACACCATTGAGCAGACCGGCCGGTCCGCGGATCACGTCGATCCGGTCGTACATCACCATGCTCAGCAGATTGCGCATGCCGGCGATGGTGTCGTACGAGAGGGTCGGCACGCCGTCGATCATGGTGGCGAGATCAAAGCCACGCGACGAAAAGCTCGCCCGCTCGTCGAGCGTATCGACCACGATGCCGGGCGTTTGCCGCAGCACGTCGGTCAGCGACATGAGGTTTTGATCTTCGATCTGCTGGCGCGTGATGACCGTCATCGACTGCGGTGTTTCGCGCAGCGACAGATCCATGCGCGTTGCGCCATCGGTCACGCGTGTCGTGTACGAGCCGGTGCCCTCGGTCACACGTTGCGTACCGGCAGTGACGTTCGTCGCGGGTAACGCCACCGTATCCGCATGAATCGACACCGTGCGGCCCGAGATACTCACCGCGAGGCCCGAACCGGCCAGTGCCCGTGCGAGGGCGTCGCCCAGTGTCATACGGCCTTGCAGTGCCGGGGCGACCTTGCCGACAGCAAGGCTCGCGTCGTAGCCGATACCCACGCCCGACTGACGCGCCAGCGCGTCGATGGTGAGGGCGAGCGGTTGTGCGGGCAGCGTCAGGTCGAGCGGCATGGCGGCCACACTCGCGTTGGCGGCCGTGGGGGTCTGAGCACGGACCTCCGTCGGGAGCGAGGCCGCGCAGAGGCAGGCGACAGCAATGCTGATGAGCGTGGCACGTTGCCAGACCTGACGGTCGCGGCGAAGGTCAATGGCGCGGGAATGCGGCAGCGTGGCCGAGCGTTTCGAGTTGGGCAAAGCGTGCAGATGTCTGGTCATTTCCGTGAGTCTTCTGTTGGCTTACCCGGTGAAGACGCACGAGAACGCAAAAGACAGACAAAAAGTTTTTGACTTAATGAAGTGCCGTGATGAGGGCCTGACCGTTCTCCCGGCGCACACGCACCGGCAGCATCGCGGGCAAGCCTTGGAGAAAGCCCGCCGGATCGGACACCGGGAACGTGCCCGTCAGTTGCATCGCGCGCAAGGTCGCGATATCGGCATCGGCAATGCGAATCTGCTGCGCCGGTTGCGCCAGAAAGTCGTTCCACTGCGCGATGGCCTGCGGCAGCGGCGTGGCCTGAAAGACCAGCCACCCTTCGCGCCAGCCCCCCACACTCTGCGACGTGACGACTTGCGGTGAGCCGATGCCACGCGGCGTGGTTCCTACGGCTTGCCCCGCGCTCAGCGTGACGTCGGGGTCGCGATTCACATGGACCTCGCCGTCGGGCGAGCGCGCCCACACGGCGACGCGCCCGCGTGCGACCGCCACGTCCATGCCATCGTCGCGCAGCGCCACGGTGAAGACCGTGCCCAGCACGCGCACATTGCCGAACTGCGTGGCGACGCTGAGTGGCCGCGACGTATCGGGTTGCACGTCGAGATGCAGTCCGCCGCGCGAGAGTTGAAACTCGCGGCGGTTGCGGTAATAGGTGATCTGCACGTCGGTGTGCGGCGCGAGCGTCACGACGCTGCCATCGGGTAACGCATGCGGGCGCACTTCCCCTTTGCCGGTGCGCAGCGCCAGTGTCAGCGTCGGCTGCAACCATTGACGCCGTGCAGCGCCGCCGAACACGATCGCGAGCCCGCCAACGCCGAGCCACGTCAGCATCTGGCGGCGAGAGTGACGCGCTGCGCTATCGCTTCGCTTCGGCACGGCGACACGGTCGCGCAACGCGGTACCGTCGGTCTGTTCCCAATACGTTTGCGCGATACCGGCAGCGGCATCGTGCACCGGGGCCTCGGCGCGCCAGTCGGCGAGTTCGCGGGCAGCAGCGGCGGCGTCATCGGCGTCGCCGTGATGCGTGCGTCCAATGAGCGAGAGCGCGTGGGCGATCTGGCGGCGAGACGGCTTCAACGCGCGCGAGTTGGGTGTGGTGGGCGTGGTGCCGGCAGAATCGGGAGTGCCGGGAGTCCGGGTGGCGCGGGCGTTCATGGGCGGTAACTCACGCAATCCATGACGGCGCGCACGACGTGTTTGTCGATCGCTTCGAGGGACACCTGCATGTGGCCAGCCGCTTCGACATAGCTCATGCCGTGAATGCGCACGAGGATGAACGCGTCGCGGCGTTTGCGCGGCATGCGTTCCAGACGGCTGAGCAGCCGCTCGAGCTGCTGCCGGATATCCACGTGATGTTCGGCCGACGGCGCATGGTCGGCGCCAATGAGCGCCAGCGTCTGGAGCATGCGCGCTTCGGCATCATGGCGGCGCGCGTCGCTCACGATCAGGTGCTTGCCGGTGCGATAGAGCAAGGCGCGCCAGTCACGAATCTCCGTGCCGCGCGTCTGCAAGGCGAGCACCTTCGCATAGGCCTCTTGCACCAGGTCTTTCGCGTTGTCGCGATTGTTCAGCGACTTCGCGAAGAAATTGACCAGCTCGGTGTAGTAATGCGCAACCACGGCAGTCTTCCGGCAGCCCGCCGCATCCGCGCACGGAAAAGTTAAATGAGAATTACTCGCATTATGGCCGTGAGTGACAACGGGACGCAAGAAGGATTTTGGGGAATGGAACGAGACCGGCCGTGGCGTGGCCGGTTGTGACAAGGTATGCCGGTCTCCGAATCGACCTCAGGACTGCCGTTCGATGCGCACGGGACTTTCCGCTTCGCGGCGAATGCGCGCCAGCATGCGGCGCCGGATGAGGCCGCTGACCGGGCGGATGACATACCAGTACGGGGCGAACTTGCGCCAGACGGCAGGCGTTGGGCAAAAGACGCGTGTTTCCGTCGTGAGGATGCTTTCTCCCCTGCCGTTCGTCTGCACGTCGAAGCCCATCACGAGTTGGCAAACGTCGTTGTTGTCGATGCGACAGAAGGCGTCCGCCGAGTGGATTTCCACCAATCCGTAATCGCTCTGCCAGAACGCGCCGATCAGACCGAAGGCCAGGCTTTGGTCGGCGTCGCGGCCGAGGAACGTGAAGTCGCCGAGATCGAGCGGTGGCCGGTTTGAGCGGCCGAGCCACCGCGCGGGTGTTTCCCGGATCCGGATGGCCAACCGGACCAACGGGTCGTCCTGCGCACGCTGGCGTTGCACGCAATCCAGAATGACAGCGGACGGCGCGCGAATGGCGATCGCGTGAGATTCACGAAAATCAAAGCGCGGCAGGAAGTCGTCGATCAGCATGGCGGCGGGGGGGCGGGAGCGGTGCCCGCGCGAACGGCGTATCCTAGCACGGCCTTTTGAGCCTTCTTTTGGCCAGTTCGGCCCTCACCCCCTCTCAAAACTATCAAGTGCACGACACGTCGACCACCCTCACTTCCCTCTTCTGGCATGACGACACACTGCGCAGTCGCCGCGTGAGCGGTGTTGTGCTGTCGGGTGTCGTGGACGTGCCGGCGCCGCCCGAGCGGTTGGTCGCGGATTGGACGCGTGACATTGCGTCGCACATGGCATTGGCCGCCGGCGATGTCGAACCGATGCCGCTCGCGCGGGCACGCATGCGTTGGCCGGACTATTCGCAATGCGTGCAGGCGGCGTATGACTGGACGGCGTCGCAAGGGCTGCCGGGTTTGCTGTCGGCGAGCGATGTCGCGCTGATGGCGTGTCGCGGTGCGCGCTATCACCACGATGGCGAGCAGTACGGCGGCTTCGTGTTCTGCAATTTGTTCCTGAGCGATGACTGCGGGCTGGACGTGCATTTCCCGTATGCCGGGAATGGTGGATACCGCATTCCCCTGACGCGCGGCACGATGCTGGTGTTCGACACCTGTCAGCCGCATGCTGTCATCCGGCGAGATCACGACGGCTTTGATGAAGCCGATTTCGCGAACCCCGCGAACCCTTTGAATGCGCTGGACGACGTGCAGATGTTTCTCACGTGGGAACTAGCGGTGGACGATAGCCGTGTCGTGCAGGCGCTAGGGATGGCCTTCGACGTGTTGCCGTCGAATTCGGCAATGCCGCAGGACGCGCAGGTTCTCGCGAACGGCGCCGCCGCCGTGTTGTGCGCGAATTCCGGGCGATGGTTGCCGGTGTCGGATGCCGTGTAAGTGGATAGGCTGGTGAGCACCTAAGCAGGTCATTTCCCCCTGAAGTCCTCAATCGCAAGATCGTACAAGCCAGCCCCCTGTCGGCTGCGCTAGTCTTTCGCTCTCGCATTCCCACGCGACGGGTTCTAAAGAGAAGACTGCGTGTTCGATGTCACGACGCGACGTCGCGGTTGGCGTCGGCGTTTTTGTAGAAGGAAGTGTAATGAGTGGCTTGTATTCGCCATCGGTCGCGGCGCAGGCGTCGCCGTTTCGCACCGAATTGGCACGAGGCATGCGCGCGGCGCTGCCGGTGATGGTCGGTTTTATCCCTTTCGCGTTGGTGCTCGGGGCGCAAGCCGCCCAGAAGGGCTTGAGCGCCATCGAAGTGCCCCTGATGACCGGCCTCAACTTCGCGGGCGGCTCCGAGTTCACGGCGATCCGCATCTGGACATCGCCGCCGCATATCGCGCTGATCATCGCCATGTCGCTGCTCGTGAATGCGCGACACATTCTGATGGGTGCGGCGCTCGCACCGCGTATGCGTCACGTGCCGTTGCGGCGTGCGCTTGCCGCTCTCTTCCTGATGTGCGACGAGAGCTGGGCCATGGCGTTGGCCGATGCCGACGCGCGCGGCAAGGAGCGCATCAGCTTCGGGTATTACGTCGGCGCCGCGATCAATCTATGGCTGACGTGGGTGGCGTTCACGGCACTCGGTGCGGTGCTGGGTCCGGTGTTGGGCGATATCGAGAAGTACGGCTTCGACATGGCGTTCACGGCAGTGTTCGTCGTGCTGCTCAGGGGCATGTGGAAAGGCATGAAGGCCAGCCGCCCGTGGTTCGTGAGCCTGGTGGTGTCGGCGATCACTTATCTGTTCGTGCCGGGTGCTTGGTACGTTGCCGCGGGGACGTGTGCAGGCCTGCTTACGGCCGTCCTTCTGGAGAAGAAAGATGCTTGATGCGATGACGGTCCTGACCATCGTGTTGATGGCCGCGTCGACCTATGCGACGCGTATTGTCGGCTTTGTAGCGCTGCGTGATCGCACGTTGAGCCCGCGTATGCGAGCGATTATGGAGAGCGTGCCCGGCTGCGTGCTGATCTCGGTGATTGCGCCGGCCTTCGTGTCGCGTAACCCGGCCGATTTGGTCGCGCTTGCGGTGACGTTGCTGGTGGCGACCCGGTTTTCGTTGTTGCCGACGGTGGTGATCAGCGTGGTGGTGACCGGGGTGTTGCGGCAGGTGATTTGATTTCGCTAACTCGCGAGAGGTGCCTTTGACTTTGCTTACGTTGTCTCCGGGGGACTTGGACGGCCTGATCGTGCGGCCGCGCTGGCCTGCGCGTCAGGTGCATGTCGACGCACGGGCGCTGAGCAAGCTTCAGGCGATACAGCATGAATTACCGCCCGAGATCGCTTTGATTCTCACGAGGGGCTTCGAGCCGAAAGCTTCAAATCTCGGGTTCGCGCGGCGCCAGTTTCGTGCGCTGGGTATCGGTGTATTCCGCTTGCTCTACCCCACACGACACAACGAACTCGCCGATATCTTCGGCAGCAACGGACATGATGTCGACGGCACACACGTCGACGTGTCTTTTCGTTTGCATGGTCGACGTGTGCGAATGCTGCCGTTAGGTGTTTTTACACCGCCTTCGTGGCAGCGGCGTCGTATGGCACGTTGTGCTTCGGCACTGACGTTGGTGAAGTCAGCGCTCGTCAGCCAAGGGTTTTCGATTCATCACAATGAGACGGAGAGTCTGCAAATTCATTGTGATTTGGTTAGCTAGTGCTGGTCACGCTTCGGACCGCATTCACGAAGGCATCCAGCGCCGGCGTCTGTTGTGTCTCCGCGCGCGTCACTAATCCAACGGCTGGCATCGGCCAATCGTGCGACGCGTTCAGAATCGCAATGACACCGAGCTTCGCATATTGAAGCGCAATTGGCCGAGGAAGGAATGCAAGCCAATCGGTGTCTTGCAGCATCTGTAGGTTCGCAAGCACCGACACGCATTCGACCTTGGGCACCGGCACTGGCATCGCAGCGTCGGTGAAGAATTGTCTGATCGATGTTCGCAACGGCGCATCGCCGCCCGGGAATATCCAATCGGCCGATGCCAACATGGCCGCCGTGATGGTCTTGCGCCGAGCGATCGGATGACCGCTTCGCGCGACGATGCAAACGCTCTCGTCAAACAGCGCCTCTCTGCGAAAGTGTGTCGCCGCTGTGCCGTCGCCCAGCCGGCAAATAACGCAATCGAGCTTGCCCTGCGAGAGCGCCCCCAGCATCCAGTCAAGCGATCCTTCATGAAACTCCGCCACCACGCGCGGGGCATCGTTTCCTAATTGCTGTAAGACCTTGCTCAACAGCGTGGGCATCGCGACCGGCATGATGCCGACGCGCACTTTGCCTAGCGCACCGTTGGCAATGAGCTCGAGATCGCTGCCGAGTTTCTGCATTTCGACCAGCATGATGCGTGCCCGATCAATCACGATCTGGGTCGCCGCCGTCGGGCGCAAGCCACGTGGATGGCGCTCGAATAGTTGGGTGCCGAACAGCGTCTCCAATTCACGAAGCGATTTGCTCGCGGCGGGCTGCGTCATGTGAAGACGTGCCGCCGCGCGGTGAATGCTGAGCGTGTCCGCAAGCGTGACGAGCAACGCCAGATGCCGCGCCCGCAAGCGAGCGAGAAGATGTCCTTCTACGACTGATGGCATGGAATACCCCGATACCGGGAAGTTATCAGCACCTGAAAAGAAAGCATTACCGACGTACAGAAGCGCCGTGTAATGCTACCTACGCGAGATTTATCGATACCTCAAAACGACCGGAGACCCGTATGAAGAACATGCTTCAAAAGTGTGGAGCGATCGTAACGTTGATATGTGCCGTTGGCTATGCGCCATTGAGCACGGCAGCGATGAAGGTGACGCTGCTCGGTACGGGTACGCCGATTCTGAACATCGACCGGTTCGGGATCAGCGTGTTGGTCGAAGCGGGCTCGCAGAAACTGTTGTTCGATGCGGGACGTGGTGTCGCCATGCGCTTGCATCAACGGCAGGTTCCGCTTCGCGACATCTCCGCCGTCTTCATCAGCTTATTGAATTCGGACCATATCACCGGACTGCCCGATCTCTATGCGACGGCACCACTGCCGACCGATGATGGACGTTTAAAAACGCCCATGCGTCTCTTTGGTCCGGCCGGGATAGAGAACGTCGCGCAAGGCATCGAACTCATGTTCAAGGATCAGAACCGGATGCGCATGCTGGAAGGTGAAGTAGTCGAACCGGCTACACACTTCACGACGACGCGGGTCGAGCCCGGGACCGTTTATGAAAAGGATGGGGTGAAGGTCACAGCCTTTTTGATCGAACACGGCCACGTCAAACCTGACTTCGGCTATCGCATCGAATACGACGGGCATGCGGTGGTCATTACCGATGACACGACGTATTCCGAAAACCTCGTCGTGCATTCGAAGCACGCAGACCTTATGGTGCAGAGTGTCGCAATCGGTAGTCGCGCTTTGGAGCGCGCAGCACCGGATTACGTCAATCACTTCTATGGCTATCTCGCCAGCCCGGAGAATGCTGGTCGAATTCTCGCGGAAACTCAGCCGAAACTCGCGGTCTTTGCCCACATCTCGCTTTATAGCCAACCGGGCATCCCGCGAGCCACAGTGGATGAATTGCGCGAGCGCGTTCAGGCGGCCTATCGCGGGAATTTTGTTATCGGTGAAGATTTGATGAGCTTCTCCATCGATGAGCGCGGCGTGACACAACTGCCCTACTCAGCGGAAATCCGGCACAAGGAGCCGGGCAGTCGCAACTTGCCGTAATTTCACGAAGCTCGACGACATCGATCGACGCTTCGTGGTGCGCTTATCTCAATGGGTCGAAGTGTTTTCCGGCCCATTTTGATTGGGCGAACTCTGACTACGCGCCTTAAGCCACGCAATCAACTTCGCCGCCGGCATCGCTTTCGAGAAGAGCCAGCCTTGGCCGTATTCGACGCCCTTGCTCTTCAGGTACTCAACCTGAGCCTCGGTTTCGACACCTTCCGCCACGATGCCTAGGCCCAGTTCGTGTGCCATTTCAATGATGTGCGGCGCAACGACACTCGAAGCCGCCCCCTGTCCGATCGTGTCGACAAACGATTTGTCGATCTTCAGCACGTCGACGGTGAAGGATTGCAAGTAAGACAGACTGGAATAACCGGTGCCGAAGTCATCGATATACACAGGGTGACCGGCTTGCCGCAGCGCAGCGATGATCTTTCGTGCTGACTCGGCTTTGAGCAGACCGCGTTCGGTCGCCTCGATTCTGATTTGAGACGGATGGATGCCCGTGCCCGACAAACTCGTATTCAGCTTTTTAATAAACCGGTCGGTTTGTAAATCTTCGCCTGCCACATTGATCGACACATAGAACGATGGCTGCGCTCGCAGCAATTCCTGAAGCTCCCGGACCGTCTTCTCGAGCACGAGATCCGTCAGCGGCTGGATAAGGTCGTTCTCTTCGGCGACGGCAACAAAAATATCCGGCGGGATATTCTGGCCGTTCAAATTCCAGCGAACGAGTGCTTCGGAACCGACGCAAACGCCGTCTTCAAGGCGCACGATCGGTTGGTAGTGCACCTCGATGTACCGGCGTGCGATGGCCCATTCGAGCGTGGCGGGGAATGAGACTTGGCGGGAGATTCGCTTATACGAAAGCCAGCCGATCAGTCCGCCTACGGCTACCCCAATAGCGAGCCAGACCGCGAGCAGCCCCGTCCAGTTGGCGATCAGCCCACTGCGAGGCGCTTTGACGACGACGCCAATGGGTCGCGACGACGAGCGGGCGACCGCGTAATGCCATGTGTCGCTCTTGATCTTGCCGCCACGCCGCCACGCGTTGAGCATGTCGTCGCTGTCGGCGCCGTACGACATGGCGATGATGCTGTTGGTGTCGATGTTGACGGCCGCGATGGGACGCCGCGCCGGGTCGATGATGTCCACATACGATTGCGGATTGATCGACACGTAATTGCCGTCGCGCCCGAACTGAATGTCGTCGCGAACGTCGCTGATGGGGTTGCGCTGCCGGAGCCAGATGAGATATCCGTCGTTACTGCGCCAACTCGGTGCCGGTAGCACGTAGTGTTTGTCGCGCACGTCGCCAAGCAACGGGGAACAAAGGTATTGCGAGTCGCCGTAGGCGCCCGCGTCCTGAACGTAGCCGTAGTTGAAGATGACGCGGGACGCTCGTGCAATGTAGGCGGGCGAACAGCGCGGCTCTATTCCCGAAGACAAGTCGGCGATGGCGGCGAATGCCTGATAAGTGACCTGCTCGGCGCGCATGACCGCTTTCGCGGCAAACTGCTGGAGGTCTTCCTGCTCACGCTTTTGCGCGTCTTCACGCGCAATGTAGATGCTGGTCAGCACTGGCAGGACCGTGCCGACACAACCGAGCGCGATGGACGCCGAAATGAGCGACAGTCGTCTGAACATTCTGCAAGCCTCCCCCGAGATTCACACACCACCAGAAGCGGTATTCCCTCGAACGGCGACAAGGGTCAGGATGCCTGCTGCGACCCATGACTTGGTCGCATACTAGCTGAAATTTGATAGGGGTGGGATTGCCGGATGTGGCGGGGAAATATTGCGGGAACGGAAACGGGCGCAGCAAAAGAAAAAGCCCTGACAAGTCAGGGCTTTTGAATTTTGGAGGCGGGAGTCGGAATCGAACCGGCGTTCACGGCTTTGCAGGCCGCTTAACATCGTTTATATTCAATTTGTTATTTTCCGCACCACCCTTCCCGCCACCTCACTCAATAGTTTTCACCCAACTACTTCCGTTGTGATTCTCGATGACTTTCACCACTCGGGATCGACGGCAGGTGTGATGAAACGCATGGTGCACCGACAGGACCAGATCTTGAAGATCCGGGTCAGATTCCAGACGTGTAATCTTCAAACCCAATGCTTCACAGACGTCAAAGTGAATGTGGCGACCGTGCTCTTTGTGCTCATCGTGGTTCGACAGTTTCTCGCTGATCGTCTGCGCCTTCTGCGCTGCATCAGCGTCACCAGCAAACATGCCGGACGTGAGCCAGCTTTGCACAATCTGCTTAGACATGTCTCTTGAGCGACGGCAGCTATCCAAAAACGTTGGGTGATACTTCCCTACGATCGTCTGCCACAACGGAATGCTAGCCGGGTTTTCCTGCACCATCCGAACCGCTCGATCAAATTCCTCAAGGACCGCCGGGGCAGAAATTCCGTTTAGGTGCGGGTCAATTGGCCCCAAGCTGGACTGCTTGCCCAAGACGATGGACTGTGCGGAGCAGGCGATCATTGTGCCCGCAGACATGGCGATCTGCGGAACGATGACTCGGATGTCAGTACCAAACTGTTCGCGCAAATAGAACACGATTGACTCGGCGGCCGCGATATTCCCACCCGGCGTGTGCAAAATGAGATCTAACCCGTTCGGTCGGTGCAACTTGTGAACGGCGGTCATGAACCCGCCCTTGTCGTCGTCGTCGATCTCAATTCCACTTGGGCGGGCCTCTAACGTAAGCCACCCCGAGTAGTAGGCAATCACGTTCCGGCCGGTATGCTCTGACAAGGCAAGCATGTACTTGTTTCGAACATATCCCGCCGCGTCCTCTATTCCCCCTGCCTCGGCGGAAGCAATCTCGTCTGAAATCTCAGACCAATTTGGCATACTAAATGTCTCCCCGAAAAGACTAGTGGCCGGCAAAGAGCCGGCCACTAGTCCGCATTCATTCGATTTGTTTTGACTGCATCCCGACCGAACGACCGGGTTAACGTCACCGAGTGTGATTGCTATACGTCACACGAACCGATTCGTCATACATCGACACGATCTTAAATTGCTGTGCCTGTGCCGCACCCGCAGCAAGGGCACTGGCCGACGGCGTGAAGAATTCCTTATAGACGGCGACCCGCTGATCCAATCCCTGAGGGCCAACCTCAAGCGACGGTGCGCGACCGAAAGCGTCCATAACAGCTCCTTGGCATGAAAAAAGAACATTCGGCGCTCAACTTGGAGCCACCGCCCGAGACGTACGTGAAGATTCCAGCACTCAGAACCCTGCACTGGACACGACGTTAATAATAGTTGTGCGCCCGAATCTATCGATTAGCCAATATGTTGTCAAATAGCCTTGCGCTATTGCGATATTGAAAAACAACGCACATTGTGCGGCCGTTTTCGTTGGGACAGGCGCATTCCGTCGTTGTTTCAGACAAAGTGACTTTGTGCGGCGTAGAGTCTAGAGTTTTTACTCTAATCGACCAGAATTTGGTGTTTTCCCTTGTGCAAACAACCATACCGGCACCGCTGGTGCCCCCTCCCCGCCAACTGCTGGAGACACAAGCATCTCGGGTCGAGCGGCAGTACGCAGCGTGTCCCTTGGGTTCTCATATCGTCACTTACCCGCTCGGCACAAGACTCAACACTTGACGCACCGAAGGGTTGAGGCAATATACTGTACAAAACAACAGTGTTAATCGTGCCAACCATCCTTTCCGATCCCCTAGAGCCACCGCATGAGCGGTACAAGCTTGATGCCGACCATAACGTCTTGCCTGCGGACGACTGGGCAGACTGGTGCAGGCGGATGGCTGGGCCACTGTGTCCAAGATGGGTTACGGATATTCCGCCGACCAACGTGCGTGTTTTCACGTTCTTCGCAGGCATGCCCGATGAGCACGGAGCGTTCTTTTGGACGACCATTACCGGCGGGCGCTACCAAGGTCGCTCAGGGTACTTGTTCACGTATGCCGATGCTGAAGCGCAGCATGCACTGGTAGTCGCGTGGCTACGCAAACGGTTCTCCTAGCCCGGCCACGAGTAAATCTTTGCAAGGCAACTTTTCGTTGCAAAACTGTAACCCATGGATTGCAGTTAGATTCATGACGAAATCCTTCAACACCCCGAGTTCAGCAAGTGGTTTTCCGGTCTGCGTGACCGCAAGGGCGTCGCCGCCATCGCGCAACGGCTCGACCGTCTTGCGCTCGGCAACCCCGGAAACCTGAAGCCGGTAGGCGAAGGGGTATCGGAGTTGAAGGTGGATGTTGGCCCGGGCTATCGGGTGTACTTCGTGCAACGCGGTGCCGTGCTGGTTGTGCTTCTCTGCGGTGGAGACAAGTCGACACAGGCAAAAGACATCAAGCACGCAAAGAAGCTGGCTGACGAGCTGGAGGACTGAAAAATGAAACTGAGTGAGTTGAAAGAATTTGACGCCGCTGAGGCGCTCAAGGACGACGAGACGATCCGACACTATCTGTCGCTCGCCTTCGAAGGGGGGGACCCGCGCGAGATTCAGCGGGCGCTTGGCGCGGTCGCCCGTGCGCGTGGAATGAGTGCGCTCGCACGAGAATCCGGGATCGCTCGTGAAGTACTTTATCGGGCGCTGTCGGACACAGGCAACCCGGAATTTGCCACCATAGTGAAAGTGGTAAGCGCCCTCGGCCTGCACCTCACCCTGACGGCAAATTCTGAGCCGACGGAAGCCGCAACGGCTTGACGCTCGGAAGCGCCCGCACCACCGATACGCACGGCGTGCTGTGGTACGGGTGCACACGGCCTACCCGAAGAGCCCAACTGGCTCCGCGTGCCGGTCCCAGCTGTAGATGATCACCTCCTTTCTGTCCGCAGGCTTGCTCGCACCCCCGACCGTGTATTTAATGTCGCATGCGTCGATCTCGAATCCCGCGAACACGCGCCGAATGTCGGGGTGGTCGTTCAGACTCACAATCGCTTTCCCCTTGAGCCTGCCGAGCAATTCGGCCATTCGCTCGTACTCTTCGAACGGAAACGCCACCCCGTAGCCTTCCGTCTGCCAGTAGGGCGGGTCGAGATAGAAGAATGTCTGCTCACGGTCATAGCGCTCGATGCAGGCATGCCACTCCTGATTTTCGATATATGCGCTCGAAAGCCTGAGATGAGCGGCCGACAGGTTCTCCTCCAGCCGCAGCAGATTGAGACCCGGTGGTGCCGTTGTAGCCGTGCCGAACGACTGCCCCTCCACCTTGCCACCAAAGCAATTTTGCTGAAGGTAGTAGAACCGGGCAGCACGCTGAATATCCGTCAGCACACGAGGTGGCGTGTCTTGCAGCCACTTGAACACATCCCTGCTGGAAAGCGCCCACTTGAACTGCCGCACAAATTCTTCCAGATGATTCTGAACCACACGGTAAAGGTTCACCAGTTCGCCGTTGATACGCCCGGCGATGCGCGTCGCCAGATACGAATCCATCTGAATGCCGGAATCAGCCAGGAGTTCGTTCGACACGCGGATCAGCTTCGACGTCAGCTTATGCGAACCGAGATTGCCAGTACCGAACTCGACGTCGCTTTCGCCCGCCTCGTTGTTTTCTCCGACAAGCTCGCCTTCGTCGCTGCCGGATTCGCTCGTCGGCCATTCGATTGCGTTGCCGGCGTCGGTATTCAGGATTTGTGCGACCGACTCGATCCCCCCGAAAGACACCATCGATTCGATGACCTGCGCCAAGAAGGTCTTGGGCACCGTATAACCGCCATCCTTGCCGTCGCCCGCCGCCTGCGCTCGGCTCTCGTTCAGGAGCTTACGTTCTTCCGGCTCCATCTCGGCAAGGCCAACCCGTACGAAGCGGTCGAAAACAACGGCCCGCTTTTCGTCGTCCGACTGCCCGCCGTTTTCTCGCGCGGCCTTCTTCGCCAGTTCGGCCGCGTTGCCCTCGACAAAGCTTTGATCGAGCGCGCGCAGTTCTTCCTCGCGCTCGATCAGTTCATCGATGCGCTTCAGATCGGCACGCATCGCTTCCCACTTCGAGCGCTGCTCGTCGCCCCAGGCGCTTTCGCCTTGCTTATCGTTATACGAACGCATTTCGGTACGATGTGATCACACCAAGCGCTATAGGGTTTGTCGCCGACGGGCGTAATACGCCCTGCCCGCAAACACGCTTGGCATAAGAACTTGTCACGCGCGAATACGCGTTGTCGCTTGGCGTCCCATCCAGCTCCGTAGCCCGCTGTTGCCGAGTGCCACGCTCACGATCAACGAACGAGCCACGCGCAACGCGTTTGTGTTGATCGCAATATGCCGAGCCATCGCGAACGAGCGCGCGACAATTCGGCTTTCGGCGTGGGCGGGGAGCGCTCGATGGCATACGTTCACGGGTTAGGTGCTCGCCGCACGTCCATAGCGGTGGACGGCGACGAGCGGTCGGCCGTGAGGAGACGGGCGCGGCCGGTTGGACAAAACAAAAAGCCCCGAACGCTTTCACGTTCAGGGCTTCACTGTGTTCTTCGCAATAATCTAGGGCGGACCTTCCCCAACCCCACCTCACAGGCTCCGTTTGTCATGTCCCGAGAGGTTTGCACGACTAACGCGCGGTGCCAGCGATTCACCAATGAGCGCCGTTGGATTCACCACCGGGGGCACTGGATGGAGCAGATTGTATTTCAAGAATTCCCCGACGTGCAATATCCATCGCGAAATCTGCGGGTAACATTGGTTAGCTATACGAACTCAACCGATAACAAAATCAGACCAGCATGAACCTTACTCATTTCCCCCCACATCGGCTCAGATACCTCAAAAACATGAGGGACGCCCTACTTTGGCCGTTTATTGCGCCACTCAGAAATGGGGTAATTTTTGATTCTCGCGAGTACGTTCATGAACCGGCACTATTCGCTCGATTGGTGGCAGCAAACATTGGTCTATACGGCGTCTGGCTACTGCTCGCTTGGTTTGAGTCGCCGTCCCAACTCTGGCCGAGTGTGTTTATCTTCTTAGGACTAGGTTGGTTGACATTGTTGATCTCAGCATGTGCGGCGTGGCAGATAAAGGTCGTACGCGCGCTCGCTGAGCTTCTGCCGATGAAGATCTTTGCAGGCGCCGTCATCGCTGGATCTCTCACCTGGTGCGCATCTTCGGTGCGAGATAAAGCATCTTCGATCTTCCCGATATCGCCTTATGAACTCACCAACGCCATCGTGCTTTCAACCGCGATGGAGGCGGCATTCACAATTGCCGTGATTCTGAGTTCTGTGATGTTTGTTGTGGCCGGTTACGTCACCGTGCACAACTTTGTTTCGCTCCTCCGTGGGTTGATCCAATTTGCACGCCGGGACTCGATGACCGTGGGAACAGTGCGCGGATTGATAAATCGGCGGGCTTTCCTATTTCAACTCTTTTTTGCCTTCCTGGCAGGCCCGGCTCTCGGGGTCGCACTCGGCACCTTCGCAATGATGAAAGGCGACAAACTGCTGATCGCACATCTCGCGATGGAATATGACTTCACAACTGTTCACGCCTGCGCCGGTGTCAGCAAAGATGAGAGAGTACTTTTGCTATCGATGAGTGCTCAGAAAGGAATTGCCGCCAAGTTCAACCCACCCGCCAAACACGGAATTTTTAGCAAGTCTTTTGATGACTTAGCCGCTCAACCAATTAGCGCCAGAATGGTCGACTGCTACGCTCCCGGCATCACATGGCGGCCGTACGGCCCCCCCGCCGCTGCGGCGGCTCAAGTTCCGAAAAAGTAACTTTCGACCCTCATCGACGACATTGAAAACGCACCGTCACTGCCGTTTCTGCGTCGAGACAGTCCAAAATCTCGAGCATGTCATGAAAGACCTTTTCCCATCGCTTACGGTACACATCGAGTGCGACGCCGAGTGCACGTGCTCGTGCCGGGTGGTCCACCTTGGCCCTCCCCGATTCAGAGCATGCAGGACAAAGGTCGGTGCGCATTGCGGCCCGCGTGTTCGAATCGGGGTACAGAAACCTTCGGCCGTGACACGCGGGACACCGACTCAGCGCCCCAACGTAATGGCGGATCGTCGACGGCGCGAGGTTCTGCTCGCGCTTCATATCGGACACCCAACGTTCGACCCACTTGTAGTCGAGCGTCAGGAGCAGCGTTTTGCCGAGACGCGCGTGAATGACATTTAGCAGCGCTCGATCTTCGTCAGGCACGTGCAAAGCAACTTGGTATGCTCGATTCAGTTCGGCGAGCGTTAACTTACCGGCCGCAGTCGGCGCAAACTCTTCGGGCACGACACCCGCATCTAGCAGCGCTTCGAGACGGCGCACATAATCGTCGCCCTCGGCCTCGCTCTCAAATCGCAGATAGATTGGTTTGGGCAACAGGCCGCTGCGCTTGACGACGTACTCTCACGTACTACCCCGAAGCCTTTTAATTGCCATTCCTCAACTCACGTACACGGCAATTGTCCATCTATTCCGAGTGGCGAAACACCAACTCCCGGTTGGCAGAGACCGGTTTATGCCACTTTCAGCGGCATTACGTGGGTATGAAATCGGGCGCAGCAAAAGAAAAAGCCCTGACAAGTCAGGGCTTTTGAATTTTGGAGGCGGGAGTCGGAATCGAACCGGCGTTCACGGCTTTGCAGGCCGCTGCATGACCACTCTGCCATCCCGCCATCAGGTATGCCGCATTGTAACCACTCGCTGTCGCCATCGAGGGCGCCCTTCGGATCGATCGCCGTGGGCTTTTCGGCAAATAAAAAGGGAAGCCAGGCTTCCCTCTGGATTTGGAGCGGGAGACGAGTCTCGAACTCGCGACCTCAACCTTGGCAAGGTTGCGCTCTACCAACTGAGCTACTCCCGCATGACACCCGACATCAAGGATTCATTCACTCAATGTCCAGTGTGAAAACTGGAGCGGGAGACGAGTCTCGAACTCGCGACCTCAACCTTGGCAAGGTTGCGCTCTACCAACTGAGCTACTCCCGCATTTTCATGCGTACTACCAATCCACACTACTCAAAATTTCGCTGCCGGGCTAACGCCGTAGCAGCGAGAAGGAGATTATGTCCAAACGTCGATTCAGTGTCAAGCACCTGCACTGAAAATTTGTGAAGAATTTTCTCCCCCACCGCGCAAATCCCGCACTTTCAGTGATTTACGCTCACATCTCACCCCCGCCACGCTCGCGAATCTGCGGCCACGCGCGGCGCAAGTAATACAGCATCGACCACAAGGTGAGCACCGCCGCCACGTAAATCAGCCACGTGCCCCAGAACCGCGAGTCGAAACGCAACCCGTTCCACACCACCGTGCCGTTGAACAGCAACAACGGAATCGCCACCATCTGCGCCGCCGTCTTGATCTTGCCCAATTGATGCACCGCCACGCTGCGCGACGCGCCAATCTGCGCCATCCACTCACGCAACGCCGAAATCGTGATCTCGCGGCCAATGATGATCAACGCCACCAACGCATTGATCCGCCCCATCTGCAACAGCATCAACAGGGCCGCCGCCACCATCAGCTTGTCAGCCACCGGGTCCAGAAACGCCCCGAAGGCCGAGGTCTGGTTCCAGCGGCGCGCCAGAAACCCGTCAAACCAGTCGGTCAGCGCCGCCAGCACAAAGATCGCGCACGCCACCCAATTCATCTGGACCGGGGTCAGACAAGTCGTCGGCAAGTAGTAAACGCCAACCACAAGCGGGATCAGGACGATCCGAAGCCAGGTCAGGAATATGGGGACATTAAAAGGCATGGCAGCATGAGTTCGGCAAACGGCAGTCGACACACGGCGCACTCGGCAGCCGTACCAGACCCGCATTGTGCCGTGTATGCCCCGCAGCGACAAGGCCGAGGCACCGCTGCCCGGTTGACATATGCGTGACTGTGCCCCTATCTTGCTCGCAACCACCCGCCATTAGCTCCGATCTCGTGAAACTGCTCTGGTCGTCTCTGCCCACCCTGCGACGCCGTCTGCTGCCGCCGCACGTGATCATCAGCCTGCTGGTCGGCCTCAACGGGCTGCTGCTCGTCGCCTCCGTGCTGCTGCGCGTGCCCGGCAGCTTGCTCGTCGACCTTTTCGTGCGCGGCGATCTCTCGGCGCTGGAGCGCATCGAAGCCCGTCATCTGCCCCGTCTGCTCTTCGGCCTGAACGCCATCGAGCGCATCGACTTTTCTCACCTGCCCCGCGCGCTCGTCGGCCTCTCGCTCGTTGCCCTCGCCTGCGGGCTGGTCATCCGCGCGCGCACCGCATGGGCTTTTTCGCTCGTGATGCTCACGCTCGCGGCGATCATCAACGTTCATCTCAACATCCGCTTCGATCTGACCTTCGCCCTGTCGATCGTCTGCGTCCTGCTGCTGCTCTGGTACTGGCGCGAATTCGATCGCGCAAGCTTCGCCGCCGCCACGCTCTACACGCTCGTCGCCGTGTTCGCCCTGATCGTCTATGCCACGTTCGGCACGATGTATCTCGGCGCCGAATTCGCCCCGCCCGTCACCGATCTGGCCACCGCCTTCTACTTCGCCATCGTCACGATGACGACCGTCGGGTACGGCGACATCGTGCCGCACTCGACCGACGCCCGGCTCTTCACGGCATCGGTCATCATCTTCGGGATCAGTGTGTTCGCGACGTCGCTCACGGTGGTCATCGGTCCGCTCGTCGGCGGCAATCTCAAGAAAATTCTCGCCGGGAGATTTACGCACGTGATCCGCAAACAACACTTCATCGTGGCCGGCGCGTCGCCGCTCGCCATCAACGTGCACCACGAACTCACCAAACGCGGCTGGCCCGTTACGGTCATCATCGCGAGCGGTGTGGATAATCCGTATCCGGAAGACGCCGACGTGATGCACGGCGACGCCAGCGACAACGCCGTGCTCACGCATGCCGGTATCGAACACGCGAAAGCCGTGCTCGCCCTGCGCGCCGACGACTCGGAGAACGCGTTCATCGTGCTCGCCGCCAAGGAAATCGCACCCACGGTGCGGACCATCGCGTCGGTCAACGACAGCAAGCACCTGAGCAAGCTCAAGCGCGTGCAGCCCGACATGATCTTCGCGCCCCCTGTCGTCGGCGGCGAGTTACTCGCGCGCACGCTCTCCGGCGAGACGGTCGACAACGATACGGTGATGCGCCTGCTGTTTCATGGCGATACCGATAAGTGAGGGGTGGCGATTGAAGCAGCGCCGCCGTCCGTGGACGCCCCCGCGCGTCAGTGCAGTTGGCGGAAGATCTGCTCGGCCAACGTCGTGGAAATGCCTTCAACACTGGCGAGTTCGTCAACGCTTGCCGCGGCCACGCCTTGCAGGCCGCCGAAACGCATCAGCAGGCGCTGACGGCGTTTTGCGCCAATGCCTTCGATCTCTTCGAGTCGTGACGTCTGGCGCGCCTTCGCCCGCTTGGCACGCATCCCCGTGATGGCGAAGCGGTGCGCCTCGTCGCGAATCTGCGCGATCAGCATCAACACCGCGCTCTCGCGCCCCAACTCCAGCGGCGCACGGCCATCGGCAAAGACCAAGGTCTCCAGCCCGACCTTGCGGCCTTCGCCCTTGGCAACACCGACCAGCCGGCCAATGTCGATGCCCAACTCGACGAACACCTGCCGCGCCACTTCCACCTGTCCCTTGCCGCCGTCGATCAGTACCAGTTGCGGCAGATTGGCTTCAACATCGGAAACATCCGACGGTGCGGCCGCGTCTTTCACAATGGTGTCTGCCGTTGCGCTGGTGTCTTGCGAATCACCAGACGACGTGTCGGGCATGACCGCCGTCTCGGCTTCGGCACGTGCCACGTCGGCCGCAACGGACGACGGGTCCGCCGCATCGCTCACCTTCTCGGCAGCCGCCTCCATCAGACGGCCATAGCGCCGCGTGAGCACCTGACGCATTGCCGCGTAGTCGTCACCGGGCGTAATCCCGGTGATGTTGTAGCGACGGTATTCGCTCGTTTGCATCTTGTGATGGTGGAACACCACGCACGACGCCTGCGTCGCCTCACCCTGTGTATGGCTGATGTCGAAACACTCCACGCGCAGCAACGCTGCGTCGTCGATGTCGAGCCCGATCGTCTGCACCAGCTCACGCGTGCGCGCCTGCTGACTGCCCTGCTCGGTCAGCAAGCGCGTGAGCGCCAGTTGTGCACCTTGCTCCGCCATGTCGAGCCATGCGCGGCGTTGGCCCTGCGGTTGACGCACCATGACGATACGGCGCCCGGCCTGCTCGGAAAGCACCGTCAGCAGTTCGTCGCTGGGTAACGCATGGCTCACGACCAGCACCGGCGGCACCGACTGCCCCAGATAGTGCTGCGCCACGAAGGCTTCCAGCAAACGTGATTCGAGCGATGCTGCCGGCGTGTCGGACGGCATGTCCGACACGATCTCCGGGGAGAGGGGCGATTCGGTGTTGGTGGCTTCGGTGCTGTCGCCCGCATCAACAGGTTGCGTCACTGCTTCTGGCACGACGTCGTCTTCGTCGAATTCGTCGGCGATGCCGCCCTCGACGCCTCGCTCCACGTGCGCCGGGAAGTACGCCTTGTCACCTAAATGACGGCCGCCGCGCACCATCGCGAGGTTCACACAAGCACGGCCACCGGCGTAGGCGACGGCAAGAATATCGGCATCGACATCGCCCGCCGTTTCCACCGACTGTTGTTGCAATACGCCCGAAAGCGCCTGCATCTGATTACGTACGACGGCCGCCTGCTCGAACTTGAGCGCCTCGGCGTACGTCATCATCTTCGCTTCGAGAGCGCCGAGCACTTCCTTCTGGCGTCCGGAGAGGAACGCCGCGGCGTTGTTCACGTCGCGCGTGTAATCCTCGTCGTTGATCGCACCAACGCACGGCGCGCTGCAACGCTCGATCTGATGCAACAGGCAGGGGCGCGTGCGGTTGGTGAACACCGAGTCTTCGCACGTGCGCAGTTGAAACACCTTTTGCAGAATCTGAATGCTCTCGCGCACCGCCCACGCACTCGGGAACGGGCCGAAGTATTGCCCCCGGCGATCGACCGAACCCCGGTAGTACGCCATGCGCGGGTACTTATGCTGCGTGAGCTTGAGGAACGGATACGACTTGTCGTCGCGGAACAGGATGTTGTAACGCGGGTGCAGCGCCTTGATCAGGTTGTTTTCGAGCAGCAGCGCCTCGGCCTCGGACCGCGTGACCGTGGTTTCCAGCTTCGCAATGCGCGCCACCATCAACGCAATACGCGGCGAGAGCTGGGTCTTGTTGAAGTAGCTCGACACCCGCTTCTTCAGATTGCGCGCTTTGCCAACGTAGAGAACGTTGCCTGCGGCGTCGTAGTAACGATAAACGCCCGGCAGATTTGGCAACTGGGCGAGCACCTCGCGCGCATCGAAAGCGGGGGGGGCATCGGCTTTAGCCTTCGAAACATCTTGCTCGGGCGCGGGCGCCTGCGCAGCCTTTGCCTCGGAGGCGGCTTTCGCTTTACGAGACTTGCGGGGTGGCGTGACGTCGTTGGCGTCTTCGGTCATGAACTCTGGGCATCTGAAGCGTCCTGCGAGCGGATCAAGCGGCGTTTGATTCGCCGTTGGCGTGAGCGCTGTCGCGGTGTCACGCGTCACAAGGACTAGAATCGCAAGTTTAGACCAATCCGCGTCGCCGCCTCGTAATGTCCCTGCCCACGCCTCACCTCGATTCGCCGCCCGCCGCTTTGCCCCTCGTGCCGCGCTGCGATCTCTTCTGTACCGTCGTCGACAATTTCGGCGACATCGGCGTGTGCTGGCGGCTCGCCCGGCAACTCGTACGCGAGCACGGCTGGTCGGTGCGGCTGTGGGTCGACGATCTGACGAGCTTCCGTTATCTGCGGCCCGACATCGATCCGACGCTGGCCCAGCAACGCTGTGACGGCGTCGACGTGCGGCATTGGGGTGCGGACTTCGGACCGATCACCGAAGACAACGCCCCGGGCGATATCGTCATCGAAGCGTTCGCATGCAACGTGCCCGACACCTACGTTCAGGCCATGCATGCGTACAAACAAGCCGGACGCGCGCCCGTGTGGATCAATCTGGAATACCTAAGCGCCGAGGATTGGGTGGAAGACTGCCACTTGCAGCGCTCGATTCACCCGCAACTCGGCTTGATCAAGACGTTCTTCTTCCCCGGCTTCACGGCGCGCACTGGCGGTCTGGCGCGTGAGCGTGAGTTGTTCTCCCGGCGCGATGCTTTCTACGCTTCCCCCGAATTGCGGGACGGCTGGTGGCAACGCACGCTGGGGCGGGACGCCGCGCCGAAGGATGCCCTCGTCGTATCTCTATTTGCGTATGAGAATGCAGCACTTCCGGGCTTGCTGGCGCAATGGGCCGACAGCGCTACCCCAGTAGTGTGTCTGGTGCCACAAGGACGTATCGCCCCGGCGCTCGGCGCTTGGTTTGGGTGTGACGCGCTGGGCGCACGCGAGTCGGCTACCCGGGGTTCGTTGACGGTGTACGGTTTGCCGTTCGTCCCGCAGGCCGATTTCGATGCGCTGCTGTGGGCGTGCGATCTGAATTTTGTGCGGGGCGAAGACTCTTTCGTCCGGGCCCAATGGGCGGCAAAGCCGTTCGTCTGGCATATCTACCCGCAGGACGACAACGTTCACCACGTGAAGCTCGATGCGTTTCTGGGCCGATATCTGGCGGAGAACGCCGATCCAGCCACGGGCGACATTGCCCTGCCCCAGACTTCACGCGAAGCCCTGCGGACTTTCGTGCACCTCTGGAACGGCTATGCTCAGACGCCGCCCGACTGGCCCGCACTGGCCGCCGCCCTGCCTGCACTCACCGGCCATGCACGTGGCTGGGCGAGCCGGCAGGGGGCCCTGCCCGACCTTGCGCGACAGTTGGCAAGCTTCGTGGAAAATCAGGTAAAATAGCTGGTTTTTCAACGCTTTGCTGCTGAACCTGCTGCCCCGGACCATTCCGGGCGGGCGCGGGAATCAAGCGGCGAATGAGCGTATGGAAGCGCTCAACAAGCGGCAAATCGCTTATTTCGTCACAGGATCTCGTTTTTTATGAAAACCGCTCAAGAACTCCGCGTCGGCAACGTTGTCATGATCGATGGTCAGCCGAACGTCGTGCTGAAGACCGAATACGTCAAGTCGGGCCGGAACTCCAGCGTCGTGAAGTTGAAGTACAAGAAGCTGCTGGCCGAAGGCCGTGGCGAACTGTCGTACAAGGCTGACGACAAGTTCGACGTCGTCATGCTCGACAAGAAGGAAGTGACCTACTCGTACTTCGCCGACCCGATGTACGTGTTCATGGACACAGAATACAACCAGTACGAAGTCGAAGCCGAAAACATGGGCGACGCCATCAAGTATCTGGAAGACGGCCTGGCTTGCGAAATCGTGCTGTACGACGAAAAGGCCATCTCGGTCGAACTGCCGACCACGCTCGTGCGCAAGGTCGAGTACACCGAACCGGCCGTCAAGGGCGACACCTCGTCGGGCCGCGTGCTGAAGACCGCCAAGATCAACGGTCTGCTCGAAATTCAAGTGCCGCTGTTCGTCAACACGGACGATCTGATCGAGATCGACACCCGTACCGACGAATACAAGAGCCGCGCTTAAGCGATTGCCACGCGCCTGTGCCATCTCCGGATGGCGCAGTGCGGTGTGCAACGCGGTAGCCACAAAAAAGCGCTCGCCCCTTCGGGGTCGAGCGCTTTTTGTTTGGGCGCGAAACTCGGACGCGGGAATTACCCGCCGAACGTCTCGGCAATCAGCCGCTTCGCCGCCTGATACTCCGGTTGCGCGAGCATCTTCTCCCAGCCATGCACCTTGCCGCGGCCCTTGAGGTGCTTGATACGGCGCTGTGACACCGAGTCGATATCCGTCTTCATCTCGCGCAGCAAACGGTCGGCCTTCTCCGGGCTGTTGCAGATGAGCACCATGTCGCATCCGGCATCCAGCGCGGCGTGTGCGGCTGTGACGACGTCGCCTGCGGCGCTCGCGCCCTGCATCGACAAATCGTCACTGAAGATTACGCCGTCGAAGGCGTACTTGCCGCGCAAAATCTCCTTGAGCCACTTGGCGGAGAAGCCTGCCGGGTTCGGATCGACCTGCGGATAAATCACGTGCGCGGGCATCACCGCGGCGAGCGACATGCCGAGCCAATCGTAAGGTTGCGCATCGATCGAGAGAATCTCGTCGAGCGAGCGCTCGTCGACCGGAATCTCGTGGTGCGAGTCAGCCGCCACAAAACCATGCCCCGGGAAATGCTTGCCGCAGTTCGCCATGCCGGCGAGCAGCAAGCCGTGATTCAGACTCTTGGCGAGCATCGCCACGACACGCGGGTCACTGTCGAAAGCCCGGTCGCCAATCACCTGCGACGTGCCGTAGTCGAGATCGAGCACCGGCGTGAAACTCAGATCGATATCGCACGCGCGCAATTCGGCGGCGAGCACGTACCCGACCGCCGTCGTCACGCGCGTCGCCTTGAAGACGTCGTCGTGCCACAGCTTGCCGAGCTTGCCCATCGCGGGCAGATGCGTGAAGCCGTCGGTGCGAAAGCGCTGCACGCGCCCGCCTTCGTGGTCGACCGCAATCAGGATGTCGTCGCGCACTTCACGAATCTGCTGCGTGAGCGAGCACAGTTGCGCGCGGTCATCGAAATTGCGCGCGAACAGGATGACACCCCCGGTCAACGGGTGTTCGATGCGGCGAATGTCGTCTTGGCTAAGGGTCAATCCGACGACATCCAGCATCACCGGACCCGGCCTGCGCTTCGTCATTGCGTATTCTCCGATGCAATCTTGCGTGAAGCGATCGCGAACGCGACCGCATATTCTTTTTCGTCCGTGATCGAAATCTCGATCGACAGTTGCCGTGCGGCCAGCCACTCGGCCAGCTCGCCCGACGCCACCACCACGGGCTTGCCCGAGGGTGCATTGAGCGTCTGCACGGCGCGCCACGTCATCGGCCAGCGCATGCCGAGGCCGATGGCCTTGGACACGGCTTCTTTCGCAGCGAAGCGCGTACACAAGTACGCGAGGCCGCGAACGGCAGACCGGTTCTGACGCGCGTGATAAACCTTGAGTTCCTCCGGTCCCAGCACTCGCTCGGCAAAGCGCCCGCCGGTGCGCTCCATCACGCCTACGACGCGGCTGATCTGGAGGATGTCGGTGCCCACGCCGTAGAGGGTGGTCGGCGTCGCTGGCGTCACTAACGTGGTTGCTGTGGCCGGTGCTGCGATCGATGGCGTCGGCGTAGCGTCTTGGCTAGCGCCGGCCGTATCGGATGCAGCGAGTCCGTCGGGCGGGGGCGTGTCCTGAATACTCATGGGAGCGGGTTAGGGTTCGCGTTTGCGTGAGTGTCGTAACCGTCAGCGAGCGCAGTCGTCCGGCCGCTCAGCCGCGCGCCGCGATACGGCTGGCGACCATGATCGCTTTCATCTCGCGCACGGCATTTTCCCAACCGGCGAAGATGGCGTGCGCCACGATGGCATGCCCGATGTTCAACTCGCTGATGCCTTCGATGGCCGCAATGGGCTGCACATTTTCGTAGTGCAGGCCGTGTCCGGCATTGACCCTCAAACCCAGCGATACACCGAGCGCGACCGCGCGTTCGATGCGGGCGAACTCGGCTTCCCGTTCGGCTTCGTCATGCGCTTCGGCGTAACGCCCGGTGTGCAGTTCGACCACCGGCGCGCCCATGCGAGCCGCCGCACGAATCGGTGCTTCCTCCGGATCGATGAACAACGACACGCGGCTGCCCGCCTCGCTGAGCCGTTGCGTGGCGGCCGCCACCTGATCGTAGAGCCCCACGACATCCAGCCCGCCTTCGGTGGTGAGCTCCTGACGGCTTTCGGGCACGAGGCACACATCGTGTGCCTTGACCTTGCAAGCGATGGCGAGCATTTCTTCCGTCACCGCGCATTCGAGGTTCATGCGCGTCTTGAGCAGACCGCGCAAATTCGTCACATCGTCGTCGCGAATATGGCGACGGTCTTCGCGCAGGTGCAACGTGATGACATCCGCACCCGCCTCTTCGGCCAGCAACGCCGCCTTGATCGGGTCGGGATATGTCGTGCCACGCGCGTTGCGCACCGTTGCGACGTGATCGATATTCACCCCGAGGTCGATGGGGTTGCCGTGAAAGAAGAGGCTCATAGTTTTTGCAGGTCGAGCAGGATCTGCCGGGTATTGAGCGGCACGCCGCCCAAATGGTGGTTGAGAAGAAAGCGCATGAGCAGCTTGCTTTGCTGCACGGTCTGCGCACGCGTGTAATCGTCTTGCTCCATGTCGAGCAGCGTCTGGCCGCTCACCACGGGCCAGTCAGACAACTCGTCGCCGCGCGCCGGCCGCACACCCCAGTCGGGGTGAAATACGTACTGACGCTCCGGCACCACTTTGCCGCGCGTCTGCGTGCATCGGTCGAACGCCACGGCATAACCGGTCTCACGCAACAGCACACGCTCGAAGGCGCGCAGGATGATGCCGGCCGGCTCGCCATGGGCGAGGTGGTGCAACGTCGTCAGATAATGCTGGAAGAGCTTGTCGTGCGGATCGTCACGCGCGCAAAACTTCACCAGGAGTTCGTTCAGGTAGAAACCGGAGAGCAGCGCGTCGCCTTCGAGCGGACGCAGCCCGCCCACCCATTCGGCCTTGGTCAGCGTGCGCAGTTCGCCCTTGCCAAGCCACGCCAGCGAGAGCGGTTGAAACGTTTGCAGCGCGCCACGCAGCGCCGAATGCGGGCGCTTGGCCCCTTTGGCGACCAACGCGATACGGCCGTGATCACGCGTGAGCACGTCGATGATCAGGCTGGTTTCGCGATACGGGTAGCTGTGGAGCACGAAGCCCGGCTGCTCGGTGACACGACTTTGCTCGCGTTCCGCAGCACGCGCCGGTGAAGGCGCGCGGCGCACGCGTTTGGTGGCCTTGGCAGTCTTGTCAGTTTTGGCTGGCGGCGGGTCGGCATCGACCTTGCCCTTGCCAGTCACGTCGGCCTCGCGAAAGGCTTCCGACGCTTCGTCATCGACCACCCGCGTCGCGGCACTGGACGAGCGCGAGGAACGAGTAGGACGCGCCGGGCGGGCCGGCGGGGACGGCTGAGACATCTGGGACATCTGAGATGGGGATGCGGCCCGGGCAGCCGACGCCTTGCCGGCCGTCGGCGTCAGGTCGGCCGACGTAGCAATCTCGTCACGAGTCGTGTCGAGTTCACTCGTAGCCATACGCCCGCAGGCCGGCCTCATTGTCGGCCCAACCGCCCTTGACCTTGATCCAGACTTCCAGATACACGCGGCCGTCGAAGAGCTTCTCCATATCGATGCGCGCGTCGGTGGAAATCTGCTTGAGCTTCGCGCCCTTGTTGCCGATGATCATCGCCTTGTGGTTGTCGCGGTCGACCAGAATCGTCGCGAAAACGCGGCGCAGATTGCCTTCCGTTTCGAACTTGTCGATGATCACCGTGCTCGTGTACGGCAGCTCATCACCCGTCCAGCGGAACACTTTCTCGCGCAGGATTTCGGCCGCCATGAAGCGCTCGCTGCGATCGGTCAGATCGTCTTCACCGTAAATCGGCTCGCCTTCGAGCAGGTACGGACGAAGCACGCCGAGCAGACGCTTGATGTCGTCGGCACGCTTGGCCGAGAGCGGGATGATTTCACGGAAATCGCGCACGGCACCCACTTTTTGCAAGAACGGCAGCATCTCGGCGCGATCGGTAATACGGTCGAGCTTGTTGATGATCAGCAGCACCGGCACGTTGTCAGGCAGAAGCTTCATCACTTTCTCGTCGTCCGGGCCGAAATTGCCCGCTTCGATGACGAACAGCACGATATCCACGCTCGACAGCGTGGACGTGACCGCGCGGTTAAGCGAGCGGTTCAGTGCCGTGGCGTGACGTGTCTGGAAACCCGGGGTATCGACAAAGATGTACTGGGCGTCGTCCGTGGTGCAGATGCCGGTGATGCGGTGGCGCGTGGTCTGCGCCTTGCGTGAAGTGATGCTGATCTTTTGACCGACGAGGGCGTTAAGCAGCGTCGATTTGCCGACGTTCGGACGCCCGACGATCGCCACGGTCCCGCAGCGAAAATCCGTCTTATCGTTCATGTTTGGAAACTCTCGTGATAGGGGCGGCGCACTGCGCCCTCCCCTTGAATGGTACTCAGGCGGCTGCCGGTGGTTGCTTTGCAGCTTCGACCTTGTCTGCCGCTTTGTCTGCCGACTTGTCTGTCGCCTTGTCAGTCGCTTTATCTGTCGCTTTTTCCGCGGCCGGAATCGCGACACGCGCTGCACCATGACCATGCGCGGCGGTCATCGCCGGCACCGGAATGCTGGTGGCTTTCGCATCCTTGGCATCCTTGGCATCCTTGGTGTCCTTGGCGTCTCTGGTGTCTTTCGGCACTTCCTTCGCCTGCGTCTCCGGCGATGGCGTACCCGCCGCCTGATCGGCCTTCTTCGCCTCCGACGCCGCGGCCTTCGCCGCACGTTTCTTGGCCGCCTTCGCGCTCTTCTCGGCCTTGGGCTTCGCGAGTGCCGGCATCTTCTGCACTTCTTCAAGCGCCTTCTTGGCCGCCGCTTGCTCGGCCGCACGGCGGCTCGCGCCTGCGCCACCTACCTTGATGTCGAGCTTCGGCACCGCGCATTCGACTTCGAATTGCTGGTTATGCGCCGCGCCGTGCGTCGCCGTCACCGTGTACTGAGGCAACGCGATCTTGTGACCTTGCAGGTACTCCTGCAATAACGTCTTCGCGTCCTTGCCGAGCGTTCTCGGATCGACGTGTTCGAGCACCGGCGTGTACAGACGTTCGATCACGGCGTACGCCGCTTCGAATCCGCCGTCGAGGTACATCGCGCCAAACAGGGCTTCAAGCGTGTCGGCCAGAATCGACGGACGGCGGAAACCACCGCTCTTGAGCTCACCCTCACCCAAGCGCAGAAATTCGGAAACGCCCAACACCTGCGCAATTTCGTACAACGACTGCTGCTTGACGAGATTGGCCCGCACACGCGACAGATCGCCTTCGTCGAGTTTGGGATAACGACGAAACAGAATGGCCGCAACGGAACAATTCAGAATGGAATCGCCGAGAAACTCCAGCCGCTCATTATTGGCGGCACTATGGCTACGATGCGTCAGTGCTTGGCAAAGCAATTCCGCATCGTGGAAGCGATACTGGAGGCGTTCTTCCAGTTGATTCAGTGATTGAGGCATGGCGCAAGTATAGCGCGACGCTCCCGCCCCGGCGCGCGTCGTCGCCAAGAAACGACGGGCGAAACCGCCGTCCGACGGGCTTTTCAGACTCGCGTGAGGACGGTGGCTCAGACAACGCCGGGGTGATTGCAGAGAGATTCCCCCGGCGACCCAAGCCAGCCGCATGATTAAATACAAAATCAGAAACAATAATGCGGAAATCAGCGATTTATCGCCAATTCCCGCATTAATACTTCAAGGCTTCCGGATCTCACCTCTCGGTGAATATCCGGCGCACCTTCCAATTACTGGAAGCCGCCCAGACGCTTGAGGTTCGAGAAGTTCATCCAGATGAAGAACGCCCGGCCCACGATGTTCTGCTCGGGCACAAAGCCCCAGTAGCGGCTGTCCGCGCTGTTGTCGCGGTTATCGCCCATCATGAAGTAGTTGCCCGGCGGCACCTTGCAGATCACACCCTGACTGTTGTACTGGCAGTTCTGCTTGTTCGGGAAATCGTCGGCACCCATGATGTACGGCGGCACGTTCGGATCGTTCAGGATGCGATGCTTCACACCGCCCACCGTCTCTTCGAACTGCTTGTAGTAAGCAATGTGCTCGTCGTCGAAGAAGTCCGGCAGTGCCGTCTCCGGCACCGGCTCGCCGTTCACCGTGAGCTTCTTGTTCTCGTAGGCCACCACGTCGCCCGGCACACCGATCACACGCTTGATGTAGTCCATCGACTCATCTTTCGGGTAGCGGAATACGACCACGTCGCCACGCTTCGGCTCGCCCAGATCAATGACCTTCTTGTTGATCACCGGCAGGCGAATGCCGTAGTCGAACTTGTTCACGAGGATGAAGTCACCCACCAGCAGCGTCGGAATCATCGAGCCCGACGGGATCTTGAACGGCTCGACCACGAACGAGCGCAGCACGAACACCGCAAGAATCACCGGGAAGAAGCTCGCCGAGTATTCGAGCCACCACGGCTGACGCAGCTTGTCGTCACGCACCTTGGCGCGCGCACTCGCGACTGCACCACCCTCCTGCACGCCAGAGCCCTGAATGCCGGACCCTTGCAATACAAGCTGCTGCTGATCGAATTGCGTCACCGCCTGCTGTGCTGCCCGGCGGCGCGCCGGTTGAAACACCAACTTGTCGGCCACCCAGGCCACCCCGGTAACCAGCACCAGGATCAAAAGAATCAGGGCGAAATTCATGCGGGACCTGTCGCTACGTTATTTGTCTTCGACTTGCAAAATGGCGAGGAACGCTTCCTGCGGAATTTCCACATTCCCCACCTGCTTCATACGCTTCTTACCAGCCTTCTGTTTCTCCAGCAGCTTCTTCTTACGCGAGATGTCGCCGCCATAACACTTGGCAAGCACGTTCTTGCGCAACGCCTTGATGTTCTCACGCGCGATGATGTTCGCGCCAATCGCGGCTTGAATTGCCACATCGTACATCTGACGCGGGATGATTTCGCGCATCTTCGCCGCGACCTGATTGCCACGACGACGGCTTTCCGAACGGTGCACGATGATCGACAGTGCGTCGACCTTGTCGCCGTTGATCAGCATGTCGACTTTGACCACGTCCGACGAGCGATATTCCTTGAATTCGTAATCCATCGACGCATAACCGCGCGACACCGACTTCAGACGATCGAAGAAGTCGAGCACGATTTCCGCCATCGGGATTTCGTAGATCAATTTGACCTGACGCCCGTGATATTGCATGTCGAGTTGCAAGCCGCGTTTCTGCTGGCACAACGTGACCACTGAGCCCACATACTCTTGCGGCATGTACAGGTTGACCGTGACGATCGGCTCGAGAATCTCTTCGATACGGCCCGGGTCCGGCATCTTCGACGGGTTCTCGACCGTGATCGTCGTACCGTCGCGCTGCACGACCTCATAAATCACGGTCGGTGCCGTGGTGATGAGGTCCATGTCGAATTCGCGCTCCAGACGCTCCTGCACGATTTCCATGTGCAGCAAGCCCAGGAAACCGCAGCGGAAGCCGAAGCCCAGCGCCTGCGAAACTTCCGGCTCGTATTGCAGCGAGGCGTCATTGAGCTTGAGCTTCTCGAGCGATTCGCGCAGTGCGTCGTACTGGTTGGCTTCCACCGGATACAGACCCGCGAACACCTGCGGCTTCACTTCCTTGAAGCCCGGCAGCGGTTCGGCCGCCGGCTTGGTCGTCGTGGTCACGGCGTGCGTGACGGTGTCGCCGACCTTGGCCGCGTCCAGCTCCTTGATGCCCGAGATGATGAAGCCCACTTGACCGGCCGACAGCGACTCGCGCTGCTGCGAACGCGGTGTGAACACACCGACCTGCTCGACCGGATAGGTCGCGCCGGTGGCCATCAGTTGAATCTTTTCCTTCGGCTTGAGCGTGCCGTTGACCACGCGCACCAGCATCACGACGCCCACGTAGTTGTCGAACCACGAGTCGATGATCAATGCTTGCAGCGCGGCCGTCGCGTCGCCCTTGGGCGGCGGCACCTTGGCGATGAGGGCTTCGAGCACCTCTTCCACACCCAGGCCCGTCTTGGCCGAGCAGCGCACGGCGTCGGTCGCTTCGATGCCGATGACGTCTTCGATTTCCTGAATCGCGTTCTCGGGTTCGGCCGACGGCAAATCGATCTTGTTGAGCACCGGCACCACTTCCACGCCCAGTTCAATGGCGGTGTAGCAGTTGGCAACCGTTTGCGCTTCCACGCCTTGCGAGGCGTCGACCACGAGCAGCGCGCCTTCGCAAGCGGACAGCGAGCGGCTTACTTCATACGAAAAGTCGACGTGTCCCGGCGTGTCGATCAGGTTCAGGTTGTAGATTTTGCCGTCGCGCGCCTTGTATTGCAGCGCTGCGGTCTGTGCCTTGATGGTGATGCCACGCTCGCGCTCAAGGTCCATCGAGTCGAGAACTCGGGATTCCATTTCACGATCGGACAAACCGCCGCTCAGCTGGATGATGCGATCGGCCAGGGTCGATTTCCCATGGTCGATGTGGGCGATGATCGAAAAATTGCGGATATGGTCCATGAGGCGGGGCTAGAGAAAAGTCGGTGCCATGAAGATTCGGCTCGGCAGCGGCTTTCGAGAGAATCGGCTAACACGACATTTTAGCCGAAAGCGCGGTCATTCCGGCCGAAATCGCGTGCATCGCGGCGTTTCATCGGTGAGGTTGGGGGAGCTGCCCCCATATCGTCGGGGTGGCTCTGCGGATCGTTGACCTACGGTGCGCGCAACGCCGCTTGCACGGCGGCAGCGTCAAAACGATAACGGCACAATTCGCGCTCGCCTAACGCCAGTACTGGCACGATTTCGTCGTATTTCGCTTCCAGCGCCGGATCGCTGTCGACGTCCACGACCGTTACGGAGAAGTCCCACGCCGGGCGCATGGCCTCCAGTGCCGCAAGCATGTCATCGCACAGATGACACCATTTGCGGCCATAGAGGGTCAGCGCCGGCGCGGTCATTGCCGTCAAATCCGTCAATCGCGACCGGATTACTTGCCGGTGGCCGGTGCGCGCGGGCGCAACGGCACGAACTGTGTAGCATCGCCACGGCGCACGAGAATCGGCACCAGACGCTTCGGATCCAGCGCCTTGACCACCTCTTCGAACTGCTTCGCGCTCGTCACGTCGGTATCGCCCACACGCAGGATGATGTCCCCCTGTTGCAGACCGGCGCGGCCGGCCGGACCTTCCGACAACTCGACTTGCACGCCGCCGCGCAACTTCAAGTCCTTCTTCTGCGCATCGCTCAGATCGGACACCACCAGACCCAAGGCATTGGGGTGCGGGGTATCGGCGCTGCCGCTTTGTGCTTTCGACGCCTTCGGCGTGTCGACATCGGCCTCGGCGATCGTAATACGCAGATCCTGGTTCTTGCCCTTGCGCAGCACTTGCAGCGTCGCACTCGCGCCCGGCTTGGTGTCACCCACCATCCGCGGCAAGTCCGTCGCGTGATCGACAGGGCGGCCATCGAACTTCATGATGATGTCGCCCGGCTGCACACCCGCCTTTTCGGCCGGGCTGCCCGGTTCGATGCTGCGCACCAGCGCGCCCTGTGCACGCGGCAAGCCCAGCGAATCCGCCACATCCTTGCTGACCTCGCTGATCGCCACGCCGATACGGCCGCGCACGACCTTGCCGGTCTTCTTGAGCTGGTCGGCCACGCGCATCACTTCGTCGATCGGAATCGCGAACGAAATGCCCATGAAGCCGCCCGTCTGGCTGTAGATCATCGAATTGATACCGACGACCTCACCGCGCATATTGATCAGCGGACCACCCGAGTTACCGGGGTTCACGGCCACGTCGGTCTGGATGAACGGCAGGTAGTCGCCGGTGTCGCGGCCTTTCGCCGAGACGATCCCGGCCGTCACGGTGTTTTCCAGCCCGAACGGCGAACCGATGGCCACGACCCATTCACCGACGCGCAACTTGTTCGAGTCGCCGATCGGTACCGTCGGCAGATCCTTGGCTTCGACCTTGACCACCGCAACATCGGTGCGTTTGTCGGCCCCGACCAGCTTGGCCTTGAATTCGCGCTTGTCGGTCAGCGTGACGTAAATGCTGTCGGCACCATCGACCACGTGCGCGTTGGTCATGATGTAGCCGTCGGCGGACACGATGAAACCCGAACCCACGCCGCTGTTCTGCTCTTCGTCCGGCTGCGGCTGACCCCGCTTGGGCGCACCGCCCTTCGGGCCCGGCTGCGGCATCGGCACACCGAAGAAGCGCCGGAACAGCTCGGCCATGTCGTCGTCCATGCCCGGCGGCATGCCGCGCTGACTGCGGCTGACGCGCTCGGTCGTACGAATGTTCACGACGGCAGGGCCGACGCGATCGACAAGCTGAGTGAAATCGGGGAGGTTGGTCAGCGGCGCGAGGGCGGCCGGCGCTGCCGGTCCGCTGGCGGGTGCTGAGGCCGGCGCGGCAAAGGCGGCGGGAGCTCCCGCCAACGAGGCGGTCATAACGCCGCCGAGCATGACACGAAGCAGGAGAGTCTTCTTCATTGGAAGATCGTAGTGCGCGATAGTCTGGGAATCCCTGAGGGCAACGCTGTCATGCACACGGCTATCGCTGCCATGCGCACCTCGCTGCCCGGGCCGCTCCGTCACCGGTGGCGGCCCGCCCGGCAGCCGCTTACTTCGCCGGCTGCTTGAATTCGATACTTGCAGCGAACTGTTGCAGGGTGGCCTGCGGCACTTCGCCGAGCAAGGTCAGCCAATAGTCGCCGTGGCGCTTGATGAGGATGTTGGTCGCCCCAGCGCTGCCGTGGCCTTCCTTGCGGTCACGCGTGGCCGGCTCGATAAACACCGAAAGTCCTGCCATGCCGTCGGAATATACCACCTGCTGGACATCCAGCGGTTTGCCATCGGCCGTCGAACGCATCGTGCGACGCACTTCGCGCACGGCCTTGAAGCCCGGCACCTTCTTGTCGACGTCGATGCTCCAGCCCGCATCGGACAGATGCGTCGGTGCAATTTGCGGCTTGATGACGTGCCAGCCGTGCGTTGCCTGAATGGCATGCACGATGCGCGCCTTCTCGCTCGGCACAGCAATCGAGATTTGCGAGAACGCAGCCTGCTCGAGCATGTGGCCGTCCGCATCGATGGTCTGCGCACGCAACAGCAACCCCGTGTTGCGATCTGCCCACAGCCGGTAGCCGAAACGGTACTCGTCCTTCGGCGTGAGCTCGATCACCACGCAATCGAACCCGGCCATGCGCTCGTTCGGCAGCAGCTTCGGCGTGTAGAAATCGAGAACGTCGCGATTGGGCGTTGCGAGCAATGCCGGGAACGAATCCTTGCTCTCGCGCTTTTCCTGGAAGACGGTCTTCTGTTCAGGAATCAGCGTGTAGACGTCTTCGTTCTGCCGGAGAATGCGGCGCTGGCGCCCATCGAGGGTTTCGAGTTCTTCGTACTCGTTACCCTTGTCGGCAAAGTGACTGATCTTCGACGATCGCATGGTCGAACCACGCTGATAGACGAAGGTGCCGACGTAATTCTGGGTCTGCGCGGCGCGGTGGATCTTGTTGAGCCACGCGCTGACTTCGCGCCGCTCGACCAATGGGTCGGCGGACGGTGCCGACGCCTGTGCCCACGCCTGCGATTGCAGCGTGGAGACCAGCAGGAAGGCAAAGAGGAAGAAAGTGCGCCCCAAGGGCGCACGCGGCAAGGATTCGATACTCAGGCGCTGCATTTATTCATCCGCTTGCGCCGAGGCTCGCATATAAGGAGACACGCTCTGGCCGATCGGCGCCGGAGCGTATTGCTGATGCGCGGCCAGGTACTGGTCCAGGCGCGCATCGCGCAGCACGATCAGATCGTTCGGACCTGCGCCGTTGGCGGCCGCGGCCACAGCGGCTTGCGGCTGCTGCGTGAGCGTCACACGGGTCAGGTTCGCACCACCCGTGGCAGCCGACGGCGCCGCCGTCTGTGCCAGCACCTGCGGTTGTGCACCGCCGGCCGGGTGATCCTGCAAACGCGGCACCACGACCCACGACAGCGCAGCGACCGCCGCGGCGGCAGCGGCCGTCGGCAGAACGCGACGCACACGCAGGAACGGATTGATTCGGGTAATGCGCGAGCCGGCAGTGCGTGCCGCTTGCGCGGTGCTTGCCTGCACATCGGCCAGAGCGGCCGGTGCGAGCAGATGCGGCTCGGCTTCGAGGCGTGCGGCGAACGAGGCCATGAAGGCCGATTCCGAACGCGGTAGTGCCAATTCATCGGAACGCAGTGCGTCCCCGATCAGGTGGTAGTCGTCCCACAGAGGCCGGCCCGAAGTGTCAGCCTCATCCAGCAGGGCTGCCAACTCGTCCGCATCGAATTCCCCGTCAACCAACGCGGAAATCCGCTCGGCTTGCAGCCCCCGCTGCGTTTGCACCGTCGCTGATCCCATGATATCCCCCAACGAAAATAACTTCCCCGGCGGCGCGCTCACCAGCGCTTACCGTCAGGCGTGTCCAGCAGCGGCCTAAGCCGGCTGGCAATCGCTTCACGCGCCCGGAAAATTCGCGAACGGACCGTTCCGATCGGGCACCCCATGGCTTCGGCGATCTCTTCGTAGCTCAAACCCTCGATTTCTCGCAGGGTAATTGCCGTCCGAAGTTCATCGGGCAAAGCCTCCATCGCCGCGTTGACCGTTTGAGCAATCTGCTTGCTCATCAGCATCGACTCAGGCGTGTTGATATCCCTTAGTTGATCGGCCTCGGCAAAAGTTTCCGCTTCTTCAGCGTTTGCTTCAGTCGAAGTCGGTGCACGGCGCCCCTGCGTGGCCAGGTGGTTCTTCGCCGTGTTGACAGCAATACGATACAGCCAGGTATAGAACGCCGACTCGCCGCGAAACTGCGGCAAGGCGCGGTAGGCCTTGATAAAGGCCTCCTGCGTCACATCCTCGACCTCAGCGTGATCGCGCACGAGCCGCGATACGAGGCGGATGATCTTGCGGTGATATTTCGCAACCAGCAGCTCGAAGGCGGCTTTGTCGCCTTTTTGCACGCGCTCGACGAGCGCCTGGTCGATTTCTCGTTCACTCACCTGATATGGATCCGTTTTTTCTCTGGCTGCCAGATCCGGTCGGATCTGATTGCACCATGGCGGCACTTGCCGCCACAGTTGGATGTGTCTTGTACGCCGCACGCCCGGGCACACTCACCGGCGCGTGGGTAGCGGAACGGGACGCCTGCGCGGCGTCCCGCGAACTTAGACTCGCTGGAAGACCAGCGTGCCGTTAGTCCCGCCAAAACCGAAAGAGTTCTTCAATGCGACGTCAATTTTCATGTCTCGGGCCACGTTTGCGCAGTAATCCAGATCGCAAGCGGGGTCCTGATTGAAGATATTGATCGTCGGCGGCGACTTTTGATGGTGCACGGCCAACACGGTAAACACCGACTCCAGACCACCGGCGCCACCCAAAAGGTGACCGGTCATCGATTTGGTCGAATTCACCACGACTTGCTTGGCCGCATCGCCCATCAGGCGCTTCACAGCGACCGTTTCGGCGATATCGCCCAGCGGCGTCGACGTGCCGTGTGCGTTGACGTAGTTCACCACGTCGGCGTTGATACCGGCGTCGCGCAAGGCGTTCTTCATCGAACGCAGTGCGCCGTCGCCGTCTTCGCACGGTGCGGTCATGTGGTACGCGTCGGCGCTCATGCCGAAGCCAGTCAGCTCGGCGTAGATCTTCGCGCCGCGCGCCTTGGCGTGCTCGTACTCTTCGACCATCATCACGCCGGCGCCTTCGCCCAGCACGAAGCCGTCACGATCGCGGTCCCACGGACGGCTCGCCGTCGCCGGATCGTCGTTACGCTCCGACAGGGCCTTCATGGCGGCAAAGCCACCGATGCCCAGCGGCGAAACGGTCGACTCGGCACCACCGGCGAGCACGGCGTCCGCATCGCCGTACTGGATCATGCGCGCGGCTTGACCAATACAGTGCAGACCCGTCGTGCAGGCCGTGACGATGGCAAGGTTCGGGCCTTTCAGGCCGAACTTGATCGACAGGTGACCCGAGATCATGTTGATGATCGAACCCGGCACGAAGAACGGGGAAATCTTGCGCGGACCGCCTTCGATAAGCGACTTATCGGTGTCCTCGATCATCGGCAGACCGCCGATGCCCGAACCGACCAGCACACCAATACGCTCGGCATTGGCTTCGGTCACTGCGAGGCCACTGTCTTCGAACGCTTGAATGCCGGCAGCAAGCCCGTAATGGATAAACGTATCCATACGGCGGGCTTCCTTCGCGGAAATGTACTTCTCGGTCTCGAAGTTCTTGACTTCGCCCGCGAAGTGCACCCGATGGTTGGTCGAATCGAACTTCGTGATGTTGGCGATGCCCGAGCGGCCGGCGACCAGATTTTCCCAACCTTCAGCAACAGTATTGCCGACCGGCGAGATCAGGCCCAGACCAGTAATGACGACGCGACGACGACTCACGATACTCCCCTTCTTCTGCTGGGTCATACAAAACAAAAGCCACAGAGGCGACAGGGTCCGACCCCGTGCTCCCTGCGGCTGACAGGCATCCCTGGCGCCGGGAACCGGTCGGCACTCCGGCCGGCCAGGCGATCCGTAGGCCCTGTTTAGGCCTTGACGTGCGCGCTTGCGTAATCGATCGCTTGCTGCACGGTGGTGATCTTTTCGGCTTCTTCGTCCGGAATTTCCATGCCGAACTCTTCTTCCAGGGCCATCACCAGCTCGACCGTATCGAGCGAGTCGGCACCCAGGTCATTCACGAAGCTCGATTCGTTCTTGATTTCTGCTTCGGCAACGCCAAGTTGTTCCGCGACGATCTTCTTGACGCGTTGATCAATGTTTTCCATGCAAACTCTCCGGGGTAGTTAGTTCAGACAAGTGCGCGCATTTTAACAGGTTTGCCAAGCAAAGTTACCATGCGCCAAATAATGTTCAATGTCGCGCAAAATCACGTAATTCCACCGCTTTTTACGCGACCTGCCGTTAATTCATGAACATGCCGCCATTCACGTGCAGCGTGGTGCCGGTGATGTAACCGGCCTGCGGCGACGCGAGGAACGCTACGGCATTCGCGATATCTTCCGGCGCGCCCAGACGGCCCAACGGAATTCGCGACTTCAGGGCTTCGTGCTGGGCTTCGCCCAACGCCTTGGTCATATCGGTATCGATGAAACCCGGCGCCACGCAATTGACCGTGATGTTTCGGCTGCCGATCTCAGCGGCCAACGAACGCGACATGCCTGCCACACCCGCCTTGGCAGCGGCGTAGTTGGCCTGCCCCGGATTGCCGGCCGAGCCGACCACCGAGGTCACGTTGATGATGCGGCCGTTGCGGGCCTTCATCATCGGCTTGATTACGGCACGCGACAGACGGAAGATCGCCTTCAGATTCGTGTCGATGACGTCGTCCCACTCGTCGTCCTTCATGCGCATCGCGAGGTTGTCGCGCGTGATGCCGGCATTGTTGACGAGGATGTCGAGCTTTCCGTATTGCTTGAGAATGTCGTCGAGCGCCGCGGCCACGCCTTCAGCGTCGGTCACGTTCAGAACGATGCCTTTTCCCGAAATACCGGCTTCGGCGAAATACGCGTCAATGCCCTTCGCGCCGGCTTCGCTCGTGGCGGTACCGACGACGGTCGCGCCCTGACGGGCCAGTTCGAGAGCGATGGCACGGCCGATGCCGCGCGAGGCACCAGTCACCAGCGCCACGTGATTGTCGAGTTGCTTGCTCATGAGAGGAATACCTTTGCCTGTTCTTGGCTGAGTGCTTACGAGAGCTGGCCGCGCACGTCGGCGAGCGATGCCGGATCGGTGATCGCCAGTCCCGTGAGGTTGCCGTCGATACGCTTGGTCAGACCGGTGAGCACCTTGCCCGGACCGCACTCGACCACTTGCGTCACACCTTGACCGGCGAGCCACTTGACCGACTCGACCCATCGCACCGGGGCAGCAGCCTGACGGACCAGCGCGTCCTTGATGCGGGCGACGTCGGTCTCGACGGCCACATCCACGTTATTGACCAGCGGGATTTGCGGTGCATTGAACGTCACGCCCGCCAGATACTCGCGCAGGCGATCCGACGCCGGCTTGAGCAGCGACGAGTGGAACGGTGCCGACACCGGCAGCACGAGTGCGCGCTTGGCGCCCGCGGCCTTGGCCAGTTCGCACGCCTTTTCGACGCCGGCCTTGGCACCCGCGATGACCACTTGCGCCGGGGCGTTGAAATTGACCGCCTCGACCACGCCGGCGGCCGACGCTTCGGCGCAAACGTTGCGCACGGTGTCGTCGTCCAGACCCAGAATGGCGGCCATGCCACCCTGACCGACCGGCACGGCTTCCTGCATGGCTTGCGCGCGGAAACGCACGAGCGGCACGGCATCCTTGAAGGCGATCACACCGGCAGCCACAAGCGCGGTGTATTCACCAAGGCTGTGGCCTGCCACGAACGCCGGCACGGCACCGCCCTCGGCCAGCCACGCGCGGTACATCGCGTAGGCGGCACTGAGCATGACCGGCTGGGTATTGGTGGTGAGGTTCAGATCTTCGGCGGGGCCAGCGGCGATCAGCTTGGCCATATCCTGCCCGAGGGCGTCCGAAGCTTCGGCGAGCGTCTCGCGCACAACGGTGTTGTCACCGAAGGCGTCCAGCATGCCCACCGATTGGGATCCTTGTCCCGGGAAAACGAAAGCGAATGTCATGGCGCTTGGGTTTGCAGTCAGATTCAGGAAATAACGCGGCGCATTGTCGCGCGTCGTCGTGACGCGCGAGGCGGCATCGCTGCGTGAGCGGCATTCCTCGACGGAATAACCGACACGCGCGCGACGCCACTGCGCCGGAGGGCTTTTACATGCGGAACAGCACCGCGCCCCAGGTAAAGCCGCCGCCAACGCCTTCGATCATGACGTTCTGGCCGGGCTTGATGCGGCCATCGCGAACCGCCACGTCAAGCGCGAGCGGAATCGAGGCGGCCGAGGTATTGCCATGCTGGTCGACGGTGACGACCATTTTTTCTTCGGGCAGACCCAGCTTGCGGGCCGTGCTCGTCATGATGCGCAGGTTGGCCTGATGCGGAATCAGCCAGTCGATCGCCGACTGCTCCAGTCCGGCCTTCTCCAGGGCCTCGTGGGCCACTTTCTCCAGCACCTTGACGGCCAGCTTGAACACCGCCTGGCCATCCATATAGAGGAACGCCTCACCCTGCACCGCACCGGCATTCACATTGCCCGGCACGCACAAAATGTTCGAGTGGCTGCCGTCGGCGTGCAGCGCACTCGACAGAATGCCCGGCTCGTCGGAGGCTTGCAGCACGACCGCGCCGGCACCATCGCCGAACAGCACGCAGGTGGTGCGATCGTTGAAATCGAGAATCCGCGAGAACGTCTCGGCACCGATCACCAGCACATTGCGGTGGGCGCCGGCGCGAATGAAGTTATGCGCCGTGGCCATCGCGTAAGCGAAGCCCGAGCAAACAGCCTGCACATCGAACGCCGCACATCCATTGGTGATGCCGAGCTTGTTCTGCACGAGGCAGGCAGTGCTCGGAAACACGAAGTCGGGTGTGGAGGTGGCAACGATGATCAGATCGAGCTGGTTGGCGTCGAGTCCGGCCATGTCGAGCGCGCGCTTCGCGGCCTCGGTGGCCATGTCGCTGCTGCTCTGATCAGGCGCCGCGAAATGCCGGGCCTTGATACCGGTGCGCGCGACGATCCACTCGTCGCTCGTCTCGATGCCGCGCGTGGCAAGCTCGTCGGCCAGCTGCTGGTTGGTCACGCGTCGTGCCGGCAGATAGCTGCCGGTACCGATGACACGGGAATGAATCGCGGACTGGGTCATCTTAAGATCAGTTAGCGCGCCAGGGCAGGCCGTCGGCATCAAAGCGCCGGAATGGCGCTCGCCGGCTTGTTGTCCTGGAGCTTGGTTTGATTCTCCTGCATGGCGTGCGACAAGCGGTCGAGCACACCATTGCGAACTGCATCATAGCCGCGTTTGATAGCCCATTCAAACGAGTAGGCGTCGGCCGAGCCGTGGCTCTTGATGACAAGTGCACGCAACCCGAGCAACGCCGCACCGTTATAACGACGGTGATCGACGCGGTTCTTGAAGCGGGTGAGAATCGGCAGCGCGACAACAGCGATCACTTTGGCCCACCACGTACGGGTGAATTCCTCTCTGATCATGTCGCCGAGCATTTGCGCCAGGCCTTCGGAGGTCTTGAGCGCGACGTTACCGACGAAACCGTCGCAGACCACGATGTCGGTGGTGCCGCGATAGATATCGTTGCCTTCCACGTTGCCGTAGAAGTTCAGCGTGGAGGCGCGCAACAGCTCGCCTGCCTGCTTGATGACGTCGTTGCCCTTGATAACTTCTTCGCCGATGTTGAGCAGACCGATCGACGGATGGTCCTTCCCGTCGACCGCCGCGACGAGCGCGTGGCCCATTTCGGCGAATTGCAGCAGGTGGGTCGGCTCGCAGTCCACGTTGGCGCCCAGATCGAGCATCGTGGTGTAGCCGGCCTTCTGATTAGGCAGCACCGTGGCAATGGCGGGACGTTCGATACCCGGCAACGTCTTGAGCACGTAGCGCGAAACGGCCATCAGCGCACCGGTATTCCCGGCGGACACGCAAGCCTGCGCGCGCGCTTCCTTGACCAGATTCAACGCCACACGCATCGAAGAGTCTTTCTTCTTGCGAAGCGCGGTCTCGACCGAGTCGTCCATGGCGACAACTTCGGTCGCATTGACGACGGACAGGCGCGGGTGATCCGTCATGCGCAACTTTGCGAGCTGCGCATTGATGGCGTCCTGCTGCCCGACCAGCACGAGCTCGACATCGTCGGTGGATTGTACGAAGTGAACCGCGGCCGGCACCGTCACCGATGGGCCATGGTCACCGCCCATACAATCGATCGTCAGGGTGACTGTCATGTCGACGTGATTGGCTTGCGGTACAGGTAACAAAAAAAGCGGCAGGATAAGTGCCGCTTTTGCCACATCGGACGATCAAACAGCGCCATGATGGGCGCGTGTCGTCTGTCGGGCCGAATTAGTCGTTCTTGGTCTTGATGACCTTACGACCACGGTAGAAACCGTTCGGCGAAATGTGGTGACGCAGATGCGTCTCACCCGACGTCGGTTCGACGGCGGTCGACGGTGCGGTCAGGAAATCGTGCGAACGGTGCATGCCGCGCTTCGACGGCGACTTCTTGTTCTGTTGAACGGCCATGATAACTCCTCAAAATATCGCGAAATTTTAACACAGTTCGAGCGCCGCCCTACGGTGTCGGCCTGTCGGCCCGACCTGTGCGACTAACGCAAACATGTACTTTGGTGAGCCGGAAACCCGGCCGCACTTTACTTTCCGTCCTTGTCCGGCGAGCGCTTGAGCGCTGCCAGCGCCGCGAACGGAGACGGCTTATCCTCTTCTTCGGGCTCGGGTTCCGGTTCGGTCAACCCGTCGCTGCCCGTGGCCAGCGCGTCGTGCACACTCGGACAAACCTCGTGTTTGGGCACAATCGGCAAAGCCAACAACAATTCTTCCTCGACCAGCTCGCGCAGATCGAAATGCTTCGAGCCGACCAGCGCTTCGAGCTCGTCTTCGTCGAGCGGACGGGCTTCAGCAGCCGCATCGTCGCGCACGACTTCAAACGTCGTCTCCGAGTCCAGCGGCTCCTGGTACGGCGTCAGGCAGCGTTGGCACTCCAGCCACATCGGGCCTTCGACCGACAGCGTCAGAAACTGCGCAACGGTGGGCTTGCCATCCGCACGCAACACCTGCTTTTCGCTGCCCTCGGCACGCCAATGGAACACGCCTTTCGTACGGGCGGCCTCCGAGACTTCAGGAGGCACTTCGGTTACCATGCGCGGCAAAGCCGCAAGTTGCACGTCACCTTCCGCCACCCGGCCGGTACGCGCGAATTCGAACAGATCGACGATATATTCGTTCATCACGCTCATCCTTGCCTTGGCGCATCTGACTGCTTTTCAACGTCCCTTGCCCTCGCAGCGCCTTGATCCGACGCCGTTTTCCGGTGTTCGAACCCTGATCGCGCAGACTGGCGGGACCGAGCGCCAGATTGCAAAAGCCGTGAATTCTAAATAGTTTTTCGTTTCTCGTCAAACACTTAAACCCGATGACCGCACAGCCCCTGCCACCGTTGATCCTGGCCTCCGGATCGCGCTATCGCCGTGAACTGCTTGAGCGCCTGCGCCTGCCGTTCACGGTCGTCGTCCCGAACATCGACGAAACCCCGGCACCTGGCGAAACCCCGCACGACACCTCCCTGCGCCTGTCGCGCGAGAAAGCGCAGGCTGTCGCCGCCCTTCACCCCGACGCCCTCATCATCGGCTCCGATCAGGTCGCCACCTTCGAAGGCCGCCAGATCGGCAAGCCCGGCAATTTCGAGAACGCCATGGCGCAGTTGCGCGACATGCGCGGCAAAGTCGTGGAATTTCACTCCGCACTCTGTCTGCACGATGCTCGCCACGACCGCAGCCAAGCCACAGACGTGGTAACCCGTGTGAAGTTCCGTGACTTGCCCGATGACGTGCTCGCCGCCTATCTTCACGCCGAAACGCCCTATGACTGCGCCGGGAGCGCCAAGTCCGAGGGGCTGGGCATCATGCTGCTCGAAACCATCGAGAACGACGATCCCACCGCCCTCATCGGCCTGCCGATGATCGCGCTCACGACCATGTTGATGCAGGCGGGCGTATCAATCGTGCCGCAGACCGTACATCAACAAGGTGCTTCGGGAGCCAAGGCATGAGCGGCACGCTGTACCTGATTCCGAACACCCTCGGCACCGACACGCGTGGCGGCTTGCCCGCCGTGCTGCCCGAAGAGGTCCGCACGGTGACGGCCGGCCTGACGTACTTCGTCGGCGAACAGGCCAAGAGCACGCGCGCCTTTCTGAAACTGGTCGGAGTGAGCACGCCGATTCAGGAAATCGAAATCCGCGAGTTGAACGTCAACACGCCGCCAGCCGCCATTGATGCTCTGCTGGCACCGATTCTGGCGGGTGCCGACGGCGGCCTCGTATCGGAGGCGGGCTGCCCGGCGGTGGCCGATCCGGGGGCCCTGCTGGTGCGGCGCGCCCACGAGAAAGGCGTCCGCGTGGTGCCTTTCGTCGGTCCGAGCTCGATTCTGCTTGCTCTGATGGCCAGCGGTCTGAACGGCCAGAGTTTCGCGTTTCACGGCTACTTGCCGACGGATGCGGGCGAGCGCGCCAAACGGCTGCGCGAACTCGAACAGCGCTCGCGTAAGGAAAAGCAGACGCAGATCTTCATCGAGACACCCTACCGCAACAAGGCCATGCTCGATGCGCTGCTGCAAAATTGCGACGCATCGACGCTGCTGTGCGTGGCCGTCGATGTGACGCAGGATGCGGAGCAGATCGTCGCGCATCGCGTGAAAGGCTGGCCGCAGAACACCGTGGAGCTACACAAGCGCCCCGCGATTTTCCTGTTCCTCGCGCAGTAAAACGAAAACCCCACGAAAACGGCCGTTTCCGTGGGGTTTTTCATCGATTTCGCATCGAAAATCCAGTTTTACTTCAACGACAGCGACGAGCCCATCATCATCGTCTTCATGGCCGCAGTGCCGACCGCCGCACCGAATCGGCGCGCCATGCGCTCGGGCAGGTTTTCCTTGACGGTGTAGTCAACCAGATCAGGCGCTTTCAGCACATCGCGGGCGACTGAATCCACCGTGCCCGTGCCGTCGGCCAACCCCAATTCGATGGCACGCTGGCCCGTCCAGAACAGCCCACTGAACAGATCCGGGTCGTCCTTCAGGCGATTGCCGCGCCCCTTCTTGACCGCACCGATGAACTGCTGATGTACCTGCTCAAGCATGTCGAGCGCGTACGTCTTTTGCTGATCGGTCTGCGGCGAGAACGGATCGAGGAAGCCCTTGTTGCGCCCGGCCGTCAGCAAACGCCGCTCGACGCCGAGCTTGTCCATGAGCCCCGTGAAACCGAAACCGTCCATCAACACGCCGATGGACCCGACGATGCTCGCCTTGTCGACGTAAATCTTGTCGGCAGCCGCCGCCACGTAATAGCCGCCGGACGCACAAATTTCCTCGACCACGACGTACAACGGCTTCTTCGGATATTTCGCGCGCAAACGGGCGATATCGTCATAGATCATACCGGCCTGCACCGGACTGCCGCCCGGGCTGTTGATCCGCAGGATCACCCCCGCAGCCGAGGAATCCTCGAACGCCGATTCGAGTGCCGAGTTGATCTTTTCAGCACTGGCCTGACCATCCGGGGCAATTTCGCCGCTCAGCGTCACGAGTGCCGTGTGCTTGCCGGAACCGCCAGCGGACGATGTGCTGCTGCTCCCATCGATATCGAAAATCGACCACACGACGAGCGCAACGATCGCGAGCATCAGCAGGCGAAAGAAGATTTTCCAGCGGCGCGCAGCCCGCTGCTCCTTGATGCCGGCCATCAGCACCTTTTCGAGCATCTCGCGCTCCCACGGCTTCACTTCGCGAGGGTCACGCGGACTCCCACCACCTCCCGAAGGGGGACGCCCGCCGGGTGGCGGAAAACCGGGTTCGGTGCGGGGCGAATCGGGCGGGAGGGCGTCGGCCATACGTTGTCCAGAGAAGCTTTAGGAAAAGGCGGTAGAAGTTCGGCTGTCGTCGCGTTCAGGTCGCGTCGGTCATTCGCAGATCTCGTCACGCGGCCGACGCCGGCGCATCGGGCACTTGTATATAGGCGTCCGGCCACCACACAACCGTCGTCGCGGCAGCAGCGCCACCCGACGGCGCCCCGTCAGTCAGGGCCAACTGTTCCTCGACCCGCACCGGCTGCAATGCACCGCCACGGCATGGGCCGCCGACGCAATGACCCGTATTGGGCTCATACGTCGCGCCATGCGTAGCGCACATCAAGTATAAGCCGGACGTCTCGAAGAACTGCCCCTCGGACCAGTCCAGCTCCATGGGCACGTGGGCGCACTGATTGAGGTAGCCATACACCTGCCCGTCGTAGCGAATCACGAAGGCTGGCGTGCGATGTCCGCCGACTAGCACCTCGAAGCGCACGCCGAGTCCGCCGTCCACCAGCGCGGTACCGGCACAGATCGGCTGCGGCGCGACGGTTTCGCTCACACCCGCTCCAGCAGCCACTCGCGCAACTCCGCCACGCTGCCCGCACAGAACGCAGGCGCAAGCGCCTCAAGCTGATCACGCGGATGCGCGCCACCATAGGCCACGGCCACGCTCGCGGCCCCGGCGCTGTGCGCCATCTGCAAGTCGTGCGTGGTGTCGCCGATCATGACCGTGCGGCGCAGGTCTTGCCCAAGCTCACGGGTGAGTTCCTGGAGCATGGCCGGATGGGGCTTCGAGAATGTCTCATCCGCGCAACGTGTCGCGTCGAACGTGCGCATCAGGCCTGCCGATTCGAGCGCGCGGTTCAGGCCAACGCGCGACTTACCGGTCGCCACTGCCAGGAATCGACCGCGCGAGCGCAGTTCTTCCAGCAATTCTCGTACGCCGGGAAACAACACGGTGGCTTTATCGCCTATCAAGTAATGAAAGCGATAGCGTTCAGAAAGACGCGGATAGTGCGCAGGGTCGAGCGTCGGAACCGCCATTTGCAGGGCGTCACGCAGCCCCAGACCGATGACATGGCTGGCCAGCTCGTCGGTCGGCACAGGCAACCCAAGATCGCGGCAAGCCGCCTGGATACAGCGGGTAATAGTGGGCGTCGAATCCATCAACGTCCCGTCCCAGTCGAAAACGACCAGGTCGAACTCAGGGCTTGGCATCGGCGGGAGCGCCTCGAAGTTGATTCAGGAATTGCTCACATTCTGGCGGCAACGCCGCTTCCAGTGCAATCGGCGTATCGAGCACGGGATGCGTGAACTTCAACCGCCAGGCGTGCAGGAACATGCGTTTGATACCGGGCTTGGCGCCGGGACGGGCGAGATTCTTGTTCAGCGTGAAGTCGCCGTACTTGTCGTCTCCCACGATCGGGGTGCCGCAGTGTGCCAGATGAACGCGTATCTGATGGGTTCGTCCCGTTTTCAGTTCCGCTTCCAGCAAGGTATAAGGCGGAAATGATTCCACCATGCGAAATACGGTGTGCGACTGCTGGCCGTCTTCCTGCACCCGGACGCGGCGCTCCCCCTCGGACGTGACGTATTTATATAGCGGCGCCTTGACCGCCCGCAGCTTGTCGCGCCATTCGCCGGTGACACAAGCCAGATAACGCTTGTCCATCCGGTTGTGGCGAATCTGCTCGTGCATGCCGACCAACGCGGCGCGCTTCTTGGCAAGCAGCAGAATGCCCGAGGTATCCCGGTCGAGGCGGTGCACCAGCTCGAGAAACTTCAGTTGCGGCATGGCGCGGCGCAATTGCTCGATCACACCGAACGACACGCCGCTGCCACCGTGCACGGCCACGCCGGACGGTTTGTTGATGGCCAGCAGGTAGTCGTCTTCGAACAGGACGGGGAATGTGGCGGCGGGAACGTGGGTCTGGGGTTCGTTGGAACCAGCGGCCACGCGGACCGGGGGGATACGGATGATATCGCCCAGGACAAGTCGATAGGCTGCGTCTACTCGCCCTTTGTTTACGCGGACTTCGCCGCTGCGAAGAATCCGATAAACGTGACTTTTCGGTACCCCTTTGCACTCACGCAGGAGGAAATTATCGATCCGCTGACCGGCCGAGCCGTCATCGACTTCGACCAACCGCACCTGTGGTGCGGGTGCCGGCGCAACCATTTTGTGCCGACTTTTGCCTAACTCATTCATTATGAATATAATTTGTCCGACAGAGGTGGCGGTAGCGGGAATCGTGCCAAATCCACACCTCTGCTGGTGCATACCCCAAAACGGTATTTTACTTGCACCCCGGGCAGGCTGCTCGTCCGGTGACCCTGGAGCAGCGAGCGCACGCACGTCACGCAGCGTCGGCAGGAAGTCTGGCCCATAGGCCGCTTCGGTCGCAGCGCGCATGACGCGGATAGAGTTGGTGGTTATAGAATTTTTTGGCGGTCAGACTGGAGTCCATTCTTTCAGGCTGATCGCTTTGTGAATATCGTTCGCGCAAAAGTCGAGATTGAGGCGCCGCCACAATAAGAATAAGTGTCGGCAGGCGCCCCGAGAAAATGCTGATGAAGTTTCTCGTGTTACGGACTGCAAACCCGAAGTAATCCGCGCTGTGCCGGCGTTATATGGCACTTCGGCGGTTCCGGGCGAGCGCGTTAGCGTATTCGCAGGCGCCTTTGCGTCCGTGGGCCTCATCGCCCGGACCTCCCCGGCAATTCTTCCACCTCCGGCTCGAACCTCGCGTGTTGGATAACTCGAGTGATACGTGCCCGACGCTCTGCGCATTCGCATTAGCGGCGGGTGGGAGTCGTTTTCATGAAACGCATGTTGTTCAACGCCACGCAGCAGGAAGAACTGCGCGTGGCCATTGTCGATGGGCAAAAACTCATCGACATCGATATCGAGACGGCCGGACGCGAACAGCGTAAAGGCAACATCTACAAGGGTGTCATCACCCGTATCGAACCCTCCCTCGAAGCCTGCTTCGTCAATTACGGCGAAGGCCGCCACGGCTTCCTGCCGTTCAAGGAAGTCGCTCGCGCGTACTTCCGCGACGGCGCCGATGTGCGCAATGCGCGCATTCAGGATGCCCTGTCCGAAGGTCAGGAACTCATCGTTCAGGTGGAAAAGGAAGAGCGCGGTAACAAGGGCGCAGCCCTGACCACGTTCATCTCGCTGGCCGGCCGTTACCTCGTGCTGATGCCGAACAACCCCCGTGGCGGTGGCGTGTCGCGCCGCATCGAGGGTGAAGATCGTCAGGAACTGCGCGAGACGATGGGGCAGCTCGAACTGCCCGAAGGCATGAGCATCATCGCCCGCACGGCCGGTATCGGCCGCTCGGCCGAAGAGCTCCAGTGGGACCTGAACTACCTGCTGCAACTGTGGCACGCCGTCGAAGGCGCCGCCAACACCATCGAACTGCCGCGCGACTCGGCGCTGATCTATCTCGAATCGAGCCTGGTCATCCGCGCCATCCGTGACTATTTCCAACCGGATATCGGTGAAATTCTCATCGATACGGAAGAAATTTCCGAACAGGCCCGCAACTTCATGCAGGTGGTCATGCCCGACCATCTCAATCGCGTGAAGCAGTACCGCGACGACGTGCCCCTGTTCTCGCGTTTCCAGATCGAACACCAGATCGAAACGGCTTACTCGCGTCAGGTGCCGCTGCCCTCGGGTGGCGCCATCGTGATCGACCACACCGAAGCACTGGTGTCGATCGACGTGAACTCGGCACGCGCCACGAAGGGTGCGGACATCGAAGAAACCGCCCTGCGCACCAACCTGGAAGCTGCCGACGAAGTCGCGCGCCAGTTGCGTCTGCGTGACCTCGGCGGCCTGATCGTGATCGACTTCATCGACATGGAGTCGGCCAAGAGCCAGCGTGAAGTCGAACAACGTGTGAAGGATGCGCTCAAGCACGACCGTGCCCGCGTCCAGATGGGCAAGATCTCGCGTTTCGGCCTGATGGAACTCTCGCGTCAGCGCCTGCGTCCGTCGCTCTCGGAAGGCACGCACGTGACCTGCCCGCGTTGCAACGGCACCGGCCACATCCGCGACGCCGAATCGTCGGCACTGCAAGTCCTGCGCATCATCCAGGAAGAAGCGATGAAGGAGCACACGGCAGCGATTCACTGCCAGGTGCCGGTCGAAGTCGCCGCCTTCCTGCTCAATGAAAAGCGTCAGGAAATCAACAAGATCGAAGCGCGCTTCAAGGTTGGCGTGCTGCTGATCCCGAACAAGCACCTCGAGACGCCGCATTACAAGCTGGAGCGCCTGCGCTTCGACGACCCGCGTCTGGACGCGCCCAAGGCCAGCTACGCGCTCGCCGAGGAAGCCGCCCGCGCATCGGAAGACGATCCGGCCGGTTACAGCAAGAAGAAGGAAGACGTGCGTCCGCGTCAGGAAGCCGCCGTCAAGGGCATCACGCCCGAGCAGCCGGCCCCGGCAGCGCAGCCGCGCCCGGAACCGGTCGCCGCAACGCCTGCCCCGGCAGCCCCGGTGCGCAGCGGTGGTTTCATCGGTTTCGTGAAGCGCTTGCTGGGCCTTGAGCCTGCCGCACCGGCACCGGTGAAGGACGAAGCCCCGGCCAAGCCGGCAGCACGTCCGCCGCGCGAGCGTCATGATCGTCCGCATCAGCAAAACCGTAATCGCCGCGGCAACGCCCGTGACGAGAACAAGACCGGCAAGGACAACGCGGGCCAACCGGCACGCGAAGGCCGTGCAGCGCGTCCGGAACGTGCCGAGCGCACGGACCGTAACGAGCAACGTGCCGATCGTAATGACCGCAACGAGCGCAATGATCGCAACGAACGCGGCGACCGTACGGAGCGCAATGAGCGCACCGAACGTAATGACCGCAATGAGCGTGGCGATCGTAACGAGCGTCAAGAAGGCCGCGACAAGCGCGAGCGCGACGATGCACAACGTCAACCGGCGCAGGAAGTGCGCGCTGAAGACGGTCGCGAACCGCGTGAAGGCCGCGAACGTGGCAACCGCCGCGATCGCAACCGCCGTCAGACCGAAGGTGCCGAGGGTCAACAAGCAGCGGCTCCGCAACGCGCGGCGCAAGTGGCTGCCCCGCTGAGCGCTGGTGAAGACGCCGAGTACGATCAGCACGACCGTTTGGCAGCACAAGGTGCGCAAGCCGAAGGCGCCCAAGGCGTGGCCGGTGACGAGAGCGAACAGGCGAACGAAGAGCGTCGCCGCAGCCGTCGTCGTGGTCGTCGTGGTGGCCGTCGTGAACGCGAAGCCGGTGAGCAGCAACTGCATGCTGACGGCGAGCAAGGCGAAGGTTCGGAAAACGTGGGCAATGCTGGTGATGCAGGTCATGCAGGCAGCGCAGCATCGGAATACGCTGCGACGCCGGCAGTGACGGAAGAGCGCGCCGAGCATGTGGCACCGCAAGCCGTTGCACCGGCAGTCGTAGCCGCCGCCACGGTTGCTGCCGCACAGGTTCACGCCGAACCTGCGCAGGCACCCGCTCAGACGTTCCAACCGGTTGAAACCAAACCCGCCGTCGCAACGCCGACGCTGGAGCAGGTGCAAACCCAAGCGGCCCCGGTCGCCCCCGCAGCGCCGGCAGTGGCCGTCGCAACGGTGAGCGAAGCCGCCCCGGTGGCAACGCCGGAAGTGCCGGTGCAAGTCGTGGCGCAACCGGTCACGCCGGTCGCTCCGGCCGCCCCCGTCGTGCCCGTGAACGTTGCGCCGCTGCCCGCCGTGGAAGCTGCCGCACCGATCGTGCCGCCGGTCAGCACGCCGCTGCCGGCAGCAACGCCGGCCCCGGCACAACCGACGGTACCGGCCGAAGCACTGACCGAAATCGCCGCAACGGCCGCCAGCGCCAGCGCGCCGGTGGAACCGGTGCCGGTGCAAGTGGCCCCGGTGGAAACTGCCAAGCCGGTAGAAGTCACCACGCAAGCGCCCGCCTACGTGGCACCGACCGCCCCGGCACAGCCGGAAGCGGCCGCTGCGGTCACGGAAGTCGTGACGCAGAAGCCTGTGTCGGTCAGCGCGACGCCGGTTGTGGAGCAAGGTGCGTTGGAAAGCACGCTCCAGAGCGTGGGTCTGGTGTGGGTCCACACCGACGCCGACAAGCATCGCGCAGCCAAGGAAGCCGCGGCGCAAGCCGCACCGGCACCGCGCGTGCAACGTCAGCGTCGTACGGCAGCACCGGTCAACACCGGCCCGATGGAGCAAGTGGAAACGCAGACTTCGTCGGATCACGGTGCCTGAGATCGCATGACGTTGTCCTGAAGAGGGCGATACTGCATCGGGTAACGGAAGCAATATCGGCCAACGTCAGGCAACTGCCGTGACGCCAAAAAAGGGGGCTTCGGCCCCCTTTTCCATTGGTGACGCCCATAAACGCAAAGACATAGCGTGGCAGCGACTCACGCGAATATCGGGACATCCTCGTGTTGTCCCGACTTGTGCGTGCGACGCACTGCCCGTATCGTGATGCCTGACACTGGCTTGATGTCCCGCATCGAACTGGTTGCTGCCCGAATGCCGGCGCGACGGTAATTCCGTCCAAAAATCCCGGTTTCGGCGGCGAACATGCCAATTCGCTAGAATGGAGACGCAAGCCAAGGCCCCACCATGACCGAAACGATTATCCGACTCACCGATCTGCGCACCGACGCGCGATATGCGACGCATACGCCGCAGATCCCCGCACAAGTGCGCGCAGCCACCGGCCATCTTCAGGATGCGCTGGCCAGGCCGCTGCACGATCTGCGGATTTCGGTGACCGATCGTTGCAACTTCCGCTGTGTGTATTGCATGCCGAAGGACGTGTTCGACAAGGACTACACCTTCCTGCCGCAATCCTCCCTGCTTTCCTTTGAAGAAATCGAGCGTGCTGCGCGCCTGTTCGTCGAACATGGCGTGGAAAAGCTGCGTCTGACGGGCGGCGAGCCGCTGCTGCGCAAGCATCTGGAGCGTCTCATCGAGATGCTCGCCCGCCTGCGCACGCCCTCGGGCAAGCCGCTCGACATCACGCTCACGACCAACGGCTCGTTGCTCAAGCGCCGGGCCCAGTCGCTCAAGGATGCGGGGCTGACGCGTGTGACGGTCAGTCTGGACAGCCTTGACGACACGATCTTCCGCCAGATGAACGACGTCGACTTCCCGGTCGTCAATGTGCTCGAAGGCATTGCCGAAGCGCAGCACGTCGGTTTGGGGCCGGTGAAGGTCAACATGGTCGTCAAACGCGGCACTAACGACGGCGATATCGTGCCGATGGCGCGCCATTTCCACGGCAGCGGCGTCGTACTGCGCTTTATCGAATACATGGACGTGGGCACCTCGAACGGCTGGCGCATGGATGAAGTGCTGCCGTCGGCCGAAGTGATTGCCCGCCTGAACGAAGCCTTACCGGTCGAACCGCTCGAAGCGAACTATCCCGGCGAAACCGCCCAACGTTGGCAATATCGCGATGGTGGCGGCGAAGTCGGCGTCATTTCGTCAGTGACGCGTGCGTTTTGCGGCACTTGTTCGCGTGCGCGACTGTCTACGGAAGGCAAGTTGTACCTGTGCCTGTTCGCGAGTTCGGGTTACGACCTGCGCACGCTGTTGCGCAACGGCGCGAGCGACGCGCAGATTTCGACCGCCATCGGCGATATCTGGCACGATCGTACCGACCGCTACTCGGCCTTGCGCACGGCCGCGACGGGCTTGCCCGAAGATGCGCCGCCGAAAGTGGAAATGTCCTATATCGGCGGATGATCACCGGCAGCGGGTGTGGTGCCCCCGATGCGCAACATGCGTCGAATGCCCCCGGCACCACGAGATACCCCGAGACACCTCGCCACGCTGCCCGAATCCGAATTCCTGAACTCAACTCATGATTGCTGCTGCCCCGGACGCTAGTTGCGCCCGAGACTCTTTCGCTTTGCCTGAACGTGTGGGCGCAACGTCGCGCCGTACGACGACACCCCCGGCGACACGCCCACGCCGCCTTCGCCTGCGCGCGGTGGCCATCGGACTCGCCACGCTGGCGATGCTTTGCGTGGCATGGATGCCATCGTTGGCCCATGCCGATTGCGACCCGTCGGAGCGCGAGATCGCGAACCATCTCATCACCTATAGCGGTCAACTCGGCGAGCGCAATCCACTGCGGCTTGTGCTGCGTACGTCCTCGGGCGGCAAGCTCGAAGGCCGTTACGCGAACGCCTCGTCGCAGAGCGACACCGTGCTTACCGGCAAGCTCGAGAACAAGTCGCGCCTGCACCTGACGGAATTCGACGCGGGCGGCATGCCGCGTGCCACGTTCGAGGGCGAATTCGCCTCGCACGACGACATCAACCGCCAGCGCGGTGGCGCCTCGGGCAGCTGCGAAGTGATCTCCGGCCAATGGAAAGACCTGCGCAACGGGCGTACGGTGCCTTTCGAGCTGGCGATGTCGAACATTCAGACCGGCAAGATCGATCACCTGTACGGCGCGGCCGGTGCCAACGACGACGAGACGATCAATCGCGCGGCGGGCATGTTCCGCAAGGGCGTGCTCGACGATCGACGCGATGTCGTTGCTCAATCGATTCGCTATCCCGTGCGCGTGTCGCTGCGCGGCAAGACGCTGATTCTGCGTAATCCGAAGTCGCTGCTGGCGCGTTACAACGAAATCTTCACCGACAGCTACGTGCGCGCCATCGGCGCCGCCGTGCCGCGCCTGATGTTTGCGCGCGACCAAGGTGTGATGCTCGGCGACGGCGCCGTCTGGTTTGACGCCACCGGACGCGTCATCGCACTCAACCGTTCATAACGGAAATCTCATGCCTAACCCGCCCATTGCCCGCGACGCCATTACCGGCCTGATTCTCGCGGGCGGGCGTGGGCAGCGCATGGGCGGACGAGATAAAGGGTTGCAGCTTTTCGACGGACAGCCGTTGGCAGCGCATGTGCTTGCGCGATTGCAGCCGCAAGTCGGCACGCTGCTGATCAGTGCCAATCGGAATCACGCGGCGTATGCAGCGCTGGGGGCCGACGTCGTCTCCGACGAGACGCAGGATTTCGCGGGGCCGCTGGCCGGCATGCTCGCCGGGCTGCGCGCCGCCAAAACTGAGTACGTGCTGACAGCGCCGTGCGATTCACCGCTGTTGCCGGACGATCTGGCGGCACGCCTTGCCGCAGCGCTTGTTGCTCCCGGTGCTCCCGACATCCCCGCCTCTGCCGATCCGGCCGTCGATTCGCCATCCGCAGAGGACATTCCGCCCCAAGCGGCGCCATCGCAAACCTCGTCAGCACCCGTATCCTCACCGCTTGCCCTTGCCGCCTACGCCGTCACCTCGGAAGGTCCGCATCCGGTTTTCGCGTTATTGCATCGTTCGCTGGCCGACGATCTGGCCGCGACACTGGCCGCGGGCGAGCATCGCGTGAGAGCGTGGCTGGCACGCCACAAGGCCGTACAAGTTCACTTCGGTGATGAGCGTCCGTTTTACAATGTGAACACGCTTGATGAGCTCCATACCGATACGCCGCGCGCCCCCCGGGATTCCGGGCACTGACTGACGGGCACAGATGCGGCCCGACCCGCCGCCATCGCCCGATGTCCGATGACGACGCCATACCGATGACAACACTGAACGAAGCCCTGGCCGGCTTGCCGGCGTACGACCCTGACGACATGACAGTCGAGTTGGCGCGCACGATCATTGCGCGTACCGCCCAGCCCGTCGCCGCTATCGAACAAATTGCCGTACGCAGCGCACTGGGTCGCGTGCTCGGCCGCGATGTCATCTCCCCGCTCGACGTTCCCGCTTTCGAAAATGCCGCGATGGATGGCTACGCCTTCTCCGGCACCGCGCTGGCCGCGGGCGGCAAGGTGCGTTTGCGCGTGGCAGGCCGATCGTTTGCCGGACGCCCGTTCGACGGCGTCGCAGGCCCGGGCGAATGCGTGCGCATCATGACGGGTGCGCTGCTGCCCGCCGGTTGCGACACCGTCATTCCTCAAGAACTGGTGCAACGCGAAGGCGACACGGAAATCGTGACTTTCGCGGCCGACGCCGTCACGCCGGGCCGCCATGTCCGCCATATCGGGGAAGATCTTGCGACCGGTCAACCGGCATTGCTCGCGGGCAAGCGCCTGCGCCCTGCCGCGCTCGGTTTGCTCGCCTCGCTCGGCATCGCCGAAGTACCGGTACGTCGACGCATTCGTGTCGCGTTCTTCTCGACCGGCGACGAACTGCGCTCGGTCGGCGAACCGCTCGTGCCGGGCAATCTCTACGACAGCAATCGCTACACGCTGTACGGCATGCTCCAGCGCCTCGGTATCGAGATTCTCGATCTGGGCGTGGTGCGGGACGATCCGCAAGCCATTGAAGACACGTTGCGCACCGCTTGCCGTGACGCCGACGCGGTGATCACCTCGGGCGGCGTGTCCGTCGGTGAGGCCGACTACACGCGCGAAATGATGACGCGTCTGGGCAATGTCGTTTTCTGGAAGATGGCCATGCGCCCGGGCCGTCCGTTTGCGTTTGGCGAACTGGAAAGCGACGGTCATCGCGCCCTGCTTTTCGGGCTGCCGGGCAACCCCGCAGCCGTGATGGCGTCGTTCTACCACCTGGTGCGCGACGGACTCTTCAGCCTGATGGGTGCCGAGCCGCAAGCCACGCCGCGCCTGCCCGTGCCGACGACAAGCGCCATTGCCAAGCGCCCGGGCCGCACCGAATTCCTGCGCGGCATTCTGGCCGCCGATGCGCAAGGCCGCTGGCAGGTCACGGTGGCCGACGCGCAAAGCGCCGGCATCCTGCGCACGATGAGCGAAGCCAACTGCTTCGTCACGTTAGACACGTCACGCGGCAATGTCGCAGCGGGCGAACTGGTCGACGTGATCGTGTTCGACGGACTGGTCTAGGGTCCGGGTCGACGCGAGTTTCGAAAGACAACACACCGAAATACCCGCAGGCTGCACATCGACAGCCTGCTTTACACAACAAACCTGCAAACACACACGCGCAATGACAATCCGCAAACAGATCACTTACATCAGTCCCGGTCAGACGGCCAAAGCGCTGGTACTGGTCTACCTCACCTTCAGTATTCCGCTGGTGCTGCTCGCGTTTCTGGCGGCATTCCTGCGCTACGGCGATCTGCCGGGCCTCGCGTTCATTTCCGCCTTGGTCCTGAACGCCATCCTCGGCTTCGTGCTGCTCTGGATCGCCTGCCATGCTTACAACTGGGTGGCCGAGCGTTTCGGCGGCATTGAGATCGCGCTCGGCGACGTGCCCGACGAAGAAGACGAGTGACGTCCTGCGCACGCCGAAATCCCCGAACATTCCGACTGACGAGATTCCCACCATGTCCTTGAACCTGCGTGCGGCCACCCCGAACGACGTCGATGCCATTCACGGCTTGATGCGGGAATTGGCCGTCTTCGAGAAACTGCTCGATATTTTCGAAGCGACACCGGCCAGCGTGCATGACGCCTTGTTCGGCGCCACGCCGGCGGCGGAATGTCTGATGGCGGAATGGGATGGCAAGCCGGTTGGCTATGCGCTGTTCTTCCACAACTTCTCGACGTTTCTCGGACGCCGTGGTCTGTATCTGGAAGATGTCTACGTGCAGCCGACGATGCGCGGCAAGGGTGTCGGACAAGCCTTGCTTCGACGCCTGGCCCGCATCGCGGTGCAGCGCGGCTGTGGACGCTTCGAATGGACGGTGCTCGACTGGAACCAGCCGGCGATTGATTTCTATACCGCGCAGGGCGCGACGGTACTGCCGGAATGGCGTGTCGTTCGCATGGCGGGTGACTCGCTCACGCAGTTTGCCGAAGGCGACGCCTGACGCGCCTCCGGCCCGGGGCTTTCGAACCTATGGGCTTGATGTGGGCTGATGTGAGCTGATGGGCTTACGGCCCAGAAGCTCACTCCTCGTCAGCCCCGATCTCCACACCCAGCAACTGCGTCGCCTCTTCACCCGGTAACGCTTCGACGGTCTTGAGCTTGCGCGCCATCTGACGCGTACGCACTTCCGCCTGATCGATCGAACGCGTCACCGTCTCCAGCTGTGACTTGGTTCTGGCCAGCACATCACCGAACTTGGTGAATTCGGTCTTCACCGCGCCCAATACCTGCCAGACCTCGCTCGAACGTCGCTCGATGGCGAGCGTGCGGAAACCCATCTGCAAGCTATTGAGCAACGCCGTCAGCGTGGTCGGTCCCGCGACCGTTACGCGATACTCGCGCTGGAGCAGGTCCGACAGCCCCGGACGGCGCAAGACTTCTGCGTAGAGTCCTTCGGTCGGCAGGAACAGCAACGCGAAGTCCGTCGTGTGCGGCGGCGCCAGATACTTCTCGGCAATGGTCTTGGCCTCCAGACGAATGCGCGTCTCAAGGGCCTTGGACGCTTCTTCCACCGCGACCGGATCTGCCCGTTCCTGTGCGTCGAGCAGACGCTCGTAGTCCTCGCGCGGAAACTTGGCATCGATCGGCAGGTACACCGGCGTGCCGCTGTCGCCGTTTTGGCCCGGCAGCGCGATGGCGAATTCCACGCGCTCGCTGCTGCCCGGTTTCGTGGCCACGTTTTTGGCAAACTGATCCGCCGTCAGCAACTGTTCAAGCAGCGCCTGCAACTGCACTTCGCCCCAGATACCGCGCGTCTTCACGTTCGTCAGCACGCGCTTGAGATCGCCCACACCGGCCGCGAGCGTCTGCATCTCGCCGAGTCCGCGGTGCACCTGTTCCAGTCGATCCGACACCAGCTTGAACGACTCGCCAAGCCGCTGCTCCAGCGTCGCGTGCAGCTTCTCGTCCACCGTGCGGCGCATCTCTTCGAGCTTCGTCGAATTGTTGACCTCGATGTCCTTGAGCTTTTGTTCGAGCGTCGCGCGCACTTCACCAAGACGCCGCTCGTTACCCTCGGCAAGTTGCGTCAGTTGCTGATGCTGTGCCTCGCCAAAGCGACGCAGCGCCGAGGTCTGTTCTTCGCGCATCTGCTGGCCATTGAGCACAAGGCTCTGGCGCACCGCGTCGAGTTGGGCTGCGTTCGATTCGGTCAACTTCGCCAACTGCTGCGCAAAGCCATCGATCTGATTGTTCTGCACCGTCGCCACGCTCGTCATCTGCGCGGCAAGCGTCTGCTGAAACTGCGCCATCTGCGCGCTCTGCTCGCCTCGCCCGGCACGTGCCGTCTCCGCAAACTCCTGACGCAGGCCGCGCTCACTACGTTCGGCCGCGCGCAGAATGTCATCACGCGCGTTCGTGAGCGAATCGACGAGCGTCGCGCGCAGGCCGGCATCGCCATTGCGTTGCCACACCTTCACGGCGATCACGATCATCACCAGCAGATTTAGCGCTGCCAGCGCTACCAACACCATCTCCACACTTACCTCCTTAGGCCTTACGCGCGGCGGGGTTGAGCAGGCAGGGCGGTTTGCCCGGCGCCGATCCGAACCCCAACGCAGCAATCAGGTTATCTGCTGCCAGACTCGCCATTCCACGGCGGGTTGCGGCCGAAGCGCTCGCGATATGCGGCGTCAGCACGACATTCGGTACGTTGAGCAACTCGGGATGCACACTCGGCTCGCCTTCGAACACGTCGAGCCCTGCCGCCGCAATTCGCTTGCTGGCCAGTGCCTGCGCCAGTGCCGCATCGTCGACGATGCCGCCCCGCGCCAGATTCACCAGCGTGGCCGTCGGTTTCATGGCGGCGAGCTCCGCCGCGCCGATCGTGTGGTGCGTTGCCGCTGAATAGGGCAGCACGAGAATGACGTGATCCGCCGTCGCCAGCAGCGTGTTCTTGTCGACGTATGACGCCTTGCACGCGGCCTCGGTGGCGGCATCGAGACGCGAGCGGTTGTGATACACCACCCGCATATTGAAGCCCATGGCACGACGCGCAATCGCCTGTCCGATGCGTCCCATGCCAATGATCCCGAGCGTGCTGCCGTGCAGGTCGGCCCCCAGAAACATGTCGTAGGCCCACTTGTTCCAGTGGCCCTCACGCAGCCAGCGCTCCGACTCCGTGACACGCCGAGCGGTGGCCATCAACAGCGCCCAACCGAAGTCCGCCGTCGTCTCGTTGAGCACGTCGGGCGTATTGGTCGCCATCACGCCAGCGGCGGTCATCGCTTCGATGTCGAAGTTGTTGTAACCCACCGCCATATTGGCGACCACCCGCAAATGCGGTGCCCCCGCGAGCACCGACGCATCGATACGCTCGCTCGCGGTCGTGATCGCGCCCGCCTTGTCGGCCAGGCGCGCGCGCAACTCGTCGCTTGAATACACGGTGTCGGCGTCGTTGCGCTCGACCTCAAAGTACTGCGCCAACCGTTCGATCACGTCCGGAAAAATGGCGCGGGCCACCAGAATCTTCGGTTTCACCTATCGTCTCGCAGGAGTTGGCCGCTCATCACATGACAACGCTACGGCGCCTTGGCGCCATAGCGTTATTGCGTTGCGGCTCAGAAGAAAATCAAGGTCATCAGTACGAACAGCGGCAGCAAAATCGCGCCCGACCACAGCATATAACCAAAGAAGCTTGGCATGCGAATGCCGCGTTGCTCTGCAATGGCCTTGACCATGAAGTTGGGCGCATTGCCGATGTACGTGTTCGCCCCCATGAATACGGCACCCGCGGAAATGGCCGCCAGTGTGGCCGCCCCCGACGTCATGAGCGTTGCGGCGTCGCCACCCGCCGTATTGAAGAACACGAGGTATGTCGGCGCATTGTCGAGGAACGACGACAGGATGCCCGTCGCCCAGAAGTACATGACGTTGTCCGGTGCACCGCCCGGACCGGTCACCAGCCGGATCACCCAGCCGAGCGCTCCGGCTTCACCGGCACGCAGAATCGCCACCACCGGAATAATCGTCAGGAAGATGCCCGCGAAGAGCTTACCGACCTCTTTCATCGGCTCCCAGTTGAAGTCGTTGCCGACGCGCGCCGTGCGCGGCGTGATGACGAGCGAAATCACCGTCACGACGAGAAGTCCCACATCCCGCGCCAGATTCTCGAGCGTCAGCGGTGTGCCGAATACGTCGAACACAACGCCCGGCTTCCAGATGCCGCTCATCAGCACCAGGCCCACGGCGACCGCGAGCAGCACGAAGTTGCGCTTGCCTTCGAGACGAAGCGGCGCGGCATGCGGCGTCGGATCGAGTTCCTCGATCTTTGCCTCCACCTTCTGGCGGAAGTAGTACGAATCGATCAGGAAGAAAAGCACCAGCAGGATGGCGCAGGCCATCAGCGTTTCGGGCCAGAGGTGGCGCGTCGTCCAGAAAAACTCGACGCCTTGCAGAAAACCGAGGAACAACGGCGGATCGCCCAGCGGCGTGAGTGAGCCGCCCGCGTTCGCCACCAGGAAGATGAAGAACACCACCACGTGAACGTTGTGCTTGCGGTTGTCGTTTGCGCGAATCAGCGGGCGGATGAGTAGCATGGCCGCCCCGGTCGTGCCCATGATGCTGGCGAGCACCGTGCCAAGCCCCAGCAGCCCCGTGTTGAGCCACGGCCCGCCACGCAGGTTGCCGTGCAGGCAAATACCACCGGCGGTCGTGAAGAGTGCCGTCAGCAGTACGACAAAGGGAATGTATTCGGCGATCAGCGCGTGTACCGCGCCGTGCCAGGCCGCACCTGCGCCATACACCAGCGCAAACGGCAGCAGAAATGCTGCGCCCCAGAACGCCGCGATCTTGCCGAAGTGGTGATGCCAGAACGCTGGTGCGATCAACGGGCCGAGCGCGATCGACAGCAGCAAGCCTGCGAACGGCAAGCCCCACCACGCGACGAGTTGTGCACCGTCCGGGCCGCCTCCTGCGGCAAGCGCGGCAGGACTGATCAACGTCAGCCCCACGGCGGCGACTACTCCCCAAATGCCCTTCTGCATGGTTTCTGGTTCCTGTTGTTTGATGGACGATCTATTACGAGTCGCCCCTCTCGAAGGAGTGCCCGAAGCGGCAAAAGCTTGGGATATTTCCTATTTGGATCCGAAACAACCGCTCGAAAGGCCCAATACGACAAGCCTGAAGCGGCCTTCGTGAGCAATTCGACTGTTGTCTCACACCCCTTGTACGAAAAAACGAGATCGGAAAGCGTGGTCTCGGCGGGTGCCTCAGTCAGCGCCCCATTCAGGCGCCGTCGACGATGATGACGTGAACGCGGTAGGGCCCGTGGGCACCCAGCACCAGCGTCTGTTCGATGTCGGCCGTCCGCGACGGCCCGGCGATGAAATTGGTCGCACGCGAGAGTTGTCCGCGTTCGGTGCGCATCAGCCCGAAGGCATCTTCATGCCCCGCGACGATGCGCGAGGCCGGTACGACAGCGATGTGCGTCTCGGGCAGCAACGTCGCCGAAGCAAACGTCTCGGGACCGGACATCATCATCAGTGCGCCCGTTTCCGCCACTGCGCAGAAGCAGCCGGTAATGCCGACGAGATCTTCGCCGAGCGGCTTGCGATATTCGACGTGGCAACCGACGCCCGCCCAATCCAGTGCTCGCAACGTCGGCCACGCCACCGCTTGCGTCACGAGCCCGTTCGCTTGCAGGTACTGCGCGGCAGCGGCCGGCACATCCTGCATCGCCGGCACGCGGGCAATCGTGGTCGAGAGCGCTTCGGCCTTGCCGATGAACGTGGCCACGAGATCGTCCGGCATCGCCGGGCGCGGTCCTTGCGGATGACGCGCCAGATAGTCCTCGGCCGCCGCCTGCTCGTTCTCGCGCGCCGCATCAGGGCGATGCTGGGCGTTGCGAATGCGGGCGAAGATGCGATTGCGGGCGTCGGTGGTATCCATGGCTGCGTCCTGAGAGGCCGGCACACCGGTACATGGCCGGCGTCGTGTCGTTTGTTTCGTGGGTGTCGTGTGGCCGCTGGCACGAGTCCAGCGGGCGATGCGCAATTATAGCGGCACGCGATGCCCGCGCACCGGGCATTCGCGCACTATCGGAATGGTCTGTCCCCGCGCTCGGACGAGGCCCAAATCAACGCCGATGCGCCACTCGCCACGCGATTCAGCCCCGGCTGGGCGCCGGCTCCGGTGCAATCTCGAACACCTGGCGCAGATAGGCCAGATACGCATCGTCGTCGCACATATTCTTGCCCGGCGAATCCGACAGTTTGGCCACCGGCTGGCCATTGCAGCGCACCATCTTGATGACGATCTGCAACGGCTGATAACCGAGGTCGTTGGTGAGATTCGTGCCGACACCAAACGCCAGCTTGCAGCGATCGCGAAAGCGCTCGAACAGTTGCAGCACCTTGGGGATGTCGAGTCCGTCCGAGAAGATCATCGTCTTGGTATGCGCGTCGACACGGTTCTCGCTGTAGTGCTGCAACAGGCGCTCGCCCCAGGCGAACGGATCGCCAGAATCGTGGCGTGCGCCGTCGAAAAGCTTGCAAAAGTACATGTCGAAATCGCGCAGAAACGCCGACATGCCGTACACGTCGGAGAGCGCAATCCCAAGGTCGCCGCGATATTCCTTGGCCCACGTCTCGAAGCCGAATATCTGCGAATCGCGCAGGCGCGGCCCCAATGCCTGACACGCCTGAAGATACTCGTGCGCCATCGTGCCCAACGGGGTCAGCCCCAGTTTCGATGCGTAGTAGACGTTGCTCGTGCCCGCGAACTGTTCGCCCAATTCCTCGCGCAACGTGAGAATGACTTCCTCGTGCCACTCCTTGGAGAAGCGGCGGCGCGTGCCGTAATCGGCGATTTTGCAATCGCGATAGTCCACCGGCTCGGCCAGCATACGAATCTTGTCGCGCAGCCGCTGACGCCCTTCTTCATAGGCAGGCACGCGCTGGGTATTGCGGAAATACACCTCGTTGACGATCGCGAGCACCGGAATTTCAAACAGGATCGTGTGCAGCCACGGCCCCTGAATCGTGATGTCGATCTCACCGTTGCCCTTGGACGAGGGCTGCACAGTGACGTACTTCTCGTTGAGATGGAAGAGATCGAGGAAGTCGATGAAGTCGCTCTTGATGAAGCGCATGGCGCCGAGATAGCTCAGCTCCGACTCCGTGAACCGCAGGCCGCACAGCAGCCGGATTTCGTCGCGAATCTCGTCGACGTAGGGCGTGAGATCGACGCCTTCCGTGCGGCATTTGAAGCGATATTCCACCTGCGCCGCAGGAAAGTGATGCAGCACTACCTGCATCATCGTGAATTTGTAGAGATCGGTATCGAGCAGCGACGTGATGATCATGACGACAGGCCCCGGCGGGAGCACGCACAGAAGCAGCGAACGCTGCATATCGGCGATGGGTGCACGACGCATGGGAGTCATCTCCCACATCGCGCACCGCACGCGAGCGAATTTCCGTCCTTGCAAGGCAGATGAGACGTCACCGGCCTAGCAAGGGCACGCTCGATGGTACCGCAAAGCCGCGGCCCATATGACGCCGGCAACACCTGTCACAAGTCGCCGGGCAGCCTCACCCACGACCCCGGGCTGCGCTACAATACGCGTTTTAACGGCCGATCGAAGCCGTTGCGCCCTACGTTCTGGAGTTGGCATGACCCACGTTGTCACCGAAAACTGCATCAAGTGTCGATACACGGATTGTGTCGACGTTTGTCCCGTCGATTGCTTCCGCGAAGGCCCGAACTTTCTGGCCATCGATCCGGACGAGTGCATCGATTGCGCGGTCTGTGTGGCCGAGTGTCCGGCGAACGCCATCTATGCCGAAGAGGACGTCCCGGGCGATCAACAGGAATTCATCGCGTTGAACGCCGAACTCTCGCCGCTGTGGCCGAGCATCACGAAGACCAAGGCCCCGCTGGCCGACGCCGATCAGTGGAAAGACGTGGCCGACAAGCTCAAGCTGCTGGAGCGCTGATTCCAGCGGTGGCAGCCACATTCGATGCAGAAAAAGTGCATTTCGAGTGTTGACAGTGTCTGAAAATCGCCACTATAATCGCTTTCTCTTTTGATCCCCGATAGCTCAGTTGGTAGAGCGCCGGACTGTTAATCCGTAGGTCCCTGGTTCGAGCCCAGGTCGGGGAGCCAAGAATTACCGAAGCGATGGCCTCGCGCACGCGAGGCTTTTGTTTTAGTCGATGCACCGTTACAGCGATGCATGACACCCCAGTTTGATCCTCGATAGCTCAGTTGGTAGAGCGCCGGACTGTTAATCCGTAGGTCCCTGGTTCGAACCCAGGTCGAGGAGCCAAAGACGCAGAAAGCCTCGCCAATCGGCGAGGCTTTTTTGTTTGCGGCAACGACATTCGCGTTCGCCACCTCCCCCGCTTTCCCCTCTCGAGCACCACCGAACGCCGTCGCTCGTCCGCTCAATACTGCCGCCCCAACGCGACACCCAATAAAAAAACGGGGCACCGTTTCCGGTACCCCGTCCTTGTCAGTCACACCAGCACGGACTTACTCGCTGGCGGGTGCCCCGATCGGCGGCACGTGCGAACTGAGCGTTTCCGGACTGTTCACGCTCTCGATCCAGCGACGGCGCATCGGCTGGAGCAGGAACTTCGCCGCAATGGCGGCCGCGATGCTGATCACGGCTGCGGCGATGAACACACGGTCCCAGTGACCACCCACGGCGAGCACCGACGCGAGCGGCACCAGCAGCGCTGCCGTTCCCTTTGCGGTGTACAGCGTACCGGCGTTCGACGCGGCATTCTTGCCACCGAACGTGTCGGCACACAGCGCCGGGAAGATCGAGAAGATCTCGCCCCAGCACAGGAACGTCATCGCAGCGAAGAACACGAACATGTACGGGTTCTGACCGAAGTGCATCAGGCCCAGCATCGCCACCCCTTCGCCGAGGAAGATGATGAACATCGCGTTTTCACGACCGATCTTGTCCGACACGAAACCACACAGCGGACGCGTAAAGCCGTTGCACAGGTTGTCGATCGACAGCGTCATCGTGAGCAGCGGCAGGGTCGCACCGAAGAGCGTCATCGGCATCGAAGCAATGCCGTAGTCCTTCGCAATCGGGCCGATCTGCGCCGTGGCCATCAGGCCGCCTGCGGCCACCGCCACGAAGCACACATAGATCACCCAAAACACCGGCGTGCGAATCATCTGACCCGAGGTGTAGTCGACCTTGGTCGCCAGATTGCGGCGCGACACGGTGACACCCTTCGGCGCACGCGGCTTGACCATCAGCAGCGCGAGGATGAAGATCGCCACGCCCTGCACGATGCCGAAGTTGAAGAACGCCGCTTCGTAGCCCGACTCGCGAATCATGTTCGCAATCGGAATCACCGTCAGCGCCGCCCCCGCACCGAAGCCGGCCGCCGTGAGGCCAGCCGCGAGACCGCGCTTGTCCGGGAACCACTTGAGGGCGTTACCCACGCAGGTGCCGTACACGCAACCGGCACCGATACCGGCGATGACGGCCGCCGTATAAAGCACGGTCAGCGTCGTGGCGTACGAGTACATGATCCACGAGAGCGCCACGCAGATAGCGCCGCCCGCAACGACCGGACGGGGCCCGAAGCGATCGACGAGCCAGCCTTCGATCGGCACGAGCCAGGTTTCCACCACGATGAAGATCGAGAATGCGACCTGAATCGCCGCGATGCCCCAATGATTCTTGGCCTCCATCGGCTCGACGAACAGCGTCCACGAATATTGCAGATTGGCCACCAGGCCCATACAGATGATGCCGATCACCAGTTGTGACCAGCGCCCTCCCAGAAAAGAGGTTTTCTCCTCCGGTTGCGCAGCTGCTTGCATGACTTGCCTCCTGTTCCTGTCAGACGATTGCCGGCGGCCCGCCCGATCGCACGCACCTGCGCGCAGTGAAGGGGGTACCACCGTCATCGCGTGTCGTCGCGCGTCACGGCTTGGGTGACAGCGCGTACGGCACGCCTCCTGGCGTTGCATGCGGCTCATGGTTGGCCGCTTGATCCTGGAGCGTCGCCTGGCGGCGCGCTCGCGGGGCTCGGGCCCCGGCTGACTGACTTGCGGAAGCGCCAAAGGACACTTCCGGCCCCCGCTTCGGCGCGGCGGCACAGGCGTTTGGCCCGTGCCGGCAAGTTGCCGACTGCCGAAGGGTGGCTACGGTGAAGAATTCGAGTGCGGGTCACGGGTCTGCGGTGCTGTCGGTTTGCCGAAGTCACCTGACAGGCCGTCCCCCGTCACTCAGGCGGGCGCGCCTCGCGGACGCGTGATCGCCGAATCGCCTGCCCACGACGGGCGGCAGGGAGATGAGGACCGCCGGGTGCCCCACGGCCATCGTGAGGACATGGGCGACGGATACGACTGGCCAGCCAGTGCGGTGCAAACGCCGCACTGAGGCTGCCCGAAAGGAAAGGTGTGCTTACCCAACTTGTGTCTCCGACTTGTGCCGCGGCCTGTCCAAACGCCTTCCGGTTCACTCCGGAGGGTCTCGCTGCATCCGGATTTCCCCGGATTTTTGCGAAACTTTGGTGGCCGCTCCGACAAATTGAATCTGATATACAAGATTCAATATATCGAATTAAGTATTTTTTATGGTTCCAAAAGTAGTCGATGCCTGAAGCACTGTCAACCCGAGTGCGCCCGCTTTCGGGTGTCGGTCAGCGCGTGAACGAGGGTTTGCGTAGGCGTGCGACGTGAGCACTTGATAACCGCGAAACGCACGGCAGCCTTACGGGGATGGGGTGACAGGTGGACTGAGACGCGTGTCCCCGTGCCGTCGCGGCGTGGCGACGCACAGCACAAGGTCAGGGAAAACGATGACGTTTTGACAGGTGATGCGAGCGTTCGAAAGACGCTCGTTTGGCGTGGCCGGTGACGCCCGAGGCGACCCGCTGTGGTCAGTCGTGGCGGGTGGTGGCTAGTTGCGGCCGATGGCGGACGACATTGGCGATGCCGCCCGCCGCCCAGTCGGTCAGACGGCGCCGGTGTCGCCCGAGTTGTCGCGGATGAAAGCGAGGTGTTCGCGCAGCGAGCGCTGCGCGCTGGCGCCATCATGCGACGCCACGGCATTGAAGATGCGGCGATGCTGATCGATCAGTTCGGCCAGATCGGCGCCGTGACCGACGATGGCGCGGTAGTTGTCCACGACCGAGCCGCGCAGCAATTCGAAGATGGCGTGCATCAGGTGAACCAGCACGAGGTTGTGCGTAGCTTCCGCAAGCGCCAGATGGAAATGGGCGTCGAGTTCCGGCACCCGGGTCAGCAGCGACGCGCCACGGGCGTCACCGTCTTGACCATCGAGTCCATCATGTCCATCACGCCCGGCCGCATAAGCCGCCTCCAGCGCCTCGAGCGCCTGCGCCAGCCGGGCAATGTCCTCGGGCGTGGCACGCTCGGCCGCCAGTTCGACGGCCTTGGCTTCGAGCACTTCCCGCATTTCCAGCACGTCGTCGACCGTCTTGCTGTGGCGCGACATCAGTTGCGAGAGCGGTTCGGCGAGCAGTGGCTGACTGGCGTTGGCGACCAGATACCCGCCGCCGGCGCGTCCGACGATCAGGCCGCGCGACTCCAACCGCAGCAACGCCTCACGCAACGAGGGCCGCGATACGCCCATCTGCTGGGCCAGATCGCGCTCCGACGGCAGCGCCGAACCGGGGGCCAGACGCCCTTCGACGACCATCGTCTCCAGTTGCTCGTAGACCATGTCGGACAGCCGCAGACGCGGCGGCGGCGTGACCGGCGCAAAGCTCGCGACGGCACCCGGAATATCGCTGGTGGATACAGTGGACATAGGCAGAGACGGCTCGGTAGACGACATGTCGGCTGGGGTTCTCGACGAAAAATACTCAGAGACGCAACGATACAGGATGGCACTCGCGCCGGGGCAGGCCAGCGCCGCCCCGGACGTCCTCACTAAGCGGTTGACTGGGAATTGCCCTCAAACCAAGGGTTAACCCGGTAGTCGAAATAAGACCATTCCCTTTAGGATGACGTCATCGGACAACTGGTCGACCAGTCTACCAGTAGACCAGATAGAACATAATAACCGTCAACGACCCTTCGAGCACGAGACGCCCATGGCTTCGAATCCTCAACCGACACGCAGTCCGCCCGCCTCGGCCGGACCGGCGGCGCCGGACACGCTTCGCCACGACACGCCCCCGACCGGCACTGCCGGTGCCGCCAACGCCGCTGGCTTGCCCATCGTGTCGGCCGAACCTGTCTTCCCGGCAGTCGACGAGCACCAGCGCGCAGCCAGGCTTGCGGCCTTGCGCGCCGCCGTCCCCGACGCCCTGTGGCTCACCGACCGCGAACAGATCACGCCGTATGAGTGCGACGGTCTGGCGGCCTACCGCCGCTTGCCGCTGGCGGTGGTCCTGCCGTCGGACGAAGATCAGGTGTGCCGCATTCTGCGTGCCTGCCGCGCGCATCAGGTCCCGGTCGTGCCACGGGGCGCGGGCACCGGATTGTCGGGCGGTGCGATGCCGATTACCGACGGCATCGTGCTCTCGCTGGCGAAGTTCAAACGCATTCTCGACGTCGACGCGTACGCGCGAACAGCCACCGTCCAACCCGGCGTGCGCAACCTCGCCGTGTCGGAAGCCGCCGCGCCTTACGGCTTGTACTACGCCCCCGATCCCTCCTCGCAGATCGCCTGCACGATTGGCGGAAACGTCTCCGAGAACTCCGGCGGCGTGCACTGCCTGAAATACGGCCTCACCGTGCACAACGTGTTGCGCGTGCGTGCCGTGACGATGGATGGCGACGTCGTGGAATTCGGCTCGCATGCGCTCGATTCACCGGGCCTCGATCTGCTCTCCGTGTTTATCGGCAGTGAAGGCATGTTCTGCGTCGTGACCGAGATCACGGTCAAGCTCGTGCCGAAACCGCAAGTGGCGCAAGTCGTCATGGCGAGCTTCGACGACGTGGAAGCGGGCGGCAACGCCGTGGCCGCGATCATTGCCGCGGGCATCATCCCGGCGGGTCTCGAAATGATGGACAAGCCGGCAACGCAGGCCGTCGAAGAGTTCGTCCACGCGGGCTACGATCTGAACGCTGCGGCCATCCTGCTAAGCGAATCCGACGGCACCGCGGAAGAAGTCGCCGAAGAAATCGCCCGCGTCTCGGCGGTGCTGCGCGCCTCCGGTGCCACGCGCATTCAGGTGTCGACGTCCGAAGCCGAACGCCTGCGGTTCTGGTCAGGACGCAAGAATGCCTTCCCTGCGGCGGGCCGCATCTCGCCCGACTACTACTGCATGGACGGCACGATTCCGCGCCGCACGATCGGCACGCTGCTCAAGCGGATCGAAGCGATGGAAGGGCAATACGGCCTGCGCTGCATCAACGTCTTCCACGCAGGCGACGGCAACATGCATCCGCTGATTCTGTTCAACGGCAACGATCTCGACGAATGGCATCGCGCCGAAGCGTTCGGCAGCGACATTCTCGAAGCCTGTGTCGAACTGGGTGGCACCGTCACCGGCGAGCACGGCGTCGGTATCGAAAAGATCAACTCCATGTGCGTGCAGTTCTCGCCGGAAGAGCGCGATGCGTTCTTCGCGATCAAGCGCGCCTTCGACCCTGCCGGGTTGCTCAACGCCGACAAGGCGATCCCCACGCGCGCGCGCTGCGCCGAGTACGGCAAGATGCACGTGCGTAACGGCCTGTTGCCGCACCCTGATTTGCCGAGGTTCTGATGTCACAGGCCCCTACGATTTCCCCTCTCGCCACTGAAGCGTTGGGCGCAACGGCCGCACCGATTGCGCAAGACACGCAAGCCGCTCGCCATGCAGCGCAGGCACTCGACGTCATCCGCGCACGCGTGCTCGCGGCCACCGCTGCGGGGACACCGCTCGACATTCACGGCGGCAATACCAAGCGCTGGTACGGTCAGCCGCCATCAGGCGAGCCGCTCGACATGCGCGCCTACGCGGGCATCGTCTCGTACGATCCGGCTGAACTCGTCATCACCGCGCGCGCCGGTACGCCGCTCGCCGACATCGAAGCCGCACTCGCGCAGAAGGGCCAGATCCTGCCCTTCGAGCCGCCGCACTTCGGCCCGGGCGCGACGCTGGGCGGTTGCATCGCCGCCGGTCTGGCCGGCCCTCGCCGCCCGCACGTGGGCGCACCGCGCGACTTCGTGCTGGGCGCCGTGGTCATGAACGGACAAGGACAGGTGTTGCACTTCGGCGGACAGGTCATGAAGAACGTAGCCGGCTACGATGTTTCGCGCGTGCTCGCCGGTGCACTCGGCACCCTCGGCGTGCTGCTCGAACTCTCGATCAAGGTGCTGCCGCAACCGGTCGCCGAAGCTACGTTGCGCTATGCCATGCCGCAAGCGCAGGCCATCGATCAGCTCAATCGCTGGGGCGGCCAGCCGCTGCCGCTGATGGGTTCGGCGTGGCACGACGGCGTGCTCAGCGTGCGTCTGGGCGGCGCGGCGGCCGCCATCGATGCCGCGCGCAGCGCCATGGGCGGCGAACTGATCGACGTGATCGAAGCGCAGCAGTTCTGGCTATCGCTGCGCGAACAGACGCACCCGTTCTTCGCACGCTCACCGATTGGCGCACAAGGCGAAGCGCTCTGGCGTTTGTCGGTACCGCCGACCACGCCGCCGCTCGCGCACGGCGATGAGCAGTTGATCGAATGGGGCGGTGCGCAACGGTGGTGGATTACACCGCGCAGCGCTGCCGAAGTGCGCGCCATTGCCGCAGCGACAGGCGGGCATGCTACGCTGTTCCGCCACGGCGACAAGTCGGCCGGTGTGTTCACCGCACAACCGGCCGCAATACAAGCCATCGGCGAGCGCTTGCAGCAAGCTTTCGATCCGAGCCGCATCTTCAACCGCCACCGGCTGTACTGCTAAAAGACGATGCAAACGAACCTCGCAGAATTCCTCCGCCACACACCGGATGGCGACGAAGCCGAAGCCATTCTTCGCAAATGCGTGCATTGCGGCTTTTGCACGGCCACGTGCCCGACTTACCAGTTGCTGGGCGACGAACTCGATGGCCCGCGCGGGCGCATCTACCTCATTAAGCAGATGGTCGAAGGCCAGCCCGTGACGCGCGAAACGCAGCGCCATCTGGACCGCTGCCTCACCTGCCGCAGTTGCGAATCGACCTGCCCGTCGGGCGTGCAATACGGACGTCTGGCCGAAATCGGCCGCCGCCACGTCGACGCGAAAGTCGGCCGCCCGGCCAGTGAGCGCGCGCTGCGCTGGACGCTCGCCCACGTGCTGCCCAATCGCGCGCTGTTTTCACCGGCGCTGCGTCTGGGTCAGCAATTCCGCACGCTGCTGCCCCGATCGCTGCGTGAGAAGGTGCCGCACCGTCAGCGCTCGGGCAGTTGGCCGCAGGGCAAACACGCGCGCCGCATGCTGATGCTCGAAGGCTGCGTGCAACCCGCCATGCTGCCGAACGTCAACAAGGCGACGGCGCGCGTGCTCGACGCGCTCGGCATCGAGATGGTCCGTCCGTCGTCGGCCGGCTGTTGTGGCGCGATTCGCCTGCATCTGAACTATCACGACGACGGGCTCGACGATGCGCGCCGCAACATCGACGCCTGGTGGCCCGAGATCGAAGCGGGTGCCGAGGCCATCGTGATCAACGCGTCGGGCTGCGGCGCGACCATCAAGGAATACGGCCATCTGCTGCGCCACGACGCGCAATACGCGGGCAAGGCGCAGCGTGTCTCCGAGTTGGCGCGCGATCTCTCGGAAGTCATGCTCGATAACGTGGAAGCGTTGCAGCGCCGCATGCCGAACCGGAAGACCGGCAAGATTGCCTATCACCCGCCCTGCACGTTGCAGCACGGTCAGCAGCTCAAGGGCGTGGTGGAGAAGCTGCTCGCGCAGGTTGGCGTGAACGTGATGCTGCCGCAGGACAGCCACATTTGCTGCGGCTCGGCGGGGACGTATTCGGTAACGCAGCCGGTGCTCTCGCATCAACTGCGCGACGCCAAGTGGAAGTCGCTCGACGCTCTCGATCCGGAACTGGTGGTATCGGCCAACGTGGGCTGCATCTGCCATTTGCAGGCGACCGCCAAGGGCGAACATTCGCGTGATCACGCGCCGGTCCAGCACTGGATCGAGTTGCTCGACCGGCTGATGACGCCGGCCCAGTGACGTCTGTCTGACGACGCTATCCCGACGACGCTCGCGTTGTGATTCCCGCCTGACCCCATCCCCACGATGTCGACCTGAGGCTGCCGATCTGATCGGCGGCCTCACCCCTACTGATACGGCCGAGCGCCGATTATCCCCACAGCAGGGACAATCAATCCCGGCCGTGCCCGTTTATCTGGACGATCGCACTCCCTAGAATCGGGGCTAAGTCAGCACAACGTCGTGCTGACAAGCCAAACGTTGCGCTGAACAACAACCGATTCCCTCGCTGGAGCCTGTCATGATCGATACCAAAACCGCCCCGTACGCCGCGCTGTTGCTGCGCGTGTCGCTGGGCATTCTGTTCCTCGCCCACTTGTCGCTGAAAGTGTTCGTGTTCACGATCCCCGGGTTTGTCGGGTTCTTCGGCTCGCTGGGTCTGCCGCCCTTCCTGGCGTATGTCACGATGGCACTCGAACTCGTCGGCGGCCTGATGCTGATTACCGGCTTTTATGCCCGCTGGGCGGCTCTGCCCCTCGCCGCACTGATGCTCGGCACCATCGTGAGCGTGCACGGTCACAACGGCTGGGCGTTCACCAACAAGGGCGGCGGCTGGGAATTCCCCGCGTTCTGGCTGGTCGCGCTGCTCGTGGTGGCCCTGCTGGGTGACGGCGCCTGGTCGGTTCGTTCGGCCGCTCGCACCCGCACCGCGTAATGCTCGTAATGCTCGTAATGCTCGTAATGCTTTGCTGGAGAAATCGTCATGTCTGCCCTGCCCACGCTGTTCGTCTCCCACGGTTCGCCACTGCTTGCGCTCGAACCCGGTCGCACCGGCCCGTTGTTGACGGCGCTGGGCCGTGCAGTCCCGCGTCCGCGTGAAATTCTCGTGATCTCGCCGCACTGGTCGACGCCGACCCCGCGCGTCGGGAATCTCGCGCAACAACGCACCATCCACGATTTCGGGGGCTTCCCGCGCGAACTGTACGGTCTCCAATACCCGGCCGCTGGCGCACCCGCCCTCGCCGAGCGCACCGTGCAGATGTTGCGCGCCGCCGACCTGCCCGCCACGACCGACGATCAATGGGGTCTCGATCACGGCGCGTGGGTGCCGTTGCGCTATCTGTTTCCCGATGCCGACGTGCCCGTCACGCAGTTGTCGCTGCAACGGCAGATGCGTCCCGAGTACCACTACCGCGTCGGCCAGTTGTTGGCCCCGCTCGCGCAAGACGGCGCGCTGATCGTCGCTTCCGGCAGCTTCACGCATAACCTGCACGAAGTGTTTCGCGCACCCTCCGAGGATCGGGCGGAAGCCCCGTATCTGGCTGAATTCGTCGCGTGGTTCACCGAGCATCTCGCCGCCATGGATCTCGACGCGCTCTTCGACTATCGCGCGCGCGCCCCGCATGCCGAGCGCGCGCATCCGACCGACGAGCATCTGCTGCCGCTCTACATGGCGCTGGGTGCTGCCGACAACGCGGCGAAACAAACGCATTTCGATACCGGAGCGACCTACGGCGCGCTGCGCATGGACGCCTTCGCGTTCGGCAATGCCGCCCCGTCACTCGCAGAGGTCACGGCACTGGCACAATAGCGGTCAACGTTTGCCGACCGATCCACCGATCGGTCCGTCACCTTCAGGAGCCCCGCCCCGGCATGAACAAACTGCGCGAGATCGAGTGTTTCATCGCCGTGGTCGAGTCAGGCAGCTTCGTGAAGGCGGCCGCCGCGCTCGGCATCTCGAAGACGGCCATCTCGCGTTACGTCGCCGATCTTGAAGCGCGGCTGGGCACGCGGCTCCTGCAACGCACGACACGCCGCCTGTCACTCACCGAGCCCGGACAGCGTTACGTGGAGCGCTGCCGCCAGATTCTCTCCGAACTCGACGAAGCCGACGCCATGGCCGGCGAGCAGGATGGGCAGCCCGCCGGTCCGCTGCGCATCAACGCACCGCACACCTTCGGCGTGCTCCATCTGGCGCCGCTCTGGCCGACGTTTCTGGCCCAACACCCGCAGGTTTCGCTCGATATCACGCTCAGCGACCGTCTGATCGATATCGTCGAAGAGGGCTACGATCTGGCCATCCGCATCACGCGGCTGCCTGACTCGTCGCTCGTGCATCGCCGGCTGGCGGGCACCCGCATGGTGCTCTGCGCGTCACCGGGCTATCTCGCCCAGCACGGCACCCCGCAGCATCCGAGTGCGCTCGCCCATCATGAAACCGTCGGCTACAGCTACTTTTCGCATCGTCGCGAGTGGCGCTTCGACGGCCCCGACGGACCGGTTTCCGTGCGAACCCATGCCCGGCTGATCGCCGACAACGGCGACACCTGCCTCGCAGCGGCCGAAGCGGGCGCTGGCGTGATTCTGCAACCGGCTTTCCTCGTGCAGGATGCGTTGCGCGAAGGCCGGCTCATCGAGTTTCTGCCCGAGTACACGCAGGGCGAGACCGGCATCTACGCCGTCTACCCGACCCGCAAATACCTGAGTGCCAAAGTGCGCGCGCTGATCGACTTCCTCGTCGAAGCCTTCGCCATGCCGGGCTGGCGCGCGATCGACCAGCCCTGAGCGGCGCCCGCCACCGCTCCCTGACGCCCGGCACGCGGCCCCGACCGGGGTCACGGCAACTTGCTTGCATCCCCTGCGAAAGCCCCACGAATCGCACAGAATCACCCGGCAAAACACGGGAACTCCGTGGATATTTATTGTCCATTGCAAATGTCACTTATACTGTCGGGCCTGTCGTCTAATCTCGGATATTTTGGAAAACTTCTTACTGATCGTCGCTGCGATCCTGCTGGTGTTTCTTAACGGCTTTTTCGTGGCGGCGGAATTCGGCCTCGTCAAACTGCGCCAGACGCGCGTTCACATCATTGCCCGCCAACGCGGTTGGCGCGGGCGTGTCCTGGCCAAGGTTCACGGCCAACTCGACACCTACCTCTCAGCGTGCCAACTCGGCATCACCCTCGCCTCGCTCGGCCTGGGCTGGATTGGCGAGCCGGCTTTCGCGCGCGTCCTCACGCCGTTGTTCGCCGCCATTGGCGTCACCTCGCCCGAGCTGATTCACGGGCTGGCGTTCTTCATCGCGTTCTTCACGATCTCGTATCTGCACATCGTCGTGGGCGAACTCGCGCCGAAATCGATGGCGCTGCGCATGCCGGAAGCCGTCTCGGTGTGGACCGCTGCGCCGCTCTACGGCTTCTACTGGATGATGTACCCGGCGATCTGGGTGCTGAACCACAGTGCCAACCGCCTGCTGCGCTGGACAGGTCTCGACCCGTCGCACGGCGCCGAAGCGCATTACTCTGCGGACGAAATCAAGCTGATCGTGCGCGGGGGTGCGGCGAGTGAAAAACTCTCGCGCGACGACTGGAACGTGGTGGCCTACGCCATCGATTTCAGCGATCTGACCGTGTCCGACCTGATGCGTCCGATGAGCGAAGTGGCAGCGTTTCGACGCGACGCGACGTTCACCGAGAACATGGACACGGCGTACCGTCACCGCTACAGCCGCTATCCGTTCTTCGATAACGACGGCGAAACCGTGCTCGGCGTGATTCACCTGAAAGATCTGTTCCTCGCAGAACACCATGGCCAGTCGATTGCGGACCTCGGCAGCATGGCGCGGCCGGTCGAGCGCGTGAAGCCGGACATGCCCGCGCGCGAGCTGTTCCAGCGTTTTCGCCGGGGTGCACCGCACTTTGCCATCGTCGGATGGCCCGATCAGAAACCGATCGGCTTTCTCACGCTCGACAACCTGCTCTCGGCACTCGTCGGCAAGATTCGCGACGAATTCCGTCAAACGGAAGACGACTGGACGCGCATGGAAGACGGCACGCTCATCGGGCGCGGCAGCTTGCCGATCCTGACACTCGAGCGCGCGCTGGGACTGGATATCCCCAGCGAGCACGCTGAATCGGTGGGCGGCCTGATCATGGACGCCCTCGCCTATCTGCCGCGCGAAGGCCAGAAGATCGACTTCGACGGCTTCTCGGTCGTCGTCAAGAAGATGCAGGGCCCGCGCATCGTGCTCGTGCGCGTGTATCCCGACGGCGTGCGTGAAGCTGGCGAGCCCGGTGACACGCGTGAAGCCCGTGGCAAGGCCTCCGACGCCGCCTGACGTCACCCGGCGTTACTTGAGCCCCTGAGGATTTCCCGGAATGTGGCGGTGCAACAACGGACGGGTGATGCCCGATTGATGCCCGCCATGTCCCCCGACAGACTACGCTCTATAAGTGCCAAATCCCGATCGAGGAAGGCATGCGTTGCGGGGGTATTACGTACGTCAGGCTCGTTAAGCTTGTTTTGCGTGTGACGAGCGTAGCCGTACGGCTGGGGCTGCGGCCAGGGGAGTCCCGAAGTGGACGACACGGGGAACACGGGGAAGTTGACGCTCGACGCGTTGATCGGCACCTGCTACGACGGGGTGCTCGACGAAGCTCGCTGGGACGAGGCACTGCGCGGCATCAACCGGTGGGTGGGGGGCATGGGCTTCCACTCGGTCACCTGGGACCGCTCACGCCACTGCGCGACACGCGACTCTCACACACTGGAAACCTCGCCGGAAGTCATCCGCGAGTTTCTGGAAAAGCTTGCGCCGTCCGATCCGCGCGTGAGCCTGATGCTGCGCCAGCCCATCGGCCACGCGATGCGTTGCCACCATCACTTGAGCGACCGCTACGTTGCGCGCAGCGAACTGTTCAACGAATTTCTAATTCCCAACGGCGTGCGCTACACGTACGGCCTGCATCTTGAAGGCGCCGACGGCACCAGCGAGTTGCTGGCGATCTTGCGCTCGCCGGATCATGTCCCGTTTGAAGACGCGGACGCCGACCCCGAACTCGAAATTCTGACGCAGCATCTCGCGCGTGCCGCTCGCTTGCGCGCGGGCACACGGCACCTGCAAGCGCAGGCTGCGATGGGCATGGCCGTGCTCGATCAGCTGGAACTCGCCGTCATCATCACCGACGACACGGCGCATGCCCACTATCTGAACGCGGCAGCGCACCAGTTGCTGGGAGAAACGAGGAACATCGCGATCCGCAGTGGCAAGTTCGGTGCCTTGCTGCCGAACGACGAGCGGGCGCTGCGGCGCCTGATCACGCAAGCTACGGCACCGATGCCGGTGGCCGGCAGCCATCGTCTGCACGGCGAGAATCAGCGGCACTGGGTCGTGACCGCGCTGCCGTTGCGTGAGTCTCACGCGTGCGCTGCGCCGTGGCAACGCCCGATGACCATGCTGACCATCGGCGAGCTGGACCGGCGCGTGTCGTTGAGTCCTTACACGCTGAAGGTGCTGTTCGGGTTGTCGCCCGCCGAGGCACGTCTGGCGCTGGCGTTAGCGGAGGGGACGGAGTTGACGCAGTACGCGATGGACGCGAAGGTGGCCATCAACACGGCGAGAACGCAATTGCGCCACGTCTTCGACAAGACGGGGTGCCGGCGGCAAGCCGACCTGTTGCGGCTGCTGCATGCCATCCCGGCATTGCGGATTCACGCGCCGGCATGACCAGCATCAACGAGCATCGACGAGCAAAGCGAAAGGGAATTTGAACGACGAGGCCGCGGATCGGGCCTCGTCGGTGTCACTCACACGAACAACACGCCATCAGGCGCGTGCGAACGCCTTGCGGTTCAGTTCGAGTTGGGTGATGAGCTTTTGCAGACGCGATTCGGCCGTGCGCGAGAGCGCGATATAGCGGCAGCCGATGTGATATTCCACGTCCTTCGGCAGCGGGACAGTGCGCAGATTGCACACCTCAAGATCGACCTGCACCGTACCGTAGTCGCGCAGTTCGACCTCGGCGTGCATGAGCATCGAGCCCTTCGGAATCTCTGCGGCCACTTCAGCACGCGTGCGCAGCCCCAAACCACCGAGCGACAGATCGAAGACGTTCAGACGCAGCGGTGCGTCTTCCGGGAACTTGACCGTGCATTGGTACGGATCGAGGATCGGCGTCTTCACGCGGAAATAGTCGCGACGCTGCAAGCGCACGAGCGATTCCGGATACGACGCATAGAACGCCGGGTAGCCTTCGTACTCGCGCTCTTCGATGTCGCCGATCGGAAAGTGCACTTGAATGCCTTCCGGTACCCCGACGAACAGCGCGCGCTTGTTGGCGAGCAGTGCGCGGTTTTCCGTCTCGACACCGCCCCAGTCGAAATAGAAGCCACGGGCTTGCGGTTCGACCTTGAGCAGCCGGGTGACGAGCTGACGCTGCCCGTTGGCGAAATACACCGTCATGAAGTCGCCGCGCGTGGCCAGGTGACGTAACACGCCCCCGATTTCAAGCGGATTGCTGATGCGATACGAGTCGTGCAGTTGGGACTCGTCGTCGGTGGGCGGCGGCGTCAGCTGCGGTTCTGTCGTTTCCATACCTGATCTTCTATTTATCCCCGATACGACCGCACAAGCCGTACGAATTAAGCCTTGGGACTGGCCGGGCGACTCTGCCTGACGGCGACGAGACGAACTCCACGGCACTCGACGACACGTTACGTGGCACCACGTGATTAACGGCCATCGCCCGGAAATATTGAGTGCATCGGCTTGTGAGCAAACTGCTCCCCGTACCCACACGCCACACTTGGGTGCCCGAAAGCACCTTCACCCCACTTACCTTGCTGTTCCGCGATTACGCTGCGGAATCGGCTTAGCGGTGTACCGCAGCCATCAGCGCACCAAACCCCATGAACACGCCACCGCTGATCCGGTTGAAGGCCTTGAGCACGCGCGCTTCGCGCAAATACGGTGCAATGCGCAGACCGCCCGTGGCGTACACCAGATACCAGCTCATCTCGATGACGGCAAACGTGCCGAGCAGAATCGAGAACTGCGGCAGCTTGGCCGCGACCGGGTCGATGAACTGCGGCAGGAATGCCGCGGCGAACAGAATCGCCTTCGGGTTGCTTGCTGCGACTAGAAAGCCGGATTTGAAAAGCTTGCCGAAGCTGGAATCCTCCGCAGCGGCGGGGGCGCTCAGACTGGCAGCGTCACGGGTATCGACCGGCGAGCGCCAGCTTTTGTAGCCGAGATAGATGAGATAGGCGGCGCCGGCGTAGCGCAGGGTGTCGAACACCATCGGCCAGGCCTTGAGCACCGCACCGAGACCGGCGGCCGAAATCGACATCATGGCGATGAGTGCGGTCATGCAACCGGCCATGGTTCCCGCAGCAGGCCGTAATCCGTGGCGCGCGCCATGCGTCATGACGAGCAGCATGTTCGGGCCCGGCGTTGCCGACACGAAGAAGACGGTGACCACGTACAGCCACCACGTTTGCAGGCTCATGATTGCCTCGGAAAAATGCTTCACACATTACGATCAGGCATTGTAGCGTCGAACCGCTGCGGTGGCATCGTTCGCGTGCACGTCCTGCGCGTTTCAGTGGCTATCGGCACTATCGACGATCCGGAAAAACAAACAGGCCCGATGACTTACGTCATCGAGCCTGTTTTTTCCGTGGAGCGTCCCGTTACCGGGGGCGCTCACGAATACGTATCAAGCGCTATTACAGCGGCTTGATGTTCGCAGCTTGCTTGCCCTTCGGGCCAGTCTTCACTTCGAACGAAACGCGTTGGTTCTCGGCCAGCGACTTGAAGCCGTCTGCCTTGATTTCCGAGAAGTGGGCGAAGAGATCTTCACCGCCGGCGTCCGGGGTGATGAAGCCGAAGCCCTTAGCGTCGTTGAACCACTTAACAATACCGGTTTCCATGTTTTTCCTAATAAACATAATGCCTGGGGTCGACATGACCCCTCCAGCGCTGACAATCAAGGGAAAATGAAGGACTAGAAACCAGCGAGAAGCAGGAAAACTACGTCTGACAACAACTTCGCGGCTTGACAATCTGCAATTGGTTTTATACGTGGCAAAGGCACGCTTGTCAACTGGGAATATGCTGCATATTAAGTAACAGTTTCTCGTATATAGCAGGGAATTTGCGCGTTGATCAACGATCAGAGAGGGTCTCGCAGCCCGTACAATGGGCGTTTTGCACCGTGCTCATGCCGTCGCCGCGCACTCGGACCCGCCTTTCGTGCTGCCAGAAGTGATCTTCAGGCAACTTTCGGCCACCCCCGCTCAGCCTTGCCTGCTGTGCTTCGCGACCGCCTCTGGGCCCATAACCTGCCAACGGATGGAGCCTACTCACCTCGTGCGACCGCCCCGGTTGCAACCTGAAGTACCGACGCCGCTTGCCGCGTCGCCTCACCCCATCGATTTGTGTAACAAACGCGATGTCCCTGCGGTTCGCAAATTATCGAATTGGCGCATCGGCTGGTCGCGCTGGCGTGCGCACGCCGTCAGTCTGGCCGTCTGCGCCACGCTGGCCGCCTGCGCAGGCTCGCCGACGTACGGTCCGGTCCCCGCAGGCAGTTATCGCGTGGCGTCGGGCGACACCCTCTATGGCATTGCCCGCGCCAATAACGCCAGCACGGCCGATCTGGTGCGCTGGAACGGCCTGACCGACGCCGACAAGATCGAAGTCGGTCAGGTACTACGCGTCGTGCCACCGGCCGGCTCGTCCAGCGCCCCGGCGGCGGCATCGGGTGGCGCATCATCGGGGAGCACCGCCAAACCGCGCCCGAAGGCTCAGCCCACGCCCAAGGCAGCGCCGGCGCCGGTCGCGCCGCGCACGGCAACCAACAAAATTCCGATGATCTGGCCCGCCGACGGCCCCGTGCTGTCGAATTTCAATGGCAGCAGCAACAAGGGGGTCGATATCGGCGGCAAGTCGGGTGACCCGGTCTACGCGGCAGCCGCAGGCAAGGTGGTGTACGCCGGCAGCGGCTTGCGCGGGTACGGCAATCTGGTGATGGTGCAGCACGACAACGGTTATCTGACGGCCTATGCCCACAACCGCGCCGTTCTGGTCAAGGAAGGTGCGGCCGTGACCAAGGGCCAGAAGATTGCCGAGATGGGAGACACCGACTCTCACGGCACCGTCAAACTGCACTTCGAAGTGCGTCAGAAGGGCACGCCGTTCAATCCTCGCGACTTCCTGCCGTCGCGCTGATCACGAGTCACAAGCGCTTACCGCGCACGCCACAAAACAAAAGGGCTGAGACCTGTGCAAGACAGGACTCAGCCCTTTGTTCTTAACCTCGTCACTTCAGATCGGCCAGCGCAGCCCGCTCAGGCCGACGCCAGAAACCCCTGCGACAACCCATTGGCCCGTGCATCGCGCCAATCGCGATGCGCACGCGGATCGGCCCATACCAGCAGATGCAACGCCGCCAGCCCGCGCGGATCGTTGAGCAGTTCCCACTTCTGCGTGTTCGTCAGCTTCGCCGGTCCCTTGAGCAACGCGGCTTCGACGCGTCCGGCCCGAATCGTGTCGTGCTTCGGATCGTCGTGCGTCGGCGCCACGCTCGCGGCCACCAGCGCATTGGCCATCGGGTCGACCACCGCATCCACGAAGTTCACGTACGAGCGCGCCTCATCGGTGTACTTCTCCGTCATGCGCAGTTCTTTCGGCGGCCACGATTCTTCCGGAATCAGGAACAGGCGCGCCCGCTTCAGCCCGCGTCCCAACGACACGCGACTGGAGAATACCGACACCGGAATCGAAATCATCATCGAGCCGACGATCGGCATGAGCCACCAGATGAAATCGGGATTGAGCCAGTACACCAACGCGCCCCAGCCCATGCCGATGATCGTTTGCAGACCGTGGCGGCGAATCGCTTCACCCCAATGCGTCTCGGCGTCCTCACGCGGCGGCGATTTCCATTGAATCGCGATCCCGGTGAGCGCGGCCAGCACGAACTGCGTGTGGAACAACATGCGCACCGGCGCCAGCACGGCGGAAAACACGAGCTCGATGAACATGCTCACCGTCACCGCAAGCCAGCCGCCGAAACGCTTCGCTCCCTTCACCCAGATCAGCAGCACCGCCAGAATCTTCGGTAGGAAGAGCAGCGTGGCCGTCGCCGAGAACAACGCCAGCGCCCGCTCGGGATGCCACTCCGGCCAGACCGGGAAGAGCTGACGCGGTGCCGTGAAGTATTCCGGCACGACGAGCGTGTGCTTGGCCAGCAGGCACGTCGACAGAATCAGGAACACGAACCACAACGGCGCGGAGACATAAGCCATCGCCCCCGTCACGAACACGGCGCGGTGCACCGGGTGCATCCCCTCGGCGAGAAACAGCCGGAAGTTCATCAGGTTGCCCTGACACCAGCGGCGGTCGCGCTTGAGTTCATCGAGCAGGTTGGGCGGCATTTCTTCGTAGCTGCCCGGCAGATCGTAGGCAATCCATACGCCCCAGCCGGCACGGCGCATGAGCGCCGCCTCGACGAAGTCGTGCGAGAGAATCGCGCCCGACAATGCGCCCTTGCCCGGCAACGGCGCGAGCGCGCAGTGCTCCATGAACGGCTTGAGACGGATGATGGCGTTGTGGCCCCAGTAGTGCGACTCGCCCAACTGCCAGTAATGCAGCCCGGCAGTGAAGAGCGGACCGTACACGCGCCCGGCAAACTGCTGCAAGCGCGCATAGAACGTCTCACGCCCTGCGGCCAGCGGTGCGGTCTGGATCAACCCGGCACTCGGGTGCGATTCCATCATGCGCACGAGTTTGGTCAGGCACTCACCGCTCATCACGCTGTCGGCATCGAGCACGATCATGTAGCGGTAGTTGCTGCCCCAGCGACGGCAGAAGTCGTCGAGGTTGCCGCTCTTGCGCTTCACGCGGCGCTGACGCCGGCGATAGAAAATGCGGCCGAACCCCCCGACTTCGCGGCACAGTGCCTGCCACGCATCGACCTCGGCCGTACAGTTATCGGCCTCGTTCGAATCCGACAGGATGAAGAAGTCGAACCGCTCCAGCGAATCGGTCTTCGCGAGCGACTCATACGTCGCGCGAAGGCCCGCGAACACGCGGCCGACGTCTTCGTTACAGATCGGCATCACGATGGCGGTGCGCGCATCGGCGGCAATCGGCGCGTCGCCCGCCGCCATCTTCGAGATCATGTGGCGCTCGCCACCGACCAGCAGAACGAAGAAGCCGAAGATCGCGGTCCAGAAGCCTGCCGACACCCAGCCGAACAGCAGCACGAACAGCGCGAGTACGGCGAATTCGAGCGGATCGGCCCCGTGATACGGCAACACCGACGCCATGAAGTGCGTGGCGAGCGCCGTCTGCGCGATCATCAGCGCGAGCAGCGTCCAGCGGCGGCGACGTCCCGCCTGCGACCAGCGGCCTTTCGGATCGGGGGCGTCACGCACCAGCGGATCGGGATCTTTACGGCCCGTGATGGCGCGCCAGAGACGTCCCAGCGGATTGAGCGACCACGGACGCGGCACGAGCGACGTGCGGCGCACCGGCGGCGCAATGCGCAGCGTCTCGACACCGCGCACCTCGTTCAGGCCTGCGGCGGCCGCGAGCGAACCGCCTTCCGTGAGCGAAAGACGCGCCGGTTGCGACGCCAGCACGGCGTCGCTGTCGGATTCGATTTCGGCGATATCGGGCGCGTGCCACGCCGTCGGCGCAACGGGCGACAGCACGCCTGCCGGCGAGGCAATCGCCTGCGTTCCGGCAGCGTCTTGCGCTGGCGCTGGCGCGGTCGCGGCATCGCCCGCATCGGCATCGTTGGCTTCCATGCCCTCAACGTCCGCGGCAACATCGCTCGGCGGCACCACCGCGACCTCCTCACCATTCGCAATGCGAGCGGTGAGCAGACGCTGGATACGGGTCAGCACGTCGAGCGAATCGCCGCCGTCACGCTGTGCCTGAGCCAGCAATGCGCGGCGCTTTTCGGCGGGCAGGGGCAGCCGGTCGACGTAAAGCTCGTCGACCGGGATATCGGAGCGGTCGCTCACTCGGGGGGTAACAGGTAGCTCCACGTTTCGGATAGGGTATTGCTGCCGTTGCGCAGATAAGCGCGCATTTCGACGGGTTTCTCGGAATCGAGGCGGCGCATGCGCAGCATGACGCGATAGCCTCCCGTGACGTCATTGCGCTGCGTCTGTACTTCGAGGATCTTGCCGTTCGCGTCAGTCGTCACATTGCCTTCGACTTTGGCGTCGTCCGGCAGTTTCTTGAACGCCGGTCCTTCGAAATCGATGGCGAACAGCTGACTATCGTCTGGTTTTCCCCGGTAGCCATGTCCCCGGCGGCTTTGTGTCACCCACGCCATCGGCGGGCGCTTGTCGTTATCTTTCTGCCACGACAGCTTGTACTCGAACGCATAAGGCTGCTTGGGCTTGGGCGGCGCATCCGGCACCCAATAGGCGACGATATTATCGTTCGTTTCGTCGGGCGTCGGAATCTGCACCAGCTCGACGCGGCCCTGTCCCCACTTGCCCTTGGGCTCGACCCAGGCGCTCGGGCGCGACTCGTAGTGATCTTCCAGATCCTGATAGCTGCTGAAGTCGCGATCACGCTGCAACAGGCCGAAGCCGGCCGGGTTCGACAGCGAGAACGACGAGACCAGCAAACGCTTCGGATTGACGAGCGGACGCCAGATCCATTCGCCCGTGCCCGACTGGATCGACAGGCCATCGGAGTCATGCACTTCCGGACGATAGTCCGGCGCCGGCGGTTGCTGGTTCTCGCCGAAGAAATACATGCTGGTGAGCGGCGCCAACCCCAGCTTGGTCACGTTCTCGCGCAGGAACAACTCGGCCTTCACATCCACGGTGGTATCGACGCCCGGGCGCAGCGTGAAGCGATACGCGCCCGTCGCACGCGGCGAATCGAGCAGCGCGAAGATCGTCAGGTCCTTGGCGCCCGGTGCCGGACGCTGAATCCAGAACTCGGTGAAGCGCGGAAATTCCTCGCCGGAATTGAGCGCCGTGTCCAGCGCCAGTCCGCGCGCCGACAGGCCATAGGTCTGGTTCTTGCCCAAGGCGCGGAAATAGCTCGCGCCGAGGAACACCATGACCTCGTCCTTGTACTTGGGGGTGTTTACCGCATAGTGAATGCGAAAGCCCGCGTAGCCCAACCCGCGCAATTGCTTCGGATCGACCTTCACCGTGCCGAAATCGAACTGATCGGGCATGTAGCGCACTTCGCGCACGCTGTTGCCGATGAGTTCATTGATCTTGACCGGCCGGTCGTAATACGAGCCCTCGTGGAAGAACATCAGCTCGAACGGCAGCTTCTGTGCACGCCACAATGCCTTTTCGGGCTTGAAGCGGATGCCGCGATAGCGGTCGTACGTGAGGTTCTGGAGATCCTTGGGCAGGTTCTGATCGGTCGGCTTGTAGCGACTATTCGCGAGCGCGCGGGCTTGCTTGGCCACGTCGTCGAACGAGAAAGCGTGCGCCGCGCCCGACACCAGCGCGCAGAGACTGAGCATGCCGGCGAGCGCCAGACGCAGAGCACGGTGGGAAATCATGCGGGAAATCGTATTTGGCAGGAATTCCATCGGCAGTGGGGGTAGCGTGTAACGCGCGTACTGACCGTAGCCAGCGTGCGCTGAACGCGCAATTTTACCCGTTCATTTGCCGATTGACCAAAGCCGCACCGGCAAAACCTTCGAAGCGGGCACTCACATTACCCCAATCGTCCGCGCCGTCGCCGATTCAGCGGGGTCACTAATTTGTGACCATTTGTGACTTATACGAAAAACGGGGCGATTTTTACGTTTTATGTACAGTTTTCGTCGCTTCTTTGGCCCTTCTTTGCCACTTTCTTCGCCCCGCGCCGGTGTTTCCGATGCGATATTCCCGCGCCGCGCCCGGATGTCGCGCGATGTCACGATTTTCCGGCGTCCATCACCGATTGGCGAACGCGAGCAATCCCCCCAGCGCCATCAACGCGCCACCGATCGTACGGCGAACCGCGTGCTGACGGCGCACCATGGCCGCACGCATCCACCCCGCCGAGAAGCCCAGCGCCACCAGACTGAACCAAGCCCAGTGCGCGAGCGACATGAACGCCCCGTAGGCGAGTCCCACTTTCCAGCCCGTGCCGGCGTGCACCACCTGCGTGAACGTGCTGACGACGAACAGCGTCGTCTTCGGATTCAACGTGTTGGTGAAAAAACCGGTCCGGAAGGCGCGCCAGTGAGAATGCCCTTCCTCTGGCGAGTGTGCGGTTGATATCGACGAGTCCCCTTGCGCTGTCTCGCCTTGCTTGCTTTCTTGCGTGGCATCCGCCACCGGCGAGCGATCTCGCAGGGTGCGCCAGCCGATATAGATCAGATAGCCCGCTCCGACCCATTTGACGGCCGAGAACAGCCACGGCAGCCGCGTCATCAGTAGCCCGACGCCGACCAGTGTGTAGAAGACATGCACCTGCACGCCTGCTGCGATACCGAGTGCCGCCCATAACCCGGCACGGCGGCCGTGCTGCCAGCTCGCGCGCGTGACCATGGCGAAATCGGCACCCGGGCTGATCACGGCCAGCACGGTGATTGTCATGACGGCCAATAACTCTTGCATGATGAGAACTCACGTATCCGGGCCGGAGACCGCCCCCACGGCGATGCCATCAAAGCCCAGCAAGTGAAATTTTGCAGAACATGAGGCGCTATGAAAAACGATCCTTTCTCACGCCGATACGTGATAATTTCTCACGCATGGACCGTCCCCTGCCCCTTCATGCACTGCAAGTCTTCGATGTCGCCGCCACCGAGTTGAGCTTTGCCCGGGCGGCGCAACGGCTGTTCGTGACGCACGGCGCGGTCAGCCGCCAGATACGCACGCTCGAAGATGCGCTCGGTCTGCCGCTGTTCGAACGCCGCAACCGCGCCGTCTTTCTCACGCCTGCGGGTGAGCGTCTGCACGCCACGACGCGGCAGATGTTCGAACAACTGGCACAGACGGTGGCGAACCTGCGACCGGTCGCGGCCTCGCGCACGTTGGTGGTCTCGTGTGAACCGACGCTGGCCATGCGCTGGCTGATTCCGCGTCTGGGCGCTTTTGCGCAAGCGCACCCCGACATCGCGCTGCATCTGCATTCGGCCGGCGGACTGATCGATCTGGCGAGCGCGGGCGTGGACGTCGCGATCCGGCGCAACGATTTCTTCTGGGGACATTCGCTGGTGGCCGAGCCGCTCGCCGACGAGTGGATCGGCCCGGTCGGTCTGCCAGCCGCCTTCGAGGCAGAACACCCGGCACCGTTACACACGCGGACCCGGCCGCAGGCATGGCACGACTGGCAGCGGGCGATGAAAGGCGAAGGCCATGCACCGGCATCGGGGCGCTACGGCGCGCGGGCATCCGGTAGTCCGATACCGGCCTTCGAGCACTTTTATTTGAGTTTGCAGGCAGCAGGCGCGGGCTTGGGCGCGGCCATCGGTTCGGTGTACATGGTGAGCGACGAACTGCGCGCCGGACGCCTCATCGCACCGCACGGCTTCGTACGCGATGGCTCGGCCTACGTGGCGCTCGCGCGCGAATCGTTCGATGCGAATCCCGCGACGCAAGCGTTGTTGACGTGGTTGCGAAGCGCGATGGCCGAGTCCGCAGCATTGTGGATCTAAGCCGTGTGAATCGAAGCAGCGTAGTCCGAAGCTCACTCGCGAGGGTCGCGTTCGCTTTCACCGTGACTGGCGGGTTTCGTCAGCCCGCTGCCACCGCCACTTCCGCCACCGACCGGCGGCACCGGCACAGGTGACGGCCCGGCGGCGGCACTCGCGGCGTCAGCCGATTGCGCCACCGCTGGCGGCGCGGCGCGCGGCAACATCCGCACGCCACGCCAGTTGCCCCACTTGTAGTAGATGAGCGCCATCACCAGCGACACCCCAAACCCCAGCGGGAAACTCCACCAGATCGCCTCCGCGCCCCACGACTTCTGCAACTGCCACGCAAACGGCAGCCGGATCACCCATTGCGAGACGAACAGGATCACCAGCGGCGCGGTGACCGCCCCTGTCGCACGCACCACCCCGAACAACACGATCGTCACGCCGAACAGCACGAACGACCACGCCACCACGGCGTTGATGTGCTGTGCCACCGAAATCGCGTAACCGTCGTCCGGCAGAAACGCGTTCATGAACTGGCGGTTGAACAGCAGGATGGCCACCACCAGCGTGCCTGTCATGACGAAATTCAACCCGACGCCGACGCGTCCGATGCGCGAGACCCGGTCCCACAACCCCGCGCCGACGTTCTGCGCCGTCATCGACGACACACCGGCACCGATGGCCAGCGCCGGCATCTGCACATACGTCCACAACTGCGACGCCACGCCGTACGCCGCCGTCGTCTGCGAACCGTAGCCGTTGACGAAACCCATCATCACCATCGCCGACGACGAGATCACCACCATTTGCAGGCCCATCGGCAGGCCCTTCACGACGATCAGCCGCAGCAGCCCCGGGTCGATCCGCAAATACCGCCAGTCCTTGCGCGGCAGCCACAGCGGATCGCGCCGGCGGTAGAGCGTATAGAGCAGCGCCGCGAGACTCACCGTCTGTGCGATAAGCGTGGCCCCGGCGGACCCCGCGATGCCTAACGGCGGCACCGGCCCCCAGCCGAAGATCAGCAATGGGTTAAGCACCACATCCAGCCCGGCCGAGAGCAGCATGAAGCGGAACGGCGTGCGCGCGTCGCCCGCGCCGCGCAACGCCATCATCACGAAGTTGTAGAAGTACATCACCGGCAGCGCGACGAAGATGATGCGCAGATAGGCGACGGCAAACGCGCGAGCGTCGCTCGGTGTGCCCAACGCGTTCAACAATTCCGGCGTGAAGATGTAGCCGAAGACCGCCACCGCCGTGGACATCAGCACGAAGAACGTCGCACTCGTGCCGACGATGCGCTGCGTGAGCACGTGATTCTTCGCACCGATCGACTGGCCGATGAGAATGGTGTTGGCCATGCTAATGCCGAACACGACACCGAGCAGGAAGAACAGCAGGATGTTGGCGTTCGACGCTGCCGTAAGCGCCGACTCGCCCAGATAGTGCCCGATCCACATCGCGTTGATCGACGCGTTGAGCGACTGGAGCACGTTGCTGCCCAGCACGGGCAGAGAGAACCAGAAGAGGGTTTTGCCGATCGGTCCGCGGGTGAGGTCTTGTTCGGCCATGGGTGTCTTACTTCGTGTCGAGCTTCACGCCCGCCGCCGGTGTGGGCACCGCGCATCGGTGCGCGCGCAGGTTGTCGAGAAAGCGCTCGATCAGCGGCAGGACCTTCGCCTCGATATCGGGATGCCCGTAGCCGAAGCCCGCAAAGTTGTAGTGCGTGGCACCGTCGACCACGGCAAGCCAGTGGCAGCCCGGCGGCAGATCGGCATAAGGCGTGGTGCGCTCCTGCCACTTGCCGTCGAGCGGCGCGTCGCGCGTGCCCGTGACCAGCAGCATGGGCTTGCGGATGTCATGCCATGCCCCGGCCGGAAAGATCGGGCCGGGCCCTTGCGGCGAGAGCACCACGTAGCCATCGAAACGGTCGTCGCTGTCCAGCCCGAGCTTGTTCTTTGCGCCGGCCTCGAACATCACTGTCGCCGCCCCAGCCGCATGGCCGAAGAAGACGGTGGGGCCGGTACGGCATTGCGAGCGTCCCCAGCGCAGTGCCGCCCCTGTGTCTTCGAGACGGTCGTCATACACTTCGGGATCCGTAGGAAGCGCCAGCGAACCGTCGCGCATGCCACCGCTTCGCACGCGATCGCGTAACGCGTCGCGGCCGTTGTCTTCCTTATGCGCCATGGTGATGGCGAGCCAGCCGTATTGCGAGAGTGCGCGGCCAAGCCACGCCAGCGCGTCACGGTCGTCGCCCGCGCCGGGGCTCAGCACGGCGAGTCCGTTGCACGCCACGCTAGGACGAAACACATGCAACATGACGTTCGCGCCGTCGCTGCGCAACACGCGCTGATCGGTGCCCGTGGCGGCAGACGAAGGCGTAGCGGTAGCGGAACTTGCGGCGGAAGCTGAAGAAGATGAAGAAGCGGAAGAGGCGGCGGAAGGAGACGAAGCCGCAGAAGGCGCCGAGGCCGCTTTCGGGAAAAGCTTGCCGACGATTGAGGTATCGGCGGCCGTGGCAGTCGAGGGAAACAGAACGGCGGTGCTCGCGGCGCAGGTGGCGAACAATGCGAGCGCGCCGAGCATCGTCCCGAGCGGTCGTCCCACTGTCCAGCGCGCCATTCCGAGCATCCGTTCTCCCCTGATTTCTGGAAGTGCAAAGTCAGGACACCGGTCTCGCGCCGAAGTCCCGCTGCGGCATCACACGATGGGTCATCTTAGCGTGAATTGCCGCGGGGCTCGCATGATTTTTGCGTGTCCGAAGCGTGTCTCGCGTGCGCAACGCGTGCGAAGCCTGACGCTTGCGGGTCGCATGACTTCGTGTGCCGCCCCGTGCGGCAACGGGACGCACAGGATGACCGGAATCACGGTAGGGAGAATCGCCGGCCGAGCGCCGACGCATAACCTTCCGGATCGAAGCGCCAGGTCAGCGCAATCAGGGCAAGGTTCACGCCGACGAGGGCAACCCACGCCGGGGTGAAACCACCGGTCAGCGCACGCACCGCGCCAGCGGCGAACGGGGCCAGTGCCGCGATGCAGAAGCCCACGCCTTGCATGAACGCCGCGAGCGCGGCCGCATGGCGGGGGTGCGCATGATGATCCAGCGCGAGGACAAGGCCGAGCGAGAACGTGCCGCCCAGTCCGAAACCGATTGCACCGATCCAGAGCCACGGCGCCGCCTCGGGGGCGAACACCAGACCGACCAGCCCGGCGAGCGTCGCCACGAGCGCCAGCGTGAGCCATCGGCGACGGTCGACATTGCGCCGCGCCAGCCACGGCAAGGCCAGCGCCGCAACGACCTGACAGGCCGTCAGCCCGGCGAGCAGCGCACCGCTTTGCGTCGCACTCATGCCCGCCTGCTGATAAAACGGCGGCAGCCACGCGACCATCGTCGTGTAGGTACAGTTGATCAGACCGAAATAGACCGCCAGTGTCCACGCACGGCGATTGCGCAGCAGATCGAGCATGGAAGGCTCACGCGTCGCGGCGCTCGTCGCAGGCTTCGCGTTTGTGCGCTTCTTGCCATATTCGCCATGTTTGCCCAACAACTCGGCGTGGCGCGCCGCCAGCGCCTCCGAAACTTCGACCCCTGTCACCGCAGGAACGCCGAGCGGTGCGCGCCACCACGCGAGCGCGGCGGCACCGACCACGGCGAGCCACATCCCCAGCCCGACGCGCCAGTCGTCGGCCAGCGACGACGCCCACGGACTCGCCGCAGCGCCCAGCCCGCCGCCGCCCATGAGCGCCGCCGAATAAATGCCCATCATCGCAGTCATGCGCGCGGCGCTGTAGTTCGCTTTCACGACACCGGGGAGCAATGCCTGAATGATGGCGATGCCGATGCCCGACGCAAGCGCCGTCGCCAGCATGAGCACCGTGTCGTCGGCGACGAATCGCACGCCACACGCCAGCGCGAGCGCCGCCAGTCCGAGTAGTACGCCGCGCCGTTCGCCCAGCCGCCGCGTCAGGCTGCTGGCGGCGAAGGCACCCGCGCCCATGGCGAGCACGGGCAATGACGTGAGCAGCGCCGCCACCGGAAAGCTCATCCCGGTGGCTTCGCGAATCTGCGGCAGCAGCGGACTGATGGACGTGAGTGTCGGGCGCAGCGTCAGGCCGACCGCGACAATCGCAAGCCAAAGCGTCATACCGCCATGCCCTCACGCACGACAACGCGTCCGTTCGCCACCACCCAGCGACGCGGCGCACGCGTGACGATGGCCTGTGCGGCGTTCAAGGCATCCACCAGCACCAGATCGGCGCGTGCGCCCACCTGCAAGCCGTAGTCCTGAAAGCCGCACACCTGCGCGCCCTGATGCGTCACGCAGTCGAGCGCAATGTCGAGCTCGTCGTCGCGGCGCAGGTTGTAGCGCAGGCCGATCATCATGGCGCGCTCCAGCATGTCTGGCGAGCCATAGGGTGTCCACGTATCGCGAATGCCGTCGTTACCGCCCGCGAGCGGCACACCGGCACGGCGGCAAGCCATCAGCGGCGGCACCACGCGCGACGGCGGCGCGGTCGTGATGAGCGACACACCGGCGTCGGCCAGGCGAGCGAGCAGCGCCTCGGCACGCGCGGCGTCCAGTTCCCCCAGACAAAACGCGTGCGAGACGACGACCTTGCCTTGCATGCCGAGTGCAGCAATGCGCTCCAGCATCAGTTCGAACGAGAACACGCCCATCTCGCCCGGCTCGTGCAAATGAATGTCGACGGGGCAGCCATGCTTGTCGGCCAGCGCAAACATCGCATCGAGCGACTTCGCCGGGTCGCGGTCGATGGCGCACGGGTCGAGCCAGCCCAGCACGTCGGCACCGCGCGCGAGCGATTCGTCGAGCAGGGCAACGGTGCCTTCGCGATCGAGCACGCCCGATTGCGGAAACGCCACGATCTGCATGTCGAGCGTGTCGGCCAGCGTCTCGCGGGTAGCAAGCACGCCGTCGAGATGGCGCAGCCCGGCGTCGGTATCGATGTCGACGTGGGTGCGCAGTCGCGTCGTGCCGGCCGCCAGAAACGCACGGCCGAGCGCGAGCGAGGCGGCACCGGCATCATGCCCGCTGCTCGCACGCCACGCCCGTTCGTTGTCGATGCGATCGATCAGGCGCGAACCGCATTCGTTCACGTACCACGGCATGCCCCACGCGGTCTTGTCCAGATGCGTGTGCGCTTCCACCAGACCGGGCATCAGCAGCGCGCCCTGCGCATCGATCGCCTCGATACCGCCGGCCGCAGCGGGTGCATCAGGCAACGACGCCCCGATGGCGGCAATCGTCGCCCGGCCGTCGGCCGTGCGTTCGATGCGCACGGCGACGGGCGACCCGTCGAGTGCGCGGGCATTGCGAATTTCCAGAGTTTCCAGTGCGGTCATGAATCAAGTTCCCTGCGCCAGTCCCGGCGCCACATTGCGAGCCCGCGTCAACACGCTGACGATCACGAACGTTACCGCGTTCACGGCCAGTGCGACGAGCCCCATGTTGATCGATGCCACCGTGTCCGGTGCGCCCGGCAGCAACGTATGCAAATTGACGTCGAGCGTCACGGCCAGCGCCAGCACCACGGCGCCCGCCCCAATCCCGGCAAACGCGCCGTACTTGTTGCCGAACGGACGCGGCAACAAACTGGCCACGAACGACGGGAACAACTGCGTGAGCAAGCTCGATGCAAACAGCGCCAGCGCGACGAACGTCGCACCACCGCGCAACACGAAGAACACCGCAACCAGCCCGAAGACCGGCAGCACGCGCTTGGCGAGCTTGGCCACGAAGGCATCGCTGGCGTGCGGTGCAAAGCCGTCGCGATAGACGTTCTTGGCGAGCAGCGTCGACGCGTTGAGCAGAATCATCGAACCCGGCACCAGCGCGGTCAACACCCCGACGCCACCGATCACGCCGACGAACCACGGCGAGAACGTCTGCTTCACGATGCGCAGCAACGCCAGATCCGAATCGGCACCGGTGAGCCCCGGCACTTGCAGAATCGCCGCAAAGCCCACGAAGAACATGAACGCGATGACCATTTGATACAGCGGCATCAGGATGGTGTTTTTCCGCACGGCCGTCTCGCTCTTCGCCGCGTACACCGACGTGAAGACGTACGGATACAGGTAATAGCCCAGCGAGGTCAGCAGAATCGTCGAGTTGTACCAGGACAGCGTGAGACCGCTCGTCGGCATTTGCAGGAAGCCCGGACGCGCCGCTTCGATACGGTCGAACATTTCGCCAAACCCGCCGAAGTAGTGCAACGGCAGATAGATGCCGAGGAACACGGCGATCACGAGAATCAGGATGTCCTTGTAAATCGCGATGCTCGCCGACCCGTGGATGCCCGACACCGTGATGTAGAGCACCATCGCGATGGCACCGCACCAGATCGCAACCGTCGGCGTAATCGTGCCGTACGACGCTTCGGACACGATGATGCCGAGCCCGCGCAACTGAATGATCAGCAACGCGCTCATGCCCAGCACGGCGACCAGCGACACCACCACGCCCAGCGCCCGCGAGCGGTACGCCGTGGCGAAGAAGTCCGAGAACGACACGCAGTTGTGACGTGTGGCGTGACGCCATGCCGCCGGCAGCATCCAGTAGCCGAGCAGATAAGCGAGCGCCCCGTAAGCGAGGATGTAGAACGCGGGCGGCCCCTTGCTGTAGGCCCAACCGCTCGCGCCCAGAAACGTGAAAGTCGAGAAGGCCTCGCCGGCCATCAACAGGAATACCAGCAGCGTGCCGAAGCCACGCCCGCCCACGGCCCATTGCTCAAGGCTCATCTTGCGGCCGCGGCGTGCGCGCAGGCCGATAAACAAGGCAAAGGCGAGAAACGCCGCAATCACGGTGAGTGCGGCATTCATGACGCGGCTCCCGGGGCCTTCTGGCCCTTGGCGGCGGACGCCGCGCTGGCACGGTCGGCCGCAGCGGCCTCGCGTGAACCGTCAAAGCGGAACATCACCACCATGACAACCGAGGTGAGCAGCAACCAGACGATGTTCCATGTCATCAGGAACGGCAGACCGGCGAGCCGGGTGCCCACATGTTCGGCGAGCCAGCCGCCGCTGTAGAAGGCCGCGATAGGCAACGCGGCCAGGCAATGTACGAGTTTCATGACGTCTCCAGACCCAAACAAATCCAAGGGGGATGGCCGCTGTCGTGCGGCTCGATGGTTTTAGCCATAAAATGGTTAACCATTTTTGTTGACCATTATCGGCAGTGCGATGCCAAAATGCAAGGTCGCGGGGGCGGCAAGGGTCAAACCGAGGGTTTTCCGCAGACGAACAAGCGAATGGAGGCGACGGGTACAATGCGCCCCACAGACACGTCTGCCGGGGCTTTGCTGGCGCACGGGTGTAAAGAATTTGCTGGCAATTCGCCGTTGAGTCCGCCGCCGGGTCTACGGCCGGGTTCGCATTTCGATTCATGAGGAGGGTTGGTTTGAGCCGCACCGCAGAGGCCCACGAGGCACCGGCAGAAGATTCCCTCGGCGCCGGGAGCGCGGGACAGCAAATCGAGGCACGGGTGTATGCCGCCATTTCGCAGGCCTTGCTCTCGGGCAAGCTGCGCCCGGGCATGCCGCTGCGCGAGCGCAACCTCGCGCAGGCGTTCGACTGCACGCGCGGGGCGGTGCGCAAGGTGCTCGCCCGGCTGGGCTTCGAAGGCAAGCTGGTGCTCGAACCCAATCGCGGCGCCTTTGTGCCGCAACCCTCGCTTGACGACATCCGCCAGACCTACCGCGCCCGGCGCGTGCTGGAAACCGGCGTGATCACGAGTGTTTGCGGTCAATTGAGCACGGTGCAACTCGCGCAGCTCGACGCGCACGTGGCTGAGGAGGCCGATTCGCATGCGCAGGGCACGCACGAGCGCTCGATCCGGCTCGCTGGCGAATTCCATCTGAAGTTGATCGACACGGCCAACAGCGCCGAGCTCGAAGCCTTCGCCCGTCAACTGGTCGCGAAAACCGAGCTCTACAAGGCGTTGTTCGACCCGGCGGAGTTCATCCATTGCGCGCCCACCGAGCACGCGCAGTTGGTGGCCCGGCTGCGGGCAGGCGAAACGCAGGCGGCGGTGGCATTGGCGACAGCCCATCTGGACGAGCTGGAAGCGCGCGTACTCACGCGGGCGGCGGCCGCCGAGACCCCCGACTTCCACGCGATCTTTGCCGAGGCATTCGCCAACGCGGCGGTGCGCTGAGCGGCGACGCACGGGTCACGTCGCACACCCGGCGCAATCGGGGTATATTTCGCCTCAACCCGATCCCCCGATCCACCGATTCACGGATTCACGGACCACCCCGCTTGACGCAAGAAGCCCGAAGGAAGCCCATGTCCCATCTGGTAGTCCACGGCGGCCAGCCCCTGCGCGGCCGCATCACCCCCTCCGCCAACAAGAATGCCGTCCTGCCGGTGCTGTGCGCCACGCTGCTCACCGACAAGCCGGTGCGCCTCATCGGCGTGCCCGAGATCACCGACGTTCGCAAGATCCTCGACATCTTTCGCCAGCTCGGCAGCGATGTCAGCGTCGACTTCGACGCCGGTACGCTCGACGTGCATCACCTGAATACGAAGTTCGACCCGCGCACCGACCATCTGCCCGAAGAGATGCGCTCGTCGATCATGCTGGTGCCGCCGCTGCTCGCGCGTTTTGGCGTCGCGCGCATCGAAGACAACATCAAGGGCTGCACGCTGGGTGTGCGCGAAATCGATCCGCACATTGAAGTGCTGCGCCACTTCGGCGGACGCGTCGAGCGCACCGAAGGCTCGCTGCTCATCCACGCCGACAGCGCCCGCCCGGCGATTCACCACTGGCTCGACTACGCGTCGGTTACCACTACGGAAAACTTCGTGCTGTGCGCCGCCTCGGCCAACGGACGCTCGCAGTTGAACAACGCGGCGTCGGAGCCGCACGTGCAGGAGTTCTGCCGCTTCATGCAGATGCTGGGCGTGCCGATCGAAGGCGTGGGTACCTCGCAACTGGCCATCGAAGGCGTGTCGAGTTTCGGCGGCGGTGAATTCCGCTTCTCGGAAGACTTCCACGAAATCACCACGTTCCTCGCGCTCGGTGCGATTACCGGCGGCGAGATCACCGTCAAGAACACCGCCCCGGAGCAGTTCCCGCTGATCGACCGCACGTTCGCCAAATTCGGCGTGAAGGTGGAGCATCGCGACGGCTGGTCCACCGCCACGGCGCAGGGCCCGCTCAAGGTGCAGACGCCGTTCACGAAGAACATTCTGACGAAGGTGGAAGCCGCACCGTGGCCCTATTTCCCGGTCGACCTGTTGCCGATCTTCATTGCGCTGGGCGTGAAGGCCGAAGGCAGCGCCATGTTCTGGAACAAGGTCTACGACGGTGCCATGGGCTGGTCGACGGAATTGTCGAAGTTCGGCGCGCACGTGTTTCAGTCCGACCCGCATCGCCTGATCACGTTCGGCGGCATTCCGCTCTCGCCGGCGGTGGTCGAGAGTCCGTACATCATTCGGGTGGCGATTGCGCTGCTGATGGTGGCGTCGAGTATCGACGGCCAATCGACGATCAAGAATGCGTTGCCGATCAAACGCGCGCATCCGCGCTTTGTCGAGAACCTGTGCTCGGTCGGCGCCAACGTCGTGTGGACCGAACCGGAATAAGGTTTCGTCAGGGTATCGGCAGGCTTGCAAAACCGGTGTCCGGTCCCCCCCGGGGGGGCCGGGCTCGCACAGAGCAGCGCGCCAACGGCAAACGACCCCCCGATCGCCTGCACGCCGGTCATCGCTGCGGCGAACCCGACGGCTGACCTTACCTGAGTCGCTATTGCCAGACGGCACGACACCTTTGCCCGACAGCATGTGACGTTTGCCTGACGGAAAAATATTTGGCGTGCATGGCAAAACGCGCCACATCCCCCCGGTACGCCGGATCGAATGTGAAAGAATGACGGCCATCATGAGCGATCGCCCCCTGCCCTTGCCGCCGTCCGGCACAGTTCATTCCACGGCTGCTGCACGCCGTGCCGGCACTCCATGGTCCGCCTCCGCCCATGCCCGCCAGTTGTCCGGCGCGCGCGTGCTCGTGGTCGACGACAATCAGGAAGACCGCATGCTGCTGATGGATTTCCTCAGCCAGCAAGGCTGCCGGGTCTACATCGCGCAGGACGGCCGCGATGGCTACACCAAGGCGCGCACCGTGCAGCCCGATCTCATCCTGATGGATATCCGCATGCCGGTCTGCGACGGGCTCGGGGCTTGCCGCCTGCTCAAGGCCGACCCCGGCACGCGCCACATTCCCCTGATTTTCCTCACCGCCGCCGCCTTGCCGGGCGAGCGCGTCGCCGGCCTTACGGCGGGCGCGGTCGACTATGTGACCAAGCCCTACGACTTCGAAGAAGTGCGCCTGCGCCTGTCGATTCACCTCAAGGCCAATGCGCCCGCGCCGGCCGCCACGACCACTGCGGCCATGCCCGCCGCACCCGTGGCGGCGATCGCCCACGAAGCACCGTTGCCGGTGCAGGCCCACACGCTCGATGCCGTGCTCTATCGCGCCACGCGCGCGCTGCTGCTGGGTCAGCTCGACGTCACGCCGGAACTGGCGGGACTGGCCAACGCCGTCGGCACCAACACCCGGCGGCTGAATCTGGCGTTTCGCCGTTGCGTGGGCGTGACCGTCTTCGACTTTCTGCGCGAAGAGCGCATGAAGGAAGCGCGCCGCCTGCTGACGGAGACCTCGCTCGACGTGCAGGACATCGCCAGTGCCGTCGGCTTTGCCAGCGCAGCCAACTTCGCGACCGCGTTTCGCGAGCGCTTCGGCATGCCGCCCAGCGGCTTTCGCGAGCGCGGCGCACACACCGTGCCCGATACGCCCGATAGCCAAGACACACGCACCGGTGATGCCGCCCCCGGGGACGCGCCGGGATCGTCGCAATGACCGCTGCGCCTGCGGGAAGTCCGGCGCAAGGATGGCGGCGGGCAGTGTGGGCCATTGTCATACTGCTCGGTTGGCTGACGCTCGCCCACGGTGCGTTCGCCACCACGCCGGTCTCGACATCGACATCGGAAGCGGCAACGGCATCGCCATCACCATCAGCCATCGATATCGCCGACGCGCCGTCGCCGCTCAAGCTCGACAAGGAACTGCGCCTGCTGGTGGACCCCTCGGCCAAGCTCGACGCGGCGCAAGCGCTCGCCGCCCCCGGCTGGCGCGACGTCACGCCCAAGATGCTCAACCCCGGCTACAGCGAGTCGGCGTTCTGGATTCGCGGGGTCATCGATAATCCCAGCACCCAGCCGGTCACCCGCTGGCTCAGCATCGGCATCGTGCGGCTCGAAGACGTGCGCTTTTACGCGATGCCCACCGGCACCACGCAACCCACGATCACATGGCTTGCAGGGCACACCGTGCCGCTCGCCCGGCATCCGATTCGCTCCGAGACATCCGTCTTCCCGATCTCGCTGGCCCCCGGCGAAAGCCTGACGTTCGCCGTTCGCGTGCAGACCCGCTCGTCGGTCAGCATCGTGCCGCAACTGTGGGTGCCGGACGACTTCCGGCGAATCGAATCGCGCAACGCCATGGTGGCGATGCTGCTGGCCGGCTCGATGCTGACCATTGCGCTGTACACGCTCGTACTCGGCATCGCGCGGCGCGACATCGTGTTCACCCTGCTCGCGCTCACCACGCTCACGCAGGTGGCGCAGGACATGGCGTTCCAAGGCTTCATCTACCGCTACATCCTGCCGCAGGGGGGCGAATTCATCGTCCGCGCGCCGAGTCTGTTCTCGACGCTCACGGCGGGCGTCTTCAGCGCCATGGTCGTCATCTTCTCGGGCCTCAACCGGGTGCGGCTCTGGCGGTGGGTCTATCGCGCCATGATCGCGATCATGGCGTGCATGACCGTCTGGGTGGCGTTCGGCGATCACCGCGCGGCGGCCTTCACGCATCTGCAATTGCTCAGCGTCTTCAACGTCGTCTGGGTGGTGTCGATGCTCGACGGCTGGCGGCGGGGCCTCAATAACGCGCGGCTGTGCCTGCTGTCGTTCTCGCCGGGCTGCGTGGTGTTGTTCTGGCGATTGGCCATCATCAGGGGCCTGTTGCCGGAAGACTGGCTGGCCAACACGGCGATGGCGTGGAGCACCAACTTGTCGGTGCTGATCATGCTGTCGGTCATCGTGGCCGGCCGTTCGCGTGAGTTGGAACGCAAGCAGCGCGCTGCCCGGCAGGAAGTGCTGGAGACCCGTCGCGAAGAACAGGCGCGACTCGCCAACGCCGTCGATTCGCGCACGCGTGAGCTACAAGCCGCGCTGATCGCCGCCGACGAAGCCAGCAGCGCCAAGAGCGACTTCCTTGCGCGCATCAGCCACGATCTGCGCACGCCGCTCACGTCGATCATCGGCTTTGCCGATCTCGTTCAGGCCGGCGGGCGCGAAGACGCCGACCGGGGCCGCATCATCCGTCGCAGCGCGCATCACATGCTCGCGATGATCAACGACCTGATCGAATACGCCGGCGGTGGCGCGGCCGACGCGCTGCACGTCGCTCCTGTCTACACCCACGCCTTCATCGACGGCGTCGCGCAGGAGGGCATGAGCCTCGCGCGCAAGCACGGCAATGCGTTCCTGCTCGACATTCGCGCCACGTTGCCGCCGTTGCTCACCCTCGATGCCAAACGGGTGCGGCAGGTGCTGGGCAACCTGCTCGACAACGCCGCGAAGTACACCGCCGACGGCACCATCACTCTCGCGCTCTCCGCATCGCCCGACATTACGCGACGTGACTTGGTCCACGTGTGTTTCGGCGTCGAAGACTCCGGTTGCGGTATCGCGAAGGAAGACCTGTCGCGTGTGTTCGAACCGTTCGCGCGACTCGACCGTGCGCGGCGGCTGCCCGGTGTCGGGCTGGGTCTGGCCATCGTGCGGCAATGGGTCGAGCGCATGAAAGGCACGATCTCCATCGACAGCACCCCCAACGTGGGCACACGCGTGGCGTTCACGCTGCCGCTACAGATCGCGCACGAAGGCGATCTTGTGGCGCAGTCGCTCGCAGGCGCGATGCATGCACTCCCCTCGCTCGACGGCACCGGCCATCACATCTGGCTCGCAGAAGATTCCCCTGAAATCCGCCAGTTCCTGCATGACGAACTGGCCAGTCTGGGCTTCACCGTGAGCACGTTCGGCGACGGCGTCGCGCTGATTGCCGCGCTGGGCAATCCGCTTGAGACGGCCCCCGATCTGGTGCTGACGGATCACATGATGCCGAACGCCGACGGGCTGAGCGTCGCGCGCGCGGTGCGACGTTACTGGCCCGGCATGCCGGTGTTGGCCATTTCGGCGTCGCCGCAGGTGGTGGCGTCGGACGGGGGCTATACCGCCTGCCTGCTCAAGCCGATCGAACTCGCCGACCTGCGCAACACGCTCGCACGTTTGCTCGACCTGCAACGCGATGACGTCCGGGCCCCGGCGCATGACGAGGCCAATGCCGTCATCGTGCGTCCGCCGCCCGAACACCTGCAACAAGCCCGTCAGCTGATCGCGCTCGGCGCCATCACCGATCTGATGGACTGGGCCTGCGGGTTGAGCGAACAGGCACCGCAGTTCGACGGCTTCGCGCGTCAGGTGCATCAACTGGCCCAGCGCGGCGATCTGGCCAGTCTCGAAGCGTTGTGCGAAGCGTGATGCGCAACGGCGCCAGACGGTAGACGGCAGACATCGCGACAAATAAAAAACGGCACGCCGGGTAGCGTGCCGTTTTCGTTTCTTGCCGATCGCGACGTGTCGCGAACCTTCAGTCCTTGAGCGGCTTGTGCGCGGTCTCGCGCGCAGCAAACAGCGCAATCGCCGTAATCGCGAGCGCCGCCGTCACGTAGAGCGACACCGACACCGTCGTCCCGAACTCCTTGTACAGACTCACGATGATCAGCGGCGCGAAGCCCCCGCCGAGAATGCCCGCGAGCGTGTAAGCCAGCGACGACCCGGCGTAACGCACGCGCGTCGGGAATTGCTCGGTGACAAACGCCGCCTGCGGCCCGTACATGATCGCGTGAATCACCAGCCCGATCACCACCGACAACACGATCAGCGCGGGGCTCGCCGTATCGAGCAGCACGAAGAACCCATACGCCCAGATCACCGCACACAACACACCGAAGCCATACACCGGACGACGGCCGAGTTTGTCGGAAAGCGCGCCGAACAGCGGCACCGTCAGCGCGTTGAAGGCCGTACCGATCAGCACCGCAGTGAGCGCGAGCGGGCGCGACAGGTGCAGCGTGCCGGTCACGTACGTCAGCGTGAAGACGACCATCAGCGCATAGAGCACATCCGAACCGATGCGCGAACCACCGGCGACCAGCAGATTGCGCCAGTGCGAGCGGAACACGTCGGCAATCGGCATTTCCGCCTGACGATCCGAGTGCGCCATCGCTTCGAACATCGGCGTTTCTTCCACCCCGCGACGCACCCACAGGCCGAAGGCCACCAGCACCAGGCTCAGCAGGAACGGCACGCGCCAGCCCCACGAGAGGAAGTCTTCCGGCGAGATCGCCAGCGTGATGAGTGCAATCAACCCCGTGGCCAGCAATGTGCCGAACGACGGTCCGACCTGCGTCCATGACGCGTTCAGACCGCGCTTGCGCTGATCGCCATGTTCCACCGACAGCAGCACCGCACCGGCCCATTCACCGCCGAGCGCCACGCCCTGCACGAAGCGCAGCGCCACCAGAAGCACCGGACTCCAGATGCCGATCGACGCATACGTCGGCAGCAACCCCATCAGGCCCGTTGTCAGCCCCATCACCACGAGTGTGAGCACGAGTACGGCGCGGCGGCCGATCTTGTCGCCGAGGTTGCCGAAGACCATGCCGCCCAGCGGGCGCGACACATAACCGACCGCATACGTCGACAACGCGAGAATCGTGCCTGCGAGCGGATCGACCGACGGGAAGAACAGGTGGTTGAAGACCAGCGCGGCGAGCGTGTTGTAGACCGTGAAGTCATACCATTCGAGCGTGGTGCCGACCATGCTGGCCGTGGCGAGACGGCCTTTTTTCGACCGTTGCTTGCGCGCCTCGGCAGCGGCGGTGTCAGCGTCGTTGCCACGGGTGTCGCGAGCGTCCGTGTAAGTTGTCATGTGTGTCTCCGGGAGGGGGCGGATCGGGGCGTGAGATCGCGTGAGGTGGCGCGGGGAGAATCAGTCGTCACCGGCACCGAGGCGCCAGAGCATCGCGAAACGGGTGACATCGGCAGCAGGCACGCCGTACGTGGCGGCGAGCGCCTCGGCAGCGGCACGCACGGCTTCAGCGTCGCTACCTTCGATGAGCACGACCGCATCGGCGGGCGGCAGCGGCGCGTCTTTGGCGGTGAGCGAGACCGACAGACGCGGCACCGTGACTTGCAGCGTGGCGCGCACGATGCCGTCGGCTTGTGCCAGTTCAGTCAGTTGCGACGCGAGACGGGCGTGCGACTTGGCGACGGTGGCCTCGTCGAGCACAAAGGCGGCAAGTTGACCGCCCTGCCCTTCACCGGCTTCCACGTCGAGTGTGCCGACGCGGCGCTGCGTGCCCTGCATGCGGGCGAAGTTGCGCAGCGACCATTCCGTCTGGTGGTTGAAGGCTTGCGCGTAGGGCTCGCTGGTGAACACACCGGCGTCCTGCGTGCAGTACAGCGCGAGATACGGGCGCGGCGTGTCGTGCAGCGCCTTGAAGCGGCGTGCAAAGCGGAAACCCGGAATCGCCACGCGCTCCTGCATGTGCTCCCGGTCGTACCAGCGGTTGAAGTCCGCTTCGAAAGCCGGGTCGATATTCGTCCAGATGCAGAGTTGGGCGCGCGGGGCAGTGGCAGTCATGAGGCAATTTCCATCGGTTTCGACAATCGGGGGCCGGCCGGCGCATCGCATCGCTGCATGCGCATGGCTCGACCGTTGTTCCGAGTGTGCAAAACCGGGGAAAAGGCGTCCAACAAGAAATCAAATTTGCCGTAACAGCAAATTCTTATGACCCTCGGATGACCTGCCCATTAGTCAGCCATTAGTCACCCATTAGTCAAGCATGGGCCGCCGATGGCCGCGCGCAGGCGCGCCGGACAAAGCCGGGCGGCCGCCGGGGTCATCAGGACTCCGCGTCGCCCCAGGCCGGGGCCGTCATGGCGGCGGCGGGCGGAATGGCGATATCCGGCCCCATGTTGAGCGCGAACTCGCTCGCGGTGCGTTGCGCAAGGCGGGCGACGTTCTCGGCGAGCAGTGCGCCGGTGCGAAATGAGCCGACCAGCGGCAGATTGGGGAAATTGGCGTTCACGCGCAGCAGATGCAGGCTGTGCTCGCCCAGTTCGCGCTGAATGATGGCGGGCGGCAGCATCGCAACGCCGAAGCCGTCGACCACCAGCCGGATGATCGCCGCCACCGAGGTCATGCAGTGCACCCGCACCGGCCGCTCGGCTGCGACGGAGAACATCCGCTCCAGCGTCTTGTGCGGCCCCGAATTGCGCGAGAAGCTCACCAGCGAATAGGCCGCGAGGTCGGCCACATCGAGCGTCTCGCCTTTCAGGTTGAGCTTGGGGCTGGCGACCCAGCGCATCGGAAACTCGGCCAGCGGCAGGTTATCGATGCCGGTGCCGTGCTGCATGTCGGTCTGCAACACCAGATCGAGCGAACCCGCTTCGAGTTGCTTGCACAGGTTGATGGTCGTCTCGCTGGTGACCTCGATCTCGAGTTGCGGATACTCCCGGTGAATCCGGGCCGCCAGATCGGGGAACCAGCTGTGCACGATCGACTCCACAACGCCGATCTTGAGCACGCCCGGCGGCATGTCGGGGTCGGAGAGCTCGCGCTTCATCTCCTGACCCAGCATGACGATGCGCTCGGCATACGCCAGCGCCTTCTGGCCGGCGGCCGTCAGCGTGACCTCGCGCGCGCTGCGATCGAACAAGCGCACGCCGAAACTCTGTTCTAGCGACGCGATCCGGCTCGAGACGCCCGCCTGCGTGGTGTGCAGCCGTTCGGCGGTCAGGCGGAAATTGCGCAGCTTGGCGAGCCAGACGAAGGTTTCGAGAAAGCGAAGGTTCATGCAGCGTGGCGAAGACGGGTGTCCGGGAGCGAAATCATGGAGGGCGCCACAGGAAGGCGCCGCAATTTGCGACGTCGACCCGCGTATCTGCCCATTTTAGTGGAACACAAATACCACACGCCGCCTCGGTGCCGCGTAATCCCGCTCAGGGCGCTCAAGCCGCTCAAGCCGGGCAACCGTCGCTTGTTACGTCCCGCGTTCCGGCGATGTTTCGTTTCCGTAACGTTTTAGCAAGGTTACGACGGGGGCGGTTGCCCTTCCTACCGCGTCACGCCTTACAAATCAAATAGTTAAGATTTTCGAGACGCATGGCATGAGATTTGCTGAATTCAGGTAACGGCCCGTCGAGGCCGGAGGGCCGATTCCCTGGAGACTGTCATGTCATCAGCCCATTTTCGCCGTCCGCATCCGACCGTGGAACTCGCGCGTTGCGTGTTCCGCCAGCACTACATTCGCATCATGCAGGCCGATCGGCCCGGCAATTACGCCGTGCTGGTGGATGTCTGGCCGATGGACGGCCGAACGTTCGCCAGTATCGATCAGGCCAAGCTCGCGGCGATGCTGTTCATCCGCGACATGGAAAACGACTGACTGACCGACCAGGTGACCGGGCGACCGGGTCCACCTGAGTCAACTTGAGTCCACGTAAGGAAGCCCGCGCCGGAACGTCCGGTGCGGCCAACGAGACGAGACCGACATGAAACACCACCACACACGCCAGGCCGCCGTCCACAGCCACGCCCTCTCCGCCGTGCCGAAAATGGCAGCGCGCCAGGAAGTCGTGCTCGACCCGGCGATCGATCCCTTTGCCCGTATCGCCGTCGAAGCCTACGCCGAAGCCTGCGCGCAGGAGCAGCCCTGGCTCGCGGAGGCGCTGCAACGCCAATATCAGCTGGCGGGCGGTACGCCATCGAGCGCCGCCGCCATGTGGCGCGTGTTTCACGCAGCGCAACGGCAGGCCCGCGAGGGCGATTCCTACGACGAAGCCGCATGGACCCACGTCGCGCTGCACCTGTGCGGCGTGCTTGGGGCAATGAACCTCTGAGTCAAGACGGGGCAGGCCTCGGCGAGACGGCTTGTTGCGCCTTCACAAACCGGGGCACGTAAAGGCCGGTTCCCACCGCCATTTCTGGCATACTTCGTGCAGTTTTATTTGACGAAGTCTGCCAGGTATCCAATGAGCAAGGCCCATGCGCCGACCCGCAATCCCGGTCGGCATCTGTTTGCCACGATTGTCGGCATCCTCATTCTGCTGTTCCCGGCTGCCGCGCTGGTCGTTCCGCGTGGCGGGAATACCGTGGTGTTCCTCATCGTCGCCTGTGGCGCAGCCGCGCTTTTCGCGATGCGCAAGTGCCCCAGGGGGCGCCCCGACATCCCGGCAGGCCCATACTTCAATGTCTTCGTCGCCTCGCTGTGTCTGCCGATCATCGCGATCGTTTTCGTCGAATTGCTGCACCGCGACGTGGTCGCCAATACGCTCGATTCCCCGGCTCGCTTTCTGCTCGCCGTGCTGGTCTTTCTCGGGCTGCGCCATATTGCATCGATTATTCCCCGGTGGATCGATCTGACCTTCGGACTGGGCGCCATCTCGGCGGCCTTCATGGCGCTGTATTCGACGGCTGAAACGCTCGCCCCTCGTGCGGAAAGCACGTTTCTCAACCCCATTCACTTTGGCGATATCGCGCTGCTGCTCGGCGTGCTCTCGGTCGTGTCGATTCATTGGCTTGCCCGTGACCGGTTCTGGCTTGTCATCTTCAAGCTGATCGGGGGGGCCGCCGGATGCTACGCATCGTGGGCGAGTCAGTCACGCGGGGGCTGGGTAGCATTACCCGTTTTGCTTGTCATTTGGCTGCTTTGCCGACCGCATTCGGCTAACCTGAAGCGCCGGGCCGTCATTGCAGGGGTGGCCGTCGTGCTAGTGGCCAGCAGCTTCCTCTCGAGCACCGTCAGAGACCGATTCAACAACATTCACTCGGATCTTGCGAGTCTGAGCGCCGGCCAGGCCGATACGTCCATCGGCATCCGGCTCGAATTGTGGAAGACGGCCGTGAAGCTCATCCGCGAGAATCCGTGGACGGGGCTCGGGGCACACGGATACCGGAACGCGATGCCCGCAATGGCAGCGGCAGGCGATCTCACCCCGATGGCGGCCGATTACGGCAAGGGCGAGGTTCACAACCAGATCCTCGCGTACTTCGCCGATTACGGGCTGCTCGGGCTGCTGGCGATCCTCGGCGTGTATCTTGGCCCGGCCTACTTCTTCATTCGCGTCGGCGCCTTGCAACCACGCAGACGCGAGCAACGGGCTGCGCTCATGGGGTTGATGACTGCCGTGTCGTTTGCCGTGTTCGGCCTGACGGTCGAGACCTTCAACCTGAAGGTCACTGTGGCTTTCTACGCCACGATGCTGGCGCTTTTGGCCGCGCTTGCCTATCCTGACAGCCCACGCGACACCGCTGTTGCGGCCGAACGTTCCTAACCCGAGGCCGTAGTCCCTCCATGCTAAGCATCCTGATCCCGACCTGGAATAACCTGCCGTTCCTCAAGCTGTGTATCGACAGCGTGCGACGGCACTCGGGCGATGCCCACGAGATTCTGGTCCACGTCAACGACGGCAGCGACGGCACACTCGCCTGGGTGCGTGAGCAAGGCTTGCGCCACACGCACAGCACCGGCAACGTCGGCGTTTGTCTCGCGCTCAACCAGCTCGCCCCGCTGGCGTCGCACGATCAGTTGTTGTTCCTGAACGACGACATGTTCGTGACGCCCGGCTGGGACACCGCGCTCATCGAGGCCGCCCGTGCGCTCGACACGCCGGTCTACTACCTGTCGTCGGTGATGATCGAGCCCAACGCGGGCGTGAGCAAACAAGTCGTCTCGCAAGACTTCGGCACCACGACCGAAACCTTCGACGAAGCCGCGCTACTGGCTTTCGCGAAGTCACTCGGGCGCGACGATGTCAACGGCGTGCCCACGCAACCCACGCTGGTGAGCCGCAGTCTCTGGCATCTGGTCGGGGGCTACAGCATCGAGTTCGGACCGGGTATGAGCAGCGACGACGACTTCCTGATGAAGCTCTGGCTGGTCGGCTGCCGCACCTTCCGGATCGTCGGCAAGAGCGTGGTCTATCACTTCGGCTGCCGCTCGACGGGCCGTGTGATCAAGAATCGCGGCAGCCGCGAGTTTCTGATGAAGTGGGGAATGACGCAGGCGGAGTTCAAGCGTGATTATCTCGATCACGCCGGTACACCGGCAGGCGATGCGCTGCCCAATGTACCGCTGCCCAGCGGCAAGAGCCGCATCAAGCGCGCGTTGCACGGTGGCAAGCCCTATCCGCTGGAAGATCTGGCGCGTTGGGACAAGAACGTCCCGAGCCATCTGAAGTTCGACAAGTCCTGAGCCTCACGCCATTCATGGCGGCCTGACGGTCCGGTATTTCCGTCAGCAGGCAAGACACACTCACCCACGCGGCCGGCTGATATGCCGGCCGTGGTCATTTCAGGCAGCGCGGGCCGTTCAGCGTATCAGGACGGCGCTGCCGCGCCCACTCATTGCCGTGGATGCCGGATACGGGCCCAGGCGTGTTCCAGGCGCTGCACGGCGCTGTTGTCGGGGTGCCGCGTCCACCACACGCCCAACTCCCACACCATGCCCGCGAGCAGCGCAATGACGGCCAGCGCGCCGATCGTGTACCAGATCTCTCCGAACGAGGTTCCCATGTTCGTCTCCCAGAAATGCTTCACGCACCGTCAGCGACGGTGCGTGATTGCATTCTAGGCGACACATGCCGGCTTGCCCGCCGGGTCTGCCCTAGGACCAGATCCGCCCTAAGCCCGTTTGGCGTCGTCGTTGGGTCAGAGTTGTCCCATCGCAAGCTGCACGGCAAGGCTGCTAACCGACACCGCCGCCCACACCCCGAGACCCAGCAGAATCGGCCGGATGCCGGTCGACGCCATGCGGCGCAGGTTCGACGACAGGCCGATGGCCGTCAGTGCCACGATGATCAGGAATTCAGCCGCGTCGTGAATCCAGGGTTGCAAGATCGGCGGCACCAGACCGGCGGTACGGATGCCCGAGGCCACCAGAAAGCCCAGGATGAACCACGGGAAGATGCGGGCAAGGCTGAAGTTACCGGCACCCGAGCGCTTGGCGCGATAGGCGACGATGGCGGCCAGCGTCAGACAGATCGGGATGATCAGCGTGGCGCGGGTCAGCTTGACGATCGTGGCGTAGTCACCGGCTTCCTTGCTGTAGCTGTACCCGGCGGCGACCACCGACGACGTGTCGTTGATGGCGGTACCGGCCCACATGCCAAAGCCCAGATCCGAGAGATGGAGCATGTGCCCGAGCATCGGGAACAGCACCACGGCGGCGATGTTGAACAGAAAGATGGTCGAAATGGCGAAGGCGGTTTCGTGGTCGTCCGGCTTGACGATCGGGGTGACAGCCGCGATGGCCGACCCGCCGCAAATCGCCGTGCCGATACCGATCAGCAGCTTGAGTTTGCCGCCGACGCCGAGCATGCGGCCGAGCCCCCATGCCGACAGACCGGCGGCGGTAATCGTCACGGCCGTGACAGCCAGTGAGTCAAGACCGGTGTGCGCCACCTGCGACAAGCTCAGGCCGAAGCCCAACGCGATGATCGACCACTGCAACACATACTTCGAAGCGAACTTGATACCGGCTTCGTAGCGTGCGCCGGGGGCGAAGATGTTGCGCACCAGAATGCCCAGCAGAATGCCGAACACCGGGCCACCGACGAGCGGCATCTGGCGGCCGAGCAGCAGGGCGACAAAGGCAATGACTGTCGAGAGAACGAGGCCGGCCCACGGGTTGTGTTGATCCGGCACCAGCGTATCCGGGCGGGATGCCGAAGCGGGACGGGCGTCGTGGGTTCTCGTTGTCATGGCTGCACTCCTCTTGAATGCTTGCCAGTCTAAGAAAACCGCTTCAATAATAAAAATCGTTATATCGGATACGATATATAAATATTCCCGATATTTATGGAAACCCCGGCTAACTCGCTGAATTCGTTAGGTTTTCCGCAGCGGGTTGCGGCAAATGCCACCAGCAGGTGACTCGCAGGGGTCTGCGCTACACTCTCCGAAGCCTGCTTTGCGTGACATCCAGAACCCAAAAAACCCGGAGACCCGCCTTATGTCGCAAGCTACCGATACCCGGACGCACCACGCCGACTGGTATTTCGATTTCTCATCGCCCTTCGCCTATCTCCAGTTCGAGCGCTTCGACACGCTGCCCCGCTCGCTCACCATCGAACTCAAGCCCATCGTGCTCGGGGCGATCCTCGTCCATGTGCAGACGCAGGGGCCAGCCGAGATTCCGGCCAAGCGCATCTTCACGTATCGCATGGCGCAATTTCGCGCGGAGCAGGATGGGATTGCGTTTCGCATGCCGCCCGTTCACCCGTTCCACCCGATTCGCGTCTTGCGGTTGGCCGTCGCGCTCGGGGCCACGCACGAGGTGGTTCGCACGATTTTTCGCTTTATCTGGGCGGAAGGGCGCGATGTCACCGATGAGGCGGGTTGGCGCGATCTGAGTAAACGGCTGGGGCTGTCGCCGGAAGACGCGGCGGCGCGCACCGACGCCCCCGAGGTCAAGGCCGGGCTGCGCGCGAACACCGAGGCGGCGATTGCAGCCGGGGTCTTCGGCGTGCCGACGTTTGCCTGCGACGGCGAGTTGTACTGGGGAGACGACGCCACGGTCCTGCTCAAACACTGTCTGGCGCATCCGGAGTGGCTGCATTCGCCGGAAGTCGAGCGGTTGCAGCAAATCACGGTCGGCGTCAGGCGCGAGCGCTGATCGAAGCGCTATCGCTTGCCGCTTAGTGCCCGCTGCGAGGCAGCGCGAAAGTGAGTACGCCGCCTTACTTGCCGGTACCCAGCACCAGCGGCAGCGGTACCGCATCGGCCATCGCCGCGTAGCCGGCATCGCTCGGATGGGTGCCGTCGCCGCTGTCGAGCCGCGGCAGCATTCGCGTCGGTTGCCCCGGATCGCGCAACGCCGCGTCGAAATCGATCACGCCATCGAACGCCCCGCCCGTGCGCACCCACGTATTGACCGCTTCACGCACGGCTTCCCGCTCGGGTGGCAGCTTGCCGGGCGGAATCGTGGTGCCCAGAATCCGCACCCCTCGGGCACGCGCCGCGGCAATCAGCGTCTGATAGCCCGCGATCACCTCGGGGGCGCTCACGATCACGTGTGGCACGTCGCAGTCGAGACCGGCGTGCGGCGGCACGTAGCCGAAGTTAATGTCGTTGATCCCGATCTGCACGACCACCGTGCGCACGCCCGGCTGCTCCAGCGCGTCGCGCCTGAAGCGAGCCACCAGCCGCTCGCCGTAGCACGCCGAATCGTGCAGCAGGCGGTTACCGCTGATGCCGAGATTCAGCACTGAGATATCGCGCCGGCCGGCGGCTTCGAGGCGGCGCGCCAGCACATCCGGCCAGCGATGGTTGGCATTGATCGAGCTGCGCATGCCGTCGGTGATCGAGTCGCCGATGGTGACGATGGCGTGTGCAGGTGTTGCTGGCACGACGCTCACGCCGGCCAGCCACAGGGTGTTGGTGAACTTGGTACGAAACGCCGTCGGCGCTTCGCTATCGACGAAATCGCCGGCCCCGCTCAGAAACGCCGTCTGCTGGGCAATCTTGTGCCACGTGGTCGGCGTTTGCGCCTCACGGGTGAACAGGCTGATGGCCAGCGGCGCCCCCGCCCGAACCGTGATGGCGACCGGGTCGCTCTCGAGCGATGCGCCCGGCGCAATCTTCGCGACCGGCTGACCGCCGAAGGTCAGCGCGCGCAAAGTCGACACATCGATCGCCGCCCCACGCACGGATGCCGCCACGCTTGCCCGCTCGATCACGAGCGGCTGCGTGCCATAGGCATTGGTGAAGCGCACCCGCACTTCACCACCGGACAGGCTCGGATAAATGACTTGCCGCACTGTGCGGCCGCCAACGGCCGGCGCGCGGTTGAACGACGGCGCGGCAGGATGCTGCGCCACCGCCTGAGGTGCCGTGGCCCAAGTGCCGACCCGCGTGTTCTGCGCAATCGCGGGCGGCGCGCATAGCGTCAGGGCGGCCGTTGCCGCGAGAACGTTGAGCGTGGAGAGCATGGGGCGTGCGCGCAGTGAGGGCACGCACAAGACAGCGCGAACGCGGTGCAGACCGTCTTTGAGAGAAAACCGGGGCATCGGCGGTATCGGGAACATCAAGACATCAGGGGACATCGGGGGCATCGATGACAGCGGCGCAGCCATGATCAAACTCAGCCACAGCCCGTCGACGACAGCCGACATTGTGCCTGATTGTGGCCGTTGGCAACGCCTTAGCAAGGACTTACATTGCCTTACCGCCGCGCCGCCGAAGCCACTTCATCCGGTCGACGCGGCTGCCGTGACGAGCCGCCAAGCCTTGGCCGGCGGCCCCGGCGCCTGGGCCGCGCTCCGAGGAAGCGACTTGTCGACGTGATTTGTCGACGTGAATCAGCGCGTCGAAATAACGATGGCAACGCGCCGGTTCTGTGCCCGTCCGCTGGCCGTGCTGTTGTCCGCGACCGGATTGCGCTTGCCCGCACCGACGGCCTGAATCCCCCCGCGTTGCATCCCGGCATCGACCAAGACAGCGGCGACGGCATCGGCTCGGCGGCCCGAGAGTTGTTCGTTGTAGGTATCGCTGCCCACCGAGTCGGTGTAACCGTACACGCGCACCTCCGCGAGACCGACCTTCACGAGCGTCTGACCGATACGCATGACCGTCTGGCGCGCGGCGTCGCGCAGCACAAATTTATCGGTATCGAACAGCACGGTGTCGGACAGGCCGAACTCCCAGCCTTCATCCGTCTGCACAAAGCCCTCGGACTTGAGTGCGGCGATCTGCTCCGCCGTGAGGCCGTGCACCGGCGTGGTCTGGCAGCCGGCAAGCGCACCGACGCCGATCAGACAGGTCAGCAGGATCAGGCGGCGGCTGAACGTGCTCAAACGGTTGAGGTGTCGCGTGAAGTGGCGCGAAATGAAACGCGCGGCGCCTTCGAAACCGGCATGAACCGGTGAAGTGCCCGGGCGCGATTGTGTGGTGTCAACTGCGAAGTTCAAGGTGATTCCCCATTGCGGTGTGTAATCCGGTCGTCGTTATCTTTATGGTGCTGCTTATTTTTCTGGTTGCTGCGGGTACTGCGTGTATTGCGGGTACTGCGGGTACTGCGGGTACTGCGGATATTGCTTTGTTCTGATCATCTTAGGTGCTGCGCGCCGCCTTATCCCTTGGGGCTTTCCGCAACATGCCACGTGCCGACACCGGCACGCTTGGCCTGATACATCGCGGCGTCGGCCGCGCGCAACAGCGCCGGAGCGTCTGGCGCGTGCGTCGGGTACAGCGCCACGCCGATGCTCATCGACGTGACGATCTCGCCGCCACCGGGCAGCGCAATCGGCTTTTCCATCGCGACCAGCAGGCTCTGCGCGAGGCGCACGGCGTTCGACGTCTGGCGCACGCCGGGCAGCATTACGGCAAATTCGTCACCGCCCAGACGCGCCACCAGATCGCCCTCACGCAGCGGCTGCCGCAGACGCTCGGCAATCGCCACCAGAACGGCATCCCCGGCATCGTGGCCTTGGTGATCGTTGATTTCCTTGAACCGGTCGCTGTCCAGATACAGCAGCGCGACATGTGTGCCCAGTTCGTGAGCATCGACCAGCGCCTGCGCAAGCCGCGATTCAAAATAAGCCCGATTCGGCAAGCCGGTCAGTTGATCGTGATTGGCCTGATGGGCGAGCGTCGCATTCTGCGCGCGCAAGTGGTTCTGCCAGCCCTCGAATTCATCGAGCAGCGCGTTGAAGTCGTCGCCCAGTTCCTTGAGTTCGGCAATGGGCGTCGCCGCCACGCGTTGATGAAACGCACGCTCGCGACGCACCGCGTGCGCGACTTCGGCAAGCGCCCGCAACGGTTTGACGATATCGCGGTGCATGCGCTTGGCCAACACGGTCGCCACGGCAAACGTCACCAGCAAACACGCCAGCACGCCGCCCACACCACTCAATAGGAATACGAAGAATTGATGCCCCTGCCCCTGCACTTCGATATGACCGACGACATCGCCGTCGTGCCGGATCGGCAGCGTCACCGGCCCCGGCAATGCCACATCGGCCACGGCACGCTCCAACGTGGCGAGCGCACCGCCGTCAGGCCGCCGCCACAGCGCGAACTGTGCGCCACGCGCATCGAGCACGCGCACCTGCACGACATCCTCTTCATGGGCGATGAGGGCAATGGCTTCCTGCGCCGCTACGCGGTCACCGAACACCACCGCCGCTTCGACGGTGTAGGCAAGCGAGCGGCCTAGCAGCAGCAAATTGTTCTCGGCATAGACACGCAACGCGATCCACGCCACCAGCGTCAGCGAGACGGCGGCGAGTACCACGGCGGAGACGGCGAGGCGCAAGTGGGTGCGTCGCAAAACACCTTGCAGCGATGGCCGGCGGCGATGCCGCGCCGGTTCACCGGCAGCACCCGCAGGTGCGGACAACGGCCGGTCATGCGAGGCACCGTTGACGTGAGTGTCGGCGGCCGCATGCCCCGGCATCTCGGCCGACGACAGTCCGGCGAGGGGGGCTTGCGGCATGAACGGTGCGTCGGGCGCGCCGGTCGGTGGGGGGATGGGGGGGCGTTGGATCGTCATGGTGTCCCCGGCTTGCGCGCCAGCTTCAGCACATTGGGGTGGACACGAACGCCGCTGCGCGCGACGGTGTCGAGGTTGATGTCGAAGGTCACACGATCGGCGTCGATGTTCAGGCAGAACATCGTGCCGAGCGTGCACGAGTCATTGCGCTCGCTGATCGTGAGCATTGGATGGCCAGCGATACTGCTCAACACTTGCCGGCGTTCGGCGTCGCTCACGGCACCGAGATAGAGGGCGTCGCACGAGGTGGCAACCGCAGGGTCGCCCACCGGCAGGCGTTGTGCCTCGACCGGCAGGCCCGCGCTCGGCAACGGGCCGGCGAGCAGGTCTCGCGCGTAGTCGGTGTTGCCGCTCACGCACAACCGCACCTTGGCTGGCGTGGTGGGCCAGCGGGTGAAACTGATGATGCCCAGCACCACCTGCCGTACGTTGGCTTCGCGCGTGCCCGCCGTCGAGGGGGCGGCCGGTGCTGCGGTGGCACCGGACGCAACACCGCCGCCCGGCGCTTGCGCAGCAGCAGACCCCATGGCGAGCCACCACAGGCATAGAAAAAATAGCGCGACACGCACACGTGCAAACCGGGGTACCTGCTGTGGGTGCCTGTCCCTCGATGCCGTGCTGCCTGTCAACGCGCAGACGCAATACAACACTGTAGTCCTTAACAATTGCGAATCATCGAATGTCGATCCCGCGGTGTGCCGCCTGCCCCCATTCGAGTCAGGCCGCATCATACCGAAGCCCCGTGTGCGAGGCCATATGAACGAGCGGGCAGGTAAGGTTTCTTTCACCGGCCTCGTTGGCACACCCCTCCCATTTTCGACAGGTCACCCGCACCTGCCGACATCGCACAGCATGCACGCGCGAACCGGTTTCCGAAAGCCCCGCCGCCTCCGCATTTTCCCTTGCACACGCGCGCTTTTACCGTGGCAGAATGATGCACATAACCTTTTGAAAAACAAGGTAAATCGGGCGACAAAGATCGCTCGAAAATCAAGAGATTCGCGACGCCAGGGAGGTGTTGCATGCTGCTGTGGAAGTTTGTCATTCCCGGTGCTCGACAGGCGCGATCATGAACGATCCGGTGCCGCGCCCCGTGCCCGACGTACAGGCCGAGTTGAGCCGCGCTGCGCTCGACAGCGCCCCCTATGCCATGTTCGTTTGCAACGACGACGGCATGATCGAGCGTATGAACACGGCGTTCACCCGCCTGACGGGCTACCTGCCCGAGCACCTTCTCGGTCAACGCAGCTTCCTCTCCCTGCTCGATCCCTCGGAACTCGCGCGCCGCCGCCTCCCGGCCCTGGCAAGTCTGTCCCCCAACGAAGACGTGCCTTACGACGACGAGTGGCATCTGCTCACGCACGTGCGCAGCTGGCTGCCGATTCGTCTGGCGCTTTCGTGTGTGGAGCACGCGCCGGGCGAGCGCCGCTGGGTCGGCATCGTGCTCGATCTCTCGCAACAGGTGCAGGTCGCCTCGCGGCTCTGGTATGTCACCCACCACGATCCCGTCACCCGCCTGCCGAACCAGACCCTGCTGAACGAGCGGCTCGAACTCGCCATCCATCGCTGCGCCCGGCAACAGGTCGGGCTGACGGTGCTGCTTGTCGAACTCGATCACCTTCGCAAGCTGCGCAGCACGTTCGGCCCGCCCACCGCTGAACTCGCACTGCGCATCGCCGCCGAGCGGCTGCGCGAAGCGAGCGGCCCGGAAGACGCGCTGGCGTGCCTCGGCAGCAGCCAGTTCGTCATCGTGACAAACGAAACCGGTGACGCGGCGCGCTTGCTGGCCTCGCGCATTCAAACGCGTCTCGCCCAATGGGCCGACGTCGACCAAAACCCGGTCGCCCTCGACGCCAGCATCGGCGCGGTGAGCTATCCCGAACATGGCAACACGCCGGAGACGCTGTTGCGGCGCGCCCACCTTGCGCTCGCCGAGGCCAGTGCCAGTGGCGGCGGCATGCGCTTTTTCAGCAGTGAAATGGATGCGCAGGCGCGCAGACGCAACGAGCTGGAGAGCCTGCTGCGTGTGGCCGTGAACGAACAGGCGCATTCGCAGTTGCATCTGGTATATCAACCGCAGGTCAGTCTGGCGGATGGCGAGATTCGCAGCGCGGAAACGCTGCTGCGCTGGCGCAGTCCGGTGCGCGGGGCCGTCGGGCCAGCGGAGTTCATCCCCATTGCGGAGACGTCCGGGCTGATTCTGCCGCTGGGTGAATGGGTGATTCAGACCGCGTGCCGGGAAGCGAGCCGATTGCTGCGGCGCTGCGGCCATTTGCCGCGCATCTCGGTGAACGTGTCGGCGCAGCAGTTTGCCCGGCAGGACGTCGTGGGCATGGTCGAGCGCGCACTGCTCGCGCATGCGCTGGAGCCCCGGCATCTGGAAATTGAGATCACGGAAACGGTGCTGCTGGGGGATTCGAGCGCCGCCGTCGGTACGCTGCGGGCGCTGCATGACATGGGCGTGGAGATTGCCGTCGACGATTTCGGCACCGGCTACGCGAGCCTCGCCTACCTCACGCGCTTTCCCATCGACCGGCTGAAGATCGATCAGACTTTTGTGCGCGACATGCTCGTGCATCCGCCGAGCCTTGCCATCGTGAACGCGGTCATCGCCATGGCGCACTCGCTTGGACTTCGCGTGACGGCCGAAGGTGTCGAGACGCAGGCACAAGCGCAACGGTTGAAAGAGCTGGGCTGCGACGAAGGGCAGGGATATTGGTTTGCACGGCCCATCGATATGCACGGGCTGTATCACATCGTGGCACCGCTAGGCAGCGGTGCACGCCGCTGAAGCGCTTTCCTTTGCGCACTCACATGGCATAGTTGATTTGCCATTTTTTGGCACTTCCTGACAGGACATTGGCTCTCTAAGCTGAAGTCCTTTCCGGAGGATTCGCCATGTTCAACGTTCCGAAACTCTCGCGTACAGCGCGCGTGCCTCGCTCGCCACGCACTAGCCACGTGGCGCCGCTGATGGCACACCGCACCACCGGTGTCCTCGCGGCGTTGGGTATCGCTACGGCCGGTCTGGCCATGACACCCCCCGCACAACGCGCCCTCCCCGGCTGGCTCGATACGTTCTGCACGCTGGCGGCGCGCGCCAACGACGCGCTCACCACGCAGGTGGCATCAGCCACGGGGAGCGCAACGCCAACCGCCATGGCAAACGCATCGACCGGCAACGGTGCTGCGGCGCGCCCCGCCACCAAGGTCACCCCGTTGTCGTGCGAACCCTTGGCCAACGCCCCCGGCAAATCGGTCACGACCGCAATAGTGGAATTTCCGCCGCTCGCCTTCTCGCCGCCCCATCGTCATCCGGGCGCTGTCACCGCCGTCGTGATCGAAGGCACAATCCGGTCGCAACTCAATGCCGAGGTACCCGTCACTTATCACGCGAATCAAACGTGGTTCGAGCCGCCCGGCACCCTGCATACGATGACCGAAAACCCAGACCCGGTGCACCCTGCCCGCCTGCTCGCCTTCTTCGTGACCGAAGAGAACTGCGGCCCGCTGACCATCTACGAGCCGGCTGCGCAGCCTTCGTGATCCGCTTGCCTGATCAGCCGCCGACACCGCTCTCGCGAGGCGCTTTCAGCGCTCGCGTAGCGCACAGCATCACGGCCGCGAGACCGCACAGGAAGTACGTACCACCGAGCGTCTGCGCCATGCCCGAGAGCGTGAGCCCCGCGCCGATCAGCAGGTAGTAATACAGCCCGAGCACTGCGCCTCCGGTGCCCAGACGGTCACGATAGCGCGCCAGTGCGCTGCTCAGAATGTTGGGAATCGCCAGCCCGAACGCGACGACCAGCAGCATGACCGGCACGAGGAACCACAACGTTTCGGAAAGCAGCAGAATCGCGGCGCCACTGATCGTCGCCAGCACGCTGGCCGTCATCACAATGCGTTGCGGCGCAACGTCGCGTGCCAGCAATCGCTTGTTGAGACTTGCGCCAATGCCGGAGCCGAGCGCGAGCGCCAGTCCCGAGTAGCCGAACAGCGCCGTGCTGACACCAAGCCGCTCGAACATGAACGGCGCGAGGCTGTAGTACGAAAAGAGGCAGGTATTGAACAGCGCGACGAGCGCCGCCGAGCGCCAGATATCGAAGTCGCGCAGCATCACCCACAACGTCGCAAACAACGGCACCTTCGTGACCTGCGGCGGACGCGTCTCTGGCAAGCGCATCACACTCCAGCCGAGCAACACGACCGCCAGCACCGCGAGTCCACCGAACACCCCGACATAGCCATGCCAGCCCGCGAGCACCGCCCCCGAGAACATCCCGATGGCCGGGCTCACCGCGAGCGCCATGCCCACCATCGAAAACACCTGCCCCAACGCTGGCCCCTGATACCGGTCGCGCAAGATCGTTTGTGTCGCCACCGATCCGACCGCCGCCCCGAATGCCGACGTCACGCGAGCGGCGAGCAAGGCGCCGAAGGTATCGACGAACAGCGCCGCGACGCACGCCAGCGCATAGATCGCAAGACCGAACAGCATGGTCGGACGGCGGCCGATCACATCGCACATACGCCCCCAGACGACCACGCCGATGGCGAACGCGAAAAAGTAGACCGAGAGCGTGCTGGCGGCGGCAGCAGGCCCCACGCCGAATGCCTCGCCGATATCGACGAGCGCCGGGCTGTAGATCGTCTCCGCGATCTGCGGAAACATAAGGAGCGCGATGGGCAACGCCATCTCACGCCGGGTAGGCAAAGTCATGGAAAGCTCCGGGAAAGTGAAGGCAGCATCTTGCGGGGACGTGGTCTGACGTATTATTGGTATTCCGCCGATTTATCCATCAAATCGGACATTCATTGCACCGGCCCCGTCATGGCATGGCTTGACCCTCAGGCAACATTCGATGCGGACGCGATGCAGCGCAGCGCGATCGGCATCGCGTCGACGCTCGGCAATCACGATTCCGGGGCCCATCAACACCGCATGGGGCAGTGGCTGTTCACGCAGCACGGCTGTGTTCGCATCACGCTGGCACATCAGTTGTGCCTGCTGCCGCCCACCCGCGCCGCATGGATTCCCCCCGGGGTGCCGCATCGCGCAGTGACGGGCACACCGGTGGAATACCGTTCGATCTTTCTCGGCGAGCCGTGGATCGACACGCTGCCCGCGCAAATCGAAGTCATCGAGGTAGGCGCGCTGCTGCGTGAAGTGTTCGAGCGCATCGCCTTCGCCGCGTGGGACACCGACTGGTCGACCGGCACCGCCAGCCACTTGCTGGCCTTGTGTCTGGCCGAGACCGCCACCGCTCAGCGCCAACCGTTGCTGTTACCGCTGCCGACCGACCGGCGCCTCGCCCCATTGTTTGCGCATCCGGAACAATTGCCGCCCGCCCTCGCCGATCTGGAACGCACCGTCGGCGCCAGCGTCAGGACCATCGGGCGGATCTTCCAGCGCGAGACCGGCATGAGCTATCAGCAGTGGCGCCAGCAATGGCGGCTGATTCGTGCGGTGGAGGGGTTATCGAGCGGCAGAACGCTCGCGTGGGTCGCGCATTCGCTCGGCTTCGCCAGCGAAAGCGCGTTCATCGCATTCTTCAAAGGGATAACAGGCAAGACACCGGGGCAGCTGCGTCAGGAAGTCGCCCGACGAGACGTCACACACGGGCGCTAATGTCGAACCGGGGTCGGCAAACGCCGGCAAACGCCAGCAAATGTCACCCGTGCGCGCACACCCGGCGCGCCTTGCAAATTGCGCACCCGGCGCTGCTTTTTTCATGCAACCCGCGTGTCAAGACTCGCGTGCAAGTTTAGAACGCGGTAAGGTACGTCGCGAAGGGAATCACCCCAAACGTCGTTGCAACGAGGAATGTCTCAATGAAAACCAAAGCCGCCATTGCCTGGGAAGCCGGCAAGCCCCTGACCATCGAGGAAGTTGATCTGGAAGGGCCGCGCGCTGGCGAGGTGCTGATCGAGGTCAAGGCCACCGGCATCTGCCATACGGACTACTACACGCTTTCGGGGGCTGACCCGGAAGGTATCTTCCCCGCGATTCTCGGCCATGAAGGCGCGGGCGTCGTGGTCGACGTCGGCCCCGGCGTGACCACGCTCAAGAAAGACGATCACGTCATTCCGCTGTACACGCCCGAGTGCCGTCAGTGCAAGTTCTGCCTGTCGCGCAAGACCAACCTGTGTCAGGCGATCCGCAGCACGCAGGGCCGCGGCCTGATGCCGGACGCCACGTCGCGCTTCTCGCTCGACGGCAAGCCCATCTTCCACTACATGGGCACCTCCACGTTCTCGAACTACATCGTCGTGCCCGAAATCGCCGTGGCGAAAGTGCGCTCCGACGCGCCGTTCGACAAGGTCTGCTACATCGGCTGCGGCGTGACCACCGGCGTGGGTGCCGTGGTGTACTCGGCGAAAGTCGAAGCGGGCGCGAACGTCGTGGTGTTCGGTCTCGGTGGCATCGGCCTGAACGTGATTCAGGGCGCCAAGATGGTCGGTGCCGACAAGATCATCGGCGTCGACATCAACCCGGGCCGCGTGGAACTCGCGAAGAAGTTCGGCATGACGCACTTCATCAACCCGAACGAAGTCGAGAACGTGGTCGACACCATCGTGCAACTGACCGATGGCGGCGCCGACTACTCGTTCGAGTGCATCGGTAACGTCACGACCATGCGTCAGGCGCTCGAATGCTGCCACAAGGGCTGGGGCCAGTCGTTCATCATCGGCGTGGCCGCGGCGGGTCAGGAAATCAGCACGCGTCCGTTCCAACTGGTGACGGGCCGCGAGTGGAAGGGCTCGGCCTTCGGCGGCGCACGCGGCCGCACCGACGTGCCGAAGATCGTCGACTGGTACATGGAAGGGAAGATCAACATCGACGATCTCATCACGCACACGCTGCGCCTCGACCAGATCAACGAAGGCTTCGATCTGATGAAGCGCGGCGAGTCAATCCGCTCGGTCGTGCTGTACTGATCGACGCGAACAACGCCATCGACAGGGCCCCCGCCCCATCGTGACCCGCCCCGGCGAGGCAAGCGCCGCGTCACCCGATCCGGCGCTCGCACCGGATCACCCGCTCGCACCGCCTGCGGCGGGTGAGTCCAGCGGACCGCTCGCCCGGGCGCGGCGGCGGCGGCATCGCATCCGCCTTGCTGTCTTTCTGACGATGCTCGTCGCGGGGCTCGTTTTCACTACCTATAGTCTCGTTCGCGATGTCGGCCGCACCGGCGAGCACTCGATGGCGCTGCTGCCGTTCGCGCTGCTGGTCATCGCGCTCGTGATTGCCCTCGGCTTCGAGTTCGTCAACGGCTTTCACGATACGGCCAACGCGGTCGCCACCGTCATCTACACCAACTCGCTGCCCCCCAGCATCGCGGTGATGTGGTCGGGCCTGTTCAACTTTCTCGGGGTGTTGCTTTCCAGCGGCGCAGTCGCGTTCAGCATCGTCTCGTTGCTGCCGGTTGAACTGATTCTGCAAGTGGGTTCGTCGGCGGGCTTCGCCATGGTCTTCGCGCTGCTCATCGCCGCCATCGTGTGGAATCTGGCTACGTGGTGGCTGGGCCTGCCCGCCTCGTCGTCGCACACGCTGATTGGCTCGATCGTCGGTGTCGGCATTGCCAATGCACTCATGCGCGGACGCGACGTGACCAGCGGCGCGGGCGGCATCGACTGGGGGCAGGTCACCACCGTCGGATACTCGCTGCTGCTCTCCCCGATCATCGGTTTCGGCTGCGCTGCGGCGCTCTTTGTCGCTCTGAAGTTTTGCGTGCGCAACCCGGCGCTTTATGAATCGCCGAAACCGCGCACGCCGCCGCCATGGTGGATTCGCGGCTTGCTGATCCTCACCTGCACCGGGGTGTCGTTCGCGCACGGGTCCAACGACGGTCAGAAGGGCATGGGGCTCATCATGCTGATTCTGGTCGGCACTGTGCCCATGGCCTACGCGCTCAACCACGCCATGCCGGACGCACAGGTCGCTCAGTTTGTCGCCACGGCCCAGACCGCACAGCGCTCGCTGGCCGCCCATCCGCCGCTGCCCGACGGCGTCGCGACCGCGATCACGGCAACAGCGCCGCCTCGCGACGCTCTCACCGCCTTCGTGCGCACCGAGACCCTCACGGCCGATGTCGTGCCTGCGTTGTCGGTCCTCACCGGCGACATCGCGCAGGAAGTCGCCAGCCACGGCTCGTTTGCCCGCATGCCCGCCACCTCGGTGACCAATGTGCGCAACGACATGTACCTCGCCGCTGAATCGATTCGTCTGCTTGAACGGCGGCGCGACACGGCAATTGCCCCCGACACGGCGCGTGCACTGCACGCGTTCCGCGCGCAACTCGACGAGGCGACGAAATACATCCCGTTCTGGGTGAAAGTGGCCGTGGCGATTGCGTTGGGGCTGGGCACGATGGTCGGCTGGCGGCGCATTGTCGTAACCGTGGGCGAGCGCATCGGCAAGAAGCACCTGACCTACGCCCAAGGGGCATCGGCCGAGATGGTGGCGATGGCGACCATCGGCGCGGCCGATCTCTACGGGTTGCCCGTGTCGACCACGCACGTACTGTCGTCGGGGGTGGCCGGCACCATGACCATCAACGGCTCGGGCTTGCAGTGGGACACCATCCGGAATTTGTTACTGGCGTGGGCCCTGACCCTGCCCGCCGCGATCGTGCTCGCCGGCGGGCTCTACTGGGCGTTCCGGCAGGTATTCTGAGGCGCAGCGGGTTGATGGGCGTGGCACGGCAGGCGCCGAAAATGCCGTCCCATTTTGTAAGCCCTGTAATGCGCACAAACATTGCCGTCCGGTTTCGATACGCGTGACAGCAAACCAAGTGGGCACTCTGCCAGTCGAACTGAATACAACATTACGAAGCGTGTCGTCCGGCGCGCATTTCGCCTGACGCCGGACACACGGTTACGACAGGGAGAATGCAATGAACAAAAGCTTCTTGCCGCTCGTCATCACGGGCGCCGCAACGGTCGTCACACTCGCGGCATTGCCCGGCGTGGCGTCGGCGCAAGCGAGTCAGGCCGTCATCAATTCCCCGGCCAACGTGCGGGCCGGCCCGGCGAGCGACTACCCGGTCGTCTCGCAGGCTGGTCCGGGCATGCCGGTGACGGTGTACGGCTGTTTGTCCGATTACACGTGGTGCGACATTGGCCTGCCCGGCTCGCGCGGCTGGATCTACGCGGCGCTGCTGAGCTATCCGTATCAGGGCAGTCCGGTGCCCGTGCTGAACTACGGCACGATGATCGGTCTGCCGATCGTGACGTTCTCCATCGGCGCGTATTGGGGCAACTATTACCGTGGCCGCCCTTGGTACAACGATCAGCGTTACTGGCACCGCCCGCCGCCGCGCCCGCGTCCGCCGCAATGGGGTGGCGGACCGGGACCGCGTCCGCCGGGCGGCCATTACCCGGGTCCGGGCCCGCGCCCGCCCGGTCACGGCCATGGCGCAGGCCCCGGCCCCCGCCCACCGGGACACGGTGCCGGTCCCGGCCCACGCCCGCCCGGTCACGGTGCCGGCCCGGGTCCGGGTCGCCCTCCCGGTCACGGGGCGGGCCCCGGCCCACGGCCTCCCGGCGGGGGTGGTGGACAGGGTCCGCGCCCGCCCGGCGGCGGCGGTGGGGGTCACGGCGGTGGTAATGGGGGCGGCCACGGCGGCGGTGGCGGAGGCCACGGTGGTGGCGGCGGCGGGCGCCCGGGCGGTGATCGCTGATGCCCGAACCGGCACCCGGAGTACGTGACCCTAATTCAGTGGCCACTGCACGCGTTTTGGGAAAAACGCTTAAAATGTGAGCATTGCCGGCCAGGCGGAGGCGCCGATCAGGTGCCGATGGCCGGCCCGCAGGACAGCGAGCCCTTAGCAACGCAAGCGCGCAACTGACACACCGGTGCCCCGGCGCCGGTGTTTTGCTAGCCAGCTTAACGGGCACCCGTCACATTGCAGACCACTTAGCAGATCTCTCAGACGTGCCGTCGCAGCCTCACCGCGCGACGTTCACGGCAGTCCGGCAAGATCCTCCGTAAGTCTCGATCGTGTTCGTCCCGCCCCGGCGTGCCTTTGCACGTCGCGGTTGCCTATCGCCATGCCGCGTCCGGTATGCACCACCCGTGCTTACCGTGAGCGGCCCTCGTCATCCGTGGCCGATGCCTGATGGGCAGCCACGCACCCGACAGCGATCAGGCATGAGCGGCGCTTGCTCTCCCTGCGGCCAATCCGTCAGGCATGGGAACGAGCGGCCACAAGCCCAGGGTGCCCTTGCAGCCAGGTCGCGGGACATTGTTGCCCGCGGGATTTCTCCATGGCGCGCGTCACGCGCGCGTCAGAGACATACGTTGCAGGAACCTTTTGCAGGTCATGAGTCTTTTTCGAACCAAAAACATCGAGAACATGCTGGCGGCAAGCCGCACCGGCAGTCTCCGCAAGGTGCTCGGCCCCATCGATCTGGTCCTGATGGGTATCGGCGCCATCATCGGCACCGGCATTTTCGTTCTCACCGGCACGGGCGCGCTCACCGCCGGCCCGGCCCTCACCGTCTCGTTCATGATCGCGGCCACGGCTTGCGGCTTTGCCGCGCTGTGCTACGCCGAGTTCGCGTCCACGATTCCCGTCTCCGGCTCGATCTATACGTATAGCTATGCAACGCTCGGCGAAATCGTCGCGTGGATCATCGGCTGGGATCTGATGCTCGAATACGGTCTGGCCTCATCGGCCGTGTCGGTCGGCTGGTCGGGTTACTTCCAGTCGCTCGCAGCCGGCTTCGGCCTGCACCTGCCCGCCGTCATCACGGCGGCACCGGGCAGCGTGCCGGGCGTGACCACCTTCATCAACCTGCCCGCCGTCGTCATCATGCTGCTGGTCACGTGGGTGCTGTCGTACGGCGTGCGCGAGTCGGCGCGGATCAACAACCTGATGGTCGCGATCAAGATCGGCGTGGTGTTGCTCTTCATCGCCGTGGGCGTATGGCACGTGAAGCCGGCCAACTGGACGCCGTTCATGCCGTTCGGCACCAGCGGCATGTTCAACGCTGCGGCACTCGTGTTCTTCGCGTTCATCGGCTTCGACGCGGTGACCTCCGCCGCCGAAGAAGTGCGTAACCCGGGGCGCGACCTGCCGATCGGCATCATCGGCTCGCTGATCGTATGCACGCTGCTGTATGTGGCGGTCGCCGCCATCATGACCGGCATCGTGCCGTTCGCGCAGTTCGCGGGCGTGGATCACCCGGTGTCGCTGGCGCTGCAATATGCGGGGCAGAACTGGGTCGCGGGCTTCGTCGATCTGGGCGCGATTCTCGGCATGACGACCGTGATTCTGGTGATGACCTACGGTCAGACCCGCATCACTTACGCGATGTCGCGCGACGGCCTGCTGCCGCCGATGCTCTCGCGCATCCACCCGACACACAAGACGCCGTTTGCGGGCACGTGGATCATCGGCGTGGTGTTCGCCGTCATCGCCGGGTTCGTGCCGCTGGGCGTGCTCGCCGAGCTGATCAATATCGGCACGCTGTCGGCGTTCGCGCTGGTGTCGGTCGCCGTGCTCGTGCTGCGCCGCACCCGACCTGACCTGCCGCGCGCGTTCCGAGTGCCCGGTGCGCCGGTGGTGCCGCTGATCTCGGCAGGCCTTTGTCTGTTTCTGATGGCCCACCTGCAAGCCGCAACCTGGATCGCGTTTGTCGTGTGGCTCGCCATCGGCATGGTGATCTACTTCACCTACGCGCGCCGCAATGCGCTGCTGCACAAGCACGGCGACGTGCCTGCGCAACCGCCGCAATAATCGAACGTCATCGGCAGTATCAAGTGGTGGTTCCTGTCATCGGGGCCGCCGCTGCCCCCTGCGCATCTACCGACAATTCCGCATCCCGCCCTCTCGCTGGAGCGCGTATAGTCCGGCACAGGCCCTTGCTGCACGCTTGATCGTGCGGCGGGGGCCGCCCGCCTTCATGGCGGTTCTGCAAGTCGCTCGCTCGTGAATTCCGTTGCTTGCCGCTCACAAAGGCTCACAAAGCACCCACAAAAGGAACAAGAACATGCGTCGCTACGTCCTGCTTGCTGCCGTACCTGCCGCCTTCGCCGCCGGCTTTCTTTCGTCGCACCTGATGCCCAGCGCCGTGGCACAGGCCACCGCCCTCACCCCGCAAATCATCGACGTCGGCGCCATGACCGACGAGCAGATCGGCAAGCTCGTGCCCAACGTCGGCACGCTACGCTCGCGCACGCTCGTGGCCACAACCAACGGCACCGTCGCCGTGCAAAGCGGCAACGTGCCGCGCCACACGCATCAGGACGCCGATGAGATTCAGTACGTAATCGCCGGCAGCGGCACGTTCTGGCTGGGCGACCAGCAGCGCGACGTGCACCCGGGTGATCTCATCATCATTCCGCGTGGCACCGTGCACGCCGGGTCGCAAAACACCAGCGGCGAATTCAAGGTGCTGGCGATCAAGCTGCCGCCGCAGGCACCGAACGACATCCAGTTCGTGAAATAACCGTCAGGCCTGCGCCGCCCGACGGCGGCGCAACCCGATGAACGTCAGTTCGGCAAACACCAGCACGGTCACGATCTGCACGGCGATGAACACCACGCCCAGCGCGTTTGGCGCAATCCAGTCCGACGCCAGCAACACGGCACAGTCGAGCGCCCAGATCGCGTTGATGGCGATCACCGTCCATACGGCGCTGGCCGGCAGGGTCGTGCGGCGCACCAGCCAGACCAGCGCCGCCCCATAGATGAGCAGCACCAGCCCGGTCACGCGCAGCCCTTCGGCAGGCAGATCCAGCAGTGCGGCCAGCGGTGCAGCCGCCAGCACCTGCAACAGCCCCACGGCGCCACTCACGAGTGCGTCGGCGAGCAGCACGCGGACAAGAAATACCGATTGAACCGACGTTTGAGCCGAAGACAGAAACGACGTTTGACGGGATGACATCATGGCGACCTCCAGCGAAGTTGGACCGATCCGCACCGTGCGCCGACGACAACGTCGCGACGGGTGATCAGGACGACGAGACATCGGGTCTCGCTGACTGACATCTTCGTGAGCCGACGACACGCCGTCGATTACCTGCGAGGTAATGGCGGTGCATTACCCAGCCGCTATCATCCGTTTCATGACGACACCTGCTATCGGAACCCTGTTGCGCGACTGGCGTCAGCGCCGGCGCATGAGCCAACTCGATCTTGCGCTGGAAGCGGAGATTTCGACGCGCCATCTGAGCTTTGTCGAGACGGGCCGCGCGCAACCGAGCCGCGAGATGCTGCTGCATCTTGCGCAGGCGCTCGACATCCCGTTACGCGAGCGCAATGCGATGCTGGTCGCCGCCGGCTTTGCGCCACGCTTCGAAGCACGCGCGTTCGATGCGCCCGACATGGCCGTCGCCCGCGAAGCCGTGCAGCGCGTGCTCGATGGCCACGAGCCTTACCCGGCACTGGCCGTCGATCGCCACTGGACATTGCTGGCGGCAAACCGCGCCGTCATGCCGCTGCTCGCTGGCGTGGACCCGTCGCTATTGAGCGGCGCGGTCAACGTGCTGCGCCTGTCGCTGCATCCGGACGGGCTGGCACCGCGCATCGCGAATCTGCCCGAATGGCGCGCGCATCTGCTGCATCGTCTGCGTCAGCAGATTCATGCGAGCGGCGATGCCACGCTGGGCGAGCTGTATGAGGAGTTGAAGGCGTATCCGGTGGCATCGCGCGAGCCGCCGCCTGCGGTACCGGCATCGGCAAGCATTTTCGTGCCGATGCAGTTGCGCACCGACGACGGCCTGCTGTCGTTCTTCAGCACGACGACGGTGTTCGGCACGCCGGTGGATGTCACGCTCGCCGAACTGGCGCTCGAAGCGTTCTATCCGGCCGATGAGGCAACCGGCCGGGCCATGCGCGCCATGGTGTTGTGACGCCGCAGCGCCGTCAGCCGAAATTACGGTTGAACCACACCACGCCATAGCCGATGGCGAACATCGTGAGCAGTAGCGGCACGGAGATACGCAGCACCTGAATGACAAGCGGGCGCGGCGGCACGTCCTCGTCTTCGGGCATGCGGTCGGCCTCGCGCAGCGCGCCGGTACACAGCGCTGCCGCGACAGCACTCACGAACACCCAGAAGGTCTGGTTGTAGAGGAGTGCGACCAGCAGCAACGCCAGAGCGACGTTGCGGCCGTGATAGATCATGTTGACGGTATTGCGAAAGGCTTGCGGCGACATGTCGGTGTAGCGCAGGTATCGACCGCCAAGCGGCCCCCGCGCAAAAATTCTTGTTATGTGACTTCAACCCCCGTCGGCGCCGGGTATCGGACCGGGCGGAACGGACCCATCGAAAGCTCAGTGAAGCATATCCACACTTAACGGCTGCTGCCACCACAGTCTTTAACATCGATGCGATCCGCCGTCATGCGAATGCGGTATTCTCGCTCGCATGACCGAACCCGCTTCCCTCCCAGCCCTCACCACGGCGGCCGACGACACGTCCGGACGCGCCATCTACGTCATCGTGGCGCATCCGCGGTGGCGCGACTCACGCGTGAACCGCCGCCTGCTCGACGCCGCGCGCAGCATCACCGGCGTCGACGTCAACGACCTGTATTCGACCTATCCCGACTTCAGCATCGACGTGGCTGCCGAGCAGCAGCGCGTGGCGCGTGCCGACCTGATCGTGCTCGTGCATCCGATCTACTGGTACAGCATGCCGCCGTTGCAAAAACTGTGGTTCGACGAGGTGCTCACGTGGGGCTGGGCGTATGGACACGACGGCCACGCGCTCGCCGGAAAGGATCTCTGGCTGGTGCCGAGCACGGGCGGCCCGCAGGCGAGCTACAGCGAGCAAGGCTACAACCAGCACGACTTTGCCGACTTTCTGCCGGCCTATGAGCAGACGGCACGTCTGTGCGGCATGCGCTTCCTGCCGCCACAGGTGTTTTACGGCGCGCGCCGCAGCGGCGACGCCGCGCTTGACGCGCACGTGAGCGAATTCGCTGGTCGTCTGGCGACCTATCCGCAATGGCCGGAGCTGATCTCGATGGACGCCGCCCCCGAGTGCAGCGACATCCCCGACAGCGACCGTCCGCGCTGCCCGCCGGACGTTTCGCCGCCTGCGCTGAGCGCACCGGCCACCGCTGACGCCGCCCCCGACACTGACACCGACGCACGTTCCGGGAGGGCCCTCTGATGGAACACGTCCCGTCGTGGCTGCTCGCCAGCCTGATCTATCTCGCGGCAGCCGTCATCGTGGTGCCGCTCTCACGGGCGTTAGGGCTCGGCGCGATCATCGGTTATCTCGCTGCCGGCATCGCCATCGGCCCGTGGGGGTTGGGACTCGTCTCGCGTGTGGAAGACGTGCTGCACTTTGCCGAGTTCGGTGTGGTGCTCATGTTGTTTCTCGTCGGCTTGGAACTGGAGCCGCGCCGTCTGTGGAATTTGCGGCGGCCGATCTTCGGCTGGGGCTCCGCGCAGGTCATCGGCTGCGCGGTACTGCTGTTCTGCGCCGGCTTCGCACTCGGTGCGCCGTGGCGCATTGCACTCGTCGCGGCGCTCGGACTGGCGCTGTCGTCCACGGCAATTGCCTTGCAGGTGATGGCCGAGCGCAACCTGCTCGGCACCCCCAGCGGACAAGCCGGTTTCTCGATCCTGCTGTTTCAGGACGTCGCCGCCATCCCGATTCTTGCGCTGCTGCCGTTGCTCGCCAACTCGATCGACAGCCACGCGCTGACCGGCACCCAGCGTGCGCTCGAAGCCCTGAAAATCGTCGGCGTGATCGCCGCCATCATTCTCGGTGGCCGGCTGGCGTTGCGGCCGCTGCTGCGCTGGATTGCCAACAGCAAGACCCCGGAAATCTTCACGGCTGCTGCGCTGCTGCTCGTCGTCGCCATTGCCGCGTTGATGCAGTGGGTCGGTTTGTCGATGGCATTGGGCGCGTTCCTCGCCGGGGTGCTGCTGGCAGAAAGCGAATACCGCCGCGAACTCGAAACCGACATCGAGCCGTTCAAGGGATTGCTGCTCGGGTTGTTCTTCATCGCCGTGGGCATGAGCATCGATTTCGGCGTGTTGTTTGCGCAGCCGCTGCGCATGCTGGCAGTGGTCGTCGGCTTCATGGCGGTGAAGGGGCTCGCGATCTACGGGTTGTCGCGCCTGATGAAGCTGCCGTATCAGGAGCGGCCGATCTTCACGCTGCTGCTGGCACAGGGCGGTGAATTCGCTTTCGTGGTGTTCCAGTCAGCAGGCCCGCAAGTCTTGCCGCCTGCCGTGTCGTCATTTTTGATTGGTGCCGTCGCGCTCTCGATGCTGATCTCGCCCCTGCTGCTGGTCGCCATCGACAAGTGGCTGCTGCCGCGCTACAGCCTCAAGGGTTCGCCGCGCATGGAAGAGATTGCCGAGCCGCAGACGGCGAGTGTGGTGATCTGCGGGTTTGGCCGCTACGGCCAGATCGTCGGGCGGGCGTTGATACCGCAAGGCGTGTCGGTGACGGTGCTCGATCATGATCCGGACACCATCGAGAGCCTGCGGCAGATTGGTTTTCGCGTGTTCTACGGCGATGCCACGCGGCTCGACCTGCTGCGCATCGCCGGTGTCGCCAATGCGCGTGCGGTAGTGGTCGCCGTCGACGATGTCGATCAGTCACTGGAGATCGTGGATCTGCTGCGTGAGCATTTTCCAGAGGTGCCGATCATCGCGCGGGCGCGCAACGTGGGGCATCTGTTCCAGTTGCGCGACCGGGGCGTGAAGCACATCGAGCGGGAAGTGTTCGAGTCGTCGCTTCGCAGCGCACGTTCGGTGCTGGAAGAACTCGGCTGGCCGGCCGCCGAAGCGCGCGAAGCGACCATGGCGTTCCGGCGCGGCAACATCAAACTGACCGACGAGATGTATCCGTTCTACCAGGACCGCAACAAGATGATTGCGAAGTCCAAGGAAGGCCGCCGTCAGTTCGAGGAGCAGATGACGCGCGAGCGCGAACAGCGCAAGGCGCAGCGGCAGGTCACGTTCGGCTGGGACGGCGACAAAGCGCCGGACATGACACCCACGCCGCCGGAAGCGCAAGAGAAAAGCGCTGGGCAATAATCGACACAGCGCAACACGGCGCGCAGTGCAAGTCTGCGCGCTGCGTCCGCTATCTCACTATCCAGCGCATAAAGCCGCTTGTCGAACCACTGAACCGGGCGGCTTCATTGTGGCTTAATCGAACGGCTTGAAATGCCCGTCGGCCGGCACTTTGGCGTCGGTGCGCAGGCGTTCTTCGGCATCGGTGCCGGCCAACCCGCGATAGTAGAGATGCACGGCAATCGCGGCCGAATAGCGGCGAATTTCCACGAGCGTGAGGAAGGCGTGCGCGACCGACGTGAACATCAGATACGGCGACTCTTCTTCGATCAGGCCGGCGACCTGATGCAAGCCGTGGCGGTGAAGCACTTCGGCGAGTTCGTCGCGGCTGCGGTGCGTGGTGGCATCCGTGGCCGGGTACATCATGCGCAGCAAGACGAGCGGGTGCTCGGCGCACGCCAGCGACAGCGCCTGCACAACGGCGTGACTGTCCAGAGCCGTGGCCACGGCTTCACCTTCGGGACGATGCTGCGGAAAAAGTTGCTCAAGGGTCAACGTCATGATGAGTCCAATGCAAAGAAGCTGAAAAACAGCGACAGCGGGCTCACCAGTCTAGTGAGCCCTTGACTCAGGATAAACGCTGCCGAGCGATAACGCGCGTTGCGTCAAACGAAACAATTACAGCATATTTCAAACGCACTTTTGACGGGTGGGCGTCTCACTTACGCCGGGATTTCGTCTCGCATTCGCCCGCCGCGAACAGACAATTCTGCACGGCGCGTGCGTCATGCTTGATGGTATGATTTTTGCGAATGCAGACCTGACCGATACCTCATGCGATATCCCGAACAGACGTCCGACGCGCAAACGATAGCCGTCGCTGAGGCCGAGGCAGACCACGTCATGCGCCATTGGCAATACGAGGTCGATGGCCCGGTGGCAATTGGTTCGGACTCCCACAAGCAGATGTTTTGCCGCATGCTGCTGGCGTCTCACAACCCCTACAAGCCCGCCGTCATCGACTGGCCGGCGCTTCCTCCCGACGCCCTCAAACGGCTGACCGCGCTGCCCATCTGGGACATCGCCGTGCAGACCGAGGGCCGCGCGTCCATTCGCGTGGCCACCTACGCGGCGACCATTCAAGATCCGTTATTACGCGAAGCCCTCGTCATGGATGGCGAGGAAGAAGCGCGTCACAAGGTGGTGTTGTCCAAGCTGGTGGAAGCCTACGGCATCGAGTTGGCTCCAGAGCCTCCGTATCCGCCGCCCGACGATCCCGAATGGGCATGGATGAAAACCGGCTTCAGCGAGTGCATCGACAGCTTCGTCGCGTTCGGGCTGTTCCGATCGGCCCAGCGTTCGGGCTATTTCCCCGAGGCTCTCGTGGAAACGTTCGAACCGGTGATTCAGGAGGAGGCACGCCACATCCTGTTCTTCGCGAACTGGGTGGCGTGGCATCGCCGCAACCTGCCGTTCTGGAAACGCCCATGGTTTTACGCGCGTGTCGTCGCCGTGTGGGTCACGTTGATCTGGGACCGCATGGCGATCGCACGCGGCATCGACACCGACGGCGTGGCGCGCGATGCCAACTTCCCCGCGACCAGCACGGCCGAGATCGGTGAATCGCTGAAACCGCGCGACCTGATCGCGCTGTGTCTGGAGGAAGACGCGCGCCGCATGGACGGCTACGACAAGCGCCTGCTGCGCCCGACCTTCGTGCCGAAACTGGCGCGTCTGGCGCTGCGCTTCATGAAAGCCTGAGGCCGTCGGCGCTTCGCCAAGCCCCAATGAAAAAAGCCGTCCCCAATGGGACGGCTTTTCACTTGATGCTGCGGGCGATACTGGCAGATCAGCTGCCTTCGCTCACATTCAGTTCGCCGGCAGCGCGGGCGCGGGCGAGTTCTTGCTTGACGTCGGCACGCGAGACGCTCGGGCCTTGCGACACGACAATCGGGTAATCCACGTCGTTTTCTGCCATCAGGCCTTCGGCACGGGCTTGGGCCAGTTCGTTCTTCACTTCAGCGCGGCTCTTGGCCTCACCCGAAGCGACATACACCGGATAGTCGGCGTCGCCTTGGGGGATCAGACCGTTGGCGCGGGCTTGGGCCAGATCGGCCAGCACGGCAGCGCGGGTCAGCGGCGCACCTTGCGAAGCGACGTCAGGGTAGTTGTTACCGTTTTCAACAGCGTAGCTGGAGGCGGCTCCGAACGAAGCGGCGGCGGCGATAAGGGCGATTGCGATGTTCTTGCGGTTCATGTTTGAAAACTCCTGTCAGTTGCGACGGCTTTGTTTTGTTAAAGCGCCGTCGATGGAAGGAAGTCTAGAACTCGCAAATGCAATGAAAAACGCGATATTTGTCCACGAACTATTGCGTGTTTCGATGAGAATCGCATGCCCGACATTGGTGCAAACCCTGAGAAACCGCGCCCCGTAACGATCTCGGGGCGCGAGCGTCTCAGTTGGCCAGCGATGCGCCGAGGGCGTCGAGCAAGAAATGTGTGCCCCGCTCGCGCGAACCGGCGTCGTCGTAGCCGTCGAGAAACGCGCCTTGCTCCGTCATGACGAGTTGTGTGCCGCCGTCATGCGCGCGCAGTTCGATGGTGGCGAGCGACGCCGAGATCTTGCGCGTGTCGAGGTGCATTTCATAGGCGTAGACCAGACGCGTATCGGTCACGACGTCGAAATACTGCGCATCGAACGTCGAGACCATGCCACCGGCCCAGCGCCCTTTCGAGTGCTCACGGCCACCGGGGCGCACATCCATCGAGCGCTCAAGCTGCGTGAAGCCCGCGCCGCCGGTGAACCACCGGTCCTTGGCTTCGCGCTCGGTCAGTGCCCGGAAGACGCGCGCCGGCGTCGCGGCATATTGCCGTTCGATACGGAATGTCGCGTGCACGACCGAACGATGCGAAGGCGCGTCCACATCGAAGCGGGTGACTTCGCGGGCGAGTTTGTCGAGCGTCTGCGCCCAGCCTTGGCTGGCACCGGCGGGCATCCATGCAAACGCCGGATCGACCACCGTATAGCGTTGCTCGACTTCAAGCCGCGTGCCCTCGGAGACATTGGCGAAACCCGCCGTCGTGTGGGCACGGAACAAGACATGCCCGGTGGCATCCGTCACGTCCATCTCGATCACCAGCCGCACCGGCGCGTCGATTTCGGTGAAACGCCCGCGAATCCAGTGCGACTCGCCTTCGGGCGACTGCATCCGTAGTTCGAAAATACCGCCCACACGCGCATCGACCTGCGCTTCTGGAACGGTATAGCCCGTCGGACAAAACCAGCGTTTGACCGCTTCCGTCGTCGTCCAGGCCCGGAACACGGCATCGCTCGCGGCCGCGTAGGTGCGGCCGATCGTCATCGGTGGCAGGGGCGCCACGCCATCACTTGCTGTCCTCATGAATCTCTCCTTCGGGCGGCAGGCTGGCCAGATACTCGCCCAACCGGTCGAGATGGCCCTCCCACTCATGTCGGCGCTGGTTGATCCATCGCTCTGCAAGACTCAGCGCCTGAGGTTCGATCCGGCACGTACGCACACGGCCGGCCTTTTCCGTTCGCACCAGTCCCGCGCCCTCAAGCACGGCAAGGTGCTGCATGACCGCCTGTAGCGACATCGCCAGCGGCTGCGCCAACGCACTCACCGACGCGGGCCCCTGCGCCAGGCGCACGAGCATGGCGCGGCGGGAAGTGTCGGCCAGCGCCTGAAACGTCAGATCGAGAGTGTTGTCATGGTCAAGCATGTGCTTGAGTATAGTCGCGCAAAATAGTAAAGCAAGCACTTTAGTATCAAAGGCTTGCGAAGGCGGAAAACCGTCTCAGGTGATGCTCAGGTGATGATGTGGTGATCGCCGCGCTCGCGCAGCTTCGCGGTGTGCTGGCGGTGCAGGATCTCGCGCAGCGATTGCTCGGTGGTGTCGGACATCGCGTCGAGCGCGAGGTCGTTGGGTTCGAGCCCGAACGGCTCTTCGATCTCGGCGCTCACCGCTTCGAGGGCGAAGAACGTGTACGAGATGAATGCCACGATAACCGGCGTCATGAGCCCGATCGAGTCGACCAGACCGAACGGCAGCAGCACGCTGTAGAGATACGTCACGCGGTGCAGGATCACGCCGTACGTGAACGGGATCGGTGTCGAGGCAATACGCTCGCAGCCGCCGATGGCTTCACCAAGCCGGTCGAGGTGCATCTCCATGACCTGCGCAAGCGGCGCGTCGATCTGGCCCTTCAGCCGGCGCTCACGCAACCACTCGCCCGCCATCAGCAGAATGGTGATCGGCTTGAATTGCTTGCGCATCAGGCACTTCACGTCTTCCGGGCTGAGCAGGCGCTCGAAGTCCGCCCGCGGGTCCGTGCCGCGCAACTGGTGGCGCATGCCGTGCACGAAGGCGATCAGGTAGGCCACGAAACGCGGCGAATCCGAGGTGTCCGAGACCAGCGTCATCGACTGGCGGGCAAGTGCACGCGTCTCATTGAGCACACTGCCCCACAGCACGCGGGCTTCCCAATAGCGGGCATAGCTCGTGGTGTTACGAAAACCGAGAAAGATCGCGAGCGTGATACCGATGAGCGAGAACGGCACAAACGTGAGCGGAATCTTCCACTCGAACACACGGCCGTGCGCCACGGTGACGACAATCGAAATGATCGTGGTGAAGATGAGCTGCGTGGCGATCTTGGGCACGATCGAGCCGCGCACGACGAAAAGCATGCGCAGCCAATGCAGATTGGGACGGACGATCATGGCGGCAAATGGCGCTCGCAAGCGCTCAGGACAGGCTGTGGGGGGAGCCAATTCGCGGGCATCATACGCCCCTGCCCCGCGTCCGGCAACGATTTCCGGCAATTTCTACCCAGCCGGTGGCGACCGTCCGGCGGGCATGTCCGCCAACGCTGCCGCGCCAGAACGGTGCCGCCCCGGCACCTGCGTCACATTGCCGCGGCTGAAATGGTTGCAACCGAATGCAACATCGCTACCCGCCGCGTGCGCCTCTCGCGAGAATGCAACTGCGCCGTCTTGGCGTGTACAAGTGCTCAATAACGATCATGAATCCACATCGCACTCAGGGTAAGTCTCGCGGCTTGGCCGCTCTCGCACTGGTCGCCGGCCTCGCCGGCGTGGTTGGCACGCTGTCTGGCTGCGTCGTCGAGCCCCCTCGCCCCGCGCCTGCCGCGCGCGTCGTGGTCGAGCAAGACCCGCATACCGTGGCCGTGCAACGTCGCGAGCAGATCGACCGGCGCATCGGCAACGAATCGCGCGACATCGACAACCACGTGAACCAAGGCTATTACCCGCCGCCGCGCGGCTACGAGCTGCATCGCCGGCTCGATGCCATCGCGCAGGAAGCGCGCGATATGGCGGCCCAGCACGGTGGCGGCTTGTCGGGTGACGAGCAGCGCGCGCTCAATCAGGAACTCGATCAACTGCATCACATGATTGCCGGCTGATCTGCGGGAAGCGCCCCGCTTTACCGGTCGAACGCTCGTATGACAAAACGCCCGATGGCTGCCAAGCCGTCGGGCGTTTTATCTTGATAACGCACGGCCGTCGTTACTTCACGTCGAGTGCCTGCGCGAGCGTCACCGGGTCTTGAAAGATGCTGGAGAAGTCGAGCGCACCGTGACCATTGGCGCGATGCACTTCAAAGATGCGTCTCGCCAGATCGCCCAGCGGCGTCGCGACATCGCTGCTCGCTGCGGCCCCGTGCGCAAGGCGCAGGTCCTTCGCCATCAGGTCGGTCGCAAACCCGCCGGTGTAGCCGCGCGACGACGCCGCGTTCTCCATCACGCCCGGACACGGGTTGTAGACCTCCAACGTCCAGTTACGCCCCGAGCTTTGCTGCATCACCGCCGACAGCACCTTCGGGTCGAGTCCGTTGGCAATACCGAGCCGCAACGCTTCACTCGTGCCCGCCATCAGAATGCCGAGCAGCATGTTGTTGCACAGCTTGAGCGTCTGACCGGCACCGAGCGCACCGCCATGATGAATGGCACGGCCCATGTTGGCCAGCAACGGCCGCATGCGTTCGACGAGGGCAGCATCGCCTCCGACCATGAACGTCAACGTGCCTGCTGCCGCCCCCGCCGTACCACCCGACACCGGCGCATCGAGCAAGGCGGTACCGGCACGCGCGAGCTTCGCCAACTGACGCGGAATTTCCGGCGGCACCGTGCTGCTGTCGATCAGCACCGCATCGGCCGGCGCATTGGCCAGCACGCCCTCCGGACCGTCGTAGGCGGCAAGCACATGCTCGCTGGCCGGCAACATCGTGATCACCACCTGTGCGTCGCGCACGGCGTCGGCAATCGACTTGGCCGCCTGACCGCCTCCGGCAGCGAGCCGGTCGACGGCCGCCCCCGACAGGTCGAAGCCGCGCACCGCGTGACCCGCCTTGACCAGATTCGCGGCCATCGGGCCGCCCATATTGCCCAGCCCGATGAACGCGACGCGCCATGTGGGCTGAGAGGTCGTTTCCGTAGCCATCGTCATGTCTCCCGAAAATTAGCCGTCGGTATTACTTCAGCGTGATCGTCGTGTTCACACCGGAGGGGCCGGTGCCGCGCGCTTGCCAGCGAGCCGTCACGGTCTTGGTCTGCGTCCAGAACAGAATCGCCTGCTTGCCGTTCGGTCCCAGATCGCCCAGTTTCGAACCGCGTGAGCCCGTGAAGCTGAACCACGCCACCGGCACCGGAATCGGCAGATTGATACCGACCTGACCGACGTCGATCTCGTTCTGGAACTGACGCGCCGCGCCACCATCCTGCGTGAACAGTGCCACGCCGTTGCCGTTCGGGTTGGCGTTGACGAAGGCGATCGCCTCGTCGAGCGTATCGACACCGGTCATGCACAGCACCGGCCCGAAGATTTCGTCGCGATAGATCGACATCTCGGCGCTCACGCCGTCGAAGATGGTCGGGCCGACGAAGTTGCCTTCCGGCGCTTCCTTCACAACGTGTCCGCGGCCGTCGAGCAGCAGCTTCGCGCCCTCTTCCACGCCGGCACCGATCAACTTCTCGATACGGGCACGCGCCTGCTTCGAGACCACCGGACCGAGATCGGCCTTGCGATCGGTGCCCGGACCGACCTTGAGCGCGCGGGCGCGTTCGACCAGTTCAGGCACCCATTCACGGGCCTCGCCCACGAGTACGGCCACCGACGTGGCCATGCAACGCTGACCGGCCGCACCGAATGCCGCGCCCAGCAGGTGATTGATCGCTTGTTCGCGATCGGCATCCGGCAGGATCACGCAATGATTCTTCGCGCCCATCATCGCCTGACAACGCTTGCCGGCTTCCGACGCGCGACGGTAGATATGCGTGCCGACATGCGTCGAACCGATGAACGAGACCGCCTTGATGTCCGGGTGATCGCAGATCGCATTGGCGGTGTCCGGGCCGCCATGCACGACGTTCAGCACGCCCGGGGGCAGACCGGCTTCGAGCGCCAGTTCGGCCAGACGCAGCGAAGCGCTCGGGTCTTGTTCCGACGGCTTGAGCACAAACGTGTTGCCGGTGGCAACGGCCAGCGGGAACATGAAACACGGCAGCATCACCGGGAAGTTGAACGCCGTGATACCGGCGCACACCCCCAGCGGTTCGATCAGCGTGTACACATCCACGCCGCCCGCGGCGTTCTGCGCGTATTCGCCCAGTTGCAGCGAGGCAATCGAACACGCGTGCTCGACCACTTCCAGACCACGGCCGATTTCGCCTTCGGCATCCGGCAACGTCTTGCCATGCTCGCGCGTGATCAGTTCGGCGAGTTCGCCCGTGTGATCGCGCAGCAGTTGTTGAAAGCGCAGCATCACGCGCATGCGCGACGCCTGCGACGTGGCACGCCACGTCTTGTAAGCCGCCTTCGACGACGCGACCGCGGCATTGAGTTCTTCCGGGGTAGCAAACGGCACGCGTGCAATCACTTCCTGCGTGGCAGGGTTCACGACGTCGCGCCATTGCGACGTCTTCGACTCAACGCGCTTGCCATCGATGAGCAGCGGAATAGTAGGCAGGGACATGACACGCTCTCCAGATCGAAACGAATGCAAAGTTCAGGAATGGCGGCCTGCGTGGCGATGTTGAACAACATCCACACCACACAGCGCCGCCGGTAACTCAAAGATAGGCAATCGGCGCGAGGCCGTTGCCCGGCAGGCCATTCATTTATCGCGCCGCGGCGGTCGTCTTCACGAGCGAGCAGGTCGACTTCGACAGCGGCTGGAACGCTTCGGTGGCGGGCACCGTCGCGACCGTGGAGTAGTAGTCCCACGGGCCCTTCGACTCGGCAGGCGACTTCACGCGGAACAAGTACATGTCATGAATCACGCGGCCATCGGGGCGAATCGAGGCGTTATGCATGATCGGATCGCGAATCGGCATTTCACGCATCTTTTGCGCAACCACCTTGGCATCCACGCTCTTCGTCGCGGCCACGGCGCGCAGGTAATGCAGCACGCTCGAATACACGCCGGCCTGCACCATCGTCGGCTTCAGGTCCTTGTACTTTTTCTGGAAGCGAGCCGACCACGTGCGCGAGGCATCGTCGAAGTCCCAGTAGAAGCCATCCGTGAACATCAGGCCCTGTGCGGTATTCAGGCCGAGCGCGTGCACGTCGGAGAGGAACACCAGCAGCGCCGCCAGCTTCTGCCCGCGTTGCACGATGCCGAATTCGCGCGCCTGCTTGAGCGCATTGACGGTGTCCTGCCCGCCGTTGGCGAGCGCGACCACTTCGGCTTTCGAGCTTTGCGCCGACAACAGGAACGAGGCGTAATCCGACGCGTTAAGCGGGTGGCGCGATTGGCCCACCACCGTACCGCCGAGCGCCTTCACGTTATCGGCAGCATCCTTCTCGAGCGAGTGCCCGAACGCGTAATCGACGGTGATGAAGTACCACGTCTTGCCCCCGTTCTTGACCATCGCGCGCGCCGTTGCGGCCGACTGCGAGTAAGTGTCGAACATCCAGTGGAAGCCCGTGGGCGAACAGTCTTCGTTGGTGAGGCGTGTAGTCGCGGGACCGGAGAACAGCGCGATGCGCTGCTTGTCCATGGCGATCTTCTGCACGGCGAGCGCCGCGGCGGAATTGGTCAGGTCGGCCACTGCGTCGACGTTGTCGCGATCGAACCATTCGCGGGCCTTGTTGGCGGCCACGTCCGCCTTGTTCTGGTTGTCGGCCGAGACCAGATCGATTTTCATGCCCTTACATTCGGCGGCCAGACAATCGTCGATCGCCATTTGCGCGGCCACCACCGAGCCCGCGCCGCCCATTGCCGAATACGTGCCCGACATGTCGGTGAGCACCCCCACCTTCACCGGACGGTCCGGCAATTGCGCCATGCTGCCAACCGACGTCATCCCAAAGCCCGCGCCCAGTCCCAGCGCGAGCAGCCACGGCTTGATCTTCATCGCTTTGTCTCCTGGTTTTTATCGTGCGTCGCTGTCGTCTATGCGCAGCGCTCATGAATTGTATTTGTGCGAATTTGCTTTACATAGCACATAGCTGCATCTACTTTGTGCATAAATGCACATAGGAGACGGCACCCATGGCGACCCGCAAGCACGCATCCCCCGCCCCGGTCACCGGAGCAGAACCGCGCCCCGACTGGGACGACCTTCGATACTTTCTGGAAGTCGCGCGCACGCAGCGCGTGAGTGCGGCAGCGTTGCGGCTGGGCGTCGATCACACGACGGTCTCGCGCCGCGTCCGGGCGTTGGAGCAATCGCTCGGCACGTTGCTGTTCGACAAGTCGCGCAATGCGGGCTTTGCGCTCACGCACGAGGGCCAGCAGTTGCTCGTGCATGCCGAGCAGATGGAAACCACGTTGCAGTCGGCCTGCGAGCAGGTGGCCGGCTTGGGGCAGACGCTCTCCGGCCACGTGCGCATCGGCTCGACGGAGGCCTTCGGCACGTATTTCGTTACGCCCGTGCTCTCGCACTTTCAGCGCGAGTACCCCGCCATTCAGCTAGACGTATTGCCGGTGCCGCGCTTCGTGAGTCTGTCGAAGCGCGAAGCCGACATCGCCATCACCATCGAGCGGCCACAGCGTGGGCCGTATGTGTGCAGCAAGCTATGCGACTACCGGTTGCAGTTGTACGCGACGCCCGGTTATCTCGCGCAGTATGGCGGCGTGGAAACATTTGCCGACCTGAGCGGCCGCCGTTTCGTCAGCTATGTCGACGAGTTGTCGTTCAGTAACGAGTTGCGCTATCTGGAAGATGTCGTGCCGGGCTGCGACGTCGTGATGCGCAGCACGAGTGTGATCGCGCAATATCAAGCCGCGTTGCAGGGCGAAGCCCTGGCGATTCTGCCCTGCTTCATGGCCGCACAAGACCCGCGGCTCGTGCCGTTGCTAGTCGATGAAGTCGTTGTCACGCGCAGCTTCTGGATTTATTGCCATGAAGAGTTGCGCACGCTCAAGCGCATCACCACGCTATGGGACTACCTGCGCGACGCCGCCCAGCGCAACGAAGCGCTGTTGCAGGGCAAAGCCGGGAAACTCGTGCAGGCGTGAGGTTACAGATCGCGAATCTTGCGCTGCTCGCTGTCGATCACCGACGGCACCGCAGCGCGCATCGCTTCGACAAAGCGCAGCAAGCGCGCCGGGTAATGCTTCGCGTAGGGATAGATGATGTACATCGGCAACGCCGTCGAGCGCCAGTCCGGGATGAGTTGAATCAGGCGCCCCTGCGCAACGTCTTCGGCCATCACCCACGCCGAACTCACGCCAACGCCCAGCCCGCGCAATGTGGCACTGCGCAAGACGTACAGGCTGTCGGTACTCATGCGCGGTTCGAATGTCACTCGCGCGCTTTCTCGGGTGTCCTTGTGCGTGAGCGTGATGTCATTGCGATAGAACGTCGTCAGCGCCAGCCACGGCATCTGCGCCAGTTCGTGCGGATGCGTGGGCAAGCGCCGGTCTTGCAGCAACTCGGGCGAAGCCACCACGATGCGCGGCACGTCGGTCAACGTGATCGCCACGTTTGACGGGTCGCGCAACTCGCCCACGTGAATGGCGCAGTCGATGCCCTCTGCAATGAAATCGGGTTCTCGATCCTGCAAGAACCAGTGCACCTTGATGCCCGCATAACGCTCGAGAAAACTCACCAGCGGGCCGACCAGCAACTCTTGCCCAAACGCGTGCGGCGCCAGCACGCGCAACGTCCCCTCCGGCTCTTCACCGGTGCCGCGCAAATCGGCTTCGAACGCCTCCCAGCTTTCCACCAGCTCTTTTGCTCGAGCGAAGCAACGTTCCCCGTCTTCAGTGAGTTTCATCTGATGGGTGGAGCGTTGCAGCAGCCGCAGCCCCAGCGAGCGCTCCAGCATTTGCAGACGACGGCTGACCGTGGGCTGCGTGGTGCCCAGCAGCGCCGCTGCCGCCGACAGGCTGCCCGCTTCGACAATGCGCACGAAGGTCTGCATCAGCTCGACGCGGTCGGCCCCGCTGGCCTTGAGGGCTGGGACGCCCGGGGCAATGATTGGCGGTTTTTCCGTCGGGAGGTTAGGTGAATCAGGCGATTCCGGGGCTTTGGTCATACGTCGCACGTATAAAGGTTCTACGGATTATAGGTCTACCGTTGCACCGCACCAAAGGGGAAACTACGCCCCGTACTGTTTCCTCACTGGAGCAATCGCATGAGTTCCGCCCAGCTTTCCAATGCCAGTCCGTCCGACACCCGGCCTCAGCCGGAACTGTCGGCGCGACTGATTCTGCTACTTGCCGCCGGCGCTGGCCTGACGGTGGCCTCGCTGTATTACGCCCAGCCGATGCTGGGCATCATGACCGACGACATTCACGCGGCCAACACGACCGTTGGCTGGGTGCCGACCCTGACGCAACTCGGCTACGCGCTCGGCATCTTGTTGTTAGTACCGCTCGGCGACCGGTTCGACCGCCGCCGCATCGTGCTGATCAAGGGTGCGGCCCTGTCGCTGGCACTGCTGCTCGCCGCCGTGGCACCGGGCATCGGCACGCTGCTGTTTGCGAGCCTCGCCATCGGGCTGACGGCCACCATGGCGCAGGACATCGTGCCGGCCGCCGCCGCACTCGCCCCCGAATCGATTCGCGGACGCGTGGTTGGCACGGTCATGACCGGCTTGCTGCTGGGCATTCTGCTCTCGCGGGTGATTTCGGGATTCGTCGCGCAGAACTTCGGCTGGCGGGCGATGTATGTCGTCGCCGCCATCAGCGTGGCGGGCTTCGGCGTAGTGGCTTGGCGCGGTCTGCCGTCGTTCCATCCGACCACGCAGATGACCTATCGCCAATTGCTCGGCTCGGTGATCGGCCTGTGGCGCAAGCACCCGGCACTGCGCCGTGCGGCGCTCGCGCAGGGGCTGCTCTCGGTCGCCTTCAGCGCCTTCTGGTCGACGCTGGCGGTCATGCTTCACGAAGCCCCCTTCCATCTGGGTGCGGCAGCCGCCGGTGCGTTTGGTCTGGCCGGTGCGGCAGGTGCACTGGGTGCACCGCTCGCCGGACGCATTGCCGATCGCAAGGGGCCGCAGGTGGTCACGCGTCTCGGTGCTGCGCTGGTGGCCGTGTCGTTTGCGGCGATGCTTTTTGCCCCGTTGCTCAGCGCCCATGCCCAGTTGTGGCTGATCGGGCTGGCCGCCATCGGCTTCGATCTGGGGGTGCAGGTGGCGCTGGTCTCGCATCAGACCATCGTCTACGGCATCGAGCCGCCCGCCCGCAGCCGCCTGAACGCCGTGCTGTTCGTGGGCGTGTTCATCGGCATGTCGGTCGGGGCCGCACTCGGTGCGCAAGCGTTGTCGCTGTGGGGCTGGACGGGCGTGGCATCGCTCGCGACGCTCGCTGCCCTCGGGGCACTGGCCGTGCGCATGTGGCCGGGCACTGTCATCGCCGATTAATGACGGATTGATCGCTGCCGCGATCGTCGACAAGACAAAGGCCGCGTCCCGTTAGGGCGCGGCCTTTTCGTTGGTGCTTCGGGCAAATCAACCAGCGGCTAGCGCCGCACCGGCTTGGGCACGTCGGAACAGATCGTCAAAATCGATATCGGTAGTGTTCAGGCCGAAGCGATCTCGCACCAGTCGTTCGAGTTGTGCCGACGAAGTGATCTCGGTCTCGTTGACCAACTCGCCACGCATGCCACGCTCCGTCATCCGCGTGTTCAACACGGCAATCCGGCCCTGCGGCAGCGCACGGCACAGCATCAGAGTCTTGCGAAACACCGACTCCGGCTCGGTCGACGTGAACCAGTTGCCCAGCTTGTAATCGACCCACTCCGCCGGACGCGTCACGAAGCGATACACCGGCAGCCACTTGTCGGCCGATTGCACGCTCAGGTGGTACTCGCCGTCATCGGCCACCGCGAATCGATAAGTTTCGAGCGGTGTTGTCTGCGCTTCGGTCGAATGCAGACGCAGCGGCGCAGTGAGCGTGACCGAGCCGAAGCCCACGTCGGCCAGCCACGCTTCGCCGTTCAGATCCACCCGCAGCAGCATATGCGTTTGCGACGCTTCGGCATCGAACGTGCGCCCCCACACCACCCGGCCGATCAGCGGCGTGACGGCAAAGCCGAGGTACTGGAGTGCCTTCGCAAAAATCAGGTTCTGCTCGAAGCAGTAACCGCCACGTCCGCCGTCGATCAGCTTGGCCACGACCGCAGGCAGATCGACGCTGACCGGCCGCTCGCGCAGCGGGTCGAGATTTTCGAACGGAATGGTCAGCGGATGCAGCGCGTGCACGCGACGAAAGACGTCGAGCGTGGCTTCATGCGGACCGGTATAGCCGATGCGCTGAAAATAGCGCGCCGGATCGAAAGCATCGGACATGTCTGGCGTTCCCATGACGAGAGATGCCAGTACGTTACCGCATCGCCCGCACGCGCGGGCAAAGCCCGAGTTTCGAAAGGGCCATTCATGCCGTGTATGAGCGGCGTGAGTGATACCGGCGCAGCGACGGCGGCCTGCGACTTTCGGTAGGCTTCACAACACGCCGACTGCCGTATCCTGACGCCTTCGCGCTCACGCGCCTTCGCCAACGTCACGGGATCGTCCCGGGATTCGTTCGATGACAACAACCACTCACACCCTGTCCGTAACCTGCCAATGCGGAGGCGTCACGATGCAATTGCGCGGCGAGCCTGCCGCTCGCGCCAACTGCCATTGCCATGCCTGCCGCGACTTTTACGGTGCACCGGTATTGGCGGCGACGGCGTGGTCGCCGGACCAGTTGAACATGGAGGGTGCAACGCAGGTCTTTGCCCATCCGACCCGCAGCCTCACGCGACGCTTCTGCCCGCAATGCGGCGAGACGTTGCACGGCACCAACCGGCTGGACATGTGCGTCGTTCCCAACGCGCTGCTCGCGCGGGCACACGGCGGCCAACTGCCCGCCGCCCTGCGCCCGACGATGCATCTGTTCTATCGCCACCGGCTATTCGACGTGCGCGACGACCTGCCGAAGTATCTCGACGGCTGGGACGGCCCGGTGCACGACGAATGACGATAGCGACGACGGCGTCGCGTGCCGATCCGGTCAGCCGTTCGACTCGCAGAACCGAATGCGGTTATTGAACGGATCGGTGACCGTCATCTGCTTGCCCCAATCGAGTTCTTCGATGCCGGGGTTCATGTTCGGGTAACGCTTACCGGACAGTTCTTGCTGATAAGCCGTGACGCCATGCATGAACACGAACGTAGTGGCGCCCGGGCTGGCATCGCCGAAGTGGCCCGACAGATGCAGCGTCATGCCGGCACGCGAGACCTGACAGTAGAGCGGCATGCCGTCGGCAAACCGGTGTTCCCAATCGAGCCGGAAGCCGAGAAAGTCGACGTAGAATTCGCGCGCTTTCGCTTCGTCGAAAATCCGGTGAATCGGGGCGACGGTGTCGAAGACGATGCCGTCGGTGCCGGAAGCCGAGGCGAGTTTCGCGGCGAGCACGTTCCAGTCTGCAAAGCCGAACTGGGCGGCGACGGATTCAAGTGCCTGCGCGTGGGAGATATCGATGCCCTCGCGCGAAAGACGCTCGCGCAGGGATTTGGCCATGATTTTGGCGTCGAGATAGGTTCGCATGTTTGCCATCCTTGATAGCGTTCTACGGCGACGGGGTTGATCAGTGCTCGCGTTGCTGATGCGTGTCGCCAATGGAACGGGACGGACATGCCAGACATTTGACTTGCGATGCTTTCACCGTGCCCGGGTTGCGGGTGCGAGCGGCAGGCAGCAACGGCCTTGCCGGCGATTCTAGCAGCAATCGCGGCAAAGCCGGAAGCACCCCGGCGATGCCGGAATGCGATGACAAGCACGCAAATTCCATATTGGCCGACGGCGCGCCGCGCCGGTATAGTGGCGCTCGTTGACACCGTCCCCGCCGCCCCTGGCGGGCCGGTCGTTGTAATGCGGAGCCTTATTCTCATGATCGACGCCGCGCGCGTAATGCAAGCGCTGGCCGAGCGCCACGTTGTTCCCGATAGCCGTCAGCGTGACGCCCTCGCGGCGCTCGCTGCCCTTGGCACGCCCGCCAGCCCCTTCGACGGCGTGTATTGCTACGGCCTGCCCGGCCGCGGCAAGAGTCTGGTGGTCGACGCGGCATTCAGTGTGGCCGCCGGGGAAAAGCGCCGGGTGCACTTCCACGAATTTCTGCGCGACATGCATCGTCAGCTTGTACGCGAACCGAAGTGCGACGACCGGCTTGCCGCCGTCGCCCATCGCTGGCTCACTGGCGTGACGTTGCTGTGCTTCGATGAATTCCACGTGCATGACATTGCCGACGCGTTTCTGATCGGCCGCTTTCTCGATATCGCGCTCGCCCGTGGCGTGAAGCTGGTGCTGACGTCGAACTACGCGCCGCAGGACTTGTTGCCCGATCCGGAATATCACGCGCGTTTCGAAGCGACCATCGCGGTCATCGTTCAGCGCTTTGCCATCGTGCATTTCGACGGTGCCACCGATTACCGGATGGGGGGCGAACCCGCGTCGCTCTCGCGCTGGATTGCGCCGCTCGACGTGGCGAACGGCGTGCTGCCGCAGCACTACGCCCAACTCGAAGGCGCACCGCCGGGCGCAGCGGTGGAGGTTTCGCTGGCGGGCCGCGCATTAGCGGCACGTGGTTCGGGAGAGCATGTCTTGTGGGCGAATTTCGACGACTTGTGCGTCGCGCATCGCTCGCATCTGGACTATCTGGCGCTGGCGGAACACTGGCAATCGCTGATCGTCGACGCGTTGCATGTCGAGCGACTGCGACGGCCCGACACCTTGCAGCGATTTCTCTGGCTGGTGGATATCTGCTACGACCGGCAGCGCACGTTGATCATCGCCTCGGACGCGCCGTTGATTCCCGCGCTCGATGCCATGCGCGACTGGCGCGATCTCTCGCGCACGATCAGCCGGCTCGCCGAGATGGGGTCGCTCGATTACGAGCGCCGTACGCTCACTCTCCCTCGCTGAAGATTTGTTCGATCGGCAGGCCGAAGACGCGAATCGAATTACCGACCTGCCGTTTCTACACCGCGTTCGCAATACGCTCCCGCAGCCATTGATGTGCCGGGTCCCGGTGCACACGCTCGTGCCACAGCATGGATATCTCGAACCCCGGAACCTCGACCGGGGCGGCCACGATTTGCAGCGCGGGGTCGTCGCGCACCAGTCGCTCGGGTGCCATGGCCACAAGATCCGACGTCGCAATCGCGGCGCGCGCGACGAGAAAGTGCGGCACCGATAGCACCACGCGACGCGCATGGCCGAGCCCGGCCAGCACCTCGTCTGTCCCCGCCTGAAAACCACCGCTCTGCGACACCATCACGTGCTCCAGCGCGCAGAACTGCTTGAGCGTCGGACGGCGTCGCAACTTCGGATGATCGCGACGCGCCACCAGCACATAGCGCTCGGTGAATAGCTTGCGACGGCGCAGCCCGTCCGGCGAGCCGTCCGTCGTGTGAAACGCCAGATCGATATCGCCCTGCTCCGCCTGTTTCGCCATCAGCGCGGGCGTCATCTCAATCAGCGCTAGACGCGTGTGCGGCGCCACGGCGCGCAAGTCAGGCAGCATCGGCAAGATCACCGTCGACTCGGTGTAGTCGGTCGCCGCAATGCGCCATGTGTGATCGGCACGCGCCGGATCGAACGGGTCGGCAGGCGCCACCGCCTTCGATAGCGCCGCCAGCGCGTCGCGCAGTGGCTCGCGCAGCGCCTCGGCCCGTACTGTCGGGCGCATGCCGCGCGGGCCGGGCAACAACAACGGATCGCCCAGTAGCTCGCGCAACTTCGCCAGATGCACGCTCACCGCCGGCTGCGAGAAGTGCAGCCGTTGCGCCGCGCGCGTCACGTTCTGCTCGTCCAGCAACACGTCGAGCGTGACGAGCAGATTCAGGTCAATACTTCTTAAATTAACCATGGTTATACCTGCAATATCAGCAATTCATTTCCAATATACCTGCTCCCCACCTAAGCTGCCTTCATTCCCTCAACGCTTTGCTGAGGTTCCCAGTTTGAAATGGAGGTTGGTCATGAATGTCCTGATCGTCTATGCGCACCCGGAGCCGCGCTCCCTGAACGGCGCGCTGCGCGACTTTGCCGTGCAACGGCTCGAAGCGGCCGGACACCACGTACAAGTCTCGGATCTTTACGCCATGCAGTGGAAGGCCACTGTCGATGCGCAAGACTCGCTCGTGCATGCCGCAGACGCACCGTTCAACCCGTCGCTCGACTCGAAGCAGGCCTTTGAAAGCGGCCAGCAGAGTCCAGACATTGTCCGCGAACAGGAAAAGCTGCGCTGGGCCGACACGGTGATTCTGCAATTCCCGCTGTGGTGGTTCTCGATGCCAGCGATTATGAAGGGCTGGATCGATCGCGTGTATGCCTACGGCTTCGCCTATGGCGTCGGTGAGCACTCCGACGCGCGCTGGGGTCTGCGTTACGGCGAAGGGTCGATGGCCGGCAAGCGCGCGATGCTCGTTGTGACGACCGGTGGCTGGGATTCACATTACAGCCCGCGCGGCATCAATGGCCCGATTGACGACGTGCTGTTCCCGATTCAGCACGGCATGCTGTTCTACCCGGGTTTCGATGTGCTGCCGCCGCACGTGATCTACCGCACGGGCCGCACGGATGCAGCGCGTTTCGACCAGATGACGCGCCAGCTTGGCGAACGTCTCGACACGCTGGCGACGACGCCACCGATCGCGTTCCGTCGTCAGAACCATGGGCAGTACGAGATTCCGGCGCTCACGCTCAAGGACGACATCGCTCCCGGCAAGACCGGCTTCGCGGCCCACGTCGACTGACCGACGTGTTCCCGGCAAGCGCCCCGGCAAGCGGCCCCGCCATCCGCTTGCCGACGCGCGGGTTATCTGCAAGACTGGCAGCCGATTCCCCCTTTCGGTGCGTCGTCATGCAACTCTCCACGCTTGCGATTTATGCCACCGCCGCGCTCATCGGCGGCCTGATTCCCGGCCCGACCACGTTGCTGGCGCTGGCCAACGGCATCTCCGGTAACTGGCGGGTCGTGCTGGTCGGGATGTGCGGCGCGGCACTCTCCGACATCGCCATCGTGGCGGCGGTCGGTGCCGGGCTGGGCGCGTTGCTGTCTGCCTCGGCCATGCTCTTTGCGACGGTCAAATGGGTTGGCGTTCTCTATCTCGTGTGGCTGGCGGTGCAGTTGTGGCGCAGCCATCCGAAGGATCTGAGTCAGGTGCGCATCAAGGCGGACATGAGTGCGCGCCGGGTGTTTCTGCGCAGCTTCGGCGTGACGCTCACTAATCCGAAGATTCTGTTGTTCCTGTCCGCTTTCCTGCCGCAGTTCGTCAACACCTCGATGCCGCAGGTGCCGCAGTACGCCGTGCTCGCGGTAGTGTTTGCGCTGGTCGATATCGTCGTGATGACGTTGTACGCGACCGGTGGCGTACAGGCGGCGCGTCTGATGACGGCTCGCGGCCTGAAACGCCTGAACCGCGTGTGTGCCGTCGTGATGTTTTCCCTCGCAGGCGGGCTGGCGTTGTACCGAAAATCCGGGAATTGAATTCCCCGATACCGCCGAACCCCGCCCGGACGAAGGCCGGTACCGCCCATCGTCCATTTGAAGGATTCCCAACGAATTTCGTTTCCCTTATTTTCTGACGCGCGCCGGTGGCATCGGGTCACCCGTCACGGCGCGTCGTAGATAGCACGTTTTGAATGACAAGTCCCCCTTCGGCCATCACCGGCACGCAGCGGGGTAAAAATATGACGATGCTGTAACGGCGCCAAGCGCCGCAGGGGAAACGATATGAACCGGTATTCGGCCATCACCGCCGTCAGTGCGGTGGCCATCGCCTTTGTGCCTTCTCTGGGCTGGGCGGCAGATCCAGCCTGTACGTCCGAAGCTGCCCTCCTGAACAAGAGTCTCAGCGTGGAGCAACTTCAGCCGTTGTTTGCTCCCCAAAAGACCCTGCTGGCCACGACCAAGGTCAGCGAGCTCGATATCCAGCCCGAACAGTTGAACGAGCTTGAAACCAGCCTCACGACCTACCAAGTCATCACCGGGGGGACGCTGGAGGCCGTCGTTGGAAAAGCCAAGGCCGACGGTACGGAATTCCTGACGCTCTACACGTTCAAGCAGTACCGGACCGACGATGCCAAGAAGAAGAACGGCATTTCGATCGAGATGAAGATTCATTACTTCTCCAAATCCGGCTCGCTCTCGCTCTCCAACCTTTTCGGCTTCCTCTCGACATCGGCGAACGCGAGCAAGTTCGACGGCAGCATCAGCTTGTCGGTCCACGGGATCGCCAACGCAAAAATGGCAGCGTTGCTGCCGATGCCGTCCCAACTCGATGAGAGCGCCGCCGCCATGTACTTCTCGTACATGGGCACGCTCAAAAGCCTGATCACCGATAAGGACACGAAAATCATTCCGGTCGAACTCTCGCCATGCACCTGATCGCCAGCCACGAAAGGAAAATCATGACGCTTCGCCGCCTTGTCGTCATTGCATTGCTCGCGTCGCCGTTGATGGCTTACGCGGGCACCGCCCAGCAGTCCGATTTCGATTTTCCGGCGCCCACCGCCAGCGCCACGCCGAAGAAGCTCTGGGCGACGCATTACTACGTCAACACGGTAGCGAGCGTGCCCACCGGTATCCCGTTGCGTGACGCCGCAGGCAATGCGCTGTCGGACAACATCTCGCCACGCGATTGGTGTCTGAGCGCCATTGAAGGGACCGTTCAGGTCTCGCAAGGCAACACACGCCGCACGCTGAACTACGCGGGCACGGGCACCCAGCAGGTGGACTGTGCCGCGACGCTCAAGATCGATGCCCGCAAAAAGCCGTGGATCAAGAGCACGGGAAAGAGCTACTTCGAAGTCGCCAAGGGGCCTTTCGGTGACGGCGTGAACGGCTACCAGTTGGTGCCGTTGCGCACTATTGCGGTGGATAGCAGCGTCATTCCCTACGGCACCGTGGTGTACATCGCGGCGGCGCGTGGCGTCATGGTCGACGTCGATGGCGAGAAGATCCGGCACGACGGCTACTTCTTCGCCGGGGACGCCGGTGGCGGTGTGAAGGGCAATCATGTCGACGTGTTCTGCGGCGCGACGTCGGCAAACTGTCTGCCCGGCGTGGTCGCCAGCGACGACAAGCACACGTTCGACGCAGTCGTGATCACCGACGCCGATATCACGCGCCGCCTGCGCGCGGCGCACGGACGGACGTCTCCCTGAGATGCCCTGCGCGACCGGGGTAGCCCCGCAATTTCGGGGCTATCCCGGCGTAGCGAAATACAGGAAATACACCGTCGTGATGGCGTTTCGCATCATGTGCACCGCCATGGTCACCAGAAACGGGCGGCCGCCCCGTTGGTCTTCGATGACGAAGGTGGCGGCCAGCACGAGTCCGACGACAAAGGTCATCAGCACATAGACGGCGCTGTAGGTATGGGCCAGTGCGAAGAGCGCTGCGGAGATGGCAATCGTAATGTCCGTCGGGCATTTGAACCGGTTGAGCAACCGGATGCACGCCCACTGGAAGACGGCCGTCTCGAGCAGTGGCGCGATCAGGCAGCCCAACAAGATCATCGCACCCGCGCCTCGACTGCCGAGCCCCGGCCCGGCGAGCGAAAGCTCGGGCATCGCCAGCGTCACGAGAATGACCGGTATCGCTGCCGTGTAGGTCAGCAGGAGCGCAACGAACATCAGCGGGACCGACGGCAGCCGGGTGACCCACCTGACACACGCAGTACTCGTAATGTAGCCGGACCAAGAGCGCTGGATCATGCTTCGGGCGTTGTTTTCAGTGAGCGAGGCAGCCGAGATGTTATCCCAATTCGGTAGCCCGACCGCCCCTCACTGTCCCGGCAACACCTCACCCCCGGCCCGCCCCATCGCGACGCGGACGGCGCAACGTGAATCGTTCGAAAGGCGCGATCTGGCCGTCCAGCCCCACCACGTCGAAGTAGGTCACGCGAATCTCCGTCATATCGCCGGGATGGCGCCCCGGATCGACGTCGAACGACGCAAAGCCGTAAGCGCGGGCCGCATTGCGCACGGCTGACCACGGCGCGTCTTCCGTGACGTAGATCGGCGGGCGCTTGCCGGTTTTCTCGTCGCGCTCGCCCACACCGGTAATGACCCGGCAGCACGGCGGGTTGAACAGCAACTGATTGGACGGTGCCGAAGTGCCACCACCGCCGATCACCATGTGAACGGTGCCTTGGGTGGTGTCGATGACTTGCGTGCCGGTAGCGACCGGAATCGGCGTCAGCGTGCCGTTGGCCTGCTGGCCCCGGATCGGGTGCGAGCGCTCGTAGTGGTGTTCATGGCCGCACACGACCAGATCGACACCGTACTTGTCGAACAGCGGCAGCCATTCCTCACGGATCCCCAGATCGGCGCCGTTGAATTTGTCGGCGGTGGAAATGGCCACCTGATGCATGCAGACGATCAGCCAGTCGATCGACCGGTCGGCACGGGCGGCCGTCAGTTCTTTTTCCAGCCATGCCTTTTGCGCGCCGTTGGAATAGCCGCGCACATAAGAGTCGCCAGCGTCCTGATAGCACACGTCGTCGTTGGCGATGGCGATCACGCGCACGGCCCCCGCCGTGAAGGCGTACCAGAGGCCACGCGTTATATCCGACTGCCCCTCGGCGGGCGGTACCGAGAAATATGTCTGGTAAGCCTGATAGCCGATCGGTCCGTTGCCGAGTTCATTCTCGTGATTGCCCGGTGACGGCATCCACGGGCGGTTGCGGGCGCTGCGCGTGTTGTTGTTCCAGAAGTCCCACCACGTGCGCACGCGATCCTGCGCGAGATTGGCGTAGCAAAGATCGCCATTGAACAGGTGGAACAGCGGGCGCAAACGCTCGACGCCGAGCACTGTGTCGCCTGCCACCGGCGAACCGAGGTTGTCGTTCACGTACGTCGGCGGCAAGGTGACACCGGCGGGCGGCGTGAAGAGTTTGCCGAGCGTCGGCGTGCCCTGATCGCCGAAACTGGTAAAGCGCAGCGGCTGGCGTCCGCGCGGTGCCGTGCGGAACGTGCCGAACTGCGGTTCTGCGCCGTCGTGCAGCGCGGCATAGAGATACGCGGAGTCGGAAGCCAGAGCGCCAATCTTCGCGTGATAGGCATACACCGTCTGCTTCGACTTGCCGTCGACATAGTGGACCTCATCGGCAGCGACCGTTTTCTCCAGCCGGCCGTCGGGGCGGCCGAGCAGTACGCGAGGACGCTTGACCGGCTGGAGGGTGTGCCACGACACCACGATCTCGCGCGAGGCATCGGCACCGAACTGGAGATGCAAGCCTGCGACCGGCGGCGTGACAACGGGATCGGACGAGGCGCCTGCCGGGGCCGTCGTTGCTGCTGCCTTGCCTGCGGCTTCGGCGCCAAACGGTGCCATCAGTCCCACAGCACCGATGCCCGCGGCGGCGAGCAGACGACGGCGTGCGAGATCGGGCGCGACCTCAAGATTCACGTCGCAATTCGCATCATGAATGGCGTCGCCATCATCGGGTTGGGTGTCGTGAGCAGTCATCGCAGAGGCCCGGCAGCTTGGTAGGGACCTCCACGTTAGACGGCCAATGTGACAGTGTTCCGATGGGGCAACCGGCAAAACGGCTATCGGACAGCTTCCCCGCGCTCAACCCGCATCTGCGAGTGCCGTGTCGATGTCCGAGACTTCCCGACCACTGTCGCAATGACGCCCAGCAATCCCACCAGCGACACTGCCGTGATGAACAGGCCGGGGGCGGCGCGGTCATGGGTGGCGCTGGTCAGTAGCGACGTGACGAGCGGCGTAAATCCGCCCAGCAGCGCCGCCGCCAGGTTGTAGGCAATGGCCAGTCCGCTGAACCGAAGACTCGTCGGAAACAACTCCGATGCGAGCGCACCGAATGTTCCCGCGATGAACGACACCGCGATGGCGGCCAGACCGAAGAGCAGAAACGGATGGGTGGCCCCCGCCGCCACGGCGACATAGAACGGATAGCTCCCCGCTGCAATCAAGACGGCCCCCAGCAGGTAGATTCTGGCTTTGCCGAAGGTGTCGCTCAGATAGCCGACGATGACAATGCAGACCGACATCGTGGCGATGGCGAACATGACCAGTTCGCTCGCGGTATTCGCGGGATAGCTCGCCACTTGCATGAGGTACGGCACCATCGCCACGCTCAGCAGCGCAATGAGCGCCTGATTCAATCCGACGATACCGATAGCGGCGACGATCTGGCGCCAGTGGTATTGCACCACGTCAACGGCCGGCAGCCGGGCGCGCTTCTGCTGCTTGATCGACAGGAAGAGTTCGGTTTCTCGCAGCCCGCGGCGCATCAGCGCCCCCGCCGCCCCTAGTGCGCCGCCGACAAGAAACGCGATGCGCCAGCCGTACGAAAGCATCTCGCCTTGCGTCAGTGTTGCGTGCAACCCGACGCTGACGAGCGTCGCCAGCAGGCTCCCCGAATTCACACAAGCAAACATGACGCCGCACGCAAGACCGCTGCGTTTCGGGGCCGTCTCGACGACATACGCGATCGCCCCGGGCAGCTCGCCGCCAATGCACGCGCCCTGCAAGAACCGCAACGCCACGAACGCAATGCTTGCCGTCACGCCGATGGCTTCGTAGGTCGGCATGAGCGCCATCCCTGCGGTCGTCAACGTCATCACGACGAGCGAGAGCTGGAACGCCACACGACGGCCGAACTTGTCGCCGATATGACTCAGCACCAGTCCGCCAAGCGGTCTGGCGACATAACCCACGGCAAATGCGGCAAACGTCGCGATCAACGGTGTGGTGCCGGTGCCCGTCGGGAAAAATGACCTCGCGACGTAGGTCGCAAAAATGCCGTAGACGATGAAGTCATAGAACTCCAGCCCGCCGCCCACACTCGCCAGATAAATCGTGCGCCAGTCGATGGGCTTTTCCGGTACGTTCACCGACGCGCTCTTCGGCGCGTCTGGCGACGCATGCTCGCCTGTCTCGTTGTTCATGTGCATCGGGTGTCTCCTGTTCGTCATCGTGTCCGCTCAGAAGAACGGATAGCCGCCCGGTTGGGTCCCGGTCCCGCCGATCGCCTGCGACGCCGCCAGCACGGCCTTCAACCGATTGTTTTTGCGTTGCGCGCTGGCCAGCGTCAGCCGCTCGACCACGGCCGCAGGTGCGACGTCGGGCGTGCCTGCGCGATACGGCGGCTCAGGGTCGTATTCCAGCAACAACTGAATCCCTTGTGCGGCCTCGACGCCAACGATCTCGCCGACCACCTTCAACGCCATGTCGATCCCAGCGGTCACACCGCCAGACGTGAAAAACCGCCCGTCGATGGTCATGCGCTGACGACTCGGCACCACGCCGAAGTGCGTGAGAAATTCCACCGCTTGCCAATGGCAGCTAGCGCGGCGCCCGGCAAGGCAGCCCGTCGCCGCGAGCAGCAGCGATCCGGTGCAGATGCCGAACACATAGGCGGCGTGGGCCGCCTGATCACGAACAAACGCGACGAGCGAGCGGTTCAACATCGCCTCGTCCACCCCGGGGCCACCGGGCACCACCAGCAAGTCGTACTGCGGGGCGTTTGAAAAATCGACCGTCGGCATGAACGAGAATCCTCGCGCGCAGCGCACCGGCGACAAGGTCTCCCCGATGAGATCGACGGTCCAGCCCGGCACGGCACTCAGGACTTCCAACGGGCCGGTCATGTCCAGTTGGGTCATCCCCGGGAACATCACTACCCCCACACGAAACGCGGCATTCGTCATACCATCGACCCTCACATCAGAAATGAACGAGCCGATTCTAGGAGGTGAGAAATGGAAAAAAACTCAAATTCCCCACCTTTCCTGCCACCTCCGCCACGCAACATCGTATTCGTCGTATACGACGGATATCAGCCGCTGGATCTGGCCGGTCCGATGCAGGTTTTCGCGCTCGCGAATCGTGACCTGCCCGCTCCCCCGTATGTGCTGACTACGGCAACGGTGCGCCCCGGGCACGTGCGTGCCAGTGCCGGGCCCGACATCGTGGTGGACGCGGGTCTCGACGCCATTGCCGACGCCGACACCGTGCTGATTCCCGGCGGACCGGGCGTCGACGACGCCTGCGCAGACGCTGACATCCGGCATGCGATTGCCGACGGGCACGCGTCGGTCCGTCGGCTTTGTTCGGTTTGCACGGGGGCGTTCCTGCTCGCAGCGGCTGGTGTGCTCGACGGCCGTCGCGCCACAACGCATTGGGGGCGGTGCGACGACTTGCAGGCCGCCTACCCCAAGGTCACCGTGCAGCCATCACCGATCTTTGTGAACGACGGCAATGTGTGGACGTCTGCCGGCGTCACCGCAGGCATCGATCTGGCACTCGCGCTGGTCGAAGCGGACTGCGGCTACCGTGTGGCGGCGTCGATTGCCCGGAAGTTGGTGGTGTATCTACGGCGGCCCGGCGGGCAAGCGCAGTTCAGTGAAACGCTGCTGATGCAGGAGCGCGCGGGGGCAGCGGAGTTCTCATCGCTGATGGCCAAGGTGGCATCAAGTCTTCACAAAACGTGGAGCGTCGACGAACTGGCCGCCGAAATGGGGCAGACCTCACGCACGTTTCAACGGCGCTTCCGGCTCGCGATGGGATGCTCGCCGTTCGCCGCCGTACAGGAAGTACGAATTTCCCGGGCGCGGGTCATGCTGGAGACAACGACCAGTGGCATTGCCCTCGTCGCCGGCCGTTGTGGATTCGCCTCGGAAGAGCAGATGCGGCGCGTCTTTCAGCGCAAGTTCGGGCTGCCGCCCACCGCCTTTCGCAGCTTCTTCGGTCAGGACGTCTGAGCAGCCCGCGTCGCCACGAACCCGGCCTGATAGCGCTGCGGCGTCACGCCCAGCACACGACGGAACATGCTGGCAAAAGTGGCCGTATCCGCGTAGCCAAGCGCCGAGGCCACGTCACCGGGCGCGCAGCCCGTCGATAGCTGGCACATCGCCTCGCACACCCGCATATGCTCACGCCACTTGGCGAAAGCGACACCCGTTTCGCGCTGGAACAAGCGCGATACCGTGCGCGAACTGGCCCCGAGCCGGTCGGCCCAGAGTTCGAGCGTGTCGTTGTTGGCGGGCTCGGCGAGCAGGGCTTCACAAATCTTGCGCAGACGGGGGTGTACCGGCAGCGGCAGCCGCCACTGCGCGTCCAACTCGCCCGGCCTCGCGTCGCCCAGCAACCGCTCGATGAGATTGGCCAGCAACCCCGGCACGCTATCCGGCGCATAGTGCTCGGGGGCTTCGGTCATCGCGACGATGGCTTCGCGCAGCAGGCCGGTCACGGGCATCAGCACCCCCTCCAGATCGTCCTGCGGGGCCTCGAAATGCGTGAGATAGATCGTGCGGAAGGCCACGTCGCCGACCATTTCCAGCTCGTGTTCGACGCGCGGCATCACCAGCAGCCCGATTGTGGGCGTGACCACCCACGACGCGCCGGGTGTGCGCACGCGGATCATCCCCGCCGTCGCATAGATCAGTTGCGCCCGCGAATGCGTGTGCGCGGGCTCCCGCATGCCATGAGGGTAGTCAATCGCATTGGCGATCACCGGGGGTAACGGACGCCGACCGGTGGCGGTGACTGGCGTACGTTTGGTGTCCATCTCGCTTGATAACATCTGCAAATCCGTCCCGTCAGGACAAAATCTGTCGCATTCGCGGCGATTGTTGTCGCCGCACGTTGCCCCAACGGCGATATGATCGGCTCCCGTCAGGCACTCCTTGACTGCCAGCGCCGGCCCGAACCGTCGCGGCACACAACTCAACTCCCCCGCCAAACCCTCCGTACCCCGGCCGACAAAGACGCCGCGGACGACGCTTCACGTAAAAAGTTAATGATACGCATTTTTATTAACATGACAAACACACACGATAACGTCGCGCGGCAGCCGTCGCGCAATCTGAAGTCAGCCAAGCACCGGACGGGCGTTCCGGGATGGCTGCGGCGCCGGGGAAGCGGGTTGATCTGGGCGCCGCTGTTGGCCCCCTTGGGCGCGCCGCTGGCCTTCGCTGCCTTGTCTGGCACGGCGCACGCGCAAGACAGCGGGGTGCCGTCCGCGGTGGCCCTGCCGACCCAGGAAGTGCGGGCCGACCGGGAGGAGTCGCCGACGGGGCGCACCGACGGCGTGGTCGCCAAGCGCAGTGTGTCGGCGACCAAGACCGATACGCCGCTCGTGCGCGTGCCGCAATCGGTGTCGGTCGTCACCCGCGACCAGATGGACGCACAGGGCGCGACCACCATCGATCAGGCGCTGCGCTACACGCCGGGCGTGTCGTCGCAGGACGCCACCGACTTCCGCTTCGACCAGTTGCGTGGCCGAGGCTTTTCGTACGACACCTACCTCGACGGGCTGATTCTTCAGCCGAACGCGTTTTACGCGAATCCGCGCATCGATCCGTATTTCCTTGAACGCATCGAAGTGTTGCGCGGCCCGGCGTCGGTGCTTTACGGCGCGGGCAGTCCTGCGGGCATCGTCAATCTGATTACGAAGATGCCGAGCGACGAGCCCGTGCATGAGCTGATGTTGCAGGTCGGCAGCCATAGCCGCTTTGAAGCGGGCTTCGATATGGGCGGCAAGCTGACGGATGACGGCACGATCCTTTATCGCGTGACGGGTCTGGCGCGCGACGCCAATTCGCAGGTCAACGGCATCAAGGACCAGCGTCTGGCGATTGCGCCGAGCGTGACCATCCGGGCGTCGCGCGACACCTCGCTGACGTTGTTCGCCAGCTACCAGCGCGACCCGGCCGGCGGGCTGTTCAACTCGCTGCCGGTCAGCGGTGTCGTGAGCGGCAACCCGAACGGCAAGATCGATCCGAATACCTACGTCGGCAACCCGGATGTCGATTACTTCCGGCGCACGCAGTACTCGTTCGGGGCCAAGTTCGAACATGCGTTCAACGACACCCTCAAATTCCGCTCGAATCTGCGGTACCTGCACGACGACATCGACTATCACCAGTCGTTCTTCCTGAACTACCTGTCGGGCTCGACCTCGACGGTATCGATGAACGCGTTTCTCGACCGCGAGCACCTGAGCCAGTTCGCGTGGGATAACCAGATCGAAGGCAAGCTGTCGACCGGACCGCTTCAGCACACGGTGCTGGTCGGGCTCGACTACCAGCGCCTGCTTAGCGGCACCAGCAGCGGCACGGGGCCCATTGGCACACTCAACGTGTTTGCGCCCAACTACAGCACGCTGGGTCGAATCACCACGACGAACAAGCGGGTGGATACGGCGACCAACCAGTTCGGCATGTACGCGCAAGATCAGATTCAGTACGGCGGATGGACCGCGTTGCTCGGTCTGCGTCAGGACTGGACGTCGATGAACGTGCAAACGCAGACCACCACGAGTGCGAGCATTCAGAACCAGAGTCCGCATGCGTTCACGTGGCGTGGCGGGCTGTCGTATCTGTTCGATTCCGGCATTGCCCCGTACTTCAGCTATGCCAAGTCGTTCCAGCCCACGGCAGGCGTCGACTACTTCAATCAGGCGCTCAAGCCCACGACGGGCGAGCAGTACGAAATCGGTGTGAAGTACCAACCGAAGTCGTATAACGCGCTGTACACGGTGTCGTTCTACAACCTGACGCAGCAGAACGTGACCACGGCCGATCCGGCGCACAACGGGTCGGTGATCCAGACGGGCGAGGTGCGCTCACGCGGTATTGAACTCGAAGCGCGTCTGCAATTGACCGACTCGCTGAGCGCGATCGGGTCGTACACGTATCTGAATCAGACGGTCATGAAGACCAACACGGCGTCGCAGTTGGGCAAGCGTCCGACGATGATGCCGCGTTACCTGAGCTCGCTCTGGCTCGACTACACGCTGCATGGCGGGGTGCTGCGCGGGCTGGGCTTCGGTGCCGGGGTGCGCGTGATCGGACCGTCGGCGGGCGACGTGCAGAACACGTTCGACGTGCCGGCCGTGGCACTGTTCGATGCCGCCATCCATTACGACACCGGCAATTGGTCTTTTGCCGTCAACGGCAGCAACCTGTTCAATCGCAAGTACGCGGCGTATTGCTCCGGCGGCGCCTGCTACTACGGCTCGACGGCATCGGTGATCGGGACGGCTAAATATCGGTGGTAATACCGTTGGCTTGACGTAATGAAACGGGCGCGCCGTAGTTTTGGCGCGCCCGTTTCTGTTTGCGCGACACCTCACAAAATTGAGAGTGTCTTCCGTTAAGAGATTAAATATCTTTGGACGGATGCCGTTATCTCTGCGGTGGACTCGCCGGGGATGGCCTGTCGTTCATGTGAGATTTGTGAGATAGCGGAAAAATGAATTTAAGCATTCGATATTGCGTCGCCACGGCACTCCTCTGCGGCCTGCTGACGGGCTGCGAAGACTCGGAAATCGGCTCGGTGAAAGCGGCCAGTTACCCGGGCGATCAGACCCACACCTACGGTTCGGCGTTGTCGGATCGTGCGGCCTGCAAGAGCACCAGCTGGAAAACGTTCAAGGACGCGAGCAATCGATCGGCCGTGGAGTATCGCTGTGAGCTCAACGACGCCGTCGCCGCGCTGAACAAGGTTCGTGACGCGCAGATTGATGACATCAACGGCTACCTCAAGGCCAGCAACGACAACCTGAGCAAAGCCATCGAGGGCACCGCCGGTGACGTGGATCGCTACGCGAAACTGCTGGAAGAAAAGAAGGCCGTCGTTCAGCAAATCGACGAAAAGAGTCAGGCGCAATTGGCCGGCATGGACGGCCCGTCCGCCCTGAAAGCCAAGCAGGTGTTGGACACCTCCCGCGCTTACGCGGTCTCGGAAGTCGAGCGTTATCAGGCAGAGTTGGATAAGGCAAAGGCCGGCGGCAATGCCGATTCGCTGAAAGCGTCGATGCAAAGCTATCAGGACCGCGCTGCCGCCGACATTGCCAACCTCCACGCGAAGTACGACGGTGTGAAGTCCGTCACGGAAGTCATTCAGTGGGCCGTGAACGACAAGGTCGTCGTGCCCACGTATTTCGGCTTCGAAATCGACTCGGCAAACGGCAAGCAAACCGTCGACAAGGCATCGCAGTTCACGGGATTTCTCCGACAGATTGTCGCGAACCGTGGTCAGGATTATGTGACGCTCGTCGCACCGACCGTACTGGCGGGCGTCGCGAATACGACCGGGAAGTGACTGGCAAATAGCGGACCAATAGCGGGCAATCATCGATCAGCCCCCAAGACCATAAGACATGAACAACAGACCGGCCGAATACTGCTTCCCGAACTTGCTGGAAGCTTTCTTTGTTGTGATCGCGATCTTCTTTGTCGAGATGGTGACGGATGCGATCGTGGTGCAACTGAGCTATATCGTCGGCATTCGCCCGATGGCGGCGTACAGCATTGGCCGCGTGTTGGCTTATGGGCTGGCATTTTGGGCAATGCTTCACTACACCAGGCTCAGCTATCGGGACCTGTTTCATCAGGGGCGGGCTTCAATGCGCGCCACGCTGGGACTTTTCACGGTGCCTATCCTGCTATTGACGCCGGGATTGATGCTGGTCATCACGGTGATCGGCACCGGCGTGGAGAAGATGTTCCCGATAGGAGGATGGCTGCAAGCCTCCAATGACTTTTACCGGCAGACCGGGCTCGGCTCCTTCGTACTCGTGTGTCTGGTCGCACCATTTGTCGAAGAAATGCTGTATCGCGGCATCATCCTGCGCAGCTTTCTACGGCAGTATCCGGCGGGCACGGCCATCGCGCACTCAGCCGCAGTCTTCGGTCTGGCTCACCTGAACGTCTATCAGTTCGTCGTCGCCCTCATCTTCGGACTGGTGGCCGGAAAACTGTACGAACGGACTCGCTCACTGCTCCCCGGCATCCTGCTGCATGTGTTCTACAACACCGCCGTGGTTATAAGCACCATGAACTTGCCGACAGACGAGAAGAATCTGACGGTCTTCGACATGCCGGCCCTGTGGTGGCTGCTGGCGATCGCAAGCGGGGGCGCCGGCGCACTGATGTTGGTCAAACTGCTTGGCGGCGCCCCGGTAGTGCGTGCGAGGGCGAAGTAACGGCCGACTGTGATTTGTCTCAGTTTCGCCAATTTCCCCTGCCCGGTATCGTTGCATCAACTCGCCGACACAGCGAGATCGATGAAACCCAACACTGGAGGTGTGAAATGCCCTGGATGGCTATCTTGGACGGAATGGTTGCAGTGGGTTCGTGGGCAAGCCGGCTCGCTCCGGTCGCAAAGTTCATGTCGGACACCGCAAGCCTCTTCATGTAAGCCCCTGCGGCGGATGTTGCACCCGCCGCAAGATCTCTCTTACCTGTTGCCCCGTTTTACGCTGCGCCGGCGCGTGCCAGTTCGCGGAAGTTCATCCAGTGCGAACTGACCAGCCAGCCAGCGTCCACGGGCAAGCTGACACCGGTGATCGCGCTCGACTGGTCGCACATCAGGAAGCTCACCGCCGCCGCGATCTCATCGGTCCCCACCAGACGCCCCAATGCCGAATGCGCTTCGATGGCCGATGCGCTGCGCTTGCCGGTCGCAAGCTTGTCTTCAAAGATCGGTGTCAGCGTGAAGCCCGGTGCCACCGAGTTCACGCGAATCTCTGACGCGCCAAGTTCTCCCGCTGCCAGTTGCGTGAGCGCCCCCAAGGCTACCTTCGTGGGCGAATAGGCGTGCAGCGGTAGCGGACGCAGCTCGTTGATCGACGTAATGTTGACGACGGCGCCCGCTCCGGCCTGCGTCATCAGCGGCGCAAACGCACGCAGGCAATGCTGCGCGCCGAAGTAGTTCACTTCCCAGACGCGGCGCTGCATGGCGTCGTCCATCTCGAGCAACGGAATGGCGTCCTGCAACAAGCCCGCCACATTCACGAGTCCAGCCACGCCGCCACGTTCACCCAGCGATGCAGCGAGCGCGTCGACGGCGGCATGGTCGGTCACATCGATGGCGGCCAGTGTCATTCTCGGTTCACCGGCGCGCGCGCCGAATACATCGCGCAGTCGCGAAAGATCGAGGTCGGTAGCCACCACGTGCCAGCCATCGTCGTAGAGACGGTTGGCGACGGCCAGACCGATGCCGCCGCTCGCCCCCGTCACAACGACAGCATGTTCGCTATCGCGCAACGCGTCCAACGAGGTGCGCTTCGTGCGGCCAGAAGATGTGTTCATACAGGGCGTCTCCGTCAGGTTGTATCGTTGTTTTAATTTCTAAACTATTCGTTTAGTTTATTCACAACCCGGTTCGACGCGTCAAGCTTTTTTTGCCGCCGCTTTAGCCGTCGCGCCTCTCGACGGCACCGTTTTTGCACCGCGTGCGGCTTTCGCAGCCAAGGTGGGCACGGTGCCGTTCGGCCCGATCAGACCTTGCATGACGAGGTTCACGTGCTCACGCACGAACGCGCGCGTCAGCGGCTTGTGGCCGACAAGCAGACGGTAGTAGAGCGGCGCGTAGAGGATATCGAGCACGACATCGGGATCGCCCGGCTTGATGAGCCCGCGCGCCACGGCGTCGCGCACAATCTCCACGCCCTGCTGGCGGCGGGCCGAGACGTAACCGTCGCGAAACGCCTGTGCGATCTCCGGGTCCGACTGCCCTTCTGCGATCAGCGCACTGATCATCGTGCCCATCGGCCCGCAAAACTCTTCGGCCATCTTGAGCAAGCGCGCAAAGATGCTGTCGAGCTTGAGCTCTTCCGGGTACGGCAGCGCCTGCCCCGCTTCACGCAGAAACGCCGTCATGATCACCGACGCGCGGTTGGGCCACCACTTGTAGATCGTCGCCTTGCTCACACCGGCAGCCGTCGCGATGGCCTCCATCGTCGTGGCGGCCAGCCCCTGCTCCAGCAACAACCGATAAGCCGCGTCGAGCACAGCGCGCTCCGCTTCGACACTACGTTTGCGACCGCGCCGGCCTGACGTGGAAGATTCGGGATTCAACTGACTTGACATTCGCTCGGTCCAGACAAATACTAAACTGAACGTTTAGTTTATAAATATCGTCGCCGCTTTGCTAGCGGTACGTCGGTTCGGAGAACGGAATGCAGAAGTCTGACACAGTTTTTTCTTCATTTGACCTGCCCGCCGGCGAAGTCCTCGCCGACACCGGCACGACGCCGGGCGAGCAGCGCGTGCGCGAGGATCTCGCGGCGGCGTATCGACTGTGTGCGCTCAACGGCTGGGACGATCTCATCTACACCCATCTGTCGGCGCGCGTGCCCGGGCCGCAGCATCACTTTCTGGTGAATCCGCTGGGCTTGTCGTTCGACGAAATCACGGCGTCGAACCTCGTGAAGATCGACCTTGAAGGCCGCGTCATCGGCCACTCGCTCTATCGCCCGAATGCGGCTGGCTTCGTCATTCACGGGTGCATTCATGCAGCACGCGAGGATGCTGCCTGCGTGATGCATCTGCACACCGAAGCCGGCATGGCGCTCTCCGCGCTGGAAGACGGTCTGCTGCCGATCACCCAGCACGCGATGCGCTTTGTCGGCCGTCTCGGCTATCACGACTACGAAGGCATCGCGCTGACTACCGATGAGCGCGAGCGGTTGCTGTTCGACCTCGGCGAGCACACGGCGCTCATTCTGCGCAATCACGGCACGCTCACCGTCGGGCGTTCGGTCGGACATGCGTTTGTGGAAATGTTCTATCTGGAGAAAGCGGCTCGCGCGCAACTGCTCGCGCAGGCGACGGGCGCTGCACTGCGAATTCCACCGCATGACATTGCCGCCTTGACCGCAGAGCAATGGGTGACGGATCTGCGCGGCTCGGGCGATCGCGAATGGCCGCCGCTGTTGCGCAAGCTGGAACGCCACGGGCATGACTACAAGCAGTGAGGCTGGCGCGAGGGCCACGCCGGTAAAGCGTCAGTGAATCAGAAAATCGTAAAGAAGTCGTGCAATACCGCAAGTTCGTATCACTCAGCTGGCAGCGACCAGCATTCATAACAGCACCATGACGGAGACACCCCTTGAACCCGACCCCCGCATCTCAGGCGAGCCCACCGGTCGCGAGCGGCGATAACGCCGCCGCGCTGGACTCGCGTCTCGCGCAGGAGACGATCAGTCAGCTACTGCGCCGCATTCTGCCGTTTCTGATTCTCTGCTACATCGTGGCGTTTCTCGACCGGGTGAACGTCGGCTTCGCCGCGTTACATCTGAATGGCGATCTCGGGTTCACCGCGACCGTCTACGGCTTCGGTGCGGGCATCTTCTCGATTGGCTATTTCGTCTTCGAGGTGCCCAGCAACCTGATTCTCCACCGGGTCGGCGCACGCATCTGGATTGCCCGCATCATGGTCACGTGGGGGATCGTCTCGGCAGGCTTCGCGTTTGTGTCAGGGGAGACGTCGTTCTACGTGATGCGTTTCCTGCTGGGTGTCGCCGAAGCGGGGTTCTTCCCGGGCATCGTGCTCTACCTCAGCCTCTGGTTCCCGGGACGCGCCATGGCACGCGCGACGGCGATCTTCATTCTGGGTCTGCCGCTCGCGGTATTGATCGGGGCACCGTTGTCCACCGCCATCCTCACGTCGTTCCACGACTTCGCTGGTCTGCGCGGCTGGCAGTGGATGTTCCTGCTCGAAGGCGCGCTCGCGGTCGTGGTCGGCGTCATCGCCTACTTCGTACTCGGCAATTCACCCGACAAGGTGACGTGGCTCACCGGCGCGCAGCGCGACTGGCTCGTGCGCACGCTCGCACAGGAACGGGCGGCGAAGGAAAGTGCGCGTCAGTACAGCGTGATGCAGACGCTGCTCTCCGGGAAGGTGCTGCTGCTGGCCTTCGCCATTTTCTGCAACATCACCGCACTGTTCGGCATCACCCTGTGGATGCCGCAGATCATCAAGGGCATCGGCGGTCTGGACAACACGCGCGCCGGGCTGCTCAGCGCGTTGCCTTATCTGTGCGCGGGTGTCGCGATGGTGATCAACGCGCGGCACTCCGACAAGACCGGCGAGCGGCGCTGGCACATCCTCGTGCCCGCAGCAATCGGTGCCGTGGGGCTGGTGATCGCGGGGAATGCGACTTCACCGGTCATGGGGATCGTCGGGCTTTGCATCGCCGCGTCGGGAATTCTGGCGTCGAACATCCTGTTCTGGCCGCTGGTGCCCATGTTCCTGACGGGGGCTGCGGCGGCAGCCGGTATCGGCCTAGTGAACTCGGTCGGCAACCTTGGCGGTTTCGTCGGCCCGTATCTGACGGGTTGGGCGAAGGACACCTTCGGTGGATACGGCGCGAGCATGAGCACGCTCGGTGTGATGGTGCTGCTCTACGGGCTGCTGCTCTTCGCGTTTCTGACGGTGGCGACGCAACGCTCGGGGGACGCGAGCCGTCGTGTTGCGCCGGGTGCCGCACGTACGCCTGCGCATTGATTTGACGACGCGCGCGACGGATTTCGCGCGCGGGTTGCTCTGCTCTGTTTTCCTACTTCCTTCTGATCGCGCATCAGCCGCTCACCGGGTGATGCGCGATCGCTTCCTGTCATGAACATTGCCAATACGCTTGCCCGCGCTGCTGCGCGGCACCCTTCGCACATTGCCACCTATCTTGGTGAATCGCCGCAGTATGACTACGCCACGCTGGCGCGACGTTGTGCCGGCATTGCCGGCGGCCTGCGCTCGCTCGGTCTGGCGGAAGGTGCGCGCGTCGCGCTGTGGATGCGCAATCGCCCGGAGTATCTCGAATGGCTGTATGCGATCTGGTGGGCGGGTCTGGTCCCCGTGCCGATCAACGCCAAGCTGCATCCGCGCGAGGCGGCATTCATCGTCAATGATGCGCAAGCCGAGGTGGTGCTGGCGGAAGCGGAAGATCTCCATGCCGTTGCCGAGTTTCTGGACGTCCCGGCGATTCGCATCGCGCCGGACGATGAACGCATCGGGGGCTGGGTGAATGCTGCGGGTGGCGCGGCATCGCAAACGAGTGCAGCCGTCTCCCGGGAGAATGCGGATCTGGCGTGGATCTTCTACACGTCCGGGACAACGGGGCGCCCCAAGGGTGTGATGCTGTCGCATCGCAATCTCTGGTCGCTTGCGGCGTGTTACCTCGCGGATGTGGATGCGATTGGACGCAACGACCGCACGCTCTACGCGGCCCCGATGTCGCACGGCGCCGGACTGTATAGCGTCGTGTTCATGATGCAGGCGGCGGGACACGTTTTTCCTGCCTCGGGTGGCTTTGACGTGGAGGAAATGTTCGCGCTGGCGGCGTCACTCGGTGGCATCTCCTGCTTCGCTGCGCCGACAATGGTCAATCGTTTGGTGCGCCATGCGCAGGCCTCGGGCGCCTCGTCCGAGGGTTTCAAAACGATTGTCTACGGCGGCGGGCCGATGTACACGGCCGATATCGAACAAGCGCTTGCCGTGATGGGTTCACGCTTCGTCCAGATCTACGGTCAGGGCGAGTCGCCGATGACGATCACGGTGTTGCCGCGCGATTGCATCGCCGCGAGTAAGCACTCGGCGTGGGCACAGCGGCTGGCGTCGGTCGGCCACGCGCACGCGATGGTGGAAGTCGAAGTGGTGGATGACGATGGCGTGCCCGTGGCCCCGGGCACGCCCGGTGAGGTCGTGGTGCGCGGCGATGTTGTGATGCAGGGGTATTGGCAAAATCCAGAAGCGACCGCAAAGACGCTTCGTAACGGCTGGCTGTGGACGGGCGACATCGGTGTGCTCGACGACGACGGCTTTCTCACGCTGAAGGACCGCTCGAAAGACGTCATCATTTCCGGCGGTACGAACATCTATCCGCGCGAAGTCGAGGAAGTGCTGTTACGCGCAGACAACGTGGCCGAAGTGGCCGTCATCGGTGAGCCCGACCCGGAATGGGGCGAGGTGATCGTGGCGTACGTGGTGAGCCGCCCCGGTACGCAATTGGATACTCACGCGCTAGATGCGCATTGCCTCGCGCACATCGCCCGATTTAAGCGGCCGAAGCGGTATGTCACGGTGGATGCATTGCCCAAGAATCACTACGGGAAGGTGCTGAAGACGGCGTTGCGGGCGTTGTAGCTTGATGTCGGCAGATTGCAAATCATCTACGCGGGTAAAACGCCGGCCGTCGTGTGATGCCTCGGTGGTACCGCCATATACTCGCGACGGCAGCGACTTTATACTGCCCGCAGCGGATGGCACCAGTACCGAAACTTACGAGAGCGTCGCATGAATCATGATGTCAATAGTGTGGAACAACTCGCCGCGATTTACGGCGAGCCAGGTGAGCGTGCGATCTGGAAAGAGCTGACGTACCTCAACGAGGACTATCAGGCGTTCGTCAGAGCGTGTCCGTTCGTGGCGCTGGCATCCGTCGGCGATGAAGGGACTGACTGCTCTCCGAAAGGCGATGCGGCGGGTTTTATTCAGATTCTGGACGAACGGACGTTGGCGATTCCCGATCGGCCGGGCAATAACCGAATCGACAATCTGCGCAATATCATTGCCGACCCACGCGTGTCGCTTCTCTTTTTGATTCCCGGCATTGGTGAGACGTTGCGCGTCAACGGACGCGCCCGCATCTCGGTAGACCCGGATTTGCTCGCGCGTTTTGAAGTCAGCGGCAAGCTGCCGAAAACAGTCATCGTGGTGTCGATCGACCGCGTGTATTTCCATTGCGCCAAGGCAATCGTGCGCTCCCGCTTGTGGGATCAGGAAACACAAATCCCCCGAGACCGCTTGCCGAGTACCGGCGAGATGCATAAACGCCTGAGCGGCGGCCATTTTGATGCGCAGACCTACGACCGGGATTTACAGAAAAATACGGTAGCGGGGTTGTACTGAATTGATAACGTGATTTACGCCGATCGCGCCAATCTTTCACCGCATTTCATCAATTCGTCATGACACCGACGAATACTCTGCGACTTCGAACAAGTTCCAAAGAGGACATCGGGGTTTATGAAACCAATTGCCATTCTGGCAGGCGTCATCGCGCTTTTCGCCGAGCAGCACGCCTTCGCCGCCAACTTCCTCATCAATAACGGACAGACGTCCAACACGGCCCAGACGCTCTCCAGCGGGCAGTCCGGCACGATTGCCAGCGGCGGCGTCTTGTCCGTGGGCGGCAGCACCGTCGGCATTACCGCGACCGGCAACGCCACCATCGTCAACAACGGCTCGATCAACATGACGGGCACCGGCCGGGCGATCCGCGACAACACCGGGGGCCTGACCCTGACGGTCACCAACGGGGCCGGGGCCAGCATCACCACGTTCGACGCGGACGTGATCCAGATGAACAAGGCGAACAGCAACGTCGTGTTCAACAACTACGGCACGCTGACCTCGACCAACAACTCCGGCGGCGGCAGTCAGGCGATCGACTTCAACGCGATCACTACCGGCACCAATGTCCTCAACAACTTCGCCGGTGGCGTCATTCAGGCGAACGAAGCCGATGCCGTGCGGCCCGGCGTCAACGGCGTGGTCAACAACGCGGGCATCATCCGCTCGACCAACAACCCCGGCAGCACGAGCAGCAGCGACGGTATCGACGCCCAGTCCAACAGCGGCATCACCGTCGTCAACGCGGGCACCGGTTTGATTCAGGGCGCCCGCCACGGCATCACCGGCGGCGTCGACACGACCACGGACGGGACCTTCAAGCTCTCCGTCACGAACAATGCCGGCGGCACGATTCAGGGCATGAACGGTTCGGGCATCAACATCGACGGGTTCAATGCCAAGGAAGTCGTCACGATCAACAACAGCGGCACGATCATCGGCAATGGCGTGACGGGTGATGGCGATGGCGTGGACGTCGACGGTATCGTCAACATCACCAATTCGGGCACGATTCGCGGCGCACGCGCCTTCAACGACGTGAGTGAAGGCGTCACGGTCGGTGGCGGCACCATCGTCAACAGCGGCACCATCGTCGGCGAGAACACGCCCGGCGGCATCGGCCGCGGCATTACGCTCGCCGGCGTGGACAAGGACCCGGCCACGGGTCTGGCCATCGCGCCGCAAGGCATCTACGTCAATTCGACCATCGTCAACAGCGGCCTCATTCGCGGGCAAAGCGACTCGGCGATTGCCGTGACCGGCAGCCGCAACACCATGACGGTGACGATCATCAATCAGGCGGGCGGTGTCCTTGAAGGCGGCGGCGCGACGGCAGCTGCCGTCAATACCGGTGCCAACGACGCGACGGTGATCAACTACGGCACGATCACGGCCGACCAGAGCGGCAAGGCCGTGGATCTGGGCAGCGGCAACAGCAGCCTCCAGATTCTGGGCGGCGCGGCGGTAGTGAACGGCGACGTGTCCGGCGGCACGGGCACCAGCACCCTGACGATCACGCCGGGCAGCGGTAACGCGTTCAGCTACAACGGCGCGATTTCGAACTTCTCGGCAGTGGCGCTCGGCGCGGGCACGATCGCTCTCAACGGGGCGAGCACGTACGCCGGCGCGACGACGATTGGCAGCGGTGCCACCGTTATCGTTGGTGACGCCTCGCACCGCAACGCGACGCTGGGCAGCGGCCTGACGACGGTGGCCGCCGGTGCGACGCTGGCCGGTTACGGCGGCACGCTGGGCAGCGTGACGAACGCGGGCATCCTCGCGGTCGGCAGCGCGTCGCCCGGGGCCACTGCGGGCAATCTCGGCACGTTCACGATCGCGGGCGACTACGTCGGCAACAACGCAACCGCGCTGATGGGGGCCACCATCGCCGCCGATGGCACAACGGCTTCCGACAAACTCGTCATCAACGGCAATGCGAGCGGCACGACTCTGCTCAAGTTGAAGGTCTCGGGCACCGGCACACCGACTTCGGGCAGTGGCATTCAGCTCGTGCAGGTCAACGGGACGGCCTCGGACGGCGCATTCAAGCTTGATGCACCGATTCAGGCGGGCGCATATCAGTACCTGCTTCGCAAGATCGGTCCGGCGGGCGGTGACCCTAGCTGGTTCTTGTCGACGTCATACGCCTCAGGCCAGACCGCTTACCGCGCAGCGACGGTTGCCTACGCCATGACGCCGCAGTTGAACACCGATTTCGGTTTCACCATGCTGGGCCGCTTGCAGGAACGCATGGGCAACGCGCGCACCACCGGCACGGCGGGTGACGATACGTCCAATGGCGTGTGGGGCCGCGTGTATGGCAAGTCGATGGACGCCAACATGTCGGGGCGCTTCGATGCGGATGAGCGCATGTTCGCGGCACAGTTCGGGCGCGAGTGGCGTTTGAATACCGACGCCTCGGGCTGGGGCGGCAGCACGCTGGCGGGGGTGACGGCCACGTTCGGCACGGCCTCGGCGTCGTTCTCCGACAGCGCACGTACGCTCGACCCGACGCTCTCGGCGGCGACTGGCTCGGTCAACATGCAGGCGCAATCGGTGGGCGCCTACTGGACGCGAATTCTGCCGCAGGGCGCTTATGCCGACGTGACGACGCAGATCACACACTATCGCAACAAGTACAGCGATGTGACGGGTATTGGGGCCACGCAAAATGGCTTCGGTGCCGCGCTCTCCGGCGAGATCGGTCACCGGTTCGCAATTCTCGGCTCAGGCTTCACCGTCGAGCCGCAGGCACAGTTGGCGTATCAGTATCTGCATCTGAACGGGTTCAGCGACAGCCTGTCGACGGTGTCGGGCAACACGACGAATGCGTTGCGTGGCCGTTTGGGCGTCAAGTTCGCTGCACCGGATCTGGCGAACGTCGCCGGGGTTGGGTCGGCGTCTCCGTACCTGAGCGCCGACGTCGTGCACGACTTCCTGTCGCCGGGTGCGACCAACGTGGGGGGCGCGAGCTTCGACAGCAGTCTCACAAAGACGTGGTTTGAAATCGGTGCCGGTCTGGATGCAACCCTCGGGCGCACGTCGTCGCTTTACGCGAGCGTGAAGTACGCCCGCAACATGGGCGGCGATTACCGTCGGAACGTGTACGGGCAGGTGGGGTATCGGTATCGGTGGTGATGGGTTGACCTGACCCAAGGCGCGAAGTGTCACGGCGCGGCGTGATATGGCTCTTCCAATGATGTCATGCCGTCGCCTTGAGTGCCCGAGCGCAAGTGGCGTAGAATCCGCACCCTATGCGCTTCTCCGACTTCGACCAACGCCTCGCCGCCCTCGGCGCTCAGCCCGTCCATCGCGGCCGGGTGGCGCGCGTCTGGCTGAACGGTCAGGCGCTCGACACCGGCACGCGGCGTCGAAGCTCGGAGCACTTTCTTCCGCTGGCGCTGCGTAACGCCCTTCCCGAGATCACCGCAGAACTGGACGCGCTCGCGCGCGTGCGTTCCGAGCATGCCGGCAACGACGGCTCGCGCCTGCTCGTGGAACTCGCTGACGGGCAGATGGTGGAAAGCGTGTTGCTGCCGCGTGACGGGCTCTGCGTCTCCACGCAAGTCGGCTGCGCGGTAGGCTGCCGGTTTTGCATGACCGGCAAGAGCGGTCTGATCCGCCAGATTTCGAGCATGGAAATCTTGGCTCAGGTCGTGCTGGCGCGACGTTTGCGTGCCGTGAAGAAAGTCGTCTTCATGGGCATGGGCGAACCGGCGCATAACCTCGAGAACGTGCTCGAAGCCATCGACCTGCTGGGCACCGAAGGCAACATCGGTCACAAGAATCTCGTGTTCTCCACCGTCGGCGACCCGCGCGTGTTCGAGGCGCTGCCGCGCCAGCGCATCAAGCCTGCGTTAGCGTTGTCGCTGCACACTACCAAGGCGGAACTGCGCGCGCATCTGCTGCCACGTGCGCCGAAGATCGCGCCGGACGCGCTGGTCGAACTCGGTGAAAAGTACGCCCGCGACACGGGGTATCCGATTCAATACCAGTGGACGCTGCTCAAAGGCATCAACGACGGCGACGATGAACTCGACGCCGTCGTGCGCCTGCTCAAAGGGAAATATGGCGTGCTCAACGTCATTCCTTTCAACAGTCTCGAAGGCGACGACTACCAGCGCCCCGATCGCGAACGCATTCGCGAGATCGTCCGCTATCTGCACAGCCGTGGCGTGTTGACCAAAGTCAGAGACAGCGCCGGTCAGGACGTCGACGGCGGTTGCGGGCAGTTGCGCGCGCGTGCCGTTGCTGGTGCCGCTAGCGAGGTGCAGGTGGTCGAATTGCATCGCTCGCGTGCGGTAAAGCCGGAAGCGGCATAGCGCTCGCTCGACTGTTTTCCGAGTACCGGCATCACGCGCTGGTCATCCCCCGCCGTTCGACCATCATCAACTTGGATGATGGAGCTTATGGCTCCCACTGAGTAATCTTCGCTTGCGAAACCCTGCACAAGGGTGTCCGCGCTTGCCGCCTCCGTCCTCACGACCCGGTGGATTCGGATCCATACGAGCGTCGGATCGATAGCACTCAGAACGTGGGGAGAAGACCATGAGAAACGCACTGGATTTCACGAAACTCGTATTGCTGGGCAGCCTGAGCACGCTTGCCGCGTGCGCATCGGCGCCGCGCGCGCCAGCCCTTCCATCGACTTGGACAATGACCACGGAAGGCTGCCAGACGTGGAACCGAACGCCATCAGCGACGAGCACCGAAACCGTGACTTGGGATGGCGCGTGTGTCGGCGGCTATGTCGACGGCCCGGGGACTTTGACCTGGTTTCAGGACGGCGGCTATTCGCAACGTTTCGTCGGCACCATGCGTGCTGGCAAGCGTCAGGGCATTGGCGAGTATTACTGGGTGAGCGGCGATCGTTATCAAGGGGCGTTCGAAAACGACCTCCGTACCGGCAAAGGCACCTACTCATGGAGCAGCGGCGACACGTATTCCGGTGATTTTGTCGACGGCCAGCGCACCGGATACGGCATTTACACGTATGCGAACGGCAATCGCTTTGAGGGCGATCAAAGCAATGGCAGTTTCATTAACGGCAACCTGAACGCCGCCAATGGCGAGGCCATCGCGAGATACACCGATGGCAAGCGCATTGCGCTGCGCTATGAGCCGGCACAGGCGTCAAATCAAACGAGCAGCGGTGCCGGATTCGGCGCAGTGTTGGGCGCGATCGCGCAGGGTCTGGCAGCGGCGGGCGGGAAGAACGCCGCACAGCTTCAGGCCGCGGCGTCTGTCATGAACAGTTCTGCTGGCGGTGGTAGCAGCGCTGCACGGGCGTACAGCGCGCCGAACACAGCGGCCGGTGGCAATGCGAGCAGCGCGATGAACGGCACCGAGACGCAGCCGATGGTCAACAACTGCCTGAGCCTGACGCGCAGTCACAAGTATTCGATGCGAATCAACAATAGCTGCGGTTTTGAAGTGTCGATGATCTATTGCTACACCAGCATCAGCAATGCGGCACGCACCGGTTTCGATGTCACATCGAATGCCTGCTCGAATTACCGCACGAGTGCTTCGGCCAATGTCGTTGTCGGCGCGTCATCGTTCATCGAGGTCAACGCGCCAGACAATACGAGCCCAGTCGAATTCATTGCGTGTAAATCGGCGAATGACGGCTATCCGGAAAAACTGCGTTTCGACGGCAGCCGGCTGAACGGGCAATGCCATTACAGGCAAACCACGGCAGGCAACGGGCCACGCAGTTTTGGCGGGGTCAGGTGAGCAGTGGCACTCCCGCGTGCCTTGAACGCGACGCATCATTCGTCGCAGAACCAAGGTCGCGGGGGCCAGAACGCATGGGCTCAATTCGAACCAGTCTTCGTGCGGTCCGACTGCGCGATACGCAAGGCCCGAAGCTGGATATCAAGTGCCCGTGCGAGTTGTTCCTGCTCGACACGCACCTGAGCGAGCCGCCTTTCGATTTCGTCCTGCTTGGTCTGGGGTGTCGATACCGGCTGCGGTTGTGCTTGTGCGGCGAGGGCATCGTTGAGCACCACCAACCCCAGATTGCCTTCCTTGGTATTGGCGAGCCCTTCCGAGTTTAGCGTCGGACGCCCGGCGCGCTCCCATTCGTCTTGGGTCATCGGGCACTGCACCCCTGTCACCGCCAACGCGTAGCGATTCTCGGCGATGGTGCACAACACCGCCACCGATGCCTTCACCTGCCCCATGCTGCGCAGTTCTCGCGCGTTCTTGAGCGTCTCGCAATGATGGTCCGTCCAAGTGGTGCCAATCGAAAAGCCGAACATCGTGCCCGAGCCACCAACACTGGTCGATCCCATGCAGGTGTCGGTTGACGTCGTCAGCGCGGGCCCCACGGCGGTCGATGCCGAGAAACGCGTGTCGGTGTTGTAGATCGCGTGTGAGTCCATGTTGAGCGCACCACCGGTCGCGCCCGACGAAGCGGTACCGCTGCCCATGCCGGTCATGGACTGCCCAATCGCCGAAAACGCGAGCATGGCGAGACCGGCGAAGAGTGCAATCTTCTTCATGATGTTTCCCCTCAGTGTGTTTTTTGTGTGCGCTCGCGCGGCGGACGAGGTGCCGATGATGCGTAAGGCACCTGTCCGCTCGCGCGCGTCATGCGTTATCGACGCGATGCTGCCGGCGAGCGGTTGGCGAAGTCACGTTGCAGTTGTGACATGCGCCAACCGGCTACTTAGTGCGTCGGCGTCGGCAGCTGGACGACCGCCAGCGGCGACGTGTTGTCCGCTTTGACAGTCACACCAAACGACGCATTGCTGCTCGCCGTGTTGTGCAGCGTGTTGGCGAAGCCCGACGACTCGTTGTAAGTAGCCCCCGCGCCGATCTGGTTCACGTTCGGGATGTTGGCAAGATTGATGTTGGCGCTCGTGAGTGCGGCAAGCCCGGTCGCAGCGATGTTGTCGACACTCGCGCTGCCGCCAGCACTCGTGGTGTTGGTCACCGAGAACCCGTTGTACTGCGGTCCGGTGTAGGCAACGTCTTGTTGAATGGAGCTGTAGAAATTCGCACCACTGGCCGACGCGTTCGAGTTGGCTTCGTTGCTCCCGGCCTGCGCGTAGTTGGAAGTGCCGGACGTCGCACTGCCCGTACCGGTGCCATGCGCGCTCGGGAAGGCAAGCGTGCCGTTGGCCGTCGAGCTCGTCGTGCCCTGCGCGATGGCGCCGCCGCTACCGCCGCCGACCGACGCGTTAAACGCCAGTGCCGAGCCCGACGTCTGCGTCGTTCCCACCAGATTCATCTGCGTGCTGGCGTAGGTGTTCGTCGTCGAGCCGGGTTGCAGCGTGAACGACGACATCTGCGTGGCGCTGGCGCCGGTGTACGACTGCCCGGGGGCCACGGCGGCGGCAGAACCGGAAACGTTGGTGGTGTTGCTAATGATGCCGGTGCCCGAAGCACTCGGCACTTGAGCATGGGCAACGCCAATCGAGGCGAACAAAGCGAGCAGGGCCAATGAGACTTTTTTCATGGTGTGGCTTCTCCAATTTTGTTTCTGTTATGGGCTTCAAAGCACTGGAGATATGGCCACCGAGCACGTGCGAACGATGTGTCGCCTCGTGTGTGATCATCCCCCCGAGACGATCGGATCACTGGTGAGCGCGTTATGGTTGCGTCCAATCCAGCTTGCCGTTCGTCTGCGGAGAGACTGAGCAACTTGTATGCCAATCAAGAATCGGGATTGAAAATCGGCGTCAGGGTTTAGACCGAGAGGCACACGTCTTCGCCATGACTGTCTTCAGTTGATCGAGACGATGGGATCTGAATAATTCGATCGGTGTGTGCAACGTTCGAACTAATGCGATGAGGTGCGGAGCAGAGAAAGCGTTACGAAGGGCGAATCCGTAACGTTACGAGAGGGGGACGCCAAGGAACATCGGTGTCTCAGCACATTTCGCGGCCCTTCAAAGACGTTGCGCGCGCGAAATGCACCACATCGGGAATGCCGTCAATACTGCATTCGATGGATAAGTAAAAAGAAAGAATTTGGAGGATCGAGGGAATCGATCTCAAGAATTTTTCCCGGAACTGTAGCCATCGATGAAACGCATCGATCGCCAGAAACACCAGAAGTACCCCCACTGTATTTCGCCGGACTCAGAGAATCGCTGAGCGATCCATTGAGAGAAAATCAGGTTGTTGCATCGTTCGTACATCGATTCTTTTTCATGTGGAATACGGTTGACACGGCCTAATCCAGCCTCATATCCTTTCTCGGCATTACAAATAAAAGTATTAGACCAGCTACGACGCAACGTCAGAGTAGCGAAGCATTCACACGTCATCCGGGGATTTCCATGTTTAAGAGAATCGGGGTTGTACTCGCGGTGTCCTGCGCCGCGTTGCTCAGCGCGTGCTCAACGACGGCACCGACCTACAGCGCTTCGTTGGATAACGTCGACAAACTGAAGGCGGACGGCGATTACAAAGTCACCGTTGGCAAGTTCGCACCGGCGACGGGCCTGAAGACCGAGTCAGAAATCGCGCTGCGCACGACATCCATGTCTTCACCCTATGGCAACTCTTATAGCCAATATCTCGCAGAGGCGATCAAGCAGGAGCTGTCGCTGGCCGGCAAGCTCGCGCCCGCTTCGCCCGTTCAGATTACCGGCACGTTGCTGGAGAACGACGTCGACACGGGTGTCGCGACCGGTAAGGGCGTCATCAAGGCACGCATTGTCGTGACCAGCGGTAACACGACGCGCTATGACCAGGTGAAATCTGCCGAGACGGAGTGGTCATCGAACTTCGTGGCGGCCATCGCCATTCCGCGCGCCACTGAGGCGTATCCCAAGCTTGTTCAGAAGCTCTTGACGTCATTGCTCAATGACGACGCATTCCTGAAGGCACTTCAATAAACGCCATCCGAAGCGGAGAAAAAAATGCGAGTTTTCAAACGACTCTGCGCCATGTTCATCGTGGTGCTGGCTTCTGGCTGCGCGCATCAGGTCAGCATGAGCCCGGACATCGCGGCAGTGAATGCCCCGGAAGGCGCCACGCGCATCGATAAGCACGTGGGCTTTGTTATCACGGATCAGTTGCGCGAACTGATTGTTACGACACCCGGCGGCGGGGGCGACAAGATAAGTTATAAGCCGTATGCCGATACCGAGACTGCGTTCTACAAGGTGTTTTCGAACGTATTCACGGACGTATCGCGTCTGAAATCTGTCGATGACAATGCCTCGACGAAGAAAAGCGCGCTCGCTTATGTCGTTGTTCCTACGATAACGACGGATTCGTCCTCGTCCAGCCTGGTCACGTGGCCCGCAACGGATTTCACGGTGAGTCTCAAGTGCGAGATTCGCAATCTGGATGGCACAATTTTCGCCACACAGACCGTGACCGGCACCGGCCACGCAGACTTTAGCGAATTCAAGAGCGACTTTTCGCTCTCCGGCCGTCGAGCTACCGCAGACGCCATGATCAAGTTGCAGGACACCCTGCTGAATATGCCGGAACTGCGCTAAACGCGCCGAAGGGTCGTGGTGGTCGATGTCTCGAACCCCGATCACCACGATCAGATCATGATTGCCAAACTGTCTGCTTCCCGCTTAAAATGTCGCTCTTCGCGGGCGTCGTATAATGGTAATACCCTAGCTTCCCAAGCTAGAGCCGTGGGTTCGATTCCCATCGCCCGCTCCAAAGATTCTTCGAAGAAGCCGTCCTCGTGACGGCTTTTTTGTTTCTGCGCGCCGCATCTCCCACAGCCCTTGAACCAATTCCACAACCGATATCAGGTTATTGGAACAGTCGTTAAATAATCGCCTATAGTTTCGTCTACCGGACTGGCGCATTGACAACGTCCAATGCGCTACCCCGTTTTCGTCCCCTGACATCAAGGCACATCAACATGAGCGGCAGACCCAGAGAATTCGACGACGCGGCCGTCATCGACGCCGCCATGGATGCATTCTGGACGAACGGCTATGAAGGCACGTCGGCGCAGACGCTCGTCGAATGCACGGGGCTCGGGCGCGGCAGTCTTTACAACGCCTTCGGCAACAAGCTGAACCTTTATCACGAAGCCCTCGAGCGCTATCAAACGCTCGGGCTTCGGACGCAAGTCGACATTCTCAACGCGCCCGGCGCGGTCAAGGACCGGCTGCGCGCGCTCATGCAATGGGGGATCGACCAAGACCTCGATCCCAAGAAGGGACGCGGCTGCATGGGTCTTTTCGCCGCCCTCGAACGCGGCGGCAAAGACCCCAGAGTGCGCCAGATCAGTCAGGCCTATCTCACCCGTATCGAACAGGTGCTCGTGCATCTGATCGCCATCGGACAACACAGCGGTGAACTCTCCGCCGATCGGCCCGCACTCCTCGTCGCCCGCATGTACTTCAGCAGCTATTTCGGATTGCGCGCCCTCGGGCGCACCGTCAGCGATCGCACGTTTCTCGAAGACATCATGGAAGGCACGATCGCCCAGCTCTGACGCTTTCGACTGTCGACGCCAACGCGACCCGCAACACACCGAATACACCAGCTCCACCCGACATTCGCGCGTAAAGCCCTCCGGGCTTTTTCTTCCCCCAAATATTGAATGATCGTTACAAATATGACGCAAAAAACCTCCATGCCACCGGTCGTGTACTTATTAGGACTCACCGTCTTTGCCATGACCACGGCGGAATTCATGGTCGCCGGCATGATGCCCGCGCTGGCCCATGCGATGAACGTCGGCATTGGCGACATCGGCAACCTGATCTCGCTCTATGCACTGGGCATGACCATCGGCGGCCCGGTGCTCACCGCCCTCCTGCTCGCCTTGCGCACGCCGCATAAGCAAGCGCTCGTCTGGCTGCTCGTCATCAACGTGGCAGGCGGTGTGCTCGCGGCCGTTGCCACGCGCTATGAGGTGATGGCACTCGCTCGCATCATCATGGGCGTCGCCAGTTCCGCCACGTTCGGTGTCGCGCTCACGCTGTGCGCCGACCTCGTCGCGCCGTCGGTGCGCGGCCGTGCCGCGTCGTTCGTACTCGGCGGCCTGATGTTCTCGCCCGTCGTGGGCGTGCCGCTCACGGCGTTCATCGAGCAGCACTTCGGCTGGCGCGCCAGCTTCTGGCTGGTGGCCGTACTCGCCGCCCTTTGCACCGTGGCGGTCGCGCTGTGGGCACCGGCCACCGAGAAGCGCGAAACGGTCAGCCTCGCGGCCGAATTCCGTTCACTGCTCAATCGTCCGCTGTGGGCCGCCTTCATCACGAGCGGCCTGATCATCGGCGCAACCTTCGCCGCGTTCAGCTACTTCTCGCCGATCTTCCTGAACGTCGCTGGCGTTTCCGCTGCCACGATTCCGAATCTGCTCGCGATGTACGGCATCGCCAACATCATCGGCAATGCCGTGACGGGCCGGTTTGCTGACCGCCATACGCTCACCGTGCTGGTTGTCGGCCTGAGCGTGCTGGCACTCGCGTTGGTCAGTTTCGCCCTGTGGGCAGACATCACGCCCGTGGGGATTGCCGCGTTTGCCGCCATCGGTCTGACCGGCGTGTCGCTCAACCCCGCCATGGTCGCGCGAGTGATGCGCGCCGCCGCGCCGGGGCCGCTCGTCAATACGATGCACACCTCCGTGATCACGGCAGGTCTCGCGTTCGGCACGTGGGCAGGCGGCTCCGCGATCGACGCGGGCTACGGCATGCGCGCGCCGCTCTGGATCGGCGCCGCCATGGCTGCCATCGGTCTCGCCAGCCTGCTGCCGTATCTGCGCAGCGGCCTTGCACAAACCGCTGACGCGACCTGCTGAACGCGTTCGCCGTCAGGCGTCACACCGTCTCCGGGCTCGCCTCGCCCGCCGCTTCCACCTCGCGGCGGAGATACGCCCAGAGACGGTTCGGCACCGGTCCGTGCGGGCCATCGGCACGCCGCCAGTCAGCACCCACTCTCCGTTCACCACCGACCGTTGTGCGCGATAGATCCCGCGTCACGAGAGCGTCATGAGTATCGTCGGCACGGGCGGCGAACCTCAACCCGGAGGTGCCGGGGGCCGCGCAGTGTAAACTGCTGGGTTTTTGACCCCCCAGTGGAATGGTGCAAGTGCCCCGGCGTCCCGTAATCAGCGCCCCGACACTCATACGCTCGCTGGCCCGTCTGAGCACGTTCACGCCGCCTGAGGCCGCGCCGTCGCTCTCGGACCGCATGAGTGAGTGGCTGGGCTGGACCGACGCCATCGCCCTGTCGTCGGCTCTCAAAGCCTCCTCGCCGGCCGAAACGCCCGGCGGGCGCACGGCCGCCCCGGCTTCGGCCAGCGGCAGCCGGGAATTGGCACGCGTACGCACGGACCTCGCCGCCGCCATCGCCCGCGATTGCGGTCTAGCCGCCGCCCCCGGCGGGCAAATTCGGGCAATGAGCGCCGCCGAGCGTCAACGGGCCGCCTCGTTTGCCGAGTTTCCCGCCTATCGGCAGCGCTACGCCACGTCGCAACAGACCATGGACACGTCCATCGGCGCGCTGCGCACCCGCATGCGCGCACAGCTGGCGTTGATGTCGCCAGACGCCGCCCGGCTGGCCAGCGTCGATGCCGTCATGGAGCGCGTGCTGGGCGCCCGCGAGCGCACGTTGCTCGCCAGCGTGCCGAACCTGCTCGAAGGCCATTTCGTGAAGTTGCGCGATACCGAGCAGGCCGCGCTGGCCGCACCGCGCGTGCCCGGTGCACCGCCGCTCGCCCCGGCAGGCACGTGGCTCGACACTTTCCACCGGGACATGCAGAGCATCCTGCTCGCAGAACTCGATATCCGCCTTCAACCGCTTGAAGGGCTGCTCGCCGCCCAACTCGCGATTGAACCCGGCGAAAACGTTAGTGAACCCGGACAACATGAATCGTTACCTCGTTGATCTCGTCGCCTTTGTCGCCGGACTGGCCGTTGTCGGCTGGATCGCCATCGGCTATGCCGGCACCAACACCCTCGCGCTGGCCGTCACCCTGGTCATCGCCGCCGTCTATCTGTTCGGCGCCCTTGAACTCAAACGCTTTCATCAGTCTTCCAACGCGCTAGCAAAGGCGGTTGGCGAACTGAATACGCCGCCGACGTCGCTGCCGTCGTGGCTCGACACGCTGCCCGCCGGCCTGCGCACCGCCGTGCGCCTGCGCGTGGAAGGCGAGCGCGTCGGCCTGCCCGGCCCGGCGCTCACGCCCTATCTCGTCGGCCTGCTCGTGCTGCTCGGCATGCTCGGCACGTTCCTCGGCATGGCGGCAACGCTGCGCGGCACCGGTATCGCCCTCGAAGGCGCGACCGACCTGCAAGCCATTCGTGCGTCGCTTGCCTCGCCGGTCAAGGGCCTCGGTTTTGCCTTCGGCACCTCGGTCGCCGGTGTCGCCACATCGGCCATGCTCGGCCTGCTCGCCGCGCTCGCCCGCAAGCAGCGCGCGCAAGTCGTGCAATCGCTCGACGCGCGCATTGTCACGACGCTGCGCGGCTTCTCGCAGCAACATCAGCGCGAAACCACGCTGCAACTGCTCCAGCAGCAAGCCGCGGTAATGCCCGCGTTGGTCGACCGTCTGCAAGACATGATGGCCGCCATGGAGCGCCAGAGTCAGGGCCTCGGCGAACGGCTCGTGGCGAATCAGGATGCCTTGCACGCCCGCACGGATGCCTCGTACGCGCAGCTCACAAACGCGATGCAGCAGTATCTGAAAGACAGCGTGACGACTACGGCCACCGCCGCCGGTGCCGCGATTCGCCCCGAAGTCGAAGCGACGATGGCCAGTCTGGCGCGCGAGACGGCGTCGTGGCACCAGACGGTGTCGTCCGCCATGCAAGACCGCATGGACGGCTTGTCCGATCGCTTCGAAGCGACGACGTCGCGCGTGGCGAATGTCTGGAAGGATTCGCTCGATGCGCAGTTGCGCACCAACGAGTCGCTCGCGATCGATCTGCGTGGCGCGCTCGGCGAATTCGCGCAGACGTTCGAGACACGCTCGGCGCGACTCGTCGACGACGTTGCCACCCGACTCGAAAGCGCAACCGGTCAGGTCAGCGCGGCGCACGCCGGTGTGGCGCAAACATGGGAAGCCTCGCTCGCGGCGCAGCAACGCACCAGCGATGCGCTCGCGAAGGAACTCGGCGCGACACTCACACAGTTCGCACAAACTTTCGAAACTCGCTCTGCGGGGTTGTTGGCCGACGTGACCACGCGCCTCGATAACGCCACCGGCAGCATCGCCACCGCGCAGACGACTGTCGCGCAGGCTTGGGAGCAAGCGCTTGCGCAGCAGCAAAGCGCGCACAACGCGCTCACGCAAGACCTCGGTGTGGCGCTGGAACGATTCGCACAAACCTTTGAAGCGCGTTCGACGGCGTTGCTCGGCGACGTGGCGGTGAAGCTCGATACGACCAGCGGCAATGTGTCCGGCGCGCACGAGCGTGTGGCGCAAG
>NZ_NGUQ01000015.1 GCF_002179965.1 Pandoraea sp. PE-S2T-3
CCGGCACCTTCACGTCGATCTTGCTCGCACCGCCAGTGGCAGCCGGCGCGGCCGGTGCTGCGGGTGCCGGAGCCGCCGGTGCCGCAGCTGCGGCAGGGGCGGCTTGCGGTGCAGCGGCAGGCGTGGCGGCCGGGGCAGCAGCGCCGTTGGTTTGTGCGCCCGAACCGTTGACGGTCTCGAGCGTCAGGATCAGCGAACCTTCCGACACTTCATCGCCAACCTTCAGGCTCAGTGCCTTGATAACACCGGCCACCGGGCTCGGCACATCCATCGTGGCCTTGTCCGACTCCAGGGTGATCAGCGCCTGCTCGGCGTCGATCTTGTCACCCGCCTTGACCAGTACTTCGATCACGGGCAAGTCCTTGAAGTCACCGATGTCCGGGACTTTCACTTCGATCACTTGACTCATTTTCCACAGTCTCCTCGAGGCTGCGCTTGTCGTGCGGCGCGCGTCCGCCTGCCGCTGGGGGGCGGCTGGCGGACACTTCTGCCGCGCGAAGCGGCCTTTAGACGGTCATCGGGTTGGGTTTATTCGGATCCAGGTTGTACTTGGCGATCGCTTCGGCAACCTTGCTTGCCGGCAGCGTGCCTTCGTCGGCCAGCGCCTTGAGCGCAGCGACCGTCACCCAGTTACGATCCACCTCGAAGAAGTGACGCAGCTTCTCACGCGTATCCGAGCGGCCATAGCCGTCGGTACCGAGCACCACGTAACGACCGCGCACGAACGGACGAATCTGATCCGCATACGTACGGATGTAGTCGGTCGATGCGATGACCGGACCACGCGTATCGTTCAGGCACTTCTCGACGTGCGACAGGCGCGGCGTCTCGGTCGGGTGCAGAAGATTGTAGCGTGCCACGTCATTGCCTTCGCGCGACAGCTCGGTGAAGCTCGGGCAGCTCCACAGATCCGATTCGACGCCCCAGTCGTTCTTGAGCATCTCGGCCGCAGCAATCACTTCGTTGAAGATCGTGCCCGAACCCAGCAGTTGCACGCGCGGTGCCTTGCTGTTGTCCACGCCGCGGCGGAACGCATACATCCCCTTCAGGATGTCTTGCTCCACGCCTTCCGGCATGGCCGGGTGTGCGTAGTTCTCGTTCATCACGGTCAGGTAGTAGTACACGTCTTCCTGATCCTGCACCATGCGGCGCAGACCGTCCTGAACGATCACGGCGAGTTCGAAGGCGAACGTCGGATCGTACGGCAGGCAGTTCGGAATCGACGACGCCCACAGCAGCGAGTGACCGTCTTCGTGTTGCAGGCCTTCACCGTTGAGCGTGGTGCGACCAGCGGTACCGCCGATCAGGAAACCACGGGCGCGCATGTCGCCAGCGGCCCAGGCCAGATCGCCGATGCGCTGGAAGCCGAACATCGAGTAAAAGATGTAGAACGGGATCATCGTCTCGCCGTGCGTCGAGTACGACGTCGCGGCAGCGATCCAGTCGCACATGCCGCCAGCTTCGTTGATGCCTTCCTGAAGGATCTGACCGCTCTCCGACTCGCGGTAGAACATCAGTTGATCCTGATCCTGCGGGATGTAGCGCTGGCCGACCTGACTCCAGATACCGATCTGGCGGAACAGGCCTTCCATACCGAACGTACGCGACTCATCCGGCACGATCGGCACAATACGCTGACCCAGCGCCTTGTCCTTGAGCAGCACGTTGAGAATACGCACGAACGCCATCGTCGTCGAAATCTCGCGGCCTTCGGCAGTCGCCTTGAGCAGTGCGTCGAAGGCGGTCAGGGCCGGTACCGGCAGCGAAGCGGCCTTGGTGCGGCGCTGCGGCAGGTAGCCACCGAGTTCCATGCGGCGTGCGCGCATGTACTCAAGCTCCTTCGAACCTTCTTCGAACTTGACGTACGGCACGTCGGCAATTTCGTCGTCGGTGAGCGGCAGCTTGAACTGGTCGCGGAATTTCTTGAGCGACTCCACCGGCATCTTCTTCTGCTGGTGGGTGATGTTCATGGCCTGACCGGCTTCGCCCATGCCATAGCCCTTGATGGTCTTGGCCAGGATGACGGTCGGTTGACCCTTGTGCTGCGTTGCCGACTGGTAAGCCGCGTAGATCTTGTGCGGATCGTGACCGCCGCGATTCAGCGCCCAGATGTCTTCGTCGGAATAGTCGGCCACCATGGCCTTCAGTTCAGGCGTGTTGAAGAAGTTCTCGCGCACATAGGCGCCGTCCTTCGACTTGTACGTCTGATACTCGCCGTCCACGCATTCCATCATGCGCTTCATCAGCAGGCCCTTGCGATCACGGGCGAGCAGCGAATCCCAGCGGCTGCCCCAGATGACCTTGATGACGTTCCAGCCGGCACCACGGAACTCCGATTCGAGTTCCTGGATGATCTTGCCGTTACCACGCACCGGACCGTCCAGGCGCTGCAAGTTGCAGTTGATCACGAACACGAGGTTGTCGAGACGCTCGCGCCCGGCCATGCCGATCGCGCCCAGCGATTCCGGCTCGTCCGTTTCGCCGTCGCCCAGGAAGGCCCAGACCTTGCGGCCTTCGGTCTTCACGATGTTGCGCGACTCGATGTACTTCATGAAGCGAGCCTGATAGATCGCCATGATCGGGCCCAGGCCCATCGACACCGTCGGGAACTGCCAGAAATCGGGCATCAGCCACGGGTGCGGGTACGACGACAGACCGCCGCCGTCCACTTCCTGACGGAAGTTCTCGAGCTGGCTCATCTCCAGACGGCCGAGCAGGTACGCGCGGCTGTAGACGCCCGGCGACGAGTGGCCTTGCACGAACACCAGATCGCCGCCGTGCTTGTCCGACGGGGCGTGCCAGAAATGGTTGAAACCGACGTCATACAGCGTCGCGGCCGAGGCGAACGAGGCGATGTGGCCGCCGACGTTCGTGTCCTTGCCGGCACGCAGCACCATCGCGATCGCATTCCAGCGGGTGTACGAGCGGATCTTGTGCTCGATTTCCTGGTCGCCCGGGATACGGGCTTGCTGGTCGACGGGGATGGTGTTGATGTAGGGGGTGTTCGCCGAGAACGGGAGATGTTCGCCGTTGATACGGGCGAATTCAATCAACTTCTCAAGCAGGTAGTGGGCACGGTCCGGGCCCTCCGCAGCCAGCACGCCTTCGAGCGAGGCCAGCCATTCTTGCGTTTCTTGGGGATCGGCGTCCGCAGGGGACACGATCTTGAGGGCTTCTTCAGGTACGGCGGACATGGTGTCTCCTTGTCTGTCGTTAGCGGGTTGGCGTAATGGTCGATACCCGCTTCATGGACGGGCCCACCGGCATTTTTACCGGGGCATTGTACGAAGGATATTCCTGCCTTCGCAAGCGAAATTTCAGATTACGATAGTAAATTTCATAGTGCGAAATTCTGTTGCAGTGCACATAAAATCAAGGGCTTGGAGATGCCATCTCAACACGGTTTGTTGGCGTACCGATCGGTCTCAGTGGCGTTTTGAGCGGGCGTCTTACCGAAAACCTCGGACGCTTCCGAAAAGCAGCGCTTGCAAGGGCAAAGGCGCAGGAAACCGGCCGGCCTGCGCTACAATCTCGGCATGCTTTCGCCACGCCTCGCCAACTCCGCCCCACCGTCCCGGACCGCCACCACGCCCGCCCGCTCAAACCGCTGGCTGCAAGGGTTCGCGGAGTCGCACTACTACTTGCTGGTGCCGCTCGTCTCCATTGTGATCTTCCTCGTGGTGATGAGTCTGATCCTGTGGAGCCTGAACCGTCGTGAGACCGAACAGCAACAGGACACCCTCTATCGGAACGTGGCATGGGCGCAGCAGCAGATTCGCCTGAATATGCTGGCCATTCAGGACCAGATCAGTTCCCTCGCGCGTGATACCGCCGCCAAGCCGCAGGACATTGCGCACTTCCAGAACACGGCCAGCGAGCTGATGCAGAATCATGCAGACATTGTCTTCATGAACTGGCTCGATGCTGGGCAACGCCCGAAGTGGGCCGTGCCCGCCGACTCGCCATTCGCCTCGCGCTTGCAGGGCACCGCACAACACCCGATGGAGGATGAGTTGCTGGTGGCGTTTCGCGCTGCACGAGACTCCCGGCGCTCGGCCTACTCCACGTTGATCTACGACGCCTCGGGGGCGAGTTACATCGTCGTACAGGTACCCGTGCTTCGAGAGCGTGAGTTTCTCGGCACGATCAGTGCGGTCTATTCGGTGGAAGGCCTGCTGATTCACGAGTTGCCGCAAGAGCTTGGCGACAAGTTCAAGGTGTCGTTCATCGACACGCACAACAACGAACTCGCAACCACATCGACGCGCCCGCCGTTGCCGCGCGACGTCTCCTATGAATTGCTGCTCGATCCGCCCGGCCATAGCCTCGCGGTGCGAATCTACTCGTATCCGGCAGTCGGCAACTTCGTCAACAACACACTGGTCTGGCTGATTGCCGGGTTGTCGTGCTTCGTGCTGTGGAGTCTCTGGAGTCTGTGGCGGCACACACGCCAGCGCTTCGAAGCCCAGCAGGCGCTGTTCAACGAAACGTCTTTCCGGCGCGCGATGGAAAACTCCATCGTGATCGGCATGCGCGTACTCGATCTGCAAGGCCACATCACTTATGTGAATCCGGCGTTTTGCCGCATGACGGGCTGGGATGAGCCCGACCTCATGAACCGGGCGCCGCCTTACCCGTATTGGCCGAAAGACGACATTCACGAGATGCAGCGGCGCATCGACATGACGCTGCGCGGCAAGGCGCCCTCTCACGGGTTTGAAATTCGCGTGCAGCGCAAGGACGGCACGATCTTCTACGCGCGCATGTTCGTCTCCCCGCTCGTCGACGCGCACGGCCGGCAGACCGGCTGGATGTCGTCACTCACCGACATCAGCGAACCCAAGCGCGCACGTGAAGAACTCGCCGCTGCGCATGAACGCTTCACGACCGTGCTGGAAAGCCTCGACGCGTCGGTGTCCGTGCTTGCGGTCGACAAGGCCGAGTTGCTGTTTGCCAACCGCTATTACCGCCAGTTGTTCGGCACGCGCCCGGAAGGTCACCTCGAACTCTCGGGCGGCGGCGAGTTGTCGCCCACCTCGCTCGATCACATCGACATGGTCGATGCTTTCGCCGGATTGCCGGCGGCATCGCTGACCGATACGGCAGCGGAGACGCAGGAAATCTATCTGCCCACGCATCAGAAATGGTTCGAAGTGCGTCGCCAGTACATTCAATGGGTGGACGGTCATCTGGCGCAGTTGCAGGTCGCCACGGACATTACTGCGCGCCGCCACGCAGAAGAATTGGCACGCCAGGAGGAGGAACGGTTACAGTTCACTGGCCGTCTAACGACCATGGGCGAAATGGCCTCGTCGCTCGCACACGAACTGAACCAGCCGCTCGCGGCGATCAACAACTACTGCATGGGCACGGCCGCCCTGGTACGCGCGGGTCGCACGTCGCCGGAAACGCTGTTGCCGGCACTGGAAAAGACGTCACAGCAAGCGGTTCGGGCAGGCATGATCATCAAGCGCATTCGCGCTTTCGTGAAACGTAGCGAGCCGAAGCGTCAACCGTCATCAATCTATGAGATCGTGGCGGATGCCGTGGGCCTCGCCGAGATCGAAGCGCGCAAGCGCCGGGTGCGCATCGTGACCGAGCTGCCGGCAGGACTGCCACAGATTTACGTCGATCCGGTGTTGATCGAACAGGTGCTGGTGAACCTGTTGAAGAATGCGGCAGAAGCGATGCACGGCTATACGCCGCCGCCCGGCCAGCGACGCGACCTGACGGTGCGTCTGCACGTTGAGCGACGCGACAAGTCGATTGAATTTCAGGTGTCCGACCACGGCCCAGGCGTGGACGAAGCCACCATCGAACGGTTGTTTGAACCGTTCTTCAGTACTAAATCGGACGGCATGGGCATGGGCCTGAACATCTGCCGCTCGATCATCGAATCGCATCACGGCCGTCTGTGGGTAGAAAACAATGAAGTCGACGGCGTGCGGAATGGTTGTACTTTTTGTATTCTGTTACCGTTAGAAGGCGATACGACATCCGGATCCGGGGGAGGACTATGACGACACCAAACACCAATATCGATCAAGAAACTGTCTTTGTTGTCGATGACGACGAGGCGGTGCGCGATTCGCTGCGCTGGCTACTTGAAGCCAATGGCTACCACGTGCGCGGCTTTGAAAGCGCCGAACAGTTTCTTTCGCACTACGACCGACGTCAGGTAGGCTGCCTGATTCTCGACGTGCGGATGGCCGGCATGAGCGGCCTGGAGCTTCAGGAACAGTTGATCGCGCAGAAGATCAACATCCCGACGATCTTCGTGACGGGCCACGGTGATGTGCCGATGGCCGTCAACACGATGAAGAAAGGCGCGATGGACTTCATCGAAAAGCCTTTCGACGAAGCGGAACTGCGGGCGCTGGTGGAGCGCATGCTCTCGAAAGCCCGCCAGGACGCCAGCAGCCAACGCGAGCAACAACAGGCCGAGGAACTGCTCTCGCGCCTCACCGGCCGCGAACAACAGGTACTGGAACGGATCATTGCCGGCCGCCTGAACAAGCAGATTGCCGACGATCTGGGCATCAGCATCAAGACGGTCGAGGCTCACCGGGCCAACATCATGGAGAAGCTGAACGTCAACACGGTCGCCGACCTGCTGCGTCTCGCCCTGTCCAAACGCTCGTGAGTCTCGCCTGACCAGGGCTTTCTGAGCACAACGCTGCCCCGCCGCCCACCCGGCGGGCAGTCAGCGGCAACGATACCCACCTTGCATTCCCCCAAGGGCCGGCACACCACCGGCTCGCGCAAGGTGCCCCCTCCCGTCACCATCAGCGCGCCGCTATAATACGGTCTTTGCCGTCTGCCACCTGCCTTGGCCGACGCTGCCGTATCCGGCCTCTCAGGCCAGCCCCCTTCCTTCACACGATACCCACGCACCATGACCGCCACCCTCATCGACGGCAACGCCCTCGCCAAACGCATTCGCGCGGAAGTTGCCACGCGCGCCGCCGCCCTCACCGCCCGTGGCCATCAGCCCGGCCTCGCCGTCGTTCTGGTCGGCGAAGATCCGGCCAGCCAGGTCTACGTGCGCAACAAGGTCAAGGCCTGCGAAGACAACGGCCTCCACTCGTCGCTCGACCGCTACCCGGCCGACCTGACCGAGACGGCGCTGCTCGCCCGTATCGATGAGCTCAACCGCGATCCGAAGATCAACGGCATTCTGGTGCAACTGCCGCTGCCGAAGCACATCGACAGCCACAAGGTGCTCGAAGCCATTGCACCGGAAAAGGATGTGGACGGCTTCCACGTCTCGAACGCCGGCGCCTTGATGACGGGTGCGCCGCTGTTCCGTCCGTGCACGCCTTATGGCTGCATGAAGATGCTGGAGTCGGTCGACTTCCCGCTGCGCGGCGCGGTGGCTGTCGTGATCGGTGCATCGAACATCGTCGGTAAGCCGATGGCCATGATGCTGCTGCAAGCGGGCGCCACCGTCACGATCTGCAACAGCAAGACGAAGGATCTGGCCGCGCACACCCGCAACGCCGACGTGATCGTTGCCGCCGTCGGCAAACGCAACATCGTCACTGCCGATATGGTCAAGCCGGGCGCCGCAGTGATCGACGTCGGCATGAACCGCGACGACGCCGGCAAGCTGTGTGGTGACGTCGACTTCAACGGCGTCAAGGACGTGGCAGGCTTCATTACGCCGGTGCCCGGTGGCGTCGGCCCGATGACCATCACGATGCTGCTGGTCAATACGATCGAAGCCGCTGAGCGCTCGCTGGGCGCCTGAGCGTCTGGCTGCCCCGATTGACGGGCTTGTGAAGGAACGTGGCCGACGGCCAGACGGGTCTCGCCGCGTTCCTCCCGAGCACACCACAACGGGGTGCACCACCCCGGCGTAACTTTCGCACCGCGCGTGCATCGCGACTCTCGCGCTTCCGCGCTTCCCCGCTTCCCCGCTTTACGCTTGCTTAACTCCTGCCCTACGCCCGCCCGCTCCCGCTCCACTCCTCCTCTGCAACCGCCTCATGCCTGCTTTCCCGCCGCATTAAGGCCGTTTGCAGATGCACCGACGCTTCCCCGTCCGCCTCGGCCTGACACCGCCCTTCATGGCAATCCCCAATCAATCCAGTTGAAAAAAACGACTGGAAAAATCGCAGGGATGCCCCCACACTCTTCGTAAGCCCCTTCAAGTGGACATCGATCGCATGAATACGCCGCAAACCAATCCCCTGCTTGATACCGAAGGACTCCCCCGCTTCGCCGATATTCGCCCCGAGCACGTGACGCCCGCCGTCGACGTTCTGCTCGAGCAGGCGCGTGCCGCGGTGGACCGGGCGGCGGATCCGTCAACACCGGCGACATGGGCCAACATTCTCGACGCCGTGGAAGACGGCACAGAGGGCCTTGGCCGCGCCTGGGAAATTGTCGGACACCTGAACGCCGTGGCCGATACGCCCGAACTGCGCGCGGCCTATAGCGACAACCTGCCGCGCGTCACCGAGTTTTCCGCCAGCGTTGGCCAGAACCTCGCATTGTTCGACAAGTACAAGGCCATCGCCGCGGGCCCCGAATTTGCCGGTCTCACGACCGCTCGCAAGAAGATTCTCGATAACGAAATGCGTGGCTTCCGCCTGGGCGGTGCCGAGCTTCCCGAAGACCAGAAGCCGCGTTTTGCCGAGATTCAGGAAGAGCAAGCTCACCTTGGCAAGGCCTTTTCCGACCACGTGCTCGACGCGACGAACAAGTTCTCGCTGGTGATCACCGATGAGCAGGAAATCGCCGGCGTGCCTGAAGACGACAAGGCCGCCGCACGCGCCGCCGCCGAGCGCGACGAAGTTGAAGGCTGGAAATTCACCCTGCATTTCCCCTCCTATTTCCCCGTGCTGCAATACGCCGACAACCGCGCCTTGCGCGAAAAGCTCTACCGCGCCAACGTGACACGCGCCTCGGAGCTTGGCCCGCAATACGGCGAGGGCGAGGCCGAGTGGGACAACACCAAGATCGTGGTGGAGCAACTCGCCTTGCGCCGCGAAGAAGCACAGATGCTCGGCTTCAAGAATTACGCCGAAGTGTCGCTTGAACCGAAAATGGCCGAGTCCCCGGCCCAAGTGCTCGAATTCCTCGAAGATCTGGCCAAGCGCGCCCGTCCGTACGCCGAGAAGGATTGGGCGGAGTTGCAGGACTTTGCTGCGAAGTCGCTCGGCATCGACAAGCTCGAACCGTGGGACACGGCTTACGCTTCCGAAAAACTGCGCCAACAACGTTATGCCTTCTCGGAGACGGAAGTTCGCCAGTATTTCCCGCTGCCGAAGGTGCTGGATGGCCTCTTCCGCGTGGCCGGCACCTTGTTTGGCGTGACGATTCGCCCGCAAGACGCCGAGACGTGGCACCCGGATGTGCGCTTCTTCCGTATCGAGCGCGACGGCGAGTTGGTGGCCCAGTTCTACATGGATCTGTTTGCCCGGGAAGGCAAACGCGGCGGCGCATGGATGGACAGCGCCCGCACGCGCAAGCGCTTGCATGACGGCGCGCTGCAAACGCCGGTCGCCTATCTCGTCTGCAACTTCCCGGCGCCCGTGGGCGACAAGCCCGCGCTCTTGCCGCACGACGACGTCATCACGCTGTTCCATGAGTTCGGTCATGGACTGCATCACATGCTCACGCAAGTGGAAGACGCAGGCGTTGCCGGCATCAACGGCGTGGAGTGGGATGCCGTCGAGTTGCCGTCGCAATTCATGGAAAACTTCTGCTGGGAATGGGATGTGCTCGAGCACATGACCGCCCACGTCGAGACTGGCGCACCGCTGCCGCGCACGCTGTTCGACAAGATGATCGCCGCCCGTAACTTCCAGAGCGGTCTGATGATGCTGCGTCAGGTGGTGTTCTCGGACTTCGACATGCACCTGCACTATGACTTCGACCCGCGTGGCCCGGAGTCGGTGCTCGACGTCTCGCGTCGTATCAACGACCGCCTGCACGTGACGCCGCAAGCCGAGATTTCGCGCTGGCCGAATACGTTCAGCCACATCTTTGCCGGTGGGTATGCCGCGGGCTACTACAGCTACAAGTGGGCGGAAGTCCTCTCGGCGGATGTGTACGCAGCGTTCGAAGAAGCGGCGAAGGTCAGCGGCACGGTGCTCGACACCGCGACGGGGACGCGCTATCGCGACGAGATTCTCGCCGTCGGTGGCAGCCGCGAAGCGATGGAATCGTTCATCGCGTTCCGTGGCCGCGCGCCGCAAGTCGATGCACTACTGCGACACAGCGGCATGTCGGCAAGCTGAGCAAGCTTGTATTGGATTGACCCGATCGATGTCGGATCGGTAGTGAAGTACGGGCCGAGAGGCCGAGGGGCGGATCCTGAATCACTCAGGATCCGCCCCGTTTCCTTTGGTCATTCGGGCGAGCGTCGCTGACGCGCACGGGCGCTTTCAACTATCGTCATCGCAGCCGTTCGGACGCCACACGTAGCTGTTGGTCTCCCGATCGAGACACCGTGCCGCCTGAAACCGCACGGTGCAGCCGTTCTCGTACGTCCGCACGCACTCGCCGTTGTTACAGCGTGTTTGCATGCGCACCACCTGCCCTGTTGGAATCCGGCACTGTGGCTGGGGTGCCTGAGCCGCTTGCGGCGCAGGCGGGCGTTTGCCGGGACGTTGCCCGCTGTCATACCAGACCTGCGCGTTGTCGATCGCGCAATCGCCACCGCGCTGGCAGACCACGAACGCATCTTGCACCGCAGCCGCCTTTTCGTCGCCGAGCGCCACGCCAATCTCGCCATTGCTCGCGTGAACGACTGACCAGTAAGCCGGCCCATTGCCCGCCATGATGATCTCGCAACGCCCGCCCCCGCGTCGACCCGGGGCAAGCTGACTACGACATTTGTCGAGGGCGACGAGCTTGGCCTTCGCCATGGACGTCTGGTTGCCCACGAAGACGTAGCGCAGCGTCCCTCCCGAGCGAATTCCGGCGACGGCAGCCGCAGCGAAGCTCTGCGTGCTGGCGAGCGCCATCACGCCGCCAAATATCGCGAGACTGATCAGAGAAAGGATGCGAAGCCACATCGTCATGACGGTGCCGCGGGTGCCGCTCGCGCGGTGTCTGCGTTGAATGAATCGATACCGCCATCAGACCATAGTCATGAGGCATACGATGCGGCGAGAAGAAGGGAGTTTTGTCGCCGTTTTTGCGGCTTCCGAGCCCGCTCACACTGCGGCCGAAGTTGCTCCGGCATACCTTTTCAGGACATTTATCCGCGCCTCACAAAGCAAAACAGGCGGTACACCTTTCGGTGCCACCGCCTGCATCGCGAGGCATCCGCCTCGCCGGAAACACCTGTCGGCGCCTCCGCTCACAGTTTCAAACGCTCAGGTACCGCGCTTGATCCACGCCGACAGATTGTGCGGGCGCAGCGTGTCGTACTCTTCGAACGGCTGGTGAATCCAGGGGTTCGTCGCCAGATAATCGACGGCGTAGTCCGGTGCCACCTTCGAGCAAGCCTTGTGCCACAGCACGGCCGAGCGCACGTCGGTCACCTTCGGGAAACGCTCCTTCAGGTGGCTGCCCACGCGCTCGAGCGTCACGCCCGAATCGACCAGATCGTCGACCAGCAGCACGCGGCCTTCCAGCTCGCCGCGCGTGATGGTGATGTACTGGGCAATGTCGAGGTCGCCGCGAACGGTGCCTTCGGCCTCACGATACGAGCTCGTCGCCAGAATCGCGAGGGGCACGTCGTAGATGCGTGCAAGCTGGTCGCCCACACGCAAGCCACCACGGGCCAGACACAGGATCTTGTCGAATTTCCAGTTGGACTCATAGACCTTGAGCGCCAGGCGCTCGATCAGTCGATGGTATTCGTCCCACGAAACCCAGAGGTTCTTATCGTCGTTTTGGGGCAGATTCATGGTGTGCCGTTCCAATCCTACGGGGTCTCAGTTCTTGAACGGGTGACGCAGGAGAATGGTCTCCTCGCGATCCGGACCGGTCGACACCATATCGATCGGAATACCGCTCACTTCTTCGATGCGCTTCAGGTAGTTCTGCGCTTCCACCGGCAATTGATCCCACGACTTCACGCCGAACGTGCTTTGCGACCAGCCCGGGAAATCTTCGTAGATCGGCTCGCAACGGGCCACATCCACAGCACCACGCGGCAGGATGTCGACCGTCTTGCCGTCAATCTTGTAACCCACGCACAGACGCACGGTTTCGAGGTTATCGAGCACGTCGAGCTTCGTCATGCACAGACCGGTCACACCGTTGATCTGAATCGAACGCTTGAGCGCAGCGGCATCCATCCAGCCCGTGCGGCGCGGACGGCCGGTCACCGAACCAAATTCCTTGCCCACCGTCGCCAGTTGCAGGCCGATGGCTTCCTGACGCGCGGGATTGTCCGCATCGTACAGTTCACTCGGGAACGGGCCTGCGCCAACGCGCGTGCAATAAGCCTTGGTGATGCCGAGAACGTAATGCAGTTGCTGCGGACCGACACCAGCACCCGCCGACGCGGCACCGGCCACGCAGTTGCTGCTGGTCACGTACGGGTACGTGCCATGGTCGATGTCGAGCAGCGTGCCTTGGGCACCTTCGAACAACAACTTTTGGCCTTCGCGGTTCGCCGCGTAGAGCAATTGCGACACGTCGGCGATCATCGGACGCAGACGTTCGGCGTAGCTCAGCATCGTATCCAGGGTTTCCTGGAAGTCGACGGCCTTCGCGCCCAGATACTGGGTCAGCACGAAGTTGTGATAATCGAGGTTTTCGCGCAGACGGGCGGCGAACGTTTCCGGATCGAAGAGATCCTGCACGCGCAGCGCGCGGCGGCCAACCTTGTCTTCGTACGCCGGGCCAATGCCGCGACCGGTCGTGCCGATCTTGCTGGCGCCACGGCGCGCTTCGCGTGCCTGGTCGATGGCGATGTGGTACGGGAGGATCAAGGTACAGGCTTCGGAGATGCGCAGACGGCCGCAGACATTCAGGCCAGCGCCTTCGAGTTCGCCGATTTCCTTGAACAAGGCTTCCGGCGAGAGCACCACACCGTTGCCGATGTAGCAGGTGACGCCTTCATGCATGATGCCCGACGGGATCAGGCGCAGGATCGTCTTCTTGCCGCCAATGATGAGCGTATGTCCGGCGTTATGGCCACCCTGGAAACGCACCACGCCTTGCGCGTGATCGGTCAGCCAATCGACGACCTTACCCTTTCCTTCGTCGCCCCACTGGGTTCCGATAACGACGACATTGCGTCCCTGATTCAAAGCATTGCCGGACATAACAATAGTTGGTTTGGTTAAAAACGTATTCTACCCGTGTTGGGGTACGCTAGTGCCGCTTTTTTCAGCGGATTCACCGGGGTGTCACAACCCACTGGCCATCTTTCTCAACGAGAACGCGGTCTCCCGTGAACTCCTCGAAGTCTTGATCGTGGCCCGGCAGCATGCGGATAACCACCTCACCGGCGTCGCGCAGGCTCTCGATCTTGGCACGCAGTCCCGGCACATCGTCCGCAGGCGCCAAAATCGCATTACTACGCGCTTCTACCGGCGAAATTGCGGCCAACTCACGCAAATCCAACGAAAAACCGGTTGCCGGACGGTCGCGTCCGAATGCCTGACCAACCTTGTCGTAACGGCCGCCGCGAGCAATCGCGTTCGGGATGCCGTCGACGTACGCCGCGAACATCACGCCGCTGTGATACTGGTAGCCGCGCAGATCGGCCAGATCGATCGACAACTCGGCCTGTCCGTCCTTGCTCTGCGACGCCGCCAGATAGTCCAGATCGTCCAGGGCCGCCTTCACGCCGGGCAGGTCAGGCAAGACCTTACGGGCACGCGCCAGCGTCTCGGCGGGCTCGCCGTATAGCGTGGTGAGCGCCAACAGTGCGTCGCGCACATGGGCCGGCAAATCCTGCGTCAGCGCCTGAAGCTGGGGGACATCCTTCGTCGCCAGCGCGCCGAACAACTCGCTTTCCCGCGCCTCGGCCACCGGCACGCTGTCGATCAGCGCCTCAAGCACACCCGCGTGGCAAAGGTCGATACGAATTTGCTTGAGACCTGCCAGACGCAGACAGAACAGCAGCAACTCCTGAATCTCGAGATCGGCTTCCAGCCCGCCATGACCGAAGATTTCCGCACCAATCTGGAATGGCTCACGCGTGGCGAGCAAGTTGCGCGGGCGCGTGAACAGCACGCTGCCGGCATAGCACAGGCGCGTCACGCCCTTGCGATTGAGCAAGTGGGCATCGATACGGGCAATCTGCGGCGTGATGTCGGCGCGAAGCCCCATCGTGCGGCCGGAGAGCTGGTCGACCAGCTTGAACGTGCGCAGATCTAGGTCGTGACCGGTGCCGGTCAGCAGCGACTCGACGTACTCGAGCATCGGCGGCATGACGAGTTCATAGCCGTAGGTGCGGAAACGATCGAGCATGAGCCGGCGCAGATCTTCGATCTTGCGCGCCTCGGACGGCAGCACGTCGGCGATATTTTCAGGGAGTAGCCAGTTCGGCATGGGTATTTCGGTATTCAGACGGCGCGCAAAGCGCACCTTTTAGTGATCGGCCAGCAGCATCAGAATCAGCCCCAGCGACACGGCGGCCAGACCGAAGAATCGGATCTGGCCGGACGGCATTTCCGTTATTTTACGAAAACTTTGCCGCCACCGGTCCGGGGCGACGAACGGAAACAATCCCTCGACAATCAGCATGAGGGCCAAAGCGAGAATGAGGGTGCTGCTGGTCACGGGGGGACTCGGCCAAAATGCCACCGCCCGCGGTTGACGCGGGCGGTGGCGGCTACTCGGGTGTCAAGGGGGCTATTTTCCCGCTTTTCCGGCTGTCGCGCCAGCACCGCCCGAACTCCGCATGAAACGGAAGAAGTCGCTGTTCGGATCGGCAATGATCACGTCCTTCTTGTCACGGAAGGTCGCCTTGTACGCTTCGAGGCTCTGGTAGAACTGAGCAAACTGCGGGTCACGGCCAAACGCCTGCGCGTAGATGTTGGCGGCGGCGGCATCGCCCTCACCCTTCACCTGCTGCGCCTTGGCGTAGGCTTCGGCCACGACGACGTCACGTTGACGGTCGGCATCGGCACGAATCTGCTCGGCTTCTGCGGCACCGGTCGAACGCAACTCGTTCGCCACACGCTTACGCTCGGCAGCCATCCGGCTATAGACCGAATCGCTGATGCCGGCAGCCAGATCCACACGACGCATACGCACGTCGACGATCTCGATACCCACTTGCGCAGCATCCTCGCCAACCTTCTGCTTGACCCACTGCATCACCTGCTCACGCTGCGACGACACGACTTCAGTCACCGTGCGCTTTGTAAAGGCTTCCTGCAAGGCCGAGCGAATTTGCTGCGTCAGACGATCCTGCGCCAGACGGTTGTCGCCCTTGAAGCTCACATAGAACTTGCGCGGATCGACAATGCGCCACTTCACGTACGAGTCGACGATCAGGTTCTTCTTCTCGGCCGTGATGAAGCGTTCCGGCTCCGGGTTGTCGATCGTCATGATGCGCTTGTCCAGATACAGCACGGTCTGGAGCGGCGGCGGCAACTTGAACTTCAGGCCCGGCTGGCCATAGACATCCTTGATTTCGCCGAGCGAAAACACGACGGCATAACGACGCTGATCCACCACGAACATGGTCGAGGCAAGCACGATCAGCAAGACGATCAGCGCGACAATAATGGTTCCAATACGGTTCATGCGCTTATCCCCTTAGCGTGAATCGCGGTCGCGGTTGCGCAGTGCCGCGCGCGATCGATCATGGTCGATATCCGTGGCATCGTCGGCAGCCGCCGAGCCCGTCGCAGCGTTCGTGCCCGCACCGGAGGCCGGTGCCGGGGTCGACGCGTCGCTGCGTGTGCGATCCATGATCTTGTCCAACGGCAAATACAACAGGCTGTTGTTCTTCGAGTCCACCATGATCTTCGTGGTGCGCGAGTAGATCTGCTGCATCGTATCGAGATACATGCGCTCGCGAATCACGCCAGGCGCCTTGGCATAGGCTTCCTGCACCGACTTGAAGCGATCGGCATCACCCTGCGCCTGCGACACGACGCGCGCCTTGTAACCGGCCGCCTCTTCGGTCAGACGCGATGCCGTACCCTTGGCACGCGGAATCACATCGTTGGCATACGCCTGTGCTTCGTTCTTGGAGCGCTCCAGATCCTGACCGGCCTTCACGGCATCGTCGAACGCGGCTTGCACCTGCTCCGGCGGCTGCACGCTTTGCATCGTCACGCTCGTGACGAGAATGCCCGTCTTGTACGTGTCGAGAATGCGCTGAATCGACGTGACCAGTTCGTTGGCGATTTCTTCGCGGCCGGAATACAGCACGAAGTCCATCTTGTTCTTGCCCACGATTTCGCGCACGGCGGTTTGCGCGGCAAGATTCACCGACGATTCGGCGTCCACGTTATTGAACAGGAACTCGGTCGCATCCTTGATCCGGTACTGCACAGCGAAGCGCACGTCGATGATGTTCTCATCGCCGGTGAGCATCGACGAATCCTTCAGTGCGGTATCGCGAACGGTGCTCGAACGGCCAACTTCGACCGATCGGATCTGCGACATGTTCACGATCTCGACCGCTTGGATCGGATACGGCAGGCGCCACTGAATACCCGAGGTCGTCGTGTATTTGTACTTGCCGAATTGCGTGACGACGCCGACCTGCCCTTCCTGCACGATGAACACGCCGGTGGCGAGCCAGATCAGGAAAGCGATGGCGACGACAATGCCGACACCGATACCCGAGCCGCGCGAGCCGCCCGTGTAGTTGTTGGAACCGCCACCATTACCGCCTCCGCCGCCCTTGCGGCCGAAGATACGGTTCAGACGGCGATTGAAGTCGCGCCAAAGTTCGTCGAGATCCGGCGGACCATCCTGCTGCGGGCCTTGCGGTCCACGCGGGGGTTCTTTCTGATCTTGAGGATTAGGCGTGTTTGAACGGTCGGGCCGATTCGGCTCCTGATTGCCGGACGGCGTATCGCCGCCGCCGTCCCGCCCCCAGCGCGGGTCGTTCAGGGAGAAAGTCAAGCCAACTCGTCGCATCAAAGCTCTTGGAAGCATAGGTAGAAGCGTGGTGACTGAAGCGGTCTTGGCGTTGCGACCGGCGCGCCGCGTTTCGGAGCGCGCGTGTTGCCGGTTGCGCGTGGTTCCCGAATCTGGTGTGCCGATCGGCGGCCTTGCCCGGCCTCCGTCTAGTCTCTTGCCAGTTCGTCACCCGTTTCAGGCGGTGCTGCCAGTGTTCCCCGCGGCAGCCGCACCATCACGGTGTGACGTCTCGTGTTATCTGTCTTCTGCGCGCGGCACATCGTCCCAACGGTCGATGAGCCGGACATCGGGCGCTTCGTGCTGCGATTGTAACCCAGCAGTGCCGGCCACAACCGCCTCGGTAATGGCCTCACGCAGCAGGTCGAGGCCCTGACCGGTACGCGCGCTCAAAAACACGCGCGTGATGCGTCCGCTCTCGTCCCGCTCGATTCTCGGCCCTTGTGCGGCCAGTTCCGGCACCGCGTCGATCTTGTTCCAAACGAGAATCTGCGGGATGTTCGCTGCATCGATCTCCGCCAGCACGGCGTTGACCTCGGCCATCTGCTCCTTGCGCACCTGACTCGAGGCATCCACCACATGCAGCAGCATGTCGGCGTGTACCGTCTCCTCAAGCGTCGCCCGGAATGCCGCCACCAACTGGTGAGGCAACTCGCGGATGAATCCGACAGTATCCGATAGCACGATGTTCCCGACTTCTCCCAGATAAACGCGACGCGACGTCGTGTCGAGCGTCGCGAAAAGCTGGTCAGCCGCGTAGGCATTGGCCTTGGTCATCGCGTTGAACAGCGTCGATTTACCCGCATTCGTATAGCCGACGAGCGAAATCGACATCGTGCCGCTGCGCTGGCGCGCCCGGCGTTGCGTATCGTGTTGACGCTTGAGCCGCTCGAGCCGGATGCCCAGCGCTTTCACGCGCTCGCCGAGCAGACGACGGTCGGTCTCGAGCTGCGTCTCGCCAGGGCCGCGCAGGCCGATACCGCCCTTCTGACGTTCCAGGTGAGTCCAGGCGCGCACGAGGCGCGTGGACAGGTACTGCAACTGCGCGAGCTCGACCTGCAGCTTGCCTTCGTGACTCTTCGCGCGTTGGGCGAAGATATCGAGAATCAGGCTGGTGCGATCGACGACGCGCGTTTGCAGAAGATGTTCGAGGTTACGCTGCTGACCCGGTGTCAGGGCGTGATTGAAAATGACCAGATCGACGTCATGCTCTTCGATCGCAGCGCGCAATTCTTCGGCTTTACCGCTACCGATAAACAGCTTCGCATCTGGGCTATGGCGACGACCGGTAATGCTGACGACAGGCTTGGCGCCTGCGGATTTCGTCAGAAGGTCAAGTTCCTGGAGACTGGCTTCGAAATCGAGCTTGCCGAAATCGATGCCGACGAGGGCGGCGTTTGTGATCAAACTACGCAGGGGATGGGTTTCGTGGCTGTTGGACAAGAGCGGGATGGCGGGAAGAGAAATTCGCCCGGCCGGAGTGACTCCCGGTCGGGCGAGCCTGAATCAGGACTGCTCGGCTTCCGGATGGAAATTCACCGGACGCGCAGGCACGACCGTCGAAATGGCGTGCTTATAAACCATTTGGGTGACCGTGTTACGCAGCAGGACGACATACTGGTCAAACGACTCGATGTTTCCCTGCAGCTTGATACCGTTGACCAGATAGATCGAGACGGGAACATGCTCCTTACGCAAGGCGTTCAGAAACGGGTCTTGTAGAAGTTGCCCTTTGTTGCTCATAAGTTACTCCATTGTATTTTTAGCAAATGACCGTAGCCAGGGCGTGTGCGCGCTTCCCACCCTGACTCCCACACTATAGCCGATTTTGCTAGCGTCGCCAGCAAAACCCCGCCCCGGACGGGCTTTCACTCGCCCTTGGCGTAAGGGTTCGCGCTGTTCCGGAACTCTATGCGTAATGGAGTCCCCTTCAACTTAAAAGTTTCGCGGAAACGGTTCTCTAAGTAACGGCGATAGCTGTCGGTCACCCCATCGAGATTGTTCCCGTGGATGATGATGATCGGCGGATTCGAGCCCCCCTGGTGCGCATAACGCAGCTTGGGACGCGAGAAGCCGGAGCGACGCGGTTGCTGGTGCTCCACGGCCTCTTCCAAGGCACGCGTGAGCTTCGGCGTAGGCAGCTTGCTCATGGCCGCTGCGTACGCTTCGTCCACCGAGCGCATCAGTGCGCCGATACCGGTCGCACGTACCGCTGAAATGAAGTGGAAGCTGGCGAAGCCCAGGAATTTGAGCTTGCGCTCCAATTCCTGCTTGGTTTGGTCACGCGTGTACTCGTCCAAACCGTCCCACTTGTTCACGCCTACCACCAGTGCACGGCCCGATTCGACGATGAAGCCGGCGATGTGCGCGTCCTGATCGGAGATGTCCTGACGGGCATCCAGCATCAGAATCACCACGTTGGCGTCGGCAATCGATTGAAGTGTTTTCACAACCGAAAACTTCTCGACGGCCTCGAACACCTTGCCGCGGCGGCGCAAACCGGCCGTGTCGATCAGCGTGTAATTCTTGCCCTGCCGCTCGAATTCGATGTGAATCGAATCGCGCGTGGTCCCCGGCATGTCGAACGCGATCACGCGCTCTTCGCCGAGCAGCGTGTTCACGAGCGTCGACTTACCGACGTTCGGACGGCCGACGATGGCGATTCGCACGCGGCCATCGCCCTTCTCTTCCGTCTCGTTCTCGTCCTGATTGGCGTAGAACGGCGCCAGTGCCTCGTCGATGACTTCGCGAACGCCGTCGCCGTGGGCCGCCGAAATCGCCAGCGGATCGCCCAGACCGAGTTCGTAGAAATCGTTGGCGACCGTCGTGTACTTCATGCCCTCGGCCTTGTTGACCACGAGCATGATCTTGCGACCGGTCTTGCGCAGATACTCGGCAATGATCTGGTCTTGCGGTGTCAGGCCCTGACGGCCGTCGACGATGTAGATCACCACATCGGCTTCGACCACGGCCTGGCGCGTCTGCTTGGCCATCTCGTGGTAAATGCCGTCTTTGGCGACCGGTTCGAAACCGCCGGTATCGATGACCAGATACGGATGCTCGCCAACACGCCCCTCGCCATAGTGACGGTCGCGCGTGAGCCCGGGCATATCGGCGACGAGAGCGTCGCGCGAGCGGGTCAAACGGTTGAATAGCGTCGATTTGCCGACGTTGGGGCGCCCTACGAGCGCGATCACGGGTTTCATGAATAAGCCCTAAAAACGAATACGGCCGGCGCGCTGCCGGCCGTTCCCGGAAAATGCCCGGGTGCTGCCGATAACCGGTTAATTCGGTCGGAAGCCGTAGATGTTGCCGTCGCGCGTTTGCACAACCAGCGTCTGACCGGCAATGACCGGTTGTACGCTGATCGCACCGCTCAACTTCACGCGGGCGAGGATATCGCCGTTGTCACGCGACAGGAAATGCAGATAGCCCTGCTTGTCGCCTACCACCACCACACGGCCGAGGGCCAGCGGTGCCGACAGATCACGGTACTTGAGTTTGTCGTTCTGCCACAGTGTACTGCCATCGGCAGCGTTGAACGCGTACACGGCACCGTCGGTATTGACCGCTGCCACCACACGTTCGTCTTGCGTCACGCCGTTCGGCGACGAGAAGTCACGCGCCCACAGGCCGTTACCCGTCTGCACGTCCGCACAGCCGACACGGCCCTGGAAGGTCGCACCGCACACCTGACGGCCGAACACGACCGGCGAGCCGGTCACGTCGTTCACACGCTCGACTTCGGTCACGCCCTTCGGATACGACAGCGGCGTCACCCACAGCGGGTTGCCGGTGTTCGCATCGAGCGCCACCATCTTGCCACCCGGGAAACCCGTCACGACTGCGCGGTCACCCAGGAAGATCATGCCCGTGCCGGTGCGCAACGTCAGCGTCGTCGACGGTTGCGAGTACGACCAGCGTACTGACCCCGTGCCCGAATCGAACGCCGTCACACGGTTGTTGATCGCTCGCACGACCACCAGACCACGCCCCACCAGCGGCGCGGTCAGCACTTCGCTGCCCGCATTCGCCTTCCACGACTGCTTGCCATCGTGATCGAACGCGATCACGTCGCCCTTCTGCGTGGCGACAACCGTCGTCTCGCCGTCGCTGCCCGGGCCGGCCGTGATGCTGCTGTCAGCCTTGGCGGCCCAGTTCGACGCGCCGGTATCGGCGTCCAAACGCACGATGCTGCCATTGGCCCCCGCCGCAAACACGGCGTTCCCTACCGCCACCGGTGCAAAGCTGTAATCGCCCGCCTTACCCACGCTTGCCGTCCAGATCTGCTTGACGGTCAATGCCTGCTTGATCTCCGTCAGCGGCGTCGGCTCATGCGGCGGCTTGCTGCTGAAGATGCCACAACCACCCAGCGTGCCGAGCACCGCGAGCGTCAGCACCGCGCTGCCTGCGCGCTGGGAAAGACCACGGCGCGAGCCACGGCGCGCCGCGTCGGACTGCGTGTTCGACATCGATCGACGGAAGTCGTTAAGGATCATCATGTACCCGGTTATGCGTTATGAGAGGGTCATACTGCCAATGAAATTCCGGCGCGCTTCAGGCGCCCAGCGCGTCGAGCTTGAACTGCACGAACTGGCGCATACCCGAGTCCTGCTTGTCGAGCTTGTCGAGTGCCAGCTTGTAAGCGGCGCGTGCGTCAGCCACCTTGCTCTGCGCAACGAGTACGTCGCCACGACGATCGGCAAACAGCCCCTCATACGGTGCCGGCGGACTGTCGAGCATCTTGAGTGCTTCGTCGTACGCCTTCTCGTCGAGCAACACACCGGCCAGACGCAGCTTGGCCAGTTGCTTGTACTCGTCGTCCTTGGCGTTCGACACGGCCCACTGCAACTGCGCCTTCGCACCCGCCGCGTCACCCGCGTCCGAGAGCGACTTGGCGGCCAGCAGCGCGGTCATCTGCGCGTACGGCGTGCCGCTGAACTTGCTTTCCATGTCCGACGCGATACGGGACACCTTCACCTTGTCTTTCGCGTCGATGGCCGTGGCCAACTCGCCGTACAGCACGCCTGCCTCGACCGTCTGCTTGCGCTCGTAATAGCGCCACAGATTCCAGCCGCCATAGGCCAGCATGATGACGACCAGCGTCCAGATAACGTAATTGCCGTACTGCTTCCACCAGGCCTTTACGTTCTCGATCTGTTCCTGTTCCTCGTGATAGCTGCTCATTCGCCGGGGCTCTCCGTGTCTGGCGTCTTGGATTAGTGAATCGTTTCGTTGCCTGCGCCATTGCTGGCCAGGCTTTCATTCACGCTTTCGTCGGCACTCGCGACGATGGCATCGATCAGGTGCTCGGCAAGACCTTCGAACGGCACGCTCGTCTGATTGTTCGACGGATCGGCCGCGCGCAGGTGCTTGACCACCGCCGCGCCCGACGCCACTTCGTTCTCACCGACGATGATCGCGAAGCTTGCGCCGCTCGCGTCCGCACGCTTCATCTGCGATTTGAAGCTGCTGCCCTTGCCATCCGGGCTGCAATGGAACACGACATTCAGGCCAGCATCGCGCATGCGTTCTGCGGCGATCAGTGCCGGTGCCACGGCGGCTTCGCCCTGGTGCACCACATACACGTCGGCGCCCTCCGCCTGCGGCACCAGATCGTCTTCGCGCAGCAGTTCGAGAATGCGCTCGACACCCATCGCCCAACCGCACGCCGGCGTGGCATCGCCACCGAGTTGTTCGACCAGCGGATCGTAACGACCGCCGCCCGCCACCGTACCTTGCGCGCCGAGCTTGTCGGTCACCCACTCGAACACGGTCAGATTGTAGTAGTCGAGACCACGCACCAGACGGGGGTTGATAGTAAAGGGAATGTTGTTCGCCTTGAGCAGCGACTGCACGCCTTCGAAATGCTTGATCGAGTCTTCGCCGAGGTAGTCGATCAACTTCGGTGCACCTTCGACCATCGCCTGCATCGCCGGGTTCTTCGTGTCGAGCACGCGCAGCGGATTGGTGTAAAGACGGCGCTTGCCATCTTCATCGAGCAGGTCGACGTGCTTCTCGAGGTAAGCAATCAGGTCGGCACGGTGACGTGCGCGCTCTTCGCCCTGCCCCAGCGAATTCAGTTGCAGATGGATGCCGGTCAGGCCGAGGTCGTCCCACAGGCGCTGGCACATCAGAATAATTTCGACGTCCGCATCGGGGCCCGCCAGACCGAGCGCTTCCACGCCGACCTGATGGAACTGACGATAGCGGCCGCGTTGCGGCTTTTCGTGGCGGAACATCGGGCCGAAGTACCACAGGCGCTTCGGGCCGCTGTACAGCAGATTGTGCTCAAGCGTGGCGCGCACTGCCGCAGCCGTACCTTCCGGACGCATCGTGAGCTGCTCGCCGTTGAGCGCATCGGTGAAGCTGTACATCTCTTTCTCGACGATATCGGTCACTTCGCCGATGCCGCGCGTGAACAGCTGCGTGTGCTCGAGAATCGGCGTACGGATCTGTTGATAGCCGTAGGCGCGCAACATGGCGCGCACCGATTCTTCGAAAAACTCCCACAGGGCTTCGTCCTGCGGAAGGATGTCATTCATGCCCTTGACCCCAGCCAGCTTGGCGGGGCGCTTCTTCTTTTCTTCAGTCATATTCTCTTTGTCCTGCCCGCTTGATCCTGCGTCCATCGCCGCTTCAATCGATCTGAATCGACTCAGGCAGCAACGGCGCCTTCGGTCTGCGCGTAGCGGGTCTTCACATAGTCGTCGACGATCTGCTGGAACTCTTCCGCGATATGGTCGCCGCGCAGGGTACGCACTTTCTCACCATCGACGAACACCGGTGCTGCCGGCGATTCGCCCGAACCCGGCAAGCTGATGCCGATGTTCGCGTGCTTCGATTCGCCCGGACCATTCACGATGCAGCCCATGACCGCAACGTTCATGTTTTCGACGCCCGGATATTGCGCCTTCCACACCGGCATTTGTTCACGCAGGTACGACTGGATCTTCGAGGCCAGTTCCTGGAACACGGTGCTCGTGGTGCGGCCGCAACCCGGGCAAGCGATGACCATCGGCGCAAACGCGCGCAGACCCATCGTTTGCAGGATCTCCTGCGCCACCACCACTTCGCCCGTACGTGCACCGCCCGGTTCCGGCGTCAGCGAAATACGGATCGTGTCGCCAATGCCTTCCTGCAACAGGACTGCCAGCGCAGCCGTCGAGGCCACGATGCCCTTCGATCCCATGCCCGCTTCGGTCAGCCCCAGATGCAACGCGTAGTCGCAACGCTTGGCCAGTTCGCGGTACACCGCGATCAGGTCCTGCACGGCGCTCACCTTGCACGAGAGCAGAATCTTGTCGGCCGACAGACCGACACGCTGCGCCAGCTCAGCCGACTCGAGTGCCGACGTGATCAGCGCTTCGTACATCACGCTCTGCGCTTCCCACGGGGTCGCGCGCGAGGCGTTCTCGTCCATGATGCGGGCGAGCAGCGACTGGTCGAGACTGCCCCAGTTCACGCCGATGCGCACCGGCTTGTCGTACTTGCAAGCGGCTTCGATCATCTGCGCGAATTGCGTGTCACGCTTCGCGCCCTGGCCGACGTTGCCCGGGTTGATTCGGTACTTCGACAGCGCTTCGGCGCATGCCGGATAGTCGTTGAGCAGCTTGTGACCGTTGTAGTGGAAGTCGCCCACCAGCGGCACCATCACGCCCATGCGATCGAGCTGATCGCGAATCGCCGGCACCGCCGCCGCCGCTTCCGGCGTGTTGACGGTGATGCGCACCAGTTCGGAGCCGGCTTGTGCCAGTTCCTTCACCTGAATGGCCGTGCCGATCGCGTCTGCGGTGTCGGTGTTGGTCATCGATTGCACGCGAATCGGCGAATCGCCGCCGACCGTCACGAGCTGGCCACCCCAACGAATCGCGACTTTACGCGACTGACGGCGCGGTGCCGGACCGCCAATGATCGGCATGCATTCTACAGAAGCCATGATTACCCTCTTTCGGTCTTACTGGAGCGTCAGACGCGCCACGTTGCCCGCGTTACGGGACTTGATCTCGACCGGTTGACCGTTGAACTCCAGCGACTCGACGCCCGCGACGTTACCCACAACGATCTTGAACGGCGCTTCGCCCGTAATTTCCTGTTCGGCACCTGCTCGCATTAACTGGGAGTACAGCACCTTGCCGTCCTTCGCACGCACTTCGACCCAGCTATCTGCTTTCAGATGCAACGCAATCTTGCCATTACCTGCTGCGCCCGGCGCAGCAGCATTGGCTGCCGAAGCGGCAACTGCCGGCGTCGGCACTGCGGCCTTGGCAGCGGAGGCTGCCGCGTTCGCGATGCCCGCCACGACGTGCGTCGGATCGACCGCTGCGATCAGGCCGGCACCGGCCGTCGCCGAGCTCGCCGTCGCGGTGTTGACGGTGCTTTCCGTGTTGCCGTTGTTGGCAGCGGTGTTCACATTGTTGGTGCCATCAGCACCCGGCGGCGTGCCGTTCGCATCGGCCACGACCGGCTGACTGGCCGGCTCGGCGGCTTCTGCCCCCGGCACCGACGCGGCACTCGCCAGATCGGCGGCCTCGGTCGACCCACGGGTCGGCTTGTGGGCATTGCCGAAGTACCACGCGGCACCGGCAATCACCACGAGCGCAGCCAGTGCCCACGGCCATTTGGCCTGCGACGCGGCGACCGGCGAGCGGAAGCGCACGGGGCTCTTCGGAATACTGGGCTGCCCCGTCGGCGCCTGCGGAACATCGATCGGTGCGGTGCGGCCAAAACGGCGCAGCGGCTCGATCATCGGTTCCGGGTCACCCCCGAGCATGCGCGCATAGCTGCGCACGACCCCTTGAATAAACGGCATTTCCGGCAAGGCATCCCACTGGCCGGATTCCAGACGTTGCAGCTTCTGCACCGAGACTTTCAGACGCGCCGACACATCTTCGATCGACATGCCGCGCTTCTCGCGCAATGCGGCCAGTTGCGCACCCACCTGCGCGCCCAGCTCAGCCAATCCGGCGGCCGATCCCGACGGCGTCCCCTGGCCCTGAGTCCCGGTTTGCCCGCCTGCGTCCGCCTGATTCTGGTTATCCATCGATACGCCCCCGTTCGTAAGCAGCCGCTCGCAGCGGCTGAGGATATGCTGGCGACAGCGCCATCACGTCACCCTCCTTGCGCGCGGCGTGAAGATCTGCGCGACGCTTCGGACGATTCGATGTGGCACTGACGAAATCGCGCGAAGCATCAACGATGCCCCGCGCGAGGAATGCTGTAGTGCGTGACTGATCCGCCGGGCAGCATGGCACGCGCCGGGCCGACGGCCCTGGCCACGGTCCCTGCCCGCCCATGCGCAACCTCATACGGTACGCACCTCGACCGCGATTTTCCCGAACTTGCCGCGCTGTGCGAGCCGCGTGCGATCCTGCACTTCGCCGGCGAGCTGACCACACGCCGCGTCGATGTCATCGCCGCGCGTCTTGCGTACGGTCGTGACGAGGCCTGCGTCGAGCAGAATCTGCGCAAACCGCTTGATTTGCGGATCCTTCGAGCGCAGCAGGCCCGATTCGGGAAACGGATTGAACGGAATCAGATTGAACTTGCACGGCACGTCGCGGGTAAGTGCGACCAGCTCGCGCGCATGCGCTTCGGTGTCATTCACACCGTCGAGCATGCAGTACTCGAACGTGATGAAATCGCGCGGGGCCACTTCGAGGTAGCGCTCGCACGCGCCCATCAGTTCGCGTAACGGATATTTCTTGTTGAGCGGCACGAGCACATCGCGCAGCGCGTCGTTCGGTGCGTGCAGCGAGACGGCCAGCGCCACGGGCAGCTCCTGGCCCAGGCGATCCATCATCGGCACCACGCCGGACGTCGACAACGTCACGCGACGACGCGACAGCCCGTAGGCGTTGTCGTCGAGCATGAGGCGCATCGCGCCCACCACGTTCTCGAAATTGAGCAGCGGCTCGCCCATGCCCATCATCACCACGTTGCTGATGACGCGCTCGTTCTTGCCTTCGCGCCCGAGATCGCGGCGCAACGCAAATTCGGCCATCCACAACTGGCCGATGATCTCGCCGAGCGAGAGATTGCGTGAGAAACCCTGCTTGCCGGTCGAACAGAACCGGCAATTGACAGCGCAGCCCGCCTGCGATGAAACGCACAGCGTGCCACGCGTCTCCTCAGGGATGTAGACGGTTTCCACGGCATTGCCGTTACCTACATCCAGCAGCCATTTACGCGTGCCATCAGTCGACACGTGGTCGGTGATGATCGTCGGTGCAGCGATCATTGCACGTGTCTGCAATTTTTCGCGCAACGACTTGGCCAGATCGGTCATGCAGCCAAAATCGGCGGCACCCATCTGGTGGATCCAACGCTGGAGCTGGCGCGCACGGAACGGTTTTTCACCGAGCGTGCCGCAATAGGCGGCCAGACCGTCCGGATCGTAATCAAGCAGATTCGTGAGGTTGGTCATGGCCTGGTCCATCAACATCCCTTCGGTAACTTCTTGCGACTGATCGGCTAAACGCGCTTTAGCGCGCGTAGACGTTCAGGCCAGCGAAGAAGAACGACACTTCGACGGCAGCCGTTTCAACGGCGTCCGAACCGTGCACGGCGTTCGCGTCGATGCTGTCGGCGAAATCGGCGCGAATCGTGCCCTTCTCGGCCTTCTTCGGATCGGTAGCGCCCATCAGGTCGCGGTTCTTCAGAACAGCGCCCTCACCTTCCAGCACTTGAATCATGACCGGACCCGAGATCATGAAATCGACCAGATCCTTGAAGAACGGGCGTTCCTTGTGAACACCGTAGAACTGTTCGGCTTCGGCGCGCGACAGTTGCACGAGCTTGGCAGCAACGATCTTCAGGCCCGCGCCTTCGAAACGGCTGTAAATCTGGCCGATCACGTTCTTGGCAACGGCATCGGGCTTGATAATCGAAAGAGTGCGTTCGACTGCCATGAAAAACTCCAAAAAATTAAGCAGTTATATAACCAACATGAACCCGTAATTGTAGCACGAAGGCTGTTATTATGGTGATGGAACCTACAGTGCGCGCACCGCTCAAACGCAGGACGGCCGGGACTGTCCGGCTTGTTGGCGAGATTTGCGCAGCAGCAGGATTCCTCACCTTCCCGCCATGGAAAGGTTGACGGCATCCCGCCGACTTGAATTTTCGGGTATTTGCCCAAACATTCTCGGCATCTTCTGAGCGCATTCCGGGACATCTTTCGATATCCTGTGACATCGACGACAAGCCAGACCAACGGCTGCGGGGGATAAACCGGCGCACGCCGGTCATCGTAAAAAGCGTCACACGACGTCTGCCGGCCCCGCTGGCGGGCACAATGACCACGGAGAACACCATATATGAACCAGGATTTCCAACGTTTCGGCTACGGCGGGCAAGGCGCGACGACCGTACAGGTGCGCAACAAGGTGCTGCGCAATACGTATTGGCTGCTCGCGCTGTCGATGCTGCCGACGATTGCGGGAGCCTGGCTGGGCGTGACCTACGGCTTCGCGCTTTTCGCGGGCAGCCCGATGGTCAGCGTCATTGCCTTCCTCGCGATCGCTTTCGGCTTCATGTTCGCCATCCAGCGCTACAAAGACAGCGGCGTGGGGGTGGCCCTGCTGCTCGGCTTCACGTTCTTCATGGGCCTGATGCTCACGCGCATGCTGAGCTTCGTGCTGGGCTTCTCGAACGGCGCGTCGCTCATCATGCTGGCGTTCGGCGGCACCGCAGTGATCTTCGGCGTGATGGCGACGGTTGCCACGGTCAGCAAGCGTGACTTCAGCGGTCTGGGCAAGTGGCTGTTCATGGGCGTGCTGGTGATCATCGTCGCCTCGATCGCCAACATCTGGCTGCAACTGCCGGCCCTGATGCTGACGGTCTCGGTGCTCGCCATCGCGATCTTCTCGGCCTACATCCTGTTCGACGTGCAGCGCGTGGTGAACGGCGGCGAAACGAACTATGTGACCGCCACGCTCGCGATCTACCTCGACCTGTACAACATCTTCACCAACCTGCTCGCCATCCTCGGCGTGCTGGGCGGCAACCGCAACTGACCGGCTCCGGCGGGCTGCGCGCCCGCCCCAGTCTTAAGCAGTTGCCTCGCGGCATAAAAAAGCCAGTCCCTCGGGACTGGCTTTTTCTTTGACTGGATCAAGGACCGGATCAGGCGTCTTCGTGAATCACGCCCTCACCGTCTGCCACACCGGCGATGGCTTCCACACCCTCGTCGGCCGCCGCGTCCGGGTCCGCCTCGGACACGCGCACACGCGGCACCCACGGCTGGCCGATGCTTTCATGCTCGAACACCGCCATCGACTCCACGTGCGACGTGTGCGGGAACATGTTCACCACGCCCGCCTGCGTCAGGCGATAGCCCGCTTCGTGCACCAGCAGCCCAGCGTCACGCGCCAGCGTTGCCGGGCTGCACGACACGTAGACGATGCGCTTGGGCAGCCCCTCATAGCCTTGCTGAGCAAGCTCAGCCAGCGCCTTTGACACAGCGAGTGCACCTTCGCGCGGCGGATCGATCAGATAGCGGTCGAAAGCGCCCAGCGCGCGAATGTCCTCCGCCGTGATGTCGAACAGATTTCGGCAGGCGAATTCCGTGTGCTCCGCGACACCGTTGCGTTCGGCATTGGCGAGTGCGCGCTCGGTCAACGCCGTGCTGCCTTCGATACCCATCACCGTGCCGGCACGACGCGCGAGCGGCAACGTGAAGTTGCCCAGACCGCAGAACAGATCGAGCACGCGCTCCGTCGATTCAGGCGCAAGCAGTCGCAGCGCACGGTGCACCAGCACACGATTGATCTGGTGATTGACCTGCGTAAAGTCCGTCGGCTTGAACGGCATCCGGATCTGGTATTCCGGCAGCGTGTAGTGCAGTTCCGGCTCGAGCGGATAGAACGGCACGGCGGTGTCCGGCCCCTTGGTCTGCAACCAGAACTGAACCGCGTTCGCATCGGCAAACATGCGCAGAATATCTTCGTCCGTCGGCGTGAGCGGCTCGAGAATGCGCAGCACGAGGGCGGTCACGTCGGCACCGATAGCCAGTTCGATCTGCGGCAGACGCTCACGAATCGACAGCGACTCCACCAACCGGCGCAGCGGCACCAGCATGTCGGAGATACGGCGCGGCAGCACTTCGCACGAATCCATATCGGCGACGTAGCTGCTCTTGCGTTCGTGGAAGCCGATCAGCACACCGCCCTTCTTGGGTACGTAGCGCACCGTCAGACGAGCGCGGAAGCGATACCCCCAGTCCGGCCCTTGAATCGGGCGCAGCATCGTCTCGGCCTTGACCTTGCCCAGACGCGCCAGATTGTCTTCGAGCACGCGTTGCTTGATGGCGATCTGGGCGCGCGGCTCCAGATGCTGCATCGAGCAGCCGCCGCACTTGCCGAAATGCGGGCATTGGGGCTTGGCGCGCATCGAGCTCGAACGCAGGACTTCCAGCGTTTCCGCCTGTTCGAACTTGGGTTTGCGGCGATAGCTCAGGTATTTGACGCGCTCCCCGGGCAGCGCACCTTCGACGAAGATGACTTTGCCGGGTTTGAATTCCGGCGTGCCAGGCTCACCTTCGGGCGCGGTGCGGCCAACGCCGCGCGCTTCCATGTCGAGCGATTCGATATCGATGATGCCGGGCTCGGCACTCGGCCGGCCGCGCGAGGAGTTTCGGGAGGAGCGGGTCACGTCTTTGTTCTCATGGCGACAGCAAACCCGGCATTTTAATCGATTCGCGCCCGCCTTCCCACTTGTCGCATCAAATCCACGCGTCGAGATATTCCTTCCAGTGCGGCGCCGTCTCGTCACCGAGCGAGCGCTTCACGAACTCGATCTCCTGCTCGTACTCCGCCTGACGCAGACCACCGCGCATCAACTGAAAGCGGCAGTACACCAGATACGTGTTCACGACATCGGTCTCGCAGTAATTACGGATCTCTTCGAGCTTGCCGTCGCGATACGCTTCCCACACCTTGCTGCCATCCATGCCCAGCTTGCCGGGAAATCCGCACAGCTTCGCCAGATCGTCGAGCGGTGCGTTGGCACGTGCCTGATACATCGCCAGCAGATCCATCAGGTCGAGATGGCGCTGGTGATAACGGCTGATGTAGTTATTCCACTTGAACTCGCGATCGTCTTCGCCCATGTCCCAATACCGCGGGGCAGCGACGCCGTGAATCATCGCGCGGTAATGCAGCACGGGCAGATCGAAACCGCCGCCGTTCCACGACACCAACTGCGGCGCGTACTTCTCGATGGTGCGATAGAAGCCGGACACCAGTGCCGCCTCGCCGTCTTCCAGTGTGCCGAGCGACTTCACGCGAAAGCCGTCGCGGTCGCGAAAGACGCACGAAATCGCAGCGATCCGGTGCAGATGCAGGGGCAGGAAGTCGTGTCCGACCTTGGCGCGCCGGGCGGCGAAAGCGGCTTCGGCCACTTCGTCGTCGGTCATGCCGGCGTAGGCCGGTTCGAGTCGACGCAAACCGTCGACGTCGGGAATCGTTTCAATGTCGAAGACGAGTACGGGAGATGCCATGATGAAATTCGGGAAAGGAATGAAAAAGGCTGTCGCACGGCGCGAGGCGACCGGCAGTGCCGCCCGTCGCCCTCACTCGAGATCGAGACCATCAGGGCGACCAGCCCCCCTGAGCCACCCGGCGCAAGCGACACGACGTCCACCAGCGACTCAGAGCACCGCGTCCTTGCGCACGCCGTTCGAGGCGAAGTAGCGCTTGAGCTTGACGAGCGCCTCTTGCTGAATCTGGCGCACGCGTTCGCGGGTCAGCCCCATTTCGTCGGCGAGCTCTTCGAGCGTGGCGGGCTCAACGCGATTGAGGCCGAAGCGGCGCTCGATCACATAGCGATGTTTGGTCGACAGCCGCGACAGCCACAGGCGCATGAGGTCCTCCAGCTCGCGATGCTGGACTTCCTGCTCGGGCGCCACGCCATGATCGTCAGACAGCAGATCCAGCAGGCTGCTGCCGGGATCGATCTCAAGCGGGGCGTCGAGCGAAGCCACGTGCTCGTTGAGGGCCAGAATGTCGGTAATTTCGTCGGGCGTCTTGCCCGTCAGATCGGCAATGTCTTCAATGCTCGCGTCACGCTGCTCGCCGCCGTCGACATAAGCCGCGCTCTTCTCCAGATGGCGCTTGGCGCGCAGCACCTGATTGAGCTCGCGAATCACGTGCACCGGCAAACGCACCGTGCGCGCCTGATTCATGATGGCGCGCTCGATGCTCTGGCGAATCCACCACGTGGCGTAAGTCGAGAAACGGAAGCCGCGGCCCGGGTCGAACTTCTCGATCGCATGCATGAGGCCGAGGTTGCCCTCTTCGATGAGATCGAGCAGCGGCACGCCGCGATTGAGATATCCCTTGGCGATGCTGACGACGAGGCGCAGATTGCGCTCGATCATCACCTGCCGCGCGGCAAACTCGCCGGCTTGCGCACGCGTCGAGTAATCGAGTTCCTCGGCGGGCGTGAGCAGCGGCTTGACGCTGATGCGATTGAGATAGTGCTGGACGGTATCGGCAGTGAGTTCGGCCTGAAGCACCGTGCCGAAATCGTCGCCATCGGCAGCTTTGCGCTTGCGTCCGCCCGACGATGTCTCACTCGCGCCCTCACCGCTGCCTTCTTCGTCGGATGACGGGGCGTCATCCTCCTCCGCCTCGCGCTCGTCGAAAGCGTCGTCCACGTCCTCTTCCTGCCGGGATTGCCGATCGTCAACTTCCTGATCAGGTTCCGGGGCAGCGAGGTCTTCCTCTTGCGAAGTACGACGCTTTCTCTTGAGCATTCGACCCTGCCTTGTTTATTGAGGCGGCAAATACTTCATCGGATCCACAGGTTTGCCATCACGGCGCACCTCGAAATGCAACATGACACGATCGGCATCGGAGTTGCCCATTTCGGCAATTTTCTGACCGCGCGTGACGCTGTCGCCTTCCTTGACCAACAGTGTGCGGTTGTGCGCATACGCCGTCAAGAAGGTCGAGTCGTGCTTGATGATCACCAGGTTGCCGTAACCTCGCAGACCGGCCCCCGAGTACACCACCTTGCCCGCGCCGGCGGCATACACCGGATCGCCGACATTGCCCGCGATGTTCAACCCCTTGTTCTTCGAATCGTCGAACCGGCCGACCACACTGCCCTTGGCCGGCCACGACAGCGCCAGATCACCGCTCGACACTGCGCTCGGTGCGGCCGTCGCTGCCGAACTGCTCGGCGGCGGCACCACCGCAGGCGGCACCGAAGCCGGGTTGGGGCTCGTGGTTGCCGTCGACGGCGTGCTGCCAATCGGTGCGGGCAGCGGCGTGCCGGTATCGCCCGCAGGCGGCTTCACACGCAGCACCTGACCGACTTCGATCTGGTCCGGATTCTGAATGTTGTTCCAGCGCGCGATATCGCGATAGTTCTGACCGTTTTCCAGTGCGATCCGATAGAGACGATCACCCGGTTTGACGCGGTAGAAGCCCGGTGGCACCGGCGTATTGTCGATGACGGGAGCCCCCGTCACACTGCTGTCGGTCGTCGTACCGCCTACGGTACGGTCAACGACCGGGGCGCCGACCTGTCGCGATGCGCATGCTGCCAGCATGCTCAGCAACAGAACACTGGCGACGCGTTGTTGAATACCCGCTCGCAAATTCACTCAATTCCTCCGCAGAATAGGCCCGACGGGCTTAGATGATGCCCGATTTTAAGGGGACGAATAACACCCTATCAAGCTGCGTCTCGCGCCACTGGCGCGTACCGACACGCTCGATGAGGGTCAAAATCTGTTGCTCGCCGCCCACCGGGGCAACGAGACGTGCGCCAACGGCGAGCTGATCGAGCAGCGCATCCGGAATTTCAAGTCCGGCTGCGGCGATCACAATGCCGTCGAACGGCGCAACGGCCGGCAGACCGAGCCGGCCATCACCGTAGTGCAACCGGATGTTCGGCACGCGCAATGGCCGCAGGTTGGCTTTCGCCCGTTCATGCAGCGGGCGCACCCGCTCGATCGAATAGACGTCGCGGGCCACACAAGACAGCACCGCCGCCTGATAGCCGCAACCGGTGCCGATTTCCAGCACCTTCTCCAGCGGACGGCCACTCGCGAGCAGCAACTCGATCATGCGACCGACCACCGATGGCTTCGAAATCGTCTGGCCATGACCGATGGGCAACGCCGCATCTTCGTAGGCCTGATTGGCCAGACCCGCATCGACAAAGCCGTGACGCGGCACCGTCGCGAGCGCCGCCAGCACACCCGCGTGTTTGACGCCCGATGCGGCAACGCGTTCAGCCATCCGGCCCCGTACGCGCTCCGAGGTGAGCCCAATACCGTCCGGCGAAGGGACCGGCACCGGCTTCGCATGACGTGCAGTGTTGCCTGTCGAAACTTTCACCGGCGCGGCAAGCCCTTTGCCCTGCACCGGACGCGGCGCCGTTTTCACCGTTTGCCCGGCCCCATGAGGCGCAGGCTGCGCGTGCGGCGCACTTGCCGGTCGCGCCAGCCCCTTCGGGGTGACGGGGCGCGGTGCCGTCGAACCCGTCGGCCGTGCCGACGCGCCCGCCATCGGTGTCGCAGCCGGGCGCAGCCCGTGATGTTGATTCGGCGTGTGACTGGCCGAAGCGGTCTTCCCTGTCGCCGGCTTGCCCGATGCTACCGGCGTCACCGGTGTTGACGGCTTGGTCGGTGTCGCCGCCGCGCGCGTCATCGCGGCTGGCGGCGCACCGGCGGGGCTTGCCCGTGATGCCTTGTCGAGCACCGGCGCCTTGCGTTGGCGACGGGTCATGACTTCAGACAGAGGGAGAGGAAAACGCTTCGGCGGTGTCGTCATTGTCCGGCCACCCCTGCGCTGGCCAGCCAGTCATGCACGACACCGAGTCGTGCGTTATGCGTGAGATCCAGTTGCAAGGGGGTGACCGAGACGTAATCGTGCGCCACGGCGTGAAAATCGGTGCCTTCGCTGCTATCGCGCGCGTCGCCGGCCGGACCGATCCAGTAGATGGTTTCGCCGCGCGGGCTTTCCTGACGGATCACCGGCTGCGACTGATGCCGCTTGCCCAGACGCGTCGCTTGCGCGCCCTTGAGCTGGTCGTACGGCAAATTCGGAATATTGACGTTAAGGAGAAACGGCGCACCAAGCGGCCTCTCCATATAGCGCTCGATCACGTCGCGCGCCACACGTGCGGCGCTGTCGAGGTGATCCCAGCCCTTATGTACCTGAGAGAAGGCGAACGACGGGATGCCGAAGAGAAAGCCCTCGGTGGCCGCCGCGACAGTGCCGGAATACAGCGTGTCTTCGCCCATGTTCTGGCCGTTGTTGATGCCGGAGACCACAATGTCGGGCCGCTCGTCGAGCAGCCCGGTCAGCGCAACGTGAACACAATCGGTCGGCGTGCCGTTGATGAAAGTGAACCCGTTGCTGCCTTTGAAGACCGACAGCGGCCGTTGGAGGGTCAGAGAATTGGACGCACCGCTACAGTTCTGTTCGGGCGCCACCACGGTAATGTCGCCAAGCGGGGCCAGCGCTTCGTAAAGCGCGGCCAGGCCTGGCGCCTGATACCCATCGTCGTTGCTGAGCAGGATTCGCATGTGGGCAATTGTAACCGAGGAAAGGTCCCCGGATATGACGCTCACGAGGCGTCGGATGCCTACATCTTTTCGGTTTCACCCGCCTGCGGCTGCCAGACCAGCAGTCGCTTCTCCACCACACCGACGAGCCCGTCGAGCACCAGCGCAAACGCCGTCAGAATCAGCACCCCGGCAATCACGGCGTTGATGTCGAACGTGCCTTCGGCTTGCAGAATCAGGTAGCCCACGCCACGCGCCGACCCCAGATACTCGCCCACGACGGCACCGACAAACGCCAGCCCCACCGAATTGTGCAAGCTGGAGAACACCCAGCTCGTCGCGCTCGGCAGATACACCCGGCGCAGCAACTGGCGCTGATTCGCCCCCAGCATGCGTGCATTGGCGAGCACCACCGGGCTGACTTCCTTCACGCCCTGATAGACGTTGAAGAACACGATGAAGAACACCAGCGTGACGCCGAGTGCCACCTTCGACCAGATACCGAGCCCGAACCACACCCCGAAGATCGGCGCCAGAATCACGCGCGGCATCGAGTTGGCGGCCTTGATATAAGGGTCGAGCAACGCGCCGGCGGCCGGCGAGAGCGCGAGCCACAGACCGACCGCCAGCCCGGCCACCGTACCGATGGCAAATGCGAGCACGGTCTCGAGCAACGTCACGCCGAGGTGAAGATAGATTTCCCCGCTGGCAAACCACTGCCAGATCTGCCACAGCACCTTCTGCGGTTCCCCGAAGAAGAAGGCAGCCTTGTCGGGACTATCGAAATAAAACGCCGGCAGCAGTGTGGGGCTGGTCAGGACATACCAGACCAGAAAACTCACTACCAGCAGCAGCCATTGCCACAACCGCAAATGGCGCATGATCGAACGATTACGCATGACGAACGAATTCCGGGAATATCAGACAAGCCAATCGAACCAGCCGAAGATGTCGGGCAAATCGAAGCAATCCATCCAGTCGAACCACTGGACCCAGCCGCACCCGATGTTCAGGGGGCCAACGTGATCTGGTGGCTCACGAAGCTCAGGAAGGTCACGATTTGTCCCATGACGCTCAGACGGCCTTGAGCTGTTGGGCATAACCCTTCAACACTTCTTCGCGCAGCACATCCCAAATCTGGGCATGCAGCTCGGTGAAGCGCGGCAGGTTCCGAATTTCCGCCACATCGCGCGGACGCGGCAGGTCGATGCGGAACTCGCCGATCGGATGGGTGCCCGGCCCGGCGGCCAGCACCACCACCCGGTCGGACAGCGCAATCGCCTCGTCCAGATCGTGCGTGATGAAGAGCACGGCGCGGCGCTTGGCGGCCCACAGTTCGAGCAGTTCGTTCTCCATCAACTGACGCGTCTGGATGTCGAGCGCCGAGAACGGTTCGTCCATCAGAATGATGTCCGGATCGAGAATCAGCGTCTGCGCCATGGCCACACGCTTGCGCATGCCGCCCGAGAGCTGATGCGGATACCGGTCGCCAAAACCGCCCAGCCCCACGCGCTTGAGCCACTCGTCACCGCGCGCCCTCGCCTCTTCCGGCGCGACGCCGCGAAACTCCAGCCCGGCGGTCACGTTGTCGATCGCGTTGCGCCACGGCATCAGCGCCTCGGCCTGGAACATGTAGCCCGCGCGCGAGTTGATCCCCGTGAGCGGCTCGCCAAACACTTTCACCGTGCCCGACGACGGCATCAGCAGCCCCGCCGCGACGTTGAGCAGCGTCGACTTGCCGCAACCGGTCGGGCCGACCACCGACACGAACTCGCCCGGCGCAATGTCGAGCGAGGTGTCGGCCACGGCCGTGTAGCGCTGACGACGATCGTCGCGCGCGACGAACGTGCAGGTAATGCTGTCAAAACTCAGAGCCGGCGCAGTCATCATTTGTACTTGGCGTCGGCCTTCTTGGTGAATTCGTTCGTGAACGTCTTCGCCAGATCGATCGGGCGGCCCTTCACGGTCTCATCGAATGCCTGCAACGTGCGCAGCGCCGTCGCGGGACCATCGGCGGGAATGATGCCGTCCGGCGAGATGGCTTCCTTCACGCGGCTCCATGCATCGAGGTACAGCGCGCGGTCGCCGAGCAGATACGCTTCGGGCACCGTCTTGATCAGGTCCGACGGGCCTGCCGTCTGCAACCAGCGCAACGCACGCACCATGGCATTGGTGAGGGCCTGCGTGGTGTTCGGATTTTTCTGGATGAACGACTCGTTCGTGTAGAGGCAGCCGGCGGGCATATTGCCGCCGAACACCGACACCGTTTCCTTGAGCGTGCGCGTATCCGAGATCACGCGGATCTCCTTGTCGCGCTCCAGCATCGTGATGACCGGGTCGAGGTTGACGATCGCGTCGATGTTGCCCGAGCGAATCGCCGCGAGCGCGCCCGACGAAGCACCGACACCGACGAACGCCACTTCATTGGGTTTCACGCCGCCCTTGGCGAGCACGAAGTTCGCCATGATGTTCGTCGACGAGCCCGGTGCCGTCACGCCGATCTTCTTGCCGCGCAGGTCAGCCAGCGACTTGTAGTTCGGCATCGTCTTGTTCGACACGCCGAACACGATCTGCGGCGCGCGGCCTTGCAGCACGAAGGCGCGGATGAACTGGTTCTTGGCCTGCAACAGAATAGTGTGTTCGTAAGCCCCCGAGACCACATCGGCGCTGCCGCCGACGAGTGCCTGAAGCGCTTTCGAGCCGCCGGCGAAGTCGGAGATTTCGACGTCGAGGCCTTCGTCCTTGAAGTAGTTCAGGCGCTCGGCAATCGTGAGCGGCAGGTAATAGAACAGGTTCTTGCCGCCGACGGCGATAGCGATCTTGGTCTTTTCAAGTTTGGCTTGTGCGAAGCCCGGGCGAATGCCTGCGCTCAGCAGACCGGTGGCGGCAAGAGCCGTCACGAACTGACGTCGTTGCATGGTGATTGTCTCCGTGGTTGCAGCGTTCTTTCTTTATTCGACGTGCTTTATTCACGAGACGCCTGCGCGAGCCGTCCGACCTTGCCCCGGTCACACCGGGCGAAGTCGGCACCGTCGGTACGGCACCCCGTGATCCTGCGCCAGCGATCACTCAAATGATCTTGTTCTCGCGCAGGGTCTTGATTTGCCCGGCATCATAACCCAGTTGCCCAAGCACCTCATCCGTGTGTTCGCCCAGCGCCGGGCCGAGCCACTGGGTCTCGCCCGGGGTATCGGATAGCTTGGGCGTGATGTTCGGCAGATCGATCGGCGTGCCATCGGGAAACCGGTAACGCTGGATCATCTGGCGCGCGGCAAACTGCGGGTCCTGGAACATGTCTGCCACCGTGTAGATTCGGCTCGCGGGCACATCCGCCCCTTGCAAGACGGTGAGCGCTTCATCGATAGGACGCGCGCGAGTCCACCCGCCGATCGCATCGTCGATTTCCTGCGTGCGCGGCACACGGCCATCGTTGTGTGCGAGCCCCGGGTCTTCGGCGAGATCGGCGCGGCCGATGGCATGCATCAACCGCTTGAAAATCGGATCGCTGTTGCCGCCGACGACGATCATGCCGTCTGCGCACGGGTAGGTGTTCGACGGCACGATGCCCGGCAGCGACGCGCCGGTGCGCTCACGCACCATGCCCGCCACGCTGTACTCGGGCACCACGCTCTCCATCAGGTTGAACACCGCTTCATACAGCGCGACGTCGACCACCTGCCCTCGCCCGCCGTTCACGTTGCGGTGATGCAGCGCCATCATCGCGCCGATCACCCCGTGCAACGCCGCAATCGAATCGCCGATAGAGATACCGATGCGCGGCGGCGGCAGTTCGGGATAGCCCGTGATGTGACGCAAGCCCCCCATCGACTCGGCAATCGCGCCGAAGCCGGGCCGGTCGCGGTACGGGCCGGTCTGGCCGTAGCCCGAGAGCCGCACCATCACCAGGCCCGGATTGTCGGCCGAGAGTTGTTCGTAACCGAGCCCGAAACGCTCAAGCAGACCGGGGCGGAAGTTCTCGACCACGATGTCGGCCTGCGCTGCGAGCTTGCGCACGATGGCCTGACCTTCCGGCGCCTTGAGATTGACCGTCACCGACTTTTTATTGCGCGCCTGCACAGCCCACCAGAGCGACGTGCCGCCCGCATCGGGATGCATCTTGCGCCACTTGCGCAGCGGGTCGCCGTGCTCCGGGTCTTCGATCTTGATCACTTCGGCACCAAACTCGCCGAGCATGCGTGCGGCGAACGGCCCGGCGATGAGCGTGCCCAGTTCAAGCACCTTCACCCCGGCGAGCGCGCCCTTGCCCGGCAAACCAGAAGTATTGGCAGCACCGGCAGCGCCTGTGGAAGCCGTGGAATCGGGAGGCAGTTGGGAGGAAGACGTACCAGCAGCGGTGTTGGCCTGAGCGGCCTGCGGTGAGCGCGAAGCTTCGAACGACTTGGACAACGTGGACTCCTGTGCTTCATCGACGGGCGTTGCCGTCAACTCCGGCGCCCTGCCCGCGAGCAGGACACCTCAAAAAATGGGCTGCAAGGGTTACAAATGAGATTGCCAATGAGTCTGCAACCGCGTTTGCAAACGAACGCCTATGGTAATGCGAGTGCGTGCACTCGGCCATCCGCATGAGTACTATCCGGCGGGGGCGTTGTTTTGCGGTACGAAATAGGGACGACGAATGAGGACGTGCGCGTCGATCACGTCTCGAAGAGATGCCGCGCGCCACGCTGTGCCGCGATGTAGATGGCCTCGCCGCGATTGCGTGCGCCGAGCCGCCGGTACAAGGCCGAGACATGCGTCTTGGCGGTGCCCTCGGAGATCACCAGTTGCTGGCAGATGGTCTTGATCGACAACCCGCGCGAGAGCAGCGCGAGAATTTCGTACTGGCGCTGCGAGATGCCCAATAACGCCGACTCGGCCAGTTGCGTCGCCTTGTCGCCGCCGAGCGGAAACACCGGCATGCGAGACAGCGGCAGTGCTTCGCCCAATGCCTCCTGACGCCAGAGTACGAGCAACGCCGAGAGCGCCTCTTCAGGCACGTAACGGCCGCCCGAAAACGCCATGTCGAAGACCGAACGAATGCGCGCAAGCGAGTTCGGCCAGGGCAGACAGGCGGTCACGCCCGCCTGAAGCCAGCGAATGATTTCGTCGGGAAAACCCGCATCGCCGACGACGATCACCGGCACCGGCGGGGTGCATTCGCTCGCCACCGCGCACAAGGTGTCGACGGCCGGTGTGCGCGCAATCGTCTCATCGAGCACGAGCGCACGCCGCGACGGCAGCTCGCGCAGCCAAAGCCAGTCCTGTCCCGTGACATCTTCCACGTGACGCAGGACTGGTGGCGTCGCGTTCGCCTCGGTTTGCAACGCGACTTGCAGGCCGCTCAGCCAGGTGGCAGCCTCACCCACGACCAGCACACGCATGGTTTCCCCTGTCGATCCGGTCGGCCTCTGCGCCGCCGTTCCCCACTTCCCGTTTCCCGCTAATTTTGTGACGCCTGTCGTTTTGTCATGTTTTCTACGGACTTCGGCCCACCCTGGGAGCCGCGCCTCCAGCAAAAAACCGAAGAAGTCTTCGGTCTTTTGTGATCCGGTTTTACGTGTCAGGCATCACCTCGTTGTCCGAGCAGTTTATGCGTGAAGCCCGCGTAACGGCGAGCCAGCGGACCTGTGACGCCCATCGATGTTGCCTTTGCGCGACAAAACGCAGTTTGCGTAAATTAATTACTCAAACACGCGAAAGCAAGCTATTACTTTTTTCCCCTTTCCTTTCTGTAAACGCGCAATAAAATACAGCCAGTATCGCGAGAACAGCATGCGGAGGCCGGGGGGCACGCCATGTCATACATCTTCGACAGCAAGACGCGCACTGCCATGTTTTGCGTGGCCGTTGCGTGCATCACCACACCGGCTTACGCCGACTCGCTGGACGTTGGCGCCGTACCGGCCGCGGTGAGCGACGCGCTGCTCAACAGCACTCGCGCGACCAACGCTCAACGCACCCTTGTCGTGTCCAATGTGCCCGGCGGCGCCGCTTCGGCGATCGCCCCGGTCAACGCGACCATGACAACGGCGAACAACGTGCGCCTGTGGGATGAAGTGATCCCGCCCGTCCCGTCGCCGAAACCCACACAAGCCTCGACGTCGAACCTGCCACGCACCGTGGTGGCCAGTGCGCAAAGCAATCTGCAACGAACCAGCCTGAACATCAACGCCACATCGTCGCGGCTGCCGCGCTGAAAATGCGCTGAGTCAGCACCCGCCCGCCAACGTCGAACTTACCGCTTCACCCCATCACCATCAAAACCGCCCGGCCAACATCGGCCGGGCTTTTTTTCGTCATCAGAACGTGTACGGGAAACGCACCCCGATCACGTAGTTCGGGGCATCCGGCGACATGCCGGCGTTGACGTAACCGTTGACCGTCCAGTGCTTGTCGATCGCGTAGTTGATGCCGAAGTTGAGCGACGCCGCGTTGGTCGTGCTGCCCGCCACCGTGGTGTAGGGCCCACCCGGCGTCGCGGTCTTCGTGGCGCGCGAGATGGCCGTCGAGTACGAAATCGACAGGGCCGTCTTGTCGTTGAGCGCCAACGCCATACCGGCACCCACCTGCACGATGTCGCCGAGCTTGACCTTCGCCGGCGTGGTCGTGCCTTCGATCGTCGAGATGTCGTCGAACGTACGGGCCACGTTGTAGGTGTAAGCCACGTTGGCGAACAACACGATCGGATCGTAGGTGCGCAGGAACGACAACCCGGCCGTGAACGCCCAGATGCCGTTACCCGTGGGCAGACGCGACGGCGTGGTCAGGTTGTTGTTGGTCGGGTCGGGCGTGCCGAGCTTGATGCCAAACGGCGACGTACCGGTCGGCGCGGTCACCCGGAACGACGCGACGATGTCGGGCCAGTTCTGCGATTCCTTGACGATCTGGTAATACAACGACGCGTTCACGTCGCCGATGTTCGCCGAGTTCTTGCTGATATCGCTGATCGCCGATGACGCACCGCCCACCCCGCCCGAAATGAAGTCGGAGTTGCGATACAGATACGGCACGTCGAACGCCACGCTCAAACGGTCGTTGATCCCGTAGCGCGTGTTGACGTCGAACGTCCACACGTTGGCCTTGGTTTCGCCGAGATTCAATTGACCGAGAAAGATGGCATCGAGCGCGAGAAAGCCGCTCAGCACGAGTTGCCGGCGATCGTAGTAGCTGTAGCTGATACCGGCGTCGATGGTGAGCTTGCGGTCGAAGAGCGGTGCGTGCTGCGCCTGCACCACCGCCTCTTCAGCCGGTGTGCGTTGCGAGTCGCTCGTGCTCTTTTGCATCTGCTGCGTTTCGCCGATCGGCGTGGCGGACGTCGGGCCAGCTGCCCCCGCCGCGCCACCCCCCGGCGTACCCGCCGAGCCGGCAGCGGAGCCGTCACCGGGCGAGACTTGCGCGATCTGCGCAGTGTCCCAGGCGGTGAGCCCGCGACCGCGTTGCGCCATCTCGATGTCGGTCAGGCGTTGCTTCAGAGAAGAAATTTCCCGCTGCTGCCGGTCAACCATGTCCATCAACATCTGGAGACGGTTATCCGGCGATGGGTCCGTATGCTCCTGAGCCTGGGCCGATAGCGTGAAAAGCAGTACACCCCAAGTAATGGCGGCAACGGGAAAAAAACGGTGAGTCTTCATGATCCCCCCCGGGTAAAAGTGCGGCGAGCGCCTCGCGACGTCGTGCCGCGCGCAATCCAACAAACACGTGTTTCCAAACGACGGTTGTCCTTGCTGCTCGACTGCGGAGCGACGCGTGCAGGTTGCTTTGCCGTTGTTGCCAACCCTGCCGACGTCACCCTCTTGTGCGCCACGTTCTTGCCGGCCGATGCCACCGATGCCACCGGTAAGCCCCGCTGGGATCGCGGGTCAGCATCATGTGCCGACTTCAACTGCTACGCGGCGTTGCCCCTTGGTTTTCATGGCGCCCGCGACTTGCTCCGGGCGCTGCCGGCTTCTCGTTACCGTTACCGTCCCGTTACCATTTCGTAACGTTACGTCGGCAACGAGAGCCACCTGCTTGTTCAGCGACGCCCGGCGACCATGTTCGCCAACGCGTTCTGAACACCGACCTGTCGAAGGGCGTTCGACGTGAGCGGATTCGTTTGCAGATTCAATTGCAGCGTGTTCATCACCTGCTGCGCATTGCCTGCGACCTGTACGACCTGCATGATCTGATTCATCGCACCACCGGCACCGCCGGCGACGCTCTGCCCAAGATTGCCGTTGGGCGTATTCAATGCAATTTGCATGCCCGCCGAGGTGATCGCCACACTGGCGCTCAGGTTGCCCACGGTCGTTTGGGAATTGCTCTGCCCTTGCGCGCTGGTCGGCACCAGCATCGACAGCGAGACGCCCGGGGCGTATTGGATGGTGGCCTTGTTGAGCGCGTTGTTCGCGTCGCCGGCCACCTGCGTGATCTGTGCCACACCATTGACCAGCACGCTCGCGGCACCCGCCACGGCCTGTGTGATCGGCGTTGTCGCGTTGACCAGACCCGGGATGATGCCGGTCGCGGCAGCGGTCTGGACCTGATAACCCGTGTTATTGGCGTTCTGGCTCACACCGAGCACGCCGGTCGCCGCAAGACTGGCGCCGGTCGGCATTTGCCATTGCGACTGCATCACGAGCTGAAAGCCCGTGATCATGTTTTGCTGCGCGTATTTGCCGGTGGCGTGTGCGAGCACGTCGTCGCCGACAGCCTGCCAGCTATCGGGCACCACGCTCGACGCAACTGCCGGCACGGCACTCACGAGGAACGGGATGGCCAGCATCGGGACGTAACGGTTCATGATGTTCTGGTCTCAAAACAGGTTCGACCGGATGAGGCCGAAGTCCACCATCGGGGTGGCTGTCGTCCCGGTCGTCAAGGCGCTGTCGCGCAGCTTGACCGCCAGGGACTCGTTTCCTTTGAGCAGCGGAGAATCCTCCAGGAACGGCTTGCCGATGACCGCCAGGACCAAGCCATTCCACTGCTTGGCAAAATCGGCTTGCGCGATAATTCGGTTGCCCAGCGCCGGGTCGGACACGAAGATGCGTCCGTCTCTGGCCGCCTTGATGAGCACGAAATGCTGGTACCCGTTGACATCGATGAGCGCAATGACCGGGATCTTCAGGTCATACAGCGCGTTGATGTCCACCTTGAAGCCACGCCCCTCGAGTCCGAGCGTCTCGACGAATTTCTTCATGTCGAGCATCGAGAACCCGTTCTTGATGACGGTCTCCGGATTGGAGAAGACCATCATCTTCTTGATCATTTCCGGCTCGGGGATATCGATCCCGTAGCCGTATCGCAGCAGTGTCGCCAGGGCTGCGGAACCACAACTGAAGTCGTATTCCTGCTGGACCAGATTCACGTAGTGCATCGACTTGAACGAACGCATCGTCTTGACCGCCGGTACGCCAGTCGAAGACTCCAGGTTCACCGATGCATACTGCGCGTGCCCGGCCCCGCTTGCGCACGCCAGAGCGCAAACAGTAGCGATCCTCACTGCGGCACGACGCGCATCATTCATGACACACCTCATGAAAAAACCGGTCCGGGGAGACCCCGGACCGGTTGCACACCTTACTTGATTGCCGAGATGGCAAGGCTGTTGCTCTGGACGTTGCCGATGCCCGAAGCCACGTTCACACCGATGTTGCCGCTGGAGTAGGCGAGTGCACCTGCGCCGAGCGAAGCCGTCGCGATGAAGTCACCCGAGGCCTTCATGCCAGCCGTTTGGTCGGTTTGAGCCGTCGAATTGGCCGCACCGCCCTTGTACCAGCCGGTCGCCCCTTGCGAGACAGCGGCTGCCAGACCGTTTTGCTGCACGTTGCCGACACCCGAAGCCACGTTCACGCCGACGTTCCCGGTCGCACCGGCGAGGGCACCATCACCCACGCTCGAGGTGACATAGAACTGCGACAGGCTGGCCGAACCCTTCGACGACTGGTTCGCAAACACTTGGGCCGAGGCATACACCGGCTGAGCGTTGAGCGAAGCGATCGCGACGTTGTTCGCCTGCGCGTTGTCGGCACCTGCGGCCACGTTCACGCCGATGTTGCCGTTAGCACCAGCCAACGCACCACCGCCCAGCGTCGCACCCATCGTTTGATAGACCGCGGTGTTGGTATGGAACGTGATAGCGCCCTTTTCCCACGTGGTTGCCATCGTGTAGGTGTTCGAGAAGCCCCACAGAGCACCGGCGGCGATCGAAGCCGAGTTCGTCGTCGCGCTGCCGTAGTCCACATTCGAGTGGAACGCGGCGTCGAAGCTCTTCTGGGTATTCAGGAAGCCACCTGCGAGGAAGCCACCGGCCGACTGCGATTGCTGACCGTAGGCGTATCCACCCCAGATCGAACCTTGACCGGCACCGGCATTGCCGACGATGTAGCCACCGTACAGAGCGAGACCACCCGGCAGCGGGATAATGCCGCCACCGATGATGCCGCCAGCGGCTGCAATGTTGGAATACTGATACCCGCCACCGGCGATGAAGCCGCCCGAGCCGGAGCTGGACTGACCGGCAACATAACCGGCGCCTGCCTGGAAGGACTGATTCGTGTTGAGGTGGCCGCTCGCCGTTGCGTTGACCCACGAGTCCGTATTGCTATACGTCTTCGTCGTCACGCCGCCGATGAGGTAGGCACCACCGGTGTCAGACACCGTCGTGGTCTTCGAGTCGACGCCATACGTCACATGACCCGTCGTGTAGTTGCCGAGCAGCGGCCCCTTCAGGTTCACGTGGTGTACGTCGACGCTCTGGTTGCTTTGCACGACGGCGTTGCCGGTGTTATCCACCGTGACGCAGCCGCGAATGCCGACCAGACCGAAAATGCCGACCAGGTTGAGCACGTTGGTTTCATTCCCGATGAACGAGAAGCTATATTGCTGGTGATTGGGTGACGCCATAGCGGTACCCGTAGCTACCAGCAGTGCAGCCGCTGCAATTGCTTTCGTTTTCATGACCATCTCCTTGACGAGAGAGTTACCCAGTTAAAAAGCTGTGCCCGCCGGGGGACGGAGCACAAAAACATTTGCGGTTACATTGCCTATCCCAGCCGACTGGTTCACTTGCACCACCCCGCTCGCGCCCCGGAATGCGTCACCGGAAATCGACGCCGTACGGAACTGATCGTTGAGGTTGTCGTGCCCAGCCGGGCCACCCTTGGAGATCGCAGCGGATAGTGCCGTATCCGATACGCTCGCCACTCCAGCCGCATCGCCCATCACAATGACCGTAGCGTTGCGTTGAAGATTGCCGGCACCGCTCGCCTGGTTCACCTGCACCAGTCCGGACGTGCCTGAAAATGCGTTGCCTTGAATTGCCGCGCTCGCGGCGCCTGTCGTGCTCGTGACGACGGCTGCCTGATTGGTACTCGACGTGCCGACCGTGACGCTGCCACCGTTCGCGATCAGCGCGCTGTTGGCTTGGGCGTTGTTCAGCCCGGCCGCCTGATTCACGGTCAGCGCGCCGGTCGCGCCTACCGCGACGCCGCTCTCGACCGTTGCGCTCGTGCCGGCGAGCTGGCCGTTCACGATGTAGATGTCTTCCGCAGAAGCCGTCGCGGCAAACCCGGCGGCGAGGACCATGGCCACGGCGACCGTGAGCGGTGCGCCATGCAGGCGTCGAATGTCGCGATACGCGCTCATTTGGCGACTCCCGCAGCACCCATGCTGGTCAGCGGCGCCAGGGCCGAGTTGATGACCGACGGCACCAGCGTGCCGATGCTGCCGATCCCGCCGCCACCGCCCGAGCCACCGGCAAAACCGCCGCCGACGCCGTTCGAGGAATTCAACGCGTTGCCGCCACGGGCATTGCCCACCAGCACACCCATCACCGGATTGATGCCCGACTGTACGGCGCCGGTGATCAAGCCCACCGAAGCGCGCCCGGTCAATTCACCATCCGTGACTTGATTGACGGCGCCCATCGCGGTATTGAACGGGCCGGTCGGGAAAGCGGGGACCGAGATGCCAATCGGGTTCTCGACGCGCGGCAGTTGCCGTCCGACGTACTCCGGCCCGATGTTGCGCTCGATCACGATGTCTCCCGGCGGGGCCGGTTCGGCCTTGGCAGTCGTGGGAAGCAGTGCCGGGGCGAGTGCCACGAGCATCGTGGCGATCGCGCTGGCAGCCTGCATCACTGAAGTGTTGATCATGTCGTTCACCGGGTGGTGTAGGTCACACGCATGACCTGGACGTTGTTCACACCGTTCGACAGTTGCTGCGGACGCGGCGTCGGCGTTACGGCGCCGGGCAGTTCGTCCCACAGCGTCACGCCATTCGCGAGTGTCATGCCGGGTGACTTGACCATCGTGCCGCCCTGCAAATTGCGGCCGCGCTGGTTGCCGAGTTGTTCGTCGTCGATGCGCGCTGCGGCAAGCGGTACCTTGCTCAGGCCGGCATCGTTGTTGCTGTTCGTATTGCTGTCGTCACTGCTGGCAACGGCGGCCGGTTCATCGGCCGGGGCTTGCGTGGCGGTTTGTTCAGTGGCCGGGCCGGCGGACACCGCCACATCAGCGTCGCTGACCGGCGTAGCCGTCATCATGGCCGTCACAGGCGTCATGGAGGCCGACGGCGGCACCATGGAACCCGTGAGCATTGCAATCTGCATGAGCGGGGCGCGCAGTGCGGGGGCCGCATCCTGCGCCTGTGCCGGCGCAGCGCACAGACCGAGCGTCACGACGATGGCAGCGCCCATGGCGCCTGCGCCTTGTCGTACTCGGTATTGCATTTCGGTGGTGAGAATTCGCATCGCTGTGCCCTCCTTGCCCGAGTCTATAAAGCGACTTCCGTGCCACAACGCTCAAGTGCTTGAAAACATGAAGACTTTTATTTTTCACCCTTGCGCCCGAGGGGTGCCGTGTTCGAAAACGTTTCAGCATTGATACGTGATGCGGTTCCTGCCACTTTTGTCACGCTTGCCGCGTCGCCGGCAGACATTCCGAACGGCGAGGGATGTCGGCGTGGTCAACGACGTCTTTCGGAAATGCCCTATTCACAAGGGTCTTGCGTGACAGATTTGCGGCAGAATCCGCGGCTCTCCTGCAAACGACATCGCAACGTCACACCCGGGGCTTTGCAACGCGAGGGCCGCCGGCGCCCCGGATGTTTCATCTTTGATGTGTTCGCGGGACAACCCGTAGTGCCCGAACCGCCGAAACTTCGTACCCCTCGACATGACGGCAAGGTGGCAGCGCCGTGACATCCCTTTCGTCACGACGCGCCCGCACTGCACCGCACAATCTCTCGCGCTTCGAGACAACGCATTGCGTACGACGGCGCGCACCGTCGGAATCGCTCGAAAGCCCCGTCGTTATTGACGATGGCAAGGCTCGCGAACGACGAATACGCGTCGAAAACCACAGTGAATTCAGGGGGAGAGATTGTGCACAAGACGGGCCGATCATCAGGAAGAATCGGGAATAATCAGGAGCCCAAAAAGAAACGACCGCCCTGCTCAACGCAGGACGGCCGCCCTCTCTTCGCCAGAAGATATCAGGCCGGCACGCCCGATTCATCACCACGCAATCCATATCGGCACATCAGTCGATACAGCGTAATACGCGAAATTCCCAACTCTGCCGCCACGTCGGTCAGACGATGGCAGTGACGCAACAAAGCCTGTTCGATGGCAATTCGTTCGGCTTCCGTACGAATTTCTTCGAGCGTGCGTACCAGCGTCGGCACCCACGGCAACAGGTCCAGATCCTTCGCCGAAATCATGCGGCTGTCGGCCATCACGATGGCACGGCGAACCCGGTTGATGAGCTCACGGACATTGCCGGGCCAGTGATACTCATACATGGCTTGCACGGCACACTGCGTGAAGCCACGAATCTTGCGATGGTTATCGCCTTTGAATCGTTGCAGCACGTGATGGGCCAGAATTTCGATGTCCTGACCACGCGCACGCAGCGGCGGTTCGTCGACACGCAACACGCACAGGCGGTGATACAGGTCGACGCGGAAGCGCCCTTCCTTCACGGCCTCTTCGAGATCGACGTGCGTCGCGGACATCACACGCACGTTCACCGGAATGACATCGTGGCCGCCCAGGCGCTCGATGGCCCCTTGTTGCAGAAAGCGCAGCAGGCTCGCCTGACTCTCGATCGGCAAGTCGCCGATTTCATCGAGGAACAGCGTGCCGCCGTTCGCGGCTTCCACGCGGCCGATCTTGCGGGCATTGGCCCCCGTGAAAGCGCCGCGCTCGTAGCCGAACAGTTCGGATTGCATCAAGTGCGGGGGAATGGCGCCGCAATTGATCGCCACGAACGGCCCCTTGGCACGCAAGGAGCGCTCGTGAATCGCCACCGCGCTCAGTTCCTTGCCGGTGCCCGACTCGCCCGAGATGAACACCGGCGCGTCGGTATTGGCCACTTTGCGGATGGTGCGGAAAAGCAGTTGCATCGCCTCGCAGGTGCCGACCATTTCCTGGTCGCCACCGACTTGCGGCGTGAAGATGACGGGCACCTCGCACAGCGAGGCCATGCCCCAGGCGTGACCGATCGAGTGCGCGAGCTGATCGTTCGTGCACGGAACATTCACGTAGTCGAAGCAATAGTCGCGAATCAGCCGGCGCACCGACGTCGTCGTGAGCTGTTGTGGATTCGTGGCAGCAACCCAGCCGACGGTCGCCGGCTGCATGCAGGACTCGAACGCGCCGAGCTCGCGATCGGTATAACCGCTCGCCAGGTCGATGAGTGCTGCGCTGGTAACCCCGGGATTGAGAATGCGACCGACGTCGCTGGCGCTCTTGGCCGGCACAACTTGCCAGCCTTGCTCGCCCAAAAACGACAACAAACCGTCGTTGTGCTTTCGGGAAGCGTAAATCAGGGTGCGCCCGGTATCGTTAGCCATACCTTAACTCCCTGCCTAAGCAGTGCCTGCGCGGGTGACCGGGTTTTTCGACCGGCTTGACGCAACAGGTATACGGCCCCACGCCGCTTGGGAGTTATGGTCTTCCCCGTGTTCTTTGGGTCCCCGAGTCGGCAGGTTCAGTCTAGAAGACCGGGGTATGCCCAGAAATAGCGAGAAACAGCTAATCCGATTGGATGAGAGTAGCAGTACCTACGCGCAAACACCCGTGGCGTCACGCGCTCGTCATGCTCAGAGCGTATGCCTGTCGAGGACGGCGCGGGCGATCGTACCGGCGTCTACATACTCGAGTTCGCCGCCCACGGGCACGCCGCGAGCCAGCCGGCTCACGCGCAAACCACGGGCCTTGAGCATCTGCCCCAGGTAGTGGGCCGTGGCCTCGCCTTCGTTGGTGAAGTTGGTGGCCAGCACCACTTCCTTGACCACGCCGTCGGTGGCGCGGCGGATCAATTGTTCGAAATGAATCTCGCCCGGGCCCACGCCGTCGAGCGGCGAGAGGTGGCCCATGAGCACGAAGTACAGACCCTTGAAGGTCATCGTCTGCTCGAGCATGTTCTGGTCGGCGGGGGTTTCCACCACACACAACAGGCTCGTGTCGCGCTCGGGATCGAGGCACGTCTCGCAGACTTCCACTTCGGTAAAGGTGTTGCAGCGCGCGCAATGGCGAATCTGCTCCGACGCCTGCACCAGCGCCTCACCCAAGCGCATGGCGCCCTGACGGTCGCGTTGCAGCAGGTGATAGGCCATGCGTTGGGCGGACTTCGGCCCGACACCCGGCAACGCGCGCAGGGCGTCGACGAGTTCCTGGAGGCTCGAAAGCTGGCGCATGCGTCGTCTTTCCTTCGCTTAGAACGTTAGAACGGCAGCTTGAAGCCCGGCGGCAGCGGCAGACCGGAGGTCATGCCCCCCATCTTCTCTTGCGCGGTCGCTTCGGCCTTGCGCACGGCATCGTTGAATGCGGCAGCCACGAGGTCTTCGAGCATGTCCTTGTCGTCCGCGAGCAGGCTCGGGTCGATGGTCACGCGGCGCACGTCGTTCTTGCAGGTCATCACAACCTTCACCAGACCGGCGCCCGACTGACCCTCGACTTCAATCAGGGCCAGCTGCTCCTGCATCTTCTTCATGTTTTCCTGCATTTGCTGAGCTTGTTTCATCAAGCCCGCGATATTTCCTTTCAGCATCTTGACTCCTGAGTCATGCGCACCGGGGCGCGTAGGGGCAATAGAGAGATTATTGGATGGATAGCGAATCGCGTCGACTTTGCGAATGCGAACTCGCTTATTGTACCGGCCGAATGCTATTTGGCAGGATTTGAGCGTCGAATTCGTCGATCAGTTCACGTACCAGCGGATCGTCGGCGATGGCCTGTTCGGCCGCCCGTTGCCGGGCCGCCGCCGCTTCGGCGGCGAGCGATGCGGCAGTGATACCGACTGGCCCCAGTTCGACGTTCACCTGAACGTCACCGCCGAAGTGTTCGGACAACACTTGCCGCAGCTTGTCTGCGGTGGCCGAATCGGCCAACTGACGCAGCGGCACGCGCAAATGCAGCGCACGGCCTGCCACTTCGGTCAATTCGCTTTGGAACGCCAGTTCCCGCGCCAGACCGCGCGCCGGCAATTCGGCCGCGAGCGCAGGCCATTCGCCAGTGAAGACGGGGGCGTTGCCGTCCGCGTCACGATAGACAACGGCGCGGGGTGCGGCCGGTGCCGCCGGTGCCGGAGCTGAGGCCGAGCTTATGCCGGCGGCAGCAGGCTCGGGCTCCGGGTCGGCGCCCGCCGGGGCATCGTCTGCCGGGCGTGAACCACTGCGGCCGGCCGACGGCGCACCACTCGCGCCACCCGACGTCCGGCCGCCAGTGCCTTTGCGACCCGCATTGAGCGCGGCCAGTGCGGCGCGGGCCGGTGACATCGGCGCACCGGCACCATCGGTCGGTGCCGTCGCGCGCGCTGCCGGGGCACGACGCACCTCGGGTTGTGCTGCGGGCGCCTGAGGTGCCGCCGAACGCATCGGTTCGGGCGCTGACGCTTGGGGAGCCCGTGCGGGCGAAGAGGCAGAAGAGGCAGGCGCGGGTGCAGAAGCGCGCGGTGCCGCGTGGGGCGTGGGCGACTCGGCCAGCGTTCCGCCCGCAAGCAGCGGCGTGAACGCCGCCATGCGCAGCAGCGCCATCGAGAAACCAGTGTATTCGTCGGGCGCGAGGCCCAACTCGCCGCGCGCGCGCGTCGCGATCTGGTAATAGAGCTGGACCGCTTCCGGCGAAATCGCTTCGGCAAGCCGGCGCACGTCGGCCGCTTCAGGCCAGTCGTCCGAGACGGCGTCCGGCGCGAACTGCGCGAGCGCGATCTTGTGGAGCAGACTGCCCAGATCCTGCAAACCGGCGGCAAACGAGAAGCTGCGTTCTGCCATCTCGTCGGCCACGGCGATCAGGTCGGTACGCGAGCCGTCTTTCAGCGCATCGAGCAGACGCACGAGCACGCTCTGATCGATGGCACCGAGCATGCCGCGCACGGCAACTTCCGTGAGCGGACCGGCCGCATAGGCGATCGCCTGATCGGTCAGCGAAAGCGCATCGCGCATGCTGCCGCTGGCCGCTTTCGCGAGCAGACGCAGGGCCTGGGGCTCGTTGTCGATGCCCTCTTCACCCAGAATGGTCGTGAGATGCGAGACGATGTGCCCGGCCGGCATCTGCTTCAAGTTGAATTGCAGGCAGCGCGAAAGCACGGTGACCGGAATCTTTTGCGGATCGGTCGTCGCGAGAATGAATTTGACGTGTGCCGGCGGCTCTTCGAGCGTCTTGAGCATCGCGTTGAACGCGTGACCGGTGAGCATGTGCACTTCGTCGATCATGTAGACCTTGAAGCGCGCGTCTGCCGGCGCGTAGACCGCTTTTTCGAGCAGCGAGGTCATCTCGTCGACGCCGCGATTCGAGGCCGCGTCCATTTCGACGTAGTCGACAAAGCGCCCTTCGTCGATGGCGCGGCAGGCACGGCAAACGCCGCACGGCTGGGCCGTGATCCCCGTCTCGCAATTCAGCGCCTTGGCCAGAATACGCGAGAGCGTTGTCTTGCCCACGCCGCGCGTGCCGGTAAACAGATAGGCGTGATGCAGGCGCTGTTGCTCGAGCGCGTGCGTCAACGCACGCACGACATGCTCCTGGCCCACCAGGGTCGAGAAGCCTTTGGGGCGCCATTTGCGCGCGAGTACTTGATAGGTCATGCCAAATTGTAACAGTTCGGCGGTGAGCTTCCGCACCGTTGGACGTCGCCCGATCAGGCGTCGATCCGGCTCGGAACGCCACCTCGACGTGCAGTGAATGACGCCGGCGAATTGAGGAGACTATCGGTGCGATAGAAAAAAATGTTGCGCGATTCTACCGCGCCCTTCCGCCCTGCGCGAGACGCATGAAAATGCATCGTATCGATCGCGGGAAAGCATCATCGACAGCGCGGCGACAGACGAACGCCGACCGGCATTGCGAGCTTGAAACACGTGACTTCGAGGGAGCGAGCGATGCGCAGAACGCGCGGAGAACTTCGATAAAACAAGGAGGTAAGGTGACGAGCCTGACCCTCGGCACTGGTAGAAAACGGCTGTGGCTGCTTCGTTCCCGACCTGACCAGATTGGCCGCGCCACCATGCGAGGAGGCCCGTCAGGAAAAGATTCTACCAGAGTCGACGCGCCAACAGAAGCGCTATTCTTGCCGATCTGCCCGCGACGCCCGTCCGGCGCGGGTATTTTCCTTATGGGGCGGCGCGCGCAAGCGTTGGAGATTTCCGTTAATATGACCGCAAACTGCAATAACGCGTCCTATTGAATCACGCTGTTGCAGCCTCCATATGGAGAATGAACGCCCGGGCACAAGGCCGAGCGACATCTCCGGCGCAGGCGAAAACGAGGCACGAAGGTACCGTTTTCCCGAAGCGTTTCCGAATAGATAGACGAGGCGTAAAACACTCATGAGCCAAAACATCAAACACATCTCCGACAGCACGTTCGAAGCGGACGTCATGCAATCCGACAAGCCGGTGCTGCTCGACTTCTGGGCAGAATGGTGCGGTCCTTGCAAGATGATTGCCCCGATCCTGGAAGAAGTGGCCAAGGAATACGGCGACAAGGTGCAGATTGCCAAGATCGACGTCGATGCCAACCAGGGCACCCCGGGCAAGTTCGGCATCCGCGGTATCCCGACGCTGATCCTGTTCAAGAACGGCGCTGTGGCTGGCCAGAAGGTCGGTGCACTGTCGAAATCGCAACTGACGGCGTTCCTCGACAACAACCTGTAATCCCGGGTTGATGGCAGCAGGTGCCGGGGCCTTTGTCGCCGCAGCGCGACAGCCCGGCACCTCGCCGGCGGTGCAACGCTTGCGCCTCGCGCTGCTTGCTATATAATCCGCCACAAAGCATCCCAAAGTTCTTCGAGCGTTCGCTCACTTTTCCCTGATCCTTCACTTGTCGTCCAACGGACGGCACCTCCGTATGCATTTATCCGAACTAAAGTCCCAGCACGTCTCCGAGCTGCTAGAAATGGCGAACGGTCTCGAAATCGAGAACGCCAACCGTCTTCGCAAGCAGGAGCTGATGTTCGCCATTCTGAAGAAGCGCGCAAAGACCGGCGAAACCATCTATGGCGACGGGACGCTCGAAGTGCTGCCGGATGGCTTCGGTTTCCTTCGCTCGCCTGAGACGTCGTATCTGGCCAGCACGGACGATATCTATATCAGCCCGTCGCAGATCCGCCGCTTCAACCTGCATACCGGCGACACGATCGAAGGGGAAGTGCGCACGCCGAAGGACGGCGAACGCTATTTCGCGCTCGTGAAGGTGGACAAGGTCAACGACCACCCGCCCGAGGCCTCGAAACATAAGATCATGTTCGAGAACCTCACGCCGCTGCACCCGAACAAGCCGCTGCTGCTCGAGCGCGACATTCGCGGCGAAGAGAACGTGACGGGCCGCATCATCGACATGATTGCCCCGATCGGCAAGGGCCAGCGCGGTCTGCTCGTGGCCTCGCCGAAGTCCGGCAAGACCGTGATGCTGCAACACATCGCACACGCCATCGCCACCAATCACCCGGAAGCCAAGCTTTTCGTGCTGCTCATCGACGAGCGCCCGGAAGAAGTGACCGAAATGCAGCGTTCGGTGAAGGGCGAAGTGATCGCTTCGACGTTCGACGAACCGGCAACGCGTCACGTGCAGGTCGCCGAAATGGTGATCGAGAAGGCCAAGCGCCTGATCGAAATGAAGCAGGACGTGATCATTCTGCTCGACTCGATTACGCGTCTGGCACGCGCCTACAACACCGTGATCCCGGCGTCGGGCAAGGTGCTGACCGGCGGTGTCGATGCCAACGCGCTGCAACGTCCGAAGCGTTTCTTCGGCGCAGCCCGTAACGTCGAAGAAGGCGGCTCGCTCACGATCATCGCCACCGCGCTGATCGAGACCGGCAGCCGCATGGACGACGTGATCTACGAAGAATTCAAGGGCACGGGCAATATGGAAGTGCACCTCGAGCGCCGTCTCGCGGAAAAGCGCGTCTACCCGTCGATCAACCTGAACAAGTCCGGCACGCGTCGCGAAGAGCTGCTGATCAAGCCCGAGATCCTGCAAAAGATCTGGGTGCTGCGCAAGCTGATCTACGACATGGACGAAGCCGAAGCGATGGAATTCCTGCTTGGCAAGATCAAGCAGACGAAGAACAACGCCGAGTTCTTCGACCTGATGCGCCGCGGCGGCTGATAGCCCGACGCGCATCACGTCAAAAAGCCGCGACGCCCGTCGCGGCTTTTTTATTTCGCCACGCCTTCCACGACCGCCCCGGCACGCTTCGGGCTGTCACGAACCCTGTTATATGATGGGCGCAATCCCCACGCCCCCATGGAGAATCTGCCATGTCTGAACAAGACGATCTGTCGAACGACCTGATTGCCGAAGCGGCTAACCACCTTGAGGCCGGGGATCCCGAGTCTGCACTGGAAATCGGCAAGCAGCTCGAATCGATGAAGCACCTGAGCGGCTATGAGATTCAGGCAGCCGCCTATGCCGAAATGGACGAAATGGAACAGGCAGTGACCGTGCTTGAGTCCGGCGTCGCTCAGGCAGAAGCGGGCGCATCGGGCCTCTGGCGTCTGTGGCAATTGCTCGGCAACTTCCGGGCCGACCTCGACCGCTTCCCCGCCGCCGTCGACGCGTACGAAGCCGCCGGCAACGCCGCGCCCGACGAAGATGTCGTCATCATCGATTTCAACCACGCCAACGCCCTCTCGCGTCACGGCGATCGCGAGGCCGCGCATCAACGTCTCGACCGCGTCTTCGAAAGCCCTTATCTGGCGCAGAACGGCCATGCGTTCATCGAAGCCGCCATCGCGCTGCGCATGCATCTGTTCAATGCGCAGGGTGACGCCCAAGCCGCCATCGACACCTTCAACGCCCTGCACAATCACGAAGGCGACGAAGAAGGCAGCAACGAATCCATGGCCGGTGTCTACGCCGAACTGTCGCTCGCCTACAAGCAGTCGGGTGACGACGCGAAAGCACTTGCCGCCGCCCAGGACGCCGTACAGCTCTACAAGTGGAGCGAACTCGTCCTCTGGTCGCTGCGCGCTGCACGTGGCGAGCAATCGGACACGGCCAAGGCCATGCATCTGATCGTCGAAGGCCAGTGGTACGAGCCGCTCGAAGATGAAGACCCCGACGGCCCTGCCCCCGAATTCGTCACCACGTACGACGTGGTCGCCGAGAACGAAGAAGACGCCCTGCGCCTGATCGCCGAGTGCGAGCCGCCGCAGGTGCGCGCGTCGCTGCGCATTGCCGAGACGCATCCGGTCGATCACGACGACGAATCGCCGACGCCGTACAAGGGCGTGTACGCGACCGGCGACTATCACATGTACCAGCCGGGCGACGAAGACGAAGCAATCGACTGAGCTTCGTGATCGGTATCGGTATCGGTATCGGTATCGGTATCGGTATCGGTACCAGCATCGGCGTCGAGGGCGGAAATGCCTCACGCCGACACACGATAAACAAAGGGCGCCGGAGATCCTCCGGCGCCCTTTGCATTTGGCAGGCAGTCAACGCGTCAGCCGCGACGCGTCACGGTATTACTTGTAGCCCGCGCGGTCGAGAATACGCTGCGCTTCCGGCAGGTTCTTCGCGATGGTACCGATGGGCACCGTCTCGGCCTTGAAGTCGCCCAGTGAAGCGAGCGCCGGGTTATCGACCTTCGTCGTCGGCACGGCCGGCCATTCGTTGTTGCCGTTGGCGAAGTATTGCTGCGCTTCGTCGCTGGCGAGGTATTCGAGGAATTTCACGGCGTTGTCGCGGTTCGGTGCGTGCTTGGCTACACCGGCACCCGCAACGTTCACGTGCGCGCCTGCGCCGGCCTGATCCGGCCACAGGAAGCCCACCTTCGACATCAGCGCCTTGTCTTCCGGCTTGTCCGAGCGCGCCATGCGCACGTAGTAATACGAGTTGGCGAGCGCCACGCCACACTCACCCGTTGCCACCGCCTTGATCTGATCGGTATCGCCACCGCGCGGTGCACGCGCGAAGTTCGCGACCATGCCTTCCGCCCACTTCGTGGTCGCCGCCGCGCCGTCACGTGCGATCAGCGCGCCGACCAGCGACAGCATATACGGATGCGAACCCGAGCGCGTGCAGACCTGCCCCTTATGCTTCGGATCGGCCAGCGACTCATAAGACGCCACCGTCTTCGGGTCGACCTTGTCCTTGTTGTAGACGATCACGCGAGCGCGCGTCGAGAAGCCATACCAGTCGGTGCCCTTGTTGGTGCTTGCGGCATGCAGCTTGGCGGGAATGCGCGCGTCGAGCGTCGCGGACTTCACCGGCTGGAAGAGCCCTGCCTCGTCGGCCTTGGCCAGACGCGCTGCATCGACCATCAGAATCACGTCGGCCGGGCTCTTCGCACCCTCGCCTTTCAGACGCTCCAGCAACGCGGCGTCATCCGCCTCGATGCGATTGATCTTGATGCCGGTCTGCTTGGTGAACGTGCCGTAAAGCTGCTCGTCGGTCTGGTAATGACGTGCCGAGTACAGATTCAGCACCTTATCGGTATCGGCTTGCGCGCCGAATGCTGCGGCCATCGTGGCCCCCAGCACCGTCAGTCGCGTCAGTTTGCCAATCGTCGTCGCCTTCATGGGCAGTTCCCCGGAGAAATAGTGAGAGTAAGTGCGAGTGAATCTGAATGCGCCCGGAAAGCCGCTGAAGATCCCGGCAATCGGCGGCAAACGGTTTTGCACAGAGGAACAGCATAATGAAATATTCATATCAAAGCAAATGATTCTTATTCGCATTTGTTTCGATATTCACCATTTCCCGAGTGAATCGTTGCGAGAGCATGGCGAGAGGAGACGGGGGATGGGCACAGCAGAGGGTTGCGGCAGATAAGACGAACCGTGCCGGAGAAGGTTCCGCGAGGAAGCTGACAAGTCGACGCCCTTCGACTTCCCGCGCCAAAAGTGAACTGATGGGTGTTCGTGACGCTCCAATCGCCGTAAAATTGCGCGTCGGTGCTTCTGCCGCCGTACTCGCCCGTCCCGCCCTGTTGGAGTTCTCCCCTTGTTGCCGTTGTTCCCCACTTTGCGCCGTGTGCGCCCCACGCTTGCGGCATTGACCGTGGCCGCCGTGTTGGCTGGTTGCGCCAGCGCCCCGTCCGTCGATATCAGCGCCAATGGCGGGAATGCCCCGGCACCCCAGACCTCCCCCGCTACGCCGCTCGCCCAGACGCCGGCAACACCCGCCACACCGGTCACGCCGCCCAAGGTTGTCCGCCCCCTGAAGATCGGGCTGGCACTCGGTGGCGGTGCCGCACGTGGCTTTGCGCACGTGGGCGTGATCAAGGCACTGGAAGCGCGTGGCATTCACGCTGACATCGTCGTCGGCACGAGTGCCGGCAGTGTCGTGGGCGCCATGTACGCCTCGGGTCTGAACGGCTTCCAGCTCAACCGTCTGGCCTCGACGATGGACGAAGCCTCGATCAGCGACTGGACCATGCCGTTCCGCTCACGCGGCATGCTGCGCGGCGAAGCGCTTCAGTCGTACGTCAACAAAATCCTCAAGGACCGTCCGATCGAACAGATGCCGCGTCAGCTCGGCATTGTGGCCACCGACCTGCAAAGCGGCGCGCCGATCCTGTTCCGCCGTGGCAACACGGGGCAGGCCGTGCGGGCGTCCAGCAGCGTGCCGGGCGTGTTCGAGCCCGTGCATATCGGCAACCGAGATTACGTGGATGGCGGCCTCGTGGCGCCGGTGCCGGCCGAGTACGCGCGTCAGATGGGCGCCGACTTCGTGATCGCGGTCGACATCTCGGCCAACCCGACCGCACAGGCAACGCAGGGGCAGTTCGACATCCTGATGCAGACGTTCACGATCATGGGCCAGTCGATCAAGCAGTACGAACTGGAGAAGAACGCCGACGTGGTCATTCGCCCGTCGCTGGCCAAGATGGGAGCCTCGGACTTTCAGGGGCGCAATCGCGCCATTCTGGCGGGCGAGGAAGCCGTGTCGCAGTTGTGGCCGCAGATTCAGCGCAAGCTCGCCGAGGCTCAGGCACAGGCGGCCAGCGGCACCCAGCAAGCCGCCCGCTGAACCCACTCGCGCCCAATCCGCGCCCGCCATAAAAAATGCCGCCCGAGGGCGGCATTTCTTTTGTTCGTCTGGCTCAGGCGTCCCGGCGGTTGCCCCGGGCACACCCCCGCCACTTACATCGGGTGATCGTTCTTGAAGATTTGTTCGACGCGCGACAGCTCGGCGCTGGCCTTGAGCGTCTCGACGCGACGCGCGCCGTTGTAGCGGGCCGACCAGTACGACTCGCTCAGCGTTTCCACGCGAATCTTGCCGCCGGTGGCCGGGGCGTGCACGAACTTGTCGCCACCAATATAGATACCGACGTGCGAGAAGCTGCGGCGCATGGTGTTGAAGAACACCAGATCGCCCGGCTTCAGATCGGTCTTGGCAATGCGCTCGCCCACCTGGCTCATCTCTTCCGAGCGGCGCGGCAGCATGAAATTGAGCGTGTCCTGGAACACATAGCGCACGAAGCCGCTGCAATCCAGACCGCTGTCCGGCGTGTTGCCGCCGTACTTGTAGCGCACGCCGATGTAGTTCAGCGCGCCCAGCACAACGTCCGACGCCTTGTCCGTCACATTCGAGAGCAGCTTTTGCGCACGTTGCACACGCGACTCTTCCACGGCGGCAACCGGCGTATCGCCCGTTGCAATACCCGTGACGCCCGTAGAGGCGTTGCTGGTCGAAGTCGAGGAGGAAGTTTGCGAAGCGGCCTGAATGGCAGCCGCCGCAGCGCGGGCGGCGGCCGAGGGGCCGTTGTTGTAGTCGTCAGCCTTTGCCGTCAACGAGGCGGTGACGAGCCCAGCGGCAGTGAACGCGAGAAGGAGAGTCTTGCGGGTGCGCTTAGGTTTCGTCTGCATTGGTCGCCGGGTTGAGGGTGTCGGATGGCCGATGAGTAGCTCGTCAGGTGCAACTACGGTGGTGCTATGTCGGATATCTCGGGGTTACCCTCGCTTTCGCTTCGGTTAACTCGTTGAATATTCAACTTAATTGGTACGCGATAGTAATGTGAACGTCACACGATGTCAAAAGGTAATAGAAAAAAACAATCAATACAATCAGAAAATTTTCATTAACAATCAAGCCCTTGTGATTTAGCCGACGTTTCGTGACGTTGCACGATGTTTCGCCGCGGCGTCACGCAACTTGAGGTGACTACAACATGGCAGCCGCGACCAGTTCCCGGGTGTAATCGTTTTGCGGGTCAAAAAATACTGATTCCGTATCGCCCTGCTCCACCAGATGCCCGTCTTTGAACACCAGCACGCGGTGCGCCATGGCCCGCATGACGGCCAGATCGTGACTGATGAAGAGGTAGCTCAGGTTGTACTTCACCTGTAGCTGTGCCAGCAGATGGAGCACTTGCTGCTGAATCGACACGTCGAGCGCACTGGTCGGCTCATCGAGCACGAGGATCTGCGGATCGACCACCAGCGCCCGCGCAATGGCAATGCGTTGCCGTTGACCGCCCGAGAATTCATGCGGATAACGCGACATCGCGCGGGCGTCGATGCCCACTTCGCGGAGCACATCCGCGACCCTTGCGCGGCGGTCCGCCTCCGACTGCTGCGGACGGTGCAACGCCAGCCCTTCGCCGACAATCTCCTCGATGGTCATGCGCGGCGACAGCGAGCCGTAGGGGTCTTGAAACACGATCTGCATATGCGAGCGCAACGTGCGCTGCGCCATGCCCCGGTAGCTGGCCAGCGGCTCGCCGAGGAACTCGATCTGCCCCGCACTCGCCCGCTGCAACCCCAGCAGCGTCATCGCCAGCGTCGACTTGCCGGACCCCGACTCCCCCACCACGCCCAGCGTCTCACCTTGGCGCAGCGACAAGTCGACGGGATGCACCGCACGGAACAGACCTCGCTTGAACCAGCCGCGCATGCCTGGCTGTGCGATCGAGTAATCGACCGTCACGCCTTTCGCTTCGAGCAACACCGGCGCAATCGGCAACACCGGGTGAATCTCGCGCTGCGGCCGGCTGTTGATGAGCTTCTGCGTGTACGGATGCTGCGGCTGGGTGAACAGCGTTTCCGTGTCGGCACACTCCACCAGCACGCCCTTCTCCATCACCGCCACACGTTCGGCAAAGCGGCGCACCAGATTCAGATCGTGCGTGATGAGCAGCACCGCCATGCCGCGCGTCGCGGCAGCATCACGCTGCAACTCCAGCAGCAGCTCCATGATCTGCGCGCGAATGGTGACGTCGAGCGCTGTGGTCGGCTCGTCGGCGAGCAGCAGCTTCGGGTGACACGCCAGCGCCATCGCGATCATCGCGCGCTGGCGCTGCCCGCCGGACAACTCGTGCGGAAAGTGAGAAACGCGGCGCTCCGGCTCGGGAATCCCGGTGCGGCGCAGCAAGGCAATGGCACGCGCCTTGGCGTCTTTCGGCGAGAGCCCTTCGTGCAGCTCCAGCGCCTCGGCAATCTGCTCGCCGATCGGATAGAGCGGATTGAGCGCGGTCATCGGCTCTTGGAAGATCATCGCGATATCGTTGCCGCGCAACGCTCGCATATCGCGCTCGCGCAGCGAGGCGAGATCGACGCCATCGAGCAGTACCTTCCCCTGCACCTGCGCATCTTGCAGCAGCCGCAGAATGGCCAGTGCCGTCACGCTCTTGCCCGAGCCCGACTCGCCCACGAGGGCCACGCGTTCGCCGCGCCCGATGGCCAGACTCAGATCCTTCACGACCTCGGTGTCGCCAAAGCGCACCGACAGGTTTTCGATACTCAGCAGCGGCGCGCTCACATTACCCCCCCGGCGGCGGCCTGCTTGTCGGCGACGCGCGTGTCGAGCGCGTTGCGCAACGCATCGCCCATGAACGTGAGCAACAACAGCGTGAGCACGAGCACCACGAACGTGGCCAGCGAGATCCACCAGGCGTCGAGATTCGCCTTGCCCTGACTCAGCAGCTCACCGAGGCTCGGCGTTGGCGGCGGCACACCGAGACCGAGAAAATCCAGACTCGTCAGTGCAAGAATCGCCCCGCTCATGCGGAACGGCAGAAACGTGATGACCGGCGTCATGCTGTTGGGCAGCACATGCCGCCGGATGATCTGCCAGTTCGACAGCCCCATCGCCCGCGCCGCCCGCACGTAATCGAGCTGGCGATTGCGCAGGAACTCGGCGCGCACGTAATCGGACAACCCGATCCAGCCGAACAGCGACAGCAGCACGAAGAGCAGCCACAACTGCGGCTCGAAGATGGACGCGAAGATGATCAGCAGATACAGCTCCGGCAGCGAGCCCCAGATTTCGATCAACCGTTGCAGCGTCAGGTCGATGCGCCCGCCGTAGAAGCCCTGCACGGCGCCCGCCAGAATGCCCAGCAGCGTGCCCGAAATGGTGAGCGCCAGCGCGAAGATCACCGACAGCCGGAAGCCGTACAGCAGCCGCGAGAACACGTCGCGGCCGCGATCGTCGGTCCCGAGCCAGTTCTCGGACGACGGCGGCGCCGGATTGGGCACCTTCGCGAAGTAGTTGATGGTGTCGTAGCTGTAGCGCACCGGCGGATAGATTGCGAAGTTATCGCCCGAGCGGATGCGCTTCTCGATGAACGGATCGAGGTAATCGGTCGGCGTAGGGAAGTCGCCGCCGAAGGTGAGTTCGGGATACGTCTTGACCAGCGGGAAGTACCACTGGCCTTCGTAACGCACCACCCACGGCTTGTCGTTGCAGAGCACTTCGGCGAACAGGCTGATGCCGAACAGCACGACGAACGCGATGAGGCTCCAGTAGCCGAGCCGCTCGCTGCGAAAGCGCCGCCAGACGCGCCAGCGCGGCGAGCGCGACGTGTATGACGACTGCGACGCACGGGCAGGTGCCGCAGCGGGCGGCAGTGACGAACGAGGCGGACGCGGCGATGGCGTGTCGGATCGGTTCACGTCAATGCTCCAGTCGGTCGAATTGAATGCGCGGGTCGACCAGCACGTAGCACAGGTCGGAAATGAGTTTGGTCACGAGTCCGATCAGCGTGAACAGGTAGAGCGAGCCGAGCACGACCGGATAGTCGCGCCGTTGCACCGATTCGAACGACAACCGGCCGAGCCCGTCGAGCGAGAACAGCGTTTCGATCAGCAGGCTGCCCGCGAAGAACGCACCGATGAAGGCGGCGGGGAAGCCGGTGATGAGCGGAATCAGCGCATTGCGGAAGACATGCTTGAACAGCACCTTGCGCTCCGAGAGCCCTTTCGCGCGCGCGGTCAGCACGTACTGCTTGCGGATTTCGTCGAGAAACGCGTTCTTGGTGAGCATGGTCACCACCGCAAAACTGCCCACGACCGATGCCGTCACCGGCAGCGTGATGTGCCACAGATAGTCGGTAATTTTCGCGGGCCACGACAGCTCGGCCCAGTTGTCCGAGACGAGTTCGCGCAGCGGAAACACCTGCCAGAACGAGCCGCCACCGAAGAGCACAAGCAACAGCACGCCCAGCACGAAGCCCGGGATGGCGTAGCCGACGAGCACGACCAGACTGGTGAGCGTGTCGAAGCGGGAACCGTTGCGCACCGCCTTGGCGATGCCCAACGGCACCGATATCAGATACGTCAGGAAGAAGGTCCACAGCCCGAGCGAGATCGACACCGGCAGCTTCGAGACGATCAGCGACCACACGCTCTGATGATGAAAATAGCTCTGACCGAGATCGAACTGCGCGAAGCGTTTGAGCATGAGCCAATAGCGCTCTGCCGGCGTCTTGTCGAAACCGTAGAGCGCCTTGATCTGGGCGAGTTGCTGGGCATCGACGCCGTTGCGGCCGCGATAGTTGTTGCCGCTGCCCCCGCCGCTCGCTTCACCGCCGCCACCGCGGTGCTTGAGCTCGAGAATCACCTGTTCGACCGGACCACCCGGCACGAACTGGATGACGACGAAAGTCAGGGTGATCACGCCGAGCAGCGTCGGGATCATGATCAGCAGACGCTTGAGTATGTAGGACCACATAGTGGAAGACAGCTCCTGTAGGTGCCCGGCGTTCAGTGACGGTCGGTGCTGTCCGCGCGCTTGCCGACACGCGAATCCCACCACATTGCGATGAGCCAGCCATCGGCGGTGTAGTACAGCGGCAGCGTGTCGGGAAAGCGCAGATAGCTTTTGTAGGCCATGCGGTGCGTCGACGAGAACCAGTGCGGCACGATGTAGTAACCGTGCGAGAGCACGCGGTCGAGCGAGCGCGCCGCGGCCACCAGATCTTCATAGGTGTGGGCACGCACCAGCGCCGCCACCAGCGCGTCGACGGCCGGGTCCTTGAGGCCGATGACGTTATCCGAGCCGTCGACATTGGCCGACTGGCTGCCGAAGCGGTCGATCAACTCGGTACCCGGAATTTGCGAGTCGGGAAAGCGCAACGAGATCATGTCGAAGTCGAAGGTCTCGATGCGTTTCTGATACAGCGCGAAGTCGCTCGTGCGGAAGTTCAGCGTGATGCCGAGTTTGGCGAGATTGCGCGCGTAGGCCGAAGCGACCGGGCCCATCGAACCGCCGTCGTCGATGAACTCGAATTCGAACGGCTCACCCTTCGCGTTACGCAGTGCGCCGTCGCGATACGTCCATCCCGCTTGGGCGAGCAGCTCACGCGCCTGACGCAGGTTTTCGCGCAGGCTCGCGGGGGGCGTCGTCGTCGGCTGCACGACCATCGGTCCGAACACGGCCGGGTCGAGCTTCGCGCGCAACGGTTCGAGCAGCTTCAGCTCATCCGCGGTCGGCAGGCCGCGCGCCGCGAGATCGCTGTTGGTGAAGTAACTGTAGATGCGCTGGTACTGGTCGTAGAACAGTTGGCGGTTGAGCCATTCGAAGTCCAGCGCCAGATCGAGCGCGCGGCGCACGCGCACATCCTGAAACATCGGCCGCCGCGTGTTGAAAATAAAGCCCTGCATGCCGGCCGCGTTGTGATGGCCGAACTCGCGCTTGACCAGCTCACCGCTCTTGAAGCGCTTGCCGACGTAGCTGCGCACCCAACTGCGCGCGCGATACTCGGTCGTTGCATCGAACTCGCCCGCCTTGAAGCCTTCGAGCCGCACGATGTCGTCGGTGTACAGCTTATAGGCGATGCGCTCGAAGTTGAAAGTGCCGCGCCGCACCGGCAGGTTGTCGCCCCAGTAGTTCGGATCGCGCTTGAAGGTGATACGCCGGCCGCCGTCGTACGACTCGATCAGGTACGGGCCGCTGCCGATGGGCTTCTCGAAGGTCAGCGCGTCGAACGGCTTGCGCTTGCCGTCCGGGCCCATGCCCCACTTCGGCGAGAACACCGGCACGCCCGCCACCAGCAGCGGCAGATCGGGGCTCACGCGGCGAAAGTCGAAGCGCACGCGGCTTTTGTCGAGCACGGTGACGCCCTTCACGTCGGAGAGCATCACTTTGAATCCGGGGGCGGCCTGCGGACTGATGAGCGTGTCGAAGGAGTATTTGACGTCCTGGGCGGTCACCGGATCGCCGTTGCTGAAACGTGCGGCCGGGTTCAGGTGGAACGTGACCGAGGCGCCGTCGGGCGACACCGCAATGTCGTCGGCCAGCAGGCCATAGACGGTTGCAGGCTCATCGCCGCTGCCGATGCCCAGTGTCTCGAACATGAGGCTGGCGACACCGGCCGGTGCCGAACCGCGTAGCGTGAACGGATTGAATTTGTCGAAGCTGGTGCGCCGGTCCGGATTGGCCAGCGTGAGCGTGCCGCCGCGCGGGGCATCCGGATTGACGTAATCGAAGTGGGTGAAGCCTTGCGGGTATTTGGGCTCGCCATACTGGGCGATGGCGTACTTGGCGTACGCGGACTGGCTCATGCCGAGGCCAGCGAACAACACGACAATCAACGCAGCAAAAAACGCTTTGAGAGGCACGAATGGCCGAGGCAAATCATCTTCGGTCGTGCGTGGATGCTGTGTCGTTTGCGCGCTCATGCGTCTCCTGTCGTCTCCGATGCAGCATCGTGTGTGCACCCGCCTGCCGGGGCTGAACGCATCCTGCCCCTCCCCTTCGTCCCGTCGGCATCGTGCGCCTGTGATCTGCACACAAGCGCGTTTGTGCCGTAACCTGCCGTAACCTCTCGTAACGCGTCTGCCGGAGAGATTCCCCCGTGAGGCTTGGCGGCAGGGCCGGACCGCGCGACAATTGTACCCAAAAGCCCGGTCTGTATGCCGCTCTTAAGGACACATACCTGCCGGATCGGTTCCCCCGCTCCCGCCCTGGAGGCCGCCGTTGAGTGCTACACGATCGCCTGTGCAGAACCCCAACCGTACCCTGCCCCGCTGGCTTGCCCGATTTTTTTTCCGGTGTGTTGAAGCCGCGCAACGCCGCATTGCCCGGGGTTCACTGGTCGGTGACCGGCCCATCTTCGATAACGCCCTGTTCCCTTGGGTCGGCGCACTCGAAGCACAGGCCCCGGCGATCGCCAAAGAACTCGAAGCCGTGCTCGCCACGCCCGGCCGCCTCCCGGCCTTCCACGAAATCTCCCCCGACGTCGCCACCATCACGCAAGACCACCAGTGGCAGACCTTCGTGTTTCTCGGCTACGGCATGCGTGCCGAGCGCAACCTCGCGCGATGTCCGGCGACGGCGGCTGCACTCGATGGCATTCCCGGATTGCGCACGGCCTTCTTTTCGATTCTCTCGCCGGGCAAGCAGATTCCCCTGCACAGCGGCCCCTATAACGGCGTGCTGCGCCTGCACCTCGCGCTGAAGGTGCCGCGCGAGCGCGAGCAATGCTGGATTGAAGTGAATGGGCAACGCTACGTGTGGCAGGCCAATCGTGCGGTGATCTTCGACGACGCCTATCCGCATGAAGTGCACAACGACACCAACGAAACCCGTGTGGTGCTGTTCGTCGATTTCGAGCGCCCCTGCAAGGTGCCGGTGTCGTGGCTGAATCGGTTGCTGCTGGCGTTCGCACCGCTGACACCCGAGTTGCAGCAAGCCAAGACGAATCATGAAAAGTGGGAGCGCGATTACTACGCCGACGACGGCCAAGCCGCGCCGGACCCTGCGCCTGCCACTGCCGTCACTGCCGCTACAGCAGCCGTTGCTACGCCCGCACCCAACGTGACGACTGCGCCGGCCGCCAAACCACGCGTAGCGCCTCAGGAGGCCGATGTATCACATGCGGGGCACGCAGAGCACTCCGAACACGCAGAACACGCGGAAGCGGCCGGTAACGAGCGCGCACACGGCTGACGAATCGATCTGGTCGCCACAAACAAAAAGCCAGCGAAATTGCTTTCGCTGGCTTTTTGCTTTGTTGCCTTGTTGCTCTATTGCCTCTCAACGGCGTTGATTGGCTAGCGCCAGCGCCTTCACATGGACGGGGTTACGTCTGACGCCCCGGCTGCGCGAGCACGTCCTGCGCCGGCGGCGGCACGAAGTTCGCTGCCAGCACGGCAACGAGCGCTGCCGCCATCATCGCGCCAATGCCGAGTGCCGCATCCCCAAAGTGCAGATACGCCATCTTCATCGCCTCGATCACAGCCACCGCCACGACGATGGTGATCATGCTGAGCATGCCCGCGACTGTCGCGCGATTGGGGCTGTCCACGGCAAACAGCGACTGCCGATACACCACGCCATAGCTCATGCCCATGCCGAACGCATGCAGCGATGTGCCGACCAGCAGCGCCGGATACCCGGGGGCCAGAATGGCCGTGCCCACGAGCGATACCGCCGCGCCGATCAGCATCGCGGCTACCCCGGTGGCCAGCAACCGGCCATTCGACCAGCGGCCCACCTGACGCGCGAGCACCACGTTGCCGAGAATCAGCGCCGCGAACACCGGCACCTGCAACATCGCGTAGTGCATCTGCGACAGCCCGGCACGCTCGATCAGGAACACCGGACCCAGTGCAATCCACGTGAGCAACGGCGTAATCGCCACGCCTGTCAGCACCGCACCGCGCCAGAACCGCGCGCTCGAGAGCGGCAGCTTGTAACCGGCCCAGAGCGCCTTCGCGTTGAGGGCATTGCGGTCATGCCGTGAAAGCTCCGGCATCGTGCGATACAGGCCGATAAACGACGCCACGGCCACCAGCGCAATCAACCAGAAGATGCTGCGCCACGGCCAATACGACACGACAGCAGCCCCCGCGAGCGGGCCGAACAAGGGCGAGAGCAGCGACACGTTGGCCATCAGCGCCATCACCCGCACGGCCGTCTTTTCTTCGAAGGCTTCATGTACGGTCGGGTAGCCCACGGTCAGCACGAAGCAGCAGCCCATGCCTTGCAGGAATCGCAGTGCAATGAATTGCGGCATCGTCTGCACGTAGTGCATCGCCAGACACGCGAGCACGAACATCGTGAGACCGGAGAGCAGTACGCGACGGCGTCCGAAGCGATCGGAGAGCGGGCCGAGCAGCCATTGCAAACTCGCGTTGCCCAGCATGGCGGCGGTGAGTGCGAGTGTCGTCATTTCCGCCGACGCGCCGAATTCGCGCGTCACCAGCGGCATGCCGGGCATGATCATGTCGTTCGAGATGTAGACCGCGAACTCGAAGAGCACCAGCGAGAAGGGAAACCAGAATCGTGAAACGCGTAAAGCAGGAGTTGCTGAGTGAGACACCTCGTAAGGCTCCTTTGTGTGGCCGACGCTCATGACGAAGGCCCACGTAAAAAGACAACACCCCCGGTGCCAGCGAGGCACCGGGGGTGTCTGTTGCATCGGCCGTATCGTTATCGGTCAGATACGGCGTTCGATGGCTCAGACTTCCAACAGTTCAACCTCGAAGACCAGCGTTGCGTTCGGCGGAATCACACCACCGGCGCCGCGTGCGCCATAGCCGAGTTCGGGCGGAATGACGAGCTTGCGCTTGCCGCCGACCTTCATGCCGGCAACACCTTCGTCCCAGCCACGAATGACCATGCCGCCGCCCAGCACGAAGGCGAACGGGTCATTGCGGTCTTTGCTCGAATCGAACTTCTTGCCGTCGGTGAGCCAGCCGGTGTAGTGAACGGTCACGGTCTGGCCGGGAGTGGCTTCTGCGCCGTCGCCCACTTGGAGGTCGTCGTATTGCAGGCCGGAATCGGTAGTGATGGTCGACATCGTGGTTCTCGCTCGAAGAGGGGGGAAAGAATCGACGCGCGAGGTATCGCCAACGCGCGAACTCGGGAAAGAAAAAACCCCCGGCTCTCCGCGAAGAGCCGGGGGTGTTCCGCCAAGGCGACTTGGCGGAGACGGAGGGATTCGAACCCTCGATCCAGGTTTTGGCCCAGATGCTCCCTTAGCAGGGGAGTGCCTTCGACCTCTCGGCCACGTCTCCCAAACTTGTCGTCACATCAGGGAGGTGATGTAACGAAGGCGTGATATTACCTAGTGTTCCGCGTTGCGTCAAACATTATGCGCATCAAAATCCAACTTTTTTTGCGCACCTGTCATGCTTTCGCCACGCACGGGGAGTTTTCCCCGCATCACGACACCGCAATGTCGTTTCGCGCCGCATTCACGCCCCATCCGTCTCGCGAGAATCCGACGCGAATTTCTGCTGCTGATTCAAACACTTCAATCACTTCGCATCACACGTTTGCACGTGCGATGCGACTGTGATGTCTTGCGGCTTCGAGTGACTTACGCCTGATCGAGTTCGAAAGCCTTATGCAGCGCGCGCACGGCGAGCTCCATGTACTTTTCGTCGATCAGCACCGAGATCTTGATTTCCGAGGTGGAGATCATCTGGATGTTGATGCCCTCTTCCGACAGCGTGCGGAACGCCTTGCTGGCGATACCGACGTGCGAGCGCATGCCCACACCCACGATCGAGACCTTCGAGACCTTCGGGTCGCCCGATACTTCCGCGGCACCGATATGGCCTTGCACGTCGTTTTGCAGCAGCGCCATGGCGCGCTGGAAGTCACCACGCGGCACCGTGAACGTGAAGTCGGTCTTGCCGTCCACGCTCTGGTTCTGGATGATCATGTCGACATCGATGTTCGCGTCGGCGATCGGGCCGAGGATCTGGTAGGCGATGCCCGGGCGGTCCGGCACACCGCGCACGGTGATCTTGGCCTCGTCGCGCTGGAATGCGATACCCGAAATGATGGCCTTTTCCATTTGTTCGTCTTCCTCAAAAGTAATCAGCGTGCCCGAGCGCGCTTCTTCATCGAGCGCAATCATCGGATCGGTCAAGCTCGAGAGCACACGCGTCTTGACCTGGTACTTGCCGGCGAATTCCACCGAGCGGATCTGCAACACCTTCGAACCGAGGCTGGCCATTTCCAGCATCTCTTCGAAAGTCACCTTATCGAGGCGGCGAGCCTCGTCGACCACACGCGGGTCGGTGGTGTACACACCGTCCACGTCCGTGTAGATCAGGCACTCGTCGGCCTTCAGTGCGGCAGCGACGGCAACCGCCGACGTGTCCGAACCGCCACGGCCAAGCGTGGTCACGTTGCCGTTCGGGTCGATCCCCTGGAAACCGGTGATGACGACCACGCGGCCGGCATCGAGATCGGCCATCACGCGCTTGTCGTCGATTTCCGAAATACGGGCTTTGGTGTGGGCACTGTCAGTCTTGATCGGCACTTGCCAGCCGGCGTAGCTCACGGCGTCGACGCCCTCGGCTTTGATAGCAAGGGCCAGCAGGCCAACGCTCACTTGCTCGCCCGTGGCGGCAATGGCGTCGAGTTCGCGCGGATCGGGTTCGGCCGAAATCTCTTTGGCCAGACCCAACAGACGATTGGTTTCGCCGGACATTGCCGACGGCACCACCACCATCTTGTGACCGGCCTTATGCCATTTGGCCACGCGCTTGGCGACATTCTTGATGCGCTCCACCGAGCCCATCGACGTGCCGCCGTATTTGTGTACGATCAGAGCCATAACATTGCTAACACATTGATTTGAAACCGTTTATGAATCCTGCGCAGATACCCTGGAACGGGCATCGATGACGTTTCGATTCGCGGAACTTTTGATTATCGCACGAATGTATCGCGCATGAGCCGGTTTGGCGCAGATTGCACTGTCCGGGGGCTCACACGCCGCATTCGGCAGCAGATCATGCTGCGGATTTCAGTGGTTACGAGGGGATATGCCGAATCACCCGATCAAGGGCGGAGATAGCAGCATGATGTGATTGGCGTGGTGGCTGGAACTGACCCGATGCGTGCCGGCCAGCCGATCATGCCTCGTCACGCCACGTCATCCGCCAGCGCGGGCCGTCGACGCACAATGCAGCACCATCGATGCCCAGACGCGGCACGAACACGATGTCCGCCGCCTGCCAGACGATCGGCACATGGCGCTGCCACGCCGGCACTCCCTTGTTCTGATACCAATGCTTGAGCGAGCGCGAATGCCCGTCGGGGCGTTCGCGCCAGCGCTCGCCCCCTGCCCGCTCGCGAGCGATCAGCGGGTGCGCACGCAGCGCCGCTTCGGCAATGCCGGCTGTCTGTGTTGCCGCGTCGGCATCCACGACAGGGTCGAATACGACACTGCCCTGCCACTGCGGCAACGGCCAGACGCGCTCGCCTGACCAGCGCAGCACCACGTCATCGACGGCCGCATCGGCATCCGCTGCGGCATAAACCGGCGTCCATTGCAGCACATCGCGATACAGGCGCAACACGGCGTCACCGTGCGGCAGCGTGAGCGACGCGTCGGGTTGCGCATCGCGAATCTGCCGCACCCACTCATCGAGACGCGCCTCGGGCGGCGCCGCCAACCCCTCGCGCGCGGCCCAATAGCGCAACAGGTTCGCCAGACGCGCCGTGTCGAGGCCCTGCAAACGACGGCGTTGCAGACGCGACGCATCGACATGCGCGGCGTCAAAATCCATCTGTGCGAGTTGATCGAGCAGCGACTGGGCTTGCGCTGCGTGCCGCGCGAAACGGGCGAGCGTCTCGCGATAGGCGGGGACGTGCGCGGCAATCGCGGGCATCACGTCGTGACGCAGCGCATTGCGCAAATACTGACGGTCCTGATTGGAGGGATCCTCCACCCACGACAGCGAACGCACCGTCGCAAAGGTCTGCATCGTTTCGCGCGACACGTCGAGCAGCGGACGAAGCAATTGCGCCGACGAAGCGACCGGCAACACCCCTGCCACGGCCATCGCCGCGACACCCGGCAGCCCGGCGCCGCGCAGCATTTGCAGCAACACCGTCTCGGCCTGATCGTTCGCATGATGGGCCGTGAGCAGCCAGTCGATGCCATGCGCGGCACAACACTCGGCCAGCGCCGTGTAACGCGCGGCGCGCGCGGCCCCTTCGATACCTTGGCGGGCATCGCGCGGCACGTTGACGCGACGCGCCTCGAAGGCAAAGCCCCGCAGACGCGCCTCGCGCTCGCAGGTGGCCAGCCACTCGTCGGCGTGCCCGGACAGTCCGTGATGAATATGAATGGCCAGCGGCTGCGCCACTGGCTCACCGGCGTCGCGTCGCGATTGCGTCCATTGCGCCAGTGCGTCGAGCAGCACCATGGAATCGAGACCGCCGCTGAGTGCCAATGCCAGCCGTGGCACGGCAGACGATTCGCGCGAAGCGAAGGCATGCGCCAACGCGACGCGCAAAGCGACGTCCACATGAACAACTGCCGCGTCACCTCGGGCAGAGGCGAACGCGGCAGCGGTGTGAGGCGAGGAAGACACGGGCGGTTCGACGCCAGGCGTCATCGCCACCAACGGCGACGACGCGCTGGCCGACGACTTACTTGGCGCCGGCTTCCTTGAACTTGCCATAACTCATCAGACGCTCGAAACGACGATCGAGCAGTTCCTTGTGGCTCATGCCCTGGAACTGGCGCACCGAGTCGGCAAGCGCACGCTTGAGCATGCCGGCCATACCGAGCGGGTCGCGATGCGCTCCACCCAGCGGTTCGTTGATGATCTTGTCGATCAGGCCGAGCGCCTTCAGACGGTGAGCGGTCAGGCCCAGCGCTTCAGCGGCTTCCGGCGCCTTGGCCGCGCTCTTCCACAGAATGGAGGCGCAACCTTCCGGCGAAATGACCGAGTACGTCGAGAATTGCAGCATCGCGACCGTGTCGGCCACGGCCACGGCGAGCGCACCGCCCGAGCCGCCTTCACCGATGATCGTGGTGATGATCGGCGTCTTGAGCTCGGCCATGACGAACAGGTTGTGGCCGATGGCTTCCGACTGACCGCGCTCTTCGGCATCGATACCCGGATAGGCACCCGGCGTGTCGACGAACGTGAACAACGGCAAACCGAACTTCTCGGCGAGCTTCATCAGGCGCATGGCCTTGCGATAGCCCTCGGGACGCGGCATGCCGAAGTTGCGCAGCGCGCGCTCCTTCGTGTCGCGGCCCTTCTGGTGACCGATGACCATACAGGCCTGACCGTTGAAACGGGCCATGCCGCCCACGATGGCATGGTCGTCCGAGAACTCGCGATCGCCATGCAACTCGTGAAAGTCGGTAAAGATGTCGCGCACATAGTCGAGCGTGTAAGGACGCTGCGGGTGACGCGAGATTTGCGAAACCTGCCACGGCGACAGGTTCGTGTAGATGTCCTTGGTGAGCTGCTGGCTCTTTTTAGAGAGGCGCTCGATCTCTTCGGAAATATCGACGGCGGAGTCGTCCTGCACGAAGCGTAATTCTTCAATCTTCGCTTCGAGTTCGGCGATCGGCTGTTCAAAATCCAAAAAGGTGTTCTTCATCAGGTTTCCCCGGAAATGCGGCAGCGTATTGTACCGCCGGCGACCACTGTCCGATCAAGATAGACAACTTTCATCGCCTCTCGACAAACAATAGACACCGATAATGACTAAATGATACGGAATCGGACGCGGATTATACGTCCTAAGCGGAACAATCAGTATTCGACCGGTACCGGTTCGAGACTTCGCCACATGTACCACGTGGCGACGGAGCGCCAGGGCTCCCAATTGGCGGCCACTTCGCGCGCTTCACTGCGCGTGACGGGCTCGCCGCTGAAGTAGTTGACGCTGATGGCATTGATGAGCCCGACATCGTCGAGCGGCAGCACATCGGGGCGCAACAGGTTGAACATCAGGAACATCTCGGCCGTCCAGCGACCGATGCCGCGAATGCCGGTCAGCTCGGCAATGACGGCTTCATCGTCCATGCTGGCCCAGGCGTCCACGTGCAGCGCACCCGACTTGAAGTGGGTTGCCAGATCGAGGATGTACTCGGCCTTGCGACGCGACAGCCCGCAACCGGCCAGCGCGTCGTGCCCGGCCTTGATGAATTGTGCCGGCGTGAGCTTCGGGCAGATGGCGACCACACGGTCCCACACGGCCTGTGCCGCTTTGACTGAAATCTGCTGGCCGACGATCGAGCGCGCGAGCGTGACAAACGGCTCGCCGCGACCGGTCAGATGCGCCGGGCCGAATTGGGGAATGAGTTTCTTGAGAATGCGATCGCGTCGCATGAGATCGGCGCAGGCCTGATCCCAGAAGTCGGGGCGGGTCGCGCCCGGCGCGACCGGCAGCGGCACCACACCAGTGACGGCCTGCTCCACGACGTCGGTTTCGATGCGGGCAATCTCCGGCGTGACGATACGCGTCTCGCCGTCGCGCTTGGCGATCACGCGACGCGTGGTCGCGACGCCCGCCGCGCCATTGCCTTTCGCCGCCGCTCCCGTGACACGCGTCGTCTTGGCGGGCTTCGCCTGACGGGCCGGTTTGGTCGCCTTGGTTGCCTTAGCCGGCTTCGTCAGCACATCCGCGCCATCGGCTTTGGACGTCCGGGCCGACACTTTGCGTGCCACGCCCGCAGCGACCTTGGTCGACTTGCCCGCGGCACCGTTGCCGGCTTCTTTCACCACCTTCTTGGGCTTGTCGGCAACCGCCGCCGCACCATTGCCGCTGCTGGCACGTTTGGCCGTCACGGGCGCCGTCTTCGCGCCGGTCTTGCTCTCGACCTTACGGGACTGGCCATCAGCCTTGGCCACCTTGGCAGGCGCCGCGCGCTTGGCCGTCGGCCGCGTTGCCTTGGCAGCACGTCCGGTCGTGGCGGTTTGGGTCGCAGCCTTTGCGGCCACGGATTTACGAGTCACCATGAAATTCGCCTCGATACGCCGCGCTCAGGCACGACGCCATTCGGTGGCGCCTCCGGGACGATCTTCCAGCACGATGCCGTCGGCGAGCAACTCGGCACGAATGCGATCGGCTTCTGCGAAATTCTTCTCGCGCTTGGCCTGCGCACGCGCTTCGATGCGTGCCTCGACCGATGCGCGCAACGCGTCGGCATCACCCAACTCGCCGGCACCTGCCGCCCCTTGCAGGAACGACTGCGGATCGCGGCCGAGCAAACCGAGCGTACCGGCCAGACCCAGCAACTGACGCACGAGCACCGGGTCACGCTGCTTGTTGATTTCGCCGGCGAGTTCGAACAACACCGAAATCGCGATCGGCGTATTGAAATCGTCGTTCATCGCCGCCGCAAAGCGCTGCGCGAACGGTTCGTTCCAGTCGAGTGCGGCACCGTCGCCCTGCGCATCTTTCAACGCGGTGTACAACCGCGTCAGACCGCCACGTGCGTCGTCCAGATGGGCATCGCTGTAGTTGAGCGGACTGCGGTACTGCGCACGCAGGATGAAAAAGCGGATGACTTCGGCATCGAACTTCGCCAGCACTTCACGGATGGTGAAGAAGTTGCCAAGCGACTTGGACATCTTCTCGTCGTCCACGCGCACGAAGCCGTTGTGCAGCCAGTAGTTCACGAACGTCTCGCCCGTGGCGGCTTCGCTCTGCGCGATTTCATTCTCGTGGTGCGGAAACTGCAAATCTGCGCCGCCGCCGTGAATGTCGAACTGGTTGCCGAGCAACTGGCAGCTCATGGCCGAGCACTCGATGTGCCAGCCCGGGCGTCCTGCGCCCCACGGCGAGGCCCATTTCGATTCGTCGGGCTCGCTGTCTTTCGAACGCTTCCACAGCACGAAGTCGAGCGGGTCCTGCTTGGCGGTGTTCGCGGCAACGCGCTCACCCGCACGCAGGTCTTCGATCGACTTGCCGGAAAGCTGGCCATAGTTGGCAAACTTGCGCACGGCATAGTTCACGTCGCCGTCTTCGGCCTGATACGCATAGCCGTTACGTTGCAACGTGCCGATCATGTCGACCATCTGCGGAATGAAGTCGGTCGCGCGCGGCTCGTGATCGGGGCGCTGCACACCGAGCGCGTCGGCGTCTTCGTGCATCGCGGCGATGAAGCGCGTGGTCAGCTCGCGCATCGTTTCGCCGTTCTCGACGGCACGCTTGATGATCTTGTCGTCAACGTCGGTGATGTTGCGCACATAGGTCACGCGGTAGCCGAGCGTGCGCAGCCACCGTTGCACCATGTCGAACACCACCATCACGCGCGCGTGGCCGATGTGACAGTAGTCGTACACGGTCATGCCGCAAACATACATGCGGACTTCGCCGGGAACGAGGGGCACGAACGGCTGTTTGTCTCGCGCGAGCGAGTTGTAGACGCGGAGTGAATCCATAGATAAATGCTTGACCGGGGGCGAGACAGCGCCGGGCGCTGCGACGATGCCTCCGGGCACGATTCGCGTCGTGCGGCGGGAGCGACATCGCGAGGCGGGCTGCGCGCCGTGCGGTAGAAAAAACGAACCTGCGAACCGTATCCGCCGCCACAAGATGAAATGGCGCAGGCCGGGCGCAGGTGTTTTGTTAGAATGCGGCCGAGTATAGCATCTCTTGCGCACCTCTCAGGTATCCCAAGCACCCATCATGACGCAACGAAGCCGGTCCCTTTCGCGCAGTGCAACGCGCCTGCTTTCCCGCCTCCGCCCGAGCGCTTTCACCATGAACGCTGCCCGCCGTCATACCCACGCGCTCACGCTCGCAGGCGTGACGCTCGGCCTTGCCGGCTCGCTGTTCGCGCTGCCCGCAGGTGCCCAGGCGATCATCGATCCGCCCCCGCCTGCCCCGCTGCAAACGCCGCAGCAGGCCAGCGAATCGGCGATCAACAAATTGGTCGAAGCGCGCAAGTTCAGCGACGCCCTCACCAAGATCGACGATCACCTGAAGCAATACCCGCGCGATGCGCAGGTGCGCTTCACGCGTGGCCGCGTGCTCATGGAGCTGGGCCGCACGCCCGAGGCCATCGACGCCTTCACCGCACTCACGCAAGACTTTCCGGAATTGCCCGAGCCGTACAACAACCTGGCCGCGCTGTACGCGCAGACGGGTGAGTACGACAAGGCGCGCGCCGCACTGGAAAGCGCGATCCGCAACAACCCGAGCTTTGCCGTGGCGTATTCGAACCTTGGCGACATCTACGCCAAGCTCGCACAGCAGGCCTATCAGAAGGCACTCAAGATTTCGCCGACGGCGCGCGTGTCGAGCCGCGAGAAGGTGCTCGCCGACATGCTGGCCCCGCAACGTGCCGCACCGGTCGCGCAGACGCCCTCGCCGGCCAAGCCCGGCGAAGATGCCAGTTTGAAGAACGTCGGCAAGTCGGGGAACTGATCGCCCCTCGCGCGACATCCAACGACCTCATACGAATTCATAGCCCAGGAGACCCGCATGTCCCTTCCGAATCGCCTGCGCCGCGCACTGCTCGGCGGTGCCGTCGCTGCCGCCGCACTGACGGGCACCGTTGCCAGCCTGCCGGTGCTCGCACAGGCCACGCAGCCGCAGGTGCAATTCAAGACGTCGGCCGGCAACTTCACGGTGGAACTCAACCCGAAGGCTGCGCCGAAGACGGTTGATAACTTCCTGCAATACGTCAACAGCGGCTTCTACAACGGCACGGTCTTCCATCGTGTCATTCCCGGCTTCATGATTCAGGGCGGCGGTTTCACGCCCGACATGAACGAGAAGCCCACCCGCGCCCCGATTCCGAACGAATCGCAAAACGGCTTGAAGAACACGAAGGGCACCATCGCGATGGCGCGTACGTCGAATCCGAATTCGGCGACTGCGCAATTTTTCGTGAATGTGTCGGATAATGCGTCACTGGACTACCCAAGCCCGGACGGCTATGGTTACGCAGTGTTCGGCAAGGTGGTCGCCGGCATGGACACTGTCGAGAAAATCAAGGGTGTCGCCACGACCAGCAAAGGCATGTACCGCGACGTGCCTGTCACGCCCGTCGTGATCGAATCGGCCAGCGTCGTCAAACGCTGAACACGACGCTGAACTCCTCCGGCCTGCCGGGACCATTTCATCAGAAGGAAAGCATCATGGTTGAACTGCAAACGAATCACGGCGTCATTCGCATCGAACTCGACGAAGCCAAAGCACCGAAGACGGTTGAAAACTTCCTGACCTACGTGAAGGAAGGCTTCTACGACAACACGGTGTTCCACCGCGTGATTAACGGCTTCATGATTCAAGGCGGCGGCTTCGAGCCGGGCATGAAACAAAAGGCCACCAACACGCCGATCGAGAACGAAGCCAACAACGGCCTGAAGAACGACAAGTACACGCTGGCCATGGCCCGCACGAACGATCCGCACTCGGCCACGGCTCAGTTCTTCATCAACGTGAACGACAACGACTTCCTGAACCACAGCGCACCGACGCCGTCGGGCTGGGGCTACGCCGTGTTCGGCAAGGTCGTCGAAGGCCAGGAAATCATCGACGCGATCAAGGGTGTCAAGACCGGTTCGCGTGGTATGCATCAAGACGTGCCGGTTGACGACGTCGTCATCGAGAAGGCCGTGATCGTCGCGTAAGCGCCCATCTCGTCACCGACGACACTCGATGCCAGTATCGACTGCGCGGTGCCCGCAATGTCCCGTGACACCACGGGGCGACGGGCCCGCGCTTTTCATTTCCGATCTTCACCTCGCGCCGGCGCTGCCGCGTACGGTGCAAGTCTTCGAAGACTTCCTGCGCGGACCTGCGCGTGAAGCGTCCATCCTCTTCATCCTTGGCGACCTGTTCGAATACTGGGTCGGCGACGACATGCTCGGCGCTGACAAGGATGCGCCCGCCCGACACACCGGCACCCCCGACACCGAGCCCCTTGGCGCCTTCGCACGCCGCATGACGGCCGCCATCGCCGAGCTGTCCGCCAGTGGCGTGCCCGTGGCGATCATGCGCGGCAATCGTGATTTCCTGCTCGGCAAGCGCTTCGCACGCGCGGCAGGCGCCGTCATGCTCGACGATCCCTGCGTGTTCTCGTTTCTGGAGCAAGCGCTGGTGCTCAGTCACGGCGACCAGTTGTGCACGGACGATGTGGGGTATCAGCGCTTTCGGCGCGTCGCGCATTCGCCGCTGGGCAAGGCCTTCTTCCTCGCGCTGCCGCTGCGTGTGCGCATGGCGATTGCCGATCGTATCCGGCGGCGCAGTGCGGCCAAAGGCGCCCATCGCATGGCCTACGCCGATGCGAATGCGCAAGCCATCAACACCCTGCTCGATGCGGCCGGCGAGCGCACGCTCGTACATGGCCACACGCACCGGCCGGCGCGACACGCCGAAGGCCGGCGTGTGCGCTGGGTGCTGCCCGACTGGGAGTTCGATATCGAGCCGCCACGCGGCGGCTATCTGCAATGGGACGCGCACGGACTACGGGCGATCGATCTCGTGGCATCGACGCCCGCGCCCGCTCACATGTCCTGAATTTCCTTGCCGAGCTTGCGCAGTTCGGCCGTGTCGATCTTGCTCGCACCGAGCGCTTCGAGATGCGCACCCAACTGGTTGAGCGCGGCCACCATCACATCGATCTTGTGCGACTGGTCGGTCGCGTTCTCGATCAATCCGTGAATGGCCAACGACACCGGATCGTCTGCGTTCGGTGTGATGCCATAGGCGGAAAACTCGGCTTTGCGGCCATTGCCGTTCGGCTTGCCTTCAGCATTTTCACGCGGGGCATCGGGACGAATGACGCGTGCCGGATTGCCCACCGCCGTGCCGCCTGCGGGCACCGGCTTGACCACCACGGCGTTCGAACCGATCTTCGCGCCCTCACCCACCGTAAAGCCGCCGAGCACCTTGGCACCAGCACCGACGATGACGCCGGCCTCCAGCGTCGGGTGACGCTTCGCGCCACGCGAGAGCGACGTGCCGCCGAGCGTGACGCCCTGATAGATCGTGCAATCGTCGCCGATGATCGCCGTCTCGCCGATCACCACCCCCATGCCGTGATCGATGAACACGCGGCGGCCCAGCGTCGCGCCCGGATGGATTTCAATGCCCGTGAGAAAGCGTGCGTAATGCGAGACGAAGCGCCCGAGCCACTTGAAACCGGACGTCCAGCAACGATTCGCCACGCGATGGAGCATCACGGCATGCAGGCCGGGATAGCAGGTGAAGACTTCCCAGTTACTGCGGGCAGCGGGGTCTTTTTGCCGGATAGCGGCAATATCTTCGCGAAGGCGGGTAAACATGAGCCTGATGTCGATCCTGTAGTGCGCGTCCTGCCGTCTTGGGGCGGGATCGTGCGAATTCACCGGAAAGCGTGCTGGCCGAAGCCGGCAGACGTTGAGCGGCGTGACTGACGAGGGATGAGGGACACGACAGATGTCCGGCCTCGCCACGCCGTGGCGCGAGGGCGTGCGTTAACAGTGCACGTGATATGGCAGGGAGGCGGCGCAACGCTCGCGCAATCGGTTCATATTCGCGAAGGGCTAATAAGCTTGTGACTGAGAATTGTATGGGGTTTTCACAATGCGTGCAGACGCCCGGAAAATGACCGGATACTCTGTAAGGGCATAGCGTGTGTGCCCTTCCTGCTCCGTGTCGCTACGTCCCCTGCCCAGTCATCAACGCCGGATCTTGCGCTCGAGAATGTGCTTCGAGATACCGCGCAGAATATTGACCTCTTCGCGCTCCAGATGACTCTTGGCGAAAAGGCGACGCAGGCGCGTCATGAGTTTCTTGGGATTGTCCGGATCGAGATAGTCGAGATCGACCAGCGCCCGCTCCAGATGCGCGAGCATGCCTTCCACATCGTCGCGCGTGGCGAGATGATCGTGCGGTGCACCGGCATTCGCACTCGCACTGACAGCGCCCGCCGCCAGCGCAGCGACCGCATTCGCCGCCGCACCACCGCGCTCGACACCCAGACACGCCATGCGCACTTCATACGCGATCAACTGCACGGCCTGCGACAGATTGAGCGAGCTGTAGACCGGGTTTGCGGGAATGTGCACGAGCGCATTGCATCGCTCGACATCCGTATTCGACAAGCCCGTTCGTTCGCTGCCGAACACGAACGCCACCGCCTCGCCCTGCCCCGCATGCTGCACGGCCAGCGCAGCGCTCTCACGCGGCTCGGCATTGGGCGGGCCATATTCGCGCGTGCGTGCAGACAGAGCAACCGCCCAACTCACCCCCTCCAGCGCGGCGTCGAGATCAGCCACCACGCGCGCGTTGGCCAGCACGTCATCGGCGCCGCTCGCGAGGGCGATGGCTTCCGGGTCGCGCAAGACATCGGCCCCGAAACGCGGTGCTGCAAGCACCAACTGACCGAAGCCCATCGTCTTGATCGCACGCGCCGCCGAGCCGACATTGCCCGGATGGCTCGTCTCGTTGAGCACGAAACGCACTTGATCAAACAGCGGCGACGGGACGGGAGCAACGGACTGGGACATGAGCAGGCGGCAGGTATCGGGATGGCGTTCGGGAAGAAATTCGGGATGAAATTCAGCGCAGGCCGCTATTTTGCCCTGATTCGCCGACCGCGTGGCGTCGAAAAAGGGTCAGAAGATGCGCACAACAGAGCGCAGGCGGCCGGTTTTTGCTAAAATACGCGTTTTCGTCCCTGCAATCGAGCCGCCAAGTCACCTGCGGCACTTGCCGGGCATCGCTCTTGCCCAATTCGTTCGCTTTGTCTGCCATGCCTGCCAGCCGACCCAGAGGGGGTCGTGTTTGACGCGGGCGATGGCCTTAACAGGAATCTGTCATGCAGCATCCCATGCTCAATATCGCGGTGAAGGCCGCCCGTAAAGCCGGCAACATCATCAGCCGCGCGTCGCTCGACCTCGACAAGGTCCTGGTCAGCAAGAAGCAGCACAATGACTTCGTGACGGAAGTGGACAAAGCGGCAGAGCAAGCGATCATCGACGTCCTCCTGCAAGCCTATCCGGACCACGCCATCCTCGCCGAAGAATCGGGCGAAGAACACGGCAAAGCGGGCTCCGAATTCCAATGGATCATCGATCCGCTCGACGGCACCACCAACTTCATTCACGGCATGCCGTATTACTGCACGTCGATTGCGCTCTCCCACAAGGGCATCGTGTCGCAAGCCGTGATCTATGACCCGACGCGCAACGAGCTGTTCACCGCCTCGCGCGGCCGTGGTGCCTACATCGACGGCAAGCGCATTCGCGTGTCGCGCCGCGACCGTCTGGCCGATGGCCTGATCGGCACGGGTTTCCCGTTCCGCGATCTGCAAGGCGTGGAAAACTACCTCAAGATGTTTGGCACGATGACCGAGCATTGCGCCGGCATCCGCCGCCCGGGCGCCGCCGCACTCGATCTGGCGTATGTCGCCGCCGGCCGCATGGACGGTTTCTTCGAGCAAGGTCTGAACCCGTGGGATATGGCCGCCGGCAGCCTGCTGGTGACCGAAGCCGGTGGTCTCGTGGGCAACTACACGGGCGAATCGGACTTCCTGTTCGAAGGCGAAGTGCTCGCCGCCAACCCGAAGATCTACGCGCAAATGGTCAAGGTGCTTGAAGGCTATTCGCGCACCAAGCGCACACCGGCCCCGGCCAAGACCAGCACCGTCACGCTGGAAGCCAAGCCGCAAGCGTAAGTTTCCCGGCGACGGCAGCCATCCCTCGGGAGGGGTGCCACAGTCACAAAAAACCCCGGCGATGCCAAGGCATCCCGGGGTTTTTTGTGACGTCTTGATGCTAGTGAGGCTTGCCGCGTCGGTTACGCCGCCAGACGTGCCAGCACCGTATCGCGGCCCAGCAGTTCGAGCACGGCGTCGATGGCCGGCGTGTGCGTGGTGCCCACGACGAGCAGGCGCACCGGCATCGCCAGTTGTGGCATCTTCATGCCGTGCTGCGCGAGTGTGGCCTTGAACACCGGCGAAATGGCTTCTTTCTTCCACTCCGGCAAGGCGGCGAGACCGGCCGCCAGATCCTTCACCGCAGCGCGTGCGGTGTCGGTCAGATGCTGTGCGACATCTTCGCCGGACGGTTGCGGCTGGCGATAGAACATCTCGGCACTCGCGGCGATGTCCTTGATCGTGTTGGCGCGATCCTTGAACAGCCCCACCACGCCCGCCAGCGACGGACCGCCGTCGATCGACACGCCCGCCTTTTCGAGGAACGGCACGGTCAGACCGGCCAGACGCTCGTTATCGGCCTGCTTCAGATATTGATTGTTCAGCCACAGCAGCTTTTCCGGATTGTGCTGTGCCGGCGACTTGCCCAGGTGATCGAGATCGAACCACTCCACGAACTGGTCGCGCGAGAACACTTCCGCGTCGCCATGCGCCCAGCCCAGACGCGCCAGATAGTTCACCACCGCCTCGGGCAGGAAACCTTCTTCGCGGTACTGCACCACGCTCATGGCGCCGTTGCGCTTGGACATCTTCTCGCCCTGGTCATTGAGCACCGTGGGCAAGTGAGCGTAGATCGGCGGCTGCTTGCCGAGCGCTTCGAAGATGTTGATCTGACGCGGCGTGTTGTTCACGTGATCGTCACCGCGAATCACGTGCGTAATGTCCATGTCGATGTCGTCGACGACCACGCAGAAGTTATACGTCGGCGTGCCATCGGGGCGGGCAATCACGAGATCGTCGAGCTCTTCGTTCGAGATTTCGATGCGGCCCTTGACGGCGTCTTCCCAGACCACGCTGCCCGCGAGCGGGTTCTTGAAGCGCAGCACCGGCTGCACGCCGGCCGGCGGCTCAGGCAAGACCTTGCCCGGTTCCGGGCGCCAGCGGCCGTCGTAACGCGGCTTTTCGCCGCGCTCGCGCTGCTGCTCGCGCAATGCGTCGAGCTCTTCCACGCTCATGTAGCACGGGTAGACGTAACCGGCGTCCTTCATCTGTTGCAGCACTTCGCGATAGCGATCCATGCGCTCCATCTGATAGAACGGGCCCTCGTCGTAATCGAGGCCCAGCCATTCCATGCCTTCGAGAATGACCTGCACGGCTTCCGGCGTGGAGCGTTCGAGATCGGTGTCTTCGATACGCAGCACGAAAACACCGTGGTTGTGACGCGCAAACGCCCACGGGTAGAGAGCGGAACGGATGTTGCCCAGATGGATGAATCCGGTCGGGCTAGGCGCAAATCGGGTGCGGACAGTGGTCATGGTTTGGCTTCGGTGCATCGCGTCGGCAACAAATAAAAACGCCCGCGGCGGAAAGTCTCGCGCAGGCGGGTCGCCGACATTCGGAAGCCGTCATTATATCAGCCGAGTGCGTGCATTCGCGGCACAGTCCGAGCCGGGGTTCGGAATTTCCCCGTACCGGCATCGGACTTCACCCGGCAAGCCATCTCCAAAACGCTGGAATCGCGGAAAACGCCGGCTCAGAGCTTGGCGAGCGACACTTCGGTGGCCTTCACGAGGGCCACGACTTCGGAGCCGACGTCCAGACGCAACTCGTCGATGGAGCGCGTGGTGATGACCGAGGTGACGATACCGCTCGGCGTTTCGACGTCGACCTCGGAGAGCACCGGGCCGCGCAGAATTTCGCGAATGCGGCCTTTGAACTGGTTACGGACGTTGATGGCGGTGATACCCATGATGAACTCCTGCGTTCAGTGATTCGGATAAAAGACGGTCGGATGAACGTCAGTCGGATAAAAAGACGGCGAAGGATGAATGTGACGGGTCAGACAGCCCAGCGCACCGTCGCGGCGGGCCAACTGGGTTCGGGTGCGGCCGCCACCGGCGTGCCGCTCGATTCGGTTTGCAGCACGCGGTCGAGCACCTGCGCTTCGAGTTGTGCGAAATCGACACTGCCGCGTGCGCGTGGACGCGCCAGCGTCACGGGTTGATCGAGCCCCAACTGGCCCTGCTCGATCAGCACCACGCGATCGGCCAGTGCGACGGCCTCCTGCACATCGTGCGTGACGAGCAACGCCGTGAAACCGTGGGCGCGCCACAAGCGTTCGATCAGGGCGTGCATTTCGATCCGCGTGAGGGCGTCGAGCGCACCGAGCGGCTCATCGAGCAGCAGCAAATCGGGTTGATGCACGAGTGCACGTGCCAGCGCTACACGTTGACGCTGACCGCCGGAGAGTTGACTCGGCCAGTCGTTGGCGCGCTCGGCGAGGCCGACTTCGCGCAACACTTCCAATGCCTGCGGATGCGCCGACTTCGGCAACCCGATGGCGACGTTTTGCAGCACCGTACGCCACGGCAACAGCCGCGCGTCCTGAAACATGATGCGCGTCGACACCTTGCTCGACGTGGTGCCCAGCGCATGACCATCGAGGGCGATGGTGCCCGCGTCGGCCGCTTCCAGCCCGGCGATCAGGCGCAGCAGCGTCGACTTGCCGCAGCCGCTGCGTCCCACGATGGCGGCAAAGCCGCCGCGCGGAATCGCCAGCGAGAAGTCCGTCAATACGGCGCGTGCGCCGTAGTGTTTGTTCACGCCATCGATGCGCAACCCGGCAGAGGCCGCGACGTCATTCGTCTGACGCACGACTTTGAGATTCGCGCCGGTATTGCCGTTGGTATTGCCGTTGGCGGGTGTGGCTGACGTGGTGGCGCGTTGTTCGGCGGTCCATTCGGATTCGATATCCACGCCTGCGACGGGGGCCAGTTGTTGTGCGCTCATGCGGCGGTTCCTCGTTGAAAGGCCGGGTGCCAGCGCAACCAGCGAAACTCCAGTTCCTTGGCCAGCACATCGGCCAGCTTGCCCAGCAGCGCGTAGAGCAGAATGCCCACCAGCACAATGTCGGTCTGCAAGAACTCGCGGGCATTCATCGTCAGATAGCCGATGCCCGACTGCGCCGAGATGGTTTCCGCCACGATCAGCGTCACCCACATCAGGCCTAGCGAGAAGCGCACACCCACCAGAATCGACGGCAGCGCGCCCGGCAGAATCACATCGCGATACAGCGCCCAGCCACGCAAGCCGTAGCTGCGAGCCATCTCGACGAGTTGGCCGTCGACGGCGCGAATACCGGCATACGTGTTCAGATACATCGGGAAGAACACACCGATCGAGACGAGAAACAGCTTGGCTTTCTCGTCGATACCGAACCACAGAATCACCAGCGGAATGAGCGCCAGATGCGGGATGTTGCGCAGCATCTGGAACGACGAATCGAGCGCCGTCTCGGCGAACCGCGACAGGCCCGTGAGCATGCCGAGCAACAGGCCGAGACCACCGCCGATTACAAAGCCGAGCACGGCACGGCCGGTCGACACACCGATGTCGCGCCAGATCTGGCCGCTCACCGCGAGTTGCCACGCGGCATCGACCACAGCAGACGGCGCGGGCAAGACACGCGTCGAGAGCCAGCCCGCTTCGGCGGCAATCTGCCAGACGGTCACGAGCACGATGGGAACGAGCCACGGTGCGAGCCGTCGTGCGGCAACACGCCAGACGCGCTGCCACGTGCCCGACGCGGCGCCGGACGCACCCACCGGCGTCGCGGCGGGAGCGAGTGTTGATTGGGTCATACGAATTTCTCCACGGGCCGGGTTGGCCAAATCAGCTTTGCGAGGCCTGCGGCAAGATGTTGTTGGCCATCACTTCGCCGACCGGGCCGCCAAGTTGGGTATTGCCCAGACGCTCGCGCACGTCGAGCGGCAGGTGCGGGAACACCAGTTCTGCGAAGCGATACGCTTCTTCCAGATGCGGGTAACCCGACAGAATGAAGGTGTCGATGCCCAGGTCGGCGTACTCGCGCAGGCGCTCCGCGACGGTCGGTCCGTCGCCCACGAGTGCCGTGCCCGCGCCACCGCGCACGAGCCCGACGCCAGCCCACAAATTCGGGGCGATCACCAGCTTGTCGCGGCGTCCGCCGTGCAGTGCCGCCATGCGGCGCTGGCCTTCCGAATCCATCTTGGCAAACTGCGTCTGCACGCGCGCGATGGTCGCGTCGTCGAGCTTGCTGATGAGCGAATCGGCGGCACGCCACGCTTCGTCTTCTGTCTCGCGCACGATCACATGCAGGCGCAGCCCGAAGCGCAGCGTGCGCCCCAGCTTGGCGGCACGGGCCCGCACGTCGGCGATCTTTTCGGCCACATCGGCGAGCGGTTCGCCCCACGTAAGGTAGACGTCGAGTTGTTCGGCCGCGATCTGGCGCGCCGCTTCCGACGAGCCACCGAAATATAGCGGCGGGTGCGGTTTCTGCACCGGCGGATACAGCAGCTTCGCGTCCACAGCACGCAGATGCTTGCCATCGAAATTGACGGCCTCGCCCGTGTGCGACTTCTCACCCAGCTCGCGCCAGATTTTCAGAAACTCGTCGGTCACTTCGTAACGTTGCGCGTGATCGGCGAAGAAGCCGTCGCCTTCCAGCTCACCGGCGTCGCCACCGGTCACCACGTTGATCAGCAGGCGGCCACCCGACAAGCGATCGAACGTGGATGCCATGCGTGCCGTGAGTGCGGGCGAAGCAATGCCCGGGCGAATCGCCACGAGAAACTTCAACTGCTTCGTTGATCCGATCAGGCTCGACGCGGTCACCCAGGCGTCTTCGCACGAGCGGCCCGTGGGCAGCAGCACGCCCTCGTAACCCAGCGAATCGACGGCGCTGGCGATCTGGCGCGCGTAGTCGAAATCGAACACACGCCCGCCATCGGACGTGCCCAGATAACGCGCATCGCCGTGTGTCGGAATGAACCAGAAGACTTTCATCACGGACTCCGGATCAGGCGGCGAGCGTGGCTTGCAACGCACCGGCACGTGCCTGGTGCGCGGGCCACTGGCGAATCACTTCGCGCTCATGCAGCCATTGCGAGAGCTGGTCGACGGTCGCGCCGAGGCGTTCGGCAACGGCCGCATCAAGCGTTGCGCCCTCTTCTTTCGGCACTTGCTGATCGACGGCGAACACGCCGCGAAGAATGTGTTGTGCGCCCAGCGCGGAGAGCACCGGCTTGAGCGCGTAGTCGAGCGCGAGCAGATGCGCGGGGCTGCCACCCGTGGCAAACGGGGCCACGAGCTTGCCGGCCAGGCCGTCTTGCGGCAACACGTCGAGGAAGGCCTTGAGCAAACCGCTATACGCTGCCTTGTAGACGGGCGTGGCGACGATCACCGCTTGCGCGCCGGCCACTTGGGCGAGCGCATGGCGCAGATCGTCGTGGGTGGTATCAGCCGCGAGCAGCGCGGCAGGCGAGAGCGCGCGAATGTCGATGCGACGCACGGCGATGCCGGCGGCGGTCAGATCGGATTCGATAAAACGCAGCAAACGCGCACTGCGCGAGGCGGCCGACGGGCTGCCGGAGATCGTGACGGCGTATGTCATACTTCCCTGCCAAAGACGGGTGCCAGCGTAGTCCGACGCGCCACACACCCTGAGGATTCGAAGCACACCGGCGTCTTCACGCCGATGCCGGCCGGATCGCCCCGACCACTGGAGAACCAGTGTAGCGATGCGCCCCGCGCGCCCGAACCAATGAATCCGGGAAAGCTTTGCGCGTTTTTTCATAACCTGTAGTCATGCACTTCTCATGCCTTATGCCCAAGGCAATCCTTGAACTTCGCGAATACCGCCCGACCGACAGCACCGACACGCACGATTTCCATCAGGTGGTGATCGGGCACTCGGGGCGGATGGCGATTTCGCTCGACGGCGACGCGTCGCAATACGGCCGCGTGGGCGCGCGCAATGGCGTGGTGATTCCTGCGGGGGTGCGGCATGACTACCGGGGCGACGGGCCGAATCAGCAGGTCGTGCTCGACGTGCCGACAACGGTGGCCCGGGTGACAGGGAGCGAACGGGCGTTCGATCACGAGACGTTCTTCGCGCTCGATGCGGCAATGCTGGCGCTGGTGCGCCGCGTGTCGGCGTTTGCCTCGGCACACGCCGACAGCCATGCACTGAGCGCCGACGATCCCGGCGTGCGCGAGATGCTCGCGATGCTCACCGCGAAGCTGGCCCCGGCGCGCCCGGCCCTGCGCACTGCGAAGCTCGATCTGGCCACGGTCGACGCAAGGCTTCAGGCCGATCTGGCAGCGCCGCCGGACACCGCGACACTCGCGCTCGAAGCGGGCATGAGCGTGCGCCACTTTCACGATTGCTTCGTGGCCATGACGGGCGAGACGCCCCATCGGCATTTGATGCGGCTACGACTTGCGCGCGCCGCCGTGCTGCTGGCAACGGATGACGCCCCGCTTGCCGAGATCGCACTCGATGTTGGCTTCAACGATCAGAGCGCCCTCACCCACGCGTTTCGCCAGCACTATGGCCAGACGCCCGCCGTGTGGCGACGGGAACGCGCCGGCACACGCTGAACACCTGCACCGGCGATGCAGCGACGCACACGCCGGCGGCGTCCCCAAGCCAAGCCGAAGCCACCGCCTGCCGTTTTTCACAATCCCCGCGCACCCTTCGCGCGCTAGGCTTCTCTCTTTCTATTTGTTTCGTGCGGCCACGGCCGTGCGTCAGCACAGGAAGCAGGACATGGCCGAGACCATCGAGTGGCAGGATTTCGAAAAGATCGAATTGCGCGTAGGCACCGTGATCGCCGCGCGCGTGAACGAGAAGGCAAAGAAGCCGGCATACGTGCTTGAGGTCGATCTGGGAGAACTCGGCGTGAAGACGTCGAGCGCACAAATCACCGTGCACTACACGCCCGAGTCGCTCATCGGCCGGCAGGTGCTGTGCGTGTGCAACTTCGCGCCGAAGCGGATCGCGGGCGTGGCGTCCGAAGTGCTGGTCACCGGCTTTGCCGATGAAAGCGGCGCTATCGTGCTCGCTGGTGTAGAGCGCGCCGTGCCGAACGGCGCGCGGCTTCATTAGTCCCGATGAGATTAGTCCCGATGAGTCGCGGCCTCATCCCGGATCAGGGCTGCGGGCAATAGTCGACTTGCCGCGCAAACGTTGCGCGATCGGCGTCGAACACATCGCGTTGCACGATGGCGTTCTCGCCCACGGCGCGGTCAAACGACAGCTTGCCGTCGAGATGGTCGATCTCGTGCTGCAACAATTCGGACTCGGCCAGCGGCAGCTTCGCCTTCATGTGCATCTCGCCCGATAGATCAACGCAACGCACGGAGATCGACGCGTAACGCGACACCCGCACCAGCGTGTCCGGGAAACACATGCAGTCGTCCCAGAGCGTGACGCGCTCATCGCTCGTCCATACGATTTCCGGATTGACGATCACGCCGGGCCAACCCGGCACCGCAAGCGCGATCATGCGCCGGTCGATATCGATTTGCGGCGCGGCGATGGCACGTCCGAAACCATGCGCCGCGCGAAAGGCTGCCAACGCCTCACGCAGATCGGCGGCATCGCGGCGCACCACCGGATCGGTGACATCCGTGACTTCGGCTGCCACCCGGCTCAGCGATGGTGCCCCGACACGAAGAATCTCGCGCGTCATGACGTTTCCCCGATGGCAGGCGTCAGCGCCGCCACTTCGGCGGGCAACGTGCGGCCGCCAAGCGGCGGAACGGGTGAGCTGAGCGGGTCACACATCGTGTCTGGCAGCATCGGAATTCACGAATATCGGTTGAGCGAATGCCACGATTGTAGAGGGCCGCCGCGAAATGCAATTTCGTTGAAGCCCGCTTTACGTCAATAAACTTCCATGCGCGAGCAGGCGTCGCGGCGCTTGCCGATTTGGCGAGTGAAAAACGCCGAACGTGCCGAACGTGCCGGACGCGCCGAACGCGCCGAACGTGCCTTTTCCCACGCAATCGCGTGGGAATCCACTTCAACACACTAATAACTACCCTCATTCGCCTAAAAAAGTCGCACAACGCTGACACTTTCCCGAGTCTTGGCAGTCGAAACGCCCGATTCGGCAGCCCATGCGGTGCCGCGCGGGAACTCTCACCCCGCAAAGACAAATGGCCACAGCACGAACTGGCCCGAAAAAAGCTCGGCGGAGACAGCGATTGAAACCCTTATTGCATCGGCTATACCTCGGATTGGGCGGACTGGCAGCGTTCTGGGCCCTCGGCATGATCAGTGCCAACGAATACGGCAAGAGCGCCGCCCTCATGGCGACCGCCCTGCCCGGCCTTGCCGGCCTTTGCCTGCTATTGCGCGCGCGGCCCGTCTGGTTCAGCGCCACCACGCTCAGCGTCATCGCCGTGTTCTTTTTCGATGCCGCCACCAAGGGCTTCCTGCGCGACTACTTCGGCATGCGCCCCAATCACCTGTTGGTACTGCACGCAGTGTTCAACACCAATCCGTCCGAAACCAACGAGTTCTTCCGCCATAACTGGCGCGACGTCTTCGAAGCCAGTGCCGCCTTCGTGGTGCTGATGGGCGCCGTCGTGTTCGGCGAGCGCCGCCTCGCACGCGAAGAAGCCCGGCAATCGCCCGCACCGATGCAGCGCACCGGCAAGTCGACCGTCGTGGCGCTGCTGGCCGTTTTCCTCGCGCTGCACTTCAACCCGACGATGGCCAAGGAGAATCCGCTGCTCTACTGGCCGATGCGCTATCTCGATTACAAGGGGCAAGCCGATCACGCCGCGCAACTACAACGCGATCTCGACCGCAACATGGCGCAACGTGCGGATTGGCGCGTGCAGTATCACGGGCCGGACAAGAACACCGTCGTCTGGGTGATCGGCGAGAGTTTGAATCGCAACAACATGTCGCTCTACGGCTACGCACGCAACACCACGCCGATGCTCGATTCGCTGCGCGGCGATCTCACGGTGTTCCGCGACGTGGTGTCGTCGGAACCGGCAACGATGTCGTCGCTCATGAAGATGCTCACACCGGCCAGCCTCGACGACCCCGAAGCGTGGACGCGCCAGCCCGATGTCGTGATGCTCGCCCGGGAAGCCGGCTACCGCACTTACTGGATCTCGAATCAGGTGCCCAACGACGGCTGGTTAGGTTTGGTAGCCAAGCGCGCCGACGAGCAGGTGTTCATCAACAAGGGGTACGGACGCGGCGAGAACAACGTCGACGGCAATCTGCTGCCCGCCTTTGATGCGGCGCTGGCCAGCGAAGCCCCGAAGAAGCTGATCATCGTGCATCTGCTGGGGGCGCACCCGACCTACGACATGCGCTATCCCGAAGAATTCGCACGCTTCGACAATACCGACGATGCCGTGATGGCCACGCTCGCGGCACAAGGCCGGTCGACGTGGGTACGGCACCTGCGCAATGAGTACGACAACGCCATCGCGTACAACGATTTTGTGGTCTCCAATTTGATTCGCAAAACGATGGCGACAGGCGCGCAAAGCGACGCCAGTCTGCTGTTCAGTTCCGACCATGCGCAGGAAGTGGGCCATACGCGCAATCACGCCGGGCAGTCGGTGGCCGACGCGTCCGGTTACGAAATTCCGATGGTTGTGTGGTCACGTGACGGCGCGCAGCAACCCGGCGTACCGACCCAATTGACTCAGGCTGTGCTGGAAGCGCGCCCGTACCAGACGGACCGGCTCGAACACACGCTGCTGGGCATGCTCGACATCGACACGCGTTACTACAGCGCTTCGGACGATCTGCTCAGTCCGGCCTTCACGCCGCGCGAGCGTCGTATCAACGGGCAGGCATACACGTGGCTTCAGCCCAACAGCTAGGCAGCGCCCCGCCTGAATTCACTGGCCATTCCATCGGAAATCGACCGGAATTCAATCGCAAGAAACGGAGCGTCTCTGCGCACCACACCGCCTAGACTCCCCCTCGTCTGACCAATTTCGAGGGGATGGGTATGGCACAGGAGTGGGCGCAGAGCCCGAAGGCACCGCCCGTCACGTCGCTCGTGACATCGTTGTCGCATGCGAATCTCGCCGCGCAGTTCAGCGAACAGATGACGCTCGCCGTCATTCCCATCGTTGCCGTCATCGCGCTCGGCGCCTCGGCTGAACAGACGGCCTCGTTGCAGGCGGCCACGACCCTCCCCTTTCTGCTGCTCTCGCTGCCCGCCGGTGTGCTGGCCGATCGCTATCGGCGCAAGCCGCTCATGGTCGCGACCGAACTGCTGCGTGCCGTCGCTTTGCTCGGCTTGTTCGCGCTGTTTCGTGCGCAGCTGCTGACACTGCCCGCGTTGGGCATGCTCGGCTTTGCGATGGCCACGGGCACGGTCGTCTTCGGTGCCGCCGCGCCGTCGCTGGTCGCTGCGCTCGTCGATCCGGCAGATCTGCTCACGGCCAACCGGCGGCTTGAGATTGCGCGCAGTATTGCGTTCACGGCGGGCCCGGCATTGGGCGGCCTTTTGGCGGGATGGGCATCGGGCACGCTCGCGTTTGCCGCCGCGTTCGTGCTCTCGCTCGCGAGCGTCTATTGCCTGACGCGCTTGCCTGCCGAAGCCCCTCGCGTGGCATCCCGCCGCCATTTCGTGCATGAACTTGCCGAGGGCGTGCGCTTCATCGCGCGCAGCCCTTATCTGCGGCCCATCGTGGCGACGGCGTTCGTCTTCAATACCTCGTGGTATCTGCTGCTCGCCATCTTCGCGTACTACGCCATCCACGCGCTGGCGTTCTCGGCGCAGGCAGTCGGCATTGCGTTGGGTGTCTACGGGTTCGGGATGGTGTGTGGCGCGTTCGGCTACCGGCGCGTGGCGAAGCGGCTCTCGTTCGGCCGGCAGATCGTGCTGGGGCCCGCCTGCGCTGCCCTCGCGTCGTTGCTGATGGTGGCGACGTGGCAGATGTCGGGCGGCGTGGCGGCCTATGCCGTGGTATTCGCCGCGTTCTTTCTGTTCGGTTTCGGCCCGATCGTCTGGACCATCTCCACAACATCGCTGCGTCAGGTCGTGACACCGGGCGGGTTGATCGCCCGCGTGTCGGCGGTGACGATGACCGCTACGGCCGGAGCACGTCCGTTCGGGGCGTTTCTCGGCGCATGGCTGGCGGCGACACTGGGCACGCGGTATTGCCTGGCCGCCATGGCGGCCGGGTTCGCGGTGCAACTCGGCATCATCGTGTTTTCACCGGCCTCGCGACTGTCCGCCATCGAAGCGGCGTCGCTGGATGCCGCCAAACCGGCCTGAAGCATCACGCGCGTTGACGCTGCATTGACGCTGAAATGAAAAAAGCCGACGCAGTCGCCTGCATCGGCTTTTTTTGCTACCGGGCGTTCGATATCACACGATCAGAGGATCTGATGCTCAGACGTCGAGACGCGTAACGAACTTCGGTTGCAGGTACGCTTCGAGAGCTTCCGGGCCGCCTTCCGAACCGTAGCCGCTGTCCTTCACGCCGCCGAACGGCACTTCCGGCAGCGCAAGGCCCGAATGGTTGATCGTCAGCATGCCGCTTTCCACGCGCGTGGACAGGCGCTGCGCCGTGCCCGCCGACGTGGTGTAGGCGTACGCGGCCAGACCATACGGCAGACGGTTGGCTTCGGCGATGGCTTCTTCTTCCGTATCGAACGGGTTGATGATCGCCACCGGGCCGAACGGCTCTTCGTGCATGATCTTTGCCGTGAGCGGCACGTTGCACAGCACCGTCGGGGCGTAGAAGTGACCACCGTCGGCGGCACGCTTGCCACCGGTTTTCAGTTCGGCACCGTGAGCCACCGCGTCATCGACGATGGCGCTGATGGCTTCGAAGCGCTTGCCGTTCACGAGCGGGCCCATCGTCGTTTCCGGGTCCAGACCGTTACCCACGCGCACGGCTTCGGCCGCCTTAACGAAGGCTGCGACGAACTGGTCGTACACACCGCGCTGCACGATGAAGCGCGTCGGCGCGATACAGACCTGACCGGCGTTGCGGAACTTGCCGCCAGCGAGGTTGCGCACGGCAGCGGCGATGTCGGCGTCGTTGAAGATCAGTGCCGGGGCATGGCCGCCGAGCTCCATCGTCACGCGCTTCATGTGCAGACCGGCCATGGCGGCCAGTTGCTTGCCCACCGGCGTGGAGCCCGTGAACGAGACCTTGCGGATGGTCGGGTGCGGGATCAGATACGACGAGATTTCGGCCGGCACGCCGTACACGAGGTTCAGCACACCATCGGGCAGACCGGCGTCGGCGAAGGCGCGAATCAGTGCAGCGGGCGATGCCGGGGTTTCTTCCGGTGCCTTGACGATCACCGAGCAACCAGCGGCCAGCGCAGCGGAGACTTTGCGCACGACCTGATTGACCGGGAAGTTCCACGGCGTGAAGGCAGCGACGGCGCCGACCGGCGTCGGGATCACCAATTGCGTGACATTCGGCACGCGCGACGGGACGAGACGGCCGTAAGCGCGTTTGCCTTCTTCTGCGAAGAATTCAATGATGTCGGCGGCGGAGAGCACTTCACCCTTGGCTTCGCCGACCGGCTTGCCCTGCTCCAGCGTCATCTGGCGGGCGATATCACCCACGCGTTCGCGCAGCAGGCCGGCGGCTTTGCGCATGAGCTTGGCGCGCTCGAACGGGGCGACTTCGCGCCACTTGGCGAAACCGGCTTCGGCGGCGGCAAGGGCGGCGTCCAGATCCGGTTGCGTGGCGCGGGCCACGGTGCCGATGGTTTCACCGGTGGCCGGGTTTTCGATCGGCAGCGTCAGGCCTTCTGCGCCCGCTTTCCACTGCCCATTGATAAACAATTCGACTTGATGCGACATTCGACGTCTCCGATGACTTCATGGGGGAATCCCGCAAGCATAGCGTAGTCTCGCCGGACGCGTCGACGCGTCGAAAAGCAGGGGTATCCGTGAATGTTTGCCATGACGCTACCTGTCAACGTTGACAGTTGCTGCGCACACGTTGTGAGCCAAGAGTGGTAGCGAGCCGGTGTGTCGGTGGCAACGCTACGACCGACTTGCAGTCGCCGCCCCGGTATCGCTGATGCCGTAGATGCGATGTGACTGCCCTCACGAGCAACGAGGTAATCGTCATGAACCAGACTTTACGCGCGGGCGATCTCGACCCGTCATTTGGCAACCGCGGGCATTCCGACATACCGGGTGGTCTGGGGACTTCCGCGCTGCGTCCGGATCAAAAAATCGTGACGGTCGAGGGCATCTTGGATAGCGTCGGCATTCGCGTCTTTCGTCACCTACCCGACGGCACACCTGATCCACTCTTTGGCGCCGAGGGAAAAGCAATCCATTTTCCTCACGCGGAGGCAATTAATTTCAGCGTGCTCGGATGCTCGTTCCAGTCCGACGGCAAGATCATCGTGTCAGGCAATCTGAATTTTCCGGAAGAAAGCCGCTACCAGTTGTTGGTCGCGCGGCTGCATGAGGACGGTCAGCTTGACACCGGGTTCGGCAACGCCGGATTCACGATGGTCATTCTGGACAATCCCTATAGCAACGAAATTTTCGGTTTCAGTGTCCAGCAAGACGGTCGCATCGTCCTGTGTATGCGCGGCTCAGGCCGCAGTGCCCTCGTCCGCCTCGCTTCGGATGGCACACTCGACCCCTCGTTTGGCGTGGTCGGCATTTCCTCGGATGTTCCCCCGCAAGCGCATCTTCTCGGCATTTTGCCCCAGAGTGACGGCACGTTGATGTTGTGGGGAACTGCAACGTACGATGCGCCCGTCCACCTGCAACCGCAGGTATCCCGGTACGACGACAGAGGCAAACCCGTTCCGACGTTTGGTGACGACGGGTATCGTTTTTTCGATTATCCGGAGCAGTATCCCGGCTCAACCTTTTGGCAAGCCGTCGCACTCGCGACACGGTCAGACGGAAAGATCCTCGTGCTCGGACTGGCCAGCCCGCCGGAGCGTCCGCAGACGACCTGGATAACGCGTCTTGAGACAGACGGGGCGACGGACATGACCTTCAACGACGGCAAACTCCTCATGACGCCGATTGGTAACGAGGGCAATGTTGCAGGCGCGTTCCTGCTCCAACCTGACGGAAAGTTCATCTGGGCGGGCTATACCGGCGGTGTGAGCAAGACCACGCTTGAACGACGTTTGGCCGACGGGTCTCGTGACCCGACATTCGGCAATGACGGCCTGGTCATCTCGGATCCGCCTCCGGGCTCGCTGATGGCCAAGGGGACACCGATGCTGCAAGCGGACGGCAAGTTGCTGTTGTCTTCGCGGGTGCTTGGCGCACTGACCGGCGTGCGACTCAGCCGCTACTTGCTGTAAGCCGCTAGCTCGATGTCTGCGCATCGGGACGGAATCCGACCTCTCTGACGCTCAGCAAGCAATCCACCGCCCATAGCGTCAGAAACATACCGAACTGGGCGCCAAGCGCGCTTCGTGCGAGCAGGCATGCGACCGTTCCGCCTAACCCCAGAACGATCGCACCACGCCAAAAGTGCAGAGTTTTGACACCGAATGTCGTACGCGGCTGTCGGCGCGAGCCGTAGAACCAGCTCGGGAACACCACCATGAAGATCGAACACGCGAAGTAGCTGAACAGCGCCGGGAAATAACTTCCCATCACCCTCGACCAGCCAACCAGCCAGAACACCCCGGCAAGGAGCAGCAAAGCACCGTACCAACCGGCGCGTGGCAGGTATGTCGTCTTCATGGGCATCTCTCTGATCGAATTCCCGCCATCGTAACGGCGTACATGCCGCCTTGCCAGAACCCAAAGCAAAAAGGGCCGGCACCCCGTGCGACGCATGATGCGCCACCGAATACCGGCCCTTCGAGCGCTGACGTTTCCGTCCACTCTCTGGCGAATCAGCCCGCCAGAACTTCCTTCAATGCGTCCGTGAAGGTCTCGCACTCTGCGTCGGTGCCCACCGTAATACGCAGGAACTGCGCCACGCGTGCGTTCTTGAAGTGGCGCACGATGATCGCGCGCTCACGCAGCGCGGCCGCCAGTTGCGCGGCATCGTGCAACGGATGACGCGCGAACACGAAGTTCGCCTTCGACGGCAATACTTCAAAGCCCAGCGCCGTCATGCGTTCGACCAGCGCCTCACGGCTCGCGATCACCGCCTGACGCGTCTGCTCGAAGTACGCCTCGTCTTCGATCGCCGCCACACCGGCCGCTTGTGCCAGCCGGTCGAGCGGATACGAGTTGAAGCTGTTCTTCACACGCTCCAGTGCTTCGATCAGGTCCGGATGTCCAATGGCGAAGCCAAGCCGCAACCCCGCCAGCGAGCGCGACTTCGACAGCGTTTGCACCACCAGCAGATTCGGATACTTCGCAATCAACCCCGCCGCCGTCTCGCCGCCAAAGTCGATATACGCCTCATCGATCACGACCACCGAGCCCGCGTTATCCGCCAGCACGCGCTCGATCTCGCCCAAGGCGATCGCACGGCCCGTCGGTGCGTTCGGATTCGGGAAGATGATGCCGCCGTTCGGCCTGCGGTAATCCTCTGCGCGAATCTCGAACGTGTCGGACAGCGGCACGGTGTCGAATGCGACGCCATACAGCCCGCAATACACGGGATAGAAGCTGTACGTGATGTCCGGGTAGAGAATCGGTTTGTCGTGCTTGAGCAGCCCCTGAAACACGTTGGCCAGCACTTCGTCCGAACCGTTGCCCACGTGCACGTTGGCAACTTCCAGACCGAAACGCGTTGCAATCGCCTGCTTGAAACGGCGCGCGTCCGGGTCCGGATACAGCTTCAGCGCCTCGGCATCGCTGCCGAGCGCGTCGCGAATGGCGGCGAGCACGCGCGGCGACGGGCCGTACGGGTTCTCATTGGTGTTGAGCTTGATGAGCCGCTGCATCTGCGGCTGCTCACCGGGCACGTAGGGCGTCAAATCGGCAACGCCCGCGCTCCAGAATCGACTCATGTCCGCTGCGCTCCGCTTATTGCGCGTTCGGCGCAAAGCCGCGCGACAGATCGGCCTGAATGTCAGCGGGCGACTCAAGCCCCACCGCCAGACGAATCAGCCCTTCCGTAATCCCCGCGGCAGCGCGCGCTTCCGGCGTGATACGGCCGTGCGTGGTGCTGGCCGGGTGCGTGATGGTCGTGCGCGTATCGCCCAAGTTGCCGGTAATCGACAGCACACGCGTGTTGTCGATTACACGCCAGGCGTTTTCGCGTTGTTCGGCCGGCGTGGCGCCCTTCAGTTCAAACGCGACGATCGCACCGCCCGCCTTCTGCTGACGCTGCGCCAGTTCGTATTGCGGGTGCGACGGCAGGCCCGGGTAGAACACGCGTGCGACTTGCGGTTGCTGCTCCAGCCATTGCGCCACAGTCAGCGCGCTGGCCGATTGCCGCTCCATGCGCAGCGACAGCGTTTCCATGCCCTTCAGAATCACCCATGCGTTAAACGCCGAGAGCGTCGGGCCCGCGCTGCGCACGAACGGGAAGACCTTGCCCATGATGAAGTCTTTCGTGCCCACGATGGCACCACCGAGCACACGGCCCTGACCGTCGAGATACTTGGTGGCCGAGTGCACGACCACATCCGCACCGTATTCGATCGGACGCTGCAACGCCGGCGTACAGAAACAGTTGTCGACGACGAACAAGGCGTTCGCTTCCTTCGCGATCTTGCCGATGGCGGCAATGTCGGCGATGTCGGTGAGCGGGTTCGACGGGGTTTCGAGGAAGAACATCTTCGTGTTCGGCTTGATCGCGGCGCGCCAGGCGTCGAGATCGGTCGGATCGACGAAGGTCGTCTCCACGCCGAAACGGCTGAAGATCGTCGAGAACACGTTCAGCGTGGAGCCGAAGATGCTTTGCGAGCTGACAAGGTGATCACCGGCCGACAGCGCCGTCATCACGACCGAGACAATCGCCGCCATGCCCGAAGCGGTGGCCATACAGGCCTCGCCGCCTTCCAGTGCCGCCAGACGGTCCTGGAACATCGACACCGTCGGGTTGGTGAAGCGCGAATAGGTGAAGCCCTCTTCCGAGTGCGCGAAGCGCTCGGCAGCCTCGGCCGCGCTCTTGAAGACGAAGCTCGAGGTCAGGTACAGCGCCTCGGAATGCTCACCGAACTCGGAGCGCTGCGTGCCCGCGCGCACCGCCAGGGTATCGAAATCGAAGGAGTCCATCGTGTATCTCGTTTCAAAAAGAAAAAGCCCGTTTCGCTTGTCAGCAAAACGGGCTCGAAATCCATCTGTCTAGGCCTCGCTTTAGCTGTTTCGGGGATGTTCCCCCACGTCCGCAAGCTGAAATCAAATCGACGTGAAAAGCAGTGTAGCACGTTGCAGGCACGGAAGGAAAATCCCTCCTTGCGCTGCTGGCCGGCCTCTGGCGCCGTAGCGCGCTGGCCAGCCTGTCTGAGCGGCGCGCTCAGCCATTGGCCTTACAGGCCGAGCTGAGCCCCGCGGGGCTCGTTTTCGTCACCCTCGCCGCCATCGCCATTATCACCGGCATCGCGCTCGACCGACGCCTTAGGCGCCTTGCGTTGCTGTTCCAGACGGTTCAGGTATTCGACGGTGATGTCGCCCGTGATGTAGTTGCCGTCGAAGCACGAGGCATCAAAGTCGGTCAGCGCCGGGTTGATGTCGCGCACAGCAGCCTTCATGTCTTCGACGTCCTGATAAATCAGTTCGTCGGCACCGATGATGCGCGCCACTTCTTCGTCGCTGCGATCGTGGGCCACCAGTTCGCTGCGCGTCGGCATGTCGATGCCGTACACGTTCGGGAACTTCACGGGCGGCGCCGCCGACGCGAAGATCACCTTGCGGGCACCGGCGTCGCGCGCCATCTGCACGATTTCCTGGCTGGTCGTACCGCGCACGATCGAGTCGTCGACGATCAGCACGTTCTTGTCCTTGAACTCGACGCGCATGGCGTTGAGCTTCTGGCGCACCGACTTCTTGCGCATCGCCTGGCCGGGCATGATGAAGGTACGGCCGACGTAGCGGTTCTTGAAGAAGCCTTCGCGATAATTCAGGCCCAGACGCTTGGCAACCTGCATGGCTGCCGGACGGCTGGAGTCCGGAATCGGCATCACGACGTCGATGTCCTTGTAATCGATCTCGCGGCGAATCTTCTCGGCGAGATAGTCACCCATGCGCAGACGTGCGTCGTACACCGCCACGCCATCGAGCACCGAGTCAGGACGGGCCAGATACACGAGTTCGAAAATGCAGGGATGCAGCGACGTGGCTTCCGCGCATTGCTGCGAAGTCAGTTCGCCGTCGTTGCTGATGAAGATCGCTTCGCCCGGCTTGACGTCGCGCTCGAACGCGAAGCCCATGCCTTCGAGCGCCACCGATTCCGACGCCACCATCCACTCCGTGCCGTTCGGGCCTTCGAAGCGGCCGATGCACAGCGGACGGATACCGTTCGGATCGCGGAACGCGAGCAGACCGAAACCGGAGATGATCGAGACAATCGCGTACGAGCCACGCAGGCGGCGATGCACACCGCGCACGGCTTCGAACAGCGACGGCACGCTCAGGCCTTCGAGCGAGCTTTGCTGCAACTCGTGCGCGAGCACGTTGAGCAGCACTTCGGAGTCGGAGGTCGTGTTGATGTGACGGCGGTCGATGCGGAACATCTCGTCTTTGAGCTGTTCCCAGTTCGTCAGATTGCCGTTGTGCGCGAGCACGATGCCGTACGGGGCATTCACGTAGAACGGCTGCGCTTGCGCGGCGCTCGACGAGCCAGCCGTCGGGTAGCGCACCTGACCGATACCCACCTGACCCGGCAGGTCACGCATGTTGCGCGTGCGGAACACGTCGCGCACCATGCCGTTGCCCTTGTGCATATAGAACGACTGGCCATCCGTCGTCGCAATGCCGGCGGCGTCCTGGCCGCGATGCTGCAAGAGCAGCAGGCTATCGTAAATGAACTGATTGACAGGGGACTTGGAGACTACACCGACGATGCCACACATGGCATGAATCCTTCAAAAAACTTCGAAATCTGTGTCAAACGAACGGACCGTATTATCCGTCATTCGGAAACCTTGTGCAGGCCGGCGGACGGCGCGGCCGATCCGCCGCTGCGCATGCCCCATCCCTGCTGTACGCCATCGCTCGCACCGGGGCTCGCCAAACCGGCGCCCGGCGCTTGGCCGGAGGCGCTCCCAGCGCTACCGCCGCCGAGGCCCGCGTTCGTTCCGGCGTTCGCAACCCCGCCGGCACCGTTCGCCTGCCCCGCCCCTGCGGCACCGCCGCTGAGGTTGTCGCGAATCCCGACCATCTCGCCACGGCTCTTCAAGCCGCCCTGCCCGCCGAGCATTTCCTGCATCCGGCGACTCGGTTCCAAACTACGTTCCAATTGTGGCAAGGGGATCGGCGTCCCCAGCGAGTTCACGCTCGGCACGGCCTCTTCGGGCTTGTGAAGGTAATGCTGGACCGGCTCGGGCAGATACGGCATCAGGCGCTCCAGCCCGGCTTCGACCCACGGGCGCACCATCGAGTGCTGCCACGCCGGTTGCTGAGGCAATGCTGTCAATCTGGCGGCGACCAGCAACAACATCAAGAGCAACATGCCGCGCACGATACCGAACAACATGCCTAAACCGCGATCGGCCGGACGCAGCCCGATCATGTCGGTCATGCGCCCCACCAGCGCGCTCACGATGCCGGCCCCGAAGACGACGGCCACCAACACCAGCAGGAAACCGAGCGCACCCTGCGTCATCTCGCCGCCGGGCAGGTCGGCTGGCAGCCAGTGCGCCACGGTCGGGCCGAAAGCGCGCGCCACGAAGAAGGCCACCACCCAGCCCACCAGATTGAACAGCTCGCGTACCAGACCGCGCAACATGCCCAGCACCATCGAGCCGAGCAAAATCGCGATCGCCGCGTAATCCACTACGGTCAGCAGACCGCCCTGCGCAAAATTACCCAACTCAGCCCGCCTCGGCGACCATGGCCGTCAAACCGGCATCACGGATCTTCTTGCTGGCGGCTTCGGCGCTGTTGCGGTCAGGGAACGGACCGGCACGCAGCAGGTAGAGCTCGCGGCCGTCGACGTTGCCCTTCACCATGTAGCTCGGCACGTTCACGAGCTTGAGCTTGACGAGCCACGCCTGCGCGCGGTCCTGCGTCGAGAAGGCGCCGATGCGCACCAGATACTTGCCATTACCGGCAGGTGCCGCCGCTTTGGCTTGTGCGTTGTCGTGATTGGCCGCCGGCTTGGCGTTGTTGTTCTGCGCGAACTGGGCGATCGGGTCGGCAGCGTTCAGATCAGGTTTGTTGGCTGCCTTGGGCGTGTCGTGCGATTCGCTGGGCTTGGCCGCAGGCTTCGCTTCGGCGTGCTGCTCGGGCTTCTTCACCTCAGGCTTGCTGTCCGGCTTCGATTCCGGCTTGGCCTGCGCCACCGGCGGCGTGACCGGCGTGAGGGGCACGGCAGGGGCGACCGATGTACTCGGCGACGACGGCGGCACACCTGTCGGTGCCGGTGGCACCGCCGCGGCTTGCGACTGGGACGATGCCGGCTTGTTGGTGTTGCTGCCGCTGCTGTTGCTATTCGCGAGCGAGTTGCCGTCGACGGCTTCTTCACCCTTGTCGAGCGACGCATCGGTCGACGGTGCCGCCGCTTGCGGCTTCACGCGCACGGGCGGCGAATTGGCATCTTTACCGGGAATCTGGATGGCGATGTCGTCGGCCGCCGGCTTGGGTTCGGGGGCCAGCACCATCGGCAAGATGATGACGGCCGCGAGCACCAGCGCAAGCGCGCCTACCAGACGGCGGCGCGCGCGTTGCTTCTCGGGCAGCAGCGGGTCGAGTTGTTCGTGCTCGCTGTATTCGCCCCCTCCCGCCGTACGGCTGCCGGTGCGGCCGCTCTTGCGGCTACCGCGCTTCGGGGAAACGGCTTCGGCGTCTTTCTTGCGGAAGGAAAACAATCCCATAGGCCCTTGGCTCAGGTCGAAACTTGCGTCGTTGGATTGATCATCGCGCATCCGGTGCATACTGCGCATGACATTTCTCGTAAGAAAATGTCACTGCATGTCACTGCGATTACACCATCAGGCGTTAGTGGCGCTGCAATTTGCGGTGCGACATCACACCCGCCACCGTAAAGAACGATCCAAAAACCACAATTCTATCATTCTCCCCGCACTGCTCGAGCGCGGCGGCATAGGCTTTCTCAGGGGATTCGAAGGTTTCGACCGAATGATCGGCGTCTTCGACAAACCCGACGGCACGAAGCTTCTCTTCAAGCACTTCCGGACTCGCCGCGCGCGGGGTCGGCAAACCGCACAGGCGCCAGTGATCGACCTTGTCGACCATGTGCCGCAGTACGCCTTCAATATCCTTGTCGGCCATGGCCCCGAACACCGCGTAGGTATACGGAAAGAACCCCATGCCGTCGATGTTGTGTCCCAGCGCAGCGGCCGCGTGCGGGTTGTGTGCCACGTCGAGCACCACGGCCGGACGCCCCGGCAACACCTGAAAACGCCCCGGCAATTCGACGGAGGCCAGCCCCAGACGGATGTCCTGTGCCGACACCGGCAACTCGGCCCGCATCGATTCCAGCGCCGCCAGTGCAGCAGACGCGTTCAGCAACTGGTTGGCGCCCCGCAGTGCCGGGTACGCCAGTGCCGGGCGTCGCATGTTGCGCCCTGCGTAGCTCCACTGCTGCTTGTCGCCCTGATAGTTGAAGTCGCGCCCAAATTGCCAGAAGTCGGCACCGATGCGCTCGGCTTCGGCAGCCAGCGTGGCGGGCGGCATCGGGTCGCCGCAGACCGCCGGCTTGCCGGCGCGGAAGATGCCGGCCTTCTCGATGGCGATCGCTTCGCGCGTGTTGCCCAGATACTCGGCGTGATCGATGTCGATGCTGGTGATGACCGCGCAATCGGCGTCGATGATGTTCACGGCATCGAGACGGCCGCCCAGTCCGACTTCGAGAATCACCGCGTCGAGGCCCGCAGTGGCGAACATCTGCATGATCGCCAGCGTGGTGAATTCGAAATAGGTGAGCGAGACGGGTTCGTCAAAGCTCGTGCGGGCACGCTCGACGGCCTCGAAATGCGGCAGCAACGTCGCATCGTCGACGATCTCGCCATTGATGCGGGCGCGCTCGTTGAACGTGAGCAGGTGCGGCGAGGTGTGGCAGCCGACGCGATAACCGGCCGAGAGCAGAATCGCCTCGATAATCGCGCAGGTCGAGCCTTTGCCGTTGGTACCGCCGACGGTGAAGACCGGACAGGGGAAATGCAGGCCGAGGGCCTCTTTCACGCGCCCGATGCGCGTAAGTCCCATGTCGATGCCCACAGGGTGAGCGGTTTCAAGATGGGCGAGCCAGGCGTCGAGAGTGGAGTATGTCGGCATGAATGTGCGGGCAGAAAAGCAAAGCGCGGACGAACGTCCGCGCTTGAGATCCTGCTAAGTAATGCAATGGCAGTGGGTGACACGTACGTGGCACTGCGTGGCGTGGCGCCATTTTACGCCGATGGGCGCGCCTTGGGGGCGGCATACCGAACGTTGCAGCGCCATGCCGCAGTGTTTCGCCGCAACGCTTCACGTAGTGCAGCGGTGCGGCACACCACGCATCAGGCCACCGCGTCAGCCGGCTGGCACTGCATCAGTGCGATCAGACGTGCGATTTCTTCGCGCATCTTGCGGCGGTCGACGATCATGTCGATCGCGCCCTTTTGCAGCAGAAACTCAGAACGCTGGAAGCCTTCCGGCAGCTTCTCACGCACGGTCTGTTCGATCACGCGCGGACCGGCAAACCCGATCAGCGCCTTCGGCTCGGCCATCACCACGTCACCCAGGAAGGCGAAGCTTGCCGACACGCCACCCATCGTCGGGTCGGTCAGCACCGAGATGAACGGCAGCTTGGCATCGGCCAGTTTGGTCAGCATGGCCGTGGTCTTGGCCATCTGCATCAGCGAAAGCAGGCTTTCCTGCATGCGCGCACCGCCCGAAGCGGTCACGCAGATGAACGGCACGCCCTGCTCCAGCGCATTCTGCGCACCGCGCACGAAGCGCTCGCCGACCACCGAGCCCATCGAACCGGCCATGAACGCGAACTCGAAGCACGCCACTACCACCGGCAGCGTGTGAATCGCCCCGCCCATCACAACCATGGCGTCGGTTTCACCCGTGTCGTCCATGGCTTCCTTGATGCGGTCCGGGTACTTGCGGCTGTCCTTGAACTTGAGTGCGTCGACCGGCACGATTTCCTGACCCAGCTCGTAGCGGCCTTCCGGATCGAGCAGCGCGTCCAGACGGGCGCGCGCACCGATACGCATGTGATGATCGCACTTCGGGCAGACATGCAGATTGGCTTCCACGTCGTTGCGATACAGCACGGCTTCGCACGACGGGCACTTGATCCACAGCCCTTCCGGGATGCTCTTGTTGCGCTGCGTCGGATCGGTTTGCTTGATCTTCGGGGGCAGCAGCTTATCGAGCCAGCTCATAGTTTCTCCTTGGCAAACGCCCGCCCCCGGTCGGGGACAGGCGTCTCAGCGGCCTGACGGCCGTTTCAATTCAGCGTTTCATCGGCGGGATGATACCCCACCCGGCCGCGCGTGTTACCGCGCTGGCAGGCCCTCGTCGAGCGCCTGACGGATTTCGCCGATGAATTCAGCCAGCGATTTTACCGCGTTCTGGCCTTCCAGATCACGCGGCGTGTTTTCAAGCCGTTGCACGATGGCACTGCCGATCACCACGGCATCGGCCACCCCCGAGATGGCACGGGCCGTTTCGGCATCGCGAATGCCGAAGCCCACGCCCACCGGCAGCGGTGCCACCGCCTTGATCTGAGGGATTTTCGCGGCCACGCTGTCCAGATCGAGGCTCGCCGCACCGGTCACACCCTTGAGCGAGACGTAGTACAGATAGCCGCTCGCCTGCTTGGCCACGGCGGCAATGCGCGCGTCGGTCGACGTCGGCGCCAGAAGGAAGATCGGATCGATACCGCGGGCGCGCATGGCGCCGGCGTATTCCTCAGCTTCTTCCGGCGGATAGTCGACCACCAGCACGCCGTCCACCCCGGCCGCCGCTGCCCGTTCGGCAAAGGCGTCGAGCCCCATCGCCTCGATCGGGTTGGCGTAGCCCATCAGCACGATCGGGGTGCGGTCGTTGGTCTGGCGGAATGCGGCCACGTAGCCGAGCACCTCGGCGAGGCTCACGCCGCGTGCCAGCGCACGCTCGGAGGCGCGCTGAATCACCGGGCCATCGGCCATCGGGTCGGAAAACGGCACGCCGAGTTCGATGACGTCGGCGCCGTTATCGGCCAGTGCATGCATCAATTTGACCGTCCAGCCCGGCTCGGGGTCACCGGCGGTAATGAACGGAATGAGGCCCTTCTTACCCTGCGCTTGCAAGGCTTGGAACGTCGCTTGAATGCGGGACATGATCGGAAAGTCTCTGAAGTCGTTGGTTGGCGAGCGCGTGGTAGTGCGCGTTCAGCTCGAAGCCGACGAAACGCCGGCCGTGCAGCGCGCAGGCCACGGCAGTCGTGCCACTGCCCATGAACGGGTCAAGCACGAGGCCGCCGGGCGGGCAACTCGAGAGCACCATGCGCTCGATGATATGCAGCGGTTTCTGCGTCGGATGATCGACGCGTTCGGGGTCTTGCCGGTGCAATCGCGAGATGGACCACAGATCCTTGGGGTTGTAACCGAGTTCCAGCCACTTGCTGCCCTCGAAGATACGACGCGAGCGCGCTTTCTTCGTCGCGGCGTCGTAAGGCACGCGCACGGCATCGAGATCGAAGTAATAGTCCTTCGAAATCGCGAAGAAGCCGATGTTGTCGTGCACCGACGAAAAGCGTCGCGTGCTGCCGCCCATGCTCGGTACGCGGCGATCCCAGATGATCTCGTTGATCATCAGCATGCGCTGCTTGAGGAACACGAACAGCTCGGGGGCGTATTGCCACGTGCAGAACAGATACAGCGAGCCGCGCGGCGCGAGTTTCGGAATCGCCGCTTCGAGCCAGCCGTAGGTCCAGCCGAGGAAATCCTCGCCCGAACGCTTGTCGGAGTCGTTGCCGTAATCCTTGCCGAGCCCGTACGGCGGGTCGGCAAGAATCAGGTCGACGGACCCGTCGGGCAGTTCATGCACGTGTTGCAGGAAGTCGGCATGACGTAGCGCAATGTCGCCCGGCGCCCAGCGCGCACGAAGCTCGCCGGCCGCCTCCATGGCTTCAAGACGCGCAGCCGCGGCTTCGGTGGCATCAACAGGACGAGCGGGACGCACAGTCCCGAGGACGTCATTTTGTGCCTCGCCCTGAGCGATGGTCTCTTGCGGCGGCGCGTTGCGGTCGGTCATGCGGATTCTGGTTACCTGTCGGATCGGTGGAGTCTCGCGGCGCCGCTCAGGCGTCGCTGGCCGGTTTGGCCATCGCCATCACGGTGTGCATGTCCTTGTCGCCCCGTCCCGAGAGGTTGACCAGAACGATCTGGTCGCGGCTCAGTGTGGGCGCAAGCTTGCACGCGTAAGCCAGCGCGTGGCTCGACTCCAGTGCGGGAATGATGCCCTCGATCCGGCAGCAGTCATGGAATGCCTTGAGGGCTTCGGTATCGGTGATGCCCACGTACTCGGCGCGATGGATGTCGTGCAGCCACGCGTGTTCGGGGCCGACACCCGGATAGTCGAGACCGGCCGAGATCGAATGCGTCTCGGTGATCTGGCCATTGGCGTCTTGCAGCAGATACGTGCGGTTGCCGTGCAACACGCCCGGCGTGCCACCGATGATCGACGCCGCGTGACGGCCGGTCTCGATACCGTCGCCCGCCGCTTCCACGCCCACGAGCTTGACGTCGGGCAGATCGATATACGGGTAGAAGATGCCCATGGCGTTGGAGCCACCGCCCACGCAGGCGAGCACATAGTCCGGCTGACGGCCGGCGAGCTCGGGCATCTGCACCTTGCACTCGTCGCCGATCACGCGCTGGAAGTCGCGCACGAGCATCGGGTACGGGTGCGGGCCGGCCACGGTGCCGATGATGTAGAACGTGCTTTCGACGTTCGTCACCCAGTCGCGCATGGCTTCGTTGAGGGCATCTTTGAGCGTCTTCGAGCCTGATTCGACGGGCACGACGGTCGCACCGAGCAACTGCATGCGATAGACGTTGGCCGCCTGACGCTTGACGTCTTCCGCGCCCATGTAGACGACGCATTCCATGCCGAAACGCGCCGCGATGGTTGCGGTCGCCACGCCGTGCTGACCGGCACCGGTCTCGGCAATGACGCGGCGCTTGCCCATGCGACGGGCGAGCAGCGCCTGCCCGATCACGTTGTTCACCTTATGCGCGCCGGTGTGGTTCAGGTCTTCGCGCTTCAGATAGACCTGTGCACCGCCCAGCTCGCTGCTCCAGCGCTTGGCGTGATAAATCGGCGACGGACGGCCGACGTAGTGCTTCAGTTCGTAATTGAATTCTTCGAGAAAGGCGGGATCGTGCTGGTACTTGGCGTAAGCCTCACGCAGCTCGTCGAGCGCGTGAATCAGCGTCTCGGCAACAAAAACACCGCCATATTGGCCAAAGTGGCCACGGGCATCGGGCAAATCGTACATGGTCGTCACTCTTCGCAGTAACCGGGTGTGCAGCCCCTTGCGGGCGCCCCGGCAGGTTGCTATTCGGCGTCGGCAGCGCGTACTGCGCGCACGAACGCCGTCATTCGGGCGGGATCTTTCACGCCCCGTGACGCCTCAACACCGCTCGACACGTCGACGGCGTACGGCGTCACCTGGCGGATTGCCTCAGCAACGTTGTGTGCGTTCAAGCCACCACTCAAAACGGCCCGACGCGCGATGTCTTTTGGAATAAGTGACCAATCGAAAACCTTTCCCCCGCCCCCGTAGCCCTCAACCAGGGCATCCAGCAAAATACCTTGCGCGGCGGCGTATGCGTTTGCGAATTGTAGCAAATCGCTACTGTCTTTCGTCTCCGGGCCAATACGCATGGCACGCATGTACGGACGGTGCCCTGCGGCGGCGGCCAACGCCGCGCAGACTTCGGGCGATTCATCGCCGTGGAACTGCAACGTGGTCAGCGGCACCGCCTCGACGGTACGCGCGATGTCGTCTGCCGTGGCATTGACGAACAACCCCACCACGCTGACATACGGCGGTACCCGGCGGGCCAGTTCGGCGGCGCGTGCGAGATCGACGTAACGCGGGCTGGGCGGGTAAAACACGAGGCCGATCGCATCGACGCCGAGGGCGACCGCGTGGTCGACGTCCGCCGGCTGCGAGAGGCCGCAAATCTTGATTCGGGTGCGAGATGTCATGAAGGGGTTCCGTCTTGTGCCCAAGGCATCGGGAACGGCCACGCCGCCCAGTTGGGCTCGGGCACTGCGAAGCGCTCAGGATACCCCACGCGTGCGAGATACAAGCCATCGGGCATGAAGGTCGGCGCGGCCTGACGGCGGTCGCGGCTCTCCAGCACGGCAGCCATCCAGTCGACCGACTGACGGCCCCGGCCGATCGCTACCAGACACCCCATGATGTTGCGCACCATGTGATGCAGGAACGCGCTCGCGCGAAAGCGGAACACGAAGAAGTTGCCCTGCTGTTCGATGTCGATGGCGTACAGATGCTTCACCGGCGTCTTGGCCTGACATTCGGACGAGCGGAACGCCGAGAAGTCGTGTTCGCCGACCAGCGCCTGACCGGCGGTGCGCATGGCGTCGAGATCCAGCGGCGTGTGCAGCCAGCCGCAACGGCCTTCGAGCAGCGGCGAGCGCACCGGATGCACGTAGAGCACGTAAAAGTACGTGCGCTCGAACGCAATGAAGCGCGCGTGAAAGTCATCCGGCATCGCCTGCGCCCATTGGACGGCGACGGTCTTCGGCAGAAACGCGTTCACGCCGCGCACCCACGAGAACATCGCCCGGTCGAGTTCGGTGTCGAAATGCACCACCTGCCCGATGCCGTGCACGCCCGTATCCGTACGCCCGGCCACGGTCGTCGGCAGGGAGACGCCGCCGAACTCCCGCAATGCGGATTCGAGCGCCTGCTGCACGGTGTTGCCATGCGGCTGCGATTGCCAGCCGGAAAACGCCGTGCCGTCGTAGTGGATGCCCAGTGCGATTCGCATATCTGATGCGCGCCCAACGGCACGCCTGCGGTAAAAGAAAAACGGGCGCCCAACCTACGAGCGCCCGAAACTACGGTCAACCTGTGGTGTGTTCGCCGATCGCTGCCGGCGTCACTGTGTCGCTATATCGCTATGTTCCTGCGGACGATCAGGGTGTTCGGCAATGCCTCCGCCTCGCACCCGACGTCGAATTTCACGCCGTTTTCGTCACTTTCCGAGTTCCGCCAGACGGCTGCGAGCGACCGACTGTTGCGCCTCGTCGCCACCGGCGATGACTTCTTCGAGCAACTCGCGCGCACCGTCATCGTCGCCAATCGTCTGGTAGGCCGCCGCCAGTTCGAGCTTGGTGTGGAACTCGTCAGGCACTGCCAGATCGGCCAGTTGCGGCGCGATGGGGCTGGGCGCTGCGGGCGCGGGTGCGGGCGCAGCGGGGGCCTGAGCGGGTGCCGCCGGCTCCGCAGGCGACGCAAAGGCCGGTGCCTCCGGTGACTGCGACGGGGCTGCCGCTTCCGTCACGTCTTCCGCAGCCGCGTGTGCCCAAGTCTGAGCCGACGGCGTCGCGTGGGGCGCATACCCCGTCGACGGGGCCGCTTGTGCGAAGGTGTCGTGCTCGACCAGCGCTTCATCGCCCGTGGCTTCCGGCAACGTCGGCGCGCTCACGAAGGCAGGCGCGATAGTTGTTGCGGACGCGTCGTCACCCTTCAAGTCCAGACTGAAGTCCGACAGGTCGAACGACATCGGCTTGAGCGACGGGGCTTCGTGCGCACTGTCGGTATAGCTGCGCGGCGATTCGGCGGCGGCCTTGAGCGCCGCGTCGAAATCGGCGTCGCTCAGTTCTCCGTCGTCGGCATCGAAATCGCCTTGATCGCCGGACGGCGCGTGAATATGGGCTTCACCCGCCTGCGGTGCCATCGTGAACTGCACGGAACCGATACCGCTTGAGAGCGACGGCAATGCGCCGCTGGCAATCGTGCCGACGTGCGCCGGCTGACCCGGCAAGCCGAGATCGAGATCGCCCAGCATGCCTGCCACACCGTTTTGCGGCTCGGCTTCTGCGACAGGTTCGGCAACCGGCGCTTCGTGCTGCGGCTCGACCACCGGCTCGGCCACGTGTGCCGAGGCTGCGGCAACACCACCGACGGCGGCAGCAGCACCGAGAGCCTCCAGCGCCGACAGACTTGCGGCGGCCGGATCGTCGTGCGGCGTCTGTGCTACCGGCACCTCGCCCGCCTGTTCGGCGAAAGCGTCGTCCCAGTTGATTTCCGGCTCGCTGACGCCCTCCGCGACGGGTTCCTCGGCAACGTCATGCGCCGGCGCTTCCGGCGGCGTAACGAAGGCCTCAGGGGTGTCGGCGAGCGTCTCTGCGGCATCGAACGACGCTTCGTGCGCTTCGTGCGTCTCGTGTGTCTCGTGCGTTTCGTGTGCCTGATCGGCCAGCTCGTCCGTCAGGTGTTCCTGTTCGGCGTCCCATTCGCCCGGCAGCGCTGCGCCAGCAACCGTCGCATCGGGATGCTCGGCTTCCAGCGCGGCAACGCCATCGCCTTCAGTCGGCTCGGCGGGCTCCGCCCAAGTGTCGTCGGCGCTCGGATGCAAATGCTCGTCGGCTTCGGCCTGATGGGCGGCGTACATGGCAGCAGCGCCGGCGGCGCCTGTGGCCACCGCTGCGCCCGTCACAACGCCTGCCACCGTCGAACCGCCTTGCGACAGCTGCGGCTCAGCGCCATGCGGGCCGTCATGCGGCGCGCGGCCATCGCTGCCATCACGGCCATCGTCGTACGGACCGTCCTGCCCCACCGGCGGCTCGGCGCGACGGCGGCGCATCAGCCACCAAAGGCCCATCAGCACCACCAGAACGCCTGCGCCCGGCAGCACGTACGGGTTGTCGCGCACGGCACGCCAGTTCATCGAAGCATTCGGCGCAGGCTTCGTATCGGCAACCGCCGCACTGGCCGCCTGCGTCGCGGACGCTGCCGCTTCGCTCGCCACCACGGCTTGCGCTGCGGCATCCGAAGCGCTGGCTGCCGCAGTCGCGGCCGAGGCACCCTCCGCCGCCGCGCCCGACGCGTTCGCGTCATTCGCCGCGGTCGCCGTGGCATTGGCCGCATTAGCCGCATTGGCTGCGTTAGCAGCATTCGCCGCGGGCTTCGCGTCCTTGGCTGTCGCGTTGGCGGCGTCCTTACCCTTGACGGTATTCGCTTGCTTGTCTTGTGCAGCCGCCCCGGAAGCGGTGGCGGCCTGCTCCTCCAGGTTGGCGACCGCTTGATTCTTCATCGCCAACAACTTCTGGAGATCTGCTACGTTCTTCTGCAACTCATTCACCCTGCCCTGAGCCTCGGTCTGCGCCTTGCCCTGAGCGATTTGTTCTTCCTCGCCGTTGCCGGTCTTGCCGGCTCCGCGCCCCTTACCGGGTCGCGACAGCTTCAATTCATCACGCGCGGCGGGGGCGGCGGCTTCCGGCGCCTTGCCCGCTTCAATCGCACCCTGAGCACTGCGGCCATTGGCCGGTGCTGCCTGCTGTGCCGTCGATTCGGCCAGCCGCGCGCGATACGCATCAAACTGTTCCCGCGCCGCCGACACGAACTTGCGTGCCTGCGTGGGCGGGACTTCCTGCACCTGTGCATCGGACGGGCGCGCGAGCGTCGCCCCCTGACGCAAACGATTCGGGTCGTTGCCAATGAACGCCGAGCGATTCGATTCGAACAGCGCCGTCATCATCTGCGCGAGCGTCGTACCGCCCTCGCCGCCCGTGAATTCGCGGGCAATGGACGACAGCGAGTCACCCCGCTCTACCGTGCGCGCACCGTCGGCCGAAGCGTTCGAGGCAGCCGCCGCCGGTCTGGCGTTGGCTGCATTGCCCGGACGAGCGGGTTGGTTCGATGGGGTCGATGGGTTCGATTGGCCTGACTGACCTGACGCAGCGCCCTGCGCCGGCGCACTTGCTGCGGCATTCGGCGAGGCACTGGCCGCCGCAGCCGCCGGCACAACGGCCTGCGGTTGCGCAGCACTGGCTTCGGGAATGGCCGAGAGCGTCACGGCATTGGACTGTCGTCCGGTGCGCCACTCCAGCACGAGCAACAAATCGAGGAACGACGTGCTGATCGGCTCGGCCGAATCGACGTGCACGAGATACGTGCCGCTATAGCCCGGCTCGCGCCCGCCCGTCGGCTCGACAGAGACGGAAATCTTCTCGAGCGTCGGGTCGTAGCGCAGTCCGGCTTGCCGGAACGCGTCGCGCCCGGCGAGCTTGACGGACAGCCCATCGGCCTCGGCCTGCGACACATTGCCCAGCACGATCACCGCACGCAGCGGTTGCCCGGCAGCGGAGCGCACTTGTTGCGGGCCGAACTCGGCCGCACCGGCATTGAGAAGCCCGAGGCTCCACAAGACGGCCGCCGCCGCAGTCAGTCGAAACGAGTTGCGGGACGAGTTCCGGGACGAGTTTGCGCGCTTGCCGATCGAGTATTTCCGCACTGTGTCTTGTCAAGCCTGTCAGTCGATTGTTCTCACTGGCCGCCCCGCGAGTTGCAGGGGGCGCCTCCCAAAGCGCGGACGGCGGCCACGCGGGCCGCCGTTCTTCACGCCTTACCGATGCACTGTAACGCTCAAGCGTCCAGCAGGATCCGCAGCATACGACGCAGCGGTTCTGCCGCACCCCACAGGAGCTGATCGCCCACCGTGAACGCCGACAGATACTCCGGACCCATCGACATCTTGCGCAGGCGGCCCACCGGAATCGACATCGTGCCGGTCACGGCAGCAGGCGTCAAATCCTTCATCGACGCCTCGCGCGTGTTCGGTACGACCTTCACCCAGTCGTTCGCCTGACCGATGATGTCGGTCAGTTCATCTAACGGCACATCCTTCGTAAGCTTGATGGTCAGTGCCTGACTATGGCAACGCATTGCACCGATACGCACGCACAGACCGTCCACCGGAATGGCGCGCGTGCCCGGGAAACCGTCGCCCAGACCCAGAATCTTGTTGGTCTCGGCACCGCCCTTCCATTCTTCCTTCGACTGGCCGTTGCCCAGATCCTTGTCGATCCACGGAATCAGGTTGCCGCCCAGCGGCACGCCGAATTGCTTGGTCTCGTCAGCCGTCAGTGCGTGCTGCTTGGCCAGCACCTTGCGGTCGATTTCGAGAATCGCCGAGTGCGGGTCGTCGAGCAGCGCCTTGACTTCGGCGTTGATCGTGCCGAATTGCGTGAGCAGCTCGCGCATGTGTTGCGCACCGCCGCCCGAGGCAGCCTGATACGTCATCGACGTCAGCCAGTCGACCAGACCGTGCTGGAACAGACCACCCAGGCCCATCAGCATGCAGCTGACCGTACAGTTGCCGCCGACGAAGTTCTTGGTGCCCTTGGTCAGCGCATTCTTGATCACATCGAGATTGACCGGATCGAGCACGATGATGGCATCGTCCTTCATGCGCAGCGTCGAGGCCGCGTCGATCCAGTAGCCGTTCCAGCCCGCTGCGCGCAGCTTCGGGAAAATCTCTGTTGTGTAGTCACCGCCCTGGCAGGTAATGATGATGTCGCATTTTTTCAGCTCGTTGACATCATTGGCGTCTTTCAGCGAAGTCTCATTCTTCGCCATCGACGGGGCTTTGCCGCCCGCGTTGCTGGTGCTGAAAAACACCGGCTCGATCAAGGCGAAGTCGTTCTCCTGCTGCATGCGCTGCATCAGCACCGAACCGACCATGCCCCGCCAACCTACCAGACCTACGGTTTTCATTTGTCCACTCTCTTATCGTTGCAATTGCGCTGAGGGGCGTCTCCCGACGCCCCGTCAACGTTACAGCGCGGCAACCACCGCCGCGCCCATTTCGCGCGTACCGACCTTGGTCGCGCCTTCCTGCCAGATATCGGGCGTGCGCAACCCCTGCGCCAGCACCTTCTTCACTGCGCTCTCCACGCGATCGGCCTGTTCGGCGCGACCCAGCGTGTAACGCAGCATCATGGCCGCCGACAGAATCGTTGCCAACGGATTGGCCACGCCCTTGCCGGCGATGTCGGGTGCCGAACCGTGCGACGGCTCGTACAACCCCTTGTTGTTGGCGTCCAGCGACGCCGACGGCAGCATGCCGATCGAACCCGTGAGCATTGCGGCTTCGTCCGACAGGATATCGCCGAACATGTTACCCGTCACCACCACGTCGAAGTTCTTCGGCGCTTTGACCAGTTGCATCGCGGCGTTGTCGACGTACATGTGCGACAACTCGACGTCCGGATACTGCTTGGCGACCTCGATCATCGTGTCGCGCCACAGCTGCGACGTCTCGAGCACGTTGGCCTTGTCGACCGAGCACAGACGCTTGTCGCGTTTGGCCGCTGCCTGAAACGCCACGTGGGCGATACGCTCCACTTCGGGCACGCTATAGCGCATGGTATCAAAACCTTCGCGCGCACCTTCGAAAGCGCCATCCGGCGATTGACGGAAGCCCTTCGGCTGACCGAAGTAGATGTCGCCATTCAGCTCGCGGATGATCAGGATATCGAGGCCTGCCACGATTTCCGGCTTCAGGCTCGATGCGTCGGCCAGTTCCTTGTACAGAATGGCCGGACGGAAGTTGGCGAACAGCTGCAAATGCTTGCGCAGGCCCAGAATCGCCTGTTCGGGGCGCAGCGCGCGCTCCAACGAATCATACTTCCAGTCGCCCACGGCGCCAAACAGGATGGCATCCGCTTCTTTGGCCAGCTTGAGCGTGGCGTCGGGCAGCGGGTGTCCCGATGCCTCGTAACCGGCGCCGCCGACGGGCGCTTCTTCCAGTTCGAACGTCTCGCCAAGCGCATTGAGCACATTGACGGCTTCCTTCACGATTTCCGGACCAATGCCGTCACCCGGCAACACTGCGATTTTCATGCGTTTCTCCTATGGGGTACGCGGGGCTCAGCCCGGCAAACGCGTCGAGAGCCACGGCTGCTTGGCAAGCCGCTCCGCTTCATATGCGCGAATCTTGTCGGCGTGACGCAGCGTCAGACCGATATCGTCGAAACCGTTCAGCAGGCAGTACTTGCGGAACGGCGCGATGTCGAACTCATACGCGCGGCCGTCAGCGGCGATCACGGCCTGCTTGTCGAGGTCGATGGTCAACTGATAGCCCGGGAACGCAGCCGTCTCGTTGAACAGGTGGTCGACCTGCAACTCGGACAGCGCGATCGGCAGCAGCCCGTTCTTATAGCAGTTGTTGAAGAAGATGTCGGCGAAGCTCGGCGCAATCACGGCGCGAAACCCGTATTGCTGCAAGGCCCAAGGCGCGTGCTCACGCGAGCTGCCGCAACCGAAATTCTTGCGGGCGAGCAGCACCGTCGCATTCTGGAAACGCGGCTGGTTCAGCACGAAATTCGGGTTGAGCGGACGCGTGCTGCAATCCTGACCGGGCTGACCCACGTCGAGATAACGCCATTCGTCGAACAGGTTCGGGCCGAAACCCGTGCGCTTGATCGACTTCAGGAATTGCTTGGGGATGATCGCGTCGGTGTCGACGTTCTCACGATCGAGCGGTGCCACCAACCCCGTATGGACGGTAAATTTTTCCATCACAAACCACCTGATCAAAACAGTTCGGCTGCGGTGTGATCCTTCGCCCTTTGGCGCAGGCCACCCCAGCCGGGATTCTCAAAGGCGCATATCGTGAGTCCGGTGAGACCGGAATCGTCACGACACCCGCCGTCGCATCACTTCTTCGCCGCGTTTTCGAGCGCCGAGCCGGCAGCCTGCGTATCTTTGCCGAGGCCGGCCATCGTATTGCAGCCCGTCACGCCCAGTAGCAGCACCGCACCGATCAGCATCCACAGTTTCTTCATGGTTTTGTCTCTTTAAAAGAAATTGTCAAACGACGGATAAATCGATGCCTGGCGCTCAGACCAAGCGGCGCACGTCGACGAAATGACCTTCGATGGCAGCTGCCGCCGCCATGGCCGGGCTCACGAGGTGCGTACGGCCACCTGCGCCCTGACGGCCTTCGAAGTTGCGGTTCGAGGTCGAGGCACAACGCTCACCCGGCTCCAGACGGTCGGCGTTCATCGCCAGACACATCGAGCAACCCGGCTCGCGCCATTCGAAGCCGGCGGCCTTGAAGACCTGATCCAGCCCTTCCTGCTCGGCCTGGTGCTTCACTAGCCCCGAGCCCGGCACGACCATCGCCAGACGCACGTTCGAGGCCACACGGCGGCCCAGCTTCTTGACCACGTACGCGGCTGCGCGAATGTCTTCGATGCGCGAGTTGGTGCACGAACCGATGAACACCTTGTCGACGGTGATGCTCGACATCGGCGTGTCCGGCGTGAGCGCCATGTACTCGAGCGCGCGCTCCATGGCACTGCGCTTGACCGGGTCCTTTTCCTTCTCGGGGTCCGGCACGCGGTCGTCGATGCTGACCACCATTTCCGGCGACGTGCCCCAGCTCACTTGCGGGCGCAGGTCGGCGGCGTTGATCTCTACGACGTGGTCGAACTTCGCGCCCGCGTCGGTGTGGAACGTGCGCCAGTAGGCTTCGGCCTGCTGGAATTCCACGCCGCTCGGCGAGAACGGACGGCCCTTCACGTAGTTGATCGTGGTGTCGTCCACGGCGACCAGACCGGCGCGCGCGCCCGCTTCGATCGCCATGTTGCACACGGTCATGCGGCCTTCCATCGTCAGCGAGCGAATGGCCGAACCGGCGAATTCGATCGTGTAGCCGGTGCCGCCTGCGGTACCGATCTTGCCGATGACGGCCAGCACGATGTCCTTGGCCGAGCAGCCGCGCGGCAGCGTGCCTTCGACCTTCACGAGCATGTTCTTGCTCTTCTTCATGAGCAGCGTCTGCGTGGCGAGCGTGTGCTCGACTTCCGACGTGCCGATGCCGAAGGCCAGCGCGCCGAACGCGCCGTGCGTCGACGTATGCGAGTCACCGCACACGACCGTCATGCCGGGCAGCGTGGCGCCCTGCTCAGGGCCGATCACGTGCACGATCCCCTGACGGAGATCGTTCATCTTGAATTGGGTAATGCCGAAGCTGTCGCAGTTGGTGTCGAGCGTGTCGACTTGCAGACGCGAAATTGGGTCGGCAATGCCTTGCGTGCGGTCGGTGGTCGGCACGTTGTGGTCCGACACCGCGAGGTTCGCGGACAGACGCCAGACCGGACGCTGCGCGAGTTTTAGCCCCTCGAACGCCTGCGGACTGGTCACCTCGTGCAGCAGGTGACGGTCGATGTAGAGCACCGTAGTGCCATCGTCCTCGGTATGCACGACATGTGCATCCCACAATTTGTCATACAGCGTCTGGGCCATGATAAAAACGCGGGGCTAAATATTGTTCTGGGAACAGATTTCGTTCTGGGAACTTTTGATTATGCCATAGCGCTTTCGCGCCGGCGGAATACAAAATCCCCGGGAAACCGGGCGGTAAACGCACGATCAACCGGGGATTTGTGCGAATCACGGCAGCGTGTGCCGTGGATTCGAATATAGCGCAACGAGGGCTCGTTGCGGGCCGCACCGCCTTGCCGTTTCAGCAAGGTTACGGTGCCGGCACGGCAAGCGGGGGCCGTGCCGGAAGCCTCGACGCGCTTAGCGCTTGTCGATGGCTGCGACTTCGCGCGGCGTGTGGCCGATGAACAGCTGACGCGGACGGCCGATCTTCTGATCCGGCTCGCCGATCATCTCGTTCCACTGCGCGATCCAGCCCACGGTACGGGCCAGCGCGAAGATGCAGGTGAACATCGACGTCGGGATACCCAGTGCGCGTTGAACGATGCCCGAGTAGAAGTCGACGTTCGGGTACAGCTTGCGCGACACGAAGTATTCGTCTTCCAGCGCGATCTTCTCGAGCTGCATGGCCAGCTTGAACAGCGGATCGTCGTGCAGGCCCAGTTCGTTGAGCACTTCGTAGCACGTTTCGCGCATCAGCTTGGCACGCGGATCGTAGTTCTTGTAAACGCGGTGACCGAAGCCCATCAGCTTCACGCCCGAGTTCTTGTCCTTCACTTGCTTGATGAACTCAGGAATCTTGTCCGACGAACCGATCTGCTCGAGCATGTTCAGCGCGGCTTCGTTCGCACCACCGTGTGCCGGGCCCCACAGACAGGCGATACCGGCAGCGATACAGGCGAACGGGTTGGCGCCCGACGAACCGGCCAGACGCACGGTCGAGGTCGAAGCGTTCTGTTCGTGATCGGCGTGCAGGATCAGGATACGGTCGAGGGCGCGCACCAGCACGTCGTTGACCTTGTACTCTTCGCACGGGTTGGCGAACATCATGCGCATGAAGTTCGCGCTGTACGACAGGTCGTTGCTCGGGTACACGAACGGCTGACCGATGCTGTACTTGTACGCCATGGCGACCAGCGTCGGCAGCTTGGCGATCAGACGAATCGCCGAGACTTCACGGTGATTCGGGTTATTGATGTCCAGCGAGTCGTGGTAGAACGCCGACAGGGCGCCGACCGAGCCGGTCAGCACAGCCATCGGGTGCGCGTCGCGACGGAAGCCACGGAAGAAGAAATTCATCTGCTCGTGAACCATCGTGTGACGGGTCACGGTGTCGACAAACTCGGCCTTTTGCTGCGCGTTCGGCAGTTCGCCCTTCAGCAGCAGGTACGAGGTCTCGAGGAAGTCGCAGTTGGTGGCCAACTGTTCGATCGGGTAGCCGCGGTACAGCAGCTCGCCCTTGTCGCCATCGATGTAAGTGATGGCGGAATTGCACGACGCCGTCGACATGAAGCCCGGGTCATACGTGAATTTGCCGGTCTGGCCGTACAGCTTGCGGATGTCGATCACATCCGGACCCATCGTACCCTTGTAAATCGGCAGCTCTACGCTGGGCGATTCATCAGAGAAAGATAGGGTGGCTTTAACATCAGACGGAGTCATATCGCTTCCTCAAAAAAATACTTAAACCCCTACACGGCACGCAAAAGCGCCAGCAGGCGCTGCACGTCCGGCCCGTCCAGATCCGCCTCGGGCTCTTTACGCGCTAGCAGCAGATCCATCAAATCGTTGTCGCTCAAATCGAGCAGCCTAGTCAGGGCGCCGACGTCCTCATCGGTCATCGAGGCTTCGTACTTGGCGAAGAACCGCTCTAGGATGAGGTCGTTTTCCAGCAAGCCGCGACGTGCCCGCCAACGCAGGCGGGCACGCTTGACCGGATCAGACTGGTGAGTAGTGTCCGGCATGATCTGTGATTAGACGGCGCGACGCACCATCAACTCCTTGATCTTGCCGATGGCCTTCGTCGGGTTCAGACCCTTCGGGCACACGTCCACGCAGTTCATGATGGTGTGGCAGCGGAACAGTCGGTACGGATCTTCCAGGTTGTCCAGACGCTCGCTCGTCGCCGTATCGCGGCTGTCCGCGATGAAGCGATAGGCTTGCAGCAGGCCAGCCGGGCCGACGAACTTGTCCGGGTTCCACCAGAAGCTCGGGCACGACGTCGAGCACGATGCGCAAAGAATACACTCGTACAGACCATCCAGCTCATCACGCTGTTCGGGCGACTGAAGGCGCTCCTTCTCCGGTGCCGGCTCGGGGTTGATCAGGTACGGCTTGATCGAGTGGTACTGGTTGAAGAAGTGCGTCATGTCGACGATCAGGTCGCGAATGACGGGCAGGCCCGGCAGCGGCTTCAGCACGATCTTGTTCGGCAGATCCTTCATGTTGGTCAGGCAGGCCAGACCATTCTTGCCGTTGATGTTCATCGCGTCCGAACCGCACACGCCTTCACGGCACGAGCGGCGGAAGGCGATGCCTTCATCGATCTTCTTGAGCTTGACCAGGGCGTCCAGCAGCATGCGCTCATGACCGTCGAGTTCGACCTCGTAGGTCTGCATGTACGGTGCGGCGTCCTTGTCCGGATCGTAACGGTAGACTTCAAAAATACGTTTCATGATCTTGCGAATCCCTTAGAACGTCCGCGCCTTGGGCGGAACCGAGTCGACGGTCAGCGGCTTGAGTTGCACCGGCTTGTAATCCAGACGATTACCTTCGCTGAAGAACAGCGAGTGGCGCATCCAGTTGGCGTCGTCGCGCTCCGGATAATCGCTGTGCGCGTGTGCGCCACGGCTTTCCTTGCGGGCTTCGGCTGCGATCATGGTGGCCTTGGCCACTTCGATCAGGTTGTCGACTTCCAGCGCTTCCATACGCGCCGTGTTGAACACCTTCGACTTGTCCTTCAGGTGGACGTGCGACACGCGCTCGGCCACTTGCAGAATCTCGCCCACGCCTTCCTTGAGCAGGTCGGCGGTACGGAACACGCCTGCATGCTTCTGCATCGTGGCGCGGACATCGTTGGCGACGTCCTGGGCATACTCGCCCGAGCTCGACCCTTCGAGGCGGCCCAGACGTGCCAGGGCGTTCTCGCCGGCGTCGGCAGGCAGCGGCTTGTGGTCGCCGTGATTCTTCACGAAGTCGACAATGTGGTTACCGGCCGCACGGCCGAACACCACGAGGTCGAGCAGCGAGTTCGTGCCCAGACGGTTCGCACCGTGGACCGACACGCACGAGCACTCGCCCACGGCGTAGAAGCCGTTGACCGGCACCGAGGCGCCTTCTTGCTGCACCACGACCTGGCCGTGATAGTTCGTCGGGATACCACCCATCTGATAGTGGATGGTCGGCACGACCGGAATCGGTTCCTTGATCGCGTCGACGTTGGCGAACTTCAATGCGATTTCGCGAATCGACGGCAGGCGCTTCATGATCGTCTCGGCACCGATGTGCGAGAGGTCGAGCAGCACGTAGTCGCCGTTCGGGCCGCAACCGCGGCCTTCCTTGATTTCCTGGTCCATCGAACGCGACACGAAGTCACGCGGCGCCAGATCCTTCAGCGTCGGGGCGTAACGTTCCATGAAACGCTCGCCGTTCGAGTTGCGCAGAATACCGCCTTCGCCGCGCACACCTTCCGTGATCAGCACGCCCGCGCCGGCCACGCCGGTCGGGTGGAATTGCCAGAATTCCATGTCTTCGAGCGGAATGCCGGCACGTGCCGCCATGCCCAGACCGTCACCGGTGTTGATGAACGCGTTCGTCGAGGCAGCGTACACACGGCCGGCACCGCCGGTCGCGAACAACGTGCACTTGGCTTCGAGCAGGTAGACTTCGCCGGTTTCGAGTTCCAGCGCCGACACACCGAGGACATCGCCTTCGGAGTTACGGATCAGGTCGAGCGCCATCCACTCCACGAAGAAGTGGGTCTTGGCGGCGACGTTTTGCTGATACAGCGTGTGCAGCAGGGCGTGACCGGTACGGTCGGCGGCCGCGCAAGCGCGCTGGACCGGCTTCTCACCGTAGTTGGCCGTGTGGCCGCCGAACGGGCGCTGATAAATCGTGCCATCCGCGTTACGGTCGAACGGCATGCCGAAGTGTTCGAGCTCGTACACGGCGTTCGGTGCCTGACGGCACATGAACTCGATCGCATCCTGGTCGCCGAGCCAGTCGGAGCCCTTGATGGTGTCGTAGAAGTGGTAATGCCAGTTGTCTTCGCTCATGTTGCCGAGCGAAGCGCCGATGCCGCCTTGGGCAGCAACGGTATGCGAACGGGTGGGGAACACCTTGGACAGCACGGCCACCGACAGACCGGCCTTGGCCAGTTGCAGCGACGCACGCATGCCCGAACCACCTGCGCCCACGATGACAACGTCAAAGCGGCGGCGCGGCAGCGAATTTTTAATTGCAGCCATTCTTTACACTCTCCACAGAATCTGCGCGGCGTAGCCGGCACAAGCCAGCAGCCAGACGATCGTCAGCGCGTACAGCGCCAGTCGCAAACCGACCGGCTTGACGTAGTCCATCCAGACGTCGCGCACACCGACCCACGCGTGATAGAACAGCGCGAGCAGCGTGACCAACGTGGCCAGCTTCATCCACTGATGCGCGAAAATGCCGGCCCAGCCTTCGTAGGAGAAATCCTTGGCGGTGAAGAACCACACCAGCAGGATCACGGTGTACACGGCCATGATGACCGCGGTCATGCGCTGCGCAATCCAGTCGCGCAGCCCGTAATGGGCGCCGACGACCAGGCGCTTGGAACCAATATTGTTCTGTGCCATCTTAGAACGCTCCGAACAGCTTGAGGGCCACGGCCAGCGTCAGCACGAGCGACACGACCACGACGACCACTGCCGAGTTCTTGCCGCCTTCCTTGCTCACGGCGTCGTGATTGAAGTCCATGCGCAGGTGGCGCACGCCAGCACAGAAGTGCTGTAGGAAACCCCACGACAGCGCAAGGATGACGAGCTTGGCAAACCAGTTGGAGGCGATGCTTCGCAGAACGTCGAAGCTGAGTTCCGACGTGAGGCTCTGTTCGAACAAATACAGCGCGAACGGCAACAGAAGGAACAAGATCACACCGCTAATACGGTGCAGGATAGACACGATACCAGCCAGCGGGAGACGGTACGTGACAATCTGTCCGATACCGATATTCCTGTAGACTGGCCGCTCTTTTTTTACCACTTCAGCCATGCTAGACCCCATGTAGTTACATCAGCCCCGGATTTTAGCGCCGTTTCTAGTGCGATGCACCATCACGGTTCCCAATGATCCGGAAATTCCTGCCAACGGCGCACGACACGCCGCCCCTCATGCCTCCAGCCATCAGGTATCTGCCGGCCACGACGCCAACCGATACCCTCGACCGCCCTACCCTCTCAACTTAATTCGTTCTGGTAATGATGTTCCGTGGTGACATACCAGCCCCGGCGCACTTCCACCGGTTTGTCCCCGTAAGTGTAGGAGACGCGCTCCACACTCAGCAGAGGGAAGCCCTTCGGCACCTTCAGCAGATCCGCCGTCGCGTCGTCCGCGGCCACCGCGCGAACTTTTTCCACGGCGCGAATCATGCGCGTGCCGAATTCGGCTTCGAAGAGACCGTACATCGGCCCCTTGTATTCATTGAGTTTTTCCGCCGTCAGGCCGCGAAACAGCGTGCCCGGCAGCCAGATTTCGTCGAGCACCGTCGGACGGTCCGAGAAATCCATCATGCGGCGAATCAGAATCACTCCGTCGCCGGCGCGCAGGTCGAGCTGACGCGCGATTTCGGCCGGTGCGCGCATACGGCGGCACTCGATCAGACGGCTGGGCGGATGGTGTTGTTCGCCCGAATCGGGCGCGAGGCGCAAAAACCGGAACTGCACCCGGTCTTCGTGGTGCGTGGCGACAAACGTGCCGCGCCCCTGACGGCGCACAAGCAGGTTTTCGGCCGCAAGCTCATCGATGGCTTTGCGCACCGTGCCCTGACTGACCTTGTAGCGGCCGGCCAGATCGACTTCACTCGGAATGATTTCGCCGGGCTTCCATTCGCCGGCTTGAAGGCTCTGTGTAATGAGCCCCTTGATCTGCTGGTACAGCGGGCTGAACGTCGGCGACGCGCCTGCCGCAGCCATGCCCGATGGGGCTTGGGGAGCCGGTGCGGCGTCACGCGCGCTGTCCGGCCGCTGCTGGGCATCGACAGGCGGCGTGGTGTTGGATGTGTCGCGAACGTTCGCATTCATGGCGGGGATTTGACCACAAATCAAGACCTTCGTCCATCGAATAACAGCAATAATCCTATGTCTTATATAAGACATAAGATAGAGTTGACATTCAGTGTGGCCACTCCTACACTGACGCGGGCTAACAGGGGCCTGCGCAGCCGCAATATGGCTATCTTATAAGAGAGTCCGGCGCTTCGCACGCGTCGATGGCAGCACACCCCGCAGCCCGCAAGCTTCCGTAGGTCAAGGAATTTTAGAAGCTTCATGTGACGCGGCGCTGTCAGCCTGGCAAAAAAGCCACCCGGACGGCGAGCTTATCTTGAGCTTCGCAGGAATTTGTACACGTCTGGAGAGATTCTCATGGCAAAACCCGCAATGCGTGTCGCCGTCACCGGCGCCGCTGGTCAAATCGGCTACTCCCTGCTGTTCCGCATCGCCAATGGCGACATGCTCGGCAAGGATCAGCCCGTCATCCTGCAACTGCTCGACCTCCCGCAAGCTCAAGCCGCCGTCAAGGGCGTCGTGATGGAGCTCGAAGACTGCGCATTCCCGCTGCTCGCCGGCGTGGTGGTGACCGACGACCCGAAGGTCGCCTTCAAGGATGCTGACGTCGCACTGCTGGTCGGTGCCCGTCCGCGCTCGAAGGGCATGGAACGCAAGGACCTGCTCGAAGCCAACGGCGCCATCTTCACGGTGCAAGGCAAGGCCCTGGACGAAGTCGCCAAGCGCGACGTCAAGGTCCTCGTGGTCGGCAACCCGGCCAACACGAATGCCTACATCGCCATGAAGTCGGCCCCGAACCTGCCGAAGGAAAACTTCACCGCGATGCTGCGCCTGGACCACAACCGTGCCCTGTCGCAAATCGCCGCCAAGACCGGCAAGCCGGTCGCCAGCATCGAAAAGCTGGCCGTGTGGGGCAACCACTCGCCGACGATGTACGCCGACTACCGCTTCGCCACGATCGACGGCCAGAACGTGAAGGCCCTGATCAACGACGACGTGTGGAACAACGACGTGTTCCTGCCGACCGTCGGCAAGCGCGGCGCGGCCATCATCGAAGCCCGTGGTCTGTCGTCGGCTGCTTCGGCTGCCAACGCTGCCATCGACCACATCCATGACTGGGTGCTCGGCACGAACGGCAAGTGGGTCACGATGGGTATCCCGTCGGACGGCTCGTACGGTATTCCGGAAGACGTCATCTACGGCGTGCCGGTCACCTGCGAAAATGGCAAGTACAAGCGTGTGGAAGGCCTCGAGATCGATGCCTACTCGCGCGAAAAGATGAACTTCACGCTCAAGGAACTCGAAGAAGAGCGTGCAGGCGTCGCACATCTGCTGGGCTAATCCCCTCGGAGACCTCGGCCCCCTGCGATGTCACAAGCATCGCGAGGGGCCGAAACAGCGCCGGCGGCTTACCCCCATGCCGGTGCTGCCCCCTCTGGTCGAGGGATTGTCTTGAACCGACAAGCAAAACCGCAGTCACAAAGTTTCGCGTATCTCCACGCGCCCTCGATTGGCGCATAAGATAGCGACTCTGAGAGCGAATTTTTGGCCAAGCGAATGCAAATCCTCAATGCCGCCGCAAGCCCGCCGCACCCAACCCCGGGCGCCGGCGTGCCGATGACAGCAACGGATTCACCGGCTTTACCGGATTCACTGCCTTCCACGTCCGCCCTGCCCGCCCCGCGTTCGTTTCGCCAAGCATCCTCTGCCCGTCGCAGCCGAGTCAGACGCGACACCCAACCCCGCACTGCAACATATTCATCAGCGACGCCGGTTCGTACCGCCGCCGCCCGCTGCGCTTGCCCGTCCGGAAATGAAAAAATTTGTATGGTGACGACGAACTACGCGAACTTCGTACGATAATCTGCGCTTTCGTTTTCTTACCGACTGGAGACTCACCATGAAGAAGCTTTGCCTGACCGCACTGGTCGCCCTGTGTTCCGCTGCCATGGTGCCGGCTGCGTTTGCCGCCGACGCGTCCACCACGACGACCAAGAAAGCGGCGCCGAAGAAGAAGGCACCGGCAAAGAAGAAAGCCGCAGTGGCTGCCGCCCCGGCACAACCGGACGAAGGCTCGGAACTCTGGAGCTGCAAAGAGAACAACAAGCTGTACATCAAGGGCGACATGAAGCGCGACCAGATTCTGACGATGTTCTGGGAAGGCCGGAATTACAAGCTGCCGCGTCAGGTGACGACGACGGGCGCTGACCGCTTCTTCGACGCCGCCAGCGGCCTGGATCTGATCGTGATCCCGACCAAGGCGATGCTCTTCACGCACCGCGAAGGCGGCAGCCGTCTGGCCGACGAGTGCATGACGCAAGCGATGTCCGATCAGAACAAGCTGGCCCCGACCCAGTCGGTGGAACTGCTGAAGTAAGACGTCTCCGGCCACGAGAGACGCATGCAGCACCAGCCACTTTCCTGTCAACCGTAATCACGCTGTACCGGCGTGCCAGCGGGCACACTCCCCTGTGCCCGCTTGACGCCGGCCCCCACTAAAAAGCCTCAACACCGCTTCGTTTTTCTGTATCACTCAAGGAAAGATCATGGCCCACAACCTCCACAAAACGCTTAAAGAGTTCAAACTCGGCGGCGACAAGAAAGGCAAGTTCTACTCGCTGCCCCAACTGGGCAAAGCCCTGGGAGTGAATGTCGAACGCCTGCCGGTGTCGATCCGTATCGTGCTCGAGTCCGTGCTGCGCAATTGCGACGGCAAGAAAGTGACCGAAGAGCACGTCAAGCAGCTCGCCAACTGGAAGCCGAACGCCGACCGCATCGACGAAATCCCGTTCGTCGTGGCGCGCGTCGTGCTGCAAGACTTTACGGGCGTGCCGCTGCTGGCCGACCTGGCCGCCATGCGTAACGTCGCTGAGCGTCAGGGCAAGAACCCGAAGCGCATCGAGCCGCTGGTGCCGGTGGATCTCGTGGTCGATCACTCGGTTCAGATCGATCACTTCCGCGAGAAGAAAGCGCTCGACCTGAACATGAAACTGGAATTCCAGCGCAACAACGAGCGCTACCAGTTCATGAAGTGGGGCATGCAGGCGTTCGACACGTTCGGCGTCGTGCAGCCGGGCTACGGCATCGTGCACCAGGTGAACCTGGAGTACCTGGCACGTGGCGTGCACAAGAAAGACAACGTGTTCTATCCGGATACCCTGGTCGGTACCGATAGCCACACGACCATGATCAACGGCATTGGCGTAGTGGGCTGGGGCGTGGGCGGTATCGAAGCCGAAGCCGGCATGCTCGGCCAGCCGGTGTACTTCCTGACGCCAGACGTCGTCGGTGTGGAACTGACGGGCCGCTTGCGCGAAGGCGTGACGGCTACCGACCTGGTGCTCACGATCACTGAAATGCTGCGTCGCGAGAAGGTCGTCGGCAAGTTCGTCGAATTCTTCGGCGAAGGCACGGCCAGCCTGGCGCTGCCGGACCGCGCAACGATCGCCAACATGGCCCCGGAATACGGCGCCACGATGGGCTTCTTCCCGGTCGACGAAAAGACCATCGACTACTTCGAAGGCACGGGCCGCACGAAGGCCGAGATCGATGCGTTCGCGTCGTACTTCAAGGCTCAGAAGCTGTTCGGTATTCCGAAGTCGAACGAAATCGACTACACGAAGACGGTCAAGCTGGATCTGGGCTCGGTGGCCCCGTCGCTGGCAGGCCCGAAGCGTCCGCAAGACCGTATCGAAATCGGTCACGTGAAGTCGACGTTCGCCGATCTGTTCACGAAGCCGACCGCAGAAAACGGCTTCAACAAGACGACGGAACAACTCGAAACGACGTACCAGACGGCCAGCGGCATCGACGTGAAGAACGGCGATGTGCTGATTGCTGCCATCACGTCGTGCACGAACACGTCGAACCCGAGCGTGCTGCTCGCCGCCGGCCTGCTGGCCAAGAAGGCGGTGGAAGCCGGCCTGAAGGTCGCCCCGCACATCAAGACGTCGCTCGCCCCGGGAAGCCGTGTGGTGACCGAGTACCTCGAAGCGGCCGGCCTGCTGCCGTACCTCGAGAAGCTGGGCTTCGGCGTGACGGCTTATGGCTGCACGACCTGTATCGGCAACGCCGGCGATCTGACGGCGGAACTGAACGAAACGATCACCAAGAACGACATGGTCGCCTCGGCCGTGTTGTCGGGTAACCGTAACTTCGAAGCACGTATCCACCCGAACATCCGTGCCAACTTCCTGGCCTCGCCGCCGCTGGTCGTCGCTTACGCGATCGCCGGCAACGTGACGCGCGACCTGATGACCGAGCCGGTCGGCAAGGGCAAGGGCGGTAAGGAGATTTTCCTGGGCGACATCTGGCCGACCAGCGACGAAATCCACAAGCTGATGAAGTTCGCGATGAACGCGAAGGTGTTCAAGACGAACTACGACTCGGTGAAGACGCCGAGCCCGCTGTGGGCGAAGATCAGGGGTTCGAAGGGCGAGGTCTACAACTGGCCGACCTCGACGTACATTGCTGAGCCGCCGTTCTTCGACGGTTTCGCCATGGACCCGAACACCGACATCAAGCCGGTGAACGGTGCGCGCGCCCTGGGCGTGTTTGGTGACTCGGTCACGACCGACCACATCAGCCCGGCAGGTTCGATCAAGGAAACGTCGCCGGCCGGCAAGTGGCTGCTGGAGAACGGCGTGCTGAAGGCCGACTTCAACAGCTACGGTTCGCGCCGCGGCAACCACGAAGTGATGATGCGCGGCACGTTCGCCAACGTGCGTATCAAGAACCTGATGATTCCGGCCAAGGAAGACGGTTCGCGCGTCGAAGGCGGCCTGACGATTCACCAGCCGAGCGGCGAACAACTGTCGATTTACGACGCCGCGATGAAGTATGTCGACGAAGGCACTCCGACGGTCGTGTTCGGCGGCGAAGAGTACGGCACGGGCTCGTCGCGTGACTGGGCAGCCAAGGGCACGCAACTGCTCGGCGTGAAGGCTGTGATCACGCGCTCGTTCGAGCGTATCCACCGCTCGAACCTGGTCGGCATGGGCGTCCTGCCCCTGCAATTCAAGGGCTCGGACAGCGTGCAATCGCTCGGCATCACGGGCGAAGAAACGTTCGATATCGAAGGTCTGACGGCCGATATCAAGCCGCAACAGGACGTCACGCTGGTGATCCATCGCAAGAACGGCGAAACGCAAAAGGTGCAAGTCCTGCTGCGTATCGACACGCCGATCGAAGTGGATTACTACAAGCACGGCGGTATCCTGCCGTTCGTGCTGCGTCAGTTGCTCGCAGCGGCTTAAGTGGCTGCCTAAGCCGTTACGACGACTTGCCACACGCGGGCTGACGGGTGACGCTTCGGCGTTTCCCGTCTTCCGATGAAACCCGGCTTCGGCCGGGTTTTGTCGTTTACGGGCTCGCCCCTTGTCATGTCCGAAAATGACTAGCACCGCCCCCGCCTCGCGCGTAGAGTGACACCCATACTCTCGTAGCCCCGCCGGGGCGCCCCATCATGACGCTTGATCCCGAAGTCTGCTACAAAGCCGTCTCCGCCCGCGATCGCCGCTTCGACGGCTGGTTCTTTGTCGGCGTGTCCTCGACCGGCATTTACTGCCGCCCGGTGTGCAACGTTCGCACGCCGCGCTTCGAGAACTGCTCGTTCTACGGCAGCGCCGCCGGTGCGGAAAAAGCCGGCTTCCGGCCCTGCCTGAAATGCCGGCCGGAGCTCGCGCCCGGCGTCGCCCGCTTCGACGCCACCCGCGAACTGGCCGACGCGGCCGCCGCCATGATCGACGAAGGCTTCCTCAATCGGGCCGACCTGCCCGCCCTCGCCGCCCGCATCGGCATTACTGAACGCCACCTGCGCCGCATCTTTGCCGACGAATTCGGGGTCTCCCCGGTCGAATACGCCCAGACGCAGCGCCTGCTGCTCGCCAAGCGGCTGCTGACCGATACCGCGCTCCCCGTCACGGAAGTGGCCCTCGCGTCCGGCTTCGGCAGCGTGAGGCGCTTTAACGGCCTGTTCAAGACGCGCTATGGCTTTGCTCCCGGGCGTCTGCGCCAGACCGCCCGTCACGCCGCGATTCCTGAGGGCGATCTCGTCTTTCAACTCGCCTACCGACCGCCGTTCGCGTGGGACGCGCTGCTCGATTTTCTCGGGAATCGCGCCATCGAAGGTGTGGAACATACCGACGGCAATTCCTACACGCGCACGCTGCGCATCGAACGCGAAGACGGACAAACACTCGTCGGCTGGTGCCAGATCACCCCGCTGCCCGATCGCCACGCCCTTCAGGTGACGTTGCCCCCGTCCCTCGCCGGATGCGTGCCGCAAGTGCTCGGCAAGCTCCGTCATCTCTTCGATCTCGGCGCCCGCCCCGACATCATCGACGCGCATCTCGGCGCCCTCGCCCTCTCGACACCCGGGCTTCGGGTGCCCGGCGCGGTCGATGGCTTCGAAATCGCCGTGCGTGCCATCGTCGGCCAGCAGATCACGGTCAAAGGCGCGCGGCGCCTGCTGGGACGGCTGGCACAACGCTTCGGCACACCGCTGGCCACCCCCGTCGACGGCTTGACGCACACGTTTCCGAGTGCCGCACAAATGCTCGCGGTCCCCGTCGACTCGCTCGGCGAAGCCGGTATCATTCGCAGTCGTATCGCCGCAATTCACGGGGTCGCGCAAGCCATCGTCGATGGCGGGCTTCGTCTGGACCCGCTGGCGCCGCTAGAAGCCACGGTGAAGGCGCTGCTGGCCATCAAGGGCATCGGGCCCTGGACGGCGCAGTACATCGCGATGCGTGCTCTCGGCTCGCCCGATGCCATCCCGGTCGACGATCTGGTGTTGCGTCAGGCCTTGGGGGTGCCGGATGGGCGCGCAGTCGCCGAACGCACGGCGCAGTGGGCCCCGTGGCGGGCTTACGCGGCGCTGCATGTCTGGCGTGCCGCGGCACAAGGACCGGCAGGGTTGCCGGTCGTCACATTGCAGGAGATTTGTGTATGACGCGCTTTAAAGCCCCCGCCAAAAACCTGTATGAAGCCATATACGACAGCCCACTCGGCGAGATGCTGCTCGTCTCGAATGGCGACGCCCTCACCGGGGTCTATTTCTCTCGTCAGAAGTATTGCCCGGACGACGACGCGCAGCGCCGCGACGGTGCTGACGTTGCCGTGTTGAATGACACCAAGCGCCAACTCGGCGAGTACTTTCACGAAGGACGCCGCGCGTTCACGTTGGCACTGGCCCCCGAAGGCACGCCGTTTCAGCAACAGGTCTGGGCGCAGTTGTGCAGCATTCCTTTCGGCGAGACCCGCAGCTATGGCGATCTCGCTCACGCCCTCGGCGACGCCAACAAATCGCGCGCGGTCGGTGCGGCCAATGGCCGGAATCCGATAACGATCATCGTGCCGTGTCATCGGGTGATCGGCGCGGACGGCACGCTCACGGGCTACGCCAGCGGTGTGGAGCGCAAACTTGCGCTGCTCTCGCTGGAAGGTGCCGCGCTGGCGGCCGTCGACGCCGCAACCGGCACAAAACGCAGCGCCGCCACGGCCCGCACGCGACTTTCCGCCCCGGCCAATCTTGCTTTTGACTTCTGACCACTGACGCCGGCGGGTGCGCCGGGCTCCCCCTCACCCGCCGAAGATGTCGCCTGCGGGCACTGCGAAGTGCCCCGTATTCACGCGAATACCTTACCTTGCCGGTAACCGTCCCCTCAATCGCGTTGCCGCATGCCGTACAATCGTGAGTTCATGTGTTTCTGCCTTGCACGACTATGCGCCCACGCACCGCCAAAAGACTGACCCCCGACGCTGAAAAGCTGGTCGGCCACGCGCTTGCGCTGGCTGCCTCAGGCAGCCGTATCGAAGACCGCTTTTGGGAAGCCCAACTCGACACGCTGCTCACACGCGTGCTGCGCACCGGCAACCAACCCGCCATCGATGCTGCGCTCGACCACCTGCAAGCCAATCACAGCGAGGCCTACGGCGCGCTCGCCGATCTGATCGAATCGCAAAGCGAATCGGCCGAACCGGAAGCCGACGGCAAGGACTGGGACGGTCTGCTGATCGCCATCCCGATTCTCGCGTGGACGCGCTACGCGATTCCCTCGGGCCCGGTGAAGGACGACGCCCTGATGCCGATTCGCGCGCATCTGCACGCCCACGTGCTGGCCGACGCAGCCCGCGTATCGATCTCTCCGTATCTCTACAGCATCGACCAACTGCCGCGCACGCACTGCGAGTCGTGGAAGGTCACGCAGCAACTCGTGCGTGCTGCCGTCGACAACGCAGAGGTGAAGCATCCCGGCAACGATCTGCCGGAGACGGCCCCGATTCTCGCCGACCCGCGTTTCCTGCTCGCCGCTGTCGTGGTGGCCAAGGGCGCCCCGATGTTCCGCTGGCAGGAAGAGGACGCCCGTCACGCCGAGCGCGGTCAATGTCAGGAAGCGTGGACCGCACAAGGCGGCCCGAATCTGAACGCGCTGCTGCCGGGCTGCGAGATCGAATGCCTGCTGCCGGACGCGTACTACGCCAGTTGCCGCGAGGCTGACGAACGCATTCGTCCGCACACGATTCGCACGGCCCTGCGCTACCTCGAAGACGTGCTCACGCTCACGCCGACCGAGTTGCGTGCCGTGGTTGCGGGCTTCGGCGAACAGAACATCGACGAGTACCGCATTGGCTTCACGCAACGCGGCAGCAACGACGTGATCTATGGCGTCGTGTGGCCGTTGTACGGCCGTGAAAACGGCGAAGTCGAAGGCGGCACACTCGACGAAGTCACCGACCTGTTGAAAGCCTGCGGCGTGACGGAAATTCGCAAGCATCCGGGACGCTTCGACCCCGAGTATTGCGACGATTGCGGCGTGCCGCTGTATCCGGACCCGGTTGGCGAAGTCGTTCACGCCGAAATGCCGGAAGACGCCGAACCGAGCCGCCCGCACTTCCACTAAAGCCAATGTGCGCCACGTGCGCACAACCTCGACGGCAAAACAAAGGCCATGCGCTCATCACGCATGGCCTTTGTCATTACAGCGGCCAACTCACGCGGCCCCTGTCTTCCTACAGCGTCACTTGTCCCGTCGGTGACTCGCCCGGCAGCGTTGCCACGCAACGATGCAGCGCATGCCCGGACGCCAGATATTTACGCTCGAACGGTGTGACGGGTGTCTCGGGGTTCCAGACTTCCACCGCCGGCTTCACGCCCGAGAGCCGCTCGACGGCCAGCGCAAACTCTTCGACGTACACATCCCAATTGCTGCGGCACTCCAGCACACCACCGAGTGCAACGATCGTCGGGAACACGGCATGGCCCTGCCAGCGACGCGAGAGTTGTCCGATCTTCGGCCAAGGGTTGGGATACAGGATGTAATGACGCGCCGGCCGAATATCGGCAGCGAGCAACTGCCGCCAGAAGTCGACGAGATCGGCGCGCACCCACACGAAATTCTCGGGCCAGACCTCACCCCACCAATCTTTGCCGCGCACGATGCGGCTCTCCGATTGATCGATGCCGATGACGAAATGATCGGGAAACTGTGTCGCGAGGTGCAGCGTACTTTCGCCGACACCACAGCCCGCATCGATGATGAGCGGCGGCGAACCCACCGAGCGCCAGACGGCAATCGCCGTGTCGAAAGCGGCTGCGCTATAGGCCGCGAGCGGCTTGCGAAACGTGGCGTCACGGTGTCGCGCGACGAGTTCGGCGAGCTTGTCATGCGGGCCGGGCTGCGCGCTGGCGACGGTGCGGGAATTAGCAAACATGCGACGAAGAGCAGAAAGAAAAACGAGCGGAAAACATCTGCGTAAAACGAAACGAACGCGGAAAAACCGCCGGTATTCAAGCGATTGCGCGGCGTACATCGATGCCACAATCGCGGTCCTTTGCGAAAAACCATCGCCGATATTTCTCGGCATGACCGCAGCACTTACCCACCATTGGCAGCGCGTGCAATCGCGCGAAACACGGACAAGATGGCGAGCATTGTAGCGCGCCGTAACTTTCAAGCTTCGGCGAAACACGCGGGCGTGCCCCGCCTGAAGGGCGTCGGCGACTTTTTTTCGGTTAAGATTGAACTCGCTTTCGCCGTTGTCTTTCAAATAGCGGCTAAGCCCTTTCACGAGCGTCGCGCGTGCAGAACTCACTGAATGAGTCATCGCGCAGTCGCATTGCTCCGCAGCGTTGTGCGTCCATGTGCCGGTGAGTGGCATGTCGTCAGGTTCCGCCCGAACGCCCCCGAGAATACATCTAGCAATGTCGAATCGATTTCTTCAACGCGCCGCAGGCGTGGTCATGCGAGCCGTGCGCCAGGTCGCCGGTCTCGCAGCCATGGCTGCGCCGCTGTGTCTGTCGGCCCTGCCGGCACCGGCACAAGCCTTTACGCTCGAACAGCACCGTGCGCTGGTCGAGCAATTCATCAACACCCGTCATGCCGACCCGCTGGTGGCCGATTGCGCTGCTCACGCGAGTTTTGTCGTCGCGACGTTGCCCGGTTACGAGAGTGTCGACTATGGCGACACGGCGCTCGATCCGGCGCATGCGAAAGTCGAGCCGTGGAACGGCCCGTTCGATGATCGCAAGCAACGCGTGGATGTGACGCAGATGGTGCAGCTCGATGGCGTGGGCAAGCGCACGAACGGCCAGACGGACAACATCCACATCCGTTGTGGTTATGCCGATGGCCGCATGATGGGCTTCGACTACACGTCGCCGCTGCCGCAGGTCGAACAACCGGTCAAACGCGCCGCACGCAATACGCGCGGCACGCGAGGCAATGCGGCACATGCCACCGGTAAGTCGAGCGGCAAGAAGAGTACTGCGGCCAAGTCGTCGGGGACCAAATCGACGGCGAAGTCGACGGCAAAGTCAGGTACCGCCAAGAAGAGCACGACGACGGCCAAGAAGAAGACGACGAACTGATGGCAACCGATGCCGTCACGCCATTGCGGTGTGACGGCATCGTCGTCAGATCAAACCGTCTGGGCCTTGTCGGCCTGCATCTGCGACTCGATAGCCGCAAGCATCGACGCGCCCAGTGCCGCACTGCGCGCGCCGCTCCAGCCGACGTTGGCATCGGGGCGGTTGGCGTTGTCCTTGAACGGCATCTCCAGCGTCAGCGACAGGCAGTCGAAGCGGCGTGCGATCCACTTCGAAGCCAGCTTGAGCGATTCCGCCGCGTGCTTGCCCGGCGGGTAGCCGAACTTGTCCTGAAAATCGAGACTCGCGGCCTTGAAACGCTCGATGTAAGCGCGCTCACGGGCCAGCATCGCCTCGCTCGCGCCTTCCACGCCCTCGTTGCCCGCGACGAACACGTACGGCAGCGCTTCGTCGCCGTGAATGTCGAAGAACATGTCGCAGCCCGTCGCCTCGATGGCGGCACGCACGTGAAACACCTCCGGGCTGCGCGTCAGATCGGGTTCGAGCCATTCGCGATTCAGGTTCGCGCCGGCGGCATTGGTGCGCAGATTGCCACGCGCCGACCCATCGGGATTCATGTTCGGCACGATATGGAAGACGGCCTCCGCCAGCAGCGCCTTCGCGAGCGGATCGCCTGCCCAGTCGCCTGCCCCCAGCAAGCGGCGCATCAGCCCTTCCACGAACCACTCTGCCATCGTCTCGCCCGGATGCTGACGCGCGATGATCCAGATATGGCGCTTGCCGTCGCCGACTTCGCCGATAGTCAGCAACGTCATGTCGCGGCCGTCGAGGGTGGCCCCCAGCGAGCGCGAACGCACGAGCGGCGAGTTTTGCGCCGTGCCCAGCAACGCCAGATGGCGCTCCTCGGCGTACGGCTCGAAGTACGCCAGATAAACGCTGTCGTGCGACGGCGTGAACGACACGGTCATCGTGCGGCCGTCATACGTGGTCGGCACGCGAAACCACGTCACGCGGTCATACGACGCCACCGCGCGATAGTCCTGCCAGCCGCGCGGATACGACGTTTCGCTCGCGTTGTCGAAGACGATCCGGCACGGCGTACCCGCCACACCCTGCACGCGAAAATGAAACCACTGCGAGAACTCGGCCGCGTTGTCCTGCGGAATGCGCACGTGAATGTCGTCGGCGCGCTCGGCGCTCACCACGTGGATGGCGCCGCTATCGAACGTGCTGCTGATGAATACGGTCATGACTCGCCTCGCTGGCTGCAATGAAAAACCCCGGGACACGGCCCGGGGCTAAAGGTAAGTGCGGGTCAGGCCACGCGACGGCGGAACACCCACAGCGCGTCGTTCGACACGCTGTCGTCGAAGGCGTAGCCCTCGCTGTCGAAGGCCTTGAGTTGCTGCACATCGGTCACGCCCTGCTCGATGGCGTAACGCGCCATCAACCCGCGTGCCCGCTTGGCGTAGAAGCTGATGATCTTGTACTTCCCGCCCTTCCAGTCTTCGAACACCGGCGTGATGACCGGCGCAGCCACCAGCCGGCGCTTGATCACGCGGAAATACTCTTCCGAAGCCAGATTCACCAGCACGCGGCGCGTTTCCGGGTGTTCGGTGAGCGACGTATTGATCGTGTCCGTCACGCGCTCGCCCCAGAAGGCATACAGGTCGCGGCCACGCTTGTTGGCAAAGCGCGTGCCCATCTCCAGCCGGTACGGTTGCAGCAGATCGAGCGGACGCAGCACACCGTACAGACCCGAGAGAATGCGCAGATGGCGCTGTGCAAATTCGAGTTGCGGCGCGCTCAGGGTACGGGCGGACAGGCCTTCGTAGACGTCGCCGTTGAAAGCGAGCACGGCCTGCTTGGCATTCGAGGTATCGAAACGGGGCGTCCAGTCGGCGTAGCGCGTGGCGTTCAGCGCGGCGAGCTGGTCGGAGATGCTCATCAGCGAGCCGACCTGCGCCGGGCTCAGGGCGCGCAGGCCGTCGATCAGTTCGGCGGCCTCGTCGACGAATTGCGGCACGGTGTGCGTGCTCACGTGCGGGGGTGTTTCGTAGTCGAGCGATTTGGCCGGCGAGAGAACAATTATCATAGGGGGTGCAGCGTTCCTGCGAAAACGAAAACCGTCATTCTATCCAATGCTTCAAAACGCTGTTGCCTCGCCCGCCGAACGGGCCTTTGCCGAACATCTCGATACGCTCGCTACGCCGCCGCGCGTGGTGTTCGACACCAATGTCTGGATCGACCTGCTCGTGTTCGACGATCCGGTGGCGCGCCCCGTGCGCGACGCCCTCCTCGATCACAAGCTGACCGCGCTCATGGCGCAACGCTGCCGCGATGAACTGGCCGTCGTGCTCACTTACCCGCAATTCGTCTCGCGCGCCGTGGATAACGACGCCGCGCTGGCGTGGGTCGACAGCCACACGCAGCGCATCGTCGTGCCCGAGGACGCCCCGCCGCCTGCGCAATTGCCGCTGTGCCGCGACCGCGACGATCAGAAGTTTCTCGAAGCCGCCCGCGACGGTCAGGCGCACTGGCTGGTGAGCAAGGACAAAGCCGTGCTGAAGTTGCGCAGCCGCGTGGCCCGCCAGTTCGGCTTCCGGATCGTGACGGCCAGCGCGTTCGTCTCGCTGCTCATGGCCGGACGTTGATCCTGCCTGATCTTGTCTGATCCCGTCTGGTCCTCCCGCCACCGGCACGCGGCGCGTGTCGGCGGTAAAATGAGCGCCATCGTCCAACCCGACCCGCATTTCGCCCTGCCTCAATGAACGCGCCCCACACCGCTTCTGCTGCCCCGGCCCCGCTGGCCGCACCGGCTCTCATCTCCCGCCTGCCGAACGTCGGCACCACCATCTTCACCGTGATGTCGGCACTGGCTGCCGAGAAGCAGGCGGTGAACCTCGGTCAGGGCTTCCCCGATTTCGAGTGCGATCCGAAGATCGTCGACGCCGTCTCGCGCGCCATGCGCGACGGTCACAACCAGTACCCGCCGATGGCCGGTGTGCCCGCGCTGCGTCAGGCGATCGCCGCGAAGATCGGCCAGTTGTATGGCCAGCATTACGACTGGAATACGGAGATCACCGTGACGGCGGGTGCCACGCAGGCACTGCTCACGACGATTCTGGCGACCGTGCATCCCGGCGATGAAGTCATCGTGTTCGAGCCGACGTACGACAGCTATGTGCCGTCCATCGAACTGGCGGGCGGCAAGCCGGTGTTCATCACGCTCGAAGCCCCCGAATTCCGCATCCCGTTCGACAAGCTCGCCGCAGCCATCACGCCGCGCACGCGCCTGATCCTGTTCAACACGCCGCACAACCCGAGCGGCACGGTGTGGCACGAACAAGATCTGGTGAAGCTCGCCGAGATCGTGGCCGGCACCGATGTGCTGCTGCTCTCGGACGAGGTCTACGAGCACATGGTGTACGACGGCAAGCGCCACGAGAGCGTGGCGCGGCACCCTGAATTGGCTCGCCGCAGCTTCATCGTGTCGAGCTTCGGCAAGACGTACCACGTCACGGGCTGGAAGGTCGGCTTCGTCGCCGCGCCCGCCCCGCTCATGGCCGAATTTCGCAAGGTGCACCAGTTCAACGTGTTCACGGTGAACACGCCCATGCAGGTCGGCCTTGCCGACTACATGCGCGATCCGGCGCCGTACGTCGAACTGGCAGGCTTCTATCAGAAGAAGCGCGACCTGTTCCGCGACGGCCTCGCCAACACGCGTTTCAAACTGCTGCCGTGTGAAGGCACGTACTTCCAGTGCGTGGACTACAGCGCGATCAGCGACATGAGCGAAGCCGACTTCGCGCTGTGGCTCACGGGCGAAATCGGCGTCGCCGCCATTCCTGTGTCGGCGTTCTATCACGCGCCGCATGAGTCGGGCGTGGTGCGCTTCTGCTTCGCCAAACGCGACGACACGCTGCGCGAAGCGCTCGCACGTCTGGCGAAGATCTGACGCCGGGCGGTCTTGCACCGCCTCGCCGAATTACGCCTCGGACTTCTTCGCTTGCTGCGCCTGCTGATAAGCCTTCATCTCGGCGCGCGTGCGCTGGAACGATTCGCGCTCGGCGAGCACTTTGCCGTACGCCTTCCAGTCGACACCCGCGGCTTGCAGGAAGTCTTCGCCGAACACGGCCTGCGTTGCCATACCGATGATCGGCAGGTGAATACCGGCAGCGACGTCGGCCATCGTGAACTGTTCACCGGCGACATACGGCGCGAACTTCGCAATCCGCTTGAACGCGATGATGTTGCGGCGGAGCAGCTTTTCGGTGCGTGCACGCGTGCCTTCCGACGCGGTACCGCCAAAGAACGCCTGCCCGTAGACCTCACGCGCCACCAACTCGAGATGCAGCTCGAGCATCGTGATCAGCTCGCGCTCCTTGGCTTGCTGCCAAACATCCTTGGAAAACAGCGCGGGCGTCGGGTGCGTGACTTCGAGGTAATCGCAGATCACCTGCGACTCGGCGAGATAGCCGCGCTCGGTTTGCAGATACGGCACCTTGCCCAGCGGCGAGCATTGCAGCAGTGGCTCGTCCTGACTCGGAATGGATTCTGACTCTTCGAAGGCCACGCCCTTCTCGTACAGCACGACCTTGACCTTGTTGTAGTAATTGCTGATCGGAAATCCGTACAACTTCAACATGATGTCTCCCATGGTGTTTTCTCCGTAGGGCAGTGTAAGGCCTGCCTCGGCGGTTGACGACGAATTTGCGACCGCAATCACGGGTAGAACGTCTCGAAAATCGCGGCGATGGTGTCAGGTCGCCTGTTCCGGAAAAACCCGCTCACGCATGAAGTCGATGAACACACGCAGCTTCGCGGGCACCTGTCCGCCCGATGGCCACATGATGTGAAACGGGATGCCGGTCTCCGTGCAATGTGGCAACACCTGCACCAACTGGCCGGTGCGCAGATACCCGCGAATCGAGAAATCGGGCAGGTACGCGATCCCCACGCCCTGCAACGCAAAAGCGATGCGCGCTTCGAGGTTGTTGCACACGACGGACGTCGATAACGGGAAGCCTGCTGCCTCGCCACTCTCGCCATCCGCCTCCGCCTTGCGGTCTTCGCCGAGCGGCCAGACCTGAAGCTTGCCCGTGTTCGGGTAGCGAAACTGAATGCACGCGTGCTGCGCGAGATCACCGGCCGTGCGCGGTGTGCCACGTCGTGCGAGGTAGTCCGGCGCCCCTACCAGCAGCATGGTCAGGGCACCGAAGCGTCGCGCCGTCAGCCGCGAATCCGGGGCGTCGCCACTGCGGATCACCGCATCGAAGCCTTCTTCGATGATGTCGACGCGGCGATCGGTGAATTCGAGTTCGAGATCGACGTCGGGATACGCCAGCTTGAACTGCCCCATCACGCTCAGAAACGGCTCGCCCACCAGCGGCACACTCAGCCGCAGCCGGCCGCGCGGGCTCAGATTGACCTGCGACAACTCGGCCTGCGCCGCTTCGAGTTCGGCCAGAATGCGCCGCCCCCGCGCGAGAAACATCCCGCCCTCTGCCGTCAACGTCAGGCTGCGGGTGCTGCGATGGAACAGCCGCACGCCAAGTTGATCTTCGAGCGCACTGACCCGCTTGCCGACCGCCGACGCCGAAATGCCCAGCAGCCGCCCGGCGGCCACGAAGCTGCCCGTCTCGGCCACCTGCACGAACACATTCACCGCAGTGCTTTCCATCCGAGCCCTCGCGCCAACGTTTTCTGCTTCTTCCGAATTACGGAGCATTTACTCCGTATAGACACGAACTCTACCCCACTTACTCTGCAATGCGGGCGTCCCTACGATCGAGGCTCTTCTCTTTCACGAATGCCAGACATTCGCAGGTGCCCCATGAATCGTACGTTCCAACGCTGGGAAATCCCGTCACTCGGCCTCGACAAGCTGGCTTTGCAAGACATCGCGCTGCCCTCGCCCCTGCCGGGGGAGGTCGTCATCGAAGTCGAAGCCGTCTCGCTTAACTATCGCGACGCGGAAGTGGCGGAGTCGGGCATGGGCAACGCCCTGAGTTTTCCGTTCACACCCGCGTCCGACATGGCCGGCCGGGTCGTGGCCGTCGGTGACGGCGTCACCCGTTTCGCGGCAGGCGAGCGCGTAATCGCGACCTACATGCCCGGCTGGGTCGACGGTGCCCCGCGTTCGTGGACCGACGCGCCCACGCGTGGCGGCCCGCTGCCCGGCATGCTCGCCCAATACGTCGCCACGCCCGCCGACGGCTGCGTGCTGGCGCCGAGTACCCTGAGCGCTGCCGAAGCCAGCACGCTGCCCGTGGCGGCCCTCACCGCGTGGATGGCGCTGATCGAACTGGGTCATCTGCACGCGGGGCAAACCGTCGTGGTGCAAGGTACCGGCGGCGTCTCGCTGTTCGCCGTGCAGTTGGCTGCCGCCCATGGGGCCCGCGTCATCGTGACGAGCGGCAGCGACGAGAAAATCGCCGGGGCACTGGCGCTGGGGGCCACCCATGGCATCAATCGCCACACCACGCCCGACTGGCAGAACGCAGTGCTCGATCTGACCGGCGGGCGCGGCGCCGATCACATTCTGGAGATGACCGGCGGCGAGAACATCGAGCGCTCGCTTCAGGCGGTCAAGCAAGGCGGACGCATCTCCGTGATCGGTCTGCTGGACGCCGACCGCATCAGCCTGCCGATTCTGGCGCTGCTGGCCAGCCGTGCCTCGATTGTCGGTATCGCCGTGGGGCCGCGCCGTGCGCTGGAAGACCTCGTGCGCGCCGTCGATCTGCTGGGCATCAAGCCGGTGATCGATGCGGTGTATCCGTTCTCGCAGGTCCCGCAGGCGTTCGCGCATCTGCAACGCGGTGCGTTCGGCAAGGTCGTCGTGGAGGTGACGCCGTCATGACCCCTCGCCCGTGCCTGAGAACCGCCACCGCAACGTCACGCACCGGAGCGAGCGCATGACGGCCCTCGTCAGATCGGCCGCGGCCATGCCCGCCATCATGCTCGGCCTGTTCGGGCTCTACACCCTCGAGTTCGGCGTGGTCGGCATTCTGCCGATGATCGTCGATCGCTTCGGCATCACCGTCTCGCAAGCGGGCTGGCTGATGGCCGTGTTCGCCCTCGTGGTCGCCACGCTCGGCCCGGTACTCGTGCTGATCTCCTCGCGTTACGACCGCAAGAAGGTACTGGTCGTCTCGCTATTCGGCTTCGCGGTGTGCAGCGCGCTGGCCGCGTACGCGCCGAACTTCCCGAGTCTGATGGCGTTGCGTGTCGTACCGGCCCTGCTGCATCCGGTGTTTTTGTCGGCCGCTTTCACGGCGGCTGCTTCCCTGTACCCGAAGGAACAACGTGCCCATGCGCTGGCGCTCGCGTTCGTGGGCACCTCGATGGGGCTCGTGCTCGGCGTGCCTGCCACCACGTGGGTGGCCGATCACGTCTCGTATGAGGCCTCGTTCCTGTTCTGCACCGCGCTCACCGGGTTGTCCGGCGTGGGGCTGTGGATGATGCTGCCGTCGCAGGGCAAGCCGGTAGCGATGAGCTTCGGCCATCAACTCTCGGTGCTGCGCAAACCGGCGCTCTGGCTGACGATGGCAGCGACTGTCACGATCTTCACGGCCATGTTCTCCGTGTACAGCTACGCCGCCGAATACCTGAAACGCGAAACCGGCATGGACGCCACGACGATCAGCCTGATTCTCGTGATCTTCGGCGTCGGCGGCGTGCTCGGCAACCTGTTCGCCGGGCGTCTGCTGGCGCGGCATCTGGTGAAAACGACGTTGCTGCATCCGGTGGCGCTGGGCGCCGCGTATCTGGTGCTTTACTTCGGCGGCAGCGCCAACGTGCTCAGCATGGCGGTCATTGCCGTGCTGTGGGGCGCCGCGCACACGAGCGGGTTACTCGTCTCACAGATGTGGCTCACGTCGGAGACCGCAGAAGCGCCCGAGTTCGGCACAAGCCTGTTCGTCTCGGCGGCGAACGGCGGCGTGGTGCTCGGCTCAGCGCTCGGGGGCGTGTTCATCGATCATCTCGGCATCGCGGGCGTCATTGGCTGCGGCCTGATCTTCTGCGCGCTGTCGGTGGCGGTGATCGCGGCAAAGGCATGGCGTTATCGCGAAGCGCCGCCCCGGATCGGCCCGGTCAGCGCCGTCCATTGAGCCCCGCTTGCCATCTCAGGCCATGTCCGAATCGTCGAGACAGGCTCGCTTTGGCTCGCTTTGGCTCGCTTTGGATTGCAAGGCAATTTGCAAAAGTAACGGGGGCAGGATGGAGCGCGTCACAGCCGCTCTGCCCTGCCCCCGCGCCATGTCCCGGCAGGACCGGGAATGGAGACGAACCTGACGCGTTAGTGCGATGCCGCCAGGAGTACCGGTCCCGATGGCGGATAGGCCGCCAACGCCGCCGGGTCAACGATGCCAATATCGTTCGCGCGCAGCGCAATGACCGATTGCGCCAGATACGCCAACTTGGCGGCGCCCGTCAGGTGATGCGGTGCCGTGGACGTCACCTGTTCGCTGCCTGCCACCCGCGAATGCGCGTCGCCGAACGACGCCATCGGAAAATCGTACGACCTATGAGTCGGCGTCCAATCGGTGGCGATTCCCAATTTCTCTAAAAGCTCTCGAGTGACGTCTTCTCTCGACTCTCGCACGGCATTGTCGATGCGGGCTTCCTTTTCGAATTTCCCATCCCGGAAGTACATCCCGACAACGCCCACCGTCGGCCCCTTATCGGTCCACCGGCCGGTGTAGGTCTCGCTCACCTCCGTGCCGTGATCGTCGCGCAAATTGAATATCCCCTCACCCAGCGTTTGGCCCGGCGAAAAGTGCTTCAGATCGACGTTGATGTCAGCGATAAGTCGTTTTTCCTCAGGCGGCGGCACGTCGCCTTGCGCCATTTCAGCGACATAAGACTCCAAGTTTTTCATCAAATTGGAAACGGCTTTGAATCTTACAAAAAATAGACTGATCTTTGGTTGATCCTTAGCGAGATCATTCAATCCGGTGAATGCGTCACCAAGCTTGGCTCTCGTCCCCGCATCAAGCTCATCGATGAGTTTCGTGTAATCGGCAGTCATGAAAGAAGAATATTTAGCCGAATTTGCAAACTCTTTAATAAGACCCGCAACCTTCTCGCCACTGTATTGATTAAATTTTGACATCATATTTCTCCAAAAATGAATCTTCGAAATTAAAAATCAACAACCCACCCAGCAAGCCATTGGCAATCTCTCACAGAAATAAGACCAACCCGACTCACGCTCGTCGCACAGTGAATAGTCACAACCACAACGGGAGAAATCACCCGCAAACGGAGGGAAATACCACTTTGATCAACCCCCTCGGCACAACCCCATTCATTTGATTGAATTTTGAAAGTCGATTGAAATTCGGCTTTGATCGATGAACCCGTTGCGGCGTGACACCTGCACCGGGCCGTTGCCCGCCGGCGGACGACCGCTGGGCGGAACAAGCGCTGGCAGTCAACGCGAGATAGGCGACAATAGCGGCAACGCGATAAGGGCATCGGTTTGCATCGTCCGGCCATACGAAAGGAAATTCATTTCCCGACCGACCGGTCGGACGATAGAATGGCGAGCGACGTCCGCGCCCTGACAACAACACCTATCTCGAGACATTCCGAATGACTGCATCCTCTTCCCCGGACACGGCGAACGCGCTCGCCAAATCCATCGATACGCTGGGTATCGTCGGTGCCGGCGCCATGGGCCGTGGCATCGCCCAGATCGCCGCGCAGGCCGGTTTGCGCGTCAAGCTGTACGACACCAATGCGAAGGCCGTACAGGCCGCGCTGGACACCCTGCGCGAGACGCTCGACAAGCTGGCAGCCAAGGGGAAGATCGACGCAGCCGCCGTCGACGCGACGATGGGCCGCTTGCAGGCCTGTGCCGCACTGGAGGATCTGGCCGATTGCGACCTCGTCGTCGAAGCCATCATCGAGAAGCTGGAAATCAAGCGCGACCTGTTCCGCGCGCTGGAGGGCATCGTGGCCGCCGACGCGATTCTCGCGTCCAACACGTCGTCGCTGTCGATCACCGCCATTGCTGCCGCGTGCGAGCGCCCCGAGCGCGTGGCGGGTTATCACTTCTTCAACCCGGTGCCGCTGATGAAGGTGGTCGAAGTCATCGACGGCCTGCGCACCGCCCCCGAAGTGGGCGATGCCCTGCTCACACTGGGCCAGCGCATGGGCCACACGGCCGTGCGTTGCAAGGACATGCCGGGTTTCATCGTCAACCACGCCGGCCGTGGCATGAACACCGAAGGCCTGCGCGTGGCCAGCGAAGGCATCGCGAGCTTTGCCGACATCGACCGCATCCTGCGCGAGCAGGCAGGCTTCCGTCTCGGCACGTTCGAATTGCTCGACCTCACCGCGCTCGACGTCTCGCACCCGGTGATGGAGTCGATTTACCACCAGTTCTACGAAGAGGCGCGCTTCCGCCCGTCGCCGATCACCGCCGTGCGCTTTGCCGGCGGCCTGCTCGGCCGCAAGGTCGGCGAAGGCTTCTATCGCTATGTCGACGGCAAGCAGCAAGTGCCGGCCGAAGCGCCCGCCCCGAGCGCGCTGCCGGCCAGCGTGTGGATCAGCCGCGCCGACACGCGCGGATTTGCCGCTGTCGTAGAGCTGCTGGGTGCCACCGGCGTGACCATCGAAAGCGACGACAAGCCATCGGACAACGCACTGATCATCGTTACGCCGCTCGGTCTGGATGCAACGACCTGTGCCGTCGAACAAGGGCTCGATGCCACGCGCACCGTCGCCGTCGACACGTTGCTGCCGCTGGCCGGCGCCAAGCGTCACACGCTGATGACCACCCCCGTGACCACGCACGACGCACGCGACGCCGCCCATGCGTTGTTCGCCCAAGGCGGCACGCCGGTGACCGTCATCCGCGACTCGGCGGGCTTCGTCGCCCAACGGGTGATCGCGACCATCGTGAATATCGGTGCCGACATCGCCCAGCAACGCATCGCAGCGCCGGGCGACATCGACCGCGCGGTCACGCTCGGCCTCGGCTACGCCAAGGGTCCGCTGGCCCTCGGCGACGCCGTCGGCGCACGTCAGTTGCTCACCGTGTTGCGCAACCTGCAATCGTTCTACGGCGACCCGCGTTATCGCCCGTCGCCGTGGCTCACGCGTCGCGCGCAACTCGGCGTGTCGCTGCTCACCGAAGAACAGTGATCCGGAGGCCCTGCCCATGAGCGCCGAACTGCTTGCCGAACGCGTCGACCAGACGTTGGTTCTTACGTTGTCCAACCCGGGCGCCCGCAATGCGCTGCACCCGGATATGTACGCTGCGGGCGTCGAAGCCCTCACCACCGCCGAGCGCGATCCGTCGATTCGCGCGGTCGTGCTCACCGGTGCCGACAACTTTTTCTGTGCCGGCGGCAATCTGAACCGCCTGCTGGAAAATCGTCAGAAAGACCCCTCGGTGCAGGCCGCGAGCATCGACGCGCTGGCCGAATGGATCGAGGCCCTGCGCTCGTGTCCGAAGCCGATCATTGCGGCCGTGGAAGGTGCAGCCGCCGGTGCTGGCTTCTCGCTGGCGCTGGCCTGTGATCTGCTCGTCGCTGCCGACAACGCCAAGTTCGTCATGGCGTACGTCAAGGTCGGGCTCACGCCGGACGGCGGCGGCTCGTGGTTCCTCTCGCAAGCCCTGCCCCGCCCGCTGGCCACCGAGATTCTGCTCGAAGGCAAGCCCGTCGCCGCCTCGCGACTGGCCGCGGCCGGCCTGGTGAATCGCGTGGTCGCGCCGGGTCAGGCGCGCGCCGAAGCGCTCAACTGGGCGACGGATCTGGCCCAGCTTTCGCCCAATGCCGTGGGCCGCATCAAGTCGCTCATCGACAGCGGCGCGAGCGAGACGCTCACCTCGCAGCTTGGCGCGGAGCGCGATAACTTCGTCGCGTCGCTGCATCATGCCGACGGGCTGGAAGGCATCACGTCGTTTCTCGAGAAGCGCCCTGCAACTTACCGATAGACTGTCGGTCACTGTCTTGCAGAGCGCTTCGGAGAGATCACGCATGAGCACGATTGGACGTCTTGGGGCCGACACGGGTCCGCTGGAATTCACCCCGCCACAACGCCGCCGCATCTACTTGATGCGCCACGGCGATGTGACGTATTTCGACGATAGCGGCAAGCCTATCGACGCCGACACCGTTGCCCTCAACGAGAACGGTCGCGCACAAGCGAGCGCCGCCGGGCGCGCTTTTGCAGCGGAGAACATCCGCTTCGATCGCGTGATCGTCAGCGGTCTGCCGCGCACGCGTGAGACCGCGCAACGTGTGCTTGCTGAAACCGGGCAGCAAGTCGAGATCGAGACGTGGACGTGCTGGCAGGAGATTCGCTCGGGCAGCTTGTCCGATCTGCCGCCGAGTGAGATCGCACAAGCCTTCCTCGGCGCATTCGACGGTCTGGTGGCCGAAGACACGCGCTTCATGAATGGCGAATCGGTGCGAGAACTGCTCGACCGCGTGGTACCGCCACTGGCAGAGTTGCGTGAAGACAAGTCGTGGGACACCGTGCTGCTCGTGCTGCACGGTGGCGTGAACCGCGCAATTCTCTCGCATGCCATGCATCCGCTGGGCCGCCTGTTCATCGGTCAACTGGCGCAGACACCGGCATGCATCAACGCGCTCGACGTTGGCGACAAGCCCGAAGACTGGGTCGTGCGCCTGATGAATTTCGCGCCGCCGCAGCCGCTGCATCGCGACAACCGGCTGACCGTCATGGAGAAGATTTTCGCGTCGTTCATCCGCTCGCGTCAGCCAAAGTAATCCCCGCAGAAAAAGCCGCGCGTGCCGGTATCACGAGGCCAAAGACCTCACGGCACGCCCAGCAACCCGTCGTCCCAACCGTTGCACCGGAAATGCAGGAGACAGCATGGCCGAGGAGCTTCCGCAGGACTTTTCCGCTTTCGCCGGCGAGCGTTCGCTCGGCGAGCACCCGCCCTTCGATGCCGCCGCCCTGTCGCAGTGGCTCGCCACCCACGTCGACGGTTACGCCGGGCCGTTGCGCATCGCGCAGTTCAACGGCGGCCAGTCCAACCCCACCTATCGCCTGAGTACGCCCGGCGCCGAGTACGTGCTGCGCACCAAGCCCGCGCCTGCCGCGAAGCTGCTGCCGTCGGCACACGCGATCGAGCGCGAGTACCGCGTCATGCATGCGCTGGCTGACACCGATGTCCCGGTCGCCCGCATGCTCGGCTTGTGCGAGGACGAAACCGTCATCGGTCTGGCGTTCTACGTGATGGCATACGTACCGGGGCGCGTGCTGTGGGACCCGTCGCTGCCGGGAATGTCGCCGCCTGAACGCACTGCCATTTATGACGAGATGAACCGCGTGATCTCCGCGCTGCATCGCGTCGACTACCGCGCGATAGGTCTGGAAACCTACGGCAAACCCAGCGACTACATCGCGCGCCAGATTGCCCGTTGGAGCAAGCAGTACCGCGCGTCGGAGACCGAGCCGATCGAAGCGATGGACCGGCTCATCGACTGGCTGCCCGCGCACCTTCCCTCGGGCGAACCGGAGCGCACGACGATCGTGCACGGCGACTTCCGGCTCGACAATCTGATCTTCCATCCGAGCGAGCCGCGTGTACTTGCCGTGCTCGACTGGGAGCTGTCGACGCTGGGCGACCCGCTCGCCGATTTCAGCTATCACTGCATGGCGTGGCATGTCAGCCCGGGCGTGTTTCGCGGTATCGCCGGACTCGACTGGGCGGCCTTGGGCATTCCCGATGAACAAGATTACGTGGCGCGCTACAGCGAGCGCACCGGCATCGCCCGCCCGCCGCAATGGCACTTCTATCTCGCGTACAACATGTTCCGTATCGCGGCGATTCTGCAAGGGATCATGAAGCGCGTCGCCGATGGCACGGCGGCGAGCCAGCAAGCGCTCGACGCAGGAAAACGTGCGCGCCCCATGGCCGAACTCGCATGGCAATACGCACAGCATCGCGACTGACAAGACAACTGGAGCACGGCAAACCTCATGGATTTCAGCTATAGCCCGAAAGTCGAAGCGCTGCGTGCGCGCCTGAGCGCCTTTTTCGACGAACACATTTTCCCTAACGAGCGCCGCTATCTCGAAGAGATCGAGATCGCCCGCCGCCACGGCGACGCATGGCAGCCGTCGCAGGTCATCGAGCGGCTCAAGCCGCTCGCGCAACAGGCCGGATTGTGGAACCTGTTCCTGCCGGATTCCGGGCGAGGTGCGGGCCTCACCAACGTGGAATACGCGCCGCTGTGCGAGATCATGGGCCAAGTGCCGTGGGCACCGGAAGTCTTCAACTGCAACGCGCCGGACACCGGCAACATGGAGACGCTGGAGCGCTACGCCACCGACGCGCAAAAAGCGCAATGGCTCGAACCGCTGCTGCGCGGCGAGATTCGCTCGGCGTTTCTGATGACCGAACCCGACGTGGCGTCCTCGGATGCCACCAACGTGCAATGCAGCATCCGGCGCGACGGCAACGATTACGTGATCAATGGCCGCAAGTGGTGGTCGACGGGTGCAGGCGCCCCGCGTTGTGCGCTCTACATCGTGATGGGCAAGACCGACCCCGACGCACCGAAGCACGCGCAGCAGTCGATGATTCTCATACCGGCCGACACGCCGGGCATCTCGCGGGTGCGCCCGCTGACCGTCTTCGGCTACGACGATGCGCCGCACGGCCACATGGACATCGTGCTCGACGACGTGCGTGTGCCCGCGAGCAGCATCCTGCTGGGCGAAGGGCGTGGCTTCGAGATCGCACAGGGCCGCCTCGGCCCGGGCCGTATTCACCACTGCATGCGGCTGATCGGTCTGGCCGAGCGCGCGCTCGCCCACATGTGCCAGCGCACGCTCTCGCGTGTCGCCTTCGGCAAACCGATTGCGGCGCAGGGCGTCACGCGCGAGCGCATTGCCGAAGCGCGCTGCCTGATCGAACAGGCCCGTCTGCTCACGCTCAAGGCGGCGTACATGATGGACACCGTCGGCAACAAGGCCGCGCGAGCGGAAATCGCGATGATCAAGGTGGTGGCACCCAATATGGCCTGTCAGGTGATCGATTGGGCGATACAGGCCCACGGCGCGGCCGGCCTTTCGGGAGACTTCCCGCTGGCGTATGCCTACGCGAGCGCCCGCACGCTGCGCTTTGCCGACGGCCCGGACGAGGTGCACCGCAACGCCATCGCCAAGCTCGAACTGGCCCGGCACATGCCGCAGGACTGAGACCGAGGCGTCTGCGAAGCTGGCGCCAGTGCATGCCTCGGCAGCCCCGTGGCCCTAGGGGCCTCTCCCGGGGCGGCCTGACCCGCTTGGCCCTGTCGACGGCAGGGCCAAACGTTCTGTGGTGTAATTTCCGGGTTTTGTCACCCATTTCGCCACTGTGCCGAGCGCATGTGCTGTGTCAATGCGCTTCCGACGCCCACCGATTTCGAGGAGCTGCAATTGATTCAGGTCTATTCCTGGGCCACGCCCAACGGTCACAAAGTCCACATCATGCTGGAGGAATGCGGGCTGCCGTACCACGCGCACGCGGTCGATATCGGCGCGGGCGACCAGTTCAAAGAGGCGTTTCTCGCCATTTCCCCGAACAACAAGATCCCGGCCATCGTCGATGAGAACGGCCCGGACGGCAAGCCGATCTCGCTGTTCGAGTCGGGCGCCATCCTGACGTATCTCGCTGGCAAGACGGGCCGTTTCCTGCCCGCCGACGTGCGTGGCAAGTACGAAACCCTCGAATGGCTGATGTTCCAGATGGGCGGCGTGGGCCCGATGCTGGGGCAGGCGCACCACTTCCGCATCTATGCGCCAGAGAAGATCGACTACGCCATCAAGCGCTATACCAATGAAGCCCGCCGTCTGTACGGCGTACTCGACAGGCGCCTGAGCGATCACCCCTACGTGGCGGCCGACGAATACACCATCGCCGACATCGCCATCTGGCCGTGGCTGCGCTCGTGGAAGAATCAGGGCGTGGAGTTATCGGACTTCCCGAACGTGCAGCGGTGGTTCGAGGCCATCGAGGCGCGTCCGGCGGTGCAGCGCGGCATCAAGGTACTCGCCGACGCGCGCAAGCCGTTGCAGGACGACAAGGCCCGCGAGATGCTGTTCGGGGCCACGCAATACGCACGCCGCTGACGTGCTGACGCCCGGCGCGGGGCCGTCTCCCGCGCCAAGTCATTTACACTTCGAAACAACGTGCACGAATCGCGAGGTATCGCCAAGGCGTCGGCGGTGCTAATCTAGCGAAAATTTCCCGGTGTTACCGCACGGCGGATGACACCGGATGCTGTCTCCGACACGGCCGGCTGCCGTCAGTATCTTGTAGTTTGCAGTTCGCAATTCGTGTTTCGCAGTGCACTTCGCGCATTGCCCGCCGCTGGCTTTTGGAAGATCCGGGAGATCCACATATGTCAGGCAAATTCGAACTCAAGCGCAGTCCCAACGGTGAGTTTCACTTTCACCTGCTGGCCGACAGCGGCCACATCATCCTGTCTTCCGAAACCTACAAGGCGCGTGCGTCGGCACAGAACGGCATCGAGTCCGTGCGCAAGAACGCCGGTGAAGACCATCGCTTCGAGCGCAAGACGTCCACCTCGGGGCGTCCCTACTTCGTGCTGAAGGCGCGCAACGGCGAGATCATCGGGCAAAGCCAGATGTTCTCGTCGTCCGAGCAGATGGAAGACGGCATCACGCAAGTCAAGCGCGATGCCCCGGCGGCGTCGGTGAGCGATCTGTCGCACTGACGGCAAAGTGGACGCGCATCCCCGGCGTCACACGCCGGGGCCCCCTGAATCATTTTTCATGCGCCCGGGCGATCGGTTCCTTGTTCCACTTCTCGTCGGTCAAACTTGGCGAGCAGTTGGTCACCACCGCATCGCCGTTGCTTCTCGCGCTCGGCCAAATGCAGATCCCATTGGCGCTGAGGACTTTCGTGCTGGCGTTGTAATCGAACCATGGCGGCACCGACCCCGGCAACGCGACTACCGCGTCGTACCGGCCGAGCGCCGGATTGTGGGTGAGTCGCAATACGGGCACGTATGGCGCACCGCGCGGCACCCATCCGGCGTAGACCGAGCGTTCCGGGTTATTCAATTCGAAGAAGCTCTGTTTGACCTCACCATCCGTACAGGGCATGACGCGCATCGGACTCGTGTCAGTGACGCCACCTGTCAGACAGCTGTCCGGATAGCGGACAGACCGGAGTCGGTAAGGGCCTTCCGGCAACAGCTTATGCACCCTCACGCACGACACCTTGCCCCCGAGCGTGCCACTTTTATAGCCGTTGGCAATCAACACATCCTTACCGTCGCCATCGTTCAGGCGCGTACCGACTGACTTGTCCTGACTCAGCCCGACACCGGTTTTGGCCACATTCCCCGTCAATTCGCCCCCCGTCCTGAACGACACCACATACTTGGCAAATGGCTGCGATCCGTTGCACGACGGCTCATCGTGGAACTCGATTTCCATACCTTCATGGGCGCCGGAAATCGAAAATGAGTAGTACTCGTCGTTTTTACACTGACCCGACTGGGTAAAGTCGATACTCCCCCCGTCATACAGGGCGAAGCTGCATGTCTTGTCGACGTCGTTCTCGTACATGGTGATGTTGGGCAACGCGTAGTTTTTCGGCGTCACGGTCTGGCACGCGCCCAGCGCCGCGACGCTGAGGATGAGCAGACCGCGCAGCACGGTCCAAAGTCGACTTCGAAGGGTATTGCCCATGATTCACCTCACCTGACGCCGTCACCGGCAACTTTCTCGCTCGGGTTGAGCACTTCAAACGACAGACGCCGGGAACTCTGCCGCCCTCCCTCGTGAAACCCCACCTGATACTCGATGAGCAGCCGTGAGCCATGCGCCAATGGTGCGAGCCACGCGGCCGGCACCGTCGTAAAAACACCTTGTGCCGCCTCAGTCGACGTGACCCGGTGCGCCGTGCGCATGTAGTGCTGGTAAGCACCCGGTTGCTGCGCGCTCGTACCGTCGCACCACAGCCAGAGCTGCTGCCCTTCGAATGCGAGATGCCAGCGCGGCAGGTCGACGCGCAACCCGTTGGGCAACTTGTCCGGCTCGATGCGATCGCTGCCGGCCAGATCCGGCAACTGCGGCATCGGCATGTCTTGCAGGTTGAACGCCGTCACGACCAGCGACAGCCGTGACGAGTCCGCCATGTCGCCGTCTCGATCGACCGTGTAACCCACTTCTACAGTGGCATTCACATTCGCCGCGACGAGATACGGCTCGATCCCGAACGGGAGAAAATCCGGCACAGTGGCCGGCACCGTCTGCCACGCCGTGTCGATGCTGCCTGCGTCGCTCACGCCATGCCAATGCACCTGCACGCGCTGCCCGGCGAGCATGCCGCCATAGCGCACGTGAACTGCTGTGCCTTGCAGCGCAGAGATCGGATTGAGCCGCCCGCCCGGCGCATCGGAAACGATCGGCGGCACCAGATCCAGTGGTGGTACGAGCAAGACAAGAATCGTCTTCTCCAGCGCAGTGCCGACGACGGTGCCATCGGGCTTCTCACATCGATACGTAATGCTGTGATTGCCTTCGGCCAGCGCACGCAGGGCACTGCCCGGATAGCGCACCTCGATCGGACCGACGTTCTCGTCGTCATCGGTCAGCGCACGCGTCATCGATGGCACATCTACGCCGTCGACCATGCAAAACAATCCGTCACCCGGCGCGGTGCCCGGGGGGAACATCGGCACGTCGGCCGGCAGCGTGTCCTCGTTGGCGGCAAGATACGCCGCGCTCACGCCGTTGGCGTCGACTTCCGGCGCCACCTTCAATGGGAAAAACGGAAACTGTTTCATACCGTGCTCTCTTCATTGGATTCATCCGCCGCTGTACCCGACTGCCTTCGTCGAATCTCCAACGACGCTTGTGACGGCGCCGAATAATAAGAACCCGATGACGTGGAGCCCGACGCCATGCCGGAAATGTTGGTGAAAGTTTGGTAAGCACCGTTCGCGAACAGACCCGTCAGGCCGACGGTCGATGCGGTGCTCGGCGCAGGTGATGACGGCAGCGATGCGACCGTGCCCGCCGAAGACACAGAGCCGCCCCGCGATACCTGCGGGCTTGCGCTCGACAACCGGGTGACCGCCGTACGCGCCGCCTCACGAAATCCCGGCGTTTCGACCGGCAGTCCCCTCCTCGACGATCGCATCCGATCCACGACACTGCGCATGGTGCGGTGCACCGATTGGTGGGCCGCCCGCGCCGGTGCGATCGCGAGGCCGATACCGATCATGCCGACCACACCACTCGCCACCGTGAAGGCTTGCGCCACATCGCTCGCCCCCGTCGTACTCAGCACGATATCCGCCGTCGAAAGCATGCCGGCGACGCTGCTCGTAATGATCGATGCCGCCACCGCCAGTTGTCCCGAGGAAACACTGACTACCGCACCGGTGGCCGTGAGCGCGGCCGTCACACCGACCTTGCCTAAGGCTGCCGCACCGGTGAGTGCGAGCGCCGCCCCCGCCGCACTGAACCCGCCCGCCGAGACGACGGTCAGCGCAATGCCTGCCATGACCCCCAGCACGCCAATCACACCACCGAGCCAACTGGGCAGATGCCCGCTCGGATCGATCGCATTGACCGGGTCGATGCGTGCGTACGCATTCACGCCACCACCGTCGAACGGCGAGAACGTATCCGGCACCATGAAACGCCCGAGCACCGGCGAGTACATGCGGGCATTGCCGAGCCACAACCACTGCGTCAGCGGGTCGACGAGTTCGCCATCGTGGCCGGGCACGCCGTCGAGGGTTGCCGTGTCGGCGCGATAGCCGGTCGGGCCGTAGACCACCCGCTGCGACGCGCTCGCCGGACCGTGCGTGGCGACCACACTGGCCTGCCAGTCGGTGGCGTACACGCGCAACGCCCCGGCTTCATCGATGTCGCCAAGGGTTTCGGCACCGGCGCTGCCGTCGCCCAGATAGGCACGCGAGAACGCGCCGCGAATCTCCGTGACGAGCCGGTTTTCGCGGAATACGCGCTCGTGCACGGGTTGCCCTGCGCGTACCACGCGGTGCTGTTCGTCCAGCGCGTTGTATTGATACTCGACGTGAGCCCCATCCTTCCGCCCAATGGATGTCACCTGATCGAGCGCGTTGTAGGTCACCGTGTGGCCCTGCTCTGCCTCGATCATGCGACCGGCGCCGTCGTAGCGGAAAGTCTCGCGACCGTCTGCACTGCCATAGCCGGTGCGAACCAGCGAGGTCAACTGGGTAGGATCGAGCGCGTTGTCATAGTGATAGACGACCAGCGCCGACGGTTCATCGGTCGGCGGCCACGAGATGATCTGCCGGATGTTGTCGAAGGCATCGAAGGTCCATTGCTGCATCATGATGCGCCGCGTGGGGAGGTGCGGATCACGTGGTGCGTCTTCGCCGATGGCGTAGTACAAATCAATACGGCCGCGCGGATCGTAGGCGAAATTCTCGGTGAGCATCACCTGACCACCCACCATGCGCTGGCGCACGGACAGCGCATCGGTCGCGTCATATTGCTGCGTGATGGACATGCCGGGCTGACCGGGGGCGTCGTAGTCACGCTGCACTTCCCGCCCCACATCGTCGTAGGTGTACGTGGTAGTCAGTCGCAGTTGCGCGGCCTGATGGACCTGCTGCTGCCGCACGCGGCCCAGCGCGTCGTAAGCGAAACTCACCGCCACGCCGGCACAATCGATCTGCGTCAGACGGCCGATCCCGGGCGCGTACTGGTAGCGATAGACATTGCCGGCGACATCGTCGTAAGTGAGCGGCAGCCCCAGCAGCGACCACGTATGCCGGCAGACGCGCTCGCCGTCGGCGCCGGTGTACGAGACTTCCCGAAGGTTGCCCGTGGCATAGCGCAGGCAATGGTATTCCGAAGGCAGCGCCCCGTCGCTTTCGTGCCTCGCGTGGGTCAGCAAACCGGAGTGCGGATCGTATTCGAAGCCGGTCGTCACACCGTCAGCGTGGCGTTGCGTCACGTGGTCCGTGAGCGACGGATCGACGTCGTACACGGTTCGCTCACCTGCCGCGTTCTGCACAACACTCGGTTGCCTGCGGTCCGCGTGGTACTCCCATAACGTCACGCGCTCACCGACCGTCTGAGATGTTTTGCGCAGCAGTCCATCGAGATCGCGGCGTCCCACCTCGACGCCGTTCACGCGCAGCGTGGCGACCTCGTTCTCGTCCGAATGGGCAACGTAACTGCGCTCAACGACGTCGCCACTCGCGCCGTTTGGCAGCATGGTCCGCACTACCCGGTCGGCAAAGTCGAACTCGTAGGTCACGACACGCCCCACCGGGTCGGTGACGGCGACACAGCGCCCCACCCCGTCGTACTCGTAGCTTTGCCGGCTGATCAATCGGTTGCCGTTGTCGTAGCGCTCTTCCCATTCGACTTCATCGAATGCATTGCGCTGACGTACCACCCGCCCCGTTCGTTGGGCGACGGTGTCCAGCCAGATCGTTTCCTCTTGGGTGATCGGGTTCCACTCGGCATGTTCCGTCATGCCATCCGGGCGAATCACGGCCGACTGACGCTCCCAGCCGTCGTACCGATATTGTGTGGTCGCCGCCAAGGGGGTGCCGTCGTGAACGTCGGTGATCGTCTCCGACACCAACCGGCCAAGCGTGTCGTAGACACAACGACGCACTTCAAAGGCCGCGCCCTGTTCGACATCGGGTTCGCGGCGCAGCGTGCTCACGTCGAGACCGGTGCCGTCGAACACGCGCGTATCCTCAACCCCGAATTCGTTGGCCGTCACCTGCCGCACGTTGCCACCGGCTTGCCCGACCAGAAAGTACGAATGCCGCACCGACGCGGTGTACGTGCTGTCGCCCGACGTCGGCGTCGTCGTCGATTCGACGATACGGCCCAACGCGTCGTGGACGAAGGTCACGCGCGCGTCGGCGCCATCGCGCTGCGTTTCCAGCCCGGTGCGCACCGACACATGAATGGCCGTCGTACTTCGCGTCGTGTCGAAATCGGTGTGCTGCGTCTGCGTCGTCACCAGCGCGTCACCGCTCAGTTGATAGGTGAAATCGACAATCGTCTGCCAGGCCCACATCATCCGCGTGCGGCGCTTCACCCGGCCGTGCCGCAGCAACGACGCAGGCTCGTCGTAATACTCGGCCGTCACGGTCGTGTGAATCTCGCCGGGGGTCTCCAGCGTCTCCCCGATGCATTCGAGAAAACCCGGCGCACCCGCCACGAGGGAGGGCAACAGCCCGTAGCGATATCGAGTCGTGCGAGTGGGTGTTTGCCGAGCGGAACCGCGGCGGACCCACGCCGCCGTCGATGCCACGATGGCTTTCGACTTCATCGTTCTTGGCGTCGGCCAGACCGGGTCTGCTGGACATCCCGTTTCTCCCGCCGGGTTGTAGTAAGTGATCTGCTCCCGAATGCCATCGGGCGTAAGCGTCTCGACGAGATTGCCGTAGTCGTCGTAGCGGAAAGTGGTCACATCGTCGCGAAAGACACTGTCGCGACGAAACCGCTCGATACGCTCGGCGGGTAACTGAACGATCGCCGACTGATCGGCGAACGGTTTGCCGGGTTGGTCGTGATACTTCTCGAGCGTCTCGTGCTCGCAGCCGTCTTCGATGCGTCGCTCGATGCGCCGCAAGTGGAAGCGATCGAACTCGCGGTAGATCGTCACGAGCGGCTCGCCCTGCGGCCCGAGTTGGGTCTGCGTGCTGTGATAGCGATAGTCGACCAAGACTTTGTAAAGGGCGTCGGTCGCATCTTCCCAATCGACACCGGCACCAAAGCCGAGAAAGTTGTTCGTCGAATACTGGTAGGTCGAGATACGTTGCGGCAACCCTTCGCCCGGGTCCATCACATGGCGAACGACATACGGCAGCCGCTCGGGCAACTTGTCGGGCGGATCGCCCGCCCGCCGCGGAAAGGCGTGCCCCTCTTCCTCATAGGCAAGGGTCTCGACACTGCCCGTCGGTGATATCACCTGCGTGAGGAATGGCAGGTCGGCCTCGGTGTAACGCTCGTAGCGCAACTGCCAGACCGCCTGTTCGGGCACCGGCAACCGTATCGCGGAGACGAGATCGCCATTGAGCGTCATGACGTAGTCGACGGAGGTCGCGCCGGGGCCTGCGCCGGGCAGCGTGAGGGTCACGGCCTGATCGTTACGCGTGACGCGCAACAGCGGCTTTCGCTCGTGATCGTCGATGCCGACAAGCGACGGATGCCCTGCAAAATGCTGCCATTGCAGATAGATCGAGCGCCCCTGTGCCGACACGATTTCCACCGGCACATAGGGTGACAGCGGATCGCTCTCGTCAAACATCACGAGGCGCTCGCGCCGCCCCGACTTGTACGTGACGATGACCGTCTTGTCCTGCTTCTGCACGGCAAACGTCGGCAACTTCCGGTCGGGGAATTCGATGCGATCGGGATAGACGATAGCCAGATGCGTTTCACCGTCGGACAGCGTCAGACGCTTCGTCGCCGGCAGCAGCCGCGTCATGGCCCATGACCAGCCACGTCCCAGCCCGGCGTCGACGTTTTGCAACGGATCGAAGGCGAGTGACAGCGACAGGTCCGGCCCCGCCAGCGCGTTCATCGCGATCTTCGGCAATGCCACGCGAATGGAATACGTACCGGTGCGCGGATCCACCCCTTTCTCGAGGAAACTCAGGAAGCTCTGCGCGCCGGAGTACAACGCGCCACTATCAGCCTGAGAGCGTTCTTGCGGAATATCCTGCATGGCATCCTCCCCTCGTCTGTCGGCGGGTGCTGCTGAAGCCTTCATTCACTTCATTCACTTCACTCACGCCAGGCTCTCGGACCGCTCCCGGTTCTGCCCCTGTCTGCGAATGAATTGCGACCCGCCGGGCACGCTCTGACGGGCAGGCCCCGCGCCGCGCAGGGCCATCACACGCAGGGCCCGTGGCGTGCCATTCAGATTCGGCGACATGCCTTGCGGGGGCGATCCGATGTCACTGAACGATCCCCTCGGGGTCCCGTACACGGACGACGCCCGGCTGGGTGTCGGCGACTGAGCAGGCGCGAGTTCCAGCCAGTTGACTGGGCTTGTATTGCCTTGACCCGGCGGCTGGGGGGCTTGCCGTTTGGCGCCCGACCGACGACCACTTTGCGCCGCTTCGCGAGCAAGCCTTTCCTGTCGCAAAACGCCAATTCGCCGGTCAAATTCCGCGACGCTGGCCTTCCGCCGAGTGTTCACCACCGACCGATAGGTTCTGAGCGTCGCCGGCCCCCCGAAGAGGAACGCGCCCGTCGACAGGGTCCCGCCCACAGCGCCCAGTATCCCCGCCAGTTCGGTATTGTCCGCGGCACGCGTGGCGGACGAGCCGACCATGGTGAGCGACCCCATAGCGCTGCCGACGATCTTGGCCGACGACAGCACCGCCGTGGTAACGGTGATCCCTTTGGCCGCCGCCAGCGTTGCGGCGCTGCCGGCGGCGGCCAACCCCGCCTTACCGAGCGCAGCTCGCGCCGATACGTTAAGCACAATCCCGACGCCCTTAATGCCCCCCGCGACCGATACGGCAGTGGTGATCGACACGGCCGCAAGCAACGCGGGGATCGTAATGGCCAGCCATTTCGGGATATGGCCAGAGGGGTCGGTCGCATTGACCGGATCGATGCGCGCGTACGCGTTGATGCCGCCGCCATCGAATGGCGCAAACGTATCGGGCACCATGAAGCGCGCGAGCACCGGGGAGTACATCCGTGCATTGCCTAACCAGAGCCATTGCGTGGCCGGATCGGACGTTTCGCCGTCGTACCCGGGCACCCCGTCGAGCACGGCGCTCGTTTCGCGAAAACCCGACGGCGAATACACCACCGCATGCGTAGTCTGCGCATCGTAGGTCTGCATGACGCTCCCCTTGGCATCCAGCGCGTAGACCTGCAACGCGCCGGTCTGATCGATCGTGCCCGCGCCCCCATCGAGATAGACCCGCGACATCGTGCCCCGCACTTCGGTGACGAGCACGTTCTCACGGAAGATTCGTGCGCGGGACGGTTGCCCGGTCAAGGTGACCGTGCATTGCTCGTCGAGCCCGTTGTATCGATACGCGGCAAGTTCCGCGCCGCTTCGCGACACCGAGAGCATCTGATCCAATGCGTTGTAGGTGATGTGGTAGCCACTCTCCGCTTCGATCATTCGCCCGGCGGCGTCATACGCAAACGTCTGCGTACCGTTGGCGGCGCCATAGCCTTCATAGACGAGCGACGTGAGCTGAGTCGGGTCGGCCGCGTTCTCGTAGCGGTAATCCGCAATGCCCGGGTCCGTTGCAGGCCCTTGGTGCCACGTCGTTACCCGGGTGATGTTGTCGAGCACGTCGTAATCCCACTGCTGGAGATAGATGCGTCGCGACGGGTCATGCGGGTCGTGCGGTGCCTGATCGCCGATGGAGGCATAAAGCGCCAGTCTGCCGCGCGTGTCGTAGTCAAAGGTTTCGGTGAGTACAGGCGCACCGCCCAGCGCGCGCACGCGTGACGTCAGCAGGTCAAGACCGTCGTACTGCTGTTCGATGGAGAATGCCGGGCGGCCGGGGGCCACATACTCGCGCAGGATTTCGCGGCCCGCTTCGTCATACGAGTAAGTGGTCGTGAGCATCGTCTGACCGGCCTGCGTCACGCGTTGCTCACGCACACGGCTCAGGGCGTCGTAGGTCAAGGCCGCCGTCACGTTGCCGCATTGCACGTCCATCAGGCGCCCCGTGTCCGTCTCGAAGCGGTAGCGATGATCAAGTCCGGTGACATCGGTGTAGCTGACGGGCAAGCCCTGCAACGACCAGACGTGGGCCGTCGTACGCCGGGTGTCGCCTTCGAGCCACGTCTCGCCGGACAGGTTTCCCGAAGCGTCACGTTCGCACCGGTAATCACTGGCGGGCTGGCCGGTCGTTTGCACGCTGGCATGCATCAACAACCCGGTCTTTTGGTCGTAGTCATAGTCGATGCTGACAGCACCACTGGTGCAGCGCGTCAGGCTCGACGGCAGCGACGGATTGACGTCATAAGTCACGATCTCACCGCCGGGATCGCGTACCTCACGCGGCAGCGTGCGATCGGCATCGAAGGCCCACGTCGACGTGCGTCCCCCGATGGTCTGGCGGCTCACCCGCATCAGGCCGTCGAACTCGCGGCGGCCGATGTCGATGCCGTTCAACCGGATGGCTGCGACTTCGTCGCTATCGGCATGGGGGACGTAGTCGTTCTCGATCACGTCCGTGCCCGGCAGCGTGGTTCGCACGACGCGATCAGCAAAGTCGTATTCGTATTGGGTGCGCTGTTGACGCGGGTCGGTCTCCGTTTCCAGCCGCCCCAACCCGTCGTAGGTGTATGCCAGCCGGCTGATCAAGGTGCCGGCGACGGTCCGGCGTTCGGCCCAGTCAGCGGCGTCGAAGTGATTCATCTGACGGACCGTGCTTGCACTGCGCACCGCCCCCGCGCTCGCCGATGCCCAGCTTGTCTCGACCTGCGTGAGCGGATCGTATTCCGTATGGTCGGTCACGCCGTCGGCGCGCACCACAGACACCTGCTGATCCCAGCCGTCATAGAGAAACTGCTTTGTCACGGCAATGGTTTGCCCATCATGAATGTCACTTGTCAGGTCCTGCGCGGCGCGCCCGAACGCGTCGTAGTCGATACGGTGAATGTCATGAGGCTGTCCCTGTGCCACGTCCGGCGCCATGCGCGTCTCGCGTACGAGCAGGCCAGTCCCTTCGAAGACTTGCGTCGTCACGACACCAGACGCCGTCGTGCTGATCTGACTCGCCTCGCCCCCGGCCAGCCCGATGAGCGTAAAGGCGTGTCTAAGCGTCGCCGTGTAGGCACTCTCGCCGGTCTTCGGCGTTGTGGTCTCTTCGACTACGCGCCCCAGAGCGTCGTACACGTACGTCACGATCTCGTCAGCGCTCTCGCGGCGTGTTTCCAGACCGGAGATGACCGAGGTATGGCGGCTGGTCTGAGTGACGGTGTCGTCGAAATCGGTGCGGGTCGACTCTTCCGTGACCAGCGTGTCGTCGGCCAGCGCATAACTGAACCCGGTCGTGATGCTGCGTCCGCCCATCGCCTCGACCTGCTGTTTCAAGCGGCCGTGCAGCAGCAGCGAAAGCGGGTTGTTCTCGAAGTCGTACGTGTTCGTCTGATGGACGCCGGCGGGGGTCTCCAGCGTCTGCTGTATGCATTCCAGATAACCGGGAGCGCCCGGTGCCATCGAGGGCAACAAGGCGTAGCGATGGCGTGTCGTGACGGTCGCCGCGACTTTCGAGCCCGGCACCGCTGTCGCAGGCACCATTGCCGTCGTCTTCACTGTGTGCGGCGTGTCCCAGACAGGGTCCGGCGGACATCCGTCTTCTCCGCCGGGCAAATAGTACGTCGTGCGCTCCGCGGTGCCGTCCGGACCGATTTCTTCGGTCGTATTGCCCCACGCGTCGTAGCCATAGCTCGTGAGATCGTCGCGCGACACCCCGCCGCGCCGAAACCGCGTGGTATGCGTGCGGATCTGGTTGACGGTGATCGGCTGGTCATGCCACGGCTTACCCGGTTCCTCGTGATATTCAGTGAGCTGACTCTGCTCGCAATCGGCTTCGGTGCGACGCTCGATGCGCGTGCCGTGGAAGCGGTCGTATTCGCGAAAGATCGTGACCTGCGCGGTACCCGCCGTGTTGAGCTGCGATTCGGTACTTGTATACCGATAGTCGCTCGTGACCTTGTACAGCGCGTCGGTCGCGTCCTCCCAGTCGACACCGGCTTCGAACCCGAGAAAGTTGTGCGTCGAATACGAGTAGGTCGTCACGCGCAGCGGCTGCCCCTGACCGGGATCGAGCGCGTGGCGTGCGACGTAGGGCAGCCGTTGGGGTTCCGTGCCTACCGGATCGCCCGCACGCAGCGGAAACGCGTGTCCGCGTTCTTCATAGGCGATGGTCTCGACACTGCCCGTCGGGGAACGCACTTCCGTCAGCATCGCGAGATCGGCGGCGGTGTAGCGGCTATAGCGCAGATGCCAGGCCACTTGCCCGGGAAGGGGCAGTTCGATGGATGAGACGAGATCGCCTGAGAGCACCAGCCGGAATTCGATCGCGTTGCCGTCGGTGCCGGTCAATGCGATGGTGGCGGCCTGCGCCGTGCGGCTGGCGCGCAGTAATTCGCGCCGTTCGTGATCGGCGATCGTGGACAACATAGGCTGCCCCTCGAAATGCACCCAAGTCAGGTGAAGCGAGCGGCCCTGCGGCGAGATGATCTCGACCGGGACATACGGCGATAGCGGATCACTGTTGTCGAACTTTGTCAGCCGCTCGCGACGGCCTGAGCGATAGGTGACGGTGAGTGTGTCGCCCGCTTTTTCGGCGATGAACGTCGGCAGTTTCTTGTCGGGAAATTCGATGCGATTTTCATACACGATAGCCAGCTGAGTTTCGCCATCCGCCAGCGACAACCGTTTGGCACCGGGGCTCAGACGGCTCATGCCCCATGACCAGCCGCGCCCCAATCCGACGTCGGCATTCTGCAAGGCATCGAAAGCGAGCGACAACGCCAGATCCGGCCCGGTCAGCGCATTCATTGCCAGCTTGGGCAGCGCCACCCGGAGGGAGTAAGTGCCGGTGCGAGGATCGACACCCTTCTCGAGAAAACTCAGAAAGCTTTGTGCGCCTGAGTACAACGTGTTGCTATCGGCCTGCGCCGGTCCTTGATGCGTGCCTGTCATGGTGCGCCCCTGTCATTGTTGGTCGGACCGGGATGCTCAGGCTTGGCTGAGTGTCAACGCATCGCACGCGGGCGTAATGTTCACGCGCACCCGGTAGGGCGTGCCGTACTGATCGCGCAACGTGTAGGTGCAGCCCTGCGCGTTTGCCGCGCCCTGATAGGGCCCAAGACTGTCGTTGGCGACGAACGCGATGGCGGCACAGGCGACACGTGGCCAATCGTTCTTCGCCACGCGGAACGCCCCGGTGTATTGGACTTGCGAATAGACAAATTCGGGGGTCGGCTGCTGGTCGGTCGGTGGCTCGGCGTAGCCGCAAAAAGCGCCACTCTGAGAGTTCGGGCTCAACCACTTGTAGCTACTGGCGAAACTCGCCGGGGCCACTTCCATCGTCCGCATCGCCTGACGCGCACCCGTGGCCAGCACGAGGCCGAGGTAGTAGATGGTGACCTTGATGTTCGAGCCGACGGTGTATTTGTGCGTCTGCTCCCAGTCCTGATTCCACGCCGAGAATGGCGGGCTGACCGGGGCGACGGGAATGAGATCGACTGTACCGTCTGAATGGCTGATGTTTTTTGAAAAGATCTCCTGATTGTTCTCCAGCGTGATGCGCATGCCGATCGTCTTCCTCGCATTCGCGAAGTCCGCCGTCTGCACGTAGTAGTGAAGGAACTCCCTGTTTTCGACCGCGATATCAGCGCCGCCGGGATGGAACTCATACACGTTCTTCGCGAGCGATGACCCCCATGTCCCGATAGGCACCGGCATTGACGAATCGACGAGGGGCACCTCCTGCTCCGAGTTGCCGTCGACCACACGAAGCGTCGCGGTTTCCGCAGGCGACAAGTTCTTGTCGGCTATGAGTTCGATTTCCAGCCGGACCTGACAAAGCCCGTTGTTGTAAGTCCGTTCGCCGCCGGAGCTGACGGTGACCTTGAACGTATGAATGATCGTTGCACGCTCGTCCGATTTCGTATCCATGAGTCACCTCGCCGCAGTGGCAGTATGCGACCCATGTTACGAGCGCCGATATGCCACACAACTGTCAACGTTGACAGGTCGGCGAGGATGCCGGGGATGCGCGCCTCAGGAACTGCGTTTCAGACTGCTTTTCAGGTGCTGCGTTTCAGGTAGAGGCCGGTGCCGCGAAAACGGCACACTTCTTCGCCGTGCTGGTTGGTCGCCGTCCATAGCTGGCGCACGATGCCGCGATCGGGGCGGCTTTTGGACGGCCGCACTTCGAGCGTGCTGCTGGTCACGTTGATCGTATCGCCCGGGCGCACGGGGGCGAGCCATTCGATCTGCTCAACGCCGGGCGAGCCCATGCTCGAGGAGCGCACGAGCAGCTTGTCGACGTTGAGCCGCATCATGATGCTGCACGTATGCCAGCCACTCGCGACGAGCCCCCCGAAATGGGACGCTCGCCCGGCCGCTTCATCCACATGGAACGGCTGTGGATCGAACTGCCGGGCGAAATGCACAATCTCGTCGGCAGAGAAGGTGTACGTCCCGAGGTCGAACGTATCACCGACGGAAAAGTCCTCAAAGTAGTACTCAAGCGTTGCCATGACAGCCTCCTGTGACCGGATGAGAGAGTCGGGAATGCCCGGATAATGCCGCGCCTTAATCCGCCACTTTACACCCAAGATGAACGGTTTTTGATAGCGGCACGGGCTTCGTCACGCCCACCATGAATCGCCTCATCATCAAGATTTCGTGCAGCGATATTGGAAATATGATTAGCACTACGAATATAGTTTCAACCGCCTCCCCCATCAATTCGGCAACCGCCTGCGGTGCCTCTCCCAATCAGCAACTCACCGGCACGTCTGCCCCGGCAGAAGGTCACGCGATCGTCCAGACGTTGCTTGCCGACCTGCACGTCCCCGATGCCGCCCAGTGGGCGCAACAGTTGGCGCAGGCTTGCGCGGAGAATACGGGGCTTCGCACCAGTCTGATGCTGGCGCTCACACAGACACCGCTTGGCGACATCGCGAGATGGCTTGAGGCGGACAATGATCCGCTCGTCCGGACACTCAACGATCACGCGGATCTTGCAGAAGGCATCCTCGCCTCGCTGGAGCGCGCACTGCTGGCGCGGCGCCCGTACGAGTCGCTTGAAGAGGTCGTCGCCGGCGTCACATCGCGAGACAATCTGCGCAATATCCGGCGCTCGTATGCGCGGGACGACGGTCGCCGCCAACGCGAGTTCGACGCGCGAGACGGCCCGCTCGACGTCGGCGATCGCTGGAAACAGGATCTGTGCGACACATTTACCTGGTTGCGAATGATGGGCACCGGCCACGATCCGTGGCAACAGGATCGGGATTACGAAGCCATGGCGCGGGCGCTGGCGGCCGAAATGCCCGCCGGACCGGATCACCCCGCGTGGCACAAGCATGGCGCCATCGGCGTATTGACCGGGCTGCTCTATGCGTTCGGCGGCGTGAAAACGACGTTCGACGCGATCGGCGACTGCCTCATGCGCGTCGTCGACAGCCTGGGCACGGCCGTGAATGTCCCGCTCCCCGCCGATCCGCTGGTGTTTGCCGCCGCACAAGGCGCCGTGATCGAGCGAAGCACGGCCCTGCCCCAGCCGCTGCGGCATGCCCTCCATCATCAACTTCACCACCATCATCATCACCATCGGAAACACGACGTCCACACGCTCTCGCAGGGATCGCAGGCCGACGGGGTGTCTGCCGCGCACACCCATCATGTGCATGGGCACCGCCGCCATCAACGACGGCATCTGAACGAGACGCACACTCCCGAGCACTCGCCGCTGGCGCCGTCCGCGACGATTCAGCGGCTGATCGCCCTCGCGACGACCCAGATTGCCCGGCATGAGGCGCAGTTCGATTTCACCGCACGGGTCGCGAACATCACGGACTGGTCGCAGTTGATCCGGAAAAACCTCGCCGCGGCCGCCACGCCCGGCCGGACCCCGTTCAACTCGGACCAATGGTTTCTAAACCGATTCCGGTTCTTCTACCCATCCAAGGAAAACGGGGCACTGGCCGGGCAAATGGATCGCGGCGGCCTTGAGGAATCGACGAAATTGACGCGGGCTGCCTTGCAATATTTCGGGTCGGGGGAAGCCCTCGGCGGCGCCGATGTGGAATACGGCATCTATACGCACGGCACCCCTCGGCTCGGCCACTATCTGCCGTCCGGCGAGTCGACCCGGCTGAGCGTGAGGCGACTCATGCAGACCATTCACGCCACTCGGCCGGTGCCGCTCCAGACACTCGACGCCATGCGCTCGCACAACACCAGCACGCCGCTCGATGCGCCGCTGTATCGCCACGGGGTCACGATGCTCGCCTACGATGCCGAGCTGGAATACGCGGCCGGACAACTCTCGCAGACCGGGCTGATCCTTGCGCAACTCGTCGCTTATGCCCCGAGTGCGGCGCTGCGCATCGCGTCGGATTCGAATCTGGCCGAGCTTCAGGGGTACACCGTCGATGTCGAGATTCCCGGGCGCCGCGGTCTGTCACGCCCCGGCGGCATGTTCGCAGTCTCGCAGTCTGCGAGGACGGCAACGGACAGCGGGGGGCGGGTCATTCTGTACGCGGCCGGCAGCACCGCGCCGCTCAGGGAGTACGCCTCGATCGGGCATCTGGTGCAGGACTTCGCGCGTGGCAAGGTGTCGGGCGCCTACGGCGACATGATGCAGCGACTGCCCCTGTCGATTGCCCGGGACATCATGAACGGCACGGTATGCGCGATCTCGCTGACGGCAACGGACGGCGATCTGGTGCACCTGTCGCTGGCGTCGAGCGCTGAAGTCATCGGCAACGACATACGACGCGCCGGCAGACAACTCGTCTCAGGCGAACGGCGCACGGCATGGGCGCACTGGCTGGCGGGGGTGCCGTCAACCGACTTCGAAGCCGAACTCGAACGGCCGGCGCCGCAGGTCACCGGATTCAAAGACCCGCTGCCGCCACCACAGCAGCTTCACATTCGTCTGGAGACCATGCAGCAGGTGCGGGCAATGACCGACCTGCGCGCCAGCGTCTCGGCGGCACTGCCCGACCTGCGGCGAGGTGCCGTGCAGTATGCCGCGCAGTTGGTCGAGGATATGTCGGGGGCCAGCATCGACGCGGCAAAGGTGTACATGCACGTCTACGAGATGCATATCGGGCAGGGACCGATCGCCAACCCGCCATGGAAAACGGTGCAGGCGTCAGGGACCGGCACGCTGGACCAGATCGTTCTCGACATTGCACAAGGTGAGCGCGAGACGACGTTGTCCGCCAATACGGAAGCCATCTTCTCGCTCGACAGCGAACCCCACGGCGCCCGCGCGCTGTCCTTGGGATCACTCACGCCGGTGCAGTTGCTTGCCCGCATCGATGCCGGTCATTTCATCGCTCAGCAAGGCCGCCGGCTCGACACCTTCTGGAATACGCACGAGGGGCAGGTGCGCAGCGCACTGAAAAGTGCCTTCGTCATGGATGCCTTTCTGCAAGGGCACGAGCGCACCCTTGGCGCCGAAGGGGTAGACATCGCACGACGCATTGCCCGCTGCGAGCGCATGGATTTGCTCGACCTCGACCACTTGCCGGAACATTTCGTGCTTGCGGGCTCGCGCCTGCAAACGGCGTGGCTGCGCATCGGCGAGGCGATCTCCGATATTCAGGAATTCACGGATCTCCGCAATGGCTGGATTCTGATTTACACGCCACGCCTGTTGGCGAACAGCGTGAAAGAATTTCCGGACCGCCGGCAGCTCAGCGACTGGGTGAGAGCCCAGGCGCGAGACCCGCACACCTGTGCCCGGCTGCTCAGTTGCTTCTCGCAGGCAGACCGCCGTGACGAAATGGCCCCGGGCGTCGACGCCGTGCTTGCCGCCATCGACATCGGGCCATCCACGCCACACAAGATTTTTCCAAGCGAAACGTTTGTGGGTGACCCGTTCTCGGAATTTGTGCACGTGTTCCGCCAGCGCACACGAGACGAGATCATCAACCCCCGTATGGCGCTGCCGGCCAACCCGCAAGCGGTCATTGTCTCGCGCATTCTGCAATCGCTCGCGATGCTGAACTGGATGACCGGGTTCGGCATCGTCGTTGAGGCGCCTGTCCCCGGCCTGCTGGAAGCCAACGTCATGCTGTCCTTCAACAACATCGCCATGGGCGGGACCACCGCCGCGCTGGGTGACGCACAGACCCGCCCGGCGGGCTGGGCGTCGTTGATGGCGGGCATTGCCGGTGGCATTCCCATCGGCTACCACTACAAGGCCAGCCTTACCTTTCAGGACGAAGTGCAGTTGTTTATCAACCGCACACCGTTCGAGCAGCTCAAGCGGCTGATGCCCAATCTGTACCGAAGCGAGGCGGGATTTGTGGCGGCATCGGGGGACGCCCGCTTCGACGTGGAGTACTACCCCGCGCAGGGGACTTGGCGATTAACGGACCCTACCGGGCTGAACGGACCGGGGCCGGCAATTTCACAGACGTCGACCTACGAGTGGGTACTCGACGCGGCAACGCCATCGGCCGAGAGCACGGCCCCCGCTGCGTCGTCAGTGTTTCATGACGACATCAGCCGAAATTTCGTGGATGTGGAATTCAGGGCAAAAAGCGCGGCACTGGCAAACGCAGTCGTCGATGCCGACCGAGAGGCCTTTCTCGCCGGCAAGATCGAGGCCGGGGCCAGCCCGCTGCAATGGGACGCGTCGTACCGCCCTGCCGACCTGCTGAAACTCGACTTCACCGACCCGGCACAGAAAGACCCGCGATTGCTTGGCATTCTGGCACGCCGGATCAACGATGCCCTTCGGTTCGAATCAACCCAGCGAGCTATCGCCAACGCCCGAATCATCGCCGAGGACGTCCGCGCGGCAGGAGGAATCTTCGAGCCCTTCACGCAGGCGGCCTACGTCAACAGCAATGCCGACGGTCACACCGGCTTCTGCCTGCCCTTGACACGTGCGATGGCGGCCGCGCTCCACATTGGCCGCGACGGCGCATTCATCGGCAACCTGCGGCGCGCCATCGCCAATCCGCAATCGGAGGCCGCGATCCGGCTGCGCGACAATCTCGTCGCGCTGCACTCGAGTGTTCCGGCAAATCGGTTGGAGTTACCTCTGCACGGCATGCGCAGTGGGGAGAACGCGCTGAACATGGAGCAGCTCTTCCGCCTGTTTACGGCCGGGCACCTCGACATGCGCACGTACGTCATCAAGACGCGGGCGCATGCCATGTCCGTCACGGTGGGGAGCCGTGCTTCGTGGTTCTACGATGCGAATTTCGGGTTGGCCCGATTCAGTACCCCGCAGCAGCTTGCGGTAGCTTTCGCGACGCACCTGACCGAGCGAGGACTGGGCCGTCTCTACCAGTCGTATGGCACCGCCGACAACCTGCTCTTTCTCGTCGACACGCTACAGACACAGTTGCTGCGGCACGTCGGGCTGCGCCCGGGGATAACCGTCAACGACATCCTGAAACCGATGTTGTGACGAGGGACTGAGGCGTGATGAGGCGGTAGTGCGCTGGCGGCAAGGGCGCCCTATTGCAGGGTTTCTTTCGCGCCTTCGGGGATGGGCAGCGCCATGACATCAATACCCTCTTCGGCAAGGGCCTCGGACTCTTCGCGTGAGACGGTGCCGCGGATATTGCGCTCCGGGGCTTCCTGATAGTGGATCTTGCGGGCCTCTTCGGCAAAATTCTTGCCGACGTCTTCCGTGTTGGCGATCACATGGCGCACTGCCTTCATCCACAGCGCCTGAATCTCGCGTTGCGCTTGGGCGACTTCGGGCGGCAATGACGGGGCAGACGAGGGACCGGACTTTGCGGCGCTCCCCTTCGCTCCCGGGGAGGTGCCTGCCGAGGCAGCCGAAGCGGCCGAAGCGGCATTGCGCCCCGTCGCGCCCGACAGATTCAGGCGCGGGGCTGAAGGCACGCGCACGATGCCCGTGTCGCCGCAGACGGGGCAAGCGACCAGCCCGCGAGACTGCTGCGAAAGGTAATCGTCCTCCGAGCCGAACCAGCCTTCGAAGGTGTGCTCGTGCGCACAACGCAAATCAAAAACCTTCATGACGCAATGAGTGTGTCCCTGCCCGGCCATGGACCGGGACCGGAATCAATAGAGGGGCGCCCGCTGCGGCGGGCGCCGTGGCTTCAGCGCAGCGGCGAACGCTCGTTCGGCTGCCAGACTCCGGATAATATCTTTTCCAGCCAGAACGCGCCGATAACCGATTTGACGTCCGTGATACGGCCATCGCGCACCCATTGCAGCAACTCGGTGGCCGGCATCTTGAACACATCGAGAAACTCACCGTCGTCGAGCTTCTGTTCACCCAGCCTAAGGTCACGCGCCAGCCAGATATCGATGAACTCGGTGGAATACGAAATCACCGGGTGGATACGCGTCAGGTAGTCCCAGCGCTCGGCGTGATAACCGGTCTCTTCGAGCAGTTCGCGCTTGCCGCAGGCCAGACCGCCCTCGGCTTCGTCGAGCTTGCCGGCAGGCAGCTCGGTCATCACGCGGCGCAGCGGATAGCGGTACTGGCGCTCCATGAGCACCTGCCCGTCTTCGAACAACGGAATCACCATCACCGCCCCCGGGTGCGTGGTGTATTCGCGCGTGGCCGTCTTGCCATCCGGCAGACGCACGCTGTCGCGCTTGATGGTCAGGAATGCGCCGTCGTAGACGGTATCGGTCGTGATCTGCGTCTCTATGAGGTGCTGATCGTCTGTTTGACGTTGTGTCATGAAACCTCCATGGCGGCACAAAGCGTGCACGAAACCGGTTCAAAACCCATACAAAACCATACAAAACAAAACGCCGCCCAGTGGGCGGCGTCTCATGAAGCCAACATCTTACGCGGCAGCCGCCGGTCGATGACGCCACAAGTACCGGTAGACGAACCCCGGAAACGCGAACACGACAAACAAGCTCGCCGTCACCGCGTAGAACTCCCAGCCCTGAGCGAACACGTTGCCGATGCTTTTCTCGATCAGATAGCCGAGTGCACCGACCACAAAGTACGCCACCACCATCTCCAGCAGACGCAGCCACAACGACTTCACCGGCACCTTGCGGGGGATGAAGCCGAACAGGCGCTGGTTCACGAACGGCAGGTTCGCGCCGAGCAGCGCCAGCAGAATCACAAGCGTACCACCTGCTGTCATACCCATCGTTCGTGTCTCCCGTCTTTCGTCGCGTCGGCTAGCTTCAGCTTGCCGGTATTAGCTCGCCAAAGTCAGCTTGATCGTGCGCAGGCACCAGTCCATCAGCGGACCCGGCATCAGGCCGAGGTACACCAGCACCAGACCGTTGAGCGAGAGCACCAGACGCATCGTGCCGCTGCCTTCCAGCGCGTTGCTGTCTTCCGGCTTGTCGAAGTACATCAGCTTCACGACACGCAGGTAGTAGAACGCACCGATCAGCGAAGCGATCACGGCCACGACGGCCAGCCACACCATACCGGCGTTGATCACCGCCTGAAGCACTGCCAGCTTGGCGTAGAAGCCTGCCAGCGGCGGAATGCCGGCCAGCGAGAACATCAACATCAGCATGACGAACGCGAACCACGGGCTACGCTGGTTCAGGCCCTTCAGATCCGACAGGTTTTCGGCTTCGAAACCCTTGCGCGAGAGCAGCAGCACGATACCGAACGTGCCCAGCGTCGTCAGCAGATAGATCACGCTGTAGAACAGCGACGATCCGTACGCGTCGGCGATACCGTCGATCTTGCCGCCCACCACGCCCGAGAGCATGCCCAGCAGCACGAAGCCCATGTGCGAGATCGTCGAGTACGCCAGCAGACGCTTGACGTTGGTCTGTACGATGGCCGTCAGGTTACCGATCACCAGCGAGAGCACCGCCATGATGATCAGCATCTGTTGCCAGTCGATCGCCAGCGGCAGCATGCCTTCGACGAGCAAGCGCAGCAGCAGCGCAAACGCACCCAGCTTCGGCGCGCCGCCGATCAGCAGCGTGACCGGGGTCGGTGCGCCTTGATAGACGTCCGGCACCCACATGTGGAACGGCGCAGCACCGAGCTTGAACGCCAGACCGGCCACGATGAACACCACGCCGAACACCAGCACGATCTTGTTGACCGCGCCCGAAGCGATGACTTCGAAGACCTTGGCCAGTTCGAGCGAACCCGTCGCGCCGTACATCATCGACATGCCGTACAGCAGGAAGCCCGAAGCGAGCGCACCCAGCACGTAGTACTTCATGGCCGACTCGGTCGCGTTGGCCGAATCGCGCCACACGGCAGCGAGGGCGTACAGCGACAGCGACATCAGTTCCAGACCCAGATACAGCGTCAGGAAGTTGTTGCCCGAGATCATCACCGACAGCCCCAGCAGCGAGAACAAGCTGAGGATGTAGAAGTCGCCACGGGCCAGGCCGCGCGCTTCCAGATACTTCTGGCCGTAGACGAACGTCATGAACGTTGCCAGACCACCGAAGGCCTTGAGCAGGTTCGACATCGGGTCGGCGACGAACACATTGCCGAACAGGTAGTGCGACGCCGGGTCACTGGCGTTACACGCCCACAGCACCGACACGACCGCCGTCGTGATGAGTGCCAGCACGTAGTTCAGCTTGCGCGTCTGGCCGAGGAACGCGTCGCACATCATGATCACGAGGATCATGAGCAGCAGGATGGCCTCCGGCAACGCAGGCAGCAGATTAATGTTTTGCATGATCTAGATTTCCTCCCCGATTACGGCAGCTTGGTCTGCGCCACGTGGGCGAGGAGGTTAACCACGGAGGTGTGCATCAGGTCCGTGAAAGGCTTCGGATAGATACCCATGAACAGCGTGAGTGCAGCCAACACGGCCAGCATGAAGAACTCGCGCTTGTTGATATCGATCAGCTCGCGCACGTGGTCGTTGGCAATCGCACCGAAGATCACGCGCTTGTACATCCACAGCGAATACGCAGCACCGGTGATCAGCGAAGTGGCTGCAAGCAGACCCACCCAGAAGTTCAGCTTCACGGCACCCAGAATCACCAGGAACTCACCCACGAAGCCCGACGTTGCCGGCAGGCCGCTGTTGGCCATCGCGAACAGCATGAAGAACGCGGCAAACTTCGGCATCGTGTTCACCACACCGCCGTAGTCGGCGATGTTGCGCGAGTGCATGCGGTCATACAGCACGCCGATACACAGGAACATCGCGCCCGACACGAAGCCGTGCGAGATCATCTGCACCAGCGCACCCTGCATGCCGATTTCGCTGAACATGAAGAAGCCCAGAATCGCGAAGCCCATGTGAGCGATCGACGAGTAAGCCACCAGTTTCTTCATGTCGGTCTGCACCAGCGCCACGAGGCCGATGTAGACGACGGCGATCAGTGCGAGCGTCACCATGAAGCCCGACAGATAGTGGCTGGCATCCGGTGCGATCGGCAGCGAGAAGCGCAGGAAACCATACGCGCCCAGCTTCAGCATGATCGCGGCCAGCACGACCGAGCCGCCGGTCGGGGCTTCCACGTGAGCGTCCGGCAGCCAGGTATGCACCGGCCACATCGGCACCTTCACCGCGAATGCCATGAAGAACGCCACGAACAGCAGTATCTGCACGTTCATCGGGATCTTCGCCGCGTACCAGTCGGTCAGCGTGAACGAACCCGTCGCGTTGTACAGATAGATCAGCGCGACCAGCATCAGCAGCGAGCCGAGCAGCGTGTACAGGAAGAACTTGAACGCGGCGTACACCCGGTTCGGACCGCCCCACACACCGATGATCAGGTACATCGGGATCAGCGTGGCTTCGAAGAAGACGTAGAACAGCAGACCGTCTTGCGCCGAGAACACGCCGATCATCAGACCCGAGAGGATCAGGAACGCGGCCATGTACTGCGCCACGCGTTCGGTAATCACTTCCCAGCCCGCGATCACCACGATCACCGTGATCAGCGCGGTGAGCACCACCAGCCACAGCGAAATGCCGTCGATGCCCAGGAAGTAGTTGATGTGAAAGCGTGCAATCCAGCTCGTCTTTTCGACGTACTGGAAGGCCGACGTGTTGGCGTCGAAGTTCGAGATCAGCGGCAGCGTGACCAGGAAGCTCAGCAGCGAACCGATGAGCGCCAGAACACGGGCACCCGTCGGGTTACGGTCATTTCCCACCGCGAGGACAACGATCCCCGACAAGATGGGCAGCCAAATGGCCAGACTCAGAAGCGGTAGCGATTGCATTTTTTTTGTGGCTCCCCCTTTTACTTGCCGTTCAACGTCACAAACAGCGTCAGGAGCCCGAGCATGCCGATGATCATGGCGAACGCGTAGTGATAGATGTAACCCGATTGCATGAAGCGGATGACGCCGGCGAGCCAGCCCACCAGACGTGCGCTGCCGTTGACGACGGCGCCGTCGATCAGACCCTGATCGCCTGCCTTCCACAGACCGCGGCCGATTTTCAGCGCGCCCTTGGCGAAGACCACTTCATTGATCTTGTCCATGTAGTACTTGTTATCGAGCAAGTTGTAGATGCCCGAGAAGCGGTTCTTCAGGGCTTCCGGAATGTCCGGACGCTTGAGGTAGAAGAACGCGGCCAGCAAGATACCCAGTGCCGACAGTGCGATCGGCAGCGTGCCGAACGAGTGCACCGCCATGGCAACCCAGCCGTGGAATTCGTGGCTCAGTTCTTCCATCGCCGGGTGATTCTCGCCGATGAAGATGACGTCCTTGAACGCCACGCCTTGCTTGAAGAACGAGCTGAACAGCATCGGCGCGATCGCGATGGCACCGATGATCACCGACGGAATCGCCAGCAGGATCAGCGGAATCGTCACAACGGCAGGCGATTCGTGCGGCTTCTGACCCGGGGCCAGACCGTGGTGTTCGCCGTGATCGTCCTCTTCTTCTGCATGGTGGGCGTCGTGGTGGTCATGATGTGCCTGACCGAAACGCTCCTTGCCGTGGAAGACGAGGAAGTACATACGGAACGAGTAGAACGCGGTCACGAAGACGCTGGCGACCACTGCGAAGTACGCGAAGCCCGAACCCGGCAGATGCGAGGCGGCCACGGCTTCGATGATCGAGTCCTTCGAGTAGAAACCGGCGAAGAACGGCGTACCGATCAATGCCAGCGAACCGAGCAGCGACGTGATCCAGGTAATCGGCATGTACTTCCACAGGCCGCCCATGTTGCGCATGTCCTGATCGTGGTGCATGCCCATGATCACCGAACCGGCGCCGAGGAACAGCAGCGCCTTGAAGAACGCGTGCGTCATCAGGTGGAAGATGGCGACCGGGTAGGCCGACACGCCGAGCGCGACCGTCATGTAACCGAGCTGCGAGAGCGTCGAGTAGGCCACGACACGCTTGATGTCGTTCTGGATCATGCCCAGGAAGCCCATGAACAACGCCGTGATCGCACCGATGATCGTGATGAACGACAGCGCGGTGTCCGAGAGTTCGAACAGCGGCGACATGCGGCTCACCATGAAGATACCGGCGGTCACCATGGTGGCCGCGTGGATCAGTGCCGAGATCGGGGTCGGGCCTTCCATCGAGTCCGGCAGCCAGACGTGCAGCGGGAACTGTGCCGACTTACCCATGGCGCCGATGAACAGGCAGATACAGGCCACGGTAATCAGGCGCCAGTCGGTGCCCGGGAACGACAGGGCCGCGACATCGTTGGCCTTGGCGAACACTTCGCCGTAGTTCAGCGTGCCAGTGAAGGCCAGCAGCAGACCGATACCGAGCAGGAAACCGAAGTCACCCACGCGGTTGACCAGGAACGCCTTCATGTTGGCGTAGATGGCCGTCGGACGCGTGTACCAGAAACCGATCAGCAGGTACGAGACCAGACCCACCGCTTCCCAGCCGAAGAACAGTTGCAGGAAGTTGTTGCTCATGACGAGCATCAACATCGAGAACGTGAACAGCGAGATGTACGAGAAGAAGCGCTGGTAGCCAGGATCTTCCGCCATGTAGCCGATGGTGTAGATGTGCACCATCAGCGAGACGGACGTGACCACGCACATCATCGTGACGGTGAGGGTGTCGATCAGGAAGCCGATCTCGAGCTTCAGGTCGCCGATGCGTGCCCATTCGTAGACGGTGGCGTTGAAGCTCGCCCCGTTCATGACGTCGAGGAACGTCATGACCGAAAGGATAAACGCGACCAGCACGCCAAGGATCGTGACCGTGTGCGCGCCCGCGCGTCCGACTTGCTTGCCGAACAGACCGGCGATCACGGACCCGGCCAGCGGCGCCAGCGGGATCGCGAGCAACAGTGTGGGATTCAATGTGGATGCCATAACAGCGTTCGCTTTATTAACCCTTGAGGCGGTCGAGATCTTCGACGTTGACCGTTTCGAGCTTACGGAACAACGTGACCAGAATGGCCAGGCCAATCGCAGCTTCTGCGGCGGCCACCGTAAGGATGAAGAACACGAATACCTGACCGGCAATGTCGCCCAGGTAATGCGAGAACGCGACGAAGTTCAGATTGACCGCGAGCAACATCAGCTCGATGGCCATCAGCAGCACGATCACATTTCTGCGGTTGAGGAAAATACCGGTAATGCTGATCGCGAAGAGAATCGCGCCCAACACCAGGTAATGCGCTAGCGACAACGACATCATGCTGGCTCCTTATTCCGCCGCCGGCGTGTCGGCGCCGGTGGACTGCTGCCGGGCTTCGGCGGGCATCGACACCAGACGCACGCGCTCGTGTTTCTTCACGCGCACCTGCTTGCTCGGGTCGGTCTGCTTGTGATCCTTACGGGTACGCATGGTCAGCGCAATCGCTGCAACCACCGCCACCAGCAGGATCAGACCTGCCACTTCGAAGGCAAAGATATAGTCGGTGTACAGCGCAATGCCGAGCGCCTTGGTGTTCGGCACGTCGGGGGCCGATACGGCCTTGACCGGCGCACGCGTGGCACCATAGCCGCGCATCAGCACAAGCGCCGCTTCGACGATCATGATCGCGCCGACGGTGCTCGCCAGCGGAATGAACTTGCCGAAACCGCGTCGCAGTTCGTCGAGATTGATGTCGATCATCATCACCACGAACAGGAACAGCACCATCACCGCGCCGACGTACACGAGCACCAGCATGATCGCGAGGAACTCAGCCTCGAGAAGCATCCAGATCGCAGCAGCGTTGAAGAAGGCCAGCACCAGGAACAGTGCCGACTGCACGGGGTTGCGCGAGGTCACGACCTTCAGACCCGAGACCACGAGGATCAGCGCAAACACGTAGAAAAGTAAGGTTGTGAATTCCATAATCACCGGAGTGTCGCCAAATTAGCCAACGTCAAGCCGTACCGGGCGCGCCGACGAGCGTCGCGCCCTGCCCTGCATTAACGGTACGGCGCATCGGCCGCCTTGGCCGCCGCGATTTCGTTTTCGTAACGATCGCCCACCGCGAGCAACATCTCTTTGGTGAAGTACAGATCGCCACGCTTCTCGCCGTGATACTCGAGGATGTGCGTTTCGACGATCGAGTCCACCGGGCAGCTTTCTTCGCAGAAGCCGCAAAAGATGCACTTGGTCAGATCGATGTCGTAGCGCGTGGTGCGACGGGTATTGTCGTCACGCACTTCCGATTCGATCGTGATGGCCATTGCCGGGCACACCGCTTCGCACAACTTGCATGCGATGCAACGCTCTTCACCGTTCGGATAGCGGCGCAGCGCATGCAGACCGCGAAAACGCGGCGACAGCGGCGTCTTCTCTTCCGGAAACTGCACGGTCACTTTGCGTGCGAACGTGTAGCGCCCTGTGAGCGCCATGCCCTTGAGCAGTTCCAACAACAGGAAACTGCCAAAAAAGTCTTTGATTGCCCTTACCATGGGATTCCTCTACTCCGTTCGCCTCAGCCCCAGATGTTCCAGGGGGACATGATCCAGACACCCACCACGATCACCCAGACAATCGTCAGCGGCAGGAAAACTTTCCAGCCCAGACGCATGATCTGGTCGTAGCGGTAGCGCGGGAACGTCGCACGTACCCAAATGAACACCGACAGCAGCAGGAACACCTTAAACGCCAGCCAGAACACACCCGGGATGAACGACAGGAAGCCGAACGGCGCACTCCAGCCACCCAGGAACAGCACCGAGGCCAACGCCGAGATGATGATCATGTTGATGTACTCGGCCAGGAAGAAGAGCGCGAAGCCCATGCCCGAGTATTCGATCATGTGACCGGCCACGATTTCCGATTCGCCTTCCACCACGTCGAACGGGTGACGGTTCGTTTCCGCGATACCCGAGACGAAGTACACGACGAACATCGGCAGCAGCGGCAGCCAGTTCCACGACAACAGGTTCACGCCCATGCTGGCGAACATGCCGTGCTCTTGCGAGCGCACGATGTCCGACAGATTCAGCGAGCCGGCCGTCATCAGCACACACACCAGCGCGAAGCCCATGGCGATTTCATACGAAATCATCTGGGCCGACGCGCGCATGGCGCCGAGGAAAGCGTATTTCGAGTTCGATGCCCAACCGGCCAGAATCACGCCGTACACACCGATCGACGAAATCGCCATCGCGTAGAGCAGACCGGCGTTCACGTCGGCGAGCACTGCGCCCGGCTGGAACGGGATCACCGCCCAGATCGCGAAGGCCGGCAGCACGGCCATCACCGGGGCGATGGCGTAAATGCCCTTGCTGACCTGCGTCGGCGTGATGACTTCCTTGAGCAGGAGCTTCAACACGTCGGCGATCGGCTGCAACAGACCGGCCGGACCCACGCGGTTCGGACCGAGACGCACGTGCATCCAGCCGATGAGCTTGCGCTCCCACAGAATCAGGTACGCCACGCACAGCAGCAGGATCACGGCCACGACGAGGATGCGGACCAGCGCCCACACCGTCGGCCAGGCCACGCCCAGCAGTTGCGTGCCGTATTGATTGATGACTTCGTTCAGGCTCATTTACGCCTTCTCCACCGAAATTTCACCGAACATCGCGCCAAGCGCGGCAGACGCCGGCGTGGCTGCCGGGACGCGCACCACATTGGCAGGCAACGTTTCCGAGCGAGCGGCCGGCAGCGTGACCACCGCGTCGCCCTGGCGCACGCGCACGGCGTCGCCGGCAGCGAGGCCCAGGCTGTCGAACAGCGCAGCCGGCAGCGTGGCACGCAGCGATGCCTTCGCATCGTTGGTCAGTTGCAGCGACGGAGCGCGACGCACCAGCGCGTCGGCAGCGTAGATCGGCACGTCGGCCAGACGCTGAAGACCCTGTGCAGCAGCCTTCGGTGCGGCCAGCGTTGCCATGGCACGGTTGTCGAGCGAGGCCGCCGAGAAACCGGCGAGCGCTTCGGCACGCACTTGTTCCACGGTGTCCTGTTCGAAACCTTGCAGCTTGAGCAGGTTGCCCAGCACGCGCAGCACCTTCCAGCCCGGACGCGTCTCACCCAGCGCGCGCACCACACCGTTGAAGTGTTGCGGCAGGCCTTCGGCGTTGACGAACGTACCGGCCGTTTCCGTGAACGGGGCGATCGGCAGCAGCACGTCGGCGTACTCGAGGCCGTGCTTGAACGGCGAGAGCGAGACCACCATCTTCGCGGCGCTCAGGGCCGCGAGTGCTTGCTTCGCGTCGGCCGAGTCGAACTCGGGTTCGGCGTTGAGCAGCACGTAAGCCTGACGCGGCTGTGCGAACAGTGCCGCAGCGCCCTTGGCGTTGGTGGCCTTCACTGCGTAGCCGCCGACCGTGTTGGCGCCTTCGGTCAGGAAGCCCACCGTGGCGCCCGTGATGTCAGCGATCACTTGCGCGATCGCGTGCAGTTGTGCGAATTCCGGATGCTGAACCGCTGCGTTGCCGAGCAGGATCGCGCGACGCTCGCCGTTGATCAGCGAAGCGGCGATGGCCTTGGCGGCGTCGCTGGCGGTCACACCAGCCAGTTCTGCCGGGGCAGCAACACCCTTGGCAGCGGCAGCAGCCACAGCAATACCGGCCAGTTCGCTGACCCACGCGCCCGGTGCGGCGATGATCTTGTTCGCGAGCTTCACGAGCAGATCGTCGTCCGAGCCGTGCAGCAGGTTCAGCTGACCGCCTGTCTTCACAGCGGTGCGCAGACGCGACGCGAACAGCGGATGATCCTTGCGCAGGAACGAACCGACGACCAGTGCGCTTTGCAGCTTGTCGAGTTCCGTGATCGGCAGGCCGAGCCACGGGGCACCCTTCGTACCGCCCGACACGTCCGTCTGACGCAGGCGGAAGTCGACGTTGTCGCTGCCCAGTGCGCGCACGAACTTTTGCAGCAGGTGCAGTTCTTCGACGGTGGCGTGCGGCGAGGCCAGACCGGCAACGGCATCGGCGCCGAAGTCTCGGATGATGTCCGTCAGGCCGTGGCCGACGTACTCAAGCGCCGTCTGCCAGTCGACTTCGTGCCACTCGCCGCCTTGCTTGAGCATCGGCTTGGTGAGGCGCTCGTCGCTGTTCAGACCTTCGTACGAGAAACGATCCTTGTCCGAGATCCAGCACTCGTTGACCGCTTCGTTTTCGAGCGGTACCACGCGCATGACCTTGTTGTTCTTCACTTGCACCACGAGGTTCGCACCCACGCCATCGTGAGGGCTCACCGACTTGCGGCGCGACAGTTCCCACGTACGGGCGCTGTAACGGAACGGCTTCGACGTCAGTGCGCCAACCGGGCACAGATCGATCATGTTGCCGGACAGTTCGGAGTCGACCGTCTTGCCGACGAACGACGTGATTTCCGAGTGCTCACCGCGGCCCAGCATGCCGAACTCCATCACCCCGGCCACTTCCTGACCGAAGCGCACGCAACGCGTGCAGTGGATGCAGCGCGACATTTCTTCCATCGAGATCAGCGGGCCCACATTCTTGTGGAACACCACACGCTTCTCTTCCTGGTAGCGCGATGCCGACTTGCCGTAACCAACCGCCAAGTCCTGAAGTTGGCACTCACCGCCCTGATCGCAGATCGGGCAGTCGAGCGGGTGATTGATCAGCAGGAACTCCATCACCGATTGCTGCGCCTTCACAGCCTTATCGGAGTTGGTGCGCACGATCATGCCGTTGGCAACGGGCGTGGCGCAGGCCGGCACGGCCTTCGGGGCCTTCTCGACCTCGACCAGACACATGCGGCAGTTCGCTGCGATCGACAATTTCTTGTGATAGCAGAAGTGGGGAATATAGGTGCCGTTCTTCTTGGCAGCCTGGATCACCATGCTGCCTTCGGGCACCTCGACCTTTTGGCCGTCAATTTCGATTTCAACCATAGCGGTTCAATGCCAAGCGTCAAAAGGGATTAGTGAGCGCCGACCAAGCAATGCTTGTGCTCGACGTGGTAGGCGAACTCGTCCCAGAAGTGTTTGAGCATGCCGCGCACCGGCATCGCTGCGGCATCGCCGAGCGCGCAAATGGTACGGCCCATGATGTTCTCGGCCACCGAGTTCAGCAGGTCGAGATCTTCCTTGCGGCCCTCACCATGCTCGATACGGTTGACCACGCGCCACAGCCAGCCAGTACCTTCACGGCACGGCGTGCACTGACCGCACGATTCTTCGTAGTAGAAGTACGACAGACGCAACAGCGAACGCACCATGCAGCGCGTCTCGTCCATGACGATCACCGCCCCCGAACCCAGCATCGAGCCAGCCTTGGCGATGCTGTCGTAGTCCATGGTGGTTTCCATCATGAGACCCGCCGGCACGACCGGCGCGGACGAACCGCCCGGGATCACTGCCTTCAGCTTCTTGCCACCACGCATGCCACCGGCCAGTTCGAGCAGTTCGCCGAACGGCGTACCCAGCGGCACTTCGTAGTTACCCGGCAGCTCGACGTCGCCCGATACCGAGAAAATCTTGGTGCCGCCGTTGTTCGGCTTGCCCATTTCCAGGTATTGCTGCGGACCGGTCGCAAGCAGGAACGGCACGGCTGCGAACGTTTCGGTGTTGTTAATCGTGGTCGGCTTGCCGTACAGGCCAAAGCTCGCCGGGAACGGCGGCTTGAAGCGCGGTTGGCCCTTCTTGCCTTCGAGCGATTCGAGCAGCGCAGTTTCTTCGCCGCAGATGTACGCACCGTAACCATGGTGACCGTGCAACTCGAACGAGAAGTCCGTGCCCAGAATGTTGTTGCCCAGATACCCGGCGGCGCGCGCTTCTTCCAGCGCCTCTTCGAAGCGTTCGTACACTTCGTAGATTTCACCGTGGATATAGTTGTAGCCGACCGTGATGCCCATGGCGAAACCGCCGATGGCCATGCCTTCGATCAGGGCGTGCGGGTTGTAGCGCAGGATGTCGCGATCCTTGAACGTACCCGGTTCGCCTTCGTCCGAATTGCAGACGAGATACTTCTGGCCCGGGAACGCGCGCGGCATGAAGCTCCACTTCAGCCCCGTCGGGAAGCCAGCGCCTCCACGACCACGCAGGCCCGAAGCCTTCACGTCGGCGATCACCTGCTCGGGCGTGAGGCCTTCTTTCAGAATACGTGCGAGCTGCTGGTAACCACCGCGCTTGACGTAATCTTCCAGATGCCAGTTATCGCCGTTGAGGCCCGCGAGAATCAGCGGCTTGATGTGACGGTTGTGCAGCGACGTCATGCTTTCTCTCCGGCAGCGGCCTTGGCCTTGAGCTCATCGAGGAGCGCATCGACCTTCTCTTCGCTCATGAAGCCGCACATGCGGTGATTGTTCACCAGCATGACCGGGGCATCGCCGCAAGCGCCCATGCACTCGCCTTCCTTGACCGTGAAGAGGCCATCGGGCGTGATGTCGTTGTATTCGACGCCCAATTTTTCCTTCAGGTACTTCGCCATCTCTTCACCACGCGTGAGTTGGCAAGGCAGGTTCGTGCACACGGTCAACTTGAACTTGCCCACCGGGCTCGTGTTGAACATGGTGTAGAAGGTTGCGACCTCTTGCACCGCGACTGCGGGCATTTCGAGGTAGTCCGCCACGAATTGCATGACTTCGGGCGACAACCAACCTTTCTCGACCTGCGCTACGGCAAGTGCGTGCATCACCGCCGACTGTTTCTGGTCGGCAGGGTATTTGGCAACGGCACGGTCGATTTTCTTCAGGGCTTCGGGAGAAAGCATTTCCGATCCGACTGTTCTCTAAAACGTTATCCCCGCTCGTGCCAGCACGGGCAACCGATCATCTCGGTCGCCTGCGACTCACAGGCACGGCAACTAGGAACGGCAACGGTATCGACCTGCGAAACCCTGCCGAATTAAAACCGGTGGGCGCCCGGGGGCGCCCACTGCGCGTTTAGCGATCGATCTCGCCGAACACGATGTCCTGGGTACCGATGATTGCGACAGCATCGGCAATCATGTGACCCTTGGCCATCTCGTCGAGCGCAGAAAGATGGGCGAAGCCCGGCGCACGAATCTTCAAGCGGTACGGCTTGTTAGCGCCGTCCGACACCAGATAGATGCCGAACTCGCCCTTCGGGTGCTCGATCGCGGCGTACGTCTCGCCGGCCGGCACGTGGAAGCCTTCGGTGAAGAGCTTGAAATGGTGAATCAGCTCTTCCATGTTCGACTTCATTTCAACGCGCGACGGCGGTGCCACCTTGTGGTTATCCGTGATCACCGGACCCGGATTCTCACGCAGCCACTTCACGCATTGACGCACCAGACTCGCCGACTGGCGCATTTCTTCCACGCGCACCAGATAACGGTCGTAGCAATCGCCTTCCTTGCCCACCGGGATATCGAACTCGAGGCGGTCGTACACTTCGTACGGCTGCTTCTTGCGCAAGTCCCAGGCAATGCCCGAACCGCGCAGCATCGCGCCCGAGAAGCCGAGCTGCAACGCGCGTTCCGGCGACACCACACCGATACCGACCAGACGTTGTTTCCAGATCCGGTTGTCGGTGAGCAGCGTTTCGTACTCGTCGACGCACTTCGGGAAGCGCGTCACGAAATCTTCGATGAAGTCGAGCAGCGAGCCTTCGCGGGCTTCGTTCATCCGCTTGATGGCGCGCTCGTTGTGGAACTTCGACGCGCGGTACTTCGGCATCGCTTCCGGCAGGTCGCGGTACACACCGCCCGGACGGTAGTAAGCCGCGTGCATGCGGGCACCCGAGACGGCTTCGTACACGTCGAACAGGTCTTCGCGCTCACGGAAGGCGTACAGGAACACCGCCATCGCGCCCACGTCGAGTGCGTGGGAACCAATCCACATCAGGTGATTCAGAATCCGCGTGATTTCGTCGAACATCACGCGGATGTATTGTGCGCGAATCGGCACATCGACGCCGATCAGCTTTTCGATCGCCATCACGTAGGCGTGCTCGTTGCACATCATCGAGACGTAGTCCAGACGATCCATGTACGGCACGGATTGCAGGAACGTCTTCGATTCAGCGAGCTTTTCGGTCGCGCGGTGCAGCAGGCCGATGTGCGGATCGGCGCGCTGGATCACTTCGCCATCCAGCTCGAGCACCAGGCGCAGCACGCCGTGCGCTGCCGGGTGCTGCGGACCGAAGTTCAGAGTGTAGTTCTTGATGTCTGCCACAAGGCCACCTTAATGTTTCAGACCGGCGTAATGCTCTTCGCGGATGATGCGCGGCGTAATTTCGCGCGGCTCGATCGTCACCGGTTGATAGATCACCCGCTTCTGCTCGGGGTCGTAACGCATCTCGACATAACCCGACGTCGGGAAGTCCTTGCGGAACGGGTGACCGATGAAGCCGTAGTCCGTCAGAATGCGGCGCAGGTCCGGATGGCCTTCGAACACGATACCCACCAGATCGAAAGCTTCGCGCTCGAACCAGTTGGCCGAGCTCCAGACGTCGATCAACGAGGCCACGACCGGCAGGTCGTCGTCCGGCGCGAACACACGAACGCGCAGACGCCAGTTGTACGAAATCGAAAGGAGATGCGAGACGGCAGCGTAACGCGGGCCGTCATGGGCACCGTCGCCGTAGGCCGAGTAATCCAGGCCTGCTACGTCCATCAGCTGTTCGAACTTAAGCTCGGGGTGATCGCGCAACGTGTGCGCCACTTCGAGATAGTCGCTCGCCTTGACCGTCAACGTGAGTTCGTCAAGGGCTTCCACCAACAGCTCGGCGCGGGGGCCAAGCACGTTTTGCAGGGTGGTCTTGAGTTTTTCTAGTGTAGACATGGGCGGTAGCGTTATTTGCGAGCGATCGTCGCAGTCCGCTTGATCTTTGACTGCAACTGAATGATGCCGTAGACAAGCGCTTCGGCCGTCGGCGGACAGCCTGGCACGTAGACGTCGACGGGCACGATGCGGTCGCAACCGCGTACCACCGAATACGAATAGTGATAGTAGCCGCCGCCATTGGCGCACGACCCCATCGAGATCACCCAGCGCGGCTCGGCCATCTGGTCGTAGACCTTACGCAGCGCAGGCGCCATCTTGTTGCACAGCGTGCCGGCGACGATCATCACGTCCGACTGACGCGGGCTCGGGCGGAACACCACGCCAAACCGGTCAAGATCGTAACGCGCTGCGCCGGCGTGCATCATTTCGACTGCACAACAAGCGAGACCGAACGTCATCGGCCACAGCGAACCCGTGCGCGTCCAATTGATGAGTTTGTCAGCCGTGGTGGTGACGAACCCTTCGCGCAAAACCCCTTCGATGCTCATATGCTTACCCTGAATCCTTCTGCAATGCTGCTATCAAACGCCGGCCTTATTCCCAGTCAAGCGCACCGCGCTTCCACAGGAATACGAAACCGATCAGCAACTCAAGCAGGAAACCCATCATGGAGATAAAGCCCACCCAGCCGATATCGCGCAGAGCTACGCCCCACGGAAACAGGAATGCCGTTTCGAGATCGAACAGGATGAAAAGGATGGCGACGAGATAGTAGCGCACATCGAACTTCATGCGCGCGTCTTCGAATGCTTCGAAGCCACACTCGTACGGAGAGAGTTTTTCGCTGTCGGGTTTGTTGGGGCCGAGGAATTTACCGACGCCAATCAGTACCGCCCCAAGACCGCCACCTACCAGAAGAAACAGCAGGACGGGATAATAGGTTCCGAGGTTCAACTCTACCCTCTTTCGGTTAGTTCAAAGAACCGCTCTCGTCGATGGTGTGGGGACCGGAAAGCGGATGAACGGTGAGCACAAAATAAAATGCCAGCCAAAGCATAAACGCAAGGCTGGCATCGTAGAACTGTGGTGCCGACGGCGAGACTCGAACTCGCACAGCTTTCGCCACTACCCCCTCAAGATAGCGTGTCTACCAATTTCACCACGTCGGCATTCATAGTCTGCAATCCGCTGTCACTTACGAATCGCTTCAAGACCGCTATAGTAGCGCTCTTCGGCATTTTGTTCAATGCACAAATCGAATTTTTTTCGATTTTCTTTACCGCTTATTACACGTCAAAAACAGCTTGCCAATTACTTGGGCACGTCTTGCGGATTCGCCACCGAAGCCGGTGCCGGAACGCTCGATGCACCTGCTGCCGAAGCGGCGACCGGCGCCGTTGCAGCGGGCAAATTACCAAGGACACCGATGCTTGCCTTCGGCTTGTACGAACCCATGTACGTGAGGCCCAGCGTGGTCACGAAGAACACGGCAGCCAATGCCGCCGTGGTGCGCGACAAAAAGTTGGCGGAGCCCGAAGCACCGAACAGACTACCCGACGAACCGCTACCGAATGCAGCGCCCATGTCGGCGCCCTTGCCATGCTGCAACAACACCAGGCCGATGATGCCCAGCGCGGAAAGCACCTGCACCACGACCAAAAACGTTTTGAACAACCCCATCTCATCACCCGTATAGAAGAATCTGATTTGCGCCGCATTTGTTGCGACGCATCATGACTATTTCGTGCCATTACAAAAATGGCACCGGCATCAGCGCGGCAGACCCGCCTCGCAAATTGCCAGAAAATCGGCTGCCTTCAATGCCGCACCGCCGATCAGACCGCCATCGACGTCGGGCATTGCAAACAGTTCGGCTGCGTTGTCCGGCTTCACACTGCCGCCGTACAACACCGCCACATCCTCGACTGCCGCACCCTTCGCGCGCAGCAGCGTGCGCAGATGCGCATGTACCGCCTGCGCCTCGGCCGACGTTGCCGTCTTGCCGGTACCGATCGCCCAGACCGGCTCGTAGGCCACGACGATCTGCGTGGCCTGCTCGGCGCTCAGCGCCGCCAGCACCGTCTCAAGCTGACGGGTCACCACAGCTTTCGTGTCGCCGGCATCACGCTCGGCAAGCGTTTCGCCCACGCAGACGATCGGCGTCATGCCCGCATCGAGCACGCGCAGCGTCTTGGCAGCGACACTCGCATCGGTCTCGCCATGGTACTGGCGACGCTCCGAGTGCCCCACGATCACGAACTGCGCGCCGAACTCGGCGATCATCGGCGCGGCCACTTCACCCGTGAACGCGCCATTCACTTGCGCCGACACATCCTGCGCGCCATAACCCAGCGCCTGCCCCGAGAGGCGCGCCTGGCATTGCGCAAGATAGGGGAACGGCACGCACACCGCGGCGCTCACGCCCGATGCACTCAATACCGGCGATGCCAGCAGACTGCCCAACAGGGCCTCGTTGCCGGCCAGACTGCCGTGCAGTTTCCAGTTGCCCACGACGAGCTTGCCAGCCTTGCGGCTGATGGTGCGAGCCGAAGCTGCGATAGCAGATGTCACGCCTTCTCCCCCATGCTTATAGACGAAAAACCTCTCATTCTAGTTCGTCTGGGCTATGGGGGTCAATTTCGCCGGACATCAGGCGAGAAAAACCGCATGAATTGGTGCTTTCACGCGAGTTTTACCCGCCCCGCCCGCCAGACTTACCAGGTCAGTACGATCTTGCCGACGTGGGTGCTGGTTTCCATCAGAGCATGGGCTTTGTCCGCCTGCTCTGCCGGGAATGTCTGGTAAATGACCGGGCGAATCTTGCCAGCGGCGAACAGCGGCCAGACCTTCTCGTGCAGTTTTTGGGCAATCGCGGCCTTGAAGGCGACCGAGCGCGGGCGCAGCGTCGAGCCCGTCACCGTCAGGCGGCGGCGCAGCAGCGCACCCATGTCGAGGGTGGCCTTACTGCCACCGAGCAGCGCGATGATCGCAATGCGGCCATCGAACGCGAGGGCCTGCACTTCGCGCGGGAGATAATCGCCGCCGACCATGTCGAGCACCACGTCCACGCCGCGATCCTGCGTGAGTTCTTTCGTGATGGCAACGAAGTCTTCCGTCTTGTAGTTGATACCGCGCTCGGCACCGAGCGCCTCGCACGCACGCGCTTTCTCATCGGAACCTGCCGTCGCGAACACGCGGTGACCGAGCGCCACGGCCAACTGGATTGCCGTCACGCCGATGCCGCTGGTGCCGCCCTGCACGAGCAACGCTTCCTTTTCGCCCGCTTCGGTGTTGCCGAGGTGTGCGCGATCGAACACGTTGCTCCACACAGTGAAGAACGTTTCCGGCAGCGACGCCGCCTCCACATCGGAGAGACCTTCCGGCACCGGCAAGCACTGCGCGAGCGGCGCCGTGCAGTACTCGGCGTAACCACCACCCTGCACCAGTGCGCACACACGCGAGCCAATCTTCAGACCCCAGCGATTGTCGGCGCCGTCCAGCGAGCCCTCGACAATTTCGCCGGCCACTTCGAGCCCCGGCAAATCCGACGCGCCCGGCGGCACCGGGTACTGACCGATACGTTGCAGCACGTCGGGACGATTCACGCCGGACGCCTTCACCTTGATGAGCACTTCGCCCGGCTTGAGCTCGGGTTTAGCCCGCTCGGTCAGCTTGAGCACTTCAGGGGCGCCGAATTGCGTGATCTCGATCGCTTTCATGTGTCTGTCCTTGTTAGGTACCGGGCGCGTCTCGCGCGGAAAGGTCAAATAGGTTCGAGCCGGTACCTTATCACCGACCGCGAATTCGCGTCGGCTCACAGGGCACGCGCGGCAGTAATCGAGACGAGGGATAAGCGCCGGAAGGGAAAGAAGCGGGAGCATTGCGACGCCGGACGAGCGCTGCGTGACTGGCGCGTCGTACCGCCATCACGAAGATCGCGTCCGACGCGCCGGGTTAGGTCCGAATGGCACGCTCGCGCACCGACATTGCATCGGCACACCGGCGCACTCCTTTTAGTTCGACAGGCGCTCAGGCAGCGCGCTCAAGCAGCGCCTTCAGTGCCCTCATCGACGAGCCCGTACCGCACGGCGTAGCCGATCAATTCTGCACAGTCCCCGAGCGCGAGCTTGTGCAGGATTTGCATCACATGCGACGTTACCGTTCGCTCACTCAGATGCAGCGCGTGAGCGACTTCATTGACGGCGAGGCCGTCGACCAACATGTGGAACACTTCGTTTTCACGAACGGACAGGCTCTCGTGTCTTGTCTCGTTCCCGGTGGCATCGGTGTCGAGCCGCGCACGCGGTCTCCGATGCGATGTCCGCGGCGGCTCACGGCGCGACCCCGTTTCGCGCCACCCTGCGTCAGAAGCCGCCCGCGTGACTACCCGGCTTCGTCCGCCTTCGAGTTTCATGCTTGCCTCCTGGTCGATCACTTCCCCACGCCCGGACCGTCTGTCGCAGTCCGCTACAAACGGATGGCGTCACGTATTGTGCGTCAGACAATTTGTGTTCGTAACTACACGGAAGCTCATCGCCGAGGCGCTATCGATTGGCCGCGACTAATGCGCGACACAACAAGACACAGAGATGACAAGAACAACTCGCGCAGCAACTGGCAGCCCCGGTGAGCGCTGACTTACTACTAGCGCCATGGCAACGGGCTCGGTTACGACCGACGCCGTTGCTGTGTACTCACTGACAGTGCACCGGCTTAGATCGATCGCGCCGATGCACCAACACTGAACACGAAGCGGCCGCGCCCGCCGTGCTTCGCGTCATAGAGTGCGCGGTCGGCATCCTGGAACAGCATGTCCGGCGTCTTGTCTTCGCCGCAGGCCACCATGGCCACGCCGATGCAAGCCCCCACTCCCACATCGCCGACCGAGAGTGCCATCGGTCGCGAAGCCACTTCGAGAATGGCCTTCGCGGCGCGCTCGACATCCTGTACATCGTGGATGTCACGCATGATGAGCGCAAACTCGTCGCCACCGAAACGGGCGATATCGTCGCTCTCGCGCACGCAAGCCACGAGCCGCTTGGCCAGACGCCGCAGCAGTTCGTCACCCAGCGCGTGCCCCCAAGTGTCGTTGACCAGCTTGAACCGATCGAGATCGACGAACAGCAGCGCCTGTGCCCCCGCCCCCTCACGCGCCCGGCGCACGGCGGCGGCCAGCGCCTGATCGAAGCCCTTGCGATTGAGCAGCCCGGTCAGGTGATCGGTGTGCGACTCTCGCCGCCAGCGGCGTTCGTTGGAGCGCTCGATCGTGATGTCGCGCACGAACACGTGCACGCCGACGAGCGCGTCGTTCGCCGCCCATTCCGGCTGATAACTCACCTCGAAGCAGCGATACTCGTTGTTCTCGCCGAAATCCCACACAAACGTGGCGGCCTCGCCGGCGTACGCGCGCGCAAGATACGGCGCGAACTCGCGATAGAGCAACGCGCCGAGCAAGTCCTGCGCTGTCGACCCGAGAATTTGTTCGCGCGAGCGGCGCAGACGCACTTCACAGGCCCGGTTCACAAACGCGAAACGCTCCTCGCCATCGAGAAACGCCACCAGAAACGGCACCCGGTCGGCGATTTCCTGCATGCGGCGCACATTGGCGCGCGCGGCTTCGCGCGACGACTCCAGCGCATCGGTACGATCACCCAGACGCTCCATCATTTCGCGAAACGCGTTCGCCAATGCGCCGATCTCATCGGCACGCTGTACCGGCAACGACTGGATGGCACGCAAATCGCTCGCGCTGCGCACCACCAGATCACGCAGCGTGTCGAGCGGGCGCAGCATGCGCCGCGCCACCCACCACATCACGAACGCCGCGATGGCGATAGCGGCGATGGCAAGCATCACGACGCGACGCCGCACCCTCGCCAGCGGGTCGAAGGCTTCCACCCCGGGCAACACGGCGACCAGCGACCATCCGGTGGTCGACATCGCCGCGCGCGCCACCAGCGGGTGCATGTGCACGAGATCGTTGGAACCGGCATCGCGCACACCGCACAGCGTCTGCTCGGGGCCGACGGCGGTGAGTATCTTGGTGACATCCGCCTGAATCACATAGCGGGCTGGCGTTTCATTCGTGATCAGGCAATAGCGGCCGGTGTCACCGACCGCATTGCTCGCCAGATCGACGATGAAGTTCTGCCGCAACAGGTTGACCGCCCCGCCCACCACGGCCGTGATCCGCCCGTCAGCGTCACGCACGGGCACGGCCAGCACAACGCCGGGCGAGCGCGTGATCTTGCCGGCAATCAATCCGGAGATCGCCTGCGGTGCGCCCGCGAGCAATGCTTTGAAATAGTCGCGATCGGCAACGTTGACCGGCGTCGCGGGGAAGGTCGAGTCGTAGATCACGCGCCCATCGGGGGCCGCGACAAACAAGGTATTGAACGTCTCGGGCATCGACACCGACGCGTTAGCGAACGCATCGAGCTGTGCGGGTGTCATCGCGTACGGGTTGCCGAGGTGACGCGAAATGCGATGCAGCGCGAGATACTTCGCCCGCACCTTGTCGTCAAGCTGATCGGCCACGAGCTTGACCTGATTGTCGAGTTGGGCCTGCAACGAGCTGCGCAACTCTCCGTAGACGAAAAATTCAATACCGACGGCGACGCCGACGATCAATATCATCGAGACGAGCGCCGTCGTGGCCGCAACCCGTCCCTTCAACGTCTTCACCATACCGACCCGTGCGAGAGTAGCTAGTCTTGCTTCTTGTTCATTTTTGCGAGAGCTTACCACCCGAAACGGCACAGTTTTGGGAAACTTGAGCAAAACTCGCCGCCTTCGTGTAACAGTCTCATCGGCACCCAAAGTGGGCATCGAGACACAGTCCGTCACGAGCGGCACCGAACCCGTCGTAAAATTGCGCATCCAACGCGCCAGATGGGGGCGATTTGAGGTGTTCCGGGCCCGGCCCGGCACGTCACATGAACGCACCCGATTGGCCACGCTAAGCAGCCTCACCCCGAATTCAGTCGCTTCGACCCGATTTTTCTTTCATGACGAGCACCCAAGCCCAAGCCACCCCAGCCTCCGCAGCCGCACCGATGACGCCGATGATGCAGCAGTACAGCCGCATCAAGGCCGATCATCCGAACATGCTCGTCTTCTATCGCATGGGCGATTTCTACGAGCTGTTTCACGACGATGCGGCGAAAGCGGCGCGCCTGCTCGATCTGACGCTGACCGCGCGCGGCCAGTCGGGCGGCCAGCCGATTCGCATGGCCGGTGTGCCGCACCATGCCGTGGAGCAGTATCTCGGCAAGCTGGTCAAGCTCGGCGAGTCCGTGGCCATCTGCGAGCAGATCGGCGACCCGGCGACCTCCAAGGGCCCCGTGGAGCGCAAAGTCGTGCGCATTGTCACGCCGGGCACACTCACCGACGCCGCCCTGCTCAGCGACAAACTCGATCAATACCTGCTGGCCGTACAACTGCCCCCCGCCGCCCCGTCGTCGGCGCGGCGCTCGGGCGAACGCCTTGCCGGTCTGGCGTGGCTATCGCTCGCGAGTGGCGAACTGCGCCTGATGGAAGTGGCCGCCGACAAGCTGGCACGCGAGCTCGAACGCATTCGTCCGGCAGAGACACTGGTGCCCGATAGCGCGCTGGAGGCCCTCGAAGGTCTCTCGCTCGGCACCACCACGCGCGTGCCCGACTGGCATTTCGACACGGCTGCCGGTACCCAGCGCCTGCGCGATCAACTGGGCGTGGCAAGCCTGACGGCCTTCGGCTGCGACGGCCTGAACCCGGCACTTGGCGCTGCGGGTGCGTTGCTGCAATACGCAGCCGCCACGCAGGGTCAGTCGCTGCGCCATGTGCAAAATCTGAACGTAGAGCGAGAAGCCGCCTATATTGGGCTCGACGCCGCCACCCGCCGCAATCTCGAACTGACCGAGACGCTGCGCGGGACGGAGTCGCCCACGCTGCTCTCCCTGCTCGACACCTGTGGCACCACGATGGGCAGCCGCTTGATGCGTCACTGGCTGCATCACCCGATGCGCGATCAGCAAGTGCCGCAGGCCCGTCATCAGGCCATCGCGACGCTGCTCGAAGGCCCCGGTGCCTGGCGTGCACTGGGCGGCGAGTTGCGTCATGTGGCCGACGTGGAGCGCATTACGGCACGTCTCGCGCTGCTCACAGCACGCCCGCGCGATCTGTCGAGCCTGCGCGACGCCCTGCGCCGCCTGCCCGAACTGCACGTGACGTTGCGCGCCGTCGAAGCGCACTCACCGCTGCTCGCCATGCTGCACGAAGACCTTGCCATTCCCGAGGCATCGCTCGCTTTGCTGACGGCCGCCATCGCGGAAGAACCCGCCGTCATGCTGCGCGACGGCGGTGTGATGGCACGCGGCTACGACGCCGATCTCGACGAACTGCGCGACATCTCGGAGAACTGCGGCCAGTTTCTGGTGGATCTCGAAGCGCGCGAGCGCGCCCGCACCGGCATCAACAATCTGCGCGTCGAGTTCAACAAGGTGCACGGCTTCTATATTGAAGTCACGCGCGGCCAGACTGACAAGGTGCCCGACGACTACCGTCGCCGCCAGACGCTCAAGAATGCCGAGCGCTACATCACGCCGGAACTCAAGACCTTCGAAGACAAGGCCCTCTCCGCACAGGAGCGCTCGCTCGCCCGCGAGAAGGTGCTTTACGAAGCGCTGTTGCAGGAATTGCTGCCGCATATCGGCGAGTTCAAGCGCATTGCGCAAGCGCTCGCGCAGCTCGACGTGCTTGCCGCCCTCGCCGAGCGTGCGGAAACGCTGGGGTGGGTCAAGCCCGATCTGATCGCCGAACGCGTCGTGGATATCCGTCAAGGCCGCCACCCGGTGGTCGAGCAGCAGGTCGAGCGCTTCATTGCAAACGATTGCTCGCTCGGCGACCCGCGCCGCCTGCTGTTGATCACCGGCCCGAACATGGGTGGTAAATCGACGTTCATGCGTCAGACGGCGCTCATCGCGCTGCTCGCCTATGTGGGCTGTTACGTGCCGGCGGAATCCGTACGACTGGGTCCGCTCGATGCGATCTTCACGCGTATCGGCGCGTCGGACGACCTCGCCGGCGGGCGCTCGACCTTCATGGTGGAGATGACCGAATCGGCAGCAATTCTGCACACGGCCACCGATCAGAGTCTCGTGCTGATGGACGAAATCGGGCGCGGCACGTCGACATTCGATGGTCTTGCGCTGGCTTGGGCCATCGCACGCCATCTGCTCGGGCACAACCGCTCGTACACCCTGTTCGCCACGCACTACTTCGAGTTGACGCAACTGCCTGACGAATTCCCGCAATGCGCCAACGTGCATCTTTCGGCTGTGGAGCACGGCGAAGGCATCGTCTTCCTGCACGCGGTGCAGGACGGCCCGGCCAGCCAGAGCTACGGGCTTCAGGTTGCGCAACTCGCCGGCGTGCCGATGCCGGTGATTCGTGCCGCGCGCAAGCATCTGGCATTGCTTGAACAGCAGGCACTCGATCCGGCGGCACCGCAGCTCGACTTGTTCGCACCGCGTGCGGCGGTCAATCACGACAGCGATGACGTCGACGAGCGCGACGCCATCGATGCGATCGACGGGATGGCCCCGGACAGGCGCAATGCGGCGCAGCACGCGGGCGCACCTGCGCTCGATCCGGCCGCCGAGGCCACGCTGGCGCGACTGGCCGACATCGACCCGGACGACCTCCGCCCTCGCGAAGCACTGGATCTGCTGTACGAACTGCGCGGCCTGCTGGCCGGCCGCACGTCGAACTGAGGCCGCCACGCATCGCCATGCCGAGCTCTCGTCATCTGAGCATCCCTCGCGTCGCACGCTTCGGCAGCACCGGCCGGGCTTGCGTCGCGCTGGTCATGCTCGCGCTCGTGACGGGGCCGGCACCCACGACGGCGGCAACGACAGCCGCACAGAGCAGCCGCTCGCACGCGGTCGCCAAAACACCGACCAAAACGCCCGTCAAAGCCACGCCCAAGCTGCCGTCGTTCGAATTCGCGGTGCTCGGCAATACGCCGTTCGGCAACACCGAGGTGCCGGTCGTGCGCAGCGTGCTGGCCACGATCGGCGACGGGCCGGCGGCGTTCGTCGTGCATGCGGGCAATTTCAAGGGCCCGACCGAGTCCTGCCGCGACGAACTCATCACCGAGCGGATCAACCTGCTCTCCAGTTCTCCCAAACCGCTCATCTACGTGCCGGGCGCGAACGATTGGGCCGACTGTCAGCGTGCCACCGACGGTAGCTACAACCCCATTGAGCGGCTTGACTTCCTGCGCGATCGGGCCTTCGGCAACGACGACGTCCTGGGGCCCGGCCCGGTCGGACACGCGCAGTTCGATCTCACGCGCCAGAGCGATATGGCGCGCTTTCGGCAGTATCACGAAAACGTGCGGTGGTTTTATCGCGGCATCGTGTTCGTCGGCCTGAATCTGCCCGGGAACAACAACAATTACCGCTCGGCTGGCGGGCGCAATGGTGAGTTCGAAGATCGGGTAATTGCGACGCGCGTCTGGTTGCAGCACGCCCTTGTGTATGCGCAGCAGAAGGACGCGCAAGGCATGGTCATCGTCGTGCAGGCCGATCCGGAATTCGAACCGGTGCGCGGCGGTGGCTTGCGCGGGATGTTCTCCGATCGCAACGAGCGGCGAGGTGTCGACGGGTACAAGGACTTCCGCGTGCAGTTGCAGAAGCTCGCGAGCCGGTTCAAGGCGCCGATTCTGCTGATCGACAGCGGCAAGACCCTGCACTTGACGCAGCCGCTGCGTGACGTGCACGGCGCGATCGTCAAATCGTTCACACAGGTGAGCACGTACGGCACGCCGACCGTGAACCGTTGGGTGCGCGTGCGGGTGGATCCGGGCACCGCGCAGGTGTTCAGCGTCGATGGGGTGTTGCTGCCGGCGAACAGTGCGGCGGCAAGTGCGCAGAAAAGCACGGGTCCGACGCCGCCGCGAGGGCTCACCCCCTACCCTGAGACGGGCATCGGCGGCGAAGGGATGGGGCCTTACGGTGCGCCCTACTCCACGCTGTATCCGGCGTCAGGTGCTGCGATCAACAACTCGGACCCGAATCAGGGCGTCACGCCGCTCGGACCGTCGTTGATGCCCAGCGACAAGCCCGCCGCCCGAGCACCGGCACGCGACGACTGAGTCACCGCAGGCAGCCAGTTGCTTTCCACGGATCGAAACGAAAAACGCCGGACCCGGCGCACTGCGTGAGCAGTGCACCGGTCCGGCGAATTCGTTCTGGCGACTCGCGCTCGCCGTCGCCCGGCACCCGTTAGCGGGGCGCGTGCGACGCAGCAAGCTTAGTGAATCGTGGGGGCGTCGTCTTCGTCTTCGTCGACGATCTCGAGACCCGTTGCGCCGTGCGCATGCTGGTGCTCGATTTCTTCTTCCGTCGCGGGACGCACGTCCGTCACCTTCAGGTCGAAGCGCAGCGCCATGCCGGCCAGCGGGTGATTCCCGTCGAGCACGACCTTGTCGTCGGCCACATCGGTCACCGTGTAGATGAACGTGTCACCTTCTTCGTCGCCATCTTCCGGCGTGCCTTCGAACTGCATGCCGACTTCCAGCGGATCCGGGAAACGGCTGCGCTCTTCGACCTTGATCATCTCGGGATCGTAGTCGCCGAACGCGTCGGCCGGTTCCAGTTGCAGTTGCGTGGCGTAGCCGACGTCCTGACCATCGAGTGCTTCCTCGATTTTGGGGAACGTGCCATCATAGCCGCCGTGCAGGTAGACCATCGGCTCGGCGCCGCTTTCTTCAATCAGGTTGCCCTGAGCGTCCGACAACGAGTACGTCACCGACACGACAGTATTCTTTTCGATCTTCATCAAACTCTCCGAAAAACAGCCCGCATTATAGCGGACCTGCGTGAGCGCAACCTGATGGCGAGCCAATGATCGATCGATAAGGGTTTTGCGCCCCGCCGGCGCGGCCAAACGGCGGCCGACGGCACATTGCCCGCACGGCACGAACACCGCACATTGCGCCGACGGCCTCCCGCCCCGACGCACCAACGACCTACGCATGACGACATCCAAGCCCACATCGACGCTGCTCGGCGGCCTGACCCCGGACGCTTTCATGAAGCGCTACTGGCACAAGCGCCCGCTGCTCATCCGCCAGGCCATTCCCGGTTTCACCGCCCCGCTTTCGCGTGAAGCGCTGTTTGCACTCGCCGCGCAAGACGATGTCGAATCGCGCCTCGTTAGCCTTTCGCGCAAGCGCTGGCAACTCGAACACGGCCCGTTCGACGCCGACGATCTGCCGCCGCTCACGCACAAGCAGTGGACGCTGCTGGTACAGGGCGTCAACCTGCACGCTGACGCCGTCGACGCGCTCATGCAACAGTTTCGCTTCATTCCCGACGCTCGTCTCGACGACGTGATGATCAGCTACGCCACCGACGGCGGCGGCGTCGGCCCGCACCTCGATTCGTACGACGTGTTCCTGCTGCAAGCGCACGGCAAACGCCGCTGGCGCATCGGGCCGCAACGCGACACCACGTGGCAGGAAGGCGTGCCGCTGCGTATTCTGAAACACTTTGAAGCCGAAGAAGAATGGGTGCTCGAACCCGGCGACATGCTGTACCTGCCGCCCGGCTATGCACACGACGGCGTGGCCGAAGGTGAATGCATGACGTATTCGATCGGCTTTCGCGCACCGCTCGAGCAGGAGATGCTCCAGAACTTCCTGTATCACCTGGCAGAAAACGCGCCGGAACTCTCGTTTTCCCGCCATTTCGCTGGCCGATACGCCGATCCGCATCAACCTGCCGTCAAACACCCCGCCGCCCTGCCGGATGCCATGATCGACACACTGGTCTCACAGCTCGAGAAAGTGCGATGGGGCCAAAAGGAAGTGGAAGATTTTCTCGGACGCTGGCTCAGCGAGCCGAAGTCGCATGTGTTTTTCGACGCACCTGATACGCCGTTAACACCGGCACGCTTTGCGCGTGCGGCCGCTACACGGGGTGTAGCGCTCTCTGCGAAGTCGCAATTGTTGTATCGACGCAACCGATACTACGTTAACGGCGAACCGCTCGAAGTACCCGTCAACGCGCGATCGACGTTACGGCGACTTGCCGATCACCGGACGCTGGAAGCGAGCGAATGTGCGAATTTCGACCAAAATGACCAAGAAATTGCCGAAATTCTGTACGATTGGTACGCCTCGGGCTGGTTACTTCTTGGGCCGGATACACCAATCGTGCGAAAGTTGCGCACGGTAAGGAAAAAAGCGGGGTAAATGCGCGAGATAGACGTGACGCCTTGGGGAAAACCCAATATAATTTCTCGCCAAGCAGCTTGCATGACCAAGGGTAATCCTCAATTGCCAATGTCTCGCAATCGGCTTTGCGCTGGCAAGAGCGTATTACCGTAACTAATTATTCATTCGCTTGTCTTCTACCATAAAAGGACGTGATCATGAAGAAGTCTCTCCTCGTCGCTTCGTTGTTGGCTGCTATGGCTCTGACCGCCTGCGGCAAGAAGGAAGAAGCCGCTGCTCCGGCCGCTGACGCTGCCGCTTCGGCTGCTACGGCTGCTTCGGACGCTGCTTCGGCTGCTGGCGCTGCTGCTGACTCGGCTGCTTCGGCTGCCGGTGCTGCTGCTGACACGGCCGCTTCGGCTGCTGGTGCTGCTGCTGACGCCGTTGCTTCGGCTGCTGACGCTGCTGCTAGCAAGTAAGCTCTCGCTGCCGCAAGGCAGTTGAGTAAAAAAAGCCGGTCTTTCGACCGGCTTTTTTATTGCCCCGCGCATTTGTCGACGCATGGCCGCCCGGCCGATACCGCCCGCACGGCACAGACGCCTCACACGGCTAACACGTCAACCAGTCGAACCCGCCCGCTTGGGTTGCCACCAGAATCTCCGTGGCTGCCGCACCGATGACCGCCGACATCGCCGCCATCGCCAGCTCAGGCGTATTGTTCTGCTCGCTCAGGTGAGCACAAATCACCCGCTGCAACTTCTCACGATCGATCGCCGCCAGAATCTCTGCCGCCGTGTCGTTGGCCAGATGCCCGTACGTGCCGCCGATGCGCGCCTTGAGCGATGCCGGATACTTGCTGTTCGCCAACATCTCGCGATCGTGATTGCATTCGAGCACCAACGCATCGCAGCCGCCGAGTGTCGCGATCAGATGCGCCGTCGCACAGCCGGCGTCCGTAAGCACACCCAGACGGCGTGCGCCATCGGAGAAGACAAATTGCAGGGGCTCTCGCGCGTCGTGAGGCACCGTGTAGGGTGCCAGTTCGATGCCGCCTACGGCGACCCGCTCATCGGAGCGGCACCAGCGCACGAGCGCCAGACCATCGTCACTATCGCCTTTGCGCGCGGCATGTGCCTTGACGGCTTGCCCCGTGCCCCAGCTCATGACGAGCGGGATGCGATGTTTGCGAGAGAGGGAGAGTGCACTGCCGATGTGATCGGCGTGTTCATGCGTGATGACGATGGCATCGAGTGAAGCCACGTCGACCGAGCGCGCCAGCAGGCGCCGCTCGATCTCTCGCATCGAGAATCCGCAATCGAGGAGGATACGTGTGGTGGAGACGCCTTCCGACGCCTCCACCAGCAGGGCATTACCTTCGCTGCCGCTGCCCAGACTGGCGAACCGCACGCCCCGCCTTAACGGAGCTGGTTGCCGATCACGCTGATGATCGTCTGCGCGATCTGCGAGTTGTCGACGTTACCCTTCTCGTCGAGCACCTGCACGCGAGTCTGGCTGTCGCCGCGGCCTTGCACGTTCACGCTGTACTTCTTCGCCTTCTTGCTGTCCTGCACTTCCTTCGCATGGAACAGGCTGTAGAAGAAGCCGTTGTCCTTCGCCAGCGATGCCGGATCGACATAGCTCACGAAATACAGGCCCTTGGCGCGATCGCGATCGTCCACGGTGAAGTTACCGCGGTCGAGCGCAACGCCCACGCGACGCCATGCGCGATCGAACGGCTCGTTGATGTCGAGATAAGCGGAGTCAGCCGTCTTCACGACCTGGCTCGCCGGCGCGCCCGATTTGGCGTTGTCGACTTGCGCCTTCGCCTGTTCGGTCTGTGCGCCGAAACGCTGCATCATCTTCGTCAGGAAGATCGCCTCGAGACCCGGATCATTCGGCGCCGGTTCCCACTTGGTCGTGTCCTTCTGCGAGTTCGTGAACACTTCCACCATGCGGCGGTGCGTGATGTACACGTCCGTGCCGCCGTTCGGATCACGTTCCACACGGGTGCGGAAGCGATCGCGCTCGCCGGTCGAATACAGGCCGTCGAGCACCTTGCCGAGCAGGTCGCGGATGATGTCCTGATTGAGCTTGGCGCGGTTCTCGGCCCAGTCCGTTTCCATCACGCCGGTGTCCGGCGAATCGATGGTCAGCACAAAACCGTTTTCTTGCCAGAATTCACGCAGCGTCGGCCACAGATCGGCCGGTGCCTTCTGAATCACCAACCAGCGCTGGTTGCCGTCGCGCACGACCTTCATGCCCGGCACGTCGGGCAGCACGGTGTCGTTCGCATTCGGATTGGCGGCAACGACCTTCTGCTGCGTTTCGTAGTTCGACAGCGTAGCGGTACCGGCCGGCGACACGTACTTGCGGTCGTTGGCCTGAACATTCGTCAGATCCGGCGGAACGTCGAGCGAGGGGCCGACCTTGGAGCTCTTGTAATCCACCTTATCCGAGGACAGGGCGCTGGAGAGCGAACTGCAACCGGCAACGAGGGCCAACGAGGCGATAGCGGCCCATGCCAGCACGGGACGAGCTACGGAAATACTGACGATTCGTTTCATGAGTCGCAAAAAAAGGGGTGGGCAATCGATCCCGGGAGCCACAATGAAAAACTTAAACGACAGCGATGTTCGCCGCCTTCAGGGCACTCAGCACCGTTTCCTGATACGCCTGCGCGAGCGGCGTGAGCGGCAGGCGAATGCCCGACGCGATCATACCCATCTTTTGCAGTGCCCATTTCACGGGGATTGGATTGGCTTCGACGAACATTGCACGGTGCAGTTCGAACAACGCGAATTGCAGTTCTCGTGCCTTGGCCACGTTGCCGGCCAGCGCAGCGACGCACAACTCGTGCATTGCACGCGGTGCCACGTTGGCGGTGACCGAGATATTACCCTGACCGCCCATCAGCATGAGCGCTACGGCCGTCAGGTCGTCGCCGCTATACACGGCGAAGCTCTTCGGGGCGCGCCGGATCAGGTCGATACCGCGATCCAGGTTGCCCGTGGCGTCTTTCACGCCAACGATGCCGGGCACTTGTGCCAGACGCAGCAACGTATCGTTGCTGGCATCTGCCACGGTACGGCCGGGCACATTATAGAGGATGACCGGAAGCTCGACGGCTTCGGCAATGGCCTTGAAATGCTGGTACTGGCCTTCCTGCGTCGGCTTGTTGTAGTACGGCACGACTTGCAGCGAAGCATCGGCACCCACTGACTTCGCGTGCTTGGTCAGTTCGATGGCTTCGGCCGTCGAGTTGCCGCCCGTGCCGGCGATCACCGGCACTTTACGGCCGCGCGACTGCCCGGCTTCGGCCGTTTGCTGCACGGCGATTTCAATCAGTTCGCAATGCTCTTCGACGTTGACCGTCGGCGATTCGCCCGACGTGCCGACGATGACGATACCGTCGGTACCTTCGTCGACATGCCAGTTGATCAGGTTGCGCAGCGCTTCGCGGTCAAGGCTGCCGTCTTCGGCCATCGGCGTGACGATCGCGACGATACTGCCTTGAATCGGTGTTTGGGTAGTCATGGTTTATCGAACAATTCAGCGATAAGGGTGGATTGTAGCGGATTACGCCGCCGCCTCGTACAGCGCGGCAGTCCCGGGGTTTTCCCCGGGGGTCGCGCGCGTCGCGCACAAACGCTGCACGCAGGCCGCACGAGGTGCTGCGAGCGTGACATCTTCATAGGCCGCCACGCGCAGATTCGCCGCGCGAGCCACGTCCAGCAACTCGCCGGGCGCCAATAAAAACAAGGGATTGGACGGCTTCCCGAACCTTTCGTTTCCCTGCGCAAATGTTTCGTACAGCAGCACCCCGCCGGGGGCCACACACGCCGCAATACGGGCAAGTAACGGACGGTACAGATAATTCGTGACGATGACGACGTCGAAGACGGCCTCGTCCGGCAACGGCCACGCCGCGCCTTCGAGATCGGCCTGCAATGCGGTGACGCCGGGCAAGGCCGCCAATGTGGCAAGCGCATCGGCATCGCGATCGATGGCGCTCACTTGCGCCCCGAGTCCCGCGAGCCAGCGCGTGTGACGGCCATAACCGCAAGCGAGGTCGAGCGCACGCGCGCCGGGCCGGACAAGATGCGCCCAACGCGCGACCCACGCCGACGGTGCGCCGGTACCGTGCGGTGCGGTCTCGCTCACCGCCGCGCCGTCGATACCGATGCCGGAGACTGGCGTCGCCGTCATGAATATTGCAGTCCCATCGCTTCGCGCACGTCGCGCATGACTTCCTGCGCAGAACGGCGCGCCTTCTCGCAGCCATCCGCGACGATGGCGCGCAGCAACGACGGATCGTCCATGTACTTCTGCGCGCGCTCCAGCATCGGCTGCTGCTCGCGCAGAATGCCTTCGATGACCGGTTGCTTGCATTCGATACAGCCGATGCCGGCACTACGGCACCCCTTCTGTACCCAGTCGCGCGTGTCGTCATCGGTGTAGACCTGATGCAGTTGCCACACCGGGCATTTATCCGGATCGCCCGGATCGGTGCGTCGCACACGCGCCGGATCGGTCGGCATGGTGCGCACCTTCTTCGTGATCGATTCCGCGTCTTCGCGCAGGCCGATCGTGTTGTTGTACGACTTCGACATCTTCTGGCCATCGAGCCCCGGCATGCGCGAAGCCGGCGTGAGCAGCGCCTGCGGCTCGACCAGAATCAGCTTGCGGGCGCCTTCGAGATAGCCGAAGAGCCGCTCACGGTCACCCATCGACAGCGACTGCGATTCGGAGAGCATCGCGCGCGCCTGTTCCAGCGCCTCGTCGTCGCCCTGCTCCTGATACGCCGTACGCAGTTCGAGATACAACTTCGAGCGCTTGCCGCCGAGCTTGCGTGCAGCCGACAGCGCCTTCTCTTCGAAGCCCGTTTCGCGACCGTACAGATAGTTGAAGCGTCGCGCGATTTCGCGCGTCATCTCGACGTGCGGCACCTGATCTTCCCCTACCGGCACGTGCAGCGCGCGGTACAGCAGAATGTCGGCCGCCATCAGCACCGGATAGCCGAGAAAACCATACGTCGACAGGTCTTTCTCGCGCAGTTTCTCGATCTGTTCCTTGTACGTCGGCACGCGCTCGAGCCAGCCCAGCGGCGTGCTCATGCCGATCAGCAGCGCGAGTTCCGCGTGCTCGGGCACCTTGCTCTGAATGAACAACGTGGCCTGATTCGGATCGATACCGGCGGCAAGCCAGTCGATCAGCACGTCCCACACGTTCTGCTCGATGACTTCGGGGGTTTCGTAATGCGTGGTGAGCGCGTGCCAGTCGACCACACAGAAATAGCACGGGTACTCGGACTGGAGCTGAATCCAGTTCTTGAGCACACCGTGATAGTGGCCGAGGTGCAGGCGACCGGTCGGTCGCATGCCGGAGAAAACGCGTTCGGGGTACATAGGGTCCGGTGTTGTTTTGTGGTGCTTTTTGTGGGTGAATCTGTGTCTTTCGGGATCGTCAGGAAATCAGCGACAGCAACGGCGTCAGCATCCATACGATGAGGTCGCGGCCCCATTGAATGAGCGGCCAGAGCCACACACGGCCCAGCACACCACTCACCACGAGCGCCATCACGATGAAGAAGCCGAACGGCTCGAGGCGCGAGAGTGTGTAAGCCGCACGTGCCGGCAGCAGCGAGACGAGCACGCGCCCGCCATCGAGCGGCGGAATCGGGAACAGATTGAACATGCACATGACGAGGTTCACCAGCAACCCGGCCTGCGCCATCATCATGAAGAACGGTTCATGCACACCAGCGATCTGCAAGCCCACGCCGAAGAGTGCCCACAAAATCGCCTGAGCAAAGTTGCACAGCGGGCCGGCCAGCGCCACCCAGATGGTATCGACGCGCGGGTTACGCAAACTGCCGAACGCCACCGGTACCGGTTTGGCGTAACCGAACAGGAACGCACCGCTCGTCATGAAATAGAGCGCGAGCGGCACGAGAATGGTGCCGATCGGGTCGATGTGCTTGATGGGATTGAGCGTCACGCGCCCCATCAGAAAGGCCGTAGGGTCGCCGAAATACTTCGCGACATAGCCATGGGCCGCCTCATGCAACGTAATCGCAAAGAGGACGGGGAGCGCGTAGACCGCAATGGTCTGGATCAGGTCGGCATTCATAGCCGGCTATTGTAGCAAGCCAGCCCGCGCGCCAGTATTACGGGATATTGCGCAATCCCGGCCACCGAGGGGTTGCCCGGCCCGATCAGGACAGCCCGAACGGCGCCAGCGAGCCGCGGCCCCGACGGATGACCTCGGGCGGCGTGACCGTCAGATCGACCACGGTCGACGGCTCTTTCGGACAAGCCCCGCCGTCGATCACGAGATCGAGCTGCTTTTCGAGCCGCTCACGAATCTCCTCGGGGTCGTTCAGCGGCTCGGTTTCATCTGGCAGGATCAGGGTCGTGGCGAGCAGCGGCTGGCCGAGCTCTTCGAGCAATGCCAGCGTGATGGCGTGATCCGGCACGCGCAGGCCGATGGTCTTTCGCGACGGATGCGACAACCGGCGCGGCACCTCTTTCGTGGCCTCGAGAATGAACACGTAGGGCCCCGGCGTCGTGGCCTTGATCAGCCGGAACTGACGGTTGTCCACCATCGCAAACTCGGCGAGTTCAGACAGGTCACGCACGAGCAGCGAGAGCATTTGCTTCTCGTCGAGTCCGCGAATGCGGCGCAGGCGATCGACAGCGCTCTTGTCGTCGATGTGACAGGCAATTGCGTAGCTCGAATCGGTAGGCAACGCCACGATGCCGCCCTTGTCGATGATCTGGACGGCCTGCTTGATGAGACGTGACTGCGGGTTTTCCGGATGGATCTGGAAGAATTGCGACATAGCGTCGTAAATTTACTGCCAGCGGCTCCAGACGGGAACGAGATCGTCCGGCAACGGTGGCAGCTTGCCGAGAAGCGCTCGGCTCTCGGTCGGTCCATGGAAATCCGAGCCGCGCGAGGCCAGAAAGCCATACTGACGCGCAACCTCGGCGTACTCGCGATACTGATCCGGCGTGTGACTGCCGGTGACGACTTCGATGCCTTCGCCGCCCAGTTCGCGAAACTGATCGAACAGTGCGCCAAACTCAAGCGGCGTGAATTTGTAGCGCCCCGGGTGCGCCACGACGGCAATGCCGCCGGCACCGACAATCCACTTCACCGAGTCCTGCAAGGTAGCCCAGCGGTGCGGCACATAACCCGGCCGCCCCTCGGCGAGATAACGGGAGAAGACGTCGGACACCGACACACACTTGCCGATTTCCACCAGATAACGCGCGAAGTGCGTGCGCGAAATCAGGTCGGGGTTGCCGACGAAGCGCAGCGCGCCCTCATACGCATCGGGAATACCGGCAACGGCCAGTTGTTCGCTCATCAGCTTCGCGCGATCGGCGCGTCCGCCACGCGTTGCGGCCAGCCCGGCCACCAGCGCGGCATTCTCGGGATCGATGTTCAGGCCGACGATATGGACGGTGCGATTGGCCCACGTAATCGAAATTTCCACGCCACTGACGTAGCGCATGCCCAGCGCTTCGGCCGCAGCCCTCGCCTCGCGTTGACCGCCGATTTCATCGTGATCCGTGAGCGCCCACAGGTCGACCCCGGCATCGGCCGCGACTTGCGCCACTTCAGACGGCGAGAGCGTGCCGTCCGACACTTTGGAATGACAATGAAGATCTGCGTTGAACATGATGTGCCGCCAGGCGATGACGCGTCATTCGCGCCGGAATCCGGCGCATGACGTCGTATGACGTGTTCATTCTACCGCTCAAGTGGACGCGATGCGAGTTGCCATGTGGTTTTGGAGGCACGGTACGGCGCGTGCGAAACGGCTCGCCAGACGGGCTGGCAACGCGTTTTCACCGTTGCGGGTCAAGCCGACGTCACTCGCGGCAGAAGTCGTCGATCAGCTTCGCCACCGCTTCCGGCTGATCGTGATGGAGCATGTGCCCGGCATCGTCGACGAAAGCCTCGGTCAGATTCGGAAACACCTCGAATCGCTCACGGAAAACCGCCTTGCCCTGCGCCCCGACGAAGTGGCGCAACACCTCGGAATCGGTGGCCTCCACATGCAATACCGGCGCGCTGACATTGCCCCACACCGCCATCGCCTCATCCAGACGATAGGGATAGGGGTTCGTCATCTTGTGCGCAGCATCGGCCAGCAAATGCCATTGCCCGTCGCGCGCCTGACGCGCCCAACGCTGCGCCAGCCACTCGGCGCGTGCCGGCAACAATCTCGGGTTGGTCTTGCGCAGGCGCTCGGCCACGTCGGCGTGCGTTGCATACGGGCGCAATGTCGGTGGATTTTGCAGATCGTCCAGCCAGCGGCCCAGTTGTCGAATCGCTGCCAGCGGCTGCGACGGCGGCAAACCGAAACCCTCCAGATTCACGAGGCGGCGCACACGTGCCGGACGCACCCCCGCGTACAGGCATGCCACGTTGCCGCCCATGCTGTGACCGATCAGGTTGATGGCCTCACCCGGTTCGGCATACACGTCGATCAACGCTTCAAGATCGCCGAGATAGTCGGGAAACCAGTAGCTGCCGCTGCGGCCGTCGGCGACCGGCCAATCGGTCAGGCCGAAGCCCCGCCAGTCCGGCGCGAGCAGATGCCAGCGCTGCGCCAGCGACTCCGCCACAAACTGGAACGAGGCTGACACATCCATCCAGCCATGCAACAGGAACAACTTCGGTGCGCCGGGCGTCCCCCATTGCCGAACATGGTGGCGCAGGCCGCGCACGGTGAGAAACTCGGATCGCGAATCGGTCATGACGCCGCCAGATAGTGAAGATCGAAACAATTAGGAAAAGTCGAGTATATCGGCATCAAAAACAGGACGGCGCCTCACCCGCCCGCTTGCAACGCGGCCAATTCGTCGTCGTCGAAACCCGCGGCGCGGCGCGCTTCGAGATTGAAGGGACCGCGCAGGCGCGGCGCACCGTATTGCGCGGCCAGCCGGGCGTAGGTCTCGACGGGCTCGCAACCGGCGCGCTCGCAACCCCAGCGATACCAGCGGTTGCCAATGGCCACGTGACCGATCTCGTCGCGCAGGATGATGTCGAGAATCGCGGCGCCGGCCTTGTCGCCTGCGCTCGCCAACTTGGCCCGAATCGGCGGGCTGGCGTCCAGCCCCCGGGCCTCCAGCGTGCGCGGCACCAACGCCAGGCGTGCGAGCCAGTCACCCGACGTCTTGCGCGCCATCACCCACAGGCCGTCGTGTGCGGGGAAACATCCGTAGCAGTAATCGTCGCCCAGTGTCGTCAGATGTTCGGCCAGCAACGAGAAGTGATAGGCCTCTTCGGCGGCAACCAGCATCCAGTCGTCGTAGTACGCATTTGGCAGGCCATCGAAGCGCCACAAGGCGTCCAGCGCCAGATTGATCGCATTGAACTCGATATGCGTGAGCGCGTGCAGCAGGGCCGCGCGGCCCGCCACGGTCGTCACGGCGCGGTGCTCCAGCTCGCGCGGCGAGACGAGACGGGGCTCGGCCGGCCGCCCCGGGATGCCGGGCTCATCGACGCCATCATGATCACCCGCCGCGCCCGATGCGCCGGATGCGTTGGGTTCCTCGGCGCCGTCCGGCATCGCGTTCAACTGGCGCGCGGGCTGCCAGATCGCATTCCCGGCAAGCACCGCCTCTCGCAGGGCGATCACGCCCGCCGCCTTCACGAACGGATCGCATTGCCGCAGCAGCGCCAGCGCCCGCTCGCGGGCACACGTTGGCTCGCCAGACATGGTGAGGGCTTGGGCAGACGCGGACAAATCAGGCGTATTGACGCGGGCGGCACTGTCACCGCCGGGCGCAGGAGTGAAATCGGGCATGACGTTACAATAGCAATTTCGTCGATTTTAACCGCGAACCAAAGCCGCCATGCCGATCTATAAACTTGGAGACAAGACCCCGCAGATCCACGAAAGTGCTTTCGTGGCAGACACCGCAACGATCATCGGCGAGGTAGTCCTTGCCGAGAACAGCAGCGTCTGGCCCGGGGTTGCCATTCGCGGCGATAACGAACCGATTCGCGTGGGCGTCGGTACCAATGTGCAGGAAGGTGCCGTCCTGCACGCCGACCCGGGTTTCCCGCTGACGCTGGCGCAAGGCGTGAGCATCGGCCATCAGGCGATGCTGCACGGCTGCACGGTGGGCGAGAATTCGCTGATCGGCATCCAGGCCGTGCTGCTCAATGGCGCGGTCATCGGCCGCGACAGTCTGGTCGGCGCCGGTGCGCTGGTGACCGAGCGCAAGACGTTTCCGGACCGCTCGCTGATCCTTGGCGTCCCCGCCAAGGTGGTGCGCGAGCTGACCGATGAAGAAGTGGCCAATCTCAAGCGCAACGCCGATACGTATGCGTCGCGCCGTCAGGTGTTCAAGGAACAACTGGTGCGCATCGGCTAAGCAGGTGAAGGGAGGGCGTTGCATGCGCCGGCGGGCCCGGTGCATAGGCGCCCTCGAGAATGGGCTAAATGGGCTAAATCGGCCCAAAACCGGCAAAACCGGTCAAAACAGGCCCCAGTGTTGAAAATGCGGCGCGTGCCCCCAGATATTGCAGCATCCACGTCAACCGCCGGCCCTGCGCGCGCCTTTCTGAGGCACGATTCGCCGGCGTTGCCGCATTTTTCAGGAATTCGACCGTGTCCGATCAGCTTCAAAAATTCATGTTCGACGCCGCGCCCGTGCGAGGCGAATACGTCAGCCTCGACACCACTTGGCGTGCCGTGCTCGAACGTCACAACTACCCGGCACCGGTCCGGCATCTGCTTGGCGAAATGATGGCCGCTGCCGCCCTGTTCACCGCGAACATCAAGTTCGACGGCGCGCTCGTCCTGCAACTGCACGGTGACGGCCCGGTCAGCATGATCGTCGTCGAGTGCAATGCCGATTTCACGATGCGTGCCACCGCCAAGTACAGCGGCGATATTCCGGACGACGCCTCGCTCAAGGCGATGGTCAACGTGAATGGCCGCGCCCGCTTTGCGATCACGCTCGACCCGCGCGTCAAGCAACCGGGTCAGCAACCCTATCAGGGCGTGGTGGCGCTGTCCGACGAGCATGGCCCGCTGCCCGATATGGCCTCGGTGCTCGAACACTACATGCACCACTCGGAACAGCTCGATACGCGCCTGTGGCTGGCGAGCGACGATACCCGCACCGTGGGCGTCCTGCTGCAAAAGCTGCCGGGACACGGCGGCACGGCGGGTAGCGGCGCGGAACGTGCGCCGGAGATCGATGAGGACACGTGGAACCGTGTCTGCCAACTGGGCAATACGCTCAAGCGCGATGAAATGCTCTCGACGGACCGCGAAACGCTGCTGCACCGCCTCTTCTGGGAAGAGACCGTGCGTGTGTTCGATCCGCAAACCGTCTCGTTTCGTTGCACTTGCTCGCACGAGCGCGTGGCCAACATGCTGCGAACGCTCGGCGAAGCCGAAGTGATGAGCGTGTTCGACGAACGCCCCAATGTGGAAGTAGCCTGCGAGTTCTGCCGTCAGACCTATCACTTCGACAAGGTGGACGCGGCGCAACTGTTCTCGGAGCAGCCGCACTCGGCGCCTTCGCAGCATCATTGAAGTCGACATGACCCGACCGCAGCCCGCCTCCCCCGCCCGCCTCTCGCGGCGTCGCTCACCGCTTCGATCACCGATTCAACGGATGGTCGGCGCGGCGGGTGCGTGCCTGCTGACGCTGGTGGCGGGCTGCGCGCAATGGCAACTGCCGCCGCCGGACGCCCCTTCCGCCCGCTTGCCGGAATCGCAGCCGGCGCAGGCCGCAGCCGCGTTGACGGCCGAGCAGCAGCAAGACCTGACGCGCCTGAACAAACGCATCTACGACGAGCAGGAACGTACGATCGAGCGCGAGCGCCTTCAGCGCGCCATCGACGATGCGATGCGCAGCTACGCGAGCAACGCCTACTTTTACAGTGGCTGGGGCGGGCCGGGATGGTACGGACCCGGGTGGTACGGACCGGGCGGTTACGGCCCCGGGTGGTACGGGCCACGCACGACGGTTGGGGTCGGGTTCGGCTTTTGACGTCCCGGCAAACACAATAAAAAAAGACGCTCATTTGAGCGTCTTTTTCATTCAACGTACGACTTCCGTGCCACCGATCCTGCCAGCAGCAGTAGCAGCGATCAGTGATGCTGCGCCTTCTTGCCCTTGGCCTGCGAGGCAGGCGCTGCGGGCGGCGTATTGCCCACGGTCTTGTGAGCAGGTTCGTTCGACGACACGAGGGGCGCGTCGGCGCCCGAGGCGGCTTGCGGGCCGCTACTGCCGTCGGGTGCGACGAATTGCACGAACACCTCGCCGTCCTTGACCATCCCCAGCTCGAAACGAGCGCGTTCCTCGATCGCCGACGTGCCTTCCTGCAAATCCTGCACTTCGCCGGCAAGACGATCGTTACGTTCTTTCAACTGCTCGTTCTTCTGCTGTTCGGCGCTCAGTTGGTCGCGCAGTTCGTGCACATACAACCAACCACCGTGGCCGAACCAGAGCGGATACTGAATGACTGCCAACAGCAGCACCAGTACCAAGGTCACCATTCGCATGCTTTCGCCTGGCAGGAAATCCGGGAACAGGACCCCGAGCGGACTCGGGGCTCACTTCCCGGGAATCGGAATTAGCGCAGATTGTAGAACGTTTCCTTGCCCGGGTACGTCGCGATATCGCCGAGATCTTCTTCGATACGAAGCAGCTGGTTGTACTTGGCGATACGGTCGCTACGCGAGAGCGAACCGGTCTTGATCTGACCGGCGTTGGTGCCCACGGCGATATCGGCGATCGTCGAATCTTCGGTTTCACCCGAGCGATGCGACACCACGGCCGTGTAACCGGCGCGCTTGGCCATCTCGATGGCGGCGAACGTCTCGGTCAGCGTACCGATCTGGTTGATCTTGATCAGGATCGAGTTGGCGACGCCTTGCTCGATACCTTGCTTCAGGATCTTGGTGTTGGTCACGAACAGATCGTCACCGACCAGTTGCACCTTCTTTCCCAGCTTGTCGGTCAGGATCTTCCAGCCGGCCCAGTCGTCTTCCGACATGCCGTCTTCGATCGACACGATCGGGAACTTGTCGCACAGCGCAGCCAGGTAGTCGGCAAACTCTTCCGACGTGAGCGACAGGCCTTCGCCGGCCAGCTCGTACTTGCCGTTCTTGAAGAACTCGGTCGATGCGCAGTCCAGCGCCAGCACGACGTCGTCGCCCAGACGGTAACCGGCCTTCTCGACGGCTTCCTCAATGGTCTTGAGGCACTCTTCGTTCGACGCGAAGTTCGGCGCGAAGCCACCTTCGTCGCCCACGGCCGTGCTCATGCCCTTGTCGGCGATGATCTTCTTGAGTGCGTGGAAAATTTCGGCGCCGCAACGCAGGGCTTCACGGAAGCTGGTCTGGCTGACCGGCATCACCATGAATTCCTGGATATCCAGGCTGTTGTTGGCGTGCGCACCGCCGTTGACGATGTTCATCATCGGCACCGGCATTTGCATCGCGCCCGAACCGCCGAAGTAGCGATACAGCGGCAGGCCGGCTTCTTCAGCGGCGGCCTTGGCCACGGCCATCGACACGGCCAGCATGGCGTTCGCGCCGAGGCGCGACTTGTTGTCCGTGCCGTCCAGCTCGATCAGGGTCTTGTCCAGGAAGGCCTGTTCGGCGGCGTCCAGACCCATGATGGCTTCCGAAATCTCGGTGTTGATGTGCTCAACAGCCTTCTGCACACCCTTGCCAAGATAACGGCTGCTATCGCCGTCACGCAGTTCGATGGCTTCGCGCGAACCGGTCGATGCGCCCGACGGCACCGCAGCGCGGCCCATCACACCCGACTCCAGCAGCACGTCGCACTCGACCGTCGGGTTGCCACGCGAATCCAGCACTTCGCGCCCGATGATATCTACGATTGCACTCATGAATTCCTCAATATCTGAAAGACAAAACGCTAAAGGGAACCTGCATCGCGCCGCAGCCCGTCAAGCCAACCCCACGCCGGGCGCGAACAAGCGCGCCGAATCCTGACGTAGGCACCGATGCCGCGCTCGCGCGCGCACCGGCAAGGCATTACATAAACGGGGGAACAACGGCGCCTCGAAATGAGGCACGGCGGCCTGTGGGGTGACATCGATGTCGTCGGTGCGCTCGGCGTACGGCACGCTGGCATCTCCTTGGGGCTCGCCCCGCGGCGGGCACTTTGTCCCGCTGCGCGACAAGCTTAACGACTCGACGCCAGGCTGCCAAGGCGTCGCACCGCTATACCCGTCCTGTGGGCGTACTGATAGTGCCCCCAGGACGGTGTGTCTCATTTCAGTTGAAATTGTTTTCCAGGAACTGGCCCTGCTTCACGGCCGCATCAATGGTCTTGAGCGTCGTGAGCAGTTCGCGCATGCGGCCGAGCGGCACGGCATTGGGGCCGTCCGAAAGGGCCTTGGCCGGATCAGGATGGGTTTCCATGAACAGGCCCGACACGCCCACGGCCACGGCAGCGCGCGAGAGCACCGGCACGAATTCGCGCTGACCACCGGAGCTGGTGCCCTGCCCGCCCGGCAATTGCACCGAGTGGGTAGCATCGAACACGACCGGCGCACCGGTCTCGCGCATGATCGCCAGCGAGCGCATGTCCGAGACCAGATTGTTGTAGCCGAACGAGACGCCGCGCTCGCAAGCCATGAAAACGTCATCCGGCAGACCGGCTTCGCGAGCAGCGTCGCGGGCCTTGTCGATGACGTTGATCATGTCGTGCGGTGCGAGAAACTGCCCCTTCTTGATGTTCACCGGCTTGCCCGACTGGGCGCAGGCACGGATGAAATCGGTCTGGCGGCACAGGAATGCCGGCGTTTGCAGCACGTCGACGATGGGTGCGGCGACAGCCACATCCTCTTCGGTGTGCACGTCGGTGAGCACCGGCACGCCGAGCTGGCGGCGTACTTCTTCGAGGATCTTCAGACCGGCCTCGCGGCCCGGGCCGCGAAACGACCTGCCCGAACTACGATTCGCCTTGTCGAACGACGACTTGTAAATGAACGGGATGCCCAACGCGTCCGTCATTTCCTTGAGCTGACCGGCGACGTCGATCGTCATTTGCTCCGACTCGACGACGCAAGTGCCTGCAATCAGGAAAAACGGCTGGTTCAGGCCAACCTCGAAACCGCACAGCTTCATGGGAACTCCTTGTTTCTCGCCCGCAGCTCAGCCTCAGGCCGCTTTCTTGCGCGACTGCTGACCTGCCAGCGCCGCCTCGACATACGCCTTGAACAGCGGATGGCCGTCACGCGGCGTCGAGGTGAACTCCGGGTGGAACTGCACGCCCACGAACCACGGGTGTACCTGCTGCGGCAATTCCATCATTTCCGGCAGATTTTCCGTCGGCGTGCGTGCCGAGATCACCAGACCAGCGGCTTCGAGCTGCGGCACATAGTGATTGTTGACTTCGTAGCGGTGACGGTGACGTTCGTTGACCGTGTCGCCATAGATGCGCGAGGCCAGCGTTTCGGTCTTGACCGGCACGCGTTGCGAGCCGAGGCGCATCGTGCCGCCCAGATCCGAATCTTCCGTACGTTGCTCGATCTTGCCGTCGCGATCTTGCCACTCGGTGATGAGCGCCACGACCGGGTGCGGCGACGACGGGTCGAATTCCGTGCTGTTGGCACCACCGAGCTTGGCGACGTCACGCGCGAATTCGATCACGGCGAGCTGCATGCCCAGGCAGATGCCAAGGTACGGCACGCGGTTCTCGCGGGCGAAGCGAATCGCCTTGATCTTGCCTTCGGTACCCCGACGGCCGAAACCGCCCGGCACGAGAATAGCGTCCAGATGCTTGAGCGCATCGGTGCCATCCTTCTCGACCTGTTCCGAATCGATGTACTCGATGTTCACGCGCGTTTCCGTATGGATCGCGGCGTGACGCAGGGCTTCGATGAGCGACTTGTACGACTCGGTCAGATCGACGTACTTGCCGACCATGCCAATCGTCACTTCGTGCTTCGGGTTCTCAACGGCCTGCACCAGACGGGTCCACATGGACAGGTCGGCCGGCTTCACTTCGAGCTTCAGTTCGTCGCAGATGATCTTGTCCATGCCCTGATCGTGGAGCATCTGCGGAATCTTGTAGATCGTATCGACGTCCCACACCGAAATCACGGCGTCCTGCGGGATGTTCGCAAACAGCGAAATCTTGGCGCACTCGTCTTCCGGAATCTGACGGTCGGCGCGGCACAGCAGCACGTTCGGCATGATGCCGATCTCGCGCAGCTTCTGCACGCTGTGTTGCGTCGGCTTCGTCTTGAGCTCACCGGCCGTCGCGATGTACGGCACGAGCGTCAGGTGCACGAAGGCCACGCTGTTGCGGCCCAGACGCAGATTCATCTGACGTGCGGCTTCGAGGAACGGCAGCGACTCGATGTCACCGACCGTACCGCCGATTTCGACGATGGCGACGTCCGGATGGCCGTCCCATGCCGAGCGCGCGCCGCGTTCGACGAACGCCTGAATCTCGTTGGTGATGTGCGGAATGACCTGAACGGTCTTGCCGAGATACTCGCCCCGGCGTTCCTTACGGATCACCGATTCGTAGATCTGGCCCGTCGTGAAGTTGTTCGCCTTGCGCATTTTGGCGCTGATGAAGCGCTCGTAATGGCCAAGATCGAGGTCGGTTTCTGCGCCGTCCTCGGTAACGAACACCTCACCGTGCTGAAACGGGCTCATCGTGCCCGGATCGACGTTGATGTAGGGGTCAAGCTTGAGGAGGGTGACTTTTAGGCCACGCGATTCGAGAATCGCGGCCAGAGATGCGGCAGCAATTCCCTTACCAAGAGAGGAAACCACGCCGCCCGTGACAAAAACGAATTTAGTCATCGCAGTAATTGCTCGCGGGAAAGCCGGATTATACCCGAAAGCAGCCCTGCCCTCGACGTGCCAAACGGCAAATATTGACCTTGACAGGTGTCGCGTGCGCCGTTCCCAGCAAGGCTGACGCGCTCAGGCGGCGAGTGGCCGGCGATAACCCCCGCGCAGTTCCGCAAGCATGTCGCGTACAGCGGCGGCCGTCTCGAGCGGGCGCTCCATCGGGAACAGGTGGGTGCCGTGCACGTAACGCAAATGCGTGCCGACGATTTGCCGCGTCGCGCGCATGCCGGCCTGACGCAGCTCGCGCGACTCGGTGCCCGCGAGAAAGCCCACCGGCACCGGCACCCCGCGCATCGCCCGCACGGCAAGCAGCGGCGGCAACGTCAGGTAAATGCGATATTCGATCTCGCGCGCGAACGCCAGCCGCCGGGCTTCGCCCTCGCCGGTCGGCAGGGTACCGCAGTCGATATAGTCGCGCAGCACATCCTGATCCCAACTGGCGAACACCGGCTTGCTCGCAAAATGCTGCCAGGCCGACTCCCAGTCCGGCCAGCGATCGCGGCGCTTCTTGGTTACCCCTGCCGGCGACATCCGTTCGTAGAGACCGGTCAGCATCCCGAGTCGCAGCATCTGCGTGCGCCAGCCCGGCGTGACGATCGGGGAATCGATCATGACGACACCCCGCACACACTGCGGCGCCTTGAGCGCCGCCATCAGACTGAGAAATCCGCCGAGGGAATGACCGACGAGCCAGACCGGCTCGCCGTGATATTGGCGCGTGAGGGTGTCGACGAGCTCGTTGCGCAGATAGCGCCACCCCGGCGTCACCGGGTAGCGCGGATCGTGGCCGATACGATCGATGGCGCGCACGTCGTACTCGTCGGCCAATGCGCCGAGCATCTTGCGGTACACGCCAGCCGGAAAGCCGTTGCCGTGCGAAAAATGGATGATGTCTCTTGTCATGGAATCTTTTTGGTCTTGGCGCGCACCCGCGTTATTCAGTGCACTCATCAGTGCACTCGTCAATGCGCTCGTCAACCCACTTGGTCAACGCACTTCAGCACATTCAGCACCGATTGGCCGCGCTCGCCGGACCATTCTAGCGAACCGTCTGCCCGCGACCGGTAGAGGTTTCCGTCGAATCGGGCGGGCCTGCGGCCGGGGAAACACCCGAATCGTCCGCCGACCACGCTGACCAATATCGCCGATGGACGTCGCGGTAGGCCAAAGCGTCGATCCCCCGCCGCGAAAAGGAGAACCGCACCGCCCCGTGCCGAACACTGTGCCAAACGCTAGCTCCCACGACGCGATAGCGCCAGACGACGGCCGGACGCGGGTGTCCGAAGCGGTTGCGGTAGCCCGTTTGAAACACGACATGATGCGGCGAAACCGCTTTCACGAACGCCGGAGTCGATGACGTCAAGCTGCCATGATGCGGGGCGAGCAACACATCGGCATGCAGCAGACTTCGGCGGAACCGCGTCAGCAAGCGTTGCTCCTGCGGCGCTTCGGCGTCGGCGGCGAGCAACGCGCTGTGACGGCCATTGGCGATGTGGAGGACGCAACTGAGACCGTTCGGGCCAATTCGCCCTGCCCACCCGGCGCGCAGGGTCGGTGTATCGGGATGCAGGAATCGGAACGTCACACCGTCCCATGTCCATTGCTGCCCCGACCGGCACGTACGATGCGACTGCGCCGCGCGCCGGACAGGATGCGAGCCCGGCAACGACGAGATCATCGGGGTCGACGGATACGCTTTGAGCACGCTGATTGCCCCGCCGTAGTGGTCGTCGTGGGCATGGCTCACGATGAGCCCGTCGAGTCGCGCCGCGCCTTGCGCACGCAGATACGGCACGATGACGTACTGCCCGGCATCCGCGCGCGAGCCCAGCGGCGGCCCTGTATCGAACAGCAGCGTGCGCGTCGCTGTCTCGACGAGGACGGCGTTGCCCTGTCCGATATCCAGCATCGTCACGCGAAAATCGCCTGCGGCGGGCCGCTGTGGTGACGAAAGCAGCGCGGGCCATAGCAACGCGAAACCGGTAAGCCGCAGCGTCACCCAGCGTGCCCCCGTGCGTTGCACCCAACCCGACGCGGGCCAGAGACACGCCGCCACGCCGACGGATGCCAGCGCAATCGTCCAGACCGGGGCGATGCCGGGACGCCAGACCGCCCACGGCCATTGGGACAACATCCGCAGCCCTTCCGCCAGCCAGACGACAGTTTCGTGGGCGATGGCAAGCGCGACCTGCGCCGCCGCTGCGGGCAACAGCAAACTCAGCAACGCCAACGGCGTGACGATCAGCGTCATGACCGGGATGGCGACCGCATTGGCAAGCGGCCCAAGCAACGGCACCGTTCCGAACCAAGCCAGTGTTAACGGCACCATCCCCAGTGTGATCGCGAGTTGTGCGCGGACCGCCTGCCCGAATCGCATCCGAAACCCTTGTCGCCACCGCGCGAGCGCACTCTGCTCGATCCGGTCGACGATCGGATCAACCGCAGATGGTGGTTGCGGTTGCGGTTGCGGTTGCGCTCGCCCGCCCCCGTTCGCGCGACGACGTTCGGTTTCGTTTCTGCGGCGTCCCGCAAGCACCAGCACCGAGACAGCGCCGAACGACAACCACAAGCCGGGGCTGACGACCGACCACGGGTCCAACGCGACAATGACAGCGAGCGCCCACGCCAGCACATACGAGGGCGCGGCCATGCGCCCGGTCAGCAGCGCGAGGACCAGAATCGCCACCATGCCGACGGCCCGTCGCGCCGGCACGCCCCACCCGGCAATCGCGCCGTAGGTCACTGCCGCCACCAACCCTGCCACCGCTGCCGCCTTGGGTGCGGGCCACCATAGTGGCAAACCGAAGCGCAGACCGACATGCAGGCCGAACGAGCGCCGCCACAAATACCCCGCGAGCGATGCCAACGCCCCGGCCACCAGCGACACGTGCAGTCCGGAAATCGCCAGCAAATGGCTCACGCCCGTATCGGCGAAGATCTGCCAATCGTCCGGCGCGATATCGCCACGCTCGCCCAGCGCCAACGCCATTAGCACTCCGCCGTAGCGAGCGTCAGGCGCCAACGCGGCACGAAAGTCGTCGCGCAACCGCTCACGCCACGCGGCCAGCCGGTAACCGGGCACGGGACCGGCATCGAGGCGGCGCGCGGCGGGCGCGCCGCGTTGCGCCGACCGCCCTAATGCATCTTGTGTTCCGCCGGGATCGCGTCTTCCGTCGGGGCGGCGACTTGCGCGACTGCCGTTCGCCCGGACATAGCCGGTTGCACGAATCCCTTGCGAAAACGCGGCGAATTCTGCATCGAAACCATGCCAGTTGGCAAAGCCGCGAGGCACACTCAGCCGCACCGGCAATCGCCATCGCTCGCCTGCCCTCGGAACAAGGCGCTGGTTTCTGCCCGTTTGCCCCGGCCAGACAAGCTGAATACGGTGCGGCACAGCCACCACGGGTCGCGTCGGCTCGGCATCAGGCGAGTCAACAGTCCCCGCGCGCTCCCGCAGTTCGCCCTTGCGTTCGCGCCGGCTTTTTTCAAGAAACGCCGCGTCCACATCGAAGACAAAGCGCAGTCCGCCACCGGTACCGACCGGCAGCGAGGCGACAACGCCTGTCACGATAATGTCCCGGCCTTCCATCGCCACCGGCAAGGCGTCGGCCAATCGTTGACCAGCACGATGCCCGGCCCACGTGAAGCCCAGCACGGCAGCAGATGAGGCCAGAACCATCAGGAGGCACGCGCGCCGGAGAGCATCGAGTTCATTCAGCCCCCGCGAACGCAACCAAAACCAGCCCCCAACCGCCATCAGCCCACCACCCGCAACGAGGCTGACCACGGCAATCCATCGCGTAGAGGGAAGCACCGCCGACTGTTGCAGCCACCAGATACCGGCGACCCACGCGAGCAGCACGGTTCTCATGACGTCACCGCGTCATGGCAAAAGGTCCTCACGACGACGACGCGTCAGTGCGATCCGGACTCGCTGGAAGGGAAACGGGAAGAAAGGAAAGCAGTCTCAGCGCCACCCGCCTCGCCGGGCGCCATCGCCATGGCACCGGGCAAGCGCGGCAGCACACGCCACGCATTGGCACAGGTGGCCCCCGACAGCATCTCAGGCGTCACGCCGCGCAACGCGGCAAGTACACTCGCGATGCGCGGCAGTTCGACCGGGCTGTTGCGCTGCTTGTAGCGCCATTCAGGAGCGATATCGGGCGCATCGGTCTCAAGCACTAGCGCATCGAGCGACAGGTCGACCGCCAGCCGCCGGATTTGCAACGCGCGATCGAACGTCATCTGCCCGCCAAATCCCAGACAGAAGCCGCGCTCGATGAACATATCCGCCTGCTGACGGCTGCCGTTGAACGCATGCGCGATCCCGCCACGGGGCGTGTAAATGCGCAACTGCTTGAGCAGCGCGTCTTGCGAGCGCCGTACATGCAAGATCACCGGCAAATCGAAATCGCGGGCGATCTTCAGTTGTTCGACGTAGAAGAATTGCTGCCGCGCCGGATCGAGCGTCTTGACGAAGAAATCGAGGCCGATCTCGCCGATGCCGACGAAGCGCGGGTCGCCCATCGCCTGTTCGACTGCGCGACGTAACGTCCCAATATCCTCATCCTTCGCGCGTGGCGTGTAGAGCGGATGGATGCCGAGCGCGTAAGCGCCGCCCGGCATTGCACGCGCGGCGGCGCGCGCGGCGTCGAACGTCGCACATTCGACAGCGGGCACGACAAGCCCGTGCACGCCGGCGGCTCGCGCGTCGGCAATGACGGTGTCGCGGTCGGCGTCGAACTCACCGGCGTCGAGATGGCAATGGGTATCGATCCACATGGTCAGGTGTCCTTGAGCGCTAATTCTACGGGGCGATGACAAGGCTCGCACGCTCTCCCTTCGGTGACCATCGGACAACGCCGCGTCTACCCCTCGGAATCTGCTGAAACAAGCGGCATGGCACCTTCCCGCTCGCCCCCTCATTTCGCCGGTTGGGACCGAAACATCACCTTCTCAGAAAGCAAAACGCCGGGATCATCCCGGCGTCCTGTGTCTCACTTTGGCATTCACGGCGACTGACTAATGCCCGATGCCGGATGGCACCCCGCCCCCACTCAAGCCGCTTCCAGCACCCCGTCGCGAAGCCGCAGTGCGCGGTCGCAGCGCCGGGCCAGATCGATATCGTGCGTCACGATCACGAAGCTGGTCTTGAGGGTTTCCGACAACTCCAGCATCAGTGAAAACACGCTCTCGGCGGTATGTCCGTCGAGATTACCGGTCGGCTCGTCGGCAAGCACGCACGCCGGCTGCGTCACCAGCGCACGCGCCATGGCCACGCGCTGACGCTCGCCACCCGAGAGTTCGCCCGGACGGTGCTTCACCCGCGAGCCCAGCCCCACGCGCTCCAGAATTGCCATGGCGACTTCGCGCGCCTGTTCGGTCGGCATCCGGCGAATACGCAGCGGCATCGCCACGTTATCGAGCGCCGTGAACTCGGCCAGCAGATGGTGGAACTGATACACGAACCCGAGCGACTGATTGCGCTGGTTGGTCTTCTCGCGCTCGCCGAGCGTCGAAAACGGCTTGCCGAGCAACGAGACTTCGCCGCGCGACGGGTCGTCCAGACCGCCAAGCACATGCAGCAACGTGCTCTTTCCCGAGCCCGACGCCCCGACGATCGCCACCTTCTCACCGGCAGCCACATCGAGGCTGGCCCCGGCCAGCACGGTCACGTTGAGTTCGCCCTGACGGAACGTCTTGTGCAGATCGCGGGCGCGCAGCACCGGGCCGTCATAGGCGAAACCCGGGGCGATGTTCGGCGTGCTCGCCATGTTAGCTTTACTCATAGCGCAGGGCCTCCGCCGGTTTGACGCGCGAAGCACGCCAGCTCGGATAGATCGTCGCCAGTGCCGAGAGAATGAAGGAAATCACGCCGATACGAATCACGTCAGACGATTGCAGATCCGAAGGCAGTTCATTGATGAAGTAAATCGATTGCGGCAGGAAGTGAATCCCCAGCATGCGCTCGATGAACGGCACGATGACACCGATGTTCACCGAGATGAAGCAGCCCAGCGCAATGCCGAGCAGCGCCCCGATAAAGCCGATGGTCACGCCCTGCACGATGAAGATCTTCATGATCGAGCGAGGCTGCGCCCCCAGCGTGCGCAGGATCGCGATGTCCGCATACTTGTCGGTCACCGTCATCACCAGCGACGACACCAGATTGAACGCCGCCACCGCAATGATCAGCGTCAGAATGATGAACATCATCCGCTTCTCGGTCTGCACGGCGATAAACCAGTTCTTGTTCTGCTGTGTCCAGTCGCGCACCCACATGTTGCCGGTCAGCGACTTGGCCAGTTCGCGCGCCACGATCGGCGCCTGCTCCATGTCCTGAATCTTCAGCCGCACGCCGGTGGGCCCGTCGAGCCGGAAGAGCGTTTCGGCGTCATGCAGGTCGATCAGCGCCAGCGAACTGTCGTATTCGTAGTGCCCGGCCGTGAAGATCGCCACCACGGTGAACTGCTTCACGCGTGGCAGCACCCCCGCCGGGGTAATCGTGCCCTGCGGGGCGACGAGCGTTATCTTGTCACCGACGATCACCCCCAGGCCGCGCGCCAGCTCACTGCCGAGCACGATGCCGAAGCTGCCCGGCGTCAGGTTCGCGAGCGTGCCGCCCGTAATCTGCTTGCCGAGATCGGAAACCTTGGCCTCTTCGCTCGGCACGATGCCGCGCAGCACCACGCCGCGCACGTTGTCATCGCGCGTGAGCATGGCCTGCTCGCCAACGTACGGGGCGGCGGCTATCACGTTCTTGTTCTGCAACGCTTCGGTGGCCGTGCGCTGCCAGTCGGGCAGGTTGCCGTCGACCGCAAACACTTCGATGTGCGCCAGCACGGAGAGCATGCGGTCGCGCACTTCCTTCTGGAAGCCGTTCATCACGGAAAGCACCACAATGAGTGCCGCCACGCCCAGCGCAATGCCGGCCATGGAAATGAACGAAATAAAGGAGATGAAACCGTTGCCTGAGGATCGCTTGCCGGTGCGCGTGTAGCGCCAGCCGATCTGCCATTCGTATGGGAATTTCAAACGGATTCCTGATTCTTAATAAGGATCGATCGGAACATGCTGTGCCGCGCGGCGACGGCTTGTTGCGACGGCTTGCGGCGCCACTTCGCGCAACTGCCACCCGAGCCGTAACCGGCGCCGGGAGGGTGTTACAGGTGTTGCGGGCGTCGCAGCAGGCGGCACGTTCCGTACCTGACGTCAGGGTCACCCAACTGCCAGCGCGAAGTTTGCCATACAATTCGCCTCGACATGGATACACCTGCCCTGCACTTTCTTCTGCCGTTCGCGCTGCCCGCGTCGGCCCACTTGCCTGCATTGCTGGCTGGATTGGAGTTGCCTGCGCTCGAAAAGTTGCTCGCGCGCGGTGTCCAGTCGGCGCAGGACATCCCCGAAGACCCGTTTGTCCCCACGCTCCCGCACGAGCGCTGGCTGGCCGACGCCTTTGGCCTGCCCGGCGGTCCCGCCCGGGCGCCGCTCGCGCCGTTCATGCTGTTTGAAGACAGCGGCTCGCTCGACACGCGCTTCTGGTACTGCGCCCAACCCGCGCACATCCACATCGCCACCGATCATCTGGTGCTGACCGACCCCGCCGAGCTCGAATTGAGCAAGGAAGACTCGGCCGCGCTTTTCGCCACCGCCCACGCGCTGCTGGCGGAAGAAGGCGGTGAGCTGATCGCCCCGCGCCCCGACCGCTGGTATCTGAGCGCACCGGTGCTGGGCGACCTGCTCACGGCCTCGCCCGCGCGCGCCGCCGGTCGCAACGTCGACATCTGGCTGCCGCAAGGCAAGGCGGAACTGACGTGGCGCAAGTGGCAGAACGAGGTACAGATGGCGTGGTACGACCACCCGGCCAATCAGGCCCGCGAGGCTCGCGGTCTGCCGCCGGTCAACGCCATCTGGCTGTACGCCGGTGGCCAGCGCATCGCCGCCCCGCGCCTGAACCGGCCGTGCGTCACGGTGCTGGCCGACGCCCCCGCCACGCGCGGTCTCGCCCGTCATCTGCAAATTTCCCTGCACGACACCGCCGCCGGCATTGACGCCGCCAACGGCCGCACGCTCGTCCAGATCGATACCCTGACGTCCCATTTTCTGATGGAAGACTGGGCGCGCTGGCGCGACGCGCTCGTCGAAATCGACCGCCTCTGGCTCGCACCTGCCCTTGAACGGCTCGCCAAAGGCAATGCCCGCGAAGTGAGCCTCACACTCTGCGGCGACAGCCACAGCGTGACGATCCTGTCGCGCAGCGGCGACCTGCGCAAGTTCTGGCGCCGCCAGCCGCTCGCAGCACGTCTGCTGCCGCTCGCCCGCGTTGGCGAGGAGGTGGCATGACCGACATCGTCACCCGCACCGTCGACGACGGCATTGCCGACACACTTGCCCGCGACGGCGTGCACCCCGTGCTGGCCCGCCTGTTTGCCTCGCGCGGCGTTGCCGCCAGCGAGGAAACGGAAACCGCACTGACACGGCTCGTCCCGCCCACACAACTCAAGGGCGCACAGGAAGCGGCCGTGTTTCTGGCCGACGCCATCGCGGCGGGCAAACAGATGCTCGTCGTGGCCGACTACGACTGTGACGGCGCCACCGCTTGCGCCGTGGCCGTACGTGGCCTGCGCATGTTCGGTGCGAAAGTCGACTACCTCGTGCCGAACCGTTTCGAGTACGGCTATGGTCTGACGCCCGAAATCGTCGCACTTGCCGCACGCGGCAAGCTCGGCCCGCCGGATGTGCTGATCACCGTCGATAACGGTATCGCCAGCCTCGACGGCGTGGCGGCGGCGCAGGCGCTCGGCATCGAAGTCGTCGTTACCGATCACCACTTGCCCGGCAGCGAACTGCCGAACGCGCGCTGCATCGTCAATCCGAACCAGCCGGGTTGTGAATTCCCCAGCAAGAATCTGGCCGGTGTGGGGGTGATGTTCTACGTGCTGCTCGCCCTGCGGGCCGAGTTGCGCCAGCGCGGGGCGTTCGACGCCCGCGAGCAACCGCGTCTCGACACCCTGCTCGATCTGGTGGCACTAGGCACCGTCGCCGACGTGGTCAAGCTCGACACCAACAACCGGATTCTGGTCGCGCAAGGTCTCTCGCGCATGCGCGCCGGGCGTATGCATCCCGGCATCAATGCGCTGTTCCGCGCGGCGGCTCGCAATGCCCGGCAGGCTGGCAGCTTCGATCTGGGCTTTGGTCTCGGCCCGCGTCTGAACGCCGCCGGCCGTCTGGCCGATATGTCGCTCGGTATCGAGTGTCTGCTGACCGACGACGACGCCCGCGCGTGGACCCTCGCGCAAGAACTCGACGCGATGAATCGCGAGCGGCGCGAGATTGAAGCCGGCATGCAGCAGGAAGCGCTGGCCGACCTTGCCCGCTTCGACCCGCGCGCGGCCACCACGTTGTGTGCTTTCAACGAGACGTGGCATCAGGGCGTGATCGGCATTGTTGCTGCACGCCTGAAAGAGAAGTTTTACCGCCCGACGATTGTGTTCGCCCCGGGCGACGATGGTCAGATCAAGGGCTCGGGCCGCTCGATTCCGGGCTTTCATCTGCGTGATGCGCTCGATCTCGTGACCAAGCGTGAACCGGGTCTGATCGGCAAGTTCGGCGGCCACGCCATGGCGGCGGGCCTGACGATTGCTGCGGATGATCTGGCGCGCTTTCAGGCGGCGTTCGAAGCCGTCGGGCAGGAATGGCTCGATGAGAAGACGCTTTCTCGCGTGATCGAGACCGACGGCGACATCGGCGACGAGTGCTTCGTGCCGCCGTTCGTGGCGCTGCTCGATGCGCAAGTGTGGGGGCAAGGTTTTCCGCCGCCGGTGTTCTCGGGCGAATTCGAAGTGCTCTCGCAGGCCATCCTCAAGGACAAGCATCTGAAACTGCAACTCGGTCGCGGCCGCATGCGCTTCAATGCGATCTGGTTCAATCATGCCGACACGCTGCCGAGCCGCGCACGATTTGCCTACCGGCTGGCCGCCGACACGTTCAACGGCGTCTCGCGCGTGCAGATGATCGTCGAACACGCACAGGCGTAAAGCCGAGAGTCGCAGAGGAACGTGTCCGTGCAACGTTCGCGGACACGTTCCTCATCCGAACGGCACCGCGGCCCGCCGCGTGCGACCGATGGGCGTAACGAACGCCAGCACCGCCGGATCGAGTACCCGCACCCGGTGCCAGCAACGCGCAGGCACCACCGCCAGCCGGGGCCCGGCCAGTTCCAGCGTCCGGGTGACGCCCGCCAGATCGACGTAATCGATCGCGAGCGTGCCGCGCGCCACCAACAGCAGTTCATCACCCGCTTCGTGACACTCCCAGATGTCGGCATGCACCGAGGCATCGTCGGGTGCATCGAACATCCCGATCATTCGACGCGCCTCACTGCGTGTTGCCAGCGTAGCGAGCATGCCGTCATCGTAGAGCCCGACCAACGCATCGCGCCCGGTGCCACACACCCACGGCAGACGGGCTCCCAGCGCGCGCTCGCTATCGCTACTGAGTTCGCCCAGGTCGCTTAGGTCACCCGAATCACGCTGCTTACTCTCGCCGCCGCCGCTATCGATGGCATCAGCGCCCATTCCCCGCCTCCCCGGAGGCTGCGCCGCTTCCCGCGCTCGCGAACGACACCTTCGCCGACACATGACGCGGCCCCATCACGCGCTGGCCGGTCAACACGATCGTGCGCATCGCTTCGGCCCAACCCTGCATCGAGGACAACGCTATTTCCGCATGCACGACGCTCGTGCCGACCGAACTCGCCCGCTTCGGGGCCTTGCCCGCCGGCCATGCGCGTCGCAGTTCGTCGTCGACCGGGGTGTCGTGGAAGCCACCGCTCATGGTGATGTCGAAGGCCAGCGTTGCGGGCGTCTCGCTGCCCGCTTTGCCTGCCCCGCCAGTGCAATAAGCCATCCCGGACACACCGAAACGGTGCTCGCCTTCCGAGACCAGCCCGGTCACCTGAAATGTGCGTGAACCGATACCAGCGGCCCCGTCACGCGGCGCCAGTACCAATGCAATGGGCAACGGCCCTTCGCCTTCGAGTTGATAGGTGCCCTGCAACGTCGTCGTCATGACGGCAGACGTGCCGCAGATCGACGCAGCTTGCGACGCTTGCATCGCTGCGGTCTGCGCCACACCTGACATCGGCAGGCTCGCGCCGATAGCCAGCAGGCAAGCAGCCAACATGGGGCGAATGAAATAGGTCGAGTGCTTCATGAATGCATTCCTCGTGGGTGAATAGTGAATGGCTTGCAGCCGCCGGGCGACAGCCGCGCACGCGCCATTGACGGGCCGGGTCGATCGTCAGTAGTCAGTGCGCAACGTCAACATCACGCTGCGCGGGTTGCCGTAGTGGTTGTTCCAGCTCGCGTTCGACAGGCTTTGGTAGTAGCGGCGATCGAACACGTTGTTCACGTTGAGCGAGGCCGACACGTGCTTGTTGTAGCGATACCCGGCCCGCAGATTGAGCGTCGCGTAGCCGCCCTGGCGCAGCACGATGCCGCTGGACGTGGCCGACGTCTCGCTCTGCACGTCCACGCCGCCGCCCACGCTCCAGCGCCGCCCATCGAACGGCAGTTGGTAATTGGTCCACACGCGCAGCAGATGACGCGGGGCGAAGTCCGCAAACGATTGCCCCTGCATCGTGGCGTCGCTCAGATACTTCGTCGTGTTGAAGGTGTAGCCGGCGAACACGTTCCACGCGTCGGTGATCTGGCCGCTGGCCTGCATTTCCACGCCCTGACTCTGCACTTCGCCCGACGCGATGTAACGGCACGTCGTGCCCACACACGGCACGCTCGGATCGGTCTGCGCGCGGTTCTTCTGGCGAATGCGAAACACGGCGAGCGACACGTCGAGCGCCCCGTCGAACAACTGTCCCTTCACCCCCGCCTCGTAGCTTGCGCCCGTGATCGGCTTGAGCAGGCTGTTGCTCGCATCAAGGACGGTCTGTGGCTGGAAAATGTCGGCGTAGCTCGCGTAAAGCGACCACTTGTCGTTCAGATCGAACACGAGCCCGCCGTACGGCGTGGCCTTCGCGCCGGTGCGGTAACTGCTCGCGGGGGCGTGCTGATCCCACCACGACACGCGTGCGCCGAGCACCAGTGTGAGCGGCTGAGCAAGCCGGATGCGGCCCATCGCATAAGCGCCGTTCTGCACAGTTCGCGTCGGCGTCACGCTCGAAAACGGACTCGTCGCGGGCTCGCCAATTGAACTCGGATCCCAACGGTAAATGTCGACGGGTTTGCCGTTGACTGACGGCACCAGTGCCGCGCTACGCTGCTGCGTGGTCGCTTCGAGCCGTTGCAGGCCGAACAGCAGATGGTGTTCGCGGCCGAGCAATTTCACCGGGCCGTCCACCTGCAAATCCACGCCGGTCTGCGTGTTGTCGAAACGATAGGCCGCACCGGTCAGCTGGCTGCCCGCACCCGTCGCCGGATTGATCGCACCGAACGCGACGCCGTATTTCAGGTCGCCGCCAGCGTCGAGATAGTTCGCCGAGAGCTTGGCGGCCCAGCCGTTACCGAGCTGCTGTTCGAGCGTGCCGAAGACGCGCGTCTCGGTCCAGTCGAAGGTGTCCCACGACGAGCCCAGAAAGATCGAGCGCGGCAAGTTCAAATCGCCGCCCTTCGTCGAGAACGGCACGCCAGCGAGGTTCGGTGTCGATGTCGTGCGTTGGTGCTGCACGCCAACGCGCAATAACGTGGAGGACGTCAGGTCGGCCTCCGCCACGCCGTAGACGGTGGTGGCGTGCTGCTTGCCGAAGTCGTAGTACATGTGCTGCCGGTCGTCCGACACGGCCACGCGTGCGCGCAACGAGCCACTGGCGTTGAGCGGGCCGCCGATGTCGGCTTCTTCGCGATATCGGTCCCAACTGCCTAGCGTGACCGCCGCCGATGCGGCAAACGTCTTGCCCGGCAGTTTGTGCACGAGGTTGATCAACCCGCCCGGGTTGCCGGTGCCGTGGAAGAGGCCGGTCGAGCCGCGAATGATTTCGACACGCTCGTACGGCGTCATGTCCTGCGGCCCGGCCGCCGTGTTGGCCATCAGCACCGGTACGCCGTCTTGCTCGAAAGCGTCGAGCTTGAAACCGCGCGAGTAGAACGCCGTCGTCAACAACACGTAAGGCTGCACGGTGATGCCGGGCACTTGTTGCAGCACATCTTCAATGCTGTGCGCCCCCTGCTGCTCCATGAGCTTTTGGTCGACGACGGTCACCGTTTGCGGCAAATCGCGCACCGACGGGGCGAGCTTACCGAGCACCGAACCCTGTGCCGCCGGATCACGCGTCGCGGCGGCACTGATATGGGTCGTCGGCAACGCGGCCGTGTCGGCGGTTGAAGCAGCGGTTGAAGCAGCGGTTGAGGCAGCGGTTGAGGCAGCGATTGAAGCAGCGGTCGACTTACCGATCGGTTCGGCCAGCGGGTCGACATCGCTCAGTGCGACGGGAGGCCCCGCCTCCTGCGCTGTCGTAGGCATCGCCCCTGCGCCCATCACAACGGCCAGCGCCGCCATCGCGACGGCACGCCACACCCCGGGCGCCACCGTCGGCATTGCTTTGAAAACACTTGGAATATTCGAAGACATCAGCAGCACACCAACGAGATTGAGAATCAATCCCGCTATCGTGCCGAGGCGCAGACGGATGCACTCGCGCTTGCATCACCATCACTGGCGATTGCGTCACGAATACGGCTACACGCCCTCGCGCGTCAGCGTGTGCGGCAGCATGCCGAAGCGCGCGCGGAAGGTTTTCGAGAAGTGTGAGTCGGTATAGCCGCACTGCCACGCCGCTTCGCTCACGCTGATGTGGCGGGCGCTGAGCAGGGCAAACGCTTGTGTCAGACGGCGCTCGCGCACGTAGCCGTGCACGGTGGTGCCGAATTGCTCGCGAAACCCGTCACACAGTTTGTTGACGTTGATGCCGACGGTGCGTGCCAGTTGCGGCAGCGACGGGGGTGTCTGCAATTGCGCGTCGAGCAGATCACGGGCAGCGAGCAATGCTTTGCGCAGCGTTACCTGACGCGCGGATTCCCCCCTCGCCGGCGTTGCTGCGGTTGGCTGGAAAGCGGCGCAGCGCGCCAGCGCTTCGAAGGTTTGCGCGACTAGCGCCAGACGCTGCCACGGCGCATCGACACCGGGTGACGACGACATCGTCGAAGCGCGGTCGGCGTCGTCAGTCTCCGGCGTCGATGCCATGGCACTCGCCCAGCGCCACTCGTCGGCATTCATCGCGCGCGTCAGCACCGCGCTGTCGCCCGCCCAATCGCCCATCACGCGCGATTCATTCGGGTGGTGACGGTGGCTGACACCATGTGCCGGGTCGCGCCATCGATGCGTCAGGGCATTCGCATCGAGACCGCAAGTCGCGCGCAGATAATCTTCGGACAACCGCAGGCTGCAATACCGCAACGCCCCCGCGTGGCGATACACATTGTCGATATCGAACGACGCCGCACCAAAGCACACGTTGACGCTGGCCGCGCCCGCCGTGAGCAACGGCTCGCCGCAAGCGCCCCACTGCAACGTGCCATCGAGCAGGAAAACGATTTTGATGTCGCCCGCCGCCAGCGATTCGCGAACGGACTCGCCAGCACTCGCATGCTGAACGCCTTTCGAAAGCGACAACCCATCGAGATCGAACGAGCGGCGCCACGGCGGTAGTGCGTGCGGCATGTGGGAATCGTGTGAATCGTGTGAATCGCGTGGCGTGCCGGTGCACATCGCGCTTCGGACGGCGCTTCGGCCAGAAACCTCTTCACCCGCCACCCGTGCTCGCGACATCATCGTTTCCGTCATCAAATGTTAATGAGACCCATTATCATTTGATGACGAAACTAAGGCAATCCAGTCATCGATCTTTCGCATGACGCGGGAACGTCAGACTACCTGCGCTTCCTGCGCTTCCGACACGTATTCCCGCATGACCTTCAGGAACGCCTCGCGCGCAGGATGCACATCCACGCCGCGATGCCGGACGAAGAAGTTGGGCACGGCGGCCAGATCGTCCAGCGCGTGCCCGACGATGGCCGCCTCTTGCCGGTAGCGCAGATACACGCCACGCGGCACCAGTGAGTAGCCGACACCCGCGCCCACGCATGCCACGATCGTTGCGTAGCTGCCGTAGCTCAGAATGCGCCCCGGCGTGACGGTGTTCGCCGCCAGCCATTGCTCCATCGTGGCGCGGTACGGGCACCCCGGCGGCCACATCAGCAGCGTGGCGCCTGCCAGATCTGCCGCTTCGTGCACCGTGTCGGCTCGCGCAGGCGCCACCAGCACGATCGGCTCTCGATAGATTTCATCAGCCACCACAAACGCTTGCGCCTGCGCTTCCAGACAGGCCGTGCCCGCGATCAGCGCCGCGTCCACCCGGCCGTGCTGAATCTCGTCGAGCAGATTGAGCGAGGTGTCGGTCACCAGATTCAATCGCACCTTCGGATACGCCGCGTGAAAGCGCGCCAGCACCGCCGGCAATCTCGACGTCGCCGACGATTCGATCGCGCCCAGCGAGAAGTCGCCCGACGGTTCGCCTGACGGATTCAACGCTGCGCTCGCTTCGCGCGAGAGCGCCAGAATCCGGTCGGCGTAGCCCAGCAAGGTGCGCCCGCTCGGCGTCAGTTGCAGGCGCCGGCCCTGTCGATGGAACAGCTTCACGCCCACCGTGTGTTCCAGCGAACGGATGCGGGCTGTCACGTTCGACTGCACGCAGTGCAACGCTTCGGCGGCGCCCAGCACGCTGCCCTCGTCGACGATGGCCTTGAAGGTCTGAAGTTGCAGGAAATCCATGGTGCCGGGCTCGCTGAGTGATCTCGAGGTATGTCGTCGCGCGTGCCACTGCCCGCGTCGCAGAGACGGTGCGCATCTCGTCCAGAACATCTGGCCCCTATTGCGCGTCGACACTTCAATAATAGTGAAGAAATCATACTCAACATTTCACTTTTTTAGTACCCGCAGAAGGCATAAGCTTCGGGTTATCCCTAGTGCGTTGCCGCCACAGCATCCCGCCACTGGCACTGCGCAACGCGCCCGAAAAGGAAGTCACATCATGTTCCGCCCCCTGTCTGCCGCGAATGCCGCCAATGCCGTCAACGTGCCGTCTGCCGTGCTCGCGCAGACCACGCCGCTCAGTCTGTTCTTCCGTACCGTCGATCAGTGGCGCGTGCGTTACGAACAAGGGCTGCAAGCCGAAGCCCTCGCTGCACTCGACGACGCCACGCTCGCCGACATCGGTTATGCCCGCGACGCGTTCGGCCTGCGCCATACTTCGGTGCGCTGAGTCGTTGCCGTCAAGGCAGGTGGAATGCGTCGATAGTCGCCAAAAGGCCCCGGATTGGGGCCTTCGCTGCGTTATAATCGCGGTTTTCACCGATTTCGCACCTGTCATCACACATGGAAGCCGAACGCCTAAACGCACTTGAATCCCTCCTCGCCGACCTGCGCACCCGCGTCGGCGAGCTCAGGGGGTATCTTTGACTTCGATGTCAAACAAGCCCGCCTGATTGAAGTCAACAAAGAACTCGAAGACCCGAACATCTGGAACGATTCCAAGCGTGCGCAAGCGCTCGGCAAGGAAAAGAAGGCGCTCGACAGCATCGTCACCAACCTGACTGAGCTCGACGCCGGCCTTTCCGATACGCAGGAATTGTTCGACATGGCCCGCGAAGAAGGCGACGAAGACTCGCTGGTGGCGCTGGAGAGCGACACGCAGGTTCTCGCCGCGCGCGTGGGCGACATGGAGTTCCGCCGGATGTTCAACAACCCGGCCGACCCGAACAACGCCTTCATCGACATTCAGGCCGGCGCCGGCGGCACCGAAGCCAACGACTGGGCCGGCATGCTGCTGCGCCAGTACCTGCGCTATTGCGAGCGCAAGGGCTTCAAGGCCGAAGTGCTCGAAGTGTCGGACGGCGACGTCGCCGGCATCAAGAGCGCCTCGCTGAAGGTCACCGGCGATTACGCTTACGGCTATCTGCGTACCGAAACTGGCGTGCACCGTTTGGTGCGCAAGTCGCCGTTCGACTCGTCGGGCGGACGCCACACGTCGTTTGCCAGCCTGTTCGTGTACCCGGAAGTGGATGATTCGATCGAGATCGACATCAACCCCGCCGACGTGCGTACCGACACGTACCGCGCCTCGGGTGCGGGCGGTCAGCACATCAACAAGACCGACTCCGCCGTGCGTCTGACGCACATCCCGACCGGCATCGTCGTGGCCTGCCAGAACGACCGTTCGCAGCACCGCAACCGCGCCGAAGCCTGGGACATGCTCCGCTCGCGCCTGTTCGAACACGAGATGCGCAAGCGTCGCGCCGAACAAGACAAGCTGGAGTCGAGCAAGACCGATGTGGGCTGGGGCCATCAGATTCGCTCGTACGTGCTCGATCAGTCGCGCGTCAAGGACCTGCGCACGAGCGTGGAAACCGGCAATACCGGCAAGGTGCTCGACGGCGATCTGGACGACTTCATCTCCGCGAGTCTCAAGCAGGGAGTGTAAGGAATGGCGTTTGTCCGCACGCTAGCCGTGTGGGTGGTCGGTGCGTTGTGTCTGCAACGCGCCGCCATGGCGGGCCCGGCCAGTACACCGGGCGCGCCGGGTCCAAGCCCCGACACGGGGCCGTATCTGCACGAATTACTCAAGCGTCCGGATTTTTCGGGCGCCTATACGCGCATCGTGACGCCGCGCAACCTGCCAACGTGGGTGCGTCAGGGTGGCACGTCGACACCGTCGCAACGCGTGACGGTGGCCGGCAAGCCCTGGCTCCTCGTGCAGAGTTGCAAGCCGCACGACTGCCCGAGCGAGTATGTCCATATTTTGTACGAACCGCGCTCGCAGTCGATCGCGGCGCTGTTTGTGCGTGATCCGAGTGCTGCCGCCAATGCCGGCGTGCATCAGGATCGCACCGAACTGATCTGGCTGGGCTCACCTGACGGCTCGCTCAAGAACGCCCTGCTCCACACGCTGCGCTTTACCGAATAACCTCATCGTTCGCACCATGACCGATCAAAACACTCCGGCCCAAGACCAGGCCAACGACGCCCCGCAGGACGACAACAAGCTCATCGCGGAACGTCGCGAGAAGCTTCAGGCACTGCGTGCCGAGGGCGTCGCCTTCCCGAACGACTTCCGCCCCGAGCAGCACGCCGGCGACTTGCAGGCGCGCTATGTGGACGTGCAGAACGACGTTCTCGAAGCCGAACCCGTCGCCGTCTCGGTGGCCGGGCGCATGATGCTCAAGCGCGTGATGGGCAAGGCCGCGTTCGCGACCGTGCAGGACAGCAGCGGGCAGATCCAGTTCTTCATCAGCCGCGACGACGTCGGCGTCGATTCGATGACCGCCTTCAAGGGCTGGGACATCGGCGACATCATCGCCGCACGCGGCACGCTGTTCCGCACCCGCACCGGCGAACTGTCGGTCAAGGTCACCGAACTGCGGCTGCTCGCCAAGGCGCTGCGCCCGCTGCCGGACAAGTTCCACGGTCTGTCGGATCAGGAAACCAAGTACCGCCAGCGCTACGTCGACCTGATCACCTCGCCCGAGACGCGCAACACGTTCCGCGCGCGCGCCAAGGCCATCGCGTCGATTCGCCAGTACATGACCGATGCCGAGTTCATGGAAGTCGAAACGCCGATGCTCCACCCGATTCCGGGGGGTGCCGCCGCCAAGCCGTTCATCACGCATCACAACGCGCTCGACATGCAGATGTACCTGCGTATCGCGCCGGAACTGTATCTGAAGCGCCTGATCGTCGGCGGCTTCGAGCGTGTGTTCGAGATCAACCGTAACTTCCGTAATGAAGGCGTGTCGCCGCGCCACAATCCGGAATTCACGATGATGGAGTTCTACGCGGCCTACACGGATTACCGTTGGCTGATGGACTTCACCGAGTCGCTGATCCGCCGCGCCGCCATCGATTCGCTCGGCACCGCGACCATCCAGTATCAGGGCCGCGAGCTGGATCTGGCCAAGCCGTTCCATCGCCTGACGATCGTCGAAGCGATTCGCAAGTACGCGCCGGAGTACACCGACGCGCAACTGGCCGATATCGAATTCGTGCGTGGTGCGCTGGTCAAGTACGGCGTGAAGGTCGACGCACCGCAGTTCAAGCACGCCGGTCTGGGCGCACTGCAACTGGCGCTGTTCGAAGAGACGGCCGAGAGCCAGCTCTGGGAGCCGACGTTCATCATCGACTACCCGGTGGAAGTCTCGCCGCTCGCACGCGCATCGGATACGGTGCCGGGCATCACCGAGCGCTTCGAGCTGTTCATGACGGGCCGCGAAATTGCCAATGGCTTCTCGGAGTTGAACGATCCGGAAGATCAGGCTGCGCGCTTCCGTGCGCAGGTCGAGCAGAAGGATGCCGGCGACGAAGAAGCCATGTACTACGACGCCGATTACATCCGCGCGCTCGAGTACGGCATGCCCCCGACGGGCGGCTGCGGTATCGGCATCGATCGCCTGATCATGCTGCTGACCGATAGCCCGAACATCCGCGACGTGCTGCTGTTCCCGCACCTGCGCCGCGAAGACTGAGCGTCTCGAACTTTCGAGCCGCTTGGCCGGATGGCTGAATGAAAATGCCGCAGCGATATTCGCTGCGGCATTTTTTTATGCTGTTGAACGGTGAAGCGGATCAAGACGAAGGCGGCGCATCTGTGGTCGTACGCTCGCGGCACGCGTTGGCGTGTAACGTCAGCGCGTCACGGCCGGGACGCCGGGCGTTCGCAGAACGCCACCAGTCACCCGGGCAACGCCGCTCGAAAATCGAGGTCTCGATGGCAGGCACCGGCGCGCCGCCCTCCCCCGCTCGCGACGCCACACGCGTCACATTCGTGAGGCAGTTGGAAAAGCCTGCGGCGTGGCTATGCAACGATAAGATCCGGGCCACGCCACTCGTCGGATTCAGCCGTGACGGGTCGACAGGCAAGCGATGGAGGATGTCGCGTCCGGTCGCGCGAAACAGCGCCGGATTGGGGTTGTCGTGCCATGTCCGCTCGTCCACCTTCGTCACCCGGCTCCACGTGGGCATGAGCGCCCACCAGCCCAAGTCATACTCCAGCGCCGCCATGGTGCCCGGCTGGTAACCATCGTGGCGCAGGTAAATCGAGGGAATCGCCATCGATTCAGCCGTGTGAAATTCGCTTGCCAGCGTGCGGTTCGCGTTTGGCCCGTCGCCTTCGCCGTGGCCGCTCGACGTCTGCGCGGCTTCGGTCGCAGCGATGCCCAGACACGCCATGCGCTGCTCCAGCGCGTCAACAAGGTGTTCGCCGTCGATCCCGTTGTGACATCCCTCCGTTGACGCCACCAGATCCAGCAATTCGACCCAGAACGCACCGGCCTTGTGTTCGGACAGAAAGCCGATGCGGTCAGGCTCGGAATGCAGATGCATGATCGTGCGCCCATCCGACTGCACGTCTGCGGGGGCCCGCGTAGGCAACCACGTTGCACAGTCTTCCTGACGCAGTACACGCTCGCCGCCCCCATCGGGAGCCACACGAACGTCACTGAGATCGTCGGCAAAGACAACGCGCGGGTTGTCGGACATCGTGACCCACGCGCCGGCGATCACCGTGGTCAGCGACGGCACGGACAGCGTCGTCGCCGAGATTCCTGAAGTGCTCAGAGCAGGCATGTGTTTCTCCTGTAGCGGCATCGAATTGTGCCGCCAAGGAGTCTAGGATTCTGCACACTCCGCGTTATCGCGTACCTGAGCGGTGTTACGCGAAACGTGAACACGCGCCCGCGAGAGGTTCAGAAGACCGGAACACCGCGATACGCGGACGGCCAGCCGCCATCGAGTCGCAACCACGTGCGCGAGATCGGATGAATGGAACCGTTCGACGACTCTTCGACCAACTGGCGCAGCGCGAGTGACGACAGCGTCTTTTCATCGGTCGGAAATGCCACGAGGAATGTGCGGTTCACCGCCACCGCAGCGAATTCGCGCACGCCGAAGTGCGCCACCATCGACTGATATAAGTTGCCGAGTACCAAGGCGCCCGCCGGGGCCATCCAGTTGCCGCGCGAGCCCCCGAAATGCGTGCCGTCGTCGAGGCATGCAATGCCGAATTCGAAGTGACGTGAATTCCACGCGCGCGACAGATTGGACGCCGCATGCGCGAACGCGTCTTCGAACGTCATCCCCACCGCCGCCAAATCACTGCCTTGCAAACGGCGCAGGCCCTGAGGGCCGTCCATCACCAGTGTGAGGAAAACGTCGTCGGAAAACGGTTCGCTAACGTCGCCGTTCGGATCGCAGGCGTCCACCCAGGCACCGGGCACGACGTATGGATAGAGATGAAGTTGATTCGCGCTGTCCAGCGGCGCGTCCAGCAGTGGCAAGGTATCGGTCATGAGTCGCGTCGAGATCTGTTTCATTTGTTAGGACGTTCCGGTGCACGACAAGTGCCCGGAATGGGACACATCCGAAAAATCCCCTGTATTTCATTGACTTACATCATCACATACGCACCGTACGGGTGGTCCGCCATGCGAAACATCTTACATCGCGTTACAAAATGAAACGGTTGCCGCGCTTGCCGTGACGGACACTTCCGACATGCGAGATCACTCGATGGCTACCGTGAACGCTAACACGGTGTCATCCGAATGCAGCGGATTCCGATGCATTCACCGGCCGGAAAAATGAAAGGGCCGGGCAGCACGGTGGCTCGCCACCAACCACACGATGGAGAAAACAACATGGATAACGATCTGCAACCGCGTCGCATGCATCCGCTGATCGCTGCTGCCGCCGGCAGCATCGTGGTCGTCAGCTTGCTCGGCGTCGCCGCCATTACGGGCGTGCTGCCCTCGGCAAAGAGCACCAACGGCCCTGCGCCGACGAGCGACGCTTCCAACTCGCCCAACTCGCAATATGCCCTGACGCCGCCGCAGTCGCCTGCCCAATCCGCGACTGCCTCACAACAGGCGCAGCAGGCTCAGGCGGCGCAACAGGCCCAGCAAGCCCAACAAGCCCAGTACGCGCAGCAGCAAGCCCCGCAGCGCGCTCCGGCACAGCAACCGTCGTACGCGCAACAATCGGCGCCGCCGGCACAGCAACAAGCCGCCGCATGCTCTAGCTGCGGCACGGTGCAGTCGGTGCAGCCGATCCGCACGCAAGGCCATGCGACGGGTCTGGGCGCCGTCGGGGGCGCCGTCGCCGGTGGCCTGATCGGCAACCAGTTCGGCGCCGGTAACGGCCGCACCGCGATGACCGTGGTCGGCGCGCTCGGCGGCGGTCTGGCCGGTAACGAGGTCGAGAAGAACGTGCGCTCGGACACCGTGTATCGCGTCTACGTGCGCATGGACACCGGCAAGACCCGCTATTGGACGTATCAGCAAGCGCCGGGCGTACAACCGGGTGACCGCGTACGTCTGGAAGGCAACGGACTGGTGCGCGCCAGCTAAGTCGGACGCTCCGGCCGATTCAATGGCTGCTGACGGTGCCCTTCAGGAAGGCGTCGTCACAGCAGCCCCTTCAGTCACGTCACACGCTTCGCAGAAACACAAAAGCCGCTCGAAAGAGCGGCTTTTGCTTTGACAGCATCGCAGTGACCAGCGATGCGGCAGATCAGCGAGCTTCGTCGATCCACGCCATCTGAATGGCTTCGAGCACCTTTTCACCAGCGCGGTCGGCGGCATCGTCGAAACCATCGAGTGCCATGACCCACTGATGCAGATCGGTAAAGCGCACGTATTGCGGGTCAACGTCGGGATGCGCGTCGGTGAGCGCAATCGCGATGTCCTGAATGTCGGTCCATTTCATGGGGCAAGCTCCTCGTTCTTGTCTGGCATTTCACGTGGCGACGCTATACAGCGACGCTCAGTGATTTTCCTTGGCGTGGTTGATCGTGTACTTCGGAATTTCGACCACGAGGTCGGTGTCGGCCGGCATCGGCGTCTGGCACGACAGGCGCGACGTCGGCTCCAGCCCCCACGCCTTGTCCAGCAGATCCTCTTCTTCGTCTTCCGCCGGTTGCAGCGCTTCGAAGCCCTCGCGCACGATCACGTGGCAAGTGGTGCAGGCACACGACTTTTCGCAGGCGTGTTCGATTTCGATGTCGTTGGCGAGCAGCGCGTCGCACACGGTGGTGCCCGGTGCAACCTCCAGCACGGCCCCTTCCGGGCACAGCTCAACGTGAGGCAATACAACGATTTGTGGCATGGCTTGCAGTTTCCGTGTGTGTCTTACAGTTTGTCGATGTCCGCCACGCGCCGGCCGGCCAGCGCTGCGCGGATGCTCTTGTCCATGCGACGCGCGGCAAAGGCGTCGGTCGCCTGCGACAGTGTCTCGGTGGCCGTCTTGATCGCGATCTGATCGTCGCCCGACGCCTTCTGGCGCAGGTCGGCCAACAGGCCGTCGATCTCGGCACGCTCGTCGGCGTCGAGCAATTCAGGGTCGGCGGCAAGCGCGCTGTCGATGGCCACGAGCAAGCGCTCGGCGTCCACCTGTTGCTCACGCAAGGCGCGGGCACGCATGTCCGTTTCCGCCGAGCCGAAGCTGTCTTGCAGCATGCGGGCGATGTCGTCGTCGGCCAGACCGTACGACGGCTTCACTTCGATCGACGCGGCCACGCCCGAGTGCATCTCTTGTGCTGCCACCGACAGCAAACCGTCAGCGTCGACCTGATACGTCACGCGAATACGCGCGGCGCCAGCCGTCATCGGCGGAATACCACGCAGCTCGAAGCGGGCGAGCGAGCGGCAATCGGCCGCCAGTTCGCGCTCGCCTTGCAGCACGTGAATCGCCATGGCCGTCTGGCCATCCTTGAACGTGGTGAATTCCTGCGCGCGGGCGACCGGAATCGTGGCATTGCGGGGGATGATCTTCTCGACCAGACCGCCCATTGTCTCGACACCGAGTGAGAGCGGAATCACGTCGAGCAGCAGCCACTCGTCGCCGTCGGCCTGATTGCCGGCGAGCATGTTGGCCTGCACTGCCGCGCCAAGCGCCACGACCTGATCCGGATCGAGATCGACCAGCGGCTCACGGCCGAAGAACGTGGCGACGGCTGCGCGCACTTGCGGCATGCGCGTCGCGCCACCGACCAGCACCACGCCCTTGACGTCTTCCGGGCCCATGCCCGCGTCGCGCAACGCCTTGCGCATCGGTCCGATGGTGCGGTTCACGAGTTGTGCGCCCAGTTCGGTGAACTGCTCGCGCGTGAGTTTCAGCGCAACCTGACGCTCACCAGACAGCGTGAGCGCGATGTCGGCGTCTTGCGCATCGGTCAGCGCTTCCTTGGCGGTGCGGGCGTGATCGAGCAATGCGCGCACGTCCTGCGAGGTCATCGAAGCGGCGTCGAGGCCAGCTGCGCCCACGGCCCAGCGGTAGATCACCTGATCGAAATCGTCGCCACCGAGCGCCGAATCGCCACCCGCGGCGAGCACTTCGAACACGCCCTTCGTCAGACGAAGAATCGAGATGTCGAACGTGCCACCGCCCAGATCGTAAATGGCGTAGAGGCCTTCGGCCGCATTGTCCAGACCGTAGGCAATCGCGGCAGCCGTCGGCTCATTGAGCAGACGCAGCACATTCAGACCGGCCAGACGCGCGGCGTCCTTGGTGGCCTGACGCTGGGCATCGTCGAAGTACGCTGGCACGGTAATCACCGCGCCGACGAGATCGTCGCCCAACGTGTCTTCGGCGCGCTGGCGCAACGTGGCGAGAATTTCGGCAGACACTTCGACCGGGCTCTTCACGCCACCGGCCGTGTTCATCTGCACCATGCCGGGCGCGTCGACGAAATCGTACGGCGCGTTGTCGGCGTGGGCGACATCGGCCAGACCCCGGCCCATGAAGCGTTTGACGGAAACGATGGTGTTGCGCGGATCGGTGGCGGCAGCCGACTTGGCGTCGTAGCCGATCTGGGTGCGGGGACCGCCGAGATAGCGCACGACGGACGGCAGCAAGACGCGGCCCTGTTCGTCGGGCAGCACTTCAGCGACACCGCTGCGCACGGCGGCCACGAGCGAATGCGTCGTGCCGAGATCGATGCCCACGGCGAGTCGCCGCTGGTGCGGCGCGGGGGACATGCCGGGTTCGGAAATTTGCAGAAGGGCCATGGCTTTGCAATACGGGCGACGCGCAGGCGCGTGCACCCTTGTTCTCAAGCGGTTCTCAGAATCATGTGACGGCGCCGCACCGGGCCATCACGCGTTTTCCAGCATTTCGATGCGCTGCGCGATATCTTCCTCGGCGCGCGCAATAAACATCAGTTGCCGTACGGCTTCGGCGGCCGGCTGCCAAGCGGCGCTGTCGAGCCAGTCGCCCAGTTTGGTCAGGCGGGTGCGCCGGTCGTCGCGCAGCGTTTTCGCCAGCGCATCGAGTGCGCCGACATTGCGCGCGGCGACGGCATCGTCGATGGCTTCACGCCATTCCATCTGCTGCATCAGGAAATCGGGGGCCATCGCGGTGTTGTTCTCCGCGCCCACGTCGATGCCCTGCAAGGTCAACAGATAGGTGCCGCGCTGCAACGGGTCACGCAGCGTGCGATACGCAGCATTGGCCTGTGCCGCCCACTGCATGGCGACCCGGCGCTCGGCATCGCTCGCATTGGCAAAGCGATCGGGATGCACCCGCGATTGCACCGCGCGGTACGCCGTATCGAGCGCCTCGGTGTCGAGCGCGAAGCGCTGCGGCAACTCGAACAGCGTGAAATAGTTGTCAGTCAATGCAGTCATCGCACCATCGTCTCTAGCGTCAGCCCGTAAAAAAAGCGGCTCGCGCCGCCTTGTTGCCTACGCTACTACCGCGCCGACCGTGTCGGCGCGCCAATCTCGCTTACTCTGCCGGCGAACTATCGGATAGGCCGAACCCATCTGGCGCATCCGGCATATCCGGCATATCCGGTGGTTCGCCGCGCTGGCACTTGCGACACATCAGCACACTGCCGATCATCGCGTCGCGCCCTGCCGGGCTTTGCGTCCACGTCCGGATCTGCCAAGGCGGCAGATGCCGGACATGTTGCCCATGCCCACACGCCAGCCGGGCAACCCACTGGCCCTCGCCGTCCTGACGAAAGCCGGTGATCACGCGAGCCGGCGCGTCGTCAGACGCGGAACGACTCGCCGCAGCCGCACTCATCCTTGACGTTCGGATTATTGAAACGGAATCCTTCGTTCAAGCCTTCGCGCGCAAAATCCAGTTCGGTGCCGTCGATATACGGCAGACTCTTCGGATCGATGATCACCTTCACGCCGTGGCTCTCGAAGACGGTGTCTTCGGTTTCCACGTCATCGGCATATTCCAGCTTGTAGGCCAGGCCCGAGCAACCGGTCGTCTTCACGCCCAGCCGCAGGCCCACGCCCTTGCCGCGCCGCGTCAGATAACGCGAAACGTGCTGCGCAGCCTTCTCGGTCAATGTGACAGCCATCTTTGCCTGTTTCCTTGTTAAGACTGAATGCGACGACTTAGGCAGCCTTGGCAGCTTCGGCCGACTCGCCGTGCTTCTGCTTGTAGTCGGCGACAGCAGCCTTGATTGCGTCTTCGGCCAGAATCGAGCAGTGAATCTTCACCGGCGGCAGTGCCAGTTCTTGCGCGATCTGCGTGTTCTTGATGTCGAGCGCCTGATCCAGCGTCTTGCCCTTGACCCATTCCGTCACCAGCGACGACGAGGCAATGGCCGAGCCGCAACCGTAGGTCTTGAACTTGGCGTCTTCGATCACGCCGGATTCGTTCACACGAATTTGCAGCTTCATCACGTCGCCGCAAGCCGGTGCACCGACCATGCCGGTACCCACCGCGTCGTCGCCCTTGTCGAACGAGCCGACATTACGCGGGTTTTCGTAGTGATCCAGAACTTCTTTGCTGTAAGACATGGCTAACTCCTTGAATGCTCAGTGTGCGGCCCACTGGATCGAGCTGATGTCGATCCCGTCCTTGTACATTTCCCACAGCGGCGACAGATCGCGCAGCTTGCCGATCTTGCCCTTGAGCAGTTCGACCACGTAGTCGACTTCCTGCTCGGTCGTGAAACGACCCACCGTGAAACGAATCGAGCTGTGCGCCAGTTCGTCGTTACGACCCAGCGCGCGCAGCACGTACGAAGGCTCAAGCGAGGCCGACGTGCACGCCGAACCCGACGACACCGCCACATCCTTGATCGCCATGATCAGCGACTCGCCTTCGACAAAGTTAAAGCTGATGTTCAGGTTGTGCGGCACACGTTGTTCCATGTCGCCGTTCACATACACTTCTTCCATTTCCGTCAGGCCGCGCAGCAGGCGATCGCGCAGCATACGCACGCGCTCGTTTTCCGTGGCCATTTCTTCACGTGCCAGACGGAATGCTTCGCCCATGCCCACGATCTGATGCGTGGCCAGCGTGCCCGAACGCATGCCGCGCTCGTGACCGCCACCGTGAATCTGCGCTTCGATACGCACGCGCGGCTTGCGACGCACATACAGCGCGCCGATGCCCTTCGGGCCATACGTCTTGTGCGCCGAGAACGCCATCAGGTCGACTTTCAGCTTGTTCAGGTCGATGGGCATCTTGCCCGTGGCCTGTGCCGCGTCGACGTGGAAAATGATGCCCTTTTCGCGGCAGATCTCACCAATCGTCTCGATGTCCTGAATCACGCCGATTTCGTTGTTCACGGCCATCACCGACACGAGAATCGTGTCCGGGCGCAGTGCCGCCTTGAAGACGTCGAGATCGAGCAGGCCGTCATCCTTGACGTCCAGATACGTGACTTCGAAGCCCTCGCGTTCCAGTTCGCGCATGGTGTCGAGCACAGCCTTGTGCTCGGTCTTCAGCGTGATGAGATGCTTGCCCTTGCCTTGATAGAAGTGCGCGGCACCCTTGATGGCGAGGTTGTCCGACTCGGTAGCACCCGACGTCCAGATGATCTCGCGCGGGTCGGCACCCACGAGCTTCGCGACTTCCTCGCGTGCCTCTTCCACCGCCTGCTCGGCGGCCCAGCCGAACGAGTGGCTGCGCGAGGCCGGGTTGCCGAACTGCTCGCGCAGGTACGGCAGCATCTTGTCCACAACACGCGGGTCGATCGGCGTGGTGGCGCTGTAATCCATGTAAATGGGAAGATTGAGGGTGTCGTTTTTCATGGGGTGCTCCAGGATCGTGCCGTGGCGCCTGTTATGAACGGGCCATATCGAAGACCGAATTGGGAATGCGCGTGGCGATGGTCTGGCTGGTGCCGGGCTCGCGCGTGTCACGCAGCACGGCCTGTTGGGCCTGTTTGCTGCGCTGCTGCTCGACCAGGTCGCGCAGCGAAACGGAATCGAGATACTCGACCATCTTCTGGTTGAGCGTCGCCCACAACTCGTGCGTCATGCAATGACCGCGATGGCCGTCCTGGCCCTTCTCGCAATTGCCCTTGCTACCGCACTGTGTGGCGTCGAGCGGTTCGTCGACCGCAATGATGATGTCAGCGACCGTCACCTCTTCCGCGCGGCGCGCCAGGCTGTAACCGCCGCCCGGACCACGTACGCTTTCCACAATTTCGTGGCGGCGAAGCTTCCCGAACAGTTGTTCCAGGTAAGAGAGGGAAATTCGCTGACGCTGACTAATGCCCGCAAGCGTCACGGGACCCGCGTCCTGGCGCATGGCCAGGTCGATCATCGCCGTAACGGCGAAACGGCCTTTCGTGGTAAGTCTCATGATGATGCAGGGGATTAATCTCGACTATTTTCGTCAAGTATAAATACCCCACGAAATTAGTCAACTACTTCTGGCCCATTTTTTGCGAAAGTTCCCTCGTCCTTTTGCGAAAAATCTTATTTTTCGGGACGAGCTTCGGGGCTCGCGGTGCGTAGCGGAAACAACAGCACCAGGGGGTTGCGCAGCACGGCGCGCCAGATGGCGCGGTGGATTTGCCGACGGTCACCCAACCGCAGTGGACGCGATCGGAGCGCCATGTGGAATGCTAACGCAAAACTGACGCCGACGTTGAGCAGGGCCATCGACCCTACCCCTGCCACGGCCAGCCAAAGCGAGGCATCGTGCAGCACCGGCCAGCCCAGCACGCCGATGGACGTGGCGATCGCCCCCGTCGACAGCGTGACGTGGCGCACTTCGAACGGCAACGCGAACGCGGTCAGTACGGCAGGCACCAGTCCGAGCATGAAGCCGAGCGTAAGGTTGCCGAGAACCGGCGCAATGTGACGACGGCACCAATCGGCGAGACGCGCCGCCCCATTGCGGCCGAAAACGAAGCGCAGACGGCGGTTGTACGCCAGCACGTCGCCGATGCCATGCAGCGCGAACCAGTTGTCCGCCCAGCCCGAGATCAGACTGGAGCACCACAGCAATACCCCCGTCATCGCCGCAAAGAGCGGCGTCACACCGAGGATCGAGAACGAATTCAGCGTGGCGTGCGCTTTTTCTGGCGGGATCGTGTTCATACCCAGCGCCGCCGATACCCCCCATTGCACCAGCAGGCAGAACGGAAACACCATCGCCAGATTGCCGAAGATCGCCGCCGCCTGCGTACGCACGAGCGCAATGACTTCGCCGACGAAGGCGTCCATGCCGGCGGCCGTATCCACATCGTCGAGCTTGCTGGCGATGGCCGGCGCCGTCATGGCCGGCTGCTTGGTCGCCAGCGTGAAATGGCAGAAGTGCATGAACAGGAAGCACAGCGCGTAATTCGCACCGGCGAGGAAACCTTCGACGATCGTCGGCAGGTGCGCGCTGGTAATCAGAAACTTCACGTAGACCGTGACCACCGTCACGAGCCCGCCGCCGCACGCCATCTTGAGCATCGACAGGTATTCAGGGCGCGTGCGCGCAATGTAGTGCTCGCCAGTCTCCGCGCTGCGCTCGACCACCTTGCGTGCCAGCAGGCCGAACGATGTACGCGCCAGTTCGCCCACGCTCTGACTCGCCCGATTCGCGCGCACCAGATCGGCTAGCAGCCGCACGCGCGCCGTCGCATGATCGCTGTCGACCAGCCACGCTTCGAGCAGCCGCTCCAGCCGGCGGATACGTGACTTCGCGCGCTCCACCAGAAACACGATGTCCACGCTCACGCCGTTCTCGTCCAGATGCGCGTACACCTGACGCACGGCGCGGCCGCAATCATCAAGGAGCGCCCGAAACACGTTGAGCTCCTGCACGAAACGCTGACTCGGCGGTGCCCCCGGCACGAGCTCGCGCCCGGCGTCCTCCAGCCCTTGCATGGCGCGGCCAAGGCGATAGAACGGCGACTCCGTCACACGCGGATACGTCAGTCGCGTGCGCACGGCCTGCGACAACCCGGTCGACGCGATCTGATCGACCAGATGATGCATGGCGGCGAGCAGGTCTTCGGCAAAGGGATTCCAGTCGGTGTCTTCGTCGTCGGCCTCCCCGAAATGCAGCAGCGCAATGAGGTCGGCCAGCAGTGCGGGCGGCATGTCGCCAATCCAGTCGGCGGCATCGCCATCGGGGAACATCAATGAGCACAGCGCCGACAGATCGCGGCGCGTGGGCGGCGGCGGGATCAATGCCTTCTCAATGCGTTCGGCGAGCGCGCCCCAGAAGCCTGGCCGCACCGGCATGCCGGTATCGCACAGGAGAGAAATCGCGTCGCTGTCGTTGATGACGCTGCGCAGCGTGCGCGCGACGGGCAAGCGCCACGCCGGGTTGCGATCGAGCATTTGCAGCAGGTAGCGCAGGCGGGTGTGCGGCCGGTAGCGGGCGGCCTCCCCTTCGGCGCGCGCTTCGTTGGCGAGCGAACCGCGTTTTTGCACCCAATGCGCCAACTCGATCAGCCATTGATTGCGCACGGCCAACGGTGCCGTCGGATCCGCGTGCGCGAGCAGTTCATCGAGTTGATGGCCCGCGTGGCGTGAAGCACGCCATTTGCGCCAATAAGACGTAAGGGTGTTGAGCATCTTTCAGGGAATTCGGGCCGATCAGGCCGAGTTAGGACGGCAATGGCCCGAATGATAGCCCCTGAATACGCGATTGACCGGCAAAAATCTGGCGCAACGCCCCGTTTCAGCGATCTTCGCGAAGCCGTGCGAGCAGCCCGTCAAGACCGTCTTCGACGTAATCGAGCACGGTTTCGAAGCCACGGTCGCCGCCGTAATACGGGTCGGGAACTTCGGTCGCGTCGTGGCGCGTGGCGAAGTCCATCAGCCGCACGATCTTGTGCCGGTATTGCGCGGGGCATTGCGCGGTGAGGTCGGCGACATTGGCATCGTCCATCGCGACGATCCACGTGAATCGCTCGAAATCGTCCGCCTCGACGCGACGTGCACGCAATTCACTCAGATCGTAGCCGCGCTTGGCGGCAGCGGCCTGTGTCCGCGCATCTGGCGCATGGCCGATGTGATAGCTGTGGGTGCCTGCTGAATCGACCGTCACCACGTCGGTCATCCCGGCCTCTGCCAGACGATGACGAAAAATGCCGTCGGCGCTCGGCGAGCGACAGATGTTGCCCATGCAAACGAAGAGGACTGAAGTCTTTTTCATTGGAAACGTGGATGAGTTGCAAATAGGAGATCCGGCGTCAGGATAACCAATGCGGCCATCCTGACACCGGAAACGTCTCCGGGAAACAGAAAGATCAGTGTCCGAGGGCGTTCGCATGCGAAAGCACGCCACCGAGCAGGTTGGTCACAGGTGAGAGCACACCGGCGTGACCGGTGACGGAACCTGCTATAGAAGTAACCGGTGCGACCGCCTTGGCGACGCCGGCATTGCCCGCAACCGCCGTGATCGGTGCAATCGGCACGCCACCGGCCGAGCCGATCACGCCAGTGACAATTCCGGTGACAGGCGCCAGCGGACTACCTCCGCCCACGCCGCCCAACGTCCCCGAAAGACCGCCGAGAACGCCACTGACCGTCGTGACGATCCCCGTGACCGGCGCAAGCACACCCCCGCCGAGCGCACCCGTGACCTGACCGAGCAGTGAAGTGACGGGCGCGAGAATCGGCCCCACGATCGGTACCGTCGGCAAGGTCGGCAGTGCGATGCCCGGAATGCCAGAAATGCCACCGATGGATTGTGCGAAGGCGCCAGATGCCGAAAACAGGCTGGCACAAAGCGCGGCAGAAACAGAAACGGTCTTGATTGCACCGCAGACGAAACGTTGATTCGAGCCCATGGTAACCCCCCAGTTCTTGACGGACGAAAGGGCGTCGACAGCACGGTGGCGACGCGAGCGCCGGTCGATCAGAACGTCGGCGGCGCCTGTCTCACATGACGCAATTCGAGTGCCACGGATGTGCACTCAAAGAGCGTCAACGCCGCAAGAACAGACCGCAGATGGGGAGTAAACACTTCATGTGTTCGATTGAGATACCACCGAGAGCAGATACTTCGCGTTTTCCCGTTACGGGAAAACGCGAACGTAACGTAACGCCGTTACATCGCCACGTCGTTACGTCGTTACGTCGTTACACCATGACACGGGCCACGCCGCGCAACACAGGACAACGTCAGAGCTTCGGCCCGAGTTCGGCCTCGCTGGCGCCATCCGTGCCGAACACCAGCGCCTTGACGTGAAGCAGTTGATCGCGCACCTTCGCCGCTTTCTCGAATTCCAGATTGCGGGCGTGCTCCTGCATCTGCTTCTCGAGCTTCTTGATCTCGCGCGCAAGCTGCTTCTCGGACATGTCCTGGTAGTGCGCCTGCTCTTTCGCCTCGGCCAGTTCCGCCTTGGCGTCCTGCGGGTCGTACACGCCGTCGATGATGTCCTTGATGCGCTTCTTCACGCCCACCGGCACGATGCCGTTCGCCACGTTGTGCGCCATCTGCTTGGCACGGCGACGCTCGGTCTCGCCGATGGCGCGCTTCATCGACTCGGTCATCTTGTCGCCATACAAAATGGCCGCCCCGTTGACGTTACGCGCCGCGCGCCCGATCGTCTGAATCAACGAACGCTCCGCACGCAAAAAGCCTTCTTTATCCGCATCGAGAATCGCCACCAGCGACACTTCAGGAATATCGAGCCCCTCTCGCAGCAAGTTGATCCCGACCAGCACGTCGAACGCGCCGAGCCGTAAATCGCGGATGATTTCCACCCGTTCGACGGTGTCGATGTCGCTATGCAGATAGCGCACCTTCACGCCGTTATCCGAGAGATATTCGGTCAACTGCTCGGACATGCGCTTGGTCAGCGTCGTCACCAGCACGCGCTCGCCTACCGCCACCCGCTTGTTGATTTCACTTAGCACGTCATCGACCTGCGTGCGCGCGGGGCGCACCTCGATGGTCGGATCGATCAGCCCGGTCGGGCGCACCACCTGCTCCACCACCTGCCCTGAGCGCTTGCCTTCGTAATCGGCCGGCGTGGCCGAAACGAACACCGCTTGCCGCATCTTGCGTTCGTACTCGGCAAACTTGAGCGGCCGGTTATCGAGCGCCGACGGCAGCCGGAAACCATAGTTGACCAGGTTTTCCTTGCGTGCCCGGTCGCCGTTGTACATGCCGTTGAACTGGCCGATCAGCACGTGCGACTCGTCCAAAAACATGAGCGCATCGGGCGGCAGATAGTCGACCAGCGTCGGCGGCGGTTCACCGGGTGCTGCACCCGAGAGATGCCGCGAGTAGTTTTCAATGCCCTTGCAGAAGCCCAGCTCCTGCAACATTTCCAGATCGAAACGTGTGCGCTGCTCAAGCCGCTGCGCTTCGACGAGCTTGCCTTCCTTATAGAAAAAGTCGAGCCGCTCGCGAAGTTCGGCCTTGATGGTCTCTATGGCGCGCAGCACCGTGTCGCGCGGCGTGACGTAGTGCGAAGACGGATACACCGTGAAACGCGGCACTTTCTGGCGCACCCGGCCCGTAAGCGGGTCGAACAATTGCAACGTGTCGACTTCGTCGTCGAACAACTCAACACGCAGCGCCAGCTCGGCGTGTTCTGCCGGGAAGATGTCGATGGTGTCGCCGCGCACGCGGAACGTGCCGCGGCCGAAATCGGTCTCGTTGCGCGTGTATTGCATCGCAATCAGGCGCGCAATGATGTCGCGCTGCCCGATCTTGTCGCCCTGGCGCACCGTCAGAATCATCTGGTGGTATTCGGTCGGATTGCCGATACCGTAGATCGCGGACACGGTGGCCACGATCACCACGTCGCGCCGCTCCAGCAGGCTCTTGGTCGCCGACAACCGCATCTGCTCGATATGCTCGTTCACCGACGAATCCTTCTCGATGAAGAGATCGCGTTGCGGCACGTAGGCTTCCGGCTGGTAGTAGTCGTAGTACGAGACGAAGTACTCGACGGCGTTACGCGGGAAGAACTCGCGAAACTCGGAGTAGAGCTGGGCGGCGAGGGTCTTGTTCGGGGCAAACACGATGGCCGGGCGCCCCATGCGCGCAATCACGTTGGCCATCGTGAAGGTTTTGCCCGAGCCGGTCACGCCAAGCAGCGTCTGGAACGCGAGACCGTCGTCGATGCCTTCGGTCAGTTGCGTGATCGCCGTGGGCTGGTCGCCCGCCGCGGGGAACGGGCAGTAAAGCTGATAAGGCGAATCGGGGAACGTCAGGAACTTGCTCTCGTCGAGCGTGTTGTCAGCCGCAGGGATCATGGCGGGGGTGCGAGCCTGATAGACGTAATCTGCCATTCTAGCGCGTCAGTCAATTCCTAGAGTCCCATGGGTGACAGGACGACTAAAGGACGGACATCCGAGTCTCGGCCGGACGGCACGCATGGCGGCCGCCAATCCCGGCCATCGGCTGATTTCTCGCCAATTTCTGGCATAAATTGGCAGTTTTCGTGCCGAAATGCCATGTATTCCTGCTGTGTGGCCTGTGGTTTACCACAAGCGCGGGCATTCTTCGTTAAAATGCTCCGTTGCACCTGACACTTTTGTGCCGCATTTTTCCACTACTGCCTCGAGCCGTCGAAATGACTCTCTTCTCCGCTGTCGAACTCGCCCCGCGTGACCCCATTCTTGGTCTGAACGAAGCCTTCAACGCCGATCACCGCACCAACAAGGTGAATCTGGGCGTGGGCGTGTATTTCAACGCGGAAGGCAAACTGCCCCTGCTCAAGGCTGTGAAGGCCGCGGAAGAACAACGCGTCGCCGCCGGCCTGCCGCGCGGTTACCTGCCGATCGAAGGCATTGCCGCCTACGACAAGGCCGTGCAAGAGATGCTCTTCGGCAAAGAGTCGCCGGTGCTGACCGAAGGCCGCGTGATCACGGCTCAGGCCCTGGGCGGCACGGGCGCACTGAAGATCGGCGCCGACTTCCTCAAGCAACTGAACCCGAACGCCACGGTCGCCATCAGCGACCCGAGCTGGGAAAACCACCGCGCCCTGTTCACGCAAGCCGGCTTCAACGTCGTCTCGTACCCGTACTACGAAGCCGAAACGCACGGCGTGAACCTGTCGGGCATGCTCGACATGCTGGGCAAAGAGCCGGAAGGCACGGTCGTCGTGCTGCACGCCTGCTGCCACAACCCGACCGGCGTCGACCTGACGATGGACCAATGGGCCCAAGTCGTGGAAGTCGTGAAGGCCCGCAAGCTGGTGCCGTTCCTCGACATCGCCTACCAGGGCTTCGGTGACGGCATCGATGCCGACGCCGCCGTGGTTCGCCTGTTCGCCGCATCGAACCTGAACTTCTTCGTCTCGAGCTCGTTCTCGAAGTCGTTCTCGCTGTACGGCGAACGCGTGGGTGCTCTGTCGATCGTCACGAGCAGCAAGGACGAATCGACCCGCGTGCTCTCGCAGCTCAAGCGCGTGATCCGCACCAACTACTCCAACCCGCCGACGCACGGCGGCTCGGTGGTTGCCGCGGTCCTGAGCAACCCGGAACTGCGCGCCCTGTGGGAAGAAGAACTGGCCGAAATGCGCGAGCGCATCCGCGCCATGCGTCTGGCCCTGGTCGAAAAGCTCCGCGCCCACGGCGTGGAACGCGATTTCTCGTTCGTGATCAAGCAACGCGGCATGTTCTCGTACTCGGGCCTCACCGCAGACCAAGTCGAGCGCCTGCGCGAAGAGTTCGGTATCTACGCCGTGAGCACGGGCCGCATCTGCGTGGCCGCACTCAACGACAAGAACATCGACGTCGTCGCTTCGGCCATCGCCCAAGTGCTGCGCTAAGCGCGTCAGCGGGCGCGAGGACGGGGAAATCGGGCCAGATTTGGCGTGATCCCCCGGCGATCTTGCGCCGCGCCATACGTGTCATGCGGCAGAACAAGAAAAGCCCGCCTCACCGGCGGGCTTTTCTTTGCCCGGATTATGTTGCGCCGCAGCAACGATAGTTTATAACAATGAGTCGAATAAGCTAAAACTATCGATCTGATGCGGAAATGCCATACATCAGGGTTATGCTGCGTTGCACAGCCGCGATAAACGGTTGCATAATTGCCTCCATCACTCGCCTCAGGGCACACAACATGCTGTATCAGATTCACGAGTACAACCGCGCGTGGTTGAATCCCCTCACCACGTGGGCCAAAGCGGCCGCTACCACTTTCGTCAACCCGGGTAGCCTGCTCGCCATGATGCCCGGCGCCCCCCGCATTGCCGCCGGCTACGAGTTGCTCTACCGGCTCGGCAAGGATTACGAAAAGCCCGAATTCAACATTAAGGCCGTCGAAGTCGACGGGCACAACATTCCGGTCGTGGAAATGACCGCGATGGAGAAGCCCTTCTGCCGGCTGCTGCGCTTCAAGCGCTACGCGGATGACGCCAGCGCTGTCGGCCAGCTCAAGGACGACCCGGTCGTTCTGGTGGTCGCGCCGCTGTCGGGCCATCACGCCACGCTGTTGCGCGATACCGTCACGACGCTGCTCAAGGACCACAAGGTCTACATCACCGACTGGGTCGACGCCCGCATGGTCCCGCTCGAAGACGGCGCGTTCCATCTGGACGACTACGTCGCCTACATTCAGGAATTCATTCGCCACATCGGCGCCGAAAACCTGCATGTGATTTCGGTGTGCCAGCCGACCGTGCCGGTGCTCGGCGCGATTTCGCTGATGGCGTCGAACGGCGAGAAAACGCCCAAGACCATGACGATGATGGGTGGCCCGATCGACGCTCGCAAGAGCCCGACATCGGTCAACTCGCTCGCCACGAACAAGTCGTACGAGTGGTTCGAGAATCACGTGATTCATGCGGTGCCGGCCAACTATCCGGGCTCGGGCCGTCTCGTCTACCCCGGCTTCCTGCAACACGCCGGGTTTGTGGCGATGAATCCGGACCGCCATCTGAAGTCGCACTGGGACTTCTATCTGGACCTGATGCGCGGCGACAGCGATGACGCCGACTCGCACCGCCGCTTCTACGACGAGTACAACGCCGTGCTCGACATGGCCGCCGAGTACTACCTCGACACCATCAAGACGGTGTTTCAGGACTTCAGTCTGGCGAGCGGAACGTGGGATGTGTCGGGTCAGCGCGTGCGTCCGCAGGACATCAAGACCACCGCGCTCTTCACCATCGAAGGCGAGCTGGACGACATTTCGGGCAGTGGCCAGACGCAAGCCGCGCATGAGCTGTGCACGGGCATTCCGGCCAAGCGCCGGGCGCACTTCACGGCACCGGCGTGCGGTCACTACGGGATATTCTCGGGCAGTCGCTGGCGCAACGTGATCTATCCGCAGATCCGCGACTTTATCGCCAAGAACAGCTGATCAGGGGAGCGGTCAGTCAATATAGAAAAACCGCCGTGTGAGCTTCGGCCCACACGGCGGTTTTTTCATTTCCCAGCGGTTCAGACACTCAGCGGGCGCGTAGCGAATCCATCAGCACCTGCGTGTTGAACGCCGAATACGTCTTGCGCGTGTCGTCGGCCATCACGTCGCGGCCCATCACAATGGACAGCGTGTGGCGGTTCGACATCACGTAGTAGCCCATCGCCGAGATCGTCACGTACAGATTGACCGGATCGATGCCGGTGCGAATCTCGCCGCTCACTTCACCGCGCTTGAGCGTTTCCGCGAGCAATTCCACGATTGGCGAGACTTGCTGACGAATCTCGGTCGACTGACGCATCGACTTCGCTTCGTGCAGGTTCTCGTTGTTGATGAGCTGGATCAGCGCCGGGTGCTCGGCGTAGTAATCCCACACGAAGTGGGCCAACGCCGCGACCGCGTCGAGCGGCGCAAGCGCATCGAGCTTGAGCGCGTGTTCGGCGCGGTTGAATTCTCCATAGACTTCTTCGAGCACCGCCAGATAGAGCTGGTCCTTATTGCCGAAGTAGTAATAGAGCATGCGTTCATTGATGTCCGCTCGGCGCGCAATACTGTCCACGCGCGCACCGCTCGAACCCCTCTCGGCAAACTCCTCGATCGCAGCTGCCAGAATTCGCTGGCGGGTACGCTCGGGGTCCCGTTTGATCTTGGTTTCTGGCGTCGTCATGATCGGCCGGTCGTTCTCAACGGGCGGAATTATGGCACAACGGTTTCAGTGTTTCCGCAAAATGCAGGATAATTCGCTTTTCGCCGAATCCCCCACAAAGACGTGTCCGAAGTCAACGCGCTCGCGCAGCGCATCGATGCCTTATTGCCCCAGACGCAGTGCACCAAGTGCGGTTACGCCGGTTGCCGGCCGTATGCCGACGCCATCGCCGGCGGGCAGGCCAGCTATAACCAGTGTCCGCCGGGCGGTGCCGAAGGCGTTGCACGTCTGGCGAAGCTGCTCGGCCGTCCGGTCATCCCGCTCAATCCCGAGAACGGCGTAGAACGCCCGCGCCCGCGTGCCGTCATCGACGAATCGCTGTGCATCGGCTGCACGCTCTGCCTGCAAGCCTGCCCGGTCGACGCCATCGTCGGTGCCGCCAAGCTCATGCACACCGTGATCGAAGATCGCTGCACAGGCTGCGACCTGTGCGTGCCGCCCTGCCCCGTCGACTGCATCGAGATGGTGCCGGTCACTGGCGAGCGCACCGGCTGGGACGCGTGGTCGGCAACGCAGGCCGACGAAGCCCGCGTGCATTTCGAGGGGCATCAGGCCCGCCTCGCGAAGGACAAAGCCGAGCGCGAGGCCCGTCTGGCCGCCCGCGCGGCACGGGTGGCGCCGACGGCACCCGCCGCGCCGGCTGAAGCGGACACTGTCGCTGCGTCTGCGACGGCAGCGTCACAAGGCGAGACCGCCACCGCGGCCGCAGCCACTACGGCGCCCGCCGCCGAAGATGCGGCCGCCTCTGCCGCGGCCCGCAAGCAGGCCATCATTCAAGCCGCGCTGGAACGTGCCCGCCAAAAGAAGGCCGCCCTCGCAGAACAGGGCTTAGGGCCGAAAAACACCGAGAACGTCTCCGCCGAAGTACAGGCGCAGATCGACGAGGCTGAAGCGCGCCGCAAGCGCCTGAGCCTGACCGGCACGTCCGGCGAGCAGGACAAGACGCCAGACAAGCCATAACCCGCCTCGCCGCGACGCGCCACACCGCCAACAAGACTAGCCAAGCCGCAACCGCCCACGCCGCCATCATGAACGACGCCAAACGCCGAGCCCTGTTCGAGACGTTGCAGCAACTCAATCCGAACCCCACGACGGAGCTCGAGTACACGTCGCCCTTCGAGTTGCTCATCGCCGTGCTGCTGTCGGCGCAGGCGACCGACGTCTCGGTCAACAAGGCCACCCGCAAGATGTACGCCGTGGCGAACACACCCGCGAAGATGCTGGCGCTCGGCGAAGCCGGCGTGTCCGATTTCATCAAGACGATCGGCCTGTATCGCACCAAGGCGAAAAACGTCATCGCCACGTGCCAGATGTTGCTCGACCTGCACGGCGGCGAAGTGCCGCGCTCGCGTGAGGCGCTGGAAGCGCTGCCGGGCGTCGGGCGCAAGACGGCCAACGTGGTGCTCAACACGGCGTTCGGCGAAGACACGATTGCGGTCGACACGCATATCTTTCGCGTCGCCAACCGCACCGGTCTGGCGCCGGGCAAAGACCCGCTGGCCGTCGAACTGGCGCTGGAACGGGTCATCCCGCGCGAATTCAGGCACGACGCTCATCATTGGCTGATTCTGCACGGCCGCTACGTCTGCAAGGCGCGCAAGCCCGAGTGCTGGCATTGCGCCATCGAGCCGCTCTGCGACTTCCGTCCGAAGACACCTGCGCCGAAAAACTGAAAACTTCCGAAGACAGCCGAAGTCAGTCGAATACCCGCACCCGCCATGCAAAACGGGCGCTCCCATTGCAGGGAGCGCCCGTTTTGTTTTGATCTTCCGAAACCATGCCGGTCGCACCGGCACATCAGAAAAATCAGATGATGCGAGCCGCTTCGTCGAACGACAGACGCGGGTTGCGCGGGAACAGCTTGGCGTGATCACCGTAGCCGAGGTTACAGATGAAGTTCACGCGCCACTCGGTGCCGGCGAAGAACGTGTCGTTGACCTTCTGCGCATCGAAGCCGGCCATCGGGCCGCAGTCGAGGCCCAGCGCACGGGCGGCGAGAATGAAGTAGCCGCCTTGCAGCGAGCTGTTCATATGCGCGGCACCGGCGGCCTTGGTGGCGTCGCCCGAGAACATCGGCACCATCTTTTCGGCACCGTTCGGGAACAGCTTCGGCAGGTGCTCGTAGAACTTCAGATCGAAGGCGATGATCGCCGTCACCGGTGCCGTACGCGTCTTTTCAACGTTGCCCGGCGCCATGCATTCGATCAGCTTGGCCTTCGCCTCGGCGCTCTTGACGAACACGATGCGCGCGGGCGTCGTGTTGGCCGACGTCGGGCCCCACTTCACGAGGTCGTACAGCTCACGCAACGTCTCGTCGCTGACCGGCTTGTCGAGCCACTCATTGTGGGTTCGTGCGTCGGTGAACAGTTGGGCGATGGATTCTTTGGCGATAGTGCTCATGGCAATGACCTCGGGTAATGAAGCGCGAATTAAAGCGTGTGGCGACACATAAAGCGAACGGCGATTGTACCGTTGCCCGGCAACCGTCGCTGGCGAGACAAAAATCGCGGCGCGCCCGCCGGAACAGGCGATTTCAGGATGTGGCCGCCGAGGCTCGGGCCGACAGCCAGAGCACGCCGGCCAGAATCAGCATGCCGCCGCCGAGCTGCGCGGCGGTGAGCGTTTCGCCTAGCAGCATGGCCGCGAGCAACACGGTAACGACGGGTTCCAGCGTGGAGAGCATCGACGCGCGCCCGGCGCCAAGGCGCTGCAACCCCGCAAAGAAGGTCAGGATGGCGATGACCGTGGAACATACGGCAATCGCCACCAGCGCCGCCCAGCCGCCCGTATTCGCCGGCCAATGCAGTGACAGCCCCTGCCCGGTACGGACCAGCGCCATCGCACTGAACGAGACGGTGGCGGCCAGACACACGAGGGTTGCCGTGGCACGAGGATCCACACCGCGTGTGAGCTTCGCCCCGACCACGATGTAGCACGAGTAGATCAGCGCCGACCCCACGGCCAGCGCCATGCCGAGCGGCTGCCCCTGCCCGCCGCCCACGGTGAGCGCGGTGCCGAGCGAGCACAGCAGCAGCGCGCCGAGCTTCACGGGCGTCAGGCGCTCATGCAGAAAGATGGCCGCCAGCACCGTGACGAAGACCGGGTAGAGATAGAGCAACAACGCGACCAGCGACGCCTGCGCGTATTGCAGCGCGCCGAAGTAACACAACGACTGCCCCACGTAGCCGATACCGCCCATCAGCGCGATGCCCAGCGATTGCCGCCGCGACGGGAACGCCACCCGCCGCACCCGGCACCAGACGAGCAGCAACAGCGCCGCCACGAAGAACCGGAACAGCAGCATGGCGAAGAGATCCGCGCCGGAAGCGCTGGCCGCACGCGCGAAGATCGCCATCGCACCGAATGCCGACGCGGATACCGCGATCAACGCGATACCGCCCCAAGCCGATGGCGGGCGGGCATTTTGGACGGTGGCAGGCATAGCGGAGGATTGGGGGCTCTGCGACATGATTAAGCGAATTGAGCGACAATACGGCCTGTTTGGCGTCACGAGAACCCCACGGAGTCCCCATGTTCAATCCCAGCCGCGATGAAGTGCGGCAATTTTTCTGCACGACCTGGCAAAAGCAACGCGACGGCAACATCCTCACGCCGCTCGAGACGATTGCCGCCGACTGGATCAACGAACATCCGGAATACCACGACGCGCTGGGCGACACCGAAGAAGCGAGCGCGCGCGACTACTCGCCCGAAGGCGGCCAGACCAACCCGTTCCTGCACCTGTCGATGCATCTGGCGATCAGCGAACAGGTCTCGATCGATCAGCCGCCCGGCATTCGCGCCGCGTATGAAAAGCTGACGAACCGGCTCGACTCGCCGCACGAAGCCCAGCACCGCATCATGGAATGTCTGGGACAAACGCTGTGGGAAGCCCAGCGCAGCGGCCAGCCGCCCGATTCCGACGCCTATCTGCAACGCATCGAGCAGCAAGCCTCGCGTTAAGCTGCCCAGCGCACAGCATAACAACGACAAGAACGAAGAAAACGACGGTTGCCATGAGGCAACCGTCGTTTTTTGCTTTCTGAACGACGCCGCGTAACTTCGCTACGTCGCCACGCCGCTAGCCAGCTATCCCGCCTTACTTCTTGGTGACCAGATCGCCGGGCAGCGATTCGATATACGCGGCCATGTCCTTCAGCTCTTGCGAGGTGAACGGACGCGGCTTGCCGTCTTTGCCGATCGTTGCCGGGTTGGACATCACCTGCGTCTTCATGATGGCGTTGCTACGCCCGAAGACGAGACTCTGTTCGTTCTGATACGCCCGCAGCGCGTTGTACACATAGTCGGCGTACTGCCCTGCCAGCTTCGGATACTCCGGCGTGATCGGTGCGTTCAGGTTCGCGCCGTGGCAGCTCACGCACATGCCCTTGTCGACGAGTGCCTTGCCGTTGGCGATATTGCCCGCAGCATGAGCGGCACCGGTCAGACCGGCCAGCGTGGCGCCGAGCGCCAGGGACGCCGCGAGTGCGGCCTTTGCCATCGAATGCTTCATCGTGTTCTCCTCAGCCACGCACGTTTTACTTCTGGGGATTGACCGGCGTCGACGCCGTTTGCGCCGCGTAGTACGCGGCAATGTCGACGATGTCCTGCTCGGTCAACGTGGCTGCGATGCCATGCATCGTCTGGAACTTGCGATCGCCCTTGGCGTACTCCTTCAGGGCATTTTCGATGTACTTGGCATTCTGTCCGCCGATCCGGGGCACGTGATACACCTCGGGAAACGCGGTCCGATAATCGGGAATGCCGTGGCAGCCAATACACATGGCGACCTTGTCCTTTGCCGCCTCGGGATTGGGCTTGAGTTCGGCCGCATGAAGCGCGGTGAGCGACGTGCTGCCGAGCGCCAGCGCCATCATCGTGAGGAACTTTTTCATGGTCTTCTTGGGAACGTTTTTGGTTGGAATACCGGCCCGCAACACACAGGTCGCCGTCCCGACTCCAAGGCAGACGACCCGTGAAAAAAGCAATCGATTGTAACCCACGCCCCCCAATGCGCAAACTCGGGGCTGACCCGCACAGTTCTCCGAAGTTTTTTCGCAAGCCCTTGATGCGGCGAGACATTTTGAAAGCGCCAGCGAGCCGTATGTGCATTGTCTTATACTGAAGTTTTTCCCTGCCCGGCCGGTTGGCCGGCTGTTTGCGGACGGCTCTGACAATGCGCTTCGAAGGCTCCTCCCAGTACGTCGCCACCGACGACCTCAAACTCGCGGTGAACGCGGCGGCCACCCTGCAACGCCCCCTGCTCATCAAAGGCGAACCCGGCACCGGCAAGACCATGCTGGCCGAAGAAGTCGCCGCGGCGCTCGACATGCCGCTGCTGCAATGGCACGTGAAGTCGACCACCAAGGCACAGCAGGGCCTCTACGAATACGACGCCGTCTCGCGCCTGCGCGATTCGCAACTGGGCGACGAGCGCGTGCGCGACATCGCCAACTACATCGTCAAGGGCGTGCTCTGGCAGGCGTTCGAGGCCGAGCAACAAACGGTGCTGCTGATCGACGAAATCGACAAGGCGGACATCGAATTCCCGAACGATCTGCTGCGCGAACTCGACCGCATGGAGTTCTACGTCTACGAGACGCGCCAGCTCGTGAAAGCGCGCCACCGGCCGCTCGTGATCATCACGTCGAACAACGAGAAAGAACTGCCCGACGCCTTCCTGCGCCGCTGCTTCTTCCACTACATCAAGTTCCCCGATCCGTCGACGATGCAGTCGATCATCGACGTGCACTTCCCGAACATTCGCCACGAACTGGTGAACGCCGCGATGGCGACGTTCTTCGAAGTGCGCGAGATTCCGGGCCTGAAGAAGAAGCCGTCGACCTCGGAGCTGATCGACTGGCTCAAGCTGCTGATGGCCGAAGAGATCGGCCCCGACGCGTTGCGCAGCGCCGACAACAAGCTGGCCATCCCGCCGCTCGCGGGCGCCCTGCTCAAGAACGAACAGGACATGCATCTGTTCGAGCGCCTCGTCTTCATGAACCGCGCCAACCGGTAAGCGCGCCACCGTCATGCTGATCGACTTCTTCTACACCCTGCGCGCAGCCAAGCTGCCCGTTTCGGTCAAGGAATACCTGACGTTGCTCGAAGCGCTGCAACGTCAGGTCATCGCGCCCTCGCTCGACGAGTTCTACTATCTGGCGCGGCTCTCGCTCGTGAAGGACGAGAAGCACTACGACAAGTTCGATCAGGCGTTCGGCGCGTACTTCAAGGGCGTGCAGCAGTTGGTGGACGCCTCCGGCGAAGTGCCGCTCGACTGGCTCAAGAAGCGCATGGAGCGCGAGCTCTCGCCCGAAGACAAGGCGCGCATTCAGGCGCTGGGCGGCCTCGACAAGCTCATGGAGCGCCTGAAGGAACTGTTCGAGGAACAGAAAGGCCGTCACGAAGGCGGCAGCAAATGGATCGGCACCGGCGGCACGTCGCCGTTCGGCAATGGCGGCTTCAACCCCGAAGGCATTCGCATCGGCGGCGAGAGCAACGGCAACCGCACGGCCGTCAAAGTGTGGGATCAACGCAGCTATCGCGATTACGACGACACGGTCGAACTCGGCACGCGCAACATCAAGGTGGCATTGCGCCGCCTGCGCAAGTTCGCGCGCGAAGGCGCCGCCGAAGAACTCGATCTGGACGATACGATCCGTGCGACGGCGGCCAACGCCGGCTGGCTCGACCTCAAGCTCGTGCCGGAACGCCACAACAATGTGAAGGTGCTTATGCTGCTCGATGTGGGCGGCTCGATGGACGACCACATTGCGCGTACCGAAGAGCTGTTTTCTGCGGCGAAATCCGAATTCAAGCACCTTGAGTTCTACTACTTCCACAACTGCGTCTACGACTATCTGTGGCGGCAGAACCGGCGGCGTCACAACGAGCGCTTCGACACGTGGGACGTGCTGCGCAAGTACCCGCCCGACTACAAGCTGATCTTCGTGGGCGACGCCACCATGAGCCCCTACGAAGTGCTGCAACCGGGCGGCTCCGTGGAATACAACAACAAGGAAGCGGGGGCCGTCTGGCTGCGCCGCTTCATCGACCGCTTCCCCAAGCATGCGTGGCTCAACCCCGAGCCCGAGGCGCTATGGCAGTATCGGCAATCGATTTCGGTGATTCGCCAGCTCTTCGCGAACCGGATGTACCCGATTACCCTCGCCGGCCTCGAAACCGCGATGCGCACGCTCAGCAAGTAGACGCCGGACCCGCGCACCACCATAAGAACTAAACAACACGAGACACTCATGACGTCCAGTACCACGCCAGTGCCCCCGCTGCCGCCGTTGAGGCCGCTCGCGGACACCTCGCCCTCGGCCATCGTCGCCGGCTTCGTGGCGATGATGACCGGCTACACGAGCTCGCTCATCCTGATGTTTCAGGCCGGACAGGCCGCACACCTCACGCCGGGCCAGATTTCCTCATGGATCTGGGCGCTGTCGATCGGCATGGGCGTCACGACCATCGGGCTATCGCTGCGCTACCGCACGCCCGTGGTCATCGCGTGGTCGACGCCGGGCGCTGCGCTGCTGATCACGTCGCTGCCGGGCGTGCCCTATAGCGAAGCCATCGGGGCCTTCATCGTCTGCAACGCGTTGATTGCCATCTGCGGACTGACGGGCGGTTTCGAGACCATCATGCGGCGCGTGCCACCGGCGCTGGCATCGGCGCTGCTCGCGGGCATTCTGTTTCGCATCGGGCTGGAAATCTTCGTCGCGGTACAGCATCAGACGGCGCTCGTACTCGCCATGTTCTTCACCTATCTGATCGTCAAACGCCTCGCCTCGCGCTATGCGATTCTGCTGGCCCTCATCGTCGGCACCGCTGTCGCGGGCGGGCTTGGCCTGCTGGATTTCAGCCACTTCAACATCGCACTCGCCAAACCGGTGTGGACCACGCCGTCGTTCTCGCTCTCGGCGACCATCAGCATCGCGATTCCGCTGTTCGTCGTGGCCATGGCCTCGCAGAACGTACCGGGCCTCGCGGTGCTGCGCGCCGATGGCTATAACGTGCCGGCCTCGCCGCTGATCTCGACCACGGGCATCGCGTCGGTCTTGCTCGCCCCGTTCGGCGCACACGGCATTCATCTGGCCGCGATTACCGCCGCCATCTGCACCGGGCGCGAAGCCCATGAAGACCCCAACAAGCGCTACACGGCAGCCGTCTGGTCCGGTGTGTTCTATCTGATCGCAGGCACGTTCGGCGCAACGATTGCCGCGCTGTTTGCCGCGTTCCCGAAGGCGCTCGTGGTGTCGATTGCGGCGCTCGCGCTGTTCGGCTCGATCATGAACGGGCTGGCCAATGCGATGAGCGACACGAAGCAGCGCGAAGCGGCGCTGATCACGTTCATGGTGACGGCCTCGGGGCTCACGTTGCTGTCCATCGGCTCGGCGTTCTGGGGGTTGATCGCAGGCGTGGTGACGCTGACGATTCTTCAGTGGCGGCGCGCCTGAACCGGTGCGTATCGAAGTGATACCATTCGGCCCGCAACGTATTTCGACGCCGACATGATGTCAGGCGATTTCAGGCAATTTCAGGCAATTTCAGGAGTGGCAAGACAATGGCAGTGATCGAACCGACCCCGGTCTTCAAGGAAAACCTCGTACTGATGGCCGCGACCGGCAGCATCGACGGGATTGCCCGCATCGAACTGCGCGACGGCAGCGGTGCCGTCGTGGCGACCATCGAAAATGCACCGGGCAAGCAAGGCTCACTCGCGGTGTACCACTACCTGAAGCAAGCCTTCGGCACGCTCGACGCCGCTGCCGCCGAACACGGTCTGGCCGTGTTTGCCGAGCACACCGCCGACGCGCGCAATCGTCCGGGCGCGCACCCGAACGTCGATCGCCTGCTGGCCGTGATTGCCGGCGGCGGTGCACTCACCATCGACGAGATCGCGGCATAACGCTTATGCGTTTTTGCGCAGTGCCATGAAAAAAGCCAGCCTTTCGGCTGGCTTTTTCACGTCTGGCCGACGCCGTCAGATCGACGGCAGCGGGTCGACCTCAGATCGTCAGCACCGGACCGCCGTCGCCATTGGCCGAGCGCAGTTGCTTGACCCAGCGCTTGGCGGGCAGGCCCGTTGCGGCTTCCACGATCTTGGCGCGGGCTTCCACGTCTTTCCATTCGACCGACAGCAGCGGGCCGTTGAAGGCCAGCACGATCACATTGCCGTCGTGCACTTCCGGAAACTCGATCACGCGGTTGTCGAACGCCTGACGCAGGCGGCGAATGTTCTTCGGGTAGCTGTCGTGGTCGCCGAACAGGTTCATCGTCAGCATGCCCGGTGCGCGCAGCGTCGCGCGGCAAGCCTTGTAGAACGCCGGCGTGTCGTGCACGGGGCCACGCGCGGTCGCGTCGTACAGATCGATTTGCAGGACATCGACACTGCCGTGATTCGCGGTGTCGGTAACGAAGTTCCACGCGTCGTCTTCGATCACTTTCAAGTGACGCGAATCGCTCGGCAGGTTGAACATCGTGCGCGCCGCGATCACCACGGCGGGGTTCAGCTCAACGGCGGTCACTTGCGTGCGCGGGAATTGCTGATGCGAAAACTTCGTGAGCGAGCCGGTGCCCAGACCCAGTTGCACCACATGCTTCGGGGCGCGCATGAACAGCAACCACGCCATCATCTGTTGCGCGTATTCCAGCTCGATACGATCGGGCTTGGAAAGACGCATCGCACCTTGCACCCACGCCGTGCCGAAATGCAGGTAACGCACGCCACCCTGTTCAGAAAACGTCACCGGCGCAAAGCGCGGAGTGTAACGACGGGCGGGGCGATCTTCGGTGACGAACGCTTCGGCTTCGATGGATTTGCGTTTGATGAGGGTCATGAGTCCTTCGGGGAGATTCGGGAAATTCCGATGGGATCGCATTGTACCGGGTTCACGCGACACAGCCTTCGCAGGGACCACGGGACGGCATGCTCCCTGCGCTTCCCGCGTCCGCGACTTCGTTATGCGATGTCGAGCCAATCGCGCAGTGCGAGCCACGCATCGCACTTGGTCGCATAGGGAATCGTGTAAGCCGGGCTGCTGGACGGCAGCAACACGACGGGTATCGTGACGCCGCCTTGCGCCAGTGCGCGCTGGCCGATGCGCCCCGCCGTACCGCCGTTGAACGCCACCGCGCGCAGCGATGGCAACGTGGCGATCAACCCAGCCAGATCGCTGCCCGCATGCAGACGGATATTGCTGTCGAGGCTGCCTTCGCGACGCGCTTCGGCCACCACGTCCCATAGCCCGATGCCATGCGAGCGCACCATATCGAGCCGCGCCGCATAGTCGAGCGTGGGCAACGGCTTGCCGATCACTTCCCCCACCAGATGCCAGAAACGGTTTTGCGGGTGCGCATAGTACTGCTGGTGCGCGAGCGACACTTCACCGGGCAGGCTGCCGAGGATCAGGACGCGCGTGTTCGCGTCCACCACGGGCGGGAAATTGCGCTTGAGATCGGGTGAATCGGATGGATCGGCTGGCTTGGCAGTCATGAAGTGCTCAGACGGCGGCGTGTGCGGGGCGCGCAAGTTGCGCCGCTTGCAGCCGGCGCCAGAATCGCGGCAAAAACGCTTCGGTGACGAGCAACGGTGCGCCATGCCGCAGAAACACCGACCGGCGCGCCCACAACCGCGCACGCGGCGTGAGGCCGATCAGCGGGTCACGGGCATCGTGCCGCGCCCGGGCGTGGAGCAGATGCCCCGGAGCCAGCGGCCGCGAGACGAGCACGGAGCGCGTCACCGTCGGGTCGTGATAGAGCAGGTCGGCCAACGGTCGCGTACGCAGGCGTCGCATCGCCTGCCAGACCGAGCGGCTATGCACCAGCGGCGTGACACTGTGCGCGACAACAACGGGTTCGTCGTCGATCAGCAGAATGACATCGCGCGCCCACATCGGCGTGCGCAACGGTACGCCGATCGCGCGGCATTGGTCGGCGTCGGCGGGCAACACGCGCTCGGCGACGACACGCACACTCACCCGGCCAAGTGCCGACAAGTGACGCGTGAGCGCCCCGCCCCGGGTCAACCAGTCCTTATGACGCCGCGAGAGCGCCGGCGACGGGACAGCCTGCCAGTGCCGCCCGCTTACATCGAATCGGAAAGTCATGGGTCGGAATTATAAGGGGCCGACGCCGGTGTGCGCTGCCCACCCGATGCGAAAGCGACCGTCACCTGCGCCCCTGAATGACAAAAAGCCCGGCATCTTCCGATACCGGGCTTTCCTTTCACGTCAACTTCCTGCGGCTGTCTGAAACGCCGAAATCAGCCGATTAGCGCGACGCCAGCAACAGCGCGTTGGTACGCTTCACGAACGCTGCCGGGTCTTCCAGATTGCCGCCTTCGGCGAGCATGGCCTGATCGAACAGCAGCTGCGTCCAGTCGGACAGATCGGCACTCTCGGCGCTCAGACGCTTGATCAGCGCGTGCTCCGGGTTGATCTCCAGAATCGGGCGGAATTCCGGCATCTTCTGCCCGGCCGCCTTCATCAGACGCTGCAACGTCCCGCTCATGTCCTGCTCGTCAGACACCAGGCACGACGGCGAATCGGTCAGACGGAAGGTCACGCGCACGTCCTTGGCCTTGTCGCCGAGCACGTCCTTCATCTTCTCGATGAGCGGCTTCAGTTCGTCGCCGGTCTTCTCTTGCGCGGCCTTTTCACCGGCGTCTTCCAGCGCACCCAGATCCAGATCGCCACGTGCCACGCTCACCAGCGCACGGCCATCGAAGTCGTGCAGATACGACAGCAGCCACTCGTCCACGCGATCGGTCAGCAGCAGCACTTCCACGCCCTTCTTGCGGAATACTTCCAGATGCGGGCTGTGGCTTGCGGCCACCCAGCTCTCGGCCGTGACGTAGTAAATCTTGTCCTGACCTTCCTTCATGCGGCCGATGTAGTCGGCCAGCGACACGTTCTGTTCCGCCGAATCGTTGTGCGTGCTGGCAAAGCGCAGCAGCTTGGCGATGCGCTCGCGGTTGGCGTGATCTTCGCCCACGCCTTCCTTGAGCACCTGACCGAACGCGCCCCAGAACTGCGTGTACTTGTCCTGCTGGTTCTCGGCCAGATCTTCGAGCAGGCCCAGCACGCGCTTGGCACAGCCTTCGCGAATGGCCTTCACGTCGCGGCTTTCCTGAAGGATTTCGCGCGACACGTTCAGTGGCAGGTCGGCCGAATCGACCACCCCGCGCACAAAGCGCAGGTAGTTCGGCAGCAGTTGCTCGGCGTCATCCATGATGAACACGCGCTTCACGTAGAGCTTGAGGCCGCCCTGCGAGTTGCGGTCCCACAGGTCGTACTGTGCATTGCCCGGAACGTAAAGCAGTTGCGTGTATTCGCTACGCCCTTCCACGCGGTTGTGCGTCCATGCGAGCGGGGCCTGCATGTCGTGCGCAATGTGCTGGTAGAACTGCGTGTACTGCTCGTCGGTGATCTCGCTCTTGCTGCGGGTCCACAGCGCGCTGGCCTGATTGACCGTCTCATCGGTCTCGGCCGGCACCATGGCTTGCTTCTCTTCGTCCCACGTCTCGCCGCGCATGACGATCGGCAGCGAGATGTGATCGGAATACTTGCGAATGATCGATTGCAGTTGCCACGACGACAGCAACTCGTCTTCGCCTTCGCGCAGATGCAGCGTGATGGCCGTGCCGCGCGGGGCACGTTCGATGGTCTCGACCGAGAAATCGCCCTCGCCGGCCGACGACCAGCGCACGCCTTCCGAGGCGGGCAGGCCCGCGCGGCGTGACTCGACCGTCATGCGATCGGCGACGATAAAGCCCGAGTAGAAGCCCACGCCGAACTGGCCGATGAGCGCGGCATCCTTCTGCTGGTCGCCCGACAGGCGCGAGAAGAATTCCTTGGTGCCCGACTTGGCGATCGTACCGAGATGGGCGATGGCCTCATCGCGGCTCATGCCGATGCCGTTGTCTTCGATAGTGAGGGTGCGGGCGTCCTTGTCGAACGACACGCGAATCTTGAGTTCCGGGTCCTGCTCGTACAGCGCCGCGTCGTTGATCGCTTCGAAGCGCAGCTTATCGGCGGCGTCCGAGGCGTTGGAGATCAATTCGCGCAGGAAGATTTCCTTGTTGCTATACAACGAATGAATCATCAGTTGCAGAAGTTGCTTAACTTCTGCCTGAAAGCTCATGGTTTCTTGCGCCATGGTCGAGAACCCTCGTGAAACGGTGAGATGAATGGATAGTCGTCGCGGTCCGCGGCCCGGCGCACTTGCGCGCGCGCTGCCAGTTTCGCGGTACCGCTCGGAACATAGGGACGGCCGGCCCTCATTTCAAGGCCGGCAGGAGGGTTATTTTGCGGCGATTTGTGCGAAGTTGGCTGAATTTGCGGCGCAGTGGGCAAAAGCCCATCAGGCCGCCCGCTCCAGTTGCCGCGACAGGAACGCCAGCATCGACGGGTCGCTGGAGCAGGCCACGTTCATCCGCATCCACGTGCTCGGTGCCTGACGCGGCGAGAACAACGCGCCCGGGGCAAACAGAAAGCCGGCCTCGTGACCCGCTGCCGCCACGGCACTCGTGTCGACGCCGGTATCCGCCCAGAAGAACATGCCGGAGGTCGGGTCGCCAAACATGCGCAGGCCGATGTGTTCGAGACGCCGCCGCGCACCGTCGCGCACCTCGTCGAGCCGCGAACGCAGACGCTCGACGTGCCGCCGGTAGTGCCCCTCGGTCAGCGCCTTGTACACGATGCGCTCGTTGATCTCTGGCGTGGTCGATCCGGCAAGCATCTTGTGATCGACAAACGTCTTCGCCAGCTCGGGCGAGCACGCGATGTACGCCACCCGCAGATTGGCCGCGAGCGTCTTCGAAAAGCTGCCCAGATAGACCACGCGCTTGAGTTGATCGAGACTCGCCAGCCGTGCCACTTGCTGGTGCGGCGGGCACAGATCGCAGTAGATATCGTCTTCCAGCACCATGAAATCGTACTGCTCGGCGAGCCGCAGAATCTGGAACGCACGCGCCGGCGTCAGCGACGTGCCGGTAGGGTTCTGCAAGATCGAATTGATGATGAGCAGCTTGGGGCGATGCTGCTGCACGAGACGCTCCAGCGCCTGCACATCGATCCCTTCCGGCGTATAGGGCACGCCGATCGGCGTCACGCCTTGCGAGGCAATCCGTCCGAACATCACGAACCACGCCGGGTCGCCCACGAGTACCGTGTCGCCGGTACGCACGTACAGCTTCAACAGGAAATCCACCGCCTGCGTAATGCCTGACGTCAGCACGATCTGATCAGGACGCGCGCCAATCTCAAGCTCCGCGAGTTGCGTTTGAAGCTGCACACGCAGCGGCAAAAAACCATGCGGATTGCCGGCCTGCAACAAGTACATCGTCGACTGGCGGCTCATCGAGCGCATGGCCGACGTCATCATGTCGGCATCGAGCAGACTCGGCGGCAGATACCCCATACCGGGCCCGCGCTCGGGGGCCACGGTGTGCAGCATGTTGCGCACGAGCCAAGGCACATCGATCGGCCCCTTCGCCACCATCGGCGCGGCCGCGAGCTGTTGCGGCATCATCGGCCGCTCGCGCACGTAGAAACCGGAGCCGCGACGCGCTTCGAGATACCCCTGCGCGACCAGCCGCTCATAGGCTTCCACCACCGAGAAGCGCGACACGTGCTTGTCTTCCGCCAGCGAGCGGATCGACGGCATGCGCATGCCGGGCAAAAAACACCCGCTCTTCGATTCGCAGGCTCGCCCAATGCACGAGTTGGTCGACGAGTGTCATGCGCGCGGTGTCCAGCGCGGCGTTGTCCGCCAGCGCCAGCGGAGAAATGCGGTTTGTTGTCATCGTCTATCCACCTTGTCGGGAGGGCTGGCGTCGCCGGTTGTGCCGGTGCCAGCGCTTGCGAGGCAGGAGGGTGTTTGCCCCGCGCGTGGACGGTTGACCACCGTCTGCGGGGAAAGTGTCTGCCTCGCATCACTCATGGCACGCCACTCTACGCTAGCCAATTTCCCTGTCAATCCCGAACTGTACAGTCAATTATCTGAATATCTGTACCGGTACTGTACCGGAGTTAACCGATAAAGTGTCCTCTCAACTGGAGACCGCTATGCGTGAAATCCGACTCTTCGAGCTGGACGGGGGCCAAACCGTGTTCTGGCAGAACGAAACGCCGCAATCGCTGCAAGTGTTGCAGGGACTGCTTTGGCTGACAGTGGAAGGCGAGAGCGTCGACCATTGGCTGCGTGCCGGCGAGAGCTTCGAGATGCGCGCTGGTCAACGAATCTGGCTGGGCACTTGGAAAGACGGTGCCCGCCTGCGTGTGAGCCAGCCGACGATGTCGCTGAGCGCGCTGCCGGGACGCCCCACTGCGCGCCGCTTCGGCTGGCGCTTGCTGTGGCGCGACGCGGCGGCACGCGTCACCGGCCGCATGCTGTCGCGCAGCTGATTGACCGGGTTCACGCTGCATGAGCGCCCGCGCGGAGTAAGCTTACGGTTTTGCCACGCAACGCACTGCGCGCACCCGCTGCGCCAACGCCCGAGTCGAACCAGAACATGACCGCATCGCACGCTGCCCATTACAACGCCTTGAAACTCGACCATCTGGTCGTGGCTGCCGAAACACTCGACGCCGGTGAAGCCCACGTCATCGAACAACTGGGCCTGACCGAGATCGTGCCGCAGCGCGGCGGCAAGCATGCGCGCATGGGCACGCACAACAGCCTGCTCGGCCTGTGGGGCGGTGTGTATCTGGAAATCATTGCCATCGACCCGGACGCTCCCGCACCCGAGCGCGCGCGCTGGTTCGGTCTTGACGACGAGGCGGTGCGTACGCGTCTGGCACGTGGCCCGTATCTGGCCCATTGGGTGGCACGCGTTGAGCGTCCGCGCTCGCTGCCGCGCTGGCAATCGCAGTATCCGCAGCGGCTGGCACCGGTCATCGCCATGCAGCGCGGCGCGTTGACGTGGCAGATCGGCGTGCCGGACGACGGAAGCCTGCCCTCGTGGCAAGGCGCCGGTCAGGGACTGCTGCCCACGCTGATCCAGTGGGACACCCCACAGCACCCCGCCGACGCCCTGCCCGAGACGGGTTGCGCTGTCACCCTGCTGCGCGGCTTCCATCCGCAGGCGACGACCGTTGCCGATCAACTGGAATGGCTCGGTGCGGCGGGTCTCGTGAATGTGGAAGCCACGCTGGTCGAGCCGACACTGGTCGCCGAATTTGAAACCCCGAACGGTCCGCGCACGCTTCGTTAAGACAAATCAGACGATTTCAACGACTGACACGCGTGCGCACAGGTTCGAACTGAACCTATCGAACGCCCGGCACAACGCATGGCGGGCGGTACCCCAGAAAGAGACACAAAGAGGCGACACCATGAATTCGCGCGAATCACGGGGCATGCTGATCGGACTGATCGGCGTGCTCATCTTCAGCCTGACCTTGCCGATGACGCGCATCGTCGTGGCCGAAGTCAACCCGCTGCTCAACGGTCTGGGCCGCGCGCTCGTGGCCGCCGTGTTCGCGGGTGCGCTGCTGTGGTGGCGTCGCGAGCCGTGGCCGACCAAGCGTCAATTGAAGAGTCTCGCGATCACCTCGCTGGGCGTGATCGTGGCGTTTCCGGTGTTCTCCGCGTGGGCCATGAAGACGATCCCCGCCTCGCACGGCGCCGTCGTCAATGGCCTGCAACCGTTCTTCGTGGCGATCTACGCCTATTGGCTGGGCGGTGAGCGCCCGTCGCGCGGCTTCTGGGTCTTCGCGCTGCTCGGCAGTGCACTCGTCATCGCCTTCGCCCTGCGCGCCGGCGGCGGCACACTGCACGCCGCTGACGGCCTCATGCTGCTCGCCGTGATCATCGGCGCGCTCGGTTATGCCGAAGGCGGCAAGCTGGCCCGCGAGATGGGTGGCTGGCAGGTGATCTGCTGGGCGCTGGTGGTCTGCGCCCCCGTGCTGGCACTGCCCGTCGGCTGGCTCGCGTGGCAGCAGCCGTGGCCGGTGAGCGGCCGCGCGTGGGGCGCCTTCGCCTACGTCACCCTGTTCTCGCAGTTCATCGGCTTTTTCGCGTGGTATGCGGGTCTCGCCATGGGCGGAATCGCGCGCGTGGGCCAAGTACAATTGCTTCAGATTTTCTTCACGATTGCGCTGTCCGCCCTCTTTTTCGGCGAACAGGTCGACACCGCGACATGGCTCTTCGCTGCCGGCGTCGTCCTGACCATTGCACTCGGCAAGAACATGAAGATCGGCGCCTCGCGACTCACGGGCAAACCGGTCTGAAGGCGATGTCCGGCGCGCGCGACCCCTGCGCCGGACACCGCTTACCCCCAAGGCGATGCCTCATGCCGCTAAGCGACCGGCATCCGCACCGCCTGACACTTGCGGCCTTTCCGACCGACACCCCGCCATGTTGACGGCCGGTCAGCCGCCTTACCCAAGCGAGACCATCATGCATGATTGGCAATATTCCGAACGTGCCCGCAACCTGACCAGCTCGGCGATCCGCGAAATTCTGAAGGTCACCGAACGCCCCGATGTCATTTCGTTCGCTGGCGGCCTGCCCTCGCCCGCCACGTTCCCCGTCGCCGAAATGCGCGCCGCCGCCGAGCGCGTACTGACCGAGTCGCCGCAAGCCGCGCTGCAATACAGCGCCACCGAAGGCTTCGCCCCGCTGCGCGAGTGGATCGCGAAGCGCTACTCGCGCGATGGCCATACGGTCACGCCCGACAACGTCCTCATCACCACCGGCTCGCAGCAAGGCCTCGACCTGATCGGCAAGATCTTCATCGACGAAGGCAGCCGCGTGATTGTCGAAGCCCCGAGCTATCTGGGCGCGCTGCAATCGTTCTCGCTGTTTGCGCCCACCTACGTGTCGGTGCCCACCGACGACCACGGCCTGCTGCCGGAAGCGCTTACGCCCGAAGTGGTGCGCGGCGCACGCTTCCTGTACGCGATGCCGAACTTCCAGAACCCGACCGGACGCCGCCTGCCGATGGCGCGGCGTGAAGCGCTGGCGGCCGTCGCGAAACGCGAGGGGCTCGCCATCATCGAAGACGATCCGTACGGCGAGCTCGACTACGAAGGCCAGCGTCTGCCGAGCCTCATGTCGCTGGCGCCCGATCACGTGCTCTACATGGGCTCGTTCTCGAAAGTACTGGCCCCGGGGCTCCGCCTGGGCTTCATCATCGGACCGAAGCCCGTCATCGCCAAGCTCGTGCAGGCCAAGCAAGCGGCCGACCTGCACACGCCGAGCGTGACGCAGCGCATCGCCTACGAGGTGGTCAAGGACGGCTTTCTCGAGACGCACATCCCGTCGATCCGCACGCTTTATGCGGCGCAGGCCAAGGCGATGCTTGCGTCGCTGGAGAAGCACATGCCGAAGGACGCCACGTGGACCACACCCGCCGGTGGCATGTTCATCTGGTTGACATTGCCCGCCGGCATCGACACCATGCAGTTGCTGGAAAAAGCGATCGCGCAGAATGTGGCGTTCGTGCCGGGTGCCCCGTTCTACGTCGGCACACCGCAGTCGAACACGTTGCGCCTGTCGTTCGTGACGGTGCCGCCCGAGAAAATCGAAGTGGGCGTCTCACGTCTGGGCGCACTGATCGCCGACGCATTGACGCGCCGCGCGGCCTGAGCTGGCTGCCGGGTCGATTTCAACGACTCTGTTTCAATGACTTTGCAAGGAAGCCGTACATGTCCGTCTACGACAAACTGAAGCAACTGGGTATCGAACTGCCGACCGCCGGCGCCCCCGCCGCCGCTTACGTGATGAGCGCGCAGACCGGCAACACCGTGTTCCTGTCGGGCCACCTGCCGAAGAAAGACGGCAAGATCTGGACCGGCAAGCTCGGCCACGACGTCAGCGTGGAAGATGGCAAGGCCGCCGCCCGCGCCGTGGCCATCGAACTGATCGCAACGCTGCACGCCCACACGGGTGATCTGAACAAGGTCAAGCGCGTCGTAAAGCTGATGAGCCTGGTGAACTCCACGCAGGAATTCACCGACCAGCATCTGGTCACCAACGGCGCGTCGGAACTGATTGCCGAAGTGTTCGGCGATGCCGGCAAGCACGCACGCTCGGCATTCGGCGTGGCGCAGATTCCGCTGGGCGCTTGCGTCGAGATCGAACTGATTGCCGAACTGGCCTAAGCCGGACAGAAGTCAGGCAGGCAATCAAGCAAGCAGGAAACAAAACAGGCACCCTCGGGTGCCTGTTTTGTTATGCGCTCGCGCTACGTCAGCGCCGAAGTCATCACACCGGCTTGGTATTCCCGTAAGCACGCCGCATGGCGATCGCCACGGCGAGCGAGATGACGACGGCAATGCTCAGCAACGCCACGACACCGTGCCAGCCGTGCGCACGCAGCATCACACCCGAGTAGCTGCCAAGCAGGCTCGAACCGATGTAGTAGAAGAACAGATACAGCGCCGAAGCAATCGCGCGTCCCTCGGTTGCGCGGCGCCCCACCCAGCTGCTGGCCACCGTGTGCGCGCCGAAAAAGCCGAACGTGAAGATCGCCAGACCGATCACGACACCGAGCACCTGCGGCGCCAGCATGACGATCAGCCCCACGAACGCCAGCGCGACCAGCGCCCAGAGCAAGCGGGCACGTCCCAGCCGGTCCGACAACGGCCCGGCGATGAACGAGCCCACCACGCCGATCAGATACATCGTGAAGATCGCGCCGATGGCGGCATGAGGCAACTGGAACGGCGCGGCAGCCAAATGGAAGCCGAGATAGTTGTACACGCTCACGAAGCTGCCCATCATCAGCCCCGCAAACAGATAGAGGCCGAGCAGCGCCGGGTCGGCCAGATGGCGACGGGCATGCCCGAGGGCCTCGCGCACCGTCATGTGACGCGGCGTGAAGCGACGCGAGTGCGGCAGGCTGCGGGCAAACTCCAGCCCCATCGCCAGACACACCAGACCGATCATCGCGACCGACACGCGCCACGAGAACAGATCGGCGACGAAGGCCGCCATCACACGGCCGGCCATGCCGCCAAGAATGTTGCCGCCGATATACAGCCCCATCGACATGCCCAGCGAGCGCTGATCGATCTCTTCGCTGAGATACGCCATCGCAATGGCCGGCAGGCCCGACAGCGCCAGCCCCTTGAGCGCCGCGAGAATCACGATGGTTTCGAAGTTGGTCGAAAACGCACTGGCAAGCGTCAGCACGGACGAACTGAGCAACGCGATCGTCATCATGCGTTTGCGGCTGACACGATCGGCGGCCACGCAGGTCACTAGCAGGCCGAGCGCCATCATCATCGTGGCAGCGGAGACCGACCAGCTCGCCTGCGCCGGCGTGATACCGAAGGTGGTGGTCAGCAACGGCAGCAGCGACTGCATGCAGTACAACTGGGCGAACGTCGAAAAGCCGCCGAAGAACAACGCGCGGCTGATGACTGCATATTCACGAGTGCCACGCGACACGCCAGCGGGCAGTTTGGGCGCAGCCGTCTGCGCCGCTGCGGCGCCGTGGGACAGAGGAAGGGAATTCGTAGAGGCCATGGTGCTGGCTTCCTCTTGGGGAGCCAATTCGGGAGGGGGTATAGGCCGATGATAGGTTTGCGCTTACCCCACGTCCAATATATATTTAAGCGTCGTTTCTATATATAAAACAGATCAATTCTATGGAACTGCGTCACCTTCGCTACTTCGTGACCGTCGCCGAAGAGCTGCACTTCAGCCGGGCAGCGGCAAGGCTCAACATCGGCCAGCCGCCGTTGTCGATGCAGATCCGGGCCTTGGAGGACGAACTCGGCGTCACGCTGTTCGAGCGCACGCAGCGGCGTGTCTTTTTGACGACGGCAGGCCGCACATTCCTCGTGCGGGCGCGGCAGATTCTGGCCGATGCGGATGCCGCGCGGCAGGAGGTGCAGCAAATTGCCGGGGTCGATGCGGGCGAGTTGCGGATTGCGTTCACCACGTCGGCACCGATGACCAATCTGATGAAACGAGTGCTGACCAGCTACCGCCAGCAATACCCGCGCGTGACGCTCACGCTGAGCGAATCGCCCTCCGAGCGGCAACTCGATGCATTGGGTGAGCGCACGCTGGACATCGGGCTGCTACGCCGCGCCGACGACGCCGCCGGGGTGTCCGGGCTCAGTTTCGAGACGCTGGTGGACGAAGCGCTGCTGGTGGTGATGCATCAGGGACATGCGCTGGCGGGACGCGCGCAAATTTCGATGGCCGATCTGGCCGGCGAACCGTTCATCATGCATCCGCCCGATGTGGGCACGGCCGTCGACGGCAAGATACGCCAGATGTGCGAACGCGCGGGTTTCACGCCGCGCGTTGTGCAGGAAGCGCGTGAGTCGACGACCATCGTCGCGCTCGCGGCCAGCGGCCTCGGCGTGGCGGTGTTACCCGCCGCCGTGCGCTGTATTCAGATTGAAGGGGCGCGCTTCATGGACCTGGCCGAAGCCGATGCCCGCACGCCCCTGCTGCTCGCCAAGCGTCGCGACGATGCAAGCCCGTTAGTGCAGGCGTTCGTCGCGATGTGCCACGACGTGGCAGGCGCTCAGGCGAAGCAAGGTGAGACGCTCACCCGCGCAGCGACGCCGCCAGGCCGATGACGACCACGCCGAGCACGAGATTGAGAATCACGAGCCGGCGCACACCATTGACCGCCGCTGCGCCATCGGGCCACGACTGCGCCTGCACGGCACGTTGCAGACGCGGAAACAGCGCAAAGCGGATGTGGCCGTAGACCAGCATCATCAGCACGCCGATACCCGCCATGGCATGCACCGGCCAGCGGGCATGCAGCCCGCCCATGCCGAGCATCATGTGTCCGCCCGAGAGCAGGATCACCACGATGGCGACGCCCACCCACGTCAGAAACTTCGAGAGCGCCGCCTCCCATAACGGCAGGCGCTGCTGTGGCGGCAGGTCCAGCGACGCCGGACGCAGACACGCCAGCGCGAAGAACATGCCGCCGACCCACACGACAACGCTCACCAAATGCAGGAACAGACTGAAGGCATAAACGCTCATAGGTGACTCCCGTCAGGATGCCGAAGGCGCGGCCGGCAACACCGGCTCCAGCGAGCGCGCCGTAAAGGTCGAGAATTTCACCGCCGGCGCACGGCCCTTGCGGGCGCGCTTGCCGATGTTCGGCGCGAGCGCAGCACCCGAGAGCGTCTCGGACTGCGTCTTACCACCCCGTACCAACCCGTGAACGGTCACGCCGGCCTCGCTGATCGGCACCGCCGACACCAGCGTCTGCTTGGCATCGAGACCGATCAACGTGACGCCACGGCCACCGCCCGAGAGCGACTTCATTTCGTCCATGCCGAACACCAGCAGGCGGCCATCGCTCGACAGACACGCGACGGCGCTTGCCCCCGCGAAGATCGGCGTCGGCGCCAGCGGTTCGGCCCCTTCGTCGATCGTCATGAACGATTTACCCGCCTTCAGACGGCTCACCATATCGCCCAGCTTCGTCGAGAATCCGAAGCCGTTGGTGGTCGCGAGCAGCAGTTGCTGGTCAGCCGATGCGGCGTAGTAGTGCAGCAGACGCGAACCCGATTCGAGTTCGATCAGCGAGGTCAGCGGCACACCGTCGCCACGACCGCCCGGCAACTGCGCGACTGCCACGGAATACACGCGGCCGTTGCTGCCCCACGCGATAAACGGGTCGACCGTGCGGCATTCGAAGGTGCCGTAAAGCGAGTCGCCCTGCTTGAACGTAAAGCCCTGCGCATCGAGCCCGTGGCCCTTGAGCGCACGCACCCAGCCCTTGGCCGACACCACGACCGTCACCGGCTCGTCGACGACACGGGCCTCGGCCACGGCACGTTTTTCTTCCTGAATCAGCGTGCGGCGATCGTCGCCGAACTGCTTCGCGTCGGTTTCGATTTCCTTGATGATCAGGCGCTTCATCGTGCTGTCGTTGGCCAGCAGCTCTTCGAGCTTCGCCTTCTCGTCGCGCAACGACGCGAGTTCCTGTTCGATCTTGATCGATTCCATGCGCGCCAACTGGCGCAGCCGGATTTCGAGAATGTCGTCCGCCTGACGCTCGCTCAGTTTGAACGCGCTCATCAGCGCCGACTTCGGTTCATCCGCCTCGCGAATGATCTGGATGACCTCGTCGATATTCAGGAAGACAATCATGCGGCCTTCGAGAATATGGATGCGGTCGTCCACCTTGTTCAGGCGATGGCGCGAGCGGCGCGTGACCGTCTCGAAACGGAAGCCGATCCACTCGGTAATGATGTCGCGCAGCGACTTCTGTCCCGGGCGGCCATCGGCGCCGACCATCACCAGATTGACCGATGCGCTCGACTCCAGGCTCGTGTGCGCGAGCAGCATCGTGATGAATTCCTGCTGGTCGATGCGGCTCGACTTCGGCTCGAACACCAGTCGCACCGGCGCGTCCTTGCCCGACTCGTCGCGCACGGTATCGAGCATCGCGAGCACCGACTGCTTGAGCGTTTGCTGTTCGGGCGTAAGCGACTTCTTGCCGAGCTTGACCTTCGGGTTGGTGATTTCCTCGATTTCTTCGAGCACCTTCTGACCCGACGTGTTCGGCGGCAATTCGTACACCACCGCCTGCCACTGGCCGCGCGCCATCTCTTCGATTTTCCAGCGCGCACGCACCTTGAGGCTGCCGCGTCCGCTGTCGTAGGCCGCGCGAATTTCCGCCGGGCTGGAGATCAGTTGACCGCCGCCGGGGAAGTCCGGGCCCTGCACATGGGTCATCAGCTCGGCGTCGTCGAGCTTGGGGTTACGAATCAGCGCGACCGCGGCCGAAGCCACTTCGCGCAGATTGTGCGACGGAATTTCCGTTGCCAAGCCCACGGCAATACCCGACGCGCCATTGAGCAGCACGAACGGCAGACGTGCCGGCAACAGACGCGGCTCTTCGGTCGAGCCGTCATAGTTCGGCACGAAATCGACCGTACCGGCATCGATCTCGTCGAGCAGCAGTCGCGCGATCGGCGTCAGGCGCGCTTCGGTGTATCGCATCGCGGCGGCACCGTCGCCGTCGCGCGAACCGAAGTTGCCCTGCCCGTCGATAAGCGGGTAGCGCATCGAGAAATTCTGTGCAAGGCGCACCAGTGCGTCGTACGCGGACTGGTCGCCATGCGGGTGAAATTTACCGAGCACGTCGCCGACCACGCGGGCCGACTTCACGGGCTTGGCATCGGAGGCAAGGCCCATCTCGTTCATCGCGAACAGGATGCGGCGTTGTACCGGCTTCTGACCGTCGCACACATCCGGCAGTGCGCGGCCTTTAACCACGCTAATCGCGTAGTCGAGATAGGCACGTTCGGCATAGTTGCCGAGCGTCAGCGTGTCGTCATCGGACGGCGTTGAAAAGAGATCTTCTACTTGTTCCATAAAACCTGTGGGTTTGCTGCGAACGTTTGGCGAGAGTTCGGTTACACGTTGACGCCAGATAATACCAAGCTCACTGGTACATTTCGGCAAAAACACTGCCGAATGACAAAGCGGACCTGCGAATTAGGTGAAATTGAGTGAAGCGGGTGTGTCAGGACAGCCGGGTGATGAACGACATCAATCCGTCGTCGGCACCGACGGCAGCACTGGCGCCGGCAACTGCGCGTTAGGCAGCGTCGCGGGCACGACGGGCAGGCCCTGCGGCGCGCCCAAAATGACGTGAATCCGGCCATTGCGCGAGCCGCTGATATTGGCGTGCCCGCCCGGCACCCCGGTCTTCAGCGTGCCGCCGCCCGACGCTGGTGCGTCCGGGTTGAAGCGCCGATAAAGTTCGAGCACGGCTGCCACGTAACTCTGCGTCTCCGCGTACGGCGGAATCTGATCGGCATGCCTTGCAACGGCGCCCTCGCCCGCGTTGTACGACGCGAGGACCAGTTCAAGACGATCGGGATAGCGCGCCTGTAGATCACGCAAGTAACGCGCCCCCGTCAACACGTTCGTTCGCGGATCGGTGAGCTTGTCCGCGACCGTCCGGCGGGCATCGGCACGTACGCCGTAGCGCTCGCCCGTCGCGGGCAACACCTGCATAAGTCCGACGGCCCCCTTGGGCGACACCGCATCGCTGTCAAAGCCCGATTCGGCCGCAATCACAGCCTTGAGCAACGCCGCGTCGACATGAAAACGATCCGCCGCCTGCGCGATGACCGGCGCGAGCTTACGCAAGTTGGGATGACGCGCGAGGGCGTCGTAGAGGCGCGAGCGGTCTGCACCACTCACGAGTCCGGTCTGGGCTTCACCCTGTGCAATGCGCAGATCGGCATTGGCACCGGAGCTCACGACGAGACGAAAGCGCGCATCGAGTTTGCGTGCGGCCAGATGCGCCACACCGTTCTCATCCACGTAGCCGTACAGATCGGCGTGAGCAAGCGGCGCCGCCGTCAGCAGCAGTGCTGCCAGCACACGCCCTGCGATCGGCCGCAGAGAGAACCATCGGCGCACGGCGTTGACACTGGGAATCCCCCGGAGTGTCAAGCGGTGCGCCATCGAGCGAAAACTATTGTTGACCTTTGACATGCACCTTGATTGTCTGGCTCATCGCCGGACCATACGACTGGTGCGCCCCGTTGGCGAATTGCATCGTCAACACGTGATCGCCGGGCGTCAGATTGACAGTCGTCTCGGTCTGGCCTTTGCCGAAGTGCAGGTGCGAGTCGTCAGTCGGCACAACCTGACCTGCGGGAACCGGATCGCCGTCGATGATGAGGTGGTGGTGGCCGGTGTTAGGCGACATGTCACCCGCCGGCTTGATCGCCATCCCCTCGACGCCGAACTTGACCACGACCGGGTTGGTCACCGTCGCACCATCCTTCGGCGCGACAAAGAAGACACGCGCGCCCGGTGCCGGCTGGACCGGCTGGGTGGACTGTGCAGAAGCCGCGGCGCTGGCGCCGAGAAGCAACATCGGCACGGCAATGTGACGCACGCTGAAACGCATAGAACGCAACATAACGTGACTCCCGGTATGGGTGAAAGGTGGATTATCCCACTATGTGGGCACTCACGCTGATCGGGCGGACAGGCCTGCTGGCCTGAGCGCACCGTCCAGCGTACGTAACACCAAAACCGACCGTCAGATGTCGGCTTCGACTTCGTTGCCCTTGGCTTCGAGCCAGCTGCGGCGCTGTGCCGCCTCGCCCTTGCCCATGAGCATGTTCATGCGCGACACGGTCGCGTCGAAATCGAGCGCACCCAGCGCGACCGGACTCAGACGCCGCGTGTCGGGGTTCATCGTGGTTTCCCACAACTGCTCGGCACTCATTTCGCCCAGCCCCTTGAAACGGCTGATCGACCACGCCGACTCCTTCACGCCATCTTTGCGCAGCTTGTCGAGAATGGCTTCGAGTTCGCCCTCGTCCAGCGCGTAGAGCTTTTGCGCGGGCTTCTTGCCACGAGCGGGTGCATCGACGCGATACAGCGGCGGACGCGCCACATACACGTGCCCCGTCGCAATCAGTTGCGGGAAGTGACGGAAGAACAGTGTGAGCAACAGCACCTGAATGTGCGAGCCGTCGACGTCGGCGTCCGACAAGATGCAGATCTTGCCGTAGCGCAGATTCGACAGGTCCGGCGTATCGTTCGGGCCGTGCGGATCGACGCCGATGGCCACGGCGATATCGTGCACTTCGTTGTTCGCGAAGAGCCTGTCGCGCTCGGTCTCCCACGTGTTGAGGACCTTGCCGCGCAACGGCAGAATCGCCTGGAATTCCTTGTCGCGCCCCATCTTCGCCGAACCACCGGCCGAGTCGCCCTCGACCAGAAACAGTTCGTTGCGCGTGATGTCTTCGGTTTCGCAATCGGTGAGCTTGCCGGGCAGCACGGCCACGCCGGAGCTCTTCTTCTTCTCGATCTTCTGGCCGGCGCGCGTACGCGCCTGTGCCTGACGGATCACGAGTTCGGCGAGCTTCTTGCCGTGCTCGACGTGATGATTGAGCCACAGCTCCAGCGCCGGACGCGTGAACGACGACACGAGGCGCACGGCATCGCGACTGTTCAGGCGCTCCTTGATCTGGCCCTGAAATTGCGGATCGAGCACCTTCGCCGAGAGCACGAACGACACGCGCGAGAAGACGTCTTCCGGCAGCAGCTTCACGCCCTTCGGTTGAAGGTTGTGCAACTCGATGAAACCGCGCACCGCTTGAAACAGACCTTCGCGCAAACCGGATTCGTGCGTACCGCCCGCGGGCGTCGGGATCAGGTTGACGTACGACTCGCGCACCTGCGCGCCGTCTTCGGTCCACGCCACGACCCACGCAGCGCCCTCGCCTTCGGCGAAGCTGTCTTCGCTGCCGTCGGCAAAACGCTCGCCTTCGAACAACGGAATCAACGGCTCGGCACCGTTCAGCGATTCGACCAGATAGCCACGCAGACCATGCTCGTAGAACCACGTTTGCTCGTCACCGCTTTTCTCCTGACGCAGCGTGACGCGCACGCCCGGCAGCAGCACGGCCTTCGAGCGCAGCAGACGCTGCAACTCGCTCAACGGCAACGTCGGGCTGTCGAAGTATTTCGTATCCGGCCAGACCGTGACGCGCGTACCGCTTTTCTTCTCGCCACGTTGCGCGGCGCGCGAATGCAGCGCGACGCTGACATTGCCGCCATCGGCGAATTCGAGATCGGAGACCTGACCGTCGCGCCACACGGTAACCGCAAGTCGCGTAGCTAGGGCGTTCGTCACCGAGACGCCCACGCCGTGCAGACCGCCCGAGAACGTGTAAGCGCCGCCGGCTGCCTTATCGAACTTGCCGCCGGCGTGCAGACGCGTGAACACGATCTCCACGACCGGGACGCCTTCTTCCGGGTGAATGCCGACGGGAATGCCCCGGCCGTCGTCTTCGACACTGACCGAGCCATCCTTGTGCAGCGTCACGAGAATCTGTCTGCCGAAGCCACCCAACGCCTCATCCGACGCGTTGTCGATGACTTCCTGAATGATGTGCAGCGGATTCTCGGTGCGGGTGTACATGCCCGGGCGCTGCTTGACCGGCTCAAGTCCTTTCAGAACCTTGATGGAAGCTTCGCTGTATTGGGCAGGCGTGTTTTTTTTCGACATAGTGTGACTGAATTGGGGTACGACGCCCGGCGCTTATCCACACAAGCTGTGGACAACCACGGGGAAAACCCATTAACACATGAGAAAAGTGACGCTGGATCAATCACTTGCATTGCCGCGCCCACTTATTAGGCAACCCTGTCGGCTCACTCGCTATCAAATGAGCCTTCCTCCACGTCAGGCAGCCATGGCATTCGGCATGGCGCGCCTGAAAAGAACAGGGCCGCGTCCAATGGATCGCGGCCTATTGTACTGTCACTCGTAACGCGTCAGCGTGACGCGTCACGTGAACGCTCAAGCGTCGTCGCCGCGTTGCTTGGCTTCGAGCACTTCCCAGCGTTCGAGCGCTTCGAGCAACGCCAGTTCAATCGCTTCGCAACGTTCGGACAGCGCCGCACCCGCAGCCGGATCTTTCACAAAGACCGAGCCGTCTGCGAGCTTCGCGGTGGCGTCTTTCTGCTCCACCTCGAGCGCTGCGATGCGCTCGGGCAGACCATCGAGTTCGCGCTGTTCCTTGTAACTCAGCTTGACCTTGCTGGTGCGCTTGGCGGCGGGTGCGTCTTTTGCGGTGTCTTTCGTCGCCTCTGCTGCCGGCGCGCGTTGCGCGGCCATCGACAGCGAGCGCTCGCGCTGCACTTGCCAGTCGGAGAAACCGCCCACGTATTCGCGCCAGTTACCGTCGCCTTCGGCGGCAATGACCGACGTCACCACGTTGTCGAGGAACGTGCGGTCATGGCTCACGAGGAACACCGTGCCGCTGTAGTCCTCAAGCAGTTCTTCGAGCAGTTCGAGGGTCGGGATGTCGAGATCGTTGGTCGGTTCGTCGAGCACCAGCACGTTGGCCGGACGCGCAAACAGACGGGCGAGCAACAGACGGTTGCGCTCACCGCCGGAAAGCGACTTCACCGGCGAACGGGCACGTTCCGGCGAGAACAGGAAGTCGCCAAGATAGCTCATCACGTGCTTGCGGGCGCCGTTGATTTCGATCCACTCGCTGCCCGGGCTGATCGTGTCGAGCAGGCTCTTCTCCGGGTCAAGCTGCGCGCGCATTTGATCGAAGTACGCCACCTGCATGTTCGTGCCCACGCGAATTTCACCGCTGTCCGGCGCGATCTGCCCGAGAATCAGCTTGAGCAGCGTCGTCTTGCCGGCACCGTTCTGTCCGACCAGCCCGACCTTGTCACCGCGCATGAGCGTCGCCGTGAAGTCGCGCACGATCGCGCGATCGCCGTACGACTTGCTCACGTTGGTCAGCTCGGCCACGATCTTGCCGGACCGGTCGGCCTGACCGACTTCCATGCGCACATTGCCTTGCGTCTCGCGACGCCCGGCACGTTCGGTGCGCATCGCTTTCAGTCGCTCGATACGCGACACGCTACGCGTGCGGCGCGCTTCCACGCCCTTGCGAATCCACACTTCTTCTTGCGCCAGCAGCTTGTCGAACTTGTCGTTTTCCACGCGTTCTATTTCAAGCTGCGCGGCCTTGCGTTCCTGATACTGCGTGAAGTTGCCCGGGTACGAAAGCAGGCGGCCGCGGTCGAGTTCGACGATGCGCGTGGCAACGCGGTCGAGGAAGCTTCGATCGTGGGTGATGAAGAACAATGCGCCGCGAAAGCCGATCAACAGCTCTTCCAGCCAGCGAATGGCGTCGAAGTCCAGGTGGTTGGTCGGCTCGTCGAGCAGCAGCACGTCGGGCTTGGCGACCCACGCCTGTGCGAGCGACACACGCTTTTGCATACCGCCCGAGAGCGCGCCCACGCGGGCATGCCCGTCGAGGCCGAGTTGCGCGATGGTGGTTTCCACGCGCGTCTTGAGTTGCCATCCGTCGGAAGCGTCCAGCGACGATTGCAGCGCCATGAGATGGGCGAGCAAATCGTCGTGTTCGGCACCCTCAGTCACGACGCCCAGCGCGTCGACGGTGCGTTCGTAATCGGAGAGCACGCCGTGCATCTCGCCAAGACCCTGCGCCACGGCGTCGAACACCGATTGCTCGGGGTCGAACTCGGGTTCCTGCGGCACGTAGACCGTGTTGAGCGTGCCCTGGCGCGCAATCAGACCGTCGTCGGGCGCGGTCAGTCCCGCGACAATCTTGAGCAACGACGACTTGCCGGCGCCGTTACGGCCGATCAGACCGACGCGCTCACCCGCTTCAAGCGAGAAATCGGCATTGTCGAGCAATGCCACGTGGCCGAACGCCAATTGGGCGCCGGTGATGGAATACAAAGCCATGTGTCGGGAAACGGGTGAACTGCGATGGAAGGTATTGTAGTGCCGGGCGCGAACGCCCGGCGCCGGTGAGAGTACGTCGATGAGCGTCGCTTCGTGCGCCTGACTCACACAACGTACTTATGCACTGACGTGCTTAACGTTATTCAAGTTACTTAGGTTACTCAATCCGGATGGCTCGCCGACGCACTGGCCGGCGCGCGCAGCATCTCGATATGCATGATGCCGTCTTCGTCGTAAGGCTCGCTCGCCTTGACGAAGCCGAATCCGCCGTAAAACGCTTCCAGATGCGCCTGCGCGCCAATGCGCAGCGGGGCATCAGGCCACTGCACGTCGGCAATCGCGATGGCCCGGGCGAGCAACTCGCGCCCAAGACCCGTTCCGCGATGCGACGCTGCCGTGATGACACGGCCGATCGACGCTTCGTCGTAAGCCAGCCCCGGCGGCAGCAAGCGCAAATAGGCAGCAATTTGCGGCTGTGCTTCGGCATCGCGCACCTGGGCAATCAGGTGCAGGCTGTGGATGTCGCGTCCATCGATATCCTGATACGGGCAGTTCTGCTCGACCACGAATACCGCGTTACGTGCGGCCAGCACGCGGTAAAGCAGTGTGCCGCCCAACTCGTCGAACGACTTGCACATCCATTCCATTGCCGACTCTCCAGCCTTGCTTTGCGAAAGCCGGGACTATAGCACCGTCGCAGCGCGGCGATGCCGTCGGTCACACAGGGGATGGGAGTTTTACTGATAGTAGACGATGCCTTGCTCGATGTCGGCACGCGCATTGCGTTCGGCGTCATCGAGGGCGAAGCCTTGGGTGGCGAAGCCGTAAGCGGTCTGAACTTGATACGCGCCCACTTTCTCCATGCCATGCCCGGTCGGGCGGTGAATCTCGTAGAACGCGTCCCAGCGGGCGTTGTCACGCTCCACGGCATGGACGCTGTACTGGAATTCTTGATATTGCGTTGTTTTCATTTTGGTTTCCTTCTTACTGCAAAAAATATAACTGATAAATAATCCCTCTCGAATCGGCTTACGGTGATGAGAGTGCAAACTCGCACAAATGTTTCCGTGAAGTGCACGCAGCCTAGCGGTCGAATATGACAAACACGCGACATTTCAGTGACTGACTTGTCACTGTAGCTACACGTCGACCGGCTTCGACGTCTCATGACGGTGTCATGGGCGCGCTGAGAAACCTGTCGATCGCCTGGATTGCGTGGATCGAACGATCGCTAGGACGGGTACGCCAAGCATGCCTGGCACGGCGGGAGAACGCATTGACGCGTATCAACGCCACGCAAAGCGCGCGGGGTGACCCTGGCAAACTTCCTGTTTCGGGGATCGGTGCCTGCCATCCCTCCAGGGACAGCGGCTGAGCGTCAGATCTGACACACCTGACGTTCAAGTTGGCATGTAACGGACTGGGAACACGCGACACATCTGTGTAGTGATTATCGTGTCGCGAACCTGCCGTTGCCGGGCGATGCCCGGCATCTCATGCCACTGGAGACTGCATTGGCGCGCCCGAAATTGACGGACGGATAAATGCAGATGGCGAATGATATCAGAATTTTAACGGCAGCGCACCAAAGCGCGTGAACCCTACGGCGTTGGCGCGCGATCGTCGATTTTCGCCAACACCCAGTACATGTAGCCCGCGAACGCCCCGAAGACCACGTGCCCCACCACCATCATCCACGTGCGGGATTCGATGAACCACGGGAACAGTTGCGTCATCACGTAGAAATTCACGGCGTAGACGACCAGACCGAACACCCCGCCGGCAATAGCGACGGTGGGCACGTCCGAATCGAGCCGGAACGGCGCGATGATGGCGCCGAGCACCACCCCGAGGACCACGCCGATGGCCGCATGCACCATCAGTGCCATGGCGACGATCGACACGTCGAAGGTTGCGGGCAGCGACAGAATGCCCGGGCCGAGCACGATCGCGGCGACCATGCGCGGGGGCACCCATGGGCTCTGGCCGGAGACCAGCAGGACCATGAGCATTTCGACGGCGGAGAAGAAAGCGCAGGCGACAAAGCCGGCGACCGCTGCGGCGGCCCAGTCGGGCGACCGATGCGTATAGCGGTGCGAGTGGAGGTGCAGTTCCATGATGTCCTCCCGGAAGGACCGCCAGCGGGGCCGGCAGTGTTTTCAGGATAGGACAATCTGGGCGCAGTGGCGGACCCAGCCGCTATATACTTGGCCTCACGCCCGCCGTCGGCGGGGACTTTCGGGGAGATATCGTATGTCCAGTCTCATCGGCTTGCTCGTCGCTATCGTGCTCGTTGGCGTTCCCGTCTGGCGCATTCTGACCCGGCTGGGCTTTTCACCGTGGTTCACGGTGCTGGCCTTCATTCCGGTGGTCAACATCATTTCTCTCTGGCTGCTCTCCTACGCCAACTGGCCCCAGCGCTCGTCCTCCTGAGCGCGCGGATCGCCGACTTCAGCGATCTGACTTAAATGGCCTGACTTCGATGGCCTGATTTCGGCCAGACAACACCCTGACTGCCGCGCGAGCGGCAGTTCTTTTTGCAAGATGCCGCACCTCACTGGCGAATAACGCGTATCACGCGAGTCGACGCTCGCCCGTGGTGCAGTGCGGTACGGTAGAATATTCGGCAAATTCCGAACACTGGACTGGCATGAGCACAGAGCTGACAGCGGCATCCAATTTCATCCGCAACATCATTGACGAAGACAACCGCTCGGGCAAATGGGGCCAGCGCGTCGAGACGCGCTTCCCGCCGGAGCCGAACGGCTACCTCCACATCGGTCACGCCAAGGCGATCTGCGTGAACTTCGGCATGGCGCGCGACTACGATGGCGTGTGCCATCTGCGCTTTGACGACACCAACCCCGAGAAGGAAGAGACCGAATACGTCGACTCCATCATCGAGATGGTGAAGTGGCTGGGCTTCAGCTACGACACCCCGGGCAAGGAACACCTGTACTTCGCCAGCGACTACTTCGAAACGCTCTATCAGGGCGCCGAGACGCTGATTCAGCGCGGCAAGGCCTACGTCGACAGCCAGAGCTTCGAGGACATGCGCGCCAATCGCGGCTCGCTGACCGAGCCGGGCAAGGATTCGCCGTTCCGCAATCGCACCGTCGAAGAGAATCTCGACCTGTTCCGCCGCATGCGCGCGGGCGAGTTCGCCGACGGCACGCACGTGCTGCGCGCCAAGATCGACATGGCGTCGCCGAACATCAATCTGCGCGATCCGGCCATCTACCGCATTCGTCACGCCCATCACCACCGTACGGGCGACGCGTGGTGCATCTATCCGATGTACACCTATGCGCACCCGCTCGAAGATGCCATCGAGAACATCACGCACAGCCTGTGCACGCTGGAATTCGAAGATCAGCGTCCGTTCTACGACTGGGTGCTCGGCGAGTTGGCCGACGCGGGCATGTTCACGCGCCCGATGCCGCAACAGATCGAATTCGCGCGTCTGCAACTGACCTACGCGATCACCAGCAAGCGCAAGCTGCGCCAACTGGTCGACGAAAAACACGTCGACGGCTGGGACGATCCGCGCATGCCCACCCTCGTCGGCCTGCGCCGTCGTGGCTTCTCGCCGGAAAGCCTGCAATTGTTCTGCGATCGCATTGGCGTAGCCAAGTCGGCCTCGTGGATCGACATGAGCATTCTCGAAGGGGCGTTGCGTGACGACCTCGACCCGAAGGCGCCGCGCGCCACGGCCGTGCTCGACCCGCTCAAGCTCATCATCGACAACTATCCGGAAGGCCAGCAGGAAGACTGCCACGCCCCTGTGCACCCGCACTTCCCGGAGCGAGGCATGCGCACGTTCCCGATCTCGCGCGAGCTGTGGATCGAGCGCGAAGACTTCCAGGCCGAGCCGGTCAAGGGCTTCTTCCGCCTGTTCCCGGGCAACAAGGTGCGTCTGCGCTACGGCTACGTCGTCGAATGCACGGGCTTCGACACCGATGCCGACGGCAACGTGACTGCCGTGCACTGCAACTACTTTGAAGACAGCCGTTCGGGCACCCCGGGCGCTGACAACTACAAGGTCAAGGGCAACATCCACTGGGTGAGTGCACTGCATGCGCTGGGTGCCGAAGTGCGCATCTATGATCGTCTGTTCATCGATCCGAACCCGGATGCCGGCGATAAGAACTTCCTCGACGCGATCAACCCGAACGCCAAGCGCGTGACGCAAGCCTATGTCGAACCGGGGCTGCTGAACGTGGCGCCGGAAGACCGCGTGCAGTTCGAGCGCCACGGCTACTTTGTGGCCGATCGTCACGACTCGGCACCCGGCAAGCCGGTGTTCAACCGGATCGTGTCGCTCAAGGACAGCTGGGCCGTCAAGCCGGCCAAGGGCGGCGGCAAGTAAGTTCGCTGAACGCCACTCGTTTCAAGCAAAACCCGCGTCGTCGTACGCGGGTTTTGTGTTTTTGGGCCCGATATTCCTGAACACCTGATACGGACTATAACGAACGGATGCGCTGCGGGCGGGGCGTTCGGCGTAAGCTCGCGCCAATCGTCCAATGGCTGGCGCAGTTCAGTGCAATTCGCCGGATTTCGCGGCGGCTTGCTGCCCCTCCTCGCTGGCCAATGACATCGCACTCATCGCACGAGCCGCCGCATGCCACCGTCCCGCTCACCGTCGTTTCCCGTGCCGCTTTCTGCGCCGCCTTCTCCGGCCGCGCCTATGGCCGAGTCACGCGCCCTCGCCGCATACCGCTGGCTGGTTGCCGAACTCCACGGTCTGACGGCCAACTTCGCGCAGATTTACTTCATTCCGTCAGCAGGCATCGGCCTGCTGCTGTTTGCCGTACTCATGCTTGCCGATCGTCCGGCTGCGCTCGCGGGGCTGGCGGCCAGTGTGGGTGCGTCGCTCGTCGCGCTGGTCCTGCGTTTGCCGCGTGACGCCCGGCGCAGCGGTTTGTTCGGCTACAACGCCGCGTTGACGGGCATCGCGTTCGGCGCCCTGTGGCAACCCGACCTCACGTCGGCCGTGTGGCTGTCGGTGTGCGTGTGCCTGACGGTCATCGCATCCGCCGAACTCGTCCGCCACCGACTGCCGGCACTCACCGGCCCCTTCGTCGCCGTCATGGCCCTGTCGTGGGCGATGCAGCCGTGGCTCGGGCTGCTGCCGCGCACGGGGGCACTCGCCTGCGATACGGGCACGCCGGGCTTCGTCTTCTGTTCGGTCGGTCAGGTCGTGTTCGTCGCCCCGCTGGTACTCGGCTTGCTCACTTGGTACGTACTGGCCCTGTGGAACGCCCGTGCGACGGTCTGGGCGCTGGCTGCGGGCGTGGTGGTATGGCTGGGCATCGCGCTACTGGCGCAGCATTGGCCCGCGTTGGCAGGGCAAGCGGGCGGCATCGGCGTGAATGGGTTTCTGGCGGCACTCGGGCTGGGCGTCTTCCATCGCCGCCCGGGAGTGCGTCTGGCGGGGGCTGCCCTTGCCGGCTTGTTCTGTATTGTTCTGGGTGCCCTGCTGGGGCCACTCGGCTGGCCGTATTTCACGCTGCCGTTCAACCTTGCGGTGTGGACGTTGCTCGCCGTCACGCGGGCCGGCAGCCCTTCGCCCCGACACCCTCGGCCCCACGACGCTGAAGCCTCCCTGCGGCCTTGAGCGCAGGCAAAAAAAAGCCCGAAACCGTAAGGTTCCGGGCACTCGCATGTCGCTAACCCCGTGATTCGAAGCTGCCATCTATGCGGCAAAGGTGTTTAGCTTCCCCGTAGTGTGGTTTTGGCCTGCCCTCGCTCGTATTCCGAGCACTTCCATCCGTCTTGCTCTGCTTCCTCCCTGACACCGGAGGCAATGGCAAACGCCCCCCGACGTTTCCGCTCGCTACCGAAGCCCAGACCTCTTTCGTGTCTTACCTGTATCAACGGATAAGCGTGAAGAAAGTTGACCGGGGTATACGCGAATATATGAGGAAATATACGTAAATTCGACTGCGTGTGTTCGGCGCCGGCCTCATTCAGCCGCATCAGTCGGCCGCCACATCCTCCGCATTGCCCTCCGACGTCGCAGGCGTTTTGACCACGGCATAGCGTGCGAGCGTTTCCTTGCGCGCCACATCGTGCGCCACGCGCGGCTGAGGGTAGTCGCGGCCAAGTTCGACTTTGGCGAGCGCCAGCACTGGCGCGTCGACGCGCCAGGGCGCATGAATGGCCTTGTCGGACAGGTTGGCCAGTTCCGGCACGTATTTACGGATAAAGCGCCCCTGTGGATCGAATTTCTCCGACTGTGTCACCGGGTTGAAGATGCGGAAGTAAGGCTGCGCGTCGCACCCCGTCGAGGCGGCCCACTGCCAGCCGCCGTTGTTCGCGGCCAGATCGAAATCATTGAGCGCCAGCGCGAAATAAGCCTCGCCGCGTCGCCAGTCGATCCCCAGATCCTTCACCAAAAAGCTCGCCACGACCATGCGCAAACGGTTATGCATGTACCCCGTCTGGTTGATCTGACGCATCGCGGCATCCACCAGCGGATAGCCCGTGCGCCCCTCGCACCACGCCTCGAAATCGTCGTCCGCCGCCGGCCCCGTCGCCCATTGAATCGCGTCATAGGCGGGCTTGAACGCGTTGCCGACCACTTCCGGATGGTGATGCAGGATCATGAAGTAGAACTCACGCCAGATCAGCTCGCTCAGCCATGTCTGTGCGCCCGCCCCGGCATCGCCGCCCCGGAGCATGGCGGCGTGCGCTTCGCGGGCGAGCGTGCGGATGGAAACGGTGCCGAAGCGCAGATGCACGGAGAGATAGCTCGGCCCGCGTACCGCCGGATAGTCACGGCGTTCGCGGTAATGCGCCATGCGCGGCAGGAAGTCGTCGAGCAGTTGCCGAGCACCGGCCTCGCCCGCCGGGATCGCCATGCGGCGCTCAGCAGGCACGTCGAAGCCCAGTTCGGCCAGCGACGGGATCTCGGTGGTTGCCTCCGACGCCGCTTCCCCGGAAATCGCCCCGGGTGCCGCCAGCCGGTGCATGTCGGCGCGACGGCCATGGGGCGCGAGATCGACAGGTCGCACCTGCTTGAGCCACGCCCGCTGGTAAGGCGTGAAGACGCTGTAGGGCTCGCCCTGCGCCGTCAGCACCTCATTCATCTCGAAGACGACCTGATCCTTGACGTGCTCGAAGCCAATGTCCGCGTCGTCCAGCAACCGGCTGACCTGACGGTCGCGCGTCACGGCGTCCGGCTCATAGTCTCGTCCTGCGAATACCACCTGTACGCCAAGTGTCTGCGCCAGTGACGGAATCACGTCGACCGGGTCACCGTGACGCACGATCAGTGCCCCGCCAGCGGCTTCAACGCTTTGCGACAGCGCCGCGACGCTCTCATGGATGAATGCCACCCGCCGGTCATCGCGCGGCAGTCCCGACAGAATCGCCGTGTCGAACACGAACACGACATAAACCTGTCCGCACGTCGCCAAGGCTTGCGCCAGCGTCGCGTTGTCGGTGCAGCGCAAGTCTCGCCGCAACCACACCAGTCCCTTTTGAAATTCAGTCATGTCAGATCGGCGCGACACTCTCGTGCCGGTATCGGTTTGGTCCGTCAAATCCCGTACCATAGCGGCATCGCGGACTTTATGCCATCGGCGTCGATTACCTCATGTCTCGGACGTTTCCGACTTTGGCCTGCGCTCGCGCGGGCCGGCTTGCTGCCTTCCCCTCTGCCCTCCTCCTTGTCGCCAGCTTGCTCGCCGGCTGCGCCACGCCATCGAAAGCACCGCCAGCGGGGTCAAAGGCCACCCAGCCTGCTCCCGATGCCGCCACCTTGCGTGAGCGCCATCTGGCCGCCGCCAACGCGGCCGCAGATCAGTACCGGACTTGTTTGTACGGACACGTCGCGCGCTACGTCAATCTGGTGCCCGATCCGGTTCGGCTTGCCGACGAAGCGGCCGTCGAATGTGCGCCTATCACCGAGCGATTCCGGCGCGAGCGGCAGGCCGCCATCGTGACCTACACGACGGCCACCGACGCAGCACAACAAGCCGACGCCGCGACAGCTACGCTACAGGCCGACGGCCAACGCGTGGCGCGGGCCCGTGCCACGGAGTTACGTGCACTTCAGTGATGGGACTCGGGAGGGTGCCGGGTCATCGGGCTTGGCCACCGGTCTGAGCCACGTTGAAATGGCAAACGCCAATCAGCGGAAGGCACCCCCAAACAGCCGTTCGTTGCCGCTACCCGCCGCATAAGCGTTCTCCCGAGCGTGCTTTCCCTAATCGGGCAAGCCCCGATTGGCGAACGGTACTCGGTTGACCAAAATGAAATCGCCCTCTTACGTCCTTTTGGGGGTACTGCGACAACGTCATTTGCCCGCTTCGGCGGGCATTTTTCTTCGGTATCCGCAGGAATTTGTCCGCCGCATCCTTTGCAAGGGGGGCGCGATGTGCATCTTTTCCAGACGTCAGATGGAAGTCACTTGCCGTCGGGCCCACGCGGCGCCGACGCGTCCCCGGCAGCCGCCTCCGGCGATGGATCGTCGTGGCCCAGCCAGCGGTGTGCGAGGGCTTCGATTCGCCCGCCGACCGCCAGCACGATAAGCAGCAGCACCATCGCCACGAGTGCGATGTGCCAGCGCCCCAGCCCGCAGATGATGCCGATGCCGGTCGTACTCCAGAGCGCGGCCGCCGTGGTGAAGCCATGCACGTTGGCACTGCGCCCCGAGCGCACGATGCACCCCGCACCCAGAAAACCGATACCCGCAACGATGCCTTGCACGACGCGCCCCACCGACGATGCGTCCGTCGCTACGTCAGAACCGGGGAACGGCACCACGGCCAGCACGAACAGCGCCGAGCCAAACGAGACGATGGCGAGCGTGCGCAACCCCACCGATTTGTGATGCAAGTTGCGATTGAGTCCGACCAGACCGCCCAACAACAAGGCGGCCGTGAGCCGCAACGTCACTTCGATGATCTCCGTCATCCGCTTTCTCCCTACCCGCGTACGCAAGTGTGATGCCGCATTATGGCGCGCTTATGCGCTTGCTGCGTCCCCTGAGTTCACCGAGTTCGCCGCGCCTTCTGCGTGACCTGCATTTCCGGTGCTCCCGGCATTCGCCTCCTGCACCGTGACAGGCACATCGTCCCAGTCGTCGAACAATCGCAGCTGACGCGCTGCCTGCGCTTCCAACAGACGCACACCGACACCCATCAGACGCACCGGGCGACGACGGCGCCCCACCGCTTCGGCGAGTAGCTGGCGGCATTGCTTGGCGTCGACACCAAGCGCTCCCGCCTCAGCGGTCGTACGAGAAAAATCTGCGAAACGCACCTTGACGAAAACTTTGGCAATGGCGACCGGTTCGCCGCGTCGTGCGCGTGCAATCCGCTCGTGCAACTGGCGCATCAGCGGCTCGAATGCCGCCTCGCAATCGGCCAGCGTCCGAAGGTCGCGCGTGTAGGTCGTTTCCACGCTGATCGATTTTCGCTCCCGGTCAGGCGTCACTTCCCGCGTATCGATACCCCGGCAGCGCTCATGCAGACGCTGACCAAACACGCCGAAACGCTCGGTCAGCTCCGTGAGCGAGTGGTTGCGAAGATCGCCGCAGGAATCCACGCCAAGCGCACGCAGTTTCTCGGCCGTGACCTTCCCGACACCGAACAGGCGCTCGACCGGCAGCGCGGCAACAAAGGCGTCGATCTCGGCCGGGCGCACCACGAACATGCCGTCCGGCTTGCGCCAGTCGCTGGCAATCTTCGCAATGAATTTATTCGGGGCTACGCCAGCGGACACCGTCAGCCCGACCTCCGCCGAGATGCGCGCCCGAATCTCGCGGGCGATCAACGTGGCAGACCCCTCGCATCGCTCGCTATCCGTGACGTCCAGATAAGCCTCGTCAAGCGAGAGCGGTTCGACCAGATCGGTGTAATCGCGGTAGATCGCCATGATGCGTTGCGACGCTTCGCGATACCGCTCCATCGTCGGCGCAATGATGCGCAGATCGGGGCAAAGCTTGACCGCCTGTGCCGACGGCATGGCGGAGCGCACGCCGAACGCGCGAGCCTCGTAGTTGCAGGTGGCGATGACACCGCGCTGATCGGGCTGCCCGCCCACCGCCAATGGAATGCCCCGCAACGACGGATCGTCACGCATCTCGACCGAGGCATAGAAGCAATCGGCGTCGCAGTGGATGATTTTGCGTGTGAGGGGCAGCATGGATAAGGGCAGAAAACACTGTGCAAATATACAGCATTCGCCTATTTATCGCAGCCTATGAGGCACATCTCCGAGATGCCACTGCCAACCACCGCTACCTCACCGGCAGGAACTGAAGAAACTGCGCACCGAGCAGGTTTTGCACATAGCCGATGCCTGCCCGCCGGTACTTCTCGTCAAGCATCTCGGCGAGCAGATCCAGCCGGCCGATGATCTTGCCGAATTCACGCTCGAAGCTCACGTTGGTCACATCGGCCACTTCATTAGCGAGCAGCAGCGGCCGTCCGGCCAGATCGCGACGGCTGGCCAGCAGCCACGCGGCGATTTCCACATTGCGCGCGGCGTTGTAGATACGCTGCGCATCGAGACCGTCGCTCAGATAGAACACCGTGCTGCCGCCGTGCGCCGTGATGATCGTGTCCGACAAGCTGAAGACGAAGGCGGCCACGCGATCGCCATCAAACGCCGGATCGAGGGAGCGCGACAGCGCCCTGACGTCACGCAAGTCTTTCAACTCAGCCAGATTGCGCCGCCCTTCGACCGCCGCACGCAGTTGCGCCATCGCTTGCGCTTGCGTGGCGGCACCGCTCTTGCGCCATTCGCGCGGGTTGCGCTTGTAGAGCTTGTCGGCCAGCAGGTAGAGACTCTCGAGATTGGCCCGCATGCCGAGGGTCGCCATACGGTTGATGTCGGTCTGCGCAAGGTCGGCCGTCGTCATTGACGTGGAGCGCACCTTGCCGTGATCGACAGGGGACTCCTGATACGACGCGCAGGCGCCACACAGCGAGGTCATCGCAACGACGCAGGCCAGGCGACGTGTCTTGCGCAGGGTGTCGAAGTCAGGCAATCGAATCATGGGCGGGTTGTGATCGGCAAGCGACGACTCTACGCGATCAATGGACGGTGTTGCGCCACGACGCTACGGAATTTTGTGACATTCGGTAACGCCATCGCCTCAGGCCCTCAGCACATCCGCCGCCCCGGCAAACAACGGATGCGCCATCGCCTCTTCGAGTCTCAGCACCGGTGTGACACAGCAATCGGCGTTCGCAAACCGAGCCGTCCAGTCAGCTTGCGACGCGCTTGCAAACACCGCCGCCAACTCGGCCTGCAAGGCGCGGGCATCGTCGCCGCCGACCGGCTGCCCGAGCATCCAGTGCCGGTCTCTCCATCCGGGGCGATCCAGCACGTCACACAACGTCTGCCAGAATTTGAGTTCGAGTGCGCCAACCGCCATGTACCGCCCGTCCTTCGTGCGATACACCTGATAGCACGGCACGCCGCCATTGAGCAGGTCTTCACCCGCACGCGCAGCGCGCCCCTGTCGATGCACCGCCACGGCCGGTACCAGATTGGCGCGAAAGACTTCGTGCGTCATCGACACGTCGAGCCACCGCCCACGCCCGGTCCGTAGTGCAGCAAAAAGCGCTGCCAGCACCGCTTCGACGCAGGCCTGCGCACCGCCGAACAAATCGCCGATCTGGAAGTTCGGCACGATCGGCGCATCGCTCGCATCACATAGCTGATCGAGCACACCTGCGTAACCGATGTAGTTGATGTCGTGACCCGCTGCCTGCGCCAGCGGTCCCTGCTGTCCGTAACCGCTGATCGACGCCATCACGAGCGATGGGCGATGTTTGGCAAGCGTCTCAAAGCCAAACCCGAGCCGGTCCATCACGCCGGGACGAAAGCCTTCAAGCAGCACGTCGGCGCGTGCCACGTGTTCGAGAAACACCGCGCGATCGGCGGCTTGCTTGAGATCGAGCCGCTCCACCGATTTGCCGCGATTGAGCAACCGCCAGAACGCACTGGGCGGTGCCTCTCCCTCGCGCAGCATCATCTCGCGGGCATAGTCACCCGCGCCGGTGTCTTCGATCTTGATGACGTGCGCGCCCATCTCTGCGAGACGCAGGCCGGCCAGCGGACCGGGGAGCAAACGGGTGAGATCCAGTACGGTAACGCCGGCCAGCGGCGCATCTTGAGAGGCGGTCATGGGGTAGCGACAGTAGGGTTATCGGGCGACGATCCGGCCAACGCACGACGCGACGATCCACACATCAACGCGTCCGCACGTCGGTAGTCTGGCGTATCAGCCTATCGGCACGTCGGCACGTCGGCAACTCGGCGTATCGGCATATCGCCAAGTGTCGAAAAGCAACTGCCTGCTACCGTATCGCGCCTCACCCTCCGCCCGCAACCAGACGAACCCTCATTCGCCCTCGGACTTGTCTGAATTCGTCGCCGTGCTGCCGACTGTCGATGCCATCCCGCCGCTGGCATCAGCGGTGGCTGACCTCGTCGCCTGTCCGTCCGAATGCCCGTCATGCCCCTCATCTCCGGGAGCGCCCGACGGCCACGCAATCACGCCCTCCGCCAGCAAGCGGGCAATCTGCACGTCGCGATATCCGATCTCGCGCAGAATCTCGCCGGTGTGCTCGCCGACCGCAGGCAATGGCATGCGCGCCGGCAGCCGCTGCCCCGCCATGGTGATTGGCAGCAGAGGCACGGCTGTGTGCTCACCGTCATCGGTGGTCAACTCGCCCAGGCCGCCGCTCGCTTGCAGATGCGGGTCGTCGAACAACGCCTGCGGCGTGACGATGGGCGCGAACGGCAAGCCGTGGCGCTCGAACGCGGCCGACAGGTAATCGGCGTCGTAGCCCTGCACCATCTCGCGCAGCAGTGGCATCAGCCAGTCGCGCGCGAGCACACGGTCATTGTTGGTGGCGAGCCTCACATCGTCGGCCAGATCGCTGCGCCCGAAGACGTCGCAGAAAATGCGCCACTGCGTATCGCTCACCACCGCCAGAAAGATCTGCACGCCATCGCGCGCCGTAAATACGTCGTAGATGCCCCATGCCGAGACGCGTGCCGGCATCGGCGCTGGCGCCACGCCCGTGACGGCGTACTGCTGCATGTGCTGCGCCGCGAGCAAGACGCAGTTCTCGAAGAGCGCGCCCTGCACTTCCTGACCACGCCCCGTGGTCTTGCGCTCGTAAAGCGCCGCGAGCGCCGCCAGTGCGCCGAACACACCACCCATGATGTCGTTCACCGATGCACCAGCGCGTAACGGCTGCCCGGGCGGCCCCGTCATATACGCCAGTCCGGCCATCATCTGCACGACTTCGTCGAGTGCCGTGCGCGCGGCGTACGGTCCCGGCAGAAACCCCTTGAGCGAGACATAGACCAGCGCGGGGTTGAGCCGCGCGAGCGTGGCATAGTCGAGCCCGATCTGCCGCATGCGTCCCGGTTTGAAGTTTTCTGTCACCACGTCGGCCGTGCCCACGAGCCGCAGCATCAACTCCCGCCCTTCCGGACGCGTGACATCGACGGCCAGACTGCGCTTGTTGCGGTTGAACGTGCGAAAGAACCCCGCACCAGTGCCGAGCAGCCGGCGTGTGGCGTCACCGCTTACCGGCTCGATCTTGATGACGTCGGCGCCGAGATCGCCCAGCACCATGCCGCACGTCGGGCCCATCACCATATGAGAGAACTCCACCACGCGGATGCCTTGCAGTGGCATTGGCGTCGCGCGAACGGCATCCTGCATGTGCTGCCTCCTCTACTGCGCCGCACATCGCCGGACAACCGGGCCATGCGGGGCGCCTTGTCTAGCGCGCGGGTAAGTGCCCGCCTGCCGGATGGTTCGACGCGAGGCGCGCGGGCGGTACGCCGCGGGCGTTGCGTTGCAATTGATCGAAGCCGACGATGTAGCCCGCCAGCGCGCTCGCCGCAACGGTCGCCGGACTGCCGAGCCACATCTGGCCGGGGCCCGAGCGTCCCGGGAAATTCCGATTCTGTGCGCTGATCACCACGTCGCTTGCGTTGCTCGACGCCCCGGGGCCTGCGTTCACGCAAGCGCCGCAACCGGGCGACAACAACGTGACACCGGCCGCTTCGAACACTCGGGTGTAGCCCTGCGACTCGCACCACGTGCGCACGTCCTCGCTGCCGTATTGCAGGTAGAACCGCACGCCGTCGGCCACATGCATGCCACGCGACAATCCCCAGGCGAGCACGTCGTGACAAGCACGCAGATCGTCTCGCTTGCTGCCGGTGCACGAGCCGCCATAGGCGATGTCGATGCGCACGGGCGCCGCCAGCGCGTTGAGGGCGACGCCGTTGCCCGGATCGCCAGGGCTGGCCACCATCGCGCCCACGCGTGCGCAGTCGATCTCGATGACGTGGGCATATGACGCCTGCGCGTCGTTCGTCATCCACGGTTCGAGCGCCATCGCCGACCCGCGCCGTTCGTTCAGATACCGGACCGTCTCGGCGTCGGGCACCACAAGGCCCGTGAGGCCGCCGATCTCGGCCACCATGTTGGTCAGCGTCGCGCGCTCGTCGGTCGACAGATGCGCCACCGCTTCGCCTGCAAACTCGATGATCTGGCCAATAGCACGGCCGTCGCGGATGTAGGGCAGATGCAGCACGTGCAGTGCGAGATCCTTGGCGCCCACACCGGCCGGCAACTGCGCGCGAAGCTGCACAAGGCATGTGCCCGGCACAACCAGCCGTGCATCGCCCGTGAGCCACGCATTGGCCATTTCCGTCGCTCCGACACCGAAAGCAAACGCGCCGATGGCACCGCAGTGCGGCGTGTGCGAATCGGTGCCGACAATCACCTGCCCCGGCAACGCATAGCGCTCCAGCATGATGGCGTGGCAAATGCCTTCGGAGCCACCCCCGGGTATGCGGCCGTGCAGACGCAATTGATGTTTCGCGCAGAAGTCGCGTTGCACCGCACCGAGTTGATGCGCGGCCTCAATCAGCGCCGGCGGCCGATTGCCGCCCGTCATCGCGTCGAGATGCGTCAAGTGATCTTCAAAGCAGAGAATCGATGCCGGGTCGTGCAGCGACGGCGTATCGGCACCGGCCCCCTCGAATGCGTGATGCAGAAAACTCACGGCCATCGGCGTGACGTATTCGTGGGAAAAGCGCCAGTCGGCGGGCACGAAGACGGCGTCCCCCGCGCGAACACGCGCAACACCCAGCGCACGGGCGATGATCTTCTCGCCATACGTCATGGGGCCCGGCGCATGCGCGGGGCGCGGCGGCACGACCTCTCCTGCCAGCCGCCGCCGTGTGTAGCCGAACAACCCGCCGCTACGCACGATGGCTTCGCCAAGCACGTCGCAGTCTTCCAGAAACGCCTCGACGGGAAGCTCTTCCCCCGCGAGCAGACGCTCGACAAGCGATTGATCGGTCGACGTCAGCAAGCCCAGGTTCTGGCAATTCTGCGCATAAATGCGCTCCAGACTGTCGGCAATCACGAGCCGGATGCCCGCGCACCACTCGGCAAACGGACTCGCTTCACGCGACGACCCCTTGCCCCGCCGCGTGCCGGAGACCGACAACGCAAAGCCACCCGAGCGCACCGATTTCGGCTTGACGGGGAAAACGCCCGTCGGATCGGCATCGCCATCACTGCATCGCAATCCGACATAAACGTAGTCACCCAGCGTGTCGTCGAAAGTGAGACACGCCCACGCCGGGGTCATTTCGTCGGTGGAAATCTGGTCACGCAGCGTGCCGGCGTCGGCGCGCGTCAGATCCTCGCCCGCCAATTGCCGCGTCATCGCCTCGGCGCTGTCGCTCAACCAAAGCACACGTCCGGTCAGTCGCACAGTGGTTTGCATGTGATCGCTCCTGGAATGTTCCCGCATCGGGTCACCCGTTCGGATCGCAAGTTCCGTGCCCAAATCGGGCCTCGGAGACGTAGCGGCGGCTGAATTTCGAGGGCATGACGTCTAAACGCGCGTTCGTCAGGGGTACTGGCGATTCGCCTGCGTGGCAAAAGTGTTGGTCCAGGTATCGCCGAGACGAATCTGCGCCGGCTTGACCTCCGGCGTGAACGACGCCAGCGCACGCAACGCGGTGGCAGGACCATCGGCCGGCATCAGGCCGTCGGGCGAAAACGCTTCGCGGCAGTTCGCGAAAGCCTTCAGGTAAAGCGTCTTGTCCCCCAGCAGATAAGGTTCCGGCACGGTCTTGAGCAGTTCGGCCGCCGACGCGTGTTGCAGCCACTTGTCGGCACGTACGATGGCGTTGGCCAGCGCCTGAACCGTGCGGGGGTTCTTCTGGATGAAGCTTTGCGGCGCATACATCACGGCCGCCGGCATCGGTCCGCCGAACATGGCACGCGTGCCTGCCTGCGTGCGCGTGTCGATCAGTACCTTGATGTCGCCCGACTCCTGAAGCAGCGTCATCATCGGATCGACGTTGGACACCGCGTCGACTTGCCCGCCGCGCGCGGCCGCCACCACGGTGGCATTGGTACCGACACCGACGATGGACACGTCAGACGGCTTGAGGCCCGCCTTGGCGAGCGCCACATTGACCAGCATGTGCGTGCTGGAGCCGGGGGCACTCACGCCGATGCGCATGCCCTTCAGATCCTTCACGGACTTGACGTCGTTGTTGTGGCTTTTCACGACGCCAAGCACCAGTTGGGGTGCAGCGCCAAGTACAACGAACGATTGATACGTCAGCCCCTTGGTCTGCATCAGCAAGGTATGTTCGAAGGCCCCGGTGCCGATGTCGGCACTGCCGCCCACGACCGCCTGCAACGCTTTGGAGCCGCCCGCGAAATCGTCAATGGTGACGTCAAGCCCCTCGTCCTTGAAGTAGCCAAGTTGCTCGGCGATGGTCAGGGGCAGGTAATAGAGCCCGGGCTTGCCGCCCACGGCGATGGTGATCTTGGGTTTTTCCAGCGGCTGGGCCGGTGCGGCGCGCGCCGTACTGCTCAGGCTCAACGCTATGAGGCCGAGTGCCATCAGGGCAAGCACAAGCACCAGACGGCCCACTACATCGCGCACGCGGCGCGCTTCACTTTGTGTCATCGCGAGTCTCCTCCCGTGGGATCGGGACGCAGGCGCGCTCCGGCTCGTCGGCCAGAATCGCTATCGGCTCCCAGAGCATCCGCCGCCAGGGTGGCGGCGACAAGATGTGTTTCGGCATGCCAGACATCGCCGTTCACGATGTCTCTGTACTCCCGCGCGCGCAGAGGTGATCCACCAGCATGCGTGACGCCACCGGCAACGCGTCGTAACGCCGAACGCACACGATTAGCCGCCGTTGCGCCCAGCTGTCGGTGAGCGGCACCACGCGCAGCGCTTCGCCGTCCGGTACCTGCGAGTAGACGCCCACCGCCTCGCGCGGCGCCACGGCCATGCCGAGGTTGGCGCGCACCATGCGGCACACGGCCTCGAACGTCGATACGTGAATGCGGAATTTGACAGTCTTGCCCTGCTCGGCCGCGATGCGCCGCAGGACGGTGTACATGGCGCTATCGGGATGCACGCCGATGTGGTCGAAGTCGAGCGTTTCGGTGAAGGCCAGCTGGCTGGCATTGGCGAGCGAATGCTCCCGATGCAGGACGGCCACGATCTGGTCGTGCCGGTAGGGGAAGACTTCGACGTCGCGCGTGTCGACAGCGTCCCAGCAGATGCCGATGTCGGTCGCCCCTTCTGCCACGCCGCGCACCACCTGCGCGCTGGTGTGCTCTTCGAGATCGACCTTCACGCCCTCGTGGCGGCGCAGGAACGCGCCGAGTTCATCGGGCAACGTCTCGACGATGGACGACACATTGGCAAAGATGCGAATGTGGCCGCGCACACCGCTGGTGTATTCGGACAAGTCGCCCTGCATCTTCTCGAGGCTGCGCAGCACATTGCGCGCGTGGTGAAGCAGCGCTTCGCCGGCCGGCGTGGCGCGCACCCCCCACTTGTGCCGTTGCAGCAGCGCGGAGCCAACCAGCGACTCCAGATCGTTGATGCGCTTGCTGACCGCCGATGGGGCGATGAACTCGCGCTCGGCGGCGCGGGCAATGCTGCTTTCCTCGCAAACGGCAACGAACAGACGCAGCGACACCAGATCGATCCGCCAAAGCGCCATGCCAGTCTCCCGAAGGCACTGCATTGACCGCGATTGTGCGACGCAAGGGGTAAAAACGCCACTTCGATACCGCTTTCCCCCGGTTCGCCGGTACATGAAAACAACACTGAAGCCCCGCTGCGACGCCTTGCACTGAGTTGACGGTTGCGGCGCGAAACGGTGAGTCGGGGGGATGGAAGGTACGGCAAGACGCCAGGTTGCGAGAGTCCGCCGGACGCCCAAGCGTCCGTCTCGGTAAGCCGGTGCCGGTCCCTCCCAGGCGCCGCTAACGCATCGCTCCGGACACCAGAACGGCACTCCAGCCGCCGTCTGCCGTGTTGAACGATGCCTCAGGCGGCGGTGCCGACGCCATGGCCATGAACAGCCAACATTTGCAAATGACGATCGCAATCATTTTGTTGACGCTCAGTCTCCCCGGTAACGTTGCCGGGTCTGATTCGACTATAGTGCGGCGCTATCGCAGCGGCAACTGTTAAACGTTTCAGTATTTTTCAAGCACGCCGGGCGATCGCCCTGGCCAGCACCAGCACCGGCAGCAAGCCGACGGCCACGAGCGTGAGGGCCGGCACGGCGGCCTCGGCCAGCCGTTCGTCGGCGGCCAGATGACTCGTGACCACGGCGAGCGTGTCCATATTGAAGGGCCGCAGCGCCAGCGTGGCGGGCAGCTCTTTCATGACGTCGACAAAGACGAGCAGCGCGGCCGTCAGCACACTGCCGCGCAGCAACGGCAGATGCACGCGCCGCAGCATGGCCCAGCCGCCCACGCCGAGACTGCGCGAACTGGCGTCGAGATTGGGGGAAATTCTGGCGAAGCCTGCGTCCACACTTTGCAAGGCGGCGGGCAGGAATCGCACGAGATAGGCATAGATCAGCACGCCGGCCGTGCCCGCCAGCACCAGACCGTCTGCACCGAACAGGTCGCCAAGCCAGGTGTCTACCCGCAGCACGGGTGTGAGGATACCGAGTGCGATCACCGCGCCCGGAATCGCATAGCCCACGCCGACGAGGCGTACCGCCGCCCGCGTGGCCCGGCCCGGGGCCTGCCGCTGCGCGTAGCCGAGCACGATCGCGAAGACGCTCGCCACCAACGCCGCCGCGCCCGCCAGCCGCACGGTGTTGTAGACCCATTCTCCATAGCGCGACCACGGCACCTGATCGAGTTCCGAGACCGCCAGCCGAAGCATGATGACCGCCGGGAGAAGGAAACCGATGACCAGCGGCAACACGCAGACGAGGGTGGCCAGCCAGCCGCGTCCGCCCCTGAGCACCGTGCGGCGCGCCGTAGTCGGTGCCCGGCCCGGAGCCCCGTAGTAGCGCAGGCGTGCGCGGCCGCGCGCCTCCAGCATCAGCAGTACCAGCACGGCGGCCAGCAGACAGACCGAAAGCTGCGCGGCGGCAACGCGGTCGCCCATCGACAGCCACGCACGATAAATGCCGGTCGTGAACGTGGGCACCCCGAAGTAGGCGACGGCACCGTAGTCGGCGAGCGTCTCCATGAGGACGAGGGCCACGGCCGCCACCAGCGCCGGCCGCGCCAGCGGCAACGCCACGCGCCAGAACGCCTGCCACGGGGTGCAGCCCAGCGTGCGGGCCGCTTCGAGGAAGCGCTGGCTATGGTCGAGGAACGCCGTGCGCGCCAGCAGATACACATAGGGATAGAACGCCCCGGCGAAGACCCACGCCGCGCCGTACCACGAGCGGATCTCGGGGAATGCGCTCAGGCGGTCGACGCCCAGCGCCCGACGCAGCGCCGTTTGCACCGGGCCGGAAAACTGGAGGAAGTCGGTATAGGCGTAGGCCGTGACGTAGGCCGGCATGGCGAGCGGCAGAATCAGCGCCCATGCCAGCACACGCCGCCCGGGGAACGCGTAGTGCACGACGAGCCACGCACTCGACACGCCCATCACCAGCACGCCGACGGCCACGGCCAGCGAAATGCGCAGCGAATTCAGCGCGTACTCGGGCAAGACCGTGTCGAGCATGTGCAACAGGATGGCCCGCGTGTTGGCATCCCCGGCGCCCAGCGCGGCCACGATGCCGAACATCGGGACGAGGACGACCAGCGCCGGCAGCCAGGCGGCGAGCTGCCATACCCCTTTGCCGTGGCCCAGACGCAGACGTGCGACGCGCGGTGCACTCGGGGCCTCGTCAACGATGGCAGTCGATACCGCAGCGGATGCCGCAGCCCCGTCAATCGAACGGTTCTCCCGGTCGGCAGTCGGCCCGTGGGTGCGTTGGGCGAGGTCGGAAGCGGCGCGCGGCGGGGGCGTCGAGGGCATCGGCAAATCGAATTCAGTGGGTCGGTTGACGGATCAATCGGAACGTATGGGACACGTGGCACGGTCAGCACAGATGCCGATGCCCGCCCCGTGAGGGAACCGGCAGACGTTCACCGGTCTAAACGTGCTGTAAATTATACGCATTCGCAATCGCGTCTCTGACGCCCGGGTTGGCGGAAAGTGCCCGGCACGCATGGGGCGCGATTTCGGCTTGATGATTTGCCCGGACGATTTGCCCCGATAATTTGCCCGGATAACTGGCGTCGCGATTGTCTGCGCGTCTGTGTTGTTTTCCTCCTGAGCCCCTCGCCCTTCATGTCTCTGCCCTACCTGCTGCTCGATCACATCACCGTCACGTACGACACCGCCGGCCATGCCCACACGGCCGTGCGTGATCTGTCGCTGTCGCTTGCGCGTGGAGAAATCGGCTGCCTGCTCGGCCCGTCGGGCTGCGGCAAGACCACGGTGCTGCGCGCCGTGTGCGGATTCGAGCCGCTGGGCGGCGGACGTATCGTGCTCGACGGCCACGAAGTCGCCAACGCGCAGGCCAGCGAACCTCCTGAACGCCGGCACGTCGGTGTGGTGTTTCAGGATTACGCGTTGTTCCCGCATCTGAACGTGGCCCAGAACATCGGTTTCGGGCTGGGACGCATGCCGCGTGGCGAGCGAAATTCGCGGGTGGAAGACCTCGCCGAGCGCGTCGGCCTTGCCGGGGCGTTACGCAAGTATCCGCACGAGCTCTCTGGCGGCCAGCAGCAGCGTGTGGCGCTCGCCCGCGCACTCGCGCCTTCGCCAGCCCTGCTGCTGCTCGACGAGCCATTCTCGAATCTGGATCTCGACTTGCGCGAACGCCTTGCCGTGGAAGTGCGCGAAATCATTCGCGCCAGTGGTGCCACGGCCATTCTCGTCACGCACGATCAGCACGAAGCCTTCGCCATGGCCGACCGGATCGGGGTGATGCACGCGGGCGCCATTGCACAATGGTCACCGGCCCGTGCGTTGTGGCAGACACCCGCCAACCGCGTGGTGGCCGACTTTATCGGTCGCGGCACGCTGGTACCGGGGTCGTTTCGACAGCATGGCGGGAATAGTGAGCGCGGTGAGCATGGCGAGGCGGGCAGCATCGCTCTCGAAATCGGAGAAATCGCCACCACGCCTGCGCTGGCGGCGCAGTTGCAGCGTTCGGCATCGGGAGAAACGCCGTTTGCCGTCGATGTGCTGTTGCGGGCCGACGACATTACGCACGACCCGGCGAGTCCGTTCGAGGCCACGCTCGTGCGGCGGGCGTTTCGCGGGGCCGATCAGCTCTATACCCTGCGCCTCGCCTCGGGGCATGAAATCATCGCCCGCGTCGATGGCGATCTGACCCATGAACCGGGCGAGCGCGTGGGCCTGCGGCTCACCGTGCGGCACCCGGTGGCGTTTGCGGCGACCACTTCGGGGACACCGTCACCCGGAGGCTGGTAAAATCCGCCAAAACGGATGGACTTATGAAACAGTACCTCGACTTCATGCGCCATGTGCTCGACCATGGCACCGAAAAGACCGATCGCACCGGCACGGGCACGCGCTCGGTCTTCGGCTATCAGATGCGCTTCGACTTGCAGGCCGGGTTCCCGCTCGTCACGACCAAAAAGGTGCACACCAAGTCCATCGTGCACGAACTGCTGTGGTTCCTTCAGGGCAGCACGAACGTGCGCTACCTTCAGGAAAACGGTGTGTCGATCTGGAATGAATGGGCCGATGCGGACGGTGAGCTTGGCCCCGTCTACGGCGCCCAATGGCGCTCGTGGCCGACGCCGGACGGCAGTCACATCGACCAGATCACCCAGTTGGTCGACCAGATTCGCAAGAACCCCGACTCGCGCCGCCTGATCGTCTCGGCGTGGAACGTGAGCGAGATTCCGCGCATGGCGCTGCCGCCCTGCCACGCGTTCTTCCAGTTCTATGTGGCGGACGGCAAGCTGTCGTGTCAGTTGTATCAACGCAGTGCCGATATCTTCCTCGGCGTGCCGTTCAACATTGCGAGCTATGCGTTGCTCACGCACATGATGGCGCAGCAGACCGGGCTGGAAGTCGGCGACTTTATCTGGACCGGTGGCGATTGCCATCTGTACAACAATCACCTCGAACAGGTGCGCACGCAGCTCGCCCGCGAACCGTTCCCGCTGCCGAAGCTCGAAATCTCGCGCAAGCCGGACTCCATCTTCGATTACCGCTACGAAGATTTTCATATCGTCGGATACGAAGCGCATCCGCATATCAAGGCACCGGTGGCCGTATGACTTTGTTGACACTGGTGGTAGCCCGCGCCGAGAACGGCGTGATCGGGCGCGACAATCAATTGCCGTGGCGCCTGCCGGAAGATCTCGCGCACTTCAAACGCACCACGCTCGGCAAGCCGGTCGTGATGGGCCGCAAGACGTACGATTCGATCGGCCGTCCGTTGCCGGGACGCCGCAACATCGTGGTGTCGCGCAATGCCGACCTGAAGATCGAGGGTTGCGAGGTGGCAGGATCGCTGATCGACGCGATGCGGCTGTGTGTCGGTGCGGAAGAGATTTGTCTGATTGGCGGCGCGCAGTTGTATGCCGAGGCGCTGCCGAGCGCCGACAAGGTGATCGTCACGGAAATCGCGAAGGCGTTCGACGGTGACGCGCACTTCCCGGCGTTGGCCGCCGGGCAATGGCGCGAGACGGCGCGTGAAACGCACCACTCGCCGGCACCGAATGACTTCAACTACGCATTCGTGACCTACGAGCGGGTTTGACGCGGGCGTTGGTGCCTCTGTTTGACGCCACTCCCCTTATCGGTTCATCGCTTCACTGCTTCATCGCCCCATTCAGCCATCACGCGCTAAGGTTGCCGCGCTGCGCGTCGATGGCTGGGTTGGCGGCACTTCCCTCGCTCCCAGTACTCCCTGAATTGCCCGCGCTGTCGTCAACGCGTACCGCTATATGAATGCGGTCGCGTCCGAGACGTTTTGCCGCATAGAGCGCCCCGTCGGCCTGCGCGATCAGGCGCTCCGGCGTGTCACTGGCGTCGTTCGCTTTCGGCACGTGGGTCGCGCAACCGACACTCACCGTCACATAACCGAGCGGGCCGGGGCCGGGTCGCGCCAGCGCACGAACACTCTCTGTCACGCGCGTCGCCACGAACTGCGCACCGTTCACGTCGGTGTCCGGCAACACGATCACGAACTCCTCGCCGCCATAGCGCGCCACCAGATCCGTCGGGCGATGGGTCGCCCGCATGAGCGCCACGGCCACATTTTCCAGACACTCGTCGCCTACCGGGTGACCGTACAGATCGTTGTATTTCTTGAAGTGATCGACGTCGACCATCAGTAGCGACAACGGCCGTGCGGTACGGCGGGCCAATTCGAAATCGTGGGGAAACCGTTCGTTGAAATAACGACGGTTGAAGATGCCGGTCAGCGCGTCTCGATTGCTGTATTCGATCAGGCGCAGGTGCGCACGCGTCAACTCGCGATAGAGCCGCGTCACTTCCCATACCAATACACAAACGAGCAGTCCCGGTGCCGACATGCTGAACAAGCGCGCCAGATACCAGCCCAGCGAGAAGCGCACCGTGCTCATCAGACTGAGGAGCGTATCGGTCACGCAGGCGAGCACGGCAAGGGCTACCCATACGTCGAGCACCGTGCGCAGGCGCCCCAACGACAGCACGCCGCCAAGCGCCGCCAGATTCAGCAGCAGCAGGACGAACGCGGCACCGCTATCGGAGAAATCGCCGGGAGCGGTCGCCGGGGCCAGCGCCGGCGGCAGCGGTACGGCAAGGGCCGTCAGACACAGCAGCGCCGCCACGATGAGCGGCAGGCCGACGAACATCCATGTGGCCCGCCCGGGCGGCGGTAACTGCGTGATCGACTGCGGTGTGAACAGACGCCGCGAGACCATCGCGACGAGCACCAAAATGGGGAAACCGGCGTGCCAGAACACCCAGATCCAGCCGGACGTGCTCGGGCGGGCGCCGAACAGGCCCTGCGGCGAAAACAGCCCCGGATAGGTCAGCAACTGCATGGCCACGGTGAGTGCGGCGAAGGCGTAGGCACCTGCCAGCAACCCGTAGACGGGCAAGCGGCTGACTTGGAATTGTGCGGCGAGGAGAAACGAGACGATAGTGGCCGTCGTGAAGACGGTCAGCCCGCACATCGGCAGGAACGGCGCCACGGCCGGCAACGGCGACGTCGCCTGCGGGGCAGTGAGCACGAGTGCGCAGAGAATGACGAGCGCCAGACAGCCAGCGAACGCTAGTTGCGCACGCGACGCACGCTCCATGAGAAAGCCGTCCATGAATGTCCTTTCTGCCCGTTTTCACGCAGCATGCACCAATTCTGGTTGGCTGCCAATTGGCACACAGGCAATCGCCTTTCCTTACCCTTAGCGGCACGGCACGCGATCCGTTACCCGTCGCCGCCCTCGCTCCCGTCAGCGCCGAACAATATGAAAACGGCATCGACGGCGGGTGTTTCACCCACCGTCGATGCCGCTGACGTGGCCATCCAACCGACGACGAGAGATCGACGTCATATCGGTGCCACCCGAGCATGGGGGACGGGGCAAACGCCCCATGCCCCGTGCCCCGTCGCATCAACCGCCCAAATACGCCTCCAGCACACGCGGGTTGTTGAGCAGATTGCGACCGGTGTCGTCGAGCACAACCTTACCGGTCTCAAGCACGTAGCCGTGTTGCGCGATCTTCAGCGCCTGACGCACGTTCTGCTCCACAAGGAAGATTGTCAGCCCGTCGGCGTTGATTTCCTTGAGCGTGTTGAAAATGCCCTGCACGATGATCGGCGCCAGCCCCATCGACGGCTCGTCGAGCAGCAGCAACCGCGGACGCGCCATCAACGCACGGCCGATCGCCAGCATCTGCTGCTCGCCGCCCGACAAGTTGCCGGCCATCTGCTCAAGGCGCTCCGACAGACGCGGGAATCGCTCCAGCACCTTGTCGAAGTCCGCCTTGATGTTCTGCCGGTCGCGGCGCGTGTACGCCCCGAGCTCAAGGTTCTCGCGCACCGACATCGTCGTGAGCGTGGCACGGCCTTCGGCCACCTGCACCAGCCCGCGCTGCACGATCTTGTTCGGGGCCAGACCACCGATGTCCTCGCCTTCGAACACAATCGTGCCGCCTTGCTTCTTGATCAGACCGGACAGCGCGAGCAACGTCGTCGACTTGCCCGCCCCGTTGGCGCCCACGAGCGAGGTGATCTCGTGTTCGCGCAACGAGAAATCGACGCCCTTCACGGCCTCGATGTGCCCATAGCCCACCTTCAGGCCCTTCACTTCGAGCAATGCGCTCATACCTTGTCCTCCCCGCTGGCTGCGAGTGCGGCGATATCTTCATCGTCATCGCGGCCCAGATAAGCCTCGATCACTTGCGGGTTGTTCTTGATCTCGTCCGGGTTGCCTTCGGCGATGATGCGGCCGAAGTTCAGCACCGCGATACGCTCGCACAGGCCCATCACGAAACGCATGTCGTGCTCGATCATGAAGATCGTGTAACCGCGCGCCTTGATGTTCTCGATCTCGCTCATGAGATCGACCTTTTCACCCGTGTTCATGCCGGCCACCGGCTCGTCGAGCAGCAACAGCTTCGGCTCGGTTGCCAGCGCGCGGGCAAGTTCGAGCTTGCGCTGATCGCCGTACGACAGGTTGTCGGCGATGTCGTACGCCTTGTGATCGAGCTTCACCCACGAGAGCAACTCGTGCGCACGTTCGCGCGAGCGCTTCTCCATATCGCGAAAGCCCGGCAGCGAGAGCAGCAACCCGGCCGGTCCGTACGTGAGATGGCGGTGCATCCCCACCACCACGTTCTCGATCAGCGTCATCTCCTTGAAGATGCGGATGTTCTGGAACGTGCGGGCAATGCCGCGTTGCGTGATCTTGTGCGGCTTCTGCCCCACCAGACTCTCGCCGTTGAACGTGATGCTGCCGCCGGTCGGCTGCAACAGGCCGGTGATCAGGTTGAACACCGTCGTCTTGCCGGCGCCGTTCGGTCCGATCAACCCGAAGATGGTGCCCTGTGGCACCTCGATATTCACGTCCTGCAATACGTGCAGGCCGCCGAATCGCTTGGAAATATTAGTCAGCTTGAGCATGTCGTATCCCCTGTCCGCTTACGTGGAAGAGGCCGAACGCGTCTTGCCGGCGCGGAACCACCGGCGAAAACGTGTCGGGTCCCAGATGCCCTTGGGCAGGAACAACACGATCAGCACCAGAATCAGCCCGTTGACCACAAGACGGAAATCGTTGAACGCGCGCAGCATCTCCGGCAACAGCGTCAGGATCGTGCTGCCGAGCACCGGGCCCACGAGACCGTTGATACCGCCGAGAATTGCCATCGTCAGAATCTCCACGCCACGATCGAAGCCGTACTCGTTCGGGCCGATGAAGAACGTCAGATGCGCATTGAGTGCACCGGCCAGACCCGCCAGCACGGCACCCAGCACGAACGCCAGCATCTTGTAACCGGTGACGTTGATGCCCATGAGGCCCGCCGCCGTCTCGTCTTCCTTGATGGCTTCGAACGCACGGCCGATCTTGGAGCGGCGCAGACGCCACAGCACGGCCAGCGTGATCACCACGGCGCCGGCCACATGCCACCACTGCGTGAGTTGCGGGATGCCGTTCAGGCCGAGCGCGCCGCCGGTCAGGTCTTCGGTGTTCAGGATCAGCACACGCACGACTTCGCCGAAGCCGAGCGTGGCCATCGCCAGATACACACCCGACAGGCGCAGCGTCGGCTTGCCGATGATGAACGCGACGAGTGCCGGTGCGGCCATGCCACCGGCGAGCGACACCGCGAAAGGCATCTCGTAGTTCATCGTCAACAGTGCCGCCGTGTAAGCGCCAATGCCCATGAACGCCGCATTCGCCATCGCGAGCATGCCGCACGAGAGCGTGAGGTAAATCGACAGCGCCAGCAGCGCATTGGTGCCCAACGTCAGCACCAAATTGCTGTACACCGCCCAGAAATTATTGAACCAGTCCATTGCGCCCCCGTAATTACGCTTTGCGTTCGAGCACTTTGCCGAACAACCCCTGCGGACGCACCAACAGGATCAGGAACAACAAGCCGAACGCCACGGCGTCGCGCATGTTCGAGCCGATATAGGCCACCGACATCACCTCGGCAAACCCGAGGAACAGGCCACCGATCATCGCGCCGCGAATGTCGCCCATGCCGCCCAGAATGATCACCGCGATGCCCTTGTGCAGCATCGGCTGGCCCATCAGCGGGAACACCGCGTTCGAGTACAGCCCGATCAGCACGCCGGCCATACCGCCCAGCCCGGCTGCCGCAAACGACGTCGCGAGGAACAGGCCTTCGACGTTGATGCCCAGCAGGTAAGCGGCCTTCGGCGACTCGGCAATCGCGCGCAACGCGCGGCCCAGTTGCGTCTTCTTGATCGTGGTGATGAGCAGCGCCATCAGTGCGAACGAGACGAAGATGATCACCAGTTCCAGCACGGTCATGTGCACGCCGGCCACCGTGAGGGTGTCTTGCGGAACCAATTCGTACGGGAAGCGCAGGTTCTCTGCACCGAAGATGCCCTGAATACCGTTGTTGAGCAGAATGCCCACGCCGATGGTGGCGATCATCGGAATCAGGTGAGGCGCACCGCGCTTGCGCAGCGGCTTGAGCACGAGCACGTCGATGAGCAGCCCGAGCAGACCGCTGACGATCACCGCCGTGATGATGGCCGCCCACAGCGGCAGATGCAGACGTGCGACAGCCTGAAGGGCGGCGTACGCGCCGACCATGAAGACCGCGCCGTGCGAGAGATTGATGACGCCGAGAATGCCGAACACGAGTGTGAACCCGAGCGCGAACAAGGCGTACACGCACCCGAGGGAGAGCGCGTTGACGAGTTGCTGTTCCAGCATGGTGTGTATTCCAGCCTGAGGGACGAAGACGCCTGCCGAGAGGGGGCGCGGCATGCGCCAGAAACGCCGATGGGCGTAGCGCCTTTCGGCCCTACGCCCATGCGGACTTCTTCAAGTACTGCCGGGCTGCTTACTTCTCGATGACGTACTTGCTGCCCTTCGTCACGCTGACGATCGGCGCTTGTTTTGCGTCATAGCCAGCCGGCTTGCCGTTCTTGCCCATTGCCTGGCGGAACGCGAAAGCACCGGTCGCGCCTTCGTGCGTCACGCTCGGCAGCGCGTCGCGCAGTGCCTTGCGGTCGGCGTCCAGATTGCCCGAGATCTTCACGTTCTTGAGCGCGCCAGCGGCGATGTACATGGCGTCGTAGGCTTGCGCAGCGAACTGGTCCGGCGACACCGAGTACTTGGCCTTGTAGGCTGCGATGAACTTGGTGTTGGCCGGCGTGTTGTTCTCGATCGACCACGGGCTACCCACCCACAGGCCATCCGAGCTGCCCTTGGCCAAATCGAACACCTTGACCGAGTTCATGCCGTTGCCGCCGATGAACGGCACGTTGATACCCAGTTGACGGGCCTGCACCATGATCGGCGCGCCTTCAGCGATCAGTGCCGACAGCACGATGGCGTCCGGGTTGCTGGCCTTGATCTTCGTGAGCTGCGCCTTGAAGTCCACGTCGCCCTTGGCGAACGTCTCGGTCGTCGTGACCGGGATCTTCAGGTCTTCCAGCGCCTTCTTGAAGTTGTCGTAGCCGCTCTTGGTGAACACGTCGTCGTTGCCGTACAGCACCGCGACCTTCTTGATGCCCGCGTGCTTGGCCGCGACCTTGATGGTCTCCGGCAGCACGTCGGCTTCGGTCACCGAGTTACGGAAGATGAAATCGCCGATCGACGTGATGCCGTCAGCCGTGTTCGACGTGCCGAAGGCGACCGTCTTGCCGGCTTGCGCGATCGGATCGGCAGCCTGTGCCGAGTTCGACAGCGTGGGGCCGAACACCATCAGCACCTTGTCCTGGAAGATCAGCTTCTTGAAAACGTTGATCGCTTCTTCCTTCTTGCCTTGCTCGTCTTCGACTTGCAGTACAAGTTTGTTGCCATTGACGCCGCCGGCGGCATTGATCTCGTCAGCCGCGAGCTGGAAACCGTTCTTGATGGCCGCGCCATATTGCGCAGCGCCGCCCGACAGTGCTTCGGCCACGCCGATCTTCAGATCGGCTGCGTGGGCCGCAGCCACCATCCCCGTGGCGACAAGTGCAGCCAGCAACTTGGTCATGGTGCTTTTCATGAGTGCTCTTCCTCCAATACCTAGTCTCTAGTTATGAGAAGGCGCGCCTTGTGAGCGCGCCCATTACCCTAACTACCGTATTCGTTCTTAAACCATGGCTTAAGAAAACCCCTAAGGATAACGCAAACTATCGCGAACGGACACGGCAATTGGGTTTTTGCCCCGTCCTGGCGCATAAATGCAACGCGTTTGTGGCGCCAGAATGAGATTTCGCAGCATCAATGACCGGCAATGGTCATTTGTTCAATCAGGATTGACCCCACCTCTTTGGTGCCACGCACGAGCGTGTCGGCACCGATGGCGACGATCTGACGGAACATGTCGTTCAGGTTGCCGGCCAGCGTGATTTCTTCCACCGGGTACTGGATTTCGCCGTTCTCCACCCAGAAACCCGACGCGCCACGCGAATAATCGCCCGTCACGTAGTTCACGCCCTGCCCCATCAGTTCCGTGACCAGCAGGCCCGTGCCGAGCTTACGGAGCATGGCGCGGAAATCGTCGGCCGGCGCGGTGAGCTTGCTATACATCCGCAGGTTGTGCGAGCCGCCGGCGTTACCGGTCGTCTGCATACCGAGCTTGCGTGCCGAGTACGTCGAGAGGAAGTAACCTTGCACCACCCCATCGGTGACCACGTCGCGGGCGCGGGTTTTCACACCCTCTTCGTCGTACGGGGCACTGCCCATCGCGCGCGGCACGTGCGGGTCTTCATGAATACCCACGTGATCGGCAAACACCGGCTTGCCCAGCGTGTCGACGAGGAACGTGGCTTTGCGATACAACGCGCCACCGCTCACGCCCTGCACGAAGGCGCCCAGCAGACCGGCGGCGAGCGGTGCCTCGAACAGCACTGCGCACTTGCGGGTCGAGAGCTTGCGAGCATGCAGGCGCGCCAACGCACGTTCGGCGGCGTAACGGCCCACGGCTTCCGGCGACGCCAGATCTTCGGCGGCGCGCTTGGACGTGTACCAGTCGTCACGTTGCATGTGGCTGCCGGAGCCCGCAATCGGCGAGACCGACAGATAGTGACGCGAATACGGGTAACCCGACAGGAACCCGCGCGTAGTGCCGAGCAGGAACTGGGAATGCTGCGCCGAAACGCTCGCCCCTTCCGAGTTGCGGATGAGCGGGCTCACGTCGAGCGCGCTCTTTTCCGCGCGGCGAGCGAGTTCGACGGCGTCGTCAGCCGTGATGCGCCACGGATGGAATAGCGACAGGTCCTGCGGGTGTGTTTCGAGCAGTTCTGCCTCGGCGAGGCCCGCACAGTCGTCTTCTGCGGTGAATCGGGCGATATTGAAAGCGGCGTCGACCGTGTCGTGCAGCGCTTTGCGCGAGAAGTCCGAGGTGCTGGCATTGCCACGGCGCTGGCCGATGAACACCGACACGCCGACGAGCTTGTCGCGATTGCGCTCGATGGTCTCGACCTTGCCGCGCCGCACCGAGACCGACAGGCCGTCGCCCTCGGAAATCTCGGCGGCCGCGTCGGTAGCGCCTAGCGAACGGGCGTATTGCAGTACGTCGCTGACGATTTCCTTGAGTTGATCCTGGGTATGCGTGAAGTGCTGGGTCGCTTGGGACATCGGCGCGATTGGGTCAGTAGCTGAATAGGAACCGCCATCTTAGCGCGACTTCCGTACCGTCGTACGAGGGGGTTGCAACTATTTGGACGGCGTGAGCCGCGTTACAATAGCGCCCATGACGCACAATCACCGCAATAACCAACCCGCCGAGTCCGAACTTCTCTACGAAGGTCCGAGTAAATCCCAGCGCAAGCGCGAGTCGCACGCGTTGCAGGATCTTGGCGCAGAACTGGTCAACCTGTCCAAAGACGCGCTGGCGCGCGTCCCCATGTCCGAAAAACTCGATCAAGCCGTGCGCGACTGCCGCAAGATCACTGCGCATGAGGGCCGCCGCCGTCAGATGCAGTACGTCGGCAAGGTCATGCGCTCGCTCGATGAGTCTGAAGTCGAAGCTATCCAGCGCGCCCTCGACGTGATCAATGGCGTGTCGAAAGCCGAAACCGCCAAGCTGCACGCCCTTGAGCGCTGGCGCGATCGCCTGCTCGCCAAGGACGAGGCGCTGACGGAACTGCTCGCCCAGCACCCGGACGTCGATGGCCAGCACCTTCGCACCCTCATTCGCAACGCCCGCCGCGAGCAAGCCGCACAAAAGCCGCCCAAGGCCTTCCGCGAGCTGTTTCAAGCGCTCAAGGATTTGCTGTCCAGCAGCGCGGACAGCAGCGACAAGTCGGACGACGCCGATGACGATCTGCCGGAATTCCCGGTGCGTGAGGACGATCGATGATCACGCGCGCGCATCCGGATGAGCTGCGCGTCGGGCTGGTCTCGATCAGCGACCGCGCCAGTCAGGGCACGTATGAAGATCAGGGCATTCCGGCATTGCAGGCCTGGCTCGGCAGCGCCCTGACGTCGCCGTGGGTGGCCGAGACGCGCCTGATTCCCGATGACGCCGATGGCATCACTGCCACATTGATCGAACTCATCGACACGATGCAGTGCGATCTGGTGCTCACCACCGGCGGCACCGGCCCGGCACGTCGCGATGTGACGCCCGAGGCGACGCTGCGTGCCGGCACGAAAGAGATGCCGGGTTTTGGCGAGCAGATGCGCCAGATCAGCCTGCGCTTCGTGCCGACGGCGATTCTGTCGCGTCAGGTCGCCGTGATCCGCGAAACACCGGCGCACGCCGCGCTCATCATCAATCTGCCGGGTCAGCCGAAGTCGATCAAAGAGACGCTGGAAGGTCTGCGCGATGCCGACGGCAAGTCGATCGTGCCGGGCATTTTTGCCGCCGTGCCGTATTGCATCGACCTGATCGGCGGGCCGTACATCGAAACCGATGAGGCCGTTTGCAAGGCGTTCCGCCCGAAAACCGCCATTCGCGCGCCGAAGCCGGCCTGAGCCGGCCCGCGTCGGCTTGCGTCGACATGGGGCTGCGACGGATTCTCCTCACCGTTCCAACGGAAAACACGATAAAAAAACGCCAGCATTTCGCTGGCGTTTTTGTTTGGCCGTGTGACTGAGATGGATCAGGCAGCCGCGTCGCTACCGGGCACGGTCGTTTTCAGGAAATGTTCGCGGTAGTACACGAGTTCGTCGATCGACTCATGAATATCGGCCAGCGCGGTATGCGCCGCGCGCTTGCTGAAACCCTTGTACACCGTGGGCTCCCAGCGGCGGCACAGCTCCTTGAGCGTGCTGACGTCGAGATTGCGGTAATGGAAGAAGGCTTCCAGCTTGGGCATGTAACGCGCCATGAAGCGGCGATCCTGGCAGATCGAATTGCCACACATCGGCGACTTGTTGGGCGGCACGTACTGCGACAGGAACTCAATCAATTGCAATTCTGCCGAAGCTTCATCGATCAGTGACGCCTTGACGCGATCGATCAGCCCCGAGCGGCCATGGGTGCCCTTGTTCCAGTCGTCCATACCGTCGAGCACGGCGTCGGACTGATGGATCGCGAAAACCGGGCCTTCGATGCGACGCGTCAGTGCCGAATCGGTCACAACGACGGCGACTTCGATGATACGGTCGCTATCCGGCTGCAAACCGGTCATTTCCATATCGAGCCAGACCAGATTGAACTCGGCACGCGCGAGCGTCTTTTCGCCTTCGGCAGATGCGGAATTTTGGGACGGAATGGCAGACATGATCGGAAGACTCTTTAAAACGCGTCGGTTGGCGACCGGTAAGGCGCCTGGCCGGTCGAAAGAACTTATAATTCTCGCATACTTCAGTTTCCTCTTAGGCGCATGTTCACTTATCTCTTCGTGATCTTCCTGCTGGCCATGGTCATGACCAAGTTGTGGCTGGCGGCCCGTCAGATCCGCCACGTGGTCGCCCATCGTGCCGCTGTCCCCGAGCGTTTCGCCGGCACGATCACGCTGACCGATCACCAGCGCGCGGCCGACTATACGGTCGCCCGCACGCGGCTCGGCATGGCCGAAATCTTCGCGCAGGCCGTGCTGCTGGTCGCACTGACGCTGCTCGGCGGCCTGAACCTCCTGCATATCGGCATCACCGAGTGGCTGGGCGACGGTTATCTGGCCCAGATCTCGCTGATCGGCGCCGTGCTGCTCATCTCCGGCCTCGTCGATCTGCCGTTCACGTACGTGCGCCAGTTCGTGATCGAGCAACGGTTCGGCTTCAATCGCATGTCGATCGGGCTGTTCATCGTCGATCTGATCAAGGGCACCGCCGTTGGCGTCGTGCTGGGTCTGCCGCTGCTCTTCGTCGTGCTGTGGCTGATGGAGCGCGCCGGGCCGCTGTGGTGGCTGTACACCTGGGTCGTGTGGGTTGCCTTCAACCTGTTCGTGCAGTTCATCTTCCCGCACGTCATCGCGCCGATGTTCAACAAGTTCGAACCGCTGGCGGACGTCTCGCTGGCCGAACGCATCGAAGGATTGATGAAGCGCTGCGGTTTCGCCGCACGTGGACTGTTCGTCATGGACGGCTCCAAGCGCTCGGCCCACGGCAATGCCTACTTCAGCGGGTTCGGACGTGCCAAGCGGATCGTCTTCTTCGACACGCTGATCGAGCGCCTCTCGCCTGCGGAAATCGAAGCCGTGCTTGCCCACGAGTTGGGGCACTTCAAGCGCCGCCATATCACCAAGCGTCTCGTCGTCGCCTTCGCCCTCTCGCTCGCGTTCCTGGCCCTGCTCGGCTGGCTCACCGGCCGCACATGGTTCTACACCGATCTGGGGGTGATGCCGTCGATGATGGGCAGCAACAACGCCCTCGCGCTGGTGCTCTTCTTCCTGGTGTTGCCCGTGTTCGGCTTCTTCGCGAGCCCGTTGAGCAGCCTCACGTCGCGCAAGCACGAGTTCGAAGCCGATGCGTTCGCCGCCAGCCAGACACAAGCCAGCGACCTCATCAACGCGTTGGTGAAGCTGTATCAGGACAATGCGTCGACGCTCACGCCCGATCCGGTCTACACCGCGTTCTACTATTCACACCCGCCCGCCTCGCAGCGCATCGACCGACTGCTGGGGCACGCATGAAGCGCGGCGCAAAAGTGAAGGCGGCCCTGCCCGCCACGACCGCAGAAGCCCGCCGACTCGGCCGGGTCGCCGCCGCCCACGGCCGACACTACGTGGTCGAAGCCGACGATGGCGAGACGGTGCTGTGCTTCCCCCGGGGGAAAAAGAGCGAGATTGCCGTGGGCGATGAAGTGGCTTGGGCACGCACGGGCGATCAGGGTGTGATCGAAGAAATTCTGCCGCGCCGTAATCTGCTCTACCGTTCGGATCAGTTCAAAAGCAAGCTGTTCGCGTCGAACATCGATCAGTTGGTGATCATGCTCGGCACCGAACCGTATTTCAGTGAAGACCTGCTCGGCCGGGCACTGGTGGCCGCCGAGGCCAACGAACTGCACCCGCTCGTCGTGCTCAACAAGACAGACGTCGCCGCCGCATTGCCGGCGGCACGCGAGCGTCTCGCGCCCTACCGGGCGTTGGGCTATGAAGTGCTGGAGTTGTCGGTACGCGCCGATCCGGAGGCCGCCCAAGCGATGCTGCTGCCGCGACTGGCGCACAAGGCTTCGCTGCTGCTGGGGCAGTCGGGGATGGGCAAGTCGAGCCTGGTGAACCTGCTGGTCCCCAACGCCGCTGCGGCCACGCGTGAAATTTCGACGGTGCTCAATTCCGGCAAACATACGACGACGTTCACGCGGATTTTCCATCTCCCCGACGGTGGCCTGCTGATCGACTCGCCGGGGTTTCAGGAATTCGGCCTGCACCACCTCAAGGAGGGCGTGCTCGAGCGTGCGTTTCCGGAATTCCGTCCGTTGCTCACCGGTTGCCGCTTCTACAACTGCCACCACCTGAAAGAGCCCGGTTGCGCCATTCTCGCGGCTGTTGCCGATGGCCGAATCTCCCAGCAACGCCATGCCCTGTATGCCCAACTCGTGCATGAGTCGGAGCAGGAAGTGCCCTATTGAGTCGGGCAACTGACTCGATGCCGAGAAATGAAAAACCCCGCCGAAGCGGGGTTTTTTCACGGATAGCCGTTCGTCCGCAGTTCGCCCGCAGTTCTCCTCAACCGAGCCAGACGGCGAGCGTCAGCAGCAAGAGCAACAGCATCCACAGCAAGACAGCACGCCACACCAATCCGACAGCAGCCTGAAGCGTACGTGGCGTGCATTCGCCACCGACGGGCAGCACGGCATCATCACCTTGATTGAGCGCATCGATGCTCGAGACCTCTGCCAACGGGCCGGTCAACCGGGCGCCCAAGGCACCACTGCCTGCGGCCAGCAAAATACCCTCATTCTCGTTCGGCCACTGCTTGGCGTAGTGGCGCCAGGCGTAGATGGCGTCTTCGAAATTACCGACGATGGCAAAGCCGATGGCCGTCATGCGGGCCGGCACCCAATCGATCACATAGAAGGCTTTACGGGCAAACGCGCCAAATGCCGGGCTGCGGTCCGGGGCAGGCTCGGTCCAGCGGCGTGACAGATATTCCGCCAACCGGTACAGCACGGCGCCTGCGGGGCCGATCGGGATGAGGAACCAGAAGAACACGCCGAATACGTGGCGGTGCGATGCAATCACGGCGTGCAGCAACGTATGACGCACGATCTCGTCGACCGGCATGTCGACCGTGTCGATACCGATCCACTGGCGGAGAATTTCGCGCGCTTCGTTGACGTTGTCGTTGTTGAGCGCGACGTGAATGTCGGTGAAGTAGTGGCTGAACTGGCGAAAGCCCATCGTCAGGTAGACGATCAGCACGTTCCACGCAAAGCCCAGCAGGATGTTCACCCGCATGAGCAGGTAATAGACCACGCCGACCACCAGCACGAACGGCACCACCACGACCAGCCACGCCAGCACGCCATGACGCGGTTGACCCGCGTCGAACGATTGGGAGGTGTGCGTCGCGTGGGAGCGAATCAGGTTGTAGATCGGGTTTTGCGTGGAGAGCGCACGCACCTGCTCGAGGATCAGCGCGAGGAGTACCGAAAAGAATGTCATGCGTGCGATCGGGTCACCGGACGGAATGACGTAACGATAGCACAGCTTCTCGCGAATGCCCGTGCCATGCGCCTTCGCGACGCATTCGAACTGCGTTTCACACAAGCGAATTGCGCAACTTTGGTCCGAGTACGTCAGGCGCGCAGCAGTTGATAGAAATTTCGCAGCATGCCGGCCGTCGCGCCCCAGATGAAATACTCGCCGCCGGCCGGTCTCGGATACGGCATCGCGTAAAAGCGTCGTTCACCGACTTGATAGTTGAAGACCCGAATCTGGTGATGCGCCGGGTTCATCAAAAAATCGAGCGGGACTTCGAAGATCTCATCGACCTCACCCGCGTCGGCCACGAGTTCGATCGACGGCCTGACCAAGCCGACGACAGGCGCAACACGAAACCCGGTGCCGGTAACGTAGTCCGGCAATCGCCCGATCACTTCGACGGCGCCGGAGTCGAGCCCGATCTCTTCACGCGACTCGCGCAATGCCGTCGCGATCGGCGTCGGATCATCCGGCTCACGACTCCCGCCGGGGAAACTGACTTGCCCGGCGTGGGTGCTCAGGTGTTGCGTGCGCTGGGTGAGCAGCACCGTCAGGCCCTGCGGACGCATGACCAGCGGCACCAGCACGGCGGCAGCACGTGGCGTAAAAAGCGCAGGGGAGACAACTTCGATAGCACCCGCATCGGGTGTCCAGACTGGCGGGCTGGCGAGACGGTCACGCAGGGCCATGGGGGTCAGTCGCTCAGCCGGCACCGCAGCCTCCCCCTCGCCTGTCGAGACGATGGGCAATGCTTCAGGATGCAGGATAAGAGGTGGCGCCACGTAGGCCTTTGAGGGACGTATAACGTTGCTATTTTACCGGGGAAGCGTCGACCGCGTATGCGCGAAGAAAAATCCGATTCTCTGCGCAATTCGAGCGATTCGACCGTGGTGATGTGCTGCCACATACGAAAAAAGCACCCCAAGGGGTGCTTTTTCCATACGACTTTTGCTGTGCCCGGCCACGAGGTCGCCAGGCACGGCAGCGTCCGACTTACTGCGCAGCGACGGTCTTGCTCTTGTACGTGAGCTTTTCCTTGATACGTGCCGACTTGCCCGAACGCTCACGCAGGTAGTACAGCTTGGCGCGACGAACGTCACCACGACGCTTGACTTCGATGCTGGCGATCAGCGGCGAGTACGTCTGGAACGTACGCTCAACGCCTTCACCCGACGAAATCTTGCGAACGATGAAGGCCGAGTTCAGGCCACGGTTACGCTTGGCGATCACGACGCCTTCGTAAGCCTGCACACGCTTGCGCGTGCCTTCAACAACGTTCACGTTGACGATCACGGTGTCGCCCGGGGCGAATTCGGGAATCGTCTTCGACGCGGTCAAACGCGCGATTTCTTCTTGCTCGATCTGTGCGATCAGATTCATTTACCACTCCTTGTGCCATCGTATCGGCGTTCTACCGGCAAGCCGGCCCCGACAGAGGATGGGTTCAAACCGAATGCCGCCCCCATGGCGACACCCGTTGCCTACTTCGCCGACGAATCGGCGGCGAGGCTTGCCAGCCATGCCTCATCGGCACGACTGAGCAATCCGTTGGCACGCGCGCTCTCGATCATATCGGGGCGCTTGCGCCAGGTATTGGTCAACGCCTCGCGGCGCCGCCACTTCTCAATCTCGGCGTGGTGCCCGCCCAACAGGACGTCGGGCACGCGCACACCTTCGTATTCTTCAGGCCGCGTGTAGTGCGGGCAGTCGAGCAAGCCATTCACAAAACTGTCCTGCTCGGCCGATTGCGAATCGTTCAGTGCGCCCGGCAGCAGCCGGATTAGCGAATCCATCAGTGCCATCGCCGGCAGCTCACCGCCCGACAGCACGAAGTCGCCAACGCTGACCTCTTCATCCACCACACGATCGACCAGACGCTGATCGATGGCTTCGTAACGGCCGCACAACAAGATCAGACCCTGCTCCTGCTCGCGCAACTCGGTCACCCGGCGATGCGTGAGCGGCTTGCCTTGCGGCGACATCAACAGCACGCGTCCACGCGCCACACCGGCTTCGGTCTGCGCAGCTTTCGCCGCAGCGATCGCGTCTTCCAGCGGCTTGGCGAGCATGACCATGCCCGGCCCGCCACCGTACGGACGATCGTCGATCGTGCGATAGCTGTTGTGCGTGAAATCACGCGGATTCCAAAACCGCAGGTCGTAACGCGACTGCTTGAGTGCCCGGCTGGTAACGCCCCAGTCGGTCAGTGCCCGAAACATCTCGGGAAATAGCGTGACGACGTCAAACTGCATCAGGCCGGTTCCGTCCAGAGTTGCCCGGGTCAAAACGGCCCCGGGCGGTCATTCGGTCATCTCAGTAGTCGAGACCCCAATCGGCCACAATGCGCCCCGCCTCGGTATCGACGGTCTGCACATACTGGCCAACAAAGGGAATCAGGCGCTCGGCAGTTTTTGCCGGTTTGCCATCAGCCGCCGGCACGTCGTAGGCCACTCGCAACACGGTATGTACCCCGTTATCGAGCAAACCGACAACCTTGCCGAGCGATTCGTCCTGGAGATTCGTTACCTGAGCGCCAATAAGGTCGACCCAGTAAAACTCGTCTTCGTCTGCCGTCGGAAACGCACTGCGCGGCACCCACACCTGAAAGCCCTTGAGGGCTTCGGCGGAGGTACGGCTGTCGCTGCCGCGCAAGTGCGCTACAACAGTGCCGGAGTGTCCCCGGCTTTGCAGCACTTCGGCCGTGCGGAAGGTCGTATCACCGGGACGCTGGAGATACCAGGTGTCGGCGGTCAACAAACCTTCACCATCGCCCCCGTGCGGCTGCACCTTGATCCAGCCTTGAATCCCGTAAGCGTCGCCAATATAGCCAAGCTCGACAAGATCGTCGGGGACTTCGGTAGCAGGCGCGAGCACCTGCGCCGCGTCCGTGCCAGCGGCACTTCGCGCGTCAGCACCGATTTTCAGCGGTACCCGCGCACCTGCGGGTCGAACGGAACGAACCATGCCAATCCAACGTTAAGACGAACACACGGCGATGCCTGTCCCGAATCGCTCCGGAACAGGCATCGCCGTTCAATTCTTATGCCGCCAGAAAACCGACAGCAATGCGTACTGCTTGATCAGCAAAAGCTTAGGCAGCAGCCTTCGGAGCTTGCTTGATCAGGCGAGCCACGGTCGGCGACAGTTGTGCGCCAACGCCTTGCCAGTAGGTCAGACGGTCTTGAGCGATGCGCAGACCTTCCGTGCCTTCAGCGGCGACCGGGTTGTAAAAGCCAATACGTTCGATGAAACGGCCATCGCGACGATTACGCGAATCGGTAGCAACGATGTTGTAGAACGGGCGCTTCTTCGCGCCGCCGCGAGCCAGGCGGATAACGACCATAATAAATCCTTGAATCCAGAAGTGTTCGGACAGAAAACGCGTGATTATAGCGCAAAAACCTCGTCAAAACAAACACATCCCCGGGAACCGTCGAGAGCGGGCCGCGCGTCGCCCGTGTTGTGTTGCGCATTGGACACCGCCGAGGCGCCATGTTGCTGGTCTACAATGTGCGCATCCTGTGCGAGAAGCGAGTCCGGCATGCGACGATTTCCCGATGGATGGCAGCCCTCTTTGCGCCGGCAACGGCCTGTGAAGACCGCCCCGACACCCACCTTATCGACCTTACCCATCTTATTCGCCCGGCCCACCATATTCGCCCGGCGCATCAGACTCAGCCAGTTCCCCCGGTTCGCGCAGCACCTCCTTTACCTGCTGGCCGGCCTGCTGGCGATGACACCGGCCTTCGCCAAGGCGCGCGACGCCCTCCCCATCGAACAACTTGTCCTGCCTCCGGGTTTCTATGTCGAAGTCCTGTCCGATCAGGTGCCCGGTGCACGCGGCATGGTACTCGGCCCCAAAGGCACGTTGTTTGTCGGCAGCCGTGGCGAAGGTAATGTCTACGCGATCACCCTCGACCCATCGCGCGCCTATGCGGCCAAAGTGCGAACCGTGGCGTCGGGCCTGAACATGCCGGTCGGCGTCGCGATGCGCGACGGTGCGCTATATATATCAGCGGTCTCGCGCATCCTGCGGCTCGACAACATCGAAGATCGCCTCGACAACCCCGGCCAGCCTGCCGTTGTCTACGCCAAACTCCCGTCCGAAACCCACCATGGCTGGCGTTACATTGCCTTCGGCCCGGACCAGCGCCTGTATGTTGGCGTCGGCGCACCATGCAACGTCTGCAAACGCGATGAAAGCCGGTACGCCATGATCGGCAGCATGCGGCCCGACGGCAGCGACTGGCGCGTTGTCGCGCGAGGCGTGCGCAACACGGTCGGCTTCGACTGGCAACCGGGCACGAATACGTTGTGGTTCACCGACAACGGCCGCGACATGATGGGCGATGATGTTCCCGACGACAAACTCAACCGCCTTACGCGCGCCGGCGAGCATTTCGGCTTCCCCTACTGCCACGCCGGCAACGTCGCCGATCCTGAGTTTGGTCGCGAGAAATCGTGCACAACATTCACACCGCCCATGGCCAAGCTCGGCGCGCACGTCGCGGCACTCGGCATGCGCTTCTATACAGGCAAGCAGTTCCCGGAAGACTATCGCGGCAATATTTTCATCGCGGAGCATGGCTCCTGGAACCGGTCGCGCAAAGTCGGCTACCGCGTCATGCGGGTCGTGCTCGATGCCAAAAGCAACGTCGTGAAGCAGGAAGTTTTCGCGCAGGGCTGGCTCGGTGCCGACGAGTCTGTCTGGGGCCGCCCGGTTGACCTGCTGACGCTCCCCGATGGCTCACTGCTCATCAGCGATGATCATGCAGGCGCCATCTATCGCATTACGTACCGCAAACCGTAAGGGGCTGCGATGACGCATCAACATCGTTTGACGCTCACACCCAGTCAACGCTTCCCGGTCAGGGAAGGAACTGACCTCGGCCACTATCTGTCAACATCCCATGGTATTCACGGCACCGCCCGGGCGTTTCACCCCGTGCCCCGCGCGACGCTTGCGCCGTCCCTGCCCTCTCCCTCACTCCGCCCATTCAAAATCATGACCCAACGCCTACCCTCCTCATTTGCCTCATATCTCGCCATGTTGCTCGTGCCCGCCGCGATGTTGGCCGGCTGTGCCGCCCCCTCAGGCGGCGGCGCCACGCCTCCGACGACCGGTGACAGCAACGTGACGGCAGCCGCGACAACACCGGCCGATATCCTCGGCACTTGGCAGTTGGTCCGTTGGGAAGGCGCCAATGACATTCCGAGCTTGCCGGAAGGTCGCGTGATCAATCTCACGTTCAACGACAAGGGCGCGTTCTCCGGCACCGGCGGATGCAATCGTATTTTCGGCCAGTACACGGTCGGTCCAGCCAACGGACAGGTGAGCCTGAAAGCGCCGGCAGCGACCCGCATGGCTTGCCCGGACTCGATGGCGTTTGAAGACCGCTATCTCAAGACGCTGCCGCGCGTCGCGCGCTTCGAGCGCCGCGACACCCAACTGATTCTGAGTGCGCCGGGCGGCGAGACGCTGACGTATGCATCGCAGACCTTGCTCAATCGCCCGGTTGCCGGGACCACTGGCGCGTCCAAGACGGAAGATCGCGTGCTCGATGTCGACTCGCAAATGGCAGACTGTGTTGGCGTTGGGCCGCGCAAGTGCCTTCGTGTGCGCACGGCCGACGATTCCGGCAAAGCCCCGTGGGAACTCTGGTACGCGCACATCGATGGCTTCGACTGGAAGCCCGGCGTAGAATACCGCGTGAAAATTCACGGCGAGCCTGTCGACAATCCGCCCGCCGACGCTTCGAGCATGCGCTGGACGCTGGTCGAAGTCATTCGTCAAACGCCCACCCGATAACCGTCCCTGATGAGCGCTCTCACCTATAAATCCAAAACCCTGACCGCCGGCCTGGCGATGCTGTTCGGCACGCTCGGTCTGCACCGCTTCTATCTGTATGGCCTGCGCGACCCGTTTGGCTGGGCGCACATCGTGGGCTCGGCCTGCGGCGTGGCGGGGTGGGGTTTGTTGGTGACGAGCGATCTCGGTTCCACCGCAGGCTGGGTGCTGACGATTCTGGGGGCTATCTCCCTGTTCTCGGCGTTTCTCTCGGCCATCGTCTACGGGCTTCGTCCTGACGAGCGCTGGGACCAGCAGTTCAACCCGGGGGCGACGATCCGTTCGCGTTCGGGCTGGACTGCGGTCATCATCGTGAGCGTGTCGCTCTTCGTTGGCGCCATGCTCATGATGGTAGGTTTCGCTGTCGCGTTTCAGACGTACTTCGAGACGCACGACACGCCCAACCGCCTGTCGCAGTAACCGCATCCGCTTCGGCGCGTCAGCACGATGAACTCCTCCCCCCCGAATGATCGACGGCCAACGCTGGGCTTCATCGGCGCTGGCCGCGTCGCGAAAGCCCTGTCGACCGCGGCGGCGCATGCGGGATACGAAGTGACCGCTGTCGCGAGCCGCAACGCCGGCACCGCACAAGCCCTCGCGGCCCAATTTCCGCAGTGCAACGCTATCGCCGCCGACGACGCGCGTGGTGTGAATGCTGTTTTCGATCACGCTGACCTCGTTTTCCTGACGGTGCCCGACGACGCGCTTGCGTCCTGCGCAGCGACGCTCTCGCCTGCCGACAACCAAGCCCTCGTTCATTGCAGCGGCGCCTCGGAAGTCGAGTTGCTGCGGCCCGCAGCGAAGCACGGCGCGCATATCGGCGGCTTCCATCCGCTGTTCCTTTTTGCCGGACTCGCCGACGACGCCACGCGCATGGCCGGCAGCGCCATCACCGTCGAAGCCGACCCCGCACTCGCGACGACCCTGCGTGTGCTGGCCAGCGCCATCGGCTGCCGCCCGCTGGAAATTCCGGCCGGGGAACGCATGCGATATCACGCAGGCGCCAACTACGCGGCGAGCTTCCTGCTCTGTCTGCTGGAAGAAGCGACGGAACTCTGGCGGGCTATCGGCATGCCCGAGAACGATGCCAAAGAGGCAATGTGGCCGCTCGTCATGGGCACCCTCAATGCCGCGCGTGAGCGTGGACTTTCGGGTGCACTTGCAGGCCCCGTCTCTCGCGGCGACGCCGGCATCGTGACCCGCCACACCGAGGCGCTCGCCAGCATGGGCGGCAATCACGCCACGCTGTACTCGTTGCTGACGCTTCGTGCGATTCGGCTCGCGCGGCAGCGCCCCAACGCGGACGACGCCGCGCTCGACGCCATCGCCCGCGCCATCGCCCCCTACGTGCCGCCGGTCTCGCCGGTCGCCCCCAAAGACACGCCGTAGGCCTATCCATCTGGCCCACGCCTGCGCCCAGTCGACCATTAGCGCCCCGCCCCATCCGCAGTTAGTCATCTTCGCCCCTCCGCCAAATACTGTATAAAAACACAGTATAATGACAAGCATTCCCTATGGATTCCCGTCAACAGGAATCCGGACTGCAAGCAAGGAGACTGGCCATGGCTTCTTCATTCGCGCCGCCCCCGGCCCGCCGAGGCCGAGGCGCTGTCGCCAACCTGGAATCGCGCTTTTCCGAGTTCCGGAGAGAGGCAGACGAGACCCGCCATGAATCGGACATGGCCCATGAAACCGAGGTCAAGTTCGTTACGCAGGTCGCGCTGGAAACGGCCCGTACGATCATCTCGCGCAACACTTCGTCCGACATCCCCTTCGACCGCTCCATCAACCCGTATCGTGGCTGCGAGCACGGCTGCACCTACTGTTTCGCGCGGCCGACTCATGCCTATCTCGGACTCTCGCCGGGCCTCGACTTCGAAACGCGCCTGTATGCCAAGACCAACGCCGCCGAGCGGCTTGACGCCGAATTGCGCAAGCGGGGTTATCAACCGGCGTTGCTGGCGCTCGGTGCGAACACCGACCCGTATCAGCCGATCGAGCGCGAGTACCGGATTACGCGCAGCGTGCTTGAAGTGCTGGAGCGTTTCGGCCATCCGGTCGGTATTACGACGAAATCGGCGCTGGTGACTCGCGACATCGACATCCTGTCGCGCATGGCGCAACGCGGGCTCGCGCGCGTATTCATTTCAGTGGGAACGCTCGACGCAGACATCGCCCGCAAGATGGAGCCGCGGGCCAACACGCCACCGAAACGCATCGAAGCGATTCACAAGCTCACGCAGGCCGGCATCCCGACCGGGGTCATCGTCGCGCCGATCGTGCCGGCGCTCACCGATTTCGACATCGAGCGGGTATTGACGACGGCCGCCGAGGCCGGGGCCACTTACGCCGGATACACCATGCTGCGTTTGCCGCGCGAGGTGCATGACGTTTTCGTCGAATGGCTGGAGGTGAACTATCCGATGCGCGCCCGCCACGTGATGAGCCTGATCGAGCAGGTCCGTGACGGCAAACACAACAGTGCAGAGTTCGGCACGCGAATGCGCGGGACCGGGCTGCATGCCGAACTCATCCGGCAGCGCTTTCTTCTGGCCGCCCGTAAGCTCGGGCTCAATCAGGCGCGCCCGCCGCTTCGCAACGACCACTTCAAGGTGCCTGAACTTCCTGAGCCGCACGGTGCCGCTGACGGCACCACCCAAGGCACCGCGATGAGACGAGGTCGGCCACGGCAAACCGACCCCGCGACGGCCGACACCCCAAACGGGACCGTCAACCCGCAAATGCCGCTTTTTTAAGCCACCGTACCGCTCACGCTTTTCACTCTTCGACGTTAACCGTGAGCGTCTCTTTGATTTCTTCCATTACGACGTAACTCTTCGACTGCACGGCGCCCGGCAATTGCAGCAGGATGTCGCCGAGCAATTTCCGGTATTCGGACATTTCACGAATGCGCGCCTTGATCAGATAGTCGAAGTCGCCCGAGATGAGATGACACTCCATGACCTCGGGAATACGCAGCACTTCGCGACGAAACTGATCGAACATGTTCCCCGATTTGTGATCGAGCGTGATCTCGACGAAGACCAGCAGCGCCGCGCCCAGCGCCGCCGGATTCACGCGCGCGAAGTAGCCCATGATCACGCCGTCGCGCTCCATGCGTTTCACCCGCTCGATGCACGGCGTGATCGACAGCCCCACCTGCTCCGACAGGTCTTTCATCGACATTCGACCGTCTTGCTGAAGCAACGTGAGGATGCGCCGGTCAAGCCGGTCCAGCGTCCGAATCGATTGCTGCTGCATTCGCATGATTTTTTCCTGTATTCAACCGATATTCATTAACTAAACCTAGCTATCCGAGAATAGCATGCCATTAATTACTGCATAACTACGGATTTACAGGAGTCCACGCAATGAAGGTCATCGTTCTCGGCAGCGGCGTCATCGGCGTTACCAGCGCCTACTACCTGGCAAAGGCCGGGCACGACGTCACGGTGCTTGATCGTCAGGTTGGCCCTGCGCTCGAGACCAGCTTCGGCAACGCCGGCCAGATTTCGCCGGGCTACGCCTCGCCCTGGGCTGCCCCGGGCATTCCGACCAAGGCCATCAAGTGGCTGTTCCAGAAGCACGCCCCGTTGGCGATTCGTCCGGACGGCTCGCTCTCGCAGCTGAAGTGGCTCTATCAGATGCTGCGCAACTGCACGCCGGAGCGTTACACCGTCAACAAGGAACGCATGGTGCGCATTGCGGAATACAGCCGCGATTGCTTCCGTGCCCTGCGCGCCGAGACGGGTATCTCCTATGAAGGCCGTCAAGCCGGCACGCTGCAACTGTTCCGTACCGACGAGCAACTCGCCAACGCCGCACGTGACATCGCCGTGCTGGAAGAAGCCGGCGTGCCGTTCGAACTGCTCGACCGCACGGCCCTCGCCAGCGCCGAACCGGCCTTGGCTGCCGTCGCGCACAAGCTCACGGGCGGTCTGCGCCTGCCGAATGACGAGACTGGCGATTGCCAGCTCTTCACGACGCGTCTGGCCGCGATGGCCGAAGCGCTCGGCGTGAAATTCCGCTACGACATGCCGATCGACGGCCTGCACGTGGTCGGCGACAAGATCGAAGGTGTGGTGTGCGCCGGCATGATGCAACGCGCCGACGCCTACGTTGTCGCGCTCGGTTCTTACTCGACGCCGTTCCTGCGTGGCATCGTCGACATTCCGGTCTATCCGCTCAAGGGCTATTCGATCACGGTACCGATCGTCGATGCCGAACGCGCACCGGTCTCGACCGTGCTCGACGAAACCTACAAGATCGCCGTCACGCGTTTCGACGATCGCATTCGCGTCGGCGGCATGGCCGAAGTCGTGGGCTACAACAAGGCACTGAACCCGGCACGCCGCGCCACGCTCGAAATGGTCGTCAACGATCTGTATCCGGGCGCGGGCAACACGGCGGAAGCGTCGTTCTGGACCGGCCTGCGTCCGATGACGCCGGACGGCACGCCGATTGTCGGCGCTACTGCGCTGCGCAATCTGTTCTTGAATACGGGGCATGGCACGCTGGGCTGGACGATGTCGTGTGGCTCCGGCCAGTTGCTGGCCGACCTGATGTCGGGCCGCCGGCCGGCCATTTTGTCCGACGATCTGTCGGTGGCGCGCTACAGTGGCGCGCCGGAAGCGCAGGCCCAACCGGCCTTCGCCTGATGCATCGAACGGCACCTTCGGGTGCCGTTTTTGTTTAGGGGGCTCACATGGATCGCAAGCGTGCGACCGATGCGGGCCATGCGATGAGACGCGACACCTCGATGCCGCGCCCGCCCCGCCTGATGACTGGTTCGATAGCGTTTTTTTGCCGTCACATCACAACAGGAGACACATCATGAAGATCGGCGTACCGAAGGAGATCAAGAACCACGAATACCGCGTAGGCATGACGCCCGCAGCCGTACGCGAAGTCGTGGCACGCGGGCACGAGGTATGGATCGAGACGCAGGCCGGTGCAGGCATCGGCATGGACGATACGGTCTACGCTGCGGCGGGTGCACGCATTGCCGGCAATGCCGTCGACGTCTTCGACCGTGCCGAGTTGATCGTCAAGGTCAAAGAGCCGCAGGCCGTTGAGCGTGCGCGTCTGCGCCCCCATCACACGCTATTCACGTATCTGCATCTCGCGCCTGACCCGGACCAGACCCGCGACCTCATCAAGAGCGGTGCCACGTGCATCGCCTACGAGACGGTGACCTCGGCCACTGGCGGGCTGCCGTTGCTCGCCCCGATGTCCGAAGTCGCCGGCCGCATGTCGATTCAGGCCGGGGCGACGGCGCTCGAAAAAACGCACGGCGGCCTTGGTCTGCTGCTCTCGGGGGTGCCCGGGGTGGAAGCGGGCAAGGTCGTGATTCTCGGGGGCGGCGTCGTCGGCACCAATGCCGCGACGGTGGCGATCGGCATCGGTGCGCAGGTCACCGTCATCGACAAGTCGGTGGATGCGTTGCGACGGATCAGCGCCCAGTTCGGCGGACGTGTGCAGACGGTCTACTCGACGCAGCACGCCATCGAGCAACATCTGCGCGAGGCGGACCTCGTGATCGGCGGCGTGTTGATCCCCGGTGCGGCGGCACCGAAGCTGATCACTCGGGCGATGCTCGGGCTCATGCGCAAGGGGTCGGTCATCGTGGACGTGGCGATCGATCAGGGTGGCTGTTGCGAGACATCGCATCCGACCACGCACGCCGATCCTGTCTATATCGTGGAAGGCGTCGTGCACTACTGCGTGGCGAATATGCCGGGCGGCGTGCCGCGCACCTCGACGTTTGCGTTGAACAACGTGACGCTGCCGTTCATCCTGCAACTGGCCGAGCATGGCGCCGTGGCGGCGATGCGCTCCGACCCGCATCTGCTCGCGGGTCTGAATGTCGCACGCGGCATGGTGACGAATCGGGGTGTCGCCGAGGCGCTCGGGCTGACCTATCACGATCCGCACGCCGTATTGGCCAACCTGCCGGCGGCGGCTTAAGCAGCAAAGCGGCACGGCGGTGCATGGGGTACCGCCCCCCGTCAAACCGCACCGCCCAAAGTGTCGACGACTCAAGGGTCCGGATAGCATTGTCTGGACCCGCCTTCCACCTTCCGCCTTCCGCCCTCCCCGCTCCACCGCTCCACCCTCTACACCCTCTACGCCTTTACCCAGCGCCTATTTCCTCACAGCGCCCTACCCGCGCGCTTCGCCTCCCGCCGACGCCGATACCACTGACTCGCCCGATCAAGGTAGAGGTACACGACCGGCGTGGTGAAGAGCGTCAGCGCCTGCGAGAGCAGCAGACCACCGACCATCGCGTATCCCAGCGGACGCCGCAATTCCGAGCCCGCCCCGCTCCCCAGCATCAACGGCAAGCCCGCGAGCAACGCGCACATCGTCGTCATCATGATCGGCCGAAAGCGCAGCAGGCACGCCTGATAGATCGACTCCTCGGGCGAGAGCCCCTGCTCGCGCTCTGCCGTCAGCGCGAAGTCGACCATCATGATCCCGTTCTTCTTGACGATCCCGATCAGCAAAATGATGCCGATCAGCGCGATCACGCTCAGATCGTGTCCGCCGATCATCAGGATCAGCAGCGCGCCCACACCTGCTGATGGCAACGTGGAGAGAATGGTGAGCGGATGGATATAGCTCTCGTAGAGCAACCCAAGCACGATGTACACCGCAATCAATGCCGCCAGAATCAGGTACGGCTGTGTCGCGAGCGAATCGCGAAACGCCTGCGCCGTGCCCTGAAAGGTGCCATTCAGCGAGAGTGGCAGATTCATCTCGGCCTGCGTGGTTCGAATCGCATCGACCGCCTCACCCAGCGACACCCCCGGCGCCAGATTGAACGAGAGCGTCACCGCCGGAAACTGGCTCTGGTGACTGATCAGCAGGTAATTGGTCTTGCTGCGGTCCACGGAGACGAACGTCGAGAGCGGCACCCGCTGGCCCGTGATCGGCGACGTGAGATAGAGCTTGTCGAGCAACGACGGATCGGACTGCAATGCCGGCGTGACTTCCATGATCACGTGATAGCTGTTGATCTGCGTAAAGTACTGCGCGATCTGGCGCTGCCCGATGGCGTCGTATAGCGTCGACTCGATGACCGCAGGCGAAATGCCGAAACTCGACGCCCGGTCGCGGTCGATGGTCAGTGTCGCCGTGGGCGCGTTGCTCTGCTGGTCGGTCGCGAGATCCGTGAGCTGCGGTAGCTTCCGCAAACGCTCCAGCAAGCGCGGCGCCCACACGTTGAGCTCATTGATGTCTGCATCGGTCAACGTGTACTGATACTGCGTGCGCGCGAGACGGCCTCCGACATTGATGTCCTGCCCGGCTTGCAAGAACAGGTTGATACCTTCGAGTTGCGCAAGTTTGGGGCGCAACCGTGCGATCACCTGATCGGCCGAGAGTGTTCGTCCAGCCGACTTCGGCTTGAGGTTGATGTAGAAATTTGCCGTGTTCGCGGTGTTATTGCCGGTATTGGCCACAAAACTCAGCACGGCCGGATCTTGCCGCACCACATCGGCCACCTTGACCACGCGCTCGCTCATCAGCTTGAACGACGTGTCCTGCGACGATTCCGCAAAACCGAACACGAAGCCAGTGTCCTGTTGCGGGAAGAAGCCCTTCGGGATCACGACGTAGAGCAACGCTGTGAGTGCCACCGTGGCAATGAACACCAGCAACGTCACGAACTGGTGTTCAAGCACGATATGCAGTCCGTGCCGGTAGCCATCCTGCATGCGCGAGAAGCCAGTCTCGAACCAGCGATACAGACGGCCATGCTGCACGTTCGACGCGTCGCGCAAAAATCGCGAACAGAGCATCGGCGTGAGCGTGAGCGAGACGATCACCGAGATCGCGATGGTCAGCGTCACCGTGATCGCAAATTCCCGGAACAAGCGGCCGACGATACCGCCCATCAACAGCAACGGAATGAATACCGCCACCAGCGACACAGAAATCGACACGATCGTGAAGCCGATTTCGGCGGCCCCGCGATAGGCCGCCTCCATCGGGGCCATGCCGTCCTCGACGTGGCGGTAGATGTTCTCGAGCATCACGATGGCATCGTCCACGACAAAGCCGACCGAGATCGTCAGCGCCATGAGCGACAAGTTGTCGAGACTGAACCCGATCGCGTACATCACGGCAGCCGTCCCCATCATCGCGAGCGGAACGGTCACGGCAGGAATGAGCGTCGCGGGCAGATTTCGCAGGAACAGGAAGATCACCAGCACGACGAGCACACCGGTCAACACCAGCGTGAACTCCACGTCCTCGACCGATGCCCGGATGGTCTGCGTGCGGTCGGTGAGCACGTTGACCTCCACCGCCGGGGGAATCGACGCCTGCAAGCGCGGCAACGCCGCCTTGATGCGCTCGACCGTGGCAATCACGTTCGCGCCCGGCTGTTTGGTCACGGCGAGAAACACCGAGCGCCCGCTCTTGAGCGGTTCACTCTCCGGCATGGCCGCACCGCGATACGCCCAGCCGGCAAAGCGGGCATTTTCCGGACCGGCCACGGCCTGCCCCAAGTCACGCACACGCACCGGCGCCCCGCCACGGTACGCAACGATTACGTCGTTCCATCGCACCGGATCGAGCAACTGGCCGTTGTCGTAGACCGTCACACTCTGACGAGGTCCGTCGAAACTGCCTTTGGGTGTGTTGACAGTCGCACTCGCGAGCGCGCCGCGCACCGTTTCGAGATCGAGTCCCAGCGCCGCAACTTTGTCGGGGTCGAGTTGCACGCGAATCGCAGGCTTCTGCGTGCCCCCGATGTTCACTAGCCCGACACCATCGATCTGTGAAATCTGCTGCGCCAGAATGTTATCGGCGTAGTCGTTCACTACCGTGAGCGGCAAGGTGTCCGACTTGACCGCCATCAGCATGATCGGCGAATCGGCCGGGTTGACCTTGCGATAGGTTGGCGGACTCGGCAGATTGTTCGGCAACTGGCCGCCGGCCGCGTTGATGGCCGCCTGCACGTCCACGGCTGCCGCGTCGATATTGCGGTTCAGATCAAACTGCAACGTGATCGACGTGGTACCCAGCGCACTGGTCGACGTCATCTGCGTGAGGCCCGCGATCAGCGAGAACTGCCGCTCCAGCGGCGTGGCCACATTCGACGCCATGGTCGACGGATCGGCACCGGGCAACGTGACGGAGACCTGAATGGTCGGAAAATCGACCTGCGGGAGCGGTGCGACCGGCAACAGTGGCCACGCGGCAACACCCACGAGAAAGAGCGCCGCCGCCAGCAGCGACGTGCCGATGGGACGTTTGATGAAGGCGGCGGAGATGGACATGGGTTATCGGGCCGCCGCTGCACTTGCTGAACTTGCCGCGCTTGCGCCACTCGCCGTGCCTGCCCCAGCCCCCGTAGTGGCACTGCGCGCTTCCACCACCGACACGCCGGGACGCAACTTGAGCTGCCCCTCGACCACCACTCGCGCGCCTGGTGCCAGACCGCTTTCGATGATGGCCCGGCTGCCCTGCGTCATGCCGACCTTGACCGGTTGCACGGCGGCACGCCCATCGCCCCCCACCACGTACACGAAGGTGCCGTTCGGCCCGTTCTGGATCACCGACGCATCGAGTGCGATGGCCTGCGTGATGACGCCAAGCGTCAGGCGTGCATTGACGTATTGGCCGGGCCACAGGCGGTGATCGGCATTGGCGAAGGTCGCCTTCAACTGCACCGTGCCGCTCGTGTTGTCGATCTGGTTGTTGATCAGGGTGAGCTTGCCGGAGGCCAGCATCTCGCTGCCCGTGCGCGGAAATACGTCGACCGCCAGCCCTTGACTGCCGGCGGCTTGCATGGCGGCATTCACCCGTCCGACCGCCTCTTCCGGCAGCGTGAACAGCACGGTGATCGGGTCGATCTGATTGACGATGACAATGCCGTTGGCGTCTGCCGCGTGCACGATGTTGCCCACATCGACCAGCCGCACGCCGGTTCGCCCGGTGACCGGCGAACGAATCGTCGTGTAGTCGAGTTGCACGGCAGCGAAGTCGATTTGCGCCTGATCGGTCATCACGGCGGCTTCGAGTTGCTTGACGAGCGCCGCCTGCGTGTCGGCCTGCTGTTGCGGCGACGCGCCTTGCGCGGCCAGTGTCTGGTAGCGCTTGAGATCGACGCGGGCGTTGACGAGTTGTGCCACGTCGCGTGCCTTGGTCGCGCGTGCCTGTTCCAACTGCGCGCGGTACGGACGCGGATCGATCTGCACGAGCAGGTCGCCGGCTTTCACGTCCTGCCCTTCGTTGAAGGCGATTCGCTCGATCTGGCCGTCCACCCGCACGCGCACCGTCACCGACGTGGTGGCTTGCACCGTGCCGATGCCTAAAACGTAGCGCGGCAGATCACGTGCCGACGCGATGGTCGTGATCACCGCCACCGGTGCCGGCGGCGGCGCCGCGGGCGGCTTCCGGTTGGCGAACCAGCGCCAGATCAGCAGCGCGACGATCACCAGCAGCAATAGCGCCAACCAGCGCCAGCGGTGGGATCTTCGAGGGGATTCCGGTGGCGAAGCGGCGTCGGCGCTATCTCGTGCCGAGGATTGCGTCATGGCGCCTCCCTGGGGAGTCCGATCCAAAACGGCCGGGTATTTGCCGCCATACGGGGTGGATGCGGTGCGGACGCGGGACCAACCCGCTGCCCGTTCCACAACCCCGGCGGCAAACACGAATCGTCCCCGACCACTCCAAGGGACGTGCCCCCGAGTGTGTCGTATCTGCCCGGGGCTCGCAGTCCGCATTTTCCCTGCCCGGACTGGCTTGCCATGCGGCCGCCACGTGCCGGACAGCGTGACGCCATGGTGCCGTCATCCACCTCGCGCGGTGACCGATGACCTGTCAAAACGCCTGTTTGAGTCCGGCCAAGGTGGTAACCCGATGCCCTCCGGGCGTTATTCCCGCCCCATCGGTGACGCGCGGCGGGCACGCCGCAAACTCACGCCAGGCCTTGCGCTTTGGACATGGGCGCACTCACTTCGTTATACTTGCCCCATCTCGACGGCGCCCGCCGGTCCCTGCCCGGTCGACGGGCACGCGCCGCCGCCCGGCATCCTGCCTGCGCAAGCCGTCAATGTCTGTGACCAATCGATGAACGCCGACCCCCAAGAAATCAGCAAATTCAGTGAGCTGGCCCACCGCTGGTGGGATCCGCACAGCGAATTCAAGCCGTTGCACGAAATCAACCCGCTACGTCTGGACTGGATCGAACAACACGTGCCGTTGCAAGGCAAACGTGTGCTCGACGTCGGTTGCGGCGGTGGCATCCTGACCGAATCGATGGCGCGTCAGGGCGCACGCGTCAAAGGCATCGACCTCTCGACGAAAGCACTGGGTGTGGCCGATCTGCACAGCCTCGAAGCCGGCCTGCCGATCGAGTACGAAGAAATTGCCGTCGAAGCGCTGGCCGCGCGCGAGCCGGGCACCTACGACGTGGTGACCTGCATGGAAATGCTCGAACACGTGCCGTCGCCGGCCTCGATCGTGGCGGCCTGCGCCACGCTCGTCAAACCGGGCGGTCATGTGTTCTTCTCCACGCTCAATCGGAATCCGAAGGCATGGCTGCTGGCCGTGGTCGGTGCGGAATACGTGTTGCGCATGTTGCCGCGCGGCACGCACGACTACGCCAAGTTCATCCGCCCGTCAGAACTCGCGTCGTTCACCCGGACGAACGGCTTGACCGTGCGCGATCTGCGCGGGTTGACGTATAACCCGATCAACAAGCGCTACGCGATCAATCGCGATACCGACGTCAACTACATGGTCGCGTGCACGCGCGATGCCTGATATGTTCGAGCCCCCTGTGCCTAACGTCTCCGCCGCCAATACCGCCAATGCCGACGTCAACGACGGCACACTGCCCCTGCTGAGTGGCGATGTGCGCGCCGTACTGTTCGATCTTGATGGCACGCTCGCCGACACGGCACCGGACCTCGTCGCCGCCGTCAACAAGGTCCGCACCGACCGCGGCTTGCCGCCCGGCCCCTACGAAACACTGCGTCTGCAAGCGTCGCATGGGGCGCGCGGTCTGATCGGCAGCGCTTTCGGCGTAACGCCGGACGACGCGGCGTTCCCAGCCCTTCGCGACGCCTTCCTCGCTAATTACGAAGCGGCACTTTGCGTGCAAAGCCGTCTGTTCGAAGGCGTGCCCGAGCTGCTCGCGGCATTGACCGAGCGCGGCATACCGTGGGGCATCGTGACGAACAAGGCGGCATGGCTGACCAATCCGCTCGTCAAGCTGATCGGGCTCAGCGAAGGTGCCGCCTGTGTCGTATCGGGCGATACCACCCCGCATAGCAAACCGCATCCGGCACCGCTGCTCTACGCGGCAGAGTGCATCGGCATTTCGCCGGCACATATCGTGTACGTCGGCGACGATCTGCGCGATGTGCAGGCAGGCAAGGCGGCTGGCATGGCAACCATTGCAGCGGCCTATGGTTATTGCGGTGACACTCTCGCGCCTGCCCAATGGCAGGCCGACGCTGTCGTCGAACGCGCGGGCGCGATCGCCCCGCTGGTGATGTCCCGAGCCTGATCGGCCGCAGGGGCGTCACCTTCCGGAGCAGGGCCGCTGGCGCAGCGGGCCCGCTCCGGGTCTATTCCGCCGCGCACAACGGTGGCGCGGCGAGTGCTTCACTGGCTACTTACGGGAGACCGCATGGCCGAGCAAGCGAACGATCGCAAACCTTCTCCGGATATCCCCCCGGGCAATTCCCGCCTGCAACAGGGACTCGCGCGCGCTCAGGCGCTCGGCCGCGATCCCGTGGTGCGCCGGCGCGCACGCAAGACAGGTCTCTGGACCGTTGGCGTGCTGGCCGTCTTTGGCGTCGTGGGCTACTTCACGGTACCGGCGGTGCTCAAGCATTACGCCATCGAAAAGCTCTCCACCTATCTCGAACGGCCGGTGAGCGTGGGTGACGTGAGTTTCAATCCGTACACGCTGCGTCTCGACCTTCATCAGGTACACATCGGCGACAAAGCGCCGGGGCAGCCTTTCGTTGATGTTGGCATGCTGCGCGTGAATGCGTCGTGGGGCTCGTTGTTCCGGTTCGCCCCCGTCGTCGACGAACTCTACGTAGATACGCCCGTCGTCAACATCGTGCGCACGGCGCCTCAACGCTTCAACTTCTCGGACATCATCGACAAAGCCACGTCCGGGCCGCCCTCGCCGGAGCCGTCCAAACCGACGCGCTTCGCGCTGAACAACGTGCAGATCAAGAACGGCTCCATCCGTTTCGACGACACGGTGCAAAACGAGAAGCACGTTGTCGACAATCTGCAAGTGGGCGTGCCGTTCATCGCGAACCTGCCGGCAGACACCGACATCTTCGTGCAGCCGCTGCTCAAGGCGTCGATCGACGGCGCACCGCTCAACATCACGGGCCAGACGAAGCCTTTTGCCGACTCGCTCGAATCGACGGTCGACATCAAGCTCGACCGCCTCGACGTGCCCAAGTACCTCGGCTATTCGCCGGTCTCGGTGCCCGCGCAGATCAAGAGTGCGGCCGTGAGCACCGATCTGAAGCTGCGCTTCACGCGCGACAAGGACGGCAGCAACCATGTGACGCTGACCGGCACGGCCACGCTGGCGGATGCCGTCGTCCACGAGCCGGACGGCTCACCGATGGTGGCTGTCAAGCAAGTCGACGTGAAGCTCGGCAAGGTCGAGCCGCTGAATAACGTCTATCACATCGACAGCGTCCGGATCGACGGTCTCGATCAGCAAGTGACGATGGAGAAGAACGGCACGCTGAATGTGACCAAGGCGCTGCTGCCGCAGCGCACGGTCATCAAGGCCGTTGGCAAGGCAGTTGGCGAAGCGGCAGCGTCGCCGCAAGCGAATGAAGCGGCCAAGTCGGCCCCGAAGGTCGCCGCCGAGCAGACGGCTCAGGCGGCCACGCCGGCGTCGGCTGCCGAAGCGGCGCAGGCCAAGGCCGCCGCTGCGGCGCAACCGAGCCCCCTCGACCTGATCGTGGGCGAAGTCGCGGTGGTCAACAGCAAGGTCCGCTTCACCGATGAGCGCGGGGCGAAGCCTGCGAGTATCGCGCTGGAGAACATTCAGATCGGTGTGAAGCAGTTTTCGACACTGGGCAAGGAACCCGCGACCTACGACGCGTCGATGGGTGTGCAAAGTGGCGGTACGTTGAAGGCACAGGGTCAGTTCAGTCTGCCGGCGTACAACGCCAGCGGCGATCTCGATGCCGAGTCGATTGCCCTCACCCCGCTGCTGCCGTTTGCACAGGGTGCACTGGCGGGCGATCTGAAGAGCGGCACGGTCGGCGTGCAGGCGAAGTTCAGCGCCGCATTCGCGCCGGACAAACAGCCGAACGTTCAGATTTCGCCCGCCACGGCCACGCTCGACAAGATCGAATGGCTCACCGGCATCAAGGGTGACGCGCCGCTCAAACTCGCCCACGCACAGGCGAAGCTCTCGCGCTTCGATCTCGGTGCGCAGCAGGCAGTGCTCGACGAGTTGACGGTCACGGGGCTGGATGTGGCGGCACGTCGCGACAAGGACGGCAAGATCAACCTGCTCGCGCTGACCGGTAACGGTCAACCAAAGACGGCCGCTGCGGCGGGTGGCGTGGGTAGCGGGGGCAGCGATATCAATACGCGCGTAGGCACCGAACGGGGTCGCCGTACGTCGGCCAAGGCGCCTGCCAAAGCCGCGCAGGCCGGTGGATGGCAGTGGCAGGTCGGCAAGGTCTCGATCGAGAACGCGAGCATCGGGCTGGAAGACCGGGCCGTCAAGGGGCGTCCGATCAACGCGAAGCTGGCACCGCTCAATGTGCGCGTGCAAGGCGCCTCGCAGGACATGGGCAAGCCCCTGCAACTTGAGGTCAACGGCACGCTGAACAAGAAGGGTTCGCTGAACGTCACCGGCAACATCACGCCGCAACCGCTCGCTGGCGACCTTCAGGTCAAGACGCAGCAACTCGATCTGGCAGCATTCGACTCGTATCTCAGCGACGAACTGAATGCGAGCATCGCCAGCGCCCTGCTGTCGAGCAACGGCCGCGCCACGTTCGCGATGAAGGGCGACACGCCGCAAGCCACCTACCGAGGCGACGCCACGCTGGGCAACGTTCGCCTGTTGGACAAGGTGACGGCCGACGACTTCATGCGCTGGAACGCGCTGTCGGTGCAGCAGATCAACATGGCGGTCGGTAGCGGCAAGCCCAACGTGCAGTTGGGCAGCATTGCGTTGTCGCGCTTTTATGCACGGCTGATCATCAACCCCAACGGGCGGCTGAATCTGGCCGATGTGGTCGGCAACAAGGAAACGGCACCACGCTCGCTGACGCGTGCGAATGGCGGTGTGCCGCTCGACGGCAGTTCTGCGAGCGCTGCCGCGGCCAATCCTCCGCTCGATGCTGCCGCCTCGGCGGTGGAAGCCGGTCAGCCGACCGAAGTCGAGAAAAAGGAGCAAAAGCCGGGCGAGACTACTGTTGAACGCGGCCCGGGTTACGGCACGGGCAAGGCGTTGCCGGCGGACGTGCACATCGGCCGGATTACGCTGCAAGGCGGCAACATCAACTTCACCGACAACTTCGTCAAACCGAACTACACGGCCAATTTGACGGATATCGGCGGACGCATCGGGGCCTTCGGCACGGCGACGACGGAGCCTGCGGATGTGGCGTTGCAGGGCAAGGTCAACCGCAATTCGCCGATCGACATTTCGGGCAAGATCAATCCGCTGGCGCCGATGGCGTTTGTGGATGTGAGCGCGAAGGCTGACGGTATCGAGCTGACCAATCTCACGCCGTACTCGACCAAGTACGCGGGTTACCCGATCGAGAAAGGCAAGCTCACGGTGGACGTGCATTACTCGCTCGATCAGGCCAAGCTCACGGCGAACAATCACATCTTCATCGACCAGTTGACGTTCGGTGACCGCGTTGAGAGCCCGACGGCGACCAACCTGCCGGTACGTCTGGCGGTCTCGTTGCTGAAGAATTCGCGCGGTGAGATTGACGTGAACATTCCGATTTCCGGCTCACTCGAAGATCCGCAGTTCAGCTTGGGCGGCGTGATTTTCCGGGCGTTCGTGAACCTGATTGTCAAAGCGGCGACGGCACCGTTCAGCCTGTTGGCCTCGGCGTTTGGCGGCGGCGATGAAGAACTGGGTTACGTAGAGTTTGCACCCGGCAGCGCGCGGCTTACGCCGGAAGACGAGAAGCGTCTCGATACGTTAGTGAAGGCGCTGAAAGACCGTCCTTCGCTCAAGCTCGACATTGTGGGCCGCGTCGATCCGGCGAAAGATACCGATGGCCTGCGCGAAGTGGCGGTTGATCGTGCAATCAAGGCGCAGAAGGTCAAGTCGATGGTCGGCCGCGGCGAGAGTATCGACGTGGACAGCGTGAAGGTGACGCCTGAGGAGCGCAGCAAGTATCTGACGGCGGCCTACAAGGCGGCGGACTTTTCGAAGCCACGCAACATGATCGGCTTTGCGAAGTCCTTGCCCGACGACGAAATGGAGAAGCTCATGGAAACGAACATCAAGGTGGGCGATGACGATCTGAGAGCGCTGGCCGAGCGGCGTGCGCAGCAGGTACGCACCTGGCTGGACGGCAAGATCGAGTCGGAGCGGTTGTTCGTGGTGGCCCCGAAGCTCAATGCGGAGGGCATCAAGGACAAGGGCGCGACGACACGGGTTGACTTCGCACTCAAGTAGGGCATTTGTGTCATAATCCGTTTTACCACTGGGGCCGACATGGTTTCGACGTGGGTAGCGAAGCGATTCAGGGCATACCGAGGACCCGTCACCTCGTTAATCAATGGGAAAATTAGTAACTGCAAACGATAACTCGTACGCACTGGCTGCCTAAGGGCGCCTGCCTCGCACTAGCTCTCTGACGGGTTAGGGTAGCAATACCTCGCGAGGTCATTTACGTCAGATAATCTCCGGTGGTGCCATGGCGCCGGGGCCTAAAATTAAATGGATCGCTGTTGCGTAGCGTGTTCGTCCGCGACAAAACAGTTAAATCAAATGACTGAACTAAGTATGTAGAACTGGTCGTAGAGTACTTGCGGACGCGGGTTCGATCCCCGCCGGCTCCACCAAAACATAGCGTATCGACGACAACGAAAGATGCGCTGATCGATTGAAAAACGGACCTTCGGGTCCGTTTTTCATTTCTGCACCGCTATCCCTGATACCGCACAACAAACAACGTCGCGGCCACCAACGCCGGACAGACCGTCAGCAACGTGCCAATGATCCAGCGCGTTTGCGACATCATCATCTGACTCATTGTCGTGAATCCGGCGTGCATCTCCGAACGGACGGCTTTGAACTCGGTGTGCATCTCGGAGCGCAGTGATTGAAGACCGGTATGCATCTCGGTACGAAGCGATTGAAAGCCGGTATGCATTTCCGTTCGAACTGCCTTGAATTCGGCATGCATCTCCGTACGCACCGCTTTGAACTCAACGTGCATTTCATTTCGCACAGCCTTGAATTCAACGTGCATCTCACTGCGCAGCGCGCCGACCTGTTCATGCAATTCGACGCGCAAAGCGCCAGTCTCTCGTTGAAGATCGGTCTTCGTGCATAACGTCGGCAGCACTGCGTCGATGTGTGTAACGCGTTTCGCTAAGGTCATGGGTGCTTTACCTCTCGGTGCGGCGCCTGCGCCCGAATCGTCGCGTAGTGAAGTGCGGAAAGGGGCAACGGAGAGTTTACGGAGTGTTCCCAACATAATTTCGACTCAGGCCGGTCCGGCCTTCGCTCGCCTCGACATTCAGATACGGTGAAATCAACCCGTCAGTCGCGAAACAAAGGCCTTTGCAGCACATTCGCCCACACGCTTACTGACGGCATTCCGTTACCGTATCGCAGAAAGTCACAGCGTTGCAGGTGCGTAGCTCTCGCCAAACCCTCCCCTTCCAAGCACCTGCCCGGCAGTCACCCTGCTTTTCGTCATGGAAACAAAAACGGCCGCGACGCCCTACACCGCATCAATCCACGAGAATCGGGTATAGCGAAACCACCAGTAGCGCCGCAGCCACACCGTTGAAGATGCGAACCGAACGGGCATCTGTCAGCACGCGGCGCATGGCCGTGCCAAACCCTGCCCAAAGGCCGATGCAAGGGGCACCCAGAACGCCGTAGATAGACGCCAGCAGCAACACATCCAGCAGATTCGAGCCGTTGGGCAAATACGTGCTGATCGCCCCCACGGCCATCACCCAGGCTTTCGGATTGACCCACTGGAAGGCTGCGGCACCGAGAAACCCCATCGGCCGCGCCCGCTCGCGACGCTCATCGTCCATTGGCCCCGAGCGCGCCAGATGCCACGCCAGCCACAGCAAATAGGCCGCGCCGACAAACTTCAATACCGTGTGAATGATGGGGAACTTGATGAAGACCGAATGCAAGCCGGTGCCGGTGAGGAACACCATCAAAGCAAAGCCGCAAGCGATACCCGCCAGATGCGGCAACGTGCGCAGAAAGCCATAATTCAGGCCCGACGCGAGCACCATCATGTTGTTGGGTCCGGGCGTCACCAGCGTGATCACCGCGAAAGCGCAGAAGGCCAGCAGTTGTTCAGTCGTCATGTTCGAATACGGATTGTCGCTTTGCTGCGAGGCATGTCAGGCCAGAATGCCAGCCCGAGGACCACGGTGAGACAGCATAGGCAGTGCATCCGGGCGAATCCCGGTACAGTTCGCCAAAATCGAACAGGCCTGTACCGCCCGCCAACCATGACAGTTCGTCCCACTCACACAGACCCCGCAGTGTCATGCGAAAATCGACGCCATCCGAAGCCCATTAAAAGCCCGTCCGAAGCGCGCGAATGTCAGGTGTGCGCCGACCGATGAAAGACGCCTAGCCATGCCGCCTCGCCTGCCCCCGCTCTCCGCGCTGCGTTTGTTCGAAGCTGCCGGACGGCATCAAAGCTTCAAGCGCGCCGCCGCCGAACTGCACCTCACCCCCAGCGCTGTGAGCCATGGCATCGTCGGGCTGGAGCAGACGCTGGGCATCGCTCTCTTCACGCGCTCACCGCAAGGGCTCTCGCTCACGCCTGAAGGTGTCGACTATCTCGCCTACGTGACCGAGGCGTTCTCGCTGCTCATGACCGGCACGCGTCGCCTGCCGACCCGGGACTCGACACGTGCCATCGCCCTCACCTGCGCACCCACGCTCGCTTCGCGCTGGCTGCTACCGCGCCTGCCACGCTTTACCCAACGCATGCCCGATGTCGACGTGACACTGGACACCTCGCGCCGGCAGGTCGGTTTTCCGACCGATGGATTCGATTTCGCCATCCGTCTGTCGCGCGCCCCCGTCGCCAGCGACACGTGGCACCGGCTCTTCGGCGAACAGTTTGTGCCCGTATGCAGTCCGGCCTATCACGCCGCCCACGCGGATGCGCACGGCAAGATCGACCTGCAAGCCATCACGCGCATTCACGTGAGCAGTGCCAGCGAAGACTGGCAAGGCTGGATCGAAGGGGCGGCCGTAGAAGACTTCGACGCGCGCGGCGGTCTGAGCTTCGACAGCATTCAAATGGCCTTCGACGCAGCCATCATCGGGCTCGGTGTGGTGATCGGCCGCCGTCCGCTGGTCGACGAATATCTCGCGAACGGCGCGCTGATGCCGGCACACGACATCACCACCACGTCACAGGGCGCCTACTGGCTAATCTGCGCGGACGATATCGAACCCCATCCGGCATGTACCGCCTTCCGCGACTGGGTCATCGAAGAAGCCGCTCACGCTTTGGACTCGCCCGAAATATCGCATCAAGTGAATTAAATTCACTCGCAATATTGCATTACTCCTTTGCCATACGGAGCTTCCGTTGCGAAACTTCGGTGAGGAGGATTCACCACCATGACACAAACCGCATCGCCCTCACTGCAAGGCCGCGTCACACTGATCATTCTGGCCGGGGCGCTCGTGCTGAGCGCCGCCATGGGCACCCGCCAGACGTTCGGGCTCTTCATCAATCCGTTTTCCTACGACCGTGGTGTGCCCGTCACCTTGGTCGCCTTCGCCATTGCGCTGCATAACCTCGTGTGGGGTTTTGCACAGCCGTTCGCGGGTGCGATGGCCGATCGACATGGCCCGGCACCGGTGGTCGCCTTCGGTGCCTTCGCCTTTGCGGGTGGACTCGCGATGGCCGCCCTCGCCCCCTCGGGTGTCTGGCTCGTCATCGGGCTGGGCATACTGGTCGGGCTGGGGATCAGTTGCACGACGTTCGGCGTCGTCCTGCCCGCCGTGAGCCGCGCTGTGGCCCCCGAAAAGCGCTCCATGGCGATGGGCCTCGTGAGTGCGGGCGGCTCACTCGGGCAGGTCGCCCTCGTGCCCGTCGCACAGGGACTGCGTCAGGCGTACGGCGTATCGACATCGCTGTTCGTCCTCGCCTTGATCCTGTGCTGCGCCGCACCGCTCGGCCTCTTCATGACACTGCACCGGCGCAAGGCGAAGTCGGCGAAAACCGGTGCTGCGTCGTCAACGCCCGCCTCATCAGCCACGACGAAGACGACCGCACAACATAACGATGGCGAACACGTCTCCTTACGCGACGTCCTCCATCAGGCGCGCACCCATCGCGGCTTCCAGTTGCTCACGCTCGGCTTCTTCACCTGCGGCTTCCAGCTCGCCTTTATCGCGACCCATTTGCCCGGCTATCTCCTCATGTGTCACATGCCGATCGGGCTCGGCGCCACGGCACTCGCTCTTATCGGCCTGTTCAACATGGCCGGAAGCTGGGCCTGCGGCTGGCTCGGCGGACGCTATCGTCAACACCACGTGCTCGGCTGGCTGTACCTGATCCGGGGCGGTGCCATCGCGTTGTTCTTCCTGCTGCCGAAATCCGATACGAGCGTGGTGATTTTTGCGGCCGTCATGGGGTTGACGTGGCTCGGCACGGTGCCACTGACAAGCGGTCTGGTCGCCAAGGTATTCGGCGCGCGACACTTGGGCACGCTCTTCGGCGTGTGCTTCATGAGCCATCAGGTGGGCTCGTTCCTCGGTGCGTGGCTGGGCGGCTACGTGCTCGACGTCACCGGCTCGTACAACCTCATCTGGGCCGCCACCGCGATCCTCGGGGCCGTCGCCGCGGCGCTGCACTTCCCGATTGACGACGCCAGCGTCGTGCCGCCCATGCGCCAGCCGGTGCCCGCAACAGCGTAGCGGCATAGCGGCATGACGGCATAAAGACACACGGTCATTACCTCCGAGGTAATCGACCGTGTGCACACCGCCCGAGACAATGGCTTCACCTTCTGCCGGATTCCCCGGCCTTGTGGAGCCTGATCATGCTGACCCGCCTGCCGCTGTCCTCGAATACGCTCACTGCCCGCGAACTCGCTGCCGACCACGACGCCGGCATGACGAGCCCCGGCAACACGCCGCCGATCACCGCCTCCGGCTACCTCGCCGGCAGCGACGGCACCGCGCTCTTCTACCGCGACTGGGGACACGGCAAGCCGGTGGTGTTTCTCTCCGGATGGACGCTCGCCAGCGACATCTGGGCCTATCAGATGACGGCCCTCGCCGGTGACGGCTTTCGCTGCGTGGCGTACGACCGTCGCGCACACGGACGCTCGGCGGACACCGGGCGCGGCTACGATTACGACACCCTCGCCGACGATCTGCATGCCCTGTTGACTGCCCTCGATCTGACCGATGTCACACTCGTCGGCCACTCATTCGGGGGCGGAGAAATCGTGCGCTATCTCACGCGTCACGGCAGGCAGCGCGTCTCGCGGATCGTCTTCGTCTCACCGGCAGCGACGCCCTATCTTGTGAAGACCGCCGACAACCCCACTGGCGTGGACGCGCAGTACTTCTACGAATCCCTCGACGAAATGCTCACCTCGTTTCCCGACTGGATCGAACGCCGCGCCGCGCCCTATTTCGCGCCGGGCACGTCGGACACAGTGATTCGCTGGACATCAGATCTGATGCTGCGTACTTCGCTGGATGCCGCAGCCGCGCTCAATCGCGTGCAAACGTCGACCGACTTCCGGCCCGAGATGGCCGCGCTCGACATTCCGGCGCTGGTACTTCATGGGGATTGCGACGCGAGTGCGCCGCTGGAGGTCACCGGCCGCCCGACGGCGCAGGCGATTGCGGGGGCCGTCCTCAAGGTCTACGAAGGCGGCACGCACGGCATGTACTTCAATCAGGCCGCCCGCATGACGAGCGATATCCGCGAGTTCGTGAATCGCTGATCGTCAGAACGGTATGTCCGAGCGCCGCCGCGCGCGACGAACGCACTGAACGGCGAGACTTACAGACGATGGGAATTCGCCAGTCGAAAGATCTTCGTCCAGCGTTGCGCGAGTGTGCGGTTAGGCATGGGTACCGCCCACTGCGCCTGTGCGTTATGGGCGAGTTCAAGTACGAGCGTCCACCGGCCGTTGTCGGTCACCGGATGTGCAGACGTCACATCGGAGAACACGAAACGTGATGCGCGCTCGCCCACACGAATCGTGCCCATCTTGCGATCCGCGTCGAGGCGAAGTGCGCCCCACTCGCCCTCGATGCTCACAACACGCTCGCCATTGCGCCGCACACCGTGCACCGCCCGATAGCGACGCACCGCATCGACCACGAGCCAGATGACGATCAGCACGCACACGGCAATCGTCACGACCGCCGCCGGCGTGCCAAAGCGCATGGCGACCTCGCCATAGAGCCGCACCGCCCCGTAGACGATCCCCGCCAGCACCACCAGTCCCAACAAAATGAACGGCACGACAACCTCCTGCATTCCACGCGATCGATAGCGCGATAAAAAAGCCCTGCCGGCAGCGCCGCCCGGCAGGGCTCCATTTCACCACAGGCGCATGGCGCTTGCCCGCGAGGGCAAGCACCATTACACCATCACACCATCACCGTGCAGGCTGCGGTGCCGCGCCCACGTCCTTGCGCACCTTCGCGACCTGAGCGGCCGTCACGGCGGGTGCCGTGTTGCCCCAGCTCGTACGCACGAACGTCAGCACATCGGCCACGTCCTGATCGGTCAGACGATCGTCGAAGCCCGGCATCGCGTAGTGCGTCGGCGCCGACTTCGTCCACGGCATTTCGGCACCGCGCAGCACGATATGAATGAGCGATGTCGGATCCGCCGAATTCACCGTCGAACTGAGCGCCAGCGTCGGGAAGGTCTGCGTGTAGCCCTTACCGGTGCTGCGGTGGCAGGCCGCGCAGTTGTCGATGAACGTCAACGCCCCGTTGCTCTTGTCAGACCCGGCACGCAGCGCCTTGGCCGCTGTCTCGTCATACGCGAGTGCCTTGGCGTTCGGGTCGACGGGTTTCAACGTCTTCAGGTACTTTGCAATCGCCGTCAGGTCGTCGTCGCTCATGTACTGCGCACTGTGCTGCACCACATCGGTCATGCCGCCGAATGCTGCGGAATGATCGTTACGCCCGCCCTTGAGGAACGCCGTGATATCGCCTTCGCTCCAGTTGCCCAGACCGTCGGTCACGTCGCCCCGCAAGTTCTTCGCGAGGAAGTTATCGACCACGCCACCCGAGAGGAAGGCGGTGCCGTCATCGGTCAGTGCCTTCTCCTGCAACGCGACACCACGCGGGGTGTGACATGCGCTGCAATGGCCCAGCCCTTCGACGAGATAACGGCCGCGTGAAATCGGGTCGTTATCGGTCGACGCGGCATCCGCCACCACGGCCGGCGCAAACATCTTGCGCCAGAACGACAACGGCCAGCGCATCGACATCGGCCACGGAATATCGGTCGCCTTGTTCGCCTGCGCCACCGGCTGCACGCCCGACATGAAGTACGCGTAGAGCGCCTTCACGTCCGCCGGACGCACCTTTGCGTACGACGTGTACGGCATGGCCGGATACAGCGTCGAGCCGTTCTTCGCAATGCCGTGACGCACGGCCTTGTCGAAGTCTTCGAGACTGTAATTGCCGATGCCGGTGTCCTTGTCCGGCGTGATGTTGGTCGAATAGATCGTGCCGATGGGCGACGCAATCGGCAGACCGCCCGCGAACGGCTTGCCCTTGGGTGCCGTGTGACACGCCGCACAATCGCCCACGCGCGCCAGATACTCACCTTGCTTGATGAGTTGCGCCTGCGGATCATTGGCAGCAGGTGTCTGCTCCACCACGGCAACCGGGCCCGGCGTCGGAACCCGTGTCACAGCAGGCGCCGCCGCCTCTTGCGCCCATGCGTCGAGTGCCACCAGTGCGCCGAGGGTCAGTGAGCCTGCGGCCAGAACCAGAGCGGAGCGCTTGAGCATTGATTTTCGGATCATGGTCGCTCTCCTCAGGCCTGCACCAGCGGGCCGGCGTTCTTGAGGTACTGTTCGCGAATCGCCTTCGCGGACCAGTACGCCAGCGCCGCCACCACGCCTGTCGGGTTGTAGCCCATGTTCTGTGGGAAGGCCGAAGCCCCCATCACGAACACGTTCGACACGTCCCAGCTTTGCAGATACCGGTTGACCACGCTGTTCGACGGGTTCGTGCCCATGATGGCGCCGCCCGTCGTGTGCGTGCTCTGATAAACGCGCGTGTCGTAATGACTGCCCTTCTTGCGGATGGCGCGGAACACCTTCTCGGGGTTCATCGCACGGCCGACCTCTTCCATGCGGTCGCCCATGTAGCCGAGCATGTTGTATTCGTTGTCATGCCAGTCGAACGTCATGCGCAGCAGCGGAATACCGTAGGCGTCCTTGTACGTCGGATCGAGATCGAGGAAGGCGTCCTGATACGACATGACCGAGCCCGAGATACCGATGGTCATGTAGCGCTGATAAGCATCGGCGATACCCGCCTTCCACTTGCTGCCCCATGACGGCGTGCCCGGCACGGTCGGTGTCATCTTGATCGGACGCCCGCCGTAGCGGATGTGACGAATGCTCGCGCCACCGAGGAAACCGAGTGGCCCGTGATCGAACTGGTCGCCGTTCAGGTCGTCCATCGACACCCCGCCCGCACCCGTGCCGACAAACGGATTCAACTGCGTGCCCTTGGGCAGCAGCACGTTGACCGCACCGTTCATCTGGTACGCGTAGTTCTTGCCGACCACACCCTCGCCCGTCTTCGGGTCGTACGGCTTGCCGATGCCCGAGAGCAACAGCAGGCGCACGTTGTGCATCTGGTACGCGGCCATGATCACGATATCGGCCGGCTGCTCGACCTCGCGGCCCTGCGCGTCGATATACGTCACACCCGTGGCCTTCTTGCCGTCGCTGTCGAGATTGACCTTGGTGACGTACGAATGCGTGCGCAATTCGAAATTCGGCTTTTTGAGCAACACCGGCAGAATGGTCGTCTGCGGCGAGGCCTTCGAATACATGTAGCAGCCGTAGTTCTCGCAGAACCCGCAGAAGTTGCACGGGCCGAGACGCACCCCGTACGGATTGGTGTAGGGCTCTGATGTATTGGCCGCCGGCGCCGGATACGGGTTGAAGCCGACCTCTTTCGCCGCCTTTTCAAAGAGCGTGGCGCCGTAGGTGTTTTGCAGCGGCGGCGTCGGAAACTCGCTGGAGCGCGCCCCTTCGCGCGGGTTGCCGCCCGGCACGATCTTGCCGTTCAGATTGCCCGCCTTGCCCGACGTGCCGAACACTTTCTCGGCGAAGTCGAAATGCGGCTCAAGTTCTTCATAGCTCACGCCGAAGTCCTGAATCGTCATGCCCTCGGGGATGAACTTCTTGCCGTAGCGTTCTTCGTAGTGACTGCGCAGCTTCAGCTCTTCGGGCAGCGCGCGGTAGTGCATACCGTTCCAGTGGAAGCCCGCACCGCCCACGCCATTGCCCAGCAGAAACGAGCCGTTCTGGCGATACGGCACGGCCAGATCGTCCGGCGCATGGCGAATCGTCACGGTCTCACGCGCCAGCTCCTGAAAGAGCTTGCCGCGCACCGAGTATTCGAGTTCGTCGATGACCTTGGGGTACTGCGCATCGGTGGGCGTGTCGCGCATCGCGCCACGCTCCAGCGCGACAACGTTCAAGCCGGCGTCGGTAAGCTCCTGACCGAGAATCGCCCCGGTCCAGCCGAAGCCCACGATGACGGCGTCGACCTTATCTTTCTTGATCGCCATGACTTAACCCCGCTTTCCGGAAATCGACACAGGCCCGTACGGGTACTTGACGTTCGGTTGGTCGACCCAGTCCATGAAGTCGGCACGTGCCCCCGGAAAGCCCACGAGCTTCCAGCCCACCATGTCTTTGTTGCCGCCGTGAATCGGGTCGGCCAGAAAGCCTTCCTTGGTGTTGGCCAGCAGGTAAGAGAAGAAGGTGCGCGCGGGCACGCTGTCGAACTCGACCTTGGCGTGCTCCATGTCGCCAAGCACCGTCTCTTGCGTGGCGTGGTCCAGATCGGCAAATGCTTTGTTGTACTGCTTCTTGCAGTACGCATCGCAAGCCGCAATGCCGTGACGATAGATGTCGCGCGGCGCCAGGCTCAGTTGATAACCCAACTCGGGCGGTTGATCGGTATGGAACGGCCCCTGCATGTACCAAAGCTTGCCGTGGCCGAACGGCGTTTCCATCTGGCCGTCGATGAACCGGGGGACATCGGCTTGCAAGGCGCCCGGACCGAGTTCGTCGGCGGGAATCAGACGGTCGACCGCAGCACTGACAAAGCGCCACTCGTCGGCGGTGAAGTACTTGGGCTCGTAGGGGGTGTTCGAAGCGGCGGGCGTAGCAGGCTTATCGCTGCTACAGGCGGACTGTGTGAGCGTCGCACCGGTGACAAGCGTCGTGGCGGGCACGATCGCCAGCACCTGACGCAAGAAGCGCCGGCGCGGTTCCTTGTCCTGTGACATGGAATTCTCCGTTTTTGTGGGGACGAATCACGCATGACAGTCAAGCGATAGCTCGCCATGCGTGAGGAAAACCTGACAGGCTATTCACCTCGCGTAGCGCATATGACGCGGGTCATTCTACCCACAAGCTACGTACATGGCAAAGCAAGAGACTATTGCGCAAAACGCGCAACATATTGATTGGAAAGGCTTGCAAATAATTAAAATATTTACTATTACGCACGCGCGATCTGTTTTGAATCGCAAAACATGCGGCGCATCGACGCGACAGCGTGTCGTGAAAATGAGAACGCGCGCCGCAGAGGGCGCGCGTTTTTTGAGCGCTGGAGGACATTGAACTCGCCGGTGACATCCCCCATGCAGCCGTCTCTCAAGAACGGTCCCACGCCCGCAGGGTGATATTGAGTCCGAGGGCGTTGCCCTGCCGTACAGAAGCCGATGGGTTGGCCAATGCGCCAGTGAAGTCATCGAGAAATTCGTCACGCCGGATATCGTGTCTCGTCGTGTAGCCCGTAAGTACCACATCCGGCTTCGTGCGACGTTGCACGGATGGCGAACGCTTTGCGGTGAGGCTGTCGAGCACTCGGATGAGCCCATCGATCTGGTCTCGCCGCTCCCTGAGAATCGAAAGCCGGTCGTCGGAAAAACGGGATCCGCCCGTGCCCCCGGCAGCAGAGAGGGTGCCGGGCTCGGCATCGGTCTGGCCAAAACCCAGCTCGCTCAAGCGCCGGAACGTCACAGGCGCATCCGCCGGCAGTCCGACCAGCACGGCCAGATGTTGCGCCTGCGCGCGAGCCGCTTTCTGCTTGATGGAAAGTAATGAGTGGCTCACCGCGGGCTTCAGAAAATAGTCCGCCGCCTTTCTGACGATGCGCAGCGGCGTCTCGTCGCCGCATGCCGCAGGACGATGCTGAAACGACGCCTGCACGCCCCTGAGTGCGGTGATCTGCGCGGCAATCTCCTGAGCGGCGTCGACCAACGCCTGGCGGGTGTATCTGGACATCTCTCCGGCAAGACACAGGGAGGATTTGCGATGAGGTTCGATGCCAGTCACTCGCGGTGCGCCCCGGTTATCGGAGAAAAAGCGGCAGATTTCCTCCACCTGCCTGTCGAGCCCGTCGACACCGATCGACGCGGGGTTGACCATCATCTTTCCAGGCCGATCCGACGGCGCCGAAGTGCCCGCCAGCGGCGGTCTGACCCACGGGGCGCTATCCGTCGCATGCTGTCTCACAGCCAACGCCCAAGAGACGGAACACGGTGAGGCCCGCGGATAGTTGCCGTGACTCCCCAGAATCTCGTCGGCAAAGCGGAGACGCCGAGTGGTTTGCCTAGACATATCGCCAAGCGCGACGTCCACCCCCAGCTTTCGTTGCTGGACCGACGACCCGCCGTCTGCGTGAATGGTCTGCGTAGGTAACGACGTTGAGATCGGACCGGCGCTCGGCACCAAATTTGCCGCACGGAAACTCTCCTTGAATGCTGGGCCGACTGCCGCTCGGCAATGGCCGCCGTGTGGCATCGCGCTGCCTGCCGCCGGACTCGTCACACTCACCGGCAAGCCGGTCCCCGGTATGCCTCTCATGCCGTTACTCATATCGAACAACTCCACGCGGGCGAGCCGACGGGCTCGCCACCTCACGCAAGGCTATGTCGATACTCGGGGAGCGATTTTGGAAAACGGGGCGTCAGTTGCGCAGACGCCCCGCAAGAGGTCATTGCCTAAGGGAAGCCATGATCAGGTCCCCGCCTCGCCCGGCAAGCGCTGCCGACCGGTCAATGCGTCGCGTGCGCCGGGCTTCGATGTCGGCACGACCAGCGACTGGTAGGCAATATCGACAGGATCGATACACTCGGCGGCTTTCAGCAGGCAGCCGGACAGATCATCAGGCGTCCGGCATCGATCCAGGTCCTCGAACAACGCCACACCGAAGTCGCGCCACAACGTCTCTGTCGCCATGTCCCGAACACGTTTCTGAACGGGCCCTTGCTCGAAACCGTCAACCCATTCGTTCAGGAGGTCGACGCGGCTCACGATCGTATGGATCACCTTTTCGCTGAGCGCATAGCCCGCATCGACCACGTCGAGCAAGCGCTCGAAGTCAGCGCGGCGCGCCTCGCTCCTCGTCGCGAATGGATCCGTCTTGGCCGATATCAGATTCGAGGCGATACGGCAGCACCGGCCGGCAATGGCAGGCGGCCGCCCCGAAGACAGATCTAACTGCAAGCGGGCATGCTGGATGACCTTGTCTCGTGAGCCTTCGGTGTCCCAAAACACGGCAAGCGGCCTGCACAGCGCCGAAATCCACTCATGCTTCTCACGCTGCGCTTTCGAAAGGGGTGGATTCACCAGATGGCCGAAACGATCGTAACGGGGCGGTGGCGGACTTTTGGGGAGTGGTGGCGGAACATCCATGTCGGCGCCCTGCGTCGTGTCAACCTCTCCCCGCGGGGGGTCTCCGGCATCCGCGTTGTCGGTGGTCTCAACAACCGTCTCGATCACCGTCTCAATGGCCCTCTCGATCTCAATCTCGACGTCCGACGGCATCTCCGATTCCGCGTCGGCCTCGACATCGCCTTCCTCGTCCGTATCGACGTCCGTCCCATACGCTACTGTGCCCTCGCTACTTGCCTGGTGCACCTGCACGACGGCGCGATGCAACGGCGTGATGCGTCCCTGTTCCGTACGCGGCGCTTCATTGCCATCCGTACTCCATCGCCGCACGTGCAGCCCTGCGGCAAGCCTTGGCAGCACCTCCGGTTGTTCCTCAGGCCGCGCCTCGAAGGTCACGGCTGGCGTGTCGTCGATCTTCGCGTCGTCCGGCACCATGCAGGGGACATCGACGGCGCATCTCCCGGCGCGCACATCGTCCACGACCGCCAGAAGTCTCGTCGCTTCGTCCTTCCAGTACATGAGATCGCGCGCACGGGCCAGCACCCATTGCCGGCCATCGCCGTCCCCTTCGTAAATCGGCGCGTCGGCAAGCAGGAAAGTGTTTTCCTGGCAGCCGAATCCGCGATCGCGCAGCCCGTCCAATGTGATGGCGGTCGACGCCGGGAGGCCGAGCAATAACGAGAGACTCGCGGCCTCGATACGGGCTCGCCTTTGCTTGCTCGCGAAGACAGAGCGCGTCGCCGCTGGCTTCAGCACATACCGGTCGCCACGCCTCGCCAATCGCAACGGCACGCGCTCGCCACCGGTCAAGCGTTCTCGTTGCGCGACAGTGGTCAATTCATTCAATACCTTGACCTCGGCGAGCTCGCGATCCAGTAGCGCCAGTCGACTGCGCAGTGAGATTTCAGTCGTATCGAGCGCCTTGTCCCGCAGGTCTGACAAATGCTGCCGGGTTTCTGCCCACGTGACACCATCGGGTGCGTCGTCCGCGCCCTTCACGAGGGCTTCGGCAGCATTGACGGCATCGTCCAACGCACTGATCGCCCCCAGTTGCTTGATATGCGAATCCACGCCGAATGCGCGCAAATGCGTCGTGTGTACGAGTTCGTCCTTGCCCGCGCGTAACAAGGTCCGGTAACGCGAAAACTCGGACATCAGCACGGCGCGCTCGTACCCTACGAAATTCTCGTTCCACGTACCAAGGGTGTTACGTATCGCGTCCGGCATCGAAGCGTCCGCCTTGATGCCCTGCGCCACTTTCTCCTGCCCCTCGCGCTGTTTGGCCCACTCGCCAAAAGACACGCAGACGTCTCCGTCCGGGGTTCGATAAGTGCGCTCGGGGTATTTCACCCACGCTTTACCCGCAAGCTTTGGCGGCGCTTGTCCCACGGCGGCAATATCACCGGCCAATGATCCGGCGTCATCGAACGGCCTCGTTACGTGCCTGATGAGAACCGGTGTTGATCCGCGGGGTGCCCCGACACCCAATGCATGCTCACTCATGAAATTAGTCTCCTTGTCATCCGACCGGACGGTCTTCATGGCACGGCAGACTAAATGTCTTCTCAAGTGCGGGATATCGTCCGCGAACGCGGACTTTTGTATTTCGACAGCACCCGGGGTTTTGCGGTACGAAGATGGCGGCGCAGGAATGCGCCGCGCGGGGTGTGCGCTCAGAAGTGCGCGTTCAGAAACGCGCCAGCAATTGTCCCAACAAGGCCGCGCCTTCCTTGCCTTTAGCGGAGTCTGCCCACAAGCGGTCGATCATCGCCCGGTACATGCCCACGCCATCGGGCGAGGTCGTGATGGTGGCGATGCCGGTACGCAGGTTCGGCAGTTCGCCCAGACGGAACGGCGACACCGCGACATACGCCTCCCCTTCCGCCTCGAAGATCTGGAAGGACTCGTTGGGCATGTTGTCGCTCACGATACCGATCTGCACGCCCGACGTGTCCGCCTCGAGAAACTCGATGATGCGTGTCACTTCGCGGCGCGCTGCCATCTTGCGTTCCAACTGCACGCCCGGTGGCAGCCCAAGCCGCCCCACGAGACCGTGGTGCAGAAACTGCTCGATCTGGCGCAGCCCGATCAGGCTTGTGACGGCCAGACGATGGCGCGAAAAACTCGCCTTGCGCTCTTGCAGAATGCCCAGCACACGATCGATCGTCGTTGCCCAGTGCTTGTCGGACAGACGCGGGGGAATGCTCTCTTCGAGCATGTGACGCAGCCACACGTCGTAGTCGCTCGACGTCAGCAGAAACGAGATCGGGTCGAAATGCGCGACGATGCGCTCCGAACGGCCTTCCAACTGGCGCATGCGCTCGAAGTAGCTCACCGCCGAATCGTGATACTCGACCTCGACGCCCAGCAGGTTCGCCAGCGACACGCCCAACAACGCCGCGAGCCGCTCCAGCGTATCGATCTTCACGATCTCGCCGCGTTCGAGCTTGTAGATGGCCGCGCGCGAAATATCGAGCCGCTCGGCAACGTCTTCGCTGCGCAGTTCGGCGGCCAACCGGTAGGCGCGCAAGCGCTCGCCAATGGCCCGGAAGTTGAAACGCGCGCCTCTCGGCGCCCGGGATGTCGTCGCGGTTCGGTTCAAATCTCCCCCTGTTGGAATGCCTCGTCATGCCGCGCCGCTTCAGGGCGCTACATCTGCTGTGTCGACGGCGCACGACGTCATCTCACGCCCTCGCAATATCGTGCCGGGATTATACCGACGCACTCCCCCCCCGTGACGCCCGGGACCCGCTCACTTTCATCGCACCGTCGTTGCCCCCTCGCCAAGCCACCGTGACATCGCCGCCACGCCAATATTTTTCCGATTGTCTATTTTTTTAGACATCGGCACGATGCCGTGCAGGTCTGCCCCACACCACGGGAATGGCCGGTAGGGATCGACGTCCAGCGCAATTTTGGGGATGACCGGGCGAGCCGGCAGTGATAGCCTGCGCGCCGTCCAGAAATTTGTACACATAAAAGAGGGAATGATGAAAACCTGGCACAAGGTGGCAAAGGTAGCGAAGGTGGCTGGCGCCGCCGCATTGGGCGCGGCCGCACTCGCGACGACTGCCCATGCGCAATCGAGTGTGAGCTTCTACGGTCTGGCCGACGCTTACGTCGGCTCGGTGAAGAACCCCGGCGGCCAGGCGGCCACGGTGCAGCAAGGCGGCGGCATGACCACGTCGTACTGGGGCATGGCCGGCACCGAAGACCTCGGCGGCGGCAACAGCGCGCTGTTCGTGCTCGAGAGCTATTTCCAGCCGAACAACGGCACCTACGGCCGCTTCTCCGGCGACAGCTTCTTCTCGCGCAACGCCTACGTCGGCCTGTCGAACACCACCGCCGGCACGCTGCGGCTCGGGCGCATCACCACGCCGCTGTATCTGGCGACGATTCAGTTCAACCCGTTCAACAACTCGTACACGTTCTCGCCGATGATCTTCCACACCTACAAGGGTCTGGGGACGCAAGGCGTGGTGGGCGACTCGGCGTGGAACAACGCCATTGCGTACACGTCGCCGGGCTATGCCGGTCTGGCGGGCACGCTCATCTACGCGACCGGCAACAGCGCGACGGACCACAGCGCCAAGAAGTGGGGCGCTGCCGTGACCTATGGCAACGGCCCGTTCGGTATGGCCCTGAACTATCAGTACGTGAACTTCAGCAACGCCCCGGGTGACTTCGGCACCCAACTGCCGGGCGTGACGGGACTGACGAACCAGAACACCGCGCAGCTCGGCCTCTCGTACGACTTCACCGTCGTGAAGCTGTTTGCGCAATACATGCTCGTCGCCAGTCAGGCGGCCAGCGGCAACTTCCATAGCAACACCGGGCAGTTGGGCGCCTCGGTGCCGCTCGGTCGCGGCAGCGTGCTCGCCTCGGTTGCCTTCACCGGCTCGAACGGCTCGGGCGACAACCAGCGCCGCACCACTTGGGCTCTCGGCTACGACTACCCGCTCTCCAAGCGCACCGACATCTACGCCGCGTACAAGTACGACCACATGAGCGACTTGTCGACCGGCCAGACGTACGGCGCCGGCTTGCGAATGAAGTTCTGAGTCTTGCCGGGGGGCGCCTCGCGCGCCCTCATCCGCGACGGTGCACGCCACCATTTGTGCCGTCGCGGCGCCCTCTGTATCAGGGTTTCACCCAATAATTTTCGCCTTGCCTGACCCTTTGGGTTCGTTTAGTCTAAATATTTAGACAAATGGAGCATGTGATGGATTTGAAGCTCGCTTGTGCCTGGTTGCAGCGCGACACCGTCGGCCTGTCCGACATCGAAGACTTTGCCGCACGCTGCCTGAACGCGTCGCGCACCGCCACCCGCGAATCGGCTGCGCTGCTCTTGCTCGCCCAGTCTGCGCAGGCATTTACGGAACGCCAGTCCGGTATTGCGACGAACGGCGAAACCTTTCACCTGTTTCTCGCCCGCAGCAAGGCCTATGCGACGAAGCTGCGTGATGCGGCCGAGTCGTCGGATGCCAGCTTTCTCGCCACGCTCAACGATTTTGCCGCACAGTTCACGACCGACGTTTATGTCTGAACATTCGGGCCACCTACCGATGGCGCACGGTGCGCGATGCCTGACCCGGGCGCGGTACCGTGGCGTGATCGGATGGCCCGCTACTGACAGGGTCATCGGACTGTCCGCCGATTTTTTTATCTTGCTCGTCTAAATATTTAGACAATTTTCGACGATCACTGCGGCGGCACAGCTTCGGGACTCGTCCATTCGTTCATTCGATCACTCGCCGCCCCACAGGACACGACCATGGAAGTCAACCTGAATACCCCGGGTTCGCAGCGCACTGCTGCTGCGCCGTCCGACACCGTGACGCCCTACGCATGGAAAGCGCTCGCCGGGTCCGCCATCGGTTATGCGATGGACGGGTTCGACCTGTTGATTCTCGGCTTCATGCTGCCGGCGATCACGGCCGGGCTGTCGCTCACGCCCGGACAGGCGGGCGCGCTGGTCACATGGACACTCATCGGCGCAGTCGCCGGCGGCATCCTGTTCGGCGCGCTCTCCGATCGCTATGGACGCGTGCGCATGCTGACGTGGACGATCCTGCTCTTTGCCGTCTTCACGGGATTGTGTGCGTTTGCTCAGGGCTTCTGGGACTTGTTGGCCTATCGCACCATCGCCGGCATCGGCCTTGGCGGCGAGTTCGGCATCGGCATGGCACTGGCCGCCGAAGCATGGCCTGCCGCCAAACGCGCCCGCGTGTCGTCGTATGTAGCGCTCGGCTGGCAGACCGGCGTGCTCGCTGCCGCCCTGCTCACGCCAATGCTGCTGATCCATATCGGCTGGCGCGGCATGTTCCTCGTCGGCGTGCTGCCGGCGCTCGTTGCTTGGGTACTTCGCAACAAGCTGCACGAGCCGGAAGTGTTCGTGCGCCGTACGGGCAATACCGGGGCAAACCGATCGAATGCGTTCCGCCTGCTCGTGAAAGACGCCCAAACCACGCGCGTCAGTCTGGGCATCGTGATTCTGTGCTCGGTCCAGAACTTCGGTTACTACGGGATCATGATCTGGCTGCCGACCTTCCTCTCGCAGAAGCTCGGTTTCTCGCTGACGAAGTCGGGGTTGTGGACCGCCGCCACGGTCGTCGGAATGATGTTCGGCGTGTGGGCGTTTGGCCAACTCGCCGACCGTATCGGGCGACGCCCCACATTCCTTATTTATCAGGCAGGTGCCGTCGTGATGGTGCTCGTCTACGCGCAACTGACCGACCCGACCGTCATGCTGTTTGCCGGCGCGCTCATGGGCATGTTCGTGAACGGCATGGTCGGCGGCTACGGCACGCTCATGTCCGAGGCCTATCCGACCGCCGCCCGCGCCACCGCACAAAACGTGTTGTGGAACATCGGCCGCGCCATCGGCGGCCTGGGACCCCTCGTCGTCGGCGCACTCGCCGTGCGCTACTCCTTCCAGATCGCCATCGCATTGCTCGCGAGCCTCTATGTGCTTGACATGATCGCCACGCGCTTTCTGATTCCCGAACTCAAGGGCACCGACCTCGAATGATTCAAGACGCACCCTGCCACTCGCCCACGGTCGCGACACATCGCTGCCGCGTGGTGACCCATCGCGCTGTGAATGCCCGCTATCGTTATCTGCGTCTGCACGCCGACGCGCCGCTTGCCGACACCACGCGCCCCGGCCAGTTCTATCAACTCAAGTGTCCGGTGACCGATCAGGAAGCACCGTTCCTGCTGCGCCCGATGAGCGTCTACGGCACCGGCCCCGAGCCCGGCACCATTGAGTTTCTCTACAACGTCACGGGCGTGGGCACGCGTGCGCTCGCCTCGCTGGCGGAAGGCGCATCGCTCGATATCGTCGGGCCGCTCGGCAATACCTTCACGCTCGACACGCGCTGGCGGCGGGTGATGGTGGTGGCGCGCGGCGTCGGTCTGGCCACGATGGCACCGCTCGTGCAGCGCGCGGCGGCAGCGGGCATTCGACTCACCGTGGTGATGTCGGCACGCAGCGAAGCCGATCTGATGCGCGACGAATTCCTGCGCAGCGATATGGCCCGCGAACTGGCCGACGTGCATTGCGTGTTCGATAGCGACGGCTCGTCATCCGTCGAAGCAGTGGAAGCGCGCGTGCGCGCCTTGCTCAGCGCCGCCCCGCACGACGCCGTCTACACCTGCGGCTCGCACCGGTTGCTGATGCTGTTGCAACGCGTGGTGGCCGAACACCCGCAGATCGTCGCGGAAGTGGCGATGGAGCAGCGCATGGCCTGCGGCATGGGCGTTTGCCTGTCGTGCGTACGCCTGTTCGATTGCGATGGCGACAAGCAATTCCTGCGCGTGTGCCGTGAAGGCCCCGTGTTTCCGATTCGCGATGTCATCGGGGAGGTGGATTTTGGCTGATCGTCAAATGACAACACGGCGCTCGCCGGACGCTGACCCACGCGGTCTTGCCGTGCCGGATCTGAGCGTTCGTATCGGCGCGCTCACGCTGCGCAACCCGGTGATGCCAGCGTCAGGCTGCTTCGCCATCGAGTACCGCGAGGCACTCGATCTCAATCGACTCGGCGCGCTGGTGATCAAGAGCGTGTCGCCCGCCACCCGCGCGGGGAACCCGACGCCGCGCGTGGCCGAGACACCCGCCGGCATGCTCAACTCCATCGGCATTCCGAGCAAGGGGCTCGACGCCTATCTGCGCGACGTTCTGCCGCCGTACACGCAATTCGACACGCCTGTCGTGGTGTCTGTCTCGGCCGATACCGCCGAGTCGTTCGCCGAGGCCTGCGAGCGGTTGTCGCTGCCTGAGGTCGCGGCCATCGAAGCCAACATCTCGTGCCCCAATCTCGAAGCGGACGGCATGGCCTTTGCCATGCTGCCCGAGACCACCTACAAAGCGGTGAGCGCCATTCGGCGGCGCACGAAGCATCCGCTCTGGGTCAAGCTCACGCCGAATGCCGGGCAGATTGCCCAGATCGCGCGGGCCGCGGAGGATGCCGGGGCCGATGCCATCGTCATGGGGAACACCGTGCTCGGCATGGCCATCGACGTGCACACGCGCCGCCCCAAACTCGGCAACGTCATGGGTGGCCTGTCGGGCCCGGCGATCAAGCCGCTCGCCGTTCGGCTCGTCCATCAATGTCATCGCGCCGTGCGTATTCCGATCATCGGCTGCGGCGGCATCGAGACCGCGGATGACGCCGTCGAATTCATGCTCGCGGGCGCCACGGCCGTGCAAGTGGGTACGGCTTCGTTTCGCGATCCGGCCGCGATGGGGCATATCGTCGACGGCCTTACCGCCTATTGCGCGCAGCATCAGATCGACAAGCTGGCTGCGCTCACGGGGGCCGTCGCCCTCGACGCGCAACTCACCGATCGCTGGCTGCGCTTTGCCCAGCAGTCCGGGTGACAGGGGACCCCATACGCACGCCCTCGTGATGTTTTGCGGGGCGTGCGTTGCCCCCTTCCCCATTGATTTCGTCATTGCAGAAAACACGCTCATGAGTCTTACCGCGCTGGCCTCGCTGGCCGATCAACTTTTTACCGACCTGCGCCGTCTCGGCGACGACGGTGTCGGCGTCTCTCGCGACAGCTATGGTGCAGGCGAGAACGCTGCGGCGTCGTATCTGACCGAATGGGCCGGTCATCAGGGGCTGACGGTCACGCGAGATCGCGCGGCCAACCTGATCTTCTCCCTGCCGGCCGATGCCGGTGAGCGGGACAAGCTGCCTGCCACATGGATCGGCTCGCACCTCGACTCCGTACCGCAAGGCGGCAACTACGACGGCATGGCCGGCATCATTGCGGGCCTGCTATGCCTTGTCGAACAGCAACGCAGCGCTCGCCCGACGGCGACGCCGGTGCGCGTGCTCGCGTTGCGCGGCGAAGAAAGCGCATGGTTCGGGAAGGCCTACATGGGGTCCGGCGCGCTGTTCGGCAAACTGAGCGACGCCGATCTGGCGATGCCGCATCGCACGCATGGACGCTCGCTCGCCGAATGTATGGCCGAAGCCGGGGCCGATGTCGATGCGATTCGTGAAGGGGCGATGCTCTTCGATGCGTCGCGTGCCAAAGCGTGGCTGGAACTGCACATCGAACAAGGGCCGGTGATGATTGCCCGCGACATGCCCGTGGCCATCGTGCCCGGCATTCGCGGCAATGTGCGCCACAACCGTGTGTCATGTGTGGGAGAAGCGGGTCACTCGGGCGCGGTGCCGCGCTGGCTGCGGCACGATGCGATGTTTGCCGTTGCCGATCTCATCACCCGGCTCGATGAACATTGGCGTGCCCTGCTGGAGCGCGGTATCGATCTCGTGGTGACGACAGGCATCGTCGGCACCGATCCCGCAGAGCATGCGATCTCGCGCATTCCGGGTCGCGTGGACTTCAGCCTCGAAGTACGCAGTCAGAGCGCCGATACGCTCGATGTGTTCTATGAGTTGATGCGGACCGAATGCCGCGCCATCGAACGCGATCGCGGCGTGCAATTCGTGTTCGACCGGCGGCTGGCGTCGGCGCCCGCGATCATGGATGCACAGGTGTCATCGCTGCTCACTGACGCTTGCCGCGCGCTCGACCTGCCGCAAGAGCGCGTGCCAAGCGGCGCCGGTCACGACGCCGCGATCTTCGCCAATGCGGGTATTCCGAGCGGGATGGTGTTCGTGCGCAACGCGAACGGTTCGCACAATCCGCATGAAGCCATGGATATCGATGACTTCATGCGGGGGGTACAAGTGCTCGAAGCGACAACGCATCGTCTCTGAGCCCTACGATCAAGCGCCGTAGTTACGGCGCCAGCGCAATCACTTCGGCAACGGCGGCGGTCAGCTTCTTCGCGTAGGGCACGTGCAGGAATTCGTTCGGACCGTGGGCATTCGACTTCGGACCGAGCACGCCGCACACCATGAACTGTGCGCTCGGGAAGCCCGCTTGCAACGTATTCATCAGCGGAATCGTGCCGCCCTGCCCGATGAATGCCACGTCCTCGCCGTAGTGGCGCTGCGAGGCCGTGTTCAATGCGGAAGACAGCCACGGTGCCACTTCCGGCGCATCCCAGCCGGAGGCCGCACCGGCATCGGACTTGAACGTCACCTTCGCGTTGTACGGCGGGTCGAATTCGAGCAACGCCTTGAGCTCGGCCACCGCCTGCGCGGCATCGATCAGCGGCGGCAGGCGCAGCGACAGCTTGAACGCCGTGCGCGGGCGCAGCACATTGCCCGCGTCAGCCAGTGCCGGCAGACCCGCCGCCCCGGTCACCGACAACGACGGGCGCCACGTCGAATTCAACAGCGCTTCCTTCGGATCGGTGGTGGTCGGCAGCACCGACAGGCCGTCCTGACCGCAGGCCCACGGCATTTTCTTCCAGACGTCGTCGCCGAGAATCGCCGCGGTCGCTTCGGCCTCTTTCAGGCGTTGCAGCGGGATCGGGCTGTGAAAGCCCTTGGGCAGCACATTGCCGGTGCCCGCGTCTTCGAGCCGCTCGAAAAGCTGACGCATGATGCGAAAGCTCGACGGGGCGATACCGCCATAGCCGCCCGAGTGAATGCCTTCGTCGAGCACCTGCACTTCCAGACTGCCCGAGATCAGACCGCGCAGCGACGTGGTCAGCCACAACTGGTCGTAGTTACCAGCGCCAGAATCCAGACAGACGACCAAACTTACCTTGCCCAGCCGATCGCGCAATGCGTCGACATACGGCAGCAAGTCATAGCTGCCCGACTCTTCGCACGTCTCGATCAAGCCGACGCAGCGCGGACGCTCCACACCTTGCGCATCGAGCGCGGCGAGCGCCGTCACGCTGGCATAGATGGCGTAACCGTCATCCGCCCCGCCACGGCCGTAGAGCTTGCCGTCTTCAAATTTGGGTGTCCACGGGCCAAGGTCTTTGCGCCAGCCATCGAATTCCGGCTGCTTGTCCAGGTGACCGTAGAGCACGATGGTCTCATCGCTGCCCGAGCGCGTAGCCGGTGCTTCGAAGAAGATCACCGGCGTGCGGCCTTCCAGACGAATCACTTCGAGCTTGAGCCCCTTCACGGGCTGACGTTCGGCCCATTGGGCGGCATCGCGCACGACGCGGTCGATGTAGCCGTTGCGCGCCCAGTCGGCATCGAAGCCCGGGCTCTTGGCAGGTACGGCGATGTAATCGGTGAGTGCGTGCAGGATTTCGTCGTTCCACTTGCGTTCGACGAATTCACGCAAAGCGGCCGTGTCGAGCGACGGCTGGGTCGAGGTGACGGAGTCGTTCATGGGGGGTCCTCGAAGGGTGTCCTTGGCGGATCGAGTGTCTCGGGTGCGCACGTGCGCCGGTGCAGTCAGCGTCGCTCGCGAGCGAGCGGCATGGCGTCATGATAGCCATTCCGGACAACTGTGGCGACCGGTCGGCCGGTCAGTTGCCGGTTCCCGGCGGGCCGAAGTGGAAGATGATCTCCCCGGCGGCACCCGTGGCCTTCACGCAGGTGGCGAGTTGGGTGCCCTGACCTGCCGCGTCGAGCGAGTGCTCGGTGTCGGCACTGTTGCAACGCCAGCTAAAGGTAATGGGCCGCTGGCAGCGGTTCGTCACCTCGTAGCGGTAATTGGTCACGTCGGCGGGCAGTGCGCGAATGTTGCCACAGGCTTGTCCGGCGGCGTCGAGCGGCTCGGCAGCCATCGGCATGACGGGCGGCGGCGGGGCTGGCTGAAGTGGCTGAAGTTGCTGCGCATACGCCGACGCGCCCGCCATGGCGGCGAGCAACGCCAGCATCCCTGTAGTCCGAATGTGGTGAAAACGGCCGGCAGGCATCAGATCCAGCGCCACGCGATGGCAACAGCGCCCACCGCGACAGCGACCGAAATGGCGATGCCGAACCACGCCAACTGCGCTCGCCGTGCCCGGCGGCGGCTCGATTCCGAAGTGTCGTAAAAACGACCCAATCCGCCCGAATACAACTTTTCCCAGCGAATTTCCATGGCGCACCTCACAAATCAAACAAACCGGCCCGCAATGCTTTTCTTTTCTTCTTTATCGAAAATTTAGAGACGCAAGGCAATTCGGACAAATCCTCAGAGCCAACTACCTTGAATTCCTACATCCCGACGTCGCTTCAAGATGTCACTATTCTTGGGGAATTGCAATAGCGTCAACTTACAGGATGCCGCGCCAAAACGACGTCAGCCGACGTTTATCACGATGAGTGAAAACGTGCTTCACGCGGCATTGCGATTGTTTCCAATGGATTTTTTACGATTTGGCGGGACCAGCGTGATTCAACCCCTTCGACACTTCAAACATCTGTAACAAAACGTTTCAAAACGGCACGGGCGTTCGCTTTGATCCGTTGGAAGTGGCAGGCGCAGTCAAGCCGCCTGCGGGAGCGGGTGCGCTCAAATCAGAAGGGGAATGCAACGATGCGCGGCAAGCCGTCGGAAGGCGGTGCCGCGCGCGAAAGGAAGATAGGGGACTTTAGCGCCCTAGGAAGGCCGCACCAATTGACAGGAGAACGAATCCGCCGACACTACAGGCGATCGCTACCGCCAGAAGGCGTTGAAAGAGTTGCTCGCGCTCAATGGCGCTGCGGTTCGAACGGGGTTGAATGTGATGAACCGAACCCCATCCACTCGAATACACTTTTTTCCAACGGATGTGCATAAGTAACCTCGCGTTGTTTAGTGCTCGTGGCCTTTCCCATCACCGACTCCCTGATATCGGAATCGACGGGACGCAGGGCTAGTATGCGCTTCGCAAGAAAGTCGTAAACCCCTTATCGGTGTTGCGTCGCCACAAGAAAACCGCCCGCTTCGAACGATTTTCGAGACGAAAAAAGACCTCACTGAAAAACGATCGAATGACGCGAAACCGGATTTTTGACCAAGAGTGTCAATGCGACACTTTGTCGCAGGTGCGACAAGTTGTCGCGCAACCCGCATGAATGGGGGAACGACGAGAAATGACGGGGGTGCGCACGGTCATCGCGACACGCGCGATGCCGCACGATGAATTTCGAGGCGAGGCGGCCGTTGCGGCAGGTGATCCGCTGAACCGAATCACTTAGTGCGCCGCAACATCAAATGTTTGAATAAAGCATCAACACCGGGTAAATCCGGAGCGATCAGTCTGCGAAGGGATTCTTCACCTGGCGCGAGGGGACGTCGGCGACGGGCTCGGCATGTTCCGGCAGCTTGCCGGCCGACAGCGCGCCCACCACGGCATCGAGCACCGCCTTCAGCGCCTGCGCTTGGCGCAGCCCTTCGGCATCGCGGCGAATCGTCAGACTTCCAAAGATGGCAACGTTGTCCGTATGGTTCTCGACATTGAGCTCACCGAGCGAGAGCGCATCGGCGTCGTTGGCGAACGGTTGAAAGGTCGTGCTGGCCGGGGACGAAGCGGTCATCGAAGACTCCTGTGTCGGGGGAAACATCGGTTAGCGAATGATCGTGCGCAGAAAATCGAGCACCGTCTGCACTTCTCGGTACGAAGGCACCTCGGGGTCACGCTTGCGTTTGCCGCCGCCCGCAGCCTTGGGTGTCGGCAAGCGCATTGCGGTGGCCTTCACCGAGGTCGGCATGCCGGGAAAGAAGTCGATACCCGCCAACTTCTCCAGCTCTGCCACGCTCACTACCGAATAGTCGCCGGTTGCTTCGTTGGCGACAAGGTAGGCACCGGCCTGTCGCCGCTTCGGGTCGTAGACCACCTTATAGAGCTGCGTGGGCACCATCACCCGGTTACCGATTTGCGTGACCGATTGCCCTTTGTAGAGCGGCCCCGTGATCACGAACAACTCGCCGCGGTCTTTTGCCAACGTCCGAACACTCGACTCGATGCCTGCCCAGAGATAGCGATTGTTCTCGCTGTTCTGCGGCACCATGTTCGACAGCGAGAAACTCTCGGATTGCGCACGCGCATCGGGCATATCCGCCGACGGCGCCATGTGCCCCCGGTCGTAGCCCGAGCTACGGTAATCGCGCAATTCGGCGCGCTCGCTGGCGGGCAAATTCGATTCGGCGTGGAAATTGTTGACGCGAGTCATTTCGCGCGCGTCGGCCAACCGATCGCGCGTGAGATGTTCGGCCGACCAGAGCGGCGTACGCGTGACGCCAGAGTGCATCACACCGAACGCACTGAAGCACACTTCACGTGCCGCCCGCGTCATCGATGCGTTGGTGATATCGGGTGCGGTGCCCGAAAAGTAGTGATCGCCGCAGGCGGTCGTCGCGGCAAATGCACTGCCGGAGATCGCAAAAAGAGGGCTGACTGCGAGTATTGCCAATTGCCGGGCCATCGCGCGCAAGCGAGTTGCGCGCACTGCGGTGGCCGTCCGTTCAGACTGCTTCATCGCACTGCTTACGGTAAGACTTGGGGGTGCGATTGTATCGGAGGAACGCTATTCGGGGGACACGTTTCCCACGCCATAGGCGGCGCATTGCAGTGTCTGGGCCGGTGCGAGATTGCCGCACTCGTCGGCTTGCGCGCTCGGCACGTCCCCCTGCTCCAGCAGGAAGAGGCAGAGCAACAGCGCAAGCATGGCGAGCAATGTTTTCATCGCGGCACCTGAGTCGGGATGCCGCATTGTATGCGGGGACACGGACGGCAAACCTGTCTGAAACCCGCGAAATTGTTTCCTTTCGTTACTTTCGCGATGGCGGAGCGTCCGGCCGGACGCTCGCGCTATCACGTCTTCGGCACGTCGCCACGCTGCGCGACGAGGGTCGCCATCGGCTCGCTCAACGGCCCTTGAGCGCGAAGCCCGTCGACCACGCCAACGCGGTCTGCCATGGCCCGGTTTTGCGTCGCCTTGAATTTGCCTTCGATGCGACGAATCGGAATTTCCACGCCGACAATCGCACGCAGCATGCCGTCGATGAAGTCGGCCGGCGCATCTTCCACCGCCCACGGCGCAGGCCTGCCCTGCTCCTGCGACGTCGTGAGATCGCCGACCAACCGGCGGACCCACGCGGCGTCGTCAATCAACCGTGGCTTGCCCCAGACATGCACGGCGGCGTAGTTCCACGTTGGCACCACCTTGCCATGCTCGGCCTTGGCCGCGTACCACGATGGCGTGATGTAGGCCTGTGCACCGGTGAATGCCACCAGACAATCATCGACGTCGTTTAACGTCGGGCCATGCGGATTGGCGCGCGCCAGATGGGCACGCAGCGTGCCGAACTCGCCTTCATCGGGATAGATCAAAAACGGAATCGGATCGGCCACCAGCCCAAGCGCACCGGCGCTCACGAGCAGGCCAAGCGGATTGGCACGAATCAGGTCGTGCATGGCCTCGGGACGATCGTCGGCAAATGCGGCGGGTAAATACATCGATGACTCCGGACTCAGGCAGTGGGGTGGGAATAACGCTTAGCGTACGCCCGGGCGTGGCCCATCGCAAAGACCCAAATTCGATGAATTTTTTGGTACCACCGAGCGGTGGGCAAGACGCGGCGGGCATCCATTTCAATGACACCCGCCGTGAGGAGATGAGGTCCGGCGTCCATCAGACGCCAGCCATGAGCCGTTACCCGTTACCCGTCAGCCGCTGCGCGGTCAGAGGAACGACTTCGCCTGATCGAGCACCTTGTCGCAGACCTGACGCGTGAGTTGCTCCTTGAGCCCGCCGCCGTTCAGATCGACGGTTTTGCCGTCTGGCGAGGACAGCAGCCCCTTGGCACCATCGAGATAGCCCGGGCTGGCCGCCGCAGAGCCTGACTGCGTGCCGATCTTGCCAAGCAGCTTGTCCTTGACGTCTGTCGCCGAACTCAGGTTGCCGCCGTTGAGGTAGTTGTTCTTGATGCAGAACTGCAACACGCCGGTCGCGTTGCCGATGCTGCCCGACGTCATCGAGCTCGCCGAGCCGAGTCCGCCCAGACTGCCGGCCAGACCGCCCGAATTGGACCCACCGGAATTTCCGCCGCCGATGGCGTTCTTCAGGGCATCGAGTTGTGCGTGTGCCAGCGTGGGCGCGCCGAGTGCCAGCACAAGGGCCGTGCCCATGGCGCCCATCGTGCTCAGGACTGAAAGTCGTTTCGTGCGTCGCGACATACCAACCTCCGTAATGGCCTAATGGCTTTGACGTGGGAAAGTCCGGCCCACTATAGCAGGCCGGTCTTTCGCCGACGATCTCGCACATCCTCGCTCAGCGCGGGAGTTTGTCGCGCCGATCAGGCGTCTCGCTTACACCGACGCCGTGGCGGCCCCGGTCGCACCGGCAGATTCCGGCGCCACCACGCTCGCATCGACGCCTGCGTTTTCCTTCAACTGGAAGACGAGATGCTGACCGCCGAGCAGTTCGATACGACGGTCGCGGGCAAACTCCGCCACACCGTCTTCGAATTCCCCCGTCGTAATCAGCATCCCTCGCGCGGCACCGATCTGCTGCATTTCCGCCAGCATGGCGCGCGCGGCGCCCATCCCCAACTGGGGGGTATCGCGGCGGATATGCACCACCACATCACCGCCGAAAATCGGGTGCGGGTCCCACGCGCGGCAAGCCAGCATGCCGTCTTCAGCAGGCAGCAACGGCGGCCCTTCAAAGCCGTGAGAGCGCAGCAGATGGAACATCACTTGAGTGAAGTCCTTGTCCGACAGCGTCATCAGATTGAAACGGCGATCGACGGCGACGTCTGCATCGGTGACCGCTTGCGTCATATCGACACCGGCCACCGGCGTGACGGCCTGCAACGCCTCAGGACGTGCCGACACGCGTGCACCAAGCGTCGTCAGATGCGTGGCCGCGTCGCCCTCGGTCAACACGAGCGCAGCGAAATCTGCGCGTGATACGTGCGCACTCGCCAGGCAAAGACGCTCGTCGCCCGCGTTGACATAGATGTTGAAGACGATGGCATTGACGTGGCGCAGCGGGTCGGCCGCGAACAACTCGTACAGCGAACGAAGCAGGATCTGGCGCAACGCACTGGCGTACACCTGCGCACGCAGTGCGTCGCCGGCCGGCACGCCCTGAAGCGCCTTCTCGATGCTGTCGTAACGATAGTCGAGTGCGATCGGCACGGCAGCGTCGAGCGTGGGCACGTCGTAGCCGATGGCGAGCAGCTTGTGATTCTCGACATAGTGCGCCGCGAGCGTCTGTTGAAACGCCTCGGGATACGGACTGCGGCTAAGCACAATGCGCGCGTAGCCGGTCACGGCCGCCGCCTCGCCGCGCAACAGTGCACCTTCGAAATCGGCAACGGCGGCATTGTGGAGCGACGCTTCGGCCCGCGCGGCCTCGGTAGCCTTTTGCTGCGCGATTTGCAGAATCATCGAGCCCTGCGTACGGCGGATCTTCGAGCCCTCGTATTCGCGCTCGGCGTGTATGAACTCGCTGCGCGCCTTCGACACCGCCTGTTCGTAACGTGCCGACGCGCCGGGCATGGCGAGCGAGAGCCGGCCGGGTTTCTCCGGCGCGAACGTTTCCCATTCGGGCTTGGCAAGAATCTTCGGCAGATGGCGAGTGTCGAGGACCGGGGGCGTGTTGCGCGCGCGCAGGTCGGCAGGCGGGATGCGCAAGTCGCGCGTGAGTCCGTCGGCCAGCAGGCGCTCCAGCCGTGCCACTTCGAATTTGGCGCGGGCGCCCTCGGCGGTGGCCTCGGCTTGGCGCAGGGCCAGATGCAGCCGCTCTCGCGCCACGGCGTCGGCGGCCGGTGCGTCGTCAAAGGCGCGCTGGGCCTGATCGACGGCACGGACTTCCGCCAGACTTCGCATTTGCGACTGGGCGTGTTGCTGCTCGCGCGTATGCGCGGCGCGCCAGAAGTCCCGCGCCAGACGGTCGATGATGCTGTTGAATCCCCGAATCACTGCTGCCCCCGCATGCGTTATTGATTTTGTTTTGACTGGCGAACTACTCACACGAAAACGATGGCACCGGACGACCTGCGTCACGGCCTCTCATGGCCCGCGCCATGCAGGGGACGATTGTAGGACGATGGGCATCAATCTCGCAAAAAATCTTTCCATTCCTTGCGCCAGAACAATGTCCCGAGCGCAACGCGCGCGCACTGATCGTCATCAAATCGCCACGCCGCTGCCTCAGGCTTGCGCCCGGAAGTTGCATTACCGCCCGATTTACCCGAACCTGCGTCATGACTGAATTCACCCCCGGCCACGCCACCCCCGCCTCCCCTGCCTCACCGCCGGTCACGCCTCGCCTCTGCCTGCGCGCCGCCTGGCTCAGCGCGTTCGGCTGCCTGCTGCTGGCGCTCGTTGCCATTCCATGGCTTGACCGCCCCATCGTCGAATTCGCGCATCTGCACACGCAAGGCACGCGCTGGATGCAGCACATGGCCGAACTGCCCTCGCCGCTGTTCGTGGCGGGCTGGCCGGTGTTTGTCGTGCTGGGCGCCGCACTGATGTGGCGCCGCACGTTGCCCGACTGGCTCATCACGCTGTGGCTGGCGGGGGGCGCCGTGGGCGTGGCCAGCGTCGCAAAGCAGGGGCTGAAGCGCCTGTTCGGCCGCACGTGGCCCGACACATGGACACACAACAACCCGTCGTATCTGCATGACGGTGTGTTCCAATTCCGGCTGTTTGGTGGCGATGGCGTGGCGTATGCCTCGTTCCCGTCCGGCCACCTGACGGTCATGCTCGCCTTCGCGACGGTCGTCGCGCTGCGTCACCGCGCGCTTCGCCTGCCATGTGCACTGGCCGTCGCCGCGACCGGCTTCGGGCAGATCGCGTCGGCCTACCACTGGACGAGCGACGCGCTCGCCGGTGCCGCGCTCGGCATTTCCATGGGTACGATTTTCGTCGCGGCGTGGGCGAAGTGGTCGCCGGCGGTGTTGGGCAAGCGCTGACGTAAGCGTTGAGCGAATCGGCGAGATCACCGCATAATGCCGCCTTGATCTGCTGCACGGCAGAGGCCCGCACCGGGCCCGGCAACACTGTGCGCTCGCCCGATTCATGACATTCGATCCCGTACTTCCTCTTATCGCCGGCGCGTGCGTGGCCGGCTTCGTTCAAGGCCTGTCGGGCTTCGCGTTCGGTCTGGTCGCGCTGTCGTTCTGGGCGTGGTCGCTCCCGCCCACGCTCGCAGGCCCGCTCGTCGCCTTCTGCTCGCTCATCGGACAGATTCTCGGGCTGCGCGCCGTGCGCCGATCCGTTCCGCTCGATCGGTTGGCGCCCTTCGTCGTGTGCGGCCTCGTCGGCGTGCCAGTCGGCGTATGGATTCTTCGCTATCTCGACCCGGTGTGGTTTCGCGCGGGCATCGGGGCCATTCTCGTCGTGTACTGCACGATCTTGCTGCTCTCGGCCCATCTGCCTCGCATCACGCGCGGCGGGCGTGCGGCCGACGGTGTGGTTGGCTTCATCGGCGGATTGATGGGCGGCATCGGCGGCCTCGTGGGTGTCGTGCCCACGTTGTGGTGTACGTTGCGCGGCTGGGACAAGGATTTGCAGCGCGCCGTCATGCAGCTCTTCTTCATCGTGATGCACACGCTGACGATCATCATGTACACGGTGCACGGCGTGATCACCACGAAGACGCTGCACCTGTTCGCGATTGCCGTGCCATCGATGATCCTGCCGACGCTGGCGGGCGCATGGGCCTATAAATTCCTCTCGGATCACGCCTTCCGCCGCATGGTGCTCGCGCTGCTCGCCTGCTCGGGTGTGACGCTGCTGGTCGGCACCGTGCCCGAACTCCTCGCGCGCTAATCAAACGGGCATCAGGCTGCGGCGTTACGATGGCAGAATCGTCCCTCCTGCCGGGCTTGCCCCCGCCGCCGTCATGCCGTTCCTCGATCGCGCCGCTGCCGGCAACGCCCTCGCCGAAGTTCTCGCCTCGCACGCCGTACTCTCGCGTTGCGCCCCGCCGCTCGTGCTGGCCATCCCGCGTGGCGGCGTGCCCGTCGCCCTGCCCATCGCAAGACAGTTGAACGGCACGCTCGACGTACTGCTCGCCCACAAGCTCGGCGCGCCGCATCAGAGCGAACTGGCCGTGGGCGCGGTCGACGAATTCGGCGGCATCTTTCTCGCCGACCATGCCTTGTCGCTCGGCGCTACCGGCGTCTATCTCACACGAGAAACGGCGCGTCAGCGGGCGTTGTTGCAACAACGCCGTCAGGCCTACACACCGGGACGCGGCGCGCCGCGCGTCTCGGGGCAACCGGTGGTGGTAGTCGACGATGGCATCGCCACCGGCGCGACCATGACCGCCGCGTTGCGCGCCTTGCGACGGCTCGGCGCGGGGCCGCTCGTCGCCTGTGCGCCGGTCGGCGCGCACGACGCCGTGGCACGACTCCAGCCATTAGCCGATGCCGTCATCTGCCTTGAGATGCCGCAACCGTTTTACGCGGTCAGCATCGCGTACAGCGATTTCGCGCAAACCGACGACGCCACCGTCATCGCGTTGTTGCGCATGGCCGAAGCGGGGCCCTGAGCGCGCCGTCGCCATGATGGCGGCCAAGCGCAGCCATAGCGGCGAACGGTGCGATTGCACTACACTTGAGCCTCGCGCGCTAATTCGACGGAGCCTGCTATGACGACGTCCCTGATTCTCAACGTGATCGGCCCGGACCGCCCGGGGCTGGTCAACGCCATCGCCGATCGCGCCACCGCCGCCGGCGCCAACTGGCTCGAAAGCCGACTCGCCAATCTGGCCGGGCAGTTCGCCGGCATCGTGCATCTTCAGGTCGCCGACGAGCGCGTCGCCACGCTCACGCAAGCACTGCAAGCGCTTGAAACCCACGGGCTGCGCATCTCGGTCACGCATGCGCAGAGCGCCGCCGAAGATCCCGGCGCACGTCTGCTTCAGCTCAATCTCGTCGGTCAGGATCACCCGGGTATCGTCAAGGAAATCTCGCACGTGCTCTTTGCACGCGGCATCAGCATCGATGAACTCGACACCGAGTGCGTCGAAGGGTCGATGTCCGGCGGCACATTGTTTCGTGCCACCGCACGCCTTCGCGTGCCGGCCAGCGTCTCGACCGATGCACTGCGTCAGGTACTGGAGGGGCTCGCCAACGACCTGATGGTCGACGTTGAACTCGATTCGCCCGCCGGTGCCTGAGCGCGCGCCGATGAAGAGAGCCTTCCTGATCGTTCTCACCGCCGTTGCCATCCTTGCCGTTCTGTCGCTCGCCCCGTTGCCGTTCGAGCGCCAGACGCATGTGACCAACGTGATCACCCTGCGCCAGCCGCCGCAGGTCGTCTACAACTACGTGACCACCCCTGCCAACTGGCCCAAGTGGCATCCGGCATCGCTGGCGGTGGAGGGTGCGACAGATCATCCGCTCACGCTCGGCGAAGAAGTCGCGGAAGAATTCCGACTCGCCGGGCGCCACGGGATCATTCATTGGAAAGTGGTCGAAGCGCAGCCGCCGCTGGAGTGGCGCATTGAAGGCGAAGTCAACCGCCGCCCGTCAGGGGAGGTGCGCTACAAGCTCACGCCCGACGGCACGGGCACGCGCTTCGAACGCGACTTCGTCTATCGCACACCGAATCTGCTGTTTCTGGTGCTCGACCCGATCTTCATCGGGCCTCGCATTCGGGCGGAATCGGCACAAGGTGCCTTGCAGTTGACGCAGGCCTTCGATGCCATGGCCCCTACGGCGGCCGAGCCTGCCAAACCTGCTGAATCTGCCGAGCCTACTCGTTGAACGTGGCGGCCATCGTCTCGGCGGCGGCCTGAAGTTCGGGCAGATAGGTCATGAGCTTGTCCAGCGTCGAGTGCTCGGCGCTGGCTTGCACCGCGATCGCCGCACAGGCGCGGTTGCGGTCGAGCATGACCGGCACCGCGACTGCGATCATGCCCGGCACATGTTCCTCGTTGTTCGTGCCCACACGGCGCTTGCGCGTCTCGGCCAGTTCGGCCCGCAAATCCTCAAGATCGGTAATCGTGTTCTCCGCCCGCGGACGCAGCGGGAGATGCGCGATCAGCTTCTCGCGTCGCGTGCGGGGCAAAAACGCCAGCAGCAGCTTGCCGCTCGCCGTGCAGTGCAACGGCACCCGCGAGCCCGGTGAGAGCTTGAGCTGGCGCGACCATTCGGTCTCCACACGATCGAGATAGACCAGATCGTCGCCCGAGAGCATCGACAGGTTGCAGGTCTCGCCGAGCTTGTCGACCAGTTGCTGGAGAATGGCGTGCCGAGCCGCGGCCGGGCCGGCATGCATCAGCGCATTGACCGCCAGCGCACGCACGCGCGACGACGGCTCGTAATGCCGACTGCCCGCCTCGCGGGTCACCAGCCAGGCGGCTTCCAGTTGCTTGAGAATGCGGTGCACGGTCTGTTTGGGCAGACCGATGGCGGCGACGATCTCCGCCAGTGTCATGGGCGCGCCTGCGGCGCAGAGAATTTCGAGAATGCGGAATGCGCGGACGGCCGCGGCGTTCGACTGATTGCTCATGCCGGTTTTCGGATCTTTGTAAGTGTCGTTATCAATCGCGGCGGTCTCCTCCCGCACGACACCGGCCTCGCACACCTACCGCGTTACCCGCCGCCGTGCCGTCGCACCACGACGTCCCGTTTTCCGCATTCTAGTGCCAACCGGCAGGTGCTGACGATTGGAGATAAACCCGAAGGCTGGCTCCAAAACAACACCTGCGCATTCGTGCGTGAGCTACCGGACAATCGGTCAGGCCTTGCCCGACAGCACACGCAGACGGTGAATCAGGCTGGACGTGTCCCAACGGCGGCCGCCCAGCGCCTGCACATCGCCATAGAACTGATCGACCAGTGCGGTGACCGGCAGCGACACACCATTGCGCTGCGCTTCCGCCAGACACAGGCCGAGATCCTTGCGCATCCAATCGACTGCGAAGCCGTAATCGAACTTGCCGTCGATCATCGTCTGGCCGCGATTGTCCATCTGCCAGCTGGCCGCCGCCCCCTTGTTGATGACGTCGAGTACGGCCTTCATGTCGAGACCGGCTTGCTGACCGAAGTTGATCGCCTCGGACAACCCCTGCACCAGCCCGGCGATACAGATCTGATTGACCATCTTGGCCAGTTGCCCGGCGCCCGCTTCACCAATCCGGGTGACGGCACGGCCATAGGCATGCAGCGTTTGCGCCACCTGATCGAAGGCATCGGCATCGCCACCGCACATGATCGTGAGCACACCGTTCTTTGCACCGGCTTCGCCGCCGGAGACCGGCGCATCGACGAAATGCAGGCCCTTCTCGCGGGCCACGGCATAGAGTTCGCGCGCCACGTCGGCCGACGCTGTCGTGTGATCGACGAACACCGCGCCCGGCTTCATGCCGGCAAACGCGCCGTGCTCACCGAGGACCACGCTGCGCAGATCGTCGTCGTTGCCCACACAGGCGGCCACGATGTCGACGTCGCGTGCGGCTTCGGCCGGGGTGGCCGCGTGCTTGCCGCCGTAGTCTTTCGCCCACTGCTCGGCTTTGGCGGCCGTGCGGTTATAGACAGTCACCGTGTGACCGGCGCGTTGCAGATGACCGGCCATGGGATACCCCATGACGCCCAGTCCGAGAAATGCGACGCGAAGGGGGCTAGGGCTGACGGGAGCTTGCGTTTCGGGGGAAGTCACTTCGAAGGGCCTCGCAGGTAGTTTTACAGACTGAAATCCGGCGCTTGCATGATGCATGCATGCGCGTGCCGGATTCGTTCGAATATCAGGGGGCTTGCGAGCCGTCATTATAGGGACGCCCGGCCCGGGCGCGCCAGCGTGATCGCCCACCCGACGGGGCCTTGAGACGATTTCGCCCCACTTTGGTGCGCACCGGCGGCGGATTGAATCGGGCGTTGAAGCACCGTTGTTGCACGTAGTTGAAAAATTCTGTTTCCGTGACTGGCGTTGTTGCCGCGTTCCGATACAATGCGCGGCATGGCTGATTTTGATACCAGTTGGTCAATCCGCGTTTACTACGAGGACACTGACGCCGGCGGCGTCGTGTTCTACGCCAACTACCTTAAATTCTTTGAACGGGCCCGCACCGAGTGGCTCCGTTCGCTCGGCATCGAACAACTCCAATTGGCCCGCGACACCGGCATGATCTTCATCGTGCGTGCGACAGCGCTCGACTACCTGAGCCCCGCCCGACTGGACGATCTCGTGGTCGTCAGAAGCCGAATCGAGCACCTCGGCGGCGCGACGGTGGAGTTTCTGCAAGAAGCCTGGCGCGATGCGTCCGACGGCAGCAGCGAACTGTTGGCGCGCGGCAGCATCAAAATCGGCTGTGTGTCGGCCGACACGTTGCGTCCGGGCAGAATTCCGGCGAACGTGCGGCTCGCCATGCAATCGGCCATTGTTGCCAACAAGTCCGTCAGTGTTGCTGCACACGCCGGGAGCGGCGCGGCAGCCGCCTGATCCCAGGGACAAGAATTCCGGTCAGTCAATAACCACACCATGCCCGATCAAGACCTTTCCATTATTACGCTGGTGCTGCATGCCAGCGTGCTCGCACAGGCCGTGATGGCCCTGCTGTTGCTGCTGTCGTTGATGTCGTGGACGCACATCTTCCGCAAGATCTTCGCGATTCGCCGCGCCCGTGCCCAGACCGAACGTTTCGAACGTGACTTCTGGTCGGGCGGCGATCTTCAGGCGCTCTACCAGAGCGCGCTGAACAACCGCCATCAGACGGGTGCCCTCGAGCGAATCTTCGAATCGGGCATGCGCGAATACATGAAGGCGAGCGAAAAAGGCCTGAACGATCCGCATGCGATTCTCGACGGTGCACGTCGTGCCATGCGCGCTTCCTTTCAACGTGAAATGGACTCGCTCGAAGCCAATCTGCCGTTCCTCGCGTCGGTCGGTTCGGTGAGCCCGTACATTGGTTTGTTCGGTACGGTGTGGGGTATCATGAACGCTTTCCGCGGCCTGTCGAACGTGCAACAAGCCACGCTCGCCAATGTGGCGCCGGGTATCGCGGAAGCGCTGGTGGCGACCGCCATCGGCCTGTTTGCCGCGATCCCTGCCGTGGTTGCCTACAACCGCTTCGCCACCGACATCGACCGGCTGGCGATCCGCTTCGAAAGCTTCATCGAAGAGTTCTCCAACATCCTGCAACGGCAGATTCACTAAGCATTCCGGGAGCGCCGAGACATGGCAGGTTCAATGCGCAACGCTCGCCGCGGCCGTCGCGCCATGGCAGACATCAACGTCGTACCGTACATCGACGTGATGCTGGTGCTGCTCGTCATCTTCATGGTGGCCGCCCCGCTGGTGGCCCCGTCGATCGTCAATTTGCCCAGCGTCGCCAACGCAAGTCCGCAGCAACAAACGCCGCCGGTCGTCGTCAATATCGAGGCCGACAACCGCGTGCTGATTCGCTATAAAGATGGTCAGAACACCATCGAACAACGCATGAGCGCGGGCGATCTGACCGGGTTCCTGCAAGGCCGTCAGGCGGCCAACCCGGATCAACCGGTCGTCATCGCCGCCGACAAGTCGGTGCGCTATGAAATCGTCATGAACGTGATGTCCGATCTGAAGGCCCAGGGTGTCAAGCGCGTGGGCCTGCTCGTCAAGCAAAAATGAGCAGCTCCGTAGCCCGTTCCGACCGCCCCATTGGCCCGCGCAAAGATGAGCGCGGCACGGGGCGGGCATTCCTCCTCGCGCTGTTCATGCACGCGCTTCTGTTTGCGCTGCTCTTCTACGGCATGCGCTGGCAGAACAGCTCGCCCGCAGGTTCCGAAGCCGAATTGTGGACCCCGACCGAAGTCGCCGAGCCGACGCCGCCGGTGGTGACACCGCCGCCGACGCCTGCGCCGCCCGCCATCGCGGCCCCGACGCCGCCGGCCGAAGACGCCGACATCGCCCTCCAGCAGAAGAAGCGCAAGCAAGAGCAGGAAGCCGCCGAACAGGCGCGCCTGCTCGAAGCGCAGCAGGAAAAAGCGCGTCAGGAAGCCCTCAAGCAAAAGCAGTTGGCCGATCAGCAGGCCGCCGCCGACCTCGCTCGCAAGAAGGCCGCCGCCGATGAAGCGGCGCGCCAGCAAAAACTTGCCGACCAGAAGAAAGCCGACGACCAGAAGCGTCAGAAGGAAGACGAGGCCAAGAAGGCAGAACAACAGAAGCAGCAGCAACTCGCCGACGCCCAGAAGAAAGCGGACGCCGAGAAGAAGGCCGCTGAGGAAAAAGCCGAGAAGGCGAAGGCGGCGCAGCAGGCCGCCGCACAGAAGGCAGCAGACGCCGCACGTGAGCAACGCCTTTCCTCGCTGCGCGGGATGGCCGGTGGCACGCCGGGCGCGACGGGCAATGGCCTGGGTTCGCAAGCGGGCGGCACGGGTTCGGGCGCGGGCGGCACGGCGTCTGCCGGTTATGCTGACCGCGTGCGCGCCAAGGTCAAACCGAATATCGCTTATGGCGGCGACACCGATGGCAACCCCACGGCCGTCGTCGCGGTACGTCTTGCTCCGGATGGCAGCGTACTTTCAATGCAGTTGGTGAAGTCGAGCGGCAACCCTGCCTGGGATGCCGCGGTTCAGGCCGCCATCAGCAAGTCCGACCCCTTGCCGCGCGACACTAACGGCAAAGCCCCCCCGAGCGTCAACCTTCGCTTTAGTCCGAAAGGATGAGTATGTTGTCCAACGGGAACGAAAACCGAGCGTTGCAGGTCCATTTCCATCTGAGTATGGTAAAAATGGCGCTTGCACCGCGCAACTGACCAATCGAACGCATGCGAATTTCCAGTAAATATGCATGGCGTGCGGTGGTGGCCACCTGGCTCACCGCGGCTTGCACGATCGCCCATGCGCAGACACCGCTGACTGTCGACATCACCGGCGTGGGTACCAATCGGTACCCGATCGCCGTGTCGAATTTCAAGGGCACAGCGCCGACGGACATCGTTGCCGTCGTCAAGTCCGACTTGAGCAATAGCGGCCGCTTCAATCAGATCGATACGGGCGGTGCAACGGTTGGCGTCGACGACTCGGTCGATCTCGGCACGTGGAAAGCCAAGGGCGCCAACGCGTTCGTCTCGGGCACCATCGCCCCCGCCGGCAACGGCAACTTCCAGGTGAGCTTCCGTCTTTACGACGCCGTGAGCGGCCAGCCTCTGGGCGGCCTTGCACTCACTTCGTCGGCGGCCAACCTGCGCCTGACCGCGCACAAGATCGCCGACTATATTTATCAGAAGCTGCTCGGCGATCGCGGCGTGTTCGCGACGCGTCTGTCGTACGTGCTGCATACCGGCTCGACCTACCAGCTCCAGATTTCGGACTCCGACGGCCAGGATGCCCGCGTCGCGCTGAACAGCCGCGAACCGATCATCTCGCCGGCGTGGTCGCCGGACGGCACCAAGGTCGCGTACGTCTCGTTCGAGAAGCGCAAGCCGGTGGTGTACATCCACGATCTGCCGACGGGCCGTCGTGCCGTGCTGGCCAACGAGAAGGGCAACAACTCGGCACCGTCATGGGCGCCGGACGGCAGCCGTCTGGCCGTAGCCCTTTCGCGCGATGGCAACACGCAGATTTATCAGGTCAACGCCAATGGCGGCGGCCTCAAACGTCTGTCGCGCAGCGGCGCGATCGATACCGAACCGCAGTATTCTCCCGACGGTAAATGGATCTACTTCACGAGCGATCGTGGCGGTGGTCCGCAAATCTACAAGATGCCGGCCGGGGGCGAAGGTGATGGCGCTGCACAGCGCGTGACCTTCAAGGGGAGTTACAACGTCAGCCCGCGAGTGAGCCCTGATGGGAAGTTGCTCGCGTTCATCGCTCGCCAAGGCGGCGGGTTCAAGCTGTGCGTGCAGGACATGAGTACTGGCGATGTTACGGCTCTGACCGACACCAGCCACGACGAGTCACCGAGCTTTGCCGCGAACGGCAAGTACATTCTTTATGCAACGCAATCCGGGGGCCGTAAGGTTCTCGCGGCAGTTTCGGTGGACGGGCAAACCCGGCAGATTCTTCAGGTTCGGGGAGGGGAAGTTCGCGAACCCTCCTGGGGCCCTTTCATGCAATAACATCAACAGCAACATCAATGGAGGCTCATATGAGTTCCCTGCTTCGTAATATCCTCGCCATCTCTTCGCTGGCCGCTCTGGCAGCTTGCTCGTCGGGCGTGAAGCTCGACGACCAGGCTAACGCCAACAAGGGTCAGACCACCACGGACGCCCGCGCTGTCGCCCCCGTCGACGCATCGGCTGACGAACTGAACAACCCGAACGGCCCGCTCGCCAAGCGCAGCGTGTACTTCGGCTTCGACGCGTACTCGGTCGATGCACAGTACACCCCGCTGCTCCAGGCACACGCTGCCTTCCTGGCCAAGTACGCACAACGTCACGTGCTGGTTCAGGGCAACACCGACCCGCGCGGCACGAGCGAGTACAACCTGGCCCTGGGCCAGAAGCGTGCTGAAGCTGTCGTGAAGGCCATGTCGGCACTGGGCGCCAACACCAACCAGATGGAAGCCGTTTCGCTGGGTAAGGAAAAAGCCACCGGTACTGACGAAGCTAGCTGGGCGCAAGATCGTCGCGCCGATCTGGCTTATTGATTGAATCGCCATGACGTCTCGTTTGCTTAAAAACCTGATCTGTGCAGCGACGCTCGGCACAACGCTGCTGAGCCCGCTCGCACATGCCGGATTGTTCGACGACGACGAGGCGCGCAAAGCGATCCTCGATATCCGCAGCCGTCTGGATTCAGACAAGCAGCGGATCGAGGGGCTCACGCGCAACGTGCTGGATTTGAACAACCAGATCCAGCAGTTGCAGCGTGATCTGGCCGACCAGCGCGGTCAGAACGAAGATCTGAAAAACCAGCTTGCGAACCTGCAACAGAGTCAGAAGGACTTCTACAACGACCTCGACGGTCGTCTGAAGAAATTCGAACCGCAGCAGATGACCGTCGGCGGCGTGACAGGCACCGTCCAACCGGGCGAGAAAGATGTCTTTGACGCTGCACTGGCGAAATTCCGCAACGGTGACTACAAGGGTGCGCAAGTGGCATTCCGGACCTTCGCGGCCAAGTATCCCGACAGCCCGTATCAGCCCGAAGCACAGTTCTGGCTTGGCAATGCGCAGTATGCCAACAAGGATCTGAAGGGCTCGACTGCGACGCTGCAAGGGGTCGTGGCGAAGTATCCGACGAGTCCGAAGGCGGCCGAATCGATGCTGGCAATTGCCAGTAATCAGGCCGAATCCGGGCAGACGGCGGCAGCTAAGAAAACGTTGCAGGATCTGGTGGCCAAGTACCCGGACACCGAATCGGCAGCGGAGGCCAAGAAGCGTGCGGCCAAGCTGAAGTAAGACGCCCCTCGGGAGGTTGTGCGAACCTGCTTCCCGTGTCAGGTCACTCGTCAAAACGTATGACGCCGCCCCAGGGCGGCGTTGTCGTTTCAAGGCGCGACACACTAGCTCAAGTAGAATACGGACTTTCCAAGCGTACGAGGCGCGGCGTCTCAGGGGATGCGCACAGGCCAACGGCCTGCGCGACATGGCGACCGCACCCGCGACGTGCAATCACCGAGTGTGAAATGCGCGTCAGATAACAACAATAGCCGGCTGCGCCCCGCGGCTCGCGACCATGCATTGAACGGCCGGGCACGGCCGGTCTCGCCTCATGACAGACGTCGATCTCACTGCCCTCTCCCACACCGTTGTGTGGCTCACCTTCGGCCTGGCCTTCGTGTTCGGCGCCGTCTTGCAACGCACCCACTTCTGCACGATGGGGGCTCTTTCCGACATCGTGAACATCGGTGACTGGAACCGCATGCGTATGTGGTGGCTGGCCATCGGTGTGGCCACCATCGGCACGGGTGTACTGGCCTCGCTGGGCATCATCGACCCGATCAAGGCGATCTACACGACGCCGCGCTTCACATGGCTCTCGTATCTCGTCGGCGGCTGGCTGTTCGGCTTCGGCATGGTGTTGGCATCCGGCTGCGGCAGCAAGACACTCGTGCGCATCGGCGGCGGCAACCTGAAGTCGCTGCTCGTATTCGTGATGATCGGTCTGTCGGCGTACATGACGCTCAAGGGCTTGTTTGCGGTCTGGCGTGTTGCGGCACTCGACAGCGTGCAGACGACGTTTGCCACGTCGCAGGATCTGCCGACGTTGTTGAGCGGCGTGTTCGGGGGCGACCTGCATCGTGCACAACTGGTGCTGGGGTTGGTGATTGGCGGTGCGTTTGTGATCGCCGCACTCGCGCGCCGTGAATTCTGGACGTTCGACAACTTGCTGGGCGGCCTCGTCGTGGGCGCCATCATCGTGGCGCTGTGGTACGTGTCGGGCAAGATCGGTTACGTCGCAGAAAATCCGAACACGCTGGAAGAGAGTTTCGTCGCCACCAACTCCGGCAAGATGGAAGCGTTGTCGTTCGTCTCGCCGCTGGCCTACTCGCTGTACTGGTTGATGATGTGGAGCGACACGAGCAACGTGATCACGTTGGGCATTGCGAGCGTGCTGGGCGTGATCGTCGGTTCGTTCGCCTATGCGCTCGCATCGCGCACGTTCCGCTGGGAAGGTTTTCACGGCACCGAGGACACCGCCAATCATATGGTGGGCGGCGTGTTGATGGGCTTCGGTGGCGTGACGGCGCTGGGCTGCACGGTGGGCCAAGGGTTGTCGGGCGTGTCGACGCTGGCGTTGGGCTCGTTCGTGGCGATCGTGGCGATTCTTGTGGGCGGCGTCTGCGCGTTCAAATATCAAATGTGGCGTATTGAGCGCAGCGTTTGAGGAAATTCCGCGCAGTATGCGAGAAATCGTGCGCGAACTGACATATTCGCGCCACACAAGTATTGACACTATAGCGAAGTCATCGCTATAATCTTTTTCTTCGTTGGGTCGTTAGCTCAGTTGGTAGAGCAGCGGACTTTTAATCCGTTGGTCGCAGGTTCGAGTCCCGCACGGCCTACCAAACGAATTCAAAGGGCTTGCAGAAATGCAAGCCCTTTTCTATTGGTTCTCCAGACAAGTCTGCTGCTCCGCAAGAATCATTTCGCCGGAGTAACGCGGGCACCTTCTTCCGCCTCCTCCGCTTGATCTCAACGTTTTGAACGGCTGGCCGCTATCATGCGCCGCAGTCACGCGATCAATGCACGAACAGTGCGATCAGGATAATGATTGGAATCGGAACACCGAGAAACAGGAGAAGAAGCGAACGCATGGCGGCCTCCGTAGGCGAGATGTCGGGATCGGGATAAGCGGGGATAGGCGGGGATAGGCGGGGCAGCGAGGTAACGGCATTGCGGCGTTATCGACCATCGCGTTGTCGACCGCCGAACGTGGCTGCCAGGCTCGCAAAGAACGCACCGATGAGTAGCGAAATGAAAAGCCACAGCGCCGCGTAGGCCGATGCCTTACGCGCCTTGTTGGCAGCATCTTTTGCCGCAGCCTCGGCCGCGACCAGCTTCGATTGCATGCCGGCATACGCGTCACTCACCCGCTTTTCGGCATCTTGCGGCGTCAGGCCGGTGTACTGCGCGACACGTTGCGCGGCGTATTGCATATCGCCGGCTGGCAGTGGCCCCGTACGGATGCTATGCAGAAAGATGCGGGCGACCTCGGCCTTTGCAGACACAAGCGTTGCTGCCGCTGCCCGCTCCGGCGGCGTGCTGCCGTCGGCAGGCGCCACTGCCGCGACAGTGGCGACGGCGGCGCCAGGTGCGGCCCGGAACAACGAATCCATGACATACCCAACGCCACCCGCTGATCCCGTCGCGCCACGCTCCCCGTCCGACGCCGTCGTGGCGCCCCCTGTCAGCGCGACATCGGCCAATGCAGGTGCGGCGGCGGGGACGCCCGCGTTGACGATCGAACCAATCACTGATGTCAGCAACACGGCGCTCGCCAGCGACGCAACCGCCCACGCCAGAAAACCATGCGCCGTATCGCGAAAGTAGCTTTCGTCCCTGTGAACGTCAGGCCACGGCGTGCGCAACCGACCCGCGAGATACCCCCCCATGCCGGCAGCAACCAACTGGGTCAGCGTGACCCAGAGAATCGTCGAGACACCGAAAGCCTTGGCGCTCAAGCCCTGATGCACCCAAGGAGACACCGACGAGAGCCCCAGACCGGCCCCCAGCATTAACAGGATCAATGACAGCGCCGCGGCGCAGAGCCCTCCCGCGAAAATCGCGCTCCACGAAACGGCACTGGCGGCAGGCAGCGCAAGAGCATTCACATCGCCTGCCGCGTCGGCGGGTGAGTTCAGTACGTTACGTTCGGTTAGCTGATTCATGAGGTCCTCTCGTCAACCATTGGGGTCAAGTCAAGGTTATAGGCGCCAGCAAGATTGACTTCAGTCGGATAGCGTACCGACGAGATCGACCTGCCTGCCTAGTGTGGCCGAGACAACCCGTCAGTCGCTTTCAAGGTGGACATCGTGCCGCTCGCCCCCAACGCACTCCAGAAGAATCAATCGCTTTGGGAAAAGCTCGGACCCGGCTTGATTACTGGCGCAGCGGACGATGACCCGAGTGGCATCGCAACCTACTCTCAGGTCGGCGCCGCCTTCGGCTACGGCTTGTTGTGGACCGCGCTGGTGACCTATCCGCTCATGATCGGCATTCAGATCGTGAGCGCACAAATCGGACGAGTCACAGGGCATGGCATCGCGGCCAACATACGAAAGCACTACCCGGCATGGTTGCTATACAGCCTGGTTGGCCTGTTGCTGCTCGCCAATACGATCAATATCGCGGCGGACGTCGGGGCCATGGGCGCGGCGTTGAAGCTGCTAATCGGTGGCCCGGCCGTTGGGTATGCGGTCGCGTTCGGGGTGATCTCGCTCACGCTTCAGGTCTTCATTCCGTTTCCCCGTTACGCTCCGATCCTCAAAGTGCTGACACTCGCCCTGCTTGCCTATGTCGCCACCGTGTTCAGCGTCAAGATTTCGTGGGCAGAAGTGCTGTACCGAACCGTGATTCCCCACGTGACATTCAACGTCGGCTACATCGTGGCGGTCGTCGCGGTTTTCGGCACGACCATCAGCCCTTACATGTTTTTCTGGCAAGCGTCTCAGGAAGTCGAAGTGCAGCGCGCGACCGACGGTCAGGAGCCACTGACTCAGGCCCCCTGGCAAGCATGGCGAAATCTGCGGCGGATCAAGCTCGATACGTATGTCGGCATGGCGTTCTCGAACGTGATCGCGTTTTTCATCATCCTGACGGCGGCAGTCACGCTTTACCAGCACGGGGTCAGAGACATCCAGACATCGGCGCAGGCGGCCGCGGCGTTGCGGCCGCTCGCCGGTGAATTTGCATTCCTGCTGTTTTCCGCCGGCATCATCGGCTGCGGCTTGCTGGCAGTCCCTGTGCTCGCGGGGGCATCCGCCTACGCGGTGGCCGAGGCGTTCGAATGGCGTATCGGTCTTGGCCGCGAAGTCATGCAGGCGCGTGGCTTTTATACGATATTGACGCTCGCCACCCTGCTCGGCGTTGCACTGAATTTCACCGCCATCGATCCGATCAAGGCGCTCTTTTGGAGCGCCGTGATCAATGGAGTGATTGCCGTACCGATCATGGTGATCGTCATGCTGATGGCGGCGAGGCGCGATGTGATGGGCAAATTCACGATCCGCTGGCAGTTGAAGGCGCTGGGGTGGTCGGCCACCGGCATCATGGCCTGTGCGGTCATCGTCATGTTTGCCACGTGGGGGCAGTGAGGTACGACGCACCCAGTCGATATCTGAACCGACTACCGGTCTCGCCATTGCCCGTTGTCGCGATCATGATCGTGATCGTAGCCACCGCGCCCCCCGCCGTGATCGTAACCGGGGCCAGGGCCCCACCAGCAACCGCCCAGTGTGAGCACGACGAACATTAACAGCAAACCTCGAACGACTTTCATGACGTCCTCCGTCCAGAGTTGACATCGGTACCGTCGATCGCCGGCACAGACGTCTTCAGTACCTCATCAAGGCACCTTGCGCGCCGACGCCGCCAATATCCGTCCGGTATCGCACACGGCGCGAGAAACACCTTGCCGCAACGGGGCGCGCCGACGACCTCACGGCCCAAGCCGCTAAAGTTTCCATCGCACATGCCGAAGTAACGTTCTGGCTCCGGACGACGTGTCGGTAAATATCAGGCCGTCTGATGGGGAAGCGGGTGCGGGAAGTCACCCCGATGAATCAATGCTGCGGAGAATAGGCATGTCGGTAAAAGCGGTACTGGGGGTTCTGATGGGCGTTGCTGTCGTCAACACGGCGGGCGCCGCCGATTCGGGAAGTTGGATCACGGCGGCGGAGTCGCCCGGTTACACGTGGCAGGCGAAGAAAGGCAGCGGCGGCCTGATGAACGTCGATGGCAAGAAGAACAACGGCTACAAATATCTGTACCAGACCCGCAACAAATCGAAAGGCACCTACGAATACGGACAGGCCTTCGTTCTGCTGGAATCCTGCAAGAAGGGCTACGGCTACGTCTACTACAACGGCATGGAAGGTCAGTTCTTCGGCAAGGATGCTTTCGTGCGCTTCGGCCCCTCCGTCGCCGACAATCTCGGCAGCCTCGCCTGCCTGAGTTGGGATGACGATACCGGCAAGGTGTCGAGAAAAGACAACGACAACGTCTGGGAAGTGGGTTCGGTCGCGGAGAAATCCGGCAATCGCTACATGCTCAAGACCGATACGGTCCAACGCCGCAGCTTCAAAGGCAAACCGTCGATCGCCGCGCTGTCCCGCAAGGATGACCTGAGCAAGAAGACCTTCTCGTACAGCGAATACGTGATCGCAGTTGCCGACTGCCAACGCGGCTTCGGCACGATGTACGAATTGAATTTCGACGGCACTGTCATCGATAAATCCGACGTCGCTCTCAACGGTGACTCCGTGATCTCCGGCCTCACCGGCACACTTTGCGGCAAGCTGTAATCCCCACCTTTCAAACTGCCGGCCACCGCATCACCCGGCCGGCAGCCCCATCAGAACAGCCGTGCCGGCAACCCGCCACGACGGCCTCGCAGATAACCTAATACGCAAATATTGGTTTGGTTCATGTACCGCGCTCCCTATAGTGCGTCGGGTGGCTGTTCACGCCTGTTCAGGCCACCCCGGACTATCAGACAAGCATCAGACGAGTAGTGGAAGCATGGATGAGCCTTTCCTTGACGAATGGGTGCCAGCACACCCATTCGGTGAACACGCAGCAGCAGTCATCGCCGTCGCGAACGCGCTGAGATCTTCGGCAGCGCAACGCGATCGAGACGGCGGTACGGCCTGGCACGAGCGAGAAGTGCTTCGCGACAGCGGCCTTCTCGCCCTCGCCGTCCCGCGCGACTTCGGTGGTCTCGGTGCCGACTGGCCGTTGATCCTGCGCGCAGTACGGCGTCTCGCCGTCGAAGACAGTTCACTCGCCCATCTCTTCGGCTTCCAGCATCTGCAAGTCGCGTCCATCCGCCTGTTCGCCTCGCCCGAACAGCAGACTCACTATCTCGGCAGCACCACCGAACATCGCTGGTTCTGGGGCAACGCCGTCAATGCCCGCGACACGCGACTCACCGTCACACGCACATCGACGGGCTTCGAGCTCAACGGCATCAAAAGCTTCTGCTCGGGCGCGAAAGGCTCCGACATGCTCAACATCTCGGTCACGCTGGGCGACGCCCCCGGCGATCGCCTCTTCCTCGCGATCCCAACACAACGCGCCGGCATCACCGTCAATGACGATTGGGACAACCTCGGGCAACGACAGACCGATAGCGGCACGATCACCTTCGATCGCGTCGCCGTCAGTGCCTCGGAAGTACTCGGCCCTCCCGGTGTCGCCAGCAGCCCGCGCGCCACGCTGCGCAATCTGATCGGGCAACTCATCCTCACGGAAATCTATCTCGGCAATGCACTGGGCGCGCTAAGAGACGCCATCGGCTACGTCAGGGAACGTGCTCGCCCGTGGGCCATGGCGGGCGTCGCCACCGCGAGCGACGATGCGTTGCTGCAACTCCGCACCGGTGGCATGTGGCCGCGCCTGAAAGCCGCCGTACTGCTCGCCGACGACGCCCTCATCGAATTTGAACGCGCTTGGCAAACAGGCCTCGATCTGAGTGCACAAGCGCGTGGCGACGTTGCCCTGCGCATCAGTGCAGCACGCCTGCACGCCGGGCGCATCGCGCTAGACATCACTGCCGACATCTTCGAACTCATGGGCGCGAGCGCCACCACGCGTCGGGACGGCTTTGACCGCTATTGGCGCAACGTGCGCGTGCACACGCTGCACGATCCCCTCGACTATCGACAGAAAGCGCTCGGACAGTGGCTGCTCACGGGGCAGCTTCCCGACCCTTACGGCTAAAAGCCGCGCCTATGAATCGACATATCGACATATCGACATGACAAGAGAACAGCCCATTCCGGGCTGCGATGACTGACCACGGTAACGACAAAGAAGGCTGATCATGAATGAGAAGTTGAGCATGGATCGTCGGGGATTCGTCAAAACGCTGGGCGCGCTCGGCATGGGGCTGAGCCTCACGCCAGCCGCCCGCGCGGCAGACAAAATTGTGGTCGCGGAAAGCCAGGGCTTCAGCTGGGCGATCCCGTATCTGGTCTCGAGCAAGAACTACTGGCAGCCGCAGGGCATCGAGGCAACAACGTTGGCCTTCACGTCCGGCCGACTCGCGTTCGACGCCGTGCAGGCAGGCAAAGCCCAGTTCGCCACCACCACGGACAGTGTCGTCGGCCTCGCGGGCGCCAACGGCGTCAACACCGTCATCGTGGCGGAGTTCACGCGACTGTCGAGCGGCATGGTGGTCGCGGCCCGCACCGATCGCGGCATCGACACGCCCGCGCAGCTCAAAGGCAAGCGTATCGCCACCCCGCTTGGCACCAGCGGGCACTACTTCCTGTCGCGCTATCTTTCGCTGTGGGGTCTCAGTCTCAAGGACGTAACGCTGGTGAACGTGGGCGGTGGCGATGTCGTCTCGGCCATCGGGAAGAACGGCGTAGACGCCTTCGCATGGGGCTTCGATTCAGGGCAAAAGGCCGTGGCCGATTACCCCGGACTGGTTCGCCTGCTCCCCGACACGGGATTGGAAAAAGTCTTCGTGAGCCATTACGTGCTGACCGCCCCGGAATCGGTCGTGCGTCAGCAGCCCAAGCTGGTGGAAGGCGCCGTGCGCGCGCTGCTGGCGGCGGAGAAGTTCTATCGCGGACAACCGCAGGAAGCCGTCGCACTGGTAGCAGAACGCACGAAGACCTCAGTGGCCGCCACACAGGCAGGTTTCGGCACCATGCAAGTCGGCGTGCGCCTCGACAATCGCCTGCTCGACGACCTCGTGCTCAACGGCGAATGGGCGATCAATGCCGGTTTGGCCCAGCGCCCGAAGGAAGATTTGCGGACGCTGTACAAGAAGCTCGTCTACACCGACGCGCTCAAGGCCGTGGCACCAGACCGGGTGACGCTGTCGTGAGCGCCGCCCCGCGCGCCGCATCGCTTGCGCCAGCGACGCCTGCGGTCTCGATACAAGGCGTTTCGCAGCTATACACGACGCGGACCGGAGACCTGAACTGGGCGCTGACCGACGTCGATCTGGAAATCAACGACCGCGAGTTCGTGTGCGCCATTGGCCCCAGCGGCTGCGGCAAGACCACGTTGCTCAACATGATTGCCGGGTTCATCAAGCCGACCTTGGGCACGGTCTGCGCACATGGCCAACCAATCGATGGCCCCGGACCGGATCGCGGTGTCGTGTTTCAGGAATACGCGCTGTTCCCGTGGTTGTCCGCACGGCGAAACGTGGAATTCGGCTTGAAGCAGCAAGGCGTCGACCGTTCACAGCGACGCGCTCGCGCAGAAGCGCTACTCAAGCTCGTCGGACTGGCGCATGCAGGCGATCGCTATCCCTTCGAGTTGTCGGGCGGCATGCGCCAACGTGTCGCAGTTGCACGCGCGCTGGCCACCGAACCGCGCGTCCTGCTCATGGACGAACCCTTTGCCGCCATCGATGCACTGACGCGTGCGCTTCTGCAAGACGAACTGCTGCGCGTCTGGCGAGAGCTGGAGCTTTCGATCTTCTTCATTACGCACAACATCGAAGAGGCAGTATTCCTCGCACAGCGCGTCGTCGTCATGAGCCCGCACCCGGGGCGCATCCACGAAATCATCGACGTGCCCCTGCCCTACCCGCGCGAGCGCGGCGACCCGGCGTTTGGCCATATCTACGAGCGCATCAGCCGGGCTTTCGAATCATTGAACACGACGGAGAGCGGAGCGTGAGCGCCAACCCTCAATCCAACACCGCCAACCTCGCTCACTTCACCGACATCCCGGAAGTGCGAGCGAACCCGGCACCCTCGAAACAGGCGAGCCATCAGGACGCGCTCAAACGCCGTGCCATCGAAGACGCCGTACGGCAAAAGCGCCGCACCCGCCATTGGAGCGCCATTGGCAGGCAATCGTTGCTGGGCGTGCTCGGCTGTCTGATCTTTCTGGCGATCTGGGAGGTCGGCCCCCGCCTGATCCCGGGCATCAATCTCAACATGTTCCCGCCGCCGTCTCGCGTCGCGGGCGTGTTCGCCGAAATGACTTGGGGAACGGGCGAAATATGGCCGCACATCGCCGCGAGCCTGCAACGCGCGCTGTGGGGTTTCCTGCTCGGCTCATCGCTCGGCGTCATCGCGGGCGTACTGACCGGCCATTTCGCCACGCTGCGCCACCTGAGCGATCCGGTGCTGCACGGGCTGCGAGCCATCCCGTCCATCGCCATCGTGCCGCTGGCGATCGTGTGGTTCGGTCTGGGCGATCTCTCCAAGGTCATGCTGATCGCATGGGGCGCGTTCTTCCCCGTGTGGATCAATACGTTTTTCGGCGTGCGCGATATCTCTCCGGCGTACCTTCGTTCGGCGGCATCCCTTGGCACGCGTCCGATCGCGATTGCGCTTCAGGTGGCCTTGCCGGCAGCACTGCCGTTCGTGTTCGCCGGACTCCGGCAGGCGACGTCGGTCTCGTTCGTGGTCCTCGTCGCGGCCGAGCTGGTCGGTTCCGAGAAAGGGTTGGGCTACCTGATTTCGTTCGCGCATCTGGTGTTTCGCGTCGACATCATGTTCGTCGGCCTGATCTATCTCGGCGCGGTGGGTTTCGTCGCCGATCAACTGTTTGCGTGGCTGCTGCACCGGATGTTCCCGTGGTACGGGGCGGAGGCGAAGCGATGAGCGCCAAGGCCGATCTCATCCTGCATGGGGGGCAAGTCCTCACCATGGAGCGCAACGCCGCGCCTGCGCAGGCCGTTGCCATCGCAGGCGATCGTATCGTCGCCGTGGGCACCGACGCCGAGGTGCGAGCGCAATCGCAAGCGCCCCACACCCAATTGATCGACCTCGATGGCCGGACCGTCATCCCCGGCGTGATCGACGCGCATGCGCATATGGAGCGCGAGGGGCTGAAGACCTTGCGCCCGTCGCTCGCCCACGCACGCCAGTTGTCCGACGTACTCGACGTCATTCGACACGAAGTACAACGCGTTCCCAAAGGCGAGTGGATCATCACCATGCCAGTGGGCCAGCCGCCGTTCTATTTCGACGGCCCGCTGACGCTCGCGGAAAAGCGCATGCCGGATCGCTACGAACTGGACGCCGTCGCGCCCGATCATCCGGTGTACATTCCCGGCCTGTTCGGCAACTGGGGCGTCCCGCCGGGCTTTAGCGCGCTCAACTCGCTGGCGCTCGCGCGCAATGGCATCCATGCCGACACGTGCCCTGATTGCGATGGGATCAACATCGAGATCGGTGCCGACGGCAGGCCTTCCGGCGTGATCGTAGAGACCAACAAGCGGCCGTTGATCGAGTTCTCCGTGCTGTCTCAGGTGCCCGCCTTCAACTTTGCCGATCGGCTCGAAGGATTGCGCCGCTCGCTGCCGCTGTACCACGCCTTCGGTACGACGAGCGTGTACGAGGGCCACGGCTCCGCGCCGGAAAGCATCGCCGTCTATCGCGCGCTGTGGGAGGCGGGTGAACTGACGATGCGCACTCGCCTGTGCGTCAGCCCCACGTGGAACGATGCGGCCGAAGCCCGTCTGGCCATGCGTGACTGGCTATCATTTGCACGAGGTAACGGACTGGGCGACCCGTGGTTCTCGGTTTCCGGCGTATTCATCGGACTGGGCGGCTCCCCGGCGACCGCACGTGCCGTGCGCAAGGTGCTGCCGAATACCGGATGGTCGGGCTTTGTCGAATGGGCCAACCGGATTGAAGATTTCAGCGACTACGCGTGGCTCGCTGCCGAATTCGATCTGCGCGTGCACAGCGTCGTGATCGATCGGTTGAGCGAGGTGCTCGACGTGTTCGATGCCATCGACAAACACTTCCCGTTAGCGGGACGGCGCTGGGTCGTGGAGCATGTGGGACGCACCGATCCGGCAGATTTCGCGCGCATCAGGCGCCTTGGCCTGCGCGTCACGACCATTCCGTTTTACATGCTCTGGAAGAACGGCGCGTCACGTCTGCAAGAAGACGGCAACGGCAATCACTTCGTTCCGCAGCGCGCGCTGCTCGAAGCGGGCATCGACATCGCCTCAGGGAGCGACAACATTCCGGTGAGCCCCTTCAGCGCGGTATGGGCCAGTGTCGTCAGAACGGAACGCACTACCGGCCAGATCATCGGTCCCGACCAACGGCTGACTCGCATGCAGGCGCTCGAGACGGTCACGCGCAACGGCGCCTACCTGAGCTACGAGGAATCGCTGAAAGGCACCCTCACGGTCGGCAAATGGGCCGATCTGGCTGTGCTGGACACCGATCCGCTGACAGCCTCTGACGAAGCACTGCTCACCGTGCAAGCCAGCCTGACGCTCGTCGGCGGCCAGGAAGTGCATCGCACCGGCGAATAAAAAGAGGGGGCATGCTCGCGCTTGCCCCCTCTCGCTACACAACCCGCGACCTTCAGGCCGCCGGCTGCACCCCCTTCACCGTCACCGAAGCGCGCCCGGCGGCGTCACCATGCCGGCGCCCTGCCACTTCGCTGCTCCCCGGATCGTTGGCCGGCAGACGATGTTGTTCGATCCCCTGCACCACCTGAATCGCGGTCGCATCGATGCCGTCCGTCAGCGGCTTCGGATCAAGACCGATAGCCAGCACCATCACCGCCATGGCGCCTAGCAGCGCAAATTCGCGACGGCTCACATCCTTGAGCGACGCCACGCTCGCATTGCCGACACGTCCGAAGATCACGCGCTTGTACATCCAGAGCGTGTAGGCCGCACTGAGCACCAGCGTCAGCGAGGCGAGCGCACCGATCCAGAAATTGGCCTTGATGGCGCCCATCAACACCAGAAACTCGCCGACGAAACCCGACGTGCCCGGCATGCCCACGTTCGCCATCGAGAACAGCATCGCGAACGCGGCAAAGCGCGGCATCGTTGCCGCCACACCACCGTATGCGTCGATCGACGAGCTACCCGTGCGGTCATACAACATGCCCGTGCACAGCAGCATGGCCCCCGAGACGATGCCGTACGAAATCATCTGCATCACCGCGCCGTCGGTGCCCATTTCCGAGAACAGGAACAGGCCGAGCGTCACCAGCCCCATGTGCGCCACCGCCGAATACGCCAGCAGCTTGCGCAAGTCGGTCTGCACCAGCGCCACAAGGCTCGCGTAGATCACCGCGATCAGCGACAGCACCACCATCACCGGCGCGACGAAGTGGCTCGCATCGGGCAGCAGCGGCAGATTGAATCGCAGCAGGCCATAGCCGCCCATCTTCAACATACCGAGCATGACGGCCGCGCCCGTCGGACCATCGAGGTGAACGTCGGGCAGCCACGTGTGCACCGGCCACATCGGCACCTTGACCGAGAACGCACCGAGGAATCCGATGAACAGCATCACCTGCACCGCCAGCGGCAGATGCAGTTCGTGCCAGCGGGCGATATCGAAGCTCTGCGTCTGCATGTAGAGATACAGCATCGAGAGCAGCATCATCAACGAGCCGGTCAGCGAGAAGAAGAAAAACTTCACTGCCGCGCGCGTGCGATTGGCCCGCCCGTACACACCGATCAGCAGATACAGCGGCAGCAATGTGGCTTCGAAGAACACGAAGAACAACATGCCGTCCTGCGCGGTGAACACGCCCTGCATCAGCCCGGAGAGCACGAGGAAGCTGCCGAAGTACGCGCTCATGCGCGTGGTCACTGCGCGCCACGACGCCAGCACCACGATGATGGTCGTCACGCCGGTCAGCGCGACGAGCCAGAGCGAGAGGCCATCGATACCGACGTGCCACGACGCATCGAACGACGTGATCCAGCGGAAATGCTCAACGAACTGCATATCCGCCACGCGCGTGTGAAAGCCGCGCACGAGCGGAATGATCGGCAGCGCGGCAACCACCGCTGCCACGAGCGATGTCCAGCGTACGGCATTGGGATGGCGGTCCTGCCCGAGCAGCATGATGAGCGCGCCGGCCAGAATGGGTGTCCAGATAAGAAGCGACAGGATGGGAAACATGGGGGGAGAGTCCTGGTGTGCTGCAACAAAAACAGAGAGCAGAAGCTCTCCATCGACGCAGCCAGGCACGAATCGACCCCGCACGCATCACCCATGGCGATGCGCGCTAATCAAGGCATATCAATGCCCGCAGGAAGGGACGCCAGGCGCGGCGGCGTCAATGAAGGTCGCAAGCATACGCGGCTCGAAAACATTTTGCATCGCAGCAAATTTTACAAATGATTGCGAGCGCATTATCCGACGGCCGGTCGATGAATGAGGGCGTACGCGCAGCCCCGCCCCGCAACGTCCACCGGTGGACGCGACGAAACCCGCGACGGTGTCAATCGCGCGCCGCGTCGATTTCGTCAATAGCGCATTGCGGAAAATGCAGGGATTGGGAGAGATGGCGAGCGTTTGCAAGACGTGAGCGAAGGAACGCCCACGACTTGCAAACGATGCAAAGCGGGAGGATTACGCTTTCGGCCGGCGCAGATCGAACATCGGGCCGATTTCGGCATAGTCGCCGAGATAACCGGCGCGCATGACCGGATGCGCCTTGAGGGTATCGAAGGTGCCGTCGTCGCGCAGAAACTCGCGGCGGATATGCACACCGACCACCTGCCCGAGCGCCAGCCAGTTGTTCATCGGCTTGCCCTCGAGATCATGCAGGCGAACCACCTGCAACAGCTTGCATTCGAGCGATGCGGGCGACTCGGCGACGTGCGGCACGCCCACGTTGACGCCGGGCGCTTTCGTCAGCCCGGCCAGCTCGAACTCGTCGACATCGCTCGCCACCGGTGCAGAGGACTTGTTCATCTGCTCGACCAGCGACTTGCTGGTCAGATTCCAGACGAACTCGCGCGTCGCCTCAATGTTCGAGATCGAATCCTTGAAGCCTTCGCTACAGAAGCCGATGATCGGCGGGAACGTCGCAAAGGCACCGAAAAAGCTGTACGGCGCGAGGTTGACCTGCCCTTGCGCGTCGCGGCTGGAAATCCAGCCGATGACGCGCGGCGCAACGATCGCCTTGAACGGATCGTGCGAGAGGCCGTGGCCTTGGGCGGGGTCGTAGAAATGAACGTCGTTTGTCATGGGGGCGGAAGGTGTCAGCGCAATGATCTGACGATGCTAACGCATCCAGCCGGAGTCGGCATGACGCTGCACTAGCGCTGCCCGATCACCTGCGTCACACGGCGGCAAAATGCCTGTGCATCGCCATCGATCACCGCGCCACTGGGCAACTTGCCCGTGCGTGCCTTGGCATGACCGATGGCCTCCGCCAGCGCCTCGTCGCCCTGCACGGCATAGGCGAAGACGGCGAGCCGGGTATCGGCGGCGTCATCGAGCAGATACGGATTCGCGTCCATCGTGCGCGCGTCGACGTGCACGCCTGCGGGCAAACCCAGTTGCGCGACGAGGTGGTCCATCCATGCGCGATTGAGCACCGGCGCTTTCGAATGGCGCGCGACAAACTTCGTGAGCTTGTTCGATCCGGCCGCCTCGGCATTGCGTCCATCGAACACGATCAGCCCCATATAGCCCTGACGATCTGCCGTGCGGGCACAGCGCAGGTTCTGCAACAACCCGGACGTGAGGAACCAGTTGCCGTGCGGCACGCCCTGCTTCATTTGCGTGACCAGCCCCTGAATCGGCGTGCAGTTGCTGACCACCTCCTTGATCTCGGCGTTCAGCGTCTTGCCGGGAAAGGTGTTCGCGATGGCGAGCACATCGGCGAGGAACGGCGGCGGCTCGTTGGTCTGGCGGCCATTGAGCGTCATGCGCGCGTTGCGCCAATCCGCCTGCGTCAGTTGCGACACCGGTCGTGGCGCACCCGCCAACACCGAGCGTCCCGTCTGCAAGTCGTGATGCAGCACCCACGTGCCGTCGCTCAGTTGCTGCATGTCAGTCTCGACGCCGTCCCATGCGCCGGCATAACCGGTCTGCAAAGCCCGCGCCGAATTCTCGGGCGCGCTGGCCGAGCCGCGATGCGCATGAATCTGCATGCCCAGACACGAGGCAAACACCTGCGTGCTGAAGCCAATCGCGCCGATGCTGACGGCAAGCGCCGTCACGGCAGTGCGCCGCAAACGCGGCAAGGTGGAGAAGTTCGTCATGTCGCGTGCGTCCTTACATTGCCTTCTTCGAGGCGCTGACCTGCGGGTCGTAACCGTACTTGAAGCCCATCAGCACGTCTTGCCGAATGGCTTCGTTCAGCGGATAGCCGTAGCCCTGCCCGACCACCACGACATGTGCAATGTTGGTGAGCACGTGACCACCCGATGTGCCGCCGCTTGCCCACGCCATCATCTGATGGAACAGGTCGCTGCGCGTGATGACGTTCGACGAAAAGGAAAACGCAGCCCACACGCCGATCAACCCCGAGAGCAGCACCGCGAGCGTTGCACGCGAGGCGCGCTTGCTCAGCTTCCCGTCGGCAGCGGCGCGCGCGAGCATGACGCCCTTGGCCGAGAGGAACAGCAGCTTCGAGAAGTGACCGATGGCGCCCAGCAGCGAGAAGAACAGCGCCACCGCCGGCACGATGGCCGCACGCGTGGCGTCGAGGCCTTCCTTCGCCCACTTGCCGCCGTCCGCGTAATCGCTGGCGGGGGCATCGAGCTGCACCATCATCTTGCGCGTTTCTTCGTCGACCGCCTGCTCGAACAACTGCTCGAACGACGCCGCACTCGTGTAGCTCGCCTGCACCACGGCTGTCGCCGGCAGATGCATTTCTTCACGCAGCTTGTTCTGCACGCCCCGGCGCGCGACAAACGCCTCGTACGGCAAGCCCGGCGGAATCGTCTCGCCGCCGACCTCTACCGACTGCACGCGGCGTGCCGCCTGCTGGCGGTATTTCACCCCCACGGCACGATAGAAACTGACCATGTCGCCGGGATTCCAGTTCGACGGCAGCGCGGGCAGATCGCGCCGCACGCTCGCCGACACCTTGCCGCGCGCGTAGAACGGCACGGTCTCCGGCTGCCAGCCGCGACGGCTCAGGCGCGAGCGATAGTCGTTCCACGCGCGCTGTTGCTCCTTCAGCAGATCGGGGTCGCCATCTGAAATCACGGCGGCGTACTTGTTCCAGTCTTTGTGCAGTCGCTTCATGCCGTCGGTGTACTGGTCGTAATACGACTGCACACCGCCCATCTCTCGGCGCACTTTGTCGCGCACGAGCGTGGTCTTGACCGCACGCGTTTTCTCGTCAAGACGATCAACCGACACGGCCATCACCGGAAACAACGCGAGAAACGCCTTGCCCTCCGGGCGCGCGAAGCCCCCGTCGCCCACACCGAGGCCGTCCAGTTGCAGGCGGCCATCGACCAGCGAACGCTGCATCAGCACCGTGTTGGCCGCCGTGCGCCGAAACTGCGCGTCACGGGTATTGACGAGCACGTCGACCAGCGTCTTGATGGCGAGGAACACCACGACGATCGTCACCGCACACGCAATGACGATCGTGCGGTACGACGGCTTGCCCTGCCCGCCCTTGGCGCGGCGCGTGAGCATCAGTTGCAACACCACGAGCGCCGCCGCAATGCCCGAGAGCGTGCGGCCGAAGTACTCGATGTGATGCACGTCGTCGGGCGTCGCCGCCCCGCCGACCACATCGAGCAGGCGTCCATTGAAGCCGAGTTCGAAAATCAGATACACCACGGTGACGGCGATCAGAAAGGCCGTCTGCTTGAGCAAGGTAGTGCGCACGGTCAGTTCCGGAGGTCGACGCGAACAGGTTTGACTTCTTCAGTGGCGAACGAGAGCGTGTTCGACGCGACGGGGCCCGCAGGCGGCGCCGGAATCGTGCGGCCACCCGACGGCGCGTTGCTCGCGACAGCAGGCGCATTCGGTGCCTGCGCCGGTGCGGCCGGGACAGTCTTTTGACGGCGCTTCGGCGGGTTCGAGGCCGTCGCACGTGCGCCATTCGTGTTGGCGTTCTGCGGCGGCAGCGGTGCGAAGCGATTCGCGTCGGCCGGATCATCGATGGCCTTGAGCGATCCATCGGCGAACGGCTTGTGGCGGATGTCGACACCCGGCGGCACCGGAATGGCCGACTGAAGCAAGCGGCTGTCCATGTACGTGTGGCGCACGAGGCGGCCGTTGCCGGGAAAGTCGAACACGAGCGCACGGCCGTTGTCGACCAGATCGGCACGCGGACGATCCTGACAATTGCCGAAGGTCCAGCCGAGCACGTCGCTGCCCTGAATGGCATACAGCACGTACTTGAACGGGCAGTTGTTCTCTTGCGTTTCGAACACCACAACAGAGCGATCGCCGATCGTCTCCGATCGCACGAGCCGCGCGGTCATGGCGTTGCCCAATGGCAGCACGCGCATGTAGCGTTCGAGCTTAACGGTGTACTTGCCGTTGCTACGTCGCAACACACCTTCGGAGCCGTCGGCGAGCTTGAACGTGTCGACGGTCGTGCCGAAGACACTGGCCTCGTCGAACCCGTAAGTCATGTTGCCGTTTTGATTGCGGGTCACGGCGCAGCCGCCCAACCCGAGGGAAACCGCCATGGCGCCAATGGCCATGACGCGCGCACGCCGCATCGCGACGAGGGCGTGCCATCCGCCTGCAAGTCGTTTCATTCTTATTGTCTGGTCGTCTTTTTCTGTGTGCCAGATTCCCACGCAGTACGATGCAATTCGTTCAGAACCGTCGCAATCCGTCGTGTGAATCCTCCCCGGCAGGACGTCTGGCGCAGTGCCGTTACACGGCACGCTTCGGCATCCTGAGCGGCGCATTCTCGCACAAATGATCCTGCCGCAGCATGACGAAACAGGCAGGTCCGCGCCGTTGTCGTCCCGGGTTCGCCGCCGGTGATTAAGAGGTTCATTCTCTGCTATGCTCTGGCGCGCTCAAAAGTGACGCACGCGGGGCATCGTACCGGTGTCTCCGGCCAGCCACATCTGTCAGAAAGTACAGGTACCCGCGCACGCGGATGTGTGGTCGCATACCGGGCTTGTCTTACCTGATGGGCACCGCTGCCTCGTTCGTCATCCGCCATTTGCCACACACACCATGACGCCTGCCTCGCTACTCCGTTGGCTGTTCGCCCTCGTCTGCGCGATGACCGTCGCGACGGCGTCCAGCGCTGCGCCGCCAGCGGCCTCCGCCGCCACATCCGCACCCACACCCGCGCCCGCACGCAAGGTGGCGCTCGTCGTCGGCAACAGCGGCTATGACGGTGGCGACCGGCTGATCTCGCCCGCAGGCGACGCCAAGCTCATGGGCGAAGCGTTCCGGCAACTCGGGTTCGAAACGAAGATCGCGCAAGACCTGTCGCTGGAGGAGTTCAACGCGGCGACCGATTGGCTCACGCAGCGCGCGCGGGGCGCCCAGGTCGCGGTTCTCTATTACGCCGGGCACGGCTTCGAGGCGGGGGGCGACAATTTTCTCGTGCCCGTGCACACGGGCGTGCCGGTGTCGGCCATGACCCGCAAGCTGTTGCTTGAGCGTGCCTCGCGTCTGGCGGCCGTGCGCATGAAAGTGATGGCCTCGTCGCCCGCGTCGTTCATCGCACTGATCGATGCCTGCCGCGTGCCCTCGCGCGGCCCGACCGGCCCCGGGCTGAAGCCCGAGAAAGTCGGTCAGGGCGAATTGATCGCCTTCTCGACGGCCGATCAGGCGGCGGCCTACGACTCGATGCGCACGTTCGGCAAGGCCATCGACAACAGCCCGTTCGCCTACTATCTCGCCATGAACGTGAAGGCGCCGGGCGCCACCATCAAGCACGCGCTCGAACTCACGCAGCAGCAAGTGACCGAGATCACCGGCGGCCATCAGCGGCCGTGGATCGCCAGCGGCCTCATCGGCGACGTGCCACTCGCGGCGCAGTATCTGGTGGCATCCAACCCGGTGACGCCGCGCAACGCGCCACAGGCAGCCACCGTACGCGGTGCGCCCAACAGCGTTGGCGGTCCGTCGAACGACGGCACGCAAGCCCAACGCGCTAACGCGTGGGACGACGCCGAGTACCGCCTGAGCGTCGCGGCACAACGGGCCGACCGCAACGACATCGCCGCCTTGCGGGCGCGCAAATCTGATCCGGCGGCACTCACCACGCTGGGCATGATTTACGAGGAAGGCTACGGCGTGCCCGCCGATCGCAAGTCGGCCATGACGTACTACCGCCGCGCGGCGGGCATGGGCTATCCCATCGCGCAGACGCTGCTCGGCGAAGCCTATTTCGAGGGCAAGGTTGTGCAGCGCGACTACGCCGAAGCCGAGAAGTGGTTTGCGCGGGCGTCGTCGCAGGACTACACACGCGCCCGGCTCGACCTCGCCCATGTGCGCATGGTGCGCGGACAAGGCGCTGGCGGCGGCATGCAGAACTGGGCCGATGCGGCGTCGATCATGATCGACTCGCTCAAGCGCCAGCAGCAGCAACTGGTGCCGCCCAAGCCCTAGGGCATCCGTCTGGCTAGGCAGGACTGACGGGATGTTGTCCTGCATCACGCCGCGTTTCGCACCATGAACCGGCGTTATGAAACGCGGCACGTCCGGGCGCGATCAGGCGATTTGTGCGACGATTGCGATGTTGCGTCGCGCCAAGGCGACGCGTTTTTCATTGCACGCGCCGCCACGGCGCCGTCAGCCCATGCCAGCCACCCTCAACATCGACTTTGTCTCCGACGTCGCGTGCCCTTGGTGCGCCATCGGCCTTGCCTCCCTGAAGACCGCCCTCGGCCGTCTGGGCGACGAGGTCAACGTCGACCTGCACTTCAGCCCCTTTGAGCTGAACCCCGATATGCCCGTCGAAGGCGTGCCGCTTGCCGATTACATGTCGCGCAAGTACGGTCTCTCGCCCGAGCAACTCGCGCAGAATCAGGCCAACATCAGCGCCCGCGCGCAAGCAGAAGGCTTCCCGATGCGCATGGATCTGCGCACGCACGCCTACAACACGTTCGACGCGCATCGTCTGCTGCACTGGGCACAGACGGTCGATAACGACAAGCAACTCGCGCTCAAGGAAGCCTTGTTCCGCGCGTACTTCGTCGACGGCAAGCGCACGAGCGATCCGGAAGTGCTGATCGAAGCCGTCAGTCAGGCAGGACTGGATCCGGCGCGTGCCCGCGAAATTCTGTCCACGGACGAGTACGCCGAGCAAGTGCGTGCGCTGGAGCGTCACTATCAGAATCTCGGCATCAGTTCGGTGCCCGCGATCATCTTCAACAACCGCCATCTCGTGAGCGGCGGTCAGCCGCCGGAAGTCTTCGAACAGGCCATCCGCCAAATTCTGGCCGAGGGCTGATCCGTCATGTCATCGTTGCCCCCGACCGCCGACACCCCGGCGGCGAGCGCCTCCGCTGCTGCGAGTGTGACCCGCGCAACCCAGACGCACGAACCGCCGGCCAACGGCCGCGGTCTGGCCATGACGGCGATTTTGCTCGCCGTCTCACTGGCCAGCCTCGACACCGCCATTTGCAACACCGCACTGCCGCAGATGGCGATCGATCTGAACACCACGCCTTCGGCTTCCGTGTGGATCGTCAACGCCTATCAACTCGCGATGGTCGCCACGCTGCTGCCGTTCGCGTCACTCGGTGAGCGCGTCGGCCACAAGCGCGTGTTCATGGCGGGGGTGGCGGTCTTCCTGATCTCCTCGATACTGTGCGCGCTGTCGCCGTCGCTCGGCTTTCTCGCCGTGGCGCGATTGCTTCAAGGCGTGGGCGCGGCGGCCGTGATGAGCGTGAACATTGCGCTCATCCGGTTCCTGTATCCGCCGCATCAGTTGGGGCGCGGCGTCGGGTTGAACGCACTCATCGTCGGTATCTCGTTCGCCATCGGGCCGACCATTGCATCGCTCGTGCTCTCGGTGGGCAACTGGCCGTGGCTGTTCCTGATCAACGTGCCGACCGGCCTGCTCGCACTCGCCTTCGGGCGACGTAATCTGCCCGACACGCCGCGCAGCGAACACAAGCCCGACACGGTGGCTGCGCTGCTCAACGTCATGACGTTCGCGCTGCTGATCTTCGCGCTGGGGCAAAGTGCGCAACAGGCCGACTGGCGTCTGACGCTGGCGTGTTTCGTGGGTGCAGTGGTTTGTGGCTGGGCACTGATTCGCCGCGAACGAGGTCATCGCGCCCCCATGCTGCCGGTCGATTTGCTGCGTCTGCCCGCGTTCGCGCTGTCGACCGTGACCGCCATCTGTGCGTTTGCGACGCAGGGCCTCGGGCTCGTTTCGCTGCCGTTCTACTTCGAGAATGTGTTGCATCGCAGCCCGATCGAGACCGGCTTTCTGATGACACCGTGGCCGTTCTTCGTGGCGGCGATTGCGCCGGTCGCTGGACGCTTGTCGGACCGTTATCCCGCCGGCATGCTGGGCGCCATCGGTCTTGGCATGCTGAGTATCGGCATGACCTTGCTGGCCGTGATGCCCGCGCATGCCGAGGTCTGGGACATCAGTTGGCGCATGGCGTTGTGCGGTCTGGGTTTCGGTTTCTTCCAGTCGCCGAATCTGAAGGCGTTCATGCATAGCGCACCGCCCGAGCGCAGTGGCGGCGCGAGCGGCATGGTCGGCACGTCGCGCCTGCTCGGTCAGGCCACGGGGGCGGCACTGGTCGCGCTGGCATTCGGACTCGTCGGCACGCATGGCTCCACGCTCGCGCTCGCATGGGGTGCCGCGTTCTCCGCTGCGGGATGTATCGCGAGCGGCCTGCGGCTGGTGCGCCGGGCAACCTGAACTGCCCCAGCGCAAACGGCACTCCCCTGACGCGCGCGGCTCACACGCCGACGAGCGCCGCCTCGGGAGTGTCGTGAAGATACGGCGAAATATTTGCCATCGCGCGCGTCACGTATTCGACCTTCTCGCCGACTGGCGCCACGTAGTGCATGGCGCTGCGCGCCGCTTCGAAACCTTCCAGACGCGCGATCATCCACGCCGCCAAATATTGTGAGGCGAGACATCCGCCAGCAGTCGCCACATTGCCTTTCGCCATGAACGGCTGATCGAGCACCGGCACACCAGCCTCTTGCACCCACGGCTTCGTCGTGAGATCGGTGCACGCGGCGACCCCATTCAACAACCCCAGCTTGGCAAGGACCAGCGTGCCCGAGCACTGCGCGCCAATCAACTGACGCGCCGGGTCGAGACGCAGCCGCGACATCAACGCGGCATCGGCCACCACGTCGCGGGTCAGCAAGCCGCTGCCGACCAGCACAGCATCGGCTTCGCAAGCCTCTTCCAGCGACGCCTGCGCTTCCATCACCACGCCGTTCATCGACCGTACCTTGCCGGTCGGGCACGCGATCGACACGCGCCAGCCGGGGCGTTTGACCCGGTTGAGAATGCCGAGCGCGATCAGCGAGTCAAGTTCGTTGAAACCTTCAAAAGTCAGAATGGCAATGTGCGTGGAGCGCATGGGGGGCCTCGTGGGTTGCGGCGTTGTATTGCGGCGTTGTATTGCGGCGTTGTATTGCGGCATCGTAGAGCCGATAATCATGACAATCAAATAATTGTCATGGATACACTTCCCCATGCCGCAGGCACGCTACAAGCAGTTGGTCGACCGACTGGCCGACGACATCAGGACACAACGGCTGCGCCCGGGCACGCGCCTGCCGACCCACCGCGAACTCGCGGCGCGTGAAGGGCTCGGGCTCGTCACGGCGACACGCGTCTACGCGGAGTTGCAGGCGATGGGGCTGGTGAGTGGAGAAACCGGCCGCGGCACTTTCGTGCGAGAGGCGCTGCCCAGCGCCCAAGGCAGCTATCTGTACGGATGGAGTACGGAGCGCGTCGATCTGACCTTCAACGCGCCGACCTTGCCGGAACAGGCGGGACTGTTACGCACGGCACTGCGTCAGTTGGCGGCGGGCGGCGATCTGGAGGCGCTGCTGCGATATCAGCCGCACGGCGGACGTGAGCACGAACGGGAGATCGTGGCGCGTCACGTGCAACGTCGGGGACTGACGGTATCGCCGGAATCCGTGTTGATCGTGAGCGGCGGTCAGCACGGGTTGGCAACAACGGCGATGGCGTTGCTTGAGCCCGGTGATGTCGTCGCCGTAGACGCGCTCACCTATCCCGGCTTCAAGTTAGCCGCCGAAGCCTGCCGGCTGGAGCTTGCGCCCATTCCGGCGGCCGGCCATGGGCCAGATCTCGACGCACTGGCCGCGCTGTGCCGGCAACGCCGCGTGCGCGCGGTGTACACCATGCCGACCTTGCACAACCCGCTGGGCTGGGTGATGAGCGCGACGCGGCGTCGCGAGCTGGTCGCCATCGCACGTCAGCACGGCTTGTTCCTGATCGAAGATGCGGCGTACGCGTATCTCGCGGAAGATGCGCCGCCTCCGTTGGCCGCGCTCGCGCCGGAGCGGACGGTCTACGTTTCGAGTTTCTCCAAGAGTGTGGCGACGGGCCTGCGCGTCGGCTTTCTCTGCGCACCGCCGGAATGGGTGCCGAAGCTCGAACGTGCGATTCGCGCGACGACATGGAACACCCCGGCGATGATGACGACGATTGCCTGCGGGTGGGTCGAAGACGGCACGGTGGAACGAATGGAAGCCGAGAAGCGACGCGACGCCACGATGCGTCAGGCACTCGCAGCCGACCTGTTAGATGGACTCACGCGCATCGGCCACCCGGCGTCGTACTTCGTCTGGCTTCCCCTGCCGAACGAGGTACGGGCCGACGCGATCACCCATGCGTTGATGCAGGAGAACATCGCTGTGTCGACCGCCGAGCCGTTCGCAACATCGCCGCAGGTGCCGCACGCGATTCGGTTGGCCCTTGGCTCCGTTGCAATTCCCGCCTTATCGCAGGCCCTGCAAACAGTGGCCCGGGTGATTGCGGATCAGACGTATTGATGTGAGTGGCAGGCGATGCGCATCGAGTGCTGTACAACGCCGCCTGAAATCACGCCTGCCCCGGCAACGTTCTCTCCGGGTTCCAGCCGAGTGCGTTGTAGGCGTGATAGCGAGCGATGCCGATGTATTCATGCAGCGCGAGGTCGGTGACGGTGAAGTTGTAAGCGAGCGGCAACAGGGACGGCTGGGCCTGCAAATAGTCGCCGCGCACCAGCGTTGCCGCGACACCGAAGTGCGAGAAGTAGAGTGCGCCGCGTTGCAGGTGAAAGCCTGACGACACGATCACCACACGATCCGCGCCGTGCGCTTTCAGGATGCCCGATGTGAACTCGGCGTTCTGCCATGTGTTCATGCTCTTCGGCTCTTGCTTGATATCGCCAACGGGGATGCCCATGCGGACGAGGGTCGTCTGATAGACAGCCGCTTCCGATTCGCCGGTCTTTCTGGCGTCGCCGCCGCTGACGATAATCATGCAATTCGGCTTGGCTTGCCGACAGGCTTGGTATTGCTCGACCGTCTCGACAAAGCGGGCATACGAAAATGCGCCCGGCTCTACGCCATCGGCCCCGGCAACGCGCTGCGTTCCGGCGCCCAACAGAACGATCACATTACGGTCGCCCCATGCAATGGCCGGCTTGGCGGCGTCGCGCGATTGCAGCTCGCCGAGCATCCATTGCGGCACCCAGCCGCAGCCCACGGCGAAAAACAGTACCGCGCACACGGTGAATAACGTGATGCTGGTACGGCGCCACTTGAGGCGCCCTAGAAGGCAGGCAATGGCAGCGATTACAATCAGTACGGCCAACGACATACAACTCCTTGATCTGGGAAGCGTTCCGGCAACGCAATAGTCAATACACCATCGAAATGAAACCGGGATGAATTCCGGGCAGTTGCCGACACGTCCCATGTTGGACGTCGTGTCGAACGCTTGCCCCCCGCCGTCATGGAAATGGGTGATCACCCCGCAAACACCGAGTCATTCACAAGAGGATCGACATGAGCATTCGAGGCAAGGACCGACAGATCGACAACATCGAGTTCAATGTCAGCGACATTGCGCGAAGCAAGACCTTCTACGGCGACGTTTTCGGCTGGACATTCACCGACTACGGCCCGGCTTATACCGAATTCACGGATGGCCGGCTGACCGGCGGCTTCACGACGGGGGAAGCGGTGCGCCCGGGTGGCCCGTTGATCATTCTGTATGCGGACGATCTCGTTGAAACGCAGCGGCGCATTGAAGCGGCAGGTGCCAGAGTCAGCCGCCCGGTGTTCGAGTTTCCGGGCGGCCGCCGCTTCCATTTCATTGACCCGGACGGCTACGAGCTTGCGGTGTGGACGGCGACGGCATAGGAAGATCGAGGCGTTGCCAGACGGAAATGGGGACGTCTCCATTCGGGCGCGGCGTCACGCGGTAGCTCAGTTCTCGGCCGTTTAACGCATAGCTTCGCGTCTGCTGCTCCCCCTCCCAGTTGGGAAACGAAGCGTTCTGAATGTGAAAGGTCAGTGTCCCCGCAGCCGGGTCGATGCTGAGTGTGCCGAAGTGCGTGCTGGCCCCCATGACGGCCGCTTTGTACTCGACCGGCGTCGCGACGCCTTTGTCGCCTGACGCAAATTTCGGTCGCTCCGATTTGAAAATTTGCAGCGAGTAGCGACCTTCGTTGTCGATAACGAGCAAGCCCTTGGGCGCGGCCCCGTAGTCACTGGTTCGCGTGCCGTCGGGATGCTGGACATCTGCGGCGACCAACGTCCAAGTCCCGGCGAGCGGATTTCGGGTGGCCGACGCGTCCGCTTGCACGACACTCGTCACCCCCGCGCAGGCGGCAAAAACCGCGCTCAGGATGCCGCGCTTAAAAATCATCTGACCATTCATACCGTGCGTTCCTCCGTGATGGCATTCGAAATTTCGCGCGCGTCGCAACGACACGCTGCCATCGATAGTAGAGATATGAAAGTTCAGTGGATGCGATAATTCGGCATCGACCATTCAGAATAACTGAATCATGTCATTGCCCAACCTCGATATGGACGCGTTGCGGACGTTCCTCGCTACGCAACAACTTGGCAGCCTGAATCGCGCTGCCGAACGCATAGGCCGCTCGCAATCGGCCGTCAGCCAGCAGATGCGCAAGCTTGAAGAGCAGGTCGGCATGCCGCTGTTTCGCCGACTTGGGCGAGGACTGGCGCTGACAGAGTCTGGTGAGTTGGTTCTGTCCTATGCGCATCGCATTCTGGATCTGAATGACGAAGTCGTACGGGCGGTGCGTGGCGCGTCGATCGAGGGCGTGGTGCGGTTCGGCTTGCCGGGCGATTTCGCTGAGAGTTGGCTTCCGAAGGCGCTGGGACAGTTCAAGAAGACCCATCCGGGGGTACGGGTGGAAGTCGCGGTGGAACGCAATGGCGTGTTGCTTGAGCGTCTTGACCGAGGCGAGCTCGATCTTGTGCTTGCGATGGGTTACGAGCGTCGTGCCGATGCGGAGCACTTGGCGACGCTGCCGATGACATGGATCGGACCGGTCGATGCCGATGTGGTCCTGAGTCCGGGTATGCCGCTGGATTTGGCGCTTTACCATCCGCCATGCTTCTTCCGCCGAGCCGGCATCAGCGCACTCGATAGTGCGAATATTTCGTGGCGACTGGCCTATTCGACAGCCAGTCTCCAGAGCCTCTGGTCTGGGGTCGCGGCAGGGTTGGGCATCACATTGCGAACGGCGGCAGGACTACCGCCCACGCTAAGACGACTCGGGGAGAAAGACGGCCTCCCTCCCCTGCCTTCGGTCGAACTCTGCCTGCACACTGCGTCTGCGGAGATGCCGCCAGCGCTCGCGCAACTGAAGCGAGCGATTGTCGAGAATGCGGCGGCGAATCTTATTGCATAGCCTTGAACAAGGCTCGCCCCTTCACTCCACCGTCACCGACTTCGCCAGATTCCTCGGCTTGTCGACATCTGTCCCGCGCGCCAATGCGGCGTGAAACGCGAGCAACTGCATCGGAATCGTGTGGAGAATCGGCGACAGCATGCCGTAGTGCTCGGTCAGTCGAATCACATCCAGATCGGGCCCCGGTGTAATACCGCAGTCCAAATCCGAGAACACATACAGTTTGCCGTTGCGGGCGCTCACCTCGTGCATGTTCGACTTCAACTTCTCCAGCAACCGATCGTTCGGCGCCACCGCCACCACCGGCATCTGATCGCTGACCAACGCCAGTGGGCCGTGCTTCAACTCCCCTGCGGCGTAGGCTTCCGCATGGATGTACGAAATCTCCTTCATCTTCAACGCGCCCTCCATCGCGACCGGATAGTGCATGCCGCGTCCGAGGAAGAGAATGTCCTGCCGCCGTGTGAGTTGCTCTGCCCAAGCGATGATCAGCGGCTCCAGTGCCAACACCTTGCTCATGGCATCCGGCAAATGGCGAAGCGCTTTCAAATGATGCTGCTCATCCTCTTCCGACAAGCGTTTCCTCGCTTGCGCCAGCGTCAACGCGAGCAAGAACAGCGCCACCAACTGCGTCGTGAACGCCTTCGTCGATGCCACACCGATCTCCACCCCGGCTCGCGTGAAGAACGTCAATTCACACTCACGCGCCAACGCGCTCGTTGCCACGTTACATATCGCCAACGTGTTCGTCATGCCCAAACGTTTCGCGACATGCACGGCGCCCAGCACGTCCGCCGTCTCCCCGCTCTGTGACACCGCTACCACCAGCGTGTTCGGATTCGGCACGCTTTCGCGATAGCGATACTCGCTGGCAATCTCCACGCTCACCGGCACCTGCGCGAGACTCTCGATCCAGTACTTCGCCGTCAACGCCGCATGGAAACTGCCGCCACATGCGAGCAACAACACCGACTCAACCTTGTTGAACACCCGCCACGCGTTGTCGCCAAACAGCTCCGGCATGATCGCCGTAACGTCCTGCAACGTGTCGGCGACCGCACGCGGTTGCTCGAAAATCTCCTTCTGCATGTAGTAGCGATACGGCCCCAGATCCGCCGCACCGCTATGCGCCGCCACCGTATTGACCGCACGCTCCGCGCGCTGCCCCGCCGCGTCGACGATCCAGTAGCGATGTAATTGCACGTCCACGACATCGCCGTCTTCGAGATACACGATCTGATCGGTCACGTTCGCCAGTGCAATCGCATCGGACGCGAGGAAATTCTCTCCCTCGCCCACACCAACGATCAACGGCATGCCATCGCGTGCGCCCACGATGCGATGCGGCTCGTCCCGGCAGATGACGGCGATGGCGTAGCTGCCGCGCAAGCGGGACACCGCGTCCTTGACCGCATCGAACAGATCGCCGTTGTACAAATGGTCGATCAAGTGCGCGATGACCTCGCTGTCCGTCTGACTCGTGAACACGTAACCCTGCTGCTCCAGCATGGCGTGCAGCGCTTCGTGGTTCTCGATGATGCCGTTGTGTGAGAGCGCAATGCGCGCAGCGTCTTCGCGCGGGGAAAAGTGCGGATGCGCGTTCTCGGTCACCGGCTTGCCATGTGTCGCCCAACGGGTGTGAGCGATGCCCGTGTACCCCGTCAGTGCGTCGCGCGTCACGGCTTCCTGCAAGTTGGCGACACGCTCGACACTGCGAGCGCGCACCAGTTGCGCATCGTTGTAGAGCGCCACGCCACACGAGTCATAACCTCGATACTCCAGCCGCTTCAGGCCGTCGATCAGGTTCGGCACGATATCCCGCTGCGCAACGGCACCGATAATTCCACACATGACGCTTCTCCGTGAATGCTGTTCAAAAGAACCAGTGAAGCGATGGTAGAGTCGATGAAATGAAATTAACGATCAAAAATCGACTGCTCATGAAATAAAATAACGATAATTCAATAGGTTGAAATATTATTTCATAAAAATTTCCCGGAGGCCTCATGGCGGGCGTATTTCTGGATGACCTTGATCTGCGGATCCTGCGGGCGCTGCAAGAGGATTCATCGATCACCAATCTCGAACTGGCCTCACGCGTGCATGCGTCGGCTCCCACGTGCCTGCGCCGCGTGCGTGCGCTCAAGGAAAGCGGCGTCATCCAGCGCGAGATTGCCGTGCTTGATCGGGCGAAGCTCGGCCCGACGCTCACCGCTGTCGTTGAAGTGAGCCTCGACCGGCAAACGGCGGAAGACTTCGATACGTTCGAAACATTCATCTGCGCCGAGCCCGCGGTCACCCAGTGCTACCGCGTCTCACCGGGGCCTGACTTCGTGGTGGTCGCTGAAGTCGCAGACATGCCCGAATACGACGAACTGGCGCGACGGCTCTTCAAAAGCTCGACCAACATTCGCAACGTGCGCACGTTCTTCTCCACACGCCGAGCCAAGTTCGAGGCGAATGCACCCATTCGGCTGACAGCAGAGCGCCAATGAACCTGTCTCACCGGGTAGAAATGTTCATTTGAACATTTCACTCCGTCATTTGAATGTCATGCATCGCTGTCAAGCTGGCGCCCATTCCAGAACGAATGCGTCAGCTACGCCAGCCCGATGGACCTTTCCGACCGCCAGACCCGCATCGTTTCGCTCTTTCGCCAGCATGGCGAAATGAGTGTCGATGCGCTCGCCGAGCACTTCGGCGTCGCCACGCAAACGATTCGCCGCGACGTGAACACGCTTTGCGATGCCAACGTACTGCGCCGCTATCACGGTGGCGCGCGGCTGCTCACACCGGGGCCGAATCAACCGTACGAAGTGCGGCGCGTGCGCAACCTCGAAGGCAAGATCCGCATCGGGCTTGCCGCTGCCGACCGAATTCCCGACGGCGCCACCGTCCTGCTCGGCATCGGTACCACGCCAGAGCAAGTCGCCGTCGCCCTCGTGCATCGCAAGCGCCTGACTGTCATTACCAATAACTTGCGCGCCGCGCTGGTGCTGGCGGCAAACCCCGAACATCGCGTCATCGTGCCCGGCGGCGAACTGCGCTCGCCCAACCCCGAAATTCTGGGCGATGAGGCCAACCGGTTGTTTCGCGCCTATCGCGCCGACATCGGCGTGTACAGCGTAGGCGGCATCGACGATGACGGCGCACTCCTCGATTACGACCGTCAGGAAGCCGCCTCGCGCGAAGCCCTGCGCGAAGCGAGCCGTTACCGGATTCTCGTGGCCGACGCGTACAAGTTCACGCGCAAGCCCAACGTGCGCGGCGGGCAACTCGATGAGCAAGACCTCGTCATCACCGACGCGCCCCTGCCCGCCCCGCTATGCGATCGCGTGCAGCAAACGCCCGAAATTCAGGTCGTCTGACCCGCCGACCATGGTCACCCCGCTAACATCGTTCACCTCTAATCGTTCACCGCTAATCGTTCACCTCTACGAGACCGCCCCCATGCCTGCCGCTTCGTCCATGTCGACCATGCCGTCACTTTCGCGCATTACCGCTGGCGCGCTGCTCGCGCTCACCTGCACCGTCGGCGCGCTGATGCCGTCCGCCGCACAAGCCGCGCCGCTGATCGTCGCGCATCGCGGCGGCACCGGCGACACCCCCGAGAACACCGTGCAAGCCTTCACGAACGCCTTGCAGAACGGTGCGCAGGCGTTGTGGATGACCGTGCAGGTCACGCGCGACGGGGTGCCCGTGATGTACCGTCCGGCCGATCTCTCGGCCCTGACCGATGGCAAGGGCAAGCTGGCCGATCTCGATTACGCCGACGTGCGCAAGCTCAACGCCGGCTACAGCTTCTCGCGTAAGGGTGCCGACGGACAGACCGTGTACCCGTATCGCGATCATTCGCTGCCGATTCCGACGCTGCGTGAGGCGCTCGCTGCCGCACCAGCCAACGTGCCGGTGCTGCTCGACATGAAGCAGACGCCTGCCGCGCCGCTCGTCGAAGCCGTGATCAAGGTGCTGGACGAGACCAACGCCTGGTCGCGCGTGCGCCTGTATTCCACCGAAGCGGAAGCCACCGACCGCATGCGTGCGCGCCGTCCGCAGGCCCAGTTGTTCGAATCGCGCGACGCGACACGTAACCGTCTCGTGGCCGCCGCGCTTGGCGGTCAGTGCGTGACGCCGCCGGCACCGGGCACGTGGGCCGGTATCGAATTCCATCGTCAGGTCGAAGTCATCGAGCGCTTCACGCTCGGCGAAGGCATCTCCAAAGTTGTCGCGAATTGGTGGACACCGGCCGCCGTGCAGTGCTTCAAATCGCAGGGCAACGTGCATCTCGTCGCCTTCGGTGTAGAAACCCCGCAAGACTACGAAGCCGCCTCGCAACTGGGCTTCGACGCCGTCATGACCGATTCGCCGTCGCGCTTGCGCGCCGCCCTCGCCCAACCGCAGGCGGCGACCCCGGCGAAATAACGCAACAGAGCATCGCAACAAAGCAACGCTGCATCAAACCCAGGCTGCGCGCGAACACACTTCGCGCGTAGCCACAGAGGACAGGAACCTGAACACGGACTGACATCGAGACATCCCGCAACGGACATTTCTTCGTCATATTTTTAGGATTCCTAATTTTATCCACGGCAAATCGACTCGGGGAACGACAACCCGTGCGACGCGTCGTGCCAATACCGCCACGCTAGGAAATGCACCCATGAAGGCTTACTCTCGCTCCCTCCTCGCCCGCGCCGTCGCGTTGGCTATCGGCTGCGGCGCTGCGTCGCTCGCCCCGCTCGCGCATGCGCAATCGAACGTCACGCTTTACGGTATCGTCGACGGCGGCATCGGTTATGCCAGCAACGTCGCCTCCGTGACGAAAGCCGGCGCCGCTGGCCGTCCGGCCGTCATGAGTGGCGCGTCCAACACGGCGTTCCAGAGCGGCACGTGGCAGGGTAGCCGCTGGGGCCTGCAAGGCACAGAAGATCTCGGAGGCGGCCTGAAAGCGCTGTTCCGCCTTGAGAACGGCTTCAGCCTCGCCAACGGCACCGCCAGCCAGAACGGCGCCGAGTTCGGCCGCCACGCGTATGTCGGCTTGCAGGACCAGAAGCTTGGCACGATCACCATCGGCCGCCAGTACGATCCGCTGATCGACCTCGTCGGCTCCGTGGGCGGCACCGCGCTACTCTCCGGCGTAGCGGCACACCCGGGCGACGTCGATAACCTCGACCACAGCTCGCGCGTGAACAACAGCGTGAAGTACCGCTCGCCGACGTGGGCCGGTTTCACGTTCGGTGCCATGTACGGCTTCGGCGGTCAGGCGGGCACGATGGGGCGTCAGAACACATGGGGGCTGGCTGGCCAGTATGCAGGCGGCCCGCTCGTGTGGGGCTTGGCGTACTCACATGCCAACAACGACAAGGCGAGCGCCACCGACACCACTATCGGCAGTTGGGCAGGTTCGTCAGAATCGGCATTCGGCTCGTCGATCAACGCCGGTTACGCCAGTGCCAAGTCGCGCGACATCATCGCCACGGCCATGACGTATCAGATCGGCAACAACACCACCTTGGGCGCGAACTACAGCCACACGGAGTATTCGCCCGGCGCCTACTCTCGCTTCACGCGCACGGCGAAGTTCGACACGGTTGGCGTACTCGCGATGTATCGCTTCACCAATGCCTTCCGTCTGGGCGGCGGCTACAGCTTCACCAACGTGAATGCGCCGGCGGCCAACGCTTCGGGTGCGAAGTACCACCAGTTCAATCTGGCGGCGTTCTACAACCTGTCGAAGCGCACCGAGTTGTATGCACTGGTGGGTTATCAGAAGGCTTCCGGCGCGACGCTCGATGCGTTCGGCAACGTGATCGACGCCACCGCCTCCGTGGGCGATGCCGCCAACGGCATGTCGTCGGCCACCAACTCGCAGACGATCGTGCGTCTGGGCGTCAGCCACGTGTTCTAAGCAGGGTCAGCAGTATCGGCCATTCGCCAATGCGTCAGCGCAGGCGCGAATGGCCTACGGCATCGTCGCTGGTCATCCCCGTCGCTCAGGCGGCCTGCGCAGGCAATGGCGGCACCAGCGTCACGCGCGGGGGCGGCAACATCGTGACGGCGTGCATTTGCGCGCGCAGCCAGTCGCGGGGGCTTGCACCGGTTTTACGGCGGAACGCACGCGCCAGTGCCGAGGCGCTGTCGTAGCCGACCTCATCGGCGACGCGCGCGATGGGTTGTCCGTCGCGCAGGCGTTTCTGGGCGAGTCCGATGCGCCAGTCGAGCAGGTAGTCGGCGGGCGATTGCCCGATGACTTCACGGAACTGGGCGGCGAAGTTTGCGCGGGACATGTTGGCGGTGTTGGCCAGCGACTCCACCGTCCACGCGTCACCGGGCTGGTGGTGAATGACGTGCAGCGCGCGGGCCAGTCGCGGGTCGGCCAGACCGGCAAGCATGCCGCGATTGACGATGCGTTTTTCCAGCACGTGGCGCAGGAGTTGAATCACCAGCAATTCGAACAGCCGATCCATCACGGCAAGCCTGCCGCACTGCGAGCCGAACGCTTCGGCGAACAGCCAGTTCAGCGTGAGATCGAGTGTGGAGAGCGACTGCGTGGGCAGCACGAGGTATTCCGGCAGCGCGGCGACCAGCGGATTATTGTGTCCGCCGTCGAACGAGAGAGAGCCGCACACGAGTTCGGTGCGATCGCCTTCGCCAGAGAGCAGTTGGTGGTGATTACGGCGGGGAAAGAAGATCAGCGAGGGTTCGACGATGTCTTGGCGGGTGCCGTCTTCCAGCACGAGGGCGACTTCGCCGGTTCGCAGCAGGTGCATGTGGCCGCCGTCGTGCGAGTCGATGCCGTAGCTGGCAACGCCACACAGGCCGCCGCTGTGAAACACACCGGCGCGAACGCCGAAATTCGAAATAAGCGTAGAGAGCCGATCCATGGCGCACTCATCATGAAGACCCGGTGCGCCGATTATGGAGGATTTGGCCGCCCCTTGCTCGTCACCCCTGCAAAGCGAAAACCATCAAGCCGACGCCGATGGTTTCGTTCGAAAGAGACGGGGAAATGAAGAGGACCGACCGGAGCCCCTTCCCTAGGCCAGTTGAAATTGCCTGAGCAGCGGGAAGGGGCTTCGGTCGGTCCTGCGGTAAAGCGCGTCTGGGCGTCAGCCCAGCGCCAGCCAAGACACCATTAAGCGCGGTTGTCGCCGACCGTGGCGGCCGTACCGATTTGCGAGCGAACTTGCGCGCGCGACAGCCCGGCGGACGTGCGTTGTTGCAGCAGCGAGGGGTAAGTTTCCAGCGATTGGTCGAGTTGACCCGAAGCGCGGGCTTGACGCAGTTCTTCGCGGACTTGCGCACGGGTCATGCCTTGCGGGGCGGCTTGTGCGACGGTTTGCGAATCGCCGGTATAGGCCGTTTGGGTTTCTCCGGCGAAGGCCGAAGCAGAGACGAGCGTTGCGGTAGCAACCAGAGCAGCAGCAAAGAGGCGGGTATTCATGGTGAAACTCCTGTCGATTGGCATCTGAAGCCATGTTTTTTCCAGTCGTACCGAAGAGGTTTGGTTTCTCTTGGAACGGTGTGACTGGGCACGACTCAAGATTAGGGAAATCGAGGCGGAATTTCGCGGCTGGCCGTCTGCAAGATGCGACCAATCGTCCAAATCAAACGATAGCCATTGGGCGTGGCTATGACGGCGATAGATGCCGTCGATGGAAAGGGGGGAATAACCGCAATCCGGCGGTCGTGGAAACGCTCAACTACCGCGTTTTGTGGCGCGATTCACCTTGATTTCGCTCACGGGAATCGCGGCTGCGACCACGGCGTCGCCGAGCAGCCGCCGCAGCGCGTCGGGTTTGTTGACCAAATCGGCCAGCGTGTAGCGATCGAGCACGGCGAAGTAGGCCCGCAATGCGTCGCCCAGCACCCCTTTCAGGTTACATGCCGACGTAATCACACACGCGTTATCGCCCTGATGAAAGCACTCCACCAGTGCAAAATCCGGCTCCATCGCGCGCACCACTTCGCCAAGTCCGATACGCTCCGGCGCCCGCCCCAGACGGATTCCGCCCGCACGCCCGCGCACCGTATGCAAAAAGCCCAGTTGCCCGAGCTTTTGCACGATCTTCACGAGGTGATTCTTGGGAATGTCGAAGGCGTCCGCCACCGCCTGCACGTGCACCAGCTCGTCGGGATGTACCGCAACGTAGATGAGCGTGCGCAGGCTGTAATCGGTGTAGTCGGTCAGTCGCATGACAGTGGGGACAAGGGCGCCGCGAAGGCACAGGCGGCTAGACCGGCCGCCGCAAAAGAGGTTGCGGGGCAGTTTAACATGGCCCCGCAATACATCTTATGCCCCTCTGATGCCCCACTACCCTGCTGCCGTCAGTGCAGGAACTTCATCAGAATCGTCGCCACCACGATCATCGCCGCCCCGCCGATACGCGTGGAAATCTGCGCGAACGGCATCAGCCCCATGCGGTTCGACGACGACAGGATTGCCACGTCCCCCGTGCCACCCAGACCACTGTGGCAAGCCGTAATGATCGCCGCTTCGACCGGATACATCTTGAGCCACAAGCCGACGAAAAAGCCCGACGCGATCATCGCCAGCACCGTCACCGTCACGATCACGAAATACGCCGGTGTGAAGGCAGCCACCAGCTTGTCCCAAGAGACGAACAGCGTGCCCAGACCGACCAGAATCGCAAACGTCAGGTTCGTCGACATGAACTTGTACATCTGATACGCGCCGCTCTCCATCGATGCCGGAATCGCTTTGCAGACTTTGAGCACCGCAGCCGCAACGATCATCAGCACCGGCCCCGGAATGCCCGTCACCGGCGCGAGCAGCGAGCCGAGGATGTACAGCGTGCAGCCGAGCAGCAACCCCGCGCCCATCAGGCGAAGATCGAGCGACGTGTCCTCCTTTTGCAGCTTGAGCAACTCAAGATCGTCGCCCGTGCGCACCAGCATGCCGTCGCCACTGTATTTCGTATAACGCTCGCCAAACCGGTTCAGTACGCCGCTGGCGAGAATCGCCACCACGTTGCCGATCAGCGCCGCCGGTACCAGCGTGGCAACCAGATGCGCCTGCGACTCGCCGAGAATTTCCGAATACCCGATGGACAGCGGCAACACGCCTTCGCCAATGCCACCGCCGAGAATCGGCACGACGATGTAGAAGAACGTGTGCTTGGGGTCATACCCGAAGCAAAGCCCCACCAGCATGCCCGCTGCCACCGCCGTGATCGTGCCCACGAACAACGGCACGAACATCTTCAGGAAGCCCTGAATCAGCACCCGGCGATTCATGCCGAGAATGCTGCCCGCCACCAGACACGCGATGTAGAGGTATTGCAGGTTCGCCGTCTTCATCGTCGTCGTGATGGCCTTCAGCGACGCGTCGTCCATCAGCTTGTAGCCCAGCAACGCCGACGGCACGAACAGACACAGAATCGCCGAGCCGCCGATCACGCGCAGCACGGGAATACGCCGGCCAAGTTCGCCGAGCGCGGCACCCGCCAGCATCAGCACGGCAAAGCCGCCGATCATGTCGTTCGGCAAGCGGTTGGTCATGGCGGCCAGCACCACGACGACGGCAATCGCCACGAACATCGGCAGCGGCAATCCGCCGATCGAAAATTGGGTCAACGCAGACAGACGGCCTGTGGGCTTGTCTTGTCCGTTCGGGTTCGCGCCAAGTTGCGCGGATGGCATCTCCATGGGGTGTCTCCTTGAGAGGAAGCGTCAAATCGATTCGTTTGACGTGTTATGCCGCCGCCCCGCCGGACTGTGCCGGCTTCAAGGCGAACGGGGTTTAAGCGACTTCGTGCTTACTTCGATGCCGCCGCGCGTTGCTGCGCCGGCAAATCGATCGACATCCACGGATGACGTGCCTGATGACGCGCCTCGAAGGCATCGATGGACGCACGCTCCGCGAGCGTCATGCCGATCATGTCGAGCCCTTCGACGAACATGCGCTTCTGCCGCGCCGGCATCTCGAAACCGAAACGCTCGCCGGTGGCCGTGAGTACGGCTTGCTGCTGCACGTCGATCGTGAGCAGGCTGTGACGCGGGTCGCTGACGATGGCATTGAGCCGTGCCACCTCGGCAGGCGGCAACGTCACCAGCAGCAGCCGGTTGTTCTGCGCATTGAAGTAGAAAATCTCGCCGAAACTCGGCGCGATCACGGCGTCGATACCTGCCTGCATCAGCCCCCACACGGCGTGCTCACGGCTCGATCCGCAGCCGAAGTTCGCGCCGGCAATCAGGACGCGCGCGCCGCGATACTCAGGCCGATTCAGCACGAAGTCCGGTCGCAGCTCGCCCTGCGGCGTCATGCGCAAGTCGTAGAGCACACCGCGCGCCAGCCCCGCCTTGTCGATGCCGAGCAGAAACTGCTTCGGCATGATCTGATCGGTATCGAGATTTTCCAGCGGCAACGGTGCCGCGATCCCACTCAACAGGTCATGACTGGCCATAGCCAAACTCCTTGCGTACGTCGACGATTCGTCCGGCCAGCGCAGCGGCAGCGGCCATGGCGGGGCTCATCAGATGGGTGCGGGCTCCGCGCCCCTGACGGCCCTCGAAGTTGCGATTGGTCGTGGATGCACAGCGCTGCCCGGGGGCCAGCACGTCGTCGTTCATTGCGAGACACATTGAACAGCCCGGTTGCCGCCATTCGAAGCCCGCGTCGAGCAGCACCTGTGCGATGCCTTCCGCTTCCGCCTGATCGCGCACGCGTCCGGAGCCCGGCACCACCATCGCCCGTACCGACGACGCCACCTTGCGCCCACGCACCACCGATGCCACTTCGCGCAAGTCTTCGATACGTGCGTTGGTGCACGATCCGATGAACACGTGGTCGATCGCTACGCCATCGATCGGTTGCCCCGCCGTCAGCCCCATATAGGCGAGTGCCTTGGTGGCACTGGCATCCGTCAGGGCATCGGCAGACAACGCCGGAATGCACTCGCCGATCGCAATCGCCTGATCGGGACTGGTACCCCACGTTACGAACGGCGCCACGTGAGCGGCATCGAAAACGTGCTCGATATCGAACGCGGCGTCGTCGTCGGAGCGCAGTTCCCGCCACGCGTGCACCGCCGAGGCCAACGTGTCGGCATCCATGTCGCGAATGCGCGGAGCGACGTAGCTCACCGTGATGTCGTCCGGCGCAATGAGTGCCCCGCGTGCGCCCGCTTCCACGGTCATGTTGCACAACGTCATGCGTGCCTCTGCGCTCAGTGCGCCGATGGCCTCGCCGCAGTACTCCACGACGTAGCCCCGCGCGCCCTGTGCACCGATGCGCGCGATGATGTGCAGCACCAGATCCTTCGCTGTCGTGCCGCCCGGCAGTTGGCCGTCCACACGAATGCGCATGTCCTGCGCCACGCGATAGACCAGCGTCTGCGTCGCGAGCACGTGCTCCACTTCCGACGTGCCGATACCGAACCCCAGCGCACCCAAAGCGCCGTAAGTCGTCGTGTGACTATCGCCGCACAACACCACCATGCCCGGGCGAATCAACCCGATCTCGGGTGCCACCACGTGCTCGATGCCCTGCTCCCGATCCTGCACGTCGAACAGGTGAATGCCGTGTTTCTCGCAATTGCGTGTGAAGTTCGCGGCCTGATGCGACGCCGCCTCGATGGCGATCGTGCGGCGCGACGTGGCAACCGGATGCGTGGGAATCACGTGATCGACCACGCCCATTTGCTTCTGCGGGCAGCGCACGGGCAATTGCTTCTCGGCCAGCCCGGCAAATGCCTGCGGGCTGGTGTACTCGTTCATGATGTGCAGGTCGGCATACAGCGCGACGTGCTGCGCATCGATCGGGAAGACCGTGTGAGCGTCCACGATCTTGCGATACATCGTTTGCCCCATGGGGCCCTCCTTGCGGGTGTCTCCTGTCACGGGCAACGCCCATTGATCCAGTCCCGCCAGTTTAATTTCGCGATGTTCCGTGCATAATGCAGACTTATCTAAACCATTCTTAGATTTTTCTTAACAATGAACGCGATCGCCGATCTGGAATTCTTCGTGCGGCTGGTGCGCCACGGCAGCCTGTCGTCGCTGGCCCGCGATCTCGGCGTGACCCCGCCCGCTGTGAGCGCCCGCTTGGCGTTGCTGGAAAAACGGCTCGGTGTGCGGCTGCTCAACCGCACCACGCGACGTATCACGATGACCGAGGAAGGCGAGCGCTACCTGCGCGCGGGCTCATCGCTGCTCGAAGAGGTGCAGGAACTGGAGCGCATGGTGTCGAGCAGCCGCAACGTGCCGCAGGGGTTGCTCAAGGTGAATGCCACGTTCGGCTTCGGGCGGCGACACATCGTGCCGGCGCTCTCGGCGTTTCGGCAGCGCTATCCCGACGTGGAAGTGCAGTTGGAGTTGACCGACCGTCCGATGAACCTCGCCGAGTCGGCGTTCGATGTGGGCATTCGACTGGGCGAATTACCCGATTCCCGCCTCGTGGCGAAACGGCTGGCGCATAACGAACGCTTTGTGTGCGCGTCGCCAAGCTATCTGAACGGACGCACCCTGCCGCGCACACCGGAAGACCTGCGCCAGCATCTTTGCATCGTGCTGCGCGAAAACGACACGGCCTACGGCACATGGCATTTCAACAAGGGCAAGCGCCAGCAACCCGTGAAAGTGCACGGTGCGATGAGCAGCAACGACGGGGAGGCCACGTTGAAATGGGCGCTCGACGGGCACGGCGTGCTCATGCGCTCGGCATGGGAGGTGCAATCGTTCATCGATGACGGCCGACTCGTCCGGCTGTTGCCCGACTGGCACCTGCCCCCGGCGGATGTCTACGCGGTGTATCCCGAGCGACTTAACCTGTCGGCAAAAGTACGCGTGTTCGTCGACTTTCTGGAAGGACATATGCGGGATGCCGGCCACTGGGGCAGCTACCCGGCATCGGTGTGAACTCGGGTGTGATCTTCGGTATGGACGTCAGTAGACGTCGCGGCGATACCGGCCCGATTCGGTGAGGGTGTCCAATACTGCGCTACCGTCACGGCCGGACGCCCCGAGGGTCTCGACGAGCGCGGCATGCACCGAGGGGGCCATGCCCTGCAAGCTGCCGCAGACATAGATCGCGGCACCGGCATCGATCCATGCACGGATATCGGACGCCGCGCGGCGTAAAGCATCCTGCACATAGCGGACGTCGCCGCCATCGCGCGACCATGCAAAATCGACACGTTCGAGCACCCCATCGCGCTGCCATTGCGTGATGTCGTCGGCGAAGAATGCGTCATGACGGGCGTTGCGCTCTCCGAAGAGCAGCCAGTTGCGACGCGCCCCACGAGCAGCACGCGACTTCAAATGCGCGCGCAGACCGGCCAGCCCCGTGCCGTTGCCGATCAGAATCAGCGGCACGTCGTCAGCGGGTGGATGAAACGCGCGGTTGGTGCGCACGCGCATCGCGATGCGCGTGTCGATGGCGGCGTGCTTTGTGAGCCAACCCGAGGCCAGCCCCAGACGGAAGCCGTCAGGCTGTGTTTCATCGGCATAACGGGCCTGACGCACCAGCAATTCCAACCGGCCATCAGCGGGCAGCGACGCGATCGAATATTCACGATGCGGCAGCGGCACCAGCAGATCGACAAGTGCCTGCGGCGTATGCGCGAGCATCGCGCCGGTGGCATCCGACGCTGGCATGCGAGACGCCAGCGCCTGCACAAGCGTCATCGAGGTTCCGTCACATTGCACGGCAGCGTCGGCCGCGAAACCGGTATCGCGCAGCCAATCGGCAACGAACTGCGCCGAATGACGCGGGCCGATTTCCACGATATCGCCCGCCTGCCAGTTGAGGGAAGTGGCACCGTCTTCCGGCACGAGTGATAGCTGAAATGCCGGTGCACCAACGCTATCCGGGTTGAGCAGCACGCGTGATTGCAGACGCCATGACGCGTAACTCGGCGGCTCCCAGTCGGCAATCTCTGCGCCGCCCGCCATCGCCGAAAGCTGGTGCTGCCAGTGACGAATGGCTCCGGCGTCGCCGTTATCGACCTCGATGGTGTCGAACATTGCCTGTGCGCCGCTCGCCTCCAGCCAATGCGTCAACCGATGCCCGAAGGCACAGAATTCCGTATAAGTGCGGTCGCCCAGCGCCAGCACGCCGTAGCGCAGGCCGGGCAGTGCGAGCGCACGGTTCATCATCTTGCGTGTGAACCCGGACGCGCTATCCGGAACATCGCCCTCGCCCGTCGTGCTGACGATGAAGAGCGCTTGCCTGCACGCCATCAGTGCGTCGGCGTTCAATGCATCGATCGAGATCGGACGTATGGCCACGCCCGCATCGCGTAAAGCTGTGGTCGTATTCACCGCGAGGAGTTCAGCGAAACCGGTCTGGCTTGCATAGACGACAAGCGTGGTCGCTTCCGGTGACGTGCTCGGGCTCGCCGCTTCAAACGCAGACTGACGCGAGCGCCGTCGATGCGCACCGATTACGGCGAGGCTTCCCGCAAGATAGGCGAGCAGCACGCCCCCTGCCATCAACGGACGCGCGGGACTCACCCACGCCAGCGCGGCACCCGCCACAGACGTTGCGCTCAGTCCTAGTGTCGACCAGTGGAACGCTGCGGATTTAACGGTACTCATGAATACATCGCCCGATACGCAGGCGTCACCGTCTCGCGAAAGCCGTCGGGAACACGCATCACAAAGCGTGCGGCGATGTCGCGCGCGGTAGCGAGCTGCATGCCCGCCTGCGGGCCGAGCACAGTGAGCGCGGTCGACCAGGCGTCGGCCAGCATGCATTCACGATGCACGACGCTGACCGATGCCAATGCGTGACTCGCCGGATAACCCGTGCGTGGATCGAGCGTGTGCGCATATCGCTTCGAAGGCGCCGACGTTTGCGATGCATCAATGAAGAAACGGCGATAGTCGCCGGACGTCGCCACACTCAGCCCGTGCAACGCGACGAGATCCTGCGCGATACCTGCGGCCTCGGAATTGGCCTTCGTCACAGGCGCTTCCAGTTCGACCCACCACGGCATGCCATCGGGTTTGACGCCTTCACCGCGCAGCTCGCCGCCAATCTCGACAAGATGGTGCGCGATGCCCACGTCAGTAAGCGCCAACGACACGGCATCGACCGCAAAGCCCTTGGCAATCGCGCAGAGATCAAGCGATATGCCACCGGGTTGCTGCACACGCTTGCCCTGAATATCGAGCACCACGCGCGCCCAGCCACAGCGCTCGCGTGCGGACATGACCTCATCCACACTCGGCGCGACTTCGCGACGTGGTGCGGGGCCGAAACCCCACAGATCGACGAGCGGTCCCGCGCTGGGATCGTATGCACCGCCGCTCTCGCGGGCGACACGCAACGCGGTTTCCAGCACATGAAAGGCATCGTCCGGCAGCGCGATCCATTGCCCTGCTTCTGCACGATTGAGCGCGCTGATGTCCGAGTCGTCGCGCCAATTGCTCATCTGCGCATCCACGCGCGCGAGGACCGCGCGAATGCACGCGTCGGTCCCGGCGTCGGTCCCCGCATCGTCACGTGCATTTGCAACGTCTGCCGGCTGCACATACGCGACCGACCACGTCGTGCCCATCGTCTGCCCGGCCAGATGTCTGAGCCGCCCACCGGCGTGCGGTTGCACACCGGCAGACGTCATCTGCAACGGCACGAGCACACGTGGCTCGTGCCGTACTTCGACAGGCAGGTCGAGAGGCGTCATGGGCGCGAAGTGAGGACTAACCGGGGGCAGATTGCCGCCTTACTGCGGCAGCACTTCCACAGTTGCGGCATATGCCGCACGGCGTGCCTTGGCCGGCTTGATCGAGACCTTGTCGTCACGCACATCAGCTTCAAACCAATACATGCCCGGGGCAGGCCACTTCACGCTGAACTTGCCATCGGCATCGGTCGTGACCGACAGATCGTTGAGCTTGTCACGGTAGCGAATGCCGCCCGGCACCACTTCCACTTTCACGTTGGCCGCCGGCTTGCCGTCGTGCAGCAGACGGAAGCTCGCCGTGCTGCCCTCGACCAGATCGTTCGGATGCGAGATCGGTGCCAGCTCAAGCCCTTGACCGGTCGTGGCCAGCGCCGTCGTCGTGGGCTTGCCGCGCGTGACAAACGACTCGACACGCGACAGGCCTTCCGTCACTTGCAGGTCTTGCGCGTTAGCGGGTACTTCCTTCGCAAACGCTTCCGGCGAACCGCGCCAGCGTTTGGTCTCGGCACCCACCTTGTAGCTCGCCGACAGCCCGTGGTTCACGACAGCGATCTTGTACGTCCCGTCCTGCGTGAGATGCACGTCGAAGACACTGCGATAGCGGCCCGTCGATGCGTTCTCGGCCTTCACCGGCTTGCCGTCCGGCGCCGTCACGGCGAGGCCGTCCAGACGCATCGGGAAATGCTCAAAGTAGAACAGGTCGTTCGAAACCGCGGCGTCCACCGTCACCCACGGATCGTTGCCCGACAGCACGGTGGCCGATGGCAGCAACCACTGGCGGTGGGCCTGTGCGGCGAGCGGTGCCAATGCGGCGATGGCCAGTGCAGAGACGAGAGACAGCTTCTTCAGCGAGAACTTCATGATCAGCTCCTGTACAGCGATTCTGGAAAGAGGAATTCGGTAGTGAGGTGGCAGTCGCGGCTCAGGGCTTCACGCTCAGCGACACCGCGCCGAGTTCGTGTTCGCCCTTGACCTGCGCCGACTTCGCGTCCGCAGGCGGCCACGTGAAAGGCACGCGAATCAGTTCGCGGCCGCCCACTTCACGGGCCGCTTCCACCACGAGTTGGTACTCACCGGCGGCCAGCTTGCCCAGCGGCGCCTTGCCGTCGACAAATGTCAGCGAGTGCTCACCGGGGGCTCTCGTCGCGCCCGACACACCGTCGGCCGGCATCGTCATGTCGCGCCCTGCCTTACGCCACCACTGGCGCATGTCCTTGAGCCACTTGGTGCCTTCGGCATTCTTGAGCTTGCCGTCGTACCAGACCGACAACGTCGTCACGGGCGACTGATCCGCCTTTTCGATCCACATCGCCACATACGGACGGTGATACTCCGCCACGTTCAGACGCGGAATTTCGACCTTGACGGTCATCTCGGCGGCCGCCGCATTGCCCGCGAATGGTGCTGCCACCAGACCGGTCAACGTGACGGAAAGCATTCGACGCATGGCTATCCCCTATCGAGCAAACCTCGGGTTGAGTTCAGATTGAAGTACTAGGAAAACGATATCGACACTACCGATGCGCGCCCCGATTCGGTCGCTGCGTCTCGGTGAATGCTCAGTGAATGAACAGAATGACGAGCAGCAACGGGATGACGAGTCCCAGACCGACCAGCGGCCATGTCGCCATGCGGTTGCCCGCATGCAGCTTGAGCAGAAACAAGCCGGTCACGCTGAACACCAGACACGCCAGCGCGAACACGTCGATAAAGAGGCTCCACGCGTTGCCGGTATTGCGGCCCTTGTGCAGGTCATTCAAATAGGAAATCCAGCCGCGTGTGGTCAGTTCGTACTGGGTCTCACCGCTCTGCAAATCCACACTCACCCAGGCATCACCACCCGGGCGTGGCAACGCGACGTAAATCTCGTCGGCCGACCACTCGGCCTCGCGGCCCTCGGCATCGATGGCGAGCGACGTGTGCAGCCAATCGGCGAGCGCCGCCGGTACCGGGCCTTTGTCCTTGTGGGGTGTCTCACCAAGCTGCGTCAGCAGGGCATCGGGCACCTGCGCCGCGCGCTTGACGACTTGGGGGTGAGCTTCAATCTGCCCTGCGTGGTTGAGCGTGAAGCCCGTGATCGCGAACAGCATCATGCCGAGCAGACAAATCGCCGAACTGATCCAGTGCCACTGGTGCAGGTGTTTGAGCCAGAACGCGCGCCGCTGCCGGCCGGCACCGAGCTGGAGTTCGTTCATTGCGGAATTCGGGACATCGAGGCGGGCCTAGGGATGGCGGGCATGGCAGTCATCGTAGTGTCATGGCGAGCCGACTTTCGCGCGCCGCACTATCTCAGGGAAACTGAAAATTGCAATGATAATCGTTTGCATTTGACAAGACAATCGTCTTGATGTGAAGACGAGCATAAGAAAAGCCGGGGGTGCCGGGTCATTGCTGACCCAGTGCCCCCGGCAGGTGAGATCGTCACAGGCCGTGTGATGACGGCGACGAGTACGGTTGCGCGAGATTTAACGCGCTATCGATTTACCAGCGCACGGTCACCCCGGCCAGCCACGAGTAATCGTAGGTCTGCGGGTTGAGCCCCCGGCGATAGCCCACGTCCAGATCGAGCCACGGCTTCGGGCTGTAGATGGCGCCGACGATCATGAATGCCGGGCTGGTCGGCTGTGCGAAATCGGGATTCTGCGACGTACCGATATCGAGCAGCAGGCGAGTCGTCGGCAGCACGCGATACAACACGGCCCCCGAGACTTTCCAGACCGTTTCGCGCACGCCCTGCCGGTTCGGTTGATACACCGCGCCGCCGTTGACGAGGAACGTCCAGTCATCGATTTCGTATTGCGCGAGCAAGGTTGCGCCGGCGTTCACGCGACCTGTGCCGAGGCCGCGCGAGTCGTTGCCGGTCGGGAGCGTGAGGTAAGGCTTGAGGCCGAGGCTGAAGGCCCCGTCGTCATACAGGCGCCATTTCGCGCCGAGTTCCAGATCGGCGATGCCGGTCGCTGCGGTATCGGAACGTTGCTGAACGTGGGTGTACGGCACGTTGGCGTAGAGATCCAGCGCTTCGCCGAAGCCACGCGTGAGCGTGCTGTTCCAGAGAAATTGGCGGCCCGTGTCGGGTTGCTTGGCGGTGGCTTCGCCATTCGTTTCGAACTGCCAGTTGCCGTCGCCTTGGGTGCCCGTGTCGTCGGTCACGAGCGGATGCGCGGCGAAGGCGCTGAGGGGACAAGCCAAAGCCAGCGAGATGAGTTGCTTCTTCATGAGTCGTTCGCTCTTTTTCATGCTGCCCCGCGTGCGCTGCACGGGGGCTTGTGTGGGTCACCTGCCCGCGCCCGTCCACCGGACGGTCGGACGCGGGCATGGCTGCGTGTGATGCAGTGATTGGTAGTGGCTGCCTGAGACCTCAGCTCAGAACCAGCGGCCGAAGCGGCGGATGTAGATCGTCTTCACCGTCTGTGCGAGCGCGATGTAGCCGAGCATGGTGGCCGCCAGCCAGTAGAAGTACGAGCCCGGCAGGCTGACGAACCCGAGTGTTTCGGCAAACGGCGAATACGGCAGCCAGCAAGCGATAGCAATGGCCACGGTCGTCGAGAGCATGATCGGCAGCGCCGGCGTGCTTTGCAGGAACGGAATCTTCTGCGTGCGCAGCAGGTGCACCACGAGCGTCTGCGAGACGAGCCCTTCAATGAACCAGCCCGAATTCATGATGACCTGACCGCCGCTGCCGCCGTGCAGGTGATACATCGCACCGGCACCGAAGACCGTCCACAACAGCGCGTAGGTCGTGATATCGAACACCGAGGAGGTCGGTCCGATCCACAGCATGAAGCGGCGGATATTGCCCGCATCCCACTTGCGCGGCTTCTTGAGGAACTCGGGGTCCATGCGGTCCCACGGCAGGAACATCTGTGAGATGTCGTACACGAGGTTCTGCACGAGCAACTGCATCGCGAGCATCGGCTCCCACGGCAGGAAGGCGCTCGCCACCAGCACCGAGAACACGTTGCCGAAGTTGGAGCTGGCCGTCATGTTCAGATACTTGAGGATGTTGCCGAACGTCTCACGGCCCTTGACCACCCCTGCTTCGAGCACCATCAGGCTCTTTTCGAGCAGGATGATGTCCGCCGTCTCTTTCGCAATATCGGCACCGGTGTCGACCGAAATACCCACGTCGGCATCGCGCAACGCCGGGGCGTCGTTGATGCCGTCGCCCAAGAAGCCCACCGTGTGGCCATTGGCCTGCAACGCCTTGACCACGCGAGCCTTGTGCAACGGGGCAAGCTTGGCAAACACGGTCGTGTGCTCGACGGCAGCACGCAGCGTGTCTTCGTCCATCGGCTCGATGTCGGCGCCCAACAATGGCGTACCGGGTTCCAGCCCGACCTCGCGGCAGACCTTCAGCGTGACGATCGGATTGTCGCCGGTGAGCACCTTCACGGCGACGCCGTATTCACGCAGCGCGGCAATGGCCGGAGCCGCCGAGTCCTTCGGCGGATCGAGGAACGTGAGGAAGCCGCAGACCGTGAGGCCCGTCTCGTCGGACGTCCTGTATTGGGTTTTGGTCTCTCCGGCCGGAATGTCGCGCGTGGCCACGACCAGTACGCGGAAACCGTCTTCGTTATAGGCTTCGGCGCGTGCGAGCAACATGGCGCGAGCCGTATCGTCGAGCACTCGCACCCCTTGGGCGGTCTTCACATGCGTGGACACCGCCAGCATCTCTTCGACGGCGCCCTTCGTGACCATCAGATGCTCGCCACGCTCATTGGCGACCACCACCGACAAACGACGACGCACGAAATCGAACGGCAGTTCATCGATCTTGGCAAAGGTGCGCGGTTGCACCGATTCGCCGATCTCGTTGGCGCGGCGAATGATCGCCACATCGATCAGATTGCGCTGGCCGCTCTGGTGATAGCTGTTGAGCCAACCCAGTCGCAGCACGTCTTCCTGCTCGTTGCCGACCACGTCGAGATGCTGCTCGAGAATGATCTTGTCTTGCGTGAGCGTGCCGGTCTTGTCGGTACACAGCACGTCCATGGCACCGAAGTTCTGCACCGAGTTCAGACGCTTGACCACCACCTTGCGGCGCGCCATCGCCAGCGCACCGCGCGCGAGGTTGGCGCTCACGATCATCGGCAGCATTTCAGGCGTCAGGCCCACAGCAACTGCCAGCGCGAACGTCAGGGCGCTCATCCAGTCGCCCTTGGTCAGGCCGTTGATCATGAAGACGATCGGCACCATCACGAGCATGAAACGAATCAGCAGCCAGCTCACGCTGTTCACGCCGCGGTCGAAACTCGTCTCCACGCGCTTGTGACTGACCACGTTCTTGGCGAGCGCACCGAAATACGTGTCGCTGCCCGTGGCCACCACCACGCCGAGGGCCGTGCCGCTCACCACGTTCGTCCCCATGAAGCAGACGTTCGACAGATCGAGCAGGCTGGCGCTGTTCTTCTGAACCGGCTTGGCCGGCCCGGTGTCGACCGACTTCTGGGCGACGGCGCCGAGCGTGTCGTACTTCTCCACCGGCAGCGCTTCACCGGTGAGCACCGCCTGACTGATAAACAGATCGCGCGATTCGATCAGACGCAGATCGGCGGGAATCATGTCCCCTGCCTGCAACGTCACGATGTCGCCCACGACGAGCTCGCGCATGGCGACTTCGTGGCGCTCCGGCTTGCCCGACGACACCACCCGGCGACGGACACTGGCGGTAGTGCGCACCATCGCCTTGAGCTTCTCGGCGGCACGCAGCGAATGGAACTCGGTAAAGAACCGCAGCAGGCCGCTGATGGTCACCATCGTCAGCAGGATGATGATGCTCTTGAAATCCCGGTCGTCGGGATCGGCGAAATAGACGTCGGTGAAGAAGCTGATCGTGGCGAGCACGAGCAGCACCATCACAAACGGATTGTTGAAAGCGCGCAACAACTGCACGGTCCAGTGCGGTGGCTTGTCGTGGGCGATCTCGTTGGGGCCGTAGCGCGTGTGGCGCTGCCCGACTTCGGCGAGCGTGAGCCCGCGCAGGTCGGTGCCGAGGGTGTGGAGCATGTCGTGCAGCGGCTCGGTGGCGAGCTTGGCGACGGCATCGGGGCCGGTAATGGCGCGCTCGGTGGCTGTCGGATGATCGACAAAGCCACGCTGTTTCTGGCGCGAGCGAAGGTTCTTGTTCATAACGATTTCCTGGGCGCGGCTTACGCTGACATGGCGGCCGGCCAGGGTCGTCAATCGCTACCGGGCGTCTCTCGATTCCCGGAAAAAGCGCGAACGTACCCCGCCGCGCCGCGCTGCGCGCGGTCGGTGATAAATGGGTGCTGCCGTTGCAAGGCTGTGGTCGCCCGCCGGAATCCCGCACGCCTCGCGTGCGGCCCCGACGGGCGCTATTCGACTACTTCCATCGTCCATATCGGACTCCTTATGATCGTTGGCTCGCCATCATCGGCGGCACGTGGCCGCCCGTGACGAACTGCAATGGTTTGAAAAGAAAGCTCAGGCCGGGGCGGCAAAGCCCGCCATGCCCCCGGCAGCAGGATGAGAAACGGGACCGTTGGTGGCGCGATCGGCACGATCGACAGCCGCCCGGCGATCGGGGCGATTGGCATCGTCAGACCAGAACACGCGGCGCACGCTGTTCTCGCCCGACAGGCGCATGACCAGCGCCGTGAGCGACGCACGCGAGGCCTGCGAGCAATCGAGCGTAACGGTGGCCGAGGCCACGTCGCGATCGCTCCAGCGCGTGATGCTGACGTGTGTGGCCCGCAAACCGAGCGCAGTGAGATCGGTGAACATCTGCTTGCGAAGCGTATTGAGGGCTTCTGCCAGGCAGACGATGGTCAGACGCGACACCGGCGTGGTGCGCGTGGGTTGGCTTTGAAAAGCCTGAAATGTTTGAAAAGCGCGCATGGTTTCCTCGCATGGCTGCGAACGCCCGTGCCGTAAGCAACAGGGCGAGTCGGCACGCACGTGCGCACGCGTTGGCCGATGCAGATGCGAAGGCAAATGCAAAGCACGCAACGACAGCGCCCGGCATGGGCACGACGGTAGAAATTTCTGCGGGAATGGCGCCGGAAATGATTACGTTCGGACGAACGTCGATGGCGCGCTAGACACCGCATCCTGCATGAGGACGCGGCACAGGGAAGGCTGTGGATCCTCAGGCAATCAGTCGATCAAAGGTCGACTACAACTGGCATCAGAATTCACGAACAAACCCCTTGGATGGAAGACAGGGCGGATAGTAGCCGAGCCCTAAATGCACCGTCAAGCATTAATTTCTGCGTACCCCATCGCACTCCGAACTTCCCGCTCAAGGCCGCGCGACGGGCTTCCCGGGCATTTCACCAGATCCCGCTTCCCGCACGCTCTCAAGGGTTTTTCATTGACGGGAATTTTCCCATCTGTTATTAATAATGATTATCATTAACATTCCTTGAGCATTCGTTTCAACTGCTGCATGACCTGCCAGTGTTCTCGCTGGACCAGCGTGTCGTGAGTGGACCGAACATCAGGCTGGATCATGCAAACGTCGGGCACCCTCCTCCCTTCCACTGTCGAGTTGCTATACAGCAACCATCACTCATGGCTCAAGGGTTGGCTGCACCGGCGTCTGGGCAGTGCCGAACAAGCGGCGGATATCGCGCACGACACTTTCGTGCGTCTGCTCGGCAGCGAACGCGTGCCCGCAACCTTCGACGAGCCGCGTGCTTATCTCACGACGGTTGCACAGAATCTCGTATCCAACCACTGGCGGCGCGAAAAGCTTGAGCGCGCCTATCTCGAAGCGCTCGCTCAAGCGCCGCGAGAAGTCGAATGGTCGCCCGAAACACGCGCCATGCTGCTCGAAACTCTGATCGAACTGGATCGTCTGCTCGACGGCCTGCCCACCATCGTGCGGCAGGCTTTTTTGCGTTCGCAGCTCGACGGACAGACGCATGCGCAAGTGGCCGACGCGTTGGGCATCTCGGTGCCCACGGTCAAACGGTATCTCGCGAAAGCGTTGCAGCGCTGCTACTTCGCCGATCTGTCCTTTATCGGATGACCGACGCATGAGCGCAATGTCCTCCGCTTGGTACGAGGCCACCCGAGGGGCGGCGACCGTGCCTGCGCACGTTGCCGAGCGCGCCGTCGAGTGGCTGATCGAACTCCAGAGCGACGACGTGTCGCCGGCGGTCAACGCGGCGTGGCACCAATGGCGCAACGCGCATCCCGACCACGAACGCGCATGGAAGCGTATTGAGTCGGTCAAGGGCAAGTTGCAACCGCTCGCCTCGCCCGTCGAAGCGAGCATCGCGCAAGCGGCACTGACGCCCCCCGCCTCCCCTGCCCGGCGACGCACCGTCAAGACGCTCGCCGTGCTGTTTTTTGCCGGCAGCGGCACATGGGGCGTCATGCACTCGTCGCCGTGGCAGCGATGGTCGGCGGACTACCGCACGAGCGTCGGCGAGCGACGCACGCTGATGCTCGCCGACGGCACCCGGCTGGTGATGAATACCGGCAGCGCGGTCGATATCGTGTTCACGGAACAGGAACGGCGCGTGCGACTGATGGCGGGCGAGGTACTGATCACCACAGCCGCCGATTCGCACGAGCCTTCACGCCCCTTCCTCGTCGAAACAGCGCAGGGCACCGCGCGTGCACTTGGCACCCGTTACACCGTGCGCGAATGGGACGGCGGCACGCATGTAAGCGTGTATGAAGGTGCCGTCGAAATCCGGCCTAGTCGAAGCCCATCGCAATCCCTCGTGCTGCGCGCCGGGTCGCATGCGAGCTACACGGGCGACGCAATCTCAGCACCGATTGCCGTGCCGAATTCAGAAGTCACATGGGCCGAAGGTTTCATCGTCGCGCGCAGCATGCGGCTGGCCGATTTCGTGGCAGAACTGGCACGCTACAGCGACACGTCGCTCGCCTGCGATCCGCGCGTGGCTGACCTGCGGGTCTCGGGGACGTTTCCGCTCGACGACGTCGGCAAGGTGCTCGACACCCTAGGCACGACGCTGGCCGTGCGCACCGATTCGGTGACGCGCTTCTGGGGTGCGCGCGAAATCCGGCTCGTGCCGGCGTGACCCGGTGACCTGTCCGATGACTTGCCACGTTTGCCAGCAGCGCACGCCTGCCCACCGTCATTCGCAAAATATTTTGAAGAAAGGTGATCCGTTTCGACATTTCGCGGGTCATGGAGGACGAGCACCAACACTCTTCTTCCACACGAAAGGTCAGATCATGGGTCACGTTCGGGGACGGCAACACCAGCCGAGCCAACCACATTGGGTACTTCGCCGCACGCGCATGGCATGTGCGCTGGGCCGCATCGTTCTGGGCACGGCCGTCGCATCGCCCGCGCTCGTCCTGCCGCTCTCGGCACACGCGCAATCGTCATCGGCACCCGCCGCCCGCGCTTACGACATTCCCGCCGGCACGCTGGAAGACACGCTGAGCCGTTTCGGCCGCGACGCCGGCATCATGCTCTCGTTCAAGCCCGAGGTCACCGCCGGTCGCCACAGCAGTGGCCTGAAAGGCACGTATACGCCGCGTAACGGCCTCGAAGCACTCGTGGCAGGCACAGGCGTGGAAGTCGTCCCGCAATCGAACGGCAGCTTCCTGATCCAGCCGGCGACGCATGCCGGCGTGGCCGACACTGCCGCCATGCTGCCCACGACCCACGTCACGGCGACTTATGACAACGGTCTGCAACCGGCCTACGCCGGCGGCCAGATTGCGCGTGGCGGCAGCCTCGGCATTCTCGGCTCGGCCGATGCGATGGACGTGCCGTTCAGCACGATGAACTACACCGAGCAGATGGTGCGCGACCAGCAGGCCCGCACGCTCGCCGACGTGGTCATCAACGAATCGTCGGTGCGCATGCTGACCTCCAGCGGCGGCTTCGGCGAAGACTTCCAGATTCGCGGCTACACCGTATCGAGCAGCGACGTGGGCCTGAACGGCCTGTACGGCATGGCGTCGGCAAGCCGTGTACCGGCGGCCATCGTCGAGCGCGTGGAAGTGCTCAAGGGCCCGGGCACGCTGATGAACGGTATCGGCCCGAGCGGCAGCATTGGCGGCGCGATCAACGTCGTCACCAAGCGTGCAGGCACTGAACCGCTCACGCGCTTGACGACCACCTTCCAAAGCAAAGCACAGCTTGGCGTAGAAGCCGACGTTGGCCGCCGCTTCGGCGAACAGCAGGAATGGGGTATTCGCGTCAACGGCGTCTACCGCAACGGCAAGACCACGCTCGACGACGGCAAGCAGAATGTCGGCTTCGGCTCGGTCGGCCTCGACTACACGGGGCAGCGCCTGCGCTGGTCGCTCGACGCTTACACGCAGCATGAAGGCACCGACAACTTCCGCCCGCAGGTCGGCTTCCAGTCGTCGGTCACCAAGATTCCCGATGCCCCGTCCGGCTATCGCAACTTCTATCCGGGCAGCGAGTTGCATCTGCACGACTCGGCCGTCACGACGCGACTCGAATACGACGTCCTGCGTAACGTGACGGTGTGGGGCGCCGTCGGCTACCACTACGCCACGGCGTATCAGACGTTCCCGATCGGCGGTGCCGATTCGTTGGGCAACATGAACGTCACGAACTCGTACTACGACTCGTACACGCGCTCGCGCACGGCAGATGTCGGCGCGCGCGCCAATTTCAAGACGTTCGGTATCGGCCACACCGTGACGGTGCAGGCCAGCCGTCTCGAGCAGGACTCGGGCAACGCGTACGTGCCGGGCACGACCTCGGTCGCCTCGAACATCTACAACCCGGTGCCGCTACCGCCGGTCGGCGCGGCACGCACCGAGCCGAAGAAGGCGTCCGAGTCCGCGCTCACCAGTTTCGCCATCACCGATACGCTGTCGTTCCTGAACGATCGCGTGTTGCTCACCGGCGGCCTGCGTCAGCAACGCGTCGCGCTCGACAACTTCAACACCACGAGCGGCGCCCTGTCGTCGAGCTACGACCAGAGCGCCGTCTCGCCGCTGGCAGGCATCGTGGTCAAGCCGCTGCAAAACGTCTCCGTCTACGCGAACTTCACCTCCGGGTTGTCGCGCGGTGGCGTCGCACCGGTGGGCACGGTCAATGCCGGGCAGGTCTTCCCGCCGTTCAAGTCGAAGCAGTACGAAGCGGGTGTGAAGGCCGACTGGGGCACCGTCACGACGATGGTCTCGGTGTTCCAAGTGCAGCGCCCGAACTCGGTCACCGACCCGGCCACGCGTGTGTACAGCTTCGACGGCGAGCAACGCAACCGTGGCATCGAGCTGTCGGCTTACGGCGAAGTGATGAAGGGCCTGCGCCTGATGGCGAGCGCGACCTTCTACGACGCCAAGCTCACGAAAACGGCCGGTGGCGTGAACGACGGCAACGACGCCAACGGCGTGCCCAAGCGCGCGTTCAACTTCGGCGTGGACTGGGATACGCCGTGGGTGCAGGGCCTCTCGCTCTCGGGCCGCATCATCAACACGTCGCGCATGTACTTCAACGCGGCCAACACGCTTGAACTGCCGGCATGGACACGCTACGACATCGGTGCCCGCTACCGCACCCGCGTGGCCGGCAAGTCCGTGGTGTTCCGCGCCAACATTGAGAACCTGTTCAATTCGAATTACTGGCTCATGAGCGGCACCTACGCCACCGTGGCCGCACCGCGCACGGTGCTGCTGTCCGCACAGATCGACTTCTGAGGACGATGGCTGTCATGCATCGCCTCGCTTTTAAGGAAACCGTAATGAAAAAGACTGTTCCGCACGCCATCGCCCTGCTCGCCGCCGGCGCCCTCACCGCGTTTGCCGGTGCCGCGCAAGCGCACCAGATCTGGATCGAACAGCCCGCCGGTCAGAATGCCGTGATCCGCTTCGGCGAATTCGGCGAGAACCTGCGTGAAGCGTCGCCGGGCTTGCTCGACAAATTCGTGGCGCCGAGCGCGACGCTCACGTCGGCCTCCGGCGCGAAGACCGCCGAGGCGACCAAGTCGGCTGACGGCTTCACGCTGCCGTTCAAGGCCACCGCCGGTGAAACGCTGGTGGCCGAAGACGCCAAGTACCCGCTCTTCACTTTCAAGCGCGACGGTCAGGAAGTCACCAACTGGTACCGCCCGGCGGCGCGTCTCGTGACGGACTTCTCGGCGCAGAAGCCGCAACTGCCGCTCGATCTGGTGCCCGCCGGCAAGCACGGCGAGTTCCAGTTGTTCTTCCAAGGCAAGCCGCTGGCGAAGACGAAGGTGTCGCTGGTCACGCAATCGGGCTGGGCCAAGGAGGGTCATACCGACGCGCAGGGGTATGTGAAATTCGATATGCCGTGGAAGGGCGTGTACGTGGCCGAAGTCAGCCACACCGACAAGACGCCGGGTGAGCGCGCGGGCGCCAAAGGTGCCGAACGCTATCAAGGCGTGAGCTACGTCACCACCACCACGTTCGTGCAGGCCGACGGCGTCGAGCCGATTCCGGCAGGCCCGGCGGCAACGCCGAACAAGTAAGCGGTTCGCATCATGGCTCAGGTTCGCAGCAGTGCCGGTCTCTTTCGCGTCGGCGCACTCCTCTCCCGCATCGTGGCCGCCATGCTTGGCGGCTACGCCATCGCGGCGCTCGCCAGCGTGGCGGTCCTCGCTTTGCCGATGGACAAGTCGCAGGCCGTGATTACCGGCATGCTCGCGAGTTTCGCGATCTATGCCGGGGCGGTCGTGTGGGTGTTTGCCGTGCGCAGTGCGTGGCGAGCCTGGGCAGGTCTCATCATCGTGGCTGCACCGCTCGCGCTGGCCGCGTGGGCGGTGTCGGCAGGCGTTACCGGGGGTGCCGCATGACGGCCGCGAAGAAAACCGTGGATGCGGTGAATACCGGCCGAGGTATCCGTCAGACCATGTCCGATCTGCATACGTGGGCGGGCCTGCTGGTCGGCTGGCTGCTGTATGCCATGTTTCTCACGGGCACCGTGAGTTACTTCAAAGACGAAATTTCGCAGTGGATGCGCCCGGAAGTGCCGCATCAGCAACAGGCCCCCGACGTTGCCGTCGTCGCACAGAACGTCGCCGACCGGCTCTCGACGCTTGCGGCCGACAGCCCGCAGTGGAGCGTGTATCTGCCCACGGAACGCAACCCGGTTGCCAATGTGTTCTGGCGCAACGCGCCCGCGCCTAAGGTCCCCGGTGCGACGGGGGCCACGAGCACGCGCCGCGCCTTCGATGAGGCGACGTTCGATCCCGCGACGGGACAAATACTCAAGGCGCGCGACACGCTGGGCGGTGAATTCTTCTATCGCTTCCACTTCCAGTTCCACCCGCTGCCGGTGCTGTGGGGACGTTGGCTGGCAGGTTTCTGCGCGATGTTCATGCTGGTGGCGATCATCAGCGGCGTGATTACGCACAAGAAGATCTTTATCGATTTCTTCACCTTCCGATGGGGCAAAGGGCAACGCTCGTGGCTCGACGCGCATAACGCGCTGTCGGTCTTCGGCCTGCCCTTCCATCTGATGATCACCTACACCGGGCTAGTCACGCTCATGGCGATGTACATGCCGTGGAGCGCGCAAGTCGCGATCAAGACGCCGATGGACCGGGCGCAGATGAGCGGGCAACTCAGTGCGTTCCCGCCGCCTGCGAAGGCCACGGGAGAGAAAGCCCCGCTGGCGCCGATCGACGCCATGGTGCGCGAAGCACAGGCCCGCTGGGGCGCGAACGACGTTGGCCGCGTCACCGTGACGCTGCCGGGCGATGCGGCTGCGCGCGTGGCGGTCACTCGCGGCGAAACATCGCGCGTGTCGATGAGCCCGCAGTACCTGCTGTTCAACGGCACGACGGGCAAGCTGATCGAGACACACGACTCGGTCGGCGCGGCGGCCGAAACACGCGGCGTCATGTACGCGCTGCATCTGGGCCGGTTCAGCGATATGCACCTGCGCTGGCTGTACTTCCTCGTGAGTCTGGGCGGCACGGCAATGGTCGGCACCGGCCTCGTCATGTGGACGGTCAAGCGCCGGACCCGGCTGCCCGACCCCACGCGTCCGCACTTCGGTTTTCACGTGGTCGAGCGCCTCAACATTGCCGCCATCGCGGGCCTGTCGATCGCGATGACGGCGTTCCTGTGGGGCAACCGGTTGCTGCCCGTGGGCACCACCGGGCGAAGTGCTACCGAAGTCGATCTGTTCTATTGGGTCTGGGCTGCGACGCTGCTGTACGCGCTTGTGCGTCCGGCAAAACGGGCGTGGGTCGAGTTGCTCTGGATTGCCACCGCCGTGCTCGCCTTGCTGCCGATTGCGAATGCCGTGACGACTTCGCGCGGCTTGTGGCACAGCCTCGCCGCAGGCGACTGGGCGTTTGCCGGTGTCGATCTGATGTTGTGGGTTTTTGCCGCGTTGCATGCGTGGCTTGCCGTACGCACTGCACGCCATCGGCCGAAGACGAAACCTGCACGAAGCAAGCCAGCCGCCCCCGTCGCATCGCCGACGTCGGCGACATCGCCATCGGATGTGCCGGTCAACGCCACGTTGAATGAGGAGCGCGCGTGATGCATCTCACCACCTTCCTCATTTGTCTGGCGGGCTTTGCCGCCTTGGCGCTGGCGACAGAGCGCCAGCAGCAGACGTTCTTCAACGCCACACTCTCGCGCTCGCGGACGCGCCGGTTACGGATTGCGGGATGGGGAGCGTTGATCGTGGCGCTGGCCGTGATCGTGACGCGTCAGGGCTGGGGGATGGGATTGGTGAACTACAGCGGCCAGACCAGCGCAGCGGCCGGTCTGGTGTATCTCGCCCTCATCGTGGGCGAGCGCCGCCGGTAGCTTATTCGTTCTCTTCGAAGTAGTGCCCGAACTTGACCTGCTTGGTGCGGATGTAGCGTTGGTTCTCTTCGCGCACCGGCACGTCCAGCGCCACGCGTTCGCACACGGGGATGCCGTGCTTGACGAGCGTGTCGAATTTCTTCGGATTGTTGCTCATCAAACGCACCGAACTCACGCCCAGAATGCGCAGGATAGCGGCGGCCGAGTCGTACTCGCGGGCATCGTCGGGCAGGCCGAGATCGAGGTTGGCCTCAACCGTGTCGCGCCCCTGCTCTTGCAGCAGATACGCCCGAATCTTGTTGCTCAGGCCGATACCACGGCCTTCATGGCCGCGCAGATACAGCATGACGCCCCGCCCTTCGGCCGCGATCTTGCGCATGGCCGCATCGAGCTGTTCGCCGCAATCGCAGCGGTACGAGCCGAAAACATCGCCCGTCAGGCATTCGGAGTGCAGACGTACCAGCGGTGCCGGCGTATCGTCCGTGATTTCGCCCGCGACATCGCCCATCACTAGCGCGAGGTGTTCGTTATCGCTGTCTTTGACGCGAAACGCATGCGAGGCGAAAGTACCGTAGCGGGTAGGCAGGGTCGCCGTGGCGACGAGCGTGACGCATTCACCGGCGTCGTGGGCCGGTGCGGGGGAGGCAGAACCAGGGGACTTCATGGTGTCGTTCAAACGGGCAGAAATCGGAGAAACGCCGACAGGAAAATCAGGCGTGTCGCAGGAGTGTACCGCCATTTGAAAATTTCGGCCGACGGCGGCTTCGCAGTACCGAAGCACTGCGGCCGCCCCCGTGCAGCCCATGCCACGGGGGAAGGCAGCGTCGCCGGGTCAGCTACCGCTTAATAGTCGGCCCGCAGCGTGAGCATGAAGTTGCGGCGCTGGCCGTACTCGCCGTAGAACGTCGACGGCACCCGCGCGTAATACTCGCGATCGAACAGATTGTTCACGTTGAACTGCGCTTCCAGACGGCGGTTAAAGCGATAGGCCACCATCGCGTCCCACACCGCATAGCCGCCCTGCACGGCGCCCACCGTACGATACGTCGCGCTTTGCACCCGCATGCCACCGCCCAGACGCAGCCCGTTCAACATGCCGTCCGAGAAGCGATACGTCGTGTACAGCTTGAACAGGTGCTGCGGCTCCTCGCCGTCGAGCGACTGACCGGCCTGCTGCGGGTCGTTCTCGAAGCGCGAGTTCAGCAGCGTGTAACCGGCATAGACGTTCCAGTTGCGCGTAATCTGGCCATTCACTTCGGCCTCCCAGCCCTGACTGCGTGCCGAGCCTGCCGCCACCGACCCCGTCGGATGCAGCGGGTCGGCCACGGCGCGGTTGACGTCGGTCATGCGGAACGCCGCCACCGTCGCATTCAGACGGCCATCGAGAAACGCCCCCTTCATCCCGATTTCGTACTGTTGCCCCTCACGCGGCGCCAACCCCTGACCATCGAACGTGGTCGCCGTTTGCGGCGCGAAGATCTTCGAGTAGTTGAAGTACGCGTTGATCTGCGGCGTAATCGCCAGCACGACGCCGCCATACGGAATGAACTTGTGATTCGCGCGCGACGTCGTGGTCCAAGGCGTTTCCGTCGGGATCAGGCTCTGGCTCTGTTGCTGGTACCACGCCTCGCGCCCACCCAGCACGACGGTGAGCGGGTCGAGCACGCGTATGCGTGCCTGTCCGTACACACCGAACTGCTGCATGCGCAGGTTGTTACCGTAATTGAACGGAATCGTCGGCTCGACGCTCGGCGGCGCAAACACGCTGAAGTTGCCCAGACTCTCGTAGCCCGACAGGCTGCGCTGCTGCGTCATCTGATAGTTCACCCCGGCCAGCCACTCATGCTTTCGCCCGAACGCCTCGACCGGCCCCGAGAGATGCGAGTCGACGCCGAACAGGTTGTTCTCCATGCGCTGCGACTGCCCGGCGTAGTTGGCCGTCAAAGTCACCGGGTTGATGCCCGGCCCGAGATAGGCGTACTTGCTGTTGCTCGACAGATGCCGGTAGTTGACCGTCGTCGTGGAGACGACGCCGCCGTCGAAGCGGTGCTCAAGCTTGGCGTTGACCTCCTGCATCGCCGTCCAGCTGTAGTTCCAGTCCGGCGAGAAGTTGGAATTGACCGGCGCCTTCAAGAACTGACGGTTGGTCAGCAGCGACTGGCCGTAGTCGAACGCGTCGAGCGGGTTGACCTGATACGAGCCCGAGAGCGAGAGCAGCGTGCGCGGCGTGAGATCGAATTCGAGCGCGCCGTACGCGAGAAACTTGCGCTCGCTCGCCCGCGTGATCGACTTGTTGCCGGTGTCGCCCGTGAGCACGGCGCGGCCGCGAATCGTGCCGCTGTCGTTGAGCGGACCGGTCACGTCGATCATCTGACGGTAGTGCGCCCACGAACCGAGGGACGTCTCGCTGCGCACGGCAAACGTGTCGCCCGGACGCTTGCGCACCAGATTGACGGTGCCGCCCGGCTCGCCCGTGCCATCGAGCAACCCGGCCGGGCCACGGAAGACTTCCACACGGTCGTACATCGACAGATCGAACTGCGGCTGGTACTGAATGCCGCTCAGAATCGACACCCCGTCGAATTCCACACCGACGTTATACCCCCGCGCATTGAAGTAGTACGTGCCGTCGCCATAGTTCACTGCCGTGATGCCGGTGGTGTATTGCAGGGCGTCCGACACCGAGGTCATGGCCTGATCGTCCATGCGCGCGCGGGTGACGACCGACACCGAATTCGGAATGTCTTTGAGTGCCTGTTGCGTCTTGCCGATGGTGGTCGTCGACGTGCCGTACGAATCGGTCCCTTCGGTCTGCGCATCGCGCTGGGCGTTGACGGTCGCGGCGGGCAGCGCGGCGTCGGTGCCTGCGGGTGCCGTCGCGGTCTGCGCCTGCGCGGCTGCCGTGAACATCAGCATGGCGAGTGCCATGGGTGTGTAGCGAAATGCGCGGTGCGACTGCCCTGCCCTCGCACCGTCAGTCATACGGCCCCGAGCCGCGCGGTGAGGTTTCTGGTTCTGATTCGTTTGCATCGTTGACAACACTTCCCCTTGTTGCCGGCCTCGGCCGGCGATCGATGATTCGTGACCCTAGGGTCTGACGGGTATGACGGGTGTTTTGCAGTGGACGGCCGCGCCAGCCCCCGATGGGCTAAATCCCGCTACACTGGCGGGAAATATCGCAAATGAGACTCATTACTAAATTTGCGTGTGGTCCGGCGCAACACATTGATGGCTATGGAGAATATCGGGTTAAGAAAAAGCAAGGACGACAATAAATATCGATTTTTTGACATTCGACGTCCGATTGACGACACCCGAAATCAGTAACTCGTATGAACGATTTTTTGCGCAAGCGATTCCCCGATTCGGTGCGTCCGCTGCCTCGCGATGTCTATGCGCAGGTGACGACGTATCGCCATGGCGAGCGACTCATCTGGCACCGTCACCGGCACGGTCAACTCGTGTTCCCTGTGCGCGGCGTGGTGCGCGCGCTCACCCCGCTCGCCATCTGGACACTGCCGCCGACGCGCGCGCTGTGGCTCCCCTCGGACGTCGAGCACGAGCTGCATGCGGTCGGCGATACACAGATGTGCAACGTCTACTTCGAGCCGAAGCACTTCCCGTGGGACTGGACACGCCCCAATGTCATCCCGGCGACACCGCTCATTCGCGAATTGGCCGCGACCGTGGGCCGCGAAGGCGACAGCTACGGTCCCACGAGCCGCGCGGCGCTATCGGTGCCGCCGCTCATGGGAGTGCTGCGCGAGACGGCTGCGACGCCCGAGCGTGGCGTGCCGGTGCCACGCGACGCACGGCTGCAAGCGATTTGCGAACACCTGATGAACGACCCCGGCAGCAAGCTGACGCTCGACTTCTGGGGAGAACAGTTCGGTGTGAGCGGGCGCACGCTGGCCCGTCATTTTCAGGCGGAGACGGACATGACGTTCGTCACGTGGCGTCAACATCTGCGCGTGGCGGAAGCCATTTCTCAACTGGCGCAAGGCGCGTCGGTGGCTGCCACAGCGGATGCCTTCGGCTACGCCAGCGCGAGTGCGTTCATCGTGATGTTCAAACAGATCACGGGGCGCACCCCGCAGCGCTATCTGGCCGACGCGTGAACACGTCGGCCAGCGGCCCAGGTAACGGCAAGGCGGGACACATCGGCCTTCAGCGCGCGTAGCTCACCGGCATGCCGCCGTCGGGATTGGGCAGCACGCCCATCGGCACACCGTAGATGGTTTGCAGCGTAGCTGGCGACATCAGTTCCGTCGGCGTGCCGCGCGCAATTGGCTTGCCCTGCTTGAGCGCCAGCAGCGAATCGCAGAACCGCGCGGCCATGTTCACGTCGTGCAGCACGATCACCACGCCCAGGCCATGCGTATCGGCCAGTTCGCGCACGAGTTTGAGCACATCGAGTTGATGCGCCACGTCGAGCGCCGACGTCGGCTCATCGAGCAGCAGGCATTGCGCCTGCTGCGCCACGAGCATCGCGAGCCACACACGCTGGCGCTCGCCGCCCGAGAGCGACTCGACCAGCCGGTCGGCAAACACCGCCACGTCGGTCTGCGCCATCGCGTTCTGCACGGCCTCATGGTCCTTGGCATCGAAACGGCCGAGCGCGCCATGCCACGGATAGCGCCCCAGCGCGACCAGTTCGGCCACGGTCATCCCGGCAGCCGCCGGCGGCTGTTGCGGCAGATATGCCACCCGGCGCGCAAACTCGCGCGCGCCCCACGACGAGAGCGTCTTGCCTTCGAAATGAATCTCACCGCTGACCGGCGAGATTTGGCGGGCGAGCAACTTGATCAGGCTGGACTTGCCCGAGCCGTTGTGGCCGATCAAACCATGCACCTGCCCGCCCGCCAGTTGCAACGTGAGCGGCGCGAGCAGCGTGCGGCCTTCAACGGCGAAAGAGACCTCGCGCAGGTCGAACATCGGAGTATCAGTCATGAGCGTTCAGGGGGTGCCGTGCCGGTGGCATCGGAGAAATCGGTCGAATGAAGCGGCTGCGGCGCACGAAGCTGCCCGTAGTCGAGTTGAATCAGGCGATCGGCGAGATCGAAATAACGGTCGTCGTGCGTGATGACGAGCACCGTTTTGCCGCGCGCCTTGAGTGCAGGCAGCATCTGCCGGTAGAACACATCCTTGAAGAGCGGGTCTTGATCGGCAGCCCATTCGTCGAAGACATAGAACGGACGGTCTTCCAGATACGCGACCAGCAGCGCGAGCCGTTTGCGCTGTCCCTGTGAGAGGTCGAGCGTCGAGAAGCGGCCGTCTTCAATCGTCACCTTGTGATCGAGTTGCAGCGCCTTGAGCAGCGCGCCTGCTTGCGCATCGAGCCCGTCGGCTGGCAAGCCAAGCAGGTGTTCGAACAGGAAGAAATCGCTGAACACCACCGAGAACCGCTGACGATAGCGGTCCCGCGCAGCTTCATCCACCGGCACGCCATCGACGGTAATTCGGCCTTGCTCGGGGGCATACAGCCCCACGATCAGCTTGGCCAGCGTGGTCTTGCCGCTACCGTTGCCGCCGACCAGATACACGAGTTCGCCCGGCCGGAACGTCAGACTGATCGGGCCCAGCGTGAACATCTCGTTCTCCTGCTCACGAAAATAGCGATGCGTCACGCCTTCGAGCGCGATCTCGTGAAAGGCGGGCGCGTCGGGCACCGGTACCGCCGGGAGCAATTCACGCGGCAGTTCGCTTTCGACTTGTGCAATGCGCTCGAACGCGACGCGTGCCGTGCCCAATGCGGGCAGCGACGAAAGCACGCCCTCGATCGGCATGATCATGTACAGAAACACCAGCGCGTAGCCCGACACCACGGCGGGCGGCAGGTCGACGTGACGCAACACCACGAACAGCGTCAGGCCGATGAACGCGAAGAGGATGAAACTGCCCCAACTGGCCGCCGCCGCATACAGCACGTACCCGCGCGTGCGCTGCACACGCACCGCTTCGACATTCTCAGCCAGCCGCTCTTCGATGAACGCCTCACGGCGCCCGCGATGCAGCTTCAGTTCCTTGGCACCGTCGAAGAGCGCGCGAAAGTCCTTCACCAGCGATTCTTCCCGCTTGCGCGAGCCACGCAGATGCAGCAGCGCCCGTGTGTTCGCCATGCGAAAGCCCGCCGCGCCAATGAAGATCGTGACCACGGCGAACACCAGAATCTGCCACGACAGATAGCCGAGATACGCGAGGCAGCCGACGATCACGGCCCCCTGCATCGCCAGCACCGGCAGGCTGACGAACAACACGACCACCGCGTCGAGATCCTGTGTCAGCACGGCGAGCGCACGAGCGATACCATGCCGCTCCAGACTCGCATACGGCGCTGCGCCAATGCGGCGCAGCACTTGCATACGCAGCGTCGCCTTGGCCCGCTGGCCAAGCGACATGAACAGCGTTTGCGACAGCGCGCGCGTCACCAGCACGAGCACGCCGAGGCCGAGAAATTGCAGGCCGAGCGTGCCCAGCTGTTCGTGCGACGCGGTAAGCGCCTGATTGATGAGGGCGACGAGACCGGCGTTTCCGAAGCCGCTCACGAGACTGCCGATGAACGCGATGGACAGCGGCCATCGGGATGAACGCACCAATTGCCAAAACAAGGACATAGGAGGGGGACCTCTCTCTTTTCTTATGTGATTTTTGGGGACTTCAGGCCACCTGACGGCGCAGGTGCCACAACAGATACGGTGCGCCGATCAACATGGCGAGTACCCCCGCAGGCAACTGCTGCGGGAACATCAGATTGCGGCCGAGCCAGTCAGCCACGATCATCAGCAGCGCGCCCGACACGCCCGCTGCCACCGCCTGCGAACGCGCCTTGCCGAAACCGGCCATGCGCGCCAGATGCGGGGCCAGCAGACCGACAAACGACAACGGCCCGATCACCAACGTCGCTACGGCACTGAGTACCGCCGCCAGACACCAGATCCACAGGCGTGCCCGGCGCACATTCATGCCGACCGCACGCGCCGTCGCGTCGCCCATCGGCAACAGATCGAGCCAGCGCGATGCCAGACACGTCAGCACCAGACCCGCGACAGCGGCCAGCGCCGCGCCCGCCGCGATGCCCGGCCCGACGATGTAGGTGAGCCCCAGCATCAACGAGCGCAGCAGGAATGAATTCGCATTGCCGCTGGCCGTGGCAAGCGCCACGAGCGACTGCGCCATGCCCGAGATCGCCACGCCCGCCAGCAGCATGCGCGTGGGCGAAAAGCCGCCACTACGTCCCAGCCAGAGCATGACCGCCAAACTGATCGCGGCCCCGGCGAATGCGGCGCTGAACAACGTCGTCGCCGCCGGACCGCTCACGGTCCACGTCAGAATCAGCACGCCGAGCATCGCCCCGCCGCTTACGCCAAGCAATTCGGGACTGGCCATCGGGTTGCCGCTCACGCGCTGCAACAGCGTCCCCGCCAACGCCAGCGTCATGCCTGCCGCCGCCGACGCGACAAGTCGGGGCAAGCGCCACGGCAGCGCGTCTGTCCACTGCGTGCCGTTCAGCCATTGCCAGCCGTCCAGCGTGCGGCCGGTGTGCAGCGCAATCCACACGAGCGCCAGACCGCCGGCAAGCGTCAGCACTAGCCAGCGCCAGCGATGACGGGCACGCGCCGGTGGTGCAGCGTCCGGAGAGGTAATCTCGCCGGCACGCGTGCGCCGAAGCAGCCACAACAGCAACGGACCGCCAAAGAGCGCCGCCGCCGCGCCCGTCGGAATCACCGCGCCGTCGAGCAATGGCAGGCATTGCACGACTTGATCGGTGAAGACGAGCAACAGCGCACCGATCATCGGCGCCCAGAGCAATTGATCCCGCAGGCGCCGCGCACCCGCCAGACGCACCAGTTGCGGACCTGCTAGCCCGATGAAACCGATGATGCCGACCGCACTCACGATGCAAGCAGAAAGCACCACGGCGACCGCCAGCCCGGCAGAACGAATCCACGCCACACGCGCGCCGAGTTGCCCCACGCTGCGATCGTCGAGCACGAAAAGCGTGAGTGGACGCAGCAGCAGCGCGGCGGCCACGGCTCCGACAACCACGCGCGGCAGCAACCAGAGCGTGTCGTGCCAGCCGTTCTGCACGAGCGAGCCAGCGCCCCACGCGAACACGCCGACCAGCGCGCGCTCATGGGTCATCGACAGCATGATCGTCAGACCGCCGAAGTACAGGTTGACGATCATGCCCGCGAGAATGACAGGCACCGCGGCGAAGCGGCTGCGCCACGTCAGCGCCATCACGATGCCGATGGCCAGTGCCGCGCCGCCGAACGCCAGACTCGCGCGCCATGCCAGTGCGAGCGTCGGCAACCAGATCGCCGCAGCGGCGAGCACCAGATAAGCCCCGGAGGCGACGCCGAGCGTGAGCGGTTCGGCGAGCGGATTGCGTAACACCTGCTGGAACATCACCCCCGCGAGTGCGAGCCCTGCGCCCGCCAACGCCGCCATCACCAGACGCGGCAACCATGCGTAGCTCACGAGCAGCGCCGACATCGCGCTAGCGGGCGTCTGCCCCGCCGCATCCGTCGCCGGCACGCCGTGGCTGAGGGCTTGCCATACGGCGGCCGCGAACGCCGGCATATCGACACCGGCAGGCCGCAACGACGTGAACGTCCAGACGATCAACAACAATGTGGGGAGCCCGACGATCAACGCCAGCCTGACCAAATGGCTTTCCGCCCCCCCGGCACGTGCGCCGCGCGAGAGGTCTGCCATCAACGGCCCTTGAGAATTCGACGCGCTCATGCCGCACCTCCGGTCAGTGCGGCCGTCAGGGCATCGGCCAGACGCAATGCCGTGGGTGTGCCGCCGGTCGGCAGCATCATCGGCAGAGTACTCATGCGCCCGCCATGCACGAACGGCAAGGCCTGCCAGAGCGGGCTTTGCCCCAGCATCTTCACCACCTGCGGCGACGATCCGATCAGCATGGCGCGCGCCGATGCGTCACCGCCAATCTGTGTGTAATCGACCTGCGCCATACCTTCCGTATCGCTCGGACGGCGCCATGCGTTGGTCAGACCGAGCGCGTTCAGCGTGCCGCCGAAGACGCTTTCGCTACCGAACACGGCCGTCAAGCGCGTATCGATCGGCGTGATGAGATAGATCGGCCGATCCGCCGCGCCGTGTTGCGCGATGCGCGTGCGTAAGGCCGTCAGACGCGCGTCCGTTTGTTCGACGAGCTCGGTCGCGGCAGCAGGCCGGCCGAGCGCTTCGCCTAGTGCCTGAACGCGGCGGCGGGCGAGCAGATAGCCGTCCTCGTGACGATGCGCCGCCGGCGCGACGAACACGCGGGCAATCCGCGAGAGCGAATCGAATAACGGCGCATGCAGCGGCGTGACGACGATCAGGTCGGGCCGCAACGCCTGCACCACTTCAAAATTCGGCTGAAACAACAGACCGGTGTCGACCACCGACGACGGCATCTCCGGCGTGCCCGCCAACGCGCGATACCAAGGCGGGCGCGACATGCCCACCGGCACCACGCCCAGTGCCAGTATCTGCGCGCCCAGCCCCCAGTCCATCACGACGACGCGCGGCGTTTTACCCGCGTCCGTGGCCGCCTGCGCAATCGCCGGCATGAGAAGCGAAGCGGCCGACGGCACCAGCGCACCAACGCCAAACGCCGCCAAAAGGCGGCGGCGGGCGGCAAACGATTTTCGTTGCATCACCATTGATAACGGGCAGTCCCTAAGACAGTTCGCGTGGCGCCCCAGTAACAGAGCGACGCCGACGTGCAATACGAAACGTATTCGCGGTTAAACAGGTTGTTGACGTTCACGGCGAAGCGCCATTGCTGCCAGTCGTAGTGCACGGCGGCATCGACCAGCGTGCGGCTCGGCACTTCGAACGAATTGGCGGCATCCCCCGCCGACGAACTCATGTAACGCACGCCGGCACCAAAACCGAGATTGCGCAGCACGCCTTCGTGCAGCGTGTAGTCGGCCCACAACGCCAGGTTGTTGCGCGGCGCGATCTGCGGGCGCTTACCCTGTGCGGTCGTGCTTTGCATGACGATCTGATTCAGATACGTGTACGACGCGATCAGCATCAGGTCGCGCGTCACATTGGCGCGGGCTTCCGCTTCCAGCCCGCGCGAGCGGACCTCGCCGGTCTGCGTCGGGAACGTCGGATGCGCCGGGTCGACCACGCTCACGTTTTCCTGACGCAGATCGAAGGCCGACAGGCGGAACGACGCATCGTAGTTTTTCGGCTGGTAACGCACCCCGATCTCGTATTGCTTGCCTTGCGTGGGTTGCAACGGTGCACCCGAGAACGTCAGGCCCAGCACCGGCGCGAACGACTTCGCGTAGCTGATATACGGTGCCACGCCATTGTCGAACGCGTATGACAGCCCCGCCCGCCACGTGAACGCGTGGTTGTCGGCCTCGCTCTTTGCGCCGTTGTTGACCGAGCGCGTCGTGGCCCAGTCTTCGCGCATGCCCAGCGTCAGCACCCAGCGTTGATAGCGAAGCTCGTCCTGCGCGTAGAGACCGGCCTGCGCGAGCGAATAGTCGAGGCGCGTGTTCGGCGCAATGCCGGTGAGCGACGCGTAGTTCGGGTTGAACAGATTCAGTTGCCCCGCGATCCCGCCGCCGTACATATCGCCTTCGAGCACGCGGCGATAGTCGAAGCCGAACAACATCGTGTGCTCCACCGGACCGGTCGCGAATTTGGCCTGCGCATTCGTGTCGATCTGCCACTGGCTCACATGCTCGTGATCGGTGTTGCCCCACATGTAGACCGTGCGCTGATCCGGGCTGAAACCGCTCGTGACCGACGTCTGGTAATAGTTCTGATCGATGTGCAGGTAACGCGCGTTCTGCGAAATGCGCCACGTATCGTTCAGTTGCTTCGCAAACTGATAGCCGAACCAGTATTGCGTGCGTTGCATGCCGTCACGCGTCGGGTCACCAAAGTACTGATCCGGGCCGAGCCGGCCGTTCGGATTGACGAACACCGTGCCGCTCGCAGGCACCGGGTTGAACAGACCGCCCGCCGGGTCGCGCTGATAGCCGGCCAGCAGCGTGAGCGACGTGTCGCGATCGGGCTTGAAGGTGATCGACGGTGCGATGGCCAGACGTTCGTCCTTGATCGCGCTCACTTGAGTCTTCGCATCGCGCGCCAGACCGACCACGCGATACAGCACCGTACCGTCCTGATTGAGTGGCCCGCTCAGATCGAAGCCGGCCTGATAGGTGTTGTGATTGCCGATTTGCAGCGTCACTTCGTGCTGCGCCTGCTCGGTCGGCAGCTTGCTGCTGTAATTGACCAGCCCGCCCGGGTTGCCCTGACCGTACAGCACCGACGACGGGCCGAACATCACGTCGATGCGATCGAGCAGATACGGGTCGACGCGCGCCGTCGCGAACCGCGGCGACTGGAAAATCGCCAGTCCGTCGAGGTACGCATCGAGATCGAAACCACGTGCACGCAACTGATCGAAGCGCACATCGGTGCCGTCCTGCGTGTTCACGCCGGTGGTGTAGCGCAACGCCTGATCGATGGTGATCGCGCCCTGATCGTCCATTTGCTGACGTGTCACGGTCGATGTGGCCTGCGGCAGCGTGAGCGTATCGGCATCGGTCTTGGTACCCGTCTTCATGCGCTTGGCGACATAGCCTCGTCCCGGACCGCTCGGATTCTCCGCGAGCGAGGTGTCGGTCACCTGCGTCGCGGGCAGCGCAGCCGTGGCATTGGCCGCAGACGCGCCCACGGTCGCCGAATCCACCTCTACTGCCCAGCCGTGCTGGCCGAATACCGTGCTGCCAATCACCAGTGCCATGGTGGTCAGGCGTCGGGCTTGTGCCCGCTTCCCCGTATTGTTCTGAGTCACTTTACCGATCTTCCCGCGTCAGAGTCATTCCGTCTGAATGAATGTAAATAAATGAGACGCATTACTATTATCACTCGTATCCGTCCCTAAACCGCCATGGCTATTGGTAGAATACCGGGGAACTTTTTGCTGTGAATCACAAAAAATGTTGAGAAACGGACATTTTCTGTCCATTTCTCTAAGCTTTTGCGCGGCGGGCGCCTCATCAGGGCACTCGCGGTGAGCCCAGAGTTGTCGATCGGTCCGGTTGGGAAGATGTCATGAAGGAATTGCTGCTACGCCGCTATCCGCAAACGCGCCGACATTTGTCGCGCGACGTCACGTTCGTTGGGATGGAATGCGAGGACGGCGAGCGACAGCCGTGGCATCAGCATCAGCATGGTCACGTGGTGATGGCGCTGCGTGGCGTGGTGCGCGTGCTCACGCCGGCGCACACGTGGACCCTGCCCGCCTCGCGCGCGCTGTGGCTGCCGCCCAATACGCCGCACGAACTGCACGCTGTCGGACGCATGCAGTTCTGCACGATCAGTATCGAGCCCGGTTCCGTGTCGTGGTTATGGCCCAACGCCCTCGTGCTGACCGTGGGGCCGCTGCTGCGCGAGCTGGCCGTCGACATGCTGGCCGACGGCATGCATTACGCACCGGACAGCCGCACGGCGCTCTCCGTCCCTTTACTGCTTCGCCTGCTGCGCGAAGCCGCTGCTCCCGGCGAACACGGTTTGCCGTTGCCCAGCTCGGCCAAGCTTCTCGCGATCTGCGAGCACATGATGATGGCGCCCGCGACGGACTACTCGCTGGAGCGCTGGGGAGAAGAGATGGGAGCGAGTGGCAAGACGCTCGCACGCCGGTTCAAGGACGAGACCGGCATGACCTTCGGGCGGTGGTGCCAGCATATGCGCGCGTCGGAAGCGATCACGCGGCTGGCCCTCGGTGCGTCGGTCGGCGACGTGGCACTCGCGCTCGGCTATCAGAGCCCGAGCGCGTTCATCGTGATGTTCAAGCGTCTGTTCGGGCGCGCACCGCAGCAGTATCTGGCGGTGGCGGAACGCTGACGCCTCAACGCCTCAACGCCTCAACACTTCAACGTTTCAATCTCAGTGCACACCGAGCACCGGTGATGCACTCGCGGCGAACGTGTCGCGGATCGAAGCAATCGCGGCCACGGTTTCGTCGATGTCGTCGTCGCCGATATGGCGGTGCGTGACCAACCGCAGCATCGACTGGCCGCTGGCACGCGCCAGAATGCCGTACTCGGCGAGCGCCGCCTCCCACGCACGCGGGTCGCTCTCACGCTGTTCGCCCACCCGCAGCCGCACGATATTGCTGTGCGACGGTATCGAATCGACGAGCAGCGGATCGATTTCCGCCAGACCGGTCCAGAGTCGATGTGCGCGGTGATTGTCGTCGGCCAGACGCGCCACCATCGTCTCCATCGCCACCTTGCCCGCTGCCGCCATGATGCCCGCCTGCCGCAACCCGCCACCGACCATGCGCCGGAACGTGCGCGCCTGCTCGATCAGCGCATGCGAGCCCACCAGCATCGCGCCCATCGGCGCCGACAATCCTTTCGACAGACAGAACGTCAAGCTCTCGCAGTGCGTGGCAATCGTTGCGGCATCCACGCCGAGCGCCGCCGCTGCGTTGAACACGCGCGCCCCATCCAGATGCACCGGCACGCCCGCACGCGACGCAAGCGAGTGCACGTCCGCCAGATAGGCCAGCGACGGCACGTAGCCGCCAGAGTGGTTATGCGTGGACTCCACGCCGACCATCGCCGTGGGTTGCCCATAACGGGAAAAGCCGGGGCGCAGTGCCCCGGCCAGTGCATCGAGATCCATCTCGCCACGCACCGACGGTATGTTGACCGGATAGAGGTGCGCGAGGCGCGACATGCCGCCCGCCTCCGACTTGGCCATGTGCGCCTGTGCGTCGATCACGGCTTCACCGCCGCGCGTGGCGTGGCACAGCGAGGCGATCAGATTGCCCATCGTGCCGGAGACGACGAACATCGCCTCCTCCTTGCCGGTGGCCACCGCCGCCAGATGTTCGAGGGCGCGCACCGTCGGGTCGCCCTCCAGTGTGTCGTCGCCGAGCGAGGCGGTTTGCATCGCCTCCCACATCAGCGCGGTCGGCCGGGTAACGGTATCGCTGCGCAGATCGACGACGCGTTCGGTATTACGTTGGGTCATGCGGGGAACTCCTGACCGTGCGCATGGCTGCCGACTTGGCCCGCCTGCCCCGCATTCGACTCGGCGAGCGCCGCTTGCACGGCCTCGGGCGATTCATACGGAATACCGGCGAGCTTCATCACGAGCTTGATGGCCACGGTGTTGCTGAAAACGTTGATCGCAGTCCGGCCCATGTCGAGGAACGCGTCGACACCGGCGATGATCGCGAGTGCCTCGATAGGCACGCCGATCGTGGTGAGCACCATCGCAATGGCAACCAGCCCGCCCGACGGCACGTTGGCACTGCCCTTGCTGGCCAGCGTCGTCACCAGCACGATGGAGAGCAGCGTGGGCATGTCGAGCGGCACGTGATACGCGTCGGCCAGAAAGCCCACGGCCAGTGCGAAGTACATGATCGAGCCATCGCGGTTGAACGCGTAACCCAGCGGCAGCACGACCGAGGCGATGGCCTTGGGCACGCCCATGGCGATCAGCTTCTCCATGTGCAGCGGCAACGTGGCTTCGCTGGAGCGCGTGGCGAACGCGAGAATCACCGGTTCGCTGATCGCACGCGTGGTCGCGAGCGGCTTTTCACCGATCGCCTTGAGCAAGATCCAGAACAACACCAGCAACACGCCGAGGCCCAGATACATGGTGCCCACGAGCTTGACCAGCGCCAGAATCGTGCCGACACCCTGCGTTGCAAAGAGCCACGCAATGATCGCGAAAATGGCGATCGGCGAGAGCGAGATGATCCAGTCGGTGAGTTTGAACACGGCCCCCATCAAGGCGTCGAGCACGCCGACCAGCGGCTTGGCGCGCTCGCCGATGGCCGACAGCGCCATGCCGAGCAGTACCGCAAACACCAGCACCGGCAGCAGGTTGCTGCCGCTCATGGCGGCGAAGATGTTCGACGGAATCATCTCGAGGAAGAACTTCGTCCAGTCGACCGACGCCGCAATCGGCTTGGCCGAGGCGTGCGCAGCGGCAAGGTTGGCACCGAGCCCCGGATGGAAGATCGCATTGAGCCCCAAGCCGATCACGATCGAGACGAGCGTCGCGATGAAAAAGTAGACCATGCTGATCGCCGAGACACGTCCCAGCGCACGGGCGTTGTGCCCCATTTGGTAAATGCCGAGCGTGATGGCCGTGAACACGAGCGGCACCACGATCATCTTCACGGCTTGCACGAACGCTGTGCCCACCGGCATCAACTTCGTCGCAAGACCGGGCGCGACCATGCCGCAGCCGACACCGAGGGCCAGACCGATGAGCATCTGGACGGGCAATGGAATGAGGCGTTTCTTGCTGGCAGAACGGGACGACATGACGGCTATCTCCGAAAAAAACGTGACGGCTTGGCGAGCGTGATCGATCCGATCAGCGCGAAGCACCGGGCGACCCGGCGGGGACGAGCGCCTGCAAACGGGTCTGCATGGCGTGCGTAAGGTGGTCCCAGACACTGCGCTGGGCCTCCTCGGGACGCCCGGCGGCGATGGCGTCGAAGATCGCAAGGTGTTCGCGAACTGCGGCGCGCGTGCGCTCGGCGTCGTAATGCGGGATGCGTTGCAGCGCCAGACCGTTCTGGGTGCGCAACGCGTGATAGGTCTCGACCAGCCGCACGTTGTCGGCAGCGGCAAACATCGCTTCGTGGAATTGCCAGCCCACGCGTTGCGTGATGTCGACGTCGAGCGGCACGGCTTCGTCCTGCGCGTCGAGGGCGCGCAGGCGCTTGGCCACCTCCTCCAGCGCCGGGGTCACGCCCTTTTGCGCGGCGAGCCAGGCGGCCATGCCTTCGAGTGCGAGACGCACTTCATGAATCTCGCTCAGATCGCGCACCGACAACTGGCGCACGAAGGTGCCGCGCATCGGCACGATCTCCAGCAGGCCGTCGTTGGCAAGCGCCCGGATGGCCTCGCGCACGGGCGTGCGGCTGATGCCGAAGCGCTCGGACAGCGCGCGCTCGGAGAGGGCCTCTCCGGCGCGAATTTCGCCGGAAACGATCAGGGCGCGAATGGCGTTGTAGGCCGAATCGCTCAGGGCCGGGGTGCGTTGGGTCTGGTTCATGACTGGTATACCAGCAAAAAACAATTTACCGGTCAACGCGAAAATCTGTGAACGGGGGCCTTTTGCGGGTAAACGATGACCCGGCGGGCGGCCTTATCGGCAACTCATCGGCAACGACGCCACACGACTGCCCCCGGCATGTCGCTCAGTGACGTGTTGCTCCGCAGCATCATGTGCCCCGCAATTCAGTGAACGATTAAATTACAGTTTATTAATTGAAAAACTCGGTAATCCCTTATCCGGCTGTGAAATCACGAATATCGAATCACACTCAGTTTTATTGACCAAAACCAGAAGAAATCGCACCAAAAATGGGCCTAACAATTGCTTGACGCGCCTAATTCACGCGCGTACATTCCGCCACGAATCAATCATCAGGGGACACCCCAATTGGACAGTTGTAGTTGCCCGTTACCGCTTGAACGGTAGATCCCGGCCCGACGTCCGTCCCTTTTGGTCGCCGTCTCGCCGGAGTGCGAGAGGTGCGCCATATCTGCGCTCAGTTGATTTACACCGGAAGCCTTTCCGGTTCGGCTGACCAGATCCCCGCCTTCCCCAGATCGTCATGCGCTTGAAGTCTGCTTGCCTGTAACGGCAAGTCGAGACTTGTGCGCGTGTTCACCGTGAACGCTTGCAAGCTGCTGCGCCGATGCCGGTCGCGGCAGCGCGGCGTGCGCACGTTCTTGCCCGCGAGTCACCGCTGCTATCCAACGGTTCCTTAGCTTAAGGAGAAATCGATGCCCGACCCTGACAGTTGCTTATGTCGGTCGCATGTCATTGACACATACGCACTTCAAATCACCTTTAAACCGGAAATTCCTTCGAATTACCGGCAGGTATTGCGTCGCGTGACGAATCACGATTTACGTTGCCGGATTAAATTCCGACTGACGTGACCCGACTCGTCTTTCACGTGAGCGCAATGCCATTGCCTCCCTCACGTGAAAAAAGAGATTCGGGAAATGAACAAAATCCATCTATCGGGCGCGAACAAACGGATTGCCCTCGCCGGCCTCGGCGTGATCGCAACGCTCGCCCTCTCGGTCGAAGCCGTACGCTGGATGTCGACGACCAGCCACGCTTCCGTCAAGTCCGACGCCGCCGAGCACGCCATCGTGCTCCGCGATGGCGATAAGTACGTCGTGCCCCCTGACTCGGCGTTGCGCTCCCGGTTGAGCGTTGCCGCCGTGGGCCTGCGCGACGAGCCGCGCATGGTGCAATTGCCCGCCACCGTCGAAGCCGACCCCGCACGCACCGCCAACATCCTGCCGCCGGTGGCCGGTCGCATCGTCGAGCTCAAGGTTCATCTCGGCGATCACGTCACGAAAGGCCAGCCGCTGCTGACCATCGACTCGGGCGATCTGGCACAGGCTTGGTCCGACAACGACAAGGCACGCGACGCCTTCACCCACGCGGGCACGACGCTCAAGCGCGTGCAGGGCCTGCGCGATGCGGGCGCGGGTGCTGCGAAGGATCTGGAACAAGCGCAAAGCGACTACACGCAAGCGCAAGCCGAACTCACCCGCTCAGAGACCCGCCTGCGCGGCATCGGTGCCGACGCGCACACGCGCGGCCGTCAACTCACGCTGGTCGCCCCGTACGCCGGCACGATCACCGCACTGTCGACGTCTCAGGGCGGCTATGCCAACGACCTGACCGCGTCGCTCATGACCGTGTCCAATCTGGATTCCGTCTGGGTGACTGCCAACGCCCCCGAGAGCAACGTCGCGCTGATCGCCAAGGACCAGCCGGTCGACGTGGTCTTTCAGGCGTATCCGGGCCAGACGTGGCACGGCAAGGTGAGCTTCGTGAGTGAAGTGCTCGATCCCGACACGCGCCGCGCCAAGGTGCGCATCGCGTTCCCCAACACCGACGGCCGTCTCAAGCCGAACATGTTTGCAACGGCGACGTTTGCCGTGCCCCAACAGCGCTCGGTCTTCGTGCCGAATTCGGCGCTGATCATGAACAACGACAGCACCGTGGTGTGGGTCGAAGTCGCCCCGTGGACCTTCGTCAAGCGCACGGTGCAGCCGGGTTACGGCGAGCCGGACGGTGCGCGCGTCGGCGCCGGGCTGACGGCAGGCGATCGCATCGTCGTCAAGGGCGGGGTACTGCTCAATGATTAACCGCCTCATTACCTTCTGCCTGCACAAGCGTGTCGTCATCTGGGTGGTGGCGCTGCTCGTGGCTGCCTTCGGCTGGTACAGCTGGACGCAAATGGCCGTCGAAGCCTACCCGGACATCGGCGACGTGACCGCGCAGGTCACCACGCAAGCCCCCGGCCTTGCGGCCGAGGAAATCGAACAACAGATCACCGTGCCGCTGGAGCGTGCGCTGGGTGGTACGCCCGGCGTGGTGTCGATGCGCTCGTCGTCGACGTTCGGCCTGTCGCTCATCACGCTGGTGTTCCGCGACGGCGTCGAAGACTACTGGGCCCGTCAACGGATCAACGAACGCATTGCAGGCGTCACGCTGCCCTCGGGCATCACGCCGGGACTCGACCCGGTGACCGGCCCGGCGGGCGAAATCTATCGCTACACGCTGGAGTCGGATACCAAGAACCTGATGGAGTTGTCCGAGCTTCAGCGCTGGGTCGTGATCCCCGCGCTGCAACAGGTCGCGGGTGTGGTGAATGTCGACAACTTCGGCGGCTTCACCATGCAGTACCAGCTTGAACTCGACCCGGTGCAGTTGCAGCGCTACAGCATCGGTCTGAACGACGTCACCACAGCCATCAACAACAACAGTGCCAACGCTGGCGGCAGCCGCATCTCGCGCGGCGAGCAGGGCTATGTGATTCGTGGCATCGGCATGGTGCATTCGCTCACCGACCTCGGCAACATCGTGGTCACGCAGCGCAATGGCGTGCCCGTGCTGGTGAAGGATCTGGGGCGTCTGACGTACAGCCATCAGGAACGCGAAGGCATTCTCGGCAAGGACCACAATCCGGACACGATCGAAGGCATCGTCGAGATGCTCAAGTATCAGAACCCGTCCGAAACGCTCAAGGGCGTACACGCGAAGGTTGAAGAACTGCGCAAGCAGCTTGAGCCGCAAGGCGTTCGTCTCGTGCCTTACATCGACCGCGACGACCTCGTGCAGAACACCATCCACAAGGTGTCGCACACTGTGGCTGAAGGCGTGGGTCTCGTGTGCATCGTGTTGATCCTGTTCCTCGGCAGCCCGCGCAGTGCGCTAATTGCCGCTGTGACGATTCCGCTCGCGCTCGTGGCCGTGTTCATCATGATGCACTTCACGAACATGCCGGCGAACCTGTTCTCGCTGGGGGCGATCGACTTCGGCATCATCGTCGACGGGGCCATTGTCGTGACTGAAGCGATCTTGCGACGGCGAGAAGCGGCACCCGAGGCCGTGCTCACCGAAGGCGACGTGCTGAGCGCGACCCTACAGGTGGCACGCCCGATCCTGTTCGCCACGCTGATCATCATCACCGCCTACCTGCCGCTGTTCGCCTTCGAGCGCGCAGAAGCCAAGCTGTTCTCGCCGATGGCCTACACGGTGGCCTACGCATTGGCCGGCGCCTTGCTGTGCACGTTCATGCTGATTCCCGGACTGGCGTACGTGGCACTGCGCAAACCGCGCAAGGTCTTCCACAACGTGCCGCTTCAGCGCGCGCAGGCCGGCTTCCAGCGCTGGCTCGACAAGTTGCTGAACGCGCCCCGCATGGCCATTTCCATCGGTGTGTTCGCACTGGCGGCGGTGGTGGCGCTGGGCGCGACGACCGCTCGCGAATTCCTGCCCGATCTCGACGAAGGGTCGCTGTGGCTGCAAGTGCAATTGCCGTCGGGCCTCTCGCTCGACAAGGCCAGCGAGATGGCCAGCGAATTGCGCACGGTGCTGCTGAGCTTCCCCGAAGTGTCGTATGCCGTCACGCAGTTGGGGCGCAGCGACAGTCAGGCCGATCCGTGGACGCCGTCGCATATCGAAGCGCCGGTGGGGCTCAAGCCTTACGACACGTGGCCGCACGGGGAAACCAAGGCCGAGTTCGTCAGCAGGCTCAACGATCGTCTCAAGCAGATTCCGGGCATGTCGGTCGGCATCAGCCAGCCGATCATCGACGGCATCAACGACGCCGTGGGCGGGGCTCACAGCCCGCTGGTGATCCGCATCGTCGGCGACGATTTCAAGGAACTTCGCCGTATCGGCACCGAAGTCGTTGGCGTGCTCAAGCAAGTACCAGGCACGGCCGACGCGTCGATCTTCGAAGAGCCGCCAATTCCGCAGATCGTGGTGAACGTGGATCGGGCTGCGGCTGCGCGGTATGGCATCAACGTGTCTGACGTGACGAATCTGATCCAGACCGCGATTGGCGGTGCGTCGGTGAGTCAGGTCTACGTGGGCGACCGCCAGTACAACGTGACCGTGCGCTTCCCGCCCAACACTCGCAATAGCCCCGAGACGCTGGGCAATCTGTTCGTCAATGCCCCGGGCGGTGCGCAGATTCCGTTGTCGGCACTCGCCAGCATTCGGTATCAGAGCGGTGAGGCGACCATCACGCACGACATGAGCAAGCGTGAGCTGATCGTTCGCATCGACTATGCGCAGCGCGGGCTGTCGGATTATCTGGCCGACGCCGAGAAGCGCATCGATGCCAACGTGAAGTATGACCACAGCAAGTACCAACTCGTGTGGGGCGGACAGTTCGAGAATCAGCAGCGGGCGCAGGCACGGCTCACGCTGATCATGGGGCTGGTGCTCGCGTTGATGCTGGTGTTCCTGTTCGCGGAATTCGGCAAGCTGCGTCAGGCTGCGTTGATTCTGGGCGTGGTGCCGCTGGCAACGCTGGGCGGCTTGATTGCCCTGCGGCTGACGGGCGAAACGTTGAATGTGGCGAGTGCGGTGGGCTTCATTGCGCTGTTCGGGGTGGCCGTGCAGAACGGCATCATCATGATTGCCAACATCAACCGTGTGCGCGCGGAGGGGCTGGGCTTGCGTGAGGCGGTGATTGCAGGCGCGGTCGAGCGCTTCCGTCCGGTGCTGATGACGGCGACGGTCGCGACCGTGGGCATGTTGCCGGCGGCCATGGCCATTGGTGTCGGCACCGACGTGCAGCGCGCACTCGCCACCGTGGTGGTGGGCGGGTTGATCGTCGCCACGTTGCTGACGCTGTTCATTCTGCCGACCTATTACTACGTCCTCGAACGCTATATGGAGGAACGCGCCGCAAAGCGTGCCCTCCAAGCGGCCGAACCGGCACAGGGGTAAAACATGACTTATCGTTATTCCGGGGCGCGCTGCGCCGTGGCGCTGGCAGCCGCGCTGTCGATGGCCGGATGTGCCGTCGGGCCCGATTTCAAAACGCCGGAAGCGCCTGCCAATGCGGGTTACACCGTCGACGCCCTGCCTGCGGGCACCACGTCGGCCGACACGACGGGCGGCAGCGCCCAGCGTTTTGTCTCCGGCATGGATATTCCTGCGCAGTGGTGGACGCTGTTCCACTCGCCCGAACTCGATGCCCTCGTGAAAGAGGCCATCGAACGCAATCCCGACATGGACGCGGCGCGAGCCGCGCTCAAGTCGGCCCACGAAGCAGTGCGAGTGCAGCAAGGCGACTTCTTCCCACAGGTCAATGCGTCGTTCGCTCCGACGCGCCAGCAAATCGCATCGCCGCTGGCGAGCCCGGCCGCCAGTGGTGACGATCTCTACAACCTGCACACGGCGCAGGTGTCCGTGTCGTACACGCTCGATCTGCTCGGCGCGAACCGGCGTCAGGTCGAATCGCTCATCGCGCAAGCGGATGCACAGCGCTTTGCACTGGAAGCGACGTATCTGACGCTGACCAGCAACGTGGTGGCCGCAGCCATTCAGGAAGCGTCGTTGCGTGGGCAATTGGCCGCTACGCAGGAGATCCTTGCGCTTCAGCAGCATTCGCTTGATCTGCTGCACAAACAGTACGACTTGGGGCAGGTGGCGCAGGCTGACGTGGCGGCACAAGAAGCGTCGTTGGCACAGGCGCAGGCAGCGGTGCCGCCGCTGGAGAAGCAGCTCGCGCAACAGCGCGATGCGCTGGCCCGCTTGCTCGGGCGCATGCCGAACGAGCGCATCGGTGCGCAGTTCGATCTGAGTAGCTTGCAGTTACCCGAAGCGTTACCGGTCAGTTTGCCGTCGCAACTGGTCGAACAGCGTCCGGATGTGCGTTCCGCGCAGGCGCAGTGGCACGCGGCGGGTGCTGCGGTAGGCGTGGCCGTGGCCGCACGTCTGCCGAGCATTACGCTGAGTGCGAGCTACGGGGCGAGTGCCGAAATTGCCCGGGAACTGTTCAGCCCGGGCACGGCGTTCTGGACGCTGGCGGGTAGCCTGACGCAGCCGATCTTTGCTGGCGGTGCCCTGTTGCACAAGCAGCGCGGGGCCGAGGCGGCCTACGAGCAGGCAGGTGCGCAGTATCGCGGCACGGTGCTCACGGCGTTCCAGAATGTCGCTGACACGCTGCATGCCCTGCGCACGGATGCCGACGCCCTGAGTGCATCGCTCAATGCCGAGCGTGCGGCGAAGCGCAGTCTGACGATTGCCCAGAAGCAACTTGAACTGGGCGATATCAGCTACCTGACGCTGCTCAACGCTCAGCAGACGTATCAGCAGGCGCGTATTGCGTTGGTGCAGGCGCAGGCCAATCGCTACGCCGATACGGTGGCGCTGTTTCAGGCGGTCGGTGGCGGCTGGTGGCATCGCGACGATATGCAGACGGCTAAGGCGGGCTGACGTCGCGACGACGCTTGCCTGAGGTTGACGTCATCGACGGTGTTACGATGCCGGCGCATGACGTCAACTGTGTTGCCAACGCTGTGGTGCTGACAGGAATCACCGAAATGATCGACTTCGCCGTACTGCCCTACTTCCTCGCCACCGTGGCGGTTCTCGTGGCCATTCCCGGCCCCAACACGATCTATGTGTCGACGGCGAGCGCGAGTCAGGGGTTCCGATACGGTCTGGCGTCGTGCTTCGGCGTGATGCTCGCGACGCTGGTGCATGTGGGTTTCGCGGCGGTCGGGCTCACGGCGCTGCTGATGGCGTCGCCGATTCTGTTCACGGCGATCAAGACGGTGGGGGCGGCGTATCTGGTCTATCTGGGCATCAAGGCCATCCGAAGCAAGGCGCAGCCCGACCCTGTCGACACCATGAAGGCGCCTGTACCTGCGCTTGGCGCGTCGGTGCGCAAGGGCTTTCTCGTCAATCTGCTGAACCCGAAGACGGGGTTGTTCATCGCGGCGTTCCTGCCGCAGTTCGTGAATGCTGCCGCTGGCAACGTCCCACTGCAAATCGTGACACTCGGGGTAATGCTCGTGGCAGTAGGCAGCGTGAGCGACGTGACATACGCCGCACTCGCCCGCACGATCGGCAAGGCCATCGCGAATCGGGGTGCCAAATCGGGCGCAGGCAAATACATCACCGGCCTGCTTTATATCGGCCTCGGCGCCGCCGCCATGGCGACGTCGAATGGTGCGGGGAAATAGGAGACACACGCCTCGCTACGTGAAAACAGCCGCTTGAGCGGCTGTTTGGCGGTCGCTGACCGTGTGTATCGCCGGGCTTCCCCGTTCGACTGTCGTCCATCATCCTCTCGATCATTTCGGGAATGGTCTGGATTCGCGGCCTACCATCCAACCTTGCCCCATAAGCACACGCGAAATGCCTCATGCGCGCCAGTGATCGGTCCCATCGATCACCTCACGTCCGGGCGTCATTGTGGGCGGGCTGTGCAAGCCGCAAACTATCGGGCATGAACCCGATCTCCGTCTCCGGTCAGTTGCTCGACGCAACCGGCCATACTCGCCGATTCATCGATCTGCCTGCCCTCTTCGGCGATACGCTCACGCGTCTGCCGGTCGTCTTACGCCTGTTGCTGGAAAATGCGCTGCGCAACCTGTCCGGCGATGAACGTCAGGCGGCGATCGACGGTGTGCTCGATTGGCTGGAACGCGGCACCAGTCTCCACGAAATTGCGTTTTACCCGCTGCGCGTGCTCATGCACGACACCACCAGCACGCCCGCGCTGATCGATATCGCCGCCATGCGCGATGTGCTCGCCGAAGCCGGTGCCGACCCGTCGCAACTCAACCCCGTGCTGCCCGTCGACGTCTCCGTCGATCACTCGCTCGCCGTGCAATTCCATGCGCAAGCCGATGCCGCGCAGCGCAACCTGTCCGAGGAAATGCGCCGCAATGCCGAGCGTTATCGCTTTCTGCGATGGGCGTCCGGCGCACTCGACCGCGTTCGCATCCATCCGCCGGGCACCGGCATCATGCACACCATCAACCTCGAACAACTCGCCACCGTCGCGAGCGAGTGCGAGATCGACGGTGAGCCGTGGCTCGTCCCCGACACCCTCATCGGCACCGACAGTCACACGCCGATGATCAACGGTATCGGCGTGCTCGGCTGGGGCGTAGGCGGGCTCGAAGCGCAAACGGTCATGTTCGGCATGCCGGTCATGCAACGGATTCCGGATGTCATCGGCGTTCGTCTCTCCGGGGCACTCCCGGCAGGGACCACCGCCACCGATCTTGCACTGCGCGTGACCGAAGCCCTGCGAAACCTTGGCGTCAGCGGCGAATTCGTCGAGTTCTACGGCACCGGCGTGGCAACGCTCAGCGCCAACGAACGCGCCGTGGTCGCCAACATGGCCCCCGAATACGGCGCCAGTACCGGCTACTTCCCAGTGGATGCCCGCACCCTTGCCTATCTGCGAGAAACCGGACGCGACGCGTCGCATATCGCCAACGTCGAAACGCTCTACCGGCGCGCCGGACTGTGGTTCGACCCGCACGCCACGCCGCGCTACACCCGGACGATCGATATCGACCTCGATAGCGTCGAGCGATACGTCGCGGGCCCCTTCCGGCCGCAAGACCGGCTGCCCAGCGGCGCGACAGGCCGCACATTGGGCACCGATCCGGCCTCGCGCCGGGGCGGCTTGCCCGACTGGCCGATTGCGCTAGCCGCCATCACCAGTTGCACCAACACGTCAGACCCCGCCTTGCTCATCACCGCCGGATGGGTCGCGCGCCGCGCAAGAGCGCGTGGCCTGCACGTGCCGTCGTGGGTCAAGACGTCGCTCGCCCCCGGTTCTCCCGCCGCCGCCGACTATCTCGCCCGCGCGGGACTCGATCACGACCTCGCCGCGCTAGGTTTCGATATCGTCGGCTTCGGCTGCACGACGTGCATCGGCAACGCAGGTCCGCTGCCGGAACCGATTGCCCGCGCCCTCGCGGACGCCGCCGCAACGCCCGTCGCGGTCGTGTCGGGCAATCGAAACTTCCCCGGACGCATTCATCCAGACCTCGGGCACGCGTTCATCATGTCGCCGCCGTTGGTCGTTGCCTTCGCGCTGGCCGGTACCGCTGCCATCGATATCGAGCACGATCCGATTCAATTCGACGCCCACGGTCTGCCGGTTTATCTGCGCGATCTCTGGCCCACGCGCGAAACCGTCGCCGCCAGTCTGGCAGCCGTGCGCGCCGACGACTTCGGTACGGCATTTCACAACGCGAGCGGCAATCCGCTGTGGGCCGGTCTCGACGTATCGCACGCCCCTCGCTATGCATGGTCGCCACGCTCCACCGCACTGCGCCGGCCGCCCTTCGTCGCCCGTGACGAAGGCAGCGTGCTCGGCGACTACGACGCGCATGTGCTGCTCGCCCTCGGCGACGATGTCACGACCGACCATATCTCCCCGGCCAGCGCCATTCCGCCCGACAGTCCCGTGGCCGACTTTCTGGTCGAACGCGGCGAGCCGCGCGACGACCTGAACGTCTTCGCCTCAAGGCGAGGCAACTGGGAGGTGATGGTGCGCGCGGCGTTCTACAGCAAATCGCTTGTGAATTTGCTTGCCGCCGACTTGCCCGTCGCGCATACGGTGCATGGACCGAGTCAGGACGTCATGCCGATTTTCGATGCCGCCCAACGGTATCGCGAAGAGGGCCGCCCCGTCGTTCTGGTCGCCGGTGCCCGCTACGGCACCGGGTCGTCGCGTGACTGGGCGGCAAAAGGACAACGGTTGCTGGGCATTCGCGCCGTCGTCGCCGTGAGTTTCGAACGCATCCACCGCTCGAATCTGATCGGCATGGGTATCTTGCCCTTGCGTCTACCGGGGGGCGTCACACCGCAGACGCTTGCGCTGACCGCGCAAGATCGCATCCGGATCAGGGCATTGCCGTCGGACGTCGCACCGCGCGCCGCCATCGAGATCGTGATCACGCGTGGCGACGGCCGTACAGAATCGCTGGTTACGACAGCGGCGGTAGAAACGCGTCTGGAAGTGGACCTGCTGCAACGCGGTGGCGTGATCCCGTCGATCCTCGCCCGCGCGTTGCGTTGATGGTCTAGTTGAAGGGCTTGATTGTCTTGCCCCGGCGGGCTGAGTTCTTAGCCCGCCGTACGCCGCCCGGTCGAGCCATGCACCAGTCGTGAGTACGACACGAGCATGGTCACCAGCTCCTGCGTGGCCATTGTGAACGGGGCCGAACGCCGCGCGATCAGGCAGACGTCGCGCGGGTCGAACGTCTCCCGAATCGGGATGCTGATCAACGCGCCAGAGAATAGCGGCATCTCGGCGAGCACTTGCGGCTCGATCGTCAGATAGTCCGACTCGGACACGATATGCAGCGTCTCGAGCAGCGACTCCGCCGTCAACGCGATCTTGGGATGTCCCAGACTCTCCGTATTGAACAGACTGATGAGCCGGTTCTCGGCACCGACGATCCCCGCCGGACGAATGCTGACCCACTCGCAATCGACGAGATCGCGCACCGACGTGGCGTTCGCCTTCGGATGCCCCTTGCGGGCAATCACACTCGGTGACGACCGATACAACCGCTCGATGCTCAGGTCGACATCGCTCACCTGCGGTGCCAACGGCGCGATCACGAAATCGAGCCGGCCATCGCGAATGCGCTCGATCAGCATCTTCGTGTAGCCACTCGTGACATGCACCCGCACCTTCGGAAAGCGCTCGACAAAGCGCTTGACCACCGGCAGCAGCAACTCGGCCAGCGGCTCGGAGGTCACGCCCAGCGTGATATTGCCTTCCTCTTCACCAGTCGATTGCTTGACGTCTTGCGTGGCCAGATCGCAGTCACGGATGATGGCGTTGGCCCGGATGAGGAAACGCTCGCCCACCGGAGTGAGTGTCACCCCCTGATGCGAGCGGTTGAGCAACGCCGTGCCGAGCTCCGACTCCAGCGCCTGAATGGCCTGTGTGAGTGTGCTCTGGGCGATGTCGAGCGCGCGCGCCGCCGCGCGGAAGCTACCCTGCTCGACGACGGCGCAAAACACGCGCAATTGAATGAGTGTCATGCTCAGCATCCTACCCGAAACCGCCTGTCGCCAGCCTCGGCGACGGCGTTCGTTGTCGGCGTGTCACACAGCGCAAACCGGTGCAATCCCAACCGTTTTGACGGTCTTCACCGGTAACACCGGCGCCACCAGACTATAGAGATCCTTGCAATCGTCCGGCTCGGGAATCAGGTCGATGGTCTTGCCTGCGCCCGCCGTCTGCGACAGATCGCGCAGATAGCGCAACGTGGAAAAATCTTCCAGCGCGAAGCCTACGGAATCGAACACGGTCACCTGCTCGCGCGACTCGCGCCCGGCGCTCTGCCCGGCAAGCACTTGCCAGAAATGCACCACCGGCGAATCCGCAGGCATTTGCTGGATCTCGCCCTCGAGACGCGTCTGTGCTTCGAATTCGACCATCACGCGAGCGGTTTGCAGAATATCGCGATCCAGTTCGGTCTTGCCCGGGCAATCGCCGCCGACCGCGTTCAGATGCATCCCCGGCTCGATCATGTCAGCCGTGAGGATCGTGGCGTAGGTCTTGTCGGCAGTGACTGTCGTCACGATATCGGCACCGCGCACCGCGTCGCGCACCGATGCCACCGGCAGCAATCTGAGCCCGGGAACGCCCGCGAGATTACGCATGAGCTTGGCCGTCGCGCCCTGATCCACGTCGTACAGGCGGATCTCGTCGATCCCGAGCATCTCGTGAAACGCCAGCGCCTGAAACTCGCTTTGCGCGCCGTTGCCGATCAACGCCATGACGCGGCTGTCGGTGCGCGCCTGACAGCGGGCCGCCAGCGCCGACGTCGCCGCCGTGCGCAGTGCCGTCATCAGTGTGAATTCGCACAGCAGCAGCGGATATCCGGTGCTCACTTCGGCGAGCGCGGAGAACGCCATCACCGTCAGCAGGTTGTGCCGCGTGTTGACGGGATGGCCGTTGACGTACTTGAATCCGTAGAAGCGGGCATCAGACACCGGCATCAGCTCGATCACCCCGTTATCGGAGTGATTGGCCACGCGTGCCGACTTATCGAAGTCGTGCCAGCGCAGGTAATCGTCCTGCACATAGTCCGCGAGCGTGCGGATGAACGGGGCAACGCCGGTTTGGCGCAACAGGGTCTGTATATCGTTGACGTCGAGGAATCGAGTCATATGCATCTCTTTTGTGGAGGTTCGGTTCGGCCTACATTGGCGGGCAGTCGGGTGTCGTAACGGTCAGGGTCAGGGTCAGGACGAAAGGGACGAAAAGGATCAGGCGCCGAGCAGCATGCCGGAGCGCTGGACGCGCTGGCCGGTAACGCGGCCAAGCGGATCGCCCGCATTGACGAATCGCACGTCGCGGCGCATATACAGCACGCCTTGTGTCCGGCTCGACACGGTGCGCACTTCGCCCGTCAACGGCGCAACGATGTCGAAGACCGGTTGCCCGACTTCGACCATCGTCCCCAGTGCCGCGCGGTGCACCAGAATGCCGGCGCACGGCGCGCGGAATTGCTCGCTGCCGGCCAGCGGCGTGGCGGGATGCAGCAGCGGCGGCAACGGCTGGGCATCGCCCGCGATATCGCCAATGTGGGTCAGGTATTGAATGATCGCGTCGGCATCGGCGTCGGCCTGCTCGTAACTGACGTCGCGCTGGCCGCGATGCTCAACGGTGACAGAGACCGGCCCTTCTGGCATCGGGTAAGTCGTGCCGAAGTGCTGGCGAAGCTGCCACCACGTGTAGCTCTGCGCCTCGTCGAACGAAAACGCGCCCGAATCCAGCGCCAGCAGACTCGCCCTCGAGCCGAGATAGCGCGCCAGCGGCTCGGCCGCCGGCCAGCATTCATCGCCGGTATAGAGGTGCATCGTCGCTTCGCGCGAGCAATGCAGATCGAGCACGATATCGGCGTCGTGAGCCTGCGTCATCAGCAGGCGTTGCAACGATCCGAACGCATCCGTCACGGGCAATTCCGCCAGCGCCTCGCCCCAGGCCGTGCGTACGCGCTGACGATTGACGTCGACGTCGTCGGTCAGTGCGCCTTCCAGACGCTGCACAACGGCCTTGAACACCATCGGGAAGCCACGGTTGTAGTTGCGCCCGCTGGCCAGCTCGAAGCGCCCTTGCGGCGCGCCCATCAGCCATTGGTTCAGCCCCATGGGGTTCGCCATGACGACGAGTACGACTTCGGCGCGCAAGCGGCCCTGCGCTTCGAGCGCGAGAAACTTGTCGCGAAGCCTCGTCGCTACCAGCATGGCGGGCGTCTCGTCGGCATGCAACGCTGCCTGCAAGTAGACCTTGCGGCCCGAGGATGCATTGCCGAAATGCTCGGCGACCACCGCTTGCGAGGTGCCGCTGCACAAATGAGAGATGGGATGCGTGACGCTATGCATGGTAAGAAATTAGTGACCTAACGTAAGACGGCTAACTCGCACAGCGCAGGCCGGCGAATCGATATCAGCATGGTAGGCAGTCGCCTGACCGGCAGGAATGCAGATCCGCCGATCGGGATTGCCTATAACAATCACTGCCCGCTCGCGAATACCGCGACGCGGTGTTCCGGGTCGGGACTGTGGGCGACCGGGCACAGATGCGGTAAGGCTTCGCCCCCCTGTTCTGGATCGAAGTACGCCAGCGGCGCATCGTTCGACTCGTGTTCGGAAAATTCGCGCGTATGCACGGCAAAGCCCGACTCGCGATCGCCTCGCAATTCCGGCACGGCGCGCAGCAGACGGCGTGTGTACGGGTGCGCGGGACAGTCGTAGATCGCATCGCGCGTGCCGCGCTCCACGACGTGCCCCCGATACATCACGATGACGTGATCGGACAGTTGTTCAACCACACCCAGATCGTGCGAAATCAGCAACAGCGCAAAGCGATAGCGCGCCTGCAATTCGGTGAGCATGTCGAGCACTTGCTTCTGCACCGTGACGTCCAACGCCGATACGGGCTCGTCGGCCACGATGATCTGTGGATGTGCCGCCAGCGCGCGCGCAATGGCCACGCGCTGGCGCTGACCGCCCGACATCTGATGAACAAACCGCGTGCCGAAGCTCGCCAGCCCCACGTCGGCCAGCACTTGCGCCACCCGCTCGCGACGCTGCGCGGTACTCAGCGACGTGTCCAGCCGCAGCGGCTCCTCTACCAGCGCGTCCACGCGCATGCGCGGATCGAGCGACGAGTACGGGTCTTGAAACACCATCTGCACGGCCCGGCGCGACGCCCGCATGGCAGCGTCGCCACCCTGCGCCGGAAACGGCGCACCGCGCACGCTCACCTGCCCTTGCGCGCGGGGCAGCATGCCCATCACAGCCTTGGCGAGGGTTGTCTTGCCGCTGCCCGACTCGCCCACGATCGCCAGCGTCTGACCGGCATGCACGCGGAACGAACACGGGTAGACGGTTCGCACGGCCTTGCGCCGGAACCAGCTTTGCGGAACAACGTAATCCACCGCCACATCGGACACTTCCAGAATTGGCGCATCGGTGATCACAGTGCCCGCAGGCGCGCGCGTCCCCGCGTCGCGGCGTGGCAAAGACTCAAGCAGACGCAACGTGTAATCGGTTGAAGGATGTGACAACACCCGCGCCACCGGCCCCGACTCGACGGCGTCGCCCTGACGCACCACCAGCACGCGCTCGGTGTACGCCGCCACCAGCGCCAGATCGTGACTGATGAACACCAGCGCCGTTCCCTCCTCGCGCGCGAGACCGATCATCACGTCGAGGACTTCTTTTTGCACCACACAGTCGAGTGCTGTTGTCGGCTCATCGGCGATCAACAACCGGGGCTTGAGCAGCATCACAGCGGCGAGCAGGATGCGTTGCCGCATGCCGCCCGAGAACTCATGGGGATACCGCGCCATGCACCGCTGCGGATCGCGCACGCGCACCCGGGCGAGCATCGCCAGCGCTTGCTGACGCGCCTGTGCTGCCGCGACGCCGCGACGGCGCACGAGCGCTTCGATCATCTGCTCGCCGATGCGCATGGCCGGGTTGAGCGAGACCATCGGCTCCTGAAACACCATACCGATCTCGGTGCCTCGCACGTCGCGCCATTGCGTGGCGTCGAGAGCGAGCAACGAGCGGCCGTCGAACGCCAGCGTGCCGGCGCGGGCCGTCGCCGATTCCGGCAGCAGGCCGAGCAGCGCCTTGCCGATCAGCGTCTTGCCACTCCCCGATTCGCCCACGACGGCAAGCGATTCACCGGCGCGCAGCGTCAGATCGATATTGCGCACGACATCGCGCTGACCGCCTTTACCGTCGGGAAAAGCAATGCACAGCCCCTTGATGTCGAGCAGCGGCGCGCTCGCTGAGGCCGCTTCGGTCCCCTGCGTAGACGACGGCGGAACCGGCTCAACCGACTGGGCGTTTGCGAGCGCGTTCATTTGACCTCCTTCAGTCGCGGGTCGAGCAAATCGCGCACGGCGTCGCCCAGCAGGTTGATACCGAACAACGCCAGCGAGATGGCCGCGCCGGGGAACAACACCACCCAGAACGCCTGATCGATGGCAGAGCGACCGTCCGCGAGCATGCCACCCCACGTGGGTTCCGGGGCGGGCACGCCAAGCCCGAGAAAACTCAGGGCACTCTCCGCGAGCAGGGCCGAGCCGAACAGCGACGTCGAGAAGATCAGCAACGGCTGCACGCAGTGAGGCAACACGTGCCGCACGAACGTCCACGCCTCGCGATTGCCCATGGTGCGCGACGCTTCGACGTAATCGCGCATGCGCAGCGACAGCACGGCCCCACGCGCAATGCGGCTCACCGATGGCGTGTAGGCAAGGCCCAGTGCCAGCACTACCCCCCATTTCGAGGGCCCAAGCACGGTCATGACGCCGAGTGCCAGCAGCAGACCGGGGAAGGCCATCAAGGCGTCGACCAGCATGCCCGCCAGCCGGTCGGGCCAGCCGCCGACGTAGCCGAAAATCGCGCCGATCAACGTGCCGGCAGCCAGCGCCAGCACGACCGAGGCAACACTCACCGTCAGGCTCAGACTCGCGCCGGCCATGATGCGCGAGAGCACGTCACGGCCGAACGCGTCGGTGCCGAACCAATGCGCCGCGCTCGGTGCGGCGTAGCGGGCGTAGAGATCCACGTCCACCGGGTTATAGGGCGTGTAGACGAGATCGACGGCGGCGATGAGCACCAGCAGGCCGACCAGAAAGCCGCCGATCCACAAATTGGCCCGTCGCACGGATAGCAGGGAGAACAAATAGGTCATGGGGCGTTCAGTGCTTGATTCAGTGCTTGATTCAGTGCTTGATTCGAGGGTCGAACAGCGGATACAGCAGGTCGACGGCCAGATTGATCACGACGTAGATCAGGGCGATCACCAGCAAACAGCCCTGCACGACCGGGTAGTCACGCGCGTAAATGCTCTCCACCAGCAGGCGCCCCATGCCGGGCAGCGTGAATACGGTTTCGATAACCGCGCCGCCTGCCAGCAAGTGGCCGACCACGAGGCCGATCACGGTGAGCGTCGGGCCGAACGCGTTGGGCAACGTGTGCCGCACCAGCACGCGGCGCTCGCTCAGGCCCTTGGCACGGGCATGGGCGATGTACTCCAGGCGCAGCACGTCGATGCTGCTCGCGCGGATCATGCGGGTGACGACAGCGATCTCGCCCAGCGCAATGGCAATCACCGGCAGCACGAGATAGCGCAGCGAGCCCCAGCCGGCCTGCGCAAACGTCTGATAGCCGAAAGTGGGCAGCCAGTGCAGCTTCACCCCGAAGATCCAGATGAGCAAAATGCCCGACCAGAAACTCGGAATCGAGACGAGCAGCACCGTCGTCATGACGATCGCCAGATCGCTGCGGCGATTCTGCCGCCACGCCGCAAACAGCCCGGCGGGTATCGCGAAGAGGCAGGCGACGAACGTTGCGCCGAGCACGATCTTTGCCGTCACCGGAAAGGCTTCTGCGATCAGCGCGCTCACCGGACGATGCCGGGCAATCGACATGCCCAGATCGCCGCGCAGCAGGTGTTCGATCCAGTGCAGATACTGCGCAGGCCAAGGCTCGTCGAGCCCCAGCGAGTGACGCAGATGTGCGAGCAGCGCCGGGTCGTTCAGGTCGCCCAGCATGAGCGTGGCGGGGTCGCCCGGAATGGCGCGAATCATGCCGAACACGAGCAGCGTCACGATAAAGACCGTGGGCACGGACATTGAGATGCGCTTGAAAAGGTACGCCGGCATGCCGTCAGTCCTTCGTCACGTTATAGAAGCGTTTGAGACGGATGGGCCAGCTTGTCACGCCATGCAGGCGAGAACTGACCAGCATCAGATCGGGCGAGTTGTAGAGCACGAGCATGGGCACATCGGCCAGCATGCGCTGGTGCAATTCGCCGAACACGCGCGCACGCACGCGGTCGTCGGTCTCGCCCGCGATGCTGCGCAACAGGTCCAGCGCCGCCGGGTCTTCCCACTGCACCAGCGCATTGCGCGACTTGTCGCCTAGCACGTCGGCATACATCAACGCCGGGTCGGTGCGCGCCGTGTAGCCGAACGCCATCAGTTGGAAGCGCCCGGCGCGGTAGTCCGCCAGTTGCTTGCCCCACTCCACCACTTGCAGCTTCACATTGATGCCGGCGCGCGCGAGCAGCGATTGCAGATACACGGCCATGGTGAACATGTGCGTGTAGCGGCGATTGGTCTCGAGCGTGATCGGCTGGCCGCGATAGCCCGCTTCGTCGAGCAGGCGCTTCACCTCCGGCAGCGACTTCACGTACCCCATGCGCGTGGCCGGGCTTGCCAGCGCACTCGCGTTCGGCACGAGCGACGGGTTGTAGTCCGAGCGCCCTTCCGTCACAGCATTCGCAATGCCCGGCAAGTCGGCGGCCAGCGCAATTGCACGGCGAATGCGCACATCGGCCAGCAATGGGTCGCGCGACTGAATCAGCAGCATGGCGGGGTCGGCACCCGGCCCGGCCACGACGTGCCATGCCGGATCTTTCGGCGGCACCATTTGCTCGGAGAGATTCATGGCGTCGATCTGGCCCGACATCAGCGCGGACATCTGCGCCGTCTCGTCCGGAATCGTAACGAAGCGCACGTCGGCATGCGCCACCTTGGCACCGGCTGCCCCGTTCGCCGGCTCCGGACGCGGCCGGTAGGCAGCAAACGGTTTGAGCAACACGTACTGTCCCGGCTGCCAGTCGGCGAACACATAAGGCCCGGTGCCGATGGGCTGCGCCCAATGACCCTCGGCATCCACGCTGTCCGGACTGAGTACCGCCAACGGGCAGCGCGGGTCGGCCATGTGATTGAGGAACAAAGCCGACGCGCGATCGAGATCGAACGTGACGGTGTAGCGATCGATGACGTGCACGCCCAGCACCTTGGCGCCCGCGTGGCCATCGTAGGCGCGACGGCAATAGAACCCGGTCGACGGGTTCATGAAGTATTCGTAGCTCCACTTCACGTCTGCCGCCGTCATCGGCTTGCCGTTGTGAAACTGCACGCCGTGGCGCAGATGAAACGTGTAGGTCTTGCCGTCGGGGGAGATGTCCCACCGGTCGGCAAGCATCGGACCGATGCTCAGGTCCGCACGCAACGCGACGAGTGACTCGACCACGTGCGCGAGGATGTTGTCCGTCGCCGTGTTGCGTAGAAGGCTGCCCGGCATCGACGTGGGCGTGTCGGAACTGACGGCAAAACGAATCTCGTGACGGGGTGCGGCAGGCTGCGATTGCGGCTGTGATTGCGCCTGCGCCGACGAAGCGCACACCAGCGCCGCTGCCAACGCGAGGCTCGCCGCAAGACCGGCGTGCCAACGCTTGCGGAGTTCGCGCCGACAAGGTGGCCGGGACATCGGAGATAACTGGGAGATCGGGGACATCGGGGACATCGGTTTGTCGTTGTACTGAGGGGACTGTCCGGGCGAAGCGGCGCGCAGGCTCATGCCTGGCGCCCCGCCGCATGCGCTCAGCGCAACCGATATTCGACGAATTCGCGCGATTCGTAGGGCTTGCGCGCGATCCACAGCACACCGTCGGCGGCGTCCATCAACGTGGTGCAAACCGTCGCCGCAATGCTGTCGAAGCTCACCTTTCGCGGCACGCGCAGCACGCCTACGGGGCTGCCGAAGTCATCGGCGAGTACGCCCTTGATGACGGTCCAATCGATCTTGCCGAAGCGTTCGCGGCCGATGTTCAGGCCTGCGGTCACGCGGCGCTGGCGGTAGATGGAATCGGGGCTCTTGGCCAGACCGAGATCGCGCAGCTTGGTGCGGGCCACCGGGCACAGCCAGTGATTGGCATGCACGAGGAGGTCGTCAGTCGGCGTGAGCCAGAAAATCTCGTCCGGTGCGCATTCCAGATTCACGGCCTCACCGCGCGCATCGGCCAGCATCAGGTTATTCGACGCATAGCGGCGCGTGTTCCACAGCGCTTTCATGGCGTCGGCAAGACTGGTGGAATCGAGCATGCGACGGCGAATCAGCGAGAGCGGCGTATTGGCTTCGCTCGCGTTTACATAGTCGCGATCGGACGTCAGGAAGTTGCCGGACAGCGACAGGCCTGCGCTGTTGATGCCGTGGCGGCCAAGCGTACCGGCTTCGGTAAAGACGAGCAGATCGGGGCCGTCGTCGCGGCGCATGCGCAGCACGATCCCGGTATCGGCGCACTCGGCCCGCCAGTCCCAGTTATGCGCATGCAACAGACGCCCGTTGGTGCTCGCCTGCGGCATGACGATCAGGCCCGTGCAGCCATCGTCGAGCGCCTTGCGCGCTTCGCCGATCTCGTCGTGCCCGTACATCATCTCGGTGCGGCAATTGATGATGACGACGTCTTCGAGCGTGACGTTCGCGCCCTCGGCGATGCCCCGCATTTCCTCCAGATACGTCGCGTCGAAGGCTTCGATGGTGGGCACCATCCGACGTGCCAATGCCTGTTGCCGTTCGCTCGACACGCCCCGGCGATCCAGTTGCGTGCGATACAGCGCCAGACTGCGCGCCACGCGCTCGGGCACCTGACGACCGTGTGCAAGGCCCCGTTCGAACGGCGTGCCGCTCACATCGACGAGGGGAAAGGCTTCATTGGCATGCATGGCTTGGCGTATCCGGTGGTGAACGTGTGGATGAATGACACGCTGCCATCGTAGAAGGCCAAATAGACCGCGGGAAGCACGGTCCCGGTGATCGGTATCGGAAATTCCGATCACCCCTGCGCGATACCTCGAGATATCGATCGAATCGGGCACATCGAGCGGAGCCAAGACCCCCGCCGATGGCCGATGCGACGCAATCGCGGCAATTTTGATTAGGGTTTATACCAATCTCGAAGCGCCGTATCGGAAAAACCGATCGCGATTGCACCGTGCCATCAATACGTCATCGTCTGGGACGCATCGACGCCATTCGTTCAGAACGTGTGCCGCATGCCGATGCGCACCGCCGTCGACGACGGCCCCTGCCCGGTGTAGGTCCCCTTCACGAAGGTGGGTGCCGCCCCGCCGCCGAGGAACACCGGTGCCGCGCCACCGCCCGCATACAGCCACGTGGCTTCGACGTAGACGTCGGTGCGCTTGGACAGTGCGTAGTCGGCGAGCCCCGTCACGTTCTGCCACTTCTGCACGCCCATCTTCGAATACCAGTAGCCCGCCATGAACGTCCACGCCGGGCCCCAGCGATAGATCTGATTGGCCTCATAGGTATTCATCACGGTACTCTCGTTGCCGTTGCGAAAGCGCGTGCTGGTGAACAGCAGGCGCGTCGTATTCGGCCCATAGCGGTAGCTGCCACCCACGCCCCAACTGGCGATGTTGTCCAGCACGGCCGGCCCCGGCGGCAGATCCGGGAAAATTGTCGTCCCCGCCTGCGTGGGCGCATTGACGCCGGAGTTGTGGGTATTGGTATAGGCCGCCCCGAGGCTGAGGCCGTCGTTCGCATACTTCGCGCCGAAGGCAAACACGCGGCCGGTCCCGGCGGAAACATCGGACGACGGCGTGGCGTACAAGCCGCCCACCGTCAGCCCTGCCCAGTTCGGCGACGTGTATTTGATAGCGTTATTGATGTGCAGCGTACCCGCCAGATGGTCGAAGTCGCCCGGGTGCCAAGAGTACTGCCCCGCCAACTGCCCCATCGTGAACTGCGTGAGGTTGTCCCAGAAGAAGTCGTACTGCTTGCCGAGCGTCAACGTGCCCAACGTGTTGTCCTGAAGCCCCAGCCACGCCTGCCGGCTGAACAGCACGCCGGACTGCACCATCGTGCCGGAGTAGAGATTGAAGCCGTTCTCGAGGGCGAAGATGACGCGACGTCCGTCGCCCAGATCCTCGGTGCCACGCAGGCCCCAACGGTTGGCCTGAATCGCGCCGTCGTTCGCCACGAAGGTGCCATGGCCGTTCAGGTTGCTGAAGTACGTGAGGCCGGCATCGATGATCCCGTACAACTGCACCGAGCTTTGCGCCTCGACGGGAGCGGCAACGGCCAGCAAGGCCGGGGTCAACAGAACAGCGAGCAGCGAAGCGAGCGGCGTACGGCGTGCAGCAAGGCGAGTCATGAGGTTTGTCTCCATATGTATTTTTTTAGGCAAAACGAAGCCGTCACCCTCTGGTGGGGCGAGACGGGAACAGCAGGGACTACGGAATCTTCAGAAGTCGGGGCAGGCGTCGGCTATTGCATCGGCCACCGGCCCTCGCAGGTCATCCGGAAAACCGGTAGACGACGGAATCGACCCGAAAGCGCACGTCGGCGTCGAGACTGTTGGTTACGACCACATAGCGCTCGCCATCGATATCGAATGTCGACGCATCGGTGCCGCCGAACGTATCGATCCATGCGAGCGCATCGAAGCCGTCGCCACGCCATTGCCACAACACCGATTGCTGGACAGGCTCGGGGGCCTTCGGTGTGCCGGTGATGAAGCGCACTTGCAACAGATAACGCGGTGCGCCGGGACGGCTGGCAGGTATCTCGCAAAGCTCGCGGCCACCCGCGCCGTCGAGCGTCTGCGTCGCGATGAATTGGACGCCGTCGAAACGGTACAGCGTTGTATGGCTGAGCAGATTGGCGTGGACGAGCCATAGCGTCTGGCCGTCGACGAAGAAATGGAAAGCGCGTCCGCCCGGCTCATCGAAGGTTTGAAGCGTCTCGAACTGGCTGCCGTTCCAGCGAAAGATGCGCGATCCACTGACGTGATCGGCGTAAGCCACATAGTGTTTGCCGGCATGCGCGATGTGCGCCCAGTTGTAGCCCCATCGGCCACCGGTCGCCTGAAACGGTTCGAAGCGCTCGCCATTCCATGCGAACACGCAGGACTGATCGGGGTGCCGGGCTACCGGCCCCTCCACCGTGACGCCTTGCGCGAGGCCAAGGAAGTGCCGCCCGTCGATCTCGAAGTGACGCCACTGTTTGCCTGCGAAGACTTCGAATCGCTGGTGCTCACGCCATTCGCCATGAAGACGCTCGTACAGCACGGCATGCGTATTCAGATCGTACGGCCCGCTTCCGGTGCGAATGCCCACGCAGGCGAGGAATTCCCGCGTGCCGATAGTGAAGTGCTCGACGTCTTCGCCACCGGGCAGTGACAGGCGCTCGGCGAGTGTGAAAGCGCCCGCGCCCTCCCCCGCTTTTGCTCCAGCCTCCCAGCGGTAGAACAGTGCATCGACGTTACTGTCGCCGCCGTTCATATAGGGCACTTCGCCCGCCACGTCCTTAGACATCTGCGCAATCGCCAGCCAGCGCTCGCCATCGCGGGTGAATGTCGCCACGGCTCTCGCAGCGCTGGTCGGCAGCGTCTGCACCGGGGTGAAATTAACGGCCATGATTCACTTCTCCGTGCGGCACTGGTGCGCCGTAGGTATCGGGGTGTCGTTCATGCCCTTCCGCCTGAGGCGGCGTGCGCCAGCGGGCAACGCTCACGCCAAGGGCACCGATGACGGCCAGACAGGCAGCGAAAACGAAGAGTTGCGGCAACGGCATCTGGCGGGCAATCAACCAGCCACCGACGGTCGGTCCGATGATCGAGCCGAGACGCCCGATGGCCATCGTCGCGCCGACCCCGGCGGCACGCACGTCCGTCGGGAACAGACGGCTGGCAATCGCCGGAAACGTCAGTTGCCCGCCGACCAGACACGCGCCGACCGCGAAGAGCATTCCGAACGTGGCATGCCCCACGCCGATGAGATTGCCGAGCACCACGGTCAGCACGGCACCGCCGATGAAAGAGCACGCCACGGGCACGAACGGCCCGGCCCGCGTCACGACCGTCGAGAGCAGCAGCGCGCCGACAATCGCCCCAATGTTGAGCGTGACCGCGCCCATCGCTGCACGGTCGGGCGCTACGCCGTTCAGGTGCAACAGCGTCGGCATGAAGCTCACGAGAAAGCCCGACAGAATCATCGTCGCGAGCACACCGACCCACAGCGCCGATGCCGCGACACCACGTCCGTCGGCGAATACGCGCGGCAACATGCCACGGCGTTGCAGGACGGCCCCCGGGCGTTCGCCTTTGTGGGCACCGGCAGGCGCCGTGGCGGGCAGCACCCAGAGCACCGGAAGGATGACGAGCAGCGCAAACGCCCCGCCCATCTGGAACACGAACGGCCAGCCGAAGCGCATCATCAGCACGGCCGAAATCGCGCCGCCCACGACTGCACCCAGCGGAAAGCCGATGAACATCAGAATGACGAGTGCCGAGCGGCGGCGCACCGGTGCGCTTTCTGCCGTGATGGCCGTCACCGGCGGAATCGCACCGCCCATACCCAGACCGCCGAGCAGGCGAAGGATCGACAATTCCGTGGCCGAGGTGGCCCACGCGCACGCCAGCGTGAATACACCGGTCATGATCAACGCGGCCACCAACGTCGGGCGGCGGCCGAAGCGGTCGGCGAGCGGCCCTGCAATGAGCGAGCCGACGACCGTGCCGATAAAGCCCGCGCCGAAGACCCGCCCCAGTGAGGCCGGGTCGATATTCAACGACTTGGACAGCAACGGCGCGACGAAGCTGAGCATCAGCGTGTCGAAGCCGTCGATCATCGAGACGGCGAAGCACACCAGCGTAATGGCGACGATCCGTCGTACGGGTAGCGCAGCAGAGACACTGGGTGTCCCCTCGTTCTGCATCAGATTCATGGTTGTCTCCTGATAGGGCTATTTGATGTCGTGTTCAAACCGTCTTGAAGCGGTCCCCCGGACGATGAACGGTGCAGCGCCCCTGCTGCCCGTTTCTCGTTTGTTGCTTCATTTCCTGCTTCGTCCGTGGTTGTCTCTGCGGATCAATCAGTTCATACGTCTGTGCGTGATTTAGCGAATTCGCGTCGGGTAATTCACATGCGTAAAGCCGGGGATGACCGCGCGCGACGGGTCGTTATCGCAACGGGCCAACTCGTCGACGATGTAGTCCGCCACGCAGTTGGATAGGAGTTGCGCCGGGTCTTCCATGATGCGGCGCAGCCGTGCCGCCATGACCTTGCGGTCCTGTGCGTCGGCCAGCGGCGGCATGGCTTCGTCAGGCGACGGCGCGAACGAAAATCCGGGCGCTTCCGGAAACATCTTGCGGGCAACTTCAATGCTGGCGCGTGTGTTGTGCCACAACTCGCGGTAGCCCGCCTCAAGGGATTTAAGGTCATCCGCAGTGCCGAGATTCGCCACGGAAAAGCCCGGGGCGTGCGGCGCAACCAGCAGACGCTCCGGCGGCAGTTGTTCGCGTGAAGCCCGCCAGATGAGGTGGCACATGTTGTTCGACGACCATGTCGCCCCCGCCGTCGGACGGCCCGACCGCCCCGAGACGATGACCATGGCGCGCGTCCAGTCGATCGATTGCGCGCGCAGCCAGTTGCCGATGCGATAGACGATGTCCAGATACGCCAGACCGAAGGTCGCAAACATCACGTCGTTCATCGGCACCGGCAAGTCGCTGCCCGGCGCGGCCTCAAAGTAGTCTGCGACGAGACGGTCGAAGTCCAGCCGCGACGGGTTGGCCAGTGCTTGCGTGAGCCAGCGAATGGAAACGCCGCACGTGTAGTCGATCAGATCGACCAGCCGGGCTTCGTTGCCGCGCAGACTCTGCACCGCAACGGCGTCGCGCCAGTGCGCCAGGGTATTGGCCTCGCGCACGTGTCCGGCATGCTCGATCAGTCGCTTCGCTTCGGCGCGCCATGCGGCCGCTTCGCTGTCGCCCTGCCCTTCGTCGTCCAGTTCGCGCAAACGGGCGAGATAGGCCAGCGCCAGCGGCAGATGCGAGACCGCCGTCAGTTCGATGAATCCCCGCGTCGACTTGCGAAAACTCTCGATCTGGGCGGGTGCGCCAGCACCCGGAAACAGCGCAATATCCGAGCCGGTCGAGACCAGCAGCGGCAGTGCCGCGTCGCGTGCCGACATCGTCTTCGCCAGCCGGTTGCCGAGACTATTCGGGTCGGAGGTGAAGGCGTGAAACAGCCCGGCGAAGGCGGAATGAGGTTGGTAGCTCATGAACGAACTCGATCAGAAATCGTAGAGGCGGGCCGGATTATCGACGAGGATCCGGCGACGCGTCACGGCGTCTGTCGTCCAGTCGCCCAACAGGTTCAGCAATTCACCGGTATCGCGTTCGCCCATCGGGATGTGCGGCCAGTCCGATCCCCAGATGACCTTGTCCGGGGCCGTCTCGATGATCGCCTTCGCCATCGGCGCGACCGACGACAGCGGGCGCCCCTTGGCGACGCGATACGGTGCCGACAGCTTGAGCGTGCAGTTGCCGTCCTTCAGCAGTTGAAGCAGGCGCGTGAAGTCATCGCTCGTGAGCCCGTCTTCCTGCGTCATGTAGCCCATGTGGTCGATCACGAACGGCGTGCGCACGTCAGCCAAAAACGGAATCAGGTTTCGCACGATCGGGCCCGGCGCATAGAACTGGAGATGCCAGCCGAGGCTTTCGCACAGCGCCGCCATGCGGCTGATGTAGGCCTGAATTTCTTGCGTGGGTTGTTCCGCACGGGAGAACAGATCGAGCCGGATGGCCCGCACGTTGGCGCGATGCCAGGCGTCTAGCGTGGCGGCGGGCAGCCCCTCGTCGATCATGACGACGCCGCGTGCTGCATCTCCCGCCTTGGCCAAGGCGTCGAGCAGGCAACGATTGTCCGTCCCGTAGAAGCTCGGCTGGACGATGGCGAAGCGGCGAATCGAAAGCGCGTCCATCACCTCGCGGTACTTGTCGAGCCCGCCATCGGGCAAGGTGTACTGCGGCTTGCCCACGCTCGGATACTGCGAGAGCGGCTCGAACACGTGCATGTGCGCATCGCAGGCGTTCTCGGGCATGTCGAATGCGGGGCGGGTCAGCGAGCTTGCGGCGCGCATCGGGGTAGAGGTCAGCTGGCCGGCGTATTGGGTTGCCATGTGAGTGGGTTCTGTGGAGTTGGCAAAAAGGAATTTGATGAAGCTAATGCTCAGGCGGGCGTCAGCGCGGTGCGATCGGCCGCCACGCGACGCCGCATCGCATCGAGAAACAGGTCGCCGTCGATGCCGCTGAAAACGAACGGCGCAGCGCCGTCGGCGCGCAGTTGCGTCAGGGCTTCGCCTTCCGGCATGCCGCCGACGATGGCGATCTTGCCTTGGGCACGCACGGCGGCGACGACTTGGCGGCAGGCGGCCAGCACGTCGGGATGGGTCGGATTTCCGGTATGGCCGAGGTCGGCAGACAGATCGTTGCAGCCGAGAGCCACGATGTCGACGCCGGGCACTGCCGCGATTTCTGCTGCATTTTCTACGCCTGCGCGGCTTTCGATCAGCAGCTTCACGGCCGTCACGGCATTCACGCGGCGATTCATTTCCGCGGCCGGCAATTTCTCGTAGCCGACGAACGGCAGCGTGGCCAGTTGGGAGCGCTGACCGTGCGGGGCAAAGCGGCTCGCGGTGACGATTTCGCGGGCCTGTTCGGCGGACTCGATACGGGCGGCGATGATGCCCAGTGCGCCGCCGTCGAGCACGCGGTTGATCATGCCGTAGTCGCGTTCCGGCACGCGCACCCAAGGCATCAGGCCGAGATCGACCGCGCACAGGCAAAGCTGCGAGACGGTGTCGACCGGCATCGGGCTGTGTTCCATGTCGATCCATACCGTGTCGTAACCGGCGGCGCGCGCCCAGCGCACGACGTCGGGTGAGCGTGCGGCGCGCATGCCCAGTGCGAATACGGGTTGGCCGGCGCGCAGGCGCGCCATGAGTTCGGTACTTTCCATGCTGTCTCCGAAGCCCTTGGGGCTTGGTCTCGTTCGAGTGGTTTCGTGACAGTATGGCCCCGGCAATCGATTTCATTTATTCTTTGAAATCACGTTAATGATTTGCAAATCAAATCAATGAAAGGCACCGGGCGATGATGAATATTCGGCATCTGGAGTACTTTGCGGTGCTGGCGGAGGAGTTGCATTTCCGGCGCAGTGCCGAGCGGCTGGGGATCACGCAGGCCCCGCTGAGCCTGGCGATTCAGGCGCTTGAAGAATCGTTGGGGGCGCGTCTGTTTCACCGCACCCGGCGCTCGGTCTCGCTGACCGAGGCGGGCATTGCGTTAGCGGCACAGGCACCGGCGATCCTCGCGCATATCGAACATGCGCGTGAGTCGGTGTGGCAGACCGTGAGCGGAGAAGTAGGACGGTTGCGCGTGGGGTTCACGAACGCGTCGTCGCTGTCGCCCGTGTTTCCGCAATTGATTCACGCCTATCGCAAGCAACGGCCGAAGGTGCAGGTTCAGTTGCACGAGTTGCCGTCGTCGCGACAGCTTGATGCGCTGGAAGCGCGCGAGATCGATGTCGCGTTGTTGCGCCTCGATGCGCAGCAACCGGCGCCGTCGTCTTTGGTGCTGACGCCGTTGGTCGTCGAGCCGCTGGTGTTGGCAATGCATGCCGGACATCCGTTGGCGAAGGCCGCCAAGGTGCGGATTGCCGATTTGCGCGACGAGGCGTTCATCGCGTATCCGCGCTCGGCGGGCGTGGTGATGTTCGCGCAGATTCATGCGCTGTGCGCGAAACGCGGGTTCGAACCGAAGATCGTGCAGGAGGCTCAGCAGGCTTCGACGCTGATCGGGCTTACGGCAACCGGCCTTGGCGTGACCATCGTGCCCGCGTCGCTGAACGCCATCGCGGTACCCGGCGTCGTGTTTCGCGACTTCGCGGATACGGACACGACGACAACCCTGTACATCGGCCACCGCTACGGCGACGCAAACTCACGCGTCAAGTTGTTCGTGGAGTTGGCGGGGACGTTGCGGGAGCAAGACGGCGGCGGCGGGCCGGCGACGGGTGGGAAGAAGGTGCCGGCAAGGAAGCGCAAGGTGGGTGGGTGACACTTGATGACCAGTCCTTAGCTGGGTGCCGTTAGCGTCGCCAAAAAATACACACAATTACACATTTTCATTGAAAATCTCCGATTTTTGTGTATATTTACACACTCGAACACCGGAGATACCGATGAACTCATCGAAACTGATCCGGATGCTCGATGAGGACGGCTGGAAGTTGGTTCGTATTACCGGCAGCCACCACCACTTCAAACACCCGACGAAGCCGCTCCTTGTGACGGTGCCTCACCCGAAAAAGGATCTGCCAGTCGGTACTGTAAGAAGCATCCTGAAAACCGCCGGCCTGTGAGGCCGGTGGTTTTTTCGAAAGCGCGATCTGACAAAAATTGTGGGAGTGCACACATGGAATTTCCCATCGCAATTCATAAGGACGAAGGGAGCACCTACGGTGTTACCGTGCCCGATGTGCCGGGCTGCTTCTCTTGGGGCGACACCATAGATGAAGCCATCCGGAATGCCAAAGAGGCGATCAGTGGTCACATTGAAACGCTAATAGCGCAGGGCGAAGAAGTCTCATTGACTTGCTCGGCCATTGAGGATCTGGCAAAACAGGAAGCGTTCGCCGATGCGATCTGGGCGTTCGCCGATGTCGACATCAGCAAGCTCGACAGCAAGCCAGAACGTATTAATGTGAGCTTTCCGCGCTTCGTCCTGCACAAGATCGATGCCTATGTTGCGAAACGCCACGAAACACGAAGCGGCTTTCTTGCACGTGTTGCCATGGCGGCGATCGTGCATGAGGCGTAGCTCCGATTAAGTCGGGACTACGCGCGAAACAACCTATCCCGGAGAACGAACATGCCTCAAATCAACGATATGAAACCTTCCAATTCAAATACTCATATCGAGGTATCTAATGTTTTCGTTTTTCGAGGAATACGTTAAGCATTCCGCGCTCAACTTTGGTCAGGCGGCGCAGGGATTTCGGTTCTTGCTGACCCACCCGGATGCCGACTCGCTCGCGCGTCCCGGAACCGTGAGGCACGCTGTAGCAGCACTGCCAATTCGTGCCAAGCGAATCGCGAATGATCTGTTCTTCGCCGTGATTCCCCCGCATTGGCATCACACCGATCAGGAACTGAAATCACTTCACGGTTATTCCGTAAAGCAATGGTTTGACGCCGGCTACGGCCCGTACCGGTTTGCCGAAACCGGTGAATATCTGCCTGCACATGAGATAACGCACGAACCTCGCTGGGACCCGCGTTGCAAGGAATAAATAGCGAGGAGCGAGGCATTGTCCTGCCACTCATGCTTCGCGTCCGAGGAAGCATGGGTGGTCAATTACTTCAAGACAGCATCGGCATCAAGGCAAAAATCGAGGTAAAAACCACCTGTGACACGGACACAACAGGATATTGAAATTGGTGCGCCTACGGCATAAATTTCAGCCACGGGGACTTCTTCTTCAATAAAGAAAATTGTCCTGGGAGCGTGCCTATGAATGCCACGGCGCTTGCAAACCGTACCTGCCCTGCCCCCTTAAAACCGCTGCTCTTTGCCATTCCGCTTTGCACGCTCGGCACCGCCCATGCCGCATGCGACAATCTGAACCCGTCAAGCAATACCACGGTCACCTGCACCGGAAGCGGTGGCGCGGTCCTCGCGCAGAGCGGCAGCACCAACGTTACCGTCAACGTCACGCCGGGAAGCGCCGTTTCCCTGATTCGTGGCACCCCCAATCTCGCCATCATCACTGTCGACTCCGCCAGCACGATTTCCAACGCCGGCGCGCTCAGCCTGTCCGGCTCCTCGTCGACAGGACGTGGCGCAGCGATGCTGGGGCAGAACAACGGCAATTCCCTCGTCAATGCGGCAACCGGCACCATTACGACCAGCGGTGCCAACAACGACGCCATGGCGCTGAACGGCAACAACGGGTCGATCACGAACAACGGAACGATCACGCTCTCGGGCCCCAACAGCTATGGCATGACAGCGTCGTGGGGCCAATCGACATCGCTCGGACAATTCACGACGTTCCTGAACACCGGGACCATCACCGCCACCGGCTCGGGCAGCCGCGCAATGAGCTCGACGGGCGGGCAGAGCACGCTGACCAATACCGGCACGCTGATCACCACGGGCGGCACGCCCTCCAGCCGGTCGTTCACCGTCTTCATGCAGGGCAACAACATCACGTTCACCAACAGCGGCTATGTCGAGGCACGAGGTATCAACAGCGACGCCGTGGTGTCGAATACCGGCGCGGGTTTCACCGGCACCATCGTCAATCAGGCGGGCGGTCAGATCATCAGCCAGCAGGGTTACGGCGTGCGCACCGTGAATGGCACGATCTCGATCACCAATGCCGGCCTGATCCAGAGCGACGTCGGGACCGCCATTTTCATGAACCCGGCGGCTCGCTCGAACACATTGACGTTGCAAACCGGCTCGCAGATCGTCGGCACCGCAGATGGGGGCGCGAGCGCCGTGAGCACGCTGGTGTTGCAAGGCACGGGGACAGCCAGTAATCCGTTCATCAATTTCGGCACCCTGCTCGCGCAAGGCGACAACTGGACGTGGAGCGGCAGCGGCAATTTCAACAACGCCCAGATGCAAAGCGGCATCTTCAACCTGACAGGCACGTTGGGTGGCGTGACGACGACGGTCGCGTCCGGTGCCACCCTCACGGGCACCGGCACGCTGACCGGCAACGTCACTAATCTGGGCACCGTTCATCCCGGCGATGGCGCAGGCAACGGCACGCTGACCATTGCCGGCAACTACACCGGTCAAGGCGGCAAGCTTCTCGTCGACTCGGTGCTGGGCAACGACAGTTCACGTGTTGCACCGCTCACGGTGAGTGGCGGCACGATCGGCGGAAGTACCACCGTTGCCATCAACAATCTCGGCGGCCTCGGCGCGCTCACGACAGGCAATGGCATTCCCGTCGTGCAGGCCGTCGGCGGCACCACGTCCTCAGGCTCGGCGTTTTCGCTGGGTGCGCCCGTCAGCGCGGGGGCCTACACGTACTTTCTTTACAAGGGCGGCACCACCGCCAACAGCACCAACAGTTGGTATCTGCGCTCGACGGTCCCGACGCCTGAGGAAGTTGTCGTGACCACCATCGATCCGGTCACGGGAGAACCGGAAACCGAAGTCGTACCGCCCCCGACGGCGGCGATCGGCACCCCACCGACCGCGACGCTCCAGCCGGGTGATGATCCTCTGCCCATCTATCGGATCGAAGTTCCGGTCTATTCGATGATGCCGGAGTTAGGCAGAACCGCAGGCTTCGCCCAGTTGGCGACATTCCACGAGCGGCAGGGCCAGCAGGGATTGCTCGACGAGCGTGGGTGGTTGACCGATGGCTGGGCCCGGGTCTGGGGGCAAACCGAGCAGCTACGCGCGAAAGGCGACGTGACGCCTCAGTTCGACGGCAATATCGGCGGCATACAAATCGGACACGACCTCTTCGCCGGACGCAGCGACACGGGTCATGCCGATCACGTCGGCGTGCTCGGCGGATGGACTCGCGCGTCGGGCGATGTTCAGGGGCTGGCGCTGGGCATGCCCGACACCCACGCGGGCACATTGGCGCTGGACATGTACAGCGCGGGTCTTTACTGGACGCATGTGATGCCGGGCGGTGCGTATACCGACGCTGTGGTACTCGCGTCCGCCATGCAATTTCAATCGAAGCCGATCAGCGGGCTGAACCAGAGCGTTCACGGCAAAGGGCTGGCGGCCTCTCTCGAAACCGGATGGCCGATTGCGCTGACCGAAACACTGGCACTCGAACCGCAGGCGCAAATCGTCTGGCAGCGTCAGGCGATCGACGATTTCAACGATGGGATTTCGAGCGTTGGATTCAACAATGTGAATAGCTGGCTGGCACGCATCGGGGCACGGCTCGAGGCAAATTACGACGGTGCGCGGGGTCTGCTGCGGCCGTATTTGTTATTCAATTTGCTGCACGCATTCGGCAACGACGGCCGCGTTCTCTTTGGCGGCACGACGCCGGTCGTGACGAGCGCCAACAGCACGGCGGCGCAATTCGGGATCGGCGTGGCAGGCCGCTTCAATAAAGCCGCAAGCGTCTACGCCACTCTTGCCTACCTGACACAACTCGACGCGACGAGACAGCAGTCGGTGTCCGCCACGCTGGGTCTGCGCTGGACGTGGTGAGGCAAAGGGTGAACATGCGGGAATCAATACCCAGCCGTGATGTCCTCCATCTTCCAGCGCTTGTCAAAATACGCCTCGGTTGGCCCATAAAGACGGAAATAGGCAAACCAATGCTTACCGGCCACGGTTTGCACCCAATTGCTTTCCTCGCCCGGCGGTGGGTTGGGGCCAAAGTACAGATCCACCGAGCCGTCGGCATTTTTCCGTAGATTCTCGCGGCTGGAGACATCCGATTTTTGCTTGGAATTCTCCACAAAGCGGCGCGTGTCAGTGTCGTAGACGGTCAGTGACCAGAACTGCTTCGCTGGCGGATTCGCGGCAACACGCAACTTGTAGTTCTTGCCGCCATCGAGCCAGGTATCGTTCTTGTCGGTGTACGCGCCCAGATAGGCCTGTCCCAGCCCTGGTGTAGAGGAGATCATGCCCTTGGTGTCTGTCACCGCCTCATAGAACCACGCCGTGCGCTCAAGCAACTGATCGTAGTTGGCCACGCGTTGCGACGGGTCCTTGATGAACAACGCATATTCCCAGCGCCGGTCCGGCCAATGGTTCACGTTCTCAAATCGCTTCGCGTAGGTATTCGTCTGCGCCAGCAGCTTGCCTGCCGTGGCGCCTTGCTCCAGCGCCTTGCGTTGACGCTCGTCGGGATTGAAAGACTTGCCCTTCTCGATCCCGAGGTTTGCCAGCATCGCCATGTAAAAGCGATCGCGCTCGTTCACCGGCTCGCGCTGGATGATCTCGTGCAAGCGCTGCCAGTAGGCCATGCCATCTGGCTGGGTGCCCGACCAGTCGCGGCCGTCTGGCGAAACAAGACGCATATTGGGTGGGGACTGGCGATCACGGTACGAATACACTTTGATCTTGCTGACGATAGCTTTTGCTTTCGCCGGGTCGGGCTCGAGTACCCGGAAGCCAAGCAACACGTTGTTCGTCTGCGACTGTGCGACGTAATACCCTTTCGCGTCCGCAGGGGCTTTCACACCCGGTGGCAGGATCAGATACTTGCCGCCTCGGCCTTTATCTGGCCCGGTCTGTCCCATATCGATCATGGACCGTTGCCAGAAGTCACCTACCCCGCCGGCTGTCGGGCCGGCCGGCATATCGATGACCAATGGTCCGGATTTGTCCAGCTCGGAAAATCCGAGAATGTACGGTGTTGTCGCATTGGCCGTGAGAATGCCCAGTTTGTCTTTCCATGTGGTGTAGACCACCAGGTCATTCGGTTTGGCACCGAGTTTTTCGTAGGACTCTTTCTGCCATTGGGCATAAGCCACAAGCGGCAGTGCCCAAAGGTAGGCTTGCGTCGCCTGTTGAAAATCCAGCTCTGCGAACAACCCCGGGACGGCGCTGCGCGCGGGCAGCGTTCCGTCCATCTGGACGTTGCCGAACGGTAGCGCCTCGGGTGCGCCATGCACTTGCGTGCCGACCACGCTAAAAGTGAATGCCGCAAGTACGGTCATTGATTTCGGTGCTTTGAACATGTACGCCCCAAAAATGAAGTGTCACTTGGTGGGTTGCAGATCCCCCGGCTTCCAGGTCTTGTCAAAGAACGCCTGGGTCGGCCCGTACAAACGCAAGATTACGAAGTAGCCCTTTCCCGGCAGGGTCTTCAGCCAGTTCTTGCCGGTGCCCGGTGCACTCGGGCCGAAATAGATATCGGTGCTGCCGTCGGCGTTCTGTGCGGGCTTATCCATCGTGTTGATCGAGGGGAAGGCCTGACCGTTATCGACGCCCGATGCTGTGATCGAATCGTAGATCGTGACGGACCAGAACAACGCGGCCGGAACGTCCTTGGGCAGACTCAGCTTGTAAGCTTTGCCGCCGGACAGAAACGCACCCTTCGCATCGACAAAGGTCGCGGGATACTTGGCGCCGACGTTGACCATCTCAACAGCCATGCCAGGGCTGGTGGAGTAGGCATTGGTGAAGAAACCCGTGCGTGCATCGATGTAGTTGAATGTTGGTGCGGTAAACGTGGCGTTGCCCGGGAAAACGTTGAGCCAGCGGCGATCCGGATACCAGGTGCCGTTCTCCACGATCGCCTGCGGCTCGTAGGAGATGGCGTGCCCCATCTTGGCGGCAGTTTTGGCGGCTTTGTCCAACAGGCTGCGCGTATGGGCGTCCGGTTTGAAGGGTTTGCCCTTTTCAATGCCGATGGCGGCAAGCATGCCGCGCATTTCCATATCGGCCGGATCGGCGTATTCGTTCTCGAAGAACTGAGCGAGCAGGTCGAACGCGCTTCCGTCCGTGGGATACAACATGTTGACCGGCACGCCTGAAGCGTTCGGGAACTGCATTGGCTTCGCTTCGGCCTGTTTGCCCAGTGGATAAATGCGCGTTTGCTCCATCACCTTGACGGGCTCGTCGAGTTGGGACGGATCTTTGAAGAAACCGCGCCAGAAAACGAATACGCCATAAGTGCGCGACCGCAGTACGAAATATCCCTGTGGGATCTCGCCCTTGTAATCTGGCGGCAGCACCAGATATTTTCCACCTTGCCCCTTGTCAGGACCGGGCAGGCCGACGTCGCCGCACCAGACACGCCCGTCGATCGGTCCCTCAGAACAAATCGGGCGCTGGAAGAAGTCGTCCAGAATCCCTTGTAGGCCTTTGGGCACTTCGATGACCATCGGGCCGTCCGCCTTGAGGTCGAGATACCCCATCGCGTAAATAACGTCCGAGTTCGGTGTGGTTACCAGCGTTTTAGCATTCAGCCGGTCTTTCCAGATGGGCAACACGTTGTAGCCCTTGCCGAACGTCTTCTCCGAACCGCGCTGCATACCCAACATGTTGAGTGCCGGCAGTGCCCAGATGTAGGCCTGCACGCCGCGCTGAAACGTGAGTTCATCCTTGAGTTGCGCGATCCCCTGCGCTGTCGGATACCCGCCATTGAATGGCAGATTGGCGAGTGCGTCGAAGCGCGAATCCGGCGCGGCCGCAAAAGCGGGAGATGTGGCCACCACGGTCAACGCAGCAAACACGGCCGTTGCTAGAAAACGCATGAGTACCCCCTTGAAGATACGGGGCGCCGCGCGCACCCGGTAGTATTCAAATCATTGAATTGCGCCCAGGTGCCAAGCCTCCGAAGGAGGTGTGTTCAGAAAATCTCGCTTATATATTTTATAAAAACAGTAATTAAAATTATTTTTATAATTAAAATTACTCAACGAGAAAACATCAAAACACATTAAAACAATATGCCCGACCAAATAATTAATCAGATCGGGAAAATAATCAATGTTGACGGCTGCTCCAAGAGCGGCTTGTCCTCCGTTACACCCAGTGAAAGCAAGCCACACGGATCGATTGCCAATACCAAATCACCAGCGCCTATCGCCCAGCCTGACGCCCAGTGCATCAGACACCGGCGCCATGCAGCCACCCCGCCGCCGGTGACGATGACGATAACGAAGGATTTCAGCTACGAGATTTGCGCGCGAAAGCGGGGACCGATAAGACTGACACGGCGGGCGATATCCGGCAGGCGCAGAAGCCGCTGAAAGTCTTATGGCGGAAAGCAGCAGGAGTCGAACCTACCTGGGAACGGCTGACGCCCCCAACCGGGTTTGAAGCCCGGCCGCATCACCGGATACGGATGCCTTCCTTCGTGTAACGAAATGATGGTCTGACGAGAACGTATCGATATCGCGTTGATCTCGATAAAAACGCCACGCGAAACCTCGCGTGGCGTTTTTGCTATGCCGTGCCCCAAACCACGCCGGGACGCCGCACATGCGTATCGCCAACGCGGCGAGTATAGCCCGCGCGGTCGAAGAATTCCAGAATCTGCACGGCCCGCTTGCGCCCTAAACCCGTCGCATCGCGGAACCCGCCGGCCTCTATCCGGCCATCGCCTTGCGCCACCAATTCGGCCAGCGCCTGCACGCAAGCATCGTCGTAGAACAAGTCTTTGACGATCTGATGCACCCGCCCCTGTCGCGCCAGTTTGCGCAGCACCGCGCGCACCCGCTCTTCCGGCGCGCTCACGTCGCGCCCGAGATCACGCACCCACGGCGGATCGAATCGGCCCTGCGCAATGCGCGGCAATAACGCCTCTGCCAACGCCGTCTCTTCCGCACTCATTTCCACACGGTGCGTCGGTAAATGCAGCCACGCGCCAGTACGTGTCAACGAACCGTCGGCCACCAGCGCCTGTACGATCGCGCGCCAACGCGTCGCTTCCAGCGCCGGCCACGTCATCCGTCCAAGACGCGCAGCATCAAGCCCCGGCTCATCGGCCAATCGCGCATGGTAGTCGCGCAACACGTCGAGTACGCGCGTGCGCATTGCCTCCCACGGCTGCGGCGCAAATGCCAACGACTCGCCGTCTGCCGCCGCCAGTACCACGGCATCCGACGGCCATTGCCACGTCGCCGACGACAACCCTGTCAGCGCCGTCACCTGTGCACTCGTCAGCCCCTGCGGGGACTGCGCCAGCAGCCCAGAGAGACCGTCGCCATCCAACGATCGCGCCATGGCATCGAGCCACGCCAACCGCGCCGCCGAACGCCGCTTCCGCTCCGGCCCCGCCGGATCGAGCACCCGACCGCCCCCGACGGTTGCCGTCGCCTGCGGATTGCGCACGATGAACCGGTCGCCCGGCATGGTGCACACCGGCGTGTCGAAGACCAGTTGCACACGCATCGTGCCGCCCGGCGCAAGCGTGTCGCCATCGAGAAGCACCGTACGCGCCTGCACGTGCGTCGTGCCCAGATGCACGTGCAGCGGAAACCATTGCGTCAGCGGCGCATTACCATCGAGCCAATGCAACTCGACGTCCACATGCGTGGAAGGTGCCGAGAGTCCCGGCGCGACGATCCAGTCCCCTCTGTTGATCTGATCGCGTTCCACGCCCGTCAGATTCAACGCGCAACGCTCCCCTGCCCGGCCAGCTTCGACGGCACGGTTCTGCGCATGAATGCTACGCACGCGTACCGGCAAGCCCTGCGGCATCAGCGTCAACGTGTCGCCCACGCGTACGGTGCCAGCAAACGCGGTGCCGGTGACCACCGTGCCGTGACCCGCCAGCGTGAATACCCGGTCGACGGCCAGACGAAACAACGCATCGTCACGGCGCGCCGCATTGCCCGCCGCCTTCAATGCCTGCGCCGCATGCGTCAATTGATCGCGCAGCACCGCGACGCCCGCATCGCCCGGCGTGGTCGCCGACACCGGCACGATCTCTGCGCCAGCCAACGGCGTGTTCGCAAGCCACTGCGTGATCTCGCGTTTGACCCTGCCCAATCGCGGAATATCGACCCGATCCGCCTTCGACAACACCACCACGCCCTGACGCACGCCCAACATCGTGAGAATCGCCAGATGCTCGCGCGTCTGCGGCATAACGCCGTCGTCCGCCGCGATGACCAGCAACGCGAAGTCGATGCCGACTGCGCCCGCCGCCATCGTATGAATCAACTTCTCGTGACCCGGGACATCGATGAAGCCGAGGACTTCACCATCGGGCAACGGCGTATACGCATAGCCCAGTTCGATGGAAATGCCGCGCGCCTTTTCTTCTTTCAGACGATCGGTGTCAACGCCGGTCAGGGCGCGCACCAGACTCGTCTTGCCGTGGTCGATATGACCCGCCGTGCCGACGATCATGCGCGCAACTCCGCGAATTGCAGCGTCAGGCACGCCTCGTCGCTCGCCTCAAGGCAGCGAAGATCGAGCCACAACGTCTGGTCGGAAATACGTCCGATGACCGGATACGGCAGCCCGCGCAACGCCGCCTCAAGCTTGGCCAGCGCGCGTCCGCTGCCGCGCTTGCCCCCACCCGCCGGGGCAATCGTCAACCCATAGCTAGGCAGTTGTTCGACAGGCAGCGCCCCGCTGCCGATCTGACTCACCATCGGTGCGGCGGCAACGGTATAGGCATCGCCCAGCGACTGCGCCAGCACCGGCGCAAGTCGCTCGGCCTGCGCGGCCATTTCGGCGCGCGTACGTGTGAGCAAACGCAGCGTCGTCAGGCGCTCGGGCAGATGTTCAGGATCACGATACAGACGCAGCACCGGCTCAAGCGCCGCCAGCGTGAGCTTGCCCACGCGCAACGCCCGCTTGAGCGGGTGCTTCTTGATTTTGGCGATGAGGTCCTTGCGGCCCACGATCATGCCGGCCTGCGGACCACCGAGCAGCTTGTCGCCTGAGAACGTGACCAAATCCGCACCGGCGGCGATCGTCTCCTGCACGGTGGTTTCGTGTGGCAGGCCCCATCGTTCGAGCGGCGTGAGCGTGCCGCTGCCCAGATCCACCGCGACCGGAATGCCATGCGGTTTCGCAATGGCAGCGACTTCCGCAACTTCCACACTCTTGGTGAAACCCGTCACTTCGTAGTTGCTGCAATGCACCTTCATCAGCAGCGCCGTCTTCTCACCGATGGCATTGCGATAATCCGCCGCGTGCGTGCGATTGGTCGTGCCGATCTCGACGAGCTTGGCGCCCGCGTGGGTCATGATGTCCGGAATACGGAACGCACCGCCAATCTCCACCAGCTCGCCACGCGACACGACCACTTCGCGCCGCTTGGCCAGCGTCGCCAACATCAGCAAGACCGCCGCCGCATTGTTGTTGACCACCGTGGCCGCTTCGCCGCCTGTGAGCTCGCAAAGCAGCGGCGAGATCAGATCGTCGCGATCGCCGCGGCCACCCGTTGCCAGATCGAACTCAAGATTGGCAGGCGACGTCAACGCCTGCATGACCGCATCGACCGCCGCTTCGGGCAGCAACGCGCGGCCAAGATTGGTGTGCAGCACCGTGCCCGTCAGGTTGAACACCGGACGCAACGTCGCACGATTGCGTGCGACCAACGTTCGCGCCACACGCGCGGCAAAGGCTTCGGGCGCCAACGCGTCGCGCGACAACGTCCCGGCAAGCGCTTCACCACGGCAAGCGTCCAGATCGGCACGCAACGTCGCAGTGACCTGCGTGCGTCCGAAGTCGGCGAGCGCGGCCTGAAAATCGGGCATGCCCAACAACCGGTCGAGCGACGGCAACTCTGCCGCGCCTACCGGCGCAAGATCGTCCTCGGCCATGTCGTTACTCCTCGGCGTTTTGCCAGAGCAACGGATTGCCGTTGGCGCGTGCGTAGCCCGCTTCGCCCATCAACACGTCGAGCGCCAGGCTCGCCAGATCGTCGGCAACCGGTTCCACGAACGGGTCTTTGTCCTGATAGAAAATCTTGCGGTAGCTGTGACAGTCGTCGCACGACTCGGCACGGCTGGGCGACGACGCCACGCGCTTGGCGGCTTCGTCGAGTTTGGGCCTGCCGGATTCCGTCAACTCGGGGGTCCCGGCGGCGGCGTCGGCAGCCTGCGCCGGGTGGGCAGCCTGCGCGAAAAGATCAGCCTTGGCGCTCGCCTCGCCCTGCTTGTCGACCACGTGATACGCCACGTGCTCGCTCGCTTCGCAATGCGTGCATTTCACGCGCACCATGTGCCATTCGGTCGAACACAGGCCACACGCGAGATAGCGATAGCCTTCGTGAGCGCCGCCGATGCGCACTACGCTCGCCACCGGCAGCGTGCCGCACACGGGGCAGATGTTCGGCACGTCGAGCATCGGCACTTCACCGGCATCGAACGTGCTTGCCACACCTGTCCACAGCACTTGCAGTGCCGCCATCAGGAACGGTGCACTCGCGGCATCCACGCCCTTGCCATGCCCGGCGAGCAGCGACTGTGCGGCCGTGTCCAGCGTGGCGGCGTCAGCATTGCGAATGCGATCGAGCACGCCGCGCACCGCCGGCGGCAAGTCGGCCTGTGCCGCCACGGCATCGAGCAACGGGGTGAGCAACGGCTTCCAGCGGCCGACTTCATAGCCGCTATTGGCCGGCACGAGCGGCATGCAATGCTGCTGCGCCTGCGCAATCGATTCCGCGGACGGACGCTCCGCCACAAAGTTCTCGATCTCGCTGCGCTGCGCATCGACCAGTGCGGCCATTAGCCGCAGGTAGTCGCCCAGCGGATGCCCCTCGGCAAGCTGACGCAAACGCGCCGCACGCGCCGAAAAAATTTCGGCGCGTTGCGGCATGCGAAGACGGGGGATGGCGGTGCGATCGAGGGACTCGATCTGTCCGGGTTGAAGGATGCGTTGCAAGGTGGCTGGCCTCGTAGGAGCGTCCAGCCACCGGGGCCGGACTTACTTGTTGAGCTGCTTGTACCAGGCGCGATGGTGTTTCCACGCCCAGCCGCGAGTCACGGTGCCACGTGTCATGGCACCCACGGACCCTTTGATCCAGATCGCCGCGTAGATGTGCGTAATGATGCCGCAAATCAATACGAATGCACACACCGCGTGCACGTCGGAGGCGAGCCGAATCACCCAGATCGGGAAGTAGAACGCGAAGTACGCGCGCCAGATCACGATCCCCGACGCGAGCAGGCCGAGCATGCACAGCACCATCACGTAGAAGAGCAGCTTTTGTCCGGCGTTGTAACGCCCGACTTCCGGCAGATTCTCCTCGCGATTGTTCAGCACATCGCCGATCTTCATCATCCACTCGCGGTCGCGCGACTCGAACTTGTTGTAGCGGGCAAGCCGCAGTGCGAGCCACACAAAACCGGCAAACATCACCAGTCCGACGAAGGGATGCAGAATCCGCGTCCACGGCCCGCCACCGAACAAATTGGTGAGCCAGAACATCGACGGATGGAACAGCGCCAGTCCGGACAGCGCGAGCAGGATGAACGTGCCCGCGACAATCCAGTGGTTGATGCGCTCCGCCGCGTTGTAACGCTGAATCAGATCGTCCTTCGGATGGTGCTGATGCCCCGTGTAGGACGGATATCCCTCATGGTCCGGCTGCCCCGGACGGACCTCACGTTCGCTAGGTTCTTGCGACATCGTCAGACCTCCTCGTGCGTGGCGACACCCTTCGGACCATTGCCGGGGTCATCGCCCTTGCGGGATGCATCGTACCGGCGGGCTTCCTCTTCATCCTCTTCGGTCGTCTCGTTCGGACCGGTCTTGATGTAGTGGAAGAAGCCGGCAATCGCGGTGAACGCCATCGCGGCCACGCCCAGCGGTTTCGCAATGCCCTTCCAGAACGTGACCATCGGGCTGATGCGCGGGTTATCCGGCAGGCCGTGGTACAGCGACGGCTTGTCGGCATGGTGCAGCACATACATCACGTGCGTGCCGCCCACCCCGGCCGGGTCGTACAACCCGGCATTGTCGAAGCCGCGTGACTTCAGGTCTTCGATGCGCTCTTCCGCCTGATCCTTCATGGCGTCTTTGGTGCCGAACATGATCGCGCCGGTCGGGCACGTCTTCACGCACGCCGGCTCAAGCCCCACGGACACACGGTCGGAACACAGCGTGCACTTGTACGCCTTGTGATCCTTCTGCGAGATGCGCGGAATATTGAACGGACACCCGGTGATGCAGTAGCCGCAGCCGATGCAGTTCTCTTCGTGAAAATCGACGATGCCGTTGGCGTACTGCACGATCGCCCCCGGCGACGGGCAGGCCTTCAGGCAGCCCGGGTCCTCGCAGTGCATGCAGCCGTCCTTGCGGATCAGCCACTCGAGGTCGCCCTTCGGGTTTTCGTACTCGGTGAAGCGCATGAGCGTCCACGAGTCCGCCGACAAGTCGCGCGGGTTGTCGTACACGCCCACGTTCTCGCCGACTTCGTCACGCAGATCGTTCCACTCCATGCATGCGGTCTGGCAAGCCTTGCAGCCGATGCACTTCGAGACGTCGATCAGTTTGGCGACGTCGCCCGTGTGCGATTCACGCACCGAGGGCGACGGCAGCGTGGTCGCCGAGCGCCGTTTGATATCAAGTGATTGCAATGCCATGGCGCCTCCCTATGCCTTCTCGACCTTCACCAGGAACGACTTCACTTCCGGTGTCTGCGAGTTACCGTCGCCGACGATCGGAGTGAGCGTGTTCGCAAGGAAGCCCGGTTTGGCGACCCCCTTGAAGCCCCAGTGAATCGGAATGCCCACGTGATGGACGGTCTTGCCGTCGATCTGGAGCGCCCGCAACCGCTTGGTCACTACCGCCTTGGCCTTGATAAAGCCTCGGTTCGATGACACCTTGACCGTATCGCCCGCCACCACCCCGACCTCCTTGGCCAGCGCTTCGCCAATTTCGACGAATTGCTCGGGCTGGATGATCGAGTTGAGCAACGCGTGCTTGGTCCAGTAGTGGAAGTGCTCGGTCAGACGATACGTCGTCGCCACATACGGGAATTTATCCGCAGTCCCCATCGTCGCCAGATCGTCCGGGAACACGCGAGCGCCCGGATTGCTGGTGACCTTGGGGTTCTTCGGATGCAACGGGTTGTAGCCCAGCGGCGTCTCGAACGGCTCGTAGTGCTCGGGGAACGGCCCTTCGGCCATGCCCGCCTTCGCGAAGAAGCGCGCCACGCCTTCGGGGTTCATGATGAACGGCCCCATACCGCCGGCCGGATCTTCATCCACCTTGAAGTCGGGCACGTCGGCGCCCACCCACGACTTGCCGTTCCACGAAATCAGCTTGTGCTTCGGGTTGAACGGTTTGCCGGCCACGTCGGCCGAGGCGCGGTTGTACAGAATGCGCCGGTTGGCAGGCCATGCCCACGCCCAGTTCAGCGTCTGGCCGATACCGGTCGGGTCGCTGTTGTCACGGCGTGCCATCTGGTTACCGGCCTGCGTCCACGAACCCGCGAAGATCCAGCAGCCCGATGACGTGCTGCCGTCGTCCTTCAACTCGGCAAAACCGGCCAACTGCTCGCCGGCCTTGCGCGTGACCTTGGTCGGGTCTTTCGGATCGACGATGTCCTTGAGCGCCTTGCCGTTGTATTCCTTGGCGATTTCTTCCGGCGACGGGCTCTCTGCCTGTGCATATGGCCACGAGAGATTGACGATCGGGTCGGGGTACTTGCCGCCCTGCGTCTTGTACATCTCGCGCAGGCGCAGGAACAGGCCCGACATGATCTCGATGTCGCTACGTGCCTCACCCGGCGGCTCGGCGCCCTTCCAGTGCCACTGCAACCAGCGCCCGGAGTTGACGAGCGCACCGTCTTCTTCCGCGAAACAGGTGGTCGGCAGACGGAACACCTCGGTCTGGATCTTGCTCGAATCGACGTTGTTGTGTTCGCCGAAGTTCTTCCAGAACTCGGACGTCTCGGTCGCGAGCGGGTCCATGATGACCAGGAACTTGAGCTGGGCCAGTGCGGAATCCCACTTGACCTTCGCCGGGGCCGCCGCGATCGGGTTGAAGCCCTGTGCGATGTAGCCGGTGATCTTGCCCTTGTTCATCAACTCCAGCACTTGCAACAGATCGTACGGCTTGTCGAGCTTGGGCAGATAGTCGTACGCCCAGTTGTTCTCGGCCGTGGCAGCATCGCCCCACCACGCCTTCATCAGGCTGACGTGGAACTTCGGGTAGTTCTGCCAGTAGCTGAGCTGGTTCGGACGCAGCGGCTTTTGCGTGCGGGCCGTCAGGTACTGATCGATAGACTGCTCGGCCTGCTTGGGCAACGACATGTAGCCCGGCAGCAAGTCGGTCATCAGCCCCAGATCGGTCAGCCCCTGAATGTTGGAGTGACCGCGCAGCGCGTTCATGCCGCCGCCCACCGCACCGATATTGCCCAGCAGCAACTGCACCATGGCACCGGTACGAATGATCTGCGAGCCGATCGAGTGCTGCGTCCATCCCAGTGCATACAGGATGGTCATCGTGCGCGTAGGCGTCGAGCACTCGGCAATCTGCTTGAAGATGTACTCGACCTTGTCGGCCGGCGTACCGCACACCCGCTCGACCATGTCGATCGTATAGCGCGAGTAGTGCTGCTTCATCAGTTGGAAGACCGTGCGCGGGTGTTGCAGCGTGGGGTCGGTGAGCACGAAGCCGTCCGCGCCCTTCTGGTAATCCCAGGAGCTGCGGTCGTAGGTGCGCTTCTCGGCGTTGTAGCCGGAGAAGAGCCCGTCTTCGAACTGGAACTCGTCTTTCACCAGGAAGGTGAAGTCGGTGTAGTTCTTGACGTATTCGTGTTGAATCTTGTCGTTCGTGAGCAGGTAGTTGATCAACCCGCCGAGGAAGACGATGTCCGTGCCGGTACGAATCGGGGCGTAATAATCCGCGACCGATGCCGAACGGTTGAAGCGCGGGTCAACGACGATCAGGCGCGCTTTGTTGTGCGCCTTCGCCTCGGTCACCCATTTGAAACCGCACGGGTGTGCCTCGGCTGCGTTGCCGCCCATGATGAGCACCAGATCCGCGTTCTTGATGTCGACCCAATGGTTCGTCATCGCTCCACGGCCAAACGTCGGGGCAAGACCTGCCACCGTCGGGCCATGTCAGACACGTGCCTGATTATCGAATCCCAGCATCCCGGTACTGCGGATGACTTTGTGAGTGAGATAACCGACTTCGTTGCTCGACGCCGACGCGGCCAGCATGCCGGTCGTGGTCCAGCGGTTGACCGTCATGCCGTCGTCGGTTTTCTCGACGAAATTGGCATCGCGGTCGGCCTTCATCAGCTTGGCGATGCGATCGAGCGCGTCGTCCCAGGAGATGCGTTCCCACTTGTCGGAACCGGGCTTGCGGTACTCGGGGTACTTGAGGCGGCTCGGACTATGGATGAAGTCGATCAGGCTGGCACCCTTCGGGCACAGTGTGCCGCGATTGACCGGGTGATCGGGATCGCCTTCGATGTGGAAAACGCTCTTCTTCGCGTTCTTTGCACCGTCGCCGTAGCTGTACATGAGAATGCCGCAAGCGACGGAACAGTACGGACAGGTGTTGCGGGTCTCGGTCGCACGCGCGAGCTTGAACTGGCGAACTTCGGCCAGCGCAGCGTCGGGTGCGAACCCGAGCATTGCCAGGCTGGACCCTGCCAGCGTTGCGCCACTCACTTTGAGGAACTGGCGCCTGGACATATTAAGCATGGGGGAATTCTCCTCAAATCTTTGGAAACTTTGCGGGAGTCTGTTGAGTATAGAGCAAAGTGTTCTGCGTTTTCCGTGACTTAGCACAAACCATGCCGAAAATGTCGTTGCAGTGCACAACGTGGGAACTTCCCCAACAATTTGGTATTCTGAGCGTCACTTTGGTCACCGTCCCCCGAAGGTAATGGATACATTGCCCCCTGTAGATGATGTGACGGACCTGATCGCGTGTCCCAATTGCGACACTCTGCACCGTCGCATGGATCTCCCGCCGCACGAGACTGCCCGCTGCGTACGCTGTCACTCGGTGCTCTATCGCTCTCCCGACCTTCGCCTGTCGCGCGTGCTCGCGCTCACGGTGACGTGTCTGATCGTCTTCGCCATTGCCAATGCGTTCCCGATCGTCGAGATCGAGGTGCAAGGCATCTATACCGAAACCACACTCATCGGCGCCGCCTGGGCGCTCTACCGCGAGGGCATGTGGCTGGTGGCCCTGCTCGTGTTCGCGACGACGGTATTGTTTCCCCTGTCGCAACTGCTCGCCCTCGTCCACCTGATCGCACCGCTCTCGGTCGGCCGCCGGCCGCGCGCCGTGTTTGCCGTGATGCGCGCGATCGAGTTCTGCCGTCCGTGGGGCATGATCGAAGTCTTCATGCTCGGCGTGCTGGTGTCGCTGGTGAAGCTCTCGGCCATGGCCAGCGTGTTGCCGGGCATTGCGCTCTGGGCCTTTTGTGCGCTCACCGTATTTCTCGCGATGGTGCTCTCGTACGACCTGCGCAATCTATGGCAGTTGATCGACCGCACGCCGGACCCTGTCGCCCAAGATGCCCGCGCCAAGGCCATTGACCGTGCCCGCAACGAACGCGGGACGGTGCCCCGATGAAGTATCTCACGGCGAAAGCGGCCGGGTTGGTGGCCTGCCACGTCTGCGGCCGGCTCGCACGCGAAGTCAAAACGGTGGAAAAGGAGCGCTGCCCACGCTGCGGCGCGGTGCTGCACCAGCGCAAGGTCGACAGTCTGGCGCGCACCTGGGCCTTGCTGATCGCGGCAGCCATCCTGTACATTCCCGCCAACCTCCTGCCCATGATGCAGACGCGCTCGCTGCTGGGTAACTCCAGCGACACCATCATGAGCGGCGTGATCTATTTCTGGACCAGCGGCGAATACGATCTGGCCATCGTGGTCTTCACGGCCAGTATTCTGGTGCCCATGCTCAAGCTCATTGCGCTGTCGCTGCTGTGCTTCACGGCGCAGCGCGGTGCCCGCTGGAAACCGCATCAACGCACGAAGCTCTATCACATGGTCGAATTCATCGGCCGCTGGTCGATGCTCGATGTTTTCGTCGTGGCACTGATGGTCGCGCTCGTGAATATCCAGTCACTGGCCGTGATTCAAGCCGGCCCCGGCATCGTGGCCTTCGGCTCGGTGGTGGTGCTGACCATGCTGGCCTCCATGCAGTTCGACCCGCGCCTGATCTGGGACCAGATCCGCGACGACGACACCGAACAGGACGACCATGACTGACCCGAAAGACGAGAAAAACAACAGCGACGCGAAGCAACCGCCGGCCGGTGCCGACGATTTGCCCACGCCCGCCATCGAGCGGCGCAAGCGCTGGGCCCCGTCGCTCGTCTGGCTGATTCCGCTCGTCGCCGCCGTGATCGGGCTCTCGCTGGTGGCCAAAGTCATCGTCGAGCGCGGCCCGACGGTCACCATCGACTTCAAGACGGCCGAAGGCCTCGAAGCCGGCAAGACCAAGGTCAAGTTCAAGGAAGTCGACATCGGCACGGTGAAGAACATCGAGCTCTCCGATGACCTCTCGTATGTGCGCGTGACGGTCGATCTCACGAAGAACGCCAAGCGCTTCGCCGTCAAGGATTCGCGCTGGTGGGTGGTGCGTCCGCGCGTGGCCGGTGGCAGCGTCTCGGGCCTTTCCACGCTGCTCTCGGGCGCTTACATCGGTGCCGATGCCGGCAAGACGAAAGACACGGCGGATCACTTCGTCGGTCTCGAAGTGCCGCCGGTCGTGTCGAGCGGTCAGCCCGGCAAGCCGTTCATTCTGCACGCCGCCGATATCGGCTCGCTCGACATCGGCTCACCAATTTACTATCGCCGCATTCAGGTCGGGCAGGTCGAAGCCTATTCGCTCGATGCCGATGGCAAGGGCGTCACGCTGCGCGTCTTCGTGCAGGCGCCTTACGATCAATATGTGGGCACCAACACGCGCTTCTGGCATGCGAGCGGCATCGATCTGCGACTCGATTCGAGCGGCTTCCAAGTGAATACGCAGTCGCTCGCGTCGGTCGTCATCGGCGGCATCGCCTTCCAGGCACCGTCGGATGCCGGCGCTGGCGTCATGGCCAAACCGGGGCAGGAATTCCGCCTCGCGCCGGACGAATCGACCGCCATGAAGGCGCCCGACACGCATCCGGTGCGCGTGGTGTTCCGCTTCCAGCAATCGCTGCGAGGTCTGGCGGTGGGCGCGCCGATTGACTTCCGGGGCATCACGCTCGGCGAAGTCACTTCCATCGGCGTGGAATTCGATCAGGCCACCAAGCGCATCGCCATGCCGGTGACGGTCGAGCTGTATCCGGATCGCTTGCGCCGTCGCGACGCGAAGAACAACCTGCCGCAGAACGAGCTGGCGAGCCATCAGATTCTCAACGCGCTGGTGGCGCGCGGCCTGCGCGGCCAGTTGCGCACGGGCAACCTGCTCACCGGCCAGTTGTACGTGGCGCTCGACTTCTTCCCGAATGTCGCGCCAGCCAAGGCCGAGGATGTCGACGGCATACTCGTGCTGCCGACCGTGCCCAACACGCTCGACCAGTTGCAGCTTCAGATTGCCGACATCGCCGGCAAGCTCGACAAGATTCCGTTCGACACCATCGGACAGAATCTCAACTCGTCGCTGGCCAAGCTCGACAAGACGCTCGACAGCGTGCAGGGGCTGTTCAAGCAACTCGATACCGAGATCGCGCCGGAAGCCAAGGCAACGCTGGGCGAAGCGAAGAAGAGTTTCGGTGCCGCCGAGCGCACGCTGTCCGAAGACGCCCCGGTGCAGCAGGATGTGCGTCAGGCCATGCAGGAACTGACCAAGACGCTGCGCTCGCTCAACACGCTCGCCGACTATCTGCAACAGCACCCAGAAGCGCTGCTGCGCGGCAAACCGAAGGATCCGCAACCATGATGAGGCCGACCGATATGTTCCGTAGCTCCCGAAGCATGTTGGGTCGCCGCGCCGTTGCGTCGGCTGCCACCGCAACGACGGTTGGGCTGGTGCTGGCGATGGCGGGTTGTGCGTCGCCAACGCCGAGTTTCTACACGCTCGCGGGCGCAGGTGGCGCTTCAAATACGGCCAACACGGCCAGTACGGGCAATGTAGGGACCAACGCGCCCGCGACGCCGTATGCCATCGAAGTGTCGCCGGTGGCCGTACCCGAGCAGGTCGACCGCCCGCAGATCGTGGTGACCAAGGGCGGCGGACAAGTCGATATTCTGGAAGCTTCGCGCTGGGCGGCACCGCTCAAGAACGAGCTGACGTCGACGATCTCGCGCGGCTTGACGCAACGTCTTGGCGCGATGGATGTGTATGGGTTGCCGCGCGCTGACGGCGTGACGGTGTATCGCCTGTCTACGTCGGTGCAACGTTTCGAGTCGGCGCCCGGCGAACAGGCTGCGCTCACCGCCGTCTGGACGGTGCGCCGTGTGCCGGGCGACGTGGTGCTGACGTGCCGTTTCAACGGCACGGAGCCCGCATCGGGCGGCATTCCTGAAGTGGTCGCCGCGCAGCGCAAGCTGGTCGGCCAACTGACGGACAGCATCGGCCGCGCCATCGCGACCAGTGCGCAAGGAACGACGCCTCGCTGCGACGGGTAACACCGCCGAAGCACGTTCGAACTGAATTGCCGGGCATCGGCAACATCCGCTGCCCGGCAACAGCATCAACGCTTCACGCGTCGCTCAGACGCGCTCGCGCGCCAGATACATCGCTTCACGGCCCACGATGGGCTCACGCGTCGGCATGATGACCGTACAGCCATCGAAAGGCGCGACAATTTGCTTGTCGCCGTCCGTCGCCACCAGTTCATCTTTGCCGAACACTTCGAACCCGATGACCGGGCGCGCGAAGCGAAACTCCGGCGTCTGCACCACGTGCGTCTCCACCAGTTCGAAACGGCGTCGCGCACTCGGCTGCGGCTCAGCGTCGCCTGCCTCACTCGCTTCAATGAGCCCGAAGTGCGTGAGGAATTTGGTCGCGGCGGCAATGGCCACTGCGGCACTGGAAGGCTTGAAGTGTTGCCCGCACTCGATCACGACGGCAGCGCCCGCCGTTGAGGCAGCTTCGCCAAATCGCCCGAACTGGATCAACGGCGTGCCCGACCCAAGCCCCTTCGGCATGATCAGATGCAAGCCGCACACGTCGATGGCTTCGGCCAGCGTGCTGTTGCGTTGCGCATCCGGGTACACCCAGAACGGCGGGACATCGAGCGACGTCGAGTGAATATCCAGCACGTGATCTGCCGCGTCCACGAACGGGGCCAGTTCTCGCATGCGCCGGATTTCCGGGCTGTCCGATTCCCCCTGCAAATACTCGTCGGACCAGATCCGGTTCAGGTTGTGCACCAGTTGACGGCTCGCGAAGGGTTTCGATTCGTCAAAGCTTTCGTAGGCTTCGACGTTGGCGAAAAGCAACGTCAACTTGCCTCGCGCCGGGCGCACGCCCCGGTCCAGCAAATGCGTCACGGCATGCATGCCGCAAAACTCGTTGCCATGCACGAGCGAACTGATCAGCAAATGCGGCCCGGGCAGCCCCGAATCGAAATGATGAACGTAGTCGGTGCCCGTGTTCCCCGCCTTGTAGGCGGAGATGTCTCGATACATTGCCTTGCTGTTTTGTGTGTCCATGGTGACCAGAGTGCCCGACGAATCGACGGCATTATAGGGCGCAATAGGGCTCGGCCGGGCATCGCACCCGCCTTGCAATGCCTAGAAAATTTACGGATTGCGCAATCGATTACGAGATGTTTAAGATATTCCAGACCTTGCCGGCATCACGACGGTGCAGCGGGTCGACATAACTCGAATATCGGAGACAAGCCATGCCCACCCCTATCCGGCGCGCGATTGCGTGTGCCGCCTCTGCGCTCGCCCTCGGCGCATTCACCGCCGGCTTCGCCCCGGCCGCTCACGCAGCAGCCATTTCCGACGGCGTCGTCAAGATCGGCGTGCTCACCGACCTGTCGGGCGTGTCGAGCGACAACGCAGGCAAAGGCAGCGTGCTCGCCGCCACCATGGCTATCGACGACTTTGCCAAGGACCACAAGGTACTCGGCGCGCCCATCGAACTCGTCTCGGCCGACTCGCAAGGCAAGACCGACACGGGTGCGACCATCGCGCGCGAGTGGTACGACCGCGACAAGGTCGACATGATCACCGACCTCACCTTCTCGAACGTCGCCCTCGCCGTCGACCGCATCGCCGACGAGAAGAAAAAGATCGCCCTCGTCACGGGCGCCGGTTCGTCGGCCATCAGCAACGAGCAGTGCACGGCGCATAGCGTGCAATGGATGTACGACACCTACGCGCTGGCCAACTCCACATCGCAGGCACTGCTGCGCCGCGGCCTGAAGTCGTGGTACTTCATCACCGCCGACTACGCGTTCGGTCAGGCACTGGAAAAAGACGCCAGCGAAATCCTCACGCGTCAGGGAGGCAAGGTCGTCGGCTCGGTCAAGCACCCGGTCAACTCCCCCGATATGTCATCGTACCTGCTGCGCGCACAAACCTCGGGCGCTCAGGTCATCGCACTGGCCAACTCGGGCACCGACACGCTCAACACGGTCAAGCAGGCGTCGCAGTTCAACATGATTCAGGGCAGCAAACAGGTCTTCACGCCACTGCTCTCGCTCATTACCGAAGTGCACGGCATGGGCCTGAAGAATGCCCAAGGCATGATTCTGACCAACGGCTATTACTGGGATCAGGACGACCGTTCGCGCGGCTTCGCGCAGCGCTTCTACGCGCAGCACAAGAAGATGCCGACGATGATGCAGGCAGCCGTCTATTCGGCGGTGCTCAACTATCTGAAAGCGGTTCAGGCGGCCGGCACCGACGAAGCAGACGCCGTGATGGCCAAGCTCAAGACGATGAAGATAGACGATCCGGTGATTCGCAACGGGCATATCCGTGCAGACGGCAAGCTCGTGCACGACATGCTGCTCGTGCAGGTCAAGACGCCCGCAGAGTCGAAGGGGGACTGGGATCTTTACAAGATTCTCGAAACGATTCCGGCCGACAAGGCATTCGCGCCACTGGCCGAATCGAAGTGCTCGCTCGTGAAGAAGTAAGCCCGGCGTGACGCACGGGCAGTCATCGCTGTAGTGACTGCCCGAGTACTGCGCTATCGGTTACTGCCCTGCCACACCGGCGACTGCCGGACGCTGCTCTTCCACCCGGCGGAACACCAACGCCGAGGCCAGCGTAATCAGGCCGACGCACACGAACGTCATCCTGAAGCCAGCTACGGTGCCGCCCATGCCGAGTTCGCCCGCCTCGCCCGCCAGATGGCCGAAGAGCGCCAGCAGTTGACCGCCGATGGTCACCCCCAGCCCTAGTGCGAGCATCTGCGCCATGGAGAACAGGCCGTTGCCCGCGCTGGCGCGACGCGCGCCGAGATCCTTGAGCGTCACACTGTTCATGGCTGCAAACTGCATCGAGCCCGCGCCGCCGAACACAGCCAGTTGCACAATGCCCAGCCACATCGGCCAGCCCGGCCCGAACAGCGCGAAGCTGGCAATCGAGCCGCCCACCACTGCCGTGTTGACCATCAGGAAGCGCGTGTAGCCGTAGCGCTTGACCAGCGGCGTGACCATCCGTTTGACGACGATCCCGGCGAGCGCCATGGGCAACATCGTCAGGCCCGAGATGAGCGGGCTGTAGCCCATGCCGACCTGCAACAACAGCGGCATCAAGAACGGCACCGCGCTGCTGCCGATCCGTGCGACGAGATTGCCGAGCAGTCCCAGACTGAAGCTGCGTGTCTCGAAGAGCTCCAGCGGAAACAGCGGCGCAGCGCTTCGGCGCGCGTAGGGCCAGTAGCCGACGGTCGTCGCCACACACAGCAGCGCCAAGGCCACCGACGGTGCCCATCCCGCTTGCGGGAACGGATGATCGAGCGCCAGCGTGAACGACACCATGGCCACCGACAGCATGGCAAAGCCAATCCAGTCGAAGCCGGTCTCGATCACATCTTCCTTGGCGGGTCGCGGCAGATAGCGCCGTACGGCCAGACTGCCGACGACGCCGATGGGCACGTTGATCAGGAAGATCCAGTGCCACGACGACACCTCGACCAGCCAGCCGCCCAGCACCGGGCCCATCATCGGACCGACCTGCCCGGCAATCGATACAAACGCCAGCGCGGCGAGATATTGCTCGGCGGGAAAGGTCCGCAGCACGGCCAGCCGGCCGATCGGCAGCAGCATCGAGCCGCCCGCGCCTTGCAGCACGCGCGCCACGACCAACTGTGGCAGCGTGTGCGCCATGGCGCAGCAGATCGAGCCCAATACGAAGAGAAGAATGGCGACGAAGTACACGCGGCGCGTGCCGAAGCGGTCGGCAAGCCAGCCCGACGCGGGCGTGAGCATGGCCATCGTGAGGGAATAGGCGACCACCACGGGCTGCATGCGCAGCGGGTTCTCGCCGAGGCTGGCGGCCATGGCCGGCAACGCCGTATTGACGATGGTGCCGTCGAGCGCCTGCATGAAAAAGCCCGCCGCAACGATCCACAACAGGGCGGTGAGTGACTTGTCTTGCTTCATGCGGCGAGGGGAGAAGGCTGGGACGGCACGCAAGAAGGCCGTGCCGTCTCAAGAATTAAGCGAAAGCCGAATTCTATCGCGCCAAATCTCCCGGGGACAGGGGAAAGGACAGGGAACGTCTGTCAGGCCGTGGTGTTGACGCGCGTGCCGGTGGTCTTGCTCGGGTCCATCAGCGTCTGGATCTGTGCGCGAATCGTCATCGCCTGTGCGGACAGCGTCTGCACTTCCGCCATCTTTTCTTCCGGCGGGATCGAGTCGTTGTTGCGCACGGCTTCGAGCTGCGCCATGACCTTGGCCAGCATGTCCTTGAGCTTCTGAATGGTCTGCTCGACGATGCCGTTGGCGGCAGGGCCCGCATTGCCCGCACCGCCCGCCGCGCCTGCCCCGCCAGCTGCCGCCCCGCCGATCGCCTTCGCGGCATCGCTCGCATCGCGCACGGACTTCACCATATCGGTGTCGATCTTGCGCGAACTCGTACCGTTATTGTTGGCATCGGGCGTGGTGGTGGACGCCGCTGTCGTCGCCGTGCTGCCGTCGGCGGGCTTTGCCGCCTTGTCAGACGTACCCGATGCATTCGCCGTAGCGGCCGTCCCGGCCTTCTGTCCGGCGACGTTTCCGCCGCCCGCCGCCTGCGCCTTTTCGGCCTGTTGCGACTGGATGTGGGCTTGCCAGACGTCGAGCAGGCTGGAAGTCGAGCTGTTCTTGACCGCGATGATAGTCATGGAGAGGGGGGCGCTCCGCAAGGAAAGATGGTAAGGATTCGAAAGTTATTACGGCATCCTTTGCGAATACCTTTAGCAATTCGTTATTCCCCTGCGAGATTTGGCAGTGCGCGCCAATCTCCGCCCGCATGCCGCCTGCATACCCCATACATGACCCGGGCCCGTGCGAACACGGGCCCGGCAAGGGTTAAGAGAGGTTTCGGATCAGGCGCGGACCGCCCGATACCCCACATGCTCGTAATGCGCCTCGTCGGCGGCGTCCTCGGCGTCGTTATCCGCCCGGTCGTCCTCGGTGAGTGCTTCGAGCCGAATCGCAGCATGCACCAGCGCGATGTGCGAAAAAGCCTGCGGGAAGTTGCCGACCTGACGCTTGTGGTGCGTGTCGTACTCCTCAGCAAGTAACCCGACGTCATTGCGCAACGACAGCAGTCGCTCGAACAACTTGCGCGCGTCACCCTGACGGCCCAGCATCACCAGACAATCGACCATCCAGAAGCTGCACGCCAAAAACGCACCCTCGCCCGCCGGCAAGCCGTCGTCGACGCGACTGGTGCGGTAGCGCTGCACCAACCCGTCTCGCATCAACTCGCGCTCGACCGCCTCGACCGTCCCGATGACACGCGGGTCGTCCGGCGGCAGAAAACCCACCAGCGGAATCATCAGGGCACTGGCGTCCATCTCGTCGGAGCCATACGCCTGCATGAACGCGTTGCGTGTCTTGTCGAAGCCATGCGTGCAGACGTCCGTGTGAATCTCCTGACATAACTTGCGCCAGTGATCGACCGGCCCCGGCAGATTGAAACGCTGCGCCGACTTGATCGCGCGGTCGAACGCGACCCACGCCATCACCTTCGAGTAAGTGAAATGCTGGCGCCCGCCACGCACTTCCCAGATGCCTTCGTCGGGCTTGCGCCAGACCGTCTCGAGATGCGCGACCAGCTTGGTCTGCACCTCCCATGTCGCGTCGTCCGGCGTCAGACCGCCAAGGCGCGCCTGATGCAGCGCGTCCATAACTTCGCCGTAGACGTCGAGCTGAAGCTGGCCGACCGCGCCGTTGCCCACGCGCACGGGTTTCGCGCCCTCGTAGCCCGGCAGCCAGTCGACTTCCCACTCCGGCAGCCGCCGCTCGCCGGACAGTCCGTACATGATCTGCACCTGCGACGGCGCGCCCGCGACGGCGCGCACCAGCCAATCACTCCAGTCGTTGGCTTCCGTGTAATAGCCGCCGAGCATGAGCGCCTGCAACGTCAGCGTGGCGTCCCTGAGCCAGCAATAGCGGTAGTCCCAGTTACGTTCGCCCCCCAGTTGCTCGGGCAGTGACGTCGTGGGCGCGGCCACCACGCCGCCCGTCGGCACGAACGTCAGCGCCTTGAGCGTGATGAGCGAACGGCGGATCGCGTCGGTCCAGCGGCCATCCAGTTGGCAGCGGCCCGCCCACGTGCGCCAGTAGCGCTCGGTATCGGTGAGCGCCGCCAGCGGGTCGATTTCGCGCGGATCGGCGTGATGCGAGGCCACCCGCGACAACACGAATGGCACGGTCTCGCCCGCCTTCACCTGAAAAGTGGCCCGCAGACTGCCCGGCACATCCTGAATGGGGACCGGCGTGCGCAATACCACCTTGTCAGGCCCGGCGATCAGGCGCATGCCCGGTCCGGTGGCGTCGTCCTTGTCCAGCGGGCGAGCCCACGGCACCGATGCGCCGTAGTCGAAGCGCAGAATCAGTTCCATCGACATGGTGATCGTGCCGTGGATCCCCTTGACCAGCCGCACCAGATCGGCCGCGCCATCGCGCAATGGCATGAAATCGATGATCGACACGCAGCCTTCGCACGTTTCAAAACGTGTTTCCAGAATCAGGGTGTCGTCGTGATAGCGGCGTGTGACGGTGGCCTTGGGATCGTCGGGGGCGAGTTTCCAATGACCGTGCTCGGGACCGCCGAGCAACGCCGCAAAGCAGGCGGGAGAATCGAAATATGGCCAGCAGAGCCAGTCGATCGAACCGTCGCGCGCGACCAGCGCAGCGCTTCGGCAGTCGCCAATCATGGCGTAGTCTTCGATGCGTGCCGGCATGCTCACCTCGCGAACGTCGATACGTGAAGCCCAATGGTACGCGCGTCGTTCTCGCGCGACCACCCTCCTGCAAAACGGCCGTTACATCGCCTGCGCCGCTCATGAAACCCGTTGCCAGCCCTGCTCAACTGCATGCGATCAGTCATCCCTTCCCTCCTTACGGCCGTGCCGTGTGGTGAGGTTCGTCGGTGGCCCGTGTTGCGCCAATGAATGTCCGGCTAACGATCAATTCACAATCCGTTAATGACCGACCGGCCCATCCGAGGGAAGTTCGGATCAATTTTCAACGCGGCGCGAATTAGCGCCGTTATTCCACTTCATGAAAAAAACGCCGGGCACCTCGGCGGTGCACGGCGTTTCTGATGACTTCAGGACTTTCTGCGTGACCTCAAATATCACGCTGCGGTGGCGCGCTCCGCCGCCAACGCATGAATCGCGCCTTGCGCCAGCAGGTCACGGATTTGCGCGGCGTCATAGCCATATTCCCCGAGCACATCGAGCGTGTGTTCGCCCAGCCTCGGTGCGGGGCCGCCGGTCTGCTTGGGCGTTTCCGAGAACCGGATCGGCAGCCCGATGCTGCGCGTAGGCCCGTCGAGCGGATGCACGGTCTCCACGACCATCTCGCGCGCGACGATCTGCGGATGCACAGCGGCCTCGGAGATCGGCAGCACCGGCCCGACGGGCAGCCCGACGGCGTCGAGCCGTTCGACCCACGCCTGCGTCGTGTCGCGCATCAGATATGCCGTAATCCGCTCAACGAGTTCGGCACGATTCGCCGTGCGGCCAGCGTTCGTAGCGAAGCGCGGATCGCCCGCGATCTCGGGCGCATCTAGCACTTGCAACAGCCGCTCGTAGTTGGCCTGATTCGCCGCACCGATATTGATCCAGCCGTCTTTCGTGCGAAACGCCTGATACGGCGTGCTGGTCGGATTGGCCGAGCCGAGTTTCGGCGGATTCTCGCCACTCGCGAAGAAGTTGGCGGCCGCCCAGTACATCTGCTGAAACCCCGCCTCAAGCAGCGACGTGTCGACAACTTGCCCCTGCCCCGTGCGCAACCGGTGTGCATACGCGGCCGAAATACCGAGCGCCGCCAGAATGCCTGCATTGATGTCGGCAATCGGCGAACCCGCCTTGATTGGGGCCTGCCCCGGTTCGCCCGTCACGCTCATCAGGCCCGAAAGGCCCTGCGCGATCAGATCGAAACCGCCCTTGTCGGCATAAGGCCCCGTGCGGCCATAACCGGAGATTGCGCAATAGATCAGCGCCGGGTTCGCCTCGCGCAGCGTCTCGTAGCCGAGGCCCAGTTTCTCCATCGTGCCTTTGCGATAGTTCTCGGTGACGACGTCGGCAGTGGCCAGCATCTTGCGCAACACCGCCTTGCCGCCTTCGGTCTTCAGATTGAGCGCAATGCCGCGCTTGTGGCGGTTGAGCATCATGAACGACGCCGATTCGCCATGCGCGAGGATGGGCGCGAAGCGGCGCGCGTCGTCGCCTTCCATCTTCTCGACCTTGATGACGTCGGCGCCCATGTCGGCCAGCATCATGCCGCACACGGGGCCCGACATGATGTGCGACAACTCGATCACCTTCACGCCCTGCAACGGGCCACCCTTGGGTTGAACGGTCTCGGTCATCTCAGCGTCCCTCGAACACCGGGGCCGTCTTCGCGAGAAACGCGCGATAGCCCGCTTTAAAATCGGCCGTGCCGAAACACGCAAAGCCCTCGTCGATCTGTGCCGGCGTCAGCGGCTTGCCGCTCGCCAATTCACGCACAAACCGCTTGTGCCAGCGCGCCACCAGCGGGGCACCGGCAGCGATGCGCTCCGCACTGGCGAGGGCTTCTTCCGTCACCTTCGCATCAGCGACCACGCGGGTGACGAGGCCGATGCGCTGCGCCTCCTGTGCATCGAAAATTCGCCCTTCCAGCAAGATTTCGAGCGCACGCGTGGGCCCGAGCAGGCGCACCAAGCCCGACAACTCCGCATGCGCCATGACCAGCCCAAGCTTGTTGATCGGCGCGCCAAAGCGGCTCGACTCGCCACAAATGCGCACGTCGCACGACGCGGCGATTTCCATGCCGCCGCCCACGCAAATGCCGTGAATCATGGCCACGAGCGGCACCGGGCAATTGGCCAGCGCATCGAGCGTTCTGTGCATCAACGCGCCGTATGCCCGGGCCTGTTCCACATTGGCACGATCGGTCTCGAACTCGGCGATGTCGTTGCCGGGCGCAAACGACTTTTCGCCCGCACCTCGCAGCACGATGCAGCGCACGCCGGGCGCCTCGGACAGCGCAAGAATCGCGTCGCCCAACGCCTGCCACATCGGCTTGGTCAGCGCGTTGAGTTTCTCGGGACGGTTGAGCGTCACCAGCGCCACTGCGCCGCGTTGCTCGGTCAGAACGGTCGATGTCACATTGCCTCCTTCTTACGCTGGCTCGCACCCCATGTGCCGCAGCCTTTTTGGTATACCAATTTTTGTTAACGATAGAAGTATTGGCGTAGAACTGGCAAGTGATAACCGTATAAATCAGGGTTAACGTGTGATTTACCACCCTAAGCGATTGACGGAACACTTCACCCCAATCAGAATTGGCATTCCATTTTAGAAATCACCGGCTCATGGACACGTCAGCATCGCTCAACGCCACCGCTTACGAAGCGCTCAAGGCGCGCATCGTCAGCGGCGAACTCCGCCCGGGCGCGCCGCTGTCCGAGCGGGCGCTGTGCGACGAACTCGCGGTATCGCGCACACCGCTGCGCGAAGCGCTCAAACGGCTGGCGAACGAAGGACTGGTGGAAATCTCGGAGACGCGCCGGGCCCGCGTGGCGCGCGTGAGCGTCGACGAGGTGGTGAATCTGCTCGCGGTGATGGCGGTGTTGGAGGGGCTGTCAGGCGAACAGGCCTGCGAGAAGGCGACGGAGGCCGATCTCGATGAACTCGCCCGCCTGCAAGTCGAGATGGAAGCAGCCTTTGCGCGCATGGATCATGAGGCGTATTTCTCGCTCAATCAGCAGATTCACCTGAGCATCTTGCGCATCGCCGATAACAGTCCACTGGCGGAATACTTCCACAATCTGAACGCGCGGCTACGGCATGTGCGTGAGCGTCTGACGCCCACGCCCGAGCGCTGGCGGCAAGCCGTGGACGAGCACGCGGAAATGCTCTCGCTCATGCGCCGGCGCGACAGCAAGCGGCTGCGCGCGCTCATGGAGACGCACCTGCGCAGCAAGACCGACGCCTACGTCGCGGCCATGCTCAATGAAGGACTGGTGAGTATGAGTCGCGCGGCATGAGTACGAGCCGCGCAGCTTAAGCGCGACTGATCAAGCGGCAGCGCGAACATGGGCCAGCACGACGTCGCACTTGGCCATCAAATGCGCGCGCAGCAGGCGCCCGAGCGTGACGCCATCACGCCGATGCAGCGCTTGCAGCATGGCGTCGTGTTCCGCGATGGCGCGCTCCCACTTGCCCGCATGCAGGTTCGAACGGAAACGCAGCGCCTGCAAGCGCCGGTTCACGGCCTGATACATCTGCATGAGTGACGGATTGCGCGCGGCGGCATTGATACGCTCGTGAATGCGCCGATTGCATTCGAAGTAACCGGGCAGATCGCCGTGCGCGTGGCACACGCCCATGGTGGTGTGCAGCGATTGAATCTCGTCGACTTCCGCCTGCGTGATGCGCTCGCAGGCCAACTCTCCCGCCAGTGCCTCAAGACCGCTAAGCAGCTCGAACGCGTCCGCAATATCGCCAGCCGAAAGCGTCACGACGCGGGCGCCGCGATTGGGCAGCAGCTCGATGAGGCGCTCGACGGCCAGCGCCTTGAGCGCCTCGCGTAGCGGCGTGCGCGACACGCCGAGTTGCTCGCACAATGCGCGCTCGTTCAGATGCGCGCCCGGCGGCAGCACCCCCTCGGTGATCATCCTGCGCAAGCGGTCCCCGACCGCGAGATGCAGCGCCTGACGGCTGATCGGCAAGTGCACGGCAGCCTCGGTCACAGGCGGGCCATGGGACGCGTGATCCGGAAAAACATTCAACGGGACAGAGTGCATAGGCTCGGCAAGGTCGCTCGCTTTTGGAAGAATGTTATCGACACCAGGCACGGCACTTTCGTGGGCGGCGGCGTAGCGCGCCAAGGACTTGTTGCGACGGACTCCACGAAATATTACGAACAATTACACGAGACCGATTCTCGCAGATCGATGTCACTTTGACTACGTTGACTGTTGTTTTCGCGCGGTAGACATCACGTTCGCTGCACTGCGCCATTGGCGTTGAATTATGTATACGATTCGTCTGTCAGACACACCGGCGTTCGCCCGACATTCGGGCACCGCCCGCCCCATACACCGGAGACCTGCTTCATGCCCGACACCCACGATACGCAAGCTGCCGTCGAGTCCCTCGCCCGTCTGTTGGCGGATACCCGCCGTGGCGACACGCCCATCGATTCGCCCGCTGCCGAGTTGCGCCCCATCGACGCCAATGGCGCTTACGCCGTGCAGTTGCGCACGCTCGATCTGCTCGGTGAGACGATTACCGCGTGGAAAGTGGGCGCCAAGGCACCGACCGATCTGCCGAACTGCGCACCGATTCCCGCGTCCGTCGTCAGTGAGACGGGTGGCGCGCTCGCGCTGAACGATTTCTTCCGCCCGGGTCTGGAACTGGAAATTGCGTTCCGGCTTTCGCGCGATATCAAGCCGGGCCGTCACGACGAGCGCGACATCTTCATGCACGTGGGCGGGACGCTGGTGACTATCGAAATCACCGACAGCCGCTATGCGGCAACCGGGCTCGATTCGCGTTTCGTGCTCGCCGATTTGCAGAACAACGGCGCACTGGTGATCGGCAGCGGGCGTGCTTACGACGCGTCGCTCAACTACGACTCGCCGAAGGTGACGTTCACGCTCGACGGCAACAACATCGCCCCAGCCCGCACGCGCAACCCCGCAGGCGACCCGCGCGCGCTGCTCACGTGGCTCGTCAATCACAACGGCAAGCGCGGCATCACGATGCGCGCCGGTGCCGTGATTACGTGCGGCTCGTATGTCGGCATGATTCCCGCCAACAGCACCGGCGTGTTGCGCGGCAACATCGACGGGATCGGTGAAGTGTCGGTCACGTTGCGCTAAATTGCCCCGGGTTTTTCAGGAGTCCGCCATGCCGTCTGCCGCTGAACTCGTCACGTCGCTGGGGCTACAGCCGCACCCGGAAGGCGGGCACTACCGCGAAACCTACCGCGCCTCAGACACCATTGCGGCGCAGGCGCTGCCGCCCGGTTTCTCGGGCGCACGCAGCATTTCCACGGCGATTTTTTATCTGCTCGAGGCCGGTGATTTCTCTGCGTTCCATCGGATTCGCAGCGACGAGATCTGGCATTTCCATCTTGGCGGCACGCTCTGGATTCACGAGATCGACCCGGCGGGCAACTTGACGACGACATGCCTCGGTGCCGATGTTGTGAACGGCGAGCACCTTCAGCACGTGGTTCGCGCGGGGCACTGGTTCGCGGCGCAGCCTGCACCGTCGACGAGCTACTCGCTGGCGGGATGTACCGTCGCGCCCGGGTTCGCGTTCGAGGACTTCGAGATGGCCGACCCGGCAACGCTCGCCGCGCAATGGCCGGTGCACCGCGCGCTGATCGAACGGCTCGGGCGCAGCGCGCCTGCGTGATTGCAGCGCCATGCCGCAGTGCAAAGCGTCCGGCATGGCGGGATCTTCAAATAGCGTCAGTGCTGTGCGGTGCGCCCGTCGGCGCCTGCCAGCATCTTCGGTGCGAGCAACGCAATCGGCACGATGCACAGTAAGCCAGCGGCCAATGCCACCGGCAAGCTGATGCCGTGTGCGATCGCCCCGATCAGCACCGGCCCCACGAGCAGGCCGAGATAAGCGAGACGCGCCATCACGGCAATCGCTTCGGCGCTCGCCATCCCCGCGCCGCGTGCCACCTCACCCGACGCCGCAAACATCACCGGCATCACATTCGACAGGCCCAGTCCGGCCAGCGCAAAACCGGCCACGGCCGCCGCAGGTTCGCGCCAGACCAGCGCGAGCATCACCCCGCCGACACACAACAAGCTGCTCACGCGCAGCAGGCGAGCGCCGCCCATGCGCGCCCGCACCGGGTCGCCACCGAAGCGTCCGCCCGCCATGCCGAGTGAGAACGCGGCATAGCCCGCGCCGATCCATGCGCCCTGTGCGGCCACCACTTCGCGCATGTAGACGGCCGTCCAGTCGTACATTGCGCCCTCCACCACCAACCCGAGAAACGCGAGAATGCCGAAGCCGGTCAGGCGGCGATGCAGCTTGCGGCGCGACACGTCATCGAGCGCGGGCGGCGGGACGGCTTTGCGCGGGGAATCATCCGACGATGCAGCCGCCGACGAAGCCACCGGCGCCTCGCCCGGCAACATGTCCGGCTGCATGAAGCGCGCACCGACCACCATCACGACGGCGCAGCCCATCGCCGCCAGACCGATATGCCACTGCGGCGAACCCTTATGCGCGAGCCATGCGCCACCCACGAGCGCGCCCGACATTCCGCCCAGACTGAAACACCCGTGCAGCGATGCCATGATCGGCTTGCGGTAGCGTGCCTCCAGCGTGGCCGCCTGCGCGTTCACCGCGACGTCATAGGTCGCGTTCGCTGCGCCATACAACGCGAGCCAGCCCACGAGGCCCCAGTAGTTCGGCATCGACAGAATGAACGCGCTGGTGACGGCCAGCCCCATGCCCGAGACGAGACTGGCGCGCTGGCTGCCCGCGCGACCGATCCAGCGGGCCATGCGCGACATGGTGACGATGGCCCCGCCTGCGATGGCAAACATCGCCACCGACAAGCTGGCATCGTTCAGATCGAACATCGCCTTGACCGTGGGCACGTGCACGCCCCACGTTGCATAGAGAAAACCGCTGCAAAACAGTAATGCCATCGTCGCCGCGCGCGCAGGCCAAAAGCCCGAGCGTGGCTTCGCAGATGCTGAAGTCATGGGAGTCTTGAAACTTGGGGGTGACACGGCGCAGTCGACTGCCATGTCATGACGAGAAGAGAGATCGTCAGGCCGTCGGCGTATAGCGCGACCTGCGAATGAAAGGAATTCTAGCGCAACCTCGATGACATTGCAGTGAACTGCCCCGCCAATGCCACGGCGTCCGAAGCATCAACGCCGCACTGAAAAAAGCTGGCCGCCGCGACGCGCCGGTCAAGTACGCGGGCGGCAGCCAGACAGGGGAAATAGTTCAGTCCGGGTTCAGTGAGGGTTCAATACAGGTTTGGCGCGGGGTCAATGCCGCATGCAGGGAATGCGTAACCCAAACTCAGCGAGGAAACTCCTGTCGCTCGGCGGGTTGTGCCGGCGCAGGGACTGCCATCGCCAGATCGCCAAGCATCACAGGTTTGAGTGGCGCTCGGATGCGGTAGTAGCCCACGTCCGCCACCTCGCGTCCCTGCGTCTGCGCGAGCAGTTCTGCCACTGTCAGGCCGCACAGGCGTCCCTGACAAGGCCCCATCCCGCAGCGTGAGAATGACTTCGTCTGGTTCGGGCCCACACATCCCAGCGCCGCCATGTGCCGCACGTCGCCCGCCGTGACCTCTTCGCAGCGGCACACCACCGTATCGTCGTCGGCGGGCCGGCGCATGGCATCGGACGGGCGATAGTACGCATCGAGAAACGGCCGGATCGCCGTGTGGCGCGCGAGTTCGCGTCGCAACGGGAATGCCGCCGAATCTCGACGTGACGTGTCGATGCGGCCAAGCGCATGCGCCGCCTGCAAGGCAGCCAGCCGCCCTGAAGGTTCCGCTGCGCGCGCCCCGGCAATACCGCCACCATCGCCAGCCACGAAGATGCACGGCACGCTCGACTCACCCCACGCATCGGTGCGCGGCACCCAGCAAAGTTGCGCGTCGTGCCACACGTGCTCGCAACCGATCGAGCGCGTGATCTGCGTGTTGGGCACCACGCCCTGATGCAACAGCACCAGTGGCGTGTCGATGCGCCTTGATTCACCAGCGACCCCGGCCACGCGGTATTCGATGGCTTCCGTCCGGTCTCCGCCCGCGCTGCCAAGCACGCGCAGCGCTTCGACATCCTTCACGTGCTCGACGCCTGCTGCCCGGATCGCGCGTAGCAACTTGATGCCTTTAGCGAGATAACCCGGTGCACGCAACGCGCCGCCAAGATGACGCAAAGCGTCGCGTCGGGCACTGCGTTGTGTCGTATCGAGAATTGCGCGTACAGGGACGCCAGCGCGCAACAACTGCCACGCGAACAGGTAGAGCAACGGCCCGCAACCCGCGAGCACGGCCCCGTGTTGCGGCGCGAGCGCCGCCGACTTGAGCAGCGTTTGCGCGGCCCCCACGCCCATCACACCGGGCAGCGTCCAGCCGGGAATCGGGAACGGACGCTCCATCGCGCCGCCCGCCAGCACAATCGCCCGCGCATCGATCTGCCACGTGCCTGCGCCTTCGCGGGTCGCAAACACGCGCCGGTCTTGTCCGATCTGCCACACCAGCGTGCGCGGCCAATACGCGATATCCGCATCTTCGAACGCCTGTACCAGCGTGTGGCCGTACAGATAGTCTTCGCCGAGCAACGCGGGGTCAGCCAACGGCGACGCGCCGACATTGCGATAGATCTGCCCGCCCGGCAGCGGGTTCTCATCGATCACCAGCGGCGTGAGGCCGCGGCGCTTCGCTTCCAGCGCCGCCGCCAGCCCCGCAGGGCCGGCACCGACGACGAGCAGGTCAACTGTCTTCACCGTCATGCCAGCTCCCTCGCCCCTTGCATGCGGCGCACGCGCATGCCGTCGCGCACGGGCGTCATGCAGCCCTGTCGATTGGGCACGCCATCGATTTCCACCAGACAGTCGAAACACACGCCCATCAGGCAATACGGTGCGCGCGGCGCGCCCGTCACGGGCGTGGTGCGGCAAACGGTATCGCCTGCGGCCAGCATGGCGGCGGCCACGTTGGCACCGGCCGGGGCATCGTACGGTGTGCCGTCGATGACGATGCGCACCGTCGCGCCATCGTGGCGCGCGAGCGACTTAAACAGCGAATCGCTGGGCATGGAATGGCTCCAGAAGGTCAGGACGCTCGCCGCCCATGATCCACGGCACGATGGTGTCGCAATGCGCGGCGGCCAGCGTCACGCCGCTATGGCAGGTCGTGAGAAACGCGCCGGGACAGTCGCGCGACGCTTCGTAAATCGGCAAGCCATCGGATGTCATGACGCGCAGCGCCCCCCACGCACGCACGACGCGCACATTGCGCAGCAGCGGAAACGGCGAGATGGCGCGGCGCGCGATATCGGCGATGACGTCGGGGGTCACACCGTCGTCGAAGCCCACGTCTTCCGCCGAGTCGCCCAGCATGACCGAGCCCTCGACCGTCTGCCGGACATAGATCGTGGGGTTCGACAAGAACGGCGCGACGCGCTCCGTCACGAGAATCTGCCCGCGCATCGGGCGCACGGGGGCCGACAGCCCGACCATCGGCGCGAGATCGCGATTGGCGAGTCCCGCCGCGAGCACGATGCGACCGGCATCGAGCGTGCGCCCGCCTTCGACGTCGAGCCGGAACGCACCGGCGCGCGGCGTGATGTTCGTCACACGCGCATTCGGCACGTACGTGCCGCCCGCCTGCGCGAAGGCAGCAAAGAGCGCGCGCAAGGTGTAGAGCGGGCTGACGTGACCATCGTGCGGCGAGTAGATCGCACCGGCGACGTGATCGCCAATCGCGGGGATGCGTTCGGCGAGCGCGTCGTGATCGAGCACGTCGTAGGTCAGGGCAGGCTCGCTGGTTTTGAGTTGCTGCATGACGGCGGCCTTGGCAGCCAGTTCCTGCGCCGTCTCGGCGATGTTGAAGCCCCCCGGACGCTCGAAGCCGACCGACACGCCCGTGCGGGCTTCCAGTTCGTCGGCGAACGCTTGCCAGCGATTTGCCGAATGCAACGACCAGCGGGCATAAGGCGGGCAACTCGCGCCCTTGCCCTGCACCCACACGAGGCCGAAGTTGCCACGCGCGGCGCGCAGCGCGTCATCGGCACCGTCGAGCACGACGACCGGCTCGCCACGCCGGGCGAGCCCGTACGCGATGGCCATGCCGACCAGCCCGCCGCCAATGACGGCGATCTCGCTTGTCTTTTGCATCGATGGGGAAACGGCCGCTAATGCAGGCAACGCGGGCAAAACAGGCAACGCCAGATGTTATGGCTTGCCGCTGCTGCGAAATCTCGCGCGGGCGTCTTGATTTATTTGAGAGTACCCAAGAATCGCTGACGCGCGCGGGTCCGTCAAATCACATTTTCTGCGACCGGTATGTTTGTATATTATGGCGACGTCACCGGCTCCCCCCTGCTCCCCCGTTCCCCCGCCGATCATGAAGATTCGCCAACTTGAAGCCTTTCGCGCCGTGATCCTGCGCCAGACGGTCACGCGCGCCGCGCAGATGCTGCATGTCTCGCAGCCTGCCGTCACCCGACTGCTGAACGATCTCGAAACCGATGTCGGGTTCGCTCTCTTCGACCGAAGCAACGGACGCCTGCAACCGACGCCCGAAGCGCTGGTCCTGTTCGATGAAGTCGAGCGGTCGTTCGCCGGGATGGAGCGCATCGCGCAGACGGCGGAACAGATCAAGTCGCTGCGGCGCGGCTCGCTGCACATTGCCGGTGCGCCCGCGATTGCACTCGACTTCCTGCCCATCACACTCACCCGTTTTCTGCGCGAACACCCGGGCATCAACACCACCCTGCTCGTGCATGCGTCGAACATCGTGGTCGATATGGTGCTCGGCCGCCGTTGCGATGTCGGCTTCGTCGCGCACCCGCTCACCCACCCGGGCTTGCAGGTGCAGCCGTTGCTGCGGGTACCGATGCGATGCGTGCTGCCGAAGGGGCATCCGCTCGCCGCGCGAGAGGTCATCACGCCGGAAGATTTGCGTGGTGAAGCGTTCGTGTCCTATCCCACTGAATCGGATGCGCGGCTCGATATCGACCGCGTGTTTGCCGAACATGGTGTGGATCGCGTCATGAGTGCAGAGTCGCAACTCTCCGCCGCCATTTGCACGCTTGTGGAGCATGGCGCGGGTGTCTCGATCATCGACGGCATCACCGCGTCGTTCGCGACGCAGCGCGTCGAAGTCAGACCGTTTGTGCCGCAGGTCCTGTCGACGTTCTCGGCCGTGACCTCGCTTCAGCACCCGCCGTCGCAGCTCGCAAAGGCGTTCGTACGGCAGGTTCGCGCCGCACTCGAAGCGCCAAGCTTATCCACAGATTTTGTTCACAAGCCTGTGGACAACCCCGCACAAAGCGATGGCAAATCTTTGATTTGATTAGGAATGCGGGTGGAATGCGCGGCCGCGGTCAGCCTGACGCCATCGGCATCATCGAAGTGTCCGCTAACTTTCAGCGGAAGTGGCGCGCGGAACACGCGCCACGAAAGATGAAGTTTTCAGGCCTTGCCGCCGGCTGCTTCAGCAGCGGTCGCGGCAGTGGCAGCCGTCGCGGCCGTCGCAGCGGTCACGAACGCCTGAGCGTCGCCACGCAGTTGCCCATTGCGTTCGCGTACGACGCGATGGATCAATTCCCACGTCGTCTGCGCGACTGGCGAGAGCGAGCGGTTCTTGCGGCGTGCGAGCACGATGGCCCGCTCGAATGCCGGCAGCAGCGGGCGCACGGCCAGCGTCGAATTCTCCGGCAGCGGCAGCGCAAACGGCGGCAGGATGCTGACACCCAGCCCTTCCTGCACCATGCGGAAGATGGTGCTCACATGCCCCAGCTCCTGCGTGATGGTGCCCTGCACTTTCTGCGTCGTCAGTGCGCGGTCGATCAGTGGACGGCTGCCCGAGCCCTGATTGAGCAGCACCAGATTTTCACCTGACAGCTCCGACCAATGCACCGCCGCTTGCGTCGCGAGCGGGTGATCGGTGCGGCAGACCAGACAGAACGGCTCGCTCATGAGCAGTTCGGTATAGAGATCGTCAGCGCCTTGCGGGGCGACGACAATACCGAAGTCCACATCGCCCGCGCGCACGCTGTCGAGCACGGCGCGTTGCATCTGGTCGACGAGTGCGAGCGCGATGTCCGGATACGTCGCCTGCGAGGCGAGTAGCACACGCGGCATGAGCGTTGCGGAGATCGTCGGGGCGGCGCCGACACGGACCCTGCCCGTGGTGCGGGCTTCGGCACCGTGCGTTTGCAGCAGTGCGATTTCCAGTTCGTCGAGTACGCGATCGAGACTGCCCGCGAGCGTCACACCGGCGTCGGTCAGCGAAACTTCTCGCGTGGTGCGATCCACGAGCCGCAGGCCCAGTTGGGCTTCCAGTTCGTTGATGCAACGGCTGATGGCCGGTTGTGTCAGGCCGATCTCGGCGCCCGCGCGGCTGAAATTCTTGCTGCGCGCCACGACCATGAAGACCTTGAGTTGTCTCAGCGATACGTTCATGTGCTAGTGCCCTGCCAGTAAGTAAGCAAACCAGCCACCGCAGTGGCGCTGGCGCGCCGTTGAAGCCGGCGCGCCCCGAGACCCCTGCTGCGTCAGGCCGCCGCCTTGACCATCTCTTCGACCACCTTCTTCGCGTCGCCGAACACCATCATCGTCTTGTCGAGATAGAACAGTTCGTTATCCAGCCCGGCGTAACCGGCGGCCATCGAACGCTTGTTCACGATGATCGTCTTGGCCTTGTAGGCTTCGAGAATCGGCATGCCGGCAATCGGCGATTGCGGATCGTTCTTGGCCGACGGGTTCACCACGTCGTTCGCGCCGAGCACGAGCACCACGTCGGTCTGACCGAACTCACCGTTGATCTCGTCCATCTCAAGCACTTGATCGTAGGGGACTTCGGCTTCTGCGAGCAGCACGTTCATGTGACCCGGCATGCGGCCCGCCACCGGGTGAATGGCATAACGCACGGTCACGCCCTTCTCCACCAGCTTGTCGGTCAGTTCCTTGAGCGCGTGCTGGGCACGTGCAACTGCCAAGCCATAACCCGGCACGATCACGATCGATTCCGCGTTGCTCATCAGGAACGCGGCGTCGTCGGGCGAGCCCGATTTCACCGGACGTTGCTGCTGTTCGCCGCCTGCGGCCGCAGCACCTGCCTGTGCGCCGAAGCCGCCGAGAATCACGTTGAAGAACGAGCGATTCATGGCCTTGCACATGATGTACGACAGAATCGCACCCGACGAACCCACCAGCGAGCCTGCAATGATCAGCATCGGGTTGTTCAGCGAGAAGCCGATACCGGCGGCAGCCCAGCCCGAATACGAGTTCAGCATCGACACGACCACCGGCATGTCTGCGCCGCCAATCGGGATGATGATCAGTACGCCCAGCACGAAGGCGATGGCCGTCATGGCGACGAACGGCGTCCAGCTTTGCGAGACGAAAAACGCACCGCCGAAGGCCAGCATCGCAATCGCCAGCGCCAGATTCACCATGTGCTGGCCTTTGAAGACCACCGGTGCGCCTTGGAACAGACGGAACTTGTACTTGCCCGAGAGCTTGCCGAACGCGATGACCGAGCCCGAGAACGTGATGGCGCCGACAAACGTGCCGATGAACAGCTCGATGCGGTTACCCGGCGGCAACGCCTCACCCGCAGCCACGATACCGAACGCAGCCGGTTCCGCGACGGCGGCGACCGCGATACACACTGCCGCGAGACCGATCAACGAGTGCATCGCTGCGACCAGTTCCGGCATCTTCGTCATCTCGACCTTGCGAGCAACGTAAGCACCGATACCGCCACCCACAACGAGACCCGCGAGGATCAGGCCGAGGCCCGAGTAGTTACCGCCCGAAAGCTTGCGCAACTCGTAAATCAGGGCAATCGTGGTGACGGCCGCGATGGCCATGCCGATCATGCCGAACGCGTTACCGCGACGTGCCATTCTCGGATTCGACAGGCCCTTGAGCGCCTGAATGAAACAGATCGACGCGACCAGATACAACAGCGTCACAAGATTCATGCTCATGTCAGTGGGCTCCCTTTGCGGCCGAACCATTAGCGGCCTTAGCGGGCGCCTTGTCTTTCTTCTTGAACATCTCGAGCATGCGCTGCGTGACGAGGAAGCCCCCGAACACGTTCACCGCTGCCAGTGCCACCGCCACGACACCCATCGTCTTGCCCAGACCGCCTTCCGTCAGGCCCGCCGCGAGCATGGCACCCACGATCACGATGGCCGAAATGGCGTTCGTGACCGCCATCAGCGGCGTGTGCAGTGCCGGTGTGACGTTCCACACCACGTGATAGCCGACGTACACCGCCAGCACGAAGATGATCAGATTGATCACCGTGTGATTGATCATTTCCATTCTTATGTCTCCCCCTTAAGCGGCGCGCAGGACTTGGCCGTCGCGGCACATCAGGCACGCTGCGACGATGTCGTCGTTGGTATCGATGACGAGCTTGTTTTCCTTATCGATCACCAGCTTGAGGAAGTCGAGCACGTTGCGCGCATACAGGGCCGACGCGTCAGCCGCGACCATGCCTGCGAGGTTCGTGTAACCGGCAATCGTCACGCCGTGTACCTTCACGATCTCGTCGGCCACCGACAGCGGGCAATTGCCGCCGCCGTTGGCACCACGCCCTGCGGCGAGGTCGATGATGACCGAGCCCGGCTTCATGGCTTTGACGGTGTCTTCCGCGATCAGCGTCGGCGCAGCACGCCCCGGGATCAACGCGGTGGAGATGACAATGTCCGCTTGCGTCAGACGCGTATGCACGAGCTGCGATTGGCGGGCGAGCCAAGCCGCAGGCATCGGGCGAGCGTAGCCGCCCACGCCTTTGGCGATCTCGCGCTCTTCATCGGTTTCGAACGGCACGTCGATGAACTTGGCGCCGAGCGATTCGATCTGTTCCCGAACCGCCGGACGCACGTCCGACGCTTCAATCACTGCGCCCAGACGCTTGGCCGTAGCGATGGCTTGCAGGCCCGCGACACCGGCTCCGAGCACAACGAGACGCGCGGCCTTGACCGTACCGGCCGCCGTCATCAGCATCGGCATGAAACGCTGATACAGATTGGCGGCCAGCATCACGGCCTTGTAACCGGCAATGTTGGCCTGTGAAGACAGCACGTCCATGCTTTGCGCACGCGTGGTACGCGGCGCGGCTTCCAGTGCGAAGCCGATGATGCCGGCGGCCGCCATGCGGGCGTTGTTCTCGGCATCGAACGGGTTGAGCATGCCGACCACGGCCGCGCCACGCGCGATCTGGCCGACTTCGGCAATCGACGGTGCGCGTACCTTCAGCACGAGTTCCGCGCCGAATGCGTCAGCCGCACTCCCGGTCGCAGCACCCGCCGCGACATACGCCGCATCGGGAACGCTGGCCGAATCGCCTGCACCTCGTTCTACGGTGACGCGATGCCCTGCGCCTACCAGCTTCTTCACCGTTTCCGGTGTGGCCGCGACGCGGGATTCGCCGCCGACCGTCTCCTTCGGAATGCCAATATGCATGGTTATTGTCTCGGGGTCTGGGCCCCTGTCGTGTTGTAAAACTCAGGCCAGCACGGAGCGCGGCGGTTGCATCGAACGTCCTTCATTGGCCGCTTCGAAGCAGCGCACCTTCGTGCAGTGAATCAGGTCACACAGAAATTCCGGTTCGTAGGCACGCAGCAGGTGCGGCTGATGCCCATCGAGATACGCGCCGATCAGCACCAGTTCGGCATGGCGCAGCGCTTGCGCCGACACCCCTTCGAGATAGGCCAGCGGCAGGTCGTCGTTGCCCGTCGTGCGCAACAACCAGTGGTAGGTGGGGTGATCCCAGTGCCAGTCGAGACCCAACTCGACAAACGCGTTGTTGAACGCATGCAGATGGGCATTGGCAACCGGGGCCAGGGCGGCGGGTTTGATATGCGTTTCGATGACAGACATGATGGCGCTCTCCCAAATCAGTGATCGTCTCCAGAACACGCGGACCCGCCTGTACCGTGCGTGATCGGGTGGTTTTTATTCCCTCCTCGTTCACGCTTCTGTCATGCGGGCTGCCATTGCAGATTACGCAGCCCCACCTATAAAAGACAGTTAAAGTTAATTATGCAAACCATCTACGATTGCTTATACTTCATCGCATGAAAAACGCCACGCTCCGCCAGTTGAAGGTCTTCGAAGCTGTGGCGCGCCATCTGAGCTTCTCGCGCGCCGCCGAAGAACTCCACCTCACGCAACCGGCCGTCTCGACCCAGGTCAAGCAACTCGAGACGCACGCCGGGCTGCCGCTATTCGAACAGCTCGGAAAGAAGATCTTTCTCACGCCGGCGGGTAGCGAAATGCTGCATTACAGCCGCGCCATCATTGCCCTCTTTCGCGAAACCGAAGAGGCAATGGATCACCTCAAAGGCATTACCGGCGGCAAGCTCAACGTGGCCGTCATCAGTGCGGGCGATTACTTCTTTCCGCGCGTGCTGGCCGCCTTCACCGCTCAGCATCCCGGCATTACCCTCAACCTCACGGTGCACAACCGCGAGGAACTGCTGCACCAACTGACCGAAAACCTGACCGATCTGGCCGTGATGGTGCGCCCGCCCCACGAGATCGATACCGTCAACGAAGTTTTCGCGCCGCACCCCTACGTCATCGTTGCGCCGCCCGACCATGCCCTCGCCGGACTTCGGCAGATAGCGTTTGCACGCTTGGCGGCCGAGCCGTTCATCTGTCGCGAGCGCGGCTCCGACACGTGGAACTCGATGCAGGACGCCTTCGGCCATCGCATGTCGCAGTTGCAGATTGCGATGGAAATATCGAGCACCGAGACCATCAAGCAGGCCGTGATTGCCGGCATGGGCGTCTCGTTCCTGTCGGCCCACACCGTCGGCATGGAGCTTCAGACCGGCAACCTCGTCGTACTCGACGTGCAGGGCTTTCCGGCATGGCAGAGCTGGTACATCGTGCATCGGCGCAGCAAGCGCCTGCCACCCGTCGCCCACGCGTTCCGCCAGTTCCTGCTCACCGAGGGCGCGGCCCTGATCGACGGCATGATGGCTTACAAGAGCCCGCTGCCGCCGCCCGAAGCGGCTGACCGTCCGGACAGATCCGACACCGCTCGCTGATATCCACGGATGCATGCGGCAGTCCGGCCGTTCGCGCGATACGCCTCGCGAATTGCCGGACTGCCGAATGAAAAAGGGCGATCGACTCAGGCCATTGCCACCCCGGCCGACCACCGTGAAATCAGTGCATCAGCCCATGCGGTTGGCGAGCGTGCCCAGGCCGTCGATGCTCACTTCCACCAACTGGCCTTCCTTCATCGAGCCCACGCCGACCGACGTGCCCACGGCGATCACATCGCCGGGCAGCAGCGTCATGTCTTGCGAGATGCGCGAGACCTGCTCCCACGGGTTGAAGATCATGTCTGCGAGCGGATAGCGCTGGCGTTCCGTGCCGTCCAGTTGCGTGACCAGTTCCGCTTCGCGCCAGTCGAAATCCTGCGCGATCACCGGGCCGATACAGCCGAACGTGTCGTAGCCCTTCGCGCGGGTCCACTGCGCGAAGTTCTCGTCTTCGCCGATGATTTCAGCGGCCGTAACGTCGTTGACCAGCGTGTAGCCGAGGATGTGATCGCGCGCCGCTTCCACGCTGACGTTGCTCGTACGCTTGCCGATCACGATGCCCAGCTCGCCCTCGAAGACGATCTTCCCCGCATACGCGGCGGGACGGCGAATCACCTCGTTCGGGCCGAGCAGTGTCGTGGCAGGCTTGATGAGAAAGAGCGGGTGCGAGGGCGCGGCCTTGCCGAGCTTCGCGCCGAGCGCGTGATAGTTGTTCCACAGCGCGACGATCTTCGACGGCTCGCACGGGCACAGCAGATCGACCGAGTCGCGCGCGATCGTGGCGCCCGTGGCGATCGGCGCGTCGTAGAGGCTGCCGCGGTGTTCGAGGATTTGGTCGCCCTTGAGAAGGCCAAAGCCGATGCGGCCGTGGGCGGTCTTGAAACGGGTCCAGAGCTTCATGCGTTTGCCATTCCGGTAACGGTCCGGCGACGCGGCACACCTGAGCATGCGCGCGCCGGACGCGACTTCTTGAGGTCATTCACACTGCGCCGACTTCGCGCAGTGCCGCGATCTGCTGCGAGCTATAACCGAACTCCGAGAGCACATCGTCCGTGTGTTCGCCGAGCAGCGGCGAGCGTTCCACGTGCGTCGGGCTGTCGGAAAGCTTGATCGGGTTGCCCACCGTGAGGTACTTGCCGCGCTTCGGGTGATCCACTTCCACGATCGTGCCCGTCTCGCGCAGCGACATGTCCTCGGCGATTTCCTTCATCGAAAGAATCGGGCCGCACGGAATGTCGTACTCATTGAGAATGTTCATGACCTCGAACTTCGTCTTGGTCATCGTCCAGAGTTCGATCGTGTCGAAGATCTCGCGCAGCCGCGGCAGGCGCGCGCGCGGCGTGGCGTATTCCGGATGTTCCACCCACTCCGGCTTGCCAATCACCTTGCAGATCGAGCCCCACACCGGCGCTTGCGTAATGAAGTAGATGTAAGCGTTCGGGTCCGTCTCCCAGCCCTTGCACTTCACGATCCAGCCGGGTTGACCGCCGCCTGACGCGTTGCCTGCGCGGGGCACCGCATCGCCGAACTGACCGTTCGGGTATTGCGGGTACTCTTCCATCACATTCGTGCGTTCAAGACGTTGCTGATCGCGCAGCTTCACGCGGCACAGATTCAGCACACCGTCTTGCATGGCTGCCAGCACGCGTTGGCCTTGACCGGTCATCGTGCGCTGGTACAGCGCCGTGACGATGCCCAGTGCCAGATGCAAGCCCGTGCCCGAGTCACCGATCTGCGCGCCCGTCACCATCGGCGGGCCATCGTCGAAGCCCGTCGTCGAGGCGGCACCGCCCACGCACTGCGCCACGTTCTCGTAGACCTTGCAGTCCTGATACGGGCCGGGGCCGAAGCCTTTCACCGAGGCCACGATCATGCGCGGGTTCAGCGAGTGGATGTGTTCCCACGTGAAGCCCATGCGATCGAGCGCGCCCGGCGCGAAGTTCTCCACCAGCACATCGCAGTCGCGAATCATGCGCTCCAGCACCGCCTTGCCTTCCGGGTGCTTGGTGTCGAGCGTGATCGAACGCTTATTGCTGTTGAGCATCGTGAAGTACAGGCTGTCGGCGTCGGGGATATCGCGCAATTGATCGCGCGTGACGTCGCCATGGCCGGCGCGTTCGATCTTGATCACGTCTGCGCCGAACCACGCCAGCAACTGCGTGCAGGTGGGGCCCGACTGCACGTGCGTGAAGTCGAGGATGCGCACGCCTTCGAGTGCCTTGCTCATGATCGACTCCCGTTCTTAGGCGTGCATCGTCTGCGCCGCTGCGGCCGGCGAAGAGACGACAGTGGGTTGGTCGGATTGCGGACGTTCGATGGCTACAGACGACATGGTTGTCTCCTCCTCGGGCACGGCAGCAGCGGCCGTTTATTTTGGTATGCGCTTGGAACGCGCTTATGCAATGAACTTACTGTGATATACAGTATTTCATACACGATATTTTATCAACGGCTATTTGTTGCCGATGCGATTTGCTGTGCTGCGGCATTTGATGGCTTAAATCGCCTTAAGCGGCTGATTTATTAAAGATTTGCGTCGCAACAATGACGACTTGCGAAATGCTCCGTAGGGGTTTACAGGCATGCAGCGACGGTCGATGCCCTCTCGCAACGGTCGACGATAAGACGTGCGCATCCGCTGATATATTGAATTCAAAATATATAAATAAGCATGGATGGGGTATGACCTAGCCCCTGCGGCGAAACACAATCCGCGCGAGATTTCCGACAGCGATCGATCGAGTGGGTCCGTAGCATCCGCCTCCCTGACCCGCTGAATGGATGCTCTCGAATCGCATGAATCCGCTGAATGCCTCCGGCGCCGCCTCGGCGCTCTGTTCGCTTCCCACCGAAATGCGAACGTTGATATTCACCAATCTGGGCGTGGAAGACATGCGCAGGCTATGGATAAGCGCTCAAAACGCTTCGGTGCGCGGCGCGGTAGAACTCGCGGCATGTGCTCGCGATGGCCAGGTCGGTGCACAACTGGCCCCGATACTGGCGGCAATGCCCGGCGGGCATCCCGTCAGAGACAGGCAGCAGCAAGACGCTATCGCCAAGTTGTTGGTCATACCGCCGGAATGGTGGCGGGTGGATCAGTTGAGAACGGCCGGCCTGAGTGAAGTCAATGCCCAACGGCTGATCGATCTTTCCGTCGACCGATCGGTGAACAGTTCCGCGCCTTGGCTTTGGGAAACGCTGAAAGAATTCCCCGACCCATCCACGCTGCTCCATAAGTGGGCCAACTCAATCGGGTATTTTTCTCAGGATCCGAAGTGTCTGCCGGATGAACGCGCTTTACTGGCACTGCAAATGGTGGGGTACGACATTGCCTCGGCAACGATTGCATCGTCGTCGATGCCAGCGGCCGAGCGCGCCCTATTGAGGGCCGCCCTGACACGGCTGAACCCGCCCGGCGGGCAATGCTACTTGAGTCCGGAGGGTAAGAAGTCGACGCATTCTTTAATGCGTGGCCTGAAGGCGTTGGGCTGCGACTTTTCCATCGGCGGCATGCCTGCGCTGTGCGCCTGCGCGCAATGGAATTACAGCCGGACCACGATGGACGCGCTGTTGAGCGCGAACTGCGACGTAAACGATCGCGTGCCTGCGAATGCCCGCTTCGCAGGCGCCACGGCGCTTCACTTCGCCTGCGCCAACGGAAACGGCGAGGCGATGACCGCCCTCATCGCCGCCGACGCCGACGTCAATGCACGTGACGCGCTCGGCAAAACACCGTTCATGTGGGTGGGTGCGCGCCATACCGCGCCGCTCGTCTGCCTGCGCAACATGGCGCACGCCATCGAAAAATTGCAATGGGCAGGTGTCGACATCGACCCGCTGGCGAGGCGTCACGTCATCACCCAAGTTGCAACGCATCTGATCGATATGGCGTGCACGCTCCTCGTTCCCGACGATCTCGACGCGTTCCAAGACGTGCTCGACCGTCTTGGCCCGTCACCCGCCGCATTGCGCGATGCCCTCTTTAACAAAGCGCACGACGGTGCGCCGGCCGTGGGCGATGCGTTGATCGCCGAGCTCAAAAGTGCCGCCCGGCGCGACGACCGGCGCCGTGGCACGGGCGTAAAGATCAAGCACCTGATGAAACGACTCAACGGCCTGCGCCAGATGCCGCCAGCGATCTGACCCGCGTTGACCCACGCCACGCCGGCTCGTCGCCCACGCAATTCACCTCCGCTTTCCTCCAACGCAATAGCTCCTATGCAAGCCATTTCGCACGTACAAAACACTTCCCCCAACCTCGCCCCTCAGGACATCGCGCACCTGCGCCAACAATCTGCCAACGAACTGCTCGCGCTTTGGACGAGCAACAACGACCCGGCACTCCATGACAGAATCCGCCAGGCCGTACGCGCAGGCGACAGCGCCGTGAGCCTCGGTTTGATGCACCGATTTGCGGCGCCCAACGGCACGCCGCTTCGCAACGCCCAGCAGCGTTCGGCCATCGCCGAAGTCTGCGTGACGCCACCTTCCGACTGGTCGCCCGACCTGCTTTGCAGCACCGGGATGACGCCGTCTGAAAGCCGTCGCATGATCGATTTATGGAATGTGCCGCAGCCCGCCGGAGCATCGACGACGGTATGGCAAATGTTGTCGGCGCATCCGAATAACCACAGTTTCTATTTTTGGTTTCCGCACCGTGAGGCGCCGTCACCGTCTACACCACCCGACGAGCGCCTCATGCGGTTGTTTCAAATGTTCGGAAGCCGCCTGCACACGACGACCGTCGACCATTACCCGACGTCGGCGCCCGGTCAACCCAACGCGACCGAACGCCGGGTCATACCCACGCTCAGTCTCTATTTGCTGCTCATGCAGCGATCGGTCGCCGCATTGGAACCGCAACACGTCGCACTTGCGGCTTCCTCCGTTCGGGGACTGATCAACATCGGGTGTCAAACGCCTAGCAAAGACGCCCCGCTACTGTGTATGGCAGTTCACTACGGCATGCGTGAGGTGGTCATTCGCACGCTGGTGAGCGCCGACCCCGCGCTATTGACCCATCGCATGCCGATCTCACACCCCTATGCCGGGGCGACGCCGCTGCACCTCGCGATGGCTCGCCGGGATATTTCGATCATTTCGCTGCTCTTGCGAGAGGGGGCCGCCCCCCACATCCTCGACCATGCCGGACGTGCGCCTGCCGACTACCTGACGCTCCCCCATCGTGCGTTCACCGGTGATCCCTTCCTTAAGGAACTCTGGCGCATGTGCAACCTGTCGCTCGCAGCGCCCGAGGCATTCCAGCCAGCGGCAAGCCCGCAGCGGGTCGCGCCATTGACGGACAACGCCTCGATCGCCCGCCTTTGCGACATCGCACATCACTTCTTGACGGATACCGGCGTCGCGCCACGCGCGGCCGCCTCGATCGCCCACGCAACGCTCACGCATCTTGAAACCACTCGCGAATCGTCGCTGGTCGAGCCGCTCCACGCCAGTGTGATCCGCGCCATCGACTCGACCAAGGCGTGGCTGCTGACGAATGCGCCGCACGATTGCGGGGCCGCTATCGACAGCTCGGACGATACCGATACCGATAGTGAAAGTGATAGCGACGACACAGGCGTCGCGCGGCAAGACGTGAATGGCGCGCTCGGCAGATTGAATCGATTCATGGCGACGACCGCCGATACCGCACCAGCGCCCTCGCTAGTGGCGGCGCCTTCATCGCTGGAAATCCATGATCTGCCCGTCGATGTGCATGCCAACATTTGCGCCCATCTCGAGGTGCTCGATCTCCAGTCGCTCTGGGTCGCTACCAACAACGGCCATGTGCACGAATCCATCACGGAAACCACGAGACGGCGCGATACCAATATGCGTCTTCAGATCGAACCGATGCTCGCACGCCATGCCGATCGGACCGTCGTGCGCAATAACGCGCAACGTATCGCAATCGCGCGCTTGTGCGTCAAGCCTGTCGCCGAATGGCAGCACTCCGATGTCGCTGCGACGGGATTGTCGTCAGCGCATGCGCAACGGCTGCTCGACCTCTCGAAGGGCTCCGAATACTCGTTATGGACGACACTTCAGCGCTTTCCACAACCCTCGGCGCTGGTCGATTGGATCACGCCCACCGGCACGCAACATGTGTCGTCGTCGGCCCCGCTCCCTGACGAGCGCGCCATGCTGGCGCTGCAAATGCTAGGACACGACATCGCCAACGTGCGCGTCGGTCCGCCGGCACAAGTGCAGCGAGACAACGCTGCCAGCCGGGCGCTTTTGGCCCCTCAGATGACGCTGCTACGTGCCCTGCTCGCGTACTCCGAGGCTGTTCCGGACCACCGATTCATTTCCAACGCAGCGCATGAGGCGCGTTTGGCAGCGGTGATTGCCGGGCTGCGGTCGATGGGGTGCCCAAGTCTGGCAAAACATCTGCCGACCATGCTTTGGGCACTCCAAATCGGACTCCGGTCCGAGGGTATTCGCGCGCTGATCAAAGCCGGCGAGTCCATCGATGCGACGCTGCCCAGCGATCACCCCCATGGCGGTGCCACCGCACTTCACCTCGCGATGGCAAAAAAGCGTGGCGATATTGCAGCACTTCTCGTCAGGTCGAATCCAGGACTGCTCGCGCTCAGGGACGACATGGGGCTGGACGCAGCGAGTTATGCCGGCGGTTACCCCGGCACGTTTTCTGAAGAGAGTCTCGTGGAGAGGCTCGAGGGTTTGCTGGATGTGTTGTATGAATGCAGCAAGACATGCGCCTACGCACCGTTCCAGCGCGCCATCGTCCCGAGAATCGTCGAACTGTTGGACAGGACATGGAATACGCCGATTCCGCCGATCGTTATGCCCGCGCTAAGTATCGAACTCGAGAACGCCTGTGAAGCCGTTGCCGATCTCGCCGATCGGATTTACACACGGCCCGGCGTCAACAAAGCCTCTCTCGGCGAGCGTTTCGAACAGGCCCTCAACGACCCTTCGCATCCGCACTACGCCGTCATTCGGGAAGATTTTGTTGATGACGGCGTCATTGACGGCATGGCGCAATCACTGACGCGCATACGCCTCAGGGCCAGTGCAGCATTGACTGGGCTGCCGGCACTAGCCGCAATGACAAAAACGTCCGAAACGCAACAAGCCCATGACATCGCCGTCGACCAACCGGCCTAATACGCTGCCTCGCGTCTGCGCTGCCCGCTGACGCTGGCAACGGACTCAGCTTGCAGCGACCTTTCCTTCCAACTCGGCAATACGCTTGCGTAGCTGCCGGTCTTCCTGAAAGCGTGCGGTCTCGTCGCGAATGACGGCGACGATACCGCTCACCTGCCCCTGCGCATCGCGCAACAGCGCCACGGTAAAGGCAATCGACATCGCGCGGCCGTCTTTGTGCGTCGCAGGCACCTTTAGCAAATCGCTGCCGTACTTCGTCTGCCCCGTGGCCATGGTCTTTTCATAGCCCTCGTTGTGGCGATGACGCAGCCGCTCCGGAATGATGATGTCCAGCGGCTGGCCCAAGGCCTCTGCCGCCGAGAAGCCAAACATCTTTTCCGCACCCGGATTCCACAACGTGATGATGTTTTCCGGGTCGGCCACGACGATCGCGTCGCCGACGACCTGAACCAACTGCGCTACGTCCACCGATGCACTCATGGTGTCTCCTGCTGTTCTATGGGGGATGATTTTCTGTTGCTAAAACATGCCACAAAAATACATGAATCAAAAGACAATACGGTCCCGAAAAAGCGACAAAAGGTGCCGCCCCCGAAAAAGGTGCGGCACCTGCACAACGACCTACGTCAGTTCACAACAACCGCTTAGATCGCCTTGGCGGTATGCAGCTTGCCAATCTGATCCTTGCTGTAGCCCAGCTCGGCCAGAATCTCTTCCGTGTGCTCGCCCAGCAGCGGCGAACCCGTGATTTCCGGCTTCAGGCCCGAGAACTTGATCGGGCTGCCGACCGTCAGGTACGAACCACGTTCCTTGTGCGGCACTTCCACGATCGTGCCCGACGCGCGCAGCGACGGATCGTTCGCGATTTCCTTCATCGACAGCACCGGTGCGCAAGGAATATCGAACTTGCGCAGGATGTCCACTGCTTCGAACTTCGTCTTGTCGGCGAGCCATTCTTCGATCGTCTTGAAGATGTCGAAGATGTGCGGCTGACGGGCTTGCGCCGTGGCGTAGTTCGGATCGCTGATCCACTCCGGCTTGCCCAGTGCGCGGCAGATCGGTTCCCAGGCGTGGCCCTGAATCGTGAAATAGATGTAAGCGTTCGGGTCCGTTTCCCAGCCCTTGCACTTCAGCACCCAGCCCGGTTGGCCGCCGCCGCCGGCGTTACCGCCACGGGGCACCACGTCGCTGAACTCGCCGTGCGGGTACTGCGGATACTCTTCCAGGAAACCGACACGGTCCAGACGTTGCTGGTCGCGCAGCTTCACGCGGCACAGGTTGATGACCGAATCTTGCATCGACACGGCCACCTTCTGACCACGGCCCGTCTGGCCGCGACCGATCAGCGCCGTCAGAATACCGATCGCCAGGTGCATACCCGTGTTGCTGTCGCCCAGTGCTGCGGCCGACACCGTGGGAGGACCGTCCCAGAAGCCCGTCGTCGAGGCGGCACCACCGGCGCACTGCGCCACGTTTTCGTAGACCTTCAGGTCTTCGTAGTGGTGACCGTCCGAGAAGCCCTTCACCGATGCCACGATCAGCTTCGGGTTCAGTTCGTTCAGGCGTTCCCACGTGAAGCCCATGCGGTCCAGCGCGCCCGGTGCGAAGTTTTCCACCAGCACGTCCGATTCACGCACCAGCTTCTCCAGCACTTCCTTGCCTTCCTGCGTCTTCGTGTCCAGCGTCAGCGAGCGCTTGTTGCTGTTGAGCATCGTGAAGTACAGCGCGTCGGCCTCGGGAATGTCGCGCAGTTGATTACGCGTCACGTCGCCCGAACCCGGGCGCTCCACCTTGATCACGTCCGCACCGAACCATGCCAGCAACTGGGTGCAGGCCGGGCCGGCTTGCACGTGCGTGAAGTCGATGATCTTGATGCCTTCGAGGGGTTTGCTCATGTCATGTCTCCTTAATTGACTCGAGTTACTTTTTCATCGCCGCGCTTTGCGGATTCAGATTGGTCAGGCGGCCGCTTTCCGTGCCCGCCGCTTCGTCGATCACGGCGTTGATCAGCGTCGGCTTGCCCGACTTGATGGCGTCTTGCAACGCCTTCGTCAGTTCTTCCGGCGTCGTGACGTGGTAACCGATACCACCGAAGGCTTCGATCATCTTGTCGTAGCGCGCGCCCTTCACGAACACCGTCGGTGCCACGTCCTTGCCACCGGTCGGGTTCACGTCGGTACCGCGATACACGCCGTTGTTGTTGAAGATGATCGTCGTGACCGGCAGGTCGTAACGGCAGATCGTTTCCAGTTCCATGCCGCTGAAACCGAAGGCGCTGTCGCCTTCAATCGCCACCACCGGCTTGCCGCTCGTCACCGCAGCGCCAATCGCGAAGCCCATGCCGATACCCATAATGCCCCACGTACCCGAGTCAAAGCGCTTGCGCGGCTGGTACTGGTCGATGATGCTGCGGGCATAGTCCAGCGTGTTCGCGCCTTCGTTCACCAGGTTGATGTCCGGGTACGCCTTCAGCACGTCGCGGATCGAGCGCAGTGCGCTGTGGAAATTCATCGGCGACGGATTCTGGTCGAGCGTTGCCGCCATCTTGGCCAGATTCTTGTTCTTGCGTTCTGCAATCGCGCCCGTCCACTCAGCACTCGGCTTGCCGAAGTTGCTGTCGATGCCGGCCAACAGTGCCGACACGCACGAACCGATATCGCCGATCACCGGCGCGGCAATCGCCACGTTGCTGTCGATTTCCGTCGGCGAGATGTCGATCTGCACGAACTTCTTCGGTGCGGCGCCCCACGTCTTGCCCTTGCCGTGCGCGAGCAGCCAGTTCAGGCGAGCACCGATCAGCACCACCACGTCAGCTTCCTGCAACACGAACGAGCGTGCGGCGGCAGCCGATTGTTCATGCGTATCGGGCAGCAGGCCCTTGGCCATCGACATCGGCAGATACGGAATGCCCGACTTCTCGACCAGCGCGCGAATATCCGCGTCGGCTTGCGCGTAGGCTGCGCCCTTGCCCAGCAGAATCAGCGGACGCTTGGCGTTCTTGATCACGTCGAGGGCGCGCTTGACGGCGTCCGGTGCCGGGATCTGACGCGGTGCGGCGTCGATCACACGAATCAGCGAGTCCTTCGCCTTCTGCGCATCGAGGGTCTGAGCCAGCAGCTTGGCCGGCAGATCCAGATACACGCCACCCGGACGGCCCGACACGGCCGCGCGAATCGCACGGGCCACGCCCACGCCGATGTCTTCTGCATGCAGCACGCGATAAGCGGCCTTGCAGTAAGGCTTGGCAGCGTTGAGCTGGTCCATCTCTTCGTAGTCACCCTGCTGCAAGTCGACGATCTCGCGCTCGCTCGAGCCGCTGATCAAGATCATCGGGAAGCAGTTGGTGGTGGCGTTCGCCAGTGCCGTCAGGCCGTTCAGGAAACCCGGTGCGGACACCGTCAGGCAAATGCCGGGCTTCTGGGTCATGTAGCCAGCAATGGCGGCAGCGTTGCCGGCGTGCTGTTCATGACGGAAACCGATGAAGCGCATGCCTTCCGCTTGCGCGAGGCGGGCCAGATCGGTGATGGGAATCCCCACCAGACCAAAGATAGTGTCAATGTCGTTCGCTTTCAGGGCATCGATGACCAGATGGAAACCATCAGTCGTTTCTGCCTCGGACACGATGTTCGCGTGTCGGCTGCTGTCTTTGAGCGTGTCGCCCGCGGTGTTGTTTTCCGCCTTGCCGACTGGCACGGTCATCGCAATGGACATAATTCTTTCCTCCAATTTTTCCGGTTTCAGTGTTGCGTCGTCTTTCGCTGACGATTACTTTAGGACTTCAATACTGTCTTGCATGCCGCGCGCTACCCCGTTAAGTCTGGTGGTGTCGCGCGCGGCACTCCTGCCGGCGCCTGTTCCTCAGGTCGTACTGCGGGACAAGTCTGCTGGTTTGGTAAGGACTTCCTCAGCGGCGCGGGCACTGCTGTCCGCGTAGCGTTGGGCCAGTCGGGCGCGCATCGGCTTGAGCACGAAGAGCGCAAGTACGGCGGCAGTGGCATTCATGACGACTGCAATCATGAACACGGCGTGCCAGCTACCTGTTGTGGCGGTGATGACGCTGGTAAATGGCACCAGCAATGCGGCCGTTCCCTTGGCGGTGTAGAGCATGCCGGCGTTGGTCGCGGCGTACTTCGAACCGAACGTGTCGGCGCAAGTGGCCGGGAACAGGCTGTAGATTTCACCCCAGGCGAAGAACACGAGACCCGTGAGAATCACGAACGCGACCGGGTGTTGACCCCAGACCGACAGTGCGTAGATACCCGCGGCTTCCATCGCGAAGGCGATGAACATCGTGTTTTCACGACCGATCTTGTCGGAAATCCAACCGAAGATCGGACGCGTCACCCCGTTCAGTACCCGGTCGATGGCCAGTGCGAAGGTCAGTGCCGGCAGCGTCAGGCCCATCAGCGAGACAGGCGTGCCGTCCAGGCCGTAGTCCTTGGCGATCGGGCCGAGCTGAGCCGTTGCCATCAGACCGCCGGCGGCCATCAGCACGAACATCAGATACATCAGCCAGAACACCGGGCTGCGCATGACTTCGGTCGGCTTGGCGTCGTAGCGGCGTGCGCCCGGGGCGAGCTTCTTGAGTGCCTCGAAGGCGGCCGGCGGCGAAGCGAGCGCGAGACCCAGTACCAGCACGATGATGCCCTGGCCAAGACCGAACACCAGGAAGGTGTTTTCGTAGCCGCTGCTCTTGATCATGTTGGCAATCGGCACCACGGTCAGGGCCGAGCCTGCACCGAAGCCCGCTGCCGTCAGCCCTGCGGCCAGCCCCCGGTTTGCCGGGAACCACTTGAGCGCGTTACCCACACAAGTGCCATATACAGCACCGGCACCGACACCCCCCACTGCCGCGGCGAAGTACAGCATCGCCAGCGAATCGGCATAGGCATTCAACGCCCACGCCACCCCGCAAAGCAGACCGCCGCCCACCACCACCGGACGCGGACCGAAGCGGTCGACCAGATAGCCTTCAATCGGCACCAGCCACGTCTCGGTGACCACGAAGATCGTGAATGCCACCTGAATGGCCGTGCGGCCCCAGTGATACTTTTCATCGATCGGGTTGACGAACAGCGTCCACCCGTATTGCAAGTTGGCGATCATCGCCATACAAATCACGCCGAACGCGAGCTGAACCCAAGGGCTCGCGAACACGGATGTCTTACCGTGTTGATTTGTCGTCTCCACTTGTACCTCCTCCATCGGTTTTCAGTTGTTTGACAGCTTCACAACAACAACACCTTCCGGATGGGGTCTATGCCCCCTGGGTATGCTTTTACGAGGTCTTGGCCTCGTCGACTTTGTCTCTGATGCTTGCGATGCGACGTCGCCCACCGCAAATATACCGAACGAAATATACGATATATCAGATATAAGTCAACACTAATTTATTGCTTTTCTCGCTATCCCCCTCGCGTGCCGCAGGCGTTTTCGGTCCATTGCTTCGAAAACGTCCACGGCACGCGAGGCACTGTTCCAAGTGGCGGCTAGATACAGTAAGGCAACTGTAGGCTGGAGCGCCGCAACAACGCAATGCGAAAATACTAAGGAGTTAACCTGATCCGGGAGGCACGCCGAATAAGGCGCTCCGCCCTTTTATATCGGCGTCCTTGAGGATTTTTAAAACGAGCACAAGACGATATTTTTGATAATTTCTCTCACAAGCGATGCGTGGCGACGAACGCTCGACCATGCTGTAACACGCCGTAATAATTCACTCGTCCTCCGCTTTTCGCGTCAATTCACCCGAACGCAATGACGGTCGCGCTCACACATCCTCTCGCCCCTTTGCGGGTCGACCACGGGGAAACCATGACACGTTAAGTGACAGGAAAGCTTGGTGCTTCCTGCCTTGTGATATACGATATACAACATTTGATATTAGAAAAATAAAAGGCCAAGTTTCGATTGACCATTTGTGGAGGGAGACTTCATGAAGATTTGCATCTATGGCGCCGGAGCCATCGGTGGTTATCTCGGCGTGCAGCTTGCGCGCGCCGGAGCCGATGTCAGTCTGGTGGCGCGCGGACCGCACCTCGCGGCAATGCGTGAGCACGGACTCAAGTTGTTGATCGACGGCGAGGAACGCGTCGCGCAGCTGCGTTGCACCGACGATCCGCGTGAGCTCGGTCCGCAGGACTACGTCATCATCGCGCTCAAGGCGCACTCGGTGCCGGCGGTTCTCGACGCCATGCAGCCGCTCATCGGGCCGGACACTGCGGTGGTAACTGCCGTGAACGGCATTCCCTACTGGTACTTCTATAAGCACGGCGGCGCACTGGAGGGCAGCACCCTCGAGAGTATCGATCCGGGCGGCCGTCAGTGGCGCCAGCTCGGCCCCGAGCGCGCGATTGGCTGCGTGGTTTATCCGGCCACCGAAGTCGTTGCGCCCGGCGTGATTCAGCACGTGTACGGCAACAAGTTCCCGCTCGGCGAAGCCAGCGGTGAACGTACGCCTCGCGTGGAAGCCCTGGCAAAGATCATGACCGAAGGCGGGCTCGACGCCCCGATTCGCGAAAACATCCGCGATGAGATCTGGCTCAAGCTGTGGGGCAACCTCTGCTTCAACCCGATCTCGGCACTCACGCACGGTACGCTGGACATCATCGCCAGCGATCCGGGCACGCGTGCCGTCGCCCGCGCCATGATGCTCGAAGCCAAGGCCATCGGCGACAAGCTCGGCGTGCATTTCCGCGTCGACGTCGAGCGTCGTATTAATGGTGCCGGTGCCGTGGGTTCGCACAAAACGTCGATGCTTCAGGATCTTGAGCGCGGCCGCGCCATGGAAATCGATCCGCTCGTCTCCGTCGTTCAGGAAATGGGCCGCCTCGCTGCCGTGCCCACGCCGACGCTCGATGTGGTGCTCGCACTGATTCAGCAACGCGAGTTCATGACCCAGCCCGATGCTGTCGCCGCTGCGCAGGCACGACTGGCCAAGGCCGCCTGAGCAAACTGAGCAAACTTGAGCGAGCCCGATCCATTCGCGGGATTTCGCTTCTGAAATAGGGTGTGTGGCAGATCGGCGCATGCGTCGATTGCCACGCACCCTATCTATATAGAAGGGGGGATGGCGGCAACCACTTGATGACGGGTTCGCCGCCATCGTGCCCTGCCCCGTTGGTCCCGATTTGTATTTGGCCCTTTTTGGGCGCCTTCGCCGCTTGCCCGCGGTATGTACGCAATACCGGCTGTGGTTTCGCGGCAACGCAATATCACCGTTTTCCCCTTGTTGAGGACGCCTTCGAACACGCGACTGACAACGCACTGCCAGCGCGTCCCGAAATCCGCACTCTTGCACGCCAACCGGACACTTGAGGAGGTCAGCGCCGCGCATCGACCCGCCCGGCACTATCGGAAAAAGAGACAAAATCGGCCCATCGACCCGGGGTGGCACCCATAGGACGTCCCGAAAAACGATAAATATTGATATTCCGTATGTGGTATATCTTGAGACTTGTTGCGTTGCGACATACAATGCAAAGCAAGTTCTCCCCCACGTACTGATCAATTTTCGTCTTTCAGGAGTGTCATCATGTTTGTCGCTGCGCTGACTTTGCTCGCCCTCGCTGCCGCCCTCGCCACCGGTATTGCCATGGTTCATCTGTACGCATCGCTGCCGGCGTCGATGCTTGAAAAGGCCGAGAAGAATGGCCGCTTCGCTTACCTGGCGGAAACCACGCAGGCAATCGAATCGGGTAAACTCGTCACGAAGCCGGCAACCGTCGTGGGGCAGCAAGCATTGCGCCTCTGAGGAGGCCGTAATACCTAGGAGACTATTGCATGTCCCTGATCACCCCAACTCCGGAGCGAGTGACACCACTCGCGCTGGGGCCGATCGATACCACCACGAGTTTTCGTAATCAGGCGTATGCGCGGCTGAAAAAAGCCATCGCCGACGCTGATATCTATAACCGGAAAGAAGAGATCCGCCTGGACGAGCGTCAGCTCATCCAGGAGCTTGGCGTTTCGCGCACCCCGATCCGCGAAGCGATGACCTTGCTGGAACAGGAAGGTTTTCTGCGTACTGTGCCGCGTCGTGGCATCTTCATCATCCGCAAGACCAAGCGTGAAATCGTCGAGATGATTCAGATGTGGGCCGCCCTCGAAGGCATGTCGGCCCGTCTGGCAACGCTGCACGCATCGGACGACGAGATCGCGAAGCTGCGTCACCTGTTCGATGAATTCGTCAACGCACCGCCGACGGACCACATCGAAGAGTATTCCGACGCCAACATCGACTTCCATCAGGCGCTGATCAACCTTGGCGGCTCGCAAGCGATTGCGAACACCATCAAGAACCTGTTCATTCACGTACGTGCCATCCGTAAAGTGACGATCGCTCAGAACGACCGGGCCGCGCGCTCGATTGTCGACCACCTGAAGATCATTACCGCGCTGGAAAAACGCGATACGGAACTGGCCGAGAAGCTCGCGCGCGACCACACCCTCGGTCTGGCCGCGTTCGTCGAAGAGCATTGCGACTTCCTCGACTGATCGCATGACCGGCGACTGACGTCCGCCAAGCGCATCGCATCTGCGCACAAAGAAAGCCAGCTGCACACTCGTGCCGCTGGCTTTTTTGTTTCCCCGCGCTTCTCATTCGACTCCACGGCATACTCTATTAGCCGCCCTCTGCGCGTCGCGCTCGCCGACGCCCCGCTTCATCCCGTCTTTCGCATCGTCTGCATCATCCAAGTCACCCGACCCCGGCCATCTCGGCACCTCGGGTAAACGAGCCTGCCAAACCCTCTCTCAAGCTATTGCACGTATACCGTATATCATATATCGTGTTTCACATACTGATGCTTCGACACCGACAAGACGGCCACTCCCCATGCCGCCTCTGACGTGACAAAGCGCCGCCCGGGAAAGTGGGCGACAAGCCGCTCGCAGATCAGCGAGGCTTGGCAGTTCCGGTTCATGATGTAAGCAACGGGCGAGAGGCCAGCTCGTGCGGCATATGGTGGGGGCTATGTGCCGCACACGCATCCGGCGTCAACGCTAATCGCTAGACCCGAGCCGCGTCTTCCGGATGCGTTTTTATCGGGCCTCTCGCCCCGGGGCAAGCCGAACAGGTTTGCCGGAATTTAATTGCGGTAGACAAAACATATTCATACCCGCAGGTGCGCCGTCCCCCCGGCAAGCCAAACAGGAGACAACTGCCATGCGCGAGGCTTATTCCGTCGCGACGGTGCAAGCGATTCTGGACGCTCATGCAGCGCAGGAGGGGCCGCTATTGCCCATCCTCCACGACGTTCAGGAAGCCTTCGGCTTCGTGCCCCCGGACGCCGTGCCCGTTATCGCCAACGCCCTCAATCTCTCGCGCGCCGAAGTTCACGGCGTGATCACGTTCTATCACCACTTCCGCACCAGTGCGCCGCCGCGCCACGTGGTGCAGATTTGTCGTGCCGAAGCCTGTCAGAGCATGGGGGCCGACGCCCTCGTCGCGCATGCCGAGCGCGTCATCGGTTGCGCGATGCACGCCCATAGCGGCGACGTCGCGCTCGAACCCGTGTATTGCCTTGGCCAGTGCGCCACGTCGCCGGCCATCACCATCGACGACAAGCTGCACGCGCGCGTCACCCCCGAGAAATTCGACCGCCTGCTCGCCCGCGCGAAGGATGCCGTATGAGCCAAGCTCCCGCCCAATCCAGCCCATCGACCGGCACCGTGCGTCTCTACCTGCCGCGCGACTCTGCCGCCCTCGCCCTCGGTGCCGATGAAGTCGCCGAGGCCATCGTCGCTGAAGCGGCCGCACGCGGCATTGCCATCGAACTGGTGCGCAACGGTACGCGCGGCATGCTCTGGCTCGAACCGCTGCTCGAAGTCGCCACGCCGGCAGGCCGCGTCGCTTACGGCCCGGTCGAGGTCGACGACGTGCCGGCTCTGTTCGATGCGAACGTCGTCACCGGCGGCGATCATCCGCTCGCACTCGGCCTGACCGAAGAAATCCCGTATCTGAAGCAGCAGGAACGCCTCACGTTCGCTCGCGTAGGCGTGACCGATCCCGTCTCGGTCGACGATTACGTCGCCCACGACGGCTATCGCGGCCTGCGCAACGCCCTCGCCATGGACGGTGCCGCCATCGTCTCGCAAGTGACCGATTCAGGCCTGCGCGGCCGCGGCGGTGCAGCCTTCCCGACCGGTATCAAGTGGAAGACCGTGCTGAACACGCCTTCAGCGCAGAAGTACATCGTCTGCAACGCCGACGAAGGCGACTCCGGCACGTTTGCCGACCGCATGCTGATGGAAGGCGACCCGCTCGTGCTCGTCGAAGGCATGACGATTGGCGGCATCGCCGTCGGCGCCACGCGCGGCTACATCTACGTGCGTAGCGAGTACCCGCATTCGATCGATGTGCTCAATGAAGCCATCGTCAATGCGAATGCCGCCGGCTACCTTGGCGAGAACATCCTCGGCTCGGGCAAGACGTTCCATCTGGAAGTGCGCAAGGCCGCCGGCGCGTATGTCTGCGGCGAAGAAACCGCGCTGCTCGAGAGTCTCGAAGGCAAACGCGGTGTCGTGCGCGCCAAGCCGCCGCTGCCCGCCATCGAAGGCTTGTTCGGCCAGCCGACGGTCATCAACAACGTGATCTCGCTGGCCTCGGTGCCGATCATCATGGATCGCGGCGCCGACTTCTATAAGAACTTCGGCATGGGCCGCTCGCGCGGCACGCTGCCGATTCAGCTGGCGGGCAACATCAAGTACGGCGGCCTGATCGAAAAGGCCTTCGGCGTCACGCTGCGCGAGATTCTGTACGACTACGGCGGCGGTGCCATCACCGGCCGCCCGCTGCGCGCGGTGCAGGTCGGCGGGCCGCTTGGCTCCTATCTGCCCGAATCGCAGTGGGACACGCCGCTCGACTACGAAGCGTTTGCTGCGCTGTGGGCCGTGCTCGGTCACGGCGGCATCGTGGCCCACGACGACACCGTCGATCTCGCCAAGCTGGCGCGCTACGCGATGGAGTTCTGCACCATCGAATCGTGTGGCAAGTGCACACCGTGCCGCATCGGCTCGACGCGCGGCGTCGAAGTGATGGACCGGATCATCGACGGGCGCGACCGCCCCAAACAGATCAAATTGTTGCGCGACCTGTGCGACACCATGCTGGCCGGCTCGCTGTGCGCGATGGGCGGCATGACGCCCTACCCCGTGCTGTCGGCACTGAACCATTTCCCCGAAGACTTCGGCGCGGCTGAAGCATCGAACCAGCCGACTAAGGCCGCCTAGGAGAGCCCTCACCATGATGGACCCGATGTTCGAAAAGGATTACGGCACGCCGCGTCGCGAGTCGCAGAAAGAAGTCACGCTCGAGATCGACGGCGAGCAGATCACCGTGCCCGCCGGCACGTCGATCATGCGTGCGGCGTCCGAAGGCGGCGTGAACGTGCCCAAGCTGTGCGCCACCGACTCGCTGGAGCCGTTCGGCTCGTGCCGTCTGTGTCTGGTGGAAATCGAAGGCCGTCGCGGCTTCCCTGCATCGTGCACCACGCCCGTTGAGCCGGGCATGAAAGTGCGCACGCAAACGCCGAAATTGCAGGAACTGCGCAAGGGCGTGATGGAGCTGTACATCTCCGATCACCCGCTCGACTGCCTGACCTGTGCGGCCAATGGCGACTGCGAATTGCAGGACATGGCGGGTGTCACCGGCCTGCGCGAAGTGCGCTACGGCTTCGACGGCGCCAACCACTTCGACAGCCAGAAAGACGAAACCAACCCCTACTTCACCTACGACGCCTCGAAGTGCATCGTCTGCAATCGATGCGTGCGCGCGTGTGAAGAAACGCAGGGCACGTTCGCGCTGACGATCTCGGGCCGTGGCTTCGAAGCCCGCGTCTCGCCGGGGCAGGACCAGCCGTTCATGGATTCGGAATGCGTGTCGTGCGGCGCCTGCGTGGCCGCCTGCCCGACCGCAACGCTGCAAGAGAAGTCGGTCATTCACCTCGGTCAGGCCGAACACGCCAAGGTCACCACCTGCGCCTATTGCGGCGTGGGCTGCTCGCTCAAGGCGGAGATGAAGGGCAATGAAGTCGTGCGCATGGTGCCGCACAAGGATGGTCAGGCCAACGAAGGCCACGCCTGCGTGAAGGGCCGCTTTGCATGGGGCTATGCCACGCACAAGGACCGGATCCTTACACCGAAGATCCGCAAGAAGATCACCGACCCGTGGCAGGAAGTGTCGTGGGACGAGGCACTCGACTACGCCGCGTCGGAGTTCAAGCGCATTCAGGCCAAATACGGCCGCGATTCGATCGGCGGCCTGGTGTCGTCGCGCTGCACGAACGAGGAAGACTACCTCGTGCAGAAACTCGTGCGCGCCGCCTTCGGCAACAACAACGTCGACACCTGCGCCCGTGTGTGCCACTCGCCGACCGGCTATGGTCTGAAGGCCACGCTCGGTGAATCGGCCGGTACGCAGACGTTCAAATCGGTGGAACACTCCGACGTGATTCTGGTGATGGGCGCGAACCCGACCGATGGTCACCCGGTGTTCGGCTCGCGCATGAAGAAGCGTCTGCGCGAAGGCGCCAAGCTGATCGTGATCGACCCGCGTCGCATCGATCTGGTGAAGAGCCCGCACATCCACGCCGACTACCACCTGCAACTGCGCCCCGGCACGAACGTGGCGATGGTCAATGCCCTCGCCCACGTGATCGTCACCGAAGGCCTGATGGCGGATGACTTCATCGCCGAGCGCTGTGAAGACCGTGCCTTCGGCCAATGGCGTGACTTCGTTTCCCGCGCAGAGAACTCGCCGGAAGCCACCGAAGTGCACACCGGCGTGCCGGCGCATCTGGTGCGTGGTGCCGCGCGTCTGTACGCCACGGGCGGCAACGCAGCGATTTACTACGGGCTGGGCGTGACTGAGCATGCGCAAGGTTCCACGACCGTGATCGGCATCGCCAACCTCTCGATGGCCACGGGCAACATCGGCCGCGAAGGCGTGGGCGTGAACCCGCTGCGCGGTCAGAACAACGTGCAGGGCTCGTGCGACATGGGTGCCTTCCCGCACGAACTGCCGGGCTATCGCCACGTCTCGGATGCCAGCGCACGTGCACTGTTCGAAGCCGAATGGGGCGTCGAACTGCAATCGGAGCCGGGTCTGCGGATTCCGAACATGTTCGATGCCGCGCTCTCGGGCACCTTCATGGGCCTGTACTGCCAGGGCGAAGACATCGTTCAGTCCGACCCGAACACGCAGCACGTGACCCACGCGCTGGAGCAGATGGAGTGCATCGTCGTGCAGGACATCTTCCTGAACGAAACCGCCAAGTACGCCCACGTGCTGCTGCCCGGTTCATCGTTCCTGGAGAAGGACGGCACGTTCACCAACGCCGAGCGCCGTATCTCGCGCGTGCGTCAGGTGATGCCGCCGCGCGGCGGCTACGCCGACTGGGAAGTGACGATCATGCTCGCCAAGCGTCTGGGCTACGAGATGAACTACTCGCACCCGTCGGAAATCATGGACGAGATTGCGCGCCTGACGCCGACCTTCAGCGGGGTGAGTTACGCCAGACTCGACGAGTTGGGCAGCGTGCAATGGCCGTGCAACGCCGAAGCGCCGGAAGGCACCCCGGTCATGCACATCGACGAATTCGTGCGCGGCAAGGGCAAGTTCCTGATCACGCAGTACGTGCCGACCGACGAAAAGGTGACGCGCCGCTTCCCGCTTATTCTGACCACGGGCCGGATTCTGTCGCAGTACAACGTCGGCGCGCAGACGCGTCGTACCGACAACAACCACTGGCACAGTGAAGACCGGCTTGAGCTCCATCCCCATGACGCAGAAGAACGCGGCGTGAAGGATGGCGACTGGGTCGGCATTCAGAGCCGCGCGGGCGAGACGGTGCTGCGCGCGATCGTGAGCGATCGCATGCAGCCGGGCGTGGTGTACACGACGTTCCACTTCCCGGAGTCGGGGGCCAACGTCATCACGACCGACAACTCGGACTGGGCGACCAACTGCCCCGAGTACAAGGTAACGGCGGTGCAGGTCACGCCGGTGGCGCAGCCGTCGGATTGGCAGCGCCAGTACTCGGACTTCAACCGTCAGCAGGAAGCGTTCCTGGGCCACGCACAAGGCGCGGCCGAAGCGAACGCGGGGTAAGCTTGGCCGGGTTTGCTTAAGGGGCAACTAGAGCAACCAGGGCAACCAGGACAATCCGCGTCCATCGCCGGGTGCCGGCGGGCTTCATCGTCCAACGCCATGAGACGATGCGGCGGACGCAGGATTGTCCACGGGACTGCCCCGTGCAGCGGGCCCGTCAAGTGACGGACTAGCGGACCAACGCAAAGACAGCGGATTACGAGAGGGGACAGAACAGATCATGGACACCGACAATCTGGTCAAGATGGCCAATCAGATCGGCGATTTCTTCGAGACGATGCCCGACCGCGACGAAGCGCTCGAGAGCATTGCGGGGCACTTGCGTCGCTTCTGGGCACCGCGCATGCGCATGACGATTCTCGAACATCTCGAATCGACCGACGGTCACGGCATGCGTGAAATCGTGGTGGCAGCCATTACGGCCCATCGTGCGGAGCTTTGGCCACGCAGTTGAACGCCGAACCAACCGGTGCGGGAGAACGGTTCATTCACCGGCTCATTCACCGGCTCAGGCACCAACTCATGCACCGAGTTTGATCAAGACCGCGCCGCCCACGACCAGGCTGCATGCCACCAGGCGGCGCGCGTTGAGCTTCTCGCGCAGGAACAGCCAGCCGAGCAGCACCGCAAAGATGGCACTCGATTCGCGCAGCGCCGAGACCACACCCATCGGCAGAAATTGCAGCGCGAACACCACCATGCCGTAAGCGCACTGCGCGACCACACCGGCACCGAGCGCCTCGATCACGCGCCGGCGCGGCGCCAGGAACATCCCGCGCCAGCCACCCCGCAACTTCCACACGCCCCCGACGAGCGGCACGCTGGCAAACAGGTAGGCCCACGCGATATAGCCGAAGCCATTGCCGTTCGACATCCGCACGCCAAAGCCATCCACGACCGTGTAGGCCGCAATGAACACGCCGGTGAGCAAGGCGGCGGGTACGCTATCGCCCGAGAAGCGACGCCCGCGCAGCGCGAGCGTGAGAATGCCGCCACAGATACATGCGATGCCGAGGGCGGCGATGCCGGAGGGCCACTCGCCCGCGAGCAACAGCGCCGCCCCCGAGATCAATAAGGGGGAGATACCGCGCGCAATCGGATAGATCTGCCCGAACTCCCCCACGCGATACGCGCGGATGAGCGCCACGGTGTAGCCGACCTGCGCACACGCCGAGAGCAAGATCAGCGGCCAGACCTGTATCGGTGGCAGCGGCAACAACACGATGCCGACCACGGCCGCAAGGAATTGCGGCACCGCCATCAGGCCGATTTGCCAGACGCGGTCGGGGCTTGCGTGGAGAAAGGCGTTCCAGGTGGCGTGCATCAGTGCAGAGAGCAGCACCAGCAGCACGATAGGCGTAGTGGTCATTAACGGGATAGCGGGTCGACGGGTCGACGGGGGTCGGTCGGGGCGACGGCAACCGGCGGGGTGTGATTGCGACGAATACGTGCTTTCGATGGATGGGCCGCCGGGCAAGCCGCTATTGTGGCAGCAGCGCGCGTGCCGCCATAGAGCCAGCGTCCAACAATCCCACGGGGCCAGACGATTTCGGTCTGCATGCCGAAACGGTGCCGGGGCGCAATCAGGGAAAAAACACGGACGGGTTCGCGTCTCGCGAGAAAAGTTGTCCACACCCTTTGTGGATAACCCACTGGATAACCCGCCCCTTCCCGCTCAAACCGCCCGTGCTTAGGGGCTGTCAAGAGCCTTGCCCAAAAAACGATCAGCACCGGAACAAATATTCGGCTTGACGGTCTGGCATCACCCTGCTCAAGCGCTATCGCCCTCGTTTTCGGCCCGATGCTACGGCTTCGGGGATGTGTCGGCGTCCTTTTGACCTGATGCGCCCGATGCGTCCGATGCTGAAGGGGGCGATGCCGGCGACTGCGGCACGGTGCGCAGTGCAGCGACGACACGGCCCTGCCCCATCACGGCTTCGGGGGCCTGTTGCAACGCCAGACGATATCGCTCGCCAAACTCTTCGTCGGCATCCCTAAACAATTTGGCAGCCATGTCCGCGAGCGCGATGCCACTGGCAGCCGTCGGCGGCGTCTGTTCCTGCCACTCGTCGATCGCGACGATCAGGCGCGAGAGCGGATCGAGCCACCGGAACCAGGGATCTTCCGTCAGTAACTGGACGAAGCGACCGGTCGGCACGGCGCCGAAGACCGCCTCGTACTGCTGACGGTCATTGGCGATCAGCACTTTGTGTTGTGCCAGCAGCGCCGTACGCAGGCCTTGCATGGCCGAAATTTGCGCAGCATCAGCAGCATCAGCGGCGGCGGATTCGATCGATTCAGTCATGGAAAGACTCGCGGCGTCAGAAAGTGTACGAAATGGAAATGGAAAGCGTCTGACATGCACTTTAGGACTTAGCCCATAGCCAACGCCCTACTAGATCACGATACTAACGCATCTCGCATACACCTCGCGAGATCAGGCTTTCACTTCCCCGTGGGAGGCCTGCTTCCTCACCCGCCCATCCGGCGGGTTTTTTTTGTCTTCGATTTACCTGCGATTTGCCGACGCGTTGCGCTCGGTCCAGCACGCGCGTGCTCGTCGTTGTGCCGCGAATTCGTTTATGATCGGCAGCGCTCAAATCCCGCTTCCCATATGACGGCGACTCCCCTCCCCCAACGTTCCAAAACCATCGGCGTGATGGGTTCCGGCAAGCAGCCGTGGGCCGAACTCGCTGCCCCGCTCGGTCACGCGCTCGCTGCGGCCGGATACCACTTGCTCACGGGCGGTGGACAAGGCGTGATGTGCAGCGTGAGCGAAGCGTTCTGCGCTGTGCCCGGGCGCGTGGGGCGCAGCATCGGCGTGGTGCCCACAGAAGCGGTGGAAAGTGAATTGGGTGAAAGCGGCACAGCCGATGTAGGAAAAGGCTACCGTCCCCTGCCCGGTTATCCGAACCCGTTCGTGGAAATCACCATCGTGAGTCCGCTGCCGCGTCACCTGCCCGATGCGCCGCCGGGTACGCTCTCGCGCAACTCCATCAACGTGCTGTCGAGCGATGTCATCGTCGCGCTGCCGGGCAGTCATGGCACGCGCGACGAAGTCAGGCTTGCCGTGCGTTACGGCAAGCCTGTGATTCTCTTCGGGGAAAGCGAGCATTTTGCAGACCTGCCGGCCTCGCTCGCTCGCACCACGTCGCTCGACGCGGTGCTGGCGTTCATCAGAACGGCACCGTGAGCTTCGCGTCGATCGACTGGAAGCGGTAGGACCAGCCCGGCGTGCCACCGGTGGATGGCATCCACGGCGCATTGAGCCGTTGCATGACCGACAGATCCAGCTTTGACGTGCCGAGATAGTGGGTGTGATTCAGCCCCACCTCGGCGTAACTGTCATAGGTATGGAGGGCGTTCGGATCTTCGGTACGGCTGCGGTTGTAGCGCAACTCGATCCCGGTCGAACCATTCGACGTGACATCGAACGCACGGCGCACGCGCCATTGCAGCGTCTGCGTCTGCGTGGTGCCGGTGGCGATCTGGTCGGTGGCTGCATTGGTCTTGCCCGTCAGCCCGACGGTCCAGTCCGCATCGATCGGCACGGAGTAGTTGGCCGTGAGGTCGCGATTGGTCGCATCGCGGCGCGCGTTCTGCAAGTCCTGACTCACCGTCGTGTTGAACTTGCCGTACATGCCGAGCGGGTTGTTCATCAACAGATTGGCCGTGCCCTGCATCTTGCCGGTGGTCGTCATGCCGCTGTTGTTCATGCCCAGATTGAACTGATACGGCTGCTCGTTGAGCACCTGCAAGCCCACCGCCCCTTCACCCGGCGTCTTGCTGCGCGAGGCGATGAGCGGCAGGTTGTCGTTACGCACCACCAACCCATGGCGCATCAGCATGCGGATATTGCGATCGGCGTAGCTCTCGCGGCGAGGCTGCCCGCGCAGGCACGAGGCTCGCGCAAGGAATCCGTTGGGCGGCGCGACGTCCGGCGCAGGAGGGGGTGCCGCCGGCTCAGGTGCCACTTCACCCGGCGCGAGCAGCGCCTTGGCAGAAATCGCCGTACCGTCGGCGCTCAATTCCGGCGCGACGGCAAAATCGGCTGCGGGCAATGGTGGCGATGGCGGTGGCGGCGGCGGTACGTCAGCCTGTGCAGCGGCTTCACTCGCCACGCCGTCGGCGCTGGTCGAGGCGATGTCAGCGCCAGCGGCACTGGCAACGCCCTCACCCACAGCAGGCCCTGCCGCCTCAGCGGCTTGCGCGGCTGACGCGGCGCGCTGTGCCGCTTCACGATCGACGGTGGCGGCAACGGCATTCGGATCGTCGCCGGCAAACAGGGCAATGGGATCGGATGAGACGCCCGGGTCCTGCGCAGCAGGCGCCGGTGCAGGCTCGGGGGGCGGCACGAAATACTGAGGCGACAGGCCGCGATCCCACAACCCGTAGGACAAGGCATTCTGCTCAGTGAAACACGGTGGATTGGGATCCGAGAACAATGACTGTGCGTGAGCGCCCGACGACGTGACGGCGTTGAGACACGCGACCATCGTCAAGCCACTGCGCACGACCGACTTTACCGACATTCGACACCCGAAGACCCACCCCCGCGCGCGTCGTTTCGCGAGCTTCGTGCGCCGCTGACGACATCGGGGGGTGTTTAGCGACAAGCGACCATTTTACGTCGATCGCATGACACGCTGCCAGTCACTTTCCTTGGGAACTCTTTCACGGGTTTGACGCTCATAACGCGTGACTTCCCCTGTAGTGACTTCTGCCCGCCTCGTGCGGGCATTTTTATTGGCGCGACGAAATGTCGCAAAACGGTGTTACGGGCCGCCCCAACCCTGCCGCCGTGGCACACATCGGGGAGATGGCCCACGGATTTCACATCGTAAAAAAGCCCGGGAAGGTGGTTCCCGGGCAATGGTCGATCGCCATGGAGGGGCGATCGAGGGGGGGCCTGCCGGCACCGCACGCGAAACGTGCGGCACCGTGGTCAAAGTTTGTTACCCGAAGGCGTGGCTCACTTCTTCTTGCCACCCTTGCCGGCGCCACCGGAGCCGCCTGCCAGATACCGCTCGTTGTACTCGTCCATGAGCTTGCGCACCGTCGCACCGATCTGGATGTAATCCGGCTCGTTCAGGTTGGCGAGCGACACGCGGCCCGACGGGTGGAGCGTACCGAAGCCGCGGCCCGGCAGCAGCACCACGCCGCTTTCCTTGGCCAGACGGAACAGCACTTCCGACGGATCGATGTTCTTCATGAACCAGTCGACGAAGCCCTTGCCGTAGATCTTCGTGCCCGAGACTTCCAGGTCGAGGATGTTGTAGTAGTCGACGGTGTTCGGACCGGTTTCCTCGGTGATACCGGCGGCGCGGTACATCACGGCCTTGCGGCGGCGGATGATGCGCTTCACGGCGTGCTTGTAGGCGTCCGGCTCGTCCATCAGGCAGAACAGCGAGAAGAGCGCCATCTGCACCTGTTGCGGCGTCGACAGACCGGCAGTGTGGTTCAGCGCCACGGCGCGGCTGTCGGCCACCAGGCGGTCGATGAACTTGAGCTTCTCGGGTTCGGTCGTGATCGACGAGTAACGCGCATTCAGCCCTTCGCGTTGCGCCTTGGGCAGCTTGGCGATCTTGTCGTCGAACACGTTCTTCTCGTGCGTGGCGATCGCGCCCAGACGCCAGCCCGTGGCACCGAAGTACTTCGAGTACGAGTACACGAGAATCGTGTTGTACGGCGCGATGGCGAACAGCGAGCGGAAGTCGTCGGCAAACGTGCCGTACACGTCATCGGTGAGGATGATCAGGTCCGGGCGCTTCTTGACGATGGCGGCCAGGTGATCGAGCGAGGCGTCGTCGAGCTTGACCGACGGCGGGTTGCTCGGGTTCACGAGGAAGAACGCCTTGATCTTCGGGTCGAGCAGCTTGTCGAGTTCCTTCTTCGAATACTGCCAGCCCAGTTCCGGGTCGGCGTTCAGGTTCACTTCGTGAAGCTGATAGTCGGCCAGTTCCGGAATTTCGATATACGGCGTGAAAATCGGCATGCCGAGCGCGATCGTGTCGCCGGCTTGCAGCAGATGGTTGGTCTTGAGCGTGTTGAACAGATACGTCATGGCCGCCGTACCGCCTTCGACCGCAAACAGGTCGAAGTTGCCGGTGAACGGATGCTTGCCGACCATCTCGCGGCGCAGGTACTTTGCCGAAATCTTCTCGGTGTTCTTGAGCATGCGATCCGGCACCGGGTAGTTACAGCCCAGAATGCCGTGCACCATTTCCGTGAGGAAATCCTCCACGTTCAGGCCCATCTGATCGCGGATATACGAGATGGCCTTCTCGAGGAATTTCACCCCTTCGGCTTGGTGATTTTCACGCGCAAAATCCTGCCAGCGTGCTTCGACGCCCTTGCCCGGGGGAATACCACCGACGCCTTCGGGCATGTACGTGAACTGACGCGAGGCTTCCGACAGCGCGAACAGTCCCAACTGGAAGAAGCCGTGACGCGGTTCGAGCGCGAGAAAGTTCGGGTTACCGCGCCCGGCATTGAGCATCGAGCGCTGGGCGCCATTCTCTTGCGCGAGTTCGATCAGCGTGTCCTTGAATTCGAACGGGCTGAGTTTGGCGAGTGCGTCGAGTTCCTTCGATTTCATAGCGTTATCTCCATGAACAACCAATTGCGATCAGACATTGACTGGCAATGACAAACGATCGGGCAAAAACTTTCGCTGTCCCGGGCCCTCGGGGGAGGGGCCCGATACGGCATTAGGACAGCGACACCACAAGCGGTCCTAGCAACGTGAGCAACACGTTGGCAATGGCATAAGTAATGGCGAACGGCACCGTCGGCACGTTGCTCTCGGCCTTGTCGAGAATCTCGCCGAAGGCCGGGTTGGCACTGCGCGAGCCCGACAACGCGCCGGCCAGAATGGCCACGTTGTCGTAGCGCAGCACATAGCGCCCGAAGAGATACGTGAGTAGCAGCGGCACGATGGTGACGATCACCCCGGCGACGAAGATCGAGACCCCGCTTTGTTGCAGCGTCTGCCATGCCTGTGCACCGGCAGACAACCCCACGCAGGTCACGAAGGTCGCGAGCCCCAGCTCCTTGAGCAGTGAACTCGCCGCCAGCGGCATGGCGCCGAAAGTCGGGTGCTTGCCACGCAGCCAGCCGAACACCAGACCGGCCAGCAGCGCACCGCCACCGCTGCCGAGCGTGAGCGGAATACCGCCGACCTTCACCACGATGTAGCCGATCAGCAGACCGAACACGATGCCGATGCCCATGTAGACGTAGTCGGTCTTGACCGAGTACGCGACCGGGTAGCCGGCTTCCTTGGCGGCGCGTTGCACGTCGCTGTCGGCACCGTAGAGCGTGACCACGTCGCCGTGGTACGCGATGGTGTCGTCGAGCACCGGCACGGGTTGCCCCATCCGCGTGATCTTGGCGATGTACACGCCGTGCTTGGTATCGCGCTCGACACCGGCCTTGAGCTCGCCCAGCGTCTTGCCGTTGCCGCCCTTGCGGGCGAACACCACGTCCTGCAAGCGCAGCGGGATATCGAGGTCGCGTGACGGCGGCTGTTCGTCGCCGAGCAGGCGCCAGGCTTCGGTAGCGGCTTCGCGGCGGCCGATGAGCATCACGTCGTCGCCCGTTTCGAGCACCAGATCGTCGGTCGCGATGATGATCTTGCCGTTACGGCGCAAACGCTCGATGGTCACCCCATCGGAGAGTTGCTTCTCGATGTCGACCACGCGTTTGCCGGCACCGGTCGTCACGCGATAGACGCGGCCCACGAGCGCGGGCAGCGAATCGACCTGATCGGCATTGAGCACCTGCTGGCCGCCGGCCATCGCGAGCTCGGCCTTCTTGGCGTCTTCCTTGAGCGTGCGGCCCATGAGCTTGGGCACCAGCGAAGCGCACACAATGATCGCGCCGAGGCTGCCGAAGATGTAGGTCACCGCGTAGCCGATGGCCACTTCGGATTGCAGGCGTTTGACTTCGTCGACCGGCAGACCCAGACGCGAAATCGCATCGCCGGCCGTGCCGATGATCGCCGACTGCGTGAGACCGCCACCGGCCACACCTGCGGCAAGGCCCTTGTCGAAGCCGAAGATCTTGGCGCAGATCAGCACCGTGACCAGACCGGACGCCGCCAGAAAGATCGCCATCGCAATTTCACGCAAGGTCTTGCGCGAGAGCGAATTGAAGAACTGCGGGCCGCTTTCGTAGCCGACGGCGTAAATGAACAACGCGAACATGATGCTTTTCACGCCTGCGTCGACCGAGATACCGATCTGCGAGACGACGACGGCGACGAGCAGCGAACCGCCCACACCGCCTAGCTGGAAGGAGCCGAACTTGATCGCCCCGAGTGCGTACCCGAGGGCGAGCGATAGAAAGATCGCCACCTCGGGGACATGGTTAAGAATGCTATGCACAATATCCACGGCAGAACCTCCGTCAGGAATAGGGGGCTAATGCGAAAACTGATGAGCGACGAAGACGACCGCCGGGCCCATCAGCGGCAGCAACACGTTCGACAGGGCGTAGGTCACCGTGTACCCCACGACCGGCAACGCGCTGTCTGCCGTTTGAACCACTGCGCTGATCGCAGGCGTGCTGGCCTGCTGACCCGCGATGGCACCGATCAGGATCGGACCGTCGATGCGCAGCAACTTGTGGCCGACCCAAAGTGAAACGAGGGCCGGAATGAGCGACACACAAATACCCACGACCGGCAGTGCAAGCCCGTGTTCGCGAAGCAGCACGGCCGCCTGCGGCCCTGCGGAAAGCCCCACGCACACGACAAACACTGCCAGCCCCAGATCCTTGAGCAGCTCGTAAGCTGCCGGCGGGAACGTGCCCCACGTGGGCCGGCGCGAGAGCAGCCAACCGCTCGCCAACCCCGTGAGGAGCGCCCCGCCGCCACTGCCGAGCGTCATCGGCACACCGCCGATGCGTACCGACAGGTGACCGATGCAAAGACCGAGAATCAACGCCAGACCGACGAACACCAGACTCGTCTTGTTGCCGTGCGGCACTTCCTTGCCCAGCACGGCACCCGCGCGCTCGATGTCTTCCTGCAAGCCTTGCAACGTGATCACGTCGCCGCGTTGCAGCGTAATCTTGCCCAGCGACGGCAACTGCATGCCCATCCGCTTTACGGATTTCACGAACACGCCGTGCCGCACTTCGACCGGGGCTTCCCGGCGCAGATCGGCGACGGTGCGCCCTTCGGCTTCCTTGTTCGTCATCACGAAATCGCGCTCGACGAGCACGATCTCGTTCGTCTCGGTGCCCGCCACTTCCGGGCCGACGAGCGCATGCGCTTCGAGCATGGCGTCGCGGCGTCCGACCAGCAGCAACTCGTCACCGGACTCAAGCGTCAGGGCCTGTGCTACCGGCACGGCGGCCGTGGCGCGCCGCACGCGCTCTACGGCGACACGCCCTTCGAGCGCCGCTTCAAGCGCGGCAACGGTGAGACCCGGGTGCGCCACCCGATAGCTGCGGCCGACGATATCCGGGGCAGCAGGTGCACCGGCATCGGCACCGTTCTCGTCTTCCATCTCGCGGGCCAGACGTGCGCTGTCCTGCTTGAGATCGATGCCAAGCAAACGGGGGCCAGCAGATTGGTGAACAACACGATGGTGATGAGGCCGAACACGTAGGTCAGCGTGTAAGCGGTCACCACGTTGGCCTGCAAGGCCTTGAAGGCTTCCGGGTCGAGGCCGAGGCGGTTGAGCGCTTCGATGGCCGTACCGACCATGGCGGACTCGGTCGCCGCGCCAGCCGCCAGACCGCCGGCCGTACCCGGATCGAGTCCGAGGAACTTCACGGCGATCATCACGATGCCGAAGACGAACACGACTTCGATGATCGACAACACGCCAAAGCGCAGGCCACGCAGATTCAGGTTTTCGACGAACTGCGGCCCTGCGGAGAAGCCCATCGCAAAGATGAACAGCGCGAACGCAAAGTCCTTGAGCGAGCCCTCGACCATGCAGCCGGTCTGCCCGATCAGCAGCGCGACGAGCAGCGCACCGCACACGCCACCGAGTTGAATCGGTCCGAGTTTGATGCGGCCAAGCAATTGGCCCAGTACAACGCATACGAATACCGTGATCAACGGCACAGCATCAAACAGCGGGACAGAACACTGCATAAATGCTCCAGCGACTTGTCACGCTAAGGTGACGGGGCCGCGCCAATCAAGCGACGGCGCGTGAGTTACGCATGCAAAAGGCAACAGTCAGCCCTACCCGGATGACAGGTACAGGGCAATTCGATCGGAAAGACCAGCTTTACGTTATGCGCCTGGACGTGACGCCGCCAGGCGTTGATGTGGGGGCAGGGAAAAGCAAAGTAACCAGAGCGGCACTCAGGCCGAAGCGTACGGTGTTCATAGCGGATCCCAAAACGTTGAGACAACCCGATAATCGATGACGCCCGCCTCCTCCCTCAGAAGCTCCAGGCGCTACACCATAAGCCGCATGACACGTGTTCCTAACGCTCGAAAACGGTTTGGTTATTCCCAAAAATCGTTTGGAGAGTTATTTAAATTACGCTATCTGCGACTGTTCCGCATTTCGTGGTGACGCGGTGTCGGCATAGTGTTGTTCAACGTTCCGGGCGTGTCAATATGTTTTGCGTAGCGGCTCAAGCTTGTGCCCGTCAAGTCTGCATGCAAATAGATACATAGCATTCCTGATTATTTTTTATAAATCCTTGGCAGTCCGTTGTCCAATCAAGCTTGAGGCGATTCGGTGAGATGGCGTGGCCGTAGCGCCCGCATCAATATGACATTTGCAATCGCAAATATTCGAAGGAAAAGATGAAAAACTTTCAAGTGCTGCGGCATGATGCCGCAACACGACTGCCAGTCGTTTTTGAGTGACGAATCACCCATCGTTCAACGCATCGCTTAGCTGATTTTTGATAGCCAATCAGTTTTGATAGCTGATGCATTTAACAGCCGATGCGCGCACGCCCCATCCGAATATCGGCCGTTTATTTGGGTGCACGAATCTCGTGAATGGTGCCGGGTCCCCAACTCGTGGGTGCCCATTTACCGTCGCGCAGCGTCCATTCGTGCGACGCCGTTTCCTCCCAGTGCGGGGGTGTGTAACGCATGCCCGGGCGCTTGGTTTCCATGTGACCGTCGATCCAGTCATAGCGTCCGGCAGTCCACTGCCAATACCCCGGCACCCAGAACTGTTTGCCCGTCGCGGCCGGCGGGTTCTCGACACGCGGCGGCGGCGGTCCGCGATCGACCGTGACGTCGGCCAGCACCGGCAGACTTGCCAGACACAGTGCGGCGGCGAGCGTTGCCATGCAGGCACGCACCAAGCTTGAGCGAGTGGAAGGAGGCAGGGAGGAGGAGGACGAGAACGAGAACGGCATGCGCAGTCGGTGAATCACGGAAAAGTGGGCGGGCGTGGGCGAGGGGTCATTGTACCGTCCGCGTTCAACGTAGCGTCCAACGTATAATCGGCGCCATCTTAAATTCGCCGCCCCGTGCGGATGACGACGGCACCGCCATGAACGGTTGCCGCATATCTTCGACATGAACCCTGCCCCTGCGAGCGTCGGTCACCGGCAACTCCTTCGTTTGGCCGTGCCCATTGTGCTCGCCAACCTCACTCAGCCCCTGCTCTCGGCCGTGGACACGGCGGTCGCCGGCCATCTGCCGGGCCCCGCGTATCTGGGCGGTGTCGCCCTCGGGGCACTGCTGCTCAATCTGATCTTCTGGGGCTTCTCGTTCCTGCGCATGGGCACCACCGGCCTCGCAGCGCAGGCATTCGGGTCGCGTGACGCCGTCGCATTGCGCGACACCCTGTGCCGCGCGCTGGCGCTCGCCTTCTCGATCGGCGCCGTTCTGTTGTTGTTTCGTGAGCCGCTGGTATCGCTCGGGGTCTCGTGGCTGGGCGGCAGTGCGCAGGTGCAGACGCTCGGGCGCGAATACGCGGGCATTCGCATCCTCGCTGCGCCGCTGGCGCTCGGCAATTACGTCGTGCTCGGCTACCTGTTGGCCTGCCAGCGCGTACGGCAAGGACTGATGGTGCAGGTGTTCATCAATGTGGTGAACATCGTGGCGGTGATCGTCTTCGTGCGCGCGCTCGACTGGGGCGTGGCAGGGATCGCCATCGCTACGGCGCTGGCCGACGTGCTGGGCTTTGCGCTCGGCGCATGGCTGCTGTGGCTGGCCCGCACGCCGGGCCTGCCGCCACTGCGACTAGCCGCGCTGGTCGAGCGCAGCGCGCTGTGGCGGCTGCTGCGGCTCAATCTCGATATCTTCCTGCGCACGCTGTTCTTGCAACTCGCGTTCGCGTGGTTTGCCCGTGTCGGTGCCCGCCTTGGCGATACGACGCTGGCCGCCAACGCGCTGCTGCTCAACTTTCAGACGTTCATGGCCTATGGTCTCGACGGCTTTGCCCATGCGGCCGAAGCGCTGGTCGGCGCCTATGTCGGCGCACGCCAGCGCGAGGCCCTGCTCCATGCCATTCGCTTGTCGCTCGGATGGGCGCTCGGCTGCGCCGTGGCATTCGCACTGGTCTACGCCGTGGCCGGCGGCGCGATCATCGACACCCTGACCGATCAACCGGTGCTGCGCGCCGCCGCGCGCGAGTTCCTGCCGTGGGCGGTGATCTCGCCGATCGTTGCCGTGTGGTGTTTTCAGTTGGACGGCGTATTCATCGGCGCGACGCGCACGCGCGAGTTGCTCAGTTCGTCGCTGATCGGACTCGTGGTGTTTGGCGCCGTGATGCCGTTCACGCTCGACGCGTGGGGCAATCACGGGCTCTGGCTGGCACTGATGTCATTTCTCGCCACGCGCGGTGTCGTGCTTGGCGTGCTGCTGCCGCGCATCTGGCGCGGCATGCCGTCAGCCGGGCTTCAGCGGCCCTGAATGCAGGCCAATGCGGCGGCGTGCAGTTCGGCGTTGGCGGCAGCCAGTACCCGGCCTTGTGAGGCCAGCGTGAGCGGCTGCCCGTCCCAGTCGGTAATCACACCGCCCGCGGCTTCGATCACCGGCGCGACCGCCAGATAGTCGTACGTCTGCAAGCCGGCTTCCATCACCAGTTCGATATGCCCGCTGGCCAGCAGGCCATAGGCGTAGCAATCGCCGCCGAAGCGACGGCGGCTCACCGCTTTCGTCAGGCGTTCGAATTGGGCGTACTCGGCGGCATCGAAGATGTCGGGCGACGTGGCATACACCGTCGCTTCGGCCAGCGATGTCACCGGACTCGTCGCACAACGCTCGCCGTCGAAGCGCGCTTCGCGCACCCCGCTGGCGGCATCGTTCACGCCGACCCAGCGCTCGCCCGTGGCGGGCATGTCGATCACCCCGACCACCGGCTTGCCGTCATGCAGCAGGGCCAGCAAGGTGCCCCACAGCGGGTGGCCGGTGATGAAGCTGCGCGTGCCGTCGATAGGGTCGACCGACCAGACATATTCCGCATCGGGGTTGAGCTTGCCGAACTCCTCGCCCCAGATGCCGTGGGACGGATAACGCGCGGTGATCTGCTGGCGCAGCGCCGTCTCCACTTCGCGGTCGGCGATCGTCACCGGGCTTTCGTCCGCCTTGTCGTCCACCGCGAGACGGCGGCGAAACCAGCCGAGCGAAAGCGGCCGCACGGTGTCGGCCAGCGTGGCGGCAAAGGCGGCGTACTCGGCAACAGGGGTAACGGGGGCGGACGACATGCGTGGGTCTCCTTTGAACTTTGCAGCGCGGCGATGGGAATCAAGGCCTGCGAAAAATAAGGGGCATCGGCACAGCGCCGGGCGCTGGCCGATATTGTCGTCGAGTGCCTCCAGCGAGGCACATCAACGCCTCGCGATCATACAAGGTGCCGATGTCACGCGTCTGCATTACGCACCAATCCAGCGCAAAACGACACAAATTTGCTATGCTCGCGGCCTGACTGCCGGGCAAGCCCCGGCCTCCCCCCCCGCCTTCCCTCAGGATTCTCATGCTTTCCGGTCGCGGCGTGATGCTCTCCGTCTCGGCATCCGTCTTGTTTGCAGTGATGCCTGCGCTTGTCTCGCAGCTTGCCCCGTTATCGGGGCTGGACGTGTTCGCCTGGCGCATTCTGCTCACACTCCCCGGTGCGCTGGTCATCGTCACCGTGCTCCAGCGCTGGCCCGTGCTCAAGCACACGATCTCGCACGTACTGCACCGCCCCGCCGCCCTTGGCGCGCTGGTGTTGTGTGCCGTGTTGCTGGGCGTGCAACTCTGGCTGTTCGTCTGGGCGCCGTTGCAGCAACGCATGCTCGACGCGTCGCTCGGCTACTTTCTGCTGCCGCTCACGATGGTGCTGGCCGGACGCACGGTGTACAAGGAGCGCCTGAGCCCGCTGCAAACGCTTGCGGTGACCTTCGCGATCGTCGGTGTCGCCCACGAGTTGTGGGCCACGCGCGCGCTGTCGTGGGTGACCGCGCTCATCATGTTCGGCTATCCGCCGTACTTCATGCTGCGCCGCCAGTTGCGGCTCGACGCCCTATGCGGCTTTGTACTGGAAATGCTGCTGATGACCCCGGTGGCCGCCATTTTGCTCTGGCACGCATGGCCGCAGAACGCCATGGTGCTGGCCGAGCCGCGCTTCTGGCTATGGTTGCCCGCCCTCGGCCTGCTGAGCGCCAGTGCGCTGGCCGGCACCTTCGGTGCGGCACGGCTGCTGCCCATTGGGCTGTACGGCATTCTGGGCTACGTCGAGCCGGTGCTGCTCTTCGCGGTGTCGCTGTTTGTGCTGGGCGAACCGTTCACCGCGCAAGGCCTGTGGACCTATGTGCCGATCTGGATCGGCGTCGCGCTGGTCGTCTTCGACAGTGTGCGCACCTTGCGCCGCCAGCGGCTTGGCCGCCCTGCCCCAGCAGGCGTGCCCGAGGCCTGACGCGAATCAGCCTGAACCGCAACCTCGGGCGGGCTAGCCCGGGGGCGATGGCAAGCCTCGCAGTGGGCACTGATAAGGCGGCAGGCTATACTCGCGTGAGCCAGTCAGGTCAGACCAATACGATGAAAAAACTCGCCAAGATCGCCATGTTGTTGTCCTCGGGGATGCTGACACTTTCGCTCTCCGCCTGCGGGACTTCCGCGCCGCTATTCACGTCCGACGGCCGCCCCACGCAGCAGATTCAATGCTCCGCCGCGTCGAGTGGCGACTGCGATCAACGCGCCCGCACCCAATGCGCCGGCAAGAATTACGATGTGCTCACCCGCGATGTGAGCGGCAATGTCGCCAATCTGGTGATTGCCTGTCAGGCAAACTGATTTCCGCTTCAACACGGCATTCCCGGCCGGCCGCGCACCCTGACGTGCGCGCGCCGGCCGTTGGCATTACGATGCGTTATTGCGTGCCGTCAATTCCCCCGCATCCGGTTGCATGACTTTCGATGCGTGCGGTGCGAGAATAAAAACATCCCGGATTCCCAATCCGCCAGCTCACCAGCCCTCAAGAGGACGCCATCATGTATGACCGCATTCTGGTATCGATCGACGGTAGTACGCCTTCCAATCGCGCTATCGACGAGGCCGTGAAACTCGTTGCCCTGAGCCAGGGCAAGATTCGTCTGGTCTCGGTGGTGCCGTCGCTCGCCAATGCCTACGCTGCCGGCGCTTACAGCGGCTTTGTGCCGCTCGAGAGCCAGGAATCGTTCGAGAAGGAAACAAGCGAGATCCTCGCGACGGCGCAGGCCGACTTGAAAAAGCGCGGCGTGGACGTCGAAACGAAGCTGGTCACGCTCGACGCCGGTACCGACGAGATCGCCGATGCCGTGCTGCGCGAAGCGCAGGAATGGAGCGCCGACGTGATCGTGCTCGGCACGCACGGCCGCCGTGGTATCAACCGCCTGTTGCTGGGCAGCGTAGCAGAAACGCTGTTGCGCATCACGACCGTGCCGGTGCTGCTCGTCAAGGCCGCCGACAAGTAATCAGCGCCACGGCGGCTCCGGCAGCAAAGCCCGCCTGAAGCAAAACGGCACGCCCCTGCGGCGTGCCGTTTTGTTTTGTATCCTCATCAATCAGTGCATCAGCACATCAACGCATCACCGAATCCCCGCGCGCATGAACGACTGCACGAACTGACGCTGGAACAGCAGGAACGCGATAAACAGCGGCGCGGCAGTCATCAACGTGGCGGCCGTAATCAGCGACCAGTCGATGCCCTGATCGGTCGACGAGAAGATCTGCAAGCCCACCGTGAGCGGACGCGTCTCAACCGAGTTGGTCACGATCAGCGGCCACAGGAAGTTGTTCCAGTGATGGCTGATCGACACCAGCGCGTACGCCACATACACCGGTCGCGCCAGCGGCACGTATACGCGCCACAACACCTGCCACGCATTCGCCCCTTCCACGCGCGCCGCATCGTCGAGCTCCTTCGGCACCGTCTTGAACGCCTGCCGCAGCAGAAAGATGCCGAACGCCGAGGCAAAGTACGGCAGTGCGATGCCGAGAATCGAGTCGCGCAGCCCCATCCACGCGATCGTGCGGTAGTTCTCGACGATCAGCACGTCGGGCATCACCATCAGTTGCAGCAACACGATCATGAATGCGACTTCGCTGCCACGGAACGTGAAGCGCGCGAACGCGTAGGCCGCGAGCGTCGCGAGCACCAGCTGCGCCGCGAGAATCACCGTGACCAGCACGAAGGTATTGATCAGATACCGGCCAAACGGGGCCGCCTGCCACGCGTGCACGAAATTATCGAGCGTGAGCGGTGCGGAGAGCGAGAACCGCGTTGCGTAGGCCGACGGGTGAAACGCGCTCCACAGCGCATAGAGCAATGGCAGCAGCCAGAGCAAGCCAAGCAACCACGCGCCGGCGATGTCGACAAGGCGGGTGTCGCCGGTAGCGGAAAACGCGGGCAACGCCGCGCGCGGCTCTTTCCCGCCAGCGGCAGTCGCCGGATCGATCGGGCGGGAAGTCTGAAGCGGCTGTGCGGGTGTCGTCATTGGTAGTGCGTGCGCGAATCGAGCAGACGGAATTTCACGAAGGCAACCACGGCCAGCAGGGTGAGCAATACCACCGTGAGTGCCGCCGCGTACGACGTGTCCCAGAAGCTGAACGCCACCTGATAGATGTAGTACAGCAGCAGTTGCGTGGCGTTATCGGGCCCGCCACGCGTCATCACCACTACGTGATCGACCAGACGGAAGGCGTTGATCACCGCGTTGATCACCACGAACAGCGTCGTCGGCATGAGCAGCGGCCATTGCACCCGGCGGAAGAACTGCCAGCGCGACGCGCCTTCCAGTGCCGCGGCTTCCGCGAGCGTCGGCGAGATCTGTTGCAGCGCCGCCAGATAAAAAATCATGAAGAACCCGGCTTCTTTCCAGATCGTCACGATCATCAACGCAGGCAACGCCGTGCCCGGCTGCCCCAGCCAGTTGTAATCGCTGCCGCCAAACGCTTGCGAGATCTGCGCGATCAGGCCGTATTGCGGCGTATAGAAGAAGAGCCAGATGTTCGCCACCGCAATCATCGGCAAGATGGCTGGCGTGAAATACGCGAGACGCAGCAGCGCGCGCCCCGGCACCTGACGGTGCACCCAAAGCGCCATGGCAATCGAGATCGCCATCGCGAGCGGCACAGTAATCAGCGCAAACAGCACGTTGTTACGCAACGCTTGCCAGAACACCGGGTCGTCGAGCAACAACTGATAGTTCTCGGCCCCCACGTAGACCGAAGGCGCCCCCGCACGTGCTGTCGAAAAGAAGCTGTGCCACAAGGTGGCCACCGCCGGATAGTGCGTGAAGGCGACGAGCAGCACCAGCGCCGGTAACAGCAGCAGCCAGGGCACCCACGAGGAGGAAGAGCGGTTCATCGACAGTCCATCGATTCGGTACTCGGGACCGGACACCCCGGCACGTCGTGACATCGATGTGCCGGCATGTCGCGGTCCCGCATTTCAATTAGCGAGCGTAAGCACGCAGGATGCGATCCGATTCGCGTTGCGCATCGTCAAGCGCCTGCTTCGGCGACTTGGTGCCCGTCAACGCGGCTTGCAGCGCGTCGTTGAGCGCCTTGGTCACGCGCTGGTTGTCGTGCGTCGAGAACTCGGCGACGCTGCTGCCCAGTTGATCGCGCGCGACCGCCGCTGCCGGCACCTTCTGCACGTATTGCTTCATCGCCGGCGTCTCCCACGCGGCCGGCGTCACGGCCACGTAGCCCGTATCGATACCGAACTGCGCCGCACGCTCCGGCGTGGTAGCCCACTTGATGAAGGTCATCGCTGCCTGCTTCTCTTCCGGCGTGCTCTTCTTGAACACGTAGAAGTTGCCGCCGCCGGTCGGGCTGCCGCCGCGCACCTTCGCCGGCATCTTGCCCACGCCGAACGGGAACGTGGCGTTGGTGCGAATGTTGGTCAGGTTGCCCGTGGTCGTGTAGATGATCGCGGCCTTCTTCTCGAGGAAATCCTTCGGCGTGGTGCCCCACTCGATCGACCCCGTCGGCATGGCCTTGTACTTGGTCGCGAGATCCACCCAGTACTGGAGCGATTCGACCGCTTGCGGCGCATTCAGGAACGTCTTGGTACCCGACGCGTTCATCAGCTCGATACCGGCCGGCGTGGTGAACGCCTGGAACAGCCAGTAACCGAAGCCCGTCGACGGCACCTTGATCCCCCACTGCGTCACGTTGCCCGACGCATCGCGCTTGGTCAGCTTCTGCGCGTAGGCGGCAAGTTCTTCCCAGTTGGCCGGGGCACGATCCGGGTCGAGACCGGCTTCACGGAACAGGTCCTTGTTCCAGTACATCACGATGGTCGAACGCTGGAACGGCACGCCCCACGTGTGACCGTTGATGCGCGAGTTCATCATCAGCGCCGGGTAGAAGCCGTCGAGCCACTGCTTGTCGGCCAGCGTGCTGGCGATGCTGTCGATCGGCACCACGGCATCTTCGTCGATGAGCGTGAACACGTCAGCGGCGGCCAGGACGGCCAGTTGCGGCGGCGTGCCGGCCTTGGCGGCCGTCAGTGCCTTGACCACCGAATCCTGATAGGTCCCGGCGTAGACCGGCTTGAGCTTGATGTTCGGATGATCTTTTTCGAAGTCGGCCACCAGATCGTTGATGATCTTGGTCACCGGGCCGCCAACGGCCACCGGGTAGTAGAACGTCAGTTCGACCGGCTTTTGCTGCGCCATGGCCGAGGTCGTCAGGCCGCCCATTGCCAGTGCGGCAAGACTGGCCGCAAACGTTTTCAGAATCGTGCGTCGCATGTCGCTTGGTTCCCCATGAAAGCGTGGTGGTGTGACTCGTAGTTTTGTGGTGATCCGCCGAAGCCGTGCGCGTGGTGCGCCGGTCAGGCGTGTTATGCGGTGGTCGCGGTGGTCGCTGCCGTCGTGGCTTGCAGCGTGGCCGGCGGCACCATCGTCGCGAGTGACGCAGGCGCATCGGCCACGTCAGGCGCGTCGTCCCCGGCGGCGGCAGTGGCGGCAGTGGTGTGATGCCCCTGCCCTGCCGCCAGACTCGTGCGCAAGCCGGTGTCGACGTCGAACAAGTGCTGATCGGCCGCATCCCATTGCAGGCCGATGGCGTCGCCCGGTGCAAACGGACGATGCCCCGGCACGCGCGTGGCGATCTCACCCGCCGCGCCCAGCGTGCAGGCAACCAACGTGTCCGCGCCGAGATATTCGACCGCGCTCACGGTGGCAAGTACGGCACCCACGGACGTCGGCGGCACGGCGAAGACATGTTCCGGGCGCAGGCCCAGCAGCGCACGCTCCCGTGTGCCCGCCGAGGCGAGTGCCGGGCCGGTCTGGCCCGCCGGCACCAGCGCTTCGCCATGACGCACCAGTTGCAGCAACTGCATCGGCGGCGTGCCGATAAAGCTCGCAGCAAAGCGGGTTGCGGGGGCGGTGTAAAGGGATTGCGGTGCGCCGGCCTGTTCGATGCGGCCATCGCGCAGCAGCACGACCTGATCGGCCATGCTCATGGCTTCGGTCTGATCGTGGGTCACATAGACCAGCGTCATGCCGAGCTTTTGTTGAAGCGCACGAATCTCGCGACGCATCTCCTGACGCAGTTGCGCGTCGAGATTCGAGAGCGGTTCGTCCATCAGGCAGACCGAGGTCTCCGCAATCACAGCGCGGCCCAGTGCCACGCGTTGCTGCTGACCGCCGGAGAGTTGCGAAGGCTTGCGATCCAGATAGGGCGCGAGGCCCAGCAGGTCGGCCACGCGGGCCAGACGCTGCGGGTAGCCGCTAGACGGCTCTCCACGCACGCGCAAGCCGAACAGCAGGTTCTCGCGCACCGACAGATGCGGGAACAGCGCATACGACTGGAACACCATCGAGAGCTTGCGACGCGCGGGCGGAAGATGGGTCACGTCGGTGTCACCGAGCAGAATACGGCCGCTGCTTGGCGTCTCGAGGCCCGCGATCATGCGCAGCAGCGTCGATTTGCCGCAACCCGACGGGCCGAGCAGCACCACGAGCGAGCCAGCCTCAGCGGAAAAGCTCACCTCGTGAAGCGCGTGTGTATCGCCCCATTGCTTGCTGACGGAATCGATGGTGAGCGATGACATGGCCGGATATGCAGGAGCCCTGACGGGCGCCGGGATCGTAAAACCCCGACCATAACCGGCCATCGATGGCAGTTTGATGACATGTCACATCCCCGGTATTGCACGGGGTTGGGGCCGCTCCCCCTAACGTTGTGACTTACGCTGCCGCCTGACGGCGCTTGGCGCGCAGCAGCGCCTTGGAGATGATGCGCGTCTCGGTCGACGCCGCACCGGTGCGACGTGCCACGGCGTCGCGGAAAAAGCGGCGCGTCTCGTCGGCCACGGTCTCGCGCTCGTTGTCCATCGTCAGGATGTGATAGCTCTCACTGAGCAAGCACTTCTGCTTCACTTCCGACGACACACCGTCGTAGACGATGCGGGCATTGTGCGGGCTCGACGTGTCGTCGTCGACCGCGTGAATCACCAGACAGTCGGCCGTGACGCGATCCAACCGGCGACGCACATGCGCGGCCAATCGGCGCGCGTGATACAGATGCGCGAGCGGCAGCGACGCGGCACCGATTTCCGACGCGTCGTGCTGCGACATGGACTTGGCCACGCGCGCACGCAAGGCTTCGTTCTTCAGCCCGTACGGCGCCTTCTCGTGATACCGGTAGCGATGGCGGAACGGCGTGTGGAAGACCAGATCGATGAGCGGGTAGTACCAGGGAATGGTCCAGCCGTCGTACACCAGCGTGACCGCCAGCAATGAGAGCGCCGCCACGTCCTCTTCTTCCTGCGCGACGGCCAGACTCAGCGTGGCGCCGATGCACAGCCCGCAAAGCGACACGGTCTCATGCGTCTCGCGCAATTCGCGGTACTTGGCCCGCGCGGCAGCGATCCATGAACGCCAGTCGCTGCAAGGCGCGCCGAGGCCGTAGCCTTCGATATGCGGCACCGAGACGGTGTAGCCCTCACGATGCAGCGCACGTGCGACGGGACGCATTTCGAGCGGTGTGCTCGACAGTCCCGGCAGCAGCAGCACCGCGTGTTCGCCACCCTTGTAATAGATATCTTCTTGAAACATGCTCAAACTCCGCCCGAGACGACCGGCGCCTCTTTAACTTCGCGCGCATTCGCAGCGGGCGTGAGCGTATGCAACGGGGTGACCGGACGCACGGCCGGCCCCGAATGCAGACGCAAAATGACATACGTCCCCAGATGGGCCTGAAAGTATTGCAGTTCGCAGGCAAACATCTCATAGCCGCCGTCGCGGCTCAGCATGCGCAGGTTGTGGGCGCCGTGTTGCGGGCGCTGCGCATCGGGATTGAACAACCCGGCCAGACGCCGTGCGTCCTCCGGATGCAGCAAGGCACGCAGGCCGTCGCGCTTGACGACATCCGGCGCAACACCGGTCGCACGACGAAAATGCTCGTCGATGAACTCGTAGTGGGTGGTCGGGTTCGCCAGATAGAAGATCGTATCCAGATGCTTGGTCAGATACGTCATCAGCGCGTTGCTCAACTGCACCGAGTCGGACAGCACCATGCGCTCGTTCTCGGCGCGCAGCAGCATTTCGTAGCGCGTCTGGGCCACTTCGGCGATCAGTTCAGCCCGGTATTGCGCGCGGCGCAGGCGTTCGATGAGCACGACAGCGAGCGGCGTGATCGTCAGAAAGCCCGTGACGATCATCACGTCGCGACGGTCGAGCATCGCGATGTCGCGAAACGGTGGCACGAAGAAGAAATCGAAAATGGGGATGCTGATGACCATCGCCATCAGGGCCGGGCCGAGGCCCCAAATGAATTCGACGATGATAACGGCGCAAGCGAAGAAGATACCCGGCATCGAGTGATCAAGCACCGGATGCAAGAGGCTGCGAAAGAGAAACGCAGCAAATACCACCATCAATGCCCCGGCATAGCGCTTGGCGCCGGGCTCCGCCCAACGTCGGGCGTTTCTGATATCCATGATTCCCCGTCGGTCATGGCCGACGCTCAACAATCCACAGACATGACCGCAGCGGTCGCCTGTTACAAAATATTACGGATTATCGCACGGCACCCAAAACGCGTCGGCTGTCCCAAACCCTAACTCAGTCGCTTCTTAACAACAGCGCAGTGGATGCCCGGCTGGCATGGGTTTGCCGCGAGTTTCCCGGTTCAGCGTCTCGCCGTTGCCCTCATGGGAAAGACACTGGCGGCATTAGGGTCAGGGGCAGTCGAGAGGGGAAACCGGGCGATTACCGCAGCATCGACGACATCGCCGAGAGGCAGTTGAGCATGCGCACGGCGGCCTCGACCGTGGGTGCCGTGAACTGGAGTGTCACGCCATCGACACGTTCCAGCGTGGGCCACTGGCAGAACAGATCGGCCAGCGCCGTGGTTTGCGCTTGCACGCGCACCTCCACCGGCACCGCCACCTGATAGGGGTGCCATTTGCGCCGGTCGCTCAGCGACTCCCGGGCGGCCTCGCGAATCAACTCGCACGACTCGCGCGGGTTGAGCGTCATGCCGCTGCCCTGCCCCCATGCCGCCTTCGTCTGGACGAACCGCACATGCGGAAAGATCAGTTGCGTCTCGTCGCAGAACACGTCGTCGCCGCTGGCCATCACCACCGGCACGCCACGCTCGCCGGCCAGCGCACCGTACAGGCGCGCTTCGCTGGCTTCTTCACCCGCCAGCCAGACCCGTGCGAACGCAAAACTGTTGATCGTGTGCGCGAGAATCCCCGCGCTCTGGGCCTTGCCGTGATAGCCGACCATGAAAATGGCGTCGCAACCCGCTTCCACACCGGCCACCATGCCCAGATAGCGCGGCTTGCCGAGCACCAGACGGGCACGCGGGTCGAGCTCGTCGGGCAGCAGGTTCCGGAAACCGCCGTGCGAGTCGTTGACCATCACCTCGGTCGCGCCGCCCTCGAACGCCCCGAGGACAGCGGCGTTCGCCTCCTGCGTCATCCAGCGCCGGGCGCGTTCGTACTCGCCATTACCGGCGCGGGTCTGTTCGGGATGGAAGACGCCGGCGACGCCCTCGATGTCGGTGGAGATCAGGATTCGCATGATGTCAGCAATTCGTGGGGCCAAAGGTGGCCGCAATCGGGTGGAAGCGAGATTCCGGTTCACAACCGGGATCAGGCCAGAATCAATGGGTTCAAAGCGCAGCCCAGTCGGGCAGCACATCGGCGAGCGCACGGCGCACATGGCCATTGCGCCCGAGCACCGACTCGGCGGCAAAGAGCGCGTGCAGAATGGCCTGCTCGGTCGCGTCGGCCGTCGCCTGAAAAATGGGGTCGAGCAAGGGGTCGGGCACCAGCGCCGCAGGCGCAACCCGCCCTTGCGCGTCGTGCGCCGTCGTATAACCGGTGGTGAACGCCAGCGCAACATCGCCGCTGCCGTGTCCGTAGACCGAGCCCGTGCGGGCCAGCCCGGCGGCCGTGCGCGTGGCGACGCGGCGCAACTGGCGGGCGTCGAGCGGCGCATCGGTGGCCACCAGCATGATGATCGAGCCGCGCTCGGGTGCCGCGCTCTGCTCGGGTTGTGCCAGACGTTCGTCGAGTACGGCGCCGACGTGGCGCCCGGCAATGGTCAGTTGCGACGGGCGGCCGAAATTGGATAGCACCAGCACACCCACGGTAAAGGTCGCCCCCGCCGTTTCGACCACGCGCGACGACGAGCCGATGCCGCCCTTCAGACCGAAGCTCGACATCCCGCGCCCTGCCCCGACGGCGCCCTGTACAAAGTCGACCGAGGCGCTGGCCAGCGCCTGCGCGTAGTGGTCTTCGGTCACCGCGAACGCCTGCATATCATTCAGATAGCCGTCGTTGCATTCGAGCACGGTCGGGTTGAGCGACGGCGCACCGCGTCCGATCGTCGGGTTCGCCTCGATGGCAGCACGCAACTGCCCGAGGACGACATGGCTGACAGAGAACGTATTGGTCAGGGCGATGGGCGCTTCGATCACGCCGAGTTCGTCGATCTGCATCAGACCGACGCTCTTGCCGAAACCGTTGATGACGGCGGCGGCGGCGGGAATTCTGGCGCGGAACGGGTCCCACGCGGGCGGCGGTACCGTATCGTGAGCAGTTCCGGACAACCCTTCGGCCGGCGTCGGGCAGACCACCGTCACGCCCGTCTGGATCGCCCCCTCGGCGAGGGTGGCATGCCCGACGAATACGCCGGGCACATCGGTGATGGCATCGCGCGGGCCGGCCGGCAGAAGCCCGACGTGCGGCGCGCCGAAAGAGGTTTCGCGCAAGTCTGGCGTCTGCATCATGACAAGCCCTGTCAAATGCTCAGTGTCGGTCGAGCTTCGGATCGAGCGCGTCGCGCAGGCCGTCGCCGAGCAGGTTGAACGCGAGCACGGTCAGGAAGATGGCCAGGCTCGGGAAGATGGCGATATGCGGTGCGTTGACCATGTCGGCCCGCGCCTCGTTGAGCATGGCGCCCCACTCCGGCGTAGGCGGTTGTGCGCCCAGACCGAGGAACGACAGACTCGCGGCCGTGATGATCGACGTGCCGATACGCATCGAGAAGTACACCACAATCGACGATACCGTGCCCGGCAGGATGTGCCGCATGATGATCGTCCAGTCGGAAGCACCGATCGAGCGCGCCGCCTCGATGTACGTCATGTGCTTGAGCACGAGCGTGTTGCCGCGCACCAGCCGCGCAAACGCCGGGATCGAGAAGATCGCGACAGCCACGATCACGTTGACCATGCCGTTACCCAGCACGGCCACCACGCCGATGGCGAGCAAGATGCCCGGGAAGGCGAACAGCACGTCGGAAATACGCATGACGATGCGGTCCCACCAGCCTTCGTAATAGCCCGCGAGCAGGCCCAGCACCGTGCCGATGATCGCCCCGATGGCCACAGAGCCGAAGCCCGCCGCCAGCGAGATGCGCGTGCCCGCGAGCACCCGGCTGAAGATGTCGCGGCCGAGCGAGTCGACGCCGAACCAGTGTTTTGCCGACGGGCCGGCATTCAGCGCGTCGTAATCGAAGAAGTTCTCCGGATCGAACGGCACCAGATGTGGCGCCAGAATGGCGATGAGGACGAGCAGCAGCACGAAACCACCCGCGACGAGCGCGATGTGCTGCTTCTTGAACTTGCGCCAGAATTCGCGCCACGGGGTGCGCACGCGATTGGCATTGGCCGCAGCGGCCGGTGTTGCAGTCGTAGGTTGACCCGCGCTCATTATGCGTGCCTCACTTGTAGCGAATGGTCGGGTTGATGACGGCGTACAGCACGTCGACCACGAGGTTGATCAGAATGAACTCGAGCGAGAACAACAGCACCAGCGCTTGAATCACGGGGTAGTCGCGCATCTCGACCGAATCGACCAGCAGGCGTCCAAGACCCGGCCAGTTGAATACCACCTCGACGACAATCGAGCCGCCGAGCAGAAAACCGAACTGCAAACCCATCATCGTGATGACGGGAATCATGGCGTTGCGCAGCGCGTGCTTGAACACCACGCGCATTTCGTTCAGGCCCTTCGCACGTGCGGTGCGCACGAAGTCTTCGTGCAGCACTTCGACGAAAGCCGAGCGGGTGAAGCGTGCCATCACGGCGGCCACGGCCGCGCCCAGTGTGATCGAGGGCAGGATGTAGCTCTTCCACGAATCGGCGCCCATGGTGGGCAGCCAGCCGAGTTGCACCGAAAACACCTGCATGAGCAGCATGCCCATGGCGAACGCCGGGAACGAGATGCCCGAGACCGCCAGCGTCATGCCGAGCCGGTCGGGCCAGCGATTACGCCACACGGCCGAGGCCACCCCGATACCCATGCCGATCACCACCGACCAGATCATGCTGACCAGGGTGAGCCACAGCGTGGGCATGAAGCGGCTGCTGATTTCTTCCGAAACCGGCTGCTTGCTGCGCATCGACAGGCCGAAATCGCCGCGCACCGCGTGCGTGACGAAGTACGTGAACTGGGACAGCAGCGGCTTGTCGAGGCCGAGGTCCTGACGCACCAGCGCCACGGTCGCCTCGTCCGCCTGCGGGCCGGCCGCCAGACGCGCCGGGTCGCCCGGCAACATGTGCACGAACGCGAACACCAGCACCGCCACGATCAGTAGCGTGGGGATCAGGCCGAGCAGGCGTTTGAAAAAGTAATTGAGCATCGCAGTCTTGCCGAACGTCTTACCAAACCAGGTCTCTCTCGCGGCTATCGGTGGCGCTGTGCCTGCCGGGTTGCCGGTAAATCCGCGCCGCCACGGTGTATCGATGGCGGCGCGGGCACTTCAGACTCGCCGTCCTGCTTACTTCATCGAAATGTCGGTGAAGTTGAACGAGCCGTCAGGCATGGTGTACACGCCCGTCAGATTCTTGTTGCGTGCGTACAGCAGCTTTTCCGTCACGAGGAACGCCCACGGCGCATCGTTCCAGATCTTCTGTTGTGCGTCGGTGTAGAGCTTCGTCTTCTCGGCACGGTCGGTCGTGAGCAGCGCCTTGTTGATGTCGGCATCCACAGCGTCGTTCTTGTAGTACGCGGTGTTGAACAGCTTCGGCGGGAACGACTCCGAGCTCAGCAGCGGACGCAGCGCCCAGTCGGCTTCACCCGTCGACGACGACCAGCCCACGTAGTACATGCGCACCGGTGCCTTTTCGGCATCCGGGGCCGACTCGACCAGCTCGACACGCTGACCGGCTTCGAGGGCGCGCACTTGCGCCTTGATGCCGACTTGCGCCAGTTGCTGCTGCACGAACTGAATCACCTTCTGGGCCGTGGTGAACGTGTAGGCCGACCACAGCGTGGTCTCGAAACCGTTCGGGTAACCGGCTTCCTTGAGCAGTTCCTTCGCCTTGGCCGGGTTGTAAGGCCACGGGCCCGTCTTGGTCGCGAAGTCCACGCCCTGCGGCACCACACCCTCGGCCGGCGTCGCGTAGCCCGAGAAGGCCACCTTCACCAGTGCTTCCTTGTTGATGGCGTAGTTAATGGCCTGACGCACGCGCACGTCGTCGAACGGCTTCTGCTTCGTGTTGAAGCTCACGTAGCGCTGAATGATCGACGGGCCGGCGATCACGTCGACCCTGCCGCTGGCCTTCAGGCCGTCAGCTTGTTCGTACGGCACCGGGAAGGCGAAGCCGGCTTCGCCGGTCTGCATCACGGCAGCGCGCGTGTTGTTGTCGACCACCGGCTTGAAGGTGATCGTGTCGACCTTCGGGTAGCCCTTCTTCCAGTAGCCGTCAAACTTCTTCACCTTCACGTAGTCGGTACGGTTCCATTCGACGAATTCGAACGGGCCCGTGCCGACCGGGTGCGAGGCGATGTCCTTGCCGTACTTCTTGAGCGCTTCCGGCGAGATGATCACGGCCGACGGGTGCGCCAGCGTGTTGATGAACGGCGAGAACGGCTCTTTCAGCGTGAACTTCACCGTATGGGCATCGACCGCTTCCGTCTTGGCGATTTCCTTGTACAGGTTGTAGCGCTTGAGCTTGTTGTCCGGGTTCGTCACGCGGTCGAAGTTCGCCTTGACGGCGGCGGCATCGAAGTTCGTGCCGTCCTGGAACTTCACGCCCGACTTGAGCTTGATGGTGTAGACGAGGCCGTCCGGCGAGACCGTGTAGCTATCGGCCAGCACGTTGACGAGCTTCATGTCCTTGTCGAAGCCGAACATGCCTTCGTAGAACGACTTGGCGACGGCCTGCGACAGCGTGTCGTTGGCGTCGTAAGGATCCATCGTCGTGAAGGTCGACTGCACGGCCATCACGACATCCTTGGCGGCAAACGCCGGAGCTGCGCCGAGCACGGCGGACGCCACGGCGACGGACGCGAGCGCGGTTTTCCAGCGAGCGCCCAGCAAAGCGGTTTTCGACATCTGTCTTTCTCCTTCTGGTCTGACGGGGTCGCCGCGAGCGGAGTCTCTGGACTCCGGCCCTTGGCGGGCATTGTTATTACTGAAACAAAGTACTGCCTGAACCACCGGGGAAACCCCCGAAACACTCACAACATCAATCAGTACGCACCGGCAACGCGATGACGTGCCACGTAGTGCCCCGCGCCCACTTCCACCAGCGGCTGCACCTGCGGCTCGTCCCCCACGGCGCGAATCGGGCTCGGGATTTCTTCCGTGAGCAATTCGCGCTTGGCGTGACGACGTGACGGATCGGCAATCGGCACCGCCGACATAAGCTTCTTCGTGTACGGGTGCTGCGGATTCTCGAAGATCGCCCGGCGCGGGCCAATTTCGACGATCTGGCCAAGGAACATCACTGCCACGCGGTGGCTGATGCGCTCGACCACGGCCATATCGTGCGAGATGAACAGGAACGCGATGCCGAACTCTTTCTGCAAGTCGAGCATCAGGTTGATGATCTGGGCCTGCACCGACACGTCGAGTGCCGAGACGGATTCGTCGGCGATCACGACCTTCGGCTTGAGTGCGAGGGCGCGCGCGATGGCAATACGCTGACGCTGGCCACCCGAGAATTCATGCGGGTAGCGCTGCGCATAATCGGCGGGCAGGCCGACGCGCTCCAGCAGTTCGGCCACACGTTTTTCGGCTTCGGCACCGCTGGCGACGCCGTGCACGAGCAGCGGCTCCATGATCGAGAAGCCGACCGTGAGGCGCGGATCGAGCGAGGCGAACGGGTCTTGGAAAATGAACTGGATATCGCGGCGCAGCGTCTGCAACGCACGCCCGGCGAGATCCTGAATCGGCTTGCCGTTGAATTCGATCGAACCGCCTTGGCTCGCCACCAGACGCAGCAAGGCGCGCCCCGTGGTCGACTTGCCGCAGCCCGACTCGCCCACGAGGCCGAGTGTCTCGCCCGGATACAGATCGAAACTCACGCGCTCGACGGCGTGCACGCGCTGCTTCACGCTGCCGAAGAAACCCGACGGCACATCGAAGCGCGCGATCAGATCCTTCACGCGCAGAATCGGGCCGGCGTCGGTCTTGACGGTCGGTTGGGGTGTCTCGGCGACGGGCTTGGCGTCAGCCGGTGCGTCGTAGCGCAGCAGCGGGAAACGCGCCGGCAAGTCGGTGCCCTGCATCGAGCCCAGACGCGGCACGGCCGAGAGCAGTGCCTGCGTGTAGCGCTCGCGCGGTGCGCTGAAGATTTCCTGCGACGGACCGGCTTCCACCTTGTCGCCACGGTGCATCACGAGCACGCGGTCGGCCACTTCCGCCACCACACCCATGTCGTGCGTGATGAAGACCACGCCCATGTGCATCTCGTCTTGCAAGGCGCGAATCAGTTGCAGAATCTGCGCCTGAATCGTCACGTCGAGCGCGGTCGTGGGTTCGTCGGCGATCAGAATGCCCGGCTTGCACGACAGCGCCATGGCGATCATCACGCGCTGGCGCATGCCGCCCGAGAGTTGATGCGGAAAGCGGCCCAGCACGCGGCGGGCTTCGGGAATGCGAACGAGTTCGAGCATGCGCAGCGCTTCGGCACGCGCAGCGGCGTGGTCCTTGTGCTGGTGCAGGCGAATCGATTCGGCAATCTGTTCGCCCACCGGGAACACCGGGTTGAGCGAGGTCATCGGCTCCTGGAAGATCATCGCCATGTCGGCACCACGGATGGTGCGCATGGTATGACCACTGGCCTTGGTCAGATCGACCAGCTTGCCGTTACGGCGGTGCATGATCATCGAGCCTTGAATGATCTTGCCGCCGCCGTTCTCCACCAGCCGCATGGCGGCGAGCGAGGTCACTGATTTGCCGGAACCGGATTCGCCGACGATGGCGAGGGTCTCGCCGCGATCGACGTGGAATGACAGGTCGCGCACCGCCGTCACCACGCGCTCTGAGGTGGCGAACTGCACGGTGAGGCCGTCGACGGCGAGCACGCGCTCATCGGGCAACGAAATCGTAGGGGTTGTCTTGCGCTCTGCCACGCCTGTCCTCGCTAATCTACGCTTGCTGATACTTGTTGATGCTTGCTGATGCTGACCAATACTGACTTGATGCGGTACTGATGGTGAATCCGGGGTTACTCGTGGATCGCCGTCACGGGCGTCTCGCCCACGCGTGCGACACCGCGATACATGCCTTCGGTATTGAACGGCAGCGCCACATTGCCTTGCGCATCGACGGCAATCAGGCCGCCTCGGCCCTGCACGCGCGGCAGACGCTCGTTGACGACACGATCGGCCGCATCGGTCAGCGACAGGCCGGCGTAGGCCATCAACGCGCCCACTTCATAGCAGGCCACCGCACGAATGAAGGCCTCGCCCGTGCCGGTGGCCGACACCGCGGCCGTGGCGTCGTTGGCATAGCAACCGGCACCGATGAGCGGCGAATCGCCCACACGGCCCACGGCCTTGTTCGTCATGCCGCCTGTCGACGTCGCGGCAGCCACGTGACCGTGGATATCGCAGGCAACAGCACCGACAGTGCCGAACTTCGTGTCCGGGTCGATGGGCTCAATCGGTTCGCCCGAGGCGCCATCGCGCTTGAGCGGCATGTCGTGGTCGAGCGCCACGGCGGCGTCGGCCAGTGCGCGCTGCCATTGGGCGTAGCGTGCGTCGGTATGGAAATATTCCGGCCCGACCATCTCGGCGCCGTGGGCCTCAACGAAGGCTTCGGCGCCCTCACCCACCAGCAGCACGTGCGGGCTGTGCTCCAGCACTGAGCGGGCGGCGAGAATCGGGTTGCGCACGCGATGCACGCAAGCGATAGCACCGGCGTCGAGCGTCGTGCCGTCCATGATCGCGGCGTCGAGTTCGTGCGTGCCTTCGTGCGTAAACACGGCACCGCGCCCGGCGTTGAAACGCGGGCAATCTTCCAGACGTCGCACGGCTTCGGTGACGGCGTCGAGCGCCGAGCCACCGGCGGCCAGCACGGCTTGTCCGGCGCGCAGCACGTCGGCCAGCGCCTCGTGGTAAGCCTTGAGTTCTTCGGGCGACGTGTCGCGGCTGATCGTGCCCGCCCCGCCATGAATGGCGATGACGGCGCGTTGTGGGGTGCTCATGATGCCTTGTCCTTTCTTTCCTGACCGCCCTGCGTCGTCTTGGGCAGCGCGGTCGATGAGGTCGGGTTCGTGACCGCCGCAGCCGTAGCGGCCGATGCAGCGGTGTTCGTATGCGGGGGCGTGGCGTTGGCAGCGATGGACGCAATCGTTGCGCCCTGCGGCGTGGCGACGCGCCCAACCACCGAGCCGACCGAACCGACAACGGGGGTATTGGCCGGTACGTTGACGGGGGCATTCGCCGACGCGGCGGCCGAAGCCACCGATGCCGAGTCGAGCCACGGCAACAGGAAATCGGTCAGTTCGGTCGCGCGGTCCACCGCGTGCTTGGCGCGCTGCGCGACGGCATCGCACAACGCGTCGATCATGGCGAGCACGCTCGCTTCCGAGTTGCTCGATAACCGGGGTTTGCTTCGCACGAAGATGACGATGTCGCCCAGCGGCGCCAACGGCGAGGTCGGGCTGTCGGTCAGCACCAGCAGCGGCACACCCCGACCGCGCAACCGGCGGCACAACGTAATCGTGTCGGTCACATAGCGCGGGAAGCCGAGCGCGATCACCAGATCGCCTTCGCGCAGCTTGAAGAGTTGGCGCGCCGCGTGCGTCGAGCCGCCCGCGCCCACGACTGCCTGCACGTTCTCGCAATACGGGTCGAGGCCGTGATGCAGCAAACCGGCCAGATAACCACTGGCCCCCAGCCCCAGCACGTGGATGCGGCGCGCTTGCAAGATCGTGTCGACAGCTCGCTCGCACGTGCTCGCGTCGAGCGTGCGGCGGGTCCAGTCAAGGTTTTCCATCGCCTGCGCGAGCGACGCGGCCATGATGTCGGCGCTGGCGCTCATTTGCGCCTTGCTCGTGCGCAGGCTTTCGATCGGCGCGAGCGTCGCTTCGAAGCCGCGCACCATCGCAGCGCGGCATTGCGGGTAGCCGTCGAAACCCAGCGCGCGGGCAAACCGGTTCACGGTGGCGAGTGATACTCCGACCGCAGCGGCGAACTCGTCGATGCGCATGGTCGCCGCCCGGAACGTGTTGTCCAGCACAAACGCCGCCATGCGCTGCTGCGCGGGCGTCAGTTCAGGCATGGCACGCACGATGCGCTCGGTGAGCGGCAGATCGGCAGGCAACGAGTCGGCGTCAATCATGGAGAAAGCGGGTCGTCCGTGGCACCGGCGTTGTCACCGGTGTAAGCAAAAGTACGTGAAAGAAATTGATCGCGAATCCCTGCAACGAATCGTTCAGGACGCCAGTCATACCGTTAGTTTTTTCGTCGACTATCGGTGACATTCACGAAGTGGAAGAAAGTATATTTTCATCACGCCCTAGTCAAAAGAAAAAAAATTGATCAAATGGGGTGACATGGCTCGTCAAAATCCGGGCGATGTCCCGCAAACCCTGTCAAAACAAGGGGGAAGCTCGTCAAGCTACGTAAAATGCGGGCATACTAGGGGAAACCCGAATTCACGAACTCGCCGTACCACCGGGAGCCCGTATCGAACATCAGGCAGCAGATTCACAGGACAGTCGCATGACCGCCTGGGGAGGCTTGGTCGGAGGCGAGTCGTAACGTCGTAACACGCAGTAATCATGGCGTAGCCGTGGGCTTACATCTGCCCCGTACGCTGACGTGAAGCCATCGCCTCAAGGAGTACGACCATGCTGAGCCCGCATGAAATCGCCACGTTGATACTGGCGGCCGCATCCCTTGGACCCATCGATGCCGATGCGCTCGAACCGCCCGAACTCGCGGCGTTGGAGCAAGCCCGCCTGGTGCAGGTGGCAGTCGATGAGGGACAGACAAAAGTGACGGTGACCGAAGACGGTCATCGGGTGTTGCGTCGCCTGGGGATCGAGCCCTCGGCCGGCGAGCGTTCTGAAGCGCCGCGCATGGCAGCGCGGCGCGAGATGAAGGTCAGTTGATCTGGTAGTTGAACCGGCAGTTGCGCCGGTCGTCCCGGATCAGAGCGTTGCGAAGAACAGACTCAGGCGTGCGAGCACGATCAGCAGAATCTGCATCAGCAGGAACAGCGCCAGCGGCGACAGATCGAAGCCGCCGAGTTGCGGAATGACACGACGCAGCGGGCGCAGCAACGGATCGAGCAGGTGTTGCAGGATGGGCATGGCCACGGCGCGCGGATTCACCCACGACAGCACGGCCATCAACAGCGTCATCCACATCACCAGGTTGGCGCCCCACTTGGCGACCAGCACCAGCGCCACCAGCAAGCCACGCGGGAACACCGCGAGCGGCGACACCCCCACCACAGCAGTGATCAGCACCAGGTAGACGATTGCGCTCAACCAGGCGCCGATCACGCACGCCCAGTCGATCCCGCCCACGCCGGGCACGACTCGCCGCAACGGCAATACGAGCCAGTTCGTGAACTGGAAAATGCCCTGAGACAGGGGGTTGCCCGGAGGCAGTCGTGTGGCTTGCATCCACACGCGAAGCAACAGCAAGGCGCCGAACAGCGAGAAAACGAGATCTAGCAGCAGACGGGCGATTTCGACGAGCATCTGGACTCCAACGGATTGAGCGGTGCCCCGCAAAACCGGCATTGTCGCACGCGTTCGCCCGAGTTCACTCGTCTTTGCCCAACCCTGCCAGCGGATGCGCGCCTTCCGCCCAAGGCGACGTAAAGAACGCGTCGACCTGCGCCACCGGCACCTCGGCAATCGACGCATACCGCCAGCGCGGCTGTTTGTCCTTGTCGATCAACAGGGCGCGCACGCCTTCCACGAAATCACCGGATTCGAACGCGTGGTAGCCGAGCACCAACTCCATGCGAAACGCGTCGGCCAGATCGAGCCGGCGGCCCTTCTGCAACTGCCGGTCAGTCACGCACAGGCTCAGCGGCGAGCGTTGCAGCAACAGGGCGAGCGTCTCGGCCGCCCATGGCGTTGCGGTATCGGCCTGCAACGAGGCGAGGATCGCCGGCACGTCGATCGCGCTGAAATGCCGGTCGAGCGAGGCGCGCACCGCAATCAGCGGTGCGTCATCGGTCCACGTACGGCCCAGAGGAAGGACGGCGGCGCGCAGTTGACCCAGCGGGTCGGCCGTGTCGCCCTTCGACCAGTCGAGTTGCCAGAGCGTCTCGCGAAGGTGCAACGGCGCATCGCCTTCGAGCCAGACATCGGCTAGCCCGCAGTAAAGCGCGTCGGCTGCCCCGATCGTCGAGCCGACCAGCCCGAGATATCGGGCGAGCGTCGGCGCAAGGTGACCGAGAAACCAACTGGCCCCCACATCCGGAAACAAACCAATGCCCGTCTCCGGCATCGCGAGCCGGGTCTTGTCGGTCACGATCCGCAGGCCCGCACCTTGCGCCACCCCCATCCCCCCGCCCATCACGATGCCGTCGAGCAGCGCGAGATAGGGTTTCGGGTAGCGGTGAATCAGGTAGTCGAGCCGATATTCGTCGATGAAGAAGTCGCGGTGGTGCGTGGCGTTGTTCAGACGGCTATCGTACAAAGCGCGCACATCGCCGCCTGCGCAGAAGGCCTTCTCGCCAGCCCCCTCGATCAATACCGCTCGCACAGCCGGATCATCGGCCCACGCCGTCAACTGCTGCCACATCGAACGCACCATGCCATGCGTGATGGCATTGAGCGCGCGCGGCCGGTTCAGCGTGATGACACCGAACCCGTTGATCACTTCAAACAACACTTCGTCTTGCGCCTCAACGGCGCCGTCATGCAGATTCACGTGCCCTCCTCGCGGTGTGCGGGGTTGTCGTGCCGGGTAGTCGTGCCGGGTAGTCGTGCGCGCCTGTCGTACCAACGCACGTAGACCGTACGTTCTCAGTCCAGATTGCGGGCGATCACCTGCCGTTGGATCTCGCTCGTACCTTCGTAAATCTGCGTGATGCGAGCGTCGCGATAGTGGCGCTCGACCGGATAGTCCTGAAGGTAGCCGTAGCCGCCGTGAATCTGAATCGCATGCGTGCACACCGATTCCGCCAATTCCGAGGCAAAGAGCTTCGCCTGCGACGCTTCCGACAAGCACGGCAGCCCTTGCGTACGAAGTGCCGCCGCGTGGAGGATCAGGAACCGGGCGGCGTTGATACGCGTGGCCATGTCCGCGAGCATGTTGGCAATGCTCTGATGCTCCCGGATCGGCTTGCCGAATTGCTGACGCTCTCCCGAATAGCGCAACGCCGCTTCGAATGCCGCGCGTGCCACCCCCAGCGCCAGCGCCGCGATACCGATGCGCCCGCCTTCCAGATTGGACAGCGCGATCTTCAGCCCCTGCCCCGGTTCGCCGAGTAGCGCGTCATCGTCGACGGCGCAATCCACCAGCGTGATCGGGCAGGTGTCCGAGGCCCGGATGCCGAGCTTGTGCTCGGGCGGTCCCACTTCGAAACCGGGGGTATCCGTCGGCACGATGAAAGCCGAGATGCCGCGCTTGCCGGCCGCCGGGTCGGTGACGGCAAAGACGATCGCCATGGCCGCCCGTTTCCCGTTCGTGACAAATTGCTTGTTGCCGTTGATGACCCACTTCCCGTCGCGGCGTTCGGCGCGCGTGCGCAGATTGTTGGCTTCCGACCCGGCCTGAGGCTCGGTCAGACAAAAGGCACCGATCTTTCGCCCGGCCGCCAGATCGGGCAGCCAGCGCTGCCGCTGCGCCTCGCTGCCGAACTTCAGAATCGGCGCACAGCCGACCGAGTTGTGGACTGACATCATCGTGGCGGTCGATGCGCACCCGACGGCGATCTCCTCCATTGCCAGCGCATAGGCCGTGTAGTCGGTGTACGAGCCGCCAAACTCCTCGGGCACCATCATGCCGAGCAGGCCCAGTTCGCCCATCTGCGCCACCATGGCGTCGGGCAGTGCGCAGTCACGGTCCCACTGGGCGGCATGCGGCGCGAGTTGCTCGCTCGAGAAGCTGCGCGCCATGTCGCGAATCATGCGTTGGTCTTCGGTATAGAAATCCATGCTCTGTCTCCCGCACCGTGATGGCCACTGGCGCCGTTTTTGATGTCGATGGATTAGGGCCTGTTCCCCCTAATTCCGGGCTCGTGAACGTGTTCTACCGGCTGGCTGGCAAGGCGCCCGCAGCGCCGCTTGGTCGCTCCAAGCAAGCTGCGGGCAACGCCGCCAGACGGCCGGTAGGGCACGTTCCCTTCGGGTTGCCCACCCAAAGGGGCGATCGCCACGTCATGATCCTCGCGAATATTCCCGATATTCGCTTCGGCTCATTCCTCGCGCTCGCCCCTTTGGCCGGGCAACACGAGCCCGGAATTAGGGGGAGCAGGCCCTAAGTTTAGGGATGGCAGCCGTGAGACACCATAGCCAAAAGCGGCAAATTGGCTGAGCGGAATTGCCATCGGAAACGTCTGGCACCGGCCTCGGATAAACCCCTACGCCTTGCCCATCGGACCAGACCGAGGCCCACCAGCACCAGCGTCCAGTGGATAAATCCCTCACCCAATCTGACCCGTTTGGACATTGCCTGTCGCCGACGGCCCGCATTACGATGAATTTCGCCATCGCCCCGCGAACACCGCGCCAAATCAAGACGGTGCCCGGGGAGGCCGATACGACACGCCGCCGTCCGCCGGGCCCGTCTTTCTGGCGCCGGCGCCTTCATCATAGGCGCGTTGTTACCGGCCAGCATCCGACTACAGGAGACAAGCCATGACTGCGGATTACGCCAATGCCTACGCGGCATTCGATCTCGACGCGACCGTAAAGGCCACGCTCGACGGCAATCTCGATGCGATGAACGCCTGCATCGAATGTTGTGACCGGCATGCCCTGCCCGGGCGCATCGCCTTGTTCTGGGAGGGACGCGACGGCACGAGCCAGACGTGGACCTTCCGTCAACTCCAGACGCTCTCGGCGCGCTTCGCCAACTTTCTGCGCGAACAAGGCGTACAGCCCGGCGACCGCGTCAGTGGACTGTTGCCGCGTACGCCCGAACTGCTCGTGACGATTCTCGGCACGTGGCGTGCGGGCGCGGTCTATCAGCCACTTTTCACCGCGTTCGGTCCGAAGGCCATCGAGCATCGCCTGCAAGGCGCGCAAAGCAAGCTCGTGGTGACCGACGCCGCCAATCGCACCAAGCTCGACGAAGTGGCGAACTGCCCGCCCGTGGCCACGGTGAGCGGGCCGCGCGGCGAAGGCGTGCGGCGTGGCGATTTCAGCTTCTGGCACGAAGTCGAACAACACCCCGAGACGTTCGCGCCCGTAATGCGGCGTGGCGACGATCCGTTCCTGATGATGTTCACCTCGGGCACAACCGGTGCCGCCAAGCCGGTCATGGTGCCGCTGCGCGCGATCATGGCTTTTGTGGGCTACATGCGCGACGCCGTCGACCTGCGTCCGACCGACACGTTCTGGAACATCGCCGATCCGGGCTGGGCTTACGGCCTCTACTACGCCGTGACGGGGCCGCTGGCCATGGGAATCCCGACCACGTTCTACGACGGCCCGTTCAACGTCGAAAGCACCTACCGGGTCATCCGCAAACTCGGCATCACTAACCTTGCCGGGTCACCCACCGCGTTCCGTCTGCTCATCGCGGGCGGCGACAAAGCTGCCGCCCCCGTCAAAGGGCAGTTGCGTGCCGTGTCCAGCGCGGGCGAACCGCTCAACCCGGAGGTCATTCGCTGGTTTGCCGAACACCTCGGCGTGACCATCCACGATCACTACGGTCAGACCGAACTGGGTATGGTCGTGTGCAACCATCACGCCCTCAACCATCCGGTGCAGGCAGGGGCCGCCGGTTTCGCCTCGCCGGGGCATCGCGTCGTCGTGCTCGATGACGACGGGCGCGAATGCCCGGTCGGGCAACCCGGTGTACTGGCCCTCGATCGCAAGCAGTCGCCGCTCATGTGGTTCGGCGGCTACTGGGAGCGCGAAACACCGTCGTTCGTCGGCGATTACTACCTTTCCGGCGACACGGTCGAGCGCAACGATGATGGCAGCATCAGCTTTGTCGGCCGCAACGACGACGTGATCACCTCTGCCGGTTACCGCATCGGGCCGTTCGATGTGGAAAGCGCACTCATCGAACACCCGGCCGTGGTCGAAACGGCGGTGGTCGGCAAGCCCGATCCGAAGCGCACGGAGCTGGTCAAGGCGTTCGTCGTCTTGCATCCGCAGTACGCCCCGAGCGAAGCGCTCGCCTGCGAATTGCAGGAGCACGTGCGGCATCGGCTGTCCACTCACGCCTATCCGCGCGAAGTCGAATTCGTCAGCGAGTTGCCCAAGACACCGAGCGGCAAGTTGCAGCGCTTCATCCTGCGTAATCAGGAAATCGCCAAGGCGCAGCAGGCGGCGGCAAGCGCTGCTTGATATCTGAGGCTCGAATCCGACACTCGGATCTGAGGCTCGAATCTGAATCTCGGACCCGAAGCTCGACACCCATTTCTTTACAGGAAGCGCAGTCAATGCAGATCAAGGATCACGTATTCATCGTCACCGGCGCGTCGTCCGGTTTGGGTGCCGCCACCGCGCGCATGTTTGTCGATGCCGGCGCGAAAGTCGTACTGGGCGACATTAACGCCGAAGCCGGCGCCAAGCAGGCGGAAGCACTGGGTGACGCGGCACGCTTCGTCGTCACCGACATCACGCGCGAAGACGACGTGCAACGTCTGGTCGACACGGCAACGGCCGCCTTCGGCCGCCTGAATGGCGTCGTCAACTGCGCAGGGCTCGTCATCGGCGAGCGCATTCTCGGCAAGCAGGGACCGCATCGGCTCGACAGCTTTGCGCGCATCGTCAACGTCAATCTGATCGGCACCTTCAACGTCTTGCGTATCGCGGCGTCGGCCATGGCCGAAGGCACCGCTGATGCCGAAGGTGAGCGCGGCGTGATCGTCAATACGGCCTCGGTGGCCGCGTTCGACGGGCAGATCGGCCAAGCGGCCTATGCCGCGTCCAAAGGCGGTGTGGCTGCATTGACGTTGCCCGCAGCCCGCGAACTGGCGCGCGTTGGCGTGCGAGTCGTCACGGTAGCGCCGGGCATTTTCGAGACGCCGATGATGGCCGGCATGACGCCGGAGGTGCAAGCGGCACTCGGCGCATCGGTGCCCTTCCCGCCGCGTCTGGGCCGTCCGTCCGAATATGCCGGTCTGGTGCGCCATATCGTCGAGAACACCATGCTGAACGGTGAAGTCATTCGCCTTGACGGCGCGCTGCGCATGGCACCGAAGTAAGACCTGCTGGCGAATTAGGAAACCGCCGATCCGATTTTCGGACGGCAGTCGAAGCGATGGCGGGGGCCGCACTGCTAGAATCCCTGCGTCCCCCTGCTCCGACATCCCGGTTCGCCACGCATGGAAAAAGGCAGCATCTCGATTCACTTTGTCATCAACGCGCTGGCTCACGTCGAGCGTCTCGGCGGCGATTCGTACGCGTTGTTGCGCGCCGCCGATATCGCACCCGCGCTGCTCGCGCATCCGCAGGCCCGTGTGCCGGCCGACCGTTACGCCAGACTCTGGCGACTCATCAGCGTTGCACTGGACGACGAGTTTTTCGGGCAGGATTCGCGCCGCATGAAGGTCGGCAGCTTTGCGATGCTGTGCCACAGCGTGATCGCTTGCCGCACGCTGGAACAGGCGCTATTGCGGGCCGCACGCTTCTTCGGCTTGCTGCTCGATGACCTCGAGATGCATCTCGTGCGCGACGGCTCGCTTGCCCGGCTTGAGGTGCACGAACGCGACGATGCGCAGGCACCGCGCGTCTTCGGCCACGAGACGTTGCTGATCCTCTTTTACGCGCTCACCTGCTGGCTTATCGCGCGCCGCGTGTCACTGAGTACTGCGTACTTCGCCTTTGACGAGCCGGTCTATAGCGACGAATACCGCACCATGTATTCACCGCGACTGGTCTTCAATGCCGAACACACCGGCATCGAGTTCGATGCAGCCTGTCTCGATCTTCCCGTGGTGCAGGACGAAGTCACCGTCAAGGACTTCCTGCGGGCCGCGCCGGGCAACATCATCCTCAAATACAAGAACACGAAGGGAATGGTCGCGCGGGTTCGGCGGCGGTTGAAGACCATGCCGACCGACAGCTGGCCGGCGTTCGAAGCGCTCGCGGGCGAGTTTCACACCACGGCGTCGACCCTGCGGCGACGGCTCGAAGACGAAGGGCAGTCGTATCAGTCGATCAAGGATCAGTTGCGACGCGACCTTGCCATCCATGCGCTGTGCAATACGTCCAAGCCCATGCTCGATATTGCGTTGTCACTGGGCTTTGCCGATCCGAGCGCTTTCTTTCGTGCGTTCCGCAAGTGGACCGGCGTACGTCCCGGCGACTATCGGCGACAAGCCGTCGAGGCATGAAAAAAGCGGTACGACCGGCAGCGTTTCTGCCTTTCGTACCGCTTTTCTTTGCACCACCTGAGACTAAGACGCCGCCTCAAGCCGCCTTGGCTTTCACGTCGGCACGTTGCTCAGCGCCGTCGTCATCGTCGTCCAGCTCGATACGCTTCACCTCGCCGAGCAACAGCAGGTAGCACAGCACGCCGGCAATCGCGAACAGGCTGATCAGACCCAGCGCCCAACCAAACGAGCCGGTAGCCTTCACGATGAAGCCGATGGCAATCGGGGTCACGATGCCCGACAGATTGCCGGCAAAGTTGACCGCACCGCCGGTGATCCCGACCATGCCCTTCGGGGCGATATCGGCCACCAGCGACCACGACGCCGAAGCGACACCCTGCGCGAAGAACGCGAACGACATGATCGCGATGACGAGCCAGTTGGCATCGGTCAACACGCAGAGCGACATCGTCGGCACGAGCATCAGGCCCGTCACGATCGGCGTCTTGCGTGCCGTGCCCACGGCCACACCGCGCCGCAACAGCCAGTCGGAAAGCAACCCGCCGCACACCACACCGATCGATGCGGCGATAAACGGCACCGACGTCATGCCGCCCGCCTTGAGCACCGTCATCTTGCGCTCGGTGATCAGGTACGTCGGGAACCACGTCAGGAAGAAGTACAGCGACGAGAGCGACGCGAACTTGCCCACGCAAATGGCGATGATCTGCCGGTTGCGGAACAGTGCCAGCAACTTCTTCCAGGGGAATTTCTGCGCAGCGGCGTGATCCGCAGGCTTCACTTCGACGAGCGCACCGCCGCTGCGGATGTGCTCCAGTTCCGCCGCATTGACCCACGAGCACTTGTCCGGATCGCGATAGCCCAGATACCAGACACCGGCCCAGACAATGCCGAGCAAACCGGTCGCGTAGAAAATCTCACGCCAGCCCCACGTGTGCGCAATCCAGAACAGCAACGGCGTGAGTGCCGCCATGCCGATGTACTGGCCCACTAGGTAGACACTGGTCGCCACGCCCCGCTCACGCTGGGCAAACCAGATCGAGACCACGCGGTTGTTGACCGGGAATGTCGGTGCCTCGGCAATGCCCACGCCAAGCCGCATGCCGAACAGCGTGACGAAACGCGTCGCGAAGCCCTGCATGAACGTGAGCACCGACCAGCTCAGAATGGCCACGCCGTAGATGGCGCGTGTGCCGAAGCGGTCGATGACCCAGCCACCGGGAATGTTGGCGATGACATACGTCCACGCATACGCGGAGAAGATGAAGCCCAGTTCGACCGGGCCCAGACCGAACTCCTGTTTGAGCATCGGCGCGGCCACCGACAGGTTGGCGCGGTCGACATAGTTGATCACGGTGCCGACGAACACCAGAAAGAGCATCCAGTAGCGCACGCGCGACGGGCGCTGCGCGGATGAGGGGGATGGTGAGACTGACATGTTGATTCTCGTTTTGATTCTCGGGGGGGCCGTAATCAGAAGCTGTGATACATGCCCAGGCGCACGAGCACCTGATCGTGGTTGCTCGACGCACCGATCGGGTACGACGCCGCCTTGTTGTTGCCGTTGGCCGCGATGTACGTCACCTGCGCTTGCAGTTGCGTGCGCTTCGAGAACGAGTACAGATCGCCCGCTTCCACCTGGTTGTAGTGCGTGTGGTTGAAGGACGAGTACGAGTAGCCGAGCGTGAGCGCGTTGGCATCGGTCACGCGATACTCGCTGCCGACGTCGTAGTTGAACATGTTGCCCGAGCCCCCCACCGCGCGCACTTCGCTGCGGGTGTAAAGCGCGTGCACGTTCCAGCGCGACGAGATACGGTACGAGGCGCCGATGCCGGTGTTGTTCACGGCGTCCGACTTGAACACGTTGGTCGCCGAGAGCCCTGTCTGGCCAAACAGCGACGTGAGCCCCAGACGCGACGAGAAGTCGAACGTGCGCTTGTTGATGCTCACGTAGGTGGCCGCGACGGACAACGGACCGTTGTCGTATTTCACATAGCCACCGACCGTGCGGCCCAGCGCATTGCCGCCCGCAAAGCCGTACATCAGGCCACCGGTCAGGCCGAGATAGCTGGCGCTATTCCACTTCACGGCATTGTCGATCTGCGAGGAATTCGCCAGATTGTCGAGGTTGCCCGGGTGGTAGGCGTACAGGTTGTGCTGCCAGAAGCCGTTCGAGTATCGAATCGACACGTCTTGCATGAAATCGGTCTGATGGCCGATCGAGACGGTGCCGAAGCGATCGCTGGCCAGACCAACCCACGCCTGACGGTTCCACTCGACGCCGCTGTTGATCAGCGCACCGGTACTGGTGTTAAAGCCCTGCTCCAACTGGAATACCGCAGCGAGCCCGCCACCGAGATCCTCGCGCCCTTTCAGGCCGAAGCGGTCGGGTTGGCCGATACCGGCGTCCATCTTGAACAAACGACCGCCGCCCGAGTTGCTCACGTAAGTGAGGCCGTCGTCGATGGTCCCGTAGATCTGCAACGAATTGCCTGCGGCATGGGCCGCGCCGACGCATGCCAAGAGGCACGCTGCGACGATACTGCGTCTCTTCACCTTCTACTCCTGTTCTGCTTCTTGATGCTTCCGGCGCCCTCCAGAGGCCCCGCACCGATCACGCCGCCGTCAACAAGAACGTTGCAGGACGTCTCGGTTCACATCGTTATATTGTCTTACCTATGAAACAATGGTTAATAGGTGAGACAATTATGGCGAAGAGGATAAAGTGAGACAAGCAGAAAATAAGCCGGTGTTTATTGATGTTGCGCAAATGCTAATGACTAAGCGCTCGCGCGTCAGCGCGGAAAAAATTGCTTCCGACGTGCTGAGAACCCCGGCGCGCGGGCATAACAAAGGGGCCCCGCAGGGCCCCTGAGTTCACTTCAATCCTTGCCGCCTGAAGGCGGCATCTCCCTTACCGAACCGCCGTCAGCGACTCGCCCCGGTAGTTGAGCTTGTGCGAGAGCTCGTCGGCGGCCGACACCACTTTTTCGACGATGCCGTTTTCCAGCAGGTCGGCCTCCACGCGTGCTTGCGGAATCGTGACGCTGATCACCGCCGCGATCTGCCCGCGATGGTTACGCACCGGCGCAGCAATCGTCGAGATGTTCTGCTCGAAGAACGCCTGACTCATGCTGTAGCCACGCGCGATGTCTTCTTGCACCACGCGGTGCAGCGCGTCGACCGTGGTCGGCGTGTGCGCCGTGTAGGCCTCGAGCTTGCGCTCGGGATACAACTGCTTGAGCGACGGCAATGAATAGTCGCCGAGCAGAATGTGCCCAACCGCCGTCGCGTGCGCCGGCAACCGCGTGCCGACACGCACCGTGCCGAACACCAGTTCGCGGCTGGCCGCCTTGGCGACGAAGACGGCATCGCGCTGGTCCAGAATCAGGATGTGACTCGAGAAGCCCGTCGCATCGCGCAGCTTCTCGATCACCGGCGTGCCGAGATCGGTCAGCTCAAGCGAGTTCAGATACTCGAAGCCCAATCGCAACACGGCCACGCCGAGCCGGTAATGGCGGTCGTCGCCAGCCTTCTCGATAAAGCCTTCGGCTTCCAGTGTCTGGAGTAGACGAAATACGGTCGAGCGCGGAATGTCGAGTCGTCGTGCCAGATCGGCCCCACCCAACACCGGCTCGCGCGCGGAGAAGGTCATGAGGATGCGCAGGCCGCGCTCTAGGCCTGGGACGGAGTATTTGTTATCGGTATCGTTGCTCATGCCGTTTGCGCACACTGGCGCCGACCGGCATGCGAGCGTTTCGCGCAGCCGATAGACGACAAGTCAGGGAAGGCGAACATTATAGGCCACGCATCGCAGCACCGGCGACGGCAGCATCGAGCCACGTATCGGGCAGGCAGATTCCCACCTCACGAGACATCGGGTTGCGCCGGTTCGCGATGGGTTGCGACGGGTTGCGCCCGTTCTGGCGGCACGCTGCCCTTTGACGGCGCAGGCGGGCACCCTTCTTGGGCGATTCGCCTCGTCGCGGGACCATGCACCGCAATGGGGGTAATTCCGAAGCGCGTCGACGCTCACTTTTTGTCATCATTGCGCCTGCAAGCTTGACAAGCTGGCGCATGTGGAGCGAGACACTCTGGCAGGCACCGAGAACAACAAACGATCCGGACCTGCCAAACGCACGTATCCCTTTTCTCCTGACGCTTTTGCGATTGCCTATCCCAATAGCCACCAGGAGCTGCGCCCACCTGCCAAGTGGGCGTTTTTTTGCTGGTTAAACGCTCCCTTCGCCGTGTGGTCCGACCCGCCCGCCGCGTTCTTCACGAGAGAACCCGATAACCTGGCATGCTTGTTGCTTGTATTTCCAGCATCGGGGATCGACGCCGCCTTGGCCGAGGTTTCGACGATAAGCACGCACCAGATTGCACCGGTAAGTGCCAGATCGCGAAGTCCGGACTCGCCCCCTGCGGCGCCTCCGTTTGTTTTGGGTCGAGGTGTTATGTTTAATGAACTGAGCGACGTTGAATGGCACGCCCTGCGTGATCTGATTTGCGACCGTCCGGTCCGTACGGAACGACGTGGTCGCCCTCAAGTCGAGCAGCGCACGCTGACCAATGCTGTCTTGTGGGTGCTGTTCACGGGAGAGAGCTGGTCGAAACTGCCCATGCAGTATCCCTCCGTGCCGACTTGCCGCCGCAAGCTGAACGAATGGCGCGAATCGGGCATGCTCGATACGATTTTGAAACGCCTGCAACAATCGGGCCGCGATATCAGCGCCTGTGCAGGTCAGATCAGCAAGCCGGCCCGCAGCACGCCGTGTGGCGACACCGATCGCCTGCGCGGCGTGTTCTGGACGAACCCGGCTTCGTGGAAGCCCCCGGTGGCCGTGCGCTGATCGATATCGTCGATATCGGCCGCAACGCATCACCACCAAGCAACGACTTCGATCCGACAGGAATGCCGCGCAATGCTCGCGGCACCGTCAGTCAGAATGTCAGGCTGGAATCACGGGGTTAGCTCAAGCGGCGCTGTCCGGGCCCTTGCGCGAGAAAAACGCGAGATCGCGCGAGATTGCGACCGTCTGGCCGCGATCTCGCGTCAAAGTAGTGCGTGCACCGCGTCGGCAATCGCCAGCGATGCCGTCAACCCGGGCGACTCGATGCCGAACAGGTTGACGAGCCCTGACACGCCATGCACCGCCGGACCGTCAATACGGAAGTCCGCCGCCGGTTGCCCTGGCCCACTGATCTTCGGCCGAATGCCTGCATAGCCCGGCTGCAATGCGCCGTCGGCCAAAGCTGGCCAATAGCGACGCACGGCAGCGTAAAAGCCATCGCCATCCGCCGCATTCACCGTGTAATCGATGTCGTCGACCCATTCGACATTCGGGCCGAAGCGCGCCTGCCCGCCGAGATCGAGCGTGAGGTGAACGCCCAAGCCGCCGGGTTCCGGTACCGGATAAATCAGATGCGTGAACGGCGCGCGCTGCGCACACGTGAAGTAGCTGCCCTTCGCGTAATACCGCTGCGGAATATGCGCCGGGTCCAGCCCCTCGAACGTGCGGGCGATGTCGACGGCGTACAGACCCGCGCTATTGATCACCGTGTTGGCGAGTAGCGTCGACGTCTCGCCGCCAGTCTGCACGGTGAGTTCAATACCTTCCGCCCCCGCTGCCCCACCCACTCGGCCGCCAACGACGCGCGCGTCGAAGGCCAGCATCGCTCCCGCGTTTTCGGCGTCACCCTGCAACGCCAGCATCAGACCATGACTGTCGATGATGCCCGTTGACGGTGAGAGCAATGCACCAAATGTGTGCAAATCGGGTTCGCGTTGGGCCACTTCTTCGGTGGTCAGCCATTGCAGATCGTCGACGCCGCTCGCGCGAGCGTTGGCGGCAATCACTTCGAGTTCGCCGATCTGATGATCGGTGGTCGCCACGATGAGTTTGCCGCAGCGCCGATGCTCGACGCCGTGCGAGGCGCAGAAGTCATACAGCTTGTGCTTGCCTTCCACGCAGAGCCGCGCTTTGAGCGAGCCGGGTGAATAGTAGATACCGCCGTGAATGACTTCGCTGTTGCGTGAGCTCGTGCCGGTGCCGATCGCACGCTCGGATTCGAGGATGACCACCTCGCGGCCCGCCATGGCCATGGCGCGTGCGACCGCTAGTCCCACCACGCCCGCGCCGATCACGACGCAATCGACTTTGTCCATTGATCTTCCTTGGTTGCCTTCCGATTCGGATAAAGACGCAGAGCAGCCCCGCATCCTCATGCGAATCGGCTGCGAAGCCAGCCTCTCGACTCGCTCCGCAGCGCGATTTCGTGACAGCGTTCCTACTTACAGCGCGCTCACCAGTTCCGGCACGACGGTGAACAGATCGCCCACCAGACCGTAATCCGCCACCGAGAAGATCGGCGCTTCCGGATCCTTGTTGATCGCCACGATCACCTTCGAATCCTTCATCCCGGCCAAGTGCTGAATCGCCCCCGAGATGCCCACCGCCACATACAACTGCGGTGCCACGATCTTGCCCGTCTGACCGACCTGATAGTCGTTCGGCACATAACCGGCGTCCACTGCCGCGCGCGAAGCGCCCAGTGCCGCGCCCAGCTTGTCAGCCAGCGGCTCCAGCACCTTCGTGTAGTTTTCGCCCGAGCCCAGGCCACGGCCACCCGAGACGATGATCTTCGCGCTCGTGAGTTCCGGACGGTCCAGCTTCGTCACTTCACGGCCCACGAACTGCGACAGACCGGCGTCCGGCGTTGCAGCGATGCTCTCCACTGCGGCGCTGCCACCGGTCGCGGCTGCCGGGTCGAAGCCCGTCGAGCGCACCGTGATCACCTTCACCTTGTCGGCGCTTTGCACCGTCGCAATCGCGTTACCCGCGTAGATCGGGCGCTCGAACGTGTCCGCGCTGTCGACCTTCGTGATATCCGAGATTTGGGCGACGTCGAGCAGTGCGGCCACGCGCGGGGCAATGTTCTTGCCGTAGGCGGTGGCCGTTGCCAGGATGTGCGAATAGTTGCCCGCGATCGACACCACCTCGTCGGCGATGTTTTCCGCCAGACCGTCGGCGAAGTACGGCGCGTCAGCGAGCAGCACCTTCTTCACGCCAGCGATTTGTGCGGCGG
>NZ_NGUQ01000016.1 GCF_002179965.1 Pandoraea sp. PE-S2T-3
AAGGTGCCGGATATCGGCGGCTACGACGACGTGCCCGTGATCGAAGTGCTGGTCAAGGTGGGCGACACCGTGACGGCCGAGCAATCGCTGGTCACGCTGGAATCGGACAAGGCGTCGATGGACGTGCCGAGCCCGGCCGCTGGCGTGGTCAAGGAAATCAAGGTCAATGTCGGCGACAAGGTCTCCGAAGGTTCGTTGATCGTCGTGCTCGAAGGTGCCGCCGCGGCACCGGCCAAGGCCGCTGCTGCCCCGGCACCCGCACCGCAAGCCGCTCCGGCACCGGCGCCTGCACCGGCCGCACCGGCACCCGCCCCGGCGGCTGCCGCAGCACCGGCGCCCCAACCGGGTAGCCAACCGATCAGCCATGCCAGCCCGTCAGTGCGTAAATTTGCGCGCGAACTGGGCGTGGAAGTCACGCAGGTCAAGGGCACCGGTCCGAAGGGCCGTGTGACCGTCGACGACGTGCGCAACTTCATCAAGAGTGCGCTGGCCGGCGGTAATCGTCCGGCGGCCGCTGGCGGTGCGCCCGCAGGCGGTGGTGAGCTGAACCTGCTGCCGTGGCCGAAGATCGACTTCTCGAAGTTCGGTCCGGTCGAGCCGAAAGCGCTCTCGCGCATCAAGAAGATTTCGGGTGCGAACCTGCATCGCAACTGGGTCATGATCCCGCACGTTACTAATAATGACGAAGCGGACATCACCGAACTCGAAGCTTTCCGCGTGCAATTGAACAAGGAAAACGAGAAGGCTGGCGTCAAGGTCACGATGCTGGCGTTCGTTATCAAGGCCGTCGTGATGGCCTTGAAGAAATTCCCGACGTTCAACGCAAGCCTCGACGGGGACAACCTCGTCTTCAAGCAGTACTTCCATGTGGGCTTCGCGGCCGACACGCCGAACGGTCTGGTCGTGCCGGTCGTGCGCGACGCCGACAAGAAGGGCGTGTTCGAAATCGCCCGCGAGACGTCGGACCTGGCCAAGCTCGCCCGCGAAGGCAAGCTCAAGCCGGATCAGATGCAAGGCGGTTGCTTCTCGATCTCGTCGCTCGGCGGGATTGGCGGCACCACGTTCACGCCGATCATCAATGCGCCGGAAGTGGCCATTCTGGGTCTGTCGCGTTCGTATCAGAAGCCGGTGTGGGATGAGCGCAAGCAACAGTTCCTGCCGCAACTGACGCTGCCGTTGTCGCTGTCCTACGATCACCGCGTGATCGATGGCGCAGAGGCGGCTCGCTTCAACGCTTACCTGGGCCAACTGTTGGCGGACTTCCGTCGCGCAATGCTGTAATGGCGGTGCTGCCGGCCCACGCGTAAGCGCAGGCCGGTAGCCGGAAGCCAGCCATGGCAAGCGCAAGCTTCGGAATCTGGACGAGGAGGGGCACCATGACCACCGTGGTAGTCGTCAGGAAAGCGGGTGAAATCGCGATTGCCGCCGATTCACTCGTGACGTTCGGCGACACGCGACTGTCGCAGTCGTACGAGGAAAACCGCAAGGTGTTTCTCGTGGGCGACTCGTATATCGGGCTGGCCGGTACGACGGCGCATTTCCCGGTCATGCGTGCCATTCTCTCGGGCATGAGCGACGAGTGCCGTCTGCACTCGCGCGATGAGGTGTTCCGCACGTTCTGCCGCGTCCATCAGAAGCTCAAGGAAGAGTATTTCCTCAATACGAAGGAGGAAGAAGACGATCCGTACGAGTCGTCGCAGATCACTTGCGTGATTGCGAATCCGACCGGCATTTACGGCGTTTATTCCTACCGGGAAGTGTTTGTTTTCGATCGCTTCTGGGGCATCGGCTCGGGACGCAACTATGCGCTCGGCGCCATGTATGCCCTCTACGATCAGGATCTGAGCGCAAGCGCCATCGCCGAGGCCGGCGTCAAGGCGGGTGCGGAATTCGACAAGAGTTCTGCCGGCCCGTTTCAGGTGCACACGTTTCCGATCGATACCACCATCAAGTCATAAATGCGACAGGGAGACCCCGCATGAGTCTCATTGAAGTCAAGGTGCCGGATATCGGCGCAGAGGGCGTGGATGTCATCGAAGTGATGATCAAGCCCGGCGACAAGGTCGCCAAGGATGCGTCACTCATCACGCTGGAGTCCGACAAGGCCTCCATGGAAGTGCCCTCGGAAGTGTCGGGCACGGTCAAGGAAGTGAAGATCAAGGTGGGCGACAAGGCGAGCCAGGGCACGCTGATCGCCATCATCGAAGCTGAAGATGCAGGCGCTGCGAAAGCCGCTGCACCGGCAGCCGCTCCCGCCAAGGCCGCTGCCGCAGCAGCACCGGCAGCAGCTCCGGCAGCGCCCGCTGCACCGGCCCCGGCAGCCGCCTCGCATAGCGGTGGTGCTGACACCGAGTGCGAAGTGGTTGTGCTGGGCGCTGGCCCCGGTGGCTATTCCGCAGCATTCCGTTCGGCCGATCTGGGTCGCAAGACCGTGCTGATCGAGCGTTACGCAACGCTCGGCGGCGTGTGCCTGAACGTGGGCTGCATTCCCTCGAAGGCGCTGCTGCATACGGCGGCGGTTCTCGAAGAGGCGCAGTCGCTGGGGCACCACGGCATTTCGTTCGCCAAGCCGGAAGTCGATCTCGACAAGCTGCGTGCGTACAAGGACAGCGTGGTGGGCAAGCTCACCGGCGGTCTGGCCGGCATGGCCAAGATGCGCAAGGTCGAAGTGCTGCACGGTGTGGGCACGTTCCTTGACCCGAACCATGTCGAAGTCGTCGCCGCTGACGGCAGCAAGCGGGTGGTGAAGTTCGCTCAGGCGATCATCGCTGCCGGTTCGCAAGCCGTGAAGCTGCCGTTCCTGCCGGAAGATCCGCGCATTGTCGACTCGACCGGTGCGCTCGAACTGCGCCAGTTGCCGAAGAAGATGCTGGTCATCGGCGGCGGCATCATCGGGCTGGAAATGGCGACGGTGTACAGCGCACTCGGCACCGAAATCGATGTCGTCGAAATGCTCGACGGCCTGATGCAAGGCGCTGACCGCGATCTGGTCAAGGTCTGGGAAAAGATGAACGCGAAGCGCTTCGGCCGCGTCATGCTCAAGACCAAGACGGTGGGCGCGGAAGCCAAGGCAGACGGGATTTACGTCAAGTTCGAAGGCGAGGCCGCACCGGCGGAACCGCAGCGTTATGACCTCGTGCTGGTGGCCGTCGGCCGCAGCCCGAACGGCAAGAAGATCGGTGCCGAAAAGGCAGGCGTCTCGGTGGGCGATCGCGGTTTCATTTCGGTCGACAAGCAGATGCGCACGAATGTGCCGAACATCTTCGCGATCGGCGACATCGTCGGTCAACCGATGCTGGCGCACAAGGCTGTGCACGAAGCGCACGTTGCTGCTGAAGCGGCGGCGGGCGAGAAGGCTTACTTCGATGCGATTCAGATTCCGTCGGTGGCTTACACCGATCCGGAAGTGGCATGGGCCGGCAAGACCGAAGACCAACTGAAAGCGGAAGGCGTGAAGTACGGCAAGGCCGTGTTTCCGTGGGCCGCTTCAGGTCGTGCGATCGCCAACGGTCGCGACGAAGGCTTCACCAAGGTGCTGTTCGATGAAGAAACGCATCGCATCGTCGGTGGCGCGATTGTCGGGACGCACGCAGGCGACCTGATCGGCGAACTCTGTCTGGCCGTCGAGATGGGCGCCGACGCGGTGGATATCGGCAAGACGATTCACCCGCACCCGACGCTGTCGGAGTCGGTCGGCATGGCAGCAGAGATCTACGAAGGTGTTTGCACCGACGTGCCGCCGCCGCGCAAGAAGTAAGGTAGTCGGCCACTGGCTTGAATGCCGGGCCGAAAAAAACCGCCACGCCTCTTTCGAGGGTGGCGGTTTTTTCTTTCCGGGCACCGCAAAAAGAAAACCCGGCGCGGGGCCGGGTTCGAAAGGTACCTGCGGTACCGAGGAGACAACGGGTGTCGCGGCGTCCGGTGGGACTACCGCGATCAATTCTCAAACGTCCCTCGTGCTACAGACAGGACGCAGACGATTACTTCTTGGCAGCGGTCGCGGCGCGCGAGGCTTGTGCAGCAGCCTTCGTTGCAACGTTGGTCGCGGCAGCAAAGTTCGTTTCAGCGATTTCAACGGCTTGCTTGGTTGCCTTCTGCACGCTGTCGAATGCGCTGTTGGCAGCGGACAGGGCCGACTTGGCGAGTGCAACTGCCGACTCCGAACCGGCCGGTGCGTTCTTGGCCAGGTTGTCGAACAGCACTTGCACATTCTGCGAGCTTTCGGCCAGTTGGGCTTCAGCCACCTTGGTCACTTCGGCTTGCGTCGACGAAGCGATTTCATACAGGTGACGGCCATATGCGAGTGCCTTTTCGGCAGCCGGCTGGACGAGGTTGGCTTGCAGAGCGAGCAATTCTTGCGCGTCCTTCACAGCGAAAGCCTTTTGCGCGGTCGAAGCGGATTCTGCCAGCGATGCCTTCACGGCTTGCAGGTTCAGTTCGACGAGCTTTTCAACGCCTTCAAAGGCTTTGTTGGTCAGGCCAAACAGGGTTTCGAGGTTGGCCTTGTGGGCGGCAGCGAGTTGCTCGGGGGTCAGAAACGACATGGCGTTCTCCTATGGTGTCATACACAACATATCGACCCACTCCGTGTTCGCTTTGTTGGTTCTCACCTTATTTCGGTGAAAACACGGTTGGGGCCTTCTCAAGTGGTGCAATGTTCTTTGTTGCATCGCACAATTGCAAGTTTAGAGATATTTTTGTCGCTGTCAAGTCTTTTTTGTGCGGCGCAACAATTCAACAAAAGCTTACTAAATCAAACGCTTGAGACGCGCGTGACAGTTGCATGACACCGCGCTGCGGCGAAATCTGGTGCCTCCTTGGAGAGCCTTAATTGGTGCGGCTTTGCACCGATTGGGGGCGCGGCGAACCCGGCGCGGCGATGGTACTATCGTCGGGTTCCGGCACTGGCGGAGCGGTCACTCGCGGCAAAAATCCGAAGGGTTTTTCTAATCGGCGGCGGGGGTGGCGCGCGCCGGTGCCGATGTCGTTCAACGCCTTTTGCGTGCCGCGTCTGTCGGCCAATCGTGTCGATGCAAGCGTTTTACAGCGACCATTTCGTCCTGCCGCTGCCCTCCGGGCACCGCTTTCCCATGCAGAAGTACGTGCGCCTGCGCGAGCGCGTTGCGTCTGAGTTGCCACAGGTGACGCTGACGGAAGCGCTGCCCGCCGACGACACGATGTTGCGCAGAGTGCACTCGGCCGACTACGTGGTCCGCGTCAGCACAGGGGCACTCGATGCCAAAGAACAACGCGATATCGGCTTCCCGTGGTCGACGCAGATGGTCGAGCGTTCGCGCCGTTCCGCCGGGGCGACGGTCGCCGCTTGCCGGGCGGCGCTGACCGACGGCGTCGCCGCGAATCTGGCCGGTGGCACCCATCACGCCTACGCCGACCGTGGCGAAGGATTCTGCGTGTTCAACGACGCCGCCGTTGCCGCCCGCGCCATGCAAGCCGAACTCGGCCCCGGCACCCGCGTGGCGATCATTGATCTCGACGTCCATCAGGGCAACGGTACGGCGGCGATATTCGAGCACGACGCCAGCGTGTTCACGCTGTCGATGCATGGCGAACACAATTACCCGTTTCACAAGGCCCGTGGCGATCTCGACGTGGCGCTGCCCGACCGCTGCGGCGACGACGAGTATCTGATTGCGCTCGGCCACGCGTTGACGGACCTCTTCGCACAATTCACCCCGTCGCTCGTGATCTATCTCGCTGGGGCCGATCCCCTGGAAAACGATCGACTGGGGCGCCTGGCGCTTTCGCATGACGGTCTGCTCGCCCGAGACCGCAAAGTGCTGACAGCTTGCGTCGAGCGCAGCTTGCCGGTCGCCATTGCGATGGCCGGCGGTTACGGGCGCGACATCGAGCAGACGGTCGCCGCCCATTTCGCTACCCTCCGGCTGGCCAGCCAATTCCAGCGCACCGGCCGCCGTCTTCAGGACGTGTCCGTGCACGACATTCTCGTATGACCGAGCGACAGGCAGGCCAGGGCGCCGCACCCCGTGCGGCGCCGCGCGCGGGTGCGACGCCGGGCGTGACTCCTTCCGCATCACCGACCGGGCGCGCGGCGATCTGGGCAGCCACCATGCCTTGGTGGTTCGTTCTGATCTGGAGCACGGGCTTCATCGTGGCCAAGTACGGCATGCCGAATGCCGAACCGCTGACGTTTCTCACGTGGCGCTACGCCGGCACGCTGGCCGTGATGCTCCCCATTGCGTTGTTGACCGGCACGCCCTGGCCGCGCCGCAAGGTTGAGGGCAGGGATGGGGTGAACTGGGCGCTGTACGGTCACCTCGCCGTCTCGGGCATTCTCATTCAGGCGGTTTATCTCGGCGGCGTCTGGGCTGCAATCAAGCACGGCGTGCCGGCGGGATTGGCCGCGCTGATCGTCGGCATCCAACCGCTGCTGACGGCGTTGTTCGCGAAGGTCGTCGGCGAGCCGGTATCGCGGCGGCAATGGCTCGGTTTGTTGTGCGGCTTTGCGGGTGTGGGCCTCGTGGTCGCCAACAAAGTCGGCGTGCGCGGTGTCGGCCCGGCGGCGATTGCGCTGTGTGTATTGAGTCTGGTCGCCATCACGGCGGGCACGCTCTATCAGAAGCGCTTCTGTGCCCAGTTCGATTTGCGCGTCGGCACGATTGTCCAGTTTGGCGCTGCCTTTCTCGTGACGTTGCCCGCTGCATGGCTGCTCGAGACCATGCAGGTGCGCTGGAACGCGGAAATGTTCGGCGCACTGGCCTGGTCGATATTGGCACTCTCGATCGGCGCTATTTCCTTGTTGTTCCTGTTGATCCGGCATGGCGCGGCGACCAAAGTGTCGAGCCTCATGTACCTGACGCCGCCCACGACGGCCGTGATGGCCTGGCTGCTGTTCGGCGAGACGCTCTCGCCGTTGAGTGCAGCGGGCATGGTGGTGGCAGCGCTCGGCGTGGCCCTCGTTATCGAACGGCGTTCGGTATCGGCCTCGACAGACGTGAAGACGTGAAGACGTAAAGACACAAAGACATCGCGACGTAATCCGTCCAAAACCAGACAACCAGAGACCTCATGAAACACGATCATCAGGGCGGGGAGGCCCCGCAAACCGCGCACGTGCGCGAGCCCGTTGTGTCACACGCAAGTGACGCCACCCCTGATGGGGCGGGCGTTGCCGCCGGAGTTGGGGAAAGTACGCCCCCGGCGCTTGTCAACGACTTGACGGCCTTGCGCGTGGAACATGTCGACGAGGCCATTCGCAGCCGCCGGTCGATTCGCGCGTTCCTGCCCACGCCGGTGCCGCAGCAGACCGTGGCCGACATGCTTTCGGTGGCATCGCGGGCGCCGTCGGGCAGCAACATCCAGCCGTGGCAAACCTACGTGCTTACCGGGAAATCGTTGACCGCACTCACGACGCGCTTGCTCGACACGTTCAACGATCCGGCGCAGCGCCTGATGCACGACGAAGAGTATGCGTACTACCCGCGCGAATGGACCGAGCCGTATCAGGGCCGGCGTCGCAAGGTGGGGTGGGACTTGTATGGTTTGCTTGGCATCGGGCGTGAGGACAAGGCGCGCATGCATGGTCAGCATGGGCGCAACTTCAATTTCTTCGATGCCCGGTCGGGTTGATTTTCACGATCGACCGGCATCTGGAGCAGGGGAGCTGGCTGGACTACGGCATGTTCCTGCAAAGCTTCATGGTGGCGGCCCGCGCGCGAGGTCTCGATACGTGTCCGCAAGCGGCCTTTGCCATGTATCCGCGGGTGATTGCCGAGGTATTGCGCTTGCCGGAGTCGCGCATGGTGGTCTGTGGCATGGCGCTGGGGTATGCCGACCCGGATGCCGCCGAGAACCAACTTGTCACCGAGCGTGCGCCGCTCGACGACTGGGCGCACTTTTTGAACTGATGAAACACAGGACTTTTGCGTTTCTTGGCATTTTGTGGCGATCGTTAGATTTATCGGGTTGCGCTGCACAAAACTGCCAGATGCCGGATTAAGTATTTCAGCTAAGTCATTCATATTGCTTATTTTTTGGGAAGTTACTAAACTTCTCCCAAACTCGTTGCCTGCCAACCTTACGCTACTCCCAATCTATGTACGCGATCACCACCCTTGCACGTTTGTGCCGCGCCCGCCTCTGGGGTGCTGCCGTCGTGGCGATCTCGCTCGCTGCCGGTGCGCCGGCCGTCGTCTACGCAGCCGGTAAGACGAGCGAGTGCTCGCCGAAGACTGCCAAGACTGCGGCTCAAAAACGCGCCTGTGCGAACGCCAAGCCCGTCGCAAAAACCAGCAAAGCCACCGCCAAACGGGCGGTTGCCACCACTGCCTCGCGCGATACCAAAAGCGCGACCAAGGCCGGTGGCAAGGCACGCAAGCTTGCAGCCGTCGACGACGACGGACCTGCGGCCAAACGCGTTGCCGTCAAACGCGTCGTCTTCAAGAATGGCAAGCGCCATGTCGTGACGTCGTATCGCACCGTCAACTTCGCACCGCAAGCCCCCGAGCGTCTGTCGACCGGTCGTGCATTCGGTCTGCATGAAGCGCCGGATGCCCTCGCACTGCGTTCGTCGGTGGCCTACGTGATTGACGAGCGTACCGGCGAATCGCTGTTCGACAAGAATTCGCAAGCTGTGCTGCCCATCGCTTCGATTTCGAAGTTGATGACGGCGATGGTGTCGCTCGATTCCGGCATCCCGATGACGGACGCCATGGAAGTGACCGACGAAGATCGCGATTACGAGAAGGGCACGGGGTCGCGTTTGTCCGTCGGCTCGCGCCTGTCGCGTGAAGACATGCTGCACATTGCGCTGATGTCGTCGGAAAACCGCGCGGCAGCGGCGCTCTCGCGCTACTACCCGGGTGGACGCCCGGCCTTCCTGGCAGCGATGAATCGCAAGGCCAAGGAACTCGGCATGAACGACACGCACTTCAATGACCCGACCGGTTTGTCGAGTCAGAACGTGTCGAGCGCGCGTGACCTCGTGAAGATGGTCAAAGCTGCGTATCAGTACCCGATGATTCGTCGCTTTTCGACCGATACCAACTACGACGTCAACACCGGCCGTCGCGAGTTGCATTACGCGAGCACGAACCATCTGATCGGTCATCCGGGCTGGGAAATCGGCCTGCAAAAGACGGGTTACATCAACGAAGCGGGTCAGTGCCTCGTGATGCAAGCCAACGTCGACGGCCGTCCGGTCATCATGATTTTGCTCGACTCCACCGGCAAGTACTCGCGTTTTGCCGACGCCACGCGCGTTCGCAAGTGGTTGCTTGAAGGTGGCGGTACGGCGCCGCAACGCACGGCGGGTAACAACCCGACCGCGCAAGTGGCGACCAACGGCGCCCACGCGCTGTAAGCCATGCTTCACTGACGCGCTGTGCGCGTAGGTGCCAAAAAAGGCGCTCCCTCGGGAGCGCCTTTTGTTTTGTGCGCGCGAAATAGCACTTCGGAAGCCGTAGTAACGCATCGTCGCCACATCTCACATAAGTCGACGCCCGATTGTCAAAGCCTGGGGCCGGTGGTCATCTAACCTTCCGGCTGGCAGTGGCGGTGACGACGAAACCGCGTCGACAACGTCACGGGCAACATTGATGACATGAGCGTGCGGAGGCGGTATGAGTCTTGGATGGATCAATGCGTTGGCGGACGTGGAGGCGCGCATCATGACGGATCAGCACGCTGGTCCGCCCGTACGGACCCAGCGAAGCATGGGGCAGATTTACGAGCATATCGCCACGAATCTCAAGTACGCGAAACAGCGTGCGATCGACGCGGATGGCGATCGTGCTTCGTCAGGCATGGTGAGCGAGATCGACGCCTTCGATGCGCGTATTCAGGCGCGCATTCGGCAGTCGGCCAAGCGCAGCGATTTCAGCATGTTGCGCGGTATGCGCGGTGACGGGTTCAACCGCTCGGTGCGTGGGCAGTGGGATGTGGCGAACGCGTCGTGCCTGACGTCATCCGCGCGGCGACTGCACGCGTTTCTGCTCGATGTCGATAGGCGCAGCGAGGCGATCCTGTTGCGGGCGACGGTGTATCAGGAGCGGGTCGCTGCGTCGATGGCCGCTCACTTGCTCGCGCGAGATAACGCAATCTTCGAGCAAGCCTATGCGGCGCTGGTGCAGGATCTGGTTGCCGTCTCCGGAGGCGTCGTCAGCACGTATGACGGCATTGCGCAGATGCAATCCGAAATATCGGACATGGCCGGCATGGCATCGAATATGGCCTCACAGATAGCGTCCCTGCTGCCACCGGGTGAGGCGCCTCCACCCTATGCGCCACCGTCACCACCGCCGCTACCGACGGCCCCGGCACCCGACACCCGGTTGTGATGACGCGATGACGCCGTCCGTGCGATTACTCGGCTGCGACCCCGTGCGATGCCATGTGGCCGGCGTCACGGCTAGGGGCGTGAAAGCCCAACGACGCCGAGATCTGGAGCGCGGTCTCGTTCAAATTGACGAGCCACGCGTCTTGAAGCCGGTCGGCTGGTGCCGAGAGCGACAACCCCGCGACAAGCTTGCCGCTGTCGTCGTAAATGCCGGCCGCGATGCAGCGCACACCGAGTTCAAGTTCTTCGTTATCGCGTGCGTAGCCCGATTTGCGCACGTGGCCCAGTTCGCGTTCGAGCTTCTGCAAATCGGTAATGCTGTTGCGCGTATGTCCCGACAGACCGGTGCGTGTGGCGTAAGCGCGTACACGTGTGGCTTCATCGGCCGCCAGAAACAGCTTGCCGACGGACGTCAGATGCAAGGGAGCATGGCCGCCGATGGCGCGCACGACCTGCATGCCCGATCGCTCGCTGTAGGCCCGTTCGATGTAGACGATTTCATCGCCCTGACGGACCGACAAATTGACCGTCTGCCCGGTGATGCGGTGCAGGCCGCGCATCGGCGACAGCGCTGCGTCGCGTACCGACAGGCGCGCTTTAACGAGATTGCCGAGTTCGAGCAGACGCATGCCGAGCCGGTAGGTACCCGGGTCGCAACGGTCGACAAAGCGGCAGGCCACCATGTCGTTGAGGATGCGGTGTGCGGTGGAGGGATGGAGTTCGGTGGACTGTGCCAACTCCTTGAGGCTGACGGGATCGGCATGTCCGGCGAGCGCATCGAGCAAACGCATCATGCGCTCGATCACCTGAATGGACGTGCGCGACTCCGCGCCTTGACTGCTGTCGTCTTTCATGGGGTAGGGCCGAGTTTCGTATAGCGTCGATTCTATATCATATGGTGAAAAATTCGCAGGACTTCCCGTAGAGGAACCTTGCGAAAAGCAGAAGGAGGCGATGGGATGGAAGCAATGAACGCCCTTCAGGCGAGCCGGCTGCGCCCACGTACGGGCGCATGGCGGGCACACATCGGGATGACGGTTGCCGCGCAAGGGACGTGTGGGGCTGCCTTCGCGAGAGACGTTCGCAAATGCCTTCAACGATGCCGGCACGAGGTGCCGGTGTCGTTCCCGGTGCGGGTGCCACAAACCATTCGGGACGCCGGACGCTTTTTGGAAGACGATCTGCGCGCCGTCATGGAACAACTGGCGCAGCCCGATCGGTGGCAGGGACATCATGCACCGCAACTCGGGGCAGTGGTCGCGGCGCTCAATACCATTGATGCGGAGGTGTTTCGTCTCGGCGAAACCAAGGACTGCGCCTCGTGGCGAGACATGCTGCGCAAGGGCGGCATGGGCAGCATGACCAACATGGTCAGCGTTCGGGGTCAACTGGACCGGACTCGCCATCTCACGCGCACTGCCAAAGCCCTGTTCGACGAACTGGTCTGCATGCAGATGACCACGCACGGGCTGCGCTACGCGTTGCAATGTCGAGGTCTCGACTGGCGCCATGCACCCAACGACTACCTCACGCCTGCACGCAGCACCGAGTGGATTGCGCAACATGCCGCCACCGACGGCGTCAACATGGCGCGTCAGGCATTGCTGATCGCGTTTGCCGCGGGCCAGCGCGATAAGCGTGAACGGTTGCTGGCATCGTTCAGCGGTATCGCGAACGTGCATATGCAATTGGCGTCGCTATGCGAGCAAAGCGCGAGCGCGATGGACCGCATTCGCGATGATGCCCGGCACAACGAATGGAAATCGCGAGAGTGTGTCGATATTGCGCAGGGCGCTGATCTGTTGATTGATCGCCGGCAGAGCGGGATGGCGGGTAACAGTGCCGCTGCATTACCAAGGTTACCAAGGAGAGATGCGTCATGACGTACTTGGCAAGTCACCCTGGTTTAGCGACGACGGGAATGGGGGCGCTGCGCTTACTGAAGGTGAAGGCGAGCGCTGTCAACACCCGTCCGCCGCGACCCGGCGATCTGACGTTGGACAACACGAAGGCTACGGCGGGGGCAGTGGGTTGTTCGATTGCCGGGAAGCGCGATGTCATTGCCGCGCAATTCGTTGCGTTGGCGAATACGAAGCAGGGCATGCTCAAAGACGCGGCCGATGTCGAAGCGCTGCAAAAGAAGTTCGAGCGAGCCTATGCAAAAGCGACGTCGGGATATCTGAAGGGGGGAATGTGGGACGGGTGCTGGCGATACGCGGAGATGAAAGGAAAGTGGTGGCCGCACTATCTCGTCGCCCATCAACTCGACGTGACCGACATTGACCAACTGACCCCCTCGGCCAAGCGTTTCACGTTGATTCTGGATCACATGAGCGAGGCGCTCTTGCAGGAGCAGGAGGCATTGGCCAAGTGCAGTGAACTCGGGTTGCTGAAGGCGGAAGACAAAGCACTCGAAGCGCAGGGCGGCGAGGCCGAATGGGCGGGGCGTGAGCGCACGGCGATCCTCAGCCGGAAACGGGTCATCGAGATTGCCGAGCATCGAGACAATGCGCGCAAAGCCCTTGCGCGGGCCAGCGAGCAGGTGTGGCCCGACAAGAAGCACTACGGCAGACGGCTTGCCATTTCCGGCGGTCTTTATGGCGTTGCCGCCGCGGTTGGCGTCATCGGTCTTGCCGTTGCGAGTTTGGGCGTGGCCATCGTCGCATTTGCCGTCACGCTGGTGCTTCGGGTGGTGAGTCTCGGCAGCATCCGAGGCTACGACCGCGAGCGAAGCTGGAAGTCGGCCGAGAGCCTGCTCGAGGCGACCAAGGAATTCATCAACTGTGAAGGAGACGCAATGAAAACCGAGATCTGGCTGGCCCACTCCGATGTCATGTCCCGTCAACTCAACATGATTTGGGATGGGCAACAGCGTATGAGTGGCGATCTTCAGCAGACGCAGCGGACGCTGGAAAATCTTGCGACGAAGCACGATGTGTTTGCCAGCGACATGAACAGCAAGATGGATGGCTTGCGCGAAGACATGCGAAGTCTCGCGCGAGCGACGGGCGTCCATCCGTCACCGTTCAGAAGCGGGGCATTGAATCCGGTGTCGAGTCCGTTTCCAAGTCTGCCTTCGACGCCATTGTCGAGTACCTTTTCGACCCCCGTGGGTACGCCGCCACGGGACCGCCCGGCGCCGCTGGTGCGAGCGCTTTCTTGTAGTCAGCTGACTTTCGACGCCAGCCGTCTCGCCTGACGCAGCATCCTGCTTTCGCATGCGGGAATCCACGCTGGGCCACCTCGGCCCAGCGGCCTATAATGGCGCATTATTCCCAGAAGAGGATTCCCCATGCGCGTCGGACTCTTTGTCACGTGTCTGATCGACCTGATGCGTCCGGAGATCGGTTTCTCGACGCTCAAGCTGCTCGAGACCGCCGGCTGCGAGGTCGTCATCCCCGATTCTCAGACCTGCTGCGGCCAGCCGGGCTACAACTCCGGCGAACGTGCCATCGCGCGCGATCTCGCCCAGAAATTCCTCGATGAATTCGAAAGCTTCGACTATGTCGTCGTGCCCTCGGGCTCGTGTGGCGGTATGGTCAAAGCGCACTATGGCGACCTCTTTGCCGACGATCCCGAACTCATGGGCCGCTACGAGCGTCTGCGCCCGCGCGTGTTCGAACTCACCGATTTTCTCGTCAACGTGCTGCACATCGAGACGGTACCGGGCGACTTCAACGGCGAAGTGACCTATCACGACTCGTGCTCGGGACTGCGCGAACTCGGCGTGAAAGCGCAGCCGCGTGCGCTGCTGGCCAAGATGCCGGGCGTCACGGTGACCGAGATGAAGGACTGTCAGGCATGCTGCGGCTTCGGCGGCACCTTCGCGCTCAAGTACGGCGACATCTCGACGGCCATCGTCGACGAGAAGTGCGCCAATATCGCGGCGTCCGGCGCGCCGGCCGTGGTGCTGGGCGATCTGGGCTGCATGCTCAATATCGAAGGGCGCCTGCGTCGCACCGGCGACACGAAGACGCGCGTGCTGCATATCGCGCAGGTCCTCGCCGGCGATGCCTGAGCGCATGGTCTTCTTTCCGACTTTCCAGCCCATCTGCGCCGATGTTGTGCGCGGGTGCGGCCATCACTTCTCGTGAGCCGCGATGCAAGTTCAATCGATGCAATTCAAGGCGCGTGCGGGGCAGAAGCTCGCCGACCAGCGCCTTCAGGCCAATCTCAAGAAGCTCTCGACCAAGTTCGTGACGGCACGTGCCGCCGCGATCGAAGAGATCGATTTCGACGCGACGCGCGAAGCGCTCAAAGAGCGGCGTAATCGCGGGCTCGAGAGTCTCGATGTCTGGCTGGCGATGTTCGAGCGCGAAGCCACGCGCCGGGGTGCCACCGTGCTGTTCGCCGAATCGACGCAGGATGCGGCGCGCCTGATTGCCGAGATTGCGCGCAAGCACGAGGTGAAAAAGGTGATCAAGTCGAAGTCGATGGTCACCGAAGAGCTTCAGCTCAACAAGGTGCTCGCCGACATGGGCGTGCAATCGGTCGAGACCGATCTGGGCGAGTACATCCTTCAGATCAACGACAACGAGCCGCCTTCGCACATCATCGCGCCGGTGGTGCACAAGGATAAGGACGAAGTCGCCGACCTGTTTGCGCGCGTGCACCAGAAGCCGCGTCTCACCGAAATTCCGGCGATGACGCGCGAGGCGCGCGAGATGCTGCGGCCGCAGTTTCTGTCGGCCGACATGGGCGTGACGGGCGGCAACTTCCTGATCGCGGAAACCGGCTCGGTTGCGGTGGTGACCAACGAAGGCAACGAGGGCATGTGCACGATCATGCCGCGCGTGCACGTGGCGGTGACCGGTATCGAGAAGGTGCTGCCGACGCTCGAAGATTTGGCAACGGCCATGCGCCTGCTGCCGCGTTCGGCAACCGGGCAGGGCACGTCGAATTACTTCTCGCTGCTCACCGGGACGCGCGCCGAAGGTGAGGTCGATGGTCCCGATCACATGTACTTCGTGCTGGTGGACGGCGGGCGCACCGGGTTGATCGGCGGTGCGTTCCAGGAAATGCTGCGCTGCATTCGTTGTGGCGCCTGCATGAACCACTGCCCGGTGTATCAGAAGATTGGTGGCCACGCTTACGGCTGGGTGTATCCGGGGCCGATGGGCTCGGTGCTCACGCCGAGCTATGTCGGGCTGGAGAAAACGCTCGACCTGCCGCAGGCGGCAACGTTGTGCGGCGAATGCAATCGCGTGTGCCCGGTGGGTATTCCGATTTCGGACCTGCTGCGCAAGCTGCGCGAGCGTCAGGTCGATCGTGGTTTGCGGCCGTGGCAGGAGCGGGCGGCGCTGGCGGCGTGGGGGTTTGCTGCCCGGCGTCCGCGGCTTTATTCCGCCATCACCGGACTCGGGACGTGGGTGTTGAACCGAATGGGGCGCGATCGCGGCAGCATTTCCAAGCTGCCATTCGCCGGTGGCTGGACCAACACGCGCGAGATGCCGGCGCCGAGCGGCAAAACGTTCCGCGCGATGTATCGGGAGCGCCGCGCACCGCGTTGAGGTAATGGCGTTGGCGTCAATTTCGCGACGGCAACGCCAACCGTTTTTCGATGCGCCGTTGCAGCGCCGAGAGACCCGTCGACAGCACCCAGTAGATCGCCGCACACGCGAGATAAAGCGGCAGCGGTTGGTACGTCGATGCGATCACTTCCTGTGCGGAGCGCAACAGCTCGGTCACGGTAATCACCGAGACGAGCGACGTGTCCTTGATCAGGCTGATCAGGCTGTTGCCAAGACTCGGCACGGCCATGCGCAGGGCCTGCGGCCCGATCACGTAACGAAGCGTCTGCCAGTAAGACAACCCGAGGCTGTACGACGCCAGCCACTGACCACGCGGCATGCCTTCGAGCGCGCCGCGCATGCTCTCCGACAGATACGCGCCGACGTTCAGGCTCAACGTGAGTACACCTGCGGGCGTCGGCTCAAGCGAGATGCCGACGCTGGGCAAACCGTAGTAGATCACGAAGATCTGCACGAGCAGCGGCGTGCCGCGCATGATGCTCACGTACCCGCGGGCGAGGGCGCGGAACACGCGGATCTTGCCGATCCCCATGATCGCGACGACGATGCCCAGCGCCAGACCGAACACCATCGACATCACGGCAAACTTGATCGTGAGGACGGTGCCCTGCAATAGCACGGGCAGGGATTGAGCGGCAAGTTCGAATGGATCCATGGCGGGGGGATAGATCGTCTAAAACGGCAAAGGCCGACGCCAGCAGGGTTGCGTGGCGTCGGCCGCGTTCATGCGCTTTGCGAGGTGATCGACAAGCGCGTTTTTATGATGATGACGGGCGCTGGCGGTTTACTTGGCTGGCTTGGACGTGTCTTCGCCGAACCATTTTTGCGAGAGCTTGGCGAGCGAGCCATCCTGCTTCATCTGCGTGAGCGCGTCGTCGATGGCCTTCGCAAACTGCGGATTGCCCTTGCGGAACGGAATGCCCACCGACTCGTTGGCCCCTTGCAGCACAGCGCCCGTGCGCAGCGGCAGGTTCGACGTCTTGATCAGATACGCGAGCATCAGGCGGTCGTTGAGCGCGGCGTCGATACGTTGTGCGGCCAGATCGCGAAGATATTCAGGCGCGCCCGGATATGTGCGCACATCGATGCCCGGCACGGACTTTGCCAGCGTGTTGTAGTTGCTGCCCAGGCTCACACCGAGCTTCTTGCCCTTGAGGTCGTCAAGCGACTTGAATTCGCGCGTATCGTCTTTGCGCTGAATGAGCTGCGCGGCGGAATACACATACGGCTGGCTGAAGTCGACCGACTTCTTGCGGTCGTCGGTAATCGCGACCTGATTGACGATCACGTCGAACTTGCCGGCGACGAGTCCGCCGATGATGCCGCTCCATTCGGTCGTCACGAACACCGGCTTTACGCCGAGTTTGGCGGCGACGGCCTTGGCGACGTCGACGTCGAAACCATCCAGGTCACCATTCGCGCCGCGATAGTTGAACGGCGGATACGTGCCCTCAAGGCCAATCTTCAGCACGCCGGCCGACTTCACGGTGTCGAGCAGGTCGGCGGCGCGTGCGGCGGACGTGCCCATGAGGGCGGCAGCGGCCAGCGGCACGAGGCACAACGTCTTGAGCCAGGTTTTCATAGTGATGGGTTCTCCGTCGGATGAAAGGCGCGCCGCTTGCCGGTTGAATCGAAGTGCTCGGACAGATCAGGCCGGGCGCAGCGCTTGCACGCATTCTCGCACCAGCTCGGGTCCGCGGTAAATCAATCCGCTATAGACCTGAACCAGGCTCGCGCCAGCATCGAGTTTGGCGCGGGCGTCCGCACCCGACAGAATGCCGCCGACACCGATGATCGGCAGCGCGCCGCCCAGTTCGGAGGCCAGTGCACGAATTACGCGGTTCGACGCGTCGAACACCGGACGCCCCGACAGGCCGCCGGTTTCGTTGGCGTTCGGCTGTCCGGCGACGGCTTCGCGCGAGAGCGTCGTATTCGTGGCAATCACACCGTCGAAGCCGTGGCGCGTGAGCGTGCCGGCGATCACCTTGATTTGTTCGTCGTCGAGATCGGGCGCGATCTTCAGGGCGATCGGCACGTATTTGCCGTGCCGGTCGGAGAGCGCGCTCTGCTTTTCCTTGAGCTTGCCGAGCAGGGCGTCGAGTTCGTCGCCGCCTTGCAGTTGGCGCAGGTTCTTCGTGTTGGGTGACGAGATATTGACCGTGACGTAGGTGGCGTACGGGTAGACCTTTTCGAGGCAGATCAGATAGTCGTCGACGGCGCGCTCGATCGGCGTATCGGCATTCTTGCCGATGTTCAGCCCGAGCGGCCCCTTGTAGCGGGCCGACTGCACGTTTTGCAGGAACTGTTCGACACCGCCGTTGTTGAAGCCCATGCGATTGATGATTGCTTCGGCTTGCGGCAGGCGGAAGATGCGGGGCTTCGGGTTGCCGGCCTGCGGGCGCGGCGTGACAGTGCCCACTTCCACAAAACCGAAGCCGAGCGCGGCAAGACCGTCGATGCAGCTGCCGTCCTTGTCGAGGCCGGCGGCCAGTCCCACAGGGTTCGGGAACCGGATACCCATCACCGTGCGCGGATCTTCCGGCAGCGTCTGGCCGACAAGCCCGGCCAAGCCGAGTGATGCGGCCCCGCGAAGGGTTGCCAGCGTCAGGTGGTGGGCTTGTTCAGCGTCGAGGCAGAACAGGGCGCGGCGGGCCAGGGGATAGAGGGGCGCAAGCACGATGTCGGGTTCGGCAGAATCGGAAAGCCGCCATTTTACCGGTATCCCGGTGCAGATCGCGTCTTTTTCTACGCTCTGCGTATGTCGGGGCGGGGAAGGTTTGCGCTGTGCATGAGCGCGGTGCGCACTGCGATGTCATCGAAGGCGTCCGGCACGTGAAGATCGATCCACCGGTCCAGCCGGTTCGTCCAGCGGTCTCCGCTGGGGACTCCTTGATGCTGCTTGATTCCGCCTGATTCGGCTTATTTGGCCTGTTCGGCTTGTGGCGCTAGCGGTTCACCGGCAGCGTCGAGGATGGCGTCCGGCATGTCTTGCCACTGCCCGTCGATCAGCCCTTGCAGCGGGCGGAAGTTGGCCTTGTAGACCATCTTGCGGCTCGCCTGAATCCAGTAACCGAGGTAGACATGCGGCAGCCCGAGTGCGCGTGCCTGCTCGATCTGCCAGAGGATGTTGTAGGTGCCGTACGAGGCACCTTCCACGTCGGGATCGAAGAACGTGTACACCGACGACAGCCCATCGCTCAGGATGTCGACCATGCTGATCATGCGCAGGGTGCCGGCGCCTTGACGGCCCGGCGGCTCGCGGAATTCGACCAGGCGCGAATTCACGCGGCTTTGCAGCAGAAACTGCTCGTACTGCTCGCGGCTGTCATGATCCATCCCGCCGCCGGCGTGACGCCGCGACTGGTAGCGCATGTAGAGCTGGTAGTGTTCTTCGGTGTAATGCAGGCCCGAGACATTGACCGCGAGGCTCGCATGCCGCCGCCAGATGCGGCGTTGCGTACGGTTCGGCCCGAAGCGGTCGATGGGGACGCGCACCGGAACGCACGCGCGGCAGCCGTCGCAATAGGGGCGGTAGGTGAACACGCCACTGCGGCGAAAACCGGAGCGAACAAGTTCGCTGTAGACGTCGGAATTGATCAGGTGACTCGGCGTGGCAACTTGCGAGCGCGCCGTGTGATGATCGAGATAGCTACAGGGATAGGGGGCTGTTGCGTAGAACTGGAGGGCAGACAGCGGGGAGAGCGGCAGTTCGTTCGGATGGGTCACTGCAAAACCTCGTGAGCCTTATCTGCTGCGTTACCGTAGGCCAGGCCGGTGAGGATCTGTTTGTCGAGATGCCAGACCGGCGCGGGGGCCGCGACCGCCTTTTGCACGTGGGTCAGAAACGTGTGGCGGGAGATCTCGCCGCCGCCGAGTGACGCCAAGTGGGCCGTACTTTGCTGGCAGTCTATCACCTCTATTGCGTGTGTGCGTGCAAAGGCGACGAGCGCGGCCAGCGCAATTTTGGAGGCGTCGGTGCGTTTTGCGAACATCGATTCGCCGTAGAACATGCGCCCGAGCGCGACGCCATAAAGGCCCCCGACGCGCTCGCCCTGATACCACGTCTCGACACTGTGGGCGAGGCCGGCGTCATGCAAGGCCCGATAAGCGGCAACGATGGCCGATGTGATCCAGGTACCGTCCTGACCGCGGCGCGGGGCTTCGGCGCAGGCGCGCATGACGGCGGGAAAATCTGCATCGAGACGGATTTCCCAGGCGTCGTCACGCAGTACGCGGCGCAGGAGCTTGCGGAAGTTATGGCTGACGACGAAGTTCTCGGGGCGCAGCACCATGCGTGGGTCGGGGCTCCACCACAACACGGGCTGGCCCTGCGAATACCACGGGAAGATACCTTGGTGATAGGCGGCGAGCAGCCGTTGTGGCGAGAGGTCGAGCCCGGCGGCAAGCAGGCCGGGCGCTTCGCTGGCAGCGGAGAGCGCGTTATCGGCCGGAGGAAAGGGATCGTTAGCTTCGAGCCAGACAACCATGTCGGGGCGGCGGCGCGGTGCGGTGAGCGCGGCGAGCGCTCAGCCGCGCAACATCGGCGTGAGGATATCCTCAGTGTGCGCCGTGTTGACGGGCAGACTGGGCACCGGCACGCCGGGCACGCCTGCATCCGTGTTCGCTTCCATGTGGATGCCGAAAGCCCCGGCGCGCCGATCTTCAAAGAAGAAGCGCAGCGTCTTGGCGACCGTGGGGAACGCGATGTCGTCCCACGGAATCTCGTCTTCGGAGAACAGGGCGACTTCGAGGCTCTCTTCACCAGCGGCAAATTGCGGCTCGCGCATCTGTGCCAGATAGAAGATGTGGACCTGATTGACGTGCGGGACGTTGAGCAGCGAGAAGAGGGCGCCGACGTCCACGAGGGCGCCAGCTTCTTCGAGCGTTTCGCGAGCAGCGGCCTGCGACGTTGTCTCACCCATTTCCATGAAGCCGGCCGGCAGGGTCCAATAACCCAAACGCGGTTCAATGGCGCGCTTGCAGAGCAAGACCTGATCGCCCCATACCGGGACGGTGCCGAGCACGTTGCGGGGGTTCTGATAGTGAATCGTCCCGCAGTTCACGCAGACGTGCCGTTCACGGTTGTCACCGGGCGGGATGCGCAACTCGACCGGATGGCCGCAGGCAGAACAGAATTGGATGGGAGGGCGTCGGTTCATGGTTGCTGCGAGTGTATCATCGGCGGCGCGCGCTGTGCGGCGACGCACGCGGCGTTACGGGATAACCCGTTCTATATAGGAAGTGCCGTCATGGCGCAGTGCGGCAACGATGTCACAGCTGGCCCCAGGAAAAATAATCTGACGTTATTGTTGCACTGCGATGATGATTGCCATATAATCTATTTCTTCAGACGCGGGGTGGAGCAGTCTGGCAGCTCGTCGGGCTCATAACCCGAAGGTCACAGGTTCAAATCCTGTCCCCGCAACCAAATTGAAAAGCCTGATTTCCAAAAGAAATCAGGCTTTTTGCGTTTTGCCTTGGCCATACGCATTCAACGCAATCGATCTCTCATCCGGGACTCTCGATGTCAGGCATTTTCACCACTAGCGAAACCGAATTCGACGCGATCACCGAGTTGTGGGAAGCATCCGTGCGTGCCACGCACCATTTCCTGAGCGACGCGGACATTGCGTGGCTGCGCCCGCGCATTCGCGAGGACTATCTGGGCGCGGTGACCCTGCGCGTGTTCCGAGACGATGCGGGAGTCATCCGTGGTTTTCTCGGTGCCGCCGAGGGCAACGTGGAAATGTTGTTTGTCGCGCCCGAGGCGCGCAGGCAGGGCATCGGTGCGGCGCTGCTGGCCTATGCCGTGCGCGAGTTCGATTGCACGAAGGTCGACGTCAACGAACAGAACCCGCAGGCGCTGGCGTTCTATCAGCGCGAGGGGTTTGAGGTGATTGGCCGATCCGAGTTGGACGGGCAGGGCCGTGCGTTCCCGCTATTGCACATGCAACTGGCTATCGCGAAGACGGCATCAGGCGCTGTTTGATCTTCGCGCCGAACACGTTTACGGCAAGGCCTGCCATGACAAGCGCGGCGCCAGCGATTTGCGGTGCCGTGAGTTGTTCGTCCAGCAGTAGCGCTGCCGAGGCGAGACCGATGATTGGCACGAGCAGTGAGAACGGCGCGACCTGGCTCGCCGGGTAGCGCGTCATCAGGCGGCCCCAGAGGCTGTAGCCGACGAGCGTCGCGACAAACGCCAGATAGGCGATCGCGAAGATCGAGGCACCCGAGATGTGCGAGAGCGATGCGGTGATCTGCTCGGGCCCTTCGAACCAATAAGACAGCAGCGCAAAAGGAATGGGGGGAATCAGACTCGCCCAGACCACGAGTCCGACGAGATCGACCTGACCGATCTTCTTCGTCACGATGTTGCCGGTGGCCCAACTGAGCGATGCGCACAGCGTGAGCACAAAACCGAGCAGCGTCATGGCCCCGCCGCCTTGTGCGCCGATGATGGCCAGCCCGGCGGCGGCGATCAGCAGGCCGACGACGTTTTGTGCGCGAAACCGTTCGCCGAGGCAGACAACGGCAAGTCCCAGCGTGAAGAAGGCCTGCGCCTGAAGCACGAGCGATGCGAGGCCGGCCGGCATGCCGACGTACATCGCGGTAAAAAGCAGCGCGAACTGGCCGAACGAGATGGTGACGCCGTAGGCGATCAGCCAGCGCCACGGCACGGCCGGGCGCTTGACGAAGAAGATGGCCGGAAACGCGGCAAGCAAAAAGCGCAGCGCGCCGAGCAGCATGGGCGGCACGCCGTGCAACCCGACTTTAATGACCACAAAGTTCACGCCCCAGGCAAGGACCACGATCAATGCCTGCAACAGATCCTTCGGGGCCATGGCGGCGTCTCCTTGTGTTTGTTCTTGTGACATCGGGAAGGCGAAAGTGTACTCCCCGAGCGTCGACGTTGTCGTCAGGAACCGAATTGAGGGGCGCCCGTTGTTTGGGGGCTCAGTGCGAGGTTCGGAGGCGGGTTGCGCCGCCTGCGAGGCCGGTACGCATGACGTATACTTCGTGTTTTGTATCGTAAAAGACGTCGTTTGATGGGGTGCTGCGACATTGGCGCTCACCCGGGATAGATCAGGACGTATCAAGAAATACCGAGGAATTTGCATGAACTTGCCTGCCCGCCGCGTCAGCGTGGCGCCGATGATGGATTGGACCGACTCGAATTGTCGCGTTTTCCATCGTCAGCTTTCGCGTCACACGTGGCTGTATACCGAGATGGTGACGACTGGTGCGCTGTTGCACGGAGATGTCGCGCGCCATCTGGACTTCGATGCGATCGAGCATCCGGTGGCGTTGCAACTCGGCGGCAGCGAGCCGCAGGATCTCGCACGTGCTGCGAAGCTGGGTGAGCAGTGGGGTTATGACGAAATCAATTTGAACTGCGGTTGTCCGTCGGAGCGCGTGCAGCGCGGAGCGTTTGGTGCGTGCCTGATGGCGGAGCCCGAATTGGTGGCCGATTGCGTGAAGGCGATGCGCGACGTGGTGCAGGTGCCGGTGACGGTCAAGCATCGTATCGGCATTGATGACGTCGAATCGTTTTCGTTCGTCGAGGATTTTGTCGGCAAGATCGCGGAGGCGGGATGCAGCACGTTCATCGTTCACGCGCGCAACGCGATTCTCAAGGGGCTGAGCCCGAAAGAGAACCGCGAGATTCCGCCGCTCAAGTATGACTATGCCTATCGTCTCAAGCAGGCGTTTCCGCAACTCGAGATCCTGATCAACGGTGGCGTGAAGACACTCGATGAGGTGGCGCTGCATCTGCAACATGTGGATGGTGTGATGTTGGGCCGCGAGGCGTATCACAACCCGTATGTGCTCTCGGAAGTCGACGCGCGTTTCTACGGCGATGCTGCGCCGGTGAAGTCACGCGAGGCTGTTGAGGATGCGTTGATTGAATACGCGGCGGCACAAGTGGCGAAGGGGCACTATCTGGGCGCGATCACGCGTCACGCATTGGGCTTGTATCGTGGCGTGCCGGGCGCGCGCGGGTGGCGTCGGGTGCTCTCCGACCCGAAGCGTCTGAAGGCGGGCATCGGTGCGTTCGAAGAGGCGCGCGCGCAACTGCGTGCGGGCGCGTTGGCCGAGCGCGATAGCCGTGACGCGCGTGAGGCACGCGATGCCGGCAATCTGCCGGACGTGTCGTCATTGATGTCGGCGTAAGAAGGCCCGAGAGGGCGATGCACGGCGGGTCATTGCCGCGCGAGAACACCATGCCGCGCATCGATCACGCGTGTGAGCCAAGAAATATTTAAAAGAAGTGAAGAAAGTGCTTGGCAACGCGATAATAACGTCGCTATAATCTTGTTTCTGTTCAGCAAGCAAGTCATGTTGTTGATCACGGCGGTGGCCGTAGCTCAGTTGGTAGAGTCCTGGATTGTGATTCCAGTCGTCGTGGGTTCGAGTCCCATCGGTCACCCCAAAATTCCTTGTTGTTCCCGGTAGTAACCACTTCGCTTATCAACGAATTCCCCGATTTGTCAATTTGCTCACTTTGTCGGTGACGCCTTTTTCACGCGTCTGCGATCGTAGTGACGCATCGTCGTTCCCGGGTCCGCGTGCGCGGCAAAGTCGAACACGTCAGCCTCTCGGCGCTCAAGTTTTTCCGTGATCGCAACGGGCCTTCCGTCATTCAGCGTGAAGTACGCAGGGTGAGTCGTGATGAGATGGGCAGCGCGGCGCTCTGCGTCCTGCCATTCGGCTCGCACAGAAGTGTCGAATGTCGCGATCCATGCAAACTGAGCATCCTGCCAAACACTTCCCCATCCGCTTCTTGAATATGGCTGACCTTTGCGATTGCCGAAGAGGGCCATGCCAGGAATCCGGCGCCCTTGCTGAGCGCGTTTCACGACAACGTTCAATCGCGGCGACCAAGCGCGCAGCTTCATTACCTTCTCGTCCCCTCGCTTGCGCTTGGCACTTTCGACTAGAACCCCATCGTCCCGTATGCCCGAGCGGTGGAACGGGCGTACCTCGGCCGCACGGAACCCAGTGAGATACGCGAACATCGCAGCGCATCCCATCGTCTTGAAGGGCAGGTCCTGTTTGATTGCCCACAGGTAGAAGCGCGTCACTTGGCGGCTCGTCACGTCACGCCGGATTACTTCCGTCTCGTTGAGCATGAGCCCGATAAACGGGTTGACGTCTATCAAGCCCCAACGCACGGCGTAATTGCAGATCGTCTGCATGGCGGCCATGTCTTTGTTTGCACTTGCCGGGGCGCCGGCCGCAGCCCGAGCGTCGAGGTACTGATAGCCGTGGACCATCTTGAGCGACGTCGGGGACATTCGGCCGAAGAACTTCGTGAGGTTCGCATATCGCGAGTTGCGAACAGCGATCCCGTCTTTGCTTTGGTCTCGATAGTGCTTCGGGTCGTGGTCCTTCTTGAAGCGATCGATCATGTCCCCGACTGAGCCGGCCACGACCTGTCCGGCCTGGATATCCAGAGCTCGTCGCTTCGCCGTTGATTCCGCGACACTGATACTTGCCCGATCACCAACCGGCGCAGTAGCAAGGGTCTCGCCGCGACCGTCCGGATAGAGGTAGATGAACGAAACCTTCGTTACGCCCGTGCGCTTATACAGGCGCGGTACGGTGGTGCGCTCTCTATGCGTGGATGAAGGCTTTGAGGTTCGGCGTTTCGTCATGCTTCGTGTTCTCGATCTCGTGGGCGATACCCATTTTTTTGTCGCGGTACGCGCGTGCAACCTTCGGTTGACCGTGTGCGTCAACGACATAGCGCCAGCGGTGGGTGGTAAGCCACTTCATCATGGCGGCCCGTTGGTTTGCCTTGCACCCAATCAGCTCGGCGAGCTCGTGCATGGAGAGGTAGTCGCTCATCTCGCAATTCCCCAATCTCTCGCGGTCACCCGCGGAATTTCGTTCGTACTATCATGGCTTCTCGGCCACTCTCGGAAGCCGCTCAAACCATGCCGTCCATCAACTTCGTGCATCGCGGGTGCACCGTCGACATTCAGATCGGCGAGCGTGCGACGCTGTGGGACATCACCATCGAAGTCACGCCTTTTGATGGCGTGGAGCTCATCGAGCCCTTCGGCCCCAGAAAACTCAAGCTGCCAAAGACCGAAGCGCTCGACGACATCACGAACACCCTCGTGGACGAGGTATGTCTGGCGATTGATCAGCGGCTGGTCGGCTGCTGATTCAGCCGTTTGAAGTGGGCGTGCGCGGGATTTCCTTAGAAACAAGCATCCCAGCGTCGCGTAGCCTGTCCTGACCGTTAGCCACTTTTGCCCCAAGCCATACGGACTCAAGCCCCCACGTCCTGGCGGGCTTCTTTTTGTCGCGGTCGGGTGGGTAGTCATGCTGCCTTCTCGATTTCCAAGTTCTCGACGCTCTGGATTCGATTGCCAATCCACCGCATCACGTTGACAGCCATGCTGTTGCCAAGGGCTTTGTAGCGGGGTCCGTCTGGAGCCTTCTTGCCGGGAAGCAGCGTGTAGTCGTCCGCAAACCCTTGCAGTCGTTCGCATTCGCGAGGTGTGAGCCGACGGACTTGAGTTGCTGTCAGAAGCGCGGGAGCCGGACTGTTTGCATCGAGGCACGGTGATCGCTCTTCGAACAACTTGCCAGCGTTGTTGCTCTTGGTGTTATGGAGCTTGGTGGTATAGACCATGACAGCCTGATGCCCCCCTCCATTCGTATGGCTGTTGGCGTGGCCCATTGACCGCTGCGTTGCCGCAACGTCGCCGATGGCGAACCCGTTGCGCCCGCTGGTCTTGCAGTCGAAGCCAATAGCCGGCAGGAAATGACCCGCTACGGCGCCCTCCGGCCTGCCGCCCGCACCTCCGGCGAAGCTATCGCGGCAGATTGCGCCGGCTACTACTGGAATCAGCGGCGTGCCGCGGCCGGTGCCGTCTTCGCTTGCGTCGAATCCTTCGGCGCGCAGCGAATGAGCAACGAGCAACGTCTCCGTCTCCGCATCGATTCGCTGATTGCTCGTCGTGAGTGCGCGAGCAATCGTCGGGATCATCAGCCCGTCTCGGCCGTCGCCTCCGCACGCTCCGCTACCGTTGAGAGCGCTGCGCGTAAGGGTTCCGGCAACTCTTTCGCCCGTTTCGCGGCGCGGCGCAGGATGCCCGAGCAGGCTTTCGCGCTCAAAAAGTACCGCTGCGGGACGTCGCCAGTCTCCAAGATATCCGACAACGAACACACGCCGGCGTCGCTGAGGGACTGCGCGAGAGTGTGATTCCACTCGGACGTACTGAGCGTCAAGAACGCGGTAGGCGAACCCATACCCGAGTTCTGCCAAGCCCCCGAGGAAGGTACCAAAATCCCGGCCCTTGTTCGATGACAGTACGCCGGGGACGTTTTCCCAGACCAGCCAGCGGGGAGCGTATCGGCGAGCAATGGCAAGATAGGTGAGCATGAGGTTGCCACGCGGATCTGCCAGTCCCTTTCGGAGTCCCGCGACGCTGAAGGACTGACAAGGGGTTCCGCCGACGAGAAGATCGATAGTTGCATCGGGCCAGTCCTTGAACTTGGTCATGTCGCCCAGGTTGGGCACGTTTGGGTAGTGGTGGGCGAGCACGGCTGCGGGGAAGCGCTCGATCTCCGAGAATGCCTGCGGCTGCCAGCCGAGCGGATGCCATGCGCACGTAGCGGCCTCGATGCCCGAGCAGACGGACAGATAACGCAGCGGCCGGCAGTCGCCCAGAATGATCTCGTTCTGTCTCATGGTTCAATTTGCTACGAGAAATGGTGCTTGGTCGGCGATTGACTGCATTCGCGCGTCGCCGATGCTAGGATGGGCTCTCGGATACAGATGGAGGTCGCGATGGCCGAAGGCGCAGAAGTGTTCAGCTCGCACGAAGGATTTACGATTCGTGCTTTGGCGATGCCGGAGTATTCTCCGCACGGTCCGGGCGTTAAATTTGGTTACGTTGCACATGTGTGTCGCCCTGGTGCAGATACCCGCTATGCCGACAAGGTGGTGCGTTTTGCTCATCCCGTGCATGATTTCGCATCGGCTACGGCAGCCGAAGAAGCGGCATTTAATGAGGGGCGGTCCATCATCGACGGAACACATGCGAGCCTGAATGCCAAAGGTCTGTAGCATCACGCCCCCTTAGCGCCATCGACGCGCTTGAACTCGATCACCCACACCCACGGGTTTGCATCCCACGAGCCGGGGCCGCTGATCGATTCCCACAAGATGCGGAAGCCATCGCGGTATACGCCGCCCAGTGATTCGATTTTGCGCGGCTTTCCGTCGGCATCGTCGCGGAAGGTGATCCCGATTGCTTCGCTGCCTTCAGCGCGTGCATCCGCTTCGCTGATGCTATTCAGCCGCTCGACGCGCACGCCGGTGATTTCAAGCACCAGACGGCACATCGAACGCGGCATGTGGATCGCAGGACGCTTACGCATTTCGTACGGCTCGATGTGATCGGGGTCGTCCGACTGCCCATATCCCCATTCGGCCGCACTGCGTCCTTCATCGGATTCGACGAATACTGGGCCAACCCATCCGTGCTGCTCGACGTCGTACGTTGTCTCGCGCACCCACAGGCGGTCGCCGGGCTGGCCGTGTGGGCTATTCGTGAAGTCGCCGCCGTTCACCTCGCCGGCCAGTTCGTGAGCGGCAAGCAGCACGCCGAAATGAAGATCCTTGCGGGGCTTCACGACCCGCCTCGTCTGCGTCTTGGTGCCGTCGAGGATTGCGCGCACCATCGCCGCGCTGAAGAAGATAGGGCGCTCACGCGTAGCGCGTGTTTTCGAATCGCTCATGCTAGGATTCCTGAAAGACAATCTCGGGGATTTAATGGACGCGTTTAAAGATTTTTCGAAGGCTTTGGGTGCTGTCTTGTTATTGGCTGCGACCCTGATACTTGCGGTCCACCTAGGCATGAAACTGGAGGCGGATATGGGGGATGCGGGCAAGTCCCTTTCCGGTTGGGTCCAGGCCGTGGGGTCGATTGCTGCGATATTGGGGGCCGTGTACGTGACGCGGATGCAGATGGTCCACGTCGCCAAGAGCCGCCGAGCGGCTATCGTGGCTATCGGCGAGGCGGCCATGACGCGGGTGGATGAGGTTGAAAAGTTGGTCTCGGAGAAAAACCCGAGAGCTGCCCTTTTTGCCCGTTTTCCGACGTGGAGACTAGACCGCGTAATTTCGGCTTTTGACGCCGCGCCAGTCCATGATATCCAGTCTGGCGACGGCGTCATTGCGTTTCTGGCGATACGCGAACACTTGGTGCTTCTACAAAAGGCGGTGAAAGAATGCACTGACGGCCCGGACAGCCATCCAAAATTTTCCGACGGCCTTCGAGCGCTCAGAGATCGTTATGAAAACGACGAATATCAAAAGCAGTTTGCTTATCTCGCGGAGACGTTAAAGACGAACGTGATGACGCAAGTCGGGGTAATTCGAGAGCATTTTTCTACCCTGCGAGGATGCCTATAGACCCGTTGGCATTACTCTCTTTTCGCCTGATTGGCGGCAATGGCGGCGCGGGCAAACGCAACGGCCAGACGAAAATGACTTCCGAATTTCCTGGAATCTTCGTCGCGATCTTCGGCTACGCGCTCGAATAGCTGAAACAATTCTCTGTCCGTCATCTTGTCCCCGCCATCCGCCGACAGCCCTGCGCGGGCTTGCCAACCTTTGGCAAACAGATCGCGCTCCGTACGCATGGCCGGATCGTTCCAATCTGCTTGAAAGCTGGTCTGATATGCCTCAATAAGCGCAGGTGTACTGGACATCGTCTCCACCACTGAAGGCGGAGCCGGATCGGTATTCAGCCCTTCAGGGCGGGGGTCTTGGTAGCCCATGCTTACGCCTCCTCGCGTTCGCCGCCCACGGCTTCGATCAGATCGTCGAGCAGTTTGGCAAGCTCACCGGTCATCAGCGCCACATCGGCGTCGAACTTCTCGGCTTCCCCTTCGGCCGTCGGATCGGCGGCGTCCTTGATGATGTCGAGCGGCGTCACGCGCTTGATCGCGAACGCATCGGTGAGCACGAACGAAATGCGGTCGTTCCACGTCATCGCTAGGCGCGTGGTGCGCTTTCCGCTCTGGATATGTTGGCGGACGTCCACGCCGTCGAGAGGGTGACGCACGTAACGCACGGCTGCCTTCTCGTCGGTATTCGAGCGCAGTTCCACGTCCTGATCGACCGTGAAGCCGCCCGGCGCTTCGTTACCGGCCAGCCATGACGTCATGACAGCGACCGGTGCCTCGTTGAGCTCAATGTTCTCGAGCGTGATGTCGAGCGTCTTGAGCAGCAGGCTGCGCACTTCGTCGGCCTTCGTCGGCGACGCGGCGTCGATCACCAGCCAGCGATTCACCGGATCGATCCACACGCGCGTGTCGCGACGAATGCCGAAGGCGCGCGGCAGCAGCTCGTCGGTGACCTGCTCCTTGAGTTCCTTCATCTGCTTGCGACCCGGCTTGAAGCCTTGCTGCTCTTCGAGGTCCGCCGCTTTCGCTCGAGTCACCTGGTTGATGACCGATGCAGGCAACAGCTTCTTCTCGGTGCGCAGCGCAAGGAGGATCTGACGATTCACGACATGCGCGAGTTCGCCGCCCTCACGCGGCGATGACCAGCCCGTGGTGTGCAGTTCCATCGCCGAGGGCTCACGGAACGCTTGCTTCTGAAGCAGTTCGTTCAGGCGTTCAGTGCTGAGGGTCCAGTCGGAGATGCGGAAAATCTGGAGGTTACGGAACCACATGGGCTGTTTCCTTGCGTTGGTGGTGGGTCGGCGGCGCTCACTTGTCGCGGGGTGAGTCGGCCTTGATGAAGAAGGCGAGGGCGGCGATCAGGATGGACTCGTGCCGTTCGAGGGCGTCGCGGCGTGCCTGCTTGGCTTCAAATTCCTCGCGGATGCGGGGTGATCCAGGGCGAGGCGGAAGTCGAGACGGCTGGTGATTCATGAGCGGCCGCAGTTCTTTCCACGCGCGTTCGGCTGCCGCTCGTTTTGCGGCTGACCTCATACGCCGTGCTTCCACCTCACATAGAGGCAGGCGACGAGAAGAACGCCCCAGATCGTCCATGCGGCCGGCTGGTGAGCGCGAATCCACTTGTCGGCGCCGTTGACAGTCCAGATGAGGATGCGATCAAACATGGCGTTCCTCAGTGGGAGGCGTCGCCATACCCCATTCGGTAGGCGAGATCAGTGGAGAGGCAGGGGCGGCCGCACTTGGCGTCGTTCCAGCCGACCTGATATTGGCGAATTTCTGCTGCAAACATGGGAATCCTCCAGAGAGGTTGGAAGGCCCCGGCAGAACACCGGGGCCTGCGGCTTTGACCATGTCCGCCATGGGCCTGTGAGCGTTCAGGCTCGCTCTACCGCGTTCTCAATGGGCAATCTCTCTTAGCCGATGGGCGCCAGATCCACTAGCCATAGTCGATAGGCACGGCCGGATTAGGTGTTGGTCGAATGCGCCACCGGACCTGCCGGCCAAGGCGCGGGTACGCCACCGCTCGCGCCCAGAGGAGCGGCAGCAGGATCAAGATGATCGGCATGTGGAATGAGAATGGAGCGGGCTACCGGGATCGAACCGGTGTACTCAGCTTGGAAGGCTGGTGCCTGACCACTCGGCCAAGCCCGCGAAGATGGCGCCCCCTGTAGGATTCGAACCCACAACCTGACGGCCTAGAACACCGATGCTCTATCCATTGAGCTAAGGGGGCAGAAGTGGAGTTCACCCTCAAGAGAGCAGACCCGAGATCCTGAGCAGATCGGGGAAGTGGGATACGGGCTATTTAACGTCGCTGCGCCGACGCCGGGTCTGCTCACTTGAAGGTTGCCCGCCGAAGCGGGCGGCGCTGCTCATTCGCTCCAGTAGCTCATTTCGACGTCGGCAGTACCTTCCGGGTCGCCTTCGCGATCCCAGTCGACGCGCTGTTCGAAGCAGGCTTCGGCCATGTCGATCGCTACCTCTTTGGTGACACCGCCGCGATCCTGAAAGCGCTTCACGCAACGTGCCTTCCAGTCCTCGTCCGTGATGTCGGGCAGCGACGCCAAGTGCTTGTCGTGGTTCTCTTTGTTCTTCATTTCTTCAACGCCCATCTGTCGCTCCTAGTCCGTAAAGGGGTGCCGCACTCTGGCGGCCGTCACGCCTACGTCATCGGGGGCGTTCCCTCGCCGGGGAGGTGTTCGGTTACGCAGCGTTGCGAAGCTGAGTTTCAGTGGGACGCTTCAGGCTCCCGATATCAATCGAACCAACGCTGCGTTTGGTCCCGGCCTCGGTAAGCGAAAGAGTGGCATTGAACCCGTCAACACCCTCGACCGTGTAGACGGAGCCCTCGTCCAAGCTGTTCACCGCGACCTTCATCCCAACCGCGACTTCTTTCGATTTCATGGGTTCTCTCCTCGTGTATATGGCGCGACTCTCGAGAAGAAAGCCGCCTCAGATACATCACACGCAGTGCCCCGGCTACACCCGGCTAACCGGCTCCGGGGTCTCCTGCGTTTTGTGTCGATTACCTCGCCATCGACACGATGAGTGGGCGCCGCGATGTATTGCGGAAGCCAGCCAAACCAGTTGGCCAACCATTTCCGCGTTTCCAACCTACTCATCCACGCGTGTGGGAGATGTGTGCGCATGGCGGCGCTATGGCCGCGTGACACCTTTTATCCGTCGAATTTTTAGAGAGCACCCGAGAGGTCGGGCGGGCAGCGATGTGTGCTGCGGTGATTGAATAATCACATATGTGATTTGGTGAGTCAACACATTTGTGATTTTTGTCGAGGAAATTTGTAACTCCCTTGAGATTCGGCAGCATTCAAGGTGATCGCCCGAGCGGCCCTGCCTCTACAATTGGCGTTTCCATGAATCCGCAGTGAACGGCAATGGACGACGACGAGATCAATTCGCTTTCGGAACGGATTTGGCAAGAGACCGGGGACGTTCGACTCTATCTCGACGCGCTGAGAGAAGAACAGCGCTCCCGTTCCCCAATCACTGCCGCGAAGGCGAAGAAAAAGGCTGTAAAAAAGACGAATTCGATCAAAAAGCTCGATGCGTCGAGGGCGCTCCGGCGCTCGCAGGCATTCCTAGCGTTTGTGACTATTGTCGAGAGCAAGGGAGTTCGCGCCGACGGGGTGGATGAGAGCCTACTGATCAACGTGTGGGCAAACGAGCGCTGGGACCAAGTGCCGTTGTCTGTTGGGAAATTGATTCGTGATGATCAGGAAGTGAAGGCGGCCTTTCACGCTTTTGCGTCCATTTCCTCCAATTGCGGGAGTACCCCATTGGCGCTTCGTCCACAGACCAAGTTGAACAAGCGCTATGGTTTGCGGATGGCAGACTTGTCCATGCGTACTTTTATGCGCGCGGCTTCGGAACACCTGAGGAAGCTCCGTCTTCTTGAGTCAGCTATCGAGCGTTTGGACCAACTTTCCTTACAGGAACTTCAGAGCTTAGAAGTTAGCGGCGATGACGTTGCTAGACGCATTGCAGCACTTACATTTCGCATATCGGATGAGATAAAACGACGGGAGGCGCAACGCGGTGGGGAGGCAAAACGTGAGAAGTTTGCGCCGGTCCGTCAGTACGCCTTGGATTTGGCGAATCGAGGTAGTTTTCCCAGCCGCAGACAGGCGGTATTAGCCATCAAAAGTGGAGTGCTAGCGTTTGCCAAAACGCTCGATGGCGTTTCCATGAGCGAGCAGCAGGCCGAAAAAACGATAGACGGTTGGCTTAAGGACCTAGGCTATACCCCATCTACAGGCAAACAGGGTACGTCAGGTGGCTAACGTGCTATGCCTACTCCAGCACGAACTATCTTCCTTTCGGTGATGTAACCACCATGCAGCCATGAGCTCTCGGATCGGCCGAGAGCGATCACCGAGAGTGAACATGGCGGTTTCTAATCCCATCTTCCTTGCAGAATACCAAGGACTTGCGGTCCCCTTTCTGGGGGACGGCTGGTTCAATGCGACTGTTGCTGCCAAACGCTTCGAAAAGCGTGTTGACAATTGGCTTCGCCTCGACGAAACGAAGACATATATCGCGGCGCTGACCGAAATGATAAATCCCTCACATCTGAGGGATTTTGTGCGTACTCAGCGTGGGCGCAATGGCGGTACATGGATGCACCCGAAGCTAGGTGTCGTGTTTGCGCGTTGGTGCGACGTGCGTTTTGCCGTCTGGTGCGACATCCAGATCGAACAGATCCTCCGCGGCGGCGTAACGATCTGGGATAAGGCTTGCTGTGAGCAAAGCACTACCAATGATCGCGAGGCCCTGCTCATCGCCGCTGCGGCGCTGGTGGCTCGTCACCGGCTGTCATACAGCGCCGTCTACAAGGCGCTCAACACTTTTTCGGGCGTGACCCACGCGAGAGAAATGACGTGCGGACAGGTTCTTGAGAGCACGGCATTCGCGGATCGATTGTTAAAGGGAGTGTCGTCCAGTGCTGATCACGCGCGTTTCGCGCTACAGATCGCAGGTGATGGCTTCGATGGGACTCAATTGCTCCTGAGCTTGAAGTTTGCTGTGCCTAGCGACGAATCGCATTGATCTTGAATAAATCCAAGAAATACGGATAAACTACTGTTCATATATACAGTAGTCTTAACGAAAACTCGAAGAGGGCCTAGCTGTGACGAATAGTGGTGCGTCCCAAATCCGCTGTAAGCCAGGGGACTTAGCGCGAATCAAGAAGGCATGGAACGAGCTGCTAGAAGGTCGGCTGGTGTTCATCCGTCGAGCATATTCGTCAACAGAATGGTTAGTCTACTTGCTTGATGGCCCGGCCTTTGCTGTGAGTGAGGACAGGTGCCACTTGGTTGTGGCACGCGCCATGATCGCCGACGATTGGGCTTTAGAGCCGCTCCATGGCACTCGCCCCGAATCTGCTGGGGACGTTACGGATTCAGGCGACCAATTGGTTCACCGTCCTGCGGAAGTAATCTGAGCATCAAATTAAACGTTTGGGCTGCTTCGCCGGCCTGATCTGCCTGCAATATGGCGTCAATTAATTCTCTCGCCGCGTCGCTCGCGGCCGCGATCGCGGCTTCGTAGCTCTTCTTTGATCCCGTGCTCACGCCGGGCGACCCGGTCCCCTCAGCAAGCCAGAGAGCATTTACCCCGAGCACCTCTGCAATCTGAGGGAGCCGCCGCGCCGTATTTCTGGTGCCGGACTCTAGATTTCCAATCGTTGATTGAGAAACGCCCGCCTTCGCCCCGAGTTGATCTTGGGAGAGGCCGGCGTTTGTTCGTGCCCATCTGAGGCGTTCGGCGAGTGAGTACATAACACAATCGTAATAGAGTAGGCCATTTCATTTGTGTTGACTTGAATAAACACAAATGTGATACTTGCTTGTATGGACATCCAAAAAACAATTTCTGACCTTTTGAGAACTGGGCTTACCCAAGCGCAGCTCGCTGGGCTGATTCCGTGCTCGCAATCGCTCATTTCTGCGCTTTTGTCAGGAAAGCGTGGCGAGAGGGTGTCGTATTCGATCGCGATTCGTGTCGCGGAATTGCACCGTGAGAGGTGCGGAGTCGATGCGCGAGATAAATCCCGCCACCGATCGAGCGCCGACGCTGCAAGAGACAGCGCGGGCGCAAAACTTGAATGTGTTGGGGGCGGCGCTTCTGGAGAGGGCGAATGAACGAAGCGCATTCGATTCGGCTTTGCGTGAGATCCGAAAAATTGGAGCTGGCGCTGCGTGATCTTGCAGGTCTAGCGGAACGCCTTCCGAATGTTGTCCAGAGCTTTTTTGATGGCCTGCTCGGCAGCTCGGATCTCGTCTGCTTTCACAGCAGTGATGGCGCCGCAGGAACGGCAGGTGAGATCTGGATTCGTCTTGAGCCGTCGGATCGTCTCCTTGGACTTCTGGCCGCATTTCCCACAGGGAATCTCGACGGTTTGGGAGTCCAGGCTGAAGGTCATGAGCACTCCTAGATTGAGTGAACTGGTTGTGTGGAAACACCATTCTCGCATGACGGTGAGTGCTCATCTTTATCTCGCAGGGTGTGAATTTCATGCCTTGCATCGTAGGCAAATCAGCGTGCAACAGCACGCAACTTAGATTGAGGGAGGTTGAACATGGCTGATCGGCCGAATATTGAGAAGGCCTTGCGTCTTCTCCTTTCTGGCGACGAGCGGAAAGCTGCGATGGAAGTTCTGAACTGGGATGCATCGCAGGTTTCGCGCTTTCTTTCCGGGCAGAACGGGATCCCCATCGACAAGCTCGACCAGGTGATCTACCTGACGGGTTTTGTGATGGTGACGCCGCGTTATCTCGAAGGTCTCGCGTCGATGGCGGAGACCGGTGTTGGGTGCCGTTGTGCGCGAGAGGGTGGTGGTGAGTGCGGTTTCGAGCGCCGGGTGAAGGTTCTGCCGCGTGCAGCGTGAGGTGACGATGCGAGACGTTGTTCGATACATGCGCATCCCCGGCCCCTACGTTATGGGTGTGTCTGAGACGGTCACCGGTGCGCTTATCAAGAGTTCACATCTGATCGCACCGCTACTCACAGAGGCGCCGGCTGCGAGCGTATGCATTTGCTGCGGAGCTCGACGCTTGCCCAACGGCGACATGCCGTGCGAACACTGAGGAGCCACATGAACGATCTCGTCCGCCGTGATGTCGAGCTGACCATGTCGAGCCGTGAAATTGCGGAACTGGTTGAGTCTCGCCATGACACCGTAAAACTCTCGATCGAACGCTTGGCAGATAAGGGCGTGATTGCTTTTACGCCAGTGGCGGAAAAGTCCTCCGGCGGTCGCCCAGGAGTCGAGTACCACGTCAACAAGCGCGACAGCTACGTGATCGTCGCTCAGTTGTCGCCGGAGTTCTGCGCCCGCTTGGTCGATCGGTGGCAAGAACTGGAAGCGCGGGCAGTCGCTCCGCAGGTTCCACGCACGTTTGTAGAAGCGCTGCGCCTCGCTGCCAATCAGGCGGAACTACTTGAGCAGCAGCGTCCAGCGGTTGAGTTTGCCCAGGCAGTTCGCAATACCTCCGACGCCGTGAGCATTGGGGACTTCGCGCGGGTTCTGGGGCATGGCCAGAACACATTCTTTCGCATGCTACGCGCCGACAACCTGCTGATGGAGGGCAATCGCCCGTATCAGATCTACATCGACCGTGGCTACTTCCGTGTGGTCGAGAACATCTGGCGCGATTCTGCTGGTGAGGCACACCCGACGTTCAAAACCCTCGTCACGGGCAAAGGGCAGGTCTTCCTGCAACGCAAGTACGGCAAGGAGGCCGCAGTCGCATGAGCACGAAACAAATGCCATGGTTCCGTATGTACACGGACTTCCTCAATGATCCGAAGATGATAACGCTGGCCTTTGAGGATCAGCGCCATTTCATCGGTCTCCTCGCCCTGAAGGGTGACGGCACTCTGGACAATAAATGCGCGCCTGATCTACTCAATCGCATCGTTGCGCAACGTCTGTGGGTCGACTTTGCCATCGTCGGCGAGATCAAGAAGCGCTTGATGACCGTCGGCCTGATCGATGCGAACTGGCAGCCCGCGGCTTGGGACAAGCGTCAGATGCGCTCAGATTCGAGCACTGAGCGCGTGCGCGCACACCGCAACAAGACGAAACAGGATGGTAACGGTGATGAAACGTTACAGAAACGTTCCGGTAACGGCCTAGATACAGATACAGATACAGATACAGATACAGAAGAAGAGAAGAAGAAAGACAAAACGCACTCGCGCAAGCGCGGTGCTGGTGTGTCGGGTGGGGATGAGGTGGCTAAGCCGCTGAGTGAGAAGGATCTGATCGCCGAAGGCGTCGACAAGCAGCACGCCAAGGACTGGCTGACGATCCGCAAGGTGAAACGCCTGCCGCTCACGCAGACGGCTTGGGATGACATCAAGCTGGAGGCCGACAAGGCCGGAATGACGCCGGCGCAGGCAGTGGAGTGCGCCGCCAAGGCGGGGTGGGCCGGGTTCAAAGGCAGTTGGATGCAAAACGCCGGCGCCGACTTGCGAGCCACTCAGGGCGGCCAGTCCGCGCACAGCGGGTTCGAGAACCGCGACTACGGAACCGGGGGGCGGCTGTGATCCGTATCGGCGAGGGAGTCGGGCTCCACAACCCACCGCTTGAGCGTGCAGCACTTTGCGACGTGCATGGCGAGTATGTCGCCCGCTGTTTCATTGGCAAGGTCTGGCTTGGCTGCCCGGCATGCTCTACGGAGCGTGAGGAGCGCGAGAGTGCCGAAGCCGAAGCGAAGGCTCGCGCCGATCGGCTGCATGCTTGGCAGAGAAAGATTGGCGACTCGGGCATTCCGGAGCGGTTCCACGACCGCCGCTTGAGTACGTATCGCGTCGATGTCGCCGGGCAACGGACGGCGCTTGAGTTCGCCGAGGATTACGCAGCGAACTTCGGCGAGGTGCTGCGTACTGGTCGCTGCGCGATTTTCATCGGCAAGCGCGGCACGGGCAAAACGCATCTGGCGGCCGGCATCGGCCTGCACATCATGGAGCGCGACAACCGGTCGGTGTATTTCACAACCGTTCTTCGCGCCATTCGCGGCGTCAAGGATACGTGGACGCGTGGAAGCACCGTGAGTGAGTCCCAGGCGATCGCGGCCTTGGTGTTCCCGGACCTGCTCATCCTCGACGAGGTAGGCGTGCAATTTGGGTCCGAGGTCGAAAAGACCATCCTCTTCGACATCATGAACGAGCGCTATGAGAAGCGTCGCCCGACGATCCTTCTTTCGAACCTGCCCCCGAAGGAAGTAGAGCAATACCTCGGTGAGCGCGTCTACGACCGTCTGCGTGAGGATGGCGGGCGCGCCATTGTGTTCGATTGGGAAAGCGAGCGGGGCAAGGTCTCAGCGTGACGCCGACCGAGTGCTGGCGGCGCTTCGAGGAAGCGGCGAGGGCGGCGCTGGCAGGACAGGGCAACGTGGCGAGGGGCTATCTCGCGGCAGTGCGGCGGCGCTGCGGTGACGCAGTGGCGGTTCGGCAGGAAAAGGAACTGAGGGCGTATATCGCCCACCTACGCGGAGTGCGGAAGTGAAGAGAAAGGGCCTGACGTTTCCGGAAAGCGCAATAAGCAAGGGCTGTGTGGGCACGGCGCGTATCCGAGCGCAAATCGGGGCGACCGCGGTTGCTTTGGAATCGACCGGCCCTGCCCCGTTGACAGCGCCGCTTGTTGCTATGGCGGCCAAGAAGCCGTCTAAGTATCGGAACGAGAAATGCGTCGTGGACGGCATCAAGTTCGACAGTCGAAAGGAGGCGCGGCGATGGCAACAACTGGTGCTCATGCGGGATGCAGGAGAGATCACTGACCTGGAGCGGCAAGTCGTTTACGTGCTGGCGCCGGCAGTCCGGATCAATGGTCGATTGGCCCCTCCACTGCGCTATATCGCCGACTTCGTTTATGAGCGTGGCGACAAAACCATCGTCGAAGACGTCAAGGGGATGATCACTCCCGAGTATCGAATCAAACGCCATCTGATGGCGGTGAAGGGCCTGAGCATCGTGGAGATCAAATGAAACGCACCATTCTCGAAAGCATGGATAAGGGCATTTGGTACGCCTACGAAACGCTTGCTGGCATGAGTGGCTTTTCGCGCTGGGCGGTAGCGAAGGCATGTCGTGAACTGGTTGCCGATGGGGTTCTCGAATGTGACTTTCACAACCACAAAAAGCGAGTGCGTTTGGCTATGCGTCGCATGGTGGCCAAGGCACCCACCTATGAGTGCACGCCTACCGTAGCTGGCCCGCGCTACGCGCCGAAGTGGACGCCACTCAAATCGTATGCGGCATATTTCGATTCTCACAAGGCTCTGTGCGAGGTGGCGCGATGAGTCTGCTGAGAAAGAAACCGCTGCGCTCGGCGACCCCGCTTAAGCGCTCGCCTTTCAAGTCGAAACCTCGCAAGCGAGCAAAGAAAGCCGAGCGCGAGCACATGGGCGTCATCGCGGGCCTGTGTTGCATCGTTTGCCGGAACCTTGGGTATGGAGAGAGTCCGGCTGAAGTTCACCATGTGCGATATCTGGCCGGAGGTGGGCAGAGATCGGCCCATACCGACACGATTCCATTGTGCCCCATGCACCATCGTGAGGGTGGATACGGCATTGCGTTTCATGCTGGCCCTGCCGAGTTCCAGCGGCGATACGGCACAGAGGCTGCATTGCTTGCGCAAACAAGGTTCGAAACTGCGCACCGAATATTCGCAAGTGTAGCGCCGGAGGTGGCCTGATGGCGGCGCTACCTTCGTATTTGTATCGGGATCCGGCGAAAGTTATTGAAATTGAGGAGAGCAAAACATGCAAGGGCTGCTTACACAAGCTGACGCTATGGGGATTGGAGTATTGCGCCAAGGAGCAGACCAAGCCGGGCGCCAAGAACATGCGCCGATGCAAGCTGTACGAGGAACAGCGATGACCACGAAACGCGACCTCGGCGCACTTTGCGAGGACTGGGCGGCCTGGCACCGCACGCGCCGAATCTTCGCCCCGCCCATGCCGAGCGGCCTGCTCGCCGGGATGCAGCCCCGCAAGGTCGGCCCTGAGCCGGATGCGATCTGCTCGTCGATGCTGAGCTTCTTCAACCTCGCAGTCCTGTCGCTGCCCGAGAGTCCGGAGAAGGAAGCGCTGTACCTGTTCTACATCCACCGCGTTTCTCACATCAAGCGGGTGGCCTCGGCGCTGGGGATCTCGCGCGATGCGTTTTACAAGCGTGTGGAGAGTGGTCGTTCGCAAGCGTATCGAGCATATTGCCGAATGGTCGAAAGTGTATAGCGCCACGCTATACATCTTCGAGCTATACAAATTCGGCAAAAAACGTATCATTTCGGAAAGGCTGAATCAGTGCCTCCAAAGCCCGCGACGGTGAGAACCTCGCGGGCTTTTCTGTCAAGTGACTGCAAGTTCGAGATCTCGACCGAGCGAAGCCAAGGCTTCCTCGATGCGATCAATCTTCGTTGTATGGCTCAGATCAATAAGGCGATTCACTTCCTGTTTCGTCGTGTTAAGGCGGCGTGCCAGCTCGATGGGCTGAATTTTCTGCGCGAGCATCTCGTTCAGGAGCAGGATTTTTGCTGACACGCTCGCGGGAAGCGAGATGAGTCGCTCGCTCTTGAGTGCCTTCGACGGACTAGGCACGGGGCGTTTATCGTCAAAGTAGAAGTCCATTGACGTGAGCAATGCGTCAGCCGCCATTTGCATGGCTTCTTCCTCTGTATCGCCTTGCGTGATGGCTTCTGGGATGTCGCGGAAGGTAACCACGAAGCCACCGGCCTCGTGGTCAGGCTCAAACGTTGCAGGATATTTCATTGCAGGCCCTCGGTTGTGGGTGCGGTGAAGCATGCGGACAAGCCCCTTTCGGGGCTGCCCTCATTTAAGGTTGAGCTGCTTTTTGATCCCTTCGACTGTACCTTTCTTTATTTCGGTATGCCTCGGGATCACCGTTTGCTTGCCGTGTAGGTAGACTTTCGTGTGGCTGCTGCCCTCCTTGAAAGTCGCGCCTTGTTCGGCGAGCCACCGGACCAACTCATTTCGCTTCACCGCACCTCCGTTGTTTGTGTTGATGTGTCTATAGTAATCAAAAATGTTTACCAATGCAATGTCTTTTGGTAAATGTTTTTGATTACTTTGCCGGGTTTTGGTTGTCTCCTCCTCGACGTAAGTCGTTTGCCCGCCCCGCTTCCGCGGACGCGGGAATTTCCTTTTCAGAGTTCACATGGCGCGTCCTTCAAAGAGCATCGATGCTGACGCCTTGTTGGGGGAGATTGCGTTCATTCGATCCGCCATCTGGCACAACGGGAATCGCAGCGTCGCCGCCTTGGTGACAGCGGCAACCACGGACGCGGCGCTTCTGCCCGTCGGGGCGCTAGCTCTTGTTTCCCTAACCGCGTTTCCTGCCGGTGCCTCCTCGCGAATGCTCGTGGACATTCCGCTTTATCCGCGTCCACCTGTCGAGGGTGTGCTTCCGGCCGCATGGCTTAAGCGGGCGCGAACCTAGCAATGCTCAGCTTAAATGTGCGATCCGACGTTCGAGACATCTCCGCGGATTTATCGAGATATCTTGGGGCCGAGAAAAAAGCAGTTGTTAGGGCGTTGAACAAGACTGCTGTCCAAGCCCGCACCGAGGCGTCAAAGGAAGTCCGTGCTGTTGGCTACAACATCAAGGCCAGCGCAATCAAGAAGTCGTTCTCGATCAAGCGAGCAACGGCCGCAAATCTTGTTGTGACGTTGAAGGCGACTGGCCGACCGATTGGCTTGATCAACTACGGCGCGCGGCAAGGCAAGGGCGGCGTAAGCGTTCAGGTGAAGTCAGGCAGAAAGGTGCTAAAGCACGCGTTCATCGCGAACATGCCCAATGGTCACCGAGGTGTGTTTGAGCGAACTGGTCGAGCGCACAAGAAGGTTGTACGCAACGGAAGGGTGATGCGATCTGGTTTGCCGATCAAGGAGTTATTCGGTCCTTCGATACCGCAGTCGCTCGCGAACGATGCCGTCGAGAAAGCGGTGATGGCAAAGATACGGCAGAAATTCCCTCAGATCCTGCGGCACGAGTTGGCCTTTGTAGCTAGCCGCCGACGGTGACTCTATAACTCCCATGATGAGGCGCCCAATCGGGCGCTTTTTCTTTTTGAGTATGGCGCTGATCAAACTGACTGGAAAGTACGCGACGGGGCCGCATTCACACGCGATTGTTGACGACGACATGCTCGACTTTCTATCGCAATGGCGATGGAAGGCAAAGCCGAACGGTGGTGGGAATAACGTCTATGCGGTGCGCAATGCGCGTGTCGACGGTAGATGCGTGACTGTCCGAATGCATCGAGTGATCGCCGGAATGGGGAGGAACGATCCGCTTGAAATTGATCATGACAATCACAACTCGCTGGACAATCGTCGCGAAAATTTGATACCGGCCACTCGCAGCGAGAACGCTTTGAATGCGCGCCGCGTCGAGCAAATCGGTACGTGTGTGCATTGCGGTGTTGAGATTAAACGGACCATTAGCGCGTGTGCTTCAGGTAATCGGATGATGTGCGTGGTGTGCAAAGCTGAGGCAGGCACCCCCGCCAAACGCTGCGCTGTTTTTTTTACGAGATGCAAACATTGCGATGCACATCTCACAGCACGCCGCTGCGCCCGCGAGTTCTGTAACGACACTTGTCGATGCCGGTTTCGCTCGGCCGCTGGATATGTGCGACCGCACAGGGGAAGGATTGATGTGGACTCTCCCAGGGTAGACCAACCGACCATGGCGGCGCACCAAAATGGCGCGGGTCCTCCTTTGGATAAAGCGAACGGGCGGGAGCGAAGACTCGCGGAATTCGCCCAGCGCTGAGTTTTGAAATTTGGGTAACAGGTAACAGATCCATACATGAATCAGAGCGAGTTCGCCGCACTCCATAACGTCAGCCGGAAGACGGTGACGAAGTGGAAGGAGCGCGGCTGGCTTGTGTTTGCGGGCGATGACATCAATGTCGATCAGTCGAATGCACTTCTAAAAAGATACCGCCGCGACGGGATTTCGGTTGTTACCCAAAGTGTTACCCAAGCACCCAAGGGTAACAAACGCAAGCCTGTTACCCAGGCGGCGGCAGAGGTAACACTCGAAGCTGGAGAGAACGCGGGCGAGGCGGCGAATCGAATCTTGAATGGCAACGTGGAGTTGCTCGACTTCGATGAAGCGCGCTGCTTCAAAGAGAACTATCTCGGCCTGATGGCCAAGCTCGAATACGAAAGGAAATCCGGTTCACTCGTGGAACTGGATACCGCAACTGCAATCCTCTTTGAGGAGTTCCGGGCACAGCGCGATGCGTGGCTTAACTGGCCGACCAGGGTGGGGCCGATATTGGCGGCCGATCTGGGCGTCGAGGCCGACCGAGTTGTTGAGGTCCTAACTGCGCATGTCCACAAGCAAATCGCCCAGCTCGGCGAGCCTGAAGCCAATTTCTCAGAGCGGGAAGGCTGACAGGCTTCGTGCATCCGTCCGTCGCGCGTGGACGCCCCCACCACGCATTAGCGTTCCGGCATGGGCGGACAAGTATAGAAAGCTCGCAAAGGAAGCCGGAAGCACGTCGGGGAATTGGGAGACTTCGACCGTCGAAGTCGCGCGTGGTCCCATGCTTGCGGTGACCGAACCCGGCGTTCACGTCGTAACGACGATGGTGAGTACGCAGTTGCTGAAGACGGCGTTGCTTGAAAACGTCTTCGGGTATTTCGCGCATCTCGATCCTTGCCCCATATTGCTTCTTCAGCCCAAAGAGGATGCGGCAGAGCAGTTCAGTAAGGAGCGTATCAGTCCGTTGATTCGGGTGACGCCCGCCCTTCGTGAGTTGGTCGGTACGAGCAAGACGAGAAATGCTGACGAAACGTTGCTATTCAAAGCGTTTCCGGGCGGTTTTCTCGCGCTGGCAGGGGCTGGTAGCCCCGACAACCTAGCCCGGCGTCCCGTTCGAGTCATCCTCGCAGACGAGGTGGACAAGTATCCGGTGACCCGGGAGGGTGAGCCTATTGCGCTTGCAGAAGAGCGCACGGCTACGTTCGGTGTCAACTGGTTGTCGATCCGTGCATGCTCTCCGACTGTCGAAGACGAGAGCCGAATCGAGGCTAGCTATAAGGAGTCGGACCAGCGCCGTGCATCGATCGCGTGTCCTCACTGCGGGCATCGCATGTTTCCCGATTTCTTCAAACACGTTGATTGGGACAAGCGTCGGGACGAGAGCGGTAACGTTATCGAACACCTCCCGAAGACGGCGCGGATATCTTGCGAGTCGTGTGGACAGGTATGGTCAGAAGGGGACCGGCTTCGAGCATTGCAGACCGTGCGCTGGCACCAGACGAAGGCGTTCGAGTGTTGCGGTGCACATCACGTGCCACTTGCAGATTATGAGCGCGCTTGGCGTGGTCCAGAAGACTCACGTGAGTCTTCTGCCGATGTTGCCATTTCTCAAGTCTGGGATTGGTGGGAAAGCGACCGCCACGCGGTGTATCGCGCCAAGTGCCCAGAGTGTGGAGGGTGGAAGGTCGACAACGAGCATGCCGGATTTCAGGCAAGCAAGCTTTATAGCCCGTGGCAGAAAGATAAGCCGGCCGATATCGCGGCGAAGTGGCTGAAGGCTGACGGCGACGAAGAAAAAAAGCAGACCTGGTGGAACACGCAGGCAGGCATGCCGTATCGCCCGAACTCGGGCAAGGTGTTGCGCCTTGAGGCGCTCGTCGCCCGCGGCGAACGTTGGGCAGCGCAAGTGCCGGACGGAGTTGCGGTCGTCACCGTGGGAGTTGACGTTCAGGACTATCGATTTGAGATTGAAGTCGTTGGCTGGGGTAGAAACGAGGAAAGCTGGTCGATCGATTACGAAGTCATCGAGGGTGACCTCGAAACCCCGGGTCCATGGGAACAACTCGATGAATATCTCGACCGGATATGGCATCGAGCTGACGGGCGACCCTTCGAAGCAATGGCGGTTTGCATCGACTCGGGCGGCCACCACACCCAGAAGGTCTACGAATTTTCCAAAGCGCGGCTCGGTCGCCGGATCTGGGCCATCAAGGGTGAATCTGCTGTAAGCGGCAAGCGAAATCCCGTTTGGCCAGTCAAGAAGCCCTCTCGGCGAACGAAGGCATCGTTCCGGCCGGTGATTCTTGGCGTGAACACGGCTAAAGACACGGTCCGAAATCGGCTTCACGTTGAAGAGCCTGGGCCAGGGTTCATGCACTTCCCGAAGGACCGAGATATTGGCTACTTCGAGCAACTCACGTCGGAACGGTCCGTTGTTAAGGTCTCAGGTGGGCAGAAGTATCGCGTGTGGGAGCTGCCGTCGGGGCGCGCGAATGAAGCTCTCGATTGCCGAGTGTATGCCTATGGCGCCCTCTGTGGCTTGACGCACCTCGGCTTGAAACTGAACCGCCGAGCAGACTTGGTGGCGCAGCCGCTTGATCATGTGGCGTTGCCGCAGGTTTCGCTTCCGACCATCGAACGACCGACTCAGACGACGGTTGTTCCTGTTGAAACTGAACTTCCTCGTAGGAGGCTTACGGGGCGACTAGCGTAGGAATGAAATGGCTATCACCGATGGAATGAGCGCGACTGACATGCAGTCGAGGCTGGCGGCCTTGCAGGCAGCCTACTTCGATCTGTCGTCAGGCTCAAAGATTGTGACGGCCACCTACAACCAGGGCGACGGAACAAAATCGGTCACGTATCAACAGGCCGATTTGACGGCAATGTACCGAAGCATCCTGATGCTCCAGAAGGCACTCGGGATCATCACCCACTATCCGCGCGCACGAAGACCTTACTTCTAATGTCATCACTTATCGTCGACACATCGGGCAGGCCCTTCGGGGATTTGCCAAGCGGCGGGCGCGCGCGGGCCGAGGGAGGGTGGGGTGGACCTGGAATTACACAACCGCCGTACTCAAGTCTGTTTCCCTACGACGCGTCGAATGTCCAAACGCAGGAAATGGGGCAATGGTTTCCGCAGATCCGCTCCCCGGATTCGGAGATCAACCAGCATCGAGATCGAATGGTCTCGCGTTCTCGGGATCTGGCTCGGAACGATGGTTGGGCCCACGGCGGCATCAGTCGCATCCTCGACAACACGGTCGGCGCGCACCTCCGCCTGTCGTCCGGCCCCGATTGGCGGCTTCTTCGACGCTTCAACAAGAGCTTCGATGCGCAGTGGGCCGACGAATTCGGAAAGGCGGTTGAGGCTTTGTGGCGCGGATACTCGGAGGATTTGGGCCACTACAACGACCTGACGCGACAGCTTACCGTCTCGCAACAGATGCGGCTCGGATTGCGGCATAAGCTGGTCGATGGCGAGGATCTCTTCGTCGCCTATTGGAAGCCCGAGCGCGTTGGCCGTGGCGGCGCTCAGTACGCAACGACGTTTCTGGTTGTCGATCCGGATCGCCTTTCGAACCCGAATCAAATGGTCGACACGAAGTACATGCGCGGCGGTGTGGAGATTGACGACGACGGAGTCCCGGTTGCCTACCACATCCGAAAGGCCCATCAGAACGATTGGTACAACGCAGCGGAGTCGATGGTTTGGGAGCGGGTCGAGCGCGAAGACGAAGATGGCTGGCGCCGTGTAATTCACGACTTCGAACGTGATCGTGCCGGACAGAACCGAGGCATCGGTGTGTTCACGCCGGTCTTGGCCCACATGAAGATGTTGGCGCGGTATTACGGCGTCGAGCTTCAGGCAGCAACGGTCGCGACGATTTTCGGAACGTACGTGACCAGTCCGTATGACCCGGCAATGATCGAGGCGGCGATGGATTCCGATCGCGGCGATCATGAGATGGGCTTCTATCAGGACCTCCGCGCCGACTGGGCTAAGGAACGCCCCGCAATGCTCAATGGCGTACGAGTGCCGACACTCGCGCCTGGCGAAGAAATCAAGCAGGTCGCAGCCGCGCATCCTCATGACGGGTTCGAGGATTTCGCGCACGAGATGCTGCGGTCCGTAGCGGCCGCACTTGGGGTCTCGGCTGAGCAAATCACTCAGGACTGGAGCAAGACCAACTATTCGAGCGCTCGCGCGGCGCTACTTGAGAGTTGGAAGACGCTGAGTCGGCGTAGTGCGGAGTTCAAGATCGGGACGGCTACACCATTGTTTGCTGCATGGCTTCGCGAGCCGATGGAGCGCGGCGATCTCGATGACGTTCTGCCGCGAAATGCACCGGACTTTATCGAGGCGGCCACGGCATATGCGCGATGCGATTGGCTTGGTGTGGCACGCGGTTGGGTTGACCCGGTCAAGGAGAAGCAGGGCGCAGTTCTCGGGATGGACGCCGGTCTATCGACTCTTAAGCGAGAGTGTGCGGAGCAGGGCTTGGACTGGGAGGAGGTGCTGGCACAACGGGCGCTGGAAATCTCGGCGATGGAGCGACTCGGGATTCCACTTCCTAAGTGGACTGGAGCCTCACCTGCGGAGCAAGCGGCAACACCTGAAGAGGTACCCGAACCACAATGAAAAGCTACCCATTTGCAGCGGCACGGATTTTTGATGTTCCACTCGCTATTCATCCAGCGAAGGGGCAAGTGATCGCCAAGGCGCTTGCGAGCCGGTTCGGTATCTCGGATGTCGAATTCGCCGGAGGCACTCCGGCTGTTGTCACGCCGATGGCCTACGACGAGTGGGACGATGGCCCAAGTGCATCCGGTTCGGATGCGCCGTACGACCTCGCTCAAGGTGTGGCGATCATCGATGTGTCTGGCACGCTTGTGCAGAAGAGCAGCAACTTGCGGCCATATTCCGGAATGCTCGGATACAACGCTATTCGCCACAATTTCATCGAGGCCCTGAACGACAAGGATGTTCGGGCAATTGTGTTGTCGATCGATTCACCGGGTGGCGAAGTTGCTGGTTGCTTTGACCTGGCGGATCTGATTTACGAGTCGCGTAGCGTCAAGCCAACCCTCGCCATACTCAGTGAATCGGCGTTCAGTGCTGCATATGCTCTCGCAAGCGCGTGTGAGCAAATCACAGTCCCCCGCACTGGTGGCACAGGTTCAGTTGGCGTGATTTGCATGCACATCGACCAGTCGAAAGCGATTGATCGAGCGGGTCTGGCGGTGACCATCATCAAGTATGGCGACCGTAAGGCGGATGGCAACCAATTCAACCCCCTGACGAAGGAGGCGCTGGAGCGCTTCCAGGCGGATGTCGACGAGATGGGAGAGCTGTTCGTCTCCACGGTCGCCCGTAATCGTAAGTTGTCTGTGGACGAAGTCCGGAAGACACAGGCAACAACGTTCCTCGGCGCCGCTGGCGTTGAGGTCGGCTTCGCCGACGCCGTGATGGCACCGGATGAGGCGTTCCGATCCCTGCTCGCTGAGCTGGGCTGACATTCCCAAACCCCATGAGGTTTCAAGTATGACTATTCGCTCCCTCGCGGCGCGCGGGCTTTCGTTTGCCCATCTCGCCGGCCTTGCATCGCGTTCCGCACGTGCGGAAGACGACAAACATGAAGACGACGAAACGAAGAATGGACGTCGCGCGGATGACGAAAGTCCTGACGAGCAGGACCGTGAAAACGGTGATGGCACGAAAGGAAAGAAGGGCAAACGGGCTGAAGACCGCGAGGACGATCCGGATGCGGAAGACGACGAGATGGACGATTCCAGCAAGGGCAAGAAGGGGAAGCGCGCCGAAGATGACGACGAGCGTGAGCCGGACGCCGAAGACGAAGATGACACGGACCCCGACGCCGAAGATGACGACGGCGAAATGCGCGGAAAGAGCGCCGTTGCCCGAGCGCGCCGCCGCGAACAGGCGCGGTGTGCCGCCATCATGGGGTCGAAAGCAGCGGGCCGTAATGTCGAATTGGCGGCGAATCTCGCTTTCAAAACGCGCATGACACGTCAAGAAGCGTTGGCAGTGTTGCGCAGTTCGCCAGCCGCAAGTTCGGTGAATCAATCGCGCGCCGCGCGGAATCCGAATCTCGGGGCCGGAGGCGAAATGCAGCGCAGTTCCGCACATGCCGCCAGTTCGGGGTGGGATCGAGCGTTTTCGAAGGTCACGGGCAAGCGCGCATAACCAGTTCATCTTCTCAAAGGATCTCTGATCATGAGTTACGTTTCTCGCTCGCCTCTTGTCGAGGCATGGCATCCCGGTGGTTTCCTTGTGTCGCAACCTCGTGGTCACCGTCATATCGATCGCGGTACCTTCTCCGGTGCTGTCAAGGTGCTTCCGGGCACTGTCATGGGCAAACAGACCGTCGGCACCGTGGCCGCCGCAGCACCCCTCGGAACTAATGCAGGCAACGGTACTTTCGGAACGATCACCGTAGGTGCGGCCACCGCCGGTGCCTATACGGTCGAATTCGACGATGCCACCCACTTTGTTGTCTCCGATCCGACAGGCAAAGAGGTCGGGCACGGTACGGCAGGTGCAGCTTTCAACGCTGGTGGGCTCGGTTTTACCATCACGGCCGGCGGCACGGCGTTCGCGCCGGGTGACAGCTTCACTGTTACCGTGGCCGCGGGCGCAGGCAAGTGGGTTCCGTGCACGAAGACAGCGACGGACGGTTCACAGGTCGCGGCAGGCATTTCGTTCGGCTTGGTCGATGCGACGCTCAACGACACGCCGGGGGCTTTGGTGGTGCGCGACTGCGAAGTGAACAGCTCAGAGTTGGTCTGGGATGCTTCGATGGACGCGCCCGCTCAAGCGGTGGCGCTCGCGCAGCTTCTCACGCTGAAGATCATCCCGCGCTAACCCCAAACCTCGACACGAACAGACAGGCCGCCTCCGGGCGGCTTTTTCATTTCCGAAGGAGCCGTTCAGATGGCATCTCTTGATATTTTCAACCAGGACCCGTTTTCTACGGTCACGCTGACCGCCGCGGTCGACAAGTTTCCGCATCAGCCGCAGACGCTGGGCGAACTGAACATCTTCGACGACGACCCCATTCGTACGACGGCGCTCGTGGTCGAACAGCGCCAAGGCCAGTTGATCGTTGTGCCGCTGAGTGAGCGTGGCGAGGAAGGCAAGCAACGCACGACCGAACAGCGTCAGGCGCGCTACTTCGACGTGCCGCGTCTGCGTCACTCGGACACAATTTACGCGAACGAGCTGCAAAACATTCGGGCTTTCGGCACCGAGTCAGAACTGATGCAGGTGCAGGATGAAGTGGCGCGTCGTCTCGCGGGCCCGACGGGTCTCCTGAAAAACATCGAGTACACCTGGGAGTTCCAGCGACTTGCAGCCGTGCAAGGTCTCTTTACGGACTACGACGGCACGGTGCGCTACAACTGGTTCCAGGAGTTCGGCATCACGCAGGCGACCGAAGTGGGTTTCAATCTCTCGGCCGGAGCGCCGAACTCGCTGCGTCCGATCTGTAACCAGATTACCCGCTCGATGGCGCGTAAAGCGCAGGGCGCGTTCACGCCCTCGACGAGAATCTTCGCGTTGTGCGGCGACGCGTTCTACGACGCGTTCGTGAATCATCCGGATGTCATCCGGACGTTCGTGAACTGGAGCGACGCGACCGAGATCCGCAGCGGGAGTGCCGGCGGCGCTTTTAAAGCGTTCGAGTTTGGCGGCATCACTTGGCTGAACTATCGCGGCTCGGACGACAACACGAGCATCAAGATTCCCGACGACAAGGTCAAGTTCTTCCCGGTCGGCGCCCCCGGCATCTTTCGCCGCGCCTTGGCTCCTGGCGAGTCGTTCCAATGGGTCAACACACCCGGCAAGCCGGTGTATGTGGTGCCGATCATGGATCGTGACCGCAACGAGTGGTGGAAGATGGAGGTGTCGAGCTACCCGCTTCACATCTGCACGCGCCCGGAGGTGTTGTTCAGCGGACGTTCGGAGGCTTAAGTGCCCATCAATTGGGACGCCGAGGTTCTCGGCCCATTGTTAGGCGTGTTCGGCGAGCCCGTGCAGTACCGGCCGCGCGTCGGAAATCCGCTGACGATCAACGGGGTGTTTGATGACGCGTACCAGAAGGAAATGCTCTTCAGCGACGCATCAAGCGAGATCACGACAGTGCAGGCTGTTCTCGGTGTCCAGTTGTCGCAGTTTGGTGTGCCTCCCGCCCAGAACGATCAGCTGACGGTCGTTCGCACGGGCGGCGTTTACGTCGTGAAAGATGTCCGAGTCGACAGTCGCGGTGGCGCGAAACTGATTCTGAGCAGGATGGGAGCGTCATGACTACCTCGGCGGACATTCGCGCCAAGTTCGTCGAGGCCCTAAAAGGCTCGACAGACGCCGGCGACCTTGTATTTTCCCCTTTCGATTGGCCGACGATGGGGGGGGCATATCCCTGCGTCTTAGTGCGCGCCCCGAAAGAGCGGAAGGAATCCCATGGGCCGTTTCAGCCTGGATACGACGTTTATGCGACCTTGCAGGTAATTGCTCGGACCGTGTCGCCAGCGTTGATTGGTGATGAGGGATCGGTAGTCGCTTTGGCCGCCGCTGAGCGGCTGAAAGCTCAGATTGAGGTGGCGCTGATCAACAATCCGCTCATCTGGAATAGTGCAGACGGTGGCGCACTCATTGAGCAATTTGTTTCGATCGATTCGGAGATATCGTCGTCGTCCGAGGGCGAGATGCCGACGGCCGAGTTGGTTATGCATATCGAGGTCAAGTTTTATCAGGGCCCGGAAGACTTTTTCCCGATCCCGACTGTGCCGATCAACGAAGTGCAGATCGCCGTGGCCGTCGCTGATGGCACGCCTCAGCCAGGAATCATCATCAACCCGCAACAGTAAGGAGCGGAAATGTTCATCAAGCCCGCACCCGGCATCATGCTTCGCGATCCTGAAACACGACAGTTCGTCCCCGAAACCGGGCAGGAGGTTGGAGATTTCGACCTCTACTGGATACGCCGCATCAATGATGGCGACGCTATCAAGGTTTCCGGCCCTCAGCCCGAGACGCCACCGGCCAAGGCCGTGAAAAGCGCCTGACCACATCAACGATTTGAACAACTACCCCGCTTCGGCGGGGTTTTTGTTTTGGAGAGCGCCAAGTGACAGTTCCCTTTAAAACCATTCCGCAGAATCTGCGGGTTCCTCTGTTTCATGCCGAGCTCGATAACAGCAAAGCAAACAGCGGTGCGTCGACGCAACGTGCGTTGATCATCGGGCAGATTACATCTGCCGGGACAGGGACGCCGGGCGTTCCGCAGATTTCCCAAGGTGCTACCGAGGCCAAGTCGGTTGGTGGCGCGGGTTCGATGCTCGCGCTCATGACGGCGGCATATCGTCAGGCGGACCCTTTCGGCGAGGTTTGGTATTTACCTCTGGCCGATGACGCGACCGGCGTAGCGGCCACTGGCACCATTGCGGTGACCTCACCTCCGACGGCAACCGGCGTCGTGTACCTCTATATCGCCGGCATCAATGGTGTGCCGCCGGTGACCGCGACGGTTACGGCGATGCAGACCAGTGCCCAGGTCGCCACCGCCATTGCGGCCGCGATCAATGCCCAGACGGATCTGCCGGTGGCTGCGAGTGTTTCGACCTCGACGGTGACCGTGACAGCCAAGAACAAGGGGCTGGCAGGCAACGATATTGATATTCGCCTCAATTACCGTGGTGCCGCGAGCGGTGAGTCTTTGCCGCCGAGTTTGGCGATCACGATTACTCCCATGACTGGGGGCGCAGTCAATCCTGCTCTCACCACTGCGTTCGCGAATCTGCTCGATCAGGAGTTCGATTTCATCGCGTTCCCGTACACGGATGCGAACTCGCTGGACGCCATGAAGGCATTCCTGAGTTCGACCACCGGTCGCTGGAGTTGGAGCAAGCAGATCTACGGGCACGCTTTCGCCGGCTACCGCGGAACTCTTGGCGCACTTACGACGTTCGGCAACAGCCGAAACGATGAGCACGTGTCCATCATGGGGTTCAACGATTCACCGACTCCGGCATGGATTCTGGCGGCTGATCTCGCGGGCACGGTTGCGACCTCCGTTCGTGCTGACGCTGCTCGACCTGTGCAGACGTTGGCGCTGTCGAGCTTCCTGGCGCCGCCCTTGGCTTCGCGCTTTGCTCTGAGCGATCGGAACACGTTGCTGTGGGACGGGATCTCTACGTTCACAGTCGCCAGCGACGGTACTGTCGCCATCGAAAACCTGATCACGACCTACCAACTGAATAGCTTCGGTCAACCGGACGACAGCTATCTTGAAGTGGAAACACTGTTCACGCTGGCATATGTCCTGCGGTCACTTCGGTCTGTCGTTACCAGCACGTATTCGCGCATGAAGCTGGCCGCAGACGGTACTCGGTTCGCCCCGGGCTCGTCCATTGTGACTCCCGCGATCATCAAGGCTGGCCTGATCGCGCAATACCAGCAACTCGAATACGACGGCTACGTACAGCAAAGCGATGTATTCGCCCAAGGGCTCATCGTGCAGCAGAACAGTACCAATCCGAACCGGGTCGATGTGATTTACCCGGCCGTATTGATCGCGCAACTGCGCGTTTTCGCACTGCTCATGCAGTTCCGCTTGAGCTAACCCTAGTGAAGCCCAGCGCTTACGCGGCGCATTTCTTATTTTTGGAGATTCCTCATGGCAGGTAATCCGAATCGCCTGGCCGGAACCGCCAGCATCACCGTCAGTGGGACGAATTACCTGCTTGTGGGGGATTTCGAATACAACCCGTCCAAAGTGACGCGAGAAACGCTTTCTGGAATGGATGGCGTACATGGTTTCAGTGAGAAGCCGCGTCCTGGGTCGATTTCCGGCACCCTGCGCGACGCGGGGAGCCTTACCGTTGCCGACCTCAACTCGATGGATAACGAGACGGTTGTCGTGCAGCTCGCCAACGGCAAGACCATCATCGGCCGAAATATGTGGACGGTCGAGGATCAGACCGTCAAGTCCACCGACGCCACTCTCGAAGTGAAGTGGGAAGGCCCACAAGTCTCCGAAACCACGAGTTAATCATGAGCCAACCTGACGAAAAGACCCTCAAGCTTCGCAAGCCTGTGAAGCTCGGCAGCGGTGAGAGCGAAGTCCTTTACGACAAACTCGACCTGCGCGAGCCGACCGCTGGCGAACTCGATAAAGCCACGACAACCGGAGGTTCGAACATCGGCATCGGGATCATGCTGATCCACCTTGTTTCTGGCCTGCCCAAGTCGGCCGTCGAAAAGCTCAGTCAGCGTGATTTCACGGAGGCGAACGAGTATCTCGCGGGTTTTACCGACGATGGCCCGACGGAGTCGGTGACGTAATCGCTGACGTCACACACTTCTTCAGTTGGGGCCCTCTTGAGGCAGAGCGCCTCTCGCTTTCAAAACTGGCTTGGTGGAGAGACCAGGCCAAACGCATTCGACAATCAATGGAGGAGGTCTGATGGCAGGTAATGCGTATCAGATCACCATCACGGCCGCTGACAGGGCGTCGGCGGTGGCGAAGAAGATTGAAGCGTCGATGCAGCGTATTACGCGACCTATCGATCGCGTGACAGCGTCCTCGAAGAAGATGAACGACGCTGCCGCAACGCTTCGCAAGCCGTTCGCTGACGTGGGGCGATCCCTCAAAGCGTTGGGCGATGAAACAGGGGTGACGAAGGTTGCGCGCGGTATCCGTCGCATCGGTTATGCCGCCGCTGACGCTGGCAGGAGCCTCTTGGGAATAGTGGCTCCGCTTGCGGGCATCGCGGGGCTCGGCTCAATCGCAGGTATTGCCCTGATGACGAACGAGTGGGGCAAGATGGGCGCGGAGGTTCTGCGTACGTCTGCCGCAATTGGAGTGTCCACGTCGGATCTACAGGGGTACCGAGGCGCGGCCAAACTTGCTGGCCTCTCCGCCGACGAAATGACCGGCTCGCTCAAGACGCTCGGCAAGACCATCGAAGATGCGACCTACGGTCGAAATCAGGATGCGTTCGTGATGATGCAGAAGTTCGGCATTAGCTTGCATCGTACGAAGGATGGCGCCGTAGATGCCACTCGCGCGCTGAAAGACGTCGCGAATGCAATCGTGAAGCAGAAGGGGAACGTCCAGACGCAATCGCTAATTGCTGATGTATTCGGCGTTGGTTCGCTGCTACCTATGCTGCAAAAAGGTGAATCTGGAATTGATGCGTTCGTGCAAAAGGCGAAAAGCATGGGGCTCGTGCTCAGTGACGAGCAGTTGAAGCGAGCAGCCGCTTACAACGAGCAGATGATCAAGCTGGAGGCCTCCGGTACGCGGCTGAAGTATTCGTTCGGTGAGGCAATGGCGCCAGCGCTTGAGCGAGTCATTACGGTGGTGCAACGGCTCGTCGACCAATACGGCGAGATCGTGGCGACGAACGTGGCCGAATACGTCGAGCGGTTCGCGAAGTGGCTTGAGCAAGTAGATTGGGATGCGATTGCGGCGAAGGTAACGAACTTTATCGATGCGATTGGCGGGGTAAAGGGAGTTGCGGTGGCACTGGCGGCTATCACCTTTGCCGCACCGATCGCTGGCATCGTCTCGATCGTCGCCAATCTGACTTCACTCACCGCTGTGGCCATCCCCGGGGCGGTTGCCGCATTGGGCACGCTTGGAGCGGCCGGTCTGGCGGCGTGGGGCGCACTGAAGGTCGCAAAGGCGGCGGGATTGCCCGACACGAATTCCGCAAAGGGAGCGAGCGACGTGGCCGCCGGAAACTGGTGGGCCGCATCGGCCAGCCTGCCGGCCATGAGCTTCCTGGGTGCCGGTTGGGACCGTCTGACAGGGAAATCTAACGCAGATATCGCGTCAGGTCTTCGCCTTCAGTCAGGTGCAGGCAAATCGAGCGCCGAATCGGACGCACTATTCTCGAAGCTTGAAACACAGTACGGCTTGCCGAAGGGGCTGCTCGACAGCGTATGGGCTCAGGAATCGGGGCGCGGCACGAACATGCTGTCGTCCGCCGGCGCCAAGGGGCATTTCCAGTTCATGGATGCGACGGCAAAGCAATACGGGCTCGACGATCCAAATGACCTGTCGAAGTCCGCAACGGCGGCCGCGCAGATGTACCGAGATTTGCTCAAGCAGAACGGTGGCGACCTCAGTAAGGCTTTGGCTGGGTATAACTGGGGGCAGGGCAACGTACAACGCAAGGGCATGGAGAATGCCCCGAAAGAGACTCGCAACTATGTTGACCAGGTGCAGGCCCGAATGAGTGGCATGGGACTGTATAGCAACTCGCCGCGCATCGCTGCCGCAAACCTCCCGGGACAGTCGCCGTCGCCTGTTTCTGGAGATGGCGGGCGCGTCCACGTAGATGTGGTGATTCATCAGGACGGGCGGGCGCCTACCGCGAAGGTCCGTTCGCAGGGGAACGTGACGGGGACCGCAAGTGTGGGCAATCGAGCAATCGGAGAGATGGCGTGAGTGTGGCTGACGTAGTGAATGTTGCGGGTAGCATCGGCGGCGTGGCGTCTGCCGCCAAGGGAATTGCCTCGTCAGCGCAGAGCTTGATGAGTCTATTCGGCAGCGGCGACTATGCGAGCAAGTTGCGCAAGGCTAGCTATAACGACGTCCCGTTCGCCGTCGTATCGGAAAGTGGCGTGTTCGGGCGGAACGTGGTCGTGCACTCCTACCCGAAGAAAGAGACGCGTCCCTGGATCGAGGACAACGGCCTGAAGACGAACGTCCTGCAGATCACCGGCTTTCTCGTTGAGAACAGCCTGATCTACGGTGGCGGGGACGTCACGACGCAGAAGATCAATCTGCTGAACGTGATTCGCGGCGGTTCCGTCAACAATACGAAACCGCCTGGTATCGGGAAGCTTGTTCACCCCACATGGGGCGAGATCAAGGCAAATTGCACTGAAGCTGAGTTCGGGACGTCGTGGGTTCGTGGTCGCGTCGTCGAGTTGCGCCTGACGTTCATTCTCGGTGGCGATAGGTTATATCCGAGTGCCCAGTCTGCGACTAAGGACGCGGTAAGCACTGCGGCTTCTGGTTTGACGGCATCATCGTTGCTCAGCTTCGTCAGCCGCACTCTCGACGCAATCAAGGCGGGCGTCGCTGTCATTCGTACTGCCGTCGGTGTTGCCGTCGGGTTCTATCAGTCTGTGAACGGCCTGGTGCATAGCGTCCGCCGATTCTTTAATTCGATTTCCACGCTGTCAGGAAACTTCGGACGAATCTTCGGTGGTAGCAATTCTGGTTATGCCGGCGCGAACGGGAAAGCACCTGCTACTGCTACGGTAGCGAGCCTCCTTGCTCAGGACACGCAGAATGTTGCCAATGTTGTTGCCGCCGGGGCGGCGCTTTCCGCCGCGGCCGTGAGCGCTGGCACGAATCCGGCGGCATTTAGCGGGGCGTCGCAGTTACTTATGACCGCGACCGCAAACACTGCCGCATCGCCCGCCGACGCAATCAGGTTGTTGACGCCGTTGGCGCAGTACGCGCCGCCGTCGGTGTCGCCGAGCTCGCCCGTCGCGGCAGCCCAAGCAGTTATGAGCGGTGCGACGGGGGATTTGCTTCGCCGATCTGCGATTGCACAGCTTGCGATGAGCTCGACGGCATTTCAGCCGGCCTCAGCCGACGATGCCGTTGGTGTCCGGGATACCATCGTCGGGTTTATCGACGCCGAGATTCAGGTCGCGGCGGACCAAGGCGAAGACGACGTTTATGTGGCGCTGCGCACATTGAGGCAAGCCGTAGTGACTGACTTCGACGGTCGCGGACAGGGACTGGCCGCAGTAACGACATTCCAGTTCAATGGATCGATTCCCGCATTGGCGCTTGCCAATCGCATATACAGGGACATTGGCCGGGAAGATGAGCTGGTGAGGCAGGCGAATCCGGTGCACCCGGCGTTCATGCAGCCGAATTTCAAGGCTCTAGCTGAATAGGCGCCGCTAAGCGGCAAGCGCGCGCGCGATCCTCACGAGTCGGTTTGAATCAACCTCCACCAACCCGGTGACGGTTGCGCAGGATGGGCGAATTGCAGAGGTGTTACCAGATTTCGAATGCAATCACAAGCACGGAGTGTGCATGACGTGCCACCTTGTCCGTGCATACGCCGTGCTTGTGATTGCAGAAGCGCTCCTCGAAACTGAATTCATGCGGCGCTCATGAAATTCCGACAATGGTCAGCTGAGAATTTTGCGGATTCCAACTATTGTTGGACGACAGGAGGGCGGCGGCGCTTTACCTTAAACCGAACGCCGTTTGGTCACACGAAAACAGGTTTGGAGGTAGGGCATTCGGGTCTCGAGTGCCTGGGGAGCCGTGTCAGACTTGGTGTATGGAAGGCAGCGTTACGCGAGGCTCTTTCACGGTGGGAGAGCCGCCGCGGTGGGTTCTTGGGGTTAGGAGGCGGATTTGAGCATTGCTCGAATCGTTGCAAGAAGCGTTTCGAGTTCGCCTCGATTGCTGGGCTTAAGCAACCGCTCGGCCCAAACCTGTACCCCATGGTCGATTTCAGCACCCGGAGGAAGCTCTCGTTTGGGTAGTGGGGCTTCGTCGGCGACATCGTCAGCGTCCAGGGATAGGGCCAGGCGGTTAACGATCTCTCCGTTGAGCGATCTGTTTGAAAGTTTTCTCGCCTGCTCCAACCGCTCTTTCAACTCGGCGGGCATGCGAATGTTCACTTGAGGATCAGTTCGCGCCATAACGTTCCAGAAAATATGCTTGCAATTGTGCTACCACGGTACTACCATCAATCCGTGCTAGCAAAATGTTAGCACGGTATAGGGCTTTATGCCCTAAGGAGGACAAATGAAAGGTGCAAGGGAAATGCCTAGTGTCTTGGTAAAAATGCCTAAGGCACTCAAGGAAAGTATCCGGGACGCCGCATCGCGACGTTACTGCAGCATGAATTCGGAGATTGTTCGGCGTCTTGCCGAGAGTCTCGAAAAAGAAAAAGCCCCGACTGTTGATCTTGGCGGATTCAGTCAGGGCTTGGTGACGCAGTGAACCCCTTTCAAAGGAACACAGATCATGCTCAAGAATAGCACTGAGGCAGTGAAACGACAAATTTCGGTGCCGTTTTACGGCGCGAACCTGTTGCTCCTCGAACACGATGGGCAGCCTTACACCCCAATGAAACCGCTTGTTGCGGCAATTGGGGTGAGTTGGCAGGGGCAGCACGAGAAAATGTCAGCAAATCGCGAACGGTGGGGTATCAAGGAAATCTTGATGCCTTCCGCGGGCGGCAAGCAGTCGGCCATCTGCATTCCTGTCCGCAAGTTGTTCGGGTGGTTGATGACGATGGAGCCGAACAAGATCAAGAATCTTGGCGTACGTGAACGCGTCATCCAATACCAGAACGAGTGCGACGATGTGCTTTGGAAGTACTGGACCGAAGGCGTAGCCATCAACGAGCGCATGGCGTTTGCGGTCAATTCGGATGATGTGCTGACTGGCGAGCAACAAGAGGTGTTGCGCCTTATGGTCAAAACCCACGTCGAGCGTTTGCCGAAACTCAAGCAAGGCGCTGCCGCCACGAAGGTCTGGTCGAAGCTGAAAGCCCACTTCAAGGTGGCGTACCGCCAGATCCCACAATCGGAATTCACGGAGGCTGTGAGCATCGTTACTCGGACGGCTGCCGAGTGGGAGGTCCTTGAAGCTGAGCCGAAGCAAGAAACGGATCTGATCGCGGTGATTGAGCAGATGGATGCGCTTGATGCACTTCGACGAATCCTGTCTGGTGATCGTTGGTTGCTTAGTTTCGATGATGATCGTTGGCGGCTTAAGCTCATCAGCCGAGACGCGTACATCCTCACGGAAAAACAGATTGTGGGGCTCATCGGGGAGCCTGGAATAATTTCCGAACGCCTGCTTCCGAGCATCATTGCGGTGGCTGCCGAGCGGCTGACTCATCTTAGCCCGTTCCGAATCGAGAGTCGGGCTGCTGCCTGATGCGGTTTCTCAGATATCAACCGCCAGCTTTCAGTTGAGCGGCTGGTAGATCTGCCGCATTTCCCCGTTCACGCATTTGATAGTGACCTTGCCTTGCTTCAGATAGAGCTTTCCATCTGGAGCGGCAAGGAGCTTGCTCGTCACGAAGGTGTGTGGGTAATCGCATTTAGCTTCCACAAGGGCGCCTTTGTCGTCGAGGACAGGCGCGGCATCGCGTCGCAACACATTCAAATACCTAGGGGCGCCGGCTTCGTTCTCTCCGGCCAGTTCTCGACCATAGATCAGCAGGTCGGTTTTTGTTATGTCGTTCGGCCAGTCATACGCGGCCGTTCGATTCAGTGCCTCGAACGCAAAGCCCGATTTAACTTTCCGGCAAGCTGTCGGCAGCGCCTTCTCTAGCGATTGGGTCGCGGCGTGCAAATCCGCCGCTGTTGCGCAAACGACCGCTTCGTCCGCGATGACCTTGAACACTGGCATCGCGTGTGCGCCGAAGGGGATCGCAAGGGAAAGCAAAGCGGCGACTGATGATCTAAACATTCACCTTCTCCGAAAAATGACTGACGACAATATTACGCTCAAGCTTAACGACTCCTTGCTTTCCGGGTGGACGCGACTGCGTGTAACGCGTGGAATTGAGCGCTTTTCCGGGGATTTTGAGCTTGAGATGACCGAGTTGTACCCGGGGCAAGCGCAGGACGTGATCGCGACTCCCGGCGATCGCTGCGTGCTGGCGTTTGGTGGTGACCACGTAATCACTGGCTATGTGGATCGTGTGGTACCGAGTATCTCGGCGGAATCGCACGACATCCGCGTAACCGGCCGCGGGAAGTGTCAGGACCTTCTAGATTGCGCCGCGGTTTGGCCGAACGGGCAGATGAGCAATGTCAATGCGTATTCGATGGCCAAGCAACTTGCCGCCGTCTACGACATCGACGTGATCTGTGACGTGGAAGGTCTGTTGATGATCCCGCAGATCAACATTATCCCTGGCGAGTCCACGTACGAGGTCGTTGAGCGTACGTCGCGCTACAGTGCCCTGCTGGTCTACGAAGACCGAAACGGCAACATGGTGCTGGCGCGTGCCAGCACCGAGGTGATGGCGAGCGGAGTGCAAGAGGGCATCAACATCGAGGCCGCAACTGCCGAGCGATCGATGGATCAGCGCTTCTCGCACGTGACGGCATTGCTAACCGGCACGAACAACATGCAGGATCTGACGTCGATCACTGCCCCTCATTTCACGGCTACCGATCCTAACGTTCCTCGCCGGCGTGAGCGAGTCATCTTTGCTGAAGCTGGAGAGCTTGGATGGGAGGTTGGTAAGCAGCGGGCGCTGTGGGAGGTGGCTTGGCGTCGAGGTCGCGCTGAGGTCATCCATGTCACAGTCGATAATTGGCGTGATGTGGCGGGAAACCTGTGGGAGCCGAATAAGCTTATCGATGTGTTGATTCCGAGCTTGAAGGTGTCGGGTGACCAAGCTGGAACCGTGCCGCAACGCATGATGATTGCCGAGGTGACCTATAGTCTTGACGAATCCGGTACCCATGCGCAGTTGACTTTGATGCCTCCCGAGGCATTTGAGCCCAAGCCGATCTTGCTCTACCCGCAATATGGTGATCTTGTCGGAACGGTGCCCCTACGATGACACGTGAACTTGATGTTGGGCCGGTACAGCGGGTGGTGCGCCGCGCATTGACCGCATTCGCACGTGCGTTGATTTCTGCCGTGAATGACTCCGGCGGAGTCCAGACTGTCCAGATCATGCTCAGTTCAACTGAGGTGCGCGACGGATCGCCGCGAATTGCCGAATTCGGCTTCTCCTCGAATCCACCGGTCGGTAGCGATGGCGTGGTTGCGTTTCTCGGAGGGGATCGTACTAAGGGTGTTGTCATCGGGACGTGCCATCAACCGTCCCGACCGACGGGGCTCAGTCCTGGCGAAACGATCTTGCACAGCCAAGATGGAAAGTCCGTCTATCTGACGGCGGCCGGCGGCATCGTTGTCGAGGCGAAGGGGCAGTCAGTTGTGGTCAACGATGCATCTGACGTGACTTGGAACTGCACTGGCAAGTTCAAAGTGGTTGCGCCTGGAGGCGTCGAATTCGACGCGCCGATGGTGAAGGCGACCGGCGACATGCAAGACAACTTTGCGAGCAATCCGCACACGATGGCGGATATGCGCGAAATATCCAATTCCCATACCCACCCGATCAAGGGTGTACAGGGTGGTGGGTCGACTGTCACAAGTGACCCGCCAAATCAGCATCAGTAGGCATTGCTCTGCTCGATCAACAAGCCTCCCTTCCGGAGGCTTTTTCGTTTTGGCTCGAATGGATACATCAACAGTTTGGGATTCGACTACGAATCGAGGTGACTGGGTTCTCGATGGCGCTGCGCTTGACACGGAAAACGATGTAGCCACGGCCCTCCTGATCAGTCTTTTCACCGATCGAATGGCCGATTTGGACGACGTCATTCCCGACGGCACAACGGATCCTCGCGGTTGGTGGGGAGATGACGTGACTGTCGGCCCTATCGGATCTCGGATGTGGCTCATCTTCAGAGAGAAGCAAACCAAGGAGACATTGCAGCGCGCCTATGACTACATCGTCGAAGCCATTCAATGGATGGTCGATGACAAGGTCGTTGCTCGGTTCGATATTAACGTCTCGTGGATCAAACGAGGCCAACTCGGTGCTCAGGTCACTGCCTACAAGCAGGATGGCGCAATCGTGCCGAACACGTTCACCTGGGCTTGGCAAGGAAACGACTGATGCCCTATCAACGACCAACACTCACGGATCTTGAGCAGCAGGTTGCTGCTGATGTTGCATCTAACTTGCCCGGGGCTGACCCGCTGCTCCGCTTCGCGAACCTCAAGATCACGGGGCGCGCACAGGCCGGCTTGGCGCATCTGCACTACGGATATATCGATTACATCGCGAAGCAAGCGGTGCCGTTCACTTCCACGGGCGAGTATTTGGCCGCTTGGGGCGCGTTACGGAACACCTATCAGAAGGCACCGACGAATGCGACAGGTACGGTGTCTTTTCAGGCAACCCCAGGGGCTGTAATCCTTTCGGGAAGTGCTTGCGCGCGCGGCGACGGCTTTCTCTATACAACGCAGGGAGACACGGCAGCTCAGGCCAACGGTGTCGCCACCGCTTCGTTGCTCGCGAATGAAGCCGGCGCGCTCGGTAATTGTGATGCGGGAACCGTGATTACCCTCGGCACCGCAATACCAGGCGTCCAAGCGGGGGGTGTTGCGGCGGCAGCCTTCACTGGGGGCGCTGATGCGGAGATCGAAGACGACTATAGCGAACGCGTGATGAGCGCGTACCAGGCCACACCACAGGGTGGAGCAGCCGGGGACTACGTCACGTGGGCTTTGGGCGTTCCCGGGGTAACCCGTGCATGGGTAACGCGAAACGGATTCGGCGCTGGAACGGTGGTCGTGTACGTGATGCTCGACGACGCGCAAGCTGGGCACGGAGGATTCCCGCAAGGGGCGAATGGCGTTGCCGCCGGCGACTCATCGCGAGGAGTGGTCGCAGTGGGGGACCAACTGACCGTTGCCAGTGCAATTTATCCACTGCAACCCGTCACGGCTTTGGTGTACGTGTGCTCGCCAATTGCGAATGCTATCCCATTCACGATTACGGGACTCTCCGCGGCTGATTCGACAACGAAAGCGGCAATTTCAGCGGCGATCATAGGAGTGTTTAGGGCCAACGGAGCGCCGGGTCAGACGATCGATCTGTCGGATATCAATTCCGCGATCGGAGCGATTCCCGGTACGAGTGGCTTCGTTATCACCAGCCCAGTGGGGAACATTACCAACTCGACCGGCCAACTGCCGACACTCGGCCTGGTCACTTATCCGTAAGGTCCTTCATGCTGGTGCCCTCACTCACCCCAGACGATTTTCTCCAAGCATTCCAAGGCCTGCTGCCAAGGGGAGCAGTTTGGCCGAGAGACCCTGACGCCGTTCAAACGAAGGTATTTCGAGGGCTCAATACGGTGTACGCGCAGAATACTGCGCGCGCAAACAACTTGTTGGTCGATGCGTTTCCAGGCACCACGTTTGAGCTTCTCCCCGAGTGGGAGGCAACGCTTGGCCTGCCAGACCCCTGCGCAGGATCATCGCCGACCGTGGAAGCCCGACGAGCTCAAGTCGTTGCACGTCTCGCGGCTGTGGGTGGACAGTCGGTCGCGTACTTTACCCAACTGGCGGCCAATCTAGGCTATGCGATCAGCGTCGATCAGTTCGCTCCATTTCGCTTCGGACAATCACCTTTCGGATCGCAGCTTGGCTCCGATGATTGGTTTTTTGCATGGCGCGTCAATGCGCCGACGTATTCGATTCGATATTTCTCGTTCGGGATAAGCGGTTTTGGTGAACCGTTTTCCTCGTGGGGAAACAACGTACTTCAGTGTGAGATTCAGGCGTTCGCGCCTGCTCATACGATTCCTCTGTTCAATTACTCCTGAAGCAAATCACATGGATCGACTTATTGCGGCAAATACCGTTCCGGTCGGTAGCGGCGATCTTGCGCCTGCGACCGGTACCCCAGGGCAAGCAACGGACGGCAATCCGGCAACCAACACTCCGGCGACGCGTTTCCCTTCATATGCATTCAATGCTATTCAGGAAGAGTTGGCCACGACCATTCTCGCCGGTGGATTGACGTTGGATCGAACAAACAACGGTCAACTTGCGCAGGCGGTGAAATTCATCGCACAGAAGCAGGTGTCCGGCGTCGTTGGCCAAGCCCGAAACGCAAAGATGACGGTCTCGGCGCCATCGACCACGGCTACGTTCACGGCGGATGAGGTGATTCTCGAATCTGTGCTTGGTGGCCTGCGTTATTGCGTGGCGAACGCGTCCGATGCGTTCAACCTCGCGACTGATATGGATACCGGTAGTGCGCCGGTGTCCGGCGCCGTAGCGCTGTACAAGTTGGCCAATCCAACGACCGGCGCCGTCATCCGGCGGATTGTCAACACAACATCTGGCGTCGCGCCCGAAATCTACGCCGGGGCAGCACCGCCGGCTGGCTACACGGTTTCTTCGCTCGTAGGCGTGTGGGGTACGGACTCGCTAGGGCGATTCGTCGTCGGATCGATGCGAGACCGGCGCGTTAGTTTTCCCACCAAGGTCATTTTCAGTACTTCGACGAGCAACGGGTCTTACACGTCGTTCTCGACGGCCGGCAATATCCCGCTCAACGCGAAGACGCTTTACGGCGGCCTGATCATCGCCAACAACACGGCGAACGTGACCATTTCGCTACAAGTGGCGGCTGATGCCAACGGCACTGGCGAGCAAGGGAACGGTTCGTTTCTCGTTCAGGCGAACAACACACTCACCATCATGATGGGTCTCGACATCGTTACGGCGGGCTCGCTCTACGTCAAGACGAGTTCGAGCGCCGGCGTGCCGACGTTTCAGGTGACATCGACGGGCTACACATTCTGAGGAAGCTATGACCGCAACGACGATTTTCATTCGCGTCAACGGCGCGGGCGAGTTGACCGACTATTCGCCGTGCCCGCAAGACGAAAGCATTTGGCCCGGGTTCATTGAGACAGACACCAAGAACGAGGCATATGCCGCGTGGTACGGGTACCTCGACGCGACGCGGCAGAGCCAACTGCCCGCACCTGGGGCGTGAAGAAGTTCCTTTAGTAAAGTGAGTTCGGCAGATCTGGGGGGCACACCATTTCCCTACGCTGAAGCCTCAGAGTGATTGACTAAAAGCGAAAGCAAAAGTGCATCCAAGCCACCTAGCGTGGCTTTTTTCATTTCCAGAAGGGCGCGGGGGCGCTCAAAGGGACGAACGAATGGCAGAACCAACATCAGGTGCCGTAGCGGCCGTGCTGGCCGTGGTGGTGAAGGTGTTACCGGGGGCGGTGGGATCGCTGATCGCGCTGCGTTTCATCGGTGAAGGGCTGACACGAAAGCAGAAGGCGATGTCGTTCGCGGCCGGCGCGGCGATGTCCTACTACCTCAGCCCACTGGTTGTGGTGTATTTCGCGATCACTGATGCCGGCGCACAGCAGGCGCTTGGATTTTTGATGGGATTGTTCGGCCTGGCGCTGGCGAAAGAGGTGTTCAAGGAAATCAACAATGCCGACCTGATCGGGGCTCTCAAGCGGCGTCTTTCCGGAGGGCTGGAAAAATGATTTTGTTCTTGGTGTGGCTTTTCATCGCGGCAAACGTCGTCGTGCTCGCTGCCTGCATCTGGGTGGCGTTGAGCGATGAAATGTCGACCGGTCTTTGGGGCACAACAGGCTTTGCGCTGATCGGTCTGTCGGCGGCCATCAACTTGTTCAAGCCGATATGGGCGCGGGAGGCCATCGACGGGCCCGAGATCCTGATGTTGGTCGGAATGGCTGTTGTAGGGATCTGGATGATGGTTCGCAAAGCCTACTGGCAGAGCAAAGGAGGGCAGGATGGCACGCATTGACCCAACAACGGCAGGCGGCCAAAACGTCTGCGCTTTCCTCGACATGCTCGCGTGGTCGGAATTCACGTCACGCATTGCAGGCTCGGATGACGGGTACAACGTTTTGGTTGGCGGCGGCATATTCCCAAGCTACGCCGACCATCCGCGCAAATCAGTGTGGATCAAGCGTTTCAATGTCTGGTCGACGGCCGCGGGCCGGTACCAACTGCTATCGCGGTACTTCGACGTGTACAAGAAGCAACTGAGCTTGCCCGACTTCTCTCCGGTCAGCCAGGACAAAATCGCTATCCAGCAGATTCGCGAGCGGGGTGCATTGCCTGACATCAAGGCTGGGCAAATCGAATCGGCGATCTCAAAGTGCCGCAACATCTGGGCCAGCCTACCCGGGGCCGGATACGGGCAAGTTGAGCACGCGATTGAGCCACTGATTCAGCAATACGTGAAGGCAGGAGGTGCCCTGTGAGTTGGATCGACCCACGCCTATGGGGCGCGCTTCTTCTGGCCATCGTCGTAGGCGTGGCCGGGGGTTACTGGAAAGGCCACCATGACGCCCACCAGTCGGCCACCGTCGCCAGTCAAGCCAAGCAGATCAAAGACCTGACCGACGAACGAGACGAATACCGTCAGCGGGTGGAAACCCAATCTGGAGTAATTGACGATGCGAAAAAAGCTGCTGACAGGGCAACGGCTGATGCTGCTGCCAATGCTTCTGACGCTGCTGGGCTGCGAAGGCAACTTGCGAACTACACCGCCAGCGTCCGACATTCCACCGCTGTCTGCGCAAGCGCGCCAGCCGGCGACCCCATCGGAGTGCTTGCCGACGTGCTCAGCCGCGCTGATGAACGAGCGGGGAAACTGGCGCAATTCGCTGACGCTGCCCACATCGCAGGCCTTGCCTGCGAGCGCAGCTACGATGCGTTAAGGCCGGATCGAAACAACGGCGCTTCCAACGCAATGGCGTCTCAAAATGTCGAAACTATGAAGGCTCCCATTCCGTAGGGTTCCGAGCGGAATGTGACGGTAACTTCCTGCCCACAAATATTGAAGGTCTTAGGCTTTTCGGAATCTAATAGGACTCCATGAAGCTCAAGCTTGGGAGCCTTCATATCAACTGTCGCGTACCAGACATTATTTCGCCGATCAATCTGCCTATCATCTAGCTGGAGGAACTTGATTCGAAGGTCCCCGGCTTTCACAATTTGACCGATGGAGAGGGGCCCCGTAACGATATCTTCGAACTTGCATGACTGCGCGACGCTAAGCATTGGGTACAGGACGCTCGATGCGAATACGATAGCGACTGCGATCCGATGTGATTGGTTTTTCGTTAGTATCGAGTTCATATCTGTCCCGTGTTCTTGGGGCGACTAAGTTCGGATCGGCTTGTCACAACGCCGGAAATCTTCCGCTCTCTTGCCACTGGCTTAGCTAGCGCAAACTTGTATGCCGGGTTCCTGAGCGATGTTATCGGGAGCACTTAGCCCACCAATTGCTGAAGCCGGCGCATTTGTCACCGCCGTTGTTATCGCTACAGGAGATATCGGATGTCCCCCCCGGCTGTACGTTGGTGCCTGAGACGCCGTCGTCTCCACGACTCAAATGCATTGTTCGCTGAGCGTGAACGGTGATCGCCCGATTACAGGAGTTTCTAAACGTGAGCACGTATCTAACACCATAGCTAACTGGCTTGGAGGTGTTCTCGACGAGCGAGATACACGCGACACCCCGTTCATCGGTTGGTATGCAGGCTTTTCCTTGCGCATGCACTGAAAATGCAGCGAAGAGGAGCAGAGCCGCGCACAGCGCTTTTGTCGACGGTGAGTTCATGTTGTTTCTGCTTTCGATGAGGGGCGTTGCCATCAGCATAGAGGGACCCCGGCGAGCCGGATATCCATCAAATGAAGGAAGTTAATTCGCGAGTTGGGCGCGAGCGGCTTTGGCGTTGACCGATCGTCATCGGCCTTCGGAGTGGAATGCTCTTCCCACCACTTTTCAGAGTCGTACCCATGCACACGCTTACCCGGCAATCCAATCAATTGCCGAGATGATTCAGCGTTCGAAGACCGGTCATTCGAGCGAGTGCCAATCCTCCCAACCACTGGTTGGTCCATTGAGCATCGCGATGCACCGTCGGCGAACATTCTGCGCTTGCTTGCCCAGCGCAGCGAGGTTGTCACATAGTCCGACGGAGGAAGTCGCGCATGAAGTCAATGAACTTGCGGACTTTCGCGGGGACATGTGCCGTGTTCGGAAAGACAGCGTACGCCCCTTGGTACGGGAGTGAATAATTCGGCACAAGTCGAATCAGGAGTTCATCACGCAAATCGTTTTCCAGAAGCCAGTCGGGAAGGATTGCGGCACCGCATCCTGCGAGCACCAGTGTTAGCGCGGCATTCGCCGTATCCACTTCTAGGGCACCTTTGAAATGAGGCGTTTGCATCGTCTTGCCAGTTCGAAGCTCGGTCCACGTGAGCGCCGACGTGAATCGCGCATGCTCGATCCACTCAAGTCGTGCCAGATCGTCTGGCGTTGTGATCTCGGGCTTGCCGACAAGGTACGCGCGCGTGGCCACTGGTACCGTAGAGAACTTCTGTAGGGGCGTGGCACGCAAGGTTGAATCTCGCAGCGTGCCCAGACGGACAGCAACATCGAATCTCTGAGCGATGAGATCTGCTTGATGCTGTAGCGTTGAATATTCGATTCTCAGCTCGGGATGTATCGCGCTGAACTCGGCAATTGCGACAAGCACATAATTCAAGCCGTACTCTGCCGTCGAAGTAACCCGTAGGGTTCCCTTCAGAGTTTCCTGCCCGTCTCGGGCTTGCTGAACCGCCAGTTCGGCTTCGCCGATCAGACGAACGCAGTCACGATGAAACCGCTCACCCACTTCGGTCAAGGCGAGGCGACGTGTTGTTCTGGTAACTAATGAAACCCCGAGTTCGGCTTCGAGACGCTTCAGGTCCGCGCTGACCATCGCTTTCGTTACACCAAGAATCTGGGCCGCGCGAGTGAAAGATCCGGCATCGATGAGTGCGACAAAACTCGCAAAACGATTGAAATTGACCATGAAATGCGCTTTGTCACTGTCAAATAAGATTTGACAGTGTATCTCTTTGAGGGGCGATTTCGCTTTTATACGGTACCCCTATAATTCGACGGGTCAGCAGTTGCTATCACATCAACCCATTACCCGTCCGAGGTCCCGTATGAGTCATCGCATTGTCAATCTTGACGCAGTAGAGTTGCATCCGCTTCCGTCCGAACACGCCCCGACCGGCGACGCTGCGACCCGTTTCGCGCCACGCATCGGCATGGTGGGGCGGCAGTTGGGTGCACTCAAGCTCGGGTACAACGTCATCGCATTGGCACCAGGTATGCGGGCATTCCCTTTTCACAGTCATCGAGTGAATGAAGAAATGTTCTTGGTATTGAGTGGGCGGGGAGAAGTGCGAATCGGTGATGCATGTCATCCGATCCGTACAGGAGATGTGATTGCGTGCCCGGCCGGGAATTCCTCGACCGCGCACCAAGTTGTAAATTCAAGCAACGAGGAGCTGCGATACCTTGCGGTCAGCACGCAACAATCGCCGGAGATTTGCGAATATCCGGATTCAGGCAAATACTCGGCAATGGCTGATGGTCCTGACGGATTTCGTGCACTTGGCTTGAACTCGACAAACACGGGCTACTGGGACGGAGAGTGATTTCGGTAGAAACCTGACCGTAGGCGCGTGAAGATTGTTAGCAATTGGCATGGATTTGAGACTGATTGCTTTCTGGCTGGAAAGCGACATTGAGGCGCGCGACGCACGCGTAAGTCTTCTCAATAAATTCTCGCGTCACGAATGCGGCTATTAGCTATCATTCTTGCGGCGGCGCGCTCTGCGCTACCGCTCACTCGGTATGCGTAAAGTGGCTTGAGTGCTCACACACGAGCGCTTATCGCTTGCCCTTCGGCTTTCCCACCAATCGCCGGCGGCCCCCGTTGTCTGTGATTCCGTCATCGTGCAGCCTTTCGGGGATTATCGACTTTGGCGCGCTGCCGTACCGACAGCCCCCTTCCTTGGCGTCAACCTTGCGTCATCGGCACCTGCACTTCGTTGGCGCTGACTCTTGGAGAGTGGCATGAACAAGTCGAGTAAGTGGCCTGATAAGGCTGATGAGATTGACGCGCGCCCACAAATACATCGAACGAAACGGCCCGAAAAGCGAACAACGGATGACGCTGACGAAAAGGACGTGAGCGAATCTGGAAATACTGAGGAGCGTGGCCAAGGAGGAAAAGAGCCCACGCCGCGCGGCCACAAGCATCTCAAGCAACGCGGCGACGTACTTTGACAAAGAACAACAGCGGTTGCAGGCGTCCCTCAGGGAGGATGTCATGACTTACAGCACGTTGTTGATTTTTTCGCTTGGACTGATCATGTTGTGGTCGCTGGCACTTTAGTAGCCGGGCGCGCACTTCCGACGTTGAGGGGAGATATCGGTACCCATATCCCTGCCTCGCCAGTCGAAAGGATGACGAACACAGGCGAAAAAAAGCCGCTCAGGGAGCGGCTATCAAATAGGGTTGTCCGATGAAATCGAACGGCAGCAAGCATATCACGTCTTCTCGCCAGCAATGCGGGTGTCTAGCGAGGAGGAACGCCGGGAATTCGTGGTGACTCACCTTTGGCATCGCGGTGCTGCCCGAGTAACGCCTTGAGGCATTCGAGTGCGATCAGGGTGCTCCCAACTTCCTCCCGCCACGCTTGGTGGATCACCACGTAAAGCGTCTCCACTTCCCGCAGTACCTTGTCTTTTCGCTGAGCTTCGCGCCGGCGGAACGCGACCTCTTCGAGCGCCCGTCGGACGTCTGGATCCTTGTTGGTGAGCCACAAGCTGCGCAGCTGATCGATGGTCAGCTCTGACGGACGGGGATTGAGAGGTATAACGGGCTCAGCTACGCTGCCGCATGCTCGTCGATCGCCGGAATTCGGCCGTGCTGAAACAGCACCTTGGGCGAATCCATTGTGCCGGTCTCAGGATCCATCTGCACTTCGTACGCGGCAACGCCGGCGTGACGCTCGCGCATCGAGTGGGCCACGCGCACGGCCCCGAAGCTCGTGCTTGCAGGTCGCACCTCGATGGGCAGCGGATCGCCGCCAGCACCCTTACGGAACGGAACGACAATGAATCTGATTGTGTATGGGGTTCGCATCGTGGCCTACCTCGAGTGGCTTCGGGGATGGTAAGCTGTCACGGGTACTGTACAAAAACACAGTATTTGAGTGTGTCCATGCTTTTGCTTCTTGCGCTTATGTGGGTTGATGGTTGCCCACAGTTGCATATTTAAGTAACCTTCAGTTGATAGATGGGTTTTCATTTACAGAATTGACAAATTTCCGCGAGTAGACCTCCGTGACCACTGTTTTTAAGCACCCGCCGTTGGTAGAACTGATTGCCGAGGTGCGGTTCGGGCCTCCGCTGATGGGGCTGGGATCCGGCGGCGGACAGGCGATCGTGCAGGGGGCTGACGGACAGCCAATGCAATTCGCTTTTGTCGCGTCGTACGAATCGTTTTTCATGCGCTTCGCAGTAGAGGCCCATCGGCTTGGATTCACCATTCAAGAGCGTGTCCTTCCACCGAACGCGGTCGTTGTGCCCTACCAGACTGTCTGGCGTTGGAAAAAACCCGAGATCGAGAACTTGTATCTTCAGCTTGGTATGGGGGTCTTTACCGTAAATGGCGCACCCCCTACCTATGAATCTTGGGACACCTTCCTGCCGACGGTCGAAGAAGGGGTTAAAGGACTGATCGCATCCTTCGAGAGTTTCCCCGGAGAGGCACCGAAGTGCTTTTCACAAACTCACCTTCGGTACATTGACCTTTTTAATAGTGAGCGCGTGAAGGACATGGCGCCGCTCGATTTCTTGGGCAATGTCATGGGATTGCGCATACAACTTCCCGAAGTTGTTGACAAATTGGTGGGGCATGGGGCGGTGAAGCCTCACCTCAATTTTCAGATTCCCACCGAAGATGGGCACATTCTGCTCACATTTGGTGACGGGGTCGTGGGTGGCCGACGTGGGCATATTTTTGATAGCACCGTCACGCGAAATGGTGAGATTCCGTTAACACATGAAGCGGTTGTGAAATGTTTCGGCGAATCCCACAAGGTCACAAACGATCTCTTCATGTCGATGACCAAACCGCTACACGACGAGATGGAGGTTGTTCATGACTAGATATCCTTGGTCGATGAGTAACGATATCTTTGCGAGTGCTGTAAATTCTATACTCTCGACATCGGATCCTGGAGGGAGGTCAGGCGCAGAGGGGGCATCTTGGTATTCGCCGCTACCAGCAAATGCGAATTCTCCTTCGCCCGCCATCATTTACCATGCGCAGGCGAATCGGGATCTTCAACTGCTGGAAGCATATCGTGGGCTAAAACAAGATTGGGATGGCTACGATGCTGACCCGATTAGCTCAAGGGCGTGCGAAGCAGCGAGAACATTTTTGACGTCCCTCCCGCATAGCTTTGAGTCTCCCGATCTTTGCCCCAATCCGTCAGGCACCATTTCAATGGAATGGCAGTCTAGTGAAGGTGAGGCACAACTTGAAATTGGGCGTAGCAAGTACAGCTTCTACATGAGACGACGAGGGCTTCCCACCGTGTACCATAACGGTGCGTCGGAAGGCGCTGCGGGTGTTTATGGCCTACTTCGTGCGCTTTATGAGCCCAGCGGAGCAAAAGCTATTACTACGATCGAACTCTAATAATTAATCGCATGGTCGAGAATGTCGATGAGAACATTCCGGATAACGAGTCAGTGATCCGAGGGATTTGCACTCCGTACCATTTAGATAGGCACGGGAAAAAACTCAAGAAGGGCGCTTTCAGGCAGAAAAATCCGACGGAGGGCGTTTCTGTTTACCGGCGTGCGATATTGACCGAAAGCGAATGCAAGGGTAGAGCCAAAAAACTGAGCAGCGATAACAAGCAATATGTTGGTCTTGCGCATGTTTTCGCCGGGGATATTCGCAACTCGCAGTGCGCCGTGGACGACTCGCGCGAGCAGTTCTATGGCCATGCCGATGTCGTGGTGTTGACTAAGGGACAGTTCGTGTATTCACCAGGTGAGCCTCTGCCGCCTGAAATCGTTGAAGTAGTTGATCGGCGCATTGGTGAATTGCTTAAGCAAGTGTCGTATCACTCAGATAGCGACGTCAATGCGGAGCATTGGCCGGGTCCGGAACTGCCGGCGCATCGATAACCATAGCATTTGGCTGACCTCACGCGACCAATGTAAGGGGGCCGGGGGCCGGAAAGAACTATACACGGCTGTCGTTCACGATGCTGACGTCCAACGCGGATAATCACCCGCTGATGAAGCGCTTCCACAAGCCTGGGAGTGAGAAGCGTTCGGTGGTGATCATTAAGCCGGACGATTACGACGACTGGCTGGGTGCTTGATCGATGGACGAGGCGAGGTCGTTCGTAACGTTGCCCGACGCCGCTTCCATGCGCGCGGAGCCGCAACCGAAGTCAGCTTCCTGACCCGCGTGACGTCATCGAATGTTAGGCAATCACCTAATATTACGCTCTACGAATCAACAGATTGACGCAAACGAAAAAACGCACAGCCAATGACTGTGCGGGTTCAATTCTGGTCGGGGCGAGAGGATCTGAACCTCCGACCACCTGCACCCCATATAGGTACAGTACTTCGGAGGCTGGCGCGCCGGATCTCTGCTCGGTCCATCGATTACTTTCAACCCGAAAAGGACTGGCCCTCCGATAAGACTGGCCTCGCTGCGGCCCCCAGCGTGCCCGGCGAGACGATCATTTGTCAAGAACTGAGCCGGGGGCGTTTCGGAGGCGCTCTGAAACATCAAATTCCTGGAGAAGTTTCTTGATTTCCCGCTCTCGCGCACGCGGATTTAACACGGTTTGGATATGGCTAACAAACTCGCGCTGAGCGGTAACAATTCGAGCCTTGGCGTCGCTTCCAACTTCCGCATCCCGCAAAACTTCATACGCATCTACGGCGCAATCAAGAACTGGTTGCCGAATACCTCGATACGCGGATTCTTTGTGCGTCCCGTAGTCATCACTCCACTGGTTTGGAAAAAACCAGCGCCCAGTATCTATCAATGCACTAAGACGCACGAGGACAGCGTTTTTCTTATCATCGAATGTTTGGGGCTGTTCTAAAAGGTGAGTTGCATCAGCAATTGTGGAACAAACTTGATCAGCCCATTCTCGCACCGCATTGAAATGCTGATCGGTCCAAGATCGCTGGCTTAACTGAAAGTTCTTTTCATGAAGCTCTGCGCTCTTTTTGGCGTAATGAGCCGCCTCAGCCTGGTATTTATCCGCGGCTTTTGCGGCGACTCTTGCTGAGTATGCGGAAAGAGCCGCAATGAGAGTCGCAGCCCACGTTGCGGCATCTCCTATACTAATTTCCATGCTATTAGTCTCGTACTAAGGGAAGTTTTGTCGAAAGACGGAGAGGCGTGTCTGTGTGGAGATAGCCGTCATAGCCAAGAGGTTTGTTCGTTACGAGAGAAGTTGCTCTTGACTAGTCACGATCTGTTTGATCGACTAAGGTAGGGGGGATGGCCGTCCGTTGGGTGGTGCTTTCTTCGCTACTTCGAAAGCTTTTTTCTCAGAAAGTCGGTCATCTTCGCCTTGGCTCGAGCAACGAATTGGTCTTCTGTTTCCTCGGGCAACGGGATGCCAATCGATTGGCTTAGTTCGTCTGTGAATGCATCACTTTGCACGATCTCGTTTACGGCCTGAGCAAAGTTTTGCTCCGCTTCATTCCCAATGAAAATTGAAGTGGCATCGTTGATTCTCGCGACGGCGGTGGTCATGTTGCTTTTTAGTGCGAGTGCCGTACCCTGAAAGGCAGCCGTTCCTTGTTGAGAGTTCAAGAACTCCTTGAAACTCTTATTCTTGCTGTCTTCGGCGGTAGAGTTTTCAATGGTAGGTTGATTTGATTTGGCGTTAAGCATTGGATTTTTCTACCTTATTTGCCTGGAAGAAAGCGCGGAACGTTGCCTCGAAGCTATCTACCACTGCCTTGATAATTGCTTCTTGGGCAGACTCTGGAAGATTATTCCAAAGCCGCTTCACCATGCTAAAAAGTCTCACTAAAAACTCAAGCATTTTTTATATCTCCGTGTGTTTTGCAGACGCATTCTAGCTGCTTTGCCATAGAGAGGGCTACGTGTCATCGAGCGGGGACATGCCCGGGATGTGTCTAGTTTCAGCTATACGCCACCGTCGGGCTCAAGTCACATTCTGGTCAAGAGTCGTCATTGGCCGTTCCCTTGCCACAACTCGCCTGAATTCCCGGATTGTGCCAATGTATCAGCCGAAACCGCGACGTATAAGCATTGACAGGGGCGAGTCTCGTCTTCCCGACCAAAGGAGATAGCTCGCTTGAGCGGACTGTTGGCGCTTTCCTAATTTCCTAGGCTTCTTTCGACATTTCTGGCGTCGAGTCCGTGTACGTGCGTATCCAATTTCGGTGCTGGTAGAAGCAATGCCTACCTCTTTGACTGTGGGATATCGTACGTCAGATCACCACGTCCATCGCAGACCAAGCGTGGCAGACACCGACTGCTGTCGCGTTGCGTCAAGCTGGGTCAAGTAGGCGAGCGTGGCATACACGCTCGCTGCTTTGTTGAAGCGGCCGGCGACGCCGATGCCGAACTGGGCGGCTGTGCTGTTGGAGTTGCTCACCACCGGTGTGTTGCCTCCAAACAGAACGCGACCATCGTTACCGAAGCTGTGGATGAGATTGAAGAGCAGGTAAGGGCGGAGCAGCCCGCGCGCGCCGTCGTAGTTAGCTTCCAGTCTCGCGCCAATACGCGCCATCAGGCTGTTGACGTTGTTGAACGCTACGGTGGAAATTCCATCGTTGAAATCGTCAATGCTCTGTCTTTGCCAGATGATCTGCGCCTGTGGCTCGAGCGCTAACGTCTCCGATAGGTGAATCGGCCACCCCGTCTCCAGCGACGCGGCCAAGCCCTTGCCGTTGACGTTCCGGTTGAGGCCGCTCAATGGCTTTGCCTGATATTGCATCGACGATGCCAAGAAGATAGCGTCCGTGTAAGCACCACCGGGCATGACGTGAGTCCAGTAGAGACCAGCGCTGTACATGTCCAGCCCGAGAGATCCGGCGTGCGTATCAGGCATACCGAGTGCGAGACCCTGAACATCACCCGAAGCACGTGTCCACCCGCCGAGAATCCCCACATGGTCGCCGTGGCCCGAATCGCTGCGACTCGCAAAGACGTCGTGCCCGATCTGAATGCCGCCAATGTTGCCGTCAAACTGAGGGGTGACATCGCCTTTCGTACGCAATTGCTCAGTCTGCCCCCACACGCGAGCCCAGCCATCGGTCAGCCAGCCACGCTCATCAAGCAATCCCTGCTGGCCCTGCCGTTCGTGGAATGTGGCCAATTGGGCGAAGCCTGCGGTTCTGCCTAGCTCCGGCATCATCGAGTAGACGGGCACCTCGATCCGATAGATGGGGAGCGGGTCGTCGCCGGGCTGGAGCGTCGCGGTTGGCGGTGTTCCGATACCTGGCGTGGGCGTCAGGATTTCGACTTCCGGCTCTCCGGTGACCGGATCTGTGACGGTCACCTCAACGGGGGCAGCAACCGTCGAGCGGAGATACCAACTGTTCGTGCTGTCGGCCGTCGTGCCACCCTTATACAAGTAATAGGTGTAGGCGCCGGCACTCACCGAGGAGCCGAGCGCGAAGGCTGACGCAGTCGATGTCGCGCCGCTGACGGCCTGCACCACCGGAATTCCGTTGCCCGTGGTCAGGTTGCCGAGCCCGCTAAGATTATTGACGGCAACCGATGTGTTGCCGTTGATCGTGCCGCCGCTCACAGTGAGAGGGGCGACACGCGAACTGTCGTTGCCAAGTACAGAGTCAACTTTCAGGGTGCCGTTCTGCCCGGTGTAGTTGCCGACAATAGTCACCGTGCCATTGCCACTGCCGTCCCCTGGGTGAACGGTGCCCTGGTTTGTGACGTTGCCCGTGAGCGTCCCAGTGCCAATAAGGGTTGCGCCAGAGGCCACCGTCGTCGTCGCGCCGCCGAGCGTGCCGGTGAGGTTGAACGTGCCGGTCTGCAACTGGGCGTTGTTGAAGTTGCCGCTGCCACTCCATGTCCAGTTGTCGCCTTGAGCGAGCAGGGTGCCGAAGTTCACGAACGCGTTGCTAGCGGTGCCGGTGCCCTGAAGAATCAATGTACTGACTGCGCTCGACCCACCGTCCGCAGTGCCAATGATCTGAGAGCCCGTCTGTAAGGTGAGGGTGTTGGACCGAGCCGCCGGGTTCATCGCAATTGCCGTTCCGGCGTTGCTTTGAATCAGCCCGGCATTGGTGATAGAGATCGTTCCGTTGACGGTGCGCACGCCAAATCCCTGTTGGCTGATGATCTGTCCGCCAGCTTGGTTAACGATCGTTCCGGTGAATCCCCCCCCTGTATTTGACACTACGGCATCGCTGTTAATGCCTCGGGCTTCGACGTAACCGCTGTTTGTGAAGGTGATGTTGTTGCCCTGCATGTACACCGTAAACGATCGGCCCGATGCGGTGCCTCCGGTCGTAAGCAGCGTCCCGGTATTGGTGATGGTGCTCTGTCCCCCAGTGGCGCTAATCGCGCGGCTGCTAGACCCAGTGGCCGTAATCGTTCCGGTGTTTACAAACGTCGTGAACTGTCCGAGAGCCGTCGCTAGGCCCCACGAAGCGGTCATGCCATACGAGTTGGGGCCCGATAGCGAAATCGTCCCGTTATTCGTGATCGAACCGTTGTTTCCATTCAAGGCCATGCCGTCGTTGTTTGCACCGCTTGTGGTGATGGTCCCCGAAGAGGTATTGATCAGTGCGTTGCGGTCGTTCTGGCCAAGGAGCGCCGCGCCGCGGCCGGTTGATGACGAACCGGAGAGGCTGACCGTACCCGAATTGGAAATCGTGCTGGAGGTGTCGACGGAGATGATCGCTAAGCCGGGTGTGCCGCGAACGAGAGAGACTGTGCTCCCGGGGGTGACGTTGACAGTAACGTTGGTGCCGCCGCTTTGCGCAAGGACCGCGCCGCCAGATCCTGTGCAGGTGACGGTGGTGTTGCTTGCCGGATTCAGGTTGTCACAAGCAGCTTGCGCGTGGCTAACGGCACACAGGGAGAGGGCGACAAAGATTGGCTTTAGGGGAACAGGGCAAGTCCGGCTCACATGCGTTGCGGCATTCATTGGAGCGCTCCCAAGACGGTGTTCCCGGATATAGAAGAAATCCCGTGGATAGACCTTAAGCGGTTAGCGCTTCAATATCAAATGCTGTTGTGCCGGCGAAACGAATGTCTCGAAGATCTAGCAATCGGGTCAGATCCGCCGAGATTCTGTCGCCGGGGCCCCGCAACGAGAGTGTGCTCAAAATCTGCGGAACCTCGCCCGAAGATCACCGCATGAGGGGAGGTGGGGAACACCGAAAATGGAGCCCGATTTTTGTCAACGACCGCCCGGAAAGCCTTGTCGCACCGTTGCCGTCGTGGTTGCTGGAATTGACAAATCGGGATGCTCAACTATATGAAAATAAAGGAAAAATTAGGGTTTGGTGATTGGATTGTGATTCCAGTCGTCGTGGGTTCGAGTCCCATCGGTCACCCCAAAATCCCCTTGTAGTTCATCGTTTTAGATCCCTGCTATTACCCCCATCCGGGGAATCCATCCGATAGTTTTGTCGTTGTCGTCGCATTCGAATATTTGTTTCGAAGCGCGAAATACTTCGCAGAACTCGACGTCGTACTTGATCCAGATCTAATTCCCTGCTCGCACACCGCTCTCGACGACCGCGACGCGACGCATAATGAATTCGTCATGTTTTCATGACCCTGTCTTCCCGGGATAGTCATGGTGCCCCGTGCGTTCCGGTTTTCTCAGCCCGCCTCTCTCAGGCGGGTTTTTTTATGCTGCCAGTTTTGATAGGGAAAAAATACGAACGCAATCCGAAAGTGATAGCATTTTTTGTCAGAATTTGACGATTGAGCAGTATCCGCGAATGGGAGAAGTGCGATGGGCGCGACGTTGCACGGCGGCATTGGACTTGTCGATGATGACCGGTCGGTGCGCTTTTACCTCAATGTGGACGGCAGGGTCTGGACCTGCCTGATCGAGCGCGCCGCACTGAATCAGCTCGCGGGTAGTGACGCGGCCGGGGAGGCGCTCTTCGATCAATTCGTCGAGCACGAAGATGCCATCGTCGCGCTGGCCGTTGCCGAAATTTCCGGCGGCGCTCAATCCGAACCCGTCATCCTGCGCGCCACTGGCTGATCGGCACGCATCCCGCCACGACGTCACACGACGTCATTCGACGTCAAGCACCGGAGTCCGTCATGAGCTATGCCTCCCACGAGCAGATGTACGAATATCGCGCCGGCTATGCCATTCGCGTCAAGGCGTTTCAGAACGAGTACGCCGGTCCTTGGGACTATCTGGTGCAAGTCTCACGGCACGGGAAGCCGGAGGGGCCGGAAGTGCGCTCGCCCGATGGCCATCGGGACAATCGTGTCGACGCTGAAATGGCCGGTCGCAAAGCCGGGGAGCGCATCGTCGACGAGTTGCTCGGCGACGGTGACGACTGAGCCGAAATTGCCGGGCGTTTTCAGGCGTCGGTAGCCGCCCAAAGCCCCTCGTCTTGACGCACCGCGAGGCAGTCTTCCGCGAGTTTCTCCAGATGCGCGCGCAGCGAACGCCGCGCCACGGCATGGCGCACGGCCGGCACATCGTCGTACACGATCGGGGTCAGCGCCTCGATCGTCGCCGGTCCGTGCTTGCGAAGCGCGTCGAGCACGCGTGCTTCGCGCTGAAGCCGATGGGCGACCAGCCGCGCAATGCGCCGTGCCGGTTGATCCATGACGAAGCCATGCCCCGGTGCCAGCCACGCGGGCGCGAGCGCCGCCAGCTTTTCCAGCGACCGCAGATACGTCGCCATATGCCCGTCAGGCGGATTGATGACAACCGTCGAGCCCTGCATGACGTGATCGCCGGTGAAAACGAGCTTTGCCTCGTCGAGCGCATAGCAGAGATGGTTGGCCGCGTGTCCCGGGGTATGAATGGCACGCAGCGTGCGCCCATCGGGTAACACCACCGCATCGCCGTCCGCCAGCATGACGTCCGGCACAAACGTCAGATCCTGACCTTCCTCATGCTGCGCAGGCATCCCGTATGTCGTTGCCCCCGTGCGCGCCGCGAGCGTACGGGCAGCCGGCGAATGATCGCGATGGGTATGCGTGACGAAAATCTGCCGGATGTCACCCGGCGCCGCCCGCAAAATCGCGTCGATATGCGACGGATCGTCAGGACCCGGATCGATGACGGCCCACGTGTTGGCTGCGCCGCCTCCGATGAGGTACGTGTTCGTGCCGGGGCCCGTCATCATCCCCGGATTCGGGGCGCTCACCCGCAGGACGCCGGGCATGAGCCCGATCACGCGTCCCGGCACGATGTCGTAGCTGCCCGTGCCTTGTTCCTGCGGATCGGTCAGCGACAACTCGGCCCACGCGGGTTCGTCGGGTGTCACGGGCCAGCGGCCCCGCTTGCCTTCGGCCAGCCGCGGCTGAATGCGCGGCACCTCGGTCAGCGCCTGCGCCGCGGCGACGGCGGTGTCGACATCGCCCATGCCGTCGAGCCATTGCAGAAGCTTGCGCGTCGGCGGCAACAAGCGCAGTTGCTCGGCGTGGGCAAACGCATAGGCGGGGCGCATCCAGCGGTGCGCTGCCGTCTCCACTTGATCGACTTCGGCCTGTTGCCCGTCCGGCAACACCGCGAGAAAGAAGCGGGTGTCGAAACGCTTCGGTAACGCAAGCGGCGTCACCCAGTGGCTCAGATAATGCAACCGGGCCGGTGCCAGTCGTATGTCGAACGTTCGGCAGAGGGACGTCAGATCGATTGCCGCGTCATGAAGCGCTTCGCGATGCGCGCGAATGGCCGTCAAGCGGGCGCTGTCGATCGGTGCGCCGGCACGGTTATTCGCACTGTCGTCAGCGACCGCGTCGTCCGCGAGGCTTCCGACATCACCGCTCACAACATCCGCAAACAAAACACCGGTCTCTTCAAAGCATTCGCGAATCGCGGCGATGTAGTAGTCGAGTCCACCTTCGGGCAGATGCAGGCGATCACTCGCCGCCGCATCGTCGAGCCCGTAGCACGCGGCATGCGCGTGCCGGTCGGCAGCATCCACGACCCCGCCGGGGAAAACATAGGCGTCGGAACTGAAATCGTTGGCGCGCACGGCACGGCGCAGCAGCAGGACTTCCATGCCACTCGGTCGCGCGCGCAGCACGACGAGACTCGCTGCTTGACGCAGGGACGGGGCAGACGGGCGCGAATCGGTGATGACGGACATGGCGCTGCCGGCGCATAGGCCAAGCGGAGTCGCGAAGCCCCTAGTGTGCCATCGGAAGCGTCGACGCACCTGACCCGGTGCGTCTCGTTTGTCTGACTTCGTGGGCAATCCGTGACTATTCGACAACCATTCGACAGCCGCTGCGCAACGTCACGCCGCGTCGTTCGCAGCGTGCGTGGACACCGTTGCCGGTGCGGATGACGCCGCGCTCGCTGCGCCGTGTGCACGCGCCGCGACTGCTTGCAGCCACTGCATCGTGGTCTCGGGTTGTGTGACGGGGAGCATGTGCCCGCCATCGATCAACGTCAGTCGCGCCGCCGCGTAGCCGCGCGGCAAGCCTTCGCCGTGCACGCGGTAGTCGAGAATCCGGTCACTGCGGCCGTACAGCACGTCGACGGGCACGCTCAGCGAGCCGTAGCGTGCGCTGATACCGGGCATATCGCGCTCGGCAGCGAGCATGTCGACCGAGGCCGCGTAGAAATTGCCCGGGCGGAAACCCAGTGCGCCGCCGCCACGGATCAGGAAGTCTTTCGGCGCATCTTCAGGACCGAACACGTAAGTGAGTGTCGTGCGGCCGGTCATCATGCCGACCGGCACGGCCAGCGTACGGCCGATCCAGCGGCGCCACCATGCGCTGCGTACCGCCAGCGCACGAAACGCCTTGGGCGGCTGGGACACCGGTTGCGTGAGCGGTGCGATCAACGCCAGCGCACCGACTTGCTCGCCGTGGTTGAGGGCCAGCGTCAGTGCGACGGCACCGCCGAGCGAGTGACCGACGACGAGCGGGCGCTCAAGCCCCAGTGTCGTGATGAGTCTCGCGACGACCGCCGCCTGCGCCGCGATGTTGCCGTCGCTGTCCGGTGACCGTGTCGAGTAACCAGAGCCCGGCCGGTCGATCAGGATCACCCGATGCGTCCGTGACATCTCGGCGAGGGGCAGGTACGCGAAGTTACGTAGCTGACCACACAGGCCATGCACGAACACGACCGCCGGCCCGCTGCCGAAATCGACGTAGTGCAGACGTTCGCCATCCATGTCCAGAAACTGACCGTCCGGCGGCACAGCGGCCTCGGCGCGTTTGGCCACGCGCTGGGTGAAGCGCACGAGCACCAGCACGATCACGGCGAAGGCGATCACGAGACAACCGAGCAAGTAGGCAATGAGCATGATGTCGGGCAGTGAGTTGAATGCGGTCATGAGGCCGTGCCGTGGAGGGGAAGTTCACGCATGTCGATGGTGTCGATGTCGAACATGCCGTCGATGGATGTCAACGATGCCGTGCGTCTAACGCGACGCCGCTTTCATGCCACTCGGCAAGTCAGCAACTTGCGGGGTATCGACCTCACGTGTGGCGCGTCGCTCGAAGCGCATGGCCCCGTCGTCGACGCGGCCCCAGCGCATCAGGCGCACGTCACGGAAGTAGCTCTGATAGAACACCCACGGCTTGCGGCCCCCTTGCTTCGGCAATTCACCGGCGGCTCGCTGAATGTAGCCGGAAGTGAGCCCGATCGCCGGCAATTCGGCATGCTCGTGCGGGCGTAGCCGGGGCACGCACGTGTCGTAGCCATGCTTGTTCATGTGATTGACGAGACGGCAGACGTACTGCGCGATCAACTCCGCTTTCAACGTCCACGACGCATTCGTGTAACCGAAAATCGATGCCAGATTGGGCACGCCGCTGTACATCATGCCCTTGTACGAGACGGTGTCGGCCAGCGCGATCGGCTCGCCGTCGACGAACAATTTCGCACCGCCCATCAGTTGCACGCGCAGTCCGGTCGCCGTCACCACAATGTCCGCATCGAGCGTTTGGCCGCTCTTGAGGGCAAGCCCTGTCGGCGTGAACGATGCGATTTCATCGGTCACGATGGCGGCACGGCCGCTGCGCAGCGCTTTGAAAATGTCGCCGCCGGGCGCGAGACAGAGCCGTTGATCCCACGGGTTGTAACGCGGCGAGAGATCGCGCGCGACATCCACGTGCCCCAGCGCCTGACGCGCCGCGCGCTTGATCAATACGCGCCGTATCGCGTTCGGCCATCGGCGCGCGGCGTTGTAGAAGCCGAGCGTCACCAGCACGTTTTTCATGCGAACGATGCGATGGGCCAGTCCCGCAGGCAGCAGCGCACGCAACCGTTCGGCCACGCCGTCGCGTGACGGCATCGACAGGATGTAGCTGGGTGAGCGTTGCAGCATCGTGACGTGGGCGGCACTCGTTGCCATGTTCGGCAGCAGCGTCACGGCAGTGGCACCGCTGCCGATGATGACCACGCGCTTGTCGCGGTAATCGAGATTCGCCGGCCAGTGTTGTGGGTGAACCAGTTTGCCGGTGAAGTCATCCATGCCGGGCCATGTGGGCGAGTGACCGGCGTCGTACGCGTAGTACCCGCTGCACATGAAGAGAAAGCGGCAGGTCAGTGGCTGCGTCTCTTGGCGGCCGTCGGGGTAGGTGCGCTCGATGTCGAGCGTCCAGCGCGCGATGCCCGAATCCCATCGCGCCTCACGCAACTTGTGACCGTAGCGAATCAGGCCGTCGAGTCCTTCGGCGTGCGCGGTGTCTTTGAGATAGTCGAGAATCTTGCCGCCGTCGGCGATGGCCTGATTGCTGTTCCACGGCCGGAAGCTGAAGCCGAGCGTGAACATGTCGGAGTCGGAGCGCACGCCGGGATAGCGGAACAGGTCCCACGTGCCGCCCAGCGACTGCCGGGCTTCAAGCATCGCGAAGCGCGTGCCGGGGCAGCGCTCGCGGAGGTAGTGCGCCGCAGAGATACCCGAGATGCCTGCACCGATGACGACGACGTCGAGATCGGTGGCCACGCTGGCGATATCGGTCGGCGTGTTCGATGTGTTCGATGCGGAAGCGGTGCGGGTAGCGGTCATGGCGGAGTCCGTCGGGTGCTGTTCTGTAGCTTCGATCATTCGTATCGGGCGGCGTCTGCTGCCCGTGGCCTTAGTCGGAGGCGCCTGCCGAAGTGCCGCGCGCCGCGTCGGCGTTCGAGGCCGTCGAAGATGTAGGGGTCGATGCAGAAGCCGTTGAAGCCGCGGGCTTGCGCGCGACGGCCGTGCGTCGGTAAAACCACACGACCAGCGCCTGATAGCTCCCGCCCAGCAGACGTGCCAGCTTGTCGACGCGGCGGGCATCGGCACCCACGAGTACGCGTCTGGCGTTGTGAGAGACCCCTGCGAGAATCTGCCGGGCAGCCGCATCGGCACTCGTCACGTCAATCAGCTTGTTGGCGCGACGGCGGTGCGTCTGGGCGTCCATGCCGGTCAGCGTCGTGATGCTGTCGTCGATGCGCGAGGTGTGCACGATATTCGTTGCCACCCCCCCCGGGTGAACGCATGTCGCGCTTACGGGAGACCCGGCGAGATCGAGCTCCATGCGCAACGCTTCGGTGAAGCCACGCACGGCAAACTTGCTGGCGTTATAGGCCGACTGCGTCGGCATGGCGACGATGCCGAACAGGCTCGACGTGTTTACGACGTGACCTTCGCCCGAGGCGGCGAGGTAAGGCAGGAACGCCTGCGTGCCGTGCACGACACCCCAGAAGTTGATGTTCATCAGCCACTCGACGTCTTCGAGGCGCGCCGTCGCGACGGGCACCGACAGCGAGACGCCGGCGTTGTTGAAAATGAAATTGACCTTGCCGTGCATCTCGGCCGTGTCGCTGGCCCACGCGAACACGGCTTCGCGATCGGACACATCCAGTCGCCGGGCGGTCACGTGCACGCCAAAATCGCGGCAGGCCGCAGCGGTGTAGGCGACGCTGGCGTCATCGATGTCGGATAGCGCGAGATGCGCCCCTCGGCGCGCCAGTTCCAGGGCGAGCGAGCGACCCATGCCGGAGCCTGCACCGGTGATGGCCGCCACCTTGTCGGTGAACGTCTTCATGCCAATGTCTCCTATCTATGGATTCGGATCGTGTCCGGTGACTTCAAAACGACGCCAAATTTCGTCATTTGTCACTCGCATCGCGTTGCGTATAATTTGGTGATGCGTGTCACCACTTTAGTTTTCAGCGTTCGTGATGTCAAATAGCGAAATGGAACAAGGACTCGAATCGGACAACAAGGACGCCGCACCGTCGCGTGCGCCGTCCGGCCGCCGTTATGGCGGGGTGGGGCAGGCCCAGCGGGAAGCGGCACGGCGCATGGCGCTCATCGGCGCCGGCACGGCGGTTTTCGGTACGGTGGGGTTCCGGCGTGCGACGGTGCGCTCGGTGTGCGGTCTGGCGAAGCTCAACGACCGTTACTTCTATGCCGCCTTCGAGAGCATGGAGCATCTGCTGCGCGCGACGTATGCCCATCACGCGCAGTCACTCCTCGGTCAGTTGCAGGCGGCCGTAGCCACCAGCGCGCCGACACTCGACGCGCGACTCGACGCCGGCTTGCACGCGTTTTTCACGTTCTTGCGCGATGCTCACGCCGCGCGCGTGCTGCTGCTGGAGGTGATGGGCGTGAGCCCCGAAACCGACGCGACTTACCAGCGCTATCTCTTCGAATTTGCCCGCTTGATCATCGGCATGGCCGACGCACCGCCGCCGGTCAGTGAAGACGCGGCGGCCGACGCCCGCATTGTCGGGCTGGCACTCGTTGGCGCCATGACCAACGCCGGGACGGCATGGGTGCTGACCGGATATCAAGACACGGAGGCCCGCATGGTCGCGTGTTGCCGCCGCGTGTTGCGCGGAGCGCTGGCCTAGGTGTCAGGTCTGCGATGGCGACGGACGTCCGGCTTCCCGCCCGTCGCGTCGGACCTCCCGCCGCCTACTCGCTGCTTCTAGCTTCGGTATGGCGGCGCTCGCTACAATACGTCTTTCGCGTTTGGCGCGCTCGCGCGCGACAACGCATCCCTTTTCCTCACTCATCAAGGGTCGCAAATGACCACTATCGGAACCCCGCTGTCGCCGAGCGCGACGAAGGTCATGTTGTTGGGCGCTGGCGAACTCGGCCGCGAAGTCCTGATCGCGTTGCAGCGTCTCGGCGTCGAGACGATTGCCGTCGACCGTTATGAAAACGCGCCGGGGCAGCAGGTCGCGCATCATGCGCGCACGATTGCGATGACCGACCCGGAACAGCTCAAGGCGCTCATCCTCGCCGAAAAGCCCGACCTCGTCGTGCCGGAAATCGAAGCCATCGCCACGCCGATGCTCGAAGCGCTCGAAGCCGACGGCATCGTCCATGTCGTGCCCACGGCGCGCGCTGCCCGTTTGACGATGGACCGCGAAGGCATTCGCCGTCTGGCCGCCGAGACGCTCGGCCTGCCGACCAGCCCCTATCAGTTCTGCGATTCGCTCGAACAGTTGCAGGCCGCGATCGACGGCGGCATCGGCTATCCGTGCGTGGTCAAGCCGGTGATGAGCAGCTCGGGCAAGGGGCAAAGCAAGATCGACGGTCCCGATGATGTGAAAGCCGCGTGGGACTACGCCATGGCCGGTGGCCGCGTGAGCCACGGCCGCATCATCGTCGAAGGTTTCATCGACTTCGATTACGAGATCACGTTGCTCACCGTGCGTGCACGTGGCGCCGACGGACAGGTCGAAACCCACTTCTGTGCGCCGATCGGCCACAAGCAGGTGAGCGGCGATTACGTCGAGAGCTGGCAGCCGCACCCGATGCCGGTGAACGCGCTGGAGCGTGCTCGCCTGATCGCGCGCGAAGTGACCCAGAATCTGGGCGGGCAGGGACTCTTCGGGGTCGAGCTGTTCGTGAAGGGCGACGAGGTGTGGTTCAGCGAAGTGAGCCCGCGTCCGCACGACACGGGCATGGTGACGATGATCACGCAATGGCAGAACGAATTCGAACTGCATGCGCGCGCGATTCTCGGCCTGCCGGTCAACACCACGCTGAAGACACCGGGAGCGAGCGCAGTGATCTACGGCGGCGTGGACGCGACGGGTGTCGTGTTCGACGGTGTGGATCAGGCACTGCAAGTGCCGCAGACCGACATTCGTCTGTTCGGCAAACCCGAGAGCTTCGTGAAGCGCCGTATGGGCGTCGCGCTGGCTTACGACGACGACCTCGACGTCGCACGTCGCAACGCGCTGGAAGCGGCCAGCCGCGTGAAGCCGCGCGCCGTCTGAGGGCCTCCGGCCCGAGTTGTATCCCGTTGTCGGCCGCCGCAGAGGGCGGCTGACAACGATCTCACTGCCATCTCACCTGTCAGGCCATCCAGGCCATCTGCGCCCGGCCGTGAGGCGCATCGAAATCCTGCAACGGTCCGACCGGTACGATGCCCGTCGGATTGATCGTCCGATGGCTCTCGTAGTAGTGACGCTTGATGTGATCGAAGTTGACGGTCGCCGCAACGCCGGGCTGTTGGTAGATGTCGCGCGTATAGGCCGACAGATTCGGGTAGTCCGCGATGCGGCGCACGTTGCACTTGAAGTGCCCCACGTAGACGGCATCAAAGCGGATGAGCGTGGTGAATAACCTGATGTCGGCTTCGGTCATGCGCGCACCCGTCAGAAAGCGGCGGCTGGCGAGGCGCTGCTCCAGCATGTCGAGTGTCTCGAACAGCGGCGTGACAGCCTCCTCGTAGGCCGCCTGCGTCGTCGCAAACCCCGCCTTGTAGACGCCGTTGTTCACCGTGTCGTAGATACGCGCATTGAGCGTGTCGATTTCCTTGCGTAACGCTTCCGGATAGTAGTCACCTGCTATGGCGCCCAGCCCGTCGAAAGCGCCGTTGAACATGCGCAGGATTTCCGACGACTCATTGTTCACGATGGTGCGGGTGAGGGTGTCCCACAACAAGGGGACGGTCACGCGCCCGGAGAAGCGATCGTCTGCCGCGAGATACACGTCGCGCAGGAATGCGGCGTGGTTGACCGGATCGCTTGTGACCCCGGGGCCCGGCGCGAAGGTCCAGCCGTCGTCCAGCATCAGCCAGTTCACCACGGCGACGGGAATCATGGCTTCCAGCCCCTTCAGCGCGCGCATGATGAGCGTGCGATGCGCCCACGGGCACGCATAGCTCACATACAGCACATAGCGCTGCGGCGCGGCCGCAAAGCCGGACGTACCTTCGCTATCCGGCGCCGGTGCGCCATCGGTGGTGATCCAGTGGCGAAAGGTTGTGGGGCGGCGCTCGAAGCGCCCGCCCGTGGCGCGCGTGTCATACCAGTCGGTGTGCCACTTGCCGTCTACCAGCAGGCCCATTTCATACCTCCAGCGTGGGGAGAGTTGTCAGCATAGCCGCGTGACCCGCCACGCAACGAAAAAACCCCGCCAGAGCGGGGTTTTCAGTTCGGGCAGACGGTTAAGTTCTGCCCGAGGCGCGTCGATCGGGTTAGCGATCGCTTAGCCGAACATCAATCACTTAGACCGGATTGATGTTGCTGGCTTGACGGCCCTTCGGTCCCATCTTCACTTCGAAGGTGACCTTTTGGTTTTCTTGCAGGGACTTGAAGCCCTTTGCTTGGATTTCCGAGAAGTGCGCGAAGAGATCTTCACCACCTTCGTCCGGCGTAATGAATCCGAAACCCTTGGCGTCGTTAAACCACTTGACGGTACCAGTTGCCATTTCTTAAATCCTTAAAATTTTCAAATGAGCGAGCGAGAAGCTCAGTGAGCGCATGACATTAAAGCTGATCAGGTACAACCGAGTTGACGCATAGGGCGACATTAGATGAACACAAGACTCGCCATACAACGTTCATGCACCCGTTTTTTTACGGGAAAGGTGGGAAGGTGTCAAGCGGGGAAACTTTTAGATTGTTGATCTACGCCAGTCTCGAGCCATTTTTCGTTGCAGTGCGACATGTGCGTGGAGCAACCGGACGACCGGTCCGTCCAGGTATTCCATTTCGGGATGGTTTGCGCCCGTTATCCCGACTTCCACATATAGCGCAATGCAGGAACTTCAATGCCGGGTGAGACAGCGATGGGGTGAACCGGGCCGGCGGCACCGCCAAGTTGTTCGTAAAACCGGCGCGCCCGCGTGTTCTGCGCCAACACCCAGAGATAAAGCGGCGCACTGGGATCGAGCGCGTTCGACCAGGCTCTGACGCGCCTGAAAAGCGCTTGCCCGATGCCTTGCCCCTGCCACGGCGCGGCCACGTGGAGATTGTCGACCAGAATGCCGTCGGCACCCGACAAGGCGCAGATGAAGCCCGCGAGCGGGCCGTCGTCCAGATCGGGGCAGGCTTTCCAGATGCGCAGCGCGGGGTCGTCGACGCGCGTCAGCCGCTCGCGCCAGAGCGACGCATGTTCGCGCGCCAGATGGGCGAGTAGCGGACCCGCGGGGAGGGCGTGTGCATAAGTGGCCTGCCAGCTATGCGCGTGAAGTGCCGCAATCGCTTCCACATCCGATGGCGTGGCGCACAAAATACGTGGCGCCGTCATGCCATGTTTCCCGTATGCCGAGAGTCGGATCGGGCAAAACAAGAATTAGCTTCGCACCAAAAAAACGAAGTGAAATAAATCGGTTGTCGCGCCGGCGCAACGCGCGCCGGCGTACGCCGAAATGTCATGGACATGTCACCACCCTATGCAACCTCACGAAAATGAGAGGGTGGCGTCCGGGGTCCGTGGCGTCACCGCCTGATGACTATAACGCGGCGACTTTGTGTTTGCGCAGGCTGGCCGTCTTCATCGGCGTGCGGGACTTGGCGCTGGCACGTTTGCCGGCGGCGGTGTGCGATTTGGCTGAGGCTTGTCTGGCGGCCGCCTTGCCTTGGTTTTTGCGATGCGACTTCGCCTGCGTGGTTGTCGCATGCATTGCCTTCATCTTGGAAGGTTTCGCGCGCGCCGTTTTCACCGACTTGGCTTTGGCGGCTTTGGCAGTTTTCTTCGCTTTTGCCGGTTTCGCTGATTTTGCCGATTTGGCGTGCTTGGCCGGCTGGCTCGCCTTGTGCGTGTGATGCCGGATGGCGGCGTCGGCAGCGTGTGCCGGGGTGGTGGCGATGAACGCCGCAAAGACGGCGAACGTGATGGCGGCGAGCGCCTTGCGCGAAGCGCGCAGGTAGGACGTAAACAACTGTGTCTCCGTGGGGATATCGAAAGTTAAGACGTGACCGCTCTGCCGGCTGTGGTTCACGGTGACGTGAAGTGACGCCGGTCTGTTGTGCGCCGGCCGAGGACCGGATTCCGGCGGTGTTTGTGACCGTCGCCGCACACGAGCGGGCGCGATTGTAGTGCCGCTAAAAAGCGTTGTCGAGATGGCCGGTCGGCCGTCCGTCGTGACGCGAAGGCACCGTGTCGCGTCTCTCGCAAGAATTTTGTGCGGTGCCACATGAGGGACTCGCGGGGTAGGTATTTTCCCTAGGGGTGTGGAAAACCGCGCCACGACTTAATTTGCGGGCGTCAAAATTCATACCTGACACCCTCAAATTTCACAGGTGAGTGCCGTTATAGGGCTCAATGCCCGGCACAATGCCGATATCAAATCCGGGCAATCACGCTACGCGGCCGCGAAGTGCCGCGCGTCTTTCGAGACCACAAGTGGCAACCAACCAGGCACCAACGCCCGATGCTTTGCAAGCGCTGCTGGCGACTGTGCAGCGCAATGAGCGTTCGCTAAAACGTTTTCAGGACATCGAACTGGCCCTGATGGGCGCCCCCGACTTCGGGCAGTTTCTGGAGGTGGTGCTCAACCGGTTGCGTCACGACTTCGATCTCTCGGGGGTCCACGTGATGCTCGCCGAGATCGACGACACCTTGCGCGATCTCATCGACACCGCCGAAGGTGTCCGTGCCCTCGATTCCGGGTTGTGTATCGCGCAGGATGCCGGCACGTTTGCGGCGATTTGCGGCGATGGACGCCTCTGGATCGGCGCACCGCGCGAGCGCCACGTGCCACTCTTCGGGGCGCGTGCACCCGCCAGCGCGGTGGTCATCCCGTTGTCGCGCAACGGCCGCTACATCGGCGTGATCGCGCTGGGCAGCCGCGATGCAAAGCGCTTCGCCCCCGACATGGCCACCGATTTCCTTGAGCGTTTCGGCGCGGTCGTGGCGGTCTGTCTCGAGAACATGTGGAATCGCGAGCGGCTCAAGCGCATCGGGCTCACCGATCCGTTGACCGGCTTGTCGAATCGCCGCTACTTCGATCAGCGCCTGCGCGAAGAGGTGATTCGCGGCGTGCGTTACGGCGCACCGCTGGCGTGTCTGCTGATCGACATCGATCACTTCAAGCGCGTGAACGACAGCCACGGCCATGCGACCGGTGACCGCGCGTTGCGCGCCGCCAGCGCGTGCATGCGTGCACAACTGCGCGTGACGGATACGTTGGCGCGCTACGGTGGCGAAGAGTTTGCCGCGCTGCTGGTGCAGACCGAGCAGAACTGGGCGGGTACGGTGGCAGAGCGCGTTCGCCGCGCGGTGGCGCGTCTCGAAGTGCCCGACGACGACGGTACGCTGGTGCCGCTCACCATTTCGATCGGGCTGGCGAGTATCGATCCGCGCGACAGCGCCGATCCGGAGGCCTTGCCGATGCGCCTGCTCGGTGCTGCCGATGCGGCACTTTATGCTGCCAAGCGCGCGGGGCGTGACCGCGTCATGGTCGCGGCGCCGGCAACGCTGCGCTGAGTGCCGGGCGAACGACGCTCAGCGCACGCTGAACCAGCCGATCAGCAACGACACCGTCACGACCGACAGCACCGTAGAGATCAGAATGGCGCGCGATGCCACGGCGGCTTCGCGTCCGTAGAGTTGCGCCAGCATGAACGGCCCGGTGCCGATCGGCAGGGCTGAGAGCAGCAGGGCACTGTGCGCCCAGATGGCCGGCAGATCGAACACCCGGAATGCGAGAAATGCCGTAATGGCCGGTTGAAAGATCAGCTTGAGCCCGACCAGACGTCCAACGGCGCGCGCCGTGCGCGGCTCGCGGGCGCCGCCCGAATTCTGGGCGAGGAACATGCCGATGGCCACCAACGCACAAGGGCTCGCCGCGCCGCCGAGCAGCGTCGTGAAGTGAAGCACTGGCGCGGGCAGGGCGATACCTGCCGCGGCAAACGCCATGCCGACAAACGGCGACACCACCAGCGGATTACGAATCAACGCGCGGGCGACGAAAGCGCTCGTGCGGCGCCACGAAGGCGTGGTTTGCAGATCGGTTTCGATAATCGCAATCGAGATCGCAAACAGCACGGTCGCGGTCAGCAACATGGCGACCACCACCGCCGGTACGCTGGCCGGGCCGAACGCGACCAGACACAACGGCAGACCCATGAACCCGGCGTTCGGATAGGCGGCACCCATGCCTTCGATGCTGGCGTCGGTCAGCCGTCCACGGACCGTGCGATCGAGCAGAAACGACAACGCGAACGTTGCTGCCATGCCTCCGCCAAATGCGCCCAGAAACCCCGGATTGATCAGCTCGCCCCACGTGATCTGCGCCATCGACTGGAACAGCACGGCAGGCAACGCAAGGTAGACGACGAAGCGATTCAGCGCGTCGAGCGCCGATGGCCCGAGCCACGCGCGGCGGGCACACAGAAAGCCCACGAAAATCAACCCGAAGACGGGCAGTGCCGCGGAGATGACGGCTTGCATGATCAGTGCTCCGCCGCGAGTCGAATCAGCCACTCGCGCCGGGCGTTGCCGCCATCGGCTTCGGTGTGCTCGCGGGCGGCTGCCTCGGCACCGGCCGGGTCGCCTGCGGCGATGCGCGCGACGATTTCACCGTGCTCGTGCCAGACGACTTCCTGCTTAGGCAGCGTGCCGAGCGTCGCCGCCATCGCGCGCATGATGTGCGGCCATTGCGGCGCAACCGTCTGCGCGATCAGCGGATTACCCGAGGCGTCATGCAGCGCGGTATGGAATGCCACTTCCACGCGTACCTGCCGGGCGACCGGTGTGCCATGTGTCAGGGCCATGCCGGCTGCCACGGCATCGTGCAACCGGCGCAATTCGTCCTCACCTAAGGTGCCTTCCGCCATGCGCCCGGCCGCCAGCCGTGCCGCCAGACCGTCCAGTGCCGTACGCACCTGATAAAGCTGGCGCAGATGGGCGGCGTCGATGGGGGCAACTTCCAGCCCCTGACGCCCGCTGTCACAGACCAGTCCGTCGCGCTTGAGCAATTGCAATGCATGGCTCACGGGCTGACGCGACACCCCGAGCGAATCGGCCAGTTCCGCCTGACGGATACGCTCACCGGGCGGCAGCGTGAGATCGGCGATGGCATCGCGCAGGCGCGAATACACCTGATCGATCAGGACCGGGCTGCTCGCCAGCGGGGCGAGGGCAGTTTGCGGGTCGGCAGGTGACGGGGCGTTCGACATGAGGAAATCCAGTGCCGACAAGGTGTCGGCGTTTTCGTGATATCTGGAATTCCGAATTCTACGCCGATGAGCGGATCTTGAGTCACGTGAATCGCTACGCAGATGAAAATTTGGAAGGTTGACCCTGAAACCGTGCAGATGACGGCGGTGCGTGAAGGCGCGGATTACTTGCTCGGATCGAGCTCGGGCGGGGCGATGGAGGCCGCGTGCGATGGCGTTTGCAGCAATGCCTGCACGGTCGTACGGGTGCGTTGCAGGCGGCGGGCGAGCGCCCAGGCGTCGGCCTCGCGCTCGAACAGGCCGACGATCAGATGGGCTTCGCCGGCGAAGCCATCGGAAAACAGGCCGATATTCTTCGCGATCATCTCGCTCGCCCGTTCCACCGAGACGGTGTACTGACGCGGTGAACGGTACTGATTGATGACGACAGCAAAGGCGTGGGAGAACGCGTCAGACATGCGAGAGCCTCCTTCGGAGCCCGTGCGCGACATTCGGCAAGCGTTGCCGGTCGTCCACGCAAAAGCACGCACACAACGTTGTGCTTCCGGTGATTGTAGGCGATGTGTGTGTCCCTGTCGGGGCAAAGCGCCGGGCGAGCCGCCGGTATTTGCACCGCTGGACAAGCGTCAAGAATGCGCGGCAAAAAGCCGGCAAAAAAATGCCGCCGAGCGGGTCGGCGGCGCAACAGAGAGGGGTGACAGCGCAACCGGAGTTGCCAGACACAGCGTAGTTGCCGGGAATGACAAAGCGATGACCGCTGCGGTCATCACGACCGGATGACTATCCAGATTCGAAGGCGACGGCACCACACCCGGTAACGTCAGGCGTTACCGGCCGCTATCGCCAAGTCGGCCAAGTCGGCCAAGATCGCCAAGCCGTGTGTGGCTACACGAGTACCGGCAGCGCCTGCACGACAAGCAGCCCGACGAGGGCGCCGACCACGGCACCCACGGCGCGCAGACTGTAGCGCGTCGCTCGGGTGGTGACCGGGATGCCGCCGACAAGCAGGGCACCGGCAACCGCCATGGGCAGGAACAGCGTCAGGTCGTAAAGATTGAAGTGGAATACGGGCATCGTTCTTGTCTCCTCGCCTGAAAGCCATTCCACTATAGGACGGCTGGCGAGGATGCCCAAATTTGGTGCGTCGCAGCATGTTGCTGCGACGAGACTGGCTTGCGCGAAGGTGGCGCTCAGTCGTCCTGACGCACCGCGTGCATCTTGCGGCGGGCGCTCCAGAGCGCCATGTCCTTGCGGGTGGGGGCACGTTCGTTGACGTTGATGCCGACCGGGCGCGAACGCACGGCGGATATCGGTGCGTCGCCGGGTTCGCTGCGCGCCTGAACCATCATCACGAGCGTAAATAGCGAGGCGGCAAGCGCCAGCAGGATTAGCTTCATAAGGCCCCCGGGTGAAACATGAATTGCATCTGGTCGGTGTTATCGATCGCTCGGATCGTCTATGGCGCGCGGCATATGCCGGCAACGCACTTGCGATCTTCTTGCAATCTCTGGATCTGGCACGGCTTACGGCGAGACGGCTTCTGTTGCCACTGACGGTCCTGACTGCTTTTCTGGCCGGGGGGCTCGGTGCATGTCCTGCAATTCGCGATGCGAGGCGCATCTTAGCGGCCGATTATGACAACATTCCTGCCGGATAAGAAAGCACTTATCGCTTTTATCGTTCGTTGCTGCGGCATAACAACGAACACGGAGCCCTTTAGCGTATAGCGACGCCTGCCGCCAAAAGTTTAGAAATGGTGACAACTTTTTAGCGTCACGGGCCGGCGGCCCCCAAAAAGGGGGTATCGCCGGCCCGAATCCGCGCGAACCCGCCCGAAAGCGCGGTGCACGCAGAGACTTAGGGCTGCCGCGACGCCTCATCCTGCGACATCTGCGCCCTCTGCGGGACGCCGCGCCGGGCGCGCTCCGGCAACGCCACAGCGGCGAGCGACGCCAATGCCGCGCCCGCCTGCGCGATCTCGTGCATCACGTCGGGCGACGTGCCGAGCGAGACGGCCAGTCCGGTCAGGCCCGCCCACGTCGACGGTTCGAGCAGCCGTGCAATGAGAAAACCCATGGTCAGCCTCCCGTCTCGTCGAGCACCGTTTTGCCGCTGAAATAGAACGGCTGCATATCGAGCGTCGAGAGCACCACCTTCTGGCCCAGCCCCTCGTGCGCCGCGTTGGCCAGCACGCCGTTGTCCTGGTCGATGGTCCAGGTGAACAGGCCGCCCAGCCCATTACGACGGACATAGTCGCCCTTGGCCTTCACCGTGCGCGGGGTGTCGAGCGACAGGAACAAGCCGCTCGACGGGTTGAACAGGAAGTCGGCGTCCGCCACCGTATCGGTGTACAGCGAGAAGCCGTTGCGCGCGCCGCCGTTTTCGAGATCGAGATAGTTGAACAGCATGTCGAAGTACTCGGTCGTGCCCGATTCGAACGTCCCGGTGGTGATGTCGCTGCCCGGCGTGTAAGTGCCCGAGAGCGGTGCCACGCTGCCGATCTGTGCCTGACAGGCGTTGCGGCTGTACCCCGCGTAGCCGATATGCACCATCGCCAGCGGCACCTTGGCCTGACGCAGCCAGTTCACCGCGCGGTCGATGGAGAACGCACCGCTGGCGCTTGGGTCCGTGTCGTGCAGGTTGGTGTGATGCGCAAGCGCCGGTGCCCACGGGGTGCCGAAGAAGTCATAGGTCATCAGATTGATGCGCGTGACGCCGGCCGCAACGAGCCCGGGCAGATTGGCTTTCGCCATGTCGGCGACGTTGGCCGAGGCCGCGATCGAAATCTCCACGTCCTTGCGTCCCGCTGCCACCAACGCCTTCTTGAGATCGCCGACGAGGGCGGCATAGTTCGGCCCGTCGGTGTCGTCGTAGGTATTGCCGTCATCGGCCGGTGAGCCCGGATATTCCCAGTCGAGGTTGATCTCGCTGAACATCGGAAACCGCTTGAGCAGATCGACCACGCTCGCACAAAACGTCTTGCGTCGCGGCGCACTGGTGGCCATGCCGTGGAACGCCTGACTCATCGTCCATCCGCCGATGGCGATGGCCAGCTTGAGCGCCGGGTTTTTGGCATGCAGCAGGCGCAGACCACCTAGCACGCCTTGCGCACGCGCTTGCAGGAACATCGGCATCACGTCGTTGCTCACCCAGCCGTCGAAGCCGCAATTGCGGTACGAGAGCACGTCGCCCCAACTGTCGACGAAGGTCGCCTGATCGGCGTTGCGCTGAAAGTCCGTCGCGGCGCGGGTGATCGTCTGCGCCTTTTCTCCCTGATCGCCGACGATGCCGGCGAAGCCGATGATCAACCGGTCGTAGGCGAACGGGTCGAGCTGCATCAGGTCGACACCGCGTCCTGCCGCGTCGTTGCTGAAGTCGCCGTCAAGGCGGCCATCGTATTGCGACCAGTCGGTGTAGTAGCCCGACACCTGCAACGTGCTCTTGGCGTAACGGTTGTAGACGGGGCGCGCGACGCGTGCCGACGTGTACGACAGTTGGGTTGTGCTGGTGCCGGGGTCGAAACCGTTTTGCGCGTAGGTGGTTTCGGTGGCGCCGCCCGACGGGTCAGCCGGATAGACGAGGGGAGAGGTGGTGACGGCAGCGGTATCGGTCAGCGGGGCCGCCGGTGCAGCGGTGGCCATCGGGGCAAGGGGCTTGCGAGTGGTGTCAGACATGGTGTGGCTCCTGAGAATGAAAGGACAGTGGCCTTCGCCGGGCGGCGCTTGCCGCGCCGGCTGTGGCGTATTCAGACTCGGGCACGCTCACCGCCCGTACCAGCGCAAATGCCGTGTCAGCCACGTGAGCGAGCGCTTTACGCGGCTGAGACATTGATGAAGGCACGGGCGCAGACGCTGGCGCAGGGTATGCCAATGCCCGCCATCGCAAGCACGCGCGCCGCCGCGCTGATCGATCGCTGTTGCCGGCGTAGGTGCGCTTGGCGCGAAGCGATAGCCCATGCGTGGCACGGTCACGATCTGGCGATGCAGATCGAGGGGAATGAGCTTGCGGCGCAGGCGGGAAACCACTTGCATGAGGTTGGTGTCGTCCTGATCCGGACGGTCAGGCCAAAGACGCGCGATCAGCGTACGTTTGTCATGCACGACGTGTGGTGGCGAGAGCAGGGCGCGCAACAGGCGGTACTCGATCTGCGGAATCCGGACGACGATGCCGTTGCGCGACACCTCGCCGTGTCCTTCACGGGCGACGCAGTGCCGTGGCAGCGCGTCGAGCGCAGGCGAAGCGCTCGTGGTCTGCCCGGTTTGCGCGGTGTGTATTGCCCCCGCTGGCGGGTCGAACCGATAGCCGACGCGTGCCACCGTCACGATGGCGCGTTGCAGACCGAGCGGAGCCAGTGAGCGGCGCAGGCGCGAGACCAGTTGCACGATCGCGGCCTCCTCCATCCACTGCGCGCGGCGTCCCCACAGCGCTTCCATGAGCACGCGCTTGTCGAGCGAGGTACCGGCGTGGGTGGCCAGCAGCACCAGCAGACGCTTTTCCTGTTCGGAGAGCCGGGCGGCGATGCCCTGACGCTGCACGAGATTGGTGACGTCGTCGAGGTCGAACGATGACATCGGCATGGAGCGCTCCTTGTGACGAGAAAGGGAGGCTCACCGTAGCGACGCGTCATCGCCTGTCACAAGGCCGCAAGCGCGGCATAGGTGCGCGGGCCACGTGCCCTGCGTGCCTTGGTGATCTTTCACATCGTTTTCACAGGGTCTGCACACCGTCACGCGCAGGCGCCGCGCGGTAAGATACTCGTCTCGCCCTATGCGGCGACGCTGCATCCAAGACGTTGCAGGTTTTTCAGACTATTTGAAGACTCCCGGATCTCGTCATGCTCGAACTCATTGCCGAACACCGTTGTTTCGGCGGCGCGCAGCGCTTTTACCGCCATGCCTCGACGGCCATCGGTCTGCCGATGCGCTTTTCGGTGTTCATTCCGCCGCAAGCACGCGATGGCCGCGCCGTGCCGGCGTTGTTTTATCTGGCCGGTCTGACGTGTACCGAAGAGACGTTCATGATCAAGGGCGGCGCGCAGTGGCTGGCCGCTGAGCACGGCGTCGCGCTGATCACGCCGGATACGAGCCCGCGCGGCGCGGGTGTGCCCGGCGAGACGGATGCGTGGGACTTTGGCGCCGGTGCAGGTTTCTATCTGGATGCGACGCAGGCACCGTGGTCGACGAATTACCGCATGTACAGCTATGTCGTCGATGAGTTGTATGGGCTGGTGACGCAGACGCTGCCGATCGACGCGAGCCGTGTCGGTATCTTCGGCCACTCGATGGGCGGTCACGGGGCCCTGACGATCGCATTGCGTAACCCGGATAAATTCCACTCGGTGTCCGCGTTCGCGCCTATCGCCGCACCGATGCACTGCCCGTGGGGCGAGAAGGCCTTCACGGGGTATCTGGGCAGCGATCGCGAGACGTGGCGTCAGTACGACGCGAGCGAGCTGGTGGCGAAGGCGGGGAAAGCGGTATTCCCGGGCGGCATTCTGATCGATCAGGGGTTGAACGACCAGTTTCTCGAAGCGCAACTGCATCCGGACATCTTCGAGCGTGCCTGTCGCGACGCCGGCCAGCCGCTGAACTTGCGCCGGCACAACGGTTACGACCACGGTTACTACTTCATCCAGACCTTCATGGCCGACCACCTGACGCACCACGCCGAGCACTTGCGCGCGTATTGAGCCGGCCGGTCAGTGAACGGCGGAGTGCATCTGTCGAGGCGTTGGCCCCGGCGGATGCCGCCTGCCGTTATCCGCGATAGCGCCGCGCAGTCGCCTTACACCGCCCGCGCTTCGTAACGGCGCGGCGGGTTCACAATCTCGTCCTGTGCGCGAACGATTTCCAACTCGTAGCGCCCGGCGAGATGCGTGACCGACAGCACGGCATCGACGGCGGCCAGCGTGTGTTCGAACGCGGCCCGCACCGTATCGCCCTTCAGCAGACGTGCGAGAAAGATGCCCGAGGTCAGGTCGCCCACGCCCACCGGGTGGCGCGAGAACGGGTAGAGCGGGCGCGAGCCATGCCAGGCTTCGTCGGCCGTGACCACGAGCATGTCGAAGCGGCCGGCGGGTTTGCCCGTGTATTCCAGATGCTTGACCAGCACCATCTTCGGCCCTCGTGCGAGCAGCGCACGACAGGCGGCGAGCGCATCGTCGAACGTATCGATCGGATGCTGTGACAGCTTTTCCAGTTCGAGATGATTGGGCGTCATGATGTCGGCCACGTCCGGCATGTGCTCGACCAGATACTGCTCGATGCCCGGTTTGACCTGACACCCTTTCTCCGGATGCCCCATCACCGGGTCGCACAGATAGATCGCCGCCGGATTCGCCTGCTTCACGCGTCGCACGGCCTCGACCACGAAGCCGGCCTGCTCGGGCGCGCCGAGATAACCGGAGAGCACCGCATCGCAATTGGCCAGTTCGCCGATATCGGCGATGCCATCGACCAGCCGCAGAATTTCTTCGCTCGGCAGCGCCTGTCCGGTCCATTTGCCGTATTGCGTGTGATTCGAGAATTGCACCGTGTTGATCGGCCAGACGTTCACGCCAAGACGGCGCATCGGAAACTCGGCGGCGCTGTTGCCGGCATGTCCGAAGACCACATGCGACTGGATGCTGAGAATGTTTTTCATGGTGACGAGGCGGGAAGGCAGAGCCATAGGTAACGCAAAACGCGTCATGCCAAAAGCGACAGACGGTCAGCGTAGCACCGCGCATTACCGGGATGCAATGCCAAGGGCGGCGGGCGGACTGCAAAAGCAGGCGCGGCGCAGCCGGATACGGTGTTCATTCCGTTCACACATCCCCATTCCGGCTCATGCTTTCGTCCACCTCATCCACACGGCCACACGCTTCTGTTGCCGCCACGTCTGCCGCGACGCCAGACGCCATCACAACGCCCAGGCGCAGCGTCATCGCCCGGCGATTTGCCGACGAACTCGATTGCACCGAGGCCGTGCTGAAGCCCGAGACGCTCGCCTTCGCCATTCGCTTCGAAGGCGGCGAAGTGCCGGTGCACAGAGATCTGGCCTATGACCTCTGGTACGCCAGACGTCTCGATGGCACGCGACAGTACTTCGGCAACGAGGGGGTGGTCGACAAGTGGTTCAAGCGCGCTGCGCCGACGCCGGACACTGACGCTGTGACGAGTGCCGTACAGCAGCGATACCGGCTCAAGCGCATGGGGTATCGCTTTGCCGCGCACGCCGTATCTTTGCCGCCGGAGGCTGTGCGCAAACCGCTGCCGCGTGTGGCGCATACGGTATGGCTCGGTGGCAGGATGTCGACATGGATATTTGCCAACATCGCGCGTCTGGGCCGTAGTTTCGAGAAGGCGTCGCCGTCATTTGCCGTGCAACTTCACGTCATGAAGTCGCGTGCGCAGGCACCTGCGTTGCACCAGCAACTCGATGGTTTGCCGAACGTCACAGTCAAAGTCCTCACCGACGAGCCGTTTTTTCGCGACTTCGCGGCTTCGCCGTCGTTTGCCATGTTCCGTGAGCTGACGGCAGCGAAATACTGGAGCGCGCCACACGACGCCGTGCGCTACCGGGTGTTGCACGCACTCGGTGGCATCTTGTTCGATCCGCGCGACAAGTTCCGATTTGGCCCGCTGACGCTGCCTGAGGCGTTGGCGCTGGCCGACGTGGCGGTGAGCGGGTTCATCGTGCCGCCTCATGCTTGCCAATACAGTCCGTTGCATGTGGGAATCATGGCGTCGTTGCCGGGCAATCCGGCCATCGAAGCCATCAACGACAACATGTGGCGCAAGTGGCAGGAGATGACTGGCGACGGCGCGCCGCCGTGCTATCGCGAGTGGTTGTGCGCGCCGACGCAAGCACCGGATGCGTGGCTCACACGTACGTTGAGTGATCTATGCGGCCCGCACCTCGTGACCCATGTGCTGTATGACTGGGTGCCGGGCATCCGCACGATGGTCGACATGATGAAGGCCAACGAGGATGGCATCGAGATAGGCGGGAATGCCCGTCCGGAATACGCGGCGTTGATGGACTACTACTTCGCGTTCGACAAGCAGATGGCCGCCGTAGATTCTGCCGATGACCGGCGAGACATCGCCATGGATCTCGCGCTGGGCGTGCTGGCGCGCTCGGGGTAAATGAAAACGCCCGCTGCCGGATCGCCGTCATCTTTCATGACGGCCCGGCAGCGGGCGTGGCTGGCTCCCGTAAGGGGCGAGCTTACTTCTTCGACGAAATGATCGCTTCGGCCACGTTCTTCGGGGCTTCCGCGTATTGCTTGAACTCCATCGTGTACGTTGCGCGGCCTTGCGTGAGCGAGCGCAGCGATGTCGAGTAGCCGAACATTTCAGACAGCGGCACTTCGGCGCGCACCAGCTTGCCGCCGCCGCCCGCGATGTCGTCCATGCCCTGCAACATGCCGCGACGGCTCGACAGATCGCCCATTACGTTGCCCATGAACTCTTCGGGCGTCTCGACTTCCACCGCCATCATCGGTTCGAGCAGCACCGGTTCGGCGCGGCGCATCGCTTCCTTGAACGCCATCGAACCGGCCATGCGGAACGCGTTTTCGTTCGAGTCCACGTCGTGGTACGAGCCGAACGTGAGCGTGACCTTCACGTTGACCACCGGGTACCCGGCGACCACACCGTTCGGCAGCGTCTCGCGAATGCCCTTGTCCACCGCCGGGATGTACTCGCGCGGCACCACGCCGCCCTTGATGGCGTCGACGAATTCGTACAGCTTTTCCTTGTCCGGTTCGAGCGTGATCACCACGTCGCCGTACTGACCGCGTCCGCCCGACTGCTTGACGAACTTGCCCTGCACGTCCTCGATTTTCTTGCGGACGGTCTCGCGATAGGCCACCTGCGGCTTGCCGACGGTCGCCTCCACGCCAAACTCTCGGCGCATGCGATCGACCAGAATTTCAAGGTGTAGCTCGCCCATGCCCGAGATGATGGTCTGGCCAGACTCTTCGTCGGTCTGCACACGGAACGACGGGTCTTCCTGCGCGAGACGATTGAGCGCCAGGCCCATCTTCTCCTGATCGACCTTCGTCTTCGGCTCGACTGCCTGCGAAATCACCGGCTCCGGGAATTCCATCTTCTCGAGGATGATGATCGCGTCCGGGTCGCACAGCGTGTCGCCCGTGGTCGCTTCCTTCAGGCCGACGGCAGCCGCGATATCGCCCGCGCGCACTTCCTTCAACTCGATGCGCTGGTTGGCGTGCATCTGAAGAATGCGCCCCATGCGCTCTTTCTTGCTCTTGGTCGGGTTATAGACCGTCGCGCCCGATTCGATCACGCCCGAGTACACGCGGAAGAAGATCAATTGGCCGACGAACGGGTCAGTCATGATCTTGAACGCGAGGGCCGAGAACTTCTCGTCATCGGCCGGGTGACGCTCGATCACCTTGTCGTCTTCGTCGTGACCGGCAATGGCAGGCACGTCGACCGGTGAGGGCAGGTAGTCGATCACCGCATCGAGCATGGCCTGCACGCCCTTGTTCTTGAAGGCCGTACCGCACAGCATCGGCACGATCTCGCCGGCGACCGTGCGTTTGCGCAAGCCGGCCTTGATCTCGTCTTCCGTGAGGGCTTCGCCGCCGAGGTATTTCTCGAGCAGCGCCTCGTCAGCCTCGGCCGCCGCTTCGATCAGCTTGTCGTGCCATTCCTGCGCGCTTGCTTTCAGATTGTCGGGAATGTCGATGTAGTCGAACTTCACGCCTTTCGACGCTTCGTCCCAGACGATGCCCTTCATCTTCACCAGGTCGACCACGCCCTGGAAGTTGTCTTCGGCGCCGATCGGAATCTGAATCGGCACGGCGTTGCCGCGCAGACGCTCGTGAATCTGTTTGTACACGCGGAAAAAATCGGCACCGACGCGGTCCATTTTGTTGACGAACGCGATGCGCGGCACCTTGTACTTGTTGGCCTGACGCCAGACCGTTTCCGACTGCGGCTGCACGCCGCCGACCGAGTCGTAGACCATGCAGGCGCCATCGAGCACGCGCATGGAGCGCTCGACTTCAATCGTGAAGTCGACGTGTCCGGGGGTGTCGATGATGTTGATGCGGTGGCGCGGATAGTTGCCGGCCATACCGGCCCAGAAGCAGGTGGTGGCAGCCGACGTAATCGTGATGCCACGCTCCTGTTCCTGCTCCATCCAGTCCATCGTGGCTGCGCCTTCGTGAACTTCGCCGAGCTTGTGATTGACGCCCGTGTAGAACAGGATCCGCTCGGTCGTCGTTGTCTTGCCAGCGTCGATGTGAGCGCTAATGCCAATGTTGCGATAGCGCTCGATGGGAGTTTCTCGGGGCACGATGCACCTCTTTTGCCAGGCGTGGGAAAAGCATAGGAGCAGCCATCATACTCCAATGTCGCGTTACCGCGCTGGCAGGCAATTCGCCCCGAAGACCAGCAGCCACGGGGCTTTGCGACCGACTGGCGCAGGCGGGCAAGCCGCCTGCGCCGGCCTGCTGCATCAGGCGATGTGGCGCTCGCGGGAGAAGGCGAGTACGGCACCGCGCGGGGTGTTGGCCGCGGGTGCCAGGTCGTCACCGTCATGCATCGGGTTCAGGGCCTGCCCGCCGGGCAACTGGAACACGGCGACGGCTTCGCGCAGGTTGCGCGCCTGATCTTCGAGCGAGCCGGCGGCGGCCGTGGCTTCTTCGACGAGGGCGGCATTCTGCTGTGTGACCTGATCCATCTGCATCACGGCGGTGTTGACCTGCTCGATACCGCCAGACTGCTCCGCCGATGCTGCGGAAATCTCACCCATGATGTCGGTCACGCGCTGCACGGCCTGCACGATATCGGTCATGGTGCGGCCGGCCTCGCGCACTTGCGACGAGCCGTCTTCGACCTTGCCGACCGACGTCTCGATGAGCCCCTTGATTTCCTTGGCGGCAGCGGCGCTGCGTTGCGCCAGCGTACGCACCTCACCGGCCACGACAGCGAAGCCACGGCCCTGTTCGCCTGCGCGCGCCGCTTCGACGGCGGCGTTGAGCGCCAGAATATTCGTCTGGAAGGCGATGCCGTCGATCACGCCGATGATGTCGTTGATTTTCGTCGAGCTGGCTGCGATTTCCTGCATCGACGAGACGGCACGCTCCACCACGCGACCGCCTTCGCCCGCAATCTCCGACGCATTCGCGGCCAACTGGCTGGCCTGACGCGCATTGTCGGCGTTCTGTTTGACGGTGGCCGTCAACTGTTCCATCGACGATGCGGTCTCTTCGAGCGATGCCGCCTGCTCTTCGGTACGTGCCGAAAGATCGGTATTGCCGGCGAGCAATTCACCGGATGCCGAGGCAATCGCCGCCGTGCCGGTGCGCACGCGCCGCACAATCTGATCAAGGCTTTCATTCATGTGTTTGAGAGCCGCCATCAACTGGCCAGTCTCGTCGCGGCTCGTGACCTCGATGCGGCTTGTCAGATCGCCTTGCGCCACGCGCTCGGCAATCTGCACGGCGCGCGCGATCGGGCGCGTGACGCTGCGCGTGACCGACCATGCCGCCCCAATCCCCACGATGGCTGCGGCCGCCCCGATGGCAGCAAGCAACCACTTGGCGAAGACAATGTCGGCGCTGGTGGCCGCACCGGTCTCGTCGACGATCTTCTGCTGGAGTTTGACGAGATCCACGGCCTCGGCCTGCATGGCATCGAGCGCGGGCAAGGCCTCGCGTTCCACCACGCCGAGGGCCGCGTCGCGCTGGTCGGCGGCGAGTTGGGTGTTCACGGCGGTGCGGGCCTTCTGGAATGTCTCGTTATGCTGACGAATGCTGGCCAGCAGCGCGCGGCCGTCGTCGGACGTGACGTATTTGTCCAGCACCTGCTGGGCTTGGGCGATACGCGCGAGGTTCACGTCGATGCGCTCGTTGTACGTCTTGCGTAGCGCGGGGTCGTTCGTGGTGAAGACTTCGAGCAGACGGCGTCCGTTGCCGCGCACCATGGCGTCGATGGTGTGGGCCGCATCGGCCTTGGACCAGGCGCTGGTCAGCAGCATCTCGTTGGCGCGTTCGATCGCCACGAAACGTACCAGCGCGATGGTGAGCATGGCGAGCAACAGCACCAGGAGGGTGCCGAAGCCGATGGCCAGCCGGGTCCGGATTTTAAGGTCGGCGATTCGCATAGGGAATGACTCCGTTTTAGGGATGTGATGTCGCAGCGTCACGGGTGACGTGACGTTTGCGACGTTGCGAGGAGTGGTCGCCGGGCTGCCGCGGCACGCGTCAATACAAGGGATACGGTACGACGCGACGTTGGCTCACGCGCCGGGTTCGACACGTGTGACATGTCCGGCGACGCGTGACGGGGGGATTCGAGGGAAGCCAGTCCGTCTACCTTCGTATACGACTTGAAATACGACTCTCTGAAGGTGTCTTACAGACGAACGGGGTAAACGCCGACATGAATCCTATACAAACCTGACGGCGTAAATGGGCGGCAGATGTGTGCTCATGCACTGCCAGCGCTCGCCCGCGTCCTCGCTGATCCACAGGGCGCCGGTGGTCGAACCCATGGCGAGCGTGCGCCCGCTGGCGTCGACATCGAGGCCGTGCCGGTAGATCAGGTCGTACGACGGTGTTTCGGGCAGCCCGTGGGCGAGGGTGGTGAAGGTCTCGCCGCCGTCGCGGGTGCGGGTGACGACGAGGCGGGCGTCGACGGGAATCCGGCAGGCGTCGCGTTGTGCAGGCACGAACCAGGCGGTATCGGGGTCATGCGGATCGACCGCTGCGGCAAAGCCGAAGCTCGACGGCAGGGCATGAATGCGGCGCCATTGGGTGCCGAAATCGAGGCTGCGGAAAATGCCGTTATGGTGCTGAGCCCATAACGCGTTGGGCGCGGTACGGCATTGCACCAGACGGTGGACGTCCTGCGCGTTCGGATCGAGACGACGTTCCGGCGGCATGTAATCCGCCTCCATGCCGGTGGCGGCGAGCGCCCACGTCTGGCCGTCGTCGCGCGTGCGCCAGACGCCGCCGGTCGAGATTGCCACGATGACATGACGGCTGTCGTGCGGGTCGATGCAGATGGAGTGCAGCCCGGGGTGGTCGTAGCCGCCACCCATCCATTCGGCTCGCTCCGGGCGGTCCCACAGGCTTTGCACGAGATGCCAGTGCTCACCGTGATCGGGCGAGCGGAACAAGCCGCCCGGGATCGTGCCGGCCCACAGCACGCCGGGCGCGTCGGGACCGGCGGCTTCTAGTGTCCAGAGAAGTTCGACGCTCGGGGCTTGCGGCTCGGAGGATGTTGGGGGCACTGAGGAAGTCGCAAGTCCCACGTCGTTGGCGCTGCTTGCGTTGCCGGTCCCGGCGCCTGTGCCTGCGCCGTCGGCTTGCGGGTAGGCGGGTGGCGCCAGTTCGGTCCATTCACGGGCGCCGGCCGCTTTGCGCCAGAGCTTCACGCCGAAGTGCCCGAGATTGAGGGCTGCATAGTCGCTGCCATCACGCGCGTCGTGCAGCACCGCGCTCACGGGCTCACCAGGAAACTCAGGGGTACTGGAGACCAACTGCCAGCCTGACGCGTCGCGATGCCAGGTGAACAAGCCCTTGCGGGTGGCGACCCGCAGTGCGGGTCTGGTGTCGCTTTCCACGATCCTCCTCCTCGGCAGTCTGCGGTTTGCTCACCCGTTCGGTTGGCCGCGCAGACCGACTCGCGCATATCGCCGCATCAACCTTTTTTCAGCTGAGAGATTCGTCCACTCACCCGCCAGACAGCGCTTGTGCAACGTACACGCGGCTCTCTGCGTCGAGGGCATCGCTCAGATGACTGCGATCCTTGATCAGATGGCCGTCGACAAAGACCGCGACATGCGCGCGCAAACGGCCCTGATCGTTGAAGAGATAACCGCGCAAGCCGGGCGCCCGCGTCGTGCATGTGGCGAGCGCGGATTGCACGGTGGCACCGTCGACCTGCTGTTCATCGACGGAGACGTGACGTTGAATTGCGGGTGCAAACGTGACGGTTGCCATGTCTCAGTGTAGACAACGGTGCGTGGCCCCGTAGTGCGCGTTGCAGCGCTGTTGCGTGATGGCTGCGTTGTAGCGGGCGGGGAATAACGCCCGCTCCGGGCTGACTGCAAACGCTGCGAGCTGAATCGAGGTGTCGAGAATCGCGATCGACGCGATGCACCCTTTGGTTAACGACCCGTGAGTTTCGGGGCGTGTGAAGCGTGATCCCGGGGCGCGGCATCGTATATCGGACACTCCCCAACCCCATTCACCGCTTTATTGTTCACCATTATCGGAGTGCCCGCGAGCGCAGTGCCGCAGGCCAACACCGGGGGAATGAGCGATGGCGAAGAGCAAAGCACGAGATATTGGAATGGGACGTTGGTCGGACGCGGCGATCCGGCGGCAATTGCGTTTGCACCGGGCGGGCGAGCCGTCGCAGACGGAGGATTCGACGGTCAAGCGACCGCCGGCACTGGCGAAATGCGAGGGCCACTTCGTGTGGCTTGGCCGGCAGGCGGCCTTTGTCGGGCGGCAGGACGGGCACCTGCCCGGCGGCGGCCGGCACTACGCCGTATGCACGTCGCAGGCCAAGCGCTTCGATAGCGTCGATGCGGCCCGCGCAGCGGTGGAGGCACTGACGGGCGATGCGATGGTGATGTACGCGTACGCGTCCAACGGCCCGCTGTACATCGTGGGCGGGGAACCCAGATGGAAGGGCGCGCCGCTAATGTCTCCCGATTGGCGTGCGTAATCGAGGCGCATTGACGGCCGCCAACCGGTTACTTGCCCAACTCGTGACCGATCACGCCGCCGACCACGGCGCCGCCAATCGTGCCTGCGGTGCTGCCGCCAGTAGCTTCGTGGCCGATGACGCCACCGGCTGCGGCGCCGCCGAGTGTGCAACCGACGATGGACGCGCCCATGATGAGCGCGGTGGCCAGAACCAGAATCGACTTCGCCGTCTTCATGATGTGTCTCCTGTAGCGAGTGTCAGCCGCGTTTCACGTATTTCACGCGTAGCCATGTAGCGCGCGGCGGTATGGGTACAGCTTAGTTGTCGCATCGCGCGTGCACTATCGGCTGAAACTGAATCGGCTGTAGGAATAGGACGACAGACACTGCGACGGGAGACTGGGGAAGCGAGGGGGCAGGTACCGGTGCGGGAATGTCATGCAGGCCGCGCGCAGGCGAAATAGAAATGGCACCGCAGAAACGACAAGGGCCGCACAGTGTGCGGCCCTTGAAGGGTATC
>NZ_NGUQ01000017.1 GCF_002179965.1 Pandoraea sp. PE-S2T-3
CGGGCCGAAGGCGCTGGATCTCGGCGCGAAGCGCCTCGTTTTCGGTTCGGGTGTTGGCGGCTTCGGCCTTCGCCGTCTTGGCCGCCAGAAGGGCGGCATCGATCCGGGTGTTGTTGTCGTGTAGAACGGCCTGCACGGCGTCGATACGGGCCTCTGCAGCCTTCCGGGCCTTCCGGTGCGCCTCAGCCTGTTTCCGGGCCGTCTGGGCCTCCTGTTCGGCCTGCTGGGTCGGCTTGTGCCACTGACCCACCGCCCGCGCTGCCAGCCCACCCAGCGCCCCGCCAACCCGAGCCAGAGACTTCGAGGCCGCGGCCAGCGCTTCGGCCCGGCCTGCTTCGAACCCCTCCTGCTTCCCCTCACGCCAGCCCCGCCGATGCGCAGCCGTGGCCACCGCCTCAACCTTGGCCAGTGCTTCGGCCTGCGCCTTCTGCGCCTGCCACTGGCCACGGCTCAACCGCTGCCGACCCGGCCCGATCCGCGTCAGACCGTGGGCAGCGCCACAGGCCGCATGTAGTTCGTCCTGCCAGGTCCGCATGGCGTCGGCGTAGGCCTTCATCTGCTCGCCCTTCTTCAAACCCTGGGCCGCTGCCTCTGCCGCCGCCGCCCGGCCGGGGTGCAGCACGTCGAATTTTTCGCCGGGGAGCGGCACGGCGTAAAAATGGATGTGCGGGTTCGCCTCATCGACGTGCTCGACCACCGACAGCAGCCGGGCGCCGTAACGCTCCTGTAGGTGTTCGACCACGGCAACCTTGTAGGCGTCCCAGGTAGCATCGTCGCCCCGCTCCATCGACACCACACCACCGAGCAGCGCCGGCGACGTGTCGCGATACTTCCGGCCCGCTGCGTCCGTCGCCTGATCGGCCCACGCCTCCGCCTGCGCTGCCGCTTCGCCGGGCGTGCAGCCGAACACAGGGCGGGGCGGCTGCGGGGCGGCGACGTGCGGGCACGCGCCATCCTCCCGCATGGCCTCCGCCCCGCACTCCGACGCGCTCCGCTGGCGTGTCGTGCGTCCGGTTTTCGGGTCACGGCGAACCGCTCCGCGTTTCCCGTAACCCTCGATGTGTGCGAACTGGTAGCCCATTGCTTTCCGCCGTTCCGTGATGCTTCAGCATCTCGTAACGAGCGGGGCGCAGCAAGGCCAT
>NZ_NGUQ01000018.1 GCF_002179965.1 Pandoraea sp. PE-S2T-3
CGTTCGCCGCCGTAGCGACTCACAAGCTCCAAAACCACTAACCACCGGGCTTTCCAGCCCGTCGCATCTTCCTGCTTCGCCGCTTTCGCTGCGTCGCTGTCGTTGCGAGAGACGAGATATTAGTCACGTTCCACGAACTGCGCAAGCACTTTGTGAAACTATTTTGAAAAGGCGCCAAATCCCGCCACTCGCTATATATAGCGAGTGGCGCACGATCGACGTCTGATCCACCGGGCACCATCAATGAAAAACGCCGCAGGTGCCAAACAACGGCCCCTGCGGCGTTTTCCTTTCCCTCACCCTTGCGCGTCGACGATCAACGCATCAGGTTCCTGCGCTCCGTCGGCGTGAGCGCCTGCATCTGCGCTTCACTCAGGTTCATCTGTCCGAGGACCTGCACGGGCGACGCCGGATCGTAGCGGAACATCCGGCCGTTATCGGCACGCGGCTTGCCCGCCGCATCGCCAGACGTTGCCGCATCGATCATCCGTACCGAGAAGATCGACGACTGGTTCTGGCGCGACGACGCCCGGTCACGCGCTACGGCATCCTGCGCCGCAGCCGCCGCCTGCGCTGCCGTGGCGCTGGCATTCGTCAGCGCCCCCACGTTCACTGCGGCAATGGTCGGAATGCCGACGGACTTGCCCTGCACCTGAATGTTCTCGGCGTTCATGACCCGCAGCGCCGCGATATTCACGTTACCGGACACCCGAATCCCCGCCTCACCCGCGTCGACCGTGCCAAGCGGTGCGATCAGATCGATGTCGCCCGGCGGAATCTCCGGGATCGGGTTCAGCGTAGCAATGCCGGCACCGGTGTTCGGCGTGGTCGGCGACAACGACACCAACCCGAGTTCGTCGTACACCCGACGTTGCGGCGTGTAGACCACCGTCGATTTCGACCCACGCCCCGCGTTGATATCCCCCTGCGCCGACCAGGCCAGAATATTGCCGCCGAACGTGGTGAACACACGGCTCTGACCGAGCAGGATGCTGTCACGCGCATATAGATCGACATTGCCGCGTCCCTGCGTGAGTACCCCCGAGCCTTCACCCGGTACGAAGCCGCCGTCCACCCCCACCAGCGTGCGCCCGCCCGGCGTGAGAATGCTCACCCCGCCGCCGAAGTCGGTATGAATGCCGGCGTCCTGCACTTCGTAGTGAGGCACAAAGTACGCCGGACTGCCCCGCGCCGCCCACTGCTCTTGCGTCAGATACGCCACGCCGGGCTTCGGGCGCGTCGTCGAAATTCGCCCGATGTTCTCAAGGTAATAGAGCGCACTGCTGTACATCGTGAGGCTGCCGTCGTACTCGATCGCAGCGCCAGACGCATCCTTCGCGGGGAACAGCGTGGCAATCGCTTCGCGCCCCCGCAGATAGCTCCCTGCACGCTGGCCGCTGGCGTCGTTGTACTCACGCCCCGAGGCGCGCAACTCCGCGAAGTACACGTCACGCAGATAAGCGCGCTGCTGCTCGGCCGGAAGCGCATCGAAGAACTGACGCGCATCCATCGACGCCGCATCGAATTGACGGCCAAGGCTATTGCGGCCGCCAAAACGCGTGGCAAGCCAGTTCACCAGATAAAGCTGGCTTTGCTGCCCGAACTCGTTGCGCAGATCACGCTTGGCCACACCACCGCCGCTGCCCGCCGCCTTACCTGCCGCGTCGAGCTCCGCCTGTTTCTGGACGAGGAACGCATCGGCCCCGGCGGCAGTGCCGTCGTAGCCAAACTCCTGACGCAGCCAACCCGGGAGCGTGAGTTCTCCGCCATACACGACCACCGCCTTACCGGGCTGATCCGCAAACGGCCGCGAGCCGTCTGCCTGATTCGCCGCATCGAGATACCGGGCGGCGAACGCCTTGAAGTTGATACCGTCGAGCCCCTTCGGCCCCACACCGGCGGCCACCGCAATCGCCGCCCCATTGCTCCGGTCGCCCGCCTTGACGTTGGCGAGCGCGCCGAGACTGCGCAATTCGGCCTTGTCGCCCATGAACACGTTGCGTCCCGCGGTGATTTCCAGCACCCCCGGACCCGCCACGTAGAACGTGCTGTAAAGAATATCCCGGCCCGCCGACACCACGGAGACATCGTCTGCCGAGTTCTGCACGATCAGATTGCCGCGCATCGTCGTGCTCGCCACCGTCATCGGCCGCCCCGGGTTGTTCACCGGGTCCCGGAAGTCCGGCGTCGTGGTCCAGCCGGCGAACAGGCTGTCGGTGTCCAGATAGGTGCCCAGCGGCGTTCCCGAGCTGACAATGTCCCGTCCGGCCCGGATGGCCACCGCGCCGTTGCCCTCGTACCAAGTCGGCTGGGTGCCCTGTTTGGGCTGAATGCTGCCGCGATAGTCGATCCCGCCGGTGTGCAGGCCCACGATATCGCCCGTGAGTGCGTAGAAGCGCGCCGGGGAAATACCGGTGAAGTCGTAACCGGACACAGTCGCCGGGGTCAGGCTAAACATCGGGAATATCGTTGCCGAGTCCCACCCCGGGGTGGGGATGAGCTCCGGTGCCAGCGCGTCCTGTCTGACATTGGTGAGAAAGACACGGCCAAACCATGCCGTTTGCACACCGCCGGCAAACGCCGGATGCTGCGGCGTAGGCAGGGCCGTCGGATCTGCCGCCGAGCGGCTGATCGGGTAACCCGACCCATACACCGAACGCCCCGCAATCATCTCGAGCGCCCCGCCATCGGTAGCGACCTTGAACAATGAACTGACGGGCTCGGGCGCCAGCAACGCAGGGGTATCGCCGATGGTGACGGCCGAGGCCCTGTCGGTAATCGCTGTCGCCGAAAAGCCGTTGTAAATATTGCCGCTCGCGGCCACGGCACGAAGCGTTGCCGGCAGCACGAAGCGACCGTCGGTTGGGGCATAGTTCGACCCTTTGCGATTGTCGGCCATCGCGGTGAGCGGCGAGAGATTCCCCCCCACGCTGAACAAGTCGATGGCAGTCGAGGGCGTCCACAGCGTGAACCAACTGAAACCTTCGCCGCTGTAGTCGACACCGCCCGCCGAGAACGGCGTGCCATTGGTTCGCTGCTGCAAGCGTGTCGCGTCACCATAGCCGCCGATCACCAGATCGCCACGTGTGTCGATGCGCGCCGCCGAGTCGCCGAGCACCAGCGTCGGGCCACCGGTTGCGAGCGCCGTTTGCGCCGTAAATACATCGCGCGCCCGCGCTTCGCGCAAGTCGGGTGCCCCGAAGCGGGTATCGACACCGCCAAGCGCTCCCGCTTCGATGCGCGTCGCCCCGCGCAGATTTGTGAACGTGCCGTTCAACGCCAGATTCCCGTTGCGCCAGTCCGATGCATCGTTCACAGCGGCGCCGATCGATACCACAGCGCGTGCTTCGCGCACCGGGTTCAGCCCGCCGCCGATACGCACGTCGAGATCGCCGCCCCCCGTCAACTGGATCTCAGAGCCGTCTGCCGACATGCGCCCGGTGCTGCCGACCGACACGTTCAGGCCTTCGCTACGCGCCGTCGCACGCGTACCGTCGGCACTTCCCGGCCCGATGCGCGACTCCAGCATGCCGGCATTGCCACCGGCTTCGAGCACGACATTGCCGCCGCCGAGCGTGCCAAGTCCGGTGAAGCCGATCAGGAACGGCGCCGTTTCATACACCGAGTAGCCGGATTGCTTGCCGACGGCGTAAGTCCCGAAGTTGATCCACCAGGCAGCGGGCACGCCACCTTGTGCGATCGCGGAACCCGATCCCTGTCGCCACAACCAATTGCCGACGTTGCCGGAATCCGGCACCGCTCGCGGCACGCCGAAGCTTGTGGCGCGCGAATACCCGTCGCGCTGGCCAACGGTATCGCCACGAATATCGCCCTGAGCGCGCACGAACAGATTGCCGCCGTGCTCCGGATACCACGCGCTGTAGAGACTCTGTGTACCGCTGACGTACTTCTCGAAGGATGTGCCGTCTGCGCCAAGCACGGATGCGTTATTGACCTTGGCACGGGCGAGGTTATAGGCGCTCGTCACATCGCGCGCCTGCGTACCCGCCGTGTAGACCCCGAACGGCGAGTTCATCGTGAAGTTACCCGCCGCGAGCATGTCGAGATCGCCCGTGCCGGTGCGCACCACGCTGAAGACCGGCTCACGCGCGGGCTGCGTCTTCTTGTCGTACTCGGCGGGGACCCCCGGCGTCACGACGTGAAACGCGTCGTAGTACCCGTTCCACATCTCGATGTCTGCGGGCGTCGAGACGCCCCAGTTCGCCCAGTCGTCATCCGTGACGATCTCGCCCTCGACACCGCCCATTTGCCAGGCATCCGGCCCCCAACGCCAGACCCCGAGGGTGCCGGTTCCCGGCCGGAGCACATCGAGTTGGCCCATGCCGTAATGGGTATCCGAGAGAATCAGATGACCGTCGGCGCCCAGCGGCTGCAACGCACGCGGATCGGCCGCCGACGTGTCGGCGCCCGCGACGAGCCGCAACGACCACGACGCCGAGCCCGCCTGAAGCATCGGTGAAAGCGCGTGGATCAGCCCCTGATTGCCGTCGGCATCTGCCGGACGAACGTTGACGAACAGCACGCCCCCCGGCAGCTTGACATCGGTCTCGGAGGGAATGATCGCGCCCTTGCGCAACTGCATATCGACAGCAAGCTTCAGGCTCACCGGCATCACGGCGCCCGCAGGCCAGCGCATGGCCCCTACCGACGCCTCGGTGGGCAGCAGCAACCCGGCATCGAGTTGCATACCGGAGCGCAAGGTAAGCGCCGACGTCAGGGCGGTACCGGCCGGATACACCACGTTGCCTGCCGCATCACGCACGGCGGCCCCGAGCACGGTGCCGGCAGGCAGCGTGAGATCGGCGGCAAGCGTGGCGAGCGCCGGCAGACGCGTGCCAGCGGGCAGCTTCGCCGCCGCCACTTGCACGTCGTAATTGAGCTTGCGTTCCGCCGGGAAGGCGGTGCCAGCGGCGAGCGTTACCAGCCCGCCCACCGGCACCACGGCATCACCGCCCCAACCGGCCTTTCCGCTGGTCAGCACCCACCCCTGACTGTCGACGTTCGGCGTGAGCTTGCTGGTGTCGAACCCGTCGCTCAGGCTGCCGAATATATTCAGATTGCCGCCAGCGCGGATCGTCAGCGCACCGGCTTCGCCGCTGCCATACACACCGGTCTTCTGCGTGTTCGGATTCAGGCTCGCGTAGCGATAGCGCGACAGATCGATGTCGCCGTCGAGGTGAATATCGCCATTGGGTGTCGCACTGACGATTTCGACACCCGGGCGCAAATGGAAAGCGTCGGTGTAGCGGCGCAATCCGGCCAGACGCGCCAGCAACGCGCCATTGGCCAGCGCGTTCGACATGAACGTCTCGTTCTGCGCGTGCAGCGCATCCAGATACGCCTGATTGACGACCTGATACGGACGGCCGTCGACCGTCACGTCCGTGCCTGCCGGTGCTTTCGTGTCGCGGAACATCCCATTGACGGTAATCGAGCGCGCACCGTCGATCACGACGTTGCCGCCCGCGTCGATGGCAATGTCGTTGCCCAGCGCCTCGTTCGCGCCGCCGAGCCGCTTGGCGCTGATCTCGACCGTGCCTGCCGAGAGCGGCGCGCCATGCTTGTCGTTCGTGCCGGCGCGCACATCGAGCCGTGCGCCATCGGCCAGCACCACGCGCCCCTGCGCACCGTTGATCTCGATGACCGCACGGTTGGACGCCTCGATGGGCTGACCATAGCTGTCCAGACGCAGTGTCGTGCTGTGCGCGTCGAGCACGGCGTTGCCGCCAACCGTCACACCATCGCGTGCCGACAGACGAATCGTGCCCACCTGTGCGCCGCTCGCGTCGACACGTCCAAGCACGTCGAGCCGCCCGCCGTCGATCGACAGCGTGATCTCACGCGCCTTGAGCTCGTCGCCTACGACGAGATCGCCCTGCTTGATCTGGAAGCTGCGGCTGCCGAAGACACCGCCTTCGGTCAAACGCGCGTTCAGCGCCGCGAAGTCGTCGATGCGCTGTGCCCGAATATCCACACCGCCCGCCGAGAACGGCACGAACGTACCACCCGCGTCGTAGCGCCCGCTGGCACTGCCGAGCAGCTTGCCCGCCAGCGACACGAAACCGCCCGCCGGTGACAACGCAGAAACGCTGAGCTTGCCGGCCCGGTTCTCCACCGCCGACAAATCGATGCGTGAACCCGCCGTCTGGCGCACGTTACCGTTCGCGCTCGACACCACCACATCGCCACCCCAACTGTATTTGCTGGTGTCGAAGAAATCGAGCTTGCGTCCGGCGAGGTCGAGCTGTGCGCCGTCACCCAGCGTCACATCGCCCTGAGCGGCCACCGTCAGTCGGCCGCTCGGCAGCACGACATTCGTGTCGATGATGGCGGCGCCGCCCGCCGTCAGTCCGACCTCCGCGCCCAGCGCTGCGACCAGTGCGCCGTTGTCGACCACGGGTTTCGCGCGCGCACTGGCGTTGGATACCGACACATTGCCACCGGCGATGAACCGGTTCACCGATCCCGCCGCGCCGGTGAGCAGCGGCGTATCGATAACGATGTCGCCCCCGCTGTAGTCGAAGTTCTGCTTCTGATCGTTCCACCCATTCTGCGAACGATAGACGGACAAGGTGCCCTTCTGGTTGGCGCTCACGCGCTCGCTGGCGTTTAGCGCCACCGTCGAGAAGCCGACGGCCATCCGGTTCATGTCGTGATTGACGTCGTACTGCGTGGCCGGCCCGAAGCCGAACTCGATCTCGCGCGCATCGATGGACAACCGCCCGCTGCCGGTGCCCGCCCCGCCCGCGACAATGGCACCCGCCGGCGATTTCGATCCGGTCCACACAAGCCGGTCGGTCCGAATGCGGGCGATCGCATCGCTCGTCCCGTATCCGAAGATGGCGGGCGTACCCAACACGAGCGTATCGATGGTCGATTTACCCGTCGCTGCGTCGATGGTCGAGAGTTCGACGGAATCGTAGAAGTTGATCGATTCGCGCGCGATGAGCGAAAGGCTTTCCAGCGCAGGCGCGCCGTAAGTCCTGTCGCCACGCATCAGCCGCGAGAGCACCGCTTGGTTGAGCGTAAGACCGGCGGCCAGACGTCCGTCCGCCGCGAGGGCGTCGAGCGACGCCTGATCGCCGACATTGACCCGGCCGACGGCGAGCGACAACTGTCGCGTGCCGTAGCGCACGGCATCGGAGATCGTGAACCGCTTGTCGGTCGCCACCGCAATTGACCCTTCGGAGAGCAGCAGCGATTCGCCCGAACATGCCGCGCCCGCCGCGCAAACGCCGAGGTCGATATAACCCGCCCCGAACGAATCGCCAATCGTGGACGCCACCGGTGCGAGCATGGAGAGCCGTCCATTGGACACCGCGAGCACCCCCGCCGCGCCCGGCGCGTAGGTATACCCCAACGTCGAATCCCACATCGACACGCCGTAGCCGAGTGTATTGATGCCACTGCCCTGCTCGATGGTGATGCCCCTGGTCGGCGAGCTCGTCACGATGAAGACTTCGCTGCCGCGAAGCACCGCGCCGCCGCGCAGCACCACGTTATTCGCGCGGCCGGAGAACCCCGCCGTGGTGGCATTGAGAATCGACCCCGAGTTGTCCTGAGACACAACCGGCAACGCACCGATCCCGACGCGTGCTGCGCCGATGGCGTTCAGATCGTCGGCCTTGAGTGAGATCAACGATTTGTCGCCCTGCCGGGGCGTCGCGCCTGCCCCAATAATCTCGATGTTGTCGGCATTCACCAGCAGGCTCGCGCCGTAGCCGCCCTTGGCCGGTGCGACATTGACCGTACCCTCGAAGCGCAACGCGGGCGTGTCGCCAACCTTGCCCCAATAAATGTCCGGCAAGAACATGAGATCAAGGCGCTTGGCGTCTGCCTCGAGCAGCGAACGCGGCGCACCCACGCGATCACTCGTGGCACGCGCGAAGTCCGCATAGCTCATTTCGTTGTACTGCGAGTAGGTCCGCAGGACATCCGCCGACGTGAGCACGACCTGCGTCGGGGTGGCATTGCGAATGGCGGTGTTGTTCACACTCAATTGCGCCGGGAGCGTCAGCGACCCATTACGCATGGCGACCGGCGCCAACCCCGCCTGAGAGACGGCCTGCGTCTGCAACTCCACGCGATACGCGCCGGGCAGCAGCGCGAACGTCGACGGCAGCAGCGTGTAAGTGCCCGCCGGCAGTCCCGGCACGCCAGCGCCGATGGTGATCTGCTGGCCGGCGAGCGGGGCACCGGCCCCGGTCTCGCCCACGACAGGGGCATAAGCCGGTTGCGCGCCGGGCACGATCGCGTACACCGGATTGGAAGAGAGCGACGGCAGACGGAAACTTCCCTTCGTGCCGGTCTGCACCACTTGCATGAGCGGCGCGAGACGCGCATCGGTAGAGCCGCCACGCCCGGTCAGGAACGCCGCGCCGCGAATTTCGCCACCGCCCGACAAGTCGATCACGGCGCCCGGGTCCGCAGCGACCGAATGGCTATACACGATCACCGACGGCCCACCGCCCGCCAGCCCGTACACCGCGTCTGCGGCAGCATTGAGATAGCTCAATCCGTCGAGCGTGCCCCCATAGGGCATCACCAGTCCATTGGCACTCACTGACGTCACGCTGCCCGGCAACAAGTGGAGAACGCCGTTGGCTTCCGTGTCGAGCGATGAACCGAAGACGATGCCCCCCATCGGGGCGCGCAACACGCCGCCCTGACGAATCTGCCCTGCCAGAAGGGTCATACGGCCGAACAGCGAGTACGGTTGCGGCACCAGACTGTCGCCAACGCGCTCGACGGTCAGCACACGATCCGGGTCCAGCCTCGTCGTACGCACGCAGCAATCGCTCGGATAGCTGCGCTGCCCCACGACAATCTTTGCGGTGGCGTTCTGTCCGGGATAGATCTGCACTGCGGCCAACGTCATGTCGCCGGGCGAATAGACTTCGGTCTTGTCGAGCAGACGAAGGTCGCCGGTACTGCGCAACGCGACGTTACCAAAGGCATTGCGCAAGACACTGACAGGCGTCCCTGCGTTGGTCTCGATGGTCCCTGCCGTGCCGAACTGCATCCGGCCCGCTACGTCGATGAGCGCGCCGTCGATTTCGAACTTTGTCTTCTCGGCCAACAACGGCGCGCCCAGTGTTCCAGACCCCTGCCCCGAGTTCTTCGACCCGCTCACCGGATTGGGAATGATGTAGTTGTCGATCTGCTGGCGCGTCGGGCCGGCGAGTTGCACATAGGGCGCGGCGAGTCGAACCTGTGTGTCCGGTGCGGCGGTCGTCGCCAGACCAAACGAACTCGCCGTCAGACGAAGGCTCTGACCGAGCGCCAGATTGACGTTGCCGTCGAAACTCATCATCCCGTTCGCGAACAACGCCAGGTTGTCGAACCCGCCTGCCGTCACACGGTCCACACCGATGCGCGCGCTACCCATCGTCAGCCCGCCGCCGAGCGAACCCGGGGCCAACGTATCCGAGAGCCGGCTGTTGCCCTGCGTTTGCGCCACGGTCAACTCGTGCGCGACACGGACGGAATCATCCACCATGGGGCCGCGCAACGTGACGCGATCGACCATGCCGTAGGTGAGCGTCTCCAGCACGACGTTCAGCGTGCCACCCGCGGCACCTGCACCACCGGCTGCCGCCTTCATGTCGCCGTCGAGATAGAGGCCGCGGCCCGACGCCAGCGAGATAACCCCACCGTTACTGACCACGTGCGTGCGGCCCTGCCCCGGCACATCGATGTCCGCCGCCGAGCCCGACGCATCGAGCTGCGCCCCCGGGCGCACGATCACGAACGCGTCGGACGCATCGACTTGCGTGGCTCCCGCCACATACTTCGCGCCGATCTGGATGGTGCCGCCTGCGGCGACTTTGCCGGAAATCGCGCCCGACGCACCCTGCGCCACGACCGCCCGCGAGGCCACATCGATCACGGAATTCCCACCGAGCCAGATCGATGTCGGGGTGAACATCCCCTCGGGGCCGTCATACCCGTCGGTCGCGCTGAACAAGCCGGGCAACAGGCTGACCGTGCCCGATACCGCCCGGAGGGTGCCAAGCACTGTCATCTGCCCGTTGCCCGTCAGCGTAATGCTGCGGCCCGGGTCGACTTCAATCCGCGCGCCTTCACCGACACTCAACTGCCCGCGCTTGCGCATCGCACCGGCGGACAGCGCGATGTCGGCCCCGCCACGTTGCGTGAGAGTGCCCTTCGCGGCGTCGCTTTGCCAGACGGGTGCCAGCAAGACCGACATGACGCCGGACGGGTCGCTGCCACTGAAAGCGCCACCTGCCGCTTGTTTATCGATGTTCAGCACCGGCATGACGACATCGAGGCGCGTGTTGTCGGCCACCGTCACATTGCGCTGGCCGGTCACGTCGTAACGCGAGAAGCCGGTCGAGAAGAGCGACGTGTCCAGCCACGTATCGCGCAAGGCGACCACCGAAGCCGGGCCACCGATCACAACGCTGTTGCCCGTGTTCAAGGTCAGCGTACCGCCACCGCTCACGCCGTAGCCACGCAGTGCACCGTCAAGATGCAGTTCGCCGTTGTTTTTGCCGGCCGCGTCGTACTGACTGGCGAGCAGCGAGACGTTGCCGCCCTTGCCGCCGCGCACCGTGCCACCCGACAGCAGGGCAGCGCCCGACGACACATCGATGGTGCTGCCCTGCTGCACCCGCACGTCGCCGGTCGTCGAAAACACGACGCTGCCGCCGTTGAGATACGGCATACCGTGGATGCCTGCCTCGCCGTCGTCCGCCCGGCCCCACAGCCCGCGCACGTCGAGCGTTACACCATTCGCCACCTTGACGGACTGGCCGCCCGTCACGAGCGCCGGGTCCGTCAGGGGCGAGTCACCCCATGTACCGTTGCCAGACGTCGCCAGCATGCGCATCAGGACGTTGCCCGCCGCAATCGAGCCGCCGCGCGCCGTGATGTTCGCGCCGATGTTCACACGCGTAGCATGCAGACCCACATCGCCGCCGTCCGCCACGCGAATGTCGCGCGAGAGCGTGACCTCGTCCGTTGCCAACAGCTTCACGCCGCCGAATTGCTGGCGATTGAGCCAGTCGGCGTCGATCGTGATCTTTCCTGCGCGCTGCGCATCCAGCGGGCTTCCCTGCGCAATCGTTGCCGCGAGCGCCTGAACGTCGCCGACATCGATGGTGCGTGCGATAGCCGACGGGCTGTCGCGCAGCGAGAGCGAAACGTCGTCGTAGTACGGCGTGAGCTTGCCGACAACCAGTTGACCGGCACGCGGCGCAGCAAGCTGCGATTGCAGATACCCGTCGTAAAGCCCTCGGTCGGCCGCCTGTGTCTGGCGCGGGCCCTGAAAGACCGTCGTATCGACATCGCCTTCAAGCACGACCGACGGACCTGAAACAATCAACCGCCCGGCGTCGCGCCCGACCGTGTAACCGTTCTCCAGACGCTGCCCCGGCGCGATGAACAGCGTAGCGTAGCTCTCGGTGGTGCCCTTCCCCCAGCGAGCGTGTTCGAGCTCGAAGCCGCGATACACGCCGAGATAACGAAGATCGCCCGGTGCATTGTCAACGCGATACAACTGCCCGTCGGCGCCACGCAGCCAGCTTTGCCGGATCATGCCGGTCTGCACGTCGAGCGTGCCGCCTGCCAGATTGATGAGCGAACCGGCGCGCGTGACCACTTCTGCACCGCCCAGTTGCACCGTGCCGCCCTGTGCCGCCCACTCGCCAATGCCGTGCGAGGCCGTGTTCAGATACCCGCTCACCTCCAGCAGGCCGCCCTGCGTGTACCAGCGGTCGGTGGTGTACCCCTGCGTTCCGGCAGGCACGCGCACCAGATAGCGTCGATCGATGTAGACGGTCAGGTTGTTGAGCATGTGCGTGTCGCGATTGCTCGGCGCATCACGTTGCTCGTTGCCCTGCACATTGACTTCGAGATTGTTTGCCGACATCGACATCTTCACGCCCACGGCGCCGGAGACATCGAGCTTTGCGCGCTCCATCGCCATCGCGCGGCGCGTGGCGAGCACGTTGATCTGGCCGCCCGTGGCCAGCGTGAGCGAGTCGCTGTCGAACAACACGTCGCCGGACGACACGATCTGCACGAGCGACTGATCGCGGCGATTGAAAAGCCCCAACTCTGCGACCTTGTCGGCCTGCGCCAGCAGCGTGGTGCGCTGCGCATCGAGTGCCGCATCGCTCGACGTGTCGAGCACGATGGCGTTGATCGCGCCGGGGGCAACGCGCACCAGCGCATTCGCATCGCCGTTGGCGCTCAGGTGAATCGTGCCGCGCGTATTGACCGAAGTGCTCGAAACCAGCACGCCGGTTTGTTCGACCTGCCGGGCCGCGAGCGTGATGTCACCAAGCTCGGCCAGGATCAGCCCACTGTTGCTGACGCGACCCGCGGTCGAACCCGGCAACAGCTTCGGTTCGACCTCATTGCCGCGCGTGCTGGAATTCAGATTGCCGTCGGTGCCCACACCGCGCCGGATCACGAACGAGTCGCCACCGGCCAAGACCGTCTGCCCCGAGGGCGTGACGATGGTGCCGCGATTGTGCGCTTCGCGCCCGAGCAGCAACACGTAGCCGCCGCCCTCGGTAACCGACTGCGGACGCCGCGTATTGATGCGGGCACCCGCGTCTACCGTCACGTTGGCGGTAGCGCCCGTGTGCGACACGCTCGAGCCGCTCACCTGAAGGTCGTTGGCGAAGGTCGGCACCGTCGCGCCGGACACGGCCGCGCCGTAGATCCCGCGATTGAACTGATCGTTCGTCATGCCAACGGCTGCCGCCACGAGATTGCGCGTATCGACCTGCGCCGTGCCCGTGAACTGAATGCCGTTACGGTTGACGATCATGACCGTGCCGTCGGCCTTGATCTGCCCTTGAATCTGACTCGGACGGGCCAGCGGATCGTTCACGCGGTTGAGCACGGCCCAGCCCGGCTGCTGCACGAACTCGACCGTCGTGCGGCGGCCAACGTTGAACGTCTCCCAGTTCAGAATCGCCTTCTCGCCCGTTTGCTCGATGGCCACCTTGGTGTTGCCCGCGGCGTCGCGGCTCTTCGCGATGTCCTTCTTCGCGTTGATCCAGCCCGCCGTGAGGCTATTGGTGTCGACCTTCAGGCCGCCTTCGGCCAGACCGTCGGGAATCGTCTCGGGTGTGGCAGCGGCCGCCTGACGTGCGGCAGTCTGCGCGGCCTGCATCGCCGCGATGCCCTGCGCAGCGGTGGCGAGATTGGCAATCGAGTTCTGGAGCGCCTGGTTGGCGCGTTGCTGCTGCTCGCCCGGATTTTGCAGCGACGATACCGGCATGCCGTTCGGCAAGCGGCCCGTCTGCGCGGCCGTGGATTGCGCCGCACCGCGCGCGGCAAACCACCCGTTGCTGAAGGCCTGTTGGGCTTGTGCCGCGCCGATCATGGCGCTAGTCGCGGCGAATACGGCGACGGCCTGAGCCAGCGGCCGAATGCGCGGCAGACGTGCGCTGGCCCGCGTGCGTGTTGATAGGGAAACTACGCGCTTTTGCATGGTCATCTCAATCCCGTCTGGCGTCTCGTGCGGCCGTGGGACGTTGTCTCGCGACAACGCCAGCGACGGCCCTGGCAAGTTTTCGTTCAAGCGATGCGAACGCTTGACGCTCTCGGGATTAAGACCGTTCGGCGCGAGCCAATCGGCAAGGATTTATTTGAATCTTTCGTGACACGATCCGATCGTCACGAAGCACAACGTGCACGTTCAACCGAGCAGGACGATGCCGCCCGGCAAGGTGTGTGCGGAGAGTTGCAGCGAACGCTCGATCTGACCCAGCGCCACGTCGAGCGAGCGAATGGCAAAGCGCCCCGTCACCGGCCGTGCAGCCACCTTGTCGTTCACCAGCACGACCTTGCCCGGCCGATAGCGATTGATCTCGTCGATCACCTCGCCGAGCGGGACTTCGGCGAAGCGCAGATACCCATCGCGCCACGCCGGCATGTCGTTGTCGCCAACGTTCACGAGCGACTGCAAAGCGCGCTCGTCATAGACCAGTTGCTGGCGCGCGCGCAATTGCACTCGCCCGGCCGTATGCACGACGTCGGCCACGCCCTCGATACACGTCACGCACACTTTCTGCGCTACGTTGCGCACTTCCACCCGGGCACTGCGGGCAATCGTACGCCCGGCCCCCGCGACGATTTCGAACGGTGCCGATGCGCGCGTGGTATCGACCGCCGCTTCGCCGCCAAGCAGATTGATGCCGGGTGTTGTGCCCGCGCTCAACGCCATGCTGGTACGCGTATTCATTTCGACGGACACGTTGCCGGCCAGCGCGATCGTGCGCTGCTCGCCGGTACCGGTGCTGTAATCCGCGCGCAGGGCGGCCGTGCCCGGCAACAATCCGAGCGGCGCACCGATCACCGCCACGCCTGCGACGGTCGCGAACGCGCCGGCCGTTCCGGCCAGCCACCAGCGCCGACGGGGATCGAAGCCCCGCGTGGCTTTTCGTTCCGGTGCCGGTACCGCCGGCTTTGCCGGTGCCATGCAAGACGCAGACGCTGCCTGCTGGGCCGCTTGCGTGAGGTGTTGCCACTGACGACGCGCGTCGGCGAGCGCCTGCGCATGACTCGGGTCGCGCCGCGCCCATTCGCGCAGCGCATCGCCATCGGCATGCGTCATCTCACCGGCTGCCATGCGCCGCACCCAGGTCATGGCCTGGCGCTCAAGCGCGTCGAGACGCCGCTTCGGCGGCAACTTGGTTTCGGGTCGAGAACTCATGGCGTCACCCCTCGCACGAGACAGAAGGTCTCACTCCATGAGACGGTTTTCCCACGCGCCATCGGCAATCCTTCGTTCATTCCGACCTCGGCATGTGGGCCACGCAGTACTCGTGGGCGCGTTTGAGTTCAAGGCCAACCAGACGCGGCGACACACCGAAGCGGCGCGCCACGTCCTCGTTGGACATCTCGTGCACCCGCACGGCGATGAAAATCGCCCGGCGGCGCGGCGGCAGGGTAGCGAGCAGCCGTTCGAGCAGCGCAATCTCGTCGCGCGCTTCGACCGTCTGCGCGGGGCCCGGCGCGGGGTCCACGAACTCCGTCATGAGCGCATCGATCTCGTCGTCGCTCATGTACCGGCGTTCGCGCTGCACGCGATCGAACGCCATATTCATGGCGATACGCATCAGATACGCACCGGGACTCTTCACGTCGTTCTGACGGTCGGCCCGGTCATCGAGATGCACCCACGTGTCGTGCAGCGCGTCGCTCGCGAGTTCCGCCGACCCGAGACGCCAGGTCAGCTTGCGTTTGAGGTCCTCATAGCGCTGCGTCAGCAAATCGCGCAGGAAGGATCGGGGCGTATCGGCCATCTATCGCTCCGTTGTCGCCTGACACGGCGAATGCGCACACGTGGGCTGGTTCGCCTGACAGTCGGCGCTCACCAGAAGCAGAACGAACGGCCGCGACGTGTCAGCAGGCGTACTCCCGACATCAAGGCCCTGCAAACGACGCAAGATGGCGGCGTCGCGACGGCCATCACCGGTCGTATCGAGCAGACGCACCTGCGCCACTCGCGCGTTCGGGCCAACCTGAACCGTCATGGCCAATCGATACTCGCCCGGCGAGAGCGACGGTGCCGCGCACAACGCCTGCAACACCTTGCCCTGCAAGCGTGCGTGATAGTCGGTGGCGGCCCGGGCGGCACTACGGCCCGTCTCGCCTTGTGTATCGGCATCGGCACGCCCCAGCGGCGCGAGAACAAACGCGTTCTGCGCCGTGGCTTCGGCCATCACGCCGGTGCCTTCGAGCAATTCGTTGAGCGCTTCGCCCGGCGAGTAGATCCCCGAGACGGCGTGCGAGCGACGCCCTTCCACCAGTGCAGACGGGTAGAAGACAGACATGCGGGTCAGCGCATCGAAGCGGGCGAGCGCGTCCTTCAAAGGCAGCTCCGGGAGATCAAACGACTGCGCCTGAAGCGGCGCTGCAACGGCACATTCGAGTGCCATGCTGAACATGCCGCCCAGCAGCCAGCCCGCCAGAACGCTCGCAGCCGCGAAGCGCAAACGTGGAGAGCGAGCAGTAGCAATCATGTCGGGCGGTTGGCCTTTGCATGGCAGGCGGTCGGAAATATCGGAAGTGGCGGGACCTCTGCGGCAAGCAAAGCACGCGGCGATGCCCCCAGGCGATCGCCGTTTCCCCGTGGATCCACGAATAATTTGTAAGAATTCCTGAGGATTCTGGTGTCCGATTGTGACCGTACTTTGACAGTGCCACTTATCGTCATGAAATGTTTCTCAACGTGTCCCGATATCGCTGAAAAATCAGGAGTCCTGACGCAGTCACAACGAAAAAAGCCCGTAACACGGCCACGGGGTACGGGCAGGTTACGGGCCAACCAGTCGTCTAACTGGACGTGATACAGCCGCGCGCGGGAGGTTCCCGAGGCTCAGGCGAGAAACACACAAAAGATGCGTCGCGCGGCGACGCTTTAGTTAAGCGTCATCGGTGCCTGTCCATCGCCGCTCGCGAGCACGTCGCCCGGCGCAGCAGAGATGCCTTCGCCCGACGCTTCATCACCGGCGATCTGGCCGGTCGACTGCTGCGTGAAGTTGCGAAGGTGCAGGAAGAACTGTCCCATCATCTCGACCCAGAGACGCATCGAGAAATTCAGGAAATCCGGGGAAACGCCGCCTGCCACGATGACGTCCATTTCCAGCACGAGGAACTCGCCGTGGGCCGCCACACGGGCAAACCGGCGCGAGCGATGCCACTCGTTGATAAGGCCTTCGGGCAGATCACCGCCCTGCACACGCAGCGGGCAGCTCAGCGTGAAATCGAGATACTCGTCGGCGCCGGCCTGATTGCCCCAGTGCACCTGGTAGCCGATGCCGTGGCTCGCGCTATGCAGGCGCGTGACCAGATCGTCTTGCTGCACGGTCACCGCGCAACCGGCAGCGCGAATGGCTTCGGCGACCTGAGCGGACGTGACAAAGGTGATGATGCCTGCGAGCGGCGACGTGCTCGAAGACGTCGGCGCACCGGCTCGCTCGGCGTCGTGGCTGTCGTAGTTATCGTGTTGCATCGTGTTCTCTTCGTTCATGCCAGTGGTCCTCTAACTATCGTTATGCGAATTCAGGACGAGGGGCGCCATGCCCCCCCTCGTCACGCGCGGTATTACTGCGATGCAGCCGGTGCCGACGCCGTGGCTGCTGCGGTCTCGGCAGGCTTGGCGGCAATGGCCGCAGCGGCCTGCTGCTCGTCGAACTTGCCCTCGTAGAGCTTGTCGCCGTACTCCTGCGCGATACGCTCGTACTTCACTCGGGCCTGCCCGGCGAACGGCTGGCGCGCCGCAACCACGGTCGCCACATCCATCGTCTCGTAGGCCGTCAGGATTTCCTGTCCGACGGCATACAGACGATCGTTCTTCTCCTTGCACATCGTGAGCGCGACACGTTGTGCAGCCGACTCGTCGGCGAGATGCTTGCGCTGTGCATCGGCCTGACGGGCGAGCTTGAGCAGCTCGTCGTAGGCGTTGCGATACTGGGCAATCTGCGTGTTGGCCTTATCGGCCACCGACTTCACTTCCGATTGCGACGCGCGGGCGTCCTGCGCGAGGCGCTCTCGCGCCTGACGCTCAGCGGCCAGTTGCTGCTGCGCCTCATCAAGCGCCTTCTTCAACGCTTCGGGCGACTCTTTGCCGGCGGCACCGGCCGTGGCACCACCGGCCTTGAGCGCGGCGAGTTCGTTCTTCGCCTGCTGGAGCTGCTCGGTCGTGCTGCGCAGTTGCGTGCGCAGACGCTCTTCCATCGTCGGCGCGCCCTGCGGCGTCTGCGCCGAGGCGGCAGCGCACGCGGCAAGCAGCACCGCGGCGGCTACACCTGACGCCAGACGCGACATCGCGCGCGGGGGCTGTTGACTCATGACGACCTCCTTAGAATCGCGCGTTGACTTCGATTTGCAGCGTGTCGATCGACAACGGCGCGCCATAGACTTCCTTCGTCGAGAGCCAGCGGCCAGTCAGCCATGCATTCTTGTCGAAGGCATACGACGCGCCAAGGTAGTAGCCCTTCGCGTTCGTGCCGCCGCCGTGGAACGTCGAATCGTTGTAGGCATCGGGCACGGCATCCGGCTCGATACGCTTGTAACCGAACAACACGTTCCAGTCGCCGCGCGACGCCATGACCGGCTTGCCGAAGGTCGCCTGAACCATGTAGGCGTTCGGGCCGCTCTTGAAGTTGGCACGGGTTGCATCGCCGGAACCGAAGTTGTTCACGATGCCGCCATTCGCGCGCGCCCACATCTCGCCTTCGTTGTAGGCCAGGTTGCGGATGTAGTTCACGTCGAAGCGCAGCGGGTAGCGGCCGGCCAGCATCGTGTCCCAACGGGCCGAGAGATCGAGCAACTGGAACTTCGAGGCGTAGCCAACGTACTGCGGCTGCGCCGTGTTAGCCGGATCGAGCGGGTTGAGCGCGATGTTACGCAGCAGCATGAGCGTGTTGCCCTTCTGCATGAACGCCGGGCGTGACCAGTCCGAATCGCAGCTCGTCTGGCCCGCGTAAAGCGCGCAAGGCGACGACAGTTGACCCGTGATGTTGCGGAAGTCGAAGTAGCCGACCGTGCCGCGGAAGCTGTTCTTCGAGTCGAGCTTCCAGTTCGCGCCGAACTGCGTGCCGAGCATCCACTTGGTCTGGCTCGACATCTTGCTCTGGCTGTTCGACGGCGAGTTGTCGCCCGAATACTCGAGCGGGATGAAGCCGAGCGAGCCGAACAGTTCGACGTTCGGGTTCTGCGGCAGCACCTTGTTGAACTGCGCGGCAATGCCGTCGATGTTCAGGTCGCTCGAGAACAGCATGTCGGTGGTGACGTACGGCGGGGCGAAACGCCCGCCGGTGACCTTCATCCACGTGAACGGCTGATACGACATCCACATCTGGTCGAGCCAGACGCTCTTCTTGTTCAGACCGCCGCCCAGCGTGGAGTTGGTCGAGACGGGGCTGTCGTCGTTGCTGCTCGCCAGCCGCACACCGGCTTTCACCTGCTCCGAGACGTCGGCGAAGATGCCGAAGCGTGCACGGGCGCGGAACTGGTTGGTGCGGTTCTGCGTGGTGTTGAGCAGCGGCGGGAGCGCCAGGTTGGTGTTCGAGTTGACGTCGAAACCATTGCCCTTGTTGATCTGCGCCCAGTCGATCTGCGTGTTGGTGTTGCTGCTCGAATAGAAGCGCGATTCGTTACGCAGGCGGAAGTCGCCTTCGATATGAATGCGCTTGGTCCACTCGGGGGTTTCGTTCGGTGCGGCCCAGCCTTCCGTCTTGGCCTGCGCCATCACTTCGTTCTTCACCTCGTCGCGAATCTGATCGCGCGTGGTCTGCGAGATGTACGGAATGCGCACGTCGCCCGGCTCGGCACCCGGCACCGCGGCCACAGCCACCGGTGCGGCGGCAGCCTTCTGCGCCGCCGCCGATGCCGCGTAGGCTTCCGTTTCGGCTTGTGCCAGCAGAGCTTCGCCCGTGGTCTTGTCGATCGCGCCGCTCTTGATGAGGCCACGGATCAACTTGACCATCGCCGTCTCTTTCGGGGCCGGCTGCGCCTGTGCCTGAGCCAGACCTGCGGTCCCCATCAGTGCGAGCGCCAGCGCCACGGCGCCTGCGGTCCCCGCAGCGCGTGGCGCACGTCGGAGTGCGAGCGCGCCGGTCATACGTTCCAGTGCTTTCATTTTGTGTGTGACTTTTGCGTAAAAAGGAAGTCCTTCATTCATCACCTGCGCAACCACCTGAGGCGTGACGAGCGTCGAATTGCGCTTCATGGCCGGCGTCCCCGGATACTCATCGACAGCGGATAGCGCAGCGACGCCGGCGGCTTCTCTTCTGCGCGGAAGTCGCGCAGCATCGCGAGGACCGCATCGTCGATGGCCGCGTTACCCGTGCCCCGTACCAGTTGAGCGCGCGTGGCGCGCCCGTCGGCGTCGAGCCAGAGATCGATACGTACGTCGTCGAAGGCCAGCGTGCGAGTGCGCGCATCGCGCCCGAACGCCTGTTGCAGTGAGCTGGCAAGCCACGCGCTGTAAGAGCGGCTACCCAGCCCGCCGCCACCGCCCGTCATGCCGCCGCCATTGCCGGCGCCGATACCGAATGCGTCAGTGCCCGCCTGTGCGTCGCCATTGATCGTCACGGCGTCGCCGAGATCCTTGGTCGGGCTCGGCGGCGTGTCGTCCTTCGGCGGCTCGACAGGGTCGGCCGGCTTCGGCTCGACGACTTCGGGCTTGATCTTCTCCGGCTGCGGCTCAGGCGGTTTCTCCTGAGGCGGCGGTGGCGGCGGAGGCGGTGGCAGCATGAGCATCGGCGGGGTGTTCACCTCGCGGCGCATGCTGGCCTTGTCCGTGAGCAAGTGCCAGAAAAGGGCGATCAGACCGAGCACGACCAGACCGCCGACGATCAGTGGGCCGCGCTGGCGCAGCAGCGCCAGCGCCGGACTGGGCGGTTTGGCGGCGGGCCGCACGGGGCTGGACGCGAAATCGCGAGGTTTCACGCTGCGCTCCTTACTGCGGCTTGCCGGTCACGAGGCCGACCTGGTTGAGATCGATCCGGCGCAGCAGGTCGAGCACTTCGACGACCTTGGCGTACTGAACCTGCGCGTCGCCGCGCACGATCACCGGGAAGTCGGGTGTGACTGCCTTTTCCGTGCGCAAGCGATCCTCGAGCTCGGTGAGCGTCACCGGATAGGCATCGAGAAAGACCTGACCGGCGTTGTCGACCGTGATCGCCTTGGTCTTCGGCTTCTCGAGGGCCACCGATGAGCTGGCCTTCGGGAGATCGACCTTGATGCCGGGAATGCTGGCGTTGCTCGTGAGAATGAAGATCACCAGCACCACCAGCAGCACGTCGACAAACGGCGTGATGTTGATGCCGCCCGAGCGCTTCTTCGCGGCGAATCGCGTTGCGTTAGCCATGATTCGTCCTCGTCAGGCGCGTTGCAGCACGGGCTGACGGCGGCCTTCGCCCTGCTCTTCTGCGAGGCGCGTCGTGAATTCGTCGACGAACACGGCCATGTCGGCCGACAGTGCATCCGAGCGCGACACCAGCCAGTTGTAGCCAAACAGTGCAGGAATGGCCACGCCGAGACCGGCGGCCGTACACAGCAGTGCCGCGGCCATCCCCGGGGCCACCGAGTTGATGTCCACCGCGCCCGCCATGGCGGCCACGACGAACACCAGCATGATCCCGATCACGGTGCCGAACAGACCGACATACGGCGCGCCTTCGATCGACGTCGAGAGCCAGTTCATGCGTTTGCTCATGTCTTCGACTTCGCGCACCATCGCACCGTCCATCGACGCGCGAATGGCGCTGATGGTCGCGTCCGAAACGGCGCTCGTGTCGTAGCCGAGTTCGTGACGGCGATGCAGCTCACCCAGCGCGACCTCGTACAGACGCCACAGCGGCGATTGCCCGCGCACGTCGTCCGGCACGCGATTCGTGCGCGCGATCTGGTCGAGCGGTGCGCCCGAGGCTTCGCGAAAATGCGTCATGAAGGCGCTGTTGGCACGCGCCTTGGCGGCGTAGCTGCGACCCTTCGTGATCATGATGAGCCACGACACCAGCGCCATCAGACCCAGCACACAAACCACCACCCAAGCGTCGACCGGCATGGCCGAGAGGATGAAGGCGAAGTGGCTCTTGCCGGCCTGCTGCTCGTCCGGACCGAAGGCGATCAGGCGCGATTCCGAACCTTGCGAGACAGCGTCGGTTTGCAGCAGTGCGGCGCTACGTGCGACCTTCGAGAGATGCACTTCGTCCACAGCACCCGAGAAGTGAGCGAGGCCACCGGTGGCGCCATCGACATCACCGCCGATGATCGTCGGCGAGTTCAGTGCGGGCAGTGCGACGGCGAGCGTCGTGGCGGCGTGACCGCCGACGTAAAGCGTGACCGACTTGCCATCTGCCGTGACGGCCAGATGCGACCACTTACCCGCCTGAATCGGTTGGCCCGGCTGGCTGCGCTGCGCGCCCACCTGCACGAACGGCACGCCCTGATCGATACCGACCACGAGATCGTTGCCACCATCGCGGCGAACGTAAATCGCTTCGTTCGCGCCCAGCTTCTCCGGGTGCACCCAGGCCGAGAACGTGAACGGGCTGCCTGCGGCGAGCGCGAGCGACGGCGAGGCCGGCAGCACGATCGGCGAAGCGCCGGCCTGCGCGCCCTTGCCGATGATCGCGCCATCCAGCGTGACGACCGGGTTCTGGCTGTTGTTGCCGTAAGCGGTCGTGTCGCGTGCGGGCACGTTCGACTCACCGAAGTGGTACACGGCGGTGTAATCCGGATCGAACACGCGCTGACCGTTGCCGGCCGCGGGGGCCTTGCGGTTGCCGTAGTACATCCAGACCTGTTGCTTGGCGCCGGCGCTCACCGCGGGCACATCGACCCACACGAGCGCAATGCCCAGCACCGGATCGAACTGCTCGATCTGGTGATTCAGCACGGTCTTGTCGTCGGCGGCCACGAAACGCAGGTCGGCACCGGTTTCGTTCACGCCTTCAAAGCTGAAGTTGCCCGTATGCAGGCGCAACAGCATCGGCACCCGGCCGGCGTCGCCCGTGATGTTGCCGCCTTGCGGGCCGGCGTCGATGGTAATCGGCTTGCGGTACGCCCAATCCGGTTGCCACCAGGCGTGCGCGAGCACCGGCATCAGCGTGCCGATCAGCGCAAGCAGGAATGGAAGAATGCGTCGCATGGCTGTATTTCTCCGTTTATGCCGCCCGACGCGTTGAATTGGCGCACCGGGCATCAGGTCGTGAATGTTGTGTCGTGAAATTCGGATGTGTCTTGTTCGTGCGGTTCGCTAGTGGCTCGACCCGCCCGCTGTCGTGTGTTCGCTGGGTTCGCTCAATAAGTCGCCGTCACGCTGAAGTTCACGCGCGGCTTGTAGCGCTCCGTGCGCGGTCCGTTGGTCAGCGGATAGGCCGCATCGACGCGTCCCGTCACGTGCGACGTCAGGCGCAGCGACGTGCCCAGACCGACCGACGCCAGCGAATAACGCGAGGTCTGCTCAGCCAAGGTGTCACGCAATCCCAGACGTGCGCCGTCGAAGAACGCATAAGCACGCCAGTTCGAGACGACCGGGGCGAGCAGCGGAATCGGCGGCGTGCGCCATTCGATCGAGCCGACCACACCGTAGTCGCCCGTCGCTTCGGCCGAGAGGTAGCCACGCACCGAGTTCATGCCCCCGCCCGCGAGCTGTTCGTTCGAAATGAGCGGCGAATCGGTCATCTGCGTGGCAACGCGCGCGGCGAGCTGCCAGCCGCCGCCGAACGTATAAGTGCCGTTGGCATCGGCGCGCAGCACCATGAAGCTCGGCGACGCCTTGTAGCGCTTCGCATCGAACTGGGCGGGGCTGCTGCCGTAGCCGAGGAAGCTCGACATGCCGGAGACGATCGACGTGTTCAGGCCGGCGCTCAGGTCTTCGTCCTGATAGAAGCCGCTGTAGCCCAGCGTGATCGGCGCGTACTTGAGCGGCACCACGTCGCCGGCCGTGCCGAAGCGCGTGGTTTCCGTGTTGTCCTTGAAGTCCACGCCCAGACTGAAGGCGTGATACCAGGCGCCGGTATCCGGCACCGTGTACGTCGTCTTCACACCGATCGCGTGTCCCTTGCCGAGCACGGTCGTGCCGCCGGTGGTGGCGACATTGCTGTCCGACTGATAGCCGTTGAGTTCGAGCGACCATGGCGACGAGCCGATCGGCGCCACGTACGAGCCCGACCAGACCTTGCTCTGGCTGAAGTCCTGCGGCGCGCCGAAGAAGCTCATCGACACGCGATGGCCGAGCTGCCACAGGTTGTCGTAGCCCACCGAGGCGAGCATGCGCAGCGGCTTCGTATCGGCGCTGCGGTCGTTGTTGAGGCTCAGGCTCGCGCGCCACGGGTTGGTGTCTTCGACCTTGAGATCGACGTCCATCGTGCCGGGCACCGCGCCCTGCTTGACGAGCGGCACCACCTGTTGCTCGCCAGTGCGGTTCAGCGCCGTGAGTTCCGCCTGCGCGGCATTGAAGTCAGGCACCTTGCCTTCGGCCAGCGACGGCACGCGCTCGCGCACCTCGCGCGGCGAGTGGTATTCCGAGCCGACCACGCGCAGGCGGCCCAGCTTGGTCTCGCTTACCTTCAGATAGACGATGCCGCCGGTGACCTGCTGCTCCGGCAAATCGACATACACCGACTGATAGCCCTTGGCCTGATAGGCGGCGAGCAACGCGTCGCGTGCGGCTTCGATGTCGGCGAGCGTGCGGTTAGGCCCGAGATAGGGCGTGACGGCCTTTTCGATGGTGCGTACATCGAGGACGGTATTGCCGCGCACGACGTACTCATTGATATTGACGGGCTTTTGCGCGTCGGCGGCGTTTTCCTTTGCCTGCGCCGATCCCGTTGCGCCGGCCTGCGGATTTACCGCAGGCGAGTTGTCCGACTGAGCTGCTTTGGCTTCCTGAGCAATCGCAACGCCATGAACGGTTCCCCCCAACGTGACAGCGCATACCGCCGCCCAGCGCAGCCACGGCCGGTTCGTTTTCATCAAACGCATATAGAAGACTCTGCTTTGTTAGGTCGACGCGGCCCTGCCCGATGCAGTGCCCCCGGTGGCCTGGCGCTTACCAGCGCATACCGCCAAACAACGCTGGTAGTGCCCTGCCGCACGCAATCCGTGTCGACATTCCTCACGAATACAGGTACCTAGACGTCCGGGAGCGCGGCCGACTAACGTTTGTCACGAGAAATTCATCTTTCTCGAAAAACGCACGGGCTGACGTATGCTTGTTGGGTCGGAGTCCTGATGGACCACCTAACATTTTTGATGGGGGAGACATGCCATGAAGGCAGAGAACAGCCGGGGTAATCCGTGGTTTCGCACGCACGCTCAGTGGCGGGGAGCCGCGATGGCGGGCGTTGTTGCATTGATGCTCGGTATGGCTGCCCACGCGGGCGCCGCCGACGGCTCGTCGGGTGCCAGCGGCGCATCGGCGGCCCCTTCGGCAGCGCCCTCGCGGGCCGGTTGCGTGGACGTGGAAGTGAACGGGCAGCGCTCGCCGTCGTACGACTGCCTGACGCACCAGTTGCAGCCGGCGTCGAGTCCGCTCGCAGGTGGGCGCGCGCCCGGCCTCGAGTCGGAAGACATTGCCAACAAGCCGAGCAATCAGATCGGCGGCCAGTTCAATTGGAGCGGCACGTCTCAGCGGATGGGAAATGCATTCGGGAATTCGGCGACGCCGCAGCGTCCCAGCCCGCCGCCGCCCTCGCCGATCATCCCGGGACGGTGATAAGGCAGCCGGGGATCGATTGACCGAGTGAAACGATCCCCGGTTCTGTCTCTTTATCGACGTGGATTTGTCTCTTCCCGCCGCTGGCCCCGTCCTTTCCGAAGTCCCCCAAGGTAAATTCGCGGGCAGGATCGCACGAGAAACCTTGTCACAAACGAACGCGGCTCACTGGATAGACCCGCTATCACCCGCTCGCAGGCGCACGAGTAACACCGGCGTAGGCATCAAGGTCGCAGTCCTGAGATTCATGAACTACCTTTGACCTTCATTTCGACGGGACCCCTCGCCCATGCGCTCGCACGTTCATCAGAAAATTTCGACTCTCGCGGTTGTTGTTGTCGGCATGTACAGTGCCGTCTCCATTGCGAAAGACAACACGCCCGGCCCGCGCCCCGAAGTCACCGACCCGCACTTTAAGCTGGCGCCCGGCTACCTTCAGCCAAAAGACTTGCCCGATAGCCTGAAACTGCTCGGACCGCCCCCGGCTGCGGGAAGCGCAGCGCTTGCCCGTGACGAAGAAGCACGCGAGGCGACGATTCCACTGCGTGGCAAGCCGCGTTCCGAGCTGGCGCGTCTTGATGCGGATCTGCAATTTCCGCAGCCCGCGAAAAACTTCTCCTGCGCGATGGGGGTCGACATCAGCGAGAAGAAAACCCCGCATCTGTACCACCTGATGCAGCGGGTGCTGACCGACGCCGGCCTGTCGACTTACGGCGTCAAAAACACTTACAACCGCACACGCCCGTTCGTCGTTCACAACGAAGGCACTTGCTTCCCTGAGCAGGAACCGCTGCTGCGCAATGACGGCTCATATCCCTCGGGGCATACGGCCGCAGGCTGGGCGTGGGCGCTCGTCCTGACTGAAATCAATCCCGCGCGGGCCGACGCGCTGCTCCGGCGTGGTCTGGCGTTCGGTCAAAGCCGCGTGATTTGCAACGCCCATTGGCAAAGCGACGTGGACGCGGGTCGCACCATGGGCGCGGCCACCGTCGCCAAGCTTCGCACGAACGCGGCTTTTCTCGCCGATCTGAAAGCGGCGCGTAAAGAAGTGCTGGCTCAACAGTCGAAGGGCTCGTCGTCGCCGTTGAATTGCGCTGCGGAAGAAGCGGCCTTGTCGGGTCAATAAGCCGTCTAACGGACTTATTGATTGACAGACAGGATCTCTTATCGGGGCACCATGAAATTATTTGTCGCAACAACGACGCTGCTGAGCGTGATATTGGGGATGCACGGCTCAGCGGACGCGGCGGGCGCAACGGATTCACTTCCTGTTCCGCCGATGCTGTTGAAGAACGATTCGCCGAACGCCGAGCACTGGACGTTCAGTGTCAGCCCGTACATCTGGGCGGCCGGCATCCATGGCAACGTCGGACAGTTCGGTATGGCGGCGACGCATATCAGTTCTGATTTCGGCACCATTCTCAAGAACGTGGACCTGTCGTTCATGGCGGGCGGCGAAGCGCGATACGGCCGCTACGGTTTGCTGGCTGATGTGATGTACGGGCGAGTTTCCACCGGCGGGAAATTCGATGTGACGTCGAAGACTTTCACGAGCTTCTTGGGAGGGAGCTACAACGTTCTCGACACGGGCAGGAGCCGTTTGGATTTGGTCGCCGGCGCGCGTGTCTGGTATGCGAGCACGGAAATCGATATCACCGGTGGATTGCTCAACGGTAAGCGCCGAAGCGACAGCGCAACGTGGGTGGACGCCGTTACGGGGGTGCGGGGGCACTACTTCTTGACCGACAACTGGTATTTGACCGGCTGGGGCGTTGTCGGCACGGGTCAGGCAGATCTTGATTGGGATGTGACGGCGGCACTGGGCTATCAGTTCAAGGAGAGCTGGTCCGTCATGCTGGGATACCGGGCGCTCGGCGTGAAGTACAACAAGAGCGGCTTCGTCTACAACGTTGTTCAGCAGGGCCCGATCGTGGGCCTGAGGTACCAGTTTTGAGCCAACTACACTTCACGCATCAGCGCGATTGGTGGCCTCGTTCGGTGGCTGCGGGGCGTCGCGTCTAGTTACGCGTTTGCCGGACAGCGGTTTGCCCTCCGAAAGCCGCGAAATGTGTCGACAGATGACCAGCGCCGTCTGTGGGCAACGCCATGTATTGACCTTGCTCGCGTGCGTCGTCAGGCGTCACGCCGAAGCTCGCGATGAATGCCTTCCGGAATTTCCCTCCGTCTGAAAAACCAAAGTCCGTGGCAATGCCTGCGGTCGGCCTTGCCGCACGGCTTGGATCCAGCAGCGCCCGATAGGCCGCGCTAAGGCGCTTGTTCCGGATGACGCCGACAATGCCGCCGTCGTCGGCGAACGCACGATACAGATGCGCTCGCGAAATGCGAAACCGCTGAATCAGAAGCTCCGGCCCGAGATCCGGATGCGTGAGATGGCTTTCGATGAAGGCGAGCAAGCGCTCGCGTAACGCGCGCCCGAGCACCGATTTGGGTTCGGCATGTGCGGGCGGCGCGCTGGCGAGGCCAGCCGCGAGCAACGTCATGAGCGCGTCCTGCACCGCGATGTCTTCGCTGGCCGACAGGCTCGCAGAAATCGCATGCAGGCCCTGTATGTAGTCGACCAGCAAGCGAGTGAGCGGCTGTCCGGCCTTGAGTACGAACCCGTGCAGGTCTCGCGCGCCTAACAATTTTTCGATACTCGCGCGTGGCACCGTTGTGGCCATCCGTACCCCGGCGTCGACTTCACAGGTATAGGTGCGTGCGAGATCGATGACGCAAATGCCCCCCGGAGCGGCAACCACATCTTTCCCCGCGAAATCGCCGTGAATCGAGCCAGCCGCCAGCACGTGGATGAGATAGTCGTCGAGGCCGCCTTGCGCAATCGTCCGCTTGTCGCGCACGTAGCGTTGGGCGTTGAATTTTGTCGAGCCGAGCGTCATGCCGCCGACGGTGCGGATCAGCATGGTGCCTTCCAACGGAGGTGCGTTCGCGGTAGTAGAGCGCAAGGTCTCCACGAACGGGCGCGTGACTTCTCGCCAGTAGTCGTCTCGTAAGGACGGCTCGATCAAGTCAGTCGAAATGCGAATGTCCACGCTTGCCATGATGACTCCCCTTCCCCGTTGGAGGTCATTGCTTGCATCTCAACTGCCCCCGAAATCGCTGGGTGTGCCAATTGAAAAACAAGAACCCCATAAGACACTTGATTTTATGGGGTTTTCTTAGTTTTTTGGCAAAACAATGAGGATTTAAACCCTCAATTGGCGCTTGATGGATATTTGTGGCTGCGCAGGGACACTGCTGGCGAAGGGTATGCGTAATTGGTCGCTATAGCGTGGCTCGTTGACCGGACGATATCTGAATGAAATTGACCGGTCCGAACACCGCCGCCAGAGGATTGGTGCTCGTCGCCACAGTAGCGACTGCACCACCGATGACGACATTGACTTCAAACATACCGGCAGTGATCGGAAGCGAGGGAATAGAGGTGTCGATCTGCTTATCGCTGACGATAGTGAAGCTGCGCGCAAAGACCTTTGACGACGAGGACGACACCAGAAAATAGACCGCCGTCGCTGCGTTGAATCCATCCCCGGCAATGGTGAGCTTAACGCCGTCGCTACTCGTTACCTGAGTGGGGCTGACACTTTGAATACTTGCCATGATTGACTCCTAGGGAAACGCGCCCACAACAGGGGGTAATTGAACCTTAGGCAATTCGCGGCGTTTGGACACCTGTTAAGGGTGACAGGTCGAGGCGATTCAAGGATCCTTGGCCAACCAAGAATCCCTGCCATTAAGGCAAATCAGCACGCGACGAAGGCGTCGTCCATCAGAAAGCGCAGCGTGATCACCGCGAACTCCTGCGGCGCTTCGATCATCACCCAGTGGCCGACGTGAGGCACGATGAATCCCCAAGAGTTATCCAATAATTCGAGATAACCATAGGTTCTTGCCAGCACCGCCACTTTGTCTTCCTTTCCGCCAACGACAAGCGTCGGCGTCTTAACCGCTGCAATCTGCTCGCGCTCGTAAGTCAGTTTGGACCGGGTGATTTGCTGAATTGCCTGCCGTGCATCCTCGTTCTGCATGATCTCGTGGCGATATTGCACGAGCACGGGATCAACAACGTGACGAGAGCCCACCATGGCGCGCATGATCCGCTGCATGGCTTCCAGCGTGTAGTCGTAGCCTTGCAGGTTCTTGATATACGACGGATCGGGATTGGCGATATTCAGTCCTGCGCTCCCCATCAGTACAAGCCTTTCGACGCGCTCCGGATGTTCCATCGCCAAACCGAGCCCCGTCGCCCCGCCCATCGAATTACCGATGACCCGGACACGATCAAGGCCAAGCGCGTCGATGAATCCGAGCAGATGGCGATTACGGTTCTGTTGCGTGTATTCATACACTTCGGGTGACGGTTTTGCCGTGCGGCCGAAGCCCGGCATGTCGTACGCGATCACACGAAAGTGCTTGGCGTAAGTGTCCAGACAGCCGCGCCAGTTGCCCCAGCTGTCGGCACCGGCGCCGCCGCCATGAATCAGGATCAGCGGGTCGCCTTGTCCGACATCGAGGTAATGCGTTTCGATGCCATTCACTTCGACCGTATGACTTGCCGCCTGAACGTCCGCAGGCAGAGAGGGATAGCTCATGATCCAACCTTCTTTAAATTGTTAGGGAAACATCGCGTCGTTGGTGGATGAGCATCACGCCGCATCCAGATGCATGAGCACGCCGCCCATGCCGGTCCACCACGCCGTCATTTCCTCGTAATAGACGCGCTCGCCCACGCTATCTCCGGTGGTGCCGGCCATGAATGCCCACGTGGCCATCTCGAGCCCACCGTTGCCGCCATCCTTCATGATTGCGTCGAAGGACAGTTCCGCTAGTTCGGCACCACGACCGGAAACCACCCGCTCGATCAACGCGCGGTCCCACTCCGCATTCACACGTCCTGAATCGGGTAAGCAGATCCAGTGCGAGAGCCCGCCCGTCGCTAGAATTGCGACACGCTCGTTCGCGGGACGCGCGGTCTCAACAAATTCCCGCACCGCTTTCCCTAAAGCGAAACTGCGCGCACACGTCGGCGCCGGGGTCATCACGGTATTGATGTAGATCGGCACCACCGGCACGTTCAAGCCGCGATTGATGATCGCGTTCGGCATCGCCAATCCGTGATCCGGCTTCACGTTCTCGACCGCAGCGAGATCGAAGTGCTTTCTGGCGGCAAACGCGACGAGTTCAGTGGCGAATTCCCGATGCCCCGGGAATGACTGCCGAGGCACACCCAAATCGCCATAGGGGCACCAATCGTCAGAGATGCCGACCGCGAGCGGAATCTGGAAATCCAACGAGAAATTGACCAGATGGTCGCTGGTGGCAATCAGGATCACATCGGGTCTGGACGCCTGAATCGCCTGTCCAATCCGGTCGATGCCGTCGAAGATGCGCTGCGCTTGCGCCTCCACTCCGTCCGCCACGCCAAACGTGTGAGAGGTGGCCGCCGCACTAACAATCTTTCCCATCGCCAAGACCTTGTTTTTGAAGAAACGGCGCAATCGACGCCGGGCCAGCTTCAACAGCCCACGGGCGCCCAGATATTTGAACTGCAAGTTCGGATGCACATCGAGATCACGTAGCGCTTTCGCTGGATCGGCCTGCAATTGCTTGCGTTGATCTGCGGGAATCCCGAACGCCTCGTGCACCTCGTCGGGCGCTTCTCGCAGCCGGGCGACCAGCTCGGGACGGTGCACGAGCGCGCTAATCAACCGGTGCAGTTCCACGGGGGGGCGACGTCGTACGCTCATGGCCACGCCTTACGTTCCCACGCGCATCGGCGACGTCATCTTGCGCAGGAGCGCCAGCACGCTTTGCGCCGTAATGCGCCCGGTGCGGGGGTTCTCGGTCGGAATGTTTTCGATCGACATGGACAGCAGCGCGGCATCCGACTCCACCGTGATGGTGTGCATGTTTCGCGAAATGTCCGGATCGGCCCAGATTTCGAGCTTCGTCTGGTCGGGCCCGATCCCCGCCAGCGACAGCGCAACCACGACATTCAAATTCGCCGGGAAGCCCTTAGCGGCTTCGCGCGCCGTGCCGGCAAATATCCGGGTCTTCTCGGTGATTCCGTCGATGACGATGCCCTGCTCCGCAAGGTAGGGAGCGCCCAGCAGTCCCTTGACGGGCTTGCGCGTCACCATGCTCACCGACATGATTCGGCCTTCTGCCGCTGCGGTCACCGCGTCCAGTCCCAGCAGCGCCCCGGTCGGAATCACGATCTGCCCGCCGTGCTCACGAGCGATTTCGATGAGTTCATCGTTATTGAGCAGTGCGCCGCAACTGAGTACGACGACCTGCTTTCCCAGCTTGAGCGCGGGCGCGGCGATCTCCGGCAGCAGATGCGCCGGTGCGCACTCGATCACGACGTCGCACAGTTGCGCCATCTCGCCAAAGCTGGCGACAACGGGACGGCTCCTCAGCGTGCTGACCCACTCAGCGGCCGCTTTGACATCGCGCGCCGCAACGGCGACCAACTCGATCCCCGGAATCCCTTCATCGAGCGCTTTCGCGATCGATTTGCCAACCGTCCCCAGTACCGCCACGCCCACTCGTTTCGTTTGACCGCTCGTATGCGCTTGCATATCTACTTTTCCTAATCCTCGAATTCACCGGCGTTATCACGGGCAGCGGCCATGGCTTCTTTTCATTGCCCCGCCGCCCGAACCAGAAGCTTTGCTTTACGACCAGGTCGCAAATGCCATTGCGCATCCGGTGCCGGCGGGGCTCCGATAGCACGGGATGTAGTCGACCAGATCCATCTTCATGCCGTCGACCGCGCCGGCCAGCGCCGACCAGCAACGGAACTCGGAATTCCCCGATTGCAGCTTTTCCAGCGGCAGTTGCGCATGCACGTCAGGGCCGCCGGCGGCGAGCCGCTCGAGGAACTGCCGGTCGAACGCTTCGTCGACCACAAAGTGGCTGAGCCCGCCCGTCGACATGACCACGACGCGAAGGTCTTCGCTCCACGACTCGATCTGGCGGCGGATCGACTGTCCGATGCGATAGGCCCGCAGCGGCGATACGTTGTTGGGCGGGTAGTAGGTGTTGATGCTGACCGGAATCGACGGGTAGATCTTGTCGGTCATCAGCTTGTAATAGACGTAGCCAAAGGAATGGCTCATCGCCTGCTGATCTTTGAAGTACTTGGACTGCGCGACATCGAAGCCGTCATCCATCATTCCGCGAATCAGGCGCTCGGCGTATTGGGAGGCGACGGGATAGTCCTTGGGTTCCTGCGGATACCAGAGCTGCTGATCGAGATCGGGGTCGTACTTCCACTTCATGATCCCCGCCGGGCGATAGGGAATGGTCTCGCCCCAATACACCGAAAGCGCCGGCATGTTGTCGTCGTGAAACACTTCCTTATGGTCGTCGCCAATGATGACCACGATGTCCGGGTTCACCTCGTTGAGTGTCTCGGCAAGACGCGCCACAGCCGCCTGATTCTGCTGGTGACGCTGCTCGAGTTTGGCGGGCGTGATCTCGTCGAGGATTGCCGGGTCGGCCTTTTCAAGCAACTCGCCATAGCTCACCCGGGCGCCGGAGTGATCGTGCAGCACAAAGAAGTTCTGATCGTCAGTCGCGGCGCGGGCCAACCAAGCGGATGGCTTCATCAAAAGGGTCGGACTATGGGAGGAACCGATGCCCATCACAATTTTTGCCATAGCGTTTTCTCTAGTATCGAATCCATTGAGTACTGTATACAGTGGAATCCGTAAGTGCCTGATAAATAAAGACTCAATGTCACGGAAATCGCAAAATATTGAAATTTACGACCTTCGAGCCCTGTCAGTTACGAGTCTGGATGGTAGGAGTTCACCGCTGCCGTCAACAAACGATTTTTTCTGCGTCGGACGTGTGCATTTTGGAATGCGTCATTGATAAACGCCCGCGCTGGAGCCACCCCCACAAGTCCATCGAACTTGGTACGCCATATGAGCTATCGCCTTCCCCCCCTGTTGGCCCTGCGCGCCTTTGAAGCGTCGACACGGCACCTGTCCTTCACCAAAGCCGGAGAAGAGCTGCATCTGACGCAGGGGGCTATCTCCCGGCAGATTCGGCTTCTCGAGAGTTTTCTCGGGCAAAAGCTGTTTGTCCGGCTGACGCGAAAGATCGAGATGACACCCGCCGGGGTGGAGTACTTCCGATCGATTCGACAGGCGCTCGACATCATCTCCATGGCGACCCATCGTGCCGTGCGAGACCCCCATCGCGTCGTCACGCTCGATGTGCTGCCGACGCTCGCCACGTGTTGGCTGATGCCAAGGCTCGCGCAATTCACCGAAGCGCACAGGGATATCGAAGTCCGGCTGATCTCGTCGATCGACCCGGTGAATCTGCACAGCGAGAAGGTGGATGTGGCCATCCGCGTTGGCAAGGTTCCGGGGCAGCGCTACGACCGGCGCGCGCCTCGCATCGATCTGGATATGACGGAAAACTGGAAGGACGTCTATGTCGAGCCGCTGTTCCCGGACATTCTGGTGCCCGTGGTATCCGCCCATCTCATGGACGCGGTCGGCCCCATCAACGAACCTGCCGACCTGCTTCAGTACCGTCTGATCAATACGGCGAGCCGCCGGCACGCGTGGCCGGACTGGTTGGCCCTGCATGGACTGCGTGTCCCCGATGACGCCAACCCGCTCGATTTCGGGCACTTCATCATCACGCTACAGGCGGTGAAGGACGGCAAGGGCGTGGCACTGGTGCCGAAGGCCGTGCTCGAGAACTACGAGGGACGCGACGAGCTGGTGGTGCCGCCGCTGGGCGAGGTGTCCAGCGCGGGGGCGTATCACTTGTTGATGCGCGAAGGCGCGCAAGAAGATGGCGCCGTGCGAGTGCTGCGCGACTGGCTTGCACAGGAAGCCAGTCGCTTGCGTTGCCAGATGAACGAGATGGGTGAGGTGGATCAGGACACGGTCGTGGCAGCCGAGGTGCCCGCCTGAAAATCGATACCGTGTTCGAGAATGGCGGCCGTGGATCGAACGCGGTACCACTCGGGGTGGTGTGCTACGTCGAGCACGCCGCCTGCTTCCCACTGCGTCGCCAACTTCAGCAATGCCTTGCGGAATCCGACGATAGCCGCGTCGCCTGAGCCCAGATTCTCGCGCGAGCGATCAACGATCGCGCCCATGCTCTCCTGCACGGCGGTGTCCTGCATACCGATGCCCTCGATGCCCGTCGAACTGTGCAGACGTTGACGCAGGCGATCGATGCCGTAATCGGTTTCCGCCGTCACCAAGGGGCGATACGTGCCGTCGTTCATCACATCCGAGTGCACGGCACCGTGGTCCAGTTCCTCCTGACTCAGCGGGCGGTCGCTATTCCACGTCATGGTGAACACCCAGCAATTCTCGTCGTCGATGGGCGTCCACGCGTGCCCCATATATGCGCGCCCTTCCTTGATCGGCGCGATCATCGTGTAGAACGGCGCGAGGAATTGCGTTACACGCCAGTAGTACGACGTATCGCTCGCGTTGCGCCGCGCGCCGATGGCCATGCCGTAGTCGGTCGGGCGGACAAAGAACTTCGGCGCGGTGTCCGATGCCAGATAAGGAATCGCCAAGTTGGGCGATACCTGCCGCTGGCGAAATGGCCGTTCGGGATGCTCCGCATCGAGGTGGCTGTGGAGAATGCCGACGTGGCTGGAGTCGATGCCCCCTTCCACGCCCTGTGCATAATTCGTGCGCTGCAAGCGCTTGGTGATGAAGCGGAAATCGGGCGGCACCAGTCCCCATTCAAGCTCGGGAGGCCGTTCGGGCATGTGTGCGGGGTCACCCATATACGCCCAGATGACACCGCCCCACTCGATGACCGGATAGCTCTTGATCCGCGTATCGGACTTCATGCGCGTGTTCTCCGGTTCTGCCGGCATGTCGACGATCGTACCGGACACATCGAACTTCCAGCCGTGATACACGCAGCGCAGACCACACTCCTCGTTGCGCCCGAAGAAGAGGTCCACGCGACGATGCGGGCAATAGCGATCGAGCAGGCCGATCTTGCCGTTGGTATCGCGAAACGCGACGAGGTCTTCCCCCAGCAGACGAACACGAATGGGTGGACAGTCCGGCCCGGGCAGTTCTTCCGGCATCAGGAACGGCATCCACATGCTGCGGAATGCCTTGCCCATCGGCGTGTCGGGGCCTACTCGACACAGTCGCTCGTTGTCTTCCTTACTGAACATAAGTTTTCCCTCAGAAATTGAACCGATGCTTGCCGCCTGACGCGCAGCAAGGGGCAATGGGCAAGGTCAGTCGATGAGCCCGAACAGCGCGTCGCCTTCCTCAATGACGCGGTAGGTTTTGAGTGGCACGGTGCACGGCTTCTCGAGCGCGTCGCCCGAGCAGATATCGAATGCCCCGCCATGGAGCGGGCAAAAAATGGTGGTGCCTTGCAGATCGCCGCCCGACAGCGCGACCATGCCGTGCGTGCAGAGATCCTCCGTCGCGTAGAACTTCCCTTCGACGTGATACACCGCGAGCCCGTCCTCGACCTCTTTCGGGCAGACCTGAATCACGCTCTCGCTCGGCACGTCCGCCTTGCGACACAAGAAAACCTTCTTTTCCATAAGACTTGTCTTTTCCGTTCAATAGCCGCGAAATACATCCACCCGACCGGTGGGCGTTTGGCCGTGTTCGATCTCGCCGATCTTGCGCACGAGCTGTTCGACGCTCTCGCCAAGACGCGTTTGCGCCGAGATATGTGGCGTGATGCAGATGCGAGGTTCCGTCCAAAACGGATGGCCTGTCGGGAGCGGCTCGTGCATGAATACGTCGAGCGTTGCGCCGGAGAGTTGTCCCTGTTCGATGGCCTGCAACAGATCGTTTTCGACCAGATGCTCGCCACGCGCCAAGTTCACGACATGTGCGCCCTTTGCCAGTCGCAGGAATGTCTGTGCGTTCAGCACCCCACGGGTCTCCTGTGTATTGGGCAAGAGATTGATCAGGACATGCGCGCCGTAGACGAACGACGCCCATTCGCTCTCGCCGCTGAAGCACTGCACCCCATCCACCCGTTTCGGCGACCGGCTGTAGCCTCGGACATCGAAGCCAAACGACGCCAGCCGGCTGGCGACGGCGGCACCGAGGCTGCCCAAACCGAGCACGCCGACGATGAACTCGCCCGCCGCAGGAACGGCGACCGGCTGCCAGACACCGTCGCGCTGCTGCTGTTCATACGCATCGAAACGTCGGAAGCTTCGCAACGTCGCGTACGTGGCGTACTCGACCATCTGCGATGCCATGCCGGCGTCTTCAATCCGATAGATGGGCACGTCGCCGGTCACCGCCACCGGGTCTTTCGCGACCGCGTTGAAAATCCAGTCGACACCCGCCCCCACGTTGAAGATGGCTTTCAGCTCAGGGCGACGGCGCAGGACTTCAGGATCGGATTTCCAGACCAGCGCGTAATCGGCAGGGGCTACGTCGGCGACGCGCCACTCGCGAACGTCGGCCCCCGGCATGGCGCATCGCAGCGCATCGATCCATGGCCCCGTGTCCTTGCCCGTCATTGCAAACAGGATTCGCATGCGGCCTCCTATGCGGACTCAGACGCGGACTCGGCATCGGAAGGCCGCGCTTCCCGCCACTTTGCCAAGTCGACGCTGGCATCCCGCAGCACGGAAACGGGGACTTTTGCCGCCGACCTCACGAGCGCTTTGCCCGCCCGCATTTCGCGAGGCACGCCCACGGCGCTGACGCCGACGACCACTCCCGCCTGCAAGTGGAAGACGACGAACGCCCCGATGTCGGTACTGCCGCGCACGACGTTCTGCTCGCCGATGGGAACCCCGAAGGACTGGAGGCTGAAGTCGTACTGATCTGACCAGTAGCCGCTGATTTCCTCGTAGTCAGGCCCACTGCATACGATCGCTCGCCCGACATGCTCCCCGTGGGCGACGGCGTGATGCCAGTTCTCCTGACGCTCCGCCCGCCCTACCCGCGCGTTGAAGTGAAATGCGACTTCCCCGGCGGCATAGATGTTCCCGTCGGACGTTCTCCCCTGCCCGTCGACGCAGATCCCAGACGCGCACGTCTCAAGGCCAGCGGCTTCGGCAAGGGCGACGTTCGGCACCACGCCGATGCCGACTACCACTGCATCGGCGTCGAGTGATTCGCCGTCGGAGAGCGCGAGACGATAGCCGGACGGGCGTTCGGTGACCTCTCGGATCGATACACCGGTGCGAATGCGCACGCCTCGTTGTTCATGCTGCTTCACGACGAACTCGCAAACCTCGGCGCAAGTCGCGCGCGCCATCGGACGCTCCCCGGCTTCGAGTACCGTCACGTCGATTCCCATGCCGTTGGCCACGGACGCCACTTCAAGGCCAATGACGCCTGCGCCCACCACCACGAGATTGCGGATCTTCGGCAACGCTTCTCGCAGCGCGATGGCGTCGGAAATACGGCGCAGGTAAAACACCTGCGGCATGCCGGGATGAAGCAGTGGAAGCATGCGCAGCGACGAACCGGTTGCCAGCACCAGCGTCCCGTATCCAAGCGACGTGCCGTCGGAGAATTCGACCCGACGCGTCTCCCGGTCAATACGCTGCGCCGCGTTACCTAAACGCAGATCGATGTTGTGCGCGTCGTAGAACGCGTTGTCTCGCAACGAAATGTGGGCCGCCTCTTCCGCCTCCTGAAGCACCTTCTTGGAAAGCGGAGGACGGTCGTAAGGGGCTTCGCGCTCGTCGCCGCAGATGATGATTCGGCCGTCAAAGCCCGCCTTTCGCGCGCTTTCGGCGGCGTAGACGGCTGCGATGCCCGCGCCGATGATCACCATCGGCTCATTCTCATGTGTATTTTTCATTGCTCACCTCACGCCATTGAGCGTTGACCGCTCACATGTGCTCCGGCTTCTGAATGCCGCGCGCATGGCGATGACACAACTCGCGCCACTTGATGAGCGGCGAGTCGCCTTCGATCAGCATCTCGTCGAGCCACGCCGAATCGCGCTTGTAGAAGGTTTGCAGTGCGAGTCGCGCCTGAATATCCTGCGCGTTGAAATTCTCGAAGCCGATGGGCTTCCAGCGATTCCAGAACTCGTGATTGAAGTGCGCGCTTTCTTCTTCCGTCGAAACGCGCTTGCCGACGAGCATCACATAGAGGTGCTTCGTTTCCGTCACCGGCACGTAGAACTCGAACTGTGTGATGTCCTGATCCGGGAAGTCGTCGACGCGCAGCCCGCACGGCATCCAGAGCGACGCCGCCGTGGTTCGGGTCGGCTTCTCCGACACGCGCTTGGTGCCGGTGACGACCACCTGACCATCTACCTTGCCTTCCCAAATGCTCGTGTGGTTGGCAAACGCGTCGTAGACGCCCTTCGGTGCGCCCTCGTCCTCGTGCACCAGCACGTCGCCCGATTTCGCAAGGTGCCCGATGGGCAACGATCGCTGGGTGTCCGGCACGAGTTCCGAGGCGCGGTGAATGTAGACGTGCAAGCCGTCGAAGCCGTTTTCGCAGCCGACGCGCCAGTTCGACTCGACCTCATAGATCGCGCAGTGCAGCTGCAAATCGTCGTCAAGGAAGGTCGGCGGCACATCTTCCGCGAGCGGAGGCGCTTCAAACCCTTCGTCGCCCACAAACACGAAGATCAGGCCCTTGGCTTCCTGCACCGGATAGCTCTTGACGCTGCGCCGGCCGATGGCCTTGCTGTCCGGCGAGGCGAGGATGTCGCACAGCTTGCCGTCGTTCCACTTGTAGGTGAAGCCGTGATACCAGCAGGTGATGGTGTCGGGCGTATAGCACTCCACCTTCTCCGAGAACTTCACGCCGCGGTGCAGGCACCGGTCGCGAATCGCCTTCACCTCCCCGTCCACGCGCTTCAGCAGGATCTCCTCGCCGCATACCGTCGCCTGGGATACCTTCCCTTCGAGGACGTCGCTGGACAGCTTCACCGGATACCAGTGGTTCCGGAAACCCAGCTTGGCCGCAAGGTAATTGCGCCAGCGCGGGACCTTGTTCAACAAACTCTCGTCTACGAAATGTGCCTGTTCACTCATTGGGGGCGTCTCCGATTTATTTGTTTGCGTACTGTATGCAATGACGACTGGAATCACGGTTGCGTGCGGACGGCTTATACGCCGCAACTCGACGTGATTGCCATCCTAGGGCGCCGTTCTACGCGCAACAAACGATTTGAAATTCACTCATGCATGAGCCTTGCGAATGTGTTGAGTGGATGTCACGGAATCCCGCGTTTCCTACCGAAATCTCACTCGTTTCGTCGTAGAATCGCGGCTAACCAACCAAAACTTCAACGTCATGAGCGCCACCCGCAGAGTCGTACAGAGCGATCGGTTACGCGATCAGGTTTACCAGTTGCTCCGGGAGGATCTGCACGGGGGCGCCATTGCGGCCGGGTCGCGGCTCGTTGAGTTGGAATTGGCCGAGCGGTATGGGGTCTCGCGCACGCCGATTCGCGAAGCACTCTTCCAACTGGCGCGTGAAGGCCTCGTGGTGCGCACCGATCGCGGGTACTCGCTGATGACGGATACACCACGCGATTTCCTCCAGCGCATGGAGGTTCGACTCTTGCTCGATCCGCCGCTGGCAGAACACGCGGCAAAGTACGGGTCCGATGAGCAGATCGAAGTGCTGGCCAGTGCTTATGAAAAGATGAAAAAGGCCGAGGCGTCGTCGAAGTATTCGGCGTTTGTTTCGGCGGCACACGAGTTTCGCACCGTCCTACTCGAAATGAGCCACAACACGGCGCTGACGCGCGTTTGCGCGGTGCTGGAAGACCAGTTTCTTCTAGTGCGCAACGAACACTACAAAGACGAAGGGAATCGCGCTATTTCGGTACATCGCGATGGGCTGTTGCTCGCCGCCATTCGTTCGCGCGACGTGAAAGGCGCGGGGAAAATCGCGAAAGAGTACGTTGAGATGCTGATAACGACACTTGCGAAGCCCGCCGAACGCGCGGCTCGAAAGCGCAGCGCGAGGACGGCGTTGCCGAAGCGTTCGTAGCGCGCACTCCCCCTGCGTTGCCCTCTCAGAGTTGCATGCGGCACGATTCCGCAAGGCTGGCGATATGGGTGCGCGTTTGTGCCTCGGCTAACGCCGCGTCCCGAGTCGTCAGATGTTGAACCAAGGCTTCCAGATAATCCGCCGTCATCAAGCGGTTTCTTTCGGTTCGCAGCAGCAATGGGCGGGCGGCGAGAAAATCATCCTCTGCCGCACTGAAGCACCGCGCCAGCACTTGGTTCGTGCAAACGGTGGCGAGGTATTTTTGGAGTCCGTGAACCGCACTCGCGGAAACAAATGACGAGGGCTCGCAAAGGAGCAGGCGTCTCGCCTCGTCCGCGAGCGTGGAAATTTTCGCAATCTCTTTGCTGGATGCTGACTCAACAACGTTGACGACGACCACAGGGTCGAGAATCGACTTGACGTCCAATCGAGCCAGCAGCGCCGGCATCGGCATTTCGCTGAATCCGTAACCGCGCTCCAATGGCTCCAGCAGCCCCTCGCGCGCCAACTGAAACAACGCCTCACGCACGGGCGTTCTGGAAACGCCGAACCGCGCAGCGAGATGCGTTTCCGTCAACCGTTGACCGGGTTGCAGCTTGCCGCGCTCGACGAGATCTCGGATCGCGTCGTAAATCCTGTCGCGCAATCGCTGCCCGACTTCCTGAGAAACTGCCATAGCCGCCGGAACCCTTCAATCAATGGCGCTCAAACGTGAGCGAAAGTGCCGTTGGCCCCAAGGGTGCGTCGCGAGATTGACCGCAGTCACAGAACGTTGCCCCCCGGCAACGTGGACGTCGGTCAATCTCGCGAGCGCTCTTTTCATGCCGCAGTTCGTTTGCTTTCTATTCTTGGAATTGAAGCCAATTGGCGACGCGCGCGTTGAACTGGTCCGGTGCTTCGAAATAGGCCGAGTGACCCGCACCGGCAATCGTCATCAATTCCGCGCCGTCAAAGTGCTTGCACATTTCGGCGACGATCTTGGGTGGAAACAGGACGTCTTCCTCGCCGACGAGAAAGCCGATACGTGCGCCCGTCGCAGCGATCTGCTCGGGCGTGTACGACGGCTGGACGCCTACGAGTGTTTTGAAGGTGTAGCGATTGAATCCGGCAATCTGTAGATACAACTGCGTCATGGCTGGCGAGTTGGCGAGGTGCGTGCGTCCAAGCACACGTTCAGCCTGCGACAGGTCGCGCGTCGCGCTCTGCACCTTTGCCATTTCCACCGCGATGGATTCAGGCAAGGTGATGCCGACCAAAGAATCGGCAATCAGTAAGGACGCAACGCGGTCAGGATAGCGGCACGCGAAATCGATTGCCGTGCCAGCGCCCATCGACTGCGCGACAAACGAGACGCGCTGCAAATCGAGCGCGTCCAGAACCGCGACAAGATCGTTTGTGAACTCGGCGCGTCCGGCAAGCTCGGCGTCCGTGGACTTTCCGAAGCCTCGGGCATCCACAAGAATGACCTTGAAATCCGCTCGCCAGGCGGCAACCTGATAGAACCAGCTCGCGTGATTTCCCCCCACGCCATGCAGCAGCACTACCGGTGAACCGCTGCCGTGTACTTCGTAATACAGCCGACTTTCATGATGATCTAGGTATGGCAAATTTCTCTCCCGACTTCCAAATCAATTTCCGACGTTAGTCGCCGAACCGAACCGAGACCTCACCGATCCCCTCGATGTCCGCGTGATAGGTGCTGTAGTGCTTGACGTTCACCATGGGGCCGAGTGCGCCACTGAGCACCAGTTCGCCCGCTTTGATCGGATGCCCTACCTCGATCAGTTTCTTGGCCAGCCAAAGCGCGGCGTTCAGCGGATTCCCCAGACATGCCGCCCCGCTTCCTGTCGATGCCACCTGCCGGTTCTCCTGCATGCGCATTTGGCAATTCACCAAGTCGATGTCAGGCGTGAATGGCAATTTCCGGCCAATCACGAATCGGCCAGACGAGGCGTTATCCGCAATCGTCTCCACAATCCCGATTTTCCAGTCCGCGATGCGGCTGTCCACAATTTCAAGCGCGGGCGCCACCCATTCAATTCGCTCGAACAGGTCGGACATTTCGAGTGACGGGTCGTCGATGTCCACTCGAAAGCCAAACGCAAGCTCTGCTTCGATCTTGGGCTGCAAGAGGCTCGACATATTGACGAGGCCGGCATTGACGACCGCCATGTCGTCGAACAGAACGCCGTAGTCGGGCTGGTCCACCCCAAGCTGTTTCTGGACGGCAGCCGACGTGAGGCCGATCTTGCGGCCTACGATTCGGCGGCCGTCCACTTGCACCGCGTGGTCAGTGTTGCGGTGCTGGATGCGATAGGCGGCGTCGATGTCGCCGCCCACGCACGAGGCAAATGGGGCAATAGGGCCGCTGGTGTACGCATCGCGCAGTCTCGACGCGATCAGTTCTTCTAGTTCGACTTCTTTCATCATTTCCTCGAAACGCGTGCGAAACATTGAGACTGTCGTCTGCGACGTCGCCTCAATTGGAGCGGAGAGTTTTGTGCACTGTATGCAGTGTGTCAACGCGCTATACACGCTTTGTTTGCAGCCCTTGCCCCACGTTTTGTAATGCATCCCGGTGTGCGTGCCTTAGAGAGGAGAAGCGCATATGCCGGCTAGGCGAGGCTTTCCACTTGCGCTTCTTGCACGGGTTGATATCGCGGCATCATGGCGCACAACGCGCAGACGATTAGCAGGGCCGCGCACGCCAGATACAGCGGCATGGCGTAACTTCCCGACGCATCGAACCCCATCCCGAACACGACCGGACCGACGGCCGAACCCGCCATGAACGAGGCAAACACCCAACCGAAGATCTTGCCGAAGTGATCCAACCCGAAATACCGGCTGATCAAATACCCCAGCAAGTCGGATTCAGCGCCCGCACCAAAGCCAAGGAGTGCCGCGCACAGATACACGGATGCCGGGGCGTTCGTGAGCAGGAGGCCTGCGCAGCCGACGCACGACAACGCAAAAATTCCAATGGCGGCGCGAGGCGCGAAGATTCGATCGAACAGATAGCCCGCCGCAACGCGTCCGATGAGCGCGGCAACCGCTAATACCGTCGTCGCGAACGCTGCCGACGAGAGCGCGACGCCCCGGTCGAGCAACATGGGGACCAAATGGATTTGCGCTCCGTTGATGGCCACGGCCATGAGGAACGCAGCAATACCGACCAACCAGAATGCGCGGCTGGCGAACGCTTGTGAGAGCGTGCGTCCCGCTGCCCCGAGTGCGCCGGCAGCACGCCCGCTGACGCCACTCTGCGTCGGCGCTTCCCGTAGTAGAAACAGGCCCAATGGCACGCCAATCACGATCGGCACCGCGCCCAAGAAGTAGTACCCGGCCTCCCACCCAAACCGCTGGATCATCGCAGCGGCAATGGGAGCGGCAATAGCCCCGCCGAGTGCAACGCCGGCCATGCTAATGCCCAGCGCAAGACCGCGCGATCGGTCGAACCACCCGGAGATCACTCGCAAGTAGACGATGGTGTTCGACCCTGCGCCAAAGACGCCGATCAGGAAAAACGCCAGAAAGAACCCGGTGAGTCCCCACGTCTTCACCATCAACGGGACTGCCAAAACCGTCGCGCCATAGGTGAGCAACGACGTGACCAGCACGGTTCGAAGATGAAACCGGTCGATCAGCGCGCCGACGACTGGTGTTGCGACCGCCAAACTCAGCGCGCAGATGGACAGCGCGCCAGAAATCTGTGCGCGATCCCAACCTTGTGCGGTCCCGAGCGCCCGAATGAATACGCCCACCGTCATCAGAATGATCGCCGTGCTGCACACGCTTGCGCCGATCGTCGCGTAAGCGACCATGAGCCACGGCTGATTGGTGCGCGCGCCTTCTGCGGGCATCGTCGCGGCTGAAGTGATATTTCCTTGTTTCATCAAACCCCTCCAAATCATCTTGATTTACTGCACTTGCTCAGAATTCGACGGAAGAAAGCGCGCCCGAACGAATGCGCATTCCTCTCGTTTTTTTAATTGCGCTACCTGTGGTCAGAAGAAGGTGCGTATCCCCGTGGCCACGGCAAATTGACGGCTGGTCGTCGACGGTGCCAGAGGGAACAAGACGGCCGATTGGGTCGCGCCGGAGGACGTCACGAAACTCGTCCCCACGTAAATGTCGGTCCGCTTCGACAGGAATTTGTCGACGAAAAGGCTGTAGTTGGAGAGCCGCCCAGAACCTAAGGCGCTGCGCCCGTACCCGAGCGTGATCTTGAGATCGGGCTGAAAATCGTAAATGACGTCGACCGTGCCACTGCGGATCGATTCGTATTTGCCGAACCCGGCAAACGCCACGTCGGTAAAGCTCAACCCTGCGGTCCACTTCTCGGCGAACTTGTAGGAGGCACTTGCCCCATAGATGTTTTGAGAATCGACGGCAAAGGAGCGATACGGGGTAACGGTCTGGCCGAGAAACGATTTCATGCCGGCCAGCGTGGGCGTGAAGTTCACGCCGTTGATCTTGGTGCCGACAGCCGCCGCCTTGAATCGCTCGTCTCCATAAGACAGGGCGAAGCTCATCGCGCGGCCCCGGTTGTAGGTGTCGGACGTACCACCAGGGAGTGCGTAGAGCGCAAATAGGGTGAAGCCGCCGAATGTCGGTGATCGATAGGAGGCGGAGTTGTTCACATAACCACCGGCCATGTGGTCGGCATTCGCAGGGGTTTGGGAGAACGTTGAATTGAATCCCGGTGAATTGCCTAATAAGAGCACCGAAAAATCGTTGTGGTGCCCGAAAGTCAGTGTGCCGTACTCCGCCTTGGACAAACCCACCCATGCGCTGCGACTGAAGAACGTATCCGATCGGAACTGCTTGCCATTAGACAGATTGAAATAGCTCGCCAGATCGAATACGACCTTCAGCCCGCCCCCCAAATCCTCCGTCCCCCGGAAGCCAAACACGGTATTCCAGTGATAGCTGTCGAGCATTTGCACGACACTCCCACCACCGGCATTGTTCGAGTACACGACCGCTTCATCAATTGCGCCATAAATCGTCACGTTCGACTGCGCCAGCGCCGTGCTGGATATCAGGAAAAATGCGATCAGGCCGACTGCGATTTTCTTCATCTGGATCTCCCATCCATATAGCTCTGCCCCCCGGACCCGTTTTAATAGCGGGCCCGGCCGGTTATTCGAGTGCGCTTGATCGTCTGGCCGCGTACGGCAAGTGCTGGCGACGTGTGAGCGCCAGCCGCGGCGACGAATTCGAGCGGTGTTTTTTGATTACGAACCGGCAGGGAGAAGGTAGGCAGCCATTTTTTTACGCACAATCGAAAAAAACGACGTGTATGCACGATGGGAAATCATTCATGCGGGGGGATGGGGAGGCGACGGGACTATCGGGCGCGGGCGATGCGTCCATCAGTCATCGTTCCGTCATTTGTTCCAGCTCGGATCGAAACAATGGCATCACTCTGCATGGGCACCCTCTTATATTTGCGGAAGTTGGTGCCTCTTCTCTTTTGTCCAGAGTCGATACAACGCATACCAGCACACCTCAGCACCAAGGCGATTTCCTTCGAATACGTCGCTCGAAGTACTCGTTTCCACGTGCGGGCCCCGTGCATCGCCGCCGTGTTAACTCTCCGTCGGCTGATAGCATGCGCAGACCGTCATTAAGACGTGAAGTTATCAATGGAGTGAATTGCATTGACGACGCCGGCACGGAAGAAACTTGCAGCTAGTTCGACGAAGGCGCGGGCGGTCCATAAGACTCGTCTTCGGTATCGCAAAACCCCATATCGACGCCGTCCGCAAGCGTCTAGCGGATTAATAAAAGTTGCCTCCACTCTCGCAGGAACAGTCTCCGTGAGCCTCACTGTGGCGCTTATGACTCCCAGCGTAACCATCACGCTGATTGCCACAGTCGCGGGTCTCGTCGGTAGTGGGCTGCTGGTCAAACGGTACGGATAACGTTGTCTGTGCCCACTTGTGAACGGAGCCATTCGGCTCCGTTTTCGTTTCTGGCGGTTCATCGCGAGGATCTTCGCCATCGAACAAGAAGAGTCCCTATTGAGACATCGGAATGTTCTGAATTTCAACGAGTGCCCTAGAATGCGACTCTGAACGCGTGGTGCCCACATCGTCGGATAGCTAATCTGGTTCCCGTCGCGCCCCAAACGCGACCGGGTTTAGCGACCCGAATGATGGTATCCAGGGCACACAGCCGCAGCAGTTGCGGCTTTTGTGTGCGAGTGACCACGCACATCCTTTCCATGGGTGGGCCTGGATTGGGACACCTTCGGGTGTGCCGCTCAGCCTGGTCATCAGCGGTTCGCTAACCTAGTCCAGTGCCCGCCCACCCCTGCGCAATGCAGCGGGTGGCGGGGTCCAAGAATTGACTAGATCGAGGTTCCCCGCATGACTTCTCACGCTTCCGCAATTTCCTTATCCCGTAAATCGGCTGAAAAACTAAGCACGCTCTCCGAACGCATCTTCGCTCTCGCGGTATGCACCACCGACAGCGGCAATGAGATTCCAACCAGATTCCTGATCGCGATGTTCGGAGAGCTTGGCGAACTCGCTACGGAGCTCGTTAATGAGTGCCGTAAGTTGAGACCCAACGCCCAGACTTCCTAGTCCCGAGGCTGGATATCGGCATGTCGCGGGGATCTCTCTCCGCAGGCCATCTCGGATCAACACGCAGTGCCAAGATAGGTCGGATTTTTACCGCAGGAATGCAAAGGGCTCCCGCACGGGGAGCCCTTTGTTTATCTGTGGCGGGCCATTGAGGACAAATTTGGGCACTGGGAAGTTTCTCGCCAAATTTCTGATATTTTCCATAAAAATCAATCAGGTGGAAAAAATCGAAAGTAGACGTATACGAAGAAATCAACGAATACACCACCGCACACACATTCTGGAAGCCGCCGGCGGCACTATGTTTCCCCGCGACTGCCTCCGCAAGACTCCCGGTCCCCGTCGTTAACCCTTAAGCCCGGCAGGAGCAGAAAGTACGAGAAACTGCGCTTCTCCTGCGCTTGCGGAAGCCATTCTTGGCTTCCGCAAGCGGGGGAAGCTTGCTCGGTGTCTCGCTATTCTGAGACGATGGACAGGATGGTTGGCCATGTGCCGCCATTGGTCATATTGGCGAATCCATATTGCTCCACCATGCGACTGCCTTGCGCCGTTAGGCTCGCGCTGAAATCGAAGTGCAATTGGTCGCGATAAGGCGTCCTGGGCTGCCAATAGCCAACTCCTTGGTCCAAGATAAGTCTGGTCCTTTTTCCAGACGCCCATGACACCGCGACGACCCGACTATGCTGCAAGTCATATGTTCTCTTCTCCATTGTGACGAGAGGCTCCACAGAAACAAAGGTCTGTAGCCAGGCCTTGACCAGCTCCTTCAAATCCTCAGGGCGATTCCAGTCATGCTTGATACTGTTTCCTGATTCCATCGACTGGGGTTGAAGCGTCGCAATCTGCAGGCGTTGTAGTTCGGCATTCTTGAACAGCGACAGAAACCCACCCAATACCATCAAGGACCATGGTGATTTGAGGTATCGGTCGCTATAGCTCACTTCTACCGCATGGTCCGTTTCTAATAGGGTATTCAGTGAAGGTGCCTTGTCGCGAAGTAGCATCCTCAGTCGAGCCGCCAATGTCGACACTGGCCCGTTAAGCTCCGATGTGACCTCAAGTACGGTGGCTCCAGGTTCGCTGATGTACCAGCTCGCGACATCAAGCGGGGTCGCGCGAAAGGCTTTGACCTGCTCCGTAGATACCCATGTACTTGAATCGGTTGTTTGTAGCCAGCCCTCGCCCGGCAAACCAGACTCGTCCGTGATTGCAAAGAGCGTCTGTGCCGTGTCGCCCCGGTACATTTGCAGGATGCCAGGGACGCCAGACGTATCCCAATCGTCATTGCTCTGGCAAATGTGGACGCCAAGTTTGCTCAGGAAACTTAGACTCCGCTTGTTCTCCTCAGAGAGCAGCTCGAGCGACGGAATTGTGATGCGCACATCAAGCGAATCTTTTACTTTCCAAGTCAACACGTTGTCGCGGAATGCGGGAAGGGTTAGGTCCCACTCCTCGGGGGCACCCCGCAATAGGAGCTGAATCGCTGTCGCACCCTTGTTTATACTCTCCCGAATAAAGCGTTGCGGGCCAAAGGAACAGTAAGTTGCACCTGGGACGCGTTGCAAGGTTGGCGGCAGTTCGAGATGACTGAGAAATTCGCTGGTATTCAGCCAACGCTTTGCGGCATGCCTGTCCAGCTCGTCCCGTTCGACGCGGCTGTCCTGACTCGCGAGGCACGAGGGGCACACATTCTCGCAGTCAGCCGGACAGCACAACTTGTTAACCGCTCGCGTTAGCAGCTTTGTCACCTGCGGCAACGCTGTCAACACGAAGCCGGCGCCACCGCTCACTTGGTCAAAGAGCTGAATTACTGACCGAATCCTTCCCGTGCTTATGTCTTTGTCGAGGCGCGTGCCGACGCCCATTTCGGTGCTCGCAACGCCAATTTCATCCGCAATTGCATCACGCAAGGCAACTGCTAGCGTGGTTGCAATAATCGCGTCCTCCGAAGAATCACCGAGCCACTCTCCAGTCTTCGGGTTTCTCAGTACGAATTCGAGCACGTCGGTGGCCGTGTGATAGCCGAGATGGACTCCTGCCTTGACCGATGCGCCTGAGCACGTCTTATCCTTGCTACTTCCTTTCGTTCCGCCGACGGGCCGATGTAGTTTATCTGGCCGCAGCGACATGGGAACTTCGCCGCTGTCTGTCATCGACTCTGCCCTGCCACATGCGAGACAAATGGCGTACCCATTCTCATGTTCGCCCGAGGAGTGGTAGAACACGCTGCCGTTGTGGCCAAAATGCAAATACCCGCATCGGCTATCAGGGAGGGCCAGCGTTTCGCCATCAAGCTGGATTCTTGGGGGCGCGACCTTAATGAATTTTTGTGCACTCAGGTCATTGGTCGTGGGCTCGTAAAAGTCGGTGGCAAAGCCGGACGGACGAAGGACCAGCTTCCGCTCTGAAGCAAGAATCGAACTGGCGCATCGTGTGCATCGCATGTTGCTACTGTTCGAATAGGCGTTCTCGGTAACGCCAGTCGTACCGCAATGGGTGCACCGCCAGGCAATATCGAACTTCTGGGCTTCATTGATGACACCTCCAGAGTGCCAATGTAGCCCAATGCCTGCGGAGCGATAGACACGCCCATCTATGACGATTTGTCCGCCCGGCGCGTACTCCCGTATCGCGACATCCAGTCCGCGGGTCGGTTGTTCCTTCGATGTGAAGATATTGTCCTCGCGGCTCTTCTCTTCTCGTTGTCGGGCGCGTTCCTTAAAATCTTCCACGTTATACGTGTTCAGATTCACAACGTCTGTCGGAAATCCATAACCAGGCAGGAAAGTCCGGGCTGCTAGGTCACGCAGCAAGTACTCGTCCTCATGGCGCTTCAGCTCAAAGCCCAGAGCCTTTTTGTAAGGCTCGTCGGCCGCGGATGCCAGCAACTGTGTAAGGTTCTGGTGCTCAGCGCACCAACGCGATTGAATGGACTCGAGGGTCTCTACCGCTTCTTCGATGATTGATTCCAACAGACGCGCAGCCAAGCCGGTGCCGCGGGTGATGTCGGCAACGCGTTCCTTGAGGCCATCTGGTGTATTTCCTAGCCAGTCGACAAAGCGAGAGCACGCCGATGTGTCGCCGCCGCCGAAGAACCATTTCAGGCTAAGCTTCGTTCGGTCAGGCCCTGTGTCCCCCAGGGTACGCAGATATGTACCGAGAAGCATCGAATTGACGTGTCTCTGGACAATTCGCTCCGAACTGAGCGTGATGCCAGGGGCCGGAATTGCCGTTACGAACGGCCATTTCGGTTCCTGAAATGCCCGCTGGTTGTGTGGGTCCGCCTTGCACAACGTGTAGGCAATTGAACGGGCCTCGCTACGGCGGCCGGCACGACCCGCTCGCTGAAGATAATTGGCGGGATGTGGAGGCACGTTGTTCATAACGACCGCCGAAACACCGCCGATGTCCACGCCCATTTCCATGGTGGTGGAGCAGTTGAGCACGTTGATTTTTCCGCGCTTGAACATATCCTCATATGTTTCAAGTTTGGTAGACGACTGTTGTGCTGAGTGTTCTGCAGTGCGGTAGTAGAATCCGCCTTCCACGGTTCGGTCACTGATGTCGGTCCACAGGTTTTGCGCCCGAAGGTTCTGAACTTGTGAATTTTCGGCAGCGAGTCGGCGGACCTGTGTCAGTGCGGACTCAGCATCTCCACCCGGCGATAGCTGCGAGAACATCGGCATCTGAACCTTCGTACACAGGAAATTCCCCCCATGTGCGCTGTTCGGCAAGTACGGTGTCAGCCCGCGGAACGTAGTATCAAAGATTCTATAGGTGAGCGGGCACACCCAGCCGACCGAGGGAAGTGAGAACGTGAGGGTATTCAGATTGAGCGCGTACCCTCCTTCGAATTGCTCGAGGATTGTTGCACCGACCAAGGCCGACCACGCATGCTCAAGGAAGTGGTTAATAATGTCCTTGTCCTCCGCACGGGTCCGGTCTAGGTTACATCCAAGCTCAAGCAGTTTCACAAGACGGTGAGCTCTTCCTGGCTTGACCTGCGGCCACTTTTTTAGTGTTGAGCTTTCGACGGCTTCGCGTTTTGGCGGCGTAAGCGCTTTCGACGTGAATCGTCCGCCCATCCACCTCTGCATCGCTGGGTCGAGGCGAATGAATGTGTTCTCGCGAACGTAAAAGTCCAGGGACACCTTGAGAAAGTCCTTCCAGTCCTGAAGGGTAAGATTGCCGGCGGCGTCTCTGTTACCGCTTACGACTGGGCCTGCTTTGCGTTCGCACCATAATGGGGGAGCACTTGAAATCTCGTTGAGACCACTGTAGCCAATGGCTACCAAACCTAGCGTCTCCGTGCTGTTCTGATTCTTTGGTCTGCGGGAGTACTCTCTAGCAAGAAGAAGGCGCGCCATCGGTTGGGCTGCTTCGTGGCCGCCGAACAGCTCCGGATTTGCATACTTGTTGTAGTCCAGGATTGATTGAGCGATGTCTTTCGATGTCGCGAGCTCACTTACCATGTCCGCCCATGAGATTTGGCTGGCGATGGGCGTAGATACCCCGGACTTAGCTTCTTCCGCCAATTGCAGGAACCGCGTAGCCATGTCATGCATGCCGAATGATTTCGCACGCTCCGCTTCTTGAACTAACGCGTCGTACCCGAGTGTCGGGGTGTCTTTGGGTCTTGCGTCAAGCTTCGATTGACTATTGCGAAGTACTTCGAATACTAGACCGCGGAGGCGAGACCGTTCCGCTTCCTGCTGCATGCGCACGGCCATACGGGCAGTGCCCTGGCGACTGTCGGTGAATGTAATGAGTTTCCGCCCTCGTCCTGGTAGCTCCTCAGGCGACTTACTATCGCAGTCGTCGGGCATGGGGTCAGGACAGAACTCGAGGACGGTCGGCACCACGTTCGCGACATAGAAGGGGGCACCGAGGTATGCTTTGCGTAGGGCGCTTGGTGACTCCACAAAGCTCATCTCGCATTTGCTGCAACAGGACTGGGCTTCCGGGGCCACGAAGACCTCTTGCATCGCGGATGATGGGAGGACGCTAACAACCAGAGAATTCCGGTCGATTTGGAGTGAGAAATAGGGGGCACCCGGCGTACTCGAGTGGGGAGCCACGACAAATTTCTCCGCCGGCTGGCGCCGTCCCGAATGAGAGGGACGTTCTGGGCTCGCCTCATCTTCTGCAGGACTCTCATAGCTGAGGGAGAACTCATCGCCTGCGTAGGGGTTGCGTTGCTGCAATTGCCCGCCACGGTCTTCCGCGAGCAAGTGAGGCGTTCTGCACTCATCGCAAAACGCAAGCTCATATACGGGCGCATGACAATCGCAGCGCGAACGTTGCGTGACGTAGACATTGCCGAATGGCCAAGCGTCAAGGCTGGCTGGTTTCGCTGTGCATTTCGGGTCAACACAAGCCCAAAGGCCGTGCAGCATGCGCTGGAATAGGTGGGCCCGAACCTTGATAAAGGGCGGTCCGGATTCCGACCCCCGTGTTCCGCTCATCAAGTCAAGCCATGCCATCACTTCTCGCTGCTTCGCAGTGAGTGTATCGCTTTGCAGTGAGTCGCCGGCAATATGAACGAGCTCATTGAGGTCAAGGGGACGCCCCTGGCTTACGATGTGGTGGCGAAGGTTGCTGGAAAGCGGATGGTGTGCCAGGGCGGAAAAGCGACGGGCGGTTGCCTCCGAGTTCCGGTCGATGTCAGCAAGGTCCTCCAGGCTTCTGGCCTTGAGCTCCCCAACTCGAACGAGGTCAGGCACTTTTCTGGAGCCACCAATCACGACTACCTGTTCTGTGCGTACGCCGGCGAGACTCGCGAGGTACTGCTGTAGTCGCTCATTGGCATTCTTATCCGCGATGGTTGCCGAAGTTGCAACAAAACGAATTTCTTCGGGGTGCTTTCCAAATGCCTGGACCACGCGACGCAAAAGCAACGCAAGTTCGGCGGCCTGCGAGCCGATGTATGTGTGAGCCTCATCCAAGACTATCCAGCGCAGGGACCTACGCTGACGTGAAATGTCCAGAATTGGGGCGTCGACCTGACGAACGAGCATATATTCGAGCATGGTCGCATTGGTCATGAGCAGTGGCGGCGGTTCTCTCCTCAGGTGTTCGCGCGACAGAACCTCGTTGGGCTTTTCCTGCTGGAGCTTGCGAACTTCACTGGCGCTCTCGGCAGTTTTTCCGTTATAGAGGCAAAAGCGTATATCTGAGCCAAATGTCTTGGTCCATGCATGAAGCCGCTCGCGCTGTGAGTTGATAAGCGCGTTAAGTGGGTATAGGAACAGCGCGTGGACCCCAACGAGAGGCTTCCCAGATGCATCGCGCTCCCGTACTAGGTCATCAAGGATGGGAATCATGAAGCACTCGGTTTTGCCTGAACCAGTGCCACTTGTGATGACTGCGGATTTCGGTGTTGGCCCGAGAAGCGTCTCCCACGCCGTCAGTTGGTGCACGTACGGATGGCTGGCTGCTGCGAAGCGGTAAGGAGGGGGCGCGCTTTGCAGGGTGTCCACCAGCGTCTTCGAAAGCAGCCTTCCACTAAGGTCACCAAACGTGGCCTCCTCGCTTTCCTGCCATCCGAAGGTATGCTCAAAGACCGGTGGAGCCAGAAAGCAACCTTCGGAACCCAGTTCATCGTTCATTTGCTCGCCTAGGTGCCTTCGCAAAGCCTCATCATTGACGCCAAGGATGCTTAGGGTCGCTTCGCGCGTGCGATTCAGGCTTTGTTCCACCAAGGTTGTAAAGTACTTCATCTCACTCCCCTACGCTTTTGTAGCTGCGAGTAAATAGGAAACCATGATGCTGTGAACGGGCGTGTACCAACCATCCCTGTCAAAATCCGACACCATCTTTATTGCAAATTTGACATAGGAGCGGGAGCGGTTAGCTTTGAGTTCGTCTATGGTTGTCAGACCGGCTGTCACAAACGCCATGAATATTGGAAGCAATGTGACCGCGTCCGAAAAATCGACCACTGAGAGACTCGTCACTGGCTTGGGAAGCGGCTGTCGCCTTATCCATTCCTTCAGTAGAAAACCGAGGTCCGTTGGCCAACGATTGTTCGCTTCGTGAGTTCGGCGAAGCTGCTGGTACCAGCCTGGCAGGATGGCTTCGATGGGGAGCCTGCGGAGGTTCTTGGCGTTGCTGGTCTCTAGGTAGTTGCCGACTTCCCTGAACCCGGATACCACGGCAGGGAGCATCGCCTGGCGGTTCTTCAAGACACTTTCCAGAAAAACGGCAGGCACGCCCTGTCGTATGAGCCATTCACGGAACTGAGCGTATGCGCTCGCCCACCCTGGCAGCGATACGCATTCCCATATCACCGCAAGCTCATCCTGAATACGCAGGCAGAACGGCTCATCCAGCTCGAGTCGAAACACCGCAATGGCGAGCGCCTTTTGATTGCGCGACAGTGCGAGCCACGCTTCAAACGCCGAGAGGGGAAGATGCCGGTAGTGCTGTCTAAGGTCTGCAAGATACTGCCAGCCGCTATGGTCCAAGTCGGAAGCCATCTCTGCAATCTGCTCATTGATGACATCCGGTTGGCTAACGGGATGAAAGACCTGTGCCGCTGTATGCAGAGAGCGAATTTGGTCTGGGATGCTTGCAGCAACCTCTGGCGCATGCAGCGCAGGGCGAAACTGCGTCGATGATTCCGTGGCGGGATAGATGAGCCACGGGCCATCGCTCAGCATCGCAGCGGGTATTCTAAATCTGCCAGTCCCCACGCTTTCGCTCGTAATTTCGCTAATTTTGATGGGGGTCTGTTTGGGGTCCGCAAGTAACATCGCCTCGACGGAAACGTCCGTTACAGACGAAGTCTCGGACGGACCCATAATGGCAAATACGGATTGGCCTTCCCATCGAAGGGCGCCGTTGTAGCGCCGGACGCGGAAGTTGAGATGCGGCTTGTCAGTCTCGACCGTGACGCGTAAGAAAGCATCTTGGTCGTTAACCGCGCCCAGCATCTGCAGCATGTCAGCTTGATAGCTAAAGAGGCTCGACAGGACTGGTGTGTGACCCGCCTTGATGAAGTAGTGCCGGGTACATCGCCCTTCTCGGTCATTCAATTCGAGCTGCAGACAGAATTCCGCACCATTGGTCGCCGAGGTGGACAATGCCACGCGAAGGCCGAGTAGTTCGGCAAGGGTGAAGTCACGACGCGAAGTGGCCTTCCCGTCTGGACCAATCAGCCTGGCACCGTGGTATGGAAAGGGTAGCCTGAACTGAATTGAGTCAACTCCGGAATTTCCGCAGGCTTCAAGTGTTAGGTAAGAAGGTGGGGCATTACTGAGGGGTTCCAGTAAAATTGACGTGTCTTGGTCGCCAGCCTCTATCCTGCTCTTGATTGCACTTTCGATGACCTGCAGTTGGAGGAGCCCAGCATTCTTCACCACAAGTCGCGCCGGCCTGTTGCCATAGGCAGGAAATGCCTGTATTGCGAATCCGGAGGGCACAACGCCAAAACGACGCTGAAGCAGGACCTCACCGGTTGCGTTCCTTGCGGTATAGCGAATACCGCCTATGTGTTCGGCGACGTTTGCAGGGACGACCAGCCGGCGATTTGCATATTGTTGAATTGAAGATGAAGGCTCTTCGCCGCTGAGCAGGGGCTCAAGACGAGGCCAGCCAGCATAGACCATCTGCGGAACAGACTCGTACGACGTCAAGTGACCCTTTAGATGGAGCGCGCTTCGTCGCCCCTCAGGGCATTTCGGAGTTACCGTGTACCGGTCACCGACGTCGGAGAAGAGACGCAGTTCGTCGGATGTTTCAAGCCAGAGCGCATCTTCCGTTTCGCCGCACACATTAACGGGACCGCTGCAGTCATAACTGAATTTCTTCGGGATGCGAACGCGCACCCGCTCGCTGGCTGTCGAACATGACGCGCTGGCAACGAACCACCACTCGTCGCCTCGACATTCAAACACTAAGGGGAGTTCCTGCACATCGATTGCTCCTCCCTCAAAGCGAACCACATGTGCAGTACTACCATTTGCAAGCAGCTGGAGCGTGAGTTCATCACTTAGCTGTGTTCGGTTAAGCGAGACCTGGTTTCGCAAGAAGCGCACATGCAGCCCAGACTCCCCATCCCTTAGTTGGCCGTACGCGGTGCCAGCTGGCGCACGGAGCCGGTCGCCTTCGAAGAAGGCGAGCTCGAACCGTGTGGTACTGAAGCGATGCGGGTCGATGGGAAGTTGGACCTCGCGAGGAATCGTAACTTCGGAGCGTATGCACCAGCCATCTGGCAGGTCGAGCAAGCGGTGATTGCATCCGAATACCCCCGTTCCAGCCTGCTCTACCTCTCGCTCTGCATGGTGCAGCTTCGCATCTCGCAGCCACTCACTAATCAGTCGCCGCGCATTGTCTTCATCCAGGGGAAGCGGAAAATCTTTGCGCCACCCCGGGTATTCCTGGTCCAGTAGCTGGACTGGGTCCGTCTTACCCTTGAGCGGGTATCGGGTTGCCAGGGACATCAATTGCTCGACGATTCCGGCAAGCAGTTGGCGTGTCTCGAGTGTGCGAAAAGTCTGCGGAAGGTCTTGCTCGAAGTCGGCCAGTAAATCGGCAGTCGTCCGGTGGCCGTTTTCCGTCCTGTAGAAATACTTCAAGCCTCTTCTGACAACTTTCCCGAAGCCATGCGACTCGCTTTGAACAAGTGGCCAAGGAAGTCCACCCTCAATGAAGAGCGAGCCGAGAAGATTGTCTCTACCTCCGTGGTATTGTCGAATCGGGCGTTTCCAGTACTGATTAAGGCCTTGGCGTACGAGTTCGCCATGCTGCGCCGGCGTAAAGCTACAGCCCAATCGGCTCTCAAACGGCGCCCAGGCCCATCCGCCGTCCGTCGCGTCGTACTCACGCCGGAAAGACTCCGCTACGAATAGGCAAAAACCGGCCGCCCAGGATAAACCATATGTCGAGTGTGAGGCGTGCCCATGATTAAGCCGAAGGACTTCCTCAAGTTCTCGAAACTCACTCGGCGCGACTTGGTATCTATACAGAGGCAAGCCTGAGGGACCCTCGGATAGGTCTCTGACGAAAAGAAACTCTAGCAGCCATGCTCGAACGGGCGAAATCGTCCGCGATACATTCGTCATGCCCTCTCCTCGGGTCTTTTGGTGTGCCTATGGGGGCGTTGCGAGGCCGAGTTCTTGGCCGAGAAGGCCCATCCTAAAGCAGGGGCGCGAGTGCTATCCCTCAATTCTCCGTTCAGGCGGAGTCGTCGGTGTTCGGGGTATCGAGCCAGTTTAGCGGAACCAACTTCTTGCCGTTCCGCCACTCTTCGACGAGGTGTACACCTTTCAAGCCCCCCCAAACGTCTGGGCTGGCGTGGTCCACGACAATAATCTGGAAGTCGCCCGGAAGGGTGGTCGTCGCCTTGCCGAACACGTCGAAGAATCGACTGACCGCCTGTGCATCCTCGTCGGCAATCCGAGGCTCAGCTTCAGGTTTTTTGGAACGTCTAGTGGCCAACTTTCTCGGAAAGTAGACTTGACTCGGTTGGTCGTAGACCATCAAACCCGGAACGGGGGAACGCTTCAAACGCACGAACAATGCGTGAAGCGCAATCGTCGCTGCAACGTGATAGGTAAGCCAATTTGCGCCACTCCCCAACTGCCAGAGGAAGTCGGAGCGTCCGTCGTCGCCACGCACTTTTACAGTGAGCTCCCTAATGTCGAGTTGCAACTTGGCGTCTGGGTCCTCCGCATCGAGCTTCGTCGCGAGCTTCTCCATTGACTTGGCGAGGCGCCTCAACGCCTTAGAGAGTCGGTCCTCATAGTTGTGATTCTGCAGTTCCCCTTGGAGTTTCAGAATACTCTCCATGAGAGCGTCAATCTCTTTCGCAGCGGCGGGATTCTCTCTTGCGTTATACAGGACGAGAGCCTGCTCCATTGCACCGAGAAAGCGCGCTATCTGATTTGTCTGCAACCGCTGTTGCTTTGCCCGAGCACTTCGCTGTTCGATGCCCCTACGGCGAACATTGACGGCACCGAGCTTATCAGTAAGCGAGCGCATGCTTTCGTTCAAGGATGCCCAGTCCCTGTCGAAGACTACCGGGGCCTTTGACACTCGCCGCGCGTCGGTTTCAACAACCGCCAGAGCATCGCACATAGCATCTACAGCTTGAGTATGGGACTCCAGAGACTGGGCACACACGGGGCATGATGTCTGCTCCGACCCTTGCGTCTGGTTTCGTAACCACCTGGAAAGGGAAAGCCGTTGCTTCTTCGCGGTCAGTGACAAATCGTACTGACCTACGGACTTCCGTAGGTCTGCAAGTCGGTTCAATCTATGCCTTACCTCTGTGAGCTCCGCGTTCAGCGTGGCCTCCTCATTCTGCAACTCGGCATACTCTTTCGCGGAATCTTCGATGGCATCTGGAGACAATGGGCGTTCGGGCACGTCACGATGTACAAGCGAATTCAGCAATGATAGAAGGGCCGCCTCTTCCTTGAGTTGAAGGGCGCCATTTCCGACGAGACCGAGTTCGTGCGCCTCTCCCACCCAGTTGGCGAGATTTGCTTTCCAGGTTTCGGAGGCGGTGGCATATGCCTTCATTTCCCTCTGCTTCATGCGAAGCGCGCGGTTGAGCGATTCCAGCTCCCATTCCTTCTCCAGAATTTCTGGTGTTGTCGCCCCCAAAACGTACGGAAAAATAGCCCGAAGCTTCTCTCGATACGCCGTGGTATCGGCTCGGTAGAACAGCACATCGGGGTTGGCGACAACGTTTTGCGGCTGAAAGCAGAAGGCCATCAAGTCGCGGAAGCTCGGTCGGCCGGAAAATCCGCTCCCTTGATTTTCAGCATCCGTCCCCAGCATCGTGAGTTGCGCCAGACGGTCAAGCATAGTCTTCACTTGCTTGATGTTCGTATTCCCTTCTGGAATGACTTGCGGGACAGCGATCTCATCAAACTCGGCCAAGTACATTTCAGTGGGGCTATTGAGCTGCCCCGGCTCGGGGCGAGCCAGCAGCTTCTGCCCCTCATCGGTCTGAATCACAATGCCAAACCAAGCAACCGCTTGTCGAATGACACCGACAGGAATCGTGCAACGGTCAGATGCAAGGCAGTAGTCAATAATCGGAATGATGGACGACTTACCCGTCTTTGAGGCCCCCGTAATCACATTGGCCATGTTGGGCTCGAAGGCCACGCGTCGAGGCTCGTGACCGGCTTTTCGCGGCCAAAGGACAATTTCAAGGACTTGCAGCTTCAATTCAGAGCTCCAAATTAAATACGAAGCAGAACTCACGCAGCGATACTTGGCTCGCCCAGGCCCCGAGCTTCTCGGCTGCACCGAGCATGCGTTCGGCTCCAGCCTCCTTCAGGGTCGGTGCACTCGTGCTCAGAGGCTGCATCAACGCACTTTTGACATCCAACGATACGAGCCCAGCACGTATGGCAATTCCGACGGACTCCTGTGACAGTGCGCGCATTGCCAGCACCGAATCCTGTAACGACGCGGCAAGCGCATCTTGCCCGGCCACCTTCTCTTCGACTTTTCGCAACCCCTTATACGAAGAGGCCACTGCGTCTAGCGCGGCCCTATTGAAAAGTAACGGAACGACCAAAAATGCATACGTTAATGGAGCCCTGCTATGTCTGCCGTCGGCTATGTATCCGCATACGAACCGCCAGATGAGCGTTGCACCAAGGCCTGGGTTTTGTATTTGCTCAACGTCGTTCATGAGCATGGTCAGCCACCTTCCTTCCGTTCAGCATTCAAAAGCCCTTCCCAGTCCGGGTGCCAACCAATCCTCGGCTCGTTGGCTATCGCGTGGAAGCTGCCGTGCAAAAAGAACGCCGGCACAGGAACAGACTCCACTTGGGCGCGCCCGTCAAGACAGCGAAACAGAATCTCAACCCCGCGGACGACGGGAGACGCTTCCGACTTGGTACGCTGAATGTGGGAGCGACTGAGCTTCCACATGTCAACCAAGTCTGCTTCGTACCTTTCAATATTCGTCTTATTAAGAAAGCCATCCTCACTCCATATGACTCTCTGCGCAGACGCACGTAAGAAGTGGTTAACATGCACTTCGATTTCATCGTTATTCAGCTGGAGCAGGTTCAATTGGCGCACGTAAGTGCTGTCGACAAACTGCGCGGCAATCTGCTCGCTTGTAACGTCAATTTGACTTTCTGGGAAAGCTATCAGCCTGCCTGCAATGCGCTGTGTGACATTCAGTCGCTGCTTCCTGAAATCGTTGTACGGTATCCGCGCGGGTTCGCCTTTTTTGATTTGCTTCATCAGCCGAGTCTTAACCCAACCCAAAAGACTATCGGTGAGGTCGTGTACATGATTGTCAGCGACGCCGCGTGAAAGCTCTAGCTCCACGTCCTCAATTGGAGAGGACTCCGCCTTCTCGAGCGTGAAATCCGTGACGATGCTTGCGATTAGCTTGTCGCTATGGGAGAACAAACGAATAAGCTGAGCCTGCAGTGCTTCTCCGACACCGTCTTCACCGGGTTGCTCAAGCTTGGATTTCATTTCTTTGCGCAGCTTGCGCACCAGCTTGTCCGCTTCAGGGGCAGACTCGCAATCACTCAAACGTTGAACCCACGCCCCGTCGTATGGCTGGGCAACGTACAGGATGTACTTACACCCCTCAGGGAGCGTCCCGTCCTGGCGAGCGGCCACCCAATTAGCAAACGTCTTCCAAAGCGATGGTGAACCGTCCGAAATTGGATTGTGCGCGAGTCCGCTTTTGTCTTCCTCTGAAAGCGTTTCACTGCCCCCGGCACGGGAGACATCTCCCAATTCCTCAAATGCAACAACATCACCGGGATTGGCTCGAAGGAGGTGCCACAACACGCGCACGACCTGAACGAGGTATCCATACGCTTGCCCAGGAGCAGTTGTCTTTCTCTTTTTCCCTGTTGTCATACTGGTCGCGAATCTGCTTACGCCATGTGCGGCAATTATTGGACATGAAAAAGGGAACCTATTGACGATACCGCCTACTTCGACGGCATCGTCACAGCCAGATGTTTTTCGAGACCACCGACTTTCATCACCCTTTAACCGGCGGCAAACACATCCCCCGATATGTTTGCGCGCGCCACTACAGCATTGAGATACAACATCAGATTTTGATTATATGGTAGAAAATCTAATGCCGGCATAGTCATTTCGCCAACCACAAAATTTGGGTCTTTAATTGAAGCGTTAGGTTCCAGACAGTCCAAACTGATTTGCCTACAGCGAATTTCACACGATGTGTAGGTGTATCTGGGGCCGCACTGAGGATGCGCCCTCACCACTACTCGACCATTCTTGACGGCCATGGCCGGTATCAAGCGGTATCTTCGAATTTGAATCGTTTCATTTCCCATGAAATCTTCGTTGCCTTACGCCTCGCGCTTCCATCTTCGCCGGCGCGTTGAGCTTCTCAAGGCAGCCCCTAGTGTTCGACCTACCTCACGCCTTGGTGGTCAGTACGCCCGTCAGCATGAGCGACAACAACTACATCACCGACGCTCATCATCCATGACAGGGTGACCGTCACTGCCCGACGGCATTGCGCGCAGCGGTTACATCCTTGCTTGAATAGTGTACGTCTTGAGGGGCTAGGAGTCCGTGCGCGCTCACCAATTGGGCTAGGGTCTCTCGGGCCGGGAAGTGCATCTCTCTCGAAAGCAATGTGGTTTCATCGCACTTGAGAAGTTTCAAAAGCTATGAAACTCCGTGATACCTGGAGGTCTTGGCGAAAATGACTAGGTATCCCGGACCCCACGACGTCCTCCGTTTGGAGACGCTGGCTAGCCCGGTACGGTTCTATACGATTCGCGCGGATGGGCACCTGAGCTTATCGCTGCTGAAAGGCTCGGAACTTCAGATGCCACAGAACCACTCAAGAATTGCCGCGCTACGCCCTTCAAGTCCCCGATGTTCGCCATGGGTTAAGTTTGTTGTTGTACGACCTGCAAAGTTAACACCTTATCGCGGCGTCGGTTGTCACCGTAAGCGGCAAAAATGTGCCTCTTACGATAGATTTTTCCAGTTAAGAGGCACATTTTTTCCGCTTACGCCGAAGCCCAACGAACATCGAGGGAGGCAGGTCTCCTGAAACATTAATTAAAGTAAATTCTCACATAATATTAAAATTAAAATTTAACAAAACAACGCGAATTTAAAATATCCGAATAACATGAAAATCGCACTTTCATCAGACGGCGCATACCATCAAATCATTGATTATTAAATGAATTTATTCTTGACTTGATTTTTTTAAATAATAAAATTGAATCTGAATTTATCTTGATAATTTCTATGTCATCAATGTCGCGACAAGGAGGTGCCATGAAAATCGCCGGAACTGACCGACCGAACAGAACGTGAGAACGCATAGGTATGTTATGCGGACGGGAGCCTCCCACGTCATTGACGCTCGCCAGAAGCCACCCAGTTGTGCTGGGGCAATCAGTACGCGTGACAAGAGTTCGCCCTCGGATGAGCTGCTCGAGCTGCGTTTTCTGCTGTCGGACACCTTGACGTTGCGCTGCGAGTGTTACTTGCACACTGATCGCTGGTCGCTTTTGGAAACAAGCCCGCAATTTCGATATTTTGCAAGACGAGTAATCGAGCGAATTGCCGCTGAGCGCAGCCAAGAATCAGGAGGCCATTATGGAAAATCAGAAGGAATCTGACGTTGCAATCTTTGTCTTCTTGTATGCGCGAGTTTCCACCGAACGACAAGCGGTAAAGGACTTATCTATTCCAGACCAGCTCAATAGGATGCGGATGTATTGCGAGTCTCGCAATTTCGTTGTTTTAGATGAGTACGTTGATGAAGGTCGAACTGCAACCGACGATAACCGTCCAGCATTTCAGGCGATGATTGATAGTGTAATGAACAATGATAAAAAAATTCATGCGATAGTTGTTCATTCGTTCTCAAGAGCGTTTAGAAATGTAACCGATTTGGCGCTATACCTGCGAAGTCTTAGCCAAGCCGGAACTAGACTCATTTCTGTCACTCAAGATGTGGATGACAGTCCGATTGGCCGTTTCGTCACTCTGTTCTATGGTTTGGTTGATGAAATGAATTCGGCTGAGAATTCAAAGCACGTAAAACGTGCTCTCAAGGAAAATGCGCGACGGGGGTTTTTTAATGGCAGTCGACCACCATACGGATACAGAACGACTGAGACAAAAGTCATTGGGCGCACAGGCTATCGGAAAATTCTAGCTTTGGACGACGACGAAGCGGCGATAGTACGGGAAATTTTTGACCTCTACGAGGGCGTCGGCGTGCCTGCTCCGATGGGTATGAGGAAGATTGTTGAGTACATGAATGCGAAATGCCTGTGCCGCGGGCAACTCTGGAGGGTCCAGAAGATTCAGAAGATATTAAGCGACCCTGTCTATACGGGCGTTTTCGAGTTCGGCGCTCGATGGAAGCTTCACAATCGAAACACAATGCCATCTGGTAGCTACGGAGTAGCCTTGGATAAGGACGATGACTCCGTTGTATCGGTTCCGGTACCAGTTATCGTCGACAAGGACAGATTCCAGCGAGTAGAAGTCAGACGAGCAGCTCGAGCTCCACGAAATACGCCCCCATTGCACGTGGCCCCCAGAACATTGCTCACAGGACTCTGCCATTGCGGGTACTGCCAATCGTCGATGCACATCGTTACGGGAAAGAGCGGGCGCTACCGCTATCTAAAGTGCAGTAGGCGCCACACGATTTCAGGCTCAATTTGTAGGAGCCCAAATGTGCCTTATGAACGCTTTGAGAAGATGATTCTCAAAACGGTTGCGGAACACGTTCTGTCCGAACGCAAACTGAAGACGATTCTCGATGATTGCTGTACTCACGCGGACCGCTTTGCGAAACACCAGGGGACAGAGCGCCGTCAAATTACTGATGCGAGAGCAAAAGTTGAGCGAAAACTCACCAACCTTTACAGGCTCGTCGAGGATGAGAAGGTGAGAATCGATGGCAGTCTGGGGAGGCGCATCCAGTCTTGGCAGGATGAGCTGAAGAACTTAACTGTGAAGCTGAACAGCATCAGGGTCCCCGTTACTCTGTCCGCGAACATCGCTAACAGTATCGACGTCGGCACGTTCCGCGCTGCAGCAATTGCCCTTTTGGAGGACTCTAGTAGCGACGACGCAAGAGCATTTATGCACTTGGTGGTCGGGGAGATTCGAGTCTACGCGGACGAAGCCAGCGTATCAGGGCCGAACATCGGAGTTTTGGAGGCGGCCCTAGCACACATGAGGGCAACTATGCCGGCGGTGCCCTCATTTATGAGTAACTGGCGGAGAGAGGGGGATTCGAACCCCTAATAGGCTATTAACTTACATAGCAAACGAACAATTCCATAGTAAATTCATATAGCTACGCCAGCTTCACTGTGTCACAGAATTGTCTAAACCGTTCCCGCAAGTGCTTGATATGACTCGTTTCGTGTAAGTTGAAGGACACACAATTTCCCGCGAGAGCCAGCCTTCGCTCGCGCAAGGTTGCCTACACGTCCGTGAGTCGCGAAAGCACTCGGCAGGGAGAGCCAATTTTCTCCCCCACGACACCGAGCATCTCTCGCAGAGCCTTGTCCGATGTAACGATCACATCGCAGTGCGCGATGGCCAAGACGCCGAATTGGATGTCAACTCCATCCGATCGTCTCAGCTTGCGCTGACCGGCTATTCGATGCCGATAGATCTGCTCTTCGGCGTGGAGTGTCGGGCAGTGACAGTACACATCTTCGATCTGTTGGAGTAGGAAGTCTACCAACGCTTCGCGTCGTCGTAGATCGACAAATTTGCCGTTGGCCTGATGCCGCTCGGGAAGCAATTCCAGCAGCCACTGCCTGTCAATCAGCTGCTCGTCTCGTTCTACTACGCCGGCCGCAAAAGCTTGGCGGCCGGCGTCGGCGGCCGCCGGTCCATCATCAAGCGCATCGTCAAGTTCTACACGCAGATCCGAACGAGCAAACATCTCCACGCCATCGCGAAAGCTTTCGCCCACGAGAGGTGTCGCCTGGCTGTCCGGGCTCGTGTAAGTGGCCCACATCTGAGCTGGCGTGTCGCAGAAAGGTCTGATCTCCTCGAGACGATACGGCTCGTCGGGGTGATTGGAGGCTGCGTATCGGACGATCTCTTGCACCTGAACAAGGCGCGGGTTCACACAATAGATCGGCACGACGTCCGAAATGAACTCAATACAACCTTCCCTCGTGTCCTCTCGCTCGGCCCGGGCTGTTTCGTACATGTTCCAAACCGAAACCGCAAAGCGGTAATCACCTGCCTTGACGATCTCTGTGGCTCGTGCGCGCTCGACATCTGCGTCAGCAACGCGGGTCCCCCCCGCTACGTCGGAGACAAAGTTCTGATCCAGATAGATGACGCCCATAGTGTGCCGATGATGGATTCGTGTTGTCTTGCGACATCGAGCATGCCGGTTACCAGCGGAGCGCGATAAGGCGTCCCACTGCCAGCATCGTAACGGCGAAAATCCGGCGGGTGTCGGGAAAAAGGTAACCGAAGTAACCGACCCTCTATAGTCGGCCTCAAACCCACACCAGCAAAGCCTTTCAGCGATTTAAATAAAAGGTAACTTTTCAATTCTTACACTCTCCTTAAAATCAACAACTTAGATCTCGGTTACCTTTTGGTTACTCTCGGTTACCTTTGAAAGGTAACCAGTGAAATCCTGTATTCATGCGGGTTTCGAGGCAGTTTCTCGAACTGGTTACCCCGGTTACCTTTTTCCCGACACCCGCCGTGGAATAGCTTCGCCCGTTATACGCCGGTCGCGGGTTCGATCTACGTGGGCTTAGGGGGCTTATCAAACGGGCGTGAGAGGTGCCACGAGCGCTTAACGTCAATCTTCGACGCGAGGAAATCCAGGATGGGCGTCGCGAGTGCCGTCGGTGACGGAAACAACACGATGTCGTGCCAGATCGTGCCCTTTGATAGCCCCGTCGCTTTGCGGTCAGCTGACTTCATGTGAATCAATCGGTCACGCATCTTCTCTAAACGATGAAAGTCTTGCCAGGAGCGATGGCTCCTCGGTGAAGCAATTTTGAGAGCTTCCGGAATAACGACGCCGAGCTTTTCCGACAACGCTAACCGACGCTCAATGGCGTCCTTCCGGAGGGTTTCAGCAACACCGTTTCGCTCGCGTGTATAACAAAAATCGTCAGGGATCACTTCATTAGCAAACGCCTCAATCGCGGTATATGCCGCGATGACCGACGTGAACATGCTTTCGAAATAGCGAGCCATCTCATCATTGCTCGCGAAGTTGGCCTGCTTCGCCAGTCCAGCGAAAATGTCGCGCTCTTCCCCTATGGTTCGCGCCGCCTGAAACTCTCGATGGGCCATGCTCAGGAATAGCGCCGTCGCATTCGGCACGTGGAAAAAGAGTGTCCGTTTCTTTGCTGCCAATGGGACTGTTACCGCCTGTGTAATGATCGTCCCCTTTTTGACTACCTGTCCGCTCCAAGGAAGTATCGCGTCCTCGGCGACCTTCGCCTGAGTGTGCAGTCTCCAATCCTTCGCATCGTCGTCCAAGCGATCCCCCGATTTCTTCATGTGATGGGCGATTATCGCAATTGCACAAGCTTGGCGCATGAAAGTGCACACTGTTTTTGCACCCGAAAATGCCCCTTCCCGCCAATGCTGGCGGGCCTCGGCGTCCAGCGCCAAAGTGCATAAAAAACGTTGTATCAAGCGGGCAGGCGTGGCGGGGTCATGACCACGCGCGCCGGGAGAAGGTGCAGGCAAGCGACGCGGAGTCGCTTGAGCAAGCACGTGCCCTGCTCTCGCACGCGGATAGCAGAACAACACAGCAAATCTAACGGTGGAAGGTCGAGCGAGTGAATTCGCTCAAGAAACCGGGTTGAATGACACAACGCTCGGCTTATGACACAAACGGGTTTCAGGCGCTAGCCGGAAACCCGTTTGGAATATGTGGCGGAGAGAGGGGGATTCGAACCCCCGATAGGCTATTAACCTATACACGCTTTCCAGGCGTGCGACTTAAACCGCTCATCCATCTCTCCTGAAGAGTCGCGCATTATAGCAGGTCGCCGGGAATATCCCACCCCCTTTCGCCGCTACCCCTTCAAAATTTATTCCTTACGGGCGCCGCAGGTGGTCCACCAGATGCTCGTCCCGTTCGCTCGGGCGCCCGCCCAGCAAGCTGAACAAGATCGCCACGGCGAACCCGACCGGCACGCCGAACGCCCCGGCCGCTATCGGATCCACGCCCCACCAGCGGGCTCCCGCAAAGCCTGTCAGTCGGGTAAAGAACGGATACGTCGTCATGATGTAGTACACGCACACCAGCAACCCACTCACCATCCCGGCCGTCGCGCCCAACCGCGTCGTTCGCTTCCAGAACACCCCCAGCACCAACGCCGAGAACAGGCACGACGCCGCCAGCGAAAACGCCGCGCCCACCAGAAACAGAATATTGCCCAGCTTCAACGACGTCACGTAAGACGCAAACATCGCCACGCACAGCAACAGAATCTTCGACGTCGTCACCCGCTTCTGGCTCGACGCATTGCGATCCACCATGTGGAAGTACACGTCGTGCGACAGCGCGTTCGCAATCGTCAGCAACAACCCGTCCGCCGTCGACAGCACCGCCGCCAACGCGCCCGCTGCCACCAATCCTGAGATCACATACGGCAGCCCCGCTATCTCCGGTCCGGCAAGCACGAGCATGTCCGGTTGCATCCAGATTTCGCCCCACTGAACCACGCCATCCCGATAAACATCCGAAATGTCCAATTGCACCGGCGTCGCGTGCCGCCACTGCATCACCCATCCCGGTAAGTTCTCGTATCGCGCCCCGACCAGATGCAGCAGCACGTCGTACTTGAGCATCACCGCCAACGCCGGCGCACTCACGTACAACAACGCCACAAAGAACAGCGTCCAGCCCACCGAGCTACGCGCCCCCTGCACCGTTGCTGTCGTGCCGTACCGCGTGAGAATGTGCGGCAAGCTCGCCGTGCCAATCATCAGGCACACCATCAACAACAGGAAATTCAATCGCTGAGAACTGCGCGTCGTCTCGTCGCGCGCCGGGAATGGCTCCGTCATTGCATGCGGCGGCTCACTGCGCTCCGCATACTGATTGCGCAACTCCAGCCATTGGTTCTGCGCGTCTCCTACATCGCGCGGGAACGCATCCAGCTTCGCTTCCAGCACCTTCACATCGCGCAGCGGTCCGTTGTGGCGCTTCGTATCGAGCAACTGGCGCTCCAGCTCCGCGCGCTCGGTGTAGAAGCTGTCCGGCAGACCGTCCAGCCGGCGCTGCATCTGCTCGCCCTGCTCCCGGTAATAATCGCGCACCTCTCGCTCGGGAATCGACTGCTGAATCTCTCGCTCCAGTGCCTCCACCTTTGCCAGCGCCTGCCCGTAGCTGAACTGCGGAAACCAGCCATGTCCCGTCTGGTGCCCGATCATCGCCGTCGGCACCAGAAACGCCGTGATCATGATGATGTACTGCGCCACCTGCGTCCACGTCACCGCGCGCATCCCGCCGAGGAACGAGCACACCAGAATGCCCGCCAGCCCGAAGAAGATGCCGATGGTGAATTCCACCCCGATGAAGCGCGACGCGATCAACCCCACGCCCTGAATCTGCGCCACCAAATAGACGAACGAACACAGAATCGTCGAGAACACCCCCAGCGCCCGCACGACATTGCTGTCGTAACGCGTGCCGAGAAAGTCGGGCACGGTGTAGCGCCCCATCTTGCGAAGGTACGGCGCCAGCAGAAACGCCACCAGACAGTAGCCGCCCGTCCATCCCATGACATAGGCCAAGCCGTCGTAGCCCGAGACGTACAACGAACCCGCCAATCCCATGAACGACGCCGCACTCATCCAGTCGGCCGCACACGCCATGCCGTTGAACACCGGTGGCACGCGGCGTCCTGCAACGTAGTACTCCGTAGCATCTGACGTTCTGGAAATCAGTCCGATCACCGCGTAGACGGCAATGGTGACGAACAGAAACGCGTAACCGATCCATACGCCTGGCCCGTTGACCCGCTCAAGCAAGCCGATCATCAGCACGAACGCGAAGAAACCCGCCGTGTAATACAGGTAGTAGCGCAGCAGTCTGCGCGTGTAACTCATCGGGAAGTCGGCGCCGACGCGGCGCGAGAAGTCATGCGAGAAGAAGCGGAAGCAGTGCCCTGCGCGCCGCCGGACATGCCGGAAACCGCAGCATCGCCAAGCCCAAGGCTGTCACTGTGTGCACGGCGCAAAATTTGCAGGTCAGCGCGATATCGTGCGTCGTTACGACGCTGGATCAACGCATAGATGACGATTAATCCGATATCGATAAGGATCGAACCCTGCGCCCCCATGTAGAACGGCAACGGCCAGCCGGCAAATCGCACTGACATCCATTCTCGCGCCCAGAACTGCGGAACGAACGTCACCACGAAGCCGATCGTCATCAGCGCCGCCACCAGCCACAAGGTGCGGTGCCAGTGACGCGCCGCAATCGCGGCCGCTTCTCGATGCCAATGCGAATCGCGTGGCAAACCGTCGGTCAGTGCGGACGTTGCTGACAGATCACCGGCATCGGTTTTCGGGGGATTCACCATCGACGCACTCCGGCGTTCCGCAACACCGACGTACCGCCAGCACGCAGCGGAAGACTCATCATCGCCATGTTCCGAGGTGCAGCAATGTCTACGCGCCATGGGCGCTCACGGGGCCCGTCAAGTCCTGACGGAACCCCACAGACATTGCTTCGAGGAAGTTGTCTCGGCTTTCGCAGCCTGCGGCACTGTACCCGGATCAATCTCCGCGACACAGTTGCCGCAGCCAACTCACTGCGCTTGCTTCAACTGATCGAGAATCGCCGGGTTTTCAAGCGTGGAGGTGTCCTGCGTGATCTCCTCGCCCTTCGCGATCACGCGCAACAGACGGCGCATGATCTTGCCCGAACGCGTCTTCGGCAGGTTGTCGCCGAAGCGGATGTCCTTCGGCTTGGCGATCGGTCCGATCTCCTTGCCCACCCAGTTGCGCAGTTCGAGCGCCAGTTGCTTGGCTTCATCCCCCGTCGGGCGCGAACGCTTGAGCACCACGAACGCGACAATCGCCTCGCCTGTCGTGTCGTCCGGACGGCCCACCACCGCAGCCTCCGCCACGATCGGATTCGCCACCAGCGCCGACTCGATCTCCATCGTGCCCATGCGGTGACCCGAGACGTTCAGCACGTCGTCGATGCGCCCCATGATCGTGAAGTACCCGGTCTTCGCATCACGAATCGAACCGTCGCCGGCCAGATAGATCTTTCCACCCAGCTCCGGCGGGAAGTAGCTCGACTTGTAACGCTCCGGGTCGCCCCAGATCGTACGAATCATCGACGGCCACGCGCGCTTGATCACGAGCATGCCACCCTGACCGTTCGGCACGTCCTGCCCGGTCTCATCGACAATCGCCACGTCGATCCCCGGCAGCCCCAGCGTGCACGAACCCGGCACCAGCGGCGTCGCGCCCGGCAGCGGCGTGATCACATGACCGCCAGTCTCCGTCTGCCACCACGTATCGACGATCGGGCAACGGCCGCCGCCAATGTTCTCGTAGTACCACATCCACGCTTCCGGATTGATCGGCTCACCAACCGACCCGAGAATGCGCAGCGACGACAGATCGTATTTCTTCGGATGCACGTCCGGTGTCTGCTCGGCCGCCTTGATCAGCGAACGAATCGCCGTCGGCGCGGTGTAGAACACCGACACCTTGTGGCGACCGATCATCTCCCAGAAACGCCCGGCATTCGGATACGTCGGCACGCCTTCGAACACGACCTGCGTCGCACCGACCGCGAGCGGGCCGTAAGCGATGTACGTGTGGCCGGTAATCCAGCCGATATCCGCCGTGCACCAGAAAACGTCGTCCGGCTTGATGTCGAACGTCCACTGCATCGTGAGCGACGCCCACAGCAGATAGCCGCCCGTGCTGTGTTGCACACCCTTCGGCTTGCCCGTCGAGCCCGACGTGTAGAGGATGAACAGCGGATGCTCCGCGCCCACCCACTCCGGCTCGCACTGATCCGATTGCGTCGCGACCAAGTCTTGCAGCACGTGATCACGGCCCGCCTGCATCGTCACGTTGCCGCCGGTACGGCGGTAGACGATCACCGACTTCACGTGATCGCAGCCGCCCATCGCCAGCGCCTCGTCGACGATGGCCTTGAGCGGCAGCGCCTTGCCGCCACGCATCTGCTCGTCGGCGGTGATGATCGCCACGGCGCCGGCGTCGATCGCGCGCTCGTTCAGCGACTTGGCCGAAAAGCCGCCGAACACGACGGAGTGCGTCGCGCCGATCCGTGCGCAGGCCTGCATGGCCACGACGCCTTCGATCGACATCGGCATGTAAATCACGACGCGGTCGCCCTTCTTCACGCCCTGAGCCTTGAGCGCGTTCGCAAAGCGGCTCACGCGCGCCAGCAGGTCGCGGTAGGTAACCGGGGTCACCGTGCCGTCGTCGGCTTCAAAGAGAATGGCGTTCTTGTCGCCCAGACCGGCTTCAATCTGGCGGTCGAGACAGTTGTACGACGCATTGAGCTGACCATCTTCGAACCACGTGTAGAACGGGGCGTTGGTCTCGTCGAGGACTTTGGTGAACGGCTTGTGCCAGGCCAGATTCTCGCGCGCCTGACGCGCCCAGAATCCCTCGTAATCCTTCTCGGCCTCGGCGCACAGCGCCTCATAGGCGGGCATGCCGGAGATGTTCGCTTTGGCGACAAGCGCCTGCGGCGGCGCGAAAATGCGCTGCTCCTGCATTACCGATTCAATTGCTGCCATGAGTTGTCCCCTCTTATGGATATGCAAAAACGATTGCAATCAAGCCAAAACAAATCGCTAACGCCACATTAAGACGAGCGACTTACTAACGCCTTACACTGGTGCACCCGCGTGACGTCTCTCGCGTGCGGGACTCACGCAAGCGCGTCACTGCGGTGCAGCAGACCGTGGCGTATTCGCTACAATCCTACCCGCATCATCCCTATCCCGCCAACCCCGGACTCGCCCGGAGCGCCCGTGAATTCGACCTCTTCGTCCCAATCCACGCCTTCAGCCCACGCGTCGGCATCGTCAACCGACCGGCTGTTTGCCCGCTTTCCGAGTTTCGCGCTGGCCCTGGCCATGACCTTCGTCGGCACCAATGTCGGCATCGGCAAAACCATGGTCGCCGTCATGCCCGTGGCCGCCTTCGCCCTCTGGCGCTTCGTGATCGCCGTCATCGCCCTCACCCCGCGTTATCGCCCGGCGAGAATGCGGCTCGTCACCCGGTCGCAATGGCGCAACCTTTTTGTGCAGACGTTCTTCGGGACGTTTCTCTTCACCCTGCTGATGCTCTATGGCGTGCGTCAGACCACGGCGACCGCCGCCGGGGTGATTACCGCCACGCTGCCCGCCTGTGTCGCCCTGCTGTCATGGGCTGTGCTGCGGGAACACCCGTCGCGGCGCACGCTGGTAAGCATTGGGCTGGCCATCCTCGGGGTTGCGCTGCTCAACCTGTCGCGCGGCGACGCGCACGGGGCGGGCAGTGGCAGCGGCTCCACTGGCAACGCGTGGCTGGGGAATCTGCTAGTGCTCGGCGCTGTGGTGTGCGAGGGGATTTACGTGATCGTCTCGAAGCGCCTCGCCTCGGAACTCTCGGCGATCGATATCTGCGCGTACACCCATCTGCTCGGCGGGGCGATGATGCTGCCGCTCGGCATCGTGGGGTTGATGGCCGTGGATTACTCGGTACTCACGCCCGGCCATTGGGCCCTCATCGTCTGGTACGGGCTCGCCGCGAGCGTGTTCTCGTTCTTCCTCTGGATGCGCGGCATTCGCCACGTGAGCGCCCAACTGGCGGGCGTTTTCACTGCCATGGTGCCGGTGGCCGCCACGGCCTACGGGGTCGTGTTTCTCGGCGAACAGCTGACGTTCACCCAAGGCGCAGCGCTGGCGCTGACGGTCTCGGGCGTCGTGCTCGCCGCCATGCCCGGCGCGGGCGCCAGCAAGAAACTGGCCGCTGCCCCCACGGATAAGGGCGGCTCGCCCGGCAAGACGTTGTAAAATGCCGCCGGTGTCGGATTTCGCCTCGTGAATCCGACCGGATGCTTTGATTTGATGTTGATTTGATAATAATGGCCTGCGGCTTCGGGCGCAGGCGAATGTCCCCCCACTTCGTCAAGATTGCCATGTCGACTCCCGGCCGCTCCTCCGACGCGCCGATGCGCCCGCTGCCCCGCATCATTTTCTTCAGCCGCTGGCTGCAACTGCCGCTCTATCTCGGCCTGATCGCAGCGCAAGGCGTCTACGTCTACAAGTTTCTCGCCGAACTCTGGCACCTCGTCACCCACGCCGCCAGCTTCGACGAAACGCAGATCATGCTGGTCGTGCTCGGCCTGATCGACGTGGTGATGATCTCGAATCTGCTCATCATGGTGATCATCGGCGGCTATGAGACCTTCGTCTCCCGCCTCGGTGTGGAAGGCCACCCCGACGAGCCCGAATGGCTCGATCACGTGAACGCCGGCGTGCTCAAGGTGAAGCTCTCGATGGCGCTCATCAGCATCTCGTCGATCCACCTGCTCAAGACGTTTATCGATGCGTCCCAGCAAACGCCGCACACGATCATGTGGCAAGTCATCATCCACATCTCGTTCCTGCTTTCCGCCGTCGTGATGGCCGTGGTCAACAAGATGACCAACGACAGCCACGCCCCGGCGTACGCTACCCCCCAAGCTGTACCGGCTGTACCTAATAACAATACCCATTAAATCCTCACCAAGTCCCCACTAAGTCGAGAGCCGTTTCATGTCTACCGTCATTAAAGAAGACGACGTCATTCAGAGCGTCGCCGGTGCCCTTCAGTACATCAGCTACTTCCATCCGGACGATTACATCCAAGCGCTGGGCCGTGCCTACGAGGCCGAAGAAAGCCCCGCCGCCAAGGATGCCATCGCGCAAATTCTGACCAACAGCCGCATGTGCGCCGAAGGCCGCCGCCCGCTGTGTCAGGACACCGGTATCGTGACCGTCTTCGTGAAGGTCGGCATGAACGTGCAGTGGGATGCCAAGCGCAGCCTCACGGACATGATCAATGAAGGCGTGCGTCAGGCTTACATGCACCCCGAGAACGTGCTGCGCGCCTCGATCGTTGCCCCGCCCGAAGGCGGCCGCAAGAACACGAAGGACAATACGCCCGCCGTCATCCACTACGAAATCGTGGAAGGCGACAAGGTCGACATCACGGTCGCAGCCAAGGGCGGCGGCTCGGAGAACAAGTCGAAGTTCGTGATGCTCAACCCGTCCGACTCGATCGTCGACTGGGTCGTGAAGACCGTGCCGACGATGGGCGCCGGCTGGTGCCCGCCGGGCATGCTCGGCATCGGTATCGGCGGCACGGCCGAGAAGGCCATGGTCCTCGCGAAGGAATCGCTCATGGACCCGATCGACATCCATGACCTGATCAAGCGCGGCCCGCAGAACTGGAACGAAGAGCTGCGTATCGAGCTGTTCGAGAAGGTCAACGCCCTCGGTATCGGCGCGCAAGGCCTCGGCGGCCTCGCCACGGTGCTCGACGTGAAGATTCTCGACTACCCGACGCACGCCGCGTCGAAGCCGGTCGCCATGATCCCGAACTGCGCCGCCACGCGTCACGCGCACTTCACGCTCGACGGCTCGGGCCCCTCGTTCCTCGCCGCCCCGTCGCTCGACGCCTGGCCGAACGTGCACTGGGAACCGAACACCGAGACGAGCAAGCGCGTCGACCTCGACACGCTCACGCCGGAAGAAGTCGCCAGCTGGAAGCCGGGTCAGACGCTGCTGCTCTCGGGCAAGATGCTCACGGGCCGCGACGCCGCTCACAAGCGCATCGCCGACATGATCGCCAAGGGCGAGCCGCTGCCGGTCGACTTCAATGGCCGCGCGATTTACTACGTCGGCCCGGTCGATCCGGTGCGTGACGAAGTCGTCGGCCCGGCCGGTCCGACCACGTCCACGCGCATGGACAAGTTCACCGACATGATGCTGTCGAAGACGGGCCTCGCGGTCATGATCGGCAAGTCGGAACGTGGCCCGGCCGCCATCGAAGCGATCAAGAAGCACAAGGCTGCGTACCTGATGGCCGTGGGCGGTGCCGCTTATCTGGTGTCGAAGGCGATTCGCGCCGCACGCGTGCTGGCCTTCGAAGACCTCGGCATGGAAGCCATCTACGAATTCGACGTGAAGGACATGCCCGTCACCGTCGCGGTGGACTCCACCGGCGTGTCGGTGCACCAGACCGGCCCGAAGGAATGGCAAGCCAAGATCGGCAAGATTCCGGTCGCAGCGGCGTAATGCTGTCGTAATGGCGTTGTAGTCAAAGGCCCGGCAATGCCCGGGCCTTTTTCTTGTTGAAAACAGGCCGAATGCAACGCGAATGGATCGCGTTACCATTCGTGTCTCGGTTCACGAAAAGCCTTGCAGGGCTTGGCTTTCCGAGCTTTTCAGGCTATCGTTCAACCGCTTGCAAATTGCACAACTGCATATAGGGATCCGAAATGAAAGGCGACAAGAAAGTCCTCGAACTCCTCAACGCTCAGCTCACCAACGAACTGACCGCGATCAACCAGTACTTTCTGCACGCCCGCATGTACAAGCACTGGGGTCTCGACAAGCTCGGCAAGCACGAGTACGACGAGTCGATCGGTGAGATGAAGCACGCCGACAAGCTCATCGAGCGCATTTTCATGCTCGACGGCCTGCCGAACCTGCAAGACCTGCACAAGCTGCTCATCGGCGAGAACACGGAAGAAATTCTGGCTTGCGATTTGAAGCTGGAATACCTCTCGCAGAAGACCTGCAAGGAAGGCGTGGCGCACTGCGAAACCGTGAAGGACTTCGTCTCGCGCGAAATCTTCAACGAAATCCTGCACGACACGGAAGAGCACATCGACTGGCTGGAAACGCAGATCGAACTGATCGCCAAGGTCGGCCTGCAAAACTACCAACAGTCGGGCATGGCGTCGTTCGAAGACTGAGCGGGTTAGAGAATTACGCACGACACCCGTTGGCAAGTACCGACACAGCGTCGGTGAATACCGCCCAACGGGCTTTGCGCTAGAATTCCGGGGCCGGCCATTTGCCGGCCCTTTTCTGTTTACCATGTCCTCCAACGCGCCGATTGGCGTCTTCGATTCCGGTCTCGGCGGTCTCTCGGTCCTTCAGGCCGTGCGCGCCCTGCTCCCCCACGAGTCGCTGCTCTACGTGGCCGACTCCGCCTTCGCTCCCTACGGCGAACGTCCCGACGCCTTCATCGCCGAACGCAGTCTCGCCGTCGGCCGCTGGCTGCGCGAGCGCGGCGCCAAAGCGTTTGTGGTCGCGTGCAACACGGCCACCGCGCATGGCGTCACCGCCCTGCGGGCCGACGCGCCGTGGCCGGTCGTGGGCGTCGAACCGGGTATCAAGCCGGCCGCCGCTGTGTCGCGCACTGGTGTGATTGGGGTCCTTGCCACGGCCGCCACCCTGCGCAGCGCTCGTTTTGCCGACTTGCTGGCCCGTCACACGGCGCAGGGGCAACGCTTCCTCTGCCAGCCGGGACACGGTCTGGTGGAGTGCATCGAAGCAGGCGATGTGGACTCGCCCGCCGTCATGGCGTTGCTGGAGCGCTACGTCGCGCCAATGGTGGCGCAAGGCGCCGACACGCTGGTGTTGGGCTGCACCCACTACCCGTTCCTGATTCCGGCCATCCGCCAGCGCTTCGGCACGGCGCTCACGCTGATCGACACCGGCGCGGCCATCGCGCGGCAGTTGCAACGCCGTCTGGAAACCGATGGCCTCTGCGCACCGCGCGACCCCGGCGCCAGCGGGAACATGCAATTGTTCACGACGGCCAACGTTCAGGCGCTTCAGACGATGGCGGACCGCTTGCTCGTCAACCCGCCGGTCGCCCAGATCGTCGAAATCGGACAAATCGACGGGACCGCGTGGCCCCGGATCGATGCACCAGTCAAAACGGGCTCGGCACTCGCCAACTGAGATTTAGCGGCGGCGAATGCCGGTCATCGGCCGCTGCCGCCCGTCCCACGGGCTTCTGCCCCACGCATCGCCCGGCAAACCTTCCCATAGTTCCCAACTGTTTAGCCCGATTCAAACACCCGTATATCCATGAGCGTGCTATGGGATAGGGTATTTAGGCTTGCAAAATCTGATCGGTTAAATAATAATTATTCTCATTAGTGTTACATTTTGACGTTTTCATCATGATCGTTTGCGTCTGCAAATCCGTCTCCGAGCGCCAGATCAAGGCCTGTCTCGACGCTGGCGCCACTTCGATGGAAGATCTCCAGATCGACCTCGGCGTGGCCCTGTGCTGCGGCAAGTGCGGTCCGTTCGTTCAAGAAATGGTGGCCGGTGCGTCGCCGTGCTGCGGCCGCTCGTGCGGTGGCTGCTGCCAGTCCGCCTGCGACGTCACCACGACGACCACGACGGAAGTCGTCGTCATGCAAGAACTCGCGTTGGCAGCGTAATTCAGCGTTCGCGCCCGCCTCTGATTCATGAGCGCCGGGTAGCGCCTGTAACGTGTCATCCGGTAGGATTTCGCCATTGCGACAGGGCAGCAACGTCGCGACGGCAAGGGAGCCAGCCAGGCGTCTCGCATGCGGTCAACCGCATCAGGCGGCCATGCGCCAGCCAGCGATTCGCGTCACCCACGGAGGTGTCAAATGGAACTCCTGATTGGCTTTGTCTCAACGTTATGCTTATCGTTCTTCCTGTTTCGAAGGTGAGTGCCCGGCAATCTCTCGGTTCACTGCTTTCGCGACATTCGCAGTTTTCGCCGACCGCGCCCCTTGGCGCGGTTTTCCTTTGATCGCACGTCCGGCCTTTCCGAACTCCCGAGTTCCGCACACCGCGCTTCTCTCACCGTTCACCGCCGCAATTAGCGTACCCTAGCCGTTACCATGTCGACCGTGCCCCCTACGACCCTCGCGCTCATGCCGAGCCGCGATCCGTTGATGTCGCCGCGAGCTATCGCGGTCGCCACAGCGATCGTAGTCGTCCATATTGCCGCCCTGATCGGGCTTTCGTTGATGCACAACGAACCCGAGAAGGCAACGATCGAGCCGACGACGTTTACCGCGACGATCATTCCGCTCACCCCTGCGCCCACGCCGCCGCAACCGGCGCCGCCCAAGCCGCAACCCGAACCGCCCAAGCCGAAGGTCGCGCCGCCGCCGCCCAAGCCGCGCGTGCAGCCGCAAAACGCCATCACGCAGAAAGCCGAGCCTGTTGCACCGCCGGCCCCGGCCGAGCCGACGCAGAACGCTGCCCCGACACCGCCCGCACCGCCCGCGCCGACGCCGGCCCCCGCACCGTCGGGTCCGATCGAAGGTCTGGCCGTCAAGTGCGACGAGCCGCGCGTGGTCTATCCTACGCAATCACGACGCGTTGGCGAGGAAGGCACCGTCACGCTGCGTCTGGTGATCGATACGCGTGGCGTGGTGTCGACGGCCAATATCGTCAAGTCGAGCGGTTTCCCCCGTCTCGATCAGGCGGCCCGCACCGCCGCGCTGGCGATGCGCTGTGCGCCCCCGATGCAGGGCGGCCGCGCGGTGGAAGCCGCAGCGACCAAACCGTTTAATTTCAATCTCAACGATTAACGTAACGATTCACGAACTGGATCTCCCGAGGAACGCAAAATGCAAGAGTATGGTTTGAGCCACGTCTGGGCGCAGGGCGATTTCGTCACCCGTGCCATCGCGATCGTGTTGTTGGTGATGTCGGTGCTGTCCTGGACGGTCATCCTCATCAAGGGCACGCAGATCTTCCGCCTGAGCCGCCTCACGCGCACGGCCGAGCCGGACTTCTGGCATTCGGAAAACTTCACCGCCGGTCTGCAAAAGCTGGGCGAATCGTCGGGCAGCAACAACCCGTTCCTCGCACTGGCACTCGCCGGTCAGGACGCGGCCGAACATCACCGCCAGAGCCAGCCGCATCTGCACGACAAGATGGACGTGAGCGACTGGATCACGCGCGCGCTGAAGAACTCGGTGGACGACACCGTCTCGCGCCTGCAAAGCGGTCTGGCCATGCTGGCCTCGATCGGTTCGACCTCGCCGTTCGTCGGCCTGTTCGGCACGGTGTGGGGTATCTATCACGCCCTGCTGGCGATCGGCGCGTCGGGTCAGACGACCATCGACAAGGTGGCCGGCCCGGTGGGTGAAGCCCTGATCATGACGGCCTTCGGCCTGTTCGTCGCCATCCCGGCAGTGCTCGGCTACAACGCCCTGACGCGCGGCAACAAGGGCGTGGTCTCGAAGCTGAACCGCTTTGCCCACAGCCTGCACGCCTACTTCCTGACCGGTGCCAGCCTGCATTCGCCGCAGTTCGCGAACAACGTCACGCCGGTGCGCAAGTCCACCCCGGCCAGCGCCAGCTAAGCCGCCGCAAGAGAGAAGGAGTTCGCCATGGCCATGGGGTCTTATAGCAGCGACGAAAGCATGGACGACGGCATGATGAGCGAAATCAACATGACGCCGCTGGTCGACGTTATGCTGGTGCTGCTGATCATCTTCATCGTGACGCTGCCGGTGCTCAACCACGCCGTCAAGCTCGACCTGCCGCAGGCAAGCAGCCAGCCGGAAGACACCAAGCCGGCCAAGATCGATCTGTCGATTCAGGCCGACGGCACGGTCTTCTGGGACAAGCAGCCGGTCGACGAGGCCACGCTGCACGCCCGCCTGCAACAAGCCGCCGACGCGCAGCCGCAACCCGAGCTGCACCTGTTCGCCGACAAGAACGTGCGTTACGAGAGCGTCGCCAAGGTGCTCGCCGACGCGCAATCGGCTGGCGTCACCAAACTGGGCTTCGTGACCGAACCGGCCAAGTAAGCGTCCGGGCAATTCACAAGTTGCAGAAGTCGTACAGAAGTCGAAAAGCGCGGTTTTCATCACCGCGCTTTTTTTCGTCTTGTGCCACGACTTCCGCCCGATTGTTCCAATCGGGTAACAATCCTTCCCCGCTTGAGGGCTACTCCCCGCCCCACTCGCCCCGATATAGTCTGCACATGACAACGGACTGATTACGCCACGGCGTGTCAGCCCTCCACAGGAGAGTCCCCTCATGAGCACGACCTACACCCGCCCGGTTGCCCGCGTCTTCACGGCTGCGCAAACGCAGGAAGGTGCCGGCTTTTACGTCAACCGCCCGTTCCCCACGCGCATGCTGATGGACTTCGATCCGTTTTTGCTGCTCGACGAGATGGGCCCGATGCAGGTCGCCCCCGGCGATGCCAAGGGCGCGCCTGACCATCCGCACCGCGGCTTCGAGACGGTGACGTATTTGCTCGCCGGCGAAATGGAACACCGCGACTCGCAAGGTCACGCAGGCAAACTCACGCCCGGTGACGTGCAGTGGATGACGGCCGGGGCCGGTGTCATTCACTCCGAGATGCCGTCGAAGGCGTTTCAGGAACGTGGCGGTGAAATGCACGGCTTTCAGCTCTGGGTGAACCTGCCGCGCGTGGACAAGTTGATGACGCCGCGCTATCAGGAACTGCCGGCCGCCGGTATTCCGAGCGCCACCAGCGCGGACGGCAAGGTGTCGGTGCGCGTGATTGCCGGTGAAGCCCTCGGTACGAAGGCCGCGATCGAGACCCGCACGCCGATTCTGTATCAGCACTTCACGCTGCAACCGCAGGCGCTGCTCGAACAGGCAGTACCGGCCGACTTCAACGTGTTTGCGTATGTGGTCGACGGGGAAGGCGAGTTCGGTACGGAAGCATCGGCGGCCAAGAAGCACCAGATGGTCGTGTTCGGCAGCAACGATGACGGCAAAGGCGAAGGCGTGACCGTACGCAACGTCAGCGACAAGCCGCTGTCGTTCCTGCTGATCGGTGGCAAGCCGCTGGGCGAACCGGTCGCACGCTACGGCCCGTTTGTGATGAATACGGAAGGCGAGATTCGTCAGGCGATTCTCGATTTTCAAGCGGGACGTATGGGCCACATTCCGGCCACGGGTTCCGCAGCCTGATCGAAGCCCATCCGACGTATCGACGTAGCGGCAGTAAGACGAACGGCGGGTATCAAGGTGCGAGGGTGCACCGAGATACCCGCCGCCGCACTTGAGGGACCAATTTGGGTCACAATGACACGCAGAGTGCGTTGTGATCCATTGGAGCATCTAACAGGAGTTGTTATGAGCGCAGAAGCGATTGTCACCGCCCATCTGGGTGCGGCCGGTTTTACTACGCGCCTGTCGGATGGCAAGCACGAATGGATCGGCGACGAACCCGCCTCGCTGGGTGGCGGCGATCTGGGCCCGATGCCCTCTGCGCTGCTGCTCTCGAGTCTGGGCGCCTGCACGTCGATCACGTTGCAGATGTATGCCCGCCGCAAAGAGTGGCCGCTCAAGGAAGTGAAGGTCACGCTGGCCATGAATCCGGATGGCAAACCCGCGGCAGGCACGACGCAAATCACACGCAAGATCGAGCTCGGTGGCGATCTGTCGGAAGAACAACGTCAGCGCCTCTTGGAAATCGCCAACGCGTGCCCAATTCACAAGGTGTTGTCGGGTACGATCGCGATCGACAGTTCACTCATCGAGTAACGCGGCGACGGATGGCCGTCATTGCTGTGGATACGCGTCACAGCCCGCACCTGCTCCGCCGGCCCGCCAATGTGGCGCGCTGGCGGTTATCGATTCAAGGGGAAATTTCTTGCAGTACGAACACCTGATCGAGGTCAACGACCTCCTGAACCCGCTGGCCTTTTCGCTCTCGCGCGAACAACTCTGGAACGGGCTCGTGCTGCGCGCCGAGCAGCCGGCAAACTTCGTGCTGGGTCTGGACGAGTGCATCCTGCATGCGCGCACCGACGACACGCTGGAGCGCGAACTGCGCTTCGGCCAAGCCGTGGTGCGCGATCGCGTGATCTTCACGGCGCTGCAATCGGTGCGCTACGAGACCGCCGCCACCGAGCAGCACGCGGGCGGCACGCTCACGATGGCCATCGAAGAGCCGTCGCCCACGCACTACTTCGTACGCTTCATCTACAGCACCACGCTGCCGGAAGACGCCGCCACGGCCGATACCCGCTACAGCGAGTTCGTGAAATCGGCCTATCGCGAGGCCGACATCGACACCATCGCGCATATTCGCGCGCTCGCCGAGCAAGGCGCCCTCGACTGAGCGGCGCGCTGCCCTTCGGTTGACGTCAGCAGTGACGTCGTGCCGGACGTCTCGTCATCGCGTCCGGCACGACACTCCACGAATTCAATAAATCTATCGCCATTAACAACACAATAGACAAATTCAAATACAAATGGGAATGATTCTCATTTAATATTCTTCTCACAGTCAGACATACGGATGAGCGAGATGAGCGCAAGCCACACCACAGCACGCCAGACCACGCCCGCTACGGCGCCGCGCCGCACCTTGTCGGTGTCGCGTACGCAAGTGGCTAGCCCGGTGGCAGCCAAGCCGGCAAGCACGACACCCGGCCGCGTCCTGACGAGCGACCATCTGCTGCAAGGCACGCAATGCGTGAACATCCTGCACAACGGCCAGACTTACCAACTGCGCGCTACGCGCTACGGCAAGCTGATTCTGACGAAGTAACCGAGGTAAGTTGCAAGAAGCAGTAAGAAGGCGAAGTAAAGAATTTTGGCGGTGGCTTGACCACGACCTTGCCGCCGCCTTCACCGAGTTTTGTGGGGACCACCTCGCCTAAGAGGTGTTTGGCAGTAGCCAGCGAACGCAACGCGATCCCATGTAGTTACGGCAAGCCCCTCTCTACCTGCGTTGCGCGCCAGCCAAGCCACTTTTTTGTCCAGCCACAAGGGTTTCATTGATGTTCTCCTCGTGGCCCAACCTGCCAAGCCTCAGGTTGCGGCCATCCGGCCTGACAAGCCTTTAACCCGTTCGCGAGAGCGGGTTTTTCTTTTTTGGGCTGCCGGATGTGTGGTGGCGCTCAACGCGTCGCGAGACTTTCATCCCGCGACGCAGGCGCTAATTTACGCGCTAACGACAGCAGCAATACCAGCGCGGGCGATTTGCGCGTCCTGCGCCGACTTCACGCCCGACACACCCACGGCACCGATCACATTGCCGTCGACAACGATGGCAACGCCGCCTTCGAGCATGGCCGTGTTCGGCGCGCTCAGGAAGGCGTAGCGGCCGCCATTGATCATCTCTTCGAACACGCCGCTGTCGCGACGGCTCACCGCCGAAGTCTGCGCCTTGCCCAACGACATCATCGCGGTGCTGGGGGCAGCGCCGTCCATGCGATGCAGCGACAACGCGTGGCCACCGTCATCGACGATCGTGATGCACACGTTCCAGCCGTTCGCGGTGGCTTCGGCCACGGCGGCAGCGTTGATCTTTTGTACGTCTTCAGCGGTCAGGACTGCTTTGGTCTTCATATGTCTCTCTCATTCGGGTGGGTGAGCAAAACAGAAAGCCGGCGCTCCGGTCGCGGCACGTGCGGCCGTTCACACGAACTATGCCGCCGCTTCGTGACATCAGGCACACCGAGGGCGGCTCAATGCCCCACGGCAATTGCCATCCACTCGCGCAGCGCGACGCGCGTGGCGCGCATGCCGTCGAGTGTCGGCCACCAGCCGGGAATCGCATCGGGATCCAGCGCGCGCTCGTTGCAGCACGGTGCGGGTACCACCGTGAGTCCGGCGCGGACAAACTGGTCGCGGGCGCGGCGCATATGCCAGGCGCTCGTCACCAGATAGACGCGCGTGACGCCGGCATTGGCCAGCATGCGCGCACTGAACGTGGCGTTTTGCGCCGTGTTCAGCGATTGGGCCTCGGTCCAGCGGACCGGGACGCCGAATTCGTCGGAGAGCACTTGCGCCATCAGGCGGCCCTCCGCAATGGGATAGCCCGACGGCGCACCGCCGGACACGAGAACGGGAAGTTGGGCCCGGCGCGCGAGAAACGCGCCGTAGCGCACGCGGCCAAGGGTCATCTCACTCACATCGGCGCCATCGGGCCGGCCGAATTCCGGCCCGCCCAGACTGGTGCCGCCGCCGAGAATGACCACCGCCTGCGGCAGCTTGGCGGCAGCCTCCGGCGACTGGCGCGCGGCGTCGAGTGCCTTCACATCGATCGGCACCCCGACGTTGAGCGCGTGCGACACGCGGCTTGCGACCCACGGCATGGCCTGAAGCCAAAACGCCAGCACGGCCACGACGGACAGTGTCTTGCCCAGCCGCGGCCAGCGCCGCCAGCAGGCGAACGCCAGCAACGCCAGCACCAGAACATTGGCGGGCGGAAGGAACAGACTGACGAAGAGATTGCGGATAAGCCAATCGGTAGGCATCCGGCCAGTGTACTGGACTGCCTATCCGAGTGCACCCTTTCTCTATGACATTTCTCGTACGATAGGGCGCTTATGCCAGCAACTCATGTCAGCAACTTCTGTCAGCAATTTATGCCAGCAAGCTGCGTAGCATCCAGGCGTTCTTCTCGTGCAACTGCATGCGCTGGGTGAGCAGGTCGGCGGTCGGCTCGTCCGATGCGGCGTCCACGGTCGGGAAGATGCCGCGTGCGGTGCGCGTTACGGCTTCCTGCCCTTCGACCAGTTGGCGAATCATCTCTTCCGCGCTCGGCACGCCCTCGGCCTCGGGAATCGACGACAGCTTTGCGAATTCCTTGTAGGTGCCCGGTGCCGGATAGCCCAGTGCGCGAATCCGCTCGGCAATCTGATCGACCGCCAGCGCCAGTTCGTTGTACTGGCCTTCGAACATCAGATGCAGCGTGTTGAACATCGGACCAGTCACGTTCCAATGAAAGTTGTGCGTCTTCAGATACAGCGTGTACGTGTCGGCGAGCAGGTGATTCAATCCTTCGACGATGCGCTTGCGGTCCTTCTCGCTGATCCCGATATTCACGCTGGCGACGTTGTTTTTCTTAGCCATGATCACTCCGTTCGTTAAGTTCACTTTATTGGCCCTCGCGGGCACGCTCTCGCGAAATCGGCAGGCTTGCGGTGTCACGGCTTGCCGCCTGCCCTGTCACCAGAATCGAGTGACGATGCGAGGCACACTATTTGTCTGATGCGGCAACGCAATGAATGTTCCGGTTACACTGCGCCCATGCCTGCCGACCTAGCCCGATTCCTGTCGATGTCCAGCCTGTCCGGTTCTTCAAGTGCGTCCAGCGCCGCCAACGCGCAGGGCGACAGCGCTGATGCCGCCCTGCCCCGTCAACTTCTGGTGACGCCGGAAGTCACGTCACGCGCAGAGATCGCGTCGTTTGCGTCACGGCTCGCACAGGCGCTCGCGCGCGGCACCCGGCTTGTGCAACTCCGTAACCGTTCACTCGATGCCGACGGCTATCGCGCACTTGCGGAATCGGCGCTGGCACTCACGCATGCGGCAGGCGCGCAGTTGCTGCTCAATCCACGCGCCGACGTTGCCGATCTCTGGCTCGACGCCGCGAAGGGTCTTCACGCCGACACGGTGCCGCATGCCGACGGCTGGCATCTCACGAGTGCGCGGCTGTTGGCCTGCCGTGAGCGGCCGACCGGCTGGAAACTCGTGAGCGCCGCCTGTCATGACACTGAGCAACTCGTACACGCCGGTCGTCTTGGCGTCGACTTCGTGACGCTCTCACCGGTACTCGCTACCGCCACGCATCCCGACGCCACGCCCCTCGGCTGGCCGGCGTTCGCCGCGCTCGCCGCACAGACAACGTTGCCGGTCTTCGCGCTCGGCGGCATGCGTGCCGACAGCCTGACGGCCGCGCGTCACGCGGGCGCCTACGGCATCGCTGCCATCCGAGCGTTCTGGCCAGCCAGCTAAGCGTTACGACTTCGCCAGCGCCTCGCGCGCCGCCTTCACGCCCTGCGCGTAGGCCGGATCGATCTTGCCGAAATGCTCCAACTGGCGGTCCGCCACATCGTCGGGCACGCCCTGCATCGACGCGGCGACATTGCCGAACAGGCGCGCTTTCTGTGCATCGTCGAACAAGCGGAACAACGCGCGCGGCTGCGAGTAGTAATCGTCGTCGACGCGATGGTCGTAACGATCGGCAACCGCTCCGACGGCTTCGGGCGGATCACGAAACTCGGGTTGATCGGCGAACGCGCCGTAGCGGTTCGGCTGATAGTTCGTCGTGCCGCCCAGATTGCCGTCCACACGCATCGCACCATCGCGATGGAAGCTGTTGTGGAACGGGCATTTCGGTGCGTTCACCGGAATCGCGCTGTGGTTCACCCCAAGACGATAACGCTGCGTATCGCCGTACGAGAACAGGCGCCCCTGCAACATGCGATCGGGCGAGAAGCTGATGCCCGGCACCACATTCGCCGGGTTGAACGCCGCCTGCTCCACTTCCGCGAAGTAGTTCTCCGGGTTGCGATTGAGTTCAAGCACGCCCACGTCGATCAACGGGTAGTCGCCATGCGGCCAGACCTTCGTCAGATCGAACGGATTGATGGCGTACGTTGCCGCGTCGGCCTCCGGCATCACCTGCACCTGCATGCGCCAGCGCGGGAAGTTGCCCGCTTCGATGGCATCGAACAGATCGCGTTGCGCGCTCTCGCGGTCACCGGCGACAACTTCAGCGGCTTGTGCGTTGGTCAGGTTCTCGACACCCTGCATCGACTTGAAGTGGAACTTCACCCAGAACCGTTCGTTCGCCGCATTGATGAAGCTGAACGTGTGCGAGCCGAAGCCGTGCTGCTGGCGGTAGTTCGCAGGCAAGCCACGGTCGCTCATGAGAATGGTGACCTGATGCAGCGATTCGGGGTGACGCGACCAGAAGTCCCATGCGGCCGTCGGGTTACGCAGGTTGGTCTTCGGGTCGCGCTTCTGCGTATGGATGAAGTCGGGGAACTTGAGCGGATCGCGCACGAAGAACACTGGCGTGTTGTTGCCCACGAGATCCCAGTTGCCTTCATCGGTATAGAACTTCAACGCGAAGCCGCGCACGTCGCGTTCGGCGTCGGCCGCGCCACGCTCGCCGGCCACCGTCGAGAAGCGCAGGAACACCGGGGTTTCTTTGCCAATGCCTTCGAACACGCGGGCACGGCTGAAACGGGTGATGTCGTGCGTGATGGTGAGCTTGCCGTAGGCGCCGGAACCCTTGGCGTGCACACGACGCTCGGGAATCACTTCGCGGTCGAAGTGGGCGAGTTTTTCGAGGAACCACACGTCTTGCAGCAGCGCCGGGCCGCGCGGGCCGGCAGTGATCGTGTTCTGGTTGTCGGGCACCGGTGCACCGGCGGCGGTCGTGAGTTTCTTGGGATTCGTGGAATCGGACATGCGACGCTCTCCTGTTTCTTGATCGGTCAGCCTGTCGGGCAGGCTGTGGGGGGGAATGGGCTTACGCCGCCATCTGCGCAAACTCGGCAAGCACGTGCTCCAGCGTGGCTTCGATGTCGTGCAGATAGGTTTTCAGTGCGGTCATCGTGGTCGCCTCCAGTGGGTCGCAAAGGTTCGCAAACGCGTGTCGCTAGGTTAATAATTCTAATTAAAACAGTCGAATTAATCGTTTTTATCTATCGCATAGCCAAAAGCAATGCGCCGCGGCGGGAAGCAGCGGCGCATGACGTTCTTGGGGGAGAGACGGCCCGGTGGCGGGCCGCAGGCGTCTGGCTGGCCTTGGTTGGCCTCTTAGTTGGCCGTAGCCGGCAGATCGAGCGTGATCACACCGGGCAGATTGCATCGCGCGATGGCCTGCGCCACCGCCTCGATCGCGGGCAGGCGCGTGAAGCTCTTGCGCCATGCGAGCACGACGCGACGATCGGGCACCGGGGCCGAGAACGGCACGTAGCTCAGCAGGCTGTCGGACGCCTGCACTTCAGGCACCGACGTCTTCGGCAACACGGTGATGCCGACGCCGCTCGCTACCATATGGCGAATCGTCTCGAGCGACGAGCCTTCAAAGGTCTTCTGAATGCCATCAGCGTTCTGCGAGAAACGCATGAGCTCCGGGCAGACACCAAGCACGTGATCGCGGAAGCAATGACCGCTGCCCAGCAGCAGCATCGTTTCCTGCTTCAGGTCCCCCGCGTCGATCTGATCACGGTTGGCCCACGGATGGGCGCGCGGCAGCGCCACCACGAACGGCTCGTCGTACAGCGGGCGCACCATCAACCCGCTCTCGGGGAACGGCAGCGCCATGATCGCCGCGTCGATTTCGCCCTGCTTGAGCAATTCGATCAGCTTGAGCGTGTAGTTCTCTTGCAGCATGAGCGGCATCTGCGGCGTGGTCTCGATCATCTGCTTGACCAGCGCGGGCAGAAGATACGGCCCGATCGTGTAGATCACGCCCAGACGCAGCGGCCCGGCGAGCGGGTCGCGCCCCTGCTTGGCAATTTCTTTGATGGCAATGGTCTGTTCGAGCACGCGCTGCGCCTGCGCAACGATCTGCTCACCCAGCGGCGTGACGCTCACCTCAGCGGCGCCACGCTCGAAAATCTGCACATTCAGCTCGTCTTCGAGCTTCTTGATCGCCACCGACAGCGTCGGCTGGCTGACGAAACAGGCTTCCGCTGCGCGACCAAAATGGCGTTCTCGCGCCACCGCCACGATGTACTTGAGTTCCGTGAGGGTCATGTCGTCCTAACCTGTAAATTAATCGGATTACCGCAATCGATAGATTTTGTTTTTTATAGCACAATCGAGCGGTCATTGCCCGTTTTCAGGCGACGTCCGATCGTCGTCGCCGCATTGAGCGGACCCCGGATTCAGCCAATTGCAGCCCGTTTCGATAAGACCGGCTTCTCGCTGAAGCGCACGTCTCCGGTCAGGCTTTCAGATAGTCTTCTCGCGCACCGAGCCAGCGCTCCAGATGCGCCGCCACGGCGCCCGGATGCGAAGCCAGCAGTTGCTCGGCGGCTTCCTGCGCGCCGGGAATCATCCAGCCGTCTTCGTTCAGATCGACGAAGCGCAGCATCGCGGCACCCGATTGCCGCGCCCCGAGAAACTCCCCGGGACCGCGAATTTCGAGGTCGCGACGCGCAATGACGAAGCCGTCGGTCGTCTCGCGCATCGTTTGCAGGCGCGCCTTCGCGCCCATCGACAACGGCGACGCATACATCAGCAAACACACCGATTCGGCGGAACCCCGCCCAACGCGCCCGCGCAACTGGTGCAACTGTGCGAGGCCGAAACGCTCGGCATGTTCAATCACCATCAGTGACGCGTTAGGCACATCCACACCCACTTCGATCACGGTCGTGGCTACCAGCAGATGCGTGTTGCCACGCGTGAAGTCCTCCATCACGGCCGCCTTCTCGGCCGGCGAGAGACGTCCGTGGACGAGGCCCACACGTAACTCGGGCAGCGCGACCATCAGTTGCGCATGGGTGTCGACGGCGGTCTGCAATTGCAGCGCCTCGCTTTCCTCGATGAGCGGACACACCCAGTAGACCTGACGCCCGGCCAGCGCCGCCGCACGCACACGGTCGACCACTTCGGCGCGCCGCGTGTCGCTGATCAGCTTGGTCACCACCGGGCTGCGGCCCGGCGGCAGTTCGTCAATCACGGAGACGTCGAGATCGGCGTAGTACGTCATGGCGAGCGTGCGCGGAATCGGCGTCGCACTCATCATCAACTGGTGCGGCATGGCGTTCGCGCCCATCCCCGCCGTCTGCATCTTGCTGCGCAACGCCAGACGCTGCGCAACACCGAAACGGTGCTGCTCGTCGACGACTGCCATACCGAGGCGCGCAAAAGTCACCGTGTCCTGAATGATCGCGTGCGTGCCGATGACGAGTTGCGCCTCGCCGCTGGCGACACGCGCCAACGCTTCACGCTTCTCTTTCGCCTTCATGCTGCCGGCGAGCCACGCGACCTGCACACCCAGCGGCGTCAGCCACCCGGAGAGCTTGCGCAGATGTTGTTCGGCCAGAATTTCGGTCGGTGCCATGATCGCGGCCTGATATCCGGCGTCGATGGCTTGCGCTGCGGCGAGCGCGGCAATGATCGTCTTGCCGCTGCCCACGTCGCCTTGCAGCAAGCGCTGCATCGGGTGCGGTTCGGTCAGATCCGCGCGAATTTCCGCCCACACGCGCTGCTGCGCGCCGGTGAGCCGGAACGGCAGCGCCGCCTCGAAGCGTTCGAGCAGGCCGCCGGGGACGTGCTTGCCAAGCGAAGGCGCCGCCAGTCGGCGACGTGCGGCCTGTGCCCGCTTGAGCGAGAGTTGCTGCGCCAGAAGCTCTTCACACTTGATGCGCAGCCATGCCGGGTGCGAGCGCTCCATGAGTGACGTCTCGGAGACCTTCGGCGGCGGCGCATGAAGCAAGCGCACGGCGTCGGCGAGCGACGGCAGCGGATGGTCCGGCCCGATCGAGGCTTGCAGGAGCCCGGGCGGCAGCAGTTCCGGGAGCGGCGTGCGCTCCATGGCGTTATGAATGGCTTTGCGCAGATACGCCTGCGACAGACCGGCGGCGCTCGGATAGACCGGCGTGAGCGCTTCAGGCAGCGGCTGCGCGGCGTCGGACACCACGCGATACGACGGGTGCACCATCTCCAGACCGAAGAAGCCGCCGCGGACTTCGCCGCGCACACGCACGCGGGTGCCGACGGAAAGCTGTTTTTGCTGGCTGCCGTAGAAATTCAGAAAACGCAGCACTAATTCGTGCCCTTCGTCTTCGATGCGTACCAGCCATTGGCGTCGCGGACGGTAAGCGACGTCACTCGACGTGACCGTGCCTTCGACCTGCGCGAGTTCACTCGGCAGGACGTCACCGATCTTGCTCAGGCGCGTCTCGTCCTCATACCGCATCGGCAGATGCAGAATCAGATCGATGTCACGCTTGAGGCCGAGTTTGGCCAGCTTGTCCGCACTGCCCTTGCGGGCGGCGCTGCTGCTGCCGGCAGCGGGCTTTTCGGAAGATTTTGAAGACGCTTTTTTGGCGGCGCTTTTGGTGCTGTTTTTGGCCGATGCGCCAGCCGCGGCATCGTCGTTGGCGGAGACACCAGCCTTCGATTTCGCACCGCGCTTCGTGACGGCTTTGCCCCCGGTTTGCGCCGCGTCACCCCGTGCGGACGCGGCGCCGGTGGCAGTGCCATCGGCAGCATCGGCAAGGTCTACAAGGTCGGCGGCAGGCGCTGGGGCAGGCATTCGGCGTTCGGTCATGCAGTCGCGGCGTCGGGCGTTCGCCCTCGGGTGCACGCCTTATCGGCAAGCCATCGGACGAACCAAGTAAAATGTCGGTTGCTACGCATTGTAAACGCTGATGTATACCCTTTCCGATTTCGATTTCGACCTGCCGCCCGAACTGATCGCGCAGACCGCGCTCGCCGAGCGCTCCGCCAGCCGCCTGCTGGAGGTCGACGGCAGCGTCACGCCGCCGCATCTCTACGACCGCCGCTTTGCCGACCTGCCGGGCCTGCTGGCACCGGGCGACCTGCTGGTGTTCAACGATACCCGCGTCATCAAGGCCCGCCTGTTCGGCCAGAAAGCGAGCGGCGGCAAGATCGAAGTGCTCGTCGAGCGTGTGATCGACAGCACCACGGTGCTCGCCCAGATCCGCGCCAGCAAGAGCCCGGGCCCCGGCACCGTCCTGCGGCTGGCCGACGCCTTCGAAGTCACCGTCGGCGAGCGCGTCGACCAGTTCTACACCCTGCATTTCCCGAGCGACTGCTACCCATTGCTGGAAACTTACGGCCGCCTGCCGTTGCCGCCGTATATCGCTCACGAAGCCGATGCGGGTGACGAGACCCGCTACCAGACCGTCTACGCCCGTAACCCGGGCGCTGTGGCCGCACCGACCGCCGGCCTGCACTTCGACGATGCCCTGTTCGAACGCCTCGACGCGCTGGGCGTGCAGCGCGCCACGCTCACGCTGCACGTGGGCGCAGGCACCTTCCAGCCGGTGCGCGTGGAGAATCTCGGCGAGCACAAGATGCACTCGGAGTGGTACGAAATCACGCCCGAACTGGTCGATGCGATTGCCGCCACCCGGGCACGCGGCGGCCGCGTGATCGCGGTCGGCACAACGTCGATGCGCGCGCTGGAGTCTGCCGCACAGGCGACGTTGGCTGCGGGCGGTGAGGCGGGTACGCTACGCGCGGGCAGCACTGAGACCGACATCTTCATCACGCCGGGTTACCGCTTCCAGCTGGTCGACCGGATGATCACCAATTTCCACCTGCCCAAGTCGACGCTGCTCATGCTCGTGTCGGCGTTCTCGGGCATGGAGACGATCCGCGCGGCCTACCGTCATGCGATCGAACAGCGCTACCGCTTCTTCAGCTACGGCGACGCGATGATCCTGTCGCGCGTGGAAATGCACGAGGCACCGAAGGCCGCGGCTTGATGGTAGGGCTGGGACGCCACCCTAACCCCTGATAGGACGGCATCCCAAAACGGCCGATTGTGACTCGCAGAGCGTTACGTCGGCCACATCCCCGGAGGCACACTGCGACACGCTCGTTCGCACCTCCGGAGTCTTTCATGCCAGCCCCTGCTTCTTGCTCTTCGCTGCATTTGCGGCATTCCTCGTACACCACTTGTTTCTCCCATCACCGTCGTTCTCGCCAGCGCTCGCTCGCAAGCGTTCTCGCTAGCGTCGCCGCCAGCGTCGCGGTGGCGGTCACGATGACGGTCGGACTGATGGTCGCGTTATGCGGTCCTGCCAACGCGTCCGTGGCCGGGGCGCACCTTCCTGCCCCCGCATCCACACCGGCAACGCCATCGGCGCCTTGTCCGTCCACCTCCGCGCTCGACGGACAAGGCTTTGCCATCGAACGCCTCGATGAACACCACTACGCCATCCATGAGCCGGGGTACTGGCAGCGCAACGTCGCGTATCTGATCGTCGGGAGTGAACGCGCCCTGTTGTTCGACCCGGGCGGCAGCGCCGGCAAGGATATTCGCCGCGCGATTGCGCACCTGACGGACAAGCCGATTCTGGTACTCCCGTCGCATTTGCATTTCGACCACATCGGTGGTCTTAAGCACTTCGATGACATTGCCCTCATCGACCTGCCCTTCACCCGCCAGCTCATCGGCGACGACGGCCGCGTGCGGGTGCCCGCAGAGATACACCTCGGCAAGCGCGAAGGCTTTGATCCGCCCCCGTTTCGCGTGACCCAGTGGCTCGCCCCGGGGCATGCAATCGAACTCGGCGGCCTGACACTCGATGTGCTCTCCCTGCCCGGCCATAGCGCCGACTCCACCGCGCTGATCGAGCGCAACGGCAATCGCATCTGGACCGGCGATCATCTCTACGCGGGGGAGTTGCTGGCACATCTTCCCGGCAGTGACGTGAAGCAGTACCTCGTCTCACACCGCAAGCTGCTGGAATACGTAGACACCAATACGCGGATCTTCGGTGGACACAATGGCGTGCCGGCTCACTGCGATCGCAACGAAAGCACCGGTCCCAATGCTGGCGAAGACATCGCCGTCACCGTGCTGCGCCGGGGCGATGCCTTTGCATTCGCCGAAGCGCTTGAGCGGGCGGTCGTTCGCGAGGACGACACCACGGGCGGAACGCCCATGGAAGATGCGTTCGGGCGCGGTGTGCGCTACCCCATCAACGAGCGTATGACGCTTATCGAACCGGCAAGGCCCGAGCCGGTACAATAGCGGCCTGGCCGCGCATGGGGCGCGTGCCGCTTTATCCCGTCCCGTGCGGGCGCCGGCTTGTTTTGCCGGTGGTGCCGGGGCGCAAGACACATGCTCAAGTTCGAACTCATCACCACCGACGGACAAGCCCGTCGGGGGCGCGTCACGCTCAATCACGGCGTGGTCGAAACGCCCATCTTCATGCCCGTGGGCACTTACGGCTCGGTCAAGGCGATGTCGCCCGTCGAGCTGGTCGAAAACAACGCCCAGATCATCCTCGGCAATACGTTCCACCTGTGGCTGCGCCCGGGTCTGGAGACGATTGCCGCGCACGGCGGACTGCACAAGTTCATGGGCTGGGACAAGCCGATCCTGACCGATTCGGGCGGTTTTCAGGTCTTCAGCCTCGGTGAACTGCGCAAAATCAGCGAAGAAGGCGTGAAATTCGCCTCGCCAGTCAACGGCGACCGGCTTTTCCTCTCCCCTGAAATCTCGATGCAGATTCAGCGCGTGCTGAATTCGGACATCGTCATGCAGTTCGACGAGTGCACGCCGTACGAGATCGACGGCCGCCCGGCCACCGAAACTGAAGCCGGTCAGTCGATGCGCATGTCGATGCGCTGGGCCAAGCGCTCGATCGACGAATTCAACAAACTGGAAAACCCGAACGCCCTGTTCGGCATTGTGCAGGGCGGGATGTACGAGAACCTGCGCGACGAGTCGCTCGCCGGGCTGTCGGAATTGCCGTTCCACGGCTACGCAATCGGCGGATTGTCGGTCGGCGAGCCGAAGGAAGACATGATGCGCGTGCTCAACCACGTCGCCCCGCGCCTGCCGGCGGACAAGCCGCATTACCTGATGGGCGTGGGCACACCGGAAGATCTGGTGGCAGGCGTGGCCGCAGGTGTGGACATGTTCGATTGCGTCATGCCGACCCGCAATGCGCGTAACGGCTGGCTGTTCACCCGTTTTGGCGATCTGAAAATTCGTAACGCGTCGCACAAGACCGACACGCGTCCGCTGGACGAAACTTGCGGCTGTTACGCCTGTCGAAACTTCTCGCGCGCCTATCTGCACCACTTGCAGCGAGCCGGGGAGATTCTGGGCGCGCGGCTCAACACCATCCACAACCTGCATTACTATCTGACGCTGATGCAGGAAATCCGGGATGCCATCGAGGCCCACCGTTTCGACGCCTTCGTCGCCCAATTCCGGGCCGATCGCGCGCGCGGGGTGCACTGACGGCCGGCGCCTGAGGCTCAGGCACCGAATCCCCGGGGGAATGGGGTCGGGCGGTGGTAAAATGCCGGGCTTGGATCCTGCATCCTCGCACCGAAACACATGCCGCGCGTGACCGGATATTCGGCCACACGCGGCTTTTACACGTCTTACACATAAGGAGAACCGAACGTGCTGATTTCAGAAGCCTTCGCCCAGACGGCTGGCGCCGCCAGCTCGACCAGCAACCTGATGAGCTTCCTGCCGCTCGTACTGATGTTCGTGGTGCTGTACTTCATCATGATCCGTCCGCAGATGAAGCGTCAGAAAGAAACCCGCAACATGCTGGCAGCGCTCGCCAAGGGCGACGAAGTCGTGACCTCGGGCGGCCTCGCCGGTCGTATCTCGAAGGTCGGTGAGACCTTCGTGACCGTTGAGATCGCCGAGAACGTCGAGATCAACGTGCAAAAGGGCGCTATCACGACCCTGCTGCCGAAGGGCACCATCAAGGCGCTCTGATCCTTCGCGCAACCGCACGCGGCCGCCATATCCGGCGGCCGCAGCGCATGGCGGTACCCGCCCTTCGGGGCACCGGTACCGCCATGCGTCCGGTCTGAAGCACGGTTTGCCACGAGGCATCACCCTAGCCCGCCGCTATGAATCGCTATCCTCTCTGGAAATACATCGTCATTCTGGTGGCTCTTGCCATCGGGGTGCTCTACACGCTGCCGAACCTGTTCGGTGAAACACCCGCGGTACAGATTTCCAGCGTCAAGGCGACCGTCAAGGTCGACCCCTCGACGCTCGCGCGCGCTGAAGACGCGCTCAAGGCGCAGAACATTACCTATCAAGGGGCAGTGTTCGACAGCACCGGTAGCAACCCGAGCGTGCGTATCCGCTTCTCGGATACCGACACGCAACTGCGCGCCAAGGATCTTCTCCAGACGTCGCTGAACGCCGACCCCACCGACCCGACCTATGTCGTCGCGCTGAACCTGCTCTCGGCTTCGCCCTCGTGGCTGACCAAGATGCACGCGCTGCCGATGTATCTCGGTCTCGACCTGCGTGGCGGTGTGCACTTTCTGTTGCAAGTGGACATGGCCGGCGCCATCACGAAGCGTCTCGACGCTTCGGCCGCCGACGCCCGTGCCCTGCTGCGCGACAAGAACGTCCGCCACAACGGCGTGACGCGCACGGACAGCGGCATCGAAGTCGCCTTCACGAGTCAGGATGAAGCCGATCGCGCCCGCGGCGTGCTCGCCGATGGCCTGCCCGATCTCACCTACACCACGCAAGCCGGTCCCAACGGAACGTTCAAGGTCGTGGGTGCGTTCACCGAAGCGGCACGCCGCGCGGTGCAGGACAACGCCGTCAAGCAGAACATCGTCACGCTGCATAACCGCGTGAACGAACTCGGCGTGGCTGAGCCGGTGATCCAGCAGGAAGGCCCGGACCGTATCGTCGTGCAATTGCCGGGCGTGCAGGACACCGCCAAGGCGAAGGACATCATCGGCCGTACGGCAACGCTCGAAGCCCGTCTGGCAGACCCGGACGCGCCGCGTCTCGTAACCGCCGACACGCCGGTGCCGCCGCAGGACGAACTGTTCCTGCATGGCAATGGCGCGCCGGTGCTGCTCAAGCGTTCGGTGATCTTCAGCGGCGATCGCATCACCAGCGCCGCCGCCGGCTTCGACGATCACCAGCAACCGTCGGTGAACATCAAGCTCGACGCCGCCGGTGGCCGTGTGCTGCGCGACGTGTCGCGCGACAACATCGGCAAGCCGATGGCCATCGTGCTGTTCGAAAAGGGCAAGGGCGAAGTGCTGACGGTGGCGAACATCCGCAGCGAACTGGGTCAGAGCTTCCAGATCACCGGCATGGGCTCGGCACAGGGTGCCAACGATCTGGCGCTGCTGCTGCGCGCCGGTTCGCTGGCTGCGCCGATGGAAATCATCGAAGAACGTACGATCGGCCCGAGCCTCGGTGCCGATAACGTGCAAAAGGGTGTGGATTCGGTGCTGTACGGCCTGATCGCCATCGCCCTGTTCATGATGATGTACTACATGCTGTTCGGCGTGTTCTCGGTGATCGCCCTGCTGTTCAACCTGCTGCTGCTCGTCGCCATGCTGTCGCTGTTGCAGGCCACGCTCACGCTGCCGGGTATTGCCGCTATCGCGCTCACGCTCGGTATGGCCATCGACGCCAACGTGCTGATCAACGAGCGGATTCGTGAAGAACTGCGGGCCGGCGCTTCGGCGCAAAAGGCCATTTCGCTGGGCTTCGAACATGCCTGGGCCACGATTCTGGACTCGAACGTGACCACGCTGATCGCCGGTCTGGCGCTGCTGGCCTTCGGTTCGGGCCCGGTGCGCGCGTTTGCCGTGGTGCACTGCCTGGGTATCCTGACCTCGATGTTCTCTGCCGTGTTCTTCTCGCGCGGCCTGGTCAACCTGTGGTACGGCGGCCGTCGCAAGCTCAAATCGCTGGCGATCGGTCAAGTCTGGCGCCCGGACGGTGCGAAGAACGCACCCGACGCAGGCGAGCAATAACCGCAGGCGCGAGAGGAAACAGTCATGGAATTTTTCCGTATCAAGAAAGACGTGCCGTTCATGCGGCATGCCCTGATCTTCAACGTTATTTCGGCGCTGACATTTGTCGCGGCCGTGTTCTTCCTGCTCACACGCGGTCTGCATCTGTCGATCGAGTTCACGGGCGGGACGGTCATGGAAGTGGCCTACACGCAAGCGGCCGATCTCGAGAAGATTCGCGGCGAAGTCGGCAAGCTGGGCTATCGCGACGTGCAGGTGCAGAGTTTCGGCACCTCGCGCGACGTGATGATCCGTCTGCCGATTCAGACCGGCACGGACGGCAAGCAAGTCACCAGCGCCCAGCAGAGCGACGCCGTCATGAGCGCGCTCAAGGCTGACGCGCCTGACGTGCAACTGCGCCGGGTGGAATTCGTCGGCCCGCAGATCGGCCACGAGCTCTTTACCGACGGGTTGCTGGCGCTGACGTTCGTGGTGGTCGGCATCATCATCTACCTGTCGTTCCGCTTCGAATGGAAATTCGCAGTGGCCGGCGTGATCGCCAACTTGCACGACGTGGTGATCATTCTCGGCTTCTTCGCGTACTTCCAGTGGGAGTTCTCGCTGGCGGTGCTTGCGGGGGTGCTGGCGGTGCTCGGCTACTCGGTGAACGAATCGGTCGTTATCTTCGACCGGATTCGCGAGACCTTCCGCAAGATGCGCAAGGCCACCGTGCAGGAAGTGATCGATCACGCCATTACGACGACCATGTCGCGTACGATCATCACCCACGCCAGTACGGAAATGATGGTGCTGTCGATGTTCTTCTTCGGCGGCCAGACGCTGCACTACTTCGCACTGGCACTGACCGTGGGTATTCTGTTCGGTATCTACTCGTCGGTGTTCGTGGCAGCAGCGCTTGCGATGTGGTTCGGCGTGAAGCGCGAAGACCTCATCAAGCACAACAGCAAGGACGAAGAAGAAGGTTCCGATCGTAACGATCCGAACTTTGGCGCACGCGTCTGACCGGCTTGCGTTGCCGTTTGTCACTTGTCTGAAAAAACCGCCGGCCTGTCCGGCGGTTTTTTTTCGCTTGCGTTCGTCGACCCGAATGTCGAACCCAATACGTGCGCGCGCAACGGGCTTGCGGTAATCTCGCGAGATTCGTCGCTTACGACTATCTACAACATTCCCCGACATCCCTCGCCATGAAGCCGATCCGCATCTGGGACCTGCCCACCCGTCTCTTCCACTGGTCGTTTGTCGTGCTGGCGGTCACCGCCTACGTCACCGCCAAGACCGGTGGCAACGCGATGATCTATCACTTCTGGTGCGGCTACGCGATTCTCGCGTTGCTGATCTTCCGGCTGGTCTGGGGGCTCGTGGGCCCGCGTTATGCGCGTTTTTGCGACTTCATGACCGGTCCACGGACGTTTTTCCGGTCATTGCGCACGCCTGCTGCCACCGACGCGCGCTTTGCCGGGCACACGCCGCTCGGCGGACTGTCGGTCATTGCCATGCTGCTGTTCTTCGGCATTCAGGTCGTGCTTGGGCTGTTCTCGAACGACGACATTTTCAACGACGGCCCGCTCGTCAAGTTCATCGACAAGGACCTGAGCGACACGCTCACCGGCTGGCACCAGCTCAACCAGTGGGTACTGATCGGGCTGGTGGTGCTGCATGTGCTGGCGATTCTCTACTATCGCTTCGGCAAGAAGAAAGACCTGATCACGCCCATGATCGTCGGCGACAAGCCGCTCGCCACGCCCGCCCGCCCTGCCCGCGACGACTGGCGCGTGCGCACCGGCGCGCTGGTGCTGATCGTGCTGGCGTCGGCGCTGGTGTACCGCATCGTCCATCTCACGCCGGCTGTGGCTTCGCTGCCGTCGTACTGATTTCACGGGGGCTTTGGCCGAAGTCTGTCCTCACATCGCCCAAGCGTCGTCATCAGACAAAAAAAGACCGGTGCCCTCACGGGGACCGGTCTTTTTCTTTGGCAGCCTCAGCCGGCAAAAGCCGCCCCACACATGCCGCAAATCGGCTGACTGACTGACTTACTTCGCGCGGAAGTTGTCGTGGCAGCTCTTGCAGGTCTGTGCAGCGTCGCCGAAGGCTTTCTTGATCGACGCCAGATCACCGCCCTTGGCGACCGTGTTCAATTGCGCCACGGCCGTTTCCATCTTCTCCTGCGCTTGCTGGAACTTCACCTTGTCGGTGAAGACTTCCGGCTTGGCCTTGCTCTTTGCCGTGGTCTGGCCGCCGTCGAATGCGGGCCACGGCAGCTTCGAGAGCGTGGCCACGAGTTCGGCGTTCTTGGCCACGTCGTCCTTGTTGAACGGCGCGTCACCCTTGACGACCGCACCGATGCGGCCGAAGTGGTTACCGAGCAGGAACAGGGCCGACTGGCGGTACTCCACAGCGTCGTCGGGCTTGGCGAACTGAGCGTGCGAGAGCGCCGGGACCAAAGCCGCGGCGAGGGTAGCGAGAGCAAGGGCGAGCTTCATTTCAGGGGATTCTCCTTTTGAGTTATGCGGCCATGATACACATCTCGTCAGTACCCCGTATGACATGCAAAAAGGGCCGCATCAGCGGCCCTTTTTGTTTGCAGCGAACGACGTGTCAAACACGTCGGATACATCAGATGCGTCAGACGCGCTTGGCAAGCGACTCGGCAATACCGATGTAGTTTGCCGGCGTCATTTCCAGCAGAAGCGCCTTGGCATCTTCCGGAATCGCCAGTTGCTTGATGAAGGTTTGCAGCGCTTCACGGGTAATGCCCTTGCCGCGCGTGAGTTCCTTCAGTTGCTCGTACGGGTTGGGCACACCGAAGCGGCGCATCACCGTCTGCACCGGCTCGGCCAGCACTTCCCACGTGTTGTCCAGATCTTCGTTCAGTCGCTGCGGGTTGACTTCCAGCTTGGCCAGACCGCGCAGGCACGAGTCGTAGGCGAGCAGGCTGTAGCCGAACGCGACGCCGATGTTACGCAGCACGGTCGAGTCGGTCAGGTCACGCTGCCAGCGCGACACCGGCAGCTTCTCGGCCAGATGGTGCAACACGGCGTTGGCCAGACCCAGATTGCCTTCCGAGTTCTCGAAATCGATCGGGTTGACTTTGTGCGGCATGGTCGACGAGCCGATTTCGCCGGCCTTCGTCTTCTGCTTGAAGTAGCCGACCGAGATGTAACCCCAGACGTCGCGGTTCAGGTCGAGCAGGATCGTGTTGGCGCGCGCCACGGCGTCGAACAACTCGGCCATGTAGTCGTGCGGTTCGATCTGGATCGTGTACGGGTTGAACGTGAGGCCCAGACGTTGCTCGATGACGGCCTTCGAGAACGCTTCCCAGTCATATGCCGGATAAGCCGACAGGTGGGCGTTGTAGTTACCCACGGCACCGTTCATCTTGGCGAGCAGTTCGACGCGACGCACGCGCTCCAGGGCACGGGCCAGACGCACGGCCACGTTGGCGAGTTCCTTGCCCAGCGTGGTCGGCGAGGCCGGCTGACCGTGGGTGCGCGAGAGCATCGGCTGCGATGCGTGTTCGCGGGCCAGTTCGCTCAACTTGGCGACCAGCGATTCGAGCGCGGGCACGATCACCTTGTCGCGTGCGCCCTTGATCATCAGGCCGTGCGAGGTGTTGTTGATGTCTTCCGACGTGCAGGCGAAGTGGATGAACTCGCTCGCCTTCTCGAGTTCGGCCTGACCCAGTACCTTTTCCTTGAGCCAGTATTCGACAGCCTTCACATCGTGGTTGGTGACTTTCTCGATGTCCTTGATGCGCTGCGCATCGGCATTCGAGAAGTTGGCCGCCAGATCCAGGAGGAATTTCTCTGCTTCGGCCGAGAACGGGGCGATCTCAGCGAAACCGGCCTTCGACAAGGCGATCAGCCAATGGATTTCGACCGTCACGCGATGGCGCATGAAAGCGGCTTCGGACAGCCACGGACGCAGAGCGTCGGTCTTGCTGGCATAGCGGCCGTCGAGCGGGGAAAGCGCGGTCAAGGGGGAGAATTCGTCGGACATGGCACTGGGCACCGAAAAAGAAAACCGGGGAGCCGGCGAGGCCTGCCGCAGCACTCGCACGAGGCCGGCCGTCCCTCTGGGGGAGCCCGGAACACCGCGCGACGCCGGCCAAACCTTGCAAAACGGAAACGCCAACTCGGAAAGGCCGATATTTTACCATTGCCCGCCCGGTTCACGCCCTTTCCGCTCCCGGCGGGCCTGACCGGGTCGCTACGCGATGCCCCGGGCAGCACGTTATACTCTGCGGCGCTATTGCGATTTATCAAGGATTCACATGAAGTTGATCGGTGCCCTCGCCAGCCCTTACGTTCGAAAAGTCCGCATCGTGCTTGCGGAAAAGAAGCTCGATTACAAGTTTGAGCTAGAGAACGTGTGGGCCGACGACACCCGCATCCAGCAGTCCAACCCGCTGGCCAAGGTGCCATGTCTGGTGATGGAAGACGGGGAAGCCGTCTTCGATTCGCGGGTGATTTGCGAGTATCTCGACACGCTTTCGCCGGTGGGCAAGCTCATTCCCCCTTCGGGCCGCGAACGCGCCGAGGTGCGGGTGTGGGAAGCGCTTGCCGACGGGGTGACCGACGCCGCCGTGCAGATTCGTGTCGAAATGAAGTTCCACGATGAGGCCACACGCTCACAAGCGCTCATCGACCGTCAGCGCAGCAAGATCGACGAGGCGCTGCGCGCCATGTCGCAGGGGCTCGATGACCGCCAATGGTGCGCGAGCAACCGCCTGACACTGGCCGATGTGGCCCTCGTCTGCGCGCTCGGCTTCCTCGACTTCCGCTTTCCGGAAATCGAATGGCGCCGCGACCACCCCAATCTCGAACGCCATTTCGAGCGCATGTCGGCACGCCCGTCGGTCGCCGACACGGCACCGGCGTAAGTCCCCATCCAAGGTCATCCACGGCTATGCGCGACGCTGGCCGTGGCTGCGCGCATGACCGGTGGTAACTCGCCATGACTAACCGGGCCTAACCTTGCCTAACCGTGACTTGGCGGCCGCCGCTTGGCCGGTACGGCGACGGCCGGTGCGTCGCGGCCTTGCAAGGCCGCACCACCGTCTGGCGCGTCCGACGGACTACGCGTAATCAACGCGCCAAGCCCCCTCAGCAGTTGCCACGCCCGGGAATTCTCCGGCGGGGCCGCCGCAACACCGACTTTGCGCGCGCTCACCGGTGCCCGCTCTGCGGCGGTCACCGGCACGCGGGCTGCCACCAGCCGCGAATAGCCGGCCATCACTTTTCGAACGTAACCCTGCGTTTCCGGGTATGGCGGAATTTTTCGCCCATACCGCAGCACCGCGCCCTCCCCCGCGTTGTACGCCGCCAGCGCCAGCGACAAATCGCCGTCGAAGCGCGTGAGCAGCCATTGCAGGTACGTGGCGCCCGCTCGCAGGTTCTCGGCGGGATCTTCCAGACGACGAAAGCCGAAGCGGGCCCCCGTCTGCGGCCGCACCTGCATCAGACCGATGGCGCCTTTGCGCGACACGGCCAGCGCGTCATATCCCGACTCCACGTTCACGATGGCATGCAGCAACGCGGCATCGAGCGACAGGTCGTTCGCCGTCGTCTGCACCAGCGCGTCGAACGGCAGGCTTGGCGACGGGGCGTCCTCAATTTCGTCGTCTTGATCGCCTGACGCGTCAACGCCCGACGCCTCAGCCTCATGGGCAGACGCGCTTGCGGCGACAGGCACGGCACGCCGTACCGGCACCTCGATGCCCGCTTCGGCCATGCGCGGATGCGAGGGCAGCGTCAGGCGGTCCTGCGCGGACTGCACCCCCAACGGCACGTGGATGAGCCCCACTGCCAGCACGACGCCGGGTACCCAGACCGGATACGTCATCCGTACCCGCCAGCGCCACACGTCAATCGTCGATCGCGTCACGACGCCTCTCCTTCGCCCGGCTTGACGCCCCCATTCACCTCATAGGGCAAATCGAGCGCAAGTCGCAGAATCGCTGCCACGACGTCGAAAAGATCCGACGGAATCGGGGCATCGATAGCAACCTCTGCCATCAGCCGTCGCGCCACCGGAATGTGTTCGACCACCGGCACGCCTTCGCGCTCGGCTAACGCGACGATCGTGCGTGCGCGAGCGGCACGCCCCTTCTCGATCACACAGGGCACCGGCGTTTCTCCGGCCACATAACGCAGGCACACGGCCAGCCGCGTGGGGTTTCGCACCACCACCGTCGAGCGCTTTACATTGCTGGCAAGACTGCCGCTCTCGATCGTTTCCCGGTGAATTTCGCGGCGTTTGTGCTTGATCTCCGGATTGCCGTCGACCTCTTTGAATTCACGCTTGATCTCGTCATGCGACATCATCAGTTGCTTGTGAAGGTTGTATTTCTGATAGGCGAAATCGAGCGCACCGAACACCACGTACGCGATGATGAGCACCGACATCAGCCAGAACAGCAGGCGCGCCGTCAGCGTGAGGCCGCAGTCCGCGCCACATTGCGGCAGCACGGCGAGCGACGGCGTGTACTGCCGGATCAGATAGAAAAACACCGTGCCGAGTACGCCGACCTTGAGTAACGACTTCGCAAACTCGAAGAGCGACTGCATCGAGAACAGTTGCTTGGCTTTGGCAATGGGATCGATGCGCTCGAATTTGGGCGTGATCGCGTCCGGTGCCACCAGCACGCCGATTTGCAACACCATGACGAGCCATGTGGTCACGATCAGCACCACGGCCAGCCCGCCGCAAAATCGCACGAGCAGCAGTAGCGACGGCACCAGCAAACCACGCACCGCTTCGCCGACGGGATCGCCCAGCACGAGCAACATCCGCTGCACGAGCCCCACACAGGCGCCGTACAACTCAGGCCCTTCGAAGACCAGCCAGGCGAGCACCACGCCGAGTTGCGCGCAAACCGCAAGGTCGGCGCTCTTCGCGACGCGCCCCTTCTTGCGCTCGTCCTGAATCTTCTTGGGGGTGGGCGGCTGATTCTTTTCGCTCATGGACGTTCAGCCATTCCCCAAGGCAGTCACCACCCACGCCTGAAATATCTCGGGCAGCCGATACCAATAGCCCAACGGCACGGCAATGGCGAACGGCAGACTGGCCAGCGTGACGAGCAGCGCCATCGCACTCTTGACCGGCATGGCAAGGAAAAACACGTTGAGTTGCTGTGCGGCGCGATTGATGAAGCCCATCGCCATGTCGACCAGCACCATCACCACCATGGCGGGCAACGCCACCGCGACGCACATCGTCTGCATGGCCTGCCAGAGCGTGAGCAACCACGGCAGGCCCTGCGCCTGCCAACGCCATGACGTGCCGGGCGGCAACACGGCGTACGAGTCGTACAACGCCGCGAGCACCGAATGCGCTGCCGGCGTCACGAAGAACAGCACGCACAGCATTTGGGTGAGCGCGATGCCGAAGATCGACGACTGGGCCCCCATGAGCGGATTGAGCACGCTCGCCATCGACGCACCGCGAATCGTGTCGATCACGTAGCCGGTCATGTCGACCGCCCAGAAGGGCAGCGCGGCCGCAAAGCCGAGCAAGAGCCCGACGCTCAATTCCCCGAGGATCAACATCGCCCACGAGCCCCACTGCGGCGCGATGTCGAGGCCCACATGCACTAACGGCACGACGGGCAGCGCCAACGCCAGCACGAGCGCGTTGCGGAGCATGCCGGCGCCGAGCATGCCTTGCGAGAACACCGGCAGCAGCATCGCCACGCCAAGCGGGCGCAGCGCCGCCACGCCCCACGCGAGCAGCCAGCCGGACAGGTCGCCCCAGAGCCGCATGAACAACGCATCGCCAGGTGCCGCCCCAAGTGCCTGTCCGATCGGTGACCCGAGTGCCGGGCCCAATATCGATGCGAGGGCGCCGGTCATTGCATTCGGCTGATCTGTTCGAATGCGCTGCCCGCGTAATTGAGCAGCACATTCCCCATCCAGCCATAGGTCGCCACCAGCGTGACCGACACCGCAAGGAGCTTGATCAGGAACTGCACGGTCTGGTCCTGCACCTGCGTGAGCGCCTGCACCAGCGACACGAACACCCCGACGGCCGATGCCACGATGACCGTGGGCAGCGACAGCAGCAGCGTGAGCCAGAGCATTTCGCTCGTGAATTTGACGACGATCGCTTCACTCATGCCAAATCACCCATACCGAATCACGCGTACGACAGCAGCAACTGGCGAACCAACTGCTCCCACCCGTTCATCATCACGAACACCAGCAGCTTGAACGGCAGCGCAATGGTCATGGGCGAGACCATCATCATCCCCATCGCCAGCAAGATGTTCGAGATCACCAGATCGATGACGACAAACGGCAGGTAGAGCAGCAGCCCGATCTTGAAGGCTTCGGCAAGCTGGCTCAGCGTGAACGCCGGCATCAGCACGAGCAAAGAATCGGGACCGATGCGGGCACGGTGCTTTTCAGGCCACGTATCGCTCGCAATTCCGGCGAAGAAGTCGCGCTGGCGTGGGTCGGTATGCCGCGTGAGAAAGGCGCGGTACGGCACCAGAATGCTGGCGTCGGCATCGGCCACCGCACTGGGCGAGGACAGCGCCACAGGACGTTTCGCGAGATTGGCTTCGATGTCGAAAACGACTGGCGCCATGATGAAACAAGTCAGCACGAGCGAAAGACCATAGATGGCGATGTTGGGAGGAATTTGTTGCGTGCCGAGCGCATTGCGCAGCAAGGCGAACACGACGGCCAACTTCAGAAACGCCGTCCCGAGGACGACCAGCAGCGGCAGGATCGACAGCAGCGAGAGCAACACCACGAGCTGCACCGGGTGGTCGAGCAGGGACATACGGACTCCGTTGAATACCCGAGGCCGGCACGCGTGTGCGGCGTGGAAGTGCGGCAGCGTGCGAGCGCCTGACGATGCGGCGCGGCGTGTTCCGCAGACGATGCACGGGATGCCACGACAAGTGGCGCGATCTTAGGGGGTCTGCGGGTGCACGCCCATCAGGTCGCCACCCGAATTGGCGCGACTTTGGGTGCTGACGTGCGAGGTGTCGCCGTTCTCGCGTTCACCTTCAAGGCAAACCGCAAGTTGGTCATTTTCAAAACGAAGCAAGCGTGCCATCGCCCACGCGGCACCGTCGCGCCAGAGCGTGACGCGGCTCATGTGGAGCGCCGGTTCGGCGGGTGAGTGGATCGCGCCCGCTGCCGGTAATTCTCCGGTTCGCCAAGCGTTGAGCACTGGCACCGGGAACGGCTTCGCGCACAGCGTCGCGAAGATACGCACAAGCGACAGCGCGTCCGGCGTCACGTCCCCCCGATTCACGTTCACCGGCGTCAGTCGAAACACATCCGCCCCGCTCGCAGGCGCGGCAGGGTGTCCGGTAAGGTCTCCGCGAAATGACAACGCGAAATCACCGTCGATGACCCAATGCGCCCCCTTCGTCACGTCGGCCGACTTGCTGAGCATCACCGCATCGCCGGCGCGCAACGCGTCGCATTGTGCACGCGAAATATCGGCCCATCCCGCCACCAGAAGACACTCGCGGTGCGGCAGCCCGGCGGGATCGATCGGCTCGGAAGCCATCTCGGCCCGTTCGCAACGCTCGCGAAGCCATGACGCCGCGCCGCCCATCCATGCCAGCGCCAGCCGCCTGCCGTCGCGTTGCAATACGACGCCGATACGCCACGCGGCATCTGCGGTCCCTGACGCGAGTCGTATCGCCTGCGGCCAAGCATCGCCACCATGGTCAACGTCATTGGAAGCCAGTGTCAGCGATGCGGCAATGTCGTGCCACGCTTGCGGCAGCGCCTCGAACGAGGGTACCGGCAGCCACGGCGCCAGCCAATCACGCCACTGCTGTTCATCGCACCAGAAGCGCACCTCCCCGACCGTGCCTTCGTCTACGCGCGCCGTCACAATCAGCCCCTCGCCACTCACGCGCAACCAACCGGCCTGCACCTGCAAGTCGCCTTGCGCAAAGTGGACACTGCCGCCACCGCCCAACATGTCGCCGAATATCTCGTCAGCGATGCCCCCGCCCATCGCGACGCCGGCATCAGGGTGCATAGCGTGCCTCGACTTCCACCGTCACCGGCAATCCGAGCCGACATGTCATCGCCCGGGCGAGACGGCCACGCTGCGTCAACAATCGGCGGTACAACGTGAGACGCGGCGACAGCAGACTGAGGGTGACGCCGTGTAACCCGCGTCTGGCCTCGACGACCATCTCATCGAGCACGCCACCGTGCACGCAGATCCGCAATGCGCTCCCACCATCCCACGCCTGCTCCTGCCGTGCATGCCAGACGCGTAGCCAGCGCAACACGTCGGCTGGCCCGGTGACGCGCGGCGCCGGCGCATTCAGTGTGAATTCCCGTTCATCGTCGTCATCCATTTGCCGACGTGTCGCGCTTCCTTTGCTCGCCGTACGATGCGACACCAGCGAACCGGCCCCCAGACTGGCGAATGCCTCTGCTGACATGCCATTGCGACGTATCGTGCTCATCGTGAAGTCCTTTTGGTTGCATTGTGGTTGCGAACAAAAATCGATTGATTCTCATCCGCGGCGCGAAATCCTCTACGTCTCTTACATCTGTTGATGTCTGCTACGGCCGCAACGACGCACGCCATTCGCGCAGCTTCTCCTGCTTGCGTGCATTGGTCTGCAATAGCGCCCGTTGCTCCTGCAAGGCCGCTCGTGCCTGCGCGCTGGCGGCGATTGCAGCGTCCTGTGCAGACAACGCGCCGACCAGCGCCGAGCGCTCGGTCTCCACGGCATGACTCGCCTCGGAAAGCGTGCGTTGGCGGTACACACCACCGCGTGTGAGTGCTTCGCGCCAGCGCTGTCGTTGAACCTCACACGCGTGTCGCCGTTGCGTCTCGGCCGCCTCGGCCTCGTTGAGCGCCTGCGTTGCCCGCGTCACGGCGACACGCAGGCTGACCTCTCGCCGCCGGGCAATCGACGCCAATGCGTCTATCTGGGCGATCGCGTTCAGGTCGTGAGACGCGCGAGCCATGCCTGTGTCTCATCAAATGGCGCGATTTCGCCATACGGCTGACACAGGAATTCGCGGATATCGGGAGCGCGTGAGAGCGCGTCATCTGTCTCGGGGTCTTCCCCCGGTTGATATTCGCCAACGCGCACGAGCAGTTCGACCTCGGACGCCAGTGCCATGGCGCGGCGCACTCGCGCGGCGGCAGCGACGTGCTGCGTGTCGGTCACATGGCTCATCACGCGAGACAGACTTGCCGCGATATCGATCGCCGGATAGTGGTTTTCTTGCGCGAGACGGCGGGAGAGCACGATGTGGCCATCGAGGATCGAGCGAACCTCATCGGCGAGCGGCTCGTCGAGGTTGTCGCCTTCGACCAGCACCGTGTAGAACGCCGTGATGCTGCCGTGCGCTGCCGTACCGGCGCGTTCGAGCAAGCGCGGCAGGCGCGCATAAAAGCTCGGCGGCAGACCACTGGTCGCGCCCAGCGGTTCGCCCGCCGCCATGCCGATATCCCGCACAGCGCGCCCGAAGCGCGTGAGCGAGTCCATGAGCAGCAGCACGTTCTTGCCCTGGTCGCGGAACGCCTCGGCAATCGCCGTGGCTGTGTAGGCCGCCTTCATGCGCTCCAACGCCGGGCGATCGGAGGTTGCCACCACGCAGACAGTGCGTGCTCTGGCGGCAGGGGGCAACGCATGTTCGAGAAATTCGCGAACCTCCCGGCCACGCTCACCAATCAGCGCCAGCACAATCACGTCCGCATCCGCCCCTTGGCACATCATGGAAAGCAGCGTGCTCTTGCCACCGCCCGCGGCGGCGAAGATGCCGATTCGCTGTCCTCGCCCGCAGGTCAACAAGCCGTCGATGGCGCGAATGCCGAGCGGCAACGGTGTACTGACCAACGCACGGGTCATCGCGGGCGGCGGCGCAGCGTCAAGGGGTCGCCAGACCGTCCCGGACCGCGCGATGCCGTGCGAGTCATCGAACGCACTCCCCGACGTCACATCGGCATCCAGCCGTCGCCCAAGACCATCGAGCACAAGCCCGCCCATGTGCTCGTCCACGGCGACGCGCGACGGCGTGCCGAGCGCATACACCAGCGCGCCACTGGCGACGCCGCGCGGTTCCGCATAGGGAGAAAGCCAGACATGCGGCCCTTCGACGGCAATCACTTCCGCATCGATGACGGGCGACACGATGCGGCACTGCTCGCCAAGCGATGCGCCGGGTAATCGTGCACGCAGCGCATTCGGCGTGACCTTGTCGATGCGTCCATGAGGGATGTCTCGCCCGGGCGCGGCACGCCATTCGACGCAGGCCTTTCGGCGTGCGCTGAGCGAGCGCCGCAAGGCGTTGGCGACACGAATGGCGTCGGGCTGGCGCATGTCAGTAGGCCCCTTGCAGATCGATCGTGCCCAGCACGCGAACCTGCGGCTCGTCCGCGACTTCCTGAAACGACAGCACCGCCAGATCGGCGCGCTCGCGCTCGATCAGCTTGCGCACGAAGCGGCGCACGTCGAGCGCCGTGAACAGCACGGCGGGGCTGCCGTCGTGCGCGGCCAGCACGTCGTCGATCGCGCACAGAATCGATTCCGTCTGCTCGGCGTTCAGATCGGCGTACGAACCCGACGACGTCTGACGCACGGCTGCGCGTACCGTGTCTTCGATCCCCTGGCCGACATTCCAGCCTGCGATCTGCGCGTTACCCCGCCGGAAACGCCGCGTGATGTGGCGCCGCAAACCGAGTCGCACATATTCCGTGAGCATGATCTGATCGCGCTCGCGAGGCGCCCATTCGATCAATGCCTCGAACACGCGCCGCAGGTCACGAATCGAAATGCCTTCGGCCACCAGTCGCTGCAAGACTTCGGCCGTGCGGTTGATCGGCAACTGCCGCTGCAACTCTTTCACCAGTTCGCCATAGCGATCTTCCATCGCGTCCATCAAGAAGCGCGTTTCCTGCACGCCAAGGAAATCGGCCGCATGCGCATCGATGACCAGCGACACGCAATGTGCGACGCGTTCATCGCCTTCGAGCGCGATGCCGCCGTGCTCGCGCCACCGATCTCGCTGCGCCGTCGTGAGCCAGTAAAGCACGTGGCCGCCGAACGCCAACGGGGTTCGCGCAAGGTCATCGTTGTCAGCTTTGTCTGCGTTGTCATGGGCGACGAGCCCGCGCAGTGCCGTCAACGTATGCTCGCCGTCAAATCGGGCGAGTGCCATGCCGGGCGACATCGGAAGCGTCAATACGCTCTCGTGATAGAGCTGAATGTCGAGCATGTCCGGCGCCAGCGACGCGTCGATCACCAGACTGACTTCCGGCATCGGCACGCCGAACTGCTCGAATTTCTGATCACGTAATGCGTCGATCCGGTTGGCGAGCGAGCCGGCGCCGCCGGATGGACTTGCCAATGCACTCACCAACCCGCTTCCCACGCGAACTTGCAACGGCTGCGCGCCCGGGCGGCCGGTTTGCGCCCCCCCTGCACTGCCGTCTGCGCGGGTGCCACCAGAGCCGGTGCTACCTTCGCGCGCCCGGCGGCGCACCCACCACGCCGCCGTGCCCGACATGGCCGCGAGAAGGATGAAGTAGTGCATCGGAAAGCCGGGAATCAGGCCGAACAGGACCAGCACCACCGCAGCGACCATCAGCGACTGCGGCTGCGCGGCGAGCTGGTCGGTCAGTTCGCGCGCAAGGTTATGCCGGTGCTCCCCCGGCACGCGCGTCACGATAATGCCCGCTGTCACCGAAATGAGAAGCGCCGGAATCTGCGACACGAGCCCGTCGCCGATCGACAGGATGGCGTAGAGCGCACCCGCCTCGCTCGCGCTCATGCCGTGCATGAAAACGCCGACGCCGATCCCGCCCAGCAAGTTGACCACGATGATGACGAGTCCGGCGATGGCATCGCCCTTGACGAACTTCATCGCTCCATCCATCGCGCCATAGAACTGACTCTCCTTCTGCACTACCCGGCGCAGACGGCCGGCTTCGACCGCATCGATGGTCCCGGCACGCAGGTCGCCGTCGATACTCATCTGCTTGCCGGGCATGCCGTCGAGCGAGAATCGCGCGCCCACTTCCGCCACCCGCTCGGAGCCCTTGGTGATCACGATGAAGTTCACCACCGTGATGATCAGGAACACGATCATCCCCACCACGATGTTGCCACCCGCCGCAAAGTCTCCGAAGGTGTAGACGATATCGCCAGCGTCAGCGCGCAGCAGAATCAGCCGGCTCGTGCTGATCGTCAGCCCCAGCCGGAACAGGGTGGTCATCAGCAATACGGAGGGAAAGACAGAGAAGTCGAGCGGTTCGTTGACGTAGAGCGCCACCATCAGGAGCAGCAGCGACACCGCAAGGTTGAGCGCGATGAGCATGTCCATCACCGAGGGTGGCATCGGGATGATGATCATCAGAACGGTGACGAGCAGCAGCGCCGCAAGCACGATGTCTTGCCGTCCGGCGGCAGCGCCAAGCCACGACATCACGCGGGTCATGCTCGCGGCTCCGCAGCACTACGGCCATCGGGGACATCGCGCGAATCCCGCTGTTGTTCGGCATGGATACGCTCCAGCAGGCGTCGCATGCGCGAAAGGCATTGCCACCAGTCTCCCGCTTGCATGCGAGACGCAACGGTCGGCGTGGCGATCAACATGGGGCGTCCCTGCGCGACGCAGGCCCGCACCGGAATCCCGAGGCTCCACTCCGGCGCGCAGGTTTGCAGCATCAAAGGCAACCAACGCTCCGCTCGGGTGCTCCGCTCGATCAATGTCAGCGCCAGCGTCACCCCCGTCGTCCCGGCCTCGATCATCAGGTGACACGGCGCAAGCGTCACCCGCATCTTCGGTGCGATCGCGCGTGCCGGCAGCGCCAGCAGTTCGAAGAGCTGTTCAAGCTTGCGTTGTGTCTGGAGATCGATCGGGGAGGAGTGCATGCGGCGCGCACCGGATACCGGTTGGGCAGTCGTGAAGTGGAATGACAGGAACACGAGCGATGGTCTCGCACGCGTGTTGCACCGGACATCCGGCGCAGACCTGAACTTCACCCCAAAACGCGAGATCGTCCGGGCGTCACAACATCATCCTGAGCCGGTGTGCCCAGTTCACGATATCGGCCACGTTGTGAGCATCGAGCTTGCGCATCATGTTGAGCCGGTGCGTTTCGACCGTCTTGATACTGATCGACAGCAGTGCGGCGATGTCACGATTGCGTTGCCCCTCGGCGACCAGCTTGAGTACCTGACGCTCTCGCAACGTCAGCAGACGTTCCGGCGTTTCGTTGTCGCAGGGGATTGGCAGGTACGGCGGCTGCGTCGGGGTTCGCATCACGCCAAACACGGCCGGGTCAATGAAGCGCCGCCCCGTCATCACTTGCCGGGCAGCGTGAATCACCGTATCGCGCGCGCTGCTTTTCAGGACGTACGCGGCTGCGCCCGCATCGAGCGCCTGACGCGCGCGCTCGCCGTCGTTGCTCGCCGAGTTGACCAATACCCGCAGGCCGAGCCAGCGCTGACAGCACTGGCGAATGACATCGATGCCGTCCATCCCCGGCAGCCCGAGGTCGAGCATCACCAGATCGGGACGATGCACCTGACACGCGCGGTAGACGTCGAGCCCGTTGGCCACCCGGGCGAGCACGCGCCACTTGAGATCCCCCTCGACCAGACGGCACATGCCGTCCGCCAGCAACTCGTGGTCCTCTACAACGATAACGCCTGTGCTTCCCGTCATTCCCGACTCCTGGACATTTGTGTTTTATGGATATACGGATTTTTGACCATAATTTTGGTATCCGAATTAGCGACGCGATTCTTGAGCTTTATCCCGTATCTCTGACGCGACATCGCGTTGGCGTTTTTCCTCCCAGTCGCGCACTGGCACATGAAATCAGGTATGTGCCGGATGGCACTCGCACGCAGGCGCGCGACAATTCCGGTCTTTGCGGGCGCAGGCCGGCCACACGGATCGTCCTCGCTCGACCGCCGCTTTGCGGGGTGCGCTGCCACCCTCCTTCTCTCTCCCGACAATCTTCTCCACGTATGCGTTTGCCTTTCGCGCTCGCCGCCCTCGACTGGATTACCCCGCGCGATGTAAAAGGCGCGCGTCATGCCATTGATCTCGACGGTCAACGTGGCTGGGTCTGCACGATCAACGATAGTTTCTGTGTGGCCATCGCGATACCGGTGCCTGTCCAACACCGGCTCGGCGCGCGTGCCACTGACTACGAAACCCTGCCACCGGGCTGGCTCACGCGGCTCACCCTCGTGCTGGCCGCCCAGCCCGAGCTTCGCTGCGACAGCGTTTGCATCGCACACGGTGACGTGTGGTGGATGCATCGATTCGATGCCGACGAGACGCCCGCCAGCGTTGAGGCGCAGCTTCGCCGCCAGATACTCGCCTGTCACCTCGTCGCGCCCAAAGCCGACACCGAACCCCGCAACCCAACGTCGCCAGCGCCCGTCCAGCACATCGGCGCCCGGCAAGCCAGCCAACGGCTTCGTGCCATGCGCCGCTCATGACCATGGGGATTCACCGCTCGTTTCATCGTGTCTCACGGCGTGTGGCGCTGTTGCCCTTGTCCGCGGGTGCTGCCGCGATTTTTTACCTGGCGGCGCCCATGCCGGCGTTCGCACTCCCCTCGTCTGCCTCCGAAACGCTTCTCACGCCTGCGAATCCCGTTTCGACGACAGCCACCCTGCCGGTCTGGCGTGGTGGCGCGTTCCTCTTCCAGAGCGCCGGCACGCCACTCGCCGAACTGTTGCGCGACTTCGGTGCGCATCACCGCATCCCGACGATCGTCAGCGCGCAGGTCACCGACAAGTTCATCGGCGCGTTACCGGCGGGTACACCACAGGTGACACTCGACGCGCTCTCCGAACGTTATCGGCTTTCGTGGTATTTCAACGGCCAGACGTTGCATATCTATAAGGCCAGCGAGGTCGCGAGACAGGTGGTGTCGCTGCGTTATGCATCGCCGGATCAGTTGCTTTCGCATTTGCGCAGTGCAGGTGTCCTTCACCCGCAGCACTGCGTCGCACGGGCGATTCCCGCCGCTCGCGCACTTGAGATCGCTGGCGTGCCAGCCTGCCTGGAAACGGTGGCGATGCTCGCCGAACATCTGGAGCGCGACGCCAGAGATCAGCAGGAGAGCGAGGAGACCATCGAGATTTTTCCCCTGAAATTCGCGACGGCGGCCGACACGAGGTACTTTTATCGCGGACAGGAAGTTGTCGTCCCCGGCGTCGTCAGCGTCTTGCAAGACCTTATTCTCGGCGCTGGCCCGCTCGTCGCCGTGGCGGGCGAAGCAGCCGGGGCAGCGGGGACCCCAGCGAGTCCGCCGCGTGCGAACACCCCGCGTTTTTCCGCGGATGCCCGCCGCAACGCTGTCGTGGTGCGCGAGCGACGCCGCAACCTGCCGCTCTACGCGGATCTGGTTGCGCAGTTGGATGTGCGTCCGCGTCTGGTCGACATCTCGGTCGCCATCATCGACGTGAACGCGAGCGACATTGCCGAGCTTGGCGTCGACATCGCCGGCAGTGCGCGGCTTGGCGGCTTCGGCACGCTGGGCCTGAACAGTAATCGCATGCGAGGCGACAACGGCGCCGACGCGAACGATCAGGGTACGTTTTCGGCGGTGGTCGGAGATACCAACAAATTCATGGTCAATCTCTCCGCACTTGAGCGGAATTCGAAAGCGCGCGTGCTTTCGCGGCCGTCCATCGTCACGCTCGACAACATGCAGGCGGTGCTCGATCGCAGCGTGACGTTCTATACGAAGGTCACCGGTGAAAAGGTGGCCAAGCTCGAGAGCGTGACGTCGGGTTCGCTGTTACGCGTGACGCCGCGACTGGTGCCCGACGATGCCGGTGGTCTTGATCAGGTCATGCTTACGCTCAACATCGAAGACGGCGGCGAAATACGGAGCGCCCGCGACTCACGCAACGAGGTCCCAACTATCCGAAATTCGGCAATCTCGACGCAAGCCACGCTTCAGGCCGGACAGAGTCTGCTGCTCGGCGGCTTCGTTCAGGACACCCAGCACGAGCAGGAAAGCAAGATCCCGCTGCTGGGCGATATTCCATTTATCGGGTGGCTCTTCCGCTCGACCACGCATCGCAATGAAAGCGTGATCCGGTTGTTCCTCATCAAGGCCGAGCCCACGTCCGGTGAGCCGAAAGCATGACGACGACGTACACACTCACCTTGCTTGACGGCCCGCTCGCGGGGCGCTCGTTGCCCCTGCCGTCCGGTGCGTTTTCTGTTGGCGCAGAAGACTCGGATATCGCGATGGCGCTGGAGAATGGCGCCGGGGCGACGCTTCATGTGGACGACGACGGGGTGCGACTGCTGACGCGCACCGACGTCTGGGTCAACGGTGCGTCACTCGAATGGCCGGATGACACCTTGCTGGACGTCCCCCTCTGCGTCCGGCTCCCGCTAAGGTCGGTCATTGATCTGGCGGGACTCGGCATCTGGCTGGACACCGGCGATGCCGAATCGCCGGTGCCGATGCCATTGCCCCAGCGTCCGGCACGTCTCGCGTCTGACGCCGTCCACCCGTCTGCGCAGCGGCAAGCCCATACGCAGCCCCTGTTGGCGCAGGACGGTCCGGCATTCTCGTGGTCCCTGAAGCGGAAGCCCTCGAAGCGCCCGCGCCGGGCGACATGGCTTGCAGCCACAGGCATCTCGCTGGTCGCGCTCGCCGTCGGCGCCATGATCTGGCGAACGGGTTCGGCCAACGTCATCACATCACCGGGCGGCATTGGCACGCTGAAGTCTCTTGCGGCACGCATCGCCCCCGGCATCTCACTGACGATCTCCGACGGGGCCGTGCTGTTCTCCGGTGGCTGCGCGTCTGACGACGTGCGTTCGCGACTGCGTACCGAAGCGCGGGGGCTCGACAAGGTCGTACGCGACGACACCTGGTGTCCCGCTGATCTGACACAGTCCGTCCAGACGTTGTTGCGTCTTTATGGCTACGGTGCGGCCTATGTCGGCGTCGCGCCCAGTGGCGAGATTGTGATCAGCGGCGCCTTCGTCGCGGACGCGCGCTGGCGAGCCACCTCCGATGCGCTGGATGCGCTCGCCCTGCCCCACGGCTGGCGGGTCGACAACGACGAAGCCGACGGCTTCGACACGGTCGTGCAACTTCTGAAAGACGCGAATCAGTTGCGCGGCGTCAACGTCACCCGCGAGCGCGACGGCTGGCGGCTCACAGGTCCGGTATCCGCACAGCGTCAGGTGGCCTTGCAGTCACTCGCGGACACATGGAATGACGCAGCACGCACGTTGCGCCTTCGCATCGAGCCGTTGCCGGTGCGCATGCCGACGCTTTCACAAACCGGACTGCCCGCACCGGTGGTGAGCATTGGCGGTTCGCCCACGGCGCCACACATTACGTTGGCCGACGGCACTCGCCTCATGCAAGGCGCACGGCTCGCAGGCGGGGCGCACGTCATTGCCGTCGCGGCCGACGGCGTGTCGATTGCGGCGCACGACCGGCTCTTCTATTTGCCACTGACACCGGAGAACACCTATGACGACACGCCTGACGAAGATTGAGGACCAACTTGCCGCTTCGGCACCTGATGTGCCGGCTTCACCGTCGGCACAACTTGCCCAACTGAGCGACGCGCAGAGGACGCTGAACGACGCGCTGCAATCACCGCTCTCACCCGCCTTGCACCGGCACGCCCGGACACAGTCCGAGGCGGTCGACGCGGCGATAGGTATTCTCTCGCGGCTGACGCAGCGCTTTCGCGCGTCCTACGGCCGTGCAGCAGAAGGTACGGGAAGTACAGGAGGCACAGGAAGTACAGGAGGAGCGCAATAGCCTCGCTGACGGCAATCGTCGCGATGACATCGAATCGGTGTGAGAGTGCCCGGAAATCGATGACCGATGCGCCCGGAAGCGACAAAGCGAATCACGTCTCGAAAGGCGGAGACGCCACCGCGTGTGAACATTCGGCACCGCGGCGTTCGCGCACGACGCTTCACCGATTCGATCATGGAATGGTGGGGTGAGCGTCGATGTCATGACCACGCGCGAATCGCCCGAGGTCCCATCACCGTCAAATTTTAAGAGCACGTACACCATGTCACGTCACGACCTCGCGCAGACCCTTGTAGACGCTCTCAAGCTGATCGGCTGCGATCCGGGCAAGATCCACACCGTCGACAATCATTCGCCCATTGAACTGACGTTCAACGCTTCACCGAGCATCATCGTGGAGACGCTGGAAAATCAAACCTGCGGCATTCATTCGGTTGTCGCCACCGACGAAGCGGCGCGCTTGCATCGCGCCAACAGCGAGCGTCTTCTGCAACTGCTTATCGAGCCAGCGGAATGGGCAATCACCGGTCACGTGCAATTGCGTGCGCAAGACAATCGGCTCGTTCTGCACGCGCTGGTGAACGAGGAGGCGTCTGCCGAGCCGGAACCGTTCGCGCAAGCGCTCACTGATTTTTACGATCGCATCAAGCTCTGCCGTGAACATCTGCGCGCGTGAGATTGCGCGGATTGCGCCGATGGTGCTGATTGCCATCTGAACGATGTAAGCGGGCCGCCATGTCCCCATGTGCGGCTACAAGTCTTCCTGCGCAATGCCTGTCCGCCACGTGTCGAGCGCCTCGTTCAAGGCGTCACGCTGCGTCTCATCCCGAAAGCAGCCGTCGTGCGCCGTTTTCACCAACTGCGTCAGCTCGCGGGAAAACGCATAGCGCACACCGCGCGACGTCATCCCAAGATACGTCGCACGCTGTGCGAGCCATTCCGCCCCCGCCCACGGTTGATCGAGCAACGTGAGCATTTCGGCGATCATCGTATCGGTCTCACAGGCGCCATATCCGGCCGCTCGCATGGCCGCGGCGGACTGCTCACAGGTCGATTCCAGCGATAGAAAGAGAACGACACGCCGCAAGTCATCGATCACCGCCGCCAGATGTGCGGTGTCGGCATCGGCGTTCTGCGCACCCAACTCCAGCCCCAGCGCTTGCAACAGTGCCCGCAGACGGGCCCGTCGTTGCCCGAACTTGCGACATTCGTCGAACCACTGCACAAGCGAGCGCTGTTGGCCGTGCGCCTGTCGGTAAAGTGTCTTGAGTTGCTGGAGCAATGCTGCACTGGGGTTACCGCATTCGAGCACGGCGAAGGCCTCGATGGCCCAGTCATCACCGGACGTGAGTTCGTCGAGCAGGCGACGCAAACGGCTGCGTGCTGCCGGATGCAGGCCGCCGTCGGCAAGCCAAGCGCAAACCACCAGCGCCGCGTGCCCCGCCGATAGGCCAGCGCGGCGTATCAATTCACGAGGATCGGGCACATGAGGCAGGTCACGCAATTGCTGACGCAGCCGATCGAGCTGCGGCGCGCTGACGCGTTCAAGTTGCCTCGTCTGCTGTTCCAGCAACGCACGCGCCCTGGCCTTGTCGTCGCGCGGCTCGGGGCGGCCGGGCCGACGGAAACGAACCCCCAGGGCCAGGCTGAGATTTTCCTGAGATTCCGCGAGCGCGGCCTCTTCATCTCGGGCGATGGCCGACTCGATCATCGCGATGTACCCTTCGCCGGCGGGTCTGGCGACACGCGCCATCCCTCGGCCCGGGTTGGGCACCGCGCCTTCAAGTTCCAGCATCTCGTCGTCGAGGATGCTTTCGAGCGCACGGTTCTCTCCGGTCGTGCCCGGTCTGGCATTACCCGGTGTCTGGACGCGATCAACCATAAGCCACTTCGAGACTGGGTGCCACGCGCAACCGTTCGACGACGGCCGCGAGGTCCGCGTCGAGGTCGAGGCAGAGCGTCACCCATTCGCTCTCGATACGTGCGTGGTGGCCGCTCAGGGTCGTGTCAGGCGTACACGCCAGCACGATATTCTCCCGCTGGAGCGCGCTCGCCACCGCTTCGTGGTGAGCCGGTGGCACACGCAACACCAGCGCGCCTTCGCGCACCAACGACGGCAACGTGTTGGCCACACGATGGGCAAAGCGTTCGCCGATATCGAGGGTTGCAACAAAATTCGAGAGTGCACCGATCAGTGCCTCGGCGATCCGGCGTTCAAGCGAATGCACGGTCGCGCGCTCGATCGAGGCCTCGTCGACCAGCCAGTCGAGGGTTTGTGCGATCGCCTCCCGACGCGCATCTTCCGCACACTGCGCCGCGTGCTGCTGCGACTGTACGCGTGCCGCGTCCAGCAAGGCAGCACACATGGCGTCGCTGTCGATCTGAGCACGTTCGCGCTCAACCACCGCCGCGTCGCGGCAGGCCTTGGCTTCGGCCAGCCACTGTTCACGGCATCGGGATTCTTCGCGCATCAGATCGAGTGTCTCGCGCGCAATGATGGCGCCCTGGGGAACAGGGCCGTCCAGCGTTTCTATCGACGTCAGCGGGTAGTCGATGACAGACATAACATCTTCTCCAATGCCGCCATTCGCGCCCAAAGGTCCGGCGGCGCCGTCAGGTCGACGTGCGCGGGCCGTTCCGATTCGCCCGGTGGCAACAAGATACGCGTCGCCTGGCAGGCGACACTGACGTCCGAGGAGGGGGAAGGGCTTGCGGGCATAGCGTCGAGCAAGGCCGCCATCGCGGTGAACGCGGCATCGACAAGCTGGTCGGGTGTGAACGCCGCGCGCCCCAGCCAGTCACGGCGCGTCAGCAGCAAGCGATCACATTGCCACGCATCCAGCCAAGGCGACAGGGCGCGTCGATAATCCCCGAGCCACAGATAGTCGGGGCACCCCAGCATGCGTAGCGCGTACGCCAGTGCCACACGACGCAGATTCGGCACCAGACGCAACGTCACGCACGCGGCGTCACTCAGCGGCAGTGCCAAACCCAGCCCGTCCGGTGTCGTCGGCCACCCACGACGTTCGACCAGGCATCGATCAATTGGTGGGCGCGTCGCCGGCTGGTGGTGATAGACATATTGCCAGGGCGACATGTCCAGCGCTTGCCACCAACCGGCATCCATAAAACGCCCCGGCTGCCAGATGAGTTGAACCAGTTGTGTGGCCTCGAAGGAGATCACCCGGATATCGACCGCCGCTGTCACAGCGCCTCCGGCACCCGTACCTGCCCTTTCGACCGAACTCGCCACGCGAGTATTGCGGCGGCGAACAGGGCGATGCCCGCGACAACGCCGGCGAACCACCATCGGCTCATCGCGCCACGACTCGCTTGCGGCTCGCCGTTCGTCGTCTCCGTGGCAAGTGCCACGCGAGGCAAACGATAGTCGGCCGGTTGCATCACGACACTGATACGCTCCGGCACGACGCCGGGCACGCTGTCGTGAATCAGGCTGCGAATATCCGTCATGCGTTTGGCCATGTTGATCTCCGGGCTGTACTTCACGAAAACGGCAACGCCGGGCGGCAGTGTTGCGCGCCCGGCGGAATCGATCGGCACCTGAGCGATCGAGACTTCGGCGACCATCACCCCGTCGAGGGCGGCCAGCATTCGCTCAAGTCGTTGCTCTTTGAGATAGACCAGCTTTGCCTGCTCCTGCACGGGCGAACTCACGAGTTGCCCGGGCGGGAAGACATCCTCCACCGAAGCGCGCTTTTCACGGGGCAAGCCGTGCTGACGCAGCACTTCGACAGCACGCACGAAATCGTTTCTCGCTACACGTACTGTCGCCCCCGTGGTCTCCGCACGCTTGTCGGCGTCCATCCCCGAAATGAGAAGCAGCGCGAGCATCTGGTTGGCTTCGGTCTCACCCAATCCGCGATGCAGATCCTCTTTGCAACCCGATACCAGAAACGCAAGCGCCAGCACCGCAACCACGCACCGCAGACGCATGAATGAAATCCCCCGCGTCATTGCATGTGAACAAGTTTGTTCACACCCTGCGTCGTGGCACCGGCCACTTTCGCGACAAGTTCGAGCGACAGCACGCGCTCGGTCAAATCGCGCTGCAATTGAAGCAGGCGTTGTGGATCGTTCAGCGTGCGGTCGTCGAGCGTGACGCGCGTCGTCAGGTTGTCGGTGTTCGCTGCAAGCTTGCCTGCGGCACTCAACAAGTGATGCTCGGGCAAGGGCGCTGCGTGCGCCAGCACCTCGGCGAAGCGGGTGGCTTCGCCCGCTTCGGCAAGGGTTGGCCGCGACGTCGGCAGGCTGACAGCGGTGATCCGCTGCACGCTTTCGTGGATCGAATCGACACTCATGATCTGGAGAAGGAATGAATTTCGGGAAGGTTGCGCGAGGCGTCGTTCGCACTCGACGCACTTGCTGCACTGGGTGCACTCGGTGCGATCGACGGTAAGGCCGCCGTTGCGGCGAGCCAGTCATACAGAACCTGCGTTGCTGCCGGATCCGATGCCGCAATTTGCGCGTCGTTGACGAGCGCTGCGCGAGCCGCCTCGACATCGCCCAGCGCCATCAGCAGTGCCGTGTGCAGCCACTGCCGTGTCTCGACGTCGTCAATCAGACAGGGCAACGCATCGAGGATAGCCCGCGCTTCGGTTGCCATGCCGTGGCACGCCCCCGCGAACGCCAGTTCGACGATGGCCTGTCGCGTCGACACGTCGAGCCATCGACCGGCAGCGGAGATGGCATCCGTTTGCCGGTCCGGCATCGTTTCACGGGCCGCTGACATCATGCGATCTTGGCGATGATGCCCATCAACACATCTTTGATGAGCTTGATAATCGAGCTGTGCAGGCCAAAGAGCGTCGTCGCCTGCTGCAATTCGAACTGCACGGCGATCATCTGTGCCGGGTCATCGAGCTTTCGCGTGCGCAGGCTTTGCATCGCCTGCTCCGACACCCGGCGCGACGATTCGCCGAACTGGCTGTTGATTTCCTCGACGTTCACACCACGCCTCCGTCGGCTAGCGCGCCGTGCCCGGCGACAAGATCTGCGCGCATGGCGGCGTAGGCATCGGCGCGCGTCATCGCCACGCGCTGGCCGCCACGCTGCGGGGGAGTGCCGAGACGAATCTCCGTGGGTGCGCAATCGAAACGCTTGCGGAAGGTATCGGTGAAATGCGCGTGATTCGTGAAACCGCATTCGAGCGCAATGTCGAGCACCTTGTGTCGCGTGGAGAGCAGCAGATCGCGCGCAAGCCGCAAGCGTCGTTCAAGCAGCCATTGCTTGGCGGGCATGCCGTACGTTTGCTGAAAGAGATAGCGGAACTTGCGAAGCGGCATGCCGAACTCGTCGGCCAGCCGTCCCACCGGCCACGGCTTGTGGAAGTTGGCTTCGACAAAATCGAACAATGAATGGCTGCCTGCGATCGACTGCCGCAACATCGCGGAGAAATAGCGCTGATCGCGACACAGGCAATAGACATAGAAGAACCGCAACATGGCCATGCGGTCGATGTTCTGCAACGCGACGGCTACATCGAGCATGCTCGGCTCAAGCAATAGCGTGCGCGCCGCCTGCCGATGAAAGACGCCGAGCGGGCGCCGGTCGAGCAGATCCACCACATCCGGATACAACGCCTGCAAATCGCACACATGAAAATCGTGTGCGGTCGTGCCGTCCGAGGCGTCTGTTTCCGCATCGGAACTGGTTGCCGTCATGCTACCGGCGGGCAAGGCTTGCACGAGACCATTCACTTTCAGATTGGTGTCGTTGCGGCTGATGAGAAATCGCACCGTACTCATGGGTCCTCCTGTACGGAAGTTCAGGGCGGGATGACAAAGTCAGTCTTCGCAAGATAGGCGGGTGCGCCTGCGAATGTCATCCGGTGGAGACCTTAAAGTGAGTGGTGTCGCCGCTGCGTTACGGGTTCTGCTCCCCGATTGTCGAATCCATGAAAAAACCCGGCGTTCTCGCGCCGGGTTGTTGTTTTTCCTTCCTCTGATGCTTTGCGGTTTTGCTCAAGCCGCCGTCGCCGGCGCAAAGCTGTCGGCCCGTCCCATCGGCCAATACTTCTCGTAAAGCTGGTAGCGGAATTGTCCGCGCAGCAGGTCGCCGGGTTCGAGATACTTCAGGGACTCCGACATCAGGCGGATCTCGTTCGACGACACACGCTTGACGATGTGATGCGCCCGAAGATCGGACGGATGCGCCAGCCCTGCGGCCTGAATCAGCTCCTGCAACGCGTGCAATGTGTGCTGGTGGAACTGATGAACGCGCTCGGCCTTGTCGGGCACCACGAGCGCACGCTGACGCAGCGGGTCTTGCGTGGCGACGCCGGTCGGACAGCGGTCGGTATGGCACTTCTGCGACTGAATACAGCCGATGGCAAACATGAAGCCGCGCGCCGAGTTGCACCAGTCGGCGCCAATCGCCAGCGTGCGCGCAATGTCGAACGCCGTCACGATCTTGCCCGACGCACCAATGCGGATCTTGTCGCGCAACCCCGCGCCCACCAGCGTGTTATGCACGAGCAGCAGCCCCTCTTGCAGCGGCGTGCCGACGTGATCGGTGAACTCCAGCGGCGCAGCACCGGTGCCACCCTCCGAGCCATCGACAACGATAAAGTCGGGCAGGATGCCGCTCTCCAGCATCGCCTTGACGATGCCGAAGAACTCCCACGGATGCCCGATACACAGCTTGAAGCCGGTCGGCTTGCCGCCCGACAGATTGCGCAGACGATCGACGAATTGCAGCAGACCCAGCGGCGTGGAGAACTCGCTGTGACGCGCGGGCGAAATGCAGTCCTGCCCCATCGGCACGCCGCGCGTCGCCGAAATCTCGGGCGTGATCTTCGCGGCCGGAAGCACCCCGCCGTGACCCGGCTTCGCCCCTTGCGAGAGCTTCACCTCGATCATCTTCACCTGCGGCGTCGTGGCCTGCGCGGTGAATTTCTCGGCACTGAAGGTACCGTCGTCGTTGCGGCAGCCGAAATACCCCGACGCCACTTCCCAGATCAGGTCACCGCCCTGCTCGCGGTGATGCGGCGAAATCGAACCTTCGCCGGTGTCGTGAATGAAGTTGCCGAGCTTGGCGCCCCGGTTGAGCGAGCGGATGGCATTGGCCGACAACGCGCCGAAACTCATCGCCGAGATATTGAAGATCGACGCCGAATAAGGCTGCGCGCGATCGGGCCCGATGGTGATGCGGAAGTCGTGGTTATCAAGCACGGTGGGCGCCAGCGAATGCGCAATCCATTCGTAGCCCGCGGCCTTCACGTCGATTTCGGTGCCGAAGGGGCGGCTGTCGACGTCCCCCTTGGCGCGCTGGTAGACGATGCTGCGTTGCGCCCGCGAGAACGGTGTCTCGGACGTGTCGTCTTCCACGAAGTACTGACGGATTTCCGGTCGAATGAATTCGAACAGAAAACGGAAATGTCCCCACAGCGGGTAGTTGCGCAACACTGCGTGGCGTTGCTGCACCACGTCCCATGCCCCGAGCGCCACCAACGCCGCGAACGGTAGCGGCCATAACGGATGCCATCCGTCGAACAGCACTAACGCAAGCGTTGCGGCGAGCAACGCGACAGCCAGCCACAGTGCCAGGAATCGGCGCGAAAACATGAAACCTCCTTGCTTTTGGGGGGACACACGCCGGCACGCTGCCGGGTGTCCCCCCGGCGAGCGCCGGCGGCTTTTAATGCGTATTGAGGATCGTTTGATTCGCGGCGTTCGTCGCGTTGCCGGTGGCCGCCGAGTTAGCAGCGGCCGTTGCCGGATCGATGGCCGTGGTGGACGCAATGATGCCGCCGCCCAGACAGATATCACCGTCGTAGAGCACCGCCGACTGACCCGGCGTGACAGCCCATTGCGGCTCGGCAAACGATAACGTCAGCGCTTCGGCACTCGCCTGCACGACTTCGCACGCTGCGTCGGCCTGACGATAGCGCGTCTTGGCACCACACCGCAGGCCGCCGGCCGGGGCTTCGCCCGCAACCCACGACACGTCTTCGGCGTTCAGCGTGCCCGAGAGCAGCCACGGATGATCGTGACCTTGCACCACGTATAGCGTGTTGTTCGCCATGTCCTTGCGTGCGACGAACCATGGCTCGCCGGAGCCATCGCGGCTACCGCCCAGACCGATGCCCTTGCGCTGACCCAGCGTGTAGAACGCCAGACCGACGTGCTCGCCCACCACCGTACCGTCGGGCGTCTTCATCGGGCCCGGCTTGGTCGGCAGGTACCGATTCAGGAAGTCGCGGAACGGACGCTCGCCGATAAAGCAGATGCCCGTCGAATCCTTCTTCTTCGCGTTCGGCAGGCCAATTTGGGCTGCGATTTCACGCACCTTCGTCTTCGGCATTTCACCGAGCGGGAACATCGTGCGCGAGAGCTGGTGCTGATTCAGGCGATGCAGGAAGTAGCTCTGGTCTTTGGTGTGATCGACCGCCTTGAGCAGTTCGAAGCGCCCTTCGCGTTCGCGCACGCGGGCGTAGTGCCCGGTCGCAATCGTCTCGCCGCCCAATGCAATGGCGTGATCGAGGAAGGCCTTGAACTTGATCTCGGCGTTGCACAGCACGTCCGGATTGGGCGTGCGGCCCGCCGAATATTCACGCAGGAACTCCGCGAACACGCGGTCCTTGTATTCGGCAGCGAAATTCACGGCTTCGACATCGATGCCGATCAGGTCGGCGACCGACACCACGTCGATCCAGTCCTGCCGGGTCGAGCAATATTCGCTGTCGTCATCGTCTTCCCAGTTCTTCATGAACAGACCGACGACGTCGTAGCCTTGTTGTTTGAGCAGCCATGCCGTGACCGACGAATCCACGCCGCCCGACATGCCCACTACTACGCGTTTTTGACTCATGTATTGCCTTGCCCATCGGTCACCGCCGGATGGGTCTGAAGTAGCGCGAGGTCGTATCGTACGCCCCGCAGGTAATCGTCCACGCACCGCTCCAGCAGCGGCGAGCGGTGACGCGCGCGCTGGGCGCGCATCTCGTCTGGCGTGAGCCAGACCGTGCCCACGATGCCCTCGTCGAGCGTGCGCGAAGCGTCGTGCTCGCCAAGCTCGCCGGTGAAGGCAAAACGCAGGTAGGTGATGTCGCCCGGGCCCGGTGCCAGATAGACGCCAAGCAGTTGCCGTGGCGTGAAGACGTACGCCGTCTCCTCAAGCACCTCGCGCGCAACCGCGTCGAGAATCGATTCGCCATGGTCGAGATGCCCGGCCGGTTGATTGATCAACAGGCCCGTGCTTTTCTGCTCTTCGACAAAGAGAAAGCGGCCGTCGCGCTCGACAACCGCCGCGACCGTCACGTTGGGCTTCCAGCGCTCATCCATGGCGCATCCTCACTGGTCGCGGGACGTTACCCCGATAAAAGCGACATTTTACCGTCTGGCGGTAATCGGCGCTCAAGACGGGGGGGGCGACCGACCGGTCGGTCGGCCTTGTATGGCCGCGTCACCCCCTCCGGCGCGAATATCCATATGCCGTTTCGCGCAATAGGCGCGTTTGTCATCTTCGGGTAAGCTGCGAGCACCAGCAGTGTGCAGTGGCAGTACCGCCTCATCGGTTTGTGCAGTAGTTCGTTCGCAGTGGTTTGTTGCAGGACTAATGTCATCAGTGGCGATATGGCCGGCGCGGGGCGCCTCTCCGGCCGCCTTGCTCCCCCAGCAGCACTGGCTGCGGCTCCTTGGCCGTTGATGAGATCAGTTCACAAACCCAAGGAGAGACGCAATGAGAATCGGCATCCCCGCCGAGACGCTTGCCGGCGAAACCCGTGTGGCGGCCACGCCAGAAACGGTCAAGAAGCTGGTCGCGTCAGGTCATCAGGTGGTCGTTGCACATGGCGCAGGAGACGCAGCCAGCGTCCCCGACGCCGCTTTTGTCGCCGCAGGTGCTTCCATTGGCAGCGCGGCCGAGGCATTGGGGGCGGAACTCGTCCTCAAAGTGCGCGCCCCATCCCCGGAAGAACTTGCGCAGATCCCCCGCAGCACGGTGCTCGTGGGCATGCTCAATCCGTTCGACGCCGAAAACAACTCACGCATGGCCGCCGCGGGCATTACCGCGTTCGCGCTCGAAGCCGCGCCGCGCACCACGCGCGCGCAAAGCATGGACGTGCTGTCTTCACAGGCCAACATTGCCGGTTACAAGGCCGTGATGCTTGCCGCGAATCTGTATCAGCGTTTCATGCCGATGCTGATGACGGCGGCCGGTACGGTCAAGGCCGCGCGTCTCGTTGTGCTGGGCGCTGGCGTTGCAGGCTTGCAGGCCATCGCTACGGCCAAACGTCTGGGCGCGGTGATTGAAGCGTCGGACGTGCGTCCGGCGGTTCGGGAGCAGATCGAATCACTCGGTGCGAAGTTCATCGACGTACCGTTCGAGACAGATGAAGAACGCGAGATCGCCAAGGGTGTGGGCGGCTACGCTCGTCCGATGCCTGCGGCTTGGCTTGCCCGCCAATCGCAGCTCGTGCATACGCGTCTGACGCAAGCGGACATCGTCATCTCCACCGCGTTGATCCCGGGGCGTGCTGCGCCGACGCTGATCGCGGAAGACACCGTCAAAGCCATGAAGCCGGGCTCGGTCATCATCGACCTCGCCGCAGGGCGTGGTGCGAACGGCGGCGGCAATTGCCCGCTGTCGGTGGCTGATGAGATCGTGAAGGTACACGGCGTGACGATTGCCGGTTACACGAACCTCGCGGGTATGGTCGCCGCTGACGCGTCGGCCCTGTATGCGCGCAACGTGCTCGACTTCCTCAAGCTGGTGATCGACAAGGAAAACAAGCTCGTCATCGATACCAACGACGACATCGTCGCCGCGTGCCTGATGTGCCGCGACGGCCAAGTCCTGCGCGCGGCTTAAGGGGGGAGACACAAGAATGGAAATGATCAATCACACGGTGATCAATCTGATCATCTTCGTGCTGGCGGTGTACGTCGGCTATCACGTGGTGTGGAACGTCACACCGGCGCTGCACACGCCGCTGATGGCGGTCACGAATGCCATTTCGGCCATCGTGATCGTGGGTGCCATGCTCGCGGCTGGCCTGACGGAAGGCGGGCTCGGGAAGACGATGGGTGTCGTGGCGGTGGCACTGGCAGCCGTGAACGTGTTCGGGGGCTTCCTCGTCACGCAGCGCATGCTCGAGATGTTCAAGAAGAAAGACAAGCCTGTTAAGGCTGAGGGGAACAAGCAATGAGCATGAATCTCGTCACGTTGCTCTATCTGGTTGCGTCGATCTGTTTCATTCAGGCACTCAAAGGCCTGTCGAACCCGAAGATGGCGCGGCGCGGTAACGCGTTCGGCATGATCGGCATGGCCATCGCGGCCGTCACCACGATTGCCCTGATTTACGAATTGCGCAGGCTCTCGGGCGGCAACTATTCGGGCCTCGGCCTGATCCTCGCGGGTCTCGTCGTCGGTGGCGGCATCGGTGCTTACGTCGCTCGCAAGGTCGAGATGACGAAGATGCCGGAACTGGTCGCGGCCATGCACTCGTTGATTGGTCTGGCGGCGGTGTGTATCGCCGTTGCGGCAGTCGCAGAACCGGCCGCGTTCGGCATCGTGCCTGCGGGTGAAACGTTGTTGCCGCCGGGTAACCGCATCGAGTTGTTCATCGGCACGTTCGTCGGCGCGATCACGTTCTCGGGCTCGGTTATCGCGTTCGGCAAGCTCTCTGGCAAGTACAAGTTCCGCCTGTTTCAAGGCGCGCCGGTGCAGTTCACGGGGCAGCATACGATCAACCTGCTGCTCGCCATCGCCATGCTCGGCTTCGGCGTGATCTTCTTCCTGTCGCAAAGCTGGCTGCCGTTCATCCTGATGGCGGCCATCGCTTTCGTGCTGGGCGTGCTGATCATCATCCCGATCGGGGGTGCCGACATGCCGGTGGTCGTGTCGATGCTGAACTCGTACTCGGGCTGGGCCGCCGCCGGTATCGGCTTCTCGCTGAACAACCCGATGCTGATCATCGCGGGTTCGCTGGTTGGCTCGTCGGGTGCGATTCTCTCGTACATCATGTGCAAGGCAATGAATCGCTCGTTCTTCAACGTGATTCTCGGCGGCTTCGGCGCCCAAGCGGGTGCAGCAGCGGCAGGCGGCGAACAGCAGCAACGTCCGGTGAAGTCAGGTTCGCCTGACGACGCCGCGTTCCTGATGAGCAATGCGGAATCGCTCGTGATCGTGCCCGGCTACGGCTTGGCCGTGGCGCGCGCGCAGCACGCCCTCAAGGAACTGACCGACAAGCTCACCGAAAAGGGTGTGCAAGTGCGCTACGCGATTCACCCGGTCGCAGGCCGCATGCCCGGTCACATGAACGTGCTGCTCGCAGAAGCCGAAGTCCCCTACGATCAAGTGCTGGAAATGGACGAGATCAACGGTGAATTCGGTCAGACCGACGTGGTGCTCGTGCTCGGCGCGAACGACGTGGTGAACCCGGCCGCAAAGAACGATCCGCAATCGCCGATTGCCGGCATGCCGATTCTCGAAGCCTACAAGGCCAAGACGATCATCGTGAACAAGCGTTCGATGGCCGCCGGTTACGCCGGGCTGGATAACGAACTGTTCTATCTCGACAAGACGATGATGGTGTTCGGCGACGCGAAGAAAGTGGTCGAAGAAATGGTCAAGGCCGTCGACTAAGGCCGCACGGACCCGTGCGCTGCAATGGCGCACGACGCAGGACAAGCGGGGCGGCGAAAGTCGCCCCGCGCTACAATGCGCGCTCATTCTCACCCTGCCTTACGGCACACGGAATCGCGCCATGACGTCTGGCCCGCTCGGCATTGTTGCCGCTCTGCATGAAGAAATTGCCGACCTGCTCGCGGAAATGGCCCCCGGTGCCCGCGTCGAACACCTCGGCATGCGCGACTATCACGTGGGGCAGCTCCACGGGCAAGACTGCGTGATCGTACTCGCGCGCATCGGCAAAGTGGCCGCCGCCGCGACAACCACAGCCCTCATTCACCGTTTTGGCGTTAGCGAAATCGTCTTCACCGGGCTCGCGGGTGGCCTCGCCCACGGAATCGCTGTCGGCGATGTCGTCGTGGCCGACACCCTCGTGCAGCACGATCTCGACGCCAGCCCCCTTTTCCCGCGTTTCGAAGTGCCCCTGCTCGGCCGCGCCACGTTCGAGACCGAACCGTCGTTACGCGACGCGCTCGCTCAAGCCGCGCGCGACTGGCTCGCACAAGAGATGCCGGACCACGTCACGGCGGACGCACGAAGCGAACTGGGCATGAGCGCACCGCGCGTGCACGTCGGACAAATCGCGAGTGGCGATCAGTTCATCAGCAGCGCCGGGGAAGTCGCGCGCTTGCGCGAGGCGTTGCCGCAGACATTGGCAGTGGAAATGGAAGGCGCAGCGGTCGCACAGGTGTGCCATGAATATGGCGTGCCGTTTGCCGTCATGCGCACGCTCTCCGACGCCGCCGACGATGCGGCTCACGTCGATTTTCCGAGATTTCTGCGCGATGTCGCGAGTGTGTATTCGCACGGCATTCTTGCGCGATTTCTGTCAGCGCGAAGCTAGGCACGCACAACGAAAAAGACCGGCCAATGGCCGGTCTTTTTTCATGGCGTTATGTCTTGGCATTACCACTGCCAAGTGCACAAGTGCACAAGTGCAGATCATGCCTCGGGCTTGCTGCCTTCGGCCTCGCCTTCCTGCGGGCGCTTGCGCACCGAGCCGGCAATCAGATCGAAGCGGAACAGACGGCATTCGAGCGCGCCGTTGAAGAGCGGCGTGCGACGCGATTCGCGCAGACGCATCTGGCCGGGCAAGCTCATGTCGGCCGTCAGCAGATAAGCACTCCAGCCCGTGAAGCGTTGCTTGAGCATGTCACCGAAGGCCTTGAAGAACTGCGCATCCACGCCGTCCGGCTGCGCGCGCTGGAACTGGCCGCGACCGCCCGACGATTCGAAATCGCCATCTTCCCCAGCGTCGCGCGGCGAACGGCGGCCGCGCACTTCAATACGCTCGCCATACGGCGGGTTTGCCACGATGATGCCAGGACGATCCACCGGCGGCGCCATGTCGCGCGCATCCACCTGCTTCAGGCCCACGTCGCCCACTCCCGCGCGCTCCAGATTCGCACGCGCCTTGACCAGCATGTCGCCCGAGATATCGCTGCCGAAAATCGTCGACGGCACACCGCGCACGCGGGCATCGCGTTGCGCTTCCTGCGCTTGCACCTTCATGGTCTGCCACGCGTTGATGTCGTAGCCCTTGAGCTTCTCGAAACCGAAGCGGCGCGCCACACCGGCCGGCACGCCAAGCGCAATTTGTGCCGCTTCGGCGAGGAACGTGCCGCTGCCGCACATCGGGTCGTACAGCACCATGTCGGCAGCCGTGTCCGTGCGCCAGCCGGCCAGACGCAGAATGCCTGCCGCAAGGTTCTCGCGCAGCGGCGCCGCGCCCTTGTCCAGACGCCAGCCGCGCTTGAACAGCGCCTCGCCGGACGTATCGAGATAAAGCGTCGCGTCGGTCGCCGTCAGAAACGCGAACACGCGCACATCGGGTTCAGACGTATCGATGTTGGGGCGCGAGCCGGTCTTCTCGCGCAGACGGTCGCACACGGCATCCTTGATGCGCAGCGTGACGAATTCGAGACTGCGCACCGGTGCCTTGATGCCCGTGACGTCCACGCGCAGGGTCTGCTGGTACGAGAACCAGTCTTCCCAGCGTTGGCCGAGGGCGAAGGCGTAAATGTCCTGTTCGGTGCGATAGCCTTGCTGAGCGATGCGCAGCAGCACGCGGCTCGCAATGCGCGAATGCAGGTTGGCGGCCATGCCGGCTGCCCACGGGCCCGCAAAGTGCACGCCGCCGGGCACCTGCTTGCCGACCGACAAGGGGGCCAGACGCCCCAGTTCAGCCAGCTCGGCGGCGAGCGCTTCTTCCAGTCCACGGGGACAGGGTGCGAAAAATTCGAAGGAAGCCATAGTGATGCGTACGGCCGGCGCACGGGGCGCCGGCAGAGGGAATAAAGCGCTATTGTACGCGTGCCGGCTTGCCCGGCGTGTTTGGCGTGAGGGGGATGCCACCCGGGCAGGCGGCGAGTTTGTGCAGCAACGTCTCGACGATGGCTTCGGGCGATTCGCGGATGTCGATCACGAGCGCGTCGCGCGGCTCTTCGAGCGTATCGAACTGGCTTTGCAGCAGTGCCGGATCGAAGAAATGCCCGCCGCGCGACGCCAGACGCTCGCCGATCACCTCGGGTGCGCCTTTCAGATAGACGAACACGACGTCGCCGTCATGCTCGCCCAGCACGTCGCGATACCGCGAACGCAACGCCGAGCACGCAAACACATGGTGACGCCCCGCCACACGGCGCGCGACGATCGCTTCGCGAATCGCGGCGAGCCACGGTGCGCGGTCGCTGTCGTTGAGCGCCTCGCCGCGACGCATCTTGTTGATGTTCGCGGCGCTGTGAAACGAATCCGCGTCGGAAAACCCGCAGCCCAGCCGGTCGGCCAGCATCTGCCCGACCGTACTCTTGCCGCTGCCCGATACGCCCATTACCACGACGATCATGGCTCGTCTCCTTGTGACCTGCCGACTCGCGTCAGCGTGTTGCCGATGTTGCGTGCCCTGCATGCTTACCTCACACCACGCTGGCCAGACCCAGCGTGAGCAGCAGTGCCACCACCGAAATGATCGTCTCGCAAACCGTCCAGGTCTTGAACGTCTGCGGCACGGTCATGTTGAAGTATTCCTTGACCAGCCAGAAGCCGCCATCGTTCACGTGCGACAGGATCAGCGAGCCTGCGCCCGTGGCCAGCACCATCAACTCGGGCTTGACCGTGGCACCGGCCGCCGCCGCGATCGGGGCGACGATACCGCAAGCCGTGGTCATGGCGACCGTGGCCGACCCCGTTGCCACGCGAATCAGCGCCGCCACCAGCCAGCCGAGCAACAGCGGCGAGAGGCTGGCATGCGTAGCCACGTCGACAATCGCCTTCGACACGCCGCCGTCCATCAGAATACGCCCGAAGCCGCCGCCTGCGCCCACCACCAGGGTAATCGTGGCGATCGGTGCCAGACACTCGTTGGTGAACTTCAGAATCTGGTCGCGGTTGAAGCCGCGCTGCTTGCCGAACGTGAAGAAGCTCACCAGCGTGGCAATCAGCAGCGCCATCACCGAGTTGCCGATCAGGCGCAGGAAATCATTGGCGAACGTCTTCGGTGCGAAGAACAGGTCGGCCCAGCTCCCGATCAGCATCAGAATGACCGGCAGCAGAATCGTGAAGAGGGTGATTCCGAAGCCCGGCAGTTGGCTCATCGGACGATCTTCGTCGACGAACTGCGACAGCAGCGGGTTATCCGGGTTCGGCACCACGTGGCGCGCCATCAGCTTGGCGAACAGCGGGCCGGCAATGGCAGCCGTCGGGATACCGACGATCAGCGCGTACATGATGGTGTGGCCGATGTCCGCGTTGTAGGCGGTCACGGCGAGCAGTGCGGCCGGGTGCGGCGGAATCAGACCGTGCACGACCGACAGGCCGGCCACCATCGGGATACCCACCAGCACCATCGAGGTACCGGTGCGCTTGGCGACGTTGAACGCGATCGGGATCAGCAGCACGAAGCCGACTTCGAAGAACACCGGCAGACCGACGATGAACGCGATCACGACCATCGCCCAATGCACGTTCTTCTCGCCGAAGAAGCCGATGAGCGTGCGCGCAATGCGCTCGGCCCCGCCGGACTCCGCCATCATCTTGCCGAGCATCGTCCCCAGGCCCACCACCAGCGCAATGTGGCCAAGCGTGTTGCCCACGCCGGTCTCGAACGCCTTGACGATGCCGCCCATGGGCATCCCCACCGCGAGGCCCAGCACGAGCGACACGACGATCAGGGTGATGAACGGGTTCAGTTTGAATTTCGCGATCAGTACGATCAGCGCAATTACCGCGACAAGCGCGTACACCAGCAGCAAGTTACCTTGCACCGCAGCCATGGGGGTCTCCTCGATTGGCTAGTTGGGCGGCTGCCCGCAGGGCTCACGCCCCATTGTTGGAATCCTGTTTTATTCGGTCGATGCCTGAATCAGTCCTGCGTCTTTCAGCCCTGCTTCCTGCAACCTGCTTCCTTCAACCTGCGTCCTTCTGCCCGCTTCCGTCAGCCCGCTTAATTCAGCCTCGGGGCAGTGCCGTCGCCGCACGGGCCAGACGCGTAATGCCGTCCCAGTCCTTGGCGTCGACGAGTGCCTTGGGGGTGAGCCACGAACCGCCCACGCACACCACGTTCGGCTGCGCGAGGTACGACGGGGCCGACTCGGCGCTGATACCGCCCGTCGGGCAGAAACGCACGTGGCGGAACGGGCCGTACAACGCCTTGAGCATCGGCACGCCGCCCGACGGTTCTGCCGGGAAGAACTTCACCGTGTCGTAGCCGTCGGCCAGTGCCGCGAGAATGTCCGAGGGGGTGACCACGCCCGGCAGCAAGGGCAGGCCGGCCGCCTTGGCTGCTGCACCGAGCGCGGGTGTGTAGCCCGGCGAGACGCCGAAGCGCGCACCGGCGGCCACGGCCTGCGCCATTTCTTCAGGGCGCGTGAGCGTGCCCACGCCGACGATCAGCTCGTCCGACAGGCTGGCCACGTGCTTGATGACGTCCATCGCCGCCGGCGTGCGCAGTGTGATTTCGAGCACTCGTACGCCGCCCGCGAGCAGTGCACGCGAGACATGCTCGCCCTGCTCTACGGTGTCGAACTGGAGCACCGGGACCACGGGGCCGGCACGAACGATGTCATTGATGTCCATTGCGTTTTTCCTTGAAGTCGGCGGCGCGGCCTGCGCGCCACCGGGGTCTTCCCACTTATTCAGATCCGAAGAACACGGAAGCGCCCGCTTCCGCCGCGCCTACGGCGGCGCGCATATGGCCGAACAGCAGGCGGCCGGTGTCGTCGCCCGAGGCGGGCACCGGCGCAAGCTCGCGCGCCGCCCACACCTCCGGGCTCACTTCGGCATGCAACATGCCGGCCGCGGCATCGAGCACGATCAGATCGCCGTCGCACACGCGGGCGAGCGGGCCGCCACCGGCGGCTTCCGGCGACACGTGAATCACCGCCGGCACCTTGCCCGAGGCGCCCGACATGCGGCCATCGGTCACCAGCGCCACGGCAAACCCTTCGTCCTGCAAAGCACCGAGCAACGGCGTGAGGCGATGCAGCTCGGGCATGCCGTTGGCGCGCGGTCCCTGACCACGCAACACCACCACCACGTCGCGATGCAGCTCACCGGCGTCGAACGCGTCCTTGACCGCTTCCTGCGACGTAAATACGCGTGCCGCTGCGCTCACACGCCGATGTTCCGGCTTGACCGCCGACACCTTGATGACGCCGCGGCCCAGATTGCCGTGCATGAGGCGCAGTCCGCCATCGGGGGCGAACGGCTCGGCATGGCCGCGCAATACGTCACGATCACCACTGTAGGCGCTACCGTCGCGCCATGCCAGCCCTTCGGCCGAAAGCCACGGCTCCTGGCGGTAGCGCGACAGGCCCGGGCCCGCCACGGTCTGCACGTCGTCGTGCAGAAGCCCCGCGTCGAGGAGTTCGCCGATCAGAAAGCTCATGCCGCCGGCGGCGTGGAAGTGGTTCACGTCGGCCTTGCCGTTCGGGTACACACGGGCCAGCAACGGCACCACGGCCGAGAGCGCATCGAAGTCGTCCCAGTCGATCACGACGCCGGCTGCACGGGCCATCGCGACCAGATGCAGGGTGTGATTGGTCGAGCCGCCCGTTGCGAGCAGACCGACGATGCCGTTGACCACCGCGCGCTCGTCGACCACATGGCCGATGGGCGTGTACTCGGCGGTATCGGCACCGATGGCCAGCACGCGTGCGAGCGCGGCGTCGGTCAACGCGTCGCGCAGCGGCATGTGCGGATGCACGAAGGCGGCACCCGGCAGGTGCAGGCCCATGACTTCCATCAGCAACTGATTGCTATTGGCCGTGCCGTAGAAGGTGCAGGTACCCGCGCCGTGGTACGCCTGCGACTCGGCTTCGAGCAGCGCGTCGCGGCCGACCTTGCCGGTGGCGTACAACTGGCGGATGCGGGCTTTCTCGTCGTTCGACAGGCCGCTCGCCATCGGTCCCGCCGGCACGAAGATCGTGGGCAGATGGCCGAACTGGAGCGCACCGATCACGAGACCGGGCACGATCTTGTCGCACACGCCGAGCATGAGTGCCGCGTCGAACATGTTGTGCGAGAGCGCCACGGCCGTGCTCATTGCGATGATTTCGCGCGAGAACAGCGACAGCTCCATTCCCGCGTTGCCCTGCGTCACGCCATCACACATCGCGGGCACGCCACCGGCCACCTGTGCCGTGGCGCCCAGCTTGCGGGCGGCTTCGCGCAGACGCGCCGGATATTGCTCATACGGCTGGTGCGCCGAGAGCATGTCGTTGTAGGCCGTCACGATGCCGACGTTCGGGCGACGTTGCTCGCGCAGCATCAGCTTGTCGTTGGCCGGCATGGCCGCAAAACCGTGGGCGAGGTTGGCGCACGAGAGTGCCCCGCGCTGCGGGAAACTGCCACGGCTGGCCGCGATGCGTGCCAGATAGGCCGCGCGCGAATCGCGGCTGCGCGTGGCAATGCGCGCGGTGACCGCCATCAGGGTCGGGTGCAGGGGCTTCGTTTGCTCAGACGTCATGCCGGCTCGGCTTGAATTTGATGTGCCCGGCTGGGCACGATTGGGAGCGGAGTTTAGTAGAAATTCTACATCCCATCAATCAAAAGCCATCGGCATACGGGGTTTTACTGAGTGTTTTCCATGAGTTACGGCGATTATTGCCGTATTGAGAAAACAATCACCATAATGTGAAATGCCATAATTTTGTAGTTTTTGTACATTCCAATCATTCCCATCCGTCGTTGAGCCATGACGGACGGGCCACGGCACCTTGCGGCGCGGGTGCTATAGTGAGCGCCTGACAAGCCGGGCATTCCACGCGCGTGAACACGCGCCAGCGCCCGGCCCAATGGGGTTGTCGCAGAAGGGTTTCACCCGTCCGATGCGCACAGTAGACAGCGCGAGACTCGTGAAACCTGATTGCTTATGTGGGTTGCTGCCTGCCATGCTGAACCGAATCGAAGCCACACTGACTCAATTGCGCCCTTCAGAGCGCAAGCTCGCCACCTATGTGCTGGACGCCCCGCGTGAAGTCGTCGATCTGTCGATGAACGAACTGGCCGAGCGGGCCAACGTCAGCCAGCCGACCATTGCCCGTTTTTGTCAGGCGGTCGGATGCAGCGGGTATCGCGAATTCAAGATCCGGCTGGCGCAAGGCATTGCTCAGGGTGTGCCGTTCGTGCATCGCGACGTGCGCCCCGACGAGCCAGTGCCGGGCATTGCCAGCAAGGTGCTCGACCGCACCATCGGCAGCCTAATGCAAGTGCGCAACAACCTCTCGCCCGACAGCATCGGGCTCGCCATCGACCTGCTCGCCAATGCCAAGCGCATCGAGTTCTATGGCGCGGGGGCCTCGGGAATTGCCGCACAGGACATGCAGCACAAGTTCTTCCGACTGGGCGTGCCGGCCGTGGCCTATAGCGATCCGCACGTCTATGGGATGTCGGCCGCCTTGTTGCACGAAGGTGATGTAGTGATTGCGATTTCCAACACCGGGCGCACGCAGGATTTGCTGGAAGCGGCCCAGTTGGCGCGCGCGGCCGGGGCGAGCGTGATTGCCATCACCCACAGCAATTCGCCATTGGCGCGACTGGCCAGTGTGGCGCTCTTCGCCGATGTCGACGAAGACACCGATGTGTACTCGCCGCTGACCTCTCGCATTGCGCATCTGGCCATTGGCGATGTGCTCGCCGTCGGGATGGCGCTGCGTCTGGGCGATCGTCTGCCCGCCCAACTCGCCCGCGCGAAGGAAGTCATCAACCGCCGCCGCACGGCGAGCGACGGTCGATAACCGGGGGAGTTATCCCCGCTTTGCGTCCGGATTCACCGCGTTTTGCAGTGACTTTCCGGTGAGCGCCGCAATCAGATTGTCGGCCGCACACGACGCCATGGCGTGACGCGTTTCGTGCGTGGCAGAGCCGATGTGCGGCAACGCGACGACGTTCTTCATCTTCAGCAACGGCGAGTCGACCGACACCGGTTCGCGCTCGAAAACATCGAGCCCTGCGCCACGCAGATGGCCGGATGCCAGCGCCTCGATCAACGCCGCTTCGTCAATCACCTTGCCGCGTGCCGCGTTGATGAAAATCGCACCGGGTTTCATCTGCGCGAATTCCTTCGCACCGATGATGCGCTCGGTCGCCGGCGACAGCGGCACCAGCGTGACGACGAAATCGGCTTGTGCGAGAAGCTCCGGCAAGGTGCGGTACTGCGCACCGTAGGCCGTCTCTGCCGCTTCGTTGCGCGAACGGTTGCTGTACAACACCTTCATGCCGAAACCGAGCGCCGCCCGGCGCGCCACGGCACCGCCGATACGCCCCATGCCCACGATACCCAGCGTCTTGCCCTGCACGTCGGTGCCGAAATACGCCTCGCCCAGACTGCCCTTCCAGCCGCCCGCTTTCACCAACTCAGCCAGCTCCACCACGCGCCGCGCGCTCGCGAGAATCAGCGAGAAAACCGTGTCGGCCGTGGTTTCGGTCAGCACGTCGGGCGTGTTCATCAACACGATGCCGCGACGCGTGAGGTCGGGCACGTCGAACTGGTCATAGCCGACCGAGATCGTGGCCCACGCTTTCAACTTCGGGGCCGCGTCGAGCAGCGCAGGCGTGACGTTGGTACCCACGCCGATCGCGCCATCGGCACGGCCGAGCGCCGCCGTGAACGCTGCGCGATTGGCGTCGTTCACACCGTCGAATTCACTCAGTTCGAAATGCTCGGCGAGACGCGCACGCACGTCCGCCGGCACGCTCTTGTACAACACGACTTCCGGACGACTCATCCTCTTGACTCCCTGTTGATGCTCGATTGGTGCCACAGTCATCAGCTTTGCTTCGCACGCGCAACGGCAAACGCGCGCTCGAGAAAATCGAGGCGGTCCTGCCCCCAGTACGGCTCGCCTTCGAACACGAACCAAGGCACGCCGTACACACCGGCCGACATCGCATCTTCGGTGTTCGCGTCATACGCCGCCTGCACGCTCGCGCCTTGCGACGCAGTGAGCAACGACTTGCCGTCGAGCGACAGGTCGTTGGCAATCGCCAGCAGCGTGGCTTCGTCGGCGATGTTGCGCTCCTGCGTCCAGAGCGCCGCCGAGATGGCGCCTGCGAGTTCGAGCGCCTTCGCCGTGCCGTGTGCGAGTTGCGTGGCGATGATCAGGCGTGCAGCCGGATCGCCCGCCACCGGGAAGAACTTCGGCTGCGGGTTGAGCGGCAAGTCGAGGTACTTCGACCAGCGCGCGAGTTCAACCAGACGATACGCCTGACGCTGCGGCGTGCGCTTCGCAAGCGGCAGGCCGCCCGAGACCGCAAACACCCGGCCAAGATCGACGGGCTTGAGCTGGACCTGCACGTCGTACTCGCGTGCCAGTTCGATGAATCGCGCGTGGCCCATATACACATAGGGCGACGGCGGGGCGAGGTAGTAATCGCAGGTCAGGCTCACGGCAGGCTCCTCTCGGTTCTCTTGGATATCGGTGATATTGCGGTACGTATGAAGTGCGTGTGCAGTACGTGTCCGTGCAGTGTCAGAACGGCTTAACGACCGCGAGAATCACGGCGGCGAGCAGCCCGAGCACAGGGAATTCGTTGAAATAGCGATACCAGCGGTGCGAGTGGGTGTTGCGGCCGGTTTCGAACTTGCGCAGCAGACGGCCGCACGCATGGTGATAGCCGAGCAGCAGCACCACGATCAACAGCTTGGCGTGCAGCCAGCCGCTCTGGCGGCCGATGCCGTAGTAAAGCCACAGCACCAGACCGAACGCGAGCGCGGGCACGGCCAGAATCGTCATGAAGCGGTAGAGCTTGCGGGCCATGAGCAGCAGGCGCTGCGTGGCGGCGGCGTCGGTCTCCATCGCGAGATTGACGAAGATGCGCGGCAGATAGAACAAGCCCGCGAACCATGAGGCGATGAAAACGATGTGAAACGCTTTGATCCAGAGCATCGGGGACAGGCGACCACGGGCGGGCCATCGAATATTTTGAACAGCAAGCAATGTACAACAATCCGCTCGCTCGCGAAGGGCGCCGTCTCGTCCCAACGGGGTGCGGGGATGCGGCAAATCGACGCGAGGGCATAACGGGCATCGCGGCGTCTTGCCCTATGAAACATCTCCGGCACGCGACGCCCCCACCCGGCTGTGCCAGAATACGGGCCATATCGGCTTACGACGCTTTTACCCCTTCGGCGCCCTGCGCGCCGGCCACCGGCCCCTGCATGAGAATTCTTGGTATCGACCCCGGCCTGCGTGTCACCGGCTTCGGCGTGCTCGAAAAGCACGGCAACCGCTTGCAGTATGTGACGAGCGGCGTCATTCGCAGCGGCGAAGGCACGCTGTCCGCCCGTCTGCGCATCATCTTCGAGAGCGTGGCAGAACTGGTCGCCACCTACCAGCCCGATCAAGCCGCCGTTGAAAAAGTCTTCGTCAATGTGAACCCGCAATCGACGCTGCTGCTCGGGCAGGCGCGCGGCGCGGCCATCACGGCGCTGTCGGTCGGCGGGCTCGAAGTCTTCGAATACACCCCCTCGCAGCTCAAGCAAGCCGTGGTCGGCACCGGACGCGCACGCAAGGAGCAAGTGCAAGACATGGTGATGCGCCTGCTGGCGCTCACGGGCAAGCCGGGCACCGATGCGTCCGACGCGCTAGGTGTCGCCATCTGCCACGCGCACTGCGGCGAAACCTTCACGGCGCTGGCCGACGTCTCGCCCGCGCTGGCCGGCAAAGCCCTGCGCGTGCGGCGCGGACGGCTGGTCGGCTGACACCGCCAAAGCGCTACAATGCTGCCATGATCGAAACCGACAAACTCGCCGCCGAGCGCATCATTGCGCCGACACCGGCCTCGCCCAACGAAGAAGCCTTCGAGCGCGCGCTGCGCCCCAAGCTGCTCGACGAATACGTCGGCCAGCGCAAGGTGCGCGGCCAGTTGGAAATCTTCATCGAGGCAGCCCGCAAGCGTGCCGAGCCGCTCGACCACGTCTTGCTCTTCGGCCCGCCGGGTCTGGGCAAGACGACGCTCGCGCACATCATCGCGCGCGAGATGGGCGTGCATCTTCGTCAGACCTCGGGCCCCGTGCTCGAGCGTCCCGGCGACCTCGCCGCCCTGCTGACCAATCTCGAAGCCAACGACGTGCTGTTCATCGACGAAATTCACCGGCTCTCGCCGGTCGTCGAAGAAATTCTGTACCCCGCGCTCGAGGACTATCAGATCGACATCATGATCGGTGAAGGGCCGGCGGCGCGCAGCGTCAAGCTCGACCTGCAACCGTTCACGCTGGTCGGCGCCACCACGCGCGCCGGCATGTTGACCAACCCGCTACGTGATCGCTTCGGTATCGTCGCGCGGCTGGAGTTTTATTCGGCAGACGAACTCGCCGGCATCGTGCGACGCTCGGCCGGCCTGCTGGGCGCGGTCATCGTGGACGACGGCGCGTTTGAAATCGCCCGCCGCGCGCGCGGCACGCCGCGTATCGCCAACCGGCTGCTGCGCCGGGTGCGCGATTACGCCGAAGTGCGCGCCGACGGACGCATCACGGCAGAAGTGGCCGACGCCGCGCTGTCGATGCTCGACGTCGATGCCAGCGGCCTCGACGTGATGGACCGCAAGTTGCTCGAGGCCGTGCTGCACAAGTTCGACGGCGGCCCGGTAGGCGTCGACAATCTCGCCGCCGCCATTGGCGAAGAGCGCGACACCATCGAAGACGTGATCGAGCCGTACCTGATCCAACAAGGCTTCTTGCAGCGCACGCCGCGCGGGCGCGTGGCTACGCTCGCGGCCTATCGTCACTTCGGCCTGTCCGCCCCCGGCAGCGCGCCTACGAGCGACTCACTGTGGTCACCCGAGCCGCCAGCCGGCGCGACGGGCGGCAACTGACGGTGCGCCGTGTCGTCGTAGTCAGCCGCGTATGAGCGCACAGGACGATCTCCCCACCCCGCCGCCGAAAACACCGCTACAGCCCGCCGGCCCCGTCGTGGGCGTGTCGGGCCGGGTGCGGCACGCGATTGCCATGCGGCTCGTAAGCCTCACTTCCGGCCCCGGCGCACCCCGTCTGAATTACGACACCCCTGCGGGCGACCCCGGCCTGTTCGGCCCGGACGCCGCCTGTTGGCATGTCCATGGTGACTTCACGTCGATGATGATCGGCGGCATCAGTGCGCTGTTGATGCAGTCGCTGCATCCGCTCGCGATGGCGGGCGTCTGGGATCATTCGACCTTCCGGCAGGATGTCATCGGCCGCCTGCGCCGCACAGCCACCTTCATCGGCGGCACGACGTTCGGCAATACGGCCGATGCCGAGGCACTGCTCGATCGGGTGCGGCGCATTCATCTTCAGGTGAAAGGCACCGCGCCGGATGGCAGGCCCTATGCGGCTTACGATCCCGATTTGCTGACGTGGGTGCACGTGGCGGAGACGTCGAGTTTTCTGCGCAGCTATCTCGTCTACAAGAACCCCGCATTCCCGCGCAGTGAGCAGGACCGGTATTACGCGGAAGTCGCGCGCATTGCGATTGCGCTGGGTGCGCGCAACGTGCCGGCGAGCGTTGCCGAGATCGACGCCTATCTGGCCGCCATGCGGCCCTCGTTAGCGACGAGCGAGCGAACCGACGAAGTGGTACACGTGCTGCGCAACCTGCCGTCACCGTTTGCGGGCGCGCGCGTCTTCGGGGGATTGCTGTTCCGTGCGGGAGTGGATTTGCTGCCCGATTGGGCGCAGGGGATGCTTGGCTTCGAACAGGGTGCCGTCGTCCGGCGCCTTACGGTGCGGCCGGCCGTGCGTCACACGGCACAACTGGCACGATGGGCGATGCGCAACAGCGTCGCGCATCGGGCACGCAAGCGAGCGCTGGCGACACCCGACGCCGTCTCGCAAGCGCCGTCGCTGGAGCGGTGACGCCGAACGCGTCACAAACGCATCAAACCACGCGAGGATCCACGCGATCGGTCGAATTGCCCTCGGCCGGCTTATCGTTGATCTCGTCGCGCACGGCATCATCCAGATGTGTGACGTCGCCCCAACTCAACACCTGCCAATGCTCGCCATCGAACGCGATGCGGTTCACGCTCGCATTGAGTAGCGGGTACGAGCGCGGCGCGGACAGATCCAACCCTGTGGCCAGCCGGTAGCAGCAGTCAAGCACGCCGCCATGTGCCACCAGCGCCAGATGCTGCCCTTCGTAGTCGCGCACCAATTGGCGGACGAAATCGGTAATGCGTGTGTAGAAACCGCGCGTCGACTCACCGCCCGGGATGGTGAAATCCGGATCGCGGGTCTGCCATCGCACATAGTCCTGCGGAAATTGCGCCTGAATGTCGTCGGGCGTGCGCGTCTCGAACGCACCGTAGTGCCGTTCGCGCAAGTTAGCCGTGCGCACCAGCGGCAGCCCACAGGCCTTTGCCACCGGCTCGGCCGTCTGCACCGCGCGCTGCAAGTCGCTCGTCAGCACCTGATCGAATACGTGACCTTGCGCCGCAACTTCACGCGCCACGCGTGCACCCAATCGCACGGCCTGATGCTCGCCCTCGGCGGAGAGCGGAATGTCGGTATGCCCCTGAATGCGCTTCACGCGGTTCCAGTCGGTCTCGCCATGGCGAATCAGGGTCAGCGTCGTTGTCTTGCCAGTCATTCTGAGAATTACGTTCGTGCGCGATTGCGCGAAGGTCTGCGAGGGTCTGCGGGGATCTGCCGGTGCAACGGACGGAGCAACCTCGCCCCATCCGCCCTCACGAGTGACTCACCCGTTATGCCGCCTTCGGGTTGAGGGTGTAGGTACCGGTCACGCTTGCTTTGCCGAGCACATGCGACTGAATCGCATGGACGACGTCGTCACCGCCAAAGCGGCCGTCGAGCGGCACGCGTGCAACGTCGAGCGCATACACGGTGAAGTGATAGTGGTGAACGATCGTATCGTTCCACGGCGGGCACGGGCCGTCGTAGCCGTAGTAGTCGCCCTTCATGCTTTCGTCGCCAGCGAACCACGCGGTGTAGTCGTTGACGCCGTGACGCATGCCGTCGAGCGCGTCCGGGCCGAACTTGCCGCGCGGCGTGACGTGATTGCTATGGCTGGCGGCCGGGACTTCGTTGACCGATGCCGGTACGTCGACCAGCACCCAGTGATAGAAGTCGACGCGCGACAGATCGGCCGGCACTTCGCGGCCTTCCTTGTTGACGTCATCGCCCTGGCTCGGCACGTCGCTGTCGGTACAGATCACGACAAACGAACGCGTGCCCGCAGGCACGTCAGACCACGCCAGATGCGGATTCTTGTTTTGCGACAGCGCCACGTGCGACTGCGCGTCCGGCTTACCGAACGCAAACTGTGCATCTATCGCCGCATTGTCGGCGAACGAGTCACTCCAGACTTTCATCAGCTTCTCCCTTGCGATGTCATTTCAAAACCCAACGACGGTATCACACCGTCGAGTATCGCGTGAGATGCCAAGTCTGAATTACACGCCTTCGGGACGCGTTTGCAGCCAGAACGTGACGGGGCCGTCGTTGACGAGAGAGACACGCATATGCGCGCCGAATTCGCCCGTCTCCACCTGCGGATGACGCGCACGCGCCTGCGTCACGAAGTGGTCGAACAGCCGCTGACCGTCGGCCGGGCTCGCTGCCGGCGTAAAGCTCGGACGCGTGCCGCTGTTGGTATCGGCCGCCAGCGTGAACTGCGAGACGAGCAGCAGCCCGCCCGCCAGTCCGTTGCCGTCCAGGCTGCTCACGCTGCGATTCATCTTGCCCGCATCGTCGGAAAAGACGCGATAGCCGAGCAGCTTCGTGAGCAGTTTGTCCGCACTCGCCTCGGTGTCGCCGCGCTCCGCGCAGACCAGCGCCAGCAGGCCCGGCCCGATGGCGCCCACGGTGCGGCCATCGACCGTCACCGCAGCTTCCAGTACGCGTTGAATGAGCGCGATCATGAGAGGTGAATTTGCGTCGTGCCGAGGTGATTACGCCAGCGTGACGCGGGCGAAGCGGCGCTTGCCGACTTGCACCACGTACGTGCCGGCGTCGATCTTCGCGCCCTTGTCGGACACCACTTCGCCATCGACACGCACACCGCCCTGTTCAATATTGCGGTTGGCTTCCGAGGTCGACGGCACGAGGCCCGCCTGCTTGAGCAGTTGGGCGATGCCCAGCGGGGCGCCATCGAGGGAAACTTCCGGAATATCGTCCGGCACGCCGCCCTTGGCGCGCGCGTTGAAGTCTTCGAGCGCGCGCTCGGCATCGGCCTGCGAGTGGAAGCGGGCAACGATTTCCTGCGCGAGCAGCACCTTCACGTCGCGCGGGTTGCGCCCGCCGTCGACGTCCTGCTTCAGTTGCGCAATCTCTTCGAGCGTGCGGAACGACAGCAGCTCGTAGTAGCGCCACATCAGGTCGTCGGAGATGCTCATCAGCTTGCCGAACATCTCGCTCGGCTTTTCGCTGATGCCGATGTAGTTGCCCTTGGACTTCGACATCTTCTCGACGCCATCGAGCCCGACGAGCAGCGGCATCGTCAGAATGCACTGCGGCTCCTGACCGTACTGCTTTTGCAGCTCACGGCCCACCAGCAGGTTGAATTTCTGGTCGGTACCGCCCAGTTCCAGATCCGACTCCAGCGCCACCGAATCGTAGCCCTGCATGAGCGGGTACAGAAACTCGTGAATCGCGATCGGCACACCGCCCTGAAAGCGCTTGGTGAAGTCTTCACGCTCCAGCATGCGCGCCATCGTGTAGCGCGACGCGAGCTTGATCATGCCGTCGGCGCCGAGCTTCATCGACCATTCGCTGTTGTAGCGAATCTCGGTCTTGCTGCGATCGAGCACCAGCGCGGCCTGTTCGAAGTAGGTCTTGGCGTTCGCCTCGATCTGCTCGCGCGTGAGCGGCGGGCGCGTGCTGTTGCGGCCCGACGGGTCGCCGATCAGCGAGGTGAAGTCGCCGATCAGGAAAATGACCGTATGGCCCAGATCCTGCAACTGGCGCATCTTGTTGAGCACCACCGTGTGGCCGATGTGGATATCCGGCGCCGTCGGGTCCAGACCCAGCTTGATGCGCAACGGCTTGCCCGTGGCTTCGCTGCGCGCCAGTTTCTGAAGGAACTCCTCCTCCACCAGCAGCTCGTCGCAGCCGCGCTTGGCGATCGCCATAGCGGCCCGCGTGGCGTCAGTCACTGGGTACGTCTTTTCCGGGGTGAGTGTGTGTTCACTTGTCATAACTTCATTGTCCAGACTGCGTTAGGATTTCCCCCAACGCAAGAGATGTTGGCGCGTCTGCTATAATCGCCGCTCAATTCTCGGCTCGGGCCAAGGCGCCGCCGGGTTGCCGGAAGGCAATTCGAAGCGTGTCGCTCCGCCCGGGCTTTTTCGTAAGTTGCGCAGAATTTTACGTGATGTGGCCAAAACTCCGTGATTTTTTTGCGCGTGAACTGCTGACCCTGATTGATCCCACGCAGCCGAAGCACCGTCGAAGAAAGGTGCAAATCGTGGCGACGGTCGGTTCGGCCCTGACGTTGGGAATGGTGACCGCATTCGGCGTGGCCCCCATGGTGCCGGACTCGGCACGCAATGGTGCCAGCATCACGCTGCCGCTCACCTTCCCCGATCTGGCCCGACAAATCCAGCAGCTCGACGCGCAATCCCAGACCTTCATCCATCAAGTGGCGCTGCGGCGCGGCGAGACGCTTGGCGACATGCTTTCACGGCTGTCGATCCAGGACCCTGCTGCCGAGCGCTTCATCCGTGAGAATGCCGTCGCACGGCGTCTCATCGGCGTGCCCGCCGGTCAGGTCGTTCAGGCCGAAACCGACGACGACGGCAAGCTCGTTACGCTCTCCACCCTGATCTCGTCCGGCACGGCCAACGCCCAGCAGCTCGTGATCGAGCGCAATGACGCCGGCAAGCTGCGCGCCCGCATGGAACAGCTCGCGAACGACACCGAGTGGTCCATGCGCTCGGGTGCCATCGCCGGCAACTTCTTCACGGCCATGGACGACGCGGGCGTGCCCGACGCCGTGGTCGCGCAGATGGTCAACATCTTCTCCGGTGTGATCAACTTCCAGCGCGACGTGCGCCGGGGCGACCGGTTCCGGCTCGTGTACGAAGTGGTCAAGCAGCAAGACCGCACCGTGCGCACCGGCCGCATTCTCGCCATCGAGTTCATCAATCAGGGCAAGACGCATCAGGCCATCTGGTACGCGGACCCGCAAGGCAACACCGACGGCGCGTATTACGGCTTCGACGGACGCAACCTCAAGCAGGCTTTCCTGCGCACGCCGGTCGAGTTCTCGCGGATTTCGTCGGCATTCGGCGGCCGTGAGCATCCATTCCAGCATCAGTGGAAGAAGCACGAAGGCGTCGATCTTGCCGCCCCGGTCGGCACGCGCGTGTTTGCTGCGGGCGACGGCGTGGTGAAATTCGTCGGCAAGCAGAACGGCTACGGCAACCTGATCGAGATCAACCACGCTGGCGACTATCAGACGCGCTACGCCCACCTGTCGGGCTTTAGCTCGGGCTTGAAACCGGGGGCGCGCGTCACGCAGGGTCAGGTCATCGGCTTTGTCGGCCAGACGGGCTGGGCAACCGGTCCGCATCTGCATTACGAACTGCGCTACAAGAACGTGCCGCGCAATCCGTTTGCCACCGATGTGGCCGCCGTCGCACCGCTCTCGGGCCCGCGCCTGAAGCTCTTCGACATGTATGCCGCCAACCTTCTCAAGCGCATCGATCTGATGCGCACCGTGCAGGTCGCCGAGCGCGACTAAGGTATGCTGGAGGCCGCACCGGCGGGCGATGACGTGCGAAATGTAGGATTCGCGCGCGTCGCCCGCCGGTGCGAGAAGTTTCCCGGCTCCCCTCGAACGTCTGCGCTCCGCTCATGACCGACACCGCTTCCCAAGGCGCCCATCCGGCCGCCGCTGCTGCAACTTCCCACTTCATCGGTCTTATGTCCGGCACCAGCCTCGATGGTGTCGACGGTGTACTCGTTGCGTCTCCCGGAGGCCACGTGCTTGCCGAAGCGTACGTCCCCTTTCCGGCGGAATTGCGCGAGACGCTCATGGTGCTGCAAGCGCCGTCGGAGAACGAATTACACAGGGAAGCACTGGCCGCGAATGCGCTCGCACGGCATTACGCCGATTGCGTGAAAGCACTCCTCGCGAGCGCCGGGTTACCTGCGGCGGCGATCACCGCGGTGGGCGCGCATGGACAGACCATTCGCCACCGTCCCGGCGAATTTGACGGTGTGGGTTACACGCGTCAATTGAATGCGCCCGCCTTGATTGCAGAACTGACCGGCATCGACGTGGTTGCGGACATTCGCAGCCGCGACGTCGCTGCCGGCGGCCAAGGGGCACCGCTGGTGCCCGCCTACCATCAGGCGAAGTTCTCGGACGCGAGTGAGTCCCGCGTCGTGTGCAACCTCGGCGGCATCAGCAATGTGACGATTTTGCCCGCGGCGGCATTGGGCAAGCCGGTGACCGGTTTCGATTGCGGCCCCGGCAATGCACTGCTCGACGGTTGGGCCGCACGGCATCTTGGCAAGACCTATGACGATGGCGGTGCATGGGGTGCCAGCGGACGCGTCGACGATGCCCTGCTCGCCGCACTGCTGAGCGAACCCTATTTCACACAAACTCCCCCCAAGAGCACCGGGCGCGACCTGTTTCACGCGGCATGGCTGGATGCCCATCTGGCGGCCTTCCCCGGCATTGCGCCGGTCGATGTTCAGGCGACACTGGTCGCGCTCACGGCCCAATGCGTGGCCGACGACGTGCTTCGCTATGCACCGGACTGCAAGGGCTTCTACGCCTGCGGTGGCGGCACGCGTAATCAGGCGCTGATGCAGGCGATTGCCGCCCGCCTGCCGGGAATGACGGTCACGACGACGGATGCGCTCGGCGTGCCGCCGAATCAGGTCGAAGCGCTCGCCTTCGCGTGGCTGGCTGAGCGGTGTCTGGCGCGCCTGCCGGGCAATCTGCCATCGGTCACTGGCGCTGCCGGCCCGCGCGTTCTCGGGGCGATCTACCCCCGCTGACGGGGATACGGCGGCGATACCGGCTGTTGAGATGAAGCAAACAACGCGCTAACGAGAAAAGGGCCCTTGCGGGCCCTTTCTCTTGATACTTCCGGTACTGCCGTCGTGTCGCTCAGACCGAGAACGACGAGCCGCAGCCACAAGTCGTGGAGGCGTTCGGGTTCTTGATCACGAACTGTGCGCCGTTAATGTCTTCCTTGTAGTCGATCTCGGCGCCCACCAGATACTGGTAGCTCATCGAGTCGATCAGCAGCGAGACTCCGTTCTTGTCGAGCACGGTGTCATCTTCGTTCACGTCTTCGTCGAAGGTGAAACCATACTGAAAGCCGGAGCAACCGCCACCCTGCACGAAAACGCGCAGTTTGAGTTCCGGGTTGCCTTCTTCGTCGATCAGTTGCTTGACCTTGTCCGCGGCGCTGTCCGTAAAGACCAGAAACGCGGGCATTTCCGTGACGGCGGCCTCAAGCGGTGCGTTCATCGCAAATCTCCATAATTCGGTTGGGTACCATTCTATTCCCTATTCCGAAATCGTGCCGACGGCAGAAAAATCAAGAGCTTAGGGACAAAAAATACCGTTACGGCAGTACGGGAATATGGGTCAGACCCATGTTCTCCGGCAGGCCGAACATCAGGTTCATACATTGCACGCCCTGACCGGACGCGCCCTTGACCAGGTTGTCCTCGACCACGAGGATGACCAGCGTGTCTTCGTTGCCCGGGCGATGCACCGCCACGCGCACGTAGTTCGAAGCACGCACCCAACGCGTTTCCGGCATCGAACCCGCCGGCAGCACGTCGACGAACGGCTCGTTCTCGTAATACGTTTCAAATAATTGCTGGAAATCGGTGTCGCGCGCTTCGGGCAGGATCGTCGCGTACAGCGTCGAATGAATGCCGCGAATCGTCGGCAGCAGGTGCGGCACGAACGTCAGGCCCACATCGTAGCCTGCAATCGCTTCGAGGCCCTGCTTGATTTCCGGATGGTGGCGATGGCCCTTCACGCCATACGCCTTGAAGTTGTCCAGCGTCTCGGCCAGGATCAGCGAGGTCTCGCCCTTGCGGCCGGCACCGCTGGCGCCCGACTTGGCGTCGGCGATCAGGTGCTTCGCATCGACCAGCTTGCGGCCACCGGCGAACAACGGCGCGTAGCCGAGTTGCACCGACGTCGGGTAGCAGCCCGGCAGGCCGATCACACGGGCCTGCTTGATCTGCTCGCGGTTGATTTCGGGCAGGCCATAAACGGCTTCTTCGAGAATATCCGGGCAGGCATGCGGCATGCCGTACCACTTCTCGAACGTGGCCGTGTCCTTGAGACGGAAGTCGGCGGCCAGGTCGATCACGCGCACGCCGGCAGCGAGCAACTCTCGCGCCTGCGCCATCGCCACACCGTGCGGGGTCGCAAAAAAGACCACGTCGCAATCGGTCAGACGGGCGTCATCGGGCGTGCAAAACGCCAGATCCACGCGGCCACGCAGGTTCGGATACATATCGGCGACCAGCGTACCTGCTTCCTTGCGCGAGGTAATCGCCGTCAATTGTGCTTCCGGGTGCTGCGCCAGCAAACGGAGCAGCTCCACACCGGTATAGCCGGTGCCGCCTACGATACCTACCTTGACCATGTCCTACCCCAACGAAATTGGAAACGGGATTCTATCAAGCTTCGACGACACGTGTGAGACGGCGCCGCACCCCGAAACATCACAAACCAAAAACATAAGAAAAAAGGCCGCGCGAGGCGGCCTTTTCTCCGGATCTGCCGAGTCGGCAGATGCCAACAAGCACTCGTGCGATTAACGCTTCGAGAACTGTTTGCGACGGCGGGCCTTGTGCAGACCAACCTTCTTACGTTCGACTTCACGAGCATCGCGGGTAACGAAACCAGCGGTCGACAGCGACGGCTTGAGGGTCGCGTCGTAGTCGATCAGTGCACGCGTGATGCCGTGACGAACCGCACCGGCCTGACCCGTTTCACCACCGCCCGACACGTTGACTTTGATGTCGAACGTTTCAGCGTGGTTGGTCAGTTCGAGCGGCTGACGCACGATCATCAGCGACGTTTCGCGAGCGAAGTACTCTTTGATCGGCTTGCCATTGACGACGATGTCGCCCTTGCCAGCCTTGATGAACACACGAGCCACTGCGCTCTTGCGACGGCCCGTGCCGTAATTCCAATCGTTTTTGAACATGGCTGGCCCTTAGATCTCGAGCGACTTCGGTTGCTGCGCTTCGTGCGGATGGTTACCGTCGGCGTAAACCTTCAGCTTCTTGATCATCGCGTAGCCCAGCGGACCCTTCGGCAGCATGCCCTTCACGGCTTTCTCGAGCGCACGGCCCGGGAAACGCTCTTGCATCTTGCCAAACGTGGTTTCGTAGATACCGCCCGGGTAACCCGTGTGACGGTAGTACTTCTTATCAGTTTGCTTTGCGCCCGTAACTTTCAGCTTGGCAGCATTGACGATGATGATGTAATCACCCGTGTCAACGTGCGGCGTGAATTCCGGTTTGTGCTTGCCGCGCAGACGGCGTGCCACTTCGCTGGCGACACGGCCGAGGACTTTGTCCGTCGCGTCAATCACAAACCATTCGCGCGTCACCTCTGCCGGCTTAGCGGAAAACGTCTTCATGATCGATCCAATTAAAAAACTGCTTGCCCCATAGACACCAACTTCCTGCTTGTCTGCCGGCCGCGTCCTTGTGATTTGGGTCACATGGCGCAGTCCTGTGCTTGCAGGCTCTCCCTGATGCTTTTTCCGTGGGCATTTCCGGAAAAGCCGTTGATTATACAGAAAAAACGACCGCCCGGTAAACGCGCTTAGGTAAACCGCCTTTTCGCAGCACTTTTCGGGGGCACAAAAAAAAACCCGAACCTCATTGGGTCCGGGTTAAATCCACCAAAGGAGGAGGGTGGAGGAGACACTTGCAGAATTGCTGTGAAGCACAACAACCAATGACTGAAGTCTAGCAAAGCCGATGGTGCGTTGCAAGAAAATTTATAGTGCGAAATACAACACCACATTATGAAATTCTCAAAATTCGCACACAAACCAAGATAGCGCTTTAAGTTCAACAACTTACACAAAAATCCATGTTCGGACTGCCCTGCTCGCTAGAGCCTTTTGCCTAAATTTAGGGTTTTTCCCCCTGAAAACCCGATCAAAAAAGCGCCAATATTGCGACGCAACAACTCAGACCGCCCGGAGGTTGCCGGACGCGAGTCGGACGGCATCGTACGCACTATTGCGGAAGCCGCTACAATTTTTGCTTGAACGAGAATTCGGGGTATCGAGATTATGGAATGCAAGGTTAGCTGGATGGGCCAGGATGGCATGGCCTTCATCGCGGAAACAGGCAGTGGGCATATCGTCGCGATGGATGGAGCGCCGGAAGGCGGTGGCCGTAATCTGGCGCCGCGTCCGATGGAGATGCTGCTGGTCGGCACCGGAGGGTGCACCGCGTATGACGTGGTGATGATCCTCAAGAAGAGCCGCGCAGAGGTCAAGGATTGCAGCGTCACGCTCAAGGCCGAGCGCGCCAGCGAAGACCCCAAGATCTTCACGAAGATTCACTTCCACTTCACCGTGACGGGGCGCAACCTGAACCCGGCCACCGTCGAGCGCGCCGTGACGCTCTCGCACGACAAGTACTGCTCGGCGTCGATCATGCTCGCCAAGACGGCCGAACTCACGCACAGCGTGGAAATCGTCGAAGGCTGAGGCCGCAGGGCGCGAGCGATTACCGTCGCGCCTGCCACGCCTTGGAAGGCCGCGTCGCAGAAAGACAAAAGGCTCCCTCACGGGAGCCTTTCGCTTTTGTATCGATGCAGAGACGGCCGATAAGCCGGATTCTGTGAACGCGACTCGCGCCGCGCCTGACAACCATTCCTCTAGGCGACGCATCACTACGCCGCTCAAGCTTCCTACCCGCAGGCTCCCGGGGGCCCCGTTGCCGACACACGCACAAGGCGCATGCCGCTCACCTGCCTATTTGGAATTGCTCCGGGTGGAGGTTACCGTGCCGTGTGCGTTGCCGCACGCCGCGGTGCGCTCTTACCGCACCGTTTCACCCTTACCTGATCCGCCTGGCTTTCGCCAGGGGCCATCGGCGGTCTGTTCTCTGTTGCCCTGTTCCGCGTCTCACGACGGATGGCCGTTAGCCATCACCCTGCCCTATGGAGTCCGGACTTTCCTCCCCCTTCCGAAGAAGGCGGCGATTGTCTGGCCGACTCTGCGGGCCGAAGTGTATCACGCGCGCGCCTTTCCCCACGCCCGACCGCCCCGGATTACCGCGCCTGCGGCTGCCCTGCGGGCAAATCGGCCCGGCGCCCCGGGCGAAACACCGACGTGTCGTTGTAATAGTCTCGATCGCCGTTCGCCGGCCACCACCCCGGGATGCCCAGTATCGGCAATGGTGCGAAATCGCGCGGCGTGAAAGGAATATCGGCGAGCCCCGGTGCCAGCCGGGCGTCGAGCCAGTCGAGGCGCTCGGCAGGTGTCAGTCGGAAGTAATCGACCGGCACATCGACAATCCATGCATGCGCCGTGATCGCCTTATAGGGCACGACCAGCTTCTCCAGCAAAGCGTGCCCGAAGGGCTGCACCTCGCAGGCACGTCCCCAATCCGCGCGGCGCGTGACGAACAGGGTCTGCCAGTCGAAGCCGCGCAGCGCAGCGCCCAATGCCGGGTCGCTACAGGCAAAGATGACGGCGTTCTCGTCGAACAAGGTCGCCGCGTCGCGGGTTGCCCCACGGGTGGCCTGCACGCCATCGGCTGCAATGGCGGTGGCTTGCCGGGCGTTGAGCGCCGCCTTGCTGCGCGGGTAGGCCAGCCAAATCAGCGCATTGAAGAAGTCATGCAGATTGGGGCGGGTCGGCACGCCGCCGGTCGCGGCGATGAAGGCTTCGTAAGCCGTCCCTTCCGGCAAATCCCCTTGTGCGACGAAGCACAACGGTTTGCCGTGCCCGCTGACCTGAGCGGCCGCCCTCGCCAGTGAAGACAGCGCCACTCGCCAGTCGCCGCTGGCGAGCGCGCCCTGCCCGTGCGCCCTCACCGCGGCAAACCATGGTTGCGGCCAGTCGATATCCGGCAACGCCCCCGCCGTGTGCGGTTGGGTCGTCACGGGCAACGCAGACAGCATCTACGACGCCCTGCCTCAGCCCTTGAGCTTCCAGCCGATGACTTCGCCACCACGCAGCGGCACGACGGTCGCGTCGCCCATCGGCAGCTCGGCCGGCAGTTCCCAGTCTTCGCGCACCAGCGTGATTTTGTCGGCGTTGCGCGGCAGTTCGTAGAAGTCCGGGCCGTGGAAGCTGGCAAATCCTTCGAGCTTGTCGAGCGCGCCCGCGTTGTCGAACGCTTCTGCGTACAACTCCACCGCGTGCAGGGCGGTGTAGCAACCGGCGCAGCCGCAAGCCATTTCCTTCGCGCCACGGGCGTGCGGGGCGCTATCCGTGCCCAGGAAGAAGCGTGCGCTGCCCGACGTGGCGGCCTTGACCAGCGCTTCACGGTGGATTTCGCGCTTGAGCACCGGCAGGCAGTAGTAATGCGGACGGATGCCGCCGGTGAAGATCGCATTGCGGTTGTACAGCAGGTGGTGCGCAGTGATCGTGGCGCCGATGGGGCCTTCGGCCTCGGCGACGTACTCGGCGGCATCCTTCGTGGTGATGTGCTCGAACACTACCTTGAGTGCCGGGAAATCACGGCGCAGCGGCTTCATCACGCGGTCGATGAAGACCTTTTCGCGATCGAAGATATCGATATCCGAACTCGTCACTTCGCCGTGCACGAGCAGCGGCATGCCGACTTCCTGCATGGCTTCGAGCGCGCCGCGGCACTTGGCCAGATCGGTCACGCCGGCGTCCGAATTCGTCGTGGCGCCTGCCGGGTACAGCTTCACGCCGTGCACGAAACCCGACGCCTTGGCGCGACGGATCTCGTCACCGGGAGTGTTGTCGGTGAGATACAACGTCATGAGCGGCTCGAACGTGTTGCCGGCCGGGCGTGCCGCCAGAATGCGCTCGCGGTAGGCGGCGGCATGCTCGGTGGTGGTGACCGGCGGCTTGAGGTTCGGCATGATGATCGCGCGGCCGAACTGGCGGGCGCTGTCGGGCAGCACGCTCTTGAGCACGGCGCCATCGCGCACGTGCAGGTGCCAGTCATCGGGACGGGTGATAGTCAGTTCGGTGGTCATGATCGGTTCCGGGGCTGCTGGGCCGTGCCGGCGGGTGGGGCGTCGGCGCGACGAACTTTTTAGGACGGGAATGTACGTGCACAGGGGCCGGTGCTATGCTTGTGCAACCCCATATTGTAACGGCAGCTGCGCACTGACACGACGTGAGCTGCCAATCAGAGATTTGCCCGCCCCATGTGCCAACTGCTTGGAATGAATTGCGCAGAACCGACCGACATCACGTTCTCATTTACCGGTTTTGCGGCGCGCGGGGGCGGCACTGACCATCATGCCGACGGCTGGGGTATCGCCTTCTTCGAAGACAAAGCCTGCCGGCTCTTCATCGATCATCAGGCCGCTGCCAATTCGCCCATCGCCGAACTGGTGAAGAAATACCCCATCAAGTCGAAAAACGTCATCGCGCATATCCGCAAGGCGACGCAAGGTATCGTTGAGCTGGAGAACTGCCATCCGTTCCAGCGCGAACTGTGGGGACGTCACTGGATCTTCGCGCACAACGGCGACCTGCACGATTACGACCCGTTCCTCTCCGGCGTGTACCAGCCGGTCGGCACCACCGACAGCGAGCGCGCCTTCTGCGACATCATGCAGGGCCTGCGCAAGCGCTTCCCCGGTTCGCAACCGCCGCTCGACGAGCTGTTCCACGCCGTCGAAGACATCACACGCACGATCACCCGCCACGGCGTGTTCAACTTCGTGCTCTCGAACGGACAGGCCCTGATTGCCCATTGCTCGACCAAACTGCACTTCATCGCCCGTCAGTGGCCGTTCGCCAAGGCGCACCTGATCGATGCCGACTGGGAAATCGACTTCGCCAAGTTCACCACGCCGGCCGACCGCGTGGCCGTCATCGCGACGGTACCGCTGACTGACAACGAAGTCTGGACGACCTTCGAACCGGGCGAGTTGATTCTGTTCGAAAACGGCGCCCCGACGCAGCGCGCCGTCGTCCCGATTCCGGAAGCCGTGCGCCTGCGCAACGCGCAGAACACCGCCTGCCAGTAAGCCTCCGGTGCGTCTCGTGCGCACCGAGCGGCCATAAAAAAAGCGTGCCCGAGGGCACGCTTTTTCGTTGCTGCGAGTACTTCGAACCGTACAGCAGCGCGTCGCCTTGCAGGCTGACGCGCCGTGCCGTGCCCCGAGTTCAGTGCAGGATCTTGGCCAGGAAGTCCTTGGCGCGATCCGACTTCGGGTTGTCGAAGAACTCTTCCTTCTTGTCGTCTTCGACGATCAGGCCCTGATCCATGAAGATCACGCGATTGGCGACCTTCTTGGCGAAGCCCATTTCGTGCGTAACCACCATCATGGTCATGCCTTCGTGCGCCAATTCGACCATCACGTCGAGCACTTCATTGATCATTTCCGGATCGAGTGCCGACGTCGGCTCGTCGAACAACATGGCGATCGGGTCCATGCACAGGGCACGGGCAATCGCGACACGCTGCTGTTGACCGCCCGACAACTGGCCCGGGAACTTGTGTGCATGCGCCTTCAGGCCCACGCGCTCAAGCAGCTTCAGACCCTTGTCGTTGGCTTCGTCCTTGCGGCGGCCGAGCACCTTGATCTGTGCGAGCGTCAGGTTTTCGGTAATCGACAGATGCGGGAACAGTTCGAAGTGCTGGAACACCATGCCCACGCGCGAGCGGAGCTTGGCCAGGTTCGTCTTGGGGTCTGCGACCGAGGTGCCGTCGACGATGATCTCGCCTTGCTGGATCGGCTCGAGACCGTTGACGGTCTTGATGAGCGTGGACTTGCCCGAACCCGACGGGCCGCACACCACCACGACTTCACCCTTCTTGACTTCAGTGGAACAGTCCGTGAGCACCTGGAACTGGCCGTACCACTTGGAGACGTTTTTGAGGGAAATCATTTCGCCAACCTCTTTTGAAGACGTTTAACCAACATCGAAACCGTGAAGCAGATCACAAAGTAGACCGCCCCGGCAAACACAATCATTGCGGGCAATGTGCCATCGCGCTGACCCACCTGGTACGACATTCCGAAGAAGTCGGACAGGGCGATCGCATACACGAGCGACGTATCCTGGAACAAGATGATGCCCTGCGTGAGCAGCAACGGCACCATATTGCGGAAGGCCTGCGGCAGCACCACGAGACCCATTGCCTGCCAGTACGACATACCGAGCGCAAACGCTGCCGACAACTGGCCGCGCGACACGCTCTGAATACCGGCGCGAATGATTTCCGAATAATACGCTGCTTCAAACAGCGAGAAGGCGACGAGCGCCGAGACCATCCGGATGTCCCACGTGGGCGGCACGTCGAGCAACGAGCGCAGCACCTGCGGCACGATCAGGAAGAACCACAGCAGCACCATCAGCAGCGGGATCGAGCGGAACACGTTCACGTAAAGATCCGCGAACCACTTCAACGCCGCCACGCCCGACAGACGCATCATCGCGAGCAATGTGCCCCACACGATGCCCACGATCACGGCGAGCGCCGTGATCTGCAACGTGGTGACCATGCCCTTGACCAACAGGGGCCACGCGTCTACCACGCCGCCCCAAGCGAAGATCTCACCCATTATTTGCCCCCGATGTAGCCCGGCAGGCGGGTCTTCGTTTCGAGCCAACGCATGAACGTGAGCACGACGATGTTGATGATCATGTAGGCAACCGTCACGGCGATGAACGACTCGTAGCTATGCGCCGTGTAGTCGATCAGTTGCTTGCCCTGGCCGGTCAGTTCGAGCAGGTTCACTGTCGAGATCACGGCCGAGTTCTTGAAGATGTTGACGAATTCCGAGGTAATCGGCGGGATCACCACGCGGAAAGCCACCGGCAGCAGCACGAAGCGGTACGTCTGCGGCAGCGTGAGCCCCATGGCCAGACCGGCATTCTTCTGACCCTTGGGCAGCGAATTGATACCGGAACGCACCTGTTCACACACGCGGGCGGCCGTAAAGAGACCCAGGCCAATCACGCCGGTGAGCAGCGAGACGTTCGCCGGATTGAGCGAGAACAGCCACTGGCGGATCGCTTCCGGGAGGAAGTCGGGCGCCACGTAGTACCAGAAGAACAACTGCACCAGCAACGGGATGTTTCGGAACAGCTCGACGTACCCCGCCGCGAAGCCCGAGATCCACTTATTGGGAACGGTGCGCATCACGCCGAGCACGGAGCCGACGATCAACGCGATGATCCAGCCGCCGAGGCCGACTTCAAGCGTGAGCTTGAAGCCCGAGAGCAGCCACCCGAAATAGGTGCTGTTCTCACCGGTCGCTACCGGCTGGAAGAAAAAACTGAAATCGAGACCGAGAGCCATGATCTCCCCTTTTCTACTTGTCTTGCTTAAAAAGAAGCGGAAGGATGACTCCTTCCGCTTCGGCATTACTTACTGATCATGCTCAGCGTTGCGATAAGCCACAAGGCTTACTTGGCAGGCGTCACGTCAGCGCTGTCGTTCGGCGCCTTCCACAGTGCGGCCATTTCAGCCGACGGCGGGAAGTCCATGTTCGTGCCGTTCAACGCCGGGATCGGCGACTGGAACCACTTCTTGTAGTCCGTGAAAGCCTTGCCCGACTTCTGGTAGTTGGCCACAGCCGTGTCCACCACCTTCTTGAAGCCCGGATCGTCCTTGCGCATCATGCAGCCGTACGCTTCGTACGATTGCGGCTTGCCGACGATGGTGTAGTCCTTGGCATCCTTGAACTTGGCGCGCTCACCGGCGAGCAGGGCGTCATCCATCATGAACGCAACGGCACGGCCTTGATGCAGCGTGATTGCTGCCTCGCCGTGATCCTTCGCGCTGATGATGTTCATGCCCATGTTCTTGTCCTGATTCATCTGACGCAGCAGACGCTCAGAGGTCGTACCGGCGGTGGTCACGACGTTCTTGCCCTTCAGATCGTCGAAATCCTTCACGCCCGAGCTGTTCTTGGTCAGCAGGCGCGTACCGATGATGAAGAAGGTGTTCGAGAATGCCGCTTGCTTCTGGCGCTCGGCATTGTTGGTGGTCGAACCGCACTCGATATCGATCGTGCCGTTTTGCACCAGCGGAATACGGTTCTGCGACGTGATCGGGGTCTGCTTCGCGTCGAGCTTCGTGAGCTTCAGTTCTTTCTTGACTTCATCGACGATGGCCATCGCGACATCGTTCGCGTAACCAACGACATTATGGTTGTTGTCATAGAACGAGAACGGGATCGACGACTCCCGGTTACCCAGCGAAATCACGCCGGTGTCCTTGATCTTCTTGAGCGTACCGCTTTCCTGCGCTTGTGCAGCACCTGCCATCAGGCCCACACAACACAACGCCAATGCAATTTTCGAGAGGGTCATTCCTTGGTCTCCTTGGCACAAAACGAATGCATTTTAGCACTGCAATTGCCTGTTTTTTTATTCTCGAATGTTCGGAACGTACGTCTTTTTTGACGCATTTCGCCCCGAACATTCGTTTTTTACGCATTAGTGCGTATTACTACTTAGAGCAAAAGCACCGCCAGATCAGGGGTACAGGCCGCGCATCTCGCGCGCTTGCAGGATACGGCTACACGCCACAATGAATGCCGCCGTACGCAGCGACACCGAATGTTCCTGCGCCACGTGCCACACGCCGTCGAAGGCTTCGCGCATGATGCGCTCCAGACGGTGGTTGATCTCTTCCTCGGTCCAGAAGAAGCTCGAGAAGTCCTGCACCCATTCGAAGTACGACACAGTAACACCCCCGGCGTTGGCCACCACATCGGGCACCACCAGAATGTTCTTGGCACGCAGAATGTCGTCGGCCGCCGTCGTGGTCGGGCCGTTGGCGCCTTCCACCACGACCTTCGCACGAATCTTGTCGGCGTTCTTCTCGGTGATCTGGTTTTCCAGCGCTGCCGGGATCAGGAATTCGCAGTCGAGCGACCAGAATTCATCGTCCTTGATGGTCTCGGCTGCCGGGAAACCGCCCACGCCGCCGGTTTCGGCCACGTGTTTGAGCAGGTTCGGCACATCGAGGCCATCCGACTTGTAGATCGTACCGGTGTGATCTTGCACGCCGATGACATGCGCGCCGGCTTCCGCGAACAGGCGGGCCGCAATGCCGCCCACGTTGCCGAAGCCCTGCACGATCACGCGCGAACCGCGCACGTCCATGCCCAGACGGCGGGCCGACTCGCAGCTCACCACGAACACGCCGCGGCCGGTCGCTTCGCGACGGCCCAGCGAGCCACCCAGCGAGATCGGCTTGCCGGTCACGACGCCCGTGGCCGTGGAGCCCTCGTTCATCGAGTACGTGTCCATCATCCACGCCATGATCTGCTCATTCGTGTTGACGTCGGGTGCCGGAATGTCCTTCGTCGGCCCGATGATGATGTTGATTTCGCTGGTGTAACGACGCGTCAGGCGTTCGAGTTCGCCGCGCGAGAGCTTGCGCGGGTCGACGCGGATACCGCCCTTGGCGCCGCCGTACGGCACGTTCACTGCGGCGTTCTTGACCGACATCCAGGCCGACAGGGCCATGACTTCGGAGAGCGTGACGTCCTGGTGGAAACGCACACCGCCCTTGCCGGGACCGCGCGAGGTGTTGTGCTGGACGCGATAGCCCTCGAAGTGGGCGATGGTGCCGTTATCGAGTTCGATCGGGCAGTCGACGATCAGGATGCGCTTCGGGCGCTTGAGGGTTTCGACCCAACGCGAGAGGTTGCCCAGATAGGGCGTAACGCGGTCGACCTGTTGAAGATAGTTGCCCCAGGGGCCGAGATCATCGGCTTGGAGGTAGGAAGGCAAGGCGTGTTGTGACGATTGAGACATCTCTGGATTCTCCGGCTTCAATCAGCGCCGCACGCACACACCGTGCTTGCGACACGAATGGCAGGCACTTTACCTAGAGCCGCAAAGAACAATCCAATGCCGAATAAACATGCATCTATGCGTTTCGTGCATAGATTACAAATCTCACCCTTTGACCTGATCGCGCACGGCCTGCCAGAACGCCTCGACGGCTTCGCGCTTGGCCTTCTCGCGGCGGTTGCTGGCGTCGGCGTAGGCCAGACGGTCGCGATAGAGCCGGATTTCCATATCGAGATGCCACGGCGCGGCAGTCTTGCCCGGTGGCGCGAGGTCGATCAGTTCCTCGCGGGCGACCGAGTCGACCACGGCGCTTTCCGGCAGAAACGCCACGCCGTGCCCCGCCAGCACCATGGCCTTGAGGGCCTCGGCCATGTCGGTCTCGTAGACCTTGTCGAAATGAGGCGGGCTGGTCGTGTCGCCAACCAGCAGGTCGGCCATGCGCCCGAGGTAGGCGTTCGACGTGTAGGCCAGATAAGGCACCGGCGCTTCCGCCGTGCCGGGGAGCTTGAAGCGCGCCCGCTTTTGCGGCGTCGGCGCGCTGTAGGGACTGAAGCGCTCACTGCCGAGCACGACCATCTCGTAGCGCGCCACGTCGAGCTGCAACGGCTGGCTGGGATGGTAGTAGCACATGAGCAGGTCACAGCCGCCGTCGGTCAGCGACATCGCTGCGTCGTGCACGTTGAGCGCCCGCAGACGGGTGCGCAACAGGCCGAGCCGCTTTTCCAGCGTCTTGAGCCAGCGCGGGAAGAACGTCATCGACAGCGTGTGCGGCACGGCAAAGTCGAGCACCGAATGGTCGGCAGAACGCTGCTCGCGCAGCAAGGCCCGCGCTTCCTGCGCTTGCGAGAGCAACGCGAGCGCCTGCTCGTAGAAGACTTCACCCGCAGGGGTGAGCCGGGTCGGATAGCTCGACCGGTCGATCAGCTCACTGCCGAGCCACGCCTCAAGGGCCTGAATGCGGCGCGAAAAGGCGGGCTGCGTCACATGGCGCAACTCGGCCGAGCGGCTGAAACTGTGCGTCTTGGCGAGCGACACGAAGTCTTCGAGCCATTTGATTTCCATGCGGAGCCCCCGGGGCTGACGGTGTCAGCGCGCTAGTCTACTCAATCGCCCGCGCGCGCGACAGGGCCGCACCCAACGGTGAGGCGTCGGCCGCTCAGGACACCACCGTCGCGAAGTGCGATGCCTCGGCGTCGCCCTCGCCGCCACGCCGCTGTTGTTGCAGCGCCCACATCTGCGCGTACAGCCCTTCGGCATGCAGCAACTCGTCGTGGGTGCCGCGCTCGACGATGCGGCCCTTGTCGAGCACGATGATCTGCGCCGCGTGCACGACCGTCGACAGCCGGTGCGCGATCACAAGCGTGGTGCGTTCCCGGGCGATATTGCGCAATTCCGTCTGAATCGCCTGCTCCGAGCGCGAATCGAGTGCCGACGTCGCTTCATCGAAGATCAGGATGTGCGGATTCTTCAGAATCGTGCGTGCAATCGCGACACGTTGCTTTTCACCGCCCGAGAGCTTCAGCCCGCGCTCGCCGACCATCGAGTCATAGCCCGCCGGCAGGCTCTCGATGAAGTCGTGAATATGTGCCGCGCGCGCCGCAGCAATGACCTGTTCGCGCGAGGCCGACGGATTCCCGTAAGCGATGTTGTAGTAGATCGTGTCGTTGAACAGCACCGTGTCCTGCGGCACGATGCCGATGGCGGCCCGCAGCGAGTCTTGCGTGACGTCGCGGATATCCTGCCCGTCGATGGTGATGCGTCCCGCGGTGGTGCCGGGGAAGCCCACGTCATAGAAGCGGAACAGCAAACGCGACAGCGTCGATTTGCCCGAGCCGCTGTGGCCCACGACCGCAGTGGTCGTGCCTGCGGCGATGGTGAAATCCACGTCGTGCAGAATCTGGCGCGTCGTCTCGTAGCCGAAATTCACATGCTCGAAGCTCACCGTGCCGCCGGTGCAGATCAGCGCGGGTGCGCCGGGCGGGTCGGCCACTTCGCGGTTGACGTCGAGCAGCGTGAACATGCGGTCCATGTCCGTCATGGCCTGCTTGAGTTCGCGATAGATCACGCCGAGGAAATTCAGCGGGATATAGAGCTGCAACATGAACGTGTTGACCAGCACCAGATCGCCCAGCGTCATCCTGCCGCTCATCACGCCCTGCGTGGCGTGCCACAGAATCAGAATCAGCCCGGTGGCAATGATCACCTGCTGCCCGAAGTTGAGCACGGAAAGCGAATTCTGCGAACGGATGGCCGCCGCCCGATAGCGCTTCAGATTCTCGTCATAGCGCTCGGTCTCGAACGCCTCGTTGCCGAAGTACTTCACCGTCTCGTAGTTGATGAGCGAATCGATGGCGCGCGCGTTAGCCTTCGAATCGAGCTCGTTCATCGTGCGGCGGAAGTGCGTGCGCCACTCGGTCACTTTCACCGTGAACGCGATGTAGAACACGAGCGCCGCGAGCGTGACCAGTGCGTAGAACGCGTCATAGCGCACGACGAAGAAACCGAGTACCAGCGCCACTTCGATGAGCGTGGGCAGAATGCTGTACAGCGAGTACGAGATCATCGACTGGATGCCGCGCGTGCCTCGCTCGATGTCGCGGCTCATGCCCCCGGTCTGTCGCTCCAGATGGAAGCGCAGCGAGAGTGCGTGCAGATGGCGGAACACCCTGAGCGCCACTTGCCGCACGGCGCTTTCCGTCACCTTCGAGAACAGGATTTCCCGCAGTTCGGTGAAGAGCGACGTGGACAGGCGCACCACCCCGTAGGCGATCACCAGCATGCCCAGCCCGCCGACCACGATCAGCGCCGGGTCGGCGGTGGCACGGGCGGTGGCAGAAAGCGTTGCCACCGGCCCCAGCGCATCGACGATGTGCTTCATCAGAATCGGCACACCGAGGTTGGCCACCTTGGCCAGAATCAGGCACGACAACGCGAGCGTTACCCGCCCGCGGAATTCGAGCAGGTATGGCAGCAGCGACTTGAGCACCTGCCAGTCGTTGCGCGGCTTCTTCGGAAGGTTCTTTGCGTTCGGGGCATTGGCCGCCGCCGGCGCAGGCTCGGCCGGAGTAAAACGTCTCATGATGCTGTGGGGGCGGGGTCCGGCCCGGGCAACAGGTCCGGTGGGGGGCTTTCCGCTAAAATCGTCAATGGCGTATTTTCGCAGAACCCGGCGTCTCATGCTGAGCCAGCGCCGGGCGGGCTTCTCCTTTGGGGGAGCCCCCTCGAATGCCCCGCCTGCCGGCGCATTCCCGAGTTTTCCCGCTTTTTGGCTCACGCAAGGAACCCCATGAGTACCCCGACCCCTGCCCTCACGGCCCTGCCGGACGAAAAAGAACTGGCGTTGCGCGTGATGCCGATGCCCGCCGACGCCAATGCCCATGGCGACGTGTTCGGCGGCTGGATCATGTCGCAGGTCGACATCGCCGGCTCGATTCCCGCCGCACAACGCGCCAATGGCCGCGTGGCAACGATTGCCGTCAACTCGTTCCTGTTCAAGCAGCCGGTATTCGTCGGCGATCTGCTGAGCTTCTACGCGAAGATCGTCAAGACCGGCAACACGTCGATTACCGTCTACGTCGAGGCCTACGCACAGCGCATGCGCCTGTCGCACGAGATCGTGAAGGTGACCGAGGCCATGGTCACCTACGTGGCCACCGACGAGGACCGTCGCCCGCGCCAATTGCCCAAGCTCGAAACGCTGGGCTGAACGCCGGGGAAGTCGTCAAAAAGCAGTAAAAAAAAGGCTGGCGACCCGAGGGTTGCCAGCCTTTTTATCATCGCGACATTGCGACGTTGCGACATTACGCCGGAGCGCCCGGTTTCCGTCTTACGAAAACTGGCTGAAGTCCGGCTTGCGCTTCTCGAAGAAAGCGGTGAACGCCTCGCGCGCTTCGGGCGACAGCAGCCGCTTGCCAAACTCCAGCGCCTCGTCGCGAATGCGCTCCTGCACGTCGCGCGCGCTGTCGCCCTTCATCAGTTGCTTGGTCACCCGCAGCGAGCCCGCCGGCATGGCGGCCAGTTGCGCGGCGCGCTTCGCCGCGAACTCCGCCAGTTCAGCCGCCGGCACGATCCGGTTCACAAACCCCATCGCCACGGCTTCATTCACGTCGAACGGCTCACCGAACAGCAGCTTCTCGGCAGCGCGGTGATAGCCCGCCACGCGCGGCAACAGCCAGCTCGACGCGGCTTCCGGCACCAGCGCCAACTGCGAGAACGGCAGCGAGAAGCGCGCCGTCTCGGCGGCGTACACCACATCGCAGTGCAGCAGCATCGTCGTGCCGACACCCACGGCGTTGCCCGCCACCGCAGCCACGATCGGCTTGGTCGCCTGACTGATCTGGCGCAAAAACTGGAACACGGGCGCGTCGTCGTCCTTCGGCGGGTGCTTCAGGAAGTCTTCGAGATCGTTGCCGGCGGAGAATGCCTCCGGCTGCCCCTGAATCAGGATCACGCGAATGGCAGGATCGGCATCCGCCTCGGCCAGCCCATCGGCAAGCGCCTGATACATCTCGGCGGTGATCGCGTTTTTCTTGTGTGCACGGTTGAAGGTCAGCACCTGTACCGCGCCTTGGCGTTGCACCAATACGTCGTCCATCTCGACTGTCTCCTGATCCTGAATGTCGCGTTCGTCTTATGAGAAACGCCGGGGGCAGATACGCGCACTACGCGATCCACACCCCGGCGCCTGATGACCGGTCACTTGCCTGTCCGGTCCCCGTCCTTACATGCGCTCGATGATCCCCGCTGCGCCCATGCCCGTGCCCACGCACATCGACACCATCCCGTACTTCAGGTTGTGACGACGCAGGGCATGCACGACCGTAGCCGCACGCACCGCACCGGTGGCACCCAGCGGGTGGCCCAGCGCAATGGCACCGCCCATCGGATTGACGCGGCTGGTGTCGAGATCCAGATCCTGAATCACGGCGAGCGCCTGTGCGGCGAACGCTTCGTTCAACTCGATCCAGTCCATGTCCGACTGCTTGAGGCCTGCGGCACGCAGCGCCGCCGGAATGGCTTCCTTGGGGCCGATGCCCATGATTTCGGGCGGCACGCCGCGCACGGCGAACGACACGAAACGCGCGAGCGGCGTGAGGTTGAATTGCTTGAGGATCTTCTCGCTCACGACGAGCAGCGCACCGGCGCCGTCCGAGGTCTGCGAGCTGTTACCGGCCGTGACCGAGCCCTTGTTGGCGAACACCGGACGCAGCTTGGCAAGGCCTTCGATCGTCGTATCCGGGCGCGGGCCTTCGTCGAGCGACAGCGTACGCGTCTTGATCGACACTTCACCGGTGGCGAGATTCGGGAAACGTTCAACGATCTCGATCGGCGTGATTTCGTTCGTGAACTCACCGCGTTGCTGCGCAGCGATGGCCTTCTGGTGCGAAGCCAGTGCGAAGGCATCCTGCGCTTCGCGCGAGACCTTCCACTGCTGCGCCACCTTCTCGGCGGTCAGACCCATGCCGTAGGCGATGCCCACGTTCTCGTCGCGCTCGAAGATCGACGGCGAGAGCGACGGCGTGTTGCCCATCATCGGCACCATGCTCATGCTTTCGATGCCGCCGGCGAACATCGCGTCGGCTTCACCCACACGAATGCGGTCGGCCGCCATCGCGAGGGCCGTCAGGCCCGAGGCGCAGAAACGGTTGACCGTCACGCCGCCCACCGTGTTCGGCAGGCCCGAGAGCAGCGCACCGATACGCGCCACGTTCAGGCCCTGCTGGGCTTCGGGGATGGCGCAACCGATGATCGCATCTTCGATCACTTTCGGATCGAGATCGGGCACCTGAGCGAGCGCGCTCTTGAGAATCGTCGCGAGCAGGTCGTCCGGACGGGTGTTCTTGTAGCTGCCCTTCGGTGCCTTGCCGATCGGGGCGCGCGTGGCGGCAACGATGTAGGCGTCTTGCAGTTGTTTGCTCATGTCAGTCTCCGATCGGCTTAGTTGCGCACCGGCTTGCCGGTTTGCAGCATGCCCATGATGCGTTCCTGGGACTTCGACGTGCCCAGCATTTCGATGAAGGCGCGACGCTCGAGCGCCAGCAGCCATTCTTCGTTCACCAGACTACCGGCTTCGACGTCACCGCCGCACACCGCTTCCGCGATACGCGAGGCGATCAGGAAGTCGTGCGCCGAGATGAAGTTGCCGTCGCGCATGTTGACCAGTTGCGCCTTGATCGTCGACACACCCGAGCGGCCTGCCACCGGAATACCGGCCGGTTTGAGCGGCGGGCGGTAACCGGCCAGCGACAACGCGCGGGCTTCGTTACGGGCAACCGACAGCAGCTCGTGAACGTTGTAGACGATGGTGTCCGACGGCTTCAGGTAGCCCATGTCGCGCGCATCGATGGCCGAGGCCGAGACCTTCGCCATGGCGGCGTTGGTGAACGACTTGGTGACGAATTGCAGATACTGGACGCTGCCTGCTGCGGTGGCTGCTTCTGCCGCACGAATCGCAGCTTCCTTCAGACCGCCGCCGGCCGGCACGAGGCCTACGCCGACTTCCACCAGACCGATGTAGCTCTCCAGTGCCGCCACGCGCTTGGCGCTATGCAGCAGCAGTTCGCAGCCACCGCCGAGGGCGATGCCCGAGACGGCGGAGACGACCGGCACCTGCGCGTACTTCACACGCATCATGCCGTCCTGGAATTTCTTGATGAACGGCTCGATACCCTTCGCGCCGCCCATCATGAAGGCCGGCATGGCGGCTTCCAGATCGGCACCTGCGGAGAACGGGCCACCCGGCGCGCCGAGCTTGAGCGACGTCGGTTGCCACACGACCACGCCGCGATATTGTTCTTCGGCCAGATCGATGGCGCGCACCAGACCGTCGATGACGGCCGGTCCGATCGTGTTCATCTTCGACTTGAACGAGACGATGAGCACGTCGTCCTGACCCGGGGTCTCGTCGACCCACAGACGCACGGCGTCGTTCTCTTCGATCGTCTTGCCGAACTTGCGCGGGTCGTTGCCGGCTTCGCCGACGAGCGCCGCCGGGAACACCTGACGCTGGTACACCGGCAGCGTGCTGCGCGGCACAAAGGCGTCCTTGGCAGGGGCGTACGAGCCTTCGGCCGAGTGAACGCCACCGGCTTCGGCGACCTTGCCGCTCGTTACCCAAGCGGGCAGCGGCGCGTTCGACAGGGCCTTGCCCGCGTCGATGTCTTCCTTGACCCACTGGGCCACGTCCTTCCAGCCGGCGGCTTGCCAGTCTTCGAACGGACCGGTGGTCCAGCCGAAGCCCCAGCGAATGGCGAAATCGACTTCACGCGCGTTGTCGGCGATCTGATCGAGATACATGCCGATGTAATGGAACACGTCGCGGAACACGGCCCACAGGAACTGCGCCTGCGGGTTGGTCGATTCGCGCAGCAGGCGCAGGCGCTCGGCCGGTGCCTTCTTCAGAATGCGCACGACCATCTCGTCGGCCTTCTTGCCCGACTCGACGTACTCGCCCGATTGCGGGTCGAGCACCTTGATGACCTTGCCTTCCTTCTTGTAGAAGCCCGCGCCCGACTTCTGGCCCAGTGCGCCCTTTTCTACCAGTGCTTTCAGCACGGGCGGCGTGGCGTAGGTCGGTGCGAACGGATCGTCCTTGAGGCCGTCCTGCATCGTCTTGATGACGTGCGCCATCGTGTCCAGACCGACCACATCGGCGGTGCGGAACGTGGCCGACTTGGCGCGTCCCAGCTTGCTGCCGGTCAGGTCGTCGACAACATCGAACGGGATACCGTACTTCTGCGCTTCGGCGAACACCGCCAGAATCGAGAAGACGCCCACACGGTTGGCGATGAAGTTCGGCGTGTCCTTCGCGCGCACCACGCCCTTGCCGAGCGTGGAGGTGAGGAACGTTTCGAGCTGGTCGAGAATCGCCGGCGCCGTGGTGGCGGTCGGGATCAGTTCAACCAGATGCATGTAGCGCGGCGGGTTGAAGAAGTGCACGCCGCAAAAGCGTGCCTTCAGTTCCGCGTCGAAACCTTCCGAGAGTTCGGTGATTGACAGGCCCGACGTGTTCGACGCGAAGATCGCGTGCTTGGCCAGATGCGGGGCGACCTTCTTGTACAGGTCGTGCTTCCAGTCCATGCGCTCGGCGATCGCTTCGATCACGACGTCGCAACCGGCCAGCTTTTCGAGGTCGTCTTCGTAGTTGGCGGCTTCGATGTATTGCGCGTCGGCCTTATCGGCGAACGGCGCGGGGCTCAGCTTCTTCAGGCCGTCGATGGCGCGCAACACGATGCCGTTCTTCGGGCCTTCTTTCGCCGGCAGATCGAACAGCACGACAGGCACTTTCGCATTGACCAGATGAGCGGCAATCTGCGCGCCCATCACGCCGGCGCCGAGCACGGCTACCTTGCGAACGACCAGGGGTTTGTTGGTTTGACTCACGGTGATCTCCTCCGCTCTCAGAACAGGTCGACGTCGACTTCCATTTGCGTCTTCGCGCCGGCACGTGCCACGCGGATGTGATACGCGGTCTCAGGCAGCAGCTTGGCGAAGTAGAAACGCGCCGTAGCGAGCTTCGACTCGTAGAACTTGTCGCCGCTGCCTTGCTTGTCGAGGGCAATCTTTGCCATGCGCGCCCAGAAGTAGGCGAACACGAGATGGCCGACCACGCGTTGGTACGGCACAGCCGCCGCGCCGACTTCGTCGGGGTTGGCCATCGCCTTCATGCCGATTTCCATCGTCAGCTTCTGGACCTTGTCGCCGATGTCCGCGAGCGGGTTGACGAACTCCTGCATGTCTTCGCGCACGCCTTCGGCTTCGACGAAGTCCTGCACGAGCTTGCCGAACTTCTTGAGCTTGGCGCCCATGTCCCCCAGCACCTTGCGGCCCAACAGGTCGAGTGCCTGAATCGTGTTCGTGCCTTCGTAGATCATGTTGATACGCGCATCGCGCACGTATTGCTCCATGCCCCACTCGGCGATGTAGCCGTGACCGCCGTAGATCTGCATCGCGTGGTTCGTGCACTCGAACGCGTTGTCGGTCAGGAAGGCCTTGATGATCGGCGTGAGCAGCGCGACCAGATCGGCAGCCTCTTTACGCTCGGCTTCGTCGCCGTGCGAGAGTTCCTTGTCGATGTGCAGTGCCGTCCAGTACGAGAACGCACGGCCGCCTTCGACGTAAGCCTTTTGCGTGAGCAGCATGCGGCGCACGTCCGGGTGGACGATGATCGGATCGGCAGGCTTGTCCGGTGCCTTCGGGCCGGTGAGCGAGCGCATCTGGATGCGTTCCTTCGCGTACACCAGCGAGTTCTGATAAGCGACTTCGGTCAGGCCCAGACCCTGCATGCCCACGCCCTGGCGTGCGGCATTCATCATCACGAACATGGCGTTCAGGCCCTTGTTCGGTTCGCCGACGAGCCAGCCCTTCGCGCCGTCGAGGTTCATCACGCAAGTGGCATTGCCGTGAATGCCCATCTTGTGTTCGATCGAACCGCACTTGATACCGTTGCGCTCGCCCGGTGCGCCGTTGGCGTCGGGGATGAACTTCGGCACGACGAACAGCGAAATGCCCTTGGTGCCCGGGGGCGCATCCGGCAGACGTGCCAGCACAAGGTGGATGATGTTGGCGGCCATGTCGTGCTCGCCAGCCGAGATGAAGATCTTGGTGCCCGAGATGGCGTACGAGTTGTCGCCGTTCGGCTCGGCCTTCGTGCGAAGCATGCCCAGATCGGTGCCGCAATGCGGTTCGGTCAGGCACATCGTGCCGGTCCATTCGCCCGAGACGATCTTCGGCAGATAGGTGGCTTGTTGTTCGGGGGTGCCGTGCGCGTGCAGGCATTCGTAGGCGCCATGCGACAGGCCCGGGTACATCGTCCACGCCTGATTGGCCGAGTTCAGCATCTCGTACAGCGCGTTGTTGATGACTTGCGGCAGGCCCTGACCGCCGAATTCCGGATCGCAGCCCAGCGAGGCCCAACCGGCTTCGACGTATTTCTGATAAGCCTCTTTGAAGCCCGTCGGCGTGGTGACCACGCCATCGCCTTCGTATTTGCAGCCTTCGCGATCGCCCACTTGATTCAGCGGGAAGACCACTTCGCTACAGAACTTGCCGGCTTCTTCGAGCACCTGATTGATGGTGTCGGCATCGACGTCCGCATGCTTCGGCAATGCTTTCAATTCGTTTTCCACGCCCAGCAGTTCGTGCATGACGAATTGCATGTCGCGCAGCGGCGCGTTGTACTGTCCCATGACCTTCTCCTCCGAAACGAATCGCGGACGGCTCGCGCCTCACCCGCGCTGATAAGACGAAATCAGTTTTTCCAGTGCCACCCGGGTCATCTCTACGGCACCCGGTTCCCGCAGGAAGCGCGCGTCGTGATGCAGGCCGAGCGTCAGGCTGTACATTTCAAAGAGCATCAGGCGCGGATCGGTGTCCGAGCGCAGATGCCCCTCCTCCTTCGCTTGCGTGATCGCGCGCAGCAGGGCCGATCGCCACAACCGCACACTCTTCACCAAGGCTTCGCGCACCGGACTGGCCGCGCGATCGTCGTACTCGACGGCACCGCTGATATAGATGCAGCCCGTCGTGACTTCGCGAATCCGTTTGTCCATCCAGCGATCGACCAGAGCGCGCAGTCGCGGCAAGCCGCGCGGCACATCCATGCTGGGGGCAAACACTTCTTCTTCGAAGCGCCGGTGATATTCGCGCAGCACTTCGATCTGCAAGTCTTCACGCGAACCGAAATGCGCGAAAACCCCGCTCTTGCTCATCTGCATGCGATCAGCCAGTAAGCCGATCGTCAGGCCTTCGAGTCCGTCACGCCCCGCCAGTTCTAGCGCGGCATTGAGGATCGCGTTGCGTGTCTGTTCACCCTTTCGCATGTGTATGGCATCGCTTTGGTTATCCGTTCTCCGATGCTAACCATAAAATCGAACGGCCGTCCTATTATTGGGGGACGCCCATGGGCGAACAAGGAATTTATTAGATCGGAATACCTAATCGAAACACGTGGCGGCGGGCGTGAAAACCCCGGCCAACCGGCCGTCTGGCGGGTGTCAGTCGTACTTGCCGCGGGTGATGGCTTTCATCGCCAGCCGGTACAGCCGGTAGGCCGCCCACTGGCGAAACCGCCGCCATAACGAGCGGCCGCCGTATTGGGCGGCGTCGATCAGGCGCGCTTCGGCGAACGCTTTGCGGATATGGTCACGCAGTTCGATGACAACCGGGTCGTCGAGTACGACGACGTTGGCTTCGTGATTGAGAAAGAGAGACAGGGCGTCGAGATTGGACGAGCCGACCGTGGCCCAGACGTCGTCGATCACCGCGACCTTGCCGTGCAACTGGCGCATGTCGTATTCGCCGATGCGCACGCCCGCGTCGAGCATCTTGGCGTAAAGCCACGGCACCGCCATATCGAGCAGACGGAATTCCTTGCGCCCGATGAGCAGATGCACGGCCACGCCACGGCGTGCGGCCTGCGTCAGCGCGCGGCGCAGACGGCGTCCCGGCACGAAGTACGGGTTGGCGAGCCAGACCTCGTGGCGGGCCCGTCCCAATGCCATCAGGTAGGCCTTCTCCACCGAGCGGCGATTGTGCAGGTTGTCGCGTGCGACGAATGCGGCCTGCCCGGCGACCGACGAATGCAAGCGCCCGCGCTGGCCGCGGCGACGGTGCCGGAAGGGTGTGCCGAGATAGCCCGGCGCGAGACGCAGCCACTGGATATGAAACGCGATGGCAATTTCCGCGACGATCGGGCCACGGCATTGCACCGCGAAATCCCAGCGCGGGTCGCTCATGCGCACGCCGCCGCCCGCGTTGTAGTCGTCGATGACGTTGATGCCGCCGACAAACGCGACCTCATGGTCGACGACGGCGAGCTTGCGATGCGTGCGTGAAAAACCGAATTTTCCGAACAGATGCGGGTTGTAGACGCGATGCATGACACCGCACTCCCGCCAATCCTCGACCAGTGGCAGGCGACGGCTGGTGCCGATGCCATCGGTGATCACGCGTACGGAGACGCCACGCTGGGCGGCGCGTTGCAGCGCGGCGGAAATGTTCTGTCCGGCGCCGTCGGCTTCGAAGATGTAGGTCTCGATCACCACTTCGCGCCGGGCGGCGTCGATGGCGGCGATCAGCGCCGTGAAGTACGCCTCGCCGAGGTAGAGCAGCGTCAGGTCGTTATCGTGGGAAAACGGCAGGTACTTGCTCATCGGCGCGCCGGGGCGTCAGCGCACGCGCGTGGGTAACTGCCGGATCGCGTCGCCGTTCGATGGCGAAAAACAGCGCGCTGCGGCGGCTTCCCAAGGCAACCATTCGTAAGCGACATGCTCACGCGGGGCCAGCGTCACCGGGGTGTTCGCCGGGACACACAGGCCGAACCAGTGTTCGGTATTGCGCGTGACGTCCGGGGCATAGCGATGCGCCCAACGCGGGTAGATGTTGTATTGAATCTGGTGCTGCCAGTCGGTCAGCGCGCTGGCGGGCAGGCCGCCGTCCCCCACGCGAATACCCGTTTCCTCAAACACTTCACGCGTGGCCGTCTCGATCAGCGGCTCGTCGAGGCGATCTTTGCTGCCGGTTACCGACTGCCAGAAATTGTCGGCATCGGCCCGCTCGATCAACAACACATCGAGCGCCGGCGTGTAGATGACGACGAGCACGGATTCAGGAATCTTGAAGGGCTTCATGCAGGGGGTGAGCGAGGGAAAGCTGCGCCGGTGCGTCGCGCTGGTGAGTCATTGTAATGGGCAATGACGGCAATTCGGCGTTCGGCTCGCAGGATGGGCAAAGATCGCAGGCAATCGGACAGCGAAGCGAGTCAATGCTTATGCGCGCGTGACCGCGTCCCAGTAGCACTGCGGCAGATCGTCGGGGCGCGGCCCGTCGACGTCGATCCAGCCGAACATCGTATGCTCGTCACTCGTGACCAATGGCGTGAGATCGCCCGCATCCCGCTCGCAAACGTAGAAGACCAGCATCACATGCCGTCCGGGAATCACTTCGAACGACGCACTGCCGTGGTAGGTCACCTGCGCGATCTGCCAGCCGCATTCTTCCAGCACTTCGCGGCGCACTGCGTCTTCCAGCGATTCACCGGGTTCGGGCTGGCCACCCGGCAGCTCCCACTCGTTGCGCGGATTGCGCGCGAACAGCACCGTGTCGTTGCGGCGAATGATCGCCTTCGCACTCACTATCATCGACTTGCCCTCCCTCGGTATTCCCAGCGCATAAACAAAAACCCCCTCGCCTTGCGGCAGAGGGGGTTCGAACGTTTCATCACGAGCGGCACGCCCGCGAGATGCGTTAGGCCTTCGGCGCTTCCGACTGACGCAGGCGGATGTGCAGGTCGCGCAGCTGGCGCTCGTCGACCGGCGACGGGGCTTGCGTGAGCAGATCCTGTGCGCGTTGCGTCTTCGGGAAGGCGATCACGTCGCGAATCGAATCGGCACCGGCCATCATCGTGATGACGCGGTCCAGACCGAAGGCGATACCGCCATGCGGCGGCGCGCCGTATTGCAGCGCGTCGAGCAGGAAGCCGAACTTCGCACGGGCTTCTTCCTCGCCCAGCTTGAGCGCACGGAACACCTTGCTCTGCACTTCCTCTTGGAAGATACGGACCGAACCGCCACCGATTTCCCAGCCGTTGAGCACCATGTCGTAGGCCTTCGCCAGGCACTTGCCCGGGTCGGTCTCGAGATAGTCGATGTGCTCGTCCTTCGGGCTCGTGAACGGGTGATGGCAGGCCACCCAGCGGGCGTCTTCTTCGTCGTATTCGAACATCGGGAAGTCGACGACCCACAGCGGGCGCCAGCCAGCTTCGAACAGGCCGTGGCTCTTGCCGAATTCCGAGTGACCGATCTTCAGACGCAGCGCGCCGATACCGTCGTTGACGACCTTTTCCTTGTCGGCACCGAAGAAGATGATGTCGCCGTCTTGCGCGCCGGTGCGCTCGAGAATCGAGGCGATGGCTGCGTCGTGCAGGTTCTTCACGATCGGGCTTTGCAGGCCGTCGCGACCCTTGGCCACTTCGTTGACCTTGATCCAGGCCAGACCCTTCGCACCGTAAATCTTCACGAAGTCGGTGTAAGCGTCGATCTCGCTACGCGAAATTTCCGAACCACCCGGCACGCGCAGGGCCACCACACGGCCGCCTTCGGTCGTGGCAGGCACCGAGAACACCTTGAAGTCCACGTCGCCCATCACGTCGGTCAACTCGGTGAATTCGAGCTTCACGCGCAGGTCCGGCTTGTCCGAACCGAAGCGGCGCATCGCTTCCGAGTACTGCATGACCGGCACCTTGGCGTCGAACTCGACGTTGATCGCTTCCTTGAACACGTGACGAATCATGTTCTCGAACAGGTCGCGAATCTCTTGCTCCGACAGGAACGAGGTTTCGCAGTCGATCTGCGTGAATTCCGGCTGACGGTCAGCGCGCAGGTCTTCGTCGCGGAAGCACTTGGTGATCTGGTAGTAGCGGTCGAAGCCGGCCACCATCAGCAACTGCTTGAAGAGCTGCGGCGACTGCGGCAGCGCGAAGAACATGCCCGGGTTCACACGCGACGGCACCAGATAGTCGCGCGCGCCTTCCGGGGTGCTCTTGGTGAGCATCGGGGTTTCGATGTCGATGAAGCCTTGCGCGTCCAGATACTTGCGCACTTCCATCGCCACCTTGTAACGCAGGCGCAGGTTGTATTGCATCTGCGGGCGGCGCAGGTCCAGCACGCGGTGCGTGAGGCGCGTCGTTTCCGACAGGTTTTCGTCGTCGAGCGGGAACGGGGGCGTGACCGACGGGTTGAGCACTTGCAGCTCGTGGCACAGCACTTCGATCTTGCCGCTCGTCAGGTTGGCGTTTTCCGTGCCTGCCGGACGGGCGCGTACCAGACCGGTAATTTGCACGCAGAACTCGTTGCGCAGGCCTTCGGCGGCCTTGAACATCTCTGCGCGGTCCGGATCGCACACGACCTGCACCAGACCTTCGCGATCGCGCAGGTCGATGAAGATGACCCCGCCGTGATCACGGCGGCGATTGACCCAGCCACAAAGCTTGACCGTTTGGCCCAGTTGTTGCTCGGTCACCAGACCGCAGTAGGAGGTACGCATGGACATTTTGCTGTTCCGATTTTCAAAAAATGACGCCGGGAGTCACCGGTGGCTCACAGGAGCGGGCCGGGACGCTGCTGGCGCGGGTTGTGGGCGGGCGCCACCACGCCCATCGATACGATGTACTTGAGGGCGGCATCGACCGTCATGTCGAGCTCGACCACGTCGCTCGCCCGCATCATCAGGAAGAAACCTGACGTGGGGTTCGGCGTCGTCGGGACATAAACGCTCACATACTCGCCCTGCAAGTGATTGACCACGTCGCCGCCCGGCGCGCCGGTCAGGAAGGCGATGGTCCAGGAATCCGCGTGCGGATAACGCACGAGCAACGCCTTGCGAAACGCGTTGCCATTGCTCGAGAGCAATGTATCGGACACCTGCTTGACGCTGCCGTACAGCGGTCCGACCACGGGAATGCGCGTGAGCACGGCTTCCCACCAGCCGACCAGCTTCTGGCCAATGAAATTATGCGCCAGAAGGCCGACGACGAACACGAACGCAAGGGTGACCACCACGCCAAAGCCCGGCACGCGCATGCCGATCAGGTGCGACGGCTGCCAGTCATCAGGCAGCAGCAGCAAGGTCTGATCCATCGTGCCGATGATCAGGCCCAGCACCCACAACGTGATGGCGAGCGGCACCAGCACCAGCAGGCCGGTGAGGAAAATCGTCTTCAACGCGGGTTTTTTGACGCTCATGGCAGGACTCGCGAATGTCGGCGGCTACTGGGTCAGCGGGGTCAATCACGCGCCAGGCCGCCGGGCCGGACGCGTCGTTCTGCTTAATCTTGCAATTCAGGCAATACAGGTAATTCGGGCAATACGGGTCATGCTGCCAACACTTAATGACAAGCGCAGCCGCCACCGCAACTGGCCGCCGGGGCGCTCGACGACGCGCCGTCCGAAGCGGACGAAGCCGACGAACCTGCCGATGCGTCCGAGCCGCCCGACGATGCCGACGATGCCGAAGCGCTATCGCCCGACGAGGCCGCTGCCGTCGACGCCGCCGCGCCGGAAGCCGGTGCACTTGCGCCGCCCGAACCGCCCCGGAAGTCCGTGACATACCATCCCGAACCCTTGAGCTGGAAGCCCGCCGCAGTCACCTGCTTGCGAAACGTTTCCTTGCCGCATTCCGGGCACTGGGAGAGCGGGGCATCGCTCATTTTTTGCAGCACATCTTTCGCGAAACCGCATGTTTCGCAACGATAGGCGTAGATAGGCATGATTCTTTCCGACGGGAAAAGGCGCGCAAAGCCTTGAATTATAACCGCTTCACAAGGCTTTCGGGATTTGTCCGGAGATATATGGGCATGCGGTGACGCAAGATCAAGGTCTCGCGTCACCGTATTTGACGTTTCTGCCCCACAGCGACGTGGAACGGCATCTCGCGTAAAAGCGAGCGCTCACACAGTCGCCACGCTCGCGGCGCAGATGGCTCAGATCGTCGACACCTCTTGGCTCGGCGGCTGACCGCGCTCGGAGGCCGGTTGCAGCAGCGAACCCACGACCATGCCCGTAATCGAGGCCAGCAGGCCAGCCAGTTGCGGCGGCACGAGTGCCTCGGGCGCCAGGACTTCGCAGCCGATCCAGACGGCCAGACCGCTGAACACGGCAAGCGTGCCGCCCAGCGAGCTCGACCGCTTCCAGTACAGGCCGAATGCCAGCGGCACGAAACAGCACACCAGCGTGACCTTATAGGCACTCTCGACCATCTGGAAGATCGACGCCTTCGAATTCAGCGCATACACCAGCACCAGCGCGGTGAAGCACAGCACCACGATGCGCATCAGGCGCAGCAGGTGCTTGTCGTCGATCGGGCCGCGCAGCATCGGGCGAATGATGTTCTCGGCAAACGTCACCGACGGGGCCAGCAGCGTGGCCGACGCGCAGCTCTTGATGGCGGACAGCAGCGCCCCGAAGAACATCACCTGCGCCACGATCGGCACGCTGGTGAGCACCAACTGCGGCAGGATCTGTTGCGGATCGGTGCCGATGTACTTCTGCACCATCGACGGGGCGATCAGCAACGCGGAGTAGGCGAGGAAAATCGGGATGAACGTAAAGAAGAAGTACAGCACGCCACCGGTGATGGAGCCTGCGACCGCGATGTTCTCCGTCTTGGACGACATCACGCGCTGGAACACGTCCTGCTGCGGTATCGAGCCGAACATCATGGTCACGCCCGCCGCGATAAACGCCAGCACGTCGGCGGGATTCATCGCGGGCAGGAACACGAACTTGCCGGCATCGGCCGCATGGGCGATCACGGCCGTCGCGCCGCCCGGCACCATGCCCGAGACTTCCACGGCGATGTAAACCAGACCGACCACGATGATGATCATCTGGATGAAGTCGGTGACGGCGACCGAAATCATGCCGCCGAGCAGCGTGTATGCGAGCACTGACACCGCGCCGATGATCATGCCCGTGGGCTCTGACATCGCGCCGCCCGAGACCGTATGGAACACGAGGCCCAGTGCCTTGATCTGCGCACCCACCCAGCCGAGGTACGAGATCACGATGGCGATACTCGTCACGACTTCGACGGTGCGGTTGTATTTGAGCTTGTAGAAATCGCCGATCGTCATGAGGTTCATGCGATACAGCTTGCGGGCGAAGAACACGCCGACGAGCACCAGACACATCGACGAGCCGAACGGGTCGGCCACAATGCCGCGCAGGCCGTCGCCGATGAACGTGGCCGGGATGCCGAGCACGGCTTCCGAACCGAACCACGTGGCAAACACCACGGCGATGACCATGCCATACGGCAGGCGGCGCCCGGCAACGGTGAAATCTTTGGTATTGCGGACCTTGAGGGCGGCCAGCAGCCCGATGGCCACCGAAATGACCCAATACAAAATGACAAACCAGATCAGCATAACGCGGCCCCAGCCAAGCCCCAGGGCGACGGTAGCGGCGGCAGCGTCAGTGTGCGGGGCGTGATCCGGCCGCCGGCGGCCGCATACGCGAACTAACGAAACCGTGCCGCGGGCCGCAGCCTTCCGGGCAACAGAAATTCAGGTCGAGCATGACGGGGCTGATGCTGTTCAGCGCTCGGGGGCGCCCGTTTTTGCCACCTGGCGAAAAAATTTGGGCCGATTATAGCGGCGCGGGACACGCGCGGGGAAAAAATCACAAATCCCGGTGCCGGACGTTGCAGATTTCGGGAAACAGTGGGCGCAGGCCTCAGTCTTGCGTGCTCCTGAGCGTCTCGCGCCAGTGGCACCGTGCCATCGCGGCACACGCTGGGCGGGCGCCTCAGCGGCTCAGCGCCGCCGCCAGACCATCCAGTGTTCAGCCCCGGCGAACACCGGCACCGAATCTGCCGCATCGACGGGATGATCGACTTCGCAGACGAAATCCTGCGCCAACAGGGCGTCGAGCGCCTCGGGCGCAATGCCGAACGGCGGTCCCTTGGGGGTTTCGCGCAGGAAGAAGAAACCTGCCAGACGGGCGCCGCTCGGCAGCAATTGCGCCACCCGGCGGGCGTAGTCCTGCCAGAGCGTGCGCGGCAATGCGCAGAGAAACGCGCGCTCGTAAATCACGTCGATCGTGAACGGCGGCGTATAGGCGAAGAAGTCAGCCTCATCGACCAGTTCAGCGCGCGAGCCCAGCAGCGCCTTGGCCTGCTCGACTGCGACCGGCGAAAAATCGATAGCACGCACCGGCCAGCCCTGACCATCGAGCCATGCGGCTTCGTAGGCGGCCCCGCAGCCGGGAATCAGCGTCGCCTGAGGCGCGGCCTCGCTGGCGACAAACTCGCGTAGCGCGCGCGGCACGCCGGCAGCGTCCCAAGGCATGAACGCCTTCTCGAAGCGTTCATTCCAGAACTCGGCACGCGACGAATCACGGTGCGCGAATGCGGGTGCAACTGAGGCCGGCGCACCGGGGGCAACGTTCGCAGGACTCGACGCGCCCTCTCCGCCCTGCCCGCCTTGATGCTGCTGAGATTTATCCGCCATAGATCCACATGAACGCCGCAAGCACCCCGATGACGACACCGCCCACCAGACAGAACGCGCCGGTCAGCAGGCGGTTGGTGCGGCGTTGCTCCTGAAGCAGCGCGAGCAGCACCGTGTCGTCCTGCGGACGGGCATGGGCAGCGAGCGCCTGATGAATCAATCGCGGCAGTTGCGGCAGGGTCTTGCTCCACTGCGGCGCTTCGGACTTCAGCCGTTCCAGCCAGCCACGCGGGCCGATCTGCTCGGCCATCCAGCGCTCCAGGAACGGCTTGGCCGTCTTCCACAGATCGAGATCCGGATCGAGCTGACGCCCCAGCCCTTCGATATTGAGCAGCGTCTTTTGCAGCAACACGAGTTGCGGCTGAATTTCCACGTTGAAGCGGCGCGACGTCTGGAACAGGCGCATCAGCACGAGCCCCAGCGAGATTTCCTTCAGCGGGCGGTCGAAGTACGGCTCGCAGACAGCGCGAATCGCCCCCTCCAGTTCCTCGACGCGCGTGTCGGACGGCACCCACCCCGACTCCAGATGCAGCGACGCCACCCGGTGATAGTCGCGACGGAAAAACGCGAGGAAGTTCTGCGCCAGATAGTTCTTGTCGAACTCGGACAGCGCGCCGACGATGCCGCAGTCCAGCGCGATATAACGCCCGAACGTGGCCGGATCGAGACTCACGAGAATATTGCCCGGGTGCATGTCCGCGTGGAAGAACCCGTCGCGCAGAAACTGTGTGAAGAAGATCTCGACGCCTTCGCGCGCCAGTTTCTTCAGATCGACGCCTGCCTCGCGCAGCACATCGATCTGGCTGATCGGCACACCGCGCATGCGCTCCATCACGAGCACCGTGCTGGTGCTGAATTCCCAATACATCTCGGGCACCATCAACATGCCCGAATCGATGAAATTGCGACGCAACTGCGCCGCGTTCGCGGCCTCGCGCATCAGGTCGAGCTCGTCGTGCAGATACTTGTCGAACTCGGCCACCACTTCGCGCGGCTTCAGGCGCTTGCCGTCCGGCCAGAGCCGTTCAACCCAACCCGCCAGATCGCGCAGGAGAGCGAGATCGCTGTCGATCACGCCGAGCATGTTCGGGCGCAGCACCTTGACGGCAACTTCCTTGCCCGCATGCTGGCCTTCGCGAATACGCGCGAAGTGAACCTGAGCAATCGATGCGCTGGCTACCGGCGAGCGCTCGAACTCCACGAACACTTCTTCCAGCGGGCGGCCCAGCGATTTCTCGATCGCCGCACGGGCCAGCTCCGGATCGAACGGGGGCACCTGATCCTGCAAGCGCGCCAGTTCCTGCGCGATGTCGGGCGGCATCAGGTCACGGCGCGTCGAGAGCACCTGTCCGAATTTCACGAAAATCGGTCCAAGCGCTTCCAGCGCCAGACGCAGACGCTCGCCGCGCGGTGCCTTCAGCCCGCTGCGGCCGAACGACAGCACGCGCATGAACGTGCGTGCGAAGGGATGGGGAATGCTGGAGAGCACCAGCTCGTCGAGGCCGTAGCGATAGCAGACGAACAGAATCTTGATGAGGCGCAGAAGTCGCATCGGTCAGCGGCCTCCGGTGGAACGCGGCACGCCGGGCTGGCGCTCAAGTTTCTCGAGTCGCTTTTCGAGTCGCGCCAGATCGTCGCGCAGCGTGCCGATCTCGTCGCGCATGGTGTCCAGCCGTGGACGCGCCACAAGCAATGGGTTTTCTTCCACGAGGTAATCGGTCAGCGAGCGCGCCAGCGTCGCACCCGTGCGGCGTGCGCCGGCCACGGCAGCCTTGCCGGTTTCCGTCACCCGATGGGCGGCGGCATCACCGATCACGCGGCTCAGGTCTTCGGCGGCCTCCCAGCGCAGGTGCTGGGCAAGATAGGACACCGTATTGGCGAATTCGGCGTCGCCCTCGATCTTGACGTGGCGCATGACAGCGGCCTGACCACCGCCCGCAAAGTCGGCCAGTGCCGACGGGGGCACGGCGATGCTGACGTCGCAAGGGGTGTCGGCCTCGAAGGCGGCGAGATAGCCGTCGTCGCCCACCTGCAAACGCAGGTCGAACGGAGACATCGCCAGCCGGGCGGAGGCGCCGATGTGTTGGCGCAGGCGTTCGCGCGCCCACGGTTCGCGGGCGAGCAAGTGATTCACGGTGGCGGCAAAGGCTTTGGCGGCTACGGTCATGAGCTTGGCGGCCGACCGGCGCAGAACACCGGTCGCACCGAAAGACGTCGCCCGGCATACATCGCCGGGCGGCAAAAACAAAAGAGCCCGCGCTTCAAACGCGGGCTCTTATTGTAAGGCAGGTTACGGCAAAAACGGCGGGAGCTTAATGCTGGCCCAGCGCCTGCTTAGAGCTGTTGAATCCCGGCCAGTACCCAACCCGCATTGCCGGTCACCGGCTTGGTCAGGTTCCAGACTTCGTTGAACGGCTCGGCGGCAGCGCCTTCCGTCTCACGGATCAGACCCGAGAAACGCACGCTGGCCATGTACTCGCTCGTCGTTTGCTCGATGCCGAGCAGTTCGGCGTCGAGTTGAACCACGTCGGTACGGTTGGTCGACTTGCCGCGCTCTTCGAGGTCCATCTTGATTTCCGCGAACATCTGCGGCGTGGTGAACTCGTTGATGTCGGCTTGATCGCCCTTGTCCCAGGCGGCTTGCAGACGGTTGAAGTACACCTTCGAGCTGCGCAGGAAGCCTTCGACATCGAAGCCTGCCGGCACGCCGAACGGGCCTGCCGCAGCGGCTGCGGCACCCGCAACACCGGCAGCGGCCGGGACGGCGGACAGCGCCGGTTGCGTCGACGAAGTCGAAGCTGACGGTTGTTGAGCCGGTTGCTGGCTATCCCACGACTGGCGCAGGGTGTTGTTCGACGCGTCGTTGCCCGCATTGGCACCGGCGTAGGCCGGGGTCTGCGACTGCGACTTGTTGCCGCGGAAGCGACGGATGACCCACAGGACAGCAAAGGCGATCAACGCGATGATGATGACGTTGGCCATCATGCTGGCGAACGCGCCACCCATGCCGAAGTGCGACAACAGGGCTGCGATACCCAGACCGGCGGCCAGACCGGCGATCGGGCCAAGCCAGCGGTTGGCCGGCTTGGCAGCGGCGGCGGCCCCTGCGGCGCCTGCGCCGGCAGCGGCCGGTGCGGCTTGGTTCGGTGCGGCGTTCGGGCTTTGGGCCGGTTGTTGCGGCGTCGCCTGACGCTGCGTCACGGTGTTGGACTGCTTGCCGACGCTCCGGCCGCCGCCAACGCGCTTGGCGTCAGCGTCTGCGATCGTCATGCCGACCGCCAAAACGCCGGCCACTACGCCCAACAACAGCTTGTTTTTCATGAACTGGAACATCGCTCTGGTCTCTCCGTGGAGTTATAAGGTGCTGTTTACTGACAGGCGTTTATCGGATTGGTTCAGCATCTTTTTTACGTACTGAAACGGGATAACGCGACGGCTGATTCTGCCACAGCAAAATTAGCCTGTACTTAGAGAAACGCCCCGGTGTGGAATTTTTCCACCAACCGGGGCGCTGCGCCGCATCAAGTAAGTGAGTGCTTATTCTCGGCGCATCCGCTCAGTGCATCAGAACTTGCGGCCGATGTGCAGCGCGACTACGCCGGCGGTGAGGTTGTGGTACTCCACCCGCTCCAGACCGACGTCTTCCATCATCGACTTCAGCGTCTCCTGATCCGGGTGCATGCGAATCGACTCGGCCAGATAGCGGTAGCTCTCCGCGTCGCCCGCGATGCGCGAGCCGAGCCACGGCAGTACTTTGAAGGAATACGTGTCGTACGCCTTCTCGAGCGGCTGCCACACCTTCGAGAACTCCAGCACCATGACCTTGCCGCCCGGCTTGATCACGCGGCGCATTTCCGCCAGTGCGGCGTCCTTGTGCGTCATGTTGCGCAGTCCGAACGCTACGGTCACCACATCGAAATAGTTCGACGGGAACGGCAGCTTCTCGGCGTCGCACAGCAGCGCAGGCGTAACAATACCGGCGTCCAGCAGGCGATCGCGGCCCACGCGCAGCATCGATTCGTTGATGTCCGTGAGCCAGACTTCGCCGGTCGGACCGGCCTGACGGGCAAACGCCTTCGACAGATCGCCCGTGCCGCCGGCAATGTCGAGCACCTTGAAACCGGGGCGCACGGCGGCGCGGCCAATAGTGAACGCTTTCCAGATGCGGTGCAGGCCGCCCGACATCAGATCGTTCATGACGTCGTACTTGCTCGCTACCGAATGGAACACTTCGGCGACTTTGCCGGCCTTTTCCTTCTCGTCGACGGTCTCGTAACCGAAGTGGGTCTGTTCACCCATCGCAATCTCCAATTCATGAAAGCGGCGCACGCAGCGCCGCCGGTGCATCAGTGGTGGTGGCAGCCGTGGCCGCTGGCGGGCGACGGCATCGGCGTGTCGCGATCGACGCCTGCGGCTGCCAGCTTGTCGAGATACTCCTGCCACAGCGCGTCCTGACGCACGCACAGCTCGTAGAGGAAGTCCCAGGAATAGATGCCGGTGTCGTGGCCGTCCGAGAAGACGGGGCGCACCGCGTAGTTGCCGATCGGCTCAAGGCCGTTCAGTTCGACCTCGCGCTTGCCGGTCTGGAGCGTTTCCTGCCCCGGGCCGTGGCCGCGCACTTCCGCCGACGGCGAGAGTACGCGCAGAAGTTCGAACGGCAGCCGGTAGTGTTTGCCGTCTTCATATCCCAGCTCGAGCACACGCGAGACGCGATGCAGCGTGAGGGAAACAGGAATCGGCGTGTCTTTCTCCAGCCCTGCCATGTGTGTCACTCCAGAAATTCAGTCGATGTGCCGCGCACACCGGCCGGAAGTATAGCTGCTCAGGGGATTGGCGGCCACGCGCTCAGGCGGACGCCGGCCAAACCGGCATGCGGCTCAATTCTGCCACGATCGCTTCGCGCAACGCCGGCAGCCACGCAGCCCGCTCGGCGAGCACCGCCGGCGCCACCTCGCGCTGCGGCGCGCTCCAGACCGAGCCCGGGAAGTGGATATCGTCCTGATACCGGGGAATCACATGCCAGTGCACGTGCGGCACCATGTTGCCCAGACTCGCCACATTGACCTTGTGCGGCGACATCACCGTGCGCTGCGCCGTCTCGACCGCAAACACCGCCCGCATGACGTGTTCGCGCGCCGCCTCGGGCAAGTCGCTCATCTCGGCCACGTGCGCACCCCACACCACGCGCGCGAAGCCCGGATAACCGGCTTCGTTCGCCAGCACCACCCGCAGCACCGGGTCGCGCCACACGACGTCGCCGCCGTCACCTGCGCAAAACGGACAATCCATGATGTTCTCCCTTGATCCCCGCACCCGTCAGTGCTTTCTGCGTTTCGTGCGCTTGCCTGTCGCCGGGTCCACCGACCCGAGCGCGAGTTCGGCGAAATCGATTTCGCTCAGCATTTCGCGCAGCGTCTCGTCATTGATGCGATGCGTGATGCGCAGCCGCGACAACTCCACGCGCTCCGCCTGAAGCGCCGCCGCGCGCAGCCGGCGCTCGACTTCCACCTCCCGCACCGCCCGCTCGCGCGTCTCATCGGTCGCCGTTGATGCATTGAGCGTGCGACGGTAGCGCCCCATCACGCGGGCCGCCGCTTCGGCGCACACGGCGGTATCGAGTTCGTCACCTGACTTCGCAATCACTTTCTGCAACGACTCGACGGCGCGAATCGCTGCCTCGGAGGCCGCCACACGGGCCTCGCCCATTTCACGATTGCGCGGGTCTTCGGCCGGCCAGCGCACGCCGCGCAGCAGAATCGGCAGGCCGAGACTCCCGCCCACCAGCGATAGCAAAATCACACCGGCAGCCAGAAAGATCAGCAGATCCCGCCCGGGAAACGGCGCACCGCCGGGCAACGCCAACGGCACCGAGAGCGCACCGGCCAGCGTCACCGCGCCGCGCACGCCCGAGAGCGCCGTCACCCCCGTGAAACGGATGCCCGGCTTGAGGGTAATTTCGCCGCGCCGCATGCCCATGAAATACATCACGCGCCACGCCACCCACACCCAGCAGAACCGCAGCACGATCAGCACCGCCGAAATCGCGCCGACGTAGAACATCAGTTCGCCCAGCTTCGTGAGCGTGCCCCACAGGTGCTCGTTCGGCCCCAGCGCCGCGCGCACGATATCAGGCAGTTGCAGCCCGAGCAGTACGAACACGGCACCGTTGAAGACGAATTCCAGCATCGACCAGACGCCGTTGCCAAGAATGCGGGTGACCGTGCGGGTATTGAGCAGATCGGTCGAACTCACCGTCATACCGGCAGCCACGGCCGCGAGAATGCCCGAAAAGCCGAAGTGTTCCGCCAGCAGATAGGCGGCGAAAGGCATGAGCAGCAGCAACAGCACGACCGTCGCAGGTTCTTCGGTCGAGGCGTCCATCACGCGGCGGTGAAACTGCGTGAAGAGCCACGTCACGGCCCAGCCGGCGAGCAGACCGCCCAGTGCAATGACGAAGAACGAAAACGTGGCGTTGCCGATGGAGAAGATGCCGGTGGTCGCCGCCACGAGGGCGAACTTGAACACGACCAGACCCGACGCGTCGTTCATCATCGCTTCGCCTTCGAGCACGTGCATGAGCCGCGTCGGCATACGCATGCGCCCGGTGAGCGCAGATACCGCCACCGCGTCCGTGGGCGAAAGCACGCCGCCGAGGGCAAAAGCCACGGCCAGCGGAATCGACGGAATCATCCAATGAATGAAGTAGCCCACGCCGAGCACCGTGAAGATCACGAGGCCCAGCGCCATCGCGATGATCGGCACCCTCAGGTGCCAGAACTCGCGCTTGGGCATGCGCCAGCCGTCGGCAAAGAGCAACGGCGGGATAAACAGCAGGAAGAAAATCTCGGGGTCGAGATCGATGTGGACGCCCGCGCCCGGATAAGCGAGCGCAGCGCCCACCGCGATCTGGACCAGCGGAATCGGGAGAAACCGCACGAAACTGCCCAGCACACCAGTGAGCGCCACCACGAACAGCAGGATGAGCGCAGTAAAAACTACTTCCATGCCACCTCCATGGTCCGTCGGTCAGGCATCGGCCGCGTCCACGAAAATGCCATCAGACGAGAACGCGCTCGATACCGCCGTTGTTCGCATCCTTCACGTAGTCCGCCATCCACTGGTCGCCGAGCACGTGCTTGGCGATTTCCACGACGATGTAGTCGGCAGTGATGTCGGCATCCTCGTTGTAGCGCGACAGGCCTTGCAGGCACGACGGGCAGCTGGTGAGGATCTTCACCTCTTCCACCTTGCCATCGGCGCGCAGCTTGGCCGCGCCCTTGCGCATTTCTTCTTCCTTGCGGAAGCGGATCTGCGTCGAGATATCCGGGCGCGTGACCGCCAGCGTACCCGATTCGCCGCAGCAACGATCGTTCTTCTCGATCTTGTAGCCGTCGTGCTCGCTGCCCATCAACTGGTTCACGAGCTTGACCGGGTCCATCGTCTTGATCGGCGTGTGGCACGGGTCGTGATACATGTAGCGCGTACCGTTCACGCCTTCCAGCTTCACGCCCTTCTCGAGCAGATATTCGTGGATGTCGACGATGCGGCAGCCCGGGAAAATCTTCTCGAATTCATAGCCGGCGAGCTGATCGTAGCAAGTGCCGCACGACACCACCACGGTCTTGATATCGAGATAGTTCAGCGTGTTGGCCACCCGGTGGAACAGCACGCGGTTATCCGTCACGATCTTCTCGGCCTTCTCGCCCTGCCCCGAGCCACGCTGCGGGTAACCGCAGCACAGATACCCCGGCGGCAGCACCGTTTGCACGCCCACGTGCCAGAGCATGGCCTGCGTGGCGAGCCCGACTTGCGAGAACAGGCGCTCCGAGCCGCAGCCCGGGAAGTAGAACACCGCTTCCGAATCGACCGACGTCCCCTTCGGGTCGCGGATGATCGGCACCACCTTGTTGTCTTCGATATCGAGCAACGCGCGCGCCGTCTTCTTCGGCAGGTTGCCCGGCATCTTCTTGTTCACGAAGTGGATCACCTCTTCGCGCAGCGGCGGCTTGCCGACCGTGGCCGGCGGATGTGCCATCTGCTTCTTCGCGAGTTTCTTGAAGATGTCCGCACCGAAGCGTTGCGCCTTGTAGCCCCAATCGATCATCACCTTACGGGTGATATTGATCGTCTCCGGGTTCGTCGCGTTCAGGAAGAACATGCCTGCTGCCGCGCCCGGGTTGAATTTCTTCTTGCCCATCTTGCGCAGCAGGTTGCGCATGTTCATCGTCACGTCGCCGAAGTCGATCTTCACCGGGCATGGCGTCGCGCACTTGTGGCAGACCGTGCAGTGATCGGCCACATCGTTGAACTCGTCCCAGTGCTTGATCGACACACCCCGGCGGGTCTGCTCTTCGTACAGGAAAGCTTCGATCAGCAGCGACGTGGCGAGAATCTTGTTGCGCGGGCTGTACAGCAGGTTCGCGCGCGGCACGTGCGTCGCGCACACCGGTTTGCACTTGCCGCAGCGCAGGCAGTCCTTCACGCTGTCGGCAATCGCGCCGATATCCGACTGCTGCATGATCAGCGATTCAAAGCCCATCAGCCCGAAGCTGGGCGTATAGGCATTGCGCAAATCGGCCGGCAGGTCGGGCATGTCGAGCAGCTTGCCCTTGTTGAAGCGCCCTTCCGGATCGACGCGCAGCTTGTAAGCGCGGAATTCGCCGATCTCTTCTTCCGTCAGGAATTCGAGCTTCGTGATGCCGATGCCGTGCTCGCCCGAGATCACGCCATCGAGCGAACGGGCAATTTGCATGATGCGCGCCACGGCCTTGTGCGCATCCTGAAGCATCTCGTAGTTATCCGAGTTGACCGGGATGTTCGTGTGCACGTTGCCGTCGCCCGCGTGCATGTGCAGCGCGACGAACACACGCCCATGCAGCACGCGCTTATGGATTGCCTGCGCTTCGTCGAGGATCTGCTTGAACTCGCCGCCCGTGAAGATCTGGCGCAGTTCGGCGCGCACTTCCTGCTTCCACGACACGCGCACCGTGCGGTCTTGCAGTAAGTCGATCAAGCGCGTTTCCGGATGCTTGTTCAGCCGGTCGTTCAGCGCCACATTCATGTCGCGAATGCCGTGGCGGTTGAGCAGCGGAATCGCGTCGTTCAGCGACAACTCGAAGTTGTCGCGCAGGAACACCCAGCGCGCGCGCACGTCGCGCAGCAGCGTGAGGGCGGTCTGCACGCGGTCTTCGAGCAGCTCGGCCGACGGAATTTCATTCGCGTCGTCGGTCTTGCCCAGCGGCAGGTTGCCGGCTTCGAAGAACTTCTCGAGGGCGTCGATCAGTTGCAGCTTGTTCTTGAGCGACAACTCGATGTTGATGCGCTCGATGTGGTCCGTGTACTCGCCCATGCGCGGCAGCGGAATCACCACGTCTTCATTGATCTTGAAGGCGTTGGTGTGGCGCGCGATGGCAGCGGTGCGCGAACGGTCGAGCCAGAACTTCTTGCGGGCTTCGGCCGACACGGCGACAAAACCTTCGCCGCTCTTGCCGTTGGCCATGCGAATCACTTCCGAGGTAGCCTGCGCCACGGCGGTGTCGTCGTCGCCGACGATATCGCCGATCAGCACCATCTTCGGGAAAGCGTTGCGCTTCGACTTCGTGGCATAGCCCACGGCGCGCAGATAGCGTTCGTCCAGATGCTCCAGACCGGCGAGAATCGCGCCGCCCGCAGCCGTCTGCGCAAACATGTAGTCCTTGATTTCGACGATGCTCGGAATCGCTTCCTTCGCCTGACCGAAGAACTCCAGACACACCGTGCGCGTGTGCGCAGGCATCTTGTGGAGAATCCAGCGCGCGCTCGTGATCAGGCCGTCGCAGCCTTCCTTCTGAATACCCGGCAGGCCGGCGAGGAACTTGTCCGTCACGTCCTTGCCGAGACCTTCCTTGCGGAAGCGCTTGCCTTCGATATCCAGCGATTCAGTCTTGAGCAGCACCGCGCCCGGCGCGTGATTGCCGTCGAACCATTTCAGTTCGAAGCGCGCGACCGGAATATCGTGAATCTTGCCGAGGTTGTGGTCGAGGCGCGTGACTTCGAGCCAGTTGCCCTGCGGGTCGACCATGCGCCACCACGCGAGGTTATCGAGCGCGGTGCCCCACAGCACGGCCTTCTTGCCGCCGGCGTTCATGGCGACGTTGCCGCCGATGCACGATGCGTCGATCGACGTCGGATCGACGGCGAAGACCAGCCCGGCGCGCTCGGCGGCGTCCGCCACACGGCGCGTGACCACACCGGCGCCCGAGAAAATCGTCGGCACCGGCTTGTCGACACCCGGCAGTGCCGAGTATTCGACTTCGTCGAGTTGTTCCAGCTTTTCGGTATTGATGACGGCCGAGAACGGCGTGAGCGGAATCGCCCCGCCCGTGTAGCCCGTGCCACCCCCGCGCGGAATCACCGTCAGACCAAGCTCGAAGCAGCCCTTCACCAGCGAGGCCATTTCGGCTTCCGTATCGGGCGTGAGCACCACGAACGGATATTCCACGCGCCAGTCGGTGGCGTCCGTCACGTGCGACACACGCGACAGGCCGTCGAACTTGATGTTGTCGTGTGCCGTCGTGCGGCCCAGCACCTTCTTCGCGCGGCGGCGCAGTTCCGCCATCTTCTCGAACTCACCCGCGAAATCGGCAACGGCGCGGCGCGCGGCCACTTCCAGTTGCTCAACGCGCGCGGCGCGCTCGCGCCCCGTGGCGTCGGCGTGTTCGGCCACGTCGGCACGGCGACGCTTGTCGATTTCGTTCAGACGGTGGTTGAGGGCGTCGATCAGCAGCTTGCGGCGCTTCGGGTTGTCGAGCAGGTCGTCCTGAAGGTACGGGTTGCGGCGTACCACCCAGATATCGCCGAGCACTTCATAGAGCATCCGGGCCGAGCGGCCGGTACGGCGCTCCGCGCGGAGTTCGTCGAGGATATTCCACGCGTCGGCGCCCAGCAGGCGAATGACGATCTCGCGATCCGAGAACGAAGTGTAGTTGTAGGGGATTTCGCGCAGTCGAGGGGGCTGTGCGGCTACGGCATGCTTTGCGTCGTGCGGCTCGAAGGCAGGCAAGGGTGCGTTCATCTTGTCGGGCTCGTCAATGCGGCGGTGCATCCGCCGTCGGCGTTCGTCTCGCGGGACGCGCCGAAAGTCAAATTGGGTATGCGCTAGAAATTGCCGGCCGCTGGCGACAGGTGTGTGCGGGGCCGGCAAGGACGATCAGCGAGATCGCCGACTGCCGTGCATAGACGCCGATGACGAATCGTGTCCAGTCATCGAGCAGTAGCACTGAGGGGTGAGGCAGTTGATGCGCATGCCCAGATCTTTCTTCCGGCTTTGGAAAGTGTTGGTAGGGGAATGTAGGCCGAATTGTACTTCATTGCACCGCAACACGTCGGCTCCCCAACCAATTCGCAGCTAAGGGCCCGCGGGACGCCGAAAACACGAAATCCGCTAAAACGGACCGCTATATCCGTTTGAATACAACGACTTACCAGCATTCGTGGGCTGAAAATTTCTCCGAACAGGAGTATGTTGGCGCGATCCCCCAATCATTCACCCGCCAAGAGGTGTCTCATGGTCTCGTTTCAACTGAACGGCCGTCCCGTGCAGGTCGATGTCGACCCTGCCACTCCCCTGTTATGGACCCTGCGCGATGCGCTCTCGATGACCGGCACCAAGTTCGGTTGCGGCATGGCGCTATGCGGCGCCTGCACCGTGCATCTCGACGGCGCCCCGATTCGCAGCTGCATCACCCCCATCTCGGCCGTAGCCGGTAAAAAGGTCACGACCATCGAAGCCGTCGGCACCGATCCCGTCGGCAAAGCCGTGCAAGACGCATGGGTCAAGCACGACGTGCCCCAGTGCGGCTACTGCCAGAGCGGCCAGATCATGTCCGCCGCGGCACTTCTGCGCGAGAACAAGCAGCCCAACGACGACCAGATCGACGCCGCCATGGCCGGCAACATCTGCCGCTGCGGCACGTATGCGCGCATTCGCGCCGCCATCAAGGACGCTGCGGCGTCGCTGGCCTGACGCGAGGAGACATCACCATGCGCGAACTTCGTTTCCACGGGCTTCGTTTTGACTTACGCCCCGGTGCCACGGTAGGCGACTACACCGGTGTGTCCCGTCGTGCGTTTCTGAAGACCTCCGCCGTTGCGGCGGGCGGCCTGATGCTTGAAATGTCGTGGCCCGGCGCGGTCCGGGTGGCCCATGCCGAAGGCCCGGCCGCCATGCCCGTCGTGCCGTCCGCGTTCGTGCGCATCGCGCCGGACGACACCGTCACCATTCAGGTCAACCGCCTCGACTTCGGTCAGGGCGTGCAAACCGCCTTGCCCATGCTCGTCGCCGAAGAGCTCGATTGCGACTGGTCGAAGGTGCGCAGCGAGCTGGCCCCGGCGGCTGACGTCTATAAAGACCCGTTGTTCGGCATCCAGATGACGGGCGGCTCCGGCTCGGTCGCACACTCGTGGCTGCAATACCGGCGCATTGGTGCGTCGGCGCGCGCCATGCTGATTGCCGCCGCCGCGCAGCAGTGGAAAGTACCGGCTGCGCAATTGCGCACCGAAAACGGCGTCGTCCTCGGCCCCAACGGCCAGCGCGCCACCTTCGGCAGTCTGGCCGCCAAGGCGCAAGCCTTGCCGGTGCCGACCGACGTCAAGCTCAAGGATCCGTCGGCCTTCCGCTTGCTCGGCAAACCGACCGGGCGGCTCGATGCGCGCGCCAAATCAACCGGCACGCCGATGTACGGCATGGATTTCAAGTTGCCGAACCTCAAGGTCGCCCTCGTGGCACGCCCGCCGGTTTTCGGCGCGAAGGTGAAGACGTTCGATGCGAAAGCCGCACGCGCTGTCAAAGGCGTGCGCGACGTGCTGGAGATTCCCGACGATCGAGGCGGCACCGCAGTGGCGGTCATCGCTGACGGCTACTGGCAGGCCAAGACCGGCCGCGACGCCCTGAATGCGACGTGGGACACCAGCGGCGTCGAGCATGTCGACACAACGGCGCAGCTTGCCAAGTTCAAGGAACTGGCGAAGACCCCGGGCGTCGTGGCGATCGACACCGACGTCTCGAAACTCAAGGGCGCACCGAAGACACTCGTCGCCGAATACAGCTTCCCGTACCTTGCCCATGCCCCAATGGAGCCGCTGAACTGCACCGTGCAGCTCAGCGACAAGGGCGCAGAAGTCTGGACCGGCACGCAATTCCAGACCGTCGATCAGGCGGCCATCGCGGCCACGCTCGGCCTCAAGCCCGAGCAGGTCAAGCTGCACACCTTGATGGCGGGCGGCGGTTTCGGCCGGCGCGCCGTGCCGACCTCCGACTACGGCGTCGAAGCGGCGCAGGTCGCCAAGGCGTGGCGAACCGCCGGTCACCGCGAACCGGTCAAAGTGATCTGGAGCCGCGAAGACGATATCCATGGCGGCTACTACCGCCCGATGTACGTGCACCGCGCGGAAATCGGTCTGGATGCGAAGGGCAACGTGCTGGCGTGGAATCACACCATCGTTGGGCAGTCGATTCTGCAAGGCACGCCGTTCGAAAAGATGATGGTGAAGAACGGCGTCGACAGCACGAGTGTCGAGGGTGTCGCGGGCACGCCGTACGCGGTGCCGCTGCGTCTGTCCCTGCATAGCCCGAAGGCCAACGTGCCGGTGCTGTGGTGGCGCTCGGTCGGCAACACGCACACGGCGTTCGTGATGGAGACGTTGATCGACGAATTGGCGAAGAACGCGGGGCAAGACCCGGTCGACTATCGCTACGCGTTGATTGGCGACAAGCATCCGCGTCACCGCGCCGCACTGGCGTTGGCTGTGGAGCGTTCGGGCTACGGCAAGACGAAGCTGCCCGCGGGTCAGGCGTGGGGCGTGGCCGTGCACGAGTCGTTCGATTCGGTCGTCGCGTATGTCGTGGTGGCCGAGGTGAAGAACGGGTCGCCGCGTCTGGTGAGCGCGACGGCGGCGGTGCATTGCAACTTCGCGGTCAACCCGCTGACGGTCGCGGCGCAGGTGGAAGGCGCAGCCCTCATGGGCTTGGGCACGACGTTGACGGGTGCCGCGATCACGCTGAAAGACGGTGAAGTCGAGCAGAGCAATTTCCACCAGTACACGGTGGCGCGCCTGACCGACATGCCGGCAATCAGCGTGCATATCGTGAGTTCTGGCGATGCGCCGACGGGCATGGGCGAACCGGGGTTGCCGCCGCTTGCCCCGGCGTATGCCAATGCTGTCTTCGCGCTGACCGGCAAGCGTCTGCGCGCGTTGCCGTTCGATCTGACGACGGCATAACGAGCGCGTCTCGGCGGGGGCTGGCGCATTGAAGCGCCGGCTCCCTCCCGTCTTCAACCGATCAGCAAATGTTTGAACGGCGCGAAGATGCCTTGCCAGAACGACTCGGGCACCTTGAGCATCAGGTAGGTAATGAAGAGGTAGCGCAGCGTCTTGCCGATGGCGATGTACACGAGACACGTGCGCCACGGCAGGCGTAGCCAGCCCGCGAGCGTACAGAGCGGGTCACCGATTACCGGCAGCCACGAGACCAGCAGCAACGGCGGACCGAAACGGCGCATCCAGCGCCGATACCGATCGTTCATCGGCGCTTTGGTCTCGGCACGCTTGCCGCCACCACCACTGCCCTCCCCCGCGTCCCCAACCGCCGTCACCACCGCTGCACTGCCAGCAAGCGCCGCCGCCCGCGCATGCGCTCGCTTGCGCGCTTTCAGCCGTACATAGCCGCGCCGCGCGGCGAACCCCATCCACCAATCGACCATGCCCCCGGCGGTATTGCCGACGCTCGCGACCACGATCGCGGGCCAGAACATATGCGGATTGAGGGCCACGTAGCCGAACAGCGCGGGCTCCGAGCCCATCGGCAGCAGCGTCGCCGACAAAAATGCGATGAGGAAGACGGCTGGCAGGCCGACACCGGGCAGCGCGAGTGCGCCCAGCAGCCAGGGAATGAACGACTCCATGCAACTCCGGCGGAAATAAGGGGAAGTCAAAAAAACCGACCGGCCGGTCGGTGTCTCGCGAGCTACAGGACGGTACACGCGTTTGGCGTAAACAAAAAGTCTGGCGCATAATGCATGCCCATGACCCGACCTTCGACGCCGCCCGTGGCCATTCTACTGGCAGGCGGACTCGGTACCCGCTTCGATGCGGCCGGGCGCCGGAACAAGCTGCTCGCGCCGCCGCCCGGCGATCCCCTGAACCGACCCGTTGCCCTCGCCAGCGCCCACGCGCTGCTGGCGGTATTGCCGCGCGTGATCGCGGTGGTGCGACCGGATTCGGCTGAGTTGGAGAACGTGCTGTTGCAGGCGGGTTGTGAAGTCGTCATGAGCCACGCCACCAAGCGCGGCATGGGTGCGACGCTCGCTGCCGGCATTCAGTCCTGCGTGGACGAAGCGCCGCCCCCCGGGCTCGAACATCTCGACGGCTGGCTCGTTGCGCTGGCCGACATGCCGTACCTCAATCCCCATACCATTCGCGCCATTGCCGACGGGCTCACTTCGCCCGAAGCCATCGTCGCGCCGAGTTATCAGGGACAGCGCGGCCATCCGGTCGCCTTCGGTTCCGCTTACACCTCCCGCCTGATCGCCCTCGATGGCGATACCGGCGCGCGCGAGTTGTTGATTAGCGAGCACATTACGATCGTCGATGTCGACGACGCCGGAATCGTGCGCGACATCGACACCCCAGACGACCTTCGCTAGGGCGCGCACTCCCCTTTCCCGTTTTTTCCCGAGAGACCTTGCGCGACCGCCCCGGCGGACGTGCTGGTCTATCATTGTCCTTTTGTTCCTGATGTGCCTAACCTGAAGAAGCCTTAAATCATGTCCGACGCAGCTCCCGAATATCTGAAGAAGATCCTCACCGCAAAAGTCTACGACGTCGCCAAGGAAAGCGAACTCGAATTGGCACGCACGCTCTCCATGCGGCTGCACAATCGAATTTACCTGAAGCGCGAAGACAACCAATCGGTGTTCTCCTTCAAGATTCGAGGCGCGTACAACAAGATGGCGAGCCTCAGTGAAGCCGAACGTGAACGCGGTGTGCTGACCGCCTCGGCCGGCAATCACGCACAGGGCGTGGCGTACTCCGCCGCACGCCTTGGCTGCAAGGCCGTGATCGTCATGCCCGTGACCACGCCGCAAGTGAAGATCGATGCCGTGCGCACCCACGGCGGGCGCAACGTCGAAGTCGTGCTCGCCGGCGACTCGTACAGCGACGCCTACGCACACGCCATGACCTTGCAGGAAGAGCGCGGCCTGACCTTCGTGCCGCCGTTCGACGACCCCGAAGTGATCGCCGGCCAAGGCACCATCGGCATGGAAATCCTGCGCCAGCATCAAGGCCCGCTGCATGCCATCTTCGTGCCGATTGGCGGTGGCGGACTGGCCGCTGGCGTGGCCGCGTATGTCAAAGCCGTGCGCCCGGACATCAAGGTGATCGGCGTGCAATCGGTCGATTCCGACGCGATGGCGCAGTCGATCCACGCCGGTGAGCGCGTGCTGCTCAACGATGTGGGTCTCTTCGCCGACGGCACCGCCGTGAAGTACGTCGGCGCGGAAACCTTCCGTCTGTGCCAGAAGTATCTCGACGAAGTCGTACGCGTCGACACCGACCAGCTCTGCGCCGCCATCAAGGATGTGTTTCAGGACACCCGCAGCGTGCTCGAACCGTCGGGCGCGCTGTCAGTGGCCGGTGCCAAGCTGTATGCCGAGCGCGAGAAGCTCAAGGGCGAGACGCTCGTGGCGATCACCTCGGGCGCGAACATGAACTTCGACCGCCTGCGCTTCGTGGCCGAGCGCGCCGAAGTCGGTGAAGCCCGCGAAGCCGTGTTTGCCGTGACCATTCCGGAGGCGCGCGGCAGCTTCAAGCGCTTTACCGAAGTGGTGGGCAGCCGCAATGTGACCGAGTTCAACTACCGAATTAGTGAAGCGTCCAGCGCCCACATCTTCGTGGGTATCCAGATGCACAACCGCGATGAAGGCGCGCGCATCAAGGCCGGTTTCGAGCGCCATGGTTTCCCGACGCTCGACCTGTCGAACGACGAACTCTCCAAGCAGCACATCCGCTACATGGTGGGCGGGCGTTCCGCGCTGGCGAGCCACGAAGTGCTGTTCCGCTTCGAATTCCCGGAGCGTCCGGGCGCGTTGATGAAATTCCTCTCGGCGATGAGCCCGAACTGGAATATCAGCCTGTTCCACTACCGGAATCAGGGCGCGGACTACAGCAACATTCTCGTGGGCATGCAGGTGCCGGATGAGGACAAGGCGGCGTTCGGCGACTTCCTCGCCACGCTCGGCTATCCTTACTGGGACGAAAGCAACAACCCCGTGTACAAGCTGTTCCTCGGGTAAGCCGTCGCATCATCTATTCATCCGAAACCGCATAGGAAACCGTCCGCCGCCATGCCGATCACACTCGAAAACAAGCTCGTCGTTGCGATCTCCTCGCGCGCGCTGTTCGACTTCGAGGAGGAGAACCGCGTCTATGAGACCGGCGTGGCGAGCGGTGACGATCAGTCGTACATGCAGTACCAGCTCGACCGGCTCGACGTGCCTGCGCGTATCGGCGTGGCCTTCCCGCTGGTGCAGAAACTGCTCGCGTTCAACCGGGGCGATGAGCATCGCGTAGAAGTCGTGGTGCTCTCGCGCAACGATCCCGTGAGCGGTCTGCGCGTCTTCCGCTCGGCCAAACAAGAGGGGTTGAAGATTGAGCGCGGTGTATTCACGCGCGGACGCGAACCGTTCGGCTATCTCAACGCGCTCGGGGCGCATCTCTTCCTCTCAGTCAACGAAAACGATGTGCGCAGCGCACTGATGGCGGGCTTTCCTGCCGCGCGCGTGTACCCCGATTCGGCCAAAGAGGCGGAGCTGCATCCCGACGAAATCCGCATCGCGTTCGATGGCGACGCGGTGCTCTTCTCCGACGAGGCCGAGCAGATCTTCCAGCGCAACGGCCTCGATGCGTTTCAACAGCACGAAACCGAGCGCGCCGCCACGCCGCTGCCGCCGGGTCCGTTCAAACCGCTGCTGCTCGCGCTGCACCGTTTGCAAGTGCTGGCGGGACAGGAAGTGCCGGTGAAAATCCGCACGGCCCTCGTGACGGCACGCTCGGCGCCCGCGCACGAACGCGCCATCCGCACGTTGATGGACTGGAAGATCAACATCGACGAGGCCATGTTTTTGGGCGGGCTGGACAAAGGCGCATTCCTGCGCGAGTTCGAGCCCGATTTCTTTTTCGACGATCAGACACGCCATTGCGAGTCGGCCGCGCGGGTCACCCCGACCGGCCACGTCATCAGTGGCATAGCAAACCATGACAACGCCTGACCAATCTCCGCTCGGTAAAGAAGTTGGTTACACCGAGCAATACGACCCGTCCCTGCTGTTCCCGATTGCCCGCGCTCCGGCGCGTGCCGCCATCGGCGTGCCGGACGCCCTGCCGTTCTTCGGCGCCGACATCTGGAACGGCTACGAGCTCTCGTGGCTGGGCGACAAGGGCAAGCCGCACATCGCGCTGCTCACGGCCATCGTGCCGGCCGACTCGCCGAACATCATCGAGTCGAAGTCGTTCAAGCTCTATCTGGGATCGTTTGCGCAGACCAAACTGGCGAATGCCGACGCCGCGCGCGCGTTGATTCAACAGGATCTGTCGGAAGCGGCGGGCGCCTCGGTACAGGTGAAGCTGGTCGAGCCGAGCGGCTTCGGCAAACTTCAACTGGACGAACTCGACGGCCTGCTCGTCGATCGACTGGACGTCGAGACCGATATCTACTCGCCGGATGCCAGCCTGCTCAAAGCGGCGCAGGGCGAGCCGCATGTGGAAGAAACGCTGGTCTCGTATCTGCTCAAGTCGAACTGCCCGGTGACCGGACAGCCCGACTGGGGCAGCTTGCAGATTCGCTACAACGGCCCGCCGATCGATCAGGAAGGCCTGTTGAAGTACGTGATCTCGTATCGCCGGCACACCGGCTTTCACGAGCAATGCGTGGAAGGCATCTTCATGGACATCATGCGTCAGTGCAAGCCGACCCAGTTGGCGGTGTACGCGCGTTACACGCGGCGCGGCGGGCTCGACATCAACCCGTTCCGCACCAACTTCACGCAGCCAATGCCGGACAACGCGCGCACTGCGCGTCAGTAACGCACGCTCGCAACATTCGCATTGTTCGGCGCCCGGCCGGGATCAACACCTGAACCCGAGCGCCGAAAGATGCTTTTGCGCGGTGCTGGCCACCGGTGCATGTCTCGGCTGTCCGTCGCAACGCAAGAGCGTCTCTTTCAATGCGCGCACGGCTGGCCCCCAGCAATGCAGCCTGAGCAGGCATTCCCCGACGCGATACATCGGCCCGGGCGCTGTCTCGTCCATCATGGCGGCGGCGATGAGCAGCGGCAACGCCGCCTCGGCTTCATCGGCGCGGCAAAGCGCCAGCCCGAGCGCGACGGCATAGTCGGGTTCCAGCGGACACGCCGACAGCAGCGGTGCGAAGCACTCGATCGCGTGAATAAAATCGCCACGCTCAAACGCGCCGTAACCGCATCGGTACACGGCGTCGCATTGCGCGGCATCCCATTCCCCCGGCTGTGGCAGTGCCATCTCAGGCACCGCAGACACCGACGAATCGCCCTCGCGGATCGTTTCCAGCGCGATTTCGATCTGGCTCGCGATGCTCCTTGAAGTCGGCCCGGGGCGAACCATTCGATTAGATGTGTCCACTCGACCCCACCTCCGTATCACGGGTTATCGGACTGGCGTGTCGCCCCGATGGGAGCGGCAGCGATGGCTCGCCGCGACACGCCGTCACGCATCGGCAGGCGTGCCGCAGTCCTGAGGCCACCAACACCAGCGACAACGCGCCCATCGTCCCGCCCACGGCGTAACGGATGTGCTTGTCGGCAGCGGTAGGCGGCGGGTCGGTATCGAATGCGCTGTCGTAAAACGCGAGATAGGCGGCAGCCGCCGCCCCCGTCGTACCGAGTGCGGTGAGCGCGACGGCGACCCAACCATTCACGTAAGCCGAATGACTGCGCTCGCTGATCGAGCGCCGCGATGCCCGACCGCACGAGCGCATGTCATCGGGCGGCGTCAGTCCCTCGATGTTGAACAATTCATCACCGCCGCTGCCTGCGTCGCTGCGCAATTGCAAAACTGCGACACGCGGCACCGTCCCCATCGAAATCGATTCTGTCCTCACAAGTCGCCTCCTCGTTAAATGAGAGACGCCATCGTGCAGGCGCGAGTCCGGCATCGCCATCGAAGCCGAACCGCAGACTTTGCGGAACCGTCACCGACGTGTCCGCCCTTGCCTATACCCCCTGCGGAATTCGGCGGCGGAAAAACAAACGGCCGACACATCGGTCGGCCGTTTGTCGCGTACTGAGACTTCTCGTCAGGCGGCGGGCTTCTTGTAGGCCACGCAATCCACTTCGACCTTGCAGTCGATGACCATGCTCGACACCACGCAGGCGCGTGCCGGCGGATGATCGCCGAAGTATTCCTTGAACACCTTGTTGAACGAGGCAAAGTCACGCGGGTCGTCGAGCCACACGCCGATGCGCATCACGTGCTCCGTGCCGTAACCGGCTTCCGTGAGGATCGCGATCATGTTCTGAATCGCCTGATGCGACTGCGCGACGATGCCGCCGTCGATCACTTCGCCGTCTTTCATCGGGGTCTGTCCCGAGACGAACAAGAAGCCGTCGGCTTCGGTAGCTCGTGCAAAGGGCATGCGTTGGCCGCCAGTGCCCTGCCCGCCTTCTACGCCATATCGTTTGATGCTCATCATCGCTCCTTTCGACAAAACTGCCTGAACTGCATTTACAAAACCGGTTGCGGCGTGCCGCGCCGCACGAAGCGGCCCGAGCGAGCCGCCGACGTCGGGGCGCGGTCCTGCCACGACAACACGCCGTTGACCCACACTGCCGCGATACCGAATGCGGGCTGCATCGGGTCGGTAAACGTCGCCGCGTCGCCCACGGTTTCCGGATCGAACAAGACCAGATCGGCCCAGTAACCTTCACGCACGAAGCCACGCTCCGTGAGCCCGAACCGCTCGGCCGACAGACCGGTCATCTTGTGCACTGCCTCGGCCAGCGGGAACAGTTGCTGCTCGCGGCTATAACGGCCGAGCACGCGCGGGAATGCGCCCCACAAGCGCGGGTGCGGCAGCGGGTCGTTCGGCAAGCCGTCCGAGCCGACGACGGTGGCGGGGTGACGCAAAATCCGGCGCACATCGTCTTCTTCCATGCAGTGATAGACGGCACCGGCCGGTTGCAGCCGCTTGGCCGCTTCCATCAGATCGACGCCCCATTCGGCAGCAATCGTCGCCAGCAACTTGCCGCCTTGCGCCGGATGCGGTTGCGACCACGTCACGAGAATGTCGAAGTCGTCGGTCACCTGTTTCAGATCGAGCGTGCTCGAACTGGCCGTGTACGGATAGCAATCGCAGCCGACCGGCTGGTAGCGTTGTGCCTTGTCCACAGCGTCGAGAATCTCTGCGCTGCGGCCCCAGTTATCGACACCGGCGCACTTCAGATGCGAGATGACGACCGGCACGCGCGCATGGCGTCCGATGCGAAACGCTTCATCGAGCGCTTCCAAAATTTCTGCGAATTCCGTGCGCAGATGCGTCGCGTACAGACCACCGGCTTGCGCCAGCGGCTCGGCGAGCGCGAGCACTTCTTCCGTCGGCGCTGCGTTGGCATTGGCGTAAGCGAGACCGGTCGAGAGACCCAGCGCGCCATGATCGAGCGCCTCGCGCAGTTGTGCGCGCATGCCGTCGATTTCCGCCTCGGTGGCCGCGCGATCGAGCCGATCCATGTGATTGCTGCGCAGCGCCGTATGACCGATGAGCGCTGCCACGTTGATGGCAGGCTGCGCCTTTTCGAGCGCTTCGACGTAGGCGGCGAACGTCGGGTATTGGAACGCTTCGGCCTCGCCGAGCAGATTCATCGGATCGGGCGGATCGCCCTTGAGCGACACCGGCGACGCGCTGATGCCGCAATTGCCGACGACCACCGTCGTCACGCCTTGTGACAGCTTGGGCGTCATTTCCGGGGCGCGCACGACGTTGGTGTCGTCGTGGGTGTGCACGTCGATAAAGCCGGGGCTCAGCACCTGACCGGCCCCGTCGATGCGTTGTGCCACTTGCCACGCCGTCAGCGTGCCCGTCGGCGCAATCGCGTGAATGCGGCCATCGCGCAATGCCACGTCGAAGCGCGCCTCGGACATCGCGGCGCCCGAGCCATCGGCCACGCGCACGTTGGTAATCAGCGTGTCCACGGTTTGTGCGGTTGCGGGGGTATCAGTCATATCAATCTCCCAGAGGCTGGCGGTCGCCGCCACCCCGATGCGTGTCGAGCACGTACTTGATCCGCCGCAGCAGCGCCTGACTCTGCGGCTTGGCCAGCAGCGCCAGTTCGGTAGCGAGCACATCCATGGCCAGCAACATGGCGTACCGCGACGACGACGGTTTGAAAATGAAATCGGTTTCCAGCGCACGAATCGGCAGCACTTCGTCAGCGAGCGCCGCCAGCGGCGAGCCGGTGGCCGTGATCGCGATCAACTGCGCGCCGTATTCGCGGGCGACCTCGCAGGCCGACAGCAACTCCGGCGTGTGACCGCTGACGGAAAACGCCAGCACCACATCTTCGCGATTCAGCGTGCCCGCGACCATGCGCGCCAGCACGGCGTCCTGATAGCTGGCAATCGGACGCCCGAGCCGCACGAGACGGTAACGGGCTTCGTCGGCCATGAGCGACGAGCCGCCGCCCATCCCGAACGCGTAGACCATGCGGGCGGACGCGAGGCGTTCGGCAGCGCGCCGCACAGTGTCCGGCTTGATGAGCGCGCGGTGCACCTGTAGCGTTGTCTGAATATCGTCCGCGATGCGATCGATCGTCTCGCCCGAGCCGTCCTGTCCGTTGGCGGCGTTCGCGCCAAAGAAGCGCTGCCCGACCACCGCCGCCTGCGCCAGACGAAGTTTGAGGTCGCGCACGTCGCGGCAGCCCATCGCCTTCGCAAAACGCGTGACGCTCGCCTCGCTCACGCCGGCGCGGTCTGCGAGCACGTTGATCGACGACGCAGCGGCGCCCGCCACGTCCTCGAGCACCACCTGCGCGACCTTGCGCTCGGCTTGGCTCAGGGCGTCGCTGCGTTCTGCCACGCGCGTCACGATATCGAAGGGCTCAGTCATGTATTGGGTCGCGGATTGGGTCGCAAATTAGGTCGCAAATTGGATCGGTGTGGGGCCCGATGGGCGCGGGTTTCAGATTTCGACGAATTTTTGGTACTTTATAACAAAATTGTCAAACGCTGGTAATTCAACGCTATTATAGGAGCCATTCGGCTAATGGCGAGGCATGGCCCGCGGGCTCTTCGTGGAGAATTCTCAATGACTGATACAAACTATCAACATGGCATGATCGATACCCTCAACAAGGGGCTCGGCGCATTGGATGCCGCCTTGGCGCCGTCGGCCACGACGGGGCTGGGCTGGAATTTGCTGAACGAAGACCTGAGCCTGCCGACGGCGGTGCTCTACGAGGACAAGATTCGCCACAACCTCACGTGGATGCAGCGTTTCGTTCACGAATACGGGGTGAAGCTCGCGCCGCACGGCAAGACGACGATGGCGCCGAAGCTGTTCCGCCGTCAGTTGGACGGTGGCGCGTGGGGCATTACGCTGGCCACGGCGCAGCAAACCAATGCGGCGTATCACCATGGCGTGCGCCGCGTGTTGATGGCCAACCAGTTGGTCGGCAAGCGCAACATGATGATGATTGCCGACCTGCTCGCCGATCCGAATTTCGAGTTTTTCTGTCTGGTGGATTCCGCCGCAGCGGTCGCACATCTGGGTGGGTTCTTCCGCGCCCGCAAGCAGCAGATTCAGGTGCTGATCGAGTTGGGCGTGACGGGTGGACGTACCGGTGTGCGTGATAGCGCACAACAGCAGGCGGTGCTCGATGCGCTTACCGAGTACAAGGACGCCGTGAAGCTTGCAGGTGTCGAAGTCTACGAGGGCGTACTCACCACGGAAGCCGACATTCGCGCGTTCCTGCAACGTGCGGTCAGCATCACGCGCGAGCTGATCGCGGCGGGTCGCATCGAGCGCACGCCGGCGGTGCTCTCGGGGGCGGGCTCGGCGTGGTACGACATCGTGGCGGAAGAGTTCGCCAACAAGGACGTGGGCGCGCCGCTCGACGTGGTGCTGCGTCCCGGCTGCTATCTCACGCACGACGTGGGCATCTACAAAGCCGCGCAGGCGCAGATCGCCACGCGTAATCCGATTGCGAAGCAAATGCGTTCGCAACTGCAACCGGCGTTGCAACTGTGGGCTTACGTGCAATCGATTCCGGAAGCCGAGCGCGCCATCATTGCGCTGGGCAAGCGCGACGCGGCGTTCGATGCGGGCATGCCGGAACCGGCACAGCGCTTCCGTCCGGGCAAGGACAAGGCACCGGTCGCGACGCCTGAGCATTGGGAAATCACGGGCATGATGGATCAACACGCCTATCTGCGCATCGCCCCCGGTGACGATATTCAAGTGGGCGACATGATCGCGTTCGACATCTCGCACCCGTGCCTCACGTTCGACAAGTGGCGTCACCTGCCGGTCGTCGATGGTGATTACAACGTGGTTGAGGTCGTGCAGACGTTCTTCTGATCGACGGACATGCACTGGTAAAAGCAAAGAAGCCGCCCGAGGGCGGCTTCTTGCATTGAGGCGGGGCCATCGTCACATGTGGCTGACGGGCTGACCGAATGGCTGACCGCCAGTCGGGATGACTGTCAGTTGACTGGCGAACTGACTACGTGACGATCGACTTTTTCGCCGCACGCTTGCGCGGTGGCGTCGATACCTCCGGCGTCGCGTCATTGCCCTTCTCGGTGACAGCCTTACCTGCGTCTTCACCGCCGCGCGCACGCGACGATACTGATTTGAAGCGTGCTTCGAGATGAACCAGTGCGCTTTCCAGCGCGGCGATGTCGGCGGCGGTCATACCGTCGAGGGCATCGTCGAAGAACGCCTGACGGCGCGGCGTGGCTTCATCGTGCACGCGCTTGCCATCATCAGTGAGCGTGACGTTGGTGAGCCGGTTGTCATCGGGATCGGTCACGCGAGTGAGCCAACCGAGCGCTTCCATCGATTGCAGTTGGCGCGTGAGCTGCGCGGGATCGAGGCGGCAGTGTTCGGCGAGAAACTTCTGCGAACAGGTACCGCGCTCGGCCAGCGCAAAAATGATTCGCCAGCGCGGCAACGGATGCCCGACCTTGGCGTCGAACGCGGTCATCATAGCGCGATACGTCAGACTCAGTTGCTGAATGACGTTGCGTTTCAGTGGTGTCGGCATCCCATTACTCTCCGGCAGGCGGCGTCGGCTTGGCGCCGCGCGAAAGACGAATGAGCGGCACACGGCGAACAAACCACAGCCCGGCAAGTGCCGCGGCGAGCGACAGCATCTGTCCGTTGTGAATGGCGCCGACGAGCGCCGTGCGCGACGCTTCGATAAGCAGTGCACCGTTCTGTCCCATATGAGCCACCGTTGCCAGAAAATCGCTCTGCGCTTGCGCGTTGACGAGAATCTGCGGATCGGTGAGCTGCGTCGTCCATTGCTGGCCGCCGGTAGCGACGAGCGATTCCTTCACGCGCGCGGTGTAGCTATGCCCCACGAGCGTACCGACGATTGCCGTGCCGAGCATGCCGCCAATCATGCGCAGCGACTGCATGAGTGCGGTGGCAATGCCAAGGTGCGCACGTCCCGCCACTTCCTGCGCGAACACCGTGAGGTTCGGCAACACAAAGCCGAGGCCAAGACCGGCGAGCAGCATGTAGAAAGCGATGAGGCCATGCGGCGTGCCGCGATGCGTGGTGATCACGCCTGCACAAGCAATCGCGAGCAATAAAAAGCCGCCATAGAGCATGACATTCGGATTACGCAGACGCGTGATCAGTCGACCATTGGCAATACTGCCGACGGTGATACACACCACCATGGGCGTGATCAGCAAACCGGTTTCGCGCGGCGACAGACCAAAGCCACCTTGCAACATCAACGGCGCGTAGAACAGCACACCGAACATCGAAAAGCCGCCAAAAACCGCCAGCACAAAGAGCGCCGCCAGACTCGGGTTACGGAACATTTCGAACGGAATAATCGGATGCGACGTGCGTTGCTCCCACCAGTAGAGCGCGAGCGACGTCACGACGAACGCGACGAAGAGAAACACCACACCGCGCGAGAGACCGTCTGCCGGCAACCATTCGACCAGCATTTGCAGGCTGCCGAGTGCGGCGGCGATCAGCAGTGCGCCGAGCCAGTCGAGACTGGCCTTGCCGTGTTCGTCGGCGCGCATATGGGGCAGGTGGCGAGCGACAAACCATAGGCCGAGCAAGCCGACGGGCAGGTTCACGTAGAACACCGAGCGCCAGCCATAGGCTTCGGTGAGAAAGCCACCGAGCGAGGGGCCGATGGCATTGGCAATACCGAACGCCGAGCTGAGCATGACTTGCCAGCGCAGGCGCACGTGTGGATCGGGGAACAGTTCGGGAATGCAGGCGAAGGCGGTACCGACGAGCATGCCGCCGCCGATGCCTTGCAGCGCACGCGCGATGACGAGGAACGGCATGCTGTTTGCCGCACCACACAGGACGGAAGCGCCGGTGAAGACGACGATGGCGGCGATCACAAACGGCTTTCGCCCGTAGTAGTCGCCGAGCCGGCCGAAGATCGGCACGGTGATGACGGAGGTGAGCAGATACGACGTGGCAACCCACGCGTAGTACTCGAACCCCTTGAGTTCAGCGACGATGGTCGGCAGCGCGGTCCCGACGACGGTCTGGTCGAGCGCGACCAGCATCGTACAGAAACACAGACCCAGCATGGCCACGATGGACTGCCGAAAAGGCAACACCTGCCCCGCCGAATGCGGGGTGGACGGATTAGAAGACATTTTTTGGACGGATCAATGTTTGATCAGTCAACGATTCTATCACGTTAGTTGCGGAGGGCGCTGAGGCGGTGTTCATCGGAAATAAAACGCTAACGGCGTAGCGGGGTCGGGATGTCTCGCACGCTACGCCGCTGGGCGCGGGCCGTATAGATTGGAAAAAGTTTCAGCGACCTAAGGGCGACGACCATTTTCGGCCAACACCGGCCACTGGAGGTCGCGGCTGCAATCCGCGACAATCAGCCAATATTCCAATGCAGGGAGCGTCGAAAATGTTGATTGCGTTCGGAGGGCTACCGGGCACCGGAAAGACAACGGTAGCGCAAGCACTTGCTCGCAAGCTCGCGGCAGTATATTTGCGGATCGATACGTTGGAACAGGCTTTTATGGCGGCCGGGAGCAACGGGGCGGATATCGGACCTGCCGGCTATCTGGCCGGATATGCAGTTGCGAAAGATAATTTGCGCCTTGGGTTGACCGTCGTTGCGGACTCAGTCAATTCGCTGCATGTGACGCGTAACGCTTGGAGACGTGTGGCGCTTGAAGCAGGCGTGAGCATCTTCGAGATTGAGTTGATCTGTTCAGATAAAACGGCGCACCGTTTGAGGGTCGAGGAACGACAGGCAGACATCCTTGGCCACAAGCTGCCAACCTGGAAGGACGTGCTCGAGCGTCAATACGATGCATGGGAATCAGAACATCTTGTCATCGACACAGCCAACGCTTCGATTGAACGTGCCGTCGAAACTATCGATCGTCGGCTGTCGATGCCGGATCCATAAATCCGAATGCCTTAGCGTTCGAAAAAGTACGGGCATGAGCAGCCGATCGCTTTTGACCGCGATCGCCAAGGGCGGCTCCTCTGGGAAGTGATGAACACTACAGCAATCAAGTGGGAGGACGTTTCGATGGCAAACATCGACTGGACGAGTTACGGCATCGCGCAAGGGGAAAGTGCGAGCGAAGATGCAATCGCCGCACTGGAGCAACGGTTGGGATATCCGCTCCCGCCCGCCTACGTAGATTTGGCACGATTCTGTAATGGCGCGAGCCCGGAGATTTCAGAGTTTCGCGTTGCAGATTTCGCAACCTGTATTAGCGATTTTTTTGAAATCTCAACCACACCAGATCTATTCACAGTCTTGTGGTATCTGCGGCCTCAGGCAATGAACCTACCATCACAGTTTGTGCCAATTGCTAGAGATCCAATGGGCGGGATGATCCTCTTGAACTATGAAACGATACCGCCCACCGTTGAATTTCTGGATCAAGCGACGGGAAAAATTCATTTCGTCTCGAGCAGTTTTGAATCATTCGTCACGAATTGGCACGAGTAACGCGAAACGTTGTCATATGCGTCGCGTTCCTGCTGCCGGACGACTATCGGCGCGCATAGGAATACTACGTTCGACGAACACGAGCCACCTATGCTGATTTGGGCGCGAACTCGAAAATCCCTTGATGGCCAAGGCGAAAACGAAGGCACGACCGTAAAGATCGAGATTGAAGAACTCGATGACGGAATCTTTCTACTGATGCGATATGACTCTCTAGACGCGCCATTTCCGACTTCGGATCATTTGTTTCTGTCAATCGATGAGGCATACGACGAATGTGATCACGTGTATGGCATCGGTCGCGAGGATTGGCTTCAACGGTGACCGTCAGGAAGTTTCCGGGAAATCATCGACCAGAACAACTGAGTGTCGATATCGACTGTGCCAAGCAACTTGCGACGATGAGTCCTACTACAAAAATGCCACTTGTGGACCTTGAGTCCGCCCTCAACCGCGCCATAACCTGGGGTTGAAGAAGGGGCAACCGCGGGCCTTATTGATAGTCCGCAACAGGTCAATCCCGCCAGCGTCACCGGCCAGATAGCCGCAAAGTGGCTATTTTTTACCTCGTGGAAAAAATGACTTTTCCAACTTTCAAGTACCACCCAGATCCCTTGGCAACAGGCAGCGTTATCGAATCTGATGTCGAGTGCGTCTGCTGCGGCCAAGCCCGCGGATATATTTATACTGGCCCGGTTTACGCGATAGAGGATTATGAGGAATGCATCTGTCCCTGGTGCATTTTTGATGGCTCGGCACATAAGAAATTAGACGCCGCCTTCACCGATGAGCACAGCGTCGGCGGTTGCGGAACATGGGACGAAGTACCCGAGGCGGTCGTGGAGGAAGTCGCCTTTCGCTCGCCGGGTTTCTCGGGTTGGCAGCAGGAGAAGTGGTGGACCCACTGCGGCGATGCTGCTCAGTTTATTGGACATGCGGGTCAGAAAGAGTTGATGGCACATGGCCCGCGAGCCATTGCAGCAATTCAAGAATCTACCGGGCTGCCAGATGGACCTGAATGGAATGATTTCTTCGCAGCGCTAAGCAAGGATGGCTCGCCAACGGCGTACGTTTTTCGTTGCACGATTTGTGGGATGTTGGGGGGGTACCAAGACTGCGACTGAGACTCATCAAAGTGTATAAACACTTTAGATGCTTCTTGGCGGTCGATACGTGTGAGTGTCCGTTGTTCGGTAAATTGACCGGTCGTTGGGGGCGCAAGCGGTTCGTCGCGACCGGCCGAAATCGGCCAGAAGCGGTCTCTCAGGTTCCGACGTCGCGACTACATCCGGCAGCGCGAGATTGCGAAAGCGCCGACCGTGAACATACCGCGACGGCCGCGATGACAACGCGTCCCGTTTAGAATGTGCGGCAATGGCAAGGGTTGATCCTCGCTACCCGATGGACTGAACCTCGTCGATTTCCTAAAAAATTGGCCGGAGACACCATGACCCTCATCACGCCATACCTCTCAGTTGGAAGTGTTCGATTCGGCATGTCCGCGGGGCAACTGATTTTGGCGATGGGCACTCCCAATCGCACTTCGAAGAACCGTCGCGGCGAGTTGGTATTCGACTATCCGGCGGCTCGCGTAGTCATCGCTTTAGACGAAGCTGGCGTAGTAGAGGTAGGAATAGTTCCGAACCACGGTGTTGTATCCGTCGAGGGAATTCCCCTCTTCTCGCCAAACGATTCAACGTCGTTCGAAATGCTCATCGAGAAAGACGGAGCGGCCTATGAGTCCCTCGGATTTGTCGTGCTACTGAATATAGGGATTACTTTGACAGGCTTTCACGACGGGGACGAGTCACAAAAAGCGTTGACGGCATTCGCTAGAGGGAGGTGGGACGGAATGAGATCGAAACTACTCCCGCTCAAAGCGAAAATCTAGTCGTGAGCCAAATGTCCGCTTCGGGTCGGAATCGGCCATCCGAGAAGACCAATTTCCCTCGCTGAAAACTCTCGCATCTGTGCACCAAACGTGCACCGATTGGCGGGATGTTGTTGATCCAATTGGTTATAGGATTCTGGTCCCCGGCACGCCCACTCCATTTTTGATGCAGTTCGAAGGGCCTTTTTTGAAAGGCTGAAGTCGGCCAGAAACGGTCGGTCGACAAACCCACAAATGTTGACAACAATATATCTTGTCTACGATCCCGATTTCGAGTTCTCAATATGCAGACGCTAGTGAGTGAATCAGATTTACCCGATCCCGAAAACGCAAAGGCTGTCTTTGCCTTTGCAATGTCGTTTAACGGATATGAGCACTACGGGACGTTGGAGAAATCCTCGGTGGCCGCAAAACAGAAGTCCCGAGAGACAATGGACGAGCTGCGGAACGAATTGTTCTTCGCTGCGCGCGCATCTCGACATACTGATTCGGACAGATACTTGGAAGTCTATCGTGAGTTGCTCCCGTTGTTTCGTGCGCATCTTAAGTGATGCGGCAACCCACTTGAAGGAAGGTGGGCGAATTCGCCGACGTGATCGCGCCCGCATGAATGCGCACTTATGAGAGGTCTGGGTGACCGTTGTGGGTCGAAAACGGCCGTTCCTGAATGGCTGCAAACGACCAAGAGCGCCCGAAACGACCGCGCTGATCAGGCTCCACATGCTGCCGAGCAAAGGTCACACGTAATTTCTGCCAGAATACGGAACCAACATTCGGAGACATTGCCACATGCGGACAGAGAAAGCTTTGCTCGTTGGCGCGGTGTCACTCGTCAAACACCGTTTCCGAGGTGAAGGCCAGATAGTGCTGGCGGTGCGCGATGAGATTGATGCCGCGATGAAGCGTAACGGTTTTCTGATCAATGCTCCGTTCACGACTGTAAGCTTGATTATCAGATATGCAGATAAAGATGACATGCGTACTGAGATCGGGAAAGTCAACAGAGAAAACGGAGTAATACCAATAGCTGTTCAGGTTAACGTAGGGTGCTTGAGTGCGATGGACGCAGCTGAGTTGCAGAATGCATTTCGCAAGCTACTGATCGAGGTTCTATGCGATCTAGCGGCAAATTTTGATTTGCCATATGCGTTCCTCGATGCTATGCGAGCCGAGTCGCCGCCCACATGAAAATAGCGACGCCTGCCTTGCTATCATTGGGACGATCAATGCCAGCCGTGATTGAAGGTTAGCGGCAGTCCTCGATCAGCTAAAATTAGACATTCACGTTCTTCGCGCGTATGTCCACTACGGGTGGCGGATTCAACCGGTCGATGCATACACGGCCGAAACGCGCACGCTAGCTCAATGCAGAACGTAGTAGCAATATTCCATATTGAAAAAGACGTACCTGAACCGAAGGCGCGAGGAGTGCGCAACGGGTACGCACCGCATCACAAATTCCCGTTCGCCGATTATCTCTTCAGTGGGTTTCACTCGTACGCCGATAGTGAAATTCACTACCCAGGTGAAAGCTTAAGAGTCGGCATCACCTTTCCCAGTTGGGCAAGCTTTTCCGAACGCGTGAGAGTCGGACAACGGGTCGACGTACTCGAGCTAAGTCGACTCGTGGGCCATCTGATCATCACCGAAATACACACACAAGCAGACTGAACGCGCCTATCGTGAATGGCCACGCTCAGACAATTCGATCGTCTACTCCGGTTCGAATGCCTCCATTCGTTATCGGAGGTATTAACAGGATGCAAACGAATCCAGTTGCACCGCTGCATCCTATGCTGACGCTGCCACCCGCCTAGTTCCCGATCGATTTCATACCCGCCGCTGTTTAACTACCCAAGGAGTCCCTATTCAGCCGCATCTGCCCCGAGCATTTCTCGGACCACAGCCCCCCCCAAATAAAACAGCCCACCGACCGAACTCCCGTTCAGACCGATGGGCTTCACCCCCTGACGAATCAACCTCGAGACTTACCGGTCCTGCCGCAACGCCAGACGTTCCGCATCGCTAAGACGTGACCACAGTGCCTGATCGACCTTCTCCCCCAGCCCCACGATCTGCACCGGGTTGGACGCGTTGTAGCCGGTAGTCGTGGATGACAGCGACGAGCGCAACGGTGCCGCTCTGCCCGTCTCCCCGGGCGCCGGTTCACTGCCCTGCCCCAACGTGCGCACCGTGAAGATCGACGGCTGTGACTGACGTGCGGCATTACGCTCACGCTGCACGGCGTCCTGTGCCGCAGCGGCCGCCTGCGATGCGCTCGCGCTGGCATTGGTCAGCGCGGCAACGTTCACGCCAGCGACAACCGGCAATCCCGCCGACTTGCCCTGCACCTGAATGTTTGCGGCATTTACCACTTGCAGCGCCACCAGGTTCAGACTGCCCGACACACGAATACCCGCCTCGCCGGCATCGATCGTCCCCAACGGTGCCAGCAGATCGACGTCGCCTGCCTTCACTTCGGGAATCGGATTGAGCGTGGCGATCCCGGCACCGGTACTCGGCACCTGCGGCGATAGCTTGACGTTGCCCCATTGGTCGTATTCGCGCTTGGGCGGCGTGTACACCACGGTGGACTTCGAGCCCCGACCGGCGTTGATGTCGCCTTCCGACGACCATCCCAGAATGTCGCCGCCAAACGTCGTCATGATGCGGCTCTGCCCCAGCAAAATGCTGCCGTGCGAGAACATCTCGATGTTGCCGCCCCCTTGCGTCAACACCCCCGATTGCGCAGGCGGTGCCGCACCTTCAATGCCAACCACCATTCGGCCACCCGGCGTCAGCATCTGAATATCGCCGCCGAAATTGGTTCGGACGAAACCACTGCGCGGCGCATATTCATACCGCCGGTTGAGTTCGTCATACGTGGTGCGCAGCCCCCGGAACATCACGATATCGCCGGCGTACGTCACCGGGTTGCCATCGGCATCGATCTCGGGTGCAAGTGCGGCAATCGCATTGCGGCTGCGCAGGAAGCTACCGTAGCGCGGGCTCGCCGGATCGTTGTACTCGCGACCGCCGGCCTTCAACTCCGCAAAATAGACGTTGCGGGCAAAGACACGCTGCTGCGCCACCGGCAACGCGAAATAGAAGGCACGCGCTTCTTCTGCCGTTCCCGAGAATCCGTAACGTTCGCCAAGCCATGTCACGAGTTCGGTTTCGTACGTCTTGACGACCTTGCCCGCCTGATCGGCCAGCGGTACGCCGGTACGCGCCAGATTCGTCGCGTCCAGATAGGGTTTGACGAACTGGCGGTAATCCAGTCCCTTCGCCCCCACGCCCGCCTGCATGGCGATGCCCGCCCCGGGGCGCGTGTCGCTCGACACCACCGGCCCCAGACTCGTAACCCCCGCACGATCCTCCATCAGAATATTGCGACCGGCACTGATATCCAAGGTGCCGGGGCCGGCCACGTTGAACGTGCTGTACAGAATGTCGCGACCGGCGGACACAACCGAAACATCGGACGCATTGCTGTGCACGAACAAGTTGCCCGTGCCGGTGTAGCCGAACTCGGCATTCCCGATTCCCGCACCGTCCTCGAGCACCAGACTCCCGCTTCTTACGATGTCGCGCCCTGCCCGCATGGCGACCGGCCCGCCTTCGTACCATGTGCGGCCGAGTCTCGGGTCTTTTTCGAAGAAGTTTCCTTTGCCGGTGAATTTCAGGACACGTCCGGTGTTCACGCCGACGAGATCACCCTCCACCGCGTAAAAGAGCGACGTTGACGCGCCCGTATTCGGCAACCCTGCCGCAGAGTTTGCACCGAAGACAAACATCGGGAACGTCGAGCCGTTCGCGCGATTACCGTCCCCCGCATAGTTGCGGGCGTCCGCCGTCGACGCGTATGACCCCCCAATGGGGTACATCCATGCGAGATACGCAGGCCGTTGCGGTGTCGGCATCGTGCTCGTCGGCGCGCTCGACGGGCTGACCGTGAACACCCCTGCGAAAATCGAATCGGCTGCGAGAAATTGCAACTCACCGCCCGACGCCGACGGCGCAAGCAGCAGGGGCATGGGGGAGACGCTGCTGTCAGCTTGGTAGAAACGAACCGCCTGGCCGTAGTACAGGCTGCCACTCGGCGCAACCGCCCGCAGAATCGATGGGTACACGATCCCCTCGTCGGTGACGGTGCCGACCATGCTCGTCAAGGGTGTGAGATTTCCCCCGGCGGACACCATATCGATGGCGGTGCGATTCGTCCACAAGGTGAACCAGCTCCAGCCATAACCATTGATGGCGGATTTGCTCACGTAGGGCGAATAAAACTCCAACGGCAAGCGGCCCGGGTCCGCGACGTCCTGCGTGACCTGATCCGCCAACGAGTACAGGCTAAAGGTGGCGTCCCCCGGCACGAGTGTGAACCCGCCCCGCGCAATGCCTCGCGTCGACCGGAAAGCATCGAAGGCGCGCGTTTCATTCGGCGTATGTTGGGTGGACGTGCTCCCGTAGGTCAGATCGATCGCGCCGATCGCCGCGGCCTTGATCTCCGTATGACCTCGCAGATTGGTGACCACGCCGTTTGCGTGATTGAGGGCGCTCACACCGATCGGATTGATCGCGCCGCTCACACGCACGTCGAGATCGCCGCCGCCGGTCAAGGAGATGCTGCCATCCGGCGCGACGCGCCCGGTGCCCCCGACGGCCAGCGCAAGCCCCTGCGGACGCGCGTTCACGTTGATGTCATACCGGCTGCCCACGAGCCTTGCCAACTGACCTGCGTCGCCGTCGACCTGCGCCGTGAGATTGCCGCCGCCCAGCGTTCCGAAGCCGGTAAAGCCGACCAGACGCGTGACACCGTTCCCCAACCCACTGACAAAACTACCGAAGTTGATCCACCATGCCGTAGGCTGCGCCGGTGCACCGATATCGACATCGGCACTGCCCTGACGCCAGAGCCACGTGCCGACATTGGCGCTGTCATAGCCAGCATCCTCCGGCAGCGGTCGCGTGGAGCTCGCCCCGCTCGGTTGCAGCAACGATCCCGTCAGGTTCCCCCCGACGCGCAGCAACAGATTGCCGCCCTGATCGGGATACCACGCGCGATACAAGCTCTCCTCGCCGCCGTTCACGAACGGCTCATTGTTGCCTGCCACTTCGCTGAGCACCTTGCCCAACGAATTTTTCCCGCGCGGCTGATTGAACGGGTCCCCCGGATGCGTGGCGCTCGACGACGTGCCTGCGGTATAGACGCCGAACAGCGAGTCCATGCGCATATTGCCGCCGCTGAGCAGTTCCAGATCGCCCGTGCCCGTGCGCAAAACGCTAAAGCGTTGGTTCGTCGGAGAGTAGGCATAGGTCATGCCCGGGGTCGTACACCATGTCGGGTTGTCCTCGCACAAGGTTGGCCAATTCAAGCCCACGGTATCCACCACGTCACCCGCGCGAACGCTCGGGTCGGCAAATTCGTCCGCACCTTGTTGGGTCCAGGTGTAGCTCACCTTCACCTGACAGTTTTCCGAATCGTTCTTACAAAACTCTTCGGCCGTCATGTCGACGCCAATGCTCTTGAGAAAATCATCTTCGATCTTCTCCCCCGCCACAATGCCGTCGATGCCGAGGTCTGCGGCGGCTTGCGTCCAGTATCCGACCCCCTTGGGCGGAATACCCCGGCCATACATGCCGTAGTGACTGTCCGCCAGTCGCAGATCGCCATGCGGCGGGCGCGCTTGCACAATGCGGCTGTCGGCGGCGTCGGTGTCGGCCCCCGCCACCAGTCGCATCGACCATGACTGCGACCCCTCCGGCAGCATTTGCGCGAGCGCCCACACCTTGCCCTGACGTCCGCCAATCTCCGGGCGCAACGCCACCGAGTCGGCATCCCCCGGCAGTTTGACGTCGGTTCCCGACGGAATGATCGCACCGGCAGCAAGCGCTTTGGCGCCGTTAAGCGATACGAAGTTTCGCGTCAGGGTCCCCTCTCCCGGGTCCGGCATACCGGGCAACGGTATGCCTTTCGGCCAGGTCATCGCGCTGACGCTCACGCCAGAGGTGAACACCGACCCTGCGTCGAGACGCGCGTTCGCGGCGATGGTGACCGTCGTCTTCAGCACGGTGCCCGCCGCGTAAAGCACGTTGCCGGCGCTGTCGCGTATGGCGGCTGCGAGCACCGTCCCGGCGGGCAACACCAACGGCTCGGCGAGCGTGACCGATACCGGCACGCGCACCCCTGCCGGGATAACGAAGCCTCTGATCGGCACGTCGTAATTGAGAATAGAACCGACGGGGAAGGCCGTGCCGTCGGCCAGCGTCACACCCACGCCCGGCACCACAATGTCGTCGCCGCCGAAGTTGATCCCCTTCAACAGCATCCAGCCCGAGTCGTCCTTGGTGACCGGCGGCGGCGAGAAGCCGTCGTTGATGCTGCCGAAAATGTCGAGATTGCCGCCGGCGCGCACGGTCAGCATGCCCACCTCGCCAGAGCCATAGACACCGGTCTTCGCCGACAGCGGATTCAGGCTCGCATAGCGGTAGCCGGACAAATCCACGTCGCCACGAACGACCATGTCGCCGTCGGCGGTCTTGCTGACGACTTCAACGCCGGGACGCAAATGCAAGACGTTGAGGTAGTTGGCGTTGTTCAACCCCGCCATCTTCGCGTTCAGCAGATTGCCGTTGGCCAGCGCATGGTCGATGAATTGCGTGCTGTCGGCGTGTTTGGCGTCGAGGTAGGCCTGATCGATCACCTGATACGGGCGGCCACCCGCCGCCAGTTCCAGCGCCGGTTTGCCATTGACGTCCAGCACCACATTGCCGTTAGCGTCCTTGACGGTTGCATAAGGCGCATCGGTGTAACGCTGCATGCCATTCAGGGCAATCGACTTCGCGCCGCGAATCGTCACGCCGCCACGCGCATCGATGGCGATGTCGCCATACGTGGGGGCGTCGGCATCGTCGACACGGCCCTGACTGCCCACGCGCGGTGCATTCAGCGTCAGGGTGCCGCGCGACACCCCATCGTTCTGCCCCGGCCCCGTACCCGACGCCGCCCCGGTGCCGTGACGCAGATCGATCTGCGCACCGCCCGCCATCGTCAGCGTGCCGTCACCCGAGCTCAGTTCGACGATGGCCCGGTTCGGGCTGTCGATGATCTTGCCGTAGCTGTCCACACGCAACAGCGTGCCGTGCGCGTCAAGGACGGCACCGTCGGTCAACGTCAGCCCATTTTTTGCGGCCAGACGGATGGTGCCGACAGCGTCTCCGCTCGCATCGATTCTTCCTGCCACCGTCAGGCGGCCATTGTCGACAGACACGTTGACTTCGCCCGCCTTGACCTCGTTACCGATCGTCAGATCGCCGCGTTTGAGCTGGAAGCTGCGACCACCCAATACGCCTGCCTCGTTTAGACGCGTGTTGAGTGCCGCGAACTGGGTATCCAGAGAACCCGCACCCAGCGATTGCGCACGGACTTCCATCCGGGCGGACTTGAACGGCACGAGCGTGCCGCTCGCGTCGTAATAGCCGCTGCTCTTGCCCAGAATCCTGCCTTGCAAGTCCACCTGCCCCGCCGCCGCATCGAGGGCCACCGCCTTGAGCGTGCCTGCGCTGCTGTTGACGGCGGAGATGTCGATCGTCGACGCCGCTGACTGGAAAATGTTGCCGCCACGGCTTTCCAGCACGACGTCGCCGCCCCACGTGTATTTGTCGACGTCGAAGAAGCTTCGCTTGCGTCCTGCCAGATCGATCTGCGCGCTGTCGGCCAGCGTCAGGTCCTTGTCGGCAATCAGCGTGAGCTTGCCGCTCGGTAACACCACGGCGGTGGCCACACGCAAGGTGTCGCCGTGCAGTGTCAGATCCGCGCCAAGGGCATCGATATCGCGGGAGCGGTCGACGGGCGTTGCGCCCGCCGGCGCCGCGACGGAAATCGCACCGCCCGCCGTGATTCGGCTGGACGAACCCGCGGCCCCCGTCATCAAGGGCGTCGTCAGGTTCAGGTTGCCGCCTTGATATTGGAACCCGTTGTAGGTGTCGTAAGCGCCTTGCGACTGGTACACCGACAGGCTGCCCCGGTGGTTCGACGTGATGCGCTCGCTAGCCTTGATGTTGACGTTCGCGAAGCCCAGCGCCAGCCGCTCGTACGAGGTCACACTGCTCGGCTGAGCGAACGGGCTGAAGCCGAATTCGAAGCGATCCGTCTCCAGATTCAGCGTCCCGGCCCCCGTGCCTGCGCCGCCGGCAATCACCGTGCCGGGCGTGTTCGACGTGCCGCCCCAGACGAGATTCGCCGTGCGAATTGTCGCGACGCTTGCGCTGTCGCCTTGCCCATACATGGCCGGGGTCGTCAGCACCAGACGGCTCAGCGACGACTTGCCGGTGGCCTTGTCATAGGTATCGAGTACCGAGTCGCCATAGAAATTGATGCTGTTTGCGGCGCTCAGCGTGAGCGTTTCCAGCGCGGGGGCGCCTGTCGACGTGTCACCGTGCAGCAAACGATCCAGCACGCGCTGGTTCATCGCCAGCCCCGCCGCAGCGGTGCCGTTTGCCTGCGCCGCTGCGAGCGCCTGCGTGGACCCGATGTTGATCGCGCCCACGGCCAGCGTCAGATTGCGCGTGCCGTAGCGCACCGCGTCGTCAATGGTGAATGTCCCGGTGGTCGACGCGGCCAGCGTGCCTTCTGAATAGAGCGTTGTCGTGCCGACACATTCGCCGGTGGGACACACACCGATCTCCAGTGCGCCACGCGCGCTACTGGTCGACGGCAAGATGTTGAGCAGCCCGTTGGACGCGGCAAGCACATAGCGGTCCGATTTATAGACGAAGCCGTCGGCGGCGTCGTAAGCGACCTTGCCACGGCCGAGCGTATTGATACTCGCGCCCTGCTCCACCCGGATCAGGCCGCCGGGTGCCGTCGGGTCGGAGGATTCCGATGCCACCAGGAAAACTTCCGGTGCCGAAAGCGTGGTGCCGCTGCGCAGGTAGATCTCCAGCGGCGTATTTTCACCGAACGTCACATAGTTGCCGCCTTGCCCGTAGGTCGTCGTTGTCATGCCCCCGATGACCATGCGGGCTGCGCCGATATTGTTCAGGCTGTCTGCCCGCAGCGTGACGCCAGCAAACCCGGCGGTGGCCTGCGCAGCGACAATTTCGATCGCCTGCTTTTGACCCACGTTAGGCACGACAACGGATACCGTCCCCCCGTAGCCCCCCGCTGCGGGTGCAAAGCGACCGATGCCGTCGAACCGGAAGGCATCCGCCCCCGCCCCTTGCTGCAACGTCAGTTGAAGCGTCTTCGCGTCGGCCGGTAATCCGGGACGTGGAATCCCTCGACGAGCGGCATCCGCCAGCGAAAATGCGGTGAATCCGGTTTCGTTGTACTGAGAATAGGTCCGCAGGACCTTTGCAGGCGTGAGAATGATCTGGCTGGCGAGGCTGTCGTGCGTACCGGTGCCTGCGACCGACAGCGTGCCGGACGCCGACCACGATCCATTACGCATTGCCAGCGCCGCCCCGCCTGCGCCCTGTCCCGCGCGTGCGTTGATCTCCACCCGGAATGCGCCCGGCAGCAGCGCATACGTCGAGGGCATCAGCGTGTAAGTGCCTGCCGGAAGTCCGGGCACCCCCGCGCCAATGGTGATCTGACGGCCGATGGCCGGATCGGCGGCACCGCCGCCCGACGACGGCGCGTAGCCACTTTGTGTGCCGGGAACAATCGCGTAAACCGGATTGGTCTTCAGGTCCGGCAACGTCAGTCCGCCGTTCGGCCCCACTTGCACCAGCGGATAAAAGCGAGCGTCCGTGGACCCTCCTCGCCCGGAGACGAAGCCTGCCCCCGTCAGTTCCCCGCCACCGGAAAGGTCCAGCACTGCGCCGCTATCGACAGTGATCGACTTCCCGCCCAGCACCATACCCCGCACGAGGTTGCCGCGGAAGTCAGACCCGCCCACACCGTCTGGCGTGACGTCTTTGCCGTTGTACTGCCAGCTTTGCCCATCGGTCGTGCCGCCGTACGGCATGACAAGCCCGGCACCGCTCACGGAACTCACGCTCCCGGGGAGCAGGTGAACGTTCAGCGTGACCTCATCTTTGAAGCCGGTTGCGCCTATCCGAAGGCGTCCAAGCGGCGCGCGAACGATCCCGCCCTGTTCGATATTCGCTGCCAGCAGCGAAAGGGTGCCGAACACCGAGAAAGGGACATCGGGGATGGTATCGGTCGTGCGTGCAATGGTCAGCGTGCGTTTCGGGTCGTACCCGCTCGCAATGCTTCCCGCGATAACGGCAGCCCCTGCGTTCGTATCCGGGTACAGCTGTGCCGCGCGCAGCGTAATGTCGCCGGGGCCGACCAGTGACGTGGCAGGGGCTTGCCCGTCCCATCCGTCGACCGTCGCCATGAAGCGCAGGTCTCCACGACTGGTCAATTCGATGAGATCGGCATTGAACATCGTATTCCCGCGCACGTCGATCAGATTGGCGAGCGCATCCATTTTGGCGATGACCGGACGGACCTGTGGCGTCGTTGTGCCGGGGGTGACATAGCCGTCCCGGCCGCCCGGACGTTGCATGGCCAGACGAAGGTACGAGGATTCAAGATGCACGTTCGGCGAACCGGTGGAACCCGCCACCGTGGTGATCCCCCCGTAGAACTGAAGATTCTGGTTGACCTTGAGCGACACGTCACCGGCAACGGCTGTCGATGCGAACAAAGAGAGATTGTCGAAGCCGCCCGCGTTGATCTGGGCAACGGACAAACGGCCATAGCCGTACGTCAATGCCGCAGCCGCCTGCGCGGGCGTCTGGATCGTGCGCAACGGGCTGGCGCTCTGCGTCTGTTCAAGAATCAGCTCGCGTGTTTTCAAGACACGTTGAGTGGCGTCGTTCTTCCGATACATCGCGGTGATTTGCGCCACCGACAGGGTGCCGCCGGCCGCATTGCCGCCCCCCGATGCGGCCTTGAAAGCGCCGTCCAGATAAAGACCGCTGTCGGATGCCAGCGAGATGCTGCCGCCATTCGATGCGACGAGTCGGTTCCCTTGCGCGTCGACATTGAGGGTTGCCTGCGCACCCGACGCATCGAGCAATGCGCCATCACGCACGACGATGAACAGGTCCGAGCCCGTCGCGGTGCCGTTGACGTGATTGATATCGCCACCGATGACGATGTTGCCGCCGTTGCGCACGAAGCCGTAGGGATTGCCGCGCGCGTCGAGCGCCGTGGCCGCGCGGGCTGCGACGTCAAGCACCGCGTTCTCGCCGATCCAGATCGAGCGGCCGTGCCCGATCGCATTCACGATCTCGGCGACCAGCCCGTTTTCCTTCATGTCGCCCAGCGTGATATTGCCGCCCCAGGCGTTGAGGGTGCCATCGATGGTCATCTGACCGGCGCTGTTCAGCGTGATCGATTGGCCCGGATCGACACTGACGACGGCCCCCTTGCCGATCGTCAATTGCGATGCCGCCATGTCCGCTGCCGTGGACAGGTAGTTACCCGTCTGGAGCATCAGACTCGCGCCCTTGCGCTGGGTCAGTTTCGCCTTGGCGGCATCGGCCTGATACAACGGCGGCGTCCAGACGGTGAACATGTCACGCAGGTCGCCGGTCGTCAGATCGCGGGTTTCATCGGCGCGACGATAGACCGGCATGGTGACGTCGATGTACGCGCCGTCGTTGACCGCCACGCCCGATGCCCCCGTGACGCGGTAGCTGGAGAATCCTTTATTGAAGAATCCGCCCTCCCACGCCAACGTGCCGGGTTCCGGCGCGGCCGATGTGTCGCCGATGACGATCTTGCGCGACTGAACGTCCAGCGTGCCGCCGCCGCTAAAGCCATAGGCACGAATCGCAGCGTTCGAATCAAGGGCTAGCGTTGCACCGTTGCCCACGGCCGCCAACGTCACGTCGCCGCCGCGTCCGCCCTGCAACTTCCCGTCGCTCATGACCACCAAACCGGAGGACACGTCGACGAGGCTGCCACGCGCGAGCGCCAGATTGCCGCTACCGCGAATGGAGACACTGCCACCGTCGCGATACGGCAGACCATCGACGCCATCGGGGGACGTCAACAAGTTGCGCCACAAGCCGCTCGCGTCGAGTTTCACCCCCTCGGCAATGGCTACGTTCCCGATGGACGATGCCGCATTGGCGACCGTATCGGCGAGGCCGTTCTGGCCCATCTGATTCAGCAGGCTGCCAATCTGGATACGCCCGCCATGCGCCGTCACATCGGCATTCACGGCAATATCGTTGCCGAACAGCGTGAGCGTGCCGCCCGAGGCCACCTGAAGCGCGCTGCCCACCTCGATCTTGTCCTTGGCTGCCACACGGATCGCACCGAGGGAAAAGCCGTTGAGCAACGACGTGTCGAGTACCAGCCCGCCCTGACGATCGGCAGGCAGTGCCGTCGTGAGATCCAGCCCCGCCGCAATCTTCGCCTGCGCCTCACGCAGGTCGACCTGACGCATCACCGCGCTCAGGTTGTCGTACAGCAGCCCGCTCGTCTTGTCATACATCGGCTGGATTTGGCCGACGATCAGTTGACCGCGACGGGCGGCAGCGTTCTGCGACTGGTTGTACGAATCGAGGTCCGGTGCCGGCGCTTGCGTCTGGCGCGCGCCCTGAAACACATCGCCCACGATGCCGCCTTCGAGCACGGCACCTTGGGTCGAAATCACGAGACGGCCGGCATCGCGGCCAACCGTGTAACCATTTTCCAGCCGCGTGGTCGATCCGATGAACGGCGTGGCGTAATACTGCGTCGCCTTGTCGCCCCACCGCGCGTGAGTGTCCTCGAAACCCTTGTATACGCCCGTGTATAGCAAGTCGCCGGGGGCCGACGATACCTCGTAGAGACGTCCGTCAGCGCCCTTGAGCCACGTCTGGTTCAGGGTGCCCGTCTGCACATTGAACGTGCCGCCCGACAGGTTGATCTTCGAGCCGGCTTGTGTGACGACGTCTTTGCCGCTGAAGGTCAGCGAGCCGCCCTGCGCCATCCACTCGCCGACCGTATGACCTTGTGTGCCGAGATAGCCGCCGACCTCCAGCAAGCCGCCACCGGTGTACCACCGGTCGCTGTCGTAGCCGTTCGTGCCCTTCGGGACAAACACGACTTTGCGCCGGTCGATCCACACGTCATTGCTGTTGAGCAGCAGGTTGTCGCGATTGCCCGGCGCGTCGCGTTGCTCGTTGCCCTGCACGTTGACCTTGACGTTGTTGCTCTCCATCGACAGATTGACGCCGACGGCACCCGAAACATCGAGTTGCGCACGGTCGCGCACGAGACTGCGTGTCGCGGCGTTGACGACAATCTGCCCGCCAGTCGCAAGCGTCAACGAATCCGGCAGAAAGTCGACGGTCCCGGAACTCGTGATTTCAACGCGCGACTGATCGCGACGGTCATTCACCGGGTTGATGTCGTACGCGCTGTCGACGGGCGGTCCGAGCAGGGAACTGCGCTGGCTGTTCAACGCGCTGCCATTGCCTTCGATGACGATGGCGCTCGTTGCGCCGGGGCCAAGGGCTACCTTGCCGTCTGCGCCGAGGGCCACGAAATGCAGCGCACCGCGCGTGTTCACCGTCGTCGTGGCGATGGCAACGGCGTTTTGCTGTACGTCACGCCCAACGAGCGATACGTCGCCCTCCCGCGCCACGATCAGCCCGGTATTGCGAACCAGCCCCGACGCGCTATTCGCATCGAACTGCGGCGTGACCATGTTGCCACGCGTCGTCAACGTGGGATCGCTGTCGGTGCCGACACCCCGCCGGATGATGAAGCTGTCGCCGGCCGCCATGGCGGTCTGCCCTCGGGGTGTGGCAATACTGCCCGCGTTGTGGACTTCCTGCCCGAGCAGCAGCACGTAACCGCCCCCGTCCGTCGACGCGTTCGGTGCGCGCGTGCCGATCTGTGCGCCCGCCTGCACCTGCACCTTGCCTGCGGCCCCCGTGAAGGTGGGCGTGTTCGTGCCAGTGCCGTAAATACCGTTGTTCTTGAACTGATCGTTCGTGATACTGGCGGCGGCAGCCACGAGGTTACGCGTATCGACCTGACTCGTGCCCGTGAACAAGATCCCGTTGCGGTTCGCGATCAGTACGGTGCCGTCCGCCTTGATCTGGCCCTGAATGACACTCGGACGCGCCTGCGGATCGTTCACCCGGTTGAGCACGGCCCAATCGCGCTGTTGATCGAACGCAACGGTCGTGTTCTTGCCGACGTTGAACGTCTCCCAGTTCAGAATGGCCTTGTCGGCGGTCTGGCGAACGGCGACCGTGGTCTTGCCGTCGGATGTCGTCTGCGTCGGCGCGTTCGCGTTGATCCAGCCTTGCGTCAGGCTGTTGGTATCGACTTTGAGGCCACCCGTGATCAGTCCATCCGGCACGGAAGCATCGTTCTGCGCGGCCTGACGCGCTGCCGCTTGCATCGATTGTTGCGCAGCAAGGGCCTGCGCCGTGATACCCAGATTATCGATGGAGCGCTGCAATTGAATGTTTGCGAGACGCTGCTGCTCCGAGGGCGTATTCAGTGACGACACCGGCATGCCATTGGGCAACCGGCCCGTCTGCGTGGCCGTGCTCTGCGCGGCGCCCCGGGCAGCGAACCATCCAGCGCTGAACGCCTGCTGGGCGTGGGCGTCGACGAACAGGCCGCCCGTCGCAAGGGCTATCGCCACGGCGCGCGTCATCGGCGAGACACGGAACAACCGATGAATTTTATTAGGATGCCGTAATTTTTGTGATGCGCCCTTGTGCCCGCGTGTGTTCATCTCAGATCCTGCCGATAGAGGGTGTCATACCCGTTCAACTGCCCGCCCCGTGCCGGACAGTCCTGTTCATCGGGTCGCGCGCGGCGGCTACGGCGTACCGCCCGGCCTGCGTCGCAGCCCTATGCCCAAGGACGAACGAAGCGCCCATCTACCCGCAGATTATTTTTTGATTATTTTTATTGTTCGCAACACGACACCCACGCGGCGTGCATGTCTCGTGGAAACGGTCAGGAAAGGACAACCAACCCGCCCGGCAAACTACGTGCGTTCAGATCGAAGGTCCGCTGCAACTGCGCCACGGCGACGTCAAGCAGCGTGATATCGAAACTACCGCTGACCGGCTGATTCGCCAGCGATGCATTCATCAGTACCACCCGCCCGCGACGATATCGGTTGATCTCCTCGATGACGTCATTCAAGGGGGTCTGGCGGAAGACCAGCATGCCTTTTCGCCACGCCGACACGTCCGCGACTGCGACACGCTTCACGCGCCCCACGGAAGCGTCGTCATACACCGTCTGGTCACCCGCGCGTAACACGTGGCGCCCCGCCGGATGCTCGACGCTCACCGTACCGTCGACGCACGTGACGCACACGCCGCTGGTGAGCCGGCGCACTTCGAAGCGCCCTGCACTCGCCTGACTGCGCCCGGCACCCGCAACTACAACAAAGGGCGTGGGGCTCGCGGCAACGTCCACCGCAGCCTCCCCCGACAACAGGCGAATGCCGACGGTCGCGTTACCCGTCGTTTCCCGGCGAATGCTGGTATCCGTGTTGAGCGTGACGCTGACGGTCGATGCGACCTGAATCGAGCGCTGCTCGCCGGTCGCCGTACGAAAGTCCGCGCCCCACGTCGAGGGGGCGGGCCAGAGACCTGCGGGGGGATGGAACACGGCGAAGCCGGTCACGGCAGCGGCACTCACCGCCGCGCCGAGAAACGCCCGGCGGCCAACGCTCGGCCCCTGTAATGCACGAGCGTGCTGCCGGGACGCTTCGGGATTTCCGTGCAGTACCTCGCGCGCGGCGGGCCTGATCAACGCCCACTCCCGCTTTGCCGCGCTGAAGGCGCTCTGGTGGGCCGGGCTGGTGTGCAGCCAGCGTTTGAAAGCGTCGGCGTCCCACGACGTCACATCGCCTGAGCCGAGGCGGCGCAGCCACGTCCACGCCTGACGCTCAAGCTCGTCGGGCGTGGGCGGACGGCGGTCATCACGTGCGCTCATGCGATTCCCCTCACGCCCTTGCCATCCATGACGGACAGGGCTTTCGCAGGCGAACGGCGGGGGGTGGAAGGTTTCGGGTCATAGGTAAGGACGAACGCGCCCCCCACATAACCGCAGAATATTTTCATCATCGGTCTTTCCGGGCGATCAGATGATCGTGTGCCCGCTTCAGATCGGACTCGACCGTGCGCAGCGAAACGCCGAGCCGCCGGGCCACTTCCTTTTGCTCCAGGCCGTCCCAATGGACCATCAGCACGACCTGACGCCGCCGCCGGGGCATGCGGTCGATGATCTGACGCATCGCCGTCATTCGGGAGCGCGCCTCGACCACTTGCTCCGGCCCGGGGGCGGGATCGGCCATGTCCATGAGTTCCGCGACCTCGTCGAACGACAGCGAACGCCCCTGACGCCGCTGGATGTCGACCGCGATATTGAGGGCGATGCGCAGCAGATAGCCTGCCGGACTTTGAATCTGCTCGGCGTCTTCACGGCTGTGCATGCGTAGCCATGTGTCCTGCAAGGCATCGCCGGCGAGATCCCCGTTGCCGAGCAATCGCGTCATGCGGGACTTGAGCGTGGTGTAGTGCTTGGTGAGGTAGTCCACCAGCACCATCGGCGGCGTATCGTCGCTCATGAGCCGGCCCTGCCCCCTGCGGCGGCGTCGCACGGCAGGCCAAACTCGGCGTCACGCGGGAGCAGCAGCAGGGTGACCGGCTGCGGCATGTCGTTCGGGGGTGCGGCGTCCATGCGGATGTCGCGCAGCGTTTCCAGCACAGCGGTGTCCCGGCGAGTGTCGCCGGTCGATCCGATGAGGCGTGGCCGCTCGACGTGGCCGGCCGCATCCAGTTGAAAACGCAGCACGGCACGATAGCGCCCGGGGGCGGTCAACGGGTTCGCGCAGAGCGCCTGCCAGACACGTGTCTGCACGAGACCGGGATAGCCGGTGCGATCGCCCAGCCCATTGGCGACCGGCGCAGCGACCGAATCGCTTGCCGCCTTGAGGATGAACGCGCTGCTTTGCCCCATGTCGAATCTTTCGGCGCTCAGGCCCGTGCCTTCCAGCAACAGGTGCAGGGCGGCCTCGGGCGAATACCGGCCGCGAACGGCCGTGGAGATTTGTCCCGTCACAATTTCACTGCGATAGAGCGCAGGCTGACGCGCGACGGCACCATAGCGCTGTAACGCGTCGTTCAAGGGCTGGGCAGGGATATCGAAGTCGAAGTGCGGTTCGCCGGTCTGCACAGGCATCGCTGCCGTTGGGGAACTCGCCTGCGCTGCGCTCGTGACGGCCGGAAAGCCCAGACCGAACGCGCATCCTGCCAGCGCAAGCCCACTGAGCGATGCCGGGATGCCTGTCATCTTCTATCGCGCGATCGTCCGTATTCCATGAAGTCGAGTCGCCTCGACCCCATGGCAAGTACGGATCAGGCTACCGGTCGAACGTGAAATTTCCATGACAATTGATACATCACGTCGCAGTCCTGATCGTCAGATAGCCGAATTTTTGAATTCTGTCGCCGAGCGGGTCGGCCGAGTCAGTTCAAACTGCGCTGTGTGTGGCGATGTTGCAGTACTGCCCTTTGAAATACAGCAACGGCTGCGTAGCGGCAGCCGCTTGTTGGTCTAGCGCTTTCACTTCACCGATCACGATCAGGTGGTCACCGGCGGCGTGCTCGGCGTAGATTTTGCAATCCAGCCAGTGGAGGCTGCCGGCGATGACCGGATTGCCTAGCGGCGATTCCTGCCAGTCGACGCCGAGCCACTTGTCGGTGCCTCGGCGGGCGAATTGATTGGAAATTGCGACTTGCTCGCCCGACAGGATATTGACCGCGAACCGTCCTGCCTGCCGAATCTTGGGATAGCTGGCCGAACTGGCCATCACGCTGAACGACACCAGCGGCGGGCTCACCGATACGCTATAAAACGACTGGCAGGTGAAGCCAATCGGCTCGCCATCGACGTGCGAAGTAACCACCGTGATGCCGGATGCGTAGTGCCCGAGCGCTTCACGAAAGCGCAATGGCTCGATAGCAGTGCTGGAAAGAGACATGGTGCTGACTAAATACTGGGTGATGCTCGATCAACGCAAACCAACTCGCTGGCGGTGCCTCTCGATCAGGTTCGATCAGAGACAACGCCTTGCGGGCTGGCTCGCGCTCCGGCTTCAGATCGGAAGCCGCTGACAATCAGTTCGAGAGTTCTCGACGGACGATTTCTGCGCCTGCGCTCAGTGCACTCAGCTTGCCTCGTGCGACGTTACGGGACAGCGGTGCCATGCCGCAGTTGGTGCACGGATAGAGCTTGTCGGCATCGACGAACTGAAGCGCCTTTCGCAACGTAGCGGCGACTTCCTCCGGCGTTTCGATGGTATCGCTTGCCACGTCGATAGCTCCGACCATCACCTTCTTGCCCCGAATGAGTTCAATGAGGTCGATGGGAACATGCGAGTTGTGGCATTCCAGCGAGACGATATCGATGTTGGATTTTTGCAGCTTGGGGAAAGCTTCTTCGTACTGGCGCCACTCCGACCCCAGCGTCTTTTTCCAATCCGTATTGGCCTTGATGCCGTAGCCATAGCAAATGTGGACGGCAGTTTCGCACTTGAGCCCTTCGATTGCGCGCTCCAGCGTGGCAACGCCCCACTCATTCACCTCATCGAAGAAGACATTGAAGGCAGGCTCGTCGAATTGAATGATATCGACGCCGGCAGCTTCCAGTTCCTTGGCTTCCTGATTCAGAATCTTGGCGAATTCCCAAGCCAGCTTTTCGCGGCTCTTGTAGTGATCGTCGTAAAGCGTGTCGATCATCGTCATCGGCCCCGGCAGCGCCCATTTGATGGGTTGCTTGGTTTGCTGACGCAAGAACTTGGCATCCTCGACAAATACCGGCTTTTGGCGAGCCACAGCCCCAACAACCGTCGGCACGCTCGCGTCATAGCGATCACGAATTCTGACGGTCTGACGGTTTTCGAAATCGACGCCGCTGAGGTGTTCGATAAACGTCGTCACAAAATGCTGACGCGTTTGCTCACCGTCACTGACGATATCGATGCCCGCGTGTTGTTGCTCTTGCAAAGACAAGCGCAGCGCATCTCGCTTGCCTTCGACCAATTCCTCATCCTGCAACTTCCACGGCGACCAAAGTTTCTCGGGTTGCGCAAGCCAGGAAGGTTTCGGCAAGCTGCCGGCAGTCGACGTCGGTAACAGTTTTTTCATGGTGGATGATCTTGCGTTATTGATGAATCAAATAGCGTAGTTAGCGGACCACTGTTCAAGAACCGTCTGGTATGGCTTGATGAAATTCTCTTCAACAAACCTTCCCTGCTCGACAGCCAGACGGCTACGTTCTTCTCGGTCGTACACAATTCGCGTCAGCGAAAAGTCCTCGTGCTTCAGACTCGGCTGATAGGATTCCCCTGCCGCGGAATTGGCGTTGTAAATCTCGGGCCGGTAAATCTTCTGGAAGGTATCCATCGTGCTGATGGTGCCGATAAGCTCAAGACTGCTGTAATCAGCAAGCAGATCGCCAGAGAAATAGAAAGCCAAAGGCGCGACGCTGCCCGGCGGCATGAAGTAGCGAACCTTCAGCCCCATCTTCTTGAAGTATTCGTCGGTCAGGGAGTATTCGTCCTGGAGGTATTCAATACCCAAGACAGGATGCTGGTTAGCGGTCCGGCGATAGGTTCTGCTGCTCGACACGCTCAGACAGATAACGGGCGGCTTGTTGAAATTGCCTTTGTAAGCACTCGAATTCACAAAGTACTTGAACAACTTCCCGTGCAGATCGCCAAAGTCCTCCGGCGCACTGAACTTCGGCTGACGCTTGTTGTGTTCCAGCAGCCGCACACTGAAGTCGTAGTCCCGCACGTAGGACGAGAAGTTATTCCCTGCGATTCCCTCGATACGCTCGCCAGTCTTTCGATCGACGATATTCGTCTTCAGTATCTCGATCAGCGGGAGCGACGTCCCGTTGATTTCGCCATCGATACTCATCTCGACGGAAATGATCTCGAGATTGACGGTATAGCGATCACCTTTAGGGTTATCCCAATGCGCCAGGGCATTGAAACGATTGTCGATCATCCTGAACGTGTTACGCAGATTCTCCCGCCGGCTGCTGCCTCTGGCGAGGTTGGCAAAGTTGGTCGTGATGCGCGTATTGTCCGAAGGGTGATAGTCCTCGTCGAAGCAAATGCTCTTGATGGCAAATGTGAAATCGTTACTCATTGCGATTAATACCCTAATTTCCGAGAGATAGCCTGCGCTGGCTTCGTGCGTCTTCAGCGCTTCCCAATGGATGCTGAACGGCGAGTTCAGGACTCAATGGCGGAGTCGTCGTCTCCGTAGAACTTCACGCCAAACTGGATACGTTCGCGCCCGCTCTCGACGCGGTGACGGTTCGTATCGCGCAGCGAATAGACGCAGCCGCAGTACTCCTGCTGGTAGAAGTTCTCGCGCTTGCTGATCTCGATCATGCGAGCCGAGCCGCCGCCTTTGCGCCAGTTGTATTCCCAGTACAGGATGTCGGGATAGTGCGACGCCGCCCGCACGCCGCAATCGTTGATCTGCTGCATGTTCTTCCAGCGCGAGATCCCCAGCGAACTGGTGATGACCGGAAAGCCATGCTCATGGGCATATAGCGCGGTGCGCTCGAAGCGCATGTCAAAGCACATCGTGCAGCGCACGCCGCGCTCCGGTTCGTTCTCCATGCCTTTGGCACGTTCGAACCAGTTATCGCGGTCGTAGTCAGCGTCGACAAAGGGAATGCCGAACGTTTCCGCAAAACGGATGTTCTCGTTCTTGCGAAGTTCGTATTCCTTGAGTGGATGGATGTTCGGGTTGTAGAAGAAGATCGTGAAGTCGATGCCGGAGGCCTGCATCGCTTCCATCACTTCACCCGAGCAAGGCGCGCAGCACGAGTGCAACAGCACTTTCTGGTGCCCGCCGGGTAATGCCAATGGCTTGCGTTCGATCGCGGACGCCACAAGAAACCTCGCTGAAATACGCCCGCGTTCGCTGGACTAGGAGGCTCGAATTATGGTGTCCGACCGGGGATCATGAAAATGGATAAGTTCTCATGTTCTTATGAGCTTCGCTCATGGAGGCCGCTGCCGCGCGGTATCAGGTCACGACAGGATGCTTCGCTTGCTCGATGAAGGCACGCAGGTAATCGATCTCCATATCCGCCTCGCGCGCGCCCAGATAGATGTGTTTGGCGATGCCGTTCTTGCCCAGCCGGACGGGCACCACATCCATCGTGTCCGCGTATTCCAGCACCAGCCAGCGTGGCAGCGCAGCCACGCCACGGCCGCTGGCCACCATCTGAAGCATGATGTCGGTGGTCTCGATCGGCTTATGCCGCTTGGGCGTGATGCCGGCGGGCGTAAGGAACATGCTGTAGATATCCAGACGGTCGACCGGCACCGGGTAGGTCACCAGCACCTCATTGGTCAGTTGCTTGGGCTTGATGTATTCCTCGTTGGCGAGCTTGTGGTTGCCCGCAACAACCAAGACTTGCTCGTAATCGAACACCGGCTCGAAGACGAGGCCGGGTTTGTCCAGCGGATCGGGCGTGACCAACAGGTCGATCTCGTAACCGAACAGTGCGCCGATACCACCGAACTGGAATTTTTGTTTGACGTCGACATCCACATCCGGCCACGCGGCCAAATAGGGCGACACAACTTTCAGCAGCCACTGGTAGCAAGGGTGACATTCCATGCCGATGCGCAAGGCGCCTCGCTCACCTTGGGCGAACTGCCGCAAGCGCTCCTCGGCCAGACTCAACTGCGGCAGCACCCGGTTGGCCACCGCCAGCAGATATTGGCCGGCCTGCGTCAGGCGCAGACCACGGCCTTCGCGCAGCCAGATGTCGGTGCCCAACTGCTGCTCCAACTTTTTCATGCTGTGGCTTAACGCCGACTGCGTCACATGCAGCACGCCCGCAGCAGCGGTCAGCGACCCCTGCTTCTCCACCTCTTGCACGATGGACAAATGAATACGATCAAGCATGATGAATGAGCAAATTTCATATTTTATTGAGATTGCGACATTCTAATTCATCATTAACGGGCTCGTGATCTGCCGATTGGCGGCTTGGGGGGCATCGAGGCCACCATTCGCTGAGTCGATACCGCGACACCAGAGTGACGCCTGTGTTTCAAGCGACGTGAGCGCTTTCCGACGCGTCTGAGCGCCCGAGACTCGAAAAGCAACTCAATAGAAGCGCAACGATGGCGATCAGCGCAAAGTGGAAACACATCACGCGATATGGCATGTCCCCACGCACCACGGCTTCTGGCAAATACATATGCAGGGAAGTGTTCAACACCGTACTCGCGACGAGAATCATCCCGAATGCCATGCAGAACACCATCAAAGGTATGTTCGCGCTCCGTAACCTGCGTGATTTAGGAGCGAGTCCAACGCCAACAATGAACAGCATCATGGCCGGTACAAACAAATGCGATGGATGCGCCATGGGGAAAACGTACCAGCCCCAGAAGCCCGGGTCTGATGCGGCGAGCAAGGCCCAGAGGTGCAGCGCGCACGATAGCGTCAGACAACTCACAGAAACGATGCGGCGCAAGGTCAGACGTTCGTGGGGTGCAGGGATGGCGTTGGCGTCCGAATCAATGCTGTTGTGCAGCAGAAGAATCGCCACGATGTACACGGGCAGATTCACGAATACGACGATCAAGTAGATCAGCCATGAAACCACCAGCGTCCACAACACGATCGTCCAGATAAACACCGGAAGCGCCCACGGCTTTCGCCATAGTAGTCCGATGCTTGCGACCAACAACCCCAAGTTTGCAAGGATCACAACAACTTCCAAGCACAACGCACGCCCCAGTGTCGTTCGAATGATCTCTGTTACATCGTGATCGTAAGCAAACCAGAAAATGAATGCCCGAATGAGCGATGTCAACGCTACCAGGATGGTGCCGCATGCGATGACGGGCACAGTGAATCCGTCACGAGCAAGAGGTCGAATGATCTTCGATTTCGATGCGTTTTCTTTAGTATTCCTCATCGAATATCGCGACTCATTCATTGCCCCTCTTGAACGGAAGCGACGGAGAATAGCACTTGATCGCGTGAATCTAGAGCCCCATAGTGCGTCGACTACGAGATTTGAGCGATTTCTGATGTTGGCTCAGGACGTCGTCCGCAAACGACGCCCCTCATGCATCTACCTGAACGGGCTACGGCATCACCCCGCCATCCCCAACACCAATTCACGATAAATATCGCGCGCCCCTTCCAGTTGATCGAGCGCGATGGATTCGTCAATCGTGTGAGCATCCTCCTCGTTACCAGGGCCCAGCCCAATGGTTGGAATGCCGCGCCGTCCTGCCGATTCCGAGCCGTTGGTGCAAAAGCGCCACGTGCCCAGACTCGGCGTGCGCCCTGCTGCCTGCACTGCCTGCGCGGCACTCGACACGAGCGCATGATCGTCGGCGATCTGCCAAGCCGGTAGCCACCGGAACGGCCGCGCACAACACCCAGTGAACGTGCGCACCTTGTCACCCGTCACCGCGAGCGTGAACCGATCCAGCCCTGCCGCGCGCAACCTTGCTTCGATTGCTGACAAAACATCTTGCGACGTCTCCCCCGGCAACGTGCGACGATCAAAGCGAATCGTCGTCGCGGTCGGGATCATCGAGATCGAAGGGTACGGCGTCGACACGATATCGGTCGGTACCAGCAACGCATCCCCCAGCGATGCGTGCGTCGGCAATTCAAGGTTTTGCAGCACGATCAACGCCTGCGCTGCCGCATGCAGTGGATTGACGCCGCATTCGGGCGACGCCGCATGTGCGGGCGTGCCCTCGAACGTCAGCAGAATCTCCATCCGCCCCTTCTGCCCAGACTTGATCTGAAGCTTCGACGGCTCGCAAATGACCACGGCCGCCGGTGAGCAGAGATCAAGCACGGAGGCCAGCGCAAACCCCTCCACCACCTCCTCCATCACGCTTGCAGACACCGCCACGCGCCGCGTCAGGCGTCCAGTGCGCGCCGCTTCCGCAACACCGCACAGTGCGGCGGCAATGCCACCTTTCATGTCCGTACTACCGCGCCCATACAGTCGGCCGTCCCGGATCTCACCGCCAAACGGCTCGGTCGTCCACTCGCCGACGACAGGCACAACGTCCATGTGACCGTCGAGGAGCAACGCGAGATCGGTATCTTCGGGGCCGACAATCCCGAGCACCGAGCCGTTATCGTCACGACGCACGTCGGTAAAGCCGAGCTCGCGCATGCGCCGCTCCACCAGCGCCGCCATGTTGCCTTCGTCTCCCGAGAGACTGGGCGTGCGCACCATTTCCTGTGTCAAAGCAATGACGTCGATCGTCATGAGTCCGGGTCCGAAATAAGAGGGGGTGACAGAAGAATCAACGATTGACCAGCTTCGCCGGCACGCGCAATACGAGGATGGCGCCGATAAACGCAAAGCTCGCGAGGAAGTACATGCCCCAGTCGGTCGAGCCCGTGCTGTCCTTGATCCAACCGATCGCATACGGGCTCACGAACGCGGCCAAGCCGGCGAACGCATTGATGCCCGCGATGCCCGCGGCGGCACTCCGGCCTTCCAGAAACGCCGTGGGCAAGCTCCAGAACAACGGCGAGCAGACCATGCAACCTGCCGCAGCGACCGACAACATCGCAACCGCCACCGTCGGGTTGTGACCGAACAGCGTCGACAGAATCAGCCCGATGCCACCCACGATGAACGGAATCACCATGTGCCAGCGGCGCTCACGCGTCTTGTCGGAATGACGGCACACCAGAATCATCGACACCACCGCGCAAGCATTCGGAATCGCCGTCAGCAAGCCAATCTCCAGCAGCGACGTCACACCGGTCGACTTGATGACCGAAGGCACCCAGAAAGCGAGGCCCGACAGACTCGACACCGTGCAATAGCAGATCAACGCCATATGCAGCACGCGACGGTCTTGCAGCAACTTCCACAGCGATACGTGCTCGACCTTCTCACGCGTCTCGGCGGCCACGTTGTGCGCAAGGCGTGACTTCTCCGCGTCGCTCAGCCAGCGCGCGTCGACAATGCGGTCATCGAGATAGGCCAGCACGGCGATGCCGAGAATCAACGAGGGCACCGCCTCGATGATGAACATCCACTGCCACCCGGCCATGCCGTGCCCCATGTGGAACGTCTGCATGATCCAGCCCGACAGCGGGCCACCGAGAATGCCGGCGAACGGTACGGCCGTCATGAAGATCGCTACGATCTGACCGCGTCGTGCCGACGGAAACCAGTACGTCAGATACAGGATGATGCCGGGGTAAAAGCCCGCCTCGGCGGCACCCAGCAAGAAGCGCAGCACGTAGAACTGCGTCGGCGTCTGTGCAAACGCCATCGCGGCCGAAATGAATCCCCACAGCACCATGATGCGAGCCAGCGTTTTTCTCGCGCCGATGCGATGCATCAACACGTTGCTGGGGACTTCGAACAGGAAATAGCCGATGAAGAAAATGCCCGCGCCGAGGCCGTACACCGTTTCGGAAAAGCCGAGGTCGTCGAGCATCTGAAGCTTGGCAAAGCCGACGTTCACGCGATCGAGAAATGCGGCCACATAGCAGAGCATCAGGAACGGCACGAGGCGCCACGCGACACGGCGGTACAGTGCATTATCAGAGGCGTCGCTCATGGCACGAGGGTCGGCATGGCTCGCGGAAATGCCCGCGAGATTGGCAGGGGGAGGTGCGTTTTTCATCATAGGCTCCAGCGCGAAAGATAACGTTACGTACTGTTGGCCAGGCGTGATGTGCCCGAAGACTTCGGCATAAGCTTCGGGCAACACGTTCCCCTGCGGGCCTGTCGGCCTGCATGCCTGATACGGGGGTTGAACATTCGGAAGAGGCCACGCGTTGCCTGACGCGCGCCTCGGGTGAGACGTTGCTACAACGTGCGCATTACCCTTGCGGTGCAACCGCGCCGCGACGTTCGACGATCATGCGATAGGCCTCCGGACGACGGTGCTTGGCAAAGTTGAATGTGGTGTTCTTGTACGAGTTGCAGAGGTCCAGATCGCAGCGCGCAATGGCGAGTTCGTCGCCCTTAGTCGAGCACGCCGCCACCACTTCGCCCGACGGCGCAATGATGCAGGTGCCGCCGATCATCTCGCAGCCCTCTTCCTTGCCCGCCTTTGCGACACCGACCACCCACGTGCCGTTCTGGTACGCACCGGCCTGCATCACGAGCTGGTTATGGAACATCGAAAGATCGTCATGCTCGGGCGCGGGCGGGTTATGCACCGGCGTGTTGTAGCCGAGCAGAATCATCTCGACGCCTTGCAGGCCCATCACGCGATACGTCTCCGACCAACGACGGTCATTGCACAGCGCCATGCCCATGACACCGCCGAAGCCACGCCATACGTCGAACGTCTCACCCGGCTCGAAGTAGTACTTCTCAAGATGCTGGAACGCCCGCCACGGCTCGTGTTCGGCATGGCCCGGCAGGTGGACCTTGCGGTACTTGCCGATGATGTTGCCGTCGGCCCCGACAAGAATCGACGTGTTGAAACGATGCGGCCGGCCAGCGTCGTCAAGCGCGATCTCGGCGTAACCCAGATAGAAACCGATACCGAGACGCTTGGCGGTATCGAACAATGCCTGCGTCTGCGGACCGGGCATCTCGCGCTCGTAGAAGGCGTCGATCTCGACCGGGTCTTCCATATACCAGCGCGGGAAAAACGTGGTGAGTGCCAGCTCCGGGAAGACGACAAGATTGCAGCCCATCGCATGGGCGTTGTGCAGGTGAGCGAGCAGACGCTCCATCACGTCGGCACGGGAATCGGCGCGCTGGATCGGCCCCAGCTGCGCGGCGGCGACGTTGACGATACGGGACATTACGTTATCTCCTTGATGAATCCTCGAACACCCGCGAGCACAATGGCCCGGGGCATCTTCGCTGTCATGCGCGGCATATCGCGCGCTACTTCAATCTGAATCTGAATCACAATCGGCATGCCGATCACGCGGCCAACTCGCACATCAACGCGAGCAGCATGTTGGCCCCGGCATCGATGTCGGCGTCGTGGGTAAATTCGGCCACGTTGTGCGACAGCCCCTTCACGCTGGGCACAAAAATCATGCCGGCCGGACACACCCGCGCAAGCATCTGCGCGTCGTGCCCGGCACCGCTGGGCAGTCGACGCACGGAGTGGCCACGCGCCTTGGCGAGCGATTCGACCCGCGCAACGATGCGCTCGTCGAATTGCACCGGCGCGAAATCAGCCAACGAACGCCGCGTGATGCACACGCCCTCTGCGTCAGCCAGCGCATCCGCCTTCTCGAACACACGGCGCACGGCCTCTTCCAGCGCATTGGCGTCGGTGTTGCGCAGGTCGAGCGTGAAGACCGCCCGGTTTGGGATCACGTTGACGAGGTTCGGCGAGAGCGTGACGTGGCCCACCGTGGCGAGTTGTCCGCCACCGATCTCGCGCGCCACTTCACGCGCGAACCGCGCTATCTCGAATGCGACGTAACCGGCGTCGTGACGCATGTGCATTGGTGTTGTGCCCGCGTGGTTCGAGACACCCTCAACGGTGAACTCGGTCCAGTGAATGCCCTGCACGCCCGTCACAGCACCGATGGTGATGCCCTCGTGCTCCAACACCGGACCTTGTTCGACATGAAGCTCGACGAAGGCGTGTACATCCGGTTGTCCGACAGGTTGCGGGCCGTCGTAACCGATGCGCGTCAGGTTCTCGCGCACGGACGTGCCGTCGATACCCACGGTATCGAGTGCGTCGTCGAGCGCCATGCCACCGGCGTAGACGAGGCTGCCCATCATGTCGGGCGAGAAGCGCGCGCCCTCTTCGTTCGTGAAGAACGCGACCGCCAGCGGACGTCGCGTCACAACCTCGGCGTCGTTAAGCGCGGCGATGACTTCCAGCCCCGCAAGCACGCCGAGGTTGCCGTCGTATCGCCCGCCGGTGCGCACCGTATCGATGTGCGAGCCAGTCATGACCGGCGGCCCATCCTCAAGACCGGCGCGCACACCGACCACGTTGCCGATGGCGTCGACCGTCACTGTCAGACCCAACTCCCGCATCCAGCCGGCAACCAGGTTGCGGCCTTCTCCGTCGGCGTCGGTCAGTGCGAGACGGCAACATCCGCCGCCGTCAATCGCGCCGACCTCCGCCAATGCGGTAATGCGCGAGAGCAAGCGCGGCAGAGAGATGCGCAGACCGGTGTGCAGGTTGTCGATCACGTCGGTGGGCGTTGCTGTGAATAACGTGCTCATGGTGCGGTCCGGCGTCACGCAGCTTGTTGCGCGATGCCTGCGGCCACGGCTTCGGCGGGCTTGCCGACGATTTTCTCGAACAGCACAGGATCGGTTGCCCCTTCGCTGCCGAACACCAGCACGCGGCTCGTTGCGTCGAGTCCCAAGGCGGCACGCGTCTCGGCGTCTGCGGCAGCACCAAGACAGCCCGCGAGGCCAGCCACCGCCGACTCACCCGCGACCATCGGGGCATCGCCGAAGCGGCCGTCCGCGAGAATGCGCATCGTCTCGAGTGCTGACTCGTCGTCGATGGTGAGGAATGCTTGTGCTCCCGGCGCGAGGATCTCCCATGCCAGCAGCGAAACCTCCCCGCACGCAAGACCGGCCATCACGGTATCGAGATCGCCGTGAACCGCCACCGGTTGGCCCGCACGCGCGCTTTCGAACAGGCATGCCGCCTTGTCCGGCTCGACCACGACGAAACGCGGACGCGCTTCGCCGGTGAGTTCGAGCGTCTCCCAGAAATGCGCCAGCACCGCCGCCGCGAGTCCACCGACACCGCCTTGCAGAAACACGTGCGTGGGCAGTTGGCCGGTCGCATCGCGGAACTGACGCAGCGCTTCGTCGGCCATGACGGCGTAGCCTTGCATCACGTCCTTCGGGACATCCATGTAACCGGGGTACGACGTATCCGAAACCACGAAGCGGCCAAAACGCGCGGCATCTTCCGCGGCCTGACGTACGGCATCGTCATAGTTACCGGCCGTGCGCACCACTTGCGCGCCGTAATGCGCAATCGCGTCGACGCGGCCCTGACTCACCGTGGCGTGCACGTAGATGACGCATTCGCAACCGAAGCGCTGGGCGCCCCATGCCACCGACCGGCCGTGGTTGCCGTCCGTCGCGCAGGTCACGCACAACGTGCGCGTCAGCTCGGCGAAACGCCCTGACAAGAGGTCTGCCACCGTGACACCCGTCTCGCCCGTGCGCGCTTCGATCTCGCGAATCAGCAGCCGGCTCACGGCATAAGCGCCGCCTAGTGCCTTGAAGCTGCCCAGACCGAAACGCCCGGCCTCGTCCTTGTAGCGAATCTGCGCTACGCCAGCAGCGCGGGCCAGACCACTCAACGACACCAACGGGGTGGTGGCATAGCCGGGCCAGCGCGTGATTTCTCGCGATGCCGTGGCGAACGCGTCACCGCCGAGAATCTCGCGGCGGGCATCGCCGTACGGTGCACCGGGCTGTTCCGCCGGGTTCACGAAGCGCTGCAAGCGCAGATTGGGAAGGGGGGGCGTCATACGTGTCTCCTCAGTCTTTGGATAGATGCTTGAGATCGCCGGATCGCTAGGGATCAAGCGCTCACCGCACGCCGGTCAGCGATGCAAATCACCGTAGTCGTCGTGCAGGCGTTCGATACGGGCAAGCCGCTCACGCGCGGCGTCGCCCAGTGCAATGCCGAGGCGGGTGCACAGGTGATTGATCAGGCTCATGGCAGCGATGTACGAGTCGAACATGCCGGCGGTGCGGTTCACGCAGCGCAGCACGACATCGCTGCGCGCTGGCAGTTCGGTGGCCGTCGGGTCGGTCAGGATCACCACCCGTGCGCCGACGCGGTTGGCATGCTCGACCATCGGGCGCAACAACGTCACGCGGCGACGGAAGTCCATCACGATCAGCACGTCGTCGGCGCTCAGGTCGGCGAGGTCTTCCGCCAGATTCAGGCCTGCGCCCGGCACCAGCAGAACGCCGTCGCGCACCTGCGTCAGCAGGGCCCACATGTACTGCGCCAGCACCCGACCGTTGCGGAAGCCGGCAATCGCGACACGACGGGCACCCGCAGCAATCTCGACCGCGCGGTCGATATCGCCCGCGTCGATGCGCTCGAAGGTGTGCGCAAGGTTTTGCAGGTCGGCGGCGAGATGGCTGCCCAGCGCCCCCTCAGGTGCGTTGGTCGAAGGCGCCGGTGCCGCAATGCCCGCCAGCGCGTAGAGCGGCGAGCCGTGGTCGGCGTCGTCGCGCATGCGGGTGCGAAGGTCGTTGAACGTTTCGTAGCCGAGCCGCCGGAAAAACCGGGCCGCCGATGCCTTCGAGACCTGCGCCATGTCGGCCAACTCGGTTGCGGAATAGGCCGCGAGCTGGGACAGATGCGCCAGCGTTACGTCGGCCAAGCGCTTCTCGCTCGGCGTGAAATCGTCTTGCAGTTGCAGGATGCGGTCTTGCAGCGTGCCGTTCATGGTGATGTCCAGTCGCCCGTCCGTTACCGGTGGGCGGAGGTTTGAGGGTTCCGGGAAGTTGCCACAACGCGCCGGTTGCGTCGCGTGTTTCAGTGACAATGTTTTTTTGGAACCGTTGTTTCAGTAAACTATGTATACGAAAACAAAGTGTCAAACGAAAAAAATAGATTTTTAGGGACGCCCTGCGCGAGGGTGTCGCAATCGCGCGATCCGGGACGAGTAGAATCCGCCTGTCGCAGCGTATGGTCGGCAATGGTCCCGGCCGCAGGCGACGCTTAACTGGCACGGGCATGGACATGAACATGAAGACAGCAATCGCGCTGGCGCTGACAGTGGCCGCGAGTTGGGCACACGCCGAGAAGATTGGCGACGTGAGCACGGCGTTCAAGTGGGTGGGACCGGATCACAAGATCGTGGTCGATGCATACGACGACCCGAAGGTGCGCGGCGTCACGTGCTACGTGTCGCGGGCGAAGACGGGTGGCGTGAAGGGCATGGTCGGGCTCGCGGAAGACAAGGCCGAGGCCTCGATCGCGTGCCGGCCGGTCGGGCCGATCACGTTTACCGGGCCGTTACCGAAGGAAGAGGAAGTTTTCTCGGAAAGCCTCTCGCCGCTGTTCAAGAAGCTGCGGATCGTGCGCATGGTCGACAAGGCGCGCAACACGCTGGTCTATCTGACCTACTCCGACAAACTGATCGACGGTTCGCCGCAAAACGCCGTCACGGCCGTGCCCGTGGATCGCGCGACGGTCATTCCGACAAAATGAGCCAGCCTTCGACCCTGACCTTCACCGCTACCACCCCCGCCGACGCCGACCTTCTGGTCGACATGCGGATTGCCGCAATGCGTGAAAGTCTGGAGCGCATCGGACGCTTCGATCCCGAGCGCGCCAGAGACCGCTTTCTCGCCTCATTCGATCCGGCGCTGTGCAAGTTCATCGAGATCGACGGCGTCCGCGTTGGCTTCGTACTCGTGCGCCCAGAGGCAGACCACTGGCGACTGAATCACCTTTACGTGCTTCCGGAACATCAGGGCAAGGGCATCGGCGCGCGCGTTCTGCAAGACCTGTTCAATCGTGCCGACGCGCAGCGCATGCCGATTCGTGTGGAGGCGTTGCGCGGCAGTGATTCCAACCGCTTTTACCAGCGGCATGGCTTTGTAAAAACGGAAGAATCGGAATGGGACATCGAGTACGTGCGTCTGGCATAGTCTTGCGACAGGTCATGACTCACCATCACGGGAGCGTACATGCAACTCGGGATCGACGAAGCCAAAGCACTCGCACGACGCGCCGCCATGGCGGCGGGCGCGAGCGCCCCGACCGCCACATCACTTGCCAATGCCACGGTTGCCGCTGAACTCGCGGGCCACGCGTCGGTAGGTTTCGCCCATCTGCCGGACTATCTCGAAGGCTTTGCTACCGGCCGTATCGCCAGTGCCGCGCAACCCGACATCAGCGCACCAATGCCGACCACCCTGCGTGTCGACGCGAAGACCGGCATTGCCCAACTCGGGTTCGATCTGGCGTTTCCCCGACTCGTGGAGAACGCAAAGCAATACGGTGTCGCGCTGTTCCTGCAAGCCAACAGCTATACCGTGGGCGAATTGAGCTATTACACGCGGCGACTGGCCGAGGCGGGACTCGTCTGTCTGGCAACGTCCAACGGCCCTGCGATGGTGACCACCGAGCAAAGCCGCCAGCCGGTATTCGGCACCAACCCGTTGTCATTTGCCGCACCGATCGACGGTGGACGCCCGCTCGTCGTCGATCAGGCCTCGAGTGCCACGGCGTTCGTCAACGTCCGCGAAGCCGCCGCACGCGGCGAGGCCATCCCCGAAGGCTGGGCATTGGACGCCACCGGTGCGCCGACGACGGATGCGCACGACGCGTTGACCGGCATGCTGCTGGCGTTTGGCGGTGCCCGCGGTGCCAACATCGCGTTGATCGTGGAAGTGCTGTCCGCAGGGCTGACCGGCGCGAACTGGTCGCTGGATGCCCCGTCGTTCCAACAGGGCGACGCATCACCGGGAGCCGGGTTGTTCATCGTCGCTATCGATCCGGCCGCGCTCGCGCCCGACTTGCCCGCGCGGCTGGCTGCGCACGCCGAACGCCTGTCCGCCAAGGGCATCTATCTTGCAGGGCGTAGCGCACCGCCGGATCACGTCACCATCTCGCCTTCGGTGCTTGCCGATATCGAACGCTTCGGCCGAGCCGCTAGGGCATAGGATCGTCAGGCGATCTAAAAAATGCCGAAGTCGTCATTGCTATCGGGAATCGCACACAGCAATTCCTCAAGCCCCTGCCATCGCAGTCCTTTGGCAATGCCTTCGAGAAGTCGGTAAGCGGTCGGCACCGAGGTCCGGCGTCGGCCTTCAGCGCGGGACTTCACCACGTACAGGCGCGTGGCGCATGTCATTGGGCAATATTGCATTTGATATCCCTTAAAGGACGCGACGAGGCTAACGCGCGTTGAAAGCCGACATCAACGCCGCCAACACATCGCGCAACTCGGTCGTGCCGAAGCGTCGCTCGCTACCGGCTTCAACATCGATTCTTCCGGCGTTCTGCGCGTCGAACGTATTCATCACGAGATTCGCGAGGTTCGTGTTCAGCCCTGCGCGTGCCAACACATTCGCCCACTCGCTGCGCGGCAACGCGAAGGCCGCGACGTCGCGCCCGCTGAGTTCGCTCAGTGTTCGCGCGACGTCCTCGGCGTGGTAACGACGCGGCCCCTCGACACTGACGACACGAGCGTCATGGCCATCATGGCCATCGAGCAAAAGCTGCGCGGCGACAACGCCGACATCCTTCGCAGCAACGGTCGGAAACGGCCGGTCGACAGGATGATGAAAGCTCGGCAGGCGCCCGGCGGACAACGCAACGAGCAACGTGCGCGCCCAGTTATGCATGTGCTCTGCCGAGCGCAGCAACGTGAGACGAGGCGCCACTTCCCGATACGCCGTCTCAAGCTCGCGAAACAGCATCGTGATCCCCGAGTCCGCATCGAGTTCTGCGCCATAGTCCGACAGCGCGAGTACATGCAGATGCGGGTACTCGCGCAATGTGCGCGCCGTCGTGCGAATCGTGTTGCGCATCGCGGCTTCAGGGTCCGCCTCACCGTGCGCCACCGGACACAGCAGTTGCACCGCAAGCGCGCCCTCAAGCGCGCGATGCAACGACGCTTCGTCATCGAGGTCGGCGGCCACCACCTCGCACCCCATGCGTTTGAATGCCTCGCGTTGCGCCGGATCTCTCACGACAGCACGCACGGCGTGGGCCGCCTGTCCGGCGTTCAACAGCGCCGCCACTGTCGAACGGCCGACGTTTCCTGATGCGCCAAAGATCACGTACATAGTGCCTCGCTCCTCATTCATGGATCTTGAGTCTACGAAGCCTCAAGCCAGAAAACTCGCACAGACGGATGTTTCCGAACACATTCGGATGACAACGTGAGCCCTCCATCGACGTGCGTCATGTCGCCACCAGCACGCCGCCTGAAATTGCAGGAGAATGCGACATCACGTCGTCCCATGGAAGGCATGCAATGACTGCAACTCGTGCAACTCACACTGTGTTGGCGCCGCACTCCGGCCAGCGAAAAAGCCTGCTGTCGAGCGCGTCGCTCGGGTGGTCGGGGTTTGGTGCGGACCTGTTCGGCGTCGCGGCAGGCGCGCACCGCATTCCCGGCATCGCGCATCACCGTGTCGGCGTGCACGTTGGGCGCCCCGTCAAGGCAGTGTGTCGATGCGAAGGCCCGCCCACGGCGCGCATTCAGTCCCACGGCGACACCGACGTGATTCCCGCCGGCATGCCGGGCGAATGGTCCGACGACAACGACTGCACGATCCTCACCGTCTGGTTCGCCGACGATTTTGTGCGGAACACTTACGACCAGCTCGGCCTCACGGCTTCCGAGGCGCAGATTCGGCCGCAGTTCCAGTGGCGCGACACACGCTTTCAGCAGATGGCGTGGGCGATGCGCGCCGAACTCGAAGCCAAAGACGCCTCCGATCCGCTCTACGCCGAAAGCCTGTGCACGGCGATGCTCGTGCGTCTGGCGGGGGCTGGGGTGGCCGACCGTCAGCAAGATCGCAAAACGCGCACACTCTCCGCTCGCGCCGCCTCGCGCGTCATCGACTATGTCGAAGCGCATCTCGACGAGCGCCTTTCATTGACAGAACTGGGCGCACTCGTCGACCTGAGCGTGCCGCATTTCAAAGTGCTGTTTCGCGAAACGATGGGCGTGCCCGTCCACCGCTATGTCGTGCAACGCCGCCTCGAACGGGCTAAGGCGCTGCTGATTGAAGGCCGGCTGAGCGTGAGTCAAATCGCGCTCGAAGCCGGCTTCTCTCATCAGAGCCATATGGCGACGTGGATGAAGCGGGAGCTTGGCGCTACGCCGCGCGATATCGCAGCGAGCGCCGCCACCTCACGCACGTCGTCCTTGCGAAGCGCGATCCAGCCAGCCGACTAGCAACAGCGCGACGGCAAACACGAGCGCAACGATGCACACGCCGCTCCATCCGGCCCATGCCCACGCGGCCCCAGAGAGTGCCGCACCGATCGCGCCGCCGACAAAGAAGATGCCGACGAAGAGCGCGTTCAACCGCCCACGCGCCGCAGGGTTAAGCAGGTTGACCGCGCGGCGTCCCAACGTCTGGTCGGTGATCACGCCCGCGTCGAGCGCTGCCGCCCCGGCGACCAGCATCGCCAACGCCAGCACGGGATGTGCCACCGGCGAGAAACCGCCCCATCCTGCGCCCGCGGCGCCGAGCATGAGTACGGCGGCAATCATCACGATGTGCGAAACGATCTGCGTCGCATGCCCTGCGCCACGGTCGCCGAGATACCCGGCAAGCGGCGTCACAATCGCCCCCGAGGCCCCCGCCAGTGCGAACACGGCGATACCCTGCATGCCGAGGGAGAACGGGGGCTGCGCGAGTCGCAATGCGATGGCCGTCCAGAACGCGCTGAACGCCCCCAGCGCGAGCGCCGCCTGCAAGGAGCGACGTTGCAATACAGGTTCAGTCCGCAATAGCGTCCAAAGCGAGCGGAGCAATGCCGGATAGCTCGCGCCGGTGTGCGGCGCGTGATTCGGCAACCGGAGGTACAGCACGACCGCGAGCAACGCGTCGGCGGCCGCCTCGATACCGAAGAACACACGCCACCCGAACGTGCCCGTAATCAGACTCGCCAGTGGACGCGACAACAAAATCCCGAGCATCAACCCGCTCATCACGTTGCCAATGGCCTGACCGCGCCGCTGCTCGGGCGCCATCGATGCCGCCATCGGCACCAGCATCTGTATCACGCTCGACGTCGCACCCGCGAGAAACACCGACGCCAGAAACACCCACCCCGAATGGGCCAGTGCAGACAGCGCCAGAAACGCCGCGCAGCACGTCAGCGTCACCACGATCAGGCGGCGATTCTCAAGCAAATCGCAGAGCGGCACGAGCAACAGCAGCCCTGCCGCATAGCCAAGCTGCGGCAACATCGCGATCAAGCCCGACAACCCTGCCGGTAAATTCAGCGCATGGCTCACCGGGCCTGTCAGCGGCTGCGCGGCGGACAAATTCAGGATGATGATGCCGACCGCTGCCGCGAAGAAAAGCGTCATTTGGCGGCTAAGTCCGACACCCGAGGGGGCGGCCGAGGGCGGTGGCGACACGGTTGACGGTAGCGGCGATGCCGTAGCGAAGTCGCGTGTACAGACGGAGGGGGGCTGAGTCATTTGGCGATTCCTGTGAGTCGGTCCGCCGATTGTAGGAACGCCAACGTTATGCCACAATTGAATTATGTTTATATTGATTATGCGAGTTTGTTTTGAACACACATGACTTGCAGGCCTTCGTCGCGGTGGTCGAAAGCGAATCGATGGTGCGGGCGTCGGAGAAGCTCTTTCTGACGCAGCCGGGTTTGACGCGTCGCGTCCAAAACCTCGAAAAGATGCTCGGCATCGAACTGCTCGACCGTCAGAGCAAACCGCTCAAGCCCACCGCCGCAGGCGAAGAGGTCTATCGGCTGGCGCGCACCGTATTGCGTGCCGTCGACGACCTGATGGCCGTGGCGTCCACCGATCGCGAGCCGACCGGTGAGTTCAATATCGGCGTACCGCCGTTTCTGTCCGAACTGGCGCTGGAGCAACCGATCGATCGGCTGCGCAGTGCCTTCCCAAAGCTGACACTTCGCGTGACGGCGGGCTGGTCGCCGGGCCTGTTGCAGAGCGTCGAGCGCGGCAAGCTGGACGCGGCTATCGTGCTGCTGCCCGAGCGTGCGGTGATGCCGGAAGGCCTGACGACGACGCTGCTCGCGCACAAACCTACGGTCGTGGTCGCGCCCCGCGCATTCGGTCTTGCCGATAAATCCGCGACGCTCGCCGAATTGGCAGGGCATCCATGGGTGCTCAATCAGGATGGCTGCGGCATGCGCTCGGCGCTCAGCCGTGCGATGTCGACTGCGGGGTTGCCCTTCAATGTGGCGGTCGAAGCCTTCGGTTCCGAATTGCAGTTGTCGCTGGTCGCGCGTGGTCTCGGCGTCGGCCTCGCCGCGCCGGAAGTACTCGCACGCAGCCCCTATGCCGACACGCTCGAAGTCATCGATGTACCGGAATTCAAAAGTGGACTGAACGTGTGGCTGGTACATGGCACGTTGCCGACCCGCCTCGTCCGCCCCGTCGCGCTGATACAGGATGCGCTGATCGCCGAGTTGGAAAAAGACGCCATCCAGAGAGTCAAAAAATCATGAGATTCGTCGTCGCAACGTACGGAACGGAAGGTGACACGCGCCCGCTGGCCATGCTGTGCCGGGCGTTGATGGACGCCGGTCACGAGGCCCGCCTGCTCGCCGACCACGCCACGCTCGACTTCCCGGCCAAGCTGGGAGTGCCTACCGTTGCGCTGGCCGGTGACATCAAAGGCACGCTCCGGCCTGAGCTTGCGATTGCCAACGTGGTGGCTACCCAGCGCGGCTTCTCCAGCATGGCGAGCGCACTGGCCCACATCGCCAATACGCACGCGCAGGCATGGCTGGAAACCATCGTCCGGGAAGGCGAAGGCTGTGACGCCGTCATCGTGTCGGGACTGGCCGCGTTTGTCGGACTCTCCGCAGCGGAGCATCTCGGCATCAAGGCCATCGGCACTGGCCTCATTCCGATCTCGCCCACGGCGGCATTCGCCTCGCCCTTCTTCCCGCCGAAATGGGTCCCGTCGTTCCTGAACCGAGCCAGTCAGAGCTTCGTGAATCAGATGCTCTGGCGGGCCTTCCGAAAGCAGACCAATGCCGCTCGCGCTGCCGTGTGCGGACTGCCGCCGAGGCAGGCGTTGTGGACGCAGCACCCGATGCTGTACGGCATCTCGCCCAGCCTCGTCCCACGTCCCACTGACTGGCCGGAAAACGCACAAATCTGCGGGCAATGGGTGTCGCCCTCCGCCGAATGGGTGGCCCCGCAGGCACTGACCGATTTCCTTGCGGCAGGCGAAGCGCCGATCTATGTCGGCTTCGGCAGCATGACGGGGTTCGACACCGAAAAACTGCTCGCAGAAACGGTCACCGCCGTGGCCGGTCGCAGAGCGCTGTTCTACCCGGGCTGGAGCGGTGCGAATACCTCTGGACTGCCATCTAATTTTCACGTGCTTGGCGACACGCCACACGACTGGCTGTTCCCGAAAACATCGCTCGTCATCCACCATGGCGGCGCCGGAACGTCACATTCGGCGACAGGTGCCGGTGTGCCCTCGGTGGTCGTGCCATTCGCTGGTGACCAGTGGTTCTGGGCCGATCGGTTGCGGCGTGCAGGCGTGGCGGATGAAGCCTTGAGCGGGCGGTCACTACGGGCCGCATCGCTGGCCAAGCGCCTCGAATTCGCTGAGCGCGCAACGACAAAGTCACGTGCGCAGGCACTGGGCGAACAGATGCGCTCGGAAGCCGGTTTGCGCAACGCGATCAACGCCATCGAGCGGCTGATGACGGCGTGATACTGACGGCTCACCACACGCCATCCGCCCATTTCTGGCACTCAGTCCACGCACTTTAGTAGCCATTTGCGTTATAGTTTCACGTTGAGGACGACCTCAGCCTGCTGGCAAAACAATCCGGGACGGCCCGGCTCTACCGAAATAGGAGAGCCATATGGCTTGGATATATTTGCTGTTCGCAGGTCTTCTCGAGATCGTTTGGGCCTTTACGATGAAGCAGTCTGCGGGCTTCACGAAGTGGGTCCCCTCTGTCATCACCTTCGTCACCATGGCCGCCAGCTTCGGTTTGCTGTCGGTCTCCATGAAGACGCTTCCCCTTGGCACGGCTTACACCATCTGGACCGGTATCGGTGCCATCGGCGCATTTACCGTGGGCGTTCTCGTGCTCGGTGAGGCCGCCAGTGCCATGCGACTTCTCGCCGCCGTGCTCATCGTGAGCGGGCTCGTGCTGATGAAGCTCGCGTCATAACGCCGCACCCCAAAAGCCTGCATTGACGGAACCCTTGCGGGGGCGCGCGTGTCCGTATCACGAGTGACATCCGATGCCCCCCTCCGCCGATTGCCCTTCAGCGACAACCGGCATTCAACCGTCACTCAGTCGTCATTGCGTCGCCAAGTACGCCCCTTCCCTGAACCCTTCCCTTTAGGAGGCCCGGTGGACCTCTCCGAGTACTTCCCTGCCTTGCTGTTTCTGCTCGTCGCCCTGCTCATGGGCACGGCGTTGCTGTTCGTTGCCAAGCCCATCCGCCCGCACCGGCCGGATGCCGAAAAGAACTCGGCGTACGAATGCGGATTCAATGCGTTCGGGGACGCGCGCAAACAGTTCGACGTGCGTTTCTATCGCGTCGCGATTTTCTTCATCGTCTTCGATATCGAACTCGCCTTCACCATCCCGTGGGCGGTCTCCATGCGCGAAGTCGGCTGGCCCGGCTTCATCGCGATGATGTTCTTCCTGTTCATTCTGGCGTTGGGCTTCGCGTACGAATGGGGCAAGAAAGCGCTGGAGTGGGAATAAGTCCAAATAGCCCCCCGTTCACTTCCGACACCCCCGTCAGCATCGACACTCGCGTGCACACCTGTTCATAAGCTGAACAGGTGTCATGCGCGAACACCCCTTCCAAACTCGGCGGAATTTATCTCGATGCCCGAGATACTTACGTTTCGAGGGATTGGTATCGAACTTGCTAATCCTTGAACGCGACGACGAGAACGTCGCGCAGCGCTCCCCTCGCGCAGGTTGAACTCATCTTCATTACCTCAAGGATGCTTACCGTGGACAAGATCGAATACCTCGAACGGCAGATCAAGGAACATCACGCGACGCTCGCACACCACCCCGTGTTTCACTCCATCGAATCGATACAAGGTTTGCAGGTCTTCATGGAGTGGCACGTCTTCGCGGTCTGGGATTTCATGTCGCTGGTCAAGCGTCTCCAGGCCGACCTCACCACGATCACGCTGCCGTGGGTTGCTCCGCGCAACATCCACGCAGCACGCCTGATCAACGAAATCGTGCTGGGCGAAGAGTGTGACGACACCCCGCAGGGCCCGATGAGCCACTTCGATCTCTACCTCGCCGCCATGCGCGACGTGGGCGCCGATACGCGCCAGATCGCCCAACTGATCGATCTGGTGAAAAAGGGCAACAGCGTGAGCGCATCGCTCGTGACCGTGGGTGCCCCGGCGCCGGTCGTGCGCTTCGTCAACTCGACTTTCGCCACCTGCTACGAAGGCGCCACGCACCAGGTGCTCGGCAACTTCTTCTACGGCCGCGAAAACGTGATTCCCGACATGTTCCGCACGCTGCTCGACGGCTGGAAGATCGACGCGAAGAGCGTGCCGTTGCTCACCTACTACCTCGATCGCCATATCGAAGTCGACTCGGGCGAACACGGCCCGGCCGCGCGCGCCATGATCGTCGAAGCCGCGCAGGGCGAAGAGCGTCTGATGATCGAAGCCCTCGAAGCCGGACTGCGCGCCATCGACGAGCGCCTGCGCCTGTGGGACGGCCTGCACGAACACATCGTGGCGCTGCAAAAGGAAGCGGTCGCCGCCTGAGTGCCGAGTTCTGGCGGGTCGTCGCTCTCACCCGCAGCCCCCGGGCGGACGCCCCCCGGTCCGCCCAGCTTTTCGCCAGTCCCCACGATCCGAGGCAACGCCATGTCATTGCAGAGTTACGTCAGCCACGCTGACCAATGGGAGCAACGCGCCACGATCCGCTCGCGCCCGCGCCGTATCGTCGAAGACGACGAGCTGAGCTACTACCCGGTCGAGCGTCAGCCGCTCTACGCGCATCCGGCGGTGATCGATGCCGGGCGCGACGTGCAGGAGTACATCCTGCTGCAAAGCTTCTACAAGTACATCAACGACGTCATCATCTTCGAGACGGAAATCGTCAACAAAACGGCACTCGCCATCGCCAAGTTGCGCTTTCCGTTCGAATTTCCGTTTGCGTGCCGCAGCGACGCGATGTCGGTCGTCATCGACGAGAACTACCACGCCTATGTGGCGATGGACTATCTCGATCAGGTGGAGCGCAACACCGGCATCGCCCCCATCGAGCAGAACCGCGAAATCGAACTCTCGCGCGCCATTCCCCGCGCGATGGAATACGTGCCCGAGCAATACGCCGCCGGCATGGAACTGCTGGGCGTGGCCATCTCCGAGAACACCGTGACGGCCGAAGTCGCCGCCTTCTCGCGCGACAACACGCTCAAGCGCTCGGTCAAGGGCGTGATGGCCGATCACCTCGCCGACGAGGGCCGCCATTCGGTGTTCTGGATCAATCTGGTCAAGCTCTACTGGCAGTCGATCGACGAGACGGCACGCATCGAACTCGGCCGTGGCCTGCCGTTCTTCCTCACGGAATACCTCACGAACGAGCTGCAACTGGAGTTCGATCGCCGTCTGATCAGCACGCTTGCGCTGCCGGCCGCCACGCGCGAACAGATCGCCAACGACATGGTCGGCGCCTACCCCATCACGAATCAGCACCCGATGATCGTCAACATCCGCAAGTTTCTGAAGATGGCCGGCCTGCTCGATCACGAACCCACCCGCGCCGCTGTTGCGCAATACCTCTGAGGACCGGGCCATGAGAGCGATTTCTTTCGCCGTCGTCGGTAACAACCGTCTGGGCGCACGTGTGTTTCAGGCACTCCACGACATGGGTCACGATGTGAGCCCGGCCTGCGCCGACACCGGACCCTTGCGCGATATCGCCGAGCAGTTGGGTGCCGCCGTGCCCGCCTCTGGCACGGTACTCACCGGTATCGAATGGCGCATCGACTGCGGCGCGGCCGATCCGCAAATCGGCTGCGAGGCACAACATAGCCTCACGTTCACTGCGCGCGCCCCGGCGTTCCCGCCCACGCGCGCCGATCTCGCGTGGCAATGGGCAGGCCCGAAGGGAATCGCCGACGTCGTGACCAGCGTCTGCCAGTTTGGCGAACCCGTGTGCGGTGCCGATCTGGCCGCCCAGATCGATATCGAAGCCGAAACCCTGCTCGTGGATACGGTGAGCCGCCTCGGCCGCGATGCGCTTTCGCTCGACGACCTCAAACCGGCAAAGAAGAAGCCTGGCGGCGTCGCCCTCGACTTGCATCAGTTGTCCGGCTGGCATCTGACGAACGAAACCGCGCGCGACGTCGTACTCGAACCGTCGCTGCCCGAAATGGTGTCGCGCCGGGCCGTTGCCACGCCGTCCGCGATTGCCCTGCGCGATGCCGACGGCGACGTCGACTACCGCACCTTCGTGGGTGCGTCGATGAAGCTTGCGTCGCAACTCGCTGCATTGATGCCGGCAGCGTCAGCCGACGACGATGCCCCGCGTGTCATTGCCGTGCGCCTCCGGAAGTCGCGCCTGCTGTACACGGCCATTCTCGGTGCCATCGGCGCGGGCGCCGCGTACGCGCCGCTCGACCCGTCGTTCCCGCCCGACCGCGTGCGCCAGATTCTGGAACAAAGCCGCGCCGTCTGCCTGCTCACCGATGAAGACTTCGACGAGAGCGTGCTGGCGGGTCTCGACGTCAAGGTGCTGCGCATCACGGCGCTCGACGCAGAGAACATCGATATCGCCAACACCTCGTGGCCGGTAGAGCGTCAAGCCGATCGCACGCAGCGTTGCGCCATCACGATCTTCACGTCCGGATCGACGGGCACGCCCAAGGGCGTCATGCTCACGCATCGCAACATCGTGCACTTCTGCCATTGGTATCGCGACTACATCGGCATGGACGCCAGCTCGCGCGTGTTGCAGTTTTGCACGGTGGCCTTCGACGTCTCCCTGCTCGACATCTTCCCGACGTTCCTCGCGGGCGCAACGCTTGTGATCCCGACGGAAGAACAGCGCCACGCACTGGATGACCTGAGCGCGCTCATCGCCGACGAAGCGCTGACGCATGCGTTCCTGCCGCCCGCCCTGCTCGCCGTGATGCCGGACGCCGAATGGCCTGCGCTGCGGCATCTGCTGACCGGCGGCGACGTCTGCTTCCCGGAAACCATCGCGCGCTGGAGCCAAGGGCGCGAATTCCACAACATCTTCGGCCCGGCCGAGTGCACGGTGCTCGTCACCATCGCGCGTCTGAAGGCCGGAGACAGCAATCGCATGATCGGCCGCCCGATTGCCAACGTGCGCTGCTACGTGCTCGACGAAGCGGGCGAACCCGCGCTGACCGGCCAGCCGGGCGAACTGTGTGTGGCGGGTGCCGGCGTTGCCGACGGCTACCTGCACCGGCCGGATCTGACGCAAAACAGCTTCGTGCCGAATCCGTTTGCAGATGCCGACGGTGTCTGGCCCGCCGCCAGCGACGAGACGCTGTATCGCACGGGCGACATCGTGCAGTGGGACGACAGCGGCGTGCTGCACTTCGTGGGCCGTCGCGATGCACAGGTGAAGATTCGCGGCTTCCGCGTGGAAATGGGCGAGATCGAAGGGGCTGTGCTGGCCACCGGCCTCTACGGCCAGTGCGCGTGTGTCGTCGACGACCGCAAACGCATTCGTGGCTTCGTCGCGCGCCCCGGGTCGGCGCAGGCGACCGGCGACGCGGTGCGCGAACAACTCGCCGCGCGGCTGCCCGACTACATGGTGCCGTTTGAGATCGTGGTGCTCGACGCCCTGCCCGCCACCAACAACGGCAAGATCGACCGGGGCGCGCTCTCGCGCATGCCGGCGCAGCGCGTCGTGACTGCGACGGAAGACGAACCGCTCACCGAAACGGAAACGCAGTTGCGCGCCCTCTGGGCACGGCTGCTTGATCTCGAACCGTTCGAGATTGGCCGCGACGATTCGTTCTTCAATCTCGGCGGCCATTCGTTGCTGGTCTCCCGCCTGATGCTGGCCGTGAAGAAGGAGTTTGGCGGCAATGCACCGCTCGCGCGCTTCATGGAGCGCCCGACCGTGGGCGCGTTGGCCTCGCTGCTGACCAGCGACGATCTGAAGAAGGGCGAACGCATTCCGCAGCGCGTCTTCGACGACATGGCACTGCCTGAGGAAATTCGACCGGTCGATGGACTGCGTCCGACGCCCGACGGTGCCAAGGCGATTCTGCTGACTGGCGCCAACGGTTTCCTCGGCACGTTTATCGCAGCGGAGTTGATCGCGCAAACGTCCGCCGTCGTGCACTGCATGGTGCGCGCGCCCAGTCAGAAGGACGGTGAAGGCCGTCTCGCACAAGCGCTGCACGCCAACGGTCTCGGCGCACTGATCGGGCACCCGCGCCTGAAGGTCGTGCTCGGCGATCTGGCCAAGCCGCATCTTGGACTCACCCCCGATACGTGGCACGCACTCGCACGCGACATCGATGCGATTTATCACAACGGTGCGCACGTCAACCACGTCTACGACTACCCGTATCTGTACGACGCGAATGTCGGCGCGACGCTCGAACTGCTGCGGCTCGCCTGCGAGTACCGCAACAAGTCGATGCACTTCGTCTCGACGCTGTCGGCAGCGAGTGCGATGGACGACAAGGGCCACGTGCTCGAAGCCGGCCCCGCGCGCAATGCCCCGGCGTTCGTGAACAACGGCTACAACGTGACGAAATGGGTCGCGGAGCATCTGGTCTGGGAGGCCGCCGAGCGCGGCGTGGACGCAACCATCCTGCGCCCGGGCAACATCACGGGCGTGGCGAGTTCCGGTCTGTGCCAGCCCACGCGCAACCGCATCCTGCTGCTCGTGAAGGGGTCGCTGCAACTGGGCGCAGCACCGGCCGGCGACACCGATTTCGACTTCACACCGGTCGACTTCCTCGCGCACGCTGCGGTGCGTTGCACGACTGACCCGCAGCGCGAATTGCGCGTGTTCCACCTGCAAAACCCGCAACCGCTGACGTGGGAAGACTATCTCGGCGCATTGGCACCCTGCGGCTACTCACTGGCGTTGGAAGAGCCCGCCGACTGGCGCAACCGCCTCACGTCGATCGATGAAACGAACGCGCTGTTCGATGTCGTGGCGTTCTATCTCGACGACAGTCAGGAAGACATCGGCGACATGGCGCGCATTGCGCACCAGCGCACCGCCGAAACGCTGGGACGTCTGGGCGTCGCTTACCCGCGCAAAGACCCCCAGTTGCTGGCGGCGCACTTCAACTACCTGATCGAAAGCGGTTTTCTGCCGCTGCCGGCCACCGTCGACGAGCCGTACACACAACGAGAGCTGGACACCGAGCCGGCCGCCTGACCTCGTGGATTCAATGATTCTCGTGCAGTCCCTTCTCACATCAAGGAGCACATCATGTTGCAAAAAGTCCGCACCGAGCTGCAACCCGACACGCTGATTCACAACCTGAGCACCACCGTGCATGCCGGCGTCGCGGATCTCGACGCCCCTGCACGCAAGGTGTGGGACGTGGTTGGCCGCTTCGACGGCTACAACCGCTTCGTCACCGGTCTGGAGTACATCCAGATGACCGGCACCGCCACCGGCCCGCGCTCGCTGCGCCACAAGCACTTCACCGGCGGCGACCTCGTCGTGGAGCAACTGAACACGCGCGACGATGCCGGCATGACGATGAGCTGGACGCTCATTTACACCACGTTCGACATCGGCAACATGTGGGCGTCGATGGAAGTCGTGCCGCGCGGCGACAACGGCTGTACGGCCACCTACCGCATCGTCGGCGAAGCCAAATCCGGCAACCCGAAAGACCAACCGGCGTTCGACGCCTTTGCCGTCGCGTTCCTGAAAATGGCGATGGACAACCTGCGCACGATGTTCAACGGCTGACCGGGACGCCTGCGAGACGTTGGCTGCCCTTCGATCCTCCGCGGCGCTCGCTGCGGAGGATTTCTTACCTGCTTCGTCACGGACCGCCTCATGGACAGACATATCCCGCCCGCCGGGCGCTGGCAACTTGCGATGCGCGCGCAACGCATGAAGCCGTCGTCGTTGCGAGAATTGCTCAAGGTCGCCGAACGTCCCGACATCATCTCGTTCGCCGGTGGCTTGCCCTCCCCCTATGCCTTGCCGGTCGAACGCTTGCGCGCTGCGGCCGACGACATCTTGCGCCACGACGCGACCGGGGCACTGCAATACGGCCCATCGGAAGGCTACACGCCGTTGCGCGAGGCCATCGCCGAGCGTCTGTCGACGGGTGGCACACGCATCAACGCGTCGCAGATTCTCGTCACCACCGGCTCCCAGCAAGCGCTCGATCTCGTAGCCCGCGTGCTCATCGACCCGGGCAGCCGCGTGCTGGTCGAAACGCCGACGTACCTCGGCGCCGTACAAGCGCTCGCGCAGTACGAACCGGCCTTCGAAGAGGTGCCGACCGATGCCGCAGGCCTGTTGCCCGACCGGCTCAGCGACGCGTCGATGCGCACCGCCCGCCTGCTCTACACGCAACCCAATTTTCAAAATCCGACCGGGCGCACGCTGGCCCTTGAGCGACGCATCGCGCTCGTCGCGCGCGCCCACGACACCGGCTTGCTGCTGGTCGAAGACGATCCCTATGGCGAACTCGTGTACAGCGGCCACACGCCGCCGTCGCTACTCTCGATGGCGCCGGAGAGCGTCGTTCACCTTGGCTCGTTCTCGAAAGTGATTGCGCCGGGATTGCGCGTCGGTTATCTCGTCGCGCCGGAGGAACTGATGGTCAAGCTGTTGCAGGCCAAACAGGCAAGCGACCTGCACACCACCGGCCTCACGCAACGGCTTGCCCACGCGCTGCTCACCGACGGCGATTACGACGCTCACCTCACGGCCATACGCCTGCGCTACCGCGCGCAATGCGCGCTGATGCTCAAATGCCTCGCGCAGTTCATGCCCGACGGTGTTTCATGGACGCGTCCCGCTGGCGGCATGTTCCTGTGGGTCACGCTGCCCGAACAAATCGACAGCGCGCACCTGTTCGAAGACGCCCTCAAACTTGGCGTCGCGTTCATCCCCGGTGCATCGTTTCACGCCATCTCACCGCAAGCGAATACGTTGCGGCTGACGTTCGCGACTGCGACGCCCACGGAGATCGAAACCGGTATTGCGCGTCTGGCCGATGCCATCAAGGCACGCCTGCGAGAAACGGCGGTCTGCGTCGCCGTGCCCTGACCCTCACCCGCTCCCTCACCTTCAACACGGTGCATTGGCCGTCGCGCCCGGTGCACCGCCTCATGCACACGCCTGAAGCGTGGCGTCCGTTTGTTCGGTCAGTCCCAGGTGTTGCGCGATTTGCCGGAATCGCGCGACGCACGGGTTGGTCGTCGCTGCACTCCACACCAGCGCAACGTCGATGAACGGCGCACGCAGCAACGGGATGAATTTCACGTTATCCGCGTGTGTGCTGCGCATCGAGTTGTGCACCAGCGCCACCCCCAGCCGTTGTCCGACCAGATTGACGATGGTCTGCTGAAAGTTCGTCTCGAGACGCACCTGCGGCATGAAACCGGCCTGCCGGCAGTGTTCGGTAATGGTGTTGTAGATATAGGGCGACGCGTCGCGCGGCGAAATGATGAACGAATCGTCCTTTAATTCGGCAACGGAGATTGCCGAACGAGACTCCAGCCGATGTCCCGCTGGCAGCGCGGCCACCAGCGGCTCGCGAAAGATGGTTTCCGTGCACAGCTCGTCGGTCGCATCCGACGAATACATGATGCCCACGTCGAGCTTGCCGCTGCGCAGATCTTCCGCCAGCGTGGTCGGAATCGTCTCTCTGAGTTTGACTTCAATACGCGGGAAGGCCGCTGCATAGGCGCGCGTCAGGATCGGCAAGACACTGCACGCGACCGCAAACATGAAGCCGGCCGATAGCGTGCCGGCGTCACCGAGTTCTGCGGCGCGCGCATGCGAGCGTGCGCGATCGAGTGTGGCGAGCACCGAGCGCGCGTCGCCATAGAAGCGCTGACCGGCAGCGGTGAGCTGCACGCTGCGCTGCGTTCGCTGGAACAACACGACGCCGAGCTCTTCTTCGAGCATGGCGATCTGTCGGGAAAGCGGGGGTTGCGAGATATGCAAAAGACTCGCTGCACGACCGAAATGCAGCGTTTCAGCCAGTACTACGAAATAGCGGAGTTGCCTCAGTTCCATGGAGCCTGCCCCTAAAAAGAACATCGGTTTCTATTCATAGCGAACCGGTATCAGTCATCACATCATATGGTATTGGAGGCCTCCGGCGAATCGAACTATGCTTGCTCTTGCTTTATGGAGCACCCCCCACGGCAGTCGCCATTTTGCGATCCGGTGCCGCCAAACGCGGCACATGCCACTTCCTATAAAGTTAATGAGAGACGCTATGACCGCCCACGATCCGCTGGACAGTTCAAACGCACACTTTCAGTCTTCACCACGTCCGTCGCTCGATCAGCTTTGTGGTGCCGACCCGACCATGCTGGCCACGTTGGCCCGTGCCCGCCTTCTCATCGATCGTCAACTGCCGATTCTGGTGCTGGGTGAAACTGGCACCGGCAAGGAATATCTCGCCCGTGCACTGCACGACTACAGCCTGCGCCGCCACGCCGCCATGGTGTCGGTGAACTGCGGCTCCATCCCCGAGAACCTCATCGAAAGCGAACTCTTCGGTTATCAGCGCGGTGCCTTCTCCGGTGCCTTGAACTCAGGCATGAAAGGCAAAGTCGTGCAGGCCGACGGCGGCACGCTGTTTCTCGACGAAATCGGCGATATGCCCGCAGCGCAACAAACGCGATTGCTGCGTGTGCTCTCCGAGCGCGAAGTCACGCCCATCGGTTCGGCCAGACCCATCGCCGTCGACCTGCAACTCGTTTGCGCAACGCACCAGAATCTCGAGTCGCGCGTACAGGCCGGACTATTTCGTGAAGATCTTTACTACCGCATTGCGGTCGGCATCGTGCATCTGCCACCGCTACGCGTACGGCATGACCGCGACTGGCTGCTCGGCGCAATGATTGCCACCGAATCACGCGGCACCGCCAATCTCGATTCGCTCGAGCGCGAGGCGCGCGAGCTGCTGCTGTCGTATTCATGGCCGGGCAACCTGCGCCAGATGCGCACCGCCGTGCAATACGCCTGTGCGGTCAAGAGCGACGACACCATCCGCGTGCGCGATCTGCCGGCCAATCTGCTGCAAAGCGCCAGCCGTCACGCCGCCAGCGCCGCCCCGGTGGCCGCCGCGATGCCGGGGCTCATTCAACCCACACCACTGGCGTCGCTTTCGCCCATCGCCAACGGCGAACGCGAGATCATCATTCGCGTGCTTTCCGAGCGTCGATGGAATATTTCTGCCGCCTCGCGCGAACTCGGCATCTGCCGCACGTCGCTCTACCGGAAGCTTCGCGAGCTGCACATCCCCCACGTTCGCGACATGGGCAGCGACGCCCTGCTGGGCTCGCATCGCTGATGCTTCGCCATTCACCCTACGGTCCGTCTCTGACATGGCAAGCGGCACGTCCGATGTTTGGACGTAAAGCTCCAGACATTTCCCGCAATGCAGCAGACGGGTGACGGCCCGCCTGCTCCCGTTCCTTCCACCCGAACGTGTGATCGTGTGAACGCGTGAATGCGAGTTCGCCGCGTCAGGCCCGGTCTGCCAGCAACGCCATCATGGCGGAGTCCTTGTAGCGCGGCCCCGTCGTTGCGCCCGCCGGCATCTGCGCATCGAGTGCGCGCAGGATTCCCGCATCGATGCGCGCCGTCGCCGCCCCCAGGTTTTCTTCCAGCCGGGCGATGCTGCGCGTACCGGGAATCGGCACGATATCGTTGCCGCGCGAGAGCACCCATGCCAGCGCGAGCTGCGCGGGCGTCACGCCGGCCTGCACGGCGTAGGCCGCCAGCGTTTGCGCCAATCGCATGTTGGCCGCGAAATTCTCCCCTTGCAGACGCGGATCGGAGGTGCGGCGCGAATCGCCTTCGGGGAAATCTTCCGCGCGGCGTGCCGTGCCGGTCAGAAAGCCTCGCCCTAACGGGCCAAACGGCACGAGCCCGATGCCCAGCTCTCGCAGGCAAGGCAGAATTTCGGCTTCGAGATCGCGATGAAATAACGAATACTCGCTTTGCAGCGCGCTGACCGGATGCACCGCGTGGGCGCGGCGAATCGTGCGCTCGCTCGCTTCAGACAAGCCGAAGTAGCGCACTTTCCCCGCACTGACGAGGTCGCCAACGGCGCCCGCTACGTCTTCGATCGGCACGTTCGGATCGACGCGGTGTTGATAGAGCAAGTCGATATAGTCAGTGCCCAAACGCGCGAGACAGCCATCGACAACGGTGCGGATGTGCTCGGGACGGCTGTCCGCGCCGGTCACGGCACCGTTATCGAAACGGAATCCGAACTTTGTCGCGATGATGGCCTTTTCACGCTGGCCTTTGAGCACGCGCCCGAGCAACTGTTCGTTGACAAAAGGCCCATAGACTTCGGCCGTGTCGAAGAAATTGCAGCCAAGCTCCAGCGCCCGTTCTATGACACGAACCGATTCGGCGTCGTCAGCGGGGCCATAGGCATAACTCATGCCCATGCACCCGAGGCCCAAGGCGGGCACCTCCAATCCCTGCGTCCCCAGCCGTCGTTTTGGCAGCATCGTATTGCTCCTGTGCGATGTCGTGCAGTGTGGTTTCGATTGATCTGATCTCTTGCCCTGATTGCCCCGACACAAACGCGCCAGTGCACACGCTCACAATGCAAGTTTCGAACCACTGCGCGTCTCGTCACACCACGCGTAGCGCGAATACCGCATGGCGGCTGGTTTTGCCGTCGATGCATCGTTTTCGAACGCGCGTTGGAAGTCCTGTAGCAATCACACATACGCGTGCGACATCTGTCGCACCACGCGACAGGTGTCCATGCCGGTGAGACAGTACACGGCGCCTACCCCCGTTTCAGGTGGTGATTCCAGAGTCCTTTCCGTGTCTGCACGGCCACATGGCATCCGAATTGCTTGGAGTCCGTTATTTCGTCCATGCCCGTCATGCACGGGTGACTCATTACAATGACCGAAATCAATACGGCAAGTCAGGCGAGCACGGGGCTCGCCCTGTATGGCGAAACGCGCAGCATCATGGCCCGCTTCTCGGGCTGGCTGACGCATCTGACCGCCGACGAGCAATGTCGCGCACGCGCCTTTTCCCGACCGGCCGATCGGCAGGATTATGTTGCGGCGCACATTCTTGCGCGCGTCGCTGCCGCCCGTGTGACCGGTGTCACCAGTGCGGCGGCCGATCTTGCGCGCACCTATGCGCTGGTGCAGCGCTGCGAGCAATGCGGCGGTGCACACGGGCGTCCACACCTGCCCGCGCATCCCGGACTGCATGTCAGCCTGAGTCATACGCGAGGTGCCGTCGCCGCCGCGTGTGCCATCGAGCCGGTCGGCATCGATGTCGAACACTGGGATCAGGCGTTGTCGGTCGATCTGGATCTTGGCGATCTGCCGGAAGACATGGGGATCACCGGCAGTGAACGCGACCGCCTCGCCGCCTTCGCGAGCGTGGCGCTCACGCACCATGCGCCGTCACCCCGTGTCTTGGCGTGGCTGCGGTTGTGGACACGCAAAGAAAGTCTGGTGAAAGTAGGCGTCACGACGCTCTCCGGTCTTAGCAGCGTCGACCTTTCCGGACTGCCGATGAGCGAAGCCCCGCTGCGCGCGTGGCAGCGCCGGGTCGCGCACGGCATCTGGTCAATGACCGACTGGCTGGACCCTGCCATGCGCATCAGCGGCACGGTGACCTGTACCGGTGCGGTCACCATCGAGCAGATCGAGGCAATCGAGGCGTAGCGCGGGTCGACTGTTCCCGTCACAGGGCGTGGCAACTGTACCTGTCGCACAACAACGGAACCCCGCTAGAATCGATTCACCTGTCACCCATCCAAGGTGGTTCTCATGATTCGCGTACTCGGCCGACCGGGGTCCATCAACGTGCGCAAGGTGCACTGGCTCTGCCACGAACTCGACGCGCCATTCGTCAACGAACCTTGGGGCGATGCCACGGGCGCGCTGTCGCTCGCCGACCCGGGATTCATCGCCCTGAACCCGAACCGGATGGTGCCGGTGATCGACGACAGCGGCTTCGTGATGTGGGAGTCGAACAGCATCCTGCGCTATCTGGCGGCCACGCGCGGCAGCAGCGCGCTGTACCCGGCGGCACCGCGTCAGCGCGCCCGCGTCGATCAGTGGATCGACTGGCAGGCGGCCGATCTGAATCCCGCATGGCGCTATCCGTTCATGTCGCTGGTGCGCCGCGCGCCGGGCTACGACAACCCGGCCACGCTGGACGCCAACGTGCAGCGCTGGTGCGACCTCATGTCCGTACTCGACCAGCAACTACAAGCCACTCAAGCCTTCGTCTGTGGCGAGACGTTCACGCTCGCAGACGTCCCCATCGGCTTGTCGGTGCACCGCTGGTTCAGCACACCCATCGAGCATCCGCCGCTCGACGCCGTGACGGCCTACTACGACCGGCTCTCACAACGGGAAGGATTTCGCCTGTACGGACGAAACGGCACGCCCTGAAAGGCAATGAAAGGGGCCGGAAGGCTATGAACTTTGAGGGGCCGGGAAACTGGCACAGACGCGCCACTTGTTGTAGATTTCGTTTCAGCAGACAGAACCATCGCAGTTCTGCACCGGATCATTAGGATTGCTGAAAGGAACGACCATGAGAATCGACAGTGGCCTGAGTTATCTGGGCGCCAACGGCACGCAATCTCCCGCGGCCGCCAAGCGCACCGACGCCTCCTTTGCCGCGGCACTCGCTGCCACGACGCAATCGCCGACACACATCAGCAGCACGCCTTCGCAGAAAGCCGCCGAGGCCAAGCCGACTGACTTCACGAGCATGACCCGGCAACAGATGCGCGACTGGGTCAACACTCAGATTCAAAGCGGGCAGATGTCGCTCGACGACAGCTCGCCGCTGATGGCCATGACGATGAAGATTTCCGTCGACACGGGTATCGAAGTCCCGGCCGGCAGCGATACCGAGCAGATCGACTTCACCAACCGGGCCCGTCAAGGGATTGCCGCCGCCCTGTCGCGCAACGAACCCGGGAATGCCAAGCGCTTGCAGGTCGCACTCGACCTCCTGCTCAAACATCAGGGCGAGACGTTCGGCGTGAATACCCACGCCTGACGCTTCGTTTTTCGCCCGCTCCCGGCAGAGCGCGCTGTTGGCGGCCCACACGGCTGTCATTTCTTTGTAATCCCTGTGCAAGCCCGGTGTGGGAGGCGGCTCCCTAGACTGGCATCGCGTGATCGGACATCCGATCGAGCCCATGCCACTCTTCAGGAGCCAACCCCATGCCGTACGCCGTCCGTTCTCTCGTTGCGCAGTCTGCCGCTGCCCTCGCCTTGCTCACAGGCGCTGCCGTCCCCGCTTTCGCCGCCCCCGCAGCCCCCACCGCAACCCCCATCAAGAACATCGTGCTGGTGCATGGCGCGTTCGTCGGCGGCGCAGGCTGGCGTCCCGTCTACGACATCCTCGTCAAAGACGGTTACCACGTCACGCTGGTGCAAGAGCCGCTCACCTCGTTTGCAGAAGACGTGACTGCCACCAAGCGCGTACTCGACACCCTCGACGGCCCGGCCGTGCTCGTGGGCCACAGCTACGGCGGCGCGATCATCACCGAAGCGGGCAACGACGCCCACGTCAAGGCGCTGGTCTACATCGCCGCGCACGCCCTCGATACCGGCGAGACTGAAGCCAGCAACGGCAAGAAGTATCCGAATGCCACCAAAGCAGTCGTCAAGACGGCCGACAACTACCTGTACCTGAACCCGGCCGACTATCCGGCGGACTTTGCCGCCGACCTGCCGCGCGCGCAGGCCGAATTCGAAGCCCATGCGCAGATGCCGACGTCGGCGTCCGTTTTCACCGCGAACATTCCCGACCCGGCATGGAAGACCAAGCCGAGCTGGTACATGGTCGCCAAGGCCGACCGCATCATCAATCCGGATCTGGAACGCATGTATGCCGCCCGCGCGCATGCGCACACGGTAGAAATCGACGGTGCCAGCCATTCGGTCTACGAGTCGCACCCGAAGGAAGTCGCCGCGCTCATCGAACAGGCCGCAGAACACGCCGGCGAGTGAGCTTTCACACTTCTGCACACCTGAGCGCCGCAGGCCATACATCGCCAAAACGGCTATGCTGTGGCCAGCGGCGCGCTGACATCACCGCGCGCCTCCACGCCACTACTTACGCCGCAACATCATGCGAATTCTTGTCATCGAAGACGAAGCCAAGACGGGTGACTACCTGCGTAACGGACTGACCGAAGCGGGCTACGTCGTGGATGTCGCGACCGACGGCATCGACGGCTTGCATCTCGCCACCGAGACCGCTTACGACCTGATCCTGCTCGACGTGATGATGCCCGCGATGGACGGCTGGACGGTCATGCGAAAACTCGGCGAGCGCTCGCGCACGCCGGTGCTGTTCCTGAGTGCGCGCGGCACGCTCGAAGACCGTCTCAAGGGGCTGGATCTCGGTGCCGACGATTACCTCGTCAAGCCCTTCTCGTTCGCCGAATTACTCGCCCGCATCCGCATCATCCTGCGGCGCGGGCAACCGCAGGCGGGTGACGACGCACTTGTCGTCGGCGATCTGCGCATCGACGTCTCGCGCCGCCGGGTCGAGCGCGGCGGCACACGCATCACCCTCACGCCCAAGGAATTCGCATTGATGCGGTTCTTTGCCGAACATCAGGGCGAAGTACTGTCTCGCACCCTGATCGCGTCGCGCGTATGGGACATGAATTTCGACAGCGATACCAATGTGGTCGACGTGGCCGTACGCCGCCTTCGCCAGAAGATCGACGATCCGTTTTCGACCCGGCTCATTCATACGGTTCACGGTGTGGGCTATCGCTGCGAAAGCGAGGCGTGAGGCAACCTTCGATGCCAGCCCTGATGCAAAACGCCAAGCGCCTCACCCTCTCCACCCGGCTCGCGTTGTCATTCGCGCTGCTTGCCTTCATCGCGACGGCGGGTGTCGGCTTCATGCTCAACTGGAAGCTCGAAGCGCAGTTGAGCGTGCGCGACGACGGCGCCCTCGTCACCCGCGTGGATCAACTGCGCACGCTGATGCAGGATGTGGACGCACACGATCTCATTCGTGACAAGCCGCACCTGTTCGCCAATATGCTCGGCAACACCGAGTCATTACTGGTGGTCGGCTATCCGGGGGAAGCGCCGCTCATCAACGTCAATCCGGGGCACTCGCCCGTGCCCGCGATGCAACCGGTCGCGGCCGACGCGCCGCTCACACTGGCGGCCGTACGCCACACGACGATGCCCGATGGCACGCCGTTCATCTACGTCGCTGCGGCTGCGCACGGTGTCACGGGGCAGCGCGACTTGCAGATCGTCTCCGGCCGGTTGATGACAGAGCGCACAGAAATGCTGCACGACTATCGCCGCCAGATCGTGCTCTTCGCACTCGCTGGCGCCGTGCTCGCCGCGATGCTCGCGTTTGCGCTCGCCCGCTATGGTCTGCGGCCGTTGCGACGCCTTGCTGCGCAAACCGCTGCCATTGGCGTGGGCACCCTGTCCACGCGCATCGAGCGGCACAATGCGCCGCCCGAACTCGATCCGCTGGTGGATGCTTTCAACGCCATGCTCGACCGGCTGGAGCGTGGTTTCACGCAGTTGAAACAGGTCTCTGCCGACATGGCGCACGACCTGCGCACGCCGATTGCCAACCTGCTCGGTCAGACCGAAGTGGGGCTGCGCCAGACGCGCGAGCCCGCCTATTACCAGCAACTGCTCGGCTCGAATTTTGAAGAGTTGCAGCGCTTGTCGAAGATGATCGACAACATGCTGTTTCTGGCACGCGCCGAACACGCCGACCATGCCATCGACCGGCAGTCCGTCGCACTCTCGGAAGAACTGCCGCGTCTGGTCGAATACTTCGAAGGTCTGGCAGACGAACGTGGCATCCGTCTGGAATGGCAAGGCGACGCGCATGTGCTCGCCGACGCCCAATTGCTGCGCCGCGCGCTCGCCAACCTGATCGTCAATGCCATTCGATATGCCGATGCAGATACCGTCGTCCGTATCGGCGCCGATCCGCACGATGGCGCAACGGCATTGCACGTCGAGAGCTTCGGCCCGACCATCGACGCCGCACACCGCGAGCGGCTGTTCGACCGGTTCTACCGCACCGACGCTGCGCGCCACCAACCGTCCGGCTCGAATGGTCTCGGGTTGTCGATCGTGCGCAGCATCATGCAGCTTCACGGCGGCACGTGGGCCGTGCACAGCGAAGCGGGTGTGACACGATTTACGCTGACCTTTCCTGACGCATAAACGCGGCCTCCTGCATCACACCGACTCGGCCATCGTTTCTCGCATCACCTGTGCGAGCGCGATCACGCCCGCTTCGATGTGTTCCGAACGGATCGACGAGAAGCCGAGCCGGAACATATTGCGCGGCGGCGCATCGCCCATGAAGAACACGTCGCCCGGCTCGATCAGAATGCCGCGCGCCTTGGCACGCAGCGCGAGCAGATTCGCATTCAATCCCTCGGGACCACGCACCCAGCAGGACGCGCCGCCCTTCACGCGCACGAACGTGGCCTCCGGCATGTGCGCGCTCAAGGCGGCGGTCAGCACCTCGGCCCGCTTGGCGTAAGTATCGGCCAGACGCCGCAGCAACGCGTCGTGATGCCCCAGCGCGAGGAACATCGAAAACGAGCGCTGAATGAACGCCGACGGGTGGCGAATCATCAGGCGCCGCAGCGCGCGCAACTCGGCCACGAGCGCCGCCGGTGCCACGATATAGCCCAGCCGCAGTCCCGGCGCGAACGACTTCGACAAGCTGCCGATGTAGATCACGCGGTCGCTGCGATCCAGACTCTTCAGCGCCGGAATCGGAATATCCGAATAGCTGTTCTCGCTCTCGTAGTCGTCTTCGATCAGCACGAAGTCTTCGGTTTCCGCACGCCGCAGCAGTGCCTCACGATGGGCGAGCGGCATCGTCGTCGTGGTCGGACACTGATGCGAGGGCGTGACATAGACGTAGTCGCACTGCGACAGGTTGTCATCGACCGGCACCCCGAACTCGTCGACCGGCAAGCCGATCAGCTTCGGCGTGCGTATCGCGAAGATATTGCGCGCATCGGGATAACCGGGGTCTTCGATGCCGACCGTCGTGCGCGCGCCGACCAGCAGGTCGGCCAGCAGGTACAGCGCCTGCTGCGCGCCATTGGTCAGCACGATCTCGTCGGCATCGGCCCACACGCCGCGGCGCGGCAACACACGCGTGCGAATCTGCTGAATCAGCGTTTCGTCGTCGCGCGCGATCATGTCGGGCGCCCAGTCGCGGATCTCCATGATGGTGAGCGCCTTCTGGCAGCACTCGCGCCAGTCCGCCGTCGGGAACATCGTGGGATCGAACTGCCCGTAAATAAACGGGTACTGGTACTGCTGCCAGTCGATGGGCTTGACGATGTTGCGCTGCCCCGATGGGCGAACCACATACCGCCCCTCCCAGTCGGGTGTCAGCGGGTCGAGCGGCGCGATGGTGCCAGCGGCAGCGCCCGCAGGTGTGTCCCCTGCATTGGCGGCTACACCGCGCGCGCCTGCATTCGCCGCCTCGCGTGACTCGGCACTTTGCGTGCCGACGCGTGGCGCGAGGATGTCGCCATTGACGAAGTAGCCGCGCCGCTCCCGCGCGATCAGATAGCCCTCGTCGACCAACTGCTGATACGCCAGCACCACGGTGTTGCGCGCCACACCCAGCCCCTCGGCCAACTCGCGCGACGACGGCACCGCAGCGCCCCGCATGAGCCGCTCGTCAAGAATCGCCGACACCAGCATCTGGCGGATCTGACTTTGCAAACTCATGCCGGCGCGCGCCGACACCAGAAACAACTGGTTCCACATTGCCGCAGAAATCCGGCTCGACATCGCGTCCCCTTTCTTATTGATACTTCCAGAGCGTCAATTATTACTCATGGGACGGTGACGTTAATTCCGAATTCGGGTTTATCCGCAGTTTGGCTCCATTGCGTCAGATTCAAGCATTCATGCGGGTTAGCGGCCGATTTCGACCAAACGGAGCCAGTTGGCATCATCAAATGCGGCCAACTGGCTCTAACGAACAAAAATACGCGCGGCAATGATGCACTCACCTGACGCGGATTCGTAACCCTTACTGCGTCAACCCGAAAGTGTTCCACCGACAACCTATCGATTAGAGGTGAACCATGAATGGACTTCCGAACCGGCTGCGACGCGTCTTCGCCGCCACGGCGTTGGCGGCAGCAGCGCTGCCTGGGGTATTGGCACTCGGGCTGGCGGCACCGGCCACTGCGCAAGCGCAGGAAAAGGAGGTCACGATCGCTTACCAGCAGATCGTCGATCCGTGGCTGGTGGCGATGGCCAGCGGCGAGTTCGAGAAGGCCACGGGTTACAAGATTCACTGGCGACAGTTCGAATCGGGCGCGAAGGTCGCGACCGCTCTGGCGTCAGGTGACATCAAGATCGGCGTGCTCGGCTCCAGCCCGATGGCGGCGGCCGTCTCGCAGGGGCTGGACCTGCAACTGTTCTGGATCCTCGACGACATCAATCAGGCCGAGGCGATGGTCGTGCGCAATGCGTCGAACATCAAGACGCCGGCCGACCTCAAGGGCAAGAAGATCGGCGTGCCGTTCGTCTCGACCACGCACTACCACACGATGTTTGCCTTGCAGCAATGGGGCATCAAGCCGACGGAAGTCCAAGTGCTCAACATGCAGCCGAACCAGATCGTGGCGGCGTGGGAGCGTGGCGACATCGATGCCGCCTATGTGTGGGATCCGGCGCTCGCGCAGATCAAGCAGACCGGCCATGTGCTCATCACCTCGGGCGAGTTGTCGAAGCAAGGCAAGCCGACCTTTGACGGCATTGCCGTCGACCGCAAGTGGGGCGAAGCCAACGCCGACTTCATGGCGAAGTTCGTGAAGGTGATTGCCGCCGCAGACGCGTCCTACCGCCAGAATCAGGCGGCTTGGACGGCCACGTCGCCGCAGGTCAAAGCCATCGTGAAGACGATTGGCGGCAAGCCGGAAGACGTGCCGGGTGCGCTCTCGCTCTATGCCTACCCGTCGGCGCAGCAACAGGCGTCGGCCGAATGGCTGGGCGGCGGCAAGAGCAGCCGCGCCGCCAAGGCGCTCAAAGACACGGCCGAATTCCTCAAGAGCCAGCAGAAGATCAACGAGGTCAAGCCTGATTACACGACGTACGTCACGTCGCGTTACGTCGACGCCGCGCTCAACCTGAAGTAAGCCGTGCCGGGGCCGCCGCGCCCAGCGCGCGGCAGCCCCTCCCCGATCGATGGATCGACAGGAGAAGGGCTTCATGGAACAACTCATCGTCAACGACGTCAGCGTCGTCTACCCCGGCCGGCGCGCTGGCGAGCAAGTGCAGGCGCTCGCCCACGTCAATCTGACCATCGCGCCGCGCGACTTCGTGGTGGCCCTCGGCGCGTCGGGCTGCGGCAAGACCACGCTGCTCAGCCTGATGGCAGGCTTTATTGCGCCGACGTCCGGCGAACTGCTGCTCGGCGACGCCCCCATCGAAGGCCCGGGTGCCGACCGGGGCGTGGTGTTCCAGAAACATGCGCTGCTGCCGTGGCTCAACGTCATGGAGAACACCGAGTTCGGCCTGAAGCTGCAAGGCGTGCCCAAACAGGAGCGACGCGCCCGGGCAGCGCGCAATCTGGCGCTCGTGGGCTTGCAGGACTTCCACAACCACATGATTTACCAGCTCTCCGGCGGCATGCAGCAGCGCGTGGGCATTGCGCGCGCACTCACGTGCAATCCGTCGATGCTGCTCATGGACGAGCCGATGGCTGCGCTCGATGCCCTCACGCGCGAGACCATTCAGGAACTGCTGCTCGATGTGTGGCGCGAGACCGGCAAGATGATTTTCTTCATCACGCACAGCGTGGAAGAAGCGCTGTTCCTCGCCAGCCGCCTGATCGTCATGTCGCCCCGCCCCGGGCGCATCACGCACACCTACGAACTCGACTTCAACCAGCGCTATCTCGAATGCCGCAATGCGCGCGCGATCAAGTCGAGCCCGGATTTCATCGAGATGCGCGAGACCGTCCTCAGCATCATTTATGGCGACGAACGTGCCGGCCAGACCTCAGCGTCCAGTGCCAGTGCGGTCGCTGCCTGACCCAGCGCCGGAGCCGTTGCCATCATGATGACCAAACCCGTTGCTACCAGCCCGGCACACGCGCCGGTCTCACCCACCGCAGCCGTCACGCCAAGCCCGCGCGCACGGCGCCAGCGCGGCCCCATCGCCCGGCTGTTTGCGCCGCGCCCCGTCAAAGCTGGCGAATCGTTCGGCGCGCCGGGGCAAGGACCCAGCCTGCTGATCAGCGTCGTCACCGTCGTGGCGCTGTTGCTGGTGTGGGTTGCCATTACCTCGTCGGGCATGATCAAGCCGCTGTTTCTGCCGGGTCCGCGTGCCATCGTCGAGAAATTCATTCAGGTGTCCACCGAAGGTTTCGCCGGCTCTACGCTCTGGCAGCACACGCTCGCGAGCCTGTATCGCGTGTTCGGCGCGTTCGCGCTGGCGTGTATCACGGCGATTCCGGTGGGCATCCTGATGGGCGTGTCGCGCATCGGGCGTGGCGTGTTCGATCCGCCCATCGAGTTCTATCGGCCGCTGCCGCCGCTGGCCTATTTGCCGCTCGTGATCATCTGGTTCGGCATCGGCGAGTTTTCCAAAGTGTTCCTCATCTATCTGGCGATCTTTGCCCCGCTCGCGATTGCTGCGCGTGCGGGCGTGCGATCGGTCTCGATGGAACAGATTCACGCGGCGTATTCGATGGGCGCCTCGCCGCGCCAGATCGTCATGCACGTGATCGTGAAGTCTGCGTTGCCGGAGATCTTTACCGGCATGCGCATCGGCATCGGCGTGGGCTGGACCACGCTGGTGGCTGCCGAAATGGTGGCGGCATCCAGCGGCCTCGGCTTCATGGTGCTCAACGCCGCAGAGTTTCTCGCGTCGGACATCGTGATCATGGGGATCATCGTGATCGGTTTCTTCGCCTTCGGCTTCGATCTGATCATGCGTTATCTCGAGCGTGTGCTCGTGCCCTGGAAAGGCAAGGTGTAAGCGGTTCAGCGGTCATTAAATAAGGCGCAGGGCGGCTCCCCCGGCCGCACCTGACGCCCAACGTGTATTCAGGAGGTTGTGTGGCAGTCGAGACATTGCAACGCGGGCACCTTGCCCGCGAGCGGCATTTCGCCGCGTCCCCCCGTAATTTCCATTCCCCCGAGCTCTCCCCGTCTTCCCTGCATTCCCTGTATTCCCCCGACAACGTGTTTGCCTTCATCGCGGACAACAGTGGCGTCCTCGTACCCTGCATGGGAGGTCGCCATGGCCGGTCATGACAATGGTGCCAAGCTGCATTCAAGCCTGAAGCAGCGCCACATGAGCATGATTGCGCTCGGTGGCGTGATCGGTGCGGGTCTGTTCGTCGGCAGCGGTGTGGTCGTGCATGCGGCCGGTCCGGCAGCGGTGCTGTCGTTTCTGATCACCGGCGCGCTGGTCGTGCTGGTGATGCGCATGCTGGGCGAGATGGCGTGCGCGTTGCCCGCCGTCGGTTCGTTCTACGAGTACGCCCGCCTCGCGTGGGACGACAAACCTGTGGGCGGCGAGCTGGCCGGGTTTCTGACCGGCTGGATGTACTGGTACTTCTGGGTGATCGTGGTGGCCGTCGAAGCGGTGGCGGGCGCCAATCTGATTCAGTTCTGGCTGCCGGATATTCCCGCGTGGGCCATCAGCCTCGTGCTGCTCGTCGTGCTCACGCTGACCAACCTCGTGTCAGTGGCTTCGTACGGCGAGTTCGAATTCTGGTTCGCCTCGATCAAGGTGGCCGCCATCGTCGTGTTTCTGTTCCTCGGCGGCTTGTTCGTGTTCGGCATGTGGCCGGGCGCGGTCGCCAGCACCGGCAATCTGCTCTCGCACGGCGGCTTCATGCCGAATGGCATCGGTCCGGTCATGGCCGGGGCGGTCGCGGCGACAGGCTTCTACTTCGGCGCCGAGATCGTCACGATCGCTGCGGCAGAAGCGGCCGAGCCGCAACAGGCTGTCGCCCGTGCGACGAACTCTGTGATCGGGCGCGTGCTGTTCTTCTACATCGGCTCGATCCTGCTCGTCGTGATGCTCGTGCCTTGGAACTCAGCGGGCATGGCCACGCCGTATGTCAGCGCGCTCGAAGCGATGCGCATTCCGGCAGCGGCCCACATCATGAACGCCGTAGTACTCACCGCCGTGCTCTCGGCGTTGAACTCGGGCCTGTACGCGTCGTCGCGCATGCTGTTTGCGCTGACGCGTCGCGGCGACGCGCCGCGCTCGCTGGCCAAGCTGAATTCACGGGGCGTGCCGGTTCGCGCGATTCTCGTGGGCACGCTGTTCGGCTACGCTGCCGTGGTGATGTCGTATGTGTCGCCGGATACCGTGTTCGCGTTCCTCGTGAACTCCTACGGCACGGTGGCCATCTTCGTCTACGTGCTGATCGCGTTCTCGCAGTTGCGTCTGCGCAAGCGTCTTGAACGGGAAGCCCCGGGCAAGCTCAAGGTGCGCATGTGGTGCTTCCCGTACCTCACTTGGGTGGCGATCATCGGCATGCTGTCGATCGTGGGCGCGATGGCGTTCATCCCCGATCAACGCACGCCGCTCGCGCTCGGCATTGTCAGCCTGACGGTGCTGCTAGTGGCGTTCACGGTGCGTTCGATCTGGCGCAAGCTGCGCTCGCCGGACCCCGGTTACGAAATCTGATCCATCGCGATAACGTGATCGAACACGACACCGGCCGCAGACTTCTGCGGCCGGTGTCGTTTTGAAAGGGAAGATCCGGCGCATGAAGTGCGAACGCCGAGAGGGGTTGCCAGCGTCAGTGGCAGGCCGAATGCAGTGCTTGAGAGAGCAGACGCTGTTCGTCGTCGGAGAAGATGCCGATGAGCACGATCACCGACGTTTGCGAGGGAAGATCCGGGCGGCGGGTAAGCATCGAGCGACGCCCCACAACATGCAGTTCGCTCATCTGGCCCGGTTGCAGCGAGACGAAGCCCTTGGCGCGCCATAACTGGCCCGGATACATCGCCAGCGCAGCCTTCAGGCGGGTGCGTTCGAACACTGCGGAGGTTTCCACGTTGAAACTGCGCAGCCCGGCTGGCAATGCGCGCGATGCCGCACGCAGCGGCCGCGCCGGGAAGTCACCCGACAACGCGATTTCGTCATCGGGAAACAGGATCGCCGTCGGCACGACACCGTCTTCTGCCGTCACGACCACCTGAGTCGCGCCCAGCGAGGACAGCCGGTTGCGCACGGCGCGCAGCTTGTCTTCGCCAACGAGATCGGCCTTGGTGAGTACCAAAGTGCTTGCCGCTTCAATCTGCCGCCGTGCAATATCGCCGACGTAACGATCGTCGAGCACGTCGTCGATGCCGTCGACATCCACGGCGACCACAATGCCGTGCAGTCGGAATGCCCGGTCGAGCATGCCGACCTGCGCAATGCGCACCGGGTCGGAGACGCCACTCGCTTCGATCACCAGCAAGTCAGGGCGTTCGGCGCGCTCGCCAAGCGCCAACAGCGTTTCCACCAGTCGGCCGCCGATGGTGCAGCACACGCAACCGTTCTCCAGTCCGATCACATCGTCGCCACGCTCGCGAATGAGCGCGGCATCGACGTTGATCGAACCGAAGTCGTTGACGAGCACAGTCACGCGCAAGCCGTCCGCGTTGCGCAGCAGGGCATTGATCAGCGTCGTCTTACCGGCGCCGAGATAACCGCCCAGCACGACCATCGGAATCGGCGGGCGAGGTGTTCCGCTCCCCGGCGTCATAACGGTATCCATCACGCTGGCGAGCGGAACACCTCGCCGCCCAGCACCGTGCCCCAGACCGGCATTTGCCGCAGGTCGTCGAGCGGCACCTCGTACGGATCGGCGTCGAGCACCGCGAAGTCCGCGTACTTGCCGACTTCGATACTGCCGATCAGATGATCCATGCCGAGCGAGAAGGCGGCGCCCAACGTGACGGCGCGCAACGCGTCGGCCACGGGCAAGCGCAGTGATTCGCCGAGAATGCGGCCCGACGACGTATCGCGCTTGGCCGCACACCACGCGGTGAACAGTGGGTTTAGCTGCGTGATCGGCGCGTCCGAATGCAGCGCAAACGGCAGCCCGAGTTGGCGCGCGATCTCGGCGGCATCCATGCGGTTCGCACGATCTGGCCCCATCGTCTGCTGGTAGTGCGCGTCGCCCCAGTAATACACGTGATTGGCGAAGAAGTTCACGCACATGCCCAGCCGTTGCGCACGCGTGAGTTGCGCAACATCGGCCATCTGGCAATGTTGCAGCGTGTGACGATGATCCACACGCGGGTGGCGCGCCAGCAGCGTTTCGATGGCGTCGAGCACCACGTCGGTCGCTTCGTCGCCGTTCGTGTGGATATGCAGTTGCAGACCTGCCGCATGGAACGGCATGAACGTGTCGACCAGTTGCGACGGCGGAATCAGCCAGAGGCCGTTCGGCTTGCCGTTGAAGTACCCCGGCCAACGCACGCGCGCCGTAAAGCCCTGAATCGAGCCGTCGACGATGAACTTCACCGGACCGTAATGCAGCTTGTCGGTGTTGCCTTCGCGCGCATTCAGAACGCGTTGCGGCCCGCCTTCCGGACAGCGTTGCGGCGCGAACGCGGGCACGATGCGAATCGGATAAGCGGGATCGGCCGTGATCTCATGCAGGTTGGCGTTACCGGTCTCGGTCAGGTCGTTGACGAGATCGGTCGCCGTGGTCACCCCGGCAAGCTGTGCCACGCGTCCGAAATTCCAGATCGCGCGCGGGCTCTCGCTGGCAGCAATCGACAACCCTTCGCCGATCACGCGGTACACGGGGAACATTGCGGCGAACTCCTGCAACTCGCCCGTCGGTTCGCCATCGGTGCCCATCACGACACCTTCGACATCGGTGTCGCCATCGATGCCTGCAAGTTCCAGCATCGCCGTGTTCACATTCATCAGATGCACGCTGGCGTGCAGAATCGCGATGGGGCGTGTAATCGAGATCGTATCGAGGTCGCGCGCCACGAGCGGCGTGTCTTCGAAGAAGATCGGATCGTAGCCCCATGCGAGCAACGGCTTGTGACTGTCGGTCAGCTTGCGCTCGGCTTCGCGCAACCGGTCGATGACGGCGGCGGGCGTCTTCAGGCCTTCCCACAAGTAGCCGTCGGGGCCGCGCCGGTCGTAATAGCCCACATACACGGCGTCCCACATTGCGCCTTCCATCAGGTGGCAATGCCCCTCGACCAGACCGGGCATCAGCACCTTGTCGCGCAACGTGTCGTCGGGGGCGGCGTCGGTCCAGCGGCGCATGTCGTCCAGACCACCGACCGCGAGAATCTTGCCGTCGCACACGGCCACGTGCGTCGCGACCGGTTGCGCCGGGTTCATCGTCAGAATCTTGCGCGCGGCAAAAACACGCACGTCGCTCCTTGATACCGCCTTGTTGTCTCTGTCTGTCATTTCTACTTCTTGTAGGTGGAAAGCGTGCCCACGGCGGGGCCCATCGAGCGCTCACGGCTGCCGCCGAGCATCAGGTGCAACACGGCCATCACCACCACGTTGACGATCAGGCAGATCAGTCCGAGGTTCACGCCGCCGAGGTCCGGGTTCTTGAAGTAAAGCACGAGCGCGAGCCCTTGTCCTGCCAGCACGCCGGCCGCCACCGCCGAGGCACGCACGCGCAGGCGGAACACCACGGCGATCACACCGGGCAGAAACTGCGTCACGCCGTAGTACGCCATATTGATCAGCGTAAGCATGAGGTTGGGCGTGAGCAGCGTCAGCACGATGGAGCCCAGCAGATACAGCACGATCACGACCTTGGAACTGGCCTTCTGCCGATGCTCTGGCATGCCGGACAGGATGTTGCGTGTGACGATCGGCCCCAACGCGAGACAGATGCCCGCCAGCACCAGCAGCCCGGAGAGCGCGGCACCCGCGGCCACCAGCCCGACGAGCCACGACGGCAGCAGTTGTGTCACGGCCGCGAAGAACGCCTCGTTAGGCGAGCTCAGCGTGATGTTCTGACTGATGGCGTAATACGACGCCAGCACCAGAAACGGATACATCAGCATGTAGAGCGGCATGGCGACCTGCGTGCGGCGGATCGTACTGGCGCTCTTCGCCGTAAAGAAGTTCTGCACGCCAAATGGCATCACATACATGCCGAGCGACTGAAACACGATCGTCGTCATCGCAAACGTCAGTTGCTGCGTGCTCATCGCATTGCTCACGTGCTGGCTGGCCGCTTGAAACACAGGTGTTACGCCCGCCTCCCACGCCACGGCCACGCCGGTGATCACGATGGCCGCCACCATCAGGATGTCTTTGAGCACCGCGATGTAAGCCGATGCACGCACCCCGGCGATCGCAATGTAGATGAACGCGAGCAGCGCCGAGAACGAAATCAACCAGAGCGGCTGGAAGTTCCAGCCCAAGCTCTTGAGTGCAGCGACCAGTCCGGTGAACTGCAACTGGCCCCAAGGCAGCAGGAACACGATGGCGGTCACCGCCACCACCAACTCGAGAAAACGGCTGTTGAAGTGCCCCTTGAACAGATCGGGCAGCGTGATCGCGTTATAGCGCTTGCCGGCGTCCCAGATTTTCGGCCCGAGAAAGTAGCCGATCGGATACGCCAGCAGGATGTAGCCAAGAAACCAGACGCCATACGTCGGCCCCTTGGCGTAGATGCCGCCCGGAAACCCGACCATCGTGCCGATGCTGTAGATCTCGCCGGCCGCGAGAAAGAACACGAGCCATGCGCCGAACTGGCGCGATGCGACGAAGAAGTCGTGCATGCTCTGCGGCCCACGGCCGCCGCGCGCTCGCAATGCGAGATAGACCGACAACAGAATGAAGCCGGCAAAAATGAGGGTGGCCATCGAGGTAATCTCCGAAAGGCGCGTAACGAAGGGGGAACGGCTAGCGCGCGAGGGCGCAGACGAAAGTGGGCGTAAGCGGACGAATGCAGAACGCGGGGCTTAAGCGGGGTCTTCGACCTGATGTCGGTCGAACAACATCCAGCACAGATAGAGACAGCCCGAGGTCAGCACGAACCACAAGAAGATCCAGCCGTAGATGAACGGCACGCCGAGCACATACCGGTCGACGGACGCCGCCCACGGTAAGAGCCCGACGACGCCGAGGTACGGCAAACCAAGTCCAATGAGCAATCTGAGCATGTCCTGTCTCCGGCACGCGACACGTTGTTCGGCAGGTGTACCAGCACGGCTGGCCACCTAGTTGTCTGGCCCAGTATCTACAGCCAAAAATCACGACGTTTAGAGCCACATCGCAGGAATGTGTGGTGCCAGTCATGTGATTTTGGTGGACCACCGACGACGCGTCGCGGTTGTGCCGACGGTGCTTTTCGCTGGCACCATCACAAAGCGCCGGTGGTACTAATGCGCGGAAATTGTTCTTGGCAGTATGGGCTCATTTCCTCAGGAGCCTACCGTGGGTACGATTGATTCCTTCGCGCTGGATCGTCGCTCCGAAGCTGCGCCATACGATCCGCTTTACGATCCGTTAGTCTCGGCAAATCCGGGACTCGGGATGGATTACGCACCGACCTACTGGGTCGCCACCGCCGGCGATCCGCCCGAAGACGACGGCCCGCTGCCCGGCGATGCCGACGTCGACGTGGTCATCGTGGGGGCGGGTTTCACCGGCCTTGCGACAGCGCTATTCCTCGCTCGCGAACACGGCATCCGCGCGACCGTGCTCGAAGCCAACCGTACCTGCTGGGGCTGCACCAGCCGCAACGGCGGACAAGGCCAGAACGCCAGCGGACGTCTCTATCGTTCGCAGTGGATCGAGCGCTGGGGCAAAGAAACCGCACTGAAGCTCGACGCCGAAATTCGCGAAGGCTTCGACACCTTCAAATCGCTGGTTGCCGAAGTACCCGCGTGCGATCCACAGCCGGGCGGCCACCTCTACATCGCGCACCGCGAGCGCAAGATGGACTTCCTGCGCAACGAAGCGAAGGTCATGCGCGACGTGTTCGGTTACGACACGCGCATCCTCTCGCGTGACGACGTGCGCGAGCAATACGTCGACGATCAGGAGAATTGCGGCGCGCTGCACGAGCCGGACGGCATCGGCGTGCATCCGCTCAAGCTCGCGTTCGGCTATCTGCGCATGGCGCGGGCGCTCGGCGCGCGTGTCCATCCGTCAACGCCCGTGCTCAGTGTCGAAACCATCAACGGCGTGCATCATGTGCGCACGCCGCGCGGTGTCGTGCGCGCCAAGGCAGTCGCCTTCGCCACCGGCGGCTACACCCGCAACGACGTGACCAAGGCGTTGCGCGCGAAGATCATGCCGATTCTGTCGAACTCGCTCGTCACGCGCGTGCTCACGCCGGAAGAACTCGCGGCCACCAACTTCCGCACGCACGAAGTCATCACCGATACGCGCACGCTTCGCTATTACTACCGGTTGCTGCCCGACAACCGTTTGCAGATCGGCAGCCGCAGTTCGATCACCGGCGCCGATGCGCAAAATCCGAAACACATGGCTGTGCTCGTCGAGGGGCTGCATCGCAAATTCCCGGCGTTGCGCGGTATTCGCGTGGACTACTCGTGGTGGGGCTGGGTCGACGTCAGCCACGACATGATGCCGCGCGTCACCCAACCCGACCCGCGCCAGAGTCTGTTCTATGCCGTGGGCTACGGCGGCAACGGCGTGTCGTTCTCGGCCCATGCCGGACGCCGTCTCGCCCAACGCATTGCCGGTGAGCGCGATCCGTCGTGGAGTCTGCCGATCTACGACTCGGCACTGCAATACCCCAACGTGTTCGGTACGGTGCAATGGCAAGGCTTCGCACCGTTCCGCCGTATCGGCCAGCGCTTTCTCTATCAGCGGTACCACGCGCAGGACGAAGCGCGTTGATTCGCTGCGCGCTCTGCCTTATTGGCCTCACCCGATTCACCCGATTCACCTGCCTCACTTGTTTTTGGACTGAACAATGACGACATCTAACGCCTCCGCCGACCTCCAGTTGCTGGCCTCGTTCAACGACGCCTGGAACCGGCACGACATCGACGCCCTCATGGCGTGCATGACCGACGCGTGTGTGTTTCACGCCGTGGCGGGCCCCGACATGATGGGTCGCACCTTCGAGGGCCGCGAGGCTGTGCGCGCCGCCTTCCAATCGGCGTGGGAAAACTTCCCGGATGCCTCGTGGACCGAAGGCGACCACTTCGTGAACGGCAATCGCGGCGTCTCCGAATCGACCTTTCGCGGCACCAAGGCCGACGGCACCCGTGTGGAAGCGCGCATGGTCGACGTGTTCACCCTGCGCGACGGCAAGATCGAAGTGAAGAACGCCTTCCGCAAGGATCGTCCGGCGTTCTGAACGATGTCGGCAAGACCATGACACCTGTCAGCCACCCGGCGTCGCCCCCCCTTCGCGCGCGGCAGTTCACTCTGCCGGCCACCTGTTGCATGCGGGTGGCTGAAGGACCAGACGCCGGGTTCTTTGCCCCGCCTGCCGGGGCATTTTTTCTTTTTGCCGACGGCGTCTCGTCCCATTCGCCGTCTTTGCACCAAATCAAGCGTTACATTTTTCAATACAAAACATACCAATAAATAAAAATACAGATTGACCAAGGCGAACGAATCGCCTAGATTTCCATTTACGCAATGAAATCGGAATTATTTGTTCCGTTTATTTTTCACTGGAGACACCATGAACGCCAAAGACCCGGCTACGGCCACCCAGCAACTCACGGCCACCGACGCGGGCCCGCAAACCATGACGCCGTCTGAGGCGTTTGTCGAAACGATGGTCGCCAACGGCGTGAGCGAGATGTTCGGCATCATGGGCTCGGCCTTCATGGATGCGATGGACATCTTCGCGCCCGCAGGCATTCGTCTGATTCCGGTCGTGCACGAACAGGGCGCTGGCCACATGGCCGACGGCTACGCTCGCGTGTCGGGCCGTCATGGTGTCGTGATCGGCCAGAACGGCCCCGGCATCAGCAACTGCGTGACGGCGATTGCCGCCGCTTACTGGGCGCACAGCCCGGTCGTGATCGTCACGCCGGAAGCCGGCACGATGGGTATCGGTCTCGGCGGCTTTCAGGAAGCGAAGCAACTGCCGATGTTCCAGGAGTTCACGAAGTATCAGGGTCACGTGACGCATCCGGCCCGAATGGCCGAATTCACGGGCCGCTGCTTCGACCGCGCCATGGCCGAAATGGGCCCGACGCAACTCAACATCCCGCGTGACTATTTCTACGGCCAGATCAAGGCCGAGATTCCGCGTCCGCAACGCCTCGATCGTGGCGCAGGCGGCGACGAGCGTCTGAACGAAGCGGCCGAACTGCTGGCGCAAGCCAAGTTCCCGGTCATCATCTCGGGCGGCGGCGTGGTCATGGCCGACGCCATCGAAGAATGCAAGGCGCTCGCCGAGCGTCTGGGCGCACCGGTCGTCAACAGCTATCTGCACAACGACTCGTTCCCGGCCAACCATCCGCTGTGGTGCGGCCCGCTCGGCTATCAGGGCTCGAAGGCCGCGATGAAGCTGCTCGCACAGGCCGACGTCGTCGTGGCACTGGGCTCGCGACTCGGACCGTTCGGCACGCTGCCGCAACACGGCCTCGACTACTGGCCGAAGAACGCCAAGATCATCCAGATCGATGCCGATCACAAGATGCTCGGTCTCGTGAAGAAGATCTCCGTCGGCATCTGCGGCGATGCCAAGGCCGCCGCTGTCGCGCTGTCGCAGCGTCTGGCCGAACGCACGCTCGCGTGCGATGCCACGCGTGGCTCGCGTGCCGACCAGATCGCGACGGAAAAGGCGGCGTGGGAGAAAGAACTCGACGAGTGGACCCACGAGCGCGATCCGTACAGCCTCGACATGATCGAAGAGCAGGCGAAGGAACGCACGTTCAACGGCGGCCACTATCTGCATCCGCGTCAGGTGCTGCGCGAACTCGAGAAGGCCATGCCGGAAGACGTGATGGTCTCGACCGACATCGGCAACATCAACTCGGTCGCGAACAGCTACCTGCGCTTTAACAAGCCGCGCAGCTTCTTCGCTGCCATGAGCTGGGGCAACTGCGGTTACGCGTTCCCGACGATCATCGGCGCAAAGGTTGCCGCACCGCATCGCCCGGCCGTGTCGTACGCCGGTGATGGCGCATGGGGCATGAGCCTGATGGAAACGTTGACGTGCGTGCGCCACAACATTCCGGTCACGGCGGTGGTGTTCCACAACCGTCAGTGGGGCGCGGAGAAGAAGAATCAGGTCGACTTCTACAACCGCCGCTTCGTCGCAGGCGAACTCGACAGCCCGAGCTTTGCCGGTATCGCCAAGGCGATGGGCGCGGAAGGCATCGTGGTCGATCGTCTGGAAGACGTGGGCCCGGCGCTCAAGAAGGCCATCGACATGCAGATGAATCACGGCAAGACGACCATCATCGAAATCATGTGTACCCGCGAATTGGGCGATCCGTTCCGTCGCGATGCCCTCTCGAAGCCGGTGCGCACGCTCGACAAGTACAAGGACTACGTCTGATCGTAGTGCCGTAGTTTTGCGCTGGTGTTTTGAACTGTATGCAGGGTGATAGCGCTCCCGGCTCTGTGGGTGCCGGGAGCGCTTTTTTTATTCCGCTCGCCATGTCGTCATGACGGCGAGCTTCTGGGCTTTGACATCATGAAAGCCATGCACCGCATTCTCGACACAGCCCGCAGCGCCCCCCAGCGCATCGTGCTGTGTGAATCGGAAGACCCCCGCGTGCTTGAAGCGGCCGGACGCGCCACGCGCGAGGGCATCGCCCGCATCGTGCTCGTCGGCGATATCAACAAGACGCTGCGCGCGGCAGATGCGGCCGGCGTCGATCTGGCCGGGATGGAAGTGATCGATCCGGCTACCTCGCCGCTGGCTGACGAGTTCGCGCAGACGTGGTTCTCCATGCGCGAGAAGAAGGGCATCACGCGCGAGCAAGCCGCCGCCGAGATGCGCGCGCCGCTGGGCTTCGCCAACATGATGCTGCGTCTCGGTCATGCCGGCGGCTCCGTGGCCGGCGCGGTCAACACCACGGCCGACGTGGTTCGCATGGCCATTCAACTGGTCGGCGTACAGCCGTCGTTTCAACTCGTGTCGAGCTTCTTCCTGATGATGCTCTGCGAGCCGTTCCATACGATGAAGGGCGGCCTGATCTTTTCCGACTGCGCGCTCGTGGTCGACCCCGATGCCGCGCAACTGGCGCAAATTGCCATGGCCGCAGCCGACAGCGCACAGGCGCTGCTGATGGAGTCCCCGCGCGTGGCGATGTTGTCGTTCTCCACCAGCGGCAGCGCCCGGCATGCGGCAGTCGACAAAGTGGTGGAAGCGACGCGTCTGGTGAAAGCGGCTCGTCCGCAGCTCGCGATCGATGGCGACGTGCAACTCGACGCGGCCATCGTTGCCGAGATTGCTCAACGCAAGGTCGCTCACTCGCAAGTGGAAGGCCACGCGAATACGCTGATCTTCCCGAGTCTCGATGCCGGCAACATCGGCTACAAGCTCGCCGAACGGATTGGTGGTGCCAAAGCCATCGGGCCGCTGCTGCAAGGGCTCAACCGCCCCGCCAACGATCTTTCGCGCGGCTGTAGCGCCGACGACATCTATTACGTCATCGGTGTCACCTGCGTGCAGGCACAGGCCGCACTGGCCCGGCTCGCCGGTACCGCAGCGCCCGCCGTCGCATGACGGCATGACACTTCCGTCGCTTCTGGCGCTCCCGTCACTACTGCCGCTGTTGCCGTTGCTGTTGTTGCTCGGCTTTGCCACGTACTTTCAAACCGTGACCGGCTTCGGTCTGGGCATGATCGTGCTGGGTGGCGCCAGCGGCTTCGGCCTGGCCCCGGTCGCCAGCGTAGCCATCCTCGTGAGTCTGGTCACGCTCGTCAACAGCGCGCTGGCGCTGCCCGGTACATGGCATCACATCGACTGGCGGGCCGTGGGCGCCGCCACGCTCGGCATCATCCCGTCGGTCGTCGTGGGCGTGCTGCTGTTCGACTATCTCAACGGGATGGCATCGAATGTGCTGCACCTGCTGTTGGGTGCCGTCGTGCTTTATGGCGGCATCGGTGCGGCCTTGCGGCCAGCCCCCAAGCCTGAGCGCTCGGGCGACAAGGGCTTCTTCCTGAGTGGGATCTTCGGCGGCTTGCTGAGTGGGATGTTCGGCATTTCCGGGCCGCCGCTGATCTTCTATTTCTATCGGCAACCGCTGACGCTGGTGCAGATCCGCTGTGCGCTGATTCTGTTGTTTGCCGTGACCGCATCGATCCGCACGGTCTACAGCGCGTTCGCGGGGCAGTTGCCCGCACCAGTCTGGTGGCAGGCGGCGATGGCACTTCCTGTGGTCGCACTGGCGACGCTGCTGGCCCGCCGGCATCCTCCGCCACTCTCAGGTGTCGTGACGCGGCGTATCGCCTTCACGACGCTGATGCTGCTGGGCGCCCATCTGATGATCAGCGCCCTGCGCGAAATGATCTGATCAGTGGCCCCGGCGGCCACCGCTGCCGATCCACTCCACCAGCTTCGAGAACATCGTCATGTCGGGGAGCGACGTGAGATCGAGCGCCAGCGCATTGCGGTAGTACGGGCTCAGATCGAGACCGACACCCAGCCCCAGCACTTCCACGTCACCGCGCGCTTGCTGTTGCGCCACGACTTCGCGCAGATGGTGATCGAGGTAGTGCTCGTCGTTGACCTGATTGGTGGCGGCGTCCATCGGGCTGCCATCGGAAATCACGATCAACAAGCGCCGGTTCGCCACGCGCGAGCGCAGCCGCTCGCAGGCCCATTGGACCGCCTCGCCATCGACACCTTCCCGAAACAAATCGGCCTTGAAGAGCGAGGCAATGTCGGTGCGCGCACGCCGCCAACTCGTCACAGCATCTTTGAAAATCAGATGCGACACTTCGTTCAGGCGCCCCGGAAACGGCGGCTTGCCGCGCGCGAGCCAATCGGTGCGCGCGCGCCCGCCATTCCATGCGCCGGTGGTAAAGCCGAGGATCTCGTTGGTCACGCCGGCCGCATCGAGCGCGCGGGAGAGGACGTCTACGATCATGCCGACCGATTCGATCTGCGTCTTCATCGAGCCCGAGCAATCGATCAGAAAACTCACCATCGACTCGGCGACGAGCGTGTGTTTCTCCAGCCGGAAAATTCGGCGCTCCGCCGGTGAGCTGACCAGTTGCGCCAGACGTCGGCCATCGATGCGCCCTTGCTCTTCACCGAACGACCAGCCGTCACGCTGCGCGACGGCCAGCGCAGCTTTGAGCGCACGCGCGAGGCGCGGCACGTTGATGGCCTGCGCGACGATGCGCTCGTCGAGCCGTTCGCGGAATTCCGCGAGCAAGGTACGGCGCACCAGCGCGCCCGCATAAACCTCGCGATCGTAGCGGTTCGTAAAGACACGATAGCCCTGCTCCGACGCCTTCAGTACGCGGCTGTCGCCGGAATGCGCCAGCGTAATGCCGTCGTCTTCGCGTTCGTCGAAATCGAGAAACAGCGAGAACGCGTTGCGCACGCCCTTCTGGTCTTCATCTTCCTTGGGTTCGGCATCGTCGCGCTCGCCGCTCGCCGAGCGGATCATGGCGGCGATCTCGGCGGCCAGTTCGCGCGCGTGCACGGCAAACGCGGCCTGATCGGCACGCGTGCGGCGCATGCCCGCCAACGCGCCGCCGATGACAGGCGCAATCGCCATGCGCGTGGCTTCGATCAGACCTTCCGTCTCGTCGATCACCGGGTAGCCGGTCAGCCGCGACCAACTCATCTGCGCGACGGTGTAGAGCAACAGCCCCACATGACTGTCGGCGACGCCGGTTTCGTGCATCGCGCGCGACCACGCCTCGAAGCGCTCGCGCAGGTTGCTGGCGATGCCCGGCATGCCCGGCGGCACAAAGGTTTCGCAGCGCAATTGTTCGAGCAGTTCGAACAGCAGGCGCTCGAGCGGCGCGTCGGGGAGCAGGCTGCGATGCAACGCGGCATCGCTGTGACGCAACCGCAATGCGGCGCCATCGGCGGCCCCGCGCAGCGAACGGAACGGATCGTGCGGCGTCGGCAACGTTTGCAGGTGCGGGGCATGCAACGGCAACGGCCGCATGTTCCGGCACAGCCGCGCGCCGCTGTAGTGCAACGCGGCGTCGCCGGTGAGCGCTCGCACGGTCGCCGCGCACAGCGCTTCGCCGCGTGCGGCGCGCCGGGCGGCTTCGCGATCCGAGATCGTCATGACGCATCGGCCAGCAGCGAGCGCGTGCCGTCGTCGAGCGTCAGTTCGCGACCGAACGCGCGTTGGTAGTACTCGGCGACGATGGGCCGTTCCGCCTCGTCGCACTTGTTAAGAAAGGTCAGGCGGAACGCCAGCCCTTCGTCACGGAAGATGCCCACGTTCTCGGCCCAGTTGATGACCGTGCGTGGCGACATGAGCGTAGAGAGATCACCAGTGGCGAAGCCCTTGCGGGTGAGTTCGGCCACGCTGACCATCGAGTCGATCAGCGTGCGCCCGGCATCGGTGCCGAGTTCCGGCACCCGCGCCAGCACGATACCGGCCTCGTCTTCGCGCGACAGATAGTTGAGCGTGGCAACCACGTTCCAGCGGTCGATTTGCGCATGGTTGAGCACCTGCGTGCCGTGATAAAGGCCGTTCAGATTGCCAAGGCCCACGGTGTTCGTCGTCGCAAACATGCGGAACCCCGGATGCGGATGAATCACGCGGTTCTGATCGAGCAGCGTGAACTTGCCGTCGCGCTCGAGAATGCGCTGGATCACGAACATCACGTCGGGGCGGCCCGCGTCGTACTCGTCGAAGATCAGCGCTACCGGCCGTTGCAACGCCCACGGCACGATGCCTTCCTGAAACTCGGTGACCTGATGGCCGTCGCGCACGACGATGGCGTCTTTGCCGACGAGATCGAGGCGGCTGATATGACCGTCGAGATTCACACGCACGCAAGGCCAGTTCAGGCGGGCGGCCACTTGCTCGATGTGCGTCGACTTGCCCGTGCCGTGCATGCCCTGCACCATCACGCGCCGGTTGTTCATGAAGCCCGCCAGAATGGCCAGCGTCACGTCCGCGTTGAAGCGATAGGCCGTATCGATCTCAGGCACGTGGTCGTCGCGCTCGCGATACGCAGGCACCTTCAGATCGACATCGATACCGAACACGCTGCGCGCGTCGATCAGGTGATCGGGTTGCGCAACCATGCGCTGACTTGGGGTTTCACTCTGGATTTGCATCACGTCCGTCTCCTGTACCGCGCCGTCTGACCGTCATTTTCGGCATCATAGCGTTAACTATTTTTAGAAACAAATTGTTCCGAAAAATATAATTAACGATTGACGCTCGAGATAGCGTCGTCTACATTCGAGCGAACTGAAACGCATCGGACCCTGCCAATGCCGTTCGACAACCCGTTTGGGTACAATACCGCTGATCCATTTTCCGGAACGGCGCATATGAACGACGCAGCGACCAAGAGCGACTCCTCGGCAGACAGCAAGGCCGACACCCCGACCCTGCGGGCGTTCGCCTTACTGGAATATCTGGTGACCGCCGACGCCCCGGTCTCGCTCGCCGACATGGCGCACGACATCCAGATGCCCAAGGCATCGTTGCACCGCATGCTCGGCTCGCTCGAAGCGGGCGGCCTCGTGATTCGCGAGCCCGGCCAGAAAAACGCCTATGTGATCGGCCCGCGTCTCGCGCAACTGAGTCTCGGCGTGATGATGCAGGCGGGCGCGCGACGCATGCGTCACGCGATTCTCGGCCGCTTGGTCGCCGACCTTGGCGAGACGTGCAACCTCACGATGCTCCACGAGACGGAAGTGCTGTATCTCGACCGTATGGAAGCGCCATGGCCGCTGCGCCTCGATCTCAAGCCCGGCTCACATGTGCCTGCGCATAGCAGCGCCAGCGGCAAGTTGCTGCTCGCGATGATGCCGCGCGAACAGCGTGCCGCACTGCTGCGTGCGATGAAGCTGCAACGCTTCACGCCCAACACGCTGACCGATCCCGAATTGCTCGAGAGCGAACTCGACCGCATCGCCCACAAGGGCATTGCCGTCGATAACGAAGAGTTCGTGCTGGGGATCGCCTGCGTCGCCGCGCCGGTGCTCAAGGAAGATGGGCAGTGCATCGCCGCCGTGGCCGTGCATGCGCCCGTGTCGCGCACGTCGCTCTCGAAAGCGATGGAATTCGTGCCGCGCTTGCAGGAAGCGGCCAAGGAACTCGCCAGTACGTTCTGATAGCGGCGATGGGACATTGGGGGCGCGAAGCTCGCGTTCCCTGCGCCTTGTTCAGCGTCTCAAACCTTCTCCGCTTCGCCCTTTTTCGCCAGCGCATCTAGCTTGCTCGTCCGCTGCCAGTCGAGTAGCGGCACCAACGCCGTCGCCGTCTCGCGCAGCGTCGGCACCAACCCCAGCAACTCCTCCAGCGTCACACGCGCCGTCGGGCCATGCACCGCCAGCACGGCACGCACATGACCGTCGTCAGGGGCGCGCACCGGCACCCCCACGGCCACCATGCCGCGCACGAACTCTTCATTGTCGATACCGATGCCGCGTGCCGCCAGCCGGTCGAGTTCGGCGTCAAGCAGGCTCACGTCCGTGATCGTGCGCGGCGTCATCCGCTTGAGCGTCAGGCGCGCGAGCACGGCACGCCGCTCGGCCGCCGGCATCTGCGACAGAAACAGCTTGCCGCTCGCCGTGCAATGCAACGGCACCCGCATGCCCGGATGCATCTGCATACGCAGCGGCTCGTTGGTTTCGACACGCTCGATATAGAGCACCTCGTCGCCGTCGAGCGCCGTGAGGTTGACGGTTTCGCCGACGCGATCGACCAGCCCGCGCAGCAGCGAGCGCGCGGCACGCGTGAAGTTGTTGTTCGCCAGTGTGACCAGCGCCAGACGCGCCGCCCGCGGCCCCAGCGACAACCCGCGCTCCGAGCCGCGCGAATCGGGCACATGCGCCACGTAGCCGCACAACTCCAGCGCTTCGATGAGCCGCATGAGCGTGGCTTTGGGGATCGACAGACGCGTCGCCAGTTGCGACAGCGTATAGGGCTGCCCGGCGATCGCCAGGCGCTCGATGATGGCCAGTGCCCGCAGGTTACGCGCCTCTTCGCTCGCGCGAATGTCCAGTTCGTCCAGCGTGCCTGTCTCGCGCATCGCGCCTCCTCGCACCCGACCATCAAAATAAAAGAAACAAAATATACCAATTATTTGATGATCATCAGCCCCGGGATTACCCCTGTCCGAGTGACATTCGACAGCGATTAGGGACGCGACATCGCTCGCTTCAGCGCCGCCCTCCTCTCCTAGTGAAACCCCGCAGATGCGCCGCAGCAATTGCATTGTTCTGAGACGCCATCGTCGAATTCCGTTTCAGTTTCCCGTTCCGCGCGTCTTTTCACTTGGCATTTATCAGACGCTCGCCGACATTGAATCGAAACAATCCGAAACGAATCGTTTCATCCGGGCGCAGTGCACGGATGCGAACTCAGGCAGGAGACAGGTGGCATGGAACATGAGGTGGACTATCTGATCGTCGGCGCAGGCTCGGCAGGCTGCGTGCTCGCGAACCGGCTGAGTGCCGACCCCGCGAACAAGGTGTTGCTGCTCGAAGCGGGCGGACCGGATAGCAATCCGTGGATTCACATTCCGGTCGGCTACTTCAAGACGATGCATAACCCGGAACTCGACTGGTGCTATCGCACCGAGGCTGACGAGAACGTCGCGAATCGTCAGATCGACTGGCCGCGCGGCAAAGTGCTCGGCGGTTCCAGCTCACTTAACGGGCTGCTCTATGTGCGCGGTCAGCGTCAGGATTACGACCGCTGGGCCTCGCTCGGCAATCGCGGATGGCGCTATGCCGACGTGCTGCCCTACTTCAAGAAGTCGGAAGATCAGGAACATGGCGCAAGCGAGTATCACGGTGCCGGCGGCCCGCTCAAGGTGTCTGACCTGCGGCTGCGCCGCCCCATCGCCGATCACTTCATCGCCGCTGCGCAAGACATCGGCATTCCGTTCAACGCGGATTACAACGGCGCGACACAGGAAGGCGTGGGTTACTTCCAGCAAACGGCATTTCGGGGCTTCCGCTGGAGTACGGCAAAAGGGTTTCTGAAGCCGGCGCGCGAGCGTCGCAATCTGATTGTCGAGACCCGGGCACAGACGTGTCGCGTGCTGTTCGACGGTAAGCGTGCCGTCGGCGTCGAATATTTGCAGGATGGTCAACGCAAGAAAGCCCGGGCACGCGTTGAGGTGATTCTCGCCGCCGGGGCCATCGGCTCGCCGCAGTTGTTGCAGAACTCGGGCGTGGGCCCGACCACGGTACTGGCGAAAGCGGGCGTCGCGCTGCGGCACGCGTTGCCGGGCGTGGGCCAGAATTTGCAGGATCACCTGCAAGTTCGCCTCGTCTTCAAAACGCGCGAGCGCACGCTGAACGACGAGGTGAACAACCCGCTACGCAAGGCCCTCATCGGCCTGCAATACGCGTTCGCACGCACCGGTCCGCTGACGCTGGCGGCCAGTCAGGTGACGATCTTCACGCGCTCACGCCCTGAGGTCGAGCGCCCCGACATCCAGTTCCATATGCAACCGCTCTCGGCAGACAAGCCGGGCCAAGGCGCGCATCGGTTCTCGGCATTCACGTCGTCGGTCTGTCAGTTGCGTCCGTTCAGCCGGGGCAGCGTGGAGATCGCTTCGAACGATCCGCTGCAATACCCGGCGATTCACGCCAACTATCTGTCCGACGCGCGCGACCATCAGGTCGTCATCGACGGCATCAAGGTGGCGCGCCGCATTGCCGCTGCACCATCGCTGGCACCGCACATCATCAGCGAATTCGTGCCGGGCGCGCAGTTCCAGAGCGATGACGAATTGCTGCAAGCTGCGCGCCGCTACAGCCAGTCGATCTATCACCCCGCAGGCACCTGCAAGATGGGCCACGACCCTATGGCCGTGGTGGACGACCGGCTGCGTGTGCACGGGCTCGCCGGGCTGCGCGTGGTGGACGCCTCGATCATGCCCGAGCTGGTCTCGGGCAACACGAATGCACCGACGATCATGATCGCCGAGAAGGCGGCGGACATGATTCTCGAAGACGGCCGGCGAGGGTCGGGCATGACGGAGATTCATCGCGACACAGAGACCAGAACAGCAGCACAGGCATCGACGGCGGTCGCAGTCTAGGCAGCGTTGGCAGTAAAGACGGCACACATCATTAAAAGATTCGGAGACAACCATGAATGCATCGACTCAGACCGACGCCCGGCAGATGCGCCGTGTCGTCGTCGCCAGCCTGATCGGCGCCACCATCGAGTGGTATGACTTTTTCCTGTACGGCGTCGTCGCCGGCATCGTCTTCAACAAACTGTATTTCCCGAGCGGCGACCCGCTGGTCTCGACCATGCTCGCCTACGGCACGTTCGCGGTGGGCTTTCTGAGCCGGCCGCTCGGCGGCGTGATCTTCGGCCACTTCGGCGACAAGCTCGGACGCAAGAGCATGCTCGTGATGACGCTCTCGATCATGGGCGTGGCAACCATGCTCATCGGGCTGGTGCCGACGTTCGCGCAGATCGGACTATGGGCGCCGTGTCTGCTGCTTTTTCTGCGCGTGCTGCAAGGCATCGGGCTCGGTGGCGAATGGGGCGGCGCAGTGCTCATGGCGTTCGAATACGCGCCCAAAGAGAAGCGCGGCTATTACGCGAGCATTCCGCAGGTCGGGCTGGCGCTCGGGCTGTGCCTTGCGTCGGGTGTGGTGGCGTTGCTGTCGTACACGCTCACCAACGCGCAGTTTCTCGCATGGGGCTGGCGTGTGGCGTTCTTCCTGTCGGTCGGGCTGGTCGCCATCGGCATGTACATCCGCCTGAACGTGATGGAGACGCCCGAGTTCTCGAAGATCAAGAAGGCCGGTGCCGAGATCAAGATTCCGATTGCCGAAGTGCTGACCAAGAGCCCGGGCAACGTACTCGCCGGCATGGGCGCGCGCTTCATCGACGGGGTGTTCTTCAACATTTTCGGCGTGTTCTCGATTGCCTATCTGACGCAGACGCTAAAGCTCTCGCAGACCGAAGCGCTCATGGGGGTGATGGCCGCCGCGTTCGTGATGATCTTTACGATTCCGTTCTTCGGCAAACTCTCGGACCGCGTCGGCCGCACGCGTATCTACTTCTGGGGCTCGCTGCTCACGGGTCTGTCGTCGTTTGCCGGGTTCTGGCTGATGAAGTCTAGCGGCGGCAATGTGTTTCTCGTGTGGCTCGCCATCGTGATTCCGCTGGGCGTCATCTACGCCTCGGTGTACGGCCCCGAAGCTGCGCTGTTCTCGGAACTGTTCGACGCGCGGGTGCGCTACACCGGCATCTCGTTCGTCTATCAGTTCTCTGGAATCTTCGCGAGCGGCCTGAGCCCGATCATCGCCACCTATCTGTTGCAGAAGAACGGCGGCGAGCCGTGGCTGATCTGTATCTACGTGCTGTGTGCGGGGCTGATCAGTGCGCTGTCGGCCGCGTGGATTGCCAGCAAGAAGCGACGCCAGCATGTGTGGCACGGCGCGGGTATTGCCGAGCATTGAGACGCACCACGTAGTCGCCGCAACGACAAAGCGTGCCCTTCACGGGGCACGCTTTGCGCATGATGTTTGATGCCGGGCAGGGTCGACGCGGGTGATCTCGTGCGATGATTCAGGGTATCGCTCACCTGCCCACGAGACACGATGCAGCGAGATCCGTCGCTCGACACCTCTTTGCCTGAAGACGAACCCGATCGCCGGGGCCCCCTCTCCGAAGGTGCCCTGCTCGGTGCGCCGTCGCCTGCGCCCGGTCCGGCTCCGGCTGATGCCGTGCCGCTGCCCATCAGCGTCTATCCGGCGCTCATGGGCATTCTGCTCGCCTACGGCGTGCTGGTCGTCGGCAACGGGCTGTTCGCCACATCGATTCCCTTCCATGCACTGCACTACGGCGCGTCGACGTTTACTGTCGGCGTGATCCAGTCGTGCTACTACGGCGGCTTTCTGCTCGGCGCGTTCTACAACCGCTCGCTCATCGAGCGCATCGGCCAGCATCGCGCGTTCGTCGCCTTCACCGCATTGGCCGCGCTGTTCGTCATGGGCTTCGCCGTGAGCGAAACCACGCTCATGCTCTGCCTGTTCCGCCTCGGCACCGGGCTCGCGCTCATGGGCGTGTACACCACGGTGGAGAGCTGGCTCAACGGGTCGGTACCCAACACCATGCGCGGGCGCGTGTTCGGCTCGTACCTCACGATCAACTATCTGGCCGTGGGCGCCGGACAATTTCTGCTCAACGTCGGCGAAGCCGGTAGCGAAGGGCAACTGTTGCTGGTCGCGGGTCTGTTTGTGGCCTCCATTCTGCCCATCACGCTGATGCAGGGCTGGCCCACGCGTGTGGCCGATGAGCGCCTCGTCAAGCAGCCGGCCATGAGCCTGTTCGACGGCATCACCGAGATGGCCCGCGCGACGCCGATCGCTATTCCGGGCTGTATTCTCGCGGGCTTTCTGTACAGCGCGTTCTACGCCATCGTGCCGATCTATCTGACGCGCATCGGCCTGTCGATCGGCAGCCTGTCCACGCTGATGGGCGTGGCACTGTTCGGTGCCCTGCTCATGCAATGGCCCATCGGCCGGCTCTCCGACCGCATGGACCGGCGCACACTGTCGCGCCGGCTGGCGCTCGCCTCCGCCGCGTTCTGCGCGCCCCTGATCTTCATTCAGGCGCACTGGCTCGTGTTCCTGCTGATGTTTTTGTTCTCCGCCGCCAATTTCACGCAGTACGGCCTGATCGTCTCTCATGTGAACGATCGCACGGCGCCCGAGCAACGCGTGGTGGTCAGCGCCACGTTGCTGATCCTGTTTTCCGTCGGCGGCATTCTCGGACCGATGATCGCGTCGCTCGTCATGACGCTGGTCGGCCCCGGCGGACTCCATCTGTTCAATGTGATCTGCGCGCTGCTGCTCGCGCGGGTGGCGCGGCGGGCGCAAGTGCTTCAGCCCTGAGCAAAAGGCGCGGCTTTGATGGGGCTGGCGGGAAGGCCGAGGCTTTCGCTTCCCGCCCCAACATGGTGCGAACCCGCCACACACTGGTGCGATACCCGTGTGATGCGGCCCATTGGCGCCCGAAAATCACGGACAATAGCGCCGGCGCCGCCCCTGCGCCTTTGAGCACGGTTCTTGCTCACCTATTCTGTAAACAACATTGCCGCCCCCGTGCCTGTCCACACCATGAGCATGATCGACCTCGACGCCCCCGGTTTGTTGCCGCCCCGCCTCACGGCGGCGGACGACGGCCGCCGTATCGTCATTTACGGCGACTTCACCATTTGCAGCGTCTTCCAGCCGGTCTTCTCGGTGTCGCACCGCCGCGCCATCGGTTATCACGCGTCGCTGCGTGCGCATGACGCGCAAGGCCGTCACGTGCCGTCGCATGAGGTCTTCACGCTCGCGGCCCGTCATGGCGACATGCTCGAACTCGGCCGCCTCGCCGAATCGCTGCATCTGGGCAACTTCCATGAATTCGACAGCCGTGACGCCTGGCTCTTCCTGAACCTGCATCCGGCCGCGCTGATGGACACGGTCTACGGCGACGCGCTCATCGCGACGCTCAAGGCCATCGGGCTCTCGCCGCAACGCGTGGTGCTCGAAGTGCCCGAGCAGGCGGGCGGCGACACGCCGCGCTTCGGCGCCATCGTCGGCAGCCTGCGTAAGGCAGGCTTCGTGATCGCACTGGGCGGCTTCGGCGCCAAGCATTCGAATATCGACCGGGTGTGGGATCTGCGCCCCGACATCGTGGTGCTCGATCGCGGCATTCTCGCGCAAGCCACCGAGCAGTCGCATCTGGCACGGGTGCTCCCCGGGCTGGTGTCGCTGCTGCACGAATCGGGACAACTGGTGATGATGGGCGGGCTGACGACCGACCGCGAAGCGTTGATTGCGCTGGAGTGCAACGTCGACTTCGTGCAGGGTCAGTATTTCGCTGCGCCGGATGTCGATCCGGTCCCCTCGAAGGTCGCTGCCGAGCGCATGGATGCGCTGTCGGCCGCGCTACGCACGCAGTTGGTGGAACGCGAGCGTGCCGAACACGCGCGTCTAGCGCCGTATGTGGCGGGTATCGAAGCGGCCGCCGCGCGTATCGCACAGGGCATGGACATCATCGAGGCGTCGCACGATCTGCTGGCGCTGCCCGACGCGGCGCGCTGCTTTCTGCTCGACGCGGCAGGCCGTCAGATCGGCGACAACGTACTGCCGATCAACCATTCGTCGCAACGCGCGAAGCGCTTTCGCCCACTGCTGCACTCGCAAGGCGCGAACTGGGCGCGGCGCCCGTACTTCATTCAGGCGATGCGCGAACCCGGCGAAGTGCATTTCACGCCGCCGTATCTGTCGATCAACGAGGCGCACCTTTGCGTGACCGCCTCCATCGCCACCCCGGCGAAGCAGGGCCTGCAAGTGCTCTGCGTCGACATCAACTGGTGATCATGCGGTAAGGCGGTGCGCTGGGCGTCGAGGTCTTGTCCTACGACGCCGTCCCCTTGCGCGCCCCTCGCGTGCCCTGCTCGGCCTTCACCGCATCTTCGATACACCGCACGAAGTATTCGGCGGGTGCGGTGAGAATCGCGCTGTCGCGGAACAGCAGGAAGAGCTTGCGGGCGGGCGGCTGCTCCAGCAGATCAAGCGTCTTGAGCTCTTCGGCCGCGCCTTCGGTGCGCAGCGCAAGGTGCGTCCATGACGTCACAACGTTGCTGTTGACGGCCAGGCTGTAGAAGAGCGTCTGCGACGCGCAGCGCGTAATACGGCGTGGCGGCGCGAGCCCCTGCCGGGCAAACAGCTCCGTGAGGAATGCCTGAAATTCGCTTGAAGGTGCCGTGTGCAGCCATTCGGCATCCTGCAAGTCGGCAAGCGAGGTGGCATTCGCCAGTTGCCCCCGCCGCGCCACCGAAAACCACATCGGAAACGTCGCCAGATGCACCGCGCGCACGGTCGCAAATTCACGCGCATCCACGCCAGAGCCCAGCGCAAAATCCAGCGCGCCGCTCTTCAACTGCTCCACCAGTTGCGACGCACTGAACTCCGAGAATTCGAGCGTCACGTCGGGCATCGTCTGACGAAATCGGTTGTACGCCTTGGGCAACACGGTGATTGCCGAGAGCGGCGTCACGCCGATGGCAACCCGTCCCTGCCGGGTATCGCGCAGGCGGGTCATCTCCGCCTCCGTGCGCGTCATCTCATTGACGATCAACTCGGCCCGCTGAAGCAGCGCGCGCCCCTCATGCGTGAGCGACACCCCGGTCGAACTGCGCACGATCAACATCAACCCCACTTCGGTTTCGAGATCACGTAACGCACGCGTGACGGCCGGTTGCGTGACGTGCAGCGTGCGGGCCGCTTCGTGAATGCTGCCCGTGTTGGCAACGGCCACGAGGGCGCGCAATTGGTGGAGTTTCATCGCTACATACCAAGGGTTATCACTGATAAATGGATGTTATCAGGATAAGAATTTATGCGTATCGGGATTATTACGGCTTGATTACTATCGGCCCGAATCGTCGCATGCGTGCGCATGGACAGAACGACACCCCCAATGCATGGAGACAACCCGTATGACGCCTAACGCCGCCCCGCCCCTCAATGGCGCGCTTGCCAGTTCGCCCCCGCCATCGGGACATGCGGTGAGTTCGTCGCCGCCCGCGACGAGCGATGCCACGACCCGTGCTGACCGTGCTACCCGCGCTGACCGTGCATCACGCCGCCGCACCATCGTCGCCACGTCGGTCGGCAACGGTCTGGAGATGTTCGACTTCACGGTGTTCAGCTTCTTTGCGGGCATCATCGGCAAGAACTTCTTCCCTGTGGGCTCCGGCACCGGCCCGCTGTTGCTCGCGATGGCAACGTTCGGTGTGGGCTTCGTCATGCGCCCGCTCGGCGGCATTCTCATCGGCAACTATGCCGACCGTGCGGGCCGTCGCGCCGCGCTCTCGCTCACCATCGCACTGATGATGGTCGGCACGGCGCTGATCGCGCTCACGCCGAGTTACGCCAGCATCGGCGTGATCGCGCCCGTGCTGATCGTGTTCGGCCGCCTGTTGCAGGGACTTTCCGCCGGGGGCGAAATCGGCGCGTCGACGACGTTCCTGATGGAATCGGGTCCGGCGTCGCGACGTGGCTTCATGGTGTGCTGGCAGATGGTCAGTCAGGGTGCTGCTGCGCTGCTTGGTGCGCTCTCGGGAGCATTGCTCTCGTCGCTGCCTCCCCCCCGCATCGCTGGAGAGCTGGGGCTGGCGCGTGCCGTTCATCCTCGGCCTGATGGTCGGTCCGGTCGGCATGTATATCCGTCGTAATCTCGACGAGACGTTCGAAGCCCCCGAGCGCGAGCAAAGCGCTGTGGGCGAGATCGTGCGCCACTACCTGGGGCGCGTGCTGCTCGGCACGTTGCTGCTCGTCGGCGGCACGACCATGCTCTACATCATCGTGTTCTTCATGCCCGCTTACGGCGTGCGCACGCTGCACCTGCCGGTGGCCACATCGTTCCTCGCGGGATGTGCCTCGGGCGCCATCATCATGGTGTCGTCGCTCGTGTCGGGCCTTTGGATCACCGATCGCGTGGCGCGTCGCAAGCCGGTGGTGATCGTCACTTCGCTGATCACGCTGCTGTGCGTGTATCCGGCGTTCAAGTGGCTGACGACGGCGCCTTCCGTGCCGCTCATGATCGGCATCGTGACGGTCGTCATGGGCATTGCATCGCTCGGTACCGGCTCGTACTTCCTGCTGATCATGGAAGCGTTTCCGCGCCGCGTGCGCGCCACGGCGCTCGCGATGATCTACAGCTTCGGTGTGACGATCTTCGGCGGCTTCGCGCAGTTCAACGTGACATGGCTGCTGCACCGTACCGGCGACGCCATGTCGCCCGCGTGGTATCTGCTCGCCTGCGGCGTGGTGAGCCAGATCGCGCTGTGGTGCTTCCCTGAACGCCCGGCCGATGCCGTGGCGACAGCCACTTCGACTACGGCACACAAGGCCTAGCCGCCTCACGGGCTCGCCCGGCTTCTCGCTTCCCGCACTTCCCGTACTTCTCGCACTCGACGTTGTACCGACAGGCCGCCGCTCCGGCGCGCGGCCCGGGGCTCTGCACGCTCGCGATTTCGTGCATCGGCCGCCGCGGTCGGGTCGCGCATCTGGCAAGACAGACCAACTACAAGATTCAGAGAGACATGAAAAAACGATATTCGCTCGCGCTGGCCCTCGCCGGTGCAGGCATCGCCGCAGCAACGCCCGCCAGTGCCGCCGTGCAGATTTACGGCGCCGTCGACAGCTTTCTCATGTATTCGCGCAACAGCGGACAAGAGAACCTGCAATTGCTCTCGGGCGGCGCATCCACATCGCGCTGGGGCATCACCGGATCGGAAGACCTTGGCGGCGGCATGCGCGCCGCGTTCCGGCTGGAAAGCGGCTTCGATCTGATGAGCGGAAAACAGCAAAGCAGCAGCGCCTTCTACAACCGCGAAGCCAACGTCTCGTTGTCGTCCGTCGAGTGGGGCACGGTCAAATTCGGCAAGCAATATCCGGCCATCGGCCCGGAAGGCATCGATCCGTTCGTGTCGGTCGGACAACTCTCGCCGTACGCCACGAGTGCGCTCGTCGTCTCCGATCTCGGTCCGGGCGCGGCGTCGATTCAGGCCCGCGTGGACAACGCCATCAGCTACGAGACGCCCGACATCGCAGGCCTCAACGCGACGGTGCTCTACGCGTCGCGCAACGTCGCGGGTTCCAGCCCGAACGCCAGCAACATCGGCACGGTGGTGAATTACGGGCGCGGCCCGCTGATGCTCTCCGGCTCGTACAACGCCGTATGGGCCAACACGAGCACCAGCACGACGCCGGGTGCGCCGCTCAATGGCCCGCGCACCGACGCCTACATGCTCAGCGCCACGTATCAGTTCGGCGAAACGATGGGCTCGGCGAGCTATGTACTCACGCGTCCGAATGGCCCCGGCACCTTCACGGCACAGGTCTACTCGCTGGGCATGGTCTGGCAGCGCGGCCCCCACGTGGTGCGCGCGGGCGTCATCTATCGCAACGTGGCGGGAAAAGTCGATCACGCCGTCGGCGCGTTGCTCGGCTACGACTACCAGTTCTCGAAGCTCACCGGCCTCTATGCCCGCGTGGGCGGCTTTCGCAATTACGGGCAATCGTCACTCTCGTTCGGTGCCGATCCGCTCAGCACCCCCGGTATCAATCCCGTCGTCTTCGCCCTCGGCATGCGTCAGAAGTTCTGAGCGCGCGCTGGCTTAATCCATCAGGAGCACTCCATGTCTGACATCGCTTCCCCGCTCGACTACATCGAGCAGCACACCCCGCAATTCACCGAACTCGCCGACAAGATCTGGAACCTCGCGGAACTGCGCTACGAAGAATTCGCATCGAGCGAATTGCACATCGAAGTGCTCGAAGCCGCCGGTTTTCACGTGACGCGTGGCGTCGCCGGCATTCCCACGGCCTTCATCGCCGAAGCCGGCGACGGCGGCCCGATTATCGGCATTCTCGGTGAATACGATGCGCTCTCCGGGCTGAGTCAGGAAGCCGGTGCGCTGCAATGCCAACCGTCGGCAGAAATCGGCAACGGCAATGGGCACGGCTGCGGCCACCATCTGTTGGGCACCGCTGCCCACCTGGCCGCTGCCGCCGTCAAAGCGCATCTGGACGCGACCGGACAACCGGGCACCGTGCGCTTCTACGGATGCCCCGCGGAAGAAGGCGGTTCGGGCAAGACGTTCATGGCACGCGCCGGGTTGTTCGACGATCTCGACGCGGCGTTGTCTTGGCACCCGGCCGTGCATAACGGCGTGTTCAACGGGCGCTCGCTGGCAAACGTGCAAGCGTACTTCCGCTTTCACGGCAAGGCGTCGCACGCCGCCGCGTCGCCGCATCTGGGCCGCAGCGCACTCGACGCCGTGGAGTTGATGAACGTCGGCGTGAACTACATGCGCGAACACATGCTGCCCGACGCGCGCGTGCATTACGCAGTGACAAACACGGGCGGCACGTCGCCGAACGTGGTGCAGGCCAACGCCGAGGTGCTGTACCTTGTGCGCGCACCGCGCAACGATCAGGCATCGGAGCTGTTCGAGCGCGTGAAGAACATCGCCAACGGTGCCGCCTTGATGACCGGCTGCACGGTCGACGTCGTATTCGACAAGGCATGTTCCAACCTCGTGCAGAACAGCGTGCTCAACGACATCGTCTATCGCAATCTGGAGACGTTCGGCGCGCCGCAATACGACGAAGACGAACTCGCCTATGCACGCAGTGTGCAAGACAGTTCGCTGTCACCGGAAGACATTGAAGGCGCCACGCGTACGCTCGGTCAGGCATGGCGAAATCCGAAGCCGTTGTTCGATCACGTGGCATTGTTTCAAGCGGGCAATGAGCCGACACTGCACGGTTCGACCGATGTGGGCGACGTGAGCTGGATCACGCCGACGGCGCAGTGCTTCACGACCTGCTATGCCTTCGGCACGCCGTTCCACTCGTGGCAACTGGTGGCGCAGGGCAAGAGCACGCTGGCGCACAAGGGCATGTTGCTCGCGGCGAAAACGCTCGCCGCGTCGGCACTCGATCTGTTCCGCTCGCCGGAGACGCTCGCCAAGGCCAAAGCCGAATTGCACGAGCGCCGCCAAGGCCGCCCGTACGTCTGCCCGATTCCGGCAGAGGTGAAACTGCCGTTCGCGCGCGACTGATCGCGACACGCTCAACGAAAAACCCCCGCGCGTCGTTTGACGTGCGGGGGTTTTTTCATGCTTGCGAAGCGAGACGCTTAGGCCGCGCGTTGTACCTGATAGCGTTCGAGCCAGTGCGCGTACGGTGCGGGCAGCACCCACGACGGACGCGATACATCGAGTTCGCGCGCGGCGTAATACGGCCAGTGCGGGTTGGCGAGCAGCGCGCGCCCGATCATCACCAGATCCATCTGACCACTGGCCACCACGCGCTCGGCCGCGTGCGGATCGTCAATGCCCCACGACGACGCCACGGCAATACCGGCTTCCTGCTTCACACGCTCGGCAATCGGCGCGAGGAATGCCGAACCCCAAGGAATCTTTGCCGCCGGGGTCGAGAAACCGACGCTCACATTGAGCAGATCGAGACCGCCCTCACGCATCTGACGCGTCAGGGTAATCGACTCGGCCAGCGTCTCTTCGTCGCGGCCATCGTATTCGAGAACGCCGAAACGAGCGGTCAGCGGCAGGTGATCGGGCCACACTTCGCGCACGGCCGCGAGCGTCTCGAGCAGGAAGCGGCTACGGCCGGCGAGATCGCCGCCGTAGGCATCTTCGCGATGATTGGCGTGCAGCGAGAAGAAGCTTTGTGCGAGATAACCGTGGGCGAAATGCAATTCCAGCCATTCGAAACCGGCGGCCAGTGCACGACGTGCGGCTGCGACGAAATCGGCCTTCACGCGGGCGATGTCGTCCAGCGTCATCGCTTTAGGCACTTTGCCGAGATGGCCGCCGAACGCCACGGCGGACGGCGAAATCGTCGGCCAGCCACGCGGGTCGTCTTCGAGAATGTGATCGTCGCCTTCCCACGGGCGGTTGGCGCTGGCCTTGCGGCCTGCGTGGGCAATCTGGATGCCGGGCACGGCACCGTGGGCCTTGATGGCCGACGCGATGCGCGCCATGCCTTGCGCTTGTTCGTCGTTCCACAGGCCAGTACATCCCGGGCTGATGCGGCCTTCCGGCGACACGGCCGTGGCCTCGATGATCACGAGCCCGGCGCCGCCACGGGCGAGTCCGGCGTAGTGGGCGAGGTGCCAGTCGTTGGTCACGCCGTCGACGGCGCTGTACTGACACATCGGGGGAATCGCTACGCGGTTGCGCAGCTTGACGCTTTTCAATTCAAACGGGGAAAACAAGGCGGACATGGTGTGCTCTGCGGTGTGAGGGGAAAGCGGCGCGGCCAGCGGGGAATCGACAACTCAGGAATCGCATCCCGGGGCCTGCACCTCGGCGGGGTTAGCCGACGCAAGCAATGGTAGCCCGTCGTCGCTATAATGAAAACCATCTGCCGATTATCAAGTTGATAACATTTCATTATGGTCAACCCTCAATGGCTCAAGTCCTTCGCGACACTTGCGGAGCTGGGCAATTTCACTCGCGCCGCCGACCGGCTGGGCCTCACACAGGCCGCCGTCAGCCAGCACGTGAAGCATCTCGAAGACGAATTCGGACCGCTGCTGGTGCGGCGTCCGCGCGCGATCGAGCTCACCCCTGCGGGACACGCGATGCTCGCCTACTGCGCGGAAGTCGAATGCGCCAGCCGGCACCTGCGTTCGCGGCTCGACGACGCCAATGCCGACTGCGGCGAAATCACGCTCATCACACCGGGCAGCATCGGGTTGTATCTGTGCCCGATCCTGCTCGACATGCAGCAGGCCACCCCCTCGATGGCGGTACGGCATCGCTTCGCGCCCGACCGGGAAGTGCTCGAAGGCGTGCTGCAAAACCACTTCGAACTGGGCCTCGTCACGCTGCGCCCTGACGATCCGCGCCTTGCCGCCACGCCCTTCACGCAGGAACCGTTGGAACTCGTTGTGCCTGCCGGTGACGACGTCCACAAGTGGGAAGATCTCAAGCGCATCGGCTATATCGACCACCCCGACGGCGAAGCGATGTCGACGCGTTTGCTCAGCCGCCGCTTTCCGGGCAATCCGGGCGTGCGCAGCTTGCCGAGCCATGGGTGTACGAACCAGATCAGCCTGATTCTGGAATATGTCGCGCGCGGGCTGGGCTTCACCGTGATTCCGCAGTACGCACGGCAGGCGTTCGCCTCGCAGGACGCCATTCGTGTGGTCGATTGCGGGCCGCCCGTGGTCGATACGTTATGGCTGATTCATCGTGCAGAGTGGGCGTTATCGGCGCGCGCGCAACGTGCCGTGGCGTTGTTGCGTGAACGGGTGGACGCACCCCGTCCGCGTGCGTTCGGCGCATTGACCGCCGCAAAGCGGGCGAGCGCTTAGCCGGGTTGGCAGAATCTGCGGCATCGATGTCATTGCGGGGAAGATCGACGCGTCGCTACGCTAGGCGTCTTTCTTTCGCGTGAAACGTCGATGCCCTGCCTTCGCGTAATCTTCTGCTCCCTGCTCGCGCTCGTGCTCTCGCACACTGCCCCTGCCGCCACGGACACGGGCGACCGGGATGCCGCTGTCATCGCACAGCGCGATCTTCAAGACGCTTTGTCGAAACGGCCACGCGATCCGGTCATTGCCGTCATCGCGCTGAACGAGGGCACGGAAACCACCGATTTCCTCGTCCCCTACGGCGTACTCAAACGTGCGGGAATCAAGAACGTGCAGGCGGTGGCCGTCGATGATGGCGATATCACGTTGATGCCTGCATTGCGTGTCGTGCCCGACACCACCTTCGCTGACTTCGACGCCCGGCATCCCGGAGGGGCCGATATCGTGATCGTGCCCGCCATGCATATCGACAACGACCCGCGCGTTCTCCGTTGGCTGCAACAGCAGGCGGCACACGGCGCGATGATCGTGGGCATCTGCTCCGGCGCGCGTGTATTGAATCAGGCGGGGCTATTGAAAGGGCGTCGGTTCACCGGCCACTGGTACGACCGCAGCGACCTGCGTGACGCCAACCCTTCGGCTCGCTATGTGCCCGACGTGCGATATCTGCACGACAACGGCATCGTCACGACAACTGGCGTCAGTGCATCCGTGCCGCTTGCGCTTGCGCTCGTAGAGGGAATCGCTGGCCGCGACCGCGCGCTCGACGTGGCACGATCGCTTGGCGCAACCGACTGGTCGGCCCAGCATGTGAGCGCGGGTTTTCAATTGAACGCCCGACGTTTGTGGACGGTGGCAAGCAACGCCGTGAGTGTGTGGCGACATGAAACGCTAGCCATTCCCGTCGCTGACGGGGTCGACGATATCGCGCTCGCGCTGACCGCGGATGCGTGGTCGCGCACTTGGCGCACAACCGTCATGGCAACCCCCGCCTCGACGCACAGCGCCGACCGCGTGCGGCTCGCCAGCGGCCTGACCCTCGTGACGACGGCGCTACGCCCCAGTGCTGCACGCCCGTTGGCGTTGCCGCCGAACCGCAACGCGATGACCCAGTTCGGGCAATCACTCCATGACATTGAGCAACGCTACGGTGCTGCCGAGCGCGATATCGTGGAACTCGCGATGGAGTATGTTCCGCCGTCGCGCTAGCCGCCCCCGTTATGCCTCGCGGCGATAGTCGGCCATCGACGTGCCGAACGTCGCGCGAAACGCACGTTGCAGCGCATCGACGCTTTGGAAACCACTGCGTTGCGCCACACGCTCCTGCGTCCACGTCGTCTGACGCAATAGCGACGCGGCGAAGTCCACGCGCGAACGTGTGACGTATCGCGCGGGCGAGGTGCCTGCCTCTCTTGAAAATGCCCGCGAGAAATTACGTGGACTCATGCGGGCGACAGCGGCAAGCGCATCGACGGACAAATCGCCGTCGAGGTGGCTTTCAATCCACGCGATCACATCGCGCACCGGCGATGACGCACCGCTTTGCAGCGTCAACGACCGGCTGACTTGCGACTCGGCTCCCCCGCGTACGACAAACAGCGCGAGGTCGCGGGCAATATCCATCGCCACCGTGCGACCGAGATCGGCTTCGATCATGCCCAACGCCATATCGATCCCGGTAGTGACGCCGCCTGATGTCCAGACATTGCCGTCGCGCACGAACACGCGGTCGCGCTGCACCTGCGTGCCGGTGCACATAGATTCGAGACGATCGCAAGCGCGCCAGTGCGTCGTCGATTGCCGCGCGTCGAGCAGCCCCGCCGCCATCAGCACGAATGCCCCCGTGCACACGCTCGCCACGCGACGCGCCTGTTGCGCGGCCTGCGCCATCCATTCAGCAGCACCATCGTCAAGAATGGCACGACGTAGCGCGGCCTCTTCGCCACCGGCGACGATGATCGTGTCGATCGGGTCATCGGGACGGAGGGTGCCGCCAAGCGTCGACAGCGCGAGCGTGTCGGCAAGCGACAACCCGGCACTGGTGTGCACATTGCCGCCGTGTGGCGAGGCGATGGAGATGCGATAGGCCCCCGGCACCGCGAGCGATGCCTTGGCGAAGGCGCTGGCCGGCCCGGCGACGTCAATGGCTTCCACGCCTTCAAAGGCAATGATGACGACGTGGCGGCAAAGACCGGAGGTATCAGCGGCGGTGTGGTTGGAACGAGCCTTGGCTGTCACGCATTTCCCCATGCAAACGCGAGCGACAATGCCCGCACGCAGGCGAGCATTGTAACGAGCGCACGAGAACGATGCGGGCCTTAGCGTGCCGCCTGCGTGAACTTGTTGAACGACGGATCGAACAGCCCCCGCACGTCGAAGCCCTTGGCAAGCGTGCCGGTCTTCACGAAATCGTCGACACTCTTCTGCGCCTCGGCGATTGACGCTTCAGTGAGCGGCTCGTAGCGAACGCGCGACGTGCTGAACCACTGATGCGCAAGCTTGGGATCGATGCGCGACTTGGCCGCCCACACGTCGGCATAGCGATCGATGTGACGCGAATCGGCGAGCGACCAGTCGCGTGCCCGTTGATAACGCTGCACGAAGTCACCCAGCAACTCGCGCTTCGTCTCGATGACCTTCTCCGTAGTCGACAGATAACTCTGTGCAGCGATCAGCCCACGCGCCGTCACCACCGTGCGAGCCCCCGCTTGCCGCAAACGCGACACGTACGGCTCCCATGTGGCGGTGGCATCCACCTTGCCTGCCTGCAATGCCGCCGCCGAATCGACCGACGCCAGATACGAATACTTCACGGCGTCGAGCGGCAACCCGGCCGACGTGAGCGCCGCCTGCACCAGTTGCTGCGACCAGCCGCCGCGCGTGATGGCCACCGTCTTGCCCTTGAGATCCTCCACGGTCTTGATCTGCGTGTGCGGCCCCGCGAGCAGCACGACGCTGTCGGGGCTGTCGCGATAGATACCGATGACCTTGATCGGCGCGCCCTGCGCGGCGAGGAACAACACCGGGCCGTCGCCTTGCAAGCCGATGTCGAGCGCGCCTGCATTGACGGCTTCGATCACGGGCGTGCCCGCCGGAAACTGCTTCCATGCGACTGTGTACGGTGCATCGCGAAGCACACCCGAAGCTTCGAACAAGCTCTGCGCATTGAAAGCCTGATCGCCCACGACGAGCACCGGCTTCTCCTGCGCCTCTACAGCAGTGAACGGCAGAATCGCGGCGACACTCAGCCCGATCACCAGCGCACGGCGCAGGCGCGAACGCCATGCGGGCCACCGGTTGCGTAACGTCGTCGCCAGATCGCTGCGTGCCGACTGCGCAAGCGTCGCGCGTATCAGCGCGGCACGGGACGGCAGCGGTGCGGCGATAGCCGGCGCAGGCGTTTGACGCTCAAGGGACGGGACGACAGGCGCGATGTGGGCGGTGTAAGCGAGGTGAGAAGGCGAGTACGTCATGACATGGCACCACGCGCGAGCGCAGCGATGAGAGTGGACGGACCGGCCAGTCTATGCAGATGGCGCGGGCCACCCAACCATCCATTCTTGCGATGATTAGTGCGCACGCAACGCGTTTGCTTATGCGGGTTTGCTTATCGGATTTCGTTGTTTGTGCCGTCGCGCCGCGCTCAGTATCTTGGTCGTTTCCAAAGCCCCGAGCGCGAGACGCCAATCGTCATGAGTCAACCTGCCCGCAAGCTCCGGCTGGGCGCCTACATGTCGGGTTCCGGCGTGCAAGGCGACAGCTGGCGCCATCCCGATACCGACACCGACGCACACCTGCAATTCGCGCGCTACCGGCACTACGCGCAAGAACTGGAGCGTGGCTGCTTCGACGCGCTGTTCTTCTTCGACAACCTCTTTATGTCGACCGATCCGGTCTCGCTTGCGCACAGCCCGGGGGCGCCGCGCTGGGACCCGGTCGTCCTGCTCGCCGGTCTGGCGGGTGCGACCCAACACATCGGTCTCGTCGCCTCGGTAAGCACGACCTACAGCGAGCCGTACAACGTGGCTCGCGCGTTTGCCTCGCTCGACCATCTCTCGGGCGGGCGCGCCGGATGGAATCTGGTGACGTCGACGGGCGGCGGGGAAAACTTCAATCGTGACGATCATGTCGATCATGCGCTGCGTTATGAACGTGCCAACGAGTTCTACGATGTCGTGACGGGGCTATGGGACAGCCATGCCGACGATGCCTTTCCGCGCAACAAGGCGACCGGCCAATGGGCCGACCCGGCACGTGTGCGCAAACTGGATCATCGCGGCAAGCACTTCCGTGTGCGGGGGCCGTTGAGTGCGCCGCGCCCGGTGCAAGGCTGGCCGGTGATTGCACAAGCGGGTTCCAGCGAAGCAGGACGCGAGCTGGCCGCACGCGCGGGCGAATTGCTTTACACCGCTGCGCAGGACATCGATGACGCGCGCGCCTTCTATACCGATGTGAAAACACGGGCGCTCAAGTACGGACGCCGCCCCGAGCATATTTTCATTCTGCCGGGTGTCGCGCCCATCGTCGGGCGCACGCAGGCCGAAGCCGAAGAGATTTACGACGCGCTGCTGGAACACCGCGACCCGGCCGTCGCCTTACATGCCCTCGCCAGCTACGCGAGCCTTGGCATCGATCTCGGCAGCCTGCCGTTCGATGCCAAAGTGCCACTGCCCGAGCACGTGCCGGAGACCAACTCCCACAAGAGCCGCCAGAAGCTGCTGGTCGACTGGATCCGGCGTGAACAGCCGACCGTGCGCCAGTTGTACACCCGCTTCACGGCAGGGGGCCATCGTGTACTCGTCGGCACGCCCGAGACCATTGCCGACGACTTCCAGCACTGGTTCGAGACGGGCGCGGCCGACGGCTTCAATATCATGTTTCCGAGCGCGCCGGCTGGCATCACATCGTTCGTCGATCTCGTGGTGCCCGAGCTTCAGCGGCGCGGCCTGTTCCGCACGCATTACGAAGGCCGTACGTTCCGCGAGAATCTCGGTGTGCCGGCCGTCCCGAACCGGCACTTTGCCCCACGTGACGCGCAGTCGGCGACGGATCAGCCTGCGGAGACGACCGCCGCAATCGCCTGACCGACCTCGGTCGTATTGGCTTTGCCGCCCATATCGCCGGTGCGCGGGCCATCCTTGATGACCTGCGTCACGGCGGCGAGGATCGCGTCGTGTGCTTCACGGGCGCGGCCTTCGCCCTTGCCGAGGAAGTCGAGCATCATCGCCGCCGTCCAGATCATGCCGATCGGGTTGGCGATGTTCTTGCCCGCGATGTCCGGTGCCGAGCCATGCACCGGCTCGAACAGCGACGGGAATTTGCCTTCCGGGTTCAGATTGCCCGACGGCGCGATCCCGATGGTGCCCGTGCATGCCGGGCCCAGATCCGACAGGATGTCGCCGAACAGGTTGGACGCCACCACCACGTCGAAGCGATCGGGGTTGAGCACGAAGCGCGCGCACAGAATGTCGATGTGCTGCTTGTCCCACGTCACGTCCGGATACTGCCCGGCGGCTTCCGCTGCACGCTTGTCCCACCACGGCATCGAGATCGAAATGCCGTTGCTCTTGGTCGCAACCGTCACGTGCTTGCGCTGGCGTTGCTGCGCCAGATCGAAGGCAAACTTGAGCACGCGCTCGGTGCCGTGGCGCGTGAACACCGACTCCTGCACCACGAACTCACGCTCGGTGCCCTCGAACATCACACCGCCGATCGACGAATACTCGCCCTCGGTGTTCTCGCGCACGATCATGAAATCGATGTCGCCTGCCTTGCGTCCGGCCAGCGGCGACGGTACGCCGTCGAACAGGCGCGCCGGGCGCAGGTTGATGTACTGATCGAACTCGCGACGGAATTTCAGCAGCGAACCCCACAGCGAAATATGGTCGGGCACGGTCTCCGGCCAGCCCACGGCGCCGAACAGAATGGCGTCTGCCCCTTCGAGTTGCTGCTTCCAGTCGTCCGGCATCATCTGGCCATGTTCGACGTAGTAGTCGCAGCTCGCCCATTCAATGTGCTGGTACTCCAGCGCAATACCGAAGCGCTTGGCCGCAGCGTCGAGCACGCGCAGGCCTTCGGGCATCACTTCCTTGCCGATACCGTCGCCGGGAATCACGGCAATGCGCAGGGGGCGTTGGGACTTGTCGGTCATGGGTGTCTCTCCTAATAGTTGGCAACGTCCGGGCCTAGGACGAATGCCGCTAGATTATTCCATTCCGGTCCGGATAGAATCCCCCAATCGGTTAATCCACTATCCACGAATTGTGAATAAACCCGTCAGCCCCCATCCTAATCATCCGAGTCATCCCAATCTCGACGACCTGCGCGTGTTCTGTCAGGTCGCGCGCCGAGCGAGCTTTTCCGCTGCCGCCGAGGCGCTGGGTGTCTCGCCCGCCTATGTGAGCAAGCGCGTCGGCATGCTGGAAGCCGATCTGGGCACCCGGCTGCTGCACCGCTCTACCCGGCGCGTCGCCATCACCGATGCCGGAGAGCGTGTCTATGCGTGGGCCGAAAAGATTCTGGATGATGTGAATCACCTGATCGAAGACGTCTCGAGCACACGTCAGGTGCCGCGCGGCACGCTGCGGGTGTCGAGCAGCTTCGGCTTCGGCCGCCACGTGGTCGCGCCCGCCATGTCGCGGCTGCGCGCCCGGCATCCGCAACTGAATGTGCGCCTCGATCTGTTCGACCGGATTGTCGACGTGGCCGCCGAAGGCTACGACCTCGACGTGCGCATCGGCGACGAGATTGCCCCGCACCTGATCGCCCGCAAGCTCGCGGACAACCATCGCGTGCTGTGCGCGTCGCCCGCGTATCTGGAACAACACGGCACGCCCCGGCAATTGAGCGACCTCACCGGCCACGCCTGCATCGTCATCAAGGAACGCGATCACCCGTTCGGCATGTGGCGCTTGCAGCAGCGTGGCGAGGCGGTGTCGCTCAAAGTGACCGGGCCGCTATCGACCAATCACGGCGAGGTGGCGGTGCAATGGGCGCTCGACGGGCAAGGTATTCTGCTGCGCTCGATGTGGGATGTGAGCGCGCTCATCGAACGTGGCGCGCTGATGCAGGTGCTGCCCGACGTGATGCAGCCCGCCAACGTGTGGGCGGTGTATCCGTCGCGCGTGGCGTCGTCGGCAAAAGTTCGGGCCTGTGTGGAATTCCTCGCCGAGGAGTTCCAGCCACAGGCCCGTCTGATGTCGTCGCCGGAAGTGCGAGCGACGGGTGATTAACCGCTTGCGGTTTATTGAAGGACGAAGCCCGCCTGCTTCACGTTCTGCGAATCGAGGCCGATCTGCACGTTGAAGTCCCCCGGCTCGGCGACGTATTGCAGCTTCGCGTTGTAGAACTTGAGCAGGCTCTCGTCGATGTCGAAGTGCACCGTGCGCGATTCGCCCGGCTTCAACGCCACCTTCTGGAAGCCCTTCAGTTCCTTGACCGGACGCACGATCGACGCCGCCACATCCTGCAAATACAACTGCACGACGGTCTCGCCCTCACGCTTGCCCGTATTGCGCACGGTGACGCTGGCGTCGAGCTTGCCGCCCGCCGCGAGCGTCTTGGCCGAGAGCTTCACGTCGGACACATCGAACGTGGTGTAGCTCAGACCGTAGCCGAAGGCATACAGCGGGCCGGAGTCTTCTTCGAAGTATTGCGACGTGTAGTTGGCCGGCTTGCCCGGGGTGAACGGACGGCCAATGCGCAACTGGTTGTAGTACGTCGGGATCTGCCCGATCGAGCGCGGGAACGAGATCGGCAGCTTGGCCGACGGGTTGTAATCGCCGAACAGCACGTCGGCAATGGCATGACCGCCTTCGGTGCCGCTGTACCAGGTCTCAAGCATGGCGTCGGCGTTTGCCTTCGGCCAGTTCAGATCAAGCGGACGGCCGTTCATCAGCACCACGACCAGCGGCTTGCCGGTTGCCTTGAGCGCCTGCAACAGCGCCAGCTGGCTGCCCGGCAGAGACAGGCTCGTGCGACTCGATGCCTCGTGCGACATGCCGCGCGACTCGCCCACGGCCACGATCAGCGTGTCCGCTCCGCGTGCCACCTTCACGGCTTCGTCGATCATCTGCTTCGGCGTGCGCTTGTCCTGCACGACCTCCGGGTTGTCCCAATCGAGGAAGTTGAGGTACTCGACCACACGCTTGTCGTCGGTGATGTTCGCGCCGCGTGCATAGGTCACTTGCGCGTTCGTACCCAGCGCGTCGCGCACGCCCTGAAGCAGCGTGACGGCCTGATCGGCCTTGCCCGCCGCCGACCAACTGCCCATGATGTCGATCTTCGCATCGGCCAGCGGCCCGATGACGGCGACCTTGCCCGCCTTGCGCAGCGGCAGCGTGCCGTGCTGATTTTCGAGCAACACGATGGACTTGCGCGCTGCATCGCGGGCCGCTTCACGGTGCAGGCGAACCGGCGCATTCACATCCTTCGGATCGTGCGCCGCGTCGCCGATACGACGGTACGGATCGGCGAAGAGCCCCATGTCGTACTTCGCGCCGAGCACTTCGCGCACAGCGCTGTCGATGTCGCGCATCGGCACGTCGCCCGACTTCACGAGATCGGGCAGGTTCTTGAGGTACTGCGTGTCGGCCATGCTCATGTCGACACCGGCTTCGATAGCGAGCTTGGCGGCTTCGCGGCCGTCCTTGGCCACACCATGACGCAACAACTCGTCAATGGCACCGTGATCGCTCACGGTCACGCCCTTGAAACCCCACTCACCGCGCAGCAGATCACGCAGCAGCCATTTGTTCGACGACGCCGGGGTGCCGTTGATCGAGTTGAGCGCGATCATCACGCCGCCCGCGCCCGCATCGAGACCGGCGCGATACGGCGGCAGATAGTCCTGATACATGCGCATCAGGCTCATGTCGACGACGTTGTAGTCACGTCCGCCTTCCACCGCACCGTACAGCGCAAAGTGCTTCACGAACGCCATGAGGCTGTCGGGGTTGGCCGGGGAGGTGCCTTGAAAACCCTGCACGCTGGCGCGCGCACTCTGCGAAACCAGATACGGGTCTTCGCCAAAACCTTCGGACGTGCGGCCCCAGCGCGGGTCGCGCGAGATGTCGACCATCGGGGCAAACGTCGCGTCGACACCGTCGGCACTCGCTTCGACAGCGGCCACGCGTGCGGCCTGTTTGACGACGGACATGTCCCAGCTGGACGCCAGCCCCAGACTGATCGGGAACACCGTGCGATGCCCGTGCACGATGTCGTAGGCAAAGAAGATGGGAATCTTCAGGCGGCTTTGTTTGACTGCGGCATCCTGCAACGGACGGTTTTCCGAACGCGTGACCGAGTTGAACGTGCCGCCCACGCGACCGGCCGCAATCTCCTCGATGAACTTGGCTTGCGGCATGTCACCGCCGATGCTGATCAGGCGCAACTGACCGATCTTCTCGTCAAGCGTCATGCGAGCGATCAAGTCATCGATGAACGCCTGCTTGGCCGCTGCCGAGGGCATGGCGAGCGCTACTGCGGGCGTATCTTGTTGGGTGGCAGGTGCGGCAACCGCCGATGTCATCACGAAGCCGGCCGCGAGCGCCAGCGCGGTGAACATTTTCATCTGATAGCGTCCCAATGAAGCTCGACGGGGCCGCCCCGCAGCGCTGAACCGCGCGGTAACATCGCCCGTCTTGTCGTCAGAAGCCGCGCACTGCCATATTGATTTGAACCGCGTGCGCGACACGAAGTCCGATACTTTGCCACAATGTGGTGCGCCGCCATTCGCGTTTCGCTCATTAATGCGGGCGATTTGGCGTGATTCTGCTCAATTTTTCCGGAGAATTGCGTGCTTTTGTCCCCCTTCGCTGTGTCCTGGCGCCAACGCGCGCGCACCTTCGTGCCCGCGCTCTCGGCTGTGGTTGCCCTGCTGGGTGCAGCACACGCGCAGGCGTTCTCGCTCGATGACGTCACCGCGCGCGCCAAAACGCTGGCCGATACCCCCTACGTCGCGCCCACGAGCAACCTCACGCCCGCGTTCGCGCAAATGCAGTTCGGCGACTACATCAAGATCCAGCCCAAGCGCGAAAACTTCGAGTGGAAAGATCAATCCACGCCGTTTCGTCTGGGCTTCTATCACCAGGGCATGCAGTTCAGCTCGCCGGTGAAGATCAACGAGATCGTCGGAAGCAATGGCACCGATAAGGTCAGCGAGATCAAGTACGACAGCAGCCGTTTCGACTTCGGCGATCTGAAGCTCGACCGCAGCGCCACGCATAACCTGGGCTATGCAGGCTTTCGCGTGCTTTACCCGATCAACGAACCCGGCAAGCTCGACGAGATCATGAGCGTGCTCGGCGCGAGCTATTTCCGCGTGATCGGCAAGGGACAGGTCTACGGGCTCTCCGCGCGCGGACTCGCCATTGATACCGGCTTGCCCATCGCGGAGGAATTCCCCGCGTTTCGCGAGTTCTGGATCGTGCGCCCGACCGGTGACGAGAAGCGTCTGGTGTTCTACGCGCTGCTCGATTCGAAGCGCGCCACCGGGGCGTATCGCTTCGAACTCTCGCCGGGCGAAGACTCGGTGCTGAAGGTGCAGGCGCGCGTGTTCATGCGCGGGCCGGTGACCAAGCTGGGCGTTGCGCCGCTCACGAGCATGTTCCTGTTCGGCCCGAACCAGCAGCGCGATCCGTACAACTTCCGTCCGGCTTTGCACGATTCGAACGGTCTGGCGATTCATGCCGGTAACGGCGAATGGATCTGGCGCCCGCTCAACAACCCGCGCCATCTCGCCATCAGCCAGTTTCAGGTCACCAACCCGCGTGGCTTCGGCCTGTTGCAGCGCGGCCGCGACTTCTCGCAGTACGAAGACCTGAAGGATCGTTACGACTTGCGCCCGAGTGCGTGGATCGAGCCGCAGGGCGACTGGGGCAAGGGGCACGTCGAACTGGTCGAGATTCCGACCGCCGACGAGACCAACGACAACATTGTCGCGTTCTGGACGCCCGATCAGTTGCCGCCCAAGGGCCAGCCGCTGCAAGCCGATTACACGATCCACTGGACGATGAACGAGCGCGGCATCATCGATCGCAATGTCGCGTGGGTGAAGCAGACGCTGCGCACGGCCGGTGAAATCACGCAGGCCAACCTGATTCGTCATTTCGACGGCAGCACGGGCCTCGTGGTGGACTTCGACGGCGGCCCCCTCGCGTCGCTGCCCGCAGGCGCTGTCACGCCGCAGGTGAGCGTGAGCGACAACGCCACGATCATCGAGCAGACGCTGCAACCGAACCCGGTGACGCGTGGCATGCGCCTGAATCTGCGCGTGATGGTCAAGGACCCGGCCAAGGTCACCGAGCTGCGTGCCGCGCTCGTCTCCGGCGGTAAGGCCGTGAGCGAGACGTGGAGCTACCAGTTGCCGCCGTTCTCGGTGGCCAAGCAGTAAGCAGAAAGCCTGACGTGCTCTGCCGCGACCGGCCTTCGGGCCGGTCGCCACCCCTCTCCTGCCCTCGTGGCACCCCCGATTAAACATGCACTTAAGTGCAATGTTCCGTCATGTAAAACCCTTAAACGGCAATATATGGCTTGCAGCGTTGGCGTTTTTCGCGTTTACTGCATGCACAATATTGCACAAATAGCCACCTTCCGGCCTCCGGAAAGGTGGTTTGCTTCATCGGCATGTCATTGGCGGCCTACCGCTTGTGGCAAGCAGGACGCCCGTGAAGCCCGGCCTCGTGCCGCTTGCGTCGGTCAAAAAAATCCTGAAAGACTCTCCGCACTTCGACGGAGGGCGATTTGTTACGGAGACACCCGCATGCGACACATCGACGTTCATCATCTTGCCGACGAAGCCCGCTTCAACGGCTATCACGGCCGCATCCTGATCTGGTGCGCCCTCATCATCATCTTTGACGGCTACGACCTGGCCGTCGCGGGCATCGCCCTGCCGTCGATCATGAAATCGATGGGCGTGGACGCGACCAGCGCCGGCTTCATGGTCAGTTCCGCGCTGTTCGGCATGATGTTCGGCGCCATCGTGATGGGCATGGTCGCGGACAGCATCGGGCGGCGTAAGGCCATTGCCATCTGCGTGCTGATGTTCTCGCTCTTTACCGCTGCGGCGGGCCTCACACACGAACCGATCAGCTTCTCGATCACGCGCTTTCTCGCCGGTGTCGGCATCGGCGGCGTGATGCCGATCGTCGTGGCCCAGATGACCGAGTACTCGCCGCGCAAGCTGCGCGGCACGCTCGTCACGCTGATGTTCTCGGGCTACTCGGTCGGCGGCATGCTCGCCGCACTGCTCGGCAAGGGGCTCATCGAATCGTACGGCTGGCAGTCGGTGTTCTTCGCCGCCGGGGTGCCTGCGCTGCTGGTGCCGTTCGCGATGCGCGCGCTGCCGGAATCGATGCCCTTCCTGATCCGCACCGGCCGCCACGATGCGCTCAAGCAAGTGCTCGCCAGACTGTCGCCCGCCTATGTTGCACAAGCGGGTGACCAGTTCGCCTTGCCGGGGAGCGATCGCAAGTCTGCTGCCCCGCTCTCGCGCCTGTTTCAGGACGGCCGGGGGTTCAGCACGGCCATGCTGTGGGTCGCGTTCTTCATGTGCCTGTTCATGGTCTATGCGCTCAGCTCGTGGCTGACCAAACTGATGGCCAGCGCCGGCTATAGCCTCGGCTCGGCCCTCACGTTCGTGCTCGTGCTGAACTTCGGCGCCATGCTCGGTGCGATTGGCGGCGGCTGGCTCGCCGACCGCTTCAACATCAAGTACGTGCTCGTCGGCATGTACGCGCTGGCAGCGGTTTCGATCACGCTGTTGGGGGTGAAGGTGCCGACGCCGGTATTGTTCGTTCTCGTCGGTCTGGCGGGTGCTTCGACCATCGGCACGCAGATCGTGACGTACGCCTATGCGGGGCAGTTCTACCCGATGGCGGCGCGCGGCACAGGTATCGGCTGGGCCTCGGGCGTCGGTCGCAGCGGTGCGATTCTGGCGCCGATCGTGATCGGGGTGCTGGTGAGCATGTCGCTGCCGTTGCAGCAAAACTTTATGGCGATCGCCATTCCCGCCGTGGTGGCTGTCATTGCGGTGTTGCTCATCGACCACAGCAAATCGGCAACGGTGCAGCAGCAAGCGGCGGCGACGGCGCGCAGCGATGTGCGGGGATTGGCGAATGGCGCGGGGGAACCTGCGTAATCACGCGCGTCAAGGGTGCCGGGACTCAATGGTGCTTCACAGCTTTGCATGGCAGCGCGCACGCGCGTTGCCATGCGAGAATCGCGCCGCGACTGGCACGGGAATGCCGGTCGTTTTCCGGTGACGTGCCACACCCTGGTGCAGGGGCAAAACAACAATAGCCCGAGGCGGATGCGCGACATGTGGAAGATCATTCAACCCGAGCACCTCAGGTGCCGATAACCAGATATCCGTCCCGTCGGATGGTCTGGGGAAAAACGACATGTTGCGCTCCGCATCTGCCTTAGCCTCTGTTGTATTCAGCACTATCGCGCTGGCCGCCGTGCCATTCGTCAGCGCCCCGGCCCTCGCGGCCCCGCCTGCCGATACGACCGGTGCCGTTGCGACCAACGTCGTGCAGATTTCCAACCGCCAGAGCATTACCAGCGACGCCGTGTTTTCCGGCGCCGCAGTGGCCACGCTCGGGGCCGACGCCTTGCGTGACGCCCATGGCAACTTCGGCGTGAACGTCGCCGCGGGTGCGCTCAACACGCAATCGAATCAACTGGTGCTCGCCAGCGCGTCCAATGTGCTGATCAACTCGCATCAGGACATTCGCAACGCCGCCACGGTCAACGCCGCGACGAATGCTTCGCTGGGTGAGCGCGCATTGATGGGCGCCTCGGGCAACATCGGCGTGAACGTAGCCGCAGGCGTCGCCAACGTCCAGTCGAACGCACTCGCCATTCACTAAGCGAGCGCGCGGCAGACGTTATTCGTCGGTCGGGAATTGTGTTTGCAGATTGCCCAGCCAGCGCGCAACGACAGTGAGTTCGGCTTCGCTGAAGTCGGCGTGCAAACGCGCGTTGAGTTCGGCCAGCACCTCGCGGGCACGGGTAATCGCTTTGCGACCGGCCGCCGTCACGCTCAGGCGTGTGGCGCGGCCGTCGACGGCGTCGGCGTGGCGTGCCAGCAAGCCGGCGTTCACCATGCGGTTGGCTAGCCCCGTCATCGACGAGGGCGACAGATGCAATGCCGTCCCCACTTCGCCAACCAGCGCGTCGTCGTGGTGCAACAGATAGAAGAGCACGCCCGCCTGCGCCGCGCTCACGCCAGCGCTGTCGTCCGCGCGCATGTCGATCCACCGTTGCACGTGACGTTGTCCGACGTTGAGCAGGAACAGCAACCGTCGATCAATGGCCTCGGTGGCCTCAGTGGCCTCGCTGGACTTGGCAGACTTGTTGGGGGCGCGATGAGACGTCTTGGCAGCCGGGGGAGGTGGAGTGACCGGAGGTTTCGCTTTGGGCATTCAGGCAAGGTGAGTGGAGACCGATGAGAGTGGCGCCGGCGCACTCGCTCGCGCCATCACGCCCTGCCCCGCTTGTCCTGCTTCCACTACCTCGTCTGCCTCGCCTGTCGACAACAGCCAATCGATAGTCTCGGGCCACAGGAACGCGCCGGCACGCTGGCGAAAGTATCCCATATGGCCGATCGTTCCGGTATCCGAACAAATAGCTTCGATGGTGCGGCGCACCACGGTGGTGTTACGCAATCGAGAGACCAGCGCTTCGATGCCGGCGGGCGTCGCCCAGAGATCGTCATCGAACCCCATCGACAGAATCGGCGTGCGCACGCGTGCAAAACGCGCTTCGGCATGCAGCGTCGGATCGTCGAAGAAGTAGTTCTCCAGTCGCGTCCAATCGCTCCATTCGAGGAATACCCCCGCAGGCAGGTCTTCACCGAGACCCAGCCGGCTGCCCGGCATATAACCCATCGCGCGCGTCAGCAATGGGCCGATCCAATGCAGCAGCAACGTGATGCGCCGGCGTTCGCGAAGGTTGGTCACGACGCGCATCGACCCGGCATGCGAGGCAATTTGTACCGCAGCCCGCAGCAGATTCGTGCTTTCGCACAGTCCGATGGCGTGCCCGCCAAAACTATGACCCACGGCATAAAGCGGCAGCGATGGGTATTGCTGATGGGCCCAGCGAGTGACGCCTTCCACATCGAGATCGGCCCAGTCGCGCATGCGCGTCTCGAAACCGCGCAAGCGTGATGGCCGCGAGCCGTCGATGCCCCGATAGCTATAGGTAATGGCGATCAAACCCCGTTGCGCCACGTACTGCGCGAAGGCGAAGTACAGCCGCTCGGGGACCGCCGTCGCCGGATGCACGAGCACCACACCGCGCGCTGGCAACGTCTGCGGATACCACGCATGTGCGCCAAGCGGATACCCGTCGACGGCTTGTATTTCCAAGGCAAGGGATGACATGGCTTCACTCCTCGGCGCGTCATGCTTCGGGGGGATTGGGGGGGATTGGGGGGCGCGCCTCTGATGCAAACGGTGACCTTTCAATTTATTTCGCATGCGAAGTATATGTCATATTTTGTTTCGCTCACGAAGTAAATTAGAAGAAAGCCACGACGTGATCAGGGCCTTGCACCAAGCCGTGCACCGTCGAGGAGTAAGCTGACGACCGCCCCTATCCCCTCTTGTCTGGATCACTGCCATGACCGATTTCCTCGCCACCGCACAGGTGCGCAGCGCAACACGTGCCGACTTGCCCGCGATCGTCGCGCTGCTGGCCGACGACGTGCTCGGGACGTCCCGCGAGAGCACCGACCCGCAAGACCTGCCGATCTACGAGCGCGCGTTCGACGCGATGACCTCACAGGGCGGCAATGAATATCTGGTGGTCGAGCGTGAGGGGCAGCTACTGGCCGTGATGCAGTTCACGGTGATTCCCGGGCTATCGCGGCGCGGACGTACACGCGCGCTGTTGGAAGGGGTGCGCGTATCGAGCGCCTGTCGTGGCCAAGGTGTCGGCCGCTGGTTCTTCGAGCAAGTGATTGCACGAGCGCGCGCGGCCGGCTGCACGCTCGTGCAACTCACCACGGACAAACGCCGTGACGATGCACGGCGTTTTTACGAAAGTCTTGGCTTTCACGCCACTCACGAGGGCATGAAACTCGATCTCCCCGAGTAATTACTGCGACGCCAGCACGTTGCCCTGGCGGTCGACCAGCGTCACCTTGACGATCTGCGCGCTCACCGCCTTGTTCGCGATATCGGCGGACTGTGCGAACGCATAGACCACCAGATTCGGCGCTTCGCCGCGTGCACGCATCGACTCGATCTTGCGCGCTGCGTTCTCGTCCTGCACGCTCAGATCGTGAAAGCGCTCCCCGTTGCTGAAGCTCAGACGGTAGTCGCCGTTGTCGAGGAAGTAGCGGTATGACCCGGCCTCGGAGAGCGAGCTATCCAGCGGGAACGCTTTCTTGTCGAACGCGTACTGGCGGATGCCGTTGTTGATCGTCATGCGGAAGTAACGCTGCGTCTTGGCTTGCGACACCGAGGCGTCGATCTTCGGCTTGAGCGCGTCGAGCAGATCGTGCTTGCGGAACTCGTCATTCGAATTCGCGTAGTCCCGCGACATGCGCCGGGCCACCTGATCGTAATCAACGGGCAGATCTGCCAGCGCCAGATACGAGAACATCAACTGATTGCCGCTGTTCAGTTCGGCGTAGCTCGCATCGGGCGTGGCGGGGTCGGCCTTCGGCAGACTGTCCTGCACCATCTGTTTTTGCAACTGCTGGGCAGCCTGCGGCGACTTGACGTCGTTGAGATTGGCAGGGGCCGCAGCGGCCTTGTCCGTCGGCGCGTTGGCGCCCTTGTCAACTTTGTCACCTTTGTCACCACAGGCCGCCAGCCCCATCGCGCAGGAGGCGATGAGTGCGGCGATCAGCAAACGCTTGACGGGCTTGGCGGGGCTGATGGATTCAGCGATCTTGGTCGAGTGGTTGAGCGTAGTCATGGTGGTTAAATCCTGATGGGTTGTCGTGGAGGTATCGCTGCGATCGGGGCGCTCGCTTAGCGCCCAGCGAGGAAACCGCGCAAGCCGGTCCCGGCGAGATACACGCTGACGATCAGCGACAGGTAGGCACCCAAGCCGAGCGAAATCGCCTTGAGGGCTTCACGCACCATCTGCGACGCGAAGTCCGAGGCCATGCGTCCGGCATCGCGTCCACCGAAGTACGACGCTGCCGTCTTGGCCTGCGACAGGCCGTCGCTGATGTTCAGATAGATGGCAATGCCGATCGCGGCCATGAAGACCAGCGGCAAGAGGTTCGCCAGATGCGCACGGCGGTCTTTGACGAAGTAAGGCGCCAGCGGCGCGACGATCGCCAGCACCGCCACCACCCCGTAGATCCCCGCGCTGCCCCCGTTGCCGCCCATCGCGTTGATGACGCCGCCCGGCGAGTTGATCAGGCCCAGCAACTTCCAGAACGAGATACCGACGCGGTAGTCCGCCGAGACCTGCACCGACACCACGTTGAGCATGAACCAGCCAATGGCAAGCAAGGCCATCGCCCCCAGCGTGCGCGGACCGAAGCGGGCGACGAGCGCGTTGCCCTTCTGCTTGACCGCCGCCATCGCCTCGTCGGCCGCTTCGCGCGCCAGTTGGCTCTCAGCGACAACGCTCAACGTGATCACGCGGCCGGTGTCGTCGAGCAACGCCTCGACGGTCATGTTCACCGCCGGGGCCTGCGACGATTGCCACACGCCTTCCAGGTCGAACGGATGCTGACGCGAACCGATCATCACGAGACCGGGGCCCGCGCTCGTGTCGCGCAAAATCTTTCCACGTTGCTTCATGTCGCTTTCTCCGCAATAGGGTTGCCATTTCACGGGTTCACCGTTTCGGCGTTCGTTGATCCGCTGTTCGGCTGGCACCTCCCTGACAGGTGGCGTGCGTCGCAGCAGTTACTCCCCTATTCGGAGCCCGGTCGAAAAACCGGGAGACTTTTTTCAGATTTTTTTGTGCTGGCCGTGGCCATAAAAAGCGGGGACCGAAGTCCCCGTCGTCGACACGCCGATGCCTCAGCAGTGAATGCTATTTGCCGTCGCTCGCGACATCGCCATAAACGATGAGCCCGGTCGCCTTGAGATCGGCCAGTGCCTTCTTGGGGTCGCCCGCAGGCACGGCCAGCCAGAGCATGCCGTCGTCGTCCGGCCCGCGCACGATGTCGAGTTGAAGATCGCCAAGCGTCTTGCGAACCTGCGCGACGGTCGTCGTCTCGACAAAAATCACCTGCAACAGCGGCACGCCCGGCGCCGGTGATGCGCCCCCCCGCAGGGTGCTCGTGCCTTCGGTCGGCACGGCCAGTTTCTCCAACCCGGCGAGACGCACGGTTTGCAGCCCCGTGAGCAATGCCAGCGCCGCCACCGAAGCAAACGCCCAGCCCCGGCCCACCGGCGCACGCCACCAACCGCGCAGACGATCGATCAGCGAGGCCGGTTTGCGCTGGCTTTTGGCGGTGCCGTTCGATGGCTTCGCACGCGCGGCAATCGTTTGCGCATCGGGCAGATCGTCGAACGCCACCAGCGGCGCACGCTCGGCGTAACTCGTTTCAATGGCTTCACGCGTGGCGCCGGCGAACTCGCGCTCCTCGCGCACGATCGATTGCCAATCGGGATGCGCGGCGAGTTGCGCGTCCATCCACGCCCGTTCGCCCGCGTCGAGCTTGTCGCAGGCGTAGAGAAACGCCAGTGAGCGGAAACGTTCCAGTTCGTCGTGATTCACTCGCCCGTCTCCTTTGCATTGCCTGAAGTGCTTGTCTTGCCCAAGCCCAGTTTGCGCGACACACACCCGCGCATGCGCTCGCGCGCTTTCTTGACCCAGCCGCGCACCTGCTCGCTGTTGATCAGCACGCCGGGGGGCAACGTGCGTTGCATCTCCACGGTCATGTCCGCGTACGAGAGGTCCTCGTCGAGCGCCAGTTCCATGGCCAAACGATAGTTGGGATTCGAGCCGGCGGGCAGCGCATCGAGACACTTTCGCACCGCGCTCTCGATCTGATTGCCGTAGATGCCGTCGGCGGCACTCGGCCACTCGCACGCGATGTCGTCGGGGTCTTCCATCGGCGCATCGCCTGCGATCTGACCGAAGTTGCGCGTGTCTGCCGGGTCGCCGGATGGCTTGGCATCCTCGGCGTCATCGTGGGTAAAGCGGGAATGTTTGTAGTGCACGCGCAGCACATCGAGCGCGCAGTACCGGGTGATCATGTTGACCCAGGTCTTGACGGAGGCGCGCGACGGATCGTAGTCCTGCGCGCCCGTCACGATCTTGCACCACGCCTCCTGAACGGTCTGGCGGGCGAGGTCGTCGTTGAAACCGGTCGCCTGAAGCGCCTGCCGGGCGAGCGCACCGGCCATGCGATTGTAAAACTCGCGATGGGCCAGCTTGACGGCAGCGCTGCCGTCCCCCGGTTGGCCGAACTTGCGCAACAAGCGCGTGAGTTCTTCGTTTTCGATATCGTCGCGTTTCATGCGGGCTCACGTAGTCCAGCCGCGAATTCTACGTGAGTTTGGCCGCCGTGGCGCCGCACGAATTTTACGTTTCCTTGCGCTTGCCCGAGGCCACGGCGAGGCCTGCGTCAGGCGTTCAGCCGCCGGGCAGATGTTGTCGCTGGCGCGTGCGTGTTGATCGCCTCGGCAAACTTCATCAGCGCGTGGCTGAGTGCCCGCATCGACCGCCCCAGCAGCGGACACCAGCAAGTTTGGTCGGCGAACCACAACTCAACCGTGAGCCAGACCTGATCGCGCACGGTATAGATCTTCACCACCTTCATCTGACGGTTGATCTCGTCCATCGCAATCAACGCGCGAGAGAGTGATTCCTGCGATTCGATCTGGTAGACGTTAGGCAGCAGGAGCTTGCCGTAGCCCGGATCGCTCTGGTCGAAACACAGCACGTATTGCAGGCCTTCGCGCTTGAACGCGATATCGCCGTCATCGTCGAGATGCGCCGAATAGCCTTCGCCCTGAAGGTAGGTGAGCAGGGTCTGGATGTGGTCTTGCATAGCGGACTCCAAGGGTTAGCCGACACTACCCCATTCGGAGTGACACGCTGAAACCGGTCGCTTTTTTGGGCGGACTACCTCACCGCCTCAAGGCACGCCGGTGTCAGCGCTGACTTCGCCCGCTGTGCAAAGGCCGGCCAGCGACATGCACGGCCGTCCGGGCCGTCGGCACAATCGGCCAACGGCAGCGTGACGCGCTTGGCCGGCTCATCGAGCGAGAGCGCGGTGAGCTGACGCAACTGCTGCATTGATTGATAGATGAATTCGACCCGCACGAACGGCTCGCCTGCCGGGTTGCGCCAGAGCGAGAACACCAGCGCGCCGTCGGGCGGGGTGTTGTCAGGCTGATCGGGAAGCTGCCAGTCGAACTTGAGCATGCCGGCCAGATTCGCCACGTTGGTGTCGTGGCCAGTGAGCACATACACCCGGTTGCCGACCGGCAACACCGGGCCGCGCACGGGCGCGGGCGGCGGTGCGCCCGCTTCGGCGGCCGAGCGGGTCAGTGCGTCGAGCACGACCGCGAGCAGCGGCGTGCCGTTGGTCGCTGCGAGATAGGGCGTGCGGTCGAGCAGATCGCGCTGGGCGTTGTGCGCTTCGAGCAGGCGTGCCCAGTCGCTCTCGTCACGAATGCGTCCCCAGGCTACGTCGTTGTCGGGGAAGCCCTCGCCGTATTGCAGCAAGAAGACCTCCGACGCGGTGGCCGCGCTGCCGAGCGCGCCACGCAGCGTCACGCCGCTTCCGTCGCCCTCGACACGCAGGCGCGTCGGCACGTCTTCAAGCTTGCAGTTGCCCTGTGCACCGCACGCTGGGCTGCGCGAATAGCCAAGGACTTCGCCCATGCGGGCAATCGTGGCGGCATAACGTTTGTTGAGGCCCGCAACACCATCCGGCGCGAGACGCGCTTCAATCGCACCGCGCGCCGCGCCCGGGTCCAGCGGGCAGTCACCGGCGGCCACCGGATGGAACACGGCGTCGTACGTGGTGAGATCGGCTTGATGGGCCGTGCGCATGTCGCAACCCGGCGCGATGCCCTGCATCAAGGCGCTGCCGGTCTCACGCGTGCGTTGGTCGATATCGGCCCAGCCGTAGACGGTACCCGGTGCGGGGCAGGTGTTCTCAGGCAAGACACGGCGCGCGCGCAGCCAGTCGCCGTAGTAGCGGCCCATGCGCTCGGCGAGCGAGCCGCCACGCGCCGTCAGATAACCGGCGGGGACCACCCAGCCGGGCCACGCGTCGGGGCTCAGCTTGTCGAGCGGCGGATGCGCATGCGTCGGAGACCGAACCCCATGACGGCTCACGATCACGGTCGAGACCAGCGTCCAGTCGGCGGGCATGCCGTCGACCTGAGCCGCCGACTCGGTCGGACGGGCGGGGCCCGGCTGCTGTTGTGGCGGTGACGCGCAGGCACTCAGCAATGCCGCGATCATCAGCGTCAGAGGCAGCGTCCGGGCGAGCGCAGCGGCTTTCCCACGGGATTCGACGGGCATGCGAGTCATGGCGGCAGTGTGTCGGAATGACATGGATGGCGTTGGCGCCCATCTTAACCTTGCCGCCATGACATCGCGCAATGCCGCAATTGCCCCGTCGTGCCCACGCGACGGCCCATGAATTTTGATGCCGCCCCCGCGAATTCGCGGCCCCGATGTGTTACCGCATTGCGACGCACGACGACACCCGTGCGACGCCTTGCGACGGCTCGTGGGCTACACCGCCGAATCGGGCGAGCCGTCGTCCAATGAGCGGCCGACGGCGCCAAAGCGCCACGACAGCCGATGCGCTGCGGCTATCAGTGCACTGGCCGGTTCGCCCTCGGGCGTGGTGTCGAAGCTGCCGGACGATCCCATCAGCGCCAGCACCAGCGTGACTTCGCCGGTGTGATCGAACACGGGCACCGCGACCGTATCGATACCGGGCACCGGATTGCTCAACGCGGTATCGAGGCGATGCGTGCGAATGTCCGCCAGCCGGCCGTCGTAGTCCTTCGGTGGCTTGGCAGCACGGCCGTCCGCCCCCAGACCGGCCATGCGCACACTCTCTTGCGCCAGCATGCCGTCGAGCACCGCCGGCGGTAGAAACGCGGCAAACGTGCGCCCGATGGCCGTGTTCACGAGCGACAGCACGGTGCCGATGCGCAGGCTCACGTGTTGCGGGCGCATCGCCTCTTCCAGCCGGACGACGGTCGGCCCCACGGGACCCAGCACGGCCATCGCCGCCGAAAGACCCGTGGCTTGTGCCAACGCCAGAATCTCGGGCTCGGCTTCGCCCGTTGGCGAGAGACGTTGCAAGGCCATCAGACCCAGTTCGAGACTGAGCGCGCCGGCTTCGAAGTTGCCGCTCGCGTCGCGGCTGAGCAACCCGGCGCGCTGAAGGCTCACCAGATGCGGATGCGCCTTGGCCGGGGCCATGCCCGCATCGCGCGCCAGACCGTTGAGGGGCAACGGACGCGCCGCCGCGACCAACGCCTCAAGCAACGCACCGGTGCTCTCCAGTGCCTGAATGCCGCGTTGTGGCTTCGTCGGCTCGCTCATGCCAGTTCCTCGTTGACTTGTCTTGCGATGGCGTTGGCCGTCTCGCGCAATGCCGTCGCGGCAGCCCCCTGCCAATCGACATCGAGTGCCGCCGTCGGACCGATGGCGGTGAGTGCGAGCCGCAAGCGGCCGCTGGCATCGAACACGGGCACGCACAGGCTGCTGACCGACGGGCTCGGCGTGTTCACGCTGCGTGCCATGCCGTGCGCGCGCGTCTCGTCGAGGAGTTCGGCAAAGTGGTGTTGCTCATCGGCGTTGCCCGGCATTTGCTCATGCCACGCGAGCGGCCAGTCGGCTAACGGCGTGAACGCGCAGAACGCGCGGCCGGTAGACGTCGTCGTGAGCGACATGACCGACCCCACGTGCAAGTTCACATGCAGCGGGAAGGCCGCGCGCTCGAAGTGCACGACGAGCGGGCCTTGCGGTGCCGGGGTAGAGATCGCCACACAGAAGCCGGTTTCACGCGCGAGCGCCACCACGCGCGGGACGGCGGCGCGATACGCGGGATCGTTCTCAAGATGGAGCAACGCCAGCCGCAACAGCATCGGCCCCGGCGCATAGCTGCCTGACATCGGATCGCGCTTGAGTAACCCAAGCCGCGTGAGACTCACCAGATAAGGGTGCGCCTGCGCGGGCGGCAGACCGGCCAGCGCCGCCAGATCGCCCGGTGCCAGCGGCCGCCGCGCCTGTGCAAGTGCCTGCAACACGCGGGCGGCAACGTCCACGCTTTGCACGCCGCGCGAGACACGTGCGGGCTGGGCGCCATCGTCGTCGAGGCTGTCGGAGGCACGCGCCATGTCGCCCTTTGGAATTCGGTTCATGCAGAGGGGGAGCGGACTCCCGGAGAAAAAGTGGCCTAGATTCTAAACAAGTCGCCGCAGCATGCCCGGAAATGGGCATCTCAGGGTTCTCCCGGATGTTTCGAATCACCTGCGGCGCGCTTGTCGCAACATTAGCAAATAACAACTATATTTGTCATTGACAAAAATTCAGCCCATTTCGTAAGATGGCTGCACCCTGACGCCGATCGGCCGACAGAGCATGCTTTCATGACGTGCGAGCTGCCACCCGTCGTCGGTTCATCCCCACAGACAAGACACGAGAGAGAGACAGCATGGCTAAAGCATTTGCCTCGCAAGCCGACCTGGAAGCGAAAAAGGTCACCTTCACCCAACTGTCGGAACACGCCTGGGCCTACACGGCAGAAGGCGACCCGAACTCGGGCGTCATCATCGGCGACGACGGCGTGATGATCGTCGACACGACGGCCACGCCGGCCATGGCGCAAGACCTGATCGCCAAGATCCGCACGGTCACCGACAAGCCGATCAAGTACGTGGTGCTCTCGCACTATCACGCCGTGCGCGTGCTGGGCGCGTCGGCTTACTTCGAAGAAGGCGCGCAGCAGATCATCGCGAGCCGCGGCACGTTTGAGATGATTCAAGAGCGCGGCGAAGCCGACATGAAGTCGGAGATCGAACGCTTCCCGCGTCTGTTCGCCGGTGTCGAGACGGTGCCGGGCCTGACGTGGCCGACGCTCGTGTTCGAGAAGGAAATGACGCTGTTCCTCGGCAAGCTCGAAGTGAAGATTGCGCATCTGGGCTCGGGCCATACGAAGGGCGACACGGTCGTGTGGCTGCCGTCGGACAAGGTGCTGTTCTCGGGCGATCTGGTCGAGTACGACGCCGCCTGCTACACCGGCGACGCACAACTCGCCGAGTGGCCCGCCACGCTCGACGCGCTGGCGGCACTCGGTGCCGAGAAGCTCGTCCCGGGCCGTGGCCCGGCACTCACCACGCCCGCCGACGTCGCCAAGGGCCTCGCCTACACGAAGGACTTCGTGACGACGCTGTTCGAAGCCGGCAAGAAAGCCGTCGAACAGAAGCTCGATCTGAAGGGCGCGATGGCACTCACGCGCAGCCAGATGGACCCGAAGTTCGGTCACGTTTTCATCTACGAACACTGCCTGCCGTTCGATGTGACGCGCGCCTTCGATGAGGCCAGCGGCATCACGCACCCGCGCATTTGGACGGCGCAGCGCGACAAGGAAATGTGGGCCGCACTGCAAGACTGAGCCCACTGACCCGGTAGCAAATCAAAAGTAGAAACGGTGCCCGCCCGCGCGACGCTGACATGGCGCGCGGATGAGGCACCGGCGACGGAGACATTGCATGAGCAGCATCGATTACCAGCGCCTCACGTTCACGTACCAGCCTTGTGCCGAACAGTCGGCAGCTACGAATGGCGCGAATGGCACGAATGACACCGGCCGAACCGCCGCACCGCACCCGGTCATCGTCGTTGGTGCCGGCCCGGTCGGGCTCGCGACCGCCATCGATCTCGCCCATCAGGGTGTGCACGTGATCGTGCTCGACGACGACTGCACGCTCTCCACCGGCTCGCGCGCCATCTGCTTCGCCAAGCGCACGCTCGACATCTTCGACCGGCTCGGCTGCGGCGATCGCATGGTGCAAAAAGGCGTTTGCTGGAATGTCGGCCGCGTGTTTCTGCGTGATCAGGAGGTCTACAACTTCGATCTGCTGCCAGACGCCGGACACCATCGTCCCGCGTTCATCAACTTGCAGCAGTACTACGTCGAAGGCTATCTGTTCGAGCGCGCCAGCGAGCTGCCGAACATCGAAATCCGCTGGAAGAACAAGGTCTCGGGACTCGTGCAGCACGGTACACCCGGCGCCGCCGATGCGAGCGTGACCCTCACGGTCGACACGCCCGATGGCGCGTATCAAACGACGGCGCGCTACGTTGTCGCGGCCGACGGTTCACGCAGCCCGGTGCGCAAGCTGATCGGTGTGGACAGCCACGGCCGCACGTTCAAGGATCGCTTTCTGATTGCCGACGTGAAGATGACGGCGAACTTCCCGGCAGAGCGCTGGTTCTGGTTCGACCCGCCCTTCCATCCGAATCAGTCGGTGTTGCTGCACCGTCAGCCGGACGACGTCTGGCGCATCGATTTCCAACTGGGCTGGGACGCCGATCCCGAAGCGGAGAAGACGCCCGAGCGCGTGATTCCGCGCGTGCAGGCCCTGCTTGGCCCCGATGCCAAATTCACGCTGGAGTGGGTGAGCGTCTACACGTTCTCGTGCCTGCGCATGGACAGCTTCCGCCACGGCAATGTGCTCTTCGCGGGTGACTCGGCGCACGGCGTGTCGCCGTTCGGGGCACGCGGTGCGAACAGCGGCGTGCAGGATGCGGAAAATCTCGCGTGGAAACTGGCCATGGTGCTGGATGACCGTGCGCCCGATACGTTGCTCGATACCTATGCCCGTGAGCGCGAATTCGCCGCGGACGAGAACATTCTTAACTCGACGCGCGCAACAGACTTCATCACGCCCAAAAGCCCAGTGTCGCGCGTGTTTCGCGATGCTGTGCTGACGCTGGCACGCGATCATGCGTTCGCCCGTCAACTGGTGAACAGCGGCCGCTTGTCGGTGCCTGCGGTGTTGCACGACTCCACGCTGAACACTGCCGATCGCGACACGTTTGTCGGGCGCATGGTGCCGGGGGCAACCTGCCTCGACGCGCCGCTCTCGCACAACGCGCAGGACGGCTGGCTATTGCCGCGTCTCGGCGGGCGCTTTGTCGCGCTGGTGTTCGGCTCGCCCGCCTCGCTGGATGCGGCGGCACTGGCGGCGTTGCAAGCGATGGCGAATGACCGCGTGCCCGTCATGCCGGTGTTCGTCACGAACGACGCCTCGCAAGCGCAAGGTGACGAGAACGTTTGGCACGATGCCCAAGGACTCGCCGCGCAGCGTTACGACGCCACACCCGGCACGGTCTATCTGGTCCGACCGGATCAGCACGTCTGTGCACGCTGGCGCACCCTCGATGCCGCTGCCATTGCGCAAGCGCGAGACCGGGCGCTCGGACGCGTGTCGTCAGCGCAGGCGACGATGCCGTGCGCGGCGTGAGCCGGCGCTGACACTATTCTCAACAACACACATGAATTCAGCCGGGAGGAGACACCCATGGCACTCGATACAAAACCGCGCCTGACGCGCCCCGACGACTTCTACGAAGCGCTTATCGATATGCATCGCGATTTCGACGACGCACAGAGTCAGGCCGCCAACGCCCAACTGATTCTGCTGCTCGCCAATCAGATCGGCGATCACGAGACGCTGCTCTCTGCCATGCAGTTGGCGCGCGCCGGGGCATTGGGCGCCGCCGCCCGCGCTTGATCGGTACGCAGCACCAATAAAAACGGGGCGCTCGCATGGCGACGCCCCGGTAGTTTTTCTGTGGTGATTGATTTACACGACCACCATCTGCGAAATCTTCTGCGCGGCTTGTTGCAGCGGCGCCAGAAACTTCGTCTCCATCTCCGCCGCCGACGTCCGGTTCGCTTGACCGCTCACATTCATCGCGGCGATGACCTGCCCGGCCCGGTTGCGAATCGGCGCAGCAATCGAGATCAAGCCCTCTTCCAGTTCCTGATCGACCACGGCCCAGCCTTGCGCCCGCACTTGCAGGATGCGTTCGCGCAGCGCGTCCACGTCCGTCAGCGTGCGGCGCGTGTGCTGACGAATATCGGCGCGGCGCAGCGCAGCGTCGAGTTCGTCGTCGGGCAGTGCGGACAACATCACGCGCCCCATCGACGTACACCACGCCGGCAAGCGGCTGCCGATCGACAGGTTGATCGACATCACCTTGCGCACGGGCACGCGCAGCACATAGACGATGTCGTCGCCGTCGAGCACGGATGCCGAACTGCTCTCCTGCACCTGCTGAACCAGCGCTTCCATAAACGGCTCGGCCAGATTCCACAGCGGCATCGACGTCAGATACGAGAAACCCAGATCGAGAATACGCGGCGTCAGGCGGAATAACCGCCCCTCGCTGCGCACGTAACCGAGCGCTTCGAGCGTCAGCAGAATGCGCCGGGCGCCCGCGCGGGTCAGGCCGGACGCCTGCGCCACTTCAGACAGCGTCTGGGCCGGCCGCGCCGCATTGAACGCCTTGACTACCGCAAGCCCGCGCGCAAACGACTGCACATAAGAGTCGCCCGGCTTCTTCTCGGTCGGATCGCGGGAGTCGTTCGGCACAGGTGTCATTGGGTAGCTATCGGCAGGTCTGGCGGGTTGCAGGGTGGTTTGTCGGGTGACTTCTTATCAAGCGTGATTGCGCGGGCCACCGGGCGTCCCGGCGATGCACCACGATCGCGCAGACGGCAAGCGTAATGGATTTGCGCGAGCGGTTCCACCGTGCGGGACACACAGTCTCACCGAATGCGTCTCGCGCCTTCCCTGTCTTGACGCCCGACATCGGAAAGCTTACGCTGTTCTTATAGCGAATATTTGTTCGCTATAAGAACATTGTGAACCAGACGATGCCGCCGGACAAGACGTCATCGCCGCGAGACAACCGCACCGGACGGCGCGCAGGCTCTGGCTAGTCAGCCCGAGACCGCAGGTTCGTTCGACGGAACTGCCCAGGAGGCACGTGTGATCAACAAGATTTACGAATCGCTCGCCAGCGCGGTCGCCGACGTCCATGACGGCGCCACGATCATGATTGGCGGCTTTGGCAACGCCGGTATGCCCTCGGCGCTCATCGACGCCCTGATCGAACAAGGCGCGCGCGATCTGACCATCGTCAACAACAACGCCGGCAATGGTGAGACGGGCCTCGCCGCGCTGCTCAAGGCCGGGCGCGTGCGCAAGATCATCTGCTCGTTCCCGCGTCAGACCGATTCGCAGGTGTTCGACGCGCTCTATCGCGCCGGCAAGATCGAACTGGAACTGGTGCCACAAGGCAATCTGGCCGAACGCATTCGCGCTGCCGGTGCAGGCATCGGCGGTTTCTTCACGCCGACCGGCTACGGCACGCTGCTCGCCGAAGGCAAGGAAACCCGCGTGATCGACGGCAAGCCGTACGTGCTCGAATCGCCGATCCACGCCGATTTCGCGTTGATCAAGGCGCTCAAGGGCGACCGCTGGGGCAATCTGGTGTATCGCAAGACCGCCCGCAACTTCGGCCCCATCATGGCGACCGCTGCGAAATGCGCCATCGTTCAGGTCAGCGAAGTCGTGGAACTGGGCGAGCTCGATCCGGAAGCCGTGGTCACGCCCGGCATCTTCGTTCAACGTATCGTCGCGGTGCCCGGCACCGCGAGCGCCTGACGTCCCCTATTCCGGAGCTACGACATGAACCGACTGACCCGCGACCAGATGGCCGCCCGCGTCGCCCAGGATATTCCCGACGGCGCCTATGTGAACCTCGGTATCGGCCTGCCCACGGCAGTGGCCAATCACCTGCCGGCCGAGAAAGAAATCATTCTGCAAAGCGAGAACGGCGTGATCGGGATGGGCCCGGCCCCCGCCAAGGGCGAAGAGGATGAAGACCTCATCAACGCCGGCAAGCAGCCCGTCACGCTCAAACCGGGCGGCGCGTATTTCCATCACGCCGACTCGTTCGCGATGATGCGCGGCGGCCACCTCGACTTCTGCGTGCTGGGTGCGTTCCAGGTCTCGAAGACCGGCGACCTCGCCAACTGGCACACGGGCGCGCCCGACGCCATCCCCGCGGTGGGTGGCGCGATGGATCTCGCGACCGGCGCCAAGCAGGTGTTCGTGATGATGGAACATCAGACCAAGCAAGGCGAAAGCAAGATCGTCGACGCGTGCACCTACCCGCTGACGGGTGTGGGCTGCGTGACGCGCATCTACACGGACCTCGCGGTCATCGACGTGACGCCCGAAGGGCTGCGCGTGCGCGATATGGTCGAAGGGCTGACGTTCGACGAGTTGCAACGTCTGAGCGGCGTGACGCTACTGCCCTCGCCGGCCGTCGCCTGATATCTGCATTGCACACGATCGCCGGGAGATTCCCGGCGATTTGCATTGTTCGGCATGCATTGAGTGAATTCGAAATCCCCCATTCGGTGAGGTAGACAAATGAGTGAAGTCTTTATCTGCGACGCGATCCGCACCCCTATCGGCCGTTACGGCGGCGCACTGTCGTCGGTGCGTGCCGACGATCTCGGCGCGATTCCGATCAAGGCGCTGATGGCGCGCAACGGCAACGTCGACTGGACGCTGGTTGACGATGTGATCTACGGCTGCGCGAATCAGGCCGGCGAAGACAACCGCAACGTGGCCCGCATGTCGGCGCTGCTCGCCGGGCTGCCGCAAGACGTGCCGGGTGGCACCGTCAACCGTTTGTGCGGCTCGGGCATGGATGCCATCGGCACCGCCGCGCGCGCCATCAAGGCAGGCGAAGCCGGTCTGATGATCGCCGGTGGCGTGGAAAGCATGAGCCGTGCGCCGTTCGTGATGGGCAAAGCCGCCAGTGCGTTTTCACGTCAGGCAGAGATTTACGACACGACCATCGGCTGGCGTTTCGTCAATCCGCTAATGAAGGCGCAATACGGCGTGGATTCGATGCCCGAGACGGGCGAGAACGTGGCGACGGAATTCGGCATCAGCCGCGAAGATCAGGATCGCTTCGCGGTGCGCTCGCAAGAGAAAGCGGCGCGTGCGCAGGCTAACGGCACGCTGGCGGAAGAAATTACGCCGGTGTCGATCGCCCAGAAGAAGGGCGAAGCCATTGTGGTGGACCGCGACGAACATCCGCGTGCCACCAGCATGGAAGCGCTTGCCAGACTCAAGGGCGTGGTACGCCCTGATGGGACCGTGACCGCCGGTAACGCTTCTGGCGTCAACGACGGCGCCTGCGCGCTGCTGTTAGCAGACGAGGCGAGCGCGGCGCGCTTTGGCCTGACGCCGCGCGCCAGGATTCTGGGCATGGCGACGGCAGGGGTAGCACCGCGCATCATGGGCATCGGTCCGGCGCCCGCAACAATCAAACTGTTGGCGCGGCTCGGCATGTCGCTCGATCAGTTCGATGTGATCGAACTCAACGAAGCGTTTGCGAGCCAGGGCCTGGCCGTGCTGCGTCAGCTGGGTGTCGCTGACGACGACCTGCGCGTCAATCCGAACGGCGGCGCGATCGCGCTGGGCCATCCGCTCGGCATGAGCGGCGCACGTCTGGTGACGACGGCGATGTATCAGCTAAAGCGTTCCGGTGGCCGCTTTGCGCTGTGTACGATGTGCATTGGGGTCGGCCAAGGCATCGCTATCGCCATCGAAGCGATCTGACCGGGCAGGGCTTACTCCCCCCACCCTGTCACACCGCTTGATTTCTGTGGCCGGGGCGGTCGCACGACACTGGGTAAGTGTCGTCGCGCCGCACCGGTGTCCCGCTCGCACGATCAGCGCTCAGCGGTACACGTCTGCCTCAAATTCCCTGCTGGACTACGTGTCTCCTCAGTTCCTGCCTGAGTTTTCTGTTTGAAAAAGCCTCAGACGGCCTTGGCGACATCGCGCATCACGGCGTCGAAGAACGTGGCCTTCGCATCGGCTTCGCTGCGGTCATAAGCGCGGTTGATACCGCTGATGACCGCACGGATCGAGGCCGTCGTGAGATTCGCATCGATACCCACGCCGAACGCGCTACCGACAATCGTTTCGCCCGCCATTTCGGCAATCGCGATAGCACGTGCATCGGCACCTTGCGTCAGCGCGCGCTCTTCGTAGTGCTGCACACGCACCGGCGTGCGCATCGCGTTCATCAGCGCATCGAGCGGACCGTTACCGGCACCCGACACCGTCGTGCGTTGACCGTGGATGTCGATGGTCACAGCGATCTGCTGACGGCCGTCGCGCTCCGAGAGCGTGTGGCCGACATAAGCCACCGGTTCGGCCGCTTCCACATATTCTTTCTGGAACAGTTGCCAGATCTGCGCTGCCGTGACTTCGGCGCCGGTCTCGTCGGTGTAGCGCTGCACGGCCGAGCTGAAATCAACTTGCAGGCGGCGCGGCATTTGCACCCCGTACGACTGTTCGAGCAGGAAGGCAATGCCACCCTTGCCCGACTGGCTGTTCACACGAATGATCGAGTCGTAAGTGCGGCCCAGATCGCTCGGATCGATCGGCATGTACGGCACTTCCCAGAAGGTGTCCGGCTTCTGTGCGGCGAAGCCCTTCTTGATGGCGTCCTGATGCGAGCCCGAGAACGCGGTGAACACGAGATCGCCCACGTACGGGTGGCGCGGATGCACCGGCAATTGCGTGCATTCTTCCGACGTGCGGGCGACTTCGTTGATGTTCGAGAAGTCGAGGCCCGGGTCCACGCCTTGCGTGTAGAGATTCAACGCGAGCGTGACGAGATCGACGTTACCGGTGCGCTCGCCGTTACCGAACAGGCACCCTTCGATACGATCGGCACCGGCCATCACGGCCAGCTCGGCGGCGGCCACTGCCGTGCCACGGTCGTTGTGCGGGTGCACCGAGAGAATCAGCGAATCGCGATGCTTGAGGTTGCGGTGCATCCACTCGATCTGATCGGCGTAGTAGTTCGGCGTGCCGATTTCAACGGTGGCGGGCAGGTTGACGATGCACTTGTGGTCCGGCGTCGGCTGCCAGACATCGAAGACCGCGTCACAAACTTCTTTGGCGAAATCGAGTTCGGTGCCCGTGAACGTTTCGGGGCTGTATTGCAGGGTCCAGCGGGTATCGGGGGCGGCGTCGGCGCAACGCTTGATGGTCTTGGCGGCTGCGACGGCCAGCGCTTTCACGCCCGGCTGGTCGAGGTTGAAGACGATGCGGCGGAATTCCGGAGCCGTGGCGTTGTACAGGTGAACGATGGCGCGCGGTGCGCCCTTGAGGGCGGCGAAGGTGCGCTCGATGAGATCGTCACGTGCCTGCGTGAGCACTTCGATGGTGACGTCGTCGGGGATGTGACCGCCTTCGATCAATTCACGCACGAAGTTGAAATCGGTTTCGGAGGCGGACGGGAACGCGACTTCGATTTCCTTGAAACCGATCGCGACCAGCATCTTGAACATGCGCATCTTGCGCTGCGCGTCCATCGGCTCGAACAAGGCCTGATTGCCGTCGCGCAGGTCGGTGCTCATCCAGATCGGTGCACGCGTGATGGTGCGGCTCGGCCACTGTCGGTCCGGAATGTTGACCGGACTGAAGGCGCGGTACTTGGTAGCGGGGTTGTTCAACATGGCGTGTCTCGATTGTCGGAAAAAGTGGCAACCGGACGACGCTTGAGCGCAAAAAAGCTACGACCTCCGGTTGGATGAACCGGGGCTCAGATCGGCGTAACTGGGGAAAATCAGCGGTGCTTCAGAGGAAATTCAGACGATGCACGCGCGCAGCAACGGACCAAGCCCGGTGGAGCGGGCTAGTAGTCGTAGCGAGAGGGAGAATTGCGCGGTGATCATGTGCTGCATAAGATCACAGATATTCCCGGGCTGTCAACTATCGTGTGTCGCCTTGCGATAATCCCCAGCCGTCACACAGACCGGCCCCCGGTTGCCGCGTTGCGTCGATTCCGATAATGTTCCGGCGATGGGATAACCGAAGCCTAGCCTCGAAACCCGACGGATCGATACGCTCAACCGTCGCGCCAATCCCGGTGACGCACGGTGCGTGTCATGACATCGGAGTCTTCATTGGCCTCCCCCGCTTCATCAACGTCATCGACTTCATCGACGTCATCGACGTCACCAACATCGTCACTCGCGCCCATCGCGGCAACGCCGCATAGCGCCGCCAAGGTCTGGCTGCTCGCGCTCACCGTCTTTCTCGTCGGGATCGACGAAAACATCTGCATCGGCATCCTGCCCGCGATCTCGCACGGGCTCGGGGTCTCGATGGCCTCGGCGGGCCAACTCACCACCGTCTTTTCGGCAGTCTTCGCGCTGTGGGCCTTCACGATGGCCGCGTGGCTCTCCCGGCATGCCCGGCGCCCCGCGCTGATCGTCGCGCTGCTGGCCTTCACGCTCAGCAACCTCGCCGCCGCAGCCGCCCCGGGGTACGCCGCGCTGTTCGTGGCGCGCATGGCCATGGCGGCCAGTTGCGCCACCATCGTGCTGCTCTGCTCGCGGCTGGCCACCGAAATCACGCCGCCCGAGTTTCACGGGCGCGCCGTGGGGATCATCTTCATGGGCATCAGCGGCTCGCTGGTACTCGGCGTTCCGCTCGGCATGACGCTCGAACACTGGGCAGGATGGCGCGCCGTGTTCGCCGTCATCGGTCTGGTCAGTGCGCCGCTCATGTTCGTGCTCTGGCGCGTGTTGCCGCTCACGCAGCCCGCCACCGCGCTGACGCTGCGAGCGTATGTGAAAGCACTGGCGCAGCCTCGCTTGCTTGCCGCGCAAGGCGTGTCGATCGCCATGCTTGGCGGGCACTTCATGCTGTTCGCGTATCTCGCGCCGTATCTCCAGAAGACCCTCGCGCCTTCACCCGATGGTTTGAGCCTGCTGTTCGTCGCTTTCGGCGTGGCGGGGGTGGCCGGCGCATGGCTTGGTGGATTGGGATCGGACCGGGCAGGTGCCTCGCGAGCGCTGCTCGGGTGTCCGCTGCTGTTTCTCGCCGCGATGGCTTGTGTGCCGCTGGCCGCGATGCTGGGCGCCGGGAGCGGTGGCATGGGTGTCACCGGTATCGATAGCGCGTGGCACGTAGCGATCTTCGTCGTTGCGATGATGGTCTGGGGCTGTTTGTCGTGGTCGATTTCGCCCGTGGTGCAGAACTTCCTGATTCGCAGCGCGCCACAGCAAGCCGACGCCAATGTGGGCGTGAACGTGGCAGCCATGCACGTCGGCGTAGCGCTCGGGGCGGGCGCAGGCGGTGCACTCGTCGATGCGAACGCGCTGATGCTCACGCCGTGGGCCGGATGCGCGCTCGTCGCGGTGGCCGTGGCACTCGCGGCATTCGCCGTGCGGGCGCGGCGATAGCGAGGTCAGGGGTCGCTCAGGACGCCAGCGGCACCGCCGACGTACACTTGATTTCATCGAGACAGACGCTCGATTTGACGGCGCTCACGCCCGGAATCCGCATCAGCGTATCGAGCAGAAATTCGGACAACCCCTTCAGGTCACGCGCCACTACCTTGAGCACGTAGTCGATATCGCCGGTCACGGAAAAGCACTCCTGTATCTGCGCCAGCTCCGCGACCAGTCCCTTGAAGTTCGACAGGTCACGAATATGCCCGCGCTCCATCGTCACGTGGACAAACGCCACGACGCTGAAACCGAGCCGTTGCGCATCGAGCCGCGTGTCGTATCCCTTGATCACCCCCAACTCTTCGAGGCGGCGATGGCGGCGCAATGTCTGCGCCGGCGACAGCTTGATGGCCTCGGCCAATTCCAGATTCGAAATCCGTCCGTGCGACTGCAAAATCGCCAGCAGCCGGACGTCGATCCGATCGATCTCGATGTTATGCACTTTCCTCTCCTTAAACCCGTAAATTTAGAAATATTAATGCATAACATAGGGTTTCCCTGTGCCTTTTACGAAATCCTATTTTGCGTTGACGCACTTACACTGGGCCCCTCAAATCGATGCAGTGCACGCACGATGGCTGGCACTACGCAGGTTTCGGGAATTAAAACGGCAGGGTACAAAATCCCGACCGGGCGGTCAGCGATTCACAATTTTATTGCGTAAATTGTGAAGCGGGACCGGTTCGAGAAATCCGTCTTCCGAAGCCAGGCGCACAACCACCGGGCCGGGCACGCGTCCAACGAAACATCCACCTCACAAAGCCGAGACGATCATGGCCGACCTGTTTGACAACCCGATGCAATTGATGGGCTTCGAATTCGTGGAATTCGCGTCGCCCACCCCGAACCTGCTTGAGCCGATCTTCGAGCAGATGGGCTTCACGCTCGTGGCCCGCCATCGTTCGAAAGACGTGGTGCTTTATCGTCAGGGCGAGGTTAACTTCATCGTCAACCGCGAGCCGAACAGCCCGGCGGCCTACTTCGCCGCCGAGCATGGCCCGAGCGCCTGCGGCATGGCCTTCCGCGTGAAAGATTCGCATCAGGCCTACGCCCGCGCGCTGGAACTCGGCGCCCAGCCGGTCGAGATCGCCACCGGCCCGATGGAACTGCGTCTGCCGGCCATCAAGGGCATCGGCGGCGCGCCGCTGTACCTGATCGACCGCTTCGAAGAAGGCAAGTCGATCTATGACATCGACTTCGAATTCATCGAAGGCGTCGATCGTCATCCGGTCGGCCACGGCCTGCGCCTGATCGACCACCTGACGCACAACGTCTATCGCGGCCGTATGTCCTTCTGGGCCAACTTCTACGAGAAGCTGTTCAACTTCCGCGAAATTCGTTACTTCGATATCTCGGGCGAGTACACCGGTCTGGCGTCGAAGGCGATGACCGCACCCGATGGTAAAATCCGCATTCCCCTGAACGAAGAATCCGCCAAGGGCAGCGGCCAGATCGAGGAATTCCTGATGGCCTTCAACGGTGAAGGCATTCAGCACATTGCATTCCTGACCGACGACCTGATTCAGGTCATCGACAATCTGCAAATGGCCGGCGTACCGCTCATGACGGCACCGAACGACTTCTACTATCAGGCGCTCGAAACGCGTCTGCCGGGTCACGGCCAGCCGGTCGGTGAGCTGAAGTCGCGCGGCATTCTGCTCGACGGCACGACCGAAGGCGGCAAGCCGCGTCTGCTGCTCCAGATCTTCTCGAAGACCCTGCTGGGTCCGGTGTTCTTCGAGTTCATTCAGCGCCGGGGCGACGACGGCTTCGGCGAAGGCAACTTCAAGGCGCTGTTCGAATCGCTCGAACGCGACCAGATCGCGCGCGGCACGCTCAAGGTCTGAGTCCAGGGGAGACAACCGGCGCCCCGTGCGCCGGGATGACGGTCACCTCTCGGGGGGTGACCACCAAGAACACGGCGACGGTGTCATAAGCACCGCGCCGTGGCGGCTCAACGCTTCCGGTCCGTTCCTACCGAACGGAGACAGAGAGGCGCGCCGCATGGCATCGAAGGTAGGGTAAGGAACAGACATGTCCGCCAATGCAGCACAAGAAGGCTCGCTCCACCGCGGCCTGAAGAATCGTCACATTCAATTGATCGCCCTCGGTGGCGCGATCGGCACCGGCCTCTTTCTCGGCATCGCCCAAACCATCAAAACCGCTGGACCGTCCGTACTGCTTGGCTACGCCGTTGCCGGTATCGTCGCGTTCTTCATCATGCGGCAGCTCGGTGAAATGGTCGTCGACGAGCCCGTCGCCGGCTCGTTCAGTTACTTCGCCAACAAGTATTGCGGCCAGTTCGCGGGCTTCGTCTCGGGCTGGAACTACTGGGTGCTGTACATCCTCGTGTCGATGGCCGAACTCTCGGCCGTCGGCATTTACGTGCAGTACTGGTGGCCGGCGATCCCCACGTGGGTCTCGGCACTCGTGTGCTTCGGGATCATCAACGCCATCAACCTGTCGAGCGTGAAGTCATACGGCGAGATGGAGTTCTGGTTCGCCATCATCAAGGTCGCCGCCATCGTCGGCATGATCGGGTTTGGCGGCTATCTGCTCTTCTCGGGCAATGCCGGCCCCGACGCCAGCGTGGCCAACCTCTGGCAGCACGGCGGGTTCTTCCCGAACGGCGTGTCCGGCCTTGTCATGGCGATGGCCGTGATCATGTTCTCGTTCGGCGGGCTCGAACTGGTGGGCATCACTGCGGCCGAGGCCGACGATCCGTCGCACACCATTCCGCGTGCGACCAATCAGGTGATCTACCGCATTCTGATTTTCTACGTCGGCGCCCTCGGCGTGCTGCTCTCGCTGTATCCGTGGGAGAAGGTCGTCTCCGGCGGCAGCCCGTTCGTGCTGATCTTCCATGAACTGAACAGCAACTTCGTCGCCAACGTGCTCAACGCCGTGGTGCTGACCGCCGCCCTGTCCGTCTATAACAGCGGCGTGTATTGCAACAGCCGCATGCTCTACGGTCTGGCCGGTCAGGGCAACGCGCCGCGCGCGCTGCTCAAGGTCAACGCCCGTGGCATTCCGCTCGCCGCGCTCGGTGTGTCGGCCGCAGCGACCGCGCTGTGCGTGGTGATCAACTACTTCATGCCCGGCAAGGCGTTCGAACTGCTGATGGGTCTGGTCGTCTCGGCCCTCATCATCAACTGGGCCATGATCAGCGTGATCCATCTGGTGTTCCGCCGGGCCAAGGCGCGTGCCGGTGAAACCACGGTCTTCAAGAGCCTGTGGTACCCGTTCACGAACTATCTGTGCCTCGTCTTCCTCGCCGGCATTCTGGTCGTGATGTACCTGATCCCCGACCTGCGCATCTCGGTCTATCTGATCCCGGTCTGGCTGGTCGTGCTGACGCTCGGCTACCGCCTGCGCCAGAAGCGTGCGGCCGCTGGCGTGCCCGCCACGGCGGCCCGCTGACGCGAAGCGTCACCCACGCAAACGAAAGCCCACCCCGCGCGCACGCCGCGCGGGGCATGTCCCGGGGCCCGGACACACACGGGGGCACCGCACTAGCGGTATCATCGACGTTTGCGCTCGCGCGCCGGCCAGTTTCCCGTCTTACCGAATCTCTCTCGTTATCTCCGTTATTCCAGGACCTGCCATGTTCGAACATATCGATGCCTATCCCGGTGACCCGATCCTCTCGCTCAACGAGAATTTTGCGAAGGATCCGCGTACCGACAAGGTCAACCTGAGCATCGGCATCTATTACGACGACGATGGCCGTCTGCCGGTCATGCAAGCGGTGCGTCAGGCCGAAGCCCTGCTGCTGGCCGAGGTGGGTCCGAAGCCATATCTGCCGATGGCAGGCTTCGCCAACTATCGCGACGCCGTGCAGGCCCTCGTGTTCGGCGAGGACTCGCCTGCCCGCACCGAAGGCCGCATCGCCACGGTGCAGACGCTCGGAGGCTCGGGCGCGCTGAAAGTCGGTGCCGACTTCATCAAGCGTTACTTCCCGGGTGCACAGGTCTGGGTGAGCGACCCCACGTGGGATAACCACCGCTTCATCTTCGAGCGCGCCGGTTTCACCGTGAATACGTACCCGTATTACGACGAAGCTACGGGCGGCCTGCAATTCGAAGCGATGGTCGACGCCATCGACAAGCTGCCGGCACGCAGCGTCGTGCTGCTGCACGCTTGTTGCCACAACCCGACCGGTGTCGATCTGAACGACGCGCAGTGGGTGCAGGTAATCGAGGTGCTCAAGAAGCGCGAACTGCTGCCCTTCGTCGACATGGCCTATCAGGGCTTCGGCTCGGGTCTGGACGCCGATGCGTTCGTGATTCGCGAACTGGCCCGTCAAGGCGTGCCGGCCTTCGTGGCCAATTCGTTCTCGAAGAACTTCTCGCTGTACGGCGAGCGTTGCGGCGGCCTGTCGGTGATCTGCGAATCGGGCGAAGCGGCCGAGCGCGTGCTGGGTCAGCTGACGAGCGCCGTGCGTTCGAACTACAGCAACCCGCCGACGCATGGCGCGAAGATCGTCGCCAAGGTGCTGAGCACGCCGGAACTGCGCAAGTCGTGGGAAGACGAACTCACGCAGATGTGCCAGCGCATCACGCGCATGCGCGGCGCGATCCATGAGGGTCTGCGCGGTCACGTGCCGGACAACATGCTCTCGCGTTATCTGGAACAACGCGGCATGTTCACGTACACGGGCCTGTCGGCGGCGCAAGTCGACGTGCTGCGCGACGAACACGGCGTGTATCTGATTCGCTCGGGCCGTATGTGTGTTGCCGGTCTGAACGAGAAGAACGTCGGCGTCGTGGCCGAGAGCATCGCCAAGGTGCTGAACAACGCGTAATCACGCGTCGCGCTTTACCGCTACAAACGACTGCGACAAACACAAAGGGACGGCAACTGCCGTCCCTTTGTCGTTTCACGCCAGCGCAAATCGCCGGGCGTCGGCTACTTCCGCAGAAATTCCAGCAGGTCCGCGTTGACCTTCTCGGCTTCCACCGTGCACATGCCGTGCGCGCCGCCCGGGTAGATCTTCAGCGTGGCGTCCTTGATGATTTTCGCACTCAGCTTGCCCGCATCGTCGATCGGCACGATCTGATCGTCGTCGCCGTGCAGGATGAGTGCGGGTACGTCGATCATCTTCAGATCGTCGGTGTAATCCACTTCCGAGAATTCCTTCACGCACAGGTATTGGCCCAGATGCGAGCCCCACATGCCCTGTAGCCAGAACGCGTCGATGACGCCCTGCGACTTCTTGGCGTTCGGCCGGTTGTAACCGTAGAACGGCACGGCCAGATCCTGATAGAACTGCGAGCGATTGGCGGCCACATTCGCGCGAATCTCGTCGAACACACCGATCGGCAGCCCGTTCGGATTCTTGTCGGACTTGACCATGATAGGCGGCACCGCGCCGATGAGCACCGCCTGCGCGGCACGGCGCGTGCCATGACGGCCGAGATAGTGCGCCACTTCGCCACCGCCCGTCGAATGGCCGACGAACGTCGCTTCCTTCAGATCTAGCGAATCGACCAGCGCCGCCAGATCGTCGGCGTAGGTATCCATATCGTTGCCGGTGCCGGGCTGATCCGAGCGCCCGTGGCCGCGGCGATCATGGGCGATGACGCGATAGCCGTGCTGCACGAGGAACAGCATCTGCGCATCCCAGGCGTCGGCACAAAGCGGCCAGCCGTGTGAGAAAACGACCGGGCGGCCCTTGCCCCAGTCCTTGTAGTAGATCGTGGTGCCATCTTTCGTCTTGAATGTGCTCATGGTTCGGTCCTTGCGCGAATGCTTTGAAGAACGACAGAGAGAACAACAAAGAGACGACGACGTGCGTGCCGTTCGCCGGTCAGACCCCATCCACCTGCGGGGCGAGATTTCTCGAAAGTGAAGGCTTTCCATTTAAGTCGCCATCCGCCGCACATTCAAGCTGAAATTTCTTGTCGGCCGAATGCGCGTGCTTCACCGAACTGCCGTACATCTGTCACATCCCGTGCGCCCGCGCCGCCGTCTGCAAGCCTTTTCACTTGGCGTTATATTGGCTGTCCTGCGGTGACATCCGCCGCCCATTCAGCCGCCTTCGAACGCCTCGATCCCATGACCGACCAGTCCGCCGATTTGTCCCAGTTTCCGATCACCCGCAAGTGGCCCGCCGCACACCCCGAGCGTCTGCAACTGTATTCGCTGCCCACGCCCAATGGCGTGAAGGTCTCGATCATGCTCGAAGAGATCGGCTTGCCCTACGAGGTGCATCTGGTCAGCTTCCAGACCGACGATCAGCTCACGCCCGAGTTTCTCTCGCTGAACCCGAACAACAAGATTCCCGCGATCCTCGATCCGAACGGCCCCGACGGCAAGCCGCTGCCGCTGTTCGAGTCGGGTGCGATCCTCTGGTATCTGGCCGAGAAGACCGGCAAGCTGCTGCCCGCCGACCCGGCCGCGCGTTACGAAACGCTGCAATGGCTGATGTTCCAGATGGGCGGCATCGGCCCGATGTTCGGGCAGGTGGGTTTCTTCCATAAGTTCGCGGGCAAGGACTTCGAAGACAAGCGCCCGCGCGACCGTTATGTGAACGAAGCCAAGCGTTTGCTCGCCGTGCTCGACGCGCATCTGGCCAATCGCACGTGGATTCTCGGCGACGAGTACACGATTGCCGATATCGCCACGTTCCCGTGGATTCGCAATCTGGTCGGCTTCTACGAGGCTGGCGATCTGGTTGAATTTGCGCAGTTCAAGAACGTGAAGCGCGTGCTCGACGCCTTCGTTGCGCGTCCGGCCGTGGTGCGCGGACTCGATATTCCGAAGCGCCCCGCCTGAACCAGCGCAGGAAAAAAAAGGCCGGTGCATCGCGAAGATGGCCGGCCTTGGAACGAGACTGAGCTCGAGGAGATACTGCCACCGCCGGACGTCGACCGACGACCCGGCGGGTACTGCGGAACAGCGGAACTGCGGAACAGCAGGAACTACAGGAAGCGATGAAGGATTACGCCGACTTCTTGAAGCGAGCCGCTTCTTCCGAGCCGCCTGTGGCGTTGCCTGCGCTGTACGAGTGCGCACCGACACCGGCAAGCTTGCCGCCCTGCACGATCAGGTACTCGTTGCGAATCGGACGGTTCTCGAAATAGCACTCCAGAATTTCACGCGTCCCCGCGGCGTAGCGCGTTTGTGCCGACAGGCTCGTGCCCGAGATGTGCGGCGTCATGCCGTGGTGCGGCATATGGCGCCACGGGTGATCGGCCGGGGCCGGTTGCGGGAACCACACGTCGCCACCGTAGCCGGCGAGTTGACCGCTTTCCAGCGCGGCTGCCACCGCATCGCGGTCGCACAGCTTGCCGCGTGCGGTGTTGATCAGGTAAGCACCGCGCTTGAAGTGCTTCAGGCTGTCGGCGTTGATCATGTGTTCCGTTTCCGGGTGCAGCGGGCAGTTCAGCGTCACGACGTCGCACGCCTTCGCGAGACTTTCCAGACTCGTGTGGTGCGTGAGGTTCAGTTCTTTCTCGACCGATTCCGGCAAACGGTGACGATCGAGATAGTGCAGATGCGTGCCGAACGGCTTCATCAGGCGCAGCACGCGCAGACCGATACGGCCAGCGGCCACCGTCCCGACGTGCATGCCTTCCAGATCGTATGAACGCTCGACGCAATCGGCGATGTTCCAGCCGCCCTTGAGCACCCACTGATACGACGGGAGATAGTTGCGCACGAGTGCTAGCGTGGTCATCAGCACGTGCTCGGCAACGCTGTTGCTGTTGCAGTAGGTCACTTCCGCGACCGTGATGCCGTGTTCCATCGCGGCTTGCAGATCGGTGTGGTCCGAGCCGATGCCGGCCGTCACGATCATCTTGAGTTTCTTGGCGCGCTTGATGCGCTCGGCGGTCATGTAGGCGGGCCAGAACGGCTGCGAAATCACGATTTCCGCATCGGCCAGTTCACGGTCGAGCACGCTGTTGTCGCCGTCTTTGCTCGACGTCACCACCAGTTGGTGACCGTTCGATTCGAGATACTTGCGCAGGCCCAGTTCACCCGACACGCTGCCGAGCAAAGCGCCCGGCTGGAAGTCGATACCCTTGGGCGTCGGCAGGGTCTGACCGTCCGGGTAGCACTCGATCTTCGGCAGATCGTCGCGGGCGTAGGTCTTGGGATATCCGGTGACGGGATCGTCGTACAGTACACACACAATCTTGGCCATGATGTCTCGCTCCTGAGGTTGTTGTCTGCTTAGGCGACGTAACCAACGTAGGGTGCCGTCGCTGCATTGAGGCCAATGATCGGTGCAGGACGCATCGATGGAAAATCGTTCCGACCGATCGGTTGATCGGTCCGGCCTATCAAACTCAGGGGAAATCGCGGGAACTGGCGAGCGCGGCTATCTTGCGGCCGTCACGGGGTCACGATGTGGCGTTGAACGCGTCGTGATAGTGCACGGTGCCCGATGGCGTCGAACCGTCGAACGACACCGTCTGGAAATACTCGGGCGGTACGCCCGGCAAGATCACGCCGGGGTTGGCAGCAAAGCCGAAGCGCCCGTAGTACAGCGGGTCGCCAAGCACGACGCAACCGGCCGCGCCGCGTTGCCGCAATGCGTCGAGTGCCGCGTGCATTAGCTGGCTGCCGACGCCTTGACCTTGCCGGTCAGGTGCCACTGAAATCGGCCCCAGACCGTACCAGCGCGCGCTGCCGTCGGAGATCGTCACCGGCGACACGGCCACGTGCCCCACGATGACGCCGTCGTCCTGCGCGACCAGCGAGACCGACAGTTGCTGCGCGCGACGCAGCGCATTGACGATGAACTGCTCGGTGTGATCGGTATGCGGTGCGTTGAGAAACGCCGCGGTGGTCAGCGCTTCGATAGCCGTCACGTCGGCGGGCGTTTCATTGCGAATATGAAGTGTCATGGGCTGGATTGTAGACGCTCGTCGCTCGCATATCGCCCCGGCGTCGTTCCCATCGCGCGGCGGAACATGTCGATGAATGCGCTGACATTCTCGTAGCCGAGATCGAGGGCGATGGTCGTGACGGACACGCCTGCCGCGAGTTGTTCGAGCGCGCGCAGCAAACGCGCCTGCTGGCGCCACTGCGCGAACGTCATGCCCGTCTGCGTCATGAAATGCCGGCTCAGCGTGCGCGGCGCTACGCCCGCCCACGCCGCCCATTCCTCCAGCCGCCGGGCATCCGACAAGTCGGCCGCCAGCGCATCGGTGATACGCACAAGTCGCGGGTCTTCCGGCAACGGCAGTCCGAGCGAAGCCGGTGGTGCCGCTTTCACCTCGTCGACGATCACTTCGGCGATACGGGTCTGCGCAGCGTCGAGCCCATCGCTCGCTGGCGTGCCGGACCATGTCGCCGCACGCCGTACCGCTTCACGCAGCAGCGCAGACGTGCGGATGGCACGCGGCGCTGGCGGTAATTCACTACAGCGCGCCTCCTGAATGAAAACACTCCATCCCGAGAACGGACCGTAAGAGCGCACCGAGTGCACGTAGTGTGGCGGAATCCAGATCGCATGGATCGCAGGGACGACCCACTGGTGTTTATCGAGCCCCACCGAGACCAGACCGGTCAGCGCGCCCATCAGTTGCCCGTGCGCGTGACGATGCGGCGACTTCTCGCGCGCTTCCGGCTGCGTCAATTCCCCGGCCGCCAGAAATGGCGCGGCGGGTGAAGTCAGCAGACCCGGGCGAACGATGGGGATGGGGGCGGGCTTAGGGGCGGGCTTAGGGGCGGGTATAGACGCAGGCATGGCCGAAACTCCGTATCGAATGACATTTATACCGGAGTCGGGTCGCATCCGCACGCCTAGACTGAGGCCGTTATCCCTATCGTCACTGTGAAGGAACTGCCATGAAAGCCGCTGTCGTCAAAGAAATCGGCCACCCGCCCGTCTACGCGGATTTCGGCGCACCGCAGCCGTTGCCCCACCATCATCTGATCGACGTCAGCGCCGCCGCATTGAGCCGGGTCACGCGCTCGCGCGCCGCCGGGGCGCATTACTCGTCGTCGGGCGGCTATCCGTTCGTGGCTGGCGTCGATGGCACGGGGCGTCTCGAAAACGGCCAGCGGGTGTACTTCTTCGGGCCACCTGCGCCATACGGTGCCATGGCGGAACGCATCCTCGCCCGCGCGTCGCAGTGCATTGCGCTGCCGGACGATCTGGACGACGTCACCGCAGCGGCCATCGCCATTCCCGGCATGTCGTCGTGGGCCGCGCTCACCGAGCGGGCGAAGTTCGTCGCGGGCGAGACGGTGCTGATCAACGGCGCGACAGGCGCGTCGGGGCAGTTGGCGGTGCGCATCGCCAAGTATCTCGGTGCGGGAAAGATCATCGCGACGGGACGCAATCCGGTCGCGTTGGCTGCGCTCAAACAAGCCGGTGCCGATGTCGCGGTTTCACTGGTACAGGACGACGATGCGAAAGACGACGATGGCTTGAGTCATGCGTTTGCACCGCACTTCGCGCAAGGCGTGGATGTCGTGCTCGATTACTTGTGGGGTGCCAGCGCGCGGGCGTTGTTGATCGCCGCCGCTAAACACTCGCCGGAAGGGCAGCCGGTCCGCTTCGTTCAGATCGGGTCGGTCGGTGGCAGCGACGTGGTGTTGCCGGGTGCCGTGCTGCGCGCGAGCGCGATCACGTTGATGGGCAGTGGTATCGGCAGCGTGCCGTTGCCACGGCTGCTGCACGCCGTGAAAGAAGTGCTGCATGCGGCATTGCCCGCCGGATTGCGCATTCCCACGGCGGCGATTCCGTTGGCCGAACTGGGTCAGCATTGGGCGCAGGTCGATAGCCCCGTGCGCACGGTCTTCACACTCGACGCGTCGGCAGGCTGACGTTGCGGTATTCCTACACAAGCGCCGGCGCAGGCAACAACGCATCGAGCCGCGATTGCAGATCCACCGAGCGGAACGCGGTAATGGCCGCATCCAGCAGCGGCGGACGCGGCTGACGCTCACGCAGAATCAAACCGATCTCGCGATGCAGCGCAGGCTGCAATGGCACCGCGTGCAACTCGTCGCGCATCTCCGCCAGACACAACACACTGTGCGGCACGATGCTGTACAACCCGGCGCAACGTACATGGGCATAGAGCGCCATCAGCGAATCTGTTTCGACACGCGGCGACGCCGATGTCCCGGCGCGCGCCAGCGCCGCATCGATGCCCTGACGGCACTGCATATTGCTGGTGAGCAGACAAAGCGGCAGCTTCGCGGCTTCATGCCATGAGAGGGTCGTACGGCCTGCCAGCGCCGTCTCATCGCGCGCGATCAGCACGTAGCGCTCGCGAAACAACGGGATGGTTTCGAACTCGCGCAGTCGCGGATCGTCGAGATAACTGAGTCCGACATCGAGATCGAGCTCGGCGAGCTGGCGCAGCGCCTGCGTCGCCGACAGCGTGTAGACCTCATGGCGCATGCCGGGAAATTCCCGCAAGCACGCATCGGTGAGCAGCGGCACAAGCGGCAACGCCGTGGGAATGGCACCGATACGCAGGCAACCGGCCACCTCGCGACGGCTCGCACTGGCCTCTTGCCGCAACCCTTCACAGTCGGCCAGCACCTGACGCGCCCAAGCCAGCACACGCTCGCCCTCGGGTGTGAAACCTTCGAAGCGGCGGCCACGCCGCACGATGGGCAGGCCGAACTCCTCTTCGATGCTGCGGATCGCGCCCGACAACGTGGGCTGCGACACGTTGCACAACTCGGCCGCGCGACGGAAATGCTGCGCCTGCGAAAGCGCGACGAGATAACTCAACTGCCGGATAAACATGGCTGACGTCCTCCCCCGATGTGGCCGGGGAGGTTCGCTTCATCCCCGCTATATCGTCATGAATATAGCGCATGCCATGACGCGGCAGTCATGAGAATCTGGCATAACTGTTATGGCAATTTCGGCCGGCCGGGCGGCAAGCCCGGTGGCCTGGTCGAGTCCATTACTGGGCCCCGTATTGAGCGCACTGCTGAGCGCACTACTGAGCCCTGTACTGAACCTCTTACTGCGCCGAGGCGGGTGCAGAGCCGGACGGCGTTTGCGGGATGACCGGAACCGACATCGGCGGCGCAACGCCCGAGGTCGCGCCCGGGCCGTCCCACTCGCCCGGTACACCGGGGATCGTCGTGCTGCGCGGTGCGATGGCGGCCGACGCGGCGTCCGGCTGTGCCAGCACCGCCGAGGCCACGGGCACCGGCAGCGGGCCGCTGTCGAGCGCCGTGCTGGCCGCGCCGGGTGCCGATGGGGACGGCGCCGGGGCAGGCGCAGTCTGACGCTTCACCGGTGCTTTCGGCTTAGGCTCCGGCGCAGTTTTCTTCGCGAACAACGCCGTCACCCAGTCACTCGCACGCGTCCACCAGTCGCTGTACCAGTGATGATTGTCCGGCGCTTCGAAGCGGGCGTTCGGATCGATGAGCTTCGCGCGCAGCGCACGCGAGACCACATCGCCCACGATCGGCAGCGCACTGTGCGCGCCCTGCCCCCAGTAGTCGCTGCGCAACGTGATGCGGCTGTCATTGAAGCCCACCCACGCCCCGGCCACCAATTGCGGCTGCATGAGGATGAACCAGCCGTCGGCGTTGTCTTGCGTCGTGCCGGTCTTGCCCGCGACATCCGCGCGAATGCCGAAGCGCGTGCGGATGGCGTTGCCGGTGCCGCGATTGATCACGCCGCGCATGGTGTCGAGCAGCGTGTAGTCGTCAGCTTCGGAGAGCGCGCGTTCGGGACGCGCCGGGGAGAACGTGGCCAGCACGTCGCCCTCGCTGTTGGTGATCTCGGTGACCATGGTCGGTTCGCGATACTCGCCGCCGTCGGCAATCGTGCCGTAGGAGACCACCATCTCCTTGAGCGACACCGGGCTCGTGCCCAGCGCCAGCGACGGCACCGGATCGAGCTTGCTTTCACGCACGCCCATTGCACGGGCCAGCCCGACCACGCGCGACGGCCCGACTTCCTGCATCAATTGCGCCGTCACGGTGTTGCGCGATTGCGCGAGTGCATCGCGCAATGCCATCGGCTTGTTCGTCGGTGCCGTATCGTCGCTCGGCCGCCAGATTTCGCCACCGGCCAGCGGAATTTCCACCGTCTGATCCACGATGGTGTCTTCCGGCTTCGCGCCCTTGATGAACGCCGCACCGTACACAAAAGGCTTGAAGGTCGAGCCCGGTTGACGACGTGCTTGCTGCACGTGGTCGAAAGGATCGATCGTGAAGTCGCGGCTGCCCACCCATGCGCGAATCGAGCCCGAGCGCGGGTCGATGGCGAGGAAGCCTGCCTGCACGCGCGTCTTGGTCGCGCGCAGGTTCTGCATGAAGGTCTTGTCGGCGAGCAGGCGCTTCATGGCGGCTTCGGGCGCTTCACCTCCGGCCACCGCGTTGCGATATTCGGCGGTCTCGCGCACGAACGACTGCACCAGCGCCGTACTGTCACGCCAGCCGCCGCGTGCCGACCAGTTCGCATCCGCGATGCCCTGCAACTGGTTGGCCTGACGCGTCAGCGCCTGCGTGGCCATCGTCTGAAGCCGCGAGTCGATGGTGGTGTGCACCACCAGCCCGTCGGAATAGATGTTGTAGTCGTTGCGATCTGCCCAGCCGATCAGCCACTTGCGCAACTGCTGCGCGAAGTGCGGTGCCGGGCCCGGCTCTTCCGTCTGACGCTCGAAGTTGATGCGCAGCGGGCGCTTCTGCAATGCCGCCAGTTTCGACGCATCGAGATCGCCGTACTTCACCATTTGCGCGAGCACGGTGTTGCGACGTTGCAGCGCGCGCTCGGGATTGATCACCGGGTTGTAATAGCTGTTGCCCTTGAGCATGCCGACGAGCGTGGCCGCTTCGACCACATCCAGTTGGTCGGCCGACTTGTCGAAATACGTGCGCGCCGCCATCTCGATGCCGTACGCGTTGTACAGGAACGGCACGGTATTCAGATACGTCTCGAGAATCTCCGGCTTGGTGTACAGCGCCTCGATCTTGAGCGCGGTGATGGCTTCCTTGAGCTTGCGTGTCAGCGTGGGCGCGCGGCCGATCGCATCCGGATACAGATTACGGGCGAGCTGCTGCGTGATGGTGGAGCCGCCCTGCCGGTCGCCCGAGAACGTATGCAACGCCGCCGACGCCGTACGCTTCAGATCGATACCGTGGTGTTCGTAGAAGCGATGGTCTTCGGTCGAGACCAGCGCCTTGATCACGTTGGGCGATACATCCTTGAGCGCGACCCATTCCCGATTGGACGGCCGGAACTCGGCGAGCAGCTTGCCGTCGGCAGACAACACCTGCGCGGGCTGGTCGACCTTGGCGCGGCGAATGTCGCGGATACCAGGCGTGAACGGAATCAGGATCAGCGTGTAGGCGATGAACAGCGCCGGGACTGCCGCAATGGCGATCAGCACGCCACGGCGCGTGGGGTGGCGCAGGTGGTGCCAAGCGCGGGCAGCGAACGGTTGCAGGCGTTGCAGCAGCGGTTGCAGCAGACGAAGACCATGCCGGCCCGCTTGGGCGATGGCATGCAGCAGCGACGAAATCAGGCGCTTCACGATGGGGGGACGCGTGGCAAAGTCCGCATCCTACCAAAACGGGGAGGACGGCCGGCGTTGGCGGGTTCGAGCGGCGTGCTCGCTCACGAGGCAAAGGGAGACACGCGCGGTGCTCTCGGTGACGGCGATGTTGCGCCCGCGCGACTGAGCGCACACGAATGCGCGACAGTTTGTCGCACTGCCATGAAGGGTTTTCGCGCGCTTGATGCGCATCAAGTTCCCCGCAGAGAGGCGCTTCTACCATCGGTCGTGCTCACTCACGACTTTGGAAATCATCATGAAGCACTCCCTCGGCACCACGGCCATCGCCGCCGCAGTGGTTGCCGGTGCCGCGTTCTTCAGCGCAAGCGCTACAGCACAGGCTACCGACACCACCAGCACCAACAACACCACGAGTGCCGTACAGCCGAAGACGTTCGGTTTCATCAAGGACAGCTCGCAAGGCATCTACGCCGGCGACATCCTCGCGCGTGTTCGCGCCATCGGCATCCTGCCGGATTCGCATGCGAGCGGCAGCGTGCTGCCCACGCTGGGCGTCACGGTGAACAACGCCATCGTGCCGGAGCTCGACTTCACGTACATGATTCTCGACAACGTCGGGGTCGAACTGATTCTCGGCATGTCGCGCCACCAACTCACGTCGAACCTCGGCCATCTGGGCGGCGTGAACGTGCTGCCGCCGACGCTGCTGTTGCAATACCACTTCAACCACGCGGGCAAGGTGCGCCCGTATGTCGGCGCCGGCATCAACTACACGCGCTTCTGGAACAGCAGCCTGAACGCGGGCGGCACGCCGATCTCGATCAAGAACCATAGCGTCGGTCCGGCCCTGCAAGCGGGTGTGGACATTCAGATGACGAAGAACATGTTCTTCAACATCGACATCAAGAAGATCTGGATGAAGACCGATACGTCGCTGGCCGGCACCGATCTCGGCACGCTGCACATCGATCCGCTCATCGTCGGCGTGGGTGTCGGCGTGAAGTTCTGACGCGCTGCCGGACGAACAAGGGACGAACGATGCACGGATAGCAGGACCGATTCCGGTGTAAGGTGCCGCTTCTGCCGGGGGGCAGGCGGCACCTCTTTTTTGGCCGGTATTACCCTGCAACTTCCCGCGCTGTCGGCCCGAGGAATGCGATGCGTCAAATTGTCGCGTCCTCCCTACATGAGAACGCAAAACATTTACGTGCCGCGACGACAGCCCCTACAATGCCTGGTTCCCTGAACGTACACTTTACGTAACTACGTAACTTCGGCCCAGACATGCGTAAGCTCCGCCAGCATCGCGTCGCAATCGGGATCGCCTTACTGGCGATCCTGCTGGCAGCGCTCATGCCGGCGATTGCGCAATGGCGTGCGGCCATGCAGAAAGACCCTTTCGCGGTCTACTGCACGGTACAGGGCACGCAGGCTGCGCTTGGGACAAACAGCACCCCGCGCGCCGACGCACAGCGCGCTGCGGTGCACGATGGCCATTCCGGCCACGACGACGCCCAGGCACCGCCCGCGACGGGCGACGCGACCCAACTTCACAGTGCGCATGACGGCCCGGATCACTCGCTGGCGTCTGCCGAACACTGGGAAAAGTGCGGCTACTGCTCGCTCTGGTCGCACCAGACGCTCGTCACCACCGATTTCATCACCCTCCCCACTGCCGCGCCGACAGGCACCACCGACGCCCCCCGCGTGCTGGTGCCGTTCTATCCGCGCGCCCGTTTCTCCGCAGCTCTGGCGCGTGCGCCACCCTCTCTGACCCTCTGATCACGTCGTATTCCTGCTAACTGGCGAGCTGCCGGCTGGTGGTGATTTTCGACGGACTGCTTCCGCCGTATTGCTGTCGACGTACTGCTGTCGTCACACGTCATGCCCCGGCAACGACGCTCGATCCGTCGCGCCCTTTTCGCTCGTTACGTGAAGGTGCGCAGGATCGTCGTCGCTCGCGCTGCGCTGCTTGCGCGAGCCGCCGGCATTCGTGCGCGACATGCATTACCTGCGCCATTGCACGCGGCAATCTTGATCATTGAGCGACGGCTTACCCGTCGCCAGAGAGACACTCATGCTACGTCCCATCACACAGAAGCCGTTGCAAACGGCCATCGCGCTCGCCCTCGCTTCGCTCGGCGGCAACGCACTCGCCCAGACATCCGGCGCGCCGGTCGCCACGCTGCCGACCACCACGGTCAATGCGCCCGCTGAATCGTTGACGTCCCCCAGCGTTGAAGAGCAGAAGGCCAACCTGTTCCAGACGGCGGGCTCAGTCGCCTTCGTCGACGCCGACGCGTACCAGAACACCTACGCATTCAACCTGCGCGACGTGCTCAAAGACACCCCCGGCGTCTACGTGCAAAGCCGTTACGGGCAGGAACTGCGCCTGTCGATTCGCGGCTCGGGCATCGCGCGCGGCTACCACGTGCGCGGTCTCGACATCCTGCAAGACGGCATCCCCACGAATCTCGCCGACGGCAGCGGCGACTACTACCAGATCGACCCGCTGGGCCTGCGCTCGACTGAAATCTACAAGGGCGGCAACGGCCTCGCCTACGGTGCCACCACACTGGGCGGCGCACTGAACTTCGTCACGCCCACCGCCTACACCGCCGAGGCACCGAACCAGTTCCGCATCGATGGCGGCAGCTTCGGCAATGTGCGCGCCAGCGGCCAGATGTCGCGCATCTTCGGGCCGCTCGATGCGCTCGCGACCATTACCGTCAACCGTGCCGACGGGTATCGCGATCATGACAAGGGCACGTATGCCCAGTTCAACGCCAACATTGGCTACAAGTTCTCGCCGCGCGTTGAAACGCGCTTCTTCTTCGGCGCCTATATCGTCGATCAGAAGCTGCCCGGCACGCTCTCGTTGTTCGACGCACTGAACAACCCGACCAAGGCAGCGGCATCGGCCGTCTCGGGCGATCAGGCCCGCAACACGCGCACCGAGCGGATCGGCAACCTGACGACCATCCGTCTCGACGTCGGCCAGTTGGACATCGCCTCGTGGGTGATTCACAAGAGCCTGTACCACCCGATCTTTCAGGCGCTGGATCAGGACGGCTGGACGTACGGCATCGCACCGCGCTATACCGCCAACCTCACGCTTGCCGGCATGCGCAACGACCTGATCGTCGGCGCCCGCTTCTTCGGCGGCAACACGCAGGCCGATCAGTACGTCAACGTGAACGGCAATCGCGGCGCACAAACGCTCAACTCACGGCAAAGCGCGTACAACTACGAGGCGTACTTCGAAAACCGCCTGTTCTTCCTGCCGACGGTCGGCCTGATGATCGGCGCCAAGGCGTATCGCGATGTGCGTCAATATGTCGACTACGGCGGCCTGCCCGGCGATCCCAACTACCGTTCGACGAGCGCCGCGTACTCGGGCGTGAATCCGAAGATCGGTCTGCTGTGGGAACCGCGCAAGGATGTGCAGGCGTTCATCGACATCACGCGCAGCGCCGACGTGCCCGACTTCACGGACCTGTCGCAGACCTTCGGCGCGACCTCACACTTCGTGCCGCTGGCGGCGCAGCATGCGTGGACAGTTGAAGCCGGTACGCGCGGCAAGCTCGGCGGCGTCGCGTGGGACGTCACGGCCTACCGCTCGCTGGTGCGCGATCAACTGCTGCAATACACGACGTCACCCGACATTCCCGCCTCGACGTTCAACGCGAACAAGACGGTGCTGCAAGGGCTGGAAGTCGGCGCATCGTTCGATCTGTTCAAGGACGTCGTCGCAACCGGCGATCGCATCACGCTGTCGCAGATCTGGAACTACAGCGACTTCCGCTTCCGCAACGATCCGCAGTACGGCAACAATCACATCGCCGGGGTGCCGACCAACGTGTTGCGCACGACGTTGGGCTACGCGCTGACCAATCGATTCCAGATTGCTGCGTCACTCGACTGGGTGCCGACCGGTGCGTGGGTCGATTACGCGAATACGATGCGGGTGCCGGGCTACACGCTGATCGGCTTGCAGGCGTCGTACCTCGTGCAACGCGGCGTCACGTTCTACGTCGATGCCCGCAATCTGACCGACAAGCGCTACGTGTCCGACTTCAGTACCGTGACCGACGCGCGCACGGCCAACACTGCCGTGTTCTACCCGGGGGATGGGCGCAGCGTCTTCGCCGGCGTTCGCTTCACCTTCTGATGCGCTGATGTTCTGACGCCTGGCACCTGCGGCGCGCGCTGAGTCAGAGCATGCGCCGCAGGGTGTTGTCCCGGCGGAAGTAGTGATGCCACAACGCGGCCAGCGCATGCAGGCCGATCACCCAGTAGAACGCCGTGCCGATCGTCTCGTGAATCTCCTTGATCGAGCGGCGCGTCGCCACGTCTTTGTCGATGAATTGCGGCAGTGCGATATCCAGCCCCGGAATCGTCAGCACATGTCCGCCTGCGTTGAGCGTCAGGTATCCCAGAATCGGCTGCGCGAAGATGAACAGGTAGAGCGCAAGATGCACAACGGCCGACCCCGTGCGCACCAGCCAACCCTGATCGGGTAGCGCGGGCGGCGCGCCCTTCACCAGACGCCACAGCAAGCGCGGCACGGCCAGCACCAGCGCCGTCATCCCCGCCCATTCGTGAATCACCATCGACAGCGCCCGGGGCGCACTGCCGCGCGGCAGATAGCCCTTGGCAATCACGGCGGCGTACGCCACCACGATCAGCAAGGCAATCGCCCAGTGAAAAAAGATGGCGGGCGGCGTATAGCGGTCAAACGGCGCGAGCGCTGCGACGGATTGGCGGGACAGATCGGACTTGATCGCCTTGTCCATATTCGGGGGACTCCTTTTCTGACGACGGCAAAAACATTATCACTTCGCACCTGTGACGCGAAAAGGTCTCAATTGTTACTTCAAGTTTCTCCTAAAGATTAAGAATCCTCCTCCTCACCATTGGGTCATCCATGCTGAAAATACGCCTCGCGAGTCGGCAACCGCATTACCCCTGCTGGCGAGCACGCAAGGCACCCGCCGTGCCATCGCACCGAATAACCCTCCTTGGCCGGCTTCCACTCGGCCGGCCTTAAGCCCCGCTTGCGGGGCTTTCTTTTTTGCCGTCTGCCCGATCACAGGCCCCTTCACCGGCCCCCACCTCAGGTCCGACGCACACAGCCAAAGCCACTCCCGAGCCGTCTCGCTGCGTAGCAACATTTGCCGTGCACATCGGTGAGGCAAGCGTATCCCGACGACGCAGCCAAAAGTCTGTGAACTATCCGAGAGAAATCGCGACCGAAGGGAATAGCGGTGTTTTCCGTATCGTGTTTCGGAGTTATCCGAGCAAAACACTCGGACGGCGCCGCAAAGTGTTGCGAGAACCCCTCATTGCGCTGGTCATGCCTCGACATCCGGGTCGATAATGGCCATCAAAACCATGGAGGACACGACATGCGAACGGTCACTTTTCAGAACGGAGAGGCAGTGCCCGTGCTGGGACAGGGCACCTGGATGATGGGAGAGAAACCGGAGCGCCGCCGCGAAGAGATTGCGGCACTGCGTCACGGCGTCTCGCTTGGCATGACGCTGGTCGACACCGCCGAGATGTATGGCGAAGGTGCCACCGAGCGTCTGGTCGGCGAGGCACTCGACGGCCTGCGCGATCAGGTCTTTCTCGTGAGCAAGGTCTATCCGCACAATGGTTCGCGACGCGGCGTAATCGCGGCCTGTGAGCGCAGTCTCGAACGGCTGGGCACGGATCGCCTCGATCTCTACCTGCTGCACTGGCGCGGTACCGTGCCCCTCGAAGAAACGATCGAAGGTTTCGAAGCGTTGCGCGACGCCGGCAAGATTCGGCATTGGGGCGTCAGCAATTTCGACACCGACGACATGGAGGAGTTGTTCGATACGCCGGGCGGCGACGAGTGCGTGACGAATCAGGTGCTGTACAACCTGTCGCGGCGCGTGCCGGAATACGACCTGATTCCGTGGCTTGCCGAGCGCGAGTTGCCGGTGATGGCGTACTCCCCCATCGAACAGGGACGCCTGCCGACCAGCGGCATACTCGGTGACATTGCGCGCGCGCACAACGTGGCACCGCTTCAGGTCGCGTTGGCGTGGGTGTTGCATCGACCGGGGGTCATCGCCATTCCCAAGGCGAGTTCCGAAGCCCACGTCGGCGCGAATCGCGCTGCCCACGATCTCGTACTGAGTCCCGAAGAACTCTCGGCGCTCAACCATCATTTCGAAGCGCCATCGCGCAAGCGGGCACTGGAGATGATCTGAAGGATCGACCTCGGCGTCCGGCCACGCAGGTGTGCGCCGGGCGCTATTTTTGACGGCCGTCGGACACGCGTATCCGACGCAGTACACTAGCCGCTTTCGTGCTTTCGCAGGACTGCTTCATGAATGATTCGCGTCCGGTTGTCGTCATCGGCGGCGGCCTGGTCGGCGTGTGCACCGCCGCCTATCTCCAGCGAGCGGGCCTCCCCGTCGTGATTGTCGATCGACAATCGGCACGTCAGGCAGCGTCGCTCGGCAATGCGGGCTGCATCAACGGTTCCTCCGTCGTCCCCATCGCCATGCCCGGTGTGCTCTGGCAGGTGCCCGGCTGGTTGCTGCAACCGGATGGCCCGCTGGTGCTGCGCTGGTCGTACTTGCCGCGCATGGTCCCCTGGTTGATGCGATTCGTGGCGGCCAGCCAACCCGCCCGGGTGGCAGCGCAAGCGCGCGCATTGCGTGCGCTGCTCGGTCCAGCGCTCGACGCCTATCAGCCCTTGCTCGACGACGCCAACGCGAACGATCTCGTCACGCGACGCGGGTATCTCATCGCTTACTCCAGTGAAAGCGGCATGCAAGGCGACGAGGGTGGCATGGCGTTGCGCCGCGAAAATGGCGTACAAATCGAGTCACTGAACGCCGCTGCATTACGCGAGTTCGAACCCACGTTATCGAATGACTTCGTAGGGGCCCGCTACATCAGCGAGACGGGCCACACGTCGGACCCGGGGGCGTTGCTCGCCCGTCTGACGGCGCAAGTCGTCGCACGCGGCGGACGCATCGTCGACTCGGCGGCCAAGGCCATCGAGACCAACGGTTCACAAGTCGTTGCCGTTCACACCGAAGCGGGCCGCGAACAAGCACGCGCGGTGGTTGTGGCAGCGGGTGCTTGGTCCGCGCCCTTCGTCCGGCAGTTGGGCGACGGCATCGTGTTCGACACCGAGCGCGGCTATCACGTGGAGATACCGGCGCCGGTAGAAATGCCGTCGCGTCCGGTGATGTGGGCAGAGGGAAAACTGTTTGCCACGCCGATGAATGGCCGCCTGCGCGGTGCCGGCACGGTCGAACTGGCTGGCCTGCAAGCGCCGGCGAACTGGCGTCGCGCCGACTTGCTACTGCGCCAGTTGCACAAGATGTTTCCGGAGGCTGTGGCTGGCGAAAAGTCGACGCAATCGGTCGACGGTGCGCGGTGGCAAGGTTTCCGGCCCAGCACGCCGGACTCATTGCCGGTGCTGGGTGCCGCATCGAAAGTACCGAACGCCTTCTACGCGTTCGGCCACGGCCACGTCGGTCTGACGGCCGCCGCGTCGACCGGACGCGCCGTCGCTGCGCTGGTGGCCGGCGAGCGTCCGTTGCTGGACCTCTCGCCGTTCTCGATCGGGCGCTTCCGCTGATCGATTCGCGAGGATCGGCGGCGGCCGATCCTCGTTGCGCGCACAGGCGACGTCACGCGTAACGCTGACGCCATCGTCCGCATCGCACCTCTCCCGTCATCAATCCTTCCAGACCGACGCCACGATGTCGCACGACCGCAGGCGCAACGCCGGATCGTAGATATCGGTCACGAGCATGAGTTCGTCGGCCTGCGTGCGCTCGACAAGCTCCGAGAGCCCGGCCTTCACTCGCTCGGGGCCACCCACCACCGACACGCCGAGGAATGCCTCGACCGAGTGCTGCTCGGCGGGGTCCCAACGTTGATCCATATCGTTGACCGGCGGTTGCAGCTTCAGGCTCTGCCCTCGCATGAGCGCCAGAATCTTCTGCTGCGAAGACGTCGCAAGGAACGCCGCCTCCTCATCCGTCGGGGCCGCTATCACCGGTGCCCCGATCATCACGTAAGGCTTGTCGAGCACCGCAGACGGACGGAACAACTCGCGATACAGGCGCAGCGCGTCAAAGAGGAAGCGCGGCGCAAAGTGCGAGGCAAACGCATACGGCAGCCCCAGATGCGCCGCGAGTTGCGCCGAGAACAATGACGAGCCCAGCAGCCACACGGGAATATCGCTGCCGGCACCGGGGGTCGCCACGAGCCGCTGCCCCGGTTGTGCGGGCGCGAGCAATGCACGCAGCTCGGCCACCTGTTCCGGGAAATCGTCGCCATTGGACAAGCGGTCGCGACGCAACGCGCGCATGGTGGCCTGATCGGCACCGGGCGCACGTCCCAGTCCGAGATCGATACGTCCGGGGTACAGGGCCGCAAGCGTGCCGAAATTCTCTGCGACGACCATCGGCGGGTGGTTCGGCAGCATGATGCCGCCCGAGCCCACGCGAATGCGCGACGTCTTGCCCGCGACATGGCCGATCAGCAATGCGGTCGCCGAGCTGGCGATGCCGTCCATGTTGTGATGCTCGGCCAGCCAGAACCGGTTGAATCCCAGCCGCTCGACATGCTGTGCCAGTTCGGCGGATTGCTTGAGGGCTTCGGCCACCGTGCCACCGGCGCGCACCGGCACCAGATCGAGGATCGAAAGGGCCGTTTTCGACAAACTGCTCATGAGGGTCTCCATTCACGTGACGTGTCGGATAAGCGCAAGCGGCCAGCCTTCCAGCCATAGGCCCGGCGCTTTGCAATGGGTGACACGCACTATCGGCTCAAAGTATAGTGACGAAGGGCCGAAATCCCCAGTAGGCACCTTTCAGTTGAATAGTCACCATTTGGTTACCATGGGCAAGTCCGAACCCTTCGTTTTTGAAGAAACCTGCGTGCCGCGCCGCGTGCTGGAGCTGTTCAGCGTCAAGTGGACGAGCATGGTCCTGTACGCGTTGCAGTGCGGCACGACGCGCACCGGCGAGTTGCAGCGCCGCCTGCCGGGTATCTCGAAGAAGATGCTCACGCAGACCTTGCGCGAGCTTGAGCGTGACGGGCTGATCCATCGCGAGGTCTATGCCGTCGTGCCGCCGAAGGTCGAATACTCGCTCACGCCGCTGGGCGAGTTGTTCATCGAACCCATCGAAATGCTCTACCGCTGGGGCAATCAGCACGCCGACGTGCTGGCCCAACTCAGCCTGCGCCGCGGCAAACCGCCTCAGATCGACGAGGCTTAACCGCCCGCGTCCAACCTTCCCAACGTGTCCACCCGTAAGGTTGCCGATTTCACGGTTATCTGAGACAGTGGCTTTGTTGCACCGCAAACAACGTAGCGTCTGCAACCGTACTCTCGTTCCGACCCACGCGGCCAGCGCCCGTCAGCGCGGCGCCGCATCGCCGAGGGATCATGCCGCGCGCTCCACGAGACAGTACCCCGCGTCACCCAAGTACCACCTCACCACTTCCCATTGACCTCGCGCTGCAAGGCGGGGGCGCCCACGGTGCGTTCACCTGGGGTGTGCTCGACCGTTTGCTCGAAGCAACCACCCACACGGCATCGCTGCGTATTGAAGGCATCTCCGGCACATCCGCCGGCGCGATGAATGCCGCCGTACTCGCGACCGGTTTCGCACGCGGCGGCCCCGATGCCGCACGCGGCGCCCTTGAGCAATTCTGGCGAGACGTTTCGCACGCCGGCCGCTTCAGTCCACTGCGCCGCACACCGCTCGACGTCGTGCTCGGGCGCTGGTCGCTCGACAACTCCCCGTTCTTCGTCCTCTTCGATCTCGCCGCACGTGTGGTGTCGCCCTACGATCTCGCGCCGCTGGAATACAACCCGCTGCGCAGCCTGCTAGCCGACCACATCGATTTCGACGCCATCGCCACTTGCCCGATCCAGCTGTTCATCACCGCCACCAACGTGCGCACCGGGCGAGGACGTGTCTTTCGCAATGCCGAAATCACGTCGGATGTGCTGCTCGCCACCGCGTGTCTGCCGATGCTCTACCGCGCCATCGAAATCGACGGTGAAGCCTATTGGGACGGTGGCTACGCGGGCAATCCGACGATCACCCCGCTCGTTCGCGAAACCGTCTCGCGCGACACGATTCTCGTGCAGGTCAACCCGGTCGAGCGCGCAGAAGTCCCACGCTCCGCGCGCGAGATTCTCAACCGGGTGAACGAAGTCTCATTCAACGCCACGTTGCTCAAGGAACTGCGCATGATCGCGGTGCTGCGCCAAGTGGTCGATGCCGGTACGGCAGAGGGCCGCCGCTGGGCGCAAATGCGCATGCATCGCATTGCGAGCGACATGATGACCTCGCTCGGCTACTCGTCGAAACTCTCCGCCGAGTGGGACTTTCTGGTGATGCTGCGCGACGAGGGACGCCGTTGTGCCGAGACCTTCCTCCAACAACACGGCACGGATCTGGGCGAACGCTCGTCGCTGGATCTGGACGCGCTCATGGAGTCAATCTGAATGGAGCTTGCCGGCATTCTCATTGGTCTGTTGCTGCTGGTCTGGCTGGCCTATCGCGGTTGGAGCGTGTTGCTGCTGGCCCCCGCCGCCGCCATGCTCGCTGCGGCGCTCTCGGGCGAACCCGTGCTCGCGCACTGGACCCAGACGTTCATGCAGAACGCGGCACGCTTCGTCGCGCAGTTCTTCCCGCTGTTCCTGCTGGGCGCGCTCTTCGGCAAGCTGATGGAAGACAGCGGCGCGGTACGCGCCATCGCTGCCTTTCTCACCGACAAGCTCGGTGCACGTCGTGCCATGCTGGCCGTTGTGCTGGGCGGCGCGCTGGTGACCTACGGCGGCGTGAGCCTGTTCGTAGCGTTCTTCGTGCTGGCACCGATGGCACATGCGCTATTTCGTGAGGCAAACATCCCCGTACGTCTGATGCCTGCCGCGATTGCGCTGGGCACCTCCACGTTCACGATGTCGGCCATGCCGGGCACGCCCGCCATCCAGAATGCGATCCCGATGCCCTTCTTCGGCACCACCCCATTTGCCGCGCCGGGGCTGGGACTGATGGCGTCCGCCATCATGCTGGCCGTCGGTCTGTGGTGGCTGACATGGCGCGAGGCACAGGCTCGCCGTGCAGGCCATGGCTATGCCGATAACGAAGTGTGGGACAAGCGTGCCGACCCTACTGTCGTGCGCGAGCGTGCTAGCGTTGCCCGTGAGTTCGACCCGGCAGAAATCGAACAGGGACATCGCAACGAAGCGCTGCCGGGCATCCTCACTGCCGCATTGCCCCTCGTCGTCGTAATCGCCGGCAACTTCGTGATGAACGTGCTGGTGTTCCCGCGCCTCGATGCGAGCTATCTCGCCGAACCCCGCTGGGGCGGCATTACGCTACAGAGCGTCGCGGGGGTCTGGGGTGTTTGCGTCGCACTCGCGAGTGCAATTCTCGTGTTGATCGCGTTGCAGTGGCGACGCCTTCCCGCACTTCGCAAAACCATGGACGCGGGCGCCAACGCGTCGGTGCTGCCGATCATGTGTACGGCAAGCCTCGTCGGCTATGGTGGCGTAATCGCCGCGATGCCCGGCTTCGAACTCGTGCGCGACTGGGTGTTGTCGATCGACGGCGGCCCGCTCGTCTCACTCGCGCTTTCGGCCAATCTGCTGGCGGCCATCACGGGCTCGGCCTCCGGTGGTTTGACGATTGCCCTCGACGCCCTCGGCCCCGCGTATGTGAGCCTTGCCGCACAGCACGGCATCGATCCAGCGCTGATGCACCGCGTGGCAGTCATGGCATCGGGCACGCTCGACAGCCTGCCGCACAACGGTGCCGTGGTCACGCTGCTGGCCGTATGCGGCAGCACGCACCGCGACAGCTATCTCGACATCGTCATGACCAGCATCGTGAGCGCGCTGATCGCGTTGGTCGCCGTGATCGTCGTCGGCTCACTGGCCGGGTCGTTCTGACGGGTTCTGCTGTCACTTCGTCCGCCGTCAAACGACAAAGGGGCCGGCAAATTTGCCGGCCCCTCGTCACATCCGATCGTCAGACAATCGGCGGTGCATCACACGTCGTGTTCGCTCAGCGATCCAGCAAGCGGCCGAGTCGCATCATCGTGACGTTCACGCCAAGGTGGCGCATCGACGGCTGCACGATCACGCAGTTGTCGTAAGGCGTGACGATGACCTCGTCGCCATCGCGGGCGATTTCCGTCCCGGCCTTCTCGATCACTTCCAGCCCCGTGAACGGCTGCGAAAAACGGAAGTCCATCGAACGTGCCACGACCGGCTGCGTGATCTCGACAAACTTCTGCTTGGCCGGCTTGGTCTGCGTGAGAAATTCGGCAACGTCGGCTTCCGCCACCACACCCGCGTGCAGCAGGAAACGCACTGCCGAATCCAGCGCCACATCGCGCGCGCTCTTGGCGAAGTGCTGGCCCGTCTCGATGAGCAGCGCGTTCTTCGGGCTGGCCGTGTCGCCAAAGCCGCCGTAGTCACGCATGCGCGTGCCGTTGGCGTGGCCCTTGTCGATGATCACGTGCTCCGGCGTGCCCAGCTCTGCTGCCAGCGCAATCGCCTTCTCCAGCGGGCCGGTCATCATCAGCGGTGCCGAGGCTTCGTGCATCGAGTGGATGTCGAGCAGCAGATCGACCGTGTCGATAAACGGACGCATGGCGCGGGCACGCGTGAGTTCGCGGCTCTGACGCTCACCGTCGAGTGCCGAGGGCGTCCAGACACGGTTCATGTCTTCATCGAGAAAACGCGTCGCGTCGGCGTTCTCTGCGCTGAACTGTTCGTAGGCGTCGATATTGCCGAAGCCCAGCGACAGGCGGCCCGTGACCGGACGCAAGCCCGATGCGAGCAACGTATCGACGGCAATGGCGCCGCTCACTTCGTTGCCGTGCGTGAGCGCGAGAATCATCACGTGCTTGCCGGGCTTGCCGCTATCGAACGTATGCAGATAGTCGATGCCGGTGTTGCCTTCGCGCCAGCGGGTAATGTCGGGGAACGAGACTTCGATGGGGTACGCCGGCAGGGCGGCGCGGATCGCTTCGAGCGTGGTCATGAAAAGACTCCACAGGGGATGCCGAAAAAGACCGACGACGCTGCCACAGGGGAGGCGGCAGGCGTCGTCGTTGCGGCAAAAATCAGTACAAGAAACTCAGTACGACAAACTCAGTGCAACCAACTCAGGCAGCCTTCGACGCACGCGAGGCGCGGTGCGGAATACCGGCAATCTTGCCGGCACGCACGCGGCGGCCCAGCGCGATCACGGCGCTGATACTGAGCACAGCGGTGGCCATCACATAGAAGCTCGGCGCGAGCTTGCTGTGGGTGGCGTCGATCAACCACGTGACGATCAGCGGGGCAAAACCGCCGAACAACGTCACCGAGAAGTTGTACGACAGGGCCAGACCGGTGCCGCGCGTGCTCGTCGGGAAAATATCCGCCAGCAGGGCCGGCAGCGGCGCGAGGCTGACCGCGATGAGCAAGCCCACCAGCGCCTGCACCATGAGCAACGTCTGGAACGTCGGATACAGGTTAAGCAGCACGAACAGCGGGTAAGTCGTCACACCCACGAGAATCAGCGCGATCAGCATCACGCGGATACGGCCGAAGCGGTCCGACAGATGGCCGACCACGGGTGCGGCGAGCATCAGCATCAGGCCCGTCACTACCGCACCGACAAACGACGACGTCGCCGGAATGTGCAGTTGCTTGACGGCATACGTCGGCATGTAGAGCTTGTGGACGTAGTTGAACGCCGTCGCAGCGGCCACCACACCGGCGCCGAGCAGCATATTGGCGCGGTCACGGCCGAACACTTCACGCAGCGGCGACTTCTCGCGTTGCTGTTGGCTCAGCTTCTTGAAGTCGGCCGTCTCGTCGATATTGCGGCGAATGTACAGACCGACCGGGCCGATGAGCAGACCCACGGCGAAGGCGACACGCCAGCCCCAGGCACTCAGTTGATCGGCGGTGAGCAGCATGCTGAGCAGTGCGGAGACACCGGCGGCGAGCACCGTGGCCAGACCTTGCGTCGACATCTGCCAGCTGGCGAAGAAACCGCGACGCTTGGCGTCGGCGTGTTCGACCATGAAGGCGGTGGCGGCACCGAATTCACCGCCCGTCGAGAAGCCTTGCAGCATGCGGGCGACGATGATGATCAACGGCGAGGCGATACCGATCTGCGCATACGTCGGCGCAAACGCGATCATGGCGGTGCCGAGCATCATCAGGCCGATCGACACGGTGAGCGAGGCTTTGCGGCCGGCGCGGTCGGCGTAGCTGCCGAGCACGATCGAGCCGAGCGGACGCGTGACGAACGAGATACCGAACGTGCCCACGGAGAGCAGCAGCGAGGTCGTGGCGTCGTGTGAGGGGAAGAACAACTGACCGATCACGATGGCGAAGTAGCCATAGATCAGCAGGTCATAGAACTCGAGTGCGTTGCCGATACTCGCGGCGCAGATTTCGCGCCACGGGTTGTGGGGCGCCGGGGTGGCGGCGCGGGAATTGCTGGTCATGCCTGCTCCTCTGGATCCGCTGGCGTTGGGGATAGTGTAGGTGCCGTGCGCGCGTCGCACGCGGACACCGAGCCAGTCTCAGGAAGCGGAGTGTAGGCGGCATAAAAACGGTCTTCGTGCCGTTTCGGCACGCAAACGTGCTGATTGGGTGGCGGGGCCTCCCCCATGATGCGAATCAATGAACTTTGTCACGGAATTGAAAAAAAGCCCGTACGCACATCGCATACGGGCTCAGGAGACTCACTACCAGCCTTACACCGGGTTGATCACGGTTCAGCGATCGTGAACCAGAAGTCGAACTTGTCGTACAGACCGAGCATCTCCTTGAACTTCGCCCGGTCGCCGTCGAACTGCACCTGCCCGCTTTCGGCGAGATTCCCCAGCTTCAGCTTGCCCAGCGCAATGTCGTCCAGCGTCGTGCGATTCAGCGAGATGTTGGCATCGGCCTTCTGCAACACGGTGTCCTTGCTGTAGTTCATCACGCCGTTCTTGACCGTCAGCGCGTACTTTTCCTTGGTGTCCGGGAAAGTCACGTTGAACGCATACGCCTTGTCCGCTGCCTTGGGTCCGTTCAAGTGAATGGCGAGGAAGTCCAGGAACATCTCAGTCGTCATGCCACGAATGATGTCGGGCGAGGACGTATTCGGCGTGGCCACTTTATGCACACCGCCTCGAAGTTCCTGTGCGCCGCTCAGGTAGAAGTTGCGCGCCGGCCCCGATTCCGCCTGATACCCCAACTGCTCCAGCGCAGCGGCTTCGAGATTGCGGGCGGCCTGATTCGTGGGCTGCGCGAAGACCACCTTGTTCGTCAGTTCGGCAGCCCAGCGATAGTCACCCTTGTCGAACGCCGCCTTGGCACCCTTGAGCATCTTGTCCGCACCGATCAGGTCCACGTACCGCTTCGCTTCATCGGTCGGCGCATACGGGTCGAAATTCGCGGGATTACCATCCCACCACCCAAGGTAGAGCTGATACGTCGCGCGCACGTTGTGCTTCAGATTGCCGTAATAGCCGCGGCTATAGAATTCTTTGGCCAGCGAATCGGGCAACTGGAACTTGTCCGCGATCTCGTGCATCGTCATGCCCTGATTGGCCATGCGAAGCGTCTGATCGTTGATGTAACGATAGAGGTCGCGTTGCTTCTCAAGATGCTGCACCACACGATCGTTACCCCATTGCGGCCAGTGGTGGCTGCTGAAGGACACGACAGCGTCGTTGCCCCAGAGGCGAATCGTCTCGTCAAGGTAATGGGACCACTTCTGCGCGCTCCGGACCTTCGCACCACGCAACGTGAGAATGTTGTGCAGCGTGTGCGTCGCGTCCTCGGCCAAGTCGATCGCCTTGAACTGCGGGAAGTAGAACAGCATTTCCGCAGGTGCCTCAGTACCCGGCGCCATCTGGAAGACGATGTCGACGCCGTCGATGTTCAGCGTCTCGCCCGTTTTCTTGATGAGCTTGCTCGGCTCGAACAGCGTAATCGTGCCGGCTGCCGTCGTGAGACCGAGGCCACCGCCGACGTTACCCTTCGGATCCTTCGGCAGCAAATTGCCGTACATATACGACGCCCGTCGACTCATGACGGTGCCGGCGAACACGTTTTCGCTGACCGCTTCTTCCATGAAGCCCTCGGGCGCCACCAGCGGCACCTTGCCCGAGCGCACGTCCTTTTCGTCAACCACACCGCGCACACCGCCGAAGTGATCGACGTGACTATGCGTGAAGATCACGCCGGTGACCGGGAGCTTCTCCACCTTGCTGTTGACGAGATCGAGTGACGCTTTGGCCGTCTCGACGGACGTCAGTGGATCGATCACGATCCAGCCGGTCTTGCCACGCACGAACGTGATGTTGGCCAGATCGACGTTGCGCACCTGATAGATACCGTCGACCACCTTGAACAAGCCTTGCGCCGACAGCAACTGCGATTGCCGCCACAAACTCGGGTTGACCGTCGGGGGCGCCTCGCCCGCCATGTTCTTCTTCAGGAAGTCGTACTGAGAGAGATCGATCACCGTGTTGCCTGCGGCGCCCTTGACGACAGGATTCGGGAGTTCAGCAATGAATCCTCGCTGAATGTCCTCGAAGTCCTGCTTGTTCGCGAAGGGCAGGAAGTTCAGCAACTTCTGATTCGCGTCGCGCGTGGCCGCCGTTGCATCGGCAGGCTGCGGTGGCGACGACTGCGCATGCGCCACGGTCCCGGCAAGGGTCGCGGCAACAAGCGCCATCACGGCAACCACGAACTGGCGTTTCATGAGTCCTCCGCAAAGACATTGGGTGAGCGTTATGACATCCGGCCAAATAACCACGGAAGTCATTCTCAACATTTGCCTGCGGCTAAAACATAGGTGCATGGGGCAAAAATCATGTCCCTTTTGGGCAATCAGAAATTAATTCATCTGCAAAATTTTCACTCGACGAGAATCACAAGTAGTGAAATCGCGAATCACCAAGCACCTGTCACTTCACGCCAAAAGCCACGCCACCACACCGCCCCATGCCGAACTCTCTTTACGAATTTATTCAGAGATGCTATCAATTGAACTATCTTGAAATTCTAGATATGGCGCCTCTGGATCACCCCAAAAAAATTGAATCGTTATTTATTATTCAAAACACAATAATTTAAATTACCCACGTCGGAATTATTCCTACACACCGGCGAACATTCTTTCAACTCCCGGGGGAGATTTCTTTCAGCGCGCGAGCCAAGCGGAGATACCATGAATGCCAGTCGTGAATCGGTTGTGCATGTTGTCGATGACGACGCCTCCATGCGGTCGGCACTGACACGTCTGTTGTGTGTGTCGGGTTATGACACAAAGGAATATGCGTCCGCGGGAGAATTCCTCGTGAGTGAACCGGACGATCGCCCTGGTTGCGTTCTCCTCGATCTTGAGTTGGGTGGCCCCAACGGCCTCGACCTGCAACGCGCGCTCCGGCGTCAGGCGTCGGACCTGCCGGTCGTGTTCATGAGCGGCTACGGCGACGTGGCGCGCTCCGTCGAAGCCATGAAGGCCGGTGCCGTGGATTTCCTTATCAAGCCGTTTGAGCGCGATGCCCTGATGCGCGCGGTGGAAACCGCCATCAGCCTCGTGCCGCGTAAGTCGACACCGTCTTGTACGGACGACGTCCAATCCACGCTGAGCGGACGTGAACAGGTGGTGCTGCAAGGCATCACCAAGGGGCTGCGCAACAAACAGATCGCCGCAGAACTGGGGCTCTGCGAGCGGACCGTCAAAACGTGCCGCGCGGAGATCATGCGTAAATTCCGCGCCACGTCACTGGCAGAGCTGCTCCGGCACACCGAGAAGCCAATCTCCGGCGTGGCCGTACAAATGTCGTGACCGGCATCGCCGGCCGCGCCATCCGAGGGACCGTATCACTGGTGATATTCACCATGTGCGGTCTTGTGACGCCCACGGCGTCAGGCGCGGAGCCGCCAAAAGTGGTGTTGCTCACCGGCGGTGACCCCCTGCAAGCGGCGGTGCTCATGCAGACGCAGGCAATCCGCACCGTCTTGAACGCCGAATTGCCGCTAGGCAGCGAAACCTTCCTTGATACGCTCGACGGCCTTCGATTCGGTGCCGACCGGCTCACGCCAGAGCTCGTTGCCCTGCTGCGCAAGAAGTACGACAGCGAGCACATCGATCTTGTGATTGCCATCGGCAACTACGCGGCCGAGTTTGCCCGCACCCATCACGCGGCCATCTGGCCGGGAACCCCTGTGCTGGTCACCAGCGTCCCGGAAGCGTGGCTAAGACGGACGGGCGAATTCCCGTCTACGTTCGTGATGATGCCGTACCGCATCGAGATCGGAAAAACACTGACCATCGCCGAGTCGCTTCAGCCCGAAGCCTCCCATTTGGTTGTCATCGGGGGAAGCGCAGAGGTGGACGCGCGGTTCTCCGACGAAATCGTCGAAACGGCGGCACAGCGCCGCGAGAAATGGAGGTCGATCGAGCGATGGGAGGGATTGTCGGTGCCGGAGCTTCGCAGCCGGCTGGCCAAACTGGATAAGCGCACCACCGCAGTCCTGTATGGAACCCAGTACCGGGACCAGGGCGGCAGGCGTTACTTTCCCTTCGAACTGGTCAACCGAATCGCCGAGGACGCCCCGGTGCCCATCTACGGGTGGTACGCCAACTATATCGCCCAAGGGGCGGCGGCCGGCGCGGTGTATGACCTCGAAGAAAACGGCCGCATGACGGGCGAGATAGCCGCGCGCATGCTCATGGGGGACAAGACCCTCCGAACCGGCGCAGTAGCACCGGCGTTACCTGCACGATGTATCGCCAACATCGCAGTGCTACACCGTCTCGGCATCTCCGAACGGTCTCTCGGCCCGGACTGCAAGTGGCTCAACGTCCCACATCCGCCCTATCGGGAGTACTGGAAAGAAATGGCGGTGGCGCTTTTCGTCATTGGCGCGCAGGCTTTTACGATTGTCGCCATGCTCGGGCAGCGACGCGAGCGGCGCATCGCCGAACGAAAAGCCGCGACGCGTCATGCCGATCTCACGCGAGCATCGAGAATTGCGACTGTGGGCGAACTCAGTGCATCGATCGCGCATGAAGTCGGGCAGCCGTTGGGGGCCATTCTCAGCAACGTTGAAGCGGCGGATTTGATGATGCAGGCCTCCGGCAACAGTGACACCGAGCTGCGTGAGATTCTGACCGACGTCAGACGCGATGCCCTGCGCGCCAACGACGTGATCGTGCGCTTGCGCGCGTTGCTCCAAAAGCAGGCCATCACGTTCGCACCGGTCACATTCGACACCGTGCTCGAGCGCGCGACTTCGCTAGTACGCCCGGAAGCGCGTCGCCGCGGCATCGTCGTGCACACCCGGTTCGGCACGAACGAGGCGCAAGTGTTCGCGGATCAAGTGCAGTTGCAGCAGGTACTGCTCAACTTGGCAATCAACGCGTTGGACGCGATGGAAAATGCCGAGCAGCAGGATCGCGAGCTGTCGATCACGACACGTGCCGCCGGCGAGGGTCTCGAACTCGTCGTTTCGGATCGAGGCATCGGCATTCCGGAAGACAATGCCGATCAGCTATTCGAAGCGTTCTACACGACCAAGGAGCGCGGCACCGGGCTTGGCCTCTCGATCGTGCGCTCCATCGCCGAAGCCCACCGGGGGGGGGTGTCTGCACGACGCAGAACCGGCGGCGGCACCGAATTCGTTCTCTGGCTCCCGCTCGCCTCCGAGATGCTCAATCCTGCGCATCGCACCGACATCGAGACGACGAGCGCCTGATCAGCCAGTGCGCTCGCCCTCGTCTGCTCAATACGGTGCGGCAACCACCACGAACTGCGTGCCTTGCGGCTGATACCAGGTGCCGCCGCATTGCTGATAAATCATGCCGCGATAGTTGACGGGCACACAATTGGCCGGCACTGATCGCACCACCGATCCGATCACGGCAGCGGTCACGCCGACGGCCGCGGTGACCGCTACGGCAGTCGCCACCGGATGATAGTCATCGTCCCATCCGCCGTGATAGCCACCGTGGTTGTCGACGTTCACGTTCACATTTCGATCGACATTCACGTTGTTCACGCTGGTATTGCGCACGTTGCGCGTTCGCGCATCGGCCTGACGATTGCCTGCATTCGGACGCTGTGCGTTGCGCTGCCCGGCTTGATGATCACCGGCGCCCTGCCCGCGCGCATGCCCGCCACCACCACCGCCGCCATGACCACCACGGCCCGCCGCGATCGATGGCGAAATCGCGAGGGTGGAAAAGGCCAACAGCGTCGCGGCAACGCACGCCGTCAGAGAAGGGGAGAGATTTTTTTTCATCTTGTCACCCCTTGCTGGCCGGCAGCTTGAGCGCTTCGATCTGCTTCGCGCCGGGCGGCGGGCGGAATTGGAACGTCGACGGTGTCATGGAAGCGCTGGGTTTCCATGACAGAACAGACACCGACTGCGGCCGAGCATCGTCGTCCGTGCGAGTCACGACGATCTTGCGCGGCAACGGCTTGTCCCCGCTCGTGATCCATATCTGCCAGTCGATACCCGCTTGCCGATAAGCGTAGTGATCGCAAAGATCGTTGCCGACATAGTCTTGTCCCGCAAACATGGCGGAATCGAATTTCCGGGTCTGCGCTTCAGGCGTTCCCCATGCGAACAGATCAGCGAGCGGAAGCTCTACGCCATAGCGCGAGCGCAGCTCCTTGATGAGATCGGCCAGCGTTCCCTTGAAGGGCACGGATGCGTAGTACTTCTGCTCGGGGGCATACAACGTGGCGGTCTTGCCGTCATAGATGATCTCGCGCTCGCTGCGCGCGCTTCTCATGATCGCGCGCAGATGCTCCGGCCTGTCGACTTCGAGCGTGGCCTGCGCGCCATGTTGAAGCTTCTGCCCATCGGCCAGCACGCGCTCGCCCGTCAGATCCGTAGACACGCGAAAGCGCTTGAGCGATTGCAGGTAGCTTCCCATCGTGTGAAGTGCCTGCACCGCCTCCGGGTCGACGGCATCGGCCTGCGCCGAAGCCGCACTCGCGGGTGTGCCTTGTGCCCATGCGGCGGGTGCCGCGCCTGTCGTGAGCAACATCAAAATTGCCAATGCCTGTCGTCTCATCGTCGCGCCTCAAATCAAGGAGATATCCGTGGCTTCAGAGTGCCGGACACGGTGGATCGCGCACGCGAAACTCGACCGCAACCGCCCTAAGGTCAATGTAGCGGGCAAGGTCCGCCATGCCTAGGCGATTGCCCCAAATTGCCCGACAGGGTATTAGCGTTGCCCCAAGTCCCGATGGCGGTTGCGTTGCATTCCAAAGAAAAATGCCTCCATAGGGACACGACCGCCTCATGAACACACCAAGGAAACTCATCGCGATTCTGGAGGACGACACCGGCATGCGTCGCGCCGTCGAGCGCCTGTTGAAACTCTACGGATTTCGCACGCGGTCGTTCTCGGGAGCCGACGACGTGGGGTTGGTCCAGTGCGTCGGCAGCGCCTATTGCGTGATCTCCGACGTACAACTGCCGGGCACGTCCGGGCCTGCGTTCTTTGCAACGCTGCCGCCCCCGCGTCCGCCTGTCGTATTCGTCACGGCATACGACAACGCCAAAACTCGTGCCGACATCCGGCGTATCGGTGTCGCCGAAGTCCTGACCAAACCCTTTCTCGGCAGCGATCTGCTCGCGGCCATCGAGCGGGCGGCACACATCTCGTCGTGATTCGCCCGCGCCGCCGCTTTGGATCCCCTTCAGATACGAAAATCGGCGGCCATGTCTTCGTCGCTACGTGCGACAAGCTTCCCCGAACGGATGGCGCGCATGAACGCGTCGTAGTCTTTTTGGTTTTGCCCGGCGTAGTCCAGCGCATACGACGTCATGGATTCTGCCAAACGCTTGGCGTCGCCGATGTATGAAGAAATCTCTACGGCGAGCCCACCCGACTTTGCATGCGCTCGCGCGAGCGCCCAGCCGCAGATGCGGGCATAACCCTGCAAGATCGTGTCGTTCATCCGCTCGACTTCGGCCGAGACCTTCATATCGCGCAATTGCCGAAAGTAGAAATGTCTCCCGTTCGGACCGCTCGTCCATCCGAGAAAGGCGTCACTCGCCGCCTGAAGCAGTCGCTGCCCGGCCACCACGCGCAGGCCTTGGTGATGTACCTTCCCTGCGGGGAAGTACCGGGAGATCACCGATTCCTTGGCTTCCTTGACCTGAAGGAACAGCGGCTTGCCGTGGGCGTCGACGAACAGCATTACCAGACAGAACGTGCCGACGCTGCCCACACCCACGACCTTGAAGGCGATGTCCTGAAGCTGGAACTGATCGATGAGCGCTCGCCGGTCCACCGGCAGCGTGCCGACATATTCATTGAACGCCTGTGCGAGTTTTCCCTTCCACGCTTGCGTGTCCGACCACGCGTGCGAACTGCCTAACAGCGAGCTCGGCCCAGACGGATGAAACAATGCCGGGGGGGCGTCCTGAATCACCCATCGCCCGTCCTGCTGCACCGCCATCTTGTCGAGCATCGCCTCGTGCGAGCGCCCCGCGGCCTTCTCGGCCGTTTTGCGAATCAGCCGTCGCCCCTCCGCTGTCACGGCCGCTTCGGCCATGCGGTCGAACGTCACGATTTCGTGCCAAAGATCGAGGGCGCTATAGCCCGCGTACTCCTGCATGCGCTCGCCATATTCACGCACGGCCGATGTCACGACATCACGGATCGTGCCGCGATCGATGCCCATGTGGTCACCGGCAATCGCAAAGCTGGCGGCAAGCCGTTTGAGATCCCACTCCCAGGGCCCCGGCGCCACCTCGTCAAAGTCGTTGAGATCGAAAACGAGCTGCCGCTCCGGCGTGGCGAAACCGCCAAAGTTCATGAGGTGCGCATCACCGCAGATGGGGAACGTGAAACCCGTGGTCGGCGTTCTGGCCAGATCGTGCGCTTGCAGCACTGCGCTGCCCCGATAGAACGTGAAGGGCGAGACTGACATGCGCCCGTATCTCAGCGGTACCAGTGCATCGACACGGCCGGCGCTGTTCTGCCGCAGCAGTGCGACGGGATCGCGGTCCACGTTGCCGATTTCGCCTTGCCTCGAGCGAGGCGTACGCTCACGCGCGAGTTTGCCTGCCGCTCTCCTTTGTTCCAGTGTCAAATCGCCGGGCATGGGTCACCTCCAGAGTTTGCGTGGATGAATACGCGATCGCGCCCCTCGCGCTTCGCCGAGTAAAGCGCTTCGTCCGCGGCTTGCAGGAGCAAATCCGGGGTGCCCGTCGGCATCGCCCCTGTGCCTGCAATACCGATGCTGATGGTCACGCGTCCGTGCTCGCTGCCTTCGTGCGCAATCGCAGCGGCACGCACGGTCGCTCTCACACGCTCGGCGACGTCGCGCGCGCCGCCGGCATCCGTCTTCGGCAAGATCACCATGAACTCTTCGCCGCCGTACCGCCCGGCAAAATCGCCGGGACGCCGGATCGAGTCCGAGATCGCATGAGCGACGGCCACGAGTGCGTCGTCGCCCGCCGGGTGACCGTACCGGTCGTTGAACGTCTTGAAGTGATCCACGTCGATGAACAGCAGCGACAGAGGCGCTCGCTCGCGTACCGCGCGCCGCCATTCCCTGTCATAGGCCTCATCGAGGGTGCGCCGGTTGGCGAGTCCGGTCAGCGGGTCAGTGCTGGCCATTTGTTGCAGCGCGGCTTCGGCCTGCTTCCGGCGCTTGCCCTGACGCCTCAGCAAAATGCTGAGCACCACGCACGCGGCACCCAGCCCGGCAGTCAGACCGGCGACCCAGAACGCCCGCTTTCTCCATTCGGCATAGATCTCGCTTCGGGGCGCGCGAATGTCGATCTGCATCGGCACCCCCGGAAGGGGCTGCCGAATGTATAGGAAATCGCCGTCGGCACCTGAGGACGTCTGTGCATCGCCGTCATCTCTCGCATCCCCGGGCTCCCAGCCATTGAGCACGGCGCCATCGCTACGAAGGAGCGAGACGACGCCCTGCTTCCCGGGGGCGAGCCCGGCGAACAGGTGCGCGAAGTAGTCGGCGTCGACAGTCACGATACTGGCGCCCGCAAAGCCGCCATCGGCACGACGAATGCCGTGCGTCAGCAGCAGCCCCTTGCCGCTGCCCCCGGGACATAACGGTGTAGACATGGACACCGTCAACCCACCGGCCTCTTCCCGCCGCTCAGCGTCGACGATCTGCTGCACCCGTGTGCGATCGAAGCATGTCGCCGATGGCAACGCTTCGAATACCGCCTCGCCGGCGTCATTGACGATGACCGCTTGCGCGTAAGTCGACGCCTGCACACCCGTCGACCGGTCCGTGGACACGACACGACCGAAACGTCCGAGGCAGTTGGCCAATTGCGCGCTGGGATCCGCGCGCCCCGCAACGCCGAGCGCATCGAGCGCCTGCGTGCAGGCCGAAATGTCGCCGCCCACCACGCGTGCGGCGAGAAGTGCCACGCGCGCGTTCGCGTTGCGCGCGTCGTCGCGCACCGCCACGCGTCCCTCATAGAGCAAGGTTGCACGTACGCCGATAACCATCACCACCGCGATCCCCACCGCTACGAGCGTCAGGCCGAGCGGTCCGAACCGTTGACCAAACCTTCGTGACGAAGCCGGTGACGTGTGGGGGGAATTCATGTGCCTGCGAACCCTGTGATCGACGCGCCCTCATTCTTTTCGCTATCGGAGCTCGGGGCTATCGGGACTGAGGGCAAGTCATCTGCCCATCGGGGCAATGCCATTGCCCTCCCCACCGATGGCCCAAGCGCGAGGCGAACGCGACAATGACGCACGATGGCGAATGCAACGCGATTTCCACCGCGCAAACCGGCGATGTCAATGACGGGACTGACGAGAACGAAAAGCAACGGATGCGTCGCGCGGGTGACCAACGGCCGCCGACGCATTGCGTCGCTGGCGGCGATGGCTGGCCTGACATTGACCACGTCTGCGGTGCTCGCGCAATCGCCGCCGCTTCGCGTCGGAACCGATGTGAAGAGTCATGCGAACAGCGTGCTTGCCATCATGAGCTACACCACCGTGCCCGACGTGACGACGAGTTCGCTCTCCATCAACAACGGCTCCACCGGGAACCCCGGGTTCTGGCAGACGCAGTTGGGCGGCGGCTTCACGCTCAGCCGCTCGTTTCCGCTATATCTGGAAGGTACGTTGGCCTATAGCCGGTACGACCCCACGTTCGTGGCCTCGGACGGCACGGAACATCGCTCACTCCCCGTACGCTGGAACACCTTGAGCACGACCATCGGCGTGGGGTGGGATTTCCGACTCTCTGACGAACTGGTGCTCCGCCCGATCTTCAACAGCAGTCTCGGGCGCGTTGTCAGCGATCTTCGGGTCGGCGAAACGTTGCTCAATCGTGCAACGGACCTCAATGCTCAGTTTCTCGACAGCGGTGCGTTGAACGCCTACGGACTCGGCGGCTCGCTCATGCTCGATTTCGAGCACTATCGCGAGGCGTACGAGATCGATGTCGAATTGCGCCTGACCAATATCCACCTGCGCAGCTTCGGGAGTTCGGCAGCGGGCGTTCAGGGGAGCGCCAATGCGCAGCAGGTGAGCTTGTGGTCGCGCTGGCGGGCGCCAACGGGTTTGCGCGCGCTCGACCGCCCGGTCCGCTACGTGCTGGAAGCCGCCTACTCGCAATACTTCGGTGATAGTGCCGGCGTACTGGGTTTTAACAATCTGACGTCGCTCGGTGTGGGACTGGAACTCGACAGTAGCAAGTATCCGGTCGTCGTGACCCGCACGCGGCTGATGGCCCGCTACGTATTTGGCCATAACGTGCAGGGTGTCTCGTTCGGATTCGCCATGAGTTTCTGACGCCGCTCGACGCTCAAGTCCGTCAAATCAACGCCTTGAATACCTTGCCCAACACGGCGGACAACGGCAACTGCATCGCCGCGACATAGAGCATCGGCAACGCGGCCGGTACGACGATCGCAACGACGGACAACTTGCTCAGCGGGATCGAGCGCATGTGGACCACGGCGTCGTAGATGGCATGGACGTCGGCCACGGGCCCCAATTCCGGTGCATCGAGTATTTCGGGGCGGCCGACATCGCGATGCAAAATCCAGCGCTGATGCACGAGCCGGTCGTGATGCGCCACCAGACTGCCGTATTCGAAGGCCGCCCGGCGCTTGAGCCGGCCGAGCGGGATACCCAGCGGCAGCAACGGAATCAGAAAGACGATCGAAATCAGCGCGGCGCTGGCGATCAGCAGCGTCTTCATCTGCATCGCGCTCGCGCCGTGATACACGACCTCGTGGGCGAACGACGAAGCGACGACAGCGGAAATGGCAAACGCCACCGGGCTGAACATGAATGCCATGTGCTCCACGAAACTGAGGCCGCCCACGCGATCCGGGTGTGACGGCACCAACGCCAGCGGCAGTTTGCCGATCTTGAGCAGCAGCACGAACAGCAGGCATACGCGCCATAGCCACGCGAGCAGCAACACCGTGAACAGCGGACGAATGACCAGCACGAACCACCAACCGCCGAAGGTGATGTCACGCACCCGCTCGCCTTGATTCATCCACGCCAGATCTTCCGCGCGACCGTACAGCGCGCCGATCGTCGAGCAAGCGATCGCCGCGGCGAAAATAACGACCCAAGGCAGTGAGCGATCGCGCAGCTGCGCCACACGCGACAACTGCCGCCGAAATTCCGGGGCGGTCTGCTCGGTGACGACGCCGCTGTCGATGAAGTATTTGAGCAGCGGCGGCATCAGCTTCTGCGCCACACCTTCCGCAGCCACCATCAACGGAATGGCGACGAGGCACCGCACATGAATGCCGAAATGCGCGGCGAGAGTGTCGTCGCCGGTGCCTTGCAACGCGCGGCCTGTGAGTACCGCCCACACGGCCAGCGGCAACCAGGTGACGGCGGCGAAGATCAGCGCTCTGCGCCATGCCCCCATGCCGACAGCGGGAATGAGCCGCACACGCCGTTGCAGATGAAATCCCAGATCGCCCTGCACGAGAGACATATCCACGTCCGGCGTTTGGTCGGGCTGCGACGATCGCGCGTCGGCAGGCCGAATTCCATTCCCCATGAATACCTCCTTGCCGGGTGTGCCGTGAGGTGGTGCAGGCCCGTAGTCTTGCGCCGGATGCGCGAGCGCGCCATCGGGGTTTAGGGCAAGCATTTTGCCCCCCGGGGCACGTCGGTTCGCGCGAAAATCGCCTCAGGTCCGCTGTGACAATTCAGGAGCGTCCATGATGACCCGCACTGTCGCACCCGCGACTCTCCCTGGCATCTCGCGCGACAAGACGATACGTTCGTCCTGCCGGAAACTTGTCTCGCGCTCAACGTTCTTCCTGATGTCGTTGGCCATCTGTCTGGCGATGGCCTTGGCTTCGCCAGTGGTCCACGCGCAAGCGTCACGGCCTGCCGCAGCATCGGACGCGTCTGCCGCCGACCTCCGTTACATGGATCGCCCCATCGCGACATTTCGCGCGTCGCTCAGTGGCGCCACACCGCAGCAGCGGGCCGATCGCTCCTACGCCGTGCTGGACGGGTTGCCAGAGAGCGTTCTGAGTCTTCCCACGCAAGCTGTTCAGGCATCGATGGGGCAAAACCACGGTGTCGTATTCCGTCGCGGCGACCGCATTCTTTTCGCGCTGCTGGCGGGTGATGTCGACGAAGCCGACGACCGCCCGTTCGAGGTCATCGCTCAGGAGACGCAGGTGCGCCTTGATACTGCGTTAGCCGCCAGACAGGCGCAATTGCACTGGCCGAACATCATTCGCGGCATCCTGTTTTCCCTGCTCGCGACGGTCGTGCTGGGCGTCGTGGTCTGGATCGCCGGCCGGCTGCAAACCCGGCTCCAGACGCGCATCCAATATGCCGTCGAGGCCCATTTGCTTCGACGCACGTCGCAAACTTTCGACTGGACCGGTTCGGCGTTCCAGTTGGCGCGGCAGATCGTGCAACTGCTTTTTCTCTTCTTCGTGGCCGCGCTGATCTATGTCTACCTCATCTATGTGTTGGAGCGCTTTCCCGTCTCCGAACCCATGGGCGAGCGCTTGAGCAGCTTTCTCTGGGACTTGTTGAACACGTTCGCGCTGGGCATCGTCAATGCGATTCCCGGACTGATCGCCATTGCCGTGATATTTCTTCTCACGCGCGCGCTGCACAATCTCATCAACAACGTCTTTTCAGCGATTCAGCAACGTCATCTCAATATCCCGGGTCTGCATCCCGACACCGCGGGCGCGTCCCGCCGCATTGTTGCCATCGTGGTCTGGGCGCTTGCACTGACGTTTGCTTATCCTTATTTTCCGGGCGCGCAAAGCGACGTGTTCAAAGGCTTGAGTGTGCTGCTGGGCCTCATGATTTCGCTCGGTTCGGCGGGCATCGTCAATCAATTGATGAGCGGCATCGTCGTGACATACAGTCGCGCGTTTCAGGCGGGCGACATGGTGCAGATCGGCGACACGGCCGGGGTCGTGGTGAGCGTGGATACCTTGTCGGTCAAGCTGACCAATGTGCGCCGGGAAGAGGTCACCATTCCGAACGCCGTCGTCGTCGGTGCCATCGTGCACAACTTCTCGAGCCGCGACGGCAAAGCGCCGGCACTCGTCGTCACATCGGTGACCATCGGCTACGACACGCCATGGCGGCAGGTGCAGGCAATGCTGAGTCTGGCGGCGGCACGAACGAAAAGCGTTGCCCAATCGCCGGCGCCATTCGTTCTGCAACGCTCGCTCTCGGACTTCTATATCGAATACGACTTGCATGTCGCGCCGGTGAATCCTGCGCAGCGCCTCGTCATGTTGAGCGAACTGCATAGTCAGATCGTCGATGTGTTCAACGAATATGGCGTGCAGATCATGTCGCCCCATTTCGAAGAACAACCGGAGATGCCGGTCGTCATTGCGCGCGAAGGTTGGGCGCCTTCCCCCGCACAGGAGAGCGCCGGTCCCCATGGTGCAAACGAGACCTGACGTCGAAATCTTGTGCTGCCCCGACGGGCAATCGGTGCTGCCCCAACTACCAATGGCAACTCGCGGTCACAAATCTGACACTCTCAGACAAGTGCCCCTGAGATGAATGGCAGGGACACTTCCGCCGTTTCCGTGGGCACTGGCGCGCGGGGCTCGGCTCAATCTGCGGGCGCATCAAAAAAATCGGAGATCACCATGCAAACTCGCCGTCAATTTGTCCGGGCTTCTGTTGTCGCAGCAGCGCTGGTTGCAGTCCTCTCGGGATGCTCGACGACAGGCAACTCGCCAGCCACACCCGAAGCCAACAATTCACGCAAGCAGTCCATCGACGCCGCAGCCGACGGCACGCTTTCACGACTGTTTTCGACGGTTTCCGGTTCGCGCGAACTGGTGGGCAAGGCACAAGGCGTGCTGGTGTTTCCCTCCGTCATTCAGGCCGGTGTGATCGTGGGGGGACAGCACGGTGACGGTGTTCTGCGCGTCGGCACGCGCACGAGCGGGTATTACAGCGTCTCGTCGGCTTCCGTAGGCGCCCAGTTGGGGATGCAATCGAAGTCGATGGTTTATCTGTTCATGACGCAGGAAGCGCTCGACAAATTCGTCAATTCGAACGGCTGGTCGGCCGGTGCTGACGCCTCTGTGGCCATCGTCAAAGTGGGCGCCAATGGTCAGATCGATACGACGACGACCAGTCACCCGGTCGAAGCGTTTGTCATGACCAACAGCGGACTGATGGGTGACATTTCGCTTTCCGGGACCAAGATCAGCCGATTGGATCTGTGAGCTGACACTTCACCCCGGCAAGCTGACCAAAATCTCCCGCGCCTTCGCCAGTACGGGCGCATCCACCATCTTCCCGTCGAGCGCGACGGCCGCCCCGCCGCTCGCCTCGGCCGCCGCGACCACGCGCCGGGCCCATGCGATGTCGTCGTCGCGCCACGCAAACGCGGCGTGCACGGCAGCAATCTGTTTCGGATGAATGCACAGCTTGCCGCGAAAGCCGAGACGTCTCGCGCGGCGAGCTTCCTGCTCGATCACGTCCGCGTCATCAAACACCGTGGTCACGCCGTCCACCGGAGCGCCAATGCCTGCCAGCCGCGACGCCAGCGTCAGTTGCGAGCGGAAGTAGAGCAACTCGTCGCCGTCGCCTTCGATGCCGATATCGAGTTGAAAGTCGATTGTGCCGAACATCAGCCGTTCGACTCGGGGCGACGCCGCGATGGCATCGAGCCCGCCAAACGCGCGGGCGCTCTCGATCAACGGTACGATGCGCAACGCGTCGTGAGCACCCGTGGCTGCTGCGATCAACGTGGCGGCGTCTTCCGCCTTCGGCACCACCAGACCGGCCACACGCGGCAACGCCGCGAGCGCGCGCACGTCGTCGGCGAACCAGTCGGTCGTCACCGCATTGATGCGCACATAGATGGGGATGTTCCCCGCGGCTGCCTCGCCCGCCAGCCACTCATGCACCTGCGCACGGGCAGTGATTTTGCCGGCAAGCGGCACGGCGTCCTCGAGATCGACGATGACGGCGTCGGCGCCCGCAGCAAGCGCCTTTTCGAATCGCTCGGGACGATTGCCCGGCACAAACAACCACGAACGCAATGACATGATCGGTATCTCCTTGCGCGTCAGACCGCGTGCCCGGCGTGCATCTCGGCGATCTGCGCGGCCGTGAGACCCAGCTCGGCGAGAATCGCGTCGGTGTGTTGCCCCAGCGCGGGAATCGGGTCCATGCGCGGCGCAAACGACGCCGGCACACCCGGCGGCAGCGGTGCTGTCACCGGACCGTTCGGCGTCTGCACTTGTGTCCAGCGACCGCGTGCCGCCAGTTGCGGGTGATTCCACACGTCGTGCATCGAATTCAGGTTGGCATTGGCAATGCCGACCGCATCAAGGCGCGCGACCAGCTGCGCCGCGCTCAACTGCATGAACACGTCATTGATGATGGCGCGCAAGACCTCGCGATTCTCAAGCCGCAGCGGGTTCGAGCGGAAACGGTCATCGTCGGTCAGTTCGGGCTTTTCGAGCACCTTCTCGCAGAAAACCTTCCACTCGCGCTCGTTCTGCAATCCGAGCATCACCGTCTTGCCGTCGCCGGCCGCGAACGGCCCGTACGGGAAGATCGTGGCGTGCGCGGCACCGGCACGCGGCGGCGGGTTCTGGTCATCGATCGCGTAATACAGCGGAAAGCCCATCCACTCGACCATGCACTCCAGCATCGATACGTCGATGCGGCAGCCGCGTCCCGTCTTCTGGCGTTGCAGCAGCGCCGACAGAATGTTCGTGTACGCGTACATCCCCGCCGCAATATCGGCGATCGAACAACCGGCTTTTGCCGAGGCCTCCGGCGAGCCCGTCACCGACAGGAAGCCCGATTCGCTCTGGATCAGCAGGTCGTAAGCTTTTTTGTCGCGATACGGGCCATCCGGGCCGTAGCCCGAAATGCCGCACACGATGATCTGCGGATACTTCTCTGCCAGCGCCTCATAGGACAGGCCGAGCCGGTCCGCCGCGCCCGGTGCAAGGTTCTGCACCAGCACGTCGGCGTCGGCCAGCAGGCGGTGCAACACGTCCTGCGCGGCGGGCTGCTTGAGGTCGAGCGACAGACTCTCTTTCGAGCGGTTGGTCCACACGAAGTGCGACGACATGCCTTCGACGCGTGCGTCATAAGCACGGGCGAAGTCGCCGACGCCAGGGCGCTCGATCTTGATGACGCGGGCGCCGAGGTCGGCCAGTTGACGGGTGCAGAACGGCGCCGCTATGGCGTGTTCGAGCGCGATGACCTTGATGCCGTCGAGTGGCCTCATGACAACGATCTCCGGAGGAAAGTGAAAAACAGGTAGCGCGTCAGACGATCTTGGCGAGCACGATCAGGCTCAGCGTGATCGTGATCGCGCCGCCGATACGGGTGGCAATCTGCGCAAACGGCATCAGGCGCATGCGGTTCGCGGCGGTGAGAATCGCGACGTCGCCGGTGCCGCCGAGGCCGCTGTGCGTGCCCACGACAATCGCGGCGTCGATCGGGTGCATGTTCATGCGGCGCGCCACCACGAACGCAGTCACCATCAGCGTGGCCACGGTCGCGACAATGGTCACGAGCGTCGGCACGTTGAACGAATCGATGATCTTCTGCCACGGGGTAATAACCACGCCGATGGCGAACAGCAGCGGATAGGTGACTGCCGTCGCGAAGAATTTGTAGACCACGCCCGCGCCCCGCTCCAGACGCGGCGAGAACACGAAGAACACTTTGGCTGCGACCGCGAGCACCAGCATCATCACCGGCCCCGGGAGGCCCAGCGTGTTCTGCGCGAGCATGCCGACGAAGTACAGACACACGGCGATCATGCCGGCGGCGGCAATGTCGGTGGCGTCGATTGGCGCGGTGGACTTGGCGGTTTCCGGCAGGTCGTCGTCCCCCGAGCGCATCAGTTGGCCGTTACCCGTCAGCGACGGATAGCGCTTGCCGATCGCATTGAGCACGCCGGAGAACACAATCGCCGTCACGTTGCCGAGCATCACGGCCGGCAACGCTTGCGCGAGCAACTCACCCGCCGGTTGGTGCAGCACTTCGGAGTAGCCGAGCGTGAGCGGAATGACACCCTCGCCCAGACCACCGGACATGACCGGAATCACGACGAAGAACACGGTGTGGAACACGCCCATGCCGAGCAACGTGCCCACGGCCGTCCCGACCGCACCTGCGAGCAACGATCCGGCAACCAGCGGCACGAAGATGCGCAGGAAGCCGCCGATCAGCACCTTGCGGTCCATGCTCAGAATGCTGCCGACGATGATCGCGGGAATGAACAGATACAGGAAGTTGCCGGCCTTCCAGAAGTCGACGATCGGCTTGACCACGGCAGGCGGCAGCGCGTGCGTGAAAACCAGATACGACGGCAGGAACGTGACCAGAATCACCGGGCCGCCGATGCTGCGGAAAATCGGGATGCGTTGGCCGATTTCCATGCACGTGAAACTGCACACGGCGAGCAATGCAATGATCGGCGAGAGCTCTGCCGAGAGTTTGCCGGTGGCGGCGGTCGCGATCAGCGCGAGCGCCAGCACGATATGCACGGGTAGCGGCACGATGCCGATACGCATATCCATGAGGCGCCACCAGGCGTCGCGAAACCGATGAGCCGTGCCGGTCGGGGAAAGGCCGTCCGAGGGCGCATGCTCGGCCGTGCCAAGGGGGGTGCGTTCACGCATCTGCATTTGTTCTGTCTCCGATTTATGCGTTTTCCTGCCGCACTATAGGCGCGCGAAAAGCCGGAGAGGAAATACTGAATTCGGATACGGGCATAGGTTCAACCTATGGCCAAACGCCAAAATGGTTCTCGCGAACTAAGAATTTCGACTTCGATCGCCATTTCATCGGAACGCATATAGGGGTACGCTATGACCCACTCCCCCTACTCCTTGCCCCCAAAGCTCATGGATGTCCGGCAACTGCGCAACTTCGTGGCCATCGTCGATAGCGGCAGCCTCTCGAAGGCGGCCGAACGGCTGCTGATCGCTCAACCGTCGCTGAGTCAGCAGTTGCGCACGCTCGAAGAGGAATTGCAGACGCAGTTGCTGATTCGCAGCGCGCAAGGCGTCGTGCCGACCGATGCGGGCAAGACGCTGTATCGCCATGCACGCGTCGTTCTGCGGCAGATGGAGCAGATTCGCGAAGAGGTTCGCGAGGGGGGCGGCAGCGAAGCGGGGCCGGTGGCGGTGGGCTTCCCGACGACGATTGCCGCGATTCTCGCGGTGCCGTTGTTCCAACGCGTGCGCACGCAATATCCCGGCATTCGTTTGCAGATTTTCGAGAGCATGAGCGGCTACATCAGCGAGTTGCTCGCCAATGGCCGGCTGGATCTCGCGATGCTGTTTCGCGATTCGGAAACGCGCGGCATCTCGGTCATGCCGTTGTTCGACGAGGAACTGTATGTGATGGGCGGACATCTGGTCTGCCCGGAGACAGACGCTGACACAGACACCGCCCCCGGTGCCCGCGAACATAGCAACGATGTCGCGAGCGGCACCTGTGAACTGGCGCGGCTGGCGAATGTGCCTCTGGTAGTCCCGAGCGCGTCGAACGGCTTGCGTCTGCTCATCGAGCGCAGCTTCTCGCAGGCCAACGTCGAGTTGAACATCGTTGCCGACATCGATTCGCTGCCCACGCTGATCGATATCGCGCGCGCCGGCGACGCGTGTGCGATCTTGCCTGCGTCGGCACTCGCCCCACGCGACCCCGCGCTAAGGCCGAAGGCGCTGCGCATTGTGTCGCCGCAGATGGTACGACCGGCCAGCGTGTGCTGGTCGAACTCGCTGCCGGTAGGCTCAGCCACGCTGGCCGTGCGGCAATGCATTGCCGACCTGATCCGGGAATTACAAGCCGACGGTCATTGGACAGGGATTACCCTGCGTGCACCGGCGTAACTTCGTCGGTTACCGAACGGACCGGCAGCGATATTGCGGGCATCGTGGGTCTGTAAAGTCACACGGAGCCCCGTCATGGAACAACCGTCATCCCCCGATTCACCGAATACCACCCGTTGGATTGCCACGACTACGTGTCTCACGCTCGCGATGGCTACCCCCTTCGCACAAGCGGCCCCGATGCAAGCGGGCGCGGGCACACCGGGACAGCCGCACCTCATGAACATGGCCGCGCGCTCACGTATCGAAACTCGTATTGCCGATCTCCACACGAAGTTGCATATCACGCGCACTCAGGAAGGTCCGTGGAAGGAGTTTGCAGACGTCATGCGTGCCAACGCAGACGCCATGACGACGCTGGCGCAATCGAGAAAGGACAATCAGAACCGGATGACTGCGCTCGACGACATGAAGTCGTACCGCGATCTCGCGCAGATGCATGCCGACGGGGTCACCAAACTAGTGCCGCCGTTCGAGGCGCTGTACAACAGCATGACCGACGCGCAGAAGGCGAATGCGGACGCCGTCTTCAGATCCGCAGAACATCACGCATCGCCGGCGAAATGACATGCCAACGCACGGGCATGACTCCCCGTGCGGGTGGACAACCTGCTTGAGCCTGCGAACGTCAGATGAATTGCGCTGATACGGTAATCAGCATGAGTGTGATGAACAACAGCGTTTCGTAAGACATGACGACCTCGCCGAACGATACCTGCAAAGGCAACCGTTCGTTGTCAGTGCTTACGGTTTTGCTTGTGATGATCCTGTGAGCGCGTCTTGCCGTCGTCGACATGTGCCGCCTGATCGCCAGCGGCGTCCAGAGGCGGTGTGTCGTGGGCATGCACGGGCGGCGTCGCGGGTGACTTCCCGGCGAGTTTCGAATGGGTAATTTCCGGGGGATGTTGATTCGACCACATCTTTTCGGGGAACTTGTTCTTTTGCCCGGGAGGCGCAAGCATTCGCTTGTCCCTTTTCTGCCCGGTGCGTTGTTTGCCTGATTTGTCCATAGTGCTCTCCAGCGTGACGGCCACCGAGATCGACAACCGTTGATGTCGTCGATACTGACCGGCTTGGCAGGCGGCGTCTGTACGCCACCGTGCGCTAAGCGTCGAACTATTTGGCAGAAGTCGTGGTCATGTTAAGTTGTGCCCATCGCCCCCTATGACGGGCTTGCGCTTCGGCGTGCCCCGTTCTGTCAAACCAATGCGACACGTCTTTTTCGGCTGGCTGCTTACTTTCTTCGTCACGGCTGCACATGCGGCCACGCCTGTCACACCTGCAAGCGCGCCCGCGGCGCTCCAGCCAGCATCGGCAGCGCAGGCCAACACGGCACCCGCGCTGACCCCGCAACAGGCCCAACAGGCGCTCTCCGTGCTGGAGAATCCGCAAGATCGTGCGCGAGTGGAAACGACGCTGCGGGCCATTGCCGCCGTCGGCGCCTTGAGCGCACCGCCCGCAGTGGCGAGCGCCCCCGCCGCTGCATCGTCTTCGGCGGCAGCACCAGCCACCGCTGCGCCAATCGCCTTGCAGTCGAATGGACTGGCGTCGATGCTGGTGCATCAAGGGTCTCGCTGGGCGACGCAAATCGGCGCCGGCTTGCGTGAGTCGCTGCACTCGCTGCTCGACGTCGGTTCCGTCAACGGCTGGTGGCGCGACACCGTGGGTCATGCCGACGCGCGTGCCGACCTGCTGCATGCGGTGCTGATCATTCTCGCGGTGCTGATGCCCGCGTTCGCGATCGAATGGGTCGCAAGGCGGCTGTTACGCCGTTTGCTGAACGAACTCGCTGCACGCCACGATTCCGCGACACCATCGGACACATCATCTGCGACCGAGAGCCCGGAGTCACGAGGCCAAGGCCACGCGCAGCAACACAAGAACCTGCTGGGGCGCATGCCGCGCGCGTTCGTCACGCTGGTGCTACGCCTGTTACCCCTGCTCGTCTTCGCGGGCGTTGCCAGCCTGATGATGTCGTTGCTCGTCGTCGACGGTACGCCGGTGGAAGCAGCGCTCGGTTCGCTCATCGATATCTATGTGATCTGCCGGCTGATCACGCTCGTCAGCCGGTTGTTCTTCCAGCCCGACGCGCCGCAACTCCGGCTGCTGCACATGGGCGACACCGGGGCCGCGTTCGCCCAACGCTGGATCATGCGTATCGCGTTGGTTGTCGGTGTCTGCACGGCCTTGGTGGAAATCGCCGCCAACTTCGGTCTCAGCGATGCGGGCCATGTGGCGTTGCTCAAGACCGTCGCCCTGATCGGCCACCTGCTCGTGTCAGTGCTCATCATTCAATGCGCGCGCCCCGTCGCGACACGCATCCGAACCTATTGCGCGAAGCATCCGTCACTCGCCATGGTCGGTGGCACGCTGGCGAGCGCATGGGCACCCGCATCGATCTTCGTCGTGATGGCGCTTTGGTTCATCTGGGCGCTCGATGTGCACAACGGCTATCGCGTGTTGATTACGCTGGGCGGACGCACGCTTGCCGTCATCATCGGCATGCGCCTGCTGTCCATCGTCCTGTTCGGCGCACTCTCCCGCGCGTTCGAGCGGCGCGACGAAGACCGCACGCTCGTCCACCGCCACGCCTACCGTTATTACCCGCTGGTCCGGGGCGTCATCTCGGTCATCGTCGGCATCATCAGTGTGGCGCTGTTGTTGCAGGTGTGGGGCGTGCCGGTCTGGCAGACCTTTGAATCGAGCACCATCGGCCATCGTCTGGCCTCGGCCCTGATCACCATCGCGGTGGCCGCCGCCATCGCACTCGTCGTGTGGGAAGCCGCGAACATCGCCATCGAGCGGCGTCTTCAGCAATGGACACACCAGGGCGACGTGATGCGCGCCGCCCGCCTGCGCACGTTGTTGCCGATGCTGCGCGCGTTGCTCTTCTCGTGCATTGCGCTCGTGGTCATCCTCACAGGCATGAGCGAAATCGGTGTGAACATCGGCCCCCTGCTCGCCGGTGCCAGCATCTTCGGCGTCGCGCTCGGCTTCGGCTCGCAGAAGCTGGTGCAGGACTTCATCACCGGCATCTTCCTGCTGATGGAGAACGCATTGCAAGTCGGCGACTGGGTCACCCTCGCGGGCGTCTCGGGCACCGTGGAATACCTGTCGATCCGCACGGTCCGGTTGCGCGCGAGCGACGGTTCGCTGTACACCGTACCGTTCAGTTCGGTGACCACCGTCAACAATACGAATCGCGGGCTGGGCAACGCAGCGGTGAAAGTTAGCATTGCCTACGGAGAAGACATCGACCGTGCGGTCGCCACGCTCAAGGAAATTGGTGCTGCACTGCGAGAGGATCCCGCGTACCGCGACGGCATCAAGTCGGACTTCAGCTACTGGGGTGTCGATCAGGTCGATGGCGCGGCCATCGCGCTCAGCGGACAAATGCAGTGCACCGACACAACGCGCTGGGGCGTGCAACGCGAATTCAACCGTCGCATTGCCGAGCGCTTCCGCGAGCAAGGCATCCGTATCGCCAACCCGCAGCGCAGCATGGTGGCGTTCGAGGACGGTGCGCCGCATCAGTAAATTCCCGCACTCCTAATCCCGCGCATCACGCCGGAGGCAGGCACCACGGGCCTGCCGGCCCGGCGTTCGGTTCGAGCACCGACGCATCAGCACAAATTGGGGTGGCGAAGCGCGATTGGCTGACTACAATTTGTACGTGCAGTCCACAAGATAAGCACTGATACGAAGCAAAACATCCGGACGCTCGCTCGCAAGGGCGATCAGTCAGGAAGCAGGGGCCCTCACGTGACGTTTCAACCGCTCCAGGGGAGGCATGTCCATGACGTGCCTAAACGAAACGATTGTCGGCGCAATGCTCTTTTCGCTCGGCGGATTCGCGTTCGCTGGCGGACCCGGCACAGACTCATCCGAAGGGATGATGGTGGCAAACATTGCCCCTATCGCCTCGATGCCGCCGGAGACCGCTGCGTTGGCTCCCGAGCCTCGCCACTTCCTCCACCGCTTCGAGACGACGCCACAACCACCGGCGCCCACTGCCTCGAACGAGGGTCCTGCACTCTTCCCCTTCACGCCCTCAGTCGCGCGCATCGACGACACTGTCGACAGTGCGTATGTCGTGCCGCCGGGTTACGACGTGCGCCACCTCACAGGGAACGCCACTGCATCGCCGGGACAACCTCCCGGGCAGGCGACGGGATCCACCGGGACCAGCGCGCTTCGCGGGCTGCCGTCATCGGTTGCGCAAGTCTCCATCGTTCAGTGGAACAACGAAGACTCGAAGCTCGGCTCATCGCCCCAGCGCGGCTTGCAAGTGCGCACTGACGACTGGGTCGTCTCGGCGAGCGCACGGGTTGCCCTGTTCCGCTCCCACGACACCGGCGCCACCATCTACGTGCGACGACGCTTCTGAACGCGTCGCACCGGTCAGCATCACGGCTCAGTTTGACGAGAGCCGGTCGATCATCATCGCGACGAAGGTATCCGCCACTGGCGGCAGCGTGCGTCCACGCTTCTTGATCAAAGCAATGGGACGCAGGAACGCGGGATCGTCAATCGTCTTCACGCGCAACTCAGGCTCGGCCCTCACCTCACGTGCCGACGCGGGCAGAATCGTCACACCGAGTCCGGCGCGCACCATCGCGACGGCCGTCATCATGTAAGTCGCTTCGCAGGCAATCTCCGGCGTGTGACCCGCGTCGGCGAAAGCACTGTCGACTACCGCCCGCACGCTCGTGCCTTGCGATGTCAGGACAAGCGGTTCGCCCGCAAGATCGGCCAACGTGATGCGTCTGCGGCGTGCCAGCGAATGCTGTTGCGGCAACACGGCCACCAGCCGATCGCCGCCCGCATGCAACACTTCAAACGCGGGGTCGTTCAACTCACCGCCTGTCAGGCCAATATCGACTTCTTCATTACGCACCAGCGTATTCACCACACCGGCGACCGCGTCGCGCACATGAAACCCGGCGCGCGGCACGACGGCCTTCACTTCCTGAATCAGCTCGGGCAACACGCTCGCCGCGAACGTGGGCAAGCACGCGATGCGCACCGTACCGGTTGATCCATCGCCCAGCGAGCGCGCGTCGACCAGCACCTGCTCCATGTCTTGCAGTGACTTTTGCAATAGCGGCAACAGATCGCGTCCCGTCGGCGTGAGCGCCACATTGCGACTATTGCGATCGAAGAGCCGCACACCCACCGTCTCCTCCAGCCGACGGATCTGCACGGTCAGTGCCGGTTGCGACAAGTGCAGCCGTGTGGCCGCCCGCGTGAAGCTGCCGGTCTGTGCAACCGCGATAAAAGCACGAATGTCCCGAAGGTTCAGATCCATTATGGTTTGTAATGACTGCAATCAAATCATTTCAATTGATTTATCACAGCCCCGAACTTACGCTCCATCGCATTAAAAGACAATATTTGGAGACAAGCACATGCTGCCATTACTGGGGCTGGCGACCATCGTCGTGCTGCTCGGCGCGATTCTCTCGAAGCGGATGTCGCCGCTCGTAGCACTCATCATCGTGCCGATCGTCGCGTCGCTCATCGGCGGGTTCGGCTTTCAGACCAGCAAGTTCGTGATCGACGGGCTCAAGAGCCTGGCACCGGTCGTGGGCATGTTTGTCTTCGCCATTCTTTATTTCGGCACGATCACCGACGCGGGCACGCTCGACCCGATCATCGACCGCATTCTGCGCGCCGTGGGTACACGCCCCAGCCGCATCGTGGTGGGTACGACGTTGCTGGCGCTGCTGATTCACCTCGACGGTTCGGGTGCGGTCTGCTTCCTTGTCACCATCCCCGCGATGCTGCCGCTCTACGATCGCCTCGGGATGGACCGGCGCGTGCTGGCCGCCGCCGTGTCGATGGCCGCAGGCATCAACTTCCTGCCTTGGACGGGGCCGATGATTCGTGCGTCGGCATCGCTGCATCTGCCCGTGTCGAGCCTGTTCAATCCGTTGATTCCCGTGCAGGCGGTCGGACTGGTGTTCGTGTTCGGCATGGCGTACTGGCTGGGCCGTCGCGAGGAGAAGCGTCTGGGTCTGACTGGCGGCAGTGCTTCGGTGCCGGTACCCAAGCGCGAACTCACCCCGGAAGAACAGGCACTGCGCCGACCCAAGAACTTCTGGTTCAACATCGTGCTCACCCTGATCGTGCTCGGCACCATGGTCGTCATGGGCGAGAAGATTCCGCCGGCGATCATGTTCATGGTCGGCCTGTGTATCGCACTGATGGTGAACTATCCGAACGTCGACATGCAGCGCAAGCGCATCGACGCCCATGCGCGTGCCGCCCTGATGATGGCGGGCGTGTTGCTCGCTGCCGGCGTCTTTACCGGTGTGATGCAGGGCAGCGGCATGCTCAAGGCGATGGCGCAGGCCGCCGTCGGCTTTGTGCCGCCGGAGATGGCCGGACACATTCCAGTGGCGCTCGGGCTGATGTCGATGCCGCTGAGCATGCTGTTCGACCCCGACTCGTTCTACTTCGGCGTGTTGCCGGTGATTGCCGAAGTGGCTGGTCAACTGGGTGTACCGGCGGTGCACGTCGGTCAGGCCGCCTTGCTGGGTCAGATGACGACCGGTTTCCCGGTCAGCCCGCTCACGCCGGCCACTTTCCTCGTCGTGGGCCTATGCGGCATCGACCTCGCCGATCATCAGAAATTTACGTTCCCGTTGTTGTTCGGTGCGTCGATCGTCATGACGATCGCGGCCGTCGTCCTCGGCGTTTTCCCTATCTAAGCAGTCATCACCGGATGCTATTCGCATGACAGCCCATCAAGACACTGGCCGCATCCGGATCGGCGCGGGCGCGGGATATTCCGGCGACCGCATCGAACCGGCCGTCGAACTCGCGGAACATGGCGCCCTCGACTATCTCGTCTTCGAATGCCTCGCCGAACGCACGATTGCCATCGCGCAACAGGCGCGGCGCCGGGACCCGCAACAAGGTTACGACCCGCTGCTCGAAGCGCGCATGCGCGCAGTGCTGCCCGCCGCAATGCGCAACGGCGTGCGGATCATCTCGAACATGGGCGCAGCCAATCCGTTGGCGGCTGCGCAAAAGACGGCACAAATCGCCCGCTCGCTCGGACTCGATAACGTGAAGGTCGCTGCCGTCACCGGCGACGACGTGCTCGACGTGGTCATGCGCAGCGACCTGAACTTTGAAGAGTCCGGTGAGCCCGTCGCGGCCTACCGTGATCGCATCGTGTCGGCCAACGCGTATCTGGGCGCGGCGGGTATCGTCGACGCGCTCGCCGCGGGTGCCGACATCGTGCTGACCGGCCGCGTCGCCGACCCGTCGCTCTTTGCCGCCCCGCTGATTCACGCGTTCGGCTGGCGCATGGATGACTGGCACACGCTGGGTCAGGCGACCGTTGTGGGCCATCTGCTGGAATGCGCTGGGCAAGTGACCGGCGGCTACTTCGCCGATCCGGGCGTCAAGGACGTGCCGAATCTGGCGCGTCTCGGTTTCCCGATTGGCGAGGTGTCGGCCGACGGCTCCGTGGTCATCACCAAGGTGCCGGGATCGGGGGGCCATGTGACGCCCGCGACTTGCAAGGAACAACTGCTGTACGAGATTCACGATCCGCGCCGGTATCTGCAACCCGACGTCGTTGCCGATTTCTCTGAAGTCGTCGTGAGGGAAGAAGCCACAGACCGCGTGCGAGTCACTGGCGGGCAAGGCACGCCGCGCACCGGAACGCTGAAGGTGTCTGTCGGCTATGTCGATGGTTTCATCGGCGAAGGCCAAATTTCGTATGCCGGCCCCGGTGCCGTGGCACGGGCGAGGCTCGCCCTCGATATCGTTCGTGAACGACTGACGTTGACCGGCGTGCAGACGAGCGAACTCCGCTTCGACCTGATTGGCGTGAACGCCCTGCATGGCGAAACAGCAGGTTCACACCATGCGCAACCCTACGAAGTGCGGGTGCGCGTGACGGGACGCACGGCGTCGGCAGAACAGGCCGTACGCATCGGCAATGAAGTGGAAACGCTGTACACGAATGGCCCGGCAGGGGGCGGTGGCGTGACCAAGTCGACGCGCGAAGTCCTCGCCGTGCAATCGGTGCTGTTGCCGCGCGAACACGCGACACCGGCGTTCTCCTTTGTCGAGGCCTGAGATGAAACTACGTGAACTGGCGCACTCGCGCACCGGCGACAAGGGCAATACGCTGAACGTCTCCGTCATCTGCTACGACGCGCAGCACTACGAGCACTTGCGCGCCGCGCTCACCCCTGCCTACGTGAAAGCCTTCCTGCGCGATGTCGTGCATGGCGACGTGGTTCGCTACGAGCTGCCCCGTCTGGCCGCCTTCAACTTCGTGTTGGGCAACGCGCTGGGCGGAGGCGTCACGCGCTCACTCGCGCTGGACGCCCACGGCAAGTCGCTGAGTTCGGCACTGATGGATATTGAAATCCCGGACGTGCCAGCGGTACCGGCAGCACCGGCAGCACCGGCATGAGGCCTCAGTAGTCGTCTTCGTCCATGTCATCTTCCGAGATATCTCGCTGGTCGTCGGAGGTATCGCTGGTATCGTCCTCGGAATCGTCGCCGAAGTTCAGCTTCAGCGGGCGGAGGTCTTTCGACGGTATCTTGGTGGAAGAGAACCCGTGGTGCGTCTTCACGTGCCCCACTGGAACGCGATGATCGTCGGTGGTTACGATGTACCTGCCGTCGCTCGTCGTGGCGATGCCCTTGCTGATGCGGTGTGGTGACATGCTGTAGGCCGCCTTCGTCCCCGGGGTCATGGGACCGCCGCCGAGAAAGTGGGAATGAAGGCGGTCACTGACGCGTATATTGTTGGTCGAGTGGCTGCCGAGATCCGGAATATTGCCGTGCAACGCGTTCACCTTTGACAGGAACGGGCGCAACAACGAGACATCCTTCGTCGACTTGGACGATGACCATATCTTGACGACACGATCCCGTTCGTCGCGGAAGTCCTCGATTTGCTCTTCGACCATCTGCTTGTAACCTGATGGCAAAAGGCCCTTGACGTCGCCTTTCAGATTGAGCCGCTTGCGCTGCTCGGTCGCATCAACGAGCCGGTCCGTCCAGCGGACCAGATCCAATGCCGTCTCCTTTCCGGTCCCGAACAGCAGCACGCTGGAGCGAATGTCGGAGAACGGCATACGATGCGGCATGGCGAGGTCGAAATCGCTGAGACTGATATCGCTTTTGTCCTTGCCGCTTTGTACCGACGCCGTGCCCTTGGCAAGCTCATAGGCCTTCTTGGGAAACGAAGGGCGCGAGAGCTCGCCGTCGTCATCTTCCTTTTCATACTCCTTGGCGAGGGTTGTGATGAATTCATCGAGGTCGTCGTATTCGTACGGCGCCCCGCCCTCGCCCGCCATGTCCTTGATGTGTGAGCGCCAACCGCGCCGCCACAATTCGGAACGCTCATCGCTGTCGATCTCTTCGATCAACTCCCTCGTGGTATTACCCCCCGGCTTCGTGAATTCGTCCTCGCCAATCTTGATGACGCGCTGAATCACCGGCATACGACTCACCGCGCCAGCCTGAGGACCGCCGACAACGCTTCGCTGCGCGGTCGTACGGGGGCTGCCCTCGATCAAACTGGCCAACGCCCGGCCAGCTTCACCGCGCGCACTGCGATCCATCAATTGCCGAATCCGGCCTTGGGATTGACTCTCAGGGCGAAGATCAGACTGAAAGGAGGCACGACCGCCCGCCGGTCTGTCGGCCGGCCGTCCCATCCCATGGCGTGCGTCACGCTCGGACTCGGTTGCCCTTTTCATTCGACGGTGTCCTCGTGGTTATCTGCCCGCACCCGGTGCATCGCGCCAGAGCCGGCTCCCCGCGACAATACCCCGGCTTACCGATAAACCAGCGAGGCAAACCACTGTTTGAATGGTTTGCTCCACCGCGCCGCCCACAGGCTTATGCGCCCGGCTTCACCGCCGTCACATCGATCTCGACCAGCCATTCCGGGCGCGCCAGCGCCTGCACCACGATGCCGGTCGACACGGGGAATACGCCTTTGAGCCACCGCCCCATCACCAGATAGACGGCCTCGCGATAGCGCGGGTCGATGATGTAGACGGTGACTTTGCAGATGTCCTCAAGCTTGCTGCCGCATTCTTCGAGCAGCATTGCCACGTTGGCCATCGCCTTCTCGGTCTGCGCCGTGACGTCACCAATGCCGACGGACTCGCGTGTGTCCAGATCCTGACCGATCTGGCCGCGCAGATAAATGGTGTTGCCCGCGACTACCGCCTGACAGAGATCGTTGTCGAGCTTCTGCTCCGGATACGTTTCGCGGGTGTTGAATTTGCGGATTCGGGTGTGCGTCATGAGCGTTCAGTGCGTCAGAATTTTCGAAAGGAAGCGTTTGACGGCCGGGTTGGCGGTGTCCTGAAAGAACGCGCCGGTCGGGCAGTCTTCGACGATGGCGCCGTCTTCCATGAAGACCACGCGATGGGCCACGCGCCGGGCGAAGCCCATCTCGTGCGTGACCACCATCATCGTCATGCCGTCGCGGGCGAGCTCCACCATCACGTCGAGCACTTCGTTGACCATTTCGGGGTCGAGCGCCGAAGTCGGTTCATCGAACAGCATCGCCTTGGGGTCCATCGACAACGCGCGCGCAATCGCCACGCGCTGTTGCTGACCGCCCGACAACTGGCCCGGATACTTGTGCGCGTGCGCCGACAGCCCCACACGATCGAGTAACGCGCGCGCTTTGGTGCGCGCGGTATCGGCGTCGCGTCCCAGCACGATCTGCTGGGCCAGCGTGAGGTTGCGCGTCAGGTCCAGATGCGGGAACAACTCGAAGTGCTGAAACACCATGCCGACCTTGCTGCGCAGGTTCGGCAGGCGTGTCGTCTTCGCCATGAGCGACACGCCATCGACCACGATGTCGCCCTTTTGAATCGGTTCCAGCGCATTGACGGTCTTGATCAACGTCGACTTGCCCGAGCCCGACGGCCCGCAGACCACGACAATCTCGCCCTTGTTCACTTGCGTCGAACACGCCTTCAACACGTGGTGCGTGCCGTACCACTTGTCGATGCCCCGGATATCGATGACCGGCTCGGCCGAACTCGCTTGCGGGTTCATTTGCCGGCCTGCTTGTCGGCGGGCTTGTCAAAATACCCGGCACGAATCGAAGCGCCGATCAGGTTGAGAATCAACCGGCCGGCCGTCACGCACGAGATCAGATTCGCGTCGTCCTTCTCGGGCTGAATCTCCACGATGTCCATGCCCACGACGCGCCCCTTGCGCACCAGCCCGTGAATCAGCTTGCGCGCCTGTACGAAGGTCACACCGCCCGGTGCCGGTCCTGCCACGGCGGGCATCGTCGACGGGTCCAGTCCATCCGCATCGATCGTCAGGTAGTAATTGCCGCCATCGGGAATCCGGTCGAGCACCGCATCCATCCCGATATCGTGCAACTCGTAAGCCGTGACCAGCTCGGCACCATAGGCGCGTGCGGCCACCAGTTCGGCTTCGCGCCCGCTGCCCTGAGCGCGCAGGCCAATCTGAATGATGCGATCCACGTGCGCCATTTCCGAAGCACGGCGAATCGGGCTCGACAGCCCTTCACGCACGCCGTTCACTTCGTCGCGCCAGTCCAGATGCGCATCGATATGCACGAGCGTAATCGGCCCCTTCTGATCGAGCCCGCGCAGCACCGGCGTGGTGATGCCGTGGTCGCCACCGAGCACGATGGGCATGGCACCGCCCGCCGCGATCTTGCGAACGGCCGCTTCGGCACGTGCATAGTGCTCACCCGGCTTCGTCAGGTCGGGAATGATGTCGCCGCAATCGACAAACCGCACGTCGGTGCGCCCCTGCAACAACGGGCCATCGATGTCGAAGTCGTAGTGATCGGGCTTGCGCGCCACGCGATCCGTCGCCTGACGAATTGCGGAGGGCGCATTGGTCTGGTCGTTGCTGAAGTCCGACGCTGCATACGGCGCGCCGTACGGCATGCCGAGCACGGCAATATCGGCCTTCAGGTTGTCGATGTCGAGATCGAGTTCCGAATACAGCAACGTCGGGTGGCCGATTCGCGGCGCAACGGTATAGGTAGTCATCGTGTTGTCCTTGGTGGTGGCGTTCGAGAGAGGTCGCAGTGCCGTCAGACGTGGCGGGCGCGTCGTCCGATCACGGTCTCCAGACGCCGCCCCACGCTGGCCAGCACCACACTGCTGACCCAGTAGAGCAACGCCGTGGTGCCGAGCACTTCGACGTAAGCAAAGGTATTGGCGGTGAGCAGATTGCTCTGGTAGGTCATCTCCGGCAGGCTCATCACCGAGAAAATGGCCGAGTCCTTGAACATCATGATCACGAGGCTGGTCGTCGGCGGCACGAGAAAGCCGAACAACTGCGGCGCGACGATGTGGCGCTGCGTCTGCCAGTACGTCATGCCGAGAGAGAGCGCCGCATGGGTCTGGCCACGCGCCACACTGCGCAATGCGGCGCGCAGGATTTCGCAGAAATAACCGCCGGTGTAGAACGCCGTGCACCCCACTGCGACCGTCATTGCCGATGCGCCGATGCCGAGCTTGGGCAGCCCGAAGAACGACAGGTAGACGAGAATCAGGTAAGGAATGTTGCGCACCAGTTCCACGTAGGCGAGCGCCACGGGCTTGAGCAACGTGCGGGATTGCGTGGCATACGCGGCCACGATGCCGATCAGAATGCCCATCGGAATGCCGATCACGCTGACCAGCGCGCTGACGCGCAGCCCTTCCAGCAAGACCGGGACAGCGTCTCTGACGATGGTGAAATCAATGACCATGGGGCAGCATCCTCGACACCCGGCGTTCGCACATGCGCGACGCTGCCGAGATGCAGAACAGAATGACGAAGTACACCGCTGCGGTGACCGCGAACACTTGCAACGGCAGATCGGTTTGCAATGTCGCGTTGCGCGCCACGGTGGCCAGCTCGGGCACGGCGATGATCGACATCAGCGACGACGCCTTGAGCAGAATCGTGAACTCGCTCGTGAGCGGCGGAATCGCCCGGTAGATCACCTGCGGCAGCAGCACGTGACGCCAGACGTACGGCGCGCGCATGCCCAGCGCATACGCGGCGGCACGCTGCCCCGGCGAGATCGTGCCGAGCGCACCGCGCAGAATCTCCACGATGTAGGCGCTCGTGTTGCACGCCAGCGCGGCGATGCCTGCGGTGATCGGCGAGATCGAGATATCGAGCATCGCCGGCACCATGTAGTACGCGATCAGCATGTGAATCAGCGCTGGCGTGCCACGAATCAGACTCACCCACAACACCACGAACGAGCGCACGGGCGCGAAGGGCGCGATGCGCGCAATCAGCAGCACGATGCCGAGCGCCATCCCGATCACGAACGCCACCGCCGACGCGCCGATGGTCACGGCCGTGCCCGAGACCACACCCTCGAGAAACGGGGCGATGACGCCGCTTTTATCGATCCAGTCCAGCATGGCGGCGGCCGTCAGATCGCGCCAGCAGGCAGATAGTTTTCGCGCGGCGTTTCCATCGGCGCGCCAAACCACTTCTTCTGCAAGACGGCCAGTTTGCCGCTCGCCCGGAACTCGTCGAGCGAGTCGTTGATGAACTTGCGGATTTCGAGATCGTTGGGGTTGGCGACCCATGCGAGCAACTTGGGCTGACCGATTTCACCGGCGATGCGAAACACGTTGGGTTGCTTGCGCATCTGCACGGCGGCGATGTTCGAGGGCATCAGCGCGACGTCCACGTTCTTGTTCGACAGCGCATTCGAGACATCCGGGTACGCCTGAAACAGCTTGGTCCCCGCGTAGCCCTTGCCGGTCTTTTCTTTCAGTTCTTTCTCGAACTCGTCGGCGACCGGCTGGGACGATGAGCCCATCTGCGTGCCCACGGTCTTGCCGCCGATGTCCATGTCGCGTTTGATCGACGTGTCGTCGGCGCGCACCATCAGCACCGAGCGCACGACACCCACCGGCTGGCTGAACGCAAAGCGCTTGGCGCGCTCGGGCGTGATGCCCACGCTCGTCGCGACGAAGTCGAACTTGTGCGACATCAGGCCCGGCAGCAAGCCTTGGAACGGCAGATTCATCTGTTCGAGCTTCACGCCGAGTTTGGCGGCCATCAACTCGAGCACGTCGTGACCGTAGCCGACCACCTGCCCGTTTTCGACATATTCGAACGGCTCATACGCCGCTTCCGTGCCGACGGTGAGCTTGCCGCGCTTCTTGATGTCGGCCAGCGTGCCGCCCTCGGCAAACGCCAGCGTCGGCAGCGCGAACACCGCGCCCGAGGCAAGCGTCGCCTTCACAAAGGATCTTCTGGACCAGGTCTTCATAGCGTGCCTCGCGTTGTGGGGTGTTGTTGAATCTGTCCGGCCGTACGGGTCATGACGACCTCATGTCAGGGGCCTTGCAATTCACTGTATGCGGGCAAAAAGATCATGAAAAATGATTTTTTTATTGGTATGGTTGCAAAAAACGTAACCTTTCCAGGAACCGATTCATGGCAGGACGGGACTTCAACGAACGGGACTTGCGCTCCCTGCGCATCTTCTGTGCCGTGGCGCAGGCCAACGGCTTCGCGGCGGCGGAAAAGCAGTTGAATATGTCGAAGGCGTCGATCAGCCGTCACATCCGCGACGTGGAAGAGACGCTGGGCGCGCGGCTTTGCGAGCGCGGCCCATCGGGGTTCGTGCTCACCCACGCGGGCAAGGTGGCGCTGGAACTGGCGCGTGATGCGCTCAAGTCGCTGGAGCGGATTCGCCCCGAGATCGACGCGGTGCGTGGCGTGCTGTCGGGCACGTTGTCGATTGGCATGGTCGAGCACATCGTGTCGGATGTGGGGTGCCATATCCCCGAGGCATTGGCCGAATTCAAGGCGCAGGCGCCGGACGTCAAGGTCGAGCTCACGGTGATGACCTTCAACGAACTCGACCTCGCCTTGCGCGAGCGCCGGGTGCAGATCGCCATTCGGGGGATGTACCGGCGCGAAGCCGGCTTCAACTACCAGCGGCTCTTTATCGAACGCCATCAGCTATTCGTGGCACGCCATCGCTTGCGCGATGCGAGCACCTTACCGCTTGTCTATCGCTCGCAGCCGTTCGTGCACGAGGCACTCAACACACTGGGGCTCACACGCGGCCCGGCGGCGTCGGGGCTGGAAGCCGTCGCAATGCTGGTGCTATCCGGGCATTACGTCGGGCTGTTGCCGCAGTATTACGCGTCACTGTTTTCGAAGCGGCACGCGCTCGTGCGGGTGCCCTCGGGGCCGGAGTACGAGAACACGATCAGCGCCATCACCGAAACCTCACGGCCGCACACACGCGCGCTGGACTTGTTTCTGGAACTGCTCGCCCGCTTTCATCCGGACGAATGACGGCAGGCGTCAGACCGTCGGCGCGAATTGGCGGCGGTACTTCACGAACCCGCGTTTGATATCACCGGCAAACCCTGAGCGCTCGAAGAACCGGTGCGCCTCGGCCCGGGCGACGGAGCTGAGCAGCATCATCTTCGAGCAGTGCTGCGCGAGACAGAATCGTTCGACTTCACAGAGCAGCGCACGGCCGACACCACTGCCACGGCACTGCGTATCGACCACGATGTTCTCGATGACGGCAAACGGTTGATCGGCATACATCGCGTCCGGGCAGACGGTGACGATCACCGTGCCGCGCACCATGCCATCCACGTCAGCGACGAAGAGCCGCGTGCGCGTGTCTTGTGCAAGCGCCTCGATTTGCGACGTCGTGACGTTCACCCTGTCGTCGTCGACCAATTGGCGATAGAGCGTCTGAAGGGCACCGCGATCGGCGGGTGTGGCAATACGAACGAGCGGCGCGGAAGGCATGACGGATCAATACGTGAACGGCAACACGAATAGCGAGAGCAGAGACGATACCGACCCGATGTGACAATCGCCACTCACTCTGCCCGATCGAACAGCGCGTATGACGTAATAGCCGGTGTCCGGGTGATTTGGGCAATCAGGCGCGACACCGCGAGCGACGGCTCGAAGGTGCGGAAAACGGCAGAAATTTCAGAATGAATCGGCGGTCCGGCCAACGGCTTGAAGACCACGCCCGGAATCGCCGTCGCACCGACCAGCACGTCCGGCACGATCGCCACGCCCTCGCCCAGCGCCACTTGCGAGAGCACCGCTACCAGCGAGCCGGGGGTCGTCGTGCCGACGGGCGTAAAGCCACCCCGTCGCGCCACTTCGTAGGTGCCCAGCGGTTGCTCGGGCACGATGAAGCGCTCGTTCTCCAACGCATCGGCATCGACGGCACCGGGCGGCGCGGCCAGTGCATGACCGGCGGGCAACGCCACGCAAAAGCTGTCGCGAAACAGCACATGCGCGCGGTGGCGGGTATGCAGATTCATCGGCATGCGCAGCAGTGCAATGTCGATACGGTTCTCGACAAGCATCATCGGCAACTCGCCCTGCGGGACTTCACGCGCGGTGACGATGACACCGGGCCACGCCTGCCGGAAGGCCGCGAGTTGCGACTGCAAGACGCCGGAGAAGACGGCCGAGCCGGCATAGCCGATCTCCACCCGCCCGGTCTCGCCACGGCCCGCCCGCTGCCCCGCGAGTACGGCCCGCTCGGCTTGTGCAAGCACCTGTCGCGCTTCCAGCAAGAACATCTCTCCGGCCGGCGTCAGCCGCACGTCGCGTCGACTGCGCACAAATAGCTGCACGCCCAAATCGCGCTCGATGTCCTGAATCTGCACGGTCAGCGTGGGTGCGGCAATGTCCAGCGCCTGTGCAGCGCGGCCGAAATGCAGCGTCTGGGCAAGCGTCACGAAGTAGCGAAAGTGCCGAAGTTCCACGAAGTCCTCATCGTTGGCAAGGGTTGCCCGCCATGCTACCGCGCCCGCCGTTCACCCGTCACCGTGCATTTCATTAGGTTGAACCTAATAACTTCGCCGCCGCCCGGCAATGACTCCCGCGCCCTCGCGTGATCGAATGACGACATTCGAATCGCCCACAACTAACGTCGCGCGTTCGCATGCTTTTGTCACCTTTGCAGGGAGTTTCATGATGATGTCGATGTCCCGTTTCAACACGCTCAATACCACTAAGACCCGTCGTGCAGCACAAGCCATTGCCGTGTCGATCGCCTTGTGCGCGGGCGCAGCCCCCCTCGTCGCGCGTGCCGCCGAACTGCCCACGCGCCCGGTGCTCACGCTCGACGCAGCCCAGAACGTCATTCGCGCCGCGCAAACCAAAGCCGCAGCCGAAGGCTGGCCGTGCGTCATCTCGGTCGTCGATGCCGGCGGCCTGCCCATCGCGCTCGTGCGCATGGACAACGCATCCGTCCCGGCGGGCGTCGATCTCGCACCGGGCAAGGCGCGTACCGCCGCCCTGTTCCGCCGCCCGAGCGGTGTGCTCGAAGATGCGCTGAACGGCAGCCGGCGTGCCGTAGGCACAGCCCCCGGCTATGTGCTGATGCGCGGCGGTCTGCCGCTCGTGGTGAACGGCACGGTCGTGGGCGCCATTGGCGTGTCGGCCGACACGCCGCAGCACGACGAAGAAATCGCCAAGGCCGGTGTCGACGGCCTGACACAACCGGATAGCAACCATGGCAACGCCCAAGTCCGCTAATTCAGGCAGCGCCGCCACGTCGCCGGAAGGCTCGGCGACGGGCAGTCTCGCGCTGTTGCTGACGGCCTCGACCGGCTGCGCGATGACGGTGCTCGACACCAACGTCGTCGGCGTGGTGCTGCCCACGATCTCCGCACAGTTGCATGCGAGCTTCGCCGACGTGCAGTGGGTCATCGGTGCCTATGTGCTGTGCTTCGCCGCGTTGTTGCTGCCCGCCGGGTCGATTGCCGACCGCTTTGGCCGCCGGCGGGTGTTTTTGTGCGGCATCGCCGGTTTCGCGTTGGCCTCGCTCGCGTGCGGTCTCGCGCCGACCGCGCAATGGCTCTATTTTTCTCGTGCCGCGCAGGGCGTCGGGGCGGCCTTCCTGCTCGCGCCCGCGCTCGCCATCATCGGTCATGGGTTTCATGAGAAAGAAGCCCGTGCCCGCGCATGGGGCTTGTGGGGCGCGGTGATGGGTCTGACGATGGTGCTCTCGCCGCTCATCGGCGGCATCATTGGCGACACGTTGGGCTGGCGCTGGGCGTTTCACGTCAACGCGCCGATTTGTGCAGCGCTGGCGTTTGCCGTCGTGCGCATCGTGCCTGAATCGAAAGCGCAGGTGCAGCGCCCTGTCGACGTGCCCGGCATCGCGTTGTTTGCCTCGGCGATGTTCTGCGTGACATGGGCGTTCATCATCGGCCCCGCGCAGGGATGGACCAGCCCGGGCATTCTGCTGCGCATTGCGGCGGGCGGTGCGTTGTTCATCGTCTTCGCGATGGTGGAGCGCGCACGTGAGCATCCGATGCTCGACCTGTCGCTGTTCCGCTCGTGGCCTTTCGCCGGTGCCACGCTCGCCATGTTCTCTTACGCCGCGTGTGCGCAAGTGATGGCCTCGTTGTTGCCGCAGTTTCTCCAGAACGCTCGGGGCGAGTCGGTGCTGGGTGCCGGTATTGCGATGCTGCCGTTCGCCGTGGCGATGTTGCTGCTGCCGCAAGTGGGAAAGCGTCTGGCGGCATGGCTGCCGTCGTACCGGATTCTCGTGATCGGGTTGGGACTCACCGGCGTGGGCAATCTGGCGATGTCGTATGTGTCGTCGCAGGGTCTGGCCCATTCGACGTTATCGCTGATGCTCGCGATGTTCGTACTCGGCAGCGGCGGCGGTTTGCTCAACGGTGAAACGCAGAAGGCCATCATGGGCACGATTGCGCGCGAGCGCGCGGGCATGGCCTCGGGCATCAGCACAACGTTCCGCTTCTCCGGGATCTTGCTCGGCTATACCGCGCTGGGCGCCGTCCTCACGGCGGGCGTGCATCGCAGCGTCGCGGCGCATTTGCCGCAAGTGCTGAGTGCAGCGCCGCTCGCTGCTGCTCACGACGTCGCCACCCGGCTCGATTTCGCCGATGCTATTTCGGCAGGCGACTTTGCGCAGGCACTGCATTTGTATCCCGCCGCACTCAACACCGCGTTGCTTGATGCCGGTCGGGTGGCGTACAGCAGCGGCTTCAGCGGCGCATTTCTTGCCGCTGGCATCTTTGCGTTCCTGTGTGCGCTGGCCGTGCAAATGAGCATGGGCCCCGCCGACGCGCGCGAGCGCCGGGGCGAGTCGGCGTCGGAGGCAGCGTGATCGCGTTACGCCATCACCGTATGACGTAGAAAATCGGCCAGCACGCGTTGCGACGCCGATGCCGGACCGCCACCGTCGATCAACGCGATTTCCGACGGCGGTGGCGGGGGCAGCGTGTCGCATACCGTGTGATCGTCGAGCAGCGCACTCTCGGGCAGCACCGATACGCCGAGTCCTGACGACACCGCCGCCTGAATCCCCGTCAGGCTGTGACTGCCGAACGCAATGCGCCACGGCCGGTGCTGCGCATCCAGACTGCGAATGGCGCGCTGCCGATAGATGCATCCCTGTGGAAACAGCGCGAGCGGCACCGGGGCATCGGCAAAGGCCTGCGTCCCCGCATCGGCCGCTATCGCCCAGACCAATCGTTCGGGCCACGCGGCAAGACACTCCCCTTGTCCGGGCTCGCGTTTCACAAGCGCCAGTTCAAGATCACCCGACGCCAGCCGCTGACGCAGATCCGTACTCATCCCCGCCAGCACTTCGAGCCGGATATCCGGCTGCGCCCGCACAAACTGCGACAGGATGTCGGCCATGCGTCGCGCGTCGAAGTCTTCAGGCATGCCCACACGTACCGTCGTCACGCGGTTATCGCTCTCCATGGCATCGAGCGCCTCGGTCGAGATCGCCAGCAACTTGCGCGCATATTGCGCCAGCAACTCGCCATGCGGCGTGGGCGTGACCAGCACACCGGAGCGATCACGCATCAGCAGTTGCCGACCCAAATCGTCTTCGAGACGGCGGATCTGCTGACTCACGGTCGACTGCGTGCGGTGCACCCGCTCGGCCGCGCGCGTGAAGCTGCCCTCGTCCACAACGGCGACGAGTGTTCTGAGCAAGCCAAGATCGAGCATGGCGGCACCATATTTACATTATCGATAAGTGATGCATTTTAATTTAATTTCAAAATATGATGCAGTCGCCATACGCTGGCGGTGTTCCCATCGATAACGCGCGTCCCGCGCCACCCGCCATGTCCCTCTCGCTCAAGCAAAGCTCCCGGCCGCAATGGCTCACCTTCGACTGCTACGGCACCTTGATCCAATGGGATGAAGGCTTGCGCAATGCCGTCGAGCGCATTCTCGCGAGCAAGCCGGATCACCGGATCGCCACGCGCGACCTGCTCGCGCGGTTCGATCATCACGAGCACCGGCTTGAGCAAACGCCGCCGTTCCAGCGCTTTCGCGACGTGGCCGGTGAAGGCTTGCGGCTCGCCCTGCAAGACCTCGGGCTGCAAGCCTCGCCGCAAGACATCGAAGTGCTGACCGGCAATATTTCGGCGATGCCGCCGTTCCCCGAAGTCGTCGCCACGCTGGCCGCACTCAAGGCGCGCGGCTACCGGTTGTGCATCGTCTCCAACACGGATGACGACATCATCGCGGGCAACGTAGCGCAGCTCGGCGGCCATATTGATCGCGTGATCACCGCGCAGCAGGCCGGGGCGTACAAACCGGACCGGCGCCTGTTCGACCACGCGCATGCGCAGCTCGGCGTGACGAAGGAGGATGTGGTGCATATCTGTGCCAGCCCGCATCTCGATCATGCGGCGGCACGCGACATCGGCTTCCGCTGCGTCTGGATCGATCGCGGCACGGGCCGTCAGCGCCTGCCCGATTACACGCCCGACGCCACACTTCCCACGCTCGACGCCGTGGTGCCATTATTCGACGGATGCGGCTGGTAACGCGCGCGACGCCAGCCCCTTCGCTCATGGAGACGACGACATGGCACACACGCTGACCCTGAACAACGGTGCGACAACATCCCCGCACGGCCGTACGACAGACATTGATCTCGACGCCCCCGCCGTACGCACCGCCCGCGAAGAACTCGCGGCGTGCTTTCGGCTGGCGGCCATGCATGGTTTTGAAGAAGGCATCTGTAATCACTTCTCGGCCATGCTGCCTGGCAGCGACCGGTATTTTCTCGTGAACCCGTTCGGGCTCGCGTTCGAGGAAGTCACGGCGTCGAGTCTGCTGGTCTGCGATCTTGACGGCAGTGTCGTCGCAGGCGACGGTGTGCCCGAGGCCACGGCGTTCTACATCCATGCGCGGCTGCATCGTGCCAACCCGCGCGTACGCGTCGCCTTCCACACGCACATGCCGTGGGCTACCGCACTCGCAATGAGCGAAGGCGAGCCGCTCGTGTGGGCAGGGCAAACGGCGCTGAAGTTCTACGGCCGTGTAGCACTCGACACCGACTACAACGGGCTCGCGCTGGGCAATGAGGAAGGCGACCGCATCGCCGCAGCAATGGGCGACGCGGATATCGTCTTCATGAAACATCACGGCGTGATGGTCGCGGGGCCGAACATCGCAGAAGCGTGGGACGACCTCTACTACCTCGAGCGTGCCTGCGAAGTGCAATGCAAGGCCATGAGTACCGGGCGCGAACTTCGCCCGGTGCCCGAAGCCATTGCACGCCGTACCGCCGCCGAGATGCGCGCAGGCGACCCGCACAGTGCGCGGGCCCATCTGGATAGCGCCATGCGGCGGCTGCGCGCAGCGGGCGTGCCGTTCGACCAGTAATTCGGGGGAGGGATTACAACCCCAGAATCACCTGCCGGTAGGTCTCGCATACCCTACGCACCGCCTCGGGCTCGTGCGGCACCGGCAGCGCCGCCATGGCGCGGAAGAACGCGTCGTGACGCGCGGGCGTCGACACCAGCAGCATGCGGGCGGGCGTGTCGGCGTCGTTCGTGAAGCCGTGCACGTCGCCCTTCGCGACGTTGACGGTGTCGCCAGCGGCGACGTCTTGCGTCGTCTCGCCCACCGTGAATCGCAAGCGCCCCTGCGTGAGAACGAACGTCTTTTCCTCATCGAGCGAACGATGCATCGGCGCACCGCCGTTCGGGTTGACCGTCATGTCCATGATGGTGAGATCGCGTGCGCTGCCGTGGCGAGGCGTCCTCACGCCTTCGATCAGGCGGACCTCCATGTTGGCGAAAGACACGGTGTCGGCATGCGGATTGAATTCGGATTGCATGAAACGTCTGGCTCCTTTTGCGGAACGTTAAGCTCACGCACGGTGAGATTCACCTGCATTCTGCCGATTCGCCATCTGCACGATAAGCCGTCTAAAATTGGCAAGACTTGCCAATGGAATGGACAATGGATCTCAACGCCACCCTCGCCTTCGTGACCGTCGTAGAGTGCGGCGCCTTCTCGGACGCGGCGCGTCTGCTGGATATTCCCCGCTCAACGGTCAGCGCCCGTGTGGCGGCCCTCGAAGCGCATCTCGGTGCGGTGCTGTTGCGCCGTACGACACGGCGTATCGCGTTGACCGACGACGGGCGCGCTTACTACGACCGTGTCGCCCCGGCGATTGCAGCGCTGCGCGAGGCCGAAGATCAGGGTGTCGCGAGTGTGTCGGGTGTGACCGCGCTCGCCGGGTCGATCCGCATGAGCGTGCCATTCGACTTTCCGTTCGATACGTTGAGCGAAGCCGTCGTCTCGTTTCGGGCCGCGCATCCCCAGATTCGCTTCGACATCCTCGTCGACGACAGCGTGAGCGATTTTGTGGACGACAACCTCGATATGGCGATTCGCGGCGGCAACCCGGGCGGCGATCACGTCATCGCGCGGCGCATTGCCTCCTTCAGCTTCGGGAGATTCGTCAATCCGGCCTATGGAAAGGCTGAGACGCCCGACGCGCCTCAACTGGCATTCAGAAGCCGCGCCGCCCCCGCCGCGCTGCCCCGCTCCGCTGCGCTGAATGCGCCCGCTCATCCGGTGGTGGCGACCAACAGCTTCGCTTTGCTCAAGCAGTTGGCCATCAAGGGGGCCGGCGTCGCCGTCCTGCCCGAACACGCCTGCGAGCCCGAAGTTGCGCGCGGCGAACTCGTGCGTTGGGCGCTCGCCACACCGGCGGGCCAGTCCTCGCCAACGTCCTCGCAAGCGGGCCTCTATCTCGTGTACCCTTCACGGCGCGAACTGAGCCCCCGCGTCAAGGCGTTCTCCGACCATCTCGTGAACACCCTTGAAGCTCATGGCGCCCATGAAGCCCCTGCCGAGACTCCCGGCGTCGTGAGCGCCTCACGATCCCGCCCGCGTCGCTAAGCAAAGCAAAAACGGTCAGTTTGCCCGGCGGACACTTCCTCCTAGAATGGACGCGTCGTCCTATTTCTGCCGGGAGCTGTCGTGTCCAGTCGTATTGATCAAGGCGTTGCCTTTGCCGCCACCCTCGTTTCGTTCATTTCATCCCCGCTGATCCAGCGCCGCCAACGCCACAGCAACGGGGGCCGCGCATGAGCCAGATCCCTGCCCCGGTCCTCGATCACGTTGTCATCAACGTCAAAGGCGAACTCGAAGCCTCCGTCGACACCTACCGCCGTCTGGGCTTCGCCCTGACCGAGCGCGGTCACCATTCGCTGGGCACGAGCAACCATCTGGCCATCTTCGGCGAGAACTATCTCGAACTGCTCGGCTACGAGGCCGGCAAGTCGACCGCCCGCCCCGACGTGACGCAGGCCCCGCTCGGCCTCACCGGACTCGTCTTCAAGACGCAGGACTCGCACGCGCTGCATGCCGGACTGGAAGCGCGCGGCGTCGCCGTGGAAACGCCCGCCGAATTCTTCCGCCCGGTGCGCCTGCCCGACGGCACCACGCAAGATGCCCGCTTCCGCACCGTGCGCCTGTCGACCGAACTCGTGCGCAACGGCCGCACGTTCTTCTGCCACCACTTCACGCCCGAACACGTGTGGCGCGATGAGTGGCGCGAACACCCGAATGGCGTGACCGATATCGTCGGCTTCGTCATCGCGTCGCCGAACCCTGCCGTGACCGCTGCCCTCTACGACCGCGTCTTCGGCCCGGGCGTGCTCACGGCCTCGGGTCACGACGGCTACGCGCTGCAAGCCGGCCGCGCACGCGTGCAATTCGTCACGCCCGCTGAAGCCGAGCGCCGCTTCGGCAAGGTCGAGACAACGCAAGACGGCAGCGAGCGCAACGTCGCACTGATTCTGCGCACGCGCTCGCTCGCCCAAGTACTCGCTACGCTCAAGGAAAACCGCGTGCCGTCGACAACACTGGCCGACGGCAGCGTGCTGGTGGCCGCCGCCGATGGCTTCCACGTCGCACTGCAATTCATCGAGGGAGATCTGGCATGAGCCAGCAACCCACTTGGTGGCAGGCGTTCGGCGTGGACTATGCGGACGCGCGTCAGCGCTTTCGCACGGCGGCCGATCACGCCGGTGCCGACCTCAGCACTTACGTTCACCCGGACGCGAAAGCGCCCGACGGCAGTGAGCTGAGCATTGACGTCGCCCGGCTCGGCCCGGCTCGCGCACCGCATCAACTGCTCGCGATCAGCGGCACGCATGGGCTCGAAGGCGGCGCAGGGTCTGCCGTGCAAACGGCATGGCTCACGCACGCCGCCCACTCGCTGCCCACCGATGTCGCCGTGACGTTTGTACATGCGCTCAATCCCTACGGCTTTGCCCATGCCACGCGGACGACCGAGCACAACGTCGATCTGAATCGCAACTTCGTCGACCATGCCAAGCCGTATCCGCAGAACGCCGCTTACGCGACGCTGCACGAGCATCTGATTCCGCTGGAATGGACGACTGACGGCCTGGCGCAAAGCGCACGCACCATCGATGCGTTTCGTGCCGAGCAGGGTGCCGACGCCCTGTTCAACACGCTGGCAAGCGGCCAGTACACGCACCCGGACGGCCTGATTTATGGCGGCCAATCGCGCGAATGGTCGAATGTCACGCTCCAGACGATTATCGAGCGCGACCTGTCGCAGGCGCAGCGCATCGGCCTGATCGACTGGCACACGGGTATTGGCGAGTACGGCGAGCCGTTCTTCCTTTGCTTCAACGGCGAAGACAGTGCCGAGCAACGCGAAGCCGCCCGCTGGTGGGGTGCCGAACGTGTGCTCGATCAACGGCCGCACGGCCTGCGCCGCCCCGACTATCAGGGACTCGTGTTCCGTGGCGTGGAGCAATTTGCCAAAGGCCGCCCGGTCATCGGGGCCGTAGTCGAATTTGGCACGCGTGGTTCGAACGCCAGCGTCGCCAACCGGCTCGATCAATGGCTGCGCTCGCGTGCACCGGCCAAGCCCGACGCCTTGCGCGACCGTCAATTGCGCGCGGACGTGCTCGACGCGTTCGTGCCGGTGTCGTCGGTGTGGCGCAACAGCGTGCTCACGCATGGCCTGCAAATCACGGCGCAGGCCATTCACGGACTGGCGAGCGCGCCTGAAGCCCCATGAGCGTCTGACCTTCCTGATACGAACCCAGCCAACCCCGACTCGGTGCCCCGCGGCTCAAGCCACATAAGCCGCGTCCTGCATCGATAGGCACCAACAGGGTTCGTTTCCCGCTTTCCTTTTTAAATGATCGGCGACTGCCCGAGGGCGTCGCTCACCCTGAAACTGACGAATCGCCACTATGAAAGCCATTGTCCTGCGTGAACACGGCGGCAACGACGCCCTCCGTCTCGAAACCGATTTCCCCGATCCCGTGGCCGGTGACGGCGAAGTGGTGCTGCGCGTGCGCGCCTCGTCGCTGAACTATCACGACGTGTTCACCCGTCGCGGCATGCCCGGCATCAAGCTGCCGTTCCCCGTCATCATCGGGCTCGATGTCGCCGGTGAAATCGCCAGCATCGGCCCGGGCGTCGACGGCTGGCAAGTCGGTGAGCGCGTGCTGGTCGACCCGATCAATCGCGTGACCGGCGGCCTCGTAGGCGAGACCACCCACGGCGGTCTGGCCGAACTGTGCCGCGTACCAGCGCACCAGCTCGTGCGTCTGCCGGACGCCGTCTCGTTCGACGACGCCGCAGCATTGCCGGTGGCCTATGGCACTGCGTTGCGCATGATGCAGCGCATCGGGCAGGTGAAAGCCGGTGAGCGCGTGCTGATTCTCGGCGCCAGCGGCGGCGTCGGCGTGTGCGCCGTGCAACTCGCCAAGCTGGCCGGTGCAGAAGTGATTGCTTGTGCAGGCTCGGTCGAGAAAGGCGAGCGTCTGCGCGAAATCGGCGCGGACGACATCATTCTCTACACCGAAGAAGACTTTGTGGAAGTCGTGCGCACGCGCTACGGCAAGGCGGCACGCCGTCGCGGCGCCGGTAACAACGGCGGCGTGGACGTCGTGGTGAACTTCACCGGCGGCGACACGTGGACGCGCTCGCTGCGATGCCTGCGCCAAGGCGGCCGAATTCTGACGTGCGGTGCCACTGCCGGTTTCGATCCCAAGGAAGACCTGCGCTTCATCTGGACGTTCGAATTGCAAGTGCGCGGCTCGAACGGCTGGGAGCGCGAAGACCTGCACGAACTGCTCGACCTCGTCGCCTCCGGCAAGCTGCGCGTGCTCGTCGACAAGAAGTGGCCGCTGGAACAAGGTGCCGACGCCCTCGCCTCGCTGGAAAACCGCCAGATCGTCGGCAAGGTACTGGTGGCCGCATGAGCACCTCTACTACGCTATCCGCCGAACAGGTACAGCAGGCCTTCGACAAGTCGACCTTCATCGCGTGGCTCGGCATGCGCGTGACCGGCATCGACCATGACGCGCAAACGCTCGACGTCGAGATTCCGTTTCAAAACGCGTTCGAGCGCGGCTCGGGCACCCGTCAGTGGCATGGCGGCCCGCTCGCGGCCGTGATCGACACGGTCGGCGACTTTGCCGTGGGCATGCTCGTCGGCCGCGGTCTGCCGACGGTCAACTTCCGCGTGGATTATCTGCGCCCGGCCATCGATACCGATCTGCGCGCCGTCGCGCGTGTGCGCCGCCTCGGCAAGAGCATCGGCGTAGCCGACGTCGATCTCTTTAATTCGCAGGGTGCCCTCGTGGCCATCGGCCGCGCGAGCTACGCCACGCTGCCACCGGCCTGAAGCACTAATTGATGCGGCCAACCCGCCGCAACGACATTCGCCACACGTATCAAGGCACCAGCGCAAACGCGTGAGTGCCGCGTTTTCCGGAGTTCATCATGCGCAATACCCGGGGCATGTCCCGACGCCACTTCCTCTACCGCACCGCTGGCGGCACGCTCGCCACCGCCGCTGCCACTGTTGCCGGCACCACGGGCTGGCTGATCTCGCCGACGCGTGCCGTGGCGGCCGATGCGCCGGGTGCTGCTGTCCCGCGCCGTGGCGGCACGCTCGTGGCCAGTTGGGGCGGGCTCGAGCCGCAGGCGCTGTTTGTGCCGGGCGGTGGTGGCTCCAGCCCGTTCATGACCTCGACCAAGATTCTCGAACGCCTGCTGAAGATCGACGAGAAGCTGGCGTTTCAGCCGGTGCTTGCGACCGACGTGCGCGCCTCTGCCGACTTCAAAACCTATACCGTCGCGCTGCGTCAGAACGTGCGCTGGCACGACGGCACGCCGTTCACTGCCGAAGATGTCGTCTACAACGTGCAGGAACACTGGAAGCCGATCTCTGCGGGTGTCGCGCTCAAGGCGCTCAAGCGTGTGAGCGCGGTCGATGCGCATACCGTGAAGCTGGAATTCACCACCCCGGTGCCGGAGTTCTTCTTCAAGTCGATTCTCGCCGGTCAGTATCAGGTCGTCGTGCCCAAGCATCTGTATGCGGGCAAAGACATCATCACGAACCCGCTCAACAACACGCCCGTCGGCACCGGCCCGTGGAAGTACGGGCAATGGGTGCGCGGCAGCCACGTCGCGTATTCCCGCAACGAGCAGTACTGGAACGCGGCGCAGCCGTATCCGGACAAGCTGATCATCCGCTGGTGGGGCGACCCGGCGTCGCGCGCCGCCGCGCTGGAAACCGGCGAACTCGGCGTGGCATTCTCGAACCCGGTGCCCGGGCGCGAGATCGACCGTCTGGTCAAGACCGGCAAGATCGTGCTCGATACCAAGGGCTATGAAAACGCCGCGTGGACGGTCACCGTCGAATTCAATCAACGACGCGAACACGTCAAACGCCGTGAAGTCCGGCAGGCGCTGCTGCTCGCCATCGACCGCAAGTTCATCATCGACACGATCTACTTCGGGCGCGGCAAACCGGCGGTGTCGCCGATCTTCCGCAGCAACCCGCAGTTCTTCACCGACGACGTGCCCAAGTATCCGTTCGACCCGGCCAAGGCCAACGCGCTGCTCGATGCCGCCGGGCTGCCCAAAAAGAACGGCTCGCGCTTCACTATCAATCTCGTCGCCGCCGCGTGGTTCGAAGAGAACGCGAAGCTCGGCCAGTATCTGAAGCAGGCATTTCAGGACGTTGGCATCACCGTGAAGCTCGATTCGGTGGACCGTGCCACGGCACTCAAGCGCATCTACAGCGATTACGACTACGACATCGCCGTGTCGAACTTCACCGCGCCGCTGGAGCTGGTGCCGGTGGTGACGCAATTCTTCACGACGGACGGCATCGTCAAGGGCGCGGCGTTCCGCAACGCGACGGGCTATTCGAACCCGGCCATGGATGCGTTGGTCGACCGGCTCACGGTCGAGACCGATAACGCCAAACGCAAGCAGCTCGCGCACGACTTCGCCCGTCTGGCGGCCACCGATGCGCCTTTGGTGCCGCTCGTCGAGATGGAATCGTTCACGCTCTCGCGCACCAACGTGCGCAGCGCCACGACCAGTGCCAACGTGCAGGGCGATGCGCTCGCCGACGTCTGGCTTGCGTCGTGACGGCTCGATGAGGAGGCGACTGCCATGGTGACGCGTCTGTTGTTCCGCCGTCTGGTGCAGGCCGTGCCGCTGCTGCTTGGCGTCATCGTCATGAACTTCTGCCTGATCCAGTCGGTGCCCGGCACGCTGCTCGACGTGATGACCGCCGAGCAGCAGGTCACCGACCCGGCATTGATCGAGCGCCTGCGCGTGACGTACGGCATGGACAAGCCACTGTGGGAGCAGTTGCTGCATTACGTCAACGCCGTCGCGCATCTCGATCTCGGCTATTCGTATCGTCACAACCTGCCGGTGTTCGACGTGATCATGGCGCACCTGCCGGCCACGCTCGTGCTGATGCTCGCTAGCTTGGTGATTGCCGTGCTGGTGGGCGTGACGGCAGGGGTCGTGGCGGCGGTGAACGTCAACACGTGGCGCGACACGCTCGTCTCGGCCGCCGCCGTGGTGTGCTTCGCCGCACCGAGTTTCTGGCTCGGCATCATGATGATCATTCTGTTCTCGGTGAAGCTCGGCTGGTTTCCCGTGGGCGGCATGACGACCATCGGCATGGACTACGGCACCGGTGTCATCGGCGCGTGGCATGCGTCGCTCGACGTGCTGCATCACCTCGCACTGCCCGCCCTCACGCTTGGCCTTTTCTACGCGGCCACCTATGCACGCGTCATGCGCGCGTCGATGCTCGAAGTCGCACGGCAGGATTACGTGCGCACTGCACTCGCCAAAGGACTCACACGCCGCGCGGTGATCGTGCGGCACATGGTGCGCAATGGCATGTTGCCGGTGGTCACGCTGCTCGGCCTGCAATTGGGCACGGTGCTCGGCGGCAGCATCGTCGTCGAAGCCGTGTTCAGTTGGCCCGGCATCGGCGGCGTGCTGTTCGACAGCGTGATGAGCCGCAACTACCCGGTCGTGCTCGGTCTGCTCGTGCTGAGTTCGGCGCTCGTCATCGTCGCGAATATCGCCGTCGATCTGCTCTACACGCGACTCGATCCCCGCATCCGGACACAAGCGTCCTGAGCGGCTCGCTCGCGGCACTTCAAGGTACTTCCAAAGCCCCCGGCTACACGCTTATGACTTCTTCCGCCGATCCGACACTCGATGCGCTTGCCCCGGCCGGTGCCTCCGGTGGCAAAGCCCGAACCAAGCGCGACCACCGCGCGTGGCAACAATTCGTGCGTCATCGCGGCGCCGTGGCGGGCGCGGTGTTGCTCGCGCTCATCGTCATCGTCGCGTTGGGGGCGGGATGGTGGTATCCGGGTGACCCGCTGCGCATCGTGGCAGCACCCGAACTCTGGCCGTTCGAGCAATGGCAATACCCGCTCGGCACCGACGCGCTCGGACGGGACATTGCCGCCCTGCTCGCCCATGGCGCACGCGCCACGCTCGCCATCGGGCTCGTCGCGAGTCTGGCCGCCACGGCGATTGGCGTGAGCATCGGGGCCATGGCGGCGTGGTGGGGCGGCTGGCTCGACGAAGTGCTCATGCGCTTCACCGAACTGTTCCAGATCGTCCCCAACGTGGTGTTCGTGCTGACCGTCGTGGCGATTCTCGGGCCGCGCATCGAGAACACGGTGATCGCCGTAGCGCTCGTGTCGTGGCCGCCCATTGCGCGGCTGACACGCGCCGAATGCCTCTCTTTCAAGTCACGCGAGTTCGTGCAGGCGTGCCGCACGGTCGGCCTGTCGCCGTGGCGCATCGCCCTGCGCGAAGTGCTGCCCAATGCGCTGCCGCCCGTGCTCGTGATGGGCACGCTCGTGGTGGCCGGCGCGATTCTGTACGAGTCGGTCATCGCGTTCCTCGGTCTGGGCGATCCGAACGTCGCGAGCTGGGGCCGCCAGATCGGCGAGGGCCGCACATTGATCCGCTCGTCCTGGTATCTGTGCGCCGAACCCGGCATCGCGATCATGCTCGCCGTACTCGCGCTGAACCTCGTCGGCGACGGCCTGAACGACGCCCTCAATCCGTCACTGCGCAAACGCTGATTCCGCGACTTTGCGCTGACCTTGTTACCTCTTTTGTTGCCTGAACGTCATGACTCACCGCTGGCATAACCTCGGCGACCTTGTCGACCGAACCCTTCCTCTGGACACGCCCGCCATCGTCGACCTGCGCGATGCGGCCCGTCCGGTCACGTACACGCACGCCGATATTCACCGGCTGGCGGGCGGTGTTGCCGCCACGTTGCGCGCGCGCCGCCTGCCCGCTGGCGCGCATGTCGCTATCGCCTCGCTCAACCGCGCGGAGTTCCTGATCGCCTACTTCGGCATCATGCGTGCCGGATACATTGCCGTGCCGATCAACATCAAGCAGTCGCGCGAAATTCTCGACTACGTGATTGATGACGCCGACATCGCCCTCGCGTTCGTCGACGGTGCCCGCCGCGAGGCGCTCGCTGCGCGCGTGCCCGTGATCGACTTCGACGACGCCGGTCCGGAAGGCTTCGCCGCGCAAGTGCAGCCGGCCGACTTCCCGTCCGTGCAACCGCAGGATGACGACGTCGCGCAGATGCTCTACACGTCCGGCTCGACCGGCAAGCCCAAGGGCGTGCCGCTCACGCATGCGGGACAACTCTGGGCGCTGGCCGTCAACTACGCCAAGCCGAAAGACCCGGCGGCAGAGCGCTATCTGCTCGCGCAACCGCTCTTTCACATGAATGGCTTGTTCATGGCGAAACGCGCGTTTTCGGTGAACGGCACGATCGTGATTCTGCCGTCGTTCGATGTACCGTCGTATGTCGACGCACTGGAGCGCTACCGCATCACTGTACTGACCGCCGTGCCGACGATGTTCGCGCGTCTGATCAAAGACCCGCAGACGCTGGCCGGGCGCGATTTCCCGGCGCTCGCACGCGTCATGCTCGGCTCAGCCCCCATGAGCGTGGCGCTGCTCGACCGCATTCAGGCCGCATTCCCCAAGACGCACATCCACCACGGCTACGGCACGACGGAGGCGGGGCCCAGCATTTTCGGCCAGCATCCCGAAGGCATCCCCCTGCCCCCGCTCGCGCTCGGCTATCCGATCTCGCCCGACGCCGTGAAGCTCGTCGACGGCCCCGACGCCAACCAAGGCGTGCTGTGCATGCGCAACCCGGCGGTCATGCATGGGTATCACCGTCTGCCGGAGAAGTCGGCACAAGTGCTCGATGACGGCTGGTATTACAGCGGCGACGTGATGCGCCGCGATGCCAATGGGTTCTTTTACTTTGTCGGTCGCGCCGACGACATGTTCGTCTGCGCAGGCGAAAACATCTATCCGGTCGAAGTCGAGAAGCTGCTCGAAGCGCACCCGGAAGTTCGTCAGGCCAGCGTGGTGCCGTTGCCCGACGAAGAGCGCGCTGCCGTGCCCGTCGCGTTCGTCGTGCGCCAGCCGGGCAGCACGCTCACGGTTGAAGCGCTCAAGCAACACGCGCTCGCCAACGGCCCGGCCTATCAGCATCCGCGCCGCGTCTCGTTCGTCACCGAACTGCCATGGGCGGGCACCAACAAGGTCGATCGCCACGCGTTGCTGCAACAGGCTCGGGCGCTGGAATCTCAAGGTGGCTGGAGCGACAGCCGTCACAACAACACCCACACCTCCGGAGCCCTCACGTCATGACGCTCGTCCCCCCGACAGACCCCATTCGTCTCGACGGCAAAGTCGCGCTGGTCACCGGCGCAAGCCGTGGTATCGGCCGCGCGATCGCCAAGGCACTGGCCGCACGCGGCGCTACGGTCGCCGTGCATTACAACGCCGCGAAACAGGACGCCGACGACCTCGTTGCAACACTCATCGCCAGTGGGGCGAAAGCGTTCGCGGTGAACGCGGATCTGTCCGCAGCGGATGGCGCGAGCGCACTCGTCGAGCGCTTCCTTTCGGCACTGACTGAACACGATCTTGCGCCGCAGTTCGACATTCTCGTGAACAACGCTGGCGTGGGCTTGCGCGCGCGCATCGATGCCGTGACGCCGGAAGACTTCGACCGCGTGTTGCAAGTCAACCTGAAATCGCCGTTCTTCCTCACGCAACGGGCACTGGGCGCACTGCGCGACGGGGGCCGGATCGTGAATGTGTCGTCCATTGGCACACGCGCGGCCTATCCCGAGATGAGCATTTATGCGCCAGCGAAAGCCGGACTGGAAGCGTTCACGCTGCTGCTCGCCGCAGAACTGGGCGCACGCGGCATCACGGTCAACGCCGTGTTGCCCGGCGCGACCGCCACCGATCTGAACCGGCGCGCGAGCGACCCGGTCGCGAGTCAGGAGATCGCCCGCACGGTCGCCCTCGGGCGCGTCGGTGAGCCCCGCGATATTGCGGACATCGTGGCGTTTCTCGCCAGCGACGCCGGGCGCTGGATCACCGGCCAATGTATTGACGCGAGCGGTGGTCAGCGCCTCTGAGCGCTCACCAACGACTCGCGGCCCCTTCGCGAACTTCACGGATCGTCACCATGACCTCTCTGCTCGACGTCGAACATCTCACCCTCGATCTGCCGCCCAATGCAGATCGCCGTCATGCACTGCACGACGTGTCGTTCTCACTCGGGCAGGGCGAAATCCTGTGCATGGTGGGCGAAAGCGGCTCGGGCAAGTCGATGACCGCCAGCGCGCTGCTGGGACTGCTGCCCTCTGGCGTACAGGCCAGTGCCGGACGTATCGCGTGGCACGGCGAAGGCAATCTGCTGACGTTGCCCGAAGCCGAGCGCCGCCGGTGGCGAGGCTCGCGCATCGGCATGATCTTTCAAGAGCCGATGACTGCGCTCAACCCGCTGCGCACCATCGGCGATCAGATCGCCGAGGTCTATCGCACGCACACGCGGCTGCCCGGCAGTACCATCCGGGCGCGCATGCTCGACTGGCTCGATGCGGTGCAGATTCCGTCGCCCTCCGACGCCGCGAAGCGATACCCGCACGAACTCTCCGGCGGGCAGCGGCAACGCGCCATGATTGCAATGGCGCTTGCACTGGAACCCGAATTGTTGATTGCCGACGAGCCGACTACCGCGCTCGATGTGACCACGCAAGCGCAAATCCTCACGCTCATTCGCGATCTTCAGCAACGCAAGGGCACCGGCGTGTTGTTCATCACGCACGACTTTGGCGTGGTTGCCGAGATTGCCGATCGCGTCGCGGTGATGCGCCACGGCAAGATCGTCGAACAGGGGACGGTCGATGCAGTGCTCACACGTCCATCGCACGACTACACGCGTGCATTGATTGCAGCGGTGCCTGAGTTGCCGTCGTTCGAGCCATCGTCAGCGCGGGGTGGCCACACGCCACACACACCGGACGTCACGCCACCGGTGCTGCGTATCGAGAAAGTCCAGAAGTCCTACGGCAAACATGGCTGGCTCGGCAAGAAGCACCTTCACACGGCCGCCTTGCGAGATGTGAATCTGCAAGTGGGCAGCGGTCAGACGCTCGGGATCGTCGGTGAAAGCGGTTCGGGCAAGTCGACACTCGCGCGAACGATCCTTCGATTGGTGACGCCCGACGCCGGGCGCATTCTCTATCGCGATGCGGACCTAGCGCCAGAATCTCTCGATGCAGCGTCGCGCGTGAAGGGGCTCGATATCCAGATGGTGTTTCAGGATCCGTTCAGTTCGCTCAACCCGCGCCGTCGCGTCGGCGATATCGTCACGCAAGGGCCGATGGCGCGTGGTGAATCTCACCAGCAGGCCCATGACCACGCGCGCGAGTTGTTCGAACTTGTGGGGTTATCTGCCGACGCACTCGATCGCTTTCCGCACGAATTCTCCGGAGGACAGCGCCAACGCATCGGGCTCGCTCGCGCACTGGCCATGCGGCCCAAAGTGCTGGTGGCCGACGAGCCGGTCTCCGCGCTCGACGTCTCCGTGCAGGCGCAGGTGCTGCGACTGCTCGCACGGCTCCGATCGGAGCTTGGCCTGTCGATGGTATTCATCACGCACGATTTGCGTGTGGCAGCGCAATTGTGTGATCACATCGCGGTCATGAAGTCGGGCAACGTGGTCGAGTATGGCGATACGTCGGCGATCTTCGGCGCGCCGTCGCATCCGTACACGCGCTCGCTGCTCGATGCCATTCCGGGGCGCGGCTGGCGCGACGCACCGTCGCTCTCCGCTGCCTGATCCGGCGATGAGACTACTTGCGCAATTCGGCGATGGAGAAGTACGGCAGCCACGCACCTGCCGTCGACAGACTGGCGAACACCTGTTCCTTCGTCTGCGCAAGGAAGGTCTCGATATGACGGCGGGCGAGCGCTTCGGCGCGCGACGGGTTGCTCGCCGCCAAGGCCGAGATGATGCTTTCGTGATCGCTCTCGATGCGGGGCCGGATGCCCTGCACGCCAAAGCCCAGCGACACCAGCCGTTCCATATCGTCCATCAACCCGGCCAGCGTTCGATACAGCCGGGCGTTGCCGCTGGCCGCCGCGATCGTCAGATGGAATTTTCGGTTGGTATGCAAAAACCAGTCGATCTGATGACCGATGGGCTTGTGTGCATTGGGGGCTTCGCAGGCGTCGTTCAAGCGCTGTAGCAGGTCGGTGTCGATATTGCCGCAGGCCAGCCGGGCGGCCATGGGCTCAAGCTGCGCGCGGAGGTTGAAGATCTCTTCGACGTCGGCCAGCGTGATGGGCGCGATGCGGTAGCCTTGCCGGGGAATCGCACGCGCGAACCCTTCATGCACGAGCCGTACGAGCGCGACCCGGCAACTGGCACGGCCAATCTCGTAGCGGCGCATCAGTTCCGCCTCGCTGATGATCGTGCCCGGCATGATCGCGCAGGCCAGCACGTCGCGCCGGATGCGTTCATACGCTTCTTCGCCGCGTGCGATGGCGGCGACATCGGCGGGTGCCGGGCCTCCCCCCGCGTCGGGTGAAGCATTCGATGAGAATTTCATGGGCGTCAGTACCCTCGCGTAGCGTCGTAGACAAACGGCAGTGGCGCGCCTCGCAAGTGCGCACCGAGCACATCGGCCACCTGCCGCGCCCGCGCCGCATACGACACGGTGGAGGCGATATGCGGCGTGATGACGATCTTCGGATGCCGCCGCAGCGCGTCGCCGGGGGGCAGCGGTTCGAGATCGAAGACGTCGAGCACAGCCGAGCGCAATCGGCCGCTGTCGAGGGCGTCGAGCAACGCCTGCCGGTCCAGATGCGCACCGCGCCCGACCTGAATCAGACTGGCGCCGGTCGGTAGCCGAGCGAATAACCCGCGATCCAGAATGCCCCGCGTCGCAGGCGTATCGGGCAGAAGATTGATCAGAATGTCGGTCTGCGCGAGCATCGCGTTGCGCTGCGATTCACCGGCGAAGACGTTCACGCCGTCGAGCGACTTCGACGTGCGCGCCCAACCGTTCACTTGAAAGCCATGCACTCGCAGCCGCGTCGCCACGGCACGGCCCAGTTCGCCCAGCCCCAGCACACTGACGCGTGTGTCGCGGGCGAGCCGCCCCGTGCGCGCGTTGGCCCACTCGCCATCGCGCTGCGCGGCAATCAGTACCGGCATGTCCCGCACGATGGAGAGCGCCGCCCACGTCACGTAGTCGCTCATGCGCTCGCGCGTTTCGTCGGTCATCATGCGTACGATCGGCACATCCGCCGGCAACGCCGGGTCCGCCAGAATATGGTCGACGCCCGCTGCCGCGCTCAAAATCAATCGCAATTTCGGGTAGTCGGCCAGCCGCCCGTGATCGGGCTGAAACACGAGCGCGTATTTCACGCAGCGTGCATCGACGAAGGGATCGTCCCAGCCGTACACCCGCAGTCCGGGCATCAGGCGAGCGAAATGATGCTGCCACTCCGTGAGCGCCGCCTCACCGCCCGACTTGATCAATAACGTATCGCCTTGCATGACTTCACTGCTGGTTTGCTTCTGGCCGAATCGGGCCAAATCGGACCACTTCAGACGGCCGGCATGTGTGCGGCCCAGCGGACGAAGTAGCCCTTCATGGTAATGACCCGCCCACGCGCGGCTAACCAATGGATATCGAAAAGCAAATAAGTGCCCGGGAGAAATAAGCTTTGCATCCGGGTCATAACGGTTGGCAGCGGTTGGCAGCGGTTCACAACGGGTCGCGTGCCCGGCCCTGTCTCGCATGGCGAGAAATTCAAAGAATTTTTGCGCCCTCGTACTCCCTGCCGAAACAGGCCGTCACCCTGTGCAGATCACCGCCTGACGCGGTTGATCACCATGCTGCAACGCAACAATCCCGGCGATTATTTCCAATTCCGAAATGATCAATCCGGCGCGTGGGCATTGCCCCGGCCTGCGGGTAACCGCTATAGTTGCCCCGCCCCCGCGACGCGATGTGCGGATTCGTTAATGTGTGAAGTGCATATTGGATGGACCCATCGCATTTGCGTCATGTTGCAACGTGATTAACGCGATGCCGCACATCGCCAATAGAAATGAGAGACACAGTCACAACGAGCGCCGACACCACCAACGCCCCGCCCACGCCGGAAGAAGTGCGCAAACGCGTCTTCGCCATCGTGGCGGCCTCGTCCGGGAATCTGGTCGAGTGGTTCGACTTTTATATCTATGCGTTCTGCGCGATCTACTTCGCGCCGGCGTTCTTCCCGAGTTCCGACCCGACGGCGCAGTTGCTCAACACAGCGGGTGTGTTCGCGGCGGGCTTCCTGATGCGCCCGATCGGCGGCTGGATCTTCGGCCGTATCGCCGACCGTCAGGGCCGCAAGAACTCGATGGTCATCTCCGTGATGATGATGTGCTTCGGCTCGCTGCTCATCGCCGCGCTGCCCACGTACGCCAGCATCGGCAACTGGGCACCGGCGCTGCTGCTGTTCGCACGTCTGCTGCAAGGTCTGTCGGTCGGTGGCGAGTACGGCACCACGGCAACCTACATGAGTGAAGTCGCGCTCAAGGGCCGTCGCGGCTTCTTCTCGTCGTTCCAGTACGTGACGCTCATCGGCGGCCAGTTGCTCGCCGTGCTCGTGGTCGTGGTGCTACAGCAGTTGCTCGACGAAGCCGAACTCAAGGCATGGGGCTGGCGCATTCCGTTCGTGGTCGGTGCGATCACGGCCGTGGTGGCGCTCATGCTGCGCCGTACGCTGCACGAAACCTCGACGGCTGCCAGCCGTACGAATAGCGAAGCCGGCACGCTCGCGGGTCTGTTCCGTAACCACAAGGCCGCGTTCTTCACGGTGCTGGGTTACACGGCCGGCGGCTCGCTGATCTTCTACACGTTCACGACCTACATGCAGAAGTATCTGGTCAACACGGCCGGCATGCCGATCAAGACCGCCAGCTACATCATGACGGGCTGTCTGTTCGTGTACATGTGCATGCAGCCGATCTTCGGCATGCTGTCGGACCGTATCGGCCGTCGTAACAACATGCTGCTGTTCGGTTTTCTCGGTGCGATTGCCGTGGTGCCTATCCTGACGGCGCTCAAGACTGTGCAAAGCCCGATCGCGGCGTTCCTGCTGATCTCGCTGGCCCTGGCCATCGTGAGCTTCTACACGTCGATCAGCGGCATCGTGAAAGCTGAAATGTTCCCGACGGAAGTCCGTGCACTGGGCGTGGGCTTGGCCTACGCGGTCGCTAACGCGATCTTCGGCGGCTCGGCGGAATACGTGGCCCTCGGCCTGAAGAAGGCCGGTCAGGAGCCGACGTTCTACTGGTATGTCACGGCCATGATGGTGATCGCGTTCTTCGTCAGCCTGCGCTTGCCACGCCAGGCGAAGTACCTGCATCACGAGCATTGATGCCGCAGACCGGCGCGCTGGGCTCGCGCCGGTCTGTCACTGCATGACACGTCCCGCCTCCCCGGCGGGACGCTCAGCCTCCCGCCTTGCTTCAGTCCCCCTTCCCCCGAATCAGTCGCATAAAATCCCTTGACCCTCACGTTACGTGAGCCTTCAGCCTTGTCATACGCCAGAAGATGATGGGAGTGCCCGGATGCTGCTCAAAGTCGGTGAATTAGCCAAACGCTGCGGCCTGACGGTGCGCACGCTCCACCACTACGACACGCTCGGCCTGCTCACGCCTTCGGCGCGCTCCGATGCCGGTTATCGACTCTACGACCGCCACGACGTTGCCCGCCTGCACCAGATTCAGGCGCTGCGCCGTTTCGGGATGTCGCTCACCGACATCGGGACTTGGTTGGCAAGACCCGACGTTCCGCTGGCCTCGCTGATTACCCGCCAGATCGACATGCTCACGCATCAGATCGACGAGGCCGCCCGGCTGCGCGACCGGCTCACCGGCTTGCGCACGCAACTGGACAGCGGCGAAGCGCCGGATCTTGCCGAATGGCTGACAACGCTGGAGTTGATGACCATGTACGACAAGTACTTCACGAAAGACGAACTCGCCCGCCTGCCGCTGTATCAGAACGACGTCGCGCGCGAGACCGAATGGCCCGCACTGGTGGCCCATGTGCAGGCGCTGATGGCGAGCGGCGACACACCCCGGAGCACGGCGGCGCAGGCAGCCGCGCGCCGCTGGATGGCGATGGTCGAGCGCGACACGGGCGGCGACGCCCGGCTGCTCGCCAAGCTCAATCACATGCACACGACCGAATCGCAGATGGTGACGCAAACCGGCATCACACCCGAACTGATGCGCTTCGTGCAGGAAGCCTTCGCGCAAACGAAGTTCGCGATCTACGCGAAGTACCTCGACGAGGATGAATTCCGCTTCTTGCAGGCGAACTATCTGACCTACACGTATGAATGGCCCGTGCTGATCGGCGAGCTACGCGATCATCTGGAAAAAGGCACGCCGCCGCAGTCGCCCGACGTCCAGACGCTCGTGCAACGGTGGATGACGTACTTCCGTTCGTATGCCGGCAACAACCCGGCGACGCACGCGAAGATTCGCACCGCCCATATGAACGAGCCGGAATTGATGGCGGGGACGTTGGTCGATGCGCGCCTGATCGACTACCTCAAGCAGGGCATGGCGTCGCTTCGGCCGCAATGACGCAGGTGAGTTGATCCAGAGGAAACGGGACCGGTCGGCGCGCTCAGGGCGCGTCGTCGGCGTCGCGCTGGGCGGCCTGCCAGATGGCATCGAGCACGTGATGCGGCTGGTGGCGCCGCCGGTACAGCGCGATGTCGAAACCGATCTGCCAGTCTTTGCCACCGACGATGGCGAGGGTGCCTCGGCTCACGTCATCGGCCACCAAGCGCTGCGGCAGCCACGCGATGCCGGCACCACGCCGTGCCATCGCGAGAATCGCCTCATAGGAATCGGCCTGATAGACAGGCTTGAGCGTCGGCCGGTTCGGCATTTCCGCCAGATGGCGCGCCAGCACCGCACGCAGGGTGAGCGTGCGGGCAAACGCCAGCCATGGGATCGGTGTCGGTCCGGCAGCCAGACGGTATTTCGCGCGCCCCTTGGCATCGAGCGCGCTCACCGGCACCAGCACCTCACGCGACACCGTCAGCCAGTCGAAGCGCTCGCGATCGATGAGCAATCGTGTGTGCGGGCTCGAATAGACGAGCAGCAGATCGACCTCGCCCGACGCCAGCCGCAGAATCGCTTCTTCGGCGCCGCTGGTCGAGAGCGTGGCCGTGAAAAAGCCGATGCGCGAGGCCGTCGCTTCATACCAGTCGGGGAAAAACGTCGCGGCCAGCGTGCGGCCGGTCGCGATCTTCAGGTTGTTTTCGAGCGTGGGGGCGGCGTCCTGCAAATGCGTGCGGGCGCCGTGCAGAATTTCAAGCGCGTTGGTCGCTGCATCGAGAAAAACAGTACCTGCGGCGGTGAGTTCGAGCGGCTTGGTGCGCTCCACGAGCCGGGTGCCGACCCATTCTTCCAGCGCACGAATGCGCCGCCCGAACGCCGGGTGCGTGACGAAACGGTTCTCGGCCGCCCGCGTAAAACTGCGCGTGCGTGCGAGTTCGACGAAGTCTTCAAGCCACCGGAGTTGCATGCCGTTTCCTCACGCCAACAGGTTTGCGAGCGTCAGATCAGCCCTTCGAGAGCGACTTGAGCGCGTGCCGGATACCGTCGGACACGCTCGTGCCTTCGGGCACGGTCTTGACGGCAGCGAGCGCCTCCTTGTCGGAGTAACCCAGTGCCAGCAGCGCGTTGACCACATCGCTCTTGTGATCGTGTGGCTTCGCGGTACCGGGCGCCGTGCCCAGCTCTGCGCCGAGCTTGCCCTTGAGTTCGAGCAGCAGACGCTCGGCAGTCTTCTTGCCGATGCCCGGAATCTTGACCAGACGGCCCGACTCTTGCAGCGTCACGGCCTGCGCAATGTCGGCCACGCTCATGCCCGAGAGGATCGCGAGCGCGGTGCGTGCGCCCACGCCGGAGATCTTCAGCAATTCGCGGAAGGTGTTGCGCTCGTCCACGGAGCCAAAGCCGAACAGCAGTTGCGCGTCCTCGCGCACGATGAACTGCGTGAGCAGCGTCACACGCTCGCCAACGTTCGGCAAATTGAAGAAGGTGCTCATCGGCACCGAGATTTCGTAGCCAACGCCCTGACAATCGACCAGGAGATGCGGCGGATTCTTTTCCAGCAAGATGCCGGAGATGCGGCCAATCATTGACGCCCCGAGAGAGTGACTTTTCAGGCGGCAAGTGTAGCAAACGGCGGGCATGACGCGGGGGCCAGCTTTCGGCGCCCCGGCCAGCATGGGTTACGACGACGCACGCCCGGCAGCAAACCGCGCAATGTCATCCGAAAATGCTCAGCGCAGGCCGTCGAGCAGCTTGTGCGCGTTCTCCGTACGGATAGCCTCGGCCAGCGCCGGGTCGGCGTCGGCCAACTGCGTGTGCGGCGTGAGCAGCCCCATCGGGAACGGCCAGTCGGAGCCGAACAGCACATGGTCTCGCCCGAACACCGATGCGCTCAGCGCAAGCGCCTGCGGATCGTGCACGATGCTGTCGACATAGAAGCGCCCGAGCGTCGTGCGCGGCGTCGGCAGTGACGTATCGACGCCGGGCCGGGCCGTCCGGTAGCCGCGCTCGTACCGGCCGGCGAGCATGGCTGTTGCGCCACCGCCGTGCGCCAGACAGAAGCGGATCTTCGGATGCCGTGCGGCGACGCCGCCAAACACCAGATGCGAGGCCGCCACGGCAGTCTCCACCGGGTTGCCCATCAGGTTCTCGAGATAGAAGTTGGCGAGGCGCGTGTCGCAGCAATGGCCCGGATGCAGGAACACGAACGCCCCCTGCCGGTCGAGCACACGCCATAACGGTGCATAAGCGTCGTCGGACAGCGTGCCGTCGTACCCGCCAGCCGCCGCTGCGTAACGCGTCTCCCGAGTATTTGCCGCCGCGATTTCTTGCGCCAGTTCGGGATGCTCAAGCGGCAGATGCACCAGCGCGGAGAGTCGCGACTCGTGCTTCGCACAAACATCGGCCAGCGCATCGTTGACATACCGGCACCAGACACGCGCGCCCTCTTCAGCGAGATGCGCGCGATATAGCGGCGGGGGAATCGACACCCAAGCGCGCTCGATGCCTTGCTCGTCCATCCACGCGATCAGCGATTCCGGCGAGAACAGTGCGCCGATGCCGACGATGTGACCGTCGACGTCGAGCTTGCGCTGCGAAGCGTCCCAGCGCACGCCGTCAATGCCCAACAGCCGCGATGGCTCGATGGGGGCGAGGTGCGCGTGTACATCCAGCGCAATGCGAGGTATTGCCATGGCCCTTGCTCCGGTTGTGTTGCCCACTGCCGCATGCCGGTCATCTGCCGGCTTCAGCGACGATCAGCGTGGCTCCAGATTCGCGTTCATGTCCTTGCCCCAGAACTCGGGCGACCAGCGCGGCCCCCACGTGTAAGGCAGGTCATTCCAGTCGCGACACACCCACGCGCTGGTGATCTTGTCCATGTCGGCGTAGAACTCGACCCAACTGCCCCACGGGTCGCGCACGTAGTGAAACAGGTTCGACGCGATGGCGTGCCGCCCCGGCCCGAACCCGTCGCCATAGCCGGCGTCACGCATGCGCCACGCGCCGTAGCCGATATCGTCGAAGCCCGGCACCTGAAAGCTCGCGTGCTGAAAGCCCCGGTGCGTGCTGTTGATCAGCCCGAAGCAATGGTGGTCGATCACGCCCACACCTGCCGCCATGAACGCCACTTTGCCCGCCGCGCGGTCCGTCGTTCGCAGGCCGAGAACATCCGCATAGAAGCGCTCGGCGCGCTCCCATTCGTTCGTGAAGATCAGCAGGTGACCGATACGCAACGGTACGCGCGACTTGTCCAGCGTTTGCCACAGATTGACGTCTACCCGCCGCGACTCGCCGCCGAAGTTGTACGTCGGCATCGCCACGCGCGGCAGGGCTTGCGCCGCCGCGGGCAGCAGATGAATCCACGTGCCCCACGGGTCTTCGAACCACAGGCCCTCGCGTTGCCAGTCACCGGGCGCTTGCGTGTGCACCTTCAGACCGTTGGCTTCGATTTGGGTGACGAAGGCGTCGACGGTGTCGGGCTCGATACGAAACGACAGATGATGCAGCCGCTTCTGATCGCCGCGCGTGAGGACGATTTCGTCGCCGCTGCGGCCGAGGCAATTGCACAACAGCGCCCGCCCATCGGCGGACGGCGTCACGTCGAGACCGAACGTGCCGTAGAACTTGCTCGCGCTCTCCAGATCCGGCACCGTCATACCGAAGCCATTGAGTCCGCTGACTGCCACCTTGTCCATGAGAATCCTCGTCGAGTTGCCGTCGTCAGGCCTGTACCGGTGCGTCGATCTTCACACCGGATTCGCCACGCAGATTCGCCTTCACCAGACGATTGCGCAACTCGCCCAGCCCGCTGCCGCGCACGATGACGTCGTCGCCTTCGTGCAGAAAAATCTGCGGCTCGCGTGCGTTACCCACGCCACTCGGCGTGCCGGTGAGCAGCACATCGCCCGCGCGCAAGGTCATGCCGAACGACAGTTCCGCGATGAGCTCAGGAATGGAGAAGGCCATCTGCGCCGTGCTGGCCGATTGCAGCACCGTGCCGTTCACCACGCATTCGAGATGCACGCGTGCCGGGTCGATTTCGTCGGCAGGCACCAGCCACGGGCCGAGCGGCATCGAGGCGTCGATCGACTTCCCCTTTAGCCATTGCCCGCCGTGACGGCGTTGCAGATCGCGTTGCGATACGTCGTTCGCGAGGCAATAGCCCCACACGTGCTCCATCGCACGTTCCACCGGAATGCTGCGGCCCGGCTTGCCGATCACGACAACCATCTCGGCTTCGTAATCCCATTTGGCGGAGACGGTGGCGTCGTAGGCAATGTCGTCGTACGGGCCGAGGACGGTGTCCGGTCCCTTGGTGAAGAACGTCGGCGCGGTCGGCTTCGGCACATCCTGCCCGTCGCGCTTGCCCTTGCCTTCTTCGAAGTGATCCCAGTAGTTCCAGCCCGTACACAGTACGTCGCGGCGAAAACGCGTGATGGGGGCGAGCAAATGCGCATCGCTTGCCAGCACGCGCTCGGCCTGTGCCGCCGTGGCGTACTCGCGCGCCTGCGCAAGTGCGGGGGCACCGCCTTCGATCAGGGAAACCATATCGCCCATGGCGACCGGCAGCAGCACCCATGCGTCGTCGTGACGAATGGCGATACGTTGTTGATTCTTGTGAAGCAGCGTAGCGAAAGCCATGACGTGTCTCAGTTGTCTCGCGTTGTCTTGCAGGATTCGAATCGCATCAAGAAAAGCCGTCAGGCGTTGGGCAATACGGCGATCGCATTGATTTCGATGAGATAGTCGGGCGACACCATTTTCGTGACCTCGACCATCGTCGATGCGGGCAGTGGCGGACGGAAGTATTCGCGACGCACTTTGTGAATGGCTTCGAAGTGCTCCATGTTGCGCACGTACACATCCACACGGCACACGTCATCGAGCGTGCCGCCCGCAGCGGTCACCGCATTCTTGATGTTCTCGCACACCTGACGCGTCTGCGCTTCGATGTCGCCGACACCCGCAATGCTGCCGTCGGGGCAACGTGCCGTCATGCCCGAGATGAACACGAGCTTGCCGCGTGCCTCGATGGTCGTTGCCTGCGCGAAATGCCCATTGGGTGTGCGCAGGGCGTCGGTACTGATCTGTTCTTTTGCCATGATGAGAGTCCTGTTCTGCTGCGGGAAAACGTCAAAGGGATTGCCATGCGGCAGGCACGTCGATGCCGGCCGCGCGCGCGAGTTCGCTCAACTGTCTGGCCGTATCAGCTGACACGGGGCACTGTTCGCAATGGTCCTGCGCGAACTGCCAACTCTGTTCGCCGGGACTGAAGACACGCGCGACACCAGGTGCAGCCTGCGATTCGCGCACGGCGCGCGCGAAATCGCTGGCACGTTGTGCGAGCGGTTGTTGCAAGCCGAAGTGCGAGGGATCGATAGCGAGAAATGCCTGAGCGCTGCCGTAGGGTGTGGCGGTGTCGCCATACAGCGGCTGTACTTCGTTGCCCACTGCGCCGTCAGACAAGCCGCCGCACAACAGATCAACCATGAACGCCAGCCCGAAGCCTTTCGGCCCCGCGGCCGGCAGTAACATGCCGGCAATGGCGGTCGCCGGGTCGCGGGTCGGTGCACCTTGTGCGTCGGTGGCCCAGCCGTCGGGAAGGGTTTTGCCAGCGCGTTCCGCGAGCCGAATCTTGCCCATCGCGCTGGCGCTCATCGCCATGTCGAGCACCACCGGCACATCGTCGGCATGAGGCATGGCGATGGCGAGCGGGTTGTTGCCGACACGCCGTTGCGCACCACCGGGAGCAGGCATCAATGGCCGCGTGTTGGCCATGGCGATGCCCACACATCCCGCATCCGCCATGCGACGCGCCCAGTAGCCCGCTTCGCCGAAGTGAAATGCGTTACGCACGGTCACCATCGCAAGGCCATATTCCCGCGCCCGAACGGTGGCGAGATGGCAGGCCTGATGCGCGCTCAATTGGCCGAGCCCGTTCGCGGCGTCGAGCACCAGCGTGGTCTTGCCGTCGTGCACGATCTGCGCTTCGTCGGCAGACGTCACCGAACCTGCCTTCATGCGTGCCAGATACATCGGCACCAGCATGACACCGTGCGACGCCTTGCCGCTGATGTCGGCCGCTACCAGTGCGTGCGCGACGATCTCCGCGCCCGCCGCCGACACGCCCGCCGCCGTGAACAACGCGGCGATCAGCGTGTGCAGTTGCGCGGGCGGCAGACCGTCAGGAACGTGTTCAGTGGGCATCGCGCTCGTCCGTGTACCAGTCAGGCTTTTGCGGGTAATGCGGACCATCGTAAATCTCGACCACGATGGTTTCTTCATGTGCCATCGTCGGGCCGTGCACGTTGCCTTTGGGGTTGCAGTAGAAGCTGCCGGGCAGCAGCGTCACACCCGTAGACGTGTATTCGTATTTCCCGCTCAGGCAGTACATGAACTGGTTCGACGCATGCGAATGCGGTGCCGGAATACCCGCGCCTTTCGAGAACTTGATGAGCGCGATGGATGCGCCGGTGGCCTCGTCGCGCCAGAACATTTTTTCGGCAATGCCCGCGAGCGACTTGTCGCGCCACGGCATCGCTTCGCTGTGCAGCAGGATCTCGGCAAGCGAGGGCATCGGGGCACCCGTGGGTGCGGACTGGCGGTCTTCACTGCTCATGGAGCGATCTCCCTGTATGACGTGTCGGACGTATCGGTGCGTCGGTGTGCCTGCACAACGGCGCGTCTGTTGATGCGTAACCTTTCAATGCGGCTTCCGCTCCTGCTACGCGGCCTCGGCGGTATGCGGCAGCCACGGTTGCAGCGCCACTTCGATCAGCGCGACGGCGCCGTACAACCCAAGCCCCAGAATCGCGAGTGAGATCAAGGCGGCGAACGCCAGCGGCGTGTTGAGTTGCGAGTTCGCCACGAGCAACAGATTGCCCAAACCCTCGTTGCTCCCCACGAACTCACCGATCACCGCACCGATGACCGCCAGCGTCACCGCGATCTTGGCCCCCGAGACGATGTGCGGCAGCGCCGCCGGCATCTGGATCTTGGTGAATATCTGCATGCGCGTGGCGCGCAACGACGTCGCCAGTTCCAGCAGGCTCACCGGCGTGTTACGCAGCCCGGCAGCGGTATCGACCACGATGGGGAAGAACGCCACCAGCCAGACGAGCGCGAGCTTCGATTCGATGCCGGTGCCCAGCCACACGAGAATGATCGGTGCGAGCGCGACTTTCGGCACCGACTGCATCGCGATGAGCAGCGGATAGAACATGCGGTTGAGTACGGGGGAATTCGCGATGACGAAGGCAATAGGCACGCCCACAATGAACGCCAGTCCGAAGCCGTAGATGCATTCCTGCAACGTCACCCAGCCTTGCGAGACGAGCGCGGCACGGTCGCTGACGAACGACTGCGCAATCTGGGCAGGCGTGGGCAACACCGCGATGGAGACGTTGAACATCGTGACGTAGAGCTGCCAGAGCACGATGACGAAGACGATGCCCAGCGTCGGATAGGCCACGGCACGGAGATTCACTTTTGACATTTCACGACTCCCAGCGACGCGCTTGCATGGCGCTCGTACGCGGTGAACTGCGGCGTGAAGCGCATTTCTTGCGTGCGCGGATACGGCAGATCGATGTCGATGCGCTCGGCAATCTTCGCCGGGCGGCGGCTGAACACGAGTACCTGATCGGAGAGGTAGATCGCCTCGGAAATGCTGTGCGTGACGAACATCACCGCAGCGCGGGTGTGCTCGCGCACATTGAGCAGCAAGTCGTGCATCTCCATGCGGGTGAAGTCGTCGAGTGCACCGAAGGGCTCATCCATCAGCAACAGGCGCGGCGCGTGAATCAGCGCACGGCAGAGCGCCACGCGTTGCTGCATGCCGCCGGAGAGTTCGTGCGGCCGGGCGTCGGCAAACGATGCCAGACCGACAAGCTCAAGCAGTTCTCGTGCCCGTGACTTGGCTGCGGCGTCGGCGCGCCCGAGGATTTCCATCGGGAACAACACGTTGGTCAGTACGTTGCGCCAGGGCATCAGATTCGCACTCTGGAACACGATGCCGAAGTCGCGCTGCGCGCCGGTAATCGGCTGCCCGTCGATGCGCACCACGCCGGTCGTCGGGCGAGTCAGCCCGGCGACCACACGCAACAACGTGGTCTTGCCGCAACCACTCGGCCCCAGCAGCGCGACCAGCTGGCCCGCTTCGAAACTGCAACTCACGCTCTCCAGCGCGACCGTCTGCGCATTCTTGCCGCGCGGCGGGTAGACCTTGCTCACGCCTTCGATTTCGGCGAACGGCTGGGAAACACGTTGAACAGCGGGTTGAGCAGCGGGAGCCGCGCTGGCTTGAGACGCAATGGCGTGCGCGGCGTCGCGAGGTGCGTTCATGCGCCCACCTTCGGTAGAAATTCTGTCGTGTACAACTCGGCCGCGGTGGGGGCCTTGCCGGTGATGCCGATGTTCTGCGCGATGAAGTCGAGGCTGCGTTTCATGCGATCGGCGTCGATCCAGCCCAACCCGTTCTGCTGGGTCGCCGGGCTCTGCGCGAGCGTGGCGAGCAACTTGATTTCGCCCACGGCAACTTCGTGATTAAGACCGGGCACGTAATTCGCCATAACAGTGGCGGCGCCCTCGGGATCGGCCAATGTGTCGCGCCAACCCTGCATCGCCGCCTTGACGAAAGCGCGCACGGTGTCGGGCTGCGCCTTGATCATTTCGTCTTTCACCAGCAGGCCGTTGGCGTACAACTCCAGTCCGTTGGACGCGAGCAGCAACGTGGTCAGTTGCCCCGGCGGCAAGACTTTCTCGATGCCTACCTGACTGAAGATGAAGTTCTCGATGGCCGGCACCTTCTTGCTCAGCAGCATGCTCACGCGCGCCGAGCCGTCGACGTTGACGAACTTGATCGACGCTGGGTCGAGCTTGTGCTGCTTCATGAAGCCCTGAATCACCTTGGGCGAGAAACTGCCCGCGCCGCTGGCGACTTCGAGACCGGTGAGCTTGTCGGGCGAGCCGGCGTTGGCGCCTGACGCGAGCGAGAAGATGGCGTAGGGCGCGCTCTGGTAGTTCATCGCCACGAAGCGCGCGCTGCTGGCGCCGCGAGCGCGGGCCAGTGCCAGCGACACCACATCGGAAAACGCAAACTGCGCGATCCCCGATTCGAGTGCCTGAATGGCTTGGGCGGTGCCCTGCCCCGGCACGATCTTGACGTTCAGACCGGCTTGTTTGAAGTACCCCTTGCCGAGGGCGACGTACCACGGCGCGTGACGTCCGAGTACCGTGAAATCGAGCGACAAGGTGAGCTCGCCCGGCGGCTTGTTCTGCGCGTGCGCGCTGCCCCACGACCCCGCCATCCAACCCGCTGTCGCGGCCCCGATCGCCTGTACTACCTGCCGACGCTTGCTGTTCATTGCCATTACCCGACTCCCAAGGAGATACCAGCCGATGACACTTGCACGCCAATGCTCACGCCCCGCTGCGGGTAGGAACTACACCCTTCACACTTCCCAGAAAAGCAGTTGTGTGCGCTTGCGGGTCGTAATATAGTGTGTGAAATGTTGTGTGATATGTTACAGAATTGCAACCGGAAAATTATTCATGTCGAGGTTTCTGGGTCGTGAAGCGATGTCGACGCGGCTTCTGAACATTGGCGGCGTGGTTCGGTGCGCGCTGCATCAGTCGATGCGTCAGACGGTACGCCGGGCGTTGCGGTTATGCCGTCGCGCGGCAGTCGGACTGCTGACGCGGCGCCTCATGGCGGCTGGTGTGTGCGGCGCGTCGCTGGCCGCATGTCGACAGCGGCAGACGCGAGATGGCGCTGCGATAGAATGCGCGCAGCCTGTCGTGGCCGATGCAATCGCCACCTGGCGCGACGTACGCCGCTCGGTTGCCCTCGCGCAACTGGCCATTTGCCTGACCCCGAAGTGGCATCGCCGCGCTTGCCTGCCCCGCAGGCGTCATCCCGTTGGAAAGAATCGATGAAAAGCTTTAAAGAGATGCCCGCCACGGCCAGCGCCGCACAACCGATCCGCACGTCACACGCCGCGCCCTCACGCGACGCCAACGGCAACACGTCGACACGTATCCGCAAGGGGCCGTCGCTTGCCGAACAAGCTTACGACGAGATCAAGCGCCGCATTCTGTCGCTCGAATTCGGTCCCGGTCAGTTGTTCAACGAGTTGATGATTTGTGAGCTCATCGGCTTCAGCCGCTCACCGGTGCATCACGCGATTCAACGTCTCAAGCTCGAAGGCCTGATCGACATCATTCCGCGTAAGGGTTTGCAGATTCGCCGCGAGTCGATGGACGAGATTCTCGATCTGCTCGAAGCGCGATGGGCCGTGGAAGCCAACGTGGCAGCACTGGCTGCACAACGTCGCACTGACGAGCAACTGGTTCGCATGCGCGCGCTGCTGGCGGCGTCGAGCGAATTGAATCGCGACGACGATCGCGACCGCTTCATGCAGATCGATCACGACTTTCATGCCGTGATTGCCGAGGCGGCAGGCAACAGCGCACTGACCGACATCATGCGCTCGCTGCACGAGCGCTCCGCACGGCTCTGGAAGCTGCGGGTGCTGGCGCCCGGCGACCTTCCGCACACGCAGGACGAGCACCACGCCGTGCTCGACGCGATTGAAGCGCGCGATAGTGTGGCGGCGTCCAATGCGATGGCCGCGCATCTGGCGTCGCTGCGACGCCGGCGTGTCGCGCCCGCAGGCTGATTACCCAGTTACTGCCCGTCGCTTTCGATGCCCGCAACGGCGTCGCCTAACGAGCGATTCGCCGCACTGCGCAGGCAATCCAGCGCGGCCACCACGGCCGCGCGGTTTGCACCGTCGTCGCGCCAGTACATCGAAATGGCGCCGAAGCCTGCGAGTCGCAGCGGCACGATGCGCAATGCGCCCAGTGCCTGCAAGCGGCTCGCCGTGCGATGCGACGCCAGCCCGATCATGTCGCTATTGTTGAGCAGCGTGAGGTTGAGGATGGTGGAATTCGATTCGACCGTATCGCTCGGCAACGGGTAGCCCGCCTCAGCAAGCGCCGCTTCCAATGCGTTACGAATCGGGGTGCCGCGCGGCCAGACTACCCAGCGATAGCGCTGCATGTCGGGCCAATCCACCTGATCGAGCGAAAACACCGGATGCCGGGCACGCGCGACAAAGTGCAGCGGCTCAAGATAGAGCGCTTCCGCGCGCACGCTGCGATCCTGCAATTCCGGCGCCGAACGTCCCACCACGATGTCGATTTCGCTGTGCGCGAGCTGGTTCATCAACCGGTCCATCGTGTTTTCAATCACGCGCGCCTGCACGCGCGGCATGCGCTGCAACAGCAGTAGCACTGCCAGCGGCACCGTATCCGCCGACGATGCGCCCGACGTCCCGATCGCCACCAGCCCGCTGCCGCCCTCGCGCATCGCGTCGAGATCGTCGCGTGCGGTGTCGAGCTGTGCCTCGATGCGGCGCGCGTGTTCGATCAGGGCTTCCCCGTAGGCCGTCGGCCGCAAGCCGCGCGCCTGACGCTCGAACAGCGGCAGGCCGATATCGTCTTCCAGATCTTTCAGCCACTTCGACAGGCCGGGCTGCGTGGTGTTGAGCAACGCCGCCGACTGGCTCATGTTGCCGGTCTCCGCGAGGGTCAGCAGCATCTGCAAGTTGCGCAGACGCAAGCGGTGGGTCCAATCCATGCGCAGTCTCCGGGCACACGTCGGTGCCTTCAATTCGATTCAAACACCGTCCGAGCCATACGATTTTTCGTATGGATCCGATGATTTTTTCATTTCAGAAGTTATGTCTGGCCGAGTATAACGCTATCCATAGACCGACCGGGGCCCCATCCAGCGGGGCCGCCGGGCCAAAAACACCGATATGGAGACACGCATGTCCGAACGCGCCCCCTGCGCCGAGCGCGCTGCCTATTACGAGCACATTGGCCGCAACCACATGGCCCCGCTGTGGGAATCGCTGCACAGTCTCGTGCCGCCCCAGCCGCGCCCGCGTGTGGTGCCCGCCATCTGGAAATACAACGAAGTGCGCCCGCTGGTGATGGAAGCCGGCCGCATGATCAGCGCCGAGGAAGCCGTGCGCCGTGTGCTGATTCTGCAAAATCCGGGCACGCCGGGCTCATCAAGCATTACCGGCTCGCTGTACGCCGGGTTGCAGTTGATTCTGCCGGGCGAGATCGCCCCGAGCCACCGTCACACGCAATCGGCGCTGCGCTTCATCGTGGAAGGCCGTGGCGCGTGGACCGCCGTGAATGGCGAGCGCACCACCATGCATCCGGGCGATTTCATCATCACGCCCTCGTGGACGTGGCACGACCACGGCAATCCGTCCGATGGCGAGCCGGTGGTCTGGCTCGACGGGCTCGATATTCCGCTGGTGCAGTATTTCGACGCCGGCTTTGCAGAGAACTACCCCGAGTCGCAGCAGCCGGTGCAACGCCCCGAGGGCGACAGCTTCGCGCGCTACGGCTTCAACATGCTGCCCGTGCGCCACAAGGTGAGCGACCCGACGTCGCCGATTTTCAGCTATCCGTACGCCCGCTCGCGCGAAGCGCTGGACACGCTGTATCGCAATGGCGAACTCGATCCGTGGGACGGCATCAAGCTGCGCTACGTCAATCCGGCCACAGGTGGCTGGCCGATGCCGACCATGGCGACGTTCATGCAATACCTGCCGGCCGGCTTCCAAGGCAAGACCTACCGCAGCACCGACGCCACCGTGTTCTCGGTGGTCGAAGGGCGCGGCACGGTGCGCATTGGCGACGAGCAGTTCCAGTTCGAACCGCGCGATCACTTTGTCGTGCCGTCGTGGGCGCCGGTGCAGCTCGCCGCGCTGGAAGACGCCGTGCTGTTCAGCTATTCGGACCGCCCGGTGCTCACCGCGCTGAATCTGCTGCGCGAATCACGCACCTGATCGCCGCACACGACCCCACAATTTTTCATTTCTTCGTCGAGTCAAACACTATGTCTTTCGTCTTCGCTCCGCCTGCCACTGTCGTCGTCCCCGTTGCCGGCAGCAACGATCAATTTGCCGTACGCCGCGTGTATTGCGTGGGCCGCAACTACGCCGCCCATGCGCGTGAAATGGGCTTCGATCCGGACCGCGAACCGCCGTTCTTCTTCTGCAAGCCGGCCGACGCCGTGCTGCCGGTCGCCTACGGTGAAACGTTGGAAGTGAAGTACCCGGCGCAGACGAGCAACTATCACTACGAAGCCGAACTCGTTGCGGTCATCGGCAAGGCGGGTTCCGACATTCCGCTCGAACAAGCGCTGGAACACGTATGGGGCTACGCCGTCGGTTTGGACATGACGCGCCGCGATCTGCAAATGAAAATGCGCGAGATGGGCCGTCCGTGGGAAATCGGCAAGGCGTTCGACGCGTCGGCACCGATCGGCCCGATTCATCCGGTGTCGAGCGTGGGTCACATCGCGAAGGCCGCGATTTCGTTGACCGTCGACGGCGTGCAAAAGCAAAAGAGCGACATCACCCACCTGATCTGGTCGGTGGCGGAAACCGTGTCGTATCTGTCGCAGTTCTTCCGCCTCGAACCGGGCGACCTGATCTACACCGGCACGCCCGAAGGCGTGGGTCCGGTCAAGGCAGGCGAGACGATGGTCACGGCCGTCGAAGGTCTGGGCGAGATCACCGTGCGCGTGGTCTGAGGCAATTATGGTCATGCAGCTCTACAGCTTCTTCAATAGCTCGACGTCCTATCGCGTGCGCATTGCGCTGGCGCTCAAGGGTCTCGCGTTCGACACCATCGGCGTGAACATTCGCGTCGGCGAGCATCGCGCTGAGGCCTATGTCGACGAGGTCAATCCGTCGGCCGTGGTACCCGCGATTGTCGATGGCGACTTCTCGCTCGGCCAGTCGCTCGCGATTCTCGATTACCTCGACGCGAAGTACCCCACGCCGCGCCTGTTGCCGCAAGACATGGAAGCGCGTGCCCGGGTGCTGGAACTGGCCGCGCTGATCAGTTGCGACATTCACCCGGTCAACAACCTGCGGATTCTGAAGTATCTGCAAGGCACGCTCGGCCTGACCGCTGCGCAAAAGGACGCGTGGTATCAGCACTGGATCGCCGAAGGCATGGCCGGCGTGGAGCGTCTGCTGATGAAGCACGGCCACGGCCCGTGGTGTTTCGGTGAAGCACCGACGCTGGCCGATGTGTGCCTGATCCCGCAGATCGCGAATGCCCGGCGCATGGGGTGCGATTTATCGGCGTATCCGCGCGCGTTGGCCGTGTTCGAGCACGCCGCAGCCCACCCCGCCTTCGTGGCGGCAGCGCCGGACAAGCAGCCAGATTTCACGGCGTGAGATCGACGGCCGGGAAAGAAAGCAGTAGCGCCAGAAGAGGCAGCAGGAGACAACCATGACACAACCCCATCAACCGAAAGCGCTCGTCGTCGGCGGCGGCATCGGCGGTCTGGCCGCCGCGCTCGCCCTCGCGAATCAGGGCGTACGCATTGAACTGCTTGAGCAGGCCGAGACCATCGGCGAGATTGGCGCAGGCATTCAGCTTGCGGCCAACGCCTTCGCCGCGCTCGACGCGCTGGGTGTCGGCGAGGCCGCACGCGACCGGTCGGTCTTCACCGATCACATCACGTTGCGCGACGCCATCGACCGCAGCGTGATTGCCGAAGTCGACGTAGGCGCACCGTATCGCGAGCGCTTCGGCAACCCGTATGCGGTGATTCACCGCGCCGACATCCATCTGTCGATTCTGGAAGCCGTGCAACGCAATCCGCTGATTCAGTTCAAGACGGCCACCCGCGTCGTCTCGCTGGAGCAGGACGACAGCGGCGTCACCGTGATCGATCAGCATGGCGAGCGGCACACGGCCGATGCCGTGATCGGTTGCGACGGCGTGAAGTCTGCCGTGCGCGATGCGCTCATCGGTGACGAGCCGCGTGTGACCGGGCACGTGGTGTATCGCGCCGTAGTCGACGTCGAGAACATGCCGAAGGATTTGCAGGTCAACGCGCCGGTGGTGTGGGCAGGCCCGCATTGCCATCTGGTGCATTACCCGTTGCGCGGCGGCAAGCAATACAACCTCGTGGTGACGTTTCACAGCCGCGAGCAGGAAGTTTGGGGCGTGCGCGACGGCAGCAAGGAAGAAGTGCTGTCGTACTTCGACGGCATCGACCCGCTGCCGCACCAGATGCTCGATCGCCCGACCTCGTGGCGCCGTTGGGCGACAGCCGATCGTGACCCGGTGGAGCAATGGAGCTTTGGCCGCGCCACCATTCTCGGTGATGCCGCGCATCCGATGACGCAATACATCGCGCAGGGCGCCTGTCAGGCACTGGAAGACGCGGTCACGCTGGGCGCCGCATACGTCGCGGCCAAGGGCGACTTCGTCGACGCCTTCCGCCGCTATGAATACGCGCGCATTCCGCGCACGGCACGCGTGCTGTACGGCGCTCGCGACATGGGCCGCGTGTATCACGCCAAGGGTGTGGATCGCTGGGTGCGCAATTCGCTCTGGCAGGGTCGCACACAGCCGCAGTTCTACGACGCGCTGCAATGGCTGCACGGCTGGCGCGCGGAGAACTGCCTGTCGCAAACCCCGTGGTTGCGCAACGCATAACAGCAGTGGCATTGCCGTTCAGATAACAAAAACAACGCAATGCATTCGCGTACGCGGCAGTCATGCCGCGACGCTTCTGGCACCTTCGAGGAGACAACCTATGCCAGTGAGTCCCATCAACGTTACGGCGTTCATCGACCGGCATCGTATTTCGCCGTTTCAGGTGATGATCGTCGTGCTGTGTTTTCTGATCGTCGCCATCGACGGTTTCGACACGGCCGCCATCGGCTTTATCGCTCCAGCCATTCGTGCCGAGTGGTCGCTCACGCCCGCGCATCTCGCACCGCTCTTCGGTGCGGGTCTGGCCGGCCTGATGGCGGGTGCGTTCCTGTTCGGACCGCTTGCCGACAAGTTCGGCCGCAAGTCGATCCTCATTTTCTCGGTCGTTTTTTTCGGACTGGCGAGTCTGGCCTCGGCATGGTCGATGGAATTGTGGCAACTGATTGCGCTGCGTTTTCTGACCGGGCTCGGCTTGGGCGGTGCAATGCCCAATGCGATCACGCTGACCTCGGAGTACTGCCCGGAGTCGCGCCGGTCGTTTCTCGTGACCACGATGTTCTGCGGCTTCACGCTGGGCTCGGCGTTCGGTGGACTGGCATCTGCCGGGCTCATCGAGGTGTTCGGCTGGCGCTCGGTGCTGATTGTCGGCGGTGTGATGCCGCTCGTGCTCGGTGCCGTTCTGGTGCGTGCGTTGCCGGAATCGGTGCGATACCTCGTGATGGCCGGCAAGGCACCGGCGCGTATTGCGGCGTCGCTGCAACGGATCGCCCCGAATGAAGACCTGCGCGGCGCAACGTTCAACATCGCGACCAAGCCGTCGACCACGTCGCCCGTGAGGCATCTGTTTAAACCGGCGCTGCTACGCGGCACGCTGCTGTTCTGGCTCACTTTCTTCATGAGCCTGCTGGTGATTTATCTGCTCTCGAGCTGGCTGCCCACGCTGCTACGCACTAACGGCCTGACGCTGCGCAATGCCGCGATCGTCACCGCCATGTTTCAGGTCGGCGGCACGCTCGGGGCGATTGTGCTCGGCTGGCTGATGGACCGTTTCAATCCGCACTACGTGCTCGCGGCAGCTTATGCGCTGGCCGGTGTCTGTGTCGCTGCCGTCGGCCCGCTCGCCAGTTCGCCGGTGCTCGCGTCGGTGGCCGTGTTTTGGGCAGGGTTCTGCGTGTCGGGCGGGCAAGTCGGTGCCAATGCGCTGTCGGCCGAGTTCTATCCGACCGACTGCCGTGCGACCGGGGTGAGCTGGGCCAACGGCGTGGGCCGTCTCGGGTCGGTGGTCGGGTCGGTCGGCGGTGCGTCGATGCTTGCCATGGGCTGGTCGATGCCGGCACTGTTCGCCGCTATCGGTGTGCCGGCCGTGCTGGCCGGTGCGACCATGCTGACGCTGGGACGTTTGCGTCATCGCGAAGCGACGATGGCGTTGGAGGCAACGGCTTGAGGGACGCGGTCAGTTCACGTGATTTTTGCTCGTCGTTTCGTCAGACGTAACGCCGTTGATGATGTGACGTAATGCCATGCGATGCGGGCGCCTTTCGCTTCATGCGAAGGCGCCCGCAGGCATTTGGGGCCTGCCTCTCGTCGACACAAAGAAATTGCGTTGCTGCATTGCGCAAGACATCGCAGATAGGAATACAGTATCGGCTGTCATTCCACCCTGTCGCCGGAGATTGAAGGTGTCGCTGCCCCCACTGCTGGTCATTATCCCGATGCATCCCGAGCAGTTGTCCGAACTGCAAACCCATTTCGATGTGATCTATCGCCCGAGCCATCACGCCACGCCGGAAGGCTGGGGTGACGAAGGCGCGCGCGCACGCTTCGTGCTGACCAATGGCTCACGCGGCATAAGCGCCGCCGAGCTGACGCATCTGCCGAAGGTCGAGTTGGTCAGTGCGTTGGGCGCTGGCTACGAAAACCTCGATCTCGACGCGTTGCATGCGCGCAAGATCGTTGCCGTGAACGGTGCCGGGGCCAATGCGCCGACCGTGGCCGATCAGGGATTTGCGCTGCTGCTGGCCGCCGTGCGCCGCATTCCCGAATACGACGCCGCATGCCGTAAGGGCGTGTGGCGCGACGCGTTGCCGATGCAACCGGGCGTGTCGGGTAAGAAGTTGGGGATCGTGGGGCTGGGTGCGGTGGGCAAGCAGTTTGCCAAACGCGGCGAAGGCTTCGACATGCAGATCGGCTATCGCAATCGCAAACAGCGCGACGACGTGCCTGCGCACTATCAATATTTCGATAGCGTAGTCGCGCTGGCCGAATGGGCCGACTACCTGGTCGTGACGGCACCGGGCGGCGCGGAAACGCTGCACATGGTGAATGCCGAGGTGTTGCGCGCGCTGGGCGAGCACGGCTTTCTCGTCAATCTCGGTAGAGGCAGCGCGGTGGATACGGCCGCACTCGCCGATGCCCTGCGCAACGGCACGATTGCCGGTGCCGGGCTGGATGTGTACGAGGGCGAACCGTCACCGCCGAAGGCACTCATCGACTTGCAGAACATCGTGCTGAGCCCGCACGTCGCCGGCCGGTCGCCGGAAGCCGAAGCCGCCACGATCGCCATGTTCATCGAGAACACGCGTCGCTATCAGGCGGGCGAAGCGGTGTTGACGCCGCTGTAAATTGGGTGAGTCGCCTCGGATCTCATCTTTCGTCAATCTCACTGGCGTGGCGTCAACACCACCGACAACTGACGGTTGAACAAAGAGGCGGGAATCCGGGTCAGGTAGCCGAGCGCGATGGCCGCATCCATCAGCTCGGCTCGTGTACTCGCGCGAAACTTATCCTTCAAAACCTCCAGATGCATCTCGACCGTGCGCGGCGACACGCCCAAGACTTTTCCTATCATTTTGGCTGACCAGCCGCGCACATAGAAGAAGATGACCTCGCAAGCACGTGACGACAGCGCGATATCGACATGCCGATCGATCGCAAGACTGGTCTGTCCTTCGCGCATCGTTACCCTGTCGCCGCACCACATCTGATTCAGCAAAGGCCCGAGCGCGACATACGCCGGCACGCTGGACAAATTCGCGCCGTGAAAGATCGTGCCGACGACTTGACCGGCATCGTCCATCAACGGCGTCTTCGTGACGACGTGTGCCTGCCACGCGTCACCGGCGTACGGATGCCAGTCGAACACCTCCAATGTCCGCCGGGTACGCATGACTTCAGCGTCTTGCGCACGAAACTCGCTCGCGCACTCGACGGTCCGGCAGGGCAGCTCAAAGTCTGTTCGTCCCGGAAGATCCCGTGGATGGGCAATACCCATTAGCCGTGCGTAGCTCTCGTTGACATAGAGAAATGCGGAGTCCGCGTCCTTGCATCCCCAGCACCCGGGCATGGCGTCGAAAAAACTCCTGAGTCGCTGTCCGATATCGACGGTCATTCGTGTGTCCCCTCGTCTTGACGATGACCCACATCATGCCGCGTTGCACGTCACCCATCGGTCATTGGGGATCCAGCAATAGCCTCATCAGAAAAATCCCAAGCACCCGTCTCTGTGCGCCCCAATGTGCTCGATGGGTGACCGCTTCTGCGCGATTCGCGTCCCTCGTAATCGATACGATTCCATCGGCATGCCGGCCGTCCTAGGATGGGGTCGTGCGTTACCGAACATTCGACCGGCGATGCCTGTGGCGCACATTCCGTTCACTCATTCAGGAGCTTTCACCATGATCAAGAACATCGACGCCCGTCGCATCGTTCATCTCAAGAATCAGTCCTCGTGCGCCATTATCGTGACCGTTGGCGAAGGCTGATCCGCCATCGTCGCGAATCGCGCATAGCGGGTGTCCGGGTGGGTCTTCACCGCTCGGACACCGTTCGGACAGGTTGCCTGCGAATGAGGATGAGGAGCGATTTGATGGATATCTTTGACCCGCGCCCGAGTACGGAACGCGCTGCCTGGTTGGCGCGAGAGAACCTGCTGCACAGTCAAAAATCGTTGGACTACCTGCTCGATGCCTGTGAAGGCTGCCTTCCCGACGCATTGCACGCGGCGAGTCACGATTTCCTTCGTTCGCTATCTGACGACGCAACGACACGGGCAAGCGGATTGGTTTTCACGGCCATCTGGCGTCTGGCGAATGCGATACGGCGCAAGGATGAATCCGAGATTCACGTGGTGCTCACCAATCTGGTGATGGGCTCAGCGTTGAGTGCCCGGTCGTGTCGATTCCTCGTGGGAAGCACGGCAGGGGCGTGCGACGCCGATCGCAACTTCCTTCACGGCCTGGGAGACGACACCTACAAGACCGTCTTTCACGATGCCTCCCCGAACGCAGCACTCGCGCGAATGCATACACTCGACGACTGCTTTCGACGACTCCGCGACATCGACCCGGTTCTGCACGGTGAAGTCGCCGAGATCGTCAACGAGATATATCTGTTCGAGGCGACCACATGCCACTCGCGCGACACGCTGTATGCCGGCAGCGACTTTCACCGGCTCGGATGCCTCTACGTCAATGTCATCGCAACTTCAAAACCCGCCTGGTTCTGGCTCGACAAGCTGGTGCACGAGTCCGCACATCAGGTGATGTTGTCGTTGATGATTCACGACGAGTTCGTATTGAACGACGACAGCGAGCGCTATACCTCGCCTTTGCGCAAAGAGCCTCGCACGGTGACCGGTATTTATCACGCGATGTTCGTCGTCTACCGCATCGTGCATTGCTTTCGGCGCACGCTCGCCACGCAACGCTTGACGGACGCGGAACGTGGTTATATCGCGGACGCCATCACGCAATACCAAAGAAAATTTGTCGACGCCCATCACGTGTTGATCGAGCACGGCAAGTTGACGGCAGGCGCAAAGCACATGCTCGAACAATGCCGTCATCTTATGCAGGAGGTACACGCGTGAGTTTTACCGAGAGTCTGAGCCCGCGCGCTCGCGAACTGATCGACGCGTTCGATCCGCGGGCACTGACGCGTATTGACGAGACCTTGCACCCGATTGCCCCGCACCTCGTCGAACGGCTTGTGAAATCGATCTATGAAGATGCCTATCAACGTGACGGACTGTCGTTTCGCGAGCGCCATATCGCAACCTTGTCAGCGCTGGTGGCTTTCGGTGACACGGAGCGGCAACTTCGATTCCAGGGCCATGCAGCGTTCCGTCATGGATTCACGTGGCGCGACATCGAGGAAATTTTGATTCAGAACGCCGCCTTTTGCGGCTTTTCGCGAGCCATCAATGCAGCGCTGGTGCTAAACGAGGCGTACCACGCCCTTGAAGCGGAGGGTGAAGGTGTCTGACGCACGCAGCAGCATCCCCCCGGGTCGGGACGCATGGACGGCCTTTGTCTTTTATCAGTTTTCCGATCTGTGCTTTTCCGCATCTATCAGGATTTGCGCGATGAGCTTTGCGTGGATCATGATCGAGCGGTATCACGACGACAACTTTCTCGGTAATGCGCTTACGCTGGCGTGGTCGCTGCAACTAGTGGGAATGTATGTCGCTGGCAAGCTCGGTGACTGCTTTCCGAAACAGCGCATTGCGATGACCGCGGTGATGACGGGATGTGTCGCAACGCTGGTATTCGCGCTGATGGGTGCATCGGGCTCGCCTTATTGGCTCGCCGGCATGTTCTGCCTCATTTCTGCGGCGGGCGGCGTCTGTCAGCCGATACATGTCAGCATTACCCCCGAACTCTGTCCGACAGGAAAGACCGCTGAAGCCTTCGCGCATCGTGGCAAGGTCAGCTCAGCGAACCTGATTCTGGGACCTGCATTGTCCGGCGGGTTGATCTCACTGGCGGGTATCGCAGCGACGACGGTTTTTTCGTTCTCTGCCGCGCTCATGGCGTGCTTTTTTCTGGGTGGTACGCAGCGGTGTTCGCGATACCCTTCCCCCGCCGTCAGACGTAGCGGGGGGACGCCGTCGGGCACCGCATTACTGCTACGTCTGCCGACTGAGCGAGCACTGGCGTTGCTGTCGGCAGCGTTCAACTTTGTCATTGTCCCGTGGCTGACGCTTCTGCTGCCCGTGTTGATCCTTCAACGGCTGTCGCTAGGCGCGCTCGCACTCGGCTGTGCAGAAGGCGCCTTCGGCGTTGGCATGATGCTTGCCAGCGGCAGGGTTCTATCCACCGCCAATTACCGCTTCGGCCGTGCCATGACAACCGTCATCGGCGGTGTCGCGATGGCCACGATGCTGATCTGGGCGTCTTGCACCCAATCGCTCTTATGGATCTGCGTCGGCGCACTGTTGGGAGGCGCGGGTTTGATTCTCTTCAATGTGAACACGATGACCGTACGCTGCATGGCCACACCGCCCGAATACCGGAGCCGCCTTGAGGCCTGCTTCTTGATGGTTTGCGCCGCCTCCATCCCATTTGGCACCGCATGTTTTACCCGCGCGATGGTGAGCGCAGAGGTCTCCGACATCATCGGCTACGCTGGCTTCGGGCTACTGGCCTGCTCGATTGCGCTGATGCTTGTGCCGAACTTCCGGTATCTGATGGCGCTGGACGACAATTCTCTTGAGGGCGCCTACCTTCGGCGCTACCCCGAAGCCTTCAGAGCACGCGAACAGCGCGGTCAGTGATTATCGAGCCCGTCGACGCTCCGCTCGGGAGAGGGTGAGAGTGTCACGCCGTCGTTGACGGGTTCGAATTCAATGCTGCTCTTTGCACTCCCCGTCGCGAAGACGGTGTCGCACGTGGGGCATTTCACCTGCGCATCGGAGTGGAGATAGTCGTGGAGGGCCTGCACGGTCGGCTCGCTCGCGACGACGGCAAAGCGGGACTTGCAGGTCGGACAAACAACGAACCCGGTGTGAATCGACAGCATGGCAAGCCTCCTGCGAGGTAGGTCGCTAAAGAATACATGGGCCCGATCAGGATTGCTCGTCGCGGGATGGCTCACAGCCAATCGGTGCGACGAGGTTTTCGCCTCGTAGACGCGTCCGACGCCGGATGATCGTTTGCCGCGACGCCCACGGTCGGCTCACCGGGACCGTCGGTCGCACCTGCATTGCGGCCCCGCTGGCGCGGATCGAAATCGCGCCACTCGCCATCCTCCCAGACACCGTTGGCCTGCTCGATCGACGCAGCACCGGCGTCGCGCAATACTGCGATGGCCGTATCGGCATTGGATTCGCTCACGTGCGTTGCGAGCATCACGCCCGCGTCACGCATGCCTGCCTGCGCTGCTGTCACGGCTTCGCGCCCACGCAAGCGGCGCAGTGCGCCGAGAAACGCACCCAGATAGGCACCGGCCATCATGCCGACCACCGGCACGAGCCAGAATCGCCACGCGACGACGAACAACAACGCGCCGACGGCCAACCCGAAGGCACCACCCGCAATGACCCCCTGCGCCGCGCCCTTACCTGCCGGTCGTGCGGCTGCATCGGCGTCTACGTCGCCCCCCGTCGGAAACTTCGCATGCTGTCCGGTCGGGTTCAGAAAGAAAACCGACACGTCAGTCGGTGGAAACGCCCGGTCATACAACCGGCGCGCCACCAGATTCGCCTGATCGAACGTCGTGAATCGGCCTGCCACGATCATCGCCATCGAAAACCTCCCTTCAGTCTGGTGCTGACTTACGGCACCCATTACTGTGGGATGGAAGGTTTTCCACTTTGTTTCATTGATGAATTCTTGGATGCGGCGCGTACGCATTGAGAAAATCAATACGCGAACACCCCGCCGTGACGGCATCGCATAAACCTTCAATCACAAGGCGCTCATCCCTCAATGAGGGTCTCGACGTCATCAACGTAGGAAAATCTTTTGTCATTCAATTGAATTACAATTCATGCCAATCAACTTTGCCAAGGAGCCCCCACCATGGTAGCTAGCGCATTGGTGCAAGCACGCATCGATCCCGCGCTCAAGGAGCGCGCCACTGCCGTATTAGAGAACATGGGCCTGACCGTTTCGGACGTCGTCCGCATACTTCTCACGCGTATCGCCAACGAGGGAACGTTGCCGTTCGCGTTCGCAGTGGACCCAGAGGCTCACGACGCCTGGTTTCGCCGCAAAGTGCACGAAGCGCTCGAAGACACCCGTCCCGCCATCCCCGACGACGAGGTCGAGGCCCATTTCGCAGCACGCCGGGCAACCGCCCGCAAACGCACTTCGAGCAAAAGGTAATCCGTGAGATTAGAGTGGTCGCAACACGCAGTTCAGGATCGAAACGATATTTTCGATTTCATCGAGCAACACAGCCCGGGTGCCGCCGTCTGGATCGACTCACGGATCCATCAGCAGCTTCGTGCCTTGCTTCGGCATCCCGCCTCCGGAAGACTGGGCCGAGTTCGCGGCACACGCGAACTGGTCATCACACGCACGCCTTATATTGCGGCTTATCGTCTGTTGCCCATGCGTGTCCGGGTGCTTCGCATTCTGCACTCGGCGCAACAGTGGCCTGACATCTCACAAGAGCGATCGAGGCACTAACGTGCCCCCACACCCGCATCGCCCTCTTGCAGCCATCGACGTTTGTCACGCAGCGGCGCTTCACCAAATACGCGCGCATATTCACGGCTGAATTGCGACGCGCTTTCGTACCCAACCGCCTGCGCAGCGGCGGCCACGGCAATGTCTGCCGCGAAGATCAGCCGGCGTGCTTCCTGCAATCGCAACTGCTTCTGATACTGCAACGGGCTCATCGCCGTCACCAACTTGAAGTGGTGATGCAGTGACGACACGCTCATGTGCACCTCCTGCGCCAGCGTCTCCACCCGCAGCGGCTGCGTGTAATGCTCGCGCAACCAGCGCACCGCATGCGCGACGCGGTTCATCTGGCTATCCTGCAACGCCATTTGCCGCAGCAGCACGCCCTGCCCGTTCATCAGCAGACGATAGACAATCTCGCGCTTGATCATCGGCGCAAGAATCGGAATATCCCGCGGTGTCTCCAGCAAACGCAACAGACGCAACACGGCATCGAGCAATAACGCATCAAGACGATTCACATACATGCCACGGCCGCTCTCCGCAGGCGCGGGCGGCGGCAAGTGTTCATCGCCAATCAACGCCGTCACGTCGTCGACCGCGAGATCGAGCCGCAAACCAAGATACGGCGCATGCTCGCTTGCCCCGCTGACTTGCGCCACCACCGGCAAGTGCACCGACGAGACCATGTAGTGCATTGGATCGTAGGCATAACTCTCGTCGCCGATCCGCACGCGCTTCGCGCCCTGTGCGATCACCGCAAACGCAGGCAATTGCAACGCCGGTTTCGGCCCGCCCGGATGCAGAATACGGTGGACAAAAAGGCCCTCGACCGCCGTGGGCGTCGTCCCTTCCAGCCCGTGCGTCGCGCGCTCCAGCAATCTCACCAGTTCACTTCGCGCCGTGTGCGACGGATCGTCGGCAAACGCGCTCGCGGGCGTCACCGGCGGTTGTGTTTTGATCAGATGCATTTGAAAGGCTCCACAAGCCAAGCCGTGCAAGACAGCAATGTTGCACAGCATACGCCCGCCGAAGGAATTTGCCTGATCCTCCAACAACAGATCGACACGATCAAGCACGAAACTCGGAGAATCCGACAATTTCCATGCTCTCTCGCCACCCCGCCTGTCATCTCACAGCCATATTTCGCGTCATCTCCGGGCATCCGGATCGTCATTGCAGAATCAGGCAGGAAATATGTAGAAACAGGTACTGCTTGCCTGATGCACCGCGACGCATAATGCATCCCATCCCGTGCCTGCCATCTCCCCCGATGGCACCCGCAGCGGGTGGCGACTTCAACGGAGCAATGCAATGCGACAAAGAAAACTTGGCAACACCGGCCTTTTCGTCTCGGAACTGTGCCTCGGCACGATGACCTTCGGCGGTCAGGGCGAGCTGTGGAGCAAGATCGGACACTTGCAGCAGAACGACGTCGACACCCTCGTGGGCCGCGCACTCGACGCCGGTATCAACTTCATCGACACGGCCGATGTCTACTCGGAAGGTCAGTCGGAAATTCTCACCGGGCAGGCACTGCGCAACCTCAAGGTGCCGCGCGACAGCGTCGTGGTCGCCACCAAGGTTTTCGGTGCGACCGGTGCCCAAGGCACCAACTCGCGCGGGCTGTCGCGCTATCACATCATGGACGGCGTCAAGGCCAGCCTGAAGCGCACCGGCCTCGATCACATCGATCTGTATCAGGTGCACGGCTTCGACCCGGCCACGCCCATCGAAGAAACGCTCTCGGCACTCGACACCCTTGTGCGTCAGGGCGACGTGCGCTACATCGGTGTATCGAACTGGGCCGCCTGGCAAATCACCAAGGCGCTCGGCATCTCGGCCCGGCTCAACCTCGCGAGCTTTGCATCGCTACAGGCCTACTACACCGTCGCCGGGCGGGATCTGGAGCGCGAAATCGTTCCGATGCTGCGCAGCGAAAATGTCGGCCTCATGGTGTGGAGCCCGCTCGCCGGTGGTCTGCTCTCGGGCAAGTACACCCGCGACGGTCAGTCGGAAGCGGGTAGCCGCCGTCAAAGCTTCGACTTCCCGCCCGTGGAAGTGGAGCGCGCCTACGACGTCATCGACGTGATGCGTGGCATCGCTACGGAAAAGGGCGTGTCGGTCGCGCAGATCGCCCTCGCGTGGCTGCTGCACCAGCCGGTCGTCTCGACGGTCATCATCGGCGCCAAGCGTACCGATCAGCTCGATGACAACATCGCTGCCACCGGCGTCAAGCTCGAAGCCCGTGAGCTGGCCGCGATCGACGCCGCGAGCGCCCTGCCCGCCGAGTATCCGGGCTGGATGCTCTCGCGTCAGGGCGACCCGCGCCGTGCGCAACTGGCCGAAGCCGGTCTGCTGTAAGCACCGCAGGGCATGCGGTGCACGTCATCAGAACGTGTGCCGCATGCCCACGTTCACGCCGAGCTGATTCGTGCCCGGCGTGGGCGAACCGCCCGCACCGCCCGAACTCACGGAATACGCCGCATGCTCGCTGTTGGCGAGATAGCCCACTTGGGTATAGACGGCCGTGCGCTTCGAGAAGAAGTACGTGCCGCGCAGTGTCGCCATCGTCGCCCGCGTGTTCTGCCGCGCGTTAAGCATGCGGAACACTTCACCATCCACCGCGAATGTCGGCGTGAACTGGTACAGCGCACCCACGTAGAACATATCGGAATTGACGTCGGCCACCGCCGCCGACGCGGTCTGCACACGTCGGCCCAGCCAACCCGCGCCGACCTTCCAGTTTCCTCCCTTCACATACCCGTTCAACTGCCAACGCGTGTCCCTGTCGGCAGAACTCGTGAGCGGCACCGCCGCCGCACCGTTGAAGAAGCTCGCGGCCGCGCCAGTGCCGCCACGCTGCTCGTCCCATGCGCCCGCCACACCGAACCACGGCGTGTCGTATTTGAGCATCGTCGACACCTGCCGGCAGCTTGTCATCTGCCCCGGCACCTGTCCTGCGCATGTGCCCTGCCCCGGTGAATTGCCCGTGCCGCCGCTGTCGCGTCCGAACGAGTAGGTCGCACCCACCGTCAGCCCCTGAAACACGCCCTTGTAGGCCACAGTGTTGTCGCTGCGTGCATTCGGAATGTAGCTGTCGAGCGAGCCGCTGCCGTACAAGTCCGGGCCGAGAATGTCGGCGTCGGCCATGACCCAGAACGTCATCGAATACTGACGACCGATCGACAGCGTGCCGTATTGATTCGACAAGCCGACCCACGCCTGACGGCCGAACAATCGCCCGCCCTGATTCAGATCGCCCCCGCGCACGTTGAAACCGTTCTCCAGCATGAACAAGGCGTGCAAACCGCCGCCGAGGTCCTCGTCACCCCGCATGCCCCAGCGCGACGGCAGCGAGCCTGTATTGGCGGGCATGCGCACGAGTGAGCTGTTGTTGGTGCCCGCGTGAGAAATGTATTCGACGCCGGCATCGAGAATGCCGAAGAGCGTGACGCTCTGCGCCATCGCCGGGGTTTGCGCCAACGCGATGCCGGCGGCCAGCGCAAGCGCGGGCAGTACCTTGTGGGTCACGGTGTTGTCTCCTGTGAAGCGTTGTGGTGGTCCGGCCTGTGTCGGCCGGTAACAAGCAAACCGCCACGCACGCGTCGGGGGGGACGCTCGCGTGGCGGGTACAGCAATCAACGGGGGGAAGGACGTCGCCGACGCAGTGCTGACGGCAACGCCAGCGACGGATCAGACGGCGCGTGCTGCGGGCTTCGCGGTATGGGTGCTCACCGCACCGTCACGGCCGACACGTCGACGCATCACGAGCATGAGCGCCGCCGCGATAAAGGCCGGAATGGCGACGATCTGGAACGCCTGCGCCGTGCTCGATGCCGTCGCGATCAGCACTCCGCCGAGGCTGGAACCGAGAATCGAGCCCAGACGGCCCACGCCCAGCGCCCATGCCACGCCGGTGGCCCGCGAGGCCGTCGGGTAGTAAGCCGCGGTAAGTGCGTTAGCGCCCGTCTGCGACCCGGCAATGCCGAAGCCCGCAAGGAAGACCACGGCCATCAGCCAGCCGGATTGATGGGTCACCGTGCCGAGAATGCAAAGCGCAATGCCAGCCATCACATACGACGCTGCGAGGACGCGGTAAGGGCTCGTGCGGTCCATCGCGAAGCCGATCATCACGGCGCCCACGGTGCCGCCGAGGGGCAGCATGGCGCCGATGCGTGCCGCTTCTGCCAGCGTGTAACCCGAGTCCTTGACCACCAGCGGCAGCCAGCTGGTGAGCAGATAAAACGCGCACAACGTGCAGAAATACGTGGCCCACAACAGCAGTGTGCCGATCACATATCGACGTGTGAAAAGCCCGCCCACCGCCGACGTGGCCGCGCCCGCCGGCGCCGCTTCGGGATCGATGCGCGTGACCAGCGGATCGATCTGCTTCGCAATCGCCAACAACTGCTCGCCACGATCCCCACGGGCCGCGAGGTAGCGCATCGATTCGGGCAACCAGCGCATGAGCACTGGCACGACGGCCAACGGCACCACACCGCCTGCAATCAACACACCGCGCCAACCGATGTGCGGCAACGTCTGTGCAACGATTTCGCCACCGATGGCGAAGCCCAGCGTAAAGCCGCAGAACGTGGCCGTGACCAGCAGCGAACGAATGCGCTCGGCGCAGTACTCGGAGCTGAGCGTGATCGCATTGGGCATAGCGCCACCAAGGCCGATGCCTGTGATGAAACGCATGATCGCGAGTTCGGTCGGGCTATGGACAAACGCCGACGCGATGCTGCCCAGCGAGAACATCACCACCGACACGATCAACACGCGCTTGCGGCCGATGCGATCGGCCAACGGGCCGAAGATGAAGCAGCCGAGCATCAGGCCGCCAAGCCCCGCACCGAAGACCGTGCCGAGGCTGGTCGTCGCCATCGTCCATTCGCTGCGGATGGCCGGCGCGAGATAGCCGATGGCGGCGGTGTCGAAGCCGTCGAGCGTCACGATCAGAAAGCACAGGGCAATCACGCGCCATTGAAATGGCGTGATGCCCCGTCGATTCATCAAAGCGGTTATTTCCATGTCTGTCTCCTGTACGGCAGTTGCCGTGGGCTAACGTCAGCGGCCGTGGCGTCTGTTGAAAACGCTCTTGGAAGGCCGGTGCCGGTGGGGGGGCGATTCAGGTAATTCGGGGTGTTCCGGTTGTGCTCGGGTACATGACTTATCGGATGGATGCCGTCGTGTTGTCGGAAGTGATGTCGTGAAGCTCGGGATCGCCCGCCGACAGGTATTCCCACATACGCTCGATGATTCGGCCCGAGCGGGTGGCGCGCGCTTCGCACTCCGTAGCGTCGAGCACAGCGGCGGGCAAAGTGGCTTCGAGCGCGAGCACGTCGAGATCGACGCGCGCGGCGTCTTCGAGATACCACGTGAGGGCCACCATCGCTTCGAGCGTGTCGGCAGCTACCACCGCCCCATTGCCACGCATTACCACGGCCGCGTTCTCGCCCATCGTGTCGATGACGGCCTGTGCCTGCGCATCTGAGCGAATCAGTTGCGGGTCGTCCCACAGCGGCACGCCCGGGGCGAAGTAAGTCCCCGGACCATGCAGCGCGCGCGGGGTGCGACGCAGCGTAGAGAGCGACATCGTCTTCGGCGGCATCGTGCGCGCCACGGCACCGATGCCGGGGCGGCGGCGATAGATCTGCTGGTGCAATCGCACTTCGCCAAGGACACCGTCAGGCAGCGGGCCGTTGATAGGCACGACCGTGCCCGCTTCGCCCACGCCAATGAGTCCCATCGGGCGGGCGGCGCACACGAGAAAGTGCTCGTCGTCCAGACGCACACTGCAATGCCCGTAGGCGTGTGCCAGTCCTGCACGCGCCAACGTGCGGGCGGCCACGCGCACGGCGCGGTCGGCTTCGGAGACGTCTGCGCGCGTCGCGGCGAGCGCAAGCGAGGGCGCAGCGTGTGTGTTCTGTGTCATGGGGAAACCGGGCGTCGCCGCCACGGGTAGGTAAGCAGCGGCCCCGGGCGATACCGGGGCGCGCCGCCTACGGCAATCAGGCCGAAAACTCGGGAATCTCGGGCTTCGCGCCCCACATGCAGAACCCGGTCGGATCGAACGGGAACTGGCGGGGCACGTACGTGGCTTCGTCTTCGGGGGCGATCTTGCGCACGCCGGTGGAGTATTCGTAGACCATGCCGTCCGGCCCTGCGAAGTACAGGAACATGGCGTGCGATGTCGGGTGACGCCCCGGGCCGAAGCGAATCGGCACGCCCTGCTCGCGCAGGAAGTACCACGAGCGCATCAGGTCGTCGATGCCGTTCACCTGAAAATTCACGTGCTGAATGCCCGCACGTTTGGCCGGGAACAGCGCAATTTTGTGATGCACGTCGTCGATGCGCAGCAACGGCGCGTCGCCAATGCGATCGGAGACCCGCGCATTGCATACGCTCGTCCAGAACGCTTCGTCGCGGCGCGCGTCGGTGGTGCAGAGCCCCACGTGGCTGAACGAGTCGATACCAGCGTCGCGCTCGCCGTGATAGCCGCGACCGGTTTGCGCTGCGCGCAGCACCAGTTCGATCTGGTTGCCCGTCGGGTCGCGAAACGCGAGGAAGTCGGCCACGCGGCGCATGTCGGCTTCATCGCGGGTGCCACGGCGAAAGTCGATGTGCATCGCTTCGAGCTGAGCGGCAGCGGCGTCGAAGTGCGCGTCGCTCGCGATGTCGAACGCCACGGTGTGGTCGACGGGGTCGCCTTCGAAATAGCAAACGGAATGGTCGCGGCTGTCGCTGCGAAGGTACACGTAGCCGACCTCGCGGCGCACTTCCTGCAACCCGAGAATGGTGCGTGCATAGCGCGTGGCACCTTCGAGGTCGCGTGTGCCCAGCCGCACGTAACGAATGTCGTGCAGATTGATCACCGCCTGTCTCCTGCGGATATTGTTCGTGTTGTTCGTATTGCGGGCGAGTGCCCGGTTGGTGATGAACACGATAAGGAGCGCCGCCGCATGACGCCAACGAATTGCGTAAATGCGGGGTATTTACGGTGTGAATCAGGGGTGCAGCATTGCGCGAAAGTGCCGGACCGGGTGGTGGTCAGTCTTCGCCGTGAAAGAGGCGGAACATCGTGCTGCGCAGCCAGCGATGGCCGGCATCGGTGTGAAAGCGTTCGTGCCAGAGTTGCGAGATGTCGAACACCGGGCTCTCGAACGGCAACGCACACGTGCGCAGTTCGGCGGCCGCTTTGAGGGCGCGGCCGAGCCGGGTCGGCACGCACACCACGAGATCGCTCGCCGCGATCAGCGCCGAGAGTCCCATCGAGTGCGCCATGCGAAGGGCCACGTGACGCTGCCTGCCTGCCTGCGCAAACCACTGCTCGACGGCGGTCTCGAACACGTCGTGATTGCCCGCCGTCGGCCGATAGACCGCATGCGCGGCGCTGAAAAACGCTTCGGCACTGAGGCTTTCCTGCACGGCCGGATGCCCGTCACGCACGAGGGCGACGTAGTGTTCGCGAAAAAGACGCTGCTGGTGAAAGCCCGACGAGAAGCGCGTGAACAGTCCGAGCGCGAGATCGATATCGCCCATCGCCATCGCGTTTTGCGCTTCACGCGGTGTCGTGTCGACGGTAACGATGCGTACGCCCGGTGCCTCTTTGGCCAGCGTGGCCATCAACTTCGGAATGAAGATCAGTTGGCCGATGTCGCTCAGGTAAAGACGGAACGTGCGCTGCGCATTGGCGGGCACGAAGTCTTGCGGCGCTTCGACGGCGCCGCGAATCAGACTCAGGCCGTCGGTCACCGGCTGGGCGAGTTGTCGCGCGAGATCGGTGGGCAGCATGCCCTGCGGTGTTTTCACGAACAGCGGATCGCCGAACGCCAGCCGCAGGCGTTTGAGCGCATTGCTCACGGCCGATTGCGTGAGGTTGAGCTCCTCGGCCGCCACGGTGGTGCTGCGCGTGCGGAGCAGCGACTCGAAGACGAGCAGCAGATTCAGATCGAGCGAGCGTAGGTTCATCCCCTGCCGTGTATCCATGCCAGAACGGTGACGCGACGCATTGTAGGCAACCTGACGCGTTGTGCGCATTGCGGGAAACCCCCGCCAGCGTCGCAGCGCGTTCGTGGTATTTGCGTGCGCGTTGCCTGTATTTCTGTCTCAGTACCCGCTCGCGGTGACAGCGGCGCGCAGGCGCGCGATCACTTCGAGCACTTCGGGGCGTTTCTCTCGTTTGGACGTCACGATGTTGTAGCGCAGCGGACACTCGACTTCCACGTCCGACACCCGTACAAGCCGGCTTCGCGTGAGCCACGCGTCGGCGAGCGGCGTGCGTGCCAAGGCGATCCCCAGTCCGGCCTCGGCCGCAGCGAGCACCACTGTGTAATCTTCGAAGCGCCGGTCGCGCGCACGCGGGCGCAGTGCGACGCCCTGTGCAGCACACCACGCACGCCACCCCGTGAGGTCGGAGTCATGCAATAACGGGAATGCCAGCAGGTCAGCCGCACTTGTGCCCTTGAGGCGCGCGGCAATCTCGGGCGATGCCAACGGGTAGAGCGTCTCGGGCAGCAACGGCTCCCAATCGACGTTGGCCCATGCGCCGCGCCCGTAGCGAATCGCGACGTCCACTTCGCCCGCCCCCACATCAGCGTTGCGATGCTCGGTGGTCACCTGAATATCGATGAACGGTTTACCCTTTTCGAGCGAGCCCAGACGGTCGAGCAACCACAGCTTGGCGAACGACGGCACGACGCTCAACCGCACCGCCGGGGCCTTGCGCGACTGATGCCATTGATCGGCCGCGGCATCGATCACGTCGAACGCATGTTCGACGCGGCCAAGAAATCGCTGGCCGTCGCATGTCAGGCTCACCCCGCGCGCGTGCCGCTCGAAAAGCATGCAACCGAGCCAGTTTTCAACGGCGCTCACTCGCCGGCTGATCGCGCCGTGCGTGAGACCGCTCGCGTCGGCGGCTGCGCTGAACGAACCGTGCCGCGCAACGAGGCAGACAGTTTCGAGATTGGCCAACGGTGGACGGGCGCGCGGCGTTACGTTCATGGGGGGACGTTCGTAGATGTGAATCTGGCTCACAGCTTGCTATCGAATAGTGCAGTAGCTTATCACCCTGCCGGTACGGCAACATAGACGCTTGCAGGGAATGTTTGCCCTGCGAATTTCGCCGTCGCGCCCGATTGCAAGCGGTTGCGCGGCGGCCATCTTTTCCGTCAGGAGTCCATCGTGTCAGCCGCCCCGATCACCCCCTTCATCCTTTACGCAGACGCACAGTTCGCCAGCCCCTACGCGTTGTCGGTCTTCGTCACATTGCGCGAAAAGGGTCTGCCGTTTGAGCTGCGCACCGTCGATCTCGCGCTCGGGGCCAATCACGAAAGCGGGTTTGCCGGCCTGTCGATCACGCGTCGCGTGCCCACGCTGGTCCACGGCGACTTCACGTTGTCGGAATCGTCGGCCATCACCGAGTATCTGGAAACGATCTCGCCCGCCGTTCCCGTGTATCCGGCGGACGTGCGCGAACTCGCCCGCGCCCGTCAGGTGCAGGCGTGGTTGCGCAGCGATCTGGCGGTGTTGCGTCAGGAGCGCTCGACAGAGGTCATTTATTACGGCCCGACGGATCAGCCGCTCTCAGACGCCGGCTATGCCGCCGCGAGCAAGCTCATCGCCATTGCGCAGAGCCTGCTGCCCGACGGCCGGATGTCGCTGTTCGACAAGTGGTGTATTGCCGATGTGGATCTCGCGTTGATGCTCAACCGGCTGGTCTACAACGACGATGTGGTGCCGAGCGAGTTGGCCGAGTACGCCCGCCTTCAGTTCACCCGGCCGGCGGTGCAGGAATGGATTGCCATGGCGCGTCCGCCGCGTCCGGGCGATGAGGGGTATGTGGCCGACAAGGCGGCCTGATTCAGGCCATCGGTCCGTGGCCGGCGCTCAGGCCGCGTCCATCGACAGGCGCTGCCCGTGGATGTTGATGTGGAACAGCACGAGCAGGCGGTGCGGGCAGTCGTCGCGAACGGCGACGCTGGCGCCGCCTTGCTCGATGTCCTGCCTGGCGTGATGACTGTTGAGCGCCGCTTGAAATGCCACACCAGCGAGCGAGCGGGCCGCGAAAATCAGCAGCACGAGCGAGCCGGCCATCGACAGGCGGAAGTCAGTGGTACCAAAGATGCTTTGCGGCACGTCGAACACCAGCATGGCGATCACTACGCAGGCGTCGATGCAGGTGGCTCCCAGCGAAGCCACGAGCAGATAGGCGCGCAACATCCGAATCGTTGACGATTGCATGTGTCTCCTCTCCCATTGCTCACATCAGACAGCAGCACTGGATGGTGCTCGCTGCCCGGAAGTGCCTGAAAGTGCTCGCCAGCGCGCGTAGATGACCTGCGCAACTTGTGGCACTTCAAGCATGATCCGCTCCTGATGTTAAATGTCGAGCGTCGTCCGGCTCATGACCGAAACGTTTTTTTACACACTGTTACCGTACGTCGTTACCGTCTCATGTTAGACGGCCCTTCGGCAACGATCCGCTAAATTTCGCGATTTTCTTGCGAATAAGCACCAAATTGCGACAGTTTCCAGCGTCTGACTGGCGAGAAGCCCGCCGAGACGCGTCGGACGGTGAATTCAGTCGACAGGCAGGCCCCGAAAGGGGGAAAATATCGCCACCTTGCCGTTAACGTTAACGGCATAGACGACCAAGCCAACTCTGCCGAGACACTGAAGAAACATGAGCGCTGACAACCAACTGCGTTTTGTCGTGGAGCCGCACGCCAACCCCACCCCCGCCGACCAGATCGCCGCCAAGCTGGCCAACCCGGTGTTCGGCCGTGTATTTACCGATCACATGGTCACGATCCGCTGGACCGAAGGCACGGGCTGGCATGACGCCAAGGTCGAAGCGCGCCGTCCGTTCGAGATCGATCCGGCTTGCGCCGTGCTGCACTACGCGCAGGAAATCTTCGAAGGCATGAAGGCCTACCGTGGCGAAGACGGCAAGATTTCGTTGTTCCGCCCGCAGGCAAACGCCAAGCGTTTCCGCGATTCGGCCCAGCGCATGTCGATGGCCGAACTGCCCGAAGCCGTGTTTCTGGAAGCCGTGGAAAAGCTGGTCGACATCGACCGCGCATGGATCCCGGGCACCGAAGGCAGCAGCCTGTATATCCGCCCGTTCATGTTTGCCTCGGAAAGCTTCCTTGGCGTACGTGCCTCGCATGAGTACATCTTCTGCGTGATCGCCTGCCCGGTCGGCCCGTACTTCAAGCCCGGCAAGTCGGCCGTAACCGTGTGGGTGTCGGACCAGTACACGCGTGCGGCCCCCGGCGGCACCGGTGCGGCCAAGTGCGGTGGCAACTACGCCGCCAGCCTGATCGCCCAGACCGAAGCCAGCGGCAAGGGTTGCGATCAGGTCGTCTTCCTCGACGCTGCCGAGCATCGCTGGATCGAAGAGTTGGGCGGCATGAACGTGTTCTTCGTGATGGACGACGGATCGCTGCAAACGCCGCCGCTCTCCGGCACGATTCTGCCGGGCATTACGCGCGCCTCGATCATCGAACTGGCTCGCCGCAATGGCATGACCGTCAACGAAGCGCCGTACGAATTCGCGCAATGGCAGGCTGACGCCGCCAGCGGCCGTGTGAAGGAAACCTTCGCGTGCGGTACGGCAGCCGTGGTGACGGCCATTGGCCAGATCAAGCATGCCAAGGGCGAGTTCAACATCGGTGACGGTGGCGAAGGCCCGGTGACCAAGCGCATTCGTGACGAACTCACGGGCATTCAGCGTGGCAAAGTGGCTGATCCGTTGGGCTGGGTCCACCACGTTGCCTGATCGCGCGTTATAGGGTGATCGCGTTATTGGCGTGATAGATTCAACTGACGTTCAAACATAACAGGCAGTCAAGCTGCGCGTCGCCAGAGACAGCGATGCGGGAAAGTACCGGCGGCGCGTTACGACACCAGGAGAGTCGGACGCGCCGTCTTGTTGTTCCTGACTTTAAGATCATGAAACACGAATCGGGCGCCGTATCTGGCGTCATGGCGGCCACCGACACAATCGGCGTGCCGCACTCCGTGCTTGAAGACATCTACGCGATGATCATCGGCATGGCATTTGTGGTGGTCGGTCTGGTGCTGCTCAAGGCTGCCGGGTTGGTCACCGGCGGCGTGGCAGGCATCGCGCTGCTCGCCTCTTATATCTTTCCGCTACCGGTGGGCACCATCTTTACGCTGGTGAACATTCCGTTCTTCCTGTTCGCGTACTTCACGATGGGGCCCGGCTTCGCGCTCAAGTCGACGATCGCGAGCTTCGGCATCACCTTCGCCCTCGCGGCCATGCCGCAGACCCTGCACGTCGCGTTCGTCAATCCGCTGTTTGCCGCGTTTGTCGGCGGCACGCTGTGCGGTATGGGCATCCTCGCGCTGGCACGTCATGGTGCAGGCGTGGGCGGTACCGGCATCGTCACGCTCTGGCTGCAACGCCGTCGTGGCATCAACGCCGGCATCTCGCAGGTGTGCATCGACGCGACCATCCTGCTGGTATCCACCGCCACGATTCCGCTCGGACGCGTGGGCTGGTCGGCCCTGTCAGCCGTTGCCATGAGCGCCATGGTCGTGGCGTGGCATCGCCCGGGCCGCTACACCGGACGGTAAGCGCTCGCTTGAGTCAGCAGCCATTGGCGGAACACCGTCAGTGGCTGGCCATGCGTGAGTTCCGTCGGATAGACGAGGTAGTAGGCCGATTCGGCCACGCTTTTCACCTCGAACGGAATCATGAGGTCCAGCGCCCCTAGCTGGGCTTCGACAAAAAACTTCGGCACCAGCGCGATCCCCAATCCGGCCGCAGCACCTGCGATCAGCATCGTGTGCAACTCGTAGCGCAGCCCTTGCACCGTGCGGTTGTCTTCAATGTGTTGCTCGGCAAACCAGCGTGTCCACGCCGAGGGACGCGTGGTCGAGTGCAGCAGCGGGTATTGCAGCAGATCGGCTGCCGTATGCACCGGCCCCCGCAGCAATGACGGGCGGCACACCGGCACCACCTCTTCCCCGAACAGATAATCCGACGACGTGCCCGGCCACGTCGGCTGGCCGAAGTGAATGGCCGCCTCGAAGTGCGTCTCGTCAAACGTGAACAGGTCCGTGTGCACGCCCATGTTCACGCGCACGTCCGGATGGCGCTCGTTGAAGTCCTTCATGCGCGGAATCAACCACTCCGAGGCGAACGTCGGCAGCACCGCCAGCTCCAGATAGCCCCCGCCACTGCCGTGCGCCATGATCGACAACGTGTCTCGATCCAACTGCTCCAATGTGCGGCGCACCTGCGTGCTGTACAGACGCCCGGCGCGCGTGAGCACCACGCGTTGCTTCGCCCGGACGAACAGACGCACCCCGAGTTGGGTTTCCAGCGTGGCGATCTGCCGGGACACCGCACTTTCCGTCAGAAACAGCTCGCGGGCCGCGTGGGTAAAGCTTTCGTGGCGCGCGGCGGCCTCGAAAGCCAGCAGCGCGCCCGTGCTCGGGGTTCTGAACTTGCGCATGTTGATTCCAAAAACGCATTAAGTGGCAATTTTATCTCGCTTTACGCGCGTGTCATCCCTTTCAATAATGCTGTCACTGCAAGAAGGCGCGAGGTGACACGCTCCGCGCGCCTGCCCCGACACCCTGCGGCGCTGCCTGACATCAAAAAAGCGACGGCGCCCTACCCTGCGAGACATTCCGATGCGCAATGCCAATGTGCAGTCGTTGCTGGTTTCCCTGCTGGGAGAAGCGCGTACCGACGCGCTTTTTGCCACGCTCAACTCGCCGTCGATTCTGGCGGTGTACGAGCCGGGTCAGGTCACCCGTGCCGAACTGGCGCAGGCCATGAACATGGCCTTGTTCGAAGGCTTGCTGGCGCGCTCCCAGAACGGCCGCACTTACACCGAAGAAGCCATCGGCAATGGCGGCAGCGTCTATCTCGACCATGGCGCGTTGCGTACCGTGCGTTGGGCCAGCAATGGCGCGTTGCCGCCGGGCGAAGCTGCGTTCACGCGGATTCTGCGCCCGCTCGGCTTCCGCCCGAACGGCCGTTATCCGCTGGACCGGCTCGGCATGACCGGCCGCGCCTACGCCCACGAAGATGCACCCGAAGAGATTTCGCAGTTCTTCGTGAGCGAGCTGCACCCCGAGCGCTTCTCCGAGGGGTTCCAGCAAGCCGTCTCGAACGTCGTGGGCACATCGAAAGACCCGCTGACGCCGGCCGCCGTCGGCCAACTGTGGGAACTGGAACGCGACGGCACGCTGCCGCTCGAAACGGCGCAGGCATTGCTGCCCGTCATCGTGGGCGCGTTTGCGCGTCAGCATGACGTGCCGAGCGAGGCCGACTACGATGCGTTGCTGGCCGAGTCGGCCGAGATGGCGTGGATTGCCACCGAGGGCAACGCCTTCAACCATGCGACCGACCGTGTCGACGACGTCTTCGCGCTGTCCGATGCTGAAAAGGCCAAGGGCCGTCCGATGAAGCCGGAAGTCGAGCGTTCGCGTTCGGGCCGTGTGTTCCAGACGGCGTATCGTGCCGACGTAGTGCGCCGCGAATTCCGCGCGGCCAACGGCGAGATCGTCACGCGCGACGTGCCGGGCTCGTTCTACGAATTCATTACCCGTCGTCGCGAGTACGACAACACCAAGCACTGCTGGAAGATCGACCTGCGTTTTGACGCGGGGAATGCGCAGGGCATCTTCAAGATGACCGCCAACGCCAAATGACCGTGCGGCGCGGCATACGCGTCGCGACGGGCGCACAATAAGCCCGTCTGACGCCCGCCGCGTCCATTGCCTGCTACCACCGGATTACATAGGGATCTCAACGTGAACGCCACCTCCATCCTCAACGAACTGGGTATTGCCAAGCTGGCCGAGACCGGCGACATCGCCGTGCATTCGCCGATCGACGGCGCCCTCATCGGTCGCGTGGCCAGCGCCAGCGTGAGCGACGCGCAAGCCGCACTTGCCCGCGCCCATACCGCATTTACCGCCTGGCGCAACGTGCCGGCCCCGCGCCGCGGCGAGCTGGTTCGTCTGCTCGGCGAAAAGCTGCGCGAACGCAAACAGGCGCTTGGCGCACTGGTCACGCTCGAAGCCGGCAAGATCCTGCAAGAGGGTCTGGGCGAAGTGCAGGAAATGATCGACATCTGCGACTTCGCCGTCGGCCTGTCGCGTCAGTTGTACGGCCTGACCATCGCCTCGGAGCGTCCGGGCCACCGCATGGCTGAAACGTGGCATCCGCTGGGTGTTTGCACCGTAATTTCCGCATTCAACTTCCCTGTGGCCGTGTGGTCGTGGAATGCGGCGCTGGCCCTCGTGTGCGGCAATGCCGTCGTGTGGAAGCCGTCGGAAAAGACCCCGCTGACCGCGCTGGCCGTCAACAAGTTGATGGAAGAAGTCATTGCCGAGTTCGGCGACGCCCCGGAAGGCCTGACCGCACTGATCATCGGCGGTCGCGACGTGGGTGAAGCACTCGTGGCCGATCCGCGTTCCGCCATCGTGAGCGCGACCGGCAGCACCGAGATGGGCCGCAAGGTTGGCGTAGAAGTCGCGCGCCGCTTCGGCCGTTCGATTCTTGAACTGGGCGGCAACAACGCCGGCATCGTGACCGGCAGCGCCGACATGGAACTGGCCTTGCGCGGCATCGTCTTCTCCGCCGTCGGTACGGCAGGTCAGCGTTGCACCACGCTGCGCCGCCTGTTCGTGCATGAGAGCGTGTACGACAAGACCGTCGATCGCCTGAAGAGCCTGTACAGCAAAGTATCGATCGGCAACCCGCTCGAGCGTGGCACGCTGATGGGCCCGCTGATCGACGAGGGTGCCTTCCAGCGCATGCAGGGCGCGCTCGACATGGCACGTGCGCAGGGTGGCAAGGTGACCGGCGGCGAGCGTCATGCCGTGGCGGGTGCCGAAAAGGGTTTCTATGTGAAGCCGGCCATCGTCGAGATGTCGTCGCAGACCGACGTCGTGTTGACCGAAACCTTCGCGCCGATTCTGTACGTGCTCAAGTACAGCGATTTCAACCAAGCCATCGATGGCAACAATGCGTCGTCGCATGGTTTGTCGTCGTGCGTGTTCACCACCGACCTGCGCGAGGCTGAGCGTTTCACGTCGTCGGCGGGTAGCGATTGCGGCATTGCCAACGTCAACATTGGCCCGAGCGGCGCAGAAATTGGCGGCGCGTTCGGTGGCGAGAAAGAAACCGGCGGCGGTCGCGAGTCGGGTTCCGATGCATGGAAGGGTTACATGCGCCGTGCCACCAACACCGTCAACTACTCTTCCGCCCTGCCGCTCGCGCAAGGCATCGACTTCTCGATCGAGTGATATCGCCTTAAGGCGTGCCCGGCATCATGGTCTCCCACGAGCCATCTGCCGGGTGCGCCGCGAATCTTGCAAGCGTCTGCCCGCCGCTGTCGGCGGGTAGCGTTTGCCACCTCCCGAATCGCATTCTCGCGTCACACGTTCTGCACGCTGCACGCGCTCCACGCTCCCACGCTTTCGATAGCGAGGCCCACATGTACGCCTTCACTTCTCCGTTTGCCAATCCGGCCGGCTCGCCTATTCGCGAGTTGTTCAAGTACTTGTCCGAGCCGGGCATGATTTCCTTCGCTGGCGGCTATCCGGCCAGCGACCTGTTCGACGTCGAAGGGTTGGCGGCAGCGCAGGCGCGCGCCTTCGCGCAGCCGACGCGTTGCCTGCAATATGGGCCGACCGACGGCTTGGCCGAACTCAAGACCCAGATCATCGCGTTGATGGCGACGCGTGGTGCGCGTTGCGCGAGCGACGAGTTGTTGGTCACGACCGGTTCGCAGCAAGGGCTGGATTTACTGCTGCGCGTACTGGTAGCGCCGGGCGACGTGGTGGTGACCGAGCAACCGGCGTATCCGGCGACATTGCAGGCGTTGCGACTTCAGCAGGCGCAGGTCGTGACCGTGCCGGTCGATGCAAGCGGTCTGGACGTCGGCTATCTCGAAGCGCTTTTGCGTGACGGAAAGATTGCCACGCCCAAACTGCTGTACACCGTGCCCACGTTTGCCAACCCTACGGGCGCGACGCTTTCGCGCGAACGGCGTGTGGCGTTGTTGAAGCTGGCGGCGGAATATCACTTCATCGTGGTCGAGGACGATCCGTACGGCGATTTACGGTTTGCGGGCGAGGCACTGCCCACGTTACTGGAGTTGACGGATGAGGTCCCGGGTTCACGCGAATGGCTGGTGCACTTTTCGAGCTTGTCGAAAATCGTAGCGCCGGGGTTGCGGGTGGGCTGGACGATCGCGCCGCCGGAGATTGCGCGGCGATGTGTAGTGGCGAAGCAGACGGTGGATTTGTGCAGCGTGCCGTGGACGCAAGCGGTGGCGGCCGAGTATTTGGCAGATGGTGCGCTGGCGCGGCATTTGCCGAGCATCAAGTTGGCGTACAAGCGCAAGTGCGATGCGATGTGCGAGGCGCTGGGGACGTTGTTGGGAGACGATATCCAGTTCCATGCACCGGAGGGTGGGATGTTTGTATGGGCGCGACTGGCGGCGGTAAAGACGAGCGAGTTGTTGCCGCATGCGATCGCAGAGAAGGTGTTGTTCGTCCCGGGCACTGCGTTCTACGCAGAAAACGCCGATGCGGCGTCGTTGCGTTTGTCGTTCGCGGCACCGGGTGTGGATGCCATCGAAGAAGGGGTAAAGCGTTTGCAGCGGGCGATGCAAGCCGTGGGGGAGAAGCAGGAATAAGGCAAGCGCACCAAGGGTTGCGACGAATCGTGGGAGTGGAAACGAGTCGGCGGCGCATCCGAGCATTTGCTGATGCGAAGTGACGCAAAGGGTCGGATGTGGCGACGACCGACCGGGAGCGCGAGCCTGCGGGGCGGGAAGCGTTGCCTGGGTGGTGAGATGTAGGGATGGGTTGCGACGAAAAGGTGGGGGGATGACGAGCCGTCGGTGCGCTACCCGTTTTCCAAAGCGAATTACGTGGAGCGACGAAAACGGGTAGTGTGCCGGCGGCCGACCACAGGAGTGGATAGCGGGTCCGCGCCGGAGCAGACCGACGCGGTGTGAGCCATTCACAAACTACGGTAAATCAAAGCTTCACACAGACATTCCGAAGCTCGGTGTAGAACTCAAGCGAGTGCACGCCGCCTTCGCGTCCGATGCCGGATTGTTTCGCGCCCCCGAAGGCGGTGCGGAGGTCACGCAGGAACCATGCATTGATCCAGCACACGCCGACTTCCAGCGCAGCGCCCATGCGGTGCGCCCGGCTAACGTCGGTCGTCCAGACCGTGGCAGCAAGCCCGTACGGTGTAGCGTTCGCCATCAAGATGACTTCGTCTTCCGTATCGAACGGAGCGATATGGCAGCACGGGCCGAAGATTTCTTCGCGGATCACTGAGGCGGTTTCGGGCAGTCCAGTCCAGATCGTGGGTTGCACCCAAGCGCCGTCTTTCATCGCAGCGGGCATATCGGGCACGCCGCCGCCGGTCACCACCGTCGCGCCTTCCTCGCGGGCTTTCGCGTAGTAGGACAACACCTTCTCGCGATGCACCTGCGAGACGAGCGGGCCGAAATTAGTCCCTTCCGCGTACGGATCACCGATCTTCAGCGATTCCGCACGTTCCTTCAGCGCGGCGACGAAGCGATCGAAAATCGGCCGCTGCACGTAGACGCGTTCCGTTCCCAGACAGACCTGTCCGCTGTTGTCGAAGCTCGAGCGCGTGATACCCGCCACCGCCTTATCGAAGTCCGCATCGGCAAACACGATGCCCGGATTCTTGCCGCCCAGTTCGAACGACACCGGACGCACGCCATTCGCCGCAGCCTTCATGATCGCTTCGCCCGTACGGGTTTCGCCCGTGAAGGTGATGCCATTCACCCCCGGATGCTCCGTCAGGAATGCGCCTGCCGACTCGGGACCAAAGCCGTGCACCACGTTGTAGACCCCCGCCGGCACTCCGACTTCGTTCATCACTTCGCCCAGCAGCGTGGCCGTCGCGGGCGTTTCCTCCGATGGCTTCACCACTACCGTGTTGCCGAAGGCCAGCGCCGGGCCGACCTTCCACGTCATCAACAGCAGCGGCAGATTCCACGGACACACCACCGCGATCACCCCGCGCGGCGTGCGCACGCCGTAGTTCAGCGCGTTGCCGCCATCCGGCGTCACCATCGCGAACGACTCCGTCGGCACGTTCTTGATCATGTCCGCGAACACCTTGAAGTTCGCGGCACCGCGCGGAATGTCCAGATGGCTCGCCAGACCGTGCGGCTTGCCCGTATCCGCAATTTCAGCGGCCAGAAAGTCGTCGAAACGGCGGTTGATTCCGTCCGCCACGGCATGCAGCAGTTCAACCCGCTGGGCCACCGTCATCTTTCCCCAAGGGCCTTGCAGCGCGGCGCGAGCGGCACGCACGGCGGCGTCCACCTCCGTGCGGCCGGCCTCATGCACCCGGCCGATCAGGCTGTTGTCCACCGGGTTGCGGTTCTCGAACGTGCGGGCGCTCGACACCCACTCGCCGTTGATGAAGTTCTGGAAGTCTTTCATGTCTCGCTCTCGATTTATCTGGGAATGACGGCCATCGGGCATGCCGATGCGACATGGCCACACGATAAATCGCGCCCCGAACCCTCGTCAACATTTTCTCGAGAATTTTTATTTATCTCGATTATTTTGTCGTTTTGCGACAATTTTCATCAAACTGCCTATAATCGCGAAACTCGATCAAACCCACGATCACCGAAAGCCCCCATGCTCAGTAACGCCAGCTCGCCCACCCAGACCGCCGACGCCACGCTCGCGCAAAGCGCTTACCTGCGACTGCGCAGCGACATCGTCGACGGCGTGCTGATGCCGGGCGAAAAGCTGCGGGTCGAGCATCTGAAGGATCGGTATGCGGTGGGGGCGGGCACCCTGCGCGAAGCACTGGCGTTGCTGGTCGCCGATGCGCTCGTGGTGCAGCAGGGCCATCGGGGGTTTCGGGTAACGCCGATCTCGCTGGCCGATTTCATCGACATCACCGAGACACGGGTGCAGTTGGAGACGGAGGCGTTGCGCCAGTCCATCACACTGGGCGACGACACGTGGGAAGCGAATCTGACGAGCGCGTTTCACCTGCTCACGCTGGCAGAAGAACGTTTGGCCAGTGGTGCAGTGGGCGGAAGTTCTGGTGCGGAAGCCTTCGCGCAGTGGGAAGAACGCAATCGCGCGTTCCATGAAGTGCTGATCGCCGCGTGTCCGTCACGCTGGCTGCATCACTTTCTCGCAATTCTGTACCGGCAGTCAGAGCGCTACCGCCGTCTGTCCATCACGCACCAGCCCGTGCCGCGCGATGTGCATGAGGAACATCAGGCCATCTTCGATGCGTGCCTCGCGCGCGATGCGATTAAGGCGTCCGAGACCCTCGCGGCTCACATCCGCAAGACGCTCGAAGCCGTGCGAGAACTGCCCGACGCCGTCATCAACGCGGCAAACTCTCCCGCACAATCTGCGCGAAATACTTCGCCCCTAACGGCAGAATCGCGTCGTTGAAGTCGTAGCAGGCGTTGTGCAGCGGAATCGCGCCGGGTTCATCGCGCGTGCCGTTGCCGATAAACGCGAAGTTGCCCGGCAGATGTTGCAGGAACACGCCGAAGTCTTCCGACGCCATCACCGGTGCGATGTTCGCCTCGACCATCGCGTCGCCCGCCACCGCCCGCGCGGCGCGCACCGCAACGTCAGTGTTCGCCTCCCAGTTCATCGTCGGCGCAAACTCGTGCGTGTACTCGAACTCGCACTGCGCACCGTGCATCGCACAGATCCCCATGCAGATGTCACGCATGCGAGTCTCCAACAAGCGCTGCACGTCGGGCGTGTAGCTGCGTGTGTCACCCTTGATCACGACGTTCGTCGGAATCGCATTGCGAATACCGTCGGTGATGAATTCCGTACACGACACCACTGCCGACTCGCCCGGGTCCACGCTACGCGACACCACCGTTTGCAGCGCCACCACGATCTCGGCACCGATCAGCAGCGGATCGATCCCCATGTGCGGCCGCGCCGCGTGGGTGCCCTTGCCGCGAATCCGAATCACGAAGTTGTCTTCGCTCGCCATGATGCCGCCCACGCGCGTGGCAATCTGCCCCGCCGGGATGCCCGGCATGTTGTGCACCCCGTAAATCGCATCGATGGGAAAGCGCGTCAGCAGCCCGTCGGCAATCATGGCCTTCGCGCCACGGCCATGCTCCTCCGCCGGCTGAAAAATAAAGCGCACCGTGCCGTTGAAGTCGCGTGACTCACATAACAACTTCGCGGCACCCAGCACCATCGACATATGGCCGTCGTGTCCGCAAGCGTGCATCTTGCCCGCCACCTGCGACGCGTGACCGCGCCCGGGCGCCTGCTCGTTGATGAGCAACGCGTCCATGTCCGCGCGAATGCCAATCGCCCCCGGTCCATCGCCGACGTTGAGACTCGCCACGACACCCGTGCCGCCGATGCCGCGATGCACGTCCAGTCCGAAGCTCTCGAGTATCGTGGCCACCGTCTGCGACGTTCTGAGTTCTTCGAAACCCGTCTCCGGGAGACGATGGAACGCATGCCGCCAGTCGGTCAGTGCCTTCGCGAAATAGGTGTCCTGCGTCATCTTCGGTCTCTCACAATGTCAATGTGCCGGTGCGGCCGCGGTTAGCGGTGATAGCGGCGATTCAGCGCGACAACCACGCGCGTTGACGCGACAACACCTCGTCCGCCGTCTCGCCCACGAGTTCAGCGTAGACCGACGGTGCCGTAGCGCCCTCGGTGTTGATCAGCAACACTCGCGAAGCACCGTTCAACCCGATCGCCGACGCCCACGCCGGTGATGCTGCTGCCGCCATCAACCCGGCAAGACCCGCCACGCCCGACTCACCGGCAACAAACGGCACATCGTTCGCGCTACCCTGCGCAAGACGCCGCATCGCATCGACGGCCTGCGCATCGGTCACCGTCATGAATGCATCGACCGAAGATTGCAGAAAGCGCCACGCCAGCGGCGACGTCTCACCACAGGCTAACCCCGCCATCACCGAATCGACGGTGCCGGTCGCCTGCGCCGCTCGCCCGGCCATCGCGCTCTGATACAAACAATCGGCTTGTTCCGGTTCAACCACCACAAACGTCGGACGGTTTGCGCCCCACTGCTCCCACAAGTAGCTCGCAACCCCTGCGGCCAGCCCACCCACGCCGCCTTGAAGGAACACGTGAGTGATAGACGAAGCGTGATCCGCGCGCTGCGAATGTTCGCTCGTCAGCGTCTCGACAACCTCAGCAGCGATGGTGCCATAGCCTTGCATCACATCGCGTGGGATCTCTTCGTAACCGTCGTAAGACGTGTCCGAAACCACGTGCCAGCCGTTGCGCTGCGCGAGCGCCGCCGCCTCGGTCACCGATGCGTCGTAGTTGCCCGCGATGCGCACGATCTGCGCGCCATACGCGGCAATCGCTTGCTCGCGCTCTTCGCTCACGTGCGCATGCAGCACGATGACGCAACGGCAGCCAACACGCTTGGCCGCAGCGGCCAGCGCGCGGCCGTGATTCCCATCGGTCGCGCTGATCGCCGTGAAGCCCGCGAGCGCCTCGCGATGCTCACCGGCAAACACGGCCGGTGCCGTGAAGCCCTTGCCCTCGAAGGTCCGCAGAATCAATCGCACGAGGGCAATTGGCGCACCCAGCGCTTTAAAGCTCCCAAGCGCCGAGCGCAACGCTTCATCCTTCACCAGCACGCTCTGCACGCCCAACGACGCCGCCAGGTCAGGCAATTCGCGCAACGGCGTGCTACCCGCGTGCAGACCGTCCCATTGCATGAGCCATTCGCGGCTTTGGCCCGCACGGGCGATGCTCATGATGTTCTGAAGTTCGGCGGGATACGACGAGCGCGACGCCCGAGGATTCACGTACAGCATGGGGGGACTCCGGTATTTCAATAGTGGGGGCAGCGATGCAAAGCCCTGACGCGACGCTCGCTCAACCGAGCGACAAGACACCCAGCCGCTGCGCGACCACGTCGAGCAGCACCTCGGCCCCGCTGACCAGTTGTGCGTCGTCGGTATGCTCGCGCGGGTTGTGGCTGATGCCGCCGCGGCTCGGCACGAAGATCATCGCGGCGGGGGCAATACGCGAAATCATCTGCGCGTCGTGACCCGCGCCCGAGGTCATCCGCTTGTACGACAGGCCCCGCTTCTCGGTGCAGGCGGCGATGACATCCGCCAGTGCGGCGTCGAACACGACCGGCGAGAAGCGTGCGAAACGTTCCGTCGTGACACGCACGCCTTCTTCCTGCGCGATTTGCGTCAGGAACTCGGCTAGTCGCGCCTCGCCAGCAGCCAGACGCTGCTCGTCCGGGTCTCGCATATCGACCGTGAACACGGCCTTGCGCGGGATCACGTTGATCACGCCCGGTGACAGCTGCAACGTGCCGACCGTGGCGAGCGTCGTGCCCGAGTCGCGTGCGATGCGGCGCAATTCCGTCACCACGGCCGCAGCCACATAACCCGCATCGTGTCGCAGATGCGTGGGCGTCGTGCCTGCGTGATTGGCGTTGCCGTCAATGGTGATCTGCTGCCACGAGATGCCTTGCAGGTTTTCCACCACGCCGATGGCCAGACCCTCCGCTTCCAGAATCGGCCCCTGCTCGATGTGAAGTTCGAGATATTCATGCGGCACCAGCGTGCCGGGTGCCATGTCACCGGCGTAGCCGATGCGCACCAACTCGTCGCCGAGCCGTGCACCATCAGTGCCGATCGCGTCCAACGCTTCGTCGAGCGAGAACCCGCCCGCATGGACCAGCGAGCCCATCATGTCGGGGTGGAAACGCGCGCCTTCCTCATTGGTGAACGCCACCACCGTGATCGGGCGCGACGGCACCATGCCCGCCTCGCGGAACGCCCGCGCGACGGCCAGTCCGCCGAGCACACCGTAGCAACCGTCGAGGGCACCGGCATTGACGACGGTGTCGATATGCGAGCCCATCATGAGCGGGCGCAGCGCCTTGCCCTCGGCATCCGTCGCGTCGGACGGCAGCGTGCCGAAGATGTTGCCGATGCGGTCGACCTGAATGTCGAGATCGAGCTCGCGCATCCACGCGACGACCTGATCGCGGCCCGCCTTCTCGGCGTCGGTGAGGGCCACACGGGTGCGGCCGCCGTTGACCGGGTCCGCACCGATCTCGCCCAGTGCGCGCAGTTGTTGCAGCAACACGGGCCCGTTAAGACGGAGCGGGGAAATCAGGGAGGTCGCGGAACCGGCGGAGGAAGTGTGTTCGTTGTCGGACATGAGACGGTGGAGTTGTGGTCCTGCGTGTGACGTGAGCGCCGTGATAACGCGCCCCTGTGCAAGTGGCGAGTTACCGCTGGCGGAGTATCATCGGATGCCCTGAATAATATTCCGGACCACGCGTACGATTCGCGCGTTTTTGCGTATCCAATCGAATTTTTATTGCGCACCATGCCCCTCGACAGCTACGACATCGCCCTGCTCGCCGCGATTCAGCAAGACTCGACGACACCGCAGCATGCCCTCGGCGCACAAGTGAACCTGTCGTCCGCCGCCGTCAACCGCCGATTGAAGAAGCTCGCCGACGAGGGCGTGACGCGCAAGACCGTGTCGCTGATCGACCCGGCGCGCGTGGGATATCCGCTCACGATCATCACCGAGATCGAAGTCGAGAACGAACGGCTCGACCTGCTCGATGCCATGCGGCGCAGCTTTCTCGCGTGCCCGCAGGTGCAGCAGTGCTACTACGTCGCTGGCGAGTGCGACTTCGTGGTGATCATGGTCGTGCGGGACATGGCGCAGTACACCGAACTCACGCGTGCGCTCTTCTTCGAGACCAACAACGTGAAACGCTTCAAGACGCTCGTGTCCATGAGCAACGTGAAGGTCGGTCTGGAAGTGCCGATGGACGGACTGAGCGGCTGAGCTCACTTCAAGTCGACCGCATCACCGCATTTCCGCGCGAAGCTCGCGCACGCCACGTCCCAGCTTGCGACGCAGCAGCGTGCGCAACGTCGCCGAATCGGCGTAGCCCACTTCGGTCGCAATCGTCTCGAGATCGCAGCCGGTAGAGACGAGATGCTGCGCGCGTTCGATACGCAAGTCCTGAAAAAACGCCAGCGGCGATTTGCCGAGCACCGCCTCGGTACGGCGCTGCAACGTACGCGGTCCGACGGCCAGCGCACGGGCCGCGTCCTGAAGCGAAAAACCCGCTGAGAGATGCTCGCGCGCCCAGCGCTCGAACTTCGCAATCAACGGGTCGGCATTGGCCAGAAAGTCGGGAATCACATATCTGGCCTGCGACGAGCGCGTGTCGATCAGCATCAGACGCGCGACCAGCGCGGCCAACTCGGGGCTCGCCTGCCGCACCAGCCAGAGCGCCAGATCGAGGTGCCCCATCATCGCGCCGGCCGTCACGATCCGGTCGGATGCCACCAGCATTCTCGAATCGTCGAGATCGACCGCCGGGTATCGCTGCCGGAAGAACGGCGCCAACGACCACGTTGTCGTCGCCGTGCGCTGATTCAGCAAGCCGGTTTCCGCGAGCAGGAACGTGCCGATACACGCGGCGGCGATGCCGCTATTCCCCACGTCGTGCCAGCGCCGGATATGTCCGACAGCATCCCGCACGTCGGCGCGCGCCAACGCTTCGGCCAGCGGGTCGGGTTGCTTGGTGTTGAGCGCCGGCACGACGACCCAGTCCGCCTGATGCAGGGCGTTCGCCGACGCCACCGGCAGCGAGAACCCCAATGCCGTGCGAATGTTTCTGCGCACGCCCACGACGTGGACGTCGAACGGCGGCGTCGGAAAACCCTGCATGGCCGCGAGTTCGTTGGCGGTGGAGAACGTATCCATCAACACCGTCAGCCCCGTGTCGAATACGCCGTCGAGCGCAAGAATGGCAAGCTTCATGTCGCAAATGACTCGAATAATGTCATTCCCGACTATAGTTTGCGTCGCCATCCGGGTCTAGACTTTGTTGTGACGCGGCCCCGACGGCCGCCCCTGAAAGACACGAGACCCGCGAGCGCCCCCCATGAATGCTTCCCCGACGTCCATCCTCGACACCATCGGCAACACCCCGCTATTGCCGCTTCGGCATGTCTTGCCCGCCAACGGCGCAAGAATCCTGCTGAAACTCGAAACGCAGAACCCGACCGGCAGCATGAAAGACCGTATGGCGCTGGCGATGATCGAAGCCCCCGAGTCTGACGGACGCCTGCCGCCCGGCGGTGCCGTCGTGGAATACACCGGTGGCAGCACGGGCGTCTCGCTAGCGCTCATCTGTGCGGTGAAGAAGCACCCGCTGCATATCGTGACGTCCGACGCGTTTTCGAAGGAAAAGCTCGACCACATGCGGTTGCTCGGTGCCAGGCTCACGCTGATTCCGAGTGACAACGGCAAGCAGACGGCACGGCTGACGAAGGACATGATCCGTGAAGCCCATCGCATCGCCGACGAGACGGGCGCGTATCTCACGTCGCAGATGGAGAACACCGATCAGTTGCACGCGTACACGTTAATGGCCGACGAAATCTGGACGCAGACCGGCGGCCGTATCGACGGCTTCGTGCAGAGTGTGGGCACCGCCGCGTCGTTGCGCGGTATCGCCGAAGCGCTGCGTCAGCGCGATGCGAACATTCGGATGGTGGCCGTGGAGCCAGCCGAGTCGGCGGTGTTGTCGGGCGGCCCGTCCGGTGCGCACAAGATCGACGGTATCGGTGCGGGCTATGTGGTGCCGCTCTGGCGCGACGATATTGCGAACGGCATCGAGCGCGTCACGACCGACGAGGCGAAAGCCATGGCGTTTCGACTGGCCGCCGAGGAAGGGCTGTTTTGTGGCACGTCCACGGGTGCGAATGTGACGGCAGCGCTACGCCTTGCCGAGCGGCTCGGCCCCGATGCGACCGTCGTCACCATCATGTGCGATACAGGCATGAAGTATCTGAAGACGTTTGCCGAACATCTGACGCCATAAACACTTGGGGCGCGGCGAGTCTTACTTGCCGCGCATGCGCGTGAACCGCTGCTCGGTAACCTCGGTTCCCCACTGCGCGCCCGTCGACTCGGCGGCCAGTTCAAAGCCGAACGATTCGTAGAGATGACGCGCAGCGTCCAGTCCCTTGAACGTCCACAGATAAGTCTCGCGGAAACGCTCATCGACGAACTGCATGGCGTGCGACATCAACTGCCGTCCGATACCTGTCCCACGCAAAGAATCGTCCACGATGAACCACCGCAAATGCGCCACGCCGGTAGCGAAATCGCCGTCGATGGCGAGCGATGCCAGCGTGCGCCCCTGCTCGACGCAAAGCCAAATTGCCTTGCCCTCGGCAGGCAGCGCCCCGGCAAATTCCGCCAGTTCCGTGGCGACCTTCTTCTCGAAGAACGCGCCGAAGCCCCAGTGCTCCGCGTAAAACCGCGCGTGCAGGCTCGCGATATCGCCAATGCAGCCGGGCACGTAGCCCTGCTGTACTGACGGTCCCTCGGCGCTCATGCCGGTCGACTTCGCCACGTTGTCGAGCGCCAGTGCGTCGGCATACAGCGCCAGCGAGCGAATCAACGCCTGCTGATCGGCCGGTACCAGACGCCGCAGCGCGTTGGAGACCTGATCGGTCGCAAACCGGTCGATCCGCTTGCGCAGCGCCTGCCCGGCCGGGGTCAGTTGCAGCGCGTACGTCCGGGCGTCGTCCTTCGACGCCACACGGGTGACGAGCCCGCAAGCTTCCAGCTTGGCGAGTTGACGGCTGGTGTTCGACTTGTCGAGCCGCAGCAGACCGCCCAGATCCTTCGCGCTGACGCCCGGGTTTGCGCCAATCTCGATGACCGCATGGACGGCCGACGGCGCCAGATCGCTGTCGGCCAGCGTCGTGCGCATGAAGCCAAGCTCGCGCACCAGCTTGCGCGAAAACTCCCGCAGTTCGAGAATCGTGGCGTCTCGCGAGCCAGCGTTCAGGTCGGTGATATCCATGGCACGGGGCAGATTGGCTGAATTAGTTGCGCTTCGCAACAATATAGTTGCATAGTGCAACTTATGCAAGGCGGAAATTTACCGGATCGCTAGCGCGATGCGCTCATTTGCGCCGTCGCTTTTGATGGAGAATTGTCGCGTTTTGTCGACACGCCGTCGCAACGCGCGAGAAGCCACTAAACTGCTGGCCGAAGCTGCCCTCTCTCCCCCCGTCCGTTGCCATCTCGAAAATGCCCACCAGGATCCTTCTCGTCGAAGACGACGCGCGCCTCTCAGCCCTGGTCGCCGGCTATCTGCAAAAGCATGGCTACCAGGTCGATACCGTGCTCGACGGGGCCCGCGCGGTGCAGGCGATCATCAAACGCCGTCCCGATCTGGTCATCCTCGACGTGAACCTGCCCGGCAAAGACGGGTTTCAGGTGTGCCGAGAAGCGCGCGAGCATTACGACGGCATCGTCATCATGGTGACCGCACGCGACGAGGAGTTCGACGAAGTACTCGGGCTGGAATTGGGTGCCGACGATTACGTGCACAAGCCGGTGCAGCCCCGCGTGCTGCTCGCACGGATCAAGGCGCAACTGCGCCGCAACGTGCAGCGGCCCTCATCGGCGGCGCAGCCGGAATCGATCACCTTCGGCAAGTTCAGGATCGACCGTGGCAACCGCACGGTGACGCTGCCCGATGGCACCACCCCGGATCTGACCTCGGCGGAGTTCGACCTGCTGTGGGCGTTGGCGCGCTCCGCCGGGCAGGTGGTCACGCGAGACGATCTGGTGCGGCAACTGCGCGGCGTCGAATTCGACGGGGTCGACCGCTCGGTCGACGGTGGCATTTACAAGCTGCGCCGCAAGCTGGGCGACGACACCACGCCGCCCCAGCGCATTCTGACCGTGCGCGGCAAGGGCTATCAGCTCAACAAATCGGATTGGGACTGAGTCGCGCGGCACGTATGAAAGCGCGCTGGCGTCGAGTTGTCCGACACGACACGGCAACGCACTCGATGACGCTAAACGACCCTCGAAGACCCTCGAAGACCCTCGAAGACATAACGCAACACCTCGCCGGGACAAACCATGCGTGGCCATCACTTCCAGCCTTATCGCTACTGCCGGCTCCGTTGGCAGCGCTTCCGGCGCTCATGGACCGACACCCGGGCCGACCGGCGCCCCAGTTGGTCGCGTCTCTACGTGCGCACCTACACTCGCCTGCTGTGGTTATGCCTGCTTGTGCTCGCCGTGCCAGCGGCGCTTCTGCTGATCAATTTGCCCGCTGAGTGGCTTCATGAGCACTTGCTGAGGGCGCGGTTCCTGCTGCCGTTCGCCGTCTCCACGCTGGCGTTGCCCGCCATCGTCGCGTATCGCTGGATGCGCCCCGTCTGGGTCGATCTGGTGATGGTGCGCGAACGTGCCATCGACTTCAGCGGCGGACGGTTTCACACCCGGGCGCGCGAATCCTATAGCGTCATCATCGGGCCGCTCGCGCGAACGCTGAACGCGCTTGCCGAGCGCATGGAGAAGCTGATAGCCACGCAACGCGACCTGACCAACGGCATTTCTCACGAACTGCGCACACCATTGGCCCGACTGCGCTTCGCACTGGAAATCTTGCGTGATCCATCGTCCCCCACGGATGCGTGTCAACAAGCGCTGGAGAGCATCGATCAGGATGTGACTGAACTCGACGAACTGATCGACATGAGCCTGACGTTCGCGCGTCTCGAATACAGCTCGCTTCAATCACACGTCGAAGCCACCTCGGTATCGAACTGGTTCACGGCGCAGGTGCGCGACGCCACCTTGCTCTACGCCGATCGCGAGATCACGCTCGACACCGATTGGGACACCTCGCAGTTGGTGGTGATGGACAAGCGCCTGATGTCTTACGCGATGCGCAATCTGCTGCGCAATGCCAGCCGTTACGCCACCTCGCGGATTGTCGTGGGGCTGCACTTGCGCCACGGCAATGTGGAAATCTATGTAGAAGACGACGGCCCCGGCATTCCGGAGAGCGAGCGCAAGCGAATCTTCGATGCCTTTGTTCGTCTGGATCGCAGAACGGGCGGCTATGGTCTTGGCCTCGCCATCACCGAACAAGTCTTGCGTGCTCACCACGGACGCGTTGTCGCGACCGATCCGGTCACGCTGGGCGGCGCGCGCTTCGAGATGAGTTGGCCGGCAGTGACGCGATAGCGCCAAAGCGCTTGAGACACAAACCTCTCAAGACGCGCTAAATCCGCCGTCGGCCGCCAAGACGTGTCCGACGACAAACGAGGCCTCGTCCGACGCCAGCCACACGACCGCCTCGGCGACTTCCTCGGGCTGGCCCATCCGTCGCAGCGGCAGACCAGCGGCAACGGCCGACATATCGGCGATGCCGGACGCCAGCATCATGTCGGTCACGACACGTCCCGGCGCGACGGCGTTGATTCGAATGCCGCGAGGGGCGCACTCCATCGCGGCCGATCGCATCAATGAAATCACTGCCGCCTTGGACGCCGAGTAAAGCGCCAGCCCCGGATTGGGATTTCGCATGCCGCTGACCGAAGCGTTGATGACGATGCGACCGCCGCCCTGTTCTGCCATGACAGGCACTTGGTGCTTCAAGCACAAGAAAACCGAACGAACATTGGCATCGAACACGCGCTCGTAGACCGCAGTGTCCTGCGCTTCGACCGGCGCCCGGCGCTCCTGAAAGCCTGCATTGTTGAACGCGACGTCAAGGCGGCCGAACCGGGCGAGCGTGGTCTGGACCAGATTCGCCACGTCCTCCTCGCGCGTCACGTCGGTTGGCACGTACAAGCCTTGTGCGCCCGCCGCGCGGCATTCGGCAGCAACGGCTTCACCTTCGTGCGTACGACGCCCCGCAATCACCACAGCCTCGGCACCTTCACGCGCCATCAGGACTGCCGTCGCGCGACCGATACCGCTGCCGCCCCCGGTTACCAGCCCCACGCGACCCGCCATACGGCCACGGCGCGGCGTTGAATCTCCGGCTTGCGACGATGTTTCCATGGTGCCCCCTGAATGTTGCAACTTCTCACGCGAACCTTGTGGTGCCCATGGCGGAAATCGATGGCCGAAGACACAGATTGGTTGTATCGTACAACATTGTTTTCATAAATCAATCGAGAATCAAAAATGCCCGATGTCGACACCTCGCTGATCGATGCCATTCGAGCGGCGTCACGAAAGATGGTGCGTGAGTTGGGATTCATGCGCACGACATTGGCCGGCACGGACTATTCACCGTCGGCCGTGCACGCGATTATGGAAATCGGCGCTCGTCAGTCGATGACCGCGGCGGAACTCGCGGAATTCCTCAATCTCGAAAAATCCAGCATCAGCCGGATGGTTCGCAAATTGATCGAAGCCGGGGAATTGAAGGAAGCCGTCAGTCGTGGCGATGCGCGTGCCAAGTTGCTGACATTGACGCCGCGTGGCAAGCGGACATTGGTGTCGATCAACGACTATGGCCGGCAGCAAGTCACCAGCGCGTTGACACAATTGACCGACGACCAGCAACAAGCCGTGGCTGCGGGATTGACCGCGTATGCCCGCGCGCTGGAGACGCATCGGGTTGGCGCGCCGGATAACGCGTGACGGCATTTCCCCGGAGCAAGGGCTCGAAGGCTTCGGTGGCATACTGACGGACAGATTCGGTGTCCGCTCACTCCTTGCCAAAGCTCAACTTGCCGATCAGAACAGCAACGCCATCCCGTCGTTCCATTACGGCCGTTATCGGCGCGTCGATGCTTTGCGCCGCGTTCGCGGTGCCGCTCGCACTGGCCAAGACCGACGCCCCCATGACCGCTGCCCAGTCCGACCCACGCACGCTCGGCTGGATGACCGGGTCGCCGCCGCCCGACGACAAGGCCATTCGTTTTACCGATGGCGATTACTTCACCTTTCCCAAGTCGCGCTGGACCGTCTGCCACTTCCGTGAACTCATGCCGACCGTCGGCGTGTCGCGCGGCCCCGGCGGCGCAGTGCCATTGGCTCGTAAAATCGACGCAGGCATCGATGCCGTCACTTTCACACCGATTGGCAGCGACGTGAAGATGAGCTGGCGGCAGGCGTTCGATGCCAACTACACGGATGGCGTCATCGTGCTGCACAAGGGCCGCGTGGTGTATGAGCGCTACGCCGGCTGCCTCGATGCCAACGGACAACACGGCGCGATGTCGGTAACGAAGTCGCTGACCGGATTGCTCGGCGAAATGCTCGTCGCTGAAGGCGTGATCGACGAGAACGCGCGCGTCGACACCATCGTCCCCGAACTGCGGCAAAGCGCCTTTGGCGACGCCACCGTTCGACAGGTCATGGACATGACGACCGGACTGCAATTCAGCGAGGACTATAGCGATCCCAATGCGGAAGTCTGGCGTCATGCCGATGCGGGAAGCCCGCTACCCAAACCGCGCGGTTACACCGGGCCGAGAACCTATTGGGAATACCTGCAAACCGTGCGCAAACAGGGCGAGCACGGCTCGGCCTTCGCTTACAAGACGGTCAACACCGACGCGCTGGGATGGATCATCGCCCGCAAGACCGGCAAGCCGGTTGCGCAGTTGTTATCCGAACGCATCTGGCAGCACATGGGTGCGGAACAAGACGCTTATTACACCGTCGACTCGCTCGGCACGCCCTTCGCGGGCGGTGGCTTCAACGCAGGGTTACGTGACATGGCGCGCATCGGTGAACTGATGCTGGAAGGCGGCACGATCAATGGCAAGCGGCTGGTGCCGAAGCAGGCCATCGATCACATTCGTGCGGGCGGCGACAAGGCCAAATTTGCGAAGGCCGGTTATGACCTGCTCAAAGGCTGGAGCTACAGCGGCATGTGGTGGGTATCGCACAACGCCCACGGCGCGTTCATGGCGCGCGGCGTCCACGGACAGGCGATCTACGTCGATCCTGCCGCGCAGATGGTGATCGCACGCTTCAGCTCACATCCAACCGCCAGCAATTCGGCGAACGATCCGACGTCACTGCCCGCTTATCAGGCGGTCGCGGACTACTTGATGACTCACCCGTAACACGCTCACCCCATGACACCCACGCCCCCCAAACTCGACACCGTCAGTGCCGGTACGTTGCAGCACTACAACGCCAACGCGGAAGACTTCCGTGAAGGCACGCGCGACCACGACGTCTCGCAAAACATGTCGGCGTTGTTGCGTCATATCAATGGCACGCCGCCGTTCACGATTCTCGATTTCGGTTGCGGCCCCGGGCGCGATCTCAAGACCTTCACCGCAATGGGTCATCGTGCGATCGGGCTCGAAGGTGCCGAGCGCTTTGTGGCAATGGCGCGGGAGGACTCGGGCTGCGAAGTCTGGCAGCAGGATTTTCTCCAACTGGATTTGCCCGCGTCGCACTTTGACGGCATCTTCGCGAATGCGGTGCTGTTCCACGTCCCGAGTCAGGAATTGCCGCGCGTACTGCGAGAGTTGTACGCGACGCTGAAACCCGGTGGCGCGCTGTTCAGTTCCAATCCGCGAGGGACCAATCAGGAAGGCTGGCACCACGGGCGTTACGGCGCATTCCACGATCTGGAGACGTGGCGCCAGTATGTCGAGAGCGCCGGCTTTATCGAACTCGAACACTATTACCGCCCCACGGGTCTGCCGCGCGAGCAGCAGCCGTGGCTGGCCAGCGTGTGGCGCAAGCCGGTTGAGTGATGCACTCGGCTGCCCCTTCGTCGGGCTGACCCTATACTGGGGCACTTGGAGAATTCAATGGCTGATCACGACAAGCTGCATCCGTTACGTCCCTTCCTGAAGAACTGGGTTTGGGAGCATGGTCGAATCGGCACCCGCTATCTCGATTGCACCGACGGCGAAGTCAAGTTCGACGAGGGCAAGAAGTCGCACTTCGCATCCGAGGCCTACATCTACGTGCCGCTCGACAAGACGGTTGCCGACGATGCCACCGTCGAAGGGCCGCCGATTCAGGAAGCGGGACTCGCGCGGTTTCTGAAGGCGGCGCAGTTGGGGAAGCCGGAAGAGGCAGGCTCTGCGGCGGAAGTGCAGCGTGCCGTGGCGGATTGCCTCTCGCTCGGACTGTTCAGCGCCTATCAGAAGACCGCGCGCGAAGCCTTCGTGCGGTATTCGGAAGAGGCGATGTTCGACGATGAAATCCGTGCGGCCATCGTCGAGGATATTCGCCGTGGCTACTCAGGCATGCGCGAGCAACTGGCGTTATACGACTTCACCGTGCTTTACGGCTTGCCCGCTTCCTTGCTCATCGGCGATGCACCGTTCATCGACTGGCGTCTCGCTATCAGCCCGGGCCTTCCGTTCGTGTCGCTGCCGCTCGGACCGCACTGCCTGCTCGTGGGCGCAGCATCGGGACGCAAGAGCAAGACAGCCCCCGTGGTCTGGAAAGCGGCGGCCGCGATGGGGCCGTTGAAAGACCACAATCGACTCATCGTGGAGCAGGCCAGCTTGTGGCTGGTCGCGACGACGGACGACCCGCTCGTCGCCGCGCAGAGTCGCTTTGCGAAGGCAGAGGGATGATTCGTTTCGCCGCCGGGCGCCTTCTCTCGGGGCTCGCCGCCAGTGCGTTGGTGGCGTGCGCATCGACGGGTACCGACGGCTCGGCCGTCACGACATCGCTGGCTGACGGCCGCAGCGGCGTCATCACCTTCGCGTCAGTGACGCCCCGCAGTACCGGTGATTTTCTCGCGAACTACACCGGCAACAGCAAAGCCATCATTGAAGGCACGCTGACGCTGCCGGAGAACGCACCGCCGGTCGTTCCCGCAGTGATCATCCTGCATGGCAGTAGCGGCGTGAATCCCGGGGAGCGCGTGTGGGCCGCACGAATGAATGCGTTGGGGTATGCCAGCTTCATCGTGGACAGCTTCACTGGACGCGGCATCCGAAACACCGAGAAGGATCAGACGCAGCTTTCGATGGCGGCCGATATTGCCGATGCTTATGCAGCCCTGCGCTTGCTGGCCACCGACCCGCGCATTGATAAGCATCGAATCGCCGTGATGGGATTTTCGCGGGGCGGGTTCGCATCGCTCTATTCCGCGCTCGCGCCGTTTCAACAGATTGCGGCGGATAACGATTTGCGTTTTGCCGCCCACGTGGCGTTCTATCCTTCCTGCGGTATTTCTTACGCATCGGCGCGGCTCGATGGCGCCCCTGTCATGATGCTGGTCGGCGGCAAGGACAATTACACGCCAGCCGCCCCCTGCGTGGCTTACGCAGACACGCTGCGCGCAAAGGGCGCGCAGGTGGTCGTCAAGGAATATCCGAACGCCTATCACGCGTTCGACCGGCCGACATCGATCCGCTCGGTACCGCTGGCGACAAGCGGGCGAGAATGCCGCGGTGTTTATGATCTCGACCGTCGCGCGCTCACGATGACTCGCGACGGCCAGTCCCTGACGGGCGCTGCCGCCACAGCGGAGTCGAAACGCTGTCTGACGCGCGGCGTCACGATGGGCGGCGATCCCCAAGGACAGGCAGAGTCGCCGGCTGACGTGGCGGCATTCCTGAAGACGGCGTTCCGCTGATCTGACCCGCAGCTCAAACGCAGCGGCGTCGCCATCAACCGTCCGTCGACACCGTCAGTGACTCCCACGCGTCGAGTTCTGCTCCCATGGCGGACAATTTGTCGCGCACGAGTTTGAGGGCATCGCTGCCGAGCAGCAGATGCGCAGGAGGATGTTCTGCTGCGATCGCAGCCAGCATCGCGCGCGCCGCTTTCACGGGATCGCCGAGTTGTTTGCCGTTCTTCTCTTCGCGCGCCGCGCGCACCGGATTGAACACTTCGTCGTAGTCGGCAATCGAACGCGGCGTGCGCGTCATCGAGCGCCCTGCCCAATCGGTCCGGAACGAGCCGGGGGCCACCGCCGTTACCGCGATGCCGAAAGGTTTGACCTCTTTGCCGAGGCTTTCCGAAATCCCCTCCAGCGCAAATTTGCTGCCGCCGTAGTACGCGATGCCCGGCATCGTGATGTAGCCGCCCATCGACGTGATGTTCAGAATATGACCCCGTCGGCGCGCACGCATGAATGGCAGCACCGCTTTCATCATGGCCACCGCGCCGAAAACATTCACGTCGAATTGACGACGCATTTCGGACAACGGCGACTCTTCCAGAATGCCTTCGTGGCCATAGCCCGCGTTGTTCACCAGCACGTCGATCGGCCCCACGCTCGCCTCGATCTCCGACACGACATCGTCGATGGAATCGAAATCGGTGACGTCCAGCACACGCCCGACGGCCGCTGCCGAGAGCGATTCGAAATCACGCTTTGCCTCCGCACTCCTCACCGTCCCCACTACCTTGTGCCCCACCGACAGTGCCTCTTGTGCGAGCGCGCGGCCGAAGCCGCTGCTGACGCCGGTGATAAGCAGAATCTTGTTCGATGCCATGGTTGCCTCTCTCAAACGTTGCATGGAGAATGCATACTAATCTCGGCGAACGATGTGATTAAGCTAGATTTCGCTAATATTCTTGCCTAAAACTATGAGCAAAAGCATTGCCGCCCGACGGCCTCCGGAAACGGCGTCGTCCACGCGAGCCCGCACGGTTGCCTTGCTGCGCACGTTGGCCCCCTCGGAGGGCTACAACCTGACGGCCTTGCCAAGCGTTCGCATCCTGCGCTCGGATCAGGCGCTGGCGCGCACGCCGGTGCTGTACGACCCCGGCATCGTGATCGTGTGTCAGGGGCGCAAGCGCGGGTATTTCGGCGATCAGTTGTACGTGTACGACGAGCACCACTATCTCGCCGTCTCGGTGCCCGTGCCTTTCACTATGGAAACCGACGCAACGCCCGAGCGGCCGCTGCTCGCGCTGTATCTGCATCTCGATTTTGCGTTGGCGGCCGAGTTGATGGCGCAGATTGAACGTGAGGGCATGACGGATCATGTCGATGCGCCGCAGAGCATGATGTCCACGCCGATGGACGACACCATGCAAGCGTCTGTGCTGCGCTTTCTCGAAGCCATGTCGCGACCGCTTGACGCCGCGATACTGGGCCCGGGGCTGCTGCGTGAAATCTACTTCCGGGTGCTGACCGGTGCGCAGGGCGGTGCGATGCGCGAAGCGCTGGCGATGCGTGGACAGTTCGGCAAGATCGGGCGATCGCTACGGCTCATTCACGCCGGGTATGCCGAGCCACTCGACGTGACACAACTGGCCGACGCCGCGGGGATGAGCGTGCCGAGCTTTCATAGCCATTTCAAGGCGATTACGCAGGTATCGCCCATGCAGTATGTGAAGTCGACACGCCTGCATCAGGCGAGATTGCTGATGGTGCGTCAGGGCATGAGCGCGGAGGTGGCGAGCCATGCCGTGGGCTACACCAGCGCCTCGCAATTCAGCCGCGAGTTCAAGCGGCTATTCGGTCTGACACCGGCGGCCGAGACGCGGCGGATGCGTGAAAGTTTCGCCATCCCGGCCGCCTTCGCCGGTGCGGCTTATGTGTCGTCGCACTGATGCTGCGAAGCAGAACGCGTCGAACGACTGACGGCGTTCACAGGCGCTCGCCTTGCGCCTAAACTACGCCAACGCTCTCTGCGCTCGTGGATCTCATGACCTCTCGAAAAAGCCACCGCCCCGGCTCGACTGACGCATCCGCCACGCCGGTAGAGGGTGCTTCGTCGCCGGTGCCGCAAGGCCTGCAAGATCCCGCGCTGCTGCGCCGCCTGCTGCGGGCCAAAGACCGCATGGATGCCGCGTCGCACGAAGCATGGCCGGTCGAGCGATTGGCGGCGGTCAGTGGCGCGTCTAAAGCCCATTTCGCCCGCGCCTTCAAACTTGCCTTCGGCCTTCCGCCGCATCGCTACCTGCTGACGCGGCGCATCGAGCAAGCCAATACCCTGCTGCGAGACACCGACCTCAGCGTCACCGACATCGCTTATGCAACGGGCTGGGAAAGCCTCGGCACGTTTGGCCGAATCTTTCGCGACATCACCGGCATGAGCCCGGGCGCCATGCGCAAGCAGGCACAGGCCAACACGCAGCCGCTGGAGCGCGTCCCCGCTTGCGTCCTGAAAGCCGCTCAGCGTCCCGATCTCAACATCGCAGTTTTGGAGAAGCGCCGCCAAACCGCCGACGGTAAAGTCGGCCCATCAACCAAGGAGGTCTCATGAACCAAGGCATCAGTGTGGTGGGCTTGTACGTCGACGATCAGGAGGAAGCGTTGGCGTTCTACGTCGGGAAACTCGGTTTTCGCGTGCACACGGACGTGCGCAATGGCGCTTACCGCTGGCTCACCGTCCAGCATCCGGACCAGCCCTCGTTTCAACTGGGCTTGTTCACGCCCGGCCCGCCCATCCATGACGAAGCGACCGCCCAAACGCTGCGGGCAATGGTCGCCAAGGGCGCCATGCCGCCGCTCGTCCTGCATGTGTCAGACTGCCGCGAGAGCTACACCCGGCTCAAGGCCAGTGGCGTCGAGTTCACGCAGGAGCCGGTCGAACGCTATGGCAGCGTCGATGCAGGGTTTCGTGACCCGGCGGGCAATGGCTGGAAGATGATTCAGGCGCCGCAAGGGCAACGCCAAGGCTAAAGCCAAGACGCGTCGCAAGCGGTTTCCCCAAGGAATTTGACGAATGCCCATCGACGATCGCACCAGAATCATCCGCGCCAAGACGGCGGAGTCCGCCGCCATGGTGGCGAACGTCAGGCGCGCCATGGCGATCACCGCCAAGCTCAACCGCCTGACGTTCGACGACGCGGATCAGGTGCGCGCGTTGTTCAGCGAACTCATCGGCAGGGAGATCGACGACAGCTTTCTGTTAATCCCCCCGTTCTACACGGCGGGGGGCAACGAAACCCGCGTCGGGCGCAATGTCTTCGTCAATCAAAACTGCACGTTCCACGATCTCGGCGGCCTCGACATCGGTGACGATGTGATGATCGGCCCGAACGTGAGCCTCATCACGACGAGCCATCCGCTCGATCCTGCGCAGCGCCGCTCGACTACCATCGGCAAGCCTATCGTGATCGGCAAGGGGGTATGGATTGCGACCGGCGCCATCGTCGTCGGCGGCGTGACTATCGGCGAAAACGCCGTGGTTGCGGCTGGCTCGGTGGTCACCAAGGATGTTCCCGCGAACTCGCTCGTCGGCGGCAATCCGGCGCGGGTGATCCGGTCGATTCACGACGATTAAATCCTTCGCCCGCGTCAGTGCAACGTCGCTTGGGCGATACCGGCGAGCGCACAAAACACAACCACAACCAGTGGTGGAAACTTCCGGCGCGCAAGCAGGAAAAAGCCGATAACAGCGACCGCAAAGTCTGGTGTGGAATGGACCGCACTTGTCCAGACCGGGGAATACAACGCGCTCGCCAGTAACCCGACGACCGCCGCATTCACGCCGGCAAGAAGCGCCGTCGCCGATGAGCGGCCTCGCAGCACTTGCCAGTAGGGAAGTGCTGCGAGAACAAGCAGCAAGCCGGGCAGGAAGATACCTACGGTGGCCAGCAATGCACCGGCCCAGTGATTCGGCGTTCCCGCCAACATCCACCCAAGAAACGCCGCGAACGAGAACAGCGGGCCGGGAACGGCCTGAGCGGCACCATAGCCTGCCAGAAAATCGTTGGACGAGATCCAGCCCGTCGCGACGGTTTGTTGTTGCAACAGAGGCAGCACCACGTGACCGCCGCCAAACACTAACGCCCCTGATCGATAGAAGGCGTCGAACACCTTGATTGACTGCCCGGCATAGGACCCCGCTAACGCCGGGAGCCCGAACAACAGGGCAAAGAAGCAGATCAATGCCACGACGCCTGCCGCGCGTGAAACACCAAACACGTGGGGCCGCACCGATGGTCCATGCAAATCTGAAGATGACGCCGTCTTGCAGAACACGAGTCCCAGCACTGCACCCAGTACGATAACAATGAGTTGCGCGTAAACGGTCGTCAGCACGCTGAGCGCTGCCACGGTGACGAGTGCGATGGCGGCACGGCGATGATCCGGGCATAGCCGCCTCGCCATATCCCAAACGGCTTGCGCGACGACAGCAACGGCAACGAGCTTCAACCCATGAATCAACCCGCTGCCGGCCGGGCCGCCAAGGTCGGGGGCGACGGCAGCAAAGGCGAGCAGCAGCAGAACGGACGGCAACGTGAAGCCAAGCCACGCCGCGAGCCCGCCAAGCCAACCTGCGCGCAGCAAGCCAATAGAAAAGCCGAGTTGACTGCTCGCCGGCCCCGGCAGGAACTGACACAGCCCGAGCAGGTCGGTAAAAGTCCCGTCGTCGAGCCAGCGCCTGCGCTCGACAAACTCCCGGCGGAAATACCCCAGATGCGCGATGGGGCCGCCGAAAGACGTCAGCCCCAGCTTGAGAAACACCCCAAGAACCTCGAACGCTGAGCCCACCCGATTCGAATGCGTCGATGAAGTACCCGTTTCCATGAACTGTCGATTTCCCGATATCGGCCGCGCATTCCACCCGCGCGAATAACCTGCCAAGCTGTGACGCCGCGAACGCTGACGTCATGAACGCTCAATGATGACGCGAGTTTGCAACAGCGCCGTGTCCATCGCACCGGACTCGCTCAATACGTCCGTCCCAATTGGAAGTAGAAGTTGTTGCGTCCGCCCGGCGCGAACGCGACACCAAGGTAGATCGGGCCGAATGACGTCGTCAGCGCCGTGAATGCCGTAATGCTCCTGCGTAGCGTACCGCTGCCGAAACTGGCGTCGCCACCCCACACATTGCCCGCTTCCAGACTCAGCCCCACGAACAGCCGCCGGATCGGCGACGCCGAGAATGTCGCGAGCTGGTTCATGTACGTCACCTGACTGTAGAACATCGAATTCCCTGCCAACTGGTCGGCCGCATAAGCCGACAGATGCTGGAAGCCGCCCAACGTGAAGCCGAACGGATTGGTCGGGTTCACGCCGCCGAAGTTATTGCCCGCCTCCACGCTGGCGTTGACGCTGTGCCGCCCATAACTCGCCGCCACCAGCGTCTTCCCGTACACCTCGGTGTAGCTGTCGTCGCCAGCGAACAACGAGCGCTCGGCACGCAACTCCACGAAGTAGCCCTTACGGACAAATTGCGGATCGTCCAACTGATCGATCACCAGCCGCGCACGCGCGCTCAACTGCCGGCCGTAGATATCCGGGAACAGCAGTTGACGCGGTGACCCGTCGTCCTCGATGGGCAGGTTGTACTGGGGTGAGGCACTGCCATGGGCATAGGCAATACCAAGGCGGAAGTCGCCAAAATGGGACAACGGGAAACCGAAATCGACGCCAGCGCGCTCAGTGGTCAGGCGGTATCGCGTGAGCTTGATGTCGCCCGATTCGTCGTAGACGTTCGCGTGCCGTCGTTGCAGATCGATATACGGCGCGATGTACGGTCCCCACGCATTGGCGAGCGGCTGGCGAAGCTCCATGTGCAGATCGGCCTGATCGCTGCCGAGCGTTGCGTCCACGCGTGCTTCAAGGCCACTGTCGGTCAGCCACGGACGACGATAGCCGACGTGCATCCGGAAGTTGCCCTCTTCCTTGGTCGTCGCCGAGAGCCCGAGTCCGAACAGCAGGTAGTTCGGCCCCCAGCGCTTCTCCTGCGCGGTGATGACCAGCTTGTGCTCGCCGTTGTCGTCGACGATCTGCTGCGTCACCGTTTCAAAGTCGTCCTCATTGGTCAACGCTTGCAGATCCTTGTTGATGCGCGCCGGGTCGTAGATATCCCCTTCTTTGACATGAATCGCCGCTCGGATCTTCGACGGCGGCACAACCCCGCGCGACTGGATTTCGATCTTTGCAATGCGCACGGTCTGCGGGGCAGGCGTTTCATGGCGCCCCCGCCACGCGGCATAGTCAGCGGGCGACAACGCGAGCTGCTTCAATTGCGGAAGCGCGGCACGCGTGGCGGCTTCGCCCGCGTCGATGGCGCGGGCGGCATCCTGAAAATCGGTGAAGGTGAGTCGGCCCAGATCCGGTTGAATCAGCACGTCGCCCTTGTGCAACTGGTCGCGCTGCCGGGCCACGTTCTGGCGAATCAGAATGCCGATCATCTGCTGCATCACATCGGCCGGTGACGACAGCGCGTCGAGCGGGCGCAGCGGCGAACCGATATCGACGGCGATCACGATATCCGCGCCCATCTCCCGTACGGTCTCGATCGGCAGATTGCTGGTAATGCCCCCGTCGATCAGCGTCCGGCCATCGACGTCGGTCGGCGAGAAGAGCCCCGGCAGCGCCATGCTGGCGCGAATGGCTTGCGGCAGCGAGCCGTGATCGAGCACCACCATCTGGCCGGTGCGCAGGTCGGTGGCGATGGCGCGAAACGGAATGGGCAGGCTGTCGAACGTAACCTTGCCCGTGATGGTCGGCGTCCATTCCTGTAACAAGGCTTGCAGGCGATTGCCATGCACCAGCCCCGCCGGCAACTGAAAACCATTGCTGCCGTAGCCCAGCGAGAAGCTGTCGACGTAATAGCGCTCGTCTTCGCGCAAGGACTGCGGCAGATCGCTGCGGTCGACGACGTCGAACGCCACATCGGCCAGATTCACGTTCTCGAGCCGGTGACGCATGTCCTTCGTGTCCAGCCCGCTCGCGTACAGGCCGCCGACGACCGCCCCCATGCTGGCCGCCGCGATGCAGTCGACCGGGATGTGGTTCTGTTCAAGCACCTCCAGCACGCCGAGATGGGCATAGCCTCTGGCGCCGCCACCCGACAGGACCAGCCCGATGGATGGGCGGCTGGTGTCGCCACCTTCGGCGCGGCAGGCTTTGGCCTCGGCCGTCCGGGGCAACACGAGCGAGACGGCGGCAATTGCGATGGCGGCCAGCAAACCGGCGCCGATACGACCGATCCTGCCGCTATCGTGTCGGGAAGGTGTGCTGTGACGGCTCATCGATGACAAGGTTTCCTGAAAACCGCAAGGTTACCCTGTTCCCCTTCCACCGAAGGGTCGATGAAACGTCAGATATCCTGTGAATTCCCTTCCGCTGCTCGCGGGACTGCTGGAGTGTTAGCTGGTCAGGCACTTGTAGAGCAGCCGGTACGGCCCCACGCCGCCAGCCACGCCAATGCGGGCAAGCATGAACGGATCGTCGTCCGGTGCCGCCCGCCCTCGCCGCGTGGTGGTGGCGTTGCCGTAACCCGCCCGTTCCACCAGATCGCGCACCTGACGATTCACATTGCCGTAGGGGTAGCAGAACGACTCCACGCGCGCGTTGCAGATGTCTTCCAACTGGCGCTTGGCCGTGACGATCTGCTGCGCGGCCTCCTGCACGGAGACATCCGGCAGCGAGACGTGATCCACCGTGTGCGAACCCACTTCGTGACCGTGCCGCATCCACGTGAGCAATTCTTTCCGGTACATCAGCCGCGTGCGCTCGGTCGCGAGGTGAGCGTCCCAATCGTTCTCACCGCCCAGACGGCCGGCGACGAAGTAGCACGTTGCCGTGAAGCCGAGTTCGTTCAGCACCGGCATGGCGTTGGTCAACACATTGCTGAATCCGTCGTCGAACGTGATGCCGAATACACGGCGCCGGGGCTCACCTCGCGCATCCCACGCGCCGCTCATGTGTTGCTGCAACTCGCGCATGCTCAGCCCTTGATAGCCGAGTCGCTTGAGCAACGTCATCTGACGGCGGAACATGCCCGGGTCGACGCTGAGCCCCCGCAACGGGTCCGTCGGTGCCGGCAAAGGCCGGATCTGGTGGTACATCAGAATCGGAACTGACACGCCGCGCCCTCAGGCCAGTTGCTTCGACGCAATGAGCTGGACGGACATCGCATCCACATACACCCCTTGCGTAGCCGCGACAAAGCTCTCGAAGCAGAACTCCGAGCGTGCCTTCATGGCGGCCATGTGGCCCATCAAACGCACGCGCCCCGGGTCGGCCACGATGTCGCGAAGTACCTGCGCGATGGCGCTGGCATTGCGCGGCGGGACGATCCAGCCATCGACGCCGTTCGAGACGTTCTCAGGCAAGCCGCCCACGTTCGACACGAGCATCGGGCAGCCCATCGCCATGGCCTCGCGGCACGCATACGACAGGCTCTCGTAGTACGACAGGACGAACGACACGTCGGTCACGGCCAACAGGTCCTGCACGCTATCGAGCGAGCCGGTAAATACGATCTGCTGGTCCAGTCCGCAACGCGCCACCATGGCGCGCTGCGCCGCACTCGGATCGGTGCCCGCCAGCCAGATGCGAAAGCGGCTGCGCAGATCGACCGGCAGCAGCATGAGCGCTGCCACCAGATCGGCCCATCCCTTCGATTCGCCAGTACCGGCCGCACTGCCGAGGATGATGGCGTCGGATGAATCCACCCCGAGCAATGCGGATCGGCGCGTACGAATCTCGTCCCAGTTCAGGGCCTCATGACCGATGGCACGCACGCCGTGCTTGATGACGACAACGTTCTTGTAGGGCGATTTACGCGCCAGCATCTCGCTCACGTGGTCGCTGACGGCAATCGTGAGACGAGTGGCAAACTTCGCGCGAAACCAGTTGCCCAGCGAGGTCGCGGCGTAGGTGTTGTGTTTCGTGAAGACGACTTCCGGCCGGTTGCGCATGCCGACGAGCGCCAGCATGACTTGCCGGTGATCGGCCGATCCGTTCACATGAATGATGTCGAATCGCCGGGTTTCGATCAGTTTTCGCAGCTTCAGGGTTTCGCGCAGCATCATGTGCCAGCGCAGCTTGAAGTGAATTTCGACCGTCTCGACACCGGGGGTGTCCTTGAATTTTGTCGCCAGATGGCTGCCGGGCGGCGACGCGACCGTCACCTGATGGGTCCGGCTCATCGCAACGGCGAGGTCGCGAATGTAGGTATCCTGGCCGCCGCCGCTGCCGACGTGGAAGTTGGTGTAGAGAATCTTCATCGGGTTTGGCGCTGACGCGACTGCGAGGTAATGTCATCGCAAATGTTACGTAGCCCGATGTCGGGATAGTGTGGAGTCCTGATGAGAATTATTTTTGTTTGTCGTCGCGGCGACATGACTTAACTTTCGGCGCATTTCAGCGCCGTATGCTCCCGTCAATCGCAACTGAATCTGAAGCTGTCGTCCAGCTCGCGCGGCAGCACCAGCGTGCGCAGATTCGCCGCCAGGGCCGCAGCACACAACTCACGACGGCCCGCCTCGGTGCGATAGCTCGCGCGATACTCCGCATTCAGGACCGGCTTGTTCTTTGACGTGAAGGCGCGATAGCCACGGCATTCGTTCTGTTCGTGACACTCCTCGTTCACCGCGAAGTCGAACAGCGGTTCGAGCGCCGCCAACTGATTGACGTCGTTCTTCAAGCCGATGGCCAGATTGCGTGCGTGCGCTTCGCGGGCGAGAAAGCCGTTAAAGGCGAGCTGATCCTGCGCGGAGAGCGGAAAACCCGTGTCGTTGGCGTAACCGTCAACGTTGTCGGGCTCTACGCCATCGCAACCTTTTGCCACGGCGCGGTCGAGGCGTTGCTTCATGATCGACCGGACGTTGTCGGATCTCACATCGAGCCAGTTTTCGCCCTCCCAGCCGCGCATCGCCCGCCCCTTCTCCCACGCTTTGAACTGACTGAAATCGGTGCGCCAGTTTTCAGAACTTCCCGCCGAGAAGTAACAAACGACCTTGCGGCCATCGCGCTTGAGTTGGGCGATGACACCCGGGTCGGTATCGAACAGGTCGATGTCGTAGACATCCACGTTGTAGGTCGTGTTGACCTTCCCCCGGAGTTGCCACTGCCACGTGTCGGTCACTGACGGCTGCCATCGCGCCGCAGGCGTGCCTCCCGCCCGGATGGCGGCTTCGTTGGACGCGAGAATCTGCCCGCCGCGTGCGGCGGACAGCTCCAGTGCGCTTGCCTGCAACGAGATCGCCGCAACGATCGCGGCAAGAAGACCGAACCCCACACGTGCGCCAATCGTCGCCATCGTTACTCCACCAGATATCCAAAGCCTGACTTGTTGGCGCGCTTCGCCATGGAATGATCACCCGCGCCCGTGCCTTCCTTCATCGACGCCGAGAGGTTATGCCCACACCCCGGGCAAGACAATTGACGCGCCGTCGGCTTTTGTCGCGTTTTGTCGCGGAGGCTCGCGTTTCATCGCTTTCACGGCGTGCAGCGGGTGGTTTGGCCAGTGATGAGCCGGTGATTTGCATTTCACCGCAAGTTACGTATAATTGAGCGCGCACTCACTCTATTTAATGCAATCACCATGGCTCGCCCGTTAAGCCCCGAGAAACGTAACGCCCTGCTTCATTCGGCAACGCTCGCCGTTGCCGAACACGGCGTTATGGCGACCACGTCGGCGATTGCGAAGGGTGCGGGTGTCGCCGAAGGCACGTTGTTCACCTATTTCGAGAGCAAGGAAGTCCTGTTCCGGGAGCTGTATCTGCAACTCAAGCAGGATCTCGCGCGGGCTTTGATGCCGGATTACCCCCATGCGGCGGCCTACCAGCAGCGCATGGCGCATGTTTTCGATCGCTATGTCAGTTGGGGGCTTGCCAATCCGGCCGGGCGGTACGCCGTCGCACGTCTGTCGGCATCGGGCGTCATCCCGCAAGCGACCCGGCTTCAGGGCATGGAGCCGTTTCTTGCCGTCGCGCAAATGATGGAAGACGGCGTGCGGGAGGGCCTGCTGGTCGATGCGCCGATTTCGTTTCTCTCGTCGGTCATCGAGCACATTGCCGATACGACCATCGAGCACGTAAATCAGCAGCCCGAGGCCGGCGCGCAGTACCGGCAGTTGGGATTGCGCATGTTGTGGCGTGCCATCACGTCGTAAGCCGTTAGTTTCAGCCGTTAGATTCAGCCGTTCGTCCAAGTCGTTTCAGCTAAGTCAGTTCGTTTCAGGCAGTTGTGCTTTCACAGCTTTGTCATTTAATTGAGTGCGTACGCACGCATTTATATCAAGGAGTCTTACGCCATGTCTCAACAACAATGGTTCATCACCGGCGCCTCGGGTGGCTTGGGTCTCGCCCTCACGGAAGCCGTGCTCGCAAAAGGCCACCGCGTCGTGGCCGCCGTGCGGCGCCCCAACGCCATGCAGTCGCTGGCCGCAAAGTATCCCGGTCTGCTGAGCGTCGAAGCGCTCGACGTCACCGACGTTGCGCAAGTGAAGGCCGTCGCCGCGCGTCACACCGACATCGATGTGCTCGTGAACAACGCGGGCGGCGCCGTCATCGGTGCAATGGAAGAGATGAGTCAGTCGGATATCGACCATCAGCTCACGTTGAATCTGATCGCGCCGATTCACGTGACCCGCGCTTTCCTTCCGGCATTGCGCGCCAAGCAGCGCGGCACGCTGATCTACGTCACCAGTGTCGGCGGCCGCGCCTCGTTCCCGAGCGGCTCGATGTACCACGCCGCGAAGTTCGGCCTCGAAGGCTTTGCCGAATCGGTGAGTCAGGAAGTTGCCGAGTTCGGTATCAGGACAGTCATCATCGAACCCGGCTCGATCAAAACAGATTTCGTCGCGAACATTCGCTGGACGGAGGCGCTGCCCGATTATCAAAACAGCGTCGTCGGCAAGCTGCGCCAGCAAATCAAGGAAGTCGGCGACGAGCAGGCATCGGGCGATCCGCAAAAAATGGCGGCCGCCATTTACGACGTCAGCCAGATGGCAACACCGCCGTTGCGTACCGTGCTGGGTGGCGACGCTTATGCAGTGCTCGAAGCGAGCTACACGCGCAGTCTCGCCGCGCTGCAAGCCCAGAAGGCACTCGCTGAATCCGTCATGTTCGCCGGCAAGACCGGTTTCAATCCGCAGTAAATCTGGAAGGGATCACTATCATGTCCAAAGTCTGGTTGATTACCGGTGCAGCGCGCGGGTTGGGTCGTTCGATCCTCGAAGCGGCACTCGAAGCGGGTGGCAAGGTGTTGGCGACGGCACGCAATCCGGCGCAGCTTGCCGAGTTGAAGACGCAGTACAGCGCGTACGGCGACAAACTCGCGACGTTTTCACTCGACGTGACGAATGGCGCACAGGCGAGCGACGCTGTTGCGGAAGCCGCACGCCGTTTCGGTCGGCTCGACGTACTCGTGAACAATGCGGGTTACGGTCATATCGAGCCGTTCGAGTACACGGCAGATGACGACTTTCGTGCGCAGATCGAGACCAATTTCTTTGGTGTCGTAAATCTCACGCGCGCGGCGATTCCCGTCATGCGAAGCCAGGGCGGTGGTTACATTTTTCAAGTATCGTCGGTGGGTGGTCGTATCAGCACGCCGGGGCTTGCAGCCTATCAGGCCGCCAAATGGGCCGTCGGTGGATTCAGCGATGTCGTGGGCAAAGAAGTCGCCCCGTTCGGCATTCAGCTCTGCACGTTGGAACCCGGTGGGATGCGCACCGGCTGGGGCCACGAGGCGCGCGAAACGTTGCACGATCTGCCTGCGGATTACCAAGCGTCGATGGGTGAGTTCAAGGCGTTGATCGATGCTTATGTCGGGCACGAAGTCGGTGACCCGCAGCGCATCGCGAAACTGATTGCGCAACTCGCCACGCGCGCGAGCCTGCCGGCGCGTCTGGTATTGGGTTCAGATGCCTGGCAAGTGCTTGAAGCCGAGGAGCAGGCGCGTCACGCGTCGATGCAAATCTGGAAACCCGTCACGCTGGCCGCCGATTTCGATTCGGCTGCCCCGGTGTGGCCTACGGAGTAACGTCATGCGAATTGTCCTGTTCGGCGCGAGTGGCATGGTCGGCCAAGGCGCATTGCTCGCCTGCCTGAAGGCCTCGGATGTCACCGAGATCATCGTCGTCGGCAGGCAAGCGCTGCGGGGCCACGACGATCCGCGCATCAAGGCCGTCGTGGTCCCCGATCTGAAGACCTTCGACGCGAGCGATGCGATATTCGCCAACGTCGATGCGTGCTTCTTCTGCATCGGCGTCACGTCGTTTCGAATGGCAGAAGCGGACTATCGCGTCGTGACGTACGACCTGACGCTGCACATCGCTCAGCAATTGGTCGCCCGCAGCCCGGGCATGGCGATGGTGTATGTGTCCGGCGCCGGGGCCGACAGCAGCGAGCGCGGCAAGACGATGTGGGCACGCGTGCGCGGGCAAACGGAAAACGCGTTGCAACGTCTGCCCTTCGGTCGGGTGGCGATTTTCCGCCCGGCTGCCATCGTCCCCGAAGATGGCATCCAGTCGCGCACCACCAGCTATCGATGGCTGTATCTCGTGCTCAAACCGGTGCTGGCGCTGGTGCGCAGCGTCTCGCCGTCGGGTGTATTGACCACCCGCGTGATGGGCGACGCCATGCTCAATGTCGTTCGGCGCGGTGCCCCGGCAGCCATTCTTGCGCCGGTGGATATCTATCGGTTGTCGCTCGGTCAGACGTAAGTCGATCAGGGCGCGCAGTACCGCGCTGACGCGCCCTAATGGTTCGAACGGATCGAATGCCTCAGGCCGCGCGCTCCGCACCGATAGAAAGCTCACCCGGTGCCTCAGCGAAGGATGTCCCGTCGTCTTGCGGGTGAAGCCCCAGCGCGGCATCCAGCGACCACGCCTTGCCGGTCCACGGCCGCAGCGCCCCCTCCCACTTGGCAATCACCGCCGTCGCGACCGCATTGCCCACCACGTTGGTCATCGTGCGCCCCATGTCGGCAAACTGATCGATCGCCAGCAGCAACACCATTCCCTCGACAGGCAATCCGAACAGCGGCAGCGTCGCGGCAATAACCACCATTGCGGCGCGCGGCACGCCGGCAATGCCCTTGCTCGTGAGCATCATCACGAAGAGCATCGAGAACTGTTGCTCCCAAGACAACGGGATGTTGTAGACCTGCGCGATGAAGATCGATGCGAACGCCTGAAACATCATCGAGCCATCGAGATTGAACGAGTACGCCAGCGGCAAGATGAAGGAACTGATGCGCGGGCTGACACCGAACCGGGTGAGCTGCTCGATGGTCTTGGCATACGCCGCTTCACCGCTGGCCGTGCTGAAGGCAATGATCATCGGCTCGCGTATCAGTTTGAGCAGCGAGAACACCGACTTGCCGATGAAGCAATAGCCCGCCGTCAGAATGAGCCCCCACAGCAGCAACATGCCGAAATAGATCGCGCCGATGAACTTGGCGTAAATCAGCAACACGCCAAGCCCCTGCACTGCGACCACCGCCGCGATGGCGGAGAACACTCCCAGCGGCGCAACATACATCACGTAGCCGGTAATCTTGAGCATGATGGCAAACAGCTCCTCGATGCCCTGCACCACCTGCCCGGCCAGCTTCCCCCGCAGTGCGCCGATCGCCGTGCCGAAGAACACTGAGAACACGAGAATCGGCAGCACTTCGTTCTGTGCCATCGCCTGAAAAATACTCGCGGGCACGATATGCGCCACGAAGGAATGAATATTGAACGCCGAGGTGTTCAACCCCGTGGCGGTGTTCGCGGCGGGCACGCCCACATGCATCGAATGGCCGATCTGAAACACGTTGCTCAGCACCAGCCCAAGCGTCAGCGAGATGACCGAGGCGCAGAAAAACCACGTGAGTGCCTTGAGCCCCACTCGCCCGACGGCGCGTGCGTCGCCCATGCCTGCCAGACCGACGACGATGCCGCTGAAGACCAGCGGTGCAATGATCATCTTGATCAGGCGAAGAAAGATCTCCGTCATTAGCGAGAAGTAGCTCGCCGCGTTCTTGATAGCCTCCGGCCCCGATGCGAACTGATGGACGCATTGACCGGCAATGACCCCGGCGATCATGCCGGTAAGAATCATCAGCCCCAGTCGGTTGAATTTCATTCCAGTCTCCTCGACGAGGCGCAGGCAAATGCGACAGGCGCACGCGTCCCGGCACCTTGGGGCCAGCGCCCCGGCGCATTGCGTTTCGTCTTTGTGTGATGTGGGAAGTACCGGCGCGCTCTCCGCGCGCCGCGCGCCACCCCGGAAAATCGCTGCCCCGGATGCGCGCGGCGGCGCGGCAAGCGGGATCAGCGCTGTCGTGTGTCGGACGACGGCGAGAGGACCGTGTCGAAGGTGTCCATGTAGCCGAACAGCGCCGCACTGCCACCGGTGTGAACGAACACGATCGTTTCGTCGGCGCCGAAGTGCCCCTTGCGAATCAAGTCGATCAGCCCCGCCATGCCCTTGCCGGAGTACACCGGATCGAACAGCAGGCCCTCGGTTCGCGCGGCGAGCGAGACGGCTTCGACCATGCCCGGGGTCGGCAAGCCATAGCCGGCGCCCACGTAGTCGCAGTTGGCCATCACGCGCTCACGCCGGACGGCGTCGCCCATGCCGAGCAATTCGGCCGTTTCGCACGCCAGCTTGTGAACATTGTTTTCCTGCACCTCGCGCGGGGCGCGCACGCCGATACCCAGAACGTCGATCCCACTGCGCATGCCTTCAAAGCCGGCGACGAGCCCGGCCTGCGTGCCGGCGCTGCCGGTGGCGTGCACAACGCGATCGATACGGATCTGCTGCTCATTGGCCTGCGCAACGATCTCCAGCGCGCAGTTGACGTAGCCGAGCGCGCCGATGCTGTTCGAACCGCCACCCGGAATGATGTACGGCACACCGCCTTGCGCACGCACCTCTTCGGCAACGGCGGTCATCGCGGCGTTCATGTCGGTGCCGCCGGCATAGGTGCGCGTGGGTGCGCCGAACAACCGGTCGAGGAATACGTTGCCGGAGTTGCGATAGTCGTGCGCCTCATTGCCCGTGCGGTCTTCCAGCAGGATGATGCAGCGCATGCCGAGGCGGGCAGCCGCTGCCGCCGTCTGGCGCGCGTGATTCGACTGCGTGGCGCCTTGCGTGATGACCGTGTCGGCTCCTTTGACGAGGGCATCGGCCATCAGGAATTCCAGCTTGCGGGTCTTGTTGCCGCCCGTGGCCAGCCCGGTGCAATCGTCGCGTTTGATGTACAGACGCGGACCGCCGAGGTGTTCGCTCAGGCGCGACATCGGTTCAAGCGGCGTGTTCAGATGGCCCAGACGGACGCGGGGAAATTTGGAGAGGTGCATAGCGATTCTCTGGTGATGAATCAGTAGGTGGCGGGAAAGAGTTCGTTGCCGCGCGCGTATTGCACGCAACGTTGTGCGAGGTTCTCGGTGGCGTCGATCAGCGGACGGCCGGTATCGCCCGCGTGCAGCACGAGCGGCACTTCCGTGCAGGCGGCGATGAGCACGTCGGCACCCGCGGCGACCAACGCGTCGGCGAGCGTCTTCATGCCGATGCGTGCGTCGTCCGAGGGGCCGGCTGTCTTGATCCGGTAAAGCAGCGCAGCGAATTCCGCCAGCAAGGGGTCTGGCAGGACCACGGCCTGCCTGCCGCGCCGTGTGAGCGCGCGCTGATAGATGCCTGCGCTCAGGCAGCCGGGGGCGGCGAGCAACCCCACGCGCAAGGCATTCGGTTGCGTTCGGACGCAGGCGTCGCACGCTTCGTCGATCATGCTCACGAAGGGAATCGAGATCGCCGCACGGATCGCACCGGCAAAGGCGTGCGCCGTGTTGCACGCCATCACGAGAAAGTCGGCGCCACTGCGCTGCAAACCCCGTGCGGTCTCGGCCAGTGCCATCGCGGGAGACTCGCCATTGCCCAGAATGGCGCGGTTTCTGTCGGGAATCTTCGGGTTGGAATCCACCAGCACGCGCAGATGATCCTGCTCGGTGTCGACCGGCGTCGCCAACGTAATCTTCGCGAGAAGATCGGCGGTCGCCATCGGACCCATGCCCCCGATAACGCCGACGACCCACGTTCGTGCGGCATGTGTTTCGCTCATTGCTTCCTCTGTATACGTGTTGATGCAAACGATTCTAAGCAGCGAAAAAATGAGATTCCAATGACGAATCGAACGCCAACTATGCGAGACCGGAATAGTTTTTCGCGTGCGCCAGCGAGTCGAAAATTTCCAGTTGACAATCACCGGGGCGCGCGGCAAATCTCGGGGAATTCGAATGGAACGCCTGAGGCACCCCAATGGAGTTGAGACTGCTCGAGGACTTTCTCGCGGTCGCGCGACTGCGAAATTTTTCGCAGGCCTGCGTGGCACGGCACATGACGCAATCGGCCTTGAGCCGCCGGATCAAGGCGCTGGAGTTGTGGTACGGCGTGCCGCTCATCGACCGCACGTCGTATCCCGTCATGCTGACGAGTGCAGGCGCGGCATTCCTGCCGCTGGCCGAACAGATCGTCGCAGACCTGTACCGGAGCCGCCGCGAAGCCATCGCATCGCGCGAGGCCGCAGGTGGCACGCTCAAGTTCGCGATGCCGCACTCGCTCGCGATCTACTTCTTTCCCAACTGGTGGCGCGAGCAGAGACACGACGCCGCCCAACGCGCGTCGGTGGTGGCCGCCGATCTCGACGAGTGCGTGGATTTGCTGCTGAGCGGCGCTTGCCAATTCGCGCTGTGTTACTGCCACCCGCGCATTCCCAACCTGCTGGCAAAATCGTCGCTGCGGGGGATGCAGGTCGGACAAACGACCCTCGTGCCAGTGTCGGCTCTGACGGCCGACGGTGCGCCGCGTTATCCCCTGCCGCCGAAAGACGGGGACGCCTTGCCATTGCTGGCCTATTCGAGCGACTCGTTTCTGGGAAAAGTGACGGCAGCGTTGCACGCAGAACTGGAAACGCGCTTCCCGCTGGCGTTGCGCTACGAAAGTGCGCTCGTCGAAGCCCTCAAGGTGGAGGCCCTGCTCGGGGAAGGCGTCGCGTGGCTGCCCGAAGGCATGATCGAGACCGAACTACGCGCGGGAACCCTCGGTATCGTGGGCGAGCCCGATAGCGCAGCACGTCTCGAAATCTGGCTTTTCGCGTCGAACACGTTTGTCCCTCACGGCCGCGGCGATGAGCCTTCGTTCCTGCGCGAGCTTCGGCGTTCGGGGGGCGTGGATGATATGGGGGGCGGCGCGGGCGCGGGTGTCGATGACACCGCATGAGGTCGCGGATCACGGCACCGTCTCGTAAAACCAGTGAATTAAGCAACGAAACAAAAAACCCCGAGAGCGTAAAGCCTTCGGGGTTTTGGTCAAGCGTACTACGTGGGTAAGCTTTAGGTCAGCTTCAGGTTAGCTTCAGAACGGGATATCGTCGTCCATGTCGTCGAAGCCGCCCGACTGCTTGGCCGGGGCTTGTTGGCGAGCACCGCCGCCGCCACCGCCACCACCTGCACCGCCGCCGCGCGAGTAACCGCCGCCGCCGCCACCGCCGCCTTCGTCGCCACCGCCACGCGAATAGCCACCGCCACCGCCGCCACCACCGCCCTCACCACCGCGGCCACCCAGCATTTGCATCTGGTCAGCCACGATATCCGTGCTGTAACGGTCCGTGCCGTCCTGCGCTTGGTACTTGCGCGTGCGGATCTTGCCCTCGATGTACACCGACGAGCCCTTCTTCAGGTACTCATTGACGATTTCCGCCAGACGGCCGAAGAACGACACGCGATGCCATTCGGTCATCTCCTTGAATTCGCCAGACTGCTTGTCCTTATAGCGGTCGGTCGTCGCAAGACGAATGTTCGCTACAGCATCGCCGCTAGGCAGGTAGCGGACTTCGGGATCGGCGCCCAGATTGCCGACCAGGATGACTTTGTTGACTGATGCCATGAAACTTTCTCCGGAATTGCTGAAATCCGCTCAGGATTGACGAGGCGCAGGAGGCCTCATCGGTGCGGCGATTATAAGCCACACGAAAGCGCCCGCTGCACAAGTCAGGAATATTGCGTTCTGACCGTAGTGGGTCATAAGAAAACCCCCTAGTGCGCCGCCACAGAACAGACCCAGCGCCTGCGTCGTATTGTAGACGCCCACCGCCGCACCCTTGCGCTGCCCCGGCGCAAGCTTCGACACCAGCGACGGCTGCGAGGCTTCCAGCACATTGAATCCAAGGAAATAAACGAACAGCACGACCGCTATCACGGCCACCGTCGGCGGCAATCCGCCCAGCGCCAATTGCGCAATCGCGACCAGCGCAATCGCCGAGAGCAGCACCATCTTCATCTTGCCGCGCTTTTCCGCCGCAATGATCGCCGGCACCATCGCCACGAACGACAGCCCCATCACCGGCAGATAAATCTCCCAATGCTGCGCGACCGGCAGGCCTGCCGCCACCAGCATGCGCGGCATCGCCACGAACAGCGCCGTCTGCGTCGCGTGCAACACGAAAACGCCGAAGTTCAGGCGCAGCAATTCCGGGTTGTGCAGCACTTCGGAAAACGGCGCGGGGCCAGCCTTGGCGTGCACCGGCGGCGTGGGCACCACCCACAGCACGACGAAGATCGCGACCACCGCCAGAATGCCGATGGCGGAGAACAGGCCGCTCATGCCCAGCCAGTGATACAGGAACGGGGCGCATACGATGGCCACGGCGAACGACACGCCGATGCTGCCGCCGATCATCGCCATCGCCTTGGTCCGGTTGGCGTCGCTCGTCAGGTCGGCCACGCAGGCCATCACGGCTGACGAAATCGCCCCGGCCCCCTGAATGGCCCGTCCGACGATAATCCACGTCAGGTCGTGCGCCATGGCGGCAATCAGCGAGCCAATCGCAAACACGATCAGGCCGAAAATGATGACCGGCTTGCGCCCGATCCGGTCAGACGCCCAGCCGTATGGGATGTACAGCAGCGACTGCGTCAGGCCGTAGATGCCGATGGCCAGCCCGACGAGAAAGGTGTTGTTGCCGCCGGGAATCGTCTGCGCAAAGACAGAGAACACCGGCATGATCAGGAACAGGCCAAGCATGCGCAGCGCGAAAATGCTCGCCAGCGAGGCACTCGCGCGCACTTCTAGCGGAGTCATGCGGCCACCACGGCCGCTCGTCGTGGCAGGGGATGCGGAAGTCACGGAATCGGTAGACATTACGTCCTGAGAGATGAAAAAGCTCGTCCAGCCTCGGGTTGATCTGATGGATTGCCTGCTCGACTGCTCGATCACGGCGCCGCGAAACCACCCGTGCAAGGCCCTCTCGGGGGCCATCTGCCCGATGTCGGGCGGTATGTCGCACGGTATGTCGCGCTGCTGCGGGGCGTGCCTCTGGTAATCGGGCCGTTCGTCCCCATCTGTCCCCACGTTGGCAACCCGCCCGCACTGTGCGATCAGCAGGTTCTGCCCCAGAAATCAAACTTAGGTATATTAGCAGGTTTAGCCGCCCGGATTTCCCCCCTGCGGTCCGCCCGACCGCTCCCGCCGCCTGTTGTGCCGATGCCCGGCTTCGCCGTGCCGGCGTGGCCTGACGACCCGGGAAACCAGGGCTCTTGGGGGCCGGAACCCGCTCCCGCGACAATTCGCCGCGCGGGTTCATCGGCGACGACTCCGGAACCGTCAATGGAAACCATTCGTATTCGTGGGGCTCGTACCCACAACCTCAAGAACGTCAATCTCGACCTGCCCCGTCATCAGCTTGTGGTGATCACCGGCCTGTCCGGTTCGGGCAAGTCGTCGCTCGCTTTCGACACGCTTTATGCCGAAGGTCAGCGCCGCTACGTCGAGAGCCTGTCGGCTTACGCCAGGCAGTTCCTGCAATTGATGGAAAAACCGGACGTCGATCTGATCGAAGGCCTCTCGCCCGCGATTTCCATCGAACAGAAGGCCACCTCGCACAACCCGCGCTCGACCGTCGGCACGGTCACGGAAATTCACGACTACCTGCGCCTGCTCTACGCCCGCGTAGGCACCCCGCATTGCCCCGATCACGGCCTGCCGCTCCAGTCGCAGAACGTCGCGCAGATGGTCGATGCCGTGCTCGCCCTGCCCGAAGACACCAAGCTGATGATCCTCGCGCCGATCGTCGTCGATCGCAAAGGCGAACACGCCGATCTGTTCGAGTCGATGCAGGCACAGGGTTTCGTGCGCTTTCGCATCCGCTCGGGTGGCGGCGCGGCCAACGAAGGCACCGCCCGCGTCTATGACATCGAGGCGCTGCCCAAGCTCAAGAAGACGGAGAAGCACTCGGTCGACGTGGTCATCGATCGCGTGAAGGTGCGCCCGGACCTCAAGCAACGCCTTGCCGAATCGTTCGAGACAGCATTGCGTCTGGCCGATGGCCGCGCTATTGCGCTGGAAATGGACACCGGCAAGGAGCACGTTTTCAGTTCGAAGTTTGCGTGCCCGGTGTGCTCGTATTCGTTGCAGGAACTCGAACCGCGCCTGTTCTCGTTCAACAACCCGATGGGCGCCTGCCCGACCTGCGACGGACTGGGACAGATGACGTTCTTCGATCCGAAGCGCGTCGTCGGCTTCCCCGCCCTGTCGCTCGCCTCGGGCGCGATCAAGGGCTGGGATCGCCGCAACCAGTTTTACTTCCAGATGCTGCAAAGCCTCGCCGCGTTCTACGATTTCGACGTGGATACGCCGTTCGAGGAATTGCCGGAAGACACGCAGAAGATCGTGCTGTACGGCTCGGGCGAGCAGACCATTCCGTTCACCTACGTCAACGAGAAGGGCCGCACGTCGGTGCGCGAGCATGAGTTCGAGGGCATCATCCCGAACCTTGAGCGCCGCTATCGCGAGACCGACTCGGTCGCCGTGCGCGAAGAACTCGCCAAGTACCAGAACAACCGCGCCTGCCCCGATTGCGAAGGCAGCCGGCTGCGCCGCGAGGCACGTTTCGTCAAAGTGGGCGAAGGCCCGCAGGCGCGCGCAATCTATGAGATCGGCAACCTGCCGCTGCGCGAAACACTCGGTTATTTCCACGAACTCGTGCTGCACGGCTCGAAGCGCGAGATCGCCGACAAGATCGTGAAGGAAATCGTCGCACGGCTGTCGTTCCTGAATAACGTCGGCCTCGACTACCTGTCGCTGGAACGCAGCGCAGACACGCTCTCGGGCGGCGAAGCACAGCGCATCCGGCTGGCATCGCAGATCGGCTCGGGCCTCACGGGCGTGATGTACGTGCTAGACGAGCCGTCGATCGGCTTGCATCAGCGCGACAACGATCGCCTGATCGGCACGCTCAAGCATCTGCGCGATCTCGGCAACTCGGTGATCGTGGTGGAACACGACGAGGACATGATTCTCGCGAGCGACTACGTCGTCGACATGGGGCTGGGTGCCGGTGTGCACGGCGGCACGGTGATTGCGCAAGGCAGCCCGCAGCAGATCGAAAACTCGCCGGAATCGCTCACCGGGCAATATCTGTCGGGCGCACGCCGCATCGAAGTACCTCAGGAGCGGCGCGCACCGGGCGAAGACCGTCTGCGCATCATCGACGCCACCGGCAACAACCTGAAGCATGTGAGTCTCGATCTGCCGGTCGGTTTGCTGACCTGCGTGACGGGGGTGTCCGGCTCGGGCAAGTCGACACTGATCAACGACACGCTCTACCACGCCGTCGCGCGGCATCTCTACGGCTCGCAGGCCGAACCTGCGCCGTATGAGCAGATCGAGGGGCTGGAACACTTCGACAAGATCATCAACGTCGATCAGTCGCCCATCGGCCGCACGCCGCGCTCGAACCCGGCGACGTACACGGGCCTGTTCACGCCGATTCGCGAACTCTTCGCGGGTGTGCCGGCGGCCAAGGAACGCGGCTACGACCCGGGGCGCTTCTCGTTCAATGTGAAGGGCGGACGTTGCGAAGCCTGTCAGGGCGACGGCGTCATCAAAGTCGAAATGCACTTCCTGCCCGATGTGTACGTGCCGTGCGACGTCTGCCACGGCAAGCGCTACAACCGCGAAACGCTCGAAGTGCAATACAAGGGGCGCAATATCTCGGAAGTGCTCGACATGACGGTCGAGCAGGCGCACGAGTTCTTCAAGCCCGTGCCGGTCGTGGCGCGCAAGCTCAAGACGTTGCTGGACGTGGGTCTTGGCTACATCCGTCTGGGTCAGTCGGCCACCACGCTTTCGGGCGGGGAAGCGCAGCGTGTGAAGCTGTCGCTGGAACTCTCCAAGCGCGATACGGGCCGAACGTTGTATATCCTTGATGAACCGACGACCGGTCTGCACTTCCACGATATCGAGCTGTTGCTCACCGTCATCCACCGGCTGCGCGATCAGGGCAACACCGTGGTCATCATCGAGCACAATCTCGACGTGATCAAAACGGCTGACTGGGTGATCGATCTCGGACCGGAAGGCGGCGCGGGCGGCGGGCAGATCATCGCGCAGGGCACGCCCGAGGACGTGGCGGCCAGCAAGGCGAGCTTCACCGGCAAGTATCTCGCGCCGCTGCTCAAACGCAGCGCGTGAGCGCAAGTTCAGCGATAGGTTTTTGACAAGGACGTCAACGCATGGAACCGCGTTCTGGCTGGAAAACGGATCGAGCCTTCTGGGTCGAACTGACAAGCTACATTTTCGCCGCTGCGGCGCTGTGGATGATTCTGAGCATTCACCTGCTCTCGGCTGTGCTTGCGGGCATGATCGTCTTCCAACTTGTGCACGTACTCGGGCCTCGCCTGCAACTGCGTATTTCGAGCGAGCGCGCACGGCTGGTCGCCGTCGCGCTGCTCTCGGCGATCATCGTGGCGCTGATGACGGCGCTGATCTTCGGTGTGGTGACGTTTTTCCGCAGCGACGCCGGGCATCTGCAACACATCAACGGCCGCATGATGGAGGCGGTGGAGCAGGCGCGCACGCAGTTGCCGTCGTGGATTACCGACCGGCTGCCTGCCGATAGCGACGACATTCATCAGGCTGTGACGGGCTTTCTGAAAGATCACACGCAGGAGATGTCGCTGGTCGGCAAGGAAGCGCTCAACGCGATGGTGCACATCATCGTAGGGCTGGTGCTGGGCGCGCTGGTGGCGCTCTCGTCGATTCAACCGGTGCAGCACATGCAACCGCTCGCGGCCGCGCTCTCACGACGTGTCACGCGCTTCGGCGATGCGTTCCGGCGCATCGTTTTTGCACAGTTGAAGATCTCGGCGATCAACACGGTTTTCACGGCGATCTTCTTGCTCGGCGTGCTGCCGCTGTTCGACATTCACGTACCGCTGCGCAAGTCGATGATCGTGGTGACGTTCGTCGTGGGCCTGCTGCCGGTGGTGGGCAACCTGATCTCGAACACGTTCATTGTGGTGCTCAGCCTGTCGGTGTCGCTGTACGTGGCCATCGCGTCGCTGGTGTTCCTGATCGTGATTCACAAGCTCGAATACTTCCTCAACGCGCGCATCGTCGGCACGCAGATTCAATCGCGCGCATGGGAGCTGCTGCTCGCCATGATCGTGATGGAAGCCGCCTTCGGCCTGCCCGGACTCGTCGCCGCGCCGATCTACTACGGCTATCTCAAGAGCGAGTTGGCGGAGAAGCAGTTGGTCTGACACCGGCGTCCGAATACTTTCCCCATCCGCGGCGCTTTCGATCGACACGGATGGGCGTGTTTGGCGGTCATTCGGCCATGCGGTCATGTAGTCATGTTCTGAAAACGTCCGGCACTCCAGCCGCACTTTCAAGCACCTCGCGAGACAGGGAAATTTGCCGAAACCGCCCCGAAAATAGGGCTTTTACCCGTGCTTTCGCTCTGCAATTCCGCACGTCGTCCACGAGCCCGCCGCCGGCCGTCGATGCCGATCACCACCGCACCCGCCATAGAATCCCCCCGAAGCCATTGGTGAAATGATCGCAGGTCGATCACTACGAAGGGGGCACGCGCATGGCAGATCAGTACCCGGTCGAGGTCCAACCGGATTTTCTCGAGAAGATCGCTCGGGCAAGGCCTATTCAGGCACTCTCCGAACTCCTGTGGAATGCCTTCGACGCGGATGCGTCGCGGGTGGACATCACATTCGAGTACAACGATCTCGAAACACTGCGCGCCATCGTCGTCTCGGATGATGGCTACGGCATTCCTCATGCAGAGGCACCGACTTATTTCCGACGCCTCGGCGGCTCATGGAAGAAACCCGGCGCGCAGACGGCTTCGGGACGCTTTCTGCATGGTCAGGAGGGTCGTGGCCGGTTCAAGGCATTTGCCGTGGGCGCATCTGCGGAATGGGCCGTCGTCTACGAGCGCGAAGCCAGGTTGTGGTCGTACCGCATCCGGATGACGTCGCACGACATTCGTCATGTGAACATCAGCGACGAAGTGGATGTCACCGGCAAGGCAAAGCCCGGCGTCACACTCACCATCGGTGAGCCGCTCAAGGATTACCGCACGTTCACCTCCGAGGCAGGCCGGCAGGAATTGACGGAGATCTTCGCGCTATTCCTTGCCGACTACGAGGGCAGAGCGGCCATTATTCTCGATGGAAAATCCATCGACGCCGGTACGGCAATCGCCAGCCGCAAGACATTCACTCTCGCAGACATCCGCATCGGTGGCCTTGAACACTGGGTTCGTTTGCATGTCGTCGAATGGAAGAGCGCGGCCAACAGGGCGCTCTATCTCTGTAACGACCAACGTTTCCCCTTAGTTCAGGTCGACCGGCGATTCCACATCGGCCCATTTCAGTTCTCCGCCTACCTGTGCTCTCCTTTTCTTGGCATGGCGCAGACGGACGGCACCGTTGAACTGGCGGAAATGCAACCACCGATCGTTGCCGCAATCGACGAAGCGCAGCAGCTCATCAAGGATTATTTCCGCACGCGCGCAGCAGAAGAAGCCCGAACCGTGGTCGAAGCATGGAAGGATGAACAGGTCTATCCGTTTGCGGGCGACGCGGTTACACCGGTCGAACGCGTCGAACGGCAGGTCTTCGACATCGTCGCAGTCAACGTCGCCCGGCACCTGCCCGACTTCGGCACAACCCAAATCAGAAACAAAGCGTTCCAGCTTCGCATGCTTCGGCAAGCGATCGAGAAAAGCCCCGACGAACTACAAGTCATCCTCGATGAGGTGCTGAAGTTGCCCAAGCGTCAACGTGACGAGTTGGCCCGCCTGTTACGGGACACGTCACTTTCATCGATCATCGGCGCGGCCCGGATCGTGTCAGACCGGCTGAAATTCCTGACAGGGCTTGAAGCCGTCTTGTTCGACGCGGCACCGAAAAAACGTTTGAAGGAACGGTCGCAACTGCACCGGATTATTGCGCAGAACTGCTGGCTGTTCGGCGAAGAATTCAGTCTTGCCGTGGACGACGAATCGCTCACCCAAGTGTTGGTCGCACACCGGAAGATGCTCGATCCCGATGTCGTCATCGATGCGCCGGTCAAGCACATCTCTCAAACCCGCGGCATCGTCGACCTGATGCTGTCGAAAGCGACAAAGCAACACCGCGTGAATCAACTGACGCATCTTGTCGTTGAATTAAAAGCGCCTAAAGTGGCCATCGCAGCAACCGAGGTCATGCAGATCGAGAGTTATGCCTTTTCGGTCATGAACGACCCTCGGTTCAAACAAGTCGGCACCACTTGGCTGTTCTGGATCATCAGTGACGAGTTGGCCGCCTACACTGAACATCGTGTTCAAGACGAAGCCGGACTGATTCATACGAAGGACAACCTGTCGATCTACGCCAAGACATGGGCGCAGGTGCTCGACGAGAATCGCGCCCGGCTGAAGTTCTTTCAGGACAAACTCGAAGTGCAAGTGGACAAAGCTTCGTCGCTCAAATATTTGCAGGAACGTTACGCCAGCTATCTTGACGGCGTCTTTGAGGAGGCCATCGATGCCGAAGACGCGGAAAACGCCGCATCGGACACAGCGACAGCCTCGCCCTGAACGCCAACCACCAAGGCAGTCCTGTTTTTGCCGAATTTGACATTTCGTCATCGAGTGACATAATGTCAAATCATGAAATCCACCAAATCCCCCGGTACGGGCAAGCGCGACGAGAACGCACTGCTGTTGCGTGAAGGCCGCAAGATCGTCGAGGCGCTCGGCCAGACGTTCGCGCCGCTTGTCGAAGTGGTGCTGCACGACCTGACCGATCCCGATCACGCCATCGTGGCCATCGCCAACAATCTGTCAGGCCGCCAGCCCGGCGACGCCGTGACCGAGATGGGGCTCGCGCGCATTGCCGACCCCGCATTCCCCGAAGTCATCGCCAATTACGCGAACCGCTTCCCCGACGGGCGTCCGGCCAAAAGCACCTCCATCGGCTTGAAGAACAGCGGCGGCGAGTACGTAGCCGCCATCTGCCTGAACATGGATATCTCGATGCTCGCAGCCGCCGCCGCCAGCGTGCAGCAACTGGTGAACATCCAGACTGCGTCGCCGGCGCCCGTGCGCGAGACGCTCGCCACACGCCGGCTCGACGACATCGGCCCGCTCATCACCGACTTTGCCGCGCAGCGCAACACCACGCCGCAAGGACTCTCGCTGGCCCAGCGCCGCGACGCCATCCGCATGATCGAAGCGCGCGGGCTGCTCGACCTGCGTCATGCCCACGCGGAGATCGCGCGCGCATTGGGCGTGGCCCGCTCGACCGTCTACACCTACCTCTCCGACCCGAAAGGCACATCATGACTGCTCCCCAACTGGCGATCACGTACGGCGATGTCGCGGCCGCCCATGATCGGATTCGCGAAGCCGCACACCACACACCGGTACTCACCTCGCGCACGGCTGACGCCATGACCGGCGCGCAACTGTTCTTCAAGGCCGAGAACTTCCAGCGCATGGGCGCGTTCAAGTTCCGTGGTGCCTACAACGCCATCTCGCAGTTCACCGCCGAACAGAAACGCGGTGGCGTGCTGGCCTTCTCGTCGGGCAACCATGCGCAGGCGATTGCCCTCGCCGCGCGTGAATTGGGCGTGGCAGCGGTCATTCTGATGCCGCAAGACGCCCCGCAAATGAAGATCGACGCCACGCGCGGTTATGGCGCAGAAGTCGTGCTCTTCGACCGTTACAAGGAAGACCGCGAAGCGCTCGCCACGCGTCTGGCGACCGAGCGCGGCATGACCCTGATTCCGCCGTACGATCATCCGCACGTGATGGCCGGCCAAGGCACCGCCGCCAAGGAATTGATCGAAGACGTCGGCACGCTCGACATTCTTGTGGTGTGTCTGGGCGGTGGCGGCCTGCTGTCGGGTTGTGCCGTCGCGGCACGCGCGCTCAACCCGAACATTGCCATCTACGGCGTGGAGCCGGAGGCCGGCAACGACGGGCAGCAGAGCTTTCGCAGCGGCAAGATCGTGCACATCGACACGCCGCGCACGATTGCCGATGGCGCACAGACGCAGCATCTGGGGAACTACACGTTCCCGGTGATTCGTTCGCTGGTCGACGACATTCTGACCGTGACCGACGACGAACTCGTGCAGACGATGAAGTTCTTCGCGAGCCGCATGAAGATCGTGGTCGAGCCGACCGGCTGCCTCGCCGCCGCTGCTGTGCTGCAAGGCAAGCTGGATGTGAAGGGCAAGCGCGTCGGCATCATTCTGTCCGGCGGCAATGTCGATATGGCGCGGTTCGCCAAACTTACCCTCGGGGAGGCTGTATGAGTACGCTGGAACGCGGTATCGAAGAAGTGAATGTCCCCACGCTGCAACCGCCGCGTGGTCACTATTCACACGGCGTGTGCGCCAACGGCTTTGTGTTCGTCTCGGGGCAACTGCCGATCACGCCGGAAGGCGAGCGGCTCGTCGGTGCACCGTTTGCCGTGCAGGCGAAACAGGCACTCGATAACGTCGCCGCCATTCTCACCGCCTGCGGCACCCGTATCGAACGGCTGGTGCAAGTGCGCGTGTACATCACGAATGTCGACGACTGGGGACCGTTCAACGAGGTCTATACGGCCTGGGCCGGTGACGCGAAACCGGCACGCGCCGTCGTGCCTGTGCCGGCACTCAGTCACGGTGTGGCCGTCGAGATCGAAGCGACGGCACTGGCGGGCTAATCGTCGTGTGTCCGTGCGCGGCGAAGGTGTGAGCATCGCCGCGCCTGTATCGCCAATGTGCCTCGCCCCGGGCGGCACATTCGCGATAGGTCATTGCAATATGGCCGAGTGATCGCTAAATGATCGCTGAATGATGCTGTGTGAAGCCTGAGTGTTGCGTCTAATGTCGGTCAGTGAATGCGTAGCGCAGTTACACTGCTTGTCACTTTCACCGATCTGGCCGCACATGACGACCCCCGACCTTCCGCCGTCCTCCGCTTCATCCCCTTCCCCGTCAGCATCCGTGCCGCCCTCGCGCGACGCGATAGACCCGGCGCTGCCGCAGCAACGCGTCGACGACGAACCGTTGCGACTGGTCACAAGCTTCAACGATGTGTTCGTGGTGATCGCTGCGTGGCTGCTGTCGTTCGGCACCGGGTGGCTGACGATGTCGCTCCCGACGACGTTGCAGATGCTGATCTCCGCTGCCATCACGTGGGGCTTGTCCGAGATTTTCGTGCGACGCCGCCGCATGGCGCTGCCCGCACTGTGTTTCAGCTTCGGTTTCATCAGCGCAGTGGCATTGATCGGGTTCGGCAACGCGTCGCTCGTAACGCAGGATGTCAGCGGCGTGCGGCAATCGATGAGCTGGTTCACGCTCGGCGGCACGGCCATTTTCACCGCTGCCGGTGCCGCGCTCTACTGGTGGCGCTTTCGGGTGCCGGTCGCGATTGCGTTCGGTGTCGCTGGCGTCGTCATCACCGCGTGGTTCCACATCCTTGTGCTCCGGGAAAACTTCCTTGAGTGGATATTGGTGGCCAGCGTGCTCGTGGGGCTCGCGATTTTCGTGTGGGCGCTGCGCTGGGATGCACAAGACCCGCAACGCGTGACGATTCGCTCGGATGTCGCCTTCTGGCTGCATCTGGTCGCCGCGTGCATGGTCACGCACCCGATCTTCTGGACGCTGATGCCGGCGCATCCGTTCGCGGCGATTGCGGTGTTTCTGGTGCTGACGGTGGTGTCGCTTGTGATCGACCGGCGCGCGCTCATGCTCTCGTCGCTGCTGTACGTGATCAGCGCCATCATGAAGGTGCTGGTGACCTCATCTGATGCGAGTAGCTTGCCGGTGGTCGCCGTTGTGGTGGGTGCCGCGCTGTTGTTGCTGTCGGTGTTCTGGCAGCCGTCGCGTGCGTTGGCCTTGCGTTGCGTGCCTGCCGGCTGGCGGGCGAAATTGCCGCGCTGATCGCGACCGTCTTCACCCTCCACGCTTCACCCTATGCCGCGCCCGATCTTCTGGCGCGGCATCGTCTCTACCGCCCAAGCGTCACTGAATCGTGACGCGCTCCAGCACCTTCATGAAGTGATCGAGCGGCGGCGTCGCCATACCGGCGATTTTCGCGCGATCGTCCCAGCGGCGCAGTCGCATCGCGGCTTCCGCATGGTCACGTGCAAGAAACGTCTTGGCCTCGTCGTCATTGAACACGCCGCCCTGCAACGCAAGACTGCGCACGGAATCGACAGAGAGTTGGCTGAAGTACTCGGGATCGACGGCGCACAGGCAACGCTTGGCGTCGACGTGCAACCGGATCGGCTCGAGGACGGCATCGCTGAATAGCGGCCGCAGGAAAGGCAGGGCGTAGTACTGATGCAGGTCGTCGATGCCGCGCTCGGTGGGCGTCTCGCCCTGAAGATTGAGCAAATGGCCGAGATCGTGGAGAAAGCTGGCGGCGACGAGCGCCTCGTCGGCGCCCTCGCTCTGCGCTAACGCGCCGCTTTGCAGCGCGTGCTCCAACTGGGTGACAGGCTCGCCGCTGTAGGCCAGCGAGCCAAATTTATCGAACAGGGTGCGGATGTCCGGCAGGCTCAGGGCCATCGTGTGAACTCTCGTTGTCGTCGCGTGAATCCGATGGGGCGGCCGCCGTCGCGACATCGGCAAACGCCGCCAGCTTCGACACCTTCGTTTCCTTCGGCGTCTTGGTTTCTTTGATTTCCTTCGGCTTGTCGCGCATGCGGCTCTTGCGCAACGCACCGGCGTCATCCAGCACGGTGTACGCCGTCGAGCAGAACAGCGAATTCAACCGCTTCATGTCGCTGATGATGTCCAGATGCAGCGAACTCGTCTCGATGCTCTGCACCGACTGACCCGCCAGACGATTCAGGTGAGTGTACGAATACGCCCGCTCCAGATCGCGGAAACTTTCCTTCTCGGTCATCAGGCGCTGCGCGCTCTTGAGGTCGCCGTTCAGGAACACCGACAAGCCAAGTTGCAGGTTGGTCACGAGCCGCGCATGCATGTCGCAGATTTCCTGCAAGCCCGCCTCGGAGAACGACAGCTTGTGCGAAATCTTCTTCTCTTCGACCTCGGTCACCATGCGCTCGATGATGTCGCCCGCATGTTCCAGATTGATCGTGAGCGAAATGATGTCGGTCCAGCGACGGCTGTCCGGCTCGCTCAGGTTCTCGCGCGACACCCGCGTGAGATACATCTTCACCGCCGTATAAAGATGGTCGACATCGTCGTCCATCCGCCGCGTCTCGCGCGCCCGCACCACATCGTTGCTGCGAATGACTTCGAGCAGCCCGTTCAGCATCTGCTCGACGATATCGCCCATGCGCAATGTCTCGCGCGTGGCGTTGGCCAATGCCACCGACGGCATCGACAGCGCACTCTCATCCAGATGGCGGGGCCGCGCGCTGGTATCCGCTTCGGGCTTCTCGGCCAGCAGCCGCACGCAAAGGCGCGCCATCGGCTCGGTGAACGCGAGGAAGACCACGCAGCGGATCAGGTTGTAGATGACGTGGAAGTTCACAACTGCCTGCGCTGGCTGGTCCGACAACCAGCTCACCAGCAGCGGTGCGTAGTCGACGAACGGCAACACGATCAGGCAGCCGATCAGCTTGAAGATGAGGCTGCCGAACACCACGCGACGCCCGGCCGCGTTCTGGCCCGCCGAGGTCAGCATGGCCAGCATGCCGCTGCCCAGATTCGCACCGATCACGAGACACAGCGCGACCTTCAGCGAGATCACTCCCGACGAGGCCAGCGTAGCGGTCAGCAGCACGGCGGCCAGACTCGAATACGAGATCATCGCGAACAGCGCGCCGATCAGGGTGTCGAGCATCACGTCGCCGGTCAGCGAACCGAACAGCACCTTCACACCGGCGGCCTGCGTCATGGGCGTGGTCGCGCCGACGATCAGTTGCAACGCAAGAATGATCAGGCCAAGACCAATCGCCACACGGCCGAGTTGCCCGGCGCGCGTCTGTTTGCGTGAAAGGAAAAAGATGACGCCGAAGAAGATCAGCAGCGGCGAGAGCCAGTGCAGATCGAACGTCAGGATCCGCGCCATGATGGCCGTGCCAACGTCGGCCCCGAGCATGATCGAGAGCGCCGGTGCCAGTGCAATCAACCCCTGCGCACCGAAGGACGAGACGATGAGCGCGGTCGCGTTGCTGCTCTGCACCAGTCCGGTCACGAGCACGCCGGCCGCGAAAGCCAGAAAGCGGTTCGAAATGCTGTGGGACAGAATGCGCCGCAGATCGGCGCCGTAGACGCGCAGGACCCCGGTACGCACGATATGCGTACCCCAGATCAGCATCGCTACGCCGGAGAGAAGGTTGAGCAGTGTCAGCATGCCAGTGTTCCGTGATCTTGTTGTCGACGGGACGGGCAGCGCCCTGCGCCGCCGGCATGACGCGACCACTGGTTTGCCATACAGGCATCCCGCGTCAGATCAAAACTGGCGTCGGGATGCGTATGAAGTTCACGCGTCATGCGTATCCCCAATCGGTACACCGTACACCAAAATGACGGGCGCAACAATCGTGTCATGAATTTGTCACAATTTTTGCACCGACTCTGCTAAGCCTTGTTGCGTAAGGGTGACAGCGGGAACGTCACCGGCAGGATTGCCCCGCCGACGCGCCCCGCGACACCCCCGTACCTCACCTCTCGCGACCTTCATGCCCCCCAAGGCAGCGTGAAGGTTTTGGTGTTGGTGAAGCTCTTCATCGCTTCCTGCACCCCTTCTTTATAGCCGAGGCCGGAATCCTTGATGCCGCCGAACGGCGTCAGCTCGATGCGATAGCCCGGCACTTCCCAGACGTTGACCGTACCGACCTGCAACTCGTCGGTGAAGCGCGTGACGTAGTCGAGGCGGTTGGTACAGACGCCCGACGACAGACCGAAGGCCGTGCCGTTGGAAATCGCAATCGCCTCGTCGATGCTGCCGAACGTAATGATGGGCGACACCGGCCCGAAGGTTTCTTCGCGCACCACCGTCATCTTCGGGTCGACGCGGTCGATCACCGTCGGCGAGTACAGCGCGCCCTCGCGCTTGTTGCCTACGAGCAACCGGGCACCCTGCGCCACCGCTTCGTTCACACGCGCTTCGAACAGGCGCGCGGCACCCTCGTCGATGACGGTACCCATGTCGTTATTGCCGTCGCTCGGGTCACCGTACTTCCATGCGCGCGTCTTCTCCACGACCATTTCGGTGAACTGCGCTGCGATGTCGCGATGCACGAGCATGCGTTTCACCGCCGTGCAGCGCTGGCCCGAATTCTTGTACGAGCCTTGCACAGCGAGATCGGACGCGCGATCGAGGTCGGCATCTTCCATCACGATCAACGGGTCGTTGCCGCCCAGCTCCAGCACGATGCGGCGATAACCGGCCTTCGAGGCAATGTACTTGCCGATCGACACACCACCGGTGAAGGTGATCATGTCGATGTTCTCGTTGGTCAGCATCTCGTCGGCAATCTCCATCGGATCGCCCGTGATCACTTGCAGCATTTCCGGCGGCAGGCCCGCTTCATACAGCGTATCGGCGAGGTAGAAGGCCGAGAGCGGCACCTTCTCCGACGGCTTGAGCACCATGCGGTTGTTGGTGGCCACCGACGGCGCGACCTTGTGCGCGACCTGATTCATCGGATGATTAAACGGCGTGATGGCCGAAATCGCCCCGAGCAACGGCTCGCGCTGCGTCACCACACGGCGCTTCTTGCCGTGCGGCGTGAGATCGCACGAGAAGGCCTGACCGTCGTCTTTCAGCGCTTCGCCCGCCGCAAAGCCTAGTACGTCGGCCACGCGGCCGATTTCATACACCGCGTCTTTCTTGCAGAGCCCCGACTCCATCGTGATGATGGCGGCGGCTTCGGCCGTGCGCTCGCGCAGCAGCGCGGCGGCCTTGTCGAGAATGTTGGCGCGCTCGAAGCGGGTGAGCTTCGAGCGGTATTGCTTGGCAATCGAGAACGCGCGGCGCACGTCGTCGAGCGATGCCTTGGGCACCGTGCCGACCAGATCGCCCGAGTACGGGTTAAAGACTTCGATGATCCGTTCACGGGTCACTTTCTCTCCGCCGATGCGCAGGGCTTCGGCGCGAAACTCGGGATGCAGCTTGTGCGGCGCGTTCATGGGGTTCTCCACAGCTTATTCAAACTGGTCGGGGTGCCGGCGTAGTTCAGCTTCGGGTCAGATGTGATTTCAGACGTGATTCAGCGCGACGTCGAGAATGTCGAAGTTGCGCAGTCGCGCCTTGCCCGGAATGCCTTCGGTCTTGCGATTGAAGAGCAGCGGCACGGTCTGTTCGGAGATACCGCCATGCGAGCGCAGCGGCACCGTCAGCCCGGTCAGATCGTGACGGCTGGCGCTCGTGCCGAGCACCACCGACTGATCGCTCACGACCACGAGGTCGCCGACACGATCGGGCGGCAGTTCGAAGCGCGCACAGGCTTCGGCGTTGGTCAGCACCACTTCGAGACCCGGCAACGCGGCGATGCGCTTGCGCATGGCATCGCGGTCGATATCACGCGGCAGGTAGATGGTGGCGAACGAACCGAGCGCGCCGTGGTGGACAACGTACGGATCGGTGATCGGCAGAATCACGCGTGCCCCGCCTTCGGCCACGCCCTTGCCGAGCCAGTCGTCGAGCAAGTCCTGCAAATAGATCACGTTAGGCTGGCCGGTCTTCGGATCGTGCTTGGCGTTCATGCCGTGATCGGCGGTCAGGCCGATGACCGCACCGAGTTCGTCCATGCGGCGCAGGTACTTGTCCATCATCGCGTAGAAGGCGTTGGCGCCTTCGGTGCCCGGGGCCCACTTGTGCTGCACGTAGTCGGTGGTCGACAGGTACATCAGGTCGACGTGGCGCGTTTCCAGCAAGCGCACACCGGCTGCGAACACAAACTCAGAGAGTTCTGCACTGTAGACGTCAGGCACCGGCATGCCGACGAGACCCAGCACGTCTTCGATGCCATTCTCGGCGAGCGTGACCTGATCGGCCTTCTCAGACGAGAAGCAGATGCCCGTCATGCGGTGGCCGAGCAGCTTGCGCAGCTTGTCTTTGGCGGTGACGACGGCCACCTTGGCACCGGCGTCCGCCGCAGCTGCCAGCACCGTCCCGGCGCGCAGGTAGGCGGGGTCGTTCATCATGACTTCGGCGCCCTTGCCACCGTCGGCGGCCGGGTCGTAGAAGTAGTTGCCGCAGATGCCATGCACGGCCGGGGGGGCGCCGGTCACGATGGACAGATTGTTCGGGTTGGTGAACGACGGCACCACGCAGTCGCCCTGAAACACCGCGCCATCGGCGAGCAGGTGTTTGAGGTACGGCGCGACGCCGGCGTTGGCGGCCGCTTCGAGATATTCGAACTGGCAACCGTCGACACACACGATGACGGTGGGCTGTTGCGGCAGCCGGTACTGGCGGCCATTCACTTGGATCTGCACGGGCTGGTTCACGTCGGTCTCCTCAAGGGCAATTCGTTCGATCACATCAATGTTTAATTAGCCGGCCTTCGCCTGCGCCGGCGCCGCGCCGGGCGCACGCGCCAGCGCTTCGCGAATGCGCGCCTGGCCGCGCGACAAGTGCTCGCGAATGACCTGAGCGGCGCGCGCCGGATCGCGCGAGGCGATAGCGCTCACGATGTCGCGGTGCTCACGTTCCGACTTCGGCGGTGCCGAGGTATCGGCCGTCAGCGCTTCATGGCGGAACAGACTCAATTCCTTCACCAGCCGGCGGTAGGTCTCAAGCAACTTGCGATTGCCGACCATCTCGACGAGCGTGTCGTGAAACGCGAGGTTCAACTGGTAGTACGCCTCGCTGTCCCCCGCTTCCACCGCCTGATGCATCGCTTCGACCGACTCGCGCAGACGCGTGAGCTGCTCCGACGTGATGACTTCGGCCAGCGTGCGGCCCACGTACTCGTCGAGCACGCCACGCAGGGTGTAGATCTCTTCGGCCTCTTCGAGCGAGATCACCCGCACGAACACGCCGCGATTCTTTTCGGTGCGCAGCAGACCCGCTTCTTCGAGCGCGCGAAACGCCTCGCGCACCGGGCCACGTGACACGCCAAGACGTCCCGCCACTTCAATCTCGTTGAGCTTGGTCCCGGGCGTGAGCGTGCCGGCCATGATCTGGCGCTCGATTTCGTGCTGCACGAGCGTGGTGAGCGACTGGCTTTGCAGCAGCTCGATGGCCGTGGCCGAAGTGGGCTTAGGGGTCATACCGTCTTCCTTATCTCTGAACTCTGATGCGAACATTCAGCAATCACGCGAGGCAATTTGTGGCATTGCGTGATTATTTTTGTTGCTTGACATTCAAGCACAGCACTTTGTAGATTGTCAACAAAACACATCCGACATTGCAGGCAAATTTGGCAACAGCGTCGGTGTGAGTTGGTGAAGGCAGCGACAAAACTCTATCTGAATCAATGATTTCCATACTATTGGAGGTATTTGACGAGCAGATGACAAATGCAAAGAGTTTCAAGAAAAAGACATAATTTGCCAATAATATGCAACACATCGCCTCATAGAAGGCGCTTTTGCCCGACCCACAGGAGCCATTCATGAACCAACCGATGCGCCGCGCCCTGCGTGCTGCCGCCGCCTTAGCCACCGGCCTTGTCTGTGCCGCTCAGGCCGGCCACGCCCTCGCCAAGACCACGTTGACTGTCTACACGGCGTGGGAGGTCGAAGTCATGCGGCCGTACGCCGAGGCCTTCCAGAAAGCGAACCCCGATATCGACATCAAGTACGTGCGCGATTCCACCGGTGTGGTCACCGCCAAGGTGCTCGCCGAGAAAGCCAACCCGCAGGCGGACGTGATCGCGGGGCTCGCCGCATCGAGTCTGGAACTGATCAAGCAGGAAGGCCTGCTCACGCCGTATTCGCCCAAGGGCTTCGACCAGCTCACGCGGGCCTATAGCGACAAGGCCACGCCGCCGTCGTGGATCGGGCTCGACGTGTGGGGCGCGACGGTGTGCTTCAACACGGTGGAAGCGGCCAAGCGCAACCTGCCGAAGCCCACGTCGTGGGAAGACCTGGCCAAGCCCATCTACAAGGGCATGATCGTGATGCCGAACCCGGCCACCTCGGGCACCGGCTTTCTCGATGTGACGGCGTGGCTCCAGATGTTCGGCAAAGAGGGCGGCTGGAAGTACATGGACGCGCTCGACAAGAACATCGTCAAGTACACGCACTCGGGCTCGAAGCCCTGTCGTGACGCGGGCGCTGGCGAGTATCCGATCGGCATCTCGTTCGAATTCAACGCCCATCGCACCAAGGCCGCCGGCGCGCCGATCGATCTGGTGTTCCCGAAGGAAGGGCTGGGCTACGACATCGAAGCCGCGGGCATCGTAAAGACCACCAAGAAGATGGACGCTGCAAAGCGCTACATGGACTGGCTCGCCAGCAAGGAAGCCAACGAGATGTACGCGAAGGACTGGGCCATCGTGGCGTATCCGGGCGTGGCGAAGAAGTTCGACACGATTCCCGCCAACTACCCCGACATGCTCGTGAAGAACGATTTCACGGAAATTGCCAAGAGCCGCGAATCGGTGCTCTCCGAGTGGCAGAAACGATACGGCGCGAAGTCGGAGAAGAAGTGACGAGCGCGGCATCGACCGCGCAGTGCTGAGGTAGCGCTGCGTTTGCGGCAGATGGCAAGTGCCGGGGGCAACGTGTTTCACCCGGCACTGCCACCGCCAAGCGCACCGCGCGCCGCCTCGCAACACAAGCAGCAATGGACGTAATGGGCGTAATGGACATCGCAGGAGGTCCCCCGAATGAGCGACGACACGTATCTGAGCCTCGCCGGCATCCACAAACGGTTCGACAACACCGTAGTGCTGGGTGACATCAATCTCACCGTGCGGCGCGGCGAGATGCTCTGTTTTCTCGGCCCGTCAGGCTGTGGCAAGACAACCTTGCTGCGCATCATCGCCGGGCTCGAAGCGCAAACCCATGGCAAGGTCTCGCAGAACGGCCGCGACATTTCCACCTTGCCGCCCATGCAGCGCGACTACGGCATCGTGTTCCAGTCGTACGCGCTGTTTCCGAATCTGAGCGTGGCGCAAAACGTCGCCTACGGCCTGACCAACCGCCGTGTGCCGCGCGCCGAGCGCGACCAGCGCGTCGCCGAGTTGCTCGAGATGGTCGGCTTGCCCGACGCGGGTAAAAAATTCCCCGGACAACTCTCCGGCGGGCAACAACAACGCATCGCCATCGCCCGTGCGTTGGCGACATCACCGGGCCTGTTGCTGCTGGACGAACCGCTCTCGGCACTCGACGCTCGCGTGCGGGTGCGCTTGCGCAGCGAGATCCGTGCGCTGCAACAGCGGCTGGGCATCACGACGATTCTCGTCACGCACGATCAGGAAGAGGCTTTGTCGATGGCCGACCGCATCGTGGTGATGAACCATGGCGTGATCGAGCAGGTCGGCACGCCCGGTGAGATCTATCAGCATCCGGCCACGCCGTTCGTCGCCGATTTCGTCGGCAAAACCAACATCCTGCCCGCCCGCCTCGGTGACGCCGGACGCGTGCAGGTCGGCCGTTACGAACTGACCTGCGGCACGCTCAACGGCTGCCGTACCGGTGAAGACATTCGCGTGTTCTTCCGCCCCGAAGACGTGCGCGTGCGCGATCTCGACGACCTCGACGACGAAGCGAACGTCTTCGACGGTGCGGTGGAGAAGATCGAGTTTCTCGGTGCCTTCTCGCGGGTGACCCTGCGCATGCAGGCATGCGAGCACGCGCTCTATGCCGACCTCTCGCCTGCCGACATGCAGGCCCTGCAACCGGCCGCCGGCAGCGCCCTGCGCTTTGCCGTGCCGCGCGCCGCCGTGCGCGTCTTCCGTCAGGGGTGATGCCACGATGAGCTCCTTACCGTCGACACTGACTGCGACTTCGCCGGGGCAAGCGGCCACGCCGCTCTCCGCCCAGACTTCCCATGCGGCACCCGCCCCACATGCCGGACCGGCGGGCAGCGCGCCGCCCTCGACGTTGCGCCCCGCGCGTCTCGCATCGCACTGGACGGACCGGCTCGCGCAGGCCCTGTTGCTGGTGGCCGCCGCCGCAGGCGTGCTCTTTCTGCTCGCGCCGATGGCCGCCATTCTCATCAAGAGCGTGCAGGACAACGACGGCCACTTCGTCGGCTTGCGGCACTTCCGCGAGTACTTCCACTCGCCCGCGCTGTTCGGCTCGATCTGGAACAGCGTGTGGATTTCGATCGTGACCACCGGCATCACGGTGCCGCTGGCGTTCATCTTTGCCTACGCGCTCACGCGCAGTTGTATTCGCGGCAAGACGCTGCTGCGCAATATCGCACTCATCCCGATTCTCGGGCCTACGCTGCTGCCCGCCATTTCGTTCATCTTCTGGTTCGGCAATCAGGGCGTGTTGCGGCCCTTCATGGGAGACATCGATATCTACGGGCCGCTCGGCATCGTGATGTCGCTCGTGAACGCCACGTTCCCGCACGCGCTGATGATCATGATCACGGCGCTCTCGCTCACTGACGCGCGGCTCTACGAAGCGGCCGACGCGCTCGGCACGCCGGTGCTGCGACGGTTCTTCACGATCACGCTGCCTGGGGCGAAATACGGCGTGATCAGCGCCGCAATGATCGTCTTCACTTACGCGATTTCGGACTTCGGGATTCCCAAGGTGATCGGCGGCGACTTCAACGTGCTCGCCACCGATATCTACAAACTCGTGATCGGACAGCAGGACTTCTCGAAGGGTGCCGTCGTCGGGCTCGTGCTGCTCGTACCCGTGGGCATCACCTATCTGGTCGACTCGGTCGTGCAGCGCAAGCAGCAGGCGCTGCTCTCGGCGCGTGCGGTGCCTTACGTGCCCAAGCCCTCACGCGGTTTCGACTGGACGATGGCGGTGCTTTGCTGGGGCATGGCGGCCATCATGCTCGCGATTCTCGGTATGGCGGTCTACGCCTCGTTCGTGAAATTCTGGCCGTACAACTTCAGTCTCTCGCTCGGTCACTATCGTTTCGGGCTGGTGGAGAGCGGTGCCGTCGATGCCTACATCAACAGCGTGCAGATGGCGTTCTGGTGCGCGATCTGGGGCACGGCGGTGATCTTCGTCATTGCCTATCTGCTGGAGAAGACCAAGGGCCTTACATGGGTGCGCGGTTTCATCCGCATGATGGCCGTGCTGCCGATGGGCGTGCCCGGTCTGGTGCTGGGTCTGGGCTACATCTTCTTCTTCGTGCCGGAAGGCAACCCGTTGCACGGCTTGTACGGTTCGCTGGCGATTCTCGTGATCGTCAACGTCGTGCACTACTACTCGTCGAGTCATCTCACGGCAGTGACCGCGCTCAAGCAGATCGATCCGGAATTCGAGTACGTGTCGGCCTCGTTGAAGGTGCCCTTCTATCGCACGTTCTGGCGCGTGTCGGCGCCGATCTGCCTGCCGTCGATCATCGACATCAGCCGCTATCTGTTCGTCAACGCGATGACCACCGTGTCTGCCGTGGTCTTCCTGTATTCGGCCGACACCTCGCTCGCGTCGGTCGCCATCGTCAACATGGACGAAACCGGCTCGATCGGGCCCGCCGCGGCCATGGCCACGCTGGTGGTGCTCACGTCGATGCTCGCGTGCCTGCTCTATCACGGCATTCAACTCGTGGTGGAGCGTTACACGCAGGCGTGGCGGCGTCCGACGGCGCTTTCTCGCAAAAGTCATTGAAAGGTGATTGAAAGGCGGCGTACCCATGTCCTGTGTCCGCAGGCTGGCGTGCGCCGGTGCTTCCCAAGTTGCTTCTCTCTTGTTTGATTCTCGTTTGATTCCCCCGCTCAATAGGAGGCGGTCATGATTCTCGGTCAGGAACCGATTCTGCTTACCCCCGGCCCGCTCACCACGTCGCCGGCGACCCGACAGGCCATGCTGCGCGACTGGGGCTCGTGGGACACCCAGTTCAACCAGATCACCGCTTCGCTGTGCCGCGATCTCGTCGACATCGTGCATGGCGGCAACGACTACGCGTGCGTGCCGCTGCAAGGCTCGGGCACGTTCTCGGTCGAAGCGGCCATCGGCACGCTCACGCCGCGCAACGCGCGGATTCTGGTGCCCGATAACGGTGCCTATTGCCAGCGCATTCTGAAGATCTGCCGCTATCTCGGCCGCGATGCCGTGGCGCTGCCCATTGCCGAAGATCAGGCCGCGAGCGCCGCCGCCATTGACGAAGCGCTCACGCGCGATCCGTCGATCACACACGTGGCGCAGGTGCATCTGGAGACCGGTGCCGGTGTGCTCAACCCGCTCGCCGATATCGCCCGCGTGTGCCAGAAGCACGGCAAGGGGCTCATCGTCGACGCGATGAGTTCGTTCGGCGCCGTGGAGATCGACGTACGCACGATGCCGTTCGACGCGCTGATCGCCGCCAGCGGCAAGTGCCTCGAAGGCGTGCCGGGCATGGGCTTCGTGATCGTGAAGAAGACCGTGCTGGAGGCGTCCGCAGGCAACAGCCACTCGCTGGCGATGGATCTGCACGACCAGTACGCGTACATGCAGAAAACCACGCAATGGCGCTTCACGCCGCCGACGCACGTTGTCGCGGCCTTGCGTGCCGCCGTCGATCAGTTTCTCGCGGAAGGCGGGCAGCCGGTGCGCGGCGAGCGGTATCGCCGCAACTGCCGCGCACTCGTCGACGGCATGGCGTCGCTCGGCTTCCGGCCGTTCCTGTCGGCGGACGTGCAGGCACCCGTGATCGTCACGTTCCACGCGCCGACCGACAGCAAGTACGACTTCAAGGCGTTTTATGCAGCAGTGCGCGAGCGCGGTTACGTCCTGTATCCGGGCAAGCTCACCCAACTGGAGACGTTCCGTGTGGGCTGTATTGGCGCGATCGACGACAACGAGATGCGCAACGTCGTCACGGCGATTGCGCAAACGCTGACATCGCTCGATATCCGCCAAGTCGCACCGCTGACGAAGGCCGCGTAGTCGCGCCCCGGCTCACATCACCTACGCTTCACGCGTGACACTGACGAGCGCCGCCACACCCCGTGCGGCGTTCGTCAGTCCCATCTGCGGGCCTACGCATGTGCCTCGCACAGCGGGAAACCTCCGAATCTAGCCCCCGCTTCCGACGCCCGAACGGCGTCGTCTCCTTCGCCGCACCGTATTGATTCGTCAGCGTTTCCCGGCACCGCCGCCATGCTGTGCCGCGACTTGTCACGTCGGCACGGCCGCGCGCTATCCCCTGCCGCTTTCTAGAATGCCCCGCACACAAACCGCGCATTAGTGCTGCGTCCGGCTGGTGTTTGCGCCTTCTCTCAGGCGCGCATCGCCATCGTGGCTCCCCCCGAATGTCGCCTGCCATGGGTGTCGCGCTTTCCGGCTTTCCGCGCGCATACCGCCCGTCCCCACACCGCACGCCTTTTGGAATCGGAACGCGATGAACAAGCACCTCTATCGTTTGGTCTGGCGGCATTGCCGCGTCGATGTCGTCCCCGCACCGGAGACGGCCTGCCAACGCACCGGGGCGGCACCGGCATCGCGTGCCAGAGGGGGCGGACGACGTAGCGCGGCAGCAACCTCCGGCGCGCCAGCCTCTGCGCTTACCCGCTTGTGTCTCGCCTGCGTCGCCCTGATGAGTGCAACCGTCGCGGCACCTGCGTGGGCCACCTGCGCCGTTGCCGGCAGCGTCGTCACATGCAGCGGTGCCGCTAACCCGCTCGCGCCATCGTTTTCGAACGCCGCCAACAATCTCCAAGTGAACGTGAACAGCGGAGCCGGTGTCGGTGTGCTGCTGGGCATCGGCGGCACGGCGATGACGCTCACGGGCAACAACGTCACGCTCGTCAACGGCGGCACGATCGATCCCTCCGTACTCGGCAGCATCGGCCTGCTCGCCAGCGGGACGGTCATCGGCAACGGCAATGTCGGCGGCAGCACCCAGACCGTGACGAACAACGCGATCATGCGCGGCACCGTCGGCTTGCTCGGGGTCAATCTGCCGGGACTGACCGGACTAGCGCTCGCGGTGCAGAACGCTGCCGGTGGCAACACGGTTATCAACAACAGCGGCACGCTCGGTGCGTCGCCCATTCTCGGCGTATCGCTCACAGGTACGGGCAGTGCACCGGTCGTGGCCGCGTATGGCGGTGGTGCCGTCAACTTCACCAACTCGGGGACGGTGCTCGGGCGCATCGCGTTTCAGGCCAACAGCACACCGGGCGCCGGCAATTCGTTCACGAACGACGGCACGATCAGCGGCAGCATCTCGCTCGGTGGCGGCAGTACGAATACGTTCACCGCCGTCACCGGATCGACGTTGAACGACGGGGGCAGCGTCGGTCTCGCGGCCCTCCCCGTGACCGGATTCAATCTCGGATTTGCCGCCACCGGCACGGTCGACGGCGGTGCAGGCGGCAACAACGCGCTGGTACTGAGCAACTCGGCGAACAACAACACGGCCATCGGCACCGGCACGCTCAACGGCGCGAGTTACGTGAATTTCTCGCAGGCTACCGTCAACGGCGGTACGTGGACCCTGAACGGGCCGCTCGCCGTCACATCCACCACGCTTAACGGCGGTCTTGCCGTCTTCAATGACCCGGGCAGTTTCGGCACCGGCACGCTGGTCGTGAACGGCGGCGGCATGCAGGCGGCGAACGCGGGTCTCTCCCTGACGCTGCCCGTCACGCTCGGCGCGAACGGCCTCACTGTTTCCGGCAGCAACCCACTCGTTGTGAGCGGTGTTCTCAGTGGCGCTGGTGGCGTGTCGCTCACAGGGACCGGCAGCCTCACGCTGTCGGGCGCGAACACGTACACCGGCGGCACATCGCTGAGCAGCGGCACGTTGATCGCGGGTAGCAGTGCCGCACTTGGCAGCGGGGTCGTGCATGCGTCGGGCTCGAGCGCGGTTCTCGACGCCAGTGCCCCGCTAACGCTGGCCAATCAGATTTCAGTCGGCGGTGGCAGCACACTGCTCACGTTTGGCGGCAGCGCACCGCTCACCCTCACCGGGCAAATCACGGGAAGTGGCAACGTCATCAAGCAAGGGCCACAGTCAGTCACGCTCACAGGGGTCAACACCTTCAGCGGATCCATGAGTATCCTCGCGGGCACGTTGACCTTGTCCGGCGCGGGCACACTTCAGGTGGCGGGAACGCCGCTCGCGCTCGCGGGGCCGGGCTCAACGTTCGACATCTCGAATGCGAACGGCGATCGCACAATCGCCGGTCTGTCCGGCGTGGCGAACACACGGATCCTGCTCGGGGCCAACAACCTCACGCTCGGCAACAGTTCCAGCGGCACCTTCGCCGGGGTGATCAGCGGCACGGGCGGCATCATCAAGGCTAACGGCGACACGCAAACGCTCACGGGCAGCAACACATACACCGGTGGCACCACGATCAACGCGGGAGGTATCGCGCTCGCGGCAGGAGGCTCGCTGGCCAGCACGGGCGCGGTGTCGCTGCTCGGCTCGGGGACGGCGTTCGATATCAGTCGGTTAGGCGCGTCGACCATCGGTGCACTCTCCGGAGTGGCGGATTCCACCGTCTCGCTCGGGGAAGCCTGGTTGACGTTCGGCGATGGGAACAACGTAAGCTTCGACGGCAGCATCACCGGCAACGGTGGCATCGTCAAAGAAGGCACGGGGACGCAGACGCTTTCCGGCCCGAATACGTTCGACGGCCCCATCAGCATCTATGCGGGCACGTTGTCCGTCGGCGGGACCGGCACGTTGTCTGGCAACTCGGTGAAAATTGCCGGTGGCGCCGCGTTCGATATCAGCCATGGTGAGAATCAGACCATCGGCGCGTTATTCGGGGCCACGGGCAGTGCCGTCAATCTTGGCGACAACACGTTGTCGTTTGGCGATGGCACGAATCGGATTTTCGACGGCACGATCAACGGTAACGGCGGCGGCATCGTCAAATTCGGCACCGGCACGCAAACGCTCACCGGACAGCAGACATTTACCGGCAGCGTCGTGGTCGGAGGCGGCGCGCTGATTGTTGCCGAGGGTGGCAGCCTGTCGGCGCAGAGTGCGGTCATTCTTGGCGACAAGACGACGTCGCTCGATATCAGTGGTGCCGGTGTGCAAACCATTGGATCCCTGAGCGGGGGCGCCGCGCAGGTGCAACTCGGCGCGAACACGTTGACCTTCGGCGACAACACCGGGCAAACGTTCAACGGCAGCATTCACGGCGCGGGCGCGCTCATCAAGCAAGGCGCAGGCGTGCAGACGCTGGCGGGGGCGAGTGACTTCGCCGGCGGCCTGACGGTGAACGCCGGTGGTCTGGCACTGGGCAATGCGGCTGCGCTCGGGAGCGGCACGTTGACGATGGCCGATCAGACGACGCTCGACACCACACAAGCGGCGACGATCGCGAACAACATCACACTGAATGGCACGTCGGCGGTTCTCGGCAGTCAGGATCTGACGCTGACCGGTGACGTTTCAGGTGTCGGGGCGCTGCAAAAGACCGGCAGTGCGCAACTGGTCATTGACGGTGCGGGGACGTGGACAGGCGGGACGACCATCAACGACGGTACGCTGGCATTAGGGGCTGGCGGGTCGCTCGCGTCACAAGGGGACGTCGTGCTGGGCAGCAACACCGCCGTGTTCGACATCAGTGCGGCGGGCAATCGTACCGTTGGAGCGCTCTCCGGCAGTGGAGGGTCGATTGCGCTCGGTGCCAATACGCTGACGTTCGGCGATGCTACCGATCAGACATTGGGCGCGGCGCTTACCGGTACCGGCGGCATCGTCAAGCAAGGCACGGGCACGCAAACCCTCACGGCTGCGCAAACGTTCACCGGCGGCGTCGACATTGCGGGCGGCACGCTGGCGCTCGACACGGGCGGCTCGCTGCAACCTGCCAACTCGCTAACCTTATCGGGCACGAATACCGTGTTCGATATCAGTGCTGCGGGACCGACCACCGTCGGCGCACTCACCGGCGTTGCGGGTAGCGCCATCGCACTGGGCACACGGACGCTCACGTTCGGCGACGCGACGGATGGGACGTTCGACGGTGTCTTTCACGGCACTGGCGGCATTGTGAAGGCCAGCTCAGGCGTGCAGACGCTGACCGGTGCGAGCGACTTCACCGGTGGCACGACGGTCAATGCGGGCGGGTTGATTGTCGGCAACAATCTCGCACTCGGCACGGGCGCGCTGAACATCGCCAACAATGCGACGCTCGACAGTACGCAAGCGGTGACGCTCGGCAACAACATCAATCTGACCGGCACGCTGACTGTCCTCGGGAACAACGACGTGACGCTGAACGGCGTGCTCGCCGGGCTCGGCGGACTCATCAAAGCGGGCAGCGCGACGCTCACACTAGGCGGTTCCAATACCTATACCGGCCCCACTACCATCAACGCCGGGACCCTCGCGCTGGGCGCAGGCGCCTCGTTGAACGCGGCAGGCTCGATCAACGTTGCGAGCGGTGCGACGCTCGATCTTTCCGCAGGCAACGGCACGCAAACGATCGGCGCCCTCGACGGGACGGGTACCGTCAATCTCGGCAGTGTCGTGACGACACTCGGCGATGCGGGAAGCGACACATTCAGCGGCAACATCGCGGGCACGGGATCGCTGGTCAAAGTCGGTATGGGCATGCAAACGCTCACGGGTCAGAACACGTACACCGGCGGCACAACGGTACAAGCGGGGACGCTCGCGCTAAGCGGTGCAGGCGCGCTGGCGTCGAACGGCGCACTCACGCTGAGCGGTACCAACGCGACGTTCGATATTTCCAGTGCGAATGGACCGCGCACCATCGGCGCGCTTTCGGGCGTCGCCAACTCACAGATCGATCTGGGCGCGAATACGCTGACGTTCGGCGACGCCACCGGGCAGAACTTCGACGGCGTAATCTCAGGCGCGGGGGGCATCGTCAAACAAGGCGCTGGATCCGCAAAACTTGACGGCGTGCAGTTGTACACCGGTACCACGACCGTTACCGATGGTGCGCTCGTCATCGGACGTACAGGGAGTCTTGCGGCAGGGGCACATGTCGTGGTCGATGGTGTGAACGCGTCGCTTGATCTGAGCGATGCGGGTGATCAAACCATTGGCAGCCTGTCCGGTACGAGCGGTGTCGTGGCACTCAGTCACAACACGTTGACGTTCGGTGATGCGAGCGACGAGACGCTGGCAGCCGCGATTCAGGGGTTCGGCAACGTCGTCAAACAAGGCGCGGGCACGCAAACGCTCACGGGTGAGAACCTGCTGGCCGGCATGCTCACGGTCGCCGACGGGGCGGTGGTGCTCGGCGCAGGCGGCTCGCTGCTGAACACGACCGATGTCACGCTCAATGCCGGCACATCGCTCGATGTGAGCGCCGCCACGGCGCCTACGGTTGGCGCACTCAACGGGGTAGCGGGCAGCACGCTTCGCATCGGCAATCGGACAATCACGCTCGACAGCAGCAACAACGGCGATTTCGGCGGCGCGTTGAGCGGCGCAGGCGGCATCGTCAAACAAGGCAGCGGTACGCAAACACTCTCGGGCGGTTTGGTGCTGCCGGGCACGGTGCAAATCAACGCGGGCAGGCTCGCGTTGCGCGGCGGAACGCAGCTCGATTCCGCCGCCGTCAGTCTCAACGGCTCGACAAGCGTTCTTGATGTTGTGGCCGGACCGACGCAGGTCGTCAGCACACTTACCGGTGTGGCCGGCAGTGTCATAGGGATTGACCACGCGACATTGAGTTTCGGCACTGCCGGTGACAACACACTCGCCTCGGACATCCACGGCGCTGGCGGACAGCTCGTCAAAGTCGGCAACGGCGTGCAAACGCTTTCCGGCAACAGCGACTTCGGTGGTGGCATGAACGTGCAGGCGGGCGGCATCCTCGTCGGCAGCAATACCGCGCTGGGCACCGGCACCGTCACCTTTGCCGATGCAACATCGCTCGATGCCACGCAGGCCACCACGCTCGGCAACCGGATCATGCTCAACGGCAATCTCGACGTGCTCGGCACGCACGATCTCACGCTCAACGGCGCCGTCTTCGGTGGGGGCGGCATCACCAAAAATGGCAGCGCCACGCTTACGCTCAACGGGGAGAACACTTACATCGGCGTAACCAACGTCAGTGCAGGCACTCTCGCGTTGGGCGCTGGTGCCAGCCTCGATGCGGGCGGTGTTGTCGATGTGCAGACGGGTGCCACTTTCGACCTGTCGGCCGGTAACGGCACGCAGACATTTGGCGCGCTCACGGGCGGCGGCGCGATCAACATGGGCGGCAATGTGCTCGAAGTCGGCAGCAGCGGCGCCAACGAAACCTTCAGCGGTGGCGTCGCGGGTAGCGGCAGCCTCGTGAAGATGGGGACAGGTGTCGAAACCATGACCGGCACGAGCACCTTCACGGGTGGCACGGTCGTACAGAACGGCACCCTTTCGCTCGCGGGTGCCGGCACGCTGGCCGCAACGGGCGCCGTGACGCTCCGGAACGCTGGCGCCACGCTCGACATTTCGGCGGCGAACGGCGGCCGCACCATCGGCGCGCTCACCGCTCAAGCGGACACGAACGTCACCCTCGGCAACAACATGCTGACCTTCGGCGACGCATCCAGCCACACCGTGAGCGGCACGATTTCGGGCACGGGCGGCATCGTCAAGCAAGGCAGCGGAACGCAGACCCTGACCGGTCAGCAGCAGTTCACCGGCACCACCACCATCGACGACGGCACGCTCGCACTCGGTGCCACCGGCAAGCTCGCAGCGGGTGCCAATGTCGTGGTGGCAGGCAGCAACGCCGCGTTCGACATCAGTGCTGCGGGTAACCAGACGGTCGGCACGTTGTCCGGCAGCGGCGGCAACGTGAATCTGGGGGGCAGCACGCTGACGTTCGGTGACGGTACGCACCAGACACTCACCAGCGCCATCAACGGCACGGGCGGCATCGTGAAAGCCGGCGCGGGCACGCAGACGCTCGCAGGACAAAACACGTTCTCGGGCGACATCGACATCACTAACGGCACCCTTGCGCTCGGCGCGGGCGGTGCGCTCTCCGGTAGCAACAACGTCACGTTGGCGGGCGGCACGACGCTCGACGTCAGTCAGGTCGGCACACCGACGACCGTCACGATTGCCGGTCTCGACGGTGCCGCCGGATCGACGGTATCGCTCGGCGCGCAATCGCTCACACTCGGCGGAGGTGCCAACAGCACGTTCGATGGCGTGATTCAAGGCACCGGGGCATCACCAAGCAAGGCAATGCCAGCGTGACGCTCGGTGGTAACAGCAGCTACAGCGGTGGCACCACGGTGAATGGCGGCACCGTCGCCGTCACTTCGCCAACAGGCCTCGGCACCGGCGGGCTGACGCTCACCCAAGGCACGGTCACCACGCAAGGCGTCGACGTCACGTTGCCCTCGCTGACCGGGACGACGCAGGGTGCGCTCACGATCAATGACGGGTCCGTCACCGTGTCGTCGGGCAACTTCGGCGGCAGCGTGTCGGGCAGCGGCGGGCTCACCAAAACGGGCAGCGGAACGCTCACGCTCAGTGGCAACAATCCCCTCACCGGCCCGACAACGGTCGCCGGTGGCACGCTCGGCATCGGCAATCTCGGCCATTCGCCGGTGACCGTGCGGGCCGGTGGCACGCTGACGACACCCGCGCCCACCTCGGCGGGCGGCAGCGGCACGGGTGCGCAGACCGGGCCGCTGACTGGCGCGAGCGGCAGCCAGATTGTGGTGAGTTCACCGGGGACAACGCTCGGTGTCGGCGGCAATCTGACGCTTCGGCCGGGCTCGACGCTTCAGGTGAACGTCGCCCCCGGTACTGCACCCAGTCAGGTGAATGCGGCGGGTAGCGCGTCCGTCGGCGGCAGCAATCTTGTTGTGAACGCTGCCCCGGGCACCCAGTCTGCCGACGCGTCGGGTGCCGTGATCGTCTCGGCGGCCAATGGCGTGAGCGGACAGTTCGCGTCGACGTCGACCAACCTGCTCTACCTCTCGCCACAAGTGAGCTACACGCCGAATACGGTATTGCTCTCGTTCTCACCGAACGGCACGCCGCTTTCCGCAGGAGGTGTCACGCCGAATCAAAAGGCCGTCGCGTCGGCGGTGTCGGTACTCGGCACCGGCAGCCCGCTGTATCAGGCGGCATCGGGACTGACGGCAGATACTGCGCCCGCAGCGTTTGCGAGTCTGGACGGCAGTCTGCATGCGTCCATCGCGTCGATGCTGCTCAGTCAGAGTCAGGTGACACGCGACGCTGCCTCGCAACGTCTGCGCGACAGCCTCTTGTTCGCGGACGATTGCGATACCGGCAGCGGTGTCGGCACGAGCGAGTTGACGACGCCCCTCAACAACTTCGATTGCCGTGGGCAACGCCGGGCAACCCAAGCGTGGGCATCGGTCTACGGCAGCGATGGTCAATTGCGCGCGGCATCGGTGGCGAGCGGTGGCGCCGGGGCATCGACGCTGTACCGTCGCGGCATGGGCGTGCTGGTCGGTGTCGATACCCCCGTTGCCGATACCTGGCGCGCGGGGGTCCTCGGCGGGTTGGGACACGACACGTTCAACACGGGAACCACGGCGTCGGGAAACAGCAACGATGCGCAGATGGGCGCGTATGTCAGCCGGCGCTTCGGGCACCTTGGCGCCATGCTCGGCGGCTCGTATGCGTTGCAGCAGATCAGTTCACGGCGTGCGGTCGCCATCGGCCCCATTGCACAGACCGCGCGTGCCAGCTATGACGCCGCGACGTGGCAGGTCTTCGGCGAAGCCGCATGGCGATTCGATTTGGGCCGCGTCGGCATCGAGCCCTTTGCGGCCATGGCGCATGCGTGGGTGCGTACCGATGCCTTCAACGAATCGGGCAGCGCCGCCGACCTTCATGCCGATGAACAGACGCGTGGCATCACGTTCTCGACGTTGGGGGTACGGGGTGACTTGCCGTTCGGCACCGGCGCGGGCACCGCTGCACTGGGACGCTTACGGCTGTCGGCCGGATGGCGGCATGCGTTTGGCGCGGATACCCCGGACGCGCAACTCGCCTTCGTCGATAGCGCCGCCGGCTTCACGGTCGGTGGCGTGCCCATCGCCCGGGACGCGGCCATTGTCGAGGCCGGCATCGACGCCTTCGTCGGGCAAGCGGTCACGCTAGGTGTGAGCTACACCGGGCAGTTCGGCAGTCAGGTCACCGACAACGCCGTGTTCGGCAATCTCAACTGGCGTTTCTGAACAACAAGGTAGATGGGCGGACAGCCGAACGGAAGGGCGGCGCGATGCAGTACGGGCGCGCCGCTCGCCTCGTCCGGCATCCTCCGGTAAGCTGGCGGCTATTGCGCTCGTACGCGTGCCCCTCGCGGAGGCTGTCCCCCATGCCGTCACCGAAAGCTACGAAATCCGCTCCGAAGGCCGCTGCGGAACACGCACCCCATCGCGCCGCCAAGTCTGGCGATCAGCACACCGACCTCCATTTCAAACGTGTCTACGACGCGCCGTCGCCTGATGACGGGCAACGCGTGCTGGCCGATCGTCTGTGGCCGCGCGGGCTGTCCAAAGAGAAAGCCAAGATCGACTTCTGGGCCAAGGACGTCACACCGAGTACAGACCTGCGCAAGTGGTTTCACGAGCATCCCGAGCAGTTCAACGATTTCCGTACGCGTTTTCTAGAGGAGCTGAGCACGCTCGACGCCGATCACAACGCGATGCTTGCCGAACTGCGCACGCGGTTGACCCAAGGCCGCGTGACGCTGCTTACGGCGGCGCACAAACTCGAAGACGGTGACGCCCAGACGCACCTTCACGTACTGCGCGATTTTCTGGCGTCGTGACCGCATGACCGCGTATCACGCCTCAAGACGGCATTCCGCCCTTCAAAACGGCCTCAATCGACCCGCACCACCTGAAAACCCGCGTGCTTTCTGGCGTCCGGCGAAAGCGGCGCACCCCCCGGCAAAGTTTGCTATAACGTTTGCCAGCGCTCTACGTCTGCCCCTCGCCACGCGCTCACCCGTCGCACCTCACACGCTTACCCGGTTGCCGCTTCGGCAGCCCGCTGCCTCATGCTAGTTCCACTGATTGTTGCCTGCGCGCTGTTCATGGAGAACATGGATTCGACCGTGTTGTCCACCTCGTTGCCGCTGATCGCCAAGGATCTCGGCGAGAGTCCGATTACGCTCAAGCTCGCGCTCACGACCTACCTCATCAGTCTCGCTGTCTTCATTCCGATCAGCGGCTGGATTGCCGACCGCTTCGGCACGCGCAACGTGTTCCGATTCGCCATCGGGGTGTTTGTATTCGGCTCGATCTGCTGCGGCATTTCGACCAATCTTCCGGAACTGGTGATTGCACGTTTCGTGCAAGGCATGGGCGGCGCCATGATGGTGCCGGTCGGCCGTCTCGCGTTGCTCAAATCCGTGGAAAAGCGCGACATGGTGCGCGCGCTCAATTACCTGACGATTCCCGCGCTAGTCGGCCCGGTACTCGGCCCGCCGCTCGGGGGTTTCATCACCACGTACTGGCACTGGCGCTGGATCTTCTTCATCAACATTCCGATCGGCATTCTCGGCTTCGTGCTCGCGACGAAGTACATCCCCGATCTGTTCGAAGAGGACGTGCCGCCGCTCGATGTGAAGGGCTTCATCCTGTCGGGACTCGGACTGTCGATTCTGATGCTCGGCCTCTCGACCATTGGCCGTCATTTGATTCCGACGCCGCTCGCGCTCGGGCTCGTCGCCTTCGGCGGCATGCTGCTGTGGTCGTATCTACGCCACGCGCGTGGCCTCGAGCACCCGCTGCTGCGGCTCGATCTGTTCCGCATCCCGACGTTCCGCGCGGGTGTGGCAGGCGGCACGCTGTTCCGCATCGGCGTGGGCGCGACGCCGTTTCTGTTGCCGCTGATGCTGCAACTCGGCTTCGGCATGACGCCGATGGAGTCGGGGGCGCTCACGTTCATCTCGGCCGCGGGTGCGATGTTCATGAAGACGCTCTCGCTGCGCATTCTGCAACGCTGGGGCTTTCGCCGTGTGCTGATGACCAACGCAATCATCGCGTCGGCCACCATCGGCGGCTATGGGCTGTTCACCGATCAAACCGCGCATCTGGTCATTCTCTGCACGCTGCTGTTCGGCGGGTGCTTCCGCTCCCTGCAATTCACCAGCCTGAATGCGATCTCCTACGCCGACGTGCCCGCACACCGCATGAGTCAGGCGACGAGTCTGGCAAGCGTGGCGCAGCAGGTCTCGCTCACGCTCGGCATCACCATCGGGGCGGCCGTGCTGCAAACGTCGTCGTATCTGCATGGGCGCGATCACGTCGTCTCGGCGGACTTCCCGTGGGCATTCCTGACGGTGGGTCTGATTGCAGTGAGTTCGACGATATCGATCGCCCGCCTCGCCCGCGACGCCGGTAGCGAATTGGCACAACGCAGTTGACGGACTGAAACTGATAGGCTGGGCACTTGTTCCAAAAGCACAGTGCCCGGCGTTTTCGCAGAATGGCGATTCTCCTTCTTGAGAATCGAGACGATGCGTATCCCTTCTCCCCCGCCGTCATCCGCTCCCAAAGCCGCCCCGTCGGGAGGTGGCGGCAAGGCGGCAGCGCCCGCCCCCGCCTCCGGAGGCGGAAAATCGCAAGCGTGCGACGCCATCCGGCAGTACGTATCGTCCGTCGCACCGGGTACGAATTGGGCCTTTAGCCCAGTCCCCGATCTCTCCGTCGACAAGTTGGGCAATTTCCTTCGAGGTACCGCGTCGTGGGATGCGCCCTTCGACCCGCTCGACACCCGCAGACTCGCATTCACGCTGGACGTCGGCGAGCGTATCGACGTCGACATGATGAAGATCGACGGTGAGCGGATGGAGGTCAGCGGCCTCTTGGCCGGCGACCCGCGTTTCGTCGTCAAACGATTGCATCCGCACAGCACGATTTCGGGGATGGGGATAGGGACGGGGATGGGGGCCGAATCGACCAGCGGTCTACGCGTGCTCTACGCGCAACGCGACCCCCATGCCTGCGAGGCACTGACGGATGCCGGCCTGCTGGACTGGCTGCTCGATGCGTTGGCCGCATCGGCACCGCTGGGTGAATTACTGGGCTTGCGCACCGCGACGGTCGACTTCTCTGTGCCGCGTTTTGCGCAGCTCATTCAGACGGACCGCCCCAGCCACGATTTTTTCCTGGTGCATAACGAGGAAGGCGTGCGCGCGGCCCCCGGGGAAAAGAACCTACCGGTCGCCGAATGGCACCCGCCCGACCATCGCGTCACGCTGGACACGCCGTTCTTTGTCGTCATGCTCACCGCAGAGGGCTATCCGCTTCTGATCACTTATCAAGTGCACCCAGTCGAGGATGTCATCACAACTTACGATTAGCGGAAGATCACCGTCTTGTGCCCGTTGAGCAGAATGCGGTGTTCGGCGTGATAGCGCACGGCACGCGCGAGCGCCACGCACTCCACGTCGCGCCCGATAGCGGTCAGTTGCTCCGGGTCCATCGTGTGATCCACGCGCTCGACTTCCTGCTCGATGATCGGGCCTTCGTCGAGGTCGGACGTCACGTAATGTGCCGTCGCCCCGATCAGCTTCACGCCACGGTCGAACGCCTGGTAGTACGGCTTCGCGCCCTTGAAGCTCGGCAGGAACGAGTGGTGAATGTTGATCGCGCGGCCCGCCAGCTGCTTGCACAGGTTGGCGGAGAGCACCTGCATGTAACGCGCCAGCACCACCAGATCGATGTTGTTGTCGTTGACCAGTTCAAGCACCTTCGCTTCCTGCGCGGCCTTCGATTCCGGCGTGGAATTCATGAGCGGCAGGTGATGGAACGGAATGTTGTAGCTGGCGGCCAGTTGGTAGAAATCCTTGTGGTTCGAGACGATCACCGGGATTTCGATGTTGAGCTGACCGGTCTTGTAGCGGAACAGCAGATCGTTCAGGCAATGGCCGATCTTCGAGACCATGAGCATGACGCGCGGCTTGATCGCTGCGTCGACCAGTTCCCACTGCATTTCGTATTGCGTGGCGAGCGGTGCGAAGTCGCGTTGCAGCGCAGCCAGATCGGTTTCGCCCGGCAGTTGCTGGAAGTGCACGCGCATGAAAAAGCCGCCCGTGAAGCGATCGTTGAACTGCGCCGAGTCGAGAATGTTGCCGCCGCGCTCGACCAGGAAACCGGCCACCGCGTGGACGATGCCGGGACGGTCCGGGCAGGACAACTTCAGAATGTAGCTATTTTCGATCGGTGCCATGATTGCTCCTGGGCAAATGCTTGCAATGACGTTGCAGTGTTGAAATTCTGATTGGGCCAGCGGGCCGCGGATTATTCGTCGGCCGGTTTGAACAAGGCGTCGATACCGGCGCAGTCCTTCGCGCGCACCGCACCTTCACGCAGCAGAAAGTCGAGACTCGCAAGACTTGCGTCGACGGTCATCTTGCCGCGCGCAATCACGTCGCGCACCTGACCGGCAGAACACAGCCAATGCGCGCTCGCCTCGCCGTCCTGATTCTCCGGCACGAAGCCTCGTGGCAACGCAAGGTCGTAGACGAAAATCTGCTCCGACTGCACGCCCTCCGGAATCTCCGCGAGGATATGCAGCGTGCGGCCCGGCCGGGCTTCGTTCACCAGATACGCCGGAATGCCTGCTTCTTCCCAGCACTCTTTGACGAGCGTGTCACCCACGCCGATACCGTTGCCGATACCGCCCGCTGCCGCATTGTCCAGACAGCCGGGGTCGGTCGCCTTGAGCACGCTGCGACGGGCGATCCACATCTTCGGGGCTTCGCCCGCGAAGCGCGCGGGGACATACGCGTTCACGTGCACGGCAAAAGTACGTGTACCGAAGAACCGCGACGCCGCACGCTCGATCCACGCGAGCGGCGCGTCGTAGAGCCGCTGCCGGATGGCGTAGCGTTCGTTGCGCCAGCCGGTGATGATGCCCTCGGCCGCCAGCGTCTCGATCACCGGCGCGAGCGCCGCCGTGCGGGCTTCACACGTGTCGTGACGTGGATGGATGCGCACCGCGAGCGAGCTGATTTCAAAGACCTCGGGCCACCGGCACAGCGACTCGACGTCGCGACGACGAATCCAGCCGTAACGCTGCGAACCGATCACGAGCGGCAGGTGTGCCGCGTCGTCGAAGCGGCGCGCCGCTGCTATACATGCAAAAGACATACGGGAAGACCGGACGCACCCTCACCGGACAGGTGCGAAAACTAGGCAAAAGCGGCATTTTACAGAAGCGGCAGCGAGTCCGCCCGTGTCAGTCGAGATTCACGTCCGGTGCCGTGTGGGGATTCCGACTGACATCGGGCCGGAATCAGGCCCGGGTCATGCTTTCACGCGCTCGCCCTTCGGGTCGTACAGGGCCCGCAGTTGCACTCGCGCGTCGAGCAATTCACCCGCCAGATCCACTTGATATCGCCCTGCCTCGACGAACTCGGCATCCACCGGACCGTCGGGGTTGATGAGGAACGCGAGCCCCACCGGCGCATCGATGGTATGCCCATACGCCGCCGACGAAATGAAGCCCACAGGCTGGCCGTCACGCAAGACCGCCTCGCCACCCCACAGCATGCGATCGGTCGCCCCGTCGAGGGCCACGCTCACCAGCTTGCGGCGCACCCCTTGCGCACGGGCCTGTTCGACCGCCGTGCGCCCGGTGAACGCGATGTCGCCCGCCAGCTTGCAAGCGAACGTCAGGCCGGCCTCGACCGGGTTGGTATCGGGCGTCAGTTCGCGGCCCCACGCCCGATAGCCCTTCTCGATGCGCAGCGAGTCGATGGCGTAATAGCCCGCATCGCGCAACCCGAACGCCTTGCCCGCCGCGTGCAGCGCCTCGTAGACCCCCACGGCGAATTCGACCGGCACGTAAAGCTCCCAGCCGAGTTCGCCGACGTAGGTCAGGCGCGTTGCACGCACGGTGGCGTAGCCGAGATCGATCTCACGGCTCGTGCCGAACGGAAATGCCTCATTGGAGAAATCGGCCTTGGACACTTGCTGGAGCAAGGCGCGCGAATTCGGCCCCATGACTGCCAGCACCGAATATTGTCCCGTCACGTCCACCACGGTGCAGTGCGCGTCGGCCGGAATGCGGCGCTCCACGTAATCCATGTCGCGGGTGGTCTGTGCCGAGCCGGTCACCATCAGGTACTGATCGGGCGCGAGACGCGTGAGCGTGAAGTCCGACTCGTAGCCGCCGCGCTCGTTGAGCATGCCCGTGTAGACCGTACGGCCCGGCGCCACCGACACGTCGTTGCTGCACAGCGATTGCAGCACGCGCTCGGCATCCCGCCCCTTGATAAGCAGCTTCGAGAACGAGCTCATGTCGAACAGCGCTACGGCCTCACGGCACGCGCGATGCTCGGCCGCGCTCCACGCATGCCAGTTCTGCTGGCCGAAGCTGTATTCGATGCGCGCTTCCTCGGGCGAAGGCGCGAAGAAGTTGGGCCGCTCCCAGCCCATCTTGCTGCCGAAGCACGCGCCCTTGGCGAGCAACGTGCCATACAGCGGCGAGCGGCGGAACGGGCGCGCCGTGTCGAGTTCGCGATTCGGCCACGGCATCGCGTAATGCAGGCCGAGCGTCTCTTTCACACGGTCGTGCAGCCACGTGTCGTTGCCGTTGAAACCGGCGAAGCGGCGGATATCCACCGGCCACAGATCCATCGTCGGCTCGCCCGCGACAATCCACTCGGCGAGGGCCATGCCCGCCCCGCCCGCCGACGCGATACCCATGGAGTTGAAGCCCGCGCCGACGTAGAAATTCCGCAACTCGGGGGCTTCGCCAAGTATGAAGTTGTTGTCCGGCGTGAACGACTCGGGGCCGTTGTAGAACTGGCGAATCTGCGCCGTCTCCAGCGCCGGCACGCGGATCAGTGCGTTCTCCATGAGGATCTCGAACTGGTCCCAGTCGTCGGGCAACAGTTGAAACTCGAAGTTCTCGGGAATGCCGTTCATGCCCCACGGCTTGGCGTTCGGCTCGAAGCCGCCCATCACCAGCCCGCCGACTTCTTCCTTGAAGTAGATGTACCCGTCGGGGTCACGCATCACCGGCAGATCGGGATGCACGCCCGCGATGCGCTCGGTCACGATGTAGTAGTGCTCGGCCGAGTGCAACGGCACCGTGACGCCGCACATCCGGCCCACGGCCTTGGCCCATTGGCCCGCGCAGTTGACGACGATCTCGGCGTCGATGCGACCGCTCTCGCCGTCTTTGTTTTGCCACGACACGCCGGTGGCTGTGCGCACACCATTGGGCGTCGCCGTGTGAATTTCGGTGATGCGGGTGTTCTCGGCGATGCGCACGCCCCGGCTGCGCGCACCGCGTGCGAGCGCCTGCGTGAGATCGGTCGGGTTCGCCTTGCCATCGCCCGGCAGCCATACGGCGCCCACGAGGTCATCGGTGCGCATGACCGGCCACAACTCACCGGCATCGCGCGGCGAGATCACGTCGCATTGCACGCCGTACGCCCGCGCCACGGCGGCCGTGCGCTTGAGTTGCGTCATGCGCTCGGGCGTGCGCGCCACCGACAACGACCCGCATTGCTTCCAGCCCGTGCCCAGCCCCGTCTCCGCTTCCAGCTCGCTGTACAGCTTGGTCGAATAGCGGATGAGCTTCGTCATGCTCTCCTGCGAGCGCAACTGCCCGACAAGCCCCGCAGCGTGCCAAGTCGTGCCGCACGATAACTGCCCCTGTTCGAGCAGCACGACGTCGGTCCAGCCGAGTTTCGCGAGGTGATAGGCGACGGAACATCCGACGATGCCGCCGCCGACGATGACGACGCGGGCATGAGTGGGCAAGACTGTGGCCATGAGGGGCTCCGGAAAGCGGCCCGCGCCTGCAACGGCACGGGCGGTGTCGTGGTGGATGTCGTGAGATTACGCAAAGCTTGCTCACTTTGCAATAATTTGCAAAATAACGACACACAACGCCACATCAACCCGGATTGTCAGCCTGACATCCGCCCGTCATCTCAATGGGTCACTGGGTCATCCCTCAGCGCCGTCCCTCTGCACCGTCCCCCTGCGTCAGCACCGCTACCAGTGCGTCGCCCGCCTCCGCCAGCGTGCCATTGTTGGCGATGACGGCCAGCGGAATGCCGTCCGGCGGCGTCCACTGCACGCGGTGGGCAACGCGTTGATCGAGCGCCTCACCCGACTCCCGGCCGCGACTGGCGAGACGTTGCGCGCGCACCTGCGCGTCGACCTGAACTTCAACCAACGACAACCGCTCGCCATACCGTTGCACCGCGCGCTCGAGAAACGCGCGCGAGCCGTTCATCACCACGCTCGCACCGGCCGCCAGCCACGTGTCGATTTCCACGCCGATGCCGTAGCGGCAACCATGACTTTCCCAGTCGAGTGCGAAGCACCCCAATGCGTGCCGCTGGGTGAATTCAGCCGACGACAGGGCGATGTGGTTTTCACCATCGGCCGTCGGCGGCCGTGTGATGTAGCGATGGGCGAACATGACGGGCGCGGCTGCGGCGGATTGCCCGTCAATACGCTCGCGCGCGTAGGCCAGCAAGGAGTCCTTGCCCGCGCCTGAGGCGCCCATCACATAGAACAAACGTGCGCGGTTCATTCGGCATCTCCGGCTTGATCAGCCGCATTGGCCGCATTGGCCGTTGGGTTCTGACCGAACGCGAAGCGCTCTGCGATCACGAACGGCGCATCGGGTGTGGGCTGCACGAACAGCGCAAGACCGTCGACACGCATCGGTCCCAACGCCTGCACACGCGGGTGCCACCAGTCGGTCATCGCCGTCGCGTCGGCAGCGCTGACACGATCCGTGAGCGTGACGTGAAAACGAAATTCATCGAACACGTACGGATAGCCCCAACGCGCGAGCAATTCGCGCTGACGCGTCGTCAGCGGCTGCGCCAGACGACGCGTCAGTTCGGCCTCGCTGGGCAGCGCGCGCAAGCCATCAAACGCTTCCACGCAGTCGAAAGCAACCGCATCGATCTGCTTCGCAGCGGCCGCGCCTGCGGCACTGACGACACCGGGCACGCCCGCGACGTTCGCTTTCGGACGCAGCGCGACAAAACCGGGCCGCTTGCCGTTGTCGGTGTCCACCACGTCGATGGTCAGCGGCAGGTCGAATGGCGTATGTCTTGCTGCCACTTGTCGCGCGATGGTGTAAAGGTCGTCGGGCTTAACACCCGGGGCAAGACGCATCGGCGCTTTGAGGGTGCCGTGCAGTCCGTAGCGGCGTGCGTCGACGGTGAGGTCTGCCAGCGCACGCGACAACCCCGGCACTTGGGGCGCATTGAGTTGCCGGCCCGTGATGGCGTCACGCCCCAGCCAACGGCTGCCCTCGTTCCACCAGCAAGCGCCCGCAGGCGGGACGTAGTACACGGCAAATCGAGCCACAGCCAAGTCGAGCGACGCCAGTGCTTCGCGACGTTGGGGCGCATCGGGTAACGGGTTGCCGACAGATGCGAAGACGTCGCTCATGCCGCGTCTCCCTGCACCACAAGTTGCATACGGTCGGCGGGGAAATAGGCGATGCCGTATTTGATCGGCTTGCCCTTTTCATCCACGTCGGTGCTCTCGACGCTCAACACGGGTTGCTGCCGGTTGATGCCGAGATGCCGTGCGATTTCCGCGTCGGGCAGGCGCGCGCCGATGCGGCTTTCGCGCCGCGTGTAATCGGTCACGCCGTAGGTGGCGAGGGTCGCGCTGATCGTCGTGGACTGCGCAAAGACTTCGGGAAAGTCGGGGAAGCGCGCCGCCGGGAACCAGTTCTCGCTATAGGCGAGCGGCAACTCGATGCCCTGATCGTCAAGGCTGCGACGCGCCAGTTCCACGCGATACACCGACGTGCCCGCGCGCACTTCCAACGCTTGCGCCACGTTCGCTTCGGCGCTCACCTTGCGGGCCGACAGAATCTGCTGCGCGACCTTGAGGTTGTGCTGCGAAAGATTTTCGGAGAAGCGCGTGCGGCGGCCGATCACGTAGTCGATGGCACCGGCCTGCACGAAAGTGCCACGGCCATGTTCGACATTCACGAGCCCCTGCTCGGCCAGACCGAGAATGGCGCGCCGCACCGTATGGCGGTTCACGCCGAAACGGTGGGCCAGATCGGTTTCGCTCGGCAGACGGTCGTCAGGCAGCCCTTCGCCATAGCGACGCTGGCCGATTTCGGTGGCGAGAATCTGCGCAATCTGTCGCCAAACGGCGACGCCGCCACCGCGTTCGAGTTGTGCTGTCATGAAATTGACACCCGGCAAAGTTGTAATGAGTTCGCGAGACTTACCACCTTCAGTGCCAAAGCGATCATACACACGTCTATACGACTAGACAATCATGCCAAACACAACTTTCGATACCGCGCACGACGCGGGCTCCCCCGCCCCGCAGGCGCGGCAGCGCTGGCTGGCGTTGCTCGCCCGCGCCACGCGCGACGAGCTTGACGACGCGCTGGCGCGCTGCCCCGGCGCGCCTGAATTCGTCTGGCTGCGCGCACCGCAGACCGGCCTCGTGCTCGTGCAGGGCCGGGTCGGCGGCAGCGGAGATCGCTTCAACCTCGGCGAGACCACGCTCACGCGCTGCACGCTGCGTCAGCGCGATGGCGTGGTCGGCACCGGCTATGTGCTCGGCCGCGATGCCGAGCGCGCGGTGCGCGTCGCACGACTCGATGCGCTCATGCAGATGCCCCAACACCACGCCACGCTTGCTGCGGGACCGCTTGCGGCCATTGCACAACGCGTTGCCGACGCGGTGGAACAGGCCAAGACGGCCACGGCTGCCAGCCGTGTCGAATTCTTCACGATGGTTCGGGAGGCTTGAATGTTGATGGCATCGATGCCCGACTGGTCACAACTGCAACCCGGCTTCGCCGATCCGGTGCATGACGCACAAGGCGTGTTTCGCGCGGTGCTCGACGCGTTGGCGCGCCCCGGCCAACTGCGCAGTGTCGGCAGCCGCCTCGCGCCCAGCGACGAGGCCAGTGTCGCCGCCCGCGCCACGTTGCTGGCGTTGGCCGACTCGACCACGCCCGTCTGGTTGCAAGCCGTGTTGCCGGAAGTGAGCAGCGCGCTGCGCTTTCATACCGGCGCGCCACTGCTCGGCGGTGACGCCGCGCTGGCGACGGCACAGTTCGCGTTGCTGACCGACCCCGCGCGCTGTCCGGCGCTGGATCACTTTGCGTTCGGCACGTCCGAATCGCCCGAACACTCGGCCACGCTGATCGTCGATGTGCCCACGCTGGCGGCCGGTCATGCGAATGACGGCGGGCTGCACCTGCGTTTGCGCGGGCCGGGCATCGCAACGCATACCGATGTGAGCGTCGGCGGTCTCGACACCGCTTTCTGGCAGGCGCGTGCGGCGCTGGCGCCACGTTTTCCTGCCGGGCTCGATCTGTTGATCGCGGCAGGCGATACGGTGCTCGGCCTGCCGCGCACCACGCATGTGGAGGTGTGCTGATGTACGTGGCCGTCAAAGGTGGCGAACGCGCCATCGAACAATCCTGGGACCTGCTCGCCAAAGCGCGGCGCGGCGACACGTCGATCCCCGCCCTCACCGTCACGCAGATTCGCGAGCAGATGCGTCTGGCCGTAGCGCGCGTGATGAGCGAAGGGGCGCTTTACGACGAGACGCTCGCGGCGCTCGCGATCAAACAGGCCGCGGGCGATCTGGTTGAAGCGATCTTCTTGCTGCGCGCCTATCGCACTACGCTGCCACGTCTGGGCACCACCACGCCGATCAATACCGCTGCGATGCGTCTGTCGCGCCGTATTTCTGCCACGTTCAAGGACGTGCCGGGCGGGCAGCTCCTCGGCGCGACCTACGACTACACCCAGCGTCTGCTCGACTTCGCGCTGCTCGCGGAAGGCGAAGCGGCGACGGCGCCGCTGGCGGGTGAAGTGCGTGAGCACAATGACGATGCCTCCGATGCGGGTGATGCCCCCGATGCCGGTGATGCTACGGGTATCCCGCCGCTGCCGCCCATCGACACGACCCCGCGCGTGACCGACATTCTCGGGCGCGACGGTCTGCTCGAATCGCTGCGCGCCAACGATCTCGATCCCGAGCCGCACGATCTGGTTCACACCCCGCTCTTCACGCCCGCGTCACGCACGGCGCGATTGCAAAACCTCGCGCGTGGCGATGAAGGCTTTCTGCTCGCGCTCGGCTATTCGACGCAGCGCGGCTATGGCAACGATCACCCGTTTGCGGGCGAGATTCGCATCGGGCACGTCGCCATCGAGATCGAACCGGAAGAACTCGGTTTCCCGATCGACATCGGCGAAATTGCCGTGACCGAATGCCAGATGGTCACGCAGTTCGGTGGCAATCAGGACGTGCCGCCGCAGTTCACCCAAGGTTACGGACTCGCGTTCGGACACAACGAACGCAAGGCGCTGGCAATGTCGCTGGTCGACCGTGCACTGCGCACGCAGGAACTCGGCGACGCGATTACGTCGCCCGCGCAGCAGCAGGAGTTCGTGCTCTATCACAGCGACAACGTCGAGGCCTCGGGCTTCGTGCAGCACCTGAAGCTGCCCCACTACGTCGACTTTCAAGCCGAACTGGAACTCGTGCGCCGGTTGCGCGCCGAGCACGCGGCCAAATACGGCGCCCAGACGGCTGACGCTGACCGCGCCGGCGAGGATGCGTCCACGGCCACCCAAGACAAGCAGGAGGCCGCATGAGCGACGCCGCCACATTCGATTCGACAACGACCCCACACGCCACACCTGCCACACCTGCCACACCTGCCACACCTGAACCCGCGCAACTCGCAGAAGGCTACAACTTCGCGTTTCTCGACGAGCAGACCAAGCGCATGATTCGCCGAAGCCTGCTCAAGGCCGTGGCCATTCCCGGCTATCAGGTGCCGTTCGGCAGCCGCGAGATGCCGTTGCCGTACGGCTGGGGCACGGGTGGCATTCAGGTCAGCGCCGCCGTGATCGGCGCGGACGACACGCTCAAGGTGATCGATCAGGGCGCGGACGATACGACCAACGCGGTCAACATCCGCCGGTTCTTCGCGCGCACGGCCGGTGTGGCCACCACGACGAAGACCGCCGACGCCACGGTCATCCAGACGCGTCACCGCATTCCCGAAACGCCGCTGCGCGAAGGCCAGATCATGGTCTATCAGGTGCCGATGCCCGAGCCGCTGTTCCGGCTGGAGCCGCGCATCGCCGAGTCGCGCAAGTTGCACGCGTTGGGCGAATACGGGCTCATGCGCGTGCGTCTCTATGAGGACATCGTGCGGCACGGCGCCATCGCCACGACGTACGACTACCCGGTGATCGTGGGCGGGCGCTATCTCTCGTCGCCGTCACCGATTCCGAAGTTCGATAACCCCAAGCTCCATATGAACCCGGCGCTGCAACTCTTCGGGGCGGGCCGCGAGCGGCGTCTCTATGCCATTCCGCCCTACACCCCGGTCGAAAGCCTCGACTTCGACGACCACCCGTTCGAGATTCAGAAGTGGGACGCGCATTGCGCACTGTGCGGTGCGACCGAGAGCTTCCTCGATGAAGTGATCACGGACGACGCGGGCACGCGCATGTATGTGTGCTCGGACAGCGATTACTGCGGCAGCCGCACGGCGCTCGCGTCGACGGCTGACGACACCGCGAAGGAGGTTGCATGAACGCCGTGACGAATGCGTCCGTCGGGATGCCGCCCGTCGCCGACCTGCCGCTGCTTCGCGTCGACGGTCTCGCCAAGCGCTATGGCGACCGGATCGGTTGCGAGGGCGTGAGTTTCGACCTGTGGCCCGGTGAAGTGATCTGCGTCGTCGGCGAATCGGGTTCGGGCAAGTCGACGTTGCTCAACGCGCTGGCCCTGCGTCACGAGATCGACGCCGGCACGTTGCACTATCGCGGCACCGACGGCGTGCTGCACGACTTGCGCGCCCTCGACGAGGCGCACAAGCGCCGCCTGCTGCGCACCGAATGGGGCTTCGTGGAACAGAACCCGCGCGACGGCCTGCGCATGAACGTCTCGGCCGGCGGCAACATCGGCGACCGGTTGATGGCCGTCGGTGCACGTCACTTCGGCGATATCCGCGGCAAGGCGCGTCACTGGATGGCGCAGGTCGAGCTCGATCCGCAGCGTGTCGACGAGATGCCCGGCGCGTTCTCCGGCGGGATGCAACAGCGTTTGCAGATCGCCCGCAATCTCGTCACCGAGCCGCGCCTGGTCTTCATGGACGAACCCACGGCGGGTCTCGACGTCTCGGTGCAGGCACGTCTGCTCGATCTGTTGCGCTCGCTCGTGGAGCGCCTTCATCTGGCGGCCATCATCGTCACGCACGATATCGGTGTCGCGCGGCTCATTGCTCACCGGTTGATCGTGATGCAAGGCGGGCGCGTCGTGGAAGCCGGGCTGACCGATCAGGTGCTCGACGATCCGCAACACCCCTACACGCAATTGCTCGTCTCTTCGGTGCTGCCCGTATGACTTCCGGAACGACACCTCACAACATGCTTCAGAACGCCGCCGCTGGTGCCCTTCGCCACGAATCGCTCACGCTCGCTACGCGCGAACACGATGTGATGCTGCGCGCGCAAGGGCTGCACAAGACCTTTCACCTGCATGCACACGCGGGGGCTGTCGACGCGCAGATTCCCGCGCTCGACAGCGTCGATCTGACCGTGCGACGCGGCGAGTGCGTGGCACTGGTCGGGCCGTCCGGCGCGGGCAAGAGCACGCTGCTGCGCTGCTTGTACGGCAACTATCTGGCGAACGCCGGGCGCATCGAGATTCGTCACGACGACGGCCATGGCGAACACTGGGTCGATCTCACGACCGCCACGGCCCGCGAAGTGCTCTCGGTACGCCGCACCACGCTCGGTTACGTCAGCCAGTTTCTGCGCGTGATTCCGCGCGTGAGCACGCTCGACATCGTGGCCGAGCCGCTGCGCCGTCTGGGAGTCGATGCGCAAGATGCCACTGAAAAGGCCCGTGCCTTGCTGGATCGTCTGAACATTCCCGAACGACTGTGGACGCTGGCACCGGCCACGTTCTCCGGCGGCGAGCAACAGCGCATCAACATCGCGCGCGGGCTGATCGCGGCGGCGCCCGTGTTGCTGCTCGACGAGCCCACGGCGTCGCTCGATGCCCAGAACCGTGCCGTGGTCGCGCAACTGATCGCCGAGGCGCGTGCCGCCGGCAGCGCCATCGTCGGCATCTTTCACGACGAGGCGACTCGCGACGAGGTCGCCACGCGCACGCTCGCGATGCGCCCCGTCCTACGCCCCGCTCATTGATTTCGGAGTTTTCGTCCATGCTTATCAAGAACGCCCGCATCGTCACGCCCGAGACCACCTTTACCGGGGTGGTGGAAGTGCGCGAGGGCCGCATTCATTCTGTGGAAGAAGGCACCACGCAAGCCCCTGAGGCTATCGATTGGGAGGGCGATCATCTGCTGCCCGGTCTCGTCGAACTGCACACGGACAATTTGGAGAAACACCTCGCGCCCCGCCCCGGCGTGTTGTGGAATACGCAGGCGGCCTTCGTCATTCACGACGCACAGGTGGCGGCTGCCGGTATTACGACGGTGTTCGACGCGCTGGCCATCGGCGAGCGCGATTCTGTAGGCCTGCGCAGCCGCAAGGTGCAAAGCGAGTGTGCGCAGACGTTGCTCGATACGGCCGCGTCTGGCTTGTTGCGCTCGGATCACTTTCTGCATCTGCGCTGCGAAGTCGCCACGCATGACGCCGTGGACGCCTTTGCCGAAATGAGCGACCACCCGTTGCTGCGACTGGTGTCGGTGATGGATCACACGCCGGGGCAGCGCCAGTGGCACGACCCGGTGCAGTTCCGCCGCTATCACGAACGCAACGGCAAGCTGAGCGAAGACAAGTGGCTGGAAACGCTGGCCGAGATGAAGGCGCAACAGGACGCCTACGCGCACCCGCATCGCCGCGAGATTGTGGCGATGAGCCGTGCGCGCGGTCTGCCGCTCGCGAGCCACGACGACACCTCGCTCGACCACGTGGAAGAGGCGGTACGCGATGGCGTCTCGCTCTCGGAGTTTCCGACGACGCTGGCCGCAGCGCGGGCGGCGCGCGAGAAGTCGATTGCCGTGATCATGGGGGCGCCGAACATCGTGCGCGGCGGCTCGCATTCGGGCAACGTGGCGGCGGCCGATCTGGCGCGTGAAGACGCGCTCGACATTCTGTCGTCGGACTACGTGCCGTCGAGCCTGCTGCAAGCGGTGTTCCAGTTGCACAAGGAGATCGGCTGGCCGCTGTCGAGGGCGGTGAATACGGTGTCGTGGGCCCCGGCGCAATCGGTGGGTCTCACGGATCGCGGCGGCATTCGCCCGGGCCTGCGCGCGGATCTGGTGCGCGTGGCCGTACGCCCCGGCATGCCGCCGGTGCCGCGTGCGACGTATCTGGAAGGGCAGCGGATCGCCTGAGTGGGGTGAGGTTGAGCGACATCGTGTCGCCCTTCCCTCGCGATATCAAACGCCCGCACCGGGCTGGCGAGAATGAAAAAGGGCACCATCCGGTGCCCTTTTTTCTGCTGACGCCCTGTGGTGATGCGTCGTCAGATCACCATCTTGCGCACGCGTGCCGAGAACACGTCGATGCAGGTAACGACGACGATCATGATCAGCATCACGGCGCACGTTTGTGCGTACTGGAAGCTGCGAATCACTTCATACAGCACCACACCGATACCGCCAGCACCGACCATCCCCACCACCGACGCCGAGCGCACGTTCGACTCGAAGCGATACAGCGTGTACGAGATCCACAGCGGCATGACTTGCGGCAGCACGCCGTACAGAATTTCGTCGATGGAACGCGCCCCCGTGGCACGCACGCCTTCAACCGGACGCGGGTCGATCGCTTCGACCGCTTCGGCGAACAGCTTCGAGAGCGTGCCCGTCGTGTGCACCCACAACGCCAGCACACCGGCGAACGGGCCCAGCCCCACGGCCACGATGAACAGCATCGCGAAAACCATTTCGTTGATCGCGCGGCAGGCGTCAAGCACGCGGCGCACCGGCTGGTACACCCACGCCGGCACCATGTTCGAGGCCGAGAGCAAACCCATCGGGATCGAACACACCACCGCCAGCACCGTGCCCCACACGGCGATGTGAATGGTCACGAGCATCTCGTTCACATACACGCGCCAGTCGTGAAAATCGGGCGGAAAGAAATCGTGCGCGAACTGGCTCATGTTGCCCGAGTCGCGAATCAGATCGAGCGGGCGCATGTCGGCACCGCCCCACGACCACACCAGAATCAGGAAGAACGCCCCCCAGCTGATCAGAGACAGCCACGACCGCTTCGGCGGCTCGCCGGGCAGGCGGCCCGTCGCGCCAACAGGGGTTGCAGTGGAGGTTACGCTGGTGTTCATGTCGTGTACCACGTGAAATACCGGCAAGACTCACCGGTGGATGAATCGGACTTCTGCGTCGCGGGACAGCACACACGTGCCGTCCCGCAGACCACTTGCTACTGTTTGATACGACTTGCGACGGCGTCGATACCGCCTTACTTCGTCTTGCTCAATTCCTGATCGAGCGCGGCCAGCTTGCTGTCGATGTCAGCCAGTTGCGACTGCTTCTTGGCAGCATCGATGTTCGCGTCGGCTTCGAGCTGTTGCTTCTGCTTGAACAGTTCGAGCTGGCGGATCGGCAGCAGTTGGGCATTGCTCGAAGCGCGGAAGCCACCGTAGTTGTAGATGTTCTTCAGCACTTCCTTCTCGTGCGCATCCTTGCCGTAGGCCAGGAAGAAGTCGCGAATCTTCTTCTTGGTAGCGTCCGGCAAGTCCTTGCGCCACAGCATCGGGTCCGACGGGATCAGCGGCGACTTCCAAAGCACCTGAACCTGCTTGGCCTTCTCCGGCTGCGTGGCTTCGAGCTTGTCGAGCTCTTCGGTGTTGTTGGTGGCGACGTCGATCTGGTTGTTCAGCACAGCCATCAGGTTCGCGCCGTGGTTCGAGCTGCGAGCCGTCTTGAAGTACGTGCGCGGATCGATGTTGTTCTTCGCGAACACGTAGTAACCCGGCACCAGCGTGCCCGACGTCGAGGTCGGATCGCCCAGACCGAAGTTGATCTTCTTGCCGTTCTTGAGCACGTCGTCGAGCGTCTTGTACGGGCTCGACTTGTTGGCGATCAGCAGCGAGTAATAACCTTCCGAACCGTCGGCGTAGATGATCTTCGCGAAGATTTCGCCTTGCGAGCGATCCACGGCTTCCATCGCGCCCTTGTTACCCATCCACGCGAGCTGCACCTTGTTGAAGCGCATGCCTTCGATCACGCCGGCGTAGTCGGTGGCGAAGAACGGGGTCACCTTCAGGCCCGTTTGCTTCTCCATGTCGTCGATCAGCGGTTGCCAACGTTGGCGCAGCGCTGCGCTGGAGTCGGTCGAAATAATGCCGAAATTGATTTCCTGCGCGTGCGCAACCGCCACCGAGGCGATCATGGCCGCGCCGGCCAGCAGGGTTTTCCACAGTTTCATGAGAGCAAGCTCCTGGTCAGGTCAAGCTGAGGGACATCGAGGTAAGAAAAGGGGCTTCGGATTCGGCCGGCTTTTGCGCCGTGCCGTCTTCCGAAACTTCGGAATCTTCAGTGCTTTCGTTCAGCAGTTCGCTGGCCTGCACCCCATACAAGCGGCGCAGCAGATCCGGCGTGAGCGCGGCCGACGGGCCGTCGTACACCACGCGGCCCTGATGCAGCGCCACGGTGCGCACGCAGTAACGCATGGCCACATCGACCTGGTGCAGCGAGACCACGACCGTGAGCTTGTGATCGCGGTTCATGCGCGCCAGCATGTCCATCACCTTGCGTGCGGACTCGGGGTCGAGCGAGGCAATCGGTTCGTCGGCCAAAATGATCTTCGCGCCCTGCACCAACGTGCGGGCAAGTGCGGCGCGCTGCTGCTGACCGCCCGAGAGCGTGCTTGCGCGCTGGAAGGCCAGATCGGCGATGCCGACTTCTGCCAGTGCTGCAATCGCCTCACGGCGCTCGGCCGGCGTAAAGCGGAACATCAGGCTGCGCCACAGCGGCACTCGCGCCAGCAGCCCCGTGAGCACGTTGGTGATCACCGGCAGACGGCCCACCAGATTGAACTGCTGGAACACGAAGCCGATATCGCGGCGGATCTGACGCACTTCGCGCACGATGCGGCCGTCACGCTGGATCGGACGGCCCAGAATTTCGATGCTGCCCGGCTGGGCATCGGCAGGCACAAAGCCCGCGATGTGACGCATCAACGTCGACTTGCCGGAACCCGACGCACCGATAAGGGCCACCATCTCGCCCGGCATGATCTTGAGCGCCACTTCGTCGAGGGCGCGTCGGCTGCCAAAGGTCTTGGTCAGTCGCTCGATTCGAATCGCTTCGTCCACGGTTCACCTGTCAGTCGACGCCGGTCGGGACCGATGCCTGTTCGCGTTTCGTCACTCCCGGACGGGAGGCGGCGCCTGCATCTCTCGACTAGCTGTTTTGTGGCAATTTGTGCCAAAAGTGAACGCAGTCTAAAAAGCGCGGATGACAAGACAGTGACAATCGATCAGCTTTTTGGCCGGTGCTGAAAACCCTTATCGGTTCAACGGTTTGGAAGTGTTTCCGGTAACGAACCAGGGGCTGTCACATGGCCGACACGGTCACATCAGGCGAGACCGGGGAAAGACCGCGGCATGGCGCCGCGTCGATTTTGTCTACATCTTTTGGCACCGGCAGCGCGGGCGGAAATGCCCCGAAATGGCGCGTCAGGGCCGTGGTGCACGGGTCTTGGGTGGGGGGAAGCTTGGAGGTGAGGTGTCGCCCGCGCCGTCGTTTGGCGACGTGTGGCGATTTGAGGGAATGTTGTGCCGTTGCCGGCTGCGGGCATCGCTTGAGCGACGCGCGCAGTCAGACACCGGTGAAGCTATGAGGCGATGAAGCCTTGGTTCAGGCGATCAGCAACTCAGGGCCACGTGCGCGCAGTTGCGCGAGCATCGATTTGTGCGGCGCAGCGTCGCTGATCAGATAGCGCGCTGCCTCGAAGTGGCGAATGCGCACCGGCGTCACGCGGCCGAACTTGGTGTGATCGGCCACGACCGCCGACACATTGGCGCACAGCAGCATGCGAGCGCGCAATTCCGCCGCCGCGCGGTTGAAGTCGGTGATGCCGCCGTCTTCCGTCACGCCACCCACGCCGATAAACGCGAAGTCGGCGTGATATTGCGAGATCTGGTTGATGGCGTCCCAGCCCTGCACGGCATCTTCGTTGTCCTGCAATTCGCCACCGAGCAGCGTGACGCGATTGTCGTGATGACGGCCTAGCAGGCGCGCAATCTGCCAATCGTTCGTGTAAATGCGCAGCCGATGCTTGGAGAGCAAGGCCTGCGCCACGGCGCGTGTGGTAGTGCCGTAGTCGATGATGACTGACGCGCCGTCGGGCACGAGTTCGGCAGCACGCACGCCGATGGCCCGCTTGCCGACCGCGTTGACGTTCTCACGCAGCGTCCAGTCAGGTTCGCTGCGATCGGCGGCGAGTGCACCGCCGTGTGTCATCAGCAGCAGTCCGCGCGCAGCGAGCGTGTTGAGATCGCGGCGCACGGTCTCGCGCGAGACCCCCAGCTCACGCACCAGATCACTGATGGCAAGCGCACCGGTCTTGGTGAGTTGTTCGAGCACGTACTGTTGGCGTTGTTCGGCGAGCATGATCGGACAATGACGGTTGGACTACGAAATCTTTGGCGAGCTTTGGCCCGCGTGGGCCATGGAACAGCTTGGGCGGCATCGCGCTGGTCCGCGATTGTCCCGCCCCACCTCGTCTTACTTCTTCTTGCTTCCTCTTACTTCGCCTTGCCCCTTCATCCCTGCAACGCGACGCGCACGCCCAGTCCGATGAAGATCATGCCGGCCACGCGATCGAGCCAGCGCCCTGCCCCCGGCCGGCGCTTGAGCCACGTGCCCAGCACGCCCGCAAACCAGCCGTAGACGCTGAACACGACGATGGTCTGCGCCATGAAGACCAGCCCCAGCAGGAACATCTGACCGCCCGGATGGACGGCGTCCGCTGTGGCGAACTGCGGCAAAAACACGAGGAAGAACAGCGTGACCTTCGGGTTCAGCATGTTGGCGAACACGCTCTGACGGAACACGGCCCACAAGGGCTGCGGCGCCGCGCTGCCCGCCATCGTCAGGCCGCCGCGTGCACGCAGCGCCTTGATGCCGATCCACACGAGATACGCCGCGCCTACCAGCTTGATCGCTTCGAAGGCAAACGGCGACGAGCGCAACACGGTCGCGAGACCGACTGCCGCAATGGTCGTGTGAAACAGACACCCGGACGTGAAGCCGGCCGCCGCCGCGAGCCCCGCGCGACGCCCCTGCGCAATGCCGCGCGCGATGACCTGCATGTTGTCAGGGCCCGGTGCGAGCGTAATCGCCACCGAGGTCAGCAAAAACAGCCAGAGGTTGGGCATCGCAGCGTCCGGTTCGGGTGGCGAATGGCGAGTAGGAGCGAAGGCGAGGTTGACGGTTAGGTCAGTGGCCCTCGAACGAGCACAGCAGGAACAGGGGCAGTCCGGCATCCCGGATCATGCGTGAGCCGCCGAGCTCGGGCAGATCGACAATGGCCGCGCCTTCGATGACGGTGGCACCCAGACGCTCGAGCAGCTTCTTGCCCGCGAGCATGGTGCCGCCGGTAGCGACCAGATCGTCGATGAGCAACACGCGATCGCCGGGGCCGCACGCGTCGGCGTGGATTTCGACGGTCGCACTGCCGTATTCCAGTTCGTACTCTTCAGCCACGGTCTGGTAAGGCAGCTTGCCCTTCTTGCGGATGGGGATGAAACCGATGTTCAGCTCGTACGCGAGGATCGAGCCGAGGATGAAGCCGCGTGCGTCGAGACCGGCGATGTAGTCGGGACGGTGGTCCATGTAGCGATGCACGAACACGTCGATCAACACCCGCAGTGTGCGCGGGTTCTTGAGCAGCGGCGTGATGTCGCGGAACTGCACACCAGGCGCGGGCCAGTCCGGTACGGTGCGAATCTGGCTCTTGATGTAGGCGGCAGGGGACTCGTCGATCTGCACGGGGATCCTTCTCTTTCTGGATACTGATGGAAATTCACTCGGGCGGACGCCCGAAAGTCCACATTATGCCAAAACGACGGGTCTCGCTTGATGACGTGTCCGGGTGTTGCGCAGCCGTCCAGTGTGCGCCGCTGCGTTTTACCCCTCTGGTAGCTTGTGCTTAGCCTCGTCCCACCAGCCGCGCCTCGGCGGCGGCCAGTTTCTCGGGCAGGCCACGCAGCACGACGATGTCTTCGGCCATCAGCCGTGTTTCGGCCACGGGCTCCACGCCCCGGATGCCGTGTCGGCGGATGGCCGTGACCGTCACGCCCAGTTTGTCGAGGCGCAACTCGCCCAGCGTGCGCCCCACCGCGTCGGCGTTGAGCGTGAGCGGCACCGATTGCAATCGCACCTGTTCGCGCTCGCCACCTTCGTCGTCATCGTCCAGCCCGTGGAAATAGCCGCGCAGCAAGCTGTAGCGCTCGTTACGGGCCTGTGCCACACGGCGCAGCACGCGGCGCATCGGCACGCCCATCAGTACGAGCGCGTGTGAGGCCAGCATCAGGCTGCCTTCGACGATCTCGGGCACCACTTCGGTCGCCCCGGCCGCAATCAGGTCATCGATATGGGTGTCGTCGACGGTACGCACGACCACCGGCAGGGTCGGTTCGAGCGCCTGCACCTGTGCCAGCACTTTGAGCGCCGCCGGCGTGCTGTCGTACGTCACCACAATCCCCGCCGCGCGATGAATACCCGCCGCGACGAGCGCCTCACGGCGCGCGGCATCGCCGAAGACGACGGTTTCGCCTGAACTGGCCGCCTCCATGACCCGGTCGGGATCAAGGTCGAGCGCGACGTAGCCGATGCCTTCCTGTTCGAGCATGCGGGCCAGATTCTGGCCGCAACGGCCATAGCCGCAGATGATCACGTGGCCCGACGTCTTGATACTCTGCGTCGCGATGCGCGTCATTTGCAGCGACTGCATCATCCATTCGTTGGCGACGAAGCGCAGGGCGATGCGGTCGGCATTGATGATCAGGAATGGCGCGCACAGCATCGACAGCAGCATGCCCGCGAGCACCGCCTGCGAGAGCGACGGGTCGAGCAGATTCCGGTCGATCACGAGATTGAGCAACACAAAACCGAATTCGCCCGCCTGCGCGAGGCCGAGGCCGGTACGAATGGCGGTGCCCGGCGTACTGCCGAAAATACGGGCGAGGCCGGCAATCAGCGTGAATTTGACGAGCAGCGGGCCGACGAAGAAGAGCAGCACCAGCAGCGGCTGCTTCACGACGATGACCGGATCGAGCAGCATGCCTGTGGTGATGAAGAACAACCCCAGCAGCACGTCGCGGAACGGCTTGATGTCGTCTTCCACCTGATGCCGGAACGGCGTCTCGGCGATCAGCATGCCGGCGATGAACGCGCCCAGCGCCATCGACAGGCCGAGATGCTCGGTGATGTACGCGAGGCCGAGCGTGAGCAGCAGCAGGTTGAGCATGAACAGCTCTTGCGAGCGGCGCGCGGCAACGATATGGAACCAGCGGCCCACCAGCTTCTGTCCGACCCAAAGCAGCAGCGCGAGCGCGCCCGTGATCTTGAGCGCCGCCAGTGACAGGGCCAGCACCAGCGCTTTCGAGTTGCCGCCCAATGCCGAAATCACGATGAGCAGCGGGACGACGGCCAGATCCTGAAACAGCAGCACGCCCATGATGTTGCGCCCGTGCTCGGTCTCGAGTTCGAGCCGTTCGGCGAGCATCTTGGTGACGATGGCCGTCGACGACATGGCCAGCGCGCCGCCCAGCGCCACCGACGCCTGCCACGAGAACGACCAGAACAGGTTGACGAGCGCGCCGATGCCCACCGAGACGAGCAACGTTCCCAATACTTGAGAAACCCCCAGCCCCAGCACCACCCGCCGCATGCTTTTTAGCTTGGGGAGTGAGAATTCGATGCCGATGGAGAACATCAGGAAAACCACGCCGAACTCGGCGAGGTACTGCACCCGCTGCGAATCGGACGCCAGCCCAAGCGCGTGCGGGCCAATGACGATGCCCACGCTCAGGTAGCCGAGCATCGGCGGGAGGTGCAGCATGCGGAACAGCACCACCCCGACGCAGGCGGCAAACAACAGAACGAGAGTGAGTTCGAGCGGCGAAGCCATCAGCGGAGGTGGGTTTCCTGATTGGGCGCAACACTTGTCACGCAAGTGTCATGCCAGATTGAGTCCCGATGACGGAATCGGATCACGTCGGCGGCAAGATGGGGCATGCCCCCGGGCGTCGTGCGCCTAAGCCTGGCGCGGCTGTCCTTCGGCGCCGCGACCATTTTGATATACTCCGCGCATGATAGCGAAAATCAATCCAGGCCGGGCACTCGAGGTCGCCCGGGAGGTGTTGCGCACCGAAGCGGACGCCATCGAACGCGTCGCCGCACACCTCGACGACAGCTTCTTTGAAGCGGTCTCGCTGCTGCTCGCCTGCCGCGGCCGGGTGGTCGTGACCGGCATGGGCAAGTCAGGGCATATCGGCCGCAAGTTGGCGGCCACTTTCGCCAGCACCGGCACGCCCGCGTTCTTTGTTCACCCGGCGGAAGCCAGCCACGGTGACTTGGGCATGATCACCGCAGACGACGTCGTCGTCGCCCTCTCCAATTCAGGCGAGACCGGTGAACTGGTCAGCGTGCTGCCGATGGTCAAGCGCCTCGGCGCGAAGCTCATCGCCATGACCGGCAACCCGAATTCAAGCCTTGGCCGCCTGTCGGACGTGCATCTCGATGCCCACGTCGAAAAGGAAGCCTGCCCGCTTAACCTCGCCCCCACGGCCAGCACGACTGCTGCACTCGCCCTCGGCGACGCGCTTGCCGTCGCACTGCTCGACGCGCGTGGCTTCGGCGCGGAAGACTTCGCCCGCTCGCATCCCGGCGGCGCACTTGGCCGTCGCCTGCTGACCTTCGTGCGCGATGTGATGCGCAGCGGCGAACGGATTCCCCGTGTGCGTACCGACGCCAGCTTGTCGGACGCGCTGCTCGAAATGACCGCCAAGGGCCTCGGCATGACCGCCATTGTCGACGCCAACGACCACGTGGTCGGCATCTTCACTGACGGTGACCTGCGCCGCTTGTTCAAACGTACGCTCGACTTCAGCGCGCTGACGCTGGCCGACGTGATGACCGCCGGCCCGCGCACTATCGGCCCGGATCAACTCGCCGCCGAAGCCGCCGAACTGATGGAGCGTTTCGGCATCATGCAATTGCTCGTGACCGAGAACGACCGCCTGGTAGGCGCGCTGAACGTCCACGACCTGTTCGCCGCCAAGGTCGTGTGAGTCTGCGCCCCATGAATCAACCTCGTACTACCGCCCCCACCACCTCGACTGCCGCCACGTCAGTGCCTCATTTCGATCGGGAAGACGCCACGGCGCGCGCGGCCAAACTGCGCGTGATGGTCTTCGACGTCGACGGCGTGCTCACCGACGGTGGCCTGCGTTACGGACCGGCGGGTGAAACCTTCAAGACGTTCGACTCGCTCGACGGTCACGGTCTGAAGCTGCTGGCCGAGGCAGGTATCGTCACCGCGATCATTACCGGCCGCAAGTCCGACATCGTGGCGAAACGTGCCGCCGATCTCGGCGTGGCCCATGTGTATCAGGGCGTGCACGACAAGCGCGTGGCATTCGAAGATCTCTGCAACAAACTGTCGGTGAGTGCGCAAGCCTGCGGCCATATCGGTGACGATTGGCCCGATCTGCCGGTGCTTACCCGCGTGGGCTTTGCCGCGTGTCCGGCCAACGCGCACGCCGAAGTGCAATCCCGCTGCCACTGGATTGCCAGTGCGCGCGGCGGCAACGGCGCAGCACGCGAGCTGTGCGACTTCATTCTGCACGCGCAGGGACGTTACGACGCCCTGCTCGCCGCAGCCCTCGCCTGACGCGCCCGGAGCCGAAGAATTCATGGCCGCACAACGCGTCTCGCCCGCTTCACTGATCGCCATCACGGTGCTCGCCGGTCTCGCCGCGGGAACCTATTGGCTCGTGCAGCGCACGTTGCCGTCCGACGCCGATCGCTCGCCGTACGTCAAGAAGCACATCCCCGATTACTACGCCGACAACATGGTGATCTCCATGCTGTCGCCGACCGGCCTCACGCAGTATCGCGTCAACGCCGTGCACATGACGCACTACGAGGACGACGCCACGACCGCCATGACGCTCCCGGCCGTGCGCGCCTTCACGCCCGATTCGCCGGAAGTGACGGCCACCAGCAAGCGCGGCACGCTCAACGCCGATATGTCGGTGGTGGATCTGTACGACGATGCCGTCGTGGTCCGCCAGGCGGGGCCGCGCGACCCTGAAATGCGCGCGCTGTCCGAGCACTTTCAGGTGCTCGTGAACGAAGACATCGTGCGCACGGAACTGCCGGTGGTGTTGTATCGCGGCCAGTCCGTGATGTACGGCGACGGCATGATTTTCAATAACATCTCGCGGGCCGTACAATTGCTCGGCAATGTGCATGGCACAATCCAGCCGGCCGAGCTCGGCAACAAGCCGCCGGCCCAGCCCGCCGCAACAACGGGCGCTCCGGCAGCCACTGCCCCGAGCGCGCCACCCAAGACAACACAGGGCCCCAAGACCCCATGACCGATCGCCCTTACCTGCGACCCGCTTCGTACCAACCGCTTGACGGCATCCGCCGCTCGTTGCGCGCTCTGGCCGCCGCCTTCGCGGTGCTCGGCGCGCTGGCGTCGCCGCTCGCCCATGCCGAGCATGCCGACCGCGACAAGCCGCTCAACATCGAAGCGGATCACATGAGCTATGACGACCTCAAGCAGGTCAACATCTTCACCGGCAACGTGACGATGACCAAGGGGACCATTCTCCTCAAGGCCGATCGCGTCGAAGTGACTCAGGATCCGGAGGGCTATCAGTACGCCACCGCCTATTACAAGCCGGGCGGCCCGCTCGCCTACATGCGTCAGAAACGCGACGGTCTGGACGAGTACATCGACGGCTGGGGCCAGACGATCTACTACAACGGCAAGACCGAAGTCGCCACGTTGACCACGCAGGCCACGCTCAAGCGTCTGGCCGGCGGTACGAAGGTGCTCGACGAGATTCACGGCAGCGTGATCACGTACGATACGTACAACGAGGTGTACACCGCCAATAGCGGCGCCGATCAGGTCAATTCGAACAATCCGAATGGCCGCGTGCGTGCGACGCTCGCGCCTCGCAATGCCACGGGCGCTAACCAAGCGCAGCCCGGCGGCGCGAGCAAGCCCGCCGCCGCAGCGCCCAAGGGCGATCTGCCGGCACTGGCTCCTTCCAAACGCCTAGAGAATCCGCGTGAGTAATCCCGACCAAAGCAACGCTTCCAGCATCAATCAGGGCGCCGGCATGGTCGGCAAGCCCAGCGCGCTCGTCGTGCGCTCGCTCAAGAAACAATACGGTGCCCGCACCGTCGTCAAGGACGTCTCGCTCGACGTGAAAAGCGGCGAAGTCGTGGGGCTGCTCGGGCCCAATGGCGCCGGCAAGACCACGTCGTTCTACATGATCGTGGGGCTGGTGCCGGCCGACGACGGCGAGATTCAGCTGGATGGCAACCTGATCAGCGAACTGCCGATTCACGAACGCGCGCGCATGGGTGTTTCGTATCTGCCGCAGGAAGCGTCGGTGTTCCGCAAGCTCACGGTCGAAGACAATATTCGCGCCGTGCTCGAATTGCAGGTCGATGCGCAGGGCAAACCGCTCAAGCGCGATGAAATCGAGCGCCGCATCGAGTCGTTGCTCGACGAGTTGCAAGTGGCGCATCTGCGCGAGAACCCGGCCATGTCGCTCTCGGGCGGCGAGCGCCGTCGCGTGGAAATTGCCCGCGCACTGGCCACCCAGCCGCGCTTCATCCTGCTTGATGAACCGTTCGCGGGTGTGGATCCGATTGCGGTGCTGGAAATTCAGCGCATCGTGCGCTTCCTGAAAGACCGAGGTATCGGTGTCCTGATTACCGACCACAACGTGCGCGAAACGCTCGGTATCTGCGATCACGCGTACATCATCAGCGAAGGCTCGGTGCTCGCCGCCGGCACGCCTGACCAGATCGTTGCCGACGAAAGCGTCCGGCGCGTTTATCTGGGCGAAAATTTCCGGATGTAAAGCTAATTTTTCGCATGTAAACCCTGCCTCCGATAGCGAGGCAGGCCGGTTTCGCTGACGTGACAAAGCCTCTACAATGAAGGCGAGAAACGTTATGAAACCGACCCTCCAACTCCGCACCTCGCAGCACCTGACCCTCACCCCCCAGTTGCAACAATCGATCCGGTTGCTGCAACTGTCGACGCTCGAACTTCAACAAGAAGTCGAGCATGCCCTCACCCAGAACCCGATGCTCGAGCGCGAAGACGATTGGCTCGCCGGGTCCGTGCGCGTCGGCACCGACGGCTCGCTTCGCAATGAACGCACGACATCGGTCAGCAGCACGAACGACGCGCCGTCCGAGGGTAACGGTCACGACGAGGCACGCGAGCTCGATGGCGAAGCGCGTTTCGACGATAACGGCCAGGACAGCGGCAGTGACTGGAGCCTGAACGACTTCGCCCGCACGGGCAATGCCACCGACGACGACGACAACAACTCGCGCCCGCAACTGCACGTCGATCATCCGAATCTGCGTGAACACCTGCTGGCCCAGTTGCGCGTGACCAAGGCCGCGCCGCGCGATCGCGCGCTGGTGGAGTTTTTAATCGAGTCGCTCGACGAAGACGGTTATCTGGGCACCACGCTCGATGAAATTCAGGCGGAAGTGGCCGAAGAACTGTCGCTCGAGGCCGAAGAGATCAATGCCGCGCTGGCACTGCTGCAAAGCTTCGACCCGGCCGGCGTCGGTGCACGCACCCCGTCCGAGTGCCTGCGGCTGCAATTGCAGCGGCTGCCTGCGAGCCCGGTGCGCACGATTTCGCTGCGTATCGTCTCCGATCACCTGGAACTGCTCGCCGCACGTGACTACACGCGGCTGCGTCGCGTGCTTGGCGTGGGCGAAGACAGCCTGCGCGCCGCGCATCAACTCATTCGCTCGCTCGACCCGTTTCCGGGGGCCGCGTACGGCACGCCGCAGGCCGACTACGTCATTCCCGACGTCCTCGTGCGCCGGCAGGGCAGCGGCTGGACGGCGGAGCTCAATCCCGAAGTGATGCCGCGTCTGCGCATCAACGAAATGTATGCGCGAATTCTGCGAAATAATCGCAACGATCCGGGCACCGGGAACCTCCAACAGCAATTGCAGGAAGCGCGCTGGCTGATCAAGAACATTCAGCAGCGTTTCGACACGATCCTGCGAGTGGCGCAGGCCATTGTCGAGCGTCAAAAGAACTTCTTTTCCCACGGCGAAATCGGTATGCGCCCCTTGGTTTTGCGCGAGATTGCTGATACGCTGGGTTTACACGAATCCACGATTTCGCGGGTGACAACCAGTAAGTACATGCTCACTCCATTCGGAACTTTCGAGCTCAAGTACTTCTTTGGTTCGCACGTCGCGACGGAAGCCGGAGGGGCCGCGTCATCCACGGCCATCCGTGCCCTCATCAAGCAACTGATAGGAGCCGAAGACCCGCAGAGCCCCCTTTCCGACAGCCGTATCGCGGAACTGCTGGCAGAGCAGGGTTTCGTGGTGGCGCGACGCACTGTCGCGAAATACCGCGAAGCCATGCGAATTCCCGCAGTCAACTTGCGCAAATCTTTGTAGGACAGTCCTGGTGAGCCGTGTTGGCCTGCTGGGGCATAACGCCGCAGTGCGACATTGCGTCACATGAATGGCTCGCACTCCCGCTAGCCCGTCATTTGTGACGTGGCCCGCACTTCGGCATTTCAGCAAGGAGAGCAGCTATGAATCTGAAGATCAGTGGACACCATCTCGAACTCACGCCTTCGCTGCGCGAATTTGTGACTAACAAGCTTGACCGCGTGTTGCGCCATTTCGATCAAGTGATGGGCGCCGAGGTGATCCTCTCTGTCGACAAGACCAAGGAGAAAACCGGACGCCAGGTAGCCAGCATTACGGTGTTTCTCAAGGGTAAGGAGATTTTCGTCGAGAAGTGTGACGAAGATATGTACGCCGCCATCGACAAGCTGATCGATATGCTCGACCGCAAGGTAATCCAGTTCAAGGACAAGGTTCAGGACCACGGTCGCGAGGCCATCAAGCATCAGCAGCCGCCCGAGCAGGAACCGCTGCAATGAGTGCTGACTGGCGTGGTAGTCGCGTCGACTGACACTGACGAAAGCCCGCGCGGAACCTCGCGCCTGCAATTGCGTCTGTCATAGTCTGGCATCACCCACCGCGGGGCCGTTGAACGGCCCCTTTTATATGGCTTGGCGCATTTCTGGGGAATGGCGCGGGGGTCAGCGGCAGGTGGTCTATAATGCGAGGTCAATCGGGGGTTGGAGGGCGACTACGCGTTCGCCCGCATTACAAGATGAACCGTTTAGTCAAACTCTTACCTGCGTCCAACATCCTGCTTGGACTCTCCGTCACCAGCAAGAAGCGCGTCTTCGAGCAAGCCGGGCTCCTATTCGAGAGCAATGCCGGGCTCACTCGCGCTGTCATCACCGACAATCTTTTCGCGCGCGAGCGACTCGGCTCGACCGGACTCGGTGAAGGCGTGGCGATTCCGCATGGTCGAATCAAGGGCCTGAAGCATCCAATGGCGGCGTTCGTGCGCCTGGAAGCGCCGATCCCCTTCGAAGCCCCTGACGGCCAGCCGGTGTCCCTGCTGTTTTTCCTTCTGGTGCCCGAACAAGCCACCCAGCAACATCTCGAAATCCTGTCCGAAATCGCACAATTGCTTTCGGACCGATCGATGCGCGAGACGTTGTCGAATGCACCAAGCGCCGAAGACATTCATACGGCACTCGCGAACTGGCAGCCCTGAGCCCACACGCCAGACAAGCCCCGTAGCGTAGACCCCACACCCCCAACCGAACGAGGCGACGCGGTGGAACTGACCGGCATCAACGCGCAAAGCATTTTCGACGACAACGCCGCCACGCTGCGGCTGTCGTGGCTGACCGGCCATGAGGGGTGGGAGCGCGGCTTCACGCCGGAGAGCGTGGCCACCGCCACATCGAGCGCCGACCTTGTCGGTCACTTGAACCTCATCCACCCGAACCGTATTCAGGTGCTCGGCGAAGCCGAACTGCGCTACTACCAGCGCCTGACGGAAGAAAACCGCAAGCGTCATATGGGCGAGGTGATTGCGCTGGAGCCGCCGTTCCTCGTGGTCGCCGACGGCCTCGAAGCCCCGCCCGACCTCGTATTGCGCTGCACACGCTCGTCCACCCCGCTGTTCACCACCCCGCTCTCGACCGCTTCGGTCATCGATAGCCTGCGCCTGTACATTTCGCGTGTGTTCGCACCGCGTTGCACGATGCACGGCGTTTTTATCGACATTCTGGGCATGGGCGTGCTGCTGACGGGCGATTCGGGTCTTGGCAAGAGCGAGCTCGGTCTGGAACTGATCAGCCGTGGACACGGACTGGTCGCCGACGACGCCGTCGATTTCGTGCGTCTTGGACCCGATTTCGTCGAAGGCCGCTGTCCGCCGCTGTTGCAGAACCTGCTGGAAGTGCGCGGCCTCGGCCTGCTCGACATCAAGACGATCTTCGGTGAGACGGCCGTGCGCCGGAAAATGAAGCTCAAGCTGATCGTGCAACTGGTGCGCCGCCCCGATGGCGAATTCCAGCGCCTGCCGCTCGAAGCACAAACGGTCGACGTGCTCGGACTGCCCATCAACAAGGTGATCCTGCAAGTGGCGGCCGGGCGAAACCTCGCCGTGCTGGTCGAAGCCGCCGTGCGCAACACGATACTGCAACTGCGCGGTATCGATACGCTCAAGGACTTCATGGAGCGCCAGCGCCAGGCCATGCAGGACCCGGACGGCATGCAGGGCAAGCTGCTCTGAGCCTCAGCACCCTCTCGGCCAGCCCAATCCCCCGGGTTTACCGCAATTTCTGCTTTTTTCTGTCAACGCCGCGCGATTGCGGCGCGTTTTCTTTCATGTTGTAATCGCCACGCAGTCCTTCCCCTTGCGTGTCCGACCCTTATGGAGAGACGACCATGAAGAAAGCACTCGCTGCACTGCTCCTGCTGTCCCCGCTGCTCGCATCGCCCGTTTTCGCCCAAACGGCCTCGGCACCGGCGGCACCCAAGGCGAACTCGCAAAACAACAAGATGACCGCCTGCAATCAACAGGCCACCGGCAAAACCGGCGACGATCGCAAGGCGTTCATGAAGCAATGTCTGTCGGCCGCCGGCACCCCGGCACCTGCCGCCAAGCAAACCCAGCAAGACAAGATGAAGTCCTGCAACACGGCCGCCACCGGCAAGAAGGGCGACGACCGCAAGGCGTTCATGAAACAGTGCCTGTCGAGTCAACCGGCGGCCTGATACCCGGGCTTGCCAACGGTGTTCGCGAACGGCGCCCCCACGGGCGCCGTTTTCATTGATGCCCCGATCGCGCCCCAAATGAGCGAAAGCCTGAAAGCCGCGTGGAACCATTCACGCAATTTCAAGCCCGACACCCGAACGACACAATCGCTTACCATCATGGTTGTATCCGGGAAATGCCATGAAGATCGTATTGATTACCGGCGTTTCGGGTTCGGGCAAATCGCTCGCCCTGAACGTCCTCGAGGATGCGGGCTACTACTGCGTCGACAATCTGCCGTCGCGCTTTCTGCCTGAGCTCGCCGAATACCTCGAAACGCAGAACTACACACGTCTGGCCGTCGCCATCGATGCGCGCAGCGGCGGCTCGCTCGCCGATCTGCCGCCGATCGTCGGCGGCTTGCGCCGTTTCGGCCACGATGTGCGCGTGCTGTTCCTGAATGCCACCACGCAAACGCTGGTGCAACGCTTTTCGGAAACGCGCCGCCGCCATCCGCTCTCCGCCGCCTCGACCGATCCCGTGAATGCCAGCGGGTCGCTCGTGGAGGCCATCGAGAAAGAGCGCGAGATGCTCAACAGCGTGACCGAGCTGGGTCATCAGATCGACACGAGCAATCTGCGCGCAAGTGCATTGCGGCGCTGGATTCGCGAATTCGTGCAGCACGATCACACGGGCCTGACGCTGATGTTCGAATCGTTCGGGTTCAAGCACGGCGTGCCGCTCGATGCCGATCTCGTCTTCGACGTGCGCTCGCTGCCCAATCCGTACTACGACACACAACTACGGCCACTCACTGGCCGCGACCAGCCCGTCATCGACTTCCTTTCTGCGATTCCGGAAGTCGACGAGATGATCAATGACATCGGCGCGTATCTGCAAAAGTGGTTGCCGAGCTTCATGCGCGATAACCGCAGCTACCTGACCGTGGCCATCGGCTGCACCGGCGGACAGCACCGCTCGGTGTTCATCGCCGAAACGCTCGGCGAGCGCTTTCGCGCCGAGTCGAGCGTTCTGGTACGCCACCGCGAACTTGCGGACGGCGAAGGCGCCTGATCCACACCCAATCCGGTTGAATCAGGCCGGCAGTGACAATTGCCCGTCGCCGGGCGCAAGGGCTTCGGCAATCTTGCGGATCGGCGAGGGCAGACCGGCTCCCGCCACCTCCCCTGCACTCATCCACGCCTGCTGCGAGCCCGTTGCCGCGCTCGATTCGGCCGAATGGGCCATCGTCACCAGCCACGGGCGGAGATGCAGTTTGAAGTGCGTAAATACATGCGTGAGCCCGAGCAGCGGCACCATCGATCGCACCACGCCATGCGCGGCGCCCAACGTCGACGCGCGCGCGCCGATGCGGTCACGCAGTGCGGCGTCGTCGTCCTCGCGAGCATCGAGCGGCGGCGTGAGTTCCGGCAGGCTCCATAGCCCGCCCCAGATGCCGCTATCAGGGCGCCGTTCGAACAGCACCCGCTCACCGGCGCGAATCACCAGCACGTCCACGTAACGCTCCGGCTGGGCCTTTTTGGGTTTCGACGTCGGCAGCGTGCGCTCGCGCCCCGTCGCATGTGCGGCACAGTCGCTGTCGAACGGACATTCCTCGCAACGCGGCTTGCCGCGTCCGCACAACGTCGCGCCCAAATCCATCATGCCCTGCGTGTACGCCGGCAAATCGCGCTCGGGCAGCAGCGATTCCGCCAATGCCCACATCTCGCGCTCGATCTTCGGCGTTCCCGGAAAGCCTTCGATGCCGAAGACGCGCGCCAACACCCGCTTGACGTTGCCATCGAGAATCGCCGCGTGGGCGTCGTAGGCGAAGGCGGCAATGGCCGCCGCCGTCGAGCGGCCAATACCCGGCAGCGTAGCGAGCGTCTCGGGGTCGGACGGGAAGCGTCCGCCGTGCTCGGCCATCACGACCTGCGCGCAGCGATGTAGATTGCGGGCGCGGGAGTAGTAGCCGAGTCCGGCCCAGAGCGCCATGACATCGTCCTGCGGCGCGGCAGCGAGCGCCGCCACATCGGGGAATCGTTCGAGAAAGCGGGCGTAATACGGAATGACCGTCGCCACCTGCGTCTGCTGCAACATGATTTCCGAGAGCCAGATGCGGTAGGCGTCTCGTGTGTTTTGCCACGGCAGATCGTGGCGGCCGTGTTCGGCTTGCCACGCGATCAGGCGTTCGGCGAAGGTATCGGTCAACGTTTGGGGCATGGATATTCTTGTGGGGTCAGACGCGTTCATTTCTGGCAGTGCGGGCAGAAGAACGTGGAGCGCTGCTGCTGCACGATCTGACGGATCGGTGTGCCGCACACTCTGCACGGCTGCCCTGTCCGGTCGTAGACGAAGTATTCGAGTTGGAAATAGCCGCTTTTGCCATCGCTGCCGACAAAATCGCGCAACGTGCTGCCGCCTTTCTCGATCGCTGCGGCGAGCGTTTCTCGCACCGCAACGGCAAGCTTTTCGCAACGCGGACGCGAGAGCTTTCCGGCAGCGAGCCGCGGATTGATGCCCGCACGAAAGAGGCTTTCCGACGCGTAGATATTGCCCACGCCAACGACGATCGAGCCTGCCAGCAACGCTTGCTTGATGGCCACGGAGCGCCCGCGTGTGCCCGCGTAAAGCAGGTTGCCGTCGAACGCATCGGAAAACGGTTCGACACCGAGATTGGCGAGCAACGCATGACCGAGCACATCGCCGGCCGAACGCGGATGAAACAGCACGGCGCCGAAGCGGCGCGGATCGCGATAGCGCAACGCGCAGCGCTCGAACACGAGATCGATGTGATCGTGAATGCCGGCGACCGGCAACGCTTCCGGCTCGGGCAAGACGCGCAACGTCCCGGTCATGCCCAGATGCACCAGCAACCAGCCCGGCGCATATTCGAGCAGCAGGTATTTGCCGCGACGGGTCACGTCGATGAGCGTCTCGCCACGCAACAAGGCGTCGAGCCCAGCGGGCACCGGCCAGCGCAACGATGCATTGCGAACGTCGATGCGAGCGACGCGCGTGCCCGCCACATGCGGCGCAATGCCGCGGCGGGTGACTTCGACTTCGGGGAGTTCAGGCATGCCTGCGAACGTTTGCTGAGGATTTAGACTCTATTGTATCGGGCGCGCTACAATCGCTCGAAACCTGCCGTGGATCCCTATGCCGAACACTCGTCTCCCGTCCATTCTCACCGCTTCGAAGCCCCCGGTGGCCGTGCCTTCCCGTCTGCGCGGCGCCTTGGCGCGCGGTGCTTTGGCCGGTGCAACAGCGCTCGGCGTGACCTGCGCCAGCGCGATCATGGCATTTCTGCCATCTTCGAACGCGTTCGCCCAGACCGGTCAACCCGGCATCGCCCAGCCCGCACAACCGACCACACCGGCCGCACCCGCCGCTGCGCCGTCGAAGGCGGCGAAGCCGGGCGCAGCGAGCAAGGCAGGCGCGAACGCCGACGCCGATGCGGACAGCGAAGATGTTCCGCCCAACGCCGACGTTCCGAAAGAAAAGCTGCCGAACGTCGCGCTCACGAGCGAAATCGTGTTTGAAGTGACGGCCGCCGAACTAAGCCTGCAACAAGGCAACCTCGCGCCCGCCTTCAACACGTATGTCTCGCTCGCCAATCGCACGAAGGATCCGCGCATGGCGCGCCGCGCCGTCGAGATCGCACTCGGTGCACGCCAGCTCGGCGACGCCCTCGTCGCGGCCCGTTTGTGGCATCAGTTGGACCCGACGTGGCGTCCGGCGACGCAATTGCTGGCCAGCCTCGAAGTCGGCACCGGCCATCTCGCGGAAGCCGAGCCGTTGCTCACCGACGAGTTGAACAAGGTGCCGGAAGCGCGCCGCGGACAAGCCATTCTCGAGTTGCAGCAGATGATTGCGCGCAGCCCGGAACGTGCCACCGGCATCGAGTCGCTCAAGCGCCTGCTGGCGAACGATCTGCAACGCCCCGAAGCACAACTGGCACTGGCCCGCTCGCAACTCGACGCAGGCGACACCGCCGGCGCGCGCACCTCGCTCGAAACGGCACTCAAGTTGAAGCCGGATTACGAAGCGGCCGCGCTGCTTTATGGCCAGATGGGCCCTGAGGAGCGCGCGAGTGCCATTGCCGGCCTGAAGACGTTCCTCGACCGCAATCCGGATGCCAAGGAAGCGCGCTTCGCCTATGCCAAGCTGCTGCTCGCCGACAACCAGCTCGATACCGCGCAAAAGCAATTCGAGACGCTCGAGAAGCGCTATCCGCACGAGCTGTCGACGCTGATGGCGCTGGCGCTGCTCAACCTGCACGCCAAACACCCCGGCGCGGCCGAACGGTACTTGCAGAAGTACGCGACGGAAGCCGAACAGCAGAACACCGATGGCGCGCAAGCGTATGTGTATCTCGCGCAGATTGCGCAGGATCGCAAGGACTACCCGGCCGCCGACAAGTGGCTCTCGAAGATTCGCGAAGACAGCAACGCCTATCTGCCGGCGCAGATCGGGCGCGCGCAGTTGCTCGCCGATCAGGGCAAGGTCGAGGAAGGCCGCGCGTTGCTGCACGGGATCAAGTCGAGCGATCCGCGCGAGCAACTCGCGCTCAAGCGTGCCGAGTCCGATCTGCTCGTTAAGGCCAAGCGCTATGACGACGCCGAGAAGCTGCTCGCCGTCGAGGTCAAGGACCATCCGGACGATTCCGATTTGCTCTACCAGTACGGCATGGTCGCAGAGCTGAACAAGCATTACGAGGTCATGGAAAAGGCCATGCGCCGCGTGATGACGGCGCAGCCCGACAATGCGCAGGCCTACAACGCGCTGGGCTACTCGCTCACCGAGCGCAATACGCGCCTGCCGGAAGCGCTCAAGCTGTTGCAGAAAGCGTCGTCGCTCGCACCGGACGATCCGTACATCATGGACAGCCTCGCCTGGGTGAAGTACCGCCTTGGCGACAAGACGCAAGCGCTCGAATTGCTGCGCCGGGCGTACGGCATTCAGGCGCAGGCCGAAATCGGCGCGCACCTGGGCGAAGTGCTGTGGGAAAGCGGCCAGCAGGACGAAGCCCGCAAGACCTGGCGCGAAGCACTCAAGGTCGATAGCGACGACGACACGCTGCGCTCGACGATGAAGCGTTACAACGTCACACCGTAATGCTGCGATACCGGCGTCGCGAGCCCTTCCTCGCGGCGCCTTTCTTTTTGCTGACGATGTCCCGTTTGCCCCAACTGCCCTTGTTCCGTTTCGATCTCTCGATGTTGCCGCGCCCGCGTCTGACGATGCGGGCCGCCGGCATGGCGCTCGCCATCTCCGCCGCCGTACTCGGCAGCGGGTGTGCGAGCCTCGCACCGCCCGCCCCGATCGCGCAGGCCGAAGGCACCAGCGTGGAGCATTACCGGGGACGTTTCTCGATTCGATTCGAACAGAACGGCGAAGCGCGCAATACGTACGGCAATTTCGACTGGCAGCAAAGCGGCGACAACGCCACCGTGCAATTGCTCGATCCGCTTGGGCAGACACAGGCGATCGTGCGGCAGACCCCCCGTGGCGCCACGCTCGAATTGCCGGGCAAGGCACCGCTGACCGGCCCGCGTCTCGAAGACGTGATGCACGACGCCCTCGGCTTCGCCCTGCCGGTCGGCGGCATGCGCTACTGGCTGCACATGCAGGGCGCACCGGGTTCGCAGGCGACGATCGAACGCGATCCGCAGACGCAACGCCCGACGCGCCTCGTGCAGGACGGCTGGACCATCGACTATCAGGCGTATTTCGACACCACGCCCCTGCGCGTGAAACGCATCGACCTCGCGCGCGACCTCGATGGCTCGCCGCTAGCGGTACGGCTCGTGATTGACGAGTAAGCCAAAACCCGCAAAAAAAGGGGGCGCCCGCGACTCGCGAAGGCACCTCGCGCCCTCTTCCGCGCGTCGCCGCCTGCGGTGCTATCCTTGGCGCCTCCTGCTCAGACGGTTAGGCGCTAACCGCGAGCACACGATTCCCCGGTTTCCGGCTACCAGCTACCGGCTACTGCCGTTAGCCCTCACAACGCATTGCCATGTACGAAATCCTGCGTGATTGCCCGGCTCCGGCCAAGTTGAACCTGTTCCTGCACATCGTGGGACGCCGGCCCAATGGCTATCACGAACTGCAAACCGTTTTCCAGCTGATCGACTGGGCCGATACGCTGCATTTCGAGCGTCGCGACGACGGCAAGATCGTGCATACGACCCCGCTGCCCGGCGTGCCACCCGAGACCGATCTGACGGTACGGGCCGCGCGGCTGCTTCAGGAACACTGCGGGGTGCGGTTCGGCGTGGATATCGGCATCGAGAAGCGCCTGCCGGCCGGTGGCGGCATCGGCGGCGGCAGCTCGGACGCCGCAACCACCCTGCTCGCCCTCAATCGCATGTGGCAGCTCGATCTGCCGCGCGCCGAACTCCAGACGCTCGCGCTCAAACTCGGTGCCGACGTGCCGTTCTTCGTGTTCGGGCGCAATGCGTTCGCCGAGGGGCTCGGCGAGCAAATGCAGGCCGTGGATCTACCGCAACGGCACTTTCTGGTCGTCAACCCGCGGGTACACGTCGCAACCGATAAGATTTTTCGTGATCCCCTGTTGACAAGGGATTCGAACGTCGTCACAATGGCGTTCTTTCTTGAGCACGCCAACAAAAACGTGTTCGAAACGGATGAAATTTTCCGTAACGACATGCAGGCGGTAGTCACTCGAGAATACGCGGAAGTCGCTGCTGTGATTGACTGGTTCAGAACCTTCACCACAGCTCGCATGACGGGATCCGGTGCCAGCGTGTTTGCAGCATTCGACACGAAGGCAGAAGCGGAAGCGGCATGTAAGCGATTGCCAGAGCGCTGGCTGGGTCAAGTGACCGCCGGTCTGGCCGAACACCCGTTGTTCGCATTTGCGTGAAAAAGTTTTACTTTGCTGCGTTCCTACGACGCAACAAAGGCATCGGTTAGTGTAGGGGAGTCGCCAAGTTGGTTAAGGCACCGGATTTTGATTCCGGCATACGAGGGTTCGAGTCCTTCCTCCCCTGCCAATTTCTCTGTCGTTCAGTCTCAGCATCAATACGTCCCGCAGGTAGCCAGATGAGTAGTGATAACCTAATGGTATTCACCGGGAACGCCAATCCCGCCCTGGCCCAAGAGGTCGTCAACACTCTCGGCATCCCGCTCGGCAAGGCCATGGTCAGCCGATTCTCGGATGGCGAGATTCAAGTCGAAATCCAGGAAAACGTGCGCGGCAAGGACGTCTTCGTCCTCCAGTCGACGTGTGCTCCGACCAACGACAATCTGATGGAACTGCTGATCATGGTCGACGCGCTCAAGCGCGCTTCTGCCGGCCGGATCACTGCTGCCATCCCGTATTTCGGCTATGCCCGTCAAGATCGTCGCCCCCGTTCGGCGCGCGTGGCGATCTCGGCGAAGGTCGTAGCCAACATGCTGCAAATCGCGGGCGTCGAGCGCATCATCACGATGGACCTGCACGCCGACCAGATTCAGGGTTTCTTCGATATCCCGGTCGACAACATTTACGCCTCGCCGCTGCTGCTGGCTGACGTGCGCAAGCAAAATCACGAAAACCTGCTGGTGGTTTCGCCGGACGTCGGCGGCGTGGTGCGTGCCCGTGCACTCGCGAAGCAACTGCATTGCGATCTGGCCATCATCGACAAGCGTCGTCCGAAGGCCAATGTGGCCGAAGTGATGAACATCATCGGTGAAGTCGACGGCCGTACGTGCGTGATCATGGACGACATGGTCGACACCGCCGGCACGCTCTGCAAGGCAGCGCAAGTGCTCAAGGAACGCGGCGCACAGAAGGTCTATGCCTACTGTACGCACCCGGTGCTCTCGGGTGGCGCAGCAGAGCGCATCAACGCGTCGGCGCTCGACGAAGTGGTCGTGACGGATACGATTCCGCTGCGCGACGACTCGAAGGGCGGCAAGATTCGCCAGTTGAGCTGCGCTGGCCTGCTCGCCGAAACGTTCTCGCGTATCCGTCGTGGCGACTCGGTGATGTCGCTGTTCGCGGAGTAAGCGTTCAGTAGAATTTTTGCGACGGCGCCTGTGTGGCGCCGTTGTCATGTCGGCGGGGAGCGTTTTCCCCGCCTTTGTCGTTCCTGAAATCCGTGTTTTTTGCACGGAAAAGTTCAGGAAGAAATCGCCACCTGGTCGCGGGTGGTACAAGGAGTTGTTATGAAAGTCGTCGCTTTTGAGCGTAATCTGCAAGGTACGGGTGCGAGCCGCCGCCTGCGCAATGCCGGCAAGACCGCAGGCATCGTGTACGGTGGTAACGTTGATCCGCAACTGATCGAACTCGATCACAACGCACTGTGGCACGCCCTGCGTAAAGAAGCTTTCCACTCGTCGATTCTCGACCTGGAAATCGCTGGCAAGTCGGAACAAGTGCTGCTGCGCGATGTGCAGTACCACCCGTTCAAGCAACTGGTTCTGCACGTGGATTTCCAACGTGTCGACGCCACCAAGGCAATTCACGTGAAGGTGCCCCTGCACTTCCTGGGCGCTGAAGAATCGCCCGCAGTGAAGCTGTCGGCCAACGTGATCAGCCACATCGTGAACGACCTCGACATCAGCTGCCTGCCGGGCAAGCTGCCGGAATTCCTGGAAGTCGATCTGTCGAAGCTGGCTGCTGGTCAAACCGTGCATGCCAAGGACGTCAAGCTGCCGGAAGGCGTGACGCTCGTGCTGCACGTCGAGCAAGAAAACCCGGTCGTGGCGCAAGCCGTTCAACCGGCGGGCGCTGCTGCTGATGAAGCTGCTGCCCCGGCTGCCGAAGGCGAAACGCCGGCTGCCTAAGCCTGCGAGTTGTCCTTCAGCGGCGACGCTGGACGCAAAACCCGCCGCGACGTCATGTCCCGGCGGGTTTTTTTATTGCGGTGCGCCTATCCTGCGTAGGTTGCACACAAGATCTGATACCGAAATGATCAAGCTGATCGTAGGGCTCGGCAATCCGGGCGCCGAATACACCGCCACCCGGCACAACGCCGGCTTCTGGTTTGTCGACGCATTGGCGCAGCAAAGCGGCGCCTCGCTGTCGAACCAGAAGAGCTTTCATGGCTATGCGGCCCGCGCACGCATCGCCGGCAGCGAGGTCTGGCTGCTCGAACCCCAGACGTTCATGAACCGCTCAGGGCAGTCGGTGGTGGCCCTCGCGCGCTTCTACAAGATTCTGCCGGACGAAATCCTCGTCGTGCACGATGAACTCGATCTGCCGCCCGGTGGCGTCAAACTCAAACGCGGTGGCGGCAGTGGCGGCCATAACGGACTGAAGGACATTGCCGCGCATCTGACGACGCCTGATTTCTGGCGCCTGCGCCTGGGCATCGGCCATCCGCGTACGCTGCAACCGGCGGGCAGTCAGCAGCAGGTGGTGGACTTTGTGCTGAAGCCGCCACGCAAGGAAGAACAGGCGCAAATCGACGACGCGATGTCGCGCTCGCTCGACATCGTCGATCTCGTCGTGAAAGGTGAGATGGAAAAGGCGATGATGCGCCTGCACGCCACGCCGGGAAAATAAGCAACCCGGCGTATCAGGCCAGCTTGTCCGCTTGCAGGTGGGTGTACTTCGCGAGCAATTGCGCCGGCGTCTCGACGTGTTCCGGATTGATCGGAATGCACTCTACCGGACACACCTGCACGCACTGCGGTTCATCGAAGTGCCCGACACACTCGGTGCACTTGTTCGGGTCGATCTCATAAATCTCGACCCCCATCGAAATTGCGTCGTTCGGGCACTCTGGCTCACACACGTCGCAATTGATGCATTCATCGGTAATCATCAAGGCCATACGGCACCTCCAGCTGTATCGCGACGCCGGCCCGCCATCCGAGTCAAACCTCGGGCCAGACCCGGGGCCAGACCGGCGCGCACGATACTCATCCCTTCGCCGACAGATCGCCGACTTTCGTCACCAGCCACTTCTCGACGGAAGGGAACACAAACTTGCTGACATCGCCGCCCAGTTGTGCGATCTCGCGCACGATCGTGCCCGAGATGAACTGGTACTGGTCAGACGGCGTCATGAACATCGTTTCCACGTCGGGCAGCAGATACCGGTTCATGCCGGCCATCTGGAACTCGTACTCGAAGTCGGACACGGCACGCAGCCCGCGCACGATCACGCGCGCCTGGTGCTTGCGCACGAAGTCCTTGAGCAGCCCGGAAAACCCTTCGACCGTCACGTTCGGATAGTGCCCAAGCACCTCGCGCGCGATGTCGATGCGCTCTTCCAGCGTGAAGAACGGCTTCTTGTTGCGACTGTCGGCAACACCGACGATGAGCTTGTCGAAAATGCCCGCCGCACGGCGAACCAGATCTTCGTGCCCTCGGGTCAGCGGGTCGAACGTCCCCGGATAGATCGCCACTACCATGCCAACGTCTCCTCGCGGCTGGGGACCGTTACTACGTACTTGTTCATTGTGGTCTCTAGGTTTTCGGAATCGATTCAAGCAAATGATAATGCACCGCTCCGGCTTTCGCCCGGCGCACACACACTAGCCCCAGTGCCGCCAGCGCTTCGTCGTCGAGCGGCGCGTCGGATTCAGCATAGATCACGCCGTTGGGCGCCAGCAGGCGGGCCGCAGGGGCCAGCAGGTCGGCCAGCCAGCCACTCGCGAACGGCGGATCGAGAAACACCACGTCGAAAGCCCCGGGTGCGAGTGTGGTTATCAGACGCCGCGCGTCGGCCTGCACGATCTCGACCTGATCGGCGGCGAGCTTGGCCTGATTGGCGCGTAGCTGACGCACGGCCGGTGCGGCGTACTCGACCATCAGCACACGGGCCGCACCTCGCGAGGCCGCCTCAAAGCCCAGCGCGCCACTGCCCGCAAAGGCATCGAGGCAACGCAGGCCGTCGAGATCTTGTCCAAGCCAATTGAACAGCGTTTCGCGCACACGATCCGGCGTGGGGCGCAGGCCGTCACCGGGCGGCACGGGCAGCGGCGTACGCTTCCACTGACCGCCAATGATGCGTACCTGCTGCGGCGCGCCGCGTGCGACGTTTCCGGAACCTGACTTCATGCCGCGCTCCGGCGTGCTGCGTTGACTGCGGTGTTGGTGACGCGAGCGACAGCTGCGACGGCGGCATCGGCGTGCGATGCGGCACCGGCACCAGCGTTATGCGCGGCCAAAGTGTCCAAATAGTGAGATCGCGCGCAGGGTTGCGCGCGCTGGTCGTCCAAATTCATGGTAATTCACGCTACATTGTTGAGGCGAAACATACCACATCGCCCGTAAGACTTGCCCCCTGTGGTCTCGAAGGGGCATGCCAGACGACAGGAGACCCCCGAATTCGCCATGACCGATGCCGCCATCGAGGTAACCGAACTCTGCAAGGCCTATGACGGACGCCCCGTCGTCGATCACTTGTCGCTGCACGTCGCGCCCGGCGAGTGTTTCGGGCTGCTAGGGCCCAACGGCGCGGGCAAGACCACGACGCTGCGCATGCTGCTGGGCCTCGTCACCCCCGACGCCGGGGAGATCCGCCTCGGCGGCCTGTCGGTCCCCAGACTCGCCCCGGAAGCCCGCCGCCGTATCGGCGTGGTGCCGCAGTTCGACAATCTCGACCCCGACTTCACCGTGCGCGAGAATCTGGCAATTTTCGGGCGCTATTTCGGACTCTCCTCCGCCGAAGTGCGCGAACGGGTGCCCGCCCTGCTCGCCTTTGCGCGGCTCGAATCGAAGGCCGATGCACGCGTCGGGCAACTCTCGGGCGGGATGAAGCGACGCCTCACACTCGCCCGCGCGCTCATCAACAACCCCGATCTGCTGCTGCTCGACGAGCCGACGACGGGGCTCGACCCGCAAGCGCGCCATCTGATCTGGGAGCGGCTCAAGTCGCTGATGAATGAGGGCAAGACGATCCTGCTCACCACGCACTTCATGGAAGAGGCCGAGCGTCTGTGCCATCGCCTGTGCGTGATCGATGCTGGTCGCAAGATCGCCGAAGGCACGCCACCCGAGCTGGTCGCGCGCGAAATCGGTTGCGACGTGGTCGAAGTCTTCGGCGATGTGCCGCACGCACTGCTGGCACACCTTGCGCCCTTGGCCGAGCGCATCGAGACGAGCGGCGAGACGCACTTCTGTTACGTACTCGACGCTACCCCGATCGTGAACGCGCTGCGCGACCAGCCCGGTGTGCGTTATCTGCATCGGCGCGCCAATCTGGAAGACGTCTTCCTCAAACTCACCGGACGGGAGATGCGCGATGACTGAGGCCGATCGCCAGCACCAGACCGAACGCGTGACAACGCCCACCCACCGGCCAGAGACGCCGCGCTACCTCCCCGGCCTCACCCCGTGGACCGGCGTATGGCGGCGCAACTTTCTCGTCTGGCGCAAGCTGGCCATTGCGTCGATGTTCGGCAATCTGGCCGACCCGATGATCTATCTGTTCGGGCTCGGGTTCGGGCTGGGCATGATGGTCGGGAATGTGGACGGCACGTCCTATATCGCGTTTCTCGCCGCGGGCACGGTCGGCTCCAGCGTGATGTTTTCCGCGAGCTTCGAATCGATGTACTCGGGCTTCTCGCGCATGCATGTGCAGCGCACCTGGGAAGCGCTCATGCACACGCCGCTGACGCTGGGCGACGTTGTACTCGGCGAAGTGGCCTGGGCGGCCAGCAAAGCGGTGCTCTCGGGCCTCGCGATCCTGCTGGTGGCCAGCGTCCTCGGCTACGCGCGGCTCGACGCCCTGCCGGTTGTGCTGCCCGCGGTGGTGCTCGCCGGTTTCGCGTTCGCGAGTCTGGCGATGGTCATGACCGCACTCGCGCCGAGTTACGACTTCTTCATGTTCTATCAGACGCTCGTCATGACGCCGATGTTGCTGCTCTCCGGGGTGTTCTTCCCGTTGTCGCAACTCCCGGCGGCCGCGCGTCATGTCACCGAATGGTTGCCCCTCGCCCATGCGATCGCGTTGATTCGGCCCGCCATGCTCGGACGCGCCATCGACCAGCCATGGCTGCACGTGGCCGCCCTAGTCGCCTATGCGGTGATCGCGTTTGCAATTGCCCTGACGTTGCTGCGCCGGCGAATCTTGCGATAGCACCAATCACGCTGATACCTCAATAACGCAAAAAGCGCCTTCGAACTTCCTGCGCAAGAAAAAACGGCACCGGAAATATCCCGGTGCCGTTTTTCGTACCGCGTGAACCGACCCGCAGTGTTACTTCGCTTTCGGGCCCGCTGCCGCAGCGCCACTTGCCGCTGCACCCGCACTCGCAGCACCGAACACATTGCCCGGGCCAACGACAACAGTCACCAGCCGCTCAGGTTGCACGTGACGCGCAAACGCGTCCTTCACCTGCGCAGCCGTCACCGCCTTGACCTTGTCGGTCCACGTGTCGAGATAGTCGAGCGGCAGGTTGTAGAAACCGATCGCGGCCACGCTCGCCAAGAGCTTGCGATTGCTGTCCAGACGCAGCGGGAAACCGTTGATCAGGTTGTCCTTCGCGGCCTGCATCTCGGCGTCAGTCGGGCCTTCCTGTACGAACTTGCCCAACGTCTCGCGGACCACCTTCAACGCTTCAGGGGCCTGCTCGCGACGCGTCTGCAAGCTGATCTCGAACGGACCTTCCTGCAACTGCGGAACAAACATGCTCGTGACACCGTACGTCAGCCCGCGCTTCTCGCGCACTTCCGCTGTGAGTCGCGACACGAATCCGCCGCCACCCAGCACATAGTTACCGACGAGCAGCGCGAAGTAGTCGGGGTCGCTGCGCGCCACCGACGCCTGACCGCTCACGATATGCGCCTGCTCTGCCGGGTGCGGCAGATCGATCTGCATGGCATTGCGCAGCGCCGCCACCGGTGGCATGGCCGGCGGCTGAATGCCCGCAGGCATGGCGTCGGTCAGCGTCGCCACCAGCTTCTCGGCCTGCGCACGATCGATGTCGCCGACGATGGTGACCACCGCACGCTTCGGACTGAACATGTCGCGATAGAAGCGCACGAGATCGTCACGCTTGACCGCATTCACGCTCGCCACCGTAGCGCTCACGCCATACGGATGGCTGCCATAGATCGCGCTGCGGAAGGCCTTCTCGGCGATGGCTTCGGGCTTGGTGTTGGCCTCGGCAATCGCGGCGGACAGGCGCGCGGCCTCACGCTTGAGCACGGCCTCGGGGAACGTCGGATGTTGCAGGAATTGCGCCATCGTACTGACGGCAGCGTCGCGCTCGGCCGCCGACGATAGCGTGCGCATCGTGACGGTCGCGGCATCACGCCCCGCGCTCGTCGCTTCCATCGCGCCTACATCGGCAAAGCGGTCGGCAATCTGCGCCTCGGTCAGTGCCGGGCGGCCATTGACTGCCATCGCGCCCGAATCAAGCAATCCGGCAGTGAGCAGCGCCAGCCCGGATTTGCCGGGCGGATCGTAACGGCTGCCCGCATCGAAATCGATGTTCAGATCGAGCATCGGAATCGAATGGCTCTCCACGAGCAGCACTTTGGCGCCGGAAGGCGCCGTCCAGGTCTGGATCGGCAGTGCCGCGAGTGCCGTCGTCGGCATGGCTGCCGCAGCGGCAACAGCGCCCACGCAGGCAGGCAGGACAAACGCACGCAGTAGTGCGGTAATTTTCATCATCGGGTGGCCTCTTAGCGCATGTTCTTCAGGTCTTCCGCCCCTTGGGCGCGGCGCTTGCGTGTCGCCTCGTCCACGGGCTGCGGCACCAGCGTGGCCACCGTCAGCGTGTCGTCGCCGAAGTACTTGCCCGCCACCGCCTGCACCTGTGCCGGCGTGACCGCCTTCACCTTCTCGAGCATGCGATCGATCTGCCGCCACGAGATGCCCGACATTTCGTTGAGACCGATCTCCATCGCCTGACCGAACACCGAGTCACGCTTGTAGATCTGCCCCGCAATGACCTGCGCCTTCACGCGCTTGAGTTCCTCGTCGGTCACACCATGCGCCGCAATGTCGGCGACCTGAGCACGCAACGCCTTCTCGATCTGCTCGGGCGTCTTGCCCTGTGCGGGCGTGCCGTCGAGGATGAAGAACTGCGGGCCGCGACCCACGCCGTCGTAACCGGCACCCACGTCGTTGGCGATGCGTTGCTCGCGCACGAGACGGCTCGTCAGCCGTGCGTTGCCGTAGCCGTCGAGCACCGCCGCCAGCACTTGCAACGCATAGACGTCGTCATCCTTCTCGACGTCCGTCAGACGCGGCGCGCGCCACGCCAGCATCACGTTCGGGTTCTCGGCGGGGGCCTTCACGAACACACGGCGCACGCCCAGTTGGGCAGGCTCGTTCTGCGGCCGGCGCTCGGGCAGCGTGTGCGACTTGATCGGGCCGTAGTACTGCTCGGCCCAGCGGCGCACCTGCTGCGGATCGACGTCGCCACTCACGACTACGACCGCATTGTTCGGCGCATACCAGCGCTCGTACCACGCGCGCGTATCGTCGACGGTCATGTGCTGGAGATCGTCCATCCAGCCCACGATCGGCCGGCGGTACGGGTTGGCCACCAATGCCGATGCCATCAGTTGCTCGTAAAGCAACGCGCGCGGCTGGTCGTCGGTGCGCAGCCGCCGCTCTTCCATCACCACCTGAATCTCTTTGGCGAACTCGTCGGCCGTGAGCGTCAGGTTAGCCATACGATCGGCTTCGAGACGCATCATGTCGGGCAGGCGCGACTTCTCGGTCTGCTCGAAGAAGCCCGTGTAGTCCTTGCTGGTGAACGCGTTCTCACGGCCGCCGAGCGCGGCGACCTGGCGCGAGAACTGGCCCGGGCCGACCGTCTTCGTGCCCTTGAACATCATGTGCTCGAGCGCGTGAGCCACGCCCGTCGTGCCGTTGAACTCGTCGAGCGAGCCCGCGCGGTACCAGACCACATGCGCGACCGTCGGTGCCCGATGGTCTTCGCGCACGATCAGCCGTAGCCCGTTGGAGAGCGTGAATTCGGAAGTGTTGTCCGTCGTTTTGCTGCCGGTAGTGTCGGCGGCATGGCCCAGGCTTATCACCCCGGCCAAGGTCAGACCGGCCAAGGCGTGAAGCCAGCGCATGGTTCCTCTCATGGATCCCCTCATGAATTCCCTTTTGCCCTTGATGGACGTCGAGACGCGTCTGATAAAATACGTCGCATTTCCCGCGCCGGAAACGCGACCGCCCATTGTAGGGCGTTTTGCCCGGCGCGAATGGCACGACAAATCAGAGACGTCTCCGAGCGCGCTCCCCACGCCAAGTTCCTCACTCCATGTTCAGTTTCTTCAAGCGTTTCACGTCGGGCGGTAACAAATCCGCCGAGCCGAGCCCCGCATCGCCCGTCGAAAACGCGTCCGATGAGGCCGCGGCAAAGGCCGCCGCCGAGGTCGCCTCCGCCGCACCGGCGGCGCCCGTGGTGCCGCCAGCCCCTGTCACGGCCCCTGCCGCCCCGGCAGCGCCCGCCGCTGCGCCGAATGTTCCGCAAAGCGCCCCGGTCCGTGACGCCGAAGCGTCAGAAACGCCGGCGTTGTCTGAAACGCCTGTGGCGAATGTCCCTAATCCGGTGACGATTGCGCCGGAAGTCGAACCAGAAGCCGAGCTGGCACCTGAACCGGCATTCGAACCGGAAGTTGAAACCGCACCGGCCCCGGCCCCGGCCCCCGTCGTCGTCAAGGACGACAGCGGCGAGGCTATCGGCGAAATCGTGGCCGCTCCCGCCGCAGCGCCCGCTGCCAAGCGTTCATGGCTCACGCGCCTGAAGGCCGGGCTGTCGAAGACCAGCGCAGGGCTCACCGGCATCTTCGTCGGCGTGAAGGTCGATGAGAATCTATTCGAGGAACTGGAAGGCGCGCTGCTGATGAGCGACGCAGGTGTCGAAGCCACCACGTTCCTGATCGACGCGCTGCGCAAGAAGGTCAAGGCGGAACGTCTGACCGAAGGCGAACAGGTCAAGCGCGCGCTGCACGACCTGCTGGTCGAGTTGCTTTCGCCGCTGGAACAGAGCCTCGTGCTCGGGCGCGAAGCACCGCTGGTGGTGATGATCGCGGGCGTGAACGGTGCCGGCAAGACCACCAGCATCGGCAAGCTCGCCAAGCACTTCCAGAGCTATGACCAGTCGGTGCTGCTCGCTGCGGGCGATACTTTCCGCGCCGCCGCGCGCGAGCAACTGACGATCTGGGGCGAGCGCAACAACGTCGCGGTCGTCTCGCAGGAAAGCGGCGACCCGGCCGCCGTGGTGTTCGACGCCGTGAGCGCCGCCCGCGCCCGCAAGATCGACATCGTGATGGCAGACACTGCCGGGCGTCTGCCCACGCAGTTGCATCTGATGGAAGAGCTCAAGAAGATCAAGCGCGTGCTCGGCAAGGCCGCCGACGGCGCACCGCACGAAGTGCTGCTCGTCATCGACGCCAACACCGGCCAGAATGCGCTCGCGCAGGTCAAGGCGTTCGACGACGCACTGCAACTCACCGGCCTCATCGTCACCAAACTCGACGGCACGGCCAAGGGCGGTATCCTCGCCGCCATTGCCCGCCAGCGCCCGGTGCCGGTCTACTTCATCGGCGTGGGTGAAAAGGTCGAAGACCTGCAACCGTTCTCGGCACGCGAGTTCTCCGACGCACTGCTCGGGTAAGTCGATTCGCCGCCGCGCCAGAAAAAACGGCCCGCACTCATCGAGTAGCGGGCCGTTTTTGTTTTCTACGCGCAGCTTCAACGCACATCAGGCCGCGCACCAGCACGCCGCCTCACCCCATCACAACTGCTGCGCGATCAGCCCTGCGCAGAGCCCCCACATCATCACGCCGACGATGCCGTCGAGAATCTGCCACGCCCGCGCGCGGGAGAACAGCGGGGCGAGCAATCGCGCGCCGTAGCCCAGCGTGGTGAACCACAGCACGGACGCCGTCATCGCCCCCGCCGCAAACCACGCATTCCCCGGTGCGGGCTCGCGCGCACCGATGCCGCCGAGCAGAATCACCGTATCGAGATACACGTGCGGATTGAGCAGCGAGAGCATCAGCACCAGCACGAGTGCGCGCTGCCACGTCATGTCTTGCGTCGCCACACGGCTGCCGTCGGCCTGTAGCGCGCCAGTGCCGCGAAACGCCGCCCGCCACGCACGCAGCCCATACCAGAACAGAAACGCCGCACCGCCCCACGTGACCGCCGTCAGAAAGCGCGGATAGGCCGCAATCAGCCCGCCCATGCCTGCCACCCCGGCCGCGATGAGTGCCATGTCGCAAACGGCGCAGACCGCGACAGCGAGGCCTACGTGACGCTTCAGAATGCCCTGACGCAGGACAAATGCGTTTTGCGCGCCAATCGCAATGATGAGGCTGGCGCCGAGCGCCATGCCCCGCCAGAAAGCCGGATCGATCATCGAAGCACTTACTCTGCGTCGGGTTGCGCTTCAGGCGTGGCGCGCTGAAAGGCGTCGAGCGTGAGGCAATGCGCGTTCACCGCCGAAATGCGCGGGAACGGCGTCATGTCGATCTTGAAACGATTCGCGTTGTAGATCTGCGGTACGAGGCAGCAATCGGCCAGCGTCGGCGTGTCACCGAACGTGAACTTGCCGGGCGTCGGCTGCGCTTGCAGACGCGCTTCGAGCGCCGTCAGCCCTTCGATCACCCAGTGCACGTACCACGCGTTCTTCTGCGCTTCGGTCACGCCGAGGTCGTGCTTCAGGTAACGCAGCACGCGCAGATTGTCGATCGGATGGATATCTGCCGCGATATCGAGCGCCAGCGCACGCACCTGCGCCCGGGCCACCGGGTCAGCCGGCAGCAATGCGGGCGTCGGGTGAATGTCTTCCAGATACTCGATGATCGCGAGCGACTGGTGGATGTTCACGTCGCCATCGACAAATGTCGGCACCAGTGCATTGACGTTGAGCGCGCGATACGCGGGCTTGAGTTGTTCGCCACCGTCGCGCACGAGATGCACCGGCACGGTGTCGTAATCGAGGCCCTTCAGATTGAGTGCGATCCGCACGCGATAGGCGGCGGAACTGCGGAAATAGCTGTACAGCGTGGACATGGCGTTCCTCAAAGACGGGATATTCCGGGTAAGCAGGCGGCGGGACGTTCGGCGGAGGTCGTAGCCGTATGTTGCGTGGCACTCGCCACGCCCCGCACAGACACGAGATGGTACTTGAAGCGCCGCCCGCTGCAACACCTGATTGCGTATGATGGAAGCCTGTCTTCGCCGCTATCTGTGCCCTGAATGTGCCGTGAATGTGCCCGGCTTGCACCCGATATGTGCGCTGTAGCGCAGTCCGAAGCCCCCGATTCCCCATCACCTCGAATCTCTGACGCGTCATGACCACTGCTGCTCCGTTTGCCTGCGCACCGCTGCTCAAAACCATCGCCCGAGGAGCAAAGGGCGCGCGGCCGCTGAGCGCCGACGAGACACGTACGCTGTTCGATGCGATTCTCGCGGATCGCGTGGCACCCGCGGAGCTTGGCGGCGTGTTGATTGCCTACCGCATCAAGGGCGAAACGCCGGTGGAATTGCGTGCGATGCTCGACGCCGCCCACGCCACGTTCACGCCGCTCAAGGCCCCCGGCGATGCGCCGCCGCCGGTGCTGCTGCCGAGTTACAACGGCGCACGCAAACAACCCAATCTCACGCCGCTGCTGGCGCTGCTGCTCGCCCGCGAGGGCATTCCGGTGCTCGTCCACGGACAGCATCATAGCGGGGCGAATCGCGTGGGGACGCAGGCCATTTTTGCCGCGCTGGGCCACGCAGCTTGCCAATCGGGTGCCGAGGCCGAAGCGGCGCTGCGCGCCCGCCGCGTCGCCTATCTGCCGATTGCCGCATTGTCACCCGGCCTCGAACGCTTGCTGGAAATGCGCGCCGCACTGGGCGTTCGGAATTCCGGGCACACGGTCGTGAAGTTGCTCCAGCCGTTCGCCGGACCGGCGTTGCGGCTGGTGAATTACACCCACCCGGAATACAAGGAAACACTCGGCGAGATGTTCGCCGACGCGGCCAACAGCCCGGCGCCCGGTGTGCTGCTCGCCCGCGGCACCGAAGGCGAACCGGTCGCCGATGCCCGCCGTCAGGGCGCGATCGACGGCTTCTCCGATGGCGTACCCCGTGCGTGGCAAGCCGCCGAAGAAGGTGCCTCGGGCACACCGCCCGCCCTGCCCGCCGCTGATGCCGAGGCAACCGCCCGCTGGATCGAGGCCGTGCTGGCCGGCGACGTCACCATTCCGGCCCCCATCGCACGGCAGGTCGAGGTGATCCGGCTGGCACTGGGCGTCAACGGCTGAATGAGCGGCGGTCAATCGGCCTGCACAGGCGACGGTTGGCCGACATTCGAGCGCAACGTATCGCCGTCGTTCGAAATCCGGGGATATTGGGTTTTTCTGCAAAAAATCCGATATTTCCGGAACATTTCATCCCGAAACACATCCAATCTTGTGCTTTGAAGTACACGCTCAAAGCGTGTCATGGAGAGGGTTGCCGCGACGGCCCGGGCGAGCGACAAGGCGCGTGCCGCTAGCGTATTGGCGGCGCGCCGTTATTCCGCCGACGCCATCCGCGTTGCCTGCCACGAGATGAGCCGCCAGGCTTCGGCCTCGCGCACATGGACCGCCGTATAGATCATTTGCGATTCCAGCGAGCCGGTGGCGGTTTCCAGCTCCACCAGGAGCTTGCCGATCACCACGACGGTGTCGCCGAACTGGTGAAGTTGCTGGTCCGACGATTGAATGTCGAGATAGCGGCGGCGGCCGGACGTCAGGGCGCCCAGAAATTGCTGTTTTGTTTCGCATTTGCCGTTCGAGTGAACGTAGCGAACGCCCTCGGCCAGAAGTGAGTCCAGTTTTTCGACGTCGACCTCGACCATCGCGGAAAACCGCGCTGCTTCGAGCTCTCGGATTGCGTCGATATGCTTTCCAGCCATGCTGACCTCCCCTCTCGCCGACACCTGAACACACGCGACTTGGGTTGCAATTTACACCATCCACGTCACGTTTGCGCCAGTGACTTTTCCCGGAACCCCGGGGCTGCTGGAAAACCCCGAGACCTCGGAAACTTCCCGCCCAGTAAGGGTTCTAACGTCTTTAGCACTCGTCTGGAGAGAGTGCTAAAATGCTTTCCCAGAGGCTAACCAGGAGTCCACCACTTGAGTACTGCCGCCACTTTGCATCCGACGACGCCGGCCACCGGCACGGCGCCGAATTCTCGTGCCCTTGCTATCGCCCCGTCGGCATTGATGCTGCCGGGCAGTCTGGGCAACATCGACAGCTATATTCAGGCTGTTCACCGTATTCCGCTGCTGACCGCCGAGGAAGAGCAGTCGCTCGCCAAGCGTCTGCGCGACAACGACGATCTCGAGGCCGCCCGCCAGCTCGTGCTTTCGCACCTGCGACTGGTGGTGTCGATCGCGCGTAACTACCTCGGCTACGGGCTGCCGCATGCCGACCTGATTCAGGAAGGCAATATCGGCCTGATGAAGGCCGTGAAGCGCTTCGACCCCACGCAGGGCGTGCGGCTCGTGTCGTATGCCATGCACTGGATCAAGGCCGAGATTCACGAGTACGTCCTGAAAAACTGGCGCACCGTGAAGGTCGCGACGACCAAGGCCCAGCGCAAGCTGTTCTTCAATCTGCGTAGCCAGAAGCAGGGCCTGCAAGCGTTCACGCCGGACGAAATCGATCAGGTCGCGCGCGACCTGAATGTGAAGCGCGAAGACGTCATCGAGATGGAAACGCGCATGTCCGGTGGCGATATCGCCCTCGAAGGCCATAGCGACGACAGCGACAGCGCCAGCTTCGCCCCGATCGCCTACCTTGCCGACTCGCATCAGGAGCCGACGGCCGTGATCGCTGCCCGCGAACGCGACCATCTGCAAAGCGACGGTCTGCAAACGGCTTTGGGCCGTCTGGACCCGCGCAGCCGCCGTATCATCGAAGCCCGCTGGCTGTCGGTGGAAGACGACGGCAGCGGCGGCGCCACGCTGCACGAACTGGCTGACGAATTCGGCGTCTCCGCCGAACGCATCCGCCAGATCGAAGCTGCGGCGATGAAGAAAATGAAGGGTGCGCTGCAAGCGTTTGCGTAATCCCGGCTGACATCGGCGCGCGTCTGCTTTAGGACGTGCGACACGATGTCACAGCGACGCCCCACGGCGTCGCCTGAACACAGCAAAGCCCCGCGATGATTCGCGGGGCTTTTTGCTTTCTGGCGCCGGGCAAAGTTCGCAGACCAATTGCTTAGGACTTGATGCATCGCAAGGTCTACCGGCAGACCGGCCGATAGAATCGCTTCGTACGTGGCCATGCTACGTGCGAAGGACGGCCCGGGGGGCTGCCCGACGCGCCGGACCCTTGTCTCGAATCCGCTTCTCATCGACTGCCAGCCATGGCAGAAGATCCGCATCGAACCAGCGTCATCTGCGTGTCATCCGCCCTCATCCGCCGCGGTTTGACATTTTTAAGCGATAAGGCACAATGCCTCGGAAGTCGACGCTGTTTCCAACACACGACTTTCGACGCCAGGAGCCGTCACGGATGGACACCCACTCTCCTAGCAGTCCGAAGCCTCCCGCCACGGCCACGTCTTCGGCGGTGTCGCATTCCGCCCTTACCACCTGGCTGATTAGGCGCTGGCGTACCCGCCCTTCCCGTTTCATGCTCGAAATCCTGATCGTTCTCGCGATCAAGGTAGTACTCCTTTTCATTCTGAAAAACGCGTTCTTCGACGCCCCGATGGCCAAGCACATGTACTTGCCGCCGGACGTCGTGGCCCGCGCCCTGATCGGGCCGCCCGCCGCAGAAACGCCATCCCCCACCCCAAGTCAAGGTGTCCGCCATGATCAGTAGCGAAGTCGTTGACCTCTCGCGCTTGCAGTTCGCCATAACGGCGCTGTATCACTTTCTGTTCGTCCCGCTCACGCTGGGTCTGTCGTGGCTGCTTGTCATCATGGAGTCGGTCTACGTGATGACCGGCAAGCAGATCTACAAGGACATGACCCAGTTCTGGGGCAAGCTCTTCCTGATCAACTTCGCCATGGGCGTGACCACCGGTCTCACGCTCGAATTCCAGTTCGGCACCAATTGGGCGTACTACTCGCACTACGTCGGTGACATCTTCGGGGTGCCACTCGCTATCGAAGGCCTGATGGCGTTCTTCCTCGAAGCCACCTTCGTCGGCCTGTTCTTCTTCGGCTGGAACAAGCTCTCTCGTATCGGCCACCTGGCCACCACCTTCGCGGTGGCCCTCGGCTCGAACCTCTCGGCGTTGTGGATTCTCGTGGCCAACGGCTGGATGAACAATCCGGTCGGCGCGCACTTCAACTACGAAACCATGCGCATGGAGCTGAACAGCATCTGGGACGTGATCTTCAACCCGGTCGCGCAGGTGAAGTTCGTGCATACGCTCTCTGCGGGCTACGTCACTGCTGCCATGTTCGTTCTTGGTATCTCGGCGTGGTATCTGCTCAAGCGTCGCGACGTGCCGTTTGCGTTGCGATCGTTTGCGGTCGCCGCCGGCTTCGGCCTCGCCTCGACGCTGTCGGTGATCGTGCTCGGCGACGAGTCGGGCTACACCACGGGTGAAGTGCAGAAGGTCAAGCTCGCCGCCATCGAAGCCGAGTGGGAAACGGCCAAGCCGCCCGCATCGTTCACGCTGTTCGGGTTCCCGAACCAGAAAGAGGAACGCACCGACTTCGCCGTGAAGATTCCTTGGGCGATGGGTCTGATTGCCACGCGCTCGGTCGATACGCCGGTCATCGGTCTCACGCAACTGCGTGACGAGCACAAGGACAACATCAAGCGCGGCATGATCGCCTTCGCCGCGCTCGAGAAGCTGCGCAATGGCGACACGTCGCCTGCCGTGCGTGCCGAGTTCGACAAGTACAAGGACGATCTGGGCTACGGTCTGCTGCTCAAGAAGTACACGCCAAATGTGGTCGATGCCACGCCCGAGCAGATTCACATGGCCGCGAACGACACCATTCCGCCGGTCGCGCCGGTGTTCTGGTCGTTCCGCATCATGGTCGGCCTGGGCTTCCTGTTCCTGTTCACGTTCCTGTGGGCGTTCTGGCTGTGTGCGCGCCGCCGCTTGCTCAAGCCGCGTTCGGCCTGGTTCCTGCGCTGGACGGTGTGGGCCATTCCGCTGCCTTGGCTGGCCGCTGAATTCGGCTGGATCGTTGCTGAAATGGGCCGTCAGCCGTGGACCATCGCCGGCATTCTGCCGACCCATCTCTCGACGTCGTCGCTCTCGGCGGGCGATCTGTATCTGAGCCTCGCGGGCTTCATCATTTTCTACACCGCGTTGCTCATCATCGAGATGTTCCTGATGGTGAAGTACGTCAAGCTCGGCCCGTCGTCGCTGCATACCGGCCGCTACCACTTCGAGACGGAAGACGGTGCGAGCGGGGCCATTGGCCGCGACCGTCCGGCCTCGGTCTGATCGTCAGGGAGAAACCACATCATGATGATCGATTACACCGTACTCAAGCTGATCTGGTGGGTGCTCATCGGCGTGCTGCTGATCGGCTTCGCCTTCTTCGACGGCTTCGACATGGGCACCGGCACGCTGCTGCCCTTCCTTGGCAAAACCGACGCCGAGCGCCGCGTCATCATCAACACCGTTGCCCCCACTTGGGAAGGCAATCAAGTCTGGTTCGTGACGGCAGGCGGCGCGATGTTTGCCGCGTGGCCGCTGGTGTATGCCGCCGCGTTCTCGGGGCTCTACTGGGCGCTGCTGCTCGTGCTCTTTGCGTTGTTCCTGCGACCGGTCGGCTTCGACTATCGAAATAAGTTGCCGAGCGCACGCTGGCGCACGTCGTGGGACTGGGCGCTGTTCGTCGGCAGCGTGGTGCCGTCGCTGGTGTTTGGCGTAGCGTTCGGCAATCTGCTGCTTGGCCTGCCGTTCTCGTACGACAACACGCTGCGCTCCACGTACACCGGCTCGTTCTGGGCATTGCTCAACCCGTTCGCGCTGCTGTGCGGTCTGGTCAGCGTACTCATGCTGGTCACGCACGGCGCGGCGCACCTGCGCATGAAGGCCGATCCGCTGGTGGCCGAGCGCGCGGGCCGCATCATGCGGATGACGGCACTGGGTACGTTGCTGCTGTTCCTCGTCGCAGGCGTGCTCGTCGCCACGCACGTCGACGGCTTCGCCATCACGCAGATGGCCTCGACCGGCGCGCCGGCCAACCCGCTCATGAAGCAGGTCACCACCGGCCCCGGCCTGTGGCTCACCAACTACCACACGTATCCGTGGATGATCGCGGCGCCCGTCGTCGCTTGCTTGTGCGCGTTGCTGGCAGCGTTGCTCGCCACGAGCCGTGCTTACGCGTGGACGTTCGTGATCACCGGGCTGATGATGGCCGGCATCATCCTCACGGCGGGCTTCTCGATGTTCCCGTTCGTGATGCCGTCGTCCACCGCGCCGGGCAGCAGCCTGACGCTCTGGGATGCCAGTTCGAGCCAGCTCACGCTGCAAATCATGTTGATCGCCGTCGTTGTCTTCCTGCCGATCGTGCTCGCCTACACCGGCTGGGTGTACCGCGTGGTTCGCGGTCGCGTGACGATCGACGAGGTCAACGAAAACCCGCACACGATGTACTGATCAAGGAGCTGCGACATGTGGTATTTCTCTTGGGTTCTCGGCCTTGGCCTCGCGCTCGCGTTCGGCATCATCAACGTGATGTGGTTCGAAGCGCATGACGATCTCGAACGACGCAGTCAGGAAGGCAGCTGAACGTCGAACGCGCCCCTCGGGGCGCGTTTTTTCTTGGTGTGGCACAAAGACCGAAACCGCGCGTGCGGCGACCAAGCCCGCGCGACACGCACGCAGTACCGTGGCGCCTCTCTGACTGAAACGATGAGGTTTGCCATGCTCCCGACACCCTCCGCCTCCGCCGCTGCCGCGTCTGTTTCCGCTTCCGAGCGCTGCGACGTGTGCCAGCGACTCAAGGCCGCGCCCACCTTCGAATATCTCGACCACGTGGCGCGCAGCCAGCGCGGCACGCCGGTTCTCAACCGCACGCCGTCGCAACTCTCCTGCCTGAAACTGATTCTCGACATGCCATATGCGGCGCTACGGGCCGAACATCTGATCAATACCGGCATGCCGCCCGAGGGGGCCGCCGATCTTGTCGCACGCCTGAGTCAATGCCCTGCTGGCGAATTGCAGCGACGCATTCAAGCCACGCCGACACTGCGCGACTGGTTTGATCACATCGCCCTGCCACCCCCTGCCGGGGTGGACGAGGACTCGCTGATCCTGTCGCTACGGGTGCTTCAGTTGTTCGCGCACCCGACCAGCGTGCCGGTTGTATTCGACCCCAATCGCCGGACGGTCTCGCTGTTTTACGCACCCGGCCGTGCGCCGCAGGAAGGCGCCATTCCTGCCGACGGTGCCATACCGCGAATGCTGCTCGATGCTGCCGAATGTCTCGATCCCGACGCCCCCGCGTCTCGGGCCAGTCGTACGGCACTGGACCTGCTCGTACGTACCAACGACATCGACGGTCGCCGCCAACGCTCCCCCTTCTGGCAATGCGATTCCGACTATTGGTGGCACGGAGGCGACGTGGTGCGCTCCGTCTCGACCCAGCTCACCCCGGAATTCGAAACTTGGCTGGAAGCGCGACGCGATACCGCGGTTTCACACAGCTTCTTTCATACCCACCGGGAATTGATTGCCGCCAATGCCCGGCGACGCAATGAGATGCTGCACCCAGCATCCGAGTAACCTCACCACGGATAAGCATCGACGACAGACGTAAAAAGGGCGGCTCCAGGCCGCCCTTTCTTACTGCCAATCACTGCGAAACACTACCCATCGGAAATCCGGTGCGTGCCAGAATCTCCGCCGCGCTTAGCTCAACAGCGTCTTCAGATCCTGCGCCATCGCGTCGACCGGCTCGTCCGGACGCATGAACAGACGCAGTTGCCCCTTCGGGTCGAAGACATAAATGCCGGCGGTATGGTCGATGGTGTAGTTGGTCGGCGTCGAGCCTTCCACCTTGTTGACCACCACGCGGAACGACTTGGTCACTTGCTTGAGCGCCGCATCGTCCGCCGGGCGCAGCCCCACGAACGCCGGGTTGAACGCCGGCACGTACTGCCCCATCAATTCCGCCGTGTCTCGCTGCGGATCGACGGTCACGAAAAGCACCTGCACGTTCTGCGCGTCCGGGCCGAGCTTCTGCATCACCTGATTGAGTTCGGCCATCGTGGTCGGGCACACATCCGGGCAATGCGTGTAGCCGAAGAACATCACCACGGCTTTGCCCTTGTAATCGGCGAGCGTGCGCGTTTTGCCCTGCGGGTCGAGCAACGAGAAGTCCTGCGCGAACTCCTTGTTACCGGTGATATCGAGACTCTGGAACGTCGGACCGTCCTTGCCGCAGGCGGCGAGCAAAACGGTAAGCCCCATCAGAAACATCGCGCGGCGCAACCAGATGACAGCAAGCTTCATGAAGAAATGACCCCGAAACGTATGGAATTGATGGCCTGAAAAGACAACAGGCGCGTCGGCAGAGAAAACCGTACGCGCCTGTCATCGTCCGCACCCGGCCGTGGCCGGATACCGTTCAGACACTTAACCGAGCAAATAGATCTGCACGTAGTGATCGATCAGCAACGCGGCGAACAGCAGCGAGAGGTAGACGATCGAATAGCGGAACATCGAGCGCGAGAGCGCATCGGAATAGTTGCGCCACAACTTGATCGCGTAGCCCAGGAAGATGCCCGAGAGCACGACCGCCGAGGCGAGGTACAAATAACCGCTCATGCGATGCGCAAACGGCAGCAGCGACACGGCAAACAGCACCACGCTATAAAGCAGAATCTGAAGACGCGTGTACTTTTCGCCGTGCGTATTCGGCAGCATCGGCAAGCCGGAATTCACATAGTCCTGACGGCGATAGAGCGCGAGCGCCCAGAAGTGCGGCGGCGTCCAGACGAAGATGATGAGCACCAGAATCCACGCATCGGCCGGAACGGCGCCGGTCACGGCGGCCCAGCCGAGGGCCGGCGGCATCGCACCCGCAGCACCGCCGATCACGATGTTCTGCGGCGTCGAGGGCTTCAGGATGATGGTGTAGATGAGGGCGTAGCCGACGAAGGTGCCGAGCGTGAGCCACATCGTGAGCGCGTTGGTGTACGTGTAGAGCACCACCATGCCGGCAGCACCCAGAATCGTCGAGAAGACGATGATCTGCCACGGTGCGATTTCACCCCGGGCGGACGGACGCCACGCGGTGCGGCGCATGAGCGCGTCGACGCGTTGCTCGATCAGGCAATTCACGGCGAAAGCGGAACCGGCGAGCAGCCAGATACCGATGGTGCCGCCAATCAGCACCTGCCACGGCACCATACCGCGCGTGGACAGGAACATGCCGATGACGGCGCAGAACACGGCGAGCTGCGTCACACGGGGCTTGGTCAACGCCCAGTATTGTGCGATACGGCTAGACGGCGGATGGGGAAGGGTCGTGCTTTTCATACACTCAGAGGCAATGCGCTACGCCGAGCCAGTCGGGGCGCCAGCGAGTGGTGCGGCAGCCGGCTCCGCTGCGGGGAGGGGCTTCTGGCGGGCGGGATCGGCAGACGAATCCAGGGGACTCAGATCAGCCGAAACAGACGCCGCCCGGGCGGCGCGAATGCGGTAGTTTAACATAACAAGCAATAGCAGCAGGACCGCCGCCCCACCGTTGTGCGCAATGGCGTTCAGCAACGGCCACTGGAAAACGATGTTCGACAGCCCCGTCGCAAACTGCACGAGGACAAGCATAAATACCAGAGTTGCGGGCCGCCGTAGCGCGGCATGTCGTCGCAGGCGCGTCGCCAGCCAGCCCAGATAAAGCACCACGATCACCGCGAACGTCCGGTGCGCCCAGTGAATCGCGACGAGGGCGTCCATCGGAATGACCTCCCCGCCGGCCGTCTTGCCCAGCTCACGCCAGAGCTTGAAGCCGTTGTGGAAGTCCATCGACGGCACCCACTGACCTTGACACGTTGGGAAGTCAGTACAGGCGAGCACGGCGTAGTTGGTACTCACCCAGCCACCCAGCGCAATCTGGAACACCAGCAATGCCAGCCCGATCAGCGCCGCCCAGCGCCAGCGCAACGCACTGGGATCCGCCGCAATACGTGACGCAGGCACCTGACTCGACGCGAGCCACGCCAGCGAGCCCAGCAAAGTGAGCGCCAGCATCAGGTGCGTCGTAACGATCACCGGCTGGAGCTTCATGGTGACCGTCCACGCACCGAACGCGCCTTGCACGCACACGAGCACGAACAGCCACGTGGCGAGCCACGGCGACTGCACCGGCACGTGTCCTGGTGTGCGCCCTTGCAACGCGGCGTCGCGGCGCCCGCGGACTTTCAGCCATTTCGTCCAGGCCATCACCATCAGTACGATGATCAGCACGCCCACTGCCATGGCGAAATACCGGTGGATCATCTCGATCCACGCCTTGACGAACGTCACCGGCCCGGTCGGCAGCATCAACTGTGCCGCGTGAATGTCGGCATGTGCCGCAAACGGCGACGACGTGCCGTAGCAGCCCGGCCAGTCGGGACAGCCGAGCCCCGAATCCGTCAGGCGCGTGAAACCGCCGAACATGATCAGGTCCAGCGTGAGAAAGGTCGTCACCCAAGCCAGTTTGCGGTACTTGTCGGCGTCGCGGCGCAGCAGCACCCAGCCCAGCGGCAGCACCGCGATACACAGGCCGATGAAGCCCAGTTCCAGAAGGTAAAGCATCGGTTTTACGTCAATCCTTCGTCATGTCCGGCGCGTGCTCGCAGCCGAATTTCCGTCATACGGTCAGCGACCGCCCTTGCCCCAGCCGTGGCCCCGATCAACCCGTACCCGACCACTTCAGCAGTCGCGTCAGGTCGCTCTTGATGCGGCCCGGGTCGGGGTTCTTCGGAAACGCCATCATCAGATTGCCCAGCGGGTCGACCAGATAGATGTGATCGCGCAGGCCGGTGCCCTCTTGCGTCGGCAGCCAGTTGGCCAATGCCACCGGGTCGGCACGCAAACGGCGCGTGTCTTCGTAGGCCGTGTCGAGCTTGTCCGAGACGGCGTTGTCGTCCGTCACCAGCCAGATCGTTTCCACGCGCGTACGCTCGTTGCCCTGCAACACGCGGATCTGCCGCATGTAGAAGAGCTTGCTCACACAATTCTCATCGCACGCCGCCGTGTCCGCGCTGATCAGCAGCCACTTGCCCTTGAGGGACGTCAGCGGCAGGGTCTCGTTGGTCTCGTCGTCGCGTACGACCAGTGCAGGCAGCGGACGCTGCGGCTCGATCAGCTTGCCGTACGACGACGTGCCGCCCTGCGGCTTGAACACGAAATACATCAGGTAAGCCGCCACGGCCGGTGCCGCGCACACGGCGAACAGCAGCACCAGCATGCGCCGCGCCTTGCGGCGTTGCACCGGGTCGATCGCCGGTGTCGTGGGTGCGGATTTGGCCTGCCCGCTGGTCACATCTGCACTCATATCCGCCTCATGTTCTGCGCTGGGTTTGCCAGCCGACGGCCGCGCTTGTATGCCAGCCGCAGCCCCAACAGCGCGAGGATCAGCGACATGCCGAACCACTGCGCCATATAACCATAGTTGCGATCTGCGCCACTTGCCGGTGCCGGCCAGTCGCGCAGCAGATGATCGCCCGTGTCGTTCGTCTGCATGATCACGAACGGCTGTAACGGCAAGCCGGTCTCGCGCGCGTAATCGCCCGCGTCGAGATTCTGCCGGATCATCAACCCTGCCGCCGAGCCGCCATGCCCCAGTTCGAAGGCGCGTGACGGATCGGGTTGGGCCAGGCCCTCGATCGTCACGTCGCCCGCAGGTGTCGGGTACGGCATGATCGCGGCGCGATCGCGCAAGTCGCGCGGCAGCCAGCCACGATTCACGAGTACGACGCGATCCGGCGTGACCTGCAACGCCATCACCACGTAGAACCCCGGGAGTTCGTTGCGCGGGCGGTTATCCAGATACACGACACGATTCTGGAGAAAATGCCCGGTCACGCGAACACGCCGGTTGGCGACGTCGGACAACGTATAAGCGCGCGCGTTCGGGCCACGCTCAAGCTCGATCACCGGCGCGTGCTCAGCCTGTTCGATCTGCGCCTGACGGTCCAGCCGCAGATGAGCGCGGCCGTATTGCCACACGCCCAGCGCAGCGGTCAGCGCCACGCCCAGCACAATCAGCAGCGCCGGCACGGGCCGCATGCCGCGAAAAAGGGTTTTCAACACTTACGTTCCTTGTCTGGCAGCGCGTGAGAGCCCTCGCGCACACTGCATTGCAGCGTGCCAGCCGGGGCTCGTTGCCCGATAATGACGCATTCCCGTCATCCAGCCGATCATGCGCATTCTCGTTGCCATCGCCTTCATCTTGATTCTCGGCAGTCTGGCGTCCGCATTGTTTTTCATGATGCGGGACAAGGGCCGATCCAATCGCACCGTCCATTCACTCATGGTGCGGGTCGGCCTGTCGGTGACGCTGTTTCTGCTCATCCTGTTTGCCAACTGGATGGGCTGGATTCACAGCACGGGCATACGATACTGAGTCCCGCGCGCGAGCCCTGCGGCAAATCGCCGCACCCATCGCTCACCTCTCGTGCGGATCGAAACCCGGGCGCAGTGACGTTCAGTAAACGTTCGTCACGGCTCGCGTCGACGCCCCGGCCCACCCCGCGCGCATTGCTGCGACATATGGCCGCATTCTCGGCGGCACCCTGACGCATTCCCCGCATTCCCCACATTCCCGCTTCGCGAACGCTGCAAACAGAAACGCCGCCGGAATCCGGCGGCGTGTCACACCGATCGATACGCGATTCGATACGGCGTTAGGCCATCAGAGCCAGTACACCACGACGTACAGACCCAGCCACACGACGTCCACAAAGTGCCAGTACCAAGCGGCGCCTTCGAAGCCGAAGTGATGCTCCGGCGTGAAGTGGCCCTTGATCAGGCGAATCAGCATGACAGAGAGCATGATCGCGCCCAGCATCACGTGGAAGCCGTGGAAACCCGTGAGCAGGAAGAACGTCGAGCCATACACGCCCGAAGTCAGCTTCAGGTTCAGCTCGGTGTAGGCGTGGTGATACTCATACGCTTGGAAGCCCAGGAACACGAAGCCCAGCACGACCGTGGCGAACAGCCAGAAGATCGCGCTGCCACGATGATTCGCACGCAAGGCATGGTGCGAAATCGTGAGCGTGACGCCCGAGGTCAGCAGCAGTGCTGTGTTGAGCGTCGGGATCGGCCACGGGCCCATCGTCTCGAACGCATCGACCACACCGGCCGGGCCGGCGTTCGGCCACACAGCGGTGAAGTCGGGCCAGAGCAGCTTGTTGTCGAGATCGCCGAGCCACGGCATCGCCAGCGTGCGCGCATAGAACAATGCGCCAAAGAACGCGGCGAAGAACATCACCTCGGAGAAGATGAACCAGCTCATCCCCCAGCGATACGAGACGTCGATGCGCTTGCTGTAAAGCCCGCCCTCCGACTCGGCAATCGAATCGCCGAACCACGAACGCAGGACCCACAGCACCCACAGCAGGCCGGCCAGTGCCGTCCACGGGGCCCACGGCAGCCCGTTGACCCACGCGGCAGCCGAGCCGAGCACCACCAGCAGGCCGATGCTGCAATTGACCGGGTGGCGCGATGGCGCCGGTACGAAGTAATAAGGCGCCGTTTGGTGTTGACCACTCATTCTTATCTCTCCAGGCTTGGTTCTCTTTGTCTGAATCACGTCGCGAGGCGGATGGCGAGCTTCGCCAGCAGCACCAGCGCCACCACGAACAGGATGCCCCCGATCAGTCCCGCGATAATCAGATGCACAGGGTTGAGCTGCGCCATGTCGCGGTCGTGATCACGCCCCTTGCGCACGCCGAAGAACGACCAGAACACCGCTTTCACGGTCTGGACAAACGACAGCTTGCGACGGGTCGCCTCCTTGAGGTCATCCATTGCTGCCCTTGCCTCCGCTTCCACCCGTTAGCGCACCCGGCACCGTCGCCGGGGCGTTCGACACATCCGCACGCTGGTTAGCGTCGGCTTTGCCGAGATCGAAAAAAGTGTAGGACAGCGTAATCGTCGTCACATCTTTTGGCAGCTTCGTGTCCACCACGAACACCACCGGAAATTCCTTGGCCTCACCGGCCCTGAGCGTCTGCTGCGTGAAGCAGAAACACTCGATCTTCTTGAAGTAGCTCGCCGCCTGCGCTGGGGCGTAGCTCGGAATCGCCTGCGCCCGAACCTCATGCGGCTGCTGGTTCGCCACTTCGTACTCGATCGTCGCAATCTGCCCCGGGTGAACGGTCAGACTGCTCTTGGCCGGTTTGAACCGCAACGGCCCCTGCGCATTCGCATCGAACTCGACAATGATCGTGCGGCTCTCGTCGACTTGCGAATTGCGCGCGGTCAGCTCGTTCGTGCGATCGCCCAGTTGGTTGATGCCCACGAGATCGCAGAACGCGCGGTAGAACGGCACCATGGCGTAGCCGAAACCGAACATCACCGCGACCAGCAACAACAACTTGCTGAAGGTGCGCACATTGAGCCGCCGCATACCAGCCATATTCATCCTTTTCCATCTCGCCGAACGCCGGTTGCCCAGCGTCCGGTGCCCAGCTTTTGCGCGTAGCGTCAGATCCCGCCCAGCAACTTGGCCTTGATCATCACGCCGAAGAAGAAAATCGCGACCACCGACGCCAGAATCAATCCGGTGCGCAGGTTCTTTGCGCGTTGTTCACGTGCGAGTGCCATGTTCAATGCACCTTCGGCGGCGTCTCAAACGTGTGGAACGGGGCCGGGCTCGGCACGGTCCACTCGAGACCTTCGGCGCCATCCCACGGCTTGGCTTCTGCCGCCGGACCACTGCGCCACGTCGGCAGCGCGATGCAGAACAGGAAGTACACCTGCATCAGGCCGAAACCGAACGCGCCGATCGTCGCGATCTGGTTGAAGTCCGTGAACTGCGCCGGGTAGTCGGCATAGCGACGCGGCATGCCGGCCAGCCCCAGGAAGTGCATCGGGAAGAACGTCACGTTGAACGTGATGAGCGAGCCCCAGAAGTGGAACTTGCCGCGCCACTCGTTGTACATGTGGCCTGTCCACTTCGGCACCCAGTAATAGAACCCTGAGAAGAGCGCGAAGAGTGAACCAGCCACTAGCACATAGTGGAAGTGCGCCACCACGTAGTAAGTGCCGTGCATCTGAATGTCGAGCGGGGCCAGCGAGAGGATCAGGCCGGTGAAGCCGCCCATCGTGAACACGAACAGGAAGCCCACGGCGAAGAGCATCGGCGTCTCGAACGTGAGCGCGCCCTTCCACATCGTGGCGACCCAGTTGAACACCTTCACGCCGGTGGGCACCGAGATGAGCATCGTCGCGTACATGAAGAACAGCTGGCCCGTGACCGGCATGCCGGTCACGAACATGTGGTGCGCCCACACCATGAACGAGAGAATCGCGATCGACGCCGTGGCGTACACCATCGAGCTATAGCCGAACAGCGGCTTGCGCGAGAACGCCGGAATCACCTGCGAGACGATCCCGAACGCCGGCAAGATCATGATGTACACCTCGGGGTGACCGAAGAACCAGAAAATATGCTGGTACATCACCGGATCGCCGCCGCCTGCTGCATTGAAGAACGACGTGCCGAAGTGACGGTCCGTGAGCAGCATCGTGATCGCGCCTGCGAGCACCGGCATCACGGCGATGAGCAGGTAGGCGGTGATCAGCCACGTCCACACGAACATCGGCATCTTCATGAGCGTCATGCCCGGCGCGCGCATGTTCAGAATGGTCACGATGATGTTGATCGCGCCCATGATCGACGAAGCGCCGAGAATGTGCGCGCCGAAGATCGCCAGATCCTGGCCCGGCCCCATCTGCACCGACAGCGGCGCGTACATCGTCCAGCCGGCTGCCGTGGCACCGCCCGGCACGAGGAACGACGAAATCAGCAGCAGACCGCCGACCGGCAGCAGCCAGAAGCTGAAGTTGTTCATCCGCGCGAAGGCCATGTCCGACGCACCGATCTGCAACGGGATCATCCAGTTCGCAAACCCCACGAACGCCGGCATGATCGCGCCGAAAATCATCACCAGCCCGTGCATCGTGGTGAGCTGATTGAAAAACTCCGGACGAATGAATTGCAGGCCCGGTTCAAACAATTCCGCACGGATCATCAACGCCATCACGCCGCCCGAGAGCAGCATGACGAACGAGAAGATCATGTACATCGTGCCGATGTCCTTGTGATTCGTCGCGAACAGCCAGCGACGCCATCCGTGCGGATGGTCGTGCGCGTGATCGTCGTGACCCGCCACGTGATCGTGAGCGATGGAACTCATACCCAATCTCCTTCCTCGACTTGGTCGAACGGCACTTAACTATTCTTCGCTGCGCGCACAGCGTTGGCGGCATCACCGGCATTGGCCGACTTGTTGCCACGCGCTTCGCGCACCTGTGCCGGCTGAACGACGTCGCCGGTCTTGTTGCTCCACGAGTTGCGCTCGAACGTAATCACGGCGGCCAACTCCACATCGTTCAGATGCGACCAGTTCGGCATCGCATTCTTGCCATGCAGCACGATGCTGATGTGATCGGCCACCGGGCCCGTCACGATCTTCCCGCCATCGAGTGCCGGGAAGGCACCGCCGCCCTTGCCGTTCGGCTGGTGGCAAACCGCGCAGTTCGAGGCGTAGACCTTCTGGCCACGCTCCATGAGTTCTGCCACGGTGTAGGTCTTGTTGGGATCGTCGGCGGAGGCCGCCATCAACTTCTTCTGCGCGTCGACCCACTTGGTGTAGTCCTCTTCCGAGACGACCTTCACCACGACCGGCATGTATGCGTGTTCCTTGCCACACAACTCGGTACAGAAGCCGCGATACTCGCCCACCTTCTCGGCCTTGAACCACGTGTCGCGCACGAAGCCAGGAATCGCATCCTGCTTGATACCGAAGGCCGGCACGTAGAACGAGTGAATCACGTCGTTGGCCGTCGTGATCAGGCGCACCTTCTTGTTGACCGGCACGACCATCGGGTTATCGACTTCTTGCAGGTACGTATTGCTCTTGGGTTCCTGACCGTCGATCTGGCTGCGCGGCGTGCTGAGCGTGGAGAGGAACTTGATGCCCTCGCCGTCGCCCTTGAGGTAGTCGTAGCCCCACTTCCACTGGTAGCCGGTGACTTTGATGGTCAGGTCGGCGTTGGTGGTGTCCTTCATCGCCACCACGGTTTTCGTGGCAGGCAGCGCCATCAGAATCACGATGATGAACGGCACGACCGTCCAGATCACCTCGACCGTGGTGCTTTCATGGAAATTCGCGGGCTGATGGCCCTTGGATTTGCGGTGCTTGATGATCGAATAGAACATCACGCCGAACACGCCGATGAAGATCACCAGACAGATGATCAGCATCATGGTGTGCAGGCTGTGAAGCTCTTCCGCAAGCTTGGTGACCGGCGGCTGGAAGTTGAGCTCGTTGACGGCCGGTCCCCCCGGCATATCGGAGACCGCCGCCACTGCCAGTGCCGGAGCGCCGGCGAGCAGTGAGGCGCCCGCAAGGAAAGCCGCCAGGGCATGTTTCGTTTTTTTCATAGCTTCCTTACCCAAAATTACCATCCAAATCCTCCCTGGCGGTCGCCCGAGATCGTCTCCATCTCTCTCAGGCCTCTTGGGCAAGACAACGGCGCAGCTCGCGCGCAAACGTTTCGCGGCGATGCGGCGCAAGGTAGGAACCGACAGTGACCGAGCGGCTGCCCGAGCGCAAGGTGATGCGCAAACGCGGCGGCTTCTCGATGTCGATGCGCACCCAGCGGGGATTGAACTCGTATTGCGTCAACCTCTGTGCTGAACGTTGCTCGACCACAAGGCTCACGGGCGACAACCGAATGACCTCGTAATCTGTGGCATGCCGGGCATGAATGACGAACGCAACGCCCACCACGAGCAAGTCCAGGCCTGTGAACGGCAAGACCAACCACCCACCGCGCCACGCCGCAATCAAGGCAACACCCAGCGACACGGCGGCCAACGACAGGTAGAACAGGACAAACTGGCGCGGCGATATCGCGCAGTTGCGCTTGTGCTTCCATTCCTTCGTCACCGATCCGGCTTCGGAAGAAGAGGCTGCGAGCATCGCCGTCACCCGTGGGGCATTTTGGGTCTTTCATGTCCGACGGCCGGGAACTAGTTACGTCCGGGCCGCGACAAACTGCCGCATTATAGAACGCGCCTTCTCGAAGCGACAACATTGATACCGAGTATTTGGCGCGCCATAGCATCCTCCTGAACTCATTGATGCAAAAGGGAAATCCGGTTATTCCCTTAGCTGGCGAAGCGCGCGCGGAAGCGTCTACGGGATACTCCCTATGCTTTGCGCGTTTGACACATTGCAACACGACACAAGTCATTGCGGTGTCCTGAATAGCCTGTCGCCGATCTTGTCAAACACCGCTCACCGCATCACCGATTGACTCGGTCGTGACACATTCGCCGTCGCCTGCCGATCCATCGCGCGCGTTACGATGTGATGAAATGCGGGATTCGTCCGATATCCATCAACAGTAGACGTTGCACCGGATTTCGCGTGCGACGTTATGTCGCGCCCTTCGCCGGGTCGCGCCGTGACAACACTGCTGCGATGCCGCGACGGCGGTGGCGGGCCGCCTGTGTTCTCGCGTGCTACAAGCGATGCATGTTCCCTACATGAACGCCGATGCCGGCGAAACGATGCCATGCGTTGCGCGATCCTTCACGCGTTTGCCGACGGTCTGCAAACGCTTCAGACGGCCTCCGATTTCGACGCACTGCACGCGACGCTGCAATCGCTGTGCGGTCTGCTCAGACAACGCTACTTCCGCTATCAGGGGCAGTTCACGTTGCCACGCGGCGATGCGGCGGCGCCTGACGTCTCCAACTACCCCGAATCGTGGCAGCGCCGTTATAACGAATGCGGCTATGCCGCCCTCGACCCCGTGCTCGCACGAGCGCGCACGCAGATGACACCCGTTGAGTGGGCGCCTGACTTGTTCGCGACACCGGAAGCTTCGCGTTTTCGCTGCGAGCAAACGGCGGCGGGCCTTTGCACGGGCGTGACGTATCCGGTGTTTGCGCCATCCGGCGCGGCGGGCATGTTGAGTCTTGCCGCCTCGGATGCCCGCCCGCGCCCGCGTTTGCGGGCCTGGACGCAACACCTCGGTGCAGCGCTGGCGACGCATGTGCACGATGCCGCGTGGCGTATCGTGCAACGCGAGGCCTCGCGCGCTTCACCACCGGCGCTGACACCACGAGAGCGCGAATGCCTGCAATGGGTGGCACGCGGCAAGACGTCATGGGAAATTGGCCGCATCCTGACGATCTCGGAACACGGCGTGGTCTTTCATCTGCGCAGTGTGATGCGCAAGTTCGAGGTATCGAGCCGGCACCGCGCGGCAAAACTGGCCAGCGAGTACGGTTTGCTCGACGAAGTGCATTGAGGCCGGAGACGTCACGGCGTAGCTGCATTTCGACGCTCGAGACGCCTCGACGATGCTGCCGCCTGGTTTGTGCGCGCCATCTCCGACGAACTGACATCACGCGAAGCGGCGCAATCTCGTGACACAGTTCGGCATCATGTTGGCGACATAGATATCGCCCCGCGCATCGACGGCAAGACCATGACCGATCGCGCCGAATGTTCGGCAGCGCCCGATCAGTTGTCCGCTCGGCGTGTAGGCGCAGAGGCGCGGTGTCTGATCGGTCACATAGAGAACGCCGTCGTGACCGATGGCGATGGCGGTCGGCAAATGCAGTCCGCTAATTTCACCGCACCATTCGCCGTCGAAAGAGAAGCATTGCACGCGATGATTCTCGCGATCCACGACCCATGCCCGATCCTCCGCGTCGATGGCGATCGCATGCGGATTGCTGAAGCGCCCGCGCTCGCCCCCGATGCCGCCCCAACTGCGAAGATGTCGCCCTTGTGACGAGAATCGGTGAACGTGCGAATTGCCATAGCCGTCCGAGACCCAGATCTCGCCGCTAGACGTCACCGCGACGCCGGTCGGATGGTTGAACGGCTCGCGCCATCTCGGCTCGTCCGCGATGCCCAGGGTGATATCGAGTCCACCATCGGCATCGAAGCGATGCACGCAGTGCCGATCCGAATCCACAAGATGCAGTCGTCCTTGCGAATCGAAGCAAGCGCTATGACCGTGTGTCGTGGCGTCGTACTGCCAGTGGCCACGCGCCTGACCATCGTCGCCAAACCATCTCACGACAGGATCGCCACGCATGATCAGTGCAACGCCTAGCGTCGGGTGAATCGCAACATCGGAGACAAACGCGCGGCTCAGATCCTCCCCGGAAAACGGTGCAACGTCGACGTGATAGCGGCGCGCCCCCAACACCACGACACGCGCTTCACTACACGCGGGTGCGGCGGTCATGCGTCGCCCCCTTTGACAGCCTCACCGCGCGGGCGGGTGCTCTCCTGTCGTGTCACCAGATCTGCCAGTGTCTTGTAGCGGGTCAACGTGAAGGTATCGCTTGCGGCATTCACGAATTCGCCACCGCCCAGTCGGCCAATCGGCTTCAGTTCACGCAGGTTCACCTGATGCGTCGCCGGATCGAGCAAGGCATCGTCAACATGCGCGGCCAGCACTGTGCCGAGGACAACCCACCCGCCCCCGGGGGCTGCGCTGATCTCGATGATGTCGCGCACAGCGCACTCAAACGCCACGCTGGCCTCCAGCACGCGCGGCGGCCGCACCCGAGACGACGCAACCGGTGTCACGCCCGCCAGCTCGAACTCCGACTCACCGGGCGGCAGCGGTGCCGCCGAAAGATTCACGGCCTCGATACACGAGGCACTCGCCACGTTCACGACGAACTCCGGCACCGTTTCGATGTTACGTAGCGTGTCCTTCTTGCGCATCGGCGGCGGTGGCACGACTGGACAGAACAGCACCGTCATCGGCACACAACACACGCCCATGAAGTACGCATACGGCGCAAGATTCGGCCGTCCCTGCCCATCGATCGTACTCACCCAGGCAATGGGGCGCGGCAGTATCGTGCTCATCATGAAGTTGTAGATGCGGGCTTCGTCGAGTGTCGCGGGATCTATCTGCATGAGGCCTCTCGATACGCGCGGCATGCGCAATACGTGCTTGGAAGGTGCTTGATGCGTGCTTGATGCGTGCGTGGTCAAGTCGTCACTGGTTCTCCCATCAGGCGAAGTACCTGATTGGCACATCCCCACGACAGGGTGAAACCACCGCCGCCGTGACCGTAGTTGTGAAGCAATCCGCCATGCGTGCCATCGCGCTCTACGCGCGCAGCTCGCCGCATCGGGCGGAAGCCAACACGGACGTCGATGAGATCCAGTGAGGCAACCCCGGCGCAAAGACGCGCGCATCGCCGAACGATATCGCCGACCTGTCGCTCGCCGATGACCGTTGACGTCATATCGGGGTCTGCGGTCCCGCCGAGGATGATGTCGTGACGTCGCTCAACCACGTAGGTCGGTCGCAGCGGATCGGCGTCGTCGACGAAGCACCCGTGCACCGCGTCGTGACGCATCGCCCGTAGCACCACAGCGCGTGACAGCGACAACTCACGGTCGCCGAAGGCCACGCCGCCGTAACCGCAGCAATTCACCACGTAGTCGGCGTCATCAAGCAAAGTGGCCGGGTCACTGACTCGCGCGAGGACAAACCTTCCACCGAGATCAAGAAACATGTCCATCAGGTAACCGAGATAGGTGCCGGTATCGGCGACGGGTACCTCCATGCGATAGGCGCAGGCATAGCGGGACGGCACGTCCGCACGCAGTCGCATGACGCTCGGCACGCACGCTGACCACCATGGCGTGCCCGCATCGCGCTCGAAGTATTCCGTGAGTGGCCGCATGACGACACCCGACGCGACATCGTCAGACAGGCGCGCCATCTCCGCATAGGTCTGACGGGCGTTTTCGAGATAGACGAGATCGGGAGCCTGATAAAACGGATGCCAGATCGCGGCGGCCAATGCAGAGGTCGTCTGCGCCGGCGCTTCCGCCGCATGAATTGCCACGTCGCAACCGGCCATCGATAGCGTCACGGCAGTGGTGAGGCCGCTGACGCCCGCACCGACGACGATGACGCGCCGGCGCGTCACGGACGGCTCCGCATCGGCACGTCGATCGTGTCACCGGGGCTGATGGATGGCGCGAAAGCACCAAGGTCTGTCGCGGTGGCCCCCACATCACACGCCACACGCGCACAAGCGTGCGGATCCTTCAGACCACTCCCCGTCCCCAGCAAGACCACGCGCGCACCCGGCTCAATTCTCCCGCAGGCAATGGCGTCGCTGAGTGCCGCGTGCCCGGCAGCGGCCGATGGCTCGAACCACAAGCCATAGCGCTGCGACAGAATTTGCGACGAGGCCATGATCTGCGCGTCAGTTACGACGACGCACTCACCTTGCGTCATTCGTAACGCTTGCAACGCCGCCAGATGGTCACGCGGACGAGACACCGAACGACTGTCCGCCACCGTATTCGGCGTGACAGGCGTCGGCGACGACGGCAGTGCGCCGGACGCCCCGGACGCCCCGCTAACGAGCCAATCATGCGCGATGCTGTGCGAACTGCTGGCCTGCGCGGCGAGCAAGCGAGGCACGCGTGTCGTAATGCCCAAGGCGAAAAGGTCGAGAAACCCCGTAGCGATACCCGAAAGAATATTGCCGTCTCCGGTCGGCACCACCACCCAGTCGGGCACGTCCCAACCAAGCGCTTCCGCAATCTCGAACGCACACGTCTTCTTGCCTTCCCGGGTGAACGGATTGAACCCCGTATTGCGGCAACACACCTCCGGCGCGTCGGCCATGCTGATAGCGACATCGAAAGCGTGGTCGTAGGTGCCATCGATGACCTGCACCTGTGCGCCATAGGCGCGTATCTGCGCGAGCTTGGCGTACGGCGTGTGCCTGGGTACCACCACGGTCGCAGGCATTTGCTGCGAAGCCGCGATACATGCGAGCGACGCACCGGCATTGCCCGTCGATGCCGCCACCACCTGCGTGCACCCAAGCCATCTGGCGGCCGCAAGCACCAACTCCGTTGCGCGGTCCTTGAGTGAGCCGCTCGGATTACGGCTGTCGTCCTTCACCCAAAGATGCACGCCGTCGTCGGCACCTAACGAGAGCAACGGCGTGTCACCCACGGCGAGACGGCTCGACCAACGCGACGATATCGGCAAGAGCGGTTCGTAACGCCACATGCCCGTTCCGCAAAAGGAAGCGACGATGTCGGCCGCCGAAGGTTGCTCGTCCACCCCGCAACGATTCCTCTCGATGCGCAGGTTGTGTCCGCACAGGGGGCATAGATAACAAATCGTGCCCCAGTCTTGCGGTTCGGCGCACCGCACACAAACGTACCGGTACGAGAACGTCATGCCAGACACCCCGGATTGAGCAGATGTGCCATCACGGCATTTTGCGCATGAAGGCGATTCGTCGCTTGTTGGAATACCCAGGATTGCGGCCCGTCGATGACCTCATCCGTCACTTCCTGCCCACGATCCGCAGGGAGGCAATGGAGGTACCCCGCATCGGGGGCGGCATGTCGCAGAACTTGTTCATCAACGCACCAGTCGCGATGCCGCTCGAACGCCGCAAGCATGGCGCGTTCATCCACCGCATCGCCGTGGCGCGTTGGCAGATGCGCAAGGCTGCACCACGATTTCGCATAGACGGCGTGCGCATCGGTCACACCATCAAGCAAGTCGTGCGTCACCCGCACGTTAGCGCCCGTCTGGTTCGCGAACTGTGTCGCTGCCTGCATGATCACGGGATCCAGTGCGAACTCAGGGGGATGCGCAAGCGTCACGTCCATGCCCGATTTCACGGCCGCAAGCAGCAAACTTTGCGGCACGGCGACGGGCTTGTGCCAGCTTCCCGAATACGCCCAACTGATGCAGAGTCTGCGCCCCGTCAGGCCACCGAGTTGTTCGCGTAACGTCATGACGTCAGCCAGTGCCTGGCACGGATGAAAGCGATCGCACTCCAGGTTGATCACCGGCACGCTGGCCCATCGTGCGAAGGCTTCCAGATGCCGATGGGCGCCGCCATACACCCAGCCGGCGGGCTCGCCATACATCCGGATGGCAATCGCATCACCGTACGACGACAGCACGCGGGCCACGTCCGCGATACGCTCCGTCGAGTACGGAATCTCTCCTTCGGGTAACGCAGGTGTGTAGATGCCGTTGTGCGGATCCAGCATGACGGCATGCCCGCCCATGCGGGACAGGCCGGTCTGAAAGCTGCTGCGCGTGCGCAGCGATGCGTTGTAGAAAAGGAAGTAGATGGTTCGTCCGCGCAACGCGAACTCAGTTTGCCGAGGGTAGCGGCGCTTGAAGTCGAGTGCCGCATTAAGCAACGCGCGGTAGTCCGCCGGACTCATCGTCAAGTCGGGGGCAAGCCAGCCAGAAGTCACGGATATCTCCTTGTCGATGCTCGCCGTCATTGCGGCGCGAAGCTGCTGTTCATATGCCGCCTTTGGTGCGGATTCGCACGCGTCGCGGATGGGTGGCTATCGGTGTGGACGTGCGTGATTCAGGGCAGGTGCCATCGGCTTGCGCGCCGGGCGAACGTTTCGGAACACGACATGCCCAGTCGTTCGAAGAGACGGCGGGGTACGAGCGCCGCCTCCATCATCTGCACGCCGATATCCAACGGATCCGCACTCTCTCGAATCACCCTGTCGGCAATGACTTCCTCAAGACCGACGGCACAGAGATGGTCTCGCCACGTCGGTAACTCCGGCGCGAGAAACGCCATCATCAATTCGGGAATCAGCGCGTCGAGAAACTCGCGTTCTGTGCAAGACAGTGTCGGCACCCACTCGCTGACGAAACGTACGAAGGCCGCCTGATGCCGCATTTCGTCGGACGCGTGGTCGGCCAACAGGACACGGACCGGTGGATAGACATCGTCCGACGCGCCCGCTCGTCGCAACGTGCCGGTAATCAGCGTTTCGGTGACCGATGCCGCCGCCATGATGGCCAGACCTCGGTAGGCCTGGGGCGCGGTCTCGCACAGTGACAGCACGCGAATGACAGCGAGAGACGGCCCTTGCGAGAGCACGTGCCCTGACTGCCTCTGCACATCGCGCCGGAACCGCGCCATCATCCAGGTGTGGAATCCTTCGTCGGTGTAGATCGCCAGCAAATCCTCCCGATGCAGCGATGCAATACCGGGCACATCGAGCATGAATTCGACGGCGCGGTTGACGATGTGCAATTCGACGCGCTCCGTCTTGTTCAGATAATCCGCCAGACGCAGCGCGCTCAACTGCTGCCGCGCGGACTGTCCCAATTCACAAACACACGGATGCGTCGCGTAGGGCATGAGCGACACATTGAAAAAGAGGTGATCCGGCTGAAGTGGCGGGAACGGCACTTCGCCGGACGCGCGGCGCACGGTTGCCACGTCGTGCCACGGCCGCGACGTAACGTCGCGCGCGTCGCATGCCCGGTGAGCATCGTCGACGGACCTCGGGGTCTCAGCCATGCGTTACCGCCCGAGGCACGACGGCGCAGGACGGCACCCTAGGCTTGTCCCCGTCCAGCAACAACATGCTCGCCCGCTCCGGCCCGAGTCCGACGCCGGCGAGCGCCGCGCCGATGTGCCGTTCGACAAAATCGATGAAGCCACCCAGCGCAGCATCCAGATGCCCTTCGCGCCCGTGCGACAACGATCGTTCGGTCAATCCCGGATAGATCAGCACGTCGGGAATTCGCTCACTCGGCAGGACATCGCGGTGCACGCGCATCGGCACGCCCTGGTATGACGACTGAAGATAGTGGGCCAGACAGTCCACCTTGTTCAGATAGACACGGTCGACACCATGCGCCTTGACGACTTCGCGCAACTGCGCAAGGTCAAGCATGCCGATTCGGCGCGGGCGTCCGGTGCCAGTACCGTATTCACCCGTCAGCATGCGCAGCGCGGCACCGATATCGAACGGATCATTCGAGCGTAAAAGCGTATCGGGTGAAAAGTGCTCATGCTCATGCGCCACGCCGATGTGCTTTTCCGCAGCTTCCCGGCAGTACTGCGCAGAACGCTCACCGCCCAGCTCCGAGGGAAACGGGCCACGCCCGACACGGGACATGATCGCCTTCGCCACGCCAATCGTCCTGCGGTGGTACTTCGGGGAGAGATCACCGCCCACATACGCGTAGGCGGGCACCGTATGACTCGATGTCACGTATGGCTGGCTCCCATCCACGACATCGAGCAACACGGATTGCGCCCCCTCGAACAGGACACGCGCGCCCTGCTTCACACGTCTCGTCAGCCAGCTACGGTCGACTTCCACGTGTGGACGTAATTTCGTCATGACGGCAGGCAGGCGCAGCAGCAGATCCGACATCTCGGCGACCCACGGCGATGTACCGCCATCGGCATTGATCATGCCCGTCAGCACCCGGCGCATCGCCGCCACCGTCTCTGTCTCGTTGTCGAGCAGATCGCAGAGCATGAAATTGACCCGTGTGTCATTGCGAACGCGAAGTGCACGGTCGGCATAGCAAGGTCCGATGCCGTTGCCGGTGGTGCCGATGGTCGCGCTGCCGCGTCGATCGAGCGCAATGTGGTGCGGTTGCACGACGGCCGCGCGTGCACTGATATGCAAGCGGCCATCAAGGTCGATGCCCATCTCGCGCAGTTGCTCGATCTCGTCGGCCAGTTTCCATGGATTGAGTGCGCACCCGGAGCCGATGTACAACACCGCGTGCGGGTGAAACACACCCGATGGCAGTTGCTTTAAGGCGATGCGACCGAGCGGTGTGTCGATGGTGTGTCCCGCGTTGGCGCCGCCATTAAAGCGAGCGATCACGTCGTACCCGGGAGCGAGCACGTCGATGATCTTCGCCTTGCCTTCGTCACCGTATTGCAGACCGACGAGTACGTCGGCATACCCGATAGCATCGATGGCATTAGTGGTGTCGGTGGTGTCGGTGGACGTCGTGGAGGAAGGCGGGGAACAGGAAGCAGAAGTCATGCGCGTTGCATATCGTAAAAAAAGCGGGGAATCGGGGCTTGTTGCGCGGCCAGACGGTCGTAGACCCAGCGGCCAACAGCGATGTCGAGAATGCCCATGCCGAACGGCGAAAACACGATGGGGCGATCGCGCGCCGGAGCGTCGCCACCGCTCAGCAGATGGGGAAGCGATGTCGTGACGAAGCGGCGGTGTCCGGTTGCCATCTCGGCGCGGTGCAACGACGTCATCGCCCGCAGGCAGTGCTCGATATCATCCACAACGTTGTGGGCTTCGAGGATCACTGACGGTGCGAGATCACGCAGCGATAGGTGCAACACCACCGGGCAATGTGAAAACCAATCCGGGTTGTCGACGTAGGGGACGGAGGCCGTCGTCGTAAAGACCACGACGTCCGCCTGTCGAATGGCCTGCTCGAGCGAGGCGGCCGTCTCAACTGCGTATCCAAGTTGCGACTGGATGCGTCCCGCCAGCATCGCCGCGTACGTCTCGTTCAAGTCATGCAGGATCACCCGTTCAATCGGCACTCTCGCCAGCGGCAAACCATCGGCAACGTGTCGTGCGATGAGCCCGGCACCGACAAACGCGACGCGCACGGCGCGCGAAGTCTTTGGCTCACGCCCTACAAGACACCGCAGGGCGCTGATCGCGCTGGCCGCTGTACGCGCGGCACTGATGATGCTCGCCTCCATGCAGGCCATCGGATAGCCCGTGACGGGATCGTTCAGAATCAGCACGGCCGACGCTCGCGGCATGCCGTGCGCGATGTTCTCGGGAAAACTCGAAATCCATTTGATGCCGGTGATGCTGTTGCCAACATCGTCAGCGTCGGCATCGATGTGCGCCGGCAGCGCGATGATGCGATTTGAACGACCGTCGGGAAAGCGCAGGAATTGACTCTCCGGGTTGACGGTACGGCCGGCATGATGCGCGCGGTAAGCTGCCTCAACCGTATCCAGCACCGCACTCCGATGCTCACGGACCACGGCGTGAACCTGCTCTCCGGTGAACACGCGGAATTGGGGAAGGGGTATCGCGTTCATGGCAACACCGGGCAGACCGTCTGGATGGCATGGGACACCGAGAATCCTGTGCCTGTCATTTGCGGGAAACAACGCTGTATCCAGTCCGCGTCATAGACACCGTCCAGATACTTGTCGCCCATATCGGGCGCAATGGCGACGACCGTGTCATTGGCATCGATGCGGGCAGCTTCTCGTTGCACTGCGCACAGCACGCTGCCTGTCGAGCCGCCTGCGAAGTAGCCGCGATGCGCCAGCGCGTGACACATGCGGACCGTGTCGATCTCCGGGACATGCACGACGGCGTCGGGCAGCGACGGGTCGCAGAGCTCAGGGCGGCGACTGGTGCCCAGACCGGGAATGTGACGCCGCCCAGGCGCTTCGCCGAACGTGACGGACCCGACGGCGTCGACGGCGATCACCCGCGTCGTCGGATGATTCGCACGCACGTATCGGAGACATCCCATCAACGTCCCGGTGGTGCCGGCCCCAATGAACAAGTGATCGACCGTCCTGTAGGCGGCGAATATCTCCGGTGCCGTCCAGCGATAGTGCGCACGCCAGTTGCTCGGGTTCGCGTACTGGTTGATCCAGAGCCAGCGATCATCGCCGGCCAGTTGCTCGTGAATCCAGGCGATGCGCGTTGCGAGAAATCCGCCTTGAGCATCACGCCGGTCAACGCATACGACGCGTGCCCCCAGCGCTTGCATGGTGCGGACAGCGTGGTGCGACGTGTTGGGGTCCGTCACGCACGTGAAGCGATAGCCGCGATTCGCGCAGACCATCGCCAGCGCGACGCCCAGATTGCCCGACGACGATTCAATCAGCTGCGTGTCTTCGCGAATGCGGCCCTTCGCCTCAAGATCTTCGATCAGTTGCAGCGCTGGCTTGAGCTTGATCGACCCCGCCGCGTTGAGTCCCTCCAGCTTGAGGCGAACTGTCGCGGCGCACAGGCCGTGAATGTCGGTAAATACCGGTGCGGAGGGCCGCAGGAAAGCATCGGCCACGCGCAGCGCCGCCGTCTCGTTTGCCGTCTGGCCCGACAGGGTTTCGTGCGGATGCCCCACCATGCCTCTCCTGAAGTCTTGCCCGAAGGCAACGGAATGGCGTGGCTGATCGAAATGCTCGAAACCGTTCGCTCATGCACGCCGTGAAGCGTCATTTAAGCGAATGGCATCGACGCCGAACACCTGCATGCTCATGTAGGACGCAGGGTGCGGCGTATCAAGAAGAAGGGTGCGGAGGGGGGAAGAAGAGGGTCAGCGCGGACGGCCGCCGCGTCCGATGTCTTGCAGGCGGATCACGGCATTGCCGGCAGCGTCGGTCTTCTCAGGCACCTTCCACGCGTGCCCATAGACGAGTTCGAACGTCAGTGAAATCGTGCCGTCACTCCCGCGCTGGCGCTCCAGCGCAGCGCGCAGTGCGGCGATCCGGGCACGTCCGGTCAGGCCGCCACGACGCTCCGGCAACGGATTGACGCCCAGCAAGCGGACATCACGCAACAACGTATCCGGCGTCTCGAAAGTCAGCGTGAGCCGCTCCATGTCGGTCACAGGCGTATCGAAGCCGCTCGCGACCATCATGTCACCCAGATCGTGCATATCGGTCGGCTCAAGTCCGTGCGGCACGTCGTCGACCTCCGCCCACGCCGCCCGCAGTTCACGCAGCGTGTCGGGGCCGTACGCGGAGAACATCAACAGGCCGTCGGTACTCAACACACGGTGCCATTCGGGAATCACACGATGCGGCTCGCGATACCAGTGCAGCGCAAGGTTGGACCAGACGAGATCGAAGGCACGCGGCGCGAACGGCAGCGCGGAGAAATCGGCCTGCACCACGCCATAAGGCGGGCTGCTGCGCAACAGTCGGCGCCAGCCGGTGGTCGCACCCGCCGCTGCCGCTGCGCTGACCATGCCGTACGACGCGTCGAGGCCGACGCGGTAGGCCTCCGGATAGCGCTCGCCAAAGGCCAGAAGGTCGCCACCCGTGCCGCAACCGATGTCCAGCACGCGCTTCGGTTTCAGCTTGATGTAGTCAAGCCGGCTCGCGAGGCGCGAGGCGACTTCTCGCATCAGGAAATCGGCGTCGGCCCATTTCGTTGCGCGACGATCGAACGCGGTCCGCAAAAAGCGGGCGGAAAACGGGGACGGGGGGGCGGCAGCAGGCTTCATGGGACGGGCAAAAAGGCGAGTCGGCAGTATACTCGCAGCTGTCCGACTGCATCGGGCAGCGCCGCGCGGCGCCCTTTCACCCGAATTTCACTGCCGTCCTATTGCCTTTGTTTTTGCACGCCCGGCAGCGAATCTGCCGGTTGTTGTTCAGCACCGGCTTCCGCCACGTCATCATCCGAACCCCCTTGCCCATCTTCCGCGACACCCTTCCCACGCTTGGCCGCCTCACACAAAGGCTGCTGCGGGTCGCCCTGCCCGACCACTGCGCGGTTTGTCAGGTGCGGGCATCGCGGCAGCTCTGCGCACGATGCGCCATGGCGTTCGACGCGGACGGGACACAGACGCCGGCTCGCTGCGAGCGGTGCGCAGTGGCGATGCCGCCGACACGGCCGCAAGACGGTGGCAACTTGCTCCCGGAAGGTGCGACAATTTGCCGCACCGACCGAGTGATTTGCGGCACCTGTCTGCGGCGGCCACTCGCTTTTGACGCCGCAATCGCTCTTGCAGATTACGTAGCTCCGCTCGATGCGCTCATGATTCGTCTGAAATACCACGGCGCGCTGCCACTGACGCGCGAATTCGGCGAACGCCTTGGTGACGCCGTGTTGTCGCGCTGTGATGCGCAGACATTGCTGGTCCCCGTGCCGTTGGCGCCCGCGCGACTGGCCGCTCGCGGCTTCAACCAAGCTTGGGAACTCGCGCGCGTTGCGGCCCGGCGGGTGCAACGTCCCGCCAGCGCACGATGGCTCAGGCGGGAGCGCACGACCACGGCGCAACGCGGACTCACGCGCGACGCCCGGCAACGTAACTTGCGCGATGCCTTTGTGGCGAGCGAGCGGGTCCACGGACATCGCGTCGTCCTGATCGATGATGTGATGACCACCGGCGCGACTTGCCATGCTGCCGCGCAAGCCCTGAAACGCGCTGGCGCAACCTACGTACTCGCTGCTGTGGTGCTGCGCACACCGACTTCCGAATAACCTAGCCCCCTGACTGCTCATCGACCATGTTCAACGTCGTTCTCGTTTCGCCGGAAATTCCACCGAATACCGGCAATGTCATTCGCCTCTGTGCCAACACCGGCGCGCGTCTGCACCTGATCGAACCCCTCGGCTTTCCGCTGGACGATGCACGCATGCGCCGCGCCGGCCTCGACTATCACGAGTACGCCGACATGAAGGTTCACAGCGATTGGGAGAGTTTTCTGAGTACCGAGACGCCGGACCCGACGCGGATGTTTGCACTGACCACCCGTGGCTCGCGCCCCTTTGGCGAACTGTCGTTCGCGCCGGGCGACTGGTTCATCTTCGGCTCCGAGACACGCGGCCTCGCGCCGGAATTGCTCGACACTTTTGCGACCACGCAACGTGTGCGCTTGCCGATGCGGCCTGACAACCGAAGCCTGAACTTGTCGAATACCGTGGCGGTCGTGGTCTTCGAAGCGTGGCGTCAACAGGGTTACGCAGGCGGGTCCTGATTGACCCGGTTGCCGGATTTGTCCAGCGCATCCAGTTCGTCGCGATACCGTTGCAGCATCGCAGTGTCGAAGCAGACAAACTCCACCCGCTGGATCGTGGGGAAATGCGGTAAGGCGTCACGTACCGCGAAGATCGCCAGCGGTACGGCCAGTTCCATCGGGTAACCGTAGACACCACAACTGATCGCCGGAAACGCCACGCTCGTGCAGCCGTTCTCCGCTGCGAGGCGCAAGCTCTCGCGATAGCAACTCGCGAGCAATGCGGGCTCGTCGTGCGCGCCGCCATGCCACACCGGTCCTACCGTGTGAATGACGAACTTTGCCGGCAAGCGGAAGCCGGGGGTGAGCTTCGCCTGACCGGTCGCGCATCCACGCAACCTGCGGCAGGCTTCGAGGAGTTCCGGGCCAGCCGCGCGATGAATCGCACCGTCGACGCCGCCACCGCCCAGCAGCGACTCGTTCGCTGCGTTGACGATGGCGTCGACCGGATACTGTGTGATGTCGCCTTGAGAGGCGTGGAGACGAGCAACTTGCGACATGGGCAGAACTCCCTTGTAGCTACGTTGGCAGCGGTCAGCGTTACAACGATGCAGCGAGGCAACGTGATACAACGCAATACAACATTACGCGTCGTCTTCCCGCTCGGCGCGTGCATCGCGACGCAGCAGCGCTTCGACGGCGGCCCGGGCGGGCAATCCATCGAACAGCATCGCGCAAACCGCATCGGTAATCGGCATGCTCACACCGTGGGCTCGCGCGAGATCACGCACGGCACGTGCGCAGCGTACCCCTTCAGCGACATGCCCCAGCGACGCGAGCACGTCATCGAGCGACTTGCCCGACGCGAGTTGCAGACCGACCGTACGGTTACGCGACAGATCGCCGGTGGCCGTCAGAATCAGATCGCCCATGCCCGCAAGGCCCATGAACGTCTCGGGCTTGCCGCCCAGCGCCACGCCCAAGCGGGTCATCTCGGCGAGCCCGCGCGTCACCAGCGCGGCGCGTGCGTTCAGTCCGAGGCCCAGCCCGTCACCGACACCCGTCGCAATTGCGAGTACGTTCTTTACGGCGCCGCCGACTTCAACACCGATGACGTCGTCGCTCGAATAAATACGCAGCGCGCCGAAATGGCACGCATCGATGGTCAACTCGCACAGCGACGGCACAGTGCTCGCGATGGTCAGCGCAGCCGGCAACCCCTGCGCCACTTCGCGCGCAAAACTCGGGCCGGACAACGAGCCACCCGCAACCCCGGGGAATACGTCTGAAACGATCTGATGCGGCAGCAGCCCCGTATCGGACTCGAAGCCCTTGCACAACCAGATCAGATGTTCCGGCGGATGCGCAGCCGCGGCCAGATGGCCGGCCAACGCGCGCAATCCTGCAACAGGAACGGCGGCAACGCACAGTGCCCGCTCGCCCGTACCGTGCGCGAGCGTGCTCGCAAAATCGGCATCGAAGCGCAAACGCGGCGACAGCGCGGCACCCGGAAGATAAGTGGAATTTTCGTGAGTGGCGCTCAGTTGCTTCACGAGCGCAGCATCGCGCGCCCAGAGAACAACGTCTTGGCGTGCTGCCATGTGACTCGCCATTGCGGTGCCCCAGGCACCTGCACCGAATACGGCAATTTTCATGAGGGGGACCTCGACGCAATGGCTTGGCTCACGCAGCTAAGCGCCCTGCTGGCCATCGCGTCGATCAAGCGCGAGAGCGCTTAGTGAGTCTTGGCGGACGAGCCGTCGGGCATCACGATGCCCGGCGCCGGCGTCTCGCCGTTGGCCGCTTGCTGCTCGGCCAGTTGTGCCAGACGTTGTTCGTACAGCGCCTGGAAGTTGATTTCGGCCAGATGGATCGGCTGGAACCCGGCACGGCTGATGGCATCGGCCACGTTTGCACGCAGATACGGGTACACGATCGTCGGGCAGGCGATGCCGATGAGCGGATCGAGCTGCTCGACCGGCACGTTGCGGATTTCGAAAATGCCGGCTTGCTTGCCTTCAACCAGGAACGCAACCTTGTCCTTGATCTTTGCCGTCACGGTGGCGATCACGGCCACTTCGAAGATTTCATCGGCCAGACGCTCGGCGGCGACGTCCACTTGCACTTCGACCGTCGGCATTTCCTGTTCAAGGAAGATCGCGGGCGAGTTCGGCTGCTCAAGCGACAGATCTTTCAGGTAGGCGCGCTGGATGCTGAAAAACGGCTGATTCTGGTCGGACATTTCTTTTCCTTGGGATAAAACAGCCGCGCAACGGCGCGGCTGGGCGGACTACTATTTTGCAGGCGGTATCAGGCGGCTTGCAAGAGCGGCGCGAGGCCACCGGCACGATCAAGCGCAGACAGATCGTCATAACCCCCGACGTGGCGATCGTCGATGTAGATCTGCGGCACCGTGCGACGGCCCGTGCGCGTCATCATTTCTTCACGACGGGCAGGGTCCTTGTCGATCAGAATCTTCTCGATTTCCTGAACACCACGCTGGCGCAGCAGGCGCTCGGCCATCTGGCAATACGGGCACACTTGCGTGCTGTACATCACGATCTTCGGCATGACTGGCAACTCCTCGATTACTTCACGACCGGCAAGCCGGCTTCCTGCCAAGCGGCAAGACCGCCCTGGAGGCTGAACGACTCGGCATAGCCGAGATTGCGCAGCAACGTCTGGGCGCGCGCCGAGCGTTGACCGCTCTTGCACACGATAAGTACCGGTGCTGCCTTATTCTTGATGACTTGCCCGACTTTTTGTTCCACGTCGTCGAGCGGCACGTTGCGCGCGGACGGCAGGTGGCCGCCGGCGAATTCCTCTATCGAGCGCACGTCGAGAACCACGGCGCCCTTGCGGTTGATGAGCTGCGTCGCTTCGATCGTGGACAGACCGCGACCGCCGCGCTTGAAAACCGGCCATGCCAGCATGCCGCCCGAAACGAGGGCAATGGCGATCAGCGCGAGGTTGGTGTAATCGGCAAAGAACTTCACAAGCCACCTGAAAAAGATCAAAAGAATCCGATCATTATAAAATATTCCGAGATTGCGCCGACGGGTCGCGTTGCCAATCGTTGCGCCGGACCTCGGCGGCGGTTTTTCCGCCCCCTCGATCGTCCTCGGTCCGCTGCTGCTACGCCCATACTGGGCGGGGCTGCGCGGGGTGCCACGAACCGCTTTCGCGCCTCCCGGCTGCCCCCGCTTTCCAACTCTGACTGAAGCTGCTCATGTACAAGCTCGTTCTCATCCGCCACGGCGAATCGACGTGGAACAAGGAAAATCGCTTCACCGGCTGGGTCGACGTCGACCTGACCGAAAAGGGCGTCACCGAAGCCAGCCAGGCAGGCAAATTGCTCGCCGACGCCGGTTTCGCCTTCGATCTGGCCTACACCTCGGTGCTCAAGCGCGCCATTCGCACGCTCTGGCACGTGCAGGATGCCATGGACCAGATGTGGATTCCCGTGGTCCACACCTGGCGCCTGAACGAGCGTCACTACGGTGCGCTGGCCGGCCTGAACAAGGCCGAAACCGCCGCAAAGTACGGTGACGATCAGGTCCACGTGTGGCGTCGCAGCTACGACACGCCGCCGCCCCCGCTCGCCGACGACGACGAACGCAGCTCGTACAACGACCCGCGTTACGCCAAGCTCAAGCGCGAAGAGATTCCGCTCACCGAGTGCCTGAAGGACACCGTCGCTCGCGTTCTCCCGCTGTGGAACGAATCGATCGCCCCGGCGGTGCGTGCCGGCAAGCAAGTGCTCGTCGCCGCACACGGCAATTCGCTGCGCGCGCTCATCAAGCACCTGGACAACATTTCGGACGACGACATCGCCGGCCTGAACATCCCGAACGGCACGCCGCTCGTGTATGAACTGGACGCCGATCTCAAGCCGATTCGCCACTACTACCTGGGCGATCAGGACAAGATCGCCGGCGCACTGGCGGCTGTCGCCGCGCAGGGCAAGTCGAAGTAAATCGCCGGAAATCACTGGAAAACGCACGGCAATCGCCGTGCGTGCCGTCCCTGACGGGCCATCGCGACACCTCGGTGTTCCGATGGCCCGTTTGCCATGCGCACCGCAACTCGGGGCCCCTGGGCTCGCCAGGGATCCGTCATTGCCCCGCCATCATCACGACATTCCCGCGCCATTCGTCCGTCATTCATCCGTCATTCGCACTGCGCACAAACCCCTAGCGGTAATACGGTGTAACACGTCCATATGACCGTTTGCCCTGCATTTGCCGGCATGGTGAGGCCAATCCCCTCCGGGCCGTTTGGCACATCCTGCCTGCCATCGCAACGCATTATCGGGCCACACTTCACGGAAAATTCACGCAAAGGACGCATTGACTGGAACTTTTCTGAGAACCTCTCCGGAAAACTCCCTGTCGAATGGGCAATGTCCGCCCTGCGGGCAAACGGTTATACTTCGCCAAAGTGCGCGCGCCCATTGGCGGGCGCCCCGAAAAAATCCGGAATTTCCACGCCTATATGCGCCAAACCCTCAAACACATCGGCCTGATCGTGCTGGGCCTCGCGACCGGTGCGGCTGCCACCCTCGCGTTTTCGCAGGCGTCCGCACAGAGCGCTACCACGCCGCTACCGCTAGAGCAGCTCCGTCTGCTGGCCGAAGTGTTCGGTCAGATCAAGCGTGAATACGTCCAGCCGGTCGACGACAAGAAGCTGCTGACCGCAGCCATCAAGGGTATGGTGTCGAGCCTCGACCCGCACTCGTCGTATCTCGACAAGGAAGAATACAAAGAGCTGCAAGAGCAGACGCGTGGCCGCTTCGCAGGTCTCGGCATCGAGATCTCGCAGGAAGACGGCCTCGTGAAGGTGATCACGCCGATCGAAGACAGCCCGGCGTTCAAGGCCGGCCTCAAGCCCGGCGACCTGATCACCCGCATCGACGACAAGCCGGTACGCGGCATGACGCTCGACCAGGCGGTCAAGCGTATGCGCGGCGCCCCGGGCAGCAAGGTCACGCTGACCATCTACCGCAAGTCCGACGAGCGCACCTTCCCGGTGTCGATCGTGCGCGCCGAAATTCGCGTGCAGAGCGTCAAGGGCAAGCTGCTGGAGCCGGGTATCGCCTACGTGCGCATCACCAGCTTCCAGGAACGCACGGTGCCGGATCTGGCCAAGAAGCTGCAAGAACTGTCGAAGGATCAACCGGTCAAGGGTCTGATTCTCGATCTGCGTAACAACGGCGGCGGTATTCTCCAGTCCGCAGTTGGCGTGTCGGCAGCGTTCCTGCAAAACGGCGCGACCGTCGTGACGACCAACGGTCAGATCGAAGACGCGAAGCAGAAGTACACCGCAACGTTCGACAACTACCGTCTGTCGGCCAGCCCGGACGATCCGCTCAAGGGCGAAGCGCCGATCTGGAAGACGGTGCCGATGGTGGTGCTGGTGAACGCCTACTCGGCCTCGGCCTCGGAAATCGTGGCGGGTGCGCTGCAAGACTCGAAGCGTGCACTGATCATGGGCAAGACCACGTTCGGCAAGGGTTCGGTGCAAACGGTGCGTCAGCTCTCGCCGGATACGGCACTGCGTCTGACCACGGCGTACTACTACACGCCGAGCGGCCGCTCGATCCAGTCGATCGGTATCAAGCCGGACGTGCCGGTCGATCAGAATCCGAAGGGTGACCCGGACGACGTGCTGGTGACGCGCGAAATCGATTACCAGAACCACCTGCACAACACGCAGACGCCGGACGAGCAGAAGGAAATCGATGCTCGCGAAACCCGCCGCCTGGAAGAGCTGCGCCGTCTCGAGGAAGAAAACGCCAAGAAGACGCCGGAAGAACGCAAGAAGGAAAGCCAGGAGCGTCTGCCGGATCTGGGTAGCGCCGATGACTTCATGCTCCAGCAGGCTGTGCATCAACTGAAGGGCGAACCGGTCCAGCGCACGAAGTCGCGTCTGGAAGCCAATGCCGGTCCGCTGCCGAAGGATGCCAAGGCTGCACCGGCCGCCGCCCCGGCTGCCGGCGCCAAGACCGATCCGAAGACGGATACGGTCGTGCCCGCCAAGCCGACGGACAAGAAGTAAGCATCCGCCTTACACTACGAACCGTGCCCGCGAAAGCCGGCACGGTTTTTTTATTGCCGCGCGGGCGTCATCCCGCCGCTCCGTCCACCGACGGCCGCACGCCGCCCCCCATGTGGCCAAAAGGCTTCTCCGTTTTGCGATGAACGACGATCAGCTGTTGCGTTACTCCCGTCATATCCTGCTCGATGAAATCGGTATCGAGGGCCAGGAGCGTCTGCTGGCCGCCCACGCGGTAATCGTGGGTGCGGGCGGTCTCGGCTCACCTGCCGCGCTTTATCTGGCGGCCTCTGGCATCGGGCGCATTACCTTGATCGATGACGACGATGTCGATCTCACCAACCTGCAACGCCAGATCCTGCACGACACCCACAGCGTGGGTCATCCGAAGGTGATCTCGGGCCGCAATCGCATTGCTCAGGTCAATCCGGGCGTGGTGGTAGACGTCGTCAACGAGCGAGTGGACGAAGTTCGCCTCACTGCGCTGGCAAAGACGGCGAGCGTGGTGCTCGACGGTTCCGACAACTTCGTCACGCGCCATGCGGTCAATCGCGCGTGCGTGGCGGCCAAGGTGCCGCTGGTCTCGGGCGCTGCGCTGCGCTTCGATGGGCAGATCAGTGTGTTCGACGTGCGCAACGACACGTCACCCTGCTACGAATGCATCTTCCCCGCAGATGAGCCGTTCCCCGAGCAAGCGTGCGCCACCATGGGCGTGCTGGCGCCGCTCGTGGGCATCATCGGCAGCATGCAAGCCGCCGAGGCGATCAAGGTCATCACGGGGGTCGGTGTGCCGCTGGTAGGCCGTCTGCTGATGCTCGACAGCCGCAAGATGAGTTGGCACACGATGCACTGCGCGCGCAATCCGGAATGCAAGGTCTGCGGACAGCGTCACTGAGTGACGTCGATTTTTTTGTGCCGATTCCGAGAGTTCACGCGCGAAGCTGAGCAGATATAAAAAATGCGGGCACCCCGTTACCGGGGGCCCGCATTTTTTTGCGGCAACGAAAAACTAGGCGACCGCGAGACGCGCCAGCGCCGCCTGCATTTCCTCGGGCTCCGTCGCCGCCAGCAGTTCCTGCACCGGCCGCTCGAGATCGGGCAGATGTGCGCGCAAGATCTCCTGCTTCACCTGAAGTAACTGGCTCGGATGCATCGAGAACTCGCGCAAGCCCATGCCCAGCAGCAGACGCGTTGCCGTCGGGTCGCCGGCCATTTCACCGCATACCGCCACCGGCACGCCATACGCGTGTGCCTCGCGGATCGTCATGGCAATCAGGCGCAACACGGCCGGATGCAGCGGATCGTAGAGATGCGCCACCGCGTTATCGGCCCGGTCGATCGCCAGCGTGTATTGAATCAGATCGTTCGTGCCGATCGACAGGAAGTCGAGCCGCTTGAGGAACATCGGCACGGTGAGCGCGGCGGCGGGCACTTCGATCATCGCGCCGAGTTTCACGCCCGGGTCGTAGAGCAGACCGGCCGCGTCGAGCTGTGCCTTGGCTTCGCCCACGAGCTCAAGCGTCTGATCGATCTCTTGCGCGTGCGCGAGCATCGGGAACAGGATTCGCACCTGACCGAACGACGACGCGCGCAGAATCGCCCGCAACTGTGTGAGGAACATGCGCGGTTCGGACAAGCTCCATCGAATGGCACGCAAGCCCAGCGCCGGGTTCGACGCGGTCTCGTACGACTCGTGGCTGTCGAGCGGCTTGTCGGCCCCGACGTCGATCGTGCGAATCGTGAGCGGCAACCCCTTCATCGACTCGACCGCACGTTTGTACGCCTCGAACTGCTCCTCCTCCTCCGGCGCCTCTTCCATATTCATGAAGAGGAATTCCGTGCGGAAGAGCCCCACACCGACGGCGCCCGCAGCCACAGCAGTCTTGGCGTCTTCCGGCAACTCGATGTTGGCGAGCAGCTCGATGGGGGTGCCGTCGATGGTCTGTGCCGGCGAGTGCTTGAGCCGTTGCAACCGGCGGTCTTCGAGCGCGCGCTCGCTCTGCCGGTAGCTGTACTCTTCGAGCACGATCGGTGCCGGGTCGACGATCACGATGCCGTGGTCGCCGTCGATGATGATGATGTCGTCCTGCTTGATCAGCAGACTGGCCTGCGCCACGCCGACCGATGCCGGAATGCCCAGACTGCGCGCGACAATCGCCGTGTGCGAGGTCTTGCCGCCCAGGTCGGTGACAAAGCCCTTGAACGTCTGCGACTTGAACTGAAGCATGTCGGCGGGGGCGATATCGCGGGCCACGACGATCATGTCGTCGCGCGGCGTCTCGGCCACCACGTGCCGGATGCCGGGCGCCCCGGCGAGTGCCTTGAGCACACGCTCCGTCACTTGCTCAATATCGGCGCGACGCTCACGCAGATACTCGTCTTCGATGTCTTCGAAGCGGGCAACGAGCACTTCCAGTTGCGTGGTCAGTGCCCACTCGGCGTTGTAACGGCGCTCGCGTACGAGCTTGACGACGGCGTCGACGAGCAGCGTGTCGTTAAGAATCAGGGAGTGGACATCGAGAAACGCCCCCATCTCGCCCGGCGCGTCGTCGGGGAGTTCAGCCTTGAGGGTATCGAGTTCTTGCTGGACGCTCGCCTGCGCTTTGCGAAAGCGCGCGATTTCGTCGTCGATCTGGGACGGATCGAGCAGATAGTGCGGGACATCGAGCGTTGCGGGCGCCAGAAGATAGGCGCGGCCGATCGCGATGCCACGCGAGACGGGAATGCCGTGCAGGGTGAAAGACAAGGAAGTCTCCCCAGTTCAAAGGCGGATGATTCGATCCTCCGGGCCGGTGCGGGCCCGATTCCGGCGTTTGGATGGCGCTTGGGCTGCCCCGTTGGCGACGCGCCTGCAAAGCGCCGCCGGACTCGCCACTGGCCATAACAACGCGCTTACTCCCCTTCGCCGAACTTGCCCGCGATGAGGGCCAGGATCTCGTCCATGGCTTGTTGTTCGTCCGTACCTTCGGTCTCGACTTCCACTTTCGAGCCAATGCCGGCCGCCAGCATCATGACGCCCATGATGCTCTTCGCGTTGATTCGCCGACCGTTCCGGGTCAGCCAGACCTCACTCTGAAATTTCGCCGCCAGTTGCGTCAGCTTTGCGGATGCCCGGGCATGCAAGCCCAATTTATTTACGATCGTCGTTTCTTGTCGAAGCATGTTTCAGTGTGACGTAGAGTGTATGGCCGGCGCACCTGCGCCGACTTCCAGAATACCTTTAGATCCGCCTGCAAGCACCTTTTCAGCCAGCGTGTCGAGCGGCACCGAGCGGTAGCAGACCGACTTGATGAGCATCGACAGGTTGACCCCCGCGAGCACCCGCACCTTCGGCCCGACCAACTGCGCCGCGATGTTCGACGGCGTGGCGCCAAACAGGTCGGTGAGCACCAGCACGCCGTTTTCTTCGTGCAGTTGTGCGAGCCGTTCGCGGGCGACGCCGAGCAGCGCCGCCGTGTCCTGGTCGGGCGCAACGTCAATCGCACCGATGCGCGCCGGACAGCCGCCGTAAATATGTGAAACACACTCGCGAAGGGCTGTCGCGAGCGGTGCGTGGGCAATGATCAGAATTCCAGCCATGATGCTAGGCGCGCCGAGCGCCGTGGATGTCCGGGGTACGAACACAACGACGAACGCAGGCCTGTCGATTTTGGGACTCTCATTTTAGCAGGCGCGCAAAATCCCCGTGTTTTCATCACGTTAGGGTCTGTACCGACGTGTCACAAAGCCGTGCGCACCGGCCGCAGACCCTTGCTGGCCTTAGATCGCGAGTTCCAGCGCGTCGATGAACATCTTCGGCACGTCGAATCCCGTCTGGTCCGTGATTTCCTGGAAGCACGTCGGACTGGTGACGTTCACTTCCGTGAGGTAATCCCCGATCACGTCGAGACCCACGAGCAGCAGGCCACGTTGCCAGAGTGTCGGCGCCAGCGTTTCTGCAATCTGACGGTCACGTGCGGAAAGATCGCGCGCTTCGCCCAGACCGCCTGCGGCCAGGTTGCCGCGGACTTCATTGCCTTGCGGAATGCGCGCCAGCGAGTGCGGCACCACTTTGCCGCCAATCACCAGAATGCGTTTGTCACCGAGCTTGATGTCAGGGATGAAACGCTGCGCCATCACCGAGCGGGCACCGTTCTCACCCAGCATCTCGATGACAGCGCCAAGATTGCGGCCATCCGGGCCAATACGGAACACGCCCGTGCCACCCATGCCGTCGAGCGGCTTGTAGATCGCGTCGCCATGTTCCGCGTGAAAGGCACGCAGCCGTGCGGCATCGCGTGTGACCAGCGTCGGCGTGACGAACTCGCCAAACTCGGCAATCGCGAGCTTCTCCGAGTGGTCGCGAATCGCGCTGGGTTTGTTGAACACGCGGGCACCGGCGCGCTCTGCAATTTCGAGCAGCCACGTGGAGTTGATGTACTCCATGTCGAACGGCGGGTCCTTGCGCATGATCACGGCGTCGAACGCCGTGAGCGCGGCCACGCGCGTATCGATGGTTTCGTACCAGCGTTCAGCATCACCGGTCAGGCGAATCTCCTGCACGCGTGCGTCCACGCTGTCGTCTTGCCACGCCATTTCGTGCGGCTCGCACGCGAAAATGCGATGCCCGCGACGCGCGGCTTCGCGCATCATCGAGAACGTGGTGTCCTTGTAGATTTTGAAGTGGTCGAGCGGGTCGGCGATAAAGAGAATCTGCATCGATCGGCGGGGGTCTTGGAGGTTCGGATGCACACACCGCATGCTGCGGCGACAGGCGTCTATTCTAGCCGAGCCGCCGTTTTGCCGCTGCGCACCGATGCGTTTGAAACGCCACACCCCGGGCCGCCCAGCCCCCGTAACAAGGTGGCGTCGCGCACCGGGTCCAGCCGGGCGCGCATCGCCGACAGGTGCGTTTTAAGCGTCTGTACGCCGATGCCGCAAGCCTCGCGCGCCTGCGCCCGCGACTGACCGGAAAGCAGCCGCATGGCGATTTCACGCTGCACGGGCGTCAGCGGCGTGGCCCAAAGGCGATGCAGCAGCCGTATCGCCGGAGGCACGGCAAGGTGCAACGCGATGCGTACCCGCTCCGTGGGGCGTCCGTTCATGCCGCGCAGACGGGTCGCCTGAAGATGCAACGTGCCACCCGGCAAGGCAACCCGCCGGCTCGCGTGGCGCGCAGGGGACGCGGGAAACACGGTAGGCACGGGAGGCACGATTAACTCGGGAGACATGGCAGGTGCAGCCGCTTCCGGCAGCGAGGTCAACTCGGCGGCCAGCGCGTGGCACTCCCGTACGACAAGACAGGCGTCGGGCCAGACGTCGCCGGAAGCGCCTCGCCACACGCGCTGCATCAGGCCTAGCGCGGCGGAATCGGCCCATTCCGGCTGTCCGTGATGCCAGACAAGCGTGCCGCAGATATCGCGGCAGAGCGGGTCGACGGGATCATCACCGGCGTCCCGGCCGAATGCAGACACCGGGAAAACGGCCTTCCCGGCCTCGGGCCACGGCAAAACGGGACGCGTCGGCGCTATCGCAAATTCCGCAGCGGCATGCTCGAACATCTGCACTTCATACGCACTAAAGCGCCGATGCGTCTTGTCGCGGGAAACCAGAATGCGCAGCGGGCCCATGCGTTGCGCAAAGTCAGCCGGGTGAGCCACATCCACCGCATCCACCGCGTCCACACCGTCCATCTGGCCGGCCCGATACCTGAGCACGGGCATCAGACAAATATCCAATACGTCGCCATCGCCCAGACACGCGTCGAATTCCGGAGAGCGGGTGAGCGTCGGCGAGCATTCTCCGGCGGCGTCCAGCGTGCGACGCGACGAGCGGACCCGACGCGCATGGCCGCGAATCAGCCCGCCGGGCGACATCGGAAACCACCCGTCGTCACCCGACGCCGCCACCCCACCGCTGGCGGCAAACCGTTCGCAAGCGGACACCGACGATTGCGGCGCGAACCAATTCCCGGCCATTGATCGCCGGGTATCGCCGTCATGCCACAGGGCCGCCACGGCATCCGCCGAGAGCAGCGTGCGTAGCGTCTCCAGCCATATCGGCAGGTAATCCAGCGTGGACACCGGCAACTGATGGAGTTGCCGAAGACACGCGCGCAAATCCCCCTGTATTCCCATGCAACTCCCACGCTGAAGCATTCCAAGGAAAATTCTTAATCTGTCTGAATTCAGAGATACATCCCCCATTCGGGGGATGTTTGCTGCGTCGATCGCCCGCATCATCACGCCATTGCTCGACGCGAAAGCCCCTTCGAACAGCCGATCGGCGGCACGGTACACCGGATCGACCACAAGCGGGACGAAGGGGAAAAAGCAAGAGACAGGGGAATACGCGAGGAGAGACAGGTTTGCGGGGGGGCCCGCCCAGGGAAGCCCCGATTTCCGGCCGCTGCATGAGGCAGCCGGTAAATGTGACGCCCGGCTAGTCGGGGGGCCAGCCGGGCGTCTTTTTATTTCCGCTTCCCGTTGCAGGAAGCGCAAGACGCCTCCGCCGTATGCAGACATTGCACCGGCAGAGCGCCTCAAATTCAGAAACTTCTCATTCGAACCGTCCGCGCGTCTGATACCCACAGAGGTCAGACGGGCGGCACGCATGGCGACATCGCCACACCGATCAGTACGTTTCCGGGTCCGGGTCCGTCCGTTCGAGTTCGATCGACGACGCCAGCAACGCGAGACGCGCCACCACGCCATACATATAGAAGCGGTTCGGCGGCGCAGCGCCCGGCTTGGCGTGAACGTCCGGCAACGCCGTGTGTTCGAACGCCAGCGGCACGAAGTGCATACCCGGTGCGTTCAGGTTCTCGTCGGTGCCACGGCCCGTGTGCACCCGGTAGAAGCCACCGACCACATAGCGGTCGATCATGTAGACCACCGGCTCGGCCACCGCCTCATTGATGCGCTCGAACGTGTAGACGCCCTCTTGCACGATCACGTCATGCACTTCGAGGCCGTCCTTGACCACACTCATCTTGGTGCGTTCGCGCCGGTTCAGGTTTTTGATCTCGGCGGCGTCGTGCACCATCATCACGCCCATGCCATACGTCCCGGCATCGGCCTTGATCACGACAAACGGCTTCTCGGTGATGCCGTACTCGCGATACTTCTTGTTGATCTTCTTGAGCACCGCGTCGACCGTGTCGGCAAGCTTCTCCTCGCCCACGCGCTCATCGAAGTCGATGCCTTCGCACTTGGCGAAGTACGGATTGAGCATCCACTGATCGACGTCGATCATCTTGGCGAACTTCTTGACGACATCGTCGTACGCCGAGAAATGCTGGCTCTTGCGGCGCACGGCCCAGCCTGCGTGCAGCGGCGGCAGCAGATATTGCTCGTGCAACCCTTCGAGAATCGGCGGAATGCCGGCCGACAGGTCGTTGTTGAGCAGAATCGAACAGGGATCGAAATTCTTGAGGCCCAGCCGGCGCTGCGAGCGCTCCAGCGGCTCGATCACGACATGCTGGCCGTCGGGCAGTTCGATCGTGGTCGGCTCGGTAATGTCGTCCGAGAGGCTGCCGAGACGCACGTGCAGCCCCGCGTGACGCATGATCGTCGACAACCGGGCGATGTTCTGAAGGTAGAACGAGTTGCGCGTGTGACGCTCGGGGATCAGCAGCAGGTTCTTGGCATCGGGACAAATCTTCTCGATGGCGGCCATGGCAGCCTGCACCGCGAGCGGCAGCACTTCAGGGGCCAGATTGTTGAAGCCGCCGGGGAAGAGATTCGTGTCGACGGGCGCGAGCTTGAAACCGGCATTGCGCAAGTCGACCGAACAGTAGAACGGCGGCGTGTGCTCCTGCCACTCCAGCCGGAACCAGCGCTCGATGGCGGGCGTCGCATCGAGAATCTTCTTTTCCAGGTCGAGCAGGGGGCCTTTCAGGGCCGTGACGAGATGCGGAACCATGCTTCTCTCATATCCAGATGGAATATCGATTGTAGAGCAAACGCCTGGCATTCCCGCCGTTCGCCATGCCCCGTGAAGGGGCACCGCGCTTTGAGGGGATAGCGGTGCGATGCCGCGATGAGAAAAGATGGGGGCAGATTCGAGAAACGCAAGCGCCGGCAGCGCGGCAATCGACCGGGCAATCGGCGGCGCATAAAAAAACGGGCACCCGAGGGGTGCCCGCACAATACCGGGCCGGCTGTCCGACCGGCGCCAGTAACTCCTCTCTTGCTCGTCTATCAGTTGTGATAGGCGGATTCGCCATGCGAGGTGATGTCCAGACCCTCGCGTTCTTCGTCTTCCGGCACCCGCAGGCCCAGCACGATGTCGGCAATCTTGAAGGCGATGAACGCCACCACGCCCGACCACACCAGCGTGGTCAGCACGCCCTGGAACTGAATCCAGACCTGACCGGCGATCGAGTAATCCGGGGCCACCTTGTTGGCCACGTAGTCATAGATGCCCGTACCGCCCAGCGACGGCGCCGCAAACACGCCCGTCAAAATCGCGCCGAGCATACCGCCCACGCCGTGCACGCCGAACACGTCGAGCGCGTCGTCGGCCTTGAGCAAACGCTTCAGACCGTTCACACCCCAGAGGCAGACGAAACCGGCGATCAGGCCGAGCACGATCGAGCCCATCGGGCCGACGAAACCTGCTGCCGGCGTCACCGCCACCAGACCGGCCACCGCCCCCGAAGCACCACCGAGCATCGACGGCTTGCCCTTGCCAATCCACTCACCGGCCGTCCACGACAGCGTGGCGGCGGCGGTTGCCAGCAGCGTGTTCACGAAGGCCAGCGCCGCGCCACCGTTGGCTTCCAGACCCGAACCGGCGTTGAAGCCGAACCAGCCGAACCACAGCAGCGACGCACCGATCATCGTCATGGTGAGCGAGTGCGGCTTGAACGCTTCCTTGCCGAAGCCCACGCGCTTGCCGACCATGTACGAGCCGACCAGTCCCGCGATAGCGGCGTTGATGTGCACCACCGTGCCGCCTGCGTAGTCGAGCGCCCCCTTCTGGAACAGCCAGCCTGCGTGCGCCGTTGCAGCGTCAGCGGCAGCCTGATCGGTGAAGGCGTCCGGGCCCGGCCAGAACCACACCATGTGGGCCATCGGCAGGTACGAGAACGTGAACCAGATCACCGTGAAGAGCAGCACGGCCGAGAACTTGGCGCGTTCGGCGAAGGCACCGACGATCAGCGCACAGGTAATGGCCGCAAACGCTGCCTGGAACGCCATGTAGGCGTACTCAGGCACGTTCACGCCCTTGGTGAAGGTCGCGGCCACCGAATCCGGCGTCATGCCCTTCAGGAACAGCCGGTCAAAGCCGCCGAAGAATGGCCCGCCCTCGGTGAACGCAATGCTGTAGCCGTAAATCGACCAGAGCACGACGACCAGCGAAAAGATGATGAAACACTGCATCAGCACCGACAGCATGTTCTTCGAGCGGACCAGACCGCCGTAAAACAGGCCCAGACCGGGCAGCGTCATGAGAATCACGAACGCCGTGCAGGTCAGCAGCCACGCCGTGTCGCCCTTGTTCGGGGGCACGGGTGTCGGCTCAGCGGCAGGCGCGGGAGCCGCCGCCGCTGCCGGCGCAGGTGCGGCGGCAGGGGTAGCGGGGGTTGCCGCCGCAGCAGGTGCAGCAGCGGGTGTGGCGGTTTGCGACGCGGCGGCAGGTGCCGAAGCGTCTTGGGCGAGGGCGACGGACGAACCGAGGCCGGCGGCACCGACGACACCCATAAAGGCGCCGGCGAGCAAGAGTTTGGCAAGCAGTTTTTCATGATTGTTGTCTCTTTTGTAGGACCTTACAGCGCGTCTTCGCCGGTCTCTCCCGTACGGATGCGGACCACGTGTTCGACGTTGGACACGAAGATCTTGCCGTCACCGATCTTGCCGGTTCGGGCAGCCTGTTCGATAGCATCGATGGCCTGATCGAGCAGGGCATCGCCGATTACCGCCTCGATCTTCACCTTCGGAAGAAAATCGACGACGTACTCTGCACCACGGTACAGCTCGGTGTGGCCTTTTTGGCGGCCGAAGCCTTTGACTTCGGTGACCGTGATACCCGCCACGCCAATGTTCGAGAGTGCTTCACGCACTTCGTCGAGCTTGAAGGGTTTCACAATTGCGGTAATCAGCTTCATGATGAGTCGCTCCTTAGAATGTCTTCGACACGCTTACGACGACAGTAGCCTTGGAAAGCACTTTGCCCGAGTTTGCGGCGGTGTAGTACTGCTCTTTGGCGTTGGTGTCGACGTAGGCGACCGACACGGAGAAGTTCTTGCCGAGGTCTTTCGACAGGCCGATCTTCCAGTCGGTATAGCTTGCCGCGCTGAAGTTGTGCACCCACTGATGGCCCACGTGACCGACGGCCGAGATGCCCCAGAAGCCGGTGTCATAGGTACCCGTCAGGTCGAGGTAGCCGCTCCCCGAGGTGTCCTCGCCGTTGGGGCCCACAAGGCCGAACAGGCGCGTGAGGGCATGTGAATACTTCAGCGTGATGGTTTTCCAGCCCACTGCCGCGTACAGCTCGAACGTGTGCGGACGCGGGTAGAAGGTGCCGGACGGGTACGTGCCCGGGTAGTAGTACTGGAGGCCACCGACATCGATGGTCCAGTCAGGAATGATTTCTTTCTTCCAGCCGCCGTAGAAGTCCATCTCGATCGGTGCGCTGACCGCCGAGTTGCCATCCGAGATCCAGCTGATGTTTGACGCCCACACACCGGCGTACAGCCCGGATTCGTGTGCGAGGTCAAAGCCGCCCTGAACTGCCGGACGCTTGCCCGTTTGCGAAATGCCGCGGAACCGGTAGTCCGAGAACAGACCGATGTTCGCGGTCACCGTCAGCGGTTCAGCAGCCGCATCCGCCGCGGCCGGTGCGGCAGCCGGCGCTGCCGCGGGTGCGCTGCCATCGGCGGCGGCCTGCGCGTAAGCGCCAGCCGTCAATGCCATTGCACCAAAGAACACACAGCCAGCCATCGCAGTCGACACTTTATTCATCACTTTCCCCTAAGTTGAAATCATTCGTCTTGGTACAGCGTGCGGCAGGTTCCGGGAACAGGTAGAGCAACTCCCGTGCCAGCTCCTGCGTTTAGGTACGCTGCGTCGCGCAAGATACGGATTCCGGGATAAAAAATTGGCAAAATTGCGGGGAACGTTAGGTGGCCTGAGACGGGCGGCAGCCCCGCCCCATCCCGGGCAGGGGTCGGCTGGGCGGGCCTGGGCGCTGGCTGGACGCAGAAAACGGTGATAGAGTTGCGCCAACGTTGACGGCCCTGTGCCCGTGCACCACGTTGCAACGGCGAGACGGCCGGACGACTGGCGCGAAGCACACTGTCGGTGCAAGCACCACGTTGGTGCGGGGAAATGATGAGAGGAAGGCTTATGAAACCGAACGAGATCCTGCAAGACATGCAAGCCAAGGTGAGCGAAATGCTCAAGCAATCGCCCGCCAAGGATATCGAGCGCAACGTCAAAAGCCTGCTGAACCAGGGGTTCACGCGCCTCGATCTGGTGACGCGCGAGGAGTTCGACGTGCAGGCGCAGGTGCTGGCCCGTACGCGCGAGAAGCTCGAAGCACTGGAAAAGCGCGTCGCGGCGCTTGAGAGTCTGCGCAACGAAGCGCAGGACTAACGAATTCAGATGGGGGCGCTAAGGCGCCCCTTGTGATTTCTGGCGATGGGCAGGCCGCCCAAGCCATCTTCATCGCGGAATAGTCTCCGGTTCCGCGTCTATTGCGCTTCTATTCTGCTTCTGCCCTCAGACGTCTCCGAGCGGCAGGCGGCACTCGCCGTAAATCCCCAGCTTGCATTCCGAAATATCCCCATCGACGCGCTTTTGACGCGATAAGTCATTGCGATGCACCGTTGCGGTCGGTGACTATCGACAACGATCCATTGCGCAAGGGGGATGTCATGTCATTGGCAGTTGTCAGCAGTCGCGCGCTTACCGGCATGGCGGCGCACCCCGTCACGGTCGAGGTGCATCTGGCGAACGGGTTGCCGGGCCTGTCGCTGGTCGGGTTGCCCGATACCGAGGTGAAGGAAAGCCGTGAGCGCGTGCGCTGCGCACTTCAGAACAGCCGCTTCGAATTTCCCGCTCGCCGCATCACCATCAATCTCGCCCCGGCGGATTTACCGAAGGCGTCGGGCTGTTTCGACTTGCCGATTGCCCTCGGCATTCTCGCGGCGAGCGGACAGTTGCCTGAAGCGGGGCTGCGCACACACGAGTTCGCGGGGGAGTTGTCGCTTACGGGTGAACTGCGGCCCATTCGCGGCGGACTGGCGATGGCCAGCGCCGTCGCCGCATCGCCCGGGGACCGGGCTCTTGTTCTGCCATTGGCCAATGCGCAAGAGGCAGCACTCGTGGAAACCGCGACCGTGTACGGCGCGCGCACGTTGCTCGATGTGTGCGCGCATTTGGCCGAGGGGGAAATGGCGGTGCGGCTTACGCAGGCGCGGGTGCAGGCGATGGAACGTGCGGAAAGCGACGAAGATCCGCCCGACATGAGCGACATCAAAGGGCAGGACCACGCGAGGCGCGCGCTCGAAGTGGCGGCGGCGGGTGGGCATCACGTGCTGCTGCACGGGCCACCGGGTACGGGAAAATCGATGCTGGCGATGCGACTCAGTACCTTATTGCCGCCACTGAGTACTGCCGAGGCCGTGGAAGTCGCGACGCTCGCAAGCCTTGGCGCGACTGGATTCGATATCAAACGTAGTTGGGGCGTGCGTCCATTTCGAGCCCCCCACCACACGGCATCCGCAGCAGCCCTTGTGGGAGGAGGAAGCAATCCACGTCCGGGCGAAATCAGTCTCGCTCACCGAGGCGTCCTGTTCCTTGACGAACTACCGGAGTTTCAGCGACGTGTGCTTGAGGTGTTACGTGAGCCACTCGAACTCGGGCACGTGACGATCTCACGAGCCACTGCGCGCGCGGCATTCCCGGCGTCGTTCCAGTTGATCGCCGCGATGAATCCGTGTCCGTGCGGCGATCTCGGGCATCCATCGCGTGCGTGCCGTTGTTCGAGTGATGCGATTGCGCGTTATCGCAACCGTTTATCCGGCCCGTTGCTGGACCGCATCGATTTGCATGTCGGTGTCCCGGCGTTGAGTGCAGAAACGCTCGCCGGGCCGTCGCATGGCGAGCGCAGTGCCGTCGTGGCGTTGCGCGTGCGCGAAGCGCGTGAGCGTCAACACGAGCGGCAGGGTCAATTGAACTGCCAACTGTCTGGCCGGGCGCTGGAGACACATTGCACGTTATGCGCCGATGCGCGCGCGGTGCTGCATCGCGCCGTCGAGCAACATCACTGGTCGGCGCGAACCTATCACCGGGTGTTGCGCGTCGCACGCACCGTCGCGGATCTTGCCGGGTGCGATGCGATCGACGTCAGGCACATCGCCGAGGCCGTGCAGTATCGAGAGGCGACAGCGGCATGAGTCTGCCGACGCCGCATCACTCCAACGTAAACGAATCGAGGAACTGATCGACCTGATCTTTGGCAGGGGCTTTTGTCGCCAGCACGACCACCTGATAAACGTGGTTGCCGCGTCCGACGAAACGCGCAGCGACATAGCGCTCGGTCTTGTCGCTGGCCAAGCCTTGCGCAGCGACGGCCAGCCCCGGCACCGACGGCGCATCGCCGGCCTGACGCACCATCACCTGCGTGGGTGTGGCAGCGGTATCGCTCACATTGGCGAGCAACCCGTGTTGCAGTTCGGTGAGTACGGTCTGGCGCAGCGTCGCATCCTCGCTTGGCAGGGTCACGACACCGACGGCAAACAAGGCGGCGTCCACGCGTGCCGCCTGCATATGCATCGGCAGCGCGCCGGAGGCGAACTTCACTTCGCGGGCATCCTGCGTCGGCTTGGCGGGATACGTCACGGCGTAGGCGCCGTCCTTGTCATGCACTTCGCGCCAATCGTAGCGAGGCGTGCAGGCGACAAGCATTGCCAAAGTACCGAGAGCGACGAAAACACGGACAACGCGGTTCATAGCGAAAGGCGGAAATCGGTGAAGGAAGTCGGCCATTATCCGTCATCCCGCGCCACGGTTGCGACACGAGAAACGCGCGATGCCGGAACCCGGTATCATCGGCGCCATGAAACACGGTTCTGCCCCCCTCGCGACAGCATCTTCTTCGCCTGCACGGATCTTCCGCCGCGGGGTGGGAAGTGCCGCGCTGATCGTGGCAACAACGCTCGGCGTCAGCCCCGTGCTCGCCAGTGCAACCGGCACCACGCCCTCGAAAGCCGCGACAACCGCTGCCACCCTCCCCGCCGCCACCGACTTCGCTGCACATGCGCGGCGCGCGGTGGCGCTCGACGTCCCGTTGATCGTGCTCGTCTCGCTTCGCGACTGTGTTTATTGCGGACCGATTCGCCAGCGCGAACTCGCCCCGCTGATGCGCAGCGGCAAGTACGAGGTACGCGAAATCGGCATGGACAGCGCCGCCCCGGTGCGTGATTTCGACGGCACCACAACGACCGGTATCGCGTGGGCACGTGCCCACGGTGTCAAGGTTTCGCCGACGGTTTTGTTCCTCGATACGAACGGACGCGCGATTGCCGATCCGTTGATCGGTGCAGGTCTGCCGGACTTCTACGGCGCCTATCTGGACGACGCCATCGCCAATGCCCGCGCGCGTTTGCACGCCGCCAGCGGCACCACGATGCGCTGAGATTCAGAGTAGAATCGTCGTCACTGAACGGGGCCAAGCGACCCCGCCCGCGAAACCAACTTTGGCTGTTTCATGAGCGCATCGACCTCTCGCAAGTCCCCTCTGGGCAAGATTCTCGCCGTCGCGGTCATCGTGGTTGTGGCCGTTGCTGCGTACTTCACGTTCGCTGGTCAGAAGCGAGCGCCGCAAGCGACCTTCACGTTGCTGTCGGGTCAGAAGCTGAGCCCCGAGCAACTCAAGGGCAAGGTCTATCTCGTGAACTTCTGGGCGACGAGCTGCGTGACGTGCATGAAGGAAATGCCGACGATGGTGCAGACGTACGAGAAGTACAAAGGCCAAGGGCTGGAATTCGTCGCCGTCGCGATGAGCTATGACCCGCCGATGTATGTCATGAATTACGCACAGTCGCGTCAACTGCCGTTCAAGGTGGCGATGGATTCCGACGGCAGCGTGGCCAAGCAATACGGCAACGTGCAACTCACGCCGACGACCTTCGTGGTCGATCGCGATGGCCACGTGCTCAAGCAATATGTCGGCGAACCGGAATACGCCGAACTCGACAAGCTGATCGAGAAAGCACTCGGCAAACAAGCCTGACGCTTCACACGAACGCATCAAACAAAAAGCGCCCTAGGGCGCTTTTTTGTTGCTAGCAGCATCGTGTGAATGGTTTACCGCTCCCCCTCACCCTGCCCCTTCGTCTGCAAACCATACCGCTTGAGCTTTTCATACAACGTGGCTTTCGGCACATGCAGCGCCTCGGCCGTCGCCGCGACATTGCCTTTGCTGTGGTCCAGCGCCTCTTGCAACACCGCACGCTCGAAGCGCTCCACCTGCTCCTTGAGCGGCAACGGCGCATGCGAATCGTCTTGCGGCGCGCTCGCCACTCCGAGCACCAGACGGTCCGCCGCATTTCGCAGCTCACGCACGTTGCCCGGCCAATCTGACTGCATCAGCTCCTGGCGCATACGCTCCGTCACCAGCGGCGCAGGCCGTCCATAACGCACCGCCGCGTCCAGCAGAAAGTGCTCGAACAGCGGCACGATGTCTTCGCGTCGCTCGCGCAGCGGCGGCAACGCCAGCGTCACCACATTCAACCGGTAATACAAGTCGCGCCGGAACGTGCCCTCACGCACCAGTTGCTCCATGTCGCCCTTGGCCGCCGCCACCACACGGCAATCCACGCGAATCATCTGGTTCGAGCCGAGCCGCTCAAGCACGCCGTCCTGCAATACGCGCAGCAGCTTGACCTGCAACGTCGCCGGCATGCTCTCGATCTCGTCGAGGAAAAGCGTGCCGCCCGACGCGTGTTCCAGCTTGCCGATGCGACGCTTGGCAGCCCCTGTGAACGCGCCGACCTCGTGGCCGAACATCTCGCTCTCGAAGATCGCTTCCGGCAACGCCCCGCAATTGAGCGCAACGAACGGCGCATCGCGACGCCGCGACAGTTCATGCAGACTGCGCGCGACCAACTCCTTGCCCGTGCCGGTATCGCCGTTGATCAGCACCGGCGCATCCGTCATGGCGACGTTGGCAATCAGCGTGCGCATGGTCTCCATCGACGGGCTGCGTCCGATGATGCGCGATGCGCGCCCGCCCTGCTCCGCCAGTTCCCGGCGAAGTGCCTGATTTTCCAGCATGAGCTTGCGTGTTTCGAGCGCGCGTTTGGCCGATTCGATGAGACGGTCCGGCGCAAACGGCTTCTCGATGAAATCGTAAGCGCCGTCGCGAATCGCCTGCACGGCCATCGAAATGTCGCCATGCCCCGTGACCAGAATCACCGGCACTTCCGGGGCGTGCTGGCGCAGATGCGCGAGCAATTCCAGCCCGCTCATGCCGATGAGTCGAATGTCGGACACGACGATGCCGGCGAAGTCCGGCGTAATGCGTTCGCGCGCCGCTTCGGCAGACGCGAGTCCGAAAGCGTCCAGCCCTGCGAGTTGCAAGCTTTGCAGCGTCGCGCGCCGCACGAGTTCGTCGTCTTCGACGAAGAGAATTTGCAGGTTCTTGTACATCATTCGATTGCCCCGCTGGCGCGAGGTACGCGGCGCAGCGTCACGAGAAATTCCGCACCACCGCCCGGTACATTACGCGCGACCAGTTGGCCGCCGTTTTCCTGAGCGATGGACGATGAGATGGCGAGTCCGAGTCCCATACCCTGACCACCCTCCTTGGTACTGAAAAACGGTTCGAACAGACGCGGAATATGCGCCTCTGCGATGCCGGGTCCGTTGTCGCGCACATAAATGCGCACCCACTGATCATCCGCATCCACATCGATCCAGATCGAGGGCTGCGCCTGCGGTTGCGGCACACTCACCACGGCGTCGATGGCGTTACCCACCACATTGATCAACACCTGCTCAAGCCGCAGACTCTCGCAGGCCACCTGCACGTCGGCGAGCCCGTCGGTGAACGTCTGTGTCACCTGAATCCCTGCCATACGCCCGCGCAACAACATCATCGTGTTATCGAGCGCGCGGCGTACCGATGCCTCGCTGTCACCCCGGCGTGCGCGTCCGGCAAACAGTCGCAACTGGCCCGTGATGCGGCCCATGCGATCGGTGAGCGACGCAATGGCCTCAAGGTTCTCGCGCGCCGCGCCGTATTCCTCGCGGTCGAGCAGCACGCGCGTGTTATCCGAGAAGCTGCGCAGCGCGGACAGCGGCTGATTCAATTCATGCGTGATACCGGCCGCCATCTGCCCGAGCGCCACCAGTTTCGACGCCTGCACCAGTTCGCTCTGCGCATCGCGCAATTCGTGCTCGGTGCGCGAGCGCTCCTGCACTTCGGTCTGCAAGCGCTCATTGGCCGATTGCAGATCGGCCGTGCGTTCAGCCACGCGCTCGCCCAACTCTGCATACGCCGATTGCAGCAATTCGCGACTCTTCAACATATCGCGAACGCGCTGACGGCGCTGATTCCACGCCACGCCAAGCAAACACGTGAACGCCGCCAGACACGCCGCCGCGACCGCCGCAATACGCGCGTTGGCAATCACCTGATCAAGCGGCGCGAAATACATCAGCGTCCAGTCAGGCTCGCCAAGCTTGCGCTGCACAGCGAGAAAACGCCGCGTCTTGCCAGCCCCACGCCCGTCGCGCACGGTCACGACTTCACCATCGGCATCCAACCGCTCGTCGGCACTCCAGTTCAGCGGTGTGATGTGCTGGTTGTAATACTGCCGCGTGCTCTCCAGCGCCGCCGTCACCTCCGGCGTCAACGGCGCGAGCGCACGATACTGCCAGCGCGGCTCCGACGACAGAAACACGACGCCATGATCGTCCGCCACCACCACCGGCTCCGAAGCATCGGCCCCGGCGCGCTGAAACCACTCCAGATTCAGTTTGACGACGACCACGCCCTGAATCTTGCCGTCGACCAGAATCGCCTGCGACACGAAGTAGCCCGGCTCACCCGACGTCGTGCCCACCCCGTAGAACCGCCCCAGCCCGCCGCCGATCGCATCGATGAAATACGGCCGGAAGCGATACTCCTGCCCGACAAATGTGGCCTTTTCACGCCAGTTGCTGGCCGCGAGGGCAAGTCCTTTGGCATCGATGACATACGCCGCCGACGCCTTCGCGCGCTGGTTCACATCGAACAGATAGTCGTTGGCGCGCTGCACCACCGCGCGGTCCTCGGGGTGCAGCAGCAAATCGTGCACGTACGGATGCAGCGAGAGCAGATACGGCAGAAATTCATAGCGGTCGACGGTGCTGCGCAAGCTGCCGGCGTAGCGCTCCACGCGCGCACCGGCGTTCACACGCAGGTCGGCCACGCCGCGCTGCCAGCTCAGCGCATACGTCAACCAGCAAAACAGCGTGCTCACCACCAGCATGGCGGCGATCCACATCCAACGGCGCATCGGCACAGTCCTCTCGAGTTCGATCGGGACTTCGTCGCGCCGGCGGTCCGCAGGGCTCACGTGCGATGCGATCGCTCCCGGCGGGAGATCGCTCTGACGTGCGCGGATCGAGTTGTCTTGCGGGGTGGCCATGGTTGGCGGTGTTACGCCTCTTGCATTGCCGGTTCAGGCGATGACGGCAGGCAGCGTGCGGGCGCACTGCCTGTCGTCATCGCGGAACCAAAGGACCACCGGGCGGCGAAGCTCAGGCGCTATTGTGCCTGTGCCGCACCGCCCGGTGGCGAATGTTCCCGGTGGCGGAGTCCAGGGTTATCGCCTGCCCCCGCCACCGGCTGGCCGTCAGGCCAGCTCAGGACCCTTCTTGCCCGACATCGCTTCGGCGAGCTTCTTGCGGTCCAGTTCCTTTTCCCAGGCCGACACAACGATCGTGGCAACGCCGTTGCCGCAGATGTTCGTCAGGGCACGGCACTCGCTCATGAAGCGATCGATACCGAGAATCAGCACCATCCCGGCGACCGGAATCGTCGGAATCACGGCCAGCGTTGCGGCCAGCGTGATGAAGCCCGCGCCGGTCACGCCCGAGGCGCCCTTCGAGGTCAGCATCGCCACGGCGAGCAGCGTGAGCTGTTGGCCCCAGGTCAGATCGATGTTCGTTGCTTGCGCGATGAAGAGCACGGCCATCGTCATGTAGATGTTCGTGCCGTCCAGGTTGAACGAGTAACCGGTCGGGATCACCAGACCCACCACCGACTTCGAGCAACCGGCCTTTTCCATCTTTTCCATCAGGTGCGGCAGCGCAGCTTCCGACGAGCTCGTACCCAGCACGATCAGCAGCTCTTCCTTGATGTAAGCGAGGAAGCGGAAGATCGAGAACCCGGTGAACTTGGCGATCAGACCCAGCACGACGATCACGAACAGGAACGACGTCAGGTAGAACGTGCCCATGAGCTTGGCCAGCGGCACCAGCGACGCGATACCGTACTTGCCGATCGTGAAGGCCATCGCACCGAAGGCACCCAGCGGGGCGACCTTGGTGATGATGTGCACCACGCGGAACAGCACGCCCGAGACGCTGTCGATCCAGCCCGTCACCACGCGGCCGCGCTCACCGATCATGCCCAACGCGGCACCGAACAGCACAGCGATCACGAGGATCTGGAGAATCTCACCCTTGGCGAACGCATCGGTAATCGTGTTCGGAATCAGGTGCAGCAGGAAGTCGACGAACGTGTCGCCATGCGCTGCCTTTTCGGCGTAGCCGGCGATCGCCTTCGGATCGAGCGAGTTGATGTCGACGTTGAAGCCGGCACCCGGCTTCAGGATGTGCGTGGCCATCAGACCGATGACCAGTGCGAGCGTCGAGACGACTTCGAAGTAGATCAGGGCCTTACCACCAACGCGGCCGACCTTCTTCATGTCTTCCATGCCGGCAATACCGGTCACGACGGTACAGAAGATCACCGGGCCGATGATCATCTTGATCAGCTTGATGAACGCATCGCCGAGCGGCTTCATCTGCACGGCCAGATCGGGCTTGAAGTGACCGAGCAGGACGCCGATGACGATGGCGATCAGCACCTGTACGTACAGGATGCGATAAAAGGGTTTCTTGGTCTTCGTTTGCATGTTGTTTCCTCTTCAGGCGGCGGGGCAAGCCACCGCCCTTGTTATTAATCTGCGGTGACCCCGCGGATCTCGCTTTGCGCGAAGCGCATTTGCTCCTCCATCACCATCTGGGCCAGCTCCTTCTTCAATTCATTGAATTCACTGCCTGCCGTATCGCGCGGACGCGGCAATTCGATTGCCATGTCCCGCTTGACCGTGCCCGGCCGGTACGTCATGACGACGACCCGGTCGGCCAGATAGATCGACTCCTCGATGCTGTGTGTGACGAAAATGATCGTCTTCTTGAATTCCTCCCAGATGCGCAGCAGCTCGTCCTGCAACGTACGACGCGTGAGCGCGTCGAGCGCGCCGAACGGCTCGTCCATGAGCATGATCGGGCTGTCGAGCGCCAGTACGCGGGCAATCGCCACACGCTGACGCATGCCGCCCGACAGGTCGCGCGGAAACCGCTCGCGGAACTCGCGCAAATTGAGTTTGCCCAGCAGCAAGTCCACGCGCTCGTTGATCTCGGCGCGCTTCATGCCCTTGATTTCCAGTCCGAACGCAATGTTCTGCGCCACTGTCATCCACGGAAACAGCGCGTACTCCTGGAACACCATGCCGCGGTCCGGACCCGGCTCGGCGGCCGCATCGGCGCGGCCATCGATACGAATCGCACCCGAGGTGGGCTGCACGAAGCCGGCCAGCGCGTTGAGCAGCGTCGACTTGCCGCAGCCCGAAGGCCCCAGCAGGCAGACGAACTCGCCCGTACCGATCTTCAGGTCGATGTTCTTGAGCGCATCGACGGTGCCGCCGGGAACGGCGAACTGTTTGTTGACGTGTTCGATTTCGATCAGCATGTCGTTCGCCTCACTTGGTTTCCAGACCACGATGCCACTTGAGCAGGTGGTTATTGAGACGATCCATGCCCAGATCGATCACCAGACCGAGCAGGCCGATGGTCAGCATGCCGGCGATGATCTTGTCGGACCACATGTACTCGCGCGCTTCCAGAATGCGGTAGCCGAGGCCGTTGTTCACGGCAATCATCTCGGCCACGATCACCACGATGAAAGCGGTACCGATACCGATGCGAATGCCCGACAGGATGTACGGCGTAGCGGCCGGCATGATCACGCGACGGAAGATCGTGAACTGGCCGGCGCCCAGATTGCGTGCGGCGCGCAGATAGATGCCGTCGACATGGCGCACCCCGGCGATCGTGTTCATCAGCACCGGGAAAAACGCCCCGAGCGCGATGAGGAAGAACGCCGGCGGGTTGCCGAGACCGAACCACAGAATGGCCAGCGGGATGTACGCGATCGGGGGAATCGGGCGCACCACCTGCACCAGCGGGTTGAACAGGCCGTAAATACGGGGGCTCGTGCCCATGAGCAGACCGAGCGGCAGGGCAATCACCGTGCCGACCAGAAAGCCCATGATCACGCGATAGAGACTGTTGGCCGCATCGGTGAGCAGCTCGCTCGAATGCAGCCACGCGCCGAAGCCTTCGGCCATCGTCACCGTCGGCTTGAGGTACTGCCACCACTTGGCCACGACGGCGAGCGGTGAAGGAAGAATGATCGGGTTGATCCACTCCAGGCCGGTGACGATCTGCCAGATCACCACGACCGAGAGCGGAATCAACACGCCGCGTAGCGCGCGCGAAGCGCGCGTGCCGGAAGACGCCATAACAGCTGCCACTAGTGACCTCGCCTTACTTGATGTTCAGCTTGGTCTTGGCATTGGCGAGCAGGTCGAGCTTGACCCAGTCGTTAGCCTTCGGCACCGGATCTTGCAGCTTGCCCACGCCGTACTGCTTCATCAGGTCGGTGGTCAGTTGCACGTGCGAGGTGCTCAGATCGTAGCTATACGGCGAGTTGCCGATGGCGTCGGAGAAGTCTTGCTGCGTGATCTGGTTCTTGAACATGTCTTCACGCACGTACTTCTCGGCCGCTTGCGGGTTCTTGATGAAGTAGTCGGTCGCTTCGACGAAGGCATACATCAGGCGCTGCGCGACGTCCGGCTTTTCTTTGTAGAGCTTTTCGGTGATCACGAGCGCACGCACCGGTTCGCCGATGGGCGTGTCGTACGGCTTGAGCATTTCGACGCCGAAGCCCTTGTTGATGGCTTGCGAGGCTTGCGGCTCCGACTGGCACATGGCGTCGATGCTGCCGGCGGCGAGGGCCTGATTCAGATCGGCATAGGCCATGAACAGAATCTGCACGTCTTTGGCACCCGGCTGATCCGACCACGTGAGACCGGCCTTGGCCAGTTCTGCGTAGAGGATGAGTTCCTGCGCGCCGCCACGGGCCACGCCTACCTTCTTGCCCTTGAGATCGGCCACCTTCGTGACAGCGATGCCCTTCTTCGACACCAGGCGCACGCCACCCTTGGCGAAACCTGCCACTGCATAGATCGGCGCCCCCTGCGCACGGCCAGCAATAGCGGCGTCAAGCGCGCTTGCCGACACGTCGATCTGACCGGCCACGATCGCCGGCATGATGTCCACGCCCTTCGCGAACATGCGCTCTTCGATCTTCAGGCCGTACTTCGGGCCAATCACTTTCATGTACGACACGGCGCCGTAGTGGGCGAACTTCAGGTTGCCCAGACGCACCAGATCGTCGGCGAAAGCGTGCAGCGAAACCGCGCACAAGGCCGCGGCGGCAAGACATTGCTTGAACATAAGGTCTCCTCTCTTATTAGATCGGCTTGCGCGTTATCGGGAATCCAGACAACGCAGCAGCACGCGCGTTAGAAAGCAATAGTCATGCCAGCAAGTTATGTCTTTGATTTATTTGAGAGAAAGTGTGGAAAACCCGATGGTCGGGTATACGGAAATCCGGAAAAACGCGGGATATTGTTTCCGGATTTCCAGAAAATTGAGTGAAATCGGGAAATGACGTAAAGCGGATGGGGGCAAACCCCGAGAACGCGGCCGCACAACGCAACGATGAAAAATCCGTCGCGGGGGAGATGGCGTGACAATGGGCCGACGCTGCCGAAGCGTCAGCCCATCAAGACAACGGTCGGATGGCTGACGGCCTCAGGCCGAGAGCACTTCCGGCACTTGCACCTGATAACCCAGCTCGGCGGAGATTTCCGCAGCGCAGGTCGACAGACGCGACGAGATGTCCGGCAGCAACGCACGCGTCATGCGCGAGGACGGGCCCGACGCCGACAGCGATGCAATCACTTCGCCCGACGCATCGCGCACCGGCACGGCGACCGAGACGGCCTCCGGGGCCAGCTCACCGAAGCTCACGGCGCAGTCTTGCGTGCGCACGTTGAGCAGTTCCGCCGCCAGTTCGTCACGCTCGATCAGCGTGCCGGCGGTGAAGCGCTTGCGCGGGCGGCCCAGCACCTGAGCGCGCACGTCGTCCGACGCGAATGCCAGCAGCACGCGCCCCGACGCGCCGACGTACAGCGGGCGGCGATTGCCGACCACGCCGTGCACGCGCAGTTCGTGGGTCGATTCCACGCGGGCGACGCACAGCGACTCAAGGCCATCGCGCACACGCAGCTGAATGTTTTCGTTGAGCGCGCGGTTGAGCGACTGGATATGGCGATGCGCCACCTTCACCAGATTCACCTGCTCGTGGCCGGCCACGCCCAGTACCAGCGCTTGCGCACCGAGCACGTAGGTGACGGGACTGCCCTCGCGCACGACCCAGCGATGCTGTTCGAGCGTCGCCAGCAGGCGAAAGGCACGCGACTTGTTCAGGCCGGCGCGTTGCGCCAGTTCCGTCACACCCAGACCGGGGCATTCCCCGACCAGCGACAGCAGCGAAAGCGCCGTGTCGACCGAAGCGACTGTGTAGTCCATCAAGCTTCCTCGCTATGTTGTTCGGCATACGCGGCGAGCGCCGCCGCAAATTGCCCAAGTTGCGATTGCAGCGACGAGAAACCTTCATGTTTCTCGTCGCGTGATTCATTCATGTAGAGCGCCCGGTTCAGCTCGATCTGCACACTGTGCCGACGCTCTGCGGGCCGGCCGAAGTGGCGCACGATGTCGCCGCCGCGATAAGGCGTGTTGTAGGCGACGCGAAACCCCAGTCGCGTGAACTCGTCGACCAGCCATTGCGAGAACGCGGGGTCGGCGGTGGTGCCGTCGTAGTCGCTCACGATCACATCGGCGCGCGACATCCCGGCATCGGGGTCGAGTGCGCCGCCGCGCGAGCTCATGGAGTGGCAATCGAGATGCCAGACCACGCCGTATTCGTTGCGGGCGGCGTCGAGCGCGTCGCGCAACGCCTGACGGTAGGGCAGGTAGTAATCGTTGATGCGGCGCTCCACCTCGGCCACGCTCAGGCGGCGGTCGTAGAGCGGCACGTTCGGTGCGGCAAAGCGATGCAGCAGGCCGACACCGCGCTCGCTATACGCCTCGGGACGCGCATCGTGCGGCCACAGACTCGCGATCAACTCGGGGTCGAGGTCGTGGACGGCGCGATTCGGGTCGATATAGGCCCGCGGGAAGAGCGCGGCAACGAGCGTCGCACCGTGTTGCGTGACGATGGACCACAGTTCGTCGACGTAGGCGTCGCCACACGCGTGAATTGCCGCCGTCGGCGCGATGGTGTCGAAGTCGGGCGGGAACACCTGGCCGCTGTGCGGGGCGTCGAAGACCAGCGGCAGGCGGCACAGTTGCCCCCCTCGCCCGGCTTGCGGCGCTTCCACAAAATATCGGCCCTCGGTGACCTGACGGGACATGCCGTCTCCTCGCGTACGTTCGGAACGCTCGCCTATTCATAGGGAGCCCTTCGTTTTGACCAGCAAAACAAGGTTTCAATATTCTGAAACAACGCCGAGGGGCCGACAAGGTGATGGTTGTTACAACATATTTCGGCGTGGCTGCCGGCGAGTTGCGGATGCAGGTATGTCGATTGACCGAAGTTGCCAGTAGAACGGCCAGCGTTCCGTAGGTTTTGCCTACGGTCGCGGGCGTTTCGTGAGCGTATTACGTGATGAACCGGGCGACGTCTGTGATGGCTCGTAATGACTTTTCCGGCGCGTGAAATACGTCGGCGCTCGAAAAACGACTACCCACGCCCAGCCACGTCCGATCACTCTGCGCATGCTAAGCGCTCCGCCCAATAAAAAAGCGGACCGTCCGGGGACAGTCCGCTGCTTTTTTGCTACGACTTGCTTCGGGCTTTGGCCCGAGGGCATGGGCTTCGCGTCAGATAGCGTCGGCCACACCGGCTTCGTGCGCCTGCACGTCAGCGTGATAGCTCGAACGAACCATCGCGCCCACCGCAGCGTGCGTGAAGCCCATCTTGTAGGCCTCTTCTTCGAACATCTTGAAGGTGTCCGGAGTCACGTAACGACGCACCGCGAGGTGGTGTTCCGACGGCTGGAGATACTGGCCGATCGTCAGCATGTCGACGTTGTGGGCACGCAGATCGCGCATCACTTCCAGAATTTCCTCATCCGTCTCGCCCAGACCGACCATCAGGCCGGACTTCGTCGAAACGTCCGGATGTGCGGCCTTGAATTCCTTGAGCAGCGTCAGCGAGTGCTGATAGTCCGAGCCCGGGCGCGCTTCCTTGTACAGGCGCGGCACCGTTTCGAGGTTGTGGTTCATGACGTCGGGCGGAGCCGCGTTGAGGATGCCCAGCGCACGGTCCAGACGCGCACGGAAGTCCGGCGTCAGGATTTCGATACGGGTCTGCGGCGAGAGCTCGCGCACATGGCGAATGCAATCGACAAAGTGCTGGGCACCGCCGTCGCGCAGGTCGTCACGGTCGACGCTGGTGATCACCACGTACTTCAGGCGCATTGCCGCGATGGTCTTCGCGAGGTTCAGCGGCTCGTCCACGTCGAGCGGGTCCGGACGGCCATGGCCCACGTCGCAGAACGGGCAGCGGCGCGTGCACTTGTCACCCATGATCATGAAGGTGGCCGTGCCTTTACCGAAGCACTCGCCGATATTCGGGCAGCTCGCCTCTTCACACACGGTGTGAAGGTTGTGCTCGCGCAGAATCTGCTTGATCTCGTAGAACCGCGACGTGTGCGTCGCTGCCTTCACGCGAATCCAGTCCGGCTTCTTCAAGCGCTCGATCGGCACGATCTTGATCGGAATGCGCGCGGTCTTGGCTTGCGACTTTTGCTTGGCGGTGGCGTCGTATTCGCCATCGATCGTGCGAACTTCCTTGCTCGCGGTGTCGTTCACGGTGGTGGTCATGATGGGGCTTTCCAGGCGTCCATTCAGGCGGCGGCGTTCGCGCTGGCTGCCGGGTCTGCGTGGGGCGCAGCGTCGGCAGGTGGCGCGGCATCGGCCGACGCGGGGTGCTGTTCGAGGTGATGGCCGAGTTGCTGCGCCAGTCGCGCGGCCACTTCGTCCCAGCGGGGGGCCACGCCGAGCGTGGCCATGTCTACGGTTTGCAAACCGGCGTAACCGCACGGATTGATCCAGTCGAACGGGCGCAAATCCATCGCGACGTTCAGCGACACGCCGTGATAACTGCATCCGTTGCGGATTTTCAACCCGAGAGCGGCGATTTTCGCGCCAGCATGCGCTTCGGTGCCGTCGCCCGGGCTCACATAGATGCCCGGCGCGCCAGCCCGGCGCTCAACAGCGAGATTATACGCTCCAAGGGTATCAATCACCGCCTGCTCGATCAGCCGTACCAGTTCGCGCACGCCAAGCTTGCGGCGGCGCAGGTCTACGAGCAGATAAATCACCACTTGGCCGGGCCCGTGATACGTGATTTGGCCGCCTCGGTCGACTTTGACGAGGGGAATGCCGCTATCGGCGATGAGCAGGTGAGCCGGGTCGCCGGCGAGTCCCAGCGTATAAACGGGGGGATGCTGGACGATCCAGAGTTGATCCGGGCCGTGCGCGCCACGCGCATCGGTGTAGGCGCGCATGGCGTCGAACGATGTGGCGTAGTCTTCGGTGCCGCGCCAGCACACTTCGATCGGGGAGGTCATGAACGCGATTTTAACGAAACCCGTCGCGTCTTGCTCGGACCGACGCGGCGAAGTTCACGCTCAGGCTGCACTTGCCTTCTTGGCTGTCTTCTTCACAGGCGCCGCGCCCAACCCTCGCGCGTAACACCCGGCAGCAACCAGAATCATGACCCCGCCCAGCCATTGGGTCGGGTGCAACACGATGCCGAACGCCAGAAAGTCGACCGCCACCGCCACCACCGGATATACGAAGCCGAACACGGCGAGGCTCGATGTCGACGCCTTCTGGAACGCGCCATACAGCAGCAAGTACATGAATGTCGTATGGAACAGGCCCAGCGTGACGATCGCGCCCACCTGACGCGGCCCGCTCGGGAGGTGCCCGAAATCGGCCATCCACACGAACACCACCGCGCCGATCACCATGTGCAGTGCGGCAATGATCTCCGGCCGAAGGGTGCCGGCCAGCTTCTTGGTGAACAACGTGGTTGCCGCGTAAAGCGACGCCGCCGCCAGCGCACTCGCCACGCCGAGCAGGTAGCCCGCGCCGTGCACGCCGCCCGGTTCAGCCAGAATGACCAGCCCCGCGAACGCCAGACCGAGAAACCCGAGCGTCGCCATCGATGGCCGCTCGCGCGTGATAATCGCGCTCGCCATGACCAGCAGGAACGGCTGCACGTTGTAGACCACCGTCGTAATGCCGACCGACGTGAGCTTGTAAGCGCTGAACAGGAAAAACCAGTTTGAGACGAGGGTAATCGCCCCGAGTGTCACGTTCACGATTTGCCAGCGCGCGAGACGCAAGCCGCGCCAGTAGCCGCGATAGGCGCACCACAGGCACAGACTGGCCGCGCCGATCAGGCAACGGAAAAACACCACATTGAGCGCCGGCTGCCCCGACATCAGCACGAAGTAGCCGATCGTGCCGGAAATCACCATCGCAGCGACCATCAACCAACGGCCCAGACGCTCGTCAGCGTGGGCGTCCGGTGCGCCATGCCCCGTGTTGCCGGACTTAATCGGCGTGGCAGCGGCTGGCGTGGAAATGGCCGGTGTCGTGCGAGCCGGCGTAGAACCTTGCGTCATTCAGTCAAATCTCCCGCTATCGCAGCGTATTTTCGTTTGATTATTGCGCGCCTTGATGTGAATTCAATTGACATCAAGTGAATGTTTAAAACGACTCACGCGTTCCGCAGCATCATCTGCCGCGAGAACGCGTGAAGTTTGACGATTGTGGAAAGCCACGAGGGCCGGTGGCCCGCAGGCAAATCAAGCGGCAGATGCGCAGGAATTCGCTTCACGTGCCGCACGGCGTCCGGCCAGCCAGCGGCGCAACTCGCGCACCAGCGGGAAACGATGCGCCACTTCGCGCTCGAGCTCGGCCTCGGCGCCGTCGTCCGACGACACCCAGTAACGGCGTCCCGGCTCCACGGCGAGGCGCTGCCCCGGCATCAGCCAGTAATCGCGCGGATCTCCGGCTCGTGTCACCCAGACTGCCGCGCCGCGTGCGACGAGCGTATGCTCATGGTGCAAGTCGAGACTGACGACTTCGCCCGGCCGGATGCCGTAAAAATACTGGACCTTTGTCAAATTGTTTTGCATTTTACGACCCCCACTCAGTGCGAGACAATGACTGAATCATAGGGACTGCCAAGCGCTTAACCAAACGACATATTTTCACGGCCTTGCGAATAAAGCTCACATGGATCTTCGGAGACTTCCCAATCTGAGTGCTCTGCGCGCGTTCGAAGCGGCCGCGCGTCTGGAGAGCTTCTCCCGCGCGGCCGAGGAGCTGTTCGTCACGCACGGCGCCATCAGCCACCAGATTCGCGCGCTGGAGCAGGAACTGGGCACGCAGTTGTTTGCCCGCAACGGCAAGCGCATCAGCCTGACGGCCGCTGGCCGGCAATACGCGGTGTCGATCCGCGCCGCGCTCGGCGATATCGCGCAGGCCACCCGCAAGTTGCAGGCCGGCACGCGCAGCGAGCGGCGATTGGTACTCACCACCATGCCGTCGTTCGCCAGCCGTTGGCTCACGCCCCGTATCGGGCGCTTCATCGACCGTCACCCCGAACTGGAAGTGGAGTTGCGTTGCAGCGCCGAGCTGATCGACTTCGAGCGCGACGACGTCGACATCGCCCTTCGCATGGGCAAGGGCAACTGGCCCGGCCTGCATATCGAAAAAGTGCTCGAGGACGTGTTCTTCCCGGCCTGCGCGCCGACGTACAACAGCGGGCGTCTGCCCCAGTCGGCGGCGGAATTGCGGCACAGCACGTTGCTACGCTCGGAAGGGGAGCCGTGGTCGCCGTGGTTTGCGGCGGCCGGCTTCGATATTCCCGAACCGACGCAGGGCATGATGTATCAGGATTCGGGGATGCTCTCGCAAGCGGCCATCGTCGGTCAGGGCGTGGCGTTGGTGCGGCGCTCGCTGGCGGTGGGCGACATCATGGCCGGACGGCTGGTGCGCCTGTCGGATGTCGATACGCCATGCGAATGGGATTACTACTTCGTGTGTCCGCCGGGGGTGCTGGAAACGCAGCGCGTGCAAGCGTTTCGCACGTGGTTTCTGGAGGAAATGGCCGCTTTTGAGGCCGTGATGCATATGCAGCGCCGTCCGGCACAGGCGAGCCCCGAAGCGCTCGCGGCCGGCATGGCGTCTACCGCAGGCACGCTGACGACGGACGCTCAACTGGGGCTGGCACCGGCGCTACCGCCGGACGACGGCGCACCGACGCATGCGTGAATGCGGCGTGAATGCTGCCTGAATGCGGCAGGAGTAACACGCCACCCGCATCGCGCGTGCCGTGTCGCCCGGCATCTCAACCGCGTTACAGCACGACCTTGACCAGCGGGTGGCCGGTGAGTGCGCGATAGATATCGTCGAGGTGGGCCTTCGAGTGGGCCCGCACCGTGACCGTCAGGCCGAGGTAGTTACCCGAGCTGGACGGACGCATCTCGACGGTGGCTGCATCGAATTCGGCATCGAACTCGCGCAGCAACGCCACGATGGCGTCCGCAAAATCCGGCTGCATCTTGCCCATCACCTTGATGGGAAAGTCGCACGGAAACTCCAGCAGACTTTCTTTGTTCTCTGGCGTCATAGCGCCTCCTTGGCTCGCTGATAAGCCGCATACAGTGCGCGGAAGACAGGGCCCGGCTTGCCGTCGCCCACCGGCTTGTCGTCCAGACGCACGACTGCCAGCACTTCCTTGGTCGCCGACGTGATCAGCAGCTCGTCGGCGTTTCGCACTTCTTCTTCACTCACCGGGCGCTCGTGGAACGCCACGCCACATTCCTTGGCAAAGGCTTCGAGCGCGCCGTAGCGAATGCCTTCCAGAATGCGATTATCACGCGGCGGCGCAAACATTTCACCGCCCTTGATCACCCACACGTTGCTCGACGACGCCTCGGTCAGGCAGCCATCGCGAAATTGCACCGTCTCCTGCACGTCGTGATCGGCCGCGTATTGCGCCATCAGCACGTTGCCCAGCAGCGAGGTCGACTTGATGTGGCAATTGAGCCAGCGACGGTCTTCATGGGTCACGGCGCCTACGCCGTGCTCGACCTTCTCGCGCGACGGCAGCGTGAGCGGCGTGGCAATGCCGAACACGGTCGGCGTGATGTCCTTCGGGAACGTGTGCTGACGCGGTGCCACGCCACGCGTGACCTGAACGTACACGCTGTGCGGATCGGCAGCACACGTGGCCGACAGGCGCGCGAAGAGCGCTTCCCATTCGGCACGGGTGTACGGATTGACGATGCGAATCTCGGCGAGGCTGCGCTCAAGGCGGTCGAGATGCTGCGCCAGACGGAACGGCTTGCCGTGATAGACGGGCACGACCTCGTAAATGCCGTCGCCGAACAGGAAACCGCGATCGAGAACGGAAATCTTCGCGTCACTGAGCGGAATCAGGTCGCCATTGAGCCAGACGGTGGGGTTGTCCATGTTTGCAGGGGGCGCATGTCGCGCACGACTAAATTGCAAAACGCGCCTCTGGGGCGCGCCTCGCGTTTGCCGGCCTGACCTGACCGGCGAGGCGCCGATCCGTCATGCGGTTCGGCCATACCCCCGTGCCGCGACGCGCAGGCGTCAGGCCACGGGATCGTCCTTATTTCTTCATGAACATCAGGCGCAGCGCATCCCATGCGCGGCCGATGAAGCTGGCTTGCGCCACGTCGGCCAGCGCCACGACCGGGAATTCGGCCAGTTGCTTGCCGTCGGCCATGACCTTGACGGTGCCGACCTGCGCGCCGTTCGCGATCGGGGCGATCAGCGGCTCACGCAGTTCGAGCTGCGGCTTGATCTTGTCGGCCACGCCCTTCGGCACGGTGATGAAGGTGTCCTTCTTCACGCCGATCTTCAGCTCGCTTTCCTTGCCCTTCCACACCTTGGGCGTAGCGACGACCTGATTCGCGCCGTAAACACGCAGCGTGTCGAAGTTCTGATAGCCGTAGTTCAGCGCCGAGAGGCTGTCCTGCACGCGCGCGCGCTCGGTCGGCTCACCCACCACGACCGACAGCACGCGGCGGTTCACGCCGGGCGTGCCCGGCAGCGGACGCGAGGCCGTCGACACGAGGCAATAACCCGCTTCCTTCGTGTGGCCGGTCTTCAGGCCATCGACGGTCGGGTCGAGCGACAGCAGACGGTTACGGTTCGGCTGGCGGATGTTGTTGTACGTGAAGCTCTTCTCCGAGTAGATCTTGTAGTACTCGGGGAAGTCTTGAATCATGTGCGTCGACAGCGCGGCGATATCGGCCACCGTCGTGTAGTGCTGCGGGTCGGTCAGGCCGTCGACGTTGGTGTAGTGCGTGTTCTTCAGGCCAAGACGCTGCGCGGCACGGTTCATCAGTTCGACGAAGCCCGGTTGCGAGCCGCCGATGAGTTCGGCCAGCGCGATGGACGCGTCGTTACCCGATTGAATGATCATGCCGTACACCAGATCGTGCACGGAGACCGGCTTGCCCGCTTCGATGAACGTGCGCGACTCGTCGCGGCCCACCTTGCGTACCGACTCGCCCGGAATGACCGTCTGGTCCATCGAAATGCGCTTGTCGCGCAGCGCTTCGAAGACCAGATACGAGGTCATGATCTTCGTGAGCGAAGCCGGCTCCACGCGCGCTTCCGGATCGCCGGCGGCGAGCACCTGACCGCTGGTGACGTCGACGATCGTCCACGCCTTGGCCGACATCGGCGGCGGCGGAATCTGTTGAGCACGGGCCGGGAGTGCAGCAAGCGAGCCACAAGCGACGAGCGCCGCGGCAGCGGCGGCACGGGACAGCGAAGCGTTGAATTTCATTGGCGAAGAGAGAAACGAAGTGAGGCTCAGGGGCATCTGCGCTTGATTGAGCACCGCGCGCACTGTCGCGATTGGAAAAACACGAAAGCGGCACGGTGAAGAGGACAGCGGCACCGAAGTGCCGGTGCCAGGCATGTCGGAATCAATAGACCCGGCATCGCCTGACAGGTTCAGGAACGAATTATACCCGCCGTGATTTGCGTACCCCAGCGTCGGGAGGGTTACCACCCGAAATCCGCCCGATGTGTGTCAATAGCGCCACGCATCGACCACGATCTGCTTGAGCAGCGGCAGCAGGCCGTGGAAGAAGTGCTCACCACCGGGGATGACCACCACCGGCAGCGTTTGCGGACGCGCCCAGTCGAGTACCGACTGTAGAGGCACCGTGTCGTCCACTTCGCCGTGAATGACGAGCGTGTCGGCCGGCACGAGCGCCACATCCCAGTTGCTCGCGGCCGTGCCGACGAACACGAGACGTTGCGCGGGGGTACCGGCGTCTGCCAGCGTTTTGGCCACATGCGAGAGCACGAACGTGCCGAACGAGAAGCCCGCGAGCGCCATCGGGGGCGTATCCCAGCCCGGTTGCTGACGCATCCAGTCAATGACGGCCAGCAAGTCGTCGCGCTCGCCAATGCCCTTGTCGTGCTCGCCTTCCGACTTGCCGACACCGCGGAAATTCGGGCGCACCACGGCGTAACCGAGTTGCACGAAGGCACGCGCCAGCGTCTGCGCAACCTTGTTGTCGAGCGTGCCGCCGAAGAGCGGGTGCGGATGCGCCACCAGCGTGATGCCGCGCAATTCGCCCGCCGGACGGTCGATGGCGATTTCAATGGCCCCGACCGGGCCGTCGATGGTAAAGCGTTCGGTTTGAGCGTTCATGAGTGATGCGTGACGTGAAGCCTGATGAAAGCGGATGAGTCCGGCAATGTCCGGTCGCGCCGGGATTGCCTCGTGATTCTGGTATCGCCTGATAAGACCTGGACGCGCGCCTGAACGCACGCGACGGGCCGCGTCAGTCGATCAGCAGGCGTTCGACGATTTCGCCTTGCGCCAGATGCTTTTCGACAATCTCGTCGATGTCGGTCTCATCGATGTATGTGTACCAAGTCCCTTCGGGATAGATCACGACGACTGGGCCGAGTTCGCAGCGATCAAGGCAACCGGCCTTGTTCACCCGCACTTTGCCGGGACCGGCCAGCCCGAGCTGCTTGACCTTCTTCTTCGCGTATTCCTGCATCGCCTGAGCGTTGCAATTCGCACAAGAAGGCCGGTCTGCGCCCGGTTCGCGCTGATTCAGACAAAAAAAGACGTGATGCTGGTAATACTGCGCCTGGGTGGCCATGTCGGTCGCTCTGTGGGGGTTGGCAACGTTGTTGCGGGCCATTCTAACCGACCTTCCCGGTGGTGCGCGCCGGCCCGCGATGGCTCGGATCGAACATCGCCAGCAGGTAGATCAGCACCAGATACGGCCACGTCCACGCGAGCCAGCGCGCCAACACGTTGAAGTGCACATAGCGGCCCTGCCGCCACGACTGCAACGCCGCCTCGTAGTACGGGTTGGCGGGCAACAGGTTCACGAAAACCAGCAGAACGATCAGCGCCGCCAGCGCCACGGCCCCGCGCAACACGCGCGGCCCGCGTGCCGCCACCATCAACACGAGGGTGCCGACAACGAGCCCATAGATCGCGCCGGTCGTCACCCAATCGAACGCCTGTGCGGGCGAAAACTGCCACGCCGAAGCAGCGGCCTTGATGGCGAACGCGCTGATGAACATCGCGCAAAGCAGCGGCACACGCGGTGCCCCGCGCCGCATGGCCAGCGTCGCGAGCAGCCCGGCCAGAATGGTGCCGCTGGCAGTGACCACGGTCTCCCACAGCGCATGACTCGCCACGGCGTCGAGTGCCGAGAGGTAGTCCTGCAACTGACCGAGATGCGGCACCCAATCCAGAACGAGATCGGTGATATCCGGGTCTTGCCAGAGCCAGATCTGACGCACCAGATCGCCGTCGCCGAAGAGAAACTGCTGCGGATATGCCTGCGCCCACGGCCACAAGGCCAGCAGCACGAGCAACACGCTCGCGTGCCGCTCAAACCATGCGAAGCGCAGATGCCGCAGCCAGCCGCGATCGAGCAACGGGCTCGTGAGCGGAACCGCGAGCGCACCGCCGATCAGTGCCCCCAGCGCATTCGTCGCAAGATCGACGTTCGACGCCACGCGTGTGGGCAAATACGTTTGCAACGCTTCCATACCGCCCGACAGCAGTGTGCCAAGCAAAAACGCCGCGAAGACCGCGCGCGTGCCGCGCCACGCAGGATGCAACGCCAGCACCGTGAGCATGCCGAGCGGGATATAACCCAGCACATTGGTGACGACATCGAACATCGTCATCCAGCGTGGCAACGGCGCGAACAGATAGTCGAACGGGCCGACCACCGCACGCTGAAATTCGAACGGATACAAGCTCGCGTACGCGATGAGCAAGATCAGGCAAAGCAGCGCCTGACGCGTGAGCGGCGAGGCACGTCGTTGCCAGGGTTTGATGTCCGGCTCGGGCATTGACGCTGGGGCGCTAGCGCGTGGCCGCCGACAGCGGCGAGGCATCCGGCGCGGCGTCCGATCGCGGTGCCGTGGCAGGGACTGCACGCGATGCAGGTGCCGATCGCGTCGTGGTCGACGGCGCCGGCGTCGGCACTCGGCCAGCCAGCCACTGAATCAGTTGCGTCTGCACCGCATCGCTTGCTGCCGCCAGTGCGCGGGCGCCACCTGCTGCATCGGCCGTGGCCGCAGGAGCCTGTGCGCGCAGCGTCGTTTGCGCCAGCAGCTTCGGCCCGTCGAACAACGTCGCTCGAATCTGCACCACACCGTGGCTGGTCGACGCACTGTCGAAGTACTGCGCGAATTCGTCGAGTTCAACGCGCAATGCAGGTGCCGCCGTCGGATCGCCTGCGGCCAGCACCGGTCTGTCGACCGCGAGCGCGACACGCAGCCGGTCACCGAACAACCGGGCCGGTGACGCGAGCCAACGGCTGTTGGCGTAGACACGTGCCTGATCGCCATCGCTGGCCGGCAAGCGGTAATAGATCAAATCGGAGTCCAGCCAGTTCGGCGCGTTGACGACGACCTTGAGCGGCGACAGGCGCGCGGCACCCGATGCAGCCGATGCAGCGGCATTTGCCGTGTTGGAGATGTCGGGCGTCCCCGTTGAAGCCCCGGATGCCGCTGATGTCGATGATGCCGCTGGCATCGTCGGCGGACCGAGATCGTAGCGAGCCAATGCGCCGGACGGTGTACTCGTTGCACACCCGGCCACGAGCGCCGCCGTACCTGCGGCGAGCAGTAGCGCGCGCAGGGCGCCACGAATGGATTCAATCATGTCGGTATCCTTTTGCAATTCGGTCGCGCCTCTCATCGGCCCGCTCCACCGGGCCACGCGAAGCCCGACTCACCCGGTCCGGGCGGTGGCGGCGACGTGCCGAAGAGCAGCGCGCGCGGATTGCGATTGATCGTCTCGGCAGCCTGTCCCACGGCCTGCGTCGTCGTGCGCAGATCATCGGACAGCGTATTCAACCGTGGCAACGCCTCTTGTTGCAGCGAGCCCTCGAAGGTCTGCGTCGTCGCCTGGAATGCGGCGAGGCTCGACGCCGCCTGATCGGCCGCGCGTCCCACACTATCGAGATTGCGCACCAGCGGGCCCTGCGGGTCGGTCAGTTGACCCGCAAGCTTGTTCGCGCCGGCCAGCGTGCCGTTCAGCTCACGCACGGTCTCGGGCAGTTGCTTGGTCACCGGTTCCAGCTGTTGCGCAACGCGATTCACGCTCTGCGCGGCCATCTTCACACTGTTGACCGAGTCGATCACGGCCTGACGATTGTCGGCAGACAGCAATTGATTGACCGACGAACTCGCCTGCTCAAGCTGACGCACGAGGGTGTTGCCGCGATTCTGCAATTCATCGATAAAACTTGGACGCAACCGCAACTGGGCGACCTGCGTCTCCGAGGACGGCAGCAACGTGCGGTCGCGGCCATCGTCGTCGAGTTGCACGAAAGCCAGCCCCGTCACGCCCTGATAGCTCAGCGTGGCGTACGTCGACTTGGTCATCGGCGTGCCTTCGTTCACGAGAATGCGAATCAGGATTTGACCCGGCGTACGCGGATCGAACTTGATCGAATCCACCTTGCCCACGGCCAGACCGCGATAGCGAACAGCAGACTCGGGATTCAGGCCGTTCACGTTGGTTCGGGAGACCAGGTCGTAAGGCACGCGCACACGATTGTCGCGATTGAACCAGTACACGGCCGCCGCGACCGCTGTGAGCAATACCAGCGTGAACAGGCCCGCCATAAAGGCGTGCGATTTATTTTCCATCGTCGAGTAACTCCGAAATCTTGTGACGCCGCGCAGCGGGCAAGGCCAGCAACGCGCGTCTGCCGCGCTCACCGAGGAAGAAGCTGTGAATGAAGGGGTGATCGACGCGCACCACATCTTCGACAGGCGCATTAATGAGCACCTTGCGATCGGCCAGCACGGCCACCCGCGTCGCGAGCATCATCACCGTATCGAGATCGTGCGTGACCATCACCACGGTCAGGCCCAGCGAGCGGTGCAGGCCGCGAATCATGTCGACGAATTCGTCCGATGCCTGCGGATCGAGCCCGGCCGTCGGCTCGTCGAGAAACAGCAGCTCAGGCTCCAGCGCAATCGCGCGCGCGATGCCGACCCGCTTGATCATCCCGCCCGATAACTCCGACGGCATGCGGTTCGCCATGCGCCCCGACAAGCCGGCCATCTCGAGCTTGTACATCACCACATCGCGAATCAGATCTTCCGACAACGTATGCAGTTCACGCAGCGGCTGCGCGATGTTGTCGAACACCGTCATCGCCGAGAACAGGGCACCACGCTGGAACAACATGCCCGAACGACGGCGCAGCAAATGCGCCGTACGCCGGTCGATCATCGTGATGTCGTGACCGAAGACGCTGATATGACCACTGGTCGGCGCTTCGAGCCCGATGATCTGACGGATCAGCGTCGTTTTCCCCGACCCTGAACCACCCACCAGCGCGATGATTTCGCTTTGGCGCACGGTCAGATCGAGATGCTCGTGAATCGTATGCGTGCCATAGCGCTTCGTCAGATCGCGCACTTCGATGACAGGCTCGGCGTCGCCCGCCAATGTCGCAGCGACCGGCGGGCAGCCCGCCGTGCCGGGGCGTGCCACATCGGACAGTTCCGTCGCGCCGGCGCCCGGCGCCTTCGAGAGATCGTGGATCGTGGATTCGCTCATCAGCCGATCCCCACGTTGCGAAACAGAATCGCGAACACCGCGTCGGCAAGAATCACCACCGTGATCGATGTCACCACCGACTGCGTTGTGCCCTCGCCCAGACTCTGCGTATTCGGTTTGACGCGCATGCCGAAGTGGCACGCGACCAGCGCGATCAACATCCCGAACACCACGCCCTTGCCAAGACCGATCCAGAGGTTGGCGATACGTACGGCGTTAGGCAGCGTCGTGAAGAAGTAGTGCAGGCCGATCCCGAGTTCGTACTTGGCGGCCAGTGCACCGCCGAGCAGCGCGACGACGTTCGTCCACATGACCAGCAACGGCATCGCAATCGCCAGCGCAATGACCTTGGGCAAGATGAGGCGAAGGCTATGCGAGATGTCCATCACGCGCATGGCATCGAGCTCTTCGGTCACGCGCATGACACCGAGTTGCGCCGTAATCGCCGAGCCCGAGCGCCCCGCCACCAGAATGGCCGAGAGCACCGGCCCCAGCTCGCGAATCACCGACAGGCCGAGGATGTTCACGATGAACGTGCTCGCACCATATAGCTTGAGTTGTTGCGCCGAGAGGTACGACAGCACGATGCCGATCAGGAACGCCACCAGTGCCGTAATGCCGAGCGCCTTGGCCCCGGCACTGTAGATATTGGCGGACATCTCGAGCCACGGCGCGCGCATCGGGTGCCGCACCACGCGCCCAAGGTCGATGACGAACCGGCCAAACATCGAAATACCGCCGCGCAGGTGATCGCCAAGTGAAAACAGCGAATAGCCCAACCGGCTGACCGGATCGACATAGCGTGTCGGCACCGGGCTCTGCCGCGTCCGATCGAATTCGGCGAGGTGGTCGAAGAGCGCGCGCTGCGTTGGCGTGAGCGCGATCTGCTTGGGGAAGCGGCGATTCCAGTACCGCCACAACGCCTGTGCCCCCACGTGATCGAGACGCTCGACGCAGGTGAGATCCCACGCGAGTTCGCCACTGGGCAGCGCATGGACGAGTTGGAGCAACATCTTCTTGCGCTGTGAGAGCGCAAGCGCTGTCCACAGCCCGCGCAGCATCACCACCGGGCCTTGCGGCGAGGGGGACAGCTCCAGGGTGGGCACGGCATCGAGATTCAAAACTGGGGGTCTCCTGACAACAGGACCAAACAGGACCAAACAGGACCGGGCGGAATCCGGCAAAACGCGGTCATTGTACGGTACAGGCGCTACCGGGCGAAGGCAACCCGACGGCGGCCGAAAACGTGCCGGAATCGGCCGAGTTTGGACTCGGATGATGCCGAAAAATGCCCGTGGTTGCAGGGCACTGCGGCGCGGCGCAAGCCCCGCCGTTACAATAGCAGCCATGAATAAAGCCGCCATCCATGCCACCGACATTGCCAGCCGCCGTCTTGATCGGGACGGCGTCCGAGCGCGCCTTGGCGCGGCCTGCCGCGATTGGCAAATCGAAGTGGTCGAGAGCACCGGCTCCACCAATCTGGACCTGCTCTCCCGGCTGCGCGAAGACGCCTCGTGCGCCCCGGTCGTGCGTGCCGCCATGGTCCAGACCGCCGGGCGCGGCCAGCGCGGACGCGCATGGCAGAGCTTGCCCGGCGATAGCCTGACGTTCTCACTCGCCTATGTCTTGCCCGGCGGCCCCGCCGAATTGGCCGGATTGTCGCTGGCGACAGGCGTCGCGGTTGTCGAGGGCTTATCGGACCTGCCGTTGTCGGCGCCGCAAGCGCTCGGCCTGAAGTGGCCCAACGACGTGCTGCTTCGCGGCGGCAAACTCGCCGGCATTCTGATCGAAACCGTCCCCGCAGGCCCGGGACGCATCGGCGTCGTCATCGGCATCGGCGTCAATCTGCGCCAGGCCGGCGACGTCGCCGCGCGCATCGATGGTGCCTTGGCAACTTCGGACGACAAGACCGGTGCCGCATCGAGCCATGTGCCAGCCTCCACGGCCATCCCTGCCATTCCTGCCACACCGCCCGCCGCCCTCGAATCGATTCTTCCGGCACCCGACATGACCTCGGTGCTCGCCGCGCTGATTCAGCGGCTTGCCGTCATGCTCGAGCGTTTCGGCGAACAGGGTTTCAGTGCTTTCCGTGAAGCTTGGGAAGCCATGCACGCATACAGCGGCGCTTCGATTCGGGTCATCGAACACGGACGCGATCTGCTGCACGGCGTTGCACTGGGTGTCGATACGCAGGGCTGCCTGCGCGTGGCGACCGATGGCGGCGAACGCGTCATCGCCAGCGGCGAGGTCTCCGTGCGACTCGTGAATTCATCTACCGATGCCGCTACCGGTGCCGATGCCGATGCACCGTCAGCCTTGCGAGGAAGCCGCCGATGAACGCATCGAAGCCGGCCGAGGCCTCCGCGACGCCGATGGCGACGACAGCGGCGAAAGCGACAGCGGCGGCGATGCAGACGCCGTCGTCTACGCCCGCAAGCATCTTGGCGAAAGCCCCGTGGCTGCTGGTCGACGCCGGTAATAGCCGAATCAAGTGGGCGCTCGCACCCGCGGAGCGTCCGAACGACTGGCGAGCCGCCTCACCGGCGTTTCTCGCCAGCGGTGCCGTCGACCACGCCGAGTGGCGCACGCTCGCCACGCAAATTCGCGCCGGGTGGTCGGCATTGGCGCGCGGCACATCGGGCAGCACATCCGGCAGCACGTCGGGCAGCAAAACCGCCAGCACATCGGACGCCCCTCATTTCGCTCCCAACACTGCCCCGCTCGCCATCGGTCAGGGCGGGCAGGACGAGGGCTTCATCTGTCCGGAACCGGCTGGCGTGTGGCTGACCAATGTCGCCGGCGACGCGGCCGAACAGGCCGTGCGCATGACGCTGCAAACGCTGTGGGGGATGGCGTCGTCAGACTGGCTACAGGTCTTGCATGCGAGCGAAGCGCGCGCCGGGGTGCGCAACGGTTACGACACGCCGGCGCAGTTGGGCAGTGACCGCTGGGCCAGTCTGATTGGCGCGCACGCCGCGTGGCCGGGGGAACATCTGCTGATCGTCACGCTGGGCACGGCAACGACCGTCGAGGCCTTGCGTGCCGACGGCGACTATCTCGGCGGCCTGATCGCTCCGGGGCCGGCGCTGATGCTGCGCTCGCTCGGGCAGGGCACTGCCCAGTTGCCGACTCTGGACGCGACTATGCCGAGCGGTGGCCAAGACTTCGCACGCAACACGACCGACGCGATTCTGCGCGGATGCCTTGCCGCGCAAGCAGGCCTCGTCGAACGAAATCACGCGCAACTGCAAGCCCGACTCGGCGCACCGGTGCGGTGTGTGCTGTCCGGCGGCGCGCGTCAGGCGCTGGCGCAGACACTCACCCTGCCCTTCACCGAACACGATCAACTGGTGCCTGCGGGGCTCTACGAGGTCGCGATTCGTGCGGCGGCCGACGCGGCATTGCTCGCCGGTTCGGCGCACTCGCCAGCCAATGTGACCCCACAAGACTCGCGCGAAAACCGACGCGCGCCGGGAGGTGCCTGAGATGTTGCGTGCGCTGCTGCTGATCATGTTTCTGGCCGCCAACGCGGCACTGGCTGCCGTGCAATTCGGATGGCTCAAGTGGCGAGACATTCTGCCCACCACGGGACGCGAGCCAACGCGTATCACGCAACAACTGGAGCCGGAGCGCATTCGCCTCGCGGGCGCACAGATCAGCGGTGAGACGGTCGTCGCGGTCAAACCGGGCAATGCCGCTGGCGGTGCTGATTCGTCAGCGACGTCTGCGGCGGGCAATACCAATAAGGGCAGCGCAAGCGACGCGAGTGCGGGTGTGAGCGCCGGAGCGCCAGCCAGCGCCGCCTCGGCACCATCGGCACCGTCGGCACCGTCCACCCCCTCTGCCGTCGATGTCGCGGCGAGTCAGGCGATCGCAGCCACTGCACCCGCAGCGGTCTCGGGAGACGCGGCAGCGGCATCACAGGCTGCGGCGGCAGCGGCCGCCTCGACGTGTCTGGACGTGGGTCCGTTCGCAGCCGACGATGCACAGCAGGCGCGCGGCCTGTTGCTCGCGGCACTCCCGTCAGGTCAGGGCGACATACAGTCCGTCGCCGTCGACAAACGCTACTGGGTGCATCTGGATCCTGTGCCGAACAAGGCCGCGGTAGACAAGCAAGTCGCGCTGCTGCGCTCGGTGGGCGTGACCGAATACTCGCTGCTCAACGGTGACGGCTCAAATCTGGTCGTCTCGCTTGGCCTGTTCAACGATCGCGAGCGCGCGGTGCGCCTGATGGCGATGGCGCAGAAGAAGGGAATCACGCCGCAACTGAGCGAGCGGCCGAACGCGAAGAGCCGGATCGTCTACCGGATTGGCGGCATCAACGCGAATGCGGCCGCGCAGATTCGCGGTGTGGTGACGCAGCAGTGGACCGCACAATTGGTCAAGGCGTGTCCGGCCCCCGCAGGCAGCCCGCCTGCGGGAACACACTGAGCGTAATTCGCCGGAAACTTCAACCCACGCGCTTGAGCTGCACCACCGGACGCACAACGCCCGTCTGGACACCGCGCGCGTTCTTGATGGTCGGTTCGACCCACGGCGCGAGGCCGGTGTTTTCCGGCGCGTCGACAAGCCCAAGCGCCTTGAGCACCGCGACCGCTGCGGTGTAAAGCGCGCGCATGTTGCCATCGACCACCTTGATGGCGATGCCCAGACCGGCTGAGCGCACACCAATGGTCTGCACGCCATCCGCGCCGATCTTCGCCACCCAGTCACCCGGTGCCATCTGCATGAACGCCAGATCGTTGCGCGCCGTGCCGGACACCATCTGCGGTTGCTGCGTCATCGCCGCGAACAACGTCGACAGCGCCGCATCGTCGCTTGCCGACAACTTGGCGTAGGCTGCCGCCAGCTTCTCAAGCGGCAACGCATAGTTCGGTGCAGAGCAGCCGTCGATACCCAGCGGCAACGCATCTCCCGACACACCGACCACATCGCCGACACGCGCCCGGATCGCCTTCTGCAACGGGTGCGCGGGATCGAGATACGTCTCCAACGGCAAACCATGTTGCGCGCAATACGCCAGAAACCCGGCGTGCTTGCCCGAACAGTTGTGATGCAGCGCCGTCGGCTTCAGATCGGCCGGCGCACGCTTGCCAGTGGCGGAATAGAAGGTCGGGGTATGGCAGCCGCATTGCAGATGGTGTTCATCGCAACCGGCCTTGGCGAGCAGGCTTTTGACACCCTCGACGTGGAACGCCTCGCCTGAGTGACTCGCGCACAGCAACGCCAGTTCGGGCTGCGTCAACCCGAAATGCGCCACGCCATCGCCCTCCACGAACGGCAGCGCCTGAAACGGCTTGAGCGTCGAACGGGAGAAGGTGAGAAACGACGGATCGCCTGCGGCATAGCGCAACTGGCCTGTCGCGTCGACCACGGCGACGGCACCGTAATGAATGCACTCGACGGTATCGATGCCGTTCGCGCCGCGTGTGACTTCTACCAGCGGTGCCAGACTCATGATTGTCGAACCTTCTTGAGCAGTGCCGTCGTCGAGCGTTGATGTTCGAACGGAATGGCCACCGCCTTGCCGCCCCAGCCGCGCACCAGCGCCGATTCGGGCAGCTTGTCCATGTCGTAGTCGCCGCCCTTGACGAGAATGTCGGGGCGCACGGCAGCGATCAGCGCTTCAGGCGTCGATTCACCAAACGTCACCACATAGTCGACACTCTGCAAGGCAGCAAGGAGTGCCGCCCGGTCGTTCTCGTTGTTGATGGGACGGTCGTCGCCCTTGCCGAGCGTGCGCACGGACACGTCGGTATTCACGGCAACGATCAGGCAGGCACCCAGAGCCCGCGCTTGTGCGAGGTAGGTGACGTGACCACGATGCAGGATGTCGAACACGCCGTTGGTGAATACCAGCGGACGCGGCAGTCGGGGGGCGAGTGCCACGAGGGCATCACGCGTGAGGACTTTCGCCTCGAAATCGGGAGCTTGTGCGAGTTGCATGACTGTCTGTCAAAAGTGAACGCGGTATTGTCCCACGGTCGTCCGCAGGCAACAAAAAAGGGGCCGAAGCCCCTTTTTTTGCGCAATGCCGAAGATTACGACGGAGTCGCAACAGCCGGTGCTGCCGGCGTCGTCACTGCCGCCAGACGCGAGGTGATTTCCTTGCGATAGCGGTTCAGATCCGTCGCGGTCGCAAACGTGCGCTCGAACAGCAGCGACATGTTGTGCAGAATGCGCTCGACCACCTTCTTTTCCCAGCTGTCGTCGAACTTGATCTGTTCGTCGAGCCAGTGCTCAAGCCATTCCGGTTCCGGCAGGCGCGATTGCACCGTGTCGTTCGGGAACAGGTCCTTGTTCACGTGGAGGTTGGTCGGGTGCAGCGGCTTTTCGGTGCGGCGCGCCGACGCCATCAGCACGCCGATCTTGGCGAACGCGGCACGTGCGTTATCGCCAAAGCTCGTCAGTGCCTTCTTCATGTAGCGCAGGTACGCGCCGCCATGACGGGCTTCGTCACGCGAGATGATTTCGTAGATGGCCTTGATCACCGGCTCGGTGTGCCATTCGGCAGCACGGCGGTACCAGTGGTTCAGGCGAATTTCGCCGCAGAAGTGCAGCATCAGCGTTTCGAGCGGCGGCGCCGGGTCGAACGGGAAACGCACGGCGTGCAACTCGGCTTCGCTCGGCACGAGGTCCGGGCGGAAACGACGCAGGTATTCCATGAGCACCAGCGAGTGCTTCTGCTCTTCGAAGAACCACACGCTCATGAAGGCGGAGAAATCGCTATCGTCGCGATTGTCGCGCAGGAACATCTCGGTGGCCGGCAGTGCCGCCCATTCCGTGATGGCATTCATCTTGATGGTGCGCGCCTGATCGTCGGTGAGTTGGCTCGCGTCGAACTTGTCCCACGGAATGTCCTTCTCCATGTTCCAACGCACTGCTTCCAGCGACTTGTACAGTTCGGGATACAGCATTTCGTTCATTTCAATTACCCCCAAGGTCGCGAGACCTTACACCAGGACTCAAGATAGTATTGTGAAAGTTTACGCCGAATTTCGACAGACAAAACGGTGACCGCGACACGAACGGCCCCCGCCGTCCGGCTTCACGTCTTGAACCCCTGCCGTCGCTGAAGGACGGCGATGAAGCGCCTGTAACTTGGCCGCGTCCTGGCGATATGGCTAGAGCGACCCTACTAAAATATGGGCAAACTCTTGAATCATAACATAAAAGCCTTTCAAAACCGTACGCGCGGCGCCTCACATGACGGTAATGCGGCGTAATTTTGACGACGGTCAAAATGTCACGCACACCCCCTAAGATCAAGGGGCAGAGGGCGTCCGGCACGACACATTGCCAACCTACCGGCAAGGCCGTCGGTCCACTGCAAATGGTGGGCGAAAAGAAGTCATTGCCCACCGCGATGCGTCAGGGTTTGTCCTTGTGCAATGGGGCTCAGCACCGCACGCAGCATGGTCTAGGCTGAAAGCAGTCGTTCCGTGCTTGTGAACCCGACCGGGGAGCGGTAACTGCGGCGTCTGACGACGCGGCCCCCGATGGCGAAGAGGACTCTTGGTCGCATTCACGCAACAAGTTGTACCGGCCGGCGTATCGAGCGAACGACTCGCACGCTGCCGACGGGCCCACCAACTCGACTGGATCCTTGGACCGGAAAGGAGCCGAGCATGGCAACTCGTCCTGCTTTGGCAGTGTGGCTGCGCGCCGCATGCCTCTTCGCCGTAGCGTCCGCTGCTGCGGCGGCCCCGAGCGCCCACGCGTTCGATGCCGTGCAACTGGCCTCGCAAGAAGTGCCGGCAGCGCACTTGGTCGGTCACGGCTCGTTCACCCGCATGGGATTTCATCTTTACGACGCCGAACTCTTCTCGGTCGCCGATCGCGTCAGCGCGAACTGGGGCACGCATCCCCTGGTGCTCGACCTGCGCTACGCCCGCAGCTTCAAGTCGCATACGCTGGTGCAGCGCACGCTCATCGAAATGACGAAGCTGCAAATGGCGACGGAATCCGAGCGACAGCGTTGGGCAGATGAGCTCGCGCGCATCCTCCCCGATGTGTCGGAAGGACAACACCTGACGGGCGTCTACCGGCCGGGCGACGGTACGCGGTTCTTCTCGGACGGAAAACCCATCGGTCAGATCACCGGCGACGCCTTCGGACGTGCCTTTTTCGCGATCTGGCTCGACCCGCGCACGAGTGCACCGGACCTGCGTGCAGACCTGATCAGCGACGCGCACTGACCGGCATCGAAGCGCGATGGCGCGCATTGACACGTTCCGATGCCAGTGCGGGACCACCGGACACTGTCGCATCCGCGCCACGCCGACGCACCGGCGCGGTGCACACCACAACCCCGGCTGGTAACTTATGGCAAGGCCCCCTGCGCTATGCGCGCCGCTGGCGCACCCCACGCGAGACCGTGCCATGGACATCGATCATGCTGCTGCGCTCACCCGCCTGACGCGTTACATCGAAACTCTCACGCGGCAAAGCGTCGCCAACCTCGGCGAGTTCTACACGCCGACGGTCTATTTCAAGAGTCCGCTGCATGAAGTGCGCAGTGCAGCAGAACTTGCCGCGCTTTTCGATCGCCTGTTCGAACGCGTCGATGTTCCCCGTTTCGAAATCACCGCAACGCTGCTTCAGCACAATCAGGCACTCCTCGTCTGGAATCTTCACTTTCACGCCAAACGCTGGATCGATGACGAACAGGTGATTCACGGGGCGTCCCACCTGCGACTCGCCGTGGATGGGCGTATCGCCTACCAACGCGACTACTGGGACGCCACCGAAGACATCTACGCGAAACTGCCCGTCATGGGACGTTTGCTCGCTTGGCTGCGGCAACGGCTGCTGCCCTGACATCCCACCGCCTCACCTCACCTCACGCCACTTCGGTCGTCCTCCCACGCCACAGCCCACGCCGCAGAACACCTCCCCCCAGAACAGACCCAAGGCCCTCCCCGCTGCTCAGACAGTGTTCAACTCGCCTCGGGGAGGACCTTGGGTCCGTTCCCGCGTTTGCCCAAACTACATCGGGGCGCTTTCCTCTTCTGCAACATGGGCAGTTTTCTGCAATACACGCCCCCCTCCCCCGCCTACATTCGGAACCTCTACGCTTTCGCTCAAGGTCCCCAATGACACTCTTCTATTCCATGGCCGCCTTCGCGCTCGCCGCCTCCATCACCCCCGGGCCCGTCAACGTGGTCGCACTCGGCTCAGGCGCCCGCTTCGGCCTTTTGCCCAGCCTTCGCCATGTGACCGGTGCCACAGTCGGCTTCATCATCCTGCTCGTCAGCGTGGGGTTTGGCGTCTACGAACTGCTGCAACGCATGCCCGCCCTGATGCAAGCCATCCAATGGTTCGGGGTCGCATTTTTGCTCTACATGGCCTACAAGCTCGCACGCGACGACGGCGAGTTGGGCGACGCCAACCCACAACGCTGCCCCACGATGCTCCACGGCGCAATCATGCAATGGCTCAACCCCAAAGCATGGCTCGCCTCATTGGCAGGCATGGGGGCGTACACCGCCGGTGAACCCACCCGCATCTGGCAGTTCGCCGCCATCTACTTCGTCGTGTGCTGGCTTTCCGTCGCATGCTGGGCCGTCGCCGGTGCCATGCTCCGACAACATATGCGCGACGCGCGCCGCGTACGACGACTCAATCGCGTCATGGCCGCATTGCTCGCCGCAAGCGCGGTGTATCTCGTGGCAAGCTAGCCGCATGAAAGGGGAAGGGAGGAAGGGGGATCGCGTTATTCGGCGATAAGTGGGGGATAAGAGAGGGATGGGCGGGAGATGAGCGAGCGACAAGCCTCGCTATGCAACGCTATGCCACCCGACGTGCCTCTGACGCCCGGTAGTGCCCCGGGGTCGCTGCCAGCAGTTGCTTGAACGTACGCTGAAAATGCGCCTGATCGGCAAAGCCCGCATCGAGCGCAACCTCCGCTATCGCATGCCCGCGACGCAACCGGGCCCGCGCATATTGAATGCGCTGATTCATCACGAACGCATGCGGCGTGAGCCCGTACTGGGCCCGAAATGCGCGCGTCAGATACGACGCCGACAACCCCGCCGCCTCGCAGATTTGCGCGAGCGTCAACGCCTCACGGCAATGCGCCCGGATGAATTCGGCCGCTTCGCGTAATTTGCGCGGATCGTCCCGCATCGCCCGTGGCGCCGGGTTCAACCGCTCATGTGCATCGACGAAAAACTGTTGCACGACGCTCTCGCGCGCCAGTTGCTCGCTCGCCGGATCGCTGCAAACGTCGTAAAGCCGGTTCAGGCCGGCGTACAACGTGGCGTCGGTCGACGACAACGGATCGAACAGATGCAGATCCTGTCCGTCGCCAAAGCCCAGCTCGCGCTGCAATGCGCCCAGCCACGCGGTGTCGACAAACAACATGCGATACGCCCACGCCTCATCCCCCACGGGATTGCAGGCATGCACGGCATCGGGGTTCATCACCACGACACTGCCTTCACCCACGGTCTCGCGCGCGCGGCCATTGAGGTAGGTACTGCGCCCGCCCGTCACTACGCCGATCGAGAACGTTTCGTGGCTATGCAACGCATAGCAGACACGCCGCCCGTCGAGCACTTCGCGCGCTTCAATGAATGGCAACGCCGGATCGCGCCAGAACGTCGACGGATACGGGCAAGGAACGGTAGCTCGAGACATAGGTGTCGTCAGTTCGGTAAAACCTTCATGCGGCGTCGCCGCCCACGGCAGGTTGATCAGCATCGGCGGACGTGGGCGACATCGATGCCATCGATGAGTTAGCCGACATATCGACGCTGCCCACAGCCCCCGCTTCCACGCTGTCGAGCGGGCTCGTGCCGTCGGCTTCGGCCACCAGCCACGCCGCGATGGCGTCGCGCTGTGCGTAAGCATCGGCCTCGCCCAAGGCGATCAACTCCTGCGTGTAAGACGATTCGAACAGCAGATAACTCGCGAACGCCGCGCCACGCGCCTCATCCGCGCCAATCGCGCCCAGCATGGTGCGCACGGCCCGCGGCAATTGTTGCAGATGCCGCGACGCAATCGGTTCGAGCCGCTGACTCGGCGAAATCACCAGCGTCTCTATCGGCCGCCAACCACTCGATTCGCGCTGCGCCGCCGGCACGTGCCGCAGCACGTTGTTGATGTGTTGCAGACGTTCGAGATCGGCTGACAACCCGTCGATGAACACGCTCGCGAGCGCCTGACCGCCGATCTGCGCGAGACTCGGATAACCCGCGATGCGCTCGCCGCTACTGTCGAGACCATACTGCCCATGCGCCGCACCGATGATCAGGATGCGCGTCGCGCCCAGATGAATCGGCGGACTGAGCGGGGCGATCTGACGCATGGAGCCATCACCGAAATACTCGGGCTGGCCATCGAGATCGAGTTCGATCGCAGGAAAGAGAAACGGAATCGCACTCGATGCGAGCAAGTGTTCGACAGTCAGCGGCACCGCACGGGCGAGCCGCAGCGATCGCTTCCAAGGCTGGATCGGCTCACCGCTCTGATAGAACGTGACGTGCTTGCCCGACGAATACGACAACGCAGTCACCGACAACGCCGATAACGCCCCGGAAGCGAATACTTCGGGCAACCGCTCAAGACGGATCGCGTTGCGCAACATCTCGGCAAGTGGCGACCAATCGAACAGTGAGCGCGGCGACCGGCGCAACGCCCACCCAAGCGACAGCGCAGCGAGCCAGCGGGCGCCCGTGCCCGCCATGCCAAGCGAGTCGGCACGAAACACCTGACCCGCGTGGAACTGACGCCACACGGCGTCGAGCTTCATCACGCCATGCTGGAAGTCGTCGGCATGGGAGGCCAGCGCCGCCGCGTTGATCGCGCCAGCGGAGGTGCCACAGACAATCGGAAAAGGGATCGCGCGTCGCGACGGCAGTACTTCGCGCTGGATGGCGGCAATGGCCGCGAGCACACCCACCTGATACGCGGCGCGCGCGCCGCCCCCCATCAAGACGAGTCCGGTGCGTTCGCCTGAAATCATGGGGTGCCTCCCTGTTGTTGTTATCCCGCCCGGCCGTGGGTGTCTGCCCGATGCCGCCTACACGGTCTAAGCGGCCTAAGCGGTCTAAGCGATCTCACCACGCCCACGGCGTGGTTTTGCCAGCACGTTTCGCCGGTGCCTTGACGGCGCTCTTGGCCGACGTCCGGGCCTCGGCCGATTTCACTGCCGGAGGTGCTTTGCCCGGCGCTTGGCTGGTCTTGGCGGACGGCGTCGACTTGGCAGCTTTCGCCGACTTGGCCGGTGCCTTGGCCGCAGTCTTCGCGCCGCCCGCAGAGGCAGTCTGCTTCGACGACTTGCTTGCCGCCGTCTTGCCCGCAGCCTTTCCGGCCGTCTTTCCAGCCGTCTTTCCGGCTGCCGAGGCAGTGCGCCCCGAGGCTGCCTTAGCGGCATCAGTCGCGGCATCAGTCGCGGCCTTGGTCGCCGCTTGCGTTGCCTTCGTCGCGCTAGCCGCAGCCTCGGACATCTGCGCTGCGGCCGCTTCCGTCATATGCGTGGCCGATACGCCCGCAGCCTGCGCCGCCGCAGCGATCTGATCGAACTGCGCACGCATGGCGTTGAACCACATCGACGGGTCGAGGGCACCGTAGGCGTTGCTCGCCTGTGCAAAAGGCGATTCGGCGCCAGCGGCACCCTGCCCACCCTGCGGCGGTTCGTTGGCTGCCTCAGCCGGCTCCGGTTCGGCTTCAGGTTCCGGTTCGGGTTCCGGCTCAGGTGCGTGCGCCTGCGACTCGACGTCTTGCGCCGGTTCCGATCCAGCAAACGGGGAACGCCAGAAGTTGCCACCGGCCTGTGCGAATTGCGAGAAAGCCGACGCGGCCTGCTCCGCGCCTGCCGCCCCGGCAGCCGCCTGCGAGAAGCCAGCGGATTCGCCCGACGGTGCGGCGCCGAACCCACCATTGCCAAAGGCCCGCAGCGTGGCATAGGTGGCGCGCTGCACTTCGAAGGCCTGAATCGTCGAGCGCAGCACGTTCAGGTTGAGCGTGAGCCATTGTTCGACGGCGCGCATTTCGGCAATCCGGTTTTCGATCTCGTTCGGATCGAGCAGCGGCGCGGCACTCTGCATCAACTGCGTGAGCGGCGACGTAAAGGTCGCAGGCGGACTGAACGCCTCCCACATCTTCTTGAGAATGTCGAAGCCGTTGGGCATGGCACTCGTCGAATCGCTCATCTTGATCTCCGGTCACGGTCGGCGGCAGAACCACTTGCACCGCGCTGTCAGGGTCATGAAGCAGGTAAATCCAGCAGGCAGGCGGGCCGCCCGCGCATTTACCGCGTGTTGTTATGGATCATACGCCGAGCCTGCGTGAATCGTATGTCAGGCTCGATCCGATTCAGAACGGTGCATCGCCGCTGTAATCGGGCGCACGGCGCTCGCGCAGGGACGCGATGCCTTCGCGCACGTCGGGCCCGGCAAAGCCCATGAATTCCAGCGCGAGCGACGCATCGAACGATGGCCCCGCGCTGCGCAACCAGTTGTTGAGCGCGTACTTGGTCCAACGAATCGCCGTGGTCGAGCCGCGCGCGAGCTTGTCGGCCACTTCGAACGCCTTGGGCAACAGGTCGGCTTCGTCCACCGTCAACGACACCAGCCCGATGCGCTCGGCCTCTTCGCCGGACACGGGCTCGCACAGCAGCAGGTAGTACTTCGCTTTCGCCATGCCGCACAGCAGCGGCCAGACGATCGCCGCATGGTCCCCCGCCGCCACGCCCAGACGCGTGTGACCGTCGATGATGCGCGCGGTCTTTGCCGCAATCGAGATGTCCGCCAGCAGTCCGGCCACCAGCCCCGCCCCCACGGCCGGGCCATGCATCGCCGAGACGATGGGCTTGCTGCAATTGATCACGTTGTAGACGAGATCGCGCGCCTCGCGCCACACCCGGGCACGCACGTCGAAGTTGTCGGCCATGTCTTCGACGAGCGACAGGTCGCCGCCGCCGGAAAAACCCTTGCCTTCCCCGCGAATCACCACGGCGCGCGTGTCGGGATCGCGATCGATATCGCGCCACACGTCGGCCAGTTCGCGATGCATGTGATGGTCAGCGGTCGACAGGCCGCTCTTGTTCGCGCCCGCGCCCATGATGACTTCGAGCACGCCGTTCGGATGCCGCTTGAATTGCAGCGACGAGTAGTGTTGATACGGGTCTTGCGACATGGTCTACCGCTCCAAAAAAACATCCCCGCACAGGCGGGGATTGGAAAAACGACGGCATCGGGCGAACCCGGCACCGCCGACGGTCATCAATGCTTTTCAGGTCAGCGCGCCGGTCACTGGGCCAGCAGCCACTTGCCGTTTTCGATCTTGACCATCACACGGGCGCGCTGGTCGAGCCCCAGGTGATCGGTCGTGCTCATGTTGATCACGCCATTGGTGACATGCACTTCCTTGCTCTGTTCGAGCGCGTCGCGCAGTGCCTTGCGGAATTCCGGCGTGCCCGGCTTGGCCTTTTGCACAGCGATCGGAATCGCACGTTGCAGCAGAATGCCCGCATCCCATGCATACGAACCGAACGCCGCCACGGTACCGGCACCGTACTTGGCTTCGTACTTCTTGATGTAGTCGAGGGCGACGGTCTTGGCCGGGTGATCGGCCGGCAGTTGCGACGCCACCAGCACCGGGCTGGCCGGCAGGTAGGTGTTGTTGCAGTCCTTGCCGCAAACGCGCAGGAAGTCGTTATTGCCCACGCCGTGGTTGTGGTACACGAGGCCCTTGTAGCCGCGCTCGGCCAGTGCCTTGGGCGGCAATGCGGCCGGGGTACCGGCAGCACCGACGACGACAGCATCAGGGTTGGCCGCCATGATCTTCAGGATCTGACCGGTCACGCTCGGGTCGGTACGCGCGAAACGCTCGTTGGCGACCATCTTGATCTTTTGCAGCGCGGCGAACTTGGCGACTTCGTCATAGAACGCTTCACCCAGCGCGTCGCCCTGACCGATGAAGGCCATCGTCTTCACGCCGTGACGGCTCGCATGCTCAGCAATAGCGGAAGCCATCTGCGCGTCGGTCTGCGGCGTCTTGAACATCCAGTAGCGCTTGGCGTCGACCGGCTCGATGATGCGTGCGGACGAAGCGAGCGAGATCGTGGGCGTGGTGCCGCTGGCGATCACGTCGAGCATGGCCAGCGTGTTCGGGGTGATCGACGAGCCGATGATGGCGTCGACGTGGTTCTCGGAGATGAGCTTCTTGGTGTTCTGGACGGCGGTCGTGGTGTCCGAGGCGTCGTCCAGAATGATGTAGTCGACCTTTTGGCCACCGATTTCGGTCGGCAGCATGGTGATGGTGTTGCGCGCGGGAATGCCGAGTGAGGCGGCCGGGCCGGTGAGCGAAATGCTCACGCCGATCTTCACCTGAGCGGCGGCACCACCGGCCAACGCCAGCAACATCGCGCCCAGCAGTGCAGTGCGCACGGGGTTTCGCATGAAAAGTCTCCAATCCAATTCTGGTCGAGCCCGCGCTGTGTTGTTTTCTTGCGTAAAGCGCCCGGGACGGACACCTCGCGCCGCGCCGGCGAAAGTCAGAGCCAGCCCGTGATCCCGGTAGGGGTACGAACCGACTCAAGGAGACAAAGAATAGCGGAGCCAGAATTGCCAGCCATATCCGGGTTCACCCTATGCCGGTGACTTTCGACGCGTCGGGATAGGCCGGCGAGCGCGCTGAAGCACCCGCCGACACCGACCCGCATGCCACCGGCAACCCGCGATTACTCGTCGAGCGGCGCCACCGCCTGATCGATGGCCCCGAAGATCGACTTGCCCTGCGCGTCGAACATTTCAATGCGGACACGATCGCCATAGCGCATGAACTGCGTCTCGGGCGCACCCTTCTCGATGGTCTCCAGCATGCGCTTCTCGGCAATGCACGCGCTGCCCCGGCTGCGATCCTTGTTCGAGATCGTGCCCGAACCGACGATGGTGCCCGCGCGCGCATTGCGCGTCTTGCACACGTGCGCCACCAACTGGCCGAAGTCGAACACCATGTCTTCGCCGCATTCGGGCGCACCGTACTTCTTGTCGTTCCACTTCACCGTCAACGGACGATGAACGCGCCCGCCGCGCCACGCGTCGCCCAGTTCGTCAGGCGTGATGGCGACCGGCGAGAACGCCGTCGCGGGCTTGCTCTGGAAGAAGCCGAAACCCTTGGCCAGTTCGGCCGGAATCAGGTTGCGCAGGCTCACGTCGTTGACCAGCATCAGCAGGCGCACGCCTTCGAGCGCGCGGGCGGGGCTGGCGCCCATCGGCACGTCGGAGGTCACCACGGCAACTTCGGCCTCGAAGTCGATGCCGAAGTCTTCCGAAGCACACACGATGTCTTGCGTCGGCCCGATGAAGTCGTCGCTGCCGCCTTGGTACATGAGCGGGTCGGTCCAGAACTCGGGTGGCATTTCGGCACCGCGTGCCTTGCGCACCAGTTCGACGTGGTTCACATAGGCCGAACCGTCCGCCCACTGATACGCGCGGGGCAGCGGCGCCATGCAGTCGGCCGGGTCGAACGCGAAGGTGTTGCGGGCACGGTGGTGATTGAGCGCGTCGTACAGCGCTTGCAGTTGCGGCGCGTAGAAAGTCCAGTCGTCGAGCACGCGTTGCAGCGTGGGGGCCACGGCGTCGGCAATGCAGGCGCTCGACAGATCGCGCGACACGACGATCAGTTGACCGTCGCGCGTGCCGTCCTTACGGGTAGCGAGTTTCATGTGATGGTGTCTGCGGGCGGTCTCAGGCCCGATAGAATGGCGCGTGAAGCCGACGATTCTACCTGAGGGCATCGCCCGCGCTGCCCCTCGAAAATCCGGGGAAATCGCGCGGGCAGCACCGGTGGCCGCCTCGCACAGCCACCGCGACGAGGAAAACAGAGACATGAAAACCAAGACTGCGGACACCCGTAGCGCCAAACGCACCGACCCTGCCGACCCTGCCGACGACGTCGATCACGCGGATCACGCCGATCAGGCCGACCACGGCGACGACGCGAGCGCCGCCCCCGAGGAGGAGAAGGCGCGCTCGGGCATTCAATCGATCGAAGTGGGCTTCCGCCTCATCGAGGTACTGACCGACGCCTCGAACGCGATGATGCTGCGCGATCTCGCTCACGCGGCCGACATGAATCCGGCCAAGGCACATCGCTATCTCGTGAGCTTCCAGCGGCTCGGCCTCATCGTGCAAGACCCCGTGAGCGGACGCTACGACCTCGGCCCGTTCTCGCTGCGCATGGGGCTCGCCCATCTGGCCCGCATCGACGCGTTCAAGGCGGCGCGCTTTGCGTTGGGGGAATTGCGCGACGCCATCGACCAGACCGTGGGCATCGCCGTCTGGGGCAATTCCGGTCCGACCGTCGTCCATTGGCTCGATTCGACGTTCCCGATGCGCGTCCCGTTGCGCTTGGGCGATGTGATGCCGATGCTCGAATCGGCTGCGGGGCGCTTGTTTGCCGCCTATCTGCCCACCCGGCAGACGGCACCGCTCATCGATACCGCGCTGGCCACGCTGCAACACGCGTCGCGCCATCATCTGCCTGCCACACGTGCCCAGTACGATGCGGTGCTCGATGATGTGCGCGACCACCGCGCCGCCCGCGTGGAGGGCACGGTGCTGCCGTCGGTGAATGCCTTCTGCATGCCGGTGTTCGACGCGACCGGACAGTTGGTGATGGGCCTCATGGCGCTGGGCCCGGAAAGCCGGTTCGACGCGAGTTGGGGCGGTCCGATCGACACGGCCCTGCGCACGCTGGCACAACAACTCTCCGCCGATCTCGGACAGGCGCACGCGCCCCGGCACCCGGCTGCGACTTGACCGGAACTTGACCGGAACTTGACTGGAACCTGACCGGCGCGACCGCGGGCGGCGAACGCACGGTAATCATCCAGAACCGCAGGCGGGCGTGCCGGTCGAACCAGATGCAACGCAATATGAGATGCTGACGGCCTGACTATCCGTCGTTCCGTCGTTCCGTCATTCCGTCATTCCGTCGTTCTGGCCTACTGATTCGTGTCCTTGCCTGCCAACCGCCCGCCTCGCCAAGCTGCGCCCGATGCCCCTGCCGACGCCGCCACCCGGGCACCGGCCGGTCCGACGCCGCCCGCACGGCCCCGCAAGCGCTGGCTGTTGTGGGTCTCGGTGGTGCTGGCAGTGTTTGCCGTGCATGTGCTCATCGCCCTCTGGGTGGCCGTGCATCGCACGACACTCGACGACACGCCGATTCCGAGCATTCCGATCACGCTGATTCCGCTCAAGCCCGTGGCGCCGCCCGCACCGCCTGCGCCGCCCGAGCCGAAGCCCGCCCCCAAACCGCGCCCGAAGCCGAGCGCACCGCCCGCACGCCCCGACACGCTTGCCGCCCCGGAGACGACCGACGCCCCGGGGCCGCAGGCCGCGTCCACGACCGAAGCCGGCGAAGGCAACACGCCCGGCGCGCCGGCCAGTGGCGCCAGCGCCCCGCAGCCACCCGGCCCGGCTCTGACGGCCGCCGCCGCCAATGGCGACAAGTTCGACCCGCCGCCGTCGGTCACGCTCACGTACGACGCCCTCATGAACGGCGTGCGCAACCAGACCGGCGAGCTGCATTGGGTCAACAACAACGGCCACTATCAGTTGCGCGTCGCGGTGCCGATCATCTTCTTCGGCACGTTTGAATTCATCAGCGAAGGGGGTTACGACGTCAACGGCATCGCCCCATCGCGTTATGTGGAAAAACGCGGACGCCGCGCCGAATACACCACCGATTTCCACCGCGACGGCACGCCCACGCTGTCGTTCTCGCGCTCGGGCCAGTCGGTGCCGCTGGCCCCCGGCGCGCAAGATCGCTTCAGCGTGATGATGCAGTTGGCCGCCTACGCACGCGGCAACCCGGAGCGCTATACGCAAGTCGGCGTCACGCACGAGTTCACGGTCGTCGATACCGACAGCAGCGAGGTGTGGCCGGTGCAGTACGTCGGCAGCGAGACGCTGCAAACGCCGCAGGGGTATCTCGAAACCCGCCACTTCACGCGTCTGCCACGCCGCAACGGCGACGAGCGGCGCGTCGACATCTGGCTCGCCCCGGCGCTCGACTGGCTGCCCGTACGGGTGAGGCAGGTCGAGCCGTCGGGCAACGAGTTCGAACTGATCTTCACGCAGAAGACGCAGCCCTGACACGCCCTACCTCGCCTGACATTCGCGACACTTCGTCCCAAACTGGCGACTCAATAGTGTTTAGATCGTCGAGTGATCTAGGATTGATGCGGCTTGTCGGGCGATCTGTTGCCGCACTGCTACGATTCGATGAGCATAAGTTCAACGTTCCTGACATAATCAGAAACATCCCACGGGATTGACGATAAAGGGCCGAACACGATGAAAGTAAGTGCTAACGGCGTATCGCTTCATTACGCGGTGGACGGCCACGGACCTTGGCTGACACTGGCGCATCCGTTGGGGGCGGACCTCACGGTCTGGGACGACCTCGTGCCGACCCTCGCCGCGCACTTCCGGGTCCTGCGCTACGACAGCCGCGGCCACGGCAAGAGCGACGCGCCGCATGGCCCTTACACCATAGCGCAGTTGGCCGCCGACGCGGCCGCCCTGCTCAATTCGCTGGAAATCCCGAGTACGCATTTCGTAGGCATCTCGATGGGCGGTGCCGTCGCGCAGCAGCTTGCGCTGGACGCCCCCGAGCGCATCGACAGCCTCACGCTGATCGACACGACGTCGGGCTACGACAAGGCAGATGCGGCGCTCTTTCGCGAGCGCGCGGTCAAGGCGCGCGACGGCGGCATGAAGGCGCTGGCCGACGGCACGATGGAGCGCTGGCTCGGCAAACGCTTTCGCAAGCACGAACCGGAAGTGACCGAACGCATTCGCCATCTGGTCGCCCATACCAACCCGGAAGGCTTTGCCGCCTCGTGCGAGGCCCTCGCCGCGTTCGACGTGCGGGCACGCCTGTCGGAAATCGCGCTGCCGACACTGGTCATCGTCGGTGAAAACGACCCGAGTACGCCGCCCGCCGTGGCCCGCCGCATCGTCGAAGGCATTGCGGGAGCACAGTTGGAGATCGTGCCCGACGCCGCCCACCTATCGATCGTGGAGCAGAAACAGTTAGTAACTAATGCGGTTGCAACGTTTTTGCAGGGAGCCGCATCTAACGTTTGAACCTGCACAAAGCAGGGGACTTCCTGAAATTGTGGAACTTGTCGATAAGGAGGACCAAAACCATTGAATTCGTCAGCCGGTGTGCCGATAAGCGAATCATGGGGTCATACCTCTTGAAATCGCGCCGCGTCGCCCCTATGTGGGTTACCAAGGACCATGCAGGAACACCAGGAGAGTTGCCATGCTCATGATTTACAACAGCCCGAATTACTATGTCGTCGAGTTTTCAGCCGATAACGGCAGTCACTCGCTGTCTGCGGGTGGGTATGAAATCGTGGACAAAACCGCTGGCCGTGAAATCTTTCTCGACGGCTCGCTTGCCCGGCAATTCCGTGAAGAAGTGCAGAAATTGATCGCCAGCGAACCATCCGAGGACGAAGTCGATGAATTCCTCGGGCAGTTCGACACCTTCATGACGAACCCGGTCGTGCTCCACTGACGCAAACACCGTACGCGGTGCCGCCAGACGAAAAACCCTCGCCATGCGAGGGTTTTTTCATTCCGGCGAAGCTTGCTGCGATGTCAGAGTTTCTTCAGCGCATCAACATCTAAGCCGCTCAGCACTGTTCCCACGCCAGCCCATCGAAGCGCCAGCCGTTGACCGCATTGCGGTGATGGGTGGCGTTCAGATCGCCTTCGAAACCGTGCAGCACCCCGTAGACATTCAGGAAGCCTGCCGCTTCGAGCGCCTCACCCGCGGCCGAACTCCGGTTGCCGCTGCGGCAGATCAGCACGACGGGCCGGTCACCGCCGGCGCCTGCCAGCTTGCGCACGCTTTGCACGAAGTGCGGGTTGATCTCCCAGTCCGGGCCGTCGTTCCAGGCCACGTGGATGGCCCCTGCCGGATGCCCGACGAACAGGTACTCCATCTCGCTGCGGCAGTCGACGAACAGCGCGTTGGCGTTGGCTTGCAGAAACTTGTTGGCAGCACTCGGGAGCAGGAATTCCATGTCGTCGGGGTAGAGAGTCAATGTTTCAAGTCGCCTTGCGGGCAGAAGCTCAAGTCACCGCAAGCGCGTGTGCGAGGTGTGTGCGAGGCGTCTGGCGCCCGCCCGGCGCGGCCCGCGAGCGAGCGGGATGCGCCAAAACCATTACAATTATAGGTTTTCCGGCCACTCCAAGGCGACGCTCGTCATGACCACCGCTTCCCCCTCCACCGCCAACGCTGGCGCTGGCACCACGCCGGCCGCCACCGTACAGCCGCCGACGCTCCGCTACACCCGTGGGCAAGCACTGCCGGCGTTGCTCGAATCGCGCATCCTGATTCTGGACGGCGCGATGGGGACGATGATCCAGCGCTACAAGCTCGACGAGGCACAGTATCGCGGCGAGCGCTTTGCCGACTTCGCGCACGACGTGAAGGGCAACAACGAGTTGCTCTCGCTCACGCGTCCCGAGGTGATCAGCGAAATTCACCGCAAGTACCTCGCCGCCGGCGCCGACATCCTCGAGACGAACACGTTCGGGGCAACGACGGTCGCGCAGAGCGACTATCACATGGAGCATCTGGCCGACGAGATGAACCGCGAGTCGGCGCGTCTGGCCCGTGAGGCCTGCGATGCCTACAGCACGCCGGACAAGCCGCGCTTTGCCGCCGGCGCCATCGGCCCGACGCCGAAGACTGCGAGCATCAGCCCCGACGTGAACGACCCGGGCGCACGCAACGTCGACTTCGACCAGTTGCGCGACACCTACTACGCGCAGGCCAAATCGCTGCTGGAAGGCGGCGTCGACCTGTTCCTCGTCGAAACGATTTTCGACACGCTCAACGCCAAGGCTGCACTGTTCGCCATCGACGAGCTGTTCGAAGACACGGGCGAGGTGCTGCCGATCATGATCTCGGGCACCGTCACCGATGCCTCCGGCCGCATTCTCTCGGGCCAGACGGTCGAAGCGTTCTGGAACTCGCTGCGCCACGCCCGCCCGCTCACGTTCGGCCTGAACTGCGCGCTGGGCGCCACGCTCATGCGTCCGTACATCGCCGAGCTGGCCAAGCTGTGCAACACCTACGTATCGGTGTATCCGAACGCAGGGTTGCCCAACCCGATGAGCGACACCGGCTTCGACGAGACGCCGGACGTGACCTCGGGCCTGTTGAAAGAATTCGCGCAGGCCGGTCTGGTGAATCTGGCCGGTGGCTGCTGCGGCACCACGCCCGAACACATCGCCGAGATCGCCAAGGCGCTCGCCGACGTCAAGCCGCGCCGCTGGCCGGCGCAGTACCGCAATGATGAGGATGATGCAGCATGAGCCAAACGCCCAACGTGCCACCGATGCGCCTGTCCGGCCTCGAGCCCTTCAATATCGGCGAGGGCACGCTCTTCGTGAACGTCGGTGAGCGTACCAACGTCACCGGCTCCAAGGCGTTCGCGCGCATGATCCTGAACGGCCAGTTCGACGAAGCGCTCGCAGTGGCCCGTCAGCAGGTCGAAAACGGCGCGCAGGTCATCGACATCAACATGGACGAAGCCATGTTGGATTCGAAGGCGGCCATGGTGCGCTTCATGAATCTGATCGCCTCCGAGCCCGACATCGCGCGCGTGCCGATCATGATCGACTCGTCGAAATGGGAAGTCATCGAAGCGGGTCTGAAGTGCGTGCAGGGCAAGGCCATCGTCAACTCGATCTCGCTCAAGGAAGGCAAGGAAGCGTTCCTGCATCACGCGAAGCGTATCCGCCGCTATGGCGCCGCCGCGGTCGTGATGGCGTTCGACGAGAAAGGGCAGGCCGACACCTACGCGCGCAAGACCGAGATCTGCCAGCGCAGCTATCGCGTGCTGGTCGACGAAATCGGTTTCCCGCCCGAAGACATCATCTTCGACCCGAACATTTTCGCGGTCGCCACCGGCATCGAAGAACACAACAACTACGCGGTCGACTTCATCAACGCCACGCGCTGGATCAAGGAACACCTGCCGGGTGCCAAGATCAGCGGCGGCGTGTCGAACGTATCGTTCTCGTTCCGGGGCAACGACCTCGTGCGCGAAGCGATTCACACCGTGTTCCTGTATCACGCGATTCAGGCCGGTATGGACATGGGCATCGTCAACGCCGGCCAGCTCGGCGTGTACGAAAACCTCGATCCCGAACTGCGCGAACGCGTGGAAGACGTGGTGCTCAACCGCCGCGACGACAGCACCGAGCGTCTGCTCGAAATTGCCGACCGCTTCAAGGGCGGCGCGCAAAAGCGCGAAGAAAATCTCGAGTGGCGTAATCAGCCGGTCGAAGCCCGTCTGGCACATGCGCTGGTGCACGGCATCACGAACTTCATCGTCGAAGACACCGAGGAAGTGCGCCAGAAGATCGACGCCGCCGGTGGGCGTCCGATTCAGGTCATCGAAGGCCCGCTCATGGACGGCATGAACGTGGTCGGCGACCTGTTCGGCGCCGGCAAGATGTTCCTGCCGCAGGTGGTCAAGAGCGCCCGTGTAATGAAGCAGGCGGTGGCGCACCTGGTCCCGTTCATCGAAGAAGAAAAGGCGCGCATGGCCGCCGCCGGTGAAGACGTGCGCTCGAAGGGCAAGATCGTGATCGCCACGGTCAAGGGCGACGTGCACGACATCGGCAAGAACATCGTGACCGTGGTGCTCCAGTGCAACAACTTCGAAGTCGTGAACATGGGCGTGATGGTGCCGTGCGCTGAAATTCTCGCCAAGGCGAAGGAAGAGGGCGCGGACATCATCGGCCTGTCGGGTCTCATCACGCCAAGTCTCGAAGAGATGGCCTACGTGGCCTCGGAAATGCAGCGCGACGAGTACTTCCGTCTGCGCAACATTCCGCTGCTCATCGGCGGTGCCACGACCTCGCGCGTGCACACGGCGGTGAAGATCGCGCCGCACTATGACGGCCCGGTGATCTACGTGCCGGACGCCTCGCGCTCGGTATCGGTCGCCTCGAACCTGCTGTCCGACGACGCGGCGACCAAGTACCTCGCCGACGTGAAGGCCGACTACGAGCGCGTGCGCACGCAACACGCGAACCGCAAGGCCACGCCGATGGTGTCGCTCCAGACCGCACGCGAGAACAAGTTCAAGGTCGACTGGTCGACCTACGTGCCGCCCAAGCCGAAGTTCATCGGCCGCCGCGTGTTCAAAAACTACGATCTGGCCGAACTCGCGCAATACATCGACTGGGGTCCGTTCTTCCAGACGTGGGACCTCGCCGGCCCCTATCCCGCGATTCTCAACGACGAGATCGTCGGCGAATCGGCGCGCCGTGTGTTCTCCGACGGCAAGGCAATGCTCAAGCGCCTGATTCTCGGCCGCTGGATCACCGCCAATGGCGTGATCGCGATGCTGCCCGCCAACGTGGTGAACGACGACGACATCGAGATCTATACCGACGAGTCGCGCAAGGAAGTCGCCTTCACGTGGCGCAACCTGCGCCAGCAGAGCGAGCGCCCGGTGGTGGACGGTGTGCGTCGCCCGAACCGTTCGCTGGCTGACTTCATTGCGCCGAAGGACAGCGGTGTGGCCGACTATATCGGCGTGTTCGCCGTGACGGCCGGTCTGGGCGTGGACGCCAAGGAAGCGACCTTCCTCGCCGATCACGACGACTACAGCGCGATCATGCTCAAGGCGCTGGCCGACCGATTGGCCGAAGCCTTCGCGGAGTGCATGCACACGCGCGTGCGCCGCGACTTCTGGGGCTATGCAAGCACTGAGACGCTCGACAACGACGCGCTGATCAAGGAAGAGTACGTGGGTATTCGCCCCGCACCGGGCTACCCGGCCTGCCCGGAACACTCGGTCAAGGGACCGATGTTCCATTACCTGCAAGCCCACGAAATCAACATGAGCGTGACCGAATCGCTCGCCATGTTGCCGGCCGCGAGCGTGTCGGGCTTCTATCTCTCGCATCCGGACAGCACGTACTTCAGCGTGGGCAAGATCGGCCCCGATCAGGTCGAGGACTTCATGGAACGCATGGGCGTGGACGAAGCCACCGCGCGGCGTCTCCTCGCCCCGCAATTGTCGTAACGCGTCATCACGTCTGCATGGTCTGCATGACATAATCGCGGCGGCGTGCCCCGGCTCATCGATCTGACTCGTTGACCCGGGTGTCACGCCGCTGTCGCAACTTGGGCGTAGTGTCGCGCCCGATCGGGTTGCCGCATACCGGTCCTCTCGCCCCGCGCGGAGGGCCTGCACCGTGACCGTCATTTCGAGACGTCCCATGCACGCACTGCAAAACATCCAGAATTTCCAGCTCTATCCGCTGCTCAATACCCTGCTCTCGCTCACGGTCGCGTTTGTGCTCGGCAGCATCATCGGTGTCGAACGGCAGGTGCGCCAACGCACGGCGGGCCTGCGCACCAACGTGCTCGTGGCCGTGGGCGCCGCAGCATTCGTCGACTTGTCGATGCGGCTGATGCCGGGCGACACGCGGGTGATCTCGTACGTGGTGTCGGGGGTCGGTTTTCTCGGCGCGGGCGCGATCATGAAAGACGGCGCCTCGGTGCGTGGCCTGAACACGGCCGCGACGCTCTGGGGATCGGCCGCCGTCGGCGCGGCGGCCGGCGCAAGCATGCTCTTCGAAGCGGTCATCGTCGCGGCCTTCGTGCTGGCGGCCAACACGCTGCTGCGCCCGGTGGTGAACCGCATCAACCGCGCGCCAATCAACGAAGCCACCGCCGAAGCCACTTACGCGCTGTCGGTCATCTGCGCGCGCACGACGCAGCGCGAAGTGCTCGACAAGGTCGAAGCGTGGCTCGAAGCGTCGAACTACCCGGTGCGCGCGCTCGACATCCACCCGTTTGGCGAAGCGGAAGTCGAAATCGAAGCGCTGCTGTTGCCCACGGCCGTCAAGGCGGGCGAACTCGATGCGCTCACCGACCATCTCGAGACGCTGCCGGGTGTGAATCAAGTGTTCTGGTCGAGCCGTTCGGACGACTGACGACTTCCCCCTTGCGTCGCAATCTCCCACGCGAATTGCGGCCTTCTCGTGGGAGAAAGCCGAATTACAAACGATTACAAAGCCTTACAGCACCGTGGTTTGCGGACTCTTAGACTGAAATCTCACTAACGCAAGTGAGGCCTGTACCCAGTATCCCTACGATGTGCAGTGCAATGCAAAGGAGTCCATCTGATGAAAAAGCTGATCATTTCGGTTGCTGCCCTGACCCTCGCCGGTGCCTCGGCACTGAGCTTTGCCCAAGGTGCTGGCGGTGGCGGCGCAGCCGGCCCGGGCGGCGGCAGCACGACCGCACCGACGACGCCGATGCCGAGCCGGGCCGATCCGACTTCGCCGGCGGCCCCGACGCCGGGTGCACAGACCATGACGCCGTCGAACCCGCATCCGAATTCGCATGCGCAACAGCCGCGTCACAGCACCAAGAAGACGCCGAACAACGGCAACACCGGTAACGGTGCCACCAATGCGCCGGATAACGCACCGGGCAAGGCCCAGTAAGCATGCGGGGCGCTCGGGCGCCCCAATGCTTCCAGCCGGTCGAGCGTCACCACTGCATCATTGCTGCCCCTCGCCCGGGGGTGACCTCTTCCGGCCGGGCATAAAAAAAGCAGGCTCACGATTCGTGGCCTGCTTTTTTTTCGACTTCGGTGACGGGTTTCAGTTACCGGTTTCCCACATGACGGCGACATTGAGCTTGTTGGCTTCGCGCAGCATGTCGAGCAACGGATACGCGCGTTGTGCGAGCCGCAGGCGGTTGTCTTCGTCGCGCTCGTCGGACTTCTTGCCCTCGCTTTCCTTCTTCGCGGCTTCGTTGTCTTCCGCAATCGCGGCTTCGAGCTTGGCGATCGCGCCGCTGGTTTCGTCATCCCCGATCGCCCCGCGTTCGCCGAGCTTTTTGCCGACGAGACCGAGCAGATACTGTGCGAGATTTTCCAGCATGGTGATATTCGGTGACGCTTTCGACTTGAACGTTACCAGCATGGTTGCCTCCTTATTCGACTTATCCCCACTGCCGCTGCGCCCCCATGTCACGTAATGCGCGGGGCCGCGGGCACCGTGGAATCATCATACACCTGTTAAAATCCGGTGCTGACGATTCAATTGCCTGTCTGGACGCCGTCCGGACGCACCCGAAACACCCGCCATGCTACCCGCCCAAAAGAATGCTCTCGTCGCGCTGATCGGCGACGTCGTTACCGGCCTGCTGCCGACTGACGGCACCGCACCGGCCGCGCCGACGATCCTGCTGGAACGCCCGAAAGTCGCCGCTCACGGCGATCTGGCCTGCAACGTCGCGATGCAACTCGCCAAGCCGCTGCGCGCCAACCCGCGCGAGCTGGCGCAGAAGATCGCCGAAGCGATTCTCGCCGACGCACGCGCCAAAGGTCTGGTCGACGCTGTCGAAATCGCCGGCCCCGGCTTCATCAATCTGCGACTGGCCAATGCCGCCAAGCAGTCGGTGGCCAGCGCCATCCTGACCGAAGGCGCTGCGTTCGGCCGCCGTGCCGCCAGCAACGAAGCCGCTCCGGTGCTCATCGAGTTCGTCTCGGCCAACCCGACCGGCCCGCTGCACGTCGGTCACGGCCGTCAGGCCGCGTTGGGCGACACCATCTCTGCCCTGCTCGACACGCAAGGCCGCCCGGTGCACCGCGAGTTCTACTACAACGATGCCGGCGTGCAGATTCAGACGCTGGCGACGTCGGTGCAGGCCCGTGCGCGCGGCTTCAAGCCGGGTGACGCCGAGTGGCCCGAGTCGGCCTACAACGGCGACTACATCGGCGACATCGCACAAGACTTCCTCGCCGGCAAGACCGTGCAGGCGTCCGACGGCGAGCCGGTCACCGGCAGCGGCAACGTGGAAGACATCGACTCGATCCGCGCGTTTGCGGTGGCGTATCTGCGCCGCGAGCAGGACATCGATCTGCAAACGTTCGGCGTGATCTTCGATCAGTACTATCTCGAGTCGTCGCTGTACGCCGACGGCAGCGTCGAGCGCACGGTACAGGCGCTCATCGATGCCGGCGTGACGTACGAACAGGACGGCGCGCTGTGGCTGCGCACGACCGACTACGGCGACGACAAGGACCGCGTGATGCGCAAGTCCGACGGCACGTTCACGTACTTCGTGCCCGACGTGGCGTATCACACGCGCAAGTGGGACCGCGGCTTCCACCAAGTCATCAACGTGCAGGGCTCGGACCACCACGGCACCATCGCCCGTGTGCGCGCCGGTCTGCAAGCGCTCGGCATCGGTATTCCGAAGGGCTACCCCGACTACGTGCTGCACAAGATGGTCACCGTCATGCGCAACGGCGAAGAGGTGAAGATCTCCAAGCGTGCCGGCAGCTACGTGACCGTGCGCGACCTGATCGAATGGTCGGGCGGCATCACGGCCGAGACGCCGATCACCGACCCGGCTGCCCGTGAAGATGCGCTGCGCCGTGGCCGCGACGCCGTGCGGTTCTTCCTGATCTCGCGCAAGGCCGACACCGAATTCGTGTTCGACGTGGATCTCGCGCTCAAGCAGAACGACGAGAACCCGGTGTATTACGTGCAGTACGCGCACGCCCGCATCTGCTCGATCCTGACGCAGTGGGGCGGTGACGAGGCGCAACTGGCGAGTGTCGATCTGTCGCCGCTCGACAGCGAGCGCGCCCTCGCGTTGCTGCAATTGCTCGCCGAGTATCCGGACATGCTCACGCGTGCCGCCGAAGAACTGGCCCCGCACGCGGTGGCGTTCTATCTGCGCGATCTCGCGGGCGCGTTCCACTCGTTCTATAACTCGGACCGCGTGCTGGTCGACGACGAAACCGTCAAGCATGCGCGCCTCGCGCTGCTCGCGGCGACGCGTCAGGTGCTGCGCAACGGTCTGGCCGTGCTGGGCGTGTCCGCACCGGCCAAGATGTAACTCCAACCACTCCGGACCGGAAACGCAACGGAACTCTGTAAGGACGGAATCGACTCGATGGCAAACAAACGTCGTCAGCCCCGCCAGCGGGGCGGCACATTCCTGGGCATCGTGCTCGGCCTGATCGTTGGGCTGGCCGTTGCCGTCGTTGTTGCGCTCTACATTACGAAGACGCCGACCCCGTTCGTCGAAAAGACGCCGCCGCGCCCTGCCGACAACTCGCCGGCCGCGCAGCCGCCCGATCCGAACAAGTCGCTCCAGCCGCGAACCCCGCTGCCGGGCGCGGCCCCGGGCACCGTGACGCCGGACACCGCGTCGCAGCCGGCCGTCACGTCGCCGCTCGTCCCGGGCACGCCTGTCACGCCGGAAGCCACGGCACCGGCGGTGCCGGCCACGCCGGCCACCCCGCCGGCCAAGCCCTCGCCGGCCGACATCCTGAACGGCAAGTCGACCGTCCCGGTCGCGCCGCCGACGACGCCCCCGGCCAGCGCCACGGATAACGCCAGCACGGGTTATTACCTGCAAGTGGGTGCGTTCAAGTCGCAAAACGACGCCGAGCAACTGCGTGCCAAGCTGGCCCTGTCGGGCTTCGAAGCGAAGGTGACGCAGCGCGACGCCAACGGTC
>NZ_NGUQ01000019.1 GCF_002179965.1 Pandoraea sp. PE-S2T-3
CACTGCGTGGAGCAAAAAACGAGGCAAAGTCAAAAGCAAAAACCCATCCGGGCGGATGGGTCGGTGGCCTATCGGCCTCCCTCAAACGACACCGGCGACCACGCCCCACCACCACGCCCAACGCTTCGCGCGGACGTTGGCGGGCTCGCGGATCACCCGGTCGATTGCGAGGCTCATGCGCCGCATTCCGTAGGCCTGTCGCTGGTAACGGTCGCGCCTCATGATCGGGCCTCGGCCTTCCGCCGATACCACGTCCGGCGGCTGATCCCCTTCGTCCTCCCAGGGTTTGGTTCTGGTCAGACTTGTGGCCTCGTATTGCTCGCGCGGCTGCGCGACGTGACGGCGCACCGTGCGGGCGGATCGCCCAATCGCTGCCCCGACCTCCTTCGCCGTCCGACTACCCGGACGCTTCATCGGTGTGCGTGCTGTCATAGCCCCAACTCCGTCAGGATCAGTTGATGGGTCGTGTTGCCGGTCCGATGCCTCACGCCCGCCTGCCACTGGCTGAACCCTTCGGCGGTCGTGTGCTTCCATGTCCACTTAGCCACACTTTTCGCCGTGGCCTTGACCTCCCCGAAGGGCAGGGGCGTTGCAAAGTCGGCGTTCAGAAGTTCGGACCGATCGAGCACCGCCACCGCCCACTGTTCTGCAGTCCCAGGGAAAGATCGGCGCGTCCGATACGCCCACCGCCGCAGCGCGTCGAACAACGACACGTTGCGACCGAGGCCGGAGGCTTCGGCCCGTTTCTCCGGCTTCGGCAGGACCGGCAGCCATTCGGCCAGCTCCGGCAGGTCGTAACGATCCTCACGCCCCCACAGCACGCGCCAGTCCGGGTGCAACGGGTTTTTACACATCAACCCGGCGTAGGACCGATCAGCACCCAGCGCACGCCGGTAACCGGCCTCCACCGCCGCTGCATAGCGCAGCGGGTCGAGCCGTCCGGCGTCGCTCGTTACCACTGGCACCTCGAGGCCATAGGCCAGATGTGCATGGGCGTTGGCCGGGTTCACGGCGATCCAACTGGGCGGGGCAACGTTCGCGTCTTCCCAAGCGTGCGCCGCGCCCGCCCGGTCGACGTCGAACACGATCCAGGTCCGCAACGCCGGGGGGTTCGGTTGCACGTAGCGCCGTCTCGCCGCCGCCTCCCGGCCCAAAATTCGAATGCCCGACGCAAGGTCGTCCGTCGCCCAAGGGCGATACGGAAGGCTCGATTTGAACAGGTGCATCTGGTCGGTGTATGCTTCCATATCCGTCCTCTGGTTTGCCCCGCTAGGAGCCGTTGGACACACAGCCCGGAGTGCCTGCAAGCACTGCCGGGCTTTCCTTTTTGGGGCCTCTGGCGCACCCCGTATGGACAACTCCCCCTGCCCCCACCACAAGGGCGGGGACAGCCCTTCGGGTTCGGGAGTTGCCCACACTCGAACCTGACGCGCCCTCCGGGCTTGCCCAAAAGAGAGAGAAAACCACAAAAAACCCGGCGCGCCCGCCACTGCTCCGCAACCCGTTTTGCCCAAAAACCTATCAGTTTTGCTAGGCCGGAGGC
>NZ_NGUQ01000020.1 GCF_002179965.1 Pandoraea sp. PE-S2T-3
CAAAGCAAAAACCCCTTGCTACGCGTTGTAGCAAGGGGTCTTTAGGGGAGCCTGACGATTACCTACTTTCACACGGGTATCCGCACTATCATCGGCGTGGAGTCGTTTCACGGTCCTGTTCGGGATGGGAAGGGGTGGTTCCAACTCGCTATGGTCATCAGGCATAACTTGTATGTTCTGCTGCACTGAGTGCAACAAAACCAATTCAGAAGAAGCGTAGTACTACATGTAGTTGGGTTGTGAGCGTATCAGCCTCGTTATGGGCACACGCAAACTCACACCAGCACAAAACACACTGGTTATAGGATCAAGCCTTACGGGCAATTAGTATCAGTTAGCTTAACGCATTACTGCGCTTCCACACCTGACCTATCAACGTCCTGGTCTTGAACGACCCTTCAAAGGAATCGAGTTCCTAGGGAAGTCTCATCTTAAGGCGAGTTTCCCGCTTAGATGCTTTCAGCGGTTATCTCTTCCGAACATAGCTACCCGGCGATGCCACTGGCGTGACAACCGGTACACCAGAGGTTCGTCCACTCCGGTCCTCTCGTACTAGGAGCAGCCCCCTTCAAACTTCCAACGCCCACGGCAGATAGGGACCAAACTGTCTCACGACGTTTTAAACCCAGCTCACGTACCTCTTTAAATGGCGAACAGCCATACCCTTGGGACCGGCTACAGCCCCAGGATGAGATGAGCCGACATCGAGGTGCCAAACACCGCCGTCGATATGAACTCTTGGGCGGTATCAGCCTGTTATCCCCAGAGTACCTTTTATCCGTTGAGCGATGGCCCTTCCATACAGAACCACCGGATCACTATGACCTGCTTTCGCACCTGCTCGACTTGTCAGTCTCGCAGTTAAGCACGCTTTTGCCATTGCACTATCAGCACGATTTCCGACCGTACCTAGCGTACCTTCGTACTCCTCCGTTACACTTTGGGAGGAGACCGCCCCAGTCAAACTGCCTACCATGCACTGTCCCCGATCCGGATTACGGACCTAGGTTAGAACCTCAAACAAACCAGGGTGGTATTTCAAGGATGGCTCCACAGAAACTAGCGTTCCTGCTTCAAAGCCTCCCACCTATCCTACACAGACCGGTTCAAAGTCCAATGCAAAGCTACAGTAAAGGTTCATGGGGTCTTTCCGTCTAGCCGCGGGTAGATTGCATCATCACAAACACTTCAACTTCGCTGAGTCTCGGGAGGAGACAGTGTGGCCATCGTTACGCCATTCGTGCAGGTCGGAACTTACCCGACAAGGAATTTCGCTACCTTAGGACCGTTATAGTTACGGCCGCCGTTTACCGGGACTTCAATCAAGAGCTTGCACCCCATCATTTAATCTTCCGGCACCGGGCAGGCGTCACACCCTATACGTCCACTTTCGTGTTTGCAGAGTGCTGTGTTTTTATTAAACAGTCGCAGCCACCAGTTTATTGCAACCCTTTCACCCTCCTGGCGCAGGCCAGTCAAGCTACAAGGGCGTACCTTATCCCGAAGTTACGGTACCAATTTGCCGAGTTCCTTCTCCCGAGTTCTCTCAAGCGCCTTAGAATACTCATCTCGCCCACCTGTGTCGGTTTGCGGTACGGTCTCGTATGACTGAAGCTTAGAGGCTTTTCTTGGAACCACTTCCAATTGCTTCGTGAACAAGTTCACTCGCCCCGTATCCTTGAATTCCGCGCCCGGATTTGCCTAAGCGCCTTCTCCAATACAGGGACCGGGACTTCCAACACCCGGACAACCTTCCGCGATCCGTCCCCCCATCGCATCATACGACGGTGCAGGAATATTAACCTGCTTCCCATCAGCTACGCATCTCTGCCTCGCCTTAGGGGCCGACTCACCCTACGCCGATGAACGTTGCGTAGGAAACCTTGGGCTTACGGCGAGGGGGCCTTTCACCCCCTTTATCGCTACTCATGTCAGCATTCGCACTTCTGATACCTCCAGCATCCTTCACAAGACACCTTCACAGGCTTACAGAACGCTCTCCTACCATGCGAGCAAGCTCGCATCCGCAGCTTCGGTATATTGCTTAGCCCCGTTACATCTTCCGCGCAGGACGACTCGATCAGTGAGCTATTACGCTTTCTTTAAAGGGTGGCTGCTTCTAAGCCAACCTCCTGACTGTTTTAGCCTTCCCACTTCGTTTCCCACTTAGCAATATTTAGGGACCTTAGCTGGCGGTCTGGGTTGTTTCCCTCTTGACACCGGACGTTAGCACCCGATGTCTGTCTCCCGTGATTGCACTCTTCGGTATTCGGAGTTTGCTATGGCGAAGTAATCCGCAATGGACCCTTCAACCATGACAGTGCTCTACCCCCGAAGGTGATACACGAGGCACTACCTAAATAGTTTTCGGAGAGAACCAGCTATTTCCAAGTTTGTTTAGCCTTTCACCCCTATCCACAGCTCATCCCCTAATTTTTCAACATTAGTGGGTTCGGACCTCCAGTACGTGTTACCGCACCTTCATCCTGGCCATGGATAGATCACTTGGTTTCGGGTCTACACCCAGCGACTGAACGCCCTATTCGGACTCGCTTTCGCTACGCCTTCCCTATTCGGTTAAGCTTGCCACTGAATGTAAGTCGCTGACCCATTATACAAAAGGTACGCCGTCACCCCTTACGAGGCTCCGACTGTTTGTATGCATGCGGTTTCAGGATCTATTTCACTCCCCTCCCGGGGTTCTTTTCGCCTTTCCCTCACGGTACTGGTTCACTATCGGTCGATTACGAGTATTTAGCCTTGGAGGATGGTCCCCCCATCTTCAGACAGGATTTCACGTGTCCCGCCCTACTTTTCTCAAGCTTAGTTCCACACCAGGGTTTTCTCATACGGGGCTATCACCCACTATGGCCGGACTTTCCATTCCGTTTTGATAACACCGGTGCTAAATCTTGAAGGCTGGTCCCATTTCGCTCGCCACTACTTTGGGAATCTCGGTTGATTTCTTTTCCTGCAGCTACTTAGATGTTTCAGTTCGCCGCGTTCGCTTCACTAGACCTATGTATTCAGTCTAGGATGACCCATTCGGGCCGGGTTTCCCCATTCGGACATTTGTGGATCAAAGCTTATTTGCCAGCTCCCCACAACTTTTCGCAGGCTATCGCGTCCTTCATCGCCTGTAATCGCCAAGGCATCCACCACATGCACTTATTCGCTTGACCCTATAACGAGAATGTCTCGTTACAGGTTGAGTTTTAGCGTTGTGCCGTATTCCAAGTCATCTTTCGATCACTTAAATACTAGTTGATACAATCACAACCCGTACAATTTCCACGCACCATCTCTAATGCGCTTCCGTTGTACTACTACTTCTTCTAAATTGTTAAAGAACAAATAACTGCATGACATTGCTGTCATTCAAAAACATTCAC
>NZ_NGUQ01000021.1 GCF_002179965.1 Pandoraea sp. PE-S2T-3
GCCTTGGAATTGGCTGCCTTGTGGGCGGGTTCGTGGCCGAGAAATACTCGGTCGTTCCGGGAAGTATCACGCACATGTTGGCGATCGCGGCAGCGGCAGTATTCGGGCTGTCGATGGTCAGCAACTTGATGCAGCAGATTCCCGAATGGCTGGCCGCTGCTCGCCGGAAGATTCTCGGGAGCTAAATGTGCTCATCCTTATCAACCAAATCGCAAACGTAGCGCTCCTGCTGCTTTCGCTGTGGGC
>NZ_NGUQ01000022.1 GCF_002179965.1 Pandoraea sp. PE-S2T-3
CGCATCTGCTCACGAATCTGTCGCTGCTCCTCCTTCTCCGTCTCCCGCAGCTCGTTAGTGCGGACTGCCCACACCAACTCATCAATACGCGCGTCAACGTACTCCTTCAGAATCCGAGCGCTTCGGAATGCTGCACCGTTGTGGTTCACCAGTGCCGCAGCATCCTTGATCTCTTGCTGCAGCGTTCCAAAGTTATCTACCTTGGCACGCGACAGGATGGAGTCCACCTTCCCGTTGAAGGCGTCGATCACAAACCTGATGGCAGTGTCACGACGATTCTTTTCGGCGTAGTCGCACTCTGCCGCTCGCCTTTGGGTTGCCATCAACTTTGAATAGTCGCG
>NZ_NGUQ01000023.1 GCF_002179965.1 Pandoraea sp. PE-S2T-3
AACCGACCATGGATCGCATGACAGAACAGCTTTTCAGCGCGGCAGCCCGCGCACTGCTTACCCGCCCGGCAGATTTGCTGGCAGAAATCGAGCACTTGATCGAAGCGGGCGCCGATGTGAACGCCTGCGAGCTTTACGAGGGGCGCCCGCTGCTTTACATGCTGATTGACGACGGCCGCGCACACCCTGACGTTGTGCGCCTGCTTGCGTCGTTCGGCGCGAGCCTCGATACGCCATGCCAGCAGGGCACCACGCACCAGCAAGCCGGTTACGGCACCGCGCGGGAGCTGCTGGAAGTGTTGGAAGCCGGAAATCAAGGCTCTGGGCGCACGGTTTCACCGCTCACACCTTACGGTGCGCGGGCCGTTCGCCAGGCCTACGAAAACGGCGCGGCCGAGCGCCGGCA
>NZ_NGUQ01000024.1 GCF_002179965.1 Pandoraea sp. PE-S2T-3
AGCCTGCCGGTGACGCTCCCGCGCGCACCCCCTGAAAACTGGCGTGGACCGGCCAACCTACACTCAAGTAGAATTGTTCGAACTCTTACAGACATCGGTCGCAGCTATCGCTACCGCCATATCAATCGTGCATCTCAATCGCGTTAGATCGGGATGGCCCGGGGGCGCTATGCCCCGCGTTCGTCGAAAAAGCCGTCAAGCCCATGACCAGTAGACAAGCGAAAATACAAGAAGATACGTATTTCCGAGTGATGC
>NZ_NGUQ01000025.1 GCF_002179965.1 Pandoraea sp. PE-S2T-3
AAAAGACGTGCTGGTGCTCGATGCCGACCCGCAGGGCGGAGCATGTTCTGGTCAAACTTGGCGCGCAAAGCGCTGCAACGCAAGGCCGTGCGTGAGGGTGAAGACCCGGACGCGGTGGTGCTGCCGTTCGACGTAGCCCGCAACCAGACCAAGTCGTATGACGTTGTGATTGTTGACCACGCCCCGAAAATGGACTTGCACATTCCCGGGGCCATCGTCGTTTCGCCCATCGTGCTGGACGCAGTGAGTTACGGCCCGTCCATCGTTGGGTTGCAAGAGCTCGGCAAGATGGACAAACGTGTGTTGGTGGTGCTCAACCGGTTC
>NZ_NGUQ01000026.1 GCF_002179965.1 Pandoraea sp. PE-S2T-3
CACGAAGATGGCCGTGAGCACGATCAGCATGTACCAGTCGCGCCAACCAACACGGCGAGTGTCGCTGCCGGATGGCTGCACCGCAGGTGCGGAAGAGGGTGTGGCAGGCGCAGGATCGTGCGGGGGCGCGTTCGCCGGGCTGGCGTCCATCGCGGATTGGGTCATGTCTGCCTCCAGTATCGTTATCGTAGTGAGTGCTGTGCGCGACTCGCGGCTTGCGGCTCGTAAAACGGTGCCTGCCCGCAATTCGGCGCAGCCTAACACGCATACTATATGCCTGTTATGAGCAGTGTCAAACACGACGAAAAAAACGCTAGCGGCCGTTGACAACCCAAATACAACCCGCCTATTCTTTGCCAAAACACGCATACAGTAATACACATTCAGC
>NZ_NGUQ01000027.1 GCF_002179965.1 Pandoraea sp. PE-S2T-3
GTCGTGCTGTTCCAGGCGGGACTTGACGGCCCCGGCCTTCATGTCCTTTTTAAAGTTTGGGTGTTCTTCCAGGTTCGTGTTGCCGGTCGTGAGCAATGGGCTGTCCCAGTTGCCGCCGACCGATAGCCCGCCCTGCTGGGCGGCCTTGATGCGCCCGCCGTTGTTCGCCCAAAACATGAGTTTTTCCATGCCGTTGGTGTCGCGCAAAACGTCGTCCAGCTCGTCCAGAAAGAACGGCCCGTGCCGGAAATACGGCAAGGCCCGCTCGACGCCGACGGCCGTGCTTTTGCTGTCGAACACCGTTTGACCCTTCACCGGCGCGCCCTGGATCGAGGCCAGGCACAACAGCATGGTG
>NZ_NGUQ01000028.1 GCF_002179965.1 Pandoraea sp. PE-S2T-3
GCGGACGCCATCTGGTCGCAATACGCGTCAAACCCCATGGCCGGCGTTCAGTTCAGCGCGCCCAACATCGTGCCGCGCGTCACGCGGCTGGCCGGGGCCATGCTCAAAAGCAACGTGTGCGTCGAAACGCTCAACAAGTCGATCAACGACAGCATCAGCACCCCACGCAGACCGTGAACGGGGACCCGGTGGACATGAGCGATACCTATGGGGGGGCCCAGTTTGCGGCTCAAAAAGTCGATAACAGCAAAGTGTTCGGCTACAACTACACCTATACCGGCGGGGGCATCGTGCAGTTTGCGAACGTCTGCGGCGGCGTCACGATGCCCATCAACGGCGACCCGGCAAAAATCGACACGACGCT
>NZ_NGUQ01000029.1 GCF_002179965.1 Pandoraea sp. PE-S2T-3
GGCTTGGGGCATGAGGCCGCGGCAACGCTGGACGAACTGGCCGCGCTGTTCAACCGGTTGCTGGACAGGCTGGTGCAGCAGCAGCAAATGACCACTGAACCCGCCGACTTCAAAAAAAACTTGACACGGTATCGTGCGGTATCGTAAAGTATCGTCAACGTCGCAAACATTCCCATCGGGGGCCAACATGCACAACGTTCAAGTCTTTCTCGTTCTCGCCTGCTTCGTCGTCTCTTTTTCGCTGGCCGTGGCGCCCTGCGTGCTCACAAGGCGCGGTTTTTTGCGGCGTTCAACGAACCGGCTGAATACGCAAGTGCAGAGGCCGCCTGGTCTTACGGCA
>NZ_NGUQ01000030.1 GCF_002179965.1 Pandoraea sp. PE-S2T-3
GTCGATCCGGATCACCACGCCGCGCCCGGCACCGCCCATCAACGGGTAGAAGGTCAGGGCGTAGTGCTTGGGTTCGTCATCCTTGACCCAGGTAACGCGCTCGATCCGCTCCACGGTGTGTTGCTCTACCGTGGCCTTGATCTGCGGCAGGAACGGCTTGAGCGGCTGGAAGGCGAGGAAGATCGGCTGGTTCAGTGCCTCGTCCAGGCGGGTCCCGGAAAGTGCGCTGGCTTCCTGGTTCCACTGGGTGACGT
>NZ_NGUQ01000031.1 GCF_002179965.1 Pandoraea sp. PE-S2T-3
CGGCTCTGGCCGGCGCGATCTCGCTCGAAATCGTGGATCACGCGGCGCCAACCATCCTCATCCTCACGCTCAACGCGCTCCCACTCCATCGATTCGACCGCGTTGTACCAATCGTTCTGATGGGCCTTGCGAATGTGATAGGCCAACGGCACGCCATCGTCATCAATCTCAACGCCCCCGCGCAAGTACTTCGTATCAATCATCTGATACGGGTTCGACAGCCGATCTGGATCTACCACCAGAAACGATGTCGCGTA
>NZ_NGUQ01000032.1 GCF_002179965.1 Pandoraea sp. PE-S2T-3
CGCAGCAACCTTCTTCACTGCGACTTTCTTGGCTGCCGGCTTCTTAGCGGCGACCTTCTTGGCGGCCGGCTTCTTAGCGGCAACAGCCTTCTTGGCGACCGGCTTCTTAGCGGCCACAGCCTTCTTGGCGACAGGCTTCTTGGCAGCAGCAGCCTTCTTCGCTACCGGCTTCTTCGCAACAGCAGCCTTCTTGACTGCGGGTTTTTTCTTAGCAGTAGTAGCCATCACAATGCTCCTTAACGTGAGATATCACTCAAACGAAACTACCTGAGAAGGAAACCCGACCACCGCACGGCGAACCGCCGGCGAGCGGGCTATTCATCGGCGTACGCATCGGACATCGACGGCTTACGCTAATGAATTCGGCGCTGCGCGCATGACGCTTACCATGAGTGGTCACGCGCGCAAAAAAATTGCCGACGACATCGCCGTCAGCAATTCGATTGTCTTGATAGGGGGAGTTCGCCAGATTCTTCGGGGGGTAGCTTGCCTGTCCCGTCATCGGGATGGAGGAGATTGCGATAGCGGATAAGCGATACTGCTTGCTATGCACCAAGGTTTTTACGCTCCGTAACTACCAGCTCTCTGTCGCGGGAGGAAAGCAATGTGCTTTCGTGTGTTCATCGAGACTGCAATTTATTTGAGCGAATAATAATTCTTTTGTGATGCGATGTTAATACTTTGCGCATAAAAAAGCGCACATCAATCGCAACGAAGAAGTCAATCTGTTGTATTTGATGCACATCGCACGCGTGCTTCGATCGCTTCGACGCACTCACAAGCATGCGATGACGAGGGCGATGTGTGTGACTCATGCCTTCTCTTGCGCTTCGCTTTGACTTCTCTTCGCACAAGTCACGCGTGCTTCGCACGCACACACCACCCTCTCAAGAACCGCATGAATGCTGGCTTTGCAGCCAGCACCCATTTTCACGCAACGCTTAGTCCCAGCTCAACGCACCGCCGGTTTGATAATCGATCACTCGCGTCTCGAAGAAGTTGCGCTCCTTCTTGAGGTCGATCATCTCGCTCATCCACGGGAACGGATTCTCTTCGTTCGGGTAGAGCGCCTCGAGACCGATTTGTGCGCAGCGACGGTTCGCGATGAAGCGCAAATAGCTCTTGAACATGCCCGCGTTCAGACCGAGCACGCCGCGCGGCATCGTGTCTTCAGCGTAGCGATACTCCAGCTCGACTGCCTTCTTGAACAGCTCGCGAATCTCGTCGCGGAACTCCGGCGTCCACAGGTTAGGGTTTTCCAGCTTCACCTGATTGATCAGGTCGATGCCGAAGTTGCAGTGCATCGACTCGTCGCGAAGGATGTACTGATACTGCTCCGCAGCACCGGTCATCTTGTTCTGACGGCCCAGCGCGAGGATCTGCGTGAAGCCGACGTAGAAGAACAGACCTTCCATGATGCAGGCGAACACGATCAGCGAGCGCAGCAGCTTTTGGTCATTCTCCTGCGTGCCGGTCTGGAACGACGGGTCGGCAACCACTTCGATGAACGGCAGCAGGAACTCGTCCTTGTCGCGAATCGACGCCACTTCGTGATACGCGTTGAAGATCTCGCCTTCGTCCAGGCCCAGGCTCTCGACGATGTACTGATAGGCGTGCGTGTGGATCGCTTCTTCAAACGCCTGACGCAGCAGGAACTGACGGCACTCGGGCGCGGTGATGTGGCGATACGTGCCGAGCACGATGTTGTTCGCGGCGAGCGAGTCGGCGGTCACGAAGAAGCCGAGGTTGCGCTTGATGATGCGGCGCTCGTCTTCGGTCAGGCCATTCGGATCCTTCCACAGGGCGATGTCGCGCGACATGTTCACTTCCTGCGGCATCCAGTGGTTGGCGCAACCGGCCAGATACTTCTCCCACGCCCATTTGTACTTGAACGGCACCAGTTGGTTCACGTCGGTCGTGCCGTTGATCACGCGCTTGTCGGAGGCGCTCACGCGGCGCGTCGACGACGAGGCGATCACGTTCGGGGTATCCCCCTGCGTGCCAAGGATGTTCTCCGCCGGCGTGAAGCTGGCGGCAGGAGCTGCCGGTGCAGCAGGTTTGGCGGTGGTGGTCTCTTCTTCCCAGTTCAACATAGGGTCTCGGTCCGTTCAGGTTGATGCGGTGCACACAACTACGCACACCGCCGAAGTGGCAGATCAGCCGATCACTCGCCTGGGGCGTGTGCGACTCGGCTGATACGAATTAATGGTTACTTAACTTACTGGGTCACGCGCAAAAAGCCATGCGTTCCGGCGGACATCATCGCGCGATTCGCGTGACGGGCGGCGGAAAATCCGCAAGGGTCGATACCGTGTTTCGGGGGCCAGTCAGAGGCGCATTCGCGCACTTTTGAGGAACTTCGCAGACGGGGGAGTTGGCTTGCGTCACTGGCAACATCATGACCTCCCGACGTCGAATTGAATGACTCAAATTTAGCACAATTACGTCGCGTATTCCAGCACCCTCCACTATATATAGTGCCGCACTCCATGCAAACCACTATACCTAGTGTTACACCGCAACACTCGTGCCACGCCCGCCAAGCCCCGCGGGACCGGCATGTTGCCACGATTTGCGGGCGGGCGGTAGGGTTTGCGCAGCGCCTGGCGCGACGTTGGCGGCGAGCCACTCGGCACGACAACATCGGGCGTATCCTATGCGTCACGCGTCACCCGCGCAGCGAACCCGGACGGCAGATCCGGACGCGCGGCGCGTCAAGACGCGAAGGAGACGAAGGAGATACTGACGATGCATTCCCCTGATGCCGGCAACGCACGCGCCCTCGCGACGCTTCCCCCGGGCGCGACACCGCTCACCCTCACCCCGGGCAAACCGCTCCGGCTCTCGGCCGGGTCGTTGATCGCCGAAGTGCAACCGGGCTGCGGCGGGCGGCTCGCCCGACTGGCGCGGCGCGACACACGCGGCGATCTGTTCGACTACCTCATGCCACTCGGCAACGAACCCTTTGCATCGGACGAATGGCCGAAGGCCGGCGCGTTTCCGATGCTGCCCTATACCAATCAGTTGCGTGACGACACGCTCCATTGGCAAGGCCGAGCCATCGCCGCCCGTGACGCGGCAGTGGCCTCCAGTTCGCTGCACGGCTGGGGGCTGCGCCGCCCTTGGGAAGTCGTGGACGAGAGCGCGCACTGCTGCGTGCTGCAACTCGACAGCCCCGCACAACCCGAGTGGCCTTGGCACTATCAGGCCTATCTGTCGATATCGCTCGATGCGCAAGGTGTCGACATGCAGCTCTCGCTCACCAATCTCTCTGCGGGCGAGATGCCGGCCGGGCTCGGTCTGCATCCTTACTTCCGTTGGCCCGCCGGGGCGCGTCTGACGTTCGAAGCGGAGTCCATCTGGCGCTCGCCTTCGGAAGACGTCCGGTGGCCGAGCGAACAGCGCATCCATGTCGGCGCCATCGAGGTGGTGTCGGTCGGCGGCGGGCTCGACAGCAAAGGCCGCTCGACGTGGTTCGCTGAAGTGCCCACCGAGGCCGGACGGTTCGATGCGCGCATCGACTACGCCGGCGGCCTGCGCTCGGCGACGGTGCGCAGCGACGATGCCTCGTGGCTCGTGGTGCACTCGCCCGCTGGACGCCCCTACCTGTGCCTGGAGCCGTCGACGCATCGCGTCGGTGACTTCGATCACGACCACGCCCGGGTGCCGCATGGCGAGACGCTCAACCTGTCGATGCGGATTGATCTGGCGTGACCTGACCTGAGCGGGAAGACACCCAAGAAAAAACCCCGTCGCCCTGAGGGACCGACGGGTTTTTTTCCGAGTGGCCGGCACCGAACCGGCACCGGCACGAACTCAACTTACTGGCAGGCTTCGCACTCGTCGAAACCGGCATCGCCCGGACGCATCGTGCAGACCGCGCCTTCGGCTTCCGGCATCGGCTGGGCCAACGGCGAGGTCGGCTCGGCCGAGAAGCTGCTCGTCGGCGTCACACCGCCCGAACTCACCGAGTTCAGCGCGCCGTGATTCACCGTCGACTTCTCGACGTGCGTGGCCGACATCGTACGGAGGTAGTACGTGGTCTTCAGACCGCGCGTCCACGCCAGCTTGTACGTCTCGTCGAGCTTCTTGCCCGAAGCGCCGCCCATATAGATATTGAGCGACTGCGCCTGATCGATCCACTTCTGACGACGCGAGGCCGCTTCGACCAGCCACTTCGGCTCGACTTCGAACGCCGTGGCGTAGATTTCGCGCAGATCGGCCGGCACGCGGTCGATACGCGAGAGCGAGCCGTCGAAGTACTTCAGGTCGGCGACCATCACTTCGTCCCACAGGCCACGCGCCTTCAGATCACGCACCAGATACTCGTTCACCACCGTGAATTCGCCCGACAGGTTCGACTTCACGTACAGGTTCTGGAACGTCGGCTCGATACAGGCCGACACGCCGATGATGTTCGAGATCGTTGCGGTCGGTGCGATCGCCACGCAGTTCGAGTTGCGCATGCCGTGCGAAGCGATGTGCTTGCGCAGGCTGTCCCAGTCCAGCGTTGCCGACTGGTCGACTTCGAGGTAGCCACCGCGCTCTTCAGCCAGCAGCTTGATCGAGTCTTGCGGCAGGATGCCACGATCCCACAGCGAGCCCTTGTACGACGAGTACTGACCGCGTTCCTTGGCCAGCTCGCTCGACGCCCAGTAGGCGTAGTAGCAAACGGCTTCCATCGAACGGTCGGCGAACTCGACGGCATCGTCGGACGCGTACGGCGTGCGCAGCAGGTGCAGGCAGTCCTGGAAGCCCATGATGCCCATGCCCACCGGACGGTGATGCAGGTTCGAATTACGCGCCTTCGTCACGGCGTAGTAATTGATGTCGATCACGTTGTCGAGCATGCGCATCGCCACGCGAACGGTGCGTTGCAGCTTCTCGTGATCCAGCTCGTAGCCGTTGGCCGTCTGCTTCAGGTGAGCCACCAGGTTCACCGAGCCGAGGTTACACACGGCAATTTCGGTCTCGCTCGTGTTCAGCGTGATTTCCGTGCACAGGTTCGACGAGTGCACCACGCCCACGTGCTGCTGCGGCGAACGGATGTTGCACGGGTCCTTGAACGTGATCCACGGGTGGCCGGTTTCGAACAGCATGCCCAGCATCTTGCGCCAGAGTGCTTGTGCCGGCACCTTCTTGAACAGCTTCAGTTCGCCGCGCGCCGCCTTGTCTTCGTAGGCGGTGTACGCCTGCTCGAAGGCCTTGCCGTACTTGTCGTGCAGGTCCGGGCAGGTCGACGGCGAGAACAGCGTCCATTCACCGCCTTCCATCACGCGCTTCATGAACAGATCGGGAATCCAGTTCGCCGTGTTCATGTCGTGCGTACGGCGACGGTCGTCGCCGGTGTTCTTGCGCAGTTCCAGGAATTCTTCGATATCCAGGTGCCACGTTTCCAGGTACGCGCAGACCGCGCCCTTGCGCTTGCCGCCCTGGTTCACGGCCACGGCCGTGTCGTTGACCACCTTCAGGAACGGCACCACGCCCTGGCTCTTGCCGTTCGTGCCCTTGATGTGCGAGCCGAGCGCGCGAACCTGCGTCCAGTCGTTGCCCAGACCGCCGGCAAACTTCGACAGCAGTGCGTTTTCCTTGAGCGCTTCGTAAATGCCTTCCAGATCGTCCGAGACGGTCGTCAGGTAGCACGACGACAGCTGCGAGCGGCGCGTACCCGAATTGAACAGCGTCGGGGTCGAGCTCATGAAGTCGAAGCTCGAGAGGATCTGATAGAACTCGATCGCACGCGCTTCGCGCTCGACTTCGTTCAATGCCAGACCCATTGCCACGCGCATGTAGAACGCCTGCGGCATTTCGATGCGATGGCTGTCGATATGCAGGAAGTAGCGGTCGTACAGCGTTTGCAGACCCAGATAGTTGAACTGGAGGTCGCGCGACGCGTCGAGTGCGGCGCCCAGCTTGGCCAGGTCATACGTGAGCAGTTGCTCGTCGAGCAGTTCGGCTTCCACGCCTTGCTTGATGAAGCGCGGGAAGTATTCGACGTAACGGGCTGCCATCTCGCCCTGCGGCACTTCTTCGCCGAGGATTTCGCGGCGGATCGTGTGCATCAGAATACGAGCGGTGACGAGGCTGTACGCCGGCTCTTTCTCGATGAGGGTACGCGAGGCGAGGATCGCCGAGTCGTACACCTGCGACAGCGGCACGCCGTCGTACAGGTTCTTGAGGGTTTCAGTCAGAATCGGCTCGGCGCTGACTTCGTTGCCGAGGTTTTCGCAAGCGGCCTGCACTACGCCACGCAGCACGCCCATGTCGAGGGAGCGCGTCACGCCGTTGTCGGTGACACGCAGCACCGGCGCGTCAGGCGCTGCCGATTCTTGCGTGGTTTCGACCGAGTGAGCACGCTCTTGCGAACGCTTTTCGCGATACAGCACGTAGGCACGTGCGACGTTGTGCTCGCCTTCGCGCATGAGCGCGAGTTCGACCTGATCCTGAATGTCTTCGATGTGGAACGTACCGCCGTTCGGGCGGCTGCGCACCAGCGCACGCACGACGGCTTGCGTCAGTTGCTCCACGAGTTCGCGAACACGCGCCGAAGCCGCACCCTGACCGCCGTTCACGGCGAGGAACGCCTTGGTCACGGCGATGGCGATCTTCGACGGCTCGAAACCCACCACCGCGCCGTTACGTCGAATCACTTTGAAGTCGGCGTTGGTCGCCGGTTCGAAGGCGCCCGTGGTTTGGGGCGCCGACGCACCCGTGCTGCCGGCATTCGCGGCGGCCGTCGGGTTCGGGCGGGTGAGGTTTTCGTTAGTCTGCATGTAAAAACTCCCGTTCCAATGAGATGGTGCTGTTAGCGCGTCTCTACCAGTTTGACGGCCGGCAAAAATGCGCCCTTGGGGGCGCCGATGGAGCGAAGTGCTGAACACCGTACGACCGACGGACGGCCAAGGGTTCGAGGTGTCCGCTGCACGGCTTTGCTGCTGTACCGCCCCACAAAACGCCGCGGGACAGCACGGTATTGATGGATATTGCTTCCTGCGCCGACCTCATGAAAAACCACTACATATAGTGGTCGGCACCCGAATTGGCACTAAGTATAGTGGAGATGACGCACTCCGCAAACTCAAAAATTTGTGTCGCCGGGAAGGCCCGTGGCGTCGCCGTGTCAAGCAAAACCTAGTCCGGCATGGGGGTTAATCCGCCGGCTGAAACGGCAACATCGCGGGGTTCAGGCCCGCCATCCGGCGCCACCGCTGCCACTCGAAATGCGGCCCCGGATCCGTCTTCCGGCCCGGTGCTATATCGGCATGTCCGGCGACAGCTTGAATCGGGTAACGCAGCTGCAACGTTTGCGTCAGCGCCGCCAGCGTCGCGTACTGCGCCTCGGTGAACGGCGTCTCGTCGGTGCCTTCCAGCTCCACCCCGATCGAGAAGTCGTTGCAGCGCGCCCGCCCTTCGAACGACGATGCACCGGCGTGCCATGCGCGGGCGTCGCACGACACGAACTGTTGCAACGCACCATCACGGCGCACGAGAAAGTGCGACGACACGTGCACGCCGCGAATCTCGTCGAAGAACGGATGCGCGTCGTGGTCGAGCCGGTTCTGGAAGAACGCGGGAATCTCGTCGCCCCCGAACTGCCCCGGCGGCAGCGAGATGTTGTGCACCACGAGCAAGTCGGTCGGCAGCCCGGCCGGACGTGCATCGAAATTCGGCGATGGCAGTCGCTGCGCTTCGCGCACCCAGCCTTCGGTGTCGAGCGTGAAGACCGGCAGCCGGTTCGGCGCGCCTTCGACCTTCGATCGATCCGGTGCGTTCATGCCGCGCCCCGCGACAACATACGAGATACCGCAGCGCAAGCGCTGACGCGGCGATCCGGCCGGTGGGCAACGATAGGGGACACAAATGACTGGAGCATGACGGGCACGGCGATCTCCCGTAGAGCGAGGGGCGCCATTGTAGCCCACTTGGCGTAACGCCGCCGACGCGGGGCCCAACGGTCGCGGTGGGGTGTCAAGGGATGCTCGATATGACGCGCGATGTGATGCGCACTCCCGCTACTGTGCCCGCCCGATGCCCGGAAAAAAATCGGCAGAATCCCCAAAGAAGAAGCCTCTCGCCGTTCTAGGCCGAGAGGCTTCCATGGGCGTTGCCACGCCCGGGGGTGGCAACGGACTCGTGTCGTGCAACACGCGTACCACCCCGCACCGCTCACAGGGGCGGCGCCATTGGCCGTTGCCGGCCGGATGAACCCATCGATCACGGAAATGCCGGAATCGCCGCCTCCACCCCTTCCATATGCGCTTCGGGATGGTGCGCTTTCAACATCTCGCGAACCTCGTCGACGCGGCTCTCGCGCACATCGACCATCAGCAGAATCTGGCCTTGCTCCAGCGGCTCGCGGAACATCTTGAGCCGCGAGTTCGGCACCGATACGCCGATCATGCTCGACACCCACGCGCCGAACAGCGAACCGAGCGGCGCGGTAATGATCATCAACTCCCATTGGGGACGTGTGCCCACGATGGGGAAAAACGCCGCGACTGCACCGACTGCCAGCCCACAGAAGCCACCGATCACGAGCCCGGCTTCGGCGCCGTGCACGATATCGGAAGTCTGTAGGAGGTTAGCCTCGTGCAGTCCCTCCAGGTCCATTTCGTCACGTGCCATGAAGTGGATGTGACGCTCCTCGATTCGCGCCAGCAGCAGGTCACTCATCGTGCGCTGCGCACTCGCCAAATCGGGAAGAAGGAAATACATCCGTCTGCGCATCAACATATGGCGCCCTCCTGTCGACTGATCCCCCATCCCGTCTCGTCATGCTTGTTCTTGTTTTGTACGGGGCTGGTTACTGTGTTTTAGTGCATGCGACAGGCATGCGCAAGCCGGCCACCGGGGCAGGCTTGCTAATAGAGAGAGGCAGCGGGAAAGAAAGCGCGGGGAATATGCGAGGAATGGGCCCCGACGTATGCGCGGTGAGGCCGCGCTTCGGGGCTCAGGCGCGGCGTTCGCGCGCGAGATAGGCGTCGCGATGCGCGCCACTGCAAAAATGCGTGCCGCCGGCGCCATGTATCGCGTCGCTCTCGGGCAGATAGGTATCGCACTCCTGGCAGCGCACCATGCGCTCGGCCGGCGGCAGCGACTGTTGCACGGTGGTCTTCGCCCCGTTCGCGGGCGGCGGGCGCATGCGATCGGCATCGCGCTTGCGCTCGTTATGACGCATCCACCAGGTGCCCAGCACCAACAACACCAGTAACAGCAAGATATTGCGCATCGCGCTTCAAGTCTCCGTCATGCGATGCAGCACCACCTCTAGCACGAAGCGAGAACCGACATACGCCAGCAACAGCGCCACGAATGACGCCAGAACCCAACGCAGCGCGACCTTACCGCGCCACCCATAAAAATGCCGCCCCAGCAGCACCGCGCCGAACATCAGCCAAGACACCACCGCGAACACGGTCTTGTGATCGATGCGCACCGCGCGCCCGAAGAGCGCCTCGGAGAACATCACGCCGGAAATCAGCGTCAGCGTGAGCAGCACGAAGCCCGCACCGATCAGGCGGAACAGCAGCTTCTCCATCGTGAGCAGCGGCGGCAGTGTTTCGAGCCAGCGGGCAAGCCAGCCAGTCGGCTCGCTGCCGCGCGACGGATGCAGCTGCCGCTCGGCATAAATCATCAGCAGCGCATGCAGCGCCGCGAGTGCGAACAGGCCATACGCCATGTTCGCGATGATGAAGTGCACCTTGAAGATCGGTTCGGCCGCAAAGCCGAGAATTCGCACGTCGGGAAAGATCAGCGGCAGGATGCAGGCCACCGCCGCGATCGGTGTGACCATTAGCCGCAGGCTGTCGAGCGGGAAGAAGAAACTTTCGATCCAGTAGATGCCCACTGAGAGCCAGAGCATGGCCGAGAGCATGTACGCGAAACCGAAGTGCATGCTGTCGGCACGGAAGATCGTCTGATGCAGCAACACCCCGTGCAGCGCGAGCGCGACGAACAGCGAAAGCTGCATCGGCCAGCGCGAAGGCGTGCCCGTGACCGGCGCAGGCGCGAGTTGCCCGCCCGCCATCGCGAGTGCGGCATCGCGCCGGTAACCTTGCCAAGAACAAACCGCCAACCCGGCGTAGAGGATGGCGGTCAGCGCATACAGTAAAATAGTCATGTTTGAAGTTTACACCAGCCCATGACGGGCGCGCTGCCGTGCTGCTCACTCGCCCGGGCACGCCCGCCCACCGGGCCACTGCGGGTCTTACAGGATACGTTTCATGCTCGACAATCTCACTACGCGCCTTGCCAAGGTCGTCAAGACCCTGCGCGGCGAAGCCCGTCTGACCGAGGCCAACACGCAGGAAATGCTGCGCGAAGTGCGCCTTGCCCTGCTTGAGGCCGACGTTGCCCTGCCCGTGGTCCGCGATTTCGTCGCCAAGGTGCGCGAAAAGGCGCTCGGCGAAGAAGTCGTCGGCAGCCTCTCGCCGGGTCAGGCGCTCGTGGGTGTGGTCCAGCGCGAACTCACCGCGCTCATGGGCGGCGACTACGAAGGCCGCGCCGCCGAACTCAATCTCGCCACCACCCCGCCCGCCATCATCCTGATGGCCGGTCTGCAAGGTGCGGGTAAGACCACCACCGTCGGTAAGCTCGCCAAGCTGCTGCGCGCGCAGAAGAAGAAAGTCCTCACCGTTTCCGTCGACGTCTACCGCCCTGCCGCTATCGCGCAGTTGCAGACGGTGACCGAACAGGTCGACGCCGACTTCTTCCCGTCGCAACCCGATCAGAAACCGGTCGACATCGCCCGCGCGGCGGTGGACTGGGCACGCCGCCATCACCACGACGTGCTGCTCGTCGACACGGCCGGCCGTCTGGGTATCGACGAAGCGATGATGCAGGAAATTACCGCCCTGCATACGGAGCTGAAACCGATCGAAACGCTGTTCGTCGTCGACGCCATGCTCGGTCAGGACGCCGTGAACACCGCCCGTGCCTTCAACGAAGCGCTGCCGCTCACCGGCGTTGTGCTCACCAAGCTCGACGGTGACTCGCGTGGCGGTGCCGCGCTGTCGGTGCGTCATATCACTGGCAAGCCGATCAAGTTCGTCGGTGTGGGCGAAAAGCTCGACGGCCTCGAAGTCTTCCACCCGGACCGCATGGCGAACCGGATTCTCGGCATGGGCGACATTCTCGCGCTCGTCGAGGAAGCCCAGCGCGGCGTGGACGTGCAGGCCGCCCAGAAGCTCGCAGAGAAGGTCAAGAAAGGCGGCGACTTCGATCTGAACGACTTCAAGGCGCAGATCGGCCAGATGAAGAAGATGGGCGGGCTTTCCTCGCTCATGGACAAGCTGCCGGCGCAGTTCCAGGCCGCCGCCAGCCAGACCAATATGGATCAGGCCGAGAAGCAGGTCCGCCGCATGGAAGGCATCATCAACTCGATGACGCCGACCGAGCGCGCCAAGCCGGAACTGATCAAGGCCAGCCGCAAGCGCCGCATCGCTGCCGGTGCAGGTGTGCAGGTGCAGGAAGTCAACCGCATGCTCAATCAGTACGACCAGATGCGCACGATGATGAAGAAGCTCAAGGGCGGCGGCATGATGAAGATGATGCGCAGCATGAAGGGCATGATGCCGGGCATGCGCTAAGCGCGCAGACGTTCTCTCCCCGGTCGCAGGGTTGCGGCCCGTCAGATTTCGGACAGATCCGGTCAACGCCGGCTATTCCGTATATACTCCGGGCCGCAAATAGCGACATCCCCCGCAACAAGTGATACAGGGTCGCCCCATATGAACCGCGAAGAAGCCCTCGAAGTTTTCCGTAATTCCGAAGAAATCGTCTCGTCCGATCAGGTCAACGCCTCGGTCGACCAGATGGCCGGTGCCATCAAGGCCGCCATCGGCGACGAATTCCCGATGGTGCTGTCGGTCATGGGCGGCGCCGCCGTCTTCACCGGCATGCTGCTGCCGCGCCTCGACTTCCCGCTCGAGTTCGACTATATCCACCTCTCGCGCTACAACAACACCACCACTGGCGGTGCCATGCAGTGGCGTGTCGCCCCGCGTGACTCGGTGCGTGATCGCGTGGTGCTCGTGCTCGACGACATCCTCGACGAAGGTGCGACGATGGCCGCCATTCGTGACCGGATTCTCGAGATGGGCGCGTCGAAGTTCTACAGCGCCGTGCTGTGCGAGAAGATTCTCGCCAAGGACAAGCCGTCGCATCCCGACTTTTGCGGCTTTACCGTGCCCGATCGCTACGTCTTCGGCTGCGGCATGGATGCCAAGGGTTACTGGCGTAACCTGCCGACGATTCGCGCACTGACGACGCCGCGCTGATGTCGTGTTGACGTCAGTCAGGTCGCCATGAAGAAAGGGCCCCTCGGGGCCCTTTTCTTTTGCTGCCGATGCCAGCGATGCCTTCGATGCATGCGCTCAGAACTGATGCACGAAGACTTTCACGCCCTTGAGGATCATCTCGACCGAGATCGCCACGAGAATCAGCCCCATCAGACGCTCGAACGCCGCCACCACGCGTGACCCAAGCAGGCGCTCGATGCGGTCGGCCAGCAACAGCACCACGGCACACACGGCCATCGTCACGCTCAGCGCCGTAATCCATTCGAGCATCCTGCCCGGCTGTTGCGACACCAGCAGCATGACGGTTGCCAGCGCCGACGGCCCGGCAAGCGCGGGAATCGCCAGCGGCACGATGAGCGGCTCACCCGCCGTCGGCAGCGAGCCCTGATCGGGATGCGGGAAGATCATGCGCAGCGCAATCAGAAACAGCACGATGCCGCCCGCCAGTTGCAGCGACAGATCGGTCAGGCTCATCATCCGCAGGAAGCGATCGCCCACAAGCATGAACAGCAGCAGAATCGCGAACGCGATCAGCACCTCTCGCACGATCACGCGCGGCCGTCGCGATGCGGGCACGTTACGCAACGCGTTGACGAAAATCGGGATATTGCCGAACGGATCCGTGATGAGCAGCAGCAGGATCGTGGCCGAAGCGAACGTGTATTCCATACGGAGAATGCTCTGGATATGACAACGGCAGCCGCCAAGGCGACTGCCGTCAGGTAATGCAGGATCCAGCCGACTCAACCTCTACAAGATTGCGCGGCTGGCTGGCAGGTGCGGTGTCATCGGTCGTGCCGACCAGACTCGACTCACTCCCGCCTCACTGACGCTCAGACCGCCTTCGCAGCGCGCACCTTGCCGGTCACGATCTCGGCCACGGTGGCAGCGTCGAGCAACTGGGCTTCCGTCTCGCGACGGCCCTGATACTCGATCTTGCCTTCCTTCAGGCCACGATCGCCGATCACCACGCGGTGCGGCACGCCGATCAGTTCCCAGTCGGCGAACATCACGCCCGGGCGCTCGCCACGGTCATCGAGAATGACGTCGATGCCGGCGGCCAGCAGTTCCTCGTAGAGCTTGTCGGCCGCGGCGCGCACAGCGTCGCTGCGGTCGTAGCCCATCGGGCACAGCACCACTTCGAACGGGGCGATCGATTCCGGCCAGATGATGCCGCGATCGTCGAAATTCTGTTCGATGGCAGCGCCCAGCACGCGCGTGACGCCAATGCCGTAGCAGCCCATTTCCATCGGGGCCGGCTTGCCGTTCTCGTCGAGGAAGGTGGCGCCCATGGCATCCGAGTACTTGGTGCCCAACTGAAACACGTGACCCACTTCGATGCCGCGGCACAGGGCGATCTCGCCCTTGCCGTCCGGCGAGGCGTCGCCCGGCACGATGTTGCGCAGATCGGCCACCACTTCGGCTTCGGGCAGATCGCGGCCCCAGTTCACGCCGGTGATGTGGAAGTCCGCCTCGTTGGCGCCGACCACGAAGTCGCTCATCTTGGCCACCGTGCGGTCGACCACCAGCTTGACCGGCTTCTTCGTGCCGATCGGGCCCAGATAGCCCGGCGGCGTGCCGAACCACTCGACGATCTCGGCTTCAGAGGCAAAACGGAAGTCCGTCAGCCCCGGCACCTTGCTCGCCTTGATCTCGTTCAGTTCGTGATCGCCGCGCAGCAGCAGCAGCCAGACCGTGGTGCCGGCGTCTTCGCTGTCGGTCGCCAGCACGATCGACTTGACCGTGCGTGTCAGCGGGATGGAGAGCAGTTCGGCCACGGCTTCGCACTTGGCCTTGCCCGGCGTGGCGGTCTTGGTCAGGGCTTCGGCCGGGGCGGCACGCTCGCCTTGCGGGGCGACGGCTTCGGCCATTTCGACGTTGGCCGCATAGTCCGACGTCGGGCAGTAGGCGATGGCGTCTTCGCCGGTGTCGGCGATCACGTGGAATTCATGCGAACCCGAGCCGCCGATCGAGCCGTTGTCGGCCACGACCGCGCGGAAATCCAGCCCCAGACGCGTGAAGATGCGCACATAGGCGTCGAACATCTTCTGATACGAGACTTGCAGGCCGGCACGGTCCTTATCGAACGAGTACGCGTCCTTCATCAGGAATTCGCGGCCGCGCATCACGCCGAAGCGCGGACGGATCTCGTCGCGGAACTTGTTCTGCACCTGATAGAAGTTGACCGGCAGCTGGCGGTAGCTCTTGATCTCGCGGCGCGCGATGTCCGTCACCACTTCTTCGTGGGTCGGCCCGACCACGAAATCGCGGTCGTTGCGGTCCTTCAGGCGCAGCAGCTCCGGGCCGTACTTTTGCCAGCGGCCCGATTCCTGCCAGAGTTCGGCCGGCTGGACGGCCGGCATGAGCAGTTCGAGCGCGCCGGCGCGGTTCATTTCTTCACGGACGATGGCTTCGACCTTGCGAATCGAGCGCAGCCCGATCGGCAGGTAATCGTAGATACCGCCGGCAACGCGACGGATCATGCCGGCACGCACCATCAGCTTGTGGCTGACGATCTCGGCGTCCGCGGGAGCTTCCTTGAGGGTGCCGATGAAGAAACGAGAGGCTTTCATGCAGATTTCCGGAAAAATTAGGGGTCAACGGCCGGGTTGCTTCGGTCGGGTGCCCGAGCCCCGCCAGCCGCCGCGCCGGTGATTATCTGTTTATAATCGAAGCAATTTTAAAGGATTCAAGGGTGGTTGTATGCTTGACCGTGAAGGCTTTCGCCCGAACGTCGGCATCATCCTCTTAAACGCACGCAATGAAGTGTTCTGGGGCAAGCGGCTGGGCGAACACTCCTGGCAGTTCCCGCAAGGCGGCATCAAGTACGGCGAAACGCCCGAACAGGCCATGTTCCGAGAATTGCACGAAGAAACCGGGCTAAAGCCAGAACACGTCAAAATCATCGGTCGCACGCGCGACTGGCTGCGTTATGAGGTGCCGGACAAGTTCATCAAGCGCGAAGTGCGCGGACATTACCGGGGCCAGAAACAAATCTGGTTCCTGCTGCGCATGGTTGGTCGCGATTGCGATATCTGCCTGCGTGCGACCGATCATCCCGAGTTCGACGCCTGGCGCTGGAACGAATACTGGGTGCCGCTCGAGGCCGTGATCGAGTTCAAACGCGAAGTGTATCAACTCGCGCTCAACGAACTCTCGCGCTATCTGCGGCGCACGACTGCGCGTGCCCAGCACGAACGGCGGCGGTTTCCGCGCGCGGGTGCCCATATCGGCGAACTGCCGCCGGGCGCCACGAGCGGGTCGTACGGCGACGCGATCGATCCCGGCCCGGGCGAGCATCACTCGGGCGAATACAGCGACGATTGCGGCGGTGCTTCCGTGGCGGTCGACGATGGCGATGCCGCCAATACTGCCGATACCGCCGATACCGCCGAGCATGCTGGCGGCCTTGACTCCGGCAGCGCCGATAGCCCCGTTAGTCCGGGTAAGGGTTCCGCAGGCGGGGGGCACTGAACCGGGCCGCGACCGCGCTGTCCATCATCCGTACGCGGGCTTCATGCCCGCGTCGTGCTGAATTCCCCGTGTTCGTCGCCGTCACGTTTGCCGTCGTGTTCGTCGTCACGTTCGTCGCCGATCACCCAGAACATTTTGCGCGGCCTCGCCCGCTTTCGCTCATCAGCCGTCTTACTGACCGTCACCTCATGCGCCTGTCTTTCACCCGCCGCGCTCCGCGCCTCGCCGTTCTGGCCCCTCTGGCCGCGCTGACGCTGCTCGCCGCTTGCAGCAGCACGTCGCAGCCCGTTCAGGATCTCGACGAATACTTCGCCCAGCAGGAAGCCGCCAAGGGCAAATGGAAGGAATCCGACTTCACGATGCCGACGACGGCCCCGCAGAACGCCGATCTCGCCACCTTCCCCACCCTGCCGAACTCCTCGCTGACCTACGCGATCGACACCAAGTCCGTGCAAGTGTCTGACGACGGCGTGGTGCGCTACGTGGCCGTCATCACCAGCAAGGAAGGCGCGCGTAACGTGTCGTTCGAGGGCATGCACTGCTCGACGTTCGAGACGCGCCTGTACGCCACCGGCCGCCCTGACGGCACGTGGGTCGCCGCACGCAACAGCGAGTGGCGGCAGATTCGTCCGTACGGCTCGACGGCCTACCAAGGCATCCTGTACCGCGACTACCTGTGCCGCGAGAAAACGCCGCTGGGCAAGCCGAAGGAAATCGTGCAGAACCTGCGCTATCCGGTGGGCAACCCCGACTACAAGTAATCGCGCAGCGGGCGAAATCTCGTCCGTCGGTTGGCGTCGGCGCCCGACGACATCCGCCGATGCCATAAAAAAACGCCGGCCACGGTTATCGTGCCGGCGTTTTTGTTTCTACTTCCGTATTCACGATTTGCGCCCCAGTTGCCCCGGTAGCGCGTCTCGTTCAGCGCAGAATCAGGTTGTCGCGGTGAATCAACTCGGGTTCGTTGGCAAAGCCCAGCACCTGCTCGATATCGCTGCTCGGGTGACGGCGAATGAGCCGGGCCTCCGACGCGCTGTAGTTCGACAAGCCGCGTGCGACTTCGTGACCGGCTTCGTCCAGACACGCAATGACCTCACCGCGCGCGAACGTGCCTTCCACGTCGATCACGCCAATCGGCAGCAGGCTCTTGCCCTCTTCGATCAGCTTCTTGCACGCGCCCGCATCGATCACGACGCGCCCGCGCACCTGCAAGTGATCGGCCATCCACTGCTTGCGCGCCGTCAGTACGGCCGTGCGCGCCGTCAGTTGCGTGCCGATCGCCTCGCCGCCGGCCAGTCGTACCAGTACGTCAGCCTCGCGGCCCGACGCGATCACCGTGTGTGCGCCGCTCGTCGCCGCGCGCTTGGCCGCCAGAATCTTGGTCAGCATGCCGCCACGGCCGATACTCGAGCCGGCACCGCCGGCCATCGCTTCGAGACGCTCGTCGCCTGCTTCCGCTTCGTGCACGAACTCGGCGTCCGGGTGCTTGCGCGGGTCAGCGGTATAAAGCCCCGACTGGTCGGTGAGAATGACCAGCGCATCGCCGTCGATCAGGTTGGTCACGAGCGCGCCCAGCGTGTCGTTGTCGCCGAACTTGATTTCGTCGGTCACGACCGTGTCGTTCTCGTTGATGATCGGCACCACGCCAAGACGCAGCAAGGTCAGCAGCGTGGTCCGGGCGTTCAGATAGCGCTCGCGGTCGGCCAGATCGGCGTGCGTGAGCAGAATCTGCGCGGTGCGCACGCCGTGTTCGGCGAAACGGGTCTCGTAGACCTGTGCGAGCCCCATCTGCCCCACGGCGGCAGCCGCCTGAAGCTCGTCGATGGCTTTCGGACGACGCGTCCAGCCCAGTCGCTGCATGCCTTCGGCAATGGCGCCCGAACTCACGAGCACCACTTGCTTTGGCGCACGCCCGTCGCCACCGTGCCGCAGGGCGGCAATCTGCTGCGCCCAACGCGCAATCGCAACATCGTCCAAGCCGCGACCATCGTTGGTCACAAGGCTGGAACCCACTTTCACCACGAGCCGCCTGGCATCGGCAATGACCGAACGCATGGGACTGGTTTCTCCTGCGGATGTATTGGGGAAGGCTGGTTCGCTGGCACCGTCGGGCAACTGCGGCGGATGTGTTCAACGCGCTCAACACGTCAAACACGTTGATTGCCCCGTCAGTTCTGCACCGCTCACGGCCAGCGTGGCCGGATCACTGGCGGTAACGTCATTGCGACGGCACCGCCCGTGTCTTGAGTGATGGGGAGTTTACGCCTTTGGCGTATCGTCCGGGGGCGTTTGTGGTGCGGGTTCGCTGGCAGCGGGGGCGGCCTCGGGGGTCGCACTGCCGGCGCGGAAACGCGGATCGAGCGCGGCATCTTCCAGCGCTTCTTCGACGGCACCGCGTTGCTGGTACAGATACTCCTGCACCGAAAGGCACAGGTGTTCGCAGCCTTCGCCGGTCAGCGCCGAGATCTGGAAGGTCGGGCCGTCCCAGTCATAACGCTTGAGGAAGTCGGCCACGCGCTCGGCGCGTTCGTCTTCCGGGATCATGTCGACCTTGTTGAGCACCAGCCAACGGGGCTTCTCGAACAGCATCTGGTCGTACTTCTGCAATTCGAGCACGATGGCCTTCGCGTCCGCCACCGGATCGACGCCTTCGTCGAACGGGGCGATGTCCACGATATGCAGCAACAGGCCCGTACGCTGCAAATGGCGCAGGAACTGGTGACCCAGGCCGGCACCTTCGGCGGCACCTTCGATCAGGCCGGGAATATCGGCGATCACGAAGCTCTTGCCCGGCGCGGTGCGCACGACACCAAGGTTCGGGTGGAGCGTGGTGAACGGATAGTCGGCGATCTTCGGACGCGCGTTCGATACCGACGCGATGAAAGTCGATTTGCCCGCATTGGGCATGCCGAGCAGGCCGACGTCCGCGAGCACTTTGAGCTCAAGCTGGAGCATGCGGCGCTCGCCGGGCTTGCCGTCGGTCTTCTGACGGGGCGCACGGTTCGTGCTCGACTTGAAATGGAGGTTACCCAGACCGCCTGCACCGCCTTGCGCGAGGACCACTTCCTGGCCGTGTTCGGTCAGGTCGGCGATGACTTCGCCGGTGTCCATGTCGCTGATGATGGTGCCCACCGGCATACGCAGATGGATGTCGTCGCCGCCCTTGCCGTAGCAATCCGAGCCGCGGCCGGTTTCACCGTTGCGCGCCAGATGCTTCTTCGAGTAACGGTAATCGATCAGGGTATTGATGTTGCGATCCGCCACGGCATACACGCTGCCGCCACGACCGCCGTCGCCGCCGTCGGGTCCGCCGAACGGCACGAACTTCTCACGGCGCATCGATGCCGAGCCATTGCCGCCGTCCCCGGCGATCACCTCGATACGCGCTGCGTCAATGAATTTCATGGTTCCGTTCCGCCTTATCGACCGTCCGCAGACGATACTGAATTCTGTACAACGCCCCGTGAGCCTCGCGATATTTCGCGGAGATAGCGACGGGACAAACAAAAAAGGCTCCGCATGAGAGCGGAGCCTTTTGGTGGCAAAAGGCTTAGCTTACGCTGCCGGCACCACGCTAACCACTTGCTTCTTCGCTGCGCCCTTGATGGCGAATTGCACGTGGCCATCGGCCAGTGCAAACAGCGTGTGGTCCTTACCAATACCGACGTTTTCGCCGGCATGCATACGAGTACCGCGTTGGCGAACGATGATGCCGCCAGCCAGGATTGCCTGACCGCCGTACACCTTCACGCCGAGGCGCTTCGACTCGGAATCGCGGCCGTTACGGGACGATCCGCCTGCTTTTTTGTGTGCCATGACTTAACTCCTTACCTAGCTCTATCGATTAGCCGTTGATGCTGTCGATGCGCAGCTCGGTGTAGTTTTGGCGATGGCCTTGACGCTTTTGGTAGTGCTTGCGACGGCGCATCTTGAAAATCTTCACCTTGGGGTGACGACCCTGGGCGATAACGGTAGCCTTGACGGAAGCCCCACTAACCAGCGGTGCACCGAACTTAATCGATTCACCCTCGCCAACGGCGAGAATCTGGTCGATGGTGATTTCAGCGCCAATGTCAGCCGGTATCTGTTCTACTTTAAGTTTTTCGCCAGCAGCAACCTTATATTGCTTGCCGCCGGTTTTTATGACCGCGTACATTGTTGAACCTCACTCATAAACAAGAGATATATTCTTCCCGTGCAGGCCGAGGGTCCCGGTCCCCGAAAGGACATTTAGGACGCTTCTTACCGACCCAACGCCGCTCCGCAGCCCGCGATACCGAAGTATTTTTGGACTTGTCGCGAAGAATGCGCGCACGAAAACCGGGGATTATACAGACTTTATCCTTTTGAGTCAAAGACTTCCGTGAAGCCAGTCATTCCGCGGGGCTGGTGCCCGAAAGTGGCCCCGCGCACTATATAATTTGGGGCGAATTTTTCCTCACCCGAGCCTTGTCTTGACTGCTTCGACTTCTCCCCAGAACGTACTGGCCGCCATCGCCGACGACATGCGTGCCGTCGACCAGCTTATCCGCCACCGGCTGGCCTCCGAGGTGGTCCTGATCAATCAGATCTCGGAGTACATCATCAATTCGGGCGGCAAACGCCTGCGTCCGGCCTTGCTGCTGCTCGTCGCGAATGCGCTTGGCGTCACCTCGCCGGCTCGCTTCGAGCTGGCCGCCGTCATCGAATTCATCCACACCTCGACGCTGCTGCACGACGACGTGGTCGATGAATCCGACCTGCGCCGCGGCCGCCAGACGGCCAATGCCCTGTTCGGCAATGCGGCGTCGGTGCTCGTCGGCGACTTCCTGTACTCCCGCTCGTTCGAGATGATGGTGAGCGTGGACAACATGCGCGTCATGCAGATTCTCGCGCGCGCCACGAACGTCATTGCGGAAGGCGAAGTCCTCCAGTTGCTGAACATGCACGACCCGGACGTCGACGAAGCGCGCTACCTCCAGGTCATCAAGTACAAGACCGCCACCCTTTTCGAAGCGGCCACGCAACTCGCCGCCGTGCTGGCGAATGCCGATGCACAGACGGAAGCGGCGGTATTGGAATATGGCGGCCGCCTCGGCACCGCGTTCCAATTGATGGATGACTGGCTCGATTACGCGGGCGACACCGATGCGATGGGCAAGAACGCCGGCGACGATCTGCGCGAAGGCAAACCGACGCTGCCGCTGATTCATGTGCTGCAACACGGCACCGAAGCCGAACGCGCGCTCGTGCGGGAAGCGATCGAAAATGGCGGCACCGACAAGTTCGAGCCGATCCTCGCCGCGATCACGCGCACGGGGGCACTCGACTACACGCTGGCACGTGCGCAAGAAGAAGCCGATGCCGCCGCACAAATTATTTCTACACTCCCCTCTTCACAATACAAAAATAGCCTGCTAGAATTGTGTTCTTACTCGATAACGCGACGCACTTAACAAGGCGAAGCGACAAAATCGAAAGCGGGGTGTAGCTTAGCCTGGTAGAGCGCTACGTTCGGGACGTAGAGGCCGGAGGTTCGAATCCTCTCACCCCGACCAAGATTCACTTTGCTCTCATGCAAAGCAAAAAAACCGCCGGATTCGTCCGGCGGTTTTTTATTTCTGCGTCATCCCCCGTCCTGCGCAAATGCCTTGCACTCCGTTGCATTCGCGACCTTCGCGGACAACCGCGCCACGCCGGCGGAACGACGGGCCCCCTCTGCTATAGTGGCAACTCATTGCCACCCCCCGCGCCACTGGTGCACAAATACGCTTGGAAGCCTTGCCCTTATGGGCGCAAATTTGCGCCGTCGCCCTGCTGATCGTCTGTTCGGGCTTCTTCTCCATTTCAGAGACGAGCATGATGGCGCTCAACCGCCATCGCCTGAAACATCTCGTGCGCCTCAACGTCCGAGGCGCGAAAGACACCCAGGGTCTGCTCTCCCGCACCGAAGACCTGCTGTCCACGATTCTCGTCGGCAATAACGTCATCAACACGGTTGTTCCGGTACTCACCACCTCCATTGCGGTGCGTTACTTCGGCAACGACGCGGTCACCTTGACCGTTGCCACAGCGTTGATTGCGTTGCTCATCATCGTGTTCGCCGAGATTGGTCCGAAAATCGTCGGTGCGACCTACCCGGAACGCATCGCACTGCCCACCAGCGCGCTGCTCAAACCGATCGTCACGCTTGCGACGCCACTCGTCTGGGTGCTCAACGGTTTCGTGCGCGGCATTCTGCGTGTGCTCGGTATCAATACGCGCCGCGATGCCAGCGAAACACGTCTCACCACCGAAGAACTGCGCACCATCGTGCTGGAAGCCGGCAACTACATGCCGACCAAACCGCGCAGCGTGTTGCTCAATCTGCTCGATCTGGAGAACATCGCGGTGGACGACGTGATGGTGCCGCGCGCGCGTATCGAAGCACTCGATATCTCGGCACCGCTCGAGACGATCCTCTCGCAGCTCGAGACCTGCTATCACAACAAGCTGCCGGTGTACGACGGCGATATCGATCGCATCGTCGGCATTCTTCCCGTGCGCCGCACACTCTCCGCGCTGCGCCACCCCGACGACCTCACGGTCGACACCCTTCGCGCGCTGCTCGTCGAGCCGTACTTCATTCCGAGCGATACGCCTGCGTTGCGCCAGTTGCAGTACTTTCAGGAGAACCACCGCCGCGTGGGTCTCGTCGTCAACGAATACGGCGAAGTCGAAGGGCTCGTGACGACCGAAGACATCATCGAGGAACTGATCGGTGAGTTCACCACGAGCACCCACGGCTCGGGCGGCAGCCGCTCGGGCTGGAGCAAAGATGCCGACTGTCTGGTCAGTGGCGGCGTCGGACTTCGTGACCTGAATCGCCGCCTGGGCCTGCATCTGCCCACCGACGGCCCCAAGACACTTAACGGCCTGATCCTCGAAGTGCTGCGCGAGATTCCGGAAGCGTCGGTAAGTCTGGAGATCAGCGGCGTGCGCATGGAGATCGTGCAGATCGACAATCAGGCGATCAAGACCGTGCGATTGTTCAAACCGGCGGGGCATCAATCCGCCAACTGACGACGGCCGTACAGGTGACGCAAATTGAACGGGGCTAGCGGGTTGCAATCTCCTCGTTCACTGCGCGTAACATCCCCCCATTTTTCGGGCAATTCCGATTGAGATCCCCCAGGGATTTGACGAGACTGAAGCTTCACGTCGCTCTCGTCATTCCCTGTCATGTCATCGCAAGCCGTCTCGACGCCACGCCGTCACACGCCCGCTGAATCGCGCAGTGTGGACGCGCCGGTTGCTGCGTCATTTTCATCCCCTGCCCCCACCCCCGAAGCGGCTTCGCCTCTCCAGTATCTGGAACAGATGCTCGGTGAAGCAGTGCGCGCAGGTGCCTCCGATATTCACTTCGAGCCGATGGCACGACGGTTCCGCATTCGCTTGCGCGTAGATGGCGAACTGCACGAACACGCCGAAGTGCCGGTCGCGTGGCGCGACATGCTGGTTGCCCGATTGAAGGTACTCGCCCATCTGGACATCTCGGAAAAGCGTCTGCCGCAGGATGGCCGGATGTTATGGCGTGAATCGGGCGAACCTGTCGAATGCCGCGTCAGCACGTTGCCCACGCTCTACGGTGAGAAGTTGGTGGTGCGGCTGCTCGATGGCGCCAAGGTGCCGCTCTCGCTCGAATCGCTCGGCTATACGCCTGTGCAATATCAGGCGCTCGCACGTGCCATCGCGCGCCCGCACGGGATGATCCTGCTCACGGGGCCGACAGGGAGCGGCAAGACGGTGTCGCTTTACAGTTGCCTGCGGCGGCTCAACGACACCACACGCAATATCGTGACGATCGAAGATCCGGTCGAAATCCGGCTGCCGGGCGTCACGCAGGTCAATCTCAACGAGCGGGCCGGGCTCGACTTCTCGACCGCCTTGCGCGCCTTCCTTCGACAAGATCCCGACGTGCTTGTGATCGGGGAGATCCGCGACGCACAGACCGCCTCGATTGCCGTACAAGCGGCGCAAACGGGTCATCTCGTCTTCGCCACCGTGCACGCCAACGATGCTTCGAGCACGGTCGCCCGATTGCTGGATCTCGGGGTCGCGCCGTTCAATCTGTCGTCGGCGCTCCTGCTGGTCAGTGCGCAACGTCTCGTCAGGCGCCGTTGTCCGGCGGGGTGTGATGTGGCCGGGGGCGCCGACGCATCGAAGGAGACGCCGTCGGCCCCGTCCGGGATTACCGAGCATGGAGCGCCTGGAGAGGGCCGCGACGAACCGCAGCGCCGCCACACCTGCATGCGCTGTCACGGCACTGGATTTGCGGGCCGCATTGGTGTGTTCCAGGTGATGCCGATCAGCGCCACGCAAGCGGTCAACATCGCGCAATCGCGCAGTCCTCACGAACTAGCGGCGCAGGCGGCGAGCGAAGGCGTGATGACGCTGCGCGAAGCGGGCTTGTGGCACGCCAGTGCGGGCACGATCTGTCAGGAGGATGTCGATGCGACAACACCTGCCTGACGGGGTGACCCGGCGCGCCCCAGTCGCCCAACCCCGTCGCTGGCACTGGCAGGGGCACGACGCCGATGGCCGTGCCCGGCAAGGAGAGCTGATCGCGACGGGTGAAGCGGTCGCACGCCTCGAATTGCGTCGGCAACATGTGCGCGTGACGCACCTGAGCGCCGGACGCCGCCACACCGCCGCCATTCGCGTGAAAGCCATCGATGCCGCCAATCTCATGCGACGCCTTGCCACGCTGCTGGCAGCCGGTGTGCCCTTGAGTGCCGCACTCGACATCCTCGCGCGCGGTGCGTACGCCCGTGGTCTCAAACGTCTCGCGCGAGAAATCGGGCACGACGTCAGGCAAGGCTTTCCGCTGGCACAGGCGATGGCGCGTGCAACACATCATTTCAACACCGTCGATTGTCAGTTGGTCGCCGCGGGCGAACTGGGCGCACAACTCGCACCGACGCTCGCCCGCCTCAGTACGCAGCGTGACCACACGCGCGCACTCCGCGAAAAACTCCAGCGGGCGCTCTCCTATCCCTTGACCGTGCTGGGCGTGGCCATCGCGATCGTAATCGCGCTGCTTCGCTGGGTCATCCCCGAGTTCGAACGGCTCTTTGCCAACGCCGCTGGCGGCGGCGTACCGTTGCCACCGCTCACCCGATGGCTCATCGACATGTCTCGCGTCACGCTCGACGACGGACCATGGCTGCTGGCCGCCCTCAGCACCGCAGGCGTCGCGATCAGCGTGACGCTCAGGCGCAGTTCGCGCGCGCGACGATGGCGTGATCGCCTGATCCTGAAACTGCCCGGTATCGGACCGATCGTGCGCATGACAAGCACCGCGCGCTGGGCCCGCACGCTTGGCACACTGCTGGACGCGGGCATTGCGTTGGCCGACGCGATGGACGCCGCGGCCAACGCCTGTGGCAACCTCGTCATCCGGCAGTCCGCGCACGTCGTGCACGTGTCGGTCGCCCGCGGTGCACGGCTGGCGACGGCCCTGGAGGCCGATTCACACTGGCCGCTGGTCATCGCACAACTCGCCGTGGTGGGGGAGGAATCGGGTACACTCGGGCGCATGCTCAACCAGGCGGCCGATCTGCTGGACGAAGAAGCCGCACATACGCTGGTGAGCGCCTGCGCGACGCTGGAACCCATGATGATTACGTTGCTCGGACTGCTGATCGGAGGCATGGTGCTTGCCATGTATCTGCCGATGTTCCAACTCGGATACGGTGTCGCATGAACGGCTACGCAGAGCCTCTGCTCATCGACTTTCTCGCCCAACTGGCGCCGCACTGGCGCTTTGCGCTCTTTGCTGCCGTCGGCATCGTCGCAGGCCTCTTTCTCGATATCGCCATACGCCGCGTGCCGGTCGCCGTCGAACTTGCATGGCTGGCAGAGTCAGCCACCGCGACCACATCCGCCACCTCGATCAACTCGATCAACGCAAGCGCGTCTGCCTTATCCCCTGACCATGGCGATACGGAGATTCCGCTGGCATCGATCACCGCCCTATCCGCAGAACGTTTCCAGGCCGTGCCGCTGCCCGACGCTGCGCCGACACGCCGCTGGCAGTTGTCGGTGCTTACTGCGCTGCTGAGCGTGGCCGTGGCATGGCGCTTCGGCCCGACTTGGCAGAGCGTAGGCGCCCTTGGCCTCGTATGGACGCTCATCACACTCGCCTACATAGATTTCGACACACAACTGCTGCCCGACATCCTCACCTTGCCGCTGCTATGGGCGGGCCTCCTCTGTAATCTGGGCCACTGGTTCGCCACGCTCCCGGCAGCGGTGATCGGGGCGGCGGCGGGCTACCTGAGTCTCTGGCTGCTGTACTGGGTCTATTGGCTGCTGCGGCGCCGCGAGGGCATGGGTTTTGGCGACTTCAAACTCTACGCTGCACTGGGCGCATGGCTCGGATGGGCCTCGCTGTTGCAGATCATGACGCTGGCGTGTTTGCTCGCCATCGTGGTGGCCGGCAGCGCCTGGATCGCGGGCCAGCTGCGCCACGACCAGATGTTTCCGTTCGGCGCGTTTCTCGCGGCGGGGGGTATTGCCACGCTGTTCGGCGGCAATGAATTGATGATGTGGATCGGAGGCACCCCATGACTTACGCCATCGGCCTGACCGGCGGCATCGGCAGCGGCAAGACCACTGTCGCCAACCTGTTTGCCGCGCACGGCATCGCCATTATCGACACCGATGCGATCGCCCACGGCATTACCGCACCGGGCGGTGCCGCCATGGCTGCCATCCGCCGCACGTTCGGTGATGATTTCGTGGCCCCCGACGGCTCGCTCGATCGGTCCCGTATGCGCGAACTCGTCTTTGCCGATGACGATGCAAAAGCGCGTTTGGAGGCCATTACCCATCCGCTGATCCGCACCGAGTGCGAGCGAGCGGCGGCGCAAGCCGAAGGGCCCTATCTGATTTTCGTAGTGCCGTTGCTGGTCGAGTCGGGCACGTGGCGCGAACGTGTGCAACGCATACTCGTCGTCGACTGTCCGGAAGAAACGCAGATCGCCCGCGTGATGGCGCGCAACCATTTCTCGCGCGATCAGGTGCTGGCGATCATGGCGCGGCAGGCTACGCGAGCACAGCGGCTCGCGCTCGCCGACGATGTCGTCGACAACGACACGCAACACGCTGCACTGACCTCGCGTGTGGATCGCCTGCATGCGGAATATCTCAAACTCGCGGGGCAATTCGGTGCACACTGAGTCACTCGACGCTCACAGGGACATCGCAATGCGGCGCTCGTTGACAACGCACATGGCAATTGCGCGCCATGGAACGCCGACGCGCGTTGCTTCTCTTTGGATTCCCGCATTAGAATGTCGCCATTACGCTGAAAAGCGCCAACTTTTGGGCCAACGCGCTTGATCCTGTACGAATATCCGCTCAACGAACGCATTCGCACGCTGCTTCGGCTAGAAGAGCTGTTCGGGCGCTTTGCCTTTTTCGTCGGACAGGATCAGCCGCTCGATCATCACGCGGCGCTGATCACCATGTTCGAAATCGCGGACATCGCGGGGCGCTCCGACCTGAAGAACGATCTGGTCAAAGAACTGGATCGGCAGCGGCTGACGCTTCAAACCTATCGCGGCAATCCCGACATCGCGTCGGATGCCCTCGAACAGTTCATCGACGAAGTCGAGCGTGCGATTGCCAATCTCAATCAGATTCCCGGCAAACCTGGCCAACACCTGAACGACAACGAATGGCTGTCGAGCATTCGCAGCCGCTCGGTGATCCCCGGGGGAACGTGCCGCTTCGATCTGCCGTCGTATTACGCGTGGCGGCACAACGATACCGAACAGCGCCGCCAGGACATCGACAAGTGGATTGGTCCGCTGATGCCGCTGCGCGATGCCATCGGCATCGTGCTCGGACTGGCGCGCGAATCCGGTCACGCCAGCAAGGCGATGGCGCAGCAAGGCAGCTATCAGCAGATGCTCACGGGCCGCGTCTACCAGCTCATGCAGGTGCGCGTGGCCGCCGATCTGCGCGTGATCCCGGAAGCCAGCGCCAACAAGTACATGCTTTGGGTGCGTTTCACCACGCAGGACGGCGATCTGAAGCCCCGTCCAGTCGACAGCGACGTACCTTTCCTGCTGACACTCTGCAATCTGTAAGACCATGACAACCGTCGTCAATTGTCCGACCTGCGGCAAGAAAGTCGTTTGGGGCCCTGAAGCCAAGTTTCGTCCGTTCTGCTCGGAGCGCTGCAAGCAGATCGACATCGGCGCATGGGCCGCAGAGAAGTACACCATTCCCGCAGAAGTCGCTGACGATCCTTCGCAAGACTCACCGCTCGATCCGACGGAGCGCTGAATTTTGTCGCTGAAGTGAGTCGATAAAACAAAAAAGGCACCCCAGGGTGCCTTTCTTGTTTTTCAGACCTGCCGTGGTGCGTCCGTGACCTGATTATTTGCTCGCCATTTCCTCGGCGAGCCAGGTAAGCGGCGGTTCTGCGGCCGGCAGCAGCGGGGTAACGCCCACCGGCGGCCGCTCCCACGCCAATGCCTGCCCTTCCTTGCCATGCGGCTCGCCGTCCCATGCCGTGACCTTGCAGAAGTGCAGACGGACATACGCATGCGGGTAATCGTGCTCCAGCACACGCCATGGTGCGCATCGCACGACCGTCACGCCCAGCTCTTCGTGCAGTTCGCGCGCCAGCGCCGCCGCGACCGACTCACCCGCTTCGAGCTTACCGCCCGGAAACTCCCAGTAACCGGCATACGGTTTGCCTGCCGGGCGTTGGCCGAGCAGCACCGTGCCATCGGGGCGCACCATCACGCCAACCGCCACTTCCGTAATGGCACGCCCATCGGGCGCGTATCGCTTCGATTCAGTCATAAGTCTGCGGTTCTCTTGGCCGGGCGCGCCATCGCTGCACACGCCCCGGCTTTTTTGCGGGTCTGTTGTCGGTCTTGAAAAAGCGTCAGGACGCCGCGGCACCGCTGAGCTTGCCCGCCCAATCGCGCGCAAACTGGAACGCCACACGTCCCGAACGTGATCCACGCTCCAGCGCCCAGATCAGCGCCTCATGGCGCGCTTTCTCAAGCTGATCGGCCGGCACACCGAAGTGTTGCAGCCAGTGACCAACGATGCTCAGGTAGTCGTCCTGCTTGAACGGATAGAAGCTCACCCACAGGCCGAAACGCTCGGACAGGGAGATCTTCTCTTCGATCACTTCGCCCGGATGAATCTCACCGTCATCGGTGTGGCGATAGGTCTCGTTGTCCTTCATGTACTCGGGCAACAGATGGCGGCGGTTCGACGTCGCGTAGATGAGCACATTGTCCGATTGCGCGGCGATGGAGCCGTCGAGCGCAACCTTCAGCGCCTTGTAGCCCGATTCGCCGTCCTCGAACGACAGGTCGTCGCAGAACACCACGAAGCGCTCCGGACGCGCCGAAATCAGATCGACGATGTCGCCCAGATCGACCAGATCGTCTTTGTCGACTTCGATCAGACGCAGGCCCTCGCTCGCATACTGATTCAGGCAGGCCTTGATCAGCGACGACTTGCCCGTGCCGCGTGCGCCCGTGAGCAGCACGTTGTTGGCCGGCTCGCCGCGCACGAACTGACGCGTGTTCTGTTCGATCAAACCCTTCTGGCGCTCGATGTTCTGCAAATCGCCCAGCGTGATTTCCGAGACGTGCGCGACCGGTTGCAGGAACCCGCGTCCCTGCTTCTTGCGCCAGCGAAACGCCACTGCCGCATTCCAGTCGATCTCGGGCGTGGCCGGCGGCAACATCGCCTCCAGTCGGGCCAGCACGCCTTCGGCGCGCGTGAGGAACTGCTCCAGCTTGTCCATGCTTCGAATCCTTGCGCTGGCGGGAAAATGCCAGTCGATGTCTCGTCGTTCGGTGTTGTCGTTTCCCTTCGCTATCGGCCCCGATGCTCGTGCCATCGGTGACCTGCCTGCCAGCCCGTGTTGCCGGCACCTCGAACGGCGCATCGCCCGTGCCGGTCAGGCACGCATCGATGTCACCGACAGCGCTCGTCTCCGGTAGAAGACGGGCGCTGTCGCGTCGGGGCTCAGGAGCGGTAGTCCGCGTTGATGCTCACGTAGTCGTGTGACAGATCGCAGGTCCACAGCGTTGCTGCCGCGTCGCCGCGGCCCAGCACCACGCGCACCGTGATCTCGCTTTGCTTCATCACGCGCTGACCGTCTTCTTCGCGATAGTCGGCGTTACGGCCGCCGGCGCGGGCGACCAGCACGTCGTCCAGATACAGGTCGATCTTGCTGACGTCCAGATCGTTGACGCCGGCATAGCCGATGGCCGCCAGAATCCGGCCCAGATTGGGGTCCGACGCGAAGAACGCCGTCTTCACCAGCGGCGAGTGGCCGATCGCATACGCGATCTGACGGCACTCGGCCACGTCGCGGCCGCCTTCGACGGTCACGGTGATGAACTTGGTGGCGCCTTCGCCGTCGCGCACGATCAGTTGCGCCAGTTCCTGCGAGATCGACAGCAGCGCGTCGCGCAAGGCGGCAAACGCCGGCGTGTCGGTGCTGCTGATTTCCGGCAATTCGGTCTGGCCCGTGGCGGCCACGATGAACGAGTCGTTCGTCGAGGTATCGCCATCGATGGTGATCGCGTTGAACGAGCGGTCGGCCACGTACTTCACCAGCGCGTCGAGCACCGGCTGCGCCACACGGGCGTTGGTGCCAACGTAACCGAGCATGGTCGCCATATTCGGCTTGATCATGCCGGCGCCCTTGCTGATGCCGGTCATGACGATGGTCTGGCCGTCGATCACGACTTCACGCGAGGCGGCCTTCGGCAGCGTGTCGGTGGTCATGATCGATTGGGCGGCTTCGTACCAGTGCGCCGGTGCGAGATTGGCAATCGCTTGCGGCAGCCCCGCGACCAGACGGTCGACCGGCAGCGGTTCGAGAATCACGCCCGTGGAAAACGGCAGAATCTGGTTCGGCGAAACCGACAGCAGCTTGGCCAGTGCGTCGCACGTGGCGCGCGTCGCGGCCATACCCGGCTCACCGGTGCCGGCGTTAGCGTTGCCGGTGTTTACCACCAGCGCGCGAATGCCCGCGTGTGCGGCCAGATGCTCCTTGCAGACGGTGACCGGCGCCGCGCAGAAGCGGTTCGTGGTGAACACGCCCGACACGGTGCTACCGGCGGCCAGTCGCATGACCAGCACGTCCTTGCGGTTCGGCTTACGGATATTGGCTTCGGCCCAACCCAGTTCGACGCCGGGCACGGCGCGCAATTGGGAGGCTTCGATCGAGGGGAAATTGACGGCCATGAGGGTTCGCCCGCGAGAGGTAAGGGTTGCATCTCCCGCCCTGGCGACGTCGGCACGACAGTCCGCCCGGGCGGCGGTTGATCGGTGCGGCCGGAGACTGCGAGTACCGGCGCCACAAACGACTCGGCGCCGATTTTTGGTCGGCGCCGCGTCGCTCGGTTCACATCTTAAGACAGTTTGCCGTGGCAGTGCTTGAATTTCTTGCCGCTGCCGCACGGGCACGGATCGTTGCGGCCAACCTTCGGCAGCAGATCGTCGCCACCGGCCACCGCAGCAGCAGCCGAGGCGATCGCCGCGACCACCGGACGCCCGGCGTCCTCGTCGACTTCGCCTTCACCGCCCACGGTCTCGAGTTCGTCATGCTTGAACTCGATGTTGACCAGCCCGCCCGCGTTGTCTTCGAGCGATTCGGTCGCCTGCTCCAGCTCTTCCTGCGACTGAATCCGCACGTTCATGATCACGCGCGTGACTTCCAGCTTGATGGTTTCCAGCAACTGGGAGAACAGTTCGAACGCTTCGCGCTTGTACTCCTGCTTCGGGTTCTTCTGTGCGTAACCGCGCAGATGGATACCCTGGCGCAGGTGATCAAGGGCGGCCAGATGTTCGCGCCAGTTCGAGTCCACGCTTTGCAGCATGACCGAGCGCTCAAAGCCCGAGAACGACTCGCGGCCCACTTGATCGATCTTGGCGCTGTAGGCGGCCTCGGCGGCTTCGAGCACTTCCTTGAGGATGTCCTCGTCGTCGATCTCGTCGGCGCCTTCGATGCGCGATTGCAGCGGCAGGTCGAGCTGCCACTCTTCGCGCAGCGTCGTCTCGAGACCCTTCAGGTCCCACTGCTCTTCCACCGTACCGGCCGGCACATAGGCACGCACGATATCTTCGAACACGCTCTGGCGCATGCCGGCGATGGTTTCGGAGACGTCTTGCGTTTCGAGCAGTTCGTTACGTTGCTGATAGATCACCTTGCGCTGATCGTTGGCCACGTCGTCGTACTCGAGCAGTTGCTTACGCACGTCGAAGTTACGCGCTTCGACCTTGCGTTGTGCCGATTCGATCGAGCGCGAGACGATGCCGGCTTCGATGGCTTCGCCTTCGGGCATCTTCAGGCGATCCATGATCGCGCGCACGCGGTCGCCCGCGAAAATGCGCAGCAGCGGATCTTCCAGCGACAGGTAGAAACGCGACGAACCCGGGTCACCCTGACGGCCCGAACGGCCGCGCAACTGGTTGTCGATACGGCGCGACTCGTGACGCTCGGTGCCGATGATGTGCAGACCGCCAGCGGTCTTCACTTGCTCGTGCAACCCTTGCCACTCGTCCTGCAATTGCTTGATGCGGCTTTGCTTGTCGGCTTCCGAAATGTTTTCGTCGGCTTCGATGAATGCCGATTGCTTCTCGACGTTGCCGCCCAGCACGATGTCGGTACCACGGCCGGCCATGTTGGTCGCGATGGTGATCACGCCCGGACGGCCTGCTTGCGCCACGATCTCGGCTTCACGCTGGTGCTGCTTGGCGTTGAGCACCTGATGCGGCAGCTTTTCGCGCGTGAGCAGTTGCGAGAGGTATTCCGAGGTTTCGATCGAGGTCGTGCCCACCAGCACCGGCTGGCCACGCTCGACGCAATCGCGAATGTCCTTGATGACCGCGTCGTACTTCTCTTTCGAGGTCTTGTAGATCTGATCCTGACGGTCGATCCGCTTGGGCGGACGGTTGGTCGGGATCACCACCGTCTCGAGACGGTAGATTTCGTTGAATTCGAACGCTTCGGTATCCGCCGTACCCGTCATGCCCGAGAGCTTGGCGTACATGCGGAAGTAGTTCTGGAACGTGATCGAGGCGAGCGTCTGGTTCTCGTGCTGGATCGTGACGTGTTCCTTCGCTTCCACGGCCTGATGCAGACCTTCGGACCAGCGACGGCCCGACATCAGACGGCCCGTGAATTCGTCGACGATGACGATCTCGTCGTTCTGCACCACGTAGTGCTGATCCTTGTGGAACAGCGTGTGACCGCGCAGGGCGGCGTACACGTGGTGCATCAGCGTGATGTTCTGCGGTGCGTAGAGGCTGTCGCCCTCGGCGATCATGCCCCACTCGGCGAGCAGTTGCTCGGCCTTCTCGTGGCCGCGCTCGGTCAGGAACACCTGACGTGCCTTCTCGTCGAGCGTGTAGTCGCCCGGCACTTCAACGCCCGTGCCGTCGGCCTTCTCTTCACCGATCTGACGTTCGAGCATCGCCGGCAGGCGATCCATCTTGACGTACAACTCGGTGTGATCTTCGGCTTGACCCGAGATGATGAGCGGCGTGCGGGCTTCGTCGATCAGGATCGAGTCCACTTCGTCGACGATGGCGTAGTTCAGGGCCCGCTGCACGCGCTGCTCGGTCTCGTAGACCATGTTGTCGCGCAGGTAGTCGAAGCCGAACTCGTTGTTCGTGCCGTACGTGATGTCGGCGGCGTAAGCGGCCTGCTTCTGATCGTGCGGCATCTGCGACAGGTTGATACCCACCGACAGACCGAGGAAGTTGTACAGGCGCGCCATCCATTCGGCGTCGCGCTGGGCCAGGTAGTCGTTGACCGTCACGACGTGCACGCCCTTGCCCGAGAGTGCATTCAGATAGGCCGGCAGCGTGGCGACGAGCGTCTTGCCCTCACCCGTGCGCATTTCGCCGATCTTGCCGAAGTGCAGCACCATACCGCCGATCAGCTGCACGTCGAAGTGACGCATCTTCAGCACGCGCTTGCCCGCTTCACGGCAGACGGCGAAGGCTTCGACGAGCAGCGAGTCGACGCTCGCCCCTTGGGCGATACGTTGCTTGAATTCCTCAGTCTTGCCACGCAGTTGCTCGTCGCTCAGCTGTGCGATCTGCGGCTCGAGCGCGTTGATCGCCGCGACGGTTTTCTGGTACTGCTTGATGAGCCGCTGGTTGCGGCTGCCAAATACTTTTTTGAGAAGACCGGGAATCATCGGATCACTGGTAAGGGCGGCAAATGTCGTTCGCAAGCGTGCGGACGGTCGAAGGAACAAGGTCCGAGCGCCACGAAATTCCCCCCGTGACATCCGGACCGCCCGACGCGCCTGCGCACTGCGGGTCACCAGCATTTGGCAGAGTTGCCACGTGCCGGTTCGATACCTGTTCTAAAAAAAGGATTCTAGCATGCTGCGGTGATACGCCCGGGCGCCTTGGCATCTCGGACAGCCTTGGTTTCTCGCCGCCCGCCGGGTCCACGCCCGATCGCGGGGTAGAATATGAGGCATTCTCTGTCTCACCATATGAAACGACGCAAAGCACCCCGTGTTGCCCGCCCGCTGAACGCCCTGTTATCCGCGTCTTTATCGACGTCCGACGGCGCAGGATCGCTGCTGGCCGCCGCCGAACAGCTCGGCCGCCTGGAGCGCGATGTGCACGCGTTGCTGCCAGCGCCGCTCACCGCGAGCGTGCGGGTCTCGCCGCCACGCGATGGGGCGCTCGTCTTTCTCGTCGCCAACAATGCACTGGCCGCGCGCTTGCGCCAGCAAACGCCTTCGTTGATCGAAGGCCTCGCCAAGCGCGGCTGGCTGATTCGTACGATTCGCATCCGCGTGAGCATCACGGCGCCGGAACCGCCCAAACCACCCAAGGAAGCCCGCCTGCCGCGACAAGGTCTGGTGAGTCTGCGCGATTTGCGCGATTCGCTGGAACCGTCGCCGCTTCGCGACGCACTGGCCCGGCTGGTGGCGCGACACTCTTACGGCGGCACCCGCAAGCCCTGAGCTTCGCGGCAATCACGGGCGACCGAAACTTGTTGCGCGTCAAATAAAAAAGCGCCGGGAAACCGGCGCTTTCGTTTTGTTACATTCGCACCGGCAAGCGGTGCGGCGCGTAACCCGCGCGTGACGTGCGCGACTTATGCGAATTGCGTTTGCGGTTCGAACTGGAAACCGCGCGGTGCGTCTTCGGCACGCTCGAACGTCACCACTTCGAACGCTTCCTGTGCGAGAAGCTCGCGCAGCAACTGGTTGTTCAAACCGTGGCCCGACTTGTATGCCGTGTACGACGCCAGCAACGGGTGACCGATGACATACAGGTCGCCGATCGCGTCGAGCATCTTGTGCTTCACGAACTCGTCGTCGTAGCGCAGGCCATCGTTGTTCAGAATGCGGTACTCGTCGAGCACGATCGCGTTGTCCATACTGCCGCCACGGGCGAGGCCCAGTTCGCGCAGCATTTCGACTTCATGCGCGAAACCGAACGTGCGGGCACGGGCGATTTCCTTCGCGTAGGACGTTTCCGCGAAATCGACTTCGAGCGCCTGACCGGTGCGGTCCACCGCCGGGTGACGGAAATCGATCGTGAACTTGAGCTTGAAGCCCTCAAACGGATCGAGGCGGGCGAACTTGTCGCCTTCGCGAATCTCGACCGGCTTGGTCACACGGATGAATTTCTTGGCGGCGGGCTGCTCTTCGATGCCAGCCGACTGGATCAGGAAGACGAACGTTGCAGCGCTGCCGTCCATGATCGGAATTTCTTCGGCGGTCACATCGACATACAGATTGTCGATGCCCAGCCCGGCGCATGCCGACATCAAGTGTTCCACGGTGGAAACACGCGCACCATCCTTCTGCAACACCGACGCGAGACGCGTGTCGCCGATCGCCATCGCCGACGCCGGAATCTCCACGGGGGGATTCAGATCGGTACGACAAAAGACGATGCCGGTGTTCGGCGGCGCCGGACGCAGCGACAACTCGACCTTGCGACCGGAGTGCAAGCCGATGCCGACTGTCTTGGCGATGGATTTGAGAGTGCGCTGCTTGAGCATGCTATTTATTAAAACTATCAGACGCTAATGACCATAGATCGAATTATATCAGATCGGCGCCTTCATCGCTGTGCCACAAACACAACGATTCGTTACTAAACATTTTGGATTGTGCCTCACGGATACACATTCCGAATATCCCGTCATACGAAACAAGCCATTTCGCATTCCAGCGAAGGCCATTACCTCTCGGGGGCCCCTCGCGCCCTTCAACGTTCATCCTAGAACATCGACGCGCTGGTGCAGGGCACCCCGTCCACCGCGACGGAGGCATGCCGCGGTGGACGGGGGACAGACTCGCGAGACCGGGTCAGGGATGGCGGACGCTTACCCGTAACGTCCGTCATCTGTCGCGCGTTGACCTCTCATGCGACTCTGGTTGTCGCAACGACGAGACATCAACCCACGCAACAACCTTGCCGTATCGCCTTTCAGACTCGTACTGCGGCGCGCCTTCCCCACACCGAAAGGTATGGTTCATAGGGCGGCGACGAGTCCTCACGACGACCTGCGTAGGTCTCGCGATTCCCAAGGTGCGGCGGCGCCAGGCACTGGTACCCGGCCCGCGCGCAACCCTGTCAGTCGGCTTGCTTGCGCAGGAAGGCCGGAATGTCGTACGTGTCGACACCCTTTTCCTGCAATGCGGCAACGTGCGAGGCTGCGGTCTCGCGCGTGCTGCGCCACACGGCCGGCGTATCGAGCGCGCCGTAGTCCGTACCGCTGGCCTGACCCACGTTCGGCACATGGCCGGTCGCGATCGGCATATTGTCGGTACCGGTCTTGAGCAGCGTCATCGGTGCAGCAGCCTTCTTCGCGACGGCACGGCCCAGGCCCGTTGCGACCACGGTCACGCGCAGTGCATCACCCATCTTGTCGTCGTAGACGGTACCGAAAATCACGGTCGCGTCTTCGGCGGCATAGCTCTTGATGGTGTTCATCACTTCACGCGTTTCCGACAGACGCAGCGAACGCGAGGCCGTGATGTTGACCAGCACGCCACGCGCACCCGACAGGTCCACGCCTTCCAGCAGCGGGCTTGCCACGGCTTGCTCGGCGGCCAGACGCGCACGATCGACACCGGCAACCGTCGCCGTGCCCATCATGGCCTTGCCCTGCTCGCCCATCACCGTCTTCACGTCTTCAAAGTCGACGTTCACCAAACCGTCGACGTTGATGATTTCGGCGATACCGGCCACGGCGTTGTGCAGCACGTCATCCGCGCATTGGAAGCACTTGTCCATTTCGGCATCGTCGCCCATGACTTCGAACAGCTTGTCATTGAGCACCACGATGAGCGAGTCGACGTTGTCTTCCAGCTCTTGCGCGCCGGTCTCGGCCACGCGCATGCGCTTGCCACCTTCGAACTCGAACGGCTTGGAGACCACACCCACCGTCAGGATGCCCATCTCCTTGGCGATCTGCGCGACCACCGGTGCTGCGCCCGTGCCCGTACCGCCACCCATACCGGCGGTAATGAACACCATGTGCGCACCGCGCAGGGCATCGGCCACGCGCTCACGCGCTTCGTCCGCTGCGGCACGGCCCATCTCCGGCTTCGCGCCAGCGCCCAGACCGGTCTTGCCGAGCTGGATGTTGACGGAGGCCTGCGAGCGGCCCAGTGCCTGCGCGTCCGTGTTCATGGCGATGAATTCCACGCCTTGTACACCGCGGTTGATCATGTGCTGGACGGCATTGCCGCCAGCGCCACCAACACCCACCACCTTGATGATGGTGCCGTTGGTTTCCGTTTCCAACATTTCGAAGTTCATAGCGCCTCCAGTGAATTAAAAACAGATCCGGCACTGCCTGATCACGCGCCGCTCGGGTAAGCCGCCCGTGGGTTCAACACCGAATCCACACCCCTCAAACAACTCAATAAAACGACTTAAAAATTGCTGAAGAACCAGTCGCGCATGCGCGTCCACACCTGGTTCGCTTGTCCCGATTGCACGGCGACCTTGCGGCCGCGCATGCGTTGCGAGCGCCCTTCGAGCAGCAGGCCCATCGCGGTCGCGTAACGCGGGCTGCGCACCACGTCGGCCAAGCCGCCTGCGTACTCCGGCACGCCGATACGCACGGGCTTGAGGAAGATGTCCTCGCCCAGTTCGACCATGCCCGGCATCATCGCGGCGCCGCCCGTGAGGACGATGCCCGAGGACAGCAGTTCTTCGTATCCCGACTCGCGCACGACCTGCTGCACCAGCGAGAACAGTTCTTCCACGCGCGGCTCGATCACGGCCGCCAGTGCCTGACGCGAGAGCGTGCGCGGACCGCGCTCGCCAAGGCCCGGCACTTCGATCATTTCGTCCGGATCGGCCAGCGATTGCTTGGCGATACCGTGCTGAATCTTGATGTCTTCCGCGTCGGGCGTCGGCGTGCGCACGGCCATCGCGATGTCGCTCGTGATCTGGTCACCGGCGATCGGAATGACGGCCGTATGGCGAATCGCGCCTTCGCTGAAAATCGCGATATCGGTCGTACCGCCACCGATGTCGATGAGCACCACGCCCAGTTCTTTCTCGTCTTCGGTCAGCACCGAAATGCTCGACGCCAGCGGTTGCAGAATCAGGTCGTTCACTTCGAGACCGCAGCGGCGCACGCACTTCACGATGTTTTGTGCGGCCGACACGGCGCCGGTCACGATGTGCACCTTCACCTCGAGACGGATGCCGCTCATGCCGATCGGCTCGCGCACGTCTTCCTGACCGTCGATGATGAATTCCTGCGTGAGGATATGCAGCACCTGCTGATCGGTCGGAATGTTGATCGCCTTGGCCGTCTCGATGACGCGCGCCACATCGGCCTGCGTCACTTCCTTGTCCTTGATCGCCACCATGCCGCTCGAATTGAAGCTGCGGATGTGGCTGCCGGCAATGCCCGTGAACACGTTGGTGATCTTGCAGTCGGCCATCAGCTCGGCTTCTTCAAGCGCGCGCTGAATGGACTGCACGGTGGCCTCGATGTTCACCACGACGCCCTTCTTCAGGCCCCGCGATTCACTCTGGCCAAGACCGATCACTTCATAACGGCCTTCAGGGCGCAGCTCGGCCACCACCGCCACGACTTTCGACGTGCCGATATCAAGGGCGACCAACAGATCTTTGTAATCTTTGCTCATAGCGTGTGTAAGTCCTGAAGTCTCACTGGCTTCGCTTCACCGGGGCGGCAGGCTTCTTCGCTGCCGGCTTTTGCGAATCCCGCTTCTGCGGCGGTGCTGCGGCGAGTTTCTTGGCCTGCTCTTCGCTCAAGAAACGCATGCCCGCAGCCCGTACCGCAAAACCGTTCGGGTAACGCAGATCGGCATACTCGATCTGATTGCCCCAGCGCGCCGCTACCTGCGGATACGCCTGCACAAAACGTCGGCTGCGTGTAACGAGGGTCTCGGGCGTACGCTCGCGTCCCAACGCCAGTTGCAGCCCCCCTGCCAACCGCACGCCCCAGGCGTAGCGGTTCGACAGCGTGATCGCTTCGGGTTTCATATTCAGCGGCGCGAACCACTTCACGAAGTCGTAGTACCGCGCCGTCACATCTTTCTCGCTGCCCGGCGGACCGGCGAATTCCGGCAACTTGCCGTCGTCCTCCGCTTCGGCCAGATTTGCCGCAAACAGTTCGCCGTCCACACTCACCAGACGGCCGTCGTTCCACGTCGCCAGCGGTTTGTACTCCTCGATCGACACCGCGAGCTGGTTCGGCCATACCCGACGCACGCTCGCATGACGCACCCAGGGCACTGCTTCGAACGCCGCGCGCGTGGCATCCAGATCGATCGTGAAGAAGTTGCCCTTCAACCGCGACACCGCATTCGCACGCAAGGTCGGCCCGTTGATGTGCGACACATCCCCGTCGATCTGAATCGCCTTGAGCGTGAAGATCGGTCGCTGAATCAGCCAATGGCCGCCCGCCGCGAGCGCCGCCAGCACGACGAGTGCGACGAGCGCACTCGCGATGGCGTTGAGCAGGCGTACGTTTTGCCACATGGCGATTCGCTTTCCGTATCAGGGCGTTCTTCAACGCGTTATTCAAGATGTCACTCAGGTTTCCACTGCGCGTTCGGATGCAGATCGAGCGTCGCAGTTGCCAGAATTTCAACCACCAGGTCTTCATACGACAGGCCCGCCGCCCGCGCCGAAATCGGCACCAGCGAGTGGCCGGTCATTCCCGGCGACGTATTGATCTCCAACAGATACGGCTTGTTGTCGCGCTTGCGCAGCATCACGTCGGCACGCGCCCAGCCACGGCAACCCAGCACCAGGTACGCGCGCAACACGATGCGCTGCACTTCTTCCTGCAACGAGACCGACAACGGCGGCGGGCACTCGTAGCGGGTGTCGTCCTTGAAATACTTGTTCTGGTAGTCGTAGTTCGCGTCCGGCGCGACGATGCGGATCACCGGCAGCGCACGCGCTGCGGCAGCACCCTTGGTGCCCACGCCGAGCACCGGCACGGTCAGCTCGTCCCCGTCGATGAACTCTTCGGCGAGCACGTCGGGATCGAGCGCGACGGCCTTCTCGAACGCCGCCTTCAATTGCGATGCCTCGGTGACCTTCGTCAAACCGATGGTCGAACCTTCGCGCGACGGCTTCACGATCAGCGGCAGGCCGAGATCGCGCGCCACGGCGTCGAAATCGCTGTCGGCGTTGAGCATCGTGAAGCGCGGCGTCGGCAGCCCTTCGTTGATCCACACGCGCTTGGTCATTTCCTTGTCCATCGCCAGCGCAGACGCCAACACGCCGCTGCCGGTGTACGGAATGCCCAGATGTTCGAGCGCGCCCTGCAACGTGCCGTCTTCACCGTAGCGGCCGTGCAGCGCGATAAACACGCGGTCGAACTTCTGCGCGGCCAGCGCGGCCAGGTCATGCATGCCGGTATCGAAACCGTGGGCATCCACCCCGCGCGAGCGCAGGGCTTCGAGCACGCCATTGCCCGAAATCAGCGAGATCTGACGCTCGGCCGAGCGTCCGCCCATCAGGACGCCAACTTTGCCAAAACGTTTCGGATCGAAAGCACTCACGTCAAACTCCTTGCTGAACTTGCAACTTCGCGGGCACCGCGCCGATCGAGCCGGCACCCATGGTGATGACAACGTCGCCCGCACGGGCGACCTGCGAAATGGCGTCGGGCAACAGCGCGACGTCTTCCACGAAAACCGGTTCTACCTTGCCCGCCACCCGCAACGCGCGCGCGAGCGCGCGGCCATCGGCGGCCACGATGGGCGCTTCGCCCGCCGAATAGACTTCGCCGAGGACCACGGCATCGGCTTCGGACAACACTTTCACGAAGTCTTCGAAGCAGTCGCGCGTGCGCGTGTAACGATGCGGCTGGAATGCCAGCACGATGCGACGCCCCGGAAACGCACCCCGGGCGGCAGCGAGCGTCGCCGCCATCTCGACCGGGTGATGACCATAGTCGTCAATCAGCGTGAACGAGCCGCCACCGTTCGCTTGCGGCAGTGCGATTTCGCCGTAGCGCTGGAAACGGCGGCCGACGCCGTTGAATTCGGCCAGCGCCTGTTGAATCGCGGCGTCGGGCACTTCGAGTTCGGTCGCAATCGCAATCGCCGCCAGCGCGTTGCGCACGTTGTGCTCGCCCGGCAGATTCAGCGTGATATCCAGCGGCGGTGCACCGTCGCCGAAAGTGCGAAGCACGGTGAAGCACATGCGGCCCGCATCAGCGCGCACGTTGATGGCGCGCACCTGCGCGTCTTCCGACAAGCCGTAGCGCACGATCGGCTTCGAGACGAACGGCAGAATTTCGCGCACGTTCGAATCGTCCACGCACAGCACCGCGATCCCGTAGAACGGCAGGCGCTGCGTGAAGGCCACGAACGACTGCTTCAGCCGTGCGAAGTCGTGCCCGTACGTATCCATGTGATCCGCATCGATGTTCGTGATGACTTCGATGACCGGATTCAGATTCAGGAACGAGGCGTCCGACTCGTCGGCCTCGACCACGATGAAGTCGCCCGTGCCGAGCTTGGCGTTGGCACCCGCGCTGTTCAGGCGGCCGCCGATCACAAAGGTCGGATCGAGCCCGCCTTGTCCCAGCACGCTGGCCACCAGACTCGTCGTCGTGGTCTTGCCGTGCGTGCCGGCAATGGCGATGCCCTGCTTCAGCCGCATGAGTTCCGCGAGCATCAGCGCGCGCGGCACGATCGGAATCTGACGGGCACGGCCCGCGAGCACTTCGGGGTTGTCTGCCGTGATGGCAGTCGACACCACGATGGCATCCGCGCCGTCGATGTTCCCGGCCGTATGGCCACGGGCGACGCGTGCGCCAAGCGCCACGAGGCGCTGCGTCACGGCGTTGTCGCCGAGATCGGAGCCGCTGACCTGATACCCCAGGTTAAGCAGCACTTCGGCAATGCCGCTCATACCCGAGCCGCCGATGCCGACAAAGTGAATGTGTTTGACGATGTGTTTCATTTCAATCCTTGGCCAGGGACGCGCACACGCGCGCCACTTGTTCGGTGGCGTCCGGCTTGGCGAGCGCCCTGGCTTTCTCTCCCATCGCGAGCAGCGATTCGCGCGTCTGACGGCGCAACCACTCGGCCAGGGTCTCGACCGACAGCTCGCGCTGATCGATCAGCGTTGCCGCACCCTTATCGGCGAGGAAACGCGCATTGGTCGTCTGGTGATCGTCGACCGCGTGCGGGAACGGCACGAACAGCGCCGCCACCCCGGCGGCGGCCACTTCGGCCACCGTCATCGCGCCCGCCCGGCAGATCACCAGATCCGCTGCGGCGTAGGCCTCGACCATGTTGTCGATGAACGGCAGCGCTTCGACCGTCACCCCCGCTGCGGCGTAATTCGCCTGCAACGTCTGAATATGTTTAACGCCGGCCTGATGCGTGACCTGCGGGCGCGTCTCGCGCGGCAGCTTGGCCAGCGCCTTCGGCACGATCTCGTTGAGCACCGTCGCGCCCAGACTTCCGCCCACCACCAGAATGCGCAGCGGGCCGGTACGGGCACCGTAACGCTCGGCCGGCGGTGCCATGTCGTCGAAATCGGCGCGAATCGGGTTACCGACCCACTCGCCGCGCTCGATCGTGTCGGGGAACGCCAGCAGCACCTTGTCTGCCACGCGCGCGAGCACTTTGTTCGCCAGCCCCGCCACCGAGTTCTGTTCGTGCAGCACCAGCGGGCGACCCAGCAGCGACGCCATCATGCCCGCCGGGAACGTGATGTAACCGCCCATGCCGAGCACCACGTTCGGCTTGGCGCGACGCACCGCCGCGAAGCTTTGCCCGAACGCACGCAGCAGGTTCAGCGGCAGCAACAGCTTGGTCATCAGACCTTTGCCGCGCAGCCCGCCGAACTTCACGAACTCCATCGGAATGTCGTACTTCGGCACGAGCGTCGCTTCCATGCCGTTCGGATTGCCGAGCCACACCACGCGCCAGCCCTGCACGCGCAAAAAATTGGCAACCGCGAGGCCCGGAAAGACGTGACCGCCCGTGCCGCCGGCCATGACCAGCAGCGTGCGTGTCTTCGTCTCCGGTGCCGGCATCGCGGTAGCGCGCTCGGTCATACTTTTCCTCCCCGCATCAGCACGCGGTTCTCGTAATCCACCCGCAGCAAAATCGCCACGGCCACACAGTTGAGCAAGATGCCCGAGCCGCCGTAACTGACCAGCGGCAACGTGAGCCCCTTGGTCGGCAGCAGGCCCAGATTCACGCCCATGTTGATAAAGGTCTGCGCACCCAGCCACACGCCCACGCCCTTGGCCAGCAAGCCGGCGAACGTGCGTTCGAGGGCCAGTGCCTGACGGCCGATTTCAAACGCGCGGCGCACCAGCCAGTAAAAGAGCAGGATCACCACCAGCACGCCCACGAAGCCGAACTCCTCACCGATCACGGCGAGGATGAAGTCGGTATGCGCTTCCGGCAGGTAGTGCAGTTTTTCGATGCTGCCGCCCAGCCCCACGCCAGTCCATTCGCCGCGACCGAACGCGATGAGCGAGTGCGTCAACTGATAGGCCTTGCCGAGCGCGTAGTCTTCGCGCCACGGGTCGAGATACGCGAAGATCCGTTCGCGACGCCATGGCGAGAGCCAGATCAGCATGGCAAACGTGCCGACCGCCGTGAGCGCCAGACCGCCGAACAGGCGGCCGTTCACGCCACCGAGGAAGAGAATGCCCATGGCGATAGCGGCCACCACCATGAACGCGCCCATGTCCGGTTCGAGCAGCAGCAACAGGCCCACGAACACCACGGCAATGCCCATCGGCAGGAAGCCCTTGCCGAAGCTCTGCATGAATTCCTGCTTTCGCACGGTGTAGTTCGCGGCGTACAGCGTCACCGCGAGCTTCATGATTTCCGACGGCTGGAGGTTCAACACACCAAACGGAATCCAGCGCTTCGAGCCGTTCACGCCCTTACCCACGTGTGGAATCAGCACGATGATGAGCAGCAGCAACGCGAGCAGGAAGACCTTGGGCGCGAGCTTGTCGAGTGTCTTGACCGGAATGCGGAAGGTGATGACGGCCGCCGTCAGCCCGATCGTGAGCGACACGATGTGGCGGCCGAGAAAGTGATACGTCGAGTAGCCGTTGTACTTGGGCGAATCGGGCAGTGCGACCGATGCCGAGTACACCATCACCAGACCGAGCGAGAGCAGCGTAATCACCACCCACACGAGGGCGTGATCGTATTCGAGCATGCGCGAGCGCGTGGGCTTGATGCTGCCCAGCGTGCGGCTCGCCGCCGTGGTTGCCGCGCCCGGTGCCGTGGCCGTACCCGCGCCGGCAAACCCCGCCTGACGCTTCTTGCTGAAGAACGACTTGAGACGATTCATAGCATCACCCCCGCGTCGGCGGCCAGATCAATGACGGTGTCGCGAAATACCTGCGCACGATGCTCGTAGTTGCGGAACATGTCGAAGCTCGCGCACGCCGGCGAGAGCACCACTGCGTCGCCCGGCTGGGCCAGCTTGGCGGCTTCGCGCGTGGCGTCTTCGAGCGTCGGCGCGTCGATCAGATCGACGCCCGTGTCGGTCAGCGCTTCGCGCAGCAAACCGGCGTCGCGGCCAATCAGAAACACGGCGCGTGCATGGTGCGCGACCGGGTTGGCCAATGGCGAGAAGTCCTGCCCCTTGCCTTCGCCGCCCAAAATCAGCACCAGCTTCTTTTCCAGACCGGTGATCGCGGCGACCGTGGCACCGACGTTGGTGCCCTTGCTGTCGTCGTAGTACTCGACTTCGTTGATGCTGGCCACGAGTTGCACGCGATGCGGCTCACCCGGGTATTCGCGCAGGCCATGCAGCAGCTTGGCCATCGGCAGGTCGATCGCACGGGCGAGTGCCAGCGCCGCCAACGCGTTCGACGCGTTGTGCTGGCCCCGGATGCGCAGCGCATCGGCCGGCATCAGACGCTTGCCGAACACTTCGACGACGGCCTGCTCGGCGTTCGCCTTACGGCGCTTCGGCGCGGGCGGCGCATCGTCGCGCGTGATGCCCTCCACCAGCCACCACATGCCGCCTTCCATCTCCAGACCGAAATCGCCCACGGCATCGGGCGCCGACGTGCCGAACGTCACGACATTCGCCTCGGGCGACGCCATGGCGATCACGCGCGAATCGTCGCGATTGAGCACGCGAACGGTCTGCGGCCCGAAGATGCGGGCCTTGGCGGCAACGTACGAATCCATGTCGCCGTGCCAGTCCAGATGGTCTTGCGTGATATTGAGAATGGTCGCTGCGTCCGGAGCGAGCGAGTGCGTGGTCTCGAGCTGGAAGCTGGAGAGTTCGAGCACCCAGACGTCGGGCAGCGTTGCGTCGGCGATGCACTCGGTCAGACGATCGAGTGCGGACGGGCTGATGTTGCCCGCCACGGCCGTACGCTTGCCGGCGCGACGGCACAGCAAACCGGTCAGACTCGTTGTCGTGGTCTTGCCGTTCGTGCCGGTGATCGCGAGCAACTTCGGAGCGTAGCCGCTGGTCGCCTGCATATGGCGCAGCGCCTGCGCGAAGAATTCAATTTCGCCCCACACGGGAATGCCGCGCTCGGCGGCCTCGGCCAGCAGCGCGGTCACATCGGACGCGAGCGGCGAGAGACCGGGGCTGATGCCGATCAGCTCGATATCGTCGAGCAACGGGTCGATGCGATCGGCAAATGCGCCGCCGACAAACTCGGCCTGCGGGGCTTCGGCGTGCAGCGTGGCGACGTTCGGTGCGCTCGGCGGCAACGCGCGCGTGTCTGCCGCACGGACGCGGCAGCCGTAACGCGCGCACCAACGTGCCATCGCCAGGCCGGACTCTCCCAGACCCAGGATCAGGACACGCGGTTGCCAGGATTCACCAAACTTCTCGCCAAACACGTCGCTCTTCCTTTTATCGATTCAAACAACCTACGAATGCATCGCTTCTTTGCCGCCGATCTCCCACTATCGGCGTGAGCGGCCCTACCTTTAGCGCTTTACGACTTTTTGCGTCTTGATACCGCCTTAGCGCAGCTTTAGCGTCGACAAGCCGATCAGTACCAGCATCAGCGTGATGATCCAGAAGCGCACCACGACCTGCGTTTCTTTCCAGCCCGACAGCTCGAAGTGGTGGTGCAGCGGTGCCATCTTGAAAATGCGCCGCCCTTCACCGAACCGTCGTTTCGTGTACTTGAACCACGTGACTTGCAGCATCACCGACAGGGTTTCCGCCACGAACACGCCGCCCATCACGAACAGCACGACTTCCTGACGCACGATCACGGCCACGGTGCCGAGAGCGCCGCCGAGTGCCAGCGCGCCCACGTCGCCCATGAAGACCTGCGCCGGGTGGGTGTTGAACCATAGGAACGCGAGCCCGGCCCCCGACATCGCGGAACAGAACACGAGCAACTCGCCTGCGCCCGGAATATGCGGGAACAGCAGGTACTTCGAGTAGACGACGTTGCCCATCACATAGGCGAACACGCCGAGCGCCGCACCGACCAGCACCACTGGCATGATCACCAGACCATCGAGACCGTCGGTGAGGTTAACGGCGTTGGACGAGCCGACGATGACAAAGTACGTGAGCGCAATAAATCCAAACACGCCCAGCGGGTAGCTCATCGTCTTGAAGAACGGCACGATGAAGTCGGCCTTCGGCGGCAAATCAAGCGGGAAGCCGTTACGTACCCAGCTGATGAACAGCTCGAAAACCTTCAGGTTGCTCGTCTCGGACACCGAGAACGCCAGATAAATGGCGGCGAACAAGCCGATGATCGATTGCCAGAAATACTTCTCGCGCGACGACATGCCGCGCGGGTCCTTGAACACCACCTTCCGGTAATCGTCGATCCAGCCGATGATGCCGAAGCCCAGCGTAACCATCAGCACGATCCAGATGAAACGGTTGCTCAGATCCGCCCAGAGCAGCGTCGCGACGGTAATGCCGATCAGAATCAGCACCCCGCCCATCGTGGGCGTACCCGACTTGATCAGGTGTGTCTGCGGGCCATCGGTACGCACGGCCTGACCCACCTTCATTTCGGCGAGCTTGCGGATGACCATCGGCCCGAACGAGAGCCCGATCACCAGCGCCGTGAGGCTTGCCATCACGGCCCGAAACGTCAGGTAGTTGAACACGCGCAAATAGCTCGCATCCGCTTGCAGCCATTGCGCCAACGTCAGCAACATTCCATCAATCCTTTTTTACTTGGCCGGGGCGTCGCCGCCCCCGGTTTCACTCGTAGCGCGCAGTGTTTCCAGCACGCGCTCCATCCGCATGAAGCGGGATCCTTTAACCAGCACCGTCGCCGGCGCACTCAGCGTCGCGTTCAGTGCCGCCACCAGCGGTGCGACGTCCGCGAAATGCTCGCCGCCGTCGCCGAATGCCGTAACTGTGTCCTGCGTTTGTTCACCCAGCGTCATCAACACATCGATGCCGCGTTGTGCCGCGTATTCACCCACTTCCCGATGAAACTCGGGACCGTTGTCGCCCACTTCACCCATATCGCCCAGCACCAGCACGCGCGGCGCAGGGGTTTGAGCGAGTACGTCGATGGCGGCCCGAACCGAATCGGGGTTCGCATTATAGGTGTCGTCGATCAGCGTGACGCCGGCGAGCGGCCCCTTCGAGAGCGTCGACACGTTAAGTCGGCCTTTGACGGCAGAAAACGCTTCGAGTGCCCGCACGATCGAACCAATATCGACATGCGCGCCGAGCGCGCACGCGATCGCGGCCAGCGCGTTGCGGGCGTTGTGCTCGCCGAGCAGCGGCAGCTTCACCGTAAATTCACCAGCGGACGACGCCACGCGCAGCACGCGAGTGGCCACGTCATAGCGGCCGGACACGGCCGCGCGCGCATCGAGCGCGAAGTCGAGCACGCGGCGCTTGGTGCCGGGTGCGTCGGCAATCTCCCGCCACATCGGCGCGAATTCGCTTTCCGCCGGGAAGACGGCAACGCCATCGGCCGGCAGCGCCGCCAGCACGGCCGAGTGCTCTTCGGCCACGGCGGCCACGCTCACCATGAATTCCTGATGCTCGCGCTGTGCGTTGTTGATGACGGCCACCGTCGGCTGCGCAATGCGCGCCAGATAGGCCGTCTCGCCCGGGTGATTCATGCCCAGTTCAAGCACGGCGAGCTTGTCGCTGTCCTTGAGGCGAAACAGCGTGAGCGGCAAACCGATGTCGTTGTTGAAGTTGCCCGCCGTCGCCAGTCGAGCTTCGACACCGACCGCCTCGGCGAAGATCGCCGAGATCATTTCCTTGACCGTCGTCTTGCCGTTGCTGCCCGTCACGGCCACGACCGGAATCGCGAAGCGTCGACGCCACGCGGCTGCCAATTCGCCCAGCGCGATACGTGTATCGGGCACGAGCAATGCCGGCGCCTCGAAACCGTCCGGTACGCGCGATGCCACCACAGCGGATGCGCCAGCGCGCACCACGTCGGCGAGGAAGTCGTGCGCATCGAAGCGCTCGCCCTTGAGCGCCACGAACAAATCGCCCGGCTGCACCGAGCGGCTGTCGGTAACGATGCGGGCAAATGCCGTCGCGTCCGAACCCAGCACTTGGGCATCGGTCACGGCGGCCTGCGCATCGCTCAGTTGCCACATGCTCATTCGCCACCTCCGCGCACGGCCGTTGCACGCGCTGCAAGTGCCAGACGCGCGTGCTCCTGATCGGAGAACGGCTTTTTCTTGCCCATGATTTCCTGTGTACTTTCGTGCCCTTTGCCCGCAATCAGCACCACGTCGGCGGCTTGCGCGCCGCGCACGGCTTGCAGAATCGCGCTCGCGCGGTCTTCGATGCGGCGCGCGGCGTCGGGCTGCGCAAGACCGGCAGCAATCTGCGCCATGATCTCGGCAGGCACTTCGCTGCGCGGGTTGTCACTCGTGAGGACGATCGCATCGGCCAGACGCTCGGCCACCGCGCCCATTTGCGGACGCTTGCCCGCGTCGCGATCGCCACCGCAGCCGAACACGCAGACAAGCTTGCCGCCGCGAGCATCCGCCACCGGGCGCAGGGCTGCGAGCGTCTTGTCGAGCGCGTCGGGCGTGTGCGCGTAATCGATCACCACGAGCGGCTGCCCCGGCTGACCGATCTGTTCCATGCGTCCGGACACCGGCGTCAGCGAGGCGAGTGCCGCAATCGCGGCATCCTGCGGCACACCGGCGGCGAGCGCAGCGCCCAGCACGGCCAGCGCATTGCTGATATTGAATTCACCGATCAGCGGCACCGTGATCTGCTGGCTATGACCGTCGATATGCAGCGTGAAGCGCGTACCGATGGTCGTCGCGCGAATGTCTTCGGCGCGCAGCACGGTATTGCCGTGCGCCGACGTCGCGTCACCATGCAGCCCGTATTCGTAGACCGGCGTCTTGCCTTTCAGACGTGCGAGCAGGCGCTGGCCCATCGCATCGTCGCGATTGATCACCGCAGACTTCAGACCCGGCCAGTCGAACAGGCGCGTTTTGGCCGCTTCGTACTCGGCCATCGTGCCGTGATAGTCCAGATGGTCTTGCGTCAGATTGGTGAACACGGCGACGTCGAAGGCCACGCCGTTCACACGCCCCTGATAGAGACCGTGCGACGAGACTTCCATCGCGAGCGCCGCCGCGCCTTGTGCGCGCAGATCGGCAAGACTGCGCTGCAACTGCACGGCGTCGGGTGTCGTGAAGCCGGTGACCGTCAAATGACCGGGGAAGCCGCTGCCCAACGTGCCGATGACCGCACTGCGCGTGCCCGCCTTCGTCAGCAACTGCGCGAGCCATTGGCTGCACGACGTCTTGCCGTTGGTGCCCGTGACGCCCAGCATCGTCATGCCGACGCTCGGCTCGCCGTACCACAGCGATGCCAGCGGACCCGCCAGCCAGTCAAGTCGCGGCACGCCGAACTGCGGCACATTGCCCAGATTGGCAACGCCTGACGGCCACGTGAAATCGTCGCTCTGCCACAGCACCGCCGCAGCGCCACGTTCCACCGCATCGGCGATGAAACCACGGCTGTCGGCGCCCTTGACCGCATAGGCGACAAACACATCGCCCGGCCCGACGCGACGGCTGTCGGCATGCAAGATAGCACCGGCCGGCACCGTGCGGCGCAGCCAATCCCAAGCCTGCGCCAGCGTGGCGCGCTCAGTGGCGTTGGCGATCATCGCCAGCGTGACGGGGGTGGCGGGGGTGGGGTTTACGGTGCCCATGGCTCGCTCTCCTCCACGGCGTCGCTCACCACGAGCTTCGTTACCGGCGAATCCGGCACCACATTGAGCGAGCGCAGCGTGCCACCCACGATCGCGGCAAACGCCGGACCGGCAGCCACGCCGCCGTAGTGAGCACCACGGCCCGGCTCGTCCAGCGTCACGGCCACAATGATGCGCGGCTCGGACATCGGCGCCATGCCGACAAACGATGCGCGGTATTTACTCTTGTCGTAACCCTTGCCCGATTGCTTGTAGGCCGTCCCCGTCTTGCCGCCGACGCGGTAGCCGATGACCTGCGCGCGCGTGGCGGTACCGCCCGGCGACGTGACCATTTCAAGCATCTTGCGAACTTCGCGGGCCGTGGCGGGCGAGATCACCGGCGTGCCCTTGACGGTGCTGCCGTCGGTCTTGTAGATCGAGATCGGCAGCAATTCGCCGTCGTGTGCGAACACGGTGTAGGCACGCGCAAGTTGAATCAGCGAGGCCGACAAGCCGTAACCGTAGCCCATCGTCGCCTGTTCGATCGGGCGCCAGCTCTTGGCCGGACGCAGACGTCCCGCCACCGCGCCGGGGAAGCCGATCTTCGGCGCCTGACCGAGACCCACACTAGTAAACATGTCCCACATTTCCTGCGACTTCATTTGCAGGGCGATTTTCGCGGTGCCGATGTTGCTCGAATGCTGGATCACGCCCTGCACGGTGAGCAACCCGTAGTCGCGCGTGTCCGTGATCGTTGCGCCGAAGAAGTTGGCGCGGCCGGTGGTCATCACCGTCGTCATCGGCTTCACGTAGCCGTTTTCGATAGCCGCCGCCACGGTGATCGGCTTCATGATCGAGCCCGGCTCGAACGTGTCGGTGATCACGCGGTTGCGCAACTGGGCGCCGGTCAGGTTCGTGCGGTTGTTCGGGTTGTACGTCGGCAGGTTGACCAGCGCGAGCACTTCGCCCGTGCGCACGTCGAGCACGACCGCACTACCCGCTTTTGCACCGGTGCGCTCGATGGCGTCCTTCAACTCGCTGTAGGCGAGGAACTGAATCTTGCTGTCGATCGAGAGCGTGATGTCGTGGCCGTCGCGCGGCTGCGCGAGGATGTCCAGATCTTCGACCACGCGGCCCAGCCGGTCCTTGATCACGCGGCGGCTGCCCGGCGTGGCGGCGAGGTCCTTCTGCATCGACAGCTCGACGCCTTCCTGCCCGACGTCTTCCACGTTGGTGAAGCCGACGATGTGCGCCGCGATTTCGCCTTCCGGATAGAAACGCTTGTATTCCTTGCGCTGATAGATCCCCGGAATGTCCAGATCGGACACTTGCTTGGCGACGTCCGGCAGCACTTGGCGCTTCACATAGACGAAGCTCTTTTCCTGATTGAGTTTGCGGCGCAGATCGGGCTCGCCCATCTCCAGCAGACGCGCGAGCTTGCGCACCTGATCGGTGGAGACATCTTCAGGCACGTCTTCGGGAATGGCCCAGATGGCCTTGACCGGCAAGCTCGTCGCGAGCACCTGCCCGTTACGGTCGAACACTTTGCCGCGCGTGGCGGACATCTCCAGTGTGCGTTCGTAACGGCTCTCGCCCTGACGTTGATAGAAGGCGTTGCCCGGGCCCTGAATCCAGAAGGCGCGTGCAGCCAGTGCGGCAAACGCGCCGAAGATCACGAAGACGAGCATCTTCGAGCGCCACATCGGCAGACGCACGGACAGCACGGGGCTGGCAGAGAACTGCACATCCTTCGTCTTGGCCTTGGCGTCTTTGCGGCGGATCATCGCTTGCCTCCGCTGGCAGGGGCCGACGCGGCGCTCGCGGTCGGCACCGGCACGTCGACCATCGCGCCCGTCCCGCCGGCCGGGGCCGACAGATATTGCGTGCGGCCTGGGGAGACGGCCTGCATCTTCAGGTCGCTGCGCGCCACGTTCTCGATGCGCGCGCTCTTGCTCTGCGCGCTCTGTTCATATTGGAGACGGTCCCAGTCCTGCAACAACTGATGCTCGAGCGCCTGCTCGCGGTTCAGTTCGACGAACGTCCCGCGCGCACGATATTGCGCATTGATCAGCGACAGCGCGCAGCCGATGAGCAGCGCGAGCAGGAGGATGTTGAGCCGGCTCATGTCGACACCCGCTCCATGACCCGCATGATCGCCGAGCGCGCACGCGGGTTCGCTTCCACCTCGGCGGCGGAAGGCTTGCTCTTGCGATGGGCTTTGAACGGCGGCTCGGGAATTTCGTGGGCGCGCAAAGGCACGCGGCGATCCACCACCGGCGCGCTCGTGCGCGCTTGCATGAAGCGCTTCACGATGCGGTCTTCCAGCGAATGAAAGCTGATCACCACGAGTCTGCCTCCGGTTTCGAGGACATCGGCCGCCGCTTCAAGTGCTATCTCGAGATCCGCAAGCTCTTGATTGACGTGAATCCGTATAGCCTGAAAGGTGCGTGTTGCCGGGTCCTTGCCTTTCTCACGGGTCTTGACGGCGCCAGCCACGATCTCGGCAAGCTCGCGAGTGCTGACGAGTGGACCGAGGTGATCGGCGTTTGCCCGGCGAGCAACAAGCGCCTTTGCAATCTGAAAAGCAAACCGTTCTTCCCCATAGTCCTTGATGACCTCCGTCATTTCTTCCAGCGTTGCCCGGGCCAGCCACTCGGCGGCCGACTCGCCGCGCGTGGTGTCCATGCGCATGTCGAGCGGCCCGTCGAACCGAAAGCTGAAGCCGCGCGCGGGGTCGTCGAACTGCGGCGACGACACGCCCAGGTCCAGCAAGACGCCCGACACCTTGTCGACACCGCGACGGGCGAGCCCGTCACGCAGCGTCGCAAAGCTGTCGTGCTCAATCGAAAATCGCGGATCGGCAATCTTTGCCGCCTCCGCGATCGCTTGGGGATCCTTGTCGAATGCGATCAGCCTCCCCTGGGCCCCCAGTCGCTCGAGAAGTCTGCGACTGTGCCCGCCCCGCCCGAACGTTCCGTCGACGTATACGCCTTCGTCGCGCCACAGCAGGGCGTCCACGGCCTCATCCAGCAGGACCGTGCGGTGCTGCATTACCGTTTCCACCGCGTGCGCCATGCTCGTCGGACCACCTGATCAATCAAAAAGTGAAGTTTTTCAGTGCTTCCGGCATACCCTGCGCCATCGCTGCCTGTTCCTTGGCGGCGTAAGTCGCGGCATCCCAGAGTTCAAAGTGACTGCCCATGCCCAGCAGCATGACTTCCTTGTCCATGCCTGCGGCGGCACGCAATTCCGGCGCTACCAGGACACGCCCCGCCGAATCCATCTCGACGTCAGCGGCGTTGCCCAGGAAAATACGGCGCCACCAGTGCGCATCCATCGGCAGTGCGGCGATCTTGCCGCGGAAGATCTCCCATTCGGGACGCGGAAACAGCAGCAGACAACCATCGGGGTGCTTCGTGATCGTGACCTTGCCTTCGGCCTCGCCTTGCAGCACGTCACGATGCCGGGCCGGAATCGACATCCGTCCCTTTGCATCCAGTGAAAGTGCCGAGGCTCCCTGAAACACGTGCGCTCCCGTGAGGTTTCGACCGCCTGTCCGTCATGCCGAGAGAGAAAGATTTCGTGCCTAACGCCACACAAAAATACACTTTCTCACACTATTTCCCACTTTAGAGGAGAGTGTTTGGCCGGTCAAGCGTTTCGCCGGTTTTTCGAAGGGGATTTGTTAGGCAGAACAATGACTTAGCGCACTTTCCTCAAGCAGCCAAACGAATTTTTGTCAGAAAAATTAATGACATAACTGCGATAGTGAAAGTGGAACCTCAAACTTATGACCCGGCCTCGTGCGAGGCCCGCCAACGCTGTCGATACCGGGTAGTGCGCGCTCACGCCATTTGGCGGCCTGCCAAATGGCGCATGACACGGGCTACGCGAGGGGAGAACGACACGAGAAGAGAGGGTGTGCCTGAGGCGATCGCAGTGCGCTGACGAAGTGCGTTTTCGAGTGCTCTATATATAGTAGGCCGTCGTCGTCATGACCTTGGCGGCGGCGCGCATGACGCGCTGCACTGGCGCTGGCAACTCAATACCACCGGCATCACGCGCCGCCTGGCCGTGTTCGATCTCATCGAGGCGCATCTGATCGACGATGGCCCGCGAGCGCAGATCGTGCGCCGGCAGCTCATCCAGATGGGTATCGAGATGGTGTTCGACCTGACGTTCGGTCTCGGACATGAAACCGAGGCTGACGTTGTCGCCGCACTTGCCGGCAACAAAACCGATCGCGAACGCACCGGCATACCAGAGCGGGTTGAGCAGACTAGGCCGGGAGCCCAGTTCGGTCAGCCGGTGTGCCGTCCATGCGAGGTGATCCTCCTCCTCTTTGCCGGCATGCTCGAAAGCCTTACGCAATTCGGGCCGCTTGGTCGCCAGTTTCTGTGCCTGATAGAGCGCCTGCGCGCAAACCTCGCCCACATGATTCACGCGCATGAGACCTGCGACATGCCGACGCTCCTGCGGGCTCAACGCATCGTCGGCACCTTCCGGGGAAGAAGCTGACGCACCATCGGTCGCGCCAGCCGCCCCACCGACTTGGGTCGACCGGGCGGTCACTTTTGCGGGGACGGGAGTCGGCCGGGAGGCTTGCGTGACACCCACGATTGCTCGCAGGCCACGGTCAAGTTCGGAGATCAGGCTGTCAGAGAACATCTTGCTTTCAACTCACTTCAATCTTTCACAATGTGGAATTCAGGACGATTCCACCGCGCCTGCCGGGGATCATACGCCCCTTTGCCAGACGTGCCTTGCGCGGGAGCAAACGCGCGTAACCCGCGCCAGAAGCCGGTTTCCGGGCTGTTGCGTAAACGAAACAAAGGTCGCCGCAAACCCGCGCAAAACCGGCCTTTTCCTTTGCCGCCCACATTGAATTTGTTACATTACGTCCAACTTCTCGCGAAGTTGATTAGCAAGGACGTTATCACTAGTGACCTTGTTAAACAAATCTCACAATCCTTTGGAGATCACTCAATGAAAAAGTCGCTTCTCGCTCTGGGTGTGCTCGGCGCATTCGCTGGCGCTGCTCACGCACAAAGCAGCGTGACCCTGTACGGTATCATCGACGCTGGCGTTCAATACGTCAGCCGTTCGGGCGGCAACTTGGCCGGCACGGGCACCACTTCGAAGAACTTCCAGTTCGCCAACGGCAACCTGCAAGGTTCGCGTTGGGGCCTGAAGGGCGCTGAGGACCTCGGTGGTGGCCTGAAGGCTATCTTCGTGTTGGAAAACGGCTTCAACCTGGGCAACGGTACGCTGGGCCAAGGCAGCCGTGAATTCGGTCGTCAAGCATACGTCGGCCTGAGCAGCGCAACGGCTGGTACGTTGACCATCGGTCGTCAGTACGACTCCGTGGTGGACTTCGTTGGTCCGTTCGCAGTCGGTAGCCAGTGGGGCACGTTCGCAGGCGCCCACCCGTTCGATAACGACAACTTGAACAACTCGTTCCGCGTGAACAACACTGTCAAGTACACGTCGATCAACTACGCTGGCTTCAGCGCAGGCGGTATGTACGGCTTCTCGAACTCGGCCAACAACGGTACGGCTGGTTCGGGCTTCGCTAACAACCGTGCGTATTCGTTCGGTGCTGGCTACGCTAACGGCCCGCTGTCGTTCGGCGCTGGCTACTTGTACATCGCCTCGCCGGGCACGAACACCAGCGGTGTTCTGACCGCAGGTGACGTCAACACGCCGATGAACCTGGGCGGTGCTGCTGTCAGCGACAAGGCATGGATCGGCGCAGCCGGTCTGTCGTACGCCTTCGGTCCGGCAACGGTCGGTCTGGTGTATGGCCACAGCTCGTACACGTACGTTGGTGGCGGCAGCTGGAAGTTCGACAACGTCGAACTGAACGGCAAGTACATGCTGACCCCGGCTCTGCAACTGGGCGCTGCTGTGACGTACACGTGGTCGACGCTGAACAACGTCGGCACGAACGTGTCGCCGAAGTACACGCAAGCCACCATCGGCACGGACTACTTCCTGTCGAAGCGTACGGACCTGTACCTGGTTGGTCTGTACCAACACGCCAGCAGCGATGCTCCTGGCGGCGCGTCGATGAACGGCCTGGGCTTCTCGAACAACTCGAACCAGTTCGCAGTTACGAGCGGCATCCGTCACAAGTTCTAAGCTGACAGTTTTCGTCACTTAGTCTTTGTTTGACGAAAGGGCACCTTCGGGTGCCCTTTTTTTATTGCACGCGCGTTGTTTCCAGACCAACGCCCCACGGAATCCCGGCTTGACCCGGCGTTTATTTCAAACCTAAAATTTCCATACTGTAAATTTCATTGCGCCTCCCATGAGCCTCGCCGATTCCGACTCTCTCGATCTCGAAACGCGAGCCAATGATCGCGAGCACGACGCCTTGCGTCTCTGGCTGCGGCTGCTCACCTGCGCCAACATGATCGAAACCGACATCCGGTCGCGGCTACGCCAGGATTTCGATTGCACCTTGCCGCGCTTCGATCTGCTGGCACAGCTCGATCGCCATCCCGAGGGGCTGAAGATGGGAGAGCTCAGCAAGCGCATGATGGTCACCGGCGGCAACGTCACCGGCATCACCGATCAATTGGAAAAGGAGGGCTGGGTGACGCGTGAGACCGTCGTCAACGACCGGCGCGCCTTCCTGATCAAGCTCACGCCGCGTGGCAAGAAGGCGTTTTCGAACATGGCTCGCGCACACGAGGAATGGATCGAGCAACGGCTAGGCCGATTGCCTGAAGACAGGCAGCGTCAGCTATATGCGTTGCTGGGGGATTTGAAGGCGGTGATTGCCTGACGCTTAGGCCGATATCCCGACAAGACATCGGGCGGTGGTTTTTAAAGGCCCGGCCTGCCAAGGGGCGTCGCGAGGACACTAAAAAACTGACCTGTTCGACGCGAAGCTCCCCGAAGAGGGGCATCGGACATGACGCGGGCCACCGCAAAACTCAATCGCTTCCGCTACTTGGCCGCATGTTCTCGTGCGTTCAAGGTCGCCCGCGCGGCGGCGGCCGCCGGTGTTTCGTCTAGTGCGGCAAGCACCGCATCACGGTCGGACGCTTTGCGCTTCGACAACGCTTTCACTGCGGCATAGAACTTGGGCAAATCGTTGCCCTCTTGCGCGAGCAGCGCCATGAATGCTGGCACCCACTGGTTGTAAGTAGCGAATGATCCGATCTTCGCGTTATTTAGATCACTTGCGAACCAGAGATCGAACCCTCTGTATCCGCCCCATGACACTTTGAGCGCCGCATAATCGGCGCGCATGTGGGTGAACAGGATCTCCTTCTGTGCCGCCTTCTGCTCATCACTGTCCGCCCCGTTGTAGAGCGCTTCCAACTGCTTCCGGTAGCCTTCGACCAGATCGCGGAACTGCCGCCGATACGCGTCATACCGCTCATACTCGATCGCCGCATCCGGATGCGCCGTCAGCCACCGCTGCACGCCGACCGTTTCTACCGTCACCGCAAACGATTCATTGAACGTCGTATCGCCACGGACAAACAGAATCTGATGCGCCAGCTCATGGAAGATCATGCGGGCGACTTCGGCGCGCGGCAGGTAGATAAAGGTGCTGAGCAACGGATCATCGAAGTACCCAAGTGTCGAATACGCGGGAATCCCTGCCACGAAGGTTTCCCATCCGTCGCGGTGTAATTCGGCGGCATAAGCCTCGGCCGACTCCCGGGAGTAATACCCGCGATATTCGACGCATCCGACAACCAGCAAACACGACTCGTGCAGCTTTAGCGAGAGCGCCGGCGCAGCGAACACGTTATAGACGACGAACGGCCGCTTGATATCGGCATAGCTGCGATAGCTGCCATTGTCGGGCTCACCCAGCGCCGTCACGGCGTAGCCACGAATCTGCTCCGCCTCGGCAAGACGCACCCGCAGACGAGGGTCCAGCGAGGGGTCCGCAAGCAAATCATCGACCGGTTTCGCCTCGTGCAGCATCGTGAAATGCCCGTTGATCGACTGCGCATAGTAGCCAACCTGACTGCACCCGCTAACGGCGAGCAACATTACCCACGCCGCCAGGGCTTTGAGGCGCCGCAAACCGATCGGGTAAGGCTTCGCAGACCAGGTCGACATGAGAAGCTCCATGAGCAAGGATGTTCACCGGAGCGCGTAAAGGCTCCTAGGCACCAGAGTCAGCTGTCGGCTGGCGGTCGCGGGCAACTGGCGGCCTCTCGTCGCCGTTGCCTGCTTTCGTCTCGCGGTCGTCGGTACTTCAGTCCGATATTTCCGTCCGCTCAGGCCGGGGCGACGTCGACAAGGCAGTCATAGAACGTTGGCGCACGCCCGAGATCCGTGAGTTGCTGGCTCGTGACTTCGTTAGCGTTCTTGCCATCCGGGGCCAGCTTCTTCCACCAGATCGACAGCCCGACAACCACGCCCTCGCGGGCTTTTTCCGTCACCCGCGCTTTGGCGTTCAGGGTGCCGCGATCGTTGAAGATGCGTACACCTGCACCATCCGAGATCCCACGCGGCGCAGCGTCTGCCGGGTGAATATCGAGGGTCGGCTCGCCAACGGACGAACGCAGACTGTCCACGTTGACGAAACTCGAGTTGAGGAAGTTGCGCGCAGGCGGCGAAATCATCGCCAGTGGATAGCGTGCCGCCAACGTCGGGTTACTCGCGACGGATTCGTACGGCGGCACCCAATCCGGCAGCGGATCGAACCCTTCCTGCACCATGCGTTCGGAATAGAACTCGCATTTGCCAGACGGCGTAAAGAACCCGCCATTGGCAAACGGCGCCTCGGGCAAGTCGTAACGCACCCAACCGTCGCGCTTCAGCGTCTCCCAATCGGTGCCGGCCATACGCGGGTCGGCCCATCGAATCGACTGCTCCGCCAGTTGGTCATCCGAATCTGAGAAGCATGGCTCCTGCCACCCCATCCGTTGCGCGAGCAAGCGGAATATCTCGGAATTCGGTTTCGTTTCACCCAACGGCGCGATCGCAGGATTGTTCGCGAGCAGATAGGTGTGGCCATAGGCCTTGTGGATATCCAGATGCTCAAGCTGCGTCGTCGCCGGCAGGACGAAGTCCGCGTAGTCAGCCGTGTCGGTCTGGAAGTGTTCCAGCACCACAGTGAACAGATCCTCTCGACCAAAACCCGACGCCACCTTGCTCGACTCGGGGGCCACGGCCACCGGGTTGCTGTTGTAGACCACGAGCGCCTCGATCTTCGGTCCGAACGACGCGTCACCCGGATGACACAGCGCGTCGCCGATGGCGCTCATGTTTACCAGGCGCGGCACCTTGTCCGGCACTGGGCGAAGGTCCGGACGGGTCTGGGCGTGCCCGTCGACGGGGGCAAAACCCGAAGTCGACATCAGCATGCCGCCGGCCGGGTCCCGCCACGCGCCGATGAGCGCCGGGAGGCACGCGACAGCACGCGTTGCCTGACCGCCCCCCTTGGCGCGCTGCATGCCGTAGTTCAGTCGAATCGCCGCAGGTTTGGCGCCGGCATACTCTCGCGCCAACGTAATGACCGTCTCTTCACTGATGCCGCAAATCTCGGCGACGCGCGCGGGCGTATAGCGCTGCGCCCGTTCCTTCAATTGGGCGTACCCGACCGTGTGTTGCGCGATGTACTCGTGATCAACGAGATCCTCGGCAATCAGCACATGCATCATGCCAAGCGCCAGCGCCGCATCCGTGCCGGGCAGCAGCGCAATGTGCTGATGACATTTCTCTGCGGTGAGCGAGCGATACGGATCGATCGCGATCAACTTCGCGCCGCGCCGCTTGGCCTCCTGCGCGATCGCCCAGAAGTGCACGCTCGACGTAATCGGGTTGCTTCCCCAAATGAGAATCAGCTTGCTGTCGACAAAATGTTCGACGTGCATCCCGACGCCCGCGCCATAGGTGTAACGCAGACCGGCGGCACCCGCACTCGCACATATCGTGCGATCGAGATCGGACGCACCAAGCTTGTTGAAAAAGCGGGCCGCCATGGTCTCGCCCTGCACAAACCCCATCGTGCCGGCGTAGCTATACGGCAGGATCGCTTCGGGATCGCGCGCGGCAATCTCCGTCAGGCGAGCCGCGATCTCGTCGAGCGCCTGATCCCAGCTCACCTGCACAAACTTGCCGGCGCCCTTCGGCCCCACACGTTTCAGCGGATGCAACAGGCGGTCGGGGTGATAAGTACGCTCTGTATAGCGAGAGACTTTCGTGCAGAGCACGCCCTTGGTTGTCGGATGGTCAGGGTCGCCCTGAACCTTGATCGCGACGCCATTCTCCACCGTCACGTGAAGTGCGCACGTGTCGGGGCAGTCATGCGGGCAAGCGGCCCGAACGACGTGAACATTGGACGTCATGAAACTACTCCTCTCTCTACCGAAATGCTGCGTCTGGCAGGGGTGCGACGCTGGCGTTATTGTATTACGTTCGCTGGCGCTTCGCCCCGCCTGGCGCGGCAGAGCCGCATTTTCCAGACACGTCTGTGCTGCCGCTCGGGCGATTCCTATCGAGATGCCAGACCCTGCCTTTAGGGGTAAGATGAGCCATTGCGTACGCAGGAAATCCCCGTCATGAAGCTTATTCCCGAAATCGATGCCGCTCGCGGCGAAATTCAGACCATTCGACGTGACATTCACGCGCATCCGGAACTGTGTTTTGAAGAAAAACGCACCTCCGACGTGGTGGCCGAAACGCTGACGAAGTGGGGCATCCCCATTCATCGCGGACTTGGGACCACGGGTCTTGTCGGCGTCATCAAGAACGGCAGCAGCGACCGTGCGATCGGTCTGCGCGCCGACATGGATGCCCTGCCGATCAAAGAAGCCAACACCTTTGAGCATGCGTCGAAGCACGAAGGCAAGATGCACGCCTGCGGCCACGACGGCCACACCGCCATGTTGCTGGCTGCGGCGCAGTACCTCCAAAAACATCGGAACTTCGACGGCACGGTGTACCTGATCTTCCAACCGGCAGAGGAAGGCGGCGGCGGTGCGCGCGAAATGATCAAGGACGGCCTGTTCGAACGCTTCCCGATGCAAGCCGTCTTCGGTATGCATAACTGGCCGGGTGTACCCACAGGCACATTTGCTGTCACACCGGGGCCGATGATGGCCTCGAGCAACGAATTCAAGATCACGCTGCGCGGCAAGGGTACGCATGCGGGCATCCCGAACGCCGGCATCGACCCCGTCATTGCCGCGGTGCAAGTTGCTCAGGCGCTCCAAAGCATCATCACGCGCAACAAGCGCCCGATCGACGCCTCGGTGCTGTCGATCACGCAGATTCACGCGGGTGATACCACGAACGTGGTGCCGGACACGGCATGGCTGGGCGGTACGATCCGCACGTTCTCGCTGGAAGTTCTGGACCTTATCGAATCGCGTTTGCGCGAAATTTCGGAGTTTGTGGCCAAAGGCATGGGCTGCTCGGCCGAGATTGAATTCCAGCGTAATTACCCGCCGACGATCAATGATCCGGCAATGGCTGCTTTGTGCGCCGACGTGATGCGCGAGGTCGTGGGTGATGAAAACGTGAACGATAAAGTCGAGCCGACGATGGGCGCGGAAGATTTCTCGTTCATGCTGCTGGAAAAGCCGGGTGCCTATGTCTTTATCGGTAATGGCGACGGTACGCACCGCGATACCGGTCACGGCCTTGGCCCCTGCAATCTGCACAACGCCAGCTACGATTTCAACGACGACTTGCTGCCGCTGGGCGGGACCTACTGGGTGAAGCTGGTCGAAACCTACTTCGGGCGCGATCAGTAATCACTGGCACGTTGACACGCTATTCGACAAAAAAGCCGGCAATAGCCGGCTTTTTTGCGTCGATTGAAACTACTTTGCCGCGGTGGTGGTAGGAATACCATCCGTATCCAATCGAATATCGCCATACCACGCGGTGAATTTCGATTGCGTATTGTCGCCATCGCTCATGATAGCGATGCCGATCAGTCGCCCCGGCGGTTCGCCGAATGCCTTCTCGTAATCCTTTGCGATATCACGCGAATACGATTGCCATTGTCCGAGCCCGTCAGTGCCTCGCTGAACTACGATCGCGCGGATGCGTGCGGTGTAGGGATTTCGAACCACCTCATCCTGTGCGAACTTCCCGTCGCCCCATGTGTACATCAGCGTTGCATACGGCAACTCGCGTCCGCTCACCAGGCGCGCCAGTTCACGATGCAAATGGTCTTGCACAGTGAGTTTCGCCGGATCCCCGTCGAAAGCGAGTGCGATCCGCACAGGTGCATCATCGTATCGTTTCGTGCGGATATCGGCGGTGGCCGGCATTTCATCCGCACGCCATCGCCAATTCAACTTGGCGCCGGGATAGATGGGAATATCCAGTTTCTGAGCGATGCCTGACGCGGATTCGTCGACCTTTGCGCGAATCACGGCAATGCCGTTCGCATCAAGCGCCTGCTCGTAGTTCGTACGACGCTTGTTGTGCGTCACGAGATAGGTCTCCCAGTGAGGCGGAAGACCATCGGCGTTCACCGCAGCGGAAAGGGGGGCGATGTCGTCACTTCGTGCGGGCGTCGTTGTCGCGACCGTATCACTGACGGCCTGATGCGTGGCGCATCCAGCGATCATGATTGCAATACCCACTGCGCCACCAACCAAAGTCCATCTACGCCACGTTGCATGGCGCTTACGTCGATCATCATCTACCACTGGTTTCACTCCCCGAACCACGACTAACCCCGTGATCGAATCCTAAGCGAGAAACCGATGTCGATCCATCCGAAGTTTCACTTCACGACACTGATGCAACACATTTTGGTTTGTGAGGAGGCGTAACACTCACGCACGACGTTATGGAATTCCGTCCGCG
>NZ_NGUQ01000033.1 GCF_002179965.1 Pandoraea sp. PE-S2T-3
ATCCGCGACCGTCACCTTCGAAGCGAACGTCGCCTGCGGCAGCTTCGCGAGTGCTGCGAGCATCTGACCGGTTTGGTTCGAGTCGTCGTCGATGGCCTGCTTGCCCAGGATCACCAGTTGCGGCTGCTCCTTGTCGAGCACGGCCTTAAGCAACTTGGCCACGGCCAGCGGTTGCAGCTCTTCATCCGATTCGATCAGGATCGCACGATCCGCACCGATGGCCAGCGCCGTGCGCAGCGTCTCTTGCGATTGCGCCACACCCGCGGACACCGCAATCACTTCCGTCGCCACGCCCGCTTCCTTCAGACGCACCGCCTCTTCCACCGCGATTTCGTCGAACGGATTCATCGACATCTTCACGTTCGCAATGTCGACGCCACTGCCGTCGCTCTTCACGCGAACCTTTACGTTGTAATCCACTACCCGTTTGACCGGAACCAGAACCTTCATGCGGACTCCCTTGATTCAGAAAAACCGGGCGGCAGGCTGCTCATGCAGCCCCTGCCGCCCGCTAAAAATACGAACTTACTCGATCTCGCGCCCTTTCGTCTCGGGCAGCAAGAACGCCGTGACCAACACGACGAAATAAGCACCGCCGGCAAACATGCCGATGGCCGTGCCCAGACCGCTCGTCTTGGCCAGATAGCCGACCAGACTCGGGAACAGCGCACCGATGCCGCGCCCGAAGTTATACGCAAAGCCTTGCCCATTCGCACGCACTGCCGACGGGAACAACTCCGTCAGATACGCGCCCATGCCGCTGAAAATACCCGAGGCGGCGAACCCCAGCGGGAAGCCCAGAATCAGCATCTGATCGTTGCTCAACTGGAATTGCGTGTAGGCATAAATGCTCGCCCCAGAGAGTACCGCGAAGATCAGCAGGTTTGCACGGCGGCCCAGCTTGTCGGTCAGATACGCGCCGGTGATGTAGCCGATGAACGAGCCCAGAATGATCACCAGCAGATAGCCGCCCGTGCCGATCACCGACAGGTGACGCTCGGTCTTCAGGAACGTCGGCAGCCACGTCGTCACGGCGTAGTAACCGCCCTGCACGCCCGTGCACAGCAATGCCGAGAGCAACGTCGTCTTGATCAGTGCCGGCGAGAAGATCGCCCATGCCGACGTGCGGTTGGCCGAGGCGGCCTCACGCTTGCGGGTGCGCTCGAACAGTTCCGGCTCGGGCACGTTCTTGCGGATAAACAGCACGAACAGTGCCGGAATCACACCGATCCAGAACAGCGCACGCCACGCGTATTCTTCCGGCAGGTACGAGAACGACAACGTGTAGCACAGCGCCGCCACGGCCCAACCGATGGCCCAGCCGCTTTGCACCGTACCGACGGCGCGGCCGCGATACTCGGTGCGCACGATTTCGCCCATCAGCACCGAGCCCACGGCCCACTCGCCGCCGAAGCCCAGGCCTTGCAGCGCGCGCAGCACGAAAATCTGTTCAAAGTTCTGGGCGAACCCGATCAGCACCGTACACACGGAGAACCACAGAATCGTGGCCTGCAAGATGCGCACACGGCCATAGCGGTCGGCGAGCACGCCGGCCAGCCAGCCGCCGATCGCCGAGAACAACAGCGTCACGGTCGCCAGCATGCCGGCCTGTCCCTTGTCGATGCCGAACACGGTAATCAACGTGGTGATCACAAACGTGAACACCATGAAGTCGAGCGCATCGAGCGCCCAACCGCCGAAGGCGGCGATAAACGTGCGCCGCTCGGTCTTGTTCATCTGACGATACCAATCCATCCCTGTCTCCCCATTCATCCTTGGTGATGCAAGGGCGCCCAATGCGCCCGGATACTACTTCCGCTACGATCTGTTGTTGAATTCAGCCCTTCGCCGGAAAGCCGTACAGGCGCGCCGGGTTGTCGACGAGAATGCGGCGGCGCGTGTCGGCGTCGGGTGCCCACTGCGGCAGCAGGTTGCGCAGCGTGCCGGTGTTCGGCATACGCGTGAGCGACACGTGCGGCCAGTCGCTGCCCCACACCATGCGATCGGGCGCGTCGGCAATGAGCGTCTGCGCGAACGGCGTCACGTCGTCGAACGACGGGAAACGCTCGCTGATCCGGTACGCGCCGGACAACTTCACCCAATAGCCGTGATCGCGCACCAGCGAGCGCAACGCCGTGAAGCCCGGCGAGTCGAGCCCTTGTGCCACCGGCGTGTGGCCCATGTGATCGACGATGCCCGGCACGGGCAGCTTCGTCATGCGCGGCATGAGTTCGGGCAAGGTCTTTACGTCCATCAGGAACTGCATGTGCCAGCCCAGATCCTTGATGCGATGTGCGAGCGTTTCCATCGCCGTGAAACCGATGCCGCCGCCAAACAGCACGTTGATCCGCAGACCGCGCACGCCGGCCGCGTGCATCGCTTCGAGTTCCGCATCGGTCACCTCGGGTGCCACCACGGCGATGCCGCGCAGGCGGTCGGGGTGACGCTTCAACGTTTCGAGCATGTAGCGATTGTCGGTGCCGTAGACGCTGATCTGCACCAGCACGCCGTAGGTCATGCCAGTGGCGTCGAGCATCGCCAGATACTTGTCTTCAGGCGCGGGCGGCGGCGTGTAGCTGCGCTCGGCCACCATCGGATAGGCGTCGCCGGCGGCAACCACGTGAGCATGCGTATCGACGGCACCGAACGGCACGTCGAACGTCGGCGGATCGATCTCCGGCAGCGGGCCAAGGCACAACGGTGCCCCGGCAGCGGAAGTTACAGTCATGACGACTCCTCAAAGGGCGCGAGGCGTCAGGCTGGACGTCGGGCTCACGCCGGGAAAAATTCGGATGAAACACTGATGAACTACAGGCGAATCACGGTTGAAGCACATCAGGCACCGGCACCGCCGATGCCTGTGAACAGCCGCCTCACTGCACCTTGAGCAACTTGCCCGGGTTCATGATGCCGGCCGGGTCGAACACGGCCTTGATCTCGCGCATGAGGCGCAGTTCGAGCGGCGACTTGTACTTCGCGAAGTAGTCGCGCTTGAGCTGGCCGATGCCGTGCTCCGCGCTGATGCTGCCGCCGTAGCGCGCCACTTCGTCGAGCACTTCGGCGGTGATCGCCTCGCCGTGCTTCGCCATGAAGTCGGCCGCCTCACCCGCCGGGCGCGAGAGGTTGTAGTGCAGGTTGCCGTCGCCAAAGTGCCCGAAGATGAACGGACGCACCTGCGGGCACACGCGGCGCACGCGCGCCTCGGCGCTCGCCATGAATTCGGGAATGGCCTCGATGGGCAGCGATACGTCGTGCTTCAAGTGCGGGCCGTCGGCGCGTTGCGCTTCGGAAATTTCTTCGCGCAGCTTCCACATCTCTTCGACCTGACCGAGCGTGGACGACACCACCGCGTCGGCACACAGATCGCGCTCGATGGCGGTCTCGATCACGCGTTCAAGCAGCGCGGCGAGCGCCTGCTCGTCGGCCGTGTCGGCCAGTTCTACCAGCACGTAGCCCGGGTGGCGCTCTCCGAACGGGGCGCGCACGCCCGGCACGTGGGCCATGACGAGGTCGACGCATTCACCGGTGAAAAATTCGAACGCCTGCATACGCGAGCCGCACTCGGTGAACAGCAGTTCATAGAGTTCGAGCGCCTGACGTGGCGACGTGACGGCAGCGATCACCACCTGACGCACGGGCGTCGGCGCAAACAGCCGCAACGCGGCGGCCGTGATGATGCCGAGCGTGCCTTCCGAGCCGATCAGCAATTGCTTGAGGTCGTAACCGGTGTTGTCTTTGCGCAAGGTGCGCAAGCCGTGCAGGATCTCGCCATTGGGCAGCACGGCTTCGATGCCGAGTACCAGCTCGCGCGTCATGCCGTAGCGCACCACGTTCACGCCACCGGCGTTGGTGGCGAGATTGCCGCCAAGCTGACACGAGCCTTCTGCCGCGAGACTCAGCGGAAACAGACGATTGACGTCGCTCGCCACGCGTTGCAGGTCCTGAAGAATGCAACCAGCTTCGGCCACCATCGTGTTGGCAATGGTGTCGAGGCTGCGCACGGTGTTCATGCGATCGAGGCTCAGCACCACGTTCTGCGCCGCGCTGTCGGGCGTCGCGCCACCACATAAACCCGTGTTGCCCCCGCGCGGCACGACCGGCGTTGCCGTCTGCTGGCACAGGGCGAGCACTTTCGAGACGTCCTGCGTCGAGCGCGGACGCACCACGGCCTGCGCGCTGCCACGGTACATGCCGCGCCAGTCGGCCAGCCATGGGGCGATGTCGTCGGGAGCGGTGAGCACGCTGTCGGCACCGATAGCGTCGATGAGGCGTTGGGCGAAGGCAGTGATTGTCATGGGATCACGCGTCGGAAGTTAGGGGGCGAGAAGTTGGGGTATTCGATGTCGGGCGACGATTGCGAGGCGGGGCACCGGCCCTACGACAGAACCGAGGGCGCAATAGCCCCGGTGATGATGTCGCGTCCGGGCAGGGTCAGACCAAGGCGCGCCGACGCGCGCAACAAGTGCGAGAGCGATGCGGCGCGCGCCAGCAGCGGGTCACGTGCCTTGATGGCGTTGAACACGGCGACGTGCTCCTGATGCACCTGCGCCGCCAGCCCTTCGTGGCGCAGCGTATTCGTACGCGCGGCCTGCACCACTTGCCGGATCTGGAGATTCAGATACTGCAAAAGGTCGGCGTAGTAGCGGTTATGCGTAGCGCGCGCGATGGCAGCGTGAAACGCGGTGTCGTACTCGACGCCGTTTTCCGCGTGATAGAGATTGGTTTCGAGCTTTCCGAGAATCTCGCCCAGCAGGCGGATGTCCTCTTCGGTATGACGCACCGCTGCAAGCGCTGCTGCCGTGCTTTCGAGATCGAGGCGCAGTTCATACACGCTCGCGAGGTCGGCCGCGTCTTGCCCGACCGGTACCTGAAAGCCACTGGACGGCGTGCGCGCGCGTACGGTGACGCCCGCGCCCTGACGACTGTCGATCAGCCCTTGTGCGCGCAAACGTTCCGTGACTTCGCGGATCACCGCCTGACTCACACCATAGGTTTCGGAGAGCTGCTTGCCGGTCGGCAACTTGGTGCCGACGGGATAGATCCCCTGCCGGATCGCGTCATGCAGTTGCTGCGAGACCTGTTCGGTCAGGGTTTTGGGCTTGGTTGTCATCCTCTCACGTCATCTCATGCTTTTCTGGTTTGCATGTTATATGAAAACTTTTGAGGGATTACACCGCGTTAACCCTTGGTTTTGTCTTGGTGGTCCCTGCTATCTCACACCATGAAAAAACTTGGGCGGTGCCGGTCGTGTTGACCGGGCACCGCCCTTTGTTCTGCCGTCTGCCTGAAGCCGGCTTAGAAGCCGATCAGCGCTTCCGTCACGTGGCTAACGTTCGGCGGCGCGGCGAAGCAATCGCTCACGAGGGCACGCCACTGGGCGAAGGCTTCCGAGTTACGGAAGTCGACGGTGTGGTTTTCCAGCGTTTCCCAAGTGACGACGAGGCTGTAATGCGTCGGCTGCTCGATCTGCTTGAGCAGGCGCATGCCGTGGCAGCCTTTCGACCCCTTGAACAGCGGCGCGGCTTTGGCGACGCCTTGCTCGAATGCCGCTTCCGTGCCGGGTTTGACTTCGATCTGGGCGATTTCAAAGATCATGGGTTTTCCTCAGTGGTTGGCTCGTGTGTGACTGGATGTTTTGATGTGGTCACGCGGTTGCAGCGCACGCGGAACGATACGCGATAGACGGCACGTCCCGCTGCGAGAACGCTCGATTCTATACCGCGCCCTGCGGCCACGCATCGCGCGAGCCATCGCGTATCGCTTACAGAGTTTTATCGACGGCATTTCCGGCGCCGCTCATGACGCCACCGACGCCGCCGCCGATGCCGTCGTTCACCCCCTCGATGCACCGGCGTCGCTCACGATCGCCATCGCCGCACCACGAACGTGCCGAGATTTGCCCCTCAGGCATTTCCATCCAGCAAAACATTCATACAAATCAGTGACCTGAAAATTCTGGCATCGGTCTTGCTCATCCTCTTTCTTCTTCCCGTCTGCACCAAAAGAGCACATTCATGCCCAATACCAATACACCCGGCGACGTGCTGTTCCTGTTACTCGGCGCGATCCTGGTGCTTGCCATGCACGCCGGCTTTGCCTTTCTCGAGCTCGGCACGGTTCGCAAGAAGAATCAGGTCAATGCGCTGGTCAAGATCCTGACCGACTTTGCCGTCTCGGGGCTGGCCTACTTCTTCATCGGTTACCCGCTCGCTTATGGCGTGGACTTCTGGTCGAGCGCCACCGTGCTGTCCGAGCACAACGGCTATGCGCTCATCCGGTTCTTCTTCCTGCTGACGTTTGCCGCGGCGATTCCGGCCATCGTGTCGGGCGGGATCGCCGAGCGGGCGAAGTTTCATCCGCAGTCGGTGGCGACGTTCTTCCTCGTGGGTTTGATCTATCCGTTCTTCGAGGGCATCGCGTGGAACGGCCATTTCGGCATTCAGGACTGGCTGACGCGCACGGTCGGCGCACCGTTCCACGACTTTGCGGGGTCGGTGGTCGTGCACGCGGTAGGGGGCTGGATCGGACTGGCGGCCGTGCTGCATCTGGGCGCGCGCCGAGGACGCTACAACGGGCAGGGTCAGGTCGCGGCGCACCCGCCGTCATCGATTCCGTTTCTGGCGCTCGGCGCGTGGATTCTCATCGTCGGCTGGTTCGGCTTCAACGTGATGAGCGCGCAGCGTGTGGGCGGCATCTCGGGGCTAGTGGCCGTGAATTCGCTGATGGCGATGGTCGGTGGCACGCTGATCGCGATGTGGGTCGGCAAGGACGACCCGGGCTTTATTCACAACGGCCCGTTGGCGGGTCTCGTTGCGGTTTGTGCAGGCTCGGACGTGATGCATCCGCTGGGCGCGCTGGTGGTAGGTGCTGTCGCCGGTGGGCTGTTTGTGTGGCTGTTCACGGTGACGCAGAACCGCCTGCGTATCGACGACGTGCTTGGCGTGTGGCCGTTGCACGGCGTCTGCGGAATCTGGGGCGGACTGGCAGCCGGCATCTTTGGCCAGACGGCACTCGGCGGGCTGGGTGGCGTGAGCTTTATCGCGCAGGTCGCGGGGACGGTATCGGGCGTAGTGATCGCCTTCGTCGGCGGCTATGTCGTCTATGGCGTGCTGAAACGCACTGTGGGGCTACGACTCGACGATGAGCAGGAATACTACGGTGCGGACTTGTCGATCCACAAGATTACGGCGACGCCGGAGCGGGAGACGAACTGGTAGGAGTGCATACGAGACTCAATGGCGCCGTTGACCTCACGAATCAACCACTCGCCGGAGACAATCGAAAGCGGGTGCCTTCCGGCAACCCGCATCCACGTCGACTCTAGACTTCAGGCAACCGCGATAGTCAAATCGGCTTCGTCACTTGCATTTTCCGATTCGTAGTCCTCGCCTTCCTCGTAAGCGTCTCCCATGTAAGCCCCTTTGCCCATAGCTTCCTCAATCAGAGCCAGTAACTGTGTTTGCCGGTCGGACATGAACGCTTCGAACGAGTCACTGCGCAGGAATTCCGGATTAATAAGGTGGGAGCGCAGATGTTCGTCCAGTCGTGCTTGGGAAATTGATGGACTAGTCGTGTTTCCAGCCTCAAGTTTGGCAAGATACTGGGATGGGGCGACTCCACCAATGATGCGATTCGTGCGATACGACAACGGCGTCTTGTTAATAATCGAATCGAAAACGGCCGGTTTGATACCTTGGGACTTGCACCAATCCTGAGGAAAGATGTGGTGAATGTCGACATTTTCCCCGAAGAACACGATGTGGTCGAACTGTTGACCAGAACGGAAGTCCTGCGCCCCCTTCTTCATCAACAATGCGTTGACCCCCTTGTATGCGGCGGACAATCGCATGCGCATCGTCTTTAGCCGGTCCGCGCGAAATGTAGTCTCGCTGATCGTTGTCGGCTCTGGCCCGCCATCGAGCCAAGCCGGAACTTCCAAGAAGTCACGCGAGAAACGCGAGTCGACTGCTGAGCCATACAATTCACCGAACACACCGTTCCAGTACCACTGAACGAGCTTTGCTCGAATCGTGTCATGCTCCCAAGCACTTCCGATATCCGCCAAGATGGCCGCAAGCGGGACAATCTGCGATTGGTACGGAAGATCGAACAAGCGATAAATATGCAGCATGTGCAGAAACTTTGCTGCATGAACGAATCCGGTCTCAACTTGCGCTTCATACTTTTTGTATGCAGCGAGCGGCAGGCTCAAGAGTGCCTGACGATTCCCACTGACTGCCGGGAGGTCCTTTCCGGACTTCCCCGCCCGCTCAGCCTCTCTTCGCTTCTCGCGCGTGTGAAATAGCGAAATGGCTTGCAGAAAATCCGTGTTAGTCACGTTGGCGATGATGCCTGAGGTGGCCCCCGCAGGACGAAGAGTCTCAGCGAAGCGACTTTGCCTTCCCTTCTCCTTATCCTTGCCAAACCAATCTTTGCGCAGTTCATGTCCATCGGCCGCATACATGGCGGTGACAAGCTCAAACGCATCAAGTGGCTTACCTCCTGTATTCACTTTCTCAAAGACAACGCAAACGGCCTCCTTCGAGGTCGACCTGTCGAGCGCAATGACTGGGACGCGATATTGCTTAAAATTGTCCAGGATCGCCTGCTTGAATGCCCGGAACAGCGCCTTCTTGGCATCCGCGTTTGCGTCGTTCTTCCAATAGTCGTCGAAACCATCCTGCCATGTATCCCAGTCAAAAACTTTCGACACTGGATACATGAGAGTCTCGTATTCTCGATGCGGCGTCGCAAGATCTAGGACCTCGGAACGTCCAAAGTCTTTGCGAATCACCCGGTCTTCCGGAACACCGACGATGGCGTCCTCGCGATCGCATGACGGGTCCATCGCTTTAGCGATGTCAATGTAGAACCAACGCTTAACCTTCTTGTTCTTTGGCGTCACCGTTTCCACAACTTTATCGCGCAGTGTCACTTGATAGAGCGAAGTCATGCGCTGCTGGCCATCAAGCAACAAAGAGCGTGGTCGAGCCGCCTTTGCTTCATCGGGGGCGCCTTCAACCGGCCGTGGTTTGAACTCAATGTCGCCACCGGTTTCGAGCGTCATCAGCGCTCCGACAGGGAATGCACGCGAGATTGAGGCAATCAGACTCTTGATACGCTCTTCGTCCCAGACCCAACTCCTTTGAAAATCAGGAAGTTGTATGGCGCCGTCGTGGCAGTCGTCGAGAAGTTCTCGGAGGAATATCGGGTTAGTTTGAAATGCGGACCTGGCCATGGTCGATGTGTTTTCCGTTGTTATGAACACTTGCGGTTCACGGAGTGTACATAGCGACGAATACTTTGGACAACTGCAAATGTTGCTTACTAGACTTATATTTCAAAAACGTTTGTTACTTGGCCAATTGTATCGGACCATTTATTTTCCAACGCATTGAAAATTCACAAAAAATTCGACCTCATTAACAATAGAAATCAAGAACCGGAATTTCAATCGCTTGTATGCGTTTTTATCAGCGCTCAAAAAACACGAAATGTATCAAGAGCCGGATTGACTATTTTTGGCATAATTTCCTTCAACGAAACACTGCGCCGAACACAGACGAAATCGGTGTTGAGCCCAGCGCCTCGATATCTCAACCAGCCTCCCCCCGCCCCAACCCCAGCACCGCCTGAAGAATCGCAACCCGCGCCTGACCGAGAATCTGGCCTTGCCATCCGGCGTCGTCGAAGCAGAACGCCGCGCGCACCTGATCGCGGATCTTTGCCGCCTGTTCTGACGGTGTTTCCGGGTTTCGGCGCAGCCACGCGTCGGCGCGCAGCATATGCAGCATGTCGATGAGCGGCACCGTGCCGTACTCGATGGCCATCGCCGTGATTTGTGCATCCGGGCGAGCGAAGCGCAGCGTGTCGAGCAACGGGCCGCCGACGTTCGACGCCACCGTCGTGCCATCCACCGGACTCGCCACATCGGCGCCCCACCAACGGCGCGCCCGCTGCAACTCCGCCGCATCCAACCGCCCCACGCTGATCTTCTCGCCATGCCCCGGCGGACCGAGCCCGGTATGGAAGTCGATCCAGCCGATGGCATCGCAACCCTTCGCATGCGTGTCGATCAGCGTGCGCATCAGACGAGTGCTCCATACCGGTCCGCGCCCGCCGTAGAACAGCCCGTCGGCAAAGCTGTACTGCCCGATCGTCAGCGCGCGCTGATACGCCGGTTCGCCATGCGTCGCGATGTAGTCGGCAATCGCCGCCGCATTCAAATCCGACGGCGGCCAGATCGGTGGCACGAGCAACGCATGCAAGTCGGCGTAGGCATCGTTGACCGGCAGCGGTTGCGTGAAATCGATGCTGTTGCGGTTCAGATCGACGTTGTCTTCATTCGTGCGCGACAACCACGAAAAGCCATACGGATTGATCGCGTGCACCACGAGAATCGCCACATCGGCCGCTGCCAGACGCGCCTGCAATCCCGTATCGCCCAGCAGGGCAATCTGCGCCGCACTGCCGCAGAAACCTTCGACGCCATGCGTGCCGGACGTCAGGATCAACAAGCGCCGGGCATCCGATGAACCGAGCCGCACAACATCGGTGGCCAACGCTTCGCCTTCGCGCCCGATGATGCCCTGAATCACGTGGCTCTCGACATCGACACCCGCAGCGCGCGCAGCCGCGGCAAACCGCTTGCGCGCCTGCGAATAGCTCACGGAAAAAAGTCCGGTCGTCATGGCGCGTCAGGCCACCAAGAACGCTTCGGCCAGCCGCACCCAATAGGTAGAGCCCAGCGTCAGCACGTCGTCGTTGAAGTCATAGCTCGTGTTGTGCAACATGCACGGCCCGAGCCCGTGGCCATGCGCGCGGTGATCGCCCAGCCCGTTGCCGATGTACGCATAGCAGCCCGGGCGCTCCAGCAGGAAGAACGAAAAATCTTCCGCGCCCATGGTCGGGTCGATCGGGCTCACCACGTGATCGCGGCCGACGATCTCCTGCATCACATTCACGGCGAACTGCGTCTCGGCGGCCGTGTTGACCGTCGGCGGGTAGTTGCGGACGAACGAGAACTCGACCGTGCAGCCATACGCCGCCGCCGTCGCTTCGCAGAACTCGCGCATGCGCGTTTCCACCAGATCGAGCACTTCGAGCGAGAACGTGCGCACGGTGCCGGCCAACGTGGCCGTGTTCGGAATCACGTTGATCGCCTCGCCCGCCTGCATCTGCGTGATGGACAGCACGGCGGCATCGATCGGGCGCTTGTTGCGCGTCATGATGCTTTGCAGCCCCGTGCCGATCTGCATGGCCGTCAGCACCGGGTCGATACCGTCGTGTGGCATCGCGGCGTGCGCACCCGTGCCCTTCACAACAATTCGGAATTCGTTGCTCGACGCCTGCGTCGCCCCCACGCGCGCCCCAAAACTACCGGCGGCAAGCCCCGGCCAGTTGTGCAGCGCAAACACGGCATCGACCGGGAATTTCTCGAACAATCCATCCTTGAGCATGGCCTTGGCGCCGCCACCACCCTCTTCTGCCGGCTGGAAGATGAACACGATGGTGCCGTCGAACGTGCGGTGCGCCGCGAGATGCTGGGCCGCGCCCAACAACATGGCCGTGTGGCCGTCGTGACCGCAGGCGTGCATCTTGCCGGCGTATTGCGAGGCGTGCTCGAAGGTGTTCAGTTCCTGAATCGGCAACGCATCCATGTCGGCGCGCAGCCCGATGGTCTTCGTGCCGGTGCCGTTGCGCAGCACACCGACGACACCAGTCTTGCCCAGACCGCGCGTGACCTCGATGCCCCACGATTCGAGCAGGCGCGCGACGATGTCGGCCGTGCGTTCCTCTTCGTAGCGCAGTTCCGGATGTGCGTGGATATCGCGGCGAATCGCCTGAAGCTCTGCCGTACGTTCGGCAATTTCGGGAATGATGGACATGGGAGTGGACTCTGATTGGACGTTATCGGATGGCCCCAATGCAGCGGCGACTACCCCCGGCTCAGGGGCAGTAATGCCTGTTGTGCATTACGGGGTAATGGGGCCGGTTACGGGAATTCGTCAGGCAAGACACGCGCGGGAATCATGGAGGAGCCAGACGCCCGCGCGATGGTGAGTGAGGGGTTACGCCAGCGGCTGACGCGAGCGGTCTTTGAGCATCAGAATCGTGATGAGGCCCACTGCCGCGCCGAACAAGCCGTAGTACACGACGGCGAGCTTGTCGCCCGTCCAGCCGATCAGCAGCGTGGCGATCGCCCCGGCAAAACCGCCGAAGATCATCACCGCGAAGTTGTAGCCGATGGCCATCGACGTGGCACGCACGCGCGACGGGAACAACTCGCACACGAACGCGCAATACGACCCTTGGAACAAGCCGAGCGAGAGCATCAGGCAGCACTGCACGAAGATCAGCATCGGCAGCGTCGGCGTATGGCTCACCGCGAGGAACAGCGGATACGCGATGATCAGGCTGATGAGCGCCGAGGCCACCATCGGCTTCTTGCGACCGATCGAGTCCGAGATACGGCCCGAGGCGAAGGTGCCGATGATGTACGCCACGGCGGCACACAACGACGCGATGACGCTGCTCTTGAACGGAATGCCCAGCGACTTCGTGGCGTAGCTCGGCATGTAGTAATAGAAGATGTACGTGCCGATGGTGCCGTACACGGTGAGACCGAAACCGGCCAGCACCTGACGCCAGTGCTGCGTGATCGATTCGATAAACGGCGAGCGCTCCGGCGCCGCGCGCTTGGCCGCATCCTTGAACACCGGCGACTCGTCGAGGCGCGAGCGCACATACAAGCCGACCGGCACGATCAGCAGGCCGAGCACGAACGGGATACGCCAGCCGAACGAATCGATCTGCTCCGGCGTCAACGCCTGCGTAATACCCACCGAAACAATGGCGCCGAGCAGCATGCTGCATGCCTGCGCAATCATCTGGAAGCTGCCGTACACGCCGCGTCGCTCGACCGGGGCATGCTCGACCAAAAAGGCCGTGGCACTGCCCACTTCGCCGCCCGCCGAGAAGCCTTGCAGGAAGCGGCCGATCAACATCAGGATGGGCGCGGCCATGCCGATCTGCGCGTAGGTCGGCGCAAACGCGATGACGGCCACACCGAGTGCCATGACCGAAATGGTCAGCAACAAGGCGGCTTTACGGCCGTGCTTGTCGGCGTAGTTGCCGAGCACGATGCCGCCGAGCGGGCGCGTGAGAAAGCCCACGCCGAAGGTGGTCCATGCCGCGAGCAAGGCGGCGGTCGGGTTGTCGCTGGGGAAGAACTGGCGGGCGATGTTCGCCGCGAAGAAGGTGAAGACCGTGAAATCGAACCATTCGAGCGCGTTGCCGATGGTGGATACCGCGATGATGCGGGCATCAATACGTTTGCCCGATCGCTCAGGCACTGCCGGGTTGGCAGCGTTAGCCGAATTCGAGGCGCTGTCGCGCCCAACCGAAACTTCCATGGTGATGCTCCTGTCTCGAAGTTTTACCGTGGCAAGCCGACTGCACTCGCATCGACCCATTCTGCTTGTGCCAAAAAACCAATAAAAGCTAGAATTTGTGATCCGTCATCGCAACTTTTTTGTTGAATTGAAAGACGCCGACGGCCCCCACAACCCAGCAAAATCAGGCAGAACCTGCGAGGCACCCCCGTGAGCAACCTGCGATTCATGCGCACTTTTACGGCAGTTGCGCGCTACGGCTCGTTTGCATCAGCCGCCGAGCATCTGGCGATGACGCAATCGGCCGTGAGCATGCAGATGCGTGCGCTGGAAGAAGAATTCGATCACGCGCTGTTCGACCGGGTGGGCCGGTCGGTGGCGCTCAATGCCATGGGCCGCGCGTTGCTGCCGCACGCCAAGCAGCTGCTGGCGCAATACCAGACGATGCAGATGCTGGCGTCGGGGATTGAAACCCCGGCCGGGACAGTCAGCATCGGCACGGTCGAGTCAGCCGTCAGCGCGTTGGCCGCCGCCGTCTCGCAGATCAAGGATGCGCAACCGCATCTCGACGTTCTGATCCAGACGGCGCGATCGATCGAGTTGACCGCGCAGCTCGATGCGGGCGATATCGATTGCGCCGTGCTCGTCGAGCCCCCGGGGCGCCGGCCGGCAGGCGTGCGCTGGACACCGCTGTACAAGGAGTCGCTGGTGCTGCTGACACCAGCAGACATGAAGCCCGCACCGGCGGCACGGCTACTGTCGACGGAGCGCTTTCTGCGCTTCGACAAAACGCAACGCACCGGCGCACTGATCGATCGCGCGGTGCGACGTCAACGCGTCAAGGTCAATGAGTATCTGGAACTGAGTTCGATCGAAGGCATCGTCGCGCTGGTGCGCCAAGGGCTGGGCGTCGCCGTGGTGCCCATGCTGCGCAACGCCACGTGGGCCCATGAGGAAACGCTGCGCATCATCGCGTTGCCGGGCGTGACCGAGCAGCGCAGCATCGGCCTGCTGGAGCGCGTGCGTCACGACAAGATCGGCATTACGACCGCCATCGCGCAGCAGGTCATGGCGCAGGGGTGACGGTGTCTTCAACACTCCATCTGTTTCGTGTGTTGTCGCACCATCAAGGCAGCGGATCGAAGAAGAGATAGATGACGGCGATCCGGCCGTCCCGCGCCAGAACGACATCCGTCCCGGCGTATTCGGGGGCATAACCGGGGCGCCCGGAGACCCAGCGAATTCGCCCGCCGTCACCTGATACATCGGGCAACGCAATCGGCTGGTACTTGAATTCAGGATGCGTGGCCTTGATGGCACCGGCAATCCGGTCGAGTTGGTCACGCCCGCGATAGACGCCCATGTTCGGGTCGTAAAACACGCAATCGTCCGTGTAGAACGCGTCGATGAGCGCGCGCCGGCGCACCGGGTCGTTCTCGCCAAACATATCGAGATTGCGTTGCAGCAGCGTCGGAATATCGTGGGTCATGATCTTGCTCCCATAAATCTCGGTTCAAGCGGACGTGGCGCACGTCTTTGCTTCGTTCATGCGTGCGCCACGGCGCCGGTCAGTCGAACAACTTGCTCGCCGTCCGGGCAATCAACTCACCCTGATGTCGCGCACCGGCAAGTTCGATGGCGCTCGGCTGACGTTGCCCTTGTCCGCCGGCAATGGTCGTCGCACCGTACGGCGCGCCGCCCACGACTTCGTCCAACGTCATTTGCCCCTGATGGCTGTACGGCAAGCCGACGATGGTCATGCCGAAGTGCAGCAGATTGGTGATGATCGAGAACAATGTCGTCTCCTGACCACCATGCTGCGTCGCGCTGGAGGTGAAAGCGCCGCCGACCTTGCCATTCAAAGCACCGCGCATCCACAGACCACCCGCCTGATCGAGAAATGCCGCCATCTGCGAGGAAATGCGGCCGAAGCGGGTCGGCGTGCCGACCACGATGGCGTCGTAATCGGCGAGTTCGGCGACCGTCGCTACCGGCGCCTGCTGGTCGAGCTTGAAGTAAGCCGCCTTGGCGGCCTCTTCCGGCACGGTTTCCGGTACGCGCTTGATGTCGACCACGGCGCCCGTCGAGCGGGCACCTTCTGCGATCGCATCGGCGAGCGCCTCGATGTGCCCATACGACGAGTAATACAGAACGAGAACCTTAGCCATTTGAAACACTCCTGATTGAGTCGGGGGACTTGCTCAACTACGTGGTCGGATTTGGATCGGCGCGCAAACTCACGACGCGCTCGGCACCGAGCCACGCAACGCGGCGGCCTTGGCACGTGCATCGAGACTGTAGGCACCCGCACCGAAATAGGTGATCTGGAGCAAACCGCCGGCCATCATCACGTTCTTCAGGAAGTGGATCATCTGGTTCTGATCGCCGAAGTTGTGATGGAAAAACACCGCAGTCGCGAGCGAAAAGAGCGCCAGCACCAGCGACACCGGACGGGCACGGAAGCCCGTAATCAGCAGCAGGCCGCCGCCCGCTTCAACGAGCACCGCGACGAGATACGCAAGCGAAGGCGCCGGCAGACCGACCGCGCCGATGTATCCGACCGTGGCGGCGTGCGCGCCGAGCTTGCCCAGCCCGCTCATGAGAAACGGTGCGCCGAGCAGAATGCGGCCCAGCAAAGGAAGAAATTTGTAGTTGTTCATCGCAAAAAGTCCTGAGAAATCGAAAAGAGAGAAGAAAGAGAAAAACCAAGAGGTGGAGTGAAAAAGTCGAGGCTCAACCGGTCTCCACCATGACCAGTTCAGCGTCTTCGAAAGCGGTGATCTCGGCCGTTGAGACGTCCGTCATTGCCACGCCGTCCAGCGGCCCCATGGGCTCGCCGTTGATCGCGATGCGACCGGCTGCGACCACGAGATAGGCGCTGCGCGACGGCCCAAGCGTGTGCCGGACCGTTTCGCCTGCCGCGAGTGTTGTCCCAAGCAACCGCGCATCGGCGCGTATGGGCAGCGCGCCCTCGTCGCTCGCGTAGTAGCCGCTGGCAAGGACCGTGAAGCGCCCTTTGCCGTCAGCGCTCGATGGCGCGTCGGAACCGTCGGAACCGTCGGCGCCATTGGCACGATTGAAACCATTCGCACCGCTGGAAATCACCTTGGCTTTGGGGAACGCCCGCGTGTCCCAGTGCGGTTTGCCGCCGTCCGCACGTGGCTTCAACCAGATCTGGAAGAGCTTCAGCGGCACGTCACCCTTATTGAACTCGGCGTGACGAATGCCCGTGCCCGCGCTCATCACCTGAACGTCGCCCGCACGGATCGTGCCTTCCGAACCCAGCGTGTCGCGGTGTCCGAGCACTCCCTGCCGGACGTAAGTGATGATTTCCACGTCGCGGTGCCCGTGAAACGGAAAACCGCCGTCCACCGCAATTTCGTCGTCGTTCCAGACGATCAGCGGACCGAGCGCCTGGTGCGCCGGGTTGCCTGCCGGGCTGACCTGAAAGTGATACTTCGCCCGCAGCCAACCGTGGTCGACGCTGTCGAGCATTTCCGCACGCCGATGCGCAAGCATGGCTATCTCCTTGATTCACGCGCCTGAACCACTCCCGGATGTCTACGGGGGCTCTGGCAATGGAGAGAATGCTATTCGCGCAAAGATGACCTGCATATCTCCCATATTGAAAAGCATCGTTGCTTCCTGTAGAACGATACGGACGCAGGTAATCGCATGTGGACGCTAATGGAGCCTTCGCCCCAATGGACCCGATCTCTGATCTCAATGACCTCAGGCTCTTTGCCGAGGTGGTCGAGCACGGCAGCTTCACCGCCGCCGCCCGCCATCTCGGTCTGCAAACGTCGAAGCTGAGCCGGCGGGTGCGCGCGCTGGAAGAAGAGCTGGGTGTGCGCCTGCTCAATCGCACGAGCCGAAGTCTGTCGCTTACGGAAACCGGGCGTCAGTTTCATCAGCACTGCCTCGCGCTCGTCGCGGAGTCGCGCGCAGCCAAAGACCTGATCGATCAGACCCGCAGCCAGCCCCAAGGCACGGTGCGAATCAGTTGTCCGCTGGGCTTATTGCGTTCCGGCATCACCGGAATCATCTCGCGGTACGTGCAGGAGAATCCGCAGGTTCAGGTGCTGCTCGATGCCACCAACCGTCGCGTGGACGTCATTGAAGAGGGTCTGGATTTCGCCATTCGCGTCAGACTCCCGCCGCTGGACGACACCGACCTCGCGGTGCGTCAGTTGGGGCTGTCTGCTCTGGTGCTCGTCGCCAGCCCAGCGTTGGCAAAGCAATATGCCGCGCCCACCTCGCTCGACGCATTGAAGGATTGGCCAACGCTCTCGATGGCCAGCAAGAACGAGCGCCATACGTGGCAGTTGCTCGATGCCGAGGGTCAGGTCGCCGCCCTCATCCATCGGCCCCGGCTGGCGACGGACGATCTCGACAGCCTGCGCATGGCGGCCATGAACGGCGTCGGCGTGGCGCTGCTGCCTGCCGAGTTCGTGAAAGAAGACTTGCTCGCCGGGCACTTGCGCCGGCTGTTGCCGAATCTGTCGACGGCACCGGGGCTCGTGCATGCGATCTTTCCGACGCGACGTGGCATGGTGCCGGCGGTACGCCACCTGCTCGATGCGCTCGTGGCCGGATTTGAACCACCCGTGTGATCGTGTGATGACGCACACGACGCGGCGCCTGCCGAACGGGCTCACAGGCGCGTTTCGTGGGCAGCCATGTCGTCGATATCGATGCACACGGTTGCTACCGAACCCGGTGTCGATCGGCCACCAGGCGTGCGGGCGCCAGACGCCGGTGAGTTGCCGTCCTTCGCGCCTGGAGCACTTGCCATCAACCACTCAGGCAACATCGCGCCGTAGTGCTGATACGCCAGCAACACCCGATACGCGGCGCGCACTGACGTTGCGCCGCTCCATTGCCACCCGTCGTCGCGCCAGCGTTTGCCCCACGAACTCTCCGCCGGTTGCAGACTCAGGAACGACATGTTGCCCGTGATCGATGGGTGGCTCGGCACACCGAAGCGCTCGCAGGCCTGCGCGATCGCGTTCACCGTCAGAGGATCGGGATGATCCAGAAGAAAGCGGCACAAGCCCGTGTCCGAGGCGATTTTCGCAAGCAACGCCGTGTCGCAATGAATCGACAGCTTCATGACGCGCGCCACATGCCGCATCACCATCGCCAATTCGGCCTCCGGCACGCGCCGTACCGCGTCACCGAGCACCTGCCACCGATTGCCCAACTTGCGAGCGTCGTGGGCAAACGCCACCTTGCGTGCCCACGTGCCGGCGAGACTCGTCACCGCCCGGCAACTGTCGAGCACAAGCCCCGCCACGCGCAGCACGCCCCGGTCGCTATCGAGACCGCGCGCTTCAGGCCCCAGCCACGACGACACCCAAAGGATCAGCCGCGCCGGAGGCACCGCCGAATTCGCCAGCGTGAACAGGGTCGCCACGTCACGCAAGCGCGTGAGCGTGCCCAGCGCATCACGCCATGAGGAAGGCGGCGACGCTGCCGCGCCCGTCCTGCCCGGCACGTCCTCAGGCAGACACGCGGCGAGCAACCGGCAACCCGCATCCATGCGCTTGAGCACTTCATCGACCGCGTGGTGACGAATGAGCGTTGGCGAGCCCAGCGATTGCGTGATCAGTCCCTTCAGCCCCTCGAAGCTCAGTAGCGTCCAGTCGGCCCACGCGATATCAAACGGCGTGTTCGCCGCCGCAGCGCCCGGCCACAGGCCGTCGGTCTGCGTGGGCGAGACGTCTGCCTGCGCCGCGTCGCGATAGAACCGTTCGCCGATGATCGCGAGCAACGACACATTGCCAAGCAACGACAGCAGATCGCGCGCCACGCGAAAATGCCATCCCCTGTCGCCGGTCGTACTCATGGTTTGCAACCACCTGGCGATGTCACCGGCCGCTGCGTCGAGAGAGTCTTCAACCGGCGCGCACTCGGCCCCCGTCTCGGCGGACGTCGGACTGGTCAGCGTCGTCTCGATGTGTTCGAGTTGCGTCCCCAGTCGCACATCCCGCTCGTGGGCGAGATCGAACTCCTTACGATAGAAGTGCTGGCACGGGCCGGTCGTCACCCAAAGACCCGCCCACGCGCGCGTGAAGGCATCCGTCAGTTCGCGACGCATCGCACGGCGCGTCGACAGGACGTGGGGGCCGAGATCACGCATGCTGTTGGACGTGCGCATGAGGCGCTCGGCAATGTCGGCATGCCGCGAACTACGGTGCGCGACCTGTTCATGTGCGCGTGCAAAACTCGCCCCGCGTACCCCGTTCCATGAGCAGCCTCTGCGCGCGTCTCGTGCCGCTTCCGCCCGGATGGCGACCTGATATGGCATGAATTCCTCCTTGCCTGATGGTGTCCACCAGCATAAATCGATGGCCTCGATGGCCGCTGGCAAACCGTCGACCATAGGGGGACGATGGGGCCACTCGCGACAGCCGATCGAGCGGGCACGTGGAAGTCGCAGCGCCCGCCGCAAGCCCATGACGGGAAAACAGCAAATCACCGCGCAAATCGTCAAACGACGCATCCCCCAGCGAGCGCCCACTTACGCAAGCTGCACACACCGCAAAAGCATGATCGTCGTTGCCGTGCCGCGTCGCCTCTCGCCAAGTGCCAATGCGGCGCGGTAGACTTCGGACCACTGACGTCCGCCGTGTCTGCCCTGTCTTGCCACGGTTCGACGCCGCACGAATTCTGCTGCGCGCATGACGCGCGCCACGCTCACTCGCCTACTGCCACGTCTTCTGCCATGTCTTCAGCCACGTCATCGTCGTTGCCACTCGTAGCGCTCACGCCCGCCGACATCCCCCTCGGCGAACCCTTGCTCTGGGCCGTCGTCGACCGTAACGGCGACCCGCTGCTGGCAGAGGGCGATCTCGTCCCGACCCAAGCGGGTCTCGACTGGCTGTTCACGTCATTCGCGCCGCATCGCGTCGCGACACTCGGCGCCGACACCGAAGTGGGCACTGACGAAGGTGCGGCTGCCGACACCGAAGCAAGCACTGACACGCCTGCCGCAGGCGCAGTGGCGGCCACCACCGCCACCGATACCGCAGGCGGCGCACAAACGCAGTACGGACTCACCGACCTCAACCTGCGCCCCGGCGACTGGCTTCAGATTCAGTTGCCGCCCGGCGCCGGTTCGCAGCGCATTCGTACGCGCGTCATCGGCCATGCACCGAATCAGATGCTGTTCGTCACCGCACCGACCGGCCGCTCGGCGCCCCCCTCGTTGCAGGCCAGCGAGCGTCTCGAACTGTGGACGTTCTCGGGGGAAGACATCTATCACTTCGTCTGCACGGTCGAGCGCGTGGAGCGCATGCCGTTCGAGTACGTGGTGCTGTCCGCGCCCGCACAGATCCGCCGCAAGGTGCTGCGCCGCTCGCAACGCGTCTCTGCCCGTCTGGTTGCTTCGATCACGATGGGTGACGCCAAACATCTCGCCCTGTTGCAGGACGTGAGCGCTGAAGGCGTGTCGCTGCTGACCGACACCCCGCTCGGCGCGCCCGGCGACACGATGCAACTGGCTTTCCGTGTGCGAGTCGGCGATATCGATATGCCCGTGGAAGCCACCGGTACGATTCGCGGTATCCAGCAAAACGACGACGGTGCACATCTGCACGGCATCGAATTGCCGTCGCTCGAACCCGCCCATTACGTCGCCCTCAAGTGCTACGTGTACGAGCGCTTGCTTGCGCTCGGAGGCGCGTGATGGCAAAAGCTTCGGAAGGGGAACGTCCGCGCACGCTCGCGAGCCAGACGTTGTTTCGCGGCCTCGATATCGTCGAAGCCGTTGCCGCCGGTATCGACACTGTGCCCGCGCTGTCCGCCCATCTGGGCATCACGTCGTCGACCACGCATCGCATTGCGTCAGCGTTGGTGCATGCCGGTTATCTGCGCTTCGAGCCGCGTCGCGGCTACCGGCTCGGCAACAAGCTGATCGAACTCGGCTTTCTCGCTTACCGGCAGATCGACCTGCCGCGTGTGGCTCGCCCCACGCTCGAAGCCCTTGCCAGCGAGACGCAGGACACCGTGCATCTGGCCGTGGCCGATGGCTGGGAGGTGATGTATCTCGACAAGCTGCCCGGTCAACGGGCGGTGGAAATCAGCTCTCGTATCGGCGGTCGCAAGCCGATTTGCGTGACGGGTGTGGGCAAGGCGCTGCTGCTCGATCAGGACGAAGCCGAATGGCGGGCGCAGCTTGCGCACTATCAGACGCAAGTGCCCGCCCATCCGATCGACACGGCGCCATGGCTCACGCGCATGCGTGACTATGCCCGCCAAGGCTATGCGTTCGATCTGGAAGACGACACCCCGACGATTCGCTGCGTGGCCGCACCGATCTATGACGCCAGCCAGCGCATCGTGGCGGCGATCAGTGTGTCGAGCACCACCAAGTACATGAGCCGCGAGCGCATGCAGGAACTCGTGCCGCGCGTGAAGGACGCCGCCGCACGCATCAGCCAGCAACTCGGCTGGTCGGGCAACGCGCGCTGAGCGGCGTCACCCGCTCTCTCATTCGCGAATAAGCGCGAATAAGCGCAAATAAAAAACGCCGGCCCTTCGTGAGAATGGCCGGCGTGAAGACTTGCCGAGATGCTACAACTGCTTGGGTGAAATCGTCAGGCAGCGCGGCGCTTGAGCAGGTCGAGCGCAACGTCCACAATCATGTCTTCCTGTCCGCCGACCATGCGGCGCTGACCCAGTTCGACCAGAATGTCGACCGTCTTCAGGTCATAGCGCGCCGCTGCCGCTTCGGCGTGACGCAGGAAGCTCGAGTACACACCGGCATACCCCAGCGCCAGCGTCTCGCGATCCACGCGCACGGCGCGATCCTGCAACGGACGCACGATGTCGTCGGCAGCATCCATCAGGGTGTACAGGTCGCAGCCATGGTTCCAGCCCAGACGCGACGCCGCCGCAATAAACACTTCGAGCGGCGCATTGCCGGCGCCCGCGCCCATGCCCGCGAGGCTCGCGTCGATACGGTCGCAGCCCTCTTCCACGGCCACGATCGAGTTCGCCACCCCCAGACTCAGGTTGTGGTGCGCATGCATGCCGGTCAGGGTGTCGGCGTTGAGCACGTCCTTGAACGCGCGGAAACGATCGCGCACGTCGGTCATGCCCAGTGCGCCGCCCGAGTCCACCACGTAGATACACGTCGCGCCGTACGACTCCATCAGCTTGGCCTGCTCCGCCAGATGCTGCGGCGTGGTCATGTGGCTCATCATCAGAAAGCCGACGGTGTCCATCCCCAGTTCGCGGGCGTATTCAATGTGCTGACGCGAAACGTCGGCCTCAGTGCAGTGCGTGGCGATACGCACCACGCGGGCACCGGCGTCATAGGCTTCGCGCAGGTCGTGCACGGTGCCCACGCCCGGCAGCAACAGTGTCGCGACCTTGGCGTGCTGAACGGTTTCAGCAACAGCGGCAATCCATTCGAGATCGGTGTGCGCGCCAAACCCGTAGTTGAAGCTCGATCCCGACAAGCCGTCGCCATGGGCGACTTCGATCGAATCGACGCGGGCGGCATCGAGCGCCGCCGCAATCGCCTTCACATTGGCGATGCTGTACTGGTGACGAATGGCGTGGCTGCCGTCGCGCAGCGTCACGTCGGAGATATAGAGTTTTTTCTGCGTCATGGTGAGGTGTCTTCCCGAAGAGCGTGCGGCGTTCAGGCCGCGAGGGCCAGACGAGTGGCGGCGATACGATCGGCACACGCCAGCGCGGCGCTGGTCATGATGTCGAGGTTGCCTGCATAGGCCGGCAGGTAGTGCGCAGCCCCTTCCACTTCGAGGAATACCGACGTCTTCAGACCCGTCAGCTTGCCGAGACCCGGCACGTTGAGCGGACGCGACGCGTCGAACAGTTCAAATTGCACTTTCTGCTTGAGGCGATAGCCCGGCACATAGGCGTGCACCTTGTCGACCATCGTCTGGATGCTGGCTTCGATGGCGGCCTGATCGCCCGGCTCGGACAGCACGAACACGGTGTCGCGCATGATGAGCGGCGGCTCGGCCGGATTCAGCACGATGATCGCCTTGCCGCGCGATGCGCCGCCCAACACTTCAATCGCCTTCGACGTGGTTTCGGTGAACTCGTCGATGTTGGCGCGCGTGCCGGGGCCGGCCGACTTGCTCGAAATCGACGCGACGATTTCGGCGTAATGCACCTTCGCCACTTGCGAGATCGCCGCGACCATCGGAATCGTGGCCTGACCGCCGCACGTGACCATATTGATGTTGGTGGCGTCGAGATGCGCGTCGAGGTTGATCGACGGAATCACGTACGGCCCGATGGCCGCCGGCGTCAGATCGATCACCTGCACGCCGCGCGCTTGCAGCAGTTCGTTGTGATGCGCGTGCGCTTTGGCCGACGTGGCGTCGAACGCGATGCGAATGTCTTCAAAGCCGGGCATGGCCAGCAGGCCTTCGATACCGCCGGAAGTCACCGGCACACCGAGGCGCTGCGCGCGCGCCAGTCCGTCGGACGCCGGATCGATACCGACCATCGCGCCCATTTCCAGATGCTCGCTATTGCGCATCACCTTGATCATGAGGTCGGTGCCGATGTTGCCCGAACCAATGATCGCCACTTTCTGTTTGCGTCGTTCCGTCACTGTCGTCTCCTGAACGTATCCGTCCACCGCTTACCGGTATGAGGCGCATCGTAATTCCGCCGCTGCTTTAATGTCAATATGTAAACATTGATCTCATATATTGAGATATTTGAAATCGACGAATCTAGTGTCGGCTTATCCACACTTTTTGTTCACAAGCCCGTTGATAACTTGCGGAAAAGCATCGCAAGTGACTGATTCGACAGGGAAGAAATGCAGAGCGCGAAAGTTGTGCCAATCGCTGCAAATCGAGGCACGACGCGTGTTTCGGCGGGGTAACGTTATCCACAGAATTTGTTTGCAAGCCAGTGGACAACTTGCGGATAGCTATCTCAAGTGCTTGATGCGAAGAGGAAAAAGTGCGGCGCGCAATAGATGCGCCAATGTCGAGGCAGGTGATGGCCGCGGTGGCACGTTTGTCGACACGGCCGCCTCCGGATGGTGTGGCCCACGGTTATCCACAGAAAATGTTCACAACCCGGTGCATAACCCGCCCATATCTGGCGTATCTGCTTGATACGAAAGCACTTATGCGCGAAGCAGCAGGTTCGGTCACCGAACGCTTCTTGCGTGGGCATCTTCCCAATTAGCCAGAAGGACGAACTTTCGCGACGAGGGGCGAGTCTAGTTAGTCGGCTTATCACCACCGTCTTTTCACAGCTAACCCACGCCTTTCCTCATGACGTCTCCGAACCCCCAGAACAACGGGCGGCTCGCGCAATCGATTTGTGTCGTACCGCCCCCCTCACGCTTTCCGCTGTCTCGTCTTGCCAGTGTTCCTTCGCGTTCGTCTCTACGCGCCGTCCCCACACTTGCCGCACTGACGACGGCGCTGGCGCTTTCGTGGTCGATCGATGTCCGTGCCACCGAAGAGCCCCAGCGCAGTGGCATCGCCGCGTGGCCGGGCGCCATTGCGGACGAGTTCCGCGATATCGCAGTCGAAGGCGCGAGCGATCTCTACGTGCCGCTGCATACGCATCATTTGCGCTTCGCGTACACGCCCGAAAAAATCTCGCAGTTCAACGAAAACCCGTGGGGTATCGGCTACGGCCGCGTGCTCTCGGATGGCAACGACGGTTCGCGCATGTTGTATGCGATGGTCTTCAAGGACTCGCATAACGACTGGTCGCCGATGATCGGCTATGGGCGGATCTGGAATGTGGCGAAAGCCGGGCCCGTGCGTTTCGGGCTCGGCTATACCGCCTTTCTGATGTCGCGCACCGATACGCTCGGCGGCTTTCCGTTCCCTGCCGCGCTGCCCATTGCAGAAGTCGCCGTGGGCCGCGCGTCGGTGGCGACCACCTATATTCCCGGTGGCAAAGGCAACGGCAACGTGCTGTTCATCTTCGGCCGTTACACGTTCGGCAAAGCAGGCTGATTGCCAAGTTCCGGCGATGTGCGTGCGCACCACGCACCGAAGCCGGCGATATAGCAATAGGCGGCAGCCGGCACCAGAAACGACATGACCACGCCGATGCCGTCCGCGAGCGCGCCTTGCAGATACGGCAGCACGGCACCGCCGACGATGGCCATGCAGATGAGTCCTCCGCCTTCGCTCACACGGGCGCCGAGACCGCCCACCGAGAGCGAGAAGATCGTCGGGAACATGATCGCGTTGCCCAAACCGCACGCAAGCAGCAGCCACATGGCGAACGATGCCGGCAAGGCGAACGACGCGAGAATCAGCAGCAGGTTGTACAACGCGCACAGGCTCAACAACTTGCCGGGCGACACCTGCCGCAGCAGCCACGCGCCGATGAACCGTCCGACCATCGCCCCGCCCCAGTAAAACGCAAGGTAGCGGCTGGCGTGACCATGGTCGGTAATACCGGTATCGGTATGCGTCAGGTAGACGATGAGAAAGCTGCCGATGCTCACCTCTGCCCCGACATACAGAAAGAGCGCCACGATGCCGTAGCGCAGCGGGCGGTGCGCAAGCAGGCTGCGCACGTTGCCGATCAACCCCGGCGGCGTGGTGGCTTCGGCACGTTGCTCGGGTAGCGTCAGTCGCCACAGCACCACACCGCCCAACATCAGCACCGCGGCCAGAAGGCCGTACGGCAGGCGCACGCTGTCCACCGCGTGTCCCGTGGCCGTCGCCGCCTGCGGCGCGAGAATCCACAGCGCAGCGAGCGGCGGGCCGACCGTCGTACCCAACGAGTTGAATGCCTGCACCAACGTGAGGCGGCTTGCTGCCTCACCGCGCGAGCCCAGTGTTTCGACATACGCGTTGACGGCCACTTGCAGCAGCGTGATGCCGCTCGCGAGCACGAACAGCGCGGCGAGAAAGCACGGATACGACACCAGCGCCGCCGCCGGGAAGAACAGCGCGCAGCCCAAACCGGCCAGCCAGAGCGAACTCGCCAGCGCCCGCCGATAGCCCACTCGCGCCGTGTACTGCCCGGCCGGATACGACACCACGAAGTAAGCCGCGAAGAAACTCGACTGGATGAGCGCGGCGTCGCGATACGTCAAATCGAACGCGGCCTTGAAGTGCGGCACGAGAATGTCGTTGAGCGAGGTGATCAACCCCATCGCGAAGAACAGCGTCGCGAGCATCGCAAGCACGCGTTTTGCGGAGGGTGGAACGTTGGGAATCCCTGATAAATCCGTGCTTCTGGTGGCACGTTGCGAGGCGGCTTCTGACGGCGGGGGCACGTGGGACGGGCGATTGACGGTCATGCATGTCTCCAGTGGGCTGTGGCTCGCAAGGCCACGAATCGCCAGTGTAGACCGCTCGATCGGCGACGCACACGCGCTAAGCGTCACATCAGGATGACGCTGAAATGGCACGCGATCCATCGACGACTTGCGATTTCCGCCCTCTGTTCGTCGTTTATTTTCCCTTTGTTTACAGCGTTTTCCACCCGTTCGACACTTGTCAGCGGACGCCTTTTGATTGACTATCCGCTGCATAGGACACACCGCCACATTCGGGGAAACGTCATGCGGGGATTCAAGTCATGGAGTATCGCGGCAGGATGGCTCGTCGCGAGCATGCTCGGTACGCTTGCTACGGCCGGTCTTGCACAAGCGCAGGCCGGTGGCAGCGCACACGAGCCGGTCGCCGGATGCGACTGCGCGCGCATCATTGCCGATTGTTCGGCGTCCGTCGCGGTCATTCCGGTGTTCGCGAGCAACGGGGCCTACTCGGCCGACGTCACGCTGCAAACCAATGCGCCGTCGTGCGCCAAGGTCGATTACCGGCTGGACGACACCGCTTACGTCACCATCCTGCGTGACGGTTCGCAAGGCGGGCAGCGCATGTTCGGCACGCGCCCGCTCACGCGCAACAGCCTGTCGAGCCTGTCATGCCACGTCTGCGCTGCGGCCGCCACGCCGGTGCCGAACGACGGTTTGTCGCCGGACATGGCACGGTTGAGCGGCGCGCCGGGCACGTTCAGCGCTGCGCCGCTGGCACCCGCACCGGCAGCGCCGGCCAACAACGCCACCACTTACGTACCCGCGTCGTCGATACCATCCGCGCCCGCAAGTGCTGCGCCATCGTCCGCCGCGCCCACGCCAACGGCGACGCCCATGCCAAGTTCCATTGGCGACACGGCCGGCCTGAATGCTGTCAACGCGTCGACCTCGGGCTCGCCGGAAGTCGCACGCGACGTCGCCGCAATCAATGCCCCGGCACCTGCCGGCGCAACCATCGTCACCCCGCCGATCCCGCCATCGGCAGCCACGCCGGCCACCGCCGCCACACCGATGCGCGTGGTAAATCCGTCGGGCCGCTGGCGCGGTCTGTGCACGAATGCACCGCCGTGGTGGGGTTTCTGGGGCTCGCCGATGACACGTCTCATGGCGCTGGCGCTCAATGGCGCGCAGGTTACCGGCAACGTCGACGACGTCGAACCGAACATCCACACCACCGTGCAAGGCACGCTCGCGGGCGACCGTCTGCAACTTGCCGGCAGCTACGGCGCGAAGCACGACATCACTTTCGGGGCCGATGGCACGACGCTCACCGACGCCTGGTGCAACCGCGACGGACGCTGCGAAACCTGCCAGATGCAGCGTTTTTGAGCGCGCTGCGGGCAAGTTTCAGATCCGGTTCAGGACAAAGTAAGACAAAGAAAAACGACGGCGCGGAACCCGCGAGTGACACAACGCGACAAAGACGCTGTGTCACGTCGCGAACGAAACACTCGCAAAACACTTCGAAATACGGCTCGCGCGCTGAGAAACCTTATGCGGCAAGCGCGCAACATAATTTGCGCACTACTCGCAGAAAGCGATTTCTTAGGTAGAATCGTCGGCGCAGCAAGACGTATCATTCGGGTGGCCGTTCTACGACGGCACTTTCTTATTCTCATCGATTGGATCGATATGGCAACGGCAAAGAAAGCAGCAGCTAAGAAGGCCCCTGTGGCAAAAAAAGCTCCGGTAGCGAAAAAGGCTCCGGCCGCTAAAAAGGCTCCGGTGAAGAAGGCAGTCGCACCGAAGGCAGCACCGAAGGCAGCAGCGACCGACAAGGTCACGCCGCTCAAGGACTCGCTCAACAAGACGCAACTCGCCGCACACCTCGCAGAGCGTGCTGCTGTCGAAGTGAAGACCGTCAAGGCAGTGCTGGCCGCGCTCGAGAACACCATTCTCGGCGCACTGCACAAGAAGGGCGCTGGCGAATTCACGTTGCATGGCCTGTTCAAGGTCACGACGCAGAAGATCGCCGCCAAGCCGAAGCGCCGTGGCATCGACCCGTTCACGAAGCAAGAACGTGAGTTCGCCGCCAAGCCGGCTTCGACGCGCGTGAAGGTTCGCTCGCTGAAGAAGGTGAAGGACGCTGCACAGTAAGTCTTGCGCGATGCGCTGCCGCCCCACCGGCAGCAGCGAATATCGCAAAACTTGCCGATATGCAGTCAAACGGTGCCGAGATTCGGCACCGTTTTTTTTCGTCCACCGAATCACCACGCCGCCATTTCGCTCGGGTTTGTGCTGAGTGGACGCATGGTGCGTCGCCCGCTAACATCGCTCCGGGCACCGTCAGCGCTCGCGGGGGACTTCCTTGCATTACACGTTTGCGTTCGGCGACGTCTTTGCGGCGTGGCCACTGCTACTCAAGGGCACCTGGATCACCATCGAACTGTCGGCCACCGCCATGGTGCTCGGACTGGCGCTCGCCATCGTCTGCGCGTGGGGCAAAACCTCCGGCCCCGGACCCGTGCGATGGCTCGTGAACGCCTATATCGAGCTGATCCGCAACACCCCCTTCCTCGTTCAGTTGTTCTTCTTTTTCTTCGCGCTGCCCGCCGTCGGATTGCGCTGGAGTCCGCATACGGCAGCGCTCACGGCAATGGTCGTCAACCTCGGCGCCTACGCCACCGAGATCATTCGCGCCGGCATCGATGCCGTTCCGCGCGGGCAGATCGAAGCCGGACTTGCGCTCAACCTCAAGCCTTGGGAAATCTTTCGCTTCGTTATTCTCAAGCCTGCGCTCAAGGCGATTTACCCCGCGCTCACCAGTCAGTTCATCTTGCTGATGCTCAGCTCGGCGGTGGTCTCCGTCATCTCGGCGGACGACCTGACCTCGGTGGCCGCCAATCTGCAATCGCAGACGTTCCGCAGCTTCGAGATCTATATCGTGGTCGCCGCCATCTATCTGCTGCTCTCGCTGGCGTTTTCCGCGCTCTTTCGTGTGATCTACCGCCGCACGCTCGATTTTCCCGAGCGTCGCCAGACCTGAACCCGATACGGAGCACACGCGATGCGGACTTTCGGTTGGCCGGAGTTCTGGTTCATCGTCGAAGCGGCGCGCTGGACGCTTGCCCTGTCTGCCATTGCGTTTGCCGGCGGCGCGGTGCTCGGCCTGATCGTTGCCCTCGCCCGCACCTCAGGCATCGTCGGGTTGCGCAACGCCGCCCTCGCCTTCATCAAGCTGTTTCAGGGCACGCCGCTGCTGCTGCAACTGTTTCTGATTTTCTTTGGCGCGCCGGTGCTCGGGCTGGAAATCGATCCGTGGATTGCTGCGGGTATCGCGCTCATTCTGAATAGCGCCGCGTTTCTCGGGGAAATCTGGCGCGGGTGCATCGAAGCGGTGCCGCACGGTCAGGTTGAGGCCGCGCAGGCACTCTCGTTGTCGTGGTTTAACCGAATGCGCGATGTCGTCCTGCCGCAAGCGGCCCGCATCGCCATTGCGCCGACGGTGGGCTATCTGGTGCAGATCGTCAAAGGCACATCGCTCGCCGCCATCATCGGATTTACCGAAATTACCCGCGCCGGCCAGATCATCAATAACGCCACGTTTCAGCCGCTGATGGTCTTTTCAGTGGTCGGCGCGCTCTACTTCGCGCTGTGCTGGCCGCTGTCGCGTTTGGCGGCACGGCTCGAGCGCCGACAGGCCAGCGCATGGGCGAGGTAATTGAACGACACGGGAACGACCATTGAACGGGATAACGAACGACAGATCGCGACCTATCGATGTCGCACAAGGAGATTCAGCATGACGCGCAAAACCCCTCCCTCGACGACGCCGCCTTCGCAGCGCCGCGTGCACCCGGCCAACGAACCGCGCACGAAAGCGACCACGACCTCGCGCCGCCATTTCATCACCACCGTCGGCATCGCGGCGATGCCTGCTGGTTTTGCCGGTTCGCTGGGCGGCACGCTCGGCAGTCTGCTCACCGGCACGCTGTCGCTGTTCACGACGCCCGCGCACGCGCAAAGCGTGGCCGACATCAAGAAGAAGGGCGCCATCAACGTCGGCATGCTGGTCGACTTTCCGCCGTACGGCACCACGAATGCGCAGAATCAGCCCGACGGCTACGACGCCGACGTGGCCAAACTGCTCGCGAAAGACCTTGGCGTGAAGGTCAATATCGTGCCGGTCACCGGGCCGAATCGCATCCCGTTCCTGCTGACGGGCAAGGTCGATGTGCTCGTCGCGTCGCTGGCCATCACGCCGGAGCGCGCCAAACAGGTGCAATTCTCGAAGCCTTACGCCGCCGCAACGATCGTGCTGCTCGGCAAAGTCGGTGCGCCCATCAAGGCCGCCGCCGATCTGAAAGGCCTGCGTATCGGCGTGGCGCGCGCGAGCACGCAGGATGTGGCGGTCACCAAGACCGCGCCCGAGGGCACGGAAATCCGCCGCTTCGACGACGACGCCTCCGCCATGCAGGCACTGCTCTCCGGTCAGGTCGATGCCATCGGCTGCTCGGTGACAGTGGCCGGCGCGATTCGCCAGCGTGCGCCGGGACAGTACGAACCCAAGTTCAATCTGTTGCAGCAGTCCATGGGCATCGCGCTGCGCCAGAACCAGCCCGAGCTTCTCGCCGCCGTGAACGACTTCGTGACGCGCAACACGGCGAACGGCGAGTTGAACAAGCTCTACCGCAAGTGGCTCGATACCGATCTGCCGAAACTGCAATGAGCGACGTGAATGCAAGCCAGATGAGCGATCCTGCACGCGGCCCGGGCGACGCATCGCCCGGACCGATCATCGAACTCGATGGCGTGAGCAAGTGGTTCGGGCAGTTTCAGGTGCTCACTGAGATCGATCTGCGTGTTGCAGCGGGCGAGCGCATCGTCATTTGCGGGCCGTCGGGCTCCGGCAAATCGACGCTCATTCGCTGCATCAACCGGCTGGAGCCGGTGCAGCGCGGACGTATCGTGGTCGACGGCATCGACCTCACGGCCGGCGGCGCCAATGTGGCCTCCGTCCGGCAGGAAGTCGGCATGGTGTTCCAGCAATTCAATCTCTTCCCGCATCTGACGATTTTGCAGAACTGCACGCTGGCACCGATGCGCTCGCGCAAGCTTTCGCGCGCCGATGCGGAGGCGCTCGCCATGCAATACCTCACGCGCGTGCGCATCCCGGAACAGGCGCACAAGTACCCGAGTCAGTTGTCAGGCGGCCAACAACAGCGCGTCGCCATTGCACGCGCGCTGTGCATGACGCCACGCATCATGCTGTTCGACGAACCGACGTCCGCACTCGATCCCGAAATGGTCAAGGAAGTGCTCGACACAATGATCGGTCTGGCCGAAGACGGCATGACGATGCTGTGCGTCACCCACGAGATGGGTTTCGCGCGCCGTGTGGCCGATCGCGTCATCTTCATGGCCGACGGCAAGATCGTGGAGCAAGCGCCGCCCGCCCAGTTCTTCGATGCGCCGCAACACGAGAAGACTCGCAACTTCCTCGGACAGTTGTTGAGTCATCCGGCGCAGTAACCATCGCTACGGGGCTGTCGTTTCGACGGCCCGCATCCGCGTACTCGCCCGCTGACTCACCTACGCCCCTCCCCGCTCCCTCGCTCAATCCCGCATTGACGCCGGGGCATTCACGCGCCCCGGCTTCAGCGCCGCCCCTCCGCCGAATTCCCCTACTTTTCTTATGGTCATTCGACAAAGAACTTGGTTTAGATGCAATTTAGATATATCGTAAACACGTCTTAACTACATCTGAAGGGGTCGCATCATGCGTGGATCACGAGGCGATTTCATGGGCCGAGGCCCGCTGGGCTTGGATAGCATGGATTTTGACGAGCGCCGCGGCGAGCGTCATGGCCGTCGCGCAAGCGGCGAAGGAATGGGCGACGGTTTCGGCGAAGGCCGCCGGAGCCGGGGTGATGGCGAGGGCCGCGGCGAGCGCGGTGGCCGGGGCGGACGCGGCGGTGGCCGGCTCTTCAGCCACGGCGGGTTGCGCATGGTGCTGCTGCACCTGATCGCGCAGCAACCGCGTCACGGCTACGAACTCATCAAGGCCATCGAAGAAAGCGTGAACGGGACGTACAGCCCGAGCGCCGGCGTGGTGTATCCGACGCTCACACTGCTCGACGAGATGGGCTACATCCGCGTGCAGGAAGGCACCGGCGAAAGTCAGCGCAAATCGTACGAAATCACCGACGCCGGGCGTGAATACCTGGCCGAGAACGAAGCGGCCGTCACCGAGCTGCTCGCGCGGCTGGCCACGCGCCGCGAGCGTTCGGAAGACATGCCGCCGCAAGTCATGCGCGCGCTGCACAACTTCAAATATGCGGTTCACTTGCGTCTGGGCGGCGAGCCGCTCTCGACCGAGCAAGCCAACGCGTTCGCCGCGATTCTCGACGCGGCCGCACAACAACTGGAGCGACTTTGATGCAAGACAACGCTGCACTGAACGCCACACTCGATCGCACGCCGCGCCGCGTGCGCCACGAACTGCGCATGCGCCTGCTGGAAGTGCGCAGCGTGGAATCGGTCACGCCGCATATGCTGCGCGTGACGCTCGGCGGTAATGATCTAGAAGGGTTCACCAGCCCGGGCTTCGACGACCACGTCAAACTGTTCTTCCCGAACCCCGAGACCGGTGAATTGTCGATGCCGCAGGTCGGCCCGGAAGGGGTCGGCAAGCCCGCGCCCGGCGACGCGCCGCGCCTCATGCGCGACTACACGCCGCGCCGCTTCGATGCCGAAACCAAAACGCTGGTCATCGATTTCGCCATGCATGAATCCGGTCCCGCCACGCAGTGGGCACGCTCCGCCAAGCCGGGCGACCGTCTTGGTGTCGGCGGCCCGCGCGGCTCGTTCGTCATTCCGATGAACTTCGACGGCTACGTGCTGATCGGTGACGACACGGCACTGCCGGCCATTTCACGCCGTCTCGCCGAGTTGCCGGCGGGCGCGCTCGTCTTCGTTTTTGCGGAAGTCGACAGCCCGGCAGACCGGCTGCGTTTCACGAGCGAAGCCGACGTCGTGGTGGAGTGGATCTACCGCGAAGGCACGCCCGCAGGCGAAAGCACTGCGCTGATCGACGCACTGAAGGTCGCCACCCTGCCTGCCGGTGATCTGCACGCGTGGGTCGCGGCTGAATCCGGTGTCGCGAAAGCCGTGCGTCAGCATCTGGTCGGCGAGCGCGAACTCAATCCGAAGTGGGTCAAGGCAGCCTCCTACTGGCGTCGCGGGGACGCCGCCGTGCACGAGAACCTCGACGACTGACGTTCGCCGTGTACGCTTTCTACCCTCGTCCGATGAATGAACGCGTGGAACGCACGGAACCTATTGAAACTATGGCATCGCCACTACTGCCCGACACCTGTCTTTTCGCCGGTCTGCCCGCCCGCCCCGATCCGGCGGCGGCGGAGCAGTTCGATACGCTGATCGCGCGCCCGGGCATGCGCGTCGAGCGCATTGTCTCCACCGGTCAGGCATCGCCGCCGGGCTTTTGGTACGACCAGCCGCAACATGAGTGGGTAGTGGTGCTCAGCGGCTCGGCCGGACTGGCCTTCGCCGATGCCCCCGATCAGACGCTGACACTGCGTGCGGGCGACGCCGTGACCATTGCCGCGCACCGCCGTCACCGCGTCGAATGGACGGCACAGGGCGAAGCCACGGTCTGGCTGGCGATTCACTACGACTGAGACCGGCACGCTGAGGTGGCCGACAGCGTGCCGAGGGAAGGCGCCAGTCGAAGTTCTTTGGAGAAATTCCCTGCCGCTTTTCGGAATTGCCTGATGGAAATACCGGGAACAACTTCCGACTATGAAAAAACGCCCGGGGGTGTCGGTTCTCGACACTCAGAAGGCGTTTCATCATAAAGGGGGATTACAACAATGGAGCCACACAAACGGCATGACGGGTTCGAGCGTTGGGCCGCTGGCGCGACGGGGCGTCAATCGGGGCGGGACGACGCCCGCTGGCGTGTGTTTCGGGCCCCGGAGCAGGCCGATTTTCACGGCTTCGTCGTCTGGTGTTACACCCAAGGCGTGTTTCTCGGGCAGGAATTCGACCGCCGTACCGACACCATCACGCACTGCTACGTGCGAAATGGCGCTTGGGCGGTGCAATTCGACTCTTATAACGAAGCCTGCGAACGCGCCTTCGACATCCACGCACCCACGCTCATCCTGTTTGCGCCGGAGCGCAACGGGGGTGTCTTCATCACCAGCACGGAACAGTAACGCCGACGTCGGTGCGGAAGTCTCGTACCCAAACGAAAAGGCACCGGTCCGGCAAATGCCGGCCGGTGCCTTTCGACTTTCTGCACCCGGGTGAGCGATCCGCCGCCCGGGCATTAGCGTCTTGGCTGTTTTAGCTGTAGTTGCGGATGTCGTCGATCTCGGTCTGACCGAAGTCGTCTCGCTCGGTATAGGCAAGAATGCGGCGCGCCACGTCGTCCGGCGTCGACAGCTTGCCAGCGGCCTTCATTTCCTGAAAACGTGCCAACGCCGGGAAGCTCTCGACGCTGCTGCTGCGAATCGTTTCCTGCATGCCGGTATCGACCACGCCCGGCGCCATCGACACGGCTTGCACGCCCTGCTCGCGATGTTCCGCGTTGACCACACGCGTATACATATCCAGTGCAGCCTTCGTCGCGCAGTACACGCCCCAACCGGCATTCGGATTGCGACCGGCGCCGGAGGAGATGTTCACGATCTGGCGGCGGGCGCTCAGGCCTTGTGTGGCGGCGAGAAAGCGAGCGGTCAGCACCATCACGGCCGTCACGTTGAGTGTGAAAGCGGCGCCAATGGCCGCAACGTCCGTCAGGGCCGCCGTATTCGCCACCGGGTTGACCGTCCCTGCGTTGTTGATCAGCAGATAACGCGACGCGTCACGCGGAAGCGACGCGAAAATGCGCTCGGCAACACTCGCAGCGGCGTCGGCATCCGACAGGTCGACCGGCACCTGTTCAAGGGTGACGCCCTGCTCGCGGGCGAGAGCGGCAAGGTCGTCGTCCGTGCGACGTGCCAGCGTGACGAGATGCGTGCCGGGAGCGAGCAGACCACGGGCGAGCGACGCGCCGAGGCCACGCGAGGCACCGGTAAGAATGGCAATCGTTTGGGACATGTGGGGAATGCGGTCGGATAACACCGCGAAAATGACCAACGGGATCGCCATTATCCGCGTAACCGCGGCGCGCCGCTATCCCGAACTCAAGTCGTTTTATCCCGCGAAAAATAACGAATTGCGGCGTTTTTTGCCATTCTGCGTCGGATTGCGGCGGCATTCTCCCACGCAGTGCGTCAAAACGACGCGCAGACTGTGTGCCAAAGCGAAACAGACTATTGCGGAATATAATCGCGAATTCGCCGCGCTTATAACCTAAGGTATTAAGCACGGCCTTCGGCACCAATCGCATGCGTCAATACGTCTCAATTCACGCGCGTCAATGCCCGTGAGCGCCAACGTTGTCGCGCGTTGTCACAGTTAATACAGGCGTTTCAGGTGCACTGCACATGACCGCCTTATGGGTATATATTCCCCCCTCATGGAAACGATACCGAAACTCATTTCGGCGCCTTCTGCTGCGCCCGCCACAAGCAAAACTGCACGCCCGGTACCGCCGCGTCCGCGTCAATACGACGCCCGGCTCGCCCGCTGGATGGTCACGCCGCTCATCAATACGCGCGTCAGTCCGAACCATCTGACCACCCTGCGTCTGATCGTCGGGCTGGCCTGTGCGTGGGCGTTCGCAAAGGGCGGCTATGCGATGGCCAACCTGGGCGCAGTACTGCTCGTGCTGTCGAACTTCATCGATCACACCGATGGCGAACTCGCACGCGTGAGCGGCAAGACGAGCCGTTTCGGCCATCTGTATGACCTCGGGTCGGATGCGTTCGTGACCGTGCTGCTCTTCGGCGGCATCGGCATGGGTGTCGAAGCGATGGCGCCGGGCAGCCTGCCGGTATCCGCATCGGTGCTCGGCTGGATGGCCGGTGTAGCCGTCGCGTTGATCTTCTTCCTGCGCATGCGCATCGAAGACCGCGTGGGCAAGGCCGGCACGAAGCAAGCCTCGGTCGGTGGCTTCGAGACGGAAGACGTGCTTTATCTGATGCCGCTCGTCACGCTGTTCGACGGCACGCGCGGTTTCCTGATCGCTGCCGCCATCGGCGCACCGCTGTTCGCCTTGCTGGTCGTCGCCGATTACGTGCGCGTGATGCGCCGTCCGTTGCCCGCGCAGCCCCAGACAAACAACCACACGAACACCACGACCGACATGACCGACACGACGGCCACGAGCGCTGCTGCCCTTGCCCCTGCACAGGCGGCCCCATCGGCCCCATCGGCCCCGGCCGCCTTTGCTGCCGACGCTGAAATCGAGCGTGCAATGGACGCCATCGACTTCGACTCGGTCACGTCCGAGTTCAAGTCGCAAGACGCGTTCATCTATCTCGAAAAATTCTTGCCGCGCACGGTCACCGATCAGTTGATCGCCGCTGCGCGCGCGGTCACGCCGAACGTGAACCGCAACTATCTGCCCGGCCACAAACAGGGTGGCAGCGTCAGCCGTCACACGCTCGACGAGCTTGCCCCGTTCGTGGCCGAGTTGTATCGCTCGCCTGCCCTGATGCGTTTTCTCGAGCGTCTGGCCGGCGAAAAACTGCTGCCGTCGCCGAAAGAAGACCCGCACGCGTACGCGCTGTATTACTACACGCGTCCGGGCGATCACATCGGCTGGCACTATGACACCTCCTACTACAAGGGCCGCCGTTATACGCTGCTGCTTGGCGTGGTGGACCAATCGAGCTGCAAGCTCGAGTACCGACTTCACACGCGCAATTCGGGCGCGCCGCAAGTCGATGGCGCCGTGGCGTATCCGCCGGGCGCGCTGGTGTTCTTCGACGGGGACAAACTGCATCACCGGATCACGCCGCTCGGCGACAACGAGGAGCGCATCTCGCTCACGTTCGAGTATGTGACCGACCCGCGCATGGGCACTTGGCAGCGCTTCATATCGAATATGAAGGACGCCATCGCTTACTTCGGTTTCCGGCAAGTGTTTCGTCAGGTATTGCAACGGACGAAGCGCTAAATGAACCGGACTGCCATCGTATCTCTGACCCTCGGTATCGCCCTGTTCGTCGCCCTGCTCATCTGGCAGGGCACGGGCTCGGTGATGTCTACGCTGGCCATGGCCGGCTGGGGGTTGCTGCCCATCGCCGCCTTCCACATCGTGCCGCTGGTGCTCGACGCCGCCGCCATTCAGGTGCTGGTCGCGAAATCGTGCTCGCTGCGCCGCGCGGTTCTCACGCGCTGGGTCGGCGAGTCGGTCAACAGCCTGCTGCCGGCTGGTCAGATCGGTGGTCCGATTGCGATGGTGCGTCAGATGAAGCAAAGCGGGATGGCCGGGCGCGAAGCCGCCGCCGCCATTACCGTGAGCACCACCTTGCAGGCCGTCGCGCAGATCGTCTTCGCGCTGCTCGGTCTGGCCGTCTTCGGCATCAGTGCCACGCATGACAGCAACGGCGGCCTGTGGGTGCCGATGTTGCTCGCCACGGCACTGATCTCCGCCCTGCTCTACGCGTTCTACATCGCGCAACGTCGCGGCCTCTTCGGCTGGGCGTTTCGCATGCTCTCGAAAATGTCGTCCAAGCGCGACTGGTCGTCCCTGCTCGACCGGGCCGACGCCGTCGACGAAATCGTGCAGCGCATGTACGGCCAGCGCCGTCAGGTGCTGGCGAGCTTCGCACTCAGTCTGGTGGGCTGGATCGTGGGCACGGCCGAAGTCTGGCTGATCCTGCAATTCATCGGCCACCCGGTGAGCTGGGTCGACGCCATGTTGCTCGAAAGTCTCGGGCAGGCGATTCGTGGTGCCGCGTTCTTCGTGCCGGGCTCGCTCGGCGTCCAGGAAGGCGGCTATCTGCTGCTCGCTCCGCTCGTGGGTCTGCCGGCCGATGCCGCGCTGGCCCTGTCTCTGGCCAAACGTACGCGCGAGTTGTTGCTCGGCGTACCGGGCCTCGTCTATCTGCATTTCTCCGAACGTGGCTGGCGCCGCCGGCGCGCCTCGCAACAAGGCGTGTCGCTGCCCACGGCCACGGATACTGCACCGCTCTAAAGAAGGATACCGACCATGCGGGCCATCATTCTCGCAGCAGGCATGGGCCTGCGTTTGCTCCAGCCCGAAGACAAGCAGTCGCCCAAGTGCCTGCTCAAGTTCGACGGCATGTCGCTGCTCGAGCGCCATCTGCGCATGCTCGCAGCGGTCGGCATCACCGACGTGGTGCTGGCGCTCGGCTTTCACCATGAACAGGTGAGCGAAGAGCTCGATCGCCTGAACTGGACCCCGCGTCCGCAGATTTGCCTGAACCCCGACTATCAGCTCGGCAGCGTGCTCACGCTGCACACGGCCGCCGCTGCGATGACCGCCGGTGGCGACGTGCTCGTGATGGACGCCGACGTGCTCTACGATCAACGCATCTTCAATGCGCTGGTGGCGGGCAAGACGGCCAACCGTCTGCTCATCGACCGCGACTTCGAAGTGGGCGACGAGCCGGTCAAGCTGTGCCTGCGCGACGGCGTGCCGGTCGAACTGCGCAAGCAGGTCATGGTCGGCCTCGAATACGACACCGTAGGCGAGTCGGTCGGCTTCTTCCGTTTCAACGAAGCTACGGCCACGCGACTGGCAGAAATCACGCGCGATTACGTCGAATCGGGCCGCGCCAAGATGCCGCACGAAGAAGCCGTGCGCGATCTGCTGCTCGAACGTGGCGCGCAGTTCGAAACCGCCGATGTCACGGGTTTCCCGTGGATCGAGATTGACTACCCTGAAGATGTGAAGCGCGCCGCCGACCAGGTGCTGCCGCAACTCGAACCGCTCACGATGGTGTCCGAATGAACGCTCCCGACGCATTCACCTTGCCTCCGACCGCCACGCGCGCGGCGCAACTGCGCGCCATGCTGCGCAGCAATCAACTCGAATTCCTGATGGAAGCCCACAACGGCCTGTCGGCGCGCATCGTGCGCGAGGCTGGCTTCAAGGGCATCTGGGCCTCGGGTCTCGCGATCTCCGCCCAGTTCGGCGTGCGCGACAACAACGAAGCCAGTTGGACGCAGGTCGTCGATAACCTCGAATTCATGGCCGATGCCAGCGATCTGCCGATCCTGCTCGACGGCGACACCGGCTACGGCAACTTCAACAACATGCGCCGTCTCGTGCGCAAGCTCGAACAACGCGGCGTGGCCGGCGTGTGTATTGAAGACAAGGTCTTCCCGAAGACCAACAGCTTCATCGGCGGCGAGCGCCAGCCGCTCGCCGACATGGACGAGTTCTGCGGCAAGATCAAGGCCGGCAAGGACTCGCAGGCCGACGACGATTTCTCGATCGTGGCACGTGTCGAAGCACTGATCGCCGGCTGGGGCATGGAAGAAGCCCTGCGCCGCGCCGAGGCCTATCGTCTGGCCGGTGCCGACGCCATTCTGATTCACAGCAAGCTCAAGCGTGCCGACGAGATCGTGCAATTCGCCCGCGAGTGGGATAACCGCTGCCCGCTGGTGATCGTGCCGACCAAGTACTACAGCACGCCGACCGACGTGTTCCGCGAAGCCGGCATCAGCGTCGTGATCTGGGCGAACCATCTGATTCGCTCGGCCACGTCGGCCATGCAGGCCGTGGCTGCCGAGATTCATCGCAACGAGACGCTCATCAACGTCGAAGACCGCATCGCGACCGTCGACGAGATCTTCCGTTTGCAAGACGCCGACGAGTACACCGAAGCCGAAGACCGCTATCTGTCCGCTGCCAACGCCCCGCGCTCGGCCATCGTGCTCGCCGCGAGCCGTGGCAAGAACCTCGAGAGCGTGACGACGGACCGTCCGAAGGTCATGCTGCCGGTCGCCGGCAAGCCGCTGCTGCGCTGGCTGGTCGACGGCTTCAAGAAGCAGAACGTGAACGACATCACGGTCGTCGGCGGCTACCGTGCCGACGCGATCGACACGGCCGGCATCACGCTGGCGATCAACGAGCGCTTTGCCGAGACCGGCGAACTGGCCTCGCTCGCCCGCGTGGGCGATGCCTTCGCACACGACACCGTCATCTCGTATGGCGACCTGCTGTTCCGCAGCTACATCGTGCGCGATCTGGTCGAGAGCGATGCCGACATCACGGTGGTGGTCGACTCCACCGCCGCCACGACGGCCAACGCTAGCGTGCGCGACTTCGCGTACTGCTCGTCCGGCGACGATCGCGGTCTGTTCGGCCAGCAAGTGCTGCTCGAGAAGATCAGCGGCGACGCTACCGACGCCGGGCGCACGCCGAACGGCCGCTGGATCGGTCTGCTGGGCGTGCGTGGCGAAGGCCGCGCGCAAGTGCAACGCGTGTTCACGACGCTTCAGGCCCGCGCCGATTTCGACCAGCTCGGCGTGCCCGACCTGATCAACGCGTTGGTTGCCGACGGCGCAAAGATCGACGTGCAGTACGTGCACGGCCACTGGCGCGGTGTGAACGACATGGAAGAATTCCGCCGTGCGGCAGACTTCGCCCATGGTCAGACGCCGTTCAGCGGTGCCGATACGGAGACGCAAGGTGATTGAAGCGGGTCAGTTCGTCGAAGCCGCGCGCAAGCACGGCTTCACGTGGTACACCGGCGTGCCGTGTTCGTTTCTCACGCCGTTCATCAACTACGTGCTGCAAGACCCGACGCTGCATTACCTGTCGGCGGCCAACGAGGGCGACGCGGTCGCCATCGCGGCGGGCGCCACCCTTGGTGAAGGCCGTGGTGCGCGCGCCGTGACGATGATGCAGAACTCGGGCCTCGGCAACGCCGTGAGCCCGCTCACGTCGCTCACGTGGACGTTCCGTCTGCCGCAGTTGCTGATCGTGACGTGGCGTGGCCAGCCCGGTATCACCGATGAGCCGCAGCATGCGCTCATGGGCCCGATCACGCCGGCCATGCTCGACTTGATGGAAGTGCCGTGGGAGCTGTTCCCGACCGAGCCGGAAGCGATTGTCCCGGCGCTGGAGCGGGCCGTGCGTCACATGGACGAAACAGGCCGCCCCTACGCCCTCGTGATGCAAAAGGGCAGCGTGGCATCGTTCCCGCTGCAACCCACCGAACGCCCGACGCGCCCGGCACAGCCGGCGCCGGCATCGCTCGTGCGCGGTGTCGCACCGGCGGACCTGCCGACGCGCCGAGATGCGCTGGAGCGCGTCATCGCCCATACGCCGCTCGACGGCACGGTGGTGCTCGCCTCGACCGGTTTTTGCGGACGCGAACTCTATGCGCTCGACGACCGGGCCAACCAGTTGTACATGGTCGGATCGATGGGCTGCGTCACCACGCTCGCCCTCGGGCTGGCGCTCGCACGCCCCGACCTGCGTGTGGTCGCGGTCGATGGCGACGGGGCCGCATTGATGCGCATGGGTGCGTTCGCTACGCTGGGCGCTTATGGCCCGTCGAATCTGGTGCATCTGCTGCTCGATAACGCGTCGCACGACTCGACCGGCACGCAGGCCACGGTCTCGCCGACGGTGTCGTTCGCCGGTGTGGCGGCGGCCAGCGGCTATGCACTCGCACTGGAAGGCGATACGCTCGACGTCATCGAACAATTGTTCGACGGTCGTTCGGCGAGCCTGAGCGACGGCCCGCGCTTCGCCTGCCTGACCACGCGCCCCGGCACGCCCGATGGCCTGCCGCGTCCGAAAGTCACGCCGGAAGCCGTCAAGTCGCGTCTGATGGACCACATCGCTCAAGCCCGCGCCTGAGCGTTCTCCTTATAACAATATCCGCCGAGGAAGCTTCGCCATGCTGTTACTGAACCCGGGCCCCGTTACCCTGACCGAGCGTGTCCGCAAGAGCCTGCTGCAACCCGATCTGTGCCACCGCGAGCCCGAGTTCTTCGACTTGCAGGACGAAGCCCGCGCGCGCCTGACGGCCGTCTACGGTCTGGACCCGGCGGTGTGGACGCCGGTGCTGATGACCGGTTCGGGCACGGCAGCGGTCGAAAGCATGACGGCGGGTCTCGTGCCCGAAGGCGGCCGCCTGTTGATCGTGGAGAACGGCGTGTACGGCGAGCGCATCTCGCAGATCGCCAAGCAGTACCGCATCGATCACGACGTCATCCATTTCGAATGGATGCAGGCTCCGGATCTGGCACAGATCGTCAACAAGCTGGACACTGCCGGTGACCGTCCGTACACCAACGTGGCGATCATCCACCACGAGACGACCACGGGCCGCCTGAACGATCTGGGCGGCATCGCGCGCGCCTGCCGCGAGCGCGGCATCGACCTGCTGGTCGACGGCGTGAGCAGCTTTGCCGCCGAAGCCATCGATTTCAACGACTCCGGCATCGTGGCCGTTGCGGCGACTGCGAACAAGTGCGTGCACGGCGTGCCGGGCGTGTCGTTCGTGATGGTGCGCAAGGATGCGCTCGCCAAGGCATTCAGCCGCACGTATTACCTCGACATCGCACGGCTGGCCAAGCTGCAAGCCGAGCGCAACACGCCGTTCACGCCGTCCGTGCACGCTTACTACGCGCTGGTCGAAGCACTGCGCGAACTCGACGAGGCCGGCGGCTGGCAGAAGCGCCACGCCCACTACGGTGCCCTCGCCGAGCAAGCCCGTGCCGGACTGGCCGCGCTGGGCATGGATGCCGTGCTGCCGCCGAATGAATCGTCGGTCGTGCTGCGCGCCTACAAGCTGCCGGCGGGCGTGGATTATCCCCGTCTGCACGACTGGCTCAAGGCCGATGGCTTTGTGATCTATGCAGGCCAAGGCGGCCTGTCGAAAGAACTGTTCCGTATCTCGACGATGGGCAACCTCACGTCGGCCGACATCGATCGCCTGCTGGCGTCGTTCGCCCGGTTGGTGAAGTAAGCGCGGGGACGGACGTTCATCCATGGCCGATCTGCTAGCCACTCTCCGCTCCCCCGCCGACATGCGCGCGCTCTCGCGCGCCGATCTGCGCCGTCTGGCCGATGAACTGCGCGCCTGCGTGCTCGACAGCGTGTCGCGCACCGGCGGGCATCTGTCGTCGAACCTCGGCACGGTCGAACTGACGATTGCGCTGCATTACGTGTTCGACACGCCCAACGATCGCATTGTTTGGGACGTGGGTCACCAGACGTATCCGCACAAGATCCTCACCGGACGCCGCGAGGCGATGCCCACGCTGCGTCAGTGGCAGGGCTTGTCGGGCTTTCCGAAGCGCGACGAATCGCCGTACGACACCTTCGGCACGGCCCACTCGAGCACGTCGATTTCTGCCGCGCTCGGCATGGCGCTTGCCAGCAAGGTCAAGGGCGAGAAGCGTCACGCGATTGCCGTGATCGGCGACGGTGCCATGACCGCAGGTGAAGCATTCGAGGCCCTGAACAACGCCGGTGTGTACGACGACCTGCCCTTTCTCGTCGTGCTTAATGACAACGACATGTCGATCTCGCCGCCGGTGGGCGCGCTCAACCAGTACCTCACGCGACTGATGTCGGGCCAGTTCTACTCGGCCGGCAAGGAAAGCGTGCGCAACCTGCTGCGCAATGCCCCGGCGCCGATGCGCGAGTTCGCACACAAGCTCGAAGAACACGCCAAGGCGATCGTGTCGCCGACCGGCACGATGTTCGAAGAGTTCGGCTTCAACTATCTGGGCCCGATCGACGGCCACGATCTCGATGCGCTGATTCCCGCGCTCGAGAACATCAAGGCGCTCAAGGGGCCGCAATTCCTGCACGTGGTCACACGCAAGGGTCGCGGCTACAAGCTCGCCGAGGCCGATCCGGTGCTGTATCACGGTCCGGGCAAGTTCAATCCGAGCGAAGGCATTCGCCCGGCAGCCCCCGGCACGGCCGCGCCGAAGACCTACACGCAGGTGTTCGGCGAATGGCTTTGCGACGCCGCAGCGGCCGATTCACGCGTTGTCGGCATCACGCCGGCCATGCGCGAGGGGTCGGGGCTGGTGGAATTCGAGAAGCGCTTTCCGGAGCGCTACTACGACGTGGGTATCGCCGAGCAACACGCGGTGACGTTTGCGGGCGGGCTCGCCACTGAAGGGCTCAAGCCCGTCGTCGCGATCTATTCGACGTTCCTGCAACGCGGCTACGATCAAGTGATTCACGACGTGGCGCTGCAAAACCTGCCGGTCGTGTTTGCGATCGATCGCGGCGGGCTGGTCGGTGCCGACGGCGCCACGCACGCGGGGGCCTACGACATCGCGTTCCTGCGCTGCATCCCGAACATGGTCGTGATGACCCCGGCCGATGAGAACGAGTGCCGCCAGTTGTTGCAGACGGCACTCGGCATCGACGGCCCTAGCGCGGTGCGCTATCCGCGCGGCACGGGGCCCGGTGTTACGCCGGAAACCGGTCTGTCGACGCTGCCCGTGGGGCGTGCCCAAGTGCGCCGTCAAAGCGCCGCCCCGGCGGGTCGCCGCGTGGCGTTGCTGGCGTTCGGTCCGATGGTCGCGCTGGCCGAGCAGGTGGCCGGCGAGTTCGACGCGAGCGTGGTGAACATGCGCTTCGTGAAGCCGCTTGATACCGCCACCGTGCTGGAGATGGCCCGCACGCACGATCTCGTCGTCACGTTGGAGGAAGGGGCCGTCATGGGCGGCGCCGGTTCCGCCTGCATCGAAGCACTCAATGCGAACGGCGTGCAGGTGCCGGTGCTGCAACTGGGACTGCCGGACAAGTACATCGATCAGGGCACCCCGGCGCAGCAACTGGCGTCGGTCGGCCTCGACGCTGCGGGTATCGCGGCATCGATTCGCCGTGCCCTCACCGAACGTCTTGGCGGCAAAGTCGAAGCGGTGCCTTCGCCGCAATAAATCTGCGGAAAGTCTCCCGGTATTTAAGGGAAAGCAAAACGGCACCTTTCGGTGCCGTTTTGCTTTGTTCCATCAGGTCTGCGGTGTCGCGTTACACCTTGCCCGGCGTCTTCGCCGCCGCCTTCTCGCGCGGCTTGCCCATCAACACCGGCTGGAAGAACACCGCGCCGATCAGCGTACACACGAGCGAGAGCGCCAACAGCTTGCCCATGCTCGACGTGCCCGGATGATGCGACAGCCAGAGGCTGCCGAACGCAATACCCGTGGTCGCTGCGGACAGCACGACGGCCTGCGTCAGACTCGACGCGAGCAGACGCGTCTGCCCGTGACGCCAAGCGATCACGTAGTAGATCTTGAACGCCACGCCCACGCCCAACAGCAGCGGCAGCGCGATGATGTTCGCGAAGTTCAGCGGCAACCCGATCAGCACGGTAATTTCGAGCGTCACGGCCGCCGACACCAGCAGCGGCACGAGCGTGCGCAGCACGTCGCCGAAGTTGCGCAGCGCGAGCCACAGCAGCACCGTGATCGACAACAGCGCCCAGATACCCGCTTCGATGAACGAGCGAATGATCGTGTCCGCCGAGCGCAGGATCGAAATCGGACCGCCCACGGCGTCCGGCGTCGTTGCCAGCACGGCGGCACTGAACTTGCGCAGCATCGCGTCGTCGCTCGGGTCGGCGCCCTTCGCCACGCGCGGCGAAATGTTCACGAGTGCGCGTCCGTCGGCGGCGACCCACTGGGCCACGATGTCCTTCGGCAGCGATTCGCGCGTGACCGTCTGCGGTTGCAGCGCTTCACGCAACTGGCCGAGGGCGAGCTTGAGCGGCCCGGCAATCGCACGGTCGGCACGGTCGCGCAGCGCCGCGTCGCCCGCGGCGAGCTTGCGCAGTGCGGCGGCGAGTCGTTGCGCTTCCTTCGCGCCCTCACCCGGGTGATCGAGCGCAGCATCTTCCAACTGCCCAGCGGCCGTCTTGAGCGACGACACGCGTGCGGCGTCCGCCACCGGCGGCAGCGGTGTTTGCGAGAGCGTGGGCAGCAGCGACGTCGCGGCCGCACCGATCAACGCGAGCTTCTGCGGCTGCTCGGCCGGCATGAAGGTCGTAAGCGTGACCACCCGGCCGATTTCCGGCACCGCACGCAGCTTGGCGGCCTCGGCATCGGCGGCGTCAAGATTGGCGGCGAGCAACTGCACGTCGTTCACCCCGGCCTCCGGCGAATTGGCGAGATCGAGCAGCGTCGCCATCGACTCCGTATGCGGGTCTTTCAGGTGCAGCGGGTTGAAGTCGAAATGCAGATGCGCGAGCAGCGGCAAACCGGCGATCACCAGTGCCAGCGTGCCGTAGAGCAGCGGGTTACGGTATTTGTCGGTGAAATCATCGACCCGGCCCAGACTGCGAAAGCCCGGCGGGCTCGCTTCACCACTCGGCTTGAACACGCTGATCAGCGCGGGCAGCAGCGTAATCGCCGACGGGAAGGCCACGCACAGAATGCCCACGCCCGCGATCAGGCCCAGTTCCGACACCCCGCGATAGTCCGTGGGCAGGAACGAGAAGAAGCTCGCGGCGGTGGCCGCTGCGGCCAGCGACAACGGCATGGCGATGGCCTTGCCGGCACCGGCGAGCGCACCTTGCAGCGCGCCTTCGTCGTTGCCCAGACGATGCCGTTCCTCGCGATAGCGCACACCGAACTGAATCCCGAAGTCCACGCCGATGCCGACGAACAGCACCGCAAACGCGACCGAAATCATGTTGAGCGCGCCCACCATCATCAGGCCAAGCGCGAACGTGATGGCCAGACCGGCGAGCAACGTGATGAACACCGCGACGATCATCTTGCCCGAGCGCACCGCGAGCCACAGCACCACCAGCACGGCCAGCAGCGTGATCACGGCATTGGGGCCGGCGTCCTGACGCACCGACGCAAACTCTTCATCGGAGAGCGGACGCGGGCCCGTCAGGCGCACCGTCGCGCCATAGCGTTCTTCGAGCTTCAGATCGGCTGCCGCTGCGCGAATGCGCGACGCCGCATTGGCACCGGCTTCGAGCGCTGCGTAGTCGAGCACCGGCTGCACTTCGACGTAGCTGCGTGCCACGGTATCGGGGGCGACCAGCGCGCGCCACGACATCGCAGCGGGCTTGTCGGCCAGCACCGCTTCGGTCGTATCGGCCGCATTACCGAGCAGACGCGCCATCTCCGGCAGCTTGACCTGCCCTGTGAGCAACGGCGTTTGCAGCGTCACGGAGAGCAGATTCGACAGCCCGGTCAGACTCGGGTCTTGGGCGAGCCGGTTGAGCAGCGGCTTGGCATCGCCCAGCTTGCTGGTCAGGCTCTTCACATCGTCGACGGATGCGAACAGCAGCGCATTGCGGGCAAAGAACTCGCCGGCACCCGGGCGGCTCACCGCACGGAAAACGTCCTTTTCGGTGGCAAGTTTGTCCGCCAGTTCAGCGGCGGCGCGGTCGGCGAATTCGATGGCGGGCGCCTGCACGACGGCCAGCGTGACGTCAGCCTTCTGCGGGAAAGCGCGATCGATCTCGCGGCCACGCTCGGCGGCGGGCGTGTTGGAGTCGATCAGGCTGGAGACATCGGTGTTGATCGCGAAGTGCTTGGCGACGTACACGCAACTGGCCACTGTCAGCAGCAGCGAGGCGAAGATGACTGGGTACGCGTGCTTCGCCGAAAAACGGACGATGCGCACGACGAGCGAAGTCAGCATGTAGCGGTTCCGGAAGAGAAATGCAAAACGAATGGAAAGGCAACCGCGCCGGCCATCCCTTCATCCCCCGCCTGCGTCCCCCGTATCACGCCATTTGGGCGTAAGCGATTGAGACATCAGGTAAATTCTGCGGGACCTGTCGGGAACCAATCGGCGATAAAAACCGTCGATCTGGCCATTGAAACGGTGAATTTACAAAATCGAAGCAGTATACAGGGCCTCGTGCACTACACTACGGCCTACCCGATTTAAACCAACGAAGAGAAGCTGGGTTCCTACGTATGAAGAAATTTCTGGTGACGGCAATGGCCGCGGCCACCATGGCCCTTTCAACCGTTTCATCGGGCGTCTGGGCACAGACGAACAGCGCCAACCCCAACGACGCGGTGAAGACAGCTGTCGAGACGGTCGTCAAGGCCGCCAAGGCGGACCCGGCCGCACGCGATGGCGATGTCGTCGCGACGGCCAAAGTGGTCGAGCGCGACTTCCTGCCCTACACCGACTTCCGCCGTACCACGCGATTCGCCGTCGGCACGAAGGCCTTCGACGCCGCCACGCCGGCCCAACAGCAGCAGGTCTTCGAGTTGTTCCAGCAATTGCTGGTGAACACCTACGCCCTGCAACTCTCGCAAGTGCGCGGCTCACAGCTCACATTCAAGTACGATCCGGCCAAGGTCTCGGCAAGCAGCACCGACGCCGTCGTGGGCGCTACGGTCAACGGCACCGGCGATACGCTCGCGGTGGCCTATCGTCTGGGCAAGACCGACAAGGGCTGGAAGATCTACGACATCAACATGATGGGCGAGAACGTGGCCGACGCGTGGCTCATCCAGCTGTACCAGACGCAGTTCAAGGCCCGCCTTGCCAATGGCGGCATGGACAGCCTGATCGCGTATCTGCGCGAAAAGAACGCGCATTTCGGCAAGTAAAAACAAGGGCCCGGCACGGGATGCCTGGCCCGCCACTCTCCTCGCAGGGACTTTGTACCGATTGGCCACCCGATCGGCGCAAATTCGGCCCAGATCGGCGCCGATTCGTCAATCTTTATGTAACAAGTGCTGGCGGTTCTCCACAGGGGGTCGCCAGCAATAATTGGCGGCGGCGGTTACAATCGTCGCTTGTCAAACGACCGGACGGCGGTCCCCCCGCGGGCATGCTCGACGAGCCATCGAAAGTGGCGCGGAGAGTCCCATGAGGCCAATGTAATAACGACATGGACTCCCCGATTAAACCGCCATCCCGGCCGACCTGAGCCGGAGAGCTGAATGCAAGTCATCCTTGCCCAACCCCGCGGGTTTTGTGCGGGTGTCATACGTGCCATCGAGATCGTCGAACGTGCCCTTGAAAAATACGGCGCGCCGGTCTACGTGCGCCATGAGATTGTCCACAACAAGCATGTGGTCGATTCTCTCAAGGCCAAAGGCGCGCGCTTTATCGCCGAGCTTTCCGAAGCCCCGGCGGGTGCAGTCACTATTTTCAGTGCCCATGGCGTTGCCCGCGTTGTCGAGCAGGAAGCGCAGATTCGTGGCTTGAAAGTGTTGAACGCCACCTGCCCGCTCGTCACTAAAGTGCATATCCAGGGCAAGAACTACGTTTCCGCCGGACGCGAAGTCATCCTGATCGGTCACGCCGGTCACCCGGAAGTCGAAGGCACGATGGGCCAGATCGACGGCCCGGTGCACTTGGTGCAAACCGAAGCCGACGTGGATCTGCTGCCGTTGCCGGTGAACACGCCGGTGTCCTACGTGACGCAGACCACCCTGTCGGTCGATGAGACTCGCGGTATCATTGCTGCACTGCAACGACGCTTCACCAATATCGTCGGGCCGAATACCAAAGATATTTGCTACGCCACACAAAACCGCCAGACCGCCGTGCGCGAGCTGTGCGAGCGCGTGGACGTGCTGCTGGTGGTCGGTGCGACGAACAGCTCGAACTCGAACCGCCTGCGCGAAATCGGCTCGGAAATGGGGTTGCCCAGCTACCTCGTGGCCGACGGCTCGGAAGTGAACCCTGAATGGGTTCGCGGCCAGGCCCGCATCGGTATTACTGCCGGGGCGTCCGCGCCCGAGCGCATGGTCGAAGACGTGATCGACGCGCTGCGCCGCATCGACACCGTCGAAGTGACTCTCATGGACGGCATCGAGGAAACCATCCAATTCCGCTTGCCGTCGGAATTGACCAAAGACGAGCCGGTCGCCGCGCAACACGCGGTCGCCGGCTAACGCAACACGAACAGGAGCCGAACTTGGCCATCCCCTTCCTGCAACAGGCGTATGTTGGCGCCTACCTCATGAAGCAACGCTTCAAGGGCAACAGGCGTTACCCGCTGGTGCTCATGCTTGAACCGCTTTTCCGCTGCAATCTGGCCTGCTCGGGCTGCGGCAAGATCGACTACCCGGATCCCATTCTGAATCAGCGCGTCTCGCTCAAGGACGCCCTCGATGCCGTGGACGAATGCGGCGCACCGGTGGTCTCGATCGCCGGCGGCGAACCGCTGCTGCACAAAGAAATGCCGCAGATCGTCAAGGGCATCATCGAGCGCAAGAAGTTCGTGTATCTCTGCACGAACGCCCTGCTGCTGGAAAAGAAGATCGACGACTACGAGCCGAGCCCGTTCTTCGTCTGGTCGATCCACCTCGACGGCGACCGTGAAATGCACGACGCGTCGGTGTGCCAGGACGGCGTGTACGACCGTTGCGTCGCCGCCATCAAGTTGGCGAAGTCGCGCGGCTTCCGCGTGAACATCAACTGCACGCTGTTCAACAACGCCGATCCGGAGAAGGTTGCCAAGTTCTTCGACACGACGAAGGAAATGGGTCTGGACGGCATCACCGTGTCGCCGGGCTACGCCTACGAACGTGCCCCGGACCAGCAGCACTTCCTGAACCGTTCGAAGACCAAGCAACTGTTCCGCGACATTCTCAAGCGCGGCAACGGCGGCAAGGACTGGACGTTCAGCCAGTCGAGCCTGTTCCTCGACTTCCTGGCCGGCAACCGCACGTATCACTGCACGCCGTGGGGCAACCCGACGCGTACCGTGTTCGGCTGGCAACGTCCGTGCTACCTGCTCGGCGAAGGCTATGCCAAGACGTACACCGAGTTGATGGAAACCACCGACTGGGACAAGTACGGCGTGGGCAACTACGAAAAGTGCGCAGACTGCATGGTCCACAGCGGCTTCGAAGCGACCGCCGTGAACGACACGCTGTCGCGTCCGCTGCGTGCCCTCGGCGTTGCCCTCAAGGGTGTGCGTACCGAAGGCCCGATGGCTGACGACGTCTCGTTCGCCAAGCAACGTCCGGCCGAGTATGTGTTCTCGAAGCACGTCGAGATCAAGCTCGACGAACTGAAGCGAGCCAAGGCGTAAATGCCGTCGCGTGTGCTGGTCACCGGCGCCTCCGGGTTCGTCGGTTCTGCGGTAGCACGCACGGCGCTCGCGCGCGGTCACGAGGTTCGCCTGCTGGTGCGTGGCACCAGCCCGCGCGCGAACCTCGCCGACCTGCCCGTTGAAGTCGTCGAAGGCGACATGCGCGATGCGGCCTCGATGCGGCGCGCACTCGCCGGCGTGGACGCCCTGCTCCACGTTGCGGCCGACTACCGCCTCTGGGCGAAAGATCCCAACGACATCATGCGAGCCAACATCGATGGCACGCGCACGGTGATGGAAGCCGCGCTGCGTGCAGGTGTCGGGCGCGTGGTGTACACGAGCAGCGTTGCCACGTTGCGCGTGCAAGGCGCGACCGGCCCGGTCGATGAAACCTCCCCGAACGACGAAGCGACGACTATCGGCGTGTACAAGCGCAGCAAGGTCGCGGCCGAGCGTCTGGTCGAGCGCATGATCGCCAACGACGGCCTGCCTGCCGTGATCGTCAATCCGTCCACGCCCATCGGGCCACGCGACATCAAGCCCACGCCGACCGGGCGCATCATCGTCGAAGCGGCACAGGGCAAGATTCCGGCGTTCGTCGATACCGGGCTCAACCTCGTGCACGTCGACGACTGCGCCGAGGGCCACCTGCTGGCGCTGGAGCGTGGCCGCATCGGCGAGCGCTACATTCTGGGCGGCGACGACGTGTTGCTGCGCGAAATGCTTGCCGCGATTGCCGGTCTCGTGGGCCGAAAGGCACCCACCGTGGCACTGCCGCGCTGGCCGCTCTACCCGCTCGCGATGGCCGCACAGGGCGTGGCGCGCTTCACCGGCAAAGAACCGTTCGTCACGGTCGACGGCCTGAAGATGTCGCGCTATCACATGTTCTTCTCGTCGGAGAAGGCCAAGCGCGAACTGGGCTACACCGCCCGTCCCTACCTTGATGGCCTGCGCGACGCGCTCGCCTGGTTTCGCACCGCCGGATATTTGTCATGACTGTTTTGGGCTGGATCGCCGCGCTCTCGCTGGCCATCTGGATCTATCTGCTGATTTCGCAGGGCGGCTTCTGGCGCGCGCGCGAACGCGATGATCTCGACGAAGATCAACTGCCGGTGCCTGATGTCTGGCCCACGGTGGCGGTGATCATCCCGGCGCGCAACGAGGCCGAGTCGATCGGTCAGGTAGTCGAATCGCTCTGCCGCCAAGACTATGCGGGGCGTCTGCGCATTGTCGTCGTCGACGATCAGAGCAACGACGGCACCGCCGATCTGGCGCGCCAAGCAGCGGCCCGTGCGGCGGCCGACGGCCTCACGCGACGCGTCGACGTCCTGAGCGGTCAGCCACTGCCCGGCGGCTGGACCGGCAAGATGTGGGCCGTGCGTCAGGGCGTAGCGTTCGCCAGCGATCCGGCGACCAACGACGACGGCATTGCGCCCGAGTACCTGCTGCACACCGACGCCGACATCGCTCACTCGCCCGACAACGTGCGTCACCTCGTGACCCGCGCCACGGGCGACAATCGCGTGCTCGTTTCGCTCATGGCGAAGCTGCGCTGCACGGCGTGGTTCGAGCGCACGCTGATTCCCGCCTTCGTACTGTTCTTCCAGATGCTCTACCCGTTCGCTTGGGTCAACGATCCGAAGAAGCGCATGGCGGCAGCGGCCGGGGGATGCATGCTGATCCATCGCCGGTCGCTCGAAGCAGGTGGCGGTATTGAGGCCATTCGCGACGAGATCATCGACGACTGCGCGATGGGGCGCCTGCTCAAGAAGCAGGGTTCGATCTGGCTGGGACTCACCGAGCGCGCGATGAGCGTGCGTCCGTACGACAACCTCGGCGAGATTCGCAAGATGGTCTCGCGCACGGCCTACGCGCAGTTGCAGTATTCACCGGTGCTGCTGGCGGGCACGATCGTGTCGCTGCTGCTCACGTTCATCGTGCCGCCTGCCGTGACGATCTTCGGGTCCGGCATTGCGCAATGGCTGGGGTTGTTCGCGTGGGTGGCGATGACGATCTCGTATGTCCCGATGCTGCGCTTCTATCGCCAGCCGACGAGCTTCGGTCCGATGCTGCCGCTGGTGGCCGCGCTTTACACTGTCTTCACGTTCGACTCGGCGTTGCAACACTGGCGCGGTCGTGGCGGCATGTGGAAAGGACGCGCGCAAGCACGCGGGCAACAGTCTTCGGACGTATAACGCTGCGTCAAAGCGCATTGCCCATAGAAAAAGCCAGTTTGCCGACAACGCAAACTGGCTTTTTTGTTGAGACTCGACGCCTTCAGATCTTCGCGGCTTCCGCGCCGAATCCATCGCCGAGCCGCAGCGTGATGGCCTGACGGCCGTAGCGCATTGCATCCTTCGCCCGGCCCGCATCCTTCCCCACACGAATCAGCGCGGGCAGTTGCAGCGGATGCTTGGCCAGCGAGCACAACACGCCGAGAAGGTTGACCGACCCATCGGCCCGCATCCCGGCGAGCGCCGCCGGTGGCAGCGAGCGTTCTGCCGGATCGATGACCACGCGTGCCACCACGAACGGCAGCCCATGCGCCGCCGCCACCCGCGCGACGATATGCGACTCCATATCGGCCGCCGCTGCCCCGCTCTCGCGACACAGCGCCGCCTTGTCATCGGCCGTCACCACCGGTGCCGTCACGCCTGCCAGATCGGCCCGTAGCGCCGCCGGCAAGGCCCGGCGCAGTGCGTCGGCCCACACAATCGACGACACGTATTCGCGCGCGTTGTCGGGCATATCGAGCACCTTGTGCGCGATGATCCACTGCCCCGCTTTCACCCCCGGCACCAGACCACCCGCCGTCCCGAAGCTCACCAGCCCGCGTGCGCCCTGCGCAATCGCGGCTTCGAGTTCGTCCGCCAGCGTGTTGTTCTGCGCACAAACCACGCGCACACCATTGCCGCGCGCAATGCGGGCTTCGAAGGGCATGCCGGTCACCACGATGATGGGCGAAGTCATTGGACTCGTCGTTGGACTCATTAGCCTGCCTTGAGAAAACCGAGGGAATTTCGAAGAAACCGCCCCGACGGCAAACCTCTGCCGCCGGGGCGTGCGATGCGCATTGCGCGCATCGATATTACATGCCGCAGGGTACCGGGCAATCGTTGCGCACGGTCAGATTGCGATAGCGTGCCAGCGCCCACAGCGGGAAGAACTTGCGATAGCCGTGATAACGCAGGTAGAACACGCGCGGGAAGCCCGTCGCCGTGTACAACTCTTCGTCCCACAGCCCTTCATCGTTCTGCGTGTTCAGCAGATAGTCGACGCCGCGCTTGGCCGCCGGGTCGTCCGCCTTGCCCGCCGCCATCAGGCCGAGCAGTGCCCAGGCCGTTTGCGACGACGTGCTCGGTGCCGCCTCATAGCCCTTGTATTCGAGCTTGTAGCTGTCGCCATCCTCGCCCCAGCCGCCGTCGGCGTTCTGGATCGAGAGCAGCCACTTCGCCGCGCGCGCCATCACCGGATGCTCCGGTTGCATGCCCGCCGCTTGCAGACCGCACATGGCCGACCACGTGCCGTACACGAAATTCATGCCCCAGCGGCCATACCAGCTACCGTCGGGTTCCTGATCGTCGAGGATGTACTTGAGCGCCAGATCGGCGGAAGCCTTGCGTTCCGGCGACGTCGGCAACTGCGCCAGCATCGACAGGCAACGCGCGGACACATCGACCGTCGGCGGGTCCAGCAACGCCCCGTGATCGGAGAACGGAATGTTGTTCAGATACAGATGGGTGTTCTCGGGCTCGAATGCGCCCCAGCCACCGTTGCTGCTCTGCATGCCGATGACCCACTCCGTGCCGCGATCGATTGCGTAACGCATCGCCTGCGACTTCGGGTCCGCTTGATCGACCTTGGCGCCATCGACCTTATCGAACTTGCCCGCCAGCTTCTCGTAGCGGTCCATCGCCATCGCCACCACGGCCGTGTCGTCCACGTCGGGGTAATGGGGATTGGCGAACTGGAACGCCCAGCCGCCAGGACGCACGTTCGGACGACGGGAAATCCAGTCGCCTCGCACGTCGAGAATCTGCAACGGGATCAGCCATTCAAGCCCCTTCCCCGCTTGCTCGATGGCGCGCTTGTCGCCCGTCTCCAGCAGCGCATGCGCCGAGAGCGCCGTATCCCACACCGGCGACAGACACGGCTGCACATACGTTTCGTCGTCGGCCGGCGTCACCAGCTTCTCGACCGACTTGCGGGCAATCGCGCGGCTCGGATGATCTTCCGGGTACCCGAGCACGTCATACATCATGACCGAGTTGGCCATTGCCGGATAAATCGCACCCAGGCCGTCTTCGCCGTTCAGGCGCTCTTCCACGAACTCGACCGCGCGCTTGATCGACTTCTTGCGCAGCGACTTCGGGAAGTACGGATCGAGCGCACGCAGCACATGATCGACACCTGAGAAGAACGTGAACCAGAAACGGCTCTGATGCGGCGCGCGCTTGGGCGGGCCCACATCCTTGGGGCTGCCGATGAAGAGCTCATCGATGCCCACACCCTTGGGGTTACGCGCGAGCGGGCGCTTGGCCTGCAACACGAGCAGCGGCACGATCACCGTGCGCGCCCAGTACGACACCTTCGAGAGATGGAACGGGAACCACTTCGGCAGCAGCATGATCTCGACCGGCATCATCGGCACTGCCTTCCATTCGAGCACGCCGTACAGCGCCAGCAGAATGCGCGTGAACACGTTCGAATTCTGCGCACCGCCGCGCGAGATGATGGCCTCACGCGCGCGCACCATGTGCGGCGCGTCGATCGGCTCACCGATCATCTTGAGCGCGAAGTACGCCTTCACGCTCGCGCTCATGTCGAACTTGCCCTGATGGAACAGCGGCCAGCCGCCATGCTCGCCCTGAATACGGCGCAGATAGACGGCGATCTTGGCTTCGAGTTCGGCGTCGACCTTCTCGCCCAGATGGTGGCGCAGCAGCACATACTCGGCCGGAATCGTCGAATCGGCTTCGAGTTCGAACAGCCAGTGACCGTTGTCCTGTTGCAGATCGAGCAGGGCCGTGATCGAGCGATCGATACCCGTCTCGAGCGTTTGCGTCGCCATTGCCGTGCTCACCTTCTGGGCAAGTTCGGTATGCAGTTTGAGGTCCACTGCGGTAGCAGTGGCCGTGCGTCGAGCTTCCTTCTCGGAAGCGTCGCGAATCGTATCCATGACAGTCTTGCCTTTTCAACCGGCCGTATCAGGCCGGGCTCAGTAAATCGGCGGCGCGGTTGCCGCTTCGCAACGCGCCCTCGATGGTCGCTGGCAGGCCGGTGGCCGTCCAGTCGCCGGCGAGCAAGAGATTGCGCCAGCGCGTCTTCGCCGCAGGGCGGCGTTTGTCCTGCGCCGGCGTTGCCGCAAACGTGGCGCGCTTCTCGCGCACCAGTTGCCACACCGGCATCGGCGTGGACGGCACCTGACACGCCTTCGCCACCTCTTCCCAGATGCGCAGCGCGAGCGATTCACGCGACTCATCGAGCAGATGGTCGGCGCCGCTGATCGTCACCGACAAGCGGTCTTCGAACGCGAAAATCCAGTCACTCACACCGTTCACCACACCGATCATCGGCGGGCAGCCCGGCGGGGGCGTCACCTGAAAATGCGCGTTGACGATGGCGCGGTACTCGTCCGGCGTCGTCAACTCAGGCACCAGCGAGGCCGCCACATTCGGCGGCACAGCCAGCACGACAGCATCGTCCGCGCCGAGCATTTCCGGGCCGTCGCCGAAATCGATCGATTCGACCCGGCTGCCGTCGCCCGAGTAGGCCAGCGCACGCACGCGGTGCTGCATCATGACTTGCGCGCCCTTCGCTTCCAGATACGCCAGCGCCGGGTTGACGAACGACACGTCGAGCCCGTCGCTCGCAATCAACGGATGGCAGGCTTTGCCGCCCGCCGCGAGCGTTTCGCGAATGACGGCAGCGGCCATCTGCGCCGAACCTTCTGCCGGATCGGCGTTGAGCACGGCCAGAAACAGCGGATGAATCAGCCGCTTGTACAGCGCCGGCGGGCAGTTCATCGCGTCGGTCATCGTCGCGTCGGGGCCGGCACGCAGCAGCGGCGCGAGCGACAGATAATCCGACCACTTCGTGCCCGGTACGCGCGCGCTCTTGTCGAAGATCCACCACGGCAGGCGGCCTTCGGAGAGCCGCACCGTCCAGCGCTCCTCGCTATCGAGATCGACAAAGGCGAATTCGGCGCGCCCGGGGCCGGTCAGCGTGTGCTCCGAGCCGATCGTGCGGGTGAACTCACGCATGGTCGTATTGCCCGAGAGCACCAGATGGTTGCCGTTATCGATCACGGCGTTCAGCGTGCGATCGAAGTACGACCGGCAACGTCCGCCCGCCTGCGGTGCGGCTTCGTGCAGCACGACCGGCACGCCGCGCGTGGCAAGTCTTACCGCGGCGGCCAGGCCTGCGAGGCCGGCGCCGATGACATGAACCTTGCCCGCCATCAGAAAACCATCTGCCGCAGCAGCATCAGAATCAAACGCCAGCGCGGCACACGCACGCGCTCACGCGGCGCGGCAAAGCCGCGCGCAATCAGTTTGTCGAGAATCGCGCCATAGGCCTTGGCCATCACCGCCGGGGCGATGACCACACGGCGCGGGTGACGCGCCATGATCGCGCGCGCCTTCGCGTAATGTTCATGCGCCTGCGCCACGAGCGGCGCACAAGCCCGGTCGAGCCGGGCGTCGGCCATCATCGCAGGCGTGGCGTTGACGATACCGGCTTCTGCCAGCGTCTCGCGCGGCAGGTAGACGCGGCCGATGGCGGCGTCTTCGTCGATATCGCGCAGGATATTCGTCAGTTGCAGGGCACGGCCTAGGTGGTACGACAGGTCGATCCCTTCCTGCTCGGGCATGCCAAATACCTTGACCGACAGACGGCCGACGGCACTCGCCACGCGATCGCAATAGAGATCGAGGGTCGGCAGATCAGGCGCAACGATGGGACCGCACGCGTCCATTTCCATGCCGTCGATGACAGCCAGAAAATCGTCGTGCTTCAGGTCGAATTGCTTGACCACGCGTGCCAGATTGGCGAGCGAGGGCGCGGGACGGCCTTCGTAAAGGTCGGCCAGATCGCGGCGCCAGACCGCCAGACGCGCCATGCGGCTCGCCGACGTGTCTTCGCCGTCGTCGGCAATGTCGTCTACGGCGCGGCAAAAGGCATAAATCTCGAACATGCCTTCGCGCTGTGCGGGCGGCAAAATACGCATCGCAGCATAGAAGCTGCTGCCGGACGCCACACGTGCGCTGCTTTGCTCAGGCGAAATTTCGATCGGTTCGGCGACGCTCACGAGGCTCCTCGTCGTGCAGGGGAACAGGGTGACACCACTGAAAAACCCAGGGGATTCTTGCAAACCCGGAAGTATACCGGGGATTGGCGTGACTTTCCCGCCAGGATTGGGAACGATAGCATAGAATCTCGGGGCGTTCGGGGGAGGCCCGATGGCTGAAAATCGCCCCACAGCCCTGATTTCCCGACGTTTTTTGACAATTGCGTCAGTTGGCGCGCCGCTGGCCGAACGGTGGCCGGCCCGGCACAATCGTTATCCCAGCATTCGCAACAATCGTGGCGGCGGTCTTCCTTTGGCAGACACCCCTCGATTTGCCACAATTGCCTCACCAGCCCGATGACTTCCGACGCCAAGATCGAGCATTACGAAAACTTCCCCGTCGCCAGTGTCCTGCTGCCGCGCGAAATGCGCGCGCCGGTCGGCGTGATCTACAACTTTGCCCGGACCGCCGACGACATCGCCGACGAGGGCGACGCGACCAACGCCGAGCGTCACGCCGGGCTGGCCGCCTATCAGGCTGAACTCGACAAGATCGCCGCCGGCGTGCCCACGTCGCCCGACCAGCCGCTGTTCGCCGCGCTCGCGCAGGTGATCGCCGAGCACAAGCTCTCGGTGCAGCCGTTCTCCGACCTGCTCTCGGCCTTCGATCAGGATATCGAGGTCAAGCGCTACGCCACCTTCGCCGACCTGCGCGACTACACGCGCCGCTCCGCCGACCCGGTCGGGCGCATCATGCTCGGTCTGTTCAAGCTCGACACGCCCGAGAACATTGCCTGCTCCGACGACATCTGCTCGGCGCTGCAACTGATCAACTTCTGGCAGGACGTCGAAGTCGACTGGCGCAAGGCGCGCGTCTATCTGCCGCAGGACGACATGGCACGCTTCGGTGTCACCGACGCCGATATCGACGCGAAGACGCTCGACGATCGCTGGCGCGCGCTGATGCGCTACGAAGTGGATTTTGCCCGTCGCATGATGCTGCGCGGCGCCCCCCTCGCCAACCGTGTGCCGGGGCGCTTCGGACTGGAGCTTTGCTGTGTGGTCCATGGCGGCCTGCGCATTCTCGACATGATCGAAGCGGCCGATTACGACGTCTTCCGCCACCGTCCGCAGTTGGGCAAGGGCGACGGCGTGCGCGTGTTCCTGCGCGGCCTGTGCATGAAGCTGAGCGGCCGCCCGCCCAAGGCACTCGCGACGGCCTGATCCCGTCCGGCACTGCCACGGTCTGTGGCAGTGGCACCATCGATCCGCGCTCCGTTGGCGCTTCTCCTGCGGCCACGCTTGCCCTAACGTGATGCATTGGCGCGTCTTGCCTGAGGGACGACGCGCCCGCCTCTCACGTTCTGGAGCTTCGGAGCCGCGCGCCGTGAATCTGCCTGCCGCCCTACAACGTCTTGCGTCGCCACGGCGCGATACCCGTGGCAGTCACGGCGCGCCCACGCGCACGAACGCCGGTCTGATCTTCGCGATCGTCATCGTCATGTGGGGCGTGAACTGGCCGGTCAGCAAAGCGCTGCTCGCGCATGTCTCGCCTTGGTGGAGCACGGCATTTCGCTCGACCGTCGGCATGCTCACCCTCTTCATCATCTGCGCAGCGACCCGGCGGCTGGTCTGGCCCAAACGCGGCGACCTGCCCGTGATCCTGAGCGTCGGCCTGCTGCACATGACGGTCTTCTCGCTGCTCGTTGCCATCAGCCTGCAATACGTGAGCGCCGGCCGCTCGGCGGTGCTCGCCTACACCACGCCGCTCTGGGTCATGCCGGCGGCCCGCCTCTGGCTAGGTGAAGCGCTGACGCCACGCCGACTGGTCGGCATCGCCTTCGGCCTGCTCGGCATCGCGGTCATGTTCAACCCGCTGGCGTTCGACTGGCACGACCGTAATGCCGTCTTCGGCAACGCGCTCGTGCTCGCCTCGGCACTCGTGTGGGCCATCGCCATCGTCCACATGCGCGCGCATCGCTGGGTCAACGGTCCGTTCGAACTGAGCCCATGGCAATTGCTGCTCGCGAGCGTGATTCTGAGCACGCTTGCCCTCCTCTTCGATGGCCCACCGCGCATCGCCGGCGTGACGGGATTTGCCGGACTGATGACGTATGGCGGCATCGTCGGTGGCGGTATTGCTTACTGGCTGGCAGGCGTGGTCACGCGGCAGTTGCCTGCGGGCGTCACCTCGCTCGGCCTGCTCGGCGTGCCCGTCGTCGGCACGCTCGCGTCCGCGTTCCTCCTGCGTGAATCGCTCGGGCTCGACGTCTGGCTGGCCCTCGCGCTCATCGTGGGCGGCATTGCACTGGGCACGGTATCGAAACCTCCGAGCGCAGCAAGCGCATCGAATGCACCGGGCACCTCCACCGATGAGCCCACTGCGACGCCATGCCGCACCGACCCCGCCACCTGATCCCGCTGCGCTTGACCCATCGCAAACGCCGTTCGTCGCAGGCATGACAGACTGCCCTCACGCATGACGAATGGAACTGACATGAACGAGCAATGGCTGACGCTGGCCGGCCGCCGGCTGCTGCCGGTGGTACAGGGCGGCATGGGAATCGGCATCTCCGCGCACCGGTTGGCGGGCACGGTCGCGCGCAACAACGGCATGGGCACGATTGCGAGCATCGACCTGCGGCACCACCACCCCGACCTGCTGGCTCAGGTCGAAGGCACCCGCGACAAGGCGGCCATCGAAGCGGTCAACCTGATCGCACTCGACCGCGAAGTCCGCGCTGCCAAAGCACTTGCCGACGGCCACGGACTCGTCGCCGTGAACGTCATGAAAGCCGTGAGTGCTCACGCATCGCTCGTGCGTCAGGCGTGCGAGAGCGGCGCTGACGCCATCGTCATGGGCGCCGGTCTGCCGCTCGATCTGCCGGAACTCACGGCCGCGCACCCAAACGTTGCGCTCATCCCGATTCTGTCGGATTCACGCGGCGTGAGTCTCGTGTTGCGCAAATGGATGAAGAAAGGCCGTTTGCCCGACGCCATCGTCATCGAACATCCCGCCCACGCCGGTGGCCATCTGGGTGCATCGCGCATCGAAGACCTCGGCGACGGGCGCTTCTCGTTCGACCGTGTGCTGACCGAGTGCCGCGAGATGTACGCATCGCTCGGCATCGAGTGGGCGCGCGTGCCGCTGATCGTTGCAGGCGGCATTCATCGGCATGAACAGGTGAAGCATTGGCTGGGGCAGGGCGCGGCGGGCGTGCAATTGGGAACGGCATTCGCCGTGACTGAGGAATCCGACGCCCATCCAGCCTTCAAGGAAGTGCTCGCTACCGCCCGCCCCGAAGACATCGCGGAATTCACCAGCGTGGCGGGTTTGCCGGCGCGCGCAGTCCTCACGCCGTGGCTCAAGCGCTATCTCTCTCGTGAGACGGCATTGCAGGCGAAGGCGAAAGTGCGTCAGTGTCTGGAAGGCTTCGACTGCCTTCAGGCGTGCGGCTTGCGTGATGGCGTGGCCCGTATCGGCCAGTTCTGCATCGATCTGAAACTGGCGCAGGCCGTGCGCGGCGACGTGGCGCGCGGGCTGTTCTTCCGGGGACGCGATCCGCTGCCGTTTGGCGAACGCATCCGGCCCGTGGCGGACCTGATGCGCTACTTGCTGACCGGCGAGTCGCCTGCGGATGGGCCGGATGCCGTCGATGCGGCCGATGCCACGCCAGTCGCCATCGCCTGACCGTTGCTGGTGCTGGTGCTGGTGCCGCCAGTGACGCTAGTGCTGCTGGCTCCGGCAGCGCCTGAAGTCCCGCTATTGCGCGCCGCAATTCGCTTGTCGAAGAAGGCGGCCAGCGCGGGATCGTTCACGCTCAGATCGAACTGCCGGTCATTGACCGCATTGAAATAGTTGTCGCAGAGATCCGCCTTGGCGCTCTCGGTCGTCTGATCGTCGATGCTTCGCGAGTAGACGGTGAACTGCCGCTCGACTAGCATCGGCAATTGCGTGCGCAGCAACTCGTCAAAACTTTGCCGCGCCTGCGGGTCGGTGTAGGTTGCCTGCAACTCGGCGCGCACGCGGCGGCCTTCGAGCAAGTATTCGCGATGACGCGATTCCCACGCGCGTAGTGCTGCGTTGCCATGCGCGCGCGTTGCCTCGCCATACAGGCCGCATTTCTGCACCAGTTGTCCGAGCACCTGCCCCACGCCCTCGGGAGAGGCAATGGCGGCGCCCATAAGTTCGGCGTCGCTCTTGTATTGCGGCGGCTGCGCCCACACCGTGGATGCCTGTGCGAACACCGCTGCACCGACGAGCACGCTTGCGCATGCCCGTCGCCATGACTTGCGTTGTCGAGTCATTACCGGGTCATCAGGACGGCGTGCTTGGGTGGCCACGCTCTGGGAGATATCGCTTCGGCCGCGATTGAATAACGGCATCTTAGCCGAAGTCGCGGGGCGCGTCCGGGAGGCCTCGCCAAGCCTATGCCGCACAGGCCTCCGGGCCGAGACGCGCCACCATATACCCGACGAAGTCTTCCAGTTTTGCCGACACGTAGCGCCCGGCCAGATGCACCAGATGCATCGGCTCGCTCACGGTTGCGTCGGCTTCCAGCACGCGAACCAACCGCCCTGCCGCCACTTCGGGGGCCAGCAGATACTCCGGCAACAACGCGATGCCCATGCCGCATACCGCCGCCTGCAACTGCGCAAACGGGTTGTCGGCAATCAATCGAACATCGTGCTGCAAAGGTTGCAACGGCGATGTGCCAGTGGCAGCACGCGGACCGTCCGCACGGAGCCACTTCCCATGCGCATCGTCATAGCGAAAGCCCAGACAGTCGTGCCCGGCCAAATCGGCGGGTTGGCGCGGCACACCGCGCCGTGCCAGATAGGCGGGCGACGCACAGGCCACCCGCGTCACGCCGCGCAGGGTATGCGCGACGAGCCCCGGCTCCGGCAATCCGCCTGCCTGAAATGCGGCGTGAATGCCCTCTTCCTCCAGATCGACGGCGCGGTCCTTGAGATCGAGATCGAGCGCCACGTCCGGGTGCGTGCGCAAATATTCGGCAAACAGCGGCATGAGCAGGTGCGCGCCCACAGTCGTCGGCGCGCTGACACGAAGCTGCCCGAGCGGGCGGCGCGCCGCCTGCATCGCCGACGACGCGGAGGTCACTGACGACATCGACGAAACACCCGCCACCCCGGCGTCCGCATTCTCCACGCGCGCCAGCACCTCGGCACACTCGGCGAAATAGCGCGCCCCCAGCGCCGTCGGCACCTGCCGCCGGCCACTGCGATGCAGCAGCGGTTGCCCGAGCCGCGCCTCCAGCGCCTGCACATGACGCGACGCGATCACCGCCGACATCGCACAGGCGGCGGCACCGGCGCTGAGACTCCCGGCGCGTACCACCTGAACGAACACCTCCATGCATTTGAGGCGGTCCATGATCAATCGCGCAGCTTGGCCCGTTCGATCGACATGTGCGTCGGCATCATGTTGGTGTTGGCGTTATGCATCACCCACAGCGAGCCCGCCACGATGATGGCAATCAGCCCGGCCGTGCACAGGAAGATGGCCGAGTTCTGCCGCTGATCGCGCTTCGCACCGATGTGCAGGAAGTACACCAGTTGTACGATCAACTGCGCGACGCAGAGCACCACGATGGTGGCGAGCCCCATACCGCGCGGCACCACGCCGAGCATGACCGCACCGAACGACGCGAAGGTCAGCACCAGCGACAGGAAGAAGCCGATCACATAGTCGCGCAGGCCGCCGTGCGACGCGCTCGCCGCTTGGGTTTGTGAATTTGGTGAATGAGCGCTCGTCATACGAACTCCCGCAGATAGACGAAGGTGAACACGCAGATCCAGACCAGATCCAGAAAGTGCCAGAACAGGCTCAGGCATTGCAGGCGGCGGCGCACTACGTCGTCGAAACCGAAGCGGCGAATCTGGTCGATCATCACCACGAGCCACAGCAAGCCGCACGTCACGTGCAGCCCGTGCGTGCCCACGAGCGTGAAGAAGGCCGACAGGAACGCGCTGCGCCCCGGCCCGGCCCCTTCGTGAATCAGCGCCGAGAATTCATACACTTCCATCGCGACGAAGGCCGCGCCCAGCGCGAAGGTCAGCCACAGCCAGCGCTTCACGTTGGCTTCGTTGCCCGGGCGAATCGACAGCGACGCCAGTCCGAACGTAAAGCTCGAGAGCAACAGCAGCATCGTTTCGCCGAGCACGAACGGCAGCTCGAACAACTCGCGCCCGACCGGGCCGCCTGCCGTGTTCTGCGCGAGCACACCGAAGGTGGCAAACAGCACGCAGAAGATGAGGCAGTCGCTCATCAGGTAGATCCAGAAGCCGAGCGTGGTGTTCACGCCCGCATCGTGGTGCCCGTGCGCAGTGTCGTGGAGGTGGGCCCCGGCGTGCGCGCCGTGCCCGTGAGTGGGGTTGAGGGTTGCGCCGGACATCAGGCTGCCTTTGGAATGGATTGAGACTGGGGCTGCGCGGCGCGCAGATCGTCATAGCGGGCCCGCTCGATGCGCGCGACTTCCGCCGCCGGGACGTAGTAGTCGACGTCGCGATCGTAGGTGCGCCACAGGAACGTGGCGATGGTCGCCACCAGACTCGCGCCGGCCAGCCACCAGATGTGCCAGATCAGGGCAAAGCACATCACCGCACTGAACACCGAGACCACGAAGCCCGCGCCGGTATTGCGCGGCATATGGATGTCTTCGTAGTGCTTCGGCTCACGCCAGGCGAGGCCGCGCACCTTGTCGTCCCAATGCTGTTCGAGCGAATCAATGTTCGGCACGTGCGCGAAGTTGTAGAACGGTGCCGGCGACGACGTCGCCCACTCCAGACTGCGCGCATCCCACGGGTCGCCCGTCAGGTCGCGATTGTCCTTGCGGTCACGCACGCTCACCACCAACTGCACGATGAACGCCAGAATACCCAGACCGATCACGGCGGCGCCCACGGCGGCCACGATCAGATACGGCTGCCAATCGGCCTGCACGTAGTGGTTCATGCGGCGCGTCATGCCCTTGAAGCCGAGCACATACAGCGGCATGAAGGCCAGATAGAAGCCCACCAGCCAGCAGAAGAACGAAATCTTGCCCCAGCGCTCGTTGAGCGTGAAACCGAACACCTTCGGGAACCAGAACGTAATCCCGGCCAGACACCCGAACACCACGCCGCCGATGATCACGTTGTGGAAGTGCGCCACGAGGAACAGCGAGTTGTGCAGCACGAAGTCCGCGCCCGGCACGGCCAGCAGCACACCGGTCATGCCGCCGATCGCAAACGTCACCATGAAGCCGATGGTCCAGAGCGTGGACGAGTGGTAACGAATGCGGCCCTGATACATCGTGAAGAGCCAGTTGAACAGCTTCACGCCGGTCGGAATCGAGATGATCGTCGTCATGATGCCGAAGAAGGCATTCACGTTCGCGCCCGAGCCCATCGTGAAGAAGTGGTGCAGCCACACGAAGAACGACAGAATGCCGATCGACGACGTCGCGTAGACCATCGACTTGTAGCCGAACAGCGGCTTGCGCGAGAACGTGGCGATGATCTCCGAGAACGCCCCGAACGCCGGCAGAATCAGGATGTACACCTCCGGGTGTCCCCAGATCCAGATCAGGTTCACGTACATCATGGCGTTGCCGCCGAGCTCGTTCGTGAAGAAGTGCATGCCCAGATAGCGGTCGGCGGTGAGCAGCGCGAGCGTGGCGGTCAGCACCGGAAACACGGCAACGATCAGGATATTGGTGATGAGCGCAGTCCACGTGAACACGGGCATCTTCATCAGGTTCATGCCCGGCGCACGCATGCGCAGAATCGTCACGATGAAGTTGATGCCGGTGAGCGTGGTGCCAAGCCCCGATATCTGTAGTGACCAGATGTAGTAATCCACCCCGACCGTTGGGCTATACCCCAGCTCGGACAGCGGCGGATAGGCCACCCAGCCCGTGGCCGCAAAATCGCCCACGAACATCGACATCATGACCAGCACGGCGCCCATGGCGGCGAGCCAGAACGAGAGCGAGTTCACGAACGGGAACGCCACGTCGCGCGCGCCGATTTGCAACGGCACGATCACGTTCATCAGGCCCAGCACCAGCGGCGTGGCCACGAAGAAGATCATGATCACGCCGTGCGCGGTGAAGATCTGGTCGTAGTGATGCGGCGGCAGATAGCCCGCTTCGCCACCGGCTGCAACGGCCTGCTGGGCGCGCATCATGATCGCGTCGGCAAAGCCGCGCAGCAGCATGATGAGCGCGAGCACGATATACATCACGCCGATGCGTTTGTGATCGACGGAGGTAATCCACTCCGTCCAGAGGTACTGCCACTTGCGGTAATACGTAATGGCACCGAGCAGCGCCGCGCCGCCCAGCAACACCACCGCCAGCGTGCCCATGATGATGGGCTCGTGCAGCGGGATGGCGTCGAGATCGAGTTTTCCGAACATGACTTACTCCGTGAGCGAATTCGGCGCGATGGCCGGCGACCTGACGCCAGCCAGTTGCTGCGTCTCTACGCGGCAATTGGCGGCGGCGATGATGTCGTCGAGTGCGCTGCGCGTGCCGTTAGCGGCCACGCTGCCGTCCATCGGCCCCATGTATTTGCCGACGATGGCGTCGAACAATCCCGGCATCACGTTCGCGTAAATCGGCACCGGCACGCCCGTGCCCGGTTGTTCAAGCTTCACGTAGGTGGGCGCGTCGAGCGTGTCGGGCGAGCCTTGCGCTTCGTGCACCCATTTCTCGAAGTCCGCACGCGAGGTCACGTGCGCCTTGAAATGCATATCGGAAAAGCCTGCGCCGCTGTACGCCGACGACATGCCGGCATAGGTGCCTGTCTGGTTGGCGATCAGGTGCAGCTTGGTCTGCATGCCTGACATCGCGTAGACCATGCTGCCGAGTTGCGGGATGAAGAAGGCGTTCATCAACGACTCGGCCGTGAGTTTGAACTCGACGGGCGTGTCGACTGGCAGCACCAGCCGGTTGACGGTGGCGACGTGGTAGTCGGGATAGATGAAGAGCCACTTCCAGTTGAGCGCGACGACTTCCACGCGCACGGGCGGTTTGTCGGACGCCACCGGCTCGATCGGCCGGTACGGGTCCAGCTTGTGCGTGGTCTCCCAGATCATCACGGCGAGTGCGACGACGATGATGACGGGGATCGTCCAGACGACGACTTCGATCTTGGTGGAGTGCGACCACTTGGGCGAATAGGTCGCGGCCGTGTTCGATTCGCGATAACGCCAGAAGAACACCAGCGTGAGCACGATCACGGGCACCACGACGAGCAGCATGACACCGAGCGCGATCAGGATCAGATGCTTCTCCTGTTCGCCGACACTGCCCTTCGGGTCGAGCAATTCGAGCGTGCAACCGCTCATGGGCACCGTCGCGAGCAGCGCGCCGGCCCGGGCGCACCACCGGGCGAACCCCGTTTGCCAGCGCGTGCCGCTTATTCTGTCCGCCCGCTCCCGCGAGAGGGGCCAGACGTTATGCATGGGCATTTCGAACCTCTATGTATGGATACACAATTTGCGTTTCGAATGCTACTCACACGCATAATCCATACATCGCGACATAATGACGCAGGGAGGAACCTGTTGGCCCGGCACATGGCGCGCCGGCGCCCGATTGACTTGCCTACATAGCGTCAGCGCTGCCCGGCGGCCCGGGGCGCGGCACAGCAGTTTTGGGTATCGATCTTGCGCCCCCGGCACGACGGCAATGCGGGGGACGACTTGCACATCAGCGCGTTGGCCGGCCATGTGTAGGTGAAATGCCGGTCGAGCATGCATAGCTCGGCGGCGGCCACCTCGTCCGCTTTCATCAGGTCGACGCCCGGCAGCGTGACGCTCGCGAAGCCGCAGGCGCGCATGGCCTGCTTCACGCCGTCGGCATCGGTATCCGCGCGCTGCCAGAATGTGTAGGGCGGTGGCAGCGCGGCGCGCGTGCCGTGCACGGCGGGATCGAAGTCCGGATCGGTGCCGAAGGTTCTGCCGCGCGGCACGTTGGCGCAGGCGGGTAATTCCGGTGAATCGGTGCAAAGGATGCGGCGGCCCTGATAGCGGAACCCGATTTCAAGCATGCACAGTTGCGCCTGCGCGGCGTCGTTGGTGGACATCTCGCGCGGGGTGATATTGGCAGGGTCCGGGAAGCCGCAATCGACCATGGCCCGTCGCACACCCAACTCGCTGACGCCCGGCTGCGTCCACAGCATGTATGCCGCAGGGGGTGGCTGAAACGGCCGCGTGGTGCAAGCGGCAGCGCCAAGACAAAGCAGGACGGCGCTAAGCGTCGTGCGGACTAAGGAGACGGTTAGGAACATTGGCATAACGATTTAAAAAGCGCCATTGAGTCGCGCCGATTATAGCGACGCCCCTTCCCCATCCTTTCGCGATTCCCAATGCCGGGGCACGTGCAACAGGGCACTGTGATTTATACGGGCCGACTATTCCGACTTTTTTCGAATCCCCGAAAATCCCCGCCAGATAAGGCATTCCGCTCATCGCTTGCGCCCCCGACTCATCGGCTTTTCACCGACTTGTATTAATCACAGTTTCGGCGCGGCAGGCCGATGACGATACTTCATTCAACGGCCAACGCAACACAGCAGCCGCGAAACACCGAAGCCAAATCGAACCCTGAACCGCAACTTGAATCGCTGAAAAAAGGAGCCACACCATGTTCCCGTTCGCCTACCTCTTCGACACCTACGCCGAACCCGCCGCCAACTATGTGATCACCGTCGGCCACTTCTTCGGCTACTGAGCCGAACCAGCCGAACCAACCGAAACACCCGCCTCACCCTTAAATCGCCACACCACTGACTCAGGAGAAACACCATGGCAGCTATCGCTTACTACATCGGCCGCGACGTCGTCCCCTTCATCGCCAGCCTGCCGATCTTCAACTGAAGCACTCGTTACACCCACAACTTCGCATCTGAACAAGGAGAAACAACACATGGCCATGACCTTCATGCTTCAAGCCGCTGCGCTCGCCGGAATGATGATGGACTGCAACTTCACCGATATCTTCTGATCGGTGGCGTCCCCCGGCGTCCCTACCCCACCGACACGGAAAAAGACCACTTCACGCGGGAATGCCGCGCAGTCAAGCAGGTCTGACGTTCAGCGCCTGAAGCGAACGTCCGCGAAATCCCGTAAAAAATGCCGCTTCGATCTGCGTCGAAGCGGCATTGCGACCTTCTGGAGACTCACCGCAACGCGGTTCAACTTCTTGCCGGAATCGATACCAGCATCCCTCGTCTTGCATAGAATCGCTCGGCTTCTTTGATAGGAAGACTGACATCCATCTGGTAGGGAGGCACGCCAGACGGGTTATGAAACCGAATGTGATCGAGGTCCGATCCGTGTATGAGAACGAGGTGCCCGCCCTTGCGAGAGTTTGGCGTCTTCGGATTTCTGATTTCCGGACTCACCGAAACCATTGCCATGCAGAACGGTGAAATTTCGTTCGCAACATAGGAGAGTGGCATGTCTTCGAATACGCTGATATCGAGATGAAAGCGCACCCGCACCCAATTGCAAAACGGTCGGTAAATCAGCCCCGTCACCGAGTTGTCGCCGTGTTTGATGTATGCGCCGACCGATAGCGCCTCACAGAACATTTCATAGCGAGTTCCGTGCGGGATTGACAGAAAATCGAGAATCGATTCGAGGCATGCAATGCCGCAGATCCGTCTAGCCCAAAAACGGTAATCAGCCTCCGAGGAGAAACCCGAAAGGGTCCACATGGGATCATCACAAGGATCGATCAAGCCCGCAATGATGCCCTCGTTGAGCTCGGGCGATGCCCACTGCGATCGATAAGGAACGCCTGTGTGATGAAATTTATTGTCCATTCGTGGAACCGACGCTGTTCGCTAAGTTGTAACCGATTGGGTGGCCCCACATAGCCCGCCTCCTCGAGTTTGAACGCGTTATAGAGCGTCTGGAGCGGGGGCCTGGGGAAGTATTTAATCAGAAAACATCGCGATTTTTATCGTTTGACCGTTGGGAATTGGCCGAGAAACTCTGGCAGTGATGAGGCGATAGGAGCGATGTACCAGGGGAATTCACTGTCGAAACGAATTTGGACGGGCAGCATTGCCCTCCACCAGGACCACTTCACGCGGTCCTTTTTCTTTTGGTGGACGGCACAGGAATTTCGTCATCCGGCGTTTCCTAGTACGATTTCGGCATTACACGAAAAACTAGGGCCAGCGGGATGACTTCTCCCACCAAAGTGTTCTGCATCGAAGACGATCACGATTCGGCAGACCTGATTCGCGAAGACCTGACTGATCGCGGTTATGTCGTCAAAGTCGCACACGACTTCACGGCAGCACTCGCCACACTGGCGTCATTCATGCCCGACATCATCGTGTGCGACGTGAATGTGCCGGGCATGACCGGCTTCGAGTTTCTGGAAAGCGCACGCAGCATCATTCAGGGCGAGCGCAAGATTCCGTTCATCTTTCTGACGGGCAACGCCGACAAGGCCTCGATCATGCGCGGGCACAGCACCGGCGCCGACGAATACATGCTCAAGCCGGTCGATTTCGACGTGCTCGATACGGTGATCCGGAAATACACGCACCATGACGAGCCGGACGACGGTGCTTCGCTGCCCTTCGGCATCACCAAACGCGAAGTCGAGATTCTGCAATGGTCGGCGCGCGGCAAGACCTCCGCCGAAATCGCGATCATTCTCGATCTGAGCAAGCGAACGGTCGACTTTCACATCGACAACGCCCGCGAAAAGCTCAACGTCGCCACCCGCACCGAAGCCGTCGTGCGCGCCGCGCTGCTCAATATCATTCAGCTTTGACGGCAGACGACTCCCGTCGCCCCGCCCGCCTACGCTCAGTCCGAACGGATCCACCGCATGCCTAAAGCGTCCAAACAGCCGAACACGAAGCTCCCCGTTCGGGGGCGAATGTATCTTCTGCTCGTCATCTGCCTCGTCGTCATGGTCGCCGTGGGCGTCGTGGTGCACCGCGAAGTCGACACCGCGCAACGCACCGCACTCGCCGCCGAGCGTGCGCAGATCGACAATCTGAGCGTGCTCGAAGAACTCAACGACTACATCTCCGACTTCCGCACCGTCGAATCCGAAGCGCTCGCGCCAATGTCGCCCAAGGCGCTCGCGGCCATCCGCAGCGCCGCCGACGAGTTCGACGACAAGATCAAAAACGCCTCCGATCGCTACCAAAAGCTGCTGGTGCACGACGAATACCGTCTGGCCTTCTCGAAATTCCAGACGCAATGGGCACAGTACCGCCGCATCTCGAATCAGGTCTTTCAGCTCGCACAGAACGGTAAGCTGGGCGACGCCGTCAAGCTCTACCGGGGCGAATCGAATAACAAGTACACGCTGGCCAACAGTACTTTCGGCGCCCTGGTGTTCCGCAGCACCGAAGGGCTGATCAAAAACGTCGAGACGAAAGGCAACGCCGCCCATACCCGGTTGCTGCAAATCGACGCGCTGATCGCCGCGATGATTCTCGTCACGCTGGGCTGCCTCGTGTATGTGGATGCGGCGATGCTGCGGCCGTTCACACGCCTGATCGCGCTGGCCGGCAACGCCATCTCCGGCAAGAACAAGGCGCGCCTGCCATGGCTCACACGGGGCGACGAGATCGGCACGCTCTCGCGCACGATTGCCAAGTTTCAGGAGAGCACATCGTCACTGGTGCGCAACCAGAAGCTCACGACGGCCAAGAACACCATTCTCCAGCGGGCGCTGGCCAATGAAGAGCGTCTCAACAACTTCCAGAAGACCTTCCGCTCGATGGCCTCACACGAGTTCCGCACACTGCTCAATGTGATCGACGGCCATGCGCAGCGATTGCTGAGCCCGCGTAACGAAGAAACCGATTCGCGCCCGCGCTACACCAAGATTCGCGAAGCCGTGGCAAAGCTCAACAATGTGATTCAAAACTGGCTGGAGGCCGCGCAAAGCGCCTCGCTCGACGATCCGAAGTTCGGCAAGCGCAGCGAGTTGTCGCTGGTGGCGTTGCTGGAAGACGTGCGCGATGTGGGCTCGGACATGTTCCCCAACGCGACCATTACGGTGACCCCGACGACGGATCTCGACAGCCGCATGATCGGCGACAGCAACGTGCTGTTCCACGCGTTCATCAATATCGTGAGCAACGCGACGAAGTACACGATGCTGCCGCCCGCCATCGATATCGGTGTGGCCGATGTGGGCGATGCCCTTCGCGTGGTACTGCGCGACAACGGCACCGGTATCCCGGAGGAAGAACTCAAGGAGATCTTCCAGATGTCGTTCCGTTCGCGCAGCAATGCCGTGCTCGAAGATGGCTCGGGGGTCGGGCTGGCCGTCGTGCACGCGGCCATCGAATTCCATCAAGGCACGATCGAGGTGACCAGTCAGGTCGGTGTGGGCACCACGTTCACCATCACGCTGCCGAAGGCGCCGGTCGTTCAGGAAGCTGCCGAGGCCTGAGCCTGCACCTTCGCCACGTCGGCTGGCGTCAGCCCGCCGACGGCACCACATCGCTGGCGCTGCCACCACCACCCAGCGTCTTGTACAGCGCCATGCGGTTGTTGAGCCGATTCAGGCGCACCAGCGCATCGGCGCTTTGTGCGTCCCGCACACGCTGCTGCTGATCCAGCCATAACTGCACGCCCGTGGCCCCTGCGAGAAAACGCGAGCGCGCCAGCGTCTCGGCGCGCTGCGCCTGCGCGAGCGACAGCGTACGCTGCTCGCCCTCGCGGGTCAGTTGCTCACGCGCCGACAATGCGTTCTCGACTTCACCCAGCGCCGTGTAGAGCGTCTTGCGGAACAAGATCACTGCCTCGTCGAACTGCGTTTGCGACACCTTGATCTGCAACTGCATGGTGTTCCACTGAATGAACGGCAGTGCCAGCCCCAGCCCCAGCGAGCCCACCGGATTCATCAGCGCACTCGACAGATTCGTGCTCGTCGTACCGGCCTGCCCCGTCAGTGTGAACGTCGGATAGAAGCTGGTGCGGGTGACATCGACATTCGCCAGAAACCCGCGCAGACGCCATTCCGCAGCACGCACATCCGGGCGGCGGCTCAGCAACTCGGCGGGCAAGCCCGCAGGCACCACCGGCAACGCGGCGGCCGGCAAGGCCGACGGCTCGGGTGCCGACTGCTCGGGCGGCCGGTCGAACAGAATGGCCAGCGCGTTACGGTTCTCCGTGCGCTGCTGCACGAGTTGCGTGATCGCGGCACGTTGCTGAGAGAGGTTCTGTTCGGTCTGCGCTACATCCAGCCCCGAGACGGCCCCTGCCGCATACTTCGAGCGCACCAGCGCCAGCGTGCGTTCCGCATAGGCAATGTTGGCTTCGGCGTAGGCAATCTGTTCATTCAGATAGCCGATCTGCCAATAGAAGCTCGCCGTCGAACTGATCAGCGACAGCCGGGTGGCCTCACGGTCGGCGTCGGTCGCATCGGCTTCCCAGCGGGCGGCGTCGCGTTGTGCGGCCAGCTTGCCCCACAGATCCAGCTCGTAGCTCACCTGCACCTGCAACTGACTGCCGCGCGACATCCGATGCGTGTCGAGCGTGCGGCTGACCTGCCCATTGCCCTGCACGGTCACGCCGGGCGTGAGATTCGTATCGGCAAGCCCGGCCTGCAACTGCGCGCGGTAGACGCGGATACCTGCCGCCGCCAGATCGTTGTTGGCGGCGAGTACGTCAGTCATCAAACGGTCGAGCACCGGGTCGCCGAAGGCGCGCCAGAAGTCCGGTGCCATGAGCGGCGCCGGGGCGGTTGCCGTGCCGGCTGCCGCTGCGGTTGACACCGGCGCCGCAGTGCCGCTCCATTGCGTCGGCACCGGCACCGCCGGCAGCGGTTCGTGACGCACACCGGCACAGCCGGAGAGCAACACGGTCGCGCTCGCCGCGAGGGCGAGCAGCGTGCGGGAAACCGTGGGAAACGTCGGCATCACAGAACTCGTGGAATTACGGATCATCAGTCGCTACCTCAATCGCGCGCGAGCGCTTCAACCGGATCGAGCCGGGCGGCATTGCGCGCCGGCATGAAACCGAAGACCACACCGATGAGCGTCGAACACAGGAATGCCGTGACGATCGAGCCCATCGAAAACACCATCTTCCACTTGGCGACGAACAGCGAGAACACGAAGCTCGCCCCGAACGACAGCGCAATACCGATCGCACCGCCCATCAGACAGACCATCACCGCCTCGACCAGAAACTGCTGCATGATGTCGCTCTGACGCGCGCCGACAGCCATTCGGATGCCGATCTCCCGCGTACGCTCGGTGACCGACACGATCATGATGTTCATCACGCCAATACCCCCCACCACCAGCGAAATCACGGCAATCAGCGAGAGCAGCAACGTGAGCGACTGGCTGGTCTTCTCGACCGTCTTCACGATGCTGTCCATGTTGTAGGTAAAGAAGTCCTTGCGCCCGTGGCGCTGCGTCATCAGCGTCTCAAGACTCTTCTCGGCAATCTTGCTCGGCTGACCGTCGCGCACCCGCACGGTGATGCTGTCGACGTTGCGTTGCCCGAACAGGCGGCCACTCGCCGTGGTGTATGGCACCCAGATGTTCAGGCTCTTCATGTCGCCAAAGGCGCTCTTCTTCTCTTCCGTCACACCGATCACCACGCACGGCAGGTTGTCGACGAAGATCACTTCGCCCAGCGGATTCGGGTTCGTCGGGAAGAGCTTGCGGCGCGTGTTCTGATCGATCACGGCGACCTGTGCCTGACGGCGCACCTCATCGGGACCGAAGGCGATACCCTGCGCGATCTTCATGCCGCGCACCTGGAAGAAGCTCTCCCCGACGCCGGTCACGGTCGCGTTGGCGTCCACGTTGCGGTAGCGCAGCAGCAGGTTGCGCGCGGTCTCGGGCGTCACGCTGTCGACATAGTTCTGTTCGGTCAGCGCGTACACGTCTTCCGGCACCAGCGTCTGAATCGTGCCCGCGCGGCTGTCGCCCCAGTCTTTGCCGGGATAAATGTTGATGGTGTTCGTCCCGATGCTGCCGATCTCGGCGAGCATGTAGCGCTTGGCGCCTTCGCCAATGGCAACGATCGACACCACCGACGTGATACCGATGATGATGCCGAGCATCGTCAGGAACGTGCGCAGACGGTGTGAGACCAGCGCAATCCACGCCATGCGGAACGCCTCGGCAAAGCGGCCGACGCCGCCGGTCCAGCGACGCTCGGGCATCGGCGACGTGCTGGCGAGGGCGTCGCCGGTGGCGGCCGCCGTGGCTGCGTTTGCGCCGACGTCCGCCTTCGCGGCGTTGGCGACTTCGTCACCGTCGTCGTCCGGCGCCCCGGGCGCTACCGCTTCGTCATCGGCTACCGGCGTGTTCTGCCGGTCGGCGACCACTTCGCCGTCGCGAATCTCGATGATGCGACGCGCGTGAGCGGCCACGTGCTCGTCGTGCGTAACGATGATGACCGTATGCCCGAGCGCGTTGAGTTCGCGCAGGATACGGATGACCTCCTTGCCGCTACGGGTATCGAGCGCCCCGGTCGGCTCGTCGGCCAGAATCACATCGCCGCCGTTCATCAGCGCACGCGCAATACTCACGCGCTGCTGCTGACCACCGGACAACTGGCTGGGCCGATGATGCGTACGATCCGCCAGACCCAAGCGGGAAAGCAGTTGCTCGGCCCGGGCGCGGCGAGCCGCGTGCGGTGCGCCGGTGTAGACCGCCGGCATCTCCACATTCCCCGCGGCCTCCAGATGGGGCAACAGGTGATAACGCTGGAAGATGAAGCCGAAGTGTTCGCGGCGCAGTTGAGCGAGCGCGTCGGCATCGAGATCACGGGTCTCGCGCCCGGCCACGCGGTAGCTGCCTTCGCTCGGGTGGTCGAGACAGCCGAGGATGTTCATCAGCGTCGACTTGCCGGAACCCGACGCGCCCATGATCGCAACGATCTCCCCCGCCTCGATGGTGAGGTTCACGTTGCGCAGCACGACGACGTCGCGATCGCCCGCCGGAAACCGCCGCGTGATACCGGTCAGTTCAAGCATGGGATGCGCCATCGGGTGCGGCGGGGCCGGGTGTGTCGCGGAGGGGGGCGTCATGGTTTCAGCCATTGCCATTACCCCGCGCTGACCGAATCACCGGACGCATCGTTGCGTGCGTCCTTGACGTCGCCGGTCTCGCCGATCACGACCTGATCGCCGGCAGCGAGCCCTTCCTTCACTTCGACCTTCACGTTGTTGTTCAGCCCCGTGCGGACCTGACGCGTGACCACCTTGCCGTCCGCACCGACCACCCGCACGTCATAGCGACCGTCCGCCTGCTTCTTGCCCAGCGCGGCCACAGGAATGCTCAGGGCCTGCTTGGCGGTGCTCAGCAGGACATTGACCTGTGCAGTCATCGAGATGCGCAGCTTGTGATCGGGGTTGGGCACTTCGAACAACGCGTTGTAGAACACCGCAGTATTGCTGCGCGACCCGCCCAGCCCGCCGAGCGAGCCCTGCGTGTCGAGGAAGTTCTGCGGTGCCGGTTCGATCGCGCGCAGCTTGCCGTAGTAACGCTTGTCCGGCTCGCCAAGAATCGTGAAGTACGTCGTCTGGCCCGGCGCGATACGGATCACGTCGGCCTCCGACACCTGCGCCTTGATGGTCATCGTGTCCAGATCGGCCAGCTTCAGAATCACCGGCGCCTGCTGCTGCGCAATCACGGTCTGGCCTTCCTGCGTGACGATGGCCACGACCTGACCGTCCATCGGCGCGACGATACGCGTGTAGCCGAGGTTGGCGCGGGCCGACTCGATCTGGATCGCTGCCGAACGGATCTTTGCTTCCAGCGCCGCCAGGTTCGCCCGTTGCGCATCGAGATCGGCTTGTGCCGCTTCGAAATCCTGACGCGAGGTCGCATCGTCGGGCAGCATCTGCCGCTGACGCCGGAACGCCAGATCGGCCTTCGCCAGCAACGCCTGCGTGGCGCGACGCTGCGCTTGCAGGTCCTGCTCATTGGCTTCGGCCTGACGCAGCGTGTTCTGCGAGAGCACCGGATCGATCTCGGCGAGCCACTGGCCCTTGGTCACCTTGTCGCCCAGCTTGACCTTGAGCGACTTCAACTGCCCCGACACCTGCGCGCCGACATCGACCTGCGTGAAGGCCACCAACGTGCCCGTGGCAAGCACGGCATTCTCGAGGTCGCTGCGCTCGACCTTGGCGGTCAGATACTGCGGCGGTTTCGGCGAGACGACACTGCGAATCCCGAGAATCAGGAGAACGGCGAGCACGACAAGACTGGCGACGAGATAACGCCGGCGTCGAATGAACTGGATCATGGAGCGATGTGAACGATCAAAGAAGGCGCGTCAAAGAAAGCGGGTTGCCCGGACCGGCGCCGCGCAGAGGCCATCTGAAGATCAGACGGGTGGGACGTGGCGCCAGCGCCGCTTGCCTGCCGGCCGACCGGCCAGCCAGACCACTGGCTAGTTCCACGCCTCCGCTCGGCAGCACCGTTCGGAGCACGAAAAGTAGAGAGTTTAAGGGCTTTGCTGCCTTTGAAAAAAGATCACCGCACCAAACGCATCAGAAACTCCCCTCGTTGGAAGCAGTGTCTCACTGGCCCATGACGCTGAAAACTTGTACAAATCACAGTTGGCCGGATGGCGCGAGTCCGGCAACGTGCCGGGCAGACCGTTGCCGCCGGACGCGGTGGTATATTCCCCCCGCACTTCAGGGAACCTTATGAAAACCGAAATCTTCTACGCTCTCTACCTGATCGCCATCGTGACCGAAGCGATGTCAGGCGCGATCATGGGGATGCAACGCGGCATGGACCGCTTCGGACTCGCCTTCGTCGGCATGGTCACCGCGCTCGGTGGCGGCACGATTCGCGACGTATTGTTCGGCCGCCATCCGCTGGTTTGGATCGCCCATCCGGAGTACCTCTTGCTCACGCTTGGGGCGGCCACGCTCGCGTCCATCGTCGCGCGCCACATTCACCGGCTGCGCATGACGTTCATCACCGTGGACGCCATCGGGCTTGCCGCCTTCACGATTCTCGGCTGCGACATCGGCATGACCGTGAGTACCAGCCCGGTGATCGTCGTGCTCGCGGGCGTGCTGACGGGTATCGGCGGCGGGATGCTGCGCGATCTGCTGTGCGGACAGGTGCCGATGGTACTGCGCCGCGAGATGTACGCGAGCGTGGCGTGCATCGCCGGCGCGCTCTACGTCGCCATGCTGCACTTCGGCGTCGAGAACGGCATCGCCACCGCCATCGGCTGCGTCGCGGGCTTCGTCATCCGCATGCTGGCCGTGTGGTTCGGCTGGCGCTTTCGCACCTTCGAGAACGACGCGCCGACGGAGCCGCTGCATTGATCTGTACAGGCATGGCATCAAAAGAAAGACGACGCCCGGCAAAGGCGCCGCCTTTTTTCATCGCTTGATCACGTCAGCGCGTCATCTCGTCATCTCGTCATCTCGTCATTGCGCCTTGGGCGTATCGACGGGCGACGCGACGGCTGGCTCGATCGGCCCCCCAAAGCCGTACTTCGCGCGCGGGCGCAGCATGAACGCCTGCGTGCGCTGTTCCATCACATGCGCCACCCAGCCAGCCGAGCGGCCGATCACCCAGATCGCCGTCGCGGTACCGTCCGGCAAGCCGAGGGCACGTGCCAGCACCACGATGCCCATGGCCAAACCCGGGTGCGCACTCAACTCCGAGCGCATGCGCGCCAGAAAATCGAGCGTCAGGCGAGTCCCCGCCGCGCGCTGAGTGTCGATACCCGCCGCCTCATCGCGCTGCGCCGCGAGTTCAGCCAGTTGCATCATCAGGTCCGCGCGCGCATCGCCGCCCGGATATAGCGGATGGTTGAAGGCGAACAGGCTCGCGCCATATTCGCGCACCCGGTCCTTGCGCGAATCGAGCGCGTCGAGCGGTTCGCATAGCAGCAGCGTCTCGATCTTCTCCGTGCTGGTACCCGTTGAAAAACCGATGTGCGAGCCGATAGCCGCGGCCACGCAACTGAACAGGTCGGCATTGGTCGACGCCGCCACCCGTGCCGCAAACGTCGCCGGCGCCAACTCGTTATCGGCGGTCAGCACCAGCGCCGCGTTCACTGCGCGCAGGTTCTCCGGCGTCACCTCGGCACCCGCTGCGCGCAAGATCTGCGCCGCTACGGTCTCGTCGGCGGTGCGTGCCACGTACGCGCGCTTTGGTCCGAGAAACCCCACGCATCCCGCCATGCAATGCAGCATCAGACGTGCGGCCTGCACCGCGCTACCATCGGCAATTTCGCGCGGCCCGCGCCCCTGCATCGCCAGCGCAAACGGCACCATGCCCAGCAAATTACCGATGTCTGCGCTGGCCACTTCGCCGTTGTAGGTCGAGAGAAAACGCAACACGTCCGGCGGCGTCTCCTGCGGCGACCACACAGCGAGGCTGTCCTGCCAGATGCCGGTCATCAGCAGGTGCACCACCGACTCGAACGATGCCCCGGCGCTCGCCAGATCCGTCGCCAGCCGGTTGCGATAACGCGGCCCGTGCGGCGTGATCTGGGTAATCGCCGAATGCAACACCGGGTCACCGAAGCGCATGGTCGATTCGGCCACCGAGCCCGTCGGTGCGCGCCCGCGCTTGCGGGTGCCCAGACGCTCCACATCGCGGCGCAGGTAGAGGCTCTTGCGGCCATCCTCGTGCGGTCGCGCCCGGATCAACCCCCGGCTCACATAGGCGTACAACGTGGCCGGTTTGATCTCCAGCAGCGCGAGCACTTCTTCACGCGTCATCAAGTCGTTTTGTTGCGTCATCGTATTCCCCGGGGAAACCCGTACCCTGCGCAACCCCTTGCCGGATAAGGATTCCCGTCATGCATTCGTCAAAGATCCGTCACATGATGCCACAGTGATATTGACTTTAATAATCAATATTGATAAACACAAAATCGGCCAGTAAAGTCAACTCCGAACACACAACAAAGGCACTGCGGGACCGGGTTCGTCCGGCGCTCAGCAGGCCGACCATCGGAGACAAGGCATGGCCCAGAACATCCCATCGGGGTACGCCGAACGCATCGACGTTCGCGACACCCTGCAAGCCGCCCCGCTAGGGGCCTATCACTTCAAGCTGGCGATTCTGCTGGCGCTCATCCTGCTGTTCGACGGCTACGACCTCTACAACGCCGCCTACATCGTTCATGACGTGGCCTCGCTCTGGCATATGTCGCCGAGCCAGATCGGCGTGCTGCTGTCGTGCGGACTGGCCGGTTTTGCGGCGGGCTCTGCCGCCTCGGGTCTGTTCAGCGACCGTATCGGACGCCGCCGCGTGCTGCTCACCGGTATCTGGCTCGCGGGGCTTTTCAGTCTCGCGATTGCGCTCTTCGCGCATGACCTGACCACGTTCATTGCGCTGCGTTTCGTGATGGGCATCTCGCTCGGCTTGCTCATGCCGGTGGCTGTGACCTACATCAACGAGATCGCGCCGAAGCGCAGTGCCAACGTCTTCACCATCGTGTTTTTCACCTGCGGCTGGATCGGCGGTGCCACTGCGTCGGGCTTCATCGCGGCGTGGCTGATTCCGCAGTACGGCTGGCAGAGCATGTATTTCGTCGGCGCGCTGTCGGTGGTGCTGGCGCTGGTGTTGCAGTTCGTATTGCCGGAATCGGTGTCGTTTCTCGCGAGTCGCGGCCATCAGGACGCCGTGCGGGCGCAACTCACCCGCCTGTGGCCTGCCCGCGCAGCGGAGTTTGCCAATGCCGTCTTCACGTCGCCCGACGCTGGCGTGAAAGCCGGTTCCGTCGCGGCACTGTTCTCCGGCGCGTTCCGCCGTCAGACGTTGTGTTTCTGGGCGATGGGTGCACTATCGCTGTTCTCGTCGTACGGGCTGTCGGGCTGGTTGCCGACCATCATGTTGAGGCGCGGCGAAAACCTCTCGACGAGTTTTGCCTACGGCTCGCTGCTGGTATTCGCATCGGCCTTCGGCAGCCTGATCTGTGGCGTGGTCGCCGACCGCATCGGCAACCGCCGTCTGGCCATGTCGCTGGCGTGGCTGGCGGGGGCGGCCGCCATCGGCGTGCTCGCCGTCGCGACCGGCGGCAAGGTGACGTTTCTCGGCATCGTCGTCGCGGGCATGTTCGTGATCGGCACGCAGACGGTGCTCAACAATCTCGTTGCCGTGAGCTACCCGACGGAGATTCGCAGCACCGCTGTCGGCCTGTATCTGGGTATCGCACGCGTCGGTGCCATGTGCGGCCCAGCCATCGCAGGCGTGCTGCAACAGGCCACCGGTGGCGCAGGCGCCATGTTCGTGGTGCTGGGCGCCGCGCTGGTGAGCGCCGCCGCGCTCGTGTTCCTCGTGGCCCGGCCCGAAAGCCTGCCGAAAGCCCCCGCCTTCGGTCACTGAATCGGCTTCATGCAGTTCGGCGCGGGCATCCGAGCGATGTCTGCGCCCCTCCCCCGACATTGGAACGCGTCATGTCCAAGCTCACGCTCTCGCTCGCCATCAACGACTATGACCATGTGCGCGATCTGCTCACCGGCCGTGTCGCCGCCGAAGGTATCGAACTGGTGCCGTCGGTGCTGCCGGTCGAGGAGATCTTTTATCGCACCACCCACTTTCAGGAATGGGACCTCTCGGAGATGTCGCTGGCGAAGTACGCGTCACTGCGCTCGCAGGGCGACGATCGTCTGATCGGCTTGCCGGTGTTTCCCTCCCGGGTGTTCCGGCTCTCGTCGCTGTATGTGCGCAGCGATGGCAGCGTGCGCTCGCCGGCTGACCTGCGCGGCAAACGCGTCGGCGTGCCCGAGTGGGCGCAGACCGCCGCCGTCTATTCGCGCGGGTGGCTGGCCCACGAGCAAGGTGTCGCGCTGGAAGACATCGAGTGGGTGCAAGGTGGCGTGAATCAGGCGGGGCGGCGCGAAAAGGTCGACGTGCAACTGCCCGCCGGTGTGCGTTACCGGCCGTCACCCGATCGCTCGCTAACCGCGCTGCTGCTCGACGGCGAGATCGACGCCATCCTCAGTGCGCGACCTCCCGCACCACCGCCCGGACGGGAAGGCGAAGTCGTGCGCCTGTTCAAGGACTTTGCGGGGGAAGAACGCGCCTATTTCGGCAAGACCGGCATCTTCCCGATCATGCATCTGATCGTGATGCGTCGTGAAGTGTTTGCCGCCAACCGCTGGATCGCGGGCAACCTGATGAAGGCCTTCACGCAGGCGAAAGACGCCAGCATTGCGCGGCTCGACGACATCACGTGTTCGCACTTCCCGTTGCCGTGGATGAGCGAGCACACGGCGTCAGCGCGCGCCATGTTCGGTGCCGACCCATGGCCCTACGGCATTGCGGCCAATCGCATCACCCTCGACGCCTTCCTGCGCTTTGCCTTCGAACAAGGCGTTTGCCATCGCTCGATGCAGGCCGACGACCTGTTTCCGCCCGAAATGCACGCGGCAGTCCGAGTCTGAGACACCCCCTTCCATCGCCATTTTTTGTCGCAATTTTTCGCTGAACACCATGATGCAAACCACCACGCCCTACACCCCCGCCGTCACCGAGCACGACGCACAATCCATCGCGCAACTGCTGGAAGACCTCGCTTCGGCCAATCACATCCTTGCGCATCACGAAGTGCTCGATGGCTTCGGTCACGTGAGCGCGCGCGATCCGCGCAACCCGCAGCATTTCCTGATCGCGCAGTCGATGGCGCCGGAGCTGGTCACGCCCGACGACATCCTCACCCTCGATTTCGATTGCCAGCCGGTCGACGGCGACACCCGCAAGCGCTATCTGGAGACGTGGATTCACAGCGAGATTTACCGCGCGCGGCCCGATGTTATGTCGATCGTGCACAGCCATGCGCCGTCGGTGATTCCGTTCGCGGCGTCGAGCGTGCGCCTGCGCCCGGTGTATCACATGGCGGGTTTTCTCGGCAGCGGCTCGCCGGTGTTCGACATCCGCCATTGCTTCGGTTGCACCGACATGCTCGTGCGCAACAGCGATCAGGGCAAGGCACTGGCCGACACACTGGGCGAGTTCGACGTTGCGCTCATGCGCGGCCACGGCTTCGTGACCACCGGCCCGTCACTGCCCGCGTCGGTGTATCGCGCGATCTACACCTCGCTGAACGCCGACATGCAGTACAAGGCCGTCACGCTCGGTGGCGACGTGACCTATCTCGATGAAGAGGAAGGCAAACGCTCGACGGCGACCAATCTTGGCGTGATGGAGCGGCCGTGGACGTTGTGGAAACGTCAGGTCGCGGCGCTCAGAAAAGATTAAGAAGTTCGGAATAGGACGCGAGTCAGCGCTTGCCGTGACCGAGTGCATCCATAGCAGTCTGCGTGATGATCGGCCGCCACTCGCGCTTCTGATCGGCGCGCACGGCCTGCAAGGCGGTTGCGCCCAGACCGGCGAATGCGCTGGTGACGCGCACGATGCGTTCGAGATCGAACTTCGTCAGATCGATGCCCAGCGCGTCGTACAGAATCATGCCGATTTCGATCAGCGCCGGATCGCCGTCCGGCGCGTTGTCGGAAATCCGGTTGGAAAACGCCGACACGCCCGGCCAGTCGTAGGTGAATTGCACGGCATCGTCGACCAATGCCCGGTCACGCTCGATGCCGACCGGAATCCCTTTCACCCGCTCGCGCAACTCGATCATGTGGTTGCGCACCACGTCGACCGCCGCTTCGTAGATCGCCAGTTTGCTCGGGAAGTGATGCAGCAGCCCGGCCTTGGAGTAATTGACGGCGTCCGCGATCTGCTGGAGCGACGTCTGCTCGAACCCGTGGCGGGCGAACAGACCGGCGGCGCGTTCAATGATATCGGCGTTGATTTCGGCTTTCGTCGGCTTGGGCATGCGGTGAGGGACTCGGAAGCAATGGCGTGGGATAGACGGATTTTATAACTTCGGCGCACGCCCCAGCCGTTAGCGATGTGCCGACGCCTTGCCCGCGAGGAGATCAGCCACTTCACCCACGTGACGCGTCACCGCCATTTTTCCGGCAGCGGACCACGCTTCAAACGAAGTGGTCCCGCTCACCATGCCGATAAACCCGGTGCCCGCCCCCTCGGCCGCTTGCGCATCGACCGCGTGATCGCCGACGTAGATCGCCTGCGCCGCCACAAGGCCCAGATGGCCCAGCGCCTGCGCGATCCCCTCAGGGTCCGGCTTGTGGCGCTGCACGTCGTCTCCGCCGACGATCACGTCGACCTGCGAGCGCAGTCCGGCCCGCGTGAGAATGGCATCGATCCGGTGGCGGAACTTGGTCGAAACGATCGCGACCGCGAGCCCCTGTTCGCGCAGCGCCGCCAGCAAGCCGGGGACTTCCGGATAGATGCGCGTCGATTGCACCATGATCTCGTCCGCGCGCGACACGAATAACCGCACGAACGCCTCCGCGCGGGCGGCATCTTCATCCCCGCTCAGCGTGTGAAACATGATCGGCAGCGGCAGCCCGATCACGCCGCGAATCTGCGCCGGTGTCGCCATCTCGCATTCGAGACGCGTCAGCGCGTATTGCGTGCATTCGACAATGGCCTCGGAGGAGTCGGCCAGCGTCAGATCGAAATCGAAAATCACAGCCCGGATAGCTTGCGTCGGCATACGTCGTGTCGTTGTCTTGAAGTGATGTGTCGTGAAGCGGCGTGATGGGGATCACGGCATCAGTCGGATTTTTCGTGGTCGGCTGCGTCGAACCCGGACGGGTCCCGCGTGGCCCATTGTTTCGCCCAGCCCAGCAGCGGCTGTAGCGCCGCCTCCAGCCGGCGGCCCTCGTCGGTCATGCGATACCCGCCTTCAGCGTGCTCGACCAGCCCGGTCGCTTTCAATTCCGTCAGCCGGGTATTGAGCAAACGCGCATTCGTCTCGCACGCCTCTTGCAGCGCCCGAAACGTCATCGGCGCACCGCGCAGCTCCCACAGGATTCGCAACGCAGTGCGCCGTCCCAGCAAATCGAGCACGACCATGATGGGTCGGCCCGACTTCGATCCGCGTACGGATTGTCCGATTTTTGGCGTCGTCATGCTTTACAAAGTAAAGCGTCATGCCTAAGCTGTCAATTGTTGCAAGCCATGGACATCTCCATGCAATCACTGGTTCTTATTCCCGGCGCGGGCTTGCTGGCCGGCGCCATGAACGCGCTGGCGGGCGGCGGTTCGTTCGTGAGCCTGCCCGCGCTGATCGCGGTCGGCGTGCCTCCTGTGCAGGCGAATGCTTCCAGCACCGTCGCGCTGTTCCCCAGCGGCGTCGCCAGCGCCTGGGTGTACCGCCATGACATCAGCCCGATTGGGCAGGTGTCGATGCGCGCCCTGCTGATTACCACCCTATTGGGCGGATTCGCGGGCGCCGGATTGCTGCTGCACACGTCGTCGCAGGCGTTCTCGTTTGCGCTGCCGTGGTTGCTGCTCCTTGCCAGCCTTGCACTGACCTTCGGCCGGCGAATCGGTGAAGCGTTGCGCGGACGTTGGACCATTCACGCGTATGCAGTGCTGGCTATCCAGTTCCTGCTGGGCATCTACGGCGGCTACTTCGGCGGCGCGGTGGGCATCATGATGGTGGCCGTCTGGGGGCTGCTCGACGGGCGCGACATCAAGGGCCTGAACGCGCTTCGCACGCTGCTCGTGACGGTCGCCAACGCGAGTGCGGTTTCTATCTTCATCGGCGCACACGCCGTGCAATGGCCCGAGACGATCACGATGCTGATTGCCGCGACCATCGGCGGCTATCTCGGCGCCCACGCCGGACGCCGCGCCCCATCGCATGTCATCCGCGCAGGCACCCTGCTGCTGACGTACTGCGTCACGCTCGTATTCTTCGTGCGGACTTACGGGCCTTCGTCATGGCATTGACGTCAAGCGCCCACGCGTTACGCGAAACCGATGACGATACGGTCAGGTCATCTCAATGCAGCGCCTGAAAAGCTCGACAGATCGCAGGATTCGTCTCGAACCCGATGCCGGGCGCTTGTGGCACGCCGGTATGCCCCTGCGTCACTTGCAAGCCCTCGGCCAATCCGCAGAACGGTGCGAAAGCAAACGGCGTGACCTCCGCGCCACCCAGCCCGAGTGCTGCGCAAAGGTGCAGCGAGAACAGATGGCCCCCATGCGGCCAGAATGCGCTGCGCGCCCAGCCGGCCGCCGTCATCGTCTCGAGAATCCGCAGATAGCCGGGCACGCCATAGCAATGCACGGGGTCGAACACGAGCACGTCGCGGGCCGGACTCAGCCCGCCGTGGCGTGCGAGCAGTCGTGCCTCAGCCTGCGAGAACAGCGCCTCGCCAGCCGCAATCGCGCCGCCGTACGTCGCCGCAATGTCGGTTTGCGTCGCGAAGTCGAGCGGGTCGCAAATGTCCTCGAACCAGTGGAGTCCGTACCCGGCGAGCGCTCTGGCGGCAGTCAGTCCGGCCTCAAGATCGAACCGGTTCATGGCGTCGATGGCCAGATGATTTGCGCCCGCCAGTTGACGTGCCGCCGCTTCGATACGGCGCAGATCCTGATCCAGCGGCGCGCTGGCGATCTTGATCTTCGCGTGCGTAAAGCCGAGATCCACACAGCGCTTTATCTCGTCGGACAAGCGCGCCAGATCATCATGCGGATACTGATAACCGCCACCCGCATAGACGGCCACGCGGGGCGCGTGCGGCACTTCCCGGCCCAGCTTGTCGGCGAGAAAGCGATAAAGCGGCAAGTCTGCGATCTTCGCCGCGGCATCCCAGATCGCCATGTCCAGCGTACCCACGGCGACGCATCGCTCGCCATGACCGCCGGGCTTCTCGCCGGCCATCATCACGTCCCATGCCCGCAACGGGTCCAAGTTGCCGCCGTTGTCGTCGGCAAGTTCACTGTCTCGGGCCGCCAACAGACGCGGGGCAAATCGTTCGCGAATCAATCCGCCCTGCCCGAAACGTCCGATGGACGCATAGCCGTAGCCGATCACCGGTTTGCCATCGCGTACTGCGTCAGTCGTGACGGCGACCAGACTCGTCGTCAAACCGCCCGAGGCAATGGCTGGGTCGGCGTACCGGGAAACGGGGATGGTGTGCTCGCGAATCGCCGTGATGCGCATGGACAACCTCGTAGTGTCGAAAAACGACGTGCCGGGCAATGGGGCTGCATGCACCTGCCCGTCTCAATTTGCCGTCAATACTAACGACGAACGCGAGAACATGCAGACCAACGCCACGCGCGCCTCCCTGCGCATCACGCATCAACGCCCCGCTGCGGCGCTACAGTCCACCATCGACCGCTACTGGGGATGGGACGCTTGCGGTACGCCCGGCACGCCTGCGGCACCTGCTGTGCAACTCATGCCGCTTATACCCGGGCCGGGCGGCATGGAGATCTTCTTCCACTTCGGCGAACCCTTCGCCGCACAATCGGGCGCTCGCCTGCCCCGCGCGCACATCACCTGCCTGCGAGGCGCGCCGGTCACGCTCGACGCACCGGTGGCCCTCGACTTCATCGCCGTGCGCGTGATATCTGGCGAAATTCCGTCGCTGACCGATGTCCCCGTCGGCGACTTTGCCGACACGTTCATCGACGCCGCAGACCTGTGGGGTACCGCCGTCAAGGAACTGCACGAGCGCATGGCCCGCGCCGCGACGTTCGACGCACGGGCCTCGCTGCTTGACGCCTTCTTTCTGAAACGGCAGCGGTCCCACCTACCGGGCCGCGACATCCGCCCGGCGATTGCGCAACTTCACGGCGGCCAGACGCGCATCGAAGACCTGTGCGCCGTGACGAACCTCGGCCGCCGACAACTGGAAATACGTTTCCGGCAAATGACCGGGGCATCGCCCGTGCGGTTTCGGCGTCTGGCGCGACTGCGCCGCTCCCTGCGCGAATTGTTGCTCGCCCCGCACTCTCACACGCTCACGCAGTTGCTCGATGCGGGCTATGTCGATCAGGCACAGCAAGTCCATGAATTCCGGGCGCTGACGTGTCAAACCCCGTCGCAATTGCGCCGCGCGGCGCTTGCCGGCGGTGCGCATTTCTACAATCCGTCTTGGCAGGCGAGCGCGATACTGGACGCCCACCCCCGCCCGAACGGACTCCTACGATGAATGCACCCGCAGAACACCCTGCCCTGCCAGCCGCCGAGCGCCTCGCACACCGTTGCGCACAAATCGGTACGAAAGCCTTTACCGCGCGCGACTACGGGCCGGGTTTGTTGCGGCATATTGTGTTGCTGCGCTTTGCGAACGACGTACCGGCAAGCGAGCGTGAAGGTATGATTGAGCGCTTTCTGCGCTTGCAGGACGATTGCCAGCGCGACGCGCGGCCCTATATTCGCAGCATCGAATACGGCCGGCAGGCGAGCGGAGAAGGCAATGCGCTCGGATTCGAACATGCGTTTGTCATGACATTCGATTCCGAAGGCGATCGCAACTTCTATGTCGGGGAGCCGATCGTGCTTGACACGGCCTGTTACGACCCCGTCCATCACGCCTTCAAGGCGGCCATTGGCCCGATGCTTGCGCCACAAGGCGCACTCGTCTTTGACTTTTTTCCCGGCGCGCGGTGATGCGCCGGCTGGTTTGACCCGGAGTAGATGATGAAAAGGCTGTTCCAACTCGCTCACCTGTTTGCATTGGCGGGCGCCCTCCTTCTGCCGGCTTCGCGTGCCGCCCACGCCGAAGAGATTTCCGTCACCCAATGGGGCAGCAGCCTGTACGGCCTGCCCTACGCGGTGGCCATGGACGGCGGTCTGTTCAAGAAGGCCGGGGTCGACATCACCGGCATTCTCAGCTCGGGCGGCGGCGGCACCACGGTGCGCAACATCCTCGCGAGCAAGACCCCTTACGGTGAAGTTGCCGTGTCGGCCGCACTCGCCGCAGCGCGCCAGGGGCTCGACATCGTGATCGTGAACGTCGGCACGCGCAGCGTGGCCGAGGCGTCGATGGTCACAATGCCGGACAGCGCCATCCACTCGCTGAACGACCTCGTCGGCAAGAAGGTGGCCATCACTTCGCCGAAAAGCGTGTCTGAAATGCTCTTCCTCATGGTGTTGCGCGAAAAAGGCATCGACGCCTCGAAGATCACACGCGTGGCCTCTGGTGGCTACGTCAATGGCATGACCATGCTCGAACAGGGCGCAGTGGCGGGTGCCGTCGCGATCGAACCGCTGTCGATCCTGCGCAAATCGCAATATCGAACGCTCTACCGTGCGGGCGACGTGCTCAAGCCGATGACGACCTCCGTGGGCATCACCACGCGCGCGTTTGCTCAATCGCACCCGGAAACGCTGCGCGCGATCATCGCTGGCCGCCGTGCCGGGGTGGATGCCACGTATGCCAATCCGTCCGCCGCGGCAAAACTGCTTGCGGCGCAATTCAAACTCTCGCCGGACGTTGCGAAAGAGGCCGTCGACAACATGGTGCGCTCGCACATGTGGAGTCAGGGTCAATTCGACCGCGCCGAGCTCGATCGTGTCGCCAGCGGGCTCAAGCTCATCGGCGAAATCAAAGACGATGTCGACTGGCCGAAGCTGATCGATTCGCGCTTCCTGCCGGTCGATATTCACGCGAAGGGCCAGCTATGACTTCGCCGCACCCGGGCCCGCATCTGCATCTGGTGGACGGCGTCGCGACACCGCATGCGAGCCATGAACCGCACGCCGTGCTGGCAGGCGTGACGAAGGACTTCGACACGCCCGACCAAAAAACGGCCAGAAAGACGCGGATGCAGGCGCTCGGCCCCGTCGATCTGACGCTGCGCAAAGGCGAGTTCTTTTCGGTCGTGGGGCCTTCCGGCTGCGGCAAATCGACGTTGCTCGAACTGATTGCCGGGCTGGCGAAGCCGACATCCGGCACCGTGCATTTCGAAGGGCAGCCGGTGAATGGCGTGCCCGACGGCGTCGGCGTGGTGTTTCAGGAAGATGCGTCGTTTCCGTGGCTGACCGTGCGCGAGAACATCGGCTTCGGCCTGCGCATGGCAGGCATCGACGGTGCCGAGGTGGCACGCCGCGTCGGCTATGCGCTCGGTTTCATGGGATTGCGCGACTTTGCGAATGCGTATCCCGCTCAGCTTTCGGGCGGCATGCGTCAACGCATGTGCATCGCGCGCACGCTCGTCATTGCCCCGCGCCTGATTCTGCTCGACGAGCCGTTTGGCGCGCTCGATCAACAGACCCGCATGCTCATGGGCGACGAATTGCTTCGACTGTGGCGGGAAACGTCTGCCACCGTGCTGTTGATTACGCACGCGCTCGATGAGGCAGCCGTGCTGTCGGATCGCGTCGGCGTCATGTCCGCTCGCCCCGGGCGCTTTATCGACGTCATCGACACCGGCTGGGCGCCGCAACGCGACAGCCGGGTTGTCACCACGCCGCGCTTCGGCGAAATCACAGCGCGCCTGTGGGAGACGCTGCGCGCCGAGTCGCTCAAAGCGATGCAGGACGGAGAGCGCCCGAATACATTCTCATGATTCGCACTGAACGTCTCATCCGCACCGGCATCGTCGCCGGGCTAGTACTGCTTGTCGAAGCCCTGTGCCGTCTCGGCACGATCCCGGCATCGGTCATGATCGCCCCGAGCGCAATGGCGGCGCACGCCATCGACGTGCTGCGTGAGGGGCGCTTTACGCACGACATCCTCACGAGCTTCGCCAGCATCGCCGTCGCCTCGGTTTGCGCCGTGGGGTTTGGCTTTGCCGCCGGACTCGTCATTCACACGTTGCCGGGCGTACGCCGCGCACTGGAGCCCCTGATCGCCAGCTATTACGCGGTGCCGACGTTCGCGTTCTATCCCGTGTTCATCGTGCTGTTCGGCGTCGGCGCGCTGCCGATCATCGCCATCGCCACCTTGCTGGCCGTGGTCTCGATGATTACGGCAACCATGACCGGACTCGATCGCATCCCTCGCTCGTTTTCAAAAACGGCCCGCGTGATGCGACTCTCGCGCTGGCAGGCCGTCTGGCACGTGAAATTTCCAGCGGCCCTGCCCCATCTGTTTAGCGGCGTGCGCCTCGCGGTATCACACGCCTTCATTGGTGTGATCGCGTCCGAGTTCATCCTGTCGGGCTCGGGCATCGGTTACGCCATCAGCTACGCGTATAACAATTTCGAGAATGCCGACATGTACGCCCTGATGCTCACGGTACTGATCACGGTGACGTTGGTCAACGGCGTACTCAACCACGTCGATGCGCGCTTTCAGGCGCGCAGCCGCCGCTGATCGGCACCGATTCGCATGGAAACGAAAAAACCCAACCCGCTCGGCACACTGGCCGTCCTGCTCGTTTTGATTGGCGTGTGGCAAGGGGTGCACTGGCTCAACGGCGCAGCACTCAGTTCCCCCTCGGCCACGGTGCAAGGGCTCTGGCAGATGATGGGCACGGCGTCGTTCTGGGACGATGCGGCGGAGACTGGCCTCGCGCTGATCTACGCACTGGTGATCGCCGTCGCGGGCGGCATCGCCTTAGGACTGGGGCTGGGGGCGAATCGCCTCGCCGCCAACGTGGCCGAGCCGATTCTTATCAACCTGTATTCGCTGCCGAAGGTGACGCTGTATCCGCTGGTGCTGCTGATCTTCGGTCTGGGGCTCGCGGCCAAGGTGGCCTTCGGGGTGATGCACGGCTTGATCCCGATCCTCATCTTCACGATGAACGGCATCCGGCAGATCAAGCCTGTGTATTTTCGCGCGGCCCACGCGATGCATCTGTCGCGCCGCCAGATTGCACTGCGTGTCGTGCTGCCCGCCGTACTGCCCGAAGTGTTGTCGGGCGTGCGGCTGGGATTCTCGCTGTCGCTGCTCGGCGTGTTGATCGGCGAGATGTTCGCCTCGCAAAAGGGGCTCGGTCATCAGCTATCGAATGCGATGAATCTGGGCAATATCGATACGATCATGGCCGTCGCACTGTTTCTGATGCTGTTCGCGCTGGCGGGCAATGCGCTGCTCTCGGCATTGAGCCGGCGCTACCGCGCCCTCGGCGCCTGAGCCGCGTCGTTCAACCGGCAATCCGACGCGCGGCCGCTTCGTATTCTTCCACCAGCCGGGCCATGACGTCGGCCGCACCTGGCAGATCGTCGATGAGTCCGGCCGACTGCCCGAGTTCCACCTTCCCCCAGTCGATGTCGCCATCGAGCGCCGCCTGCTTGAGCGAGCTGGATTTGAACAGAGCGTCGTAGGCGTCGGCATCCGGTTCGTCACGGTCGGCTTGCAGCACGCGCTCGGCAAAACGATTGCGCGTCATGCGCACCGGCAAGCCACGCACGCCGACGAGCGCGGTGGCATCAATCTCGGTTTCGAGCACTGCACGCTTGTAGTTCTCGTGGACACCGGCCTCGCGGGTTGCCAGAAAGCGCGTCCCCAACTGCACGGCATCGGCACCGAGCGCCAGCAGCGCCGCCACACCATAACCATCGGCGACACCCCCACCCGCCACGATCGGCAGGTCGAATTCCTGCACCGCGCGACGCACGGCCACCAACGTGCTGACGCCGTTAGCGGGGGGGTGCCCACCCGCTTCCGCGCCGACAACAACAAGCGCATCGACGCCGGCATCCGCTGCCTTGCGGGCGTGCGCCATCGTCGAAACCACGTGAATCCATCGCACGCCACGCGCGTGAAAACGCGCCAGATGTGCTTTCGGTCCCCCTTGCGAGGCGATGACCACCGGCACGCCCTCTTCTTCGATCACGCCGAGAAATAGCTCGGCTTGCGGACGATAAAGCGGAATGTTGACGGCGAACGCACCGTTGGTCGCGGCTTTGACTTCGCGCACGGTCGCGCGAAACGCATCAAGGTACATCGGCCCGGCGGCAATCACCCCGAGGCCACCGGCCTTCGACACCGCAGCGGGCAGCGCGGCATTTGACGAGGCCCAGCTCATCCCGGCCTGAATGATGGGATAGCGAATGTTCAGCAGGCGGGTGAGTCGGGTCTGAAGCATGAAGAGTCCCTGGAATTGCCGCGCGAGCGCGCATTGACGATGCACGTCAATCTAAGGGACATAGGAGACAAAGTCAAATAAATTACAGCAATGATTTCGACGGATTATTCGCCATCTCCCGCCTCTTCCCGCTCTTGATCCAGCATGATTCTCGCCTGATAGGTGAGTTTATCAAGTATTTTAGGCAAAGCATCACGCTCGGCGCGCGTGAGCACCGACAGCAGCCGCTCATTGAGCTCTTCGGCGACGGGAAAGACTTGTTTGACGAGATCGCGGCCATGCGGCGTGAGCGAGATCACCACACCGCGCGCATCCGAACTGTCGGTGCTGCGCTGGAGAATGCCACGGGATTCGAGCGTCGTGACGGTGCGGCTCATCAACCCTCGGTCGAATTGGGCTTGCTCGGCGAGCCGATTGAGCGACATGCCGGAAATGCTGTGCAGCAGCGCGATGGAGCGCCACTCGTTAAGCGTCAGACCGAAGTTTCGCTCGTAGACGCTCGACGATCCCTTCGTGTAGATGTTCGTCAGTTGACGCAACTGAAACGACGTGAGCTGCCGCAAGTCGGAAGGTGCTGCGTTCACCGGTTCGGGTGAGCCCGAAGGCTTGGGGTTGGACTTGGGCATGTGACGGGAGCGCCGGGATTGGGATGGCGTCATGCTATCGCCTCGCCAATGCCCGGTCAAACGCGCACCGGTGCGAGCACGAATGCAGGCACGGGTGCGCTCGATTTCACGTTACGCGCGGCCTGCACCGCCCGCGCCAGTCTTAGGCAACAACCGCGCGGGAATCCCTATCAGCAGCAAAAAGCCACCGAAGAGCACGATGCAGCCCGCCACCTGCAACCCCAACGCCAGATTGCCCGTGACCGATTTGATATAGCCGATGACGCTGGGCCCCACCAACCCGCCCAGCGCGCCGATGCTGCTCACCACGGCGATCCCGGCAGCGGCACTCGCCGGGGCGAGATACGTCGACGGAATGGTCCAGAACACCGACAGGCTCGACAAATGCCCTGCCGTGGCAATCGCCAGCAACAGCACCGCCAGCACGAGGTTGTGCGACATATAAGGCATGACCATCAGGCTGACGGCCGCACACATCAACGGCAGCGCCGCGTGCCAGCGACGCTCGCGATGGCGGTCGGAATGACGGCTCACGATCAGCATCGCGACGATACCGACGACCGGCGGCAGCGCCGACAGCAGCCCGACGTGAAAGGTATCGCGCACGCCCGTGGCCTGAATCACCACCGGCGCAAAGAACGCAATGGTGCTGGCCAGCACATACGCGCAGAACGAGACGAGCCCCGCCACATAGACCCGCCAGTCGCCGAGTGCTGCCAGCGTGCCGCCTTTCCCGTGGCCGTGCGCGGCCTTCCCTGCTTTCTGTGCACGCTCAACGCTCAATGCCTGCGTGAGTCTCGCCTTCTCATCGGCCGTGAGCCATTTGGCCGATTCCGGGCGGTCTTCCAGACTGAAGAACACCACGATGCCCAGCGCAATGGCCGGCAACCCTTCGAGCAGAAACATCCACTGCCACCCAGCGAGACCGTGCACTTCGTGAAACTGGCGCATGATCCAGCCCGAGGTCGGCGCACCGATCATCGTGGCAATCGGAATGGCGACGAACGACAAGGCCGTTACGCGCGCCCGGCGTTCCGCCGGAAACCAATAGCTCAGATACAGGATCAGGCCGGGAAAGAAACCCGCCTCGGCCGCACCAAGCAGCATGCGCGCGACGTAGAACTCCATGGGCGTGCGCACGAACATCATCGCGCACGAGACCGCGCCCCACAGCGTCATGATGCGCAACAGCGTCTTGCGGGCACCCATACGGGCGAGCATCAGATTGCTCGGCACCTCGAAGAGCAGGAAGCCGACAAAAAACAGCCCGGCGCCGATGCCGTAGACCAGATCGCTGAAATGCAGATCCGCCTTGAACTGAATCTGCGCGATGCCGATATTGGCGCGATCGATGTAGTTGATGATGTAGCAAACGAACAGCAACGGCAGAATGCGCCACGCGATCTTGCGATACGTCGCCTCCTCCACACCCTGTATGCCCGGCACGGCGGCGTGCGCCGCGGCGGCGAACGGCTGTGAAGCCGTCGTCGTAGATGAAGTCATGTCTCCTCCAATATTGTTTTGATGAGCCGGCTCAGATGCTCTCTGGCATCAGGACAAACCGAACTCCCGTATGGCGTACTCGCGCAGCTTGTTCTTCTGCACTTTCGAGCTTCCCGTCATGCCGATGCCGTCGAACGAGTCGACGAAGCACAGGTAACGGGGCACCTTGAAATTGGCGGCGCGCGACTTGCACCAGTCGATCAGCGCCTCGCTCGTGACCTCTGCGCCCGGGCGCAGCACAACGAACGCCGCGGGCACTTCGCCGAGCCGCGCGTCGGGCACGCCGACCACTTGGGCGAGTTGCACGGCGGGATGCGTGAACAGCGTCTCTTCCACTTCGGCCGGTGCGACGTTCTCACCCCCGACACGGAAGACATCCTTGAGCCGCCCGATCATGCGCAGCCGCCCTTCGTCGTCGATGACGCCGAGATCGCCCGTGCGCAACCAGCCGTCGTCGCCCAGCGCTTGCGCGGTCTCCTTCGGCTTGTTGTAGTAGCCCTTCATCACGCCCCAACCGCGCACCTGAATCTCGCCCGGCGCGTTGGCAGCGGTGACCTCGCCGGTTTCCGCCGACACCGTGCGGATCTCGACACCCGGATGCGGGCTCGCCCAGCCACCGACGCGCAGCGCCAGCGGGTCGCGCCAGTCGTTGAGCACCACGTTGGGCGAGGCTTCCGACTGCCCGTAGGCGCCGACCATGTACGGCACACCCATCACGTCGTGAATCTTCTGCATGATCTCGGGGCCTGCTGCCGCCCAGCCGCCGCGCAGATGAATGCGCTCGCGCCGGAATTCGGGGTGCCCCATCATCATCAGGAAAATCGTGTCGTTGCCTGACGTGAGCGTGCAGCGCTCCTCATCGAGAATGGTCAGCACGCGCGCTACGTCGAACGACGGCACCGACAGCAGACAAGCCCCGGTCACGAGCGAGACCAGCAGTGACATCGTGGTGCCCGCCACATGGAAGAACGGGCGAACGCTGAAATACCGGTCGTCAGACTGCACGCCGATCCGCAAGGCCGACGCGGCGGCGTTCATCAACATGTTGCGATGGCGCAGCAGCACGCCCTTCGGGAACGACGTGGTGCCCGAGGTGTACTGAATCAGCAAGACATCGTCGGGATCTACCGCTGCGGCACGACGCGCAGCCTCGGCACGCAGCACCGGTGTATCGGGCAGCGCGTCGAAATGCTCGACACCGGCGGGCAGCTCGCGCGCACTGTTCTTACCGTCGCCCACCATCACGGCACGTCGCAGCAACGGCAGCACAGTGCCCGGCAACTGGCTGTCAAAGCCGGGTTCTACGCCGCGCAGCAGTTGCGTGTAATCGATATTCAGGAACGTGTCGACGTAGAACAGCACGCGCACGTCGCCTTGATTCAGGCAGTAATTCAGCTCATCGGATTTGAAACGCGTATTGACGGGCACCGCGACCGCGCCAATCGACGCCGCCGCGTAGAACAGCACCACCCAATCCACCGAGTTGCCCATCAGAATGCCCACGTGTTCGCCGTGGCCGATGCCCAGCCCGACCATGCGGGCAGCCGCCTGCTCCACGCGTTGCGCGAGCGTGCGGTAATCGATGCGCTCGCCATCGATGACCAACGCCTCAGCCGCAGGCGTCAGGCGCGCCCGGTCGGCAAGCACATTCGGCAACGTGACCGGTCCCTCCAGTCCAAACTGGCGCGCGTAAACCTCGTGCCCTGCGCCGCTTTGAGGCTCATGCATGGCGGCCTCCCGTCTTTTCACCATTGCCAGCGACACTGCCGAAGCTCGCAATCTTCTTGCCCCAGTCCGGGCTTTGCAGCAGCGTGTCGATTGCGAGCAGTTCGATCGCCAGCGCGCCGGCCGCGTCCGTCTCGACGCCCCGGTCGATGCAATCCTTGGTCAGATGCATGGCCAACGGCGGGGCCCCGGCAATCGCTTGCGCCATGCCGCGCACGCACTCAAGCGCCTCGTCCGCCGGGACAACGCGAGCCACGAGACCGGCCTCGCGAGCCTCTTGCGCGCCGAGCGCGCGCCCGGTGAATGCCATGTCCTTCGCGAGACGCTTGCCCACGGCACGGGGCATGCGCTGCGTCGCGCCTACCGTGCCCCACAGCGCTTCAGGGGTGCGGAATGCCGCAGCCTCGGTGGCGACGATGAAGTCGCAAGCCATGGCGATCTCGCCGCCCGATCCGATGGCCGGACCTTCCACTAGTGCGATGCACGGCTTGCCGATCTGCTCGATCGCGTCATAGGCTGCGAACGCCTTGACGCGGCGCGCGCGCACCTCGTCCGGCCCCATCCCCTGACGCTCTTTCAAATCGGCGCCCGCACAGAACACCGGTCCGTTGGCACGCACGATCACGCAGTGCACCGTGGCATCGTCGCGCAGCGCCTGCACGCACTCGCGCAACTCGTCGCACATGACGGCATTGAGCGCGTTGCGCTGCTGCGGCCGGTTAAGCACGATCTCGACAACCGCGTCGCTGCGCTCGACCTGCAATGTCTCCCAAACTTTCATACGTGTTGCTTCCCTGTTCGCGCGTGGCGATAGTCAAACGAAATGGCGAATTCAGATCGCGCCGTCACGGCGCAGCCCCGCGATTTTCTCGGGTGTGTAGCCAAGTCCGGCAAGCACCGGCTCGGTGTGCTCCCCCAGCAGCGGCGGGCGGCCGACTTCCGGATCGGCGAATCCATCGAATTTGAAGGGCACCGGCAGCGCACCGAATTTGCCCACGGTCGGGTGATCGAACTCGCCCACCATGCCGCGCGCCAGCACGTGCGGGTCGGCCAGCACCTCGTCGACATGCTGAATCGGGCCAGCGGGCACACCGGCGGCGTCGCAGGCATCGCACAGTTCGCGGCGCGCTCGCCCGGCGATAGCCTCACTCAGCGCCGCCATGACGCGTTCGCGATGCTCGACGCGGCCCGCATTGGTTGCCAGCGTCGAATCGGCACCCAGTTCGTCCAGCCCGAGCAGCTCACACAATGGCAGCCAGTGCTGATCGCTACAGGTGATATGCACGTAAGCCCCGTCGCTGCACGCGAACGTTGCCGACGGCACACGCCCCGGGTGCTCGGTCCCCAGACGCGGCGGCACTTCGCCCAATGCGAAGTAGCGGCCGGCAGCCAGCGTGAGCAGACTGACCTGACCGTCGAGCATCGAGAAGTCGACGTGACAGCCTGTGCCCGTCTGCGTGCGGCCTTGCAACGCGCTCAGAATCGCAATCGCGATCCACAATCCCGACGACAGATCGGCAATTGGCAGCCCCGGCTTGACCGGGCCGCCGCCACGCTCGCCCGTCAGACTCATCAGCCCGCCCATCGCCTGAAAGACGGTGTCGTAGCCCTTGCGTTTCGCATACGGGCCGGTCTGCCCGAAGCCGGTACACGAGACGTAAATCAGTTTGGGATGCGCGGCGCGCAGCGTTGCCTGATCGAGGCCGTAGCGCGCCAGCGTGCCCACGGGAAAGTTCTCGAGCACGATGTCGGCACGCGCAGCGAGATCGCGGATGATCTGGCGTCCCGCCTCGGTCTTCATGTTGGCCGTGACCGATTGCTTGCTGCGATTGCACGCGAAGTAGTACGCCGACTCGTCGCCGACTTTCGGCTCGAAGGTTCGCGTCTCGTCGCCGCTGCCCGGCTGTTCGATCTTGATGACCGTGGCCCCGAGCTCCGCCAGGATCATGTCCGCGAACGGGCAGGCCAGCACGCGCGCCAGTTCGAGAATGGTGACGCCCGCGAGCGGTTTCATCGGGCCGCTCATGACTGCTTCGGCGCCGGCTTGCGGAAGCTGCGCATCATCATGTTCGTGTCGAGCGAGACGTCAAACGCCTGCGCAAGCGGCAAGTCGACCACGCGATGGAACAAGCGCTTGGTGGCAGTCATGGCCACTGGATCGTAATCCGCAAGTCGCGCCGCGAGCGCCACCGCGTCGTCCACCAGCGTGGCATCGGGGCTGACTCGATTGGCAATGCCGAGCGCCATCGCCCGCGACGCGTCGACGGTGTCGCCCGTCGAGACCAGCTCGAAGGCCGTCTTGCGCCCAACTTGCCGCACCAGATTGGCCATCACGATGGCCGCCACGATGCCGTGCTTGAGCTCCGGGTAACCGAGCTTGAGGCTCTCGCCAACGACCAACAGGTCGCACGCCAGCGCCAGCCCCGCGCCGCCACCCATGGCATAGCCCTGCGCTGCGCCGACGACCGGCGTGCCGATCTCGGTGAACGCGCGGTGCAACGAGGTCGTCAGGTGCGCGCGTTTGAGCGCCGACTGCGCGGCGTCAGCATCGGTACCGCCCGCCACAAAGCCACCGAATTCCTTGACGTCGGCCCCCGCGCAGAAGCTCTGCCCGGCACCGGCCAGCACGATCGCGCCCACTGCGGGGTTCTGGTCGGCGTCTCGCAACGCATCGAGCAAACCCTGCGTGAGTTCGTTATTGAGCGCGTTGCGCTTGTCGGGACGGTTCATGGTGATCACGCGCACGGCGCCGCGATCTTCTACTAGCAACGATTCGGGAAGGGTCATGGATCGGGACATCGGGTTCATCGACAGAAGGTCATTCAGGTATGGCGCCCAGCCTAATCCACTAAACGTGACTTCGTCAAACAAAATAATCAACCATCGATCTTGAATTGCCAAACAACGCCATAAAACAAAACGAACAAACAACTATGTACCGTCCATCGATTTATAAATTATTTGACATTGCATCACATTAGGTGATTTCATGCGTGCCATCAGAACCCGATTTGGCGCGTTGCGCCGACGAGAACATGTCCGACATCACCCTGTGCGAATGCTTTGCCCGAGACGGCCTGCAACATGAGAGCGAATTCGTTGCGACTGAAACGAAGCGTGCGTTGATCGATCAGTTTGCGAAGGCCGGCTTTCGTCGCGTGGAAGCCACGTCCTACTCCAACCCGGCGGTCGTCCCGCAGTTCGCCGATGCCAGCGCGCTGCTCGCACAGTTGCCGCGTGTGGACGGCGTGCATTACAAGGCGACGTGTGCGAACACGCGCGCCGTCGAGCGCGCGTTGACCGATCTCGACGCCGGTTTCGGCGTGAACGAAATCAGCCTGCTCGTCTCGGCCAGCGACGCGCATTCCGAGCGCAATCTGAAACAGTCACGCGCCGATCAGTGGCAGCGCGTCGCCGAGATGGCCGCCGCAGCGCGAGGCCAGTTCCGGATGGTGGGCACGATCTCGGTCGCCTTCGGCTGCCCGTTCGAAGGGGCCATCGATCCGGCTCGCGTAATGGAAGACGTCGAGCGCTTCGCGGCACTCGGGGTGAAGTACGTCACGCTGGGCGACACCATCGGTGTCGCGACACAGGCGTCGACGAAAGCGCTGTTCGCGCAGATGCTTGCGGCCTTCCCTGACGTGCACGCGATTGCCCACTTCCACGACACGCGCGGCACCGGCATCGTCAATTACCTCGCGGCGCTTGACGCAGGGGTGACACATTTCGACGTAGCCTTCGGCGGCGTGGGCGGCCACCCCGCAAAGGTGCAATACGGCGGCGGCGTCACCGGCAACGTCTGCACCGAAGACTTCGTCAACGTGCTGGAAACCATGGGCGTAGTCACGGGTATCGATCTGAGCGCGATGATGGCCGCCTCGCAAGCCTGCGAGACAGCGCTTGGCCGGCAACTCGCCAGCCGCGTGGCGCGCACCGGCCTCAACCCGCTGCTGAGCGTCGCCGCTGCGCAATGACACTGCCCGCCGCTCCGCTGCGCATCGAGTCGCAGTTCTGCCTCGATCAAGGCTTTACGTTGGTCGAAGCGGGTGACGGCCGCGTCGTTCTGACTTGCGACGTCCTCCCGCGACACACCAACCGCCATGGCAACGCCCACGGCGGTCTGATCGCCACGCTGCTCGACACCGCGATGGGCATGGCCACCCGGGCAAGCGGTGCAGTCGACAACCTCGGCACCGCCAACCTGACGATCAACTACCTTCGCCCCGCACGCAGGCGCATCACGGCGCACGCGCAGGTGCGGCGCAGTGGACGCACGCTCGCGTTCTGCGAGGCGCAGGTGCTGGACGACGACGGTCAGTGGCTTGCCACGGCCAGCGCCGTTTTTGCCATTGCGGTTCGTACCGCACCACCCAAGTAGCCCCCCCGTCTGACCCGCATCGCAACACGCCACACAACTAAAACATTCCGGAGACACCCTTCATGCCTTTCGCAACACGACGCCGCCTCGCGTACGCCGCGGCCTGCCTGTCACCCCTGATGCTCGCCCCTGTCAGCGCGCACGCCGATGTCACGCTTTACGGCCTGATCGACAATGCCGTTCGCTACGAAACCAATGCCAACGCCAGCGCCTCACGCCAGTTCGGCGTCGCGCAGGGGTCGTTCACCGGGTCTCGTTTCGGCATCAAGGGCACTGAGCAGATCGCCCCGGATCTCGAATCGTTCTTCGTACTGGAGAGCGGCTTCAACCTCGGCGACGGCACGTCGTTGCAAGGCACCAAAGCCGCCGGCTTCGGGCAAGACTCGTCGAACGGTGTCGGCCGGATGTTCGGGCGGCAGGCATTCGTCGGTTTGCGCGGCAGCTATGGTGCGTTGTCGATCGGACGGCAATACAGCGTGGGCTATCAGGCCATGGGCGCTGCACAGATATTCAACAACCCGAATCTCGACACGTTGATCGTGGCGAGCAACTACGTCGGCAGCCGGCTCGACAACACGGTGAAGTACACACTGGATGCGGGTGGTTTTTCGCTGGGCACGGCTTACACGTTCGGCAACGCGGCCGGCAACGGGCATGCGAATTCCGGCGTGGGCGTGACGGCCGGCTATACCGCTGGCAGCGTCAACGGCACGCTGCTCTACCAGCGCCTGACCTCGGCCGACGGCACGCAGTCACGCAACACGTACGGCTTCTCGACCGGTGCGGCGTTCGGCCAGTGGCGAGCCACGGCGGGCTATTTGCACAGCCTGTTGAGTGAAGTGGAAACGCGCAACGACGTGATGCTGCTCGGCCTGAGCTACAACCCGATCCCCGCACTCACCCTCGGCGTGGGCGGCTTCGTCGACTGGCAGGCGCAGCCGGGCGGCAAACGCACTGCCGTCTACGGCATGGCGGACTATCAGCTGAGCAAACGCACCGACGTGTATCTGGAAGTCGACCGCAACAACATCAGCGGCCGGTACACACTCATCGCCTCGCAAGGCACCTACGGCAGCAAGGTAGGTGTCTCGCTCGGCATTCGTCATACGTTCTGACGGAGATTGGAGGAAGGCGGGACCGCTAGGCGGCGAGTGTTTCGTCCAGTTCGCGAATCGTCTGGAACAGCACGCGTGTCCCGTCGAGCAACTGCTCGGGTTCGATCCATTCCTCCGGGCAGTGACTGCGACCATTCAGGCAGGGAATGAAGATCATGCCGATCGGGCCGGTCGGCGCCACATAGACGGCGTCATGACCGGCACCGCTCGGCAAGCGCATCGACGGGTAGCCCAGACGCTGCGAGGCGCGCTCCACCGCGTCCATGACCACCGGCATGCAGTCGGTCGGCTTCGAGCGGCTCAACGGCGTGCTGGTGCACTTCACACGCAGCGCGACGAGATCCGCCGCCACGGCTTCGAGTACCTGCTCGGGGAATCCGGCCAGTACGTCGTCGTTGTCGCTGCGCACCTCGAGCACCAGATCGACACTCCCCGGCACCGCGTTGGGCACGTTCGGCGTCATGGCGATACGGCCCACGGTGGCCACCACATAGTGCGGATTGCCGCTGAGTTCGCTCGCCAGTCGATGGGCAGCGTCGATGATGCGTGCGGCGCCGACGAGCGCATCGCAGCGAATGTCCATCGGCGTCGTGCCTGCGTGATCGGGTCGGCCATGCACGACGAGTTGCACGCGGCGAATGCCGACGATGTTCGTCACCACACCGATCGGCAGCCCACGCGACTCCAGCACGGGCCCCTGTTCGATATGCAGCTCCACGAACGCGGCCGTCTCGCCCGCACGGCGCAGCGGCTGCGATAACCGTTCAGGGTCGCCGCCGACACGGCGCATGCCGTCGGCCAGCGTCTCGCCCTCGGCATTGCGCGCGGCGAGCATCTCGGCGGACAGCACGCCCGAGAGCGCACGGCTGCCCACGCAGGAGATCCCGTAATCGCTCGGCTCTTCCGAAAGGAAGTCGATCACTTCGAACGGGTGGGCGAGCGTGATGCCTTGCTCCTTGAGCGTATGGGCAACTTCAATCCCCGCCAGCACACCGATGATGCCGTCGAAGCGCCCGCCGCCCACCACCGTATCGCAATGCGAGCCGGTCACCAACGGCGCCTTCGAGGCATCGCGACCGGGCATGCGCCCGATCAGATTGCCCCCTTCGTCCTGATGCACGTGAAGACCGGCCGCTTCCATCTCGTCACGCAGCCACGCGCGCGCTTCGAGAAACAGCGGCGAAAATGCGCGGCGCGTCCATGGCACGTCCGGGCGCGTGAACTTGGCGAGCGTTTCCACGCGGTCCCAAAGCCGCTTGGCATTGAGCGGCGGCATAGGGACGATGGCGTCCTGATTCATTGTCGACATAGTTTCGTTTTCCCCACCGTTCAACGCAGACGCGGACGCAGGAACTGCCCGTCGCCCTGCTGATTGACAATGCCTTTCCCGTCGAACACCTGCTGCCCACGGCACCACGTCCCCGTTACACGCACGGTGAACTCGCGGTCTTCGAACGAACTCCAGCGCACGGCCGACAGGCTCGTCGACGGGTCGTAGGCGTAGCGTTCCGGACGAAGGATCACGATATCGGCGTCGGCCCCCACGTTGAGCGTGCCTTTGCGGTCATCGAGCAGGAAGTGTTGCGCCGGGTTGCGGCACAGCTGCTTGACGACCATCGTCGGCGAAATGCCGTGTTCTTCGCAGCCGGTCCAGAACGCGGGCAACAACGTCTCCAGCCCCGGGCCGCCCGACGAATTGCGAAACACGTTGGGATTCTCCTTGCGCTCCAGCCCCCAACTCACGTGATCGGACGACACGAACGTGCATTCGCCCGCAGCGATATGCGTCCAGAGCAGGTCGACTTCGGCCTTCGGGCGAATGGGCGGATAGTGTTTGGTCTTCGCGCCGAAGCGGCGCGTGTGTTCTTCGTGATTGAGCATCAGGTACTGCACGCACGTCTCGATGCTCGCCTGATGACCGGCACGGCGATACATGTTGCAGATCTCAAAGCCTCGCGAGGTCGACACGTGCACCGCGTGCGCACGTGCTCCCGTCTCGGCGCCGATCTCGTAGATCAATGCCGTCGCGAGGTTCTCGATCAGCGGTGGGTGGGCGCGCAGGAAGGCATCCCAACCGGTATCGCCCGCCTCGATCAGGCGCGCAACGTTCTTGCGCGTGAGGTCCTGCATCTGGTTGTGCACGCCGCACACGATGCCCGACGGCGCGATGCGACGAAAGGCTTCATACAGCATGTCTTCCTCGACACGCGGAAAACGCCCCGGCGTCGCTTCGAACGTCGAGAACTTGAACGCGCACACGCCGCCTTCGATCAGCCCGGCCGCCGCATCGAGTCCATGCGTGTCGTTGAGCGTGCCGAACAGTGCCACATCCACATGGCAGTCGCGCTCCACTTCCGCAATCTTGGCGTCGAGTTGCGCGCGCGAGGCCACCGGTTCCGGATCGTCGTAGGGCATGTCGACCATCACCGTCACGCCGCCGGCCGCCGCTGCGCGTGAGGCCACACCGAGCCCTTCCTGATCGCGCTGACTGCCCGAATGCACTTGGCCATCGACCACGCCCGGCATCACCCACTGCCCGCGCGCATCGATCACTTCTTTTGCCGACGGTGCCGTGCCTTGGCCGCGTGCGGCGATCTTGCCATCGCGCACTGCAAGCCAGCCATCCACCACGATTGCGTCGGCATCGACCAGATTGCCGCGCATCACCCAATCAAAATCGCTCATCGTTTGTCCGCGTTATTCCAGCGTGTTGAAAAGTTATGCGCCAGTGTAATGAGTGGTCCGGCCAAACGTCTTATGCTTAAATATGCGCACCAATTAACAAAAAGTTAAGGGTATGAAACTCAACCTGCGGCAGATCGAGGTCTTCCGGGCCATCATGCTGAGCGGATCGATCAGCGGGGCATCGAAGCTTTTGTTCGTGTCCCAACCGGCCGTCAGCCGCCTGATTTCCTATACCGAGCAACGGCTCGGCTTCACGCTTTTCGAGCGCATCAAGGGGCGGCTTTACCCGACGCCGGAGGCGCGCCGCCTCTTTACCGAGGTCACCACGCTCTATCAAAGCGTGCAGCGCGTGAACGAGGTGGCCGAGAATCTGGCGGAGAACCGCGACGGGCAACTGCGCCTGTCGTGCAGCCCCAGCCTCGGGCAGTCACTGCTGCCGCGCGCCATCGCCGCGTTTCGCCGCCGCTATCCGGAAGTGCGCGTCGTGCTGCAAACGCTGATCCCGAGCGTGATGCTGCAATCGCTGCTGAGTCAGCAGGTCGAGCTGGGCGTGGCGTATATGCCGGTCGATCACCCGAGCCTCGCGACCATCCCGCTGTACGAAAACAAGATCGTCGCGGCCCTGCCCTCCGACCATCCGCTCAGCACCCGCGAGAGCGTGACGATGGCCGAACTCGCCAAGGAACCGCTCATCGGCTACAGCCCCGACATTCCGTTCGGGATGCTGACGCGCAACATGTTCGGCGGGCCCGACCAGCAGCCAGAACCCGTGGTGGAAGTGCAACAGGCGCACGTGGCCTGTGCGCTGGTGCAAGCCTCCGCCGGGGTGGCGCTGGTCGACGAAATGACCGTGAAAGGTCCGGTCTGGACCGACGTCGTGACGGTGCCGATCGTCGACACCGTCAATGTGCCGGTCAACGTGTTCCATCTTCAACTGGAGCCGATGTCGCGGCTCGCGCAGGAGTTCGTGCGTGTGCTGCGTGCCCTCGACGCCGGCTGGCGGCCGCGCCATACCGGCAATTCAAAGAAAAACGGCGAGGAAGAACCGACCGATTGACGTCCCGCGCACCCTTAACATGAAGTTATATGGTGCGTATAAATGACGCGACGACATTATCCGGGTGCTTTCTCATAATCTCCTCGACGCAACGCGCTTTGGGCGTTGCCAATGAACGAGGAGAGCAATTCGGATGGGACGCGTATTGACGTTGAAGGATGTCGAAGCCGCCGTGTTGGGCGGTTCGGTGTTTGCGTGCGGTGGCGGCGGCTGGGCAGAACATGGCCGCCAGCTCGGCACGCTGGCCGTCACCCTTGGCCGCCCGGAACTGGTGACGATGGATGAAGTGCCGGACGACGCGTGGATCGCCACGGCCGCCGCCATCGGCGCCCCCGGCGGGCTCACCGACTGGGAGATGCTCGGCATCGACTATGTGAAGGCCGCGCAGCGCGTGCAGGACGCACTGGGTGAATCGCTATACGGCCTCATCATCGGGCAGAACGGTATGTCGAGCACGCTCAACGCGTGGCTGCCCTCGGCCGTGCTCGGCACCAAAGTCATCGACGCCGTTGGCGACGTGCGTGCGCATCCTACCGGCGACATGGGATCACTGGGGCTGGCCAATTCGCCCGCCCCGATGATCCAGAGCGCCGTCGGCGGCAACCGCGCCAACAACGCCTATATCGAACTGACGGTGCACGGGGCCACGGCCAAAGTCTCGCCCGTGCTACGCAAAGCCGCCGACATGGCGGGCGGCTTCATCGCCAGTTGCCGCAACCCGATTCGTGCCGAATACGTGCGCCGCCATGCGGCACTCGGTGGCATCAGCATGGCGCTCTCGCTGGGCGAAGCGATCCTCGCCGCGCAGGCCAAGGGCGGCGCCGCCGTGATCGACGCGATCTGCAAAGCGACGCGCGGCAGCCTTATCGGCACCGGAAAAGTCGCGCGCAACACGCTGGCCTACACGCAGGAAGCCTTCGACATCGGCACCGTCGAGATCGGCGAAGGCCCGAACCGGCGCGTCATTCATGTGATGAACGAGCACATGGCCGTCACCGACGTGCACGGCGAGCGCATTGCCTGCTACCCCGACGTCATCACCACGCTCGACACCGACGGCAACCCCGTGTCCGCCGGCAAGCTGCGCGAGGGCATGGAGGTCGTGATTCTGCACGTGCACAAAGGGGAGATTCCGCTCTCGTCGAGCGTGCGCGACCCGTCGGTCTACCCCGTGGTCGAGAAAGCACTCGGCATGAACTTCACCGATTACGCACTGGCGAGCTGAGGGCACCCGCATGAAACGAGAATTCCCGATTCCGCACGGCACCACCCTGCGCTGCAAGGGCTGGCGTCAGGAAGCGCTGCTGCGCCTGCTGGAAAACGTGCTTGCCGTGGGCGAAGATCCCGACAACCTGATCGTGTATGCGGCGATGGGCCGTGCCGCGCGCGACTGGCCGTCGCATGACGCCATGGTGCGGGCGCTGCTCACGCTCGAAGACGATCAGACGCTGATCGTGCAGTCGGGCAAGCCCATCGGCGTGCTGCAAACGCATGACCGTGCGCCGATCGTCATCATGGCCAACTGCAATATGGTCGGCCAATGGGCGCGTGCCGAGAACTTCTACCGCTGGGAGAAAGAGAACCTGATTTGCTGGGGCGGCCTGACCGCCGGTGACTGGCAATACATTGGTTCGCAAGGCGTGATTCAGGGCACTTACGAAATCTTCTCGCGCATCGCCGAGCGGCATTTCGACGGCGACCTGCGTGGCCGCTTCATTCTCACTGCCGGTATGGGCGGCATGGGCGGTGCGCAACCGCTCGCGGGACGCTTGGCCAACGCGGCCATCCTGACCGTCGAGATCAACCCCGAGCGCATCGAGAAGCGTATGAAAGCCGGCTACCTCGAATGCCGCGCCGACAATCTCGATCACGCCCTCGCGCTGATTCGCGACGCACAGGCACGACGCGCCCCGATCTCGGTCGGCTTGCTCGGCAACGCGGCCGACGTGTTCTCCGAAATTCTGGCGCGCGGCATCGTGCCCGATATCGTCACCGACCAGACCTCGGCACACGACCTCGTCTACGGCTACGTGCCGTCCGGCTACACGCTCGCGCAGGTGGCCGAACTGAGGAAGACCGACCCCGACACGCTCATGCGCGAGAGCCGGGCGTCCATCGTGCGCCACGTCACTGCCATGCTGGGTTTTCAGGACAAGGGTGCCGTGGTGTTCGACAACGGCAATCTGATCCGCACGCATGCCAAGGAAGGCGGCGTGGCCCGGGCGTTCGACATCCCGGTGTTCACTGAAGCGTTCCTGCGCCCGCTGTTCGCCCGTGGCATCGGGCCGTTCCGCTGGATTGCGCTGTCGGGCGACCCGGACGATATCCGCAAGATCGACGACTTCCTGCTCCGGCGTTTCGCCGACAACCAGATCGTCGCGAACTGGATTCGCCTCGCCCGCGAGTACGTGCCGTTCGAAGGCCTGCCCGCCCGCATCGGCTGGCTGGGGCACGGCGAGCGCACCGAGCTGGCGCTGGAGGTCAACCGGATGGTGCGTGACGGGGAACTGAGCGCACCGATCGCCTTCACGCGCGATCACCTCGATGCGGGCGCCATGGCGCATCCGAACATCATGACGGAGAACATGCGCGACGGCTCCGATGCCATTGCCGACTGGCCCCTGCTCAACGCCATGCTCAACTGCGCGTCGAGCGCCGATCTGGTCGCGATTCACTCGGGCGGCGGCGGCTACAGCGGCTACATGACCAGTGCGGGTGTCACGGTCGTCGCCGATGGCACGCCGCAGGCCGACGACCGCCTGCGCCTGTCGATGACCAACGATACGGCTAGCGGGGTGCTGCGCTATGCCGATGCCGGTTACGAAGAAGCGCTCGATGAAGTCGGATTGAAAGGCATTGGCCGCATCGACACCGCGTCAACTTCGCAGCCATGACCACAACGGCGGACTGACGCGAACTCGCTAGCGGTCAGCACCCGCCCCGGCGCCCCGCGAGGGGCGCGATAACCATCGTCCATCCCTACGAGTATTTAATTAATAGTACTAATCATAAACTCATGAAAAAAATCAAACATTGGTGGATCGGGGCGGGCGTGGCGCTTGCCACAGCGGGAGCGAGCCAGATCGCTGCTGCGCAGTCTAACGTGTCGTTGTACGGGGTAGTCGACGTCTACGTCGCCGCCCAGAAAGCCCTTGGCAAAGAGCGCGCGTGGAACGTGAGCCCGGGCGGCATGGCGACCAGCTTCTGGGGCATCGGCGGGCGTGAGGATCTGGGCAACGGCTACGCGGCCGTCTTCGCTCTCGAAGCGTTCTTCCAACCGAACAACGGCGGCACGGGCCGGTTTGCCGGCGACACCTTCTTCGGACGCAATGCTTATGTCGGCCTGTCGACGCCGGCAGGCGCGTTCCTGCTCGGGCGCAACACCACGCCGTACTACGTCTCGGCGTTGCGCTTCAATCCGTTCTCGACCTCGTTCGCCTTCTCGCCGGTGCTCAACCACATGTACAAGGGCGTTTCGGGTCAGGGGCTGGCTGGCGACAACGGCTGGAACAACTCGTTGCTCTACACGACGCCGGGCGGCAGCGACTGGCAGGCGAGCCTGATTTACGGCACGGGCAACAAGGCCGGCGCACAGGGGCAGAACCAGTGGGGCGGCAACGCCATTTACGCGCATGGCCCGTTCTCGGCGACGGTGGCGTATCAGCAAGTGCGCTACGACAAGACACCGGGCGACCTGAACGCGCAAATCGCCGGGTTCAGCTTGCAGTCGGCGGTCATGGCCGCGGTGGGATACGACTTTTCGGTGGTCAAGATCACCGCACTCTATCAATACCTGCACGACGGCATCGACAGCGGCGACCTGAATACCCACAGCGGGCAAATTGGCGCGTCCGTGCCGATCGGCAACGGCGCCCTGCTCGCCTCGTGGATGTACGCCAAGAGCCACGGCCGGGGCGACCCGATCCGCTCGACGTGGTCGGTAGGCTACGACTACCGCCTCTCTAAACGCACGGACCTTTACGCCGCCTATATGCAAGATCGCGCGACCGGTTACTCCAGTGGCAACACGGCCGGTGTCGGCATGCGGATGGCCTTCTGACATGTCCCCACTTCATGCCCCGGCAGCAGCGACCGGCTCGACCGATCGCCCCCCCGATGACGCGCAGTCGATGCGCCCGTTTATTGCGGCACTCGCACAACGCGGTGAATTGTTGCGCGTCGGCGAACCCGTTGATCCGCAGTTCGAAATCTCCGCATGGCTCGCGCAGTTGGCCGAAGGGCCTGCTGTGCAGTTCGACAACGTGACCGGTCACGCGCAGCCGGCCATCGGCAATCTGCTGAACTCGGTAGAGCGCATTGCGCTGGGCCTCGGTATCTCGCGCACCGACATGCAACAGCGCATCGTCTCGGCCATCGAGCACGGCATTGCGCCGCAACGGGTGGCACACGGCGCCTGTCAGGAAACCGTGATCCACACGCCGGACCTGCGGCGTGAGGTCCCCGCGCCGCTGTTCTTCCCGGGTGAAACCGGGCCGTACATCACGGCCGGCGTCATCTTCACGCGCGACAGCCGCACCGGCAAAGGCAATGTGTCGTTTGCGCGCGTGAAGCTGCTCGACGGCAACCGGGGCATGGTCGGCATCGCGCCCAATCATCACCTTGCAGTCATGGCGCGCGAGGCCAAGGCACGCGGGGAGACCTTGCCGATTGCAGTAACGGTCGGCAACCACCCTGCCGTGCTGATCGCCGCCGCGCTGTATCTGCGTCTGGGCGACGACGAACTCGACTGCGCCGGTGCGCTGCTGGGTGAACCGGTTCGCACGGTTGCCTGCAAGACCATCCCGCTGGATGTGCCCGCTGCCTGCGAGTGGGTGCTGGAAGGCACGCTCGATATCGACGAGCAGCACGACGAAAAGCTCGTCTCGGAATTTCACGGCATGTACGAGCCGTATGGCAGCGGCCCGGTGGCGACGTTTCATTGCCTGACCCGCCGCCACGACGCGCTTTTCCAGATCATCGAGCCGGGCTATTACCCGGAGCACACGTTGATCGGTGGCATCGCCATCGCTGCGGGGCTCGCTCGCACGCTGCGCGCCGTCGCGATTCCCGTGCGCGAGGTGGCCGTCGGCCACGGCGGTTGCGGTCGCCTGAACGCCGTCGTGAGCCTGAGCACCCATCGGGCAGGTGATGCCCAGAAAGCGATGTTCGCGCTGTGGGGCAGCGTCAACCTGATCAAGAACATCACGGTCGTCGACGACGACGTCGATCCGTGGAACGCCTCGCAAGTCGAATGGGCCGTTGCAACGCGCATGCGGCCCGACCGCGACATGCTGGTGATTCCCGGCGGACGCACCGACCGGTCCGAGCCGATCAAGCAGGACGGTGTGGCCACCAAACTCGGGCTGAACGCGACACGCAGGGCATGCGACCGCCCCGACTGGACGCGTGCGGTGCCGCCGCCCGATGTGATGGAGACGGTTGCGCAACGGATTGCCGCGCACCTCGACGCAGACCGCCTTGGCGCCGGTCAGCCCACAGCCAACCGGTAGCCAACCCTTAACGTGGTGTTATGTCTTTCGAATATTAAGTCGCACGACGTCATCCCCGAACTTCCCTAGCATCCTGATTATCCCGGCGGCGCAAGCGCTTTGCCGGAACGACATCCGCCTGGAGACCCTTACATGAAAGACGTGCTTATCGACCCGGCTGCCGAGCCCGTGCCGCGCGCCCACCCCAAACAGGGGAATGCCGGCCGCCGCGCCATCATCGCCGCGTCGGCCGGTAACGCGCTGGAGTGGTATGACTTCACGATCTACGCACTCTTTGCCGTCTATATCGGGCAGAACTTCTTTCACGACAGCAACCCGACTGTGCAACTGATGGGGTCGTTTCTCGCCTTCGGTCTCGGGTATGTCGCCCGCCCGCTGGGCGCGCTGCTGATCGGCTCATATGGCGACCGCAAGGGCCGCAAGGCCGCGCTCACGCTCACGATCATGCTGATGGCGTTCGGCACACTGCTCATCGCCATTGCGCCGCCCTACACGGCCATCGGCGTGGGTGCGCCACTGCTCATCGTGTGCGGCCGCGTGCTTCAGGGCTTCTCCGCCGGTGGTGAGGTCGGCAGCGCGACCGCGTTTCTTGCCGAACACGCCCCGGCCGACAAGAAAGGCCAGTATGCGTCGTGGCTGCAAGCCAGCATGGGCATCTGCAACATCTTCGGCGCGCTGGTGGCAACGCTTGTCACGACGGTGTTCACGCAGGATCAGATCACTGAATGGGCCTGGCGCATTCCGTTCATCATCGGTCTGGCGATTGCGCCGGTTGGCCTGTGGATGCGCAAGGCGCTCGACGAAACGCCGCACTTCAAGCTCGAAGCCCAACGCATGAAGCAACAGGGCGAGGTCAAGAAGACCCCGTTGCTTCAGGTACTGCGCGAGCATCCGGCGCAACTGCTGATCGGTTTCGGTCTCTCGGTGCTGTGGGCTGCCGGACCGTACGCACTGATCATCTTTATGCCGATCTACGTGCAGAAGTCGATGGGCTTCACCAGCTCGCAAGCGTTTCTCGCGGCATTCATCGGCAACTTCTTCCTGACGGCAGGCTGCGTGTTGTCGGGCACGCTCTCCGACAAGTTCGGCCGCCGCACGATGCTGCGTCTCGGCGCGGTCGCACTGCTCGTCGGTGTGTACCCGCTGATGATGTGGCTCGGTGCATCGCACACGACGCTCACGCTGGTCATCGTGCAGTCGGCTTTCTGCGCCATGATCTCGCTGTTCGTCGGTGTGGCGCCCGCCGCACTCTCAGAGATCTTCCCGACGGCAGTGCGCTCCTCGGGCATGTCGCTGTCATATAACGCGGCCGTCACGCTGCTCGGCGGCTTTGCCCCGGCCATTCTTACGTGGATTACCTACACCACGGGTGTGGCATTCGCACCGGCCTTGTACGTGATGGGCGCAGCGGTCGTGACGCTCGTCGCCGTAGCCTTCATGCCGTCGCGGCGTGCCGACTAAGCGCTGATCTGGCGCTGATCGGGCGCTGACCACAATCGACGCGTCAGACGCGTCAGGCGCATCCCCGGTGACCACACGGGCGATGCGCCGCTTCACTTCTCACAAAACAGGGAGTCCGACATGCAGGCTGGCATGCTGCAAGGCGTTCGCATTCTCGATTTCACGCGGGTACTGGCCGGACCGTATTGCACCGCCATGCTGGCCGATCTCGGTGCGGAGGTCATCAAGGTAGAGCCTCCGGCGGGTGACGACCAGCGCTACATGGGGCGGATGGTTCAGGGCGAGAGCGCCAATTTTGTGCTGAACAATCGCGGCAAGCAGAGCCTTCGGCTCGATCTCAAGCATCCCGACGGGCAGCAACTCGCCCAGCGGCTCGCGCAAGTCTGCGACGTCGTCGTCGAGAACTTCAAACCGGGTGTGGCCGCGCGTCTCGGCATCGGTTACGCGCAACTTGCCGCGCTCAACCCAAAGCTCGTTTATTGCAGCATTTCGGGTTTCGGTCAGCAGGGGAGCAACGCCGGACGCCCGTCCTACGACGTCGTCGCGCAAGCCATGAGCGGCATCATGAGCGTGACCGGCGAACCCGACGGCGCCCCCACGATGGTGGGCGAATCGATCGGCGACATCTGCGCCGGGCTGTACGCCTCGTGGGCCATCATGGCCGCGATGTTTGCGCGCGAACGCACCGGCAGCGGACGGTATATCGATGTCGCGATGCTCGACTCGCTGATTGCCATTCAACCCACGGCACTCTCGCAATTCCTGTTCGGCGGCAAGGTGCCTGCACGGGTTGGCAACCGACACCCCATGAGTTCCCCGTTCGGGGCCTACGAGGCTCGCGACGGCCATCTCGTCATCGCCGCCGCCAACGACAAGCTCTTCCACGCCGTGGCCCTGCTGATCGGTGCACCCGAGCTGTGCACCGATCCACGCTTCGTCACCGACACGTCGCGCAGCCAGCACGATCACGAACTGCGGGTGCACATCGAACGGTGGTCGAAGACTCAGCGCGTGGCGGATGCCGTCGATGCGCTGACGCGCGCCGGTGTGCCCGCCGCCCCCATTCAGGACATTGCGCAGGCGATCGAGGGCAGCCACGTCGTCGCCGATGTCACCCACCCGGTGCTCGGTGCGAGTCAGGTGATGCGCCAGCCCGTGCAGTTCTCGGGTGAGCCTCAAGCCGACGCGTCGCCAGCGCCGATGCTCGGCCAGCACACCGACGACGTGCTCGCGCGCGTGCTGGGCCTGTCGGCCGACGCCATCGCACAACTGCACCGGGACAACGTCGTCTAGCGCGACGCGGTGCCGCCGTACCCGATAACACCAAGGAGACCCCATCGTGGACATGCGTTTCAGTCCCGAGGAAGAACAGTTTCGTCTCGACGTCCGGGACTTCCTCACCCGTCATCTGCCGCAAGACATCCGCCTGAAGGTCGAGCACGGCAAGCGCCTGCACAAACAGGACTACGTGCGCTGGCAGGACATTCTGCGCACCAAGGGCTGGTATGCCGTGAACTGGCCCGAGGCCTTCGGCGGCCCGGGCTGGAGCCCAGCGCAGAAGTATCTCTTCGCGCAGGAGTACGGGGCGTTGCCCTGCCCGCCGCTCGTGCAGTTCGGCGTCAACATGGTCGGCCCGGTGATCTACACCTACGGCAACGATGAGCAGAAGCAGCGGTTTCTGCCGCGTATTCTGGCCAATCAGGACTGGTGGTGTCAGGGCTATTCGGAACCCGGTTCGGGCTCCGATCTCGCCTCGCTCAAGACGAGTGCAGCGCGCGATGGCGACCATTACGTTGTGAACGGTTCGAAGATCTGGACCACGTGGGCACAGTGGGCCGACTGGATGTTCGCGCTTGTGCGCACGAGTCACGAGGCACGGCCGCAGCAAGGCATCTCGTTCCTGCTGATTGACATGAAGTCGCCGGGAATCACCGTGCGGCCGATCCGCCTGCTCGACGGCGACGCCGAGGTCAACGAGGTGTTCTTCGACAACGTGCGCGTGCCCGTGTCGCAACGCGTCGGCGATGAAGGCGTCGGCTGGTCGTACGGCAAGTTCCTGCTCGAACACGAACGCTTCGTGATATCCGGCGTGGCGCGCTCGCGGCGGCTGCTCGGTCAACTTGAAAACCTTGCGCGCGATCGCACCGATGGCACCGATGGCAGCGGCAACAGTCTGTGGGCCAGTCAAGCGATTCGCCTTCGTTTCGCCGATCTGCAAACGCAACTGCGCGTGCTGGAGCTGACCGAGTTGCGCTTTCTCAGCGCGATGAACGCGGGTCAAAGCCCGGGCGTGGCCGCTTCCATCCTGAAGATTCGCGGCACCGAAATCGAGCAGGCGATCAGCGAGCTCGCACTGGAATGCATGGCGCTCGACACCACCGCATTCGACGAGGCGTTTCTCGATGGCCTGCACGATGCGTCGGTGACTGCCGAAGGTGCGGCGGCCGCAGGTCCGGCGTACTTCAATCTGCGCAAAGTCTCGATCTGGGGCGGGTCCAACGAAATCCAGCGCAATGTGCTGGCCAAGCAGGTATTGGGATTGTGAGCGCGCCATGAACTTCTCGACAAACGAACTGCAACGCATGCTGCAAGACAGCGCGCTCGACTTCGCGCGTGCTCACGGTGACTACGAGCGCCGCCGCAAGCTCATCGCCAGCCCCGCAGGGTTTAGCGAAGACGACTGGCGCCTTATGGCCGAGTTGGGCTGGTTCGCCGTGTTGCTGCCCGAGGCCATGGGCGGCATCGGCGGCGGGCCGGTCGAAGCCATGTTGATTACCGAAGCGCTCGGCCAGTCGCTTGCCACTGAACCGTTCTTGTCTACGGGGGTGCTCGGGGCGCGCGCCATCAGTGCGCATGGCACGTCAATGCAGCAGGAAAACCACTTGCCGGGCATCGCCGAAGGCAAGCTGCGCACCGCGTTCGCATATTACGAACAGGGTGCGCAGCAGAACCGGTATTGGTCGCAGCTGTCACTCGATGCGGCGGCAGGCGGCTGGGTTCTGCAAGGCAACAAGCACATGGTGTTCGACGGCCCCTCAGCCGATCTCTTCATCGTGGTGGCGCGCAGCGCAGGGGCAGCGCACGAGCGCGACGGGCTCACGGTGCTGCTGGTGCCCGCCGATGCGCCGGGTCTCACGCAGCGCGCTTTCACACGTCTTGACGGTGGCCGGGCGTGTCATCTGTCATTCAATCAGGTCGCACTCCGTCAGGAGAGCGTGCTGGGTGAGCCCGGGCGCGGAGCCGAGGTGATCGACGATCTGTTCGGCTGGGGCATTGCTGCGCTGTGCGGTGAGGCGATGGGGGCAATGCAGGTGTTGCACGATGCCACGCTCGATTACCTCAAGACGCGTCAGCAATTCGGCCGGCCCATCGGCAGCTTTCAGGCCCTCGCGCATCGTCAGGTCGATATGTACGCGGCGCTGGAGCAGACACGCTCCATCGCGCTGGCCGTCAACATGGCGATGGCGGACGATCTGCCTGAAGCCTCACGCCTGCAATCCATGGCGAAGGTGCAACTCGGGCGGGCGGCCAGCATCGTCGGTCAGGGCGCGATTCAACTGCATGGCGGCATCGGCATGACGGAGGAGTTGAACGTGGGGGCGTACTTCAAGCGGCTGAGCGTCATGAACGCGCAATTCGGCACCGCCGAGCATCATCTTGCGCGTCTGGCTGAGTGAGCTTTTGGGCGACTGAGGGAGCCGCATCGTATCGCGCGGCTGACCGCGCTTACACGCTTACACGCTTACGACGCTTCCATCAACGCGAGCGACCGGTACGCCACCGATGGCGCGACGACGACACAGTTTCTGCCGTTAGCTTTCGCGGCATAGAGGGCCGCGTCGGCTCGCGCCATCACGGCGGCCAGCGTATCGCCCTCGCCGAATTCATCGACCCCCGCACTCAGGGTGGACACCACGTCGCGCCCCTGAACGCCCGCCCCGGAGGCCGCCACGATGGCGCGCAACCGGTTGACGAGGCGGCCGGCGTCTTCGCGTGTCGTCGACGGCAGCAGCAGCGCGAACTCCTCCCCGCCAATCCGGCCGACCAAATCCCCTTGCCGGACTTCGCGCGAAATCACGGATGCCACATGGGCGAGCGTCTTGTCGCCCGCCGCGTGCCCGTACCGGTCGTTGGTGCCCTTGAAGTTGTCGATGTCGAGGATCGCAATCGATAGCGTCGACCGGGTCGACACGGCGGCCTCGAGGATGGCCTCTGCCCGCGCGATGAAGGCGCGTCGGGCCAGCACACCGGTCAGATCGTCAAACGTCGCCAGTCGCTCCATCCGGTCGGCCAGACGGTCATGCGCGAGCATCACCATGCCGACGGACAGACACGGCAGGGTCAGCGTCGCCATGCCGAGGAACATGACGTTCAGCGGCGTCGCCTGCAAGAACACCGTCTCGTGGGCAAACCCCAGTCCGTAGGCAATGCAGCGCACGCCATGCACGACGGCCCCCAGCACGGCTGCGATCGACACGAAGTAGTAAGCGTATTTGGGTCTGCCGGCGGGCCGGTACTTCAACACCATCCAGCCGATCTGGAACCGCACATAGGCGATGAAACCGGAGACCATGGCGCTGCGCGCGTCCACGTGGGGCGACAGAAAGGTCCAGTAGACCAGCAGTACGAGGATGGCGACGACCGCCACGTATTCCCAGGCGAACGTGGTTCGGGTATGGAGAAATTGCCGGAAGCCGTGAAGCCCGAGCATCGAGGCGGTCACCAGCAGACTGCTTGCCACCACGACGATCACGTCGGTCGGCCCGGCCAGAAGCAGCCCCGCCGTGACGGCCAGCATGGCACTGGCGACGCCCCATAAGCGTATTCCCGGGACACCCGTCCGGAACAGCGAGCCAAGAATGGCAACGCTCATGAGGCACGACAGAATCGCAATGCTGATGAATACGGCCGAAATGGACATAGCTACGGGACGGGGGGTCTGTGTTTCACATATGTCCGCCAGCATAGCCGAAGTCGATGACCCCGCATCGCCGTTGGTGAGAATTGCAACGCATGGGTGTCGGTGCCGTGCGACAGTAACCATCGCCCCCCGCATGTGGAAACGCCCCTCGGAAATCAACCCGAAGGGCGTCAGTGTCCCGCGTCGACCTTACTTGTTTGCGGTCGCGGCCTGCTCGATCAGGGCAGCGACCACGGCAGGCTTCGATTCGTAAATCGCATGACTGCCAGCCGTTTCCACCACCGTGGCGCCCGCTCGCTTGGACATCATGCGCTGCGCATCCGGCGGAATCATCTTGTCGTCCTTCGTGACCAGATACCAGCTCGGCTTCGCGCGCCATGCCGCCGCCGTGATCTGTCCGCCCAGCGCATCCACGCCCCAGGGGACTTGTGCGTTGGCGAGGAATTCAGCGCGTGCAGGCTTGACGTCGCCCGCAAACGAGGCGGCGAACTTGGCCTTGTCGAGCATCAGAAACCCATTGACCGGGGGCAGGATGGGCGGCTGCGGCGCGCCGGGGGGCGCACTCGAAATCACCGTGTTCACCGACTCCCCTTTGTCGAGCGCAAACGCTGCGATGTAGACCAGACGCGCAACCTTCGGATCGTTACCCGCCTCGGTGATGACGGCCCCGCCATACGAATGGCCGACCAGCACGACCGGGCCGTCCTGTGCGTCGAGCACCGCCTTGGTCGCCGCCACGTCGGCCGCGAGCGACGTCGTCGGGTTCTGAACAATGCTCACGTTGTACTTCTTGGCCTTCAGCAACTTGTACACCTGCTCCCAGCCGCCCCCGTCGACAAAACCGCCATGCACAAGCACCACGTTGTTGACGCGCTCGGCAAACGCAGTGCTGGGCGCCACGACGCCGACGGCCAGCGACGTAAAACCCAGCAATCCGACGACGGTGCGGCGGATGGAGAGAGGATTGGATTTCATCAGTTGCCTCATTCAGAAAATAGGAAGGGAACGGCTGTCTTCGGGTGTTACCGGAATTTCAAGTGAAAACGAATCGGGCCATCGGGAGGGTGCATTCACGCGACGGCGACGGCCACTTCGATGTTGCCGCGCGTCGCATTCGAGTACGGGCAAACCTTGTGGGCTGCCGCGACCAGCGCTTCGGCGGCGGCGCGCTCGAAGCCCGGCAGGTGGACGGTCATGGCGACCTGAATGCCGTAACCGATAGGTATCGGTCCGATCCCTACCTGCGTGGTGATAGAGACCCCTTCGGGGACCTTGATCTTCATGGCGGCGCCAACCGCCTTCATCGCGCCGATAAAGCACGCCGAATAGCCGGCGGCGAAGAGTTGTTCGGGGTTGGTGCCCGGGCCCCTGCACCACCGAGTTCGCTTGGCGTGGACAGCGTGACGGATAAGGCGCCATCGGCCGAGGCGGCGGTACCGGTGCGGCCACCGGTGGCCTGCACGGTCGCGGTGTACAGGACCTGTTCGAGCCGCATTCGACCTCCTTCGCCAGTTCGATAAGCGGATTCTGGTGAACGGCGCGCGGACCTGCCAGTTAAGACTTGTTAAAAGATGTCAAAACAGCCCGTCAGGGCAGGCGGCGCAGCAGGATGTCGCGATCCGCCGGCGAGAACTCGTGCGTCAGACGCTCCATCAGCCAGGCGGCATCGGCTTCGCGGCCCTGCCGGATAAGCGCTTCGGCTTGGGTCTGGACGAGCCGAGCCTTCCACGCCAGCGCCCCCTGTGCCGTGGCAAGGGCAATGCCTTCGTCGAGCAATGATTGCGCGGCGCTGAGCTGCCCGGCATTGAGCAGCACATGGGCCTGCGATCGAAGGATTTCAGGGGCGCACCAGTCACACAGGCCGTCGCGGGCGCGCCGCACCAGATCGTCGGTCACCGCAAGCGGGTCGAGGGTCACGCTCATCTCGGCATGGGCCGCCGTGTAGAGCACTGCGCTGAAGGATTCGCGGGCGGCGAGGTGTTCGACATGAAGTTCCAGCGCATGGTCGAAAATCGTGAACCATGAACCGAAGAACGGAATGCCGTGCCGCACACAGCAGTCTCGTAACTCGTCAGTGACGTTCGCCGCCAGTTCGATTTCCCCGCACCACAGCGAGATCGGGCATGACGCGAACGACAGCGTAAAGATCAGCGACGTGACGTGGCGCGTACGCACCGCACGCGCCCTTGCCTGCTCGGCCACGCCCAGCGCACGGCTGAACTGCCCCAGCGTCCACAAGGTGCGCGCCATCATGGTCAGCGCCGCCACGCGATGGTCCAACTGGGACGGTGCCCCGGCGCACATGCCAATAGCGTTGGAGCCCGGCCCGATCGCCAACTCCGCATGGCGCAGCGCGTCCTGATAAGCGCCGCCGAAGTAGCGGCTCAACGCCATCATGCGATGGAACACGAGGTCTGCCTGCGGATCGGCAATCGACTTCACCACCTCACCGAACGCCAGACTTTCACTCAGCACGTCGGCATAGCGGCCGTTAAGAATGTCGGCCGTGAACCTGGTCCAGTGAATCGGCAGGCGCAAGGCAAGATCGTCCGATTGTTCGGCACTCGCCAACGCGCGGCCCAAAGCGTCGTACGCCTCCCCTTTCGGGCCACGCAGCGTGCTCCGGCAAAACCCGATGGCACCCCACACCTGCGCTGCCAGCGACGGATCGCCGCTCGTGCCGGGATCAAGTTCGACCAGCCGTTCCAGATAACCGAGGTACTCGCTGAGCATCGAGGTCGACATCCATAGCGTTGCCGACAAGGCTGCAATACGCGACGCCAGCGCCGTATCGCCGTCGGGCGCCAGCGCCCAATCGAGTGCACAGCGCACATCGTCCAGCGCCTGCGCGTGCTTCTCGCGCCACGCGCCGTGCCCCAGCCCGTCGATCTCGTCGACTGCTTTGCCGAGCAGCGCACAGACATGGAACGCGTGTCGCTTGGCGATCATGCTGCCCTCGCCCGACGCCAGCAACTTGGCCATGGCGTAGCAACGGGTTGTCTCCAGCAAACGGTAAGGCGTCATGGCGTTGCTGGCATCCACCGAAATCAAGCTCTTGGACACCAGACCGGCAAGCGCTTCGATACCCGCAGCGGCATCGTCGGCGGCCACGGCCAGCGCCCACTCCAGCGAAAATCGCTCGCGGAAGATGGCAAGGCGCGTCAGCATGCGTTGCTCGTCGCTTCCCAGCAGTTGAAAGCTCCAGTCGAGCGTGGCTTCCAGTGTGCGATGGCGAGGTACACCGGATCGCCGGTCGCTCTTGAGCAGCTTCAGACGATCATCGAGGCGCTGCACCAGTTCGCTCACGCCGAGCACGGCAGTGCGCGCTGCGGCAAGTTCGATAGCCAGCGGCATACCGTCGAGCCGCCGGCACAACAGCGCCACGCCGGGGGCATCGTCATCCGAGAGCTGGAAGGCACCGTCGATCGCCAGTGCCCGTTGGACGAACAGCTGAATCGCGGGGAATTGCATGGCCGCGTCGAGCGAGGTGTCGAGCCCCTCGGGCGGGGACGCCAGCGGGGGCAGGCGGTGAACCGATTCGGCTTCGATACGCAGTGGCTCTCGACTCGTGGCGACGATGAAAGGCGTGGTCGTGCCGGCAAGGATTCGCTGAACCACCTCCACCGTCGCATCAAGTACCGGGTCGCAGTTATCCAGCACCAGTACCACGTGTTTGCCTTGCAGCAGTGCGATGGCATTGGCCAGCGGATCGCCCGAGACGACCGAGACCCCGACGGCCGCCGCCACCGCTGAGGCCACCAGATCACCGGTAGCCAGCGTCGACAGGTCGACGAAGACGGCGCCATCGCTCAACTCCCCGGCGATGATGCGCGCGGCCGCCACGGCGACACTGGTCTTGCCGATCCCGCCCGGCCCGGCAACCGTGACGAGCCGGCGCAGGTACGTGTCCTTGACCACAGTGTTGACTTCGTTGCGCCGCCCGACCAATGCGGCGGCCGCCCCCGGCAGGCGCGTCGTCGGCGAGAGTCCCCAAACGGGCACATTGCGTTGTGCTTCGTCTTGAATGAGCGCATCGAGATGGCTGACGTTGGCCGTAAACACATATCCCCGGCCGGGAACATTCGAAATGAGATCGTGGCCGCCATGCACTTCGAGCGCCTTTCTCAAGCCGACAAGCTGCACGCGCAGGTTGGCCTCTTCGACAATGACTTGCGGCCACGCGGCGGCAATCAGCGCATCTTTGCTTTGCACTTCGCCGGCATGGACCACCAGATGAGCGAGCAGATCAAACGCACGCGCACCCAGCCGCACGGCCTTGTTGTCGATGAACAGCCGTCTGGCCTGAGGGTAGAGCTTGAAGGGACCGAAGCCGTAGCCGCCAATGGCTGGCGAGAGCGCGGGGGAGCGCGAGGAGGTGGGCCGCATCTCAATGGATCGCTTTCATAGCGTTTCCCCAACAGGGACGGCATCCGGGGTCACTGCGACGCCCCTTGCGTGCGGGAGCGTGCAGACCACCTTGCCGCGTGGCGTTCATTCGCCGACAGAGACTGGCGGGCGCGCGGCTTCGGCAAAAATCTACCACGATTTGTCTTTCCTCCCTAGCGGCGGGAGGGCGGCATGACCAACTGCCCGAGTTCGCCTCGCTGATAGGCCCTGATCCGGTCCTCGAGCTGTTCACGGGTGTTCATGACGAACGGGCCATGCTTGGCGATCGGCTCGTGCAGGGCAGGACCGGAAAGCACAACAAAGTGGCTGTCTCCCTCAGCGGCGAGTCGAACGGCAATCGCCTCCGCCGTAGCCTGTTCGTCGAATGCCACCGCGATGGCCTCCCCTTCGTTCAGATGCCGGACGCCCTCATCGACCGTCACGTGCAAGCCGCCCGACACGGCATAGATCATCGCGCTCCAACCCCGCGGCACGTCATGGCTGAATTCGGCCGACGGCCAGAGAAAACCATCCAGCAACGTGAACGGCTCGGGCAGTTGCTGCGTGTGAGGTGCTACCACGCCATTGCTGCTGCCTGACGCCACCCGCACACGGACTCCCTTCGTCCTGAACTCCGGAATCTCATGGGGCTCTGCATGCACGGCATAGGGCGCATCGAACTTCTTGCTGGCAGGCAGATTGACGAAAATCTGCAACGCATGCACGTGCTGGTTTTCGCCCTCCGGCTGTTCGGTATGCACCGCACCTCGCCCCGCCGCAAACCAGTGCAGCGCACCCGGATGAATCGGGCCGTGATTGCCGAGCGAGTCGTAGTTGACGTGAGCCCCCACGGCGTCCTCGAACATATACGTCACCGCCGAAATGCCCGCGTGCGGATGCGGTGCAAACGTGGGGCCGGTCATGTGGAAGTGATCGAGCATGACGACCGGGTCCATCAGGCCGTCGAATGCCCGCTCTTCAAAGTGCTTGGCCCGAAAGGCATCGCCAATGGTCATGTCATGACCGGCGACGACTTTCGAGATACGTGCGAACGGGTTCATATCGGCTTACTTGCTCAGCGCGCTCTTGTACTGCCACACGAGGTTGGCAAACGGCATATCCAGATCGGCATAGACCTGCGCGGCCTTGGGATCGTCGTTGCCGTGCAGCATTTCCACGCCAGCGGTGGCGTAGTCGGTGACGGGAATGCCCGCGCCAGCCAGTCGTTGCAGGCCGACCGTGCGCTTCGCATCGGTGAACGTGCCCGAGGCATCCAGCACGACACGCGGATCGTAGCCCGCCGCCTTGAGCGACAGTGCCGGGAACGTGGCACAGACTTCCAGCGACACACCCGCAATCAGCACCTGCTTGCGGCCGGTCTTCTCGATAGCGGCACGCACGTTGGGATCGTCCCACGCGTTGATCGACGTCCGGGCAATCACCGGCACGCCCGGCAACGCGGCGGTCAGTTCAGGGATGGTCGGGCCCCACATGCCGTCGGGCACGGTGGCCGTCATGATGACCGGGATACCGAGCGTCTTCGCGGCCTTGGCCAGCGCCACGACGTTGTGCTTGAGCTGGCCGACGTCCATGTCACGCACACCGGTGAACAAGCCGATCTGATGATCGACCAGCACCAGCACGGTGTTATCACGCGAGAGCAGCGAGTACGGCGCGCCTGAGGGGGCTACCGCGTTAGCGGCGCTGGTGGCATTGGCGACAGGGGCCGCGTTAGCGGTATTCGCCGTCACTGCGGAAGTGGTGGCAACGGCAACGGCGAGCGCAGCGGCTTTCAGGAGAGGATTGGTTTTCATGGTCTTTGGGGAAACGTAGGCATCTGGATCTGGAAAAGGCCCGGCACGTCTGCACCTGTGCGCCGCTGCCTGACTGTCCGGTGCCCATCGGCGCCGGTTGAAATGAATCATATTTATGCAACGACAATAGATAAATATGTCATTTGACAACCCATCGTTGCATGCATTGAACGATGAACATTACCCACGCCTACCTGCGGATGCCCGATGAATCCCGTTTCTGTCGATTTGAATGACCTCTATCTGTTTGCGCAGGTCGTTGAGCAGCATGGATTTACGGCGGCGGGAGACCGGCTCGGCATCAGCAAGTCGCGAATTTCCCGCCGCATTACCGATCTGGAAGCCAACCTTGGTGTACGGCTGCTCCATCGCACCTCCCGGCGGCTGAGTCTGACCGACGCCGGGCAGGACCTCTACGAACACTGCAAGGCCATGATCGCGGAGGCCCGCGCGGGTGAGGATGCGGTTCGGCAGCGCACCGTAGAGCCGTCAGGGCTCGTGCGCGTCAGCATGCCGGTCGTCGTGACCGACATCGTGCTCGCCAAGCTGCTGCCCCGCTTCATGCAGCAGTACCCCAAGGTCAGGCTGGCCGTGCAGGCCAGTAACCGGCAGGTGGATCTCATCGAAGAAAACGTCGATGTCGTCGTGCGGGGGATGGCGGTAGAAGTGGAGTCATCGAGTCTGGTGCAGGCCCCGTTGTGCACGGTGCACTGGGGGCTGGTCGCGAGCCCCGCCTATCTGGCGCGTCACCCGGCGATCGATCGTCCGGACGCGCTGCCGCACGGCGACCTGATGGTCTACGCGTCGATCAACGAGCCGGTCACATCTTTGCGACTGATCGGCTCGGACGGCACCGTCACCACGCCGATCGCTCACACGCGGCTGCAAAGCGACAACATTGCCGCGCTGAAGGAAGCCGCTTTGGCCGGCATGGGCATCGCCAGCATGCCGTTGTATGCGTGTGCCAACGAAATGGACGCGGGTCTGTTGCAGGGGGTGTTGCCGGAATGGCGCTCGCGGGAAGGCCGCCTCGCCATCCTGTTCCCCACGCGGCGAGGCATGATGCCCGCCGTGCGTGCGCTGGTCGATTTTCTGAAAGAGGCGCTGCCGCCGCTACTGCGGTAAGGCATAAGCGGCAGGAAGCAGCGCCCGTGCGATCACGTCGCCGTATTGGCCGCTTCCCCCGCCAATGCCTGATCGACGAGTGCCTGCGCTTCACTCAGCAATTGCTGCAAGTGGCTGTCGCCCAGAAAGCTCTCTGCATAGATCTTGTAGATGCTCTCGGTGCCCGAAGGACGCGCCGCGAACCAGCCATGATCGGTGATCACTTTCAGCCCGCCGATCGGCGCATCGTTGCCGGGGGCGCGCGTGAGGATCGCGTTGATAGGCTCGCCTGCCAGCCGTGTCGAATGGATCTGCCCGGGCGACAACGCCGCGAGGCGGGCTTTCTGCGTCGGCGTGGCGCTTGCCTCGCGACGCGCTTCGACCGGAGCACCGAGCGTTTCGGTGAGCTTCACGTAAAGCTCACCGGGGTCGCGCCCGGTGCGGGCCGTCATCTCACCGGCCAGTAACGCCGGAATCAAGCCATCCTTGTCGGTGGTCCAAACGGTGCCGTCCCGGCGCAGAAAACTCGCCCCTGCACTCTCCTCGCCTGCGACTGCCAGCGAGCCGTCGAGAAGCCCGGGTGCGAACCACTTGAATCCGACCGGGACTTCGTAAAGCCGCCGCCCGAGCTTCGCCGCCAGACGATCGATCAACTGGCTGCCGACGACCGTCTTGCCGATTGCCGCGCTGGCCGGCCAGTCCGGGCGCTCGGCGAACAGGTACTGAACCAGCACCGAGAAATAATGGTTGGGCGGCAGCAGACCGACGCTCGGCGCCACAATGCCGTGGCGGTCGTGATCGGTATCGCACGCGAACGCCACGTCGAATTTGTCCTTCTGCGCGATGAGGCGCTGCATCGCGTAATGCGACGACGGGTCCATTCGAATCTGCCCGTCCCAATCGGCCGGCATGAAGCGGAACGTCGGGTCGACCGTCTGGCGCGTGACCGAGAGATTCAGGTCGTAACGATCGGCGATGGCCTGCCAGTAATGCACCCCCGCACCGCCCATCGGATCGACACCCATGTGAATGCCGCTATCGCGCAGCAACGTCATGTCGACGACGTGACGCAAATCGTCGACATAGCTATTCACGAAATCGTAGCCGTGTGTCGTTGACGCGCGCATCGCCTTGTCGAAACTGACGCGAGGCAGCGTGCGCAGCCCGTCGCGCAGCAGATCGTTGGCTTGCGACTCGATCCAGCCGGTGATTTCGGACGACGCCGGGCCGCCATTCGGCGGGTTGTACTTGATGCCGCCGTTATCAGGCGGATTGTGCGACGGCGTGATGACCACGCCATCGGCAAAGCCGGCCGTGCGCCCGACGTTATGCGTCAGGATCGCGTGAGAGACAGCGGGCGTCGGCGTGTATTCGCCGCCAGCGGCCACCATGACCTCGACGCCGTTGCCGGCGAACACTTCCATCGCACTGGCGAACGCGGGTTCCGACAGCGCATGGGTATCAATACCGAGGAACAACGGCCCGTCGATGCCGTGCGCGCTGCGATAGCGGCAGATCGCCTGACACACGGCGAGCACATGGGTTTCGTTGAAGGTCGCGAGCGACGACACGCCGCGATGGCCCGACGTGCCGAACGCCACGCGCTGCGCGGCCACTTCCGGGTCTGGGATTCGCACGTAGTACGCCGTGACCAGCCGGGCGATATTGACGAGATGGTCCGGCGACAACGTCTTGCCGGCGAACGGACTGTCCGGCGGACTCGTCTGCGTCGGCATTAACACATCATTCATGGTGTTTTTCCTGAGATATTGGCGGGCAAGCGAGGCTTGACGCCATGGTTCATGATCTGCGCCTTGGCGGCGGCGACGACGTGGGTGACATCGAAGCCGAAATGGCGCGCGAGCGCTTCACGCGGCGCCGACATGCCGAAAGTGTGCAGCCCCAGAATGGCGCCGTCGATTCCGGTGTAGCGCTCCCATCCGAACGCGGACGCTTCTTCGACGGCCACGCGTGCTGCGAGCCCTGGCGGCAGCACGCTATCGTGATACGCCTGCGACTGGCTTTCGAACACCTCCCACGACGGCATGCTGACCACACGCGCCAGAATGCCTTCACGCCGGAGTTCGTCGTAGGCAGCCACGCATAATGCCACTTCGCTGCCCGAGGCCAGCAGCAATACGTCAGGCGTCGCGTCTTCCAGACCGGCGTCAACGCAGGCGTCGATCAACACATAGGCGCCGCGCGAGACCCCGCTGGCGCTGGCGTAGCGGGTGCGGTCCAGCACGGGCAACGGCTGGCGCGTCAGGGCCAGACAGACCGGCGTGTGCCGTAGCGTCATGATGAATCGCCACGCTTCGACCACTTCGCCGGCATCGGCCGGGCGCATGACGATCATGCCCGGCATCGCGCGTAGTGACGCCAACTGCTCTACTGGCTGATGCGTCGGTCCGTCCTCTCCGAGACTGATGGAGTCGTGCGTCCAGATGGTGATGAGCGGCAATTCCATCATGGCGCCCAGCCGCAACGCGGCCCGGCAGTAATCGGTGAAGATGAGAAAGCTGGATACGAACGGGCGCAGCAACGACAGACTCATGCCATTGGCAATGGCGCACATGGCGTGCTCGCGCACGCCGAAATGAAAATTCCTGCCGGCATATGTGCCGCCGTCATCCGGCGCAGGCGGCTGAAAATCGCCGGCACCGTCGAAGGTCAGCCGAGTGAGCGTCGAGGGCGACAGATCGGCCGCGCCGCCGATCAGCCACGGCACACGTGCGGCAATGGCATTGAGCACCTGCCCCGATACGGCACGCGTGGCGATGTCGGGCGCCGGCGCATCGAAAGTGGGTAGCGACGCGTCCCAGTCATCGGGCAACTTGCGGGCGCTCATTGTCGCCAGCGCGTCAGCCAGATCGGGATACTGGGCACGGTAGGCCGCGGACTGTGCGGCCCATGCGGCGTACGCCTCGGCGCCACGGCGACCGAAGTTGTCGCGCAAGTGTTCAGCGACCCCATCCGGTATGTCGAACTGCTTATCCGGATCCATCCCGTAGAACTGTTTGGCCAGCCGGACTTCGGCCTCGCCCAGCGGCTCACCATGTGCTTCGCGCGTGTCTTGCCGGTGCGGTGCGCCGTAGCCGATATGGCTTTGCACGACGATGAGGGTTGGCGCGTCGTCCGTATCGAGAAAACGTTGATACGCCGCGCTCAACTGCACGAGGTCGTTCGCGTCGCTCACTTGTTCCACACGCCAGCCGTAGGCGATAAACCTTGCCGCGACATCTTCAGTGAATGCCAGTCGCGTCGAGCCTTCGATGGTGATGTGGTTGTCGTCGTAGATCCAGCATAAGTTGGCCAGCTTCAGGTGCCCCGCCAGCGATGCCGCTTCCGCGCCCAGCCCCTCCATCATGTCGCCATCGCCACAAAGCGCGTAGACGTTATGGTCGAACAACGCAAACCCGGGGCGATCGTAGGTGGCACTGAGCCACCGCTGCGAGATCGCCATGCCGACACTGGTGGCAATGCCCTGCCCCAGCGGCCCGGTGGTGGTTTCCACGCCGGTCGTCCAACCGTACTCGGGGTGCCCGGTGCAATGGCTGCCCGCCTGACGGAATGTCTTCAGGTCCTGCATCGTGATGGCCAGACCCTCGTACGTTTGCGGTGTCGGCGCGTCGGGGTCTTCCCCCTGCACGCCGCAAAGGTGCAGCAGACTGTAGAGCAACGCACAGGCGTGACCGTTGGAGAGTACGAAGCGGTCTCGATTGGGCCAGTGGGGATGTTCAGGGTCGTAGCGCAGAAATCGTTGCCACAGGCAGTAGAGCGTCGGGGCCGCATCCATGGGCGTGCCCGGATGCCCCGACTGCGCCTTTTGCACCGCATCGATCGAAAGCGTGCGCAGCGTGTTGATGCACAACAGGTCGGGATCTTGTTGTTGTATGACTGACGGCTCCATCGAATCACCCCGCAAAGGAAATCGACTAGCGTGAGCGTGCGGCCACCGGCGCGGTGCTGACGTGTAGCGCAGAGAAGTCCTCTGCCAGCAGGTCACCGATGCGCTCGATGGTGATGTCCGGCGGGTCGTAGCGGGCGAGCGCCTCTGCATCGAGCGCGTAGTGCCCCTGACGCGGGAACACCGTCGTCAGCCGATCGCCCCAGACACCCTTCATGATCGACAACAACCGCAACTTGTCGTCCACCATGACATAGCGCCGCGCCGGGAAGTCTTTCTCGATGGCGTCGAGCATCAGTTCCTTGTGCACATAAATGCGCACCCGCCCTTCGACGGCATCCCAGAAGCCGGCACGCGCGATCTTGCGCGGCTGAAAGACAGCGTCACCATCCGACACGATGACGGTCGGCCCCCAACGTTGCAGATGCGCGATGACCGCCAGTGCGCTCGGATACCGGAGCGTCTCGAAGGGATAGTCCAGCAGGAACGCCGACATCGACAGCATGCGCGGGTCGTTGATGTCTTCGAGTCGAAAACACTGAAGCGCGCCAAGGTAGTCGACGTAGCCGATCTGCAAGCGCAGCGATTCGAGAATCGAGAAATAGCGCGCGCACATCGCATCGTCAAACGACTCGGTCAGGCGCGTTTTCAGGTCGGCCAGAAAGCGATCGTTGTCCAGCAGGGTGTTATCGACGTCAAGCAGAAAAACGACGTCATGTGGCGCGCTCATCATGCGATTCCTCGATTGGCCCTTTCAGGCGCCTTTTGCCGGCGGCGACGATGGTGAAGGCGTCGCAGCGGCCGCTTCCGCATGGCCGCCAAACTCCTGCCGCATGGCCGACAGCACTTGGTTCGCAAAACCGGCCTGCCCCCGCGAACTGAAGCGCGAGAACAGGGCTGCACTGAGCACCGGTGCCGGTACGGCTTCGTCGATGGCGGCTTCCAGCGTCCAGCGGCCTTCGCCCGAATCCGAGACGTGTCCGGTGAACTGGTCCAGTGCAGGGTCTTTGCGCAACGCGTTGGCAATCCGGTCGAGCAGCCACGAGTCGATCACACTGCCGTGCCGCCACACTTCGGCAATCTCGGGCAGCGCAAAGTCGTACTGGTAGTACTCGGGATTTCGCAGCGGCGTCGTCTCGGCACCGACCTCGTGCGTGTGCTTGCCGATGCCCGCCTGCTTGAGGATGTTCAGGCCCTCGGCGATGGCGGCCATCATGCCGTACTCGATACCGTTGTGGACCATCTTCACGAAATGCCCCGCACCATGCAGGCCGCAATAGAGATAGCCGTATTCGGCCGTGGCGCTATCGTCGTCCCGCGCGTGTCCATTGGGCGGCGGCGTGACATTTGCCGCGCCCGGGCCGCCGTTTCCGCCCGGCGCAAGGGCACGAAAGATCGGCGTCAGGTAGGTCACGATGTCGTGTTCGCCACCGATCATCAGACAGTAGCCGCGCGTCAGACCGGCGATACCGCCGCTGGTGCCGACGTCGACAAAGTGAACGTTCTTTTCGGCGAGTTCGGCGCCGCGCCGAATCCCGTCGCGAAAGCTGGAGTTGCCGCCATCGATGACGATGTCGCCCGGCGAGAGCATCGGCGTCAGTTCTGCAAGCGTCGCTTCGACGGCGCCCGCCGGCACCATCAACCAGAGAATGCGAGGCGCTTTCAACGTCGACATCATCGCGTCGAGCGAGTCTGCGCCGGTGGCACCCTCGGCTTGCAATGCCGCCACCGCCGCGGGGCGCACATCATGAACTACACATTGATGACCGTGGCGTGTCAAACGACGCACAAGGTCTGCGCCCATACGCCCCAATCCAATCATGCCGACTTGCATAGCGTTCCTCCTGTCGTTGATCAAGCGAGTGAAGATGCCGAGTGCTGCAATGATGACGTTGGTATTCGGCTAACCAGCGTGGCCTTCGCGGCGTTCGCGGCGTTCGCGGCAATATCGAATCAGTGCGCGGCTGGAACTGTCGAGCGCGGGTGCCACCGAGCCGTTGAGCGCTGCCAGCGTGCGCTCGGCCAACGATTTTCCTAACTCTACGCCCCATTGGTCGAAAGCGTCGATATGCCAGATTGTGCTCTGGGTGAACACACTGTGTTCATAGAGCGCCACCAGCGCACCCAGTGTGGCGGGATCGAGCACATCGGCCAGCAGGGTATTGGTTGGCCGGTTCCCTTCGAACACGCGATGCGGCACCAGCCAGTCCGGCACGCCCTCGGCCCACACCTCGTCGTTGGTCTTGCCGAACGCCAGCGCTTCGGTCTGCGCGAACAGATTCGCCAGCAGCAGTTCCTGATGATTGCCGATCGGATGCGTGGCCCGGCAAAATCCGATGAAATCGCACGGCACCATGCGTGTGCCCTGATGCAGCAGCTGATGGAACGAATGTTGGCCGTTGGTCCCCGGTTCGCCCCAGTAGATCGGGCCGGTCTGGTAATCGACGGGCGCACCGTCGAGCGTCACGTGCTTGCCGTTGCTCTCCATGGTCAGTTGCTGCAAGTACGCCGGAAAGCGCTGCATGTCGTGCGCATAGGGCAGCACAGCAGCGGTTTGTGCGTCAAAGAAGTTGTTGTACCAGACGGACAACAACCCCATGAGCACGGGCAGGTTTTGCGACAGCGGCGCCGTGCGGAAGTGTTGATCCATGGCGTGAAAGCCACCGAGCATCGACCGGAAATTCTCAGGCCCCACCGCGAGCATGGTCGACAAGCCGATGGCCGAGTCCATCGAGTACCGGCCGCCGTCCCAGTCCCACAGCCCGAACAACTGCCGGGCGTCGATGCCGAACTTCGCGGCGGCTTCGACATTGGTCGACACCGCGACAAAATGCCGGGCCACCGCGCGCTCGTCGCCCAGCGAGCGCACGATCCATTCGCGCGCAGTGGCCGCGTTGGTCAGTGTTTCCTTCGTGCGAAAGGTCTTCGAGCAAACGATAAAGAGCGTTTCGGCGGCATCGAGATCCTGCGTGGCTTCGAGAAAGTCGCTGCCATCCACGTTCGAGATGAAGCGGAACACCATCTCCGGCGACGCGTATTGCCGCAGTGCGTGATAGGCCATTACCGGGCCGAGATCCGACCCACCGATCCCGATATTCACAACGTTACGTATGCGTTTCCCTGAGTAGCCGCGCCATTCACCGCGATGCACGGCCGAGGTGAACGCGCTCATCCGGTCGAGCACTGCGTGCACGTCTGCCACGACATCACGGCCATCGAGCAGGATCGCCTGCGTGCGCGGTGCGCGCAAGGCGATATGCAGCGCCGCACGGTCCTCGCTGACGTTGATTTTCTGCCCGGTGAACATCGCTTCGATTTGCCGGGGCACCCCGCAGGCGTTTGCGAGCGAGACGAGCAGCTCGATCGTCTCGGCGGTGATCAGGTTCTTGGAATAGTCGAGGTACAACCCGCAGGCTTGCAGCGAAAAACGCTCCCCTCGGGTGGCATCGGCCGAGAACAGTTGGCGCAAATGCACCCGCCGCATTCGCTCGACGTGTTGCGTCAGGGCATGCCACGCAGGTAACTCGGTCAGCTTTGCCTTCAACTCGGGGCGTCCGGTGTTGGTATAGGTGTCTTCGCTCATGAAGTTTTGCGTTCTCACTGCGTTGAAGTTTCGGACTGCGTCGTTGGGTTCACGCGCGCCCCCACGGGCGATAACGAACGGGAAGACGCCTGCATCGAGCCTCTCCGATTCGACACGCGTCGTCGGTCCGCTGGCGTACGCACATCGCCATGAGGCCTGTCCGTCCGCTAGCGGACGGACATCCCGGCGAAGCCAGCGGATAAAGGGCGGATGCCCTTTTCACCGAAAGGGGCCGTTGCTTGCCGCTCCGGAGACGTCAATATGTGGGAATTGCCGCGCATCTCGCGCTTTATGGGCGCGAATCATGCAGCCAACGACTTCGGTCCCTCAGAGTCACCGATTCGGGCGGAACTGTTCAGCCGTGAACGGCTTGAACAACACGCCGTCAGTCTTGCCCACGCCCAGCGAATCTCGCTGCGCGCCCCCAATGCACGAGCCCTCGCCTCTCGCGCCGCTGACAATGAGCGCGTGCTGCGCCATTGTTACGACGCCACCGCGCAAGCCACCTTGCGCCGCCGCTCGATCACGCCCGCCGCAGAGTGGCTGCTCGACAACTTCCGAGCTGTATCCGGCCAATTCACCGAAGTTCGCCACGGGCTTGGCGCGCGCTCCTATCGCAACCTGCCGCAGTTGCTCGATGGTCCACTCAGGGGCTATCCGCGCATCTACGGCGTGATGTGGGCGTTTGTGGCGCACACCGACAGCCGGTTCGACCCCACGCTGCTGCGTTGCTTTGTGCTGGCTTATCAGAAGGTCGAACCGCTGACCATGGCCGAGCTATGGGCCATGCCACTCACCCTGCGCGCGGTGATGATCGAAAACCTGCGGCGCCTGAGTGTTCACGTCACACGCACGCAAGCCAGCCGCGAAGCCGCCGACAAGTACGCCGACGACCTGCTGGCCCTCGACGGCCGCATACCGCAGGCGGCAGGCCCGCCAGTCACTAGCCAACCGCGCTTTGTCGAACCGTTCGAACCCGCCTTTGCCGTGCAGTTGATCCAGCGTTTGCGCTATCAGGACACTTCGCTGCAATGGCTCAACGAGCAGCTGGCGCGGCAGGGGCATTCGTCGGACGATGTGGTACAGGCGGAGCACGCCAGTCAGGCGGCGGCCAACATGTCGGTGCGCAACCTTGTCGGCAGCTTGCGCGACATGCGCTCGTTCGACTGGCAGCCGCTGTTCGAGGACGTGAGTCTTGTCGACGCGCAGTTGCGCCGCAACCCCGGCTACGCCGAGATGGACTTCGCAACACGCGACCAATATCGGCATGAGATCGAGACACTGGCCGCGCGTTCGCCGCTCGCCGAGCTGGCCGTTGCCGACGCGCTGAATGCCAAGGCAGCCGCCGCCGCGCACGCGATTGCACACCCGACGACACGTCCGCCGAATGGGCTCGATCACGCAACCGATAGCCATGACATGCAACGGCGCGCCGATCCGGGCTATTACCTGCTGGCAGCGGGGCGACGCGAGTTCGAGCGCGAAATCGGCTATCGGGTGCCGTTCGCGCAACGCTGTCTTCGCGCCTACACCTCACGCGGTTCGGCGCTCTACATCGCCTCGATCGTCGGCTTGAGCGCGTTGATTCTGGTCAACCCGCTGTGGCTGAGCCATCAGGCCGGCGTAAGCGTACTCGGCCTGCTGCTGCTCGCCATCTTCGCCGCCATCCCTGCCTCCGATCTGGCCGTCATGGCGATCGATCAAATACTGACCAAGTTGATCGTGCCGCGCCATCTGCCCCGCATGGAGCTCGCGCAGGGGGTTCCTTCAACGCTGAAGACCTTCGTCGTGGTGCCCACGTTGCTGACGAACGAAGCGGGTATCAACGAGCAAGTCGATCAGCTCGAACTGCACTACCTCGCCAATGCGGCGGGCGACGTCTACTTTGCCCTGCTCTCCGACTGGAAAGACGCCGATTCGGAACATCTTGAGAGCGACCTGCCCTTGCTGACGGCCGCGAGTGAGCGTGTCGCGATGCTCAACGCGCGGTATGCGCATGTGAGTGGCAACTCGCCGCGATTCTTCCTGTTCCATCGCCGCCGGCTGTGGAACGAAGCCCAGCGCAAGTGGCTCGCTTGGGAGCGCAAGCGCGGCAAGCTCCACGAGTTCAATCGACTGTTGCGGGGCGCCACCGACACATCGTTTGTCGATATCGACGGCGTGCCGCCTCAAGCCCCCGCTGACGTGCGCTACGTCATCACCCTCGACAGCGACACGCGGCTGCCGATCGATGCGGTGCGCCAACTGGTCGGCACTGCCGCCCATCCACTCAATCGACCGGGGATCGACCCGGTGACGCGTCGTGTCGTCGAAGGCTACGGCGTACTTCAGCCGCGCATTACGCCGTCGTTGCCGACGCTTCACGAAGGGTCCGTCTATCAGCGCTTGTTTTCCGGGCCCTGCGGTATCGATCCGTATGCCGGTGCGGTGTCGAATGTCTATCAGGACCTGCTTGGCGAAGGCAGCTACATCGGCAAGGGGCTTTACGACGTCGACGCGTTCGAAACGTCGCTTACGGGCAGAATCCCGGAGAACACCATTCTCAGCCACGACCTGTTCGAGGGTATCTTCGCGCGCTGCGGGCTGGTGACTGATATCGAATTGTTCGAAGACTTCCCGTCGAACGCGCAGGTCGCTGCCGCTCGACTCCACCGCTGGATACGCGGTGACTGGCAACTGTTGCCGTGGTTGTTCGGTACGAACGGCGAGAAGTTGCCTGCCGTCGGGCGCTGGAAGATGCTGGATAACCTGCGGCGCTCACTGTCGGCGCCCGCAATGCTCGGCACGCTGCTCTGCGGCTGGATGTTGACGAATGCGCCGGTCGGCGTATGGACGAGTCTGGTGTTGCTTGCCATCAGCGCCCCCGCGATCGTGATGATCGGTCACGGCCTGTTTCCGGGCGAGCGCGGCATTTCGCTGCGCAGTCATTGGCGGGCAGTGGGACGCGACGTGCTCTGGGCCATCGGCCACACGGCCATCGTGGTCACCATGCTGGCCAACCACGCGTGGCTTGCGGCCGACGCCATCGCGCGCACCCTCTACCGCTTGCTGATCTCGCGCCGGCGTCTGCTGGAATGGGTCACGGCGGCGCAGACCAAGTTGCTGGCCGGGCGCTCGGTCGGTGAGTTTTTCTGGTCATTGCGCGGTGCCATCGTCATCACCGGGCTGGCCGCTGCGGCCGTGGCGTACTGGCGGCCGCACAGTCTGTTCATCGCCGCGCCTTTTCTGCTGGCGTGGGCAGTCTCGCCGCTGATCGCGCAGTGGATCAGCCACGCTGCGTGGCTAAAGCCGCTGCCCCGGCTTGCTGCCAGCGACTTGCCTGCCATGCGCATGGCCGGCCGGCGAATCTGGCGCTTCTTCGCCACGTTCGTGAACGATGCCGAACACCATCTGCCGCCGGACAACTTTCAGGAAGACCCGCTGCCCGTCGTCGCGCATCGCAGTTCGCCGACCAACTTCGGCCTCTATCTGCTGTCGGTGCTGTCGGCACGCGACTTCGGCTGGATCGGCACGATGGAGGCCATCGAACGGCTGGAGGCGACGCTGGGCACCTTGGCGCAGTTGCCCCGCTACCGGGGACATTTCTTCAACTGGTACGACACGCAAACGCTTGAGCCCCTGCTGCCGCAATACGTGTCGACCGTCGACAGCGGCAATCTGGCGGCCCATCTGCTGGCCGTCATGGGCGGCTGTGCCGACATGGCCCGGCAACCGGTCTGTTCGACGACCCAGCTCGATGGGGTGCGCGATGCCGCCCGGCTGCTGCGCGACGCCATCGACCGCGAGCGTGACGACCGGCGCACGCTCACCGTCAATCGCAGCCAGTTGATCGAAGGGCTCGATGCGCTCGAACAAACGCTGATCGCACCGTCCGGTCCTACTGCAACGGCCGCGCCATCGATGCCCCCGGTTGCCGCGACGGAAGACTGGCGCTGGCGCTGGCATCTGCTGGATTCGCTGGCGACCACGCTGGTCGATCTGGCCCAGACCTTCGCGCAGGAACGCGGGGACGCCGCGCACAGCGAGGTGCTCGCGTGGGCGAATGCCATCCGCGCCGACGTCAGCAGCCATCTACGCGACCTGCCGCTGCATGCGCCGCCCGTTACAGAGGGTGCCACCGATGACAAAGACGAGGCCACCGCCGCCAAGCCGGTCGACACTACCGCGCGTGCAGCCATCGACGCGCGATTGAGTGCGGTGTCGCAGATGGCGCGCAAACTCTTCGACGAGATGGAGTTCCGGTTCCTGTTCGACACCGACCGCCGGCTGTTTGCCATCGGCTTTCGGGTGCACGAAGTCGAACTCGACAATTCGTACTACGACCTGCTGGCTTCCGAAGCCCACCTGACGAGCTTTATCGCCATAGCGAAAGGCGACGTGCCGGCCACCCACTGGTTCCGGCTGGGACGCAGCATGATCCCGTACGGCCGGTCGGCAGTGCTGATGTCGTGGTCGGGATCGATGTTCGAATACCTGATGCCTTCGCTGGTGATGCAATACCCGAGGCACAGCCTGCTGGACCTGAGTTGCGAATTGGCCGTCGCGTGCCAGCGGGCGTATGGCCGCGAGCGCGATGTACCTTGGGGCATCTCGGAGTCCGCCTACAACGTGCGCGACCGCTCCCTGACCTATCAATATGCGGCGTTCGGCGTGCCGGAACTGGCGCTCAAGCGAGGCCTTGCGCAGAATCTGGTCATCGCGCCCTATGCCACAGCCCTCGCGGCCATGTTTGACGCACCCCACGCCGTGACCAACTTTCAGCGCCTCGACGCGGTCGGCGGTCGTGGCGTCTACGGCTATTACGACGCGGTCGACTACACGCCCTCACGACTGCCGCAAAACTGCACCGCTGTACCTGTTCGCACTTACATGGCCCATCACCAAGGCATGGCGCTGGTGGCGCTGGCCAACGTGTTGCTCGGCGGCGTCATGCGTCAGCGCTTTCATCGACAGCCGCTGGTGCATGCCACCGACCTCCTGCTGCATGAGGCCAACCCGCGAGAAATCGGCGTCGTCGACCTCACACCCGATGTGGCCGATACCGTGCGCGCCGCGCAGACGACCGTGCCGGTCGTGCGGCGATATCAGTCGGCCAATCAGGCCATCCCGTCGACTCACCTGCTGTCCAACGGCGAGTACTCGGTAATGGTCACCACGGCGGGCTCGGGCTACAGCCTCTGTGCCGACCTCGCCGTGACGCGCTGGCGCGAAGACCCGACCTGCGATGCGTGGGGCAGTCACCTGTTTCTGCGCGATACCGCGAGCGGCGAAGTGTGGTCCGCCGCGTTTCAGCCGCTGGGCCTCGAGCCAGAACGCTACGAAGTCTCGTTCTCCGAAGACCGTGCCTGCATTGTTCGTCAGGAAGGCTCGATCGTCACATCGTTGGAGATCATGGTTTCGCCCGAAGACAACGCCGAGATCCGGCGTCTGTCGATTACCAACGCCGGCGCCGACAGCCACGAAATCGAAGTGACCTCCTATGCCGAAGTCGTGCTCGCGCCAATGGCGACCGACGCGGCGCATCCGGCCTTCTCCAACTTGTTTGTCCAGACGGAATATTTGCCTGAAGTGCATGGGCTGGTGGCCATGCGACGCCCGCGCAGCAGCGCGGACACCCCCGTCTGGGCCGCACACGTGCTGGCCAGCGCGACACCGGGCGATAACGTGGGCTATGAGACCGATCGGGTCTGCTTCCTCGGGCGCGGGCGTTCGATCCGCAATGCCGTTGCCATCATGGACGGCCGGCCGCTGTCGAATACCGTCGGCTCGGTGCTCGACCCGATTTTCAGCCTGCGCAAGCGCGTCACCATCGCGGCTGGCGCGACCGAACATATCGTCTTTGCCACGATGGTGGCCGACTCGCAGGACGCCATCCGCGATCTGACCGACAAGTACCACGACCCCGCCTGCTTCGAGCGCGCCTCGACGCTCGCGTGGACACAGGGTCAGGTCAACCTGCATCACCTGGGCATCACCGCCGACGAAGCCCACCTCTTCCAGTACCTCGCCAATCGCGTGCTTTACTCCGACCCCGTGATGCGCCCCGGCGGCGATCTGCTCAAGCGCAACACGCTGAGCGTGCAGGCGCTATGGAAGTTCAGCATCTCCGGCGACCTGCCGATCGTGCTGGTGCGGGTGGACGACATGGATGACCGCGACACGGTCAGACAACTGCTGCGCGCGCATGAGTACTGGCAAGGCAAGGGGCTTCCGGTCGATCTGGTGATCCTGAACGAGCGCAAGGTGTCTTACATTCAAGAGTTGCAAGGCGCGCTGCAAACGATGGTGAGCGGCGCGCAAGTGACACCGGCGCCCGGTTCGCGCCATGGCGGCATCTTCGTGCTTCGCGCCGATGCAATGGCGCCCGACGAGCTGACGTTGTTGCTCAGTACCGCACGCGCCGTGCTGGCGGGTGCCAAGCAGGGCAGCCTTGAGGAACAGGTGGTGCGTATGCGCCGCGTCGAGAGCCGCCGCGTCGTGCCCGTCGCCCACCTTCATGCGCAACGTGAACAAGACGTCGACGACGCCCCCGCCGCTCTGCCGGTGCTGGAGTGTTTCAACGGGCTGGGCGGCTTCGCCGAACAAGGTGCGGAATACGTCACCGTGCTGGGCCGGGGCCAGCGCACGCCGGCGCCATGGATCAACATTGTGGCCAACCCGCATTTCGGCTTTCAGGTCTCCGAGTCGGGGGCCGGCTACACGTGGGCAGAGAACAGTCACGAGAATCAACTGACGACATGGTCGAACGACCCGGTCGCGGACCCTTGCAGCGAAGCGTTCTATCTGCGCGACGACGAAAGCGGCGAGTTGTGGACGCCGACGGCGTTGCCGATTCGGCTGGAAAACACGCGATACATCGCAGCCCACGGCCACGGCTACAGCCGCTTCGAGCACACTGCGCATGGCATCAGAAGCGAGTTGACGCAGTTTGTCAGTTGGCACGACCCGGTCAAGCTCTCGGTGCTCACGCTCGAGAACCGGTCACGGCATCATCGCAAGTTGTCGGTGACGGGCTATGTGGAATGGGTGCTTGGCAGCGATCGTGCCGCCAATGCCCCGTTCATCGTGACCGAGATCGACCCGGCAACCGGCGCCATGCTGGCAAGCAATCGCCGCAATGCCGAGTTTGGTGAGCGCGTCGCGTTTATCGACTGGCTGGGCAAACAAACCGGCTGGACCGGGGATCGAACGGAGTTCATCGGCCGTAACGGCAATCTTTCGCAGCCGGTGGCACTCACGCCGGCGGTGTCATTGAGCAACTGGACCGGCGCGGGTCTCGACCCGTGTGGCGCGCTACTCACGCAGGTCTCACTGGCACCGGGGGAGCGCGTGCAACTGACGTTCATGCTGGGTCAGGCCGCCGATCGCGACTCGGCGCGTCAATGGATCCAGCAGTATCGCCGGCAGTCGCCGCTCGACGTGCTGGCCGACGCCAAGACGCAGTGGCACGACATCCTGACCCAACTGCAAGTGGAGACCCCCGATCGCAGCGCCGATCTGATGGTGAACGGGTGGCTCCTGTATCAGGTCATCGCGTGCCGTATGTGGGCGCGCACGGCGTTCTATCAGGCGAGCGGGGCTTACGGATTTCGCGACCAGCTTCAGGATTCCATGGCGCTGACGCTCACTCGCCCCGACCTGACACGCGCCCACTTGCTGAAAGCGGCGGCGCATCAATTCGCCGAGGGCGATGTGCAGCACTGGTGGCATCCGCCGGCGGATCGGGGGGTGCGCACCCACATCTCCGACGATCGGCTATGGCTCCCTTACGTGCTGGCGCACTACCTCGACCAGACCGGAGATGTTGCCGTACTCGATGAACACGTGCCGTATCTGGAGGGACCACCGGTCCCGGCAGACGATGAGAACGCGTACTTTGCACCGACCGTGAGCTCGGTAACCGGCAGCTTGTTCGAACATTGCGAGCGCGCCATCGAATGCAGCCTGACCACGGGAACGCATGGTTTGCCGTTGATCGGTGGCGGCGACTGGAACGACGGGCTGAACCGCGTGGGTTATCAAGGCAAGGGCGAAAGCATCTGGCTCGGCTGGTTTCTGTACGCCACGCTGAGCGCATTCGCCCCCATCGCCGACGCGCGCGGTGCGACGCTCGCCGCCAAACGGTGGCGTGAGCACGCCCGCAAGCTGAAAGCGGCGTTGAACAACGGCGCTTGGGACGGCGCATGGTATCTGCGTGCGTATTTCGACGACGGCACGCCGCTGGGCAGAGCCGGTGACGCCGAGTGCCGTATCGACTCCATCGCACAAAGCTGGAGCGTGATTTCCGGCGCCGGTGAAGCCGAACGTCAGCGACGTGCGATGGAATCGGTCGAGCACTATCTGGTGCGCTCCGGCGACGATCTGGTGTTGCTGCTGACGCCTCCGTTCGACAAAACACCGCTAGACCCGGGGTATATCAAGGGTTACGTGCCCGGTGTGCGGGAGAACGGCGGCCAGTACACTCATGCGGCCGCATGGTGCATGATCGCGCACGCCATGCTTGGCGACGGCGATCGGGCGAGCGAGATGTTCAAGATGCTCAACCCGATCAACCATGCGAGCACCCGCGCGGGTGTGCATGCCTACAAGGTAGAGCCCTACGTGATGGCGGGCGATGTCTATGCCGCCCCCGCCCACGTGCGGCGCGGCGGATGGACGTGGTACACGGGTTCCGCCGGATGGATGTATCGCGGCGCGGTGGAGTTCATCCTCGGCGTGAAAAAGCACGGCGAGTCGTTGACGCTCGCCCCTTGCATCCCGCACGAGTGGCGGCAATTCCGACTCACTTACCGGCATGGCAAGTCGCGCTATCTCGTAACGTTCACGAACCCGCACGGGGTGACACAGGGGATTGCGTCGATCGACGTTGACGGTGAGCGACTGCCGCCGGGGTCGAAACGCGTCGCCTTGGTCGACGACGGGCGTGAGCACACTGTCAGCGTCGTGATGGGGGCGGTGAGTTGAATCGCCCTCCCCCCTGACGCCAACTTGCCCGCCCCTCGATCAGGGCACCAGTACGATTTTCGAACCGATCTTGTTGCGCGCCATTTCGAACCCGTCGATGGCTTGCGCCAGCGGCAGCCGGTGCGTGACCATCGGAGCGAGCGCGGCGTGGTTTTCCACCAGAAAATCACGCACTTCCTGCCACGTCGCGCGCGTCGCCCGGTACGTCCCGCGAATTTGGTGACGCTGGCGTACGAGCTTCGCGCCATCGAAGCTGATCGGTTCGCCGTGGATGCCACAGACCACGAACACGCCCGACGGTCGCAACACGTCCAGCCCGGCTTGCACTGCCGCGCCAACGCCCGTCGCCTCGATGACGATGTCGTATTCGCTCTCGCCGAGTAGCGTGCGCATCGCCCCTTCTGGGGCGCCGTCGAGATCTAACGTGGCGTCGATACCCAGCGCACGGGCCGTCGCGAGACGTTCCGCATCGTTATGGCCGACGATCGCCACGCGGGCACCGCGCGCCTTCGCCAGCACCGCAATCGCCTGACCGATCGTGCCCGGGCCCATGACCAGCACACGGTCACCGGCTTGCACTTCCGCCGTCTTGACCGCCGACATCCCGATGGACAGCGGCTCTGCCAGCGACGCAACACCGGCATCTAGCCCGGACGGCAGCGTCAGGCAGTTGCGCGCGGGCACGCGCACACGGCTGGCAAATGCGCCGTCGCGCATCATGCCGATGCCTCGGCGTTCGCGACAGTCATCGACGCGCCCGGAGACGCAGTATTCACACACGCCGCATTCGACCGAGGGAATGACAACGACCGCATCGCCGGTACGCAGCGTATCGACTTCCGCACCGAGTGTGGCAACACGGCCCGCAAACTCGTGACCCAGCGTCACCGGGAAGGCGGATCGAAGGAAGTCGTAGCCACCCGACCAGTCGTAGATGTGCACATCGCTGCCGCATATGCCGGCGGCCGTCACGTCGACGATGACATCGAGCGCACCGGGCTGTTCGGGTTCGGGAACGTCACGCCATTCAAGGCCGAAGGCGGCGGTCGTTTTCTGAAGGGCTTTCATCGGGGGGACTCCATCAATCTTGTTGTCTTGCGTCGCCGCACGCGCTTACCGTGTGCGGCGCAGCGACGCGTCGACGTCATCGTGGCCGATCGCAAAGATCAGCGAATACACATCGACGGCAGGCGGCGCCAACACCGGCAACGTGTCGGCAGCGAGCGACGCAATGCGTTCGCGCAATGCCTCTGCCGCCGCAATATCCTCCGTCTCGACAAGCAGCACGTGCGTGGGCATATTGGACGCCGTCCAATGGGCAAAGGCGTTCGGTTGTGCGTCGAAGACTTCGCCCAGATGAGCGGCGACGGCACCGTCCAGCGCGGCACACGCCTCCAGCAAGGGCGAGATGGCGGGTAGCGGCGACGACACCGGGGAACCTGCTTGCAGGCGAACACACGCCACTGCCCCGCCGGTGCCCCCGCCCACGGACCCTAGCGTCCGGCAAGGCGCACGCAGCACGTTCGTCAAGGTCGAGCGCATGTTGGCCGACCACGGCGTCGGCTCGTCGATCACGTTCAGGTACGCCATCGAACGAAAGACTTCGGGCGACACCGCGCCGTAGGCGGTGAAATACTCCCGTTGTCCCGGCTGCGCATGCCGATAGCGCCGCCCCTCGATAAAGCCGTCGATGCCGACGCGCTCCGGCACGTGCTCGCGCGTGTGCCAGCGGTTGTATTCCTGCGCATGCTGCGGCGTGACGTCGTTCCAGAGAGCGAGAAACGCCGGACCGGGAAATGCCATGAGTCGTGGTATCCAGTAGTCGTGAAAGAGGCGGTGAGCGGTCGGCAGTCAGCGCGTAACGGGCGCCAATGCCGGGGCGGGTTCACGGCGGGTGGCGGGCATCGCGAACATGCAGAACGCGGCGATCAGCGCAGGCACACCGACGATCATGAACAGCACCGGATACGCCATCCCCGAGCCGAGCAACAAGCCGCCGACGCTCGAACCAAGGATCGAGCCGAAACGGCCGATGCCGGTTGCCCAAGCCACCCCGGTCGCCCGGTTCGCCGTCGGGTAATACGTTGCCGCGAGACCATTGAGGCCGACCTGCGTGCCGCTGATGCAAACGCCTGCGATGTACACGAGCGGGGCGAGCACGGCCGCATTGCCGAAGGTGCGGCCAATGCAGATCACCGTCACGAACGCCACCGCGTAGGCCGCGCCCAGCACCCACGCCGGTCGCGCACTGTCCATCACTCGCCCGAGCAGCAGGCCGCCCGTGGTGCCGCCAATCGACCACAGCGCGGTAATGAGCGCCGCGTTGCGCATCGAGCCGCCGGAATTCGTGATGATGGTCGGCAGCCAGCTTGCCATCAGGTACAGCACCGAAAGGCCCATGAAGAACGCCGCCCACAGCAGCAACGTGCCGCGTGCATAGGGTGCCACCAGCAATTCGCGCACCGGCGAGCGGCTTTGCTTCTTCTCAAGGGCAACGAAGGTGGTCTGCGGCGTCACAACGTCGGGCGCGATGCGGCGCCCCAATGCGCGCAGGCGGTCCTGCTCGTGGGGCCGGCGCAGCGCGAGAAAGCGCATCGACTCGGGCAACAGCGCCCACAGCACTGGCAACAGCAGTATCGGCAATACCCCGCCGACGAGCACCATGGCGTGCCAGCCGTGCCGCTCGATGATCTGCGACGCCACCACGCCACCAAAAGCCGACCCCATGGAATTGCCGCACATCATCAGCGTAATGATCGACAGCTTGCGCTTGCCCGATGCGAACTCGGCCGTCAGCGTGACGGCTGCGGGTGAGGCGCCGCCGATGCCCGCACCAGCGATGAAGCGCAGCACCGATAGTTCGACGACATTGGTCGCGAACAGTGTGGCCAGCGTCGCAAGCCCGAAGGTCGCCACCGACGCCAGCAACACGAAGCGCCGCCCGCGCCGGTCGGCCAGCGGCCCGAACAGTAGCGACCCGGCCATCATGCCGATCAGGGCCGCGACGAAAATCGGCGAGAGTTCTGCGACCGAAAGCCCCCACTCGCGGCGCACGGCCGGTGCGATGTAGGCCGCCAGTCCGATGTCGATGCCGTCGATGGCGACGATCAGAAAACACAGGACGACAACGCGCCACTGAAGCCCCGACATCCGGCGTCCGTCGAGAAAGGATTGCAGGTCGAGCGGCGCCGGCGCGTTCGGGGAGGTGTTGATGTTTGGCATGCGGGTTCAGGTTCCGTCGAGATATCGATAGACCGATGCGGTCAGAACAGCTTGCGCAAACCTACGCGCACGGCCATTTGATTCGGCGTGGTCGATGCCGTCAGACCGAAGATGTCGGCCACGGCCACATTGCCCGTCGAATCACGCCCGCTCGCGTGCTGCCAGACGACGATGCCGTAGAGGTACGTCGTCTTGGAGAAATTGTAGGCCGCGCCGCCTTCGACCGACTGGTAATGTCCGCCCGGCGCGAAGCTGTATTGGTAGCCGATACCCGCCATGGTGCGTGGCGAAAACGAGTACCCATAGTTGATCTGATAGTTGTTGAAGACGGCATTGGGCGGTGCCAGCGGGTTGGCCGCCGTGCGCACGATGTCGAGAAAGCGCACGTTCTCGTACATGGCGGACACCTGCGAGTTGCCCCACGTGTACTTTGCGCCACCGCCAACCACCTGCTCGCTCGTGGCCGTGACGTAGTTCTGGAAGATCGGGTTGGTGACCGGGTTCGAATAGGCCGCACCGGGCTGTGCCGAGGTGGCCGCGCCGAAGATCGACGTGCCCGGCGTGCGCATGTTCATGTACGCGCCCGCCACTTGCAGACCGCCGCTCGTGTACGAAGCACCGAAGCCGTACGTCCGGTCCTGTGCGAAGTTCCCCGCCACGTTGCCCAGCGAGAGCATCGTGCTGAACTTCAGTCCGGCGTAGGTCTGGCTCTCGTACTTGATGACGTTGTTGATCTTGTTGTAATTCCACGAGCCGTCGATATCGCCCAGCGTCGCGCCCAGACCACCGGCAAACATGAACGACGTGGACAGCGGCACGAAGTAGTCGTTGGTCATCGAATACTGGTGACCGATCGTCAGCGTACCGAGCCGCTTGTCCGAGAAGCCAACAAACGCCTGCCGGCCGAACATCGTGTTGGCGGGCTGCGAGGCCCCGTTCATGATGTTGAAGCCCGCTTCGAGCGTGAAGATCGCCGACAAACCGCCGCCCAGATCCTCGACCCCGCTGAAGCCGAACTTGTCACCCGCGCGCCCGCCGCTGGCTGCCTGCCACGCGGACTTGCCGCCGCTGTTGTTCACGTAGGTCATGGCGGCGTCGACCGCGCCGTAGATAGTCACGTTGCTTTGCGCGAACGCGCTCAGCGAGCATGCCGCAAGGGGCAGGCAAGCGATCCAGTGCTTCACGGTTGTCTCCTGTATCTCTTTTATTTGGGTGCCGCGCGTCTGGCAGGCAGCGCACGGCTGGCCCAGATAATGGGCGAACGCGGCCCCGCGATATAGAGGCGAAGTGGAAGTTCAGAACACGCGATTCGGAAATAATCGCGCGTCACCCGAGGATCGGGATTGGCAGACGAAACACGTGGCGTGTGAGGTCACAGGTAAGTGCCCTGCTCCTCCAGTCTGGCGAGCCCTGCGACGAGGTAGTCCAGCAAGGCATGGAACAGCTTGGGGTTGTGGTGATTGGCCGGACGCAGCACCTTGATCCAGTAGTCCGGCAGCCCGAAGCCGGGCAGCAACTGCACCAGACGCCCTGCGTGCACGCTGTCATTGGCGCGATAGCGCGGAAGAATCGCCACGCCCATGCCGTCGACGCAGGCGTTGTGCATGGCGTCGATATCGTTGGTGGCAAAGCCACCGTCGACGCTGACCTGAATGTCGCCAGCGCGCGCGTCGGTAAACGTCCACGTGCGCACGGTGCTTTGGTACGAATAAAGCAGACAGCGATGGCCGGGCAGGTCCGACGGGTGTCCGGGCGTGCCGTGCAGCGCCAGATAACCGGGCGACGCGTAGACCAGCCGCTTGAACGGGCACAGCGGAAACTCTTCGACACCGTCGTAGGTGACGGGCAGCCCGGTGATGACGAAGTCGAAATTTTCCAGCACCGGATCGACGGCCCGGTTCGCCAGTTGCAGTTCGAGACTCGCCTTGGGATGGGATAGGAAGAACTCGTTGAGCAGCTTGCCGAGAAAGTGGTTCGTGAACGACGCGGGCGCCTTGACGCGTAAGCGGCCGCCGAGTGAGCGATCATCCACCGCCGCGCGCTCGGACAGCCGCTCATAGGCCGCCAGAAAATCGCGGGCGCTGCCGAGCATGTCGCGCCCGGAGGCCGTCAGGGTCAGGCTGCGGGTGGTGCGTTGAAAGAGCAGAACATGCAGTTCCTTCTCCAGCGCACTGACCCGCTTTGTCACCACTGGCGCCGACACATCCAGCCGGCGCGCGGCCGCCGTGAAGCTCCCCATTTCGGCCACTGCGAGGAAGGCTCGCACGTTCTCTACACTATCCATCGCCCACTGCCTCGTTGCGCTGATGGAAGTGAATTGTATAGATTGCCGCGCCCGTCAGGTCGCAAGGTGATCGGCGAGCCGGCGCAGCATCGCGTCGCAGCCTTCGAGTTGTTCGAGGCTCACGAACTCATCGGGCTTGTGCCCCTGATCCATGCTGCCCGGGCCGCACACCACGGTCGGAATGCCCACTTCGTTGAATAGTCCACCCTCGGTGCCGAACGCCACCGTGCCGAATTCCCGGGAGTCGCACAGCATCGCCAGCAAACGTGCGGCATCGCTGTCGGGCGGTGTCGCCAGCGCCGGATACGCCGATAACTCGACGAGACGAATGTCGGTGTCCGGTTTTACTGCGCGCATCTTCGGCAGCAGATCCGTCTCGGCGTAATGCTGCAATGTCCGGGCAACATGCGTCGCATCGAACCCCGGCAACGCGCGCACTTCAAAATCGAACTCGCATTCGGCGGGCACGATGTTCAGCGCGCGCCCGCCCTTGATGACGCCGGTTTGCACCGTGGAAAACGGTGGATCGAAGCGCGTGTCGTGATACTCGGGATCAGCGAGCTCTTCGCCAATATCTTCCAGACAGTTGATGAGCCGTGCCGCGTACTGAATGGCATTGACGCCATAAGGCGCATACGCCGAATGGCACGGTGCGCCCTTCACGCAGCAACGCATTGCCAGCTTGCCTTTGTGACCGAGCACCGGTTTGAGCGCGGTCGGCTCGCCGATCAGGCACAGCACCGGTTTGTGCGGGCGCTTGGCCAGCTCGGCGAGCATGGGACGCACGCCAAGGCAGCCGATCTCCTCGTCATACGAGAACGCCAGATGCACGGGAATGCGCAGATTACGCGAGACGAAGGTCGGCACTGCCGCCAGTACCGACGCGATGTAGCCCTTCATGTCGGCCGTGCCGCGTCCGTAAAGTCGTCCCTCTTTCTCGATGAGGCGAAACGGATCGACAGTCCACGCCTGTCCATCGACCGGCACGACGTCGGTGTGCCCCGAGAGGACGATGCCGCCGCGATCTTGCGGACCGATGGTCGCGAACAGATTGGCCTTGGTACGTTCGTCGTTGTAGAAGAGTTCGCTCTGCACCCCGTGTTGCGCAAGGTAATCGCGAATGAACTCGATCAACGCCAGATTGGAATCACGGCTGACGGTAGGGAATGCGATCAGCGTCTCCAGCAATGCGCGGCTCGACAACTCATTCATCGCCCGGCACTCCATAGCTCGGCGCGGCCGTGGGGTTCAGGGCACGCGTCACGTAATCCTGCATCTGCGGCTTGTAGGCTTGCCAGAGTCCATCGAGCTTGCCGATCGGGTCCTCGTCGGCCCAATCGACGCGCAGGTCGACAATGGGCCAGATCAGATCGCCCACGATCTTCAGTGCGGCCGAATGCACCGGTCCGGCTTCTCCGCCACTGGCCATGGCCGCGTGCATCGCAGCGAGCAACCGGTCGGCGAGCGGACCGGGCGTTTTCTCGAACGCCGGGATCATGGCGTCGATGACCTCGCGCCCCCGCAACATGTTGCCTGCGGCGACACATTGCACACCGGCGACGGCGTTGTAGATCCCCAGCGTTTGCTGGCCGCTGAAGAATGCGGTGCGGCCCTGCGCATCGAGCACGGTGACCTGCCGGTACTCGCTCCAGTCGCTGGCGGCCAGCGTACGGCTCAGTGCAGTTGCCGGGTCATCGGCTTCCTCTGCGAGACGGTCCAGAATCTGCGGCCCCAGCGCAGGCAGCGTCACGTTCTGTGTGGACACTGCGCCAACGTTCGCGCGCAGCCACGGACACCGTGCCCCGACGGCAATGCTCGACGAACTGATCGCAATGCCGAGTTGCCCGGTCTTTTCACATCGTCCAACGATTGAGAAGGTCATGTTTGCTCCTTACCTCGCTTACGTGCCTTACGTGCCTTATGCGCCGGGCCGCGTCCAGCCATCGGGAATCACGGCGATGACGTCGATTTCCATCAGCCATTCGGGCTGCCCCAGCGCGACCACGGTCAGCCCCGTGGAAATCGGAAACACGCCTTTGAGCCACTTCCCCACTTCGCGATAAACCGGTTCGCGAAAGCGCACGTCGGTCAGGTACGTGGTTGTCTTGACGATGTGCGACAAGTCGCTGCCGGCCTCTTCGAGCAGTTGCTTGACGTTCTTCATCGCCTGCTCGGCCTGCGCACGCGGATCGCCCAGCCCGATCAGATTGCCCGCGAAGTCGGTACCGATCTGCCCGCGCACGTAGACCGTGTTCCCCGCGCGCACCGCCTGACATAGATCGTTATCGAGCGACTGATTCGGATACGTCTCCTTCGTGTTGAACATGCGGATACGGGTATGCGTCGGTTGGCTCATGGCGTGCCCCTCAAATCGTTGGCGAGTCGTAATAGGCGAGATATTTGCGCTGGGTGGCGATGTGGTCCGCGATGTGCCGCGCGTCGTGCCACACGCCCCAGATGAACGACGATCCACGGCGCGAGAGCCACGGCAGACCGAGGAAATACACGCCCGGCTCCTGCGAAACACCGCGTTGATGCTTCGGCTTGCCGTTCTCGCCGAAGGCATCGACTTGCAGCCAGCGGAAATCGACGGCGTAGCCCGTCGCCCAGATGATCGACGTGACGTTGGCTTGAGCCAGATCGAGATCGCGCAGCGGATTCGTCAGGCAGGCCGGATCGGGCGGAATGACGCGGGCTTCCGGCTCTTCGGGAAGATCGAGGCCGTTGCGCGCGGCATAGGCATCCGCAGCATCGAGCAGCGACAGATAGTTTTCGTCGCCGCGCGCGATGTTCTCTGCAAGGTCATCCTGAAAATGCACTACACCCGCCTCGAACGATCGCGTCAGCCCGGTGAGCATGACGCCCTGATGTGCCAGACGTCGAAAGTCCACCGTATGACCGCCGTGCGCGCCGCTCACCGCGATGGTCACGTGCTCGCGGCCCGGGCGCATGATTTCCGCATCCCATTCGCCGAGCACACCGAGCCACCAGCAGAAGTCGCGTCCGCGATAGCCGCGCGGCGGCCGGTCATGCGCGCCGACGGACAAATAGACCTGCCGCCCGGCGCGTTGCAACTCATCGGCGATCTGCACGCCCGACGAGCCAGCGCCGACGACGAGCACATTGCCCGGCGGCAATTGCCCGGGGTTGCGGTAGTCGGCGGAATGAATCTGCGTCAGCCTCTCGTCGGCAGGCGCGATGGCGGGAATCACCGGACGCTGGAACGCCCCGGTCGCCACCACCACTCGCAGGACTTCGAGCGTGCCGTCCGACGTTTCCACAGTAAAGCCCGGCCGCCCTTGGTTGCGCACGACCTTCGTCACTTCGACACCGGTGCGGATCGGCGCTTCGATCTTGCGTGCGTATTCGACGAAGTAATCAGCCACCTGCTCTTTCGAGGCAAAGCTATCCGGGTCGATCTCCGCAAAAGTCAGGTTCGGAAAGCGGTCGTGCCATGCGGGGCCATTCGCCACCAGCGAGTCCCAACGTCCGGTGCGCCAGCGCTCGGCGATACGCGAGCGCTCCAGCACGAGATGTGGCACTCCGTGCTTGCTCAGGTGCTCGCTCATCGCCACACCGGCCTGCCCGGCGCCGACGACGAGCGTATCGATTGACGTTGTTTGCACTGTCATGGCTTGCGTCCTTCAGAAGGCAGATTGATTCCGAACGCCCCGCGGGGGGAGGTCATTCGCGAAAATCTACGCGCCTCGACAGAATCCGAAAAATATATTTAAAAAATGCAAAGCATCGGATTTGACTATGCAGACTTTTTTTTCGATTTCACAATGCCATCAACCCATGCCGCCTTATGGAGCGATGCCGATGGATAACTTGGCTACCTTGGCAACGTTGGAGACGCTAGACACGCAGCCTCTGCGCTACTCGTTGCGTCAGCTGCGTTATTTCGTGGTCACGGCGGAAGTCTTGTCCTTCACGGCGGCCGCCAAACGGCTGCATATCTCACAGCCCTCCATTTCCACCGCGCTGGCGGATCTCGAAGTCTCGTTCGGGGTGCAGTTGTTCATCCGGCATCACGCGAGCGGCCTGTCGCTGACCCAAGCCGGGCGTGATTTGCTCGGGCAGGCGCGCAACCTGCTGAAAACCGCCGAAGAGTTGCAGATGGCGGCCAAAGAGATGGATGGCGGCATGACGGGCTCCATTGCGCTGGGCTGCCTCGCGTCGCTGGCCCCGCCCTTGATGCCGGGGCTCATCAGCCGCTTCACGCAGGAGCACACGGGCATCGGCTTTCGCACCGTAGAAGCGCATCAGGACGGGCTGCTGCGCGGCCTGCACGACGGCTCGCTCGATCTGGTGCTCACGTACAGCCTCGATCTGAGCGAAGACATCGCTTTCACGCCGCTGGTCTCGCTGCCCCCTTACGCCATCCTCCCGCGCACGCACCGGCTGGCCCGCGCTCGCAAGGTATCGCTTGCCGACTTGCTGCCGGAGCCCTACGTGATGCTCGATCTGCCGCACAGTCGCGAATATTTCGCCGCCCTCTTCGATGCCGTGGGCAACCGGCCAGTGCCCGCGTTCCGCTCGTCGCAGCCGGAAGTCGTGCGCGGCATGGTGGCCAACGGTCTGGGCTACAGCCTGCTCAATTTCCCACTCAAGTCGAACCGGACGGTCGATGGCGAAGAGTTCGTCATCAAGCGCTTCAAAGACAACGTCAACGCGATCATGCTGGGCATCGCGCAATCGCGCACGATGAAGCCCCGCCGGGTTGTGCAGCGCTTTGCCTCGTTTGCCGAGAACTACATCCAGCGGCTCCATCTGGCATCGCAGTAAGCAGTATCGCACTGGTGAATCAGGCCCTGCATAGGCAAAACCTTTGCCCTGTATCCAAAAACAATATTTTGGCTTGCAATTTGGCTTGATAGATTGATGTTCATGTTGAGTGCTGTGCGTGAGGGCTGGCAGCGTTGCCCGAGCGTGATGGCGAATGAACGGAGGGCTTCATGGCTGAGCAGACAGGGACGATCGCAGGGCAGGCGCTCATCGACGCGCTGCGGACCGGTGGTGAACGCCCGTTCGACGATGCACTGGCCATGCCGCCCGGCGTGTACACATCGCCGGACTTTCTCGCCCGGGAACAGCGCGACATCTTCGCGCACGAATGGCAATGCGTCGGCCGCGCGAGTGCGCTCGCCGAGCCCGGCGACTACCTGAGCGCGCAGATCGGCGATCAACCGGTCGTGGTGGTGCGCGACGAGCAGATGCAGTTGAAGGCCATGTCGAACGTGTGCCTGCATCGCATGTCCGTGCTGCTCGAAGGCCGCGGCAATGTCCGGCGCATCGTGTGCCCCTATCACGCGTGGAACTACTCGCTCGACGGTGCCCTGAAAGGCGCGCCGATGATGGACGAGCAGGCGGGCTTCTGCAAGGAAAGCTACCGGTTGCCCGCGATTCGCTGCGAGCAATGGCAAGGCTGGATTTACGTCACGCTCGATAACGATGCGCCGCCGGTGGCCACTCAGCTTGCCGAGCTTACCGATTTAATCGCGCAGTACGGCATGACCGACTACATCGAAACTTTCTATGAAGAACACGTCTGGGATACCAACTGGAAAATCCTCGCCGAGAACTTCATGGAGAGCTATCACCTGCCGATGCTGCACCGCGCGACGGTAGGTCCGCATTCGAAGCTCGAAGAGATGGAATGCCCGCCGGGTCACGCGGCGTTCAACTACCACTGGATCACCAAGGAAGCGACACTGCCCATCGGCAACGCGCATCCGGACAACACGCGACTGGAAGGCCACTGGCGCAAGACCACGGCGCTGCTGGCCATCTACCCGACGCATCTCGTCACGCTCACCCCGGGGTACTTCTGGTATCTCGTGTTGCAGCCCAGAGGCGTGGACCGCGTGCATATCCGTTTTGGCGGTGGACTCTCGCCTGAATTCGTTGCCGACCCGGCCGCGAATGCGCACATGGTGTCGCTCAAGAAGCTGCTCGACGAAGTGAATGCCGAAGACCGGCGCGGGGTGGAAGCGGTGTTTCGCGGCGTGCATGCACCGCTCGCGAAGCCCGGCCATCTGAGCCGGCTCGAGCGCCCGAACTACGATTTCGCACGCTATCTGGCCGCCAGGATGGCCTAGGGCCTGTTCGCCCTAACGATGCCACGAACACAGGACGCAATCACGATGCCGAACCCATCCTTCATTTCGTTCTCGGGTGTGAGCAAGTCTTATGACGGCGCCAGCTACGTCGTCGACGACCTGAACCTCGATGTGCGCAAGGGAGAATTCCTGTCGCTGCTGGGCCCGTCCGGCTCGGGCAAGACCACCACGCTCATGATGCTCGCGGGGTTCGAGTCGCCCACCCACGGCGAGATTCGTCTGGACGGCAAGCGGCTGGACGACAAGCCGCCGCATCAGCGCGACATCGGCATGGTGTTTCAGAACTACGCGCTGTTTCCGCATCTTACGATTGCGCAGAACGTCGCGTTTCCGCTGTCGGTCAGGCGCGTGGGCCGTACCGAGCAAAACGCGCGGGTCAAGCGCGCGTTGGAGATGATCGAGTTGTCGCATCTGGCCAATCGCCGGCCCTCACAACTCTCCGGCGGCCAGCAACAGCGTGTGGCGCTCGCACGGGCGCTCGTCTTTGAGCCCAGCGTGGTGTTGATGGACGAGCCGCTCGGCGCGCTCGACAAGCGTCTTCGCGAAACGATGCAATACGAGATCATGCGGCTGCATCGCGAGCTGTCGCTCACCATCGTTTATGTCACCCACGATCAGGCCGAAGCGTTGACGATGTCGGATCGCGTGGCCGTGTTTTCCGACGGCCGCATTCAGCAGGCTGCGCCGCCCAGCGAACTGTACGAGAACGCGCAAAACGCCTTCGTCGCGAACTTCGTCGGCGAGAACAACGGACTGACCGGGCATGTTGTGCAAGCCCATGACGGTTGGGCGACGCTCGCCCTTTCGGACGGCAGCATGATTCGCGGCCGCTGCGAACAAGGCCTGAGCGCCGGTGACGACGCGATGCTCGCACTGCGTCCCGAACGTGCGCATATCCCTCAAGTTTCATCCGCACCCCACACCGTGGGTGCGCAAGCGGTGCCCTCGGACCCGAACAGCAATGTCGTGCGCGCTCGCGTCGAAGACATCGTGTATTGCGGCGATCACCACCGCGTGCATCTCACCCTCGGCTCGCACGACGCCATCGTCGTAAAAGTGCCCAACACGCAGCGCCATGCCCTGCCCAACGCCGGCGACACGATCGATGTGGCCTGGCGTCACGATGACTGCAAGATTCTCGCGACCTGCACGCCCCGTGCAGCGCCCGCCATCGATTCCCCAGCCGCACCTTCCCCGTCTCTCATCTTGACCGCACCCGCAGGAGCCAACTGACATGCGCACTTCCCTGAAAACCCAATGTGCCGCGCTTGCGGTACTCGCGTTTGCCGCCACCGCATCACACGCCGCGGAAACGCTCAGCGTGGTGACCTTTGGCGGCGCGTTCGAAGCCGCGGCCAAGAAGGCGTGGTTCGATCCGTTCACCCAGTCGACCGGCGTCACGTTCGCGACCGAGTCGTATGACGGCGGTCTGGCCAAACTCTCCGCCATGGAGCAGGCGAAGAACACCACGTGGGACCTGATCGACCTCGAAACCAACGACGCGATCACGGCGTGCGATGAAGGCCTGCTCAAGAAGTTCGACAAGAAGTCGCTGGGCAACAGCAGCGATTTCATTCCCGGCTCGATCAGCGAATGCGCGGTCGCGAGCATGGTGTGGTCCACCATCTACGCGTACGACGCGAGCAAGCTGAAGGCCGCGCCGACCACCGTCAATGATTTCTTCGACTTGCAGAAATTCCCCGGCAAGCGCGGTCTGCGCAAGTCGCCGAAGGTCACGATGGAATGGGCGCTGATCGCTGACGGCGTCGATCCCAAGGATGTCTACAAGGTGCTGGCCACGCCGGCCGGTGTCGATCGCGCGTTCAAGAAACTCGACACCATCAAGAAGAACATCGTGTGGTGGGAGTCCGGCGCGCAAGCCCCGCAGTTGCTCGCCGACGGTGCCGTGGTGATGGTGCAGGCCTACAACGGCCGTATTGACGACGCTGCGAAGAAGGACAAGAAGCCGTTCAAGGCCGTCTGGGACGCGCAGGTCTATGACTTCGAATGGTGGGCAGTGCCGGCCGGTGCGAAGCACGCCGATACTGCGGCGAAGTTCATTGTCTCGGCATCGCAGCCGAAGGCGTCTGCGGATCTCTCGAAGTACATCGCCTATGCGCCGCCGCGCAAAGATGCGATCCAGTACGTCGACAAGCAGCGGCTGGCCGACATGCCGACCGCGCCAGAGAACTTCAAGCGCGCCGTGCAGATCAATGCCAACTTCTGGGCCGACAACGCGGATGCGATCAACAAGCGCTTCCAAGTGTGGTTGACGCAGTAACGGCAGCCTGCACGAGAGGACCGACATGCCCGCATCGACTCACGCCACGTCGCACGGCGCTCACGCGAGCGCCGAAGGAATGGTTTCATTCAGGAAAGTGCAACGGCGCGCGTCGATGCGGGCGCTGTGGCTGGCCTTACCGTTGATCGTGTTTCTGCTCTCGACGTTCATCGCGCCCATTGCGCTGCTGCTCGCTCGCAGTGTGCAGAACCACGAGATCTCCGACGGCATGCCGCAGTTGGCTCAGGCGCTGGTGGCTTGGGACGGCAACGGCGTGCCCGGTGAATCGACATTCGCTGTGCTGGCTTCGGGCTTGAAGCAGGCGCGCGAAAGCGGGCAGCTCGGCACGATTGCTAGGCGGATGAACTTCGCACAACCGGAGTTTCGCAGCTTGCTCATGCGCACCGCGCGGGCCGTGGGAGATGAAACACCGCCCGCGTGGAAGCCCGCACTGATCGCCATCGACGAGCGCTGGAATTCGCCCGAAACGTGGCGCTTGTTGAAGCGCGCCGCAACCTCCCCCACGCCGGACTATCTGCTTGCGGGCATGGACGCACAGGTGACGCCGCAAGGGGTCATTGCCTCGCTGCCCGAGAACGCTTCGGTGTATCGCGCAGCGTTCGTGCGCACGATAACGATCAGCGCGACGGTGACGCTGCTGTGTCTCGTGCTCGGCTACCCGGTGGCGTGGTTGCTCGCCAACTTGCCGGAGAAGCAGAGCAATCGTCTGATGCTCTTCGTGATCGTCCCGTTCTGGACGTCGCTGCTCGTGCGCACGACCGCTTGGTATGTGCTGCTTCAGCCGGGGGGCGTCATCAACAGTCTGTTGTCGGGTCTGGGGCTGACGACGCACCCGGTGCCGCTGATCTTCAACCGCACTGGCGTGCTGATCGGCATGACGCACGTGCTGCTGCCCTACATGATTCTCGCCATCTACTCCGTCATGAAGGGGGTGCCGCCGGTCTATATGCGGGCAGCGAAGTCGCTCGGCGCGCATCCGTTCACGGCATTCGTGCGGGTCTACATTCCGCAGACGCTGCCGGGCGTTGGTGCCGGATGTTTTCTGGTCTTCGTGCTGGCGCTGGGCTACTACATCACGCCGTCGCTGCTCGGCGGTGCGGGCGACGAGATGATCAGCCAGTTGATTGCGATGCAGACCAACACTCAGTTGAACTGGGGACTGGCAGGTGCACTCTCGGCGTTTCTCGTGATCTTCACCGCCATCTTCTACTTCATCTTCAACCGCATCGTCGGCATCGACCGGCTGCGTTTCGGTTGATTGGCTCGCGGATCGGGAGACGCCGACATGCCCATGCAGGACAAGCGCAATACGGTACTGGCGGAGCGCGTCGCGTGGCGCTGGGTACGCCTGCACACCGCGCTCACGCTGTTCTTCCTGATCGCGCCGATTCTCGCGATCGTGCCGTTGTCGTTCAACGCCGGGTCGTATTTCTCTTATCCGTTGACCGGCTTTTCGATGCGCTGGTACGAACAGGCACTCACCAGCCCCGATTGGCAGCGCGCACTGCTCAATAGCATCGGCATCGGTGCGGCGTCGACAGTGATTGCTACGTGTCTGGGCACGCTCGCCGCGCTGGGTTTGAGTCGGTCGCAGTTTCCGCTGCGCTCGGTGATCATGCCGATCATCATCTCGCCGATGATCGTGCCGATCGTTGTGGTCGCTGCGGGGTTCTATCTGATCTTTGCGCCGCTCGGGCTCGTGAACTCTTATCCGGGGGTAATTCTGGCGCACGCGGCGTTGGGCACACCGTTTGTCGTGATCACCGTGACAGCCTCATTGCTGTCGTTTGACCAGAGTCTGCTGCGCGCCGCCGCTGGGCTTGGTGCGACGCCGTGGACCACGCTCCGACGCGTGACGTTGCCGCTTATCACGCCAGCCGTAGCAACGGGAAGCGTGTTTGCGTTCGCCACGTCGTTCGACGAGGTGATCGTGATTCTTTTCATCGGCGGACCGGATCAGAAGACGGTGCCTCGCCAGATGTGGAGTGGCATCCGCGATTCGATCGATCCCTCGATACTGGCAGTCGCCACCATGCTGATCGTGTTCGCGGTGCTGCTGTTCGCGAGTATCAATTGGCTGCGCGGGCGCGCAATGGCGGCCAGCCGGGTGATGGAATGAGGGTGTTCTGCTGATCAGCCCTGACGGGGCTGCGTGCGGCGGCGGGCGAGAAAACGATCCAGTTCACCGGCAAACGTCTTGCTGTCACGCGCGCTGAACGGGGCCGGGCCGCCCGTTTCGATACCGGCATTGCGCAGTTGATCCATCATGTCGCGCACCGACAGGCGCTCTTTGATGTTGTCGCGGGTGAACCAGCTTCCCCGGGGATCGAGCGCATTCCCGCCCTTATCGATGACCGCGTCGGCAAGCGGAATATCGGCCGTAATCACCAGATCTCCCGGTTCGACCATCTCGACGATGCGCGCATCCGCCACGTCGAAACCCGCAGGCACCTGAACCGATTTGATGAACGGCGACGGCGGCGTGCGCAGAAACTGATTCGCGACGAGCGTGACCAGCAGTTCCTCACGGCGCGCGGCGCGAAACAGGATTTCCTTGATGGGCGCGGGACAGGCGTCCGCGTCGACTAGCACTTGCATGAGGGTGTTTTCGGGAAAGGAAGCCGCCATGATAAGGCAATGGCGGCTCGCCTCCCCCCTCCGACCACAACCTTACCGGGTCAGCATCAGTTCCAGATTCTGAATCGCCGCGCCCGATGCCCCTTTGCCGAGATTGTCGAGGACCGCTGCCAGCAGCACCTGACCGTGTTCCTGATTGGCAAAAACGCTCAACTGCATGACGTTGGTACCGTTCAACGCTTCCGGATCCAGTTGCTTCACGACACCGGGGGCTTCCATCGGCATGACCCGAACGTATTCCTGACCTGCGTAGTGATCGACCAGACGTTTGTGCAGCGTTGCACCGTCCACGCCGCGCTTCAGGAGGCGCGTCTCAAGCGGTATCGTCAGCACGATGCCCTGACGATACGAGCCGTACGACGGCACGAACAGCGGGCGATACGCGAGCCCTGCGCGCTGCTGAATTTCCGGCGCGTGCTTGTGTGCCAGCTCCAGACCGTAGACACGGTATTGCGAGCGGGGGGACGCGTTCGGCCCCTCGTTTTCCTCCACGCCAGCACGGCCACGCCCGGAGTACCCCGACACGGCGTGGACGCTGATCGGATAGCCGTCAGGGATCAAACCGCCCTCCATCAGAGGCCGAAGCAGGCCGATAGCCCCCGTCGGATAGCAACCCGGGTTGGACACACGGCTCGCTTGTGCAACGCGCGCCGCCTGACCTTCCGTCATTTCGGGAAAGCCGTAGACCCAGTCGGGATGCGTGCGATGCGCAGAGCTCGCGTCGATCACACGCACTCGCGGATTGACGATCGACTCGGCCGCCTCGCGCGCCGCAGCGTCCGGCAGACAAAGAATCGCGATGTCGCAGCTGTTGATGGCTTCCGCACGATGTTTCGGATCCTTGCGATGCGCGTCAGGCAGCGTGATCAGCTGGATGTCCTTGCGATCGCGCAGTTGCCCGTGGATCTGCAACCCAGTGGTGCCCTGGTCACCGTCGATAAAGATAAGCGGAGAAGACATGGTCGGAATCCCTCGTCAGTCGGTCGTGGATATTGCTCGGTCCCTTATGATCCCGCCACGAGTAGAATAAGAAAAGTTGAATTCCGTGAATCTGAAATTCCATTTTTCTGAATCAATGAGGGGCGTGGCATGAGAGAGATCAGTCTGGACCGCCTTAAGACGCTGGTCGCCGTCGCGGACAGCGGCTCGTTTGCCGATGCGGCACAGGCACTGCATCTCTCGCCGCCGACCGTCAGCCTGCACGTTGCGGATCTTGAGGCGCGGGTTGGCGCGCTGCTGCTGACGCGCAAGCGCGGCGAGGTACGGCCAACGTCGGTGGGTGAGGTACTCGTTGAGCGAGCGCGACGCTTGCTGGCCGATGCCGAACAGACGCTGGAGGACATAGAGCGTCATGCACAGGGGTTGGCGGGCCGGGTCAGGATCGGGGCGTCTACCGGCGCGATTGCGCATCTATTGCCACAAGCACTTGAAGCGGTTCGGCTGGATCACCCTGACATCGATGTGCAGGTGGCCATTCTGACGTCGCAGGAGACCCTTGACCGACTCCGGCGGGGGGCGCTTGACGTGGGATTGGTGGCGTTGCCGCAGACGCCGGTAGCAGGCGTCGTCATCAAGCCGTGGCGGCGCGATCCGGTCATGGCGTTTCTGCCAGCGCACTGGGACGGCCCCAAACAGGTGACGCCTGAATGGCTGGCCTCGCAGCCGCTGATTCTGAACGACAGCACGACACGCCTCTCGCGGCTGACCACAGAGTGGTTCGCCGCTGCCGGGCATCACCCCACCCCACGGATCGAGATCAATTACAACGACGCGATCAAGAGTCTGGTGGCGGCCGGTTACGGCGCCGCGCTGTTACCGCAGGAAGGACAAAACGCCGTGCTGGACGAGCGAATCGCCATGCGCACACTGCGCCCTTCACTCTGGAGACAACTCGGTATTGCCCACCGCACCGGCTATAGCGAACAGGCGACGCAATACGTGCTCGATGCGCTATGGGCGTTGCAGGAGGGGCGGAAGACGGGGCGAACGCGCGGCGCGGTCTTATCCGGGTAAGCGATGCACAGCACGCGCCGGAGCCCCCCGGCTTCCGGATTTGATCCCGGCGCTTCTCCAATCGTGTAGGATTTATCGCGGATTGAGGTAACCAGACCGCGTCACCACGGGGGAAGCCATGGCGCATGTGGACAAGGAAGTCCGGCCAATCGTCGATCGGCACGAGGCCGCGAAACGTCAAAGCCATCACGTGCAGCGGGATGGCGTATCGATGCCCGTGCTGGCCGACAACCGGCCACACGCCAACGTGCAGGCCCAATTGGCGGCAACGGTCCGCAGCAGCCCGCGAATGATCGTGCAGCGGGCGCTCATCGACCACATGCGCACGAGTCCGCGCGCCGTGGCACAGCGCAAAATCAATGCCCCGTCGTTGCAGCCGCCCCGCCGTGCCACCCCCGTCGGCACGACGGCCGGCGCACCGATTCAACGCTATCTGAACCCGATGGCCGTAGAAGACCTGATTGGCGCGAACGTGCTACAGGGACAGTTGGGGCCCGTGATCGCGGCGTACAACGACGCGGAAGACCGAGTCCCCGAAGACTTTGACGGCTACAAGCACTATTCGAACAGCTACATCGACGCGCAGTTGCAGCGGCTCGTCACCCTCGACGGTTTTATCACCGCGTGGATAAACACACCGGCAAACCGCGACAACGGCTACGCCCGGGACATTCTCGAAAAGCAGATCAAGCCGAACATTGCACGCGACCGCACGGAGGTTCAAAACAATCGTGTCGGCGCCAACGTCCCCATTTCACAAGGGCTGATTCACGGCACCTACAAGTGGGCCGACAATTCCGTCGACTTGCACGTCTCGCCAAAGGGCGAAGGCGGCGAATTCTCGATTGCCGACATTGCCGTCGTACTCAGGAAAATGCAACAGAAGATGGCGCAACGCACCAAAAATGGCGGCGGCGTCGGCAAATTCATTCTGCATCCGACCGGCGCTGCCATCGTGAAAACGCTGGTGCAACTGATGGGCGAGGCGCTCGGCGACGAAGAGTTGGTCAAAAAGGCACGCGGCGAGATCAAAAACCGCAAGATGGTCGAATCCGTCAAGAAGGTTTTTTCGACCCCGCCGAAGAAGGACGACGACAGGCTGGACAAAAGCGTCCACCCCGAACATTTTGCCTACCTTGATTCGCTCGTCGGCACCCAAGGGCTGGCCATTGCCCCGATTCTGCGCGGGACGAGAACTGTGGAAGAACGCGATCAGAACATGCTGGCACCATCGGAAGCGGGCGAAAACCGCCTCAATGCTTACAAAAAATCCGTGACGGAAAACACCGGCTTGGTCAGCCTCAACATCGAGTTCTCCGCCGAAAGGATTCCGAAAGTCCTTGATTTTCTCGACAAGCGCCTGTGACAGCACATGACGCTCATCCGTGGCGCTGGCCCACCTGATTAAGCACAAAGTCGTAGTGAAGCGCATAGCTGCCGTCATCGCGTTGCACCCAAGGCGCAATTAACGACTGCCGCACGCCGAATACGGCATCCGAGTCGAGCCACTCATCGTCCGAGCGAAAGACGTGAGTGACGAGCGTTTCGTACCCCGGTGCCTCGATACGGAAGTGAAGATGCGCCGGGCGCCATGGGTGGCGTCGCGTTGCGGCCAGTAGATCGCCCACCGGGCCATCCGTCGGTATCGGATACGCCTCGGCCAAGACGCTATGGAAGTGGTATCGCCCTTCGCTGTCGGCATGCAGCACACCCCGTCCTTCCGGATGATCCAGCTCGCTGCGCTGCACGTCGTACTTGCCTTCCGAATCGGCTTGCCAGACGTCGATTTTCGCGCCCGCAACGGGAAGCCCCGCCAGATCGCGGATAGTGCCGCTCACTTCGCACGGCTCGCCGGCGGCACCGTTCGCCACGTCGTCGCCATTCTCGTAATGCGGCGCACCCTCGACATAGAACGGCCCGAAGACGGTCGCCTCGGTGCACTGCGGGGGTTTCGCGTTGTTCATCGCCACGGTGAGCATCGACAGGCCCAGCACGTCGCTCAGCAGAATGAACTCCTGTCGCTTGTCGTCGCACTTCTGGCCGGTCGCCGTCAGAAAGGCGATGCCTTTGGCCCACTCGTCCTCGGTCAGCTCGACCTCCCGCGCGAAGTCGTGGAGGTGGCGAACCAAACTGGTGATAACTTGCTTGAGCCGGGGGTCGGGCGTGTCGGCAAGCCGGCCGATCACCTCTTCGGTAATCGTGTGCTGGTCGAGATTGCGCATCTGATGTCCTCAATGACGTGAGTGCGCGTACTACGCCACGCGCCGGAATGCGGACATTATTGCGCAACGGGTCACCGGGTGCAGCCTTGCACCGCACGCCGCGACGTCTTTCCGAAGCTTTCCGGAAAGTCATCAAGCGCAACGAAGCAAAGCTCACGTCACCGGGAGGGCAAAAAGGGACATTTCTCCCTCATAGCCCCCCTACCCCCCACGGGGTTTTACCGCACCAAGAAGCCCGCGCCGACCGGGTCCTTGCGATCGATCACCCAACGCGCGGTGCCCAGCACACTGGCCGTGCCCTTGACCGTCGGGCGCACGGCACGCGTACCGTTCAGATCGACTTCACCGAGCAGGCAGCCTTCGAACGTGCCGCTGCCAAGCAACCCTTCGGTCAGAATCGGCTGGTTCATCTTCAGTTTCCCGCGCGCTTCGAACATCGCCATCATCGCGCTGGTGCCCGTGCCGCCGGGCGAACGGTCAAGCTGGCCGGCGCTGAACACGTGCACGTTCTTGTAGAACGCGCCTTCGATCGTCGGCGAATGCCAGAACGTCACGTAGTTGAGGTTATTGACGTGCGCCTGCGTCGGGTGCTGAATGCGCATCTTCGCGTTGATCTGGTCGCGCACGAGCAAGCCCAGACGCGACAGTTCGCTGCCGTTCTCCGGCGAAATCCGCAGGTTGCAAGGGGTCAGATCGACGATGCCGAAATAGTTACCGCCCCACACGATGTCGGCTTTCAGATCGCCGTACCCTGGCAGATGCACCGGCACGTCCTGCGCCGCAACATAAGCGGGCACGTTTTCGAAACGGGTCCACAGCACCTCGTCGCCTTCCGTGGCCACTTCGGCGACCACCAGCCCTGCCGTGGTCTCGAAGCGAATGCGGGTGATGCCGTTCGGGCCACGCGGCACGAAGCCGTGCGCGACCATCGCCATCGCCACGGCAATCGTGCCGTGACCGCACATGTGCGAGTACTCGGTGCCGTCGATGTAGATCAGACCGGCATCGAACTCCTGACTCGACGGCGGCGTGAGGAACACCCCGAACATGTCGCGGTGACCGCGCGGCTCACGCATGAGCGCCATGCGCAGCCAGTCGTAGTTCGCTTCGAGAAAGGCGCGCTTCTCCAGAATGCTGGAACCGGCCGGGTACGGAATGCCGCTGTGGATGATGCAAAGCGGTTCACCTTCGGTGTGGGTGTAGATAACGTCGAACGCGTCTTGCTTGCGCATGGCGATTGCTCCAGAAAAATCGGTTGAGAGTGGGAGTTACGAATTAACGCCGGTCAGACAGCATGTCGAGACCGATGGTGAGATCCAGAATCACGATCGCCACAACGGCTACCAGAATCGTCGCGCCGGACACCGCGGCGATCGTCGGGTCGATCGTGTACTGCACGTAGTTGAACAACTTGACCGGAATGGTGTTGAGGTCCGCCGTCGTGTTGAAGATCGACAGCTCGACGTTGATCCATGACGAGATGAACGCGAAGATCGATCCTGTGACAATCCCCGGGCGAATGCGCGGCAGGATCACGAGAAAGAACGTCGTCCACGGGTTCGCACCCAGATCGCTCGACGCTTCCTCCAGCGCCCGCTGCTCCGGCGTCATCATCGAGAGTACCGAGCGCAGTACGAACGGCGCCACGATGATCGTGTGACCGATCAGCAACGACAGGAAGCTGCGCGTGAGCCCGAAGTACCCGCCAAACTGCAACAGCGCCGCGCCGAGCACGATGTGCGGCAACGTCAGCGGCGCCATCAATACGGCAGTGAGCGCCGCCTTGCCGCGAAACTCGTAGCGCGCCAGCACCAGCGATGCCGGCACCGTCAGCACGAGCGACGCCGCCGTGGCCGCCAGCGCCAGCATCGTGCTGGTCGAGAAGGCGGCCAGATAGCTCTGGTCGTGCAGCATCTGCTGATACCAGCGCAACGTGATGCCCTGCGGCGGGAACGCGAGAAACTCGGTGGTTGTCAGCGAACTGCCCAGAATCACGACCAGCGGCAGCATCAGGTACGCGAGCACGGCCCACGCCACCAGACGGATGGAAACGCGCGCGATCATCGGACACCTCCGCGTACCGTGCCCACACGGCCGGCCAACACCACCATCACCAGCGTGAACACCAGCAGCACAATGCTGAGCGCGCCGCCGTAGTGAACGTCGAACGTGGTGCTGTATTGCTGGAAGATCAGCATCGACAGCACGGTGATACGCCCGCCCGAGAGCAACGCAGGCGTCACGTACGCCGACACCGCCAGCGTGAAGACCATGATGGCGCCCGCCACGATGCCGGGCATCGTCAGCGGCAGCGTCACGTGAAAGAACGTTTCCCACGGTTTGGCGCCAAGGTCCGCCGACGCCTGTTCGAGCGACACATCCACCCGGGCCAGCGAATTACCCACGGCGAGTACGACGAACGGCAGCAGCACGTAGACCATGCCGATGAGAATGCCCGTCTCGGTACCGAGAAAGCGAATCGGACGCTCGATCTGGCCCGTCATCAGCAACGTCTCGTTGACCAGCCCGTTGCGCCCCAGCAGCACCATCCAGCCGAACGAGCGCACGATGTTGCTCGTGAGCATCGGTACCACCAGCAGAATCACACAGGCACGGCGCCACGCCTGCCAGCGAACGATGCGCACGAGATACCACGCGAGCGGGTAGCCGAGCAGCACGCTGAACACGGTCGTCAGACACGCAATGCGGAAGGTGACGAATGTGACCTCCCAGTGGTAGCTATCCGCCAGCACACGGGCATAGTTCGCGAAGGTCAGCGCCGACAGTCCTGCGCCGTGATTTTCGGTGAAGCTCGCCACCAGCACGACGGCCAGCGGCGCGAGGAAGAACGCCGCAAAGAACAGCAACGGCACACCGATCATCCAGACCGGCGCCAGTCGCAGCGAGCGCGCGGTCTCGCTATGCGCGGGCAGCCTCAGGGCTGGGGTCGGGTTCATGCGGCGTCCCCGATCAGGTGCACATCGGCCGGATCGAAACCGAGATGCACCGGTGCCCCGGCACGCAGCGTCGCAGCGATGCCGCTCGTGGTGCGCGCCACGATCCGTTGCGCGCCCACGTCGGCATAGAGCACCGCGTGGCTGCCGATGTCGACGATGTCGGCCAGTACGCCGCGCAGACGGCAGGTCGAGGCTTCCGGCGATGCGTTGGCCACGTCCGCCACCACGTGCAGATGCTCCGGACGAAGCACGGCGACACCGCGCCCCGATACCGTCGTAGGCACGGGCCATTGGGTCGGCGTTGCCATATCCAGATGCAGTGCGCCGTCACGCACATCGAACGCAATCATGTTGGCGTCACCAATGAATTCGGTGACGAAGCGTGTCGCCGGGCGGCGGTAGATGTCGATGCCTGCCCCCACTTGCTCGATGCGCCCCGCATTCATCACGACGATGCGATCCGCCATCGTCATCGCCTCTTCCTGATCGTGAGTCACGAAGACGAAGGCGATGCCGAGCCTCTCCTGCAAATGTTTCAACTCCAGTTGCATGCGCTTGCGCAACTTCATATCGAGCGCGGACAGCGGCTCGTCGAGCAGCAGCAGTTTCGGTCGGTTGACGATGGCACGCGCCAACGCAACGCGCTGCTGCTGTCCGCCCGACAACTCGCGGGGGTAGCGCTCACCGAAGTTCTCGAGACCGACCATCGCCAGCGCTTCCCGCGAGCGTTTGGCAGCCTCGTCGCGGGCGACGCCCTGACGGCGCGGCCCGAAGGCGACGTTCTCCAGCACCCGCATGTGCGGGAACAGCGCGTACTGCTGGAACACGGTATTGAGCGGGCGACGGTACGGGGGCAACTGCGTGACGTCTTCGCCGTCGATGGCGATCCGGCCGCTGTCAGGCGTCTGAAAACCGGCGATGGCGCGCAGGAGCGTGGTCTTGCCGCAGCCGCTCGGCCCGAGCAAGGCGATGAACTCGCCTTGCCGCACGTCGAGGCTGATGCGGTCGAGCGCCTGATACCCGCCAAAGCGCTTGGAGACCGCGTCCAGAGATAGCAATGCTGTCATGACACTACCCTTCCTCACCGCTTCGCGGACACCTGACGATTCCACGCGGACGTGATCTCCGCGCGGCGCGCGTTGATCATGCTCCAGTCGAACAGCTTCAGATCGTCGACCGACCCGTTCGCGCCCCACGGCAGCTTGCGGGCCACATCGGGCGACACCTTCACACCGGCGACCGCCGGGCCGAGGTACAGCTTGCTAGCCAGACACGACGCAGCTTCGGGCGTCAGCGCCGTGTTAATGAACTTCTCGGCAGCGGCCTTGTTGCGCGCGCCCTTCACGAGATGCAGACGGGCATCGGTCGCCCACACGCCCTCTTTGGGGACCACGAAGGCAATCGGCACGCCCTTGTCGATCAGGTCCCATGCGCCAACGTTGAAGTGCGCGCCGATGATCGCCTCGCCGCTCTGGAACGCATTGGTGGCGGCGCCCGAGCTATCGTAGAAAAGCGAGGCGTCGAGCGAGGCGAGCTTGCTGTAGACCGGGCCGAGGTTCGACGGATCGACGCCCAGCACGTGCGCCAGAAAGATCACGAACGGCACGCCTGCCGAGTTCGACGGCGACGGCACGGTGACCGCGCCCGCGTACTCGGGCTTCCAGAGGTCCTTCCAGCTCGTCGGCGGGGTCTTCACCGATTTGGTGTTGTACGTCAGGCCGAGCGAGTAGTAGCCGGAGCTCACCGCATACGTCGTGTTGCCGTTGCGATAGACACCCTTGCTGCTGACGTTCTTCAGATTGGGAATGGCTGCGGCGTCGAGGTTATCGACGACACCGGCACCGAAGGCCAGCTCACTGATGCCGCCGTCGAGCCATGCGACGTCGATGGTCGGTGAATTCTTTTGCTGTTGCAGCTTGGCGAGCGTTGTGGTGGACGTGCCGATCTCGGGCGTGACGGCAATGCCGGTGGCCTTGGTGAACGGCTCGGCAACGCAAGATTTGAAGGCGTCTCCCCAGTTACCTCCGTACATGGCGACGGTAATGCGCGATGAATCACGCGAGTCACGCGAGCCCTGTGCGTACGCCCCGAAGGAAACCAAAGACGCGGTCGTCGCGATTGCCGTAGCAGCCAAGGCAATAGCGGACTTCCGTAAGGTGTTGCGGTTGCAGAATTTCATGTCGTCCCTCGAGGAAGGTGTGGCCAGTCATTCCAACGCTTGCAAGCATTACGTCCATCTCGTGAATTCAGTGCTGAGCGCTGAATCACTGTGATGCATGGTAGCGAGCAAGGGTTGTCGCCAACTTGCAAGCGTCGGTCAAAAACTTGTATAAACGCGACATCCGAAACGCTATCAATACGGCAAAAACGCCCGACAGGAGACCGCGAAAAAAAATGAAGTCTGCGACGCGTGCCCCGAACTGGCTGGTGCCCGATGTCTCGCCGCGTGGCGATGATGTCGGCGGTGCCGTGGATGCTGCGCACGTGGCCACCCCACCGTGTACGGAAGCCAAGCTGTCGATTGGGCTCGTTCTGCTCCACCAGTTCACGCTGGCCGCATTCGCGGGGCTCATCGACGTGCTGCGTCTGGCGGCCGATCACGGCGGGCGCAGCCGTCAGATCGACGTGCACTGGCGTGTGATGAGCATGGACGGGCTGCCGCGTCAGTCGAGCGCGGGCGTCGCGATCAACGTCGAAAGCGCGTTGCCGGACGATCCGTCGTGCTTTGATTACATCGCCATGTGCGGCGGCAACGACTACCCGAATACCTACTTGCCGCCGCCATTGCGCGACTGGTTGCAGCGGGCGAGCGCGCAGCACGTGCGCATGCTCGGCATCTGCACGGGAACGTTCACGCTGGCGCAAGCGGGGTTGGTCGGCTCACGCACGGTGTGCGTGCACTGGAATGTGCTGGACGCGTTTCGCACGCGCTTCGGACAGACGAAGGCCGTCGTCGATCATCTGTTTGTCGACGAGGGCGACCTGATTACGTGCGCCGGCTCGACGGCCGCCATCGATCTGGGGCTGTATCTCGTGGCCCGCCATTGCGGTCAGGCCAAGGCGCAACAGGTCGTGCGCCACATGATGCTGCAAGGCATCCGGCCGGCGAAGCTGCCGCAGGCGCACTTCTACGCCGACCTCTCGCATATTGCCGATGTCCGGGTGCGACAGGCGGCGCATTTCATCGAGCAACGCATCGATAACCCGCCGACGCTCGACGCCATCGCCCGCTATGTGAACGTGGGACGGCGACAGCTGGAGCGGGCGTTTCATGAGGCGCTCGGCGTCTCGCCCATGTCGTTCCTTCGCAGCATGCGGCTCGACTACGGGCGATGGCAGTTGCGCCACGACACCCGCAGCATCACCGACATCGCACTGGAATGCGGTTTCTCCGACGGCGCGCACTTCTCGCGCGACTTTCGGGCGCGATACGGCGTATCGCCGCGTGAATTTCGTCAGCACGACACTACGGCGGAAAGCCAAACATAGGGCTGAAACGACAATGCCCCACGGCGGATATTCCGCACGTGGGGCATTGTGGTTGGCCGCGCCTATGCACGGCCTGAACAAAACTCTCTTACGCGTTACGCAGCGCCGGACGCGAGCCCTTGCCGAGCAGCACGTTGGCGACCACCGCAACGACGATGTTCACCACCAGCGCAATGATCCCGGTGTAGAGCGAGTACTTGTCGGCACCCAGCGTGAAGGTGTGCACCGGCTTGATCCCGTCTGCGAACGCGAGCCAACTGCCGCACACGATGCCGAAGGCCCATCCGCAAAGCAACGCGCGTGCGCCGAACCAGCCCACGAACAGACCGAACACCAGCGCCGGGAACGTCTGCAAGATCCAGACGCCGCCCAGCAATTGCAGGTCGAGCGCGAACTGCGTCGGCAGGAACAGGATGAACACCAGCGCACCCAGCTTCACGACCAGCGACACGATCTTGGCGACCTTCGCCTCCCCTTCATTCGTGATGTTCGGGTTGACGTAAGGCTTCCAGAAATTGCGCGTGAAGAGGTTGGAGGCACCGATGGACATCACGGCAGCCGGCACCAAGGCACCGATGGCAATCGCGGCGAACGCGAAGCCCGCGAACCAGCTCGGGAACAGGCCGTTGAACAACGCCGGTACGACGTCGTTGTTGGTCTGCACCTTCACCCCGGCGGCGTAAGCCATGAAGCCGAGCAACGCGATCAGGCCAAGCAGCACGGTGTAGGCCGGCAGGAACACGGCGTTCTTGCGAATCGTGTTCGCGTCCTTGGCGGCGAAAATGCCCGTCAGCGTGTGCGGATACATGAATGCCGCCATCGCCGAGCCGAGCGCCAGTGTGGCGAACGGCAGGAACTGCGCCGGTTTGAGCGTCAGACCGGTAGCCCCGCCCTTCTTGGCAAACACATCGCGCGCCGTATCGAACACCACACCGTAGCCGCCCAGCTTGGCCGGTACGACCACCACGGCGACGAGGACGACGATGTAGATCATCAGGTCCTTGACGAACGCGATGAGCGCCGGTGCCCGCAGACCCGCCGAGTAGGTGTACAGCGCCAGAATGACGAACGCGGCCAGCAGCGGCAGCTCGCCCGTCAGCCCCAGCGCCTTGATCACGACTTCCATACCGATCAGTTGCAGGGCGATGTACGGCATCGTCGCCACCACCCCCGTGATCGCAATGGCAAGTTCCAGCGGACGCGACTGATAGCGGCCGTAGACAACATCTGCCGCCGTCACGTGGCCCGCCTTGTGCGCGGCGTGCCACAGCTTCGGCATGATCAGGAAGACGATCGGGTAGACGAGAATCGTATAGGGCAACGCGAAGAACCCGTAAGCGCCGACGGCGTAGACCAGTGCCGGAACAGCGATCACGGTATAGGCGGTGTAGAAATCGCCGCCTACGAGGAACCACGTGATCCACGCGCCGAAATTACGCCCGCCCAGACCCCATTCGTCCAGATGCGCGCCCTTGTTCGACGGGCCCGCCATCCAGCGCGACGCCCAGAAACCCATGATGGTCACGAGGGCAAAGAAAAACACGAAGACCGCTAGCGCGGTCCAATTGATACCGGCGCTCATTTACTCTTCCCCTTTCTTCAGACCATCGCGAAATACGATCCAGATCAGCAGCGATGTCACCGGCACCCAAGCAAACTGGTACCAGTAGAAGAACGGAAATCCCCACAGCGACGGCAGCTCACTGTTGTAGAACGGCACCCACAACAAACCGATAAACGGCAGCAATAGCAATAACCGCATTTCAGCAAGTCTCCTCTTGTTTTAATTCGGCTCAAGCGCATATCAACTACGCGTAAATACACTCTAGCCGAACGATGTAGGATTTGCTGAACACCCCCGAAAGCCCACCAGCAGCGGGTTTCGGGGATTTGAAGCGATGTTGTGCGTGTTAAAACTGAATACCGAATTTCAATCGTTTTACTTTGGTTTTATTCATCGAAATCGGCATCGGTGTTATTTCACCGACTTCAGTCGTTGCTTTTCGTCTGGTAATAGCCTTGTGCCAGCGCGACCCAATAGCGAACGCCATCGTCAATGATGTCGTCGTTGAAATCGTAGGCTGGATGATGCAGACCGACGCCGGTCTCGCCGCGCGGTGCGTTGCCGATGAGCACGTACGCCCCCGGCTTGGCTTCCAGCATAAAACCGAAATCCTCCGACGTCATGTTAGGCGGCACATCCGCGTGAGTCGCCGTATCGCCGAACGTCTCGCGAATCACCTGCTCGCACAACGCCGTCTCGGGCTTCGTGTTCACCGTTGCCGGGTAGTACTGGAAGAACTCGGTCTCGATCGACGCGCCGTAGGCCGCCGCCAGACCGTCCCCGATACGGCGGATGTCGTCTTGCAACTGGTTGAGCACGGCCGACGACAGCGTCCGGATCGTGCCGCGCAACTCCGCCGTGTCGGGAATCACGTTGTCGGTGTCGCCCGCGTGCATCATGCACACCGAGACGACGGCAGGGGCGACCGGGTCCTTGTGACGGGCCGTGAGCGTCTGGCACTGAAGCACCATCGAGCAGGCCAGCGGGATCGGATCGAGTCCGAGATGTGGCTGCGCAGCGTGTGCGCCCTTGCCGCGAATGGTGATCCGAAAGCGCACGCCCGCGGCCATGATCGGGCCCGTGCGCAGGCCGAACTCGCCCGCCGGGAGCGTCGGCCAGTTATGCATGCCGAAAACGGCCTGCGTCGGAAAGCGCGCGAACAGGCCGTCGTCGATCATCTTCTTCGCCCCCGCGCCGCCCTCCTCTCCCGGCTGGAAGACGAAGTGCACCGAGCCCGGCAATTGCGGCAGCTCGCGCAGTACCCGGGCTGCACCGAGCAGCATCGTGGTGTGGCCGTCGTGTCCGCAGGCGTGCATCACGCCGTGATGGCACGACGCGTGGGCGAACGTGTTGGCTTCCTGAATCGGCAGCGCGTCCATGTCGGCGCGCAACACGATGCCGCGCGTGAGGTCTTTGCCCGGCAGACTGGCGACGACACCCGTGCCTGCCATCCCCCGGTCCACCGTGTAGCCGAGCGACGTCAGGTAGTCGGCAACGACATCGGCCGTTCGACGTTCTTCAAAGCGCAGTTCAGGATGCGCGTGCAAGTCACGGCGCAAGGTGCGCAACGCGTCGCCGCTTTGGGCGAGCAAGGCGTCCAGATCGCTTGAGGGCGTCATGTCTGAGATTCCTTCTGAGTGAGCTCGGGAGCGATGTTGGCGAGGGCGCGCAGCATGCCGACGCAGGCGTCGGCGACCTCACGCCCCTTGTGACGAAGGTGCTCGTCGAAGAAGCCGTAGTGCTCGTCGTGCGAGTGAAAGTGATGCGGCGTGAGCGACATTGAGAACACCGGCACATCGGTGTCGAGTTGCACACGCATCAGGCCATCGACGACCGCCTGCGCCACGAACTCGTGACGGTAGATGCCGCCGTTGACGACCAGTGCCGCGCCGACGATGGCGTCGTATTGCCCGCTTTGCGCGAGCCGCCTCGCGAACAAGGGGATTTCGAAAGCGCCCGGCACATCGAAGTGGCGGATGCCGTCGGCAGGTACACCCAGCTCTGCCATGCGCGTCTGAAACGCTTCGCGCGCGCCGTCGAGCAGATCGGCGTGCCAGCCCGCCTGCACGAAGGCGATGCGGGGAATATCTAAAGAATTCGTCATAGCTTGTCTGTCACGCAAGACGCCCGTACCCGGTATGACCCGATGGCACAGGCGTCTCGCTCACTTCATTAATGCGTCGTCATTGCATGTCAGGACGCATCGGCCGACAGCCGCGCAGCGCCTGCCGTGCGGCGCGTGAGCAACGTCACGACCACCAGCGTGATCACGTTGAACACCAGCGCGACGATGCCGACGTTGAGGTCTTTGAGCGCGTCCGGGAAGAACGGGAACAGCGCAGCCACCGACTTCTTGGTGATCGACACCCAAGCTACCGTCGCGACACCGACGATGATGCTGGCGAACGCCGCCGGACGCGTCACGAGATGCTTGCCGATCAAGCTCGCCAGCAGCACCGGGAACAACTGCGTCACCAACGCATAGGCCATCAGCAGCAACGCCACGATGGTCTGCCCGCCGTTCAGCGTGAACAGCACCGCCAGCGCCATCACGACCGGTGCGAGCCACTTCGCCAAACGAGCCACATCCGCATCGGTAGCTTTCGGACGCAGCGGGCGATACACGTTGTTCGCGAGCAGCGTCGCGGAAGTCATCAGGATCATCGACCCCGGCACGAGTGCCGTCAGAATCCCGGCCGCACCGATCACGCCGACGAACCACGGATCGAACGTCTTGAGCGACACCTTGAACAGCGCCAGATCGATATCGCCGCCCGTCAAGCCCGGCACGGCAAGCACCGCCGAGAAGCCCACGAACAGGATGAACAGCAGCATCAACTGGTAGATCGGCAGCACAAAGGCGTTACGGCGCAGCACTTCCTCGCGCTTGGCCGTGTACGTCGCCATGAACATGTGCGGCCACATGTAGAAGCCCAGCGTCGACAGAATCACCGTCGAGACCATCCACACAGGGCTCTCGCCCACATCGCGCAGTGCCAGGAAGCCGGGTTTCGCCTTTTCGATGGCCGCGAACATGTCGCCCACCCCACCGTAGTAGTGGTACGGCAGATAGAGGCCGAGGAACACGGCGACGAACATGACGAGTGCGTCCTTGACGACGGACGTCCACGCCGAGCCGTGCACGCCGGACAGTGCGACATACACCGCCACCACGACGGCGCCGATCAGCACGCCCTGATTCGAGGAAATGGCCGAGTACGACGACACGCTGACGATGATGCCCAGCCCCTTGAGTTGCAGCACGAGGTACGGCACGAGCGCCGCGAAGCCGACGATGGCGACCAGCACGCCCAGCACCGGGCTGTCATACTTCGACGCGAAGAAGTCCGGCTGCGAAATCAGCCGGCGCTCTTTGGCATAGCGCCAGATCGGCGGCAGCAGGAAGTACGACAGGATGAACGGCAGGCTGCCGTAGCCCAGCAGGTAGTACGCGCCTGCGCCGTGCCCGTAGGCATAGCCGCTGCCGCCGAGGAAGACGAACGTCGTATAGATTTCGCCCGCCATCAGCAGGAACACGATGGCTGCGCCGAAGCCGCGTCCGCCGACGGTCCACTGCTCCAGACTCATGTCCTTGCCGCGACGCGCCCGGATGCCGAGGAACAGCGCCAGCGCGACCGCCAGAAAAATAAAGATCAATGCGCTATTCATGCTCAGGCTCCTTCGCCACCGTGATCAGACGACGCGAGTCGCGCCTGATCGGCATAGAAAATGATGGCCATCACAATCGACGTGAGCACGAGCGCCCCTGCCAGCCATGCCAGCAGAAACGGCATGCCGAGTACGTACGGTGTGACGCGATTGACGAAAAACGGACCTACCAGAACCGCCAATACAGGTAGGAGTGCTAATAGATATATGGACCGCATGCACATCTCCAGGTTGTTCCCGTTTGCTTGTCGTGCCGAACGGCGGATCACAAAAGTGACCGTCGCCGTGCGGCGCTTCACGAATGCGGCGAAGCGTGTCCCGTACGATTCCCCGCGTCGGAGCCGTCGTCGGGTTACGCCGGTTCCATCAGGTGAGAGATGCTCTTGACGTGCGTGTAGCACTCAAGCCCCTCGGTGCCGCCTTCTCTGCCGTAGCCGCTGTCTTTCACGCCGCCGAACGGGGTTTCGGAGACGGCCGACACCAGATGATTGATCGCGAGGTTGCCGACTTCGAGTTCGTCGCCCAACCGGTAAGCATTGGCCGCCGAGCGCGTGAAGGCGTAACCCGCGAGGCCGTACGGCACTTCGTTAGCGCGTGCGATGGCGTCGTCCAGACTGTCGACCGGCACGATGAGCGAGAGCGGACCGAACGGCTCTTCGAGCATGGCGCGCGCATCGGCCGGCACATCTGCGAGTGCGGTGAACGGGAAAACGTAGCCCGGGCCGTCGTTGCGCTCGCCGCCGCAGACCACGCGAGCACCGCGCGCGACGGCGTCGTCGACCAGCGAGTGAAGTGCGTCCAGACGACGTTGATTCACCACCGGACCAATATCGTTCGACGACTCCAGCGCGTGGCCCGCACGAATGGCGCCGCCGTGACGCGCGAAGGCGTTCACGAAGGCGTCGTAGACGTTGCGATGCACGAAGAAGCGTGTGGGGGCCACGCAGACCTGCCCCGCGTTGTTGAGCTTGCCTTTGACACAGGCGAGCGCGGCCGCTTCGGGATCAGCGTCGTCGCACACGATGACCGGCGCATGGCCGCCCAATTCCAGAATGGCCGGCTTCATGGCCTTGGCCGCGAGACCTGCGAGATGCTTGCCGACCGGCGTCGAGCCGGTGAACGTGATGCCGCGCACGACCGGGCTGGCGATCAGGTGCGACGAGATCATGGCCGGATCACCGAAAACAAGGTTGAACACACCATCCGGCAAGCCTGCGTCCTGAAACGCCTGCGCCATCAGCACGGCACCGGCCGGGGTTTCCTCTGCCGCCTTGAGAATGATCGAACAACCGGCGGCGAGCGCACCACCGACCTTGCGGGCGGGCGAGCTCATCGGGAAGTTCCACGGGGTGAACGCCGCGATCACGCCGACAGGCTCACGCACCACCGTGTGACGCATGCCCGGCTCGGCGGGAATCACGCGGCCGTAGAGGCGCTTGCCTTCATTGGCATCCCACGTCATCAGGTCGCAGCCGCGCAGCACTTCGGCCCGTGCCTGCGCCAGCGTCTTGCCCTGCTCCAGCGAGATCGCGAAGGCAATGCTTTCGACGCGCTCCTTGAGCAACGCGATGGCGCGCAACATGACCTCGGTGCGCTGCGCGGGCGACGTACGCCGCCAGACGCGGAACCCCTTGTCGGCAGCCGACAGCGCGGCGTCGAGGTCGGCAAGCGTCGCCGTCGGCACCATGCCGATGGTCGTGCTCTCCGATGGGTTCGTCACGGGCTGGCCGGGCGCGCTGCGCCACTGACCGCCGATCAGCATCTTGATGTCAGGGTAGGAATACATTTCAACGTCTCGAAAACAGGAAGGAGAGAACGAAAGAAGACGAATGCGCTATCGCTTGCCGCCGGCCATCCGGCGCGATGCCGGGTGCTGACGCAACCGCCACATCGCGAGGCAACCGAGTACAGGACCGATCGCCAGCATGCCCATGCCACCGGCCCAGCCGAGATGGGCCACGACGACGGGAACCAGCCGGATGCTGGCGAGCGTGAGCAGGAACCCGGCGCACGTCTGTGCGGTGAGCAACGTGCCGACCGACGTCGGGTCTGCCAGCTCGGCCACGGCCGCCGAGAACTGCGCCGAATCCGCGATCACCGAGAAGCCCCACACGAACGCCACGCCCACGACGATCGCCAGCGGCGCGCCCGGCAGCCAGCCGATGACCGCTGCGCACGTCGCACTGACCGCCATCGCGCCAATCGTGACGAACGTTCGGCCGATGCGGTCGGCGAGCAGCCCCCCGGCCCACGCGCCAACCGCACCGAACGCAATCACCGCGAAGGTCAGCACTTCCGCCTTCTCGTGAAAATCGGCCACGCCATGCAAATGCAGTGTGTATTGCAGAAACAGCCCCAGCCACGCCCACATCGCGTACAGCTCCCACATGTGGCCGAGATACCCCAGATTCGCCAGCCGCACGGCCGGGTCGCGCCACGCTTGCGTCACCTTCGAGAAGTCGACGCGCGACGCCCGCTTGATGTTCGGACCGATGGTGGCGAAAACGATCGCCACGCCCGAGGTCACCGCCAGCATCGCCGCGACCAGATAGACCCAGCGCCAGTCGAGGTCCTGCCATCCGCCAATCAGATGCGGGCTCGCCGAGCCCAGCGTGAGCGCCGCCACCAGCAAACCGATCAACAGGCCGAGGTCGGCCTTCGCCCACGTGGCCACCAACCGGATGCCCACGGGGTACACGCCAGCCATACACATGCCGGTGAGCAGGCGCAGTGTGATCACCAGCGGACCCGTCGGCGGCAGCACCGCCAGCGCACCGGTCGTGATCGCCGCCATCAGGGCCGACGCCGCGAAGATCTTGCGCAGGTCGTATCGATCAGGCAGCGCCAGCGTCGCCGACACGACAGTGCCGATGACAAAGCCAAGCTGCACAGCGCCCGTGAGCATCGCCTCGTCGCCCGACGCAATCGCCTGCGTTCGCTTGATGAGCGCGACGGCAGTCGTCGACGAAAACCAGACGCCCATCGCTGCCACCTGCGCCAGCAGCACGATCGCCAGCGACGCGAGTCTGCCGCGTGGTGCGCGGTGGTGGCGGGCAGTGCTCATTGATTCCATGACGCGTCCGCCCTCACGCGCTCGCCGACTGCGCGACCATGCCGACACGGTGGAAACCGCGTGCGAAATAGATCAGCCCGTCGAGCGCGCTGGTGGAACGCGCCGCTTTGACTTCGCAGAAGAAGACCGTATGCGTGCCGACTTCCGTCACCGATGCCACCTCGCAGTCGAGCACGCTGACGGCGCCGCGCAACGCGGGCGCGCCGGTCTCCATCGTGTCCCAGTCGCCGCTGGCAAAGCGGGTCTCGATGGAGAGGTCTTTGCTGGCGAACTGCATGGCGATATCGCGTTGATCGGCCGACAGCACGTTCACGCACAGGCGGGCGTTCTCGCGCATGACGGCGTTGTTGCGGCTCGCCCGGTTGATGCACACGAGCAGCGTGGGCGGATCGTCGGTGACAGCGCACACGGCCGACGCCGTGCAGCCGGCAAGACCGCCGGGGCCGTCGGTAGTGATGACGTTGACGGCAGCGCCCAGCCCCGCCATCGCTTCGCGGAAGATCGATTTATCCACCGTGCTCTTGTCCATGTCGTTTTCCTCGTTCAAAACGTGACGGTTGCGATTCACGGCGGGCTTACTTCGTGCCCGTGTTGTTGCCCGAGCGGTATTGCGCGGCGCTGTGCGATTGCGGCAGACGGTCATGGCCGAAGAGCTTCTTGCGATAGGTGCCTTCGCCGTACGAGGTCTTGTACGCGCCGCGCTCCTGCAACAGCGGCACGACGAGATCGATCACGTCTTCGAAGCATTCCGGCACGACGGTGCGCGACAGGTTGAAGCCGTCGATGCCGGTAGCTTCGCTCCACGACATCATCTGGTCGGCAATGCTCTGTGCGGAGCCGACCCACGGCGTCTGGCGGCTGCCCAGCACCATCTGTTCGAGCAGCTTGCGGCGCGTCCACTGCGGACCGGCCGCACGCGTCATCGCGGTCACGTTCGACACGATGGCCTGACTCTTGCCGGTGTCGATCGGCTCGTCGATGTCGTACTTGGCGAAGTCGATGCCGAGCGATGCTGCGGCGTGCGCGAGCGCACCTTCGGAGCTCACGTAACGACGATACTCTTCGAATTTCTCTTTTGCCTCGGCATCGGTACGGCCCACGATGGGCGTGGCACCCATGAAGACCTTGACGTCGCCGCCATTGCGGCCGTGCGCGACGGCTTGTGCGCGGATCGTGTCGACGATCTCTTTCACGCCGTCCATCTTCTGACCGTTCACGAAGACGCACTCGGCGTGCGTGGCAGCGAACTGGCAGCCGCGCGGGGACGAGCCGGCCTGATAGAGCACGGGCGTGCGTTGCGACGACGGTGCGCTCAGATGCATGGCGTCGACCTTGTATTGCTTGCCGTGGTGATGAATGACCCGCACTTTCGACGGATCGGCGTACACGCCACCCGCACGGTCGGCCACCACAGCGTCGTCGTCCCAGCTGCCTTCCCAAAGCTTGTAGACGAGCGACATGTATTCGTCGGCAAGGTCGTAGCGGTCGTCGTGCGCAATCTGGCCTTCGATGCCGATGGCGCGCGCGGCGCTGTCGAGATAGCCCGTGACGATGTTCCAGCCGATGCGCCCGCCCGTCAGGTGATCGAGCGTGGACATGCGGCGCGCGAACAGGAACGGCTGCTCATACGTGAGGTTGGCCGTGACGCCGAAACCGAGGTGTTGCGTGGCAGCGGCCATGGCCGGGATGAGCATCAGCGGGTCGTTGACCGGCACTTGCACGGCATTGCGCAGCGCGGCATCAGCGTTACCGCCATAGACGTCGTACACGCCGACCACATCCGCGAAGAACATGCCGTCGAACAGCCCCTTCTCCAGCTTCTTCGCGTAGTCGACCCAGTACTGAAGCTCGCCGTAGCGCGTGGATTGATCGCGGGGATGCGTCCAGAGACCTTGCTGAATATGACCCACGCAGTTCATCTCGAAAGCGTTCAGCCGAATTTCACGGGGCATGTTGACTCCTTGTCTGCAACAAATTTGAAAGCGGAATCGACGGCTGTCGAATCGTCGTTGCTGTTTACTATAGTAGACGTTTGACTACGATCAAAAATGTTTCAGATGGGGGTTAACACGGAGTACGGGCGGGAGACGTCGTCGTATTTCGGTGGGTCGGTGCGAGAGTCGACTTGTATAATTTCGCAACTCGACACCTTTGGAATCACAGCATGACGCCCCCGATGGCCGATCCGACGCCGGCGATTTCGCATCGCATCCGAATCGAACGCGAGTCTCGCGGCTGGTCGCTGGGCGACCTTGCCGAGCGCTCCGGCGTGTCGAAAGCGATGATCAGCAAGATCGAGCGGGGCGCCGCCTCGCCGACCGCCACGTTGCTGGGGCGCCTGTCAGGTGCGTTCGGCCTGCAACTGTCCATGCTGCTCTCGCTCGCAGAACAGTCGGGCGAGCGGTTGAGCCGCGCCGACGAGCAACTCGTGTGGCAAGACCCGGAGACGGGCTACCTGCGCCGCGCGGTGTCGCCGCGCAATGGCGGCATGCTGGAACTGCTGGAGGTCACGCTGCCGCCGGGTGTGAATGTGTCGTATCCGTCGTCGGCGTTCACGTTCCAGCATCAGCAGATCTGGGTGCAGCAAGGCACGTTGATGTTCGACGAGGGTGAGCTGACTTATGAACTGAAGGCGGGCGACTGCCTTCAGTTGGGACCGCCCGCACCTTGCACGTTCCGCAATCCGGGCAAGCAGCCCTGTGTCTATGTCGTGGCGTTGGTGCGGCGATAGATTGAGCGGCCCGCTGTTGTCGCCCATTGCAGAAGGAGTTTTCATGCGCACCATCGGCCTTATCGGCGGTATGAGCTGGCAGTCCAGCGCCGAGTACTACCGCATCATCAACGAAGCTGTGCAGACCCGGCTCGGGCCGTTGCGCTCGGCCGAGATGCTGATGTTCAGCGTCGATTTCGGTCCGATCGAGCGCGCCCAGCACGAGGGACGTTGGGACGATGCCGGGGTGTTGCTGCAACAAGCAGCGCAGCGCCTCGAAGCGGGCGGTGCCGAGTGTGTGGTGCTTTGCACGAACACGATGCACAAGCTTGCGGGCTTTATCGAGGATGCGGTTTCCATTCCTTTGCTGCACGTCGCCGATCCTGTCGGCGACGCTGCCAAAGCGCGCGGCATCACCTGCGTCGGGCTGCTGGGGACGGCATTCACGATGGAACAGGACTTCATCAAGTCGCGCCTGCGTGAGAAGTTCGGGCTCGACGTGCTCGTGCCCGATGCTGCGGATCGCGAAGTGGTCCATCGCGTGATCTACGACGAGCTCTGTGTCGGCATCGTCAAAGACACGTCGCGTGCCGCGTATCAGGAGGTCATGGCACGGCTCGCAGCGCGCGGTGCGCAAGCCATCGTCCTCGGCTGCACCGAAATCTCGCTGCTGGTGAGGCCCGAGGACAACGCATTGCTACTGCTCGACACGACCGCCTTGCACGCCATCGCTGCGGTGGAATTTGCGCTGGCAACGCGCTAACCCGGCAATTCCACACAAAGGCCGTTCACGCACGGCTGCGCTGCGCACGCAGCCACAGAAACTGCACGACGGCCCCGATCACGAAGACTCCCAGCCATGCCGTGAGCGCGCCACGCACCAGCGGCGACTGCGGACCGCTTGCGAGCGGATGACCGGCTGGCAGCCGCGTCAGCGTCTCGTTGATACCCGGCACCATCAGCAGGAAGAAGCTGAATGCGAAGGCGAATTGCGACAGGTAGTGCCGCGAGCGTCCCAGAAAATCGATGCGCGGGACGACCAGCCCGCCCAGTGTCGCGAGCAAGGCCAAGATGCCCAGCGCATGGCCCGCGTTGAAACCGCCCGTACTGGACAACCCGAACGACGTCAGCACCGAGATCAACATCCCGGCCAGATAAAGCTTGCCCGATCGGCTGGTGCTTTCGATCTGCCGATACCGGACGAAGCTGATCAGCCCCGCAGCAAAAGTCACGAGACTGACGGCGGTGTGAGCCGCGCCCAAAGTGGAAATGGGATGAGGCATGGCAATAGACTCCGTCTGAGAAATCATCATCGAACAATCAACCAACTAGTTGGTTGATATCAAGATCCAAAAATTGGGCGCCAAAGCGCCCTTCCTTCCGTATAAGCCCGAACGATGCTCAGTCCGTTGCGCGCAAGCGGTGGATCGCCGCCTGCGAAATGGCCTGAAACGAATCCGCACTGCCCAACGCGCGCGCGGTCAGCATGGCACCGTGCACCGTCGACATAAACGTTTGAGACTCCACGCGCGCGCTATCGCGCAACTTGAACTGCCCCTTCGCTACGCCAGCAGCAAGTACCGTCGCGATCCACGCGGCCAGATCGTCGAAGTAGCCGCGAACCTGGTCGGCAATCTCCTTGGGGATCATCGGCAGCTCGGCGGCGAGCATGGCGCAAATGCACACGGGCATCGAGCCGTCACGGATGCACTGCGCCCAATAGTCGGTGTAAGCACTCAGCCGTGCCGTCGGATCCGGCACATGCTGATCGAGCGCCGCCAACCCGGCTTCGGCTTGCTCCCGGTGACGCCTGACGACCGTCAGTACCAGTTCCGCCTTGCTCGGGAAATGGTGGTGGATGCTGGCCTTACCAATGTTCACGCGCTCGGACAGATCCGCATAACTGAACCCGTGATACCCCCCCGCCGCCAGCAATTGCTTGGTGTGATCGGCGATTTCAGTGGCGCGCGGTGACAGCTCTACAGTCATGGTCCTTGGCTCGATTGACGTCAACGGGGCTCGGCATGCGGCACCCGAACCCGCCATTGACGCGGGTGAAAACGGTGAATGACAACCAATCTACTAGTTGGTTGGCAAATTGTCAAATCGATACTTGGAGTCCGTGTGCCCCAAGATCGCGCGCCAATAGGCGGGCCGATGTCATCACATCTCGTCGACGGCCGTCGCGGCCGTGGGCTGCCCGTTGCTCTGCTCCAACGAGAAGCGATTGCGCGTGTCGACGTAGAAGCTTGCACCGAAGCGTCCGACCGGGAAGTAGTTCTGCAAGCGCACGCGCCAGTTTTCCGTATCGATCAACTCGTCACGGGCGTGCATGCGCTCGACGCGGCCGATGAAAATGTGACGGCTTGGTGTCTCCAGCGTCTCCCACAAGGTGCATTCGAACGCAACCGGCGCTTCGGCGATGCGAGGCGGGGCCACGAGGCTGCTTGGCACGGGCGTGAGCCCGGCATGCGCGAGTTCGCTCTCGGTCGGCGGCAGGCGCTCGCCGCACGCGTGCATGCGGGCAGTCATCGCCTCGTCGGTCAGATGCACGACGTATTCCCGGTCGCGCAGGATGTTCGTGGCAGTGTCCTTGAGCGAGTCGTCGTCAAGCCGGTTGATCGAGAGCATCAGAATCGGCGGCTCTTCACCGAGCATGTTGAACATCGAGAACGGCGCCGCGTTGACCGTGCCGCCCTCGTTGATCGTCGTGACCAGCGCGATGGGGCGCGGCACGATCAGGCTGGCCATCAGCTTGTAGCGCTGATACGCGGTGATTTCACGGAAGTCGATTTCCATGCGATGTCCTCAGGCGCGTTTGCGGGCGGTGCGTTGGGGGCTAGTGCGTTTGACTGGCACGGGCGACGGGGCGTCGTCGACCGCGGCGACCTCCGGCAAGCCGAGCAACGACGCCAGACTCTTCTGCCCGCGCATCCGAGTGGTCTCGATGCGACGCTCAAGCTCTTCGAGATGCGACTGCATGCGGGCGATGGCCCCTGCGGCGTCGCGTTGCTCGATGCACGCCACGATCGCGGCGTGTTCGTCGTGTTCGCACGGTGCATAGCCCGGCGGCTCGTACAGTCCGACGATGAGCGAACAGCGCGAAATGAGTTCGGTGAGATAGCGCTGCAACACGGCATTACCTGCCAGCGCGGCGACTCGCAGGTGGAAGTCGCTCGCCAGCCGCGCCCATGACGGCTGATCGAAACGGTGCATGGCTTCGTGCTCGGCATCGAGTTGCCGGCGCAGCATGGCGAGGTCGTCTTCGGTCACGCGCGATACGGCAAGCTCGACCAGCGAACGCTCCAGCGCCCGCCGCGCCTCGAAAATCTCACGCGTCTCCTCGGGTGTCGGCTCGGCGATCACGGCCCCTTTGTTCGGACGCAACGTGACGATGCCGTCATGCGCCAGACGCTCAAGCACGCGGCGCACGACCGCACGGCCCACGTCGAACAGTTGGCAGAGTTCCGGCTCGGGGAGCTTGGTGCCGGGCGTGAGACGGTGCGCCAGCACGCCGTCGACGATGGTGCGGTAGATGTTCGTCTCGATGCGCGTCTCGGCGCTCTGCTCGTCAGCATCGTTGGCGACGGGCGAGTGCAACGAGAGCAGACGGGCTTCGGTGTCCTGCACGGCCGTCGCGTTGGTGGCACCGCGGCGCGCGCGGGGGGACGTGGGTTTGGAAGTGGCTGGCATAAGCGACAAGGGCGACAAGGGCAATAAGGTCGAGGTCTGGCAATCCGGGCAATACGGCTTGAGCGTCATGATGCGCTCATCCCATGACGGTGTCAGGCTGGTCGACGCTGACCGAGGCGACGTGCGAGGCAATTTCGCCGGGCGTCGCAATCCAGATCTCGCCGCGCTGCGCCGCTTGCGCGATGAGCGTCAGCGCGCGCCGCAGATGCCGAAGCCGATACGGTTGCCCCACGAGATACGGATGCAGTGCAATCCCCATCACGAGCGGCTGCCCGCGCGTAGGGTGCTCGGCCTGCGCGTACATCTCGTCAAAGTTATCGACAATCATGTCGGCGAAAGCCGCACCATCCATCTGACGTCCGACGATCATGGGGATGTCGTTCACCTCCTGCGGATACGGCACCGACCACAGCGTGCCGTGAGCGGTGCGCATGCGCACCGGGCGGTCGTCGTGACACCAGTTGAGCGTATAGCGGTAGCCCGTGCGCGAGAGCAGATCCGGCGTGTGATGCGTCTCCGATATCCATGGCGAGAGCCACCCGGTCGGCGTATGGCCGGTTGCCTCCGTCAGACGCGCGCGGCAATGCGCCAGCAGATCGTGCTCGTGCGCGTACTCGAAGTCGCTTTGCCGATGCGCATTGGTATGGCCGTGCCCGATCAGTTCGTGTCCGCGCGCCACGCACGCGTGCACAAGCTCGGGACAGTGATCGAGCAACGACGTATTGAGGACAGCCCCCACAGGCATCGACAGGTCGTCGAAGAGATCGAGACAACGCCACGCGCCGACCCGATTGCCGTATTCGCGCCAGCTGTAGTTGAGCACGTCCGGCTGCGGCGAGGCGGGGCCGAGATTCGCACCTAGCCCTTCTCCGAAGGCGAAGTGCTCCAGATTGAAACCGAGATAGACGGCCAGCCGTGCGCCGTTGGGCCAGCGATACGTGTCGCGCGCCGTGATCGGCAGATAGTCGAAGCGGTCGTGCGAACGAAGTGCGCCGAAGCGCGTGTCGTCGGTCACCACGTCATCGCGTTCCGGAAGAGTCAGGGCAGAAGTCATCTTGTGTCGTCGTTGCCATTGGGCGTCGCGAGAGGCTCAAGTTCTGAGGCCGTTCATTCGTCGTCGGTGTATTCGTGAGCCGTCTTGAAACATTGGCGCACCGCCGCAGTGCGGGCGCGTTCCGAATTGGCGCAAAACACATCGTCTACGAACGCTACACACAATCGTTCGCAATTTCGATGCCAGATCGTCAACACGTTGCCATTCATATCGTGCAGACCGATATCGAAGAAATGTCGACGAGGTGGCACACCTCTTGCGTACGGGCTGCATATCACGGGCGGTGCCCGATGCCGGGCAGTGGTCCGCCCTTTTGATTCGCTTCTGATTCGCTTTCGATCCGCCTTCGAACTGTCGTCTGCGCCCTTACGGAGATTGCTCATGTCTGCCTCTGCACGTCCCAACGCTGCCCTCACTGCCGATATCGCTGGCTCGACGCCGGTATCCGCCCTATCCCGCTCCCGCCGCCAGTGGCTTCGCACCGGAGTCCTCGCACTGACGGCGGCCGGCATGTCGTTCGCGAGCATCACTAGCTATGCGGCGGACACGGTCAAGATCGGCCTCGTCACCGCGCTCTCCGGCCAGTCGGCGCGCGCAGGTGAAGCGCTCACGCGCGGCATGACGATCGCCATCGACGAGATCAACGCGAGTGGCGGCGTGGTCGGCGGCCGCAAACTCGAACTGGTGCGCCGCGATGACGAGGGCAACCCCGCCAAAGGCGTGCTCGCCGCACGCGAGCTGATCTACAAGGACAAGGTGGCGGTGCTCTTCGGCGGACTGGATACGCCGGTCTCGATGGCCATCGTGCCGATCGCCAATCAGGAGAAAGTGCCGTTCATGGGGCCGTGGGCCGCCGGCACGCCGATCACCCGTAACGGGGCCAATCCGAACTATGTGTTCCGCGTGTCGGCCGTCGACGAGATCGTCGACGGGGCGATGGTGAACTACGCGCAGCAGACGTTCGGTGCGAAAAAGCTCGGCCTGATTCTCGTGAACAACCCGTGGGGCGAGTCGAACGAGAAAGGCATCGTCGCGGCACTCGCCGCCAAGGGCATGAAGCCCGCCGCCGTCGAGAAGTTCGAGGCGAACGATGTGGACGTCACGCCGCAACTGGGGCGCCTGAAGGCTGCTGGCGCGGACACCTTGCTGATGGTCGGGAACGTCGGTCCGTCGGCACAGGTGGTGAAGTCGCTCGACCGCATGGGCTGGAAGGTGCCTATCGTCTCGCATTGGGGCCCCGCAGGCGGGCGCTTCACCGAGCTGGCCGGCCCCAACGCCAAGACCGTGCACTTCGTGCAGACGTATAGCTTCTTCGGCGCGACGTCGCCGGTGAGCACACGCGTCGTCGCCGCCCTCAAGGCGAAGTATTCGGACATCAAGGGCGCCGACGACATCACCCCGGCCGTGGGTGTCGCCAATGCCTACGACGCGATGCGTCTCACCGCGCTCGCCATCGACAAAGCCGGTTCGACCAACGGCGATGCGATCCGCACGGGCTTCTACAAGATCGACCGCTACGACGGGCTCATCAAGACCTACGTGAAGCCTTTCAGTGAGCAGCAGCACGACGCGCTGTCGGCACAAGACTACGTGTGGGCGCAGTTCATCGACAACCGCATCGTGCCGGTGGCACCGGCGGGCGCGAAAGTCGCGGCGAAGTAAGTCACACCGTTGGGCTAACGAACGGGCGCCGCGATGCGGCGTCCCGGAGGACTTTTCATGCAATGGATCTCGGCGCTGGTCGCCGGCCTGGGGCTCGGCAGTATGTACGGCCTCATGGCGCTCGGCTTTCATCTGACGTTCGCCGTGAGTGCGACGGTCAATTTCGCGCAGGGCAGCTCGATGATGCTGGGCGCCGTGCTGGCGTACACGTTCGCACAGACGCTCGGCTGGCCGATGCCGCTGGCGATCGTCGCGGCACTGGTTCTTTGCGCCGTCTATGGGCTGGTGGTCGAACGGCTTGCCGTGCAGCCGTTCGTGCGGCGCGGATCCAGCGCATGGCTGATGGCGACCGTGGCGCTGGGCATCGTGCTCGACAACCTCGTCATGCTGACGTTCGGCACGGAGCCGCGCAGCCTGCCCTCGCCGCTTGCACAAAGCTCGCTGCAAATCGGTGACGCCGGTCTCGGCGTCTATCCGTTGCAACTGCTGATCCCGGTCGTCGGTCTCGCACTCGCCGCGCTGCTGCATTACGTGTTGCGCCGCTCACGCTGGGGTGTCGCTATGCTCGCCGTGGTGCAGAACCGCGACGCCGCCCGCCTCATGGGCATTCCCATTCAACGCACGATCGCCGCAGCGTTTGCCGTCTCGACGCTGCTCGCCGGTATCGCGGGCGTGCTGATCGCGCCGCTGTTCAACGTGCAGGCCGATATGGGGACGGTCTTTGGCCTCAAGGCGTTCGCCGTGGCAATTCTCGGCGGCTTGTCGAGCGCGTGGGGCGTCATGATTGCCGGGCTGCTGTTCGGTGTGGCCGAAGCGATGATCACCGCGACGCTCGGGTCGGGCTACACACAAATCATCACGTTCGGTCTGGTCATTGTGTTGCTGGCCATGCGGCCGGACGGCATTTTCGGTCGCGCGGAGGTGCGCAAAGTATGAGTGACTCTCCTTTGCGACTGGCGTCGCAGCCTGCCGTCTCTCTCTCGCCGATGAAGACGCAGCCCTCGCGTGATGGTCTGGCCCTTGGCGCTGTACTTGCCGTCGCGCTGCTGGCGATGGCCGGTGCCGCATGTGTCGTGAACGGCTATTTCGTGGTGGTGATCGCCGGCGTGGCGTTGCTGGCCATCTGCGGCGTGGGTCTGAATCTTCTGCTGGGTCTGACCGGACAGGTGTCGTTCGGCCATGTCGGCTTCTATGCCATCGGGGCGTACGCCGTGGCCATTCTGACGACGCAGGCGGGCTGGCCGTTCTGGCCCGCGTGGCTGGCGGGTGGCGTGATTGCGGCGCTCACCGGTGGATTGCTCGCGTTGCCTGCGCTTCGCGTGCGCGGGCCGGGGCTGGCGATGGTGACGATTGCGTTTGGCTTCATCGTGGAACATGGCGCGGTCGAGTGGCGTGCGTTGACAGGCGGTCAGAACGGCCTGATGGGCGTGCTGCCGCCGGGTGTCTTCGGTATCGCAGGCAGCGAGCGTGTGGTGGCGGTAGCGGCTTTAGTCGTGCTTGCTGTCTCGTTGCTGATTTACGCACGCATCTCTCGTGGCGCGTGGGGCGCGGCCATGCGAGCCGTGCGCGATAGCGAAACGGCGGCGGCATCGATCGGCGTCAATCCTATTGTCGTGAAGGCGGTAGCGTTCGCATTCTCCGCAGCGCTCGCCGGACTTGCGGGCGGGTTGTTCGCACCGCTGCAAGGCATGGTCACGCCGGGCATGTTCTCGTTCCTTCAGTCGATTCTGTTCGTCCTCGTCGTGATGATCGGCGGCGCGGGCACGATTGCCGGGCCGCTCGTCGGTGCCGTGATCGTCGGACTGTTGCCGGAGTTTCTTGCCAGTCTTGAGAACCTGCGCCTGTTGTGTTTCGGCGTGTTGTTACTGGTGGTGTTGTGGGGGGCGCCCAACGGCGTGATCGGGGTGCTGGGAAATTGGTGGACGTCGCGCAGACGTGCCGAACCGGGCGACGCCAGCATCGGGATGACATCCACATTGACCTTGCCGGTGCTCGCGCCATCGCAGCGCAAGGGGCTCGCGGCGCAAGGGTTGACGATGACCTTCGGTGGCGTGAAAGCCGTAGCCGATCTCTCGTTCGAATTGCCTGCGGCGGGCGTGACCAGCCTGATCGGCCCGAACGGTGCGGGCAAGTCGACCGTGCTCAATATGCTGTCCGGCTTCTACCGGCCGCAGTCGGGCACGCGCTCGCTCGGCGGGGACGGACTTGCGGCACGCGGTGCTTGTGACAGCGCGCGACACGGCGTGGCGCGCACGTATCAGACATCGCAACTGTTCGCGGGCATGAGCGTGCTCGATAACGTGACGCTGGGGTTGAGTGCGGGGCGTCTGGGGGGATTGCTCGGCGTCGCCCGCATGCGAGGCAAGTCGCAACGCGATGAGGCGATGGCATTGCTGCGCGCCTGCGGCTATCACGGCGACGTCAATCTGATGGCGGCCGATCTCGCCCACGTCGACCGTCGTCTTGTGGAGATCGCGCGGGCATTGGCGACGCGTCCGACAGTGTTGCTGCTCGATGAGCCGGCCGCCGGTCTGTCGACGCAGGACAAGGCACAACTGGGCAAACTGCTGCGGCAGATTGCCGATAGCGGCGTGGCGGTGGGCCTCGTCGAACACGACATGTCGCTGGTGATGGGCGTATCCGATGGCATCGTCGTGATCGACGCGGGGCGATTTCTCGCGCAAGGCACGCCTACAGCGATCCGTCACGACGAGCGCGTCCGTCAGGCTTATCTTGGCGCAGCGTCTGCGGATGCTGCTAAGCCAGTCGGGCGCGCGGCCGCGACCACGCCGGAAGTGCTCGGCGTCGGCAAGCTGACGGCGGGCTATGGTGCCGCGCCCGTGATGCACGACGTGTCGATTCAAGTGCGAGACGGCGAACTCGTCGCGCTGCTCGGCGCCAATGGTGCCGGCAAGTCGACCCTCATGCGTGCGCTGGCAGGCCTGCATCGCCCTGTCAGTGGCGGCATCACGTTCAATGGCCACGACCTGTCACGGCTCGATGCCGCGAAGATCGCCGCCATGGGGGTGGTGCTGGTGCCTGAAGGGCGTCAGGTGTTCCCGGAATTGTCGGTGCTGGATAACCTTCGGCTCGGCGCGTTCCCTTGCGGACGTTTGCCGCGCGCGACGCTCGACGCCCGTATCGCGCAGATGTTTGCACGGTATCCGCGTCTGCACGAGCGGCAACATCAGCGTGCCGGTCTGCTCTCCGGTGGCGAGCAACAGATGCTGGCGATCGCGCGCGCTCTGATGTCGTCTCCGCGTGTGCTCTTGCTCGACGAGCCGTCGCTCGGCCTCGCCCCGAAGGTGATCGCTGAATTGTTCGCGTCGCTCGATGCGTTGCGCCGTGAGTCGCTGTCGATGCTGCTGGTCGATCAGATGGCCGTCATGGCGTTGTCGATTGCCGACCGTGGCTACGTGCTTGAAGAGGGGCGCGTGACGGTCAGCGGCTCGGCGATCGAGCTTGCTGCCGATGCGCGTCTCGCCGCCGCGTATCTCGGTGGCGAGCATGAAGCGGGAGCGGCCGCATGACCGCGCGCGACGTGGTGAATATCGCTACCTCGGCACCCGCCAGCGGGCGGGCCGGGCTGGTCACGAGTCCGCATGCGCTGGCGAGCATGGCAGGCCGTGACGTGTTGCAACAAGGCGGCAACGCCATCGAAGCGGCCATCGCCATCGCCGCGATGTTGTGCGTGACGATGCCGCACTTCACCGGTCTCGGCGGTGACGGTTTCTGGCTGTTGGCCGACGGTACGTCAGGCAGCAAGGCACCGCTCGCCATCTCCGGCATCGGGCAAGCGGCACGCCATCTGCCGTCTGAATTGCTGAGTGGCGATGCGATCGCTGTGCGCGGTCCGGCGTCCACATTGACCACAGCGGCGACGGTCGCGGCGTGGGAGGCGGCGTATCGCGTCAGTCGCGAGCAATGGGGCGGCACGTTGTCATGGGCGTCGTTGCTCGCACCGGCCATCGCGGCGGCGGAAGATGGCTTCGCGACGAGTCGCTCGCAGGACTTCTGGTATTCGTATCGCGCTGCCGAAATGGCGGATGCGGCGACATGGCACGGCTTTGCGCAGACGTTTCTGCCAGACGGACGTGCGCCTGCCGCAGACGAATCGTTTCGGCAACCGGCACTAGCAGCGACATTGCGTCAGCTTGCCGATGGCGGGCCACGTGAGTTCTATGAGGGCGAGTTGGCCGCCCGCCTGGCAGACGGCTTGCAGGCGGCGGGTTCACCGCTCACGCGCGAGGATCTTGCTGCCACGCGGGTGCACGTGTCGGACGCATTGACGATGCCGTATGGCGACGGTGTGTTGGCAACATTGCCGCCGCCGACGCAAGGGGTAACGACGCTACAAATCATGGGGATTCTCGCGCGCTTGGGGCTGAAAGATTGTACTCACGGCAGCGCGACGTATTACCACCGGCTCGTGGAGGCGGTGAAGCAGGCGTTTATCGATCGCGACCGGTACATCGCAGATCCGGATTTCGTGGATATTCCCGTCGCGACGATGTTGTCGGACGAGCATCTTCGCGCCGCAGCGTCACGCATCGACGATCAGGTAGCACTCGACTGGCCGCATCGTTTTCGCGAAGGCGACACGGTGTACTTCGCGGCGACGGATGCGGCCGGACGCGCGGTGAGCGTGCTACAGACGATCTACTTCGACTGGGGCAGTGGTGTGATGGCGGGCGACACAGGGGTGCTGTGGCACAACCGGGGCGCGGCGTTTCGCCCGGCGGGCAGTGCACATCCGAATGCGCTGATGCCCGGCAAGCGGCCCTTTCACACGCTCAATCCCGGCATGTACCTGAAAGATGGGCGAGCGCGATTGCTGTATGGGACACAGGGGGCGGACGGACAGCCACAAACGCTGAGCGCACTGCTTACCCGATTGATCGATTACGGGATGTCGCCACACGAAGCGTTATCCCATCCGCGCTTTCTGCTAGGCCGGACGTTCTCCGACAGCCGGGACAACCTCAAGCTTGAGAGCGACGCAGGGGACGCGGTGTTTGTGGCGCTCGCTGAACGGGGGCATGCAGTAGCGCCATTGCCGAGGCATAGTCCGCTGGCGGGTCAGGCCGGGGTGATTGCTATTTCGGAAGACGGTCTCGCGAGTGGTGCGCATGACCCGCGTAGCGATGGGGCGGCGTTGGCGGTGTAGCCCTGTACGGGCCAGACCCGCCGACACCTAGCCTTCGACATCGGATCGCGCGCGAACGTCGAGCATGTAGCCTTCCCCACGAATCGTCCGCAGTAACCGTGGCTCCTTGATGTCCTCTCGTAATTTATGCCGCAGCCTCGATATCTGTACGTCAATGCTGCGATCAAACGCATCGATGGATTTCCCTCGGGCCGTATCCATCAAGTACTCACGGCTTAGCACGCGTCCCGGCGCGGAAAGAAAGGCGTTCAGCAGTCGAAATTCCGCGTTCGAAAGCGGAATAACCGTGTTATCGGGCGCAATCAGATGGCGACCGATCAAGCTCAGACGCCATCCCGCGAACTTCCGCTCGTCCTTGGGTTCGGGTATCGCCCGCGCCTGCGCACGGGTGCGGCGAAGAATCGTCTGAATTCGCGCTACCAGCTCTCGCGGTTCAAACGGCTTCACGACGTAATCGTCCGCACCGAGTTCCAGACCGACAATTCTGTCGGTCATCTCGCCACGCGCGGTGAGCATCACAATGGGAATTTCCGACGAGGTGCGCAATTCCCGGCATAACGTCAGACCATCGCTGTCGGGAAGCATCAGGTCGAGCACGACGATGTCGATATCGTTGTGCTCGAGCACGTCGTGCATCTCCTCCCCACTGGCCGCCTGCATACAGGTCATGCCAAAACCGGCAAGACAATCACAGAGCAGAGTCCTTATCTGCGCATCGTCATCGACTACAAGTACGTGCGTTGCCATGGCTTTTTCCTCTTCTCATCCACCGCCGCGTCGATTCAGTGTCCCCAAGTTCCGGATTATCGGCGACAAACGTGCCGGCAATCTTGCGGCTTTGTTGCAGTCCTGAAACATTCGGCGCGATCCTATCGCTTCGGCTATGTATCAAACCCGATACAAAGTCGAGATGAAACAGAAATACCCGCGCCGTAACGTGACTCCACACAAGACCTATGCAGGTAGGAGACACGTAGTCCATGAATTACGCTCAGCCCAAACCACCCGCTCGGCGGCTGCTCGGCATCGGCGTGGCACTGCTGCTGCACGCCCTGATTCTGTATGCCTTGCTTAGCGGGCTCGCAACGCGTGTTGCGACGATCATTCAGGCGCCCATCGAGACGCGAATCATCGAAGAAATCAAACCGCCGCCCCCGCCTCCGCCGCCACCCCCGGTAAAGAAGATCGCCCCGGCGCCGCGCCCCGTCGTTCAGCCCAAGGCTTACGTACCGCCGCCCGAAGTTCAGGTACAAGCCACCCCGCAACCCAATGCCGTGGCCGTGCAGACCGACAAGCCCGTCCCCACGACACCGGTTGCACCACCGGCGCCTCTTGAGAGCAAACCCGTGGCAGGCAACGTCGGCGTCGTTTGCCCAAACTCCGCGCAAGTCCGTGCCGCCATCCGATACCCGCGTGAAGCGCTGCGCGACAACATCACCGGCAGCGTACTCGTCGAGTTCGTTGTTGGCACCGACGGGCAAGTCAAACAACTTCGTGTCGCTCGATCGGCAGCCCCCGTGCTGGACCGAGCCGCGGAGAGCGCGGTGCGGCAATTTCAGTGCGTCGCGCAAGGCCAGGAAGTCCGCGTCCAGGTGCCGTTCGATTTTCAACTCAATTGAGGCGGTCTTCAACCGCCCCCCTCTGAACTCACGTCAAGGAGACGACCATGCTTCAGTTCCAGTATCGTGCCATGCCCCGTAAGCGCCGCGTTATGGCGCTTATGACAGTCGTATCGACGATCGCGGCGTTCGCCTCGTTGAGCGCACACGCAGCATCGACCGTAACCAACCCCTACGGGCTGCAAGCGCTATGGGAAGGCGGCGATATGATCGCTCGCGGGACCCTGCTCATCCTCGTGATCATGTCCATGGGGAGCTGGTACATCATCGTCGCCAAACTGCTCGAACAGGCCAAGGTCCTGCGTCGTGCCCGTGCCGCGGAAAAGACGTTCTGGAATGCCGCGTCGCTCTCCGAAGGCGTCCGGTCGCTCGATGCGGGAAGCCCGTTTCGATACATTGCGGAAACCGCGCTGTCTGCCCGAGATCATCACAACGGCGCACTGCTCGATCAGGTCGATTTGAATACTTGGGTCGCGAGCGCCATCGAGCGTGCGATGACCGGCGTATCGAATCGCCTTCAGGATGGGCTTTCGTTCTTGGGCACGGTCGGGTCAACAGCGCCTTTCGTTGGCCTTTTCGGCACCGTCTGGGGCATCTATCACGCGCTCACCGCAATCGGCATTGCGGGCCAAGCCTCCATCGACAAGGTCGCGGGACCCGTGGGAGAAGCGTTGATCATGACGGCAATCGGTCTGGCGGTCGCCGTTCCCGCCGTGCTCGGATACAACTGGCTTGTCCGTCGCAACAAAGCGGTCATGGAGCGTGTGCGCGATTTCGGCCGCGAAATACACAACGTGCTGCTCACCGGTAAAACGACGGCGTCCGCCATCGTGGCGACCCGGTCGTCTCAAGTCGCGCGCGTGGGGTGATGCCATGGCGATATCCCTGTCTGGCGGGAGCGGTGGCGCAGAGCACGACGAGGTCATGGCGACCATCAACACGACGCCGCTGGTCGACGTCATGCTGGTGTTGCTCATCATCTTCCTGATCACGATTCCCGTGGTCTCGCACACCGTCCCCGTCACGCTTCCGAAGGAAGCCGTTCAACCCTTGCAGACCACACCGCAGAACGTTGTTCTTGCCGTGACAAGCGACGGCGAGGTGTATTGGGACGAGCGACGTATTCCCGACGCCGCAACGTTGCTGGACAAACTCAAGACGGTCGCTGTATTGACGCCCCAACCCGAAGTGCATATTCGCGGCGATCTCGACGCTCGCTACGCCGCGATCGGACGGGTGGTCCTGGCATGCCAGCGTGCGGGCATCGCCAAAGTCGACTTCATCACCGAAGCGCCGCCGCGCCAATAGCGCGCGAGACGCCCTACATCAGGAGACTTCCATGGCAATGACCATGCCATCGGGCGCTGACGAAAACGGCGACATCATGGTGGAGATCAACACGACGCCGCTCATCGACGTCATGTTGGTGCTGCTGATCATGCTGATTCTCACCATCCCGATTCAGACGCATGCCGTGAAACTCGACATGCCCACCCCTTCCAATGCCTCACCGCCGACGCCTCCGCTCGTCGTGCAAGTCGACGTCGATGCGAGCGGAGTCGTGGCATGGAACGGCTTGCCGCTTAGCGACCGCGCGCAATTGGAGACCCACCTTGCCGAAGCCGCATCGTCCACACCGCCAACTGAGCTTCACCTTCGCGCCGACGCGACGGCACCCTATCGGTCGGTCGCCATGGTCATGGCGTCGGCGCAGCGGCTAGGGGTGACGCGCATCGGGCTGGTTGGCAACGAGCGCTTCGCGCAATGACATCACGTCGGAGCGCCGATGTCCTCACGCGCTGACGCACTCAATACTGGACTTCAAATGTTCGATTCGAATACCGAAAGGCCGCGGTATGCACCAACGTCAAGCCGCGAGCGATATGCGGGGATCGGGGCGTGGCTCGGACTTCTCGCCCTCGTCCTCGTGACGTTTTTCGCCAACGTCGATCGCCAGATGCTGGTGCTATTGGCCGAACTCATTCGCACCGAGTTCGGCCTCGCCGATATTCAGGTGGGGCTTTTGCAAGGCGCTGGCATTGCGCTATTTGCAGGTGCGGCAGCCATTCCGATCGGATGGCTCGCAGACCGCGTGGATCGTCGTGCCGTGCTGGTACTCTGCATCCTGCTCTGGAGCGCCGCGACCGCCGCCTGCGGTTTCGCGACCGGATTCTGGACGCTCTTCATCGCATCGATCGGCCTGGGCATCGGCGAAGCAGGCCTCATGCCTATCATCTACGGCTTGCTCCCCGACCTGTTTCCGGCGCGCCAGCGCATCCTCGCCAACTCGGTCTTCGCACTGGTCAATCTTCTCAGCGCGGGCGCGGGCATGGCACTGGGCGGGTTACTCATCCAGGGGATCGACACCATGCATGGCGTATTGCCCTTCGGTCTGGGAAACGCGTCCACGTGGCGGATTGCATTCTTTGCCGTCGCGATCCCCGCGCCTCTGCTGGTATTGATTGTCGCGATGATCCGGCCCGGCTATGCCCATTCGGACACTCAGCGCTCGACCGGCAACGTGCCGGTGCCTGGGCTCGCCGCGGGTGAATACTTTCGCCGGGAGATGCCGATGATGATTCGCTTTTTCGGTGCCATCGCGCTGATCAACATGGCCTTTGCCGGTATCACCACCTGGATGCCGGTCGTCGCCGTCCGCTTCTTTGGTGCAACGCCTGCGACGGCCGGTGCCGGACTGGGCAGCGCGGCGATGACAGGTAGCGTCTTCGGATGCGCGCTCGGTTGGCTGCTCGCTCGCCGCCTGAGTTCGCGACTCGGCGTGCTCGCCCCGCTACGCGTATGTGAGTGGGGGGCCCTGGGGGCATGCGTCGTCAGCCTCGGGTATCTGATCGCACCATCCGTGTCCTATGTCTACGTCCTGTTCGGCGCTCAATTCATGTGCGTCGTGGCAGGCATGATCATGTTTCCGGGACTGATGCAGAGCATTTGCCCGCCTTATCTAAGGTCGAGAGTGGCGGCCATCGGTGTGCTGACGACGGTGCTGATGCAGTCCGGCAGTCCTGTGGCCATTGGCCTGATGTCGGATCACTTGCATCGCACCGAGTCCGGTCTCATATGGGCCATCGTTGCCGTGGCGTTGCCCGGATTCATCGTGGCCTGCCTCCTAATGCGCGGTGCGGCCAATGCCGTACGTCTTGCCATCGAACGCTACGCCTGAGCGCCAATGACCATTCCCTGCAAGCTTTCCGTTCGTATCGAACAGTGGCCGCTGGCCACCCCCTTTCACATCTCGGGCCACACGGTCGACGCGGCCCGCGTCCTGGTTGTCTCGTTGCGATCCGGGCAACACAGAGGCCGAGGAGAGGCCGCTGGCGTCTACTACCGTGGAGAAACGCCTGAGGGCATGGCCGAGCAGATTGCCGCCGTACGCCCCCTGATCGAGCGAGGCATTTCCCGCGAGGCCCTCATCGGGTTGCTGCCTGCCGGCGGTGCGAGAAACGCCCTCGACGCGGCGCTATGGTCATTGGCCGCTCAGCGCTGTGGCATGACGGTCGCACGACTGGCCGGACGCGCCCGGCTGCGCCCACTACGGACGTCATTCACCGTCGGTGTTGATGCCGCTCCCGCCATGGCCGAGGCGGCGCGTGGCTTCGAGGGCGCCGTTGCGTTGAAGATCAAGCTCGACGGCAGCGCAACCGACGTAGATCGACTTGTCGCGATTCGCGCGGCTTGCCCTGGCGCTGCGCTTTCCGTCGACGCTAATCAAGGGTGGACGCAAGAACACATGGTTCGGATGCTGCCGGTCATGCAGCACGTTGGCGTCGACCTGCTCGAACAACCCCTGCCGACAGGCGAGGATGAGTGCCTTGAATCCATGCGATATCCGATCCGCCTGGCGGCAGACGAATCGTTTCAGGATCTGGACGATCTCGCCACGGTCGCCCGCCGGTACGACGTCGTCAACGTCAAGCTCGATAAGTGCGGCGGCCTCACACGTGCACTCTCGCTGGTCGCGCCGATTCGAGAGCTCGGACTGTCGGTCATGGTCGGATGTATGCCCTGCACATCGCTGGGTGTGGCCCCGGCCTACATTCTGGGGCAGCAGTGCGACCGGGTAGACCTCGACGGGCCCTGCTTCCTGGCTGAGGATCGCGCGCCCTCGTTCCAATACCTGAACGGTTATCTGCAAGGCCCCGAGAGCGTCTGGGGTCGCGATGACGCCCCGTATGAAATGCATTGATCCAGGAGGATGGCCGTGTCGGCACAGGAACAATTTGACGGTACCGCTCTGAAGGCGCTGTTTGATCCGTTCAACCGAAGCGATTCACCGGGCGTCGTCGCCGCCGCCGCCATTGACGGCGAGGTCGTATTGCGCGAGGCCTTCGGTATGGCGGACGTTGGACTGGGACTGGGTTTGAATGTGCGGACCCTGCTGCGTATCGGATCGACGAGCAAGCACATGACTTGCCTCGCGGCCTTGCTGCTCCGGGAAGCGAAAGCGCTGGATATCGATGTGCCGGTACGCCGCTATTTGCCGGAACTGACCGGGGTCGCCGGCGACGCGACATTACGCGCGTTCATGTTCCACACAAGTGGCCAACGGTGCGCGCTCGACGTATCGCTCCTTACTAACGGGTTGGCGGTGCCGCAGACCGGCTACCTGCTCGACATCATGCGCCGGCAAACTAGTGTCAACTTTCCCACGGGCGAGCGGATGATGTATTGCAACGGCGGATATCACCTGATTTCGCTGGCCATCGAGCGTGTCAGCGCACAACCTCTTGCGGCGTTTCTCGCCGCCGAAGTCTTTGACCCATTGGGCATGAACGATACGTTTCTCCTGCCCGACGACTATCGAATCCACGGCCATATGGCCGCCTGCCATGTCCAAAACGGCGAGGGTACTTACGATCGGGGGATATTTCCTTCGCGAGAAATTCTCGGTGAAGGCGGTGTCGTCTCGTGCGTGGACGACATGCTGAAATGGTGTTCGCATTTGCGTGGCGAAAAACGCATAGGAAATCCCGACACATGGGACCTGATGTTCTCTTCGCCCATCTTCTCCAGTGGTCTACGCAGCGATTACATGATGGGCTTAAGGCGCTCGCAATATCGCGGATGCGAACTGATCCAGCATGCGGGCGGTGTCGTGGGCGGATCGTGCCAGATGCTCTGCGTCCCCGAGCACGGCATCGATATCGTGTTGCTTGGCAATGGGGCAATCCCGGCGCCGGCCGCGTTTTCGCTTCGCATGCTCGACATTCTGTTGGCGACCCCGATGAAGTGCTACGCCGTTCCAACGCCCGCCAGCACCGGCCGCTGGCCCGGACGCGCGGGGACCTATCGCGAGGTGAACAACGACATGGTGTACGACATCGCCGATCGCGCCGGAGACATGACGCTTAGCGGGCCGCTTGAACCGAGCAACCCAATGCTCTATCCGTACGATCGCGCCGAAACTGGCACGTGCGAGTTTTCCTTGGAATCGAGTGGCGACGGCACCTTTCTGCTTCAGTGGGGAAGCGCCGTCAATCCGGATGATGCCGAGGCTTTGCGCATCTCTCATTGCGGCCACGCGGCAATCTATCGGCGCGTCGAGGTATCGGCGTCGGTAAGCGTCGAAGTTATCGATTCGCTAAGTGGCGCCTATGCGAGCGAAGAAGCCGATGCTCGCGCTACGCTGCGCCCTTCGGTATTGGGAGATGAATCGCGTGACGACGGTTGCGCGATTATGTCGCTCGAGATAGTGGGACGCGCGGGCGAATGCCACTACGACATCTTTCCAGTCGACGTCGATCTTTTTCGCTTCTCGCCCCGCGCCCCGAATGCCGTCAGAACGGGAACGCTTTCCATCGTGAGGCACCCCGGCACGGGACGTGTCGAGGGATTTTCCGTCAACACCAACCGCACTCGAAACCTTCGATTTGCCAAGTCTTGAGCGGACACGGCAGATACCGCAGAGCGCATCGCAGAGGTGGGAACTGACGTTCACAGTTGTTCTCAGTTCCCACCGCCCCCCACCGTCCCCCAACGTCAGTCAATACGAGAGAACGCCAGCCCCCGCGTGCGGGATGTGGAGAGCGAAAAGCGGATGGCCTTGTCTGCGCTGCGCTCCACCCGTGCCGTGCCCGTCGAGAGTGCCGAAGCATCGGCAGGCGCAAAGGTCCAGACATCGCGGGTTATCGCACTCAGGCGATAGCGCACACTTCCCGTAGCGCCGCGAATGGCCAGCGTCAACATCCCGTCCTCGATTGAGACGACGGCGTGGGCGTCGGCATCGTGGCTAAAGTATCGACCACAGATTCCGTCCATTTCCAACGCCTCATCCGGCAGGACAATGTCGTATCGGCGCAGAGTCACGGCATGCCCGCTCTCGATGACATCGATGGCCGAAACGTCGCCTGCCGGCGTACGCGCATGCGGCACCACACGAGTCTGCGCACCCGCACCATCGTCGATCCGGTATCCGAGCTCAGCCGCGATGAGTGGTTGCGGAAGGTGTGTCTGATTATGTGTCGTTGCGTACCAACCGTCGTCCCGCTCGATGATTTCCACCCACTGAAGCGGGTCGACGGAAAGATATTTCCCGCGCAAACCGGGATTGTCCGACGTCTGTGCCGGCCCTTGCCGCGGCGGACCGAGGACGTCATCGCCAAGGACGATATCGACAATCTCGGTCGCCAGCGCGACGGGATCGACTGGGGCGCCGTTGCTCATCAGCACAATATCCAGAGCATGTGAGGGAACCGTCAACATCTGACTGCATCCACCAAAAACGCCGCCCGCATGATGAATGGTTTCGACGTTACGATATCGGGTGCGTATCAGGCCCAGCGCGTAGACACCGAGTTCTCCGCTCGAATACCGAGGCATCGTCAGCATTTCACGCCACGTCTCGGGACTACCCAGCTCGGTGGGATGACGAAGATGTCCGGCCCACTTCAACATATCGTCGATCGTGGAAACGATACCGCCCTCCCCCAGTACATCGACACTCGGAAACAGTCCGCGCAAATACCCGCCATCGCCGTCAGGAACATGCTGTGTGGCCATGCGTGGCCGGATCCGCAAATCGTCACTGACGGATTCCGTGTCGTTCATGCCCATCACGCGGAAAATCCGCTGCTTGAGAAACCGTTCGAACGACATGCCGCTGACGCGCGCAATGACCTGCGACAGGAGGTGATATCCCCCGTTGCAATAGATCATGCGCTCGCCCGGCGGGAAATTGACATCCTGCTGACGAAGCTCGATCGCCAGCGGTACACCCGGCCCGATCGTGGCAACGCCTTGCGTCATCACTGACAAGTCCAGATAGCATCGATAGCCACCGGTATGCGTCATCAACTGCCGCAGCGTTGGCGCCCCCTTCAATTCCGGCAATTCGGGAATATAAGTGCGCACGCCCGCGTCGATATCCAGTTTGCCGTCCTCTGCGAGCAGCAAGGCCGCAAGACACGTGAAATGTTTGCTGGTCGACCCGATCCGCATGCGGGTCGCCGAAGTGTTCGCGACGCTGTGTTCGAGGCTCGTCATGCCAAAACCCTTGCGGTACAGTGCCCGCCCTTCATGGGCAACACCGACCACGAGCCCCGGCGCGTCGCCTCGGTTGAACTTCGCCAGATGGGCATCAAGGCGAGCGTGCAGGTCTTTCTGCTGCAAAGTCATTGAGAGTCTCCGGTATTCGGTCATGGGATTCAGAACGGCACGGTGAGCACAGCGCCGATAGTGCGCGGCTGTGCCACGCTGACCAGCGCCGGCCCGCCGAGTGGCATCAGTGCGGTGCCTGCGGCCAGGAGCGCGCGGCGGTCAAACAGATTGCGCACGTAGAAGTTCAGACTGGCGCGGCCGAAGTCGATGCCCGCCTGAAGGTCGGTCACGGCATAACCCGGCAGCGGGTAATCCGGCCGGCCGCTGCTGCCGCTAAATCCAGAGTGGCGACGGCCGACGAATCGTTCGCTAAAGCCGACGTACGAGGCGTACGTCCCGAGCGAGAAGTGGTAGGTCCCGGTCAGCGTGGCCGAGAACTTCGCCGAGTTCGGCAGCGGGTCGCCCGATTGCGTCCCAGTTGCGGCGTTGCCTTGCGTCAGCTTGGCGTCGATGTAGGAAAAGCCCAGGCCAAAGCTCCAATGCCGATCAGGGCGGAAGCTGCTCGCCAGCTCAAACCCTTTAACGCGTGCATTACCCGCGTTGAGCACCTGATTGACGCCGTCCACAGCACCGAGCTGCTGAATGTTTTTCCACTCGATGTCGTAAACCGTGGCTGAAAACGAGAGACGTTTGTCGAACAAGTCGGCCTTGTAGCCTGCCTCGTAGGTCCAAAGCGTATCGGGCTGAAACGTTGGATTGCCATTGCCGGGAAGCCCTGTGATCGGGCTGATGAGCTGTGCGTTCGGCCCACCGGGACGATAGCCGCTGGCCGCGCGAACGTACACGTTGCTGTTATCGGTTAACCCATAGCTGGCCGTCAGCATGTAGGTCTTACTGGTGTCGGACGACGGCGACGAAGTCGATTGCGGCGGGCCACCCAGAAGCCCCGACGTGGTTTGATCGTAATTCTGCTGGTTGTGGGCAATTCTGACGCCACCCGTGAGTGCCAGACGTGGCGTCACGTGGTACGTCAAATCGCCATACGCCGCGTATTCGGTGTAGGTACTCGGTGCCACCAGCCCAGAGAGGGTGGCCTGCGTCCCGTTGGGGAATCCCGCGAGAATGCCTTGATCCGATTCACTTCGTTCTCGGGTAAAGAAGAGCCCGCCTAACCATTCGAGGCGTTGGTTCGCCGCCGATGTCAGACGAAACTCTTGCGTCACCTTGTTCGTTTTCGCAAAGTTTGCCGCGACGACCGAGTTCAAATTGAGCCCTTGCGCAGCGAGCGCCGGCACGTAGACCATCGACAGATCCTGAGGCTGGTCTGTCTTGACCGATTGATACGACGTGATCGAGTTCAGGCGTGCCCAGCCGAAGTCGTACTCCAGACCGAGCGAGTAGAGCTGAACGTTTTGATGGAACGGTTCCGGGGCAAAAACGCGCGTTGTCAGGTCGCCATCGACAGGCTGGCCACTCTTGTCGTAGGCAACGTAATTGGGCGCGTTGCGATTGATGTTTTGCGTGATCGCGCTCAGACGCACCGTGAATTGACTCGTGGGTGTCAACAGCAAAGACGCGCGCGCGCCGTACGTATCACCTCTGTCGATGCGGCTCCCCGCCTGCGGGCCAACGGCGTCGATGTAACCGGCATCATGCTGGCTAAACGCCGACACACGCACGGCGGCTACGTCGTTCTTGATTGGAATATTCAGGACCGCGCTGGCCGTATTGCCAATGCCGCCGTGCTTCGTCGACGACATGCCAAGGCTCGCCTGCCCGGAGAATTCGTTGGTATCCGGCTCGTTCGTAACGTACTTCAACAACCCGCCCATCGCCCCTGCGCCGTAGAGCGTGCCCTGCGGCCCGCGCAGCACTTCGATGTGATTCAGATCCAGCAGGCTCATGTCCAGCGCGAACGAGGCGCCTTGCGAGAAGAGCGTGCTCCCCCCGAAGGCGACATCATCGACGTAGACACCCACGGTGGGACCGGTTTGTTCACCGGTCGTCACGCCGCGCATGCTGATCTGTCCGGCACCGCTTCCGCCTTGTGTGTTGAGATCCACCCCTGGTTCGCCCGCCAGAAAATCGGACATCGTCTTCGCGCCACTCTTCTGCAACTCGTCCGCCGAAATGACGTTGATCTGCATCGGCACTTCGCGCGCGGGTTCGCGACGACGCGTGGCGGTCACCACCACGGTGTTGAGTGTCGCGCCGTCTTTCGCCGACGCTGCGGTCTTGGTTTCTGCGCTTTCTGCGGTATTGCCCGGACTTGCGTTGGTCTGCGGTGCCGGGTTAGCGCTCTCCGCGTCGGCACTCACCGCCGACGCCGCACCGGGCAGTGCTACGGTTTGCGCATGTCCAAAGGCCGTCGCCAGCCCCAGCAGCGAACCGACCAACCAGGTGCCTCCGCGCGGACGCAGCCTGAATCGGTGCAAAGTGACTGCGGTATGCCTGCGATGTTGTCTGATTGCCACTGTCGTCTCCTCCGGGATTTCCGCACTTCGGTCATCACGAATGCCTTCGCGGTTTGGATCGTTTAGCGTTGTGTATCCACGCTGATTCGAGTCTTAGCTCCGGGATAGACGTTATTTGCGCGATATTTCTGGTTCATGTGGACTTTGTATCGCCCGTGAAACATAGCCACGTGAACGCGGCTTCCGAATCCACGGGAAGTCGAACGTGAGGTATGCACCGGAGGATGTTTCCGTCCTGAAACAATCTGTTGACGAAGCCGCTACATGGGCGCGGGATAATGGCGGCATGTTCGAGTTCTCTTCCACGGCACCTGCCGCAACCATCATGCAAAAGCCATCGTTCGACTCTGCGTTCTATCGGTTGCTGTTTGTCATGCTCGTCATGGTGGCCCTGACACAAACCGGTACCGCGACACTGATGTACACGCTGTACTCCGCAGCGGCTTTTAAACCACCGCCCGGCATGTCAAACACGCAGCAGTGGGCACTCGCCACCGCTGTGCAGATCGTTCCGCTGCTCGTCTCCTCCTGGGTCGGCGCGCGAATGCTGTCGATACCGTTTAAGTCGCTGGCTGCGGGCGCCGCAGAGTTGTCACGCAACATGGACGCGCCACCGATTCCGGAAGCCGGCCCCATCGAAGCGCGACAGGCCGCTCGTGTTTTCAACTCGATGCAGGCGGCGATACGCCGTCAGGTGAACGATCGCAATCGCTTTCTCGCAGCCGTCTCGCATGACTTACGCACACCGCTCACGCGAATGCGTCTTCGGCTTGGGGCGCTCGACGCCTCGGAGTTCAGTGATCGACTGGTTGCCGATATCGATGAGATGACGCAGCTGCTTGATGCAACGCTCTCGTTTCTGCGCAATGAAGCTGTCACCGAAGAAGTCAGCCCCATCGACATCGATGCGCTCGTAGACGCCATTGCGGAAGACGCGATGGAGCGTGGCCAGAAAGTCTCTGTGCATGGCGCCATCGCGCCGCTGCTTGCGCAGCCACTAGCATTGAAACGGTGTCTCAGCAATCTGGTGGCGAACGCTATCCGCTACGGCGGCGAGGCTCGAATTGAACTCATCGACGGCCATGACGCCGTTCAGATAGATATCGTCGATCGCGGCCCGGGCATTCCGGAGCGTGATCTGGAGCGGGTGCTGGAGCCATTTTTTCGGCTCGAACAATCCCGCAACCGGGACACTGGCGGGACAGGGCTCGGGCTGGCCATTGCCCACGACGTAGTGAAGCGGCACGCCGGATCGTTGACACTGATCAACGGTAGAGAGGGCGGACTGATCGCACGCGTTGTGCTGCCTAGGCGATAGCGCTCGCAAAGTCGCCTTCCGGGGCTTCTGTGTCAATGTGGATACACATTGCTCACAATCCGGCAACGCGGTCCCAATAGAGTGTGTGTCATGGCATCCATCACACCTCTGGACTCGCAATGAAGATATTCGCGGCACAGCTATCGACCGAAACCAATACCTTTGCGCCGTGCCCCACGGGCTGGGGCGGATTCCAAGAATTCGGGATCTTTCGAGGCGACGCAAGCCTGCGCGCACCGGAAAGCGTGGGCTATCTGATGGCCGAACTTCGACGACTCGCCGAGTCGGACGGAAACGAAATCGCGGAAGGGCTCAGCGCAGAAGCGCAGCCTTCGGGCCCGGTGATTCGAGAGGTCTACGAAACGCTGCGCGACGAGATCGTCGCCGGCGTACGCGCAGCGCTGCCGCTCGATGCCGTTGTACTCATGCTCCACGGTGCCATGGTGGCGCAGCATCACGACGACTGCGAAGGCGATCTCCTCGCGTGCATTCGTGAAGTTGTCGGCCCCGATGTGCCGATCGCGGCGACGCTCGACCCGCATTGTCATTTCACCGAGTTGATGCAGTGTGCAGCCAATATTCTCATCGCGTACAAGGAGTATCCGCATACCGATGCGATCGACCGATTGCGCGAAGTCTATCGGCTGGTGACGCAGGCGGTCGACGAGAAAGTCACCCCGGTCACAGCGGTGCACGATTGCCGCATGGTCGGGGCATGGCATACCACGTCGGAACCGATGGCCGGTTTTGTGCGGCGCATGAAGTCCTTCGAGGGACGCGACGGCATTCTCTCCGTATCTCTCGGCCACGGATTCCCCTGGGGCGATGTTCCCGAGGCGGGCGCGAAGCTTTGGGTGATTGCCGACCGCGACGCCGCACGCGCCCGTGCGTTAGCGCGTCAGCTCGGTGACGAATTCTGGGCGATGAGACACGAGGTTCAGCCCCAATGGCATGACTTGAATCAAGGGCTCGACCTGGCATTGGCCGTGGGCGCTGGGCCGGTGGTCGTGGCGGATGTGGCGGACAATCCCGGCGGCGGCGCCCCCGGGGATAGCACCTTCGTCCTTCGGCGGATCGTCGAGCGCGGTATCCCTGATGTCGCGCTGGGTTGCTTCTGGGATTTGGGTGCCATTCAAATCTGCGCCGATGCCGGCCTCGGTGCCACGCTCGATCTTCGCATCGGCGGCAAATGCGGGGTCACTTCAGGCGACCCTGTGGATCTGCGCGTAACCGTCCGAGCCGTGCACGATACACATTCGCAAAGCATCCAAGGAATGTCGATGCCATTGGGCCGCTCGGTTTGGGTCGAAGGACCGAACGGGTTGGACATCGTGCTCGTTTCCGTGCGAACCCAAGTCATGGGCGTCGATGCGTTTACCGGCATAGGCATCGCCATGGACGCCAAGCGGCTCGTGATCGTGAAGTCAACGCAGCACTTTCAGGCCGAGTTTGCGCCTCGGGCGAAGGCGATCTTTCACGTCGCGGCGCCGGGCGCACTGACGCCCGACTTCGCGGCAATTCCGTACCGCCGCCGCGACCTCAATTACTGGCCGCGCGTCGAAAACCCGTTCGTGTGATCCGAAGGGTACCGACGCCACGGACGGCCGTTCCGATCGTTTGCCGGGAATCGCCAAAACCCCGGCAAATTTTGCCCTTCTTATCGAAGGGCTTTTTTTCGTCTGAAACGCCGCAGGGCGGAGGCATGTCTCGAACGAGGGGAACGGTGCTGCACAAAGTCAGAATCGGTCAGCACGAAATGGTGACGGGTCGACCAACGCCGGTGTGCCGGTGAGCATCTCGGCTATTAAACGTCCTGTCACAGGACCGAGCGTCAGGCCATGGTGGGCATGACCGAATGCGAACCAGAGGTCGCGATGCCCGGGCGCCGGGCCGATGATCGGCAGCATGTCGGGCGTGCAAGGGCGGCAGCCCATCCATGGGGTCGGTTCGACCGGCGCTCCCAATGGGAACAAACGTCTCGCCAGCGGCTCGACTGCCGCGAGCTGCACCGGTGTCCGACGCGCGTCGCGTAGCGCGAGTTCGACGCCCGTGGTCAGACGAATGCCCTGACGCATCGGTGCGATCAGGAATCCGCTTTCGGCATCCAGTACCGGTTGATTCAATCTTGCGCCGGACTCGGGCAGAAAATGCCGGTGATAGCCGCGCTTGACCATCAGCGGCAGCCGGTAACCCAGCGCTTTCGTGATCTTATCGGACCACGGCCCCATGGCCACGACGGCGTGCCGGCCTTCAATGTCGCCTTCGGCCGTATGTACGCGCCAGTGGGGAGTCAGCGTCGTTGCGTCGCCGCGAATGATGCGCCCGCCTATCGACGTAAAGTACTGCGCAAAACGAGTCACCAACTCACCCGGATCGCGTATCGAATTCGAGGCGGTATGTCGAATGGCGCCTGCGAGGGTTGCGGAGAGCGACGGCTCATCGCGTTGAAGTTGCGTTGCATCGAGCCGCTCGAAGGGCACGTCGTACTCACGTTGCCACCGCTCGGCTTCAAGATGAGCGGCGTCGAGTGCAGCACGTTGATGGAAGACCTTGAGCCACCCGCCTTCACGTAGCAGATCATCGGCGCCCGCAAGGCTGATGAGTGTCTTGTGCTCAGTCACGCAATGCTCGATCAGGGTGCTGTATTGACGGGCGATGCGAGCATGGCGATGTGGCGCTGAGTGATGCCAGTAGCGCGCGAGAAACGAAGCAATGCCCGGCAGCGCCGACGGGTGATAGCGCACGTCCGTCGATCGATTGCGCGCGTAGTGAAGCAATGCACCGAAATGCCGAGGAAACGCGTAGGGATACACGCCTTCACGCTGTATCAATCCGGCGTTGCCAAACGATGTTTCCCGGCCCGGCGCCTCACGGTCGATAAGTGCAGTAGTCAGACCACGGCGCTGAAGATGGATCGCCGTCGACGTGCCGACGATCCCCGCGCCGAGTACGAGAACGTCGTATTTCATGCTAGGCCAACGCCGTCACGGCAATTTCCACGTCGAAACCCGCTCGCATCAGTGGCGACTGAACGCACGCGCGCGCGGGTGCATTTCCTTCAGGAATCCAGACATCCCATATGCGGTTGAATTCATCGAAATAACGCGCATCGGAAAGCCAGATATTCGCCGTGAGAAGATGGGTTTTGTCCACGCCTGCCGACGCGAGTAGCGCATCGATTTGCTTCAGGACTTCGATCGTTTGCTCGGTAATCGTGGCGTGCTGCGTCATCGGCACCTGACCGGCCAGATAGACAACACCACCAGCAACGACCACCTGGCTCATACGGGCATTCGTTTGCAAACGCGTGATTTCTTTCTTCATTGTTGGACTCGGAAAAAAGTGACGATGCGGTGAATGACGATGCGGCCGTCAACGCCGACGCAAAGTGTCTGTGGCTATTCCGGTTATCATATATGAGAATTTTAATTCTCGTATACGAGAAAACACTGAGAGATTGACACCATCAGCTATGCAGGGCCGGTTCGCATCGCCGGGTCACGCGTGGCCTATATCAGCCCTATGACGCCATCGACACGAAAGAAGCCCGCTTCGGCAGGCAAACAGAAACGCAGCGATAGCCAAGTCAGTCACGAAACCGTGGGTGCACGATTGCGAAATGCGCGCAAGGCGAACGGGCTGACACTCAAGGCGTTGAGCGAGCGTTCCGGCGTTGCGGTATCGACGATCTCGAAGGCAGAGCGCGGCGACATTGCCCTCACCTACGATAAGTTTGGCGCACTGGCATCGGCCCTTGGTCTGGATTACGCCACCCTCTTCGGGCAAGGCAACATCGAACCCGCCGAAGGGATCCGCCCATGCTTCACCGAAGCGGGAAAGCAGGCCATATACGAAACACCCAACTATCGCTACGGCATGATCGCCTCGGATCTTGCCCACAAACGCATGGTGCCGATGCGCGCCCACATTCGAGCGCGCAAGCTGGAAGATTTTCCCGATTACATTCGCCACGAGGGCGAAGAGTTTGTTTTTGTTTTATCGGGCAGCTTGCTTTTGCAGTTTGAAAATGGCAGCGAATTCCGTCTGGCGCCGGGAGATAGTCTGTATTTCGACAGTGGCGTGGGGCATGTCTATCTGAGCGAGCACGATGGCGGCGTGGACGCCGTCGTCTGCTGCGTGGATGTGAATCGCGCGGGCGCATGAGCGAGACATCACTCCTCTTCCGCAATATCCCAATACCGGTCATTCCAGAATACGTAGTAGGAGTGTCCGGCATCCAGTGTGTAGGTCTTGATGCGCCCGCTCCTCGTCCCGTTGTCGGTGGATATCGATGCCGTGAATGTTCTGCATCCGGGGTCACCGATGTTCATTCGCTGACCCGGCTGCAAGGTAATTTCATTCGACCCGGATTTTCCGGATCGGTCGCGGCACTCCACGACGAAGCTCACTCGCGTATCCGGATCGTTTCGAATCGAAAAGTCTGCCGCGAAAGCAAGCGCCGGCAGCACCGACACGGCAGCGCAACACAGGGGAGCCGTCAGTATTTTCATGGCGCTCATCCTTGATCGCTATGGATTGCCGAGGGCGTAAATACGCCGCGAAAGCGCATCTTTCCCGTCGCGAGACGGTCGTACGCGTCGGTCGCCTGCTCAAGCGAAAACGTCTCGACGATGGGCTTCACTTTTCCGTTGGCGGCGAGATCGAGCACCTCGCTCAAATATCGCAATCCCCCATGCGTGGAACCGACGACTCGTTGGCGCATCATGTGGAATGGCTTGCCCGCGGACGAGATCGAGAATGGCCGGCTGAAATCCAATCCGCAAAGCACGACGCGGCCGTCAACACGCAAGCCCGCCATGGCTTCCTCTGCCGAGCCGAAATCGTTGGAGGTCACCAGCAGCACATCTGCCCCGCCGATATCGCGAAGCTCTGCACCGTTGGCAACGACGTGTTGCGCGCCCAACTGCGTTGCCAACGCGTGTTTGTCCGCCGAATGTGTGATCGCAATCGTCTCGAACCCGCACGCGCTCGACAGTTGCAAGGCCACGTGCCCTAAGCCACCAATGCCCAGCACAGCGACTTTTTCATGCGGTTGCGGCGCGCCATCTCTGAGCCCGCTCCACGTGGTGTAGCCGGCGCACATCATCGGCGCAGCATCGACGTATGGCAGCGCATCGGGTAACAGTACGGTCCCTTCTGCGGCCACGGCGATGTATTCCGCGTGCCCACCTTGGGACGCGAAGCCGGTGGTGCGTGGTGCATCGCAATTCATCGCCGTTTGCCCGGACAGCGGGCGATTCTCCCGGCAATACGGACAGCGGCCGCACGCGGACTGCACCCACGTCGTGCCGATTCGGTCACCGACGCGTCGCGTGTGTACACCGGCGCCCACTTCGACAATCTCGCCAACGACTTCGTGACCCGGCGTCTGCGGATAGATGTCGCCGCCATAACCTTGCGTCGACCACACATCGGTGTAGCACATCCCCGATGCATGAACCTTGACCAACACCTGCCCCGGCTCCGCCTTCGGGACCGGAACTTCCCACAGCTCCCAAGGCCGATTGGCCCCGTCATCACGACTGCCTTCATCTTCATTGCTGGCTCCTTGTTCGACCTGAATTGCGGCGAGTGGTCGGCGGTCGGTAATTGCGTAGCGCCGAGAAACCAGCCCAGTCTAAAAAGGACGCATTATTATTACAATCTCGCCAATCTTGATACAAACATGAGCACCGTTCATCAATTGAGAAGCGCCGACATCTTCTCGCTCAACGTGTTTCTGGCGGTAGCCACGCACCTCAGTTTTCGGACGGCGTCGATCGAACTCGACATCACGCCATCGGCGGTCAGTCACTCGGTGAAAAACCTCGAGCAACGGCTCGGGGTTCGCTTGTTCCATCGCACCACGCGCAGTGTGTCGCTGACGGACGCCGGCGCGCGCCTCGCCGACAAACTTCGCCCGGCGATTTTCTCGGTGGCAGAGGCGATGCAGAGCGTCGAAGGGCTGCGCGACGAACCGAGCGGAACGGTACGTATCAATGCGAGCGAGGGAGCAATCGATATGGTGTTGAAGCCAGTGCTCGCACGCTTTCTACGCGAGTACCCGAAAATTCATCTCGATATCGTGACGGACGGAAAACTCAGCGACATCGTCGCGGGCGGTTTCGATGCCGGCATCCGGCTTACCGAAGCGGTGCCGCAGGACATGGTGGCCGTTCAGGTGTCGGGGCCGGTCACGTTTGCGGTCGTCGGGGCTCCGGCGTATTTCGCTTCGCATGGCCGCCCCAAAGTGCCGCAAGACCTCTATCGGCACGACTGCATTCGCTTTCGCTTCGATAGCGGCGCCATCTACCGATGGGAGTTCGAGCGCAAGGGCGTTGTGGAAACGGTGAACGTCACCGGCCCGCTCACGCTGAATCATCAACCGCTCATGGTGAGCGCAGCGCTCGACGGCATCGGCATCGCTTTTGTACCGGATCACCTCGCCGAACACGCACTGGCCGATGGCCGTCTCGAGCGCGTGCTTGCCGATTGGTGCCCGGTCATGCCCGGGCTGTGTCTCTACTATCCGAGTCGGCGGCACGTGGCGAGTGGCCTGCGTGCGCTCATCGACATGATGCGCATTTCCTGAAATGGGTCGGGGCCGCCAACGCCGGACGCGCATCGGGTTTCGCCGATCGCCGCGCGTCGTTACTGCATCGTCAGGGCACTAAAACCCGGGTCGATCAGCCGGGCATCGGCAAACCGGTGCAGCGATTCGAGGATGCGCGATTTATCGAGTCCGTCAGTAATGAACACCAGTCGCGATGTCGACGATTCACCTTCGACTCGTGGCAAATGGCTTGGCGGATAGACGCGATGACGCACGCCCTGCACCACCAGTTGCCCGGGTGTCGAGCGTATCGACAAGACGGATTTGAAACGCAGAATGCGGTCGCCGTGACGGTTGAGCAGCGCGGTGAGCCAGACCGAAAAGGTGGCCCAGTCCAGCGACGCGTCGAGCGCGGTAGAAAAGCTCTGCACGGAACTCGTGTGCACATGGCCCCCCGTCTGACGTGCTGGAACGGCGTCACCGATGGCCGTGGCTTGTCCCGGTGCAAACAGCCGATCGGGCACTTCGCTGGTCATGATGGCGCAGGCCGGATTGACGGCACGCACGGCGTCGACGAGCGTGCTCAAGTGGCTCTCGTCGAGTAAATCGGTCTTGGTGAGTGCGACGCGATCGGCCGCGGCAAGTTGCGCCGCCGCTTCGGGAAATCGCGCCAGCGACTCAATCCCTTCCAAGGCGTCGAACGTCGTGATACACGCGCCGACGCGCAGGTATTCGTCGAGGTTCTCGTCGGACAGCACCGTCCCCAAGATGGGGCCCGGGTCGGCCAGACCGCTGGTCTCGATGATGATGCGTTCCAGTTCGGGCAGTTCACCGCGCGCACGACGGGTCAGCACGTTCAGCAGCGTCTCGCGCAGGTCGTCGTGTACCGTGCAGCACAGGCAACCGTTGGCGATGGTCGCAATCTCCGAATTGAGGTGCAACGTCAGGCGGTCGTCGATCGACTCGCGCCCGAACTCGTTGATGATGACCAACGTCGAGGCGGGCGGCCGTTGCGCCAGAAAACGCTTGAGCAGTGTGGTTTTGCCACTGCCGAGAAAGCCCGTGACGATATTCAGTTCGAGACGCGGTACGAGTCTGACCATGACGATTGCGCGACCGTGAAGTCGCCCTCCAGAGGATCGATGAGGGTGTGGCCCAGACGCTCGGCAACACGCCATAACGACGACAAGTCGGAAGCCAGCTGACGGCGGCCGCTAACGTCTTCCACGCTGTACGATTCGCCGTCCCAGTCTTCGGCTTTCAAGCCGTGCGGGCGCAGAATTCGGTTGATCAGCCGCAGCCGGCGAGCGCGCTCGCTGCGATTCTCCAGAATGCCGGCGGCAACGGAGTGCTGGCCCATCGGGTCGGCGGCGTCCGTCCAATGCTCACTCACGCCAAAGACGGCGCACACTTCGCACATTTCAGATCCCTCCGGTAAGCCCCGGTACATTCGCCAGCGTGCCCACGGCCATGCTGCCCAGCGCACTCAGCGAGATGTACTCGGTCACGCGTTTGCGCGCGAGATTGGTGTGGGAGGCAGCGAGCTGGTCCGCCCGCTCGGCGTCCCGCACACGAATGGCGTCCAGAATCTCGCGGTGCTCTTCCAGAATCCTGTTCAGATGCGCCTGCCGGGCCTCTTGCGTCGGGAACGTCTCGTAGCTCATCGCCAGCCGCGCGATCCGCAAATTTTCGGTGAGCAGATTGGCGTAGATCTTGGCGAGCACCCGATTGCCGCAGGCGTTACCGATGGCCAGATGCAACTCCCAGTTGCCATCGATCATGCCGTTGACGTCTTCCTTCTCATGCGCTTGCTCGAACGCGACGACCAGTGCCTCGATGCGAACCAGATCGGCGGGCGTACGCCGTAGCGCCGCCAGTCGTGTGGTGGCGCGTTGCGTCAACTCGAACGCCTCCAGATGCTCCTGCAACTGCGGGATGTCCATCGACGAAACGCGCGCCCCCCGATTCGGCAGCAACGAGATCAGCCCCTCTGCGGCCAGACGAATCATCGCTTCGCGCAGCGGCGTGCGTGAAATGCCCAGTTCATCGACAAGCGCCTGCTCGTCGATGTCGTCGCCGGGATGCATTTCGAGCGAGACGATGCGATCGCGCAGCAACTGATAGGCCTTGGAAGCCCCGGAACCCTTGACGTGTTTGGTCGCCGCGTCTTGAGCGGCCTCTGCTTTCTTGCGCATGGTGAGACGGGAAGTGATCGATTGGCAGCCAGTGTAGCGAACAATCCCCACTTGACACAATATTTTTATACACAAACAATTTGTTGTGTATTTACCGTGTATTTTGGAGATTGAGATGAACGAACAACCCATGGACCTGGTGATCAGGCGCGGCCGAGTGCACACGCCAGAGGGGTTCTCGACACTGAACATCGGCATACGGGGCGGGAAAATCGTGGCGTTGACGGACGACGCGAACACGCCCCCGGCGCTGCGAACCATCGACGCGAATGGTCTGGATGTGCTGCCGGGACTGTGGCACGTGCATTGCCACTTTCGCGAGCCGGGGCACACGTATAAAGAGGATTTCACGTCGGGCACGACGGCTGCGGCAGCCGGCGGGATTACGTTCTGCATCGACATGACGAACAACGATCCGCACCCGACGACACTCGAGTCGTTCATGCTCAAGCGCGAAACCATCGCGCCGAAAGCGCTGGTCGACTATGCGTTGTACGGCGGAGGTCTGTATCCGAAGACGGTCGAGGCGCTGGCCGAGGCCGGGGCAATTGGCATCAAGGTGTTCAACACCCGGCACGTGAAAGAGGTGTATCCGTACATTTCCGAGTTGGGCGTGGTCGATCACGGCATCCTGCATGAACTGTACGAAGCGGTCGCCGACAAGGGGCTGATCTGTGCCGTACATCACGACGACAGCGAGTGGTGCAAACGCCTGACGTTTCGCGATTACATCAATCCGGGGAAGACCAGCAATCGTGACTACATGGAGGCGTACGAGCGCGGTTACATGTATGGCCACGGCATGGCGGCGGGCTTGGCGGCGTCGATTTATTACGCGCGGCTGACCGGTGTTCGTCTGCACGTTCTGCACATGGGGGTGATGCCGCCGGGGGCGAACGAACTGGTGAGACAGGCAAAGGCACAGGGGCAGGACATCTCCGGCGAGATGGAGTCTGCGACGCTGTTCATGACGCGTGCGCAAGCGGAGAAGGTGGGGCCGGGCGCCTATGCGTGGGCGTACGCGCCGGAGAGCCATTGGGCGGCGGTTCGCGACGGCACGGCCGACATGCTGGTCGGCGAGCATGCGCCTCACACACTCGAAGAGATCACACCGGGCTGGCAGGACAACTTCTCGGTCCCGCTGGGCATTACGGGGGCGCAGGAATTCATTCCGCTGGTGCTCAATGCCGTGAACGAAGGAAAGTTGACGCTTCAGGATGTCGCGCGCCTTTGTGCCGAAGCGCCGGCCAAACGCTTTGGCCAGTACCCGAAGAAAGGCCGCATCCAGTGTGGCGCCGACGCCGATTTCACCATCGTCGACATGGCGCAAGCGCAAACGTTTACCGTTGCCGACATGCACACGAAAGCCGGGTACACCGCGTGGGAAGGCATTCGTACGACGGGTATGCCGGTCTACACCATCGTGCGCGGCGAGACGGTCATGGACCACGGCAAGATTGTCGGCACGCCGGGGCATGGCCAATTTCACCCGGGCACTGGCGCATCGGCCTGACACGAATCGACGTGACGCGAATCGACGCAGCGATTCCCCATGACAACGGTGCCGGCGCGCAGGCCGGCACCCACAGACAGACCAGAACATGACGACTTCTCAATTCGACGCTCGCCAGACCGGCGATGCCGGCCGGATCTCCGGTAGCGGTGCTGCCCCGGGCTCCGGCGCATCGACGGCCACCGCAACTTCAATGCCGACGCATTCGGTACTGACTCAGCAGGACATTGCCCGACGGCTCGACCGCTTGCCGGTGTCGCGCTTTCATCTGACGGTGCTTGTCGTTGCAGCGCTCTCGTTGTTTTTCGATACGCTCGACACCGTCATCACCGGCTTCGTGCTGGCCACGTTGCGGCCGCTGTGGGGTTTCGACGCCGCGACGATCGGAGTGATTTCCGCCATTGGGCTAGGCGGCTATCTCGTGGGGTCCGCGATGGCCGGTTTCGCGGCCGACCGGTTCGGGCGCAAACGGATGATCATGCTCACGCTGGTGCTGTATTCGCTGTTTTCCGCATCGCGCGGGTTAGCGAACGACGTGTGGTCGTTTGCGGCGCTGAACTTCTTTACGTGGTTGTTCGTGGGTGCGGAGAGCTCGATCGTCCCGGCGTATCTGGCCGAACTCTGGCCGACGCGCGTGCGCGGCAAATTGGGCGGCTGGATGATGGGCTTCTTTGCGTTGGGCATTGCAGTGTCGCCGCTCTGGGCATTGAACATCATTCCGCATTGGGGCTGGCGCGCCGCCCTCTTCCTGACGCTGCCGTTTGCCGTCGTCGTCGGCCTGATGCGCTCGGGTCTGCCCGAGTCGCCCCGATGGTTGTTGCTTCACGGACGAGCGGCCGAAGCCGAGGCCGTGCTCGCGTCGATCGAGCAACGTGTTGGGCGGCAGTTGCCCGAGGATGCTGAGGTGACACCCGTTGCGGCTGCCGTTGCCGCCAAGCCGGCCAAGGTCTGGCGTGCCCGGGATTTGCTGAGCCCGCGCTTTCGCAAGGTGACACTGATGTTGTGGGCGGCGTGGTTTGCCGAATACGGCGTGCTCTATACGTTCATGACCTTCGTGCCGACGCTGCTTGCCATGGAGGGCTTCAGCATCGTCAAGTCGTTCGAGTTCTCCATTGCGATCTACGCATCGGTGATCCCGGGGTATGTGTTCGGCGGCTACGTGGTCGATTGGCTCGACCGCAAGCCGACGGCCATTCTCGCCTTCATCGGCACCGCAATTTTCGGCACGTTGTTCGGATTGTCGACGACATCGGGGGCGCTCATGGCGTTCGGCGGACTGACGGCATTCTGCCTCGCCCTTGGCTCGACAGCGATCTACAGCTACACGCCGGAGCTGTATCCGACGGAGATTCGTGCGACGGGGATGGGGCTGGCGTCAGCTTGGGGGCGAGCCGGAGCGATTCTGTTGCTGCTGGTCTTCGGCGTGTTCGCCGTGCTCAAAGGCAAACTGTTCGTGTTCATCATCAGCGACGTCATCCTGCTGGTGGCAGCGATTTGCATCGCGCTTTACGGCCCGTCGACCAAAGGAAGGTCGCTGGAAGATGCATCGACCGGGGCGTTGCCGGAGAGATGATAGTCAGGGTTGCGAGGGCGAAACGCCTCGCAACCCTTTTTGTTTCGTGTCGTGATGCAGACGAATTAACGCGTCGTCATGCCGGGAGGCGGCTGAACACGTTGAATTGTGTTTACCGTCACACCCGCGATGGTGGCAATGCCGTTGGCCACATCCGAACCGACGTTCTGTGCGACCAAATCGATCCCGTTGATACTGCTGCGCGCCGAATCTTCAACCGTATAGGTCTTTCCCGACACGTCCACTCGGGCTTTAATGCGATCGCTTTCCCCGAGAACGCCGAGCAACACGCGCGCGGCAGCCGAGCGGGCGTTGTACTCCTGTACCGTGACCTTTACCGGGACGCCAGCCGACGACACCACCATCCCGTTCTTTTCGGCTTGTGTTTTGAACGCTTGAATCATGCCCGCCTTCACCGCGTCGGCGATGTCGAGACCATTCGATTCAATGGTCGGCACCGCCACCCCCTGCTTCAACGACGCCACAAGCGCCGGGTCGGCCGAGCGGACGAGATCGGGATTCGACGTTGAAGCGCACCCCGTAAGTGCAAGCAGCAGACTGACAATCGCGACGTTAGAGAGATTACGAACCTTCATGTTATTGATTATCCTGGTCGATTAAATTTGTATTACTTAACAACCGGAAGCCGCCAACGCATGGGACGTGAGACGCCACACGCCGGCTTTCCCCGCAACGCAGTTCGTGCGCCGACTGTTGCTGAATGTCAGCAGTACGCACGATCCGCAGCGCGCTCCGGATTCTCAGCCAGCAAGAACTGGCTCAGACAGGGCTTTACGGAAGGACATCGACATTTCTTTAATCGAAAGGACCAGATTTTCTCCGAAACTTAGCCGCTCGCGCTTGCCCACGCGGCTCAGAATAAAGTCGAGGCGGCGCACCACCGCACAGACCGGCTTAAACAGCACCGCCTGTGTTGGATGACGGCGCCGGGGCCTCATACCACTCAATGCGTGTTCAGCGCCCGACGCTCCTCATCGGTCAGCCGCGCGAGTTGACGCGGATCGAGACGACTCCCGCTGCCGACCAGTTGCAGAAGACTCGACCGGTCGTAACCAAGCGTGCCCTGTACGCGAGATCCGGCAGGCGTGTCACTGCCCCCGGTGCCGTCGGTAGCGCCGCCCCCGGTGCTCAACATCCGCACCGAGAAGATCGACGGTGTGTTCTGGCGTTGCGCGACACGCTCGCGCGCCATGGCATCCTGCGCGGCCGACGCTGCCTGCGCCGCCGTCGCGCTCGCATTGGTGAGCGCACCGACGTTGACGGCCGCCACAATCGGCAAGCCCGTCGACTTGCCCTGCACCTGCACGTTGGCGGCATTCACGACCGCGAGCGCAGCGAAGTTGACGTTCCCCGACACGCGCACGCCCGCCTCCCCTGCATCGATCGTGCCCAGCGGTGCCACGAGGTCGACGTCACCCGGCGGCACTTCCGGCAACGGTGCGAGCGTGGCAATGCCGGCTCCGCTCGACGGCACCGAGGGCGACAACGTCACGTTGCCACTGTCGTCGTACACGCGCTTGGGCGGTGTGTAGAGCACCGTTGTCTTCGCGCCGCGGCCGGCGTTGATGTCGCCCTGCGCCGACCACGCCTGAATGCTGCCGCCGAAGGTCGTCAGCACCCGTGACAGCCCGAGCAGAATGCTGTCGCGGCTGTAGAACTGAATATCGCCATCGCCCTGCGTGACGACACCCGCCACCGCGCCCGGTGTCACGCCTTCCACACCGACGAGCGTGCGCCCGCCCGGATTCAGCATCTGGATATCACCGCCGAAGTTGGTGCGTACCGTGGCGTCGGTCGTCACGGGCACGGGCTTGCCGTTGACCGTCGTCGATCCGGTGACGCTGCTAAACAGCGTGATCGCACCGTTGTAGTTCACTGCATTGCCCTGCGCATCGCTCGTGGGGAACAGCGTGGCGATGGCCTCGCGGCCGCGCAGATAGCTGCCGTAGCGCGGACTCGACGTGTCGTTGTACTCGCGACCACCCAACAGCAATTCCTTGAAATAGACCTGACGCACGAACACGCCTTGCTGGGTCTGCGGCAACGCGAGGAAGTAAGCCAGCGCGTCCGATGCCTTGCCATCGTAGCCAAATCGGCTTTTGAGCCATGCCAGCAGTTCATCGCCGTAGGCGTGAACCACCTTGCCGCTGTCGGCCAGCGGTGAGCCGCTCGCCAATTGATTGACCGGGTCGAAATAAAGCCGTGCGAAGCGCGAGTAGTCCGGGCCATTGGCCCCGACGCCAGCCAGCACGGAAATCCCCGCGCCGCCGTTTGTATTGGATGGATGCGTGACGTCGCCGATGCTTTGCAACTGACCGTAGAAGCCCTGATACACGTTGCGCCCGGCCTGAATCTGTAGCAATCCCGGCCCGACGATGCTCGCCGATTGATAGATGATGTCGCGCCCCGCCTTCATCATCGAGACGTCGCTGTCTGACTGATTCAGGAAGGTGCTCGGCAACGTGCCGGTGCCCACGATGTCGCGTCCCGCGATCACCTCGAACGGCTTCGCGGCGACAAACCACTGCGCATGGCTCGGCGTAAATCCACTCGACCCGACCCGAAAAACCGAGTTGGAAAGGCCGATCTGCAAGTCATCGATGTCGATACCTGCGTAGATCCGGGCCGGCGTCGCATCCTGCGCATGCAGACTGCCGGACGGATAATCCTCGCCGAACGCGAGCGGGCTGTTGTCGTTGAGACGCATCGCAGCGTTCACGCTGGCATTTGTCCGGGTGTTGGGATTGAAGCCCCGCATCGTCGAAAAGAGCGGATGACCCGGTGTTGCCACGCTCGCCATATCGGCACCCGACATGGCAATCGACGAGCCGCCACCGTAGATCGAGCCGGCCGCAAGCACCTGAAGCTGTCCGATCGGCGACGGCATCAACTCGATCGTCTGCCCTTCGCTAAAGCGCACGTCGCCGTTCAGCGCCGCAGCGCTCAGGCTCCCAGGGTAAAAGCCCGTGGAGTTCTGCAACTCGCCGCCACCGCCGCCCGAGAGCGGCGCAACATCGCCGCCCGCCGATAACAGGCGAATGCCGGTCGACGGCGTCCAGAGGGTGTACTTCGTGAAGCCCCCTTTCGTGACCGACGCAGAGGCGCCCGTTCCGGATGTCGTGAAATAGCCGCCCCCCACATCGGTGAAGACCGCCATCCCGGGGTCACTCGCGCCGGCAAGCACCAGATCGCCTCGCGACACGACGCTCGCCGAGCCATCTCCGGTCACCAACGTCGGTCCTGGCGCGCGCGAGGTCAGCTTGATCGCATTGGGATCGAAGGCGCGCGGGTCATAGGTGGTCCAGGAAACGCCCCCCGATTGCGTGACGATGGCACCGACCGCGCCGGCCTCGACCGAGGTATCGCCACGCAACGCCGTCAACGAACCGAAATAGTCCCGCCGGAAGGTGCTGACGGCCACCGGATCGGCGTCGTTGAGCCGCCCCCCGACTTTCAGCGTGATGTCACCGCCGCCGGTCTGCACGAGTGTGCCGTCGGCAAGCACGCGCCCGGTCGATGCCACGGCCAGATCCAGACCGTTCGACGTCAACCCTCCCGGTGCGGCAGACGCCACCCCGGCGTCGCGCCCGGCGATGACGGTCAGGTTGCCGCCGCCAAGCGTCCCGATACCCTGGAAGCCGATCAGTTGCAGACCGTTCGCGTTAGGGTCCGTCTTCGCGAGCGAGCCGAAGTTGATCGACCACGCAGCCGGGTCCGTCGTCACACCCCCGCCGCCCTGCCGGTTGAGCCAATTGCCCACCAGATTGCTGTTCACATAACGCAGGGGATTGTTGGTCAACTGGATGTTGCCGCGCACGTCTTGCTGCGCTGTGAGCAACACGTCGCCGCCATGCTCCGGAAACCACGCCTGTAAGAGATTGCCCGTTCCCGCACCGGGCAAGTTGTACGCGTTGCGCCCGTCGGCCGACAGGATCGGGGCCGATTGCGTGCCCGCGGTGTAGACGCCATACGGCGTGGTCTCGTTGAAGCTGCCACCGGCGAGCAGATCGAGATTGCCCGTGCCGGTGCGCAGCACGCTGAAAAATGTGCCCGTCTGCGACGGGTCGTAGACGCTGTCGCTCAAGGTGAGATTGCCGGCGCCGCCAAGCGCTGTCACTGACTGCAATGCGCGCTGATCGGCGCCGGCCAAATCGGCCCCCGCCACCAGCCGCAACGATGCAGAGCGGGTCCCGGGCGCCAGCAGGCTCGCACGCGCCGACGTGGCGGCAGCGGCGGGCGAACCCGGGTCCGTTTGCAGCGACAGACTGGCCGCCGAAGGGGTTTCCGAGCCCACCGGCACGTACAGGCGGGTCAACGTCGTGCCGAAAGAAATGACCGTGCCCGAGGCATAGGTCGTGCCATTCGCCGACATCGGCCGGAACGGGAGCGGAAGGGCGACCCCGGTGTTGAGCGTCGGCACGACCCAGCCGGCCGGGTTACTCACGACCATCTGGTTGCCGGCGATCATGCGCCAGAGAATGACACCCTGCTTGACGAAGTGCGCCGTGTCAGTCGAGAACGTGCTCGGCGTGATGGTCGAGAATACCGGCGAGCCCGCGCGGGTCGCGGTGAACCCGTCGGAGATGCTGCCACCGATCTTCAGATTGCCGGCAGCGCGAAGGATCAGTGCCATCGGCTCCCCCGCACCATACGTCGTCGAATTCGGATCGCGATCTGCGCCCGCCCCGTAGCGGTACTTCGCGAGATCGATGTCGCCGGACGTCGCGAGATCGCCCAACGACGCAATCTGCACCCCCGGACGAAGATGGTAGGTGTTGCCGGAGGCAGCCAGTCCAGCGGTTCGCGCGCCCAGCGCCGTGTTGTCCAACGCCAGATTCATGAAGGTGGTGCTCGCCGCATCGTAGCCGTCGAGCGTCGATTGCGTGACTACGCTGCCCGAAGGCAGCATGTACGTCCATACACCGTTCAGAGCGAGGCTGTCCGCACCGCGAATCGTCAGCGGACCAGCCGCGCTGATCGCGACGTCGCCAGCGGTCTCTGCGGTACGCATGGCGTTCAGGATCACGTCGCCATAATGCTTGCCACCCGGCGTGCTCACGTCGATGGTGGCGCCCGGTGCGAGCGTCAGTGTGCCACCTGCGGCCGTGAGTTCGACGTGTCCACGATTCTTCGCCTCGATGGGCGCACCGTAGCTGTCGACTTGCAGCGACGTGCCGTGTGCATCGAGCACGGCGCTGCTGCCGAGCGTCAGTCCGTTGCCCCCCGACAGACGAATGGTGCCCGGCGCTGCGCCAGACGCGTCGATAGTGCCGTTGACCGTCAAGGTGCCGCGATCGGCGGCGATGCCGATGTTGTGCGCTTTGACCCCATCGCCAACGACCAGATCGCCCTGCTTCTGGTCGAAACTACGGGCGTCGAAGAAGCCGCCTTGCGTGAGCAGTGCGTTCAATCCGGCGAAATCCGAAAAGGTGCCTGCGGACGCGCCGAACGCACCACTCGTATAGCCGTCGTTGGCGCTCGCCAGCATCTTGCCGACCAGCGAGACGGTGCCCTTGCTGGCGTCGATGGAGATCGCGCCGGCGTTGGCTTGTTGCGCCGACACGTCGACGACCGATCCGGTCATTTGCCGGACGTCGCCTTGCGCACTATTGAAGCTGGCGGTGCCGCCAAATCCGTAGGCGGTGGCGGTCTGGATCATCGTCGGCTGACCGCGAAGGTCGATCCGGCTATTCCCGTCGAGCACGATGTCGTTCGCGGCATTGACCACGAACTTGCCGCTCGGCAGGCGCACGGTACTGCCGATATTCACGTTGTTGCCGGAAAGATCGATCTCGGCACCCGCAACGCTCGACGTCGCCACCCCCGGTGTCGCGCCAGCGGGTGCGGCCACGCTCAGTGTGCCGCCCGCCGTGTAGTTCATGATCGACTTTGCCGCACCGGTCAGCACCGGCGTGGTCAGCGTGAGATTGCCCCCTGTACCGCTCTGGCCGAGAACGCTACCCGGTTGCGAACCCGGTGCCTGATAGACGTACAGCGCCCCGCGGCCGGCCGAGACGATCCGTTCGCTCGCCACGAAATCGACGTTGCCAAAGCCATAGATCGTGCGATTGACGTTCGACGTATCGAGCGTCACGACCTGCCCAAGGTCGATTTCCCGGGCGACAAACCGAAGCGAGCCGTTGCCCATCCCCGGGTCGCCGGCAGCTACCGCCGGTGCGCTGGCGCCGGGTATGCCGTTCCAGGTAATGCGATCAGCGGCGACGATCGCCTGATCGGTCGACGCACCGATACCGTAAATCGCGGCCGAATTGAGGACGAGATCGACACCCGTTCCCCGTGTGTCCAATCCGTTGTTGCCAAATAGATTGAGGGAATTTGCCGTACTCAGCGTCAGACGTTGCAACGCAGGTGCGCCATGCGCCGGATCGCCCTGCAACAGCGTGTTGAGCACCGACTGATTGAACCGCACGCCCGCCGGATTGCCGGCTGCCGCGATCTGCGTCGCATCGCCAACATTGAGCGTGCCGACGGCCAACGCAATATTGCGCGCGCCGAAATGCGCGCTGTTATCGATGTTCGACGCGCCGTTGGTGGCAAGCGCCAGCGTGCCCTCGGCATACAGCCCGGAACCCGCGCCGATGTTGATCGATCCGTTGCTGGCGGTCGATCCCAGGAACTGAATGTCGCCATTGGACAACCCGAGCACCGTCGACGTCCCTGACGAGTACTTCATGCTGGTCGACGCCGTATCAAAGGTGGCAGGCCCACGGCCGACCGTACTCAACGTCACACCGTTACCAATATTGAGGTTGTTGCCGACGAGGTAGATTTCTCCTGCACTGAGCGTCACGCCGTCGCGCACATACAGGTCTGCGGCCCCGGAACTCGGCTGGAAGTAGAAGACACCATTGAGTGGCCCGGCACTTCCGTTGATGTTCAGTCGCGGGGCGCCGATCGCGTTCAGGTCCGCAGCACTCACCGACAGACCATTGAAGCCAGGCGTCACGCCACCGTTTGTAATTTCGCCGATGTTGAGCACGGCGACCTGCCCCGCCACACCGCCGGTCGTGGGCTGGAACAGTGCCTTGCCACCGAACGACAGCACGCTCGTCGCGGGCATCGGGTCCGGCGCATACGGAATGTCGAACAGGAATTGCAGCCCCTTGCCGTCGCGCGGCAGCATGGGCATCAGCCCCCCGAACTGCTGCACCCGGCTCGTCATGAACTCGCTATAGCCCTGCTCGTTGAACTGAGAGTACTTGCGCACCGCCGTGCCCGGTGTGACCAGCACGGTCGACGGCAACTGACTGCGTGTCGATGTGTTCGCGATGCTCGTGTACCCGGAGACGAGGTACGTGCCGTTGCCGGCAGCGGTCGCCGCGGCCGGCAGATTCTGTCCCGTACCGCCGATCTCGACGCGATAGGCCCCGGACAGCAGTGCATAGTTGGACGGCAGCAAGGTGTAGGTGCCGGGTGGCAGTCCGGGAACCCCGTCGCCGAGGGTGATGCGCTGACCGATGACCGGATCTCCCGCGCCGGTCTCTGCGGCGACGGGTGCGTAGGCCGACGTGTAGCCCGGCAGGATGGCGTAGACCTTGTCGCTCGCGCGACTGAGCTTCATGGTCGGGTTAGCGTTGACCAGTGGCGTGTTGAGCACGTTGACCGACCCGCCACGTCCCGAGACGAACCCCGCGCCGGCGATGGTGCCCCCGCCCGTGAGGTCGAGCACGGCACCGTTGTCGACACGCATCGTCAATCCTTCGAGCGAGATACCCGATCCGCCCGCACTCAACGTGAGTCCCAGCCCGTAGCCGATGAGCGGGGCCAACGCCGCGCCGTTGTACGCGTAAGTCACGCCATCCACCGTACCGCCGTAAGGCACGGTCATGCCCTTCATCGACACGGAGGTAAGACTGCCGGGCAAGAACTCGATGTCCTTCGTGTAGACGTTTCCGCCCTGTAATGCCGCGGGTGTCGCCGCGATCATCAACTTACCGAACGGTGCGCGCAACACGCCCCCCTGGCGAACGTTTGGCGCCGACAGGAAAAGCGTGCCGAAGACTGACAGCGGGGCGTCGGGGATCGTCGCCGTGGTGCGTCCCAACGTCAGCGTGCCCGCGTAGTCGTTCACGCGCTGTTGTCCCGCGACAATGCTCGCGACAGCCCCGGTCGTCGGATAAACCTGCGCGGCTTCCAGATCGAAATCCCAGGATGTGATCAGGCTGGTGCCTTGTTGCACGGCGGGCGTCGGCAGGAAACGGATATCGCCCTGACTGACGAGCCGCGTCGTACGGAACCCCGGCGACGAAGTATCGACGTTGACGTAGTTCACCGAGTCGTAATAGCCGGTGCGCGCCGAGAATAGCACCGGGCCTTGCACATCGATCAAGTTGGCGTCGATTTCGAAGGTCGCCGTTGTCGGCCGCCCCGACGCGCCGGGGTTGGTAATCGAGCCGCTGACCACACCGTCTGGCGGCGCGACAACTTTGCCACTGAGCAGAACATACGGCGCCGACAGACGGACGGTGTTGCTGCTCGCTTTCGTGGCAGGGTCGTCGCCCGCCACCAACTTCTCGCCCGACGCGTAAGCGTTGGCATTGAGCTTCAGGCTCTTGTCCATTGCGAGCGACACGTCGCCTCTGAACATCATGTAGTCGCCCGAGGTCAGGGAGAGCGAACTGAAGCCGCCCGCCTTGACCATGTCGACACCGACGGTGGCACGACCCAGCGGCAACGCCGCTACCGGCGAGCCCGGGCCGCTCAGGCTGGGAGCGGACACTCGCGACTGTGTGAGCGTCAGCACACTCGGGACGAGTACGCTTTTCGGTACCGCGTTGGACAGATCGGGGTAGAACGGCGTGAGCATCGAGACTGAAAGATCCCCGCCCGACGCCCCCTGACCACCGGAGAACGCATGGAGATTGCCGTCGAGTTGCAGGCCCCCCATCGAACCGAGCGCAATGGCACCGCCATTGGAAGTGCGCGACATGCGACCGCTTGCGCTCACCGGCTGGCCAGCGACGGTGGCCGTATCGACCGTCACATTGGCGCCATCGGCGTTGAGTTCCGCACCGGGGCGGATGACGACAAACGACGTACCACCGCTCAGACTGATCGTGCCGCCATCGAACACCGTGCCGTAGGTGCGCCCGGACCCGTCGATGGCCGAATAGCCCACGCCCGAGACGTCGAGCTTCGCGTTCGAACCCAGCCAGAGCGAGGTGCCGCGAACGACGCCGTTCTCGTCGAAATTGCGCGAGGCCGAGAAGGCACCGTCGGCGTCGCCAATCAGATTGATCTTGCCTGCCCGTGCGCTGAGTGTGCCGTCGACCGTCATCTGACCGAAGGCGTCGAGCGTAATGTTCTGTCCCGGATCGACCGTCACGGAAGCCCCCGGCGCAACGACGATACTGCCGCCCGCCGGATTGCCTTGTTCATCCTTGCGCAGCGATCGCAGCGCGATGCTCGCGCCTGCGCGCTGCGTGAGCGCGTCGGTCTTCGGACTCTCCACAAATACGGGCGGCGTCCAGAGCGCCATCGCTTTGGACGGATCGCCGCCCGTCACCGCCTTCAGGCTATCCGCCGTGAATCGGTAGACCGGCATGACAGGCGCGAGCACGACGCCATTGTCGACACGCACCCCCTGTCCGCCATTGATATCGAAGTTGGAGAATCCGGCATTGAAGAGCGAATTCCCGCTGCCCGATGTGCCGGCGTTGAACGTCGGGACCGGTGTGACGGCAATCGTCTTCGTGAGCACCACACCGGCAGGAACGATCGAGCCGACGGTATAGGTCTTCGGCACGGTGAGCACCGAGCCTGCCGTGAAGACGAACTGATATGGATCGACCGGAATGCCGTTCGGAAAGACGTTGGAAGGCACCACCGTCCCCTTCGCGATGACGCCGCTTCCGCCCCATCCCGTGAGGACGGTCCCCTTCGGAATCGTATCCCCAGCGAAAAAGTAAGTGTCTTGATTGTTGATATCCCGGGACTTGAGCAGCAGCCCCTTCGGCACAACCCAATCCGCGAGTGTCGCGCCCACCGGCACGCCTGACATCGCGATATCTGCCAGCGTCGGCGTGTCGTAGACCATCGTCGTATGTTTTTCGACAAGGTCCATCGGCAGCGGCGTACCCGCCGCAATCGTCAGTGTCTGCGCGAGTTTCACCGACACGGCAGCCGGCGTCCCCGCCGCAAGCGTGCCGCCCGCGATACCGGCGTTGTTGCCAATCAGAATACTGTCCGGCGTCGACAGTGTCAGTGTGCCGCCCCCGCTCACCCCGTAGGCCGCGACATTGCCATCGAAGGTCAGCGTGCCAACGCTTCGCCCGACGCCGCCGCCGGCATCTCCTGCAATGAGCGTGACATTGCCGCCGAAGCCACCTTGGGTTTTCCCCCCCGTCAGAATTGCGCCACCGGAGGACACGTCGATCAAGCTGCCTCGGCCAATCGTCAGATCTCCCGTGGAATCGAAGGTCACGCTGCCGCCGTTGAGATAGACGACCTGCGACGTCGAATTCGGATCGAGCGCGGCATTGACCCAGACGCCGCGCGTGCTCACGGTGTACCCCGGGGCCAGCGAGAGGCTTACCGCGCCCGAGGCAGGCAGCAATGCGATCGGGCCAACGTCCCCAGCCCGGAGGAAAAGATTGGAGATATTGACCGTGCCCCCCGGCACGGTGACGTTGGCCATCACATCGATGTTTGGCGCGGCCAGCGTGAGACGACCGCCATTGTCGAGTTGGAGATCCGAGCGAACGGCAATGGCACCGCGCGTCGCGAGATCGATTTCACCAAAACGCGTCTGGTTCATCAGCGCAGCATCGAACCAAACCGTGTTTTTCCGCGTGTCCGCGAGGGCGTCGTTGACACCCATGCCGTCGGTGATGCGGTCAATATCACCGATCACGACATCGGTGGTAAACGCTTCTCTTCGGCCGACGCCCGAGTATTGGCCCAGCGTCAGCGAACCCGAGCGAGCCACGGCGAACTGGCTGAGCGCATAACCGTCAGTGAGTGCAGCCGGACGTGCCTGCGTCTGCACCGGCCCGGTGTAGACGTTGGCGATCACATCGCCTTCGAGCACAGCGGTCGGTGCCGAAATCGTCAGGCGCCCCGCATCGCGACCTACGGTGTAGCCGTTTTGCAGCACGCGCGTGGGCGCGATGAGCGGATTCGCGTAGGACTCCGTCGTAGTCTTTCCCCAGCGCGGGTGCTCCACCTCGAAACCGGTGTACACGCCGGTGTAGAGCACGTTCGACGGGGCGGTGTTGACGTTGTAGACCTGACCGTCTGCCCCCTTGAGCCACGATTGGTTCAGATAGCCGGTCTGCACATTGAGCGAGCCGCCCGACAGGTTGATGAACGCGCCCTTTTGCGTCACCACCTCATTGCCACCGATCGTCACCGTGCCGCCCTGCGCGGCCCATTCGCCAATGCCATGCGTTTGATTCGCCAGGTAGCCGCCGACTTCCAGCAGCCCGCCCGGGGTGTACCAACGCTCGTTCGCGTAGCCCCCTAGTGCCGCCGGAACGTAGACCAATCGGCGGCGATCGACATAGACGTTCGCATTGTTCAGTGCCGCGTTATCGCGGTTGCCCGGGGCGTCTCGCTGTTCGTTGCCCTGCACGTTGATCTTGACGTTGTTGCTGTCCATCGACAGCGATACGCCGAGCGCGCCAGACACGTCGAGTCGCGCACCGCTCGTTACAAAGCTGCGACCCGTGGCACTTACGGCGAGTTGGCCGCCGGTGGCAAGCGTGAGCGAGTTGCCCTGAAATTCAACATTTCCACCGCTCACGATTTCGACGCGTGATTGATCTCTCCGATCCGAGAGTCTCGATAGGTTGTCGAACAGTCCGGCGGTCATGCTCGCGCGCAGTACATCCTGCGTGGCGGAGTCCTGAATAAGGGCCGCGCGTTGGCTGTCCAACGCCGTTGCACCGTTGTCGCTGACAAGCACCGACGTGAGCGCCCCGCTGCCCAGCGTCACCTTGCCCAGCGTGTCGCTCGCCGAGTTAAGCAAGTGGATCGTGCCGCGCGTGTTGACGGTCGTGGTCGACACCGCCGTGCCCAGTTGCTGAACGTCGCGGCCCGCCATCGTCACGTCGCCTTCCGGCGCCATCAGCAAGCCCGTATTAACCACTCTGCCTGCCGTGCTCTGCGCGGCGAACTGCGGTGATATCTCGCTGCCACGCGTGGTCGACGGCGTGTTCGCGTCCGTGCCCACGCCCTTGCGAATCACGAAGCTGTCACCGGCGGCCAGCGCCACTTGCCCTTGCGGCGTGACGATCGTCCCGGCGTTGCTGACCTGATTGCCGAGCAACAATACATAGCCGCCGCCTTGCGTCACGGACGTGGGCGTGCGTGTCGTGATGTTTGCGCCCGCCTGGACTTCGACCTTGCCCAGCGCATCGGTGAATGTCGGCGTCGTGCCGTTCGCCCCATAGAGCCCCGCAGTCTGGAACTGCGCGTCGCTCATTCGCGCCGCCGCGACCACCAGATTGCGCGTATCGACCTGACTGGTACCGCCGAAGATCACCCCGTTGCGGTTCAGGATCAGCATGGTGCCATCGCCGTGAAGCTGCCCTTGAATCTGACTCGGGCGTGCGCTCGGATCGTTGATGCGGTTGAGCACCGCCCAGTCGCTTTGCTGCGCGAAGTTCACCGACGTATTGCGACCGACGTTGAACGTCTCCCAGTTCAGGATCGCTTTGTTGGCGGTCTGCTGGATGTTGACGTTGGTCTTGCCATTCGCTGTGGTTTGCGTGGGCGCTTGGGCATTGATCCAGCCTTTGGTCAGGCTGTTCGTGTCGACCTTCAGGCCGCCTTCGGTCAGGCCGTCGGGGATCGTGGTGACGCTGTTGGCTGCCGCCGTGCGCGCATTGGCCTGCGCGGCCTGCGTCGCCGCAATGTTCTGCGCCGCCGAGCCGAGATTTGCGATCGAGCGTTGAAGTTGCGCGTTCGCTTGCTGCTGCTGTGCCGACGGGTCCATGAGCGACGACACCGGCATGCCGTTGGGCAAGCGCCCCGTCTGCGACGCAGTGGCCTGTGCGGCACCGCGTGAGGCAAACCATGCATTACTGAACGCTTGCTGGGCGTGTGCCGCCCCCATCGTGGTGAGCAACAGCGTGATCGCCTGTGCGACGGGGGCCGCCCTGCGCGAACGGCGCACACGTTCTTTGCCGATTCTGCGACCGCTGCTTCCCATTGCCGTTGCCCCTTGGCGTTCACGCGTGCTCATGCCCGAATCCTCGCTGATAGTTAAGCGTTTCCGGCAAATTCTCCATCGGCGACCCCGTTGCCGGAAACGTGCACATCGCCGCTTTTGGCGTTGTGTTGGCTTCCCGAGTCGCTAAGACGAATGGGCAGTGCGGAAACCCTCAACTATTTCCCGATCTTCGACACGCAAGATCGTCAGCTCAGAATCAGCAGTCCTCCCGGCAAGGACCTGGCATTCAGATCGAACGTGCTCTCCAGTTGTGCCAATGCTGCGTCGAGCGAGGCGATACGAAAACGCCCCGTCACACGTTGGTTCCGGGCCGCCTCGTTGACCAGCACGACCCGCCCCGAGCGATAGCGATTGATCTCTGCAACAACATCGACAAGACGAATCTGGTCAAACACCAGTTCGCCACGACGCCATGCCGCCACAGCCAGCGCATTGACATTGCCGACATCGCTCAGCACATGGTCGTTGTAGGCGACCTGCTGATGCGCCTGCAAGGATCGTTTGCCGGCGGGATGCGAAACCTGAACCGTGCCGTCGATGCATGTGACACAGGCCTTGCCATCGAGATAGCGGACTTCGAAGCGCCCGTCCTGCGCACGGGCGCTACCTACGCCTGCCGATACCGTGAACGGCTCGGCCGAGCCCCCCAGATCGACGGCGGCCTCGCCAGAGAGCAACGTCACGCTCACGGTCCTGCCGTTTTGAATACCTTGGCGGATGCTGGTCTGCGTGTTGAGCGTGACCACGGTCTGCGACGCCAGCGTCAGCGTGCGCTGCTCGCCCACGGCCGTGCGCTCGTCGGCGCCCAACGAGTCCGGCATCACGCGGCGCAGCACGTCCGGATAGAAACCGGCGACGGCCGCCGCCGCGCCTACCGTCAGCGCACCGCCGATGAACGCGCGACGGCCTGCCGAACGCTGTCGCACGGCAGGACGTGGCGTTGCGGGCGTTGCCGGCACCGCTACGGCGCCTGGCATCGCGTTCGGATGCCGCTCGACGTACATGCCGCTTGCCGTGCGCAGTGTCGCCCAGCGGTGCTTCACCTCGTTGAAAGCGAGCTTGTGATCGGCGCTCGCGTCGAGCCAGCGCCGGAAGGCTTGCGCGTCGACTTCGGTCACATCGCCGGAATCCAACAGCCGCAGCCAGACGCGCGCCTGCCGTTGCAGGTCGTCCGAGAGAGGGGCCGGAGAAGTGTCGCGTGTATTCATTGCATCAACATGGGTGCCCTGCCGGAGGCGGGCAATCTAGCGGTATCGATAACGCGGAACCGCGCTTCGTCGGATGCCGCCAGTGTATGGACGAACGGCATCGCACAAATCCCTCAACTATTTTTTAGCTTTCAGTTTTTCATCCAGAAAATCGTGCGCGCGACGCAGCTCGTTCTCGACGACGCGTAGCGACACCCCCAGACGCTCGGCCACCGCCTTCTGCGGCAGCCCTTCCCATCGAACCAGCAGCAGCACCTGACGGCGCCGTTCGGGCAGCCGCTCCATCAACTGCATGAGCGCATCGAGTTCCGAGCGGTCTTCCGCAACGCGCGCCGGGCCGGGCGCCGTATCCGACAGGTGCATCAACGCATCGACTTCGTCGAACGAGAGCGAGCGGCTTTGCTTGCGCTGCGCGTCGAGCGCGATATTCACGGCGACGCGAACCAGATAGCTGCCCGGGCTCTGCACTGTCTCGCCCGCTGTCGGCTCCTGCGTTTGGAGCTTGACCCAGGCGTCGTGCAAGGCGTCGCCCGCCAGATCGCTGTTGCCCAGCAGGCGCGTGAGGCGCCGCTTCAGGTTGTGATAGTGGCGGGTCAGGTATTCGGGCAGCGGTCCGACGTTCTCCGTCATGAATGCCCCTCTTTGCCCGGCGACCGGCAGACGGGGGACGAATCCGCGTGATGCGGATCGCGCGGCAACAGCACCATCGTCAACGGTTGGGCCAGATCGTGGGGCGGCGCAGCGTCGACGCGCACGCTGGCGAGCACCCGAAGCACGGCGGCGTCGCGGGCGCGCTCCCCGGTCGAGGTCAGCAGACGTGCCTGACGCAAGACGCCGGTCGCGTCGATCTCGAAACGCAATAACGTCCGGTATTGGCCCGGCCGGGTCAGCGCATTGGCGCAAAGCGCCGCCCAGACGCCCGCCTGTACCCGGCCGGCATAGGCGTTGGCGGGGGTGTCATCGGCCGCAGGCAGCGCTTCGGCCGGCAGTGTTTTGAGGACGAAAGCCTCTGCGGGCCCCGAGCGTGCATGCTGAATGGCGAGACCGGTGCCCGCCAGCAGGCGCTCCAGTGCGGTGTCGGCGGGAAAGTCCCCGCGCACGGGCGACGAGGTCAGGCCGGCCACCTGTGCACTACTGAAGAGAGCGGGACGGCCAGAGATCATGGCGTAACGTTGCAGGGCATCGGCCAGTGGCTGCGCAGGGATATCGAAGAAGAAGGACGTAGGTTCGGCATCGGCCCCGGGCGTCTGCTGCGCGGGTCGTTCCGGCACCGTGGGTTGTCCGCGCTCACTGTCTTTACCGGTCACGGTGTCGGCCGGTGCACCTCGCGCGGGAAATGTCCCCGCGCTCAACACCAGCAGCAGCGCGCCATAGCGGCTCAAACCCAGCAAGTACAGACGCAAGATGCATGCTCCCGGCTTCCGAACCAACGGCGCGTCACGCCGCCGATCGCCAGCCTCGGTGCGCACCGGACGGCCTGCGTCCATCGCCCATGCAGCACGCAACTCTGGAAAGTACGGATGATGACACCGGAGTACGACAATTCTGTTACACCCCGTGAGCGCCATCCATCAAGCGGTACCGATTGACTATGGAGCATCTCCACGATATCCCCAGCGTCTTGCGACTCATATCGGCAATATTGTCAATTTCTCTTCACGGATTGCTTCGCGATTTTTCTTATATTTTTGATGACTACATTTACCTCATGGTCCGCTGAAAAAATACAGCCGAATCGATACGGGATCAATGATGCAGCTCCCGTTCGAGTCTTTAGAAAAATTTTAGCCCCCCACTCGACATAACACCCCCATCAAGCTTATTTATAATTTATAAATAGAATTATATAAATTCGCACCTATCACCATCAACCAAACACAAGATACTTAGAATTATCAATTATAAAATCCCTGGACACCAATCACCGATAACGTAGAACGAATTCCCAAATGCCTTTACTACCCGGTCACATGGATCCTCCTCATCCGGCCTATGCCAAGTTCCGTTCACATCACCGCTCGCATCGTACATTAGCCGATAGTGAACTCCCCCCCCAATCCCCCAGTCCCACTCCGTTCGACCGCCTCTCACTTCAGCAATATAACTTGGCTCTTTGAATTTAAATTGCACCCACTGCCTAACCCCGACACCAAAATTCAAAACAGGAATTGACAAAAATAGCATCCAAACAACAAGCACCACACCGGAAAATACTAATGAAATACCCCTTCGAAATCCACGAAAAATCATCAAAATCACACCAAAAACAATGATAGCCAGAAAAACAATTAATGCAATTTCATTTAAAAACCCATCCATCTCCATATAGAATATTGACATTACTATGTAAACCGAAATCCCGAACAAAAACACCCTCAAATCAAATACACCTTTAATATTTCTCTTCATGTGACTCGCATCCGATGGCAACCCCAACAATCTCACCACTCAATGTTTGAGGCTAACAAACTATCCCTTTTCTATCCTGACGAGTCACCACCACTTCAAATACTGTTTGACACAAAAAATTCACCCGCCCCCCCCCCGAATGGCATCCGGGCTCGCACCATCCAGCAGCCCCTCTCCCCATAGACGCGCACTTACGGTTGCGCAGTTTCCCCAAATTGCATCGCAATAGAGGGAGGGCGCCGCCCAACTAGCAGTTCGATCGGCATATTCACTTGCTCTGACTCCAATCCAATTTCTGGTAAAGAAACCACATTGGCTGATACGTTGAGAAATAATATTTCCATCAAATGTTATGGAGTCCAAATTTTTTATCTGAATATTTAGCTAAGCGACGCAAATGTCGATTCGCTTCGGGTCCTTGGGAGCGCGCAGTAACAGTTGCGCTACGCTGAGCGGCCTCAGCTCGAAATTCGAGGCGAGTCCATAGCGTATAAGCGGTACAGAGACGAGAACCGTCGAGATGAAAAACAACGCTCCGCCCGAGTATTGAGCACCAGCGTGCATCGTTTTCGAACGGGGCTCAGGAGGAGCCAGCAGTACGTGCCCAATCGTCACCGGCCAACGCGGACGCGGACAGAAACGTGGGTTGTGCCGCCAAAAACAAAAAAGCCCTTGAATGATCAAGGGCTGATTTGTTTGCTTGGCGGAGAGGGTGTCTGCCAAACTTCGTTCCATAAAATTCCACGAGATTCCGCAAACCCCTATATTTCATGGTGGCTCCCCAGGTGCTTCGGCCTCCAATGTCCAGCACGTTCCAGGTAAATCCAGCTACAATTTGATAGTCAATTTGATAGTCAAAATGTGGAACCCACGAGATGGCGAACGCAATCAACAAGCTTAGCGTACTTCAGGTCAACCGACTGTCGAAGCCCGGTCTGTACAGCGATGGCGCAGGGCTGTACCTCCAGATCACTAGGGGCGGGGTAAAGTCTTGGCTGTTTCGTTACATGAGAAATCGGCAAGCTCGTGGCATGGGTCTTGGCCCAGTCCACACAGTCAGTCTGTCGGATGCTCGCATCAAGGCCCTTGAGGTACGTAAGCTGCTGCTCGAAGGAGTCGATCCGCTTGACGCGAAGCAACAAAATCGAGCATCGACGGAGGCTAGCGCGCTCAAAACCACCACGTTCGACGAATGCGCCACGGCTTACATTGACGTCCATTCCAGTGGATGGAAGAACGCGAAGCACGCAGATCAATGGCGCAACACGCTCGCGACCTATGCGTCCCCCTATTTTGGCTCCCTGCCGATCGCGGACATTGACACCGGACTCGTCATGAAGGTGCTCGAACCGATTTGGATTTCAAAGACCGAAACAGCGTCACGCCTGCGTGGCCGGATCGAATCTGTGCTCGACTGGGCCACTGCACGCGGACATCGCACTGGAGAAAATCCTGCGAGATGGAAAGGGCACTTGGACCACTTGCTTCCCAAACGATCCAAGGTCCAGGCAGTAGTTCATCACGCGGCCCTTCCCTATGTCGACGCACCGAAATTCATGGTGCAACTACGGGCCACTAACACGATGGCAGCGAAAGCGCTGGAACTGCTGATACTGACGGCTACGCGCACTAGCGAAGTCATCGAAGCACGCTGGGACGAGTTCGATCTGAGGGCGGAAATCTGGAGAATCCCCGCGGAACGTATGAAGGCAGGAAAGGAGCACCGCATACCGTTGTCGCCGGCTGCCAAGGTCTTGCTAGAGCACATGCGGTCAATTAAGCAGAACGAGTTCGTTTTTCCCGGCCAGCGCAAAGATAAGCCGCTATCCAACATGGCGCTCCTTCAGTTGCTGAAGCGCATGGGGCGAACAGATCTGACGGCCCACGGATTCCGATCCACGTTTCGTGATTGGGTCGGTGAAACGACGCACTACCCGCGTGAAGTGGCCGAGGCTGCACTCGCTCACTTGCTGAAAGATAAAGCCGAGGCAGCGTATGCGCGCGGCGATCTATTCGAAAAACGCGCAGCGATGATGACCGACTGGTCGGCACACCTTGCTTCACCGTGACGTCGCTAATCGAGGGCTCAACGTGCGAAAATAGTTGACGACCGCTGTCGGCCAGAAGCAGTCATTCAATCATTTTTTAATAACGACAAACATTTTTCCCTATCGTCTGAATCTAGTCAGGAATTTCGAATCACATGTACGACATCAGGCAGTTGGTTGCAATCGAGAACGAATTGCGCCAAACCATTCGCTCGAAGTTCGTAGACTTCTTTTCTGTCCACGACTACACCAAAGACAGCAAGTCCGTAATTTCAAGGCCTGTCAGCTCTTTGTCCGACGCGGAGGCTTTGTACTACGGCACTGGTCTGTACGTGATCATGTCTGACTATCAGTTTGAAGAAAACAAGTGCCGCCTAATTACTGACGGTCTAAAGGCAATCTACCGAGGCCACTGCTACACCGTAAAGGGGCGCATAAAGAGTCATCTGTTCAATGACCACTACCGTAGCAATCTGCCTGCTAGAGGTGTTCGTTACGACGTTTGCATGAAGCTTGATGATAAGAACGGCATCAACATTTCTGAACCCCCGTACAGCAACTACCACTGGTGGGTTGTAGTTCACAAGATGAAGGGAAGTTCAAAGATGATTCGCGAGCAAGCGGAGCACGCCTTCGACGAGGTATTCGGCCGCCCACTCGGGTCAAAAGAGGCTGGGCAAGCAGATGCCTAACCGTTCCATAGAGAGGTCGTTAATAGTTTGGCGGCCTACTTGAGCCCAGCCCGAACGCAGTGAGGTATTACCGAGGTCAGTTCTGCTGAGCCAGAAACCCAGAAACCATCGGAGGCAAGCCATTGGAAGTCGGCACCTCCCGGTAGGTGCCCCGAGATTTACGGATCTTCACATTCGGGAGGCCGCAGGTGATCAGCTTGGCCTTGACTTCCTCCTCGGCTAGCGCACACCTGGGGCCCAGCACCACCTCCCTGATCGCGGGGACACCGAAGCTGCAGGTCTGGACTTGGTGATAGTCTGCTTGACCAAATCCACTGTCGCGCACGCCCAGCGTGTAAGGATCGGCGTACTCGTTCACTTCGATGAAGCCACGTAGTTCCCGTTCATCCACAAAAAAATCGTTCTTGTACAAGGTGCACAGCCGCACCAATTCCATCTTGAGCGTGCCCAACTGTACGGGCATGGTTGTCACTCGCTCGAAACACGTATAGACCTGCTCTTTGAAGGCAGCTTCCTTGTACATGACAGGAATGAACTGAACCTTACCCTGGACCGGAGCCATCTTGGCAAGATACCGCGTGCCCAAGTTTTGCATCTGGATTTCGGGATAGTAATAACCAATAGCCGCCCCGGCTCCGTTGTCGCCATAGCCCCGCCACATGCTTAGGCAGTCACCATCCAACGAAAACGAGCAGATAAGCGCCATGAAGTCCGCAGGCATCCGCTCTGGGGAAATCTCATTCAGAAGATTTTTATATTGCGGGAATTCTTCTGCCGCAATCTCGCTGATCATGCGAAATCCAGCAGCATATTCATCCCAGTCGTTCATTCGGCGCAAATCGGAAAACCACAAGGTCTGGCTCTCCAGCATCTTGAAAAAAGTGTCGGCGTGGGCATAGCGGTAAGCGAGAGTATTCATCTAAAAATAGGCTTCAACGGTTGGCGCTGCAAGTGCCTGAATATCAGACTTTAGCGATGGACGCTATTAAAAAAATAGGTCTCGCCAACGATTGGCACTGGAGATCACAGCAATTCCATCCTGCAGTTCCTGATTTCAACACGGGTACCTCAGATCCCGCGTCACGATCCATAACCTTCGCTACCACGGCCACAGCGCCGTGGGCGCGCAGTAGATCTCTCATGTCAAACGGTTGCCAATGTCTGCAAAGGGTCGCAAACCGCCGTCGGTAGGCATAAAACGGCTACCGGGACCCAAACAGTGACAACGCGCGAGGTCGGGACTAGCTGCATTTGCGCCGCAGGGAGTTGGCCGTGTTAGATTTGCCCGAGCTAGTGGAGCAGTTCGGCATGAATTCACCGCGGTGACCGTCTTGCGGCCACGAAGTCTTTACCGGGGAAACCGTATGACATTCCAGTTTGACCGAAATGTCTATGCTGCCACCGACCCAGTCGGTGGAGTCACGATTCGAATGTCCAATAAGTTTCGTGACACCGGCCCCTCCGACGGATTTCTTTTTATCTACGAAGGGCCGGAAGGTAAGTTTGAGTTTCTTGTGTGGGAAAAGCGGGAAAGCAGAAAGACGCTTATCAAAGGACTTCCGACGGAAAGAATGATGGTGGTAGGCGGCCTCATTCTTGAGCCCTCGTTATTTTCTTGGGCACAACGTCTCGGGCTTGGTATCAACATCGTCGAAGCCAAGGGTATCGACAAGATCAAAAAGACCGTGTTGGAGGGGATATTTTGTCTTTTTACGTCGGGTGGTGATTTACTCCCCTTTGTGCCCGACTTTTATGTTCAATTCATCCAACACAAGCCAGACGGCGTATAGCGGGAACGTCTACTCCGGGTCGAAAACAGCCTTTCATAAATGGCCGGAGTCGGCCAGGAGCCGTCAGTGGCAACCCGACCCTAGTGCGTAGGTAATATTAGAGCGCACGACCGTTTCGCGACGTGTTGGTTATAGCCCATTATCGAGATCAGTTGACTAATTAAGCTAGGAGCGCGATACATGCGATGTGCAGCGAATTTCGAAGTTGCCTCGGACCTGTCGGTCGTGTCCGATGCCCAAGTGTTGAGCATCTGTGACCCTCGCGACGCATTCAAAGCGCTGATCAGGAACATCCCGCGCTCGGAGTTCACGACGCCCTTCTTGCTTTCGGTTCATATCTATTTCGACGCAGAGGCATTGGATAATGCCGCTGAAGTAGCGGAAGACCACTTGGCTACTTGCCTTAATATGCTCGCATTCACAACCGGTTCTAGTTTTCGAAAGCATAGGATAAGGCAAATCGTCGATGCCGAAACGTCTTCGAAAGACGCAATGAGAGATATACGTATGTGGGGCGATCGAATTGAGTATGACGATCCGCAGCCATTCCTAGTCAGTGAACACGCTCATACAATCGAACGTCTGCTGGAGTTTGACATTCCGCCAGCTATACGGCGCGCCCTGCGATGGTATCGATTGGGAATAGACGCCTCAGCGCCGGACGACCAGTTCACCTACTTCTGGTTTGCGCTGGAGATTGTGGCCGAATTTCAGAAACCAACTGCTAAGGTGAATGACAAATGCCCGCACTGTCAGTCCGCACTCTATTGTGAACAGTGTGAAACGCATCCGCAGCATAGGCCGTATGCAAAGCAAGCTATCCGGGCTGTGCTGATGGACGCGGACGAGGGGTGCGACGACGCAACGGTGGCCCTTCTCGATAAAACCCGCAATAGCCTCATGCACGGCGCGACTCTTAAGGAAATCGAAAGTTCACTACCTGATCCTCATGAAAGCGTGATCGACACGCTGGGACGACTATTGTTGAAGGTCTTAGTCAGACAGTTTCCCAAAGAAATGTTCGATGGTTCCTTGGTGATGGGACTGCCATCTACATATGTGCATTACATGATGGCAACCGTAGCTCACATACGGACTGTTGTGCCGGTGGACGCTGACGGTCATTTCGATCTAAATTTCACTGGGATAGTTGCGGCGATAAAACCGTTGGGACCGCCGCAGAGTGCCCTACCGTCTGTGGTGAAAATGACAATTGAGCAATTCGCCCATCTCAAAAAACTCAGCTACCAAACGGTCGATCAACAAGAAATGTTGGAACGCATTCGAAACAAAATCAGGGAGCAAGACGGCTTCATTTACGCGCTGGTTATTTCCCCGGACATGGCGGTGATCAATAGTGCCATACAGAAGGGAGAAACGGGCGAATGGCAGGATTTTTTCCGCCAGTTCATTGATACTGCACAGGTTGGCTAATGAGCGCGTCCATTAGCTAGCACGCCACAGGTAAAAAGGCGCTCCGGGTCGATGTTGGACAGCGATGACGCACTGATTTCGGCCAGTTCCGGACATTCGACATCCCGTCTCAGATCGTCGACAATCAATGGCCGCCACACACTGAGAAACTGAACGGCGGGCATGCCGAGACTAATTGGAAGCGATTAAAATCTTCCTTAAGTGAAGATTAATAGAACAAAAATGGCAAAGGAATTTGGCGTGGGTCATTGGGGAAGTGCTGGTTGTGATGTGAGCGATCACGGCGTGATCTTTCAGTCTCTTTTTTCACCAGCGGAGATGGAAATTGCATTTCGTGAGCGATTTTCAGACACCATGGGTAAGGGCGTCGACAGACTTAGCGGGTTTCAATTCACATCTCGAGCAACGGCCGAGTTTACAATCGCGTCCAAAAAAATTCTGGATGGGAAATTTCGTTTCTCCCCGTACCTTGAGGTGCTGCGCCCCAAGGCTAGGAACAAGCCCCCGCGGCTCATTGGAATTCCTACCGTACGAGATCGTGTCGTTCTATATCAGCTTAATAAATTCCTCGCGACGATTTATCCGGAGCGTGTTCCCGGGAACGTAGCGGCTACTTACGTTCGAGACGTGTCGCTTGACCTTCAGTCTTGTGTGTCGGCGTCGACGTGGGTTTGTAGTACAGATATTCAGACATTTTACGACTCCATTCAGCAAGATCGACTGTTACGGGTTTTGTCAAAGCGTGTGAAGTGCGATGCCGCAATAAGACTTATTGATCACGCAATGCGCACGCCGACGGTTCCAAAAAATACTCGTCGCAATCGACACAAGGATTACCCATCGCGAGGTGTCCCGCAAGGCTTGGCTATCTCAAATATCCTTGCGTCGATATATATGCAAGATGTGGATGACGCGATGGGAAAGCAGGGGGTCACTTATAAGCGCTATGTAGACGACGTATTGATGTACGGGGAGCACGATGCCGTGCACAGGGCGTTCAGATCGTTGCATTCCCGTCTCAAATATCGAGGTCTCGCGCTACACCCTTTGGGCTCAAACAAAACACAGATCGAACCTCTGACGGCAAAATTTGGTTATCTTGGATACACATTTCAGTTGCCCGTCATATCGGTTCGAGATTCTACGATTGAACGATTTTTGCAGTCTATCGCAATGAAGTTTAGTGACTTCGTTCACAACAAGAAGCGCCGGCTCGAAAAGCTGAAGTACCTCGATGAACCGCGCCTCAACGATATTTTTCTAAGTGAACTGAACGAGCGTATCGCGGGGGCCATCTCGCAGAACCAGCGTTACGGGTGGATTGCCTATTTCAATCAAATTACGGACCTGTCGTTGCTGCACAGATTAGATTCGGCAATCGAGGGGATGTTCGAGCGTCTAGGCGAGTTTCAGCACGCGCCACCGCTGGGACTAAAAAAGCTGCGACGAGCCTACTTCGAGATGAAATTCAACCCACGGGGCGGCTACGTACGGGACTACGACAAGATCACGACCATAGCGGATATGTTGCGCTTGCTCATTGATCGGGGACGAATCGATCCCAACGTTGCGTTGACCGACGCGGAGATCAGGGAAAAGTACGAACAGTACGTCAGGCATGTACTTGCGGCCATGCATGCCGATGAGGGTAGCGTGTACGGATAGATCAGCTAAAATAACCCCGGGCGGAAAATGCTTATCGCGCTAGCGATACCTCATGAGATTTTGCCTCATGAGCGAAAGTGCTCTCTACCCATGCAATTGCATGGGTCGCGGCTTTACCCGCGAACCTCCTTGGGAGCGATTTTATGCGTCGTTGCCTTGGGAGTGGATATGACCGATTCCTCAAGCATTTCCGCCCACCCCTATCAATTCCAATGAAAGACTTCCTGTTAAATCTGCGTCAACGCGCTTGGTGCACAGCAGGCGCACGCTATAACGCGGCACGCCGACTCAGAATACGTGAGTGGGTGTCTACGTGTAGCCTGGCGCTGTTATCTGCGGTGAGCATTCTGGTTGCGTTTGCGCAAAGAATATACTCTCCCACCCCTAATACGGTGCTCGATAACTATTTGTCGTCGTTTGCAGTGGGCGTGGGGATCCTGCTCTTGGTCGTCAGCCTACTCGAGTGGGGCGCTAGGTATGGTGCGAAGGCCGAGGCATTGCATCGCAGCGCGGAGCTCGTTACCTCATTTCAGATCAAGGTAGCTATGTCGATTGCTGCTATTGATGCTGGTCATTCAGCCACTCTCGACGAGGTTGATCAGCTAAGGGTTGAGTATGACGAGATTAAGGATAAGTGCGGGGAGAACCACGATCCTCGAGACGATGCACTGTTTCGTGCATCTCACCGACACGACCGCGACTTGTGGAAAGGCGGCAACGTAGCTCCTGGTTGGTTAGGGGCAAAGTGGACGTACGTTAAGTGGGTGCTTGCCGAAACTTGGTTTTTTGCACTGATCTGGCTTGTCGTCGCTGGAGGCCTTGCATACTCGATTTGGCTTCCCAAGGCGTAGTCATCCTGCTTACTGGTGATCTGTAGATTTCGCTCATTTGGGCGGCCAGTTTAGAGCCGGGGGCGCCGGTTGCCAGCCACATTAGACGTTTCGACGTCTCATCGAGCCGGCAATTTTTGTCCAACAGGTCATGTCACCTGGCGTGAGCAACGGACCTGAAAGACGGGACGGCAACTGCTGCAAAAACGTGGCTTGCGGGTCGTCAAGTGGCGGAGAAATCATAGGGTTGAAGGCGAGCACAACTGCCGGAGTACAAGGCCGTAATATCGCCGCGCATCGAATGACCGCGACAGCCGTTTTGTCCGTCCGCAATGGGTCGACAGCAGCCGAGCAGCTACGCCGTCCCCGCAACCATGTCCCGGCATCAAGCCTCGCATATCGGAATCCGGCCGCAAAGTTCACTGACGTCGGATTAACAGCGAGTACAAAATTCGGAAGGTACACCGTCTAGCTGTTTGATCGTCAACCAATCATCAGACGCCGATTTTGAAGTTCCTCCGACGCTCGCTGTCCGCGCGTCTCGATAGCGCGTCCATGACCGCCCTCAGTAATACATAACGATTAGTATCATTTTGAATGTGGATCGAGTCGATCTCAATCCGAAGAACATCGAGTCGGAATCCGATAGGTCCATTCGCGAGTGTTCTCACGAGTCACGACCCAACCGCTCAATCTCTGGAAGTCTCGTGTCCCGGCAATATGCGCTGGCCAACAATGTCCGGTGTCTCGTCACCATCTCCTCGTCAGGTTAGTTCGTCCCCTGCGATACGAATGACGAATACAGAGACCTCACTATCGAACCCCGTCAAATCGACCGCACGAATCTTGCCGCACACATTGGGTCGAATCATATTCGTCAAGTGAACGAAATCTACAAAATCTAGTAGCGCGCCCAAGTGATCGGGTAGACCGAGCCTCGACGACCTGACCGTCAATCGCAATCACCTGGCGCAGAATCTGTGAATTCGGATACAGAAGAAGGCGACGGCTTAAATAGCCGCATCGCCGCCCCTCGCCACACGTCGACAACAGAACGAATTCGGCACGGCGTCGTGCTGGGCATGAAAGCGGTTTACCAATCTCATGAACTCGGCACCTGCGGTGGCGCCCGAGAATCAGAACTGTTGGTCCCTAGTAAATAGCTAACCCCAGAAACTGGCAGGATCATCCGCGCTTTTTGGTCGAACCGACCGTTGTTCTCGGAGTTCCTTCAACAAAAACGGTCAATGCTCTGGCAGCGGATTCTTGTGTCACCCGCAATACTGGCTCAGGCCCGCATGCGAATTCGTGATGCCATTCGACGGCACACGCGTCCATTAACCGAATTCGTAGTGCGCGCAGGGGCGCACACTGGCCGGCATCAAGGTATTGCCGCTGAGATCCGAAACCAGATCCGGACCACCGCAAACTTGGCCGCAGTACGATTCCAGGCCAGTCCCCGAAGCCCCAATCGCCAACCTCGATCACACATGGTTCGGTTCAAAACTTGAGGAATTCGACGGCCCGCGATCGCGCATCCTCGACGTCAGAAACAACGCGCTTACCGTTCGGACTTTGTGCGCGGCCGTCCATTCGGCAACCCCGGTTTCAAACTCGAATTCGGTTAATCGCAGATCAAGTCAAGTTCGGTCGGCGGCCGCCCCCGGGGCCCTAGTAAATAATCGTATTCGCAGCCAACGAATCTGACGTCCAACAAGATGCGCGAATTGAACGTCCGCAACTAGTACCAACGTGTTCAGCTAACGAACACAGACATCGACGTCCGCCAGTGCATTGGCGAACCACCGCACAACGAAACTCCGCCCCCAAGAACCTTCGCGGTTAGAAATCGAATTGCCGAAACGTTCGCGCGCCTGCCGGTTCGGGCGGTCGCCAATTGACCGGCGCTCAACCAAAATCTTTTTGGCCCGGGTCGCCAAGGATTCGCGTGCATTCGCGATTCGGCGTTCGGGTAATCGGCTACCCAGATTTCCAAGTTTTGGTGGATCAGTAAATAGGGTGTGCTTCGGGTTCTCTGCCCGATGCCGGACTTAGGCAACGATTGCCTGCTGGAACACACCATGGACGGCCAACGATCAGACCAAGAAAACCCAACGACGGCTGCGTTACTACGCCGTCCCGACGTCGAACGCATTACTGGCCTTTCGCGATCATCAATCTACGCGAAGATGAAAAGTGGTGAATTCCCCAGACCAGTTCCACTTACCAGCAGAATCGTTGCATGGATCGAGTCCGAGATTATTGGTTGGGTTCAGTCAAGAATCGATGTCCGCGAAACGAACCTTGGCCGGGTCCAATCGAGGATCGAGGCCTGCGACTCAAGCTCGGGTCAGACGAAATCGCGATGCCATTCGAATCGAATTCGTAACGCGTCGCAGACAGATTTTCACGACAACCGAAATCGTGGTGAACGTCGCGAGGCCCAGGCCGCAATCTCGACGGACAAATGCAAAGATTTCGCGTCCGCCAGCGATACATCGACAGATATCAACGCCGCCTCCCCTCAAGAATCTGCCGATTACCCGACGAATCTCCCGAACGTCGCGATCGATGATTTTTCGCAAGCCTGAATCACGCTTGCGTATCGATGATTCACCGGCCTCTCCCGATCGTCGACCTACGCGAAGATGAAAGCCAGCGAATTCCCCAAATCAGTTCCACCTGCTAGTGGAATCGTCCGTAGTCGCCACAACCGGAATATTTCGGCGCCCCGAGACCTAGCTACATTGGTAAATCCAGGCTGCGTAGCAGGGACCTTGAACACCAGAAATCCCGGTTCGTAGGTCTTGTAGCCTTCGAGACGCCGATTTTGTGAGTCCGTCGATCACGATCGTCGACGAGCGCTCCATCAGTGATGGTCGGTGCCGCGATAGATTCGACGTGACTCTAGTTGCACTCGAACCCATGAATTGAACTTGGCCTGGTCCACGACACGAACGACCCGTGGTTCTCCACGTGGCCAGCGCGCCAAAATCGAAGTCCCTGCGAAGACGAGGTCCCGGGCTGGTATCCGCAAATCTAGCGTCCCTAGTAAATACGTCCATCGAGCACACCCACATCGTCCCTCGCGGCGATTCACAGTTCCACGATCACCAACGACATATGAGACAACGACAACCAGAACGACGACCATCGACGAAAACGAAACGCGTGGTGAATTCGATCACGAGCATCGTCTGCGCTTTCGACCGAATCAAGATCTACGTTGACGATCGACTACCGGCGAAGAAGATCGAGCAAAGGCTCGTCAATCTCTGTACCGACATTACGATCGTTCATCCGATCCATAGATTTCAGCGAATCTGGGCGACGAAAGTCGAACTTCGACAGCCGACGCCAGAAGCATTTATCGAGCTATCCACCATGCTCGGCACGCGGCACCTAACTAGGGTGAGCTATGCCGAGGTCGCCATCGATTTGCTAACCTCGGACAACGAGAGCGCGGCTGTCATGGCTGAATATCTGCTTGAACATATGGTGGTCCCGTGCGCACGCGAACGGGCGAACATCGAGGAAGAGACCGTCTACTTCAATCGGCGAACAAACAAGAACGGCAATCTTAGTCCGCACGTCCCCGTCCTCTACGCTGACCGACCGAGCAAGCTTCTCGCAAGGCTATATCCGGAGCCGTGCAGTCACCTCGAGCATCGTTTCAACGGTCACGCGGCATGCTCGTCGATTGGTTTGAATACCCTTGCGGATTGCATTGCGTTCGATCACCACGCCTTCTGGCTGTCGAATCTTCGGTTATTCGAATTCTCGTCGAAGATGGATCTGGGTGCTGCCCTTTCGAATCGTTCTGACCTGACAGCGTCGGCGCTTCGAAACCGTGCCGCGAACTTTTTGCAGGAGCATCGCATTGGGGCCTCCAACGAATCACCGTACGTTCTGCATAACTGTGTGAGGGCCAAGCCAATCATTCGCCGAGCACTAAAAGCGATCGACAACAAACACCTTCTTGAAGAGCGTTATCGCCGCCAACGTTGAGCGTCGATGCCAATTACGCCGTTCGCGTAGCCATTGAACTAAGGAATGATAAATACAAAGAATATTTCCCCTTCCCCCACTCATCGACATCACGTTTATACGCATTTTCTCGACGAAAACACTGCGAATCCTGCTCTTGTTGATCCACACCCCCGCTACAAATTCGCAACCCAAGCCCCTTCCCTCTCCCTCAAACATCGGGGCTTAACCACATCTCCATCATGAACTTCCCACTAACGCCTGAGCAGATCCAGGTCGTTGAATCTCGAGCTCCTCGCCTGTTGATCAACGCTGTGCCTGGTGCTGGCAAAACATCAACGCTTCAAGCCTGTGTCGCGCACCTGCTGAACCATGGAGTCAACCCGACCTCGATCCTAATCCTGACCTTCAGTAATCGAACGCGCGACGAATTGCGGATCCGCATCGACAACCCGCAGGTTCTTGTCAGTACCTTCCACGGTTATGCAAATCGAATCGCTCGCGAGTCATCCGATCATCGGCGTGCGGTAGCGAACTCCGGTCAATTGGCAATCGCGCTGCGCCAAACCGTGGCCCACAATAGCCGCCTAGTACGTCGCTTTAGAAAACACGGAATCGATCTGGCAGGCAAGGCAGAGCAGCGCCGCCTCCTAAAATTTCTAACCTCATCGCATGGGGACCGCGATCTCGAGCAGCTTCTACTATCCGATCGTGAATCGTCGATTTCGCACTACGCGCCAGCCCTCATCGAACTACGACAACTTGCGCGCAGGTTTAACCGCCGTCTTTGTGATCAGGGCCTAACCACCTATGCTCAAATGCTTCGCCTAGGGCACGACCACGCTGATCAGCATCGATCCGAGATCAAGCACGTGCTGGTCGACGAATATCAGGATATGGACCTAGCTCAGGCCAAATTGTTGGTCGCGATCTGCAAGTACGTCGAGACACTGCGGATCTTCGGTGATCCTGGGCAGACCATCTATTCGTTCATGGGCACCCAGGTCGATGACCTAGCAACGTTGTTGGGCGCCCGCACCGCGACCCTGAGCGAATCGCATCGGCTCACCCATCAAACCGCCGAATTCGCGTCCTCGATATTGAACTCGATATCGATCACGGGATCTCGTGATGGCGACCGCCCCGTCCTCAAACAGTGTAAGACCCAACGGGGTCAGGAACAGTATCTAGTAGATGCAATCCGTGACCTGAAATCGCGGGGTGTTCCATCAGAGCGCATCGCCATTCTGTCTAGGACCAGAATCGAATTGCGCATCATCGAGCGCGTGCTGCGCGCCCAAGATATTGCCGTGACACCGATGCACCGCGAAACGCAATACCGTCATCTGCTTGCGATGCTTGAACTGCTGCGCCTGGTGAACGCGAATCGAGAAGTATTTCGGGAACGCCTATCGAGATCCCGAAGCCGGGACCTCGAGGCCTGCATTTCGAAGACGGTCGGAGTCGTTCCACCACAGCATCTAGCTGCGCTAAGACGCGCAGTAATTGCAGCGGCAAAGGCCGGCAGCCTCGAGGGTCGATTCAGCGCGGTTAAACGTGCATACCTTTCGATGCTGACGAAATCTGGTCTTGGCGAATCGCGAACCTCGGTCGAGCACGAGCTGAACATCTGGCAACCACTTATCCGCAAGTTCAGGACCGTGGGTTCTTTCAGAGCGTTCGTCGAACGGCAATATGATCAACGCGGCGTCACACTCTCTACGATTCACTCGGCAAAAGGCAAGGAATGGGATCACGTGGTCTTGATTAACGTGACGGACGGCGTGATCCCCCACGTGAGAGAAATCACGAAGCAAACCGTCGAGGAGGAACGTCGTCTGCTCTATGTGGCCACGACACGGGCACGAGAGAATCTGTATCTGGTCCACACACCGGTCTTTCGTGGCCCAGTGCTGTACGCGCAACGCTCGCGACTATTGAGCACACGCACATTGCGTCGTTGCGATTTCTTGGGATAAGAAGCCCTCCGTGTTCGGTAGTGCTGCGCGAAGTTCTGGCGTTTTGATTCAATTCGGTTGGCGGCAAATCAACAGTTGGTCCAATCATTCAGAATTACGAGGGCAACAAGTCCCCCTATGGCCCGCGCGAAGTGAGAGAAGCTTTACTCACGAGAGCAGGGGCCCCCGGCCGACCACATAAAAAAGCCCGCTACCGGGGGTCCGATGCGGGCCAGCGGACCGAGGAGCGGGGGGCGTTTCTCTCGCGTTTCGGTATCGTCGAAAACTGCTTACCGTCGGGCTGATCCACCAGGGCAGCGATGTCCGATGATGACTGCTCGGGAAAATCTCACTCTCGGCGATTGGCCGCCGCTCTTTACCGAGCAGCATAAGGCCCAGCCAGCAGGCCGCACTTTGTGAATTCTGATCCGACGACCTACCTCTTGTGACGCAGCACGTTGCACAGGCCGCAGCCCTACTCAACCTCCTCTCCGCCAACAACAACAACAACAACAACACATCTCGCTGAGTCGGCCCCCTCCCTCCGGAGACGCAGGTTTATAATGCAGCGCCCGTCGTTATGCTGGTCCCGCGCGCTAGTCGCTCGCGCTCGAAAACATCGACCCACTCGCACAGGCGGCCAGCAATTTGCTTTGCCGCCACCACACGCGTCACGTTTTGGGCGCGGTAAGCCGCAACCGCATTCCAAAAGCTGGTACGGCCCACAGCAAATCCGATGAATCCCGGGACACTTGCGGCGTTCGTAAGCCAACCACGCACACTGGCGACATCCGCCCCACGCCCGAGCACAATGCAGTTGACCGTGGTGCGCCCACAGCGCCGAACCGCTTCGACCAGCCGGACGCAATCGGCGCGCTCAGCAAGCCCCTCGATCTTCCACAAGTCGGGCGTAATCCCGGCGTCCTGCAAGGCGTGGATCGCTTCGACCATGAGTTTCGGACGCAGGGTCAGGTCGTAGGCCGCCCGGTCGCCTTTGAGCCCGGCGAGTTGTTTCGACGTTGCTGGAACCAGAAGCTCGAACATAAAGCGGCGCCCGCTAGTCTGGCAGAAGTCGGACAACTGCTTCAGCCGGGCCGTCTGGCGCAGGTTAAGCGCGGGATCCCCTTCCGGGTTGTAGCGCACAAGCGCCTTGGCAAACGTTGGGTCGAAGGCGTCGATGTGGCGGGCGAAGTCGTCTCCGTATTCGAAATTAAACTCCTCCGAGCCGCTGCTTTCCGTCGACATCGCCGTGATGAAACCTTGTTGGTGCGCGTCGCGCAAAATGGCGCTGCCAAACGCTTCGTCGACCAGGATGCCCGCCGCCTCACGCGGCACCCCCGCCTCCAGGGCCAGTTGAAAGCCTTCATAAATGATCTGCTTGCTGTCGCACACCTGTGCGTGCTGCTGCGGGGTCAGCGGAGGATTGAAATGAAACATGCCGGTGATGTAGGAATGCCGATGGTCGAATGGCAGCAGATACAGGACCTCATCGTCGCCTGATTTCATGATGACTCCTTGCGATGTTGTTCGTAGCGCCGCATAAGAGCGTTGGTGGAGCTGTCGTGTGTCAGCGGCGCGTGGCCGGTGTCGGCCAATTCTGTCGCGATGCGCTGCGCCAGACGCTTGCCGAGCTCCACGCCCCACTGGTCGAACGAATCGATGTTCCAGATGACCCCTTGCGTGAAGACGCTATGCTCGTACAGCGCCACCAAGGCGCCGAGTGTGTGAGGTGTCAGCCGGTCTGCCAGCAGGGTATTGGTGGGACGGTTTCCCCGGCAGACACGTTGCGCAACCTGAGTTTCGTCTACCCCCTCCGCCATGAGCGCCTGTGCCGTTTTGCCAAACGCCAGCGCCTCGCTTTGCGCAAACAAATTGGCCATCAACAAGTCGTGTTGATCGCCCAGTGGATTTTGGCTGTGGGAAAAGCCGATGAAATCGCACGCAACCAGCCGAGTGCCCTGATGCAGAAGCTGGAAAAACGAGTGCTGACCGTTAGTCCCCGTGTCGCCCCAGACGATGGGCGAGGTGGGAGTGCTCACGGCTTGCGACGAGGCCGTGACATGCTTGCCGTTGCTTTCCATCGTCAATTGCTGCAGGTAGGCAGGGAAGCGCTTGAGATCTTGGTTGTAGGGAAGTACAGCCAGCGTTTGCGCGCCAAGGAAATTGTTGTTCCAGATGGCCAGCAAGCCCATCAGCACGGGCATGTTGCGGGCCAGCGGGGCGCTGTGAAAATGCATGTCCATAGCGCGAAAGCCCGCCAGCATGGCGCGAAAATGCTCTGGCCCCACTGCAATCATGGTGATGAGGCCGATGGCCGAATCCATCGAGTAACGGCCGCCGACCCAGTCCCACAGCGCAAACATGTGGGCTGGATCAATGCCGAACGCGGCTACCGCTTCGGTGTTGGTCGACACGGCGACGAAGTGACTGGCAATGGCGCGTTCATCGCCGAGTTGCGCCAGACTCCAGGCGCGCGCGGCGTGCGCATTGGTCAGCGTGTCAAGGGTGCGGAAGCTCTTGGAGCAGACGATGAAGAGTGTTTCGGCAGCATCGAGACCCCGCGTTGCCTCAACCACATCGGTGGGGTCGAGATTGGAGACGAAACCCAAATGCAAGCCCGACTTGCCGTAGTGACGCAAAGCTTCGCACGCCATCACCGGTCCGAGATCTGATCCGCCAATGCCGATGTTGATCACATTGCGTATGACCTTGCCGGTGTGGCCCCGCCATTCGCCGCTGCGAACGCGTTCTGCAAAATTCGCCATGCGCTCGAGGACGGCATGGACTTCTGGCACGACGTTGACCCCGTCGACGACAATGCTCGCGTCTGCCGGCGCGCGCAGCGCCGTATGGAGTGCGGCGCGTTTCTCGGTCGCATTGACCGACTCACCGCGGAACATGGCGTCCCTGCGCTCGCGCAGTCCACAGTGCTCGGCCAGATCCACCAGCAAGGCGAGCGTGTCATCGGTGACGCGGTTTTTGGAATAGTCGAAATACAGCCCGGCGGCGTCGACCTGCAACCGCTCGCCGCGTTGCGGGTCATCCGCAAAAAACTCCCGCAAGTGCCGAGTGCCGATGTTGCGGTGATGATCGACGAGCGCCTGCCACGCGGGACGCTCGACCAGCGCGGGCGTCGATGAGGGCGGCGGGGCCAACGGGGACGAGAAGCGCGGTAATTTGGACTGTGCTGTACGTTTCATAATGGGCTGACCCTCGCGAAATGCGCTGTTTTGGTGTCGATCGCCTGCAAGAGTTGATGCCACGACGCGGCAAACGCCTCAACGCCCGCCCGCTGCAGACGCTCGGCCAGAGCATCGATATCGATGCCCTGATCGCGGAAGCTTGCAAGAACCGCGTCGGCCTCGCCTCCATCGGGGGGCAGCGTCTGCCTGACGCTGCCGTGGTCGGCAAAGGCGAGCAATGTTTTCTCTGGAATCGTGTTGATGGTTCGCGGAGCTGCCAGTGCGGCGACATACATCGTGTCGGGCGCCTGCGGATCCTTCGTGCCGGTGCTGGCCCACAGCACGCGCTGCGCGCTGGCGCCCGCCGCCGCCAATTTCCGCCAGCGGGGTGTGGCGAGCAAGGCGCAATAGGCTTGGTAGGTTTGCATGGCCACGGCAATGCCGAGGCGGTTGCGCCATTGCGATGCCACGACGTCTTTCACCGCGACATCCCAGCGACTGATGAACAGCGATGCGACCGAGCCGACACGCGGATCTAGCCCGGCCCCGATGCGCCGCTCAATGCCGCGCAAATAGGCCTCGGCCGCAGCCAGGTATTGTTTGCACGAAAACAGCAGCGTGACGTTCACGGGAACACCGGCAAAAATGGACGCTTCAATCGCCATCAGACCTTCGGCGGTGCCGGGAATCTTGACGAACAGGTTGGGCCTATTGGCCCGCGTGTGCAGTTCCGCCACCTCCTTGATGGTGTTCGCTGTGTCATTGGCCAGCAACGGAGACACTTCCAGCGAGACCCAGCCATCTCTGCCGGCACTGGCGTCGAAGGCGGGACGGAACAGGTCCGCCGCCTGGCTCAGGTCGTCCAGTGCCATTTCAAAAAACAGGTTGTCGGCCGATTTGACGATGGCAGCGCGGTGCCGAATTGCGGAGTCGTAGGCGGTGGAGTCGCCGATGGCATGTTCGAAAATGGTCGGGTTCGAGGTCAGGCCAGTCACATGAAAATCGCGGATATAGCGTGCCAGCGTACCGCTGGTGATGAGCTCCCGTGTGATGTTGTCGAGCCAGATGCTTTGGCCGAGATCGTGCAATTGTTGAGTGGCGTTCATTGCGACTCCTGAGTTGAACGGCGGGTTGGTATTTGCCCCGACAACGTGGGGGACGGATAGCAAATCGGCGATGCTATCCAGGCCGGCACCGGCAACCGGACAAGCTCACGCGTCATGGCGTCACCGCACCGCTTCGGCGTTGTGCCAGCCACCGTGCTCTGCCATCAGGCGGTCGGCCGCGTCTGGCCCCCAACTGCCAATTGGGTAGACCAAGGCTCGCGGGTGTTCGAAGAGCACCGGCTCGACCACCGCCCAGGCAGCCTCCACGGTTTCTTCACTGGTAAACAAGGCGTTGTCGCCAGACATGGCGTCCGTGAGCAGGCGCTCGTAAGGTGTTTCTTCGTCCGTTTCATCTTCGACCAGGATCAGCTCGCGTTGGTCGCCCTCATAGCCCCTACCTGGCCGTTTGACGCGCACGGCCAGCGCGATCGCCGACGCCGGCGACAGCTCGAAGCGCAGGTGATTGGTCTGCACGCCGCGCCCCACGGCGTCTGCGAACAGTGCCTGGGACGGCGGTTGCAGTCGAACCAGCACCTCGCAACGAGTCACGGGCAGTTGCTTGCCAGCCCGCAAATACCATGGCACGCCCGCCCAGCGTTTGGAGTTGATGTGCAGGCGCATGGCGCAATAGGTTTCGACATCCGAGTCTTTTGCGACCTCGGGCTCATCGCGATAACCTGCGTATTGCCCGCGCACCAGGTCTGTCGGATGCAAGGGATGCATCGCCTTGAAGATGCTCAGTCTCTCGCCGTTGACGGCCGCGAAATCGCGCCTTATCGGCGGCTCCATCGCCAGCAGGGCGGTGATCTGGAAGAGATGGTTCTCGACGACGTCGCGCAGGCAACCGGCGCTCTCGTAAAACCTCCCCCGTCCCAAGACGCCGAAGTCCTCGGCCAGAGTGATTTGCACACTGGCCACATGCTGGTGATTCCAGATGGGTTCGAGAAAGGCATTGGCGAAGCGAAAATAAAGAATGTTCATAATCGCGCCCTTGCCCAGAAAATGATCAATGCGGAAGATCGCCTCGCTGGGAAAGGCATCGGACGCGACCCGGTTGAGTTCGCGCGCCGAAGCCAGGTCACGACCGAACGGCTTCTCGACGATGACACGCCCCTGCTCAGTCAATCCCGCCTTGCTCAGCCCTTGGATGACAGTGGCAAACAGCGTGGGGGGAATGGCCAGATAATGTGCTGGCCGCCGGGCACCGTTGAGCGCCTGTTTGAGTTTGGTGTAGGTGTCTGCATCTTGGTAATCGCCGCTGACGTATTGAAGCTGCGAGAGCAGTCGGGCAAGTGCAGACGCATCATCTACGGCTCCCGCGCGCTCGATGCTTTGCTGAGCATGGGCGCGCAATTGCTCGAGCGTCCAGGACGAGGAGGCTACGCCGATGACGGGCTCGTTCAGTACGCCGCCCTTGCACATGGCATAGAGTGCCGGAAAGATCATTTTGTCGGCGAGATCACCGGTGGCACCGAACACCACTAGCGCATCCGATGGCTCAGCCGACGCGTGGGATGGGGCGTCATGCATATCAGGGCTTCGTCTTTGGTGAAGCAGGATCGAGTTCGACACGGCCACCGAACTCATGTCACATGGACAACAGCACGCGGTTGGCGAAATCGCCTTGATCGCGCGCGCTGAAGCGGGCGCAGAGCGCTGCACGCTTCCTCATAAAAGTACGACGGAACATCGGTTGGAACCGTTCGCTACCGCACGAAAGCCGTACCTAATTGCATAGACCGGTCGCCCGTTACGTTAGGCGAGCTCTCGCACGTCCAGTTTCAGTCGACTGAGCGAATCGGTGATCATGGGTATCGCCGGCGCGGCGCCAGCCTATAGCTTCGAGATGACGACGCCCACGATCACCGGGACGGCCAGTCCGTTGCGGCTCAATCGCAAGACGCACGTATGCGATCACTACCGTACAGATTTATCGTCCAAACGAAGGAATAGTGGATCACAATTCGATTGCCGCGGCAGTCGCGGATTGAAGGTAAATCATGAATAGCATCCTCTGGCTCGTAGCCCTCGCCATCGTCGTCTTATTCCTGGCCGTATTTCTCGGATACCGGCGAAGGGGGCGTTCTTGATCTTGACCTTCCTATAGAGTCCTGACAAACGCCCATCGCCCAGGCACACAAGCAGCGGGCCTGGGCGTTTTTCGATGCGATTTGCTACGGCACTACGGGTCCGTCGAGACGAGGCGCCGACGCAATCATTCAGGCATCCTCGCGTCGGATTGTCTGGGCAGTATCGGATACCCGGTGCACATTCCCTCCCTCGCTCTCCCAAATTTCTCCGAACTCAGGCGTCTCTTCGCTTCCTGCCGACGTATCCACTTTGTCCGATGCGTCGATGTCAGGAATGGCATGCGTAACCGAATGCTCCAAGGGGTGATCTCTGCCCTGCGCGTCGTTGAGTTTCTTCAACGTCAGGGTTTCGCGTTTGAACGGTGCGCCATTCGCCGACGATTCGCGCTCCTCGCCAACCTGGCTTCCTTCAAGTTTTGCCGACTTTTCCATGCTGCACTCCGTGAGACGCGAAACATGACGTGATTGTGATGCTTCACAACTTGAACAATGACGACTTCCGATGACTGCGTCGGTGCGATACCAGACCAAGTACCTCGCGAAGCACGGGTGATGGCGTCTTACCAGCGTCCATCGCTTCGCCGTTCGAATCACTGAGGCTCAGCGCGACGGCACGCGCCCAGTCGGCCTAGAGCAAGCGTCCCCATCGCGTCGCGTTCCACTCCTACACACGAAGCCACCACGCGCGCTTACGCCATTGTGTCAATGTCATCTCGTCGGAAGCCGCCATATCTTTCGCAAATGCCTCCTGCATGGTTTTCCCAAAACCCCGGCCAAGGATTTCCGCGTTGATCTCGTCGTTGTCGAGCGCACTTCGCCAGTCCAGATTACTGGATCCGACGCACGCCCAAACACTATCGATCAACGCCGTTTTGGCGTGCAGCAGTGAGCCGCGTCGTTCGTACACCCTGACGCCACCGGCAAGCAGCGCGTCGTAATTCGCTCGTCCCGCGTAAAACGCCAACTTCGAATCGGAGTGCGCAGGCAGAATCAGTTGCACGTCGACACCTCGCGCAGCCGCGTCAATCAACGCCGTGAGCAATTGAGCGTCGGGCACGAAATACGCATTAGTGAGATACACCTGCCGTTGCGCATTGGCGATGGCGGAAATCAAGGTGACGTACATCACGCTGAAACGGTCGTCGGGCGTGCTGCCGATAACGCGCACAATTTCCGAGCCCTGAGGCGTGAGCATCGGAAAATAGTCGCGAGGCGCCATGGGGGAGCCGTCCTGCTTTTGCCACGTCTGCATGAACAGCCGCTGGAATGCAGCCACAGCGGGCCCCTCCACCTGTACATCTGTGTCGCGCCACCCCGTAGCTTCCGAAGGGCTTTCCTGCGATCGCCGAATCGATGAGCCACTGGCATAGACGCTACTGATGTTGATGCCACCCACGAACGCCACCTTGCCGTCGACGATCAGTAGTTTTCGATGGTCTCGATGGTTGGGGGCCCATCCGATACGCAGCGCTAGCGGATTGATCGGCTTAAATTGCAGAACGGCGATGCCCGCCTGCGTCAGACGATCGAAATAGGCATGGGGCGTTCCGATTGCCCCCCGCTGCGTCATAAATGACGTTGATCTGAACGCCCTGCCGTTGACGCGATATCAGCAAATCTGCAAATTGCTTTCCGGTATCGTCGTCCGAAATGATAAAGGACTCGAGATTGACGTGATCCTTGGCTGCCGCAATGACTTTGAACATGGCTTGGTAGGTCTGCGGTCCGTCTTCGAGCAACGTCACGCGGTTGCCAAGAACGAGCGGATTGTCGTCAATGTCCTGCTCCAGCGCAATCTGCCGATCCAAGATGTCGATGTCACCGGACTTCTTTTTCAGAGAATCGATGATGGCTGCGCTACGCTTGGCCGACACCGGTCCGAGGGTGTCATTGATGCGCGCAGTCTGGAGCGAATAGCGTCCGCCCAATTGGTCGGTGTCGGGCAATGTGGCGCAATCGGCCATCATCGCGCAAACGAGCACGAAGCATACGGCGACAAGACCTCGTGAAAGAGACGGCAGGAGTGGCGTCATACGTCGTTTAACTGCACGAGTATGGCCACCTCGCCGGGGGGTGAGGTATTCACCAGATCGTTGTTACCGCCGCAGTTTGGACACGTGAAGTAAAACTCCCCCGAATGGCGGATCGCGGGATCAGTCTCTGAGTCGACGAATACTTCGCCACAGGCTCTGCAAGTCCACATGTTGAGCTCCCCAAGCGGGGGTGGCCGAGCCGCTGCCCTGTTCTCGCCTCACTTACCCTGATTCTCTGACGCTAATCCATTGCGCGCCGGTTTCTGTCCGGTAGCGAACCGCGTCGTCTGAATTTCACTCCGACCACCATGATCCCGTGCAACTCACGACCTAGTCCTTTTCTCTCCTCCCGCGTCGGCTACCGAACCGATTGACCGTGCCGGATCGCGCATTGTGGAACTCTCAGCCATCCGGGTTGAGTGTGTCTGTCTTCAAATATCGGGCGGGCATGTTCGGTTTGCCTCACCGCCGAGCAGTAGCGCGAGCGACTCAGGGAGATTCGCCATGAAGCCATCGCTTCGAGCGCGGCGATGGCAACGACGCACAAAGCTCTGCAGAAGTGCCTGCAGGCAGTGAGATGGCAGATCTGTCTCATGGACGCTGAAAGCACTGTGCTGATGACTCGCCTCAGGCCACCATCGACACTCCAACAGTTCACCATTTCTCCGTTCGAACTCCCTGAGGGGGCTGGCGAAGGAGATCGGACACATTCGCCATTCAGGCGAAAGTGCCGGGAGGATAGCCAAATGAACAATGCCAAACGTATGTTGTTTCTGGGATTTTCCGTTCTTGTGATCACGGCAAGTTTGAGCGGATGCGCAGGGATGTCGCGGCGCGGCACGGATACCGCTGTCGGTGCAGGCGTGGGCGGGGTGGCAGGTGCCGTGCTGACCGGCGGGAGTGCTGTCGGCACCGTCGGGGGCGCCGTTGTCGGCGGAGTCGTCGGTAATGTGATCGGCAAATAGCGGCATGGATTGGGAGGGAAGTCCAGCGAAATGGGCCTAATCCGCCACCCACGCCTGCCGCAGGGCGGTGGCGAACCCACCCTCGACCCGGGAGTACAGCCGCGCACTCGTCACGACCCGGGGTAAAGCCGTCCACGCGATAGTGACACCCGCGCGCTCCAGTTTGTCCACCAGCGCCTGATCCTCGCTACAAGCTAACGAATCGAATCCTCCGAGACGCTGATAGACCAACGCATCCATACCCAGGTTGGCGCCGTGCACATGCCGATGCCCGTCTCTATCCTGGTAATGCGCCAGAAAGCTTGCTTGCGCGCGCGCAGCGTGTGGCCCGTCGCAGGCCCAGTTAGCAATGCTGACCGTGCCGCAGACGACCGATGCACGCAACGAGAGTTGATGTACCAGCCATGCGTCGGACACCACCGTGTCCGCATCCGTGAACGCGAGCCAGCGAGCGCCTGAAGCGAGCAGGTAACGAGCGCCTGCCGCTCGAGCCAGACCGACATTGCGATAATTCTTGTTCAGCCGAGTGACGGGCCAGGCGCGCACGACTTGGTCTGTTAGGTCGGTACAGGCGTCCAGTACGACGACGGTTTTCACCCGCTCGTCCAGCAAATCCGGGTGAGACGCCGCCCGCGCGATAGCCGCCAGACACAGACCGATGTCGTTCTGTTCGTTATGGGCAGGAATGCATACGCCGATCATCCTGGACTCGCCCGGTACTTGCGCCATACATCCAGGCCGAAGCCCGCGTCGTCGTGCGTGACGATCCGCTCGATGCCGACGAGACGCTCCATCGATCGACGTATCTGCTCAGTCGTCTGCTGCCTGTCGTGAAATATCGTTTTGCAGTGGCACATGACCCAATCTCCGTCGATCGCCAGCGATTGCAGACAGCGAGTGACGAATGTCTCAAGATCCTTGTCGGAGAAGTAATACGAAAGTTCAGAGACGATAACGAGATCAACGGATTCATCCGTCATGCTCGGCCATGCATCGGGCAGGCAAAGTCCCTCCAACTGAACGTTCGAGGTGCCGTCCTGAGCCAATACGCGGCTGCACTCGGCGATCGCTGTCGGGGAAATATCGACGGCCCGCACAGTCGCGCAACGTAATGCCAGCAATCGTGTGGCGTGGCCTGTACCGCAGCCCAGTTCGAGTGCGTGGTGATATCCCTCGTGTGGCAGCGACGCCATCAGCATGGTCCGTTTGCGGCGTTCGTACCAGGAGATGCCCGCAGACCATGGGTCTAGATCGTCCCGGTACATCGATTCGAAATCGGTCATTGAAAGACGACCTCGAAAGACCGTTGCAGCCTGAGCAGTACGAATCTGCTCAGAATGGGCGGCGCGCCGGTGTCAGGATCTCCCACCAACTGACTATGAAATGCCTGGATCGCGTGAGCCTTGGCGTGCTGGTCGTCTTCATCCATGGGAATGGCAAGCGCGCGGTAGTTCGGGAAATCGCCCCTTCTCGGATCTGCCCAATGCCAACCCCAAATCGGCACTTCAAGGAATCGGCACTGCCTTGCGGCGGCCGCCCGAAGGCTGACACGGGCAGCGGCTTCATGGTCAGGATGACCATCCAGTCGCCACGGCGCGATGACGGTATCGCCGGCTTCGAGTGCAGCGGCCAGTGCCTCCTCTAGCGCGCGCTCATGGCAGGCCACGCGCCCATCCGGGATCTTCAATCGATCGCGGCGTACCGATACGGATAGCAGACGCAATGCCAGTTCGCTCTCCCACGTGCGCGTGCGCACGAGCACATCGGGCAACCATCGTCGTGATCCGGGATGACTGGTTTCGCCGTCTGTGACCGCCCAAACGCGAATCGCCGTGCCCTGCCGCGATAGCTGCCGCATGATTCCCGCACACCCCAATATCTCGTCATCCGGATGTGGCGCGACGATGTGAACCGTGCGACTGCCCTGTGCAAGTTCCGCGACATTGCGCTCGGGTAGCGGATGCCGCTGCATCCAATCCCGCCAGACGAATTCAGGTGTGCCTTCGCCTGCGATGTCCCGCTTGGTCAGAGTGTCCATGGCTCCTCCTCTGTGCGCTGCGCCACGGCGAGTCCGTGGGCGGCGAGATCCCGTTCCGCATGGCTTTGCCGGATGAACACGGGAAGGTCCGCCATCATGCGGGCAAAGCGAATGTCCTTGCACATCGGTGCAGCGCCCACCGCACGCGACGCATGCAGGAGAACCGCTTCCGCAGCGGCTTCGACGGCCAAGCGGGCGCGACTTACCGCATGCGCACACGCGTTTCGAGGACATGCGTCGATGGCTGCCGCAGCCGTGCACAGCACGCCCCTCGCCTGTGTCAGTGCGATGTCGATCGCGCCCAGATGCGCGAGGGCGTGCGGGTCGTCGGGCCGGCGTCGCAATGTCTTGCGGACATGATCGGCAATCGCGCTTGCCCCGCCGTACCAACATGCGGCGATGCCGGCCGCGCCATGCGCAAATCCGGGCCGATCAACGTAAGCACCAGGGCTGCCGATCATTGAACCTACGGCGTCTTCAAAGACGACGTCCACACTCGCAGTGCTGGCCATTCCGACCGCATGCCAGCCGTCTTGCGTGACATGCACGCCGGGCTGATTCATTTCCACTGCAACAAGGCAGGAAAGATCAGCCTCGTCACGAACACTGACGACGGCGTGGTGCACGTGGGCGGCGCCTGAACACCAGGCCTTGACCCCGGAAATCTGCACGTCGTGCGCACCACCGGGCAAATGTGACATGAACACCCGCTTGTCAGGCGGTTCTGCACACCAGACGGCCAGCAACCCGTCGGGGACAGTGTGGCCTTCGCGTCTCAACTCGTTCAGGATAGCCAGCGCGTCGGTGTGACTCTCGAAAAGCTTGGCGAGCGTCAGATCACGTCGTGCGACCGCTGCGAGCACCTGCCATCGCTTGAGCGTATTTCCTGCACCGGGCAGCGGGATGTCGTCATATCCCGCGTCGATCAGCGAGCCAAGCGACGCATAGGGATCGCTCGGGTAATCCAGTGCATTCAGGCGGGCGATCAGGCCCGCAACGGTAAAGTTCGGCGTCTGGACCGGCGCAACGCAATCGCTTTCCTGTTTCGCCGCCCTTCTCGTTACGGCACTCATGACGAGCTTCCTTTCCGGACGTTATGACGTAAGGCGTGAATTGCTCAACGCGTTACGTTCGTTAAGCCAGTTCATGACGATCGCGGGCTGATTTTCGGTTTCACAACGTCGCGAGCCGGCGGATCTTGCGCGATGTGTCGTCGACTTCGGTGAGTCAGCGCTTCGTCTTGGCGCGCATTGAACGCATGCGTCAGAAAGGCCGTCCGAATAAGACAGTTGACGTCAAGCCAAAGTAATAAGGATTTGCGAGATACAAGTCCGTTCGCTAGCGTACAAAGCACCGTCGACTGTCATTCGGGTAATGTCGATAGACGCCGAGCGGGAGTCGGCTCGGGCCTTGTCCGATAGCGTACCGACTTGATCGCGAGACGCAGCTAACGTGACGCAGACAACCGATCCGTCTCTCTCGCTACGAATATCGTGCCCTCCGATCGCATTGCACTCCATCAGAATCAAACGCTGTGGGAAAAGCTGGGCCCCGGCCTGATTACTGGCGCGGCAGATGATGACCCAAGTGGAATCGCCACTTATTCGCAGGTGGGCGCGGCATTCGGCTATGGCTTGTTATGGACGGCCCTTATCACGTATCCGCTCATGATCGGTATTCAAATCGTGAGCGCGCAAATCGGACGCGTGACCGGCGACGGCATTGCGGCAAACATTCGCAAGCACTACCCCGCGTGGATGCTCTATTCCCTCGTCGGGCTTCTTCTTGTGGCGAACACCATCAACATCGCAGCAGATGTCGGAGCGATGGGCGCTGCTCTGAAGTTGCTCATTGGCGGCCCGGCTGTCTGGTATGCGGTGGCTTTCGGCGTGGTTTCGCTAGCCTTGCAGGCTTTCATACCGTTTCCCCGCTATGCCCCGATTCTCAAGGTGCTCACGCTCGCGTTGCTCGCCTACGTCGCGACCGTCTTCAGCGTCACGATTTCGTGGGGAACCGTGTTGTATCGGACGCTACTACCCGAAGTGTCATTCAACGTTGGCTATATCGTTGCCGTAGTCGCGGTATTTGGCACGACCATCAGTCCGTATATGTTCTTCTGGCAGGCGTCTCAGGAGGTGGAGGTCCAGCGCGCGACAGCAGGGCAGGAACCATTGACCAAAGCCCCATCGCAGGCATGGCGAAATTTGAAACGTATCAGACTCGACACCTATGTCGGCATGGCGTTCTCGAATGTGATCGCCTTCTTCATCATCCTGACGGCGGCGGTCACGCTGAATCAGCATGGCGTCAGAGATATTCAGACCTCGGCGCAGGCGGCGGCGGCGCTTCGGCCACTGGCCGGAGAATTTGCTTTCCTGCTGTTTTCCGCCGGGATTATCGGATGCGGTCTGTTGGCCGTACCCGTACTCGCGGGTTCGTCGGCTTACGCAGTCGCTGAAGCTTTCCAGTGGCGCATTGGCTTGGGGCGCGAAGTCTTGCAAGCACGAGGCTTCTACATGATATTGACGCTGGCGACGCTGCTCGGCGTGGCACTGAATTTCACGCCCATCGACCCGATAAAAGCCCTCTTCTGGAGCGCTGTCGTCAACGGTGTCATTGCGGTCCCGATCATGGCGATCGTGATGCTCATCGCGGCGAGATCGGATGTGATGGGGAAATTCACGATCAATCTGAGGCTGAAGGCGCTTGGGTGGCTAGCCACCGGCGTAATGGCTTGCGCCGTCGTGATGATGTTCGCTACGTGGGGACACTGAGAAGCCTGCTCCTCATCAGATTGCATTAGGAATTCGTCCGCGATGCGCTTCGATGGGAGGCCTCTTGTCATGAAGCGATGGCGCCGGTATCGCAGAACGCAGACGATTTCGGTGGCGAGCGAGTCGTTGAGGAATCCACATCGAGAGTGTCTCCGCTCTCGGACTGCATCAGCCCGATGTGGGGGCCGACCAAGCGGACTACCGCGCTCTTCGCCATCAAGGCTTGGGCCGCCATCATTGCCGTTTTTCCATTCACGCCGTCCGTCACTATGACGGCGATCTTGCGGGTGCGAACCCCGATGCTAGCCATGAGTGGCCCGCGATGCGCGGGCCACGAGGCGTTCGGTTATCGGAGCGTGTCCCGGCGGGTGGATAGTAGAGCCATCGAATCCAGTCGGTCAGCAACGTTTCACCGTGCGGGCGGGACACGAGGACCGCGCAAGGGAATTCGGAACGCCGTCGACCGCAGATGAAAAACCCGCATCATGTTCGCGAGCTTCGGCACGCCGAATTTCGGCGATCATGGCTGCATTTCGCAAAGGGTCCGTAAATTTATAGAGTGGAGATAGCTCCCACTCTCGGTAAGGGGCGTATTTCATATGACCTCCGCTATGATCTGCACACCGAAGCGCGTAACGCAAGTGCGGTACGCGCTAATTAAAGTATTGTTGAACGCCAACATCGTTGTCTGTTCGATATCAGACACACGAACAAGATGATGTCCGGCACGCCTTGGTTCGTACGCTCACGTACCGACCCTCATTGCCGTTGTGGTTATCGTCAATAGCGCGATGGAAACTCAGGACGTGAATTCATTCATATCAAGGCCTGAAAATTACGGGCGCGGACAAGGACCATGAGAGACCACAAACACTTAAGCAAGCGAATGATCGCCCTGCATCTCACAATCCGCGAGACGCGGCTTTCTCTGATCAGGCAGGAGCGGGATCTGTATCAGGCGGCAGTTCGTGTTTGGGAGGAGGAAGGCGGACGATCAACTCGACGCATCAGCACTCTGAGTTTTTCATTCACACATGAATGAATTGCCAATTAACGCCAGGCAGTGCGGGCTTGACACTTCCAAATTGGTGGAAAAAAATTGGAACGAAGGCCGCTGTAAGTCAACGGCTCAGAGTAACCGCCGTAGAGCCCTGCCAAGCGGAGTCTCGTTCAGTCATGGTGGCGCCACCGATTCACTGAATGCATTCATTGCGCAGCGATTCAGGCGCGCTCGTGTCCGAATTCAGGGCATGAAGGAGCAAGACATGTTTGCGCAACCGAATAAAAGCGCCAACGATCTGTTGTCCGTCTTCCCGGACGACGAATGGGGACGAACGGCACCCGAGTTAACCCTGATCGAATTGCCGCTTGGCAAGGTCATCTATGAGTCCGGCGACCGCCTGGATCACGTGTATTTTCCAACCACCGCCATCATTTCATTGCTTTATGTGATGGAGGACGGCTCTTCGGCCGAGATTGCCATCGTAGGCAAAGAAGGGGTCGTCGGCATTGCGCTGTTCATGGGCGGCGAAACCACGCCGAGTCGAGCGATCGTGCAAAGCGCTGGATACGCCTATCGGCTGAGTGCGCGCCTGCTCAAAGAAGAGTTCAAGCGCGCCGGCCCCATGCAGCGATTGCTATTGCGCTATACACAAGCATTGATTACGCAAATGGCGCAAACCGCCGTATGTAACCGCCACCACTCGATTGACCAGCAGTTATGCCGGTGGCTGCTGTTAAGCCTTGATCGCCTGCCATCCAGCGAGTTACGGATGACGCAGGAGCTAATTGCCAACATGTTGGGCGTACGGAGATCCGGCGTCACCGAGGCCGCGTTAAAGCTTCAGACCGCCGGGCTTATCCGTTACAGCCATGGACATATCGAGGTGCTGGACCGAGCCGGTATCGAAAAGCGGGTTTGTGAGTGCTACAGCGTGGTAAAGCGTGAGTTCGATCGCTTACTTCCCGATATTCAGGCTATTTGACTCCCGCCTCACGGCTGGCGGAAACGTCAACGCGAGCCTCGCCGAGCGTTGTTGCTAAGACATCTCACTCGTGCAGGCCCGCGAACGGCACGTATCCGCCGCCGGCAGATTTAGCGCTGCGAATCACCGTGACCGCCCTCTCGTCCCTCCTCTCCTCTGCTTTGCTGCCCTCCCCGTTGCTCCTGCCCGTGTTGTTCGGGCGCGGGTTGACCATGCTGTGGGCGCTGCGCTTGTACAGGCTCGCCACGGGGGGCTTGCATGCCGGGTTGGGGTTGTCGCTGCGGCTCCGGTTGCAGCGTGCGTTGATGCGCCTGCGTGCCCTGTTGCAACTGCGGTGACGGTTGGCCGTTCGCTCGCGACTGGCGCGGCGCCTGGGATTCAACACGCCCGTTACCCGGATCACCGGAGGCGGAATACTGTCCGGTACGTGACGACTCAGCGTTGTTTTGGGCACGCAACGAATTCTGTTGCGCGACCGAATGTGGATAGCGAGCGCCCGAGTACTGCTGCTGGTACATCGGCAACGGCGCCGGACGCGGCACGTCACGATGACTCCACTGGTCCCACCCGCGGCGCTGTGTCTCCCATTGCGGCCCCCAATGCTGCCCCCAATGCGGCGGAGCATCGCTCGCCCAGCCATTGAAATAGCCGGGTGGGTGTCGGTAATACCGCACCGGAATACGCAGGATGAACAAAGGAACAGCCGTCGGCAACACCACCAGCCACGGCCCGTTGTACCAAGCACTTGTATACCAATTGTCCCCCTCGTATACCCAGTACTGGCCATCGTAGAAGAAGTAGTTGGAACCCAGTTGAGGCGCGTAATAGACCGGATAGTCCGGCACTTGAACCAGCGTCGGATAGGCTTGCAAATCGATGCCGATACTGACACCGGGGGACGCGATGCTCACGCCGACCTGTGCCTGTGCTGATATCACCGGGCAAAGCAGCACGGCGGCCGCAATAAGTAGGTCACGCATGTTGTCTCCTTTCTCGCGTCATTCACGATCATTCTCGCGCATTACATTGTCACTTCACCGATCGATCGTGCCACTGGCCGCCGTCGCGGTCGTAACCGCTGCGGCCATACCCTCCGCCATGATCGTAACCGGGGCCGGGCCCCCACCAACAACCGCCCAGCGTAACGACAACGAGCATCAACAGCAAACTTCGAACAGCTTTCATGGCTGCCTCCCTCCGGGATCGACGCCTGTGCCGAAGTCATCGGTACAAACGCGTTCCGTGTACACAACTCGACACGCATCGTCGGATATCCGATTTTCCTAACGGTCCCTAGTGAGATCCTCCCTGATTTCGCCAGTTTCGCCTGATGTGGCCGACTCACCCTTGTCCCGGGGAGCGCCTTGTTGTGTATTCGCGACCTGGAGGAACTCCGCCTTGATACGGAGGAATTTCTCTTCCAACTCTCTGATTCGATCTCTTAGCTGGCTAGGTGTCATAACCCTCTCCGTAGACTCAAATTTGCCTTTATGCCCGCGGCCCGGGCCTGCCATCACGGACACTTTGCCTATCGGAGCGACGCGACGTCCGTCCGGTATCGCACATGAAGATATAGAAATTTCGCATGATGCGGCGCGTGCAGAATTCGCTTGATCTCGCGGTGCGCAAGCGCCGTCACAGCCTGAAGCGTGTCGATAGATCGGTACGCTGACGTACCGCATCAGTGCGCTTGTGCCGTGTAACGTGAGATCGGTAACCGAGCGCCGTGTCGATTCGATAGGCAAATGCGAATCGGGTGCAGCGGATAGCGCCGAGCAGGTATTCGGCGCCTAGGGAGATCGATATGAAACATCAATACATTTTGCGACGGTGCGCGGCCATTGGGCTGGCATTGAGCGCGAGCGCGGCAATGTCGGCAGAAGTCACCCTGCCGCCGACACAGCAATCCGGGACGGTGACATATCTGTCAGGGGGAATCGGGCTCGAGCAATCCGTTGCCATCAAAGATGTCATGCACAAGTACCCGCTCGTTCTGACCTTCGTCAGCAGGACAGCAGCCAACGGCAACGAATATCTCTCGGATATCGCCGTGACGATTTCAGATAAACGCGGAAACATGATTCTGGCGACGCAGTCCGATGGGCCATTTATGCTGGCCTCGCTTCCGGACGGGCGTTATACGGTTACCGCGAGCTACGAGGGCGTCATGGAAAAGCATGCCGTCAATGTCTCGAGCCGCTCCCATGTGCATCAGACCTTTCTTTGGTCCCGATAACATCTCCGACACATTCGGTGAGGTTTCATGAATGCCACTCTGAAATTGAAGGCGCTCGGGCAGAGTCTCTGGCTCGACGACTTTACGCGAGGCTTGCTTGAAGACGGGACATTGGCCCGTTATCGAGATGAATACCACGTCACGGGCTTGACATCGAATCCGAGCATTTTTCTCAAGGCGATCCGCGACACCGCGGCCTACGACATCGATATCGCCAAGGCCCATGCCACAAGTCTCTCCGACGAATCGCTGTTTTTCTCGCTAGCCATCAAGGATCTGACGCAGGCTGCCGAACTATTCCTCCCGGCGCATCGACGCAGCAAAGGTGTAGACGGGTGGGTCTCGCTCGAAGTGTCCCCTCGGCTGACCGAAGATGCTGTCGGAACGGTGGCGGCGGCCAAAACCCTTCACGCAAGCGCGCATTGCCCCAATCTCTTCATCAAGATTCCCGGCACGACAATCGGCATCGTAGCGATCGAAGAAGCGATCTTTGCCGGCGTGCCGGTCAACGTCACGCTCCTCTTCTCCCGCGAACAATACGTCGAGGCGGCAAACGCCTATTGGCGGGGCCTGGCCCGCAGGCGTGATGCACGGCTTGATCTGCGTGTGGCGTCCGTGGCATCGCTCTTCATCAGTCGTTGGGACACTGCGGTGACTGGCGAGGTGCCGTTCGGTTTGCGCAATCGACTCGGCGTTGCCGTCGCCAAACAGACGTATGGCACCTACCGTGAGCGCATGTTGCATCCGATGTGGCGGGAATTGGCCGAGGCCGGTGCGAGTCCCCAACGCCTGTTGTGGGCCAGCACGGGCGTGAAGAGTCGGGAACTCTCACCCAGCTATTACGTTGAAGCGCTTGCCGCGCCGGACACCATCGACACCGTGCCCGAGGGAACACTACTGTCATTCGCGACGCGAGGCGAACTGATCAGCGTTATGCGCGAGGACGGTGGCAACGCCGACCCGGTGCTCGCCGACTTTGCGCACGCCGGCATCGACGTTGCGGCGCTCGCCGCACGCCTTCAACGCGAGGGCATAGAGGCATTTCGCCAGGCTTGGGCCGAACTCATGCAAGTCATCGCCGGAAAACGCATGCCCGAGCGGCACCTGAACTCGGTCGCTGGAGGGAAACCTTGAACCCACCTTCGGGCGAAAAGCCCCCTGTGAGGGGAGCTGCTCCTACTTCGCCTTCTTTAGATCGTGGAGGGCATCGCCCACGACAGACCGAACCTTCCCGGCGTTCTTCTCGAGTTTGCCGTCGACCTCCATCTGTTTGTTGCCGACCACCTTACCGGTGACCTCTTTGATTTTGCCGGCGGCTTCCTTGGCCCGGCCTTTCACCTGATCTTTGTTCATGATGTTTAACGTTCTCGGTAGATGAAAAATTGAGTCCCTTGACCGGGGCTCGGGTGTCGTGCGCCTTCGTGACGGCATACCTCACGCGCCGATTTACGTCGTCGAGCATCCCCTGCGTTGCGCGTCTCATAATCGCCCCATCAAGAGCAGAACAATCACCACGGCGAGTATCAATCCCACCGCCCCGCTCGGCGCATATCCCCAACCCGAGTTGTATGACCAGGCCGGGAACGCCCCTACCAACAGGAGCGCCAAAACAATCAGCACCACAATTCCTAAAGACATGATTTACTCCCTGCGTCGGTGAGATGAAGACTTCTTCACGCTCACCCGCAAGGTAGTCCGCCGGGCGGCGCGATGTCGGTTCGGTGGCGTACGTAGACAGCACACATAAGTCGTTCGGTATCGAAAACACCTCGGATGACACCGTGATTCGAGGTCGAAGCGCCCCGTTTCTGTCCGGTAGTGGACAGAACTGCCCGGCAAACGCTTTTAATGTCGAATGAACGACGTCGCGCTTTTCGTCGCCCCTCACCCACCGACCAAACGGAGCAAACCATGCAACTTGGCATGATTGGATTAGGACGCATGGGGGCCGATCTAGCGCGCCGCCTGATGCGGCACGGTCACCAGTGTGTCGTGCACGATGTTCAGCCGGCGGCGATCGATACGCTGCAGCAAGAGGGGGCGACAGGTGCCGCCTCGCTCGACGAGATGATGTCCATCCTGAAGGCCCCCAGAATCCTCTGGTTGATGGTGCCGGCAAGCGCCGTCGAAGCGGAGCTCGCGGATCTCGCTCCGCGGTTGGCGCCAGGCGATATCGTCATCGACGGCGGCAACTCCTACTATCGAGACGACATGCGACGCAGTGCCGAACTGGGCGCCAAGGGGATTCATTTCATCGATGTCGGCACCAGCGGAGGGATTGCGGGTCTTGCGCGCGGGTACTGTCTGATGATCGGGGGCGAAGTGGATGTGGCGGTCTACCTCGACCCGCTCTTCGCTGCCCTCGCGCCCGGTGCAGACACCGAGGCGACGCTCAAACCCGCCGGCATCGGCCGCAAAATGGATCTCGACACGGCGACCGCGGAGTCCGGTTATCTGTATTGCGGACTCCATGGTGCCGGCCATTTCGTGAAGATGATCCACAACGGCATCGAGTACGGCATGATGGCCGCCTACTCGGAGGGGCTGAACATCCTGAAGTCCGCAAACATCGGCACACAGAAACACGAAGCCAACGCCGAAGTCACCCCCTTGCGACATCCCGAGTATTACCAGTACACGTTCAACCTTGCCGATATTGCCGAAGTCTGGCGACACGGCAGCGTGATCGATTCCTGGCTGCTTGGCCAAGTGGCCGGCGTCTTGCGCGGCGACCCCACGCTAGCGCGGTTCTCCGCGCACGTGTCGGATTCAGGCGAGGGCCGCTGGTCCGTGGAGGCCGCGATCGACGAAGCCGTCCCCGCACCTGTGCTGAGCGCCGCACTCTATGCGCGTTTCAGCTCCCGAGGACAATCCGATTTCGCCGATCAACTCCTGTCAGCCATGCGCTATGCGTTTGGCGGCCATCTGGGCGTTGCGGAGCCGACGACACCTCACGACGCGTAAGCGGCGCACGGGCAGCGAAGCGTCAAAAGACATCCGAGTTACCGAATGAGGCAAATGATGAAGGTGCAACATAACATCGTTTTCATGCTGGATGTCGACAATACCCTGCTCGACAACGATCACTTTCTGCTGGCACTGAAGCAGCACATGGCGGAGCAGTTCGGCGACACTCTGCGCGATCACTTCTTCTCGATCCTCGAATCACTGCGGGTACAGCTCGGGTATGTCGATTACCTCAGCGCACTCCAGTGCTTTCGCTTTGCCGACATCCACGATCCGCGAATGTTGTTCGTGTCCGCGTACCTGCTGGACTATCCATTCGCGACGCTGTTGTACCCCGATGCGCTGGCGGTCATCGCCCATCTGAACCGCCGAGGGACGACCGTCATCGTCTCCGACGGTGACGCCGTGTTTCAGCCGCGCAAGATTCAGCGCTCAGGCCTATGGGACGCCGTCGAGGGCCGAGTCCTCGTTTATGTTCACAAAGAGCGCATGATCGACGCCATCGAGGCGGACTTTCCGGCACGCCGCTACGTCATGGTGGACGACAAGCTTCGCTTGCTGTCGATCATGAAAGAGGCATGGGGTGAGCGCCTGACGACGGTGTTTCCTCGTCAGGGGCACTACGCGCTCGACGACGCCGGCGTGCATCAGTACAGGTCCCCTGACATCACACTTGAGCGCATCGGCGATCTTCTCAATCAGACGTTCACACCGCCGGATGCGCAGTCCGCCCCCCTTTTTGTCGGTCAGAGGGCATAGCAGCCAATCGTTGCACTATTCGATGGAGTTGTCAGTGATGCAATCAGGCGACCTTGACCAGTTGTGCATCAATACCCTACGCGTCTTGTCGATCGACGCGGTGCAGAAGGCGCAGTCCGGGCACCCCGGCACGCCGATGGATGCCGCGCCGACAACTTACTGCTTGTGGCAACGGTTTCTTCGGTACGATCCGGCGCATCCGCACTGGCCTGGGCGGGATCGTTTCGTCTTGTCGAATGGACATGCCTGCGCGCTGCTGTACAGCTTGCTGCACTTGTGCGGCGTCAAGTCCGATGACGAGGCCGACGAATTGGCCGTGTCGATGGATGATCTGAAATCATTCCGTCAGGCCGGAAGCCGGTGCACCGGGCACCCCGAGTACGGATGGACAACGGGGGTGGAGACGACGACCGGGCCGCTCGGGCAAGGCATTGCGACGAGCGTTGGCATGGCCGTGGCGCGGCAATGGTTGAGCGCTAATTTCGATCGTCCGGGATTTCCGCTATTCGAATACAACGTCTACGCGCTTTGTGGCGATGGCGACATGATGGAGGGACTGGGTGCGGAGGCGGCATCGCTCGCCGGTCATCTCAAGCTGGCCAATCTGTGCTGGATTTACGACGACAATCACATCACGATCGAGGGCACCACCCGCCTGGCGTTCACCGAGGATGTGGGCGCACGTTTTGCCGCTTATGGCTGGCACATCGAGCGCGTGAGCGATGCCAATGATCTCGCGCAATTGACGCGTGCCTATCAGGGCTTCCTCGACACCCGCGACGCCCCGACGCTCGTCATCGTGCAAAGCCATATCGGCTATGGCGCTCCGCATCGGCAGGATACACGCGAGGCCCACGGCGAACCGCTCGGCGTGGCTGAGGTACGCCTTGCCAAAGAATTCTTCGGCAGTGATCCCGACCAACAATTCGACGTGCCCGATGGCGTAACAGCGCATTTGTACAAAGGCTTCGGCCGACGGGGGCGCGATGCCTATACCCGTTGGCTCGAGCTTTTTGCTGAGTACCGGGCCCAATATCCCGATCTGGCCCAAGCGCTCGAACAGATGCAAGCGCGCGAGTTGCCTGCCGAGTGGGAAACTGCGTTGCCCGAATTCGCGCCCGCCACGGCGGGTCTTTCGACCCGGGCCGCATCGGGGCAGGTCCTTAATGCCCTCGCCGCACGGGTGCCTTGGCTGCTGGGCGGTGCAGCCGACCTGTCGCCATCGACGCTCACTCGCCTCACGTTTGATTTTGCTGGCGACTTTCAAAGCCCCGACGCTGACGCCGGCGGCGACTATCGAGGCCGGAACTTTCACTTTGGCGTGCGCGAACATGCCATGTGCGCGATCGCCAGCGGCATGAGCCTGTCGTCGTTACGACCGTTCGTTGCCAGCTTCCTGATCTTCACCGATTATTGCCGGGCGGCACTTCGGCTGGGCGCGATGATGGAGTTGCCGCTCATCACGCTCTGGACGCATGATTCCATCAGCCTCGGCGAAGACGGGCCGACGCACCAGCCGGTCGAACAGCTTGCGTCGCTGCGCGCCATGCCGGGCATGACCGTACTGCGTCCGGCAGATGCCAATGAGGTGGTCGAAGCGTGGCGCTTCATCATGAGACTCAAACGCGGGCCAGTCTGCGTGCTCTTGACGCGGCAGGCGGTGCCCACTCTCGACCGAAGTCGTTACGGTAGTGCCGCAGGTGTCGCACGCGGTGCGTACGTCCTGATCGATGCCTTTGAGGAAATGGACGTCGATGACGGCACGCCGGATGTATTGTTGCTAGCCACCGGCAGCGAAGTGGCGTTGTGTGCTGCGGCTTACGATGAACTGACACGTGAGGGCATTTTCGCCCGGGTTATCAGCATGCCATCGTGGGAAATATTCGAAAGCCAGTCGTTGGCCTATCGAGATCACATCCTGCCGCCCTCGGTCGCCGCGCGGGTGGCCGTCGAAGAAGCGTCCACCTTCGGGTGGGAGCGCTATGTCGGACACGAAGGCGCCATTCTCGGGTTGCACACGTTCGGCATGTCGGCACCGCGCGAAGCGCTGGCACGTCATTTCGGCTTCGACGTGCCACATATCGTCTCAGCGGCCAAGGCGCAACTCATGCGCCACGGCACCAAGCCGCGCGGGGAAATGCCATGAACGAACCCAACCAGCAGACGTCGGATACCCCATCGGTTAGCCCCTATGCCGGAAAACGCTTGTCTCCGGACATGCTGGTCAATGTCTCGCGACTGGTGACGGCGTACTACTGCAACACACCCGACCCGGGCATCGCGGCGCAGCGGGTCGCTTTCGGCACCTCCGGCCATCGGGGTTCGTCGTTTCTGACGACGTTCAACGAAGCCCACATTCTCGCCATCTGCCAGGCCATCTGTCGCTACCGCCAACGGCATGGCATTGCAGGTCCGATATTTGTCGGCATCGATACGCACGCCTTGTCCGAGCCGGCCTTTGCGACGGCCATGCAGGTTTTCGCGGGCAACGGCCTCGAGGTGATGATCTCGACGGGCGGCGAATACACGCCAACACCTGCGGTATCGCATGCCATTCTCACGTACAACCAGGGCCGCACGACCGGGTTCGCCGACGGTGTCGTCATTACGCCATCGCACAACCCTCCCGACAACGGCGGATTCAAGTACAACCCACCACACGGCGGCCCGGCAGAGTCTGCTGTGACCGACTGGATCGAAGCGCAAGCCAACGAACTGCTGCGGGGCGGACTGGGGACGATGCCTCGGGTCAGCTTGGAGCAGGCCATGCGGGCCTCCACGACGCACCCCTATGACTTCCTGAATACGTATGTCGACGACCTGCACAACGTGATCGATATGGACTTGCTGCGCGCCTCGGGTATTCACATGGGCGTTGACCCGCTGGGCGGCGCTGGCGTGCACTATTGGCCGGCGATTGCCGATCGGTATCGACTCAATCTGACGATAACCCGCACGACCATGGATCCGACATTCGGTTTCATGACCGCCGATTGGGACGGTCGCATTCGCATGGACCCCTCCTCGGCTTTTGCCATGCAGGGACTGATCGCGCAGAAAGACGCGTTCGACGTCGCCTTCGCCTGCGACACCGATCACGATCGGCACGGTATCGTGACGCCGGGCGCGGGCTTGCTTCCGCCCAATCACTACTTCGCCGCCACCGTCGAGTATCTGCTGGAGCACCGCCCCGAATGGCGACCCGAGGCCGCCATTGGCAAGACCGTGGTCGGCAGCCAGTTGATCGATCGCCTTGCATCAAAACTCGGCCGGCGTCTTTACGAGGTACCCGTCGGATTCAAATGGTTCGCCGAAGGACTGCTCGACAGCTCATTGGCAGTGGCCGGCGAGGAAAGCGCGGGCACGTGTTTCCTGCGCCGTGATGGCACTGTCTGGACCACCGACAAGGATGGTCTGATTCCCGCGCTGCTGGCAGGCGAGATGATGGCGCGCACTGGCCAGGATCCCGGGGCGCTTTACCGGACACTCACGCACGCCTTGGGCTCACCGGTCGAAGCCCGGCGCGAGGCGATGGCGACGCCAGCGCAGCAGGCTGCGCTCGCCGCATTGACGGCTGACAAGGTGCGCTCGAAACGACTCGCCGGAGAGCCGATCAACGCGATTCTGACGCAGGCACCCGGTAACGACGCGCCGATAGGCGGCTTGAAAGTCGTGACCGATCATGGCTGGTTCGCTGCCCGTCCGTCGGGGACCGAGCCGATCTACAAGATATACGGTGAGAGTTTTCAGGGAGAGCACCACCTGCAGCAGTTGCTGGGCGAAGCGCAAGCCATCGTCGACGAAGCGCTGCGCGACGCAGCATCCACACCCGCCACAACGAGCCGCCCTGAAAGCCCGCCTGAAGCAGGCCCTTCGTGATGTATGGGCAGTGACGCATCAACTTCCATGGCAAGCCGCTCAGGTGATTCTCGATCATGAGCACAATGGGCCCCTGATTAAGACCGTAGTGCCACGGCGACGTCCACCCGCCGGCGCTTCCGTCTGGGTTCGGGTAGGTCGTGTTGAATGTTGATTTGAAGCCATACGGATTAGATTTCGTCAGTTTGGCGCCGTGTAGAAAATGCTCCATTACCGGTAGTACGATCTCGGGCGCGAACGGCAACGACGCGACGACAGCCCAGGGCGCTAGCGTCCCATCGTCGGGGCCGAACGGAACGCCCCGCCCAAGGTAATCGTAGAATTTTCGGCTCACGCCATTGATCTTGATGAGGTCGGGGCCGGGACCGTCGCTCGCAGTGATCCCCCAGCAGCACTCCCCATAGCCGTCGTATTGCAGCGGGTTGACGATGCCGTATTGGCGCTGCACGTAAGTCGCGCGGCGGCTGTTCTCGAAATAATCCATGTTCCGCGCGCGCATGGCGGCGTCCTGTATGCCCCGAAAGTCGACCCAGATGTGGGACAACTGGTGGGTAAATAGCGGCCCGGCGTAGAGATAGTCGAAGCCGTAGCAGTGCTTCCACTCATACGTCGAAGCCCAGACCGTATAGCTGCTCGGAGGTAGCGGATGGGTCGGCGAAGCCAGACCCAGGATATAGAGCAGCAGCGCCTCGTCGTACCCCTCCCAGCGGTATGGGATGAACCCATTTTCCGGACGCCACCCATGAGTGACTGTCTCTCCCCCGTTCAGGAACCAGGCCCAGTCAGCGCGCTGGTATAGCGCATCGGCTAACTCCCGGATGGCTTTCTCGTCGTCCGTCTGGCCGTCGAAATAGATACCGGCCGTGAGCATGCCGGCCAGCAGGAATGTGGAGTCAACGGTCGAGAGTTCACATTGCCAGACACGTCGCCCGGAACGCATGTCGAGAAAGTGATAGTAGAAGCCGCGATAGCCCGTGGCGTCAGGCTCGGGCCCCTGATGACTGTTCCAGAAGAACCTCAAGGTCTTGAGGGTTCGCTCCACGGCTGCGGCACGCGACATCAGCCCGCGCTCGACGCCGACCGGATAGGCGGCCAATGCCAGCCCCGTGGCGGCAATGCTGGCGGGCCAGCCAGGCTGTGTTTTGTCGATCACCAGCCCGGTCACGTCGTCCGACTCGTGCAGAAAGTAGTCGAAGGTTTCGGCCTGAAGCGACAACAGGTCGGCCTCCATCGTCAGGAGCATGAACGTCGCCTTCGGCTCGTTGGATCACTCACGCGTTATCGAAACTGAAGGGGCAGAAAAAGGCTGATGCCCGGCGATGTCTGCGGTGCGTACACCACAGGGGGAGGTCCATACGCGTAGCCGTCACGGTAGCCATCGTAGTGACGCGATTCACTGCGCCGGTACGTATCGTGCCGGACGTCATGTCTCACGCTCTGGTGAGCGTCGTGATGTTGCGGCTCCGCACTCGCGGCCCCCGGTGCAAACGCGCACAGGATCACCAACGCAAAACCGAGCGTCACCCCGACGGCCGTCGCGGCATGTCTTCGTGTTAATGAGGATTTCATCATTGACTCCTGTGCGCTCAGCTCTTACGGCCCACGTGATGACCTTCGCTACGGAAGATCTGGTCGGCATTGTGTTTCTGTACGTCGGACATGCTGTTGTATAGCGACTCGAACGCGGGCGTCAGTTTCTTGATGCCATCGGCATGAGCCTCGGCAATCTGGCCGTACGAATGCAAGTCGTCGGTGGCGCTCATATGGCTCGCCCCGTCATTGCGTGCGTGCAGCAACGTCTGCATCGTGTTGGCGTTGTCCCGCATGATCTGCGCAACGGGTAGCCACAGGGACTCTTGCGCCGAAGTGATCTGCAGCCGCGTATGCAGACTGCTGATGCGCGTTTCGACAGGCGTGCGCGCCGCCGTCTTCATTGCATGGGCGCCCGTGGGGCTATTCATGGCCGGGGCGGCACCCGATGGCGTGCACATGACGGCGAAGCCGGCAACAATCAGAACTTCAAGTGCGCGTACGACGTGAAGTTGCGTCGAAGTGTTCTGGAGTTTCATGGTCTTTCTCAAAGATGGGGCGGCGACAATTTGCGCGGTCAGCCCGTGAATGACGGCAATCACGTTCGATTGGTCAGTCAGTTATCCCCCCGCAACGCCGAGGTGTCTGTTCGCTGGCGGACCATTCGCCGCTTTCAACCCGTATCAACGACTGTTCGCTATCGGACAGACGTGACGGGCGCTCTCCCCTAACCTCTGCAACATGCTGCCGGTGAATTAGGTGCAAGCGGCAGTTACGGCCCTTGAGTGGGCATGTTCGTCAGCCTGGAAGGCTGGCATGGTGCCGTCGCGAGGACGATAGGGAGAGTCTCATGTTCACGTGCAGAACCTGCGGCGAGGTGAGCGACTTTCCGGAGATGAGCCCGGAAGTCAACGATCTCGGCTTCTACTTCGATTGCCCCGACTGCGGTGCGAGAAACAAGCTTGTCAACGTAGCCACGCCTGGCGAGACGGCAGCGCTGGTACAGCTTTCCGACGAGTAAAGCGCCATGCCGAAAGGTCTGGTGAACTGAGTGGAGAACGCAATATGAACTACGAAGATCGCGATACGTACGGAATGTACAAGACGCGCGCGGCGACGAGCCCGGGCCCGAGCACCGCGCAGGGGCCCGGCCCCAGCTTGATGGGCGCAGACACGCTCGTTGGCAACAGCGTGTGCAACGAGCACGGTGAAGCCTTGGGCGACATCAAGGAAATCATGCTCGACGTTCGCGCAGGTCGGGTCAGTTACGCCGTACTGTCGTTTGGCGGCTTCCTGGGCGTCGGGAAAAAGCTGTTTGCGGTGCCCTGGCAGGCACTGAAACTCGATACGGAGAACAAGCGCTTTGTTCTCGATGTCGACAAGGAGCGACTGGAAGATGCACCGGGATTTGACCCGGACCACTGGCCGGACATGGCGGATCAGGCGTGGGTCGAGGAGATCCACGATTATTACCGTCCGTCCGACCCGCTGTAGTGCCATCTTCGCGGCTTATCCCGACGGATAGGCACCCGACGTCAAATTGAGGGCTTAGATCATGAAATATGCAAAGCTGATTGCCGCTGCGTTGGCGGTACTCGTCTTCGGCGCATGTACCGGACCTGCCGGACCTGCCGGACCGCAGGGGGCAACGGGCAACATGGGGAATACCGGCTACACCGGCGACACCGGCGCGACAGGTGTGCAGGGTGACATGGGGCCGCGAGGCACGACTACGCCCGGGACGGTGATGGTAGTGCCGTCGCAGTAACTTGACGGGCGAATCACAAATCGAGCCCCCATTTGGGGGCTCGATGCATTGTGGGGTATCACAGCGCTTTGATGCGCGTGATCTTCGTCCCTTCGAGCGACACCCCAGCCATCAGGCCACTGTTCGTCAGAACAAACGCGTTCACCTGACTACTGGCCGTCGTGGTATCGACATTCCCGTTTGCGCCGATCTTCAGCACCGCGACCGACGCGTCTCCACCGGCCGACCAGCCGTCAGCACTGCGGAAGCGATTGAGCGATTCCTGCGTCATGAAGAGCAGCACGATGGCTCTGGATTGCGCGCCGATCTGCCAGCCGACCGATCCCGTCACCGTGCTGTAGTAGCCCACGGTTTGATTCGCCACGCGAAGCGATCCCTCGCCGTACTGACCTCCCACGACAAATCCCGCATCCATGACCGACGGAAAGATCAAGACCCCGTGCGCTTTACGCACAAGTTCGCGAGATCCGTTGGCCGTGGCGTAGAGTCGCGTCAACGTCGAGTCCACGCCTGCATCAATCGTGTGACGCTTGTCCATCTGCTGCCCACTGGCGCTTGTTGGGCTGGTCGTCGTGCAGCCAGAGAGCGCCAGTCCAAGCACCATCATCGAACCTGAGGTGCCCCAAATAAATTTTCGTCTTTGCATGACCCTCTCCTCTGTCGTGAGTGACTCGCTCAAGTTATGCCCGTGCGCGTCCGGATACGGTACGTCAACGTACACGTCCGACAGATTCGTCGATGATCAAACCATTGAAGGGCGAGGCGCCCAACGCACACCTTCGGTTCGGTAGCGGACCGACATGCGGAGTGCGTTCGCGCATGCTGAATTTCTCAGCCATGCAGCTGAGCACGATCCTGAGTGTGAGAGCGGTCGTGTCCGGTTTGCCTCGCGTACGTCATGTCGGCGTCCGGTCCAGGCCACCGTGGTCATACGGAGATCACCATGACTGCCCTAATTCCCGTTGTTCCCAACGTTGCCGGAAAGCTCGCCATCGATGCGTTACCGGCAGCACCCAAGCCCAGGCAACATCTGCTGGCCATGGTTCGCGTGCATCACCCCGCATGGCGAGGCGCGCTGGTGGGCGGTTTGGCGATAGCATTTGGCCTCGCGCTCGTGCCCGCCAAGGCGGCTGACAGCAGCATGACGTCTGACGCCAAGGCCGACGTACATCACTCCGAGCGTGTCATGTCGGACAGTTGGATTACCACCAAAGTGAAGTCCGAGCTCCTGGCAAACAGCATCGGCGATGGCACGAGCGTCTCAGTCAAGACCACCCACGGCGTAGTTTCGCTGAGCGGGATGCTCGACAGTCGTGATGCCGTCAACGATGCGAAACGCATTGCAGGTCATGTTCAGGGCGTCAAGCGCGTAGATAGCGCGAGGTTGACCGTCGGTGCGCGATAACTCAAACACAACGGCGCCATCGCAATCGCGCGATATGTCCCGATGAAAGTGAGGTGATCGCGATGAGTTACGCAGTTCTCCTGCTTGGCGCAATGGTCTTCATTCTGATTCTTTCGTAATCGTACGATGTCGCTTTCAAGGGAGCCTCGTGTCCCCGCCCTTCGACCGATTGCCCCGTGAATTCATCAGCACCACCTTACGAATCAGGAGGCCCGCAGTGTGGTCATTCGTATGGATCAGCCGGGGCGCAGCCCGTCTTCTAGGGCGTCAGCGAACACCTGGCGACAATATCGCCCAGCGACCGGACACCGCGTTGACGGTCCCGGCGCACAGCCCCGAAACCACCAATTTTTCCACGCCCTCTTCTGTGCCACCGCCGCCGCGCATGCATATGAACGCGCGCGGCCTGGCACTGGGTATTCTGACTACGCTCGCCGTCCTATTCGCTCTCGAATGGGCACAGCGATTTGTCGTGCCGGTGCTGCTCGCGATTCTCCTCGCTTACACCCTGAACCCCCTTGTCGTATGGTTAGCGCGAATCAGGATCAGACGTTCGATCGGCGCGATCCTCGTCATGCTCGCGGGCGTTGGCATGTGTGTGTCCGGGAGCTACCCGTTGCGCGATGAGATCGATAGAGTGGTCGAACAATTACCGGCTGCCACGCGCACATTTTCGACCGTGCTCGCCAGCGTGCATAGTGGCACTTTTGGCAATATACAGAAGATGAAAGCGGCAGCGGGCGCCATAGAAAAAGCGGCCAACCAAGCCTCGGATCTGTCTCCACCTCCGAAGCAACCTGTCACGCACATCGTGGTGGATCAGCCTACGTTCAAGCTCAGCGCCGTCTTGTGGGTCGGCTCGATGGGCGCCCTGGGATTAATGGCCCAAGCCTTGATGGTCATCCTGCTCGCGTTCATTCTGCTGGTCAGTGGAGACACGTTCAAGCGAAAGCTGGTGCGACTCGCGGGACCGTCGCTATCCAAAAAGAAAATCACACTGCGCATCCTCGACGACATCAACGATTCCATCCAGAAATACATGCTGATGCTGCTTGTCACCAATCTGTTGGTCGGTGGACTGACGTGGGTTGCGTTTCGCCTGATCGGACTGGATAACGCGGGTGCATGGGCACTTGCGGCGGGATTGTTGCACGTTGTCCCCTACTTTGGGCCAGGGGTAACCGCTGCGGGGACTGGCATGGCAGCTTACATGCAGTTTCATTCGTTCTCGATGGCCCTTCTTGCGTCAGGAGCATCGCTCGCCATTGCGGCTTTCGTAGGCACTGTTGTGTCCACGTGGATCACTGGAAAAATTTCCCGAATGAATCCGGCAGCCATCTTCGTGTCGCTGCTGTTCTGGGGGTGGCTCTGGGGGATTGCGGGCATGCTGCTGAGCATCCCGATCATCGTAATCGTGAAGGTGGTGTCGCAACATGTGGACCATTTTCAGCCGCTGGCCGAACTACTGGGCGAATAATATATCGACGACTCCCAGCAGTCGGAAAGGCGCCAAGACAGTGATTACGCAGCAGTCTTCAGTCCCGGTAGCGCGCCGGCAAGATCGGTGCTGGCTAACGCAGACGACAATGCAACGGGATTCATGCTGTCGACCATCGTGGACGGCATCAGTATCGTGGCACCGCGCTCCTTGGTTGTCTCGTAGATGATATTCATGGCGCGCAGTTGCAAGGCCTGCGGATGGCCTTCGTAAATGGCCGCAGCCTCTACGAACTTCGCTGCGACGAGGGCTTCGGCCGATCCGAGAATCATGCGAGCCTGCTTTTCGCGTTCGGCTTGTGCCTGTCTCGACATGGCATCTTGCAACGCCACCGGAATGGCGACGTCGCGAACCTCCACCGACATCACCGCGATCCCCCAGGCGGCGGTCTTCGCGCCAATTTCGAAACGCAGTTGCTCGTCCGATGCCTTCCGATCGGATAGCAGCGACGACAACATCGACGCGCCGATCATCTCGCGCAATGACGTCTGAGACACCCTGTCGATCGCTTGCCGGTAGTCGGTGATCGCCAACGCGGCCTTCTCAGCATCGTTGACATGCCAGAAGATGATCGCGTCGACATTGACGGGCACGGTGTCCTTCGTCAGCGCCTGCTCGGCATTGAATGCAGTGGTTTGAATACGCTCGTCGATCACCGCCGTAACGCTGTCGATGACAGGCAGGATCATGAACAACCCCGGGCCTTTCACGCTTTGCAATTTCCCGGCGCGCAGAATCACGAACTTTTGCCACGCGTTAGCCATCTTCAGCGTCGAAGCCAGCAACACGGCGGCAAGCACGAAGCACGGCGCCAGATAGGGGCTGATATACATGCCAGAGCCTGCCCCTGCGAGAAGCAGCACCAATACTAGAAATGAAGTGATGGAATTCATGGCTTGCACTCCTTGGCATTCGCACACGCGCACTAACAGCACGTTAGAGCCACCGGGTCCGCCTGACCAGGCGGGCCACGTCCTACGTCAATCATTTATGCTTCTTCGCAACCTGGCGATCATCGCCGACTTGCGCCTGCTCCTTCCCGGCGTTCTTTTTGATCGCCCCGCCTGCTTCCATCTCTTTGTTGCCGGTTACCTTGCCTGCAACCTCTTTGGTTTTTCCTTCGACTTCCTTGACCTTACCTTTGACTTGATCTTTGTTCATGATTAGCGCTCTCGTTCTCTGAAAAATGGAGTGCCCTGATGACAGGGCCTTGGATATCACGCAACGGCGCGATGCTGTGGCTCAAGCGCCTGAGACGGCGTCGAGCACGCGCTGTTTTGACCGCTTCATAAACGCCCCATGACGAGCAGAACGGTCGCGGTCAATCTAACGTCGTGGGTCGTGGGTTTCGGTCCGGTGGCGTACGGAGATGACCAAGATGTGAGATCCCGGCCCAATGGCTCACTCACTGCCGTCGCGCTCGCGGGTCGATATGTCTTCCCAGTAGCCCGGATGGCCATAGTGCTTGTAGATGCTGATTTCCTGCCGCCGATCGAGTCTCGCCTTGGCATCGTAGCGCGGCGCCGCCTTCACGGCCTCGCGCGTCAGGGACAGCGTGACCGTCGCATCCAGCCAGTTCACACTCTCGATCACTCTTGCCGGGAGAGCGACTTGATTGCCCATCCACCAATTGCTGGTGTTGACCACGATGTAGCGCACCGCCCAAGTGTGGACGTCCACGAGCAAGCCTTCTACGTGTCCAATGTCACCGTTCCGAGCATGAACGTGATAGCTGGCCACGGCATCCGAACTGCGTAGGCGAGGGTCCTGCTTCGGTCGGTTCACCATTTCGTCATGGGAGTGCTTAGACTCACGCGCCACACGAAAAGCGTCCTGCTCGGACCGACTGCCGCTGGCAAGGCCGCTCGGAAATGCCCCTTCACCCCATGCATCGGCCCCGCCCCAGTAGTCGGGATAGCCGTAATACGCCAGATAATCGGTTTCGTGCTGGCGCGACACCGGCTTATGCGTGTCGATATTTGGGCTGTGCTTGACCTGATCCTTTGTGATCATGACCGGGATGATGTCGTCGAGCCAGTCGCTCTGGCCGATCGAAATCGGCGAAATCAATACCTGCCGGTTCGCAAGCCACGTCCCGGTTTCCACGACGAGATACCTGACGACCCACGATTTGTCGTCGAAGTACAGATCTTTCACCCGGCCGACGTCGCCGTCCGTCGCGCGAATCGTGCAGCCCTCCAGTTCGTCCAAGGTACGTAACATCGCAAACCTCCCGTGAGTGCGTTGTCATTGACGCCGCCTGAGCGCCGCTCGCACGCAAACATTGCGCGCGGGTGACCCTCAGACGCCAAATTCAACCCCACGCTACTCGAACGTTTCAGGCAAGTCCGTTCGGTATCGGACCGACTCCCCCGGCAAAAGCCGCGACGATGACTCGATGCACATGCCGCGCACGTGCGAAGAGGAGTCGATCATGAGAAAGGAACGCATTCTGCTTCACGTCTACGGGCAACGTCACGACGCTGTCTGGACCTTGACATGTCTGGATCTATCGTTTTCCTCCAGTGCCACGGACCTGATGAAGGCCAAAGCGTACGTCCGGGCCAACGCGCATGAGTACCTGGAAGGCAAATTGGTCGGTGAGAACATCCAGTTCCCAGCTGTGCCAGTCAGTGCGCGCGACATTGCCCAGCGCAAGGTGAAATACTGGCTCTCCCGAGTCTGGCAGCACTTCGACGGACGCACGCGAGACCACATTTACGACGAAGTCATCGGTCTGGATGACAAGCATCCCGTTTTCTCCTGATCGCCGTGGAACAACGGAGACATCGGCATGTGGAAGCTGCCAGAAATGGATGCCTTTGTTAGCGCCAGCCGGGGGACGAGCGACTTCGGCCCTCCGGAAGCACCGATTCGGGCAGAGTTGTTCAGCCGCGACCGGCTGGAGCAGCATGCGCTCAGTCTGGCGCACGCCCAGCAAATTGCCGTTCATCCTCCGCGCACCCGGTCACTGACCTCGCGCGCCGCCGATAACGAGCGCGTACTCCGCAAATGCTATGACGCTACGGCGCAAGCGACCTTGCAGCGTCGTTCGATCACCCCGGCTGCGGAGTGGCTGCTGGATAACTTCCGTACCGTCTCCGACCAGTTCAGAGAAGTCCGGCACGGCCTGAACACCCAGTCGTTCCGGTCATTGCCGCGTCTGCTCGATGGCCCGCTGCGCGGCTACCCTCGTATTTATGGCGTGCTCTGGGCCTTCGTGGCCCACACCGACAGCCGTTTCGATCCCTCGCTGCTCAGTTGCTTCCTGCTGGCGTATCAGAAGGTCGAGCCGCTGACCATGGCCGAACTCTGGGCCATGCCGCTGACGCTGCGTGCCGTGATGATCGAGAATCTCCGGCGCCTGTGTGCGCACGTCACACAGGCGCAGGTCAGCCGGCAAGCCGCCGATCGGTACGCAGACGATTTGCTATCGCGCAACGCATCTGCCTCGCCCACCCACAGCGACGCCCCGAAGGCGCGCGCAGGCGTTGTCGCACCGTTCGAGCCGGCGTTCACGGTCCAGTTGATTCAGCGCCTGCGCTATCAGGACAGGTCACTGCAATGGCTGAGTGACCAACTGGCGCAACAAGGACAATCGGCTGACGATGTCGTACAGGCCGAACACGCCAGTCAGGCCGCAGCGAACATGACCGTGCGCAACGTCATCACCAGTTTGCGCGACATGCGGGCATTCGCCTGGCAGCCGCTATTCGAAGAAGTCAGCCTGGTCGACGCCCATCTGCGCCACAACCCGGGTTATGCGGACATGGACTTTGCCACGCGCGACGCGTACCGGCACGAGATCGAGAAATTGGCGACAAGGTCTCGCTTGTCCGAGCTTGCGGTGACACAAGCCCTGAACCTCAAGACCGCCGCTGCGGCGGCCGGCATGGGAGATTCGGTAGGCGTCGAAGACATGCCCCGACGCATGGACCCGGGCTACTACCTTCTGTCGGCTGGCCGACGCGACTTTGAGAGTGAAATCGCCTATCGCGCACCGCTCACCAGCCGCTGGCAACTGCATGGCGCGACGCATTGCGCAGTGGCCTACATCGTGAGCGTTTGTCTGTTCAGCTGTCTGACCGTGGCCCTCCCCCTTTTGCTCAGCGTTGCCGCCGGGGTAAGCGCCGCCGGACTCGTGCTGCTGGCGATATGCGGACTCTTTCCGGCGTCGGAACTCGCCGTACTGCTCATCGATCGCGGCCTCACCCGATGGATTCCCCCTCGCCATTTGCCTCGCCTCGAGCTGGCCGACGGCATTTCGCCGGACCTCAGAACATTCGTCGTAGTACCGATGATGCTGACGAACGAGGCGGACATCGCCGCACAGGCCTCCCAGTTGGAAGTGCACTATCTCGCCAACCCCAAGGGCGATGTCCGGTTTGCCTTGCTCTCCGATTGGCGAGATGCGGATACCGAGCACATCGACAGCGATATGCCGCTGTTGGACGCCGCCAGCGCGCGTATCGCGGCACTGAACGCCCGCTACGCGACCGGTTTTCCCGATACGCCACGATTCTTTCTGTTTCACCGCAGGCGGCTTTGGAACGACACGCAGGGCAAATGGCTGGCCTGGGAGCGCAAGCGGGGAAAACTCCACGAATTCAACCGGCTGCTGCGAGGCGCGACGGATACTTCGTTCATGAACATTGACGGGCGGGCGCCGAGCATTCCTCCCGGTGTTCGATACGTCATCACGCTCGACAGCGATACGCGCTTGCCCATCGATGCCGTGCCGCAACTCGTCGGCACCGCAGCGCACCCGCTGAACCGGCCTTACCTCGATCCGACCTCGCGGCGCGTGGTCGCCGGCTACGGCATCCTGCAACCGCGCATCACGCCGACGTTGCCCAGCATGAGCGAAGGCACTGTCTACGCGCGTCTGTTCTCCGGAACATTTGGCATCGATCCCTATGCGGGGGCCGTGTCGGACGTCTATCAGGATCTCCTTGGCGAGGGCAGTTACATCGGGAAAGGTCTGTACGACGTCGACGCCTTCGAATCGTCGCTCGCGGGCCGAATTCCCGAGAATACGATTCTCAGCCACGACCTTTTCGAAGGCAATTTCGCGCGTTGCGGCTTGGTCACCGACATCGAATTGTTCGAGGACTTCCCCTCACATGCGCAGGTGGCAGCCACTAGACTCCACCGCTGGATCCGCGGCGACTGGCAGCTCTTGCCGTGGATTATCGGAAAGCGCGGTGGGGCGATCCCGGCCGCGGCCCGATGGAAGATGCTCGACAATCTGCGTCGCTCCCTCACGGCGCCAGGCGCACTGGCGACGCTAGTGTGCGCATGGGTGATCGCGCGGGCCCCCGTTGAGGTCTGGTCGGCGCTCGTGTTGCTCGCCATCTCCGCCCCCGCGATCTTCATGATTGCGGCGGGCCTGATCCCGTCACAGACTGGCATTTCGATGCCCAGCCACTGGCGCGCGGTTGGCCGAGACGTTCGCAGCGGTGTCGAGCGCACTTTCGTCGTGGCGTCGATGTTGGCCAACCACGCGTGGCTGGCGGCGGACGCTGTCGCACGCACGCTATTCCGGCTGACGGTCTCGCGACGCCGATTACTCGAATGGGTCACCGCGGCACAAGTCAAACTGCACGCCGGACGATCTCTGGGCAATTTTCTCTGGTCGCTTCGCGGTGCCGTCACCCTCACCGCGCTGTGCACCGCCCTCGTGGAATGGCTCAGACCTGCCAGCCTGCCTTGGGCGGCCCCGTTTCTGATCGCGTGGGGGCTCTCTCCGTTCGTCGCTCAATGGATCAGCCGTCAACCCAGCCCTGCACGTCCTTCCCTTGTCCCCATTGGCGATAACCTCGCCTTGCGAGTGGCCGGCCGCCGGATCTGGCGGTTTTTCGCCACCTTCGTCGACGAGGAGAATCATCACCTTCCCCCCGACAACTTTCAGGAAGACCCGCGCCCGATAGTGGCTCACCGAAGCTCGCCCACCAACTTCGGCCTCTACCTGTTGTCGGTACTGTCCGCGCGAGACTTCGGCTGGATTGGTGTGACGGAGACGGTGGAACGTCTGGAGCGCACCCTTGGCACGATGTCGATGCTTGCCCGGCATCAGGGGCATTTTTTCAACTGGTATGACACCCGTGATCTGACGCCGCTGATACCGCAATATGTGTCAAGCGTCGACAGCGGCAATCTGGCCGGGCATCTGCTCGTGGTCGCGAGCGCTTGCGAGGAGATGCCCGTCCAGCCGTTATTCGCCCGGTCACAACTCGACGGCGTGCTGGACACGCTCGCCCTCCTGCGCGACGCCATCGCCCACGAGAGCGACGACCGCCGAACGCTCACGGTGAATCGCGACCATCTGTACCAAGCGCTCAACGCGCTGGAGCGCGTGCTTCTCAAACCGGCGCCCTCCGTCCCTATCGACGCCTTCGCCGGCGCGTCGGAGAACTGGCGCCAACGCTGGTACGCGATCGACCGGCTGGTGAGCACGCTGGTCGATCTCGCTCAGACATTCGTCAATGAACGAGGCGACGCAGCGCATAGCGAAGTGCTCTACTGGGTCGGTGCGATTCGTGACGACGTCAAGAGCCACCTGCGCGATCTCGCACCGAACGTTTCTCCGAGTGGCGAATCGCCTCAGGACGACACACCGTCACCGTTGCCCGGCGCGGAGATCCCGGACGCCGCCATCGCAAAACGGTTTGAAGCCGTCGCGGTCTTGGCCCGCAGGCTCTTCGACGAGATGGACTTCCGCTTCCTATTCGCGCCCGAGCGGCGGCTGTTTTCCATTGGCTACAGAATGGGGAATTCTGAGCTCGACAACTCGTACTACGATCTGCTCGCGTCCGAGGCGCGATTGACGAGCTTCATCGCCATTGCCAAGGGCGACGTGCCGGCCACGCACTGGTTCCGGCTCGGACGCATCATGATGCCCTACGGCAAGGCCGCAGTGCTGATGTCGTGGTCTGGCTCGATGTTCGAATACCTGATGCCCTCGCTGGTGATGGACTATCCCCATCAAAGCCTGCTGGACTCAACGTGTGCGCTGGCCGTGTCGAGTCAGATCGCCTATGGCAAGGAACGCAATGTGCCGTGGGGTATCTCCGAGTCGGCCTGCCATATACGAGACCGCGCGCTGACCTACCAATATGCCGATTTCGGTGTGCCCGAGTTGGCATTAAAGCGGGGGCTCGCCCGGTCTCTAGTCGTCGCGCCTTACGCCACGGTGCTTGCCGCCATGTACGACGTGCCGCACGCCATCGCCAATCTGAAGCGGCTCGACGCCGTTGGCGCTCGCGGTATCTTCGGCTACTACGATGCCGTCGACTACACCCCCTCGCGTTTGCCGAAGAATTGTAGCGCTGTGCCTGTTCGCACCTATATGGCCCACCATCAGGGCATGTCGCTCGTTGCGTTGTCAAACGTGTTGTTTGGTGACGTGATGCGGCAACGTTTCCATCGTCAGGCGGTGGTACGAGCGGCCGATCTGCTGTTGCATGAGGCCAATCCGCGTGAGATCTGCGCGGTCGATCTCGCGCCTGACATTGCTGACACGCCGTTGGGCGTCGACGCCATCTTGCCGGTCATGCGCCGTTTCTATTCCGCCAGTCAGACGCCACCCGCCACGCACTTACTGTCCAACGGCGAGTATTCGGTCATGGTGAGCGCCGCCGGTTCCGGATACAGCCTATGCGGCAAGGCGGCCGTGACCCGCTGGCGCGAAGACCTCACATGCGACCCCTGGGGCAGCTATCTGTTTCTGCGGGACATGGCCAACGACGCCGTCTGGTCTGCGGCGTTCCAGCCTGTAGGTACCGAGCCTGACAACTATGATGTTGCGTTCTCGGAAGATCGCGCCAGCATCGTGCGACATGAGGGATCGTTAGTCACGACCCTCGAAATTCTCGTATCCCCCGAAGACAATGCGGAGGTTCGCCGGCTGTCCATCACCAATGCGGGCCAGCAAACGCGTGAAATAGAAGTCACCTCCTACGCCGAAATCGTGCTCGCGCCGATGGGAAGCGACACGGCGCATCCCGCGTTTTCGAACCTGTTCGTCCAAACGGAATACTTGCCGGAAGTGCAAGGTCTGCTCGCCATGCGCCGTCCTCGCGGGGGCGGCGATACTCCTCTCTGGGCGGCTCACGTGCTTGCCAGCACGACGCATGGCGGCAATGTGGGCTATGAGACCGATCGCGCACGTTTCATCACACGGGGACGGACGATCCGCGATCCTGTGGCGGTCATGGATGGCCGTCCACTGTCGAATACGGTGGGCCCGGTGTTGGACCCGATCTTCAGCCTGCGCACGCGCGTCATCGTTGCCCCCGGCGCGACCGAGCATCTCGTGTTTTCCACGATGGTGGCCCCCAACCGTGAGTCATTGCTCGATCTCACGGACAAGTATCGCGACCCGGCATGCTTCCAGCGCATTTCGACATTGGCCTGGACACGGGGACAGGTCAATCTGCACTACCTGGGCATTACGGCCGATGACGCGCAGCTGTTCCAGTTCATCGCCAACCGGGTGCTCTATGTCGACCCTGCCATGCGCGCGGCGGTCGAGGTACTCAAGCGCAACGTACTCAGTGCGACATCGTTGTGGCGTTTCGGCATTTCCGGCGATCTGCCCATCGTCCTGGTCCGCGTAGACGATCCGGACGATCGCGACATTGTCAGGCAGTTGCTTCGCGCCCATGAATACTGGCAAGACAAAGGGGTCCCGGTCGACCTCGTCATTCTTAATGAGCGCAAGGTGTCGTATGTCCAGGACCTGCAAGTTTCACTGCAGACAATGGTCAGCGGCACGCAAGTCACGCCTGCGCATGGCGCCGGACATGGTGGTATTTCCGTCATTCGTGCCGATGGCCTCGACGCTTCTGAAATGACATTGTTGTTGAGTGCTGCGCGCGTGGTACTTGCGGGCGCGAAGCAAGGCAGCCTGGAAGAGCAAGTGGTCCGGATGGGGCGCAGCGATATCCGCAAGCCAACCAGCATCACCCGGATTTACGACACGCGCGGCGATGAATACCCCGACACGCCCTTGCCCACCCCGACGTTGGAGTATTTCAACGGACTGGGAGGGTTTGCCGACCAGGGGCGCGAGTACGTAACGGCGCTCGGGCCCGGCCAGCGAACACCCGCGCCGTGGGTGAACATCATTGCTAATCCGGGCTTTGGTTTCCAGGTTTCGGAGTCGGGGGGCGGCTATACCTGGGCGTCCAACAGTCAGGAGAATCAATTGACCCCGTGGTCGAACGACCCGGTCGTCGATCCTTGCGGTGAAGCGTTCTTTCTGCGCGACGACGACACAGGGTATCTGTGGAGCCCGACCGCGTCGCCTATCCGGCTGGAGAATACGCGATACATCGCCGCTCACGGGTTTGGCTACAGCCGTTTCGAACATGCCGTGCACGGCCTCAAGACCGAACTCGTGCAGTTCGCGAGTTGGCACGATCCTGTCAAGCTGTCCACGTTGACTATTGAAAACCGGACGAAACGGCCGCGCAAGCTCTCCGTTGCGGCCTACGTCGAATGGGTGCTTGGGAATGAGCGCGCGCGCAATGCGCCGTTCGTCGTCTCCGAGATCGATCCCCTCACGGGCGCCATGTTTGCTACTAATCCGTGGAACGCCGAGTTTGGTGAACGAGTCACCTTTATCGACTGGTGTGGCGACCAGACTGGCTGGACCGGTGACCGCACGGAATTCATCGGCCGCAACGGCGACCTCGCCCACCCGGCCGGGATGATGCCCGACGCCATGCTTAGCGACACCACTGGCGCAGGCATGGACCCATGCGGCGCATTACTCACCCAGATCACATTGGGTGCCGGCGAGAGAATCGAGCTCACCTTCGTTCTGGGGCAGGCAAACGACCGCGACGCCGCGAGGCAATACATTCAGCGGTACCGCGTGACGCCGCCCTCAAAGGTCTTGTCGACGGTCAAATCAGAATGGCATGCCATTCTCACGCAGCTTCAGGTCGAGACCCCGGATAGGGCGACCGATCTTATGCTCAACGGCTGGCTGCTATACCAAGTGGTGTCGTGCCGCATGTGGGCGCGCTCGGCGTTCTATCAGGCCAGCGGTGCATTCGGATTTAGGGATCAGTTGCAGGATTGCATGGCGCTTTGCCACTCACGCCCCGATCTTGCGCGGGAGCATATTCTCAAGGCGGCCGCCCGACAGTTTGTCGAAGGGGATGTCCAGCATTGGTGGCATCCGCCCTCAGGGCGAGGGGTGCGCACGCATATCTCCGACGACCGGCTCTGGCTGCCCTACACGGTCACCCATTATGTAAGGGTGACCGGCGACACACAGATTCTCGATGAACGCGTGCCCTATCTGGAAGGGCGCACCGTCGCTGACAACGAAGAGAATGCGTACTATGTGCCGACGGTATCAGCGCAAACAGGCACGCTGTTCGAACACTGCCAACGCGCCATCGATTGCAGCCTCGCCACGGGTGTCCATGGACTGCCGTTGATCGGCGGAGGCGACTGGAACGACGGCCTGAATCGGGTCGGGGTGGAAGGCAAAGGCGAAAGCATCTGGCTGGGCTGGTTCTGGCATGCCACGGCTATGCCCTTCGCCCACTTGGCGGACGCACGCGCAGAGGTCGAAGCCGCAACGAGATGGCGAGCGCATGCCGAACGATTGCAGGCTGCACTGAACAATGGCGCTTGGGACGGTGCGTGGTACTTGCGCGCCTACTACGACGACGGAACGTCGCTCGGGGGCGCGGGCGATGCGGAGTGTCGCATCGACTCCATCGCGCAAAGCTGGAGCGTGATATCGGGCGCGGGTGATCCTGAACGGCAACGTCGAGCGATGGAATCCGTCGAGCATTATCTGGTCAGGCCGGGTGACGACCTCATCCTATTGCTTGCGCCACCGTTCGATAAGATGGAGCGGGATCCGGGGTACATCAAAGGCTACTTGCCGGGCGTCCGAGAAAATGGCGGGCAATACACGCATGCAGCCACTTGGTGCATGATCGCGTTCGCGCAAATGGGTGACGGCAACCGCGCTGGCGACATGCTCAAGATGCTCAACCCCATCAATCACGCAGACACGCGTGCAGGTGTGCATGCTTACAAGGTAGAGCCGTATGTCATGGCCGGCGATATTTACGCCGCCCCACCACACGTGCGGCGCGGCGGTTGGACCTGGTACACAGGCGCTGCGGGATGGCTCTATCGAGGTGCCATAGAGTCCGTTCTAGGGCTGCAGAAGCGAGGTAATGCGCTTCGCGTGGCACCGTGTATTCCGGGGGAATGGCGTGGGTTTCGCTTGAATTATCTATATGGCGAGTCTCTGTATATCATCTCGGTTGCGAATGTGCATGGCCAGGACGAAGGCTGCGTATCGGTGAGCGTCGATGGACACATCCTTGAGGGCAACGATCCGGACATACCGCTGGTCGACGACGGACACACCCACCATGTACAGGTCAGTCTTGTACCGTCATCTGAACACGTCCCGTACCGTTTGGCGTGATTGGCGGCGCGAAGGGGTAGTTCGCCGCTAGGCCATGAAATGTTTGATAGGCCTAGGGGGCACGAACACATCCTTCCGTACGCGGACTCACGCGTTACTGCGTGCCCCACGCCGATGCGTGGCATTTTGTCTCCTTCGGAAAATTTTCTATTTCCCGTAGTGACTAAACGCTTAGATTCCAATCAAAACACCCCTAGGCATTAAGTGCCCATCGCCCGTGAGTTCGCTATCGTCGACTTGCATCTCCGATCCGACTCGGGTTTCATCCAGCGCGAAGTTTTTTGGGTCCGTAGCGGTCTAATCCATCCCGAACAGTGAATTAATTCTTTTGTGCTAGTCGAACTCACTGAGCGTCAAGGTCCCAAGACTACCTGACACCCGAAGCCAAGCCGCCTGCCAATCCGCGACGGCTTGAATATGCTGAGTTTGGGAGTTCGCCAATTCGGTTTTAGCGTTCAATAGTTCGACCATGCTCCCTACGCCATGGTTGTAACGATGGCGGGCAGCGTCGAAAGACTGGCGGGCTATCTCAATTAAACGGGAGCTATCTCTCACTCGTCCTCCCGCGGTCCGTACAACTTGGTAGCTGTTCCATACCTCCAACTGAACGTGTTGGAAGCCGTCGTCCAGCACTCCCTCTTCCTGCTCTAGCCGAGCTTTTGCTTCGCGAATTTTGTGGTTACGTCCAAATCCCTCAAAAATTTGAATGCTTACTTGTACTTCGACATAACACTCGTGTCCGGGCGAAGGAAATTCGGGTCGACTGCTGCCGGAATTAAGACACTTTCCAGCCTCACGCCGAGGCACTTTCAAATGCCTCGGGACTGACGCCGCCCAGTTGATTCTGGCGACGGGTAGCGGGCACACTGACTCATGCTGAGTAGCCACACCGCTACGTCACGAACGCTTTCCGGGCGGTTCACATGGATCCATGAGAATACAAACCAATTCCCACCTCGTGGGTAATCCTAAAATTCGACAACATGGCGTCGTTCACTCGCGGGAGAGCGGTCACGACCTGCGCGGCCCAATCGAAATACTCCCGCGTTCGCGCCAACGACCATTTGGGCGGTGGCGAACTAACAAGATCCCGAAGATTGCATGTTGCGTCTGCAATTTTTATGAGCGCCGCGTTATCTGATTTTTTAGGCGCCGACTCTATCTGCAGTTGCTTGCGCACTTGCTTCGGGAGCGATTTATCGTCCGAAACCTCCACAACAATCGCTGCGACTTCAGCCCCAAACAGAATTCGCAATTCTTCGCTTGTGGTGAGAGTGTCTTCAATTGTGTCGTGAAGAATCGCGGCTTGCAGCACCACCAAGTCACGGACATTCCCTGTGGTTGCTAGTAGATGCGCTACCGCGATGGGGTGGTTGACATAGGGAGAAGCATCAACATCCTTCCGACGCTGTTTTTTGTGCCGCTCTGCCGCGAAGTGGATCGCGCAGAGTAAATCTGCATAATTACCCATAAGCTTCCCCTTCATTGAATGCCTCGGACTCAAACCCTGTGCACGGCTATCGAGATTTCAACGATACCTGAATCATATTTTCTGAGTGCCCACATCGGTGCTCGGGCTACCAACTATCGACCAAGCAGCCCGGGCGAGCTCAGCATGATCGGCCATCGGGCAAACGTAGCCGCGTCGAGCGAGCGTTCGTGCAGTGATCTTGTTGCCCCATAGCGCGTAACGTCCCACGTAGAGCCCGTACGCGCACCACAGCAACAGCGACACCATGTAGAAGTCCCTGTTCGCATATGCGAGCTCCTCGGGTATCACGTCGATAAGCCCAATCCATGTCGAGTTGCCTGCCCGAAGCAACGTTTGCGCGACGATGTAGCCGATTACGATCAACGCCGGGATGTACAGACGGCGCCTTGCATACGCAACAATCGCTACGATTGGAAACGCAAGGCCGAACCAAAACGACCAAGCTACGCCGATCTTCACTGAGACGACGGTTTCATCTTTTTTCATCAGAACATTCATGCTTCTTTCCCACTTATGTGTCCGACTTCGATCGGCAAGGAATGCCGCAGCGGCTTACTTCTTAGGAATGAGCACGATTGCCCTCGAACGATCATCGAATGCCTTCGTGCCGTCAGGCCAAACGATAAGATCGCCGAGAATGCTGACCGTTTGAGAGGCGTCTTCAAGCCGGTTGATTTGCTCAGCGAGACTCTCCGGCACACTCCCGACGTAACGAAGCTTGTACTGGCGATCACCTACCTGAAGTGCGGTAAAGCCGCCGGCGGCGTCGTGGTCAAAAACGAGGGTTCCATAAAGGATCCCCCCTGCAATTACGGACGTCTTCGGTGGCAGCGGGGCTGATCCAGTGCCCGGAAGAACAAGCACTCGGCCGTTTTCTGCGGTCACGCTAAGTGCGCGCGTTCTAGCGCCGTAGGCGTCCGCAATGCACTCGCTGCTACGACACTTGTCGCGAATAGTCGTCCGCCACTTGTTCTGGTCTTTTCGAAGCCCCACCTTGTCCGCCGTCCGTGCCGACGCCGCAGCGAACACCTGTGCAAGTTGACTATCCAGCGCCGAAAGCTCAGGGCTAATGCAGATCGAACGCTCAACCGAACTCGTCGCTTTGCGGCAGTCGAACGAGGGCTGCAACGTCTCGGCCCGCGCCCATCCGGCGAAAGCAGATCCGATCACGATGGACGTGACCACCAGCACGCTTCGTGCACGCCTCGAACTGCTAATCCCCCGATTCATCGGATTGCTCCCGCAGCTTGCTGGCATCGCGAAGTCATGCCACCACCGAACGTGAGCATCGTCGTGACGTTGATAATCCCCTTTTGCAGTTCATCGCGTGCGGTCGTTGCACAGGCCTGAGCCACTTGGTCATAGCCATCGCTCTTGATGTGCGCCCGAATATCCGCCACCAATCCGCGCGTGTCGACGTTTCGCTTGGTGTTTTCAAGGTCGGCAGGCTTGCGCAACTCGATGAGCTTGACCAAATCCGCTCCACACACATTGATCGCCGTGACGTATTGCTGGCAGGCCGGAGGAATGGACTGGGCATAGGCAGTGGACACAAAAGTGAAGTGGGAAATTACCCCGACGAGCGCCACACACAAATCGCGCTTTTCAATTCTCATCATCTAGTCTCGATATCGATCCGGGTGCGTCGAATTCACTCTTGATCTTGCCACCCGAAAACTAAGGAATTCTTAGTGTAGCAAATATCGCCAACGTCCAGCATGTTTTCCTTTCGGGGAAGAACATGTCGGTATTCGCGAAACGGCTAAAGGAAGCAAGGAAGGCTGCGGGTTTGACGCAGGAGAAGCTCGGAGTCCTTGCAGGCGTAGATGAGATGTCCGCAAGCGCTCGCATGAATCAATACGAGCGAGGCAAGCACGCACCCGACTACTCGATCGTCGAGCGTATCGCCGGCATCCTCAATCTCCCGACGACTTACTTCTTTGCCCCAGATGACTCAGAGGCCAAGCTGCTGGTCGCGTATCATCGCCTAGATGGCGACGACAAAGCGCGTCTTTTGTCCCACGCACTGGAAATGATCAGGGAGAAAAACTGACAGTGCAGCACTCGAATTCAAGAGCATGAAGCAGCCAATGCTTTGATAGTCACTTTGTAAGTCATTGGCTCAGAAAACAAAAAAGCCCTTGAAATTCAAGGGCTTAATTGTTTACTTGGCGGAGAGGGTGGGATTCGAACCCACGGTACGGTATAACCGTACACCAGATTTCGAGTCTGGCGCATTCGACCACTCTGCCACCTCTCCAAGCACACTTTCTGCTTTGAGTCGCTGCCTGAGTGGCCTCAAGCAGCGAGAAAGAGATTATAGCCGAATTTTTTCGGCTGCCAAGCCCTTTTTTGAAAATTTTTACGCGGCGGGCTCAAGGCGTTCAATGCCGCCCATGTACGGACGCAGCGCGTCCGGCACCGTGATCGAACCATCGGCGTTCTGATAGTTCTCGATCACCGCCACCAACGCACGGCCCACGGCCAGACCCGACCCGTTCAGCGTGTGCACCAGTTCCGGCTTGCCCTGCGCATTGCGGAAGCGCGCCTGCATGCGACGCGCCTGGAAGCTTTCCATGTTCGAGCACGACGAGATTTCGCGGTACGTGCCCTGCGCCGGAATCCACACCTCCATGTCGTACGTCTTGGCTGCACCAAAACCCATATCGCCCGTGCACAACACGATCGTGCGGAACGGCAGCTCAAGCTTCTTCAGAATCGCTTCGGCGTGACCGACCAGCATCTCCAGCGTGTCGTACGACTCTTCCGGGCGCACCACGTGCACCAACTCGACCTTGTCGAACTGATGCTGGCGAATCATGCCGCGCGTGTCCTTGCCATAGCTGCCCGCCTCCGAGCGGAAGCACGGCGTATGCGCCACCATGCGCATCGGCAACGCGTCGTTCGTCAGCAACTCGTCACGCACCAGATTCGTGAGCGACACTTCCGCCGTCGGGATCAGGTAGAAGTTCTCGATACGCTCGCCATCGTCACCGCCCACCTTGCGCGGCACCTTGAACAAGTCGTCTTCGAACTTCGGCAGTTGGCCCGTGCCGCGCATCGACGCCGCATTCACGATGTACGGCACATACGTTTCCGTATAACCGTGCTCGCCCGTGTGCGTGTCCAGCATGAACTGCGCCAGTGCACGATGCAGACGGGCAATGCCGCCCTTCATCACCGAGAAGCGCGCGCCCGCCAGCTTGGCTGCCGCGTCGAAGTCGAGTCCCAGCTTGGCGCCCAGATCGACGTGATCGCGCGGCGTGAAGTCGAACTCGCGCGGCGTGCCCCAGCGGCGCACTTCCACGTTCTGCGTTTCGTCGTTGCCCACCGGCACGCTTTCGTGCGGCAGGTTCGGCACGCCGAGCAGCACGTCCGACATACGCGTTTGGATTTCTTCCAGACGCACCGACGATGCCTTGAGCGTGTCGGCAATACCGCCAACTTCGGCGATTTCGGCCGAGGCATCTTCGCCCTTGCCCTTCTTCATGCCGACCTGCTTCGAGAGCGCATTGCGGCGGGCTTGCAGTTCCTCGGTTTGCGTCTGGATCTGCTTGCGCTCTGCCTCGAGCGCAGCGAACGTCGCCACGTCCAGCGTGTAACCGCGCGCCTTGAGCCGCGCCGCAACGCCGTCGAGATCCTTGCGAAGAAGTTGAATGTCGAGCATGGTGGGAAGTCTGTCGTTAGCGACTCACTTCAGTGAGTCATAAAATTCGTTCTGGCCGCAAATGGCGCGCTCATCGCGCCAAAAACGGCATCAAGCGGGTGATTTTACCAAACTCACTCGTCGTCGCTGGTATCGGCCGGTTGCGATTTTTCGGAAACCGGCGCAGAAGACGGCGGTGCGGACGCGGAAGACGTGCCGCCAGACGCCTTGGTCTGCGGTGCCGCATCGGTGCCATTACCCGCTTTGCGCCCCTTGGCATTCGCACGACGCCAATCGGCATCGAGCGATTTGAGCCAGTTCAGTTTCTCGCCAATCTTGCCTTCGAGCCCGCGCGGCACCGGACGATACCACTGCTGCGCCCGCAGATCGTCGGGGAAGTACGTCTCGCCAGCGGCATAGCCATCCGGCTCGTCATGCGCGTAACGGTACTCGTGACCGTAACCCAGTTCCTTCATCAGCTTGGTCGGCGCATTACGCAAATGCACCGGCACCCCGCGCGACTTGTCTTTGCTGACGAACGCACGCGCTTGGTTGTAAGCGTTGTAGCCCGCGTTCGATTTGGGTGCGGCAGCCAGATAAAGCACTGCCTGCGCCAGCGCAAGTTCACCTTCGGGTGTGCCCAGACGCTCGTAGGTTTCGGCCGCATCCAGTGCGATGCGTGCCGCACGCGGATCGGCCAGTCCGATGTCTTCCCACGCCATGCGCACAATGCGTCGCGCCATGTAACGCGGATCGGCGCCGCCATCGAGCATGCGGCAGAACCAGTACAGCGCACCATCGGGCGAGCTGCCGCGCACCGACTTGTGCAGCGCGCTGATCTGGTCGTAGAACGCATCGCCACCCTTGTCGAAGCGGCGCAAGTTTTCTGCCAGCACGCTCGCGAGCAAGGCGTCGTCGATGGTGTCGAGGCCCTGCGACGTCGCTGCCTGCGCGACGATTTCCACGTTGTTGAACAGCTTGCGCCCATCGCCGTCGGCCGAATCGATCAGCCCCTGACGCGCCTCGTCGGTGAACGTGATGTCGCCGAGCTCATGCGCCGCGCGCGTGACCATTTCGCCCAGTTCGTCGTCGTTCAGACTCTTGAGCACGTACACGGCCGCACGCGAGAGCAATGCGCCATTCACTTCGAACGACGGGTTCTCGGTGGTAGCACCCACGAAGATGAAAAGCCCCGATTCCACGTGCGGCAGGAAAGCATCCTGCTGCGCCTTGTTGAAGCGATGCACCTCGTCGACGAACACCACCGTCTGGCGCCCCTGCCCACGCTGGATTTGCGCCGCTTCCACCGCGTCGCGTATATCCTTCACACCGGAAAGCACGGCCGAGAGCGAAATGAAATAGGCCTTGAACGCGTCGGCCATGAGGCGCGCGAGGGTGGTCTTCCCCACACCGGGCGGGCCCCACAGGATCATCGAATGCGGACGCCCCGCTTCAAATGCCACGCGCAAAGGTTTCCCCTTGCCGAGCAGATGGCGCTGGCCGATCACGTCGTCAATGGTATGGGGGCGCAAGCGCTCGGCAAGTGGCACCGAGGCAGAAAGAGGTGCGTCTGGCATGGTAAGAAGCAGTGCGGCCGGGGAATCCCCGGCCGCAGATCAGATTTCGGATACGCCCATTATGCCAGTCCACCGGCATCGGGGCCGTTCGCTCATCCCTTGATCACGTCGGCCCCCTTGGGCACGGTGAACTTGAAGTTGTCCAGCGACATCGGCGGATTCTTCTGCATATTCGCAAACGTCAGCAACGTCACGTTGCCGAATGCATCGTAGAGCTCCATCGCGGCCAAGTTGCCATCGCGAAAGCCGATGCCCACGCGCTGGAACTGCGTGTCCTGCGATTTCGGCTGGAGTTCGACCCAATCGATGCCGTTCTTCACGCCGGCGTCCTTGAGGGTGAAGTTCTTTTCGACATCGTTGCTGCCGAAGAGAATCGCCGCCGGACTCGCACCCAGCGACGCGCCCAGCTTGCGCTCGGTGACCTGATTCAGGTCTTTGTCATAGATATAGAGCGTCTCGCCGTCGGCTTGCAGCAGTTGATCGTACGGTTTGACGTAGCGCCAGATAAAGCGGCCCGGCCGGGAGAATTCGAAGGTGCCCGATGCCATATTCGACACCGCCACGTTGCCGTCCTTCCCCTGCTTGACCTGCTTTTGCTCGAATTCGCCACGCGCGGACTTCACCTGCGCCGCGAAGGCCTTGAGTTGCGCCGTGCCGCTGGCGTAAGCCGGTGCGACCAGCGCCGCCAGCGTTACGCCCACCACACCCGCCATGAGCGGCAAACTGCGCTTGAATCCCAGCATGTTCTTCATTCTCCTTCGCGATTGGGCACCAGAATTTCCCGGTTGCCGTTGCTCGCCATCGCCGACACGACGCCGGACTGTTCCATCTGTTCGAGCAGCCGCGCGGCCCGGTTGTAACCAATGCGCAGATGTCGCTGCACCAGTGAGATCGACGCACGGCGCTGCTTGAGCACCACCGCCACCGCCTGATCGTACAGAGGGTCGGACTCGCCGCCCCCCTCGCCGGTTCCGCCACCCGCGCCGTCGACGCCACCGTCCTCGCCTTCGATCGCCCCGTCGAGCAGGCCCTCGACGTAATTCGCCTCGCCCTGCTCCTTGAGCCGTTGCACCACGCGATGCACTTCATCGTCCGCCACGAACGCCCCGTGCACGCGCAACGGCAGACCGGTGCCCGGCGGCATGTAGAGCATGTCGCCCATGCCCAGCAGCGTCTCGGCGCCCTGCTGATCGAGAATGGTGCGCGAATCGATCTTCGACGATACCTGGAACGCCACTCGGGTCGGCACGTTGGCCTTGATCAGGCCCGTAATCACGTCGACCGACGGACGCTGCGTCGCCAAAATCAGGTGGATACCGGCCGCACGCGCCTTCTGGGCAATGCGGGCAATCAACTCTTCGACCTTCTTGCCGACCACCATCATCAGGTCGGCCAACTCGTCGATCACCACGACGATGTACGGCAGACGTTGCAACGGCTCGGGTTCTTCCGGCGTCAGAGAGAACGGGTTCGGGATGTGTTCTTCGCGCTTGGCGGCTTCGTCGATCTTGTTGTTGTAGCCCGCGAGGTTGCGCACGCCCAGCTTGCTCATCAGCTTGTAGCGGCGCTCCATTTCGGACACCACCCAGTTCAACGCGTGCCCCGCCTGACGCATATCGGTCACGACCGGGCACAACAGATGCTGAATGCCTTCGTACATGCTCATTTCGAGCATCTTCGGGTCGATCAGGATGAGTCGCACCTGCTCGGCCGTGGCCTTGTAGAGCAGCGACAGAATCATCGCGTTGATCCCGACCGACTTGCCCGAACCGGTCGTACCGGCCACCAGCAAGTGAGGCATCTTGCCCAGATCGGCCACGACGGGCTTGCCGCCGATGTCCTTGCCCAGCGCAAGCGTCAGCAGCGACGACGAATCGTTATAGACCTCGGAGCCCAGAATCTCGGTCAGACGAACGGTCTGACGGCGCGGATTCGGCAGCTCCAGCCCCATGAAATTCTTGCCGGGGATGGTCTCGACCACGCGAATCGACACGAGCGAGAGCGAACGTGCCAGATCCTTCGCCAGCGTCACGATCTGGCTGCCCTTCACGCCCGTGGCCGGCTCGATTTCATAGCGCGTAATGACCGGGCCCGGGTAGGCCGCCACTACGTTCACTTCGACGCCAAAATCCTTGAGCTTCTTCTCGATCAGGCGCGACGTGAACTCGAGCGTCTCGCCCGACACGGTCTCCTGCACAGCCGCCGGGGCGTCGAGCAGCGCCAGCGGCGGCAGGATGGAATCGGGCAGGTCGGCAAACAGCGGCGCCTGCTTTTCCTTCTCGACCCGCTCGCTCTTGGGCACCACCTTGACGGGCGGCACGATCTGCACCGGCTCATGCACGTCGGCGCGCACGCGGTTCTGCACCACGGCACCTTCACGGGCGATGGCCGCTTCTTCACCCAGACGACGGTCCTGCCGCGCCTCACGGCGGCGGCGAATCACGGTGCCGGTATCGAGAATCAGCGCACCGAGCTTTTCAGCCGCCGACAGCCACGAGAAATGGAACAGCAGCGACAGACCAAACGCCAGAATCAGCAACAGTGCGAGCGTGCCGCCGGTAAAGCCGAGCGCGTGCTGGAAGAATCCACCCACGGTCTCGCCGATCACACCGCCCGAGGCACGCGGCAGTTGCGCTTTCATGCGGTACAGACGGAGCGATTCGACACCGGCGCTGGCGAGCAGCACCATCAGGAAGGAGACGATCTCGACCCAGCCGCCGCTCGCGAGCCGTTCGCGCAGCGGGGGCGCTTCGCGCTTGGTAGAGATACGTCGATAGCCGGAGATGACACGGCGGGCGATGAATACGACCAGCCAGTAGGCGGACAGGCCGAGCATGAGCAGCAGCATATCTGCCACCCATGCGCCGACGCGCCCCGCCCAGTTGGCGATGCGCTCCACGTGCGCCGCATGTGTCCAGCTGGGGTCCAGACGGCTGTACGAGAACAACGCCATCAACAGGAACACCATCAGCGCGACTTGCGCCATCCAGCGGATTTCATGGAAAAGATGCGTCACCCGGTTGGGTAACGACGATCCGGCACCAGCAGAGTAGGAAGATTTCGTCGTCATCAAGCCAGTTGGTTGGGCGGGCAGACGGGCGGCCTGCCGCGCGGCAAGCCTCCATTCTAAACAACTATTACAACGCTTAATGCACGAAAAGGTGACAAGGGGTAACGCCGAACGCCCGCTGAACGCCCGCCGGAAGGCCACCGATCGTCGGCCAAACATTGACCAGCCTCCCGCCGGACGCCCTGCCCGGGGCTATCGGACCGATTGCGAGGCTCCATCAACGAAACGACGCCGGCCCTTTATAATGACGGATTGCGCCGATTCCCTGCGTCCGCCGATCCGCCTCAGCCACCCGCTGGCTGGCGCGCTGCGGCCCCGGGGCGCACGGAATACGTCGCCAGCCCCCAACGCCCATTTACGGTGAGTTCGTCCATGTCCGCTGCCAAGCACGCTAAAGTCCTGATTCTCGGTTCCGGCCCCGCCGGCTACAGCGCCGCCGTCTACGCCGCACGCGCCAACCTCAAGCCTGTGCTGATCACCGGTATCGCCCAAGGCGGTCAATTGATGACCACCACCGACGTCGAGAACTGGCCCGGCGACCCGACCGGCGTGCAAGGCCCCGAACTGATGGCCCGCATGCAGGCTCACGCCGAGCACTTCAACACCGAAATCATCTTCGACCACATTCACACGGTGCATCTGACCGAGCGCCCGCTGCGCCTCATCGGCGACTCGGGTGAATACACGGCCGACGCCCTGATCATCGCGACCGGCGCCTCGGCGCAGTACCTCGGCCTGCCGTCGGAAGAAGCGTTCTCGGGCCGTGGCGTGTCGGCTTGCGCCACCTGCGACGGTTTCTTCTACCGCGGCAAGGAAGTCTGCGTGGTCGGCGGCGGCAACACCGCCGTGGAAGAAGCGCTCTACCTGTCGAACATCGCCAGCAAGGTCACCGTGATCCACCGCCGCGACAAGTTCCGCGCCGAGCCGATCCTGATCGACCGTCTGCTCGAGAAGGCCAAGCAAGGCGTGGTCGAACTCAAGTACGACAGCGTGCTCGACGAAGTGACCGGCGACGACTCGGGCGTGACCGGCGTGCGTATCAAGAACACCAAGACCGGTGCTTCGGAAGACATCGCGCTGCACGGCGTGTTCATCGCCATCGGCCACAAGCCGAACACCGATATCTTCGAAGGTCAGGTCGAGATGAAGAACGGCTACATCGTCACGCACAGCGGCCTGAACGGCAACGCCACGGCCACCAACGTGCCGGGCGTGTTTGCCGCCGGCGACGTGCAGGATCACGTGTACCGTCAGGCAATCACCAGCGCCGGTACGGGCTGCATGGCCGCACTCGACGCACAGCGTTTCCTCGAAAATCTCGATCAGTAAGCCGACTTGGCGACTTATTTAGCGACTTATTTAGCGAGTTGCTTCGCCACTTAGTCAGCGCTGACCGACGGTACCGCCCGGGCACCCCGGGTGGTACCCGACTCCGACATCTCATGAGCAAGAAGCCCCCCAAGCTCAGCCTCAACGACCTCGCCGGCCTGCGCGACACTCTCGCGAAGGAAACCGCCGCCCGCGAAGCCGAGCGTATCGAGGCCGCCAAACGCGCCGCACAAGCCGAGCGCGACGCCAACGTGTTTCGCGACAGCATCGGCGACATTGCTCCAATTGCCCGCAAGCGTTCGGTCGATCGCGTAGAACACCCGCGTCAGCCGCCGGCTCCCGTTGCCCGCCAGACGCAGGAAGACGAAGCCGCCGTACTCTACGAATCGCTGTCGGACGAATTCGATCCCGAAGCGCTGCTCGATACGGACGACCGCCTGTCGTACCGTCGCCCGGGCATCAGTCAGGACACCCTGCTCAAGCTCCAGCGCGGCGACTGGGTGGTGCAGGCGCAGGTCGATTTGCACGGCTTACGCCGCGACGAAGCCCGCGAAGCCCTCTCCGCCTTCCTGCACGATGCCGTCAAACGCGGCCTGCGCTGCGTGCGCGTGATTCACGGCAAAGGGCTGGGCTCGGTGGGACGCGAACCGGTGCTCAAGGAAAAAGTGCGCAGCTGGCTCGCGCAGAAGAACGAAGTGCTGGCATGGGCGCAGGCACAAGGACGCGACGGCGGCAGCGGCGCACTGGTAGTATTGCTACAGCCTTCGCCGGGCCGATCGCCGCGCGCGGGCTACTGACCCCGGCGGGGCACGCCCCCGCCGCACCGTCTCAACGTCAGTTTCGACGCTTGTTACGACGCTTGTCACGACACCAATCACGACGTTTCACCCGAAGGATTCGCCGATGATTCATGAGATGAGCAGTCAGCTCCATACGATTCTGGCCATCACCGAGGCCATCGCCGTATTGTCGTGCGCCATCTCAGGTTTCGCCGAAGCCCGCAAACAGCATCTCGACCCGGTCGGCGCGTTCGTGCTGGCCTTCGCCACTGCCTTCGGCGGCGGTACCCTGCGCGACGTCCTGCTCGACCACCGCCCCTTCTACTGGGTGCAGCATCAGTGGTACACCATCATCATTCTCATTCTCTCGCTCTCGACGTCGGGCGTGCTGCGGCTCGTCTCGCGCGTGGCCACCGAGCGTGTGCTGCTCATCACTGACGCGATCGGGCTTGGGACGTTCAGCGCATCGGGCACGTCGCTGGCGCTTCAGACCGGCATGTCGCCATTCATGTCGGTGATGATGGGTGTGATCACCGGGGTGGGCGGCGGCGTGATGCGCGACATTCTTTGTAACGAGGTACCGCTTGTGCTGCGCGATACGCGCCCATATGCGGTATGCGCGTTTATCGGCGGATGGATCTACATCGCGCTGACTTACGCCGATCTCGATCCCGTCTACACGCTTTCGATCAGCGCCTTGTCGGTGATCTTGGTCCGGTTGATCACGGTCGCCTTCGACGTGCGGCTGAAGGCCGAGTAGCCGGGCGCGCCACAGGACCGCACTGGAAAACCACACCAGAAACGCCAAAGGGCGACGCTGCACTCGCAGCCTCGCCCTTCGTCATGTCTTGCTGATGCCTTAGCAGTAGCTTGCTGATGCCGTCCGCTCGACGGTATCGCCACAGACCTTATACGGCCTGCTCACCCTCTTCACCGGTACGGATGCGGATCACGCGCTCCACGTCGGTCACGAAGATCTTGCCGTCGCCGATCTTGCCGGTGCGCGCCGCGCCCAGCACGGCGTCGATGACCTGCTCGGCCTGTGCGGCGCCCACGACCACTTCGATCTTGATCTTCGGCAGGAAGTCGACCACGTATTCCGCGCCACGATACAGCTCGGTGTGCCCCTTCTGGCGGCCAAAGCCCTTCACTTCCGTCACGGTCAGGCCGGTCACGCCGACTTCGGCCAGGGCTTCACGCACTTCGTCGAGCTTGAAGGGTTTGATAATGGCAGTAACGCGTTTCATTGTCGCCTCGATATCTTGGTTTGAATGTTCTGGAAATTCGCTGGCCTATTGTACCGGTCCGGCGGCAACACGCTGATGACAGCGCGAAACCGCCACGCCCGCGCCGTCGTCCCCGTCAGGCATGTGGATCGTCGGGCACGGTGTCCAGATCGGCCAGCCACACCACCGATTCGGAATCGCTCGGCGCACGCCAGTCGCCGCGCGGCGACAGCGACCCGCCTGTGCCGACCTTCGGCGCATTCGGCACGCACGAGCGCTTGAACTGGCTGGTGCGGAAAAACCGGTCGAGGAAGATTCGGAGATTGCGCTTGATGGCGACCATATCGTACGCATTGTGGGCGCGCTGTCCCTCGTCCGGCCAACGCCCGGTCGACGCGTCGTGCCACGCGCTCCACGACAGGAATGCCACCTTGCGCGGCGCGTAGCCGAAACGCAGCGTGTAGTACAGGTTGAAGTCCTGCAACTCGTACGGCCCGATGAAGTGCTCGGTGCGCTGCTCCGGCGCGCCGTTGGCCTTGCCGGGCACCAGCTCGGGGCTGATTTCGGTCTCGAGAATGTCGATGAGGACGTTGCGGCGGCCCGCCGCTTCCTTGCCTTCCTTCCCCCCCTTCGCCGGTGCCGTCTGTCCAGCCGCCTGACTCAGTTGCCCCGTCTCGGCGACCCAGCGCACCAGATGAATGATGAGCGTCTTCGGCACGCTGGCGTTCACGTTGTAGTGCGACATGTGATCGCCCACCCCGTAGGTACACCAGCCCAGCGCAAGCTCGCTCAGATCGCCCGTGCCGATAACAATGGCACCGAGGTGGTTGGCCAGACGGAACAGATGGTTGGTCCGCTCGCCTGCCTGCACGTTCTCGAACGTGACGTCGTAGACTTCCTGCCCGTTCGCAAACGGATGGTCGAGGTCCTTCAACATCTGCATGCAACTCGGGCGGATGTCGATCTCGCGCGCCGTGCAGCCCACGGCTTCCATCAACTCGCGCGCCTGACGCAGCGTGCGCTCGCTCGTCGCGAACCCCGGCATCGTGTAGGCGAGGATGTTCGTGCGCGGCAGCCCAAGCCGGTCCATGACCTTTGCGCACACGAGCAACGCGTGCGTGGAGTCGAGGCCGCCCGACACGCCGATGACCACCTTCTGGATCTTCGACGACGCAAGACGCTGCATCAGCGCCTGCACCTGAATGTTGTAGACCTCGTGGCAGCGCTCGTCGCGCAAACGCGGGTCAGCCGGCACATACGGAAAACGGCCGATGGCACGTGCGAGCGGCAGCTCAGCATCTCGCGGCATCGTGACGTCGACCTTGATGGTCCGGAATCGCGCCACTTCGTCGGCATGACGCCGCACCGACACGCCGAACGTGGTCTGGTGCATGCGCTCGCGGGCGAGGCGCTCCAGATCGACGTCCGCGTAAATCAGGTGCGACTCGCTGGCGAAGCGGGCCGACTCGGCGAGCATGTCGCCGTTCTCGTAGATGAGTGCCTGTCCGTCCCACGCGAGATCGGTCGTCGATTCACCCTGCCCGGCCGACGTGTACAGATACGCCGCCAGACAGCGCGCCGACTGCTGACCGACAAGTTGATGACGGTACGCCGACTTGCCGACCACGACGTTCGACGCCGACAGGTTGACGAGTACCGTCGCGCCCGCGAGCGCGGCAAACGACGACGGCGGCACCGGCACCCAGACGTCTTCGCAGATTTCGCAGTGAAAGCGCAGCAGCGGCTGGTCGGCGGCTTCGAAAATCAGGGCACCGAAGGGGACGTCGTGACCGAGCAAGGTGACCGAATCCACCCCCGCGTCGTCGGCGGCGTTGAACTGACGGGCTTCGTAAAACTCGCTGTAGTTCGGCAGATAGGTCTTGGGGACCACGCCGTGAATACGTCCACGCGCGACGACGACTGCGCAGTTGAACAAGCGCTGTTGCACACGCACCGGCATGCCGACGATGAGCGCGGCACCCAGTTCGCGGCTCGCAGCAACGATCTCGGCAAGCGCGGCATCGCACGCGTCGAGCAGTGCGCGTTGTTGGAACAGGTCTTCGCAGCTATACGCGGGAATCCCCAACTCGGGGAACGCCACCAGCACGGCGCCTTGGGCATCGGCTTCGCGGGCGAGCGCAATGGTCTGCTGGGCGTTGAACGCCGGGTCGGCGACGCGGCATTGCGGCACGCCAACGGCGACGCGCGCGAAATCGTGGTTATAGAGATTGAGAAATCGGTTGGTCATGTCGGCGGCTACCCATGCATCGCTCGTGGGCCGGTGCAGCGGCAGGCTGGCAGGCCCGGCGCGACCGGCGGGCGGTCAGATCGCCAGTATATTACGTGCGCTTGAAAGGCGTATGCGCTTCCAACTCGCCAATATGCTCGTCCATGGCAGAGGTCTCGGCATCGAGAAACTCGGCAATCGCGTCGGCAAACCGCGCGTCGCCGATCCAGTGGGCCGACCACGTCGGCGTGGGCAACAACCCGCGCGACATTTTATGCACGCCCTGTGCCCCGCCCTCGAAACTGCGCAACCCGTGCACGATGCAGTACTCGATGCCCTGCGCGTAGCACGTCTCGAAGTGCATGCCGGAGACGAAATCCGTCGTGCCCCAGTAGCGCCCGAACATCGTGTCGTGCGTCACCACGTTGAGCGCACACGCCAGCGGTGCGTCATCACGCATCGCCATCACGAGCAGCAGCGTGTCGGGCATCGTGGCATGCACCTGCGCGAAGAATTCACGCGACAGATACGGCGCGTTCCAATGCTCGCGATAGGTGTTTTCGTAGCATTGGTAGAAGAAATCGAGCGCCGCGTCGTCGATGTCGGCACCGCGCAGCCAGCGATAGGTCACCCCCGCCTCGCGCACCCGCCGCCGGTCCTGCCGCAGCTTCTTGCGCTTCTCCTGATTCATCTGCGCAAGGAAGTCGTCGAACGTGGCGAAGTCCTGATTCTCCCAATGGAACTGCACGCCCTCGCGCAGCATGTAGCCCGCCTCGGTAAGCGCAGCCAGATCGTCCTCGTGCGTGAAGAGCACGTGAATGGACGACACGTCCAACTGCTTGGCAAACGCAATCGCCCCACGGGCGAGCGCCACCCGGTCGGCATGCGTGCGCGCCAACAAGCGCGGCCCCGTCACCGGCGAGAACGGCACGGCCGAGAGCAGCTTGGGGTAGTAGCGCAGCCCGTGACGCGCAAAAGCGTCGGCCCACGCGTGGTCGAACACGTATTCGCCGCGCGAGTGCGACTTGACGTACAGCGGCATGGCCCCGGCAAGCGTGTCGCCCGCGTGCATGAGCAGATAGGCCGGCTGCCAGCCGGTGCCCTTGCTGGCACAGCCGCTGGTATGCATGGCGTGCAAAAACGCGTGCTGCACGAAGGGATTGCTGCCGGCGAGCGCGTTCCACTGGTCGGCCGGCACGTCTTCAATCGATTGGACTACCCGAATCACTACGTCGCTGCTCACCCGTCACCTCGTTCGCGAAGCCGCCGGCGAGAAGTCGCTGCCGGACTGCCCGTCATTGTCGCCGAACTCGGCGAAGCTTTCAGGCACCACCGTCGCGCTGCGTTCACGCGACGCCCCGGCGGGCTTTCGGCGGGCAACAAAAAACCCGGCAATCGTGCCGGGTTTCGATGACATCGGGCCATGGCCGCCACGGCAACCGTGACCACGATGTCGCAAGCCGAAAATCGCTTACGAAAACCGCTTACTTCTTGGCGTTGGCCACGCCGTCGACGATTTCCTTGTGGGCGGCATCGATGCCTTCCCAGCCTTCGATCTTCACCCACTTGCCCTTCTCGAGCGCCTTGTAGTTCTCGAAGAAGTGCTTGATCTGGTCCTTCAGGTAGCCCGGCACGTCGTCGATCGACTTCAGGTGCGCGGTCATCGGGCAGATCTTGTCGACCGGCACGACCACCAGCTTGGCATCCACGCCCGACTCGTCGGTCATGTTCAGCATGCCCAGTGCACGGCAGCGCACGATCGAGCCAGCCAGCAGCGGGAACGGGGTGATGACCAGTGCGTCGACGGGGTCGCCGTCGCCAGCCAGCGTCTGCGGAATGAAACCGTAGTTGGCCGGGTAGCGCATGCCCGTGCCGATGAAGCGGTCGACGACCAGCAGGCCCAGGTCCTTGTCAGCTTCGTACTTCACCGGGTCGCTTTGCGCCGGGATCTCGATGATGACGTTGAAATCGGTGGGGATATCCTTGCCGGCCGGCACGTGGTTGAAGCTCATGATGACGTTCCTGTGTATGAAAGATGGCATACCGCCGCGCGACGCACTTGCCCCGCTCACCTGCCGGATGCCGCGCCGCCCGAGGGTATTCGGGCGCGAAACATTATAGCGGGTTTGCCCCAAGCGCCGGCAGCCGCGCCACGCACTGGGGCGCGAGTGCACCCACTTGCGCGCAACCCAGCAGTTGCATCGTCGTGCGCAACTCGCCCAGCAACATCGCGAGCACGTCGGCCGCGCCCGCACCGCCACGGGCTGCCACGCCATACAACGGGGCACGCCCCAGCAGCACGCCCTTCGCCCCCAAGGCCACCGCCTTGGCAACATCGGCACCGCGCCGCACGCCGCCATCCACGAACACGTCGAGATGCCGTCCCCGCCCGTTCACCGCCTCGACGATCGGGGTGAGCGCCTCGATCGGGGCCAGCGTGTTGCCTAATTGCCGGCCGCCGTGGTTCGACACTACGATGCCGTCCGCGCCGTAGGCCTGCGCGAGTTTGGCGTCTTCCGCCGTCAGAATGCCCTTGACGAGCACTTCGCCCGGCCAGTGACGCCGCACCCATGTCAGATCGTCCCAACCGAGCGACAGGTCCATCTGTCGGCTCAACATGGCGGCATGACGGGCCAGATCGGCGCGCTCACCCACGCTCTGGGCGATGTTGCGCAGTTGCGGCGCGCCGTTGGCCAGCATCTGCCAACTCCAATGGGGATGGCGCAGGCAATCGGCCACCAGCTTCGGCGTGAAACGCAGCGGCAGCTTGAAGCCATTACGCGTGTCGTGATCGCGCTTGCCGTGCACGGGGGTGTCGACGGTCAGCAACAACGTGCGATACCCCGCCTCGCGAGCGCGCCGCATCATGCTCTCGGCGATGCTGCGGTCTTGCTGTACATAGAGTTGCAGCCACAGTTCACCATCGGGCACTGCCGCGCGCACGTCTTCGAGCAATGACGTGGAGGCCGTCGACAGCACGAACGGCAAGCCGGCATCGGCCGCTGCACGCGCGAGCAATTCGTCAGCGCGCGGCCAGAACAGCCCGTTCAGGCCGGTCGGCCCCACGGCCATCGGGGCGGCTGCCTCGCGGCCCCAGAAGGTGGTGGCACTCGAGACTTGCGACGTATCGGTGAGCACACGCGGGCAAAAGCCCCATTGGGCGAACGCGTCACGATTTCGGCGCAGCGCATGACCGTCTTCCGCCCCGCCCTCCAGATAGTCGAACGCGATCTTCGCCAACCGCCGCTGCGCAGCACTCCGGTAATCGTCCACGCAGGAAAACGCGGCCATGCCTCCCCCTATTCTCATGACTTGCTCATAAACAATTGCATTACAATCACAATCATTACAATACGCACACTCACGAACCGCTCATGCCGCGCCTGCCCGCCCCGTCGAACGACAAGACCGCAAAGACCGATGCCAAAACCGGACGGGACGCCACGCGCTCGACGCTGTTCGTCGGCTCGACCGAAAAAACGTTTCAGGTACTGCACGCCTTCGACGGCCCGGCGCGTTACATGACGCTCAGCGACATCGCCAAGGCGGCCGATCTGGACCGCAGCGCCACCCAGCGGCTCGTGCATACGCTCGAAGCCTTGGGTTATCTCTTTCGCGTGCCCGAGACCCGCACTTATGGCCTGACGACCAAGGTGTTGCAGTTCTCGTACAACTACATTCGTGCGAACGAGCTGGTCGACAAGGCATCGCCGTATCTGCTCGACATCAGCCGCCGCGTCGGCGAGACGACCAACCTTCAGGAACTCGACGGCCACGAAATCGTGTTCGTCGCCCGCTTCCCCGGTCAGCATCTGGTGAACATCGATATCGTGGTGGGCGCGCGCCTGCCGGCCATGTTCACCGCGTCGGGTATCGCCATCCTGTCGCGCCTGCCCGAGGTGCGTGTACGAGAAATACTCGCCAGCACGTCGCTCGAACCGATGACGCCGTACACGCTCACCGACGAGAAGAAGCTGATCGACCGGATTCAACTGACGGCCCGGCGCGGCTACGCCATCGTCGAGAACGAGACGGTCATGGGCGACATTTCGGTCGCCGCCCCCATCACCGATCACGACGGCCACGCCGTGGCGGCCATCAACATCTCTGTGCCGACGTCGCGCTGGTCGCGCGAACGTGTCGAAACCGAACTCGCCCCGCACATTCAAGTGGCCGCGACCTCGATCTCGAAGTCGCGGCTCTCGACCTTCCGGCGGTAACCCTTTCGCGATGACCGCCTGGCGATTAACGTCCTTCGAAAATCGCCAGTTGCTTCTTCAGTTCCGTGCGCAGGTCGGCTGACAGCGCCGGTGCGGCTTGCACCAGCGGTGCGAGCATCGCGGGCGCATCGACGCCGATCAGATCCATCACCGACTTCATCGGACCCGGATTGGTCTCGGCAAACGCCAGATTCATCAGCGGAATCAGCGAGCGGTGCAGCGCAATCGCCTCGGCCGTCTTGCCTTCGGAGGCCAGCGTGAAGATGCGCTGCCACGCGGTGGGCAACAGCGACGCCGTCACGACGATGCCACCGCGCGCGCCTGCTGCGACATGCAGCGGGAACAGCGAGTCTTCGCCGCTCAACACCGCAAACGATTCATCGACACCGGCCACCGTGCGCAGGAAATGCCACATGTCGGTGTTGCACGCCTTCATGCCGATGATGTTTTCATGGCGCGAGAGCTCATGCAGCACTTCCGGGGCAATGGCGATGCGCGTGCGATACGGAATTTCGTAAATCAGGATGGGCACCGGCGACTCGTCGGCGTAACGCAGGAAGTAGTCGCGAATGCCGGCTTGCGTCGGGTTGGTGTAGTACGGCGTGAGCACCAGCAGGCCGTCGACACCGGCGGCGGCAAAGTCGCGGCCGGCGGCAATCGCGTCGTGATAGCCGGGATCGAGCACGCCGGCAATCACGGGCACATCGCGGCCTTCGACTTCCTGTGCCGTGAGTTCGGCCATGCGCACGCGCTCGGCGCGCGAGAGGGCCCCGTATTCACCGGTGCCGCCCAGCGGCACCACGCCGTCGATGCCCTGCCCCAGCAGGTAGCGCAGCAGGGCGCGCGCCGCATCGGTGTGAATCGTGTCGTCGGCATGCACCGGCGTGGGAATGGCCGGCAGAATGCCTTTGAGTTGTGCAGAGCGAAGCATGAGTTTTACGTCCATCAAGCGTGAATCGGATCAATCGGTTGACTGCACCGCCAAGGCATCACGGGGCGACCCGCGACGCCTCGGCGATGGATCAGGCAGCCTCAGCGGGGGCGGTCGTCAGGCTGCGACGGCGCAGCCGCTCGGCCACCCAGATCAGTGCGGCAATGAAGAGGAACAGGCAGGTCGAGACGGCGGCGATCACCGGCGAAATCTGCATCGTGATCTCGTCCCAGAACTGCTTGGGCAAGGTGGTCGACAGACCGCCCGAGCTGAACAGCGCAATCGTGAGTTCGTCGAACGACGTAGCGAACGCGAACAGGAACGACGACAGCAGGCCGGCCCCCAGAATCGGGAAGGTCACGCGGCGCAGCGTCGCCCACGGGCGGGCCCCCAGGCTGTAAGCCGCCAGATCGAGACGCGTGTCGTAGTTGCGCAGCACCGCCATCATCGTGATGACGACATACGGCACGGCCACCACGGTGTGGGCAATCGTCAGCCCGATGCTCGATCCGACCAGACCGATCTTGGCGAAGAAATAGAACACGCCCACGGCCAGAATCATGCGCGGCACGACAATCGGTGCCAGAACGAACGCCAGCATGCCCGCCTTGCCTCGCATGCCGCCGCGCACCAGCAGGAACGCCGCCGGCGTGCCGATCAGCATCGACAGCACCCCAGCGCCGATACCGACGAGCATCGAGCGCGTGATCGCCTGCATCCACAGCGGCGAATCCCAGATCATCTGGTACCACTGCAACGAGAAGCCCTTGGGCGGCCACGTCAGTCCCGATGCCGAATCGAACGAGATCGGAATCATCAGCATCGCAGGCGCCGCGAGGAACACGATCAGCAGGAACACCACCACACGCAGGCCAAGCCCATCGCCTTGCGCACTGCGGCTGCGCGGCAACGCACGCAACAGCAGATCAGTAACGTTGCCCAGCGCCGCCAGCACGTGCTCACCCAGCACGCGAGTCCAGCCGCCACGGCGCTTGCCGGGCTTGCTGTCGCCCGCGCCACCGGCCATCGTCGAGAGTCCGACCATACGGTCGTAGATGAAGAACACCACCAGCACCACGGCGAGCAGCAGCACGGAAATCGCGCCCGCAAAGCCCCAGTTCAGCGCCTGCATCACCTGATCGATGATGAGCTGCGTGATCATCGTTTCATGACGTCCGCCCAGCAGCGTCGGCGTAATGAAGAAGCCGATCGAGGTGACGAACACCATCAGCGCACCGGCAGCCACACCCGGCAGTGACAACGGGAAATACACCCGCCAGAACACCGTGCCCGGACGTGCACCCAGCGTCGATGCGGCGCTCGGCAGGCGACGGTCGATGTTCTCCATCACCGAGAGCATGGTGAGCACAGCCAGCGGCATGAGCGCATGCACCATACCGACGATCACCGAGGGGAAGTTGTAGAGCAGCGACAGCGGGGCGTCGATGATGCCCAGATCCATCAGCGTGCGATTGACCACACCGTTACGGCCGAGCAACACCACCCATGCGAAGGTGCGCACGAGAAAGCTCGTCCAGAACGAGAGCAGCACCCAGAACAGCAGACGCTGCTTGCGCGCGCCGGTCAGCGTCGAGAGCCGGTAGGCGATCGGGTAACCGGTGAGCACCGCGAAGAAGGTGGTGTAGAGCGACACCTTCAGCGTGATGAGCAACACCTCGACGTACACCGACGAGGCGAACAAGCGTTGATATTCGGCGAGCGTGAAACCGGCTTCGCCACGAATGCTCAACAGCAGCAACTGGCCGACCGGATACACCAGCATCACCATCAGCAGGATGACGATGGGCGCAGCCATGAGCACCGGGCGCAACCGGCCGCGCCAGCGCGGACGGCGCGGCGCGGGGTGCACGGGGCTCGATGAAGGCGAGGAAGGACGGACCACGGCGGAAGCACTCATGACTTACCCCGCGATGGCCACAGCGTCGTCGGCACGCCACGCGAGGCCGAGCGTCTGCCCGATCTCGAAGCGGTTGCCGCGACGATGCGTCGGAAATGCCGCGATCAGCGACTTGCTCGTGTCGCTGCCCGTGGCCTGCGATTGCAGATACAGCTTGGTCATGCCGCCCGTGACCATGATGTCGGTGAGCTTCGCCGAAATCGTCGCCACGCCGTCAGTGTTCGCCGCCCCTTCCTGCACGTGCAGGTTCTGCGGACGCAACATCAGCTTGACCGGCTTGCCGCGCTCGACCTGCGGGTCGTAGACCATCGCGGCGCCGCCCTCCACGCCCGGCATCGCCACGCGCACCTGATCACCGGCACGCTCCAGCACCGTGGCGTCGAGCAGGTTCGATTCGCCAAGGAAGTCGGCCACGAACACACTCTTCGGACGGAAATACAGATCGTCGGGCGTGCCCAGTTGCGCGATCTCGCCCGCGTTCATCAGGCAGATGCGATCGGACATCGTCATCGCTTCTTCCTGATCGTGCGTCACGTACACGATGGTCGTGCCCAGTTCGCGGTGAATGCGCTTGATTTCGAGCTGCATGTGATCGCGCAGCTTCTTGTCGAGCGCACCCAGCGGCTCGTCCATCAGAATGATCGACGGCCGGTAGACCATGCAGCGCGCGAGCGCAATGCGTTGCTGCTGACCGCCCGAGAGCTCGCGCGGATAGCGCTCGGCCACGTGCGGCAGGTGCACCATCTCCAGCGCCTGCATCACCTTCTGGCGCGCGGTGGCGCTGTCGGTGCGGCGCATCTGCAACGGGAACGCGATGTTCTCCGCCACGGTCATGTGAGGGAACAGCGCGTAGTTCTGGAACACCATGCCGATGTCGCGCTCGTACGGCGCGCCGTACGTGACATCGGCCCCGTTGATGCGGATAGCGCCCGCATCGGGCTGCGACAGACCGGCGATCAGCGAGAGCAGCGTGGTCTTGCCCGAGCCGCTAGGCCCGAGCAAGGTCAGAAATTCGCCCTGGGCGACGTCGAGATCGGTCGGTGCAAGTGCGACGAAATCGCCGTAGCGCTTGCAGAGGCCCGAAACTTGGAGATTGGCAACGGTCATGAGATCAGCACCCGTAAAAACGTGAAACGGAACCGCAGGTGAGGATCAGGTCAGGATCCAGCGATTGAAACGCTCGAGCGCCGCGCTCTGGTTCTGTTGCCAGAACTTTGCGTCGATGTGCACGCCGCTCTTCATGTTCTCGGGGAACGTCGGGCAGTTTTTGGCGATCTCGGGCTTGACGTAGTTGAACGCCTCGGGCTGCGTCATACCGGCCGGGAAATACTTGACCAGATCGGCCTGGCGCTTCGGGTCGCTTGCAAACTTGATGAACTCACGGCAGGCGGCCGCGTTGGGCGTGCCCTTGAGAATCGACCAGTTATCGCAACCCCAGATGTTCTGGTTCCACACGATCTGCACCGGCACGCCGTTGGCTTGTGCCGACTGCGCGCGCGAGGCCCACGTGGCCACCATGTCCACTTCGCCCGAACCGAGCATCTGCTCGACTTGTGCGCCGGTGGTCCACCACACGTCCACGTGCTTGGCGATCTTGTCCAGACTCTTGAAGGCGCGATCGAAGTCGGCCGGATACACCGAACCCGCCGCCACGCCGTCGGCGAGCAACGCTTCTTCGATGGTGTCGAACGGATACTTGCGAATCGAACGGCGGCCCGGGAAATCCTTCACGTTCCACAGGTCGGCCCACGACGTCGGTGCCTTGCGGCCCTTGAACGCATCGGTGCGATAGGCGAGCACCGTGGAATACACGTTGGTGCCCACGCCGAACGGCGACATGTACTGCGCCGGAATCTTGGCGATGACCGGGTCGGCTTCGAGGCCGTGACGCTCCAGATATTCCTTGCCCCCCGAGGTCAGCAGCAGAATGGCCGGCTGGCTGATCTTGGCCATGTCCCACGTGTAGCTGCCCGCATCGACCATGCTCTTGATCTGCGCGGTCGGTTCGGCGTTGGCCTGCACGCCCACCACCTGAATGCCGGTCTTCTCGAAGAACGGCTTGTAGTACACGGCGTCGTACGCCTTGGTGTAGATACCACCGTCGTCGCGCACCACGATGCGCTTGGTGGCGGCGCGCGAAGGCGTCCACACGAACGGGAACGCTACGGCAGCGGCGCCCACCAGCGCCGTCTTCATGGCGGTGCGGCGACCCGGTTGCGCAAGCGCGTCGGTGCTTTGGTTGTCTGCGAGATCGCTTGGATTACTGGGGAGTGCGGAGGTCTTGCGTTTCATCATGGTCTCCGGTCTGGGAGGGTTGGGCGCGGCGACGATCGGTGCAGTCGGTACGGTCAGGAACTTGGGCACCGGCCGCCGCGCGCGCATTTATGGCAACTCAATAACAACACTTGCGATAAAGCTGTGAAACGAGGGGGATGAATTCGGGGGATCGGTGAATCAGGGAATCAGGCGGCCCGGGTTGAGCAACTGTTGCGGATCGAGCGCCGCCTTCACGGTGCGCATGAGGGCGAGCTCAGTCGTCGACTTGTAGCGCGCCATCAGCGGCAGGCCCGTCTGGCCCACGCCATGCTCGGCGCTGAACGTGCCCGACAGGCGTGCTGCCACGTCGTTCACGCAGGCACGCATTGCGTCGCCCATGCTCGCTGAATCGCTGAGCGCTTCCCAGGCGTCGAACGAGAACATCGGAATGAAGTGCACATTGCCGTCGCCCATGTGGCCGACGATCGCGATGTCCAGGCCCGGCACGATGTCATGCACGGCACGCGTGGCCGCCGCGATGAATTCGGGCACGCTCGAGACCGGCACGGCGCAATCGGTGGTCAGGCCGACAGCGGCCTTCTTGTTAGCTTCGCTCACGCTGTGACGCACTTCCCACAGGTCGGCGCGCTGCGTCTCGTTCGCAGCGATGACCGCGTCTTCGACCAGTCCTTGTTCGATGGCCGCACCCAGCGTTTCGGTCAGCACCGCTTCGAGCACGTCGGCGTCGCGGGTGTCGCCCAGTTCGACCAGCACGTGCCACGTATGTTCGCCTGCCAGCGGATTGCGGCGATTGGGCACATTGGCGAGCACCAGATCGAGCTGGTGACGGTTCATGATTTCGAAGGCCGACAGGCGCGAGCCGCAGGCGCTTTGGAACATGCCGAGAATTTGCAGTGCGGCGGCCGGATCGCGCGGCGCAAACCACGCGAGCGAGTGATGCGTGGGCAGCGGATGCAGTTTGAGCGCCGCCGCGGTGATGATGCCCAACGTGCCTTCGGCGCCGATGAACAGATGCTTGAGATCGATACCGGTGTTGTCTTTGCGCAGTGCGCGCAGCCCGTCCCAGACGGTGCCGTCAGCGAGCACGACTTCGAGGCCGAGCACGTTCTCGCGCGTGTTGCCGTAGCGCAGCACGCTGGTGCCGCCCGCATTGGTCGAGAGCGTGCCGCCGATCTGGCACGACCCTTCCGCGCCGAGACTCACCGGGTACAGACGGCCAACGTCGGCGGCGGTGTCCTGCACGGTCTTCAGAATGCAACCGGCTTCCACCACCATCGAGCCGTTGGCGGCATCGACCTGGCGAATGTGGCGCATGCGCGCCAGATTGATGATGACGGGCGCGCGGCCGTCGTTGGCCGGGACCGAGCCGCCACACAGGCTCGTGTTGCCGCCTTGCGGCAGGATGGGAACGCCGGCAGCGGCGCAGAGCTTCACGACGGCGCTGACCTGTTCGGTGGACGACGGCAGCACGACGCACAGCGCTTCGCCGTGGTAACGGCCGCGCCAGTCTTCGGTGTAGCCGTCGGTGTCGGCCGCGCCGGTGAGCACAGCCGTCGTGCCCAGCGTGGCCTGCAACTGCCCAATCAGCGTCTCATGCGTTAAAGCGTCGTTCATTGCCCACCTGCTCCTGAATGAATCCACTCGTCTGGCGATCCGATGTGATCAAGGATAGGCGAGAAAAAATTGCAATAAAATCTCTTTAATTGCATTGCAATTGAATTAGGTGTTTATGCGGATGCGCCTCATACGACGGTCAATGCCCTCGTGAGTTAAGTGATAATGACCGACGTCATCCGAAATCATCCGATCGTCCAACCCGGCGCGAGGTGCAGTCGACATGCCAGAAGCTACACACTTCATCGGCAACCAATGGGTCGCTCCGGCGAAAAGCCCGGCGATTCCCGTCATCGACCCGTCCGATGGTCAGCCGTTCACGCAAATTGCCCGTGGCGACGCCGAAGACATCGACCGTGCCGTGAAAGCGGCCCGCGCGGCGTTCGATGGCGAGTGGGGAGCCTTCTCCGCAGCAGAGCGGGGCCGCGTGCTTTACGCCATTGCCAACACCCTCGCCAAACACCACGAAGCCCTCGCGCAACTCGAAGCGCGCGACACCGGCAAGCCCCTCAAACAGGCGCGCGCCGATGCGGCGGCCATCGTGCGTTACTTCGAGTTCTACGCCGGTGCCGCCGACAAGCTGCACGGCGAGACCATTCCTTATCAGCAGGGCTACACCGTCTTTACCGTGCGCGAGCCGCATGGTGTGACGGGGCACATCATTCCCTGGAACTATCCGTTGCAGATCTTCGGGCGCAGTGTCGCTGCGGCGCTCGCCACCGGCAACGCATGCGTGGTCAAACCCGCCGAAGACGCCTGTCTGTCGTTGCTGCGTGTGGCAGAACTGGCCGCTGACGCCGGTCTGCCGCCCGGTGCGCTCAACATCGTGACGGGTTACGGGGCGGAGGCCGGCGCCGCGCTGGCACGGCACCCGGGCATCGATCACATCTCGTTCACGGGCTCGCCTGCCACCGGCATGCTGATCTCGCAGATGGCCGCCGAAAATCACACGCCGGTCACGCTGGAGCTGGGCGGCAAGTCGCCGCAGATCGTGTTTGCCGATGCCGACATGGACGCCGTGTTGCCGGTCGTCGTGAACGCCATCGTGCAGAACGCGGGGCAGACGTGTTCGGCCGGCAGCCGTCTGCTCGTCCAACGCGACGCGTATGAAACGGTGCTCGCCCATCTGGCCGAAGCGTTTGCGAAGCTGCGCGTCGGGCCCTCGCGTGACGATCTCGATCTCGGGCCGCTCATCAACGCGAAGCAACAGCAACGCGTGTGGGATTTCCTCTCCGAAGCGCAGCACGACGGTATCGCGCTGATGTCGCAAGGCGAAGTCGTGGGCAGTGCACCGGAAAGCGGTTTCTATCAAGCGCCGACGTTGCTGCGCGACGTGCCTGCCGAGCACCGGCTCGCCCGCGAGGAAGTGTTCGGCCCGGTGCTCGCCGCCATGCCCTTCACGGATGAAGCCGATGCCGTACGGCTCGCCAACGGCACGCTCTACGGCCTCGCCGCTGGCGTGTGGACGCGAGACGGCGGACGCCAGATGCGGCTCGCCCGCTCGATTCGCGCGGGGCAGGTGTTCATCAACAACTATGGCGCAGGCGGCGGCGTGGAGTTGCCCTTCGGCGGCATGCGGCACTCCGGCCACGGACGCGAGAAAGGTTTCGAAGCGCTGTACGGCTTCACCACGCTCAAGACCGTTGCCATCCGGCACGGATGATTCCCTGATCCCTGATTCTCATCAGGCACGGAGGAGACAAGGCATGCGTTTGCAAGACAAAGTGGCGATCGTCACGGGGGCGGGTTCGGGTTTCGGTGAAGGTATCGCCAAGACGTTTGCGCACGAAGGCGCTGCGGTGATCGTCAACGATCTGAATCGCGAAGCGGGTGAGCGCGTTGCCAACGAGATCACCGAAGCCGGGGGACGTGCCGCATTCGTCTACGGCGATGTCTCTCGCGAGGGCGATCACGTCACCCTGCTCGACGAGGCCGTGACGCGCTTCGGCCAGTTGGACATCGTGGTGAACAACGCGGGCACCACCCATCGCAACAAGCCGCTGCTGGAAGTGACGGAGGCCGAGTTCGATCGCGTATATGCGGTCAACGTCAAGAGCATCTTCTGGAGCGCGCGGGCGATGGTCCCCTACTTCCTGCAACGCGGCGGCGGCGTGATGATCAACATCGCCTCCACCGCCGGCGTGCGCCCGCGCCCGGGGCTCGTCTGGTACAACGGCAGCAAAGGCGCCGTGATCACTGCCAGCAAGGCCATGGCCGCCGAGTTCGGGCCGAACAACATTCGCGTGAACTGCGTCAACCCCGTCATCGGCGACACGGGCCTGACCGCCGACTTCATGGGGGTGCCCAACACCCCCGAGAACCGCGCCAAATTCCTCGCAGGCATTCCGCTCGGACGCTTCTCCACACCACAGGACATCGCCAACGCGTGCCTTTATCTGGCCAGCGACGACGCCGCCTTCATCACCGGCGTCTGCCTCGAAGTGGACGGCGGGCGCTGCATCTGACATCGCTTTTGCTTTTGCTTTTGCCTTTGCTTTTCTCGCTATTTGCAGTTTGTGCAGCGCATCGCACCGTAGCACCGTAGTTGTCGAACACACATAACGACAGACAACACAACGTCATTCCGGAGGAGATCCGTATGAATAGCATTCCGACGCCCCCCACGCCGATGGCAGACTCGCTGCCGGCGGGCTTCGAAGAAGCCACCTACCGCAAGGTGGGCTGGCGGTTGATTCCGTTTTTGCTGCTGTGCTACGTGGTCGCGTACCTCGATCGCGTGAACGTGGGCTTTGCCAAGTTGCAGATGGTCGGTGATCTGCAATTCTCCGAGACGGTGTTCGGCCTCGGCGCCGGCATCTTCTTCATCGGCTACTTCATCTTCGAAGTGCCGAGCAACGTGATCCTGCACCGCGTCGGCGCACGCGTATGGATCGCCCGCATCATGATTTCGTGGGGCATCATCTCGGGCGCGACGATGTTCGTCACCACGCCCTCGATGTTCTACGTCATGCGATTCCTGCTCGGCGTGGCCGAAGCGGGCTTCTTCCCCGGCATCATTCTCTACATCACCTATTGGTACCCGGCCTCGCGGCGCGGACGCATGACCGCATGGTTCATGACGGCCGTCGCGCTCTCGGGGCTGATCGGCGGGCCGATCTCGGGCTGGATTCTCAAGGACATGACGGGCGTCTCCGGGCTGGCCGGCTGGCAGTGGATGTTCCTGCTCGAAGCGATTCCGTCGGTGATCATCGGCATCGTGGTGCTGTTCGTGCTCGATGACCGCATTCGCGATGCCAAGTGGCTCAACGAAGCCGAGAAGTCCATGCTGGAGCGAAACATCGCGAGCGACGTGCTCAGCAAGGAAGATCTGCCGCTCGCGCAGGTGTTCTCCAGCCCGCGCGTGTGGATGATGAGCCTGATCTACTTCTCGTTCGTGATCGGCCTCTACGGCGTGGGCTTCTGGCTGCCGACGATCGTCAAGGGCACCGGGGTGACCGATCCGCTGCAAATCGGGCTGCTCACCGCGATTCCGTACTTCTTTGCGGTGATTGCGATGGTGCTGGTCGGCCGGCGCTCCGACATGCGCGGCGAGCGCCGCTGGCACATCGCCATCCCGGCATTCATCGGCGCGGTGGGGCTGTTCCTGTCAACGACGTGGAGCCACAACACGCAACTGGCCATGCTCGCGCTCACGTTCGGCACCATGGGCATCATGATCGTGCTGCCGCTGTTCTGGAGCCTGCCCACGGCGTTTCTGGGCGGCGCGGCCGCCGCCGCCGGTATCGCGATGATCAACTCGCTGGGTAACCTCGCGGGCTTCGTGGGCCCCTACCTGATCGGCTTTCTCAAAGACACCACGCAAAGCACCAACAGCGGTATGTACTTGCTCACGGCCTTCATGGTGATCGGCGGTCTGCTCACGCTCGCCGTGCCGGCGCGGCTGGTGAACCAGTGACGGCGATGGCGCGTCGAGGCGATTCCGGCTGATTCCGTCTGATTCCGGCTGATTCCAGCGTATGGAACGGAGGGATTTTTCGACGCGCCGCCGGATCGCTGTATAAAACAGCGTCTTGATCGCCAAGACCGAGACGCGGCGGGCATTGTAGTCGAGTGCCCGCCTTGGGAGTAACATGCATCAGGCCATCCGCTCCGGGATGGCCTGTTTTTTTCCCCGAAACCGCATGCCCGCCAACGACTCACAGACGACGCCGGCCGGCGTCTCGCTCACGCCCGCCGAGATCAAGTCGATTCTCTCCGGCCTGCTGCTCATCATGTTTCTCGGCTCGCTCGACCAGACCATCGTCGCGCCGGCGCTGCCGACGATTGCCCGCGATCTGGGCAGCTTCGACGCCGTGTCGTGGGTCGTCACCGCGTATCTGCTCTCGTCGACCGCGATCACACCGATCGTCGGCAAACTCTCCGATCTGTTTGGGCGGCGCGGCATCATCGCGCTGAGCGTCGCGGTGTTTCTGGTCGGCTCGATTTTGTGTGCGCTCGCGCCCACCATGCTCACGCTCATCATTGCGCGTGGCGTGCAGGGGCTGGGCGGCGGCGGGTTGATCGCCCTATCCAATACAGTCATCGCCGATATCGTCTCGCCGCGCGAACGCGGGCGGTATCAGGGCTACATCTCGGGGATGTTTGCGGTCTCGGGCGTCGCCGGGCCAGTGACGGGCGGCGTGTTCGCGCAGTACCTCAACTGGACACTCATCTTCTGGATCAACATCCCGCTGGGTCTGCTCGCGATCTATCTGAGCGACCGCGCACTGCGCCGTCTGCCCCGCCGTGTCGGGCGTCCGACCATCGATTATCTGGGCTCGCTGCTGTTGATCGTCTCGACGGTGGCACTGCTGCTCGCACTCACGTGGGGCGGTCATCGCTACCCGTGGGTGTCGAAGGAAATTGTCGGCTTGATCGTCGTGACGGTCGTGGTGGGTGCAGCGTTCCTGCGACGCCAGCGCAGTGCGGCCGAGCCGCTGCTGCCGCTCGCCTTGCTCGCCAACCCGGTGTTTCGCGTGACCTCGACGATGGCCGTGCTGGTGATGATGGTGAACATCAGCATCGGCATTTACGTGCCGCTCTATCTCCAATTGCAACGCGGCCAGTCGGCCAGTAGTTCGGGACTGATGCTGATACTGCCGTTGCTCGGCATCGTGATCGGGGCGCTCTCGTCCGGGCATTACATGCGGGCGACCGGACATTACAAGCGCCCGCCGCAGATCGGGTTGCCTGCCGCATTGCTGGGGCTCGCGGTGATCGCCATCGGCGTGGAGTCGCTGCCGCTTGTGGTCATCGGTGCGTGTCTGGGGCTGGTCGGCATCGGCTTCGGCTCGGCCATGCCGGTCATGACGGTGGCCACGCAGAACGCTGTCGCGCCGCGCGATATCGGTATCGCCACTGCCGCGCACGCGTTCTTCCGTGCGTTGGGCGGCATGATCGGCGTCGCTCTGTTCGGGGCAATCATCGTCGGGTTGCTGGTGATGGGCGGCGACGGTTCGGCACCGCACGAGTTGACCGATTTCCTGCGCCCCGGCGGGGCACCGGCCGGGATGGAAGATCATCTGCGTCTCGCGTTCGGCGCATTCTTCGGTGGCAGTGCGCTTGTCGCGGCACTCGCCATCGTGGCGCTCAGCCGGCTGCCGGAGATTCCGCTGCGGCAGAGTTCGGCGAACGAGGCAGTGGCGGCGATCGATTGAGTGGCGTGAGTGTCGAGTGAGCCGGCTGGAACGGGTAATTGAGGGTGCGCCTCTACGGCGGATGAGCGCTGCATGAAAGTGACGGAGCAGGCGGGGCGGCACGATGTTTCTCATCGTCTCCGCCCTCCTTGTCATAGGACTCCGCCGTGCTTCCAGTCAACGCTTACCATGCCACCCCGACGCGCTCGCCGGCCGATTCCATCGCCGACGATTCGTCTTCGACGATCTCCGGATCCACCGACAGCGGGAGACCCGCCGTCGATGAGCACCCTACGATGCGCGATGCGCCGGCCGGCGACTTCATTCACCCTGAGCACCGCGACCGTGCATCCGCAACACGTCGGGATGCGCAGCAAGCACGCAGTGCCGCGTTATCGCGTATCTCGCCCGCCATCGCGCTGAACGCAGCAGAAGATGCACTCATTCGCGCTGCCGCCGAACTGCCTGATGCTGCACTTGACGCCACACTGCAAGTCATCGCCGCGAATCCGGACGGCCCGCAATTTCGGGAATTGTGCGACGGTCTCAAACGACTTCCTCTTGCCGACGCACAACGCCTGTTTGGCCGTCTGACGGGGAGACTCGAAGCGTCTGCCTTGAGCCCGGAATGGGGACAGGCGTTCGAGCATCTGGTGGCGTTGCGGATCCCCCTGCAACACCGGATCACCGAAGCCATTCTGGCCATCCTGCCGAACTCGGAAGACGATCGCCACGGGCATGCGTTCGCACTGGCGAGCGAGTCGGTGGAGGCGCGTCTCGACGCCGCGTGGTTGCAACAGACGCACGCCATGTCGATGGCACCGCCTTCGGGCGCCGCGACACGCGACGCAACGCCCTTGCTCACGTGGGAAAACACGCTCGTCAGCCTTCGACGCACGGGCGACTATTGCAATCCCTCCCGGCTGACCCGGCTGGCCCGAGTGATTCCCTCGCTGCCCGAACACAGCAGAAGTGCGGCGGCCGTAAGCACGCTGAAGGCTGGCATCGACACTGAGGACGGCGAGATCACCGGGGGCTGGGGCGAACTCGCGGCGGTGCTGATGGACGTCACCCCCGAGCGGGATCGCGTGCCGCTGGCGCAAGCGCTGCTCGATGCCGTCGCGCTCGCCTCGCATCCGGCCGAAACCATGGACGTTCTGAAAGCGCTGGCTCAGGCGGTGCCGCGTTATCCCGAGGACCACGCCGACGTCATCGTGAGCACGCTCACGAACTTCGCGGCGATGCGCGCGGAATATGCGCAACTGAACGTCTTCACGACCGAGCAATCGCTCGACGCGCTGCAAGCGGTGCGAAACGCCACCGAGTTGGATCAAGCGCGACGTTATCCATTGCCCGATTTCGATGCCCTGCTCAGCGAAGCGCTGGAAAGCCTTGCCGAGCGCGTCTACGGGACGTAATCGGTTGAACGAAAACCAAAGCCCGCTCGCGGGCCTCGTGACACTCTGCCGCTCCCCTGATATCAACGGAGCTCGACTTGTTCTCTATCGGCCCTTCCGGTAACGCCCCTCAACAACTGACGCCTCCGACGACCGGCGGTGAACCGTCGGCAAAACGCCATCGGGCCGACCTGCCTTCGTTCATCACGGATTTTGATGGCGCAAGGGGTGCGAATTTCAGCGTCATCACCAACTTCTTCTCTGAATGCGTGCCCCGCGCGGCGCCCCGCCTCACACAAGTCGTCACACCGCGCCGCGCGCTCGACATCGACCGCGTAGTGCCCGCGGGTACCACGGACGGAACCTTGATCAATATCGCCGGCGATTCGAAAAGCCTGACGGCGTTGGCCACACGCGCGCATCTGAGAACGTCCCCGCTGCCGGAAGCCAAACGGCATTTCGAACGGCTGCTTCATTCGCTCGAAGCGAACCCGAAACTGACCTGTTGGAATTCGGCGTTCGAAAACTTGCTGGCATTGCACAACATGCTCGAACAAAGAACCACCCACGCCGTGGTCGACTTGCTGTTCGACGCGTCTGCCGAACAATTCCTGCCGGAGGCCAAAGCACTGGTGCGTACCGCACGTAACGCACGTTTCGACAACGCGCTGACTCGCCATCTCGAGGCAATCGCCGCAATGCCGCCGGCATTGAGACTGAATGCCTGGCGCGACACGTTCGCCAGTGTCCAGCGCTGCGAGGGGTACTACGAGGCGTCGACGGCCAACCGGTTAGCGAAATGCATCGGTGCTTTGCCGGGGCAGGATCGGGACGTGGCAATACTTGAGATGCTGGATATCGGTGCGAAGGTCATACGCGGTTCGGGCTGGGATGCGCTGGTCGATACCTTGTACAAAACCTGTGCCGCGGGCTCGCTACCTCGGGTGATACGAGCGACGCTCGACGCTGCGGCCCGCGCTCATGATGCCGATATCAAGGATGCGGTGCTGGCGACGGCCCTGCATATCGATCGCTGCTCGCCGGAGGATGCCGAACACGTGCTCGCGCGACTGGTCGCAATCGCCACGCTGGAAGACGAGGACTGCCCGTTGGAATTAACCGATCTCGAAGCGATCTCGATGTTGCGCGATCTGCGTCATACCAGCGACAACGACACACGTGCCTACGCTCGCCCGGACTTTGACGATCTGATCCAGCAGCAATGCAGTTACGCGGCAGACTAGGCTGACGAATGCGAAGACGCCAGCCGCATGGGCTGGCGTCGTCTTGTACCACTCAGGCCGTTGCACACGCCCGGTAATGGCGATTGGCCTGTTCCATCTGGCCAAGCCCTTCGAAGAGTTGTGCGAGCGCCAGATGCAAACGCTGCTGCAAATGACGATCGTCGGTGTGACGCAACGCGCCCTCGAGGAACGTCTGCGCCTTGCCCCACAAGCGTTGGTGCTGGCAGAGCTTGCCCAGTGCATAGAGCAGGTCGGGATCGTTCGGGTGGCGTTGCTGCCACGCCTCGGCCTTCTGGATGAGCGGCAGTGCATCACCGCCAGCACAGTCGGCATAGCGGCGCAACAGGCGCGGATCCCAATGTTCGGCCAATGCCGCTTCGACGATGTCGCGGGCTTCGCGCGGACGATCGAGCGCAATCAGCAACTCGGCTGCCACATCCGCCGTACGTGCCGACGTGCGCGCGTCGGCCGGCAACTCGTGCCAGCACTTGAGCAGCGCGTCAGCATCGTGGCGGTGATCGCGCAGAATGCCTTCGCTGGCCGTCTGCTTGAGCTTGGCCGCCAGCGCCGGGTGCAGCGCTTCACGCTTCTCCAGTACCTTGAGCAGACTCAGGACTTCAGGCCAGTGCTTCAGGTGCTGATGCGCCCGCAGCGCGACCAATTGCGCCTGCATGCGGCGTGCGCCTTGCGCCCGCATTTCAGTCAGCGCTTCGAGCGCGCCTTCTGCGTCGCGGGTGTCGACGCGCAACTCGGCCGTCTGCAACAGACGCGCTTCTTCGAGATTCGCGCCCTGCGCTTCGGCGAGCCACGTGTCACGACGCGCAAACTCACGCATGCGATGCGCCGCACGTGCGCCGATGATGGCCGCCACACCGCGGTTATCGTCCTGCTCGGCCGCTTCACGTGCCGCTTTCTCGGCACGCGTGTAACGACCGGCGAAGAGATTGGCCACGGCGTCGCGCAAGGCAATGTTCGCGCGACGGCTGCGTTGGCGATTGCGGTACGCCGCGACACGCTCCGGCATCTTGTAGATGTTGCGCAGCACGCGAATGATGACGTACAGCGCGAAGAACAGCGCCAGCAATGCCAGCACAAAAAGGTTCAGCGAAACGTCCACACGGTACGGCGGCACCAGCATTACCACCTGCCCGTGATTGAACGTGGCCAGCACGGCAAAGCCGGCCGCCACCGCGAACAGGAGCGTCAACCAGATCAATCCTCTCATCCAGGGCTCCTTACGGCTTGTCCTTGACGTCCTTGACCTGACCGATGGCGGTCAGGCTGGCGTCAAGCGTGGGCAGTTCGATGGTGCGAGCACCCGAATCGACCTGATCGAGCAACGTTTTGACCGCACCGATGCGACGCGACTTGCCGTCGAAGTACTTGTCCAGTGCAGCCTGTGCCACCAGCACATCGGTGTGCACGGCGGCCGCATTGCGTGCGAGCAGCGCCAGACGCGCATTCAGCAGGCGCAGCTTCAGGTTGGCCCGCAGGAACGCCCCCTGCTCCGGCGCGACGAGCATCACGTCCGGGTCGTCCAGACGGCGCACCTGCACCAATTGCTTGAGACTGCCGAGCATCTCGCCCGACAAACGGTCCAGCGTGGCGCGCCAGCCGGTGTCGCCCGCGCCGCTCGGGCCGGTGGCGTCGGATTTCGGTGCGGCCCGTTGCTCTTCCGCTTGCAACGGCAGGGTGTCGATCATCGCGATGGCCTGATCGAGCTTGCCGGTCAGTTGCGGCAAATCGGCCGCCGGGACTGCCTTCAGACGGTCGATGTCCTTCTTGAGCGCATCGCGCACGCCGGCCAGTTGCGGCGCGCCGGTGCGTGCCAGACGGGCATCGGCGCCTTCGAGCGCGATCAGCGCGCCGCGCACGTTGCCGGTGAGCTGCAACTGCTGGTTGGCACTCGTGACGATCTGCTCGGTCTCGGCCAGCACCCACTCGTCGCGGTTGTGTGCGAGTTCCTGATAGAGCTGTTCGAGCGAGGCCTGCTGACTGCGCGAATCGGCCACGCGGCCTTCGAGCGCCGTTAGCCGGTTTTGCAAGTCGCGCTGGTTATCGAGCGCCTGCGCGGTGCGCACCTGCGCCTGCATGACCTGCGCGTCGCCGGCCTGCGCGCGGCGTGCCATCTCCTGCTGCACGCGGTCGAGCTTCTGATTGAGGGACCAGCCGCCGATGCCCGCGCCTGCCGACACCAGCACGAAGAGCAGCCACGGCAGGGCGGCCCCGCTGCCGCGGCGCTTTTGCGGCGGCTCGGGCGGTGTCCATGCGGGCGGCACACCCGCTGTGCCATAGGGCGCAGACGAGGGGCTGGACGCCGCCGGGCCGGTCGATGCCGGCGAATTTGGGGAAGACTCGGGAACGCGATTATCTGTCGTCATGCTTGACTTGAATGGGATCCGCCCATGTTTTGAGTGCCGCCAGCAAGTTCTCGTCGCCAGCCGCGCACTGCGTAATCCTATCAAACCCCGCAGCCCGCGCGGCATCGGCGATGCGCGCATGCGACGTAAAGCACGGCGCCGCAAGGATTTGCGCCAGAACGTGCGGGGTGCCGGGCGTATGTACGCCTTCTTGTGTTCCGTATCGGGCCGCCAGCATCGTCGCCAGATGGCGCACGGCTTCAGAGCTGGTCAGTACCCATGCGCAAGGCACGCTGGAGGTCAGCCGTGCTTCGAGCGCCGCCCAGACAGCCGAATCCGGGGCTGGAGCACGTCGAGTGTACGCGCTCACGATGTCGACCTGAGCGCCGGCAGCACGCAGTGTGTCTGCGAGCAACTCACGTCCGCCGTCGCCGCGCACGATCAGCACGCGGCGTCCGGCCAGTGCGGCGACATCGAGTTCTGCCAGTAACGCTTCGGAATCGAAGCGTGCGTCGGGGCCGCCCGGCGGCAAGATCACCTGATGCTGCGGCGGTGCGATGCCCGCTTCGGCCAGCGCCTGTGCGCTGCCCGGGCCAACGACCGCCACCGGCAGCGACACCGGCCAATACGCCGAAGCGGCACTCGCGCCCGACTTCAGGAACACGAGCCGCGACAACGCATGTGCCACGGCGTTCGGCGAGACGAACACCGCCAGTGCGTACGCACAGAGATCGTTCAGCGCGGTATCGAGCGCCGCCAGTGCGGCCGCGTCGGCTTGCGCCGCAATGTGCAGCAACGGGAAGGCGAACGAGTCGATGCCTTGCGCTTGCAGGGCGGCGGCGAGTGCCCCGCTCTGCCCGTCGGGGCGCGTCAGGATGACACAGCGTGAGGGAACCGGCGCGCGCGGGCCCAAACGCGTCAGTCCTTCGGCTCGGACGGCGGCACCAGTGCCAGCCCGCCCGCGTCGATGAGTTCCTGCGCCACACGCTTGCCAAGCGCCTCCGCACCGGCGACATCGCCTTGTTCAACCGTAGCAGCGCCTTCGGCGCGAAGCACCGTGGCGCCGTCCGTCGAGGCGATGAACGCGCGCAGCGACAGCGCCCCTTGTGCGTCGAATTCCGCGAATGCGCCAAGCGGCACCTGACACGAACCGCCAAGCGCGCGCGACACCGCGCGCTCGGCGCTCACAGCCAATGTGGTGCGGGCGTCATGCAGCGGGGAGAGCCATTGCAGGATTTCGGGACGTCCGGCACGCACTTCGATGCCCAATGCGCCCTGACCGGCCGCCGGCAGGCTCGCTTCCGGTGGCAGAATGGCACGGATACGCTCACCCAGACCCAGACGCTTCAAACCGGCAGCGGCAAGAATGATCGCCGAGAAGTCGCCACGGTCGAGCTTGCCCAGACGCGTATCGAGATTGCCGCGCAACGGCGCCACTTTCAGGTGCGGATACTGCGTGCGCAAGCTCACCTCGCGACGCAGGCTCGACGTGCCGACCACCGCACCGGCGGGCAGCGCATCGAGGCTGTCGTAGTCGTTACTCACGAAGGCATCGCACGGGTCTTCACGCTCGAGCACCGCAGCAAGCGTGAAGCCCTCGGGCAGTTGCATCGGCACATCCTTGAGCGAATGCACGGCCAGATCGGCGCGTCCGTCGGCGAGCGCGAGTTCGAGTTCTTTGACGAACAACCCCTTGCCGCCGACCTTGGCGAGCGAGCGGTCGAGGATCTGGTCACCGCGAGTGGTCATGCCGAGGATACTCACGTGACACTGCGGATATAATTTGTGCAGCGCGTCACGCACGTGTTCGGCTTGCCACATGGCGAGTCGGCTCTCGCGCGAAGCGATCACCAGGGTTTCAGGAGCAGCGAAGTTCATTCAGCAACCGCGTGAAGACCAAAAGAAAAAATGGTATCACGCTTGGCCGGCGGCTCAGACTGCCGGCTTCGAGAGGAGCGACATGAAGAGCAGCGCAACGGCAGATACCCCGCAAGAGGGTCTCGCCCCGTCGGTCGGCAACACGTCACCCGCAGAAGCAGCATCGGCGGCCACATCCACTACTGGTGAGGCCGCAGCCGCTTCGCCACCGGGCAAGGAACGCGCCCGCCGCTCTCGCGAGGACAAAGACGCCCCGCTGCGCGAGGACATCCGCTTCCTCGGCCGCCTGCTGGGCGACGTGCTGCGCGAGCAGCAAGGCAGCGACGCCTTCGATCTGGTCGAGACCATTCGCCAGAACGCCGTGCGCTTTCACCGCGAAGACGACCGCAGCGCCGCGCAGGCGCTCGATACGCTGCTCAATGGCCTGTCGAACGAACAGGCCATTCAGGTGGTGCGCGCGTTCAGCTACTTCTCTCATCTCGCGAACATCGCCGAAGACCGCCATCACAACCGCCGCCGCCGCGTGCACGCGCTTGCCGGCAGCAAGGCGCAACCGGGCAGCCTCGCCGCCGCACTGCAAAGCCTGAAAGACGCCGGTCTGGCCGATCCCGCTACGCTGCAAGCGTTCTTTGCGAGCGCGCTTATCGTGCCGGTGCTGACAGCTCACCCGACCGAAGTGCAACGCAAGAGCATTCTCGATGCCGAGCGCGAGATCGCCCGCCTGCTCGCCCATCGCGACGACGCCCTCACTGAACGCGAATCGGCACGCAACACCGAAGCGATGCGTGCCTACGTGACCACCCTCTGGCAAACACGCATGCTGCGTAGTTCGCGCCTGACGGTGGCCGACGAAATCGACAACGCGCTGTCGTATTACCGCAGCACGTTCCTGACCGAAATTCCGGGGCTGTATGCCGACGTGAGCGCCGAGCTGTCGGAAGCCGCGCCCGGCGTGCGCCCGCAGGCACTCGGCCGTTTCCTGCAAATGGGCAGCTGGATCGGCGGCGATCGCGACGGCAATCCGAATGTGACGGCGCAGACGCTGCAACTGGCGATCACGCGTCAGGCTACCGAGATCTTTGCGCACTATCTGGAACAGGTGCACTTGCTCGGTGCAGAGCTGTCAGTGTCGCAACTGCTCGCCGGTGCCAGCGACGCGTTGCTCACGCTCGCAAAGCGCTCGCCCGACGATTCGCCGCACCGCACCGACGAGCCGTATCGCCGCGCGCTGATCGGCGTGTACGCCCGGCTGGCAGCCACCGCGCACGCGTGGGTCGGTCACGTGCCGCATCGTGGCGCCGTGGGCGAAGCCAGCCCGTATCTCGACGCCGCCGAGTTCGTCTCGGATCTGAATACCGTCGTTGCATCGCTCATGTCGCATCACGGCGGCGCGCTGATTTCGCAGCGCCTCGGGCCGCTGGTGCGCGCGGCCGAAGTGTTCGGCTTCCATCTGGCCAGCATCGACCTGCGCCAGAGTTCGGACGTGCACGAAGCCGTCATTGCCGAACTGTTCGCCAAAGCAGGCGTCGAGGCGAATTACGCGCAATTGTCCGAGGACGAAAAACTCGCGTTGCTGCTGCAAGAGCTACGCGAACCGCGTCCGCTGTTCTCGCCTTATCTCGACTACTCGCAACGCACGCGCGACGAGTTGGCCGTGTTCGGTGCTGCGCGCGAGATCCGGGCGCGCTTCGGCGCACGTGCGGTACGCAACTACATCATTTCGCACACGGAGACGGTGAGCGATCTGGTCGAAGTCATGCTGCTGCAAAAAGAGACAGGGCTCTTCCAAGGGGCGCTCGGCGCGGCCGACGTGACCGACGCGCACGGCGAACCCACGACCGGCATCAAGGTCGGCGCGATGGTCATCCCGCTGTTCGAGACCATTGCCGACTTGCGCAACGCGCCGGTCATCATGCGCGCGCTGTTCGACATCCCCGGCATGGCCGACGTGGTGACGCAGCAAGGCGGTGAGCAGGAAGTCATGCTCGGCTACTCGGACAGCAACAAGGACGGCGGCTTTCTCACGTCGAACTGGGAGTTGTACAAGGCCGAACTGGCGCTGGTGCACCTGTTCGAGGAGAAAGGCATCCGGCTGCGGCTCTTCCATGGCCGTGGCGGCACCGTCGGCCGTGGCGGTGGCCCGACGTATCAGGCCATCCTGTCGCAACCGCCGGGCACGGTGAAGGGGCAGATTCGCCTCACCGAGCAGGGCGAGATCATCGCGAGCAAGTTTGCCAACCCCGAAATCGGGCGGCGCAATCTCGAGACCATCGTCGCGGCCACGCTCGAAGCGACGCTGCTGCCCAGCCGCAACCAGCCGCCGCAGCTCGACGCCTATGAAGCCGTCATGCAGACGCTCTCGGACACGGCGTTCAGCGCCTATCGTCATCTGGTCTACGAGACGCCCGGCTTCACCGACTACTTCTTCTCGGCCACGCCGATTGCGGAGATCGCCGAGCTCAATATCGGCTCGCGCCCCGCGTCGCGCAAATTCTCGGACCCGAAGCAACGCCGCATCGAAGACCTGCGGGCAATTCCGTGGGGCTTCTCGTGGGGCCAGTGCCGTCTGCTGATCACCGGCTGGTACGGCTTTGGCAGTGCGGTCGCCGCGTATCTCGACGCCGCGCAAGACGATTCGGCACGCAACGAACGGCTGGAAACGCTGCGCCAGATGGTCAAGCACTGGCCGTTCTTCGCGAACCTGCTGTCGAACATGGACATGGTGCTCGCCAAGACCGATCTGGGCGTGGCGTCGCGCTATGCCGAGCTGGTGCCCGACGAGACCCTGCGCAAGCACGTGTTCGACCGCATCGTGGCGGAATGGGAGAGCACGTCGAAGGCGCTGGCCCTGATTACCGGGCATGAAGAGCGTCTGGCCGACAACCCGATGCTCGCCCGCTCGATCAAGAATCGCTTCCCGTACCTCGATCCACTCAATCACTTGCAAGTGGAACTGCTACGCAGACACCGTGCGGGTGAATCGGACGAGCGCGCGCGGCGCGGCATTCATCTGTCGATTAACGGCATCGCCGCCGGCCTGCGTAATACGGGCTGATCCAGCGAATAGGGGGATGGGGGCAAATGCGACCTCCCCGAGCATGGCGTCGACGCGGCTGGAATCGCGTCGACGCCAGCTGGTTCCTTGGGATTCTCCCCAACGACAAACCGGTCGATAGGGCGGTATATTGCGACGCATCCGATTCGATTGTTGCCGGGGGGCCAATCCATCATGCATTCCCTTCTGTTGTTGCCGCATGCGCGCCGCGTGCGAACTGCGGTTCAACGTGCCCGGCTACACGGCACCGTTCTCGCTTCTGGCTTCGCAACGCGCCTCGCACCTCAGCTCGCACCTCTCCTCGCCTCTCTCTGCCTCCTGAGCGCGCCCGCGCATGCCGGCGCGCCATCAGCGGGCGATATTGCCGATACGGCAACCCCATCCGCCGTCTCCCCCACCGCCGCTCCCGCCACGGCGAATGCCCAACAGGACGCGGGCGTATTTTCCGCCGCGCCGCACGGACTGCGGGGGTTTGCGGTGCGGCTGGTCTCACAGGCATTGGCAGGCAAGGTGACGCAGCCGTCGCCACCGCCGGTCATCGACCCTGTCCTCGATCCGCTCATGCGCGGCATTTTGGAGCGTCTGACGATCAGCGAAGCGGTCGCGCGCACGAAATTCGGCTCCGGCAAACCCGTGCAGGACACGCCCCGCGAACAGGCCCTGCTCGATAGCGTCGGTGAGCGCGCCAGCCAGTACGGCCTGACGCCGGCTCAAGCGCGCACGTTCTTCCGCCTGCAAATCGAAGCGGGCAAGCTCGTGCAGACCGCCCTGCTCGCCCGCTGGGCACGCGAGGGGCGTGCACCGGGGCAACCGGTCGATCTCGCGACGCGCCTGCGCCCGGCGCTCGACCGGCTCGGTGGCTCGCTGATGCACGATCTGGGCCGTCTCTGCGCGCTGCCCGACGACCCGACGCGTCTGGCCCGCATTCATCAGGCACGCGAGCGCATCGCGAAAACGGCGAAACTCGAAGCGCTGCAACGCGCCGCCTTCGACGAGGCCACCTCCGGCCTGTGCCTGTCAGCGCCGCCGCGTATCTGGACGCTGTCAATGGCGCAGTGACGCCGGCAGGCGTGGCAGCGCGGGTAGCAGGCGAACAGCCGAACGCACGAACGGCCGAACCCTCGAGCGAGTAAGCCGGTGAGCGGGCGAACAGGTGCCCAAACACCCGCGATCAGCCCCAAGACCTGACGGGGCGCGGGCGTTGGTATAATCACGGTTTGCCGTGTTTTCACTACGGTCCGCTTCAATCTGCCTCGATTGGCCTCGATTAGCCACGCTACGACAATGACCTCCCAACTCCACAAGAAGGGCGAAGCCTGGTCGGCTCGCTTTTCCGAACCTGTTTCCGAACTCGTCAAGCGCTATACCGCGTCGGTATTCTTCGACAAGCGTATGGCCCTGTTCGACATCGAAGGGTCGCTCGCGCACGCCGACATGCTGGCCGCACAGGGCATCATCAGTGCTCAGGATCTGGCCGATATCCAGCGCGGCATGACGCAGATTCGCGGTGAAATCGAGCGTGGCGAATTCGAATGGCAACTGGATCTCGAAGACGTTCACCTGAACATCGAAGCGCGCCTGACCGCCCTGATCGGCGACGCCGGCAAGCGCCTGCACACGGGCCGCTCGCGTAACGATCAGGTCGCTACCGACATCCGCCTGTGGCTGCGCAGCGAAATCGACCGCATCGGCACGCACCTCGGCGACCTGCGCAGTGCGCTGCTCGATCTGGCAGAACAACACAGCGCCACGATCCTGCCGGGCTTTACCCACCTGCAAGTCGCACAGCCGGTGACCTTCGGTCACCACCTGATGGCGTATTTCGAGATGTTCAGCCGTGACGCCGAGCGCATGATCGACGTGCGCCGCCGCGTGAACCGCCTGCCGCTGGGCGCTGCTGCGCTGGCCGGCACGAGCTACCCGATCGACCGCGAACGCGTTGCCGCCACGCTGGGCTTCGAAGAAGTCTGCACCAACTCGCTCGACGCCGTGTCGGACCGCGACTTCGCGATCGAATTCACCGCCGCTGCCGCGCTCGTGATGACGCACATCTCGCGCTTCTCGGAAGAGCTGGTGCTGTGGATGAGCCCGCGCGTGGGCTTTATCGATCTGGCCGACCGTTTCTGCACGGGCAGCTCGATCATGCCGCAGAAGAAGAACCCCGACGTGCCGGAACTGGCCCGTGGCAAGACCGGCCGCGTGAACGGTCACCTGATTGCGCTGCTGACGCTGATGAAGGGCCAGCCGCTCGCCTACAACAAGGACAATCAGGAAGACAAGGAACCGCTGTTCGACACGGTCGACACCGTGATCGACACGCTGCGTATCTTTGCGGACATGGTGCCGGGCATCAAGGTGCGTGAAGAGAACATGCGCAACGCCGCGCTGCAAGGCTTCTCGACGGCGACCGATCTGGCCGACTATCTGGTCAAGAAGGGCCTGCCGTTCCGTGACGCGCACGAAATCGTGGCCCACGCCGTGAAGATCTGCTCGGATCGCGATATCGATCTGGCCGACCTGTCGCTGGCCGAACTCCAGAAGTTCTCGCCGCTCGTGGGCGAAGACGTGTTCGGTTTCCTGACGCTCGAAGGCTCAGTCTCCAGCCGCAATCACATCGGTGGCACCGCCCCCGAGCAAGTGAAGCGCGCCATTGCCGCGGCCCGTGCAAAGCTGACGAAATAAGCTCGCGAAGCAAGCTGACGAAATAAGCTGAACCGCCACGCCTCGCAGTGACGAAAAAGCCACCCGATTCGGGTGGCTTTTTCTTTGTCCGTACGACTTTGCAGCTGTCTCGATCAGAAGATCGGTAACGAGAGAAAGCCCTTGATGACGATGGCGTTGACGATATCGATGAAGAACGCCCCCACCATCGGCACGATCAGGAAGGCCAGATGTGAGGGCCCGAAGCGTTCGGTCACCGCCTGCATGTTCGCGATGGCCGTCGGCGTCGCACCCAGTCCGAAGCCGCAATGGCCGGCCGCCAGCACCGCGGCATCGTAGTTGCGCCCCATTACGCGGAACGTCACGAAGATCGCGTAAGCGCCCATCGCCACCACCTGCACGGTCAGAATCACGATCATCGGCACCGCCAGCGTCGACAGATCCCACAGCCGCAGGGCCATCAGCGCCATCGCCAGGAACAGCGACAGGCTCACGTTCCCGAGTACCGATAACGACCGGTCGAACACCTCGTAGCCGACCAGCGCCAGCGCGTTGCGCACCACCACGCCCGTGAACAGAACACACACGAAGGTGGGCAACTCGAAGGCCGTGCCCGACAACAACGCCGCGATGACTTCGCCGCCCAACAGGCAGATCGCAATCATGGCCACCGTTTCGATCAATGCCTGCGCGGTGATCAGGCGAACCGTATGCGGCTGCTCGAAGCCTTCCGGCGCCGGGGCTGACGTCGAGGTATCCGAGCCGGGCACCTGCGCGCCATAGCGCCCCAGACGGCCGACGAGATACCTTGCCACCGGCCCGCCGAGCAGACCGCCAAGCACCAGCCCGAACGTGGCACAAGCCATCGCGATTTCGGCGGCAGACTGCACGCCGTAGCGCTCCGCCATGACGTGCCCCCACGCGGCACCGGTGCCATGACCACCCGCCAGCGTGATCGACCCGCCCAGCAGGCCCACGCCGGGCGGCAGCCCAAGCAGCATGGCCAGGCCGACACCGATCGTGTTCTGCATGACCAGCATGCCCACCACGACCGCGAGGAACAGTCCCAGCGTACGCCCGCCAGCCCGCAGGCTCGCCAGATTGGCAGAAAGCCCGATAGTCGCGAAAAACGCCAGCATCAGCGGGGTTTGCAACGAGGTATCGAACTTCAGTTCGAAGTGCCCGAATTGACGCAGGGCTAGTGTGGTGAACGCCACCAGCAGGCCCGCCGCGACAGGCTCGGGAATGCTGTAGGTGCGAAGCGGCCCGATCCATTCGACCAGCTTGCGCCCAAGCAGCAGCACCAGCGTGGCGCAGACGAGCGTGCCGTAATTGCTGAAGACCAGTTGTCCCGTAACGCCCATGATCCCCCTCCGACATCCGAAAACCGACGAGTTTAGCAACGGGATTACGTCACTTTCTTGGGTAATTTCCCAAAAATAGGACGACCAAGCATACCCTTAACGCCATCGATTTACACCGGGATCGTGGACTTTGCCATCGTTTTCCCGGCATCTCGCCGGGGTTTGGCCGACATTGGGAACATACGGGCAACGCGGAGACACTCGTTTGGGCGATATCCGCAAGTTGCGATGCGAGAAAGCGGCGTATGGCGCGTAACGGCACATCTCGGAAGTCACCCGGGAAGTCGCCCAGAAAGTCACCTCGGAGGCGGCCCAAAACGACAACACCCTGCGAACCACGTGGCTCGCAGGGTGTTGTGAGTGCCATCACAGCCCCGTGCACGGGCACGGGGCGTTCAGGGCAATTGCCGATTAACTGGCGTCCTGACGCACGCAGTCCACGAAGTACTCCGGACGGCCGTCGACCTCTTCGACTACCAGACCGTGAATATCGGTGTGGAAGCCCGGGAAACGCTCGTTGAAGTCGCGGGCGAAGCGCAGGTACTCGATGATCGCGGCGTTGAAGCGCTCGCCCGGAATCAGCAGCGGAATGCCCGGCGGATACGGCGTAAGCAGCACGCTGGTCACGCGCCCTTCGAGTTCGTCGATCGACACGCGGTCGATCTGGCGGTGCGCCAGCTTCGAGAACGCATCGGTCGGCTTCATCGCCGGCTGCATGTCCGAGAGATACATCTCGGTCGTCACGCGCGCCACGTCGTTGGCCTTGTACACGCTGTGAATCTGATCGCACAGGTCGCGCAGACCGATACGCTCGTAACGCGGGAATTTCGCCACGAACTCGGGCAGCACGCGCCACAGCGGACGGTTGTGATCGTAGTCGTCCTTGAACTGTTGCAGCTCGGTCACCATCGAGTTCCAGCGGCCCTTGGTGATACCGATCGTGAACATGATGAAGAACGAATACAGACCGGTCTTCTCGACGATGATGCCGTGCTCGGCCAGGTACTTGGTGACGATGGCGGCCGGAATACCCGACTCGCCGAACTCGCCGTCCACGTCCAGCCCCGGCGTGATGATCGTCGCCTTGATCGGGTCGAGCATGTTGAAGCCTTCGGCCAGATCGCCGAAGCCGTGCCAGCGCTCGTTCGCGCGCAGCACCCAGTCGTCGCGCTGGATCGTGCCTTCGTCGCCCAGATTGTCCGGGCCCCAGACCGAGAACCACCACGAATCGCCGTACTCGTTCGCCACCTTGCGCATGGCGCGGCGGAAGTCGAGCGCCTCGACGATCGACTCTTCCACGAGCGCCGTGCCGCCCGGCGGCTCCATCATCGCGGCCGCCACGTCGCACGAGGCGATGATGGCGTACTGCGGCGACGTCGACGTGTGCATCAGATACGCCTCGTTGAAGCGGTACGTATCGAAATTGCGCGTGTCCGCTTCTTGCACCACGATCTGCGAGGCCTGCGAGATACCCGCGAGCAGCTTGTGCGTGGAGTGCGTGGCGTAAATGGTCGCTTCCGACGAGCGCGGACGGCCTTCGCCGATGGCGTGCATGTCGCGATAAAACTCGTGGAACGTCGCGTGCGGCAGCCAGGCTTCGTCGAAGTGCAGCGTATCGATCGTGTTGCCCAGCACTTCCTTGATCATCTCGACGTTGTAGATCACGCCGTCATACGTGCTTTGCGTGATCGTCAGGATGCGCGGCTTGGCATTCGGGTCGCGCTCCAGCACTTCGCGGGCGAACGGGTTGGCTTCGATCTTCGCGCGAATCACTTCGGGGTCGAATTCCGACTTCGGAATCGGGCCGATGATGCCGAGGTGATTACGCGTCGGCGTGAGGAACACCGGCACGGCGCCCGTCATCGTGATCGCGTGCAGGATCGACTTGTGGCAGTTACGGTCGACCACGACGATGTCGCCCGGCGCAACGGTCGCGTGCCAGACGATCTTGTTCGACGTCGACGTGCCGTTGGTCACGAAGAACAGATGGTCCGCGTTGAAGATGCGCGCGGCATTGCGCTCCGACGCGCCCACGGGGCCATTGTGATCGAGCAGCTGACCGAGTTCTTCCACCGCGTTGCAGACGTCGGCGCGCAGCATGTTTTCGCCGAAGAACTGGTGGAACATCTGGCCCACCGGGCTCTTCAGGAACGCCACACCGCCCGAGTGCCCCGGGCAGTGCCACGAGTACGAACCGTCGGCCGCGTAGTGCGTGAGCGAACGGAAGAACGGCGGCGGCAGCGAGTCGAGGTACGACTTGGCTTCACGGATGATGTGACGCGCCACGAACTCGGGCGTGTCTTCGAACATGTGAATGAAGCCGTGCAACTCGCGCAGGATGTCGTTCGGAATGTGACGCGACGTGCGCGTCTCGCCGTACAGGAAAATCGGAATGTCCGGATTGCGGCGGCGCACTTCCTGCACGAATGCGCGCAGGTTGATGATGGCCAGCGCCAACTCGCCCTCGCCTTCACCGCCCGATTCGCTCGAGAACGTACCGAATTCATCGTCGTCGATCGACAGGATGAAGCTCGACGCGCGGCTGGCCTGTTGCGCGAACGACGTCAAATCGCCGTAGCTCGTCAGGCCATTGACCTCCATGCCCTCGGCTTCGATGGCCTCCGCCAAAGAACGAATCCCGGATCCGGAGATATTTTCGGAGCGGAAGTCCTCGTCAATGATGACGATCGGAAAACGGAATTTCATTGGCGTTCCTTCGACAAAAGAACGAGCCACGGTCCGACATGGCCGTGGCTCTTGGGCAGTGCAATAGAGAGGATGCTCACCGGCGGCGAGTCACTAGCGTAATGGGCTAGGTTTTCGGCAGCGTGACACCACGCTGTCCTTGATACTTCCCGCCGCGGTCCTTGTACGAGGTCTCGCAGACTTCGTCGGACTCGAAGAACAGCACCTGAGCGACGCCTTCGTTGGCGTAGATCTTGGCCGGCAGCGGCGTCGTGTTCGAGAATTCCAGGGTCACGTAGCCCTCCCATTCGGGTTCGAACGGCGTCACGTTCACGATGATGCCGCAGCGGGCATACGTCGATTTGCCCAGACACACGGTGAGCACACTGCGCGGAATGCGGAAGTACTCGACGGTGCGGGCCAGCGCGAACGAGTTCGGCGGAATGATGCAAACATCGCTCTCGACGTCGACAAAAGACTTCTCGTCGAAGTTCTTCGGGTCGACGATCGTCGAATTGATGTTCGTGAAGACCTTGAATTCAGGCGCACAGCGGATGTCGTAGCCGTAACTCGACGTGCCGTAGCTGACGATCTTCTGCCCGTCCTGGGAATAGCGGATCTGCGTCGGCTCGAAGGGCTCGATCATGCCGTGCGCTTCGGCCATTCGCCGGATCCATTTATCGGACTTGATGCTCATGTGTGGGCCTGAACTCGGGTAGTACGTAAAAAGTGGGCGTATTTTACGCGATTGTTGCGGTGCGGTGATTTTTTCACACGCACCGCCCGGCAGCCCGCGCCAACAGCCGCGCCGTCAGCCTGCGCAGTCAACCTGTGCACTCAACCCTGCGCAGTCAACCCGCTTACGTGTTCTGAACGACGATCGACGGGAACTTGCTCGTCATGTCCTTCTGTTTCGACGCGATTTTCACCGCGACCTTGCGGGCGATGGCCTTGTACAGCTCGGCGACGCGGCCGTCCGGATCGCCCACCACGCTTGGCATGCCGGCGTCCGCGTGCACGCGGATGCTCATTTCCAGCGGCAGCTTGCCCAGCAGATCGACATCGAAGTCGTGGCTCATGCGCTCGCCGCCGCCCACGCCGAAGATCGGCTCTTCATGACCGCAGTTCGAGCAGATATGCAGGCTCATGTTCTCGATCAGCCCCAAAATCGGGACGCCAACCTTCTCGAACATCTTGAGACCCTTGCGCGCGTCCAGCAGCGCCAGGTCCTGCGGGGTGGTCACGATGACCGCGCCGGTGACGGGCACCTTCTGCGCCAGTGTGAGCTGAATGTCGCCCGTGCCCGGCGGCATGTCGACGATCAGGTAGTCGAGATCCTTCCAGTTGGTCTGGTTGAGCAGTTGCTCCAGCGCCTGCGTCACCATCGGGCCGCGCCACACCATGGGGTTGTCCGGCTCGATCAGAAAGCCGATGGAGCTGGCCTGCAAGCCGTGGCCGACCATCGGTTCGAGCGACTTGCCGTCTTTCGATTCGGGCTTGCCGTGAATGCCCAGCAGCGTGGGCAGCGACGGGCCGTAGATGTCGGCATCCAGAATCCCGACATTCGCCCCTTCGGCCGCCAGCGCGAGCGCCAGGTTGACCGCCGTGGTGCTTTTGCCCACGCCGCCCTTGCCCGAGGCAACCGCCACAATGTTTTTCACATTGGGAAGGAGCTTGACGCCACGTTGAACGGCGTGCGCGACAATCTTCTGGCTGATTTCGACAGCAACGCGCTCTACCCCGGGCAGTTTGCCGACGGCGTCGGTGATGCGCGTGCGCATGGCTTCGAACTGACTTTTCGCCGGGTAACCGAATTCGATGGCGATGCCGACATGGCCGTGCTCGGCGTCGACTCGTTTCACGTACTTGCCGGCGACCAGATCCAGCCCCGTATCGGGGTCGACGATGCCTCGCAGTACGTCGTTGATTTGCGCTACTTCCATGTCGGTCTCTCGCTCTGTAGCGGCACGCGGACGGGCCGGCGCATCGCTAACAACTTGTAACATCCGTGGCGCGCGCTCTCGATTAGCATGCGAGGCGCACGTGTTTTGGGGAACCAGTCACCGCGGCAATCTGTCCTTGCCAGCGGTTGACACTCGGCACTATTGTAAAAGACGTCGCGCCGGCTGGCGTCAAAACCCATGCCAGGCGCGCGTGCTTCCGCGAAGTGCTCACGTGTGTCTCATCACAGCAAGCTAATCGAGAAGGAGCCTTATATGAATAAGAACACTCTGCGCGCTTCGGCGCTTGTCCTGGTTGCCGCCGCCATGCTGGCCGGCTGCCAGACGCCGCAGGGCACCAACACGGCGGTCGGTACCGGCGTCGGCGCGGCGGTCGGGGCGGGTCTGGGTAACCTCATCGGTGGCAACACGACGGGCACGCTGATCGGCGCTGCGGTAGGTGCCGCCGCCGGCGGTGCAGCCGGTTACAACTGGCAGTCCATCAAGAACACGCTGGGCGGCCACACGGCCGGCACCGGTACGCAAATTACCGAACGCCCGGACGGCCAGCTCCAGGTCAACGTGCCGAGCGACGTGACGTTCGACACCAACCAGTACGCCATCAAGCCTAACTTCGCTGCCGTGCTGACCGACCTGGCCAACTCGCTCAATCAGAACCCGGGCATCACCGCACGCGTGATCGGGCACACCGACAGCACCGGTGGCGACCGCATCAATATCCCGCTGTCGCAGAACCGCGCCAACGCTGTCATCCAGTTCCTGACGAGCCGCGGTGTTGCCGCGAACCGTTTGCAGGGCGTGGGCGTGGCGTCGAGCCAGCCGGTCGCGTCGGATGCCACGGCCGAAGGCCGCGCGCAGAACCGCCGCGTCGAAATCCTGCTGCAAGCACCGCAGCAACAGGCCCCGCGCTGATCCACACGATCGGGGCGGTGTGACCGATGATGTGCCAACTGCATGTTGCGCCGCAGCATCGAAAAGTTGGCACATCGGTTGAACTAATCCCGCGTCACGTCGCTCTGACCCTTCGGAAGTGCCTACCGTGGGCGCTTCCATCTCCTCTTTGTTATTGACGTTACGTGTGCCTAGTTATGCCGGAACCTGGTTCCGGCTTTTTTTTGGCCGAACGCTTTTGAGGCCTCATGCCGTTGCCGCGCCGAGCGCATCGGGCATCGCCGCCACGTGACACCTGACAGTCCTCGGAATCGCCCAACAAACTGCCCATTATTCCCGCCAAGTGACCCCGTTTGGGCGGCAACGCGCCACGCCTGCTAGAATCGTCCTTTCCCCGCCACTACTACCCACACGCAAACTCCATGTCCCGCCGCATTCTTGTCACCTCCGCCCTGCCGTACGCCAATGGCCAGATTCACATCGGTCACCTGGTGGAATATATCCAGACAGATATCTGGGTGCGGTACATGCGGATGCAGGGCCATGAGGTGTACTACGTGGGGGCGGACGATACGCACGGCACGCCGGTCATGCTGCGTGCCGAAAAGGAAGGCCTCACGCCCAAGCAACTGATCGAGCGCGTCTGGAAAGAACACAAGCGCGATTTCGACAGCTTTGGCATCTCGTTCGATAACTACTATTCGACGGATTCCGAAGAAAACCGCGAACTGTCCGAAAACGTCTATCTGGCGCTCAAGGAACAGGGGCTGATCGAGGCGCGCGATATCGAACAGGCGTATGACCCGGTCAAGGAAATGTTCCTGCCGGACCGCTTCATCAAGGGCGAATGCCCGAAGTGCGGCGCCAAGGATCAGTACGGCGACTCGTGCGAAGTCTGCGGCTCGACCTATGCGCCGACCGACCTGCTCAACCCGTACTCGGTGGTTTCGGGCGCTACGCCCGTGCGCAAGACCTCGACGCACTACTTCTTCAAGCTGTCGGACCCGCGCTGCGAGCAGTTCCTGCGCAAGTGGGTGGCGGGCCTCGCCCAGCCGGAAGCCGCGAACAAGATGAAGGAATGGCTGGGCGAAAACGGTGAGTCGACGCTGGCCGACTGGGATATTTCGCGCGATGCGCCGTATTTCGGTTTCGAGATCCCGGGCGCGCCCGGCAAGTATTTCTACGTCTGGCTCGATGCACCGGTCGGCTACTACGCCAGCTTCAAGAACCTGTGCGCCCAGCGTGGCCTGAACTTCGACGAGTGGGTCAAGCCGGGCTCGACCACCGAGCAGTACCACTTCATCGGCAAGGACATCCTGTACTTCCACACGCTGTTCTGGCCGGCGATGCTCGAATTCTCGGGCCATCGCACGCCGACCAACGTGTTTGCCCACGGCTTCCTGACGGTCGATGGCCAGAAGATGTCGAAGTCGCGCGGTACGTTCATCACCGCCCAAAGCTTCATCGACACGGGTCTGAACCCGGAATGGCTGCGCTATTACATCGGCGCCAAGCTCGGCAACACGATGGAAGACATCGACCTGAACCTCGATGACTTCATCGCGCGCGTGAACAGCGATCTGGTCGGCAAGTACGTGAACATCGCCAGCCGCGCCGCAGGCTTCCTGCTCAAGCGTTTCGACGGCCGCATCTCGGCTGACGCCATGCAAGCGCCGCTGCTCGTGCAGTTGCGCGGCGTGGCGCCGCAGATCGCCGCACATTACGAAGCGCGTGAATTCGGCAAGACGCTGCGTCTGGTGATGGAACAGGCAGACGCCGTGAACGGCTACGTCGACACGGTCAAGCCGTGGGATCTGGCGAAGGACCCGGCACAAGCGGGCGCGCTGCATGAAGCCTGCTCGGTGTGTCTGGAAGCCTTCCGTCTGCTCACGCTGTATCTCAAGCCCGTGTTGCCGACGACGGCTGCGGCGGTCGAGCAGTTCCTGAGCATTGCCCCGCAAACGTGGCAGGACGTCGCCACGCCGCTGACCTCGGCCAGCGCCATCACGGCTTACAAGCACCTGATGACGCGTGTCGAAGGCAAGCAGGTCGAGGCACTGGTTGCCGCCAACCGCGATTCGCTGCAAGCGACGGCGGCCCCGGCCGCAGCGTCCGCCGACGCGAGCAAGGCGAAGGGCAAGGACAAAGCCGCAGCAACCGCGCCGGCGGCGGCAGACGACGGTGTCATCACCATCGACGACTTCGCCAAGATCGATCTGCGCATCGCACGCATCGTTGCCTGTCAGGCCGTGGAAGGTTCGGACAAGCTGCTGCAACTCACGCTGGATGTGGGTGAAGCCCAGACGCGCAACGTCTTCTCGGGCATCAAGTCGGCGTATCCGCAACCGGAAGCGCTGGTCGGCAAGCTCACCGTCATGGTGGCCAACCTGGCCCCGCGCAAAATGAAGTTCGGTCTGTCGGAGGGGATGGTGCTCGCAGCGTCGGCCGCGAACGAGAAGGCCGAACCGGGCATCTACATTCTCGAACCGCACGACGGCGCCAAGCCGGGCATGCGCGTGAAGTAAGCACGCGCGCAGTCGCCGCAACACCGTAGTACCCGCCACCCCAAGCGCCGGAGATCATCCCGGCCTTGGGGTGAAGTCTTTTGGGGCGCCGTCGCAGGCGACATGACCCCTCGCCTGCCAAGGCAAAACTACTTATGCGCTGAGACCATCAGCATCATGGGGCGCTCCAGTTCCTCGGCCAACGCAGGCATCTGCTGGATCTGCTCAGGCGTCGGCGCAAACTCCTCCACCCGCTGCAACTGAAAGCCCGCACGCATCAGCGCGTTCAGCGTCGTGCCGAGCGTACGGTGATACTTCAACACGCCCTTGGCAAACCAGTCGGTGCGGCGTTCACCCTCGATGCTGTAACCGTTCACCGGCCACGTCTTGCGCCCGTCCTCATCGGCCAGCCAATGGGGATGGGCTGCCGCCATGAAAATCGGATGTTCGATGGTGAACACGAGATATCCGCCGGGCGCGAGCGACTGATGAAGATGCGTTACCAGACGGTCGAAATCGCGAACGTAGTGAAAGGTCAATGCGCTGTAGGCGACATCAAAGGCCAACGCGGGGAGATCGAGCGTATCGAGGTCGGCAATGCGGTATTCGATCGCAGGGTCAGGTGTATCGGCCCTCGCCCGCGCGATCATGTTCTGCGACAGATCGAGCCCGAGTACCGACGCCGCCCCTTGCTCGCGCATCCAGCGCGAGGCCCAGCCGAAGCCACAGCCAAGGTCGACCACGCGCTTGCCGCGCAGGTCCGGCAGCATTGCCCGGATGGCCGGCCACTCGGGCGCGCCGTCGAGCCCCAGCACTTGCCGGGGTAACTGGCTGTAGCCCGTAAAGAAATCCGGGTTGTCGTAGATGTTTTGAGCCATGTCGGTATTTCCGGTCAAGCCGCTCGCGTGAGCAAGGCAAGCGCCGCCTAGCGCAAATGCTCCACTGGCAACGCCGTGGTGAATTTCACTGTCTCCATCGAGAAACTGGCGCTGATGTCCTGCAAATCGGCCACGCGGATGAGCTTCTTGTAGAAACGATCGTAGGCGGCGATATCGGGGAGATACACCTTGAGCAGATAGTCGATGTCCCCCGCCATGCGGTGAATCTCGACGATTTCCGGGAGTTCGCGCGCGCCGGAGACAAACCGCACCATCCACTCTTCGCTGTGTGTCGCGGCCTTGATGAACACGAACGCCGTGACGCGCAGATCGAGTTGCTGCGGGTCGCACAGCGTGACCTGCCCGGTGATCACACCGTTCTCGCGCAGGCGCTGCACGCGCCGCCAGCAAGGTGTGGGCGACAGATGCACGGCTTCGGCCAGCTCGCCCAGCGAACGCGAGGCATCCACTTGCAGGTTTTCGAGAATCGCTAGATCAGTTTTATCCATGATCGCCACATAAAGGGAAAAATTTTCTCAATCCTACTCGATTTGAGCCAAACTTTAAAAGCCTTTACCTGTGACTGCCCGGTAGACTGGCCTGACATTTCGAAAACGGGCGATGCCATGAAAATCTTTACCGAACACCCCGCTTCCGTCGGCGAAAACTACGCCCAGCACATGGGCTCTGCCGTCTCGTTCGCGTTGCCGTTGCTCGGCGCCGGGCTTGCGTGTCTTGTGCATGCGCTGCTGCCATTCGCCTTCGAGAAGACCGGCAGCAAGATCATCGTGCGCCTGCATGAGCGAATGGTGACGCATCGCCATCGTCATGGCTCGGCGCCGGTGCAACCTGCACAGTCCACGCCGGAGTAAGTGAGCGACGCGACTCCGGCGGACGCAGCGCAATAACAGGATCGGGCGGATCGAGCGGATCAACCCATCTCGATCCCCCCGGCCCTCAAGGCCGTTCCGACGCCGGGTCGGGCGAGCGTGACGTCACCGTCACCCGGCCGTCCGGGCCGAAGTGGGCGTTGAACATGCCCGCCGTATTCACACCGTCTTCGAGCCAACGCCAGCTCCACACCACTTCCTTCTTGAGCCGGTACTCCGCGACCGTGGTCGGCTTGCCGAGCAATCGCCGCACGTCGTCCTGCGACATCCCCGGCTGCACCTGTTCGAAGTTCTCTGCTGTCAGCGCCTGCGTGACGGCGCGCAGCTTGCCGTCGGGCGCGATATCGACCATGTACGTCCGCAAGCCGCCGGGCGCGCGTGGGTACTCCAGCCGGCGCGAGCCGTCGCTGTTCTCCCACACGATCTCGGGCTTGCCCATCTGATCGCGCACCTGCGTCTCGGTCGTGACACCCGGCTTGAGATCGCGCAGCAGCATGTCGTCGGGTTTGACGGCATTGAACGTATCGCGCGCTTTCTCGCGCACCTTGTCGATTTGCTGCTGATCGCAGCCGAACAGGCCCAGCAGACTCGCGAACAATCCCATGGCGACTCCCCAACGAACGCTGCGGCGCAGACCCTGCGCCGGTTGAATCGAATTACGCGACGTCATCATCGATGGCACCTCCCTCTTCTACGTTGCGCCGTGCGCTCACCGCTGCCGCTTTGCTTTGCCTCGGTGCCCACACGGACATCAATCGAAACGGCGGTTGAACAGCACGTCGAAGCCCGACAGCGAACCGGTGCGCAGCGCCAACTGCCAGCGGCGCGACACCTGCCACGTGATCTTCACGATACTCGCCGAGCTCGTCAGTCCTTGCTCGAAACCGAGCGCGAAGTTGTCCGAGATCGCCTTGCCCACCTTCACCACCTGCTCGTCGTCCGACAGGCCCGACTCACTGGTGCCGATGCTGAATTCGTCGATCCCCAGATCCTTGATGATGCGCTTGCCGCCCGTCGCGCCGAGCAGCACCGTTGCTGCACCGGCCATCGCCTGACGCTGCCCCAGACCCGCGCCATCCGGTCCATGGCCGAACATCAGCCACGAGAGCTTTTCTTCGTCCGACACACTCGGCTCCGACACCAGCGACACGCGCGGCTGGCGCACCGTGCCCGTCACCAGCACGCCCGCAGCCACCTCCTGATTGCGGCGCATGGCCTGAATGTAGAGGTCCGGGTTGTCGAGCGGGCCAACGAAGTTGATCTGACCACGCTCGATGGCGAGCTTGCGGTCAAACGCCTCGTAGGTGCCCTCGGCCACCGTGATCGTGCCCGTGGCACGCATCGGCGCCAGCGGCGCGCTCTGCACGTGCATGCTACCGCGCAACAGCAGATCCGCCCCTGCGCCGACAAAGCGGAAATCGCGGCCCAGATTCAGTTCGATATCGATGCGCGGCGAGAAGCGGCTCGCGGGTTTCGCACTGATGCGCGCGGCCTCTTCCTTCGGATCGAGCGGCTTGCTGCGCGACTGCGCGCCGCCGCGCACGACGAGTACGTCATCCCCCAGCTTCGGCGCACTCGTTGGCGGCAATGCGAAGCGAGCACGATCGACCGTGAACTTGCCGGTCACCGACATCGTGTCGCCACTGCCCACCGCCTTCGCATCGCCCGTAAGCGAGAGCTGGCGATCGGGAGCCGCAAACAGTTGCAGCTTGTCGGCCGCGAGCGTGATGCCCAGCGTCGGCTCGGGCGTGTCGATTCGAATACCGCCCGTGGCGCGTGCCGTGCCGCCGCCACCGCCGGTGAAGACCACATCGCGCAGGACGATCTCCGTCGGGGTGAGGCCGATGCGCACGTGGCCATCCTTCACGCTCACGCCCGTATCGAACATCTGCACCGACAAGTCGTCGGCGGTCAGTTCCCCCGTTGGACGCGGTTTCGCCACCGTGCCCGCCAGCGTCATCTGTAAGTTAGCGCGGCCCTTGAAGGCAAACTGCGCGCCGGCCAGATTCTCGAACTTCGAAATGTCGGGAATGACCATCGCCACACGGCCGGTGAGCGGCGCGTCGTCCGGCAGACTCGGAATGCCGTCGGCCACACGCAGGCCCGTCTGCACGTCGGCGTCGAGCGTACCGATCAGCGCCGACGCCGCCTTCACCGTCGCGCGGGCCGACTGTCCGGACAAGTCGATGCGCGCACGCATCTCCGAGATGCCCAGTGGCACGCGGGCACCGATACCGCCCTTCTCGGCGCTCAGCCCCGGAATGCCGGTGATGGTGACCTTCACATCGTCGTTGACGCCCCCACGGCGCAGCGTCACGTCACCGCTGCGGCGCACGATTTCGACGAAACCGTCGGCACGTTGCGCCATGCTCACATTCCATTTGCCATCGAGCACGAGATCGCTGGCCAAGGCCGGTTGCTCGCCGGTGAATGTCGCGACCACGCGCAACACCTGACCGATGTCGAGCGTGTCGATGGTGCCGGCCGTCTTCAGTTGTCCCGCGCCGTAATCGAAGTTCGTCAGCGACAACGCGCCGACGCCCGTGACGAGTTTCGCCGCGCCCAGATGCACGCGCTCGGCGCTCGCTTCGACCTGCCACGGCGAAGCGAGTGTCAGCTTCGGCATGCCCCGGTTTTCCAGCGTCTGAATCGTGCCGCGCCAGCCCGGTTTGCCACGGGTATCGGTCACGGCACCTGCGGCATCGACGTTCAAATCCAGCGGTGCTTCGCGCAACTTGCCTGCGGCCTTCAGATGCAGCGTGTGGGCCCCCCGCGTGCCCGCCAGCGCCACCGACAACTTGTCGAGACGCGCCACGTCGCTCGTGAAGCCATTGCCGTCGAGCGTCACGTTCAGGCGATCGCCCGGCGCGCCGGGCAGCCCGCCGCTCACATCGACCTTACCGGCAAGGTGATCCAGCTTTTGTGCGCCGAACACCAGTTTGTCGGCGGCAAGCGTTGCCACCACCGCCGGACGCTCGATCGTGCCCGATACCTGTCCGTCGAGTTGCAGACGCCCCGCTAATCCGAAGCCGAGCTTGTCGAGCGAGGGCGCGTCGATGTTCACGGCCATCTTGTCGCCTGCGGCGCCGAAACTGCCGCGCAACGCGACCTTGTTGCCCGCCACGAGCAAGTTGGCATCGCTGGGCAGCAATCGCCTGCCTGCCACCTTCACGGTGCCCGTGCCGCTCATCGGCAGGTCGGCGTAGATGCTGTCCTGTAGCGCGAATTTGAGCGTCACGCCCAACTCGGGCCGCAACACGCCCTGCGCGTCGAACTGGCCGGTAACGCTGGCCGCTGGCGGCTTTGCCGCGCCCTTCTTCGCGTGCGCGGCGTCGTAAAGGTCATACCAGGCCGCCGGATCGAAACGCGTCAGCTTGAGTTGCGCCTGATACGCGCCAGTGTCGCCGTTCTCCAGCACACCGGTGGCCGCTACCTTGCCCTGTCCGGCATCGAGCGAAAGGGTATGAATCGTCGTGCCCTTCGCATCGAGACCGACGTCGGCCAGCACGCGACGCGTCGCATCTCGCCAGTCGAGCACGATGCGCTGCCCGGTGGCGTCGAGCTTGATGTTGAGCGGCCCGGAGAGTTTCGTCGCAGGCAACTTGCCGTAGAGCGCGCGCAGATCGAGGTCCTGCATCGCCAGCGCAAAGCCGCCGACCATGGCCTCGGCAGGTCCATCATCGGCGGCCGCCGTGGTTGCGCTGGCCGCCGACGCCGACGCCGACGCCGATGTCGATGTCGATGTCGATGTCGATGTCGATGCCGGTGCCGGTGCCGACGCGGTGGCGGCAACCTTCTCGCGACGCACGTCACCGCTGCCGGTAAGCAGCGCACGTCCGGCGAGCTTCAGTTCGATGCCCGTGAGTGCCTGACGCGTCGCGTCGAGCAATACCTCGGCACGCAAACTCTCGACCGGCAGCAATTCCGCATCGATCGCGCCGGGCTTCGCATTCGTCACCGAGACCGGCCCCAGCACGCGGAACTCCTTGGCCCCCGGTGCCGGCCGCAAATCGGCGTTCACGGCGAGATCGGCTTGCGGCGCTCCCGCAGAGAAATCGCGCGGGTTCAAGTGATCGAGCGCAATCTGCGCCCGCGACAGCGGCACCGCACCGAACGGCGCCGCCGCAATATGCGCCGTACCGTTGAGCTTCTCGCCACTCGCGACCAGATCGACGATCAATGCATCGAGCGACCCCGACAGGTCTGCCTTCAACGACACGGGGATATCCCCCGCCTTCGCTTGCAGTCCGATGTTGCCGCCGAGTGCGAACGGGCGTTGTCCGTTCAATTGCAGATTCGCTTCGGCTTCGCCATAAGGCGTGCCGAGGTGTTCGAGTTGCACCGTGTGTTGCGTGCCGTCACTGCGCGCCGCGACACGAATGTCGTCGAGCACGAGCGCCGGTGAGTCGAGCGTGAGTTTCGCCACACGCACGTCGTTCAACGTGAGGCCTAGCCCGAGTGGCAGGCGCAGACTGGCCGGCATCACCGTCGGTTGATTCGACGGCGGCGACGGCGCAAACGCCAGCGCCACGTCACCGGCATGCAGCTTGTCGACGGTGAAATGCAGCGGACGCAGCGACAGTTGCCAGCGGCTTTCGAGACGGCTCACCGTGATGCGGGTAGCGCCGTCGATGTAGCGCACGTCGTTTACCGTGAAGCCGTGCGCGAAGCTGCCGCTACGCCAGTCGCCCGCGAGCTTGCCGCCGAGCGCGGAGACCGCCGTCTGCCAGAGCCAGCGGCTGCCGCGCTCTGAGGACATCGCCCACAGCAGCGCGCCGATGGCCAGCACGACGATCAGCAGCAGCGTGAGCAGCACGCCTGCGAGCCAGCGCCCCCAACGCCTGCGAGGTGGCGGGGACGAAGGCGGCGTGTTGGAAGACGGTGGCGATCCACCAGTGCCGCCAGCACCCTCGACGCCCGACGGCGCGGCAGGGGCAAGCGTAGGTTCGCGCTCAGCCGGGGGCGGCGAAGACATCATCGAATTAAGTGGCAAGGTCGTCATCAGAAGGCCACCCCCAGCGAGATCGACGGCCGGAACTGACGATCGTTGACCCCGTAGCCGAGATCGACGTTAACCGGCCCGACCGGGCTGCGCCAGCGTACACCCAGGCCGACGCCGTGATAAAGCGGCGTGGGGTGACGATAGTCGTCGGTGGCCGTGCCCACATCCCAGAAGGCCGCACCGCCCCAATCGCGCGTGAACCAGCGTTGATATTCGAGACTGCCGGTGCCGAGGTATTTCGTCGGGAACGTCGTGCCGTTCTGCTGCCGCCCGAGGCTCTGATAGGTATAACCGCGAACCGACGACGTGCCGCCCGCGAAGAACAGCAGCGACGACGGAATGCGATTGCTGTTGCCGTTGGTGATCACCGCGCCCAGTTCCAGCCGGGCAATCACGATATCGCGCTGACCGACCGGGAAGTACTGGCGAATGCGGCCATAGACACGGCCGAACGTCTGATCCGTGAGCACCGGTTTGGCAGCGAAGCCGATCTGCGTGTTGATGATGTTGCCGGTGCGCGGGAAGATCAGGTCGTCCACGTCGCGCCGCGTCCACGCGAAAGCTGGTACGAGGGCCTTGTTGACGAAGCGCGTGCCGCCATCGGGGCGTTCGTCCGTGTGATAGAAGTCCAGCGAATAGGCCCAGTCGTAGCGCTCACGCGAGCGGGCTCGCTTGATGCCGACTTGCAGCGCACGTTGATCCAGACCGTTCAGGTCGGTGCGGTCGTACGAACCGCGCAGGCTGTTCGTGTAGGCGTCCGGGTCCGGGGGCATCGCCAGTTCGGCGTAACCGCCCTGCCGGAATTGTTCGAGACGCGCCTGCGTGTCGAACGTCCACGCGCTGCCGAACACGTTGTAGTACGAGTAGCGGCCATTGACGCTGCCGCCCGTGTCCGTCGTATAGCCCACACCGCTTTGCACGCGTTGCGTGGGGAACTCGTTCACCCTCACCTCGACCGGCGTGTTCTCCGCCTTGGCCGGGTCTTCCGTCACCGAGATGATCACGTTCGAGAAGTACGGCGTCGCCTGAATCTGGCGTTGCAACTCCTGCAACCGGCCCGCATCGAACGCCTCGCCGACCGAGAGCGGGTTCACATTGCGGATGATCTGCTCCGGGTAGCGGCGCGTGCCGGTGATGATCAGGGGCCCGAGCGTGAACGGCGGGCCGCTGTCATACGTGGCCGCGAGCGATGCAGCATCGTTATCGGCATCGACCACTGCGCGCGAGAACGTCATCTTTGCCGCGTGGTAGCGCTTCTGGCCGAGATTGAACAGCGTGTCGCTCTTCGCCTTGTCCCAGTCGGCCTGCCGGAACGGCGTGTCCACCGGCAGTCCCCAGCCGTTGCGCAGTTGCTCGACGCGTTGCGGGTCTTGTTCGGCGATGGGGCCGGTGAACTTCAGGTCCACGTCCTTGATATGAGTGCGCGGGCCCGAGTCGACCGTGACATGCACATCGCGCTTGCCGTTGATGGTGGCCACGTCCACGTGGGTGACCGGCGAAAAGTAGCCTTCCGTGGACGTGAGTTCCTGAATTTGCTCGCCTACCGTGGCGATCAGATGCTCGAACTGCGCGTCGCCGATGTCATCTCGGTCCGCGTAACGGACGAGGTCGAGATTCGCGTTCAGCAGTTTGGCGAGGCCATTGGGGGCGTCCACGCGAACGCGATAGTCGGCCCGGGCGAGCGTGGGCAGGGCGAGGGCGCAGGCCAGCGCGACGAATACGGCACGCATCCGGCGCATTGGGTGCATCTGGCGCTTGGCGTGCGCGTGGCGCGCGCGCGACCGACGGCGTGCGTCGTAGCCGGGTTTGATCTGTGCGACGGTCAAAACCTTCCTTATTGTCATGGCATCCGCCGCCGATACTTTGGCGTGCGGCATATCGGCCTGTTCGGATGATGCTTATGGGCAGTGCGCATGAAGCGTATTGCCGTATTTGACCATATCCCCGGTGTCACTTCACCCACGAAGCCCAAACCGGTCCAAACCGGTCCGAAGCGACGCGTGGCGACCGGTTTGCGGTAGAATCAGCGTCGTTTGGCACGGCTGCGGCTGTGCCGCTTTGCTGATTGCAGGCTGAATTGCCTGCCTAATTTTTGCGCAGACCGATCATGTACGAGTCCGACATCACCCAATTCATCAACCAGTTGAAGAGCGAGAAGCCGACGCTGGAAGCCGAGCAGCGTCAAGGCCGTTCCCTGCTGTGGGACAAGCAACCGATCGATATGGAAGAGCGCCGTCGCGCCCAGCAATCGCGCGTGGCCCAACAGCCGTACGTCTACCAGAGCGAGTAAGCCTTGCCGGCGGGCTTGATGCGCGGCCATTACAGCCATTAGCGCCATCGCCCGTCACGCCAAGCGCCTCTCGCCTGCCACCACCAGCCCTATATCGCGTTGAATCACACCACGCCTGACGATCCGTCGCAAACGCCCGAGCCCGTCCCCGAGACCGCGCCGGTGCCTTTGCACGTCGATCCGCCGGTCGATTCCACGGCAGGGGCCGAAGCCGCTGAAGTGGCCGAGGTGCCGAACGCGACCGAGGCGCCCGCCAGTACCGGCGCCCCGCCCAAGGCTGCGAGCGGTGCCGTCGAAGGCAAAGCCTCAGAACTGCCGGCGCCGCCCGAAGGGCGGGACACCACGCCCGACACCGTCGACGGTGTTGCGCGGGCACGTCTGTACGGCGAGCCGTTGTTCGCGATGCCGAACGACCTGTACATCCCGCCCGACGCGCTCGAAATCTTCCTCGAAGCCTTCGAAGGTCCGCTCGACTTGCTGCTGTACCTGATCCGCAAGCAGAACTTCAACGTGCTCGACATTCCGATGGCGCAGGTGACCAAGCAGTACCTGCTCTACGTCGAACAGATCCGCACCACCAACCTGGAGTTGGCGTCGGAGTATCTGCTGATGGCGGCCATGCTCATCGAGATCAAGTCGCGCATGTTGTTGCCGGTCAAGAAGGCCGACACCGGCGAAGAAGCGGAAGATCCGCGCGCCGAACTCGTGCGCCGTCTGCTCGAGTACGAGCAGATGAAGCTGGCTGCGCAGAAGCTCGACACCTTGCCGGTGCTGGGCCGCGACTTCCTGCGCTCGCAGGTGTACATCGAGCAGAGTCTGCAACCGCGCTTCCCCGATGTCGATTCCGAGGACTTGCGCGCAGCGTGGGCCGAAGTGCTGCGCCGGGCCAAGCTCGTACAACACCACCGGATTTCGCGCGAAGAGTTGTCCGTTCGCGAGCATATGAGCCAGATTCTGCGGCGTTTGCAGGGTGCGCGGTTCATGGAGTTCAGCGAGTTGTTCGACGTTGGGCGCGGCGTGCCGGTCGTGGTGGTCAACTTCATCGCCATGCTGGAGCTGGCGCGCGAGTCGCTGCTCGAGATCACGCAAGCCGAGCCGTTCGCGCCGATCTACGTGCGCCTCACGTATTCACCGAACTGAGTCGCCGAACTGACTCGCCGAACCGAGTCACCGATGGAGGCCGCGCCGGGCTTGCGGTTTTGCGCACGCCCGTTGAGATTTCCTCTACAATCCCCCGGACATTTTGGCGGCCAGACCCCAATATCGGGCCAAGCGCATGCCAGATCTGGACTAGGGGGAACAGGCCCTAGCCCCACATACGCCACGCACGGAACCTCAATGAAAGTCATCCCCTCGATTCACGAACTGCGCGATCAACTGCGCGGACAGAATCGCGTTGCCTTCGTGCCCACCATGGGCAATCTCCATGAAGGGCATTTGTCGCTGATGCGACTGGCGCGCCAGCACGGCGACCCGGTCGTGGCCAGCATCTTCGTCAATCGACTGCAATTCGGGCCGAACGAAGACTTCGACAAATACCCGCGCACGATGATGGATGACGTCGAGAAACTCACGCGCGAGAACGTCTACGTGCTCTTCTCGCCCGACGAGAAGGAGATGTATCCCGAGCCGCAGGAGTATCGCGTCGAGCCGCCGACCGATCTGGGCGACATTCTCGAAGGCGAGTTCCGCCCGGGGTTCTTCAAGGGTGTGTGCACCGTCGTCACCAAGTTGTTCTCCTGCGTGCAGCCGCGCGTGGCCGTGTTCGGCAAGAAGGATTACCAGCAACTGATGATCGTGCGCAGCATGTGCCGACAGTTCGCACTGCCGATCGAAATCATTGCTGCCGAGACCGTGCGCGCCGACGACGGCCTCGCGCTGTCCTCGCGCAATCGTTACCTGTCGGAGACCGAGCGCGCAGAAGCGCCGCAGCTGTACCGTCTGCTGGGCCAGATTCGCGACGACGTCAACAGTGGCAAGACCGATTACGAGGCGCTCGAAGCCGCTGCCATGCAGACCTTGCGTGAGCGCGGCTGGGCACCGGATTACGTGTCCATTCGCCAGCGTGCCAATTTGCGGGCACCGGCCCCGGGCACCGCACCGGCCGAGAGTCTCGTCGTGTTGGCCGCTGCGAAGCTGGGCGCGACGCGTCTGATCGACAATCTGGAAATCTGAATCCGAGTGCCGGCAGCGTCTGGCGTCTGACTGCGCGGTGTCGCAGGATGGGCGAGAGGCGAGGCTGGCAGATATCGTGCGCGTGTCGGATGCGCGTGCTTAATTCGTCGCGCGGAGTGCGCGACATTGCAACACAAGAGGCAAGCCATGTACCGCACCATGCTCAAGTCGAAGATCCACCGCGCCACCGTGACGCATTGTGAATTGCATTACGAGGGTTCGTGCGCCATCGACGAGAACCTGCTTGAAGCGTCGGGTCTGGTCGAGAATGAGCAGATCGACATCTTCAACGTCAACAACGGCGAGCGTTTCACGACGTATGCCATTCGTGGCGAGCGCGGCAGCGGCATGATTTCGTTGAATGGTGCCGCGGCCCGTCGTGCGCAGTTGGGCGACATCGTGATCATCGTGTCGTATGCGCAGGTCGACAACAAGGATGTGCTGGCGGGCTTCAAGCCGCAGCTCGTGTTTGTTGACGAGAAGAACGTGCAGAAGGGCGAGCGCGATCACGTGCCGCTGCAAGCGTGGGAAGAAACCCGCGCTTTCGACGCTGCCAAGTAAGCGTTACGCGTCAATCGCGAAGCATGAAAAAACCGGCCGAAATGGCCGGTTTTTGCGTTTCAGGGGCGTCGTCGATACACGGCGCTATTCCGCCTCATTCACCCTATTCCCCTACAAACTTAACGATCCCCTGCCACTGCGGCAGATCGCGTTCAACACGGCTGGGAGCCACATCCCACAGCGTGAGCCCGTGCGCGGCGAGTTGCACGTAGTTCTGTGTGTCGCGCAGCATGCCGAGCACTGGCAAGCCGGCTTCGTCGCAATAGCGGGCGAGTTGATCGGCGGCGCGGGTACGGGCATCGACGCGCATGCCGACCACGCCGATACGCACGTCGCCCTGACGGACCGCCTTCTCTTCCTGAAGTTTTTGGAGAAAATCGCGCGTCGCGAGGATATCGAAAATCGACGGCTGCAATGGCACCAGCACGTGATTGGCGAGTTTGAGCACCGTCTCCAGCCGTTTGCCGTGCAGACCGGCGGGGGTATCGAGCACCGCGTGCGTCGTGCCCTTGGGCGGACGGGCGATCTCACTATGATCCACATCCCAAGTCGCAATGGGCCGTAGCGCTGGCGGACGCAGCCCCAGCCAGGCCCGGGAGGACTGCTGGCGGTCAGTGTCGCCCAGCATCACCGCGTGCCCTTGAGCGGCCAGATAGCCCGCCAGATTCGTTGCCAGCGTGCTCTTGCCCACGCCGCCTTTCGGATTCGCCACCACGATCACCGGCATTACGCACTCCCCGAGGTCGATTTTCCGCACATCTTACAACGGCAGCGTGACGGCTTCCGGCGGCAACCGGCGGCACGTCTCGGGCACTGAGCCCGCCAGCCTCACCGCAGACAGCCCCACACACGCGATAAATCCAGATGCGCAGCGAACGAATCGGCGAGGCGGTCCAGCGAAGCCTCGCGCAGCGCGTTGTAGTCCTGCGCTTCGATATCGCGTGCACCGGCCCATGTCAGCAGCGCTTGCAGGGCTTCCGGCGTATCGAACAGGCCGTGCAGATACGTGCCCATGACCTGATCGTCCTCAGAGCGGGCCCCGTCGGGCACGTCGCCGCCCTCGCCTGCCAGCAGCGCTGCCGGACGCGCCAGCGCCGCTCCGCGCGTCACGCCCATGTGGATCTCGTAGCCACGCACCGGTGCATCGCCCGCGCTCAGACGCCCGCTGACCACGCGCAACTGCTTCTGCGCCTCCATCGTCGTCTCGATCTCCAGCCAGCCGAGGCCCGCCGTCGTACCGGCGTCGCCTTCCAAACCGTCCGGATCGTGAATCGCCGTCCCGAGCATCTGCAAGCCGCCGCAAATGCCGAGCACTTTGCCGCCGTAGCGCAGGTGGCGCGCAATCGCTGGTTCCCAGCCTTGCGCCCGCAGCCACGCCAAGTCGGCACGCACGTGTTTGCTGCCGGGCAGAATCACGAGATCCGAGGCCGGCCACGGCTCGCCCGCGCTTACGTAGCGGAAGTCCACCTGCGGATGCGCCCGCAATGCGTCGAAATCCGTGTGATTGCTGATACGCGGCAGTGCAGGCACCGTCACCCGCAAACGCGTCTCGCCGCTGGCCGCCGTGTGACGCTCGCCGGGGAGCATGTCCTCGCCGTCGAGATGCAGCCCGTGCAGATACGGCAACACCCCCAGCACCGGAATCCCCGTGCGCGCCTCCACCCATTCCAGCCCGCTCGTGAGCAACGACGGATCGCCGCGAAAGCGATTGATGACGAACCCCTTGATGCGCGCGCGCTCGCTGTCCGACAAACACGCCAGCGTGCCGACCAACTGCGCGAAGACCCCGCCACGGTCGATGTCCGCCACGAGCAACACCGGCGCATCGACGGCTTCGGCAAAACCCATGTTCGCGATATCGCGCGCCCGCAGATTCACTTCCGCAGGACTGCCCGCCCCTTCCACGATCACCGCGTCGTAGCCCGTGCGCAGCCGCTCGTAGGCGGCCAGCACGGCCGCCATCGCACGTGGTTTGTATTCCTGATAGGCCCGCGCGTCGAGATCGGCCACCACCTTGCCGCCGATGATCACCTGAGCGCCACGGTCGCTGCTCGGCTTGAGCAGTACCGGGTTGAAGTCCGTGTGCGGCGCAATACCCGCCGCTTGCGCCTGCAACGCCTGCGCGCGGCCGATTTCACCGCCGTCGGCTGTCACGGCGCTATTGAGCGCCATGTTCTGCGGCTTGAACGGGGCAACGCGCACGCCCTCGCGATAAAGCAGCCGGCAGAGCCCGGCCACCACCGTGCTCTTGCCCGCGTCGGAGGACGTGCCCTGAATCATCAAGGTGCCACGGAGGCGTCGCGAGGACGTTGCGCTGGAATTGGCAGGGATTTCACTCATGGTGCGGATTATCGCATCGGGCGCTCGTACAATATCGCCCATGAGTGCCCACGACCTGACTTTCGTGCTGGGTGGCGCGCGCTCCGGCAAGAGTGCGTTCGCCGAACGCCTCGCCTCGGAGAGCGGCCTGCCAGTCAGCTATCTCGCCACCGCTGCGGTGAGCGACGAACCCGAGATGCGCGCGCGCATCGCGCACCACCGGGCCAGCCGGCCAGCGCACTGGCCCACCGTGGAAGTCGGCCGCGATCTCGCCGGTGCCGTGCTGGAAACTGCCCGCGAAGGACACTGCCTGCTCATCGACTGCCTGCCGCTGTGGCTGGCCGGGTGGCTCTGTCCGCCTGACGACGGTCCTGACGCACCAGCAGACGATACGCAATGGCATGACGTTGTCGGCCAACTGGCGCACGCGCTCTCGACCGCCCCCGGCAAACTCATCGTCGTGAGCAACGAGATCGGACTCGGCGTGATCCCGATGGGCTCGCTCACGCGACGCTATGTCGATGAACTCGGCCGTCTCAACCAGCGCGTTGCTGCGCTGGCACCGCAAGTGCGATTTGTCGTCGCCGGCCTGCCCATGGCCGTCAAAGGATGATGGCGGATGCTCACCGGACTCGCCCCTGAATCTCTCTGGCTCGCCGGCCTCATCGGCGTGCTGCTCGACGCGTGGCTCGGTGAGCCGAAGCGCTGGCATCCGCTCGTCGGCTTCGGCTTCATCGCCAACGGCGTGGAAGTGTGGCTGAACTCGCCCGACATCCGTGACAAGCCCTTCACCGCGATGGTGCGCGGCACGTGGGCGTGGGCGCTCATGTTGCTCGTGCCCGTCCTCATCACGTGGGCACTGACCTTTCTGCCCGGCTGGGGCGGCATCCTCTGGCAGGCACTGGCCCTGTACGCGGCGCTCGGTGCACGCAGCCTGCGCGAACACGTCATGCCCATTGCCCGCGCGCTGCAAGACGGCGACCTCACGCGAGCGCGTGAGCTGACCGCACGCATCGTGTCGCGCGATACCGAAGACGCGAGTGCGTCCGACATCGCACGCGCCGCCGTCGAATCGACGCTGGAGAACGGCAACGACGCCATCTTCGGCGCCCTCTTCTGGTTTGCCATTGCCGGAGCGCCCGGCGTCGTGCTGTTTCGCCTCGCCAACACGCTCGACGCCATGTGGGGCTACCGCACCGAACAGTTCCTGTATTTCGGACGGCCCGCGGCCCGCATCGACGATCTGCTCAACTGGATTCCGGCCCGTCTCACGGCGGCGAGTTACGCCATCTTCGGCGACGTCGCCCGCGCCATCGACTGCTGGCGCACACAGGCGAGCGCATGGTCGAGCCCCAACGCCGGGCCCGTCATGGCCGCCGGCGCCGGCAGTCTCGGCGTGCAACTGGGCGGCCCCGCCCGCTATCACGGCGAGTGGGAAACCCGCCCGCCGCTGGGATGCGGCACGGAACCGTCCGCACAACACATCAAGGCCGCGTGGCGGCTCATTTCACGTTCCATGTGGATGTGGCTCGTGGTGAGCGGTGCGCTCGCGCTCTTTGCTGCATCGCAGGCCGACGCCGCCACCGTGGGGGTGTTGTGAGCGTTTCAGCAACACCGGTAACCGCTGCCGCCGCACCACCTGCACCACGCCATGGCGGCAATCTGGGCGAAGCCATTGCCCGCTACGGACGCGCACGCGAGGACTGGCTCGACCTGTCGACCGGCATCAATCCCCAGGGCTATCCCGTGCCGATGCCGCCGCCCGAGGCGTGGCGCGACCTGCCCGACGCCTTCGACGATCTGACCGACATTGCCGCCAACTACTACGGCGTGCCGGTGAACACGATCGTGCCCTGCGCCGGGTCGCAGGCGGTCATCCGGGCGATACCGACGCTGTTGCGCCCGGGGCGCGTGGCGGTGGCCTCGCTGACCTACAGCGAATATGCCCCCGCCTTCGCGCGCGCCGGACATACGCTCGTGCCATGGACGGGTCCGGAGGCCGGACTCCCGGATGTCGACTATCTCGTCTGGGTGAATCCCGATAATCCGACGACGCGGCACGTCTCGCGCGAAACCTTGTCATCATGGCAAGCTTCACTCGCAAACCGTGGCGGGATGCTGATCGTCGATGAAGCGTTCGCGGATGCGTCACCTGCGGCGTCGATCACCTCGCAGGTCGGGCAGGACGGTCTCGTCGTGTTGCGCTCCGTTGGCAAATTCTTCGGACTGGCGGGGATTCGGGCGGGGTTTGCGCTGTGCCCGCCGACGTTCGGCGCGTCACTGGCGCAGACTCTCGGGGCATGGACGGTCAGCGGCCCTGCGCGTTTTGCGGTGCGCACCGCGTTGCGTGACACCGCGTGGCAAATTGCCGCACGTGAGCGCTTGCAGCACGACGGCGAGCGGCTTCTCGCGCTGTTACGCCGCCATGGCTGGCCAGCGCTGGGCACACCGCTGTTCGCATGGGCCCCGCATCCACTGGCCCCCGTCTGGCACGAAACGCTGGCCGCGCAAGGCGTCTGGACACGTCTGTTCGACGCTCGGCCCGTAGCCATACCGGCAGCAATATCACCGGCAGGCGCAGCCGTCACAACGGCCGCCATTCAGTCTCTGCCCAGCCTCCGATTGGGTCTTCCTGCGGACGAATCCGGCTGGCGGCGCCTCGCCGACGGGCTGGCCGACACGCCGGTGTCCTGAATTTTTCGGGAACTGCCGTGCCCGGCGGGTATCAAATTTCCCCGTTATGCTTCTGAACGGACGTGCCCTTCCCGTTCAACCGACGGCGCACGGCCTCACGGGCACCCTCAGTGCCATCGGCGCCTTACGCCGTATTAAACGACGTGCGTTTGCCGCCGTTTTCGTTACAAATTGAAGCATTTCTGCAACAAATGCACACAGCCTTCGCCTCAGGGCGCCGTTAGACTGAGGGTTCTTTCGCAAGGGCTTTCCCTATATCAAAAGGACGACCAAATGAAAAAACTTCCGCTGTTGCTCGCTACGCTCGTGACCGCCACCGTCGTGATGGTGGGTTGCTCGAAGAAGGACGATCAAACCGCCGCTCCGGCTGCCGATACGTCGGCATCGGCACCGGCTGCTGCCCCGGCAGATAGCGCCCCGGCCAGCGATGCAGGCGCCGCCATGGCACCGGCTTCGGATGCAGGCGCTGCCGCCCCGGCTCCGGCTTCCAACTAACGCTGCACGGCGCTGCCGCGGGCTTCGATCGGGCATCCGGTCGATCCTGCGGTGCGCTGAAACGACTACGCCCCCTGAACTCGTCTGAGCTCAGGGGGCGTAGTCGTTTACATCGTTATGTCGTTACGGTGCCATGTCGCTATGTCGCCGGGTCGCGACGATCCGGCTTACTTGACGATGGTCACACCGCCATCGATGACACCGTAGGCTTCCACCTTGCCCGTGCCGCTGCCGCTGCGGGCCGACGAACTCGAATCGCCCGTGCCGCTACCGGTATTGGCGCAAGCGCCGAGCATGACCGTCAGCGCCACCATCAGCGCACTCAATATCCCGAAATTTCGTTTCACGTCTTCTGACTCCTTGGCTCGCCCCGGCGTAGATGCCCGGGCAGGTTACGCATCGTTCGACCGCAACCCGGTGACGTCAGTTCGCCACGGGGGCATCTTACTCTGCCTCTCGTCACGCTGATGCCCCTGCGCCGCCCCGCCTTGCAGCGTCGCGGCAACACGTCGACAATGGCGGGTCTTTGTCGTCCTCGCGGTCGACGCACCACTCTGCTCTGCGCCCCATCAACCCTTTCTGCCTCGCACGCCGGTCAATGTCGCTCACTCTCAAGGCTGTCTCCCGTCACCGCGCACGCCATGCCGTGGCCGTTTTTTCGACTGTGCTTTCGGTGTTCTGCTTCACCGCGAGCGCGCATGCCGCGATCTCCGTGAAGGACGACACCGGTGCCACCGTCACGCTGGCGGCCCCTGCACAGCGCATCGTGAGTCTGGCACCGCACGCGACCGAACTGCTATTCGCCGCCGGTGCAGGCGACCGCGTAGTCGGTGCCGTGGCCTACTCCGATTACCCCGAAGCGGCCAAACGCATCACCCGCGTAGGTGACAACAGCGCCCTCGATCTCGAGCGCATTCTCGCGCTCAAACCGGACCTGCTGGTGGTGTGGATGCATGGCAATTCGCAGCGGCAAGTCGAAGCGCTGCGTCAGTTGAAGTTGCCCGTGTTCTATTCGGAACCCAAGCATTTGACCGACCTGCCCGATGCCATCGAGCGTCTGGGGGCGCTCACCGGCACCCCCGCAAAAGCGCAGGCGGCCGCCAACGCGTTCCGCGCACGTTACGAAGCGCTGCGCACGCAATATTCGTCGCGCGCGCCGGTGTCAGTGTTCTATCAAGTGTGGACGCAGCCGCTGATGACGCTCAACGGCACGCATATGGTGAGCGACGTGATCCGCCTTTGCGGCGGCGTCAATATTTTCGCCGACGAGCCCGCGCTGGTGCCGCGCGTGTCGATCGAGGCCGTGCTCGCCAAACGGCCGGAAGCGATGTTCACGGCCACGCCCGGTGCGACAAAGTCAGACAAGCCGCTCGCCACGCTCGACAGCTGGCGCAAGTGGACACAATTGCCTGCCGTGGCGAACAACAATCTCTTCGGCATCGACGGCGATCTGATCAACCGCCCCGGCCCGCGCATTCTCGACGGTGCACGCACGATGTGCGAAGACCTCGATATCGCGCGTCAGCGACGTACGCAGGCGCACGCGCAGTAATCGTTCAGGCGTTCCAGCGCACCAGCCGTGCGTGTCCGTCGTCGCTGAAGTGCAGCTCGCAAGCGGCACCGAAGCCGAGTGCCCACGACAGGCACGCCGCCGTCGGCAGGCGTAGTGCCGTCGCCGTGTGCAGCCGGATCGGTCCGGCGTGCGTCACGGCGATGTGCACGTCTCGTGCAGCGTTCGCCGTCGAAGCCCTCAGCGCCGCCTTCGCCCACGCGTCCATGCGCAACACGACATCGCGTGCCGACTCACCACCGGGCGGCGCAAAACCTGCGACATCGTGTGCCCAGTCATCGAGTTGCGCGCGATCGAGCGCGTCCCAGCGCTGCATTTCCCACTCGCCGAAGTGCATCTCCGACAGACGGGCATCCTCCATCACCGGCATGCCGAACGATTCGGCAATCACATTCGCTGCGCTGCGAGCGCGCTGCAAAGGGCTGCTATGGACAGCGACGGGCACGCGGCCATCGAGCCATGTCGCAACGTTCTCTCGCATGATCGCCACACGCGCGTCGAACTGTGCCGCGTCGGCCGGCAGGTCTGTCTGCCCGTAGCAGATGCCCGGGGCAACGTCGGGCGGCGGATGCCGCAAGAGAATCAGATCCATGCGCACACCGTCAGATACAGCGCGAGTTCGCCGATCTGTTGCGCGAAGCCCAGCGTATCGCCGGTATAGCCACCCAGTCGTCGGCGCAGATAGCGAATGAACGCCGCGCGCAGCACGATCAGTACCACCACGCCGGTCGCGCCAGCGCGCCAATCCGGCCAGAATGCCCACGGCACGCTGCACGCCACACCGAACAACAAGCCTTCGAGACTCAGTCGTTGGGCGACCGGCTTCGCCTTGCCCTGTGCACGCACATAGTCGAGCGCGCGCAACAGACTGATCGCCATGCAACGGCTCGCCGCATGGGCGCCGATCAGCACGACCGCAAAGCCACTCCATCCGAACGCCGTCTGCACATCGACCAGCGCCTGCCATTTGATGGCGAGCGCCAGCCAGAGGGCAACCGCCCCATAAGTGCCGATGCGCGAGTCGTGCATGATCTCCAGCACGCGTTCGCGCTCGAACGCACCGCCAAAGGCATCGACCGAATCGGCAAGGCCGTCTTCATGAAACGCGCCGGTCAGCAGCACACTCACCGCAAGCCCCAGCGCAATCGCCAGACGCGGTGACCAGAGCATGCCCATCGCCACCGTCAACACCGCCACCAGCACACCGACGAATACCCCGACCATCGGGAAGTAGCGCGTCGCCGCGTTCAGTTGCGCGGGCGAATAGCCCACCCACGAGGGAATCGGCACGCGCGTGAAATAGCCGAGTGCCGTCAGGAAAAGCCGAAGTTGCTGCTTGCCCCATCCGTCATGTGCATCCGGGCCGCGCGCCGACGGCACGACCGCGTGCGACGCCGTCCCCTCGCCGGGAAGCGGTGCGGGATTCTCGTCAGACGGATCGGGGGGCGATGTTGTCATGTCGTCATGCTGCCGGTGTGTCGCGATCGCTCACGCCTGCGCCCTCGAACGTAGCCATCTCGCGCAGGAACGCCGCAGCCGCCTGAATCAGCGGCATGGCCAGCGCCGCGCCGGTGCCTTCACCCAGTCGCAGCCCCAGTTGCAGCAGCGGCTGTGCACCCAGTGCGTCGAGCATGGCACGATGACCGGCTTCGTCCGACGCGTGCGCAAAGAGGCAGTAATCGAGGACGGCCGGGGCGAGACGCGCGGCCACGAGCAACGCCGACGTGCTGATGAAACCGTCGACCACAACGACGAGCCCCAGCTTGGCCGCCGCCAGATACGCGCCGGTCATCATTGCGATCTCGAAGCCGCCGAATGTCGCGAGCACATCGAGCGGATCGACTTCACCGCTCACCGGATGAGCGTCGAGTGCCTGCGCCAGCACCGCCGTCTTGCGCGCCAGTCCTGCGTCGTCCACGCCGGTGCCGCGCCCCACGCAGGCGGCGAGCGGCAAGCCCGTCAGTCGCTGCATCACACAGGCCGCTGCCGAGGTGTTGCCGATGCCCATTTCGCCAAAGCCGATCATGCGCGTGCCACGCTGCGCATGGGCGACCACGCGCGCGGCACCGGCAGCGAGCGCCGCTTCAAGCTGTTCGCGCGACATGGCCGGGCGTTCGAGAAAATTCTGCGTGCCACGCGCGACGGGAATATCCACCAGCGAGGCATGCGCCGGGAAGTCGGCCGCCACGCCCGCGTTGATCACTTCCATCTCGATCTGATTGGCGCGGCAGAACACGTTGATCGCCGCACCACCGCGCAGAAAGTTGAGCACCATCTGCGCCGTGACCGCCTGCGGATACGGGCTCACGCCCGACGCCACGATGCCGTGATCGCCCGCGAACACCAGCATGGCCGGACGCGTGAGCTCAGGCGTCACGCTCTGCTGGATACGGCCGATTTGCAGCGCGATGCGCTCCAGCGCGCCGAGGCTGCCGGGCGGCTTCGTCTTGATATCGATGGCGTGTTGCAAGGCGGCGTCCATGGCGGCGGACGGCGCGGCAACCTCGAACAATTCGGCCAGCAGCGGGCTGTATGCGGTCATTGCGGTCATGCGTGAGACTTCCTGAAATGAAAACGAAAAACGGCGGCGCACCGGATGGATCGAGCCGGGGGACGTCGCTTACATTTCCACGCCGGGCTGCGCGCGAATGCCCTGCGCGAACGCGTGTTTGACCGGCGTCATGTCGGTCACCGTGTCTGCCGCGTCGACGAGCGCCTGCGGTGCGCCCCGGCCGGTGATCACGACGTGCTGCATCTCCGGGCGCGACTCCAGATCGGCGATCACGGTATTCACATCGAGATAGCCGAGCTTGAGCGCGATATTGAGTTCATCGAACAACAGCAGGCCGAACGATGCGTCGGCCAGCATGCGGCGCGCCTGCTCCCATGCCGCTTCGGCCTTGGCGATGTCGCGCATGCGGTCTTGTGTGTCCCACGTGTAGCCTTCGCCCATCACGTGAAACTCGCATTCCTCCGGAAAACGGCGCAGAAATTTCTCTTCGCCCGTCGGGATCGCGCCCTTGATGAACTGCACCACGCCCGTCTTCATGCCGTGGCCCATCGCACGTACGACCATGCCGAAGCCCGAGCTGGACTTGCCCTTGCCATTGCCGGTGGTGATGACGAGCACGCCGCAATCGTGTTGCGCCTGCGCAATCTTGCCGTCGATCAGCGCCTTCTTGCGCACCATGCGGGCACGATGGCGCTCGTTGCGGGCCTCGTCGGCGTTGCTGCCGTCAGGAGTGGCGTTGGGATCGGGTTGTGGCGTTTCGGTCGTCATGAACAGCACCTGTAAAAACTGTGACCACGGGCGCGTGGCGCGATGCCACGCACGGGCATGGTGAGAAAAGCCAGCACGTTAGCCACGGCGGGCGGGCACGAGTGCCTCGTCCTCGCCGTCGCGAATGAGGCGTAGCGGGTAACCGAATGCGTCGCTGCAATATTCGGCCGTGAGTACGTCGCGCACCGGTCCGGCGCGCCATGCCCCCCGCCCATCGAGCAACAACGCATGGGTGGCGAACCGGCGGGCGAGATTCAGATCGTGGCAGGAGAAGACCACGGCGGCATCGTCGCGTGCCGCGTGTTCTGCGAGACGTTCGAGAGCATCCATCTGGTGGTGCAGATCGAGATGCGAGATCGGTTCGTCGAGCAATAGCAACGGCGTCGCCTGTGCCAGCACTGCTGCCAGCGACACGCGCTGACGCTCACCGCCCGAGAGCGTAGTAACGTCGCGCTGCGCAAACGATTCGAGCCCGACCTGCGCCAGTGCGTCGAGCGCAGCGGCAATATCGTCGTCCGATTCCCATGCGCCCCAACGGCCCTGTGCCAGATACGGATGCCGGCCCGCGAGCACGACTTCGAGCGCCGTCGCGCCGAACGCGTCGCGCGTCTGCTGCGGCATGAGCGCGCGCATCTTCGCGAGTGCGCCGACGCGCCACTGCGCGAGTGGCTTGCCCGCGATATCGACGCGGCCGGAGGCGGCAATGGCGTCGTCGCGATGCGGAGTTTCGTCGATGCTGCGCAGGCCGGCGAGCGTGCTGAGCAGTGTGGTCTTGCCCGCGCCGTTCGGACCGGCGAGGCACCAGCATTCGCCGGGGGAAACGGCAAAGTCGAGCCAGTCCACCAGCACTCGCTCGCCCGCGCGTAACGTCAGCGCGTGAGTGTGCAATAGCGAAGTGGGCGCCTGCGACGAGGGACTCATCGAATCACCCGTCGCGAGAGCAACCAGAGGAACAGCGGCACACCGATGATCGCGGTAATCACGCCGACCGGCAGTTGCGTCGGCGCAATGACGGTACGTGCGACCAGATCCGCGACCATCAGCAACACGCCGCCCGCCAATGCCGCAGCGGGCAGCAGCATGCGCTGATCGTTACCGAAGCGCAGTCGCAGAATATGCGGCACGACGAGGCCAACGAAGCCGATGCTGCCGGCGGTGGTGACGGCGACCGCCGTGGCCAGCGACGCCGCCAGATAGATGCGCGCGCGCAGCGGTCCGACCGACACGCCGACGGCCTGCGCCACGGCTTCGCCGCGCAGCAGCACGTTCAGCCGATGGGCCACCGGGCAGACGATGAGCAGCGTCGCGCCCAGTGCCAGCAGCGGCAACGTGGCACGGTCGACGCCATTGAGATCGCCGGTGAGCCAAAACAACATGCCGCGCAGGCTGGCGTCAGGGGCCAAGGTGAGAATCAGCATCGCGAGCGCGCCGAAACCGGCGGCCATCATCACCCCGGTGAGCAGCAGGCGGGCGCTGCTGTCTTGTTCGCCGGGACGGAAAAAGCTGCGGTGCGAAAGCGCCATCACGAGCGCAATGGCCGCCAGCGCACCGAAGAAGGCGCTCGTCTGCACCCAGAAGAAAGGCAGCATCAGCGCGAGCGAAGCCAGTGCTGCGACGGCCGCACCGCCGGAGATACCGAGCACGTAAGGGTCGGCCAGCGGATTGCGCAGCAGCGTCTGCATGAGCGCGCCCGACACCGCCAGTAATCCGCCGCAGGCGAAGGCGGCCAGCGCACGCGGCAGGCGCAGACGCCAGACCACGTCGCCGGCCAGCCCGACGTCGTGCCCGAGCATCAGACCGCCGATCTCATGTAGCGAGACCGGCACGCTGCCCAGCATGAGCGACGCCACGAGCACCGCCAGCGCGAGGCTGGCGAGTGCCGTCCAGATGGCGAGTGCGCGGCGCAGCGTCATGCCGCTACGCCCCGCGATGCCGGTGCGTCAGAACTGCTTCCAGCCGAGCGTGACGTAAATCGCGCGCCCGATCGTGTTGTAGGCATAAACCGTCTGGTAGTTTTTGTTGAAGACGTTGTCCAGGTGCGCCGAGACGTACCAGGATTTGTCGATATCGTAACGCGCTTGCAGGTTCACGAGCGTGTACGCGCCCAGATGCTGGCCACCGCTGTCGTAGCGCTCGCCGCTATAGAACACGTCGCCGCCGACGGTGAACTTGTCGAAGCGCTTGGACAAGCCGACCGAGCCGAACTGCTTGGCACGGCGGGCGAGTTGCTTGTCGGCATCCAGATCGGTCGGGTTCTGACGCGTGAACGAGGCCCGCACGTCGACGCCGAAAATCGGACGGCCGGTGTACGTCAGTTCAAGCCCTTCGACACGCGCCTTGGCCACATTCGAGGCCGTGTACGGGAACACCGTCAGGCCCTGAATCAGGTTCGTGTACTTGGTCTGGAAGCCGGTCAGCTTGACCAGACCCAGACGCTCGCCGCCGTTGAACTGCACGCCGAGTTCCTTCGAGATCGAACGCTCGGGTTGCAGGTTCGGATTGCCGTAGCCCGGGTAGAACAGGTCGTTGAAGGTCGGTGCGCGGAAGCCGTCCGACGCGTTGGCCATCAACTTCCATTGCTGCGTCAGGTTGTAGCCGTAGCCGACCCAGTAGCTGTTAGCGCCGCCGAAGTCGGAGTACGCGTCGCGGCGCACGTTGGCCTGCACCTGATGCTTGCCGAAGGTGCCTTCGTAGCCGAGGTAGCCCGAATCGACGTGGCGGTTGTTGCGGCCGTAGTTGGTGCTGCTCTCGACGGTCTGCTCCAGACGGGTGTAGCCGGCGATGAGCTTCTGGTCGGGCATGAAGGCGTATTCGTTACCCCAGTCGATCTGATTGCTCGACGTGTGGAAGTTGCCGTTGCCCTTGCCGTTCAGATAGTTGTAGCTGTAATCGTCGCCCTGCGTGACCGAGAAGCGCGTGCTCCACTTGTCGGTGACGTTGCCCTTCGCGTAGCCCGAGATCTGACGCACGCGGGCGTCGGTATCGTTCAGATCGGTGGGCTTGCCGTAGGCGTTGTCGTAGCTGCTGCTGCCGTCGCTCTGGAACAGGCGCACGCCGACTTCCCACGTGTCGCCGAGCTTTTGCGAGATCGACGCGCTCACGCTCGTGTTGTCGTCACCGTTCCGGTTCGGGTTCACATTCTTCGGATAGAAGCGCGGGTCGATGGCCGTGATGCCATTCGTGTGAAAGCGCGACACATCCAGCGAGAAGTTGGTCTTGCCGTCGTTGAACGAGCCCGCAATGCCGGCGTTGGCCTGCGTGGTGTTGTTCGTGCCGTAACCGATTTCCGCGTAGGCGCGCGGCGGGCCGCCATCGCCCTTGCGGGTAAAGATCTGAATCACACCGCCCACGGCTTGCGACCCGTAGAGCGCCGAAACATTGCCGCGCACGATTTCGATGTGGTCAATTTGCGACACCGGAATCTGTGCGATGTTGGTCGTGCCCGTGGTGGCCGAGTTGACCGGCACGCCGTCGATGAGCACGAGCGAGGCGTTCGACGCCGCGCCGCGCATGAAAATGCTGGCCGACGTGCCGAAGCCGCCGTTCTGCACGATTTCCACGCCAGCCTGACCGCGCAGCAGCGTCGGCAGGTCCTGCGCCTGGCTTTGTTCGATGTCTTCGCGCGTGATCACCGAAGTGGCGGCGAGCGTGTCGGCCAGCTTCTGCTCGGTGCGCGACGCCGTGACGACTGTGGTCTTGAGCTGTGCCGCCGTGGTGTTGTCGCTGGTGGCTGTGTTGGCCGCGACAGTGACGGGAGCGGCCGGTGCGGCAGTCGTTTCAGCCGCAGTCGCAGCAATGGCTGGCGCGGCCGACTGGGCGTGCACGGCGAAGCTCAGCGAGGCAGCGAGCGAGGCGCAAACGAGAGCGACGGTACGCGGGGCAGGAACAAAGGCAGGCGCGTGCGGCGCCATAGCGCGAACGTGGGAGCGCATGATCTGGTGTGACTTCCGTAGTTTTCTTTTTTGCCTTGACCCGTTCCCCCGCGGGTCGTCAGCGCACGGGGAGCGCCGGCGACAGGTCACGGATGCAAGTCGGATGGAATCGCATCGACACATGAAAACGACGGCGAGCCGCCAGCGGCAGGGCCGGGCGGCATGACTTTTCCCCACTCGCTCGGCCGGTATCCGGGCTGGTCATCGTCACGCCTGACCGGCCTTCCCACAAGTGAAACACTTGCAGTGGCGATTGAGGCGAAGCGCGTTTTCGGAAACCTTTATGGCCGAAATGATGACTTACCGTTGCGGGGGCAGCACAGGTTGGCCAGCCCGTGTGGGGGCGCGGCTCCCTGTTTCCCGTTTAACTGCGCATGCCGGGGGGCGTGCGCGAGCACCGAAGCGCCGCAAGTGTAGGGGTCAATCGGACGAGCGTCAATGCTCGTTCATCGGGCATTGGCCGCCGATTCCGTTAGAATGTAGGGCAATTAAGAGGACGCAGCCCGATGCTCACCGATCTCGACAATCTCACTGACAAAATCGAACAGTTGGTTGTGATAAGCCAACGTTTTCATCAACACAATCAGGCACTGCTAAGTGAGCTTGAGCGCACACGCGCCGAATGCGACGATACCCGCGCCGCGATTGAACAATTACGCGCCGAGCGCGACGCCCTGCGTTTGCAGCGCGATCAGCTCGCCGCCAAGATCGACGAGGCTCAGGTTCGCCTGAATGCCATTCTGGAAAAGCTTCCGTCGCAAAACCCTGCTGAGGGTCAGATGGATCTGCTCGGTACCCCCGGTGGAGAACACGCATGACGATCAAGCAGCTCGAAGTTCATATTCTGGAACAGTCGTACCGTCTCGCGTGCCCCCCGGAACACGAGGCTGATCTGCTCTCCGCCGTCTCGCGCGTCGATGCCGAAATGAGCAAGGTTCGCGCACAAAGCAGCGTGCGCGGCACCGACCGGATTGCCGTCATGGCAGCGTTGAGCCTGGCATCCGAATTGCTTGCACTGGAAAAAAGTATTGCTGCTGGACAATCTTTCCCCGCTGAAGAAATTCAGAGTAGAATGCAACGCATGAACGATCGATTAAGCGCTGTGATCGACCAGTATCAAAGCTGAGTCAACGTAGAAATTCACAGGCTGTCGCGCGATTCAAAAGGTTAGTTTTCCCTGCCTGGTTTGCGAAAGTCATAGATTCCTTGAACCAATGCTTTTTGCAGGTTGCGGAAGTTTGTAGTGCTGGCGTGAGCGTCACTCTGTCTGATGAACCCAAAGCGCTACTAACCGCGACCACCTTGAACCTCCCGGTTCAGGATGCCGGCTTAGCGGCTGTGGCGGGGACCCAATACACGGCACTGCGTTCGCGCAGTGCCGTTTTTTTTCGTTCGATGATTGTCGCGCGATGAATGTGTCGTGCGATGACGGCAAAAGGAAAGGCGGCCCGCAGGCCGCCTTTTTTCTTTCTCGCTACCGAAGCTAACGTTACGCGTCAGAACTGCGCTTCGCTCAGCGACAGCGCCGAATCTGCACCCTCGGTGATCGACTGTGCGAGACCCGGTGCTTGCGTCAGGATGTGGTCGGCAAAGAAACGTGCAGTGCCGATCTTGGCATCGTAGAACGCCGGATCTTCTGCACGACGCGCCTGCGCTGCCAGCAACGCACGGCCCATTTGCCAGCCACCCAGCACGATCCCCGCAAGCTTCAGGTACGGCACGCTGCCGGCAAACACGGCATTCGCGTTGTCTTGCGTGTTAGCGATGACGTAATCGACCACGATCGACAACGCTTCACGGCCCTTGGCCAGACGCTCGGCCACGCTCGTCGCCACGCCGCCTGCGGCGCGCAATTCGTTTTCGGTGGCCGCCACCTGCTCGAACAGCGCACGCGCCACGGCGCCGCCATCACGCAGCGTCTTGCGGCCGATCAGGTCGTTGGCCTGAATGGCCGTCGTGCCTTCGTAAATCGGCAGAATCCGTGCATCGCGGTAGTACTGCGCAGCGCCCGTTTCTTCGATGAAGCCCATGCCGCCATGCACCTGCACGCCGAGGCTCGTGACGTCGAGCGACATCTCCGTGCTCCAGCCCTTCACGATCGGCACCAGGAACTCGTAGACGGCCTGTGCGCGCTTGCGCTCGCCGGCATCAGCGGCATTGTGGCCGATGTCGGCCTGCGCCGCCGCGACATACGCCAGCGCACGCGCCCCTTCGGTGAGCGCGCGCATCGTCATGAGCATGCGCTTCACATCCGGGTGATGAATGATCGCGACCGCGTCGCGCGACGAACCGTCGACCGGACGGCTCTGCAAACGATCACGGGCATACGCCACCGCATGCTGATAGGCGCGCTCGGCGACCGCGACCCCTTGCATGCCCACGGCGAAACGCGCGGCGTTCATCATGATGAACATGTACTCGAGACCGCGATTCTCTTCGCCGATCAGGTAACCGGTTGCGCCACCGTTATCGCCAAATTGCAGTACGGCGGTCGGGCTCGCCTTGATGCCGAGCTTGTGTTCAATCGACACGCAATGCACGTCGTTACGCGCGCCGAGCTTGCCCTCGGCATCGACGTTGAACTTCGGCACGATGAACAACGAGATACCCTTCACGCCCGGCGGCGCATCGGGCGTGCGGGCCAGCACGAGGTGCACGATGTTCTCGGCCATGTCGTGTTCGCCGAACGTGATGAAAATCTTCGTGCCGAAAATCTTGTACGTGCCGTCGCCCGCGCGGTCGGCACGCGTGCGCACCAGTGCGAGATCCGAGCCCGCCTGCGGCTCGGTCAGGTTCATCGTGCCGGTCCATTCGCCGGAGAGCAGCTTAGGCACGTAGAGCGCGCGTTGGGCATCGCTGCCGGCCGTGAGCAGCGCTTCGACAGCGCCGTCGGTCAGCAACGGGCACAGGGCGAACGACAGGTTCGCCGCGTTGAGCATTTCGGTGCAGGGCGTGGCCACCAGTTTCGGCAGGCCTTGGCCGCCGAATTCCTGCGGGTGCAGCACCCCTTGCCAGCCGGCTTCGGAGAATTGCTTGAAGGCTTCCTTGAAACCCGGCGTCGTGGTGACGACACCGTCCTTCCACGTGCTCGGCTGCTGATCGCCGATGACGTTCAGCGGTGCGAGCACTTCCTGGTTAAAACGTGCGGCTTCTTCGAGCACGGCCTGTGCGATTTCGGGCGAGGCATCCTCGTAGCCCGGCAACGCGGCAATGCTCGACAGGTCCGCCAGCTCGTTCATCACGAACTGCATGTCCTTGATCGGGGCCTGATAACTCATGTCGTTCCTCCAGGGAATTCCGTTTGCCTGCGGATGGTGGCGAATGCCGGGATTCTTATTTTTTATTGTCTTGTGTCTGACCGATTCATATGAGGACGCACCGTGTTGCCTGCCTCCTCATGCGAATCGGCTGCGAAGCCAGCCTCTCGACTCGCTCCGCAGCGCGATTTCGTGACAGCGTTCTTACTTACAGCGCGCTCACCAGTTCCGGCACGACGGTGAACAGATCGCCCACCAGACCGTAATCCGCCACCGAGAAGATCGGCGCTTCCGGATCCTTGTTGATCGCCACGATCACCTTCGAATCCTTCATCCCGGCCAAGTGCTGAATCGCCCCCGAGATGCCCACCGCCACGTACAACTGCGGTGCCACGATCTTGCCCGTCTGTCCGACCTGATAGTCGTTCGGCACATAACCGGCATCCACTGCCGCGCGCGAAGCACCCAGCGCCGCACCCAGCTTGTCGGCCAGCGGCTCCAGCACTTTCGTATAGTTCTCGCCCGAGCCCAGACCACGGCCGCCCGAGACGATGATCTTCGCGCTCGTCAGTTCCGGACGATCCAGCTTCGTCACCTCACGGCCCACGAACTGCGACAGACCGGCGTCCGGCGTGGCGGCGATGCTCTCCACTGCGGCGCTGCCACCGGTCGCGGCTGCCGGGTCGAAGCCCGTCGAGCGCACCGTGATCACCTTCACCTTGTCGGCGCTTTGCACCGTCGCAATCGCGTTACCCGCGTAGATCGGGCGCTCGAACGTGTCCGCGCTGTCGACCTTCGTGATATCCGAGATTTGGGCGACGTCCAGCAGTGCGGCTACGCGCGGGGCAATGTTCTTGCCGTAGGCGGTGGCCGTTGCCAGGATGTGCGAATAGTTGCCCGCGATCGACACCACCTCGTCGGCGATGTTTTCCGCCAGACCGTCGGCGAAGTACGGCGCGTCAGCGAGCAGCACCTTCTTCACGCCAGCGATTTGCGCGGCAG
>NZ_NGUQ01000034.1 GCF_002179965.1 Pandoraea sp. PE-S2T-3
TGCAAGGCAACTCGCACCACTACCACGACATCACCAGCCAGCGCCCGGCCACGCACGTGCGTGTGAACCTGTATCCGGACGGTGGTCTCGCGCGCCTGCGCCTGTACGGCTTGCCGCAAAGCGACTGGAACAATCGTTCACGCGACGAGTTGATCGACCTGATCGCGATGGAAAACGGCGGCTACGTCGTCGCGGCGAACAACCAGCACTTCGGCTTGGCGTCGAACCTGTTGATGCCGGGCCGTGGCGTGAACATGGGGGATGGCTGGGAGACGCGCCGTCGTCGTGAGCCGGGTAACGACTGGGCGATCATCGCGTTGGCGCAGCCGGGCGAGATCGGCAAGATCGAAGTCGATACTGCGCACTTCAAGGGCAACTTCCCGGACCGCTGCTCCATTCAGGGCGCGTACGTCACGGGCGGCACTGAGCAGTCGTTGATCACGCAGTCCATGTTCTGGCCCGTGTTGTTGCCTGAGCAGAAGTTGGCGATGGACAAGCAGTTCTTCTTTGAAGAGCAGATTCAGAAGCTGGGTGCGATCACGCACATCCGGTTCAACATCATCCCGGACGGGGGCGTGTCGCGCCTGCGCCTGTGGGGCCGGTTGGGCGGGAAGCAGTAAGCAAAAGACAGCGTGCAACTGCCGCCCGGAGCGTCGGGCGGCGAGTGCGCGAGTGGATAAAACAAGAAGGAGAGCGTGATATGGCGGGTCCGGCATTGAAGATAGAGCGATTGACGCGTGAGTCGTTTGCGGCGTTTGGCGACGTGATCGAGTTGGCGGGGGCGAAGCATTTCGCGATCAATGGCGGGACGACTGAGCGGTATCACGATCTGGCGACGGTCGATCTGGGGCCCGAGGGTGGCCGCACGTTGGTCAACGTGTTTCGAGGTCAGCCGCGCACCTTGCCGTACGAGGTGAAGATGTTGGAGCGTCACCCGTTGGGCAGTCAGGCGTTCATCCCGTTGAAGACCTTGCCGTATTTGGTGGTGGTCGCTCCGGCGGGCGAGTTGGACGTGGGCCAGATGCGAGCGTTCGTCTCGGATGGTTGGCAGGGCGTGAATTATGCACGTGGTGTGTGGCATCACCCGTTGTTGGCGTTGCATGAGGTGAGCGACTTCATCGTGGTGGACCGGGGTGG
>NZ_NGUQ01000035.1 GCF_002179965.1 Pandoraea sp. PE-S2T-3
AGCAGCAGCGGTGGCAGCAGCAGCGGCGGCAGCAGCAGCGGCGGCGCGTCTACCAACCCGATCGGCACGGTCGCCGGCACTGCCAGCACCGGTGTCGTCACGCAAGTGGGCAAGACGGTCAGCGATCTGGGCACCACGCTCGGCAGCACGCAACTGCCGCTGGTCAGCACGCAAACGAAAAGCGGCCTCTCGGGCGCAGTCGTCTCCACCGGCAACGCCGTGCAAACGCTGGGCAACGGCCTGACGAACGGTCTGGGCAAGCTGGGTTCGGTCTCCGACCCGCTCAACCCGACGCTCGCCAGCTTGGGCGGCGTGGTCTCGAACCTGGGTACCGCCGGCACGCAACTGGGTAGCGCCGTCGCCGGTCTCGGTCAAACGGGCCCGCTGGCCAACACCCCGATCAACGGCGTTACGACGCTGCTTGGCGGTGTCGTGACGGCCGTCGGCAACGGTGGCGTCGCCATCGGCAACAGCCTGACGAGCACGATCACCAGCGCCCCGGTGCAACAACTCACCACGGGCCTGTCGTCGGCCATCACGCCGATTACGAATGTAGTGACCAACACCACGCAAACGGTCGGCAACGTCACGGGCCTCGGTACGCCGGTGGCTGGCCTGCTGGCGCAAGTCGGCGGCGGCCTGGCCGGTGTCGGCACCAAGGTGGCCTCGCAACTCAACAACCCGATTGCCACGGACGTCGGCGGTCTGGTGGCAGGCGTGGGCAACACGGTGGCCAGCCTCGGCGGCCTCGTGCATGGCACACCCACCAGCACCAACCCGCTCGCCCCGCTCACCTCGGCCCTCGGCGGTCTCGGTGGTCTGGGAGGTCTTGGCGGCACGGGCACGGGCAACAGCCCGCTCGCTCCGGTCACGAATCTGCTGACCGGTCTGACGGGCGGCCTCGGCGGCGCCGCTGGCGGCACCTCGGGCAACAACCCGCTGGCCCCGGTCACGAACCTGCTCTCCGGTTTGACGGGTGGCCTCGGCGGTGCCGCAGGCGGGTCGTCGGGCAGCAACCCGCTGGCCCCGGTGACCAATCTGGTTGCCGGCCTGACGGGTGGCCTCGGTGGCGCGACGGGTGGCACGTCGGGTAGCAACCCGCTGGCCCCGGTGACCAACCTCGTGGCCGGCCTGACGGGCGCGCTGGGTGGTTCGGCCTCGGCAGGTGCCGGCGGCTCGGCCGGCTCGGGCGGTGCTTCGGCAGGCGCAGGCGGCTCGGCCTCCACGGGTGCCCTGGCACCGGTGACCAACCTCCTTGGCGCCGTCACGGGTGCCGCAGGCGGTGCCACCGGTTCGGCAGGCGCCAACGGCGGTCTGCTGGCCCCGGTGACGGGCTTGCTCGGCGGCCTGCTCGGCGGCGGCAAGAAGTAAGCCGCCCCGGCCCAACCATCGACCGACAGACGCGAGAACAGGAGTCACGATCATGACCCGAGCGATTCCCCCACCCGCCTGCGATCGCCGCGATCCGGCCCTCCTCCCGATGTCCGCACATCGGGTCGAGAAGGTCCGGATCCGGTCCACCCCAAACGCCGCCCGCCCTCGCCGCCTCACCAGACTTCAGCGGCTACAGAGCGACCGGCCCAGGTTTCTGAAATGGAAGTAACCCGGCAATCGAAGACATAACCACAGACGACTCCGCGCGGCACGCCGCCGGGACACAGTAAAACGATCAGGGAGATGAACATCATGTCGAACGCACTGCAACGTACCCTTCTGGCCTCTGCCGCTATCGGCATGATCGCACTCACCGGCTGCTCCAGCGGCGGCGGCGGAAGCGGCGCCACGGCCACCGGCACCACGGGCACCCCGAATGCTGTCGGCACCACGGCCACCGGCGCCGGCGGCGTCGTCAGCTCCGCCGGCAACGTCGTGAGCGCCTTGGGCAATCAGGTCGCCAGCACCAACCTGCCGCTGGTCTCGCCGCAAGCCACGCAAGGCATGGGCAACGCTCTCGTGCAGACCGGCAACGCCGTCACCGATCTCGGCAACGGCGTGAGCAGCGGCCTCGGCCAGATCGGCGCGTCGAAAGACCCCGTCGGCACCACGCTCGCCAGCACCGGCAACGTCGTGACCGATCTCGGTAACGCAGGCGTCTCGCTGGGTAGCGGCGTCGCCGGTATCGGCAAGAGCGGCCCGCTCGCCGGTACGCCGGTCGACACGCTGACCGGTGCCCTCGGCAACGTCGTGGCCACGGTCGGTCAAGGCGGCATTGCCGGCGGCGCGATCCTCAAGCAGGCCTTCTCCGGCGGCCCGCTCGTGACGGCGACCACCGCACTCTCGTCGGCCATCACCCCGATCACCAATGTGGTCTCGGATACGACCCGCACCGTGGGTAACACCACGGGCCTCGGCGGACCGGTACAGAACCTGCTCACCACGCTGGGCAACACCGTGGGCACCGTCGGCACGACGTTGCGCGGTGCGTCCTCGAACCAGGTCGTCTATGCCCTGGGCGGCACGGTCATCGCTACCGGCAATACGGTGGCAGGGCTGGGTGGCTTCGTGAATGGTCAGACGTCCACCGGTTCTTCGAACCCGTTCGGCTCGCTGCTCGGCAACCTGGGCACCACGGCCGCAGGCGGCGGCACCGGCTCGGCGGGCAACCCGCTCGGCTCGATCACGGGCCTGCTGGGCGGCCTCGGTGGTGCGAGCGGCGGCAGCAGCCCGTTGGCCCCGGTTACCAACTTGCTCTCGGGCTTGTCGGGTGCCGCAGGCGGCTCGGGCGGCAGCAGCCCGCTCGCCCCGGTCACCAACCTGCTCTCGGGCGTGTCAGGCGCCGCAGGCGGCTCGGGCGGCAGCAGCCCCCTCGCTCCCGTGACGAATCTGCTCTCCGGTGTCACCGGTGCGGCAGGCGGCAGCACCGGCTCGGGCGCGGCAGGTGGCCTCGGCGGACTGCTCGCACCGGTCACCGGCTTGCTCGGCAGTCTCGGAACGGTGGCGAAGTAACGCGCAGCGTTCTAGCGAAATACCCCTCGCGCAACGGTCACCCACTGACTGGTTGATGCGCACTTGATCGATAAGGAGATGCCATGGCCCGCTTCATTCCCGACACCGGCCTTTTGATGCGCGGCCATGGCGAATCTGCCACGCAAATGACCGAACCGGCAGCCATTCGCGATACCGGCAACGGCGCATTTTCGAACCACTTGCACAACACCTCCGGCACCGACCACGGTGCCGCTTACGGGGCGGCGTCGTCCGCCTCCCAGCTCAACGGAGCGCACAGCACCATGAGCGATCGACACACGAACCGCAACGATCTCGTCTCTGGCATCGTCCGCTCGCTTGGACGCCGGCTCGCCGTGTACACCGCGCTCTATCACGCCGCACTCGCCGAACAACTCGGCCTGAACGTCACCGATCTGAACGCGCTCGATCTGATTCTCGAACTCGAATCGATTACCGCGGGGCAACTCGCCGAACTCATGGGTGTGAGCTCCGGCGGCATCACCACCGTCATCGACCGGCTGGAGCGCGCAGGTTTCGTCGAGCGCGAGAAGAACCCGCACGATCGCCGCATGGTGATGATTCACCCCATCGAAGAACGCTGTGCACAAATCGAACAGTTCCTGTCGTCGGTGTCGCGCGAACTCACGGCCGTGAGTGCCGCGTACGACCAGAACGAACTCGCCGCCATTCACGACTTTCTGGTGCAGAGCATTCGCACGCTCAAGAGCGAGACCTTCCGTCTGCGCTTCGAAGCGGATCAGGACATCGCCGGACTGGTTTCGACCGGCAGGCCGGCCCCGGCGCGCACGTGAGTGTGCGCGACGCATCTGCCGCCGGGCCGGCCCTCGAGTTGGCCACCGGGTTTGCCACATTATGGAGACACGTCATGTCGAAGCACTTGCGTCCTACCCTGCTCGCCGCGCTGGTGGCAGGTGTCGTGGGAGTTACGGGTTGCTCGAGTTCGGGCAGCGGCAGCGGTGCGACGGGCAACACGCCCACCAACCCGACGAACCCCACCAATCCGACGAACCCGACAAACCCCACCAACCCGACCACGCCCACCAGCAGCAATGGTGTTGTCAGCTCCGTGGGCTCGGTGGTGAGCGCAGTCGGTAATCAGGTGTCGGGCACGACGATTCCGGGCGTCTCGCCGCAAGTCAATCAGGGCCTTGGCGGCGCGCTCACGCAAACCGGCAATGCCGTCACCGACTTGGGTACCGGCGTGGGCAACGGGCTCGGACAACTGGGTAAATCCGGCACCGACCCCGTCGGCACCACGCTCGCCAGCACCGGCAACGTGGTGACCGATCTGGGCAATGCCGGAGTCTCGCTCGGCAGCGGTATCGCCGGTATCGGCAAGAGCGGTCCGCTCGCCGGTACACCGGTCGACACGCTGACGGGTGTGCTCGGGAATGTGGTCGCGACCGTCGGTCAGGGTGGCGTGAAAGGCGGCGCGGCACTCACGCAAGTGCTGACCAGTGCACCGGTCGTGCAGGCGACGACAGCACTCTCGTCCGCCGTCACGCCGATCACGAACACGGTGGTGAACACCACGCAAACATTGGGTAACACCACCGGGTTGGGTGCGCCGCTTTCCGGGCTGCTCGGTACCGTGGGCGGTGCCTTGAATTCCGCTGGCGCACAGGTCAAGGGAGCGGCACCGAATGCGGTGGTGGCGAGTCTCGCCAATCCGCTCATGGCACTCGGCAACACCGTGACCAGTGCGGGGGGATTGCTGACCGGCAGCACCAGCAGCTCGAACGCCAATGCGCTCGGCACGGTACTCGCCAACGTCGGCAATACGACCGTCACGCCGACATCGGCCAGCGGCACGAATCCGCTGGGCGCGCTGACGGGCCTGTTGGGTGGTCTCGGTGGAGCGACGGGTTCGTCGGGCGGGACAGGCAGCAATCCGCTTGGGGCCGTTACCGGTTTGTTGGGCGGGTTGTCTGGATCGACCGGGTCAGGGTCATCGGCCAGTAATCCGCTCGGTGCTGTCACGGGCCTGTTAGGCGGTGTGACCAACACGGCGGGCGGCTCTGGCAGCGCCAGCAATCCGCTCGCACCGGTGACCACATTGCTGAGCTCGGTGACCGCACCGCTCACGTCGATTGCAGGCAATACGTCGGGCGGTTCTGGCGGCGCAGGCGGCCTGCTCGCGCCGGTGACGGGTTTGCTGGGCGGGCTAGGAAATAAGCGGTGAATCGGCATCGAATGCAGGGCCGGTAGTTCGCAGTTCGCGAGAGGGAGCAGTGCTGGGGGTGGAAGGCGGCGTAGTGCAGACAGCCTGAAGAAGGCGTCTTGAAATGAGTGTCTGAAGGGCGAGGGAGGGCGGCAAGCCCGGACAGTGTGGCGACACTGCCCGGGCTTTGTCGCATGCGTGTTTTTGTACCCCTACGTGCGTGTCGTGCGTGTGGTGCGTGTGGTGCGTGTCGCGTCCGTGATCTGAGCCCCAAACAAAACACCCGCCGTAGCGGGTGTTTTTGTTTCGTGCCGAGAACGCGTACGGCTTACTGTTCGCGAATCCAGGTTTGCGTGCGGCCCAGCAGCGATACGCCGATGTAGCCACGCACCTCTAGCTTCTTGCCGCCTTCGATCACCGTCATCTTGCAGCGGTATTCCTTGCCGTTCTCCGGGTCGAGAATCTTGCCGCCGTCGAATCCGTCGCCGTCGCGGCGCACGCCGTTGATGATCTGAAGTCCCAGCATCTTCTGCCCCTTGCGGGCGTCGGTGCAAGCCGTGCAAATACGTTCGGGATCGTCGCTCTCGCCAAGACCCTTGGTAATCGTGCCAATGTATTCACCGTCTTTTTCGGTGATCGTCACGAGCGCCTTCGGCTTGCCGGTGTTGTCGTCGATCGTCTTCCAGACACCTGCCGGTGTCATCGCGTCGGCGGCCATCGCCAACGTCGCGCCGCCCATCAGGGCCACCGCCACCAGTGCACGTGCACCCAGACGTCGCCACGACGTCGCATTGGAAATCTGCATCATGATTGTCTTCCTCCCAGATACGGAATTGATTCTCGTAGGACTCACTCGCCGGCAAGTCTCGTGCTGCCGCGCGCGTCAGCCGTTTTGAAGATTACGCCAAAGGCGTGGCCCCGTGCTGAGGAAGTCCTCTAGCGCGGGGCCGCTTCAATGCGTCAATTCCGGTAGTTTCCTGCGATCTCGGGGAGGCGGTTGAGCGCTACTCTTCGCGCACCCACGTCTGGGTTCGCCCCAGCAGGGTCACGCCGAGGTAGCCGCGCACTTCGAGCTTCTTGCCGCCGTCGACCACCCGCACCTTGCAGCCATATTCGCTGCCGCTGTCCGGGTCGAGAATCTTGCCGCCGGTATATTCGTCGCCCTCTTTGTGCAGGCCGCGAATGATCTCAAGCCCCTGAAGCTTCTTCCCCTTGCGCCAGTCGGTGCACGCGGAGCAGACACGTTCGAGCGCGTCGTGGCGGCCGAGACTTCGCGTGAGCGCGCCGACGTATTCCCCGTTCTTCTCGGTGATGGTGATGAGCGCCTTGGGCTCACCCGACTTGTCGTCGATGATCCGCCACACACCAGCAGGTGTCGTCTCGTCGGCAAACGCGGCATGTGCCGCGCCGCCCATCAGTGACATGGCCAGTAGCGCACCGGCGCCCAGTCGCCGCCATGACGTCGTATTCAAAATCTGCATCAGACTTACCTTCGTCCCGTAGAAGGGAGGTTCTGTTTCCTTGTGCGACTACCCCTGACTCGTGCGCCAGACGGAATTCCGTTGGCCGAAACCGGGCATTGTCACCGCATTTTGCGTCGTTTTTATTTCCGGTGCTTACCACGCTGCCCGGGATGGCCCGAACGCGGCACGGCGACGGCGCTCGGTCGATTACAGCGGGGGCACCGCAATGGCCGTCAACCGCCACTGCACAAGGTTTCGGCGCGTGAGCGTGAACGTCACCACACGCTCGGGACGGTCGCTGCGTGAGACGTGCACGAGGAAGTGGTTGAAGTCCTGAAACTCGGTGCGCGTGAGCGTGCGCGCGCGCTCGTTGGCCGGTGCCGCGCCGGACGGTGCGGTATCGCCGCTGCCGGTCGACGGTGTGGCCGGTGCCGGGCTGCCGCCCTCATTCGCCGCGCTCGGTGGCGTGACATCACGCGGCGCAGGCGCGCCCGGTGCGGGCGGCAAGCCGGTGCTGTCGCCACGCAGCATGGCGGCCACCGCCTCCGGCGTGAGCAGCGCTTCGACCACCCGGTCCGACACCCAGCCACCAAACGCCAGCGCCAGCGCGCCCAGTGCATTGCCGCGCTGTTTGTCCATTTGGCGCGAGAGTTCGTCGTGCAGGCTCGATTTCAGGCTTTCGCGCACGGCCGGATAGTCGACATACGTCGACAGCGTATCGGCGTCACGCGCGTTCGCCGCGTCGCGTGCGCGCCACAACGTGTAATAAGGCGTGCCGAACAGCAAGCCCAGCACCACCACCAACGCCACTAGGGCAATCCACAACTTACGCATTGCGCAGACTCCGACGATAAACATCGCATGGTACGTAGCACATTACGTTGCCTGCGTACCGGCTTACATTGCTTTACAAATCTTTACAGCAAGTGGGACCCAGCCCTCTTACTCTCGAAGCGTAGCCGCACGATCCGTACACGCGCGAGCGTCAGTTTCCCCTTTCGGGACGCTGATGGCGCACGCGCCGTCACTGGCCATACGATTGGCCGGCTGGCAGACCGAATTTCAGGCTGAACCGAGCGGCAACTTAACCGACAAGGAGGTGGCAGCATGCGTCACACCCGACTTGTCCCGATACTCTGTTTCGTCCTGCTGGCCGGTGCCTCGATGGGCACCATGGCGCAGACAACGTCGCACAGCCGGTTCTTCGCCGGCTGGTTTGCGCAGGGAAGCGAGCGCCCGGACGGGCGCGGCAATGGCAACAACAACGGCGGTAACAATGGGGCTCGCGGTGGCCCGGGCGGGCCGTCGCGTCCGCCGCAAGAGGTGCGTCCGCAAGGTGACTTGCGGGGCGATATCTACAACCACATTCGCGAACAGCGCCAGGCCCCGCCGCCGCAACCGCCGCGCGAGCGCAACAACAATCGCGGGCGCTGATTAGCGCCGCGGCATCAGACCGGCCACATCACGTCAGCGACGTGTCCACCACACGGCGCGGTGTTTCGAGATATTCCAGCGACTGCATCTCAACCAGACGCGACACCGTACGGGTGAATTCGTTGGCGAGCGTGCCCTCGGTGTACAACTGCTCGGGCGGCACCGCCGCCGACATCAGCAGCTTCACCTTATGGTCGTAGAACACGTCTACGAGCCACGTGAAGCGACGCGCTTCCGACGCCATACGCGGTGTCATCTGCGGCACATCCGACAGCACCACGGTATGGAAACGGTTCGCCAGTTCGAGGTAATCGTTCTGTGAGCGCGGGCCGCCGCAAAGCGTGTGGAAGTCGAACCACACCACACCGCCTGCGCGACGCAGTGCCTTCAATTCCCGTTGTTCGATATGCAGCAGCGGGCTTTCGTCCGGCACCCCGGCAATCTCGGCAAACGCGGCGCGCAGCGCGCGGTTCGCTTCATTGCCCAGCGGGTAGTGATAGACCTGCACCTGCGCCAGCGTGCGGCGGCGATAGTCGATACCGGCATCGACGTTGAGCACGTCGAGCTTCTCTTCGAGCAGCCTGATGGCGGGCAGCACGCGATCGCGATGCAGGCCGTCCGGGTACAGCGTGTCGGGACGATAGTTCGACGTCATCACGAACTGCACGCCGTTCTTGAACAGCTCCGAGAGCAGGCGGTGCAGAATCATCGCGTCGGCCACGTCGGACACGTGAAATTCATCGAAGCAGATGAGCCGGTACCGCTTGGCGATGCGCTTGGCCAATTCGTCCAGCGGATCAGGCAAGCCCTTGAGCGCCTGCAACTGGTGGTGCACTTCGCGCATGAACTCGTGGAAGTGCAGGCGCGTCTTGCGCTGCAACGGCACCACCGAGTAGAAGCTGTCCATCAGGAAGCTCTTGCCGCGCCCTACCCCGCCCCACAGGTACACGCCCTTGGGCAGATCCGGGTGCACGAGCCACTTCTTGAGCGTGTTCGAGCGCTTGGCCTTGTAGGCCGCCCATTCGTCGTAGCACTGTTGCAGTCGATCGACGGCACGCTCCTGCGCTTCGTCGGGCTGGTAGCCGCGCGCGGCCAGTTCTTGTAGGTAGTATTCGCGAACGTTCATGCGGACAGCGCGCCGGAAGACGGGCAAAAAGAGCAACGTGGATCAGGAGTCGGGAAAAAACAAAGGCGAGTTGCCTCGCCTTTGTTCGTACTTCTCAGTGCAACCCGCTTACTTGTTCAGCGCGCGCTTCTCGACATCGAGGGCGGCTTCGCGCATCACTTCGGACAGCGACGGGTGCGGATGGCAGATACGGCCGATGTCTTCCGACGCCGCCTTGAACTCCATCGCCACCACGGCTTCGGCAATCAGGTCCGAAGCGTTCAGGCCGATCACGTGCACGCCGAGGATTTCGTCGGTCTTGGCATCGGCCAGCACCTTCACGAACCCATCCGACGAGCCCATGCCCAGCGCACGGCCATTGGCCGCGAACGGGAACTGACCCGGCTTGAACTCACGGCCTTCGGCCTTCAGCTGCTGCTCGGTCTTGCCGACCCAGGCGATTTCCGGCGAGGTGTAGATCACCCACGGAATGCAGTTGTAGTCGATGTGCGGCTTTTGACCGGCGATGACTTCGGCCACCAGCACGCCTTCGTCTTCCGCCTTGTGGGCCAGCATCGGGCCACGCACCACGTCACCGATCGCGTACACGTTCGGCAGCTTGGTGGCGCAGTGGTCGTCCACCGGGATGAAGCCGCGCTCGTCGGTCGCGAGACCGATGTTGCCCAGGCCCAGATCGTCGGTGTTCGGCACGCGGCCGACCGACACGATCAGACGGTCGACGACGAGCGTCTTGGCGTTGCCCGCGTTGTCCGTGTACTCGACCGTGACGTTATCCTTGCCGGTCTTGACTTCGCCGACCTTCACGCCGACGTTGATGTCCAGACCTTGCTTCTTGAACTGCTTGGCGGCTTCCTTGGCGACGCCGGCGTCGGCGGCAGCCAGGAATTCCGGCATGGCTTCGAGCACGGTGACTTCGGCACCCAGACGGCGCCACACCGAACCCAGTTCCAGACCGATCACGCCAGCGCCGATCACGCCCAGCTTCTTCGGCACGGTGTCGAACGAGAGCGCACCTTCGTTATCCGAGATGAGCTGGTTGTCGACCGGCATGCCCGGCAGGTGACGGGCCTTCGAACCCGTGGCGATGATGATGTTCTTGGCGTTGACCGATTCGTTCTCGGCGCCCGTCACATCGATCTGATAGCCAGCGTCGTTCTTGGCGATGATCTTGCCGTGACCCTTGAGCCACGTGATCTTGTTCTTCTTGAACAGATACTCGATACCGCCCGTCATCTTGTCGACGATGCCTTGCTTGCGCGTGAGCATCTTGGCGATGTCGATCTTCACGTCCGACGTCGTAATGCCGTGATCGGCCAGGTGATGACCGACCTTTTCGAACTCTTCCGACGACGCGAGCAGTGCCTTCGACGGAATGCAGCCCACGTTCAGGCACGTACCGCCCAGCACCATCTTGCCGGCCGGGTTGGTCCACTTCTCGACGCAAGCGACCGAGAAACCGAGTTGGGCAGCGCGGATCGCGGCGATATAACCGCCGGGGCCGGCGCCGATAACGACGACATCAAATTCTTTGTTTGCCATTTTGAGACTCAGTGAGGTTGACGGCAGGGGGAGGCGCGGTGTGCCGGCCACCATGCTAAGCATGGCCGGGCAGACACCGCGCAGTGCGCGCTAACGCTTACAGGTCGAGCAGCAGGCGCGCCGGATCTTCCAGCGCTTCCTTCATGGCGACGAGGCTCAGCACGGCTTCGCGGCCGTCGATGATGCGGTGGTCGTAGCTCATGGCCAGATAGTTCATCGGACGGATGACGATCTCGCCGTTCACCACGACAGCGCGTTCCTTCGTGGCGTGCACGCCAAGAATGGCCGACTGGGGCGGGTTGATAATCGGGGTCGACAGCATCGAGCCGAACACACCGCCGTTCGAGATCGAGAACGTACCGCCGGTCATTTCTTCGATCGACAGCTTGCCGTCGGCAGCCTTCTTGCCGTACTCGGCGATCTTCTTCTCGATGTCGGCCAGGCTCATCTGGTCGGCATTGCGCAGAATCGGCACCACCAGACCACGCGGCGAGCCGACAGCGATACCGATGTCGAAGTAGCCGTGGTAGACGATGTCGTTACCGTCGATCGAGGCGTTCACGGCCGGGTACTTCTTGAGCGCGTGCACAGCAGCCTTGACGAAGAACGACATGAAACCCAGCTTCACGCCGTGTTCCTTCTCGAACTTGTCCTTGTACTTGTTGCGCAGGTCCATCACCGGCTTCATGTCCACTTCGTTGAACGTGGTCAGAATGGCGTTGGTCTGTTGCGATTGCAGCAGGCGCTCGGCGATACGGGCGCGCAGACGCGACATCGGCACGCGCTGTTCCGGACGGCCTTCCAGCGACGTGTCGCGGCCAACGGCGGCAGCCACCGACGGCAGCGAGGCGCGTTGCGCCGGGGCCGGGATCGAAGCAGCAGCGGCCGGCTTGGCGGCGCCAGCGGCCAGGGCGTCGCCCTTGGTCACGCGGCCGTCGCGGCCCGAGCCGGCAACGTCGGTTGCCGACAGGTTCTTCTCGGCCAGCACCTTGGCAGCGGCCGGGCTGGCGATGCCACCCGAAGCACCACCCGTGGCAGCAGCGGCTGCGGGGGCAGCGGCCGGTGCAGCGGCTTCCGCCGGCTTGGCGGCGACCGGCGCAGCAGCGCCTGCCTTGGCTTCGGTGTCGATCTTGGCGATGATTTGTTCCGACGTCACCGTGTCGCCAGCGCTGGCCGTCACTTCGACGAGCACGCCTGCGGCCGGGGCCGGCACTTCGAGCACGACCTTGTCGGTCTCGACTTCGATCACGGTTTCATCTTGGGCGATGGCTTCGCCGACTTTTTTCTTCCAGTCGAGCAGGGTGCCTTCGGAAACCGACTCGGAAAACTGGGGGACTTTGACTTCAACAATGGCCATTTCTGGATCCTGGATTCGATAAACGTTCAATTCGGAAATACGGCAGCGGCCGTCCCTGGGGGAGGACGACCGCTGTAAGACCTAACCGGTTACTGCACCACGGTCGCGCCCTTCAGGCGACCGAAAGCCGTATCGAGCAACTGCTTGAGCTGTTCGTAATGCTTGGCGTAGTAGCCCACCGCAGGCGAGGCCGAGGCCGGACGACCGGCGTAAGCCAGCTTCTGACCGGCGCTCATGCTCTCTGCCAGATGGTGTTCGATGTAGAACCACGGACCCTGGTTTTGCGGTTCGTCCTGGGCCCACACCACTTCGGCGAGGTTTTCGTACTTCTTCAGCTCGTTCTCGAACGCCTTGTGCGGGAACGGGTAGAGCTGTTCCACACGGACGATCGCGGTGTCGGTCGACTTGTCTTCGCGACGGCGGGCAATCAGGTCGTAGTACAGGCGGCCCGAGCAGGCGACCACGCGCTTGACCTTCTTGGCGTCGATCGAAGCATCGGTCTCGCCGATGACCGTCTGGAAGCCGCCCTTGGCGAGTTCCGACAGGTCGCTCACGGCTTCCTTGTGACGCAGCAGCGACTTCGGCGTGAACACGATCAGCGGCTTGCGCAGCTGGCGGATCATCTGACGGCGCAGCAGGTGGAAAATCTGTGCCGGCGTGGTCGGCTGAACCACTTGCATGTTCGTATCGGCGCACAGTTGCAGGTAGCGTTCGATACGTGCCGACGAGTGTTCCGGACCCTGGCCTTCATAGCCGTGCGGCAGCAGCATCGTCAGGCCCGACACGCGGCCCCACTTCACTTCACCGCTCGAGATGAACTGGTCGATCACGACTTGGGCGCCGTTGGCGAAGTCGCCGAACTGGCCTTCCCACAGCACCATCGTGTTCGGCTCAGCCGTCGAGTAACCGTATTCGAAGCCCAGCACGGCTTCTTCGGACAGCACCGAGTCGATCACCGTGAAGTTGGCCTGACCTTCGGCCACGTGTTGCAGCGGCACGTACGTACCGTCGTTCCAGCGTTCGCGGTTTTGATCGTGCAGCACCGAGTGGCGGTGCGTGAACGTGCCACGGCCCGAATCCTGACCGGTCAGGCGCACTGCGAAGCCCGACGAGACCAGCGATGCGAAGGCCAGGTGTTCGCCCATACCCCAGTCGAGCGGCTGCTCGCCCAGACCCATCTTGCGACGGTCGTTGATGACCTTCTCGACGAGCGGGTGAACCTTGAAGTTCGCCGGGATCGTCGTGATGCGCTCAGCCAGACGCTTGAGTTCAGCCAGCGGCACGGCCGTGTCGGCCTTGTCGGTCCACTGCTTGTTCAGGAACGGCACCCAGTCCACCGAGTACTTGCTCTTGTAGTTCGAGAGCACCGGATCGATGGTGTGGTGACCGTCGTCCATGGCCTTGCGGTAGGCCTTGACGAAGCCGTCGCCTTCTTCGGCGGTGATCACGCCTTGCGTGACCAGCTTCTCGACGTACAGCGCGCGCGTGCCCGGGTGTTGGGCAATCTTCTTGTACATCAGCGGCTGCGTGACCGCCGGGGTGTCTTGCTCGTTGTGACCCAGCTTGCGGTAGCAAACGATGTCGACCACGGCGTCCTTCTTGAATTCCTGACGGAATTCGAGGGCCAGTTGCATGGCCAGCACGACCGCTTCCGGATCGTCACCGTTCACGTGCAGCACCGGCGCTTCGATCATCTTGACCACGTCCGAGCAGTACGTCGTCGAACGGGCGTCACGCGGGTCCGACGTGGTGAAGCCGATCTGGTTGTTGATGACGATGTGCACCGTGCCGTGCGTGCCGTAACCACGCGTTTGCGCGAGGTTCAGCGTTTCCATCACGACGCCCTGGCCTGCGAAGGCCGCGTCGCCGTGCACTTGCACCGGCAGCACGCTGGCGGCATCGGCTTCGCCACGGCGGTCCATACGGGCCTTGGCCGAACCTTCGACCACCGGGTTCACGATTTCCAGGTGCGACGGGTTGAACGCCAGCGACAGGTGGACCGGGCCACCGCTCGTCGAGACGTCGCTCGAGAAACCCTTGTGGTACTTCACGTCACCAGCCGGCAGGTCGTCGACGTGCTTGCCTTCGAATTCGGCGAACAGGTCCGACGGCATCTTGCCGAGGGTGTTGACCAGCACGTTCAGACGGCCGCGGTGGGCCATGCCGATCACGATTTCTTGCACGCCCTTGGCACCGGCGTGGTGAACCAGTTCGTCCATCGCCACGATGAACGATTCGCCGCCTTCGAGCGAGAAGCGCTTCTGGCCGACGAACTTGGTATGCAGGAAGCGCTCGAGGCCTTCAGCGGCCGTCAGGCGTTCCAGAATGTGCTTTTTCTTTTCAGCGGTGAAGTTGGGCGTTGCACGCGCCTTCTCCAAACGCTCTTGCCACCAGCGCTTCTGCACCGGGTCGCTGATGTACATGTACTCGGCGCCGATCGAGCCGCAGTACGTGTCGCGCAGCGACTTCAGGAGGTCACGCAGGCTGGCTTGCTCGAAACCGAAGTACGTGTTCTCAGCGGAGTACACGCCATCCATGTCGGCTTCGGTCAGGTCGTAGAAGGCCGGTTCCAGTTCCGGAATGGCCGGGCGTTCCTGACGCTTGAGCGGATCCAGGTTGGCCCAGCGGGCACCCAGAAAACGGTAGGCGGCAACGAGCGACTGCACGTGAACCTGCTTGCGGGCCACGGCCATGTCGGACGCACCGGTACGCGGCAGGAAGGCATTGGCCTTCGCGCGTTGGGCGAACGACTCCACGATCGGGGCGTGAGCCACGTCGTTGGCGTTGGAACCATCAACAGCGGGAACGTTTTGCAGCGCGTCGAAATACTGGCGCCAGTTGTCCGGCACAGAAGCCGGATTATCAAGATACGACTCGTACAACTCTTCAACGTAGGGGGCATTGCCGCCGAAGAGATACGAGTTCGCTTGGAATTGTTCCATCAAACTCATTTTGCGCTCACCTTTTCTACGAGTAGCTCGAGAAATAGCGGGTTACGAAACCTTCCGCGACACGGCCTGACCGGATAGCGGATTGCGTGAATCAAGTGGTGCTTGGAAGGACCTGATCAATCACGGCGAGGAGCATAGCACGTTTTCCCCGCACCCACCGGGCCGGAAAGCCGTCACACGGGGCTGACCGGCGTTACCGTCCGTTACGCTCCATTAGGCTCCCGGACGGCCTTCACAGCCCCGCAAACGGGCGTTTGACGCATTGACGCCCCAAAACCGGCTGCCGCTAACCTGCCGCTATTCGACCCTGATTTTGCGACACTGCCCCTCGAATGCGCCGTCAACACGCCGTCATCACGCATGACGCGGTAACGCCAGATGTTATCGGCAAACGGTTTCCGCTTTATGTTTATATGGAAATTGGATATATAGGAATTAAATTTTATTATTTTAATTTCTAATCAGTGACCGATATCGTGTCGACTATCCCCTTGCCGGTCCATCTGGGGGTGGCTTGACGGGTCAGACCCGCCCGGGCTTCCGTGCTGGTCCGGCCCCTGGAGCCAACAAAGACATGCAAGAGACGACGCCTCTCACTGCCCAGCAGGCCCAGTTGCTCAGCCAACTGGTCCAAGGCCTTTCTACCGAACAGCTCGCGTGGGTGCGCGGCTTTCTCGCCGGTATCAATCACTCGGTCAAGCAAGCAGGCACGCAAGCCCCGGCCGCGACGGCCAGCGCCGCCGCCCCGCAGCTGACCATTCTGTATGGTTCGCAGACGGGCCACGCACAGGAAGTCGCCGAACACGCGAAGACACGTGCCGTCGCCGCCGGCTTCAAGGTCGACCTGTTCGCGATGGGTGACTATAAAGCGTCGCGCCTGAAGAACGACAAGCTGCTGCTCGTCGCAGTCTCCACGCAGGGCGAGGGCGAACCGCCCGACGATGCCCGCGATTTCTACGAATTCCTGCATGGCGAGAAGGCCCCGAAGCTTCAGGGCACCCGCTTTGCCGTGCTGGGTCTGGGCGATTCGAGCTATGAGAAGTTCTGCCAGGCCGGCAAGGACTTCGATACGCGCCTCGCCGCGTTGGGCGCCGAGCGTCTGGTCAACCGTGTCGACAGCGATGTCGACTACGACGCCCCGGCCGAGCGCTGGATCGAAGAAGCGGTTGAAGCCCTCAAGCGCGTGGCCGCACCGGCCACGGCAGGCGCCGGCAATGCCGCTGGCAACGACGGCTTCAGCCTCGCCGCCCTCGCCAGCGGCGTAGCCCCGGCCGCCGCGGCCAGCCAGTACAGCCGCAAGCATCCGTTCGAAGCGACCGTGCTCGAGAACATCAAGCTCTCCGGCCGTGGCTCCTCGAAGGAAGTGCATCACGTCGAACTCTCGCTCGAAGGCTCGGGCCTCACGTACGAGCCGGGCGACGCGCTGGGTGTGGTCGTGAAGAACGACGACACGCTGGTCGACGACCTGATCGATACGCTCGCCCTCGACCCGCAAGCGACCACGACTACGCAAGACAGCACCCTCACCCTGCGCGACGCGTTCCTGCGCGCTTACGACATCACCACGCTCTCGCGCGCCTTCCTCGAGAAGTACGCCGCGCTGGCCGAGTCGACCGAACTCAAGGCGCTGCTCGCGGTGGGTAACGAAGCCGCCCTGCGCGACTATCTGTATGGCCGCGACGTGCTCGACGTGGTGCGCCAGTTCCCGGCCCGCAAGGTGAAGGCGGCCGAATTCGTCGGCACGCTGCGCACGCTTCAGCCGCGTCTGTACTCGATCGCATCGAGCCTCGCCGCGAACCCGGAAGCCGTGCACATCACCGTGGGTGCCGTGCGCTACGACAGCCATGGCCGCGCGCGTCGCGGGGTGGCATCGACGTATCTGGCCGACATCGCCCGCGAAGGCGAAACGGTGCCGGTCTATATTGAAGCGAACCGCAACTTCAAGTTGCCGGGCGACACCAACGCCCCGGTCATCATGATCGGCCCGGGTACCGGCATCGCCCCGTTCCGCGCCTTCGTCGAAGAGCGTCAGGCGCTCGACGCCCCGGGCAAGAACTGGTTGTTCTTCGGCGATCGCAACTTCCGCACCGACTTCCTGTACCAGCGCGAATGGCAGCGCTACGTGAAAGACGGCGCACTCAACAAGATTGATCTGGCGTTCTCGCGCGACACCGAAGACAAGGTCTACGTGCAGCACCGCATGCGCGAGCAAGGCAAGGAACTGTACGCATGGCTGCAAGAAGGCGCGCACCTCTACGTGTGCGGCGACGCCGACCAGATGGCACGTGACGTGAACACCGCACTGGTGGACATCGTGGCCGAGCATGGCGGTCTGGCCGCCGACGCCGCCGCCGAGTACGTGAAGACGCTGCAACGCGAAAAGCGCTATCAGCGCGACGTGTACTGATCGAAGAACGATTCAGCCTGAACCGATAACAGCAGTCGATAACAGCAGCCCACATGACGCAAACAACGCAAGCCAACGCCGCGCCCGCGGCAGCGCGCTCCGAGGTCGAGAAGATCAAGGACGTCAGCAACTACCTGCGCGGCACCATTGCCGAAGGCCTCGCCGACCCGCTCACGGGCGCGATCTTCGAGCGTGACGCCCAGTTGCTCAAGTTCCACGGCTCGTACATGCAGGACGACCGCGACCTGCGCGGCGAACGTCAGAAGCAGAAACTCGAACCGGCCTACCAGTTCATGATCCGGCTGCGCATGCCGGGCGGCGTGTGCACGCCCGAGCAATGGCTCAAGCTCGACGATCTGGCGCAGAAATACGGCGGCAACACCATTCGTCTGACCACGCGTCAGACCGTGCAGTATCACAACGTGCTCAAGCACCAGTTGCGCCCGCTCATTCGCGGCATGGACGAAGTGGCCATGACCAGCATCGCCGCCTGCGGCGACGTGAACCGCAACACGCTGGTGTCGAACAACCCGCATCTGTCGCCGGCCCACGCGGCCGCGCTCGACTGGTGCCTGAAGATCGACCAGCACCTGCTGCCGCAAACCACCGCGTACCGTGAAATCTGGCTGGGCGACAAGCGTCTGGGTGCGGGCAAGGAAGATCACGAGCCGATCTACGGCAAGCACTATCTGCCGCGCAAGTTCAAGATCGCCATCGCGATTCCGCCGAACAACGACGTCGATATCTACGCCAACGATCTGGGCTTCATCGCGATCGTGAACGCCGACGGCCAGCTCGAAGGCTTCAACGTGACGGTAGGCGGCGGCATGGGCATGACGCACGGCGACGCCGCGACGTATCCGCGTGCGGGCACCGTCATCGGCTACACGCCGGCAGACCGCATCGTCGACGTGGCCGAGAAAGTGCTGCTCGTGCAGCGCGACTTCGGCGACCGTACGAACCGCAAGCATGCACGCCTGAAGTACACCATCGACGACCGTGGTGTGGAGTGGTTCAAGGAAGAACTCAATCGCTATCTGGGCTGGAATCTCGAGCCGGTGCGCGCCTTCAAGTTCACCACCAACGGCGATCAGTACGGCTGGCTCAAGGGCGCCGACGATCTGTGGCACCTGACGCTGTTCATCCAGAACGGCCGCGTGAAGGACTGGGACGACTACCGCCTGATGACCGGCCTGCGTGAAGTCGCCAAGGTGCACGACGGCGACATCCGCATCACCGGCAATCAGAACCTGATCATCGGTCGCGTCAGTGAAGCGAACAAGCCGCAGATCGAAGCACTGGTGAAGGAGTACGGTCTGCTCGACGGCAAGCATCAAGGGGCCCTGCGCCTGAACTCGATGGCCTGCGTCGGCTTCCCGACCTGCGGTCTGGCGCTGGCAGAAAGCGAACGCGCGCTGCCCGAACTGGTGACGCGTCTGGAAAAGGTGCTGGATGACACCGGCCTTGCCGGCGAGCCGATCACCATTCGCACGACGGGCTGCCCGAACGGCTGCGCACGCCCGTATCTGGCCGAGATCGGTCTGGTCGGCAAGTCAACGGGCAAGTACAACCTGTATCTGGGTGCCGGCTTCCACGGCCAGCGTCTGAACAAGCTCTACAAGGAGTCGGTGAACGACGACCAGATCGTGGCGGAGCTCACTCCCCTCTTCCAGCAATATGCCAAGACGCGCGAAGCGGGTGAGAAGTTCGGTGACTTCCTCGTGCGGCAAGGCATCGTGAAGGAAGTGGTCGATGCCCGCGAGGACTTCCACGGCTGATCGGCACGGTGTGAGCAGAAAACAAAAACGCGACGGTTTTCCCGTCGCGTTTTTGTTGATGGCTTACCGTACGAGTGCAGCACCGAAGTCCTGCATCACCACCTCATACGTCAGTCGTTGCTGCCTGCGTACGGCACCATGCAGCGCCTGACGGTGGCTTCGAAGTCAGGCGAGACCTTGCTGCCCGGCGTCTCGTAGTACTGCACGCGGGCGCCGAAGCCACCCTGCATGATGTCCACGTACGGGTTGTAGGTCGCTTTGCCCTCGGCATCCGGTCCACGATAGACGCGCACGCGGTCGGCGCCTTGACGCGCATAGCCGGTCGAATCGACGTTCGGAGACAGTTCGCTCCAGCCGTGATAGATGCAGTTGAGCACCATGAAGCGGTCGGCTTCGGTCCCCTGGTCGAGCAGTCGCCCCGTTGCCGGATCGGGCCGGCTCATCTGGTTGATCGGACCGCAACCTGCCAGGATCGCTACTGCCGCCAACAGCGCCATTCGCTTCATACCTCGACACCCTCAACTGAACAAAAGATGCCGAATGTTACCCGGTTCGGCGCGCCGCCGCCATGAACCCGCCCAAAGCGAGGCACGGCAACGGCTGCCGACGTCATGCCGCCAACGTCAACGGCGGCGTCGCTACGGCATGCAGCGCGGCACGCCGTTGGCTGGCCGCGTGACTTTCATCGCCTAACCGGAAGCGAGCCATCTCGGCACGCAAGGCACTCGTCTGATCTTCGAGCGAGGCGGCTGCGGCGGCCGCCTGCTCGACCAGCGCCGCGTTCTGCTGCGTGACGGTATCCATTTGCGTGACGGCCTGATTCACCTGCTCGATGCCGCCGCTCTGCTCGTCGGACGCTGCCGAGATTTCGCCCATGATGTCGGTCACGCGCTGCACCGCTTGCACGATGTCGTTCATCGTGCGGCCAGCTTCGGCCACCAGCGATGACCCGTCAGACACCTTTTGCGCCGAGGCCTCGATCAACGCCTTGATCTCGCGGGCTGCCGTGGCGCTGCGTTGCGCGAGCGTGCGCACTTCCCCGGCCACCACCGCGAAGCCCCGTCCCTGCTCGCCTGCTCGCGCCGCTTCCACCGCCGCATTGAGCGCCAGAATATTGGTCTGGAACGCGATGCCGTCGATCACGCTGATGATCTCCACGACCTGCGACGAGCTGCTGGAAATGCCGTGCATCGTATCGACCACGCGTGCGACTACCTGTCCGCCGCGCGAAGCAATGTCCGATGCGTTGACGGCAAGCTGGCTCGCCTGACGCGCATTGTCGGCATTCTGTTTGACGGTCGCGGTCAACTCTTCCATCGACGACGCCGTCTCTTCCAGCGATGCCGCCTGCTGCTCCGTACGGGCCGACAGATCCGTGTTGCCTGCCGCAATCTCTGCCGTCGCAGTGGCCATCGCATCGCAACTGCGGCGTACCCCGCGAATCGTGCCCGCCAGCCGCGACTGCATTGCATCGACGCCGCGCATGAGCAGCGACATCTCGTCCTTGCCCCGCACTTCAATTTGGTTGTCGAGTTGACCTGCCGAGATGGCTTCGAAATGTGCCAGCGCGTCGTGCAGCGGCCGCATGATCGCGCCGCGCAGCGAGAAGTAACAGGCAATCGAGAGCAGCACGCCCAGCACGGTGGCGGCCACGCTCACCCAGCGGAATATGGCGAGCTCGGCCATCGAGGCCTCATAGGTCTCGCGTCCGAGCTTCATCTTGTAGGCCGCCAGCGCGTCGCTCACTGTCGTCAGCGCCGCATAGTTCTTGGGCAGCGAGTTCATGGTGATATCGTCCATGGCCACGCGATCGCCGGCGTTGATGGCGGCGATCATCGGGTTCATGCCTTTCTCGAAGAACGTCGCACGGCGCGCGGCAACCTCATCAGCCATGCGTTGTTCCTCGGCGCCACGGGGCAGTGCCAGATAGGCAGCCCACGCCGCGTCGGCATCCTTGAGCATGCCCTGCGCCCGGCTGACGACCTTGGGGACGTCGGGAGAATCGGGGTGAAGCACCACCCGGTCCAGAATGGCGCGCGTGCGGGCCAGTGTGGCGTTGTCCTTGCCCAGTGCCACCGTCGCCGCAAGATGACTTGCATACGTCTCACGCAGTGCATCGCCCGTGCGCGTCATGCCGGCGATACCCAGCGCGCCCATCAGAATCAACAATGCCGCCAACAGCGCCATGGTCAAGCCCAGGCGCGCCTTAATCGAAAAGCTCCGCAACATGCTGTCGTCTCCGTCTCTATCATGGGTGGCTCACCCCCTGTCCGGCCTCTGACGGGCCGGTCATACTTGTGACATCGGCGCGGCGCGCGCCAGACTTGAGCATCCTGCGGGTTTACGTGCCCACCCGCCAAGCCTTTGACACACGCTCGTCTTGACGTAAATCAAGCGAGCGATGCACGCCTCACCGCCGCGCGGCCGTCTTGTGCAGCAAAACCAGAGATGTACTCGACGGACTGGGGAGCCGGTCCGATGATATGTCATATTTTATATATCTAAACAACTTATTCGAATCATGATCGAAGGTCTCGAGAAGCTATTGGCCGCTGGCAAAGACAACGCGTTGCTGCGATTCGGGCTGGGAAAAGCCTATCTGGATGCCCAGAACTTCGCGGTGGCGGCTGAGCACCTCACCCATTGCGTGGCGTTCGATCCGGCTTACACCGCCGCGTGGAAGCTGCTGGGCAAAGCACGTCAGGGGGCGGGGGATATCGAGGGCGCCCGCGACGCATGGACGCGTGGCATTGCGGCAGCGCAATCGCACGGCGACCGTCAGGCGGAGAAGGAAATGACGATTTTTCTGAAACGGCTGGGCTGACCCTGCTGAAATGGCGGGGAAGCCCGCCAGATAAGGGTTTGACGTCACCCACGGCACTCAACCGGCGTGCACGCCATTGACGTGGTATCTTGCAGCTTACGTTTTTTGACCCGCTGGTATACCCGAGATCGTCGTGATTGCCGCGATCGCTGCCATGGCTGCAATGTCTGCCCTCGCACCCTCGCCACGATTGCCCCGGGTCATCCACCGGCCCCCACTCGACTGCCTCGCCCAACATGCCTTCAATCGCAACCTGGCTGGCCTTCGCGCTTGTCGCCATCGGTATGGCCCTCACGCCCGGGCCGAACATGATGTATCTGATCTCGCGCTCCCTGTGTCAGGGGCCTGCGGCGGGACTGGTCTCGTTGGGCGGTGTCGCGCTCGGCTTCGTGGTCTACATGATCAGCGCCGCCTTCGGCATTACCGCCCTGCTCTTCGCGGTGCCGTTTGCGTACGACGTGCTGCGCTTCGGCGGTGCGGTCTATCTGCTCTGGCTGGCGTGGCAGGCACTCAAGCCGGGCGGGCGTTCGCCGTTCGAAGTGCGCGCCTTGCCGCGTGACAGCAATCGCCGCCTGTTCCTGATGGGCCTGTTCACCAGCGTGCTCAACCCGAAGATCGCCATGTTGTATCTGGCGCTGCTGCCGCAGTTCGTGCACCCGGAAAATGGCAGCGTGCTCACCCAGTCGCTGGTGCTGGGGACCACGCAGATCGTTTGCAGCGTACTGGTGAATGCCAGCGTGGCGCTGTCGGCCGGGGCCATTGCGACGTTCTTCGCACAACGCCCGGCGTGGCTGCGCATTCAGCGCTGGCTGATGGGCGGTGTGTTGGGTGCGCTGGCCCTGCGCATGGCCACCGAAGCACGCCGTTGAGTTTTTGGAGGTGGCCCGCCATGGCGTGGCATACTTCTGCGATTTTCCGATTTCCCAAATTCGCCGCGCGGCGGGGATCCACGCAGCGCTAGGCCGGCCGGCCTGTTCCCATCCTGCAATTTTCGTTGGGTATGTCCTTGAAGCATTATTTGCCGCCTCGTGCGCCGTCTGATCCGGTGCCCAGTACGTCAGCTACTTCCACTCCCGCCCTTACATCCGGCACTCGCCGCGGCAGGCTCGCCCTGCGCGCTGCCGGCCGCCAGCGCGGCTTCGGCACGCTCGGCGTCATCATTACCGCGTTTGCCGGGCTGGCCGTGATCGGTGCCCTGATCGTCGGCTATGCGCTGATCGTCATGCGCCCGAACCTGCCGCCGCTCGACGTCATCACCGACTACCGGCCCAAGGTGCCGCTGCGCGTGTACACGTCGGATAACGTGCTGATCGGCGAATTTGGCGAAGAGCGCCGCAGCCTGGTCACCATCGACCAGATTCCCGACGTGATGAAAAAGGCCGTGCTCGCGATCGAGGACTACCGCTTCTACGATCACGGCGGCGTCGACTTCATCGGCATTCTGCGGGCGGGCGTCTCCGACGTTATCCACCGTGGTGCGGCGCAAGGCGCCAGTACGATCACGATGCAGGTGGCCCGCAACTTCTTCCTCTCCCGCGAGAAGACGGCCACGCGCAAGATCTACGAAATGCTGCTCGCCTACAAGATCGAGTCGGCTCTCTCCAAAGACCAGATTCTCGAGCTGTACATGAACCAGATTTATCTGGGTCAGCGTGCTTATGGTTTCGCGAGCGCCGCGCGCATCTATTTCGGCAAGGATCTGAAGGACATTTCGCTGGGTGAAGCGGCCATGCTGGCCGGGCTGCCCAAGGCACCGTCGGCGTACAACCCGATCGTCAATCCGAAGCGCGCCAAGATCCGTCAGGAATACATCCTCAAGCGCATGCTCGATCTGGGCTACATCACGCGCAATCAGTATGAAGATGCCCTGCACGAGCCGATTCGCACACGCACGGCCGGCAACGAATACAACGTGCATGCCGAGTACGTGGCCGAAATGGTGCGTCAGGCGGTGTACGACCAGTACAAGGACGAGACGTACACGCGTGGCCTGACCGTCATTACGACGCTCGACTCGAAGAAGCAGCAGGCGGCGTATGAAGCGGTGCGCATGGGCGTGCTCGATTACGAGCGCCGCCACTCGTATCGCGGCCCCGAGGGCTTCGTCGAACTGCCCGCCCCGATGCCCGACCGTCAGCAGTCGATTGAAGACGCCCTGCTCGAACACCCTGACAACGGCGATCTGGTGGCCGCAGTCGTGGTCGCCGCCAGCTCATCGCAGATCACGGCGATTCCGCTCTCGGGCGATGCCGTGACCATCAGCGGCGACGGCATCGGTTTTGCATCCTCTGCGCTGTCGGCGAAGGCTGCCGAGAAAGTACGCATTCGTCCGGGCTCGATCATTCGCATCATGAAGGACGCGCGCGGCAAGTGGCGCGTGACCCAGTTGCCCGAGGTGCAGGGCTCGCTCGTGTCGCTCTCGCCGGATGACGGCGCGATTCGTGCGCTGGTCGGTGGTTTCGACTTCAATCAGAGCAAGTTCAACCGCGCGACGCAGGCATGGCGTCAGCCGGGTTCGACGTTCAAGCCGGTGGTGTACTCCGCAGCGATCGAAAAGGGTGTGAGCCCGGCGACGATGGTGATGGACGGCCCGCTCAACCTGCCGCCCGCCCAGACCGGCGGACAAGCGTGGGACCCGCACGACGACGACGCCTTCAGCGGCCCGATGACCGTGCGCGAAGGGCTGCAACGTTCGAAGAATCTGGTCGCCATCCGACTGCTGCAATTCGCAGGCACGCAGTTCACGCAGGACTTTGCGACCCGCTTCGGCTTCGATGCCGACAAGGTGCCGCCGTATCTGCCGATGGCTCTCGGTGCCGGTCAGACGACGCCGTTGCAACTGGCCGGTGCGTACGCCGTGTTCGCGAATGGCGGTTACCGCGTGGCGCCCTACCTGATCAGCGAAATTCGCGATGCGCGCGGCAACGTGCTGAACAAGGCCACGCCGGTGATCGCGGGCATCAATGCCGCTCGTGCGATCTCGGCACCCAACGCGTTCATCATGAACAGCCTGCTGCAAAGCGTGGCCCAGCGCGGCACGGGCTCGGGCACCAACGTGCTCAAGCGCAACGACTTGGCGGGCAAGACGGGCACGACCAACGACGCGCTCGACGGCTGGTTTGCCGGCTATCAGCACTCGCTGGTCGCGGTGGCGTGGCTCGGCTTCGACCAACCCAAGACGCTGGGCAGCCGCGAATTCGGCGCGCAACTGGCATTGCCGGTGTGGACAAAGTACATGGGCGTCGCCCTCAACGGCGTGCCGCAGCAGCAGATGGCCATGCCCGACGGCGTGAGCGTGGTGAACGGCGAGCTTTACGAGTCCGACAAGATGCCGGGCAACGGCTTCGTGGCGAGCATCGGCATCGACGACAACAGCGGTGGTTTCTCGCTGCCGTTCTTCGGCAACAACTCGAACGCGCCGGTCGCACCGCCGCCGGCTGCCGGTCAGGCACCGTCGCCGGGTGGCGTGGACGCGAGCGAGAAAGCCCGTATTCTCGACATGTTCAAACATCCCTGATGATTGACCGGGCTTGACCGGCCAAAGCCGCCGCAGGCTTTGGCTGGATTGCAGGACTGAAACGGCCGCCTTCATGGCGGCCGTTTGCATTTGACGCATTTGACGCGGGACGGACTCGCTGCCGGGCGGCGGCTGTGCGCCGCCCTTCCGGGCTTCCAACGGCTGACTCGCCGCTAGTTCGGGACCGACTCAGGGCTTACCCGCCGTTCGCAAGAACGTACAAGTCAGCGCCGGGGCAGCACGATATGCTCACAGCCACTCGCAACCGTTTTTTTGAGGTCAGCACCGTCATGTCCGTCCCGTCCCGCGCGGCCAGCTTTACCGCAGGCATTCGCGACACCTTCCCGATGATCGTCGGCGCCGCGCCCTTTGGGCTGATCTTCGGCGCGCTGGTCGCCACCACGCCAATGGCTACGTGGCATGGCCAGCTCATGTCGCTGACCGTCTTTGCCGGCTCCAGCCAGTTCATCGCGGCCGGGCTATTTGCAACGGGCGTCGGTTACGCGGTGCTCTGGGCAACGACCTTCATCGTCAACTTGCGTCACATGCTGTACGCGGCCAACTTGCTGCCGCACGTGCGCCATCTGAATCTGCGCTGGCGCTGCCTGCTCGGCTTTACGTTGACGGACGAGACGTTTGCTGTGACGAGCAGCCATTTCCACAAGCATCCCGACGACCCGATGGGGCACTGGTACTTCCTCGGCTCCGGTCTGTCGATGTATGCGAACTGGCAGTTCTGGACGCTGGTGGGATTGATCTTCGGGGCGGCTTTCCCGCGCTTGCAAACGCTCGGTCTCGATTTCGCGATGGTGGCAACGTTCATCGCGATCATCGTGCCGCAGATGGCACGTATGCCGTGGGCCGTGGCCACGGTGGTGGCGGGCGCCGCCGCGTATCTCTGTCAGGGGCTGCCGTACAAGCTGGGGCTGCTCGTGGCGGTAACGGCCGGCATCGTGGCCGGCATGGTGACGCTGCACGCCCGCCGGCGCGGCGACACACTGACGCGCAAATCCACGCCGGGCCCGGGAGGTGCGCAATGAACTACGTCGTCGCGATTCTCGGCATGGCCGTGGTGACCTTCGCGGTGAAGGCCGGTATCTTCGTGCTGGGCGACCGGGTGCGCTTCCCCGAGTGGCTGCGCGAGGCGCTGTCGTTCGTCCCCGTGACCGTGCTCACGGCGATCATCGTGCCCATGACGCTCGCACCGCATGGCCATGGACTCGAGCTGACGTGGCGCAATCCGCAATTGGTCGCCGCGCTCGCCGCGATTGCGGTGTGTGCCGCAACGCGGCATCAGTTGCTCACCATCGGCCTCGGGTTGGCCGTGTTCTTCGGCTGGCAGTTCGGTGTGCTGGGCTGATATCGCGCCACCGGCGATCGAATCACCGGCTTGGCCATAAGAAAAAAGCGCCCTTGCGAGGCGCTTTTTTCATTTGAGCATTTGAGCAATGGATTTCGATCGCCCAGTGCCGAGGGGGAAACCCCTCTCACGGCAACGTCAGACCGACACCGTCCCGAGCGTGCCTGCGCGATACGCTGCGACGAAGGCGTCGAAGTCGCCGACTTGCGTGCGCTCCAACTCGGCTTGCGTCTCCAGCGACTTGCGGGCCAGCGTTTCGAAGTGCTCGACGATCTTGTCATCGAGCGGCATGGCACGCAGCGTCTGCGCATGCCGCTTGCTCTGTGCCAGCGAGAACGCCTGAAACGCGCCGCCCTCGGTGCCGCGCAGCGGTTCGAGCGCCGCCATGACGCGGGCCGACGGCGTGAGCGTCACGTCCTGCACCTTGGCGCGTTGCACGGCCATCGTGTGGGCGTAATGCGCACCGCCACGCTGGGCGTCGAACGCGGCCGCCGTGCGGTCGATGCGATCGAGCAGTTGCTCGGCCCAGTCGAACAGCGTGATGGCTTCACCGGCGCGATGCAGCACGAGGCCCGGCTTGCGGCCTTCCTTGACCACGTGCGCGAAGTTGTCGCGGTTCTCCATGTTCTCGGCATTCGAGCACGACGGGCTGTCTTCGAACGCGCAGAACAGCATGAAGGCGTCGATGAAGCGTGCCGTATCCACGTCGATACCGACCGGCAGGAACGGGTCGATGTCGACGCAACGCACTTCCACATACTGCACACCGCGACGCGCGAGCGCCTGCACCGGGCGCTCGCCGCTGTATGTCACGCGCTTCGGGCGAATCGTGGCGTAGAACTCGTTTTCGATTTGCAGCAGGTTGGTCGAGAGCTGAATCCACTCGCCGTTGCGCTTCGTACCCAGCGCCTCGTAAGGCGGATGCGGCTGGCTGACGGCTTGCGTGAGGGCGTCGATATAGCTCGGCAGGCAGTCGTAGCACGGCGAGACTTCCGATTGCGCGCTGTTCTGATAGCCCAGATCGCTCATGCGCAGGCTGGTCGCGTAAGGCAGACCCAGCGTGCCGGCATCGAACGAATCGAGCCCATGTTCACGCCCGCGCAGAAACTCGGCATGCAGCACCGGCGATGCGCCGAACAGATACATCAGCAGCCAGCTATAGCGGCGGAAGTTACGAATCAGCGCGACATAGCGCGCGGACTGATAGTCGCGAGCGGACGCCGTTGCGTCGGTGACACCCTCTTGTTCGCGCAGCAGTTCCCAGACGGGCTCTGCCAGCGAGAAGTTGTAGTGGATGCCGGCGATACATTGCATCGGCTTGCCGTAGCGCAGCGCCAGACCGCGACGGTACACGTGCTTGAGCAGGCCGATATGCGACGTGCCGTAGTCGGCGATCGGAATGATCTCTTCCGGCGGCAAGGCGGGCGGCATCGAGTCGCTCCAGAGCAGTTCGGTGCCGAGCTTGCGGTAGGCGAACTGATGGATCTCGTCGAGGCGGGCGATGACTTCGGCGGCGTCGTGCTGGGGCGGCGTGATGAACTCGAGCAGCGATTCCGAGTAATCGGTGGTGATTTCTTCGTTGGTGAGGGCCGAGCCCAACGCACGCGGGTGCGGCGTGAGCGCGAGGGCGCCGTTGTCTTCGACGCGCAGGGTTTCGCGTTCGATACCGGACAAGCCCTGGCCAAGCAGCGCGCGGTGGGCGGGCTGCATGATGAGTGCGAGGCGCCGGTCGAGCACGTCACCGGCGGTCGACGCGTCGCGTCGTTCGTTCTGGCAATTCTTGTTTTCCAACTTCCATCCCTCTGGTGAGGCGCGATGCTGTACGGCATGGCTGTCGCCGCCGGTGCCTGTCACGGCAAAGCCATGATCTGTCGAGGGCACGGTGGCGTACGGTGGTCTACGGGGTGCCGATGGCCTGACGCGGCGCTCGCCGGGGCATGGCTCCGGGAGGCACTTCAGGCGCGGCACGGCGCGAATTTGGCCTGAGCATAACTGAAAACGCCAAAGCGCGTCGGACGCCGCCGAAAACGCCATCATCACGCGTCAACGCCTGCCGATCGCGAGTGCGTTGACCGTTGGCTGGCGGCGTGAGAGCGCTTCCCGGGCGGCCCGGCGCACGCCAGTGCGGCGGCCTTTTCAACCCCATCGCGGGAGTTGGGTCAGGGCCGGACAGCGGGAAACAAGAGCCTCAGTGTCAGCCTGAGTCCCCCTGCGCGAATGCCACATTGGTGATGGGGTCATGCGCACCGATACTGGGCGGCATGATGAATACACAACACCTTAACGACCTCATCCCCCTGCTCTCGCTGGGGCTCGTCACCTTCTTGCTCGCGGGCTTCGTCAAAGGCGTGATCGGACTGGGGTTACCGACGGTCGCCGTCGGCCTGCTCGGGCTGGCAATGCCGACGGCCGAGGCCGCCGCCCTGCTGATCGTGCCCTCGTTGGTCACCAACGTCTGGCAATTGCTTGCCGGCCCGCGTTTCGCGGCGCTGGCGAAACGGCTGTGGCCGATGCTCGCGGGTATCTGCATCGGCACGTGGGCCGGTGGCGGCTGGCTGGCAAACGGGGGAAATACGCCCGGCATTGCACTGGGCGTGGCGTTGCTGGCTTACGCGGCGCTGGGGCTCGCGGCGGTGCGCATGCGGATTCCGCCGACGTGGACGCACGGGCGGGTCAGCGCGTTGGGCGGCGTGATCGGGGTGATCACGGGGCTGGTGACAGCGGCGACCGGCGTCTTCGTCATTCCGGCCGTGCCCTTTCTGCAAGCGCTCGAACTCGACAAGGACGATCTGGTGCAGGCGCTGGGCTTGTCGTTCACTGTGTCGACGGTGGCGCTCGCCGCCGGACTGGCACGTGACGGCATCTTTCATGGACATGCCATCGGTGTGTCACTGCTGGCGCTTGCCCCGGCGCTCGGCGGCATGTTCTTCGGACAATGGGTTCGCGGACGTGTCAGCGCGCCGGTATTCCGCCGCTGCTTCTTCGTCGGTCTGGCGATGCTGGGTGCCGAGCTTGTGATTCAGCACATGCGGTGAAACCGGCGGGCAAGCAGAAAGCGGCGTGGGGCGAGCACCCGCGCATCACTTCAAGTCGGCGAAATCGACATCCCAGAATTCAAGTTCGCGCCGGGCGTCGAGACTTCGCCCTTCTTCCGTACGGCGTAGTTCGACGCGTCGAATCTTGCCCGAGATGGTCTTCGGCAATTCACAGAATTCCAGACGGCGAATACGCTTGTATGGCGCCAGATGATCGCGGCAGAACCTGAGGATATCGAGCGCGAGTTTCTCGTCGGCCACGAAACCGGTGCGAAGCGAGACGAACGCCTTGGGCACAGCGAGCCGCACGGGGTCGGGGCTGGGTACTACGCCCGCCTCTGCCACGGCCGGATGCTTGATCAGTTCGCTTTCAAGCTCGAACGGGCTGATGCGATAGTCCGAGGCTTTGAACACATCGTCAGCACGTCCGACATAGGTGAAGTAACCGTGGTCGTCGCGCATGGCGACATCGCCCGTGCGGTAGTAGCCATCGCGCATGACGTCGGCGGTCTTCTCCGGATCGTCTTCGTAGCCTTGCATCAGCCCCGTTGGGCGCTGCGAGATGACGAGTGCGATCTCCCCTTCATCGGCCGGTACGCCATCGTGGTCGAGCAAGACGACGCGATAGCCGGGCATCGGCCGCCCCATCGCTCCGGCTTTGACGGGTTGTCCCGGCGAGTTGCCAATCTGGCAGCACGTTTCGGTTTGCCCGTAGCCGTCGCGAATCGTGATGTTCCACGCGCGTTTGACCTGATCGATCACTTCGGGATTGAGCGGCTCGCCTGCACCGATCAGTTCACGGAATTTCACCGGGTGCCGGGCAAGGTCTTCCTGAATCATCATCCGCCAGACTGTGGGCGGTGCGCACAACGTGGTGACGCCACAGCGCGCGGCCGTCTCGAGCGCGGCACGCGCGTCGAAGCGTGAGAAGTTGTAGATGAAGATCGTCGCGCCCGCGTTCCAAGGGGCGAAGAAGCAGCTCCACGCGTGCTTGGCCCAGCCGGGTGAGCTGATATTCCAGTGCACGTCGCCCGGCTGTAAGCCAAGCCAGTACATCGTGGCGAGGTGCCCGACGGGATAGCTTTGATGCGTGTGAAGCACGAGCTTCGGACGCGACGTGGTGCCGGACGTGAAGTACAGCAGCAACGGGTCGGTGGCGAGCGTGGTGCCGTCGGGCGTGAAGGTGTCGGGCTCGTCGTAGGCGGGCGCGAGGGAGGTCCAGCCATCGGGTGGATGTTCGCCGACGGCAATGCGTTGGTAATGGCCGGGCAGGCTGGCGAACTTGAGCGCGTCGCGTGTGGTGGTGACGACGTGCCGCACGCGGCCACGTTCGATGCGATCGACGAGATCGCCCGCGGCGAGCAGTGTGGTGGCGGGAATCATGACGGCACCGAGTTTCATGCAGGCGAGCATGAGGTCCCAGAGTTCGACTTGATTGGGCAGCATCAACAGCACGCGATCGCCACGCGCGACGCCTTGGGCGCGCAGGAAGTTGGCGACCTGATTCGAGCGTGCGGACATCTGAGCGAAGGAGAGGCGCGTTTCGCTGCCGTCTTCTTCGACGACCCAGAGGGCGGGTTGGGAGTTGTTCTGTGCTTGCGGATCGAAGAAGTCGAGGGCCCAGTTGAAGCGGGTAAGCACGGGCCAGCGGAAGTCACGGTACGCCACGTCGTAGTGGGCGCGCTGCGCGAGCAAGAGGTCGCGCGCGGCGTCGAATCCCTGGATATGCGGCATCGCTTGTCTCCAAGCCTCGATAGGCAGGATTCCATTATGAGGAGGCCCCCTGAATGCGACATTCGGGATAACCATCATGGGGTTCGGGTGTGCACTTACGACGGATGCGGGCGCGATGCGCGATGGGGATGCGTTGGGTGTGCGAGGGTGGGTGATGTAGGCGAAAGAAAAAATATGCGGAGAATGCGCACAGACGCTTTCATTCCTGCAAAAAGCTCTGCTATAATCGCCTGCTTTCGAGCGATACATTTAACGATGTGTCTCTCACGGGGCGTAGCGCAGCCTGGTAGCGTACCTGCATGGGGTGCAGGTGGTCGGAGGTTCAAATCCTCTCGCCCCGACCAGAATTGAACCCGCACAGTCTTTGACTGTGCGGGTTTTTTCGTTTCTCACGAACGCCAATCATTCGGCCCCGGTCTTCACAAGATCCGGCAGCACCCACGTCTTGTCGAAGAGCGGCTGCGTGGGTCCGTATAAACGGAACAGCAACTCAAACTTCTCTCCGCGCTTCGTCGGCACCCAATTCTTCTCGTGACCCGCCGGCGCTTCGGGACCAAAGTAAACAGTCACCGAGCCGTCAGGACCCTTCTCCATATCGGGGACTTGCGAGGAACGGCTCGCGCCCGGCACGTCTTTAATAAGCGCATGCGTGGCGCGGCTATATGCCGTCACCGACCAATACTGGCGCATCGGCGCGTCACGCGGCACCGTCAGCCGATATTGCTGCCCGCCATCAAGCGCCTCTCCGCTCTTGTCTTGCCACGACAGCAGATAAAACTGCCCCGCGCCCAACCGCTTGATCCCCACGTACCCCATCGAGTAAACGATCGCACGGGCATCGACTGGATAGATGTCGGGTTCCGTATAACCCTTCGACGCATCCTGAACCAACGCCGATGCCGCAGGAACCACCCAACGCGTATTAGGAAAATAAGGTTCGTAGGCCCGCTCCGACTGATAGGCGATCCAATCATGCGCGTTGCGCGCGCCCTCGTTGAGCGCGGCAACTCTCCTGTCGTCAGGGGCAAACGCCTTCCCTTTCTCGATGCCAATTGAGCGGAGCAAATCGATCATGACCTTGTCCCGTTCGAGCCACGGTTCGTTCTGGACGATACGATCCAGCGACTGGAAATAGCGAATGTCGTAAGGGATCGTCGAATCGAAGAGCGCATTGTTCGCGTCGACGAACCGCGTCGGCGGCGGCTTCGCGGCATTTGCAAGCGCGTACAACTTGACCCGCTTGCCGTAGGCCACAGCCTCAGCAGCATCGGCATCGCTGTGACTGCGCAACGTGGAGCGGATCAATGCATAGCCGCTGTACGTCGGAGAACGCAGCACGATGTAGCCCTTCGGAATCTGACCGCGATAGCTCGGCGGAAGTATCAAGTACTTGCCACCTGCCCCCTTGTCCGCCCCTGAAGGACCGGCATCCTCGAGCGGCATCTGCCACACGTCGTCAATGTTGCCGGTGATCGAGCCATCCCGAACCGCTGGCGGAATCTCGAGCACCATCGGCCCTTGCTTCGTATTGAAGAAAGGCATCAGGTAGATCGCATCCGGATTGGGCGTGAGCGTCTGGTTGCGCCAGTCCACCGGACGCGACCAATAGACAATCTGGTTATCCCCGGCACCTGCCTTGATGGCGGCTTGCCGCATCAGATCGGTATTGACGGCCGGCATCGCCCAGATGACCGCTTGCTCAGCGCGGCTGACCTCGGTTCGATTCAGCGCCAGTGGTGTTTCGGCATTGGTCTGCATCGCTTGGGAGGACAGCAGCAGTGCAACGAGAATCGCGTTTTTCATCCATGCTCTCCTGACTTCGGAACACTACGGGGTGATCGAATTCGCTTAGGAAGCCGGTGTAAATATGACGCTGCGTGCCGATGCGCTAACGAAATTGATGGGATGACGAACTATGATCGTTGTGTGATACAAGGCAAACCATCCAGACGGATATTACCTATTTCCCTTGCCCGTAGAAATACAGATACTCTGAGCCAATTCGCCACGTTGTATCCGAGAATGCGCCACGCACCCAGGAGCACGATGCTGTGAAATCTTACGCAGAGAAGCCGCAACCGACTCAGGACACTTTGCCCGGGGCGAAGATTACCGCCCGGGGCGCTCAAATCCCCGAGCACCGACCGGCCGACAACCGGACTGAACGCTCGCCTTTGGCAACGTTACAGGCTGTAGCCGACACCAGTCCGCGCGTGCTCGCACAGCACCAGCGTATGCAGTCGCTTTTCGGGCAACCGGCACAACGCCGAATAAAGCCAACTGAAGCGATATCGAATGAGGCGGCGATGCATGTCGCCCCCGTACGACCAGGCAACAGCGCACCCCGGCAGCTTTCACTTGCCCGCCCCGGATCAGGCACCCCCTCCCCCATCCAGCGCGTCAATATAAAGAGCGAAAGCGGTTCAAAGTCTTACGCTGAACTGATGGCAACGCCGGAATTCGCGCTAGCGGACCCCGTGAAAGAATATGAGCGCCTGTTTCCACCACCCGCCCTGCAAACGCTGCTCGATGTCACGTGGAAAGACACGGAGTTCCACAACACCAAGGCGCTGATCGCTGCGATCAACAAGGAGATTCGCAGCGCGAAGGCGGTGAAACGGGAGAAACGGGACGAAGAGGAGGCGCCGAAAATCGAGGAGAAACGCAAAGCGTATGCGTCAAACACATCTGAAGAAGACTGGGCAGGTGATTGGCCAAACTTTGCATCGCCTTTCATGCCGCTTGAAGCAACGCTATCAGGCATTGCAGGTCGCCAAAGCGCAGCGTTGATCTGCTTCAAGTTGACCCTTGTCTCGAAGTTCCGCCGTGACATCGCAGGTGAATTTGTGCGCCGGATCGTCGATCTCGGCCGCGCCAAGCTGGCGTGCCTACCGTACGACTGGCCCGGCATTAAGGCGACGCTTGATATGGTAACGGCCCCTCTGCCAGGCGTGCCGATGGACTACAGCCCGTTTGGCGGCGAACACTTCGATGCGTTTTTCGGTATCAGCAAGGGAGGGGGCATCCCGCTTTCCTTTGAAGGCATCACTTCCGAGCTGGACGCCATCCTCAACGTGCGACCTGACGAGCTTGCGCACGGCGAAGTCGTCTTCAGCGGCTCGAACTACAAAGATGCCGATTATGAAGAAATGACCAAGAATGTCGACGTCTCCTATATCGACGGCAACGGGGTGCTGCATCTGATTGAGAACGGCAAAGACATGAATACGTTGAAGAACAAAGCCGTCGGCAAGCATGCCCAGAAAGCCATCTATATGCACCTCTCCAAAGACGCGACTTCGCTGATACACACGCCCGTCGCACCGCTGACCCACGAGCAGGCCAGCCGCAACCAAATTACCCGCGTGCAGTGGTGGTATGCGATACCTCCCGAGGCCCTGAACCCGAAGGCGCTCTCCAAGGCCGAAAAATTGACGCTTTTTTCAGTGGCCGCCGCCGGGGCAGGCTTGCGCTTCGGCGCCAACCGTCTGCTGCCGGAAGAGATATTCAAGCTCTGCCGTTCTTGATGCGTAACGCTGTCGGCGTTTGATGAATCCGGGCTGACACTCGCCGACATTTCACCGCATCGGTCGATGCGAAATATCGTCAAGCAACGGCACGATCGCCAGCATGATGAGAATCAGCGCCAGCGGCACCGTCGACACGAAGCCAAGATGTTTAAAGCCGAGGGCACCCGCGACGCCGCCGAGGAAGAACATCCCGAGCAGCGATGCCAGCAGCCGAAGCTTGCCCTGATCGGCGGCGACCCGTTGCGGTTCTGCCGAGAGACCCGGTCGATTCCAGTACAGCATTTTCCCCAGCTCGATACCGATGTCGGTCACTAAACCGGTGACATGCGTCGTTCGTATTTCCGCCTTCGATATCTTCGTGATGATCGCGTTCTGAAGCCCCATCACATAGCACAGCAGTGCCACCGTTGCCGACGCAAACAGCCATCGATGATGTTCGAGGCTGGCCCCCAGCAGTCCGAAACCAATGAGCAGTACCGCCTCCAGCAACAATGGCGCGGCGTAGGCGCTGTGCGTCTGATGACGGCGCCCCCAGTTGACGAGGATGGAGGAAGTGGCCGCGCCGAAGAGAAACGCGAGAAGTGCGCTGACGCCGGTGAGCACGTACACCAACTGTCCCAGCACCAGATCATCCGAGAGCGATGCCACGATGCCGGACATGTGAGATGTGTACTGCCCGACCGCGAGAAAACCGCCCGCGTTAGCGGCACCGGCAACGAACGCCAGCGAGCACCCCAGCCGTCGATTGGCCGCCTCCGTGCGCACGGGTTGGGTGAATCCTCGCAGGTAATTGATCGGCATGACGCAACTCACTCAAAGCGACTTGGAATGGACGTACTGGTCAATTCTAAATCCTCGGCGTGCAACCGCTATCGGTGAGACAGATGGCCCCTATGGCACAATCGCGGCTCTTGTCACAACATCGGAGTCACAACATGGCCCTCTACGAACTGCCGGAAGCCCGGCAAATTGCACGAACCTTCGTCCAGGAGCTCATCAAGGCTCAAGGCATTCCCCTGACAGGATCGAAGGGCGTCACCGACCCGGCAGCTTCAGGTGAGCGCGATGCAGCGTATCTGCACAGCCTTCTCGAAAACCTGACCAAGAAACTCGCCGGCGGCTGAAATACAACCATCCCGCGTAATACCGCCGATGTCCACAACGACGACTCCCCCTCTCGACTTCCTCTCGCACAATCGCGCCGCCTGGGACAAACAAGCGGCTGAAGTGCGCGAGTGGTCACGTCCCGTGAGTCCGGAAACGGTGGCGGCGGCCAAGCTCGGCAACTGGAACGTGCATCTCACGCCGCGTCCGTTGCCGAAGGACTGGCTGGGCGATATTGCCGGGAGACGCATCCTCTGCCTCGCCTCAGCAGGCGGGCAGCAAGCCCCCGTACTTGCGGCTGCCGGCGCGCTCGTGACGGTCTTCGACATCTCGGACGCGCAGCTTGAACAGGATCGCAAGGTCGCCGAGCGCGACGGCCTTACGCTAAACACCCGACAAGGCGACATGCGCGATTTAAGCGCGTTCGATAACGCGTCGTTCGACATCGTCTTTCACCCGATCTCGAATCTTTACGTGCCCGATGTGCGCCCGGTCTGGCGCGAATGCCATCGCGTATTGAAAGCCGGTGGCGCATTGCTCGCGAGTTTCTACAATCCGGTCGTGTTCATCGGCGACCGTGATCCCGACTTTGCGAAACAAGGCCTGATCCGTCCGCAATACACACTGCCCTACTCCGATCTGAACGATCTGCCGCCTGACCAGCTTCAAAAGAAGCGCGACGCCGGTGAAGCGTTGGTCTTCGGTCACTCACTCGGGGATTTGATCGGCGGACAACTTGACGCCGGTTTCGCGATCGAAGGGTTTTACGAAGACCAGCAGCCCAACCCGCGCTTCGTTGTCGATCGCTTTCTGCCCACGTTTCTCGCAACGCGCGCGCGCAAGCGCTAAAGCAATGCTGCCGTAACCGTGCTGCGGTCGCCTCCCACCCCGCCGTTCGCTCTCAAAAACACTGTACATTTAAACATTACTGTTTTTTTGTACAGTATCTTGTGCTACATTCCCTTCACCAATGTTCCTTGGGGAGTTGCATCGTGAGTGATCCGAAATCCGTCAAATTCATCGTCGTGCCCTATCGCAAGAACAAGGACGGCGCCCTGCAACCCGGCGAGCTTCGCCAAGCCAGTACCGAATTCGGTGCCGTGCGTATCGCACAGGCCATGGCCTCGGGTTTTGCCGGCATCGCCGCCTACGAAGTGCTGGTCGATGACGAGTCCGGCACGATGGATTCGCCGCGCGTTCTGTTTCAGGAGGGCGCGATTCCGGCACTCGCCGAATAAGCAAACGTTCGATTCACTCGTCATGGATTCACCGTATTCATCGCGAACACCGCTGAACGCCCGGCGCTCCCATCCCGAGTGATCAGTCGGGCCGCGACGGACGAGCAATCGCATCGAACGTGCGGGTCTGCCGCGGATGCTGCAAGTCACGCGTATCGAGCGCCCGCTGCGTTGCGGCGACATCCTGAGCGCTCGGGCCCGGCTGCGCACCATTGCGCTCGCTCGCGGCACGGTTGATGGCTTCGCTGGCCGATTGCGCGTCGGCGACGGGTGCCGAGGCACGGAGTCCGGTCGACGGGTGCAGTGCAGGCGCCGCCTGATTGCCCTGACGAATGCTGCCAAGATCACTCGCGCCCAGATACGACTGGGCGCTGGCGTTGCCGCCGAACAATGCAACCGCCAGACACAGGCAGACAGCGATGAAGTTGGTGCGGATCTTATGGGCCCCCGTTTGGCTTAGTTGATGACCTGAGGTCATCTGTTGTGGGTCTTTCGACATGACTGAATTGTCTCAGCCGAAAAGCCATTTGTCGCCCGCACAAATCACAGTTGCGTCACCGTTCAACTGTGCCCCCGAGGGGTATCCCCACCCCTGTCATTTCCGGTAGTTTCTTCTGTTACACTGCGCAAAAAATGGGCCTCAGGCCCACGGGATAGCAGGTGATGACGGGGGATCCCATGTCGGACGACATCAGTTTTCAACGGGCGTCGGACGCCGTTCAGGCGGTCGGTGCCGGTCAGGCAGACTGGCTCGACGTTGTACAGACCGCACGCGACTTTCTCGGTGCGGAAGCGGCCACGTTCCTGTGCCACGACAAACAAAGCCGCTCGGTGCGTTTCATTGAGCATGCGGGGCACGAAGACAGCCTGATTCAGGAATACGCGCAGCATTACTACCAGTACGACGACTCGACCCGCCGCTTCTGGGACGCCCCCGCAGGCACTTGGTACGACTCGTCCATCGCGCTCAAGCACGAATCGCCGAACGACCGCGTGTTCTGGAACGAATTCATGCGCCCGTACCAGCTTCAGCAACTGGTCGGCGTCGTCATTTGCAACGACAACGACGTGCTCACCGCCCTGAGCATCCAGCGCATGCATGTGGTCGAACCGAACTTCGCCCACGCCGCCCGCATCGCCGAATACGAACGCCTGCTCGCCGCAGCGTTCGCCGCGCGACGTGCGTCCACCCGCATGAGCCTCGATGCGCTCGGCCAGATGCTCGATCCCACGCGTGAAGGTTTCCTCATTGCCTCGCCCGACGGCTGGACCCTCGACGCCGCAGCAGGTCTCGACGTCCTGCTCGGCAGCCCCGACTGCCAACTCGTGCTCAAACAACGGCGCCTCACACACCGGCAGTCCGACTGGCAGGCACGGCTGGCAGCGACGCTCGCCGAAGTGAGTACTACCGGGGTGGCCGCCTCGCTCGTGGTCCCCGACTCATGGGGCCATGCGTTCCGGCTGACGTTGCGCCCGCTCGGCAACCAAATGAATCACGGGCTGCGCTCGGCAGTCGGCATTCGGGTGGAACGGCGCAGCATCTTCAACGTGCCGACCGAGGCCGCGCTGCGCGAACACTTCGCGCTCACACGGGCCGAGGCGCGCCTGTTTCATCATCTCGTGGCAGGTCTCACGATCGGCGAATGCAGCGACGTGCTGCAACTGGGCACGAGCACGCTGCGCACCCAGCTATCGGCGATTCTGCGCAAGACTGGTTGCCATCGTCAGGGGGAATTGCTGCGTCTCGCCGCCATGCTCAGTCCGTGATCCCAGCCTGAGCGCAGACTGAGCGTGGCTTAGTTGCGGCTCAATCGCGTCGTGATCAGGCTTTGAGTATCGTGCTGCGCGTGCAGTTGCGGCCCGCCTGTTTCGCCAGATAGAGTTGCTCGTCGGCCGCGCGCAGAATCGCCTCGCCACTCTCGCTTTCGGCAGCCAGTCCGGTGGCCGCCCCCACACTCACCGTCACCGTGCCCATTGCGCTGCCCGTATGCGCAATTTGCAGGCGCTCAATGGCGTGCCGGATCTGCTCGGCCATCTTCGCTGCCCCCGCTGCCGGGGTATCGGGCATGACCACGGCAAATTCTTCGCCACCGAAGCGCGCGGCCATATCGGCGTCGCGGCGCATATGCCCGGCGATGTTGTGCGCCACCGCGCGCAACACATCGTCACCCACGGCGTGGCCGTACTCGTCGTTGAAGTGCTTGAAGTAATCGACGTCGATGAACAGCACCGACAGCGACGTGCCCGAGCGTTGCGCCCGCCGCCATTCCAGCGCGAGCTTGCTGTCAAGAGCACGGCGGTTGCTCAGCCCCGTAAGACCGTCGGTCACCGACAGACTCGCGAGCCGCGTCATGGCCGTGGTGCGCATACGAATCGCAGCGACCAGCAGCCACGACCCGGCAATCAGGGTGGCCGCGCAGGCCAGCGCAATCGAACCGAAGGTCGCCACGTTCCAGCGCCATTCGCGCATCGTGCCCGTGGTCAACGGCGTGATCACCACGTACAACGACGCTCCCGGCACACGCACCGACCGGTAGTCATGGGCGCGGGCGCCTGCGGGAAACGACAACGCCGTGAGCAGATCGCCGTCACGTGTGGCATTGCCGGGCAACCTCACGACAGTCCCCGGGCGTACGTCGCCACAGGGCGCACACGCCAGCACGGTGCCCTTGTCTTCCACGATCTGAATGGTCTTGATGTCGATCGATTCGACCTCCGTCACCAGATTCTGGAAGTGATCGAGCCGCAGGGCGATGACCGCCACCCCCGCAAACGAATGATCCGGTGCGTTCACGCGGCGCGTGAGCGCGACCGACAACAGGCCGCCATGCACGCGTGACGCATACGGCTGCGAGATGTACAGGCCGAGCGAGGGGTTGCCCAGATGCGAGCGGAAATAGTCGCGATCGGAAACATCGACCAGCCGGTCGGAATCCGGGTGCAGAGGTGCCGCGATCTGGCCCGTCTTGTCGACCACGTAAGCGTCGTCGAGAAAATCGCGGCTCAGCATCTGGCCGAATCGCACGCGGTCGCGCACCCGGTCGGTAAAGAGCGGCGTGGCGGGGTTCTCCGCGTCGCGCACCATGTCTTTGAGCAAGGTGTCGTAGACGGCGATGTTGCCGCCCAGACTGGTCGCGACCACGGTCGCCGCGCTCTGGGCGCGGTCCAGCGTGGACTCGATCCGCCCCTCGCGGTTGTTCTCGAGCGAGATGGCCACGCCGATCAGGATAGCCAGCGCGATGACCGTGCCGACGATGCCGATCATGACCGGCCGGCGGTCGAACTTGTCGACCACCCGCCGCAGGCGTTTGCCTGCCCAGATCTGAAGACGGTGAGGGCCTGGAGGTGTCGACATGCCCGTCCTTTCCTCGCGAGGAGATGAGGTATTCTAATGCGCGTCACCCCGATCCATCATCGTATTTCATTGCCGCCTTCCGGACCCCTCCCATGACCGAGTGCTATGCGTACCTGAGCCGTGCCTTGCCCGACCTGGATCCGCTCATGCTCTCGAAGATCATCGTCAATTCGCGAGGCTTCAACGCGACCTATGGCATCACCGGGGTACTGCTCTACGATGGCGTGACGTTCTATCAATACATTGAAGGTCCGAGCGAGCCGCTCGCCGACGCGCGCCAGCGCATCGAAGCCTCGCAACATCATGACGACATTCACGTGCTGCTCGACGGCACACCCCGTACGCCGGGCGCTTTCCCGACCTGGAGTCTGGGCTATCTGATGCTCGACACCCCGGCGCAGGCCCTGCGCGCGTTCGTCATGCCGGCCGATCATGCCGCGCTGGTGGCCGCGTTTGCCAGTCTCGCCGAAAAATCGGACGCGATGTAATCCTCTCCGGCGCAAGCCAACGACAGGCCAACAACAAAACGCCGGGCAGCCCCCCAGAGGTGCCCGGCGTTTGTCGTTACATCAGAGGCGCTTGCCAGCCGCTGGATCAGGCGGCCATGTTGTCATGCCGTCCCGATCCGACGCTGCGCCCGGTCGTAGCGTGCAATCTTAGCGCTCGACCTGACGGTTCCAGCGCTGATCCCACTGGGCACGGCGTTGGTTGATGGCGTCCCAGTCCACGGTCTTGATGTCCTTGACCAGATCGTCGATCTTGCCCAGACGCTTTTGCATCGATGCCGGCACGGTGGCCTGCGGATTGGTCGGGATGTAGGCGCCCGCCGCAGCGGCCAGCGTTTGACCGCGTGCCGACAGGAGGTACTGGGCGAGCTTCTGCGCCAAAGCGTTGTCCGGGCTGTTCTTCACCACGCACAGGTCGACCAGCAGTTGCACCGCGCCTTCCTTCGGTGCCACGTAGGCCACCGGGATGTTCTTGTCCTGAAGATCGCTGACGGCCGTCGGCGTGAGCGGGAAGATGGCAGCTTCACCCGTCTGGATCATTTCCGAGAGCTTGGCCGAATTCGGGATGTACTCGACCACGTTCGGGCCGACGGTCGTCGCCCACTTCGTGAAGCCCGGCTCGACGTTGGTCTCGCTGCCGCCCCAGATGCGGTTGAGCGCCAGGAAGCCATGCAGGCCGAACGTGCTGCTCGATGCCGACTGGAACACTACCTTGCCCTTGAACTTCGGATCGGCAAAGTCGGTCCACGAGGTCGGTGCCGCCCAGCCCTTTTCCTTGAAGATCTTGGTGTTGTAGCCGATGCCGGTCATGCCCAGTTGCACGCCTGCGCCCATGTCGTCTTTCACACGTGCGAACGGGTACAGCTCCTTGAGCACGGGCGAGTCGTCGAGCTTCTGGCACACACCCATGCTGATGGCGCGCGCCATCACGCCGTCGTCGAGAAACACGACGTGCATCTGCGGGCTGTTACGGTTGGCGAGCAGCTTGGCCAGCACGTCCGACGACGTGCCCGGCACCACCACGACCTTCACGTTGTTGGCCTTCTCGAACTCCGGAAAGACCTGGCTCGTATAGGCCTTTTCCATCGGGCCGCCGTTCATGCCGATGTAGAGCGTTTTGGCCTGCGACCAGGCTGCGCTGCTCGTGCCCAGTGCCAGCGCCGCAGCGCACATGACGACCTTCTTGGATAGCTTCATCGTGGTTCTCCTTGCGTTTCGAGAGGTAAGGAACGTGTGAGTGACGTTTTTTGACGTTGAGTGATTGCGTAACTTATGAAATAGCGAGCGACTGCGTGATGCGTCAGGCGAGCGCGGCATTCGACGCCACCTGAGTGAAACGGTCGATCCCGAAGGCATCGATCGGCGTGACGGTCTCGCCTTGCGTCACGAGATCGGCCAGCACTTCGCCCACGCCCGGGGCCAGCAGGAAGCCACCGCCCGAGAAGCCGAACGCATGCAGCAGGCGCGGTGTCGTGCGGCTCGCGCCGATGATCGGGTTGTTGTCCGGCGTCTCGCCCTCCACCCCGCTCCACGTGCGGATAAGCAGCGCGTTGCGTAAGGCGGGTACCAGTGCACAGGCTTCGCGCATCACCGCGCGCGTGGTGTCGGCGGACGGCTGGGCGTACTCGCCGTTGCCGGTGCCGCGTCCACCGCCGATCACGCAGTTGCCGCGCTCGACCTGACGCGCGTACACACCGCCGCCATACACGCCGAGGTTGTGGCCGATGCACTTCGGCAGCGGTTCGGTCACCCACATGTTCGGATAGATGGGGTGCATCGGCACCCGCTCGCCAAACGTGCCGGCAATGTGATTGGCCCACGCGCCGGATGTGTTGAGCAACCAGTCGGCGCTCACGCGCAGCGTGTCGCCCTCGGCCGGTTGCGCCGTCAACTGAAAGCGCACGCCGTCGTGAGCGATGGCGGTAATCGGTGTGCGTTCGCGCACGTCGGCACCGAGTGCGCGTGCTGCGCGCGCGAAGGCCGGCGACACGAGACGCGGGTTGGCATGGCCGTCGCTCAGGCACAACGAGCCGCCGACCGCACCGTCGCCTAACCACGGAAAACGTTGCCGAAACGCCGCGCCACGAAACACTTCCGTTTCCAGACCATGTGTGCGGGCCATCGCCGACCACGCGTCGAGCGGTTCAAGATCGGCCTCGCGACGCGCCAGCCGCAGGTGGCCCGAACGCACGAACTCGCCATCGATGCCGACCAGTTCGGGCAAGCGGTCCCACAGGCGGCGAGCGCGCATGGCCAGCGGCAATTGTTCTTCCGGGCGGCCCTGACAGCGCACGCCGCCGTAGTTCACGCCGCTCGCTTGCGCGCCGCAGTAACGGCGCTCGAACAGCGCCACGCGCAGGCCGCGTTCGGCCAGCGCACGGGCCGCCGATGCGCCGACGAGGCCACCACCAGCCACCACGACGTCGTAATGCAAGGGCTCACTCATCGCGCGCCTCCTCGGGAATGGCGGCGACGTTTTCGTCAAAAAGCATCGGGGCAATCGGAATCGGTTTGATGGGGGCTTGGGCACGCAGGCGTCCGACCTGCGAGAGCGTCTGCCCCGTCGCTTCAGCCAACAGATGGCAGGCCGCCTCGCCACACATGCGGCCCTGACAACGGCCCATGCCCACGCGGGTCAACGCCTTCAGCCGGTTGATTTCGGTGACACCGTCGTGGCGCACGCATTCGCGCAACGTGCGCGCGTCGATCTCTTCACAACGGCACACCAGCATGTCGTCGGGCCATTGGGCCGACGGGTCAGCGGGCAACGCAAACGCCTGCTCGATGCCGACGCGAAAACGCCGGATGCTCGCGAGGCGTCGCTCAAGCGTGAGCGCGTCGGGGGCGCCGGGGAGCGACGGTGCCGCGATGCCGAGGTCTTCGAGCATCGCGAGTGCCACGCGACGGCCAGCCATCTCGGCGGCATCGGCACCGGCGATACCCGCGCCATCCCCCGCCAGATAGATGCCCGCTTGCGAACTACGGCCCGCCGCGTCACGCGCCGGCAGCCAGCACTGATTCAGATCGTCAAAGACAAAGCGGCAGCCGGCGAGGTCGGCCAGTTGCGTCTCGGGACGCAGCCCGAAACCCAGGCCGAGTGCGGTGCACCCCAGTGTGTGCTCACGTCCGTCGCGCTGCCAGCGAACGGCCCGCACGCCGGCGGTTCCATCGATACCGTTCAGCGTCACGCCATGTTCGATGCGAACACCCCGCGCACGCAGCCAGCCGACGTAATAGAGGCCCTTCGCCAACGTGCCGGGCTGGTTGAGCAGACGCGGCGTCGCCTTCACCTGCGCAGCGAATTCGCTGGTGTCGAGTACGGCAACGACGTTAGCGCCCGCTTTCACGTATTGATACGCGACGAGGTACAGCAACGGCCCGGTGCCCGCGAAGACCACGCGCTCGCCGATGGCACAGCCTTGGGCCTTGAGCGCCACTTGCGCGCCGCCCAGTGTGTACACACCCGGCAGCGTCCATCCGGGGACCGGCAAGACGCGATCGGTCGCGCCGCTGGCGATGAGCAGATGCGTGAACGGCACCGCGATCTCGCGTCCCGCATGCATCGTGTGAAGACGTTGCCCACGGCTCGCGCCTTGCGACGCATTCACTGCATCGGCCGATGGGTCTGCCGGATCGCACGCCCAGACAAGCGTGTCGGGGCGGTAGTCGATCTGCGGCAGCAGTGCCGCCATGGTGGTGTGGACGGCATCCGCCTTCGCCGCCTCGAAACCGTAGAGCGTCTGCTTACTTCGGGCAAAGCCTGCGTCGGCCGGCGGCTGACGGTAGATCTGGCCGCCCCAGCGGGCATTTTCATCGAGCACGATCGGGCGAATGCCTGCCGCGACGAGTGTCTGCGCCGCGCGAATACCGGCCGGGCCGGCGCCGACGATCACGACCTCGGGACGGGCGCTCATGCCTGACCTCCGGGCGCAGCCTCGGCGGAATCGGCGGAATCGGCGAAATCCGTGGACTCGGCGTCGTTTGCAAACGGCGCGATCGCGGCATTCGTCACGATGCGCATGCCCGGACGCACGAGCGTCGAGCACGCGCGCAGACGCGTCAGTTGTTGAGGTTTCGCGGCGGCGTGACCACGCGCGGCATCAGCCGCGTCAGTGACATCCGCCGAATCCGCCTCGCAGCGCACCCAGCAATCCTGACAGGCACCGATCAGGCAGAAGCCTGCGCGCGGCGCACCGCTGAATTCGCTGATGCGCACGTGGCGCTGATGCATGAGGATGGCCGTGAGCACCGTGTCGCCCGTGAGCGCTTGCACGGGGGCACCGTCGAGATAAAACGTCACCGGCGCGCGCGAGGTCTCGGCCAGACGCGCCAGTTGCGGGGAATGTTGCAGATCTTGCATGAGGCGGGACATGAGAAATCTCTGTGAGCGCTCGCTCAGTGCTGACCGATCAGAATGCGGTTCAGGCCGTAGACGCGGTCGAGCAACAACATCGCGCCCAGCGTGATGACGATCACGAGTGCCGACACCGACGCCATCATCGGGTCGATCGACTCGGTCGCGTACATGTACATGCGCACCGGCAACGTGATGGTCTGCGGCGACGTGATGAACACCGACATCGTCAGTTCATCGAAGCTGTTGATGAACGCCAGCAGCCAGCCACCCGTGATACCCGGCAGGATCATCGGCATGGTGACGCGGCGAAACGTCGTCCACGACCCGGCGCCCAGCGACGCGGCGGCATGTTCCACGCTGCGATCGAGCCCGCTGATCGATGCGAGCACGAGCCGCATGATGAACGGCGTGATCATGATCATGTGAGCAAACGTCAGCGCGGCGAACGACCCCGTCACGCCGAGCATGGCGAAGAAACGCAGCAGTGCGATGCCGAGCACCAGCCCCGGAATGACCAGCGGCGAGAGCAGCAGACCATTGAGGAAGTTACGCCCCGGAAACCGTGCCCGGCCGATGGCCAGCGCCGCCGGCAGCGAGATCAGCAGCGACAGCGTGGCCGAAAGGAACGCGAGCTTCAGACTCGTGAAGAACGAGGCAATGAAGTCCGGATAGTCGAGAATCGCGCGGAACCAGCGCAGCGAGAAGCCGTGCGTGGGCAGCGAGAGCGTTTCTTCCGGCGTGAAGGCAACCAGCGTCACGATGATCAGCGGCGCGAGCACGAAGAGAATGACGAGCGTGTGGAACGCGAGCGCCAGAGGACTGTTTTTACGCATGATGGTGGCAGTAGAGTTCGGTTCTGCGGTCGCTGCGCTCAACCCATGCTGCGCGCGTAACGGCGCTCGAGCACGCGGTAGTAGGTCAGCATCACGATCAGGTTTGCCACGAGCAGCAGCACGGCGATGGTGGCGCCCAGCGGCCAGTTGAGCGAACTGAGGAACTGGTCGTACACGGCCGTTGCCGCCACTTTCAGACGCCGTCCACCCAACAGGCTCGGAATCGCAAACGCGCTGGCCGACAACCCGAACACCATCAGGCTGCCCGACAGAATGCCCGGCACCAGTTGCGGCAGCACGATGCGGCGCAGCGTCGTGGCGGGCGAGGCCATCAGCGACAGCGCAGCGTTCTCCGTCTGCGGGTCGAGGCGTTGCAGCGACGTCCACACCGGAATCACCATGAACGGCAACATCACGTGCACCAGCGCCACGACGATGGCGAAGTTCGTGTACTCCATCTTGTACGGACCCATGCCCACGAACGCGAACGCCTGATTGATCAGGCCGCCGGAGCTGAGCAGCATGCTCCAGCCGAACGCGCGCACCACGATCGAGACCAGCAGCGGCGAGAGAATCACCAGCAGGAAAATCGAGCGCCACGGGTCACCCATGCGCGAGAGCACATAGGCTTCGAAGGTGCCCACGACGGCACACACCGCCGTGACCGTCAGCGAGATGCCGAACGTGCGCAGAAAGATCGTGTGGAAGTACGAGTCGAACAGGACTTCGGCGTAGTTATCGAACTGGAACGCCGCAATCGGGCCGCTGGCCGGATCGAACTGATAGAACGTGAGGGCAAGCGTCATCAACAACGGAATGAGCACCAGTGCCGTGAACAACAGCATGGCCGGCGCGCTCATCACCCACATCGGCAGATAGGCATGCCACGGCGCGCGCGCCTTGGGTGCCGGTGCCGCCCGCGTCACTTGCAGCGTCTCAGCCATGAGCCGGACCTCCCGCAGTGATCGATACTGCCGATGCTGCCGGCGCGATGAAGCGCACCGCGTCCGCATGCCAGTCGAGACCGACCGGCGCGCCTTCTGCCAGCGGCTCGCCGCCTTCGTTCTGACAACACACCAGCACTTCGCCCAGCGCGCTGTCCACGCGGTACAGCCACTGGCTGCCGAGGAAGAAGCGGCTCGTCACCGTCGCCGGCACACGGCCAGCGTTCGGCGCACACAGACGCACCTTCTCCGGGCGCAGGCACAACGTCATGGCGTCGCCCACGGCGACACTGCGCTCACGTGGCGAGAGGTCGGCGAGCGGCGCGCGCTGCGTGAGTTGACCACTGAGCTGGCCGTCGAGCTCCACATGCAGATGGTCGCCGTCGCGTGCCGACACGCGGCCCGCCAGCATGTTCGCCTTGCCGATGAACTGCGAGACGAACTGGTTTTCCGGGCGCTCGTAGGCGCGGTACGGCGTATCGACCTGCGTGATGCGGCCCGCTTCCATCACGACCACGCGGTCGCTGATCGACAGTGCTTCCGACTGATCGTGCGTGACCATGATCGTAGTCGTGCCGATCTTGCGCTGGATCGAGCGGAGTTCGAACTGCATGTCCTCGCGCAGCTTGGCGTCGAGGTTCGACATCGGCTCATCGAGCAGCAGCACCGGCGGCGCGATGACCACGGCGCGTGCAATCGCCACACGCTGGCGCTGGCCACCCGACAGCTCGCGCGGGAAACGATGGCCCAGTGCATCGAGGCGCACGAGGGCGAGCGCTTCGCGGATCCGGTCCTGACGTTCGGTCTTGTCGACGCCGCGCATCTCGAGGCCGAAGCCGACGTTGTCCGCCACCGTCATGTGTGGGAACAGCGCGTAGCTCTGGAACACGATGCCCAGACCGCGCTTGTTGGGGCGCATGTTCGTGATGTCGCGCCCGTCGAGCGTAATGCGCCCGGTCGTGGCTTCCACAAAGCCCGCGATCATCTGGAGCGTGGTGGTCTTGCCACAGCCCGAAGGGCCGAGCAGCGAGACGAACTCGCCCTTCTCCACCGAGAGATTGACGTTCGAGACGGCATTCAATTCGCCGAACGTTTTGGAGACATCCGTCAGAGTCAGAAAAGACATGGTCACTACCTTCGAGCGCGTGAGCACCGCAGTTGATGCAATTGCATCGAACAGTAGCGAGCCAAATTCCCTGCCGCAAGATAACGATTCCACGAAACGAGATAAATTTTATGATTATTTCGTTTGACGGAATATATACACCAATGCCTTGCGCATTCGTTTCGCGTCAGCGTCTCGGGATAATCCCTAACTTATGATGATTATTCACTGTTTTCGCGGTTCTCGACGCATTACGGCTGTTTTCAAGCCGCAGTCGATTGCGATAGTATTTCGTTTGACGGAATAATTCGAGACCCTAATGCGCACTTCCGATTCACCCCGCGAGGCCAATGCCCCCGCAGCCGCCGACGCCGCCGGCGCGGGGATTCTGCAACGCACCTTCGCCGTCATCCGCGCACTCGGTGTCGCCAAACCCGAAGGCGAGCGCGTCACGCACATCGCCAAGGCGGTCGGGCTCAGTCAGGCCACCGTCCACCGCATCTTGCACGCCTTGATTGCCGAGCAAGTCGTCGAGCAGGACGAAACCTCCAAGCTGTATCGGCTGAGTGTCGACTTCTTCGCCATGGCGGCACAGGCCGGCAACCCGAGCGGCATGCGCACGCTTTGCCGCCCGTCGCTGCTGCGCCTGTGTGCCAGCCTTGGCGACACGATCTTCCTGCTGGTACGCAGCAGCTTCGATGCCGTGTGTCTCGACATGTGCGAAGGCCCGTTCCCGATCCGGTCGTTCACCGGCGACATTGGCGGACGGGTGGCGCTGGGGGTCGGTCAGGGCAGTCTGGCGATCCTCGCCTTTCTGCCCGAAGCCGAGCGCGAAGAGATCATCCGCTTCAACGTGCCGCGTCTGCGGGGTTACGGTGTGCTTGACGAGGTCTATCTGCGCACCGAGATCGAGCGCGTGCGGCAGTTGGGTTATGCGGGCAGCAACAGCGGCGTGCTCGAAGGCATGGCGGGCGTCGCCGTGCCGATCTTCGACCGCACCGGACACGCCGTGGCCGCGCTGAGTATCGGCACACTGGCGGCGCGGCTCTCACAAGACCGTTTGCCGATGGTGGTGGAACTGCTGCGGCGTCAGGCCGAACTCATCGGCCCGCAGACCAACCCGTTCGACGTCGCCATGCGCCGGCCGATGCACGGCCTCACGCGTGCGCTGACGACCGAACCAATTGCCTGAACGGCATGGTGTGATGCGGCGGGAGAAGCACAAGAATTTGATGGCCGAAAATGGCTAGCGGTGATCGCGCGCGCCTGCAAAAATGGCGCGTTGCACGTCGCCCCCATTTTGGTTTTTCGATTTTTCGACTTCTTGACCCTTCGCAGAGAGACACGTCATGGCATCAGGAGAACACCAGTACCGCGTTCGCATCGAGTGGATCGGCAATCAGGGCACCGGCACCTCGGGCTACCGCGAGTACGGTCGCAATCATGTGATCGAAGCCGACGGCAAGCCCGAGATTCCGGGCTCTGCCGATCCGGCCTTCCGGGGCGACGCCACGCGCTGGAACCCCGAGGAATTGCTGGTGGCCTCCGCGAGTACCTGTCACAAACTCTGGTACTTGCACCTGTGTTCCGATGCGGGCATCCGGGTCGAGCAATATCGTGACGATGCCCTCGGCACGATGATCGATACGCCGCAAGAAGGCCGCTTCACGCGAATCCTGCTGCGCCCGCACGTGACCTTACGCGCGGGCAGCGACGCCAAGCTTGCGGCCGAGCTGCACCACGAAGCCCACGCCAAGTGCTACGTCGCCAATTCCGTCAACTTCCCCATCGACTGCGAACCGCAAATCGACGTGCTGCCCGACTGACGAAAGCTCACGCAGCGGGTGGCGTCACGTGCCACTCGCCGCGAGGCTCTTGGCCAGTTCGGCGTCGTGCGCGTGTCCGCGCTTGACCGAGTCGCGCGCGCGAAAGCGTTCCACGTACGCCGCAATGGCGGGGCTGGCCGGCACCATCTTGAACTGCGTGAGAAAGTGCAGCGCGTTGCCCCACAGCGCGTCGGCGGCAGTAAACGACTCGCCCAGCCACCAAGGACCGGGGTTCTGCGTCAGGTGTCGCTCGATCGTCCACATCACTTCGTCGTAATCGCCATAGGGCGAGCGTGAGTGTTCCATCACCGGGCGGGCCAGCGCCTTGTCGGTCACCGCGGGTTCGACACAAGAACCGTAGAACACCATCCATCGCAGGTACGCGCCACGGCGGGGGTCTCCCGGCGGCGGCGACAGGCCCTTCTCCGGATACAACTCCGCGACGTACATGTACACCGCCGCCTGTTCCGTGACCACGGCATCGCCATGGCGGATGGCCGGCACCTTGCCCATCGGGTTGATATCGAGAAAGTCGGCGCTGCGTTGTTCGCCGGTGGCGAAGCGCAGCAGATGCAGGTCGTAATCCGCCTGCAATTCGTCGAGCAGCACCAGCACGCCGGTCGAGCGCGTGTTGGGTGCGTGAAAAAACGTGATTCGCCGGTCGGTCGTCATGTTCGTCTGCCTCCAGAGGTGAACACAGGTGCGGCTATCAAAACATGTTACTGCGTCAAAAACCGTCAGCATGACAATCGCGGCGAACCCTTCGCCGCGACCGGGTTGCATCAGACACGTGCGAGATGGGCGTCGATGAGCGGCACCACGTCTGCCGCATGGGCGTTGGCCAGATCGTGCGCCCCGCCGTCCACCACGTGCAGGCGTGCGTCGGGCAGCAAAGTGTGCAAACGCTCACCGACGGCAACCGGGCTGAGCGGGTCGGCGTTCCCCCAGAGCAGTAGCGTTGGCTGCGTGATTCGCGAGATATCGGGCGAGAGATCGGCGCGGTAGGTCAGAAACCAATCGGGCAACGTTGGGTTGGCGTCGGCAAACCCGTCGCGCCAGTCTTTGGCGCCGAGGTCATGCATATCGACGCCACCCGAGGTGACCGACAGCACAAGGTGCGTGACCATTTCCGGACGGGCGAGGGCAGCCCGGATGGCAAGTATGCCGCCCATCGACTGCGCGATGATGGCCGTGGGCCGGTCGAGACGAGCGATGACGGTTTGGGTCAGCGCATCGATATCGTTCACCACGGGGTCGGCCGGGGTAGCGCCAAAGCCGGGATACCCGAGCACGACACGGGTTGCCGGATGAGCGAGTTGGTCGGCCACCGGTTGCCAGAAGGCGGTGTTGCCCGAAGCGCCGGGCAGGAAAAGCATTTGAGACGGCGTGGGCACGCGCAAAACTCCAAGCGAATAGAGAGAAACGAAGCACCGGCAAGCCTCGAAGCAACCTGACGGTTTCGTGAGAGATACCGAAGAGGAAGAGAGGATAGACCGAACCGATCAGAAGAGTGAAGCCACGTCATCGGGTGGGCGTTGCGTCGGCTCAGTGGTTGGCAGGATCGCGCTGTCGCCAAGCAGATTCATGAGCGCCAGCGCGTTACGTTGCCCCTGATCTTCGTAGTTGTTATTGAACACCACGTACACGCGGGCAACTTCCTTGGCGATGACGCGAATCGGGTCGATGAGCGCGGCGAGTTCCGCTTCGCGATAGTCGTAGTTGAAGCGATCGGACGCGGCCGTGCTGTCGCGCACATTCCAAGTTTCGTGATTGCGCCCGTGCAGCCTCAGGACAGCGGCGCGTGTCGAAGTGCTCGCCCAGACCGTCGGGATGCTGTTCGTAAAGCCCTGCGGTTCGTCGACGATGGTGTTGACCCAGCCCAGTTCGCGCAGCCATGCGAGTGTGGCGTCGCGATGCGCGTCGTCAAACCAGTGATGGTGGCGAAACTCGGCAGCCACGCCATAGCCTGCCATGCGCTCGGCACACATTTCGATGTGGGTGCGGCTCGCTTTGTCGCCGGTGAGCCAAGGCGGAAACTGGAAGTGAACCAGACCGAGTTTGTCGGCCTGCGCGAGCGGTGCGAGCGCTTCGAGATAGCGCCGCCAGATTTCATCTTGCAGCGCAGCGGGCACATCCTTGTAGTAGACATTCGCGCGCGGACCGGGTGGCAGGGCGCCCTGTAAATCTTTGGGGAAGGCGACACGTGGCGTCTGGTGGCCCGTGAGCAGGCGGAATGCCTTGATGTTGAACACGAACGGCGGCGGCGTGCGTTCCGCCCAGAGCTGCGCATTGGATCCCGACGGCATCGCATAGTAGCTGCTGTCGACTTCGACCATCGGAAAGCGGCTCGCGTAGTAGCGCAGACGCGCTTCGGCCGACGCGTGTCCCGGTGGATAAAACCGCTTGCACGCGATGAGCGACTTATCCGTCCACGATGCCGTGCCCACGTATACGTTTGCGCTCATACGCCCTCCTTCCATTTCTAAAAAGCTGGAAACTTCGGAAACTCGCGCTGGCCTTCTTGCACATCGCACGCATCGGCCACGCGCATTGCGTCATCGTCGCAATGCCGACCGGGTGTCGCGTTTTGCATCAGTATAGGACGCGATATCGCCACGCCTCGTGGGGACCGGACTGGGACGATGCCATTGCATACTAGCTTCACATCTGATCCGGCACGAGCTCCCCGCACCGTGCCGTTTGTCGGCCCGCAGCTCACCCTGCGGGCCGTTTTTTCAGATTGCATCGCAGGGCATCGTCTGACTCCCGCGATATCCGCTATACCCGCTATTGCAAGCGTCGCCGCCGCGCGAGCCGCGCTATCATGACCCGCTCTACCGAAGCCAAGCTTGTCGAGTGCCCGCCATGACCGAAATGACCGAACGCCTGCCCGTCGAATTGCCCAAAGCCTACCGGCTGCTCAACCACGGCCCAACCGTGCTCGTCGGCAGCGCCCATGACGGGCGTCGCAACGTCATGGCGGCAGCGTGGAACATGCCGCTCGACTTCTCGCCGCCCAAAGTCGCCGTCGTCATCGATCGCAATACGCTGACCCGCGAACTGGTCGAAGCCTCGGGCGAGTTTTCGTTGAACGTGCCGGCGCGCATCATCGCCCGCGAAACATTGGCCGTCGGCAGCGTCTCCGGCCGCGACACCGATAAGTTCACCGACGGCACCGGCGTTCATGCGTTCGAAGGCAGTCACATTCAGGCACCCCTCATCGGGGGTTGTGTCGCCTGGCTGGAATGCCGCGTCATCCCCGAGCCGCACAATCAGGATCGCTACGATCTCTTTCTCGGCGAGGTCGTTGCGGCCTGGGCCGATCCGCGTGCGTTTCGCGATGGGCACTGGCAGTTCGCGCCCGGCGCGTCGCGCAGTATTCACTACATCGCCGGCGGCAACTTCTTCGAGACCGGTGAAGCCTTCGAAGTCAAATCATGACCCACAGCGCTCCGACACCGGCGTCCGGCGACAACACACGTGCCGCCCATGAACTCTGGCACGGCGAGTTGCTGTCGCCGTCCCATTTGCCAAGCGACGACATGCGCGGCAGAATGGGCGCCACACCCTTCGCGCAGTCGCCGTCGTCAATGCTGCCCGTGACGGAGCTGCTGTCATCCACTCGCTACGCCATGCCTGCCCGTCGCGATATGACCACACCCGGAGCGCATTCACCGCAGCCGCAACCGCTAACGCAAGAGTCTCTGCATAGCCTGCTGCCCACATCATTCGCCGCCAACCGCGGCGCGACCATCGACGAGGCGGCACGTCTGGCGGCCCTGCGACGCTATGACATCCTCGATTCTTCCCCGGAACCCGCGTTCGATCGCATCGTGCGAATCGCCTCGTACGTACTTGGCACGCCGATCTCGCTCGTGTCGCTGATCGACGAGTCGCGTCAGTGGTTCAAGGCGAAACAAGGTATCGAAGCCACCCAGACGCCACGCTCGATGGCGTTCTGCGCACACGCCATCCTGAGCGACGACGTGCTCGTGGTGCCCGACGCCCACGCCGATCGGCGCTTCGCCGATAACCCGCTCGTCACTGGCGACCCGCACATTCGCTTCTACGCCGGCGCCCCGCTGCGCACGCCCGAAGGTCATCGGCTCGGCACCCTCTGCGTGATCGATCGCCGCCCGCGCACGCTCGACGCCGAAATGCGTGGCCTGCTCGCCGATCTGTCGGCGCTGGTGGTCGACGAACTCGAACTGCGCCGCGTCAATCAGGTACTCGGCGACATGGCCATGCGCGACGGCCTGACCGGTGCGCTCAACCGGCGTGCGTTTCTCATGCAGGCCGAACAAGCGTTTGCCAACGCCCGCGCCCAGCGCCGACGGCTCGCCGTGCTGATGATCGACATCGATCACTTCAAGGCCATCAACGACACCTGGGGCCATGCCATCGGCGACCGCGTCATCGTCGAATTGACGCTGGTGGCGCGCGCCACGCTGCGCAAAGGCACCGTCATGGGACGGCTCGGCGGGGAAGAATTCGCCGTGCTGCTGCCCGAAGCCGATGCGCATCGCGCCGTGCAGGCCGCCGACCGTCTGCTTTCTGCCATCAGTAACACCAGCGTGCCGGGCGCCACCGGCCCCGTGCGCTTCACCGCGAGCATCGGCGTGGGGAGTCTTGGCCCCGACGACGCCGATTTCGGTGCGGTACTGCAACGCGCCGACCGCGCGATGTACGCCGCCAAGCAAGCCGGCCGCAATCGCGTCGCCATCGTCTGAATGACGGCGGCGCGTGGCGAAGTGTTTCGCCCGCCGCGCCGCCCTGCGTTTTCGCTTCCCACTTTGACCAGCATCAACCAACCGACACCATGGGCAAAAGCCGACTGGAAGCCTTCAGCGATGGCGTGATCGCCATCATCATCACCATCATGGTGCTCGAGATGAAAGCGCCGCACGGCACCGATCTCGACGAGTTGCTGCCGGTACTGCCGACCTTTCTGACGTACATCATGAGCTACATCTACGTCGGCATTTACTGGAACAACCACCACCACCTGTTTCATGTGGTGCAGCGCGTCTCGGGCGGTGTGCTGTGGGCCAACCTGCATTTGCTGTTCTGGCTGTCGTTGATTCCGTTCGTCACCCACTGGCTGGGCGAGAACCACCTCACCGCGTGGCCGACCGCGCTCTACGGCGTGGTGCTCTTCATGGCCGCCGTGGCCTATTACATTCTCACGCGCGCCCTGCTGGCCGTGCACGGGGAAGGCGCCAACCTCAAGCTGGCCGCCGCCATCGGCCGGGACGCCAAGGGCAAGCTCTCCGTGCTCGGCTATGCGCTGGCCATCGGCCTGGCGTTCGTGGTGCCGGCGGTGTCGCTCGGCCTGTACGCGCTCGTCGCCATCGTCTGGCTCATTCCGGACCGCCGTATCGAACATGTGATCGAGAGCTGACAAGCTGACGACCCGAAACTTCCGACAGTCGACGCGCATCGGGTTTTTACGTAGTATCCGGTCCATCATGCAAAACGTTACTTTTGAACTCACTGGCGAATTCATCGCCCTGAACGACTTGCTCAAAGTCGCCGGCGTGGCCGACTCCGGAGGCGCCGGCAAGGCGCTCGTCGCGAGTGGCCTCGTGCGCGTCGACGGCAAGCCCGAATCCCGCAAGACGTGCAAAATCCGCGCCGGGCAGATCGTTTCGCTCGACGGCGTCCGGATCAAGGTGGTTGGCGCCTGACGAGTTGCCGCTTCAGTGACCGCCACCTCACGGGTTGCCGCCTGAAATCCAGCCCCACGTCCAGCGCAAGCCGCCCCGCACCCAGCCCCAGCGCGCACGCAAGCCGTGCGCTCTCCCGGTTTCTCCCATGTCGGCCTGCCGCCGCAGGCCGCTATACTTGAAAGCGTTTTTGGTGTGCCAGCCCCTGTAACACCCGACAATGTCCGCAGGTCGTCTGAGGAGGCCCTTGCGATGGCCGTGCCCGGTTCACCGTCGTCCACCGCCGGCGCAACACCGACGCCCGGGCGCGATGCGTTGCTCGCAGCGCTCGACCGCTCGCTCGGCATGCTCACCCTCACCCCCGAGGGCACGATCGTCGACGTCAACGACAAGTTGCTCGGCGTGGTTGGCTACACCCGCGACGAACTGATCGGCCAGCCACATGCCACGCTTTGCGATGCGGGCGACCCCACCTGTGGCGACGCGCTCGAGCGCGTGGTCAGCACCGGCCGGGCCCACACCGATCAAGTGCGCCGCCGCCGTCGCGATGGCGGCACCGTCTGGTTCGAAGCCACTTACAACCCCGTTTTCGATCGCGACGGCAAGCTCGCCTTCGTGATCAAGCTCGCCGCCGATGTGACCGATCGCGTCGAACGCGAAGCACAGGACAACGCCCGCCTGCACCTGCTCTCGCTCGGCGTGGACGAAACCGATAACGCCGTGCTCATCACCGATGCGCAAGGCGTGGTCTGTTATGTGAACGCGGGCTTCACCCGCATGCTCGGCTATCGCGCCGACGAAGTGGTCGGCAAATCGGGGCATAGCCCGTTCGGCGACACCCCGGTGGACGAATTTGCCAGCGGTGCAGCTGCCGTCGACGTGCAGCAGGCCCTCACGGGCTGCCTCGTATCGGCCCGCGACGGACGCAGTTGCCATTGCGAAGTGCTCGTGCGCACGGCGCAGGGCCAACCGCTCTGGGCGTCGATCGTCACCAACCCGATCCTCGACGCGAACGGCAAGCTCGTGAATGCCGTGGCGCTTTTCACGGACATCACGCAGTCCAAGATTCAGGAAGTGTTGCAGCACAAGGCACTGGCCGCGATGGTGCGAGACGCGCCCCTCGTGGAAGTGCTCATGCTGATTTGCCGTGAGCTGGAGCAGATTGCGCCGGAAGTCATGGCCTCGGTCGTGCGCGTGGACGCCGAAGGCCGCTTGCGGCCGCAAGCCGGCCCGAGCCTGCCGGCGCAGTATCACCAGTTCATCGACGGCATTGCCATCGGCCCGAATGTGGGCACTTGCGGCACTGCCGCCTTTCAGGCGCGGCGCGTCATCGTGACCGACATCGCTCACGACCCGCGTTGGGCCGATTTCCGCGACATGGCAGCCACCTACGGACTGGCCGCCTCGTGGGCCATGCCGATCATCGCCAACGATGGCCGGGTGCTCGGCGTGCTCGCGTTCTATTACCGTACCCCGCGCGGCCCCGACGCCTTGCACGAGCGGCTGGTCGACGTGTGTGTGCACCTGTGCAAACTGGCGTTCGAGCGCGACGAATCGCGCACGCGCATTCGTCAACTGGCGTTCTCGGACAGCCTCACCGGCCTGCCAAATCGCAGCATGCTCGGCGTGCTGGCTGCGCAGGCCATCGCCAGCGCGCATGAGCTGAACACGCGCATGGCGGTGATTTTCCTCGATCTGGATCGCTTCAAGCAGGTCAACGACTCGCTGGGCCATCAGGCCGGTGACGTGCTGCTGCGCACGATTGCCCAGCGCCTGCGCCGGTCGCTGCGTGGCGCTGATATCGTTGCGCGCCTCTCAGGTGACGAGTTCGTGGCCGTGCTCACCGAGTGCGACCCCGAACGGCTCGACGCGGCCATCGAACGCATGCGCAATGCGCTCACCGCACCGTGTCAGGTCGACGGTGTGACGCTCACCCCGTCGGGCAGCTTCGGCATCAGCCTGTATCCGAATCACGGGCAGGAGTTCGACATCCTGCTCCAGCGCGCGGATATGGCGATGTATCAGGCGAAGATGGCCAGCCCGGGCAGCGTGCGGTTCTATCACGAGGACATGAATATCCACGCGCAGGAGCGCCTTGAGCTGGAAACGGCCATGCGCGACGCGCTGCGGCGCGACACCCTGCGGCTGCATTACCAGCCGCAGATCAATCTGCTCGATGAGTCGGTGTGCGGTGTGGAAGCGCTGACCCGATGGGTGCATCCGCAATACGGCGACGTCTCGCCGACGCGCTTTATTGCGCTGGCCGAGGAATGCGGATTGATCGGCGAACTGGGCGCGTGGACGCTACGCGAATCGTGCCGCCAACTGGCGGACTGGCGCCGTCGCGGGGTGGCGATCGGCAACATGTCGGTCAACCTGTCGCCGACCAACTTCCACGATCACGACCTGCCGCGCATGATCGCCGATACGCTCGCTGGCAATGAGCTGCCGCCGACGTGTCTGGCCATCGAAATCACCGAAAACGTGCTGATGGACCACAATCCGAGCACGCGACGCATCATCGAAGAGGTGCACGCCATGGGCGTGCGCCTGTCGATGGACGATTTCGGCACGGGCTATTCGAGTCTCGGCTATCTGCGCCGCCTCCCCGTCTCGGAACTCAAGCTCGATCGCAGTTTCGTGCACGACGTCACGCGCGACGAGACCGTGCGTGCGCTCACCAATGCCATCATCAGCATCGGCCGGAGCTTGCATCTGACGGTTGTCGCGGAAGGGGTCGAAGACGAAGCCCAGCGCGATCTGCTGATCGCACAGGGCTATCGGGTGGCACAGGGCTTTTTGTTCGCGCCCGCACTCAGCGCAGAGGACCTCGAAAAGTGGCTGGAACGCTGGGATGCCCGGCGTCGCGCGACCACGGTCACATCAACCACCGTGACGACCATCGTTCGGCCCTGAGGGCATTGCGGCGCTCGGGCGCTGACGGCTCGGGGATTTCGGTTGGTCAGGGGGCGAGCCCCAACTCCATCTGATGCAGGGCGGTCTCGATCGCCTGACTCTGGCGCTCATTGAGGGCATCGGCCGCAATGCTGGTGTCGTGGCGGTAAATCATCTCTCCGTAGATATCGGCCAGCACACGCGCCGACGGGCATAGCGCCCAATGGCTGTCGGCCGCCTGACGACGGGTCCAGTAGTTGATCGCCTGCTCGATTTCGGCGATGGAATAGTTGGATTTCATCGGAATTTCGGTCTCGCCGTTGAATGGAATACTGTGATTATATACAGTAATCGCAAGATCAGAGAATCGCCTGAATCGCCTTTTACAGAGTCCGATTCTCAGGCCCACGTTTCGGAACTGCAACACTTGATGCAGGTTTCGGCACCAGTACCTTCCATCCGGCACTGAAAATTCCATAAAAATCATCGCATTACCGCTTCCGGCACGATATTGGCTTATGGCAGCTATGAAGTGCCGGTTTTGCATCGCCCGGCACCGACGATGTTCGACGATCCAACGCTCGTCCCGACGGAGCCCGCCATGCCGCCGAGCCCTGCCAGACCCCGCAAGTCCCGCGCAAGCTGCGCTCCGTGGATCGCCCAAGCGCCCGAAGGTATTGGGAACGTCATGCCCGGGCCATCCCGGCGGTTCATGGCGCTCTGTGCGCTGAGTGCCCTATCCGCGCTATCCGTGCTGTATGCGCCGCACGCCCATGCGCAGGGCATCCCGCCGGGCACCGGTGCGCCGGCCGACCCATTCCATCAGCCTTGCGTCGAGATACGCGTGACACCGCACGGTGACGGTGCGGTACTACCGTCGAGCGACCCGCAGGCGCCACTGATCAGGCCGATCCAATCCATCAAGCCACTCAAGCCATTCAAGCGCTACGTCGACCTCGATGACCGCTGCGCGAATCTCCCGGAGTTCGCTCCGACGCGCGACACCGACACCACCAGCGTCTGGTACGTCAGCATGCCAGCCCACGCGGCGCATGAATCTCACGCGACGCGTGCTGTGCCCACGGCGTCACCCGGTGTTACCTTGCCCACGGTTGCCTCCTGAGCGTCGACGGTCGACGTTTGCTATGCTGCGGCTTTCGCGCGCGAGGCAACCCCGACGCCCGTGCAAGTCACCGCATTCTCCGGAGCCTCGATGCCCAACGAAACACCCGACACGCCCCGTCAGCCCCCGCGCGCCGCTGCGGCCACCGCTTCGAGCGTCAAACCGCCGCCGCCCGGCGCCACGCCGCTGGCCTGGATCGGCCTGCTGGCCGCCGCCGCCTGGGTGCTGAAGAACCCCAATCCGACCTGGGGCGTCGGCGTGCTGTGCCTCTGCGCCGGCCTGATCTCGTCGTTCGGCGCGCGCCGCAAGGGCCGTGCGCCGTGGCCTGCCTTTTTCACCGGCCTGCTGCCAGTCGGTGTCGCGCTGTTTTTCGCGCTGCTCATGCTGCGCCCGCTCTTCCGTTGATCGGCCAACGCGGGTAAACGTGCTGGCGAATATCGAAAAGTTACCCACAGCTTCTGTGGATAACCCACTGGATAACCCGGTACCACCCACTGAAAAGCCCCGCCGTTCCACGCTGTCAAGAGGATTGCCCGTTTCGGCGTCAGCCTTGAGCAAATTTTTTGCGCTTGACGATTTGCCCCGCATCTGGGCGTCGATGTCATGGCTTTGACATGCATTAAGTTGCCGCTGAAAACCTCGCACGCCCCTCTGTTTTACCCATCATGGGAGGGTTCGCAGCGCCCCTGAATCGGCCTATGATGGAGTCAAGCCGCCGCACTTCGCGCTACATTCGCGGCGCGATGGCGGCGTGGCTCTTCAGTGACTTCCGGGAGAACGTCTGGTATGACCCAATCCGACAAGCCGTCTGCTGCACCGTCGTCCGCTGCACCATCGTCCCCCTCCCCGGCTACGGCCAATACCGACAATATCAGCGAGGCCGAACGCGTCCATCTGGACGAATTGCTCGCGCACCACTCGGTGACCGAAACGGTCGACCGCGCCTCCGTCATCGATCTCATCAAGGAGCTGCGCTCCCCCGACGTGAAAACGCCCGAAGACCGGCAACGGATCGTCGAGCGAAGCCGGTTGTGGCGGGAAGTGTCGAACCGGGATACCGCCATGTCGCTGCTCAACTCGCTGGCGCAAATGGCCCCGATTCTGCTCAATTCGATCCACTGGTAACTTCCGGCCGGACCCGTCACATCGTCGACAACGCATACGACAACGCCCGCCGCATCCCTGCGCGCGGGCGTTTTTGCATTTGATCTGGATTAACTTTCCCGTCGGCGGGTATCGCATGAACGGGAATTCGGCGGGCACGTGTTTTACAATGCGGGTCGCGTCAGTTTCCCTGCTACCAAAACGTCATGACCACCACGCTGGATACCCCGATCGAATTCAAGAGCTGGATCTGCCTGATCTGCGGCTGGATTTACAACGAAGCCGAAGGCGCACCGGACGATGGCCTTGCCCCCGGTACGCGCTGGGCCGACGTGCCCGCCGACTGGCGCTGCCCGGAGTGCGACGTCTCGAAGGAAGACTTCGCCCTCTCGGAGTTCTGAGCGCGTCTTAGTGGTGCCAGCCCCAGCCGCCACGGCCGCCCCAGCCTCGGCCACGCCAACCGCGGTAGTAACCGCCGCCGTAGTAGCCGCCCACGCCGACGGTCACGACCGGCGCAGGTGCGACGGCGTATCCCGGCGCATAGCCGTAGTAGTTGTAGTAGTCGGAACCGTAGGCCGTGCCGTACGCCGGGCCGCCATAAGGCACAGCGACGCACCCCGCCATGAGCGTCGCGATTGCCGCGCCGCCAGCCAGCATGAGTAAGCGTTTCACGATGATGTCTCCCGCATGAGTCACTCGGGTCACACCGCCGAAATGCGGTGCGACGCTTACTCGTTAGACATGCGGGTTCCCGCAAGATGCACGATGCGTGCACCCTCTTTGGTTACCAAACGTGACATTGGTAACGGCGCCGGAATACTGCGAACCGCTTAGAACACCCAGCAGCGATCGCGTCCGGCGCGCTTGGCACGATAGAGCGCCATATCGGCGCGCTCGACCATATTCATCGGCGAATCTTCATCCTGCCATTCGGTGATACCGAAGCTCGCCGAGAAGCGCAGCGGCGGCTCGCTGCCTTCGAGCGACTCGCGCTTGCAACGCTCGCGGATACGGTCGGCCACACGCAGCGCGTCGCGCTCGCTCGCCCCCGGCAGCAAAATCGCAAACTCTTCGCCACCGATGCGCCCGATCAGATCGTCACCTCGCAGCGTCGACGAACAGACCAGCACGAAGCGGCACAGCACCTGATCGCCGATCGCGTGCCCGTAGGTGTCGTTGATTGACTTGAAGTGGTCGAGATCGGCCACGATCAGGCTCATCGGTTCATTCTTGCGCTGTGCCGCCTCCAGCAACTGATCGAAGCGGTGGAAGAAGTAACGGCGCGTGAGACTGCCGGTCAGTTCGTCGTAGCTCGCCTCGAAGGCCAACTGGTTGTTTGCGGCGCGCAATTCCTCGTTCGACTGACGCGTCTGCCGGTGCAGTGTGCGCTCGCGCCAATAGATGCGCCCGGCCATCATCAGGATGATTACGCCGCCCAGGTACAGCAGGAAGCACAACGCGAAATCCTTCGCGTGCTGGCGAGTCAGGCTCTCCCACGCGTCGACGTTTTCCACCGCGTAGACGGTCAGATCGTTGCTCGAACTCGCGCGCGTGGTAATGACAAACGGCTTGTGGAACTCGTCGAATTCCGACATTTGGTCGAGCAGTTCCTGCGGCACCCAGGCGTTGGCACGGCCCGGTGCCCGCTTGAACGGAAAGATGGGCATCCGCGAGAAATCGTTGCGCTGGTAAAGCGCCTGCCGCTCGGGCTCGGACAGCCCGCCGAGTTTGCCATCGAGCATGAAACGGTTTTCGAAGCGCGGATCGTTGGCCATGATGACCACGCCGTTGCCGTCGGTGATGAAGGACTCGCCGTTAGCGACCCAGTGACGCAGGCGTGCCAGCCCGATCTTGGTCATCACCACGCCGATGAGAATGCCTTCGCGATATACCGGCGCACTGAAATAGAGGCCGGGGGCCTGATGCTCCCAACCCGCCGCGTAACTTTCGAAGCGTGCGCCCAGAATGGCGTTAGTGAAGTACGGCATTCCCGCCGCCGATTGCCCGACGGGCGAAGGGGTATCGCGGAAATTGCTCGCGGCTACGCAAACGCCCCGCGTGTCGATGACCCACACCCGGTCGACGCCGAAATAGCCCTGCGCCGATTGCAGGAAGTCGTTGGCACGCGCCACGACGTCGGGTGCGCTCGCCGGCCCGTTGGCCGGGCGCAGCACGTCGCGCAGCAGGTCCACTTCGGCCAGCGTCGACGGAATCGCCCTCACCATGGACAAATCCGTGTTGATGGCGTGAATCATGCCGTCGGCCACGCGATCGGCCACGGTCTGCCCGGCCTCCACGCTCTGCGCGAGCTTATCGCCAACCAACGAGGTGGCGGTCCGGTCCGCCGCGACCCAGCAGGCGACCAGCACGCCAACCGCAACGCAGGCGGCATAAAGCCAATGCCGTATCCTCATCCGAAAATCAAACGCTCGTTCTAATATTTTTCACTTGTTACGTTGGCAAAGCGGTTCGCCTAAATTGATCGCGCTTCTGTCTTTCCCCGGACAGAAGTTCTGGTCGCGACCGGCATCCGATGCGCCGGCAAATACCTGCCAATTCTGGTCTGCGCGTCTAACTCTTTTCCCCGTTCCCGATCCTCGGCTTGTCGCGCCCCGTGCCTCCGGATCCTTGCTGCAAACTATTCTCCACCCCGACAATTGCAGGCTGTTGACAGTCTGCCGTGATCATTCTCGTGGTCTGCTTCCGGTGGTCTTCTTGCGTTCCGCTTGCGCTCTCTTTATCTGGCGAAGTCCCGCTAATTCTATAGCACTCCGACGGTCTGCCAGAACCAAAGACTACCAAAACACCGACTTATTACGAATCCCTATTTAATCTATTAACTAGAAAGGTTCGGCCTTTATCATTTCCGCTTCCTTTATCCGCAAATACCGAAACGCTCAATTACCGATTCCATCTGTTCGATTTCCACCGGCCGGGAAAACCAGTAGCCCTGAGCTGCCAACGGAACAAAGTGACGCAGCCACGCCAGTTGCCGTTCGTTCTCCACACCCTCGACGATCAACTCGATACCCAGCGAGCGCGCGATGTTCACGATGTTCGAGATCATCAGGCACGAGCGCGACGAGTCGGGAATCGATTCGACAAAAGACCGGTCGACCTTGAGCGTGTCGACGGCAAAGCGCGTCAGATAGGATAACGACGAATAACCGGTACCGAAGTCGTCGAGCGCAATACGCACGCCGGTGCGCTTGAGCTGGTTGATCTTCGACTCGACCAGCGCCGGGTTCTTGACCATCACCGACTCGGTGATTTCCAGCTCCAGACGGCTGGGCCCGATGTCATATTCGCGGACGTAGCGTTCGACCAGCTCGCAGATATCACCACGCCAGAACTGCACCGATGAGACGTTCACCGCGAGGCGCAGCGATGCCATCGGCGTATCGCGCCATGCGGCCAGTTGCCGGCAGGCCTGCGCCAAAGCGAATTCACCGATGGCGACAATCTGGCCCGTCGTCTCGGCCAGCGGGATGAATTCCCCCGCAGCAATCACGCCACGCTCGGGGTGACGCCACCGGATCAACGCCTCCATACCGCAGATGCAATCGGACTCAAGCGCGACGATCGGCTGATACGCCAGGAAAAACTCACCGTTGGCGAGCGCTTGCTCCATCTGACGCTCCCACACCACTAACTGATGCGCCTGATACGTCATCTGTTGCGAGTACACCCTCACGACGCTCTTGCCCGCCTCTTTCGCGGAATACATGGCCAGGTCGGCCTTCTTGATGAGATCGGCTTCGGTTTCCTCCGGCTTGGACCAGAAGGTCACGCCGATACTCGCGTGCAGCGCAAACGACGTGCTGTCAGCCACCATCGGTGCCTTCAAAACGGCAAGCAGGGCCTCGGCGAGCGGCTCGGCTTGGGTCACCGCCTCGTCGCCCCGCAACACCACCATGAACTCGTCGCCGGCGAAGCGCGCCAACAAGGCGTCGGGCGGCACGCGCGCGATAAAGCGCTCCGCCACCTGCCGGATGATCTCATCACCCTGCGCATGCCCCAGGGTGTCGTTCACGCTCTTGAAGTTGTCCAGATCAATATGCAGCAAGGCCACTTTGCCGACACCGCCCGTATCGGCCAGGTCGTTTCGTAACGATTCCATCAATGCGTAGCGATTCGGCAACCCGGTCAGCGCATCGTAGGAAATCAGGCGCGTGAGTTGCTGATCGCGACCAATCAGGCGTTGCATCAGATAGGCAATGAGTGCGAAGAACACCACCAGTGCCACCGAGACGAACGTCGCCATCGTGAGATAGACACGCTCCACGTGACGATACTCAGCCAGTTCCTCATCCATCGACAGGCCAACCTGAACGGCCAGCGGATAGTCGCCGAGGTGGCGGTAAGCCACCACGCGTTCGACGCCGTCGATCGGGTCGCGCTGTACACCCGAGTTACGCTGTGCGGCCGGAAATGGCGGCAACTCGCCCGTCCCGGTCACGGCCACCCCGGCGCCGGTACTGCGCGCAAGCAGCGTGCCATCGTCGGCGATGACGGCGATCTGACCGTACTGCCCGAGCACGGCGTTAGTGTAAAAGTCTGCGGTGAAGTAACTGGGCTCTTGCGAAACGACGACGACCCCGGCGAAGCTGCCATCCGGGTTATTCAGACGACGCGAGAATTGCAGCACCCACTTGCGTGACACGCGGCCGAATACGGGGTGACTGATGAAGAGGTTCTCGCTCGCATCGTCGAGATGAACGCGAAAGTGCTCGCGATCGGCAATGCTCACGCCGTTGCTACGCCCCGGGATGGTGGCGGCCGTGATGTTGCCTTTGGCGTCGGCCAGACTCACGAGCACCATGTGACGGTCGGCAACGATCCCCGCCTCCAGCGTCCCGTTCAGGCTGAACTCGCTGCGATGATGTTCGAACTCGAATTTGACGAAGCGGGTGATCTGGTCGACCTGACGGATGGCGCGCAAGGTCTGCTGTTCCAGCGCGCTGGCGACGGTCGACGCCGACGCAGCGGCGTCTCGCAGAATGGCCTTGTGTTCGAGGGAGATGCGCCACAGCACCGCTGTCCAGACGAGGACAAGGATCAGGAAACCGAAAATCAGAATCGCGACGATTGAACGATAGGACGTCGTCCAGCGCCCTCGCCTCGCTCCCGTCGTGCTCGGTTCCACCATAGGTCGAGATCCTTTCAGCCATCGCGCCCCCGCTCGATGGTCGATGTTGGCCCGGAATGTTCAGAGGATCCAACGGGTGGCGAATGATATCGCCGCCATGTTTTCCGGCAAGTGTAAGACAATCGGCCCGGCCCTGAAAGCCGTTCCACGTCACTCAATCGGGGGATGTTTATCGCGCATCCGGATACTTGCCGTGTCGATTTTGCCACCGGCGAGCGCAGCCCCGCCGTAACGGCGTCTCTTATCTCGGATTACGGAGTTTTCGGCGTTCGCTGCATCGGGAGAATCCCGGAGACAGACGCGTTACAGGGAAAGCGCTGACGCGGAGTTCAGGGCTTCAGCAGATCGATGACCGCTTCGAGCTTGCGGCGCAGATCGTCCACGTCGAAACCGGTCTCGGCATCGTCCGCGCCCGCCTCGGTGGCAGCGCGTGCCGCCGCAGCAACGGCGTTGCGAGCACCGCGCGGCGTGTCGGCTTCAAGCCGGTTGCGCGCCCCGTTGATGGTGAAGCCCTGCTCATAGAGCAACTCCCGGATACGCCGGATCAGCAGGACTTCATGATGTTGGTAGTACCGTCGATTGCCGCGGCGTTTGACCGGGCGAAGTTGCGTGAACTCCTGCTCCCAGTAGCGCAGCACGTGCGGCTTGACACCACACAACTCGCTCACTTCACCGATGGTGAAGTAACGCTTGGCGGGAATCGGCGGCAAGGCAACGTGATCCATCGCGGCGTCAGCGTGTTTGAACGACAGTTAGGATACGGCCGCCACAGAAAGCGGCGGCCGGGGACTTACTTGCTCAGTACGCCAGACTCCACCATCGACTTGAGCTTCTGACTGGCGTGGAAGGTCACGACACGACGGGCGGCGATCGGAATCGCCTCCCCCGTCTTCGGATTGCGGCCCGGGCGTTGCGGCTTGTCGCGCAACTGGAAGTTACCGAAGCCGGAGAGCTTGACGCTATCACCCGATTCGAGCGCATCGCGGATCGATTCGAAAAACGCTTCGACCATATCCTTGGCCTCGCGCTTGTTCAGACCCACGTGCTCGAACAACAACTCGGCCAGTTCGGCCTTGGTCAGCGTCGGCGCTTCGGTGCCGACTTCATTCACTTCGCTACGACCCAGCGCGATTCGCTGCGCCGCGAGCATGGCTTCAAATTCACCAGGATTCATTTCGTTCATACGTCCCACGCGATGGCGATGACAGTGCGATAAACCACTCGCAACCAGACTCTACAATGCTTTACGCGCGCAAACGTGCGCCGAACGCGTCTCCAACCCGTTGTACCAACGCAGCGACAGCGCGCTCGACGGTCTCGTCCTGGAGGGTACCCGAGGGGTCTTGCAGAGTAACACGAAACGCCAGGCTTTTGTCTTGCGCGCCAAGCGATCCCGATGCTGCGCCGGCCTTCGGACGGAACTCGTCAAACAGGCGCACGGACTGCATCACGCTGCATGCCGGGTCGTCCTCACGTGCCGCCAGCATCGCGTCGATCAGCGGCTGCACCGCCTGCGATTGCGACACCACGAGTGCGAGGTCTCGCGTGACCGGCGGGAACTTCGAGATCTCCTCGTAGCTCGCCACATCGCGCGCGAACAGCGCTTCCGCTTCGATCTCGAACAGCACCGGTGCGTGCGGCAGATCGTACTTCTGCTGCCAACGCGGATGCAGTTCCCCCACGAAGCCGACGCGCTTGCCGTCCACTTCGATGGCCGCGCTACGTCCCGGATGCAACGCCGGATGCTCGGCCTTCACAAAGCGTGCCGAGCGCGGTGCGAGCAGCGCTTCGAGATCGCCCTTCACATCGAAGAAGTCGACCTGACGCGATGCGGCGCCCCATTGCTCGTCGAACACGGGACCGTATGCGAGAGCCGCCACAGTCACCGGCTGGCGATAGCCGCCCACCGTCAGCTCACCCGATGCCACCGTGTTGTCGCGGTGGTACGTGCGGCCGATTTCGAACACGCGAACGCGCGATGCCTTGCGGTTCAGGTTGTAGCGCGTGGTGGCGATCAAGCTGCCGATGAGCGTGGAGCGCATCACGGCAAGGTGACTCGCGATCGGGTTGAGCAGCTTGATCGGGTTGTCGTTGCCGGCGAAATCGGCTTCCCACTCCACATCGACGAAGCTGAAGCCCACCGTCTCGTGATAGTCGCGTGCGGCAATGGCGTGACGCACCGCGTGTTGCGAGCGGCGGCCTTCCTGCGTCGGACGCATGGCGCTTGCCGCGACCGGCGGGTTGGCCGAAATGCGGTCGAAACCGTAGATGCGCGCGATTTCTTCGATCAGGTCTTCTTCGATTTCGATGTCGAAGCGATACGACGGCGGCGTGACTTCGAACACACCGTCCTTCAGCGCGAACGGCAGACCGAGGCGCGTGAAGATCTCACCCATCTCCTGCTCGCTCACGGGCACGCCGAGAATCTTGACGGCACGGGCCACACGCATCGTCACCGGCTTGCGCTCGGGCAGACGCGCCACCTGATCTTCCAGCGGGCCAGCCTGGCCGCCGCAAATTTCAAGCACGAGTTGCGTGGCGCGTTCCAGCGCACGCACGTTGCCGGCGAAGTCGACGCCGCGCTCGAAACGGTGCGACGCATCGCTCGTGAAGTTGTACTTGCGGGCGCGGCCCTGAATGGCTTGCGGGAAGAAGAAAGCACCTTCCAGGAAGATATTCTGCGTTTCCAGACCGGCCTTGGTCGAGTCGCCGCCCATGATGCCGGCCAGCCCGATCGGGCCGCTGGCGTCAGTAATGGCGAGCACGCTCTCGTCGAGCGTGACGGTTTGTTCGTTGAGCAGCTTGAGCGTTTCGCCCGCGCGGCCGAAGCGCACGTCGATACCGCCTTGCAGACGGTTCAGGTCGTACACGTGCAGCGGCTGGCCCAGTTCGAGCATCACGTAGTTGGTGATGTCGACCAGTGCCGAGATGCTGCGCTGACCGGCGCGCTCGAGGCGCTCGACCATCCAGCGCGGCGACGGCGCCGCAGCATTCACGTTGCGGATGATACGGCCACCGAAACGACCGCAGCCTTCCGGCGAGCTGATCTTGACGGGGAACGTGTCGGTGATCGTCGACGGCTGCGCGCCTTGGCCCGGCAAATCTTTCAGCGGGGCGCCGGTGATCGCGGCCACTTCGCGCGCGACGCCGAGCAACGACAGGCAATCGGCCTTGTTCGGGGTGAGCTTCACGACGAAGACGGTGTCGTCCAGGTCGAGATACTCGCGGATGTTCATGCCGACCGGGGCATCTTCCGGCAGGATCATCAGACCGCCATGGTCTTCCGAGAGCTTGAGCTCACGGGCAGAACACAGCATGCCGAAGCTTTGCACGCCGCGCAGTTTGCCGATCTTGATCTGGAACGGGGCCGCGCCGGGTTCTGCCGGCGGCAGTGCGGCGCCAACGGTGGCGCACGGCACTTTGATGCCCGGGGCAACGTTGGGCGCGCCGCACACGATAGTGAGCGTCTCGCCGGTGCCGGCATCCACCTGACACACATTCAGGCGGTCAGCATCCGGGTGACGGGCCACTTCGAGCACCTTGGCCACCACGACGCCGGTAAACGGCGGGGCAACGGGGTCGGTTTCCTCGACTTCGAGCCCGGACATCGTCAGGGCGTGCGCCAACGCGTCGGTCGACAGCTCTGGGTCGACCAGGGTACGCAGCCACGATTCAGAGAATTGCATGGATCAGTTCGCTCGCAGTTAAGTCTTCACATCCGAGAGCCCGGCGGCAGCGGCTTGGCGCGCCAGCACAGGGCCGTCGACTTCATTACATGAATTGGCGCAGGAAGCGCAGATCGTTCTCGTAGAACAGACGCAGATCCTGCACGCCATAGCGCAGCATCGTCAGACGCTCAAGGCCGGAGCCGAATGCGAAACCGATGTAGCGCTCGGGGTCGAGACCCATGTTGCGCACCACGCTCGGATGCACCTGCCCCGAACCCGAAATCTCCAGCCACTTGCCGGCGTTCTTGCCGGTTTCGAATTGCATGTCGATCTCGGCGGACGGTTCCGTGAACGGGAAGTACGACGGGCGGAAGCGCACCTGAATGTCGTCGCGCTCGAAGAACTTGCGCAGAAAATCGGTGTACACGCCCTTCAGGTCGGCAAAGCTGATGTCTTCGGCAATCCACAGGCCTTCGACCTGATGGAACATCGGCGAGTGCGTGGCATCGGAGTCGACGCGATAGGTCCGCCCCGGGGCGATGACCTTGATCGGCGGCTTGTTCATGCGCGCGTAACGCACCTGCATCGGGCTGGTGTGCGTGCGCAGCAGCAACGGCTTGCCGGCATCGTCGTTACCTTCGACATAGAAGGTGTCCTGCATCGAACGGGCCGGGTGGTTCTCCGGGCTGTTCAGGGCAGTGAAGTTGAACCAGTCGGTTTCGATCTCGGGGCCGTCGGCCACGTCGAAGCCGATGGAACGGAAAATCTGTTCAACGCGCTCCCAGGTATTGAGCACGGGGTGCAGGCTACCGGCACCCAGACCGCGCCCGGGCAGCGTCACGTCGATGGCCTCGGCGGACAGGCGCGCATCGAGCAGCGCATCGGCCATGGCTTGACGGCGCGCCTGCAAGGCGCCTTCGATCTGTTGCTTGGCCGCGTTGATCCGTGCGCCTTCGCTCTTGCGGGCTTCGGGATCGAGCTTGCCGAGGCCTTTGAGCAACTCGGTCAATTGGCCGGTTTTGCCAAGAAAGCGGGCTTTCTCGTTTTCCAGCGCGGCGGCGTCGGGAGCGGCGGCGAACGCACGCTGCGCTTCGCTGACGATAAGTTCCAGATCCATATGCTACAGGCTCAAGTTAGGCGGTCGAATGGCCGCATGTACATGCAAAAAAGCAGTCGAAAAACAAAAGGGGGCTCCGATGAGAGCCCCCTCCTGGCGAATGGCGCGCGGTAAAACGCGCTATACGCTAACTACAGCTTAGGCTGCGACGGCGGCTTTCACCTGGGCGACAACCGCGGCAAATGCCGGCTTGTCGTTGATGGCCATGTCGGACAGCACCTTACGGTCGAGTTCGATCGAGGCCTTCTTCAGACCAGCGATAAACACGCTGTAGGTCATACCGTGCTGACGCACACCTGCATTGATACGCGCAATCCACAAGGCGCGGAACACGCGCTTCTTGTTACGGCGATCGCGATAGGCGTATTGCCCAGCGCGCATAACCGCTTGCTTGGCGATGCGGAAGACGTTATTGCGGCGGCCGCGGAAACCCTTGGCTGCTGCGATGACTTTCTTATGGCGGGCCCGTGCAGTGACCCCACGTTTGACTCGAGGCATATTTCTCTCCTATCTAAGTCGGGGTTTAAGCGAAGGGCAGCATTGCGCGTACGGAGTTCATATCAGACTCATGAACGCCGACGGCACCGCGCAGGTGACGCTTATTCTTGGTGGACTTCTTCGTCAAAATGTGACGCTTGAAAGCCTGACCACGCTTAACGGTACCGCCCGGACGCACGCGAAAGCGCTTCTTGGCACCGCTCTTGGTTTTCATCTTAGGCATGAAAAACTCCGAGGTTTTTAACATGATCACAGGTGTGACGCCAAAATCGCGCCCCTTGTAGAACCCGGGATCACTTGTGTTCAGGGCCTGACTGCACCCTGTATCGCTACCGCGACCCTCTCGGGCCGCAGTGCAATTCTTTAATGCCCGGCAGTGTCAGTCGACACCGCCGCGGCTTATTTCTTCTTCGGCGCGATGACCATGATCATCTGACGGCCTTCCATCTTCGGCATCTGTTCCGGCTGACCGAACTCTTCGAGATCGGACTTCAGACGTTCCAGCATACGAGCACCGATTTCCTGGTGAGCCATCTCACGGCCGCGGAAACGCAGCGTGATCTTGGTCTTATCGCCGTCTTCGAGGAACCGCTTCAGATTGCGCAACTTGACGTTGTAGTCGCCGTCGTCAGTGCCAGGCCGGAATTTGACTTCCTTGATCTGGACAATCTTCTGCTTCAGCTTGTTCTCGTGCGCCTTCTTCTGTTCCGAATACTTGAACTTGCCGTAGTCCATCAGACGGCACACCGGCGGCTGCGCCGTCGGTGCGATTTCCACCAGATCGACATCAGCCTCTTCGGACAGACGGAAAGCTTCGGCCAGTTTCATGATGCCGAGAGCCTCGCCATCAACGCCAGTTAGACGCACTTCAGGCGCGGTGATTTCGCCATTAATGCGATGCGACTTATCGGTAGCGATGTTGCTATTCCTCGAAAAAAGTCAAAAATTTAGCCGCGCTGTCCGACAGGCGTTATTGGAACGATGCGCATTCTTGCGCAAGACGTTCGATGAGCGCGTCAACGGGCATCACACCCAGATCCACGCCGCCACGGGCACGCACGGCTACCGTATTCGCCTCTTGCTCTTTGTCCCCCACTACCACGAGATAGGGAACTTTCTGCAACGAGTGCTCGCGTATTTTATAGCTAATTTTCTCGTTGCGCAAATCGGCCCGAGCCCTAAGCCCTTGTTCTTGCAACTTTTTCGTCACTTCGAGTGCGTAATCGGCCGTTTTTTCGGACACATTCATCACGATCAGCTGCTCCGGCGCCAGCCAGGCGGGCATTGCACCAGCATGGTGCTCGATCAAAATACCGATGAACCGCTCTAACGAACCCAGAATGGCGCGGTGAAGCATGACCGGACGCTTGCGGCTGTTGTCTTCCGCCACGTACTCGGCGTCCAGGCGCTCCGGCATCGAGAAATCGACCTGCATCGTGCCGCACTGCCACTGACGGCCCAGTGCGTCCTTGAGCGTGTACTCGATCTTCGGGCCGTAGAACGCACCATCGCCCTCGGCGATCACGAATTCGCAGCCCGAACGGCGCAGCGATTCCATCAGCGCGAATTCGGCCTTATCCCAGTTTTCGTCGGAACCGACACGATGCTCAGGGCGCGTCGCGACCTTGTAGATCATGTCCGAGAAGCCGAAATCCTTGTACACCGCGTGCAACAAGGCCGTGTAGTTCACGCACTCGTCGAGAATCTGGTCTTCCGTACAGAAGATGTGACCGTCGTCCTGCGTGAAGCCGCGCACGCGCATCAGGCCGTGCAAGCCACCCGACGGCTCGTTGCGGTGGCACTGACCGAATTCACCGTAGCGCAGCGGCAGATCGCGATAGCTATGCAGCGACGAGTTGAAAATCAGCACATGGCCCGGACAGTTCATCGGCTTGAGCGCGTAAGAGCGGTTCTCCGATTCCGTCGTGAACATGTTGTCTTTGTAGTTCTGCCAGTGGCCCGACTTCTCCCACAGCGAGCGGTCGAGAATCTGCGGACCCTTCACTTCCTGGTAACCGTTGTTGCGGTAGACGCGGCGCATGTATTGCTCGATCTGCTGCCAAAGCGTCCAGCCCTTCGGGTGCCAGAACACCAGACCCGGCGCCTCTTCCTGCATGTGGTAGAGGTCCAGCGCCTTGCCGAGCTTGCGGTGATCGCGCTTTTCGGCCTCTTCCAGCATGTGCAGGTACGCTTCCTGATCTTCCTTCTTCGTCCAGGCCGTACCGTAGATGCGCTGCAACTGCTCGTTCTTCGCGTCGCCGCGCCAGTAGGCGCCGGCCACCTTCATCAGCTTGAAGACTTTGAGCTTGCCCGTGGACGGCACGTGCGGACCGCGGCAAAGATCGACGAACTTGCCTTCGCGGTACAGGCCGATTTCGTCCGTCGCGGGAATCGATTCGATGATCTCGGCCTTGTACTTCTCGCCCATCGACAGGAACAGACGCACGGCGTCGTCACGCGAGAGCACTTCGCGCGTGACCGGCTCGTCCTTCTTGGCGAGCTCGTGCATCTTCTTCTCGATGGCTTCCAGATCTTCCGGCGTGAAGGGGCGGTGGAAGGCGAAGTCGTAGTAGAAGCCGTTCTCGATGACCGGGCCGATCGTGACCTGCGCCTCGGGGAACAACTCCTTCACGGCATATGCCAGCAAGTGAGCCGTCGAGTGACGAATGACATCGAGACCGTCGGCGTCCTTGTCCGTGACGATTGCCAGGTTGACGTCGCGATCGATCAGATAGGACGTATCGACGAGCGTACCGTCGACGCGGCCGGCGAGAGCCGCCTTGGCCAGACCCGTGCCGATCGAGCCGGCCACCTGGGCCACCGTCAGCGGGGCTTCGTACTGGCGTTGCGAACCATCAGGCAAACGTACCGAAATCATGTCGCACTCCCATGCGCTAAAACGTCACGCGCGGCCCACGCCACGCGGCAAAACCACGAAAAAAAACGGCCTCGACTGTCGTCGAGGCCGTCTCTTCATTCCTTGCATCCAGACGAAAAACACCCTCGACTAACGTCGTACCTTCACCACTGTGAAAGTTCGGGCCGTTTTCAACATGAGTGTTTTCTTCCAGCGTCTGTGTCTGCGGGGTCTCGCGGACTGTAATGCTTCAAAATTCGTTGGTAGGCTCGATTGGACTCGAACCAACGACCCCCACCATGTCAAGGTGGTGCTCTAACCAGCTGAGCTACGAGCCTATTGCAAGAGAACGAGATTCTAGCAAGATTTCCGCACATCGCCAAGCGATTATTGTGCCTGATCACTAAAAACCGCGTCGGGTGGGGCTTTCCGGTGGCTTCCTTGCGCAGAAACCGCGCCACCGTTCAGCCTTGCCCACCCGGTTTTGTCCCGCTTTTGCCGTGCGTCCGTCTTGCTTTGCCCGTCTATCGCCGCCGGGACGACACGACTCCCGTCACCCCGGTGAGTTGCGCCAGTGCCCGCTGCAATTGACCGCCATCGCGCACTTCGACGGTGAATTGCATGAACGCCTGCGCCCCCTTCGACTGGGTGCTCACGCCCGTGACATTGAGCTTCTCGCGAGAAAACACTTCCGAGATGTCGCGCAGCAGCCCCTGACGGTCCGTCGCCTCGATCTGAATATCGACCGGATATGCCGCTACGCCACGGCCCTCGAGCACGTCGCCCGACCAAGCGGTCTGGATCACGCGCTCCGGCGCACGCGCCTTCATCGCCTGAAAACTCGTGCAGTCCTGCCGGTGGATCGACACGCCTTTGCCACGCGTGACAAACCCCACGATCGGGTCAGGCGGCGCCGGACGGCAGCATTTGGCCAACTGCGTGAGCAAGGCGCCCACACCGACCACCAGCACGCCGCTCTTCGCACCCTGCGCAACGCTCGTATCCAGACTCTTCTTGGCGACGAGCGTATCTTCGTCGCGCGGATCGGGCCCGGGCAGGTTGCCCGAGAGCGCCTGCTCGACGTGACGCAGACTGAACTCGTCCTTCGCCACCGACGCGTACAGGTCGTCCGGCGTCTTGAAGCCCAGCCGTGCCGCCAGCTCTTCCAGATTGACCGACGTCTTGCCTTCGCGCTGCAACGTCTTGTCGATCAACGCGCGGCCGTGCGAAATCGTCTCTTCGAGATCGATCGTGTTGAACCATTGGCGCACCTTCTGCCGCGCCCGGTGGCTCTGCAAATACCCCAACTGCGGATTGAGCCAGTCGCGCGACGGCCCACCCTGCTTGACCGTCACTATCTCGACCGTCTGGCCGTTTTGCAGTCCGGTGTTGAGCGGCACCATCGCGCCATCGACCCGTGCGCCGCGGCAGCGATGCCCCAGCTCGGAATGCAGGTGATACGCGAAGTCGATCGGCGTGGCGCCCTGCGGCAACGAAATTACGCGCGCTTGCGGCGTCAGGACATAGATGTGGTCGTCGATAGTCGCGCGCTTGAGCTGCTCCCAAGGCTGCGCGGCCCCTTCGGCGCCCACCGTGTCCGCAACATCGTCTTTCCACGCCAGCAACTGCCGCAACCACGCAATCTTCTCGTCGTAGGCGTCGCCTGCCGAAAACGCGCCGCCGTACCCGCGTTGCCCCGCTTCCTTGTAGCGCCAGTGCGCGGCGATGCCGTACTCGGCGAAGTGGTGCATCTCGTGCGTGCGGATCTGCACTTCGAACGCCCGGCCGTCGTCGCCGATGACCACGGTATGCAACGACTTGTAGCCGTTGGGCTTGGGCCGCGAGATGTAATCGTCGAACTCTTTCGGAATGGGCTGCCACAGGTTGTGGACAATGCCCAGCACCGTGTAGCAATCCTTGATGTCGTCCACGATCACGCGAAACGCGCGCACGTCGTAAAGCTCGGCAAAGTCGACGGCCTTGCCGCGCATCTTCTTCCAGATGCTGAAGATGTGCTTCGGCCGGCCGGACACTTCGGCCTTGACGCCGGCACGCGCCAGCTCGTCCTGCAACCGCTCGATCGCCCCTTCGATGAAGGTCTGCCGCTCGACCCGCTTCTCTTCGAGCAACTTGGCGATCTGCTTGTACGTCACCGGCTCGAGAAAGCGGAACGCCAGGTCTTCCAGCTCCCACTTCAGTTGCCAGATCCCGAGACGGTTTGCCAGCGGCGCGTAGATTTCGAGGACTTCGTGGGGCATGTCCTCCGGCGGCGCCTTCTTCTGCGCGGCGTACCAGCGCAGCGATTGCAACCTGGACGCGAGCCGGATCATCACGACGCGAATATCCTGCGCGAACGCGAGCAGCATCTTGCGCAAGGCTTCTACCTGCGACTTGCGTTCATCGGAGGCATCGCGGTCGCGCCCGTCCGACGGCATGGCATGGGCTGCCAGCGAGCCCGCGCCCGAGAGACGCTGCAATTTACGGACGTCGATGACCAGCGCAGAGACCTCTGCGCCGAACTTCTGCGTCAGTGTCGTTTGGGTATCGGAGAGAAATTCGCCCGCGCAAAAAAGCGCTGCGGCCTGATGCGTCGCCTCGTCCACGCGCAGCGTGTCGAGAATGGCGAGCATGCCACGCGCATGCGCCATGACAGGCTCGCCGGACGAGAGGACGTTCTCGCCGCACAGCACGCCGGCAAACGCGAGCGCGTCGTCGAGCGTCGCGGGCAATGATGTGGACGGCGATGCGTCGCCCACACCCGCCGCGGCACTCGTCGGATTCTTGGAATTCGTCGAGTTCGGGGCAGCGGGCGTTGGCGCTTGATGTTGGGTCATGTCGTTACACGGGGCACCGGGTGCCCCTCAGGGTACGGATCGGGCACTCAGCTTTCGCGCTGTGCGGCCACGATCACAATTTCAACGAGCATTGCGGGGTCGGCCAAAGCCGCCTCGACCGTCGCGCGCGGCGGCGCATTGCCGGCAGGCACCCAGTCATCCCACACCTGATTCATTTCACCGAAGTGCTTCATGTCGGAGATAAAAATCTGACACGACAGAATCAGGGTCTTGTCGCTGTTGGCCTCGGCGAGCAGGCGATCGATGTGGGCGAGTACCTGACGCGTCTGCCCCGCCATGTCTTGCGTGCGGTCGTCGGGCGTCTGGCCGGCCAGGTAGACGGTGCCGTTATGCACAGCCATATCCGACCAGCGCTTTTCGACGTAGAAACGTTGTACTGCCATGATGTAAGACTCCTCGTATTCTTCTAAGACTTCGGACCCACCGCCGTCTGGTGCGCTTCGGCACCCCTTCAGTCGGCGTATCCGTCAAAAAACCGGCGTGCGATCTGAATCTGATCGTCATGCACGAAAGTGGGCGCGTGACCCACGCCGGGAATTTCTACGGCACGCGCATGTTGTGCGTGTGCCAGCATTTGTTCTAGCGTCGTACGCGAGAGCAGATCGGACTGCTCGCCACGCACGATCAACGTGCGGCCCGGGAATGCGGCGAGCGACGCCCAGAGTATCGCCTCACCGGCCGCAATCGCCTCTGCCGGGACCGCCGAAAATGCAGCACCGATCGCCGGATCGTAGCGCAGCACATAGCCATCGCCGTCCGCCTTCAGCAACGGCTCACTCAGCGTGCGCCACTCCTCTCGCGTGTGCGGCCCGAACGACGACGAGATCGACCAGAGATAATCGACCGCTTCATCCATCGACGCGAATCGTTTCGGGATGCCGACGTACTGACCGATGCGCACGAGCGACGACGCATCGATATGCGGCCCCACATCGTTGAGCACCATATTGCGAATGGGCGAGTCGGGCAAACCTGCCAGCCCCATGCCGATCAGTCCGCCCATCGACGTGCCGAACCAGTCGACCGTCGCAACGCCAAGACGCGCAATCAGCGTGACCATGTCGGACGCGTACTGCGGCACGACGTAGCCCGCCGCGTTGCGCAACCAGTCCGATTGACCGCGCCCGACGACATCGGGACATACAACACGATAGTCGTCGGCGAACGCGCGCGCCATCGCGTCAAAATCGCGACCGCAGCGCGTCAGCCCATGCACGCACACCAACACGCGCGGGTTCTCGGGGTCACCCCACTCCGCATACGCCATGCGATGCAGACCGGAGGGGCTCAGACACTGAACGCTCGACAGACGTGGCACGTGGTTCGCATGGATCGGCATGGCAGACTCATCGGATCGATGTGGATCGGTAGGGATCGTATAGATCGGTATTCAGCCCGAATTCTACCGCGCTTGCCGCGAACCGTAAGCTAGAATGGGTCGACTCATGGGCCGCATATCGCGTCAGTCGCGGCGGCTCGCGGCAACTTTCACGCGCAATATGCCAACGGAGACGACGTAATGCTGAAAGGAAAGATCGCCCTCGTGACCGGCTCGACCAGCGGTATTGGCCTGGGGATGGCACAGGCGCTCGCGGCACAAGGGGCCACGCTGATCGCGAACGGATTCGGTGACGCCGACGCTGCCCGCAAGGCCATTGCCGAGGCCGCCGCCAAGGCCGGCCACGCCGCCACGAAGGTCGGTTACCACGGTGCCGACATGAGCCGCGCCAGCGAGATCGAAGCGATGATGCAATACGCCGAAGCCGAATTCGGCGGCGTCGACATTCTCGTGAACAACGCCGGCATTCAGCATGTGGCCGAAGTTCAGGATTTTCCGACGGACAAATGGGACGCGATCATCGCGATCAATCTGACGTCGGCCTTTCACACCACGCGTCTCGCGCTGCCGACGATGCGTGCGCGCAACTGGGGCCGCATCATCAACATCGCCTCGGTGCATGGTCTGGTCGGCTCGGCCGGCAAGTCGGCCTATGTTGCGGCGAAGCACGGCATCGTCGGTCTGACGAAGGTCACCGCGCTGGAGAATGCACAAAGCGGTGTAACGGCCAACGCCATTTGCCCGGGGTTCGTGCTCACACCCCTCGTGCAGAAGCAGATCGACGATCGCGCCGCGCGTGAACACCTGTCGAGCGACGACGCCAAACGCTCGTTGCTGGGCGAGAAGCAACCGTCGGGCGAGTTCGTCACGCCCGATCAACTTGGCGCACTCGCCGTGTTTCTTTGCAGCGATGCCGGTGCGCAAGTGCGCGGCGTCGCGTGGAATATGGATGGCGGGTGGGTCGCTCAGTAATCGCGATCTGAACAGCACCGGGCAGCACATGGCAGCACCGGAAACGGCGCGGCCAAACAAAACGGGCGGGGATATCCCCGCCCGTTTTGCCTTCCATCGACAACCGGGTTCAACGGCCCGGCTGCCCTCAGCGCATTAACGTTTCAGTAACGTTTCAGTAACGCTTCAGCCCTCAGACAGCGCTCGTATCGAGCGGTGCGCCGGTCTTCTGCGAAATTTCTTCCTTCGTCACGCCCGTTGCCAGCTCGACGACCTTGAGGCCGTCCGGCGTCACGTCGATCACACCGAGGTCGGTGATGATGCGATTGACCACGCCCACGCCTGTGAGCGGCAGATCGCACGCCTTCAGAATCTTGTGCGCGTCGCCCTTGGCCACGTGTTCCATGAGCACGATCACACGGCCGACACCGGCCACGAGATCCATCGCGCCGCCCATGCCCTTGATCATCTTGCCCGGAATCATCCAGTTCGCCAGATCGCCCTTCTCGCTGACCTGCATCGCCCCGAGGATTGCCAGATTGATGTGACCGCCGCGAATCATCGCGAACGAGTCGGCCGACGAGAAGATCGACGACCCCGCCAGCGTCGTCACCGTCTGCTTGCCGGCGTTGATCATGTCGGCGTCAACTTCGTCTTCGGTCGGGAACGGGCCGATGCCCAGCAGGCCGTTTTCCGATTGCAGCCAGACTTCCATGCCGTCCGGCACATGGTTGGCCACCAACGTCGGCAAGCCGATGCCGAGGTTCACGTAAAAGCCGTCTTCAAGCTCACGCGCAGCGCGCGCCGCCATTTCATCACGATTCCATGCCATGGTTATCTCCTTGATCCCGGCGCTTACTTGGCACGTACCGTGCGCTGTTCGATGCGTTTTTCCGGCGTCTTGTTCAGCACGATGCGCTGAACGAAGATGCCTGCCAAATGCACATCATCCGGATCGATGGCGCCGGTCTCGACCAGCTCTTCGACTTCCACGATCGTGACTTTTCCGGCCATGGCGGCCATCGGGTTGAAGTTGCGCGCCGTGCGATGGAACACGAGGTTGCCGGCGCGGTCGGCCTTGGCGGCCTTGATCAGGGCAACGTCGGCGCGCAGCGAGCGCTCCATGACGTAGGTTTCGCCGTCGAATTCGCGCGTTTCCTTGCCTTCGGCGACGACCGTGCCCACACCGGTCTTGGTGAAGAATGCCGGGATACCGGCACCGCCGGCACGCAGCTTTTCGGCGAGCGTGCCTTGCGGCGTGAATTCAAGTTCGAGTTCGCCGGCCAGATACTGGCGCTCGAACTCCTTGTTCTCACCGACGTACGACGAGATCATTTTCTTGATCTGACGCGTCTCGAGCAGCAGACCGAGGCCGAAGCCGTCGACGCCCGCGTTGTTGCTGATGCAGGTGAGCCCCTTCGTACCCGAGTCGCGCAGCGCAGCGATCAGGGCCTCCGGAATGCCACACAGGCCGAAGCCGCCGACAGCGAGCGTTTGCCCGTCTGCGACGACACCGGCGAGCGCCTCCTTGGCGCTGGCGAATACCTTGTTCATCGTTTGTCCCTTTCCCTCGGTTGAGAATTGAAATTATGCCGCGCGCTTGCGCGTTGCGTCGCTCGCGCTGCCCGGTCCCACCTTGCGGCCACGCGTCTCATGCAATCATAGAGCTTACGGTGCCGTGCAAATGGGGCACAATACGTGAAATTACATATCTTCCCGCGTGCCGGGCCGCTGCACGCGGCGCTCCGGCGCGAGGACCGACCCGATCAGCCCCCTGCTCCGCCCAGCCCCCATGCCGACGTTCGACTACCAGACAGCCTTTCACATTGCCCCAGTGGGTCTGGTCATCTCCCGCCAGCGGATCATCGAAGACTGCAATCGCGAGCTTGGCAAGATCTTCGGTTATGAGCACGAAGCGCTGATCGGCCAGTCGTTTCAGGTGCTCTACCCCTCGCCGAAAGAGTTCGAACGCATTGGCGAGCGCATTCCGCCGATCATGAGTTCGCAGGGCGTATATTCCGACGAGCGCATCATGCGCCGGGGTAACGGCGAACTGTTCTGGTGCCATGTGACAGGACGCTCGCTCGACGTGAAGGATCCGCATGCGGCTGGCCTCTGGACCTTCGAGGACATGTCGGCCACGCGCCGCGTCGCCGTCGCCCTCACCGCACGCGAGCGCGAAATTGCCGCACAGCTGGTGCAAGGCAAGACCAGCAAGCAGATCGGCAAGATTCTCGAAATCAGCCCGCGCACGGTCGATATCTACCGCGCGCGCCTGATGCAGAAATACGGCGCGGGCACCGCCACCGAGCTGGTTCAGCGACTGTTGGGCAACTGACCCACCCCGCCATGCCCGCGCGCTGACGCCGGCTTACGCCACCAGCGCGCGAATCGATGCCGGCAGCGGCACCGACTTCTCTTCCAGATAGTTCACCCATACGATCTTCGCGCCACCCTCGGCGGCGATAACGTCGGGCGTGTCGGCCCGGCGCAGTTCGAAACGGGTGTCCACGCTCGTGCGTCCCGGCTCGCCAATGAACATGCGGCAATCGATATCGCCCGGGTAACGCAGTTGCTTCAGGAACGTCATGTGCGCATTGATGATGACCGGGCCCTCGCCCGCCGAGCGCTCTTCCGAGGCGACGTCGAGCGTCTCCAGCCAACTGATCCGCACCTGCTCCATATAGCGGAAGTAGACGGTGTTGTTGACGTGACCGAACGCATCCATATCGCCCCAGCGAATCGGCATGCTCATGCGAAAGACTTCCTTGTATTGCGACGACACTGCGAATTCTCCATGGTGAAAAGACAACGCCCCGCCGACGGTCGGCAGGGCGTCATGGAGACAAAGTGTAGCGCGTTGGCCCGATTAGCGCCGTAGGGGCTGGCTTCGGTTGGCCGCGACCTCGTCGCCTTTCACCGCAGCTTCGGCCCGTTCCACAAGATCGCGGCCGACGAGCACCTTCCACTTCATATAAACCGGGCGCGTCGCGTCGATGAACCGTTGGCGCTGGTCGGGCGTGAGCCGCGTGACCTTGACGCCGCGCGTCTCCAGCTCTTCCCACATCGCGCGCCCCGAGCTGAGCAGGTCTTCCCGCGCGAGCGTGACTTCGAAGCGAGCGGCTTCGACGGCGGCGTCGCGCACGATGTCGCGGTCCTGCGCCGACCAGCTATCCCACACCTGCCGGTTGACGACGAAGACGATCGGGTCGGCGACGTAATCCCACACCGTGACGTAACGCTGTCCGACCGTATCGAGCCGGACATTGTTATAGATCGTCATCGGATTTTCCTGCCCGTCGATCTTGCGGGTGCGCAACGCGCGAATCGCATCGTTCCACGTCATCTGGGTCGGATAGGCCCCGAGTGCCGTGAAAATATCGTTGAACAGCAATGAGCCGACCACGCGAAAACGCAAGCCACGCATGTCGTCGGGCGAGCGAATCGGGCGGCGGGAGTTGGTCAGTTGCCGGAAGCCGTTTTCGCCCCACGCCAGCGGCACCACGCCCTGCTCCTCCACACGGCGGAACAGTTCGCGGCCGACGTCACCGTGTGTGAGGGCATCGAGCGAGCGATATCCCTTGAGCAGGAACGGGAGCGAAAACACATTGAATTCGGGAATCGCCGACGACCAGTTGATCGTCGAACCGACGGCCATGTCGATTACGCCCTGACGCAGCGCCGAAAATTCGCGCGTCTGGTCGCCGCCGACCAGCGCCGCCCCCGGGTGCAATTTGATATTGATGCGCCCGTGCGTGCGCTCCCGGACCATATCGGCCCAGAGTTGCGTGCCTTTGCCCCAGGGCGTGCCCGCATCGGGCACGATCGACAGTGTGTATTCGGGCTTGTAGGTTTGAGCGGCAACGGGCAATGCCGTTGCGGCGAGGGCAAGCGCGACTCCGATGAGCCCCCGCCAGCCTGGATTACGCATGGTGTCCTCGAGACGATTCGGGTTCCGGCGTCTGGCGCGACCTGAAGCGCGACGTCGTTCACAACCCCGTGTGCATCGACGAATTATGCGCCCGCCCCCCGCACACTGACTGCCTCGGACAATCCCCGATTGCCGCATTGCAGCGAGCCTGCGCAATCGGGGACCCACCTTGCAGCATGCGGTCAATTCACGTCATTCAACCCACGGCCAGACCGTCGTCGATGGTCATGATCGAGCCGTTGATAAAACGAGAATCGTCCGACGCCAGCAGCAGAATCAACCCGTCGAGATCGCTCGGCTCGCCGACGCGCTGGCGCGGCAGCATCTGAATGAGCTTACGGCCGGCTTCGGTCTGCCAGTGGTCGTGATTGATCTCGGTGTCGATATAGCCCGGACACAGCGCATTCACATTGATGTTGAAACGGCCCCATTCGAGCGCCATCGCACGCGTCATGTGAATAACGGCGGCCTTGCTCACGCAATACACACCTAGCATCGGAATCGCGCGCTGACCGGCCACCGACGCCACGTTGATGATCCGGTGCTGACGCTGCGGGTCGCCCTTGGCGCGCCGGAGCATCCGCTTGGCCACTTCCTGCGCCACGAAGAACGCGCCGCGCGTGTTGGTGTCGAGTACGTAGTCGTATTCCTGCGGCGTGACATCGACCAGCTTCTGCTGTGTCGAGACGCCGGAGTTGTTGATGAGAATGTCGATGGCCCCCGCCTCGGTCTCGGCATGCGCCACCCCCGCGCGAATGCTGTCGTAGTCGGTCACATCGAGCGGTACCACGTGGGCCGCCCCGCCCAGCGCCTCGATTTCAGCGCGCAACTCCTTGAGCCGTTCCACGCGGCGGCTGGCCAGCACGACCTTCGCCCCGGCCTGCGCGAGCACCTTGGCAAACTGCATGCCGAGCCCGCTCGACGCGCCAGTGACCAAGGCCACCTTCCCTTCCAGATTCAGCGAACGCCCCATCCTGATCTCCCTCGCGCCCGGACGCGCATTGAATAACGACACTGCCGCATAGCCCGCCGCTAGAGCTTCTTACCTAGCAAACCGAACGATCGTGCTATTAATATGCGGTTGCGAGGTGTTCCCCATTCCCGGAAAATGGCCGCACCCACGAATTCTAACGTTTATAACAGGAGCATCAATGGATCCCAAGCTGCTCGAGCAGTACGGCCCGAGGGAATCGATGGAGTATGACGTCGTCATTGTTGGCGGCGGTCCGGCCGGTCTGTCCACGGCCATCCGTCTGAAGCAGCGCGCACAGGAAGCCGGCAAGGAAATTTCCGTTTGTGTGTTGGAAAAAGGCTCGGAAATCGGCGCTCACATCCTGTCCGGTGCCGTCATGGATCCGCAGGCGCTCACCGAACTCATCCCCGACTGGAAGGAACGCGGCGCGCCGCTCGACACCCCCGTCAGCGAAGACCGTTTCCTGTTTCTGACGGAAACGGGCGCGACCTCCACGCCGTCGTGGCTGCTGCCTGCCTGCTTCCAGAACCATGGCAACTACGTCATCAGCCTGGGCAATGTGGTGCGCTGGCTGGGCCAGCAGGCCGAAGCGCTGGGCGTCGAAATCTTCCCGGGCTTTGCCGCCGCCGAAGTGCTCTATGACGAGAACGGCGCCGTGATGGGCGTTGCCACCGGCAACATGGGCGTGGGCAAGGACGGCGAGCCGACCGAGAACTTCCAGCTCGGCATGGAACTGCACGCCAAGTACACCATCTTCTCGGAAGGCGCGCGCGGCAGCCTCGGCCGCCAGTTGATGCGCAAGTTCAATCTGGACGAAGGCCGCGATCCGCAGGCCTATGGTCTGGGTATTAAAGAACTGTGGGAAATCGATCCGGCCAAGCACAAGGAAGGTCTGGTCGTGCACACGGCCGGCTGGCCGCTCAATTCGCACACCTACGGCGGCTCGTTCCTGTACCACCTGCCGAATAATCAGGTCGCCGTCGGCTTTATCGTCGGTCTCGATTACAGCAACCCGTATCTGTCGCCGTTCGAAGAATTCCAGCGCTACAAGACGCACCCGTCGATTCGCCACTTCCTCGAAGGCGGCAAGCGCGTGTCGTATGGCGCACGTGCGATCACGGCCGGCGGCCTGCTCTCGTTGCCCAAACTCGTCTTCAAGGGCGGCGCACTGGTCGGCTGCGAAGCCGGCTTCCTGAACGCCAGCCGCATCAAGGGCAGCCACGCCGCGATCAAGACCGGCATGATGGCCGCCGATGCGGCCTTCGACGCACTCACGGCCGAGCGCCAGCGCGATGAATTGAGCGCCTTTCCGGTGGCGTTCGAGCAATCGTGGCTGTTCGAGGAACTGAACAAGGCGCGCAACTTCAAGCAGTGGTTCAAGAAGGGCCTGACGGTCGCGACGCTGATGACCGGCATCGAGCAGAAGCTCCTGGGCGGCAAGATGCCGTGGACGATCCACCGCAAGAAGGCCGATCACGAATGTCTGCTGCCGGCGGCGCAGTGCCAGCCGATCGTCTATCCGAAGCCGGACGGCAAGCTCACGTTCGATCGTCTGTCGTCGGTGTTCATCTCCAACACCAACCACGAAGAGAACCAGCCGGCTCACCTCACGCTCAAGGATCCGAGCGTGCCGGTCGGTATCAACCTCTCGGAATATGCCGGACCGGAACAGCGTTATTGCCCGGCCGGGGTGTATGAGTTCGTGAAGAACGACGACGATTCGGAGCGTCTGCAAATCAATGCGCAGAACTGCGTGCATTGCAAGACGTGCGACATCAAGGACCCGACGCAGAACATCGTGTGGGTCACGCCGGAAGGTGGCGGCGGGCCGAACTATCCGAACATGTAATTCCCGACAGCCGCCGGTTCGCCCGGCGGTTTGTCGTTTCGCGGGTCGCTTCGCGAACGCTGACTGACGATCGCGAACCCTCGCTCGATTCACGCCAAAGGCAAGGAGGCTTCATGCCAAGAACTTCCCCAACTTCGCTGTTTTCCCCGATGTTTTCCCTTCGTTCAGCGGCTATCTCAGGTGCCGCGCTCGCCGGTGCACTATTGATCGCCAGCCCGGCAGCGCAGGCAAAGACCATGAGTTATCTCTGCGAAAACGGTCACGTCGCGGTCGTGGTCTACGACGATCACAATCTGGGCGGCGACGTCACGCTGTATTGGGCCGGCAAGCGCGAAGTGCTCAAGCCCACCCGTGCCGCGAGCGGTGAGAAGCATGTCGGGCGGACACTGATCTGGTGGAGCAAAGGGCCGGAGGGCACGCTGTACACCGCGAAGGGTGAGCAACCGATCACGCAGTGCAAGGAATAGGTCGGTAACGGTCGGTAGCGATCGGTAGCGATCGGTAGAAAAGCAAAACGCCAGACAACTCTGTCTGGCGTTTTTTTATGCAGCTTGCGAGCGTTGCGAACGGTCAGCGCCGCCGCAAACCTGTCGCAAATTTACTCCGGTGCGTGCGAAGCGATCACCGGCGTGCCGACATGAACGTCGCCACATTGCGCGCGATGACGCAGTGCGTGGTCGATCAGCACCAAGGCCAGCAGCGCCTCGGCAATCGGCGTTGCGCGAATGCCGACGCACGGGTCGTGACGCCCGAACGTTTCGACCGTCGCCGCATCGCCGGCCTTGTCGATGGAGCGACGCGGCGTGCGAATGCTCGAGGTCGGCTTGATGGCGATAGAAACGTCGACATCCTGCCCGGTGGAAATACCGCCCAGAATCCCGCCGGCATTGTTGCCGACGAAGCCTTCCGGGGTCAGCTCGTCACCGTGCTCCGAGCCCTTTTGCGTCACGCTGCGGAAACCCGCACCGATCTCGACGCCCTTCACGGCGTTGAGACCCATCATCGCGTGAGCGATGTCGGCATCGAGGCGATCGAACAGCGGCTCGCCGAGACCCACCGGCACGCCCGTCGCCACCACGCGCAGCTTCGCGCCGACGGAGTCGCCCGCCTTGCGCAGGTCATCCATATAGGCTTCGAGTTGCGGCACGACGTCGGCATTCGCCGCGAAGAACGGGTTTTGCGACACTTGCGACCAATCGGTCTGCGGCACTTCGATGTCGCCGAGTTGCGTCATGCACCCGTGAATCTGCACGCCATAGCGCTCGGCCAGCCACTTCTTGGCAACGGCGCCCGCTGCCACCACCGGTGCCGTCAGACGCGCCGACGACCGGCCACCGCCGCGATAATCGCGCACGCCGTATTTCTGCCAGTAGGTGTAGTCGGCATGGCCGGGACGGAAGGTCTCGACGATATTGCCGTAGTCCTTGCTGCGCTGATCCGTATTGCGGATGAGCAAGGCGATGGGGGTGCCCGTCGTCACGCCCTCGAAGACACCGGAGAGAATCTCGACGGCATCGGGCTCGTTGCGCTGTGTGACGTGGCGCGACGTGCCGGGGCGGCGGCGATCCAGTTCGACCTGAATGTCGGCTTCCGTGAGCGCCATTCCCGGCGGGCAGCCGTCGATGACGCAGCCGATGGCCGGGCCATGCGATTCGCCGAAAGTGGTGACGGTAAACAGGGTTCCAAGCGTATTGCCAGACATACGGGGATCAGGTTGGGGTGAGACGGGAAGGCCCTATTATGCCAGCGATCCCGCCCCGCCGCGCTCAGACTGGCCAAGGACCTCGCAATTCAAGGACACGCTCGCGCAGCACCTCGGGGGTCGCCTGCACGGCCGTCACCGGCTCGCCGATGACCAGTTCCAGCCGGTTGAGGATGCCGCGCTTGAACGGACGCGTCATCGCTGCGCCGCCATGCCGCGAGAAGAAGCTGCCCCACAGCCCGCGCAGCGCCATGGGCACGACCGGCACGGGCGACCGATCGAGAATACGCCGCACCCCTTGCCGGAACGCCTGCAACTCGCCGGACGCCGTAAGTTTGCCCTCCGGGAAAATACAGACCACTTCTCCCGCGTCGAGCGCCTGCGCAATAGCTTCGTAAGCGCGCGTCAGACCTTGTGCATCTTCGTGCGCCGGCGCAATCGGAATCGCCTTGACGGTCCGGAAGAACCAGGACAGCACCGGGATACGGAAAATCCGGTGATCCATGACGAAGCGCACCGGCCGCCGGATGGACGCACCGATCACCACGGCGTCCGCGAAGCTCACGTGGTTGCACACCAGCACACACGGCCCCTCATCCGGAATACGCTCGGCGCCTTTGACCCCGATGCGATAGACCGTATGCAGCAGCAACCACATCACGAACCGGATCAGGAACTCGGGCAACAACGCATAGAGATACACGGCCACCAGTGCGTTGAGAATCCCGGTCACGAGATACAACTGATCGATGGTGAAACCGGCGCGCGTCAGTGCCATGGCCATCAGCGACGACACGACCATGAATAACGCATTGAGAATGTTGTTGGCGGCGATGATGCGCGCGCGGTGCGACGGTGCGCTGCGACTCTGAATCAGCGCGTAGAGCGGCACACTGTAAAACCCGCCGAACATCGCCAGCAGGAACAGATCGGCCAGAATGCGCCAGTGGCCCGGCTGGGCGAGAAACTGGCCGACGGTCTGCAAGGTCGCGCCGGGCACGCCGCCGCGACTCGCAAAGTACAGATCCACCGCGAAGACGGTCATGCCGATCGAGCCGAACGGCACAAGCCCGATTTCCACCTTGCCGCCCGACAAGCGTTCACACAGCATCGAGCCAATACCGATACCGACCGAGAACATGGCGAGCAGCAGCGTCACGACATTCGGGTTGGCCCCCAGCACATCGCGCGAGAAATTGAAGAACGACGCGAGAAATGTCGCCCCAAGAAACCACAGCCACGAAATGCCCAGCAGACTCAGGAACACTGCGCGATCGGTGCGGGCGATGCGCAGGTTACGCCACGTTTCCGTGAACGGATTCCAATTGATGCGCAGATCCGGCTGCGCGGCCGGTGTCGACGGCACCCACGTGGAAACGAGCCGCCCGAGCAGCGCCAGCGTGACGCACACGCCACCGAGCCACGGCAGCGCCGATGCCCCGACGCCCGCAATCTCGCCGCCGATGATCGTGCCGATCAGGATGGCCACGAACGTGCCCATCTCGACCAGCCCGTTGCCCCCCACCAGTTCATGGTTACCGAGATGCTGCGGCAGATAGGCGTACTTCACCGGCCCGAACAGCGTCGAGTGCAACCCCATGAGGAATGTGCAGACGTAGAGCAGCGGTGCGCTCGCCCAGAGAAAGCCGGCCGCACCCACGACCATGATGGCGATCTCCAGCGTCTTGACGAAGCGGATCAGGCGCGCCTTGTCCCACTTGTCGGCAATCTGACCGCTTGTGGCAGAAAACAGCAGAAATGGCGCAATGAAGATCGCGGAAATCAGGAACGCGGCCGTCTTGCCGTCGACATTCTGGAAGAGGGTCGCGTGATACGTCACGAGCGACGTGAACGCGATCTTGAACACGTTGTCGTTCATCGCGCCCAGGAACTGGGTCCAGAAAAACGGCGCGAAACGACGCTCTTTCAATAACCGGGATTGGTGGCCCTCGCCGCGCACCCCGCGCTGGCTCGGTTCGCTCACTTGGTACTTTCCGCTTCCTCAGCCGGCCAGTCGCGAATGTAGGCCTTGAGCATACGATTCTCGAACGACTGCTCTTCGACAACGGCACGCGCCACGTCGTAGAACGAGATCACGCCCATCAACGTGCGGCTGTCCATGACCGGCAGATAGCGGGCGTGACGCTCCAGCATCATGCGGCGCACTTCGTTGACGTCCGTTTCAGGCGTGCACGTGAGCGGGTGATCGTCCATGACCTTGCGGATCGTCGACGTCCCGACGGTGCCGCCGTTCTTGCTGATCGTATTGATGATTTCCCGGAACGTCAGCATGCCCACCAGATCGCCGAACTCCATCACGACCAGCGAACCGATATCGTGCTCCGCCATCGTGTCGACGGCTTCGGCCAGCGACGTTTCCGGGGTCACGGTGAAAAGGGTGTTGCCCTTTACCTTCAGGATGTCAGACACACGCATGGCACACACTCCTCTTTGCATGACTCGGGCGGCGATTTCGGAACGCTGCCGAAAACGACCGCCGGACTTCGAAAGTTCGAAAATTCAAAAATCCGAATGGCGACGCGAATCACCGGCAGGTCTGCCAGCGTCTCCGCACTGAATTGTAATTAGTTGAAGTGATGCTATCGGAAAGCTTCCCAAAAGGAAAGGCGCGATGGGCCGTCCATCGCCGTGTGGCGCGGGTTTTCGGCCGATTCTGCCCTCTCGCTCGGACAACACCTGATGCACCGGCTCGGACAGCACCGCAATTTTCCTGACGCCCCCACGAAAGCCTGTCGATGCGCACGAAGGTGGTGCTAGGATTGCCGTATACGTCAAGTGAGCGTGCCGTGAACATGACATTTCAGTGTCGCCGGCGCGTCATGGGTCTTGCCGCTGACGTTCTCGCTCGTGACTTGCCAGCCCATTTTCCGTTGTTCCTTCTTGTGCTACGAGGCCATCACCGATATGTCCGTACCGCATTTCGACACGCTCGCCCTGCATGCCGGGGCCGCCCCCGACCCCACCACGGGGGCACGCGCCACGCCGATCTACCAGACCACGTCGTTCGTCTTCACTGACTCGGATCAGGCCGCCGCGCTCTTCAATATGGAGCGCGCCGGGCATGTCTACTCGCGCATTTCGAACCCGACGAACGCGGTGTTCGAAGAGCGCATGGCCGCGCTCGAAAACGGCGTGGGGGCGATTGCCACCGCCAGCGGTCAGGCAGCGCTGCATCTGGCCATTGCCACGTTGATGGGCGCGGGCGCGCACATCGTGGCATCGAGCGCGCTGTACGGCGGCTCGCACAACCTGCTGCATTACACGCTGCGCCGTTTCGGCATCGAAACCACGTTCGTGCGCCCCGGCGATCTCGACGGCTGGCGTGCGGCGGTACGGCCCGAGACGCGCCTCTTCTTCGGTGAGACGCTCGGCAACCCGGGGCTCGACGTGCTCGACATTCCGAACGTCGCACAAATTGCCCACGACGCCGGCGTGCCGCTGATGGTAGACAGCACGTTCACCACGCCATGGTTGATCAAGCCGTTCGATCACGGCGCGGATCTCGTGTATCACTCGGCCACCAAGTTTCTCGGCGGACACGGCACGACGATCGGCGGTGTGCTCATCGACGGCGGCACGTTCGACTTTGAAGCGAGCGGCAAATTTCCCGAGCTGACGGAACCTTACGACGGCTTTCACGGCATGGTGTTTGCCGAAGAAAGCTCCGTTGCCCCCTTCCTGCTGCGCGCGCGCCGCGAGGGGTTGCGCGACTTCGGCGCGTGTCTGCATCCGCAGGCGGCGTGGCAGTTGCTGCAAGGGATCGAAACACTGCCGCTGCGCATGGCCCGGCACGTCGACAATGCGCGCCGCGTGGTCGAGTTTCTGGCCGGGCATGAAACCGTGGCGTCGGTCGCCTACCCCGAACTGCCCACGCACCCGGATCACGCGCTCGCCAAGCGGTTGTTGCCGCGCGGCGCGGGCGCCGTGTTCAGCTTCAATCTGAAAGGCGACCGGGAAGCCGGGCGCCGATTCATCGAATCGTTGCAGTTGTTCTCGCATCTGGCCAACGTCGGCGACGCCCGCTCGCTCGTCATCCATCCCGCATCGACCACTCACTTCCGCATGGACGCGGCTGCGCTGGCGGCGGCCGGTATTGGCGAAGGCACTGTGCGTCTGTCGATCGGTCTGGAAGACCCGGACGATCTGATTCAAGACCTCAAGCGCGGCCTGAAGGCATCGGCATCGACCAAACGATAACGGGGACACGATTCATGAACTTCAATGTCGCGGGCAACACCGTCTACGCGTACACCGCAGGCAAACCGATTCAGCCGTCACAGCCAACGGTCGTCTTTTTGCACGGCGCCCAGCATGATCACAGCGTGTGGGGACTGCAAAGCCGCTATCTCGCGAATCACGGCATGAACGTGCTCGCACTCGACCTGCCCGGCCACCATCGCAGCAGCGGCGCGCCGCTGACGAGCATCGGCGCGCTGGCCGATTGGGTGGCCGCCGTGCTGGATGCGGCAGGTGTCGACACCGCCGCGTGGGTCGGCCACAGTATGGGTTCGCTGATTGCGCTCGACGCGGCCGCACGTCATCCGGCGCGCGTGTCGAAAATTGCACTGGTCGGCACGGCGTATCCGATGAAAGTCTCCGACGCGCTGCTGGACGCCGCCGGACAGCGCGAGCCGGAAGCCATCGCCCTCGTCAACGAGTGGTCGCACAGCACGATGGCCGCCAAGCCGTCAGCCCCCGGGCCGGGGTTCTGGACGTGGGGCGGCAACCAGCGGCTGATGGAGCGCGTGGCGAAACGCAATCCGGGAGAAAAGGTGTTCCTGACCGACTTCGAAGCCTGCAATGGCTACGATCGGGGTTGGGAGGCCGCCGCTCAGGTGAAGTGTCCCGTGCTGGCGGTGCTCGGGCAGCGCGATCAGATGACGCCCCCGCGCGCCGCGAAGGCACTGCTCGACGCCTTGCGTGAAGGCGGCGCCCCCGTGACGGTTCAGACCGTCAACGCAGGCCACGCGATCATGACAGAACAGCCAGACGCACTGCTCGATGCCCTCGTGCAATTCATGCGACACTGAACGAGACACTTAATGCGTCAACTCGCAAAGGAGGCCGGTCATGCGAGATTCCCACGACGCCGCACCCGCGTTTCAGCGGTTTGCGGATTTCTACCCGTTTTATCTGGGCGAACACCGTAACGCCACCTGCCGCCGACTGCACTTCGCCGGCTCGTGGGGCGTCATTGCGTGTGTATTGGTGTTTGCGTTCACCGGCAACGTCTGGTGGCTACCGGCGGCCGTAGTGTGCGGCTATGCATTTGCGTGGGTCGGCCACTTCTTTTTCGAGAAGAACCGGCCGGCCACGTTTCGCCACCCGCTCTACAGCCTGCTGGGCGATTGGGTGATGTTTCGCGACATCTGCCTCGGGCGCATCAAGCTCTAGCGCCTTCACCTTCACGGCCTTCGCCTCGTTCACTGTTTTCGCCACTTTCAGGCCCCGCCGCCGACGTGCCATCGTCCGGCGGGACTTCGCGCGGCAGCGCGTCGATGAGCGGCACGTCCCATTTGCCCTCTCGCAGAATCTCGGCCACGTGCGCCCCATCGAGCGCGTGGCGCTCCATCTGCCGGGCCAATTCCTCCACGTTCAACGCGAATTTAGCGACCAGCGGGGATAGCGTTGCCGTATGCGGATTTGCCAGCAGCAGCCAGCGCTCGGCAGGCGGTTGCATCATCAGGCGGCCAACCCAGCCCATTCGTTCGAGCCGCAAAAGCAGCTCGTTGGCATGGTCGAGACTCGTGCGCATGGCACGGGCCAGTTCCACCGTCGTACGGCCATTTCCGCCCGACTCCCGATCCTCATTGAGCAAATGGATGAGCGTGAGGCCATCGAGCAGATCGCTGCCCGGAAAACGCGGGTACTGAAAATGCCCCAGCCGCAGCGCGGGCAGAACGGATGCGATCGTTGCGCCAAGCAGCGCCACCAGCCACGACAGATAGATCCACAACAGGAAAATCGGCACGGCCGCAAATGCCCCATAGACCGCCGTGTACGTCGGAAACTGCCGGATGTACAAACCGAACCCGCGCTTGGTCAGATCCAGCGCCACCGCGGCCACTACACCACCGGCAAGCGCATCGCGCCAGTCGACTTTGCAGTTGGGCATGTACAGATACATCAACATGAACGCCACGGCCGTCAGCGCCGGGGGAATCAGACTGAGCAGCGAGGCGACGGCAGGCGGCAGCGTGCTGACCAGCGACATCGACTGCGTGAAGATGTACGAGCTGATCGACAGGCTCACGCCGAACAGCAGCGGCCCGAGCGTGAGCAGGCTCCAGTAGATCAGCAGCCGCTGCGCCAGCGGACGCGGGCGCGGCACGCGCCAGATCACGTTGAACGCGGACTCGACAGTCATCAACGTGAGCACGGCAGTCACCAGCAGACCGATCAGGCCGAACGCGGTGAGGCTCGTGGCCTTGGACGCAAACTGGTTGAGATAGCCGAAAATTTGTGCGTTGACGCTCTCCGGCATCAGGTGCTCGATCAGAAAGCCCTGTAGCGAGTCGCGAAACGATTTGAAAATCGGGAACGCCGTGAACAACGCGAACGTCACGGCAAAGAGCGGCACGATGGAGAGAATCGACGTGAACGTGAGGCTACCCGCAACCTGGGGAATCCGGTCGTCCTGAGCGCGCGCAAGCGCGTATTTCAGCAGTTGGCGAACGTTGTTCCAGTTAATGCGGGACAGCTTGATCAAATCGGGCTCCTGAATACGGACAGAGAACAGCAGAGGAACGAAAGCAGAACGAAAGCAGAACAACCGAGGGACAACGGAGAAGCCGTGCCACGCAAGGACAAGAGCCACGGTACTCGCGTAGGAACGCCCTATAATACCCGCACTTTTTGCTGGGTTTTCACTCGACACGCACGCTTCATGACCGAAATTCTCGTCTTGTACTACAGCCGTCACGGCACGACCGCTCAACTCGCGCAGTGCATCGCCTCCGGCATCGACAGCGTGCCGGGCGCGCAAGCTCGCGTCCGCACGGTGCCCGCCGTCTCGACGGTATGTGAAGCCAGCGCCCCCGACATTCCCGACAGCGGCCCGCCTTACGTCGAACTGCGCGACCTCGAAGAATGCGCTGGTCTCGCGCTCGGCTCGCCCACGCGCTTCGGCAACATGGCCGCCGCACTGAAATATTTCCTCGATGGCACCACGCCGCAGTGGCTCTCGGGCGCGCTCTCGGGCAAGCCCGCGTGCGTGTTCACGTCGTCGGCCAGCCTGCATGGCGGTCAGGAAAGTACGTTGCTGTCGATGATGATTCCGCTGTTGCATCACGGCATGTTGCTGATGGGCCTGCCCTACACGGAGCCGGCATTGTCGAGCACGCGCACCGGCGGATCGCCTTATGGCGCAACGCACTTCGCGCACGACGGCAACCCGCTCTCGGCGGACGAGCGCCAGTTGGCGTCGGCACTCGGCGCGCGTCTCGCACGCGCGGCACTCAAGCTGGCAGAATGACGTTCTTTGCGTGACTGCGCCGGGAACGCCCATCCAGAGGCGACGCGCGCCGCACGTCACCCCATGCAGTAGTCGTAGTAGTTAAGGCAACCGAGACAGCCCATGACTGCAACACCGCCCGAGTCTGAATCGATCGATCCGCGTGACTTGCCTGCCCCGCAGCAGGCAACGTCGGGAACGTCGAAAACGCCCCATGCTTCTGGCTCGGCCGGTGCGGCCACGGCAGCGGCATCGACCGCTCCGGGCGTCGCTGACGCGTCCAGCACGCTACGCCGCATCAGCATCGCCAGCCTGCTCGCCTTGATTGCCCTCTCGGTCGCGTGGGAGCTCTGGCTTGCGCCATTGCGTCCGGGCGGGTCGTGGCTGGTGCTCAAGGCGCTGCTGCTGTTGCTGCCGTTGCGCGGTGTGCTGCGCGGCAATCTGTACACGCTGCAATGGTCGAGCATGTTCATCCTGCTGTTTCTCGCCGAAGGGGTCGTGCGCGGCATGACCGATACGGGGCCGTCCGTCTTGCTCGCATGGATCGAAACGGCGTTGTCGGCCGTGTTCTTCTTCGCCACCGTTTTCTATCTGCGCCCGTTCAAGCGCGCCGCGAAGGCTCGCGGCCAGCAGGCAACGGCAGCGCGTCAGCCGCAATGAACGACACCGCATTCCTCACCGCCTGCATCGACCTGCTCGGCCGTGATCACGTGTTGCATAAAGACTCGGACGTCGCCCCGTATCTGATCGACCAACGCAAGCGTTACGTGGGCCGCGCGCTCGCCGTGCTGCGCCCCGCCGATGCCATGCAGACGGCTGCGCTCGTGCGGTTGTGCGTCGCACATGGAGTGTCGATGGTGCCGCAAGGCGGCAACACGGGGCTCGCAGGCGGCGCGACACCGGATGCGAGCGGGCGGCAGGTGGTCATCAGCCTGCGACGTCTGGACCGCATTCGTCAGGTGGATGCGGACAACATGACGCTCACCGCCGAAGCCGGTTGCCTGCTGGCCAATGTGCAGGCCGCAGCGGCATCCGCGCAGCGCCTGTTCCCGTTGAGCCTCGCGGCGGAAGGCAGTTGCACGATTGGTGGCAATCTGGCGACGAACGCAGGCGGCACCGCAGTGCTGCGTTACGGCAATGCGCGTGAATTGTGTCTCGGTCTGGAAGTGGTCACGCCGCAAGGCGAATTGTGGGATGGCCTGCGCGGCCTTCGCAAGGACAACACCGGCTACGATCTGCGCGATCTGTTCATCGGCGCGGAAGGCACGCTCGGCCTGATTACCGCCGCGACGCTGAAACTCTTTGCACAACCCGCTGCACGTATGACAGCCCTCGCCGCGCTCGATAGCCCGGCGCAGGCGTTGGCGCTGCTCAATCTCGCGCAGTCGATGGCAGGCCCGCTGCTCACGGGCTTCGAGCTGATGTCGGATTTCTGCCTGCGTCTCGTCGCGCAGGTCTTCCCGCAGCAGCGTTATCCGTTTGCCGAAACGCATCCGCAAGCGGTGCTGCTCGAACTCTCCGACAACGAGAGCGAAGCGCATGCGCGCGATTTGCTGGAGCGCCTGCTCGCGGCCGCCATCGAGCGCGGCATCGTGCGCGACGCCATCGTCGCGGCCAGCCTCGCGCAGTCGAATGCGCTCTGGCACCTTCGCGAGAGCATTCCGCTCGCCCAGTCGGCCACCGGCTTGAACATCAAGCACGACATTGCGGTGCCGGTGTCACAGGTCCCTGCATTCCTCACAGCAACCGATCCGATCGTGCAAAAGATCGCACCGGGCGCCCGCATGGTGACGTTCGGGCACTTGGGCGACGGCAATCTGCACTACAACGTGATGGCACCGGACGGCGTCGATCCGGAAACCTTCCTGCGCGACTTGCAAACGCCGGTCACGTTGGCGGTACACGACAGCGTGCATGCCCATCGCGGCACGATCAGCGCGGAACACGGGCTCGGACAGTTCAAGCGCGACGCCTCGGCACATTACAAGTCGCCTGTGGAACTGGCACTGATGCGCCAGATCAAGGCCGCGTTTGATCCGCTCGGCCTGATGAACCCGGGCAAGGTGCTGCCGGACTGACGTCTCGGCCGGTTTCAGCGCCTTTCGCTCGAAAAGCCCCGTTTTCCGTAAAAATATCGTCAATTTCGCGACAAAACGCCGCGAAATCGCGCCACGTTCTTTACAGAAGCGCGGTAAAAACCTAAAATCACGTCTTTCCAATAACGACGGAGTTTTCCGTGGGCAGTTGCTCTAGTAGCACGCAAGCGTCGGCAATGACCGACGAGGCGTTGGCCCGGTAACCCGCAGTCGTCCCCCGACTGCCGCTGCCGGCCCCCAATGTCGCAGCGGTAGTGCATCGATCGCACCGATTTCATCGGCAGCGATCACGTTTCACAGCACCCCCACCGCAGTTCAGCTATCACCGGATGCCTTCGCGCACCCGGGTACGACACGCTTGATGCGCGTGTTGGCTCGCCAGCCCACTGGCAGCAAACACACGCACGCCTAGCCTGTCGACGCTTGCGTAGCCTTCACGTGTTTCAGCATTCGCAGCGCCGCCATGTGCGCGGGCCCAAGGCCTGCACGCGTGCCCTGCATTTCGCTGCACTACGCTGCATTAGCGAAACACGCCGCCAAGCCCCGGCATCCGCCGTCTCAGGCCACGCACCCGGCCTTTGATTCAGGAGGACCCATGACGCTGCAAATGCTCATCCCCACGCTGTTCGGCCGCCATCGCGCCCGTACGCCCGCCACGCCAGTCACCGCGACGACTTCGCCGCAATACCGGCTGGTCGTGCTCACGCTCGCCTCGAAGGCCAGCGCCATCGACGTCAAGGTGCGCACCGCTCTTCAAACCCATCAACTCAAGCTGGAAACCGCCGCACGCGCCGATCGCTCGGGCGGCTACCTGCTGGAACTCGACTACGTCCTGCGCTGCGAACGCAGCCGGCGCGCCGCGCTGGTCCACCTTGTCTCCACCCTCGGCGATACGCCCGGTGTTCGCGCCATTCGCTGGGAAACCGCACCGAATGAAGCAGGGCGCTAACGCCTCGTCGTAACCGCCCGCCAAGGCCGACCGAAGCCCCTTTCCGCAACGCATAGGAAGGGGCTTTGGCCACCCGCCCGCACCTCCGCAGGGGGCCTCCTGCGAAGCCCCTGTTCCCCGCCTCTCCAGCGGCTTGCGGTCCAACTTCTCTCGCCCCACTCAGACCTGTACGTTCACGTACATGTTGTGCTACGATGCGCCATTCTCGATCGGAGGCGCAGCCATGCCCGCAGATCCCACCGAACACGCCTCACCTAACGACGACGCCCTGCTGACGGTCAGCCAAGCCGCGACGGCACTCGGCGTCACGGCGCGCACGCTGAAGTACTACGAGGAACTCAATCTCGTCGTGCCCGCTCGCAGCGAAGGCCGCTACCGGATGTACACGCAGGCCGACCTCGCGACCTTCGGCCGCATTCTCCGCATGCGCTCGCTCGGCTTCTCCATCGCCGCCATCACCGAGATGCTCAAACGTCCCATGCGTCTGGTCGAAGCCGGCAAGTCACGCATGAATGACGAAGACCTCCAAGTCGTGCGCGACGCCCTCCATTCGCAACTCGAAACGCTGCGCGAACGCACTGCTCAAGTCCGGCGCGAACTGCGTGAAGCCGAAAAGATGGAAGCGCAAATCACCCACGACCTCCAATACATCGACCAACGGCTTCAAGGCGTTCCCGCCGACGAGTTACTCGCCGAACGCGCGGCCAAACTGCGCAAATCGTAACGCCCCTCGCCCGCCATGACCTCTGCCACCCCGCCCACCGGTTCCGCTTCCGCACCGCCGCCCCGCGCGCCGGCGCCGGGTGGTGCCAGCAGCGCCAGTGGCACCGGCTCGCGGCGCCCCATCCGCGCCGAAGCCTATCGCTACGCGCTGGGCCTCATCCCGGGACTCGAATTCTTCGAGAACGCGCTGCTGGTCTACTTTGCGGTCTACGTCTCGGGCGGCGTCGACGCCTCGCCCAAAGAATTCGTCTGGATGACGACGGCCTACGGCATCGCCTCGGTGCTCGCCATCCTCAAACAACAATGGTTCGTCGAACGCATCGGCTACCGGCGCTATCTCACCGCCTCACTGCTGCTCTACGCGTGCGGCGCGGTGCTCGCGGGAACCAGTGAAAGCGTCACGCAACTCGTGATCGCCCGGGCCTGCCAAGGCTTTTGCGCGGGCAGTTGGATGAGCTCTTGCCGGATCCTCGCGCAAGTCAGCGTGCCCCCTGAGCGTCGCGGCAAAACGGTACAGACGTTCGCCCTGCTGCTGTTCACGGGCTCGGCCGCCGCCCCGCTGATCGGCGGCATGCTGGTCTCGGCGTACACGTGGCGCACGCTGTTCCTGTGCACGGCGCCACCCGCCGTGCTGCTCGCCGCGCTGGCATGGTTCGCGATTCCGGATGTCGGCCGATTGCGTGATCGCGCCACCGGCGGCAGCTACCCCTTCGCACCGTTCATGGCGTTCGCGCTCGCGATGGGCGCGTTTCAGGTCGTGCTTCAGGAAATGCGTTACACGCTCTGGCTGCAAACGCCCTGGCTGCCGCTGCTGACGGTTGCCGGCGTGGGCGCGCTGGTGTGGTTCGGCTACCACCAGTGGCAACACCCGGCACCGTTCATCCGATTGCAGTCGCTGCGCCGACGCGAGTTTCAAGTCGGCCTGCTGCTCTACGCCGCCTATTACTATCTGGCGAACACGCAGAGCTATCTGATGCCGCGCCTGCTCGAACAAGGGCTCGGTTTCACGGTGGAGCGCACGGGGCAGTTGCTCGGCTATTCGGCGCTGCTGACGGTCATCCTGCTCATGGCCTATTTCCGCGTAGCGAAATTCATTACGCGCAAGAAGTACCTGATCGTGAGCGGCTTCGTGATGACGATCGCCACCAGCCTGTGGCTCGGCGCCATGCCACCGGATGCCGGACAAAATCAGCTCTACGGGGTGCTCGCGCTCAAAGCGGTATTCGGGATCTTCACGGTGCTGCCGGTCGCGAATCTCACGTTCCGTACGTTCGATCACGAAAGCTTCGTGCACGGCTACCGGCTGAAGAACATCCTGCGCCAGCTCTCGGGATCGTTTGCCGTGTCGACCATCGTGGCGTTCGAGCAGCATCGCGAAGCCCTGCATCGCACTCGCCTCACGGAAGTCGCCAACCCTTACAACCCGATCTTCACGCAGACGCTCGACACGCTCGCCAATGCGCTCACGCACGCGGGAGTCGCGGTCTCGCAGGCGCACGGCGCGGCGCTCGCCCAGATTGCACAGATGATCGAGCGGCAGGCCGCGTTTCTGTCGTTCATCGACGGCTTTCATTTCATTGCCATCGTGGCACTGTGCGGCGCGATATTTGCAGCGTTCCAGAAGCAGCTAAATTAGAATCGTGACGTGCCCGCCGGAGGGCGCGCTCATGGACGCACACGGGTTCAGGCCTGTGTTTCAAGCCGGTTCTCGTGCGACCCCGCTTCCGGCGCCCCACTCTTGCTGTCGCTGCCCCGGCCGTCATGCTCAAAGCCCTGCTGTCACGCCTCATGCCGTCGCGCACGCCAAGCCGTGCCATTGACGATGACCTTTGGCGCGAAGTCGTCGATGCCCTGCCGTTTCTGGCCTCCCGCAGCGCCGCCGATCTCGACAAGCTGCGCGCACTGGCTGCCGATTTTCTCGGCGGCAAACACTTCTCCACCGCCCATGACCTGCCGCTCACGGAAGCCATGCAGGTGTCGGTGGCCGCGCAGGCCTGCCTGCCGATCCTCAATCTGCCGCCCGCGCTCTATCGCGGCTGGTCGGGCATCGTGCTCTATCCGGGCGAGTTTCTGATTCGCAAGACGGTGCAGGACGAAGACGGCGTCGTGCACGACGTGGCACAAGAGGCCAGCGGCGAAGCCTGGGATGGCGGCCCGGTCGTGCTTTCATGGCAGGACGTGCAAGCCAGCGACGTGCTGGCCTACAACGTGGTGATTCACGAGTTCGTCCACAAGATCGACATGGAGAACGGCGAAGCCGATGGCGTTCCCCCGCTGATCCGGCGCCTGCACGGAGATCTGACGGAACCGGTGTGGTGCGAGGTCTTCGACCCGGCTTACGAGGAGTTTTGCCACCACGTGTCGAATGTGCCGGACGCTCACTGGGACGCCTTCGCGTCGACCTCGCTGCTCGACCCTTACGCCACGGAGCACGAATCGGAGTTTTTCGCGGTCTGCGCCGAAGCGTTCTTCGTCGCCCCGGTGGCGTTCCGCACCGAATATCCAGCGCTGTACACGCTGTTTTCCCGGTATTTCCTGCAAGATCCGGCCGCGACACCGCCAACGGCCGGCGAGGCACCGCCGCCCGGCGCGCCAAGCCCATGAAATCGTTGCAGAATTCCGGATTTCCGTGGCATAATGCGCGTTTTGCTCACCCGGAAAGTGGTTGACGCCATTTCAGTCGCACAGGTTTGTATGTTCAAACGCGCGCGACGGCGTTAGCGGGGAATCTCCCGCGCAGACTGGCTACCGACTTAACCTAAGGTCCATCATGAAAGAAGGCATTCACCCGAATTACCGCGAAGTCGTGTTCAAGGACATGACGCCGGGCATCGACTTCCAATTCATCAGCCGCTCGACGATCCAGACGAAGGAAACCGTTGAGATCGACGGCAAGTCGTACCCGCTCGTGAAGCTGGATACGTCGTCGGCATCGCACAACTTCTACACCGGCGAAACGCGCATCATGGATGCCGAAGGCCGCGTCGACAAGTTCAAGAAGAAGTTCGGCACGCGCGCCGGCGGCAAGGTCGCCTAAGTTTTACAGGCGACACGCCGCACAACGCAAAACTGGCCCACGGCATGTCCGGCGGGCTGGCAAATGGGGGAGAAATTCCCCGGCGTTGGAAAGCATCGGAAAGGGGCAGCTCAGGCTGCCCTTTTTTGTTGGGCGTGGCCTGCGCCATGCTGCGGGTTACTGTCATACTGTCGGCTTTTCTGGTTTCCCCGAATTTTCTCCTGAGCCATTTCTGGCTCGCGCCCTGTTTTTCCGCGATCCGGCCCCATGGCCGGTAACGTCGTCCGGCCTATGAAACGAGTTCGCATCACCGCCTCTGCCACCAGCGCGCTTCCTCGCTCGCTGCTCTTTGCCATTTGCGTCATCTATGTGCTGGCGGGGTTGTTTGGTCGCGATCCGTGGAAGAACGAAGACGCCGCCGGTTTCGGCATCATGTGGACGATGGCGCACGGCCAGTTGTCCGACTGGCTGCTGCCGAATATCGCCGGCAAGCCGATCTATGACGCGGGTCCGCTGGTCTCGTGGCTGGGCGCTCTCGCCATTCGCACTTTCTCGTGGCTCGACGCGCCGGACGCCGCGCGCATCGTCACCGGTCTGTGCTTCTACGCCACCTGCACGTTCATCTGGTACGGCACCTATTTGCTGGGCCGCCGCCCGGAAGTGCAACCGTTCAAATATGCCTTCGGCGGCGAACCCGAACCGCGCGACTACGGCCGAACCCTCGCCGATGGCGCGCTGCTGATTCTGCTCGCCTGCTTCGGTCTGGCCGAACGCGGTCACGAAACCACCGCCACGGTCGGGCAACTGACGCTCATCTCGATGGCGATCTACGGTCTGGTGCGCAGCCTCGACAAGCCGCGCCAGGGCGCTGTCTGGTTTGGCCTCGCCCTCGGCGGCATGGCGCTCGCGTCGTCGCCGCTGATGACGCTCTCGCTGTGGATTGCCGGTATCGCCGTGGGCGTGCTGTGCCGCGCCGTACCGCTGCGCATGTTGCTGATCGTGTCGACACCCGTCGCGCTCATCATCGCCTGCGCATGGCCGCTTGCCGCACTCAAGTTTGCCGATGGCGCGCGTAGCTGGCTGGGCGAATGGGCCGACATCGGTGTCGACGCCTTCAGTGGCCCGTCGATCAACTCGCTCAGCTACATCACCAAGAATCTGGCGCTGTTCGCGTGGCCGGCATGGCCGCTGGCAGCGTGGTCGCTGTACTCGTGGCGCGGCATGCGCCGTGCCCCGCACATCGCCATTCCGCTGGCGCTCGCGGTGCCGGTGCTGGTGTTGATCGTATTGCAAGCGCATCAGGGCAATCAGCTCTTCATGCTGGCCCTGCCCGCGCTCTCGATCATCGCCGCGTTCGGCCTGCCGTCGCTCAAGCGCGGCACGGTCAACGCCATCGACTGGTTCGCCGTGCTGTCGTTCACGGTGCTGGCCGGCTTCGTATGGATCGTGTGGCTGGCAGGTGTTTTCGGATTCCCTGCGCAGATCGCCCGCAACCTGCGACGTCTGGTGCCCGGCTTTGTGCCGGAGTTCAGCTGGGTGACGCTGATCAGTGCGCTCGCCGTAACCGGCGCGTGGGTCACGCTCGTCGCGTGGCGCGTGTCGCGCAGCCCGAAGGTCATGTGGCGCAGCGTGGTGCTCTCCTCGGGCGGCACGACGCTGATGTGGGTGCTGCTCATGACGCTCTGGCTGCCGGTGGTGAACTACGGCCGGACGTATCGCGACGTGGCCGCACAGATTTCGGCGCACCTTCCGGCGGACTACACCTGCATTCGCACGGTGCGCGTGGGCGATGCGCAGCTCGCGTCGTTCGCTTACTTCGGCAAGATGCGTTTCGGCTCAAGCAACGACGATTGCGACGTGCTGTTGCGTCAGGACTCGCAGGACTATAGCGAACCGCTCTCGCTCGCCCCTTACGAATGGCGGCAGCTCTGGGAAGGCCGCCGTGCGGCCGACCGTGACGAACGCTTCCGTCTCTACGTGCTGCAAGAGCGTCCGTGGCGCCGTTCGGCTCGTCCGCGTTGACCTCTCCCTCGCTTCCCATGTGGCATGACATCAAGCGCATCGCCGCGCTCGCGTGGCCGGTACTGATCGGCCAGCTCGCGGTCATCGCCTTCGGGGTGATGGACACGGCGATGGTCGGGCGCGCCTCGGCCTTCGATCTGGCCTCGCTCGCGCTCGGCGGCTCGATCTACATCACCGTCTACGTCGGCCTGATGGGCATTCTCGTCGCACTCTCCCCGATCGCCGCCCAACGCTTTGGTGCCGGTGAGCGACTGGAGATCGGCGAGGAAGTGCGTCAGGCGATCTGGCTCGCCCTCTTTCTGGCGATTCCGGGCTTCCTGCTGCTCACGCATCCGCAATTCATCCTGCGCCTGTCGGAAGCCAATCCTGCGTTGGAAGTCCGCGCAAGCGCTTATCTCCAGATTCTGGCGTTCGGCCTGCCCGCCGCGTTGCTGTTCCGTGTGTACTCGTCGCTGTCGACGGCCGTCGCGCAACCGCGCATCGTCATGGCGATTCAGGTCACGGGTCTTGCGCTAAAGGTGCCGCTCAATCTCGCACTGATTTATGGCGTCGAGCGCATCGGCATTCCGCCGCTGGGCAGCACGGGCTGCGCCATTGCGACGACAGCGATCAACTGGGTGTCCTGCGCGCTGGGGCTCACGTTGATGGTGCGGCACTCGAAGCTGCGCGAATTCGGCATCTTCTCGCACTTCTGCTGGCCGCAATGGCACGCCATTCGCACGCTGCTGAAGCTCGGCGTGCCGATGGGATTGAGCTACCTGATCGAAGTCACGGCGTTCTCGTTCATGGCGATTTTCATCACGCGCTTGGGCGACACCACACTGGCCGGTCACCAGATCGCCGCCAACCTCGGCGCATTGACATACATGCTGCCGATGTCGATCGCCATTGCCACCGCGACACTCACGGCGCAGGCCATTGGCGCGCGCAACTTCAACGCGGCTCACCTCGTCGGACGCCACGGCATCCTGTTCGCAGGCACGCTCAGCGCAGGGCTGGCGAGCCTCGTCTGGCTGACCCGCCCATGGATCGTGGAGGCCTACACGGCCGACCCGGCGGTCGCCGCCGTGGCCACACCGCTGCTGGCCTTCGTCGCGTTCTATCACCTGTTCGACGCACTGCAAGTGAGCGCCGTCTTCGTGCTGCGCGCATGGAAAGTGGCGATCATCCCGACCGTCATCTACGCGGTGTCGCTGTGGGGTGTTGGTTTGGGTGGCGGTTACGTGCTGGGCTTCGATAGCTGGGGGCTCTCCCCGGCATGGCTGCATGGCGCCACCGGCTTCTGGTTTGCCAACGGCGCGAGCCTCGCGGTCGCGGCGTGCGGCCTGCTGTGCTACCTGCGCTGGGTCGCCAGCGCGAAAGGTGGACGAGGTCTGGCGAGCTAACGCGCAAGCCAGCCCCGCTCCTTTGCGCTGCTTCTCTCTGGTCCGCGCTGGTCCGCGCTGGTCTGCGTTAGTTGGCTCGAACGGCCAGATCCAGCGCACTGAAGAACCCGTCGTACACATCCTTCTCCAGCACGGTCTCAGTCCGCGCATCGCCATTGCTGTCCCATACGGTGCGATCGAATCGCACCCGCACCAGCGAACCCTGCTCGACGTGCTGAACCCGCTCACCCCGTTCCCCTAACTTGCCCTGTTTGCCCTGTTCGCCCTGCGTCGAGCGCACCGCGACGATCACCGCCATGCGCTCGTGATCCGGCTTGGCCGGCAGACCACCGATGCGCGACTTCAGAACGCCCCGCGCAATCTGACGCCATTTCGGCACCAGCACCGTGTTGCGCTCCGCCTCGACGACACCCATCTCGGTATCGACCGACACCGGCGCGTAACCCTCCTTGGCGAGCGTTCTGGAGATCGCCTCGAGAATGCGCGCCTGCTGCGTTTCGGCGAGCACATGATCCCGCAGTTGCCGCAGCGTCTCGCGTTGCGCATCGGTCAGATCGACGCTGACCTGCCGCGAGCTATAACGCACCAGTTGCCCGCCGCTGCCCGTCTCCCGCTCGTTGGCCGGCGGGCTCGCGCAGGCGGAAATCCCGGCGAGCAACGAGAGACCTGCGATGGCAGTCCCCACACCGGCCAGCAGGCGACGGGCAGTACCGCTGACAGGACAGACTAAGGCAGGAAGGCAAGGCGATTTCACGACAGACGCGTGCGGCGGCGAGAGATGACTCATGAGCTTAGGAGGACGAGAGAGCGCACCTATAATAGGAACCCGCGATGCCCGCCACAAACGACTTATTCTTGCTAACGCATTAGCCGTTCTACAAGGTTCCGCCATGCGCCCCCTGCGCCCCTCGCGCCGACTGCCACCCCTGAACGCTCTGCGAAGTTTCGAAGCCGCCGGCCGGCTGAACAGCCTGACGCTTGCCGCCGAAGCGCTGAACGTCACCCAGAGCGCCGTTGCCCAGCAAATTCGCGTGCTCGAATCCTTTTTCGGACAAAAACTGTTCGAACGCGATGGCCGCACCGTGCGCCTCACGGTGCGCGGCCGTCACTACTGGACGGACGTATCGGCCTGCCTGGGCCGGCTCGCCGAAGCCACCGAGCAGATGCTGGATGACACCCACCACCTGCCGATTCGCGTGAACGCCTCGACGTCGTTCACTCACGCGTGGCTGCTGCCGCATCTGGCCCACTTTCGCAGCCATCATCCCGATATCGAAGTGGAAATCGTCACGACGCCGGATCAACACATCGGGCAGCTCGACGAAACGAGCGATGTCGTGATTCGCCGCTACACCCCGGAACTGCGTCGACAAGGCTTCATCTCGAAACCCTGGCTGCGCAGCGAGGCCGTGGCAGTCTGCGCACCGGATCTCCCGTCGCTTGACGCGCTGCACACCCCCGCCGATCTGCTTCATGCGCCGCTGCTGCACTACGCGGGTCTGCCGCAAGGCTGGCAATACTGGTTCCACTGCGCGCAAGTCAGCGTGGGCGAAACGCTACGCGGGCCGATCTTCGACGAGTTTCTGCTGGCGCTGCGCGCGGCGGCGAGCGGACACGGTATCTGTCTCGCCCCGCGCGCCGTGATTCAGGACGATCTGGATCGCGGCAAGCTGGTCGCCCTCTTCGACGACACCGTCCGTCTCGAAGGCCCGCCCTATCACTGCCTGTATCGGGCCGACGACGACCCGCGTCTGGCCACCTTCATCGATTGGCTAGTCAGCCGGGCGCCCGATACGCATCGGCCAGTGATCGCCGGGTGATATCTGCGGGGGCATCGGGCCATCCGAGGCTGCCCGGCAGTCGGCGCACTTCAGGCATACACTCATTCGTTCTGCCACCTTTGAGAACGCCGGCCGACCTCGCAGGCTCGCCTCGGCGCCCGCTTCCAAATGCATCAACAAACGTTTCTCGTCACCGGCGCCACACGCGGCATCGGCTTCGCGATCAGCGCCCTGCTCGCAGAACAAGGCCACCGCGTCGTGGGCATCGCGCGCCATACGGCCGATGTCAATTTTCCCGGCACGCTCGTCGAATGCGATCTCGCCGATGTCGACCAGACAGGCAATGCGTTACGCAGTATCGGCGAGCGCTTCGAGATCACCGGCATCGTGAACAACGCCGGCATCGCGTCGCCGCAACCGCTCGAACAACTGGACTTCGCCACGCTGCAACAGGTCTTCGATCTGAACGTGCGTGCAGCGATTCAGGTGACGCAACACTTCGTCGGCGCCATGAAGACGCGCCGTTACGGGCGCATCGTCAACATCACCAGCCGGGCCATCTACGGTGGACTGGATCGCACCGCGTACGCCGCAGCAAAAAGCGCGTTAGTGGGTTGCACGCGCACGTGGGCACTCGAACTCGCGGAATACGGCATCACCAGCAACGCCGTCGCGCCGGGCCCCGTGGAAACCGAGTTGTTCCGCAAATCGCGCCCCGTCGGCAGCGACGCCGAGCGCAGGATTCTCGCCACGATCCCCATGCGCCGCCTCGGCGACCCGGCAGAAATTGCTTCGGCCGCCGTCTTCTTTCTGTCGGAATCGGCCAGCTTCGTCACCGGGCAGGTGTTGGGTGTCGATGGCGGCGGCAGTCTTGGCGGACGCTCCTGACGCATCGTTGTACGACAACTATTTCATCAAGAACATGGCGGATCGGTGCGAGATTCGGCAGGCGCGTCCGGGTGGGTGATGCCATCCCTTCCCTCTCGGCTGAACACCTGACTGAGTTCTATCGCCGGTAATTTCATTCGTAAAAGGGTATACCCGGAAAGGCATCGGAAAGAAGTTTCCCTAGAATGTTGTCTGACGACATACAACAAGCCTGTATGTACCCACTCACGCTTTCGTCAGACAAGACCTCACCCGCCATGACCCGAACCCCCATCGTTACCGAACTGCGCGTTGTTCCTGTCGCCGGACGCGACAGCATGTTGCTGAACCTGAGCGGCGCCCACGGCCCGTTCTTCACGCGCAATCTGGTGATCCTGAAAGACAGCGCCGGGCACACCGGCGTTGGCGAAGTCCCTGGTGGCGAATCGATTCGCAAGACCCTCGAAGATGCACGTCAGTATGTCGTTGGCCAGTCGATTGCCAATGTGCAGGCGATTCTCGGCCAGACGCGCCGCGCGTTTGCCGATCGCGACGCCGGCGGCCGAGGTCTGCAAACCTTCGATCTGCGTACGACGATTCACGCCGTCACGGCGCTCGAAGCGGCGCTGCTCGATCTGCTGGGCCAGCATCTCGAAGTGCCGGTCGCAGCGCTGCTTGGCGAAGGTCAGCAACGCACTGAAGTGGCTATGCTGGGCTATCTCTTTTTCATCGGTGACCGGCACGCGACGGACTTGCCGTATGACGACAACCGCCACGCCCGCGACGACTGGGAGCGCGTGCGCACGGAAGTGGCCATGACCCCCGACGCTGTCGTACGTCTGGCAGAAGCGGCCCATGCGCGATACGGCTTTCAGGATTTCAAACTCAAAGGCGGCGTGCTCGACGGCGACGCAGAAATCGAAGCCGTCACGGCGCTGGCGAAACGCTTTCCGCAAGCCCGCGTCACGCTCGATCCGAACGGCGCATGGTCGCTCGCCGAAGCCGTTCGCCTATGCCGCGACAAACACGACGTGCTCGCCTACGCCGAAGACCCGTGCGGCGCAGAAAACGGCTACTCGGGACGCGAGGTGATGGCGGAATTCCGGCGCGCCACCGGCCTGCCGACGGCCACCAACATGATCGCGACCGACTGGCGTCAGATGGGCCACGCGATTCAGTTGCAGTCGGTGGACATTCCGCTGGCCGACCCGCACTTCTGGACGATGCAAGGCTCGGTGCGCGTCGCGCAAATGTGTAACGACTGGGGCCTGACGTGGGGCTCGCATTCGAACAATCACTTCGATGTGTCGCTCGCCATGTTCACGCATGTGGCGGCTGCGGCACCGGGCAACATCACTGCGATCGATACGCACTGGATCTGGCAGGACGGTCAGTACCTGACGCAAAACCCGCTCCAGATCGTGAATGGCAAGGTGCAGGTGCCGTCGACACCCGGGTTGGGTGTGACGCTCGACATGGACGCCGTGGAAGCTGCTCATGCGCAATACCTTGAACACGGACTCGGCGCGCGCGATGACAGCGTGGCGATGCAGTATTTGATCCCTAACTGGAAGTTCGATCCGAAGCGTCCCTGCCTCGTGCGGTGAGGGCACTGGAGAGGGTCATCGGAAGGTGGCTGTCACGACAGGGACGCAATGCGAGCTAACTGCGCGATTTTGGAAAATCGCGCGAAACATCCGCAAGCCACTTTTTGAAGAAAATTCAGATGAATTCGCGGTAAATAACGCTCCCGGGAAACCTATCGGGAGCGCGTCAAAAACGCCGCGCCAAAGAAAAAAGCCTGTCCAACTTTCGTTGAACAGGCTTTTTATTTGGCGGAGCGGACGGGGCTCGAACCCGCGACCCCCGGCGTGACAGGCCGGTATTCTAACCAACTGAACTACCGCTCCAAACTTGCTGCGGCATCGTGACGTCAATCACTTTGCTTTCCTGCTAGTTGTCCGGCATTGCAGCATTTTCATGCGCAGATCACCGAACTTCGTAGGTTTTGGCGGAGCGGACGGGGCTCGAACCCGCGACCCCCGGCGTGACAGGCCGGTATTCTAACCAACTGAACTACCGCTCCAAAACCGACAAAAAAACCCGCCAAACTTTCAGCGGGCTTTTGCCACCGACTTCGTGGCATTTTCAAACTGACACCGACTCGCTACCGGCACCAATTCTGGCGTCCCCTAGGGGATTCGAACCCCTGTACTCACCGTGAAAGGGTGATGTCCTAGGCCTCTAGACGAAGGGGACAAAATCGTCAAAACTTTGTCTGTTTCGCGTTTGCTTCTCTTTACTGCATTTCGCGAAGAACGCTATTCTAAACAACATTTCTTCGCTTGTGAAGCTTTATTTTCAAGTTTTTTGCATCGTTTTTGCAAGAATCTTGCTCTTTCGACGCGCCCAAAAATCAAGCTTCGGAATCCGTGGTGGAGGTAAGCGGGATCGAACCGCTGACCTCTTGCATGCCATGCAAGCGCTCTCCCAGCTGAGCTATACCCCCCGAACAGAGAAATGAGATTCTAATGACAAACCCATTTCCTGTAAATACCCCTCTCGCACTTTTTCCGCATTATTTTGCCGATTCGTGCGAAAAATGAAAAACGGCGACTCCGTAGAGTCGCCGTTCTCATTCAGCGCAGCAACATGCAAGCATGCCACCTCACCGAAACCACTGCGAAGCCGGGTTGATTAGTTCAACGACCGGCCCGTCGTGGCTTACCCTTCGTGCTTGGTCACAACCGCTGCGCCAACGCGCTCTTCTTCGGTCAGTGCCTTGTGCGACAGACGCAGACGGCCCTTGTCATCCTGCTGGATCACCTTCACACGCACCGACTGACCTTCCTTCAGGTAGTCGTTGATGTTGTTGATGCGCTCGTTCAGGATTTCCGAGATGTGCAGCAGACCATCCTTGCCCGGCAGCACCGAGACAATCGCGCCGAACTCGAGCAGCTTGAGCACGGTGCCGTCGTAGACCTGACCGACTTCCACTTCCACGGTGATCAGCTCGATGCGGCGCTTGGCTTCAGCAATACCTTCAGCGCTCGGGCTGGCGATGGTAACCACGCCGTCGTCCGAGATGTCGATGCTGGTGCCCGTTTCTTCGGTCAGCGCGCGAATCACCGAACCACCCTTGCCGATCACGTCACGGATCTTTTCCGGGTTGATCTTGATGGTGACCATGCGCGGTGCGAATTCCGACAGCTCCGTACGCACGCCCGACTGGGCCTCGGTCATCTTTTCGAGAATATGCAGACGGCCTTCCTTGGCTTGCGCCAGCGCGACCTGCATGATTTCCTTCGTGATGCCCTGGATCTTGATGTCCATCTGGAGTGCGGTCACGCCGTTCGACGTACCTGCCACCTTGAAGTCCATGTCGCCCAGGTGATCTTCGTCGCCGAGAATGTCGGTCAGCACGGCAAACTTGTTGCCGTCGAGGATCAGGCCCATGGCGATACCGGCGACCGGCGAGGTCAGCGGCACACCGGCGTCCATCATGGCGAGGCTACCGCCGCACACCGATGCCATCGACGACGAACCGTTCGACTCGGTAATTTCCGACACCACGCGCACGGTGTAGCCGAAATCGTCAGCGCCCGGCAGGCAAGCCACCAGAGCACGCTTGGCCAGACGGCCGTGACCGATTTCGCGACGCTTGGGCGAACCCACGCGACCCGTTTCGCCCGTCGAGAACGGCGGGAAGTTGTAGTGCAGCATGAAGCGGTCACGGTACTCGCCTTGCAGCGCGTCGATGATCTGCTCGTCGCTCTTGGTGCCCAGCGTGGCCACCACGAGTGCCTGCGTTTCGCCACGCGTGAACAGTGCCGAACCGTGCGCACGCGGCAGCACGCCGGTGCGAATCGAGATCGGACGCACGGTGCGCGTGTCGCGGCCGTCGATACGCGGCTCGCCTGCCAGAATCTGGCTACGCACGATCTTGGCTTCCAGATCGAACAGGATGTTGCCGACTTCGATCGCGTCCGGAGCCGCTTCGCCCTTGGCAGCAGCAGCTTCGCCCAGCTTGGCCAGCACGTCGCTCGTCACGGTACGCAGTTCTTGCGTACGTGCTTGCTTTTCACGCGTTTGGTAAGCGGCGCGCAGCGAGGCGTCAGCCAGCTCGGTCACTTGTGCGATCAGGGCTTCGTTCTTGCCGGCCGGGGTCCAATCCCACTCGGCCTTGCCACCGTCACGCACCAGGTCGTGAATCGCGTTGATGGCCGTTTGCAGTTGCTCGTGACCGAACACCACAGCGCCCAGCATCACGTCTTCCGGCAGTTCCTTGGCTTCCGATTCCACCATCAGCACGGCTTGTTCCGTACCGGCGACGACCAGATCCAGTTGCGACTTGGCGATCTGCTCACGCGACGGGTTCAGCACGTACTGGCTGTCGACGTAGGCAACGCGTGCGGCACCGACCGGGCCGTTGAACGGCAGACCCGAAATGGCCAGCGCGGCCGAAGCACCGATCAGGGCCGGGATATCGGCCGGCACTTCCGGGTTCAGCGAGACAACCTGCACCACCACCTGGACTTCGTTGTAGAAGCCTTCCGGGAACAGCGGGCGGATCGGACGGTCGATCAGGCGCGACGTCAGCGTTTCGTTTTCCGACGGACGGCCTTCACGCTTGAAGAAGCCACCCGGGATCTTGCCGGCGGCGTAAGTCTTTTCAAGGTAATCGACGGTCAGCGGGAAGAAGTCCTGGCCTGCCTTGGCCTTCTTTGCGCCAACGACCGTTGCCAGAATGACGGTATCGTCCATGTCGACGAGCACAGCGCCCGACGCTTGACGAGCGATCTCACCCGTCTCCATGCGAACCGTGTTTTGGCCCCACTGGAAAGACTTGACGACTTTATTGAACATTTGCACTCCTTTATCGAATCGCGCGAATGCAGCAGCGGCGCGATATCGCTGCCGGGGTGGTCCCGACGCCGCACAGGGGGGAGTGTTATGCCATTCCAGCGTTGCTCGGCGCGTTGCCGTGCTGCTCTCTGATGCGACCCTGGAATGACACAAGCCCTGCTTGCCGACGAGGCCCCGTAACTCGGAAACCCGGTGCGAGGACCGGGCTGGCCGCCGGAAAAACATCAAAATGATGCTCGTCTGGCGTCGCCCAAAAACAAAATGCCTGCATCAGCACGCTGATACAGGCATCTCGTCGTAATCGTAATCGCTTACTTACGCAGGCCCAGCTTCTCGATCAGGGCGCGGTAGCGGTCTGCATCCTTGCCCTTGAGGTAATCGAGCAGCTTACGACGACGGCTCACCATGCGCAGCAGACCGCGGCGGCTGTGGTGATCCTTCATGTGAGCCTTGAAGTGCGGCGTCAGTTCGTTGATGCGCGTGGTCAGCAGCGCAACTTGCACTTCGGGGGAACCCGTGTCATTGGCCGTGCGGGCGAATTGCGCCACGACGTCCGACTTCTTGATTTCTGCGTTCGACATTTGCTTTCCTTGGATACAAGCGGTCACGGAAGAATGGCCGTGCCGTGAACTTACAAAAACATGCGCGACATCGCCGCGCATAAACAAAAACTGCAAGTGCGCGATTATACGGGAATTGCCATCAGGCCGCCACAATTTTCCGTGCCCCGCCCCGGCGGGCGGGCCTGACGCCTCGATTTCGGGGTGAAAAATCCGGAAATCCGCCGGACAATCGGCCCAAAATCAGTCGATTGTCGCGAAAATCGCATCAATCACCGCTGGCGCGCCATCCGGCAGGTGCTCGGCAGCGCCACCTTGCTGGCGGGCAATTCCATCACCGTCTTGAAACCGTAGCCCGAGCCCTCGTTGTCGAACTTCACGCCCGGCTCGCCGGCACGGCGCATGACCGAGACATACAGCGGCTCGATCATCTGGTGATCGTTCGGGCGCATCCACGCGTCGGCGGGCGCCTCGCGAATGCGGCGGTTCTCCAGCGCGCGGCCCACGGTCGTCACGTCGGTGGTGCCCGCCTGTTCGAGCGCGGACGCGATCATGTCGACCATCACGCTCATGCGAAGCAGCGGATAGTCGTCACGGGCCTCCGGATAGCGCGCGCGAAACGCTTTGTAGAACGCGTCCGAGGCCTCGCCGCCTACGTTCGGGTGCCACTCGGCCACCGCATACACGCGCCCCACTCCGGCGTCACCGAGGGCAGCAGGCGCGCCCAGCGCGTTGCCGTAGAACGTGTAGAACTTCAGTTCCATGCCCTGCTCACGCGCGGCTTTCACCAACAGCGTGAGATCGTTGCCCCAGCTGCCGGTCACCACGGTATCGGCACCCGCCGCGCGGATGCGCGCGAGGTACGGCGTGAAATCCTTCACGCGGCCTACCGGGCTGAACTGCTCACCCACAATCTGCACGTCGGGGCGCTTCGCCCCGATCATCTGGCGAGCCAGCCCGGCGACCTGCCGGCCGAAGCTGTAGTCCTGATTGAGCAGATAAACCTTCTGGATGCTCGGATCTTCCTTGATCGCCTCGGTCAGCGCCTGCATGCGCATGGCGGCATTCGCATCGAAGGCGAAGTGCCAGAAGCTGCATTGCTCGTTGGTGAGCGCGGTATCGACCGCCGAGTAGTTGAAGAACAGCATGCGCTGGCCCGGCTCGCGGGCGTTGCGCTTGTTGATCGCGTCGATCAGGGCCGACGCCACCGCCGAGCTGTTGCCCTGCAAGACAAAGGGAATGCCCAGATCGCCGGCTGCCTTGAGCTGCACCAGACTGTCTTCGACCGCCCCTTTGCTATCAAAAACGGTGAGTTCAAGCGGATGGGCGCCGTCGCGTAACTTCACGCCGCCGCGGGCGTTCACGCGCTCGATCGCGAAGCGCAGATTGCGCTCGACCATCGCCCCCGCATTGCCGAACGGCCCGCTCATGCCTTCGATGAGCGCGAGGCGAATCGGCGGCGCAGCGTGCGCCAGTCCAGTGGCAGCCAACAGGCCAACAGCGCAAAGGCACGGCAACAAGCGCGCCAGCAAGACGTGAAGTTTCATCGAGGCCCCAGTAACTCTCTCGGCGCGAATCATAACTGCCCGGTCCGCACCCGGCAAGCCGAGGCGCCCCACGATAAGTCACACGGCGGTATGCTAGCGACATGCCGCTGTGCGGTATTTCCGCGTCAATGCGAGGCTATTCATGACCCTGATTTCCAGAGTGTGCGCAACGCTCGCCACCACTGCGCTGGCCCTGTCGCTCACCGCCTGCTACACCCCGGCATGGCAAACCTTGTCACCGAATCTGTCGCAAGCCGACGTTCAGGCCCAGCTCGGCAAGCCGAAGGAGGTCTACCCGCTCGCCCCCGGCGTCACCCGATGGCTCTACCCGACCAAGCCGTTCGGGGAAGAAACCATTGCCGTGGACTTCGACGCACAGGGCCGCCTGCTGAAAACCACGCAGGTCCTGTCCACACCGGAGTTCAACAAGGTCGAGATCGACAAGTGGACCAAGACCGACGTGCTGCATCATTTCGGCGAGCCGGTCGAGACGTCGGCCTTTCCGCTGATGAAGCGTGAAGTCTGGACTTACCGCTTCAAGCAGGATGACGTGTGGTTCACGATGATGAATTTCTACTTCGATGTCGATGGTGTCGTGAAGACCACACAGATCAGCCCGGATCCGCTGCACGAGAAGCGCGACAACAACATGTTCTGAGCCGTTGGCTCAGGTCGCGGGCGGGCGCCACGAGATCATGCCCTGCGTGCGCGCCCGCACATCGATCGGTGCCAGACACGACGCGAGCGCTTCGTAGCCTCGCGCGCCGGGATACGGTGCAACGCTGAACGGCGGCGCGTGATTGGCCGGGCACAGAATCAGCAGTTCGTTGGGCCCGACGGCGGACAGATCGAGGATGTGTACCGAGCGCGTCATCAAGATGAGCCGCTGCGACGACATGCCCGCACGGTGGCGCAGGAAACGGATCAATGCTTCCTGCGTCGCCTGATTCAACCCCTGCTCCACCATGTCGACAACGACGACAGGAGAGGTGTGTTTCCCGTTGGCCTCGCCGGCTTCGCCAATTGCGTCAGAGGCATCCGCCACAGGGGCCACGTCGTCCCCGGCGGTGTCGTCAACATCGAGCGCCATCAGCAGTGCACGCAAGTCATCACTGGCCTCTCCGCCCTCCTCCAGCATCCATGCCGTGGCTCGCTCGACACGCGCCATGCGCGCGGCATCGTCAGCGGAAGCCCGCGCCAAAGCGGGTGCACCTTCCGGTGCGACTCGATCCAGACCAACGAACGTGGCACCCGGTATCGATTCGGCGAGTTGCAGCGCCAGCCGCGTCTTGCCGCTGCCCAACGGACCGGTCAGAAAGGTGATCGCTGGCAAGTCCTTCAATTCGAACCATTCGCCGCCCCACGGCCAAGGCAACGCGAAGCCGACGTCCAGCGGCGCCCCACCCGGCTCGTCGTGACGCTGATCGCGCAGCAGTTGTGCCAGCGCGCCGGTGGCCGGCATTCGTCCATCACGAAGCTCGGCGCGCAGCTCACGCACCCGGGCGATCTGCTGCGCCCGGGCAGCCATATCGCTCAGAAGCCTCGCTTCATGCATATCGAGCGCTCGCACCAGCGCCTGTGTATCGCCGTCCAGCACCGCCTTGACCTCCGCGACGCTCAGGCCCAGTTTGCGCAGTGCCACGATCTCCCCGGCACGCGCCATATCCGTCGCGCGGTACTGGCGATAACCGGCAGCGGTGCGCCCCGGCGCCAGCAAGCCATGTTGCTCGTAGAGGCGCAGCGCCTTGCCTGATACGCCAAGCTGTCGCGCCGCCTCGGACGCCGTGAGATTTCGATCGGAAGACACCATACATCGCTCCTTCATGGGCTAGGGATGAGCGCATGTTCGGGTCGGCCCCGGGGGCCGGGTCAAGCGAATTGAATCACGCCGCCAGAGACGACAAAGCCGCCGCCCTCGTTGCAACGAAAGCGGCGGCTTTTTCTACGGCCCGGAGGAATAAGGCGCCGGATGAAACGACAGCCAATCAACCCTGTCATTGCACCGCAGTCTCCCTTACCCGCTCACCGGCAACATTACGGCGTGAGTTGCGGGTTGAGCTTCTCGGCCTTCGAATACAGCTTGTTGAGCGCCGACAGGTAAGCCTTGGCGGACGCAGCCACGATGTCCGGATCAGTGCCGACGCCGTTCACGATACGGCCGCCCTTCGACAGACGCACGGTCACTTCGCCCTGCGACTGCGTGCCCGTGGTAATCGCGTTGACCGAGTACAACAGCTGCTCGGCACCGCTTTGCACCTGCGATTCAATGGCGTTAAGCACCGCATCGACCGGGCCGTTGCCCTCGGACTCGCCCACCAGTTCCTTGCCCTGCGCCGTGAACACCACGCGCGCGCTCGGGCGCTCGCCGGTCTCGGAGTGCTGCGCCATCGAGACCAGATAGAAGTGCTCGCCGCTCTCCGCCTGCGCTTCGTTCGAGACGATGGCCAGAATGTCTTCGTCGAAGATTTCCGACTTCTGATCGGCCAGTTCCTTGAAGCGGGCGAACGCGGCGTTCACGTCCTGCTCCGACTCCATCTCGATGCCCAGTTCCTGCAAGCGTTGCTTAAACGCGTTGCGGCCCGAGAGCTTGCCCAGCACGATCTTGTTCGCGGTCCAGCCCACATCTTCCGCACGCATGATTTCGTAGGTGTCGCGCGCCTTGAGCACGCCGTCCTGATGGATGCCCGACGCGTGCGCGAAGGCGTTGGCGCCGACCACGGCCTTGTTCGGCTGCACGTTGAAACCGGTGATCTGCGACACCAGCTTCGACGCCGGCACGATCTGCGTCGTGTCGATGCCCAGTTCCAGACCGAAGTAGTCCTTGCGCGTCTTGAGCGCCATGACCACTTCTTCGAGCGACGTATTGCCCGCGCGCTCGCCCAGACCGTTGATCGTGCACTCGATCTGGCGCGCGCCGCCCAACTGCACGCCCGCCAGCGAGTTCGCCACAGCCATGCCCAAGTCGTTGTGGCAGTGCACCGACCAGACGGCCTTGTCCGAGTTCGGCACGCGCTCGCGCAGCGTACGCACGAGCTGACCGTAGAGTTCCGGCACGCCGTAGCCGACCGTGTCGGCCACGTTGATGGTCGTGGCGCCTTCGTCGATCACGGCTTCGAGCACGCGGCAGAGGAAGTCCAGATCCGAGCGGCTGCCGTCTTCCGGCGAGAATTCGATGTTGTCGGTGAACTGGCGCGCAAAGCGCACGGCAAGCTTGGCCTGCTCGAACACCTGATCGGGCGTCATGCGCAGCTTCTTCTCCATGTGCAGCGGGGAAGTGGCGATGAACGTGTGGATACGCGAGGAGTTGGCCCCCTTGAGCGCCTCGGCGGCACGGGCGATATCACGGTCGTTGGCGCGCGCCAGCGAGCACACCGTGCTGTCCTTGACGATACCGGCGATTGCCTTGATCGACTCGAAGTCGCCGTTCGAGCTGGCCGCGAAGCCGGCTTCGATGACGTCAACGCGCAGACGCTCCAGTTGGCGGGCGATACGAATCTTCTCGTCGCGCGTCATCGAGGCGCCGGGCGACTGTTCGCCGTCGCGCAAGGTCGTGTCGAAAATGATCAGCTTGTCAGCCATGACTTACTCCTGTGGGGATCTCGTAGGGTTTGGTTTGTTCTTGGCGTCTTGTCGTCACGCTTGCCCGGGTGGCAAGCGGCGCGCGCGGGCGGGGCCGGTCGGGAGACGGCGGGCTGCGTGGCGATAGCGGTGCGAAATCATTGCCCAAAAAAACGGCCCGGTCAATTCACAATTGCCGGGCCGTTTTGTCTCAACAGGAGACGAATACCACCATGTCAGGCCGGCGGAATGCGCAGCACCTGCCCCGGGTAGATCTTGTCCGGGCTGGAGAGCATCGGCTTGTTCGCCTCGAAGATGACGTTGTACTTGTTGGCATCCCCGTAGACCTTCTTCGAGATGGCTGAGAGCGTGTCGCCACTCTCGACGGTGTGATAAGTCGCCTCGGCAGACGCCGTCGACACCGACATCTTGTCGTCGACCTGGGCAACCCCCTTCACGTTGCCGCAGCAAAGCAGAATCTTTTCCTTGGTCGCCTGATCGGCTGCCACGCCGAAGACCGTCACGGTGCGCGATGCGCCGTCGAAGGTCACGGTGAGTCCCGTGGCATCAAGGTTCTGCGTCTTGATGTAGTTCTCGATGGCCTCGGCGGCCGTCCGGTTGGCGGCGTCCGCATCGGGGCCCGGCGGGGGCGGCTCGGCGGCTTGCGCCTTGCTGCCCAACAGTGCCTGACCAGCTTCCTTCACGAAGTCCAGAATGCCCATGATTTCTCCTTCGTCACGTAGAACTACGGAAACGGCGCCGAACCGGGGCCCGGTCAAATTGACCGGGAGGTGTCCGCGCCGAGGGGGTAATTCGGAGCCTGCGCTCGCAAGACAACAAGTCACTAGACTACAGCATCGCCACACAGGTTCACCTGACAATACTGACAGGCAGATGTGACAAGGGGCGCCCTTGGACGCCCCTTATGTGATTCAACCGCGCTTTTACTCGTCCACCTCGCCGAAGATCCGCTGGCGGCGGCCCTTCACGAAGCGGATGACCCACAGCACGTAGCCCGAAATGCTGTACAGGCAGAACATGCCGAACAGCACCAGCGGCGGGTCGGACGACACCAGAATGAAGCCGACCATGAACAGCAGCACCACCCCGAACGACACGCGCTGACGCACGTCGAGCGCCTTGCCGCTGTAGAACGGTGCGTTCGAGACCATCGACATCCCGGCGTAGATCGTCAGACCGAACGCCACCCAGGGCATCCAGAACACGTTCACGGGCAGTTTGTTGTCGATCGTGATCCAGACAAACCCGGCGATGAGCGCCGCCGCCGCCGGACTGGCCAACCCTTGGAAGAAGCGCTTGTCGACCACGCCGATGTTCGCGTTAAAGCGCGCCAGACGCAGTGCCGCACCGGCCACATAGACGAAGGCTGCCAGCCAGCCCCACTTGCCGATCTCGTGGAGAATCCATTCGTACATGACCAGCGCCGGCGCCACGCCGAACGACGTCATGTCGGAAAGCGAATCGTATTGCTCGCCAAACGCGCTCTGGGTATTGGTCATGCGGGCCACGCGCCCGTCCATGCCGTCGAGCACCATGGCGAAAAAGATGGCGATGGCGGCCTGTTCGAAACGGTCGTTCATGGCCTGCACGATGGCAAAGAAGCCACAGAACAGCGCCGCCGTCGTAAAGGCGTTCGGCAACAGGTAAATACCGCGGCTGCGCGGGCGTACCGGCAGCTCTTCGTCCACAACCTGGTCGTGGTCTTCGTTCATCGATGCGTCCGCGGAAGGGTTTTTATGACGGCCAAACGGCGAAAGGTGTCTGACATTGTTGCGTAAGCGGCCGCGATGGTTTTCCGGCATCTGAACCTCCTTGACGATGCTAAAGGCTGCGGGCAGGGGCCTGATCACCCCATTGCGCGACGGATCACCGCTATTGGAACGCGAGAAGCGAAAGCAGTTGCAGACCGCGGCAGGGTGACGCACCCCATTTCACAAAAAGTGGCGTCGCCCCGCACGGCCCGACGGGTTCAAACCGTGTCGATCACAGCTCGGCGAGGATCGTCGACGTGGCCGACACCTTGTCGCCGATGGCCACGCGCGGACGCGAGCCCAGCGGCAGGTACACATCGACACGCGAACCGAAACGGATGAAACCGTAACGCTGGCCACGCGTGAGCGTCTCGCCCGGCTTCACGTAGCAGAGAATGCGGCGCGCGATCAGGCCGGCGACCTGCACGCTCGTGACGATCTGACCGCCCACGTCGATCACCAGCGCATTGCGCTCGTTCTCAAGCGATGCCTTGTCGAGATCGGCGTTGAAGAAACGCCCCGGGAAATATTCCACCTTGGTCACCGTGCCGTCAACCGGGGCACGATTCGAGTGAACGTTGAAAACATTCATGAACACGCTGATCTTCAGCGCTTCACGGCCTGCATAGGGGTCCTGCGTGGTTTCGATGGCGACGATGCGGCCGTCGGCCGGCGAAAGCACGGCGCCTGCCTGCTGCGGCACCTGACGCGGCGGATCGCGGAAGAATTGCAGCACGAACAGGGCGATCACCCAGAACGGCGCGGCCCACAACACGCCTGCCAGAAAGTGCACGACAAGCGCGACGGCGACGGCGATGCCCAGGAAGGGCCAGCCCTCGCGGGCGATGATCGGGTGAGGATAATTCATGCGATTGACTCGCGTCCTTGGGAAAACGGTTGAGTGAGCGGGTCGGCCTGCTTTGGGCCAAACCGTGGCGTGGCGGCATTGTAGCAATGCGCGGGACGAGACGACACTTTTTCGCCATCTGACACGCTCGCGTCACAAAAAAAACCGCCCGCCGGGCCGCGGCGGAGGCCACGGCACGGCGGACGGCTGATACTGCTTGAACCGTTACGTCGTGGTTCGTGCTTAGTTCTTCGACTGGTCGACCAGCTTGTTCTTGGCGATCCACGGCATCATCGCGCGCAGCTTGCCGCCAACTTGCTCGATCTGGTGCTCGGCCGTGATACGGCGACGCGAGATCAGGGTCGGGGCGCCAGCCTTGTTTTCCAGGATGAACGACTTGGCGTATTCGCCGGTCTGGATGTCCGTCAGGCACTGCTTCATCGCCTTCTTCGTCTCTTCCGTCACGACGCGCGGGCCGGTGACGTACTCGCCGTACTCGGCGTTGTTCGAGATCGAGTAGTTCATGTTGGCGATGCCGCCTTCATAGATCAGGTCGACGATCAGCTTGAGTTCGTGCAGGCACTCGAAGTACGCCATTTCCGGCGCGTAGCCGGCTTCCACCAGCGTTTCGAAACCGGCCTTGATCAGCTCGACGGTACCGCCGCACAGCACGGCTTGTTCGCCGAACAGGTCGGTTTCCGTTTCTTCGCGGAAGTTCGTTTCGATGATGCCGGCACGGCCGCCGCCGTTAGCCGCTGCGTACGACAAAGCGATGTCGCGAGCGGCGCCCGACTTGTCTTGTGCCACGGCGATCAGGTGCGGCACGCCGCCACCTTGCGAGTACGTCGAGCGCACCGTGTGGCCCGGAGCCTTCGGGGCGATCATGATGACGTCCAGGTCAGCGCGCGGGATCACGCAGCCGTAGTGAACGTTGAAGCCGTGTGCGAAGGCCAGGGCAGCGCCTTGCTTGATGTTTTCGTGCACTTCGTTCTTGTACACGTCGCCGATTTGCTCGTCCGGCAGCAGCATCATGACGATGTCAGCCGACTTCACGGCTTCTGCCACTTCTTGCGTGTTCAGGCCGGCGTTGACCGCCTTGTTCCACGAAGCGCCGTTCTTGCGCAGACCGACCGTCACGTTCACGCCGCTGTCCTTCAGGTTCTGTGCGTGGGCATGGCCTTGCGAGCCGTAACCGATGATCGTGACTTGCTTGCCCTTGATGAGGGAGAGGTCGGCGTCTTTGTCGTAGAAAACTTTCATTTTGAAATTGTCCCGTATTACTAAAATTAAACTGAAATCAGAATGGATCGAAATCCGCTTACCGCGTTGCCGTTACCGGTCAGACCTTCAGGATGCGCTCACCGCGACCAATTCCCGAGCCGCCGGTACGTACCGTCTCAAGAATCGCCGTGCGATCGAGCCCTTCGATGAACGCGTCGAGTTTCGACGAGTTGCCCGTGAGTTCGATCGTGTAGGTCTTTTCAGTTACGTCAATGATGCGGCCGCGGAAAATATCCGACATCCGCTTCATCTCTTCGCGCTCCTTGCCCACGGCGCGCACCTTGATGAGCATCAGCTCACGCTCGATATGTGCGCCTTCGGTCAGATCGACCACCTTCACCACTTCGATCAGCCGGTTCAGGTGCTTGGTGATCTGCTCGATGACATCGTCGGAGCCCGTCGTGACCACCGTCATGCGCGAGAGCGAACGATCTTCGGTCGGCGCGACGGTCAAGGTCTCGATATTGTAGCCACGTGCGGAGAAGAGGCCGACAACGCGCGACAGCGCGCCCGGCTCGTTCTCGAGCAAAACAGAAATAATGTGCCTCATGGTGTATCCCGGATTGTCCAATTTTGTGGGTTCGCTGCGCCCGTGCGCCGGCCTGGGCCGTTCGCACTGCGGCGCGCACGCGCCTTGTTACAGATCTTCCGAACCCAGCAGCATCTCGCTGATGCCCTTGCCGGCCTGAACCATCGGCCAGACGTTCTCGGTGGGATCCGTTTGGAAATCCATGAATACCGTGCGGTCCTTCAGGCGCAACGCTTCGCGCAGTGCCGGCTCGACGTCCGACGACTTCTCGATGCGCATGCCCACGTGACCGTAGGCCTCGGCGAGCTTCACGAAGTCAGGCAGCGCATCCATGTACGAACTGGAATAACGCTTGCTGTATTCGATCTGCTGCCACTGACGAACCATGCCCAGATAGCGGTTGTTGAGCGACAGAATCTTGATCGGCGTGCGGTATTGCAGGCACGTCGAGAGCTCCTGAATGCACATCTGGATCGAGCCTTCGCCGGTAATACAGGCGACTTCAGCATCCGGATGCGCCATCTTCACGCCCATGGCGGCCGGCAGGCCGAAGCCCATCGTGCCCAGACCACCGGAGTTGATCCAGCGGCGCGGCTTGTTGAACCGGTAGTACTGCGCGGCCCACATCTGGTGCTGCCCCACGTCCGAGCAGACGAAGGCGTCGCCTTCCGTGAGCTTCCAGTAGGTTTCGACCACATGTTGCGGCTTGATGATTTCGCTCTCGCGATCGAACGCGAGGCAGTCGCGCGAGCGCCATTCCTCGATCTGCTTCCACCAGTCGGCCAGGGCCCCGGTGTCCGGGCCATGTTCGGCCGTTTGCAGGTTTTCGATCATTTCGCGCAGCACTTCCTTCACGTCGCCGACGATCGGGATATCGACCTTCACACGCTTCGAAATCGACGACGGGTCGATATCGATGTGAATGATCTTGCGAGCCGTCGAGGTGAAGTGTTCCGGGTTACCGATCACACGGTCGTCGAAGCGCGCACCGATGGCGATGAGCACGTCGCAGTGCTGCATGGCCATGTTGGCTTCGTACGTGCCGTGCATGCCCAGCATGCCGAGGAACTTGGGATCGCTCGCGCGATACCCGCCCAGGCCCATGAGCGTGTTGGTCACCGGGTAGCCGAGCAGGTCGCAGAACTGGTTCAGTTCCTTCGATGCATCGGCGAGGATGATGCCGCCGCCGGTATAGATATAGGGACGCTTGGCCGAGAGCAGCAGGCTCATCGCCTTGCGGATCTGACCCGAGTGGCCCTTCGTGACCGGGTTGTATGAGCGCAGCGACACCGACTTCGGATACTCGAAGCGGCAGCGTGCCTTCGACACGTCCTTCGGAATATCGATCAGCACCGGGCCGGGACGGCCGGTCTTGGCGATATAGAAGGCTTTTTTGATGGTGGCGGCGAGGTCGCGCACGTCCTTCACGAGGAAGTTGTGCTTGACGCACGGACGGGTAATACCGACCGTGTCGCATTCCTGGAAGGCGTCCAGACCGATGGCGGCCGTGGGCACCTGCCCGGTAATGATCACGAGCGGGATCGAATCCATGTACGCCGTGGCAATGCCGGTGACCGCATTGGTCACGCCGGGGCCAGACGTCACGAGGCACACGCCGACTTTGTCGGTGGAACGCGAATAAGCGTCGGCCGCATGCACGGCAGCTTGCTCATGGCGAACCAGGATGTGCTGGATCTTGTCCTGCTTGTAGAGTTCGTCGTAGATGTAGAGCACCGAACCACCGGGGTAACCCCACAGATGTTCGACACCCTCTTCCTGAAGCGAGCGCACGAGAATCTCGGCGCCAATCATGTCTTCGGAAGTGTTTTGATGGCGAGTTGCTTCCGCCTCGGAGAATTCCGCGCTTGGCATGTTCATTGTCGACCTTTCAAAGTTTCGGCAAAAATTTTGATCGGGTGCTCTCCCCGCGAACTTATGGTCCGGGCTCAAGCTGCGCGTCTGAATGATGGACACACCTTTTAAGCGTGCCGATATTGAGACAATCACAGATATTGCGAACTGGCAAATTTACTGGTTTGCAGCAAAATGGTCAAGCGGGTTTATGCATTTGCAGCATGATTGCAAAGTCCGCTTCGCAACATTCCCACACCATGCGCTATTGCGCCCCATGCTGGTGCACAATCCTTACACGATAGGAAGCCTTTCGGCTCATTACGTGTGGCAATGAAGCACACGCGGTGAAAAGCGGTTACATGGGCGCGCGTTTTTGGTAGCATCCGCACCGACTACGCGATCTTTACGTAATCTTTACGCTTACACGGCATTTCAAAGGCGCAGCGGGCAACGCTGCGTGCACCCCACCGGATGGCATCTGACAAGGAACTGGCGGATTTTCTCGCGGGCATCGAACGGCGCGCCTTCAAGCAGGCCGTCTATGCCGTTCGTGACGACGAGGCCGCCCTCGATATCGTTCAGGATGCGATGATCCGCCTCGCCGAGAAGTACGGCGACAAGCCGCCGGCCGACCTGCCGCTGCTCTTCACGCGCATTCTGCAAAACACGATTCACGACTATTTCCGGCGTCAAAAGGTGCGCAACACCTGGGTGACGCTATTCTCGAATCTCGGGGGCGCCGCCGACGACGACCGCGACGATTACGATCCGCTGGAAACCTTGCTCTCCCAAGATGGGTCAGTACAGACCGAGAGCAGCGAGGACCAGGTTTCACGGGCGGAAATCCTCTCCATTATTGAATCCGAGATACAGAAGCTACCTGCACGTCAACGAGAAGCCTTCCTCATGCGTTACTGGGAGGACATGGACGTTGCCGAGACCGCTGCCACGATGGGGTGCTCGGAAGGCAGCGTCAAGACGCACTGCTCACGCGCCACACACGCGCTGGCGGCAGCGTTGAAGGCAAAAGGGATCAGGTTATGAGTCACGATCTGGAAACGAGGGAAATTCGCTTCGCACATCGCGTGCGACTGCTGCTTGACGAAGCATCCGACGCACCGTCGCCGAACATCGCGGCCCGGTTGGCGGCTGCACGTCAGGAAGCGCTTGCGCGCAAGAAGCCCGAACCGGTGGCCGTTGTGCAACCGGCGCTGGTGCTCGCAGGTGTCGGTGCCGTGGGAGGTACGCCGGAAATCGGCGGGCCGCGCCGCGCATTCGACAAACTGGGCCGTCTGGGCTTGCTCTGGCCGCTCGCCGCATTGGTGATCGGTCTGGCAGGTATCGCCTACTGGGAACATCAGCAACACATTCAGGACCTTGCGGACATCGATGCCGCAGTACTCAGCGACGAACTGCCGCTGTCGGCTTACGCCGATCACGGTTTCAACGCCTATCTGAAGCGTGCCCAGTAGTCCCACCCTCCAAGACCGCCCTGTGACGCGACGCAACGTACTTTTTCTGGTCGCCGCGCTTATCGTGGCCGCGCTCGCCGGCACGGCAGCGCTGCGCCGCTCGCAAGCCCCTGAGCCGATCTCCGACGCACCGCCGGTCATCGCCGATGCCGGCGCCTCGGGTGCATTGGGCGCCTCGGCAACGCCGGGCGTGCCCGGTGCCGCCAGCGCCGCCGTAGGCAGCCTCTCGGGCGCCACTGCCAGTGCCCCGGCAGCCGCCCTGCCGTCGCCCGGCGGTTACTGGGCCAAACTCACCCCCGCCCAGCGTGAAGCCCTGTCGCCGCTCGCGCAGGACTGGAATCGCATGAGCGATCGCCAGCGCGAGAAGTGGGTCGAAATCGCCAAACGCTTCGATACGCTCTCGCCCGAAGGCCGCAAGCGCCTGCACGACCGCATGGCCGACTGGGTCCGCCTGACGCCCGAGCAGCGCCAACTGGCACGCGAGAGCTATCAGAACGCCAAGACATTGCCGCCTGACCGTAAGGCGCAGGTCTGGCAGCAGTATCAGCAACTCACCGACGATCAGAAGAAGCGCCTGGCCGCGGACGACAAGAAGCAGTCCAACCGTCCCAACGTGGTAAGCGCGCCGCCGTCGGGCCGCACAGGCGTCAAGAATCCATACGCCGCGGTGCATCGCAAGGATGCCGGCACCACGGGCAAGAACGGCGCCCTGCCGGTACCGGGCCCGTCCATGCCGGGCGGTGCATCGTCACCGGCGGCCGCACCCGGCACGGGCCAGAGCGCCTCGGCCGCCGCCGCAGGTGGCACCGCTGCCGCCGCCAGTGCTGCGACAGCCAACGGCAATTCGGTCAACGACCGCGGCGACGCTGTCTTCAACTCGGATCTGTACCACCACAATTGATCGCTTGGCCTTGCCAACGCGTCATCAGACGGCCGCCTCCGGGCGGCCGTTTTGCATTGGGCCGCCCGCTCGAATTGCCCGTTGGCTGGCCCATCGCCGTAATCTTCCGCATAATGGGCGACGCATTGCCCAGTGCGGGCGCGCCGCAACCGGCGCACCCGACTATAAGACCTCAGACCACGCTGCGATGACCGACTCCGCCACGACCCGCGATCCCTCGTCCGCCTCACCCTCCACTGCCCAGTCACGCCCCGGGTCGGCCATGCCCGCGCCTGATGGCGGCAGCTACGCCGTGCCGACGCTGCGCCGTCGCCTGTTGTCGATGGTCTACGAGTCGCTGCTGCTCTTCGGCGTGTTGTTTCTCGCGGGCTACCTGTTCAGCGCACTGACCCAGCAGCACAGCGGGCTGATGTACCGCCACGCGATGCAGGCGTGGCTGTTCCTCGTGCTGGGGGCCTATTTCGTATGGTTCTGGACGCATGGCGGACAGACGCTCGCCATGAAGACATGGAAGATTCGCGTGGTCGATGCCCACGGCCAACCGCTCGGCTTCGGTCGCGCGATTGCGCGCTACGTGCTCGCGTGGCTCTGGGTTCTGCCTGCAATGGCGCTCGACTGGACGCTGGGCCTGACCGGCTGGAACAGCGTTGCGCTGCTCAGTGGCTGGATCGTGCTCTGGGCGCTGGCCATGCGCGTCATGCCCGATCATCAATTCGTGCATGACCGCCTCGCGGGCACGCGTCTCGTGAGCGTACTGGGCAAATGAGTCCACCGCGCGACGCTGGCCCCTCGGGTCCATCCGGCACCACCGGGGCAGTCCGCCCCTATCGCGCATCGCGCCCGCACGTCATCTTCGGCGGCGTCGAGGTTCTGCTTTCGCTCGTCGTCGCCATCGCCACATGGGCCACGTGGCACAGCCCATGGACCACGCTTCTGTGGACACTGCTCTGGCTGCCGGTGTCGCATGCCGTCGGCCTCGCGGCGGGCTTCACCATGGCGGCCAACGCCGATCCCACGCCGGAGCGGCGCACGAGCGGGGGCACGAACATCGCCGTCTGGGCGTACGAGTGCGCGGCCTCGATCCTGCTGCTCGACATCTACCAGCCTTGGCGCAGCACCGCCCCCACGGCCTCGCCGACCGGTCCGGCCCGCCCGGTCGCCGTGTTGCTGCTGCACGGCTACGGCTGCAATCGCGCTTTCTGGCTGCGCTTCTCGCACCATCTGGCCGATGCGGGATATCACAACGACGCGATCAATCTCGGGCCGATATTCGGTGACATCGACGACTACGCCGAGGCCATCGCCAACGCCACCCAAGCCTTGGCCGAACGCACCCGTCTGCCGGTCGTGCTGGTCGGACACAGCATGGGCGGTATTGCGGCACGCGCCTGTCTGCGCCGCTTCCCGACACTGCCCGTCATCCACACCGTCACGCTGGGCTCGCCGCATTTCGGCACGCTGCACGCCCGTCACGGCATCGGACGCAACGTGCACCAGATGGGTCTCGGCAGCGAATGGCTGGTCGCCCTTGCCAACGGCGAAAGCGACGCCGAGCGCACGCGCATCACATCGATTTACACGTATCACGACAATGTCGTGTATCCCGTGCGCACTTCCGTATTACCGGGCGCCCGCAACATCGCACTCGACAAGCTCGGCCACGTGTCGCTCGGCACCCATCCGCGGGCGCGGGCGCTCGTGCTGGAAACCCTCGAACGTGTCGCGCAAGGCCTTCGCCACGGGGCTTGAGGCCGCTCGTCGGCAACCTCGCCCAGCACGCAGCGCCGATCTCGCATGCCCACCCTGCCCGCAAACGCCCCGCTGTAATCCGCAGTAATCGACACGCAGGCCCCCGCCGCAAGGGCGCGAAACCCTGTCGCATCGCCGCCACGGTCCAAGACACATTCAAGACACGTCCATGACTGTCATCGTGCCTTCACGAAGGCACGGCGTAATGCACGCATGTTCAACGCGACGTGCGAGCCGCTATGACGACGACACCCACCTTTGAGCTGCCGATCACCCCCCCTGCGGCTCGCGCCGGTCGCTTTGCCGACGCACCACCGGGACGCCCCACCGCCCCGCCCGCCACGCCCCCCGCCGCACCGCCCTCCACGATCGACCTGCCGCCCGACACTCCCGATCCGCTCGATCCGCCGCCCGAAGGCATCACGCGCTATCGCACGATCTGGCTCTCGGACATCCATCTGGGCACGCAGGGCTGTCAGGCGGACTACCTGCTCGACTTTCTGCGCCACCACGAGTCGGACTACCTCTATCTCGTGGGCGACATCATCGACGGGTGGCATCTGCGCAAGGGCTGGCACTGGCCGCAAGCGCACAACGACGTCGTGCAGAAGATGCTGCGCCGGGCGCGCAAGGGTACGCAGGTGGTCTACGTGCCGGGCAATCACGACGAAGCGGCGCGACAGTTCTGCGGTCTCGCCTTCGGTGACATTGCCGTGCGCGACGAGGCCTTCCACACCACGCTCACCGGCAAGCGCCTCTGGATCACCCACGGCGACCTGTTCGACGGCGTGATTCAGCACGCCAAGTGGCTCGCGTATCTGGGCGACTCGCTCTACACGCTCACGCTGCTGCTCAACCGCTGGTTCAACCGTGTGCGCACGCGCTTCGGCTTCCCGTACTGGTCGCTCTCGCAGTACCTGAAGCATCAGGTGAAAAACGCCGTGAACTTCATCTCGGCGTTCGAGAACGTCATGGCCGACGAAGCGCGCCGCCGCGGTTGCGACGGCGTGGTGTGCGGTCACATCCATAAGCCGGAGATTCGCGAAATCGATGGCCTGCTGTACTGCAACGACGGCGACTGGGTCGAGAGCCTCTCGGCGCTGGTCGAAACCACCGAAGGCGAGTTACGCATCATCTACTGGACGCAAAAACGTGGTGTCCGCGCCACGGCCAAGAGCACGCCGGTCAGCGCTTAAGTGCTTATGTGCGTAAGCGCTTGAGCGCATCAACGCATCTACGCATCAGCACGTCAGCGCTGGCCCCGATGACTTCACCTATGACTCGCGCCAAGTGCGCGAAGGAGCGCCCGATGAAAATCATGATCGTCACCGACGCCTGGGATCCGCAGATTAACGGTGTGGTCCGCACGCTGAAGAACACGCGCGCTCAACTGGAAGCCGCCGGCCATCGCGTCGAGCTGCTCACGCCGCAGGAATTCCGCACGCTGCCGTGCCCCACCTACCCCGAGATTCGACTGGCCTTTTTCGTCGGCGCTCAGGTGAAGCGCCGAATCGAAGAGTTCGCGCCCGACGCGCTGCACATCGCCACGGAAGGCCCGCTCGGCATGGCCGCGCGAAAGTGGGCCAAACGCAACGATTTTCCGTTCACCACGGCCTATCACACGCGTTTCCCCGAGTACGTGCAGGCGCGTTTCGGCTTGCCGCTGGCCACCACGTACCGCTTTCTGCGCTGGTTCCACAAGCCGTCGCGCGCCGTGATGGCCCCCACGCCCGTGGTCAAGCGCGATCTCGAAGCCAACGGCTTCAACAACGTGGTGCTGTGGACGCGCGGCGTCGATCTCGACATCTTCCGCCCGCAGGAATCCCATGTGTTAAATTCAGCCCATCCGATCTTCCTCTACGTAGGACGCGTTGCCGTGGAGAAGAACATTGAGGCATTTCTGAAGCTTGACCTGCCGGGCTCGAAATGGGTCGCCGGTGAAGGGCCGCAACTGGCGGAGCTTCGCTCGCGTTATCCCGATGTGAATTATCTCGGCATGCTCTCGCAGCCCGAGCTTGCGAAGGTGTACGCGTCGGCCGACGTGTTCGTCTTCCCGAGCCGCACCGACACATTCGGTCTGGTGCTGCTCGAAGCGATGGCCTGCGGCCTGCCTGTGGCGGCCTACCCGGTCACCGGCCCCATCGACGTGATGCATGGGTGCCCGGAAGGTGACGCGGGGGCTTTGCGCGAAGATCTGCGTGAAGCGTGCCTTGATGCGCTCAAGGTTTCGCGCGAAAGTGCACGGGCATGGGCGGAACGTTTCTCGTGGCAGGCTGCCTCAGAAGAGTTTGTTTCGCACCTGCACCCGCGCACGCCCGAGTCGTCATCGCTCGCGCCTGCCCTCTGATCTCCCTCTCAAGCCCGTTGCGGCGAGGAACCTGACGCTTGTTCATCGACCATCCGCCGCCACGCGACAAAACGCCGAATCCGTACAAGGGCAACCGGGGCGTCATGCGCGCCTGGCGTGCATTGAAGTACTCCTTGTCCGGATTCAAGTTTGCCGTGTTCGAAGAGAGCGCTTTCCGGCAGGAGCTGGCGCTTGCCGCCATCTTGCTGCCGGCAGCGATCTTCCTGCCGGTCACCGCCGTCGAGCGCGTACTGCTCATCGGATCGATCCTGCTCGTGCTGATCATCGAGCTGGTCAATTCGAGTATCGAGGCGGCCATTGACCGTATTTCCCTTGAACGGCACGAACTCTCCAAACGTGCCAAGGATTTCGGCAGCGCCGCCGTGCTGGTTGCACTCGGCCTGTGCTTGCTCACCTGGGCGTCTCTGGCTGGCCCCGTCATCGTCGAACTCGTTCGCTCCGCGTTTTTCTAAGATCGCTCACGGCGCACCTTCCCACGCTTGGCAGCGCCCCGCTGCCGGGTATAATCGGCGCCGTACCCAGTGATACTTATTTCATAAACGCAAGCGGAGAAACTCCTTCGCCGAGCTTGCCGCCAACCGGGGCCGACAGACATGGAAGCAAAGCCGCCACGCCGAACCCGCGAACGAATTCTTGAGGTGTCGCTTCGACTCTTCAACGAAATCGGCGAACCCAACGTTACGACCACCACGATTGCCGAGGAGATGAAAATCAGCCCCGGCAATCTGTACTACCACTTCCGCAACAAAGACGACATCATCAACAGCATCTTTGCGCAGTTCGAGCAGGAAATCGAACGGCGACTGCGGCTGCCCGACGATCACAAACCGACGCTCGATGAAGTCTGGACGTATCTGCAATACATGTCCGAGTTTCTGTGGCGCTTCCGCTTCCTTTACCGCGACCTGAACGATCTGCTCGCCCGTAACCGGACGCTCGAGACGCACTTCAAACAGATCGTGGGCCATAAGAAACGCTTCGCCCGCGAGATGTGCGACATGCTCGTCGCCGACGGTGAAATGGAAATCACGTCGGAGCAGATCGAAGTGGTCACCACCAACATGGTGGTGCTTTCCACGTACTGGCTGTCTTATCAATTCGTGATGAATCCGCGCAAGTACAACGATCCGGAGGAGATCGGCGCGGGCCTGCATCAGGCGAGCTATCACATCCTCTCGCAAATGGCGCCGTATCTGAAAGGCAGCTCACGCGCGATGTACGACCGGATGGCTCACGAATCATCGTCCAAAGGAGTGCAGTAAGGCATGACCCCGGAAGTCAAATCCATTTGTATTTATTGCGGCGCCGCGACCGGCGTGCGCCCGGCCTACGCCGACGCGGCACGCGAGCTGGGCCGTCACATGGCCGAAGCCGGCATCCGGCTCGTGTACGGCGGCGGCAAGGTCGGCCTGATGGGCATCATTGCGGACGCCGTGCTCGCGCATGGCGGTCAGGTCATCGGCATCATTCCGAAAGCGCTGATGGAGAAGGAGGTCGGCCATACCGGGCTGACCGAATTGCATGTGGTCGAGAACATGCACCAGCGCAAGCAGATGATGGCCGACCTGTCGGACGCGTTCATCGCCATGCCGGGCGGTATCGGCACGTGCGAAGAGCTGTTCGAAGTGTTCACGTGGTTGCAGATCGGCTACCACGCCAAGCCGATCGGTTTGCTGAACGTCGAGCAGTATTACGATCCGCTGCTCGTGTTCCTCAAGTCGATGGTTACGGAGCAATTCCTCAAGGGCCCGCAACTCGATCAGTTGCAGGTTGCCGCTTCGCCCGAAGCGTTGCTCGACACCGTGCGCCACTTCAAGCCTTCGCAAATCAATCGCTGGTCCGACCAGCGCACGCAGATCTAAGGGTTCAACGCCCTGCCGCGCGGTCATTGTGATGGCCGCGCGGGCTTCCTCCTCGCCCTCCCCCTCACTTTGCGCCGTCGCGGCAAGCGTTCGCCCATGCCGGGCCTGCCGTTGAACTCTTGTGACGCACGCAACTCAGACATCAGTTGCCCCGTGCCCGCCCGGGTTCCCCTTCCTCGACGAGCGACCTGCCCATGATGTTAAAGATGCTTCGCCCGATGCGGCTTTTGCGCTCTCGCTGGCTGCGCCCGCATGCGGGCCTGTTGCTGCGTCGCAGTCTTTGGCAGGCTACGCCACGCGGTGTGGCGATCGGGCTCGCGTGCGGGGTGTTCTTCGGCATTCTGTTCCCGGTGGGACAGATTCTCGTGGCGTTGCTGGCAGCGGCTTTTCTGCGCGGCAATTTGTTTATCGCCGCGGCAGGCACCTTCATCACCAACCCGTTGACGGTGCCGTTCGTGTATCTGGGGGCACACCGTCTGGGGCGTTGGATGCTGGAATGGTCACCCCGGGAAGAGATCGAGGCGGGCGTTGCGGCCGCCACACGCGCGAGTGAAGGCCTGTGGACGCAAATGATGAATTTCGATTTCGGCGCGGCAACGCTGCATCTGGCCACCGGCCTCGCCACCAGCGCGTGCGTGAGCGCCGCACTGGCTTACGTCATCGGCTTCTTTGCGATCCGCTGGCATCAGCAGCGCAAGGCGATTGCGGTGGCGGCACGGCAATAGCCGCTCGCCAGCCGCCAGCACGTCGCCGCGCACCGGCCGTCAGAACGACGAGCCAGGCTCCTTCAGAAACGCGATTTCCTCGGGCGTCGATGCACGTCCCAACGCCGCATTGCGATGCGGATAGCGCCCGAAACGCTCGATGATCACCGCGTGGCGGCGCGCGTAATCGAGGTTATCGACCATCCCATGTGACTTGGCGAGCTGTTCGTATAGCTCAAGCGAGACATGCTGACTTTCGAGCGATTCGTCATGCTCGAACGGCAGGTAGACGAACACACGATGCTGGGGCGTCGGCAGACGCTGATCGTCGCCCGCCTCCACCAACCGGCGCGCCACCGCCAATGCCCGTGCATCGCCCGCAAACGCATCCGCCTTGCCACGGAACAGATTCCGCGAGAACTGATCGAGCATCACGATCAAGGCGCACGCGCCCAATGGCGTGTTCGCCCAGTCGTCGAGTTCACCCGCGAGCGCTTGCGCGTAACTGACGCCGAAGCGTGTGCGAATCTCCTCGTCGAACGCGTCCGATTTTCGGAACCACTCCGGCCGGGCCAGCCCGTACACCTCGGCGTCAGGCGTGCCGAACCAGAAATCGAGGACCGCCTGCCATGGCGAGTCGTTCGCCGCGTTCGTAGCGTTGGTAGCGTTCGTCGAGGGTGCAGTTGCGGGGGAGGGGTTCGACATGGTGCCTCTCATCTCGGGACGGGAAGCCCGCATGATGCCAGACTCACGCAAACGCCAGCACGACACGGCGCGTGCGCGACGTCTTCTTCTCGATCTTGCTCACGCGCAACGCACCGATTTCGGCCGTGTTGGCCACATGCGTGCCGCCGCAAGGCTGAAGATCGATCCCTTCGATGCTCACCAGACGCACGCGGCCGAGCCCCATCGGCGGCTTCACGCTCATCGTGCGCACCAGTTCCGGACGCGCCGCCATCTCTTCATCGCTGATGCTGTCGATGCGCACCGCACGCGCCGCTGCCACCAGTGCAGCCAGCCCCGCTTCGACGGCTTCGCGCTCGATGGGGTCGTTGGTCACGAAGTCGAGCCGCGCGTATTCCGGCGTGATGCTGCAACCGTCCACCGGATGCGGCAACACGGCGCACATCAGATGCGACGCGGTGTGAAAGCGCATATGACGAAAACGCCGCTCCCAATCGATCTCCGCTTGCACGACGTCGCCGACCTTGAGAACGGCAAGCGCCTCGGCCTGCCCTTCGGCGGGCACGTGCACCGCGTCGTCAGGCGTCGCGCCTTCGTGCTTCGACTTACGGGTGTCGGCAATCGTGAGGCGCGCGCCGTCGGCCAGCACGAACGCGCCCGCATCGCCGGCCTGTCCGCCGCCAAGCGGGTAGAACACCGTGCGATCGAGCATGATGCCGTTCTCGTCGATATGGGTGATACGCGCCTCGCATTGGCGCAGATAGGCGTCTTGTCGGAACAGCGCTTCTGTGGACATGGTGTCTCCTTCTGGAATTGGACATAGTCGCGCGGTTTCGGCTGCCATGACAAGGGCCAATCCCTCGCTTTCGGACCAGTACGGTGCACGGCGCAAGGCATCGCCCGAGTTCCCGGCATCCGGCCAAAGTCCGGACGAACGAGTCACGGCGCATAAAGAAACGGTCAGCGATTCCCAATCGATCTGACATTCGTCTCGCAAACCAAAGCAATGTCTTGCCGCAACAGAACGGGGCGAAAGGGCCACTTAGGATGATTCCGAGTGCCGCAGTCGATGTGGCACGTCAACAGAAAGGAATCCAGATGAGACCAGAAGCCGCTCACAGTGCCCCCCATCGTCCCGAGTCGGCCGATACCGCGCAACCTCCTCGTAGCGAGTTGCCGGGCACCACGACGCCGAAGCCGCCGACGCGCGAATTGCCGAACGCAGCATTGCAAGAACTCGACGGCGATCCGGACGATCGGGCGTCCTTCCTGCATGCCTGTGCCCGATACGACGCCGGCGACCATGAAAGCACGGTCGCCCACCTGACGGCGCTCTTGCGCAAGCGCCCGTTGCATCTGGGTGCGCTCAAGCTGCTTGGCTATGCGCTGTATGCGCGCCAAGCGTACGCGCTGGCCGCGAGCCCGCTGATCACCGCCGCCATGCTTGACTCGGAAGACCCCGAGCCGGCGTACGTCGCCGCCTGCTGCCTTATCAAGACGCGAGACCCCGAACTGGCGCGAAGCCTATTGCAAGCGGTAGCGGAAATCAGTCGCCGCCTTCCGTTGCATGCCGAATTCGGCCTCCGGGCCCGGCAACTGCTCGCCACCCTCTGAACACCCCTCCCCCCGAAGATATCGTTATGAATTTGAGCTTCAGCACACACCCTGCCTACATCGAACCCACAGTCAACACCGGCCATCCGGCCGCCAACGAGGCGGGCGCCGCCTCGTCGGGTATCGGCAACGCGTTGACGCAGTTGCGAGAAGGCTTCACCGACCGGGTCCGCCACTTCGCATCGAAAGTGGCGAACGTGCAGCTGCTCGACCCGGCTCCGGAACGCCGGGAATGTCAGCATGCCATTGCCAAGGGAATGATCGGCACGGCGGCACGAATCATGAGCTTCGCGGTGCCATTTACGGACATGATGGAAGCGGAATTCGAGAGCGAAGAAGAGAGTTACCGCGAGTGGGTGCGCGTCGATGTCGCGTTGTCGATCGGCGTTTCCGGCGTGCTCAACGCGCTGGCGCAAATCGACCATTACCGAACCCACCCCGACGCCAAAGCCAGCGACATCAGTGGCATGACGTGGATGCACTGGCTGGCGAACAAGCGCGGGTACTCGGAGACTGCCCAAAAGCGTCTCGACACCGTCGAACACGTCGTCGGCATCGCCGTGGCCGGGGGCCTGGCTATTGCGTCACAGGCCCACGCCCACAACTCGACCAAGCAGCGTACCGAAACCGCAGAGACATTCGACAGAGATCTGGGGATCGCGGCCACCGTGTCGATGATGACCGGCGCGGCCGGAGCCGCCTTCTACGACAGCAGCCGCAGCCTGCTCAACGCGCTACCCGAGTGGGCGAGTGACCTCAAGCGCCGGCTGTCCGGGGAAGACGCCCCGGCAGCCGTGCCCAAAGTGGATGAAACGCCCATCGAGCCAACGGCCGACCCCGTCACGGGCATCACCCGGGAGGTTGCCGTCGACATGCGGCATATCGACATTGGAAGTGGCGAGACCCCGGCAGCGCACACGCAGGTCTGACAGCGCGCAACGTCGGCAACGCTGGCTTTACCCTGCCCGGTTGCGCATCCAGTCGGCGGTGCCGTAGAACGCCTGCATGAGCCGTTCCTGAAGCGAGGCTTCCACGCCGATGTCCTGCATGGCCAGAGCGATGCAGCGCAGCCACTGGTCGCGCTCGCTGCTGGCAATCGGGAACGGCAGGTGACGGGCACGCAGCATCGGATGGCCGAACCGCTCGATGTAGTGGTTCGGGCCGCCGAGCCAGCCGCACAGGAACCAGAACAGCTTGTCGCGCGAGCCATCCATCGATTCGGGATGCAGGCTGCGGATACCGGCGAATTCCGGCTCCAGGTCCATCAAATCGTAGAACCGGTCGACGAGTTCGCGTACGCGCGCTTCACCGCCGAGCAAGGAGAACGCGGTCGGCTGCGCAGGCGTGTCCTGCGCATCGTCGTCCGCGATCGGGGAAGTTTGGGAGGAGTTTTCGGTCGTCATGGCCGCTATTGTGCCCGAGCGCTGAAACAAACGCCTTACACCTCGCGCAGCGTGCGCAGCGCCGACTGGCGCAACACCGCCCGCAGGCCGCTCCACCCGCCAGCCAGCGCACACAGTACGCCCGCCGCAATGCCCAGCAACGGCAGCCATGGGTTGAACGTCAGCGAGAACTCGAATACGTAGCGCGCGAGTGCCCAGCCCAACGCCCCGGCACCGAACGCTGCCAGCAAACCAGCCAGCGCCCCCACCGTCACCAATTCCGCCAGATGCACGTCGCGCAACTGCCGCGACGACGCACCCAACGCGCGCAAGATGCCGCTCTCGCGCATGCGTTCGTCACGCGTGCCCGCGAGCGCCGCATAGAGCACCAGCACCCCCGCCGCGAGCGTGAACAGGAACAACGCCTGCACGGCATCGATCACCTGCGACAGAATCTGCTGAATCTGTGCGAGCAACGCGCCGGTATCGATCACCGTCACGTTGGGAAACTGGCGCACGAGCGCATCGGCCACGCTCTGCTGGGGCGCATCCAGATGGAACGACGTAATCCACGTCATCGGGAAGTCGCGCAATGCCGCCGGCGGCATGACCACGAAGAAATTCACCCGCATCGAACCCCAGTCGAGCTTGCGCAGGCTGGTAATCGGGGCATCGATCGTCTGTCCGGTCACTTCAAAACGCAGCGTGTCGCCCAACTTGAGGCCAAGCGTCTTCGCAATGCCCTCTTCCATCGAAATCTGCGGTGTCGTTGAATCGCCATACCACTGGCCGGCCGTCACGCGATTGCCGTCGGGCAATGCCGTCGTGTACGACAAATTGAATTCCCGCTCCGCCAGCCGTCGCGCCCGTTCCTCCGTGTAACGGTCACCCGTCACCGGCTGGCCGTTGATCGCCGTCATCCGCGCCCGGATCATCGGCGAGAGTTGCACGTCGGGCAAACCGGCCGCGCGCAGTTGGGCCAGCACCGGGGCATCCTGACCCGGTTGAATATCGATAACGAAGCGGTTGGGTGCATCGACCGGGCTCGACTGCCGCCAGCCCGCGACCAGATCGTTACGCGTGACGGCGAGCAGCAACAGCGCCATCAAGCCTAACCCCAGCGCGACCACCTGCAAGGCGCTGCCGAGTCCACGGCGACGCAGCCCGGCCAGCGCATATCGCCAGCCGATTCCCCCCATCGCCCCCCCCACCGGACCACTGCGGCGTGCCCACGCGGCCAGCCCGCGAATCGCCAGCCAAGCGAGCGCCGCGAACACGATCGCGCCCGCCACAAAGCCCCCCGCCACCATCGCCCCAAGGCGCAGATCACGGGCGGCAAAGAGCAACAGCGCAGCGAAGGCCAGCGCACTTGCCCCATAGGCGAGCCAGCCCTGACGACGCGCGCCGCCGACGACATCGCGGCGCAGCACATGCAGCGGTGCCACTTCAGACAGCGGCAACAGCGGCGGCAGGGCAAAGCCCAGCAACATCACCAGCGCGCTGGCGAGACCGAATGCCGCCGGACGCCACGTCGGCGCAGGCAGCCCTGCTGGAATCACATTCCCCAATTGGGCCAGCAACGCCCAGTGGGCGGCATAGCCGAGCGCCACGCCCAACACGCCGCCAATCAGTGCGAGACCAACGAATTCGAGTGTCACCATGCCGCGCAGCGAACCCCGCGACACGCCAAGGCAGCGCATGACAGCACACGCGTCGAGGTGCCGCTCGCTATACCGGCGCGCAGCAATACCGACGGCGACTGCGGCCAGCACGGCCGCCAGCAGCGCCACGAGCGAGAGGAAGCGTTCGGCCCGGTCGAGTGTCTGGCGCACTTGCGGCTGGCCTTCTTCGAGCGATTCGAGATGCACGCCACGGGCTTGCTCGGCCGCCGGCGCGGCCCATGTGCGGAATTGTCTGACCTGCGCGTCGGTCCCGGCAACGAGCAACCGGTAAGTGATGCGGCTGCCGAACTGCACGAGACCGGTCGACTGAAGTTCATCGAACCGCATCATGACGCGCGGTGCGAGCGACCCGAAGCCGTAGCCGCGATCCATTTCACGCGTGATGACGGCTGCGATGCGCAGCGAGCGGTTGCCCACGCGAACGTTATCGCCGGGTTTGACGTGCAGCGCGTCGAGCAGCGCGGCATCGACCCAGACCGTACCGGGCGCCGGGATATCGGCGGCTGGGGCGTCGGGCGTGTTGGCGGCGGCATCAGCCGCAGTGCGCACGCGTCCGCGCAACGGGTAGCCGTCGCTGACGGCCTTGAGCGAGGACAACCGGCTGGCGCCTGCCTGACCGTTCTCGCCGATGGCACTGGCCATGCTGGGAAAATTGGCGACGACCGCCGTGGCGAGCCCGTCGGCATGGGCCTGACGGGAGAAATCGGGAGTTAACGGCGCGTCGCTGCGAACGACGAGATCGGCGGCGAGCATCTGGCGCGCATCGCGCTCAAGGCCGCCCTGCATACGATCGGAGAGAAAACCGACGCTGGAAAGCGCGCCGACGGCCAACAGCAGTGCCACGAGCAACAGGTGCAGCTCGCCTGCACGCCAGTCGCGCAGGAACATCCGCCACGACTGGCGGGCAACATCAGTGAACCCCATCGTTCCTCAATCCTTTGACCCGGGCCAGCACGGAGCGCCAGCCACGCCAGACACGCGGCAGCCACCACCACGCCAATACGACGAAAACCAGCAACATCAAGAGAAAGACGGCCGGCAGGAAGAATGCGAGCGCGAGACCGCCCACCGTGGAAACATCTTCGCCGGCTGAGGCCGCCACATTGGAGAAAGGTTCCGGCGATGTATTGATGAGTGCCCGGCTACCGGCCTTGGCCAGATGCGCCGTACTCGCCAATGCGCCCCCGGCCAGTCCGGCCAGCACGGTCACCGTCGGGTCCATCTGGCCGAGCGCCGCAGCGCCCAGCACGATGCCCGCCGGAATGCGAATGAACGTATGCACCGCATCCCATGCGCTGTCGACGAAGGGAATTTTGTCGGCGAAGAACTCGATCGCGGCCAGTACACCGGCCGCCGCCAACACCCACGTGGACGCCAGCACCGCCAGCGATGGCGGCAGATGCAACCACCCGAGACGCGCCGCCAGCCCTGCGCAGAACACCGTCAGGTATAACCGCAGGCCGCTGCCCCAGGACAGCCCTGCGCCAAGCGCAATCGATTCCAGCATGGTGACCCTCGCTGCCGCCGGTATGGCGGCGTCGTGCGATCACGCGCCTCGCACTGCCGGCGCGGTAACGGTGTTCAAGGTCGATGTCACCGGCATTTCGGATATTGCCGAGTTTGCCGACATCACCGGCATCGTCGTTACGGCGTCATTATGCCGCGCGTTGCGGCAACGCACCACCGGTGACATTTTGGGGGCCCGGCACGAGTGCCGTTCCGGCGGGCGCCGCGCGCGCCGGGGGGCGTTCGGCCCATAGGCGCCGGGGCACTTGCCGCACTTGCCGTGCTTACGCCGCGGTGAGCTTCAGGCCGACAAGCCCTGCCAGAATCAACGTGACGCTGGCGATGCGCGCCGCCGAGGCCGATTCGCCGAACAGGATGATGCCGAGAATGAAGGCGCCCACCGCGCCGATACCGGTCCAGATGGCATACGCCGTGCCCAGCGGCAGCGTGCGAACGGCCAGCGCCAGCAACCACACGCTGCCGACCATCGAGACGATGGTGAAAACGGACGGCACCAGCCGCGAAAAGCCTTGCGTGTACTTCAGACCGACGGCCCAAGCCACTTCCAGCAATCCCGCAAAGACGAGAAGGATCCAGGCCATGAATGACTCCGATGAATGGACAGATCGGGGTCGTCCCCGGAAGAAAGGTGAATCCGTGCACCGGGTCGTCCCGGCACGACGGGTTCCATCGGAAACCGAATCAAATTCGAATCATGGCCGCATGAGGCGGCCGACGGAACCCACGGATTTTAGCAAAGCAGGCGCCCTTCCGTAGGACGCCCTACCGGTGACATGGAATTGATGCGGGAGTCTACGCCGTCGTATCGACTTCCAGCCGGTACCCGACGCCCGTCTCGGTCAGGATGTGCTTCGGCTGCGCGGGGTCGGCCTCCAGCTTCTGGCGCAGGTGGCCCATGTAAATGCGCAGATAGTGGTTGCTTTCGACGTGCGACGGCCCCCACACCTCCTTGAGCAATTGCCGGTGCGTGAGCACGCGTCCGGCATGGCGCACGAGCGTCACAAGCAAGCGGTATTCGATCGGCGTCAGATGCACGGCCTCACCGGCCCGCGTCACTTTTCGCCGTGCAAGATCGATGCTGATGTCGCCAAAGGCGAAGGCTTCGCCCAGCGTCTCGGAATTGCCGCCGCGATGATGGCGGCGCAACTGGGCGCGAATGCGCGCCAGCAGTTCGGATACCCCGAACGGTTTCGTCAGATAGTCATCGGCCCCCACGTCGAGCGCGACTACCTTTTCCGATTCTTCGTTGCGGGCGGACAGCACGATGATCGGCATATCCGTCCAGCCACGCACTTCGCGAATGACTTCCACGCCATCGATGTCGGGCAGCCCGAGATCGACAATCAGCAGATCGGGTTTGCGCGTGGCGGCTTCGACCATGCCTTGGCGCCCGGCTTCCGCCTCGTGCACCACCATGCCCTCGGCTTCCAGCGAAGTGCGCAGAAACCGGCGGATCTGGCGTTCGTCTTCAATCACCACGATGGTGATGGTCGGTTCACTCATAACTTTTTGTGACCTTGGCGTCAGGCGAGGCTGGCGGTTCAGGTGATTCAGGTAACTCGGAAAGATCGTGGTTCAACCCGGACTCCCCCGACGACTCGTTCATGTCAGGCACTTCCGGCTCGACGGGAGGCGTTTCCACCGGCAGCGTGAAACTGAAACGCGCGCCGTGACCCTGCGGCACGTTGGCGGCCTCGATTCTACCGCCGTGCGCTTCCACGATGGCGCGGCAGATCGCGAGCCCCAAACCGATCCCCGGCTTGGCCGACTCTTTCTCGCCGCGCATGAATTTCTCGAAAATGCGCCCCTCCATCCCGACCGGCAGTCCCGGCCCGTCGTCGCTCACGCTGACTTCCACTTCGTCGCCGAGCGTACGGGCGGCAATCTCGATGTGCGAGCCCGATGGCGAGTATTTGGCCGCGTTTTCCAGCAAGTTGGTAAAGAGCCGCTCCAGCAACACGGCGTCGAAGCGCAGCAGCGGCAGATCCGCCGGTAACCGGGTACTGACCTCGTGCCCGGCCAACACCCGGCGACATGCACGCAATGACGTCCCGACCACTTCTTCGAGCATCTGCCACTGACGATTGAGCTGTACCCCGCCCGCCTGCAACTTCGCCATATCGAGCAGATTCGTCACGAGCCCCGTCATGCGCTGCGCTTCTTCGTGAATCGCGTCGACCAGTTCGGTGCGCAACGGCCCCGGCGTTTCGGCATTGCGGCTGAGCATGCTCGCAAAGCCGACGATGGACGTGAGCGGCGTGCGCAGATCATGCGAAATCGCCGACAGCAGCGAGTTGCGCAGCCGCTCGGACTCCATGGTCACCAGCGCATCCTGTGCAATTTCGACGTAATGCACGCGCTCAAGGGCCAAGGCAATTTGCGCGGCGAAGGTATCCAGCAAGCGGAGTTGCTCCGGCGTCGCAATCGCCCCCGTCGCGGGGTTATCCGGTGCCACCACCAGCACCCCACGCGTACGCATGGGGGCACGCAATGGCAGGTAGTAGGCGTCCGACGCGGGCAACGTGTCGGTGCCCTGCCCGGCGGCCTGCTGACGGTCGTAGACCCATTGCGCGACATCCGTGTCGATATGCGCCGGCATGGTCTCGGCCTGTGCGTTCTCCACCGGCTGCCGCACGCTGCCCTGACTGTCGGGCAGCAGCAAAGCCACGCGCGCCTGAAACACTTCACGCACGTGACGCGAGCCGATCTCGATGATCTGCGGCGTCGTCAGCGCCGCCGCCAGTTCTCGCGCCATCGCATAGACCGCGCCGGTACGCCGCTCGCGCCAGGTCGCCAGGCGCGCCTGAAAACGCAGGCTCGTCGTCAGATGGCTGATGACAAGGGCCACCGTCAGCATGACGGCAAAGGTGAGCAGGTACTGCGTGTCCGAGACCGACAGCGACATCTTCGGCGGCACGAAGAAGAAGTCGAACGCGACCACCGACAGGAACGACGCCAGCACGCCTGGCCCACGGCCCAGCCGCATGGCCGCGATGATCACGCCCAGCAGGTAGAGCATGGCGATATTGGCGAGATCGAGAAACCGCGTCAGTTCCGCCGCCGCGAGCGACACCACCCCGCAAATGCCGACTGCCCACGCGTAAGCGCGCCACGGCCCGCCCACCAGTCCGAGTTCCGGCGCGGTATCGAACCAGTCGCGCCAGTCGCCCCGCACCACGCGCTTGTCGGCCGTCGCATCGCCCGCTGCCGGGCCGATCAGCACAACATCTACGCCTCTTGCGAGCCTTATCAAGGCTTCATGCAACGGCGTACGTGCAGTCCACCACCGGCGCGCGCCACTCGCCCCCACAACAATCTTCGACACGTTTCGCATCTGCGCGTAGGCGAGCAGCGTGGGCGCGGCATCCGCACCGTCGAGCGTCAGTGTCTCTGCGCCCAACTCCTGCGCCAGCTTGAGCGTGGCGTACGTGCCTTCGCGGCGCACCTGCGACTGCCGCAAGATGGCTGGCGTTTCGACATGCACCGCCAGCCAGTCGGCCCGCAGGCTCGCCGCCAGCCGCGCCGCCGCGCGCACAAGTGCCACGCCCTCCGGGCCCGGCCCGATCGCGACCAGCAGACGTTCGCGCGCCTGCCAGATATGACTGATCGACTGATCGGCGCGGTACTCGCGCATCTGCGCATCGACCCGATCGGCTGTGCGGCGCAGCGCCAGTTCGCGCAAGGCAATCAGATTGCCCTTGCGGAAGAAGTTGCGCACCGCCCGCTCGGCTTGCGCGGGCATGTACACCTTGCCCTCACGCATCCGTTCGAGCAGTTCATCGGGCGGCAGGTCGACGAGTTTGACTTCGTCCGCCAGATCGAACACGCGGTCAGGCAACGTCTCCCAGACACGAATCCCCGTAATCTGGCCGACCACGTCGTTGAGCCGCTCCAGATGCTGCACGTTGAGCGTGGTGTACACGTCGATGCCGGCTACCAGCAATTCTTCGACGTCCTGCCAGCGCTTCATGTGGCGCTCACCGGGCACGTTCGCGTGGGCCAGTTCGTCCACCAGTGCGACGGCCGGTTTGCGCGCCAGCATGCCGTCGAGATCGAACTCGCGCAGCAACCGCCCGCGATACTCCACCGACTTCTGCGGCAGGACTTCCAGCCCTTCGAGCATTTGCGCCGTCTCTTCGCGGCCATGCGTCTCCAGTACCCCGACCACCACGTCGGTGCCTTCCTCGCGCAGCTTTCGCGCCGCTTGCAACATGGCAAATGTCTTGCCGACCCCTGCCGACGCGCCAAAGAAAATCTTCAGCCGGCCGCGCTGCTCGCGCGCTTCGTCGCGTTGCAGTTTGTCGAGCAGTTCATCGGGATTCGGGCGTTCAATGCCAGCCATCGGATCAATCCATCAGGAAGACGCGCGCCATCTCGGAAATCCGCGAGACATACGCAAAAATCGGTTCACATGCCGTGCGCATTTCCTGCGCATCCGGTACCTCAGGCAAAGCAAAAACGGCACGCGTCGAGGGCGTGCCGCCAATCTACCGCACGCTGCCGGACAAGACCAGCGATTCGCCAGCCCGCCCGGCAGCGTTACCGGCTTTTCAGACGCTACCGGATGCCAGCCCATCCAACGCGAGGTTGAGCTTCAGAACATTCACCCGAGGCTCTCCGAAAATTCCCCATTGGCGCCCCTGCGTGTAGCGGGCGACGAGGGCTTGCACGGCATCCGGCGTCAGGCCACGTGCCTTAGCGACACGGCTGACCTGATAAGCCGCAGCCGCCGGGCTGATCTCAGGGTCGAGACCGCTGGCCGAAGCCGTCACCAGATCGGCCGGCACCGGCAGGGCTGCCGTCGGGTCGGCTTCGCGCAGCGCCGCGATACGGCCCTTCACGGCGTCGGCGAGTGCGGGATTGAGGGGGCCGTAGTTCGAGCCACCCGACGCGAGACCGTTGTCCGGCATCGGTGCCGTGGCCGACAGGCGGCCCCAGAAGTACTTCGGCTCGTCGAAGTTCTGCCCGATCAGCGATGAGCCGACCGGTTTGCCGTCCTTGTAGATCAGGCTGCCCGAAGCTTCGCGCGAAAACGCGACCCGGCCGATGCCGGTCACGACCAGCGGATACACCAGGCCCGTAATGACCGAGAGCACGACGAACAGGCTCAGCATCGGGCGTAACAGGGTTTTCATGACGTCTATTCCTTTGAGTTCTGCAATGACCGTGGGCACCAGCGCCCGCCGATCAGGCCCAGCCCATCGCGGCGATGATCATGTCGATCGCCTTGATGCCCACGAACGGCACGAGAATGCCGCCCAGCCCGTAAATCACGAGGTTGCGGCGCAGCAGCGTTGCCGCACCGAGCGGGCGATACTTCACGCCCTTGAGTGCCAGCGGAATCAGCACCACGATGATCAGCGCGTTGAAGATCACGGCCGACAAAATGGCCGACGACGGGCTGGCAAGGCGCATCACGTTCAACTGATCCAGTTGCGGATACGTGGTCGCAAACGCCGCCGGAATGATCGCGAAGTACTTCGCCACGTCGTTCGCAATCGAGAACGTGGTGAGACTGCCGCGCGTCATCAGCATCTGCTTGCCGATCTCGACGATCTCGATGAGCTTGGTCGGGTTCGAGTCCAGATCGACCATGTTGCCGGCCTCTTTCGCGGCCTGCGTCCCCGTGTTCATCGCCACGGCCACGTCGGCCTGCGCGAGCGCCGGGGCATCGTTGGTACCGTCGCCGGTCATCGCCACCAGCTTGCCTTCCGCCTGATACTTGCGGATGGTCGCGAGCTTGGCTTCCGGCGTGGCTTCCGCGAGGAAGTCATCGACACCGGCTTCCGCCGCAATGGCTGCGGCCGTCAGGCGGTTGTCGCCCGTGACCATCAACGTCGTAATGCCCATCTGACGAAGTTCGGCAAAGCGCTCCTTGATGCCGCCCTTGACCACGTCCTTCAACTCGATCACACCGAGTGCACGCGTGCCCTGCCCGTCTTGCTCGGCCACCACCAGCGGCGTGCTGCCGCGACGCGAAATCTCGTCGACCGACGTCGCCAGCGCCGCCGGCCACACACCGCCGGCCGACTCCACGTAACGCTTGACGGCCTCGGCAGCGCCCTTGCGAATCTGCTTGTCGGCCAGATCCACACCGCTCATGCGCGTCTGCGCCGAGAACGGGAGAAACACGGCGTGCAGGCCGGCCATTTCGCGCTCACGCAGATTGAAGCGTTGCTTGGCGAGCACCGTGATGCTGCGGCCTTCCGGTGTTTCGTCGGCCAGCGACGAGAGTTGCGCGGCATCGGCCAGCGTGCGCTCGTCCACACCCGGGGCGGGCACGAACTGCGAGGCCTGACGATTGCCCAGCGTGATGGTGCCGGTCTTGTCGAGCAGCAGCACGTCGACGTCGCCCGCGGCTTCCACGGCACGGCCCGACGTGGCGATCACGTTGGCCTGCATCATGCGGCTCATGCCGGCCACACCGATGGCCGAGAGCAAGCCGCCGATGGTCGTCGGAATCAGGCACACGAGCAGCGCCACGAGTACGGTAATCGTGACCGGGTGTCCCGCCTGCGTGACCAGTACGCTGTAGATCGAATACGGCAACAGCGTGGCCGTCGCGAGCAACAGCACCAGCGTCAGAGCGACGAGCAGAATCGTCAGCGCGATTTCGTTCGGCGTCTTCTGGCGCTTGGCGCCTTCCACCATCGCGATCATGCGATCGAGAAACGCCTCGCCCGGGTTGACCGTCACTTTCATGACGATCCAGTCGGACAGCACACGCGTGCCGCCTGTGACCGCGGTGAAGTCACCGCCCGATTCGCGAATCACGGGCGCCGATTCCCCCGTAATGGCCGACTCGTCGACCGATGCCACGCCTTCGACCACTTCGCCGTCGGCGGGCACAACGTCGCCCGCTTCGACCAGCACGAAGTCGCCACGGCGCAGGCTGGCGCTGTCGATGACCAGACATTCGGCATCACGCGCCGCCGCGCGGAGTTGCTTGGCGGGCACGTTCTTCTTGGCCTGACGCAGCGATGCAGCCTGCGCCTTGCTGCGCCCTTCGGCCAGTGCTTCGGCGAAGTTTGCGAACAGCACCGTGAACCACAGCCACAACGTGATGGCGAGGATGAACGGCGCGCTGGCTTCGGCATGCCCCGCGAGGGCCATGCCGAACAGCACCGTGGTGAGAATGCTGCCGACGTACACCACGAACATCACCGGATTGCGCGCTTGCGTGAGCGGGTGAAGTTTGCGGAACGAGTCGACAATGGCCGGCTTCACGATCGAGGGGTCGAACATCGACTTCACAGCCGATGTATGACCCTCGCCGACCGGCCGGGTGACGGTATTACTTGCAGATTGATTCATGAGTGCCTCGAATGCCTCATTTCATTGTTCAATGCGCGCCGATCATCGCCAGATGTTCGGCGATCGGGCCCAGCGCGAGCGCCGGCACGTAGGTGAGCGCGCCCACCAGCAGCACGGTGCCGAGCAACAGCACGACAAAGAGCGGTCCGTGCGTGGGCAACGTGCCCGACGTGGCGGCAATGCGCTTCTTCGCGGCCAGACCACCGGCAATCGCCAGCACCGGCACGATCACCCAGAAGCGGCCGAACCACATCGCAATGGCCAGCGTGTTGTTGTAGAACGGCGTGTTGGCCGAGAGCCCCGCAAAGGCGCTGCCGTTGTTGTTCGCGGCCGAACTGAAGGCGTAAAGAATTTCAGAGAACCCGTGTGTCGCCGGGTTGGCCACCCCCACCTGACCGGCTTGCACCATCACGGCGAGCGCCGTGCCGAGCAGCACCAGCAGCGGCGTCATGAGCACGGCCACGGCGACCATCTTCATCTCGAACGCTTCGATCTTCTTGCCCAGATATTCCGGCGTGCGGCCGATCATCAGCCCCGCCACGAACACCGCGAGCATCGCGAAGACGAGCATGCCGTACAGGCCTGAACCCACCCCGCCGAAGACCACTTCGCCCAACTGCATCAACAGCATCGGCACCATGCCGCCCAGCGGCGTGAGCGAGTCGTGCATGGCATTGACCGCACCGCACGACGCGGCCGTCGTCACCGTCGCAAAGATGCCCGACGCCACGATGCCGAAGCGCGTCTCCTTGCCTTCCATGTTGCCGCCCGACTGCGTCGCGCTGACTTGCTGATCGACCCCGAGCGTAGTGAGCACCGGGTTGCCGGCCTGCTCCGCCGAGACGGTGGCCACCGCCGCGATCGAAAACGCGATCGTCATGGCTGCGAGAATCGCAACGCCTTGGCGACGGTCGCCGACCATGCGGCCGAACGTGAAGCACAGCGCCGCCGGGATCAGGAAGATCGCCAGAATTTGCAGGAAGTTCGACAGCGGCGTCGGGTTTTCATACGGGTGCGCCGAGTTGGCGTTGAAGAAACCGCCGCCGTTCGTACCGAGCATCTTGATCGCTTCTTGCGAGGCGACCGGACCCATCGGCAACGTCTGCGTGGACGTCACGGCCGGCTGCGTCACCGGCTTGCCTGCGGCGTCCATCTTCGGCTGACCGTCCGGACCGAGGACCGGATTGTCGTAGTGCGTGGCCTGCACCGTCGCGACGTCCTTGTAGGCGTCGAAGTTCTGAATCACGCCTTGGCTCATGAACGCCGCGGCAAACAGCACCGACAGCGGAATCAGCACATAGAACGTGATGCGGGTCATGTCGACCCAGAAGTTGCCGATCGTCTTCGCCGTATGACGCGCGAAGCCGCGAATGAGCGCCACCACCACCGCGATACCGGTGGCTGCGGACAGGAAGTTCTGTACCGCGAGGCCGAGCATCTGCGTGAGATAGCTCATCGTCGACTCGCCCGAATACCCCTGCCAGTTCGTGTTGGCCACGAAGCTGACGGCGGTGTTCATCGACGAATCGGGGGTGACCGCGCCGAACGCCTGCGGGTTGAGCGGCAGCCAGACTTGCCAGCGTTGCAGCGCGTAGACGGCAAACGCCCCCACGGCATTGAAGCCGATCAGAGCGATCGCGTAGGCGCGCCAGTGCATTTCCTTTTCGGGATCGATACCGCACAAGCGATAGAGGCCGCGCTCGACCGGGGCAAACCACCGGTTCACACGCGACTCGCCGGCGAGCACGTTGGCCATGAAGCGGCCAAGCGGGCGCGCCAGCACCAGTAGCACGACGAGAAATACGCCGAGCTGAATCCAGGCATTGAGTGTCATGCGAGATCCTCCGGCTTGAAGAGCGCGTAGACGAGATAAACGAGCAGCGCGAGCGTGAGTCCGCCGCTCAGCCAGTACATGGCTGTCATTGCTGCCCCCCTACCGACGCGCAAAACGCGACAAAGCCGACGGTCGCAGCGGTAAACACTGCCATCACGCCGAGATATAACCAATCCATGACAACTCCCTATCGTGTGGCGGCCGGCACACCACGGACGCGACGCGCCCTCGCATGCGCATGCCAGCCGTGATCTGAAAGATACGGATCGGCGCGTAAAGACGGGGACAAAAGGGGTAAAGACGGTGTAAACAACGTGTAAACGACAACGCCCGCCGATATCGCTATCGGCGGGCGTTGTCGTTTGTTTTTGCGGGTTTTCGGGGAGCGCGCAGTCAGGTTGCCTGCTTCACCCGGTGTATCACTCCGTGACCTGAGAACCCTCGCGCCAGACCTCGATCACTTCCTTGCTCGGTTCGAGATTCAGGTTGACGTTACGCGGCGGAATCGGCTGCTGGAACCACTTGTGCTGAATGCGGCGGATCTCGCCCGAGCTGAACACATGCGCCAGCGTCGTATCGACAAACTTCTTGAACTGCGGGTCGTCGCGACGCAGCATCAGCGCGTTCAACTCGGTTTCGAGCGGCGCGCCCACGATGGCGAAGTCCCCCGGCTCACGGGCCGTGGCGCGCAAACCGGCGAGCAGCACGTCGTCGAGGGCAAACGCCTTGGCGCGGCCGGTTTCGAGCGTCATCATCGATTCGCCATGGTCACGCGCCGGAATCACGCGAAAACCGCCCTTGTCGGCCTGAATACGTGCCAGACGCTCGCCGGTTGAACCGGCAGACGCCACGAGGTTCTGGCCCTTCAGATCTTCCAGACCGCGAATGTTGTCCTTCTTGTTGACCAGCAGGCGCACTTCCGACACGTAGTACGGGTGGCTGAAACCCACTTGTTCCGCGCGCTCCGGCGTGATGGTGTTCGGGGCGCAGTCCAGATCGACCGTGCCGTTCTTCACCAGCGGAATGCGGTTCTGCGGCGTGATCGACATCTCACGCACTTTCAGGTTCGGCATGTTGAGCGCCGACTTGACCGCGTCGACCACGGCGTAGCACAGGTCCATGGTGTAACCGACGGGCTTGCCCTTGTCGTTCACATAGGCAAACGGGATCGCGGCTTCGCGATAACCCAGCGTAATGAGCCCCGTGTCGTGGATTTTCTTGAGCGTGCCCGTCAGATCGCCGTTGATCTTCGGCAGTGCCACCACCGGGACGTCAGACTTGGCGGCCTTTGCAGGCGCAGCGACCGCCGTAGAGACGCCAGAGAGGGTACCCAGCGCGGCAACGCTCACCGACAGACTGAGGGCGACGCGTCGGGCGACGACTTTCCAATTCATTTCATGCCAACCGTTCACAGCAAATTCCTATCGCATTAACAGCACGATAGCAATTTACAGAATTGCGCCGCCCGGCGCAAAGCCACTTTTGTCATTAGCTTATTCTTGGCGTGATTCTTGGTTTGAGGCTCGCGGTGATGCCGTGGGTAATTCCCGCCCTCCGGCCGCCCAAAGCGCCTGCACCTCGGGCGACGGCAGCATGTGCAGGTTCACGCCGTAGGGGGGTGTCGGATTCTGGAACCAGTGACCTTGCAGACGCGCCATTTCGCCGCTGCGGAACAGTTCGACCAATGCCGCGTCGACCACCGCCTTGAAGGCCGGGTCGTCTTTACGCAGCACAAGGGCGTAGTACTCGGGGGTATCGGCCAGCGGTGGTCCGACGACTCGGAACGCATCGGGCGTCTTGGTCGTGGTGCGCAAGCCCTGAAGCAGCACATCGTCGAGCGCGAGCGCCTGCCCCCGTTGTTCACGCAGCAGATGAAACGCCTCGTCGTAATCGCGCGCCATCAGCAGTTGAAACCCCACGTCCGCCTGACGCGCGCGCACCAGACGCTCTGCCGTCGTGCCCTGCACCACCACGAGTCGCAGGCCGCGCATCGCGTCGATCGAGCCGATGCCACTGCCGCGACGGACCATCAGGCGCACATGGGCGGCGTAGTAAGGCAGGCTGAAGGCGACCTGTTCGGCGCGCTCAGGCGTGAGCGTCGAGGGGGCACAGTCGATGTCGATGGCATCCCCTTTGACGAGTGGTGCACGCATCTGCTCGATCACGCGCACCGGCACGCTCTCCAGTTGCGGCAACGCAAGCTCTCGCTGAATCGCCGGTACGATCTTCTGACACAGCGCCCACGCCAGCCCCTGCGGCTGCTCATGCTTGTCGGCAAAGGAGAACGGTACGGCAGATTGCCGATAGCCAAGCTCGATACGACCGCGCTGGCGAATGCGCTCCAGCGTGGGCGAGGCGGTTGTGAGGGTGTCCCCGGCATCAGCCACTGCTGGTGCTGGTGCGATCAGTTCGGGCGTGGATGTCATCGGTGCGCCTATCGGCGTCGCGCCGACTGGCACGACGCAGGCAAAGCCTGCGCCGGCGGCGACCAAGTAACCAAAGGCATGACGAATCAGGGCGTGCTGCCCCACGGACGGCACGCGCGAGGGCTGGGATAGCCGTTGGGATAGCCACTGGGGTAGCCGTTGGGATATCGGTTGCAATATCCGCTGCAATTTCCGGCGTGAGAAGAGAGTCATGGCGGCGTGCTCAAGGTGGGGAAAGTCGCACCTTAGCAATGCCTTGGGCCCGCGCCTACGACCCATCCTGCGTTTTCGGACTATTCCCCTTGCGCTATTTTCACAAGCGCGATCAACGCGTGTGCGCCAGCAACGTCAGCAACAACTGCTCGTCGTCTTCCGCCGTCGGCGCCGTATTGTCGAAGCGAAGCAGACCGGGAAAAGCGGCAGCCGGCGGCAGGATGCGTCGCACGCGGTACTCGTCCCAGTGCGCGAGCTTGTAAGCGTCGTTGGGATTGGCACGGCTCACGATGCGCGCCTTGGCGCTCGCCTCATCGAGATCGACCCAGACGACATGCACGCTCACGTCGTCTTCTACCCGAAGCCAGCCGCGATCGAACAGCAATCCTTCGCGCAACTCGCGCGAAAGCGGCGCGACCACCAGCACGTTCACGCCAAGCCGCAGGTTCTCGCGCGCCGTCTCCAGCAGCCCCGCGTACTCGGGCTCGCGCAACGTCTGCAAGTACATGGGGCTGTCGCGGTCGTTCGGATTGCCCGTGAGCGCCCCCATCACGGAGGCACTGAACTCGCCGTAGAGCGTGTCTTTGTCCAGCAGGCAGAAGGCCTCGCCGCTGCGCGTAATGAGCGGGCGAATCAGCCGTTTGGCCAGCGTCGTCTTGCCCGCTCCGGCGTGGCCGCAGAAGAATACGAGGCGCGTCATACCGTCACCTTGCGATTGCGCTTCTTGAAGTCCATGGGCACGCTCGTCAATTCAGCGCGGCGCTGAGCTTACGGCGCCATGTGGCCACCGTGGCCGGATCGGCGCTGCCCAACGCGTCGAACACGGCGAGCATCGACTTGCGGCCCACGTCGTCGCCAAACGTACGATCGCGCTGCACGATGCCCAACAGCGTTTCGAGCGCCTGTTCGTACGAATGATCGGCCAGATACCGATTGGCGAGATCGAGCTGCGCCTGAAGATTGTCCGGCTCGGCCTGCACCCGTTGCAGCAATTGTGCGGCGGGCGGCAGGTGGCTGGCTTGCTCGGCGGCGGCCAGACGCGTTTCCAGCGCCGCGATGCGCACGTTGCCACCGGCGGCCGTGCGCGGCGAGATCAGCGCCAGTTCCGAGCGCGCGCCCGCAAGATCCCCCATTTCGATCAGCACGTCGACCAGATCGAGTCGAATTTCATCATGCGCGGGGTCAAGCGCCAGCGCGGCTTGCAGTGCGTCGCGAGCGACTTCCGGCCGGCCTTCGGCGATGGCGTCGCGCGCCACACGACGCGCCATGTCCGCAGGGTTCGGCACGACACGTTCGATGAACGCGCGAAGTTGGCCCTCGGGCAGTGCGCCGACAAACTGGTCGACAGGTTCGCCATCGACGAACGCCACGACCGTCGGCAAGCTGCGCACGCCGTAGTCGGCGCAAAGCTGGGCGTTCTCATCGGCGTTGATCTTCACAAGCCGCAGGCGGCCCTGCGCCTCGGCTTCGAGCTTTTCCAGCAACGGTCCGAGCGCGTTGCACGGGCCGCACCACGGCGCCCAGAAATCGGCAAGCACGGGCACTTGATGCGAGACGGCCAGCACGTCGTCGTCGAAACTGGCGAGGTTGGTGTCGATCATATGACCTATAGAGCGTGGTAAATTGCGTGAACGGTGGCCGTGAATCCATCAATGATTTATCACTGATACGTCATTGATTCGACATGAACGGCCGCTTGCAGGATGCATGACTTGTTTGATGCATGAATAACGCATGGTAATCGCAAAACTGGGCATATCGGTACGGACGCGCGCGAGCGCGCCGGGTTCCCGTCCCGGCCGTCATCGCCGCCGAGCGCCACACTGAGCGCTGCGCGCCGTCGCATGAATAGCTGGGAGGCACATGCACGCAGGCCACGGCACGGCGATCTTCTTCACACAACTGCTTTTGCTGGTACTCGTCGGACGCTTGCTCGGCGAGGTCATGCAGCGTCTGCGCCAGCCCGCCGTCATGGGCCAGTTGCTTGCAGGCGTGCTGCTCGGCCCATCGGTCTTCGGTGCGCTGCTACCCGCATGGCAGCACGCCGTTTTCCCCGACAACGAAACGCAGAAGAAGATGCTCGACGCGGTGTCCGAGCTCGGCGTGCTGTTGCTTCTGCTTTCAACCGGACTGGAAACCGATCTGGGTCTCGTGCGGCGCATGAAACGCATGGCGATCTTCGCATCCGCCGGCGGCATGATCATCCCGTTTGCCTGTGGCTTCGCCCTCGGCTGGCATCTCCCCGACAATCTGCTCCCGCACCCCGAGGCACGGCTGGTGACGTCGCTGTTCATCGGCACGGCGCTGTCGATCTCGTCGGTGAAAGTGGTAGCCATGGTGATTCGCGAGGTCGACTATCTGCGCCGCAATATCGGGCAGATCATCCTCGCGGCGGCCATTCTCGACGACACCACCGGGTGGATCATCATCGCCGCCATCGCTGGGCTGGGCGCCAGCGGCACGATCGATATCGGTCATCTGTCGTTCAGTCTGGGCGGCACGCTGCTGTTCATCGTGCTGTGCTTCACCGTCGGCAAGCGAGCGGTCGCAGTGGCGATCCGCTGGACCAACGACCGCTTTACCAGCGAGATGCCCGTCCTGAGCGCCATTCTGGTGATTACCTTCGTGCTGGCGCTCGCGACCGACAAGCTCGGCGTGCATACCGCGCTGGGGGCGTTCATGGCGGGGGTGATGATCGGGCAATCGCCGATTCTCACCGAGCAGATCGAAGCGCAGTTGCGCGGCTTGATCGTGGCCCTCTTCGCGCCGGTGTTCTTCGGCGTGGCGGGGCTGTCGGTCGATCTCACCATCCTCTTTGACTGGCGGATGCTCGGGCTGGTGGCGGGCCTGATTCTGATTGCCAGCATCGGCAAATTCACCGGGTGCTTTCTGGGCGGACGTCTCGGCGGGATGTCGTCTGCGGAAGCGCTCGCGCTGGCCACCGGGATGAATGCACGCGGCTCGACCGAAATCATCGTGGCGAGCATCGGGTTGTCGCTGGGCGTGCTGAGCAAAGACCTGTTCACGATGGTCGTGATCATGGCGCTCATCACCACGCTCGTCATGCCGCCCGTGCTGCGGCGCGCGTTGGTGCGCATTCCGCTGTCGGCCGAAGAGAAGGCACGGCTTGAGAAGGAAGCCGCCGAGGAAAAGGATTTCCTGCCGAATGTCGAACGCATTCTCGCGGCGGTGGACGGCAGTGCCAACGGCCGCTTCGCCGCATGGATCGCGGGGCTGACAGCCGGTGTGCGCGGCACGCTGACGACCGTGCTGGCGCCTGCGCCGGATGATGCAGAGGAAGGTACGCCGGACCGATCGGAGAAAAAACGCGCCGATGCCGATGACGCCGCTGACGAGGAAGGCGCCGGACGCCATGCCTATGACATTGCCCTGAGCGCCGCGATGCTCGCCATTCCCCGAGCGCCGGGGACGCCGGGTGTCGACGACAAAGCCAAGGATCGCAAAGACGCCGCCAAAGAAGAAAAACACCCGGACGACACGGCTAAAGTCCTGCGGCGCGAAGCCGAGCGGCTGGTGCTGCGCGAACGCACGGGCAAAGCGCCGCAGAAGACGCCCGAATTGCCGCACGGGCCGGTCGATGACGAGGAAGGCGAGGCAGACAGTCGCGCCACTTCGTCACCACCCGACGACGCCCGTCAACGCGAAACCGCCCCCAAGCATGAACCCGTCGGCGAAGCGCACGACGACAAACGCGTGAGCAACGCGACGGAAGACGGCGAGTTCGTCGCGAGCGATCCTTCCGACGCGGCGCGCGAGCAGGAAGCGAAACAAGCCGATACGAGCCACGAAGCCACGCGCATTTCCGACGAAATCGGCAAGGGCTACGGGTTCGTGATCGCCGGTTTCGACGCCCCCGGTGAAGAGTCCGATTCCGACGTGCCGCCCCTGCCCCTGCCCACGGGCGTGCTGCCGCTCACGAAGGCGTTCGACGGTGCGATTGCCATCGTCCTTGCTCACGGCGACCACGCGCGCACGCCCGATGCGCCGCTCGATATCCTCGTGCCGGTCTCGGGCACCGACTATTCCCGCCACGCCGCCGAGCTTGCCATCACGCTCGCACGCGCCACCAACGCCCCGGTGACTGCCCTGCACGTCTCGGCACGCATGGCACCGGGGATGATGCACAAGCGCTGGCGCCCACGGTCTCTGCGGCCCGACGCGGCAGAGGCCGCCATGCTGGAAAACCTGCAAGCACTGGCAGAACGCAACGGCGTGACGCTGCGCACGCGCCTGCTCGCTGGCGGCAAGGTCGACGAAGCGGTGCTGCATCAGATCCATCACGGCAAACACAATCTGCTCGTGCTCGGCGTCCAACCGCGCTTCGGTGACCGTCTCAACTTTGGTGCCATCTCACATCGCTTGCTGGAAGAACGCCGCTGTTCCGTGATCGTGCTGAGCGCGTAGCAGCGTCGTCCATGTGATTGGCGAGCATAAAAAAGCCCGCTGCCGGGGGATCCGACAGCGGGCTTTTTAAACCGCAAACGAACTTACTTTGCGGCAGGCTTACGTTCGGGTATCGGAATCCATTCCGTCTCGCCGGGCACGTGGCCCATTTGCTGCGCGGTCCAAGCCGCTTTGGCCTGTTCGATGCGCTCACGGCTCGACGACACGAAATTCCAGAAGATGAAGCGGTCGCCATCGAGCGGCGCGCCGCCCAACAGCATCAACCGCGCAGGCTGATCACCCGCCACCACGTTCACATCGCTGCCCGGTGCGAGCACACCCATGCGTTGCTCGGGCAGCGTTTCGCCGTTCACCGTGACCTCGCCTTGCACCGTGTAGATGGCGCGCTCCGCATACTCCGGCGGCAACACGAATGCGGCGCACGGCTCCATTTCCACCGCGAGGTAGAAGATCGGCGAGAACACTTTCACCGGTGATGTCTCGCCGAAGGCCTCGCCGAGAATCAGGCGCATATGCACGCCCGGAGCAAAGATGTCGGGCAGCGACGACGCCTCGTGATGCGAGAACGACGGCTCGGTCTCCTCATCGGCTTGCGGCAATGCCACCCACGTCTGAATACCGTGCACGTCACCGCCGCGCTCGCGCACGTCATCCGGAGTCCGCTCGGAGTGCACGATGCCGCGACCGGCGGTCATCCAGTTCACGGCGCCCGGCGTGATGCGCTGATCGCTGCCGAGGCTGTCGCGGTGATTGATTTCCCCGTCAAACAGATACGTGACGGTCGCCAGCCCGATATGCGGGTGCGGGCGCACGTCCATGCCCTGCCCCGGCGCGAGCGTGGCTGGCCCCATGTGGTCGAAGAAGATAAATGGCCCGACCGTCTTGTACGGCAGGCTCGGCAGACTGCGCTGCACAGTGAACGCCCCGATATCGCTCGTATGCGGCTTGAGGACAGCAAGGAAGGGACTAGTGGGACTGGATGAACTTGAGGAACCGGTCATGACGCGAAGCTCCTGAATGACTGTTGGGGAACGATGATCGATTGTAGAGGACATTGCGCGGCGGTTCCATGACGCATCGGTCGCAATGCCGCGCCGCAACGCTCCTATAATGCAGGCATCCCGAAACGCTTTTACTGCGCGCCGCTACGGTGCGCTCAGGCTCATGAACAAAGCATTCGTCAAAGAAGACAGCGGCGACGACGATGATGATCTCGACGCCGGCGCCCCCGAAATTCCTGCGGGTACGAAGAACTACATCACGCCGGCCGGCTATCGGCGGCTCAAGGACGAACTGCTCGATCTGATCGACAATCAGCGTCCCGAAGTGGTGAAGATCGTGTCGTGGGCGGCGTCGAACGGCGACCGCTCGGAGAATGGCGACTACATCTACGGCAAGCGCCGCCTGCGCGAGATCGACCGTCGTATTCGCTTTCTCACCAAACGGCTCGACAACGCCGAAGTCGTCGACACGCGCCGGCAGGAGAACGTCGATCAGGTGTTTTTCGGCGCCGAAGTCACTTATGCCGACGGCAAGGGCGACGAGCACACCATCATGATCGTGGGCATCGACGAGGTCGATCTCGACCGAGGCCGCGTCAGCTGGATCTCGCCGATGGCACGCGCCATCACCAAGGCCAAGGTCGGCGATACCGTGCCGCTGCGCACGCCGGCCGGACTCGAACAGATCGAGATTCTGGACGTGCACTATCCGCCGTCAGAATGACGGCAGCCCAAAGTCACTAGAGGGAAATCATGAAAACGCCGACGCAGCGCCAGACTGGCGTGCGTCGGCCGTCATTTCATCAGAAGGGACCGCGCTCGCGGGCAATACGCATCGCGTGATTCGCGTGCAACTCTTCCTGATGCCGTTCACTCGGGCGCTCGCGGGCCACACGCATCACGTCCGGATTCACGCGGATACGGCGCATCACGTTGGCAAGATGCACCCGATCGCTCACCTGAATCAGGAAGCGCAGCGTGGCCGACTCGTCCGGCACCACCTCATCCATCCCGATGTGCACGATATTCGCGTCCGACGCCGTGATATCGGCGGCCACGCGCGAGAACACGCCACGGTTGTGATGCACGAGCACCTTGATGCCGACGTCGAACATGCGGCCCGGCAGCGGTGCCCAGGCCACGTCGATCCAGCGCGTCGGATCTTTGCGATGGATGCGGCGCGCGACCGGACAATCGGTCGTGTGAATCGCCATGCCGAGGCCGATACCGATATAGCCCATGATCGCGTCGCCCGGAATCGGGCGGCAGCAAGCGGAGAACTGTACCGACATGCCTTCGGTGCCGGTGATGAGCACCGGCGGGCCGACATTCTCGTCGCCGGTACGCGGGGCATCCGGATCGTCCGGGCTGTCGTCGTTCTCGCCTTCCTTGCCCGACGAGAGCACCGCGAGGCGCTTGGCCATGACGGCCGCCACACGGCGTCCGAGGCCGATGTCGGCGAAGATGTCCTGACGATCCTTGTTGCCGGTCCACTGCGCGAGCTTTTCCCAGATCTCCGGAGAAATCTCGCTCATGGTCAGGCCGTAGCCCTTCAATGCCTGCTCGACCAGACGCTCGCCAAGCTGTACCGACTCGGCAAAGCGCATCGTCTTGAGGTAATGCCGGATCACCGAGCGCGCCTTGCCGGTACGCACAAAGCCCAGCCACGCGGGGTTGGGCTTCGAATACGGGGCGGTAATCACTTCCACGATGTCGCCGTTCTTCAACTCGGTGCGCAGCGGCAGCAACTCGTTGTTGATCTTCACGGCCACGCACTGGTTACCCAGATCGCTGTGCACCGAATAGGCGAAATCGAGCGCCGTGGCGCCGCGCGGCAGCGCCATGATGCGTGCCTTGGGCGTGAAGACGTAGACGGCGTCGGGGAACAGGTCGATCTTGACGTGTTCGAGGAATTCGGTCGAATCGCCGGTCTCGCTCTGGATATCGAGCAGCGACTGCAACCATTGATGTGCGTACTTCTGCACATCGTTCATGTCGGCGCCGCCGTTCTTGTACAGCCAGTGCGCCGCCACGCCCGCTTCCGCAATCTCGTGCATGTGACGGGTGCGGATCTGAAACTCGATGGGCGTGCCGAACGGGCCGACGAGGGTCGTGTGCAACGACTGATAGCCGTTGACCTTCGGAATCGCGATGTAGTCCTTGAACTTGCCCGGCACCGGCTTGTAGAGCGCGTGCAGCACACCGAGCGAGAGGTAGCACTGCGGATTCGATTCAACGACGATACGGAAGCCGTAGACGTCGAGCACCTGCGAGAACGAGAGCTGCTTTTCCTGCATCTTGTTGTAGATGCTGAACAGCGTCTTCTCGCGGCCGAAGACGTCGGCACTCACGCCGCCTTCCTTGAGGGCTTTCTCGACGGCGTCGAGAATCTTGCCCACCACCTCGCGCCGGTTGCCGCGCGCGGCCTTGACGGCCTTGTCGAGCACGGCGTAACGACGCGGATGGTAATTCGCGAAGCTCAGATCCTGAAGTTCGCGATAGGTATTGTTCAGGCCCAGCCGGTGGGCGATGGGCGCATAGATGTCGAGCGTTTCGCGCGCCACGCGGCGACGCTTCTCGGTCGACGTAACGCCCAGCGTGCGCATGTTGTGCAGCCGGTCGGCGAGCTTGACGAGGATGACGCGCACGTCTCGCGCCATGGCGAGCAGCATCTTGCGGAAACTCTCCGCCTGCGCTTCCTCGCGGCTGCGAAACTCCATCTTGTCGAGTTTCGACAGACCGTCGACCAGTTCGGCGACTTTCGGACCGAAACGCTCAGCGAGTTCGGCCTTCGTCACACCCTGGTCTTCCATCACGTCGTGCAGCAGCGCAGCCATGATCGACTGTGCGTCGAGTTTCCACTCGGCACAGATCTCGGCAACGGCGACGGGATGGGTAATGTAAGGCTGTCCGCTCTGGCGATATTGGCCCAAATGGGCCTCGTCGCTGAACTGGAAGGCTTCTTTGATCTGCGCGAGTTCGCTTTCCTTGAGGTACTCCCCAAGCATGCCCTTCAGACGGGCAATCGATACGACCTCGTGCTTGCGCGGCTGCTCGGGCGTCGCAGTCGGACCGAAGAGGTGCCGATACGACTGTTCGAGCAGTGCGTCGATGTACTGCCGCGTGGCGCTTTCGCCCTTTTTCTTCTTGCGCTCGGGCTTGGGCTCCCCCGCTTTGGGTTCATCCGCAGCGATGGACGTAGCCGGTGATTTCGCGTGACTCATACGTGTACCTGCATCGTCGAGCGGCCCGGAACGTCACATCGCATTAGTGCTGTCTCCCGAAAATCAGAGCGGCACTTTCTTGAGCATCTCGATGCCCACCTGACCCGCAGCGATTTCGCGCAGCGCGACGACGGTCGGCTTGTCCTTGTTGTTCTCGAGCTTCGGCGTGTGACCTTGCGCCAGTTGGCGGGCGCGGTAGGTCGCAGCGAGTGCGAGCTCGAAGCGATTCGGGATTTGTTTCAGGCAATCTTCAACGGTAATTCGGGCCATAAGGAGGTTCCTTCTCAATATAGGGCGTATTCTATCGCAGCCGGCGAACACTCGCGCAAAACGCGAACGCCAGCCAGCGCGCAGCGATACGTAAAACGGGTTATTCGTCTTCCTGCGGCGAGTGAATGCCGAGTTCGATGAACAGTGATTCGTGACGCGCGCGCTGCGATGTGAAGCCCAAACGCGTGGCCGTGACCACCGATTGCAGCTCCGCCAGCGCACGCTGGAAGTCTTCATTGATGATGATGAAGTCCGCTTCCGGGGCGTGAGCCATCTCACCACCGGCCGCCAGCAAACGGCGCGTGATGACGTTCGGCTCATCCTGACCGCGCTTCTTAAGGCGCTCCTCAAGTGCCGCGATCGACGGCGGCAGAATGAAGATGCCCACGGCATTGATAAAGCGCTTGCGCACCTGCTGAGCGCCTTGCCAATCGATTTCCAGCAGCACGTCGTGACCGTCGCGCATCTGCTCTTCGATCCACACGCGCGACGTGCCGTAGTAGTTACCGTGCACTTCGGCGCTTTCGAGGAATTCCCCCTGCTTGCGACGCGCGACGAAATCTTCTGCGGTTAGAAAGTGATATTGCACGCCGTCCTCTTCACCGGGACGCGGCGGGCGTGTGGTGCTCGAGATCGACAGACGGATCTCGTCGTCCTGCGCGAGCAGTGCGTTCACGAGCGTGGATTTGCCCGCGCCCGAGGGGGCGACCACCATGAACAGATTGCCGGGATATTCGGCATGCAAGGCGGTTTGCGGGATGGGCGATTGCGGGGACATGCGAGTTACTCCAGGTTCTGCACTTGCTCGCGCATCTGCTCGATGTAGAGCTTGAGCTCCATCGAGGCATCGGCAAGTTCTTTCGAGGCGGCCTTCGAGCCGAGCGTATTCGCTTCGCGATTGAGCTCCTGCATCATGAAGTCCAGCCGTTTGCCCACCAAGCCCCCCTTGTCGAGGATGTGGCGGGTTTCCTTCAGGTGTGCATCGAGGCGGGTGAGTTCTTCCGCCACGTCGATGCGCACGCCGTACATCGTCACTTCCTGACGAATACGATCGGCAATCTCTTCCTTGCCCGGTGCCGCAGCCCCTTCGGGAATCACGATGCCCAGCGCTTCATGCAGACGATCGACGATCTTCTGCTGATGGCGCGCGACCAATTCCGGCACGAGCGGTTGCAGGCCCGTGAGGATCGTTTCCATGCGTTCGATACGCTCGATCAGGCTTTGCTTGAGTTGCGCGCCTTCGCGCTTGCGCACGTCGACGAGATCGCCGATGGCGGCGCGGCCTGCATCGATGACAGCTTCGCGCAAAGCTTCGGCCGTGACCGACTCTTCGCCGAGCACGCCCGGCCAGCGCAGAATTTCACCGGTGCGCATCCGTTCCGCATCGGGAAAGAGCGCGAGCACCTGTTGTTCGAGGTCGGCGAGCTGGCGCACGGCGTCGATGTTCAGCGCGCCATTCACACCGCTTTCGGGGCGTTGCACGTTTATGCGGATGTCGACCTTGCCGCGCGAGAGCTTGGCCGTCAGGCCTTCGCGCAGTGTCGGCTCGCACGCGCGCGCCTCTTCCGGCATACGGAAAGCCAGATCGAGGAAGCGCGAATTAACCGTGCGCAATTCGACCGACACGCTCGCGCCTGCGGCTCCATCGGCATGCGCAATGTCGCGCGTGACGCTGGCGTAGCCGGTCATACTATAGATATTGTTGTCTTTCATCGGGGTGACCGGTACCACACGCCCATGACACTTTGTCAGCGGGACGGATGCAGCAGCCGGTTTTGCATGCATGGATGAAATGCGATTATCGCATTTTCCGGCCGAAGGGCTGGCGAATCGCGTTTAGCGATACCATTCGGGTATTGCTGCATAAACTCACCCTCGCAGGACACTCACCCATGACGCAAATCACCCGCCCGGACGGCCGTGCGCAAAACGCACTGCGCCCCGTGCGCATCACCCGCCAATACACCCGTTACGCCGAAGGTTCCGTGCTCATCGAATGCGGCGAAACCAAGGTCATCTGCACCGCCAGCGTCGAAGAAAAGGTGCCGGGCTTTCTGCGCGACTCCGGTCAGGGCTGGCTCACGGCTGAATATGGCATGCTGCCGCGAGCCACGCACACCCGTAGCGACCGCGAAGCCGCACGCGGCAAGCAAAGCGGCCGCACGCAGGAAATTCAGCGCCTGATCGGCCGCTCGCTGCGCGCCGTGTTCGATCTGGAGAAATTCGGTCCGCGCACCATCCAGATCGACTGCGACGTGCTTCAGGCCGACGGCGGCACGCGTTGCGCCTCGATCACCGGCGCATTTGTCGCCGCACACGACGCCGTGTCGAAACTCATCGCCGCCGGCAAGCTCGAAGCGTCGCCCATCCGCGCCCACGTGGCGGCCGTGTCGGTCGGCATGTATCAAGGCCAGCCGGTGCTCGACCTGAACTACGCCGAAGACTCCGCCTGCGACACAGACATGAACGTCATCATGACGAGCGAAGGCGGTTTCGTGGAAATTCAGGGCACCGCCGAAGGCACCCCGTTCACGCGCGAACAAAGCAACGTGCTGCTCGATCTGGCGGATGCTGGCATTCGTCAGTTGATCGATGCGCAAAAGCGCGCGCTGGGAGTGTAACGATGGCGATGCAGAAGATCGTGCTGGCGTCGAACAACCCGGGCAAGTTGCGCGAGTTTGCGTCGCTGTTCGAGCCGCTCGGCATTGAACTCGTGCCGCAGGGCATGCTCGGCGTGTCGGAAGCGGAAGAGCCGCACGTGACCTTCATCGAGAACGCGCTGGCCAAGGCACGCCATGCGGCGGCGGCCACCGGCCTGCCCGCGCTCGCAGACGATTCGGGGCTGTGCGTACCGATTCTCGGCGGTGCACCGGGCGTCTATTCGGCGCGCTACGCCGCACGTGCGGGTCGTGAAAAGTCGGATGCCGCCAACAACAAGCATTTGATCGAACAACTCGCGCCGCACGCCGACAAACCCGGCTATCGCGACGCGTATTACTTCGCTGCGCTGGTGCTGGTGCGTCATGCCGAAGATCCGCAGCCGATCATTGCCGAAGGCCGCTGGGACGGCGAAATCGTCGACACACCGCGTGGTGCGCACGGTTTCGGATACGACCCGCACTTCCTGATTCGTTCGTTGAATCAGACCGCTTCGGAACTCGATCCTGCCGTGAAGAACGCCCACAGCCACCGCGCTCGCGCGCTGCGTGTGCTTCTCGAAAAGCTGGGCCGGGAGGCGTGACCGGTATGACTGAATCCACGATGTCCGTACAGAACTTCCTGCGGCCCGGCAAAATCAGCTTGCCGGCCTTGCCGCCGATGTCGCTGTACGTGCATTTTCCGTGGTGCGTGCGCAAGTGCCCGTATTGCGACTTCAACTCGCACGAGTGGCGTGGCGCAGGCGGCGCGCAGGCGTTCCCCGAGCAGGCGTATCTCGATGCCTTGCGTCAGGATCTGGAGCAATCGCTGCCGCTGGTGTGGGGGCGTCCGGTGCATACCGTATTCATCGGCGGCGGCACGCCCAGCCTGCTGTCGGCTGCCGGGCTCGACCGGTTGCTGTCGGACTTGCGCGCGCTGCTGCCGCTCGACGCCGACGCCGAGATCACCATGGAGGCAAACCCGGGCACGTTCGAAGCAGACAAGTTCCGCAGCTTCCGGGCGAGCGGCATCAACCGTCTGTCGATCGGGATTCAGAGCTTCAACAGCGAGCATCTGAAGGCGCTGGGTCGCATTCACGATGGTGACGAAGCGCGTCATGCCATCGAAATCGCGCAGGCGAACTTCGACAATTTCAATCTCGACCTGATGTTCGCGCTGCCGAACCAGACGCTTGCGCAGTGTCAGCAGGACGTGGAAACGGCGTTGTCGTTCTCGCCGCCGCATTTGTCGCTGTACCACCTGACGCTCGAACCGAACACGCAATTCCACAAATATCCGCCGACCGTGCCCGACGATGACACTGCGGCCGACATGCAGGACTGGATTGCCGAGCGTACGGCGACGGGCGGCTTCGAGCATTACGAAGTGTCGGCTTATGCGCAGCCGCATCGTCGCGCGAAGCACAACCAGAACTACTGGGAATTCGGCGACTATCTCGGCATTGGCGCGGGCGCGCACAGCAAGATTTCGTTCCCGCATCGGGTCTTGCGCCAGATTCGGCACAAGCATCCGCAACGCTTTATGGAAGCGGCTGCCGCTGGCAGCGCCGTGCAGGAGGAGAACGAAGTCGATGCGCGCGATCTGCCGTTCGAGTTCATGCTGAACGCGTTGCGACTTACGGGCGGGGTAAAAAGCGAGTTGTTTGCCGATCGCACCGGCTTGCCGATGTCGAAGATCGCGAAAGGGCTGACGGCTGCCGTCGAAAAGGGACTGCTCGTCGACGACCCGCAGCGCATTGCGCCTACCGAGTTGGGACAGCGATTCCTGAACGACCTGCAAGGGATGTTTCTGGACCGCTCGGGTAGCTAACTGCTGCTACCGCTAGTCGAAATCGTTGTAGAAATGCCCGCCACATCCTGATAGATGTGGCGGGCATTTTTCATAGGGCGATCACACATTGAGGCAACGACAGCGCCCTGCCCTGCCCTCACCCCAGCGCCGTACCAATCTCCCGCAGCGCCTTCCGAATGATCTTGCCGGTGACGGTCATCGGCAATTCCGGCAGGAACACGACCTTGCGCGGGTATTCGTGGGCGGCGAGCCGTGTCTTCACGAAATTCTGAATTTCACGAGACAGTTCTTCCGACGGTTCAAAGCCCTCACGCAGCACGACGAACGCCTTCACGATTTCCGTACGAAGCTCGTCCGGCTCGCCGATCACGGCGGCGAATTGCACCGACGGATGCCGGATCAGACAGTCTTCGATAGGCCCGGGGCCGATGCGATAGCCGGCGCTGGTGATGACGTCGTCCGAGCGGCCAGTGAAGGTGATGTAGCCCTGTTCGTCGACAAAGCCCGCGTCGCCGGTGAGCAGGAAGTCGCCGCGATACTTCTCCATCGTGGCGTCGGGGTTATGCCAGTAGCCGAGGAACATGACCGGGTTCGGCCGGGCAATCGCGATATTGCCGACCGCGCCGACGGGCAAAGGCACGCCGTCGTCATCGACGATGGTCACGGCGTGACCGCGCACGGCACGTCCGATGGCGCCGGGCAGTGCGGGGAATTCCGACGCGCATGACGACACGACCATGTTGCATTCCGTCTGCCCGTAGAACTCGTTAATGTCCACGCCGAGATGTTCGCGCCCCCACGCCAGCAGTTCGGGGCCGAGCGATTCACCGCCGCTGGCGACCGAACGCAGTTGCAGCGGCCAATGCTCGCGCGGCGACGTAACGGTGCGCAGCATCTTGAGCGCAGTCGGCGGCAGGAACGTGTTTCGCACGCCGTGGCGCGCCATCAGATCGAACGCGGCGACCGGGTCGAACTTCTCGAAGCGTCGCGAGAGCACCGGCACACCGTGATGCAGCGCGGGCAGCAGCACATCGAGCAGACCGCCGATCCAAGCCCAGTCGGCGGGCGTCCAGATCAGATCGCCTTCGTGAGGAAAGCCGTTGTGCGAGGTTTCGACGCCGGGCAGGTGCCCGAGCAACACGCGGTGCGCGTGCAGCGCGCCCTTCGGCTTGCCGGTGGTGCCCGAGGTATAGATGATCAACGCGGGCGCGTCTGCGCGGGTCTGCACGGGCTCGAAGGCGGCTTCGCGCCGGGCGATAGCGGGCCAGAGCGCAAGCAAGCCGTCTTCGGCGACACCCCAGTCTTCGTCATCCGAGACATGGTGATGGGCTTCGGGCAGATCGTCGTGAACGACGTAGACGAGTCGCAGGTCGGGCAATTCGCCGCGAATGTCGTCGATCTTGCCGATGCTGGCGAGGTCCGTGACGAGGACGGCGGCACCGGAGTTTTGCAGGCGATAGGCAAGCGCTTCGGGGCCGAACAGCGTGAAGAGCGGCACGGCGATGGCGCCGAGCTTGTAGGCGGCGACGTGGGCGACGAGCGTGGCGGGCGACTGGGGCAGGAAAATGCCGATGCGATCGCCGGCCTTGACGCCGTTGGCGCGCCATTCGTTGGCGAGTCGATTGGAGAGTTCTTTTAGTACGTCGAAGGTGAGCCGTACGTGCACGCCGTCGGCGCTCTCGTGAATGAGGGCGAGGCGGTTGGAGCCATCGGCCCACTTATCGCAGACGTCCACGCCAATGTTGTAGAGCGTGGGAATCTGCCACGCGAAGGGGGTGTCGCTGGCGGCATTCGGGATGCTTGGGGAATTTCGGGTATGGGTCGCGCGCTCGCCACTGGCGTCATTTGACGTCTCACGGGCGGAATCGCGGGAGGTGTCGGCATCCATGCGGTGTCTCCGGGTCATGTCTGGCCTCGCACGGCACGCCGGGAGCGGTCACCGTACGTCTGGAAGCATGATGCATGCCGGACGCGGACAAAACAAGGGGGAGATGGGGGAACTCTTGGATTTAAGCGGGGTGTGAGGCGATTTTGGTGTGTTTGAGGCTTCACATCGGGAGGCGAGCGGGTATAATGCGCGCTGCCGTGCGGTACCGGACTGCGTCGGAAACCCGACGCCGATTCCCCCGGACCGCACGCTTCTCGAAGCCGTCGTTCCAGACGGCATCAACAGCCACGACAGTTGGTCGTGCGCAACGCCCCGGAGGCGTGCCAGAGTGGTTTAATGGACTGGTCTTGAAAACCAGCGAAGGGGTAACCCTTCCGTGAGTTCGAATCTCACCGCCTCCGCCAAAATTCTTTGCAAATCATCTGAAATTCAACGTTTTTCGACGCATCATAATCCCAGCGATTTCCTTTCGTCCGCCGTCAGTTGCCCACGCGCGTACGGTCCAAGCCTTGCATCGCCAAGCACCTGTACTGCGCTGTCCGGACGATAGCTGACAGGCCGGATCGCCTGCCCATCTTCCGGCCGGGCGGTCGACGTGCCAGCGTCCGTCCCGAGCATCCGCACCGTGAACATCGACGGCATCGACTGACGTTGCGCGACACGCTCGCGCGACACGGCGTCCTGCGCCGCGATTGCCGCCTGCGTGGCGGTCGCGCTGGCGTTCGTCAACGCACCAACGTTGACCGCCGCAATGGCAGGCAACCCGCTCGCCTTCCCGACGCCCGAGATGTTGGCGGCGTTGACCACCTGCAACGCGGCGACGTTGATGTTGCCCGAGTAGCGGATTCCCGCTTCACCGGCATCCACTGTCCCCAACGGCGCAATCAGATCGATGTCGCCCGCCGGAACCTCCGGAATCGGCGCGAGCGTTGCAATCCCCGCACCGCTCGATGGCGCTTGTGACGACAACGTCACGTTGCCCATGTCGTCGTAGACGCGTTTCGGCGGCGTGTACAGCACCGTCGTCTTGGCACCACGCCCCGCGTTGATGTCACCTTCTGCTGACCACGCCAGAATGTCCCCACCGAACGTCGTCATGACGCGCGACAACCCCAATAACACACTGCCCTTCGCATAGATGCTGATGTCACCGCTGCCCTGGGTCATCAATCCGGCATTGGCACCCGGCGTCAATCCTTCGGCGCCAATCGTCACCTTGCCTCTCGGTGCGAGCAACTGGATGTCGCCACCGAAGTCCGTACGCACCGATCCGCTGATGATCCGGGTCGACGACGGACCGAATGCGCTGAACATCGTAATGTCGCCGGCCCCACCGGCGCCGTCCTGGAACAGCGTCTCGATGGCCCGACGTCCGCGCAGATACGAAGCGAATCGCGGGCTGGACGCATCGTTGTACTCCCGCCCACTCGCCCGCAGCTCCGCGTAATACACCTGACGCAGGAACCCACGCTGGTCGATGGCAGGCAACGCCCTGAAGTACGCCAGCGCATCGTTGCCGGTGTAGCCGTATCGCGCGCTGAGCCACTGATTCAATTCGTCCTGATACGTTTTGACAACTTTGGTCTTCTGATCGGTCAGCGTGCCGTCAGTCAGTTGATTGGCCACGACGAGGTACAGATTCGCAAATGCCTCCCAGTTGGCCGAACCGACACCGGGCGCGCCGGATCCAGCCCCCGCTTGCAGTATCACACTCGCGCCCCCCGAACTGCCAGGGATGAGCGAACCCAGACTCTCGACGCTCGATATCGCCCCGAAATTCAGGTCCTTGCCGGCCACCAGCATCAGCGTTCCCGGCCCCGCAATCTGGAGCCCGGCCGAATCGAACAGCCCCCCCGACTTGCGCACGCCCGCATAGATGATGTTGCCCGCGGCGGCAATCGTCGACGCGTCCGTCGCCTTGTCGTGCTGGATCAAGCCGCCCAGATTCGCGATGTCGCCACCGGCCAGAACGTCCACCGGCTTGCCCGCCCGGTAGAAGTCGGTTTGCACCGGCGTGAATGCCGTGTAGACCTCGCCGTACCGCAAGCCGGTGATGTCGCCATCGACCGCGTAAATCCGCGATTTCGCCGTCCCTGCGGATGAGTGATCCGTCACCGTATTGGGACCGAAAGCGAACAGTGCACCGCCACGTCCCTGATGTCCGATGTTCGGGGCATATCCACCGTTCGTCGTGTCGTACGAATAGGCCGCATTCGTTGGCGCGTCGCCGAGATCGTCTGGGTTTGCCCAGACGTTCGACGCCAGCACCTTCCAGCCCGCGTTGGTGTTCTGTTGCACGATCCACGCCGGCTGGAACGGTGTAGCCAGCGAAGCCGTCGACGACGTCAGCGGCGCAAATGCGGCCGCCCCCACGAACGACTGGATGATCGAGCCGCGTGCCAACAACTGCAACTCACCAGTGACCGATGGCATGAGGTATGACGTTCCCATCCCCGGCGTGACAAAGAGACTGCCGGTACCGGCCACCGCGTGCACAACAGGTGGCAGGAACTGTGTCGAGACGTCGTTCGTCGCGCCGCCCTGATTCTCTGCAAGCGGCGCCACATTGCCACCCGCCGAGAACATGTCGACCGCAGTATTGCCCGTCCATAGCGTGAACCAGGTTGCGCCCTGACCATGAGCGCCGGACGTAGTGGCGTTGGTCTGCTGCCCCACACCCACACGCCCCGGATCGCTGATCGTACTCATCGCCAGATCCGATCGCGTGCGCACCGTGAACGTGCCGTCGCCAATGCCCAACGCGCCGCCGGACTGATTGCGCACGCCATATCCTTTGAGCGTGTCGGCGGGACGCGGGTCCGCCTCGCCGTTTGAGCCGAATTGATTGAGCGTCAGCGTGCCGAACTTCCCGGCGCTCACGACCGAGTCGCCACGCACGTTGACGAATTGGTTGCCGCCCGTGCCGACGTATCGGCCCGCCGTCACGGACAATGCACCGCCGCCCGTCTGCACCAACGTCCCGTCGTCGAGCACACGTCCGCTACCGCCCACTGCGACGACGACCGCCTGACCAGCGTTACCGACATCTCGTCCCGCACGTAACGTGACGTTGCCGCCACCCAGCGTCCCCATGCCCGAGAACGCCGCAAGGTTGAGGTACGGGCCGTTATAGGCGATGTCTGCCACGTAGCTGCCGAAGTTGATACCCCACGCAGTCGCCTGTCCCAGCCCCGCGCCGCCCTGACGCCACAACCAGCTCCCGATGACATCGGTATCGCGCGCCGTCACATAGCCGCCGATATCGCCCTGCGCCTGAATCGTCAGATCGCCGCCGTGTTCGGCGTAATACATGCGTTGCGCACCAAGCGTCGGCTCGTACGCCGCGTTATTCGCACCGAGCACAGTGCCGTCGGCAAGCACCGCCCGTCCCACATTGAACGCCGCGTTCTCGGACGTTCCCGTCCCGGCGATGGCCGTGCCCGCCGTGTAGACGCCGAACGGCGTCTTCTGCTGATAATCGCCGCCCGCGAGCAATTCGAGATCGCCGGTGCCTGTGCGAATGACGCTTGGCCGGAGCTTCACGAAATCGGGCGGCTGAAAGTGCGGGTCGTCCAGCGTCAGATTGCCCGCGCCCTGCAATTGCGCAGCCGAACGTAGCTGACGCGCATCGGCACCGGAAAGATCCGCCCCCGAGACGAGGCTGATCGACCACGATTGCGTGCCGGCCTGCAACATTGGCGCGACCGCCCAGTTCTTGCCGTCTGCGGCACCGATGGACGACGCATTGCCGCCAGCCCCCAGCGCGAACGTCCCGCCCGGCAGTGTTTTGCCGGCGCCTACCGTGACGTCTGTGGATGTCTTCGCGTCCCCCGTCAGGTTCAGTGCATTGCCCGCCGCCCAGTTGGTATTGGTCAGCGGCGCATCGAACGGCAGCGTGTTGCCCGCCGCAATGGTCGTCCCGTATGGCAGCAATGTGCCTTGCGGGACGAGACTCCCGGCTGCGAACGTCTGCGTAGGCGTCTTGATTTCCGCCGCTGCGGTGAACACCGTCTGCACGGTGACATCGGCCCCCAACGTCACGCTTTGCGGAACACGAATGTTCGCCCGAAGCGTGGCGCCCGTTTGCATCACGACCGTCTCGGGAAACTTGAAGCCCACCGGAATCGAAGTGCCGACAGGCATGTACAAGCTGGTATCCAATCGTGTACCCGCCGCCAAGGTACGCGGATTACCAGCGAGCAGGCCGTTCGGAAATACCAGCGGCGGGACGACGAAGCCCGCAGGCAACGAAAAGAAAAAGTCGAACGCCGCCAATGTCGAGCCCTTCGGCACTGTCATGCCGGATTTGACAAGCTCGAAGCTCCCATCCGGATAGGTAATGCCAGCCCCCAAACCGCCAAGCAACTGATCGAAGTAGTCGCCTTCGGGTGAGCCGGGGGCAATGAACCAGTCCGCCTGCGTCACGGTGTCGGCATAGACGTAATCCAGTTTTTCGGTCAGTTTCTGTCCCGGCCCCAGTACCGTGTTGACGACGATCGTGTTGCTGAGTACGTATCCCGCAGGCAACGTGACCCCGCCCAGCAGCGTGAACGACCGCCCTGCCGGGGTGCCGGCCTCCAGTCGTTCGGAACCGAGCAACGGGATGTTGTAGCCCAGCACGCTATCGACCGGGAATGTGGATCCGCGACCGAGCACGATGCCCTTGGAAAGTTGCAGATCCGCCCCGACCAGCCCCGCCCGCATAACGATCCAGCCTCCATCGTCAGGGGTACCTGGCGGCAATCCGAAGCCGTCGTTGATGCTGCCCTTGACGTTGAGGTTGCCCGCAGCACGCAGGCGCAGTACGCCCGGTTCGCCCGAGCCGCGTATCGAAGGATCGACACCCGCCCCGTAGCGATACCCCGACAAATCGATGTCGCCGCTCACTGTCAGATCGCCGTCACCACGAATGTCGACGCCAGGACGCACGTGAAATGTCGTGCCATACGCGCGCAATCCGGCAAGACGCGCTTGTAAATCGCCGTTGCCCTGTGCCGCGTTGATGAACGCGCGGTTGGCCACGTCGACCGTATCGAGATAAGCCTGATCGATGACGCTGCCGCCCGGCAAACTGTAGCCACGGAACGCGTTCAATGCGATGCTCGCCGCCCCGCGAATAACGAGCGGGCCCGCCGCGTTGATCGCAATGTCATTGGCGCCATCACCATCGCCCGGTGTACCTGCGCCGCCACGACGCGGTGCATTGATCGACAGCTTCCCGCGCGCCGCCCCATCCGGTGAACGCATGTCGAACGTGGCTCCCGGCGCGAGCGAGATGCTGCCTTGTGACGTCGTCAGTTCGATGCGCGCGACGTTGTTCGCTTCGATCGGTGCGCCGTAACTGTCGCGCTGGAGACGCGTACCGCGGGCATCCAGCACCGCACCGGCCCCCAACGACAGGTTATCGCGCGCCGCAAGCCGGATCGTGCCGGGTGCGACACCGGTGGCATCCATGCGGCCGTTCACCGAAAGACTTCCGCCGTCGACCGAGATGGAGATCGCGCGCGCCTTGACCTCGTCGCCGATGACGAGATCGCCCTGTTTCAAATCGAAGTTGCGCGCGCCGAAGAATCCGCCGTCGTTAAGCGATCGATTCAGTGCAACGAAGTCCCTGAGCGATTGCGCACGCACATTGAATTGGCCACCAAGAAACGGACTGTCGTCGGGTGCGGACGTCGCGCCGCGCAAGCGTCCGTTCATCGACACCCGGCCCTGCGTCGCGTCGTCGGCGATCGCCGTCACCGTCCCTGCATCGTTGTGTTGTGCCGAAACGTCGATCAGCGACCCGCTCGTTTGCGTGATATTGCCGTGCGCGCTTTGCAGCACCAGATCACCGCCCCACCCGTACCTGACGGTATCGAAGAACGGCATGGCGCGACCGGACAGATCGATGACGCTGTTATCACCCAGCGTGATGTCCTTGTCCGCGCTCACGTTCAGACGCCCACCCGGCAAGGCGAACGCCGTATCCAGCACGACGCTGCTCCCTGCGATGGACACCGTACCGCCATAAGCCGCGATCGACGCAGGATTACCTGCACCGGCCGCCGGTGCGACGGCACGCACGTCACCGCCGGCCTTGAAGCTAATCGACGCCCCGTTGTCTGCCATAATGAGCGGCGTATTCAAGGTCAGATTGCCGCCGCTCAACACGCCTGCCGCGTCCTTCTGCAAGCCGACGGAAAGCGTGCCGTCGCTGTTCACGCTGATCTTGCCCGCCGCCAGCGTCACGTCGCCGAAACCCACCGCCACGCGATCGAGCGACGCACCGTCCGTGGGCCGGCTGTGCTCGTCGTACCCGAAGAGGATGTTGTCGGCTTGCACCCGCAGGCTGCCGCGACCGCTGCCCGCGCCGCCCGGCGTGACAGCGGCTGGCGCTTTGCTTCCGTAGACAGGCTTGCTTGCATCGTTGGATGGTACGGTCACGGTGCGAATGCCGTTCCAGACGAAGCGGTTTGCCACTAACGACGCCGTGCTGTCTTGGGCGCCAGCGCCGTAGATCGCCGGCGTATTCAGCACGAGTTCGAGCGGCACAGCATTTGCACCGCGTGTACGCGCATCGAGCAACGCCGAACCGAAGACGTTCAGTGAGCCGCCTGCCGTCAGAATCAATCGCTCCAGCGCTGGCGCACCTGAGACCGTGGAGGGTCTCAGCAAGCGGTCGAGCGCGAGCTGATCAAGACGCCAGCCGAGTGGCAGTACGCCAGCCGCACCTGCTGCCGCGAGCGAGGCCGCGTCGCCCATATTGATTCGGTCTTGCGAGACTGTGATGTAGCGCGCACCGAAGTTGACGTCGCCGATGTCGAGTGCCCCCGGCGCTGCGAGCACAATCCCCCCTTCGGTCGTGAGAGATGAACCGCTGTCAATGCGCATCGTCTGCTGACCGCCCACAGGCAGGAAGTTGTACCAGCCGTTGCCGGCCACGAGCACCGCCGAGTTGCTGCCGAAGACGTAGCCGGTGTCGGAACTCACCCCGAGATTGCCCATGCCTCGCGTGTCGATACCGGCATCACGCGCAACGTGGATGTTCGAGCCGGTCAGGAAAACCGATCCGGCCTTTAGCATCGCCCCTTCCAGCAGATTGATCGACGTGCTGCCACTCAACCGCAGCGTCGTGCCGTCGCCTGCGGCACTCTGGTCGAACTGGTAGTACGCGCCAGCGCCCACGAACAGCGTGGCAGCGCGGAACGCGTTGATATCCGCGCTGGAGATCACGCTGTGACCGACGCTCGCCTGCGCCCCCGGCGCCGTGATATCGAGAACGCCGACCGGGTCCGCAGACGTGATCAGCAAGGCACCGGCGATACCGTCCTTCGCCGCTGAGAAGTCGGCGCGACCGGCGAACGTGAGCGACGGCGTCACGCCATCGGATGCGCCCACGGAGAATTGCAACGTCTTGCCGTCCATGGGCAATGTCGGGCGGAGATTGCCGAACTGCGCCGCCTGCTTTCGCGCGAAGTCCGCATAGCTCGTCTCGTTGTACATCGCGTAAGTGCGCAGCACCTTGCCGGGTGTCACGATGAGTTGCGTCGGTAGCGCGTCTGGCGCGCCGGTGTAAGCGGTTCCTAGGTTGCCCGCCAGACGCCATGAGCCATTGGGCAGCAGCGATGGTGGGGCTGCCTGTGTGCTGCGGTTACCGAGCTCGACGCGAAATGCCCCCGGCAGCATCGCGTAACTCGACGGCAGCAGCGTATAGGTCCCGGCATCGAGTCCGGCAACACCAGCCGGGATTGTGATCTGCTGACCGATGGCCGGATCGCCCGCGCCATTGCTGGCAATCGCTGGCGCGTAAGCCGACGCGTAGCCCGGCAAGATGGCATAGACCCTGGCGTCCTTCGATGCGAAGCGCGCGTTCGTCGGATTCGCGTTCGTCAGCGACGTTTTGAGGATGTCGACCGAACCGCCGCGCCCTGATACGAAACCTGCCCCAAGCAGATCCCCTCCGCCCGACACATCCAGCAGCGAGCCAGGCTCCGCCACCGACGAGGTCGCCGACACCGCAATGCCACTACCGATGCGCAGGCCCGCATTTGTCTGCCCGTAAGTGCTTCCCAACGGCACAACGTTGGCGGGTGCGCCCTGGTACGTCGTGCCGTCGGAGGTGCCACCGAACGGCATCACGAGACCTGCTGCACTCGCCGACGTCACGCTTGCGGTGCGGAAAATCACGTTCGTAACGGGCGGCGTGGCCGTGTAAGTGTCCGACAACAGATTGAAGTTGACCGTGCCCAGCGGCGCTCGCACCACACCGCCCTGATCAATGAACGCTGCAATGAGCGACAGCACGCCGAATGCTGACGCCGGTTGCGCAGGCAAAGGGCCGGCGTTGCGGCGAATGACGATGCTGTGCACCGTGTCGTCGTAGAAATCACCCGGTTGCACGCCGCCGTAGGCGTTCTTGCGCAACATCTGCCCCGCGTAAATGCTCATCGACTTTCCGCTAAGCGGATAAATCTGATCGGCGGTAAGCGCAATATCGCCCGTCGTTCTGACATCGCCGGTGCCGAAACGAATATCGCCGCGGCTGTTCAACTGGACTTTGCCGAAGCCTGCGACGTCGACGATGTTGCCGCCACTCAGATGCGTGCCGTCGTCGAAAGTGGGGACCGTCACGACGCCCCCCGGGCGAATCGCCAGTGCGCCACTGCCCTGATGCGCGTGTACGCCGAAGCGCACCGTGCCACCCACGTCGAGCAGATCGGATGAAACCGAGAACACGCTATCGTTACGGGCGAGGCTCGGCCCTTGAATGTTCGTGAGTCCCGGGTGGAAGCGGTCGAGCCCCGCGACCTGCTCCGTGAAGCCGTCAATGCGAACGTAGGGGGCAGCCAGCGCGACGCGAATGTCCGGCGTCTGGTCGGACACGCCCAGAATGCCGCCCTTGAGCGACAAGCTGCGCGAGAGCGATAGATCGACGTCACCCTTGAACGAGAGCACGTCGGTAGTCTGCAACGCCAGTGACGCGAACCCGCCGTCCTTCACCTGATCGGCGCTGACGACGGCTTGGCCGAAGACCAGCCCCGTGTCGGCCTGCCCCGGCGTCAGATTGTTCGCCAACGCGCTGCCCGCACGGTGTTGCGTGAGCGTGACGGTGCGCAGTTGGCGCACGGCATCGGGAATCTCGCCGATGCTGTCGGGGACCGTACTGCCTGCGCGCGGGTCGTTGTAATAGCGTCCGAAGAGATTGACGCGAAGCGTGCCGCCGAGCCCATTAGCACTACCCGCCGCCGTCATTTCGCCGTCGAGATAGAGGCCGCTGTTGGAACTCAGCGCGATGGTGCCGCCGTTGCTGGCGACCTGCATCGGCGTCGCGACGGTGCTCGTGACGACGTCGATCACGCCACTCGCGCCCGACGCGTTCAATCGCGCCCCCGGCCGGATGACGACGAACGCATCGGTGGCGACACCGTCACCCACAGCACCGAGCTGGATCGTGCCACCATTCGATACCGAACCGTAGTGAAGTCCGAGTCGATCGACCGCCGTATTCGCGAGGCCCGAGACGTCGAGCAGTGCGCTCTCACTCAACCAGATCGAGCGAGCCGTCGAGAAGCCGCCAAGGCCACCGAGCACCGCCCCCGGATAAGTCAGTTCGCGAGCGCTGGCGATCACGATGTTGCCGCCACGCGCGGTCACACTGCCGTCGATCGTCGTTTGTCCGTAGGCGTAGAGACTCGCGCTGCGGCCAGGGTCGACCTCGATCGCCGCCGCAGGCATCACGCTCAGGTCACCGCGCGTGGTGACCAACGTCAGATCGGCGCCGACGCGCTGGGTTTGCTTTCCCTTGACGGCATCGTTGTCGAACGCTGGCGGCAGCCAGACGTCGCCCGCAGTGCGCAGATCCCCTCCGGTGGGCAGCGTCGCCAGCGCATCGCTGACGCGGTAGACCGGTACTTGCGGTCGCAGCGTCGTACCTGAGGCGATACGCATACCGCCCATGCCTGTGATGCTGTAGCTCGTGAAGCCCGTTTGCAGCAACGTCTCAGGAAGACGCAGGGTCGCCGCCGTGGCGGTGGCGTCGTCTGTCGTACCGAATGCGATGGATTGTCCGGCCTGAATCGTCAGCGCACCACCGCCGGTGAAGCCGTAAGCGCGCACCTCGCCGCCCAGAGTGAGCGACGCTGGCGTAGCCGGCGGCAAAAAACGATAGAAGTCGTTGCTCACGAGCGACACGTTGCCACCCTTGCCGCCCGCGATCTTGCCGTTGGACGTGACAGCGCCACCGGACGACACGTCGATCACGCTGCCCGCAAGCATAGCGATGCTGCCCGTTCCGTCTGCGGTGAAACTGCCCCCGTTGACGTACGGCATTCCGGCGAGAAAATCCGGTGACTGCACGGCATTGACCCACACCCCACGCAGATCGACGTGCGCGTTCGGGCCAAGCACCACGTGCGATACGCCACTAGGGTCATTCAGTTGCCACCACTCTTCAGGACGACTGATCTGCCGCACGCCATGCATGATGTTGCCGAGCGCGACCGTGCCGCCGTGTGCCGCGATTCCTGCATGGATATCGATGTTCGGCGCCGTGAAGGTCAACTGCCCGCCATCGGCCAGTGCAAGCGGTGCATCCATCGCGACGCCCTTCGTGCTCACCAGCGTCAGTCCGCCAAGCTGCTGCGCATTAAGACGAGCGACGTCGAGCCATACCGTGCCGACACGCTCCGATGCCAGCACGTCGGACACGTTCATCTGCGCAGTGACGCCGTCGATACGCGTAACGCGGATATCGCTGGCGAAGCCATTCGTCAGTCCAAAGCCGTCAAGCTTGCCGACGACGAGTGAGCCAGGCAATGCAGCCGCGCGATGCGAGAGCAGGTAGCTGTCGTTCATTCCAGCGGCATGCGCCGTCGTCTGACTCGGACCGTTATAGACGCCGGCCGTGATATCGCCTTCGAGAATGGCGGTCGGTGCAGACACGATCAGACTGCCCGCGTCGCGTCCGACGGTGTAGCCGTTCTGGAGTACCCGTTGCGGGGCAATCAGCGGCGAGGCGTACGACTCGGTGGTGTTCTTGCCCCAGCGCGGATGCGCGACATCGAAGCCGGTGTAGACGCCCGTGTAGATCACATCGACCGGCGCGCTATTGGCGTTGTAGATCTGACCGTCAGCGCCTTTGAGCCACGACTGATTCAGGAAGCCGGTCTGCACGTCCAGCGTGCCGCCAGAGACGTTGATTCTCGCCCCCGATTGCGTGATCGCTTCGCTGCCCGACAGCGTCACCGTGCCGCCCTGAGCAGCCCACTCCCCAATGCGGTGGCCCTGATTCGCGAGATAGCCGCCGACCTCGAGCAACCCGCCTTCCGTATACAGGCGTTCGTTTGAATAGCCGCCCACAGAGGCGGGCACGTAGACCAAACGTCGCCGGTCGATCCACAAATTGGCGTTATTCAGTGCGGCATTATCGCGGTTGCCGGGTGCGTCGCGCTGCTCATTGCCCTGCACGTTGACTTTGATGTTGTTGCTGTCCATCGACAGCGAGACGCCAACCGCACCGGACACATCGAGCTGTGCGCGATCCGCCACGAAGCTGCGTCGCGTTGCGCTCACGGCAATCTGTCCGCCCGTCGCGAGCGTCAGCGAATCACCTTGAAACTCGACCGTCCCACCGCTCACGATTTCCACACGCGAGCGGTCGCGACGGTCCTGCAACATCGACAAGTTATCGAACAAGCCCGACGATGAGAGCGCGCGGGTCGTGTCCTTCGCGGCTGACTCCTGGATCAGCGCGGCACGTTGGCTGTCCAGCGCCGTCTTGCCGTTGTCGTCGATGAGGACCGACGTCAGCGCGCCCCGGCCCAACGTCACCTTGCCTTGCGTGTCACTCGCTGAATTGAGCAGGTGAATCGTGCCGCGCGTGTTGACGGTGGTTGTCGACACGGCCACGCCGGCTTGCTGGACGTCGCGACCCGCGAGCGTGACGTCGCCTTCCGGTGCCATCAGCAAACCGCTGTTCACGACCTTGCCCGCCTGACTTTGTGCAACGAATTGCGGCGCGATTTCGTTGCCGCGTGTGGTCGATGCCGTATTGGTGTCGGTAGCCATGCCCTTGCGAATGAAGAAGCTGTCGCCCGCGGACAGCACCACTTGTCCTTGCGGCGCGATGATGCCGCCGGCGTTGCTGACTTCGCGTCCCATCATCAATACGTAGCCACCGCCCTGCGTCACCGACGGCGGCGTACGTGTCGTGATGATCGCGCCGGCGTGCACTTCGACGTTGCCGAGTGCGTCGGTGAAACTCGGCGCGTTGCCGTTCGCACCGTAGATGCCGTTGGTCTGGAACTGGGCGTCCGATATACGCGCGGCGGCGGCGACGAGATTGCGCGTATCAATCTGACTCGTCGCGCCGAAGATCACGCCGTTACGATTCACGATCAGCACAGTGCCGTCACCGTGCATCTGGCCGTGTATCTGGCTCGGTCGCGCGTTCGGATCGTTCACGCGATTGAGCACGGCCCACTGGCTTTGCTGCTGGAAGTTCACCGACGTATTGCGTCCGACGTTGAACGTCTCCCAGTTCAAGATCGCTTTGTCGCTCGTCTGACGGATATCGACGTTGGTCTTGCCGTTCAATGAGGTCTGCGCAGGCGCCTGTGCGTTGACCCAACCTTTGGTGAGGCTGTTGGTGTCGACTTTGAGACCGCCTTCGGCGAGGCCGTCCGGGATGGTCGAATCGCTGGCGGCGGCAGCGGCGCGAGCGCCCGCTTGGGCGGCTTGCATCACGGCGATGCTCTGCGCGGCCGTGCCGAGGTTCGCAATCGATTTCTGGAGTTGGGTGTTGGCCTGTTGCTGCTGCGCCGACGGGTTCATCAGCGACGTGACGGGCATGCCGTTAGGCAGACGCCCCGTTTGCGACGCCGCCGCCTGCGCGGCACCCCGTGCGGCAAACCACCCATTGCTGAACGCCTGCTGCGCGTGCGCCGTTCCCCACATGCCACCCGTCGCGAGGAGCAACGCAATCGCGCTCGTCAGGGGACGGTGTCGCAGCGGTGCGCTTGGCGCGAAGGCTTCGGTGCGCTGCGGGTCAACCGGCGCGTTGCGAAACGACGAGGTGCGAGGCGTCATGGCAGTTCCTGGAGGTATCCGTTTCGTCATTGCCTCGCGTGACATCGGCAACATTCACGCGAGCGATGAGAACAAGACGGGCGAACTGCTACGACCCGCAAACTTTTTTCGACAATCTCCGATGTCGGAGAAGAAGGCGCACGACGGCGGGTGGGTGACGTCGTGTGGGTCAGCCTTCGTTCGTTATCCGAGGATCACAATACCGCCCGGCAGCCGAGTGACGTCCGCGTGATAAATCCGCTGAATCTGATGGATCGCCTCGTCCAGATCCGCCACCTTGAACTGCCCGCTGATGCGGCGTGACGCCAGTTGGGCGTCCGATACCACGATGCGTCCCGGGCGATAGCGATTGATTTCCTCGACGGCCTCGCCGAGCGGCGTGCCGCGAAAGAGCAGATCGCCGCGCTGCCAGGCGCTCGCCACCTCGAGATCGACGCGCGTGCCTCGTTCGACACGGTGCTCGTCGTACCAGATGCGCTCACTCTGCGACATCGCCAGCGTCTGCCCGTCGTGCAAGAGCCGAGCCTTCCCTGAGGTGCACGTCACGCAGTAGCGAGCGCCAACGCGACGCACTTCGACGCCGCCGTCGTCGGGCAGGATGCGTCCGGCGCCCGCGACGATCTCGATGCTGTGCGCACCCGGATTCTGGGTCAGCGCAAGTTCCCCGTCGATCAGGACGATTCGGTCCGCGCCCTGATTTCCGGCTGCATGCTGCACGTCGACGCTGGTCTTCGTATTGAGCAGCAACTCGACGTTTTTCGCGACGTCGACGCGCATCTGCTCGCCTGTCGCCGTTCGGTGATCTGCTACCAGTGCCTGCATCGACGGCCACAACCCGAACGGCGGGAACACTACGGCCGCGACCGCCGCTGCACCACCTGCTGCTGCCAGGCCGCGCAGGAAGAAACGACGGGAGTCGCGGGAAGCCTCTCGTCTTAGCTGTGTCTCGGTCTGTGCCCGACGCTTCGGATAGGTCTTCTCGTAGTAGGTCTGTGCCTGAGCGATGGTCCGCCACTCATGGTTGATCTGCGCCAGCGCCTGTCGATGCAGCGGGCTTGTGGCGCACCACGCTTTGAACTGCTCGGCATCCTGCTCCGTTGCGGCACCGCTGCGCAGCAACGTCAGCCACGCGTGGGCTTGCGCACCGAGCGCGCCCGTCTCGTCCGAAGCGTTGTCTGATTGAATGCGCGCCATGTCAGTCTTGATTAGGTGCTTGCGCGGCTACTCCGGCCCGTTGCCGGACGTCCCTTCCATTAAGACGGGCGAGCGCGGCGCAACCGCAAAGTTGTTTCAATTCGTCGAATCCGGCTCATAGCGCTGAATCTTGCGCGCTAGTGTCTCATGCGCAAGATGCACCTCGGATTCGACCTTTCGTAGCGAGATTCCGTACTGCTTGGCCAACTCTTTCTGCGGAACGCCGTCGAGCCGCGACGCCATGAACAACTGACGCCGCAGCGGCGGCAACCGGTCGAGTGCCTCGGCGAGACGCGCCAGCTCACGGCGTCCCATCGTCTCCTCGACCGGATCGAAGGGAGCCACTTCCTGCTCGATCAGATGCTCGACCTCGTCGCCCGAAAGCAGACGACCATCCACCCGCACTCTGTCGATGGCGAGGTTCAGCGCCGTTCGAAGGATAAAGGCGGACGGATCGCGTACGGCGCCGGTGTTCTCGCGCGCTTGCAGACGGAGATAGGTGTCCTGCATGACGTCTTCCGCAAGTTCGCGCGAGCCTACGCGAAAACTCACACGACGCTTGATGAGATCGTAATGCTCGACAAGAAAGCGGATCAGGTCGGCGGGATGCGTCATGGCGCAGCGAGCGTCAACGGCCATGCGGTGCGCGGCACGTCCGGCATAGTCGAGATGTCGAACGCGCTCAATGGCACAGATGTGCTCATCGCTTTCGGTTCGGTCGACGAGGCACAGTCGCCGCTGTCGGCCGGCGAACGCGGCAAGATCACCAACGTCATGGGCGAAACGACCCCCTTTGGCATCGCCGAGGTCAGGTGCAAGCCTCTCAGACGCGACTGCACGCGGCTATCGCGACCTGCGTCCCCCGTGGGATGCAAAAGGACTTTCTCGATAACGTTATCGGCCCCGATCCACACGCGTAGTGCCATACGGTAATGTCCCGGCGCAGTCATCGGGTCCATGCACAGCGTTCGTGCGATGGCAGTTTGCAGCGTGGCGTAATAGCGCGTCGCCTGAGTCGTGGCTTCCGGCCCGACCTGATAGACATCCGGCGCAGACGAGCTAATGTCAGAGTCACCGGCACGGGAACTGGTATCGAATAACACCCACGCGTTCGGTGCCGTGCGTCTGGCAACGAGGCCAGTGCCTGACAACAACGTACGCAGCGCCGCCTCTGGGGTGAACTCACCCATCAGCGGACCGGTTCGCTTGCCCGCAGTGAGTGCGTCGTCGTACAGCAGCGAGTGACCTGTTACGCGAAAGAAACCTTCCAGGGCCTCGCGCAGGGGCATGCGTCCGATGTCAAACCTCCTCGGTTTGTCCGCGTCTGGCAACTCGATAGGATGCCCACCGTCGGCCGCAAACGATACATGGCATAGCGCTGCCAGCAGCCAACCAATGTACAGGCACGGATAACCGAATTTGGTATAGCGTTGACGGGGAATATGGGCAAAAGCCATAGGTAGCAATCAGGCGTGGCGCCGAACCGACCCACAGCGCCCAAGAGACGTGCAAATTACTGGAGAAATGTAGCAGTTCTTACATTTAAGAATTGTGACAACCCGTCACAACGAGCGGAGCAGGCTTGTTAAGCCACCGCCGCTGCCAGTATTCCTTGCATCAACAGCCCGCCTCAAACCAACGCCCCCACCCCACCCGCCTCTTCCCGCCGACGCAACCGCCACCAGATCAGCACGGCGACAAACGCTTCGAGCGCCGCCACGATCCAGAGGCCGCCGTTGAAGTTGCCCGTGGCGTCTTTGACGATACCGAGCAGGTACGGCGAGCCGAACCCTGCCAGATTCGCTACCGAGTTGATGAACGCGACACCCATCGCAGCAGCGCCACCGGCAAGGTAAGCGTTCGGTAATTGCCAGAACACCGGGATCGCGCCCATCGTGCCCGACACGGCCACCACTAAACACAAGAACGCCGCGACGCCATTGCTTCCTGCAAACACCCCCACGCCCGCCAACCCGCACGCCCCGATGAACACCGGAATCGCGCAATGCATGCGCGCCTCGCGGCGCTTGTCCGCGCTGTATCCAATCGCAATCTGGAAGATCGCACCGAACACGTACATCACGCCCACCAGCAACCCGATATGCAACGGGTTGGTCGGCCCCAACGCGCGAACGATCGTCGGTGCGAAGAACGAGAGTGTCGCGTTCGCCGCCACGATGCCGAAGTAAATCCCCGTCAGCAGCCACAGCTTCGGGCTGCGCACGGCCAGCATGAAGCTGTGCTCGCGCTTGCCAGCACTTGCGCCGTCGCGATCCAGATCCGCTTGCAGCAGTCGCTTTTCCTGCTCCGACAGCCAACTGGCCTGCTCCGGCTTATCCACCAAGAACCAAACGGCCAGCATGCCCGCGAGCACCGTCGGCACGCCTTCGAGCAGGAACAGCCACTGCCACCCCGCCCAACCGTTCACGCCATGCATCCCGTTGAGGATCGCCCCCGCCAGCGGCGCCCCCACGACCGACGACACTGCCGACGCCGAGATGAACCACGCGAACGCCTTCGCACGCCGATGCGCCGGAAACCAGAACGTGAGATAGAGCAGCACGCCCGGCTGGAAACCCGCCTCGAATGCCCCAAGCAGAAAACGCATCACATAGAAATACGCCGGCGAATGCGTGAACATCATCAGCACGCAGATCGTCCCCCAGCCCAACGTAATGCGTGCCAGCGTGCGTCGCGCACCGATGCGCAGCAACAGCCAGTTACTCGGAATCTCCAGAAAGAAATACCCGAGGAAGAAGATGCCCGCACCGATGCCGTACACCGTTTCGCTGAAGCCCAGATCCTGCTGCATTTGCAGCTTCGCGAAGCCGACGTTCACGCGGTCGATCCACGCCAGCATCCACAGCACGAAGATGAACGGAATGATCCGCCACATGATCTTCTTGTAGATCGGGTCAAGCATTTGCTGACTCGGATTCGCAAAGACATTGGTCGCGCCGCCAGTCGGCGACACAGGTTGTTGGTTCATGGCATCTCCTGCCGGGTTCGGCATGCTCTCGTACGTTTTATTACGCGCCATCGACGGCGCGCGTGTTTGCGTTGTTTTGTCGCTTTAAGGGGTTTTCAGGCGGCGTCATTCAAGCAGCCTCATCAAGCCGCATGGCGTGAAGCAAAGCACGACACGCCGCAGGCACTGGCCCGATCACCGGGATAGCGAAGCGCTCGCACAACGCCTGCGCCGCCTCCCCCAACGGCCCGCCGCCGATGACCACGGCCTGCGCACCGTCTTGCGCAATGCAGGCTTGCACTGCACTTGCAAGACTGTTCTCCAGTTGCGCCGGCACATCCCCCAGCGCCAGCGGGTCGCCCGTCGTAAATCGCGATCCGGTGAAGCTCGCGCCAAGCCCGAGCTTGCGCACGTTCGCCGCAATCGAATCGGCCAGCAGCGGCGTGGTGGTGGCGATACCGAAACGGCGCCCGCCCTCTGCCGCCTCACGCACGGAGGCCGTGCCGATCCCCACGACCGGCACATCCAGACGCGCACGCAAAGCCTCCATGCCCGGGTCGCCAAACGCACCGACGATCACCCCATCCGCTTGCGACGCCAGCGCCACGATCTGCGGGTCGTTCACTGCCTCGGCGGCCACGGCCAGATCCTGCTCGTTGACGATCATCGAGGCACCGCGCGACACCGTCGCCCCGATCACGGTCGGTGGCGACGCCATCACACTGGCGAAATACGATCGGGCGATGTCGACCATCATTTGCGTCGTCGCCGTCGACGTATTCGGGTTGAGGAGCAGTATTTGAGTCATGAAAATCTCGGCGAGTTAGAACGAGTCAGAACGAGTCAAAACAAATCAAAGCGCGTCAGGAAAATCAGGATGCAGGCGACGCCTCGGCAGCAGCACGCGCGGTTGCAGGCGTCGAATCGTTCGGCGCATCACCCGGCGCATCGGGACCATCAATCGGCTTACCGAACGTCTCCGGCGCGAACGTCAACGCAAGGGCGAACACCGCGTACATCGCGGCCATCATTCCGAACATGCCGCCGATGCCGTATTGGTCGAACACGCGCCCGGCAACCAGCGGCATTGCCGCGCCTGCCAGCGTGCCTAACGCGAGGATGAACGCCGTGCCGAACGCGCGCACTCGCGTCGGGTAGAGCTCGGGGGCGTATATCCAGATGGACGTATTGAGCAGCAGCACACAGAACTGGAAGGCCGCGCCAAACACGAGAATCAGCGGCTGCGATTTCGACAGAAAGCCGAAACACAAACCGATGACGCACGCCGCGATGGCACCGGTCGTCAGGACACGTTTGCGTGGGAAGCGGAAGCCGAAATACGACGCCGTGATCGCACCGAGCAAGCTGCCCGACTGCATCACGATGGTGAACAGAAAGCTCTTGTTGAGCGTGTAGCCCTGCGCCATGAGAATCGTCGGCATCAGCGTGAGCACCGAGATCTGCGCACCGTACGTCATGCAAACGGCGATTCCCACAGCGACAGTGCGCCGCGCCAGCGGTCCGACAAAAACTTCACGCAAGCGCACTTTCTCGGCGCGGTGCTCACCATCCGGCGCTTCGCTCAGATAGCGCTTTTCCCCACCGGCAGACTTGCCGAGCTTGCCGGACGCGAGAATGTTGAGCACACGATTGGCTTCCTCCACCCGGCCTTTGGAGAACAAGAAGCGCGGCGTCTCCGGAATAAACCGGCGATACAGCAGCACGAAGAACGCCGGCAGCACCAGACAGCCGAACAGCCAGCGCCAGCTATCCGGCCCCGGGAAGAACGCAAAGACCGCGAGACCAAACGCCGGTGCCAGCATATTGCCCAGCCCGCCACCCGCGACGTTGATCGCGCCCACGGCCACGCCACGGAAGCGCGACGAACAGAATTCCGCGAGCATCGTGACAGCAATCGAGATCTCGCCGCCCAGACCGAAGCCGACGATGAAGCGCCCTGCGGCGAGCATGCTGTAGTTCGTCGCCAAGGCGCAGATCAATGCACCCAGCGTGAAGAGCATCAGGTTGATGCTCAGCATGGTGCGGCGTCCGTAGCGGTCGGCGATGTAGCCGGACCCCAATCGCCCGATCGCGGCGGCCCCGAACGTCAGCGTATTGAGAAAGCCGATCTGCGCACCGGAAAGGCCCCAGTACTCGCGCAGCAACGGCCCCACGAGACCGACGGCGTTCTGCTCGAAAACGTCGAACAACACCCCGAACAGAATCAGTGCGAGGATTTTCTTGTGTGACGGCGTCACGCCAATGTCGTCGAGCGCCCGTTCGAGCTGCTGCAACCTTGGTTCCGACGAGGATACGACCACTTCTGCGCCCATCGTAAAACTCCCTGCGCCTCAATTGGCGCCTTGCGACCGATTGCCTCGCCCTCTGATGAACCTTGTTCGGTTAATATTTTTTCAGATTATTTGTTTTTGAAAATTATTTTTCATATCAGGGTTTCACCGGACGTGCGAAGCCCTTGGCGAGAGACGCCAATCGCAGAGATCAATCAGGGAAAAATTAGGAAAAGCTTGATGCCCGGGGCGCTACGGCGCGCCGCGTCCCCGTGCAGAAGGCGGACTTAGATTTCGTCCAGCGCGTCGTGGAAAGCTTCCACCAGACCGAGATGGCGACGCCCCGGATTGCCCGCCAGCGTCATCACTTGCGTCACGATCAGATGGCACAGACCGATCACCGCCGTGTGATTGTCGAGCACGCCCGGCCCTTGCACATCGCATTGCAACGACCACTTCGCGGGCGTCTTTGCCGCTACGTTACGCTCGGCTCGCTCGGTGATGTAGACGAGATTCGGGCACGCCTTGGCGAGTTGCGCAACGATGGCCGGCATCTGGCGGATACGGCGGCGCAGCGCGAAAACGATCACAACATCATCCGCGTCGATGCCCGCGAGGTGCTCGCCCAACGTCTCCCCTGCGCCCGGAATCACTTGCGCGCTCGGCACGATTTGCAGCAGTTGCCAGCGGAAATACATCGCGAGCGGATGGCTCGACCGGAAGCCCACGACCCAGACCTTGCGGGCCGCGAGAATGGCCGCAGCGATCTGCGCGATTTCGTTGGATGAGAGGCGTCGATACGTCGCGTCGATGTTGGCAAGACTCTGCTGACGTTGCGCCCCGACGAGATCGTCGGCGACGGCTTCCGTCGCGGGTGTCGTCGCGGCCATCGCCAGCGGCGAGCCCGCGCGTTGCTCCGAGCGGACATGCTTGCGCGCATCGTCGAACGACGCGTAGCCCAGACGTCGTACAAAACGCGTAACGGTAGCGTTGGACACCTGCGCCAACGTTGCAAGCTCCGACGCCGTGTACCCCGCCAGATCCCCCGGCAAATCCAGTGCGAACTCCGCCAGACGCCGCTCCGATGGCGAGAGTTGATCCAACTGTTCTCGAATCCTGCCGACGAAGGACTTCTTCACGTGAGGTGCCATAAGCGAGCGTGGTTGGGGCGGGCAGTTTAGGGTCGGCTATTGTCGCGCGAATCAGCGCGAATTCGCCATTCGAGGGTAAACAACTAGATCGATTTCATTTTGACGCTCAATTTTGCGGCATAGACTGGATCTCATTAGATGGAACTCGGTTCCATTTTATGGAACCTACAACGCACATGAGCATCTTGGAAACCGCAACGGCGGTGCTGCGCCTGATGGCAGCGCGACAAGCCGAAGTGACGATGACCGATCTGGTCGAGCGACTCGACATGCCCAAGAGCACTGCCTCGCGCGTGCTCAAGCAGATGGCCGAAGAGGGGCTGCTGGTCCGCAACCCGACGACGCTGGCCTATCGCCCGTCGTTGTTGCTGCTCGAACTCTCGCATCTGGTGCGCGCGTCGACGCCGCTGATCGAGATGTGCGCACAAGCGCTCGACGAACTGGGTCAGGAATACGGCCACACGGGCTACGTCTCGGTGCTCGACGGTGACGATGTCGTCGTGCTGCGCGTGCGTCCCGGCTCGCAGGCCCTGCGCGCCATGACCAATCCGGGGCATCGTTTGGCATCATGGGCGACATCCACTGGCCGTTCGCTTCTCGCGCGCGAGACCGATGACCAGATCCGCAGCCGCTTCCCCGACGGCTTACCGACCTTGCGCGAAAACGGGCAACCCATTGGCGGCCCCGCGACCCTCGACGCCCTGCTCACAAAACTTCAGACCGTTCGCGATCTTCGCTATGCGGTGGCAGAGAACGAAGCCCTTTCCGGTGTCTGTTCAGTGGGATGTGCGGTTGCCGATCCCAACAGCGGGGAGTGCTTGTCGTTCTGTATGACGTTTCCCGCCGCGATGCTCCCCGCGGCGGAAATTCAGGCGATTGCGCAGCGCGTGGCCTCCCACGCAGAGCTGATCGGTCGCTCCGTTGGCGATCCGTTCTGGACTTCGCCCCGTTAGTTCGCTCACTCGTACGACCTGTCGATCTCTCATCATGAATACGTCGTCCTCTGCCCTTCCGACGCCTCCCGATGCCACGAGCACCGAGGCGCCGCCACCGCAACATCCGTCGACTTTCTCACCGGCCAATCTGCTGCTGTTAAGCGCCCTGAGCGTGTTCGGCGCGATCATCGGCATCGAGCTGCTTGTGAAGCTGGGCGTCACGCCCAACACCGCCATCATCGGCGCCTTGGTCGCGATGATCTGTGCGCGCGTGCCATTGCGAGCCTTTGCGCAATATCGTTCGATTCACGTGCAGAACCTCGCGCAAAGCGCCATCTCGGCTGCCACGTTCGGGGCCGCCAACAGCCTGTTGCTGCCGATCGGCATTCCGTTCCTGATGGGCCGTGCCGACTTGGTGATGCCGATGTTCATCGGTGTCTCGCTGGCCATGCTGCTCGATGGCTACATGCTCTATCGCATGTTCGACACCAAGATTTTCCCCGCGACTGGCACGTGGCCGCAGGGTGTGGCTGCGGCTGAAGCCATCAAGGCCGGAGACGTTGGCGGGCATCAGGCACGCGTGCTCGGTGCCGGTCTTGGCATCGGCATGCTCGGCTCGTGGTTCGGCATTCCGATGTCGGCATTCGGCACCGCGTTCATCGGCAATATCTGGGCGCTGACCATGCTCGGTTTCGGCTTTCTGCTGCGCGGCTATTCGATGCCGCTGTTCGGTTTCGCCGTCGAGAAGGCCTACATTCCGCACGGCATGATGATTGGCGCCGGTATCGTCGCCCTGCTCCAGATCGTGCGAATGGTTTGGCGCGACCGGCCGGTGCGCAGCGCCGCCGATGTTGCGGCAGAAGTGCCCGTGCCCACGGCGGCCGGCACACCGAGTATCCGCCGGTCATTGCGTTTCGGTGGTGTGGCCTACATCGGCTTGGCAACGCTCGTGGCATTCGGTGCGGGCCTCTATGCCGACATGTCGCCGGGCATGCTGGTCCTGTTCATCGTGTATGCCGCGTTTGCCGCATTCGTGCATGAATTGATCGTCGGGATTGCCGCGATGCACTCGGGCTGGTTCCCGGCCTTTGCCGTCGCGCTCATCACGCTCTTGATCGGCATGTTGATCGGATTCCCTCCCGCGGCGCTCGTGGTGCTGTGCGGCTTTTCAGCCGCCACCGGCCCCGCCTTCGCCGACATGGGCTACGACTTGCGTGCGGGGTTCATCCTGCGCGGTCACGGCAGCAACCCGGCCTTTGAACTCGCCGGGCGCCGGCAGCAACTCATGGCCGCGATGCTCGCCTTCGTCATCGCGATTCCGGTGGTGTATTTCGCGCATTCGAGCTTCTTCGCCAATGGGCAGGTGCCGCCCGTGGCAGCGGTCTACGTTTCCACGATCAAAGCCGGCGTTGCACCGGGAGTGCTGCATTCCCTGATGCTCTGGGCCATTGCAGGCGCTGCCTTGCAGTTCATCGGCGGCCCGAAGCGCCAACTCGGCGTGCTGTTCTCCACGGGGCTGCTCATCGCCAACCCGGCCGCCGGGTGGGCCGTGCTCATCGGGATTGCCCTGCGCTTCGCGATCGAGCGCACCGCCGGCGAGCGCGTGCGCAACACCATGGAAGTCTTTGCCGCCGGCATCATCGCGGGCGACGCCATCTTCAGTTTCGGCAGTTCGTTGATCCGCTCGCGCACGCATTGAAGCGTTACGAAACCTGCCATTTTTTTGGAACCTGAATCGTCATCATGAGCTTTAGCCAAACTCTCCAAGTCTTCGAAGCCTTCGACAGCGCCCATGCCTCGGGCCAGACCGTGGTCGACCTGCTCGCCCCCTATGCCGCGCATGGTGTCACCGTCGAGGTCCTGAAAATCGAGGGCAAGAAAGGGGCCACCGATTTCGTCAAAATCTGCATTCCCGGCGACGTCGGCAAGCGGGCCGGTGGTGCGGCCCCGAGTCTGGGCATCGTCGGCCGTCTGGGGGGCATCGGTGCCCGCCCCTCACGGATAGGTCTGGTGTCGGACGCCGACGGCGCCATCGCGTCCGTTGCCGCTGCGCTGAAGCTCGCCCATATGCGAACACAGGGCGACGCCCTTGCCGGTGACGTATTCATCACGACGCATATCTGCCCCGATGCGCCGACGCGTCCGCACGAGCCTGTCGACTTTATGGACTCGCCAATCGACACCGAAGATGTGAACGCCCACGAAGTGTGGGACGAGATGGACGCGGTGCTCTCCCTCGACACCACCAAAGGCAACCGCATCATCAACCACAAGGGCTATGCGATCTCGCCGACCGTCAAGGAGGGCTACATCCTGCGCGTCTCGGAAGACCTGCTGCGGATCATGGAAATGACGAGCGGGCAGCCCGCCGTCACGTTCCCGGTGACCACGCAGGACATCACGCCTTACGGTAACGGCGTCTATCACCTGAACAGCATCATGCAGCCGTCGATCGCCACGCGGGCACCGGTGGTTGGCGTGGCGATCACCACGCAGAGCATCGTCCCCGGCTGCGGCACGGGGGCCAGCCACGAAGCCGATATCGCACTCACGGTGAAGTTCGCCGTGGAAGTCGCCAAAGAGTTCGGCAGGGGAACTTGCCAGTTTTACGACACCGAGGACTACGCCCGCTTGCTCGCGCTGTACGGCTCGCTCGCTCACCTCTCCAAACGCCAACCCCACTGAGGCATTGCCCATGCGCCAGCACAAACTGGGGACACTGACCATCGGCCAAGCACCGCGCGCCGACATCACGCCGATTCTCGACGCGCATCTGCCAACGCATGTGCCGGTGGTCCACATGGGCGTGCTCGACGGGCTGGACCGTGACGCCATCGACGCCGCTTTTGCACCGCAGGCGGGCAATGGTGTTCTGATTTCGCGCCTGCTTAGCGGCGATTCGGTGGAACTCGACAAGCCCGCGATTCAGCGCGCATTGCAGGCGAAACTCGACGCGCTTGAGGCGCTGGGCTGCACGGTGATTTTGATCTTGTGCACGGGGGAATTCGAAGGTCTTGCTTGCCGTCACGCGTGGCTGGTCGAGCCGGACCGCATCGTTCCACCAGCCGCCGCAGCGCTCGCCGGTGAACGTCAGGTCGGCATCGTGGTGCCGCTTGCTGGCCAGATCGAGAGCGAGTTTCACAAGTGGGGGGCGCTGCAACGTCCGCCGATCTGCGCCGCCGCTTCGCCGTATGCGACGGGTGCCGAAGGCGATGAAGCGCTAATCAGTGCCGCACGCGCCCTGTGCGAACAAGGTGCCGAAATGCTCGTGCTCGACTGCATGGGTTTTGTCGAGCGCCATCGCGACATCGCGCAGACGGCATCGAACCTGCCCGTCGTGTTGTCGAACACGCTCGTTGCTAGTTTGACCGCGACGCTGGTGTAAGGGATTACCGCCGCCCCCGGGGGTCACATTCGTCCGTTATCATCCGATCGAATTCACACCGCCAAGGGGGCGATCGTGCGTCTACCTCGCGTCATCCTTTTTGTCATCGCTCTCGCCCTGCCCGTCTTTGCGCAAGCCGCTGACGGCTTCGTGCACATCGATGCCGGACGAGCCAACGCCTACGTCCCCGTGTATGCGATGGCAAACCCCAACGCCACTGCGACGCTTATCCTGCTGCCCGGTGGTGACTCGGGCACTGGCCGTGTCAGCAATGGTCAGCCCGGCAGCATGAACTTCCTTGTCCGTTCACGGCAATTGTTTGCGGACGAAGGTTTCAACGTGCTGGTGATGTTCCGGGCCAGTGACTTGCGCACGCTCGATTTCCCGGAGCGCATCAGCAGCGAGCACGTGAAAGAGATCAGCAACGTCGTTGACTATGCCACTCAGACCTTCGGTAAGCCGGTATGGCTCGTGGGAACCAGTCGCGGCACAGTCTCCGGCACCGCTGCCGCGATTGCCCTCGGGAAAGCGCATATCGCCGGATTGGTGTTGACCTCCAGCGTCACCAATCGCAAGGCCGGTGCGATCGGTGCACAAGACATCGAAAAGATCGATGTGCCGACGCTAGTGCTTCACCACAAGTTCGACGCCTGCCCGATCTGCGTGCCAAGTCAGGCAGAAGCCATCATCGGCGGGCTAAAGAACGCGCCCGCCAAGAAGTTCATCCTTGTCGATGGCGGCTCCTCACCCAAAGGCGATCCCTGCGAAGCCGAGCATTGGCATGGCTACCCCAACTTCGAGGCGCAGACCGTGCGCTTGATTGCCGACTGGATTCGGAACCCTGGCGACTGACGGGAAGTCAGGCGCCAGGCCCCGGCGCGCAGGCCCGACGACAACGCCTGTTGGCGCTGCGTGACTCAAGCCGCATATCTGCCCAATTTGCCGCTCCCCTCCATCTCGGGAGCGCGCCGAATCAGGAGCAGTGAGAACGTCGAGAGAACCAGACAAAGTGTCGTGGCCACCGCTGGCGACGATCGGTCGCCAGTGGCGTGAATCAGCCAGACCGCGACCAGTTGCGTGAGGCCGCCGAAGATCGCGACACCGAAGCTGTACACCGCCCCGGTGGCCGTGGCGCGCATCGATCGCGGAAACAGTTCCGGAATCAATGTGACCGACGGCGCGCCTTGAATGGTGTACACAAAGCTCAGCCCGACGATGATCACAAACAGACGCAAGACGCTCGGCTCACTACTGAGCCACATGTAGGCCGGATACAAAATCCCGAGCAACACCAGACGCGAGATCAGGATCGGTTTGATGCGTCCGTAGGCGTCGGCAATCTTCCCCGCAATCGGCGACACGACTGCGAGCACCAAGCCCGATGCCATCGCACAGGCATACGACGCCGACTCGTCGAGCTTCAGCTCCCGAATGGCGTACGTCGGCAAGAAGAAGATCAGCATGTATGCCGTCACCACGCCGCCCATGACCAGAAGGATGCCTGCGAAGAGATTGCGTCGCTGCGTGCGCAACAGGTCGCCCAGCGGTGAATGCTCCGGCACAGGCGCCACCTCCGACGCTTGCGGCTCCAACGCACCTAGCTGACGTCGAATGACGATGCCTGCGGGCAAAATCAACGCACCCAGCAGGAACGGCACGCGCCATCCCCACGAGTACAGCGCCTCGGGCGAGAGAAAATGAGAGAGGGCGGCCGCCATCGCCGCACCGGCGCAGATCCCCATCCCCTGACTCGCAAGCTGCCAACTCGTATAGAAGGCGCGCGCCCCTTTCGGTGCATGCTCAAGCATCACGGTCGTGGCGGGCCCGACTTCGCCGCCCGCAGAGAACCCTTGAATCAGACGCGCCGCGACCATGATGACCGGCGCGGCAATACCGATGTCGGCATAGGTCGGCGCCAGCCCTGCCATGCAAACGCCCAGCGCCATGAGCGAGAGTGTGAGCGTCATCGCCGCGCGGCGCCCAGCCCGGTCGGCATAAATCCCGATGACGATGCCGCCGATCGGCCGCATCACGAAGCCGACACCGAACGTCGCAACGGCCGACATCAGTTGTCCGTCCGCGCTAAGGGGTGAAAAGAACAGATGGCCGATCACGATCGAAAAGAATCCGAATACCGTGAAATCGAAAAACTCCATCGCATTGCCGATCGTCGTTGCCACCAGCAGCCGCGTGCGCGTAACGCGCGCAGGCTGGGGCACGGCAGTCTTCAGTGAATCTCTCATGTCCGTCTCCTGACGTTCTTCTCGTTATCGTGCGTCTTGGGCATGGAACGCCGGGGTCTCATAGCGGCCCAGTTCGTCGAGCAGAAGCGACCAGCCGCGAAGCCCTTCGCCGATGGACCGGATGCGGAAAAACTCATTCGGCGCGTGGACATCTTCGTCCGGCAGGTTGTAGCCGAACATCAGCGTTTCGATGCCCAGCATCTCCTTGAAAATCGCCGTGACCGGCACGCTCGCGCCAAGGCGCACCTGAATCGGCTCGCGGCCCGTCTCGTTGCGCAGCACCGTTTGCGTGGCAAGCACCAGCGGATGCCATGACGGCAACGACGAAGCAGGCGCACCGTTGTGCTGATGAAGAATTTCGAGCGACACCCCCTCTGGGCATTGGCGATGCAGGTGCCCCACGACGTGTGCGAGCACATCCTTCGATTGCTGCCCCTCGACCAGCCGCACGGTAAGTTTTGCCGTCGCGACATTCGGAATGATCGTCTTGCCGCCCTGCCCGGTATAGCCGCCCCACATCCCGTTGACATCGAGCGCAGGGCGCAGCGTCACCTGCTCACGCAGCGTGAAACCGGGCTCGCCATGATGACTCGCGGCCACGTCGCCAATGAACGCTGACGCATCGAAGGGAAATGCCGCCGTGTCGGATTTCTGAAGCGGCGTCAGCGCCTTCGCGTCTGCGTAAAAACCGTCGACGGCGACCGCGCCATCGACATCGTGAAGCGAGCTCACCAGTCTCGCCATCTCGTGCAGCGCGTTGCGAACACAGCCGCCATAGCGGCCGGAGTGCAAGTCTTTCACCGCCGTCTGAATGCGAAACTCCAACTGCCCGTTACCGCGTGCACCGGTGTTAATGGTCGGGACCACAGCGCTCGCGCGCCCACCGTCGGCCGACAACACAGCATCCACACTGAGCAACTCGCGATGCCGCGTGATGATTTCCGCGAGCGTCGGACTCCCGGTCTCTTCCTCGCCCTCAAGAAAAACCTTCACGTTGACCGGGCAACCACCGGCGACCTTTAGAAATGCTGCGACAACTTCCAGCGCGATGGTCGTCGGTCCTTTCACATCGGACGCCCCCCGTGCAAACAAGCACCCATCGCGCTCGGTTGGCTCGAACGGCGGACTCTTCCAGAGTTCGATGGGGTCTTCGGGCTGCACGTCGTAATGCCCGTAGATGAGCACCGTCGGCTTGCCCGGCGCGCCCAGCCATTCGCCATAGACGACCGGCTCACCGCCGCCGTCCAGTTCACGAATGTTCGCGAGGCCGATGTCTTTCAAACGCGCGGCGAGGTATTGCCGCGCATGCGCCATGTGCACGCCGAACGCCGGATCAGGGCTGACGCTGGGAATGCGCAGATAGGTCTTCAGACGCGACAGAATCGCATCGTGTTCGGCTTCAAGGAATTCCAGTACGCGCTGGACCATGGGTGTCTCCATCAATGAATGATCGGCTTCGCAGGCCGCTTTGTGATGAGTCATGTTAGAAACCCAAAAATCATGTGTCCAATGCATTATTTTTGTAATTTTGATTACATTTGCTGATACTCATTTGAGAGAATGACGCGACACATCCAGCCCTCGCACAGGAATTCGCGATGAACTTGCATCACCTTGAGCACTTTCTGGCTTTAGTCGAGACGGGGTCGTTCAGCCGAGCATCGGAGGCGCTTCATCTCACGCAGCCCGCCTTGAGCCGGAGCATTCAGATGCTTGAGCAGGAACTCGGGGTAAGGCTGATCGACCGCATCGGGAAGCGCAACGAGCTCACGCCGTTTGGCGTGCTGGTGGCAGAGCGGGCGCGAAAGATCGTGTCGGACTCGGTCGATCTGAAGCACACCGCGCAGTTGCTGGTGCAAGGCGATGGCGGAACGGTTCGTCTGGGATTGGGATCGGCGCCCAATGCGATGTTCGCCGGGCCGTTGCTGTCGTACATGTTGCGCGAGTACCCGCACGTCGGTATTTACCTTTCGACGGGCAATCCCGAAGCGCAACTGGCAGCGTTGCGCGAGCGCACGTTCGACGCCCTGCTCGTGCATTCACGGGCTATCGCGCCACAGGAGGATCTTCACGTCCAGTTACTGGGCAGCGTGCAATCGGGGTTTTTGTGCCGGCGAGGTCATCCGTTGTCCAAGCGCCGCCGGGTCGAGTTCGCGGACCTGATGCAGTACCCGGTTGTCGGGACCATGCTCAGTGACGAGATGACGCGCGAACTGGTAAAGCGCTTCGGGCCCGACGCGCATCCGGCGCGTCTGCTACGTGCGTCGTCGGACTCAGTTGCCGCGCTCATCGAGACGGTGCTCGCGACAGACGCCGTCTTCTTCGGCGTCGTCGCGGCAGCGCGCGCGTGGGTAAACAGCGGCGATGTTTCGGTCGTGCGCCTCGATCTGCCGGAGAGCGCAGACGCGCAATACGCCTTCATCACGCTGGAGGGACGTACCCAGTCGCCTGTTCTCGAGACGGTCCGCCAGTTCTGCATCGACCTTACCCGGAACAGTCAGCGCACCCAGCGCGCCAGTCGATGAAGATGCGAAAGCCTGTTCGCGACCCACCGATCAAGCGCTGAGCCTCGACATCGCGATCCGGCTCAGGCGGAGGCAGCCGTCTCCGCCGGCGCACTCGCCGCCGCAATATCCACCGCCCTCGCCCGCCTCCCCCCCGCCAGCCAAATCCCCAGCCCCGCCAGCGCGGCCGGAATCGCCAGAATCATGAACAACCCCGCGTTGCTCCACCCTGCGGCAAGCAAGAACGCTCCGCCCAGCGACCCTGCCACCGCACCAACACGCCCGATGCCCAGCGCCCACGCCACGCCCGTCGCACGATTGGATGTCGGGTAATACGCCGACGCAATCACGTTTGCGCAGACTTGCGAGCCGCTCACGCAGAATCCCGTCACGAAGATCCCGATTGCCAGCCACACAGCGTTATCAGCCACCGCCAGCGACGCCACGCACACGGCCCCCAGCAGATACGCCACCGCCACCACCTTGTACGGATGGAACCGGTCGATCAGCAGCCCCAGCACGATCGCCCCCAACACCCCGCCGCCCTGCAACAGACCGCCAAACATCGACGCCTGCTTGAGCGTCATCCCGCTACGTTCGGCCAGAATCGGCAGCCAGTTGATGAGCAGATACAGCAACAGCAGACTCATGAAGAACGCCAGCCACAGCAGCAACGTCCCCCGGCGATAGTCGCGGTGAAACAGTTGCACCACCGGTGACGCAGGCAGCCGGTCATCCGACGCCGAATACTGCTGCCCCGCCGTCACGCGATCCGGTGCCACGCGCTTCAGAATCGCCGCGATCTGGGCCTGCGTGCCGCTGCGGATCGCCAGAAACCGCACCGACTCCGGCAGCGTGAACCACAGCACCGGCACCAGCGCCAGCGGCAACAGCCCGCCAAGCGCCAGCACACCGCGCCAGCCGTAATCCGCCACCAGATACGCCGTCACCACGCCGCCCAGTGCCGAACCCAGCGAGAAGCCGCAGAACATCAGCGTGAGCAGCGTGCCCCGGCGACGCTCTGGGCTGAATTCAGACGTCAGCGTGATCGCATTGGGCATCGCACCGCCCAGACCCAGCCCCGTCAGGAAACGCAGCGCGATCAACCACGTCACGTTCGGTGCGAGTGCCGCCGCAACACTCGCCGCACCGAACCACGCTACGGACAGCATCAACACCCGGCGGCGTCCGATACGATCGGCCATCGGTCCGCTACAGAACGCCCCAACCATCAGGCCCAGCAATCCCGCGCTGAACAACGGCCCGAGCGACACCATCGACAACTTCCATTCCGCCCGAATATGCGGCGCAATGAAACCGATGATCGCGATGTCGAAGCCGTCCAGCGCCACGATCAGAAAACACATCACGCTGATCATGATCTGAAAGCGCGACACAGGGGCCGCGTTGATGAAGTCCCGCACGTCGACTGACGCTTGCCGGGTGTCGTGCTTGTCCATGAATGTCTCCTGTCCTGATGTGACGCTTTTTTGCGCCTTGTTTTGGATGGTTCGGGATTGCTCTGTCAGCTACGCCGCGTGCTCTCGCAGCGAAGACTTCACCGCTTCCACCTGCGCGATGAACGCCGGATCACGCTGGCGCAGATCCTCGTGACTCACGCGTCCGGTGCGAAGCATGTAGTCGTAAGCGAAGCTCACCGGGTCGAGCTGCATGCGCTGGTCGACGGACTCGTACCAGTCCAGACTGCGTCTCGCGGCATCTTGAAAACGGTCGGACGCACCGCGTCGGCTTTGCTCGAACGCAGCAAATGCCGCAGGGACATCGCTGCGATTCGCACAAAGCGCGTCGAACAGCGCGATGGCGTCCTGCATCGCCATGCGCGTTCCCGAACCGAGCGAGAAATGCACGCTGCGCAGCGCATCGCCGAGCAACACAACATTGCCGTGCGACCACCGGGCATTGCTGACCACGCGCGCCTGAAACCAGTTGGAACGGTTCGTGAGCAGCGCATTCCCGCCCAGATCGTCGGCAAAAATCTGCTCACAGAACGCCCGGCTCTCATCCTCGGTCGCGGTATCGAGTCCGCAGCGCTGCCACGTCTCGGGATCCACCTCCACGAGAAACGTCGAGTGCCCCGGGCTGTATTGATAAGCGTGCGCCATGAACACGCCATGGGGCGTCTGGCGGAAGATGAGCGACACCGGATGGAACAACTGCGAAGTGCCGTACCACGCGAACTTGTTGCGGCGCTCGTCGAAGCTCGGCGCGAAATGCTCCGCCATACGCGTGCGCACTTCACTGTTCACACCGTCGGCGGCGATCACGACGTCGGCGTCAGGCAACTGTGCCGGGTCCGTGATGTGGCTGTTGTACCGAACCTCCACGCCCACCTCTGCGCAGGCTTCTTGCAGCACGCGCAGCATGTCGATCCGCGACGTGCGTGAGAAGTGGTTATTGCTCAGGCGCACAGGCACGCCCTGATGGACGATTTCCATGTAGTCGCAGCGCGTATGGTGCGCCGTGAACTTGCGGAAGAAGGCCTCGTCCGCCTCCTTCAGGAATGCGAGTGCGATGTCGGAGAAGACAACGCCCCAGCCATAAGTGGCATGCGCAGCATTGCGCTCATGGACGACGATCTCGTCCTCCGGATGGCGCTGCTTCATCAACAGCGAAAAATACAGGCCCGCCGGCCCGCCACCGATGACGGCGATTTTCATGATGAACTCCTTTGTTCTGGGGATAGCAGTGGCGTCAAGCGATCCGCACGCGTGCCTTGGCATCGGCACCCGCCAGCAGCGCGCCCGCGTCGGGCACCACCGGGGCCAGCCCAAGGTGATCAAGCATCTGGCGCACGGTACTCACGGCGGTCGATGTCACGGGCAAGCCGAGCGCGTCCTGCGCCAACTGAATCGCAGGCAGCGACGGCATTTGCACGCAGGCGGACAGCACCACCGCATCCACGTTGGCCGTGTTCAAACGCTTGACGTCGTCGAGCAGTTGCATCGGATCGCGACGTCCGACTTCCAAGTTGTCCGGAATCTCGAACGACAGCGCGTCGATCACCTCGATACCTTCGTGCTCGATGTACTCGACCACTGCCTGCGTGAGCGGCTTCATATACGGGGCCATCAGCGACACCTTGCGAGCGCCAAGCGTTTTCAGGCCAGCGACGAGCGCGCCCGCCGACGTCATCACCGCAGCTTCGCAATGGTTTTCACGCGCCACGCGGCGCAGGTCTTCCTCGACCTGCCGGTGGTAGCCGGGCCCCATCGCCATGATGGCGACCAGACACGCGGTACTCATTACGTCCACGCGGGCGTCGGCAAGCTCAGCAGCGCAGCGCAACCCTTCACGGTTCATCGCTTCGAGCTCTTCCTTCACCACGCGATGCATACGCATACGGCTCGAATGAAACGTGAAGCGCTCCGGCAACACCTGCTCGCGTGCACGCAGCATCGCGGGGATCTCAGTCTCCATCGTGGTGTTCGAGCTGGGCACGATCTGGCCGATGCGAAAACTTTGAGAATTACGAAAATTCGTGGATGTCATGGGGTCGGTTCTCCCGCAAATGTGGTCGCGCCTGCCGCTTCGCAGTCCGTTCGGCAGTCCGTTCGGCAGCGCGTTTGGTATTGGTCAAGTGCCTCGCGCAAAACGGCTGGCATCTCGATGGACTCGCGCTTGCCGCGCTGGATACAGACCGGCGTGAGCCGCGCGACGAATGCAATCTCGCCATCGGCCTTGCGCGCAGTCATCAGCAACGTGAAGGTGCGCGTGCGGATACCGTCGACTTCAACACTGATATCGAAGGTGTCGTCGGGCCAGAGCGAGCGGCGGAAATCGAATTCGAGCGCGCGGGTCGGCGTGCCAAAGCCATGGCGATCCTTCACGGCCTGCGGCGTGCCGCCGAAGAGCGACCCGTAGAACAACTCGGCAACCGAGATGACGTAGTCGGAGAACGTCGCCGTGTAGACGACGCCCGCCGGATCGCACTCGCCCCAGCGCACCCGGCGGCGCACGACGAAGGGCTGCTCGCTCAACACGTATTCGGTGCTGATCATTTACCCTCCTTCGCGGCATGCACGGCCATCGACTCGGCAGACTCCGAGGCAATGCGGCCCGCAATCGCCGCACGCAGCGACGCTTTATCGACCTTCCCCACCCGCGTGACGGGAAACTCGTCGACCGTCTCGATGCGCTCCGGGCATTTGAACTTCGCCAGCCCGTGGCCGACGAGAAAGCTCGCCAGCGCCGCCACGGTCGGCGCGGCATGCCCGGGCCGGAGAATCAGATAGACACAGCCCTTCTCGCCATAGAGCGCGTCAGGCATGGCCACCAGCTTGGCGTCGGCCACCGCAGGGTGATGGCTCACGAACGCCTCGACCTCTTCGCAACCGATCTTCTCGCCGCCGCGATTAATGTTGTCGCGCAGGCGTCCCTCGAAGGCGAAGCAGCGCACACCATCAACGACGCGCGCCGTCACCATGTCGCCGGTGCGCACGAAGCCGTCCGGCGTGAGCGTCTGCGCCGTGGCTTCAGGGGCGTGGTAATACCCGCGCAGGCTCGACGGCCCACGGAAGCACAACTCGCCCGGCGTGCCCTCATCTACCGGCAAGTCGGTGCCCGGGACGAGCACGCGAATCTCGTCGTCCTCACATCCCGACAAGCCCTGCGTGTGGTGTCGAACAGCAGCAGGCAACCCTGCCCCGGCGCCCATGAGCAAGCCTTCGGTCGTACCGTAAAGATTGAAGCAAGGCACGCCGAGATGGTCTTCCAGCGAGTCGGCGCGGCTCATCGTGCCGAACAGTTCCAGCGATGACAGATCGTGCCGGGCCACGTCCTTGTACGCGATCATCTGCGGCGCCACCGGCCCGATCGACAGGCCATGCGTGACGCGATGCATCTCGATCAGCGTGAGCATGCGGGCGATGTCGACGCGCGGCATCAGCACGGTCGTCATGCCGGTGGCAACGGTCGATGCGAGCACATAAAGCTGACCGGCGTTATGCAGCAGCGGCAACGACCAGATCATGCGGCTGTGCTCGGTCATGCCGATGTGACGCATCCACGCGAGCGAGTGGCCGAGATATTCCGCATGAAAGCGCGGGATGATCTTCGGCACCCCCGTCGTGCCGCCCGAGAGTTGAAAACTCAAGACGTCTTCACTGCCGATGCGGATATCGGAAAGCACGGCACGCGCTCGCTCGACCGGCATGGCATCGATCAATCGCTCGACGCCATGAGCACCGCTGCTCGTCAGGCTGTCGTTCGCTGCGCGGGCGACCAGCAAGTGTTCGATCGACGGATGCCGGTCCATCATCTGACGCGCGAACGCGACGAGATCGAAGCTCGAGAAATCCGCCTGAACGAAGTAACCGCGAGCGCCCGACTGCGCCGCCAGTTGGCCGATTTCGACTTCCCGGTATTGCGGCACGGCGCAAACCGGCACCACGCCCGCCTTGTAGGCGCCCATCAGCGCGACGACCGTGTCCACTGTCGTGCCCATCTGGAAGATCGCGCGGTCGCCGGGTCGCAGGCCCAGTTCGATCAGCGCCGCGCCGAGGCGCTCGCTACGCGCGTCCAGCTCGGCAAAGGTCAGTGTGACCTCATCGCTGAGATAGGCGGGGCGATCCGGCACACGTGCAGCGGTGGCCCGCAACGCATCGCCAAGGGTCGTGTCCTGCCAAGCATTCGACGCAAAATATCGCTGCGCCAGTTCCGGCGGACAGTACGTGACGCCGTCGATCCGATGAAAAATACGGTGATGAATACCGCTCATGCTGTCTCCTGCATGGTCTGTCGCGAACTCAGGCGCGCGGGGCTATCCGCACGATGTCGCGTTCGTAATCGATCCGGCCGTCGAGGCCGCCCGTGAAAAGGCCATACCAGACGGCCGGCTTCAGCCCCAGCGCCCGGCGCTCGAAGGCGATCGGCACGTCGCTGGCAATCACCGTGTAGTCACCGGCTGTCTCGATACGGCATTCAGGCAGTCGCCGCGCCGCGTCGATCAGCGACGCGAACTCCGGCACGTTCAATACGAAAATCTGCAACGGCTGGGCGCTCATGACTGACGCTCCCCGCCTAGGCGTTGATTGAGGTGTTGCGCTTTGCGCAGCCAGACGGCGTCAATACACGTGAATGGTGCGCTGCCGTCGCGGGCTTCGTCTTCGATTTCCATCGCGGCCTCAAGCGTGGCAGCAGCGTCACGCGCATCAATGCTCGCCAGCGCGCGCAGCTTCCGGGTGATCTCGATGAAATAGCCATTCGGGTCACGGAAGTAGATCGACTCGATCACCTCGTGTGCCGTCTCGGCCGACACTTCGACACCGCGCGCTTCCAGACGGACTTTCCACGCGTGCAGATCGGCTTGCGTGTCGACCAGCCATGCGGTGTGCGTGGCGTCGAACACGTGATCGTCGGGAAACGGCGCGCTGCCCTGATGGCGAGCAAGCGTCGCGGGCTCGTCACTGCCGAGATAGTAGAAAAAGGCGATGGTGCTGCCGTTGCCGCTATCGAAGAAGAAATGCAGAAAGTCGGGGTGCGTGGCAGGCCCCCAGCCGCGTGCAGAGATCGTGTGGATCAGCGGCAGTCCGAGCACGTCGCGATAAAACTCGACGGTTTCGCGCAGGCGCCACGTCGGCCGTGCGGTGTGATCAACGCCATGCAGACGCAAGGCAAGATCCGCAGCGGGGATGTCATTCAACTTCATGTCGTGTCTCCCGAAGTTCGGGTCAATGGGTTGGCTAAAAGAGAGCGCTCGATGCCGTCATTGCGGAAACGTCTCGCGCAGCCAGTCTTGCAAGAGCCGTCCCGCGACGTAGCGTCCGGCTTCGTCCTCAGGCGCGAGCGCGCGGCCATGGTGGTCGCCGCGCACGCGCCGATGGGATTTGTGTGTCGTGCCGAGGCTCGCGTAAATGTCTGCGATCACACGCGGGAAGCACGCCTGATCGCCCGTGTATTCGATCAGGAGCGTCGGCTGCACGATGGCGGCCGCCGTTTTCGAGAGCAGCGCATTTGACGACAGTCCCGACCATGTCGACAGCCACGCTTCGGGCGAGCAGACACGCCCGAAGCCGACCGATCCGTAGTTGGATGCGAACGGGTCGCTGCCCCACAACGAGCCATAGCGACGGTCCGAAGGGTCGAGCGTCAGGTCGAAGCAACGCAGGTCGGCGTCGGTACGCCACACGGTCATCAGCGGCGTGTGGGCTGCCATGCGGCGCAGTGCGCCGTCGGCACTGCCGCCGTCGCGTTTCATCCGTTCGCGCGCGCCTTGACGAGCGGCGATCAGATCGCGGGCCATCGCGTCGAGCCGGGCCACGCGGGCGGTTTGCGCCGCACGGTAGCGCGTGACGAAGTCGGCGTCGTAACGTGACGATGCGGGAGTCCCGGGTTGTCGCGGCACGAAGCCATTGGCCGTATCGAACGGGTCGAGCGCCGGATCGACCGACAGTGCGTCGTGCTCGTTGGTAACCGATGGGTCGATACACATTTGCAGCAACGCGCCCTGCCCCGGATGGGGGGCAACGAACACCATGCCGTCGACGACCGGCATGTCGAGCGACGCCAGCTTCGTCGGACGCCCACCGGGGGTGCGTTCGATGCGCGCGTCCGGCGCCAGTCCCGACTGCTGCACATAAAGGGCGTAAAGACCGCTGCCGCCCGAATTGCCGAGAAGCACGATGCGCTTGAAGCCCGCGTCGCGCAAAAAGCGCATGCCGGCGGCCACGTCGTACAGCGCAAATTCATGCTCGAGCCGCATGTCGTTGCCCACCGAGCGCGGCGCCTGCGTCCACGCTGCGAAGCCTGCGTCGACGATGTCCGGAATCAGGTAATGGCACGCCATGAATTCGCGCGGATGCATGATGCAAACCACCGTATCGGGCGACCCGGCGGTATAGAGCGACCCGCTCGTCGCCGCACCGTCGCCGGTGCGCAGCACCACGTTGCGGGTGCTCGCGCCAAGCGGCAGGTCGCGCGGATTCCAGTCCGTGTTCAGAAACCCTGCGGTCGCGCTTTGGCCGTCGCCGCGACCCTGTTGCTGTTGACTCATCTGCCACCTCCTTTTTTTACATACTAGTTTAATTTTTTACGAATGAGTAAACATTTTTACATAAATTTGACGGAGTAGTAAAAACCCGTAAACAACCGTGGCACAGCGCTTTGCGCCGCGAGGGAATTTGGTTAAGGTGTTGGTTTTCTGACGCCTGCGTCAAAAGACGCGCCAGACAGTGGCCATGACCAAAGCACAGACCAAAAGCGACGCGTTGCGGGAAAACATTCTGGAAGTCGCCACGCGGCTATTCATCGACCGTGGATTCGACGGCACGAGTTTCAACGACATAGCCGATGTCGTCGGCGTCAGCCGGCCGGCGCTGTACTACTACTTCAAGAGCAAGGAAGCGATTCTTGAAGTCCTCACCACGGTGGTCACCCGCGCGGCGGGGGAGTTGGCTTCCGAGGCATTGCCGGAAAACTTGCAGCAGCCCTCGGCGATGCTGCGCCATCTCGTGCTGCGCCATGCGCATCTGATCCTCACGCACCCGCTGCAATTTCGGGTCGTCGAGCGCAATGAGGACAACTTGCCGCCCAAGCAGAAAAAGCTGGCCGAGCAGTCCCGCCGCACCGTGCTGGAGCAGTTCCGGCATGCCATCGAGTTGGGGATCGAGCGGGGTCAGTTCCGGGTGATGGATGCGAAGGTCGCCGCGTTTTCCATCATCGGCATGTGCAACTGGACGGCGTGGTGGTTCACGCCCGCAGGCCCGCGCAAGGCCGAAGAGATCGCCGAGCAGATTGCCGACATGGCGTTGCGCACGGTCGAGCAGGCGTCCGGGCGGCAACCCGGGGAACCGGGCGCCGCCGGCGTGATCAAGCTGCTGCGCGAGGATATCGACCTGCTGGAACGGCACCTCGCCACCGAGCGCGGCAAAGCGGCGCCGTAACGCGCCCACCGCCCCAGCGAATGGCTATCGGGCGGCGGGCGTCAGCGTATTGCGCGTCCGGCAGACAACCTTCGCGTTGTTGGCCTTGCCGCCAACTACCCAGTAGCCATCCACTCGCTGCCACTTATCTCCGGATCTCGCCGGCATATTGCGCAGCATCAGGTTCTTGATATCCGTCAGGAGCGGAAGCGTCTCTGCAAAATAAGCATGCGACGGGAAGTCATCCGGCAGGTTCGACACCACGTTGTCGATGCCGGGGACGATGACCTGCGGGGCCGTCCCGCAGCCGACGCGTGGATAGTCGTGAACATGGCTGGACGCCGCCACCGCAAAGTCGTACGGCGAAAGGTAGACCGTCGTTCTGTCTGACACTTTCAGATAGTTCGGTGCGAGTTGGGCAAACAGATCGCGGTCGACGTCGGCCGCGGCGAGGATGATCTGGCCAAACCGAATCCCTCGCTCCGATGAGACGGCGTTCACACCGGACGCAATCACGCGAAGCAGTGCCCGATTCCCCATGCTGTGCGCCACGATGTGAATCTTTCGTCCGTTTGCCGCCTTGGCGACCGTCTCCAGAAACGACCGGAAATACACCTCGCTGGTGTCGACGGTTGCCTCGTCGAAGGTGTACTTGATGACGTCGCTTCTCGCCGCCCATGAGAACAGGAACATGTTGTTCGCCGGCACATCCAGATCAGCGCCCAGTTGTGCCGCGCGCAATGCCGCGTCGTTGAACGAGTTGTTGTAGCCGTGAATGAAGACCACGACATAGCCGTTTTCGGGGCCCGTGACCGGCCGAAGTTCACGTTGCGCGATGGCAAGAAATTGCGCCTCGCCCGGTATCGACTCGAAACGGTTCACCGTCAGCTTCGGATCGCTTCCGAAGTACGTCCCGATGTCCGACCCCAGCGAGCCCACACGGTGATTTTTAGGGATCGTCACGAACACCCGGCCATAGTGAAGCGCTTCATCCCGATCATCTGAGAAGCCCGCCCCAGCAGGCGATGCCTTGCGTGTCGTGCCGAACATGACCGGATAGTCGAACGTCGACGCCGTCGGTCCGGTCTTTAGTGGAATTTCAGCGGTTGTCGGCGGCAGATAGCCCACCGCGCTGAGTGTCTTGTCAGACACCCCTGTTGGCAACGTGCACGCCGCAAGCAGCAGCGTGCCCACGAGTACTCCCCCGAGCCCCAAACCCCGTTTCATAGCAGCCTCCGCGATGCGTTGTTCTGACGACAGCTTGCGTGGATAGTGCGGTCCACCAATTTTGCGCAACGCTACCGTATCCGCCAACCCACGCCTACTAGGGCAGACGATGACCTCATGCCCGTCGAAGCCCTTCAAGCAGCCGTTCCACTGCCCCGCCCATAAAAAAGCCCACATGCGAACATGTGGGCCTTTTCTACGACTGAACGACTACCTGCTGCTTACCACTTGTCGTCCTTGGCTGGCGCCGGCTGCGCCTGTGCTTCCGTCGTCCGCGCCGTCTTCTTCACCGCCTTGGGCGCGGCAGCACCCTCCGGCGCTGCGGCCTGAGGTGCCGCTTGAGATGCCACCTGCGATGCCGTACGCGCCAATTCGCCGCGCACCTGCAAGCCGGCCACCGGCAGGTTATCCAGACTGCCGCGCACGTTATCCAGATGCCCGTACGAGAGATTCTGCGTCACGCGCTCGACCACCAGCTCGCAACACGGATTCTCCGAACGCCCTAGGCTCTGGCCCGTCTGCGGGTCCTTGAACTCGTTGCCCATCGCGACGACTGCGTAGCGTGCACCTTCACGCAACGCCTGTCCGCCCTGACTGACGACCACGTTGGTGCCATCGCGCGCCACAACCGTAATCGGGAACGTCGATTGCAGAATCGCACTGACAATGGCCTTGCCGGCCTGATCGGTCATCTCGGCGAGAATGCGCGGGCCGTCGACACCGGTGCCAAGCGTCGTCGGCGGCGTCGTCGGCATTGCCGCACTCAGCGTGCTCGACGACGAGACCTGACGCGTCGCCACATTCACCAGCTTCTGCGACAGCGCCCAACCGCCCGAATAACTCACGAGCTGCCGGTCGCTCGTGCGCAGTTGGCGCGCGAAGCGGTTATAGGCAAACGAATTGACGTGCGCACTCCAGACGAGATCGGCACTGGCGGCTTGGGACAGTTTGGCGAGCTCAGCTCCCGGTGCCTGCCCCGACGCGATCAAGTCCAGCTCGCGCTCGAGTTCCGGACTCATCTCGCGATCGAGAACGGCGAAACGTCCGGTCTGCACCAGCGCGTCGCTCACGCGCTGACGCAGTGCTGCGGCAACGTCGCGCGACGGCACAGTGATGTCGCCCATCGGCAGCGTCGGCTGATCGAATACCACCGGGCCAACCACCACCTTGAGCTTCTGCATGTCGGCCGACGGCTTGAACTTGGCGATGTCCGCCTCGATGGTCGCCTTGAAGCGCTTCGACAGCACGCCCGGCTCGTCGAGACTGACAACGCGCAGGTGCTGGATCACACCGCCCGAGCGCTGCTGCACGACTTCGGCAAACGCATTGCCGCGCAGCGATGCCGAATCCTGATCCAGACTCACGTCGAGCCCGAACTTGGCCGCCACGCTATCGGTCTGCATTACAGCACCGTTGACCTGAAGCAGCGCCATCTTCATGGCTTCGCGCATGGCTTCGCCAGCCGTCGTGCCGAAACCAACGGCGGTTGCCTTTTCGGTGTCGAGCTTGCCGACATCGGGCACCGGTGCGGCGGCACTCGGTGCAGACGCCGGCGCCTGCGTGGACTCGGCCGGCTTTTCGCTACAACCGGCGACAAAAAAGAGGGCCACAAGGGCCCCCGTGAGCGACTTACGCATCATGAGTGTCCTCGTGGCTGTGCCTTACAGCGCTGCCAGTGCCTTCGTGGCGTCTGCCGGCACGTCGATACCGTTGCTGCGGGCGAAGTCGATGGCGTTCTTCAGCGCCTTGCCAGCTTCCGTCACCGAACCCGGGAAGTTCGACACCACATAAGCGGCACCGCCCAGCGACGTCAGCGCCATCGGCGATGCGCTCTTCATGCTGTTGCCCATGGTCGTCACGTCGTTGCGCATGCCCGTGTAGTGGACCATGCCCAGTGCCAGGTGGCCCAGACCTTGTGCAAACGTCTTCTTGCTCGCCGCATCCAGCACCGGCTTTTCCTTGAGCTTGGCGGCAATCGCACCGCTCGTATCGCCCACGGCGCTGACGGCCTTCGAGGCAGCGTCCTTGTCATCGGTCGAACCCGACGACAGTTGTTGCGCAACAGCGGCCGCTTGTTCGGCTTGCGTCTTCAGGCCCAGTGCTTCACCCATCTTGGCGTTGGCGTTGAGCACGTCGACGTTGGCGGCAACGTAGTTGCGCACCAGCGTGGTTTGCTGACCGCCCAGATCCGCCGAGCCTTCGCTCGACGACTTGCCGCCCAGCAGATTGCCCAGACCGCCGAGTTGTGCGAACGAGGCGCCCGAAGCACCGACCAGAGCAGCTGCAACCGCACACGCAATAATTTTCTTCATGATGATTTTTCTACGAGTTGTCTACGAGTTGAATGGAGGGATGTCGCAATTAACGCAAACTGAGATTGGTGATCTGGCTGGTCAACTCGCGTGCAGCGTTGTTGGCGGCCAGACGCAGCGCGTTGTTACGCGCCTCTGCTTCGGTCGGACCGGTGCCCGCATACTGCACAGGCCCCACCGACGCAATGGTGTCGGGAATGGTTTGCCCGATATCGAGCAGCTTGGCGTTGACCGTCACGGCCACGCGCATCAAGCCCGAATTCGGATCGCGGTCTGCCAGACCGACGTCCAGCGTGCCGAGTGCGATGTAGGCCATGTGCGCGACGCGCATGCCGGCGACCATCGATGCCAGCGTGGCGGGCTTCAGGTCCATGCCGGACTGGTAATCGTTCTCGACGTTGGCCACCTTGAACTGACCACCGGTGTACGGCTCGATCAGCGCGGCTTCATTGACCTTGAACCCGGCCTTCGCGAAGGTCGACGTGAACACCTGCGACAGGTTTGCGCTAGGAATCAGACGGAACGTCGAATCAGTTGCGCGACGGGTCCGGCTGCCGCCGGTTTCAACCGAGACTGAGCGCTGCATCGAACCCGACATCTGCGCGCTCGTCGACGCGCTGGTGCCGATCTGGCCGCCACGGATGCTTTCACCCTCGACGCCCTTCTCCGAGTAATTCGACTGCCCCTTCACATCGACCTTGCCGTCGACACGTTTGTAGACGCGGTCGTCATACGCCCGCGACGATTCCACCTCGCGCGAGACGAAGATGAACGCCAGCGGCGAACGCCCGGCCACACCGCCCTTGGCAACAGCCGAATTCGCCTTCACCGCGTTACGCAGATTTGCCACGTTGAGCGAGACCCGCACAGCCACCGTGTACTGCTTCTTGTCGGAGTTCTCGTCCTCGGCGAGGATCGTCGAGTCGAGGATGTAACGATCCGGGTCGGAGAGAATCTTCTGGCGAATCGCGTCGAAGTTCTCCGACTCGGCTTCGCCCGCGTCAGCGTAATAGAACTCCACGGCCTTCAGTTGCGCAGCAGACAGCGCACGCGCCTTGTCTTCGCGGGAGATGGACCAGCCTTCATAGGTCACGGTCGCCTTGCCACGTGCTTGCTGCACTTGTGCGAGTGCGCTTGAGGCGAACACCATCGCCGCCAGCAAAAGGAACAGTTTTTTCATTACTTGCATAGCTTCATCAGCCCTGTCGTCTTATCAATCTGAGACGTAATGTCCGACGCCGAAGCGGCAGACTTCACCCATGAATCGTCCTTGCCGGCGATCGCTTCCGAGAGCTTCACGAACAACCCGTTGATCGAGTCGTAGTAAGCCGGAAAGTCATCCACCCACGTCTGTGAAGCCGGCACCGGCTTGACCTCGCCGTTCTTGAGCGAGGTATTCAGATACGTGGCACCCGTGAGCGGTTCGCGAATACTGATGTCGGCGTACGAACCGTAGATGTACGCCGTACCCACCGCGTTTTCGCTGTACTTGATCTTCTTGAAGTTCTTGAGCGTGACGTCGATTTCGTAGTCGGGCTTGGGCAGCGTCAGGTTGAACACCGTACCGTCCATGACCTGCATCGACATGACGTTGCCGATGGCGTGCCCCTTCGAATACGGAATGACCGGCACACCGATACGCGTGGAGATCGCCTCGCTGACCATGTCGGCCGCCCACGTCTGGGCGCTGGTCGGTGTCGCCTTCAGGTAATCGGGCAACACGGCGGCCGCTTCCGGCGTCACGTCGACATGGACGACTTGCAGATAGCGCGGTGCTTGATCCGGCAGCTTCGCGTCGCCGATGGCGGACGCGAAACGGGCATACAAACCGGGTTTGCCGTTGGCACCGTCGTAGACCATGCGCACGCGATCGAGCACTTCAGCCTGCGTCGGTTCATGATCGAGATTGTCGACATAGCCGAAGCTGACCGGATAGGACCGCAACACCGTCATCGACTTGAAATCGAAGAACAAGGCTTGTCCACGCAGCATCACGAACAGCTTGCGCACGGCGCCAAAGCGCTCGACGGACACCGTTTCGGAATTCAGGACGAGCGACACCACAATTGCCTGATCGCGGCCTTTGAGTTGCTCGATCGGCTCGGTCGTAAGTTTGAAGTTTTGTGCCGGATGTTGATTCACGGCAGCAAGAAGGCGCTTGTACGGAGAATCCCCAGCGGCTTTCAGTTGGTTTTCGTAAGCGCGCGAAAAAGGAAACCGTTTGGCAAGACTCGCGGCGTCACCGCCATATGCCGCGCCCGCAAATGTCACTGATTTATCAGTGATTTGTGCTTTCGCACACCCCGAAAATGCAATCGCAAATGCAAATGCAAGACGGAAAAACAATCCGCCCACCTTCATATTCTTTGACTCCCCCATTAGCGCCCACAACAATGGACGCGAGCCGCCGAATACTGTCGGAGTATCGTTTTTCAGTCAATCATTTTCGATGTGAAATTCTGATAAACCGGAGAATATCGAAAATAGATGGTAGTACTCACTATCAATAAAAATCATTTCACATGATCGCCTTTTGACAACCAAGGCCGCCAATGACATGCAGCCGTCTTTGTTTAAATTCGGCCGCGCGTTTCGCCGAATGACTACTTGAAATGATAGGTTGCCTGATCAACATATTTTGTGCCAATCAAGCATCTCGTTATTTCACATACATTCTTCCTACATTCGGAGGAATTACGGCGGTGAGGGTTACGTTTTTCCAACGCTACACACCTCGTTGAACCCACCGGACTTCCTGCACCGGCACAACGTGCCGCTTGAGACCGAGCGCTGCCGCATCGATGCCCAATGCGAGCCCGACGAGCTGCGGCAGATGCAACACCGGCAGATCGAGCGAGGTGTTCAGATCGCGCGCCATGTCGTCCTGATAAGTGTCGAGCACCGTATGACACAGCGGACACGGTGTCACCATTGCGTCCGCCCCCGCCGCTTTTGCCGACGCCACATGCCGCCCGCTAAGTTTGATGGGAATCACGTCGCTTTGCGCCGAACAGTGGAAACCGCAGCATGCCGTTCTGCCGGAATAGTCGACGGTCGTGCAGCCCAGAATCTGTGCGAGCGTTTCGATCGATCTGACGTCACGCGCATCCGTGTCGCCGAAAATCGACGGTGGCCGAACGATGTGGCAGCCGTAGAACGCCGCAATCCGATGTTCCGACAGCGGTGTTTTCACGAGCGCACGCAACCGCGCCTCCCCCACTTCCTCCAGCAGATACCAGAGAAAGTGCGTCACACGTGCCGTGCCCCGGTAGACCAGCCCCTCCTCGGCGAGCTTGCGGTCCACGCGAGCACGCAACGCCGGATCGTTGTCGACGCGCTGTTTCGCTTCGATCAGGTTCAACGTACAGGTATTGCAGATCGTCATGAGATCGAGGCCTTTCGCCTCGGCCAGCGCGATGATGCGCACGTTAAGCGCGACGAAGCGCTCCGGGTCGGCCGCACGAATCTCGCGACTGCCGGTGCAGGTGGCGGAACTCAGCGTTTCGAGCGCGATGCCCAGCCGGTCGGCGACAGCGTGTGTGGCCTCCAGCAACTCACCACAAGTGGTACGTGCGCTGCATCCGGGGTAGAAGGCGATTTGCATGTTGGGGCCTTGATGGGAAGCACTCATTTAAAGAAAATTCGCCGGATCGTCTTGATGCCGTCTACCGGCCGGCGCAGTAGCGCCGCCAATGGGCTGACTTTGCCGCGCAGCATCAGCTTGAGCGTGCGGCCGGGGCGTTGCAGCACCGCACGCCAGCCACGCGTGCCAAGCACCAGCAGCATGGGTTCGATACGCCCGCGTCGCGCGACGATATCCATGAACGTGCGCGCATGCGGCGACGCATCGCGGGCATGCGCGTAAGCCAGTTGCTTGAGCGGTTCGATCGCGGCACTCACGATCGGAATGTGCGCGGGGCAAACGGCTTCGCACTGATAACAAGACACGCAATGGTGAACGTGCGCCTCGTCCAGAATGGCTTGCAGACGGGGCGCGTCGTCGCGGGCGTCCAGCGCGACGCGGGCCAGATGCACGAGCGGTGCAGGACCGGCAAATGCAATGTCATCGGGAAAATCGAGCACCGGGCATGCCGAATAACAGGCCAGACAACTCAGGCAGTCCATCGTGGCGCGCAGCGTCGCGGCGTTGGCCGCGTCAATCGGTTCGGGAAACCCGCCATAAGGCTTCGACCGCTGAAGCCATGTCTGCAACGACACCAATTTCGCTTCGGCAGGCGCGCGATCGACCGCGAGATCGCGAATCAGCGGCAGATGGCGCAGCGGTTCGATATGCATCTCGGCTTCGGCCGCCTCCCAGCAGGCGAGCACTTCGCGTCCGTTCATCCGCACGGCGCAGGTGCCGCACTTCTTGGTGCCGCAATACCATCGAAAGCCGATATCCACGGCGAGCGCTTCCTGCACGTAATTCAGAGCGTCAATGATGCGCATGTGCGGCACCCCCGGCACCGCAAAGGTTTCAACGTAAGGCGCAGCGTCCGTCTCAGGATCGAAGCGCGAGATGTGCAGCGTCACCGTCGTCAGTTCACTGCCGCTGCCGATGTCGCCCCGAAACTGCCTGACGTCCGAATGCATGGGTGCCCTCTTCGCGAATGGGTGGTTATTGATGGATCGTTAAATTCGGGATGGCCGCAGGTCACCAAGGCACGCTGAAATACTCCTGCCGGTCGAACCCCGGCGCGATGCCGCCTGCCGGATAGCGCTCCTTCCTGAACCGGTAGTCGCTGCCGTCACGCGCCACGATGTTCTTGCACTGCCATTCAGTGTTGTCGACGTACGGAAAGTCGGTCCGATAGAACGTGCCGCGACTCTCCTCGCGCTTCAATGCGCTTTGCAGCGTGACCTCGCATACATCGATCAGGTTGTGAACATCCAGCGCATCGAGCCACGCCGTGTTGAAGCGCCGCGACGCACTCGGCGGCGTCATGCGCGGCAACTCGCGCTCGCGGAACACGGCGAGCCGGGCCAGTCCCTCGCGCATCGCGTCGCCGCTCTTGATCAGGCCGTAGGCTTCGCCCATTGCGTCCCAGATGCCGGTCTTGACGTGCATGGGGGCCAGAGGCTGCTGACCGCTACCGTCAGCCCCCGCGCCTGTGCGAAGCGCCTCGACCCGTTGTTCCTCCGCCCGGATCTGCTGTTCCGTGAGATCGTCGTGGCGATGGCGGTCTGGCAAGCCCCCGGCGACCGACTCCGCTGCCAGCCCGCCGTCGTAGATCGCGACGGCCAGACTGCCCGTCACGTGAGCGCCTACGCCGCCCGCCACCCACAAGCCGTCGACGCTGGTGCGCATCGAGTGCGGGTCGGACTCGATCCCCCCCTGCCGGTAGTGCATCGTGGTGCGGGCTTCGACTTTGTCGCGTGTGATGTCCAGTCCCAGCTTTTCGAACGCTGACCCGGCGTACTGATAGCGCCGCAGCACATCGGCGTCGATGTGGCTGTAAGACGTGTAATAGCCGCCGCTAAAGCGCGCCTTGCCCGCGAGCACCTGCTGCGTGAGCCGTTTCACCTGAAGCGAATACGGCGCGAGTGCGGCAGGGGCATCGCGTGCCTGCTCGAAGAAGCATTCGCCCTGCGCGTTGTACACACGCGAACTCTGGTCGGTCCCTACCAGCGGGTTCGGATACACGTGCAGGCGCTGCCATGTCGGCGGGTTCGCGAAATCGCTGATGTGCCAGAACTGCATCTCCAGATTGCTCATCTCGGCCCCCGCGCGAAGCGCCAGCGCAATGCCGTCGCCGGTTTGTTCGCGCGTGCCCGTGGAGCGGCGCACCAACCGGTCCGCGTGCCCCGTCGCCATGACGACCGCCTTCGCATGCACGGCAAACATCTCGCCGTGCACATAGTCCAGCGCCGTCAGGCCACAGACTTCGCCATTCGCGTTGCGCAGCAGCGCCGTGACCACACACTCCTCATGCATCGGAATGCCTCGCGCTTGCAGTTGCTTGCGCCGGATGTCCATGAGCAAAATGCCAGTCTGTCCCTGCATGGGGGCGACCGCCCAGCGCACGGGTGAATGGCTCATCGCGATCTGGCCATCGGCCTCACGCGAGAACAGCAACCCCAGCGATTCCATCTCCGGATAGAAAGTGTTCTCGATCCAGTGACCGGCGGCGGCCAGATACGACTGATCGACGAGGAAATGGCTGTAGTACTTCGCGAAAAATTCGAGCGAGGCGGCCGCGTTCTGGTCGGTGCCGCCGAGCATCTTCGAGCCGACGATGACTGCGCCCGCCATGATCGACGCGCCACTCTTGCCGACCAGCCCCTTGGAGATCAGCATCGGCTTCAGGCCCAGATCGTGCAGGCGCAACGCGGCATAGGTGCCAGCCCCGCCCCCGCCAACGACCACTACATCGCACTGGATCACCCTCATCGCAGCAGCGCCCTCCTCGGGCCGGTTGTCGAAACGTGTGGAATCGAATGTGTCCATTGTGGGCAGCCCGCCCGGCACCGATGCAGCGATCGGGACACGTCATCCACCAAAGCGGCCAAAGTGCGCGGCGCGGCAAGAACGCCCCGAACGCTCCCGGACGAGACCGGCCGCCTCGGCAGAAAATTTTGTCCGCTTTGCGATATGTGTTGTCCCGCGCGCGGTGTGTCGGGCGGACAAGTCACGCTAATGTGAACAGGGCCGTAAAACACATAACAACGACTATCTGGTAAGAGGAGACACACCATGGATGCGACCCTGCAAGCCGTCGCCCGCAACGAGCGCGGTTCGCCGGCGAAGTCAGTCATCTTGGGCGCGGGTATCGGCAACGCGCTCGAGTGGTACGACTTCGCCTCGTTCGTGCTCTTTTCGCGCTATTTCTCGACGCAGTTCTTTCACGCCGAAGATCCGACCGCCGCCTTTCTGTCAACGCTGGCCGTCTTCGCCGTCGGCTTTCTGCTGCGCCCCATCGGCGGCATCTACTTCGGCTGGCTCTCCGACCGGCGTGGCCGCCGCTTTGCGATGGTGGCCTCGATGGCCGTCACCGCCGCCGGGTGCCTCGTCATCGCGGTGTCGCCCACCTACGCGTCCATCGGACTGATGGCCCCGGCGCTGCTCGTGTTCGGGCGACTGCTTCAAGGCTTCGGTCTGGGCGGCGAGATTGGCGCATCGTTCACGTTCCTCGTGGAAAGCGCCCCCGTGAACCGGCGCGGCTTGTGGTCGAGCAGCATGTTCATCGCCATTACCGGCGGCTCGCTACTGGCGACCGCCGTCGGGCTGGTGCTCACGCAGGTGTTCTCCGCCGACGAGATGACCCGGTACGGCTGGCGCATCCCGTTCTTCTTCGGCACCGCTCTCGGGGTCTACGCGCTGTTCCTGCGCGGCCGCCTGAAAGAGACCTCCGCGTTCGAACAGGAGCAGAGCGAGGCGCGCGCAGGCGTGCCGACGCAGCCGATGGCGCAGGCCATCTGGGAACACCGCACGTCGGTGCTGCGGATCATTGCCCTCACGGCCGGACCGACGCTGACGTTCAACACGTGGATGTCGGGGGCCATCACGTTCGCCACGCACTTCAAGGGTGTCGATGCGCGTCAGGGGCTATGGGCGCTGTGCATCGGCTGTCTGGTCTATATGGCCGTGCAGCCTTTCTGGGGCGCGCTCTCCGATCGCATCGGGCGTAAGCCCAACCTGCTGCTGGGCGCGGGCGGATCGGCGCTGGTCATCGTGCCTGCGCTGATGCTCATCGACGGCTCGTTCGTGCGGCTGACGCTGGCAATCTGCATCGGGCTGGTCGTGCTGGCCGCGTGGACCGCCATCGCCCCGGCGGTCTACGCGGAGTTGTTCCCCACGCGCATTCGCGCCACGGGCGTCGCCATCCCTTACTCGCTGACGGTGGCGATCTTCGGCGGCACGGCCCCGTACCTTCAGAACTGGCTGGCCGATCACGGGCATCTGGGGTGGTTCGCCGCGTATCTGATTGCGCTCAACCTGTTGACGGTGGCCGCAGTGCTCTGGATGCCGGAAACGCGCGGCCGAGCGCTCGAATAACCGTTGCCAATCAGGCAGTTGCAGGCTGGAGGCTCGCCCCCTCCAGCCTCGTGTTAACCCCCATGTCCTGCAACCGACGTTAAGGAAAGAATGAAACGCGCATTCCTTTCCCCTGAAGCCAGGTGGCACGTCATGCAGACCCGGATCATCACCGCACAGGATGTCGAGTTCTTCGAGTCGCGAATCTCGCCCGCCCCCATGGTCGGGCTGGCGTTCGAGTTTCCGTCCGGCGGCGGGGTCGAGCCCCACGTGCATCCCTATGGGCAAGTCTTGTTCGGCAGCGAAGGCATCATGACCGTGGACACGCCTCGTGGCACTTGGGTCGTGCCGCCGCAGCGCGCCGTCTGGATTCCGCCGATGACGCTGCACGCCGTGCGCTTGCGTGCGTCGTTCGGCATGCACAACCTGCTGATCTCGCCGCACGTCGTGGCCGACCTGCCGAAGACCTGCGAACCACTCGTCGTCTCGAACCTGATGCGCGAACTGATCCTGCGGGCCGCCGCCACCGACGAGCCCATGCTGCGCAAGCGCCACGTCGACAAGTTCTTCGAGATCATCCGCGACGAGCTCGAATTCAGCGATGAGATTCCGCTCTCGCTCGAAATTCCGCGCGAGCGGCGCCTCGCCCGCTTGTGCACCGAGTTCCTGCGCGAGCCGTCCGATAACCGCACGTTGCAGGAATGGGGCGACCACGTCGGCGCCAGCGCACGCACGCTGTCGCGGCTTTTTACCCGCGAACTCAATCTCACCTTCGACGAATGGCGCCGCCACGTGCGCCTGCAAGAGGCGCTTTACCGGCTGGCCGAAGGCCGGGCCGTCTCGGCGGTCGCCAACGAACTCGGCTACGAAAGCACGACCGGTTTCATCGAAATGTTCCGCAAATCCCTCGGACGCACGCCCGGCCAGTACTTCACCTGAGCCCGCACCGGCGCCCGCGTGCGCGCCTGCGCCGCCCCCCCTTGAAATCCACGTTGCCCGGCACCCGCCGGGCAACTGTTGCTTTTTCAACTCTTATATAAGACATAAGACATTTGACCTTATGAGTTGTGGGGACTAAAATCGCGGGCAAAGCAGTGTCCGGAACACCCATGGAGGCCCACAAGGCCTTCTCCTGAAACTCAATACCAGCAGGTCCCCAAATGCTTGAAAACTTTCGTGCTCACGTGGCCGAACGCGCCGCACTCGGTATTCCTCCCCTGCCGCTGTCGGCTCAACAGACCGCCGAACTGGTGGAACTGCTGACGAATCCCCCCGCCGGTGAAGAACAAACGCTGGTCGATCTGATTACCCACCGTGTGCCCGCCGGCGTGGACGAAGCCGCCCGCGTGAAGGCCGGTTTCCTGGCCGCCGTGGCCAAGGGTCAGACGCCGTGCGCGTTGATCTCGCGCGCCCGCGCGACCGAATTGCTCGGCACGATGCTGGGTGGCTACAACATCGCCCCGCTGATCGAATTGCTCGCCGACGCCGAAGTGGGCACCGTGGCTGCCGACGCACTGAAGAAAACCCTGCTGATGTTCGATCAGTTCCACGACGTCAAGGAACTGGCCGACAAGGGCAACGCCAACGCGCGCGCAGTGCTGCAAAGCTGGGCTGATGCCGAGTGGTTCACCAGCCGTCCGGAAGTGCCGCAAAGCCTGACGATCACCGTGTTCAAGGTCACGGGCGAAACCAACACCGACGACCTGTCGCCGGCCCCTGACGCCACCACGCGCCCGGACATCCCGCTGCACGCGCTGGCCATGTTGAAGAACACGCGTCCCGGCATCACCCCGGAAGAAGACGGCAAGCGCGGCCCGATCAAGTTCATCGAATCGCTGAAGGACAAGGGTCATCTGGTCGCCTACGTGGGCGATGTGGTCGGCACGGGTTCCTCGCGCAAGTCGGCGACCAACTCGGTGCTGTGGTTCACGGGCGAAGACATCCCGTTCGTGCCGAACAAGCGTTTCGGCGGCGTGTGTCTGGGCAGCAAGATTGCCCCGATCTTCTACAACACGATGGAAGACGCCGGCGCCCTGCCGATCGAACTCGACGTGTCGCAAATGGAAATGGGCGACGTGGTCGAGCTGCGCCCGTACGACGGCAAGGCCCTCAAGAACGGCGAAGTGATCGCCGAGTTCCAGGTCAAGTCCGACGTGCTGTTCGACGAAGTGCGCGCTGGCGGCCGTATTCCGCTGATCATCGGCCGTGGCCTGACCGCCAAGGCACGTGAAGCGCTGGGTCTGGCCCCGTCGACCCTGTTCCGCCTGCCGCAGCAACCGGTCGACAGCGGTCGTGGCTTCTCGCTGGCCCAGAAGATGGTCGGCCGCGCCTGCGGCCTGCCGGAAGGTCAAGGCGTGCGTCCGGGCACGTACTGCGAACCGAAGATGACCTCGGTTGGCTCGCAAGACACCACGGGCCCGATGACCCGTGACGAACTGAAGGATCTGGCCTGCCTGGGCTTCTCGGCCGACCTCGTCATGCAGTCGTTCTGCCACACCTCGGCGTATCCGAAGCCGGTGGACGTGAAGACGCATCGCACGCTGCCGAACTTCATCAGCACGCGCGGCGGTATCGCCCTACGTCCGGGCGACGGCGTGATCCACTCGTGGCTGAACCGCATGTTGCTGCCCGACACCGTCGGCACCGGTGGCGACTCGCACACCCGCTTCCCGATCGGCATCAGCTTCCCGGCAGGTTCGGGTCTGGTCGCCTTCGCCGCTGCGACCGGCACGATGCCGCTGGACATGCCGGAATCGGTGCTGGTCCGCTTCAAGGGCAAGATGCAACCGGGCGTGACGCTGCGCGATCTGGTCAACGCCATTCCGCTGTATGCCATCAAGCAAGGCATGCTGACGGTCGCCAAGCAAGGCAAGAAGAACATCTTCTCGGGCCGCATTCTTGAAATCGAAGGCCTGCCCGATCTGAAGGTCGAGCAAGCGTTCGAACTGTCGGACGCCTCGGCAGAGCGCTCGGCCGCCGGTTGCACGGTTCACCTGAACAAGGCACCGATCATCGAGTACATCACCAGCAACATCACGCTGCTGAAGTGGATGATCGCCGAAGGCTACCAAGACCCGCGCAGCATCCAGCGCCGTATCTCGGCCATGGAGCAATGGCTGGCTGACCCGCAACTGCTGGGCCCGGACGCCGATGCCGAGTACGCTGCCGTGATCGAGATCGATCTGGCCGACATTCACGAGCCGATCGTGGCCTGCCCGAACGACCCGGACGACGTGAAGACGCTGTCGGACGTGGCCGGCGCCAAGATCGACGAAGTGTTCATCGGCTCGTGCATGACCAACATTGGTCACTTCCGTGCCGCCTCGAAGCTGCTCGAAGGCAAGCGCGACATTCCGGTCAAGCTGTGGGTCGCCCCGCCGACCAAGATGGACCAGAAGCAGTTGACCGAAGAAGGCCACTACGGTGTCTTCGGCACGGCCGGTGCCCGTACCGAAGCGCCGGGCTGCTCGCTGTGCATGGGTAATCAGGCACAAGTGCGCGAAGGTGCGACGGTCATGTCGACCTCGACCCGTAACTTCCCGAACCGTCTGGGCAAGAACACCAACGTGTACCTTGGCTCGGCGGAACTGGCGGCAATCTGCTCGCGTCTGGGCAAGATTCCGAGCAAGGAAGAGTACATGGCCGACATGGGCGTGCTGAGCGCCGACAGCGACAAGATCTACAAGTACATGAACTTCGACCAGATCGAAGACTTCAAGGAAGTGGCCGACACCGTCAAGGCGTAAGCCTGCGGTCGGGTTACGGCGTGCAGGTGGCGCCGTAGCATCAAAAGAAAATGGCGCCCCGAGTGTAATACTCGGGGCGCCATTTTCACATCTGGTGCAACACGTTGAACCCGCGCAGAAAATCTTGGCGGCCCAGCGTAATATGCGTTCATTCTTGTCTTGATCAGGATAACGATGCGTTTTCTCCTGTTAGTGCTTACCGCTTGTTTCGCGGCGAACGCTTATTCGGCGAACTACCCCTGCTCAGGAAGTAAAAGGGGGCGTGGACCGCTGTCTCGGCGAGCAATTCCTTTGCCGTGACGGATCGATCAGCGCGTCAAAACGTGTGTGCTCCATGCCAGAGGCGGTTGCTTCGGCGTCACACTCCAAATCGCTGTCGCTTAGTTCGGACAGCCAATGCAGTTGCCGATCCGGGCAATACTGCACTGGCCCGCGAGGCGGAACGTTCTGCTATTCCGACAGCGGAAAGAAATCCTATTTCAGAAAGTAGACTTTTCCGGAATACCAGCCAAACGCAAACGTCGACTCGCCGGCCTTCGCCCTCTATCGAGAAGCGAAGCCGGTCGGTAGCCCGCGGGTGATGCAATCAGCCGCCTTGGCGATTGTCGAGCAGCAACTCGCCGCCGTCCCACACCGTGCCCATCTGCTGGTAGTACCCGCCCACGACTTCTTCGACGGCCAATGTCGCGAGTTCCTCGGTCGGCGATTCGAACAGGGCCAGTTCGGCGTCGGCCACCCACGGGTCGCCGCACTCGGCTTTCGCGGGCTTGTGCGTCACCAGTTCGTTGAGCGACTCGCCGCCGCCCTTCTCGATCGACTGAAGCACGCGCGTATGCAGCAGCGGATAGATGTTGACCGTGGGGCCGCCCGTTTTCACCTGCTCGCGCAGCGTGATCGTGGCTTGCGCAATGCGGCGGTCATACGTTGTCAGACTCGCGCCGAAGCGGCCGCCCGGCGCCAGTCGCGGGGCCGGGCCATAGGGGAACGGCCGCGTCTGGTAGATGGAGCCGAATTTCTTCGGATACCCCATGTGAATGCCACGCCCCAGCGAGAAGTCGCGATCGACCCAGATGTGCACGATCCGCGTAAATGTCTGCCCCTGAAACTTCACCTTCACGGCGAGAAACGCCTCGGCATACTGCGCGCGAACGGGGTCGAGCATCTCGGCACCGCCGGTCGAGCACGACTGCCAGTCGGCCCAGACCATCGCGACACGGCCCGGGTCTTCGTCGGCCAGTTCCAGCGGCGCGGGCAACAGCGCCTTGATGCGATCGGGGTTCGTGCGGTATTCCACGGTCAGCCACGTGCCGGAGTAGTACCAAGGCGGATCGGGAATCAGCGATGCCACGCCCGTCGGGGTTTGCGGAAATAGAAATCCTTTCAATTGACTCATAACGTTCTCCGTAATTGCCTGAGGCCACTCAGGCATCGTTGTTCTGCTCGTTGTTCAGACGATTCATTGTTGGGCGGGAATGGCCGCCGAACGGCCGGAAGGCACATCGCTCTCGGCCTCTTCGTCCGCCGAGAAGCCGTTGCGCGTCGGGTCCCACTGAATGACGATGCAGGTGATCAACCCGACCAGCGGTACGACACTCAAGATGAGCAACACGGTCCCCAGCGGAAAGCTGCCGCGCAGCACCGGGAACGCGAAGAGACCGAACGCAGCGCCCACGTTCGCGAGGAAGCCCGTGAAAGCCGTCCCCGTCGCGCGAACTTCCGATCGATAGGACAGCGCGGCGATCGACTTTCCGTTCGATGCCGGGCCAGCGGAGTGCGCGAAGATCAGCATCGCGGGGAAGATGGAGAGCAGCATCGGATCGACCTTGCCGTCGAGCAGCCCCATGCCGACCAGCACGAGAAAGACGATGCCGAAGCCGTAAAGCGCCGCCTTGCGCAACCCGAAAAGACGTCCGAAAAACGGTGACGAGAAGCCGCCCAACACGCCAAAGCAATTGAACACGATCGCAGCAATTGTGGCGTGGATGAAGTTGTTCGAGAAGAGCAGCAACGAGATCACCGGCAGGTACCAACCTACCGCCGAATACTGCATGTACTGACAGAGCGAAATCACACCGGAAAGCACGGTACGGCGCAGATAGCTGCCCCGGAACAATTGCGCAAAGTTGCCCGCGCGTTTCGTCTTCTCGTTCACGTCGTTGCGCGCGGTTTCGCGTGCGACGAAGCGGTGGTCCGGAAACAATTTCCCGAGGCTGATCGCGGCCTCTTTCATCCGCCCGAGGCGCGCCAGCCACGTGGCACTCTCAGAGAGATATTTGATCTGCAAACCGAGAATCACCAGCGCCAGAATGCCGGACGACGCGATGGAATAGCGCCAGATGTTCTGCCCGATGCCCAACTGGCTGAACAGCAACGTGACGAGCAAGTTGCCGATGACGGCGATGTACCACACGCCATTCCACAGATTCAGTTTTGCGCGGTGTTTGGCCGGCGTGTACTCGGCAAGCAAGGCGATGGCAATGCTGAAGTCGATCCCGTACGCGATGCCCACCAGCACCCGGCCGGCGAGAATCATCTCGAAATTCACGGCGACGGCCGCGATGATGGCCCCGGCGATGTAGATCAGCTTCGTCGCGATCAGCGGTTTGACGCGGCCGAACCGATCGGCAAGCCAGCCGCCGAACGGATTCACGATCAGCGCCACGAACGCCGATGACGCCGTGAGCAAACCGACTTCGCGCGGGCTCAGACCCAACTGCGCAGTCAGCGGCCCGAGTGCGGAGCCCAGCGCCGAGTTGGCGAAAGCGTCCAGAAACAGGCCCCCAAGGGCCACCAGCCACGCAAACCGGGCAACGCCGACAAGACGAGGCTGTGAATCAATGAATCGGATCACATCGTTGATCGATGCGATGTTGATGGGCGGTATCGATGACTGATTCGAACTCACAATCGTCTCCTGAAACGCTGGCGCTCTGCTGTCCCGCAGATTTCGCGATGGCTGTTGCTATGGCTATTGCAAATGCGGTGGTGACGCCGGCAAACGCCCCGCCCCACCGCCCGGGGGTTTTACCACTGCGTCGAAATGTACTTGGCTTCAGAGAACTCCAGCAGCCCATGGTGAGCGCCCTCACGGCCCAAACCACTTTGCTTCACGCCGCCGAACGGCGCGGCCGGGTCGGACACAATGCCGCGATTGAGCGCGATCATGCCGCTCTCGATTCGCTCCGACACACGCAGGCCGCGCGCCAGATCGCCGGTGTACACGTAGGCAACCAGACCGTACTCGGTCGCGTTGGCCAACGCGACGACTTCATCTTCGTCGTCGAAGATGACGATCGGTGCGACCGGCCCGAAAATCTCTTCATGGAGCAGGTCGGCGTTCGGTGCGACGTCCACCAACACCGTCGGCTGATAGAAATAACCGTTGCGATCCAGCCGCTCGCCGCCCGTGAGGACGCGTGCGCCCTTCGCCACCGCGTCGTCAACGAGGGATGCCACCTTGGCGACCGCGCCGGCGTTGACCAGCGGTCCGCACTGCGTGGTGTCGAGACAGCCGTCGCCCACCGTCAGCGCGCCCATGCGCTGCGCCAGACGCTGACTGAATTCGCCGGCAATGCCGCGTTGCACGTAAATGCGGTTAGCCGCCGTGCACGCTTCTCCGCCATTGCGCATCTTGGCGAGCATGGCGCCTTCGATAGCGGCGTCGATCGATGCGTCGTCGAACACGATGAACGGCGCGTTCCCACCCAGTTCCATCGAGCAGTTCACCACCGAGTCGGCAGCCTTGCGCAGCAGCACGCGGCCGACTTCCGTCGAACCGGTGAACGACAACTTTCTGACGCGAGCGTCGTCCAGAATCGCATTGGCGAACTTGCCCGCCGACGACGTCGTCAGCACGTTGACCACACCTGCCGGCACACCGGCTTCGGCCAGCAGATTAGCGAGTGCATAAGCCGTGAGCGGCGTCTCCGTCGCGGGCTTCAGAATGCAAGTGCAGCCGGCTGCCAGCGCAGGACCGATCTTTCGCGTGGCCATCGCGGCCGGAAAATTCCATGGCGTGATCAGCAGCGCAATACCCACCGGCTGGTACTGCACGATGATCCGGCTGGCGCCTGACGGGGCGATGCTGATATCGCCGTTGATGCGCACAGCCTCTTCGGCAAACCAACGGAAGAACTCCGCGGCGTAAGCCACTTCACCCCGCGCATCGGCCAACGCCTTACCGTTTTCCAGCGAGATCAGCCGGGCGAGGCTATCGGCGTCGCGCACCATCAGTTCGTACGCGCGGCGCAGGATGTCGGCACGCGCGCGCGGCGACGTCGCCGCCCAACCGGGCGCAGCAGCGGCAGCGGCATCGACGGCTTGCATGGCCTCTTCAACGCTCGCGTCAGCGACGGTCGCCAGCACTTCTTCGTTCGACGGATTGATGACGTCGATGCGACGCCCCGAGGCCGGTGCACGCCACTGACCACCAATGAACAAGTCGGTAGGGACTTCAATACCAATAGCAAGTGTCGACATTTCAGTTCTCAAGCGTTGGAGGGTTGGGTGTCGCGTAGACGGCCACGGAAGGCGTCTTCCAGAATTTCGGCCATATCGGCCGCCTGTAGCGGACGGGGGTTGTTGTTGACCAGTCGTGCAGAGAGCATCGATTGCTCGGAAACCCAAGGCAGATCGATCGCCTTCAGCCCCAGACCGGCTAGCGTCGACGGAATGCCGATCTCGGCCAGTAGCGCGCGGACGCGGACGATGCTTTCTTCGGCCAGTGCCTGCACATCGGTACCTTGCGCGCCCATCGCCTTGGCGATTTCCGCCAGTGAACCGGCGCACGACGGCGCGTTGTAAGCCATCACGTACGGCATCAACGCCGCCACACCCAGCCCGTGGGCCGTGTGCGTCAGTGCACCGATCGGGTACTGAATCGCGTGCGCCGCAGCGGTACCCGCCGCACCGAACGCCAGACCCGCGCACAGCGAGCCGTACATCACCATCGAGCGGGCTTCGCGATCGCTGCCGTCGCGTACGGCGCGCGGCAAGAACTCGCTGAGCGCGCTGATAGCCGCCAAAGCGAACTGATCGCTCATCAGGTTCTTGCCGACAAAGACACGTTCGTGCGGCAAGGTCGGCGTGCGCGGATGCTGCACCGCCGTGAACGCCTCGATGGCATGGGTGAGCGCATCGGCACCTGAGATGGCCGTCAGCCCCGGCGGGCACGTCAGCGTCAGTTCCGGGTCGCAAATGGCAATGTGCGGAATCAGATACGGGCTGGAGATGCCGACCTTGAGATCGCGGCTTTCATCTGCCATCACTGCCACCGGCGTGACTTCCGAGCCCGTCCCTGCCGTCGTCGGGATGGCGATGACCGGCAGAATCGGCCCCGGCACTTTCAGCTCGCCATAGAACTGGCTCGCCGGGCCGCCGTGGGCTAGCAGCAAGCTCACGAGCTTGGCCATGTCCATGCAGCTTCCACCGCCAATGCCGATGACCACGTCGGGGTCGAAGGCCGAGGCGAATGCAAGGCATTGCTCGATGCTGGCGGACGGCAGTTCAGGCAGCGTGTGCGTGGAGACCTTCGTCTCGACACCCGCCTCATGCAGGCTGCCGAGCATCTCCTGAAGTTCTTTCGAAGCACCGAGACGTTCGTCGGTGCAGATCAGCGCGCGGCGCCCGATCTGGGCCGTGACAGTGCCGAGGCCGAAGCGCTGGCCTTCGCCAAAAATGACGTTGGCAGGCGCCCTCATAGTGCCGAATAGTGGGTTCATTTCTGATCCTGTACGGAGTCGGAGGAAATACCGGCGAGTTCGCGAATGCGTGCCCAGACGTCGGGGGCCAGCGCAAAGCCATCGCGCAAACTGCGCTCGCGTTGCGTCTGTGCGCGGTCGCCCGGCACGACAACGGGTCGGTCTGGGTCGGCGGGTTCGCACGCGCGAACCGCATCGAGATACGCGGAGATTTGCCCGGCCATGCCGCCCGGTGCCGACTCAAGCACGATGAACACGTCGCCCTTGTTGCAGACGTGCTCGGCGTCCAGCGTGCCGCGCACATCGGTGCCGAGTGCGGCCGCCGTCAGGCTCGATACCAGCACTTCGAACGCAATGCCGAGCGCATAGCCCTTGGCGTCGCCAAACGGTGCGATGGCACCGGCTTTGGCCGCATGAGCGTCAGTGGTCGGATTGCCTTCGGCGTCGAGCGCCCAGCCGGGTTTCAGTGGGCGGTTCTGATTGGCATAGTCGTGAATCTGTCCCATCGACACGGCGCTCGTCGCCATGTCGAACACAAACGGATGCGGCAACGCGGGCACACCGATCGCCACGGGATTGGTGCCCAGCATGGCGTGCTTGCCGCCCCACGGGTGCACGAGCGCCTCGCTGGTGGAAAGCGCAATCAGCACCTGCCCTTGTGCCGCGATGCGCTCGGCATAAAGCGCCAGCATGCCCAAGTGGTTGCTGTTGCGGACCATCGCGGCGGCAAGACCCGTTTCTTTGGCGCGCGCCGAGATTTTTTCAAGGGCGGCGAATGCCACCACCGGCCCCAGCCCGCGCTCACCATCGACATCGAGCAGCGACGAGCCGCGCCATTGGTGCACGCCATGGCTTAGCGGATGCGCGAGCCCTTTCCGAAGACGTTCGACGATACGTGGCAGGCGGAGCAAACCGTGCGAGGCCCGCCCTCTCAACTCCGCTTCGACCCATTGTTCTGTCTGAATGCGGGCGTTCTCTTGAGAAACCCCGTGACGCGTCAGTGCCTGAACGGAGACCTCGGTGGCCTCCTGACACGATAAAAGATTGGCTGTCAAAATACGATCCGATCGGATATCTGATTTGCGACAGGATAGGGTTATAATCTGGCACGGTCAAGCGCGTTATCCCGGAGAGCCATCCATGTCCAACCTAGATCCAAGATCGACCACCTTTTTCGCCGCTGCCGAGCACGACGCGAGCCACCTGTCGGCTCGACGCGCGCTGGGCGATGAGATTTACGAGACGCTGCTCTCCCGGCTGATCTCCCTCGCCATTGCGCCGGGAAGCCGAATCGCCGTCGATGCACTCGTCAGAGAGTTGGGGGTTTCGCAAACGCCGATACGCGCCGCGCTGATCCGCCTCGAGAACGAGGGGCTGGTGGTGAAGACCCATAACGTCGGCTATAGCGCGGCCGCCATGCCCACGCGAGACCGGTTCAAGCAGATCTACGACATGCGCATGCTGCTGGAGCCCTACGCCGCGGCCGAGGCAGCCCAGTTGATGGATGACGCGGCGCTGACCGAATTGAAGACGCTGGCCGAGAGCATGGAGAACGTCTCGGGCGGCAATGCGCAGGTGGCTTACGGGAAGTTTGCGCTACAGGATGCAAAGTTCCACGCGTGGATTGCGGCGTGCAGCGGCAACGAGTTGATTGCAGAGACGCTGTCGCGTCTTCATGCGCATATGCATGTCTTCCGTCTGCGCTTTCATTCGCGGGTGACGGAAGAAGCAATCACCGAGCACGCCGACATCGTGAAAGCCCTCTGTGCTCACGATGCCACAGCGGCCCGCGACGCGATGGCGCATCACATTGCGTGCTCGCGCGATCGCATGGCGCCGTTCTTCGATAGTCTCTGATCGTCTTACCGCCGCAGGCGAGACACAGATTCCGACGTTGCCTCGACCGTACGGGGGAATTGCGGGCGCGTCGGTTCGATAGCGAACCGACTTCCCACGCAAAAGCCACCAGGATCAGCCAAAGATCCGGTCATGCACGCATCAACGAGGAGTCGATCATGAGAAAGGAACGCATACTGCTTCATGTCTATGGCGAGCAACGAGATTCCGTCTGGACACTGACCTGTCTCGATCTCGCGTTCGCCTCACGGGCCACCAGCCTGATGCAGGCCAAGGTCTACGTCAGGGCCAACGCCCACGCGTATCTCGACGGCAAGCTGGTCGGCGAGAACATCCAGTTTCCCGCCACACCGGTGAGCGCTGCCGTCGTCACCAAGCTCAGGATGATACTGGCTGGCCCGGCTCTGGCAACGCGTCGATGGTCGAACGCGTGACCACATCTATGACGAAGTCGTCGGTCTGGCCGACAAGAATCCTGTGTTTTCCTGAGTATTCCTTAGTATTCTGAAAACGCAAATCGACGCCGGAGACAACCTCCGGCGTCTGTCTTTCTTACAGGCTCGGCGGGCGCACGCCGTCGTCGAAAGCCGCTTCTTGACGCTGCGCACGCGGGCCTGCCCCGAACGCCACATAGCTCAGCGCTGCCAGCACCCACGCGCCGATCACGCCGTACAACATCACCAGACCGAAGCCGTGCACCAACGCGCCATGAACGATGGCCCCGTTCGGGTCGGCCGCCGACAATGCCGCGTTGCCCTGCGTCAACTGATCGAGACTGCCCGCCGCCACCTTCTCCGCGAGCCAGCGCAGCGACAGTGCATCTGAAGACGCCGGCAGCGCGCGAGCGAGATAGGCGCTGACGCCTTCGAGCAGCACGAACCCCATCACCGCAATGTTGATCGCCAGACTGATCAACCGCGCGCTCATGTCGATGCCCGACGCCATCCCTGCGCGGTTCGACGACACCGCCCCGGTCGCCGTATTGGTCACCGGCGTGTTGGTCATCCCCAGTCCGGCACCGCACAACACACAGCCCGGCAACACGGTCAGCCAACTGGCATGCGCCACATCAATGCCGAAGCGCATCAGCAGGAAGCCAAGGCCGATCGTAAACATACCCAGCGGAATCACCTTACGTGCGCCAATCCGAAGCGCAAGACGTTCGGCGAACGGCGGCACGATGAGTGTCGGCACCGTATAGGCGAGCAGCGCCAACCCGGTGTTCACGCTGCTATAGCCGAGCGCGCCCTGAAAGTAGATCGGCAGATAAACGATGAACGGCCAGTAGCTGAAGTTCATCCCCATCGAGCCGAACATCGCCCCGGAAAACGCGCGGACACGGAACACCGAAAAATCGAACATCGGCCGGGGACTGCGCTTCTCTACGATGAGAAACGCGATGAAACTCAGAACAGACGCACCGATGATGCTCAATCCGATGGGGCTGTCGAAACCAAGGTCCGGCCCCTGCGTGATGTAGTAGACGAGGCCGAACGTCGACAACGACAGCGTCACGATGCCCGGCACGTCCAGATGCTCGGCGTGCGGATCGCGCGACTCCTTCACGCCTGCAAACACGAGGCCGAGCGCCACCATCGCAATCACCACGTGGATCAGGAACACCCACTGCCAGTTCGACACAGCGACGATCAACCCGCCGACGATCGGACCGAAGCCCAGTCCGCTGCCGAACACGATGCCCCATGCGCCAAACGCCCGGCTGCGCTCACGCCCTTCCCGAAATTGATGCGACAGCACCGCCACCATGCAGATCAGCATCGCGCCGCCGCCCACACCTTGCAGAAACCGGCTGACGATCAGCACCGCGGCGCTTTGCGCCAACCCGCAGATGAGTGATGTCACCGCAAAAATCACGATGCTGGCGACGTAGACGCGTCGGCGTCCGAAGCGGTCGGCCAGCGTGCCCGTGGCCATCAGTACCGTCGTGCACGCCAGCGTGTAGGCATTCATGATCCATTGAAGCGCCTTGAAGTCGGCATGCAGCACGCGCTCAAGGGTCGGGAGGATGGTCGGCACGCTGGAAATTTCAAGGCCGAACATCAACGATGTCAGGCAGATCGCCGCTAGCGCCAGCGCGTTTTTGGGGTCTCGAGAAAGCGTCATAGGTATCGCAGAGAAAATTATTTGGCCGATGTACTATATCGGGAATCAGATTCCCCATTGACGACAGTTTTTCCCATAAAACGCAACCACAAGGACCGAATATGTCAATCAATCTGGACGGTGTGGCGGTCTTTGTGCAGGTGATCGAAGCCGGCAGCTTCACGCTCGCGGCCGAGCGCCTGAACCTGACGCGCTCGGCCGTCGGCAAAGTCATTACGCGGCTGGAAGACCGGTTGGGGGCACGTCTGCTCCATCGCACCACGCGCAGTCAGACGCTCACCGAAGCCGGGCAGGCTTATTACGATCGATGCGTGCGAGCGCTTGCCGAGTTGGAGGCGGGTGAGGCCGAATTGGAGAGTGGACACAGTGCGCCACGGGGCCAGTTGCGGGTAAGCGCACCGATTGCGTTCGGGCACCATTGCGTCGCCCCAGTGTTGTTCGATCTCGCACGCCAGCACCCCGAGCTTCAGATCGATATCTCGTTCACCGACCGGGCGGTCGACCTCGTCGAAGAGAACATCGATCTCGCGGTGCGCATCGGCGAGTTGCGCGACAGCACGAGTCTGGCGGCGCGGCGTCTGGGCATTCAGGACGTGAGCATCGGCGGCTCGCCAGCCTATCTGGCGAAGCATGGCAGCCCCGTCGAGATCGACGACTTTGCCGGTCATGCGGGCATCATGTATTCGCGCGGCGGCGTGGTGAGCACATGGCGCATGCACGATGCGCAGGGCGTGGAGCACGAGTTGCAAGTCAAGCCGCAAGTGAGCCTTGACGACGTGCAGGCGATTGCCGGCGCTGGCGTTGCCGGTCTCGGACTCGTGCAGATACCGTGCTGGCTCATGGCACGATATGTCGCCACCGGCGAACTTGTCGCGCTAAGAGAGCGTTGCGGTGTGCGACCGCTGGCGATCCATGCGGTATGGCCGAAAACGCCCTACATGCCGCTGAAAACACGTTGCGCCATCGATGCGCTCGTGGCGAATCTTCCACGAATCGATCTCGATTAAGCACGGCCGTCTCGCTGCTCCCCCTTACGCATGGGTCGACACCGCGCTCGTTGCATCTGACCACCGGCCATTTTTAGCCTCTATTTCGCCGATAGCCTCCCTTGGCGGCTGGCCGACATGAACACGTATCTGGCGGAAATGGGCCCCGCAAGCCGGTAGCGATCCGGGGCGTCGGTGCGCAGAATTGGAAGTGTCCGCACAGTTCGAATTGTCCGGGCTGTCCCCTTCTGGAGGTTCATCATGTCTGCCAATGTTGCCGGTATTGCGGTGCCCGATAGTCAGTTCGCGCGTGAAATCACGGAGATCGTGCGCGATACCGCATCCCCCCTGCTGTTCCATCACTCAAGCCGCGTCTTCTATTTCGCCGCCCTCGCCGGTCAGCATCGCGGGCTCAAGTTCGACCCCGAACTCCTCTATTGCGGCTGCATGTTTCATGACATGGGGCTCACCCATCAACACAGCAGCGCGTGCGAACGATTCGAAGTCGACGGTGCGAATGCGGCGAGTGATTTTCTGAAAAGCAAAGGCATTGCACAACAGGACATCGACGTGGTGTGGACGGCGATCGCGCTGCACACGACGCCCGGTATTCCGCAGCATATGCACCCGGTGATCGCGCTGGTGACTGCGGGCGTAGAAATGGATGTGCTGGGCCTGACCTATCCCGAGTACAGCGAGGTCGAACGAGAGGCCGTTGTACGTGCCCACCCGCGCACGGCTCACTTCAAGGAAGACATCATTCAGGCGTTCTACGACGGCATCAAGCACAAGCCGGACACGACGTTCGGCAACGTCAAGGCTGACGTGCTGGCCGACAAGGACCCGCATTTCCATCGCGGTAATTTCTGTAGCGTGATTCGCAATTCCGCGTGGATCGGCTGACGGGCCGGAGGTGTCATGCTCAGGTGCGCAGTTCGGTCAGAATCTGCTCCGCCAGAAAGTCGCACGGCGGGCGATTGGAGGTTGCACTGCGCGCCAGCACCACTTCGAGATCGTCCAGCGGGGGCAGGCCGTCGCTCTGCGAGAGCTGAACAAGATGCGCGGGCACGCTGCATCGTGCGAGCGGTGCGACCGCCAGCCCCGCCTCCACCATGCTGATGAGTCCGAGCAGGCTGGGGCTCTCGTAAGACATGCGGTACTTGATACCCGCACGCTGAAGTGCCGCGATGGCGGTCGCGCGCGCCGTGCTGCCGGGGGCGAATAACGCCACTGGCAGCGGGCGCTCTTTCCATACGGGCCGCGTTGGCGGGCCTACCCATACCGACGGCTCGAACCGGATGAATTCTCCCGGCAGCCCCTTCACCTTGGTCAGGCAGGCCAAGTCCAGCGTGTTGTCTTTGAGCAAAGGCACCAACGCATTGCTGGCCAGCCCGATCACGCGAATCTCGACACGTGGGTGCGCGACGGCAAACTTCCGGAGCACTTGCGGCAGCAGCGACGACGCATAGTCGTCGGGCACGCCGATGGTCACGCGGCCCTTGATCTCGGGCCGCACGATCGACGCCCACGCCTCGCTGCGCATCTCGAGCATTCGCCTCCCATAGTCCACCAGCGTCTGCCCTTCGGCCGTCACGGCCAATCGCCGGGTGTTCCGGATAAACAGCGGCTTGCCCAGATCGTCTTCCAGTGCCTTGATCTGCATGCTGAGCGCCGATGGCGAGCGATGCACCGCCTCGGCACCGCGCACGAACGAACCAGTCTCCGCAACGGCCACCACCATTTCCAGCACATCGAGATCGAGCTTTTTCATATTACTCAGAAAATCTGACGAATTGGCTCAGATTATATTGCTTTACCGAGGTCAGGCAGACTCCGATACTGAGCGCGATCACTGCCTCCTGTCGAGCAAGACTATGCGCGATGCCGCCTCGTTTTATGCGTTTCTCACCATCTGTGGCCTGCTGGCGATTACGCCGGGCCCGAACATGATCTATGTGATGTCGCGCTCGATCGCGCAGGGCCGGGCGGCCGGACTGGTCTCGCTGGCGGGCGTGATCATCGGCTACCTCTTTTACATGCTGAGTGCGGCGTTCGGCATTACGGCGCTGTTCATGCACGTGCCGTACGGGATGAGTGCGCTAAGCGTGGCGGGCGCGGCCTACCTGCTCTATCTCGCATGGCAGGCCGTCAAACCGGGCGGGCGCTCACCGTTCGAAGCGCGTGAGCTCTCGTACGAGCCGCCACGCCGGCTCTTCGTGATGGGGGCGACGACGAGCCTGTTGAACCCGAAACTTGCGATGATCTTTCTGACGCTGGTGCCGCAGTTCGTCCGCGATCAGGGCGGCAACCTGCTGAAGACTTCCATCACCATGGGCTCGGTCGTGATTCTGGCGTTCGTGCTGGTGAACGGCGCTGTCGCGATCGGCGCGGGGAGTACGGCCAAATTTCTCGCGCAGCGCCCGGCCCTGTTGACCCTGCAACGGTGGTTCATGGGCACAGTGCTCGCGGCGCTGGCCGCGCGCATGCTGATCGACACGTTCTCAGCGAGCGTGTGAACGACGCGGGGCCTTTTTCTTGTTGCCGTTGGCCAGTTGTTGCACAAACCCGCCGAGCAACAGGTCGATGCCCACCGAGAATCGCTTGTCGAAGTCGGGCGCGAACAAATGCTGACGGGCCTGCCAACTGAGCGGATATGTCTGCTTGGCGGCATTCAGGAACGCCGTCTTGCGCGCCACGCTTTCCGCTGCCTTTTCGCTTGAGGCTTCCGCCTTGAACGCCTGCTCTTCGATCACGAAACCCACGACGTAATAGACCACGCTGAACGCCGTTGTGGTCGCCAACTCGATGTCGCCCCCCGCGCGCACGAAGGCGGCGATCATCGCCTCGCCTGTGCGCAACACGTTTTCCGTCGTCTCGTACGTCCCGGCGAACACCCGGGCACCATCCCGATAGGCGTTGAAGGCGTGTCGAATCTCAAGTGAAACGGCATTCAACACCGCTCGCCAGTCCGCATCCGGCGGCACATGACGCGCGACATCCTGCAACATCGCGTCGGCCATGGCATCGAGCAACGCCTGCTTGTTGGCGAAGTGCCAGTAGAGCGACGGCGCCTGAATGTCGAGCGCCTGCGCCACCTTGCGCAACGTCACGCCCTCCATTCCCCCGCCATCGAGTAAAGCCAGCGCCGTCTGTACGACGTCGTCCCGTTGAATCGCCATGGTGTTTCCCGTCAAAACTAACGGCGTTAGCTTATCATCGCGCCGACAGTGCGGGGGGTATCGACGACGGCGGGTAATGGCAGGCGATCGCTCGGCGTGGATCGATCTACGTGGGTCAGCCAGCGCCACCGTGTGCGGCGGCCGAGACGTCGGCCCACTGTTGCCAGACGCCGATTCGCTCCTGATACGTGCGTGTCGCGATATCGACGGTGCCCGCGCCGAGCAAGAGCCGCAACGGGGGTTCATCGGCATCGACCACGGCAAGGATCGCGTTCGCGGTTGCGGCCGGGTCACCGAGCTTGCGGTTGCCCATCGCCGCCGCAAGCTGACCGCGCAATTCCGCATAGGCATCGAGCTTCGTCACGTGTTGCGCCGAACTGCCGCGCCAGTCCGTGTCATACCCACCCGGCTCGATGAGCGTGACCTTGATGCCGAAGCCGGCCACTTCTTTCGACAGCGCATCGCACATGCCGTCGAGCGCCCACTTCGATGCGACATACACCGATGCGCTGGGAAACGTCACGACGCCCGCAAAACTCGATACGGCCAGAATGTGCCCGTGCCCCTGCGCCCGCAAGATCGGCAGCGCTGCCTGCATCACCCATAGCGCGCCAAAGAAGTTCGTTTCCATCTGCGCGCGGGCTTGTGCTTCGCTCGTCTCTTCCAGCATGCCGAAGAGCCCATAGCCCGCGTTGTTGAGGACCACGTCAAGCCGTCCGAAATGCGCATGCGCCCGGTGAACTGCGCCGTACACGGCATCGCCATTGGTCACGTCCAACGGCAGAAGCAACACGGCATCGCCGTATATGCCCAGATCCTCGATGTCGGCGAGCGAGCGGGCCGTCGCCACCACTTTGTCGCCCCGCCGTAGTGCCGCTTCGGCCCAGACTCGCCCGAATCCTCGCGATGCACCGGTGATAAACCAGACCTTCTCTGACATGGCATTCGTCCTCAATGGATGCAATTGACAAGCAAACATGCCGCCATCCTCAAACGGCATCGAGGCGGCAGCAAGACTAACACCGTTAGTCTAATCTAACAGTGTTAGTTGTCAACGTCGAATTTCAGGAGGAAGACCGCAAGGCACGCGACACCAGTCCTCCGATGACGCTGCCGGCCAACGGTACGAGCCAGAACACCCACAATTGATCGATTGCCCAGCCGCCCTGAAAGACGGCAACGCCAGTACTGCGTGCAGGGTTCACCGACGTATTCGTCACGGGAATCGAAATCAGATGGATCAGCGTGAGTGCCAGACCGATCGCGATCGGGGCAACTGCCGTGAGTGCCGCGCGCGACACGACACTGTTGATGATCACGACGAAGAAGGCCGTCAGCACCAGTTCGATCGCCACGGCCGCCGCCAGCGAGTAGCCGCCGGGCGAGTGGCTGCCATAGCCGTTGGCTGCGAAGCCGGATGCCGACGGGTCGAATCCGGGCGCACCGCTCGCGATCACGAACAGAACGCCCCCGGCCACCAAGCCGCCAAGCACCTGCGCGCCCATGTATGGCGCGATGTCCTTCGCCGGGAACAATCCACCGGCCCATTGCCCCAGCGTCACGGCGGGATTGAAATGGCCGCCGGAGATGTGACCGACGGCATAGGCCATCGTGAGCACCGTCAGACCGAACGCCAATGCGACACCGGCGAAGCCGATGCCGAGTTGCGGGAATGCCGCGGCGAGTACGGCACTGCCGCAACCGCCGAACACCAGCCAGAATGTGCCGATGCCTTCTGCCAACATACGTCGAAACATGATGCCTCCGATGAGTTCTCTCTTGCCTGTTACGGCCATGGAGGCGCGATACTAGGGCTACGTAGGCCAAACCATCGAGACAACGCTTGGAAATTGTGAAATATCGCAAAATCGCAAAATCGGCAAACGGCCTCTGGCTACATTGCAGACCAAGGAGCGCAAATGAAACCTGAGACCCACGTTCGGTATGCCCAGCGCATGGAGCCCGTGCTGCAATGGCTGGCCAGTCATCCCGACACCGCCCCCGATCTGTATCAACTGGCGGATCTGGCGTGCCTGTCGCCGTTTCACTTTCACCGCATCTATCGCGCCTTGATGGGCGAGACGGTGAACGGCACGGTGCAACGCATCCGGATGCACCGCGCGGCGGTCGCGCTGGCCGGGTCAGAGGATTCCATGCGTGTTGTGGCGTCGCGTGCCGGCTATGCGTCGGACGCCGCTTTCAACCGGGCTTTCGGTGCGTACTTCGGCATGCCGCCGGGACGATATCGTGACGCCCGCTCCGGACCCTTCAATCCTCTGGAGCTCACCATGTATCCCATCACCATCGAATCGGTCCCCGCCACGACGCTCGCCGTCCTCAAGCATCAAGGCGACTATCAGGAAATTGGCCCGGTGTTCGTGCGCGCGTTCATGCTTGCCGGCGCACTCGGGCTGGCCCGGCCGGAATCGACCGGCTTCGGCGTGTATTTCGACGACCCGGAACAAGTCCCCGTCGATCAGTTGCGCTCGCTCGCGGGCATGTCGGTGGCCCCGGACGCCGAGCTCGGCAACGATCTCGAACGCTTCGAGATCCCGGCGGGCCGCTGCGCGATCCTGACCTACACCGGGCCGTACAACGAAATGAGCAAGCCGTACAACTGGCTCTTTTCAGAGTGGTTGCCGAGCAGCGGTCTGGAGCCCGCCGACTTCCCGATGTTCGAGCAGTACCTCAACGACCCGCGCACGACGCCGCCCGCAGCGTTGCAAACGCGTATCTGCCTGCCGGTGAAGTGAGGGCGAAAGGACGAAAGAGCGTGCGGGTGAACTGCGCGGGCACGGACGCCATCGCGCAGTCGAAGTAAGTCGTCAGGAAATCGTCAGCCGGCAGCGTCGGCCGACGTCAGGCGATCGGGGCCGCGCGCACCGGTCGCCTCGCTGCTTTCAACACACGTCAGCAAGGCCTGCGCCTGTGCGCGCAAATCGGGCACGAGCGGGTGGAATTCAAACGGCATAGCAGGCGGCGGACCGCTGAGCATTTTGCGCGAACTGCGCGAATACGCCGGGTCGTAATGCTTGATCACCAGCGTCTCGAACAACTCTCGCTGACGTTGCGCATCGAGCAGTTCGAGCCACTCGCCCACCACAGCACGCCCGTGCAACGGCACCAGCTTGAGCAACTGCGCGCGGAAATATTCCGGCTGCGCAAAGAGGTGTCCGTAATCCTGCATCAACAGATCAACTCGCTCGGTATGTGGTGCGCGAACTTCCACGCACGTGGTGCCGCGTAGCGACGCCATCAGCGACTCGGGCAACGAAATCAGCCCGATACGACGACTCTCTGCTTCTACGAAGACGGGACGTTGTGGATCAAACGCTCGCAACGTGCCGACCAGTGCCGTATCGAACGATTTCTGCGACGGCTGCGGCGCGTCGGGCATTGCACCCAATAACGAGCCGCGATGCATCGCCAGCGCTTCCAGATCGAGCGTCTGCGCACCGGTGTCAGCGAGCGCATGCAACAACCGCGTCTTGCCGGTGCCCGTATGCCCCGCCAACACCACGTACTTCAGCGAGGGCGGCAAGGTTTCCAATGACGCCACGACTTCGCGGCGGTAGGTCTTGTACCCGCCATCGAGTTGCCGGGCGCGCCAGCCGATCAGATTCATCCAGACCGTCATCGACCCCGAGCGCTTGCCGCCTCGCCAGCAGTACACCAGCGGGCGCCAGTTCCGCGGCCGGTCGGCGAAGGTCGTCTCGAGATGCGCCGCGATATTGCGCGCGACCATGGCCGCGCCCACCCGGGTGGCTTCGAACGGCGAGACCTGCCGGTACATCGTGCCGACGATCACGCGCTCCTCGTTGCTCAGCACCGGGGCGTTGATCGCGCCGGGCATATGGTCTTCCGCGAACTCCAACGGCGAGCGCACGTCGATGATTTCGTCGAAATCACCGGCTTTTTCAAGAGGAACGAGGAGATTGTTCAAGGGGGCGGGACCGTATTGCGATCGACATCGCAACACGTGAAGGTCAAGGGATTGGCCGAATTATGGCATGCGCGCCACCTGGCGCTGCCTGCCCGCGCCGATTCGCCCCCGGTGCTACTGCGCCCGGCGCGGCACGACGGACTCCGCCGCAAACTTGCCGCATTGCGTGCCATATGGCGTTCGCGATGTCGCTTGCAGGTACTGAGTAGTCAATTCGGCGCGCACCTTGGCCGCCCGGTCGATGACGCGCGTCGCCGCTTCGGCTTCGCCCATCCCGCCCAACGCCAGCGCGTAATCGTCCAGCAGTTCGGCATAGGCAAATGGGGCGTGGCGCACCGCCTGCGCCCGGTCGAGCGAGCCCAGGGCGCGCGAGAAGTCGTTGGCCGACTGCGCAAACTGGCGCTGTGCCAGCGCCAGCCGCCCCAACTCTACGAGTGCCGGATAGCGGTACTGTCCCGTCAGGATATCGAGGTCGTAGGCCAGACTCAGTTCTCGCTCGGCTTCGGTGTAGTAACACGTCACGCCCAACGCCCGGCCGTAGTCGTAGTGCATCGCCGCGCGCTGTGCCGCCGGCCATCCGGTCTGATCCGCCACAAGCACGGCTTGACCGAAGTTGCGCCGCGCGGCGTCCCAATCGCCGCGCACTTCGGCCGCCCCGCCCAACGCCGCATAGTCCGGCCCGGCGGGCTTGACCACTGGTGCACTGCACCCGGCAGCCATCAGCACGCTGCCTAACGCACCTGCCATCGCCAGCCACGTCTGCGTTCGCATCATGAGGTCTCGGGTCAGGTCGCGCTTGGCGACGTTTAGGGAAATGAAGGAATCAACCGTCGCGAGGTACCGATGCCCCGCGCTCACCCGAGAGAATACCGCGTCGCACCTGTACCCCCCAATGTTGCCGCCCGGTGAGGAAGTGCCCCCAGCCCAGCGCCGCACCCGCATGACGCATCAACTGGAACGAGAACGGCTCAAGGACCGCGGCGACGAACGCCAGACCGAGGCTCGTGCCGGTGCGGTGTCCCGTCCATCGGCGGTACGCATGCACCGACCACAGGTGGAAGCCCAGATCGATCACGATCTTGCCGAGAATGATGCCCGACACGGGCAGCACCACACCGTAATGCCCCTCGCAGACAAACGTGACCAGCAACGCGAACGCAGTTAAACCATAGATCGGTTGCAGCGTATCGAACGCCTTCACCGGCAGCATCAACCGCCCAAGATTGCCGTAGCGGCCATTGCCCACCATGTCGCGATACCAGTACTGCGTTTGCAGGAAACCGGCAAACCAGCGGCGCCGCTGACGCAGAAAACTCGCGAGCGTGCCGGGCGCGTCGGTCACCGCCTGTGCACCGCCAATCACGCGCACGTCCCAACCCAGTCCATGCGTGACCGAATAACGGCGCAGGCGGTGAATCAGCTCGTAGTCTTCGACCAGACACGCCGGATCGAACCCACCCACGGCAAGCACGGCCTCGCGGCGGAAGCACGCAAACGCGCCGGATATCAGCAACAGACCATCGGCGCGCATCCACGCAAAGCGCGAAATGAAATTGCGGATGTATTCGTACGTCTGGAAGAACTGCAACACCCGCGCGCCGACCGTATGGCCGCACACGGGCGTCAACACGCCGGTCGCCGCAACCAGATTCGAACGACGGACAAACGCGTCGTGCATGGCGGCACAGGCCCCGGCATCGAGCAGCGTGTCCGCGTCGACGGTCATCACGATATCGGTGTCCACGCCGACCAGCGCCGCATTGAGTGCGCGCGCCTTGCCGCCGTGCGGCACGCGCAGCCAACGCAGGTTCGGATACGTGCGGCTCGGCGCACTCAGTGCGCCCTCGCCCGGATCGGTCAACCCGTAGTGTTCGACCAGCAGCGCCGCCGTGCCGTCACGAGAGCCGTCGTCGGCAATCACGATCAAGTCAGGCACGCGCTGCTGCGACATGAGCGCCTGCAACGTGACCGGCAGTGCCGCCGCTTCGTTGTGCGCCGCGACCACCACGCCCATCGTGAGCGCCGTGGCTTTCGTGCTGACGGATTGACCATCGGCACGCGCCAGCGAAGTCGCTGCGTCTTCGGGGTCCGGGCGCATCAATCGCCACGCCTTCCAGAAGACAAACGCCAGCAGCACCGTGTCATAGGCCACGTAGGCCACGCCCGTGCCCCACGCAAACACGCCTTTCAGCACGAACGCTTGCGCAAACAGCAAACACCAGAGCACAGCGACCGTGCCATGGACCAGCCAACTCGCCAACGGCGTCGCGGGCAGTGTGAAGCGCGGCGAATGCAATTCACGCGCGGCATCGAGCCGGGTCGTCGTCACGCTCATGGCAGCATCCGGTTCAGGACCGAGTGGCGGTCGATCCATTGGTGCTTGAGCGCACCGCCGACGTGCAACGCGAGCAAGACATACAGCGAATAGGCGCAGTACGTGTGCACATTGCCAAGCACGCCATGCCAGTAATCCTTGCTGGCGTCGCTCATCGCCATCAGAAAGCCCATGCGCGGGAACGGGAACGTGCCGAAGAGCACGAGCGGGTGTGTCGACGCAGCCACCCACGCCGAATCGTGCGCCCAGCCCGAAAGCGGCAACGCGAAGATCAGCACGTAGAGCAGCCAGTGCACCAGATGGGCGCTTGCACGCTCCCACGACGCGAAGACGTGCGAGAGCGCAGGCGGGCGGTGCGTTACGCGCCACAGAATGCGCAGAATGGCCAGACCGAGCACGGTGATGCCGATGGACTTGTGCAGATCGATCCAGAAGCGCACGTCGATCTTTTCGAGCGTGGCGTCGGAAAGCAACGCGATGGTCTGGCCAATGGCGACGTTGCCGAGCATCAGCAACGCCACCGCCCAGTGCAGCAACATGGCAACGCGCGTGTATTTCGCGTCTTCATACAGCGCAACGCCGCTGGCATGGCGAGGCGAGGACGAAGAGGACGAAGCGGACGAAGCGGGTGATGGGGGTAGTGAATTCACGACGGGCATCCTGAGAAACTGGGGAAGATGATTGCATAACGCCCGTTGAAGCGCGCTTATTCCCGCATTGCCGCAAAAAAGCTTGTTACCGCGAATTACCGAGATTGATTCGGCGTGTCTGCCGAAGTTTCGCCCGAACACAAATATCGCGCTTGGCGCGCCCGCAAAACCGTTTCAACACTGGTTAGAGCGTTCAAAACCGGCTATGAGTCGCGCATCAACATCGGCAGCTAAAACCAGCACACCGAAACACCCGGTCGGTGACGGTTTTCCGGGCGATCAAGTCATGCGAAGCCATCGCGCAAGAAACGCAAAGGCGGACAAAGGAAAGCCGGGTTGCCCGGCGCTTGCGAGCCTGCGGCAAAACCGCGATGATCGTGCCTTCAGACGTGCGCATCAGACTCGACACCGGGCACCGGCGCGAGGCCTCGGATGCCGCCGCCATCCGCCAGAGGAGACTGCCATGCCACGCAGCACCGCCGAAAAACGCGCCGCCTTCCGTGAACTGCATATTGCCGGTTGTTTTGTGATCCCCAACCCGTGGGATGCCGGCAGCGCCCGCTATCTCGAACATGCCGGTTTTCAGGCGATTGCATCGACCAGCTCGGGCTTCGCATGGTCGACCGGTCATCCCGACAATGCCGTGACGCGCGACACTGTCCTCGCCCATTTGAAGTCCCTCGTGGCCGCCACCGACCTGCCGGTCAATGCGGACTTCGAAAGCGGTTTCGGCAACACACCTGACGAGGTCGCCGAAAGCGTGAAGCTCGCGGTGGCGACCGGCGTCGCCGGCCTGTCCATCGAAGACTCGACCGGCGACGTCAACGCGCCGCTGTTCCCGATCGACGAGGCCGTCAAGCGTATCAAGGCGGCACGCCGCGCCATTGACGAGACCGGTGGCGACACACTGCTCGTGGGCCGCGCGGAGAACTTCTTCGCCGGGGTGCCCGATCTCGACGATGCCATTGCCCGTCTCAAGGCTTACGCCGAAGCCGGGGCCGACTGCCTCTACGCGCCGGGCATCCAGACACCGGAACAGATCCGCGCCGTAGTGGCCGCGGTCGCACCGAAGCCGGTCAACGTGCTGATCGGTGCGAATTCGCCGCTGACGCTGGAAGACATGCGCAGCCTCGGCGTACGGCGTGTGAGCGTGGGCGGCGCACTGGCCCGCACGGCATGGGGCAGTTTCATGAGTGCGGCGACGGCGCTCGCCGAAGGCCGGTTCGACGGCTTCAACGGCGCGGCCAGCGGGGCCACCCTCAACGGGCTGTTCGGCAAGTAACGCTGCATCTAACGCCGTATCTCTCCCATGACTTTTCGTCGATAGACGCAGCGCGGTCCCCTTCGGACAATGGGCGGCAAGCCGGCGTACCGTTAGCCATCTGGCGCGGTGCGACCGGCATCCCTTCCCCACGGAGTGCCGTATGCCTTTGCCGCCCCCCTTGCCGCCGTTGCCTCACGAGACGTCAGCCGCTCACGCGACGCCCGATGTCTCTGACGCCTTCGCCATCCCCACGCCACTCGGCGCACCGCTGCCCAAACCCCGCGTCTTCGATAACGTTGCCGACGCGCGCGCCGATCGCAAGCTGCGACTGGCGGTGGCGTTCCGGATCTTCGCGCGCTTCGGCCTCGCGGAAGGCATCGCCGGACACATCACCGTGCGCGATCCCGAGTTTCACGACCGCTTCTGGGTCAATCGCTACGCCCAGCACTTTTCATCGATTCATCCCGACGATCTGATTCTCGTGGACGAAGCAGGCCGGCTTCACGAAGGCGACGGTCCCGTGAACGCGGCCGCGATGGCAATTCATGCCGGTATTCACGCCACCCTGCCCCACGTCGAAGCGGCGGCGCACACGCACACCACGCATGGACGCGCGTTCTCCGCACGCACGCGCCCGCTCGCTCCGATCAATCAGGAAGCCTGCCTGTTCTACGACGACCACGTGCTCTTTCGCGGCGACGTGCTCGTGCTGGGCGCCGACGAGGGCCGCCGCATCGCCGAGTCCATGGGACACAAACGTGCCGCGGTGCTGCTCAACCACGGGCTGCTCACGGTCGGCTCGTCGGTCGATGCGGCCGCCTATCGCTTTCTCGCCATGGAGCGCTGCGCGCAGGTGCAGTTGCTGGCGGAAGCCGCCGGGCCGCTGGAAGAGTTGTCCGAAACCGAAGCACGCGAAGTGCATCGCCTGCTCGGTTCGGATTACGTCGCGTGGCTGGGTTTTCAGGGACTCTACGAGCAGGTGCTGCGCGAAAGCCCCGATCTGGCCGCGCGATAGTCGTCGACCGCACGGCGCAGCCAAACGTCGAATTGCTGCAACGGCGCCCAGTCGCGCCGTTGTGCGGGATACGAGAAATAGATGGTCTGCGGGTTGGCGAGCGTGTGCGCATGCGCCTGCACCAGCGCGCCGCTCGCCAGTTCGCGCTCGATCAGCACGCGCGGCAACAGCGCCACACCCAGACCGGCCACGGCAGCGTTGATCGCCATGATGAACATGTCGTAGCGCTGCGCACTGCGTTGGGGCTTCAACTGCGCGGCGTCTTGCGTGGCCAGCCAGTCGTCCCATGCGCGCGGCAGGTCGCGCACACAAATCCACGACAGCGCCGCAATCTCGTCGTTCGATAACGACGGCCGCCCCGCCAGCAATCGAGGGGCCGCGACCAGCATCAACGTGTCGTCGGTAATGAGTGCCGTGCCGGGCATGCCCGGCCATAGGCGCGTGCTGAAGTAGATCGTGGCGTCGAAAGCGGAGTCGTCGAAGAACACCGGCTGGTCGCGCCCGATGATATGCAGGCGCACGTCGCGCGTGCTGGCGTAAAAATCGTCCAGCCGGGGAATCAGCCATTGCGCGGCGAACGTCACGCCAACGGCAATTTCCAACTCGGTTTCGCGTCCCTGTTGCACCACGTCGAGCGTATCGCGGCGAATCTGGTCGAGATGCACCCGGATGCGTTTCGCATACTCAGCCCCGGCTGGCGTGAGCACCAGACGCTGCTTCACGCGCTCGAACAGCGCCACGCCCAAGTGCCCTTCCAGCTCATTCACACGCTTGCAAACCGCCCCGTGCGTGAGGGCGAGTTCCTGCGCGGCCTGCGCAAAATTCTGATGTCGGGCGCTGGCCTCGAAAGCCTGCAACGCCGAGAGGCTGGGCACACCCAGACGCATGATGTCTCCTGCGGGATTCCATTCGTGCCCGACAGTCTATTCGATGCGCCGCTCACGCCGTGCTGCAAAACAAATCGGCCCGCCGCGCGTTGGCGCTGACGGGCCGTTCCTGCGTCGGTAGAAACCTTATTCGACGTGCGCGACACCGCCCGCCAACACCGCCCCGCCCGGCACTTCCTTGGGCAACGCCCACGACATCCAGTGCGTGCGCAAGACGACCACCAGCACGAACGCCACGCCCGCCAATGCACCGAACGTAGCGAAGCCCATCTGATAGCTGCCTGTCGACTCCTTCGCCATACCCATGATCACGGGCAGATAGAAGCCGCCGATACCGCCGGCCGCGCCGATGATGCCCGACATCAGGCCGGTCTTGCCTTGCCAGCGCTGCGGCACCAACTGGAACGTCGCACCGTTGCCCAGCCCGAAGCACAGGTACATCACCACCAGCAGCGCAATACCGGCACCTTGCGGCGGCATCCATGCGGCAAACACAAAGTCGCAGATCGAAATCGCGGCAAGCAGCAGCACCAGTGCACGCACGCCCGAAATCTTGTCGGCCACCAGCCCGCCGATCGGGCGCACCAACGCGCCGAGGAACGCGAGCAACGCCATGAACAAGCCGGCCTCGATGCGCTGCATGCCGTACAGCGCGATGAGCAGCGTGCTCACGTACGAGGACATGCCGACGAAGCCACCGAACGTAATGCTGTAGACCAGCATGATGACCCACGTATCCCGCTCACCCAGCACGCCGCGGTAGTGACGCGGCAACACTGCGATGGCGAGCAATGCACCGAGCACCGGCAGCAGCAGCACGCCCGCCTTGCCTTCGCCGAACGCACCCGCATGCACGCACAACACCAGCGCCACGAGACCGAACACCGTAATGAAGAAGCTTGTGAACGCGCGCGGCGCACTGCCCGACTTCACGCCCTGATCCTTGGCCCAGAACACGAGCGCGAGCGCGGCAAGCGCCAGCAACGGCAGTGCAGCGCCTGCGGCACGGGCCCAGCCGAATTGTTCGGCAAGCCCCGGGAACATGAACCCGTCGAGCACCGCGCCGATATTGCCGGCCGCTGCCAGCCCGAGCACGAGGCCCTGCACCTTCGGCGGATAGTTGCTGCCTGCCATCGGGAGTGCCACCGCGAAGCTCGCGCCGCCGATCCCGAGGAACACGCCCAACACCAGCAGCAACGTGTATGACGGCGTGCCCGGCATGAGCAGCAGCACCACTGACGGAATCGCCGACAATGTCAGGCCCATCAACGCGATCTTGCGGCCGTCGAAGGCCTGATAGAGATTGCCCAGTGTCACGCGCAGAATTGCCGCGCCGAGCACCGGCACGGCCACGAGAAAACCGGTCTGCGCCGGTGTCATCGCAATGTCCTTGCCGATGAACGGGGCCAGCGGGCCGAGCATCACCCAGACGGTAAAGCCCGTGTCGAAGTAAAGAAAACACGCAACCAGCGCGCGCCAGTTGCCACTTTTCAACGATTGCGTGAGCGTGCTCATGGGAACCCTCGTGTTCGTATGCCAAAAAAAAGGCGTCCCGAAGCGATATGCCTGTAAGCAGGCCTATTGCCTCGGGACGCCGTTGCCCCGAATGCCCCGCTCTCGCGAGGCCGTTCATGCGGTGCAGAAAATTCGCTTGTCTTCACTCAGCCGCCATTGGCCTTATGCAAGGATTAGCAAGTGGCGTGCCATGGGGAGGTCAGCGATGCGAAGAATTTCCTATGAAGCCCGTGCATCGGGGCTTTCGGGGCATTGCCGAAGACGAAAGAATGCGCGAGGTTGCTGTTTTCAGCAGCGAAACACTACGCCGGGCATGACATCGCAACGGGCACAATGCCGCATCGCGATGCGGCGGCGCACCATTGGCGTGCATTTCCGGGCAAAACCGTGGCTTGACGTGGCTTAACTTGCGTCGGCCTGATAGTCGAGGGCAATGGCGGGGCAATCGCCCAGCGACATGCGGGTGGCCGCGAATGGGCGCGGCCCCTCCGGTGACTCCATCACGAGCATCGAATCGACAGAGCCCGCCGAACGGCCAAAGGGCGGCACCGTCAGCGTGTACATCGCGCTTCTGACTTGGGCCGACGTCCAGAGATCACGATCGTAATAGCTGTCGCTCCGGGCAACGGCCTGCCACCGCACGTGCGCCGCCGGCTGCTGGAAAGTGTCCTGCATCGAGCGCACTACGTCGTAGCGTCGCCGCTCGGCGACATGCACGGCGACGCCGACGATGCGCCCATCGCGTAGCGCAACGCAAACCGGCTGAACCGCGCTGAAGACTTCGAATCGCGCCAGATCGAGCCGGTCCACGACGATATTCTCGTCAGTGCCCAATGGGCTGCCGATGCGTTCACTGGTCAGATGACGAAAGCATGCCCCGCCGTCCGGCCCCTGATAGCTGCGCTGGAGACTCCCTGCTGCGCTCGGGCATTCGGGCACATCGAGACGTTCGCCCAAACGGTAGTCGACCAGTTCTGCGCCATCAGCATTCGGGTGCAGCAGCGACAACGCGGGGGGCAAGGTGCTGACACGGTCATGATGCCGCGAGCTTAAATAGACAACGAGCAGCAAGAAAAGCACATAGATGATCACCATCGTCACCACAAACATCACCAGGGTGGCGAGCAGATTTCCTCGAAACATCCGGGCCAGTATTGACCCGATCAGGGCGAACTTGGCGACGACGAGCATGGCTGGGACGACAGACATCTCCCGCGTCGAGATCACAAGAACAGCGAGCCCAAGCGCGATCAACATGATCGTGCTGTAGTACACACCGTCCGACGCCCCGTTCTCGCGCCGCCGCTGCCACCAGGTCAGCAGGGCTTCCCATTTTGCGTTCATCGTGATCGACCTCGCTTGTCTCAACGATCTTGTCGGCCCCTCTTCTGCACCTGACATCGGCATTCAGGCGCTGCTTATCATGCGCCGCGCCGCACTCGGCGACAAGCGACGCCCGGCGGCGATTCCCGAGGACTTCCTCCAAGCAGTGAATCGCGAAACCGGGCGCACATTACAGTTCGCGCCCCATCGGTCGTTAAGCCAATCAGGCTGACGGTTCGCGAACGCGGCGGTTGGCGACAACAACATTCTGGGGAAATCACGCGTGCATCGCTTGTCTCGCTTCCTTCTTTGCGTGGCATTGGCCACCCTCGGCTTTCCCTCGTTCACCCCTTTGCTTGCTGCGCCAGCCTCGGGCAATGCGCTGCCGGATCAGGACGCCATGACCCGGCAGGTCGACGCCGCCTCGCTCGCCAAGTATCGCGAGATCGTCGCCACGCTCGATGCTTCGGCCCGCGCCCGTCCCGCAGACTCGGCGCTCGCGTTAGCGCGCTGTCAGTTCATCCAGAACTACGCGTGGTCCGAGGACTCGCACTGGACCGAGCAGGCGCAGGCCGACCTCAAATCCTGCCGGCAAACGCTGAAAGACAAATTCAGCAACGTGCCGGAAGTGGCGCTGTATCTGCTGCAAGGCGTCTACGGCAAAGAGGCCGTCGAGCAAGGCATGGCGCTTCTGCCCAACGCCAGACAATGGCCGCAGCAGGATCGCGCCCGTCTGCACGCCGCGCTCGCCAACGCCTACGAAGCCGTTCAGGACAAGATCAACGCGGGCATTCAGGCCGTCGACGCCGCCGAGTTGACGACAGAGACGCCCGTGCTGTTGATCGCCGTGCGCCACCTCGCCACCACCGGCGAGAAGGCCGAGGCCAAGCGTTTGTTGATGAAGGCGCCGGTGCCGAATCTGCCTTGGATGGCCAGCGGGCGCATCAACACGGCCCACGATGTGCTGCCGGGCACGACCGCCCGTGACCTGCTGATTCGCATGCAGGACGCCGGCCTCAAAATCGATCCTTATACGAGCGCGCGTGCCTACCTTCAGGCGGGTGACGTCGCCAGCGCCCAACGTGCGCTGTCCGAATCCAAACCCGGCGGCCCCGAGACAACGCAACTCCGTGCGCTGCGTCTCTCGGTCGGCCTCGCGGCCCGCGACGGCAAGGCAGCAGCGGCGGCGATTCAGTCCTCGCTCGAACACGACACCGGCAGCCGCTGGCAACTGGCACGATCGTATGCCGTCCTGCTGACGATCGATCCGGGCGCCGCCATGCGTCCAGTCTTCGCGGCGCTGCTGTTGACGCTGCTGGGCACCAGTGTTTGCATCGTGCTGGCGCCGGGCATTCTGATGTTCCCGGCCCACTACGTCGGCACGGTGAGAGCGCGCAAGGGCCGTCCGCTCGCGGCGATCTTCGAGCGCATCGGCTTGCGCCATGCCTGGTATGCACTGGCCGTGTTCTGCCTCGCCTCGTGGGTTGTTCCTGCGCTCGTCATGGGACAGTTCGCGCCGACGCCTCCCGGTGCCGGCACCAGCAACGGCCTGCCGCCCGCGCAACCGAAGCTGGCCATTGCCCACTTCATCACCCTCGGCGTCATCGCGCTCGCACTGGCGCGCATGGTCTGGCGCTTCGGCTGGCGTCAGTGGCTCGGTTCCGGGCCATGGAAAGCTCGTTGGTTCATCTGGCCGGCCGTGCTGCTTGTCTTCGCCGCGCTTAGCGCATGGGCAATCGCACGCCACATGCTCCCCACGGCGCCCCAAACCGTGAACGATTTCGTCGTGCGCGGTGCAGCGCAGTTGGGCGGCCCCGGGCTCGCGTTGTTGCTAATCGCGGTGGCGGTGCCCTTCGTCGAAGAGTTCGTCTTTCGCGGATGCCTGCTCGGCGGCCTGACCCGCCATATGAGCTTCGTTGCGGCGAACCTCTGGCAGGCGGCTATTTTTGCGTCCGTTCACGCCGACGCGAAGCACTTCCTGTTCCTCTTCGCGTTCGGTCTCACCGCCGGATGGCTCGCGAAGAAGACCCACGGACTGGGTGCCTCCATTGCGATGCACGCCATCAACAACACGATCTTCGTCTTGATGGTGCTCGCGCGGGGATAGCCGCGGCGCCAGAAATGAATGGTGACAGTGGCGAGTGCGTCGGCGAAGGCAGCGTGCGCGATAATCTGTGCACTGGCGGCCCTCCCCGGCCGCCGTCCGGACTTCGCCAATGAACGCCAAGCTCTTCCCGCATCTGGTTCGCTTCCACCCCCGGCTGCTCATTGCCATTGCTATCGGCGTGCTGGTGGGCATCTTCGTGCAGGATCATTTCAGCCCGGTCACGCGTACGCTGATCGGCTGGAACGCGGGCGCGTGGTCGTATCTGGCGATGATCTGGTTCATGATGGTCACCGCGCCCAAACGCAGCATCGAGCGCTTTGCCGAGCAGGAAGACCAGAGCGCGGTGATCGTGCTCACGGTGGTCTGCCTGTCGGCGCTGGCGAGTGTGGTGGCGATCGTGCATGAACTGGCGAACGCCAAGAGTGGCGTGCCGCATCAAGCGTCGGAACACGTGCTGTTTGCCGCCGCAACCCTCATCGCCGGCTGGTTTCTCGTGCCGACGATCTACACGCTGCATTACGCCCGCCTGTACTTCACCGATACCGAATCGCCCTACGCGCTGGTCTGGCCCGATCGCGACTGCGACCCGGACTATTGGGACTTCCTGTATTTCTCGTTCACCATCGCCGTCGCCTCGCAAACCGCCGACGTCGGCCTCTCCTCGCGGCGCATGCGTCGCGCCACGCTCGCGCAGGCCATCCTCTCGTTCTTCTTCAATCTGGCCGTACTGGGCCTGTCGATCAATATCGGGGCCAGCCTGCTCAGTTGAGCCCTGCCCCGTGTGACATGACGTCGCACGGGGCGCCGACATAAATCCCTTATAAAACATACAAATAGCGAGCTATTTGAGGGATCGCTGTGGCGCGTCATTGCGCCACATGCGACGACTTGTCACGCGTGCTGCAATGCAGCAAGCCCTACTATGTACGCAAACAGATGGTGAAATACCATCAATAAATACATACAAGACAGGGCCATCTACTTACATAGAGCGCATCATGACAGTCGTTCCCGAAGCTCTCGACCTCGCGCGCATTCAGTTTGCGTTCACGGTCTCGTTTCACATCGTGTTCCCCGCCGTCTCCATCGGGCTGGCCAGCTTTATCGCCGTGCTCGAAGGCATGTGGCTCAAGACACGCCAGCAGCACTATCTCGACCTGTGCAAATTCTGGTCGAAGGCCTTCGCCGTATGTTTCGGCATGGGCGTGGTCTCAGGCGTGGTGATGGCGTATCAGTTCGGCACCAACTGGTCGGGCTTCTCAAGTTTTGCCGGCGCCGTGACGGGGCCGCTGCTGACTTATGAAGTGATGACCGCCTTCTTTCTCGAAGCCGGCTTCCTCGGCATCATGCTTTTCGGGTGGAACCGCGTCAGCCCGCGTGCGCACTTCGGCGCGACGTTGTGCGTGGCCGTCGGCACGCTGATTTCCACGTTCTGGATTCTCGCGTCGAATAGCTGGATGCAGACCCCGCAGGGTTACGAAATCGTCGACGGGCGCGTGGTGGTGCTGTCGTGGTGGGACGTGATCTTCAACCCGTCGTTTCCGTATCGTCTCGCGCACATGAGCATTGCCGCGTTCGTGGTGGCCGCGCTGGTCGTCGCGGGCACCGGCGCATGGCATCTGCTGCGCGGGCGCCGCGACCCGGCGGTGAAGACGATGTTCTCGATGGCGATGTGGCTGCTGCTGATCTTTGCGCCGCTGCAAGCGTTCGTGGGCGACCTGCACGGTCTGAACACACGTGAGCATCAACCGGCCAAGCTCGCGGCCATGGAAGGGCTGTGGGAGACCAAGACGGGCGGCACACCGCTCAACCTCTTCGGCTGGCCCGACATGAAGACCGAAACGACCCGCTATGCCGTGGAAGTGCCGCACTTGGCCAGCCTGATCCTCACGCATAGCTGGGACGGCGAGATTCGCGGCCTGAAGGAATTTCCGAAGGACGAACGGCCTAACGTGCCACTGGTGTTCTGGAGTTTTCGCGTGATGGTCGGCCTCGGCCTTGCGATGATCGCTGTGGCCATCGCCGCCGTGTGGCTGCGCCGGCGTGGCAAGTTGTTCACATCACGCGGATTCGCACGCGCCGTGCTGTGGCTCTCGCCGACCGGTTTTATCGCACTGCTTGCCGGCTGGGTCACGACCGAAGCGGGACGCCAGCCGTGGGTGGTGTACGGCGTGATGCGCACCGCCAACGCGCTCTCTCCCGTGAGCGCACAGCAGGTGCAGGTGTCGCTGCTGGTGCTGGTGATCGCGTACTTCCTCGTGTTCGGCACGGGCATCTACTACTTGCTGAAGATATTGCGCGGCGGCCCCGATTCGGCTGACACCACGGATACGCCGGGCAAGCAGGATGAGCAGGGCAAGCAACCCGACACCCCGCTCGCCATTGCCTACTGACGATCGACACCCGCCAACTCGAGAATTCTCATGGATCTGACCTTAGCGTGGGCCGCCATCATCGCACTCGGCCTCTTTCTCTACGTCGTGCTCGACGGCTTCGACCTCGGCATCGGCATTCTCTTCCCGTTCTTTCCCGACGCCAGCGAACGCGACGTCATGATGCATTCGGTCGCGCCCGTGTGGGACGGCAACGAGACATGGCTCGTGCTGGGCGGCGCGGGCCTGCTCGCCGCGTTCCCAATGGTGTATTCGGTGCTGCTCTCTGCGCTCTATCTGCCGCTGGTCTTCATGCTGGTCTGCCTGATCTTTCGCGGCGTGGCGTTCGAGATTCGCGGCAAGTCGCGCCGCACGCGGCAATGGTGGGATCTCGCCTTTATCGGCGGTTCAGCAGGTGCAACGTTTTTTCAGGGGGTGGCACTGGGCGCGTATCTGTCGGGCATTCCGGTGGAAAACGGTCAGTTCTCGGGCGATGCCTTCGCATGGCTGACCGCCTTCAACCTGTTCACGGGGCTGGGGCTGCTTATCACCTATGCCCTGCTGGGCGCGTGCTGGCTCATCGGCAAGACGCAAGGCGATTTGCAGCGCCGCCTGCGCACGCTCGCGTGGCCGCTCACGCTGGCGCTGGTCGGCACGATGGTGATCGTCTCGTTCTGGACCCCGCTGCGTCTGCCGCTCGTGGCCGAGCGCTGGTTCGACGGCGAATGGTTCTGGCGCATGCTGCCGGTGCCGTTCCTCGTGGCCGGTGCCACGTTCGTGATGCGGCGTGTGCTCCGCCGCGCGCATGACGCCACGCCGTTCTGGCTCGCCATCGGTCTCGTGTTTCTCGGCTACAGCGGGCTGCTCATCAGCGCGTACCCGTACGCGATTCTGCCGGGCGTCACGCTGTGGGAGGCTGCTGCACCGGCATCGAGCCTGTCGTTCACGCTGTGGGGCGCAGCGTTCATCATTCCCGTGATCCTCGCCTACACGATGCTGGCGTACTGGGTCTTTCGCGGCAAGGTGGCTCACGATGCGCACTATCACTGATCTCACGCGGCCCGCCGTGCGCCGCGATCGTGAACGTCAAGACGTCGCGGGGACGAGCGCACGCACGGCCGCCGTCGTCCCGGCATGGCGGCAGGCGCTGGTTCGCTGGGGGTGGTTCGTCGCCCTCTGGTGCGCGGGTGTAGCGGGCACGGCATTGCTTGCACTACCATTCAAGCTCATCATTGCTTCCGCCAAATGAGGAGGGAACGCCCATGAATCTGATGTTAGAAGTCCCCGGACTGTCCGGCCGCAAGCGTCTCGGCACCCGCCGCCATGCCAGCGCGATGGCGATCGCGCTGGCCTTGGGTGTGCTGTCGGCAGGCGCGAGCGTTGCGCAAGCGGCCGAAGGCATGAGCGTGTCGTCGAGCGCATTCCCCGATAACGGCATGCTGCCCGCCGCGCACGCGGGGCTTGGCGAATGCGGTGGACAAAACGTCAGCCCGCCCGTCGAGTGGAAGCAATTGCCGCAAGGCACGCGCAGCGTCGTCGTGACGATGAAAGACCCCGACGGGGCCAAGGGCGGCGGTGTGGTGCATTGGCTCGCCTACAATATCCCGGCCACCACTACCGGGCTGGCCGCCGGTGCAGGCAACGAAACGACCGCACAGGTCACCGTCGGCAAGAACATCAGCGGCGCCACCGCCTATCGCGGCGCCTGCCCGCCCGTGGGCGACTCGCCGCATCACTACATCATCAGCGTAACGGCCACCGATCTCGAACCGGGCCGCCTGCCGCCGGGCCTCGACGCCAACGGCCTGACGGCTGCGCTCGCCGGCCATACGCTCAACGGCTCGACCATCGTCGCCCGCTACGCGCGATAACGGTCACCGACGGCGGCGGCGCAACGTCAGCCGCACATGAAAAAAGCGCCGGCCCGGGCAATCCGGTCGGCGCTTTTTGCTGATGCGTCGGCTGACTTCGTGAGTCGCTTTACTTGTCGCGTGCGAGCGCGAGAAATTCCGTGCGCAGTGCGAGGTTCGGCTGCAATTCGCCGAGCATCGACGACGTCACCGTTTCCTCGCCCGCCGTACGAATGCCACGGCTCTCCATGCACATGTGGCGGCACGACACCACCACGCCGACCGCCTTCGGTTGCAGGTGCGTCATCAACGCATCGGCGATCTGCACGGTCAGGCGCTCCTGCACCTGCAAGCGGCGTGCAAAGCAATCGACCAGCCGCGTGAGTTTCGAGAGCCCCACGATCTTGCCGTTCGGCAGATAGCCGATGGTCGCCTTGCCGAAGAACGGGGCAAGGTGGTGTTCGCAATGGCTGTACACAGGAATACCGCGCACGACGATCAATTCGTTGTATTGCTCTGCGCCGTCTTCGAAGACCTTGAGCACCTCGGCCGGGTCTTGCCCGTAGCCGGACGTCCATTGGCGCCAAGCCTTGCTCACGCGGGCAGGCGTTTCGTGCAGGCCGGGGCGGTCCGGGTCTTCGCCGAGATGTTTGAGGAATCGCTTCCAGTCGTTTTCGTCGAACGTGTCGTGAGACATAAAAATCAAGCTCCTTGCATGAGGTCCGGCACGCTGCGCCCTGACGGCACGCGCCCCCGTGCGCTACCGGATATGTGCGCACAATAGCAGAGAGTCCCGGGCCGCGCATGGACAGCCCTTCGGTCCCGACGGACAGCCCCGCTTGCCCGAATTGCGGCAGCACGCGCTTTTGCGCTAAGGTGGCAGCGGACAACCTCCTGGTTCAGGACACGAGACCAGAGACACGAGACGCATCATGCCGGGAGAGACCCCCATGAGCACCAACGTGATGACCGTTGCCGCACTGGCCGCCCTGCTGGCGCTGACCGGGTGCGGCGATAGCGGCACCAAGCCGTGGCAGGGCTATGCCGAAGGCGAGTTCGTCAACGTGGCCTCGTCGCAGGCCGGCACCTTGCAGAAGCTCTCGGTCGCGCGCGGCCAGCAGGTCAAGGCCGGTGACGCCCTCTTCGATCTCGAATCCACTTATGAACTCGCCGCGCAGGCCCACGCGCGCGAAACGCTCGCCAGTGCGCAAGCGCAGTTACGCGACCTCGACACCGGCAAGCGTCCCGACGAAATCGCCGTCTCGCAGGCGCAGATTACGCAAGCCATCGCCACGCGCGACAAGGCCGTTGCGCAGTTCGACCGCGATCAGGCCCAATACGCCGCCGGTGGTATTTCGCGCGAACAACTCGACGCCAGCCGCGCCGATGCCCGCAGCAGCGTGGCCCATGTGCAGGAGTTGCAAAGCAGTCTCGCCGTAGCACGGCTGCCCGGACGCGAAGCGCAACGTCAGGCGCAAGCGGCACAGGTCGACGTGGCGCGCGCATCGCTCGCTCAAGCCGACTGGCAACTCGCGCAGAAGCACCCCGTGGCCACGGCCGACGGGCGCGTGTACGACACGATGTACCGCGTCGGCGAATGGGTGAATGCAGGCAGCCCGGTCGTGCGCCTGTTGCCGCCGCAGAACATCAAGGTCCGCTTCTTCGTCCCCGAGTCGGCACTGGGCGGTTTGCAGGCCGGCCAGACCGTGCATATCGCCTGTGACGGGTGCGGCGCCGGTGTCGACGCCCGCATCACATACGTCGCCAGCGAAGCGGAATACACGCCGCCGGTGATCTACAGCAACGATACGCGCGACAAGCTCGTGTACATGGTCGAGGCGCATCCGGCGCCGGCAGATGCGGTCAAGCTCAACCCGGGCCAGCCCGTACAGGTGAGCCGGCCATGAGCGCCGCCCCGGCACCACACGCGCATGACGATTCGCTCGCCATTGACGTGAATGGTCTGAACAAGCATTTCGGCGACAAACATGTCGTCAAGGATGTTTCGCTGCAAGTGCGGCGCGGCGAAATCTTCGGCTTTCTCGGCCCGAACGGCAGCGGCAAGACCACGTGTATCCGCATGATGTGCGGTTTGCTCACGCCCGACTCTGGCAGCGGCACCTGTCTGGGCTACGACATCGTGCGCGAGAGTGCGCAGATCAAGCGCGAGGTCGGCTACATGACACAGCGCTTCTCCTACTGGGAAGACCTGACGATTCGCGAGAATCTCGATTTCGTCGCCCGCGTGTACGGCATGCCGAATCGCCGTGAAGCCGTCGACCGCGCCATCGAGAATCTGGGCTTGAAAGGCCGCGCAAAACAACTCACCGGCTCGCTCTCCGGTGGCTGGAAACAACGGCTCGCGCTGGCGGCGTGCATGCTGCACGAACCGCGTGTGTTGCTGCTCGACGAACCGACTGCCGGCGTCGACCCGACCGCCCGGCGCGACTTCTGGGAAGAACTGCACGAGTTGGCCGCGAAAGGCATCTCAGTCCTCGTGAGCACGCATTACATGGATGAGGCCGAGCGCTGCCACAAGCTCGCCTATATTTCGTACGGCGAGTTGCTCGCGCAAGGCACGGCGGCCGAGGTCATCGAAAGCCAGCACCTGTCCACGTGGACCGTGCACGGCGACAACCTGGTCGATCTGGCGCGTGAGCTGCGCGAACAACCGGGCGTAGCGCAAACCGTCGCGTTCGGCAGCGCTTTGCACGTCAGCGGTCAGGATGCGGCCGCACTGGAGAAAACGCTGCGCGCGCAGGCCGACGCCAAGGGCCTCACCGTCACGCCCATCGACACCAGCCTCGAAGACGTGTTCATCTATCTGATGAGCCACGCGAAAGACAACTTCGGAGACGACGCATGAACGCGACGTTCGGGTTCTCGCTCTCGCGCTGGTGGAGCATCGTGTGCAAGGAGTTCTTGCAACTGCGCCGTGACCGGGTGACGTTTGCCATGATCATCGGCGTGCCGCTCGTGCAACTCACGCTTTTCGGCTTCGCGATCAATACCGATCCGAAGCACATGCCCACCGCCGCGCTGATTCACGACAACAGCGAGTTCACGCGGAGCTTCGTGGCAGCGATGGAGCATTCCGAGTACTTCCGCTTTACCGAAACACTCGACAGCGAAGAAGCCGGACGCACCGCCCTCGCGCAGGGACGCGTGCAGTTCGTGGTGAATATTCCCGCCGATTTCACACGACGCCTGCTGCGCGGTGAGCGCCCTGCGCTACTCGTGGAAGCCGACGCCACCGACCCGATGGCCATGGCCTCGGCACTGGGTGCCCTGCCGGCGATTGCGCAGTCGGTTGCACAAAAGGACCTGACAGGCGGGCTCGCCTCGCTCGCGGGCGGACAAAGCGCATTCGACGTGCAGGTGCACCGGCTCTATAACGCCGAAGGCATCACGCAATACAACATCATTCCCGGGCTCATGGGCGTCATTCTGACCATGACGCTCGCGATGATGACCGGCCTCGCCATCGTGCGCGAACGCGAGCGCGGCACCATGGAGAATCTGCTCGCCACGCCGGTGCTGCCCATCGAAGTGATGCTGGGCAAGATCGTGCCGTACATCGCCATCGGCCTGATTCAGGCGACCATCATCCTGCTCGCCGCGCGGTTCGTGTTTCATGTGCCGTTCGTGGGCAGCGTGATCGCGATCTATCTGTCGGCGCTCGTGTTCATTGCGGCGAATCTGACCGTCGGCATCACGGTGTCGTCGTTCGCACAGAACCAGTTGCAGGCGATGCAACTCACGGTCTTCTACTTTCTGCCGAACATGCTGCTGTCGGGTTTCATGTTCCCGTTTCGGGGCATGCCTGAGTGGGCACAGGCCATCGGCAACGTGCTGCCGCTCACGTACTTCAACCGGCTGATTCGCGGCATTCTGCTCAAGGGCAACGGCTGGGGCGACGCGTGGCACGATCTGTGGCCGCTGCTGGTCTTCTCCGCCGTGCTGATGACCGTGGCGGTGAAGTTCTACAAACGCACGCTCGACTGAGGCCACTATGCGCGCAATTCGAGTGAGCCGATTTAGCCGAGGCCAACCCCGTACCGCTGCCGCCATGCTGGCAGGCGCTGTGTTGCTGAGCGCCTGCGCCGTTGGCCCCGACTTCAAGACGCCCACGCCGCCCGACGTTGCGCAGTACACGACCGGCACCGCCCCGCTGACGACGGCTGGCGCCGGCAGCAGGCAGGGCGAGGCGCAGACCTTCACGCCGGATGCGAACGTGCCGCTCGACTGGTGGACCCGCTTCGCCTCGCCCACGCTCGATGCCCTCGTGGCGCAGGCGTTTGCCGACAGCCCCACGCTGATGCAAGCCGAAGCCAAGTTACGTCAGGCGCAGGAGGACTATCGCGGGCAGGCGGGTGCACGGCTGCTGCCATCGGCAGACCTCAAGCTCTCGGCCACGCGTGAACAGGTCGATCTGCAATCGATGGGCATCACCGGCGTGCCGAACCCGGGGCCGTTCACGCTCTACAACGCGAGCATCGACATCTCGTACACCCTCGACGTGTTCGGTGGCACGCGCCGGGCGCTCGAAGGTCTGGCTGCGCAAGTCGACTACCAGCGCTTTGAGCTTGAAGCCGCCCGGCTGACGTTGGCGGGAAATGTGGTCACGGCGGCATTGCGCCAAGCCACGCTGCGCGCACAGCTCTCTGCGCAGGAGGGCATGTTAGCCGCGCAACAGGCGCAACTCGACATCACACAGGCACGCCAGCGCGCAGGCGGCGTTGCCGTGCTCGACGTGCAGAATCAGGCCGCGCTCGTCGCACAAACACAAGCGCAGTTGCCGCCGCTGCGTTTGCAGATTGCCCAATACGATCACCAACTGGCGCGATGGCTCGGCAAGCCGCCGGGTGCCTTCACGTCGCCTGCCATTGATCTCACGTCGTTGCGTTTGCCGCAGAGCGTGCCGGTAGCCATGCCCTCGACGCTCGCGCAGCGCCGCCCTGATATTCGCGCCGCCGAAGCGATGTTGCACAAGGCGAGCGCCGACGTGGGCGTGGCCACGGCCAACCTGTTTCCGCAGTTCACGCTCTCAGGCAGCTTCGGCACGCAACGCATGCGCACGGCCGATCTCGGCGATGGCATCAATATCTGGAGTATCGGCATGAACCTGTTGCAGCCGATCTTTCGGGGCGGGGAATTGCGTGCGCAACGGCGCTCGGCCGTGGCCGCGTACGACGCCGCGCTGGCGTCGTATCAGGACACAGTGCTGCTCGGCCTTGCCCAAGTGGCCGATGCGATGCGCGCGCTTGAGGCCGATGCCAATACGCTTTCGGCAAGGGCCGACGCTGCGAAGCGCACCGAGACGGCTTACCGAATCGCCGCCGATCGATATCGCGCTGGCGGCATCAGTCATCTCTCGTTGCTCGACGCGCAGCGTCAGGCGCTGGATGCCACACGCGCCCAACTCGAATCACAAGGTGCGCGTCTGGCAGACACTGCGGCGCTCTGGCAGGCGTTGGGCGGTGGAGTGATCGATGGCGCGGGAACCACCGCCGGGACGGGCGAAGCAGCCAACGCGAGTGCAGCGGGAACGCCCTCGCAGAAGTGACACCGGTGATTGGCGATAACCGGTCGTCTGCCTTATTGGCCGCTTATCCGCGCGACTGCGCCTCGTCGGTCAGACACTTCACCAGCGCCGCCACCGGCTCGCGCTTGAGCGCCGACTGACGCGCCAGCACCCCCAACTCGCGGGTCAGCGGCACACCGCTTAGCGGCAAGACCTGCACGCCGGCCGCTGTCGCCTTTCCTGTGGCCACACCGTCGGACGGCAAGCCGATCAACGTCGCGGGCACCATCGCCCAGCCAAGCCGCGCACGCACCATGCGCAGGATGACTTCGGGTTCATCCAGCTCAACGCCCTCGCGCACCCACAGCCGATGGCGGCGCAGGTATCGCTCGACCAGATCGCCGCCGTACGAGCGCCGGTTATAACGCACGAACGGCAGCGCCGCCGCCCAGTCGGCGACGGTGCCCCGCGTGCCCTTGGGCGCGATGGCGACGTACGGCTCGTGCATCAGCGTGATCCATTTCATGTCAGCCGGCACGCCGATGCGCGGGCGGATCATCACGGCCAAATCAAGTTCGCGCGCGTCGATCTGCGCGAGCAACTGCACCGACATGCCCGGCACGATGTTCAGATGCGGCAACGCGGGGGACGATGCCGATGACGTTACCGACGCTGCGCTCGCCGATGCCCCAGCCGATCTGGCAGGCCCCGCCGACCAGCGTTGAATCGCACCGGGCAGCAAACCCAGTTGCACGGTCAGAATGGCGCCGATATGGATGGGTGCCAGCGCCGCCTGCGCGCCCTGCGCTCCGGCTTCCCCGCGCATCGACTGATAGGCCGACACGACGCCCTGCGCCTGCGCGAGCAGACGCCGTCCGTCGTCGGAGAGCGACACCGCGCGCCCGGTGCGCTCGAAGAGCAGGACACCGAGATCGTCCTCCAGCCGCTGGATCTGCGCGCTGACGGCGGATTGCGTCAAACCGAGACGCGCCCCCGCCGCCGAGAACGAGGCGGTTTCGGCTGCCGTGACAAAGGTTTTGAGGTATCGGATCATTAATCGAAATTTTTGATGCTGAGTCGCCGAATTATTCGTTTCTTATTATTTTTATCGATGGATAGAATTTACCGCAAATAGGCCCGCGCTGTCTGGCGGCCCGATTTCGACGCACGGCGCTGCCTTTTCCGCACCCCGCCGCCGAAGCGCCGTTCAACCCCACATTGCACCGGAGACCTTTATGGCCACGCCCCTGTTCCACCTCGCCTTCCCTGTCGACAACCTCGAAGCCGCCCGCCGCTTCTACGGCGGCGTGATGGGCTGCCCCGAAGGCCGCAGTTCGGATCACTGGATCGACTTCGATTTCTTCGGCCATCAGCTGGTCGCGCACCTTTCGCCGGAAGAAGCCGGCAAGCGCATCACGAACCCGGTCGACGGCGATGAAGTTCCTGTTCCGCATTTCGGCGTTATCCTTGACATGCCCGCGTGGCACGCGCTCGCCGAGCGTCTGCGCGCGGCAGGCACCCGTTTCGTGATCGAGCCGCATGTGCGCTTTGCCGGGCAAGTGGGCGAGCAAGCCACGCTGTTCTTCTACGACCCGGCCGGCAACGCGCTGGAGTTCAAGGCGTTTGCCGATCTGTCGCAGGTGTTTGCCAAGTAATCCGCGGGGACCATTTCCAGAGTTTCCGAAGTTTTAATAACGCCACGAGTTTTCTCATGAGCCAATTCGTCATTTCGCCGGCGCCGCAGGCGTCGGTTGCAGTTGCCGGCAGCGATGCCCGGTTCCCCGTGCGCCGCGTGTTCTGCGTGGGCCGTAACTACGCCGCCCACGCGCGTGAGATGGGCAGCAACCCCGATCGCGAACCGCCGTTCTTCTTCATGAAGCCCGCCGATGCCGTGGTGGCTGCCGAGGGCACGCTGCCCTATCCGCCGCTCACCAGCGAGTTGCACCATGAGATCGAACTGGTCGTGGCCATTGGTGCCGACGGCGAGAACGTGGACGCTTCGCAAGCCCTCTCGCTCGTGTGGGGCTATGGCGTGGGTGTCGACCTGACGCGTCGCGATCTGCAACAACAGGCAAAGGACACGCGCCGTCCGTGGGACTGGGGCAAGGCGTTCGATGCATCGGCACCGTGCGGCGCGCTGCATGCCGTGGCCGAAGTGGGCCATCCGAAGGACGGCCGCGTGTGGCTCGACGTGAATGGTGACAACCGTCAGGCCGGCGATCTGAACGAGTTGATCTGGTCGGTGCCCGATCTCATCGCCGAAATCTCGCGCAGCGTGAAGCTCGTGGCGGGCGACCTGATCTTCACCGGCACCCCCGCCGGCGTCGGTCCGCTCGAACCGGGCGACAAGGTCACCGCAGGAGTGGCAGGTGTGGGCGAGATCGCCTTCACCGTCGGCAAGAAGCCGGCCGCCTGAGGTCCCAACACGTCACATCACTTCACGTCAAAGCAGAGCTGTTACACCGGGGCACGCCCCCGATGGGCGGCCCCGAGCATTGACCGTGCCGCCAATGATCCGTGGGCGGCTTTCGCCTGCGGATCATTGCGCCAAGGATATCCACAACTACTGTTGATAACCCTTTGCATAACGATGCATGTGTCGGCGCAAACGCCCGTCGGCATTGAGTGTCAAGTGCATTGCCTAATTTGCCGTCACCGGCACGAACAATCGTGACGCGCGCCCTGCCGCAGCGCCCGGATACCGCCTCCGGTTCAAACGCCCCCGCCGCTGCCGTATTTATCTTTCATTCCTGAAACGTTTTTTATCGAACTCGTCGAGATACCTCGTTTCGATTGGTAAATTTCTGCGTAAATTCATGGAGTTGCATCGGATGGCACGCTTCTCGCATCGTGTAGGGGGCAAGCCGTCCGCCTCCGGAGAAGTCTCTTCGCCAGGGTTTCATGCTTCGGGAACATCGCCATGCACGCCACATGGCCCCGGCACGCCCGACGCCGCACCCTCGCCGGGAGCGCCCCGGATGCGGGCGGATTGCACCAGTGAACCAGTGAGAAGGGTCGCGGCATGCGACGGTAACTGTCGGGGAGGGGATCATGCAGATGCGCCGAACCGGGCCTTGCGCCCTTAGTCCCTGTGCCCGGTCGCTCGCGCCCGCGAGCCCGGCCAAGTCAGCCCGCAGTCATCCGCGCGAGCGTTGCGCCAGTTGGCGGCATCGCCGTCACGAAGCGGCCGGCGATCGCCGCCAGGTCGCGCCCGGACGGGCAATGCGTTGATGTGGGGAGCGGGGCTGAAGTTCAGCCTTCCTCTGCCCACACTTTTGCGGCTCTCACTGCGCGCTGCCAGCCTTTGACAGCGCGATTCACTTCCTCTTCCGAAAGCTTGCGCGAGAAGCGCTGTTGCAACTGCCATTGGCGTTGCAATGTATCGATATCCGGCCAGAAACCGACCGCCAGCCCCGCGAGGTAGGCGGCCCCGGCAGCCGTGGTCTCGATCACGTGCGGGCGCACGACGTCGGCCCCCAGCAGGTCCGCCTGCCACTGCATCAACAGATCGTTGGCTGCCGCCCCGCCATCGACGCGCAATTCGGCGACGTGCAGCCCCGCGTCCGCTTCCATCGCGCGCAACACGTCGAGCGTCTGAAACGCAATGCTGTCAAGCGCCGCGCGCGCAACGTGCGCCGCCGTCGTGCCGCGTGTCGCGCCGAACAGCGTGCCGCGTGCATGCGGCTGCCAGTGCGGCGCGCCAAGCCCGGCAAAGGCCGGCACCAGCACGACACCGTCGGCATCGGGCACGCTGGTTGCCAGCGCCTCGACGTCGCGCGAGTGACGAATGATGCCCAGTCCGTCGCGCAGCCATTGCACGACGGCGCCACCAATGAAGATGCTGCCTTCGAGCGCATAGTCGACACGATCGCCGATCTTCCACGCCACCGTTGTGAGCAGGTTGTGACTCGATGCCTGCGGCTTGTCGCCGGTGTTCATCACCATGAAGCAGCCGGTGCCGTAAGTGTTCTTCACCATGCCCGGGCGCAGACACATCTGCCCGAACAGTGCCGCCTGCTGATCGCCCGCGATGCCCGCAATCGGCACGGGTTTCGAGAGCAACGACGTGGTGGTATGGCCGTACACCTCGCTCGACGAACGCACCTCGGGCAGCATCTGACGCGGCACGCCGAGCAGCGCGAGCAACTCGTCGTCCCATTCGAGACGGTGGATGTTGAAGAGCATGGTGCGCGACGCGTTGGACACGTCGGTCACGTGCAGCTTGCCGCCGGTCAGATGCCAGACGAGCCAGCTATCGACGGTGCCGAACGCCAGATGACCGGCTTCTGCCGCCTCGCGTGCGCCGGCCACGTTGTCGAGAATCCAGCGAATCTTGCTGCCGGAGAAGTACGCATCGATACGCAGGCCCGTGCGGCTCGCGACCATATCCTGCGCACCGTCGGCACGCAGCCGCTCGCAGAAGTCGGCCGTGCGGCGGTCCTGCCACACGATGGCGTTGTACACCGGCTCGCCCGTGCGGCGATCCCAGACGATGGTCGTCTCGCGCTGGTTGGTGATGCCGATGGCCGCAATGTCGACGCCGCCAACTCCGGCATGCGTTAGCGCTTCGGCAACCACACCGGCTTGAGTCGACCAAATTTCGCGCGGGTCGTGTTCGACCCAGCCCGGATGCGGATAGATCTGACGGAATTCCTTTTGCGCCGTGGCTACGACATGCCCGTCGCGATCGAACAACAACGCACGCGAACTGGTCGTGCCCTGATCGAACGCGAGGATATAGGGTCCTGACATGTAGGTCGTCTCCTGAATACAGCCCGCCGGTGCGGCGGTAGGTTGGCTTGCCGCCCGCGCGATGATGCGATGCGCGGGGGCAATCCTATCGTTCTAATCGACTTCAGCGGGTCGCCAGTTCCGGCGTGTTTTCCGTTTGGCGCTCGAACCAACGCAAGACGCTGGCTTCGCCCTCTTTGCCGACGTGCAGGCCCAGCTTGGTGCGGCGCCAGAGGACGTCTTGTGCCGTGCGCGCCCACTCGTATTGCACAAGGTAGCGCAACTCGGCCTCGAAGAGATCGCCGCACACACGCTCGCCGAGATCGTTGAGCGAGCGGGCATCGGCCAGCAGCACATGCGTGCGCGTGCCATACGTGCGGGCGTAGCGATGCGCAAGGGCTTCCGGCAGCCACGGCACCTGCGCACGCAACGACACCTCGAACGCACCCGCATCGGGCTCGGGCATGTCGCCACCGGGCAGCGGCGCGCCTGCGGTCCAATCGCCTTGCTTGATACCCAGCGGGGCATGCAGTCGCGACAGCGCTTCTTCTGCGAGGCGACGGTACGTCGTGATCTTGCCGCCGAACACCGACAGCAGCGGTGCACGCGTGGCCGGAGCATCGAGTTCAAGCGTGTAGTCGCGCGTGACGGCCGACGGGTTCGACACTTCCTCTTCGAGCAGCGGACGCACGCCTGCGTAAGTCCACACGACATCCGTCGGCACGACGGGCTTGGTGAAGTAATCGCTGGCCGATTTGCACAGATACGCGATCTCGTCGTCGTTGATCGCCACCTTGGCGGGGTCGCCGTGATACTCGATATCGGTCGTCCCGATCAGCGTGAAATCGCGTTCGTACGGAATCGCGAAAATGATGCGCTTGTCGGGGTTCTGGAAGATATAGGCGTGGTCGTGATCGAACAGCTTGCGCGTGACGATGTGGCTGCCCTTGACCATGCGCACACTGTGCGTCGCGGGCTGGCGCAGCACATCGCCCAGCAGGTGGCCGACCCACGGACCGGCGGCGTTCACGATGGCGCGCGCGCGCACCGTCTGCCGTGATGTTTCCGTGCCGTCGGTCGTCAGCGACGCCAACTCGGCGGTCCACATATGCTCGCCGCGCTCGGCACCTGCCAGACGCGTGCGCGTGAGCACTGTCGCGCCACGCTCGGCGGCATCTTGTGCGTTGAGCACGACCAGCCGTGCGTCCTGCACCCAGCCATCGGAATAGACGAAACCGCGCGTGATATCGCGGCGCAACGGCGCACCGGCCGCATGCTGACGCAGGTCGATACCGCGCGAGCCCGGCAGAATTTCGCGCCGGGCCAGATGATCGTAGAGGAACAGCCCCGCGCGAATCAGCCACGCCGGACGCAGGTTCGGCATATGCGGCATGACGAAACGCAACGGCCACATGATGTGCGGCGCGGCGCGCAGCAGCACTTCACGCTCCTGCAACGCTTTGCGCACCAGCCCGAACTCGTAGTACTCCAGATAGCGCAGCCCGCCATGAATGAGCTTGGTACTGGCTGAGGACGTATGCGAAGCGAGATCGTCCTGCTCGACGAGCATCACGCGCAGGCCGCGACCGGCCGCGTCGCGTGCAATCCCGGCGCCGTTGATGCCACCGCCCACGACCAACAGGTCATAGGGGGCTAGCGTTGGGTCCGTTGGCATTTGGGCGGATGGTTGCACGTCGTCACTCCGGGGCATTGGCGTCAAGTTGACTGGGGATCGCAAAATGTTCGTTTTCGAACATTAATATTCGAATTTTAACATATGACGTCTCATGACGTTCGAAATCGCACATTTCACGGTGAGGTTGTTGGATTTCGCGCATGTTTGACTATCCGCGGCCGTCAGACGCCGTCTTTGCACCCCATCGCGCTCAGTCGGCGATGTGGATTTGCGTGCCGGCGTCGGCGATCACCTGCGCCATCGCGGGGGGCACCGCGCGGTCGGTGAACAGCGCATCGATCTGCGACAGATGCCCGAGCCGCACCAGCGCGGGACGGCCGAACTTGCTGTGATCGGCGGCGAGAAACACCGTGCGCGAGTGCGCGATGATGGCCTCGGCCACGCGCACTTCCCGGTAATCGAAGTCGCGCAGCGTACCGTCGGCATCGATGGCGGAGATGCCGATAATGCCGAAGTCGACCTTGAACTGGCGAATGAAGTCGAGTGTCGCTTCCCCCGTCACCCCCTGATCGCGAGCGCGCACCACGCCGCCGGCAATGATGACTTCCGCATCGGGATAGCCGCTCATCATCGCAGCGACATGCAGATTGTTGGTAATCACGCGCAGCCCGCGATGACGCGACAATGCGCGCGCCACGGCTTCCGTGGTCGTGCCCAGATTGATGAACAGTGAGGCGTGGTCGGGAATCTGCTCCGCAAGGCGCGCGGCGATGCGATGCTTTTCGTCGGCCAGTTGGGTCTGACGCGCATCGTAGGCGTCGTTCTCGGCACCGCCCGGCAGGCCCACGCCGCCGTGGTAGCGGCGTACCCACTTCAGTTCAGCCAGAAAGTTGATATCGCGGCGGATCGTCTGCGGCGTGACGTCAAAGCGTGCGGCGAGTTCGTCGACCGTGAGAAAGCCGTCGCGGCGCACGGCATCGAAGAGCGACTGTTGACGCGGGTTCAGCGACGCCTGTCCGGCGTCCTGCGCCACGGTCGCAACATCGGGAACATCGATGGATTCGGTAGGAGACATCGGCACGCGCGAAGAGAAAGCCATCGTGCACCCGGAGCGGGTGCACGTTTGCCGCCATCATACCGCGCAGTACTGTGACACCACAGTGACAGCCGCAAGACGTTTGGCAGGTGCGCCGAGAATCAGAGGCACTGCCGCACGGCGTCGGCCAGCGATTGCGAGCCGGTCGAGCCCAGATACAGCGAGCCTTCGCTGCCGGGTTTGTGCGGTGCAAGATCGAGAATGGCGAGGACGCCCTCGTCTTTCGACGACAGTTGCAGCGTCTGCCCGGTGCCGGCCTTCGTGCGGTCGATGCGCGCGTAAGGCAGTTGTTTCTTCCAGAGCTTGGCCGTGCAGGCACTCACGCGAGTGAGGGTCTTCTTGGACGACCCTTGCCAGACGGCACCGTTGTTTCTCGCGTCGGCAATCGTGTCGCGATAGGCGGGCAACGTCTCGACTTTTACATTTTCCGGTGCAACGTCGGCGACGCTGCCCACGGGCGGATCGTCGTGCGCCGGCATCGGTGCGGTCTGCGCGCAGGCGGCGAGCAGTGCTGCCGCGAGCCACGCCGAGCCCACTGCCAGCGCACCCCGCCCTGACGCGCGCACCCCGCGACGAGGCGCGACGAGCGTCGCGCCGATATTGGTTTCAGTGCCCCACTTCATGCCCCGCTCCACGCTGGCCATGCCACCGCACACGTTGCGCCGGGCCTGCAAATACAGGCAAAACCAAGGGCGGGCGTGGCGACAGCTTCGTATCTGGTCTCGGCGCCGATGGCCGACGCTCACGTGATGCTGGGCATCCGTGACGGGCCGTGGCTCGCGCCGTTATGTTCGTTGAGATTACTTTGGTACTGCTTTGGAATGCCCGGTATGGGTACGTGCACGTCCGGAATCTTCGGCAATGTGACGCATAGGACGACGCACCGCCGGCTGGCGCTCATCTTACTCGTGTTATTCATAGCATGGCAATTCACGCAATGCGCGGTGGCCCGAATCGCGTATATTGCTGGTTTCTGTCACACTGCGCCGCGCCGCCTCGGGGCTGACAATTCCCCGAGAAAACGCAAGATCCGCAAGATCCAGCACGTGAGAGCCAGCCTCGCCGGTCTCCGGACAAACCGTCCGGCCGGTCGGTCCGCCACAAGCGGACGCCTTGGCGGGCCACGCTCCGGCCAAGCGCTGCGGCACCAGTCAGTGACTCTGTCCAACCTATTCCGACCATCCCGATTGCCATGTCCAGCAATGCGCAAGCCCCGATCATCGTCATCGCCCCCGATTCGTTCAAAGGTTCGCTGAGCGCGCCCGAAGTTGCGCGCGCGATTGCGGCCGGCATTGCCCGCGTGCTACCGCAGGCCGAGATCCGGTTGCGGCCGATGGCCGACGGCGGCGAAGGCACGCTCGAAGCGCTGCTCTCCGCGGGCGGGCGTCGCGTGCCGCTGTCGGTGCGCGGTGCCGGTCAGGCATCGGTCACCGCCGAGTACGGCGTCATGCCGGACGGCACGGGCGTGCTCGAGAGTGCGAATGTCGTGAGCATCACCGATCCGGTGGGTATGCAAACGCCCGTGGCCGAGCGCTCGACCGTGGGACTTGGCGAACTGTTGCGTGCGCTGCTCGATACCGGCGCACGCCGCGTGCTGATCGGTCTGGGTGGCAGCAGCACCAATGACGGCGGTGCAGGCTTGCTGGTCGGCCTCGGTGCCCGTCTGCTCGACGAAGCCGGTGAGGCGGTGCCGCCGGTGCCGGCCGCGCTGCACCGTGTGGCGTCGATCGATCTGAACGGACTCGATGGCCGTCTGAAGGACTGCGAACTGATTGCGATGTCCGATGTGAACAATCCGCTGAACGGATCGCAGGGCGCGACGGCGATTTTCGGGCCGCAGAAAGGCGTGAGCGAGTCGCAAGTCGAACCGCTCGACCGCGCGATTGCGCACTTCGCCGGGCATGCGCACCGCGCGTTCAGCGCCAATGAGGCGGCGAGCCGTGCCGGTGCCGGTGCCGCCGGTGGTCTGGGCTTTGCACTGCACCTGCTGGGTGCGCAGTTCCGCTCCGGCGCCGAAGTGGTCGCCGAACGTGTGGGCCTGCCGCAAGCGGTGGAGGGTGCCGACTGGCTGATCACCGGCGAAGGCCGCAGCGACGGTCAGACGCTCTCGGGCAAGACACCGATGATCGCCGCGCAAGTCGCCATTAAGGCCGGTGCTACCGCCTCATTGCTCTCGGGCGCCATCGACCGCACCGCACTAGAGAGCCTCTCGCGTGTGTTCTCGGGATGTTTCTCGCTGACCTTCGGGCCGACCACGCTGGAAAAGGCGATTGCCGATGCCGCCGGTCTGCTGACCGACAGCGCCGAGCAGATGACTCGCTTGCGCTACACGCACAAGGGCTAAGTCCGGCGACGCGCTCAATCGGACGCGTAGCAGACGGCTTCGATGTTGTGCCCGTCCGGGTCGATCACAAACGCGGCGTAGTAGTTGGGGCCGTAACGCTCGCGCAGACCGGGGCCACCGTTATCGGTGCCCCCTGCTGCCACGGCCGCCCGATGGAACGCATCGACGATATGCCGCGCCGGCACACGAAAGGCCACGTGCAACGCGGGCCGGTTCGGCGTGCCGCGACTGATCCAGAAGTCGGGGTGGCCGTTCTCTCCATACCCCGCGATATCGGTGTTCCCCGTCTCCGCCGCCGACTTCTCGGCAATCAGCGAATAGCCGATGGCCGCCAGTGCGTCCCGATAGAACGCGCGACTCGTCGCGAAATCGCTAACCATCACCTCCATGTGATCGATCATCCGAAAGCTCCTTGTCAGTCAGAAACTTGCTGAACGGCAATGTCAACGCGCATCAGGCGCGATGCGCGCACGAAGTCGCGGTGTCACAAAATCGAGAAATGCGCGCAGCTTGAGCGGGAGCGGGGTCTGCCCTTTGTGGACAAGGCTGACCGGTAGCGGTGCCGATTCGAAGTCGTCCAGTACCACGCGCAACGTATCGTCCTGCAACGCCTGTGCGACCTGATAGGACAGCACCCGCACGAGCCCGACGCCGAGCACTGCCGCTGAGATGGCCGCCTCCGCCGTGTTGACCGCCAGGCGCGAGTGAATCGGAATCGACTGCTCACCTTTGCCCGCGCCGAACACCCACGCGCGCCGTGATGCCAGCACTTCGAATGTGATGCACGCATGGCCCGCAAGTTCACGCGGCTTTGCGGGTGTGCCGTGGTTTGCCAAATAGGCCGGACTCGCGCAGATCACCCGGCGCACCGTGCCAATGCCCGCCGCCACCAGCGAGCTGTCGGGCAACTCGCCGATGCGCAACGCGACATCAGTGTGCTCGTCCATCAGATGCACGACGCGGTCGGTCAGCACCAGACTCACATCGATCTCCGGATATTGCGCGAGAAATTCGGCCAGCACCGGCAACACATGCAAGCGCCCGAAAACCACCGGTGCGGTCACCACCAGTTCGCCTTTCGGCGTGGCGTACTCCCCGGTGGCAGCGCGCTCGGCCTCGCCGACCTCTTCAAGAATCCTGCGGCATGCCGCCACGTAAGAAGCCCCCGCTTCCGTCAGCGACAACTGGCGCGTCGTGCGATGCAACAGCCGCGTTTTCAGATGCGCCTCCAGTTCCCCCACCTTGCGGCTGACGGTTGCCAACGGCATGTCGAGCCGGCGCGCCGCGGCCGACAGGCTGCCCGCGTCGACTACGGCAATCAGGATGGACATCGACTCTAGCCGGTTCATGGATCCTACCGAATTTTGGAAAGATGATTCCCGATCGTGATGGATTCTCTCTCTGGATGCAAGCGCGTAGTGTTGCGGCTAAGGGTTCTGCGTGCGCGGCGACACGAGACATCGCGCCGGCGCCAGCACCCATCCATCGATATTTCAGGAGCCCATCGTGCGCGAACCTACTCTCCCGACACCACCGCATCCCGCGCCCGAAATGGCATCGCGCGGCAAGATCGTCATGATGGCGATCATCGCAGGTGCGGTCGTCACCAACATCTATTGCACGCAGCCGATCCTGCCGCTGATCGCCAAGAATCTCGGGGTTGATCTGACAACGGTCGATCTCGTTGCCGCTGCGGCGCTGCTCGGCTTCTCGACCGGGCTCGCGCTGCTGCTGCCGCTCGGCGACCGTTACGACCGCCGCAAACTCGTGCTGACGCAGATCGCCCTCGCCTTCGTGTTTGCCGCAACCGCCGCCGTCGCACCGGGCATCTGGGCGCTGATTGCCGCGTCGTTCGGTCTGGGCATTGTGAGTTGCGTGCCACAACAACTGGTGCCGTTCGCGGCCGTGATGTCGCCGCCGAGCCAGCGCGGACGTTCGGTCGGCACCGTCGTGAGCGGCATCATGGTCGGCATTCTGCTGGGCCGCACGATTGCAGGCGCCGTCGGTGAAGCGTACGGATGGCGAGCGGTGTATGCGCTCGAAGCGGCATTCATGATTCCGGTCTTCATCGCAGCCGCCTCGTTGCTGCCGAAGGGCGTGCCGAGCACGAACCTGTCGTACGGCAAGTTGCTGGCGTCGCTCTGGCCGTTGATGCGCGACAACCGGCCGATTCGCGAATCGATGATTATTCAGTCGCTGCTGTGGGCCTGTTTCAATGCCTTCTGGGTGAATCTGGCGGCCTTGCTTGCCGACGGCCCGTGGCATCTTGGCAGCGCATGGGCCGGTGGCTTCGGCATCATCGGCGCAGCCGGCGCATTCGCTGCGTCGTTCGGCGGACGGGCGACCGACAAGATCGGGCCGCGTGGCGTGATTGCCGCCAGTATCGGTATCGTGACGCTGGCGTATGTGTTGCTGGGCGGCGCGCAGACGTCGCTGGCCTTGCTGGTGATTGGCGTGGTGGTGCTCGACATCGGCGTGCAGGCCGGGTTGGTGTCGAATCAGACGCGGGCATTTGCCGTCGATCCGAAGGCACAAGGCCGCATCAACAGCCTCTACATGACGGCCACATTCTTTGGCGGCGCGGTAGGTGCCACGCTCAGCGGTTGGTTGATGACGCGTTACGGCTGGACCGGCATCGTCTGGTTCGGTATCGCGCTGGGGGTGACGGCACTCGTCATCCACTGGCTCGGCACACCGCGCCGCACGGCGCAGGCCGGTGCGAGCGCGGAATGAGCTGACCCACAGCGTCACACCATCAGATCCACAAACTTGTGCACGGGCATCGCTTCGAGTCGCTGTTGATCCAACGCCACCTCGAGAATGCGAGCCTGTGCACGCGCCGCGAATCGGCGCGCCAGATTCGTCTTGAATTTCTCCACGAGTAGCGGAATCCCTTCATCGCGCCGACGCTTATGACCGATGGGATATTCGACAAGCACTTCTGCCAGCGTGGTGCCGTCGTTGAAGGTCACCGTCAAACCATTGGCAATCGAACGCTTGTCCGGGTCGTGATAGTCGCGCGTGAACTGGGGATCTTCCACGCAAACGATTCTGGCGCGCAGCGCATCGATACGCGGATCGGCAGCCACCACGTCTTCGTAATCGTTTGCCGTGAGCCGGCCGAAGAGCAGCGGCACAGCCACCATGTATTGAATGCAGTGGTCGCGATCGGCCGGATTCGACAATGGCCCCTGCTTGTCGATGATCCGGATCGCGGCCGCGTGCGTGCGGATGGTCACCGACTGAATATCCTCCGCATTACGCCCCGCGTTCTGCAACTGCTGGTGCAGCGTCATCGCCGCCTCGGCCGCCGTCTGCGCGTGGAACTCTGCCGGGAAAGAGATTTTGAACAGCACGTTCTCCATCACATACGACGCATAGGGCCGCTGGAATGCGAACGGCTTACCCTTGAACAGCACGTCGTAGAAGCCCCACGTTTTCGCCGTCAACACCGACGGATAGCCCATTTCACCCGCGCGCGCCATCAACGCAAGACGCACTGCGCGACTCGTGGCATCGCCCGCAGCCCATGACTTGCGGCTGCCGGTGTTCGGCGCGTGCCGGTACGTGCGCAGACTCTGGCCGTCGACAAACGCGAGCGACAACGCGTTGATCAGCTCGTCACGCGTGAGGCCGAGCATTTCGCCGACCACCGCCGTCGACGCCACTTTTACCAGCACCACGTGATCGAGCCCGACCTGATTGAACGAATTCTCAAGTGCCAGACAGCCCTGAATTTCATGGGCCTTGATCATCGCCGCGAGCACATGACGCATCGTGAGCGGGTTGCCGCCTTCCGCGACGGCCGTGCGTGAAAGCCAGTCGGCGGTCATGAGAATGCCGCCGAGATTGTCGGACGGGTGCCCCCATTCCGCAGCCAGCCACGTGTCGTTGAAATCGAGCCACCGGATCATCGCGCCCAGACTGAACGCGGCCTGTACCGGATCGAGTTGATAGGGCGTGCCGGGCACCTTCGCGCCGTTCGGCACCACCGTGCCCGGCACGATTGGCCCGAGCAATTTGGTGCAGGCGGGGTATGACAACGCCTCGAAGCCGCAGCCCAGCGTGTCGATCAGGCAGTTGCGGGCGGTGTCGAAGGCGAGATCGCTGCGGATCTCGTAAGTGAGGACGTAGTCGACAATGTCGGTGAGTACCTTGTCGGGTGCGGGACGCACATTCGAAATGCCAGCGGACATCGGCTGCCTCCTGTGGCTCGTGTGGCTCGTGTGGCTCGTGTGACGTTTGATCAACACCGCCCGGCACTGAAACCTCCGCAGCGGCGTTTCGTGATTCCCAATGATAAGCGGCTGACAAGCGCAACGCTTGCCAGCCGCCGAAACCCGCTACCGTCGTGGCACTGCCGTCAGAACGCGTCGCCCGGAATCCGTACCCAGCCTTCCATCAGCACGCGTGCGCTGCGGCTCATGATCGCCTTGGTGACCGTCCACTCGCCATCGACCTGACCGGCCTCGGCGCCCACGCGCAGCGTGCCGGACGGATGCCCGAACCGCACCGCACTGCGCTCGCCGCCGCCTGCCGCGAGATTGACCAGCGTGCCCGGAATCGATGCCGCCGCGCCGATGCATACGGCTGCCGTGCCCATCATCGCGTGATGCAGTTTGCCCATCGACAACGCGCGCACCAGCAAATCCACGTCGCCTGCCTTCACGGCCTTGCCACTCGACGCCGTGTAATCGGCCGGCTTCGCCACAAACGCCACCTTCGGCGTGTGCTGACGCTTGGCCGCCTCCGACACGTCCTTGATCAGGCCCATGCGAATCGCCCCATGGGCACGAATCGTCTCGAACATGGCGAGGGCCTTCGCGTCGCTGTTGATCGCGTCCTGCAACTCGGTGCCCCGGTAACCGATGTCCTCGGCATTGAGGAAAATCGTCGGGATGCCCGCGTTGATCATCGTCGCCTTGAAGGTGCCGACACCCGGCACTTCGAGATCGTCGATGAGATGCCCCGTCGGGAACATCGCCCCGCCGCCGTCACCCTCTTCTTCCGCGGCCGGGTCGAGGAATTCGAGTTGCACTTCGGCGGCCGGGAACGTCACGCCGTCGAGTTCGAAGTCGCCCGTCTCCTGCACCGCACCGGCCGTCATCGGCACGTGCGCGACGATCGTCTTGCCGATGTTCGCCTGCCAGATGCGCACGACAGCCACGCCATCGTGCGGCACGCGCGACGCATCGATCAGCCCGGCGCTGATGGCAAACGGCCCCACGGCGGCCGACAGATTGCCGCAGTTGCCGCTCCAGTCGACAAACTGCTGATCGATCGACACTTGCCCGAACAAGTAGTCCACATCGTGACCGGGCCGCTCGCTCTTCGCGATAATCACCGTCTTGCTGGTGCTCGACGTGGCCCCGCCCATGCCGTCGATCTGCTTGCCATACGGATCGGGGCTGCCGATCACACGCATGAGCAACGCGTCGCGCGCGGCGCCCGGCACTTGCGCCGCGGCGGGCAGGTCTTGCAGGCGAAAGAACACGCCCTTGCTGGTACCGCCACGCATATACGTGGCGGGAATGCGGATTTGCGGCTGATGCGCCATCTCGTTTCTCCTCGGTGCTTCGCTTGATTCAGGCCGAAGCGCACGCATGTGACGATTCCAAAAAGTCCTGCGCGAAGCGTTGCAGCACGCCGCCCGCTTCGTAGATCGAGACTTCTTCCGCAGTATCCAGACGGCAGGTCACCGGTACCTCTACGCGCTCGTCACGGCCGTTCTTATGGCGATGAATCACCAGCGTGAGATCGGCGCGCGGCGTGCGCTCGCCAATGACGTCGAACGTTTCCGTGCCGTCGATACCCAGCGTCTTGCGATCGGTGCCCGGCTTGAACTCCAGCGGCAGCACGCCCATACCGACCAGATTGGTGCGGTGAATGCGCTCGAAACCCTCGGCCACAATCGCCTCGGTGCCCGCCAGACGCACGCCCTTGGCCGCCCAGTCACGCGACGACCCTTGGCCGTAGTCGGCCCCGGCAATCACGATCAGCGGCTGCTTGCGCGCCATGTATGTCTCGATGGCTTCCCACATGCGCGTGACCTTGCCTTCCGGCTCGATGCGCGCGAGCGAGCCCGCCTTGACCTGCCCGTCGACTACCACCATCTCGTTCTTGAGCGTCGGGTTGGCGAACGTCGCACGCTGTGCCGTCAGGTGGTCGCCACGGTGCGTCGCGTACGAGTTGAAGTCTTCTTCCGGCAGACCCATCTTCGTCAGATACTCGCCCGCCGCGCTATCGGCCATGATGGCGTTCGACGGCGAGAGGTGATCGGTGGTGATGTTGTCGCCCAGCACGGCCAGCGCACGCATGCCCTTGAGCGAGCGCTCGCCCGCCAACGCGCCTTCCCAATACGGCGGACGGCGAATGTACGTGCTCATCTCGCGCCAGTCGTACAGCGGGTCGGCACGCTCGCCGTTATCGACCGACGCTGCGAACATCGGCTCGTACACGCGGCGGAACTGCTCCGGCTTCACGCTCTGCGCAATGATGCTGTCGATCTCTTCGTCGCTCGGCCACAGGTCGGCCAACTTCACCGGGCGGCCGTTGCCGTCGACACCGAGCACATCCTTCTCGATATCGAAACGGATCGTGCCCGCAATCGCATAAGCCACGACCAGCGGCGGCGATGCCAGAAACGCCTGCTTGGCATACGGGTGAATGCGGCCGTCGAAGTTGCGGTTGCCCGACAGCACGGCCGTAGCGTACAGATCGCGCGCGATGATTTCTTTCTGAATCACCGGATCGAGCGCACCCGACATGCCGTTGCACGACGTGCAGGCATAGGCGACCACGCCGAAGCCGAGTTGCTCCAGTTCGGGCAGCAGACCGGCGGCTTCCAGATACAACGTGACGGCTTTCGAACCGGGGGCGAGCGAGCTCTTCACCCACGGCTTGCGTGCGAGGCCTGCGCGGTTGGCGTTGCGGGCGAACAACCCGGCCGCAATCATGTTGCGCGGGTTGTTGGTGTTCGTGCAGCTGGTGATGGCCGCGATGATGACGGCACCGTCGGGCATCAGGCCCGGCTCGTTCTCGACCTTGCCGCTAATGCCGCGCTCGGCCAGTTCGCTCGTCGGTACACGCTTGTGCGGGTTCGACGGCCCGGCGATGTTGCGCACGACGCTCGACAGATCGAACGTCAGCACGCGTTCGTACTGCGCGCCGGTCAGCGTGTCGGCCCACAAGCCCGTCTGCTTGGCATAGGTCTCGACCAGTTCGACCAATGCGTCGTCGCGGCCCGTCAGCTTCAGGTACTTGATGGTTTGCGCGTCGATGTAGAACATCGCCGCGGTCGCGCCGAATTCAGGCGCCATGTTCGAGATCGTTGCGCGGTCGCCCAGCGTCAGGTTGGCAGCGCCCTCACCGTAGAACTCCAGATACGCCGACACTACCTTCGACTTGCGCAGGAATTCGGTCAGCGCGAGTACGATGTCGGTGGCCGTAATGCCCGGCTGCGGCTTGCCCGTCAGTTCCACACCGACGATATCCGGCAGACGCATCCACGACGCGCGGCCCAGCATCACGCTCTCGGCTTCAAGGCCGCCGACGCCAATGGCAATCACGCCCAGCGCATCGACCATCGGGGTATGCGAGTCGGTGCCCACGAGCGTGTCGGGATACGCCACGCCCTGACTCACCTGAACCACGGGGCTCATGCGCTCCAGATTGATCTGGTGCAGGATGCCGTTGCCCGGGGGAATCACGTCGACGTTCTTGAACGCTTTTTTGGTCCAGTTGATGAAGTCGAAACGGTCCTCGTTGCGACGGTCTTCAATGGCGCGGTTCTTCGCGAACGCGTCCGGATCGAACCCGCCGCATTCGACGGCAAGCGAGTGATCGACCACGAGTTGTGTCGGCACGACAGGGTTGACCAGCGCCGGGTCGCCGCCTTGCGCCGCGATGGCATCGCGCAGGCCGGCGAGATCGACGAGGGCCGTCTGGCCGAGAATGTCGTGGCAGACCACGCGGGCCGGGAACCACGGGAAATCCAGATCCCGGCGTCGCTCGATCAGTTGTTTGAGCGACTCGGTCAGCGCCGCCGGATCGCAGCGGCGCACCAGGTTTTCGGCAAGCACACGCGAGGTGTAGGGCAGCGTGTCGTAAGCCCCCGGGGCAATCGCCTCGACGGCGGCCCGGGCGTCGAAATAGTCGAGCGACGTCCCGGGCAGGGATTTACGGTAGTCGGTATTCATCATTTGTGAGGAAGTTATAAGTCCGGCAGGTCCGACGAGTCCGACCTTAAGCCGGACAGCGCTCAGCGCTTTTCGATCGGCACGAACTTCTGATCTTCCGGCCCGGTGTAGTTGGCGCTCGGACGAATGATCTTGTTGTCGATGCGCTGCTCGATGATGTGCGCGCTCCAGCCCGACGTGCGTGCGATCACGAACAACGGCGTGAACATCGCGGTCGGCACACCCATCATGTGGTAGCTCACGGCACTGAACCAGTCCAGATTCGGGAACATCTTCTTGACGTCCCACATCACCGTCTCGAGACGCTCGGCAATGTCGTACATCTTCGTGTTCTGCTGATCCTTCGACAGCTCGTGCGCCACTTCCTTGATCACCTTGTTGCGTGGATCGCTCACGGTGTAGACCGGGTGACCGAAGCCGATGATCACTTCCTTGTTTTCCACGCGCGCACGGATATCGGCTTCCGCCTCGTCCGGCGAGTCGTAGCGCTTCTGAATCTCGAACGCCACTTCGTTGGCGCCGCCATGCTTCGGGCCGCGCAGTGCGCCAATAGCGCCCGTGATGGCCGAATGGATGTCCGACCCCGTGCCCGCAATCACACGCGCCGTAAACGTCGACGCATTGAATTCGTGCTCGGCGTAGAGAATCAGCGAGGTGTGCATCGCACGCACCCACAGGTCGGACGGCTTCTCGCCATGCAGCAGGTGCAGGAAGTGTCCGCCGATGCTGTCGTCGTCCGTTTCCACGTCGATGCGCACGCCGTTCTGGCTGAAGTGGAACCAGTACAGCAGCATCGAGCCGAAGCTGGCCATCAGGCGGTCGGCGATATCGCGCGCGCCCGGGATGTTGTGATCGTCTTTCTCCGGCAGCACCGTGCCGAGCACCGACACGCCAGTGCGCATCACGTCCATCGGGTGCGCCGCAGCGGGCACGGCTTCCAGCGCCGTCTTGACCGCAGCGGGCAGCCCGCGCAGCGACTTCAACTTGGCCTTGTAGCCCTTGAGTTCGGGCACCGTCGGCAGCTTGCCGTAGACCAGCAGGTAGGCGATTTCTTCGAATTCCGAGGTCTGGGCCAGATCCAGAATATCGTAGCCACGGTAGTGCAGATCGTTACCCGAACGGCCCACCGTACACAGCGCGGTGTTACCGGCGGTCACGCCCGACAGGGCCACGGACTTCTTGGGCTTGAAACCGGTTGCAGTCGTCTCGCTCATGCTTTCCTCCAGATCAGGGGTTCGGTTATTTCTGTTGTGCGAACAGGGCGTCGAGCTTCTGTTCATAAGCGTGGTAGCCGATGCTCTCGTAGAGCTCGGCGCGCGTTTGCATCGTGTCGAGTACGGCCTTTTGCGTGCCGTCGCGACGAATCGTGTGATAGACGTTCTGCGCTGCCTTGTTCATGGCGCGGAACGCCGACAACGGGTACAGCACCAGACCGACTTGCGCGCTCTTGAGTTCTTCGACGGTGAAGAGCGGTGTCGAGCCGAATTCGGTGATGTTGGCCAACACCGGCACCTTCACGGCATCGGAGAACTGGCGATACATCGGCAGTTCGGTCATGGCTTCGGGGAAGATCATGTCGGCACCGGCTTCGACACACGCACATGCGCGATCGATCGCCGCTTGCAGGCCTTCGACGGCCAGCGCATCGGTACGCGCCATGATCACGAAGTTCTCATCCGTGCGGGCATCGACGGCGGCCTTGATACGGTCGACCATTTCCTGCTGGGTCACGATCGCTTTGCCGGGACGGTGGCCGCAACGCTTGGCACCGACCTGATCTTCAATGTGCATGGCGCCTGCGCCGAACTTGATCAGCGATTGCACGGTGCGCGCGATGTTGAACGCCGACGGGCCGAAACCGGTGTCGACATCCACCAGCAGCGGCAGATCGCATACGTCGGTGATGCGGCGCACGTCGGTAAGCACGTCATCGAGCGTGGAAATCCCCAGATCGGGCAAGCCCAGCGAACCGGCAGCGACACCGCCGCCGGACAGATAGATCGCCTTGAAGCCCGCAGCTTTCGCCAGCAAGGCGTGATTGGCGTTGATCGCGCCGACAACCTGCAACGGTTGCTCGGTCTTGACGGCCTCGCGGAAGGCGGCGCCGGCCGAACGAATGGTATGCGTCACTTGAGTCCCTCGGTCGTGTTGCGCCTGATGGCATCGACCACCGGCGTTCGATGGCGATGACCGCAGGCGCGGTGAGTGTGTGTTGATACGTGCGGGTGCCGTCTGTACTGCCCGAAACGGCGAATAGTTCTTGGGTAGCGGATTGTAGATAGCAATGGGCGTGCCAGCGAGCGGCCTCACTGCGGCGGCAATTCTCGCCTCGCCGCTAACACATTCATTTAGCAGCGGAAATTTGGCGCGCTTGTGACGTTTACGTCAAGTGCCGCAAGGCTCGGTCTCGCTTGGCAATTTCCCATATGTCGCAATGCGTTTCATTTTGAAACATGAAATGGAACATTTGAGACATCGTGCTACGATAACGCGATTCGTTTCACGGCGATAGCGGGATGTTGCCCCCCCCTTCCTGCGTCGCCAAGCCACTCAGGATCTGCGTATGCCCGCCTCCACCTCCGACGCTTCCCGTCTGCCGCTTGCATTGTCGCGCTCAGGCATTGCCTTGCCTGCCACCGCCGTGCGCAAGCCGGTGATCTGGGCGGTCGGCATCAGCAAGCTCGGCGAGTTGTATCGCGACATCGTTCCCGACTACGCAGCGCAGGCCGACGTGGAGATCATCGACAAGGGTTACGAAGCGGTCATCGAAGCGCTTGAGCGGCTTCCCGCAGGCAGTGTCGACGGTATCGTCGCGGCGGGCTCGAACGGGGCCTTTCTGCGCGAGCGTGTCGCGTTGCCCGTGGTGCTCGTCAAAGTGACCGGCTTCGACGTGATGCATGCGCTGGCGCGCGCACGCCGCGCGCTGCCCTCGACGTCGCCGGCCTCGCGCATCGCCCTTGTGTCCTATGCACGCCCGGCGCCGGAATTCGAGCGCTTCAAGCATGCCTTCGGCCTCGACATTTCACAGCACGCCTATCTCGATGCGCACGATGCTGACGACCTTGTTCACCGTCTGCGCGATGAGGGCGCGGAAGTCATCGTCGGCCCCGGCCTCGTGACCGAACTCGCCGAACGCGCGGGTCTCACCGGCGTGTTTCTGTATTCGCAGGACTCCGTGCGCGCTGCCTTCGATACGGCGCTTGAAGTGGCTCGCTTCGGGCGCATTGAAGCGCAACGCCGCGAGCGGCTCGACACGGTGCTGCGCCACCTTCGCGAAGGCGTCGTGGCGGTCGATCTGAACGGACGCATTGAAGCGATGAATGCGTCGATGGCGGGCATGCTGGGCGTGACAGTTGCCGACGTCGTCGGCCGGCCGCTCGACTCGATTGCCCCCGGGCTCGACATTTCCCGCACGCTGGAAAGCGCGAGCGCGGAACTGGAGGCGATCGTCACGATGGCGGGCAAGACGTGGGTCGTCAACCGCATTCCGCTGCTCGATCAGGGCACGCTTACGGGGGCACTGCTCACTTGTCAGGATTCACAAGCGTTTGCGCGGGTGGACCGCTCGTTGCGCTCACGGCATCGGCCACGCCATCTGGTGGCACGCTACCGGCTCGACGACCTGATCGGCGACTCGGCGGCCATGACACAAGTGCGCGCCCTCGCACGCCGCTATGCGCAAACCGATTCGACCGTGCTGGTGCACGGCGAGAGCGGCACCGGCAAGGAGTTGCTGGCGCAAGGCATTCATAACGCGAGCCGGCGGCGCGACTATCCGTTCGTCGCGATCAACTGCGCGGCATTTCCCGAGACATTGCTGGAAAGCGAGTTGTTCGGTTACGAGGACGGCGCGTTCTCCGGCGCACGGCGCGGAGGCAAGGCGGGGTTGTTCGAGACCGCCCATAACGGCACGATCTTTCTCGATGAAATCGGCGAAATGCCGATGCCGTTACAGACGCGTTTGTTGCGCGTGTTGCAGGAGCGGGAAGTGCTGCGCTTGGGCGCCAACGAACCGATTCCGTGTGACGTTCGGGTGATTGCTGCGACGCACCGCGATTTGCGCCAGCAAGTGGCAGCCGGTGTGTTTCGCGAGGACTTGTATTACCGGCTCAACATCCTGCGCATGGTGCTGCCGCCGCTGCGCGAGCGCATGGAGGATTTGCCGCGTCTCACGCCCCTGTTTCTCGAACGGGCGCTTGCGCGGGCAGGGGCGCGCATGAGCGTCGATGCGCTGCAAGCGTCGCTGTTGCCGCTGCTCGCCATGTATCGCTGGCCGGGCAATGTGCGCGAGTTGGAGAACCTGCTGGAGCGTATTGCGGTGGTGTGTGCCGACGTCGTGAATGCGCGCGAAATCAGCCGTGCGCGATTGATCGAGATTGCGCCGGAGTTGGGCGGCGCGGCGGAGTCCGAGACTTCGCGGGATTTGCAGGATGTTTCAAAAACGAACGGCAGCCGGGAAATACGTGCGAACGCAGATCAGGCGAACACACCTGCCGAGGCACCGCTGACCGGCCGTGAACGCCGCGCTGCCGCCGAACTTGAGCGCATTCACACGACGCTTGCCGCCTGCGGCGGTGACCGCATGGCGGCATGCGAAGCGCTGGGCATCAGCCGTTCGACGCTGTGGCGCAAGCTGCGTTAATGCTGGTGGCGGATACGCTCCCACATATCGTGCCAGTCGAGGCGTTTGTGCTCGGGGCCTGACTCGTCGTGGTGCGTCACCCAGAAGTGATCTACGAGCATGCCGATCGCGAAACCCACCAGTAGCGCTACCAGCATCATCGAGACATTGATCATGGACATGGCAACCTCCTGTCGATCGGAATGTCGATTCCATTCTAGTCAAGGGTTGCCCCGCCTGCGACGTCATTTATTCGTTGCCACGGCATGAAAAAAAGGCGGGCTCAGTTCACGACTGAGCCCGCTTTTTATGACATAGCCTGCGTCGGCGCCCGAAGCGCCGTCAAGACTTACCAGGTCGCGATCAGCGCACCCTTGAACTGCGTCTTGATGAATTCCTTCACTTCGTCCGAGTGGTAGGCATCGACCAGTTGCTTGACCCACGGCTTGTTCAGGTCTTGCGCACGCACGGCGATCAGGTTGGCGTACGGGCCCTTCAGGTCTTCGATGGCGATGGCGTCACGTTGCGGCACCAGACCGGCCTGCGCAGCGAAGTTCGTGTTGATCGACGCAGCGTCCAGATCCGGCAGTGCGCGCGGCAGTTGGGCGGCTTCCAGTTCGACGATCTTCAGCTTCTTCGGGTTTTCGGCGATGTCGAGCGGGGTGGCGTTCTTGCCTTCGAGGCCGGCACGCAGCTTGATCAGACCTTCCTTCTGAAGCAGCAGCAGCGCGCGGCTGCCGTTGGACGGGTCGTTCTGGATACCGACCTTGGCACCGTTGGGCAGATCCTTCAGCGACTTGTACTTCTTCGAGTAGAACCCCAGCGGCGAAACGTACGTGAGGCCGGCGGTCACGAGCTTGTAGCCACGGTCCTTGACCTGGCTGTCCAGAAACGGCTTGTGCTGGAAGCCGTTCGCGTCGAGGTCGCCCGCGTCGAGCGCGGCGTTCGGCTGGGCGTAGTCGCTGAATTCGATGATCTTGATTTCGAGGCCGCGTTGATGGGCCACTTTCTTCACGACTTCGAAGATCTGCGCATCCGAGCCGGCCATGGTGCCGACCTTGAGGGGCTTGTCGGCCGTTTGGGCCGAAGCGCCGAGCGAAGCGAGCGCAAACGTTGCGCCGATGAATGCGTTGATCAGTTGACGGGACAGCATGTTCGATTTCTCCTTCGAAGCTTGTTTGACTTATTGGAACCTGTTGGGTCGCAAGGGTCGTCTGCGCGGTGTAACGGCTGCGAGGTGCCGTCACAGGTGCCAGCGCGCGGTTAGCGCCTGTTCCCCCTAAGGCCAGCCGGCAGCGACCCAGACCCCGGATGCTGCCATAGATAGGGGTTAACGCGAAATACATTATCGGCATTTCGATATCCCTTGGCGATATCGATAGCGCAGGCAAATCACGGGGAAGTGGATCGAGACATGGATCAGTGCTCGCGCACAAAAAAACGCCCCTTCGGATAACCGAAGGGGCGCTTCGCCGGGAGAACAGCCTGATCACGGGCCGGGGGGGTGGCACGGCTGACGGTAACACCGGCAGCCGGTCGCGTCAGGAACCGACGAACAACCTGCGAAACTCGTTAGCCAACTTGATCTCTGGACAGACCCCGCACGCGCTGTGCCGAACGCGTGCGGGCCCGCCACCGCCACTGACTCAGGGGCACGGCTCTTCGCCGCCCTGGCCATTCATCGAACATCCGCCGCCTGCGCCGACATTGCCCGGACCGCCGAACGCGGAGAGTCCACCGCCGCCCGCCGCCCCGCCCAATCCGCGCCCACCCGGGCCCGCAACACCGCCACCGCCGCTGCTGCCGCTAGCGCCGATGCCGCCGCCGGAACTGCCACCACCGGAGCTGCCGCCGGAACTACCCCCTGAGCTGCCACCTGAGCTGCCCCCTGAGCTGCCGCCGGAACTACCGCCCGAGCTGCCACCGGAACTGCCGCCTGAGCTGCCGCCGGAACTACCACCTGAGCTGCTACCGCCGGAGCTGCCGCCACTGGAACTGCCGCCCGAGCTACTGCCGCCAGAGCTGCTACCCCCTGAGCTACTCCCGCCGGAGCTACTCCCGCCAGAGCTGCTGCCACCGGAACTGCTGCCACCAGAGCTGCTGCCGTGGCTCCCGCAGCCGCAGCCGCCAATCCCGACACCGCCGGGGCCTGTGCCCGTCCCGGTTCCGGTGCCGCCAAATCCGCCGAGGCCGCCGAAGCCGCCATTGCCGATACCGCCGCCGCCGCCGAAGCCGATGCCACCGCCTCCGCCGCGTCCACCCCCGCCGCCACCGGCCGCATAGGTTGCATTGATCGCAATTCCGCAGAGCATCAGCGCTGCTGCTGTACCTACTAATGTCGCCTTGAACCCGTTCATGGTCCCCTCCCCGCGCACGCGCACGACTCACTTCGGAACACACCCGACCCCGCCAAAAGGTCCGGCATTACGGCGTGAGCGCAGCTACGAAAAACGCGGGCAATACTGGGCCGGCCCGTGCACCAATGCACAGGAACCCCTTGCCAACAGCCTGCGGAAATCCGGGTTGGCGCTTCGCCATACACGCTTCATGCACGCGAATTTCGTGCCAGAGCACTCAACCCATTGATTTATAAAGAACTATTAATTTGATTTGCGAGACATCGAAGGTCGAGGTGCAGAAAGTGTTTCGTTCATGAAACGCTTACAACCTGTGCCTCGGCGAAAGCGGCCGGTTTTGTCGGCCCGTTTTCGCATGAAGCCCGCATGAATGCTGGATTAGCGCGGCATGACGGCCGAATGGTCACGTCCGTGGCGCGCGATACACCCGTGCGTGCCTCGCCGGGCTGGCGCGTGTTACCCGTGGTTGTGAGCAGCGCGCCCGCCCGGATCAGGCGCGAACGCGCTCCCTCGCCTCGCGCAACAGCGCCTGCGGTGGCTTGCCCAGCGTGCGGACAAACGCACGGCGCATGCGCTCTTCATCGCCGAAGCCAGTGATATCGGCCACTCGCGCAATCGACGCTTCGCCGTCCTCCAGCAACGCCTGCGCCGCTTCGAGCCGCAGCTTCTCGATGGCCTTGGCCGGCGTCAGCCCGGTCTGCAACGTGAATTCACGGCTGAAGTGGCGTGCGCTCCAATGCACCTGTGCAGCCAGTTGCTCCACCGACAACGGTTCTCGCAAATGTTCACGGGCATAGGCGAGCGCGGTGCGCACCCGATCCGAATTCGGCTCCAGCGTGGATAACGTCGAGAACTGCGACTGCCCGCCAGTACGCCGGTAGTGCACCACCAGTTGGCGCGATGCCTCACGTGCAACGTCGCCGCCAAAGTCCGCCTCGACCAGTGCCAGCGCCAGATCAACGCCCGCCGTCATGCCGGCCGATGTCCACACGTGGCCGTCATTGATGAAGATGCGGTCCTCTTCGACGATCACCTCGGGATAGTTCTGCGCGAGCGCATGCGCCTGTCCCCAGTGCGTGGTTGCGCGGCGCCCGTTGAGCAGGCCCGTGTCGGCCAGCACGAAGGCGCCGGAACAGATGCTCGCCATTCGCCGCATGCGCGGCGCGACACGACGCAACGCCGCGATCAATTCCGGCTCGGTCGGCATCACGATCGTCGCCCCCGCGACCAACAGCGTGTCGAAGCGCCGACGGCCAATCGCCTCGGTCGCCACGGAAATCCCCGCCGAATCGCGCACCAAGCCACCCGACACCGAGACAACGCTCACGTCGTAGAGCGGCGCCGGCCGCCCAAAATTGGCGATCTCGAACACGGACATCGCGGCGAGCGAAATCATCTGAAACCCCGGATACACCACCAACCCGATACGTAACGCCATGGCTGACAACGTGCCGGGTGCAGGCCGGCGCGAGAGATTGCAATGCTTTGGATTCTAGTCGGCGGCGCAATTCAGCGCCGGACAAAAATGTCCTGAAAAGTGGTTTTCCTGTCATTTGAGACATTGGCAATCGAGACCACACTGAAGTCATTGGCCAGCGTCATGCAGCAACTCCGCTACTGGCGTCATTGCGAACCACGCGGCCAACGCACTCAGTCACGCACTCGACTTGTTACTCATTCGCATAGGAAATTCATCATGTCGCACGCCACAGTCAACACCACAGCCACTCCCTCACACGCACCGGGCACCGCCCTCGTGACCGGCGCGTCCTCCGGCATCGGCGCTATTTATGCCGACCGTCTTGCCCGTCGCGGCCACGATCTGATTCTCGTGGCCCGCAACACCGGCCGCCTGCGCGAAGTCGCCCAACGCATTCAGGCCGAAACCGGCCGCCACGTCGACATCCTCAGCGCCGATCTCGGCACCCGTGAAGGACAGGCCCGGGTGGAAGCCCGCTTGCGCGAAGACGCCCGCATCGACACGCTCGTCAACAACGCCGGCTTCGGTGCCGTTGCGCCGCTGCTGCAAGCCGACGTCGAACAAATGAACACGATGATCGACGTCAACGTGACCGCCCTCACCCGCCTCACCTATGCCGCCGTGCCGGGTTTTGTCGCGCGCGGGCGCGGCACGATCATCAATATTGCGTCGATCGTTGCCATCGCGCCCGAGCTGCTCAACGGCGTCTACGGCGCAAGCAAGGCCTTCGTGCTCACGCTGTCGCAATCGCTGCATCACGAGTTGGCGGATAAAGGCGTGCGCGTGCAGGCGGTTCTGCCCGGCGCCACGGTGACGGAATTCTGGGATGTGGCGGGCAAGCCGCACGGCGAGTTGCCGCAGGAATGGCTGATGTCGTCGCAAGACTTGGTCGACGCCGCGCTGGCCGGACTCGATCAGGGGGAAATCGTCACCATTCCGCCGTTGCAGGACGGTGCCGAGTGGACCGCCCACGAAGCCTCGCGCCGTTCGCTCTCGCAGCACCTCGGGCATGGCACGCCGGGGGCGCGCTATGGCGTGAAACGCGCCGCGCTGGCGACGGCTTAAGCACCCGGCAAAGGCACCGCTCAACCCGCCTCGATCAATTCGGCCGACGATTCGCGCAGACAAGCGGCAAAGAGTTGCGCGGCGGGTGTGGTGGTGTCTTCGCGCCAGTACAGGATTGCCTCGCCCAGCGGGGCCAGCGGCGGCAGCGGCAACACGCGCATGCTGCCCCGCTGCACGTAACGGCGAGCCAGCGAGAGCGGCAGGATCGAGACAAAATCGCCGCCGCGCAGTAACGACAGATTCAACGCCAGAGAACTCGATTCGATGGCCGGATGTTGCAGCGTCACGCCGTGCTCGGCCAGCATTTCGACCATCGTGGCGAAGGCAGGCGAGCCGCGCATCGGGGTGATCCAGCGCACGTCATGCAGGTCGTCCCAACTGACCACCGTATCGGGGCCGCCCAACGCGTGGCGGGCGCCCACCACAAAGACGAACGGCTCGTGATGCAACGACTCGTGGCGCATCACCGGCAAATGCCCGGCCACGCGATTGCGCCCCAGCGCGAGGTCGAGATTGCCCTCGTCCATCATCTTGAGCAGCCGGTCGAGCGTGGCTTCGACAAACGAAAACGATGCCGTCGGTGCGCGCCGGGTAAACAACTCAACGGCGTGGGCGATGAGCGGTTGGGGAATCGTCACCACGGCACCGAAGCGCACGTGGCCTGCCGTCCCCGCAGTCAGCGCGCTCACATCGCGCCGCGCGAGTTCGATCTGCCGCAGTATTTCCGTGCCCCGCTCCACGAGCACGCGCCCGATGCCTGTCAGCTCAACCGCGTTGCCAACCCGTTGCACGACCGGTGCGCCCAGCGCCTCTTCCACTTCGGCAATCTGCTTGGAGATAGCTGGCTGCGTCACGTGGAACGCCGCAGCCACCCGCGTCACCTGGCGCAACTCGCCCAACGTCACCAGAATGCGCAGATGGCCAAGCTTCAGGCCGCTGCGAAAGAAGCGCTCGATGGTGTTGTCGGTCGTTGCCACGGCAGATGCCTCGCGAGATCGGTGAACGCCGCCCCTTGGCGGCAAAAGAATGGCACAAGCGCCGACATCATAACCAAACGGTAATGCCGCAGGGTGAAAGTGTGATTTGCGGGGAGCGCGTGCCTGACATTACCCTTTCAGCGAGCAGCGCTGTCGTGCAGGGCTTTTGACGGCATTCAGCGGACGTCTCCCGCTTCCCGGGAGCTTCCGCGATGTCGAACAAACCACCTCACCTCGCATAACCTGATGCGCGAACACCACGCTGCCAGATAACTCGACGTGCCCTACGGCACGCGTCCACGGAGACAACACCCATGAGCACGTCCCTGAGCGGCGGCGCAAGCGCAGCCGTCGACCCGGTGCAACGCGATGCGTTGTATCGCAAGCTGACCTGGCACATCATCCCGTTCCTCTTTCTCGCCTTCATCGTCGCCTACATCGACCGCGTGAACGTGAGCTTCGCCAAGCTGGAAATGCTCGCCGACCTGTCGCTGTCCGAGACGGTCTATGGCGCGGGCGCCGGTGTGTTCTTCCTCGGGTATTTCATTTTTGAAGTGCCCAGCAATCTGATCCTGCATCGTGTGGGCGCGCGTATGTGGATCGCCCGCATCATGGTCACGTGGTCGATCATCTCGTGCCTGACCATGTTCACGCAGGGGCCGGTGTCGTTCTATGTGCTGCGCTTCCTGCTCGGCGTGGCCGAAGCCGGCTTCTTCCCGGCATCGTGCTGTATCTGTCGAAGTGGTTCCCGTCGAGCAAGCGCTCGCAGATCATCGCGCTGTTCATGGTGGCCATTCCCGTGTCGGGTGCCATCGGCGGCCCGCTGTCGGGGTGGATCATGCAGCACTTCGGCGGCGTGCAGGAGCTGGCCGGCTGGCAGTGGCTGTTTCTGATCGAAGGGCTCGCCTCGCTCGTCGTCGGCATCGCAGCATTCTTCGTGCTGCAAGACCGCATCGAAACCGTGAAGTGGCTCTCCGCTGAAGAGAAGCGTCTGCTCGCCGCCGACCTCGCCGCCGATGACCGCACGCGCGCGCATCACAGCGTGCGGCAAGTCTTCGGCAGCGGCAAAGTGTGGATGCTCGGCCTGCTGTACTTCTGCATCGCCATGGGCAACTACGGGCTGGTGTTCTGGCTGCCGACGATGATTCGCGCGGCGGGCGTCGCCAATCTCGGCAATATCGGGCTGCTCTCGGCAGTGCCTTCGTTGATCAGCGCGGTCGCGATGATTCTGGTCGCACGTCATGCGGACCGCCGCAACGAGCGCCGCCTTCACGTCGCCATTTGCTGCCTGCTTGGCGCGGCGGGCATGCTCGCGTCGGTGCTGCTGGCACAACATCTCTGGTGGTCGATGGCGGCACTCGTCGTGGCCGCCATCGGCATCAACTCCATCGCGCCGGTGTTCTGGGGCATTCCCACGGCGATGATGGGTGGCGCAGGCGCTGCCGCCGCCATCGCCCTGATCAACTCGACCGGCAATCTCGCGGGCTTCGTCAGCCCGTATGTCATCGGTTTTCTCAAAGACAGTACCGGCCAGTTGCTGCCGGGCATGATCGTGCTGGCGTGCGCGTTGGTGGCAGGCGCCATCCTCGTGATGACGCTCAAGCCGCAACGGAGTCACGCATGAGTTTTCCCGTTTGTCTCGTCACCGGTGCCGCCACCGGCATCGGTGCCGCCACCGCGTTGCGCTTTGCCCGTGACGGCTGGGCCGTGGCCATCAACAATTTCGACGACAGCACGCGAGACGCCGCCGAGACCGTGGCCGCGCAATGCCGCGACGCGGGCGCGCAGGCGCTCGTCGTCGATGCCGATGTGGCCGACGACAGCGCCTGCCGCCGCATGGTGGCGCGTGTCGCCGAGCAGTGGGGCCGTCTCGATGCGCTCGTCAACAGCGCAGGCACCACGCGCGTGATTGCCCACAGCGATCTCGAAGCCATCGATGCCGACGAGTTCGAGCGGATTTATCGCGTGAATCTCATCGGCATGTTCCAGATGACGCGCGCCGCCACGCCGTTGCTGCGCGAGAGCGCTTCGGCGGCCCGGTCGAGCGCCGTCATCAACATTTCGTCGCTGGCGTCGCTCAATGGCACGGGGTCGTCGATTGCCTATGCGGCGTCCAAAGGTGCGGTCAATTCGCTGACGTTATCGCTGGCACGCAATCTCGCCCCGCAAGTCCGCGTGAATGCCATTGCCCCCGGCATGGTCGACGACGGTCTGCTGCGCCGCGTGCTGGGCGACGAAGCCTACGGGCGCGTGGTCGACGGCATGCGCGAGAACGCGCCGCTCAAGCGGGTATCGCAACCGGCGGAAATCGCCGAATTGGCGTGGTTCCTCGCCGCCCATGCGCCGGCCATGACCGGGCAGGTGCTCGCGATCGAAAACGGCCTGCTGCTCAATACCTGAGCCTGAGCATGACGGCGCCACAGCCCCCACAGAACAACAGGACTCCCCATGACTGATCTGCACAAACACCGTTCGCGCACGGTCACCGAAGGCATTACGCGCACACCGCACCGCGCTTTCCTGCGCGCCACCGGTCTTGACGACGAGGCCATCGACAAGCCGTTTGTCGCCATTGTCGACACCTTCGGCGAGAACACGCCCTGCTCCATGTCGCTCGGCCAGATCTCCGACAACGTTCGGCTCGGCGTCGCGGCGGGTGGCGGTGTACCGATTCGCGGGTCCGCGATCTCGGTCTCCGACGGCACGTCGATGAACCATTCCGGCATGCGCTTCTCGCTGGTCTCGCGCGAAACCATTGCCGACAGCGTGGAATTGTTCGTGCGCGCGCACTGCTACGACGCGCTCGTGGGCGTGGCCGGCTGCGACAAGACGCTGCCGGGCATTCTGATGGGCATGGTGCGAGTGAACGTGCCCGGCGTCTTTCTCTTTGGCGGCGCCATGCTGCCGGGCGTCGCACCGGATGGTACGCAGGCCACCATTCTCACCGCCATCGAAGCCGTGGGCGCGGCGCAGCGTGGCGATATGTCGCTCGATACCCTGCGTGGCATCGAAAAGCGCTGCACGCCGACTGCCGGGTCGTGTCCGGGACAGTTCACCGCGAACACCATGGCGATGGTTGCGGAAGTGCTGGGACTTGCGCCGCTGGGCTCGGCGATGGTGCCGGCCGTGTACAGCGAGCGCATCGCCATCGCCCGCCGCGCGGGTGAAAACGTCATGCGCGCGCTGCGCAATGGCGGGCCGCTGCCGCGCGATCTGGTCACGCGCAAGAGCCTCGAAAACGCCTGCGCTGCCGTGGCCGCCACCGGTGGCTCGACCAACGCGATGCTGCATATCCCCGCCATCGCACACGAGGCCGGCATTTCATTCACGCTCGACGACGTCTCCGAAGTACTGGCGCGCACGCCCCTCATCGGCGACATGCAGCCGGGCGGGCGCTATCTGGCCGTTGATCTGCATCATGTGGGCGGTGTGCCGGCCGTGCTGAACGCGCTGCTGGCCGGTGGTCACATTCACGGCGACACGCTCACGCAAAGCGGCGAAACGCTCGAAGCCGCACTGCGCGCTTTCCCTGGCCCCGATGGGCGCGTGGTGAAACCGCACACGGAACCGCTGTCACCCAATGCGGGGCTGGTCGTGCTGCGCGGCAATCTCGCGCCGGACGGCGCCGCACTCAAGACCGCCGGGCTCAAGCAGTTGGTGTTCTCGGGCACGGCACGCGTTTTCGAAACGGAAGAAGACTGCATGGCCGTGGTCGCGGCAGGCACCTATCGCGAAGGGGACGTGCTGGTGATTCGCAACGAAGGGCCGAAGGGCGGCCCCGGCATGCGCGAGATGCTTAGCGTTACGGCGGCCATCTACGGGCAAGGCATGGGCGAGAAGGTGGCGTTGCTCACCGACGGCCGGTTCTCGGGGGCGACGCGAGGCATGTGCATCGGCTATGTCGGCCCGGAGGCGGCCGCTGGCGGGCCAATTCGTCTGCTGCGCGATGGCGACCGCATCCATATCGACGCGATCAAGGGTAAGCTCGACGTCGAACTCTCCGACGACGAACTAGCCGCCCGCGCGGCCGGCACCAAGCCATTCGTGCGCGGCCGCCTCGGCGGTGTGCTCGAGAAGTACGAAGCGCTGGTGCGTCCGGCCAAGCTCGGTGCCGTCACGCACTCGGGTGCGGTCGAATGGCCCTACGAAGCGTCGATCGGGGAGACGCCAACCACCGCCAAGGAATAACGCATGGAATCGAAGCATCCCCTACGAGTCGGGTTCTGCGGCATCGGCCGCATGGGCGAGCCGATGGTGCAACGGCTGCTGGCCGCCGGGCACGACGTCGCCATCTGGAACCGGTCCGCCGCCAAGCTGACCGCACTGACCACGGCGGGCGCGCGCGCCTGCGATAGCCCGCAGACGCTCGGCGAGCAGGTCGACATTGCCCTGCTGTGTCTGGGCGACGGCAAGGCGGTGGAAGACGTGGTGTTTGGCGAGCACGGGCTCGTGCACGCAGCCAAGCCCCCGCGTTATCTCGTCGATCACTCCACGCTGTCACCGGCGCTCACGCGCTCATTGGCGGCACGCTGGACGGAAGCGACGGGCAACGTCTGGATCGATGCCCCGGTCTCTGGCGGCACCGGGGGTGCAGAAGCCGGCACATTGGCGGTGATGGCCGGTGGCGCGGCAGATGCCGTGGACGCCGTGACGCCGACGTTGCGGGCGTTCTCGGCACGAGTGACGCGCATGGGCGACGTGGGTGCCGGGCAAACCACCAAGCTCGCCAATCAGGCCATCGTTGCCACCACGCTGGCCGGGCTCGCTGAAGCGTTCGTGCTCGCCAAGCGCAACGGTATCGATACGGGCGCAGTGCCGTCAGCCCTGTTCGGCGGCTGGGCCGACTCGGTGTTGATGCAAACGCTCTGGCCGCGGATGGTCACGCCGCCCGATCACGCGACCGGCACGGTCCGGGTCATACTCAAAGACCTGGATGCGATTGCCGAACTGGCCGACACGAGTGCGACCGTGCAACGGGTGATTCCCGAAGTCCGCCGTCTGCTGCAAGACGCTGCCGATCGCGGCATGGCCGATGCCGATCTCTCACAGATTTTCCGAATCGCAGAGGAAGAGAGTGAAGCGGAGAATCACGCAGAGGGTCAGCGCGGAAATTGATGAAAAAAGAACCGCCGCGCTGATTCGGATGACTTCGAGTCAGCGCGGCGGTTCGGTCTTACTGCGCAGTGCTACCGGCGTAGCGCTGCGGCTTTAGCTGCTTACTTCGCTTCCACGTTGGCAAAGTATTGACGGCCGAACGGGCTGACCTGATAGCCCGTCACCCCGGCGCGCGTGATCACTGCGGCGTTCGGATGGGCCAGCGGAATCCACAGCGCATCGTCCTTGATCACCTTCTGTGCGGCCTGATACTTGACCGTACGAGCGGCGATATCGTGCGTGCGCTTGCCATCTGCAATCAGCTTGTCCAGATTGCTGTCGCAAAAGCGTGCGAAGTTCGTGCCCGACGTCACTGCGGCGCAGCTGAATTGCGGCGTCAGGAAGTTGTCCGGGTCGCCATTGTCGCCCGACCAGCCCATGAACAGCAGGTCGTGCTCACCCGCCTTGCCGCGACGAATCAACTCACCCCACTCCACCGTGCGAATCTGTGCGCGCACGCCGATCTTCGCCAGATCGGCCTGCAACATCTCGGCGCCCACCTTCGGATTCGGGTTGAGCAGACTGCCGCTCGGACGCGTCCAGATCGTCGTATCGAAGCCGTTCGGGAAGCCGGCATCGGCCAGCAGCTTCTTCGCCTTCTCGATGCTGTGCGGATAGTCGGCGACGTTCTTCGCATAGCTCCACGTATTCGGCGGATAGACATTCACCGCCGGGGTCGCCGTGCCTTCGAAGACCTGCTTCACGTAGCTCGGCTTGTCGAACGCCATGTTCAGTGCCTGACGCACACGCTTGTCGTCGAGCGGCTTGTGCTGCGTGTTGATCGCGACGAAGGCCGTCATGAACGCCGGCGTTTCCACCACTTTCAGCGCCTTGTCGCTGCGAGCCGCCTGCACATCGAGCGGCTTCGGCGAGAGGGCAATCTGGCACTCGCCGACCTTCACCTTCTGCGCACGCACGGCGGCGTCCGGCACGATGGTGTAGATCAACTGGTCGGAAGCCGGCTTGCCCGCGAAGTACGCCTTGTTGGCATCGAAGCGCACGATCGCGTCTTTCTGATAACTACGGAAAACGAACGGCCCCGTGCCGATCGGGCGGGCATTCAGGTCATCCGTCTTGTTGGTCGCGACCAGCTTGTCGGCGTATTCGGCCGAATAGATCGAAGCGAAGCCCATCGACAGCATCGACAGGAACGTGGCGTCGGGTTCCGACAGCGTGAAGCGCACCGTGTCGGCATCGACCTTCTGCACCGACTTGATGAGCTTGGGCAGCGACAGCGATTGTGCGTGCGGGAAACCCGACGGCGTGAGCTTGTGCCACGGCGCGTCCGGGTTGAGCATGCGGTCGAACGTGAACACCACGTCGTCGGCGTTGAGCGCACGCGTCGGCTTGAAGTCCGCATTGCTATGGAATGCGACGTTCGGGCGCAGCGTGAACGTGTAGGTGAGGCCATCAGGGCTCACTTCCCACTTCGTTGCGAGACTCGGCACCACCTTGGCCTGTGCGGCGTCGAATTCGACGAGGCGGTTGAACACCGTATCGGCCGACGCGTTGGTCGTGGTGAGCGAGTTGTATCGCACCACGTCGAAGCCTTCAGGGCTGGCTTCAGTACAGACCGTGAGGGCTTTGGCGTGAGCCGCGAGCGGAATCAGCGGCAGGGAAAGAACCGTTAGGACAGCAGCGAGCGTATGACGATAGCGACGGCGCATGAGCTTCTTCTCCAGGAAGTCGATGACGGGATGGCACAACAACGGGGCAGAATAGCGCAAATTCCCGCGGGCTGCCGATGCCGCCCTCGCCCCCGCTACCGCCATCACGTTTCACCACGCCTGTCATACCCGCCAGACTCACCCGCCACACTCACCGTCAAGAGATGAAGCCGCCGGCTATCGCTCAGTTCTGCCAACCAAAGCCACGCATGCGATGCACGATCGTGTCGCGTGCGGCCACCACCGTCAGGCGCGAGCCGACGGAAATATCGTAGAGATAGCGCGTGCGCCCCGCGTAGGGCACGCTCACGTAAGGGTGCGCAAGCAGCGGCACGTTGGCGCCTGACGCGAGCGATTCGCCCTCGCCTGCCAGTCGCGCCAGACACAGTCGGTGGGCAGCGTCGCGCGCCACCGCGAAGGGGTCTTGCGAAGCCAGCACCTCGCTGTCGTCGGCGATCTCCGCGACCGCGCCGACGGGCGCATGCGCGGCGAGAGCCAGCGGCCCGTGACCGAGGGCGACAAACAGCCAGAGGCCTGCATGCGCCATGTCGATCCACACCTTGCCGTGCGGGCTGTCGCATTCGAAGGAGGAAACCCCGGGCGTCGCCGCGGGGACTGGGGCGGCGGCGGGCGTGCAGCGAAACCAGCGGCCGAAGATCCAGCGCAGCGCGATACGTTCCGACATGAAGCGGTGGCGCATTTGGGTACGCGGCAGACGGCGGGCCAGCGCATGCTCGGCGGGCGAGAGCCATGTCGCGCCGTCGTCCGGCCCGCCGACGGCGGCCCCGGTGGCACCGAACGGGCGGCCGGCCAGTAAAAAGCGCCAGAGCCAGAGTTCGTCGCCTTCACATTGCGGCGATTGCCTATTGGCGGGGCCGACTTCCCCGTCGATTGCGTCGCTACTGGCAAGCGCCCGGTGGCGGGCGCCGCCGGACACCTTGCGCGCGCCTTGCCCGAACTCACCAAGCGGCACGTAGGTCAACGCGGGAGATGGAATCGACAACACGCGAGGCGTGAGATCGACGGTACGTTTCAACATGAGCATTTGCGACCTCCACGGGCGAGGTCTCCGATGACGGCCAGCGCGGCTTCATGTCATCGTCGGCCATTCATTAGGTTGATTCCGATAATTGTTAATGAGAATCATTATCAAATGATAGCACGTGCGTCCACGCGATGCAGGTCACAAAACCCTCAAAAACAATAGGAAACGCCCTAGATAGACGTCATGCCCCGATGGGGGCATGCGGTGCTGGGATGGCGGGAACTGGGGCGACAGCGCCGAGGGGACGATGCCCCCGGGCCGCTTAAACGCTGGCGATCAGGCGCTGGCAGGCAGCGGTGGCCGGTAGCCGAGCGCGTGACTGGCGGCGAGTGCTTCGCGGCGAACCGCTTCCCCGATGGGGCTATCGAGGCGTGGGTCGAAGCCGCCGGTGGCGCCCAGAGCCGTGATCACGCCCACGAGGCGGCCGTCGTAATTGAACACGGGCGCAGCCAGCGCGCTGATACCGGTCAGGTTCGTATCGCGAACACTGGCCCCTTGCGCCGTACGCACCGATTGGCGAAGCGTGCCGATCGGATCAACCGGATCGAGTTGGGCGCGATGTTCCGGCGTCGCGTTGGCGAGTTCGGCCTCGGCCATCGCCAGCACTTGGGGATCGTCCAGCAGACCGAGGAACACGCGGCCGGCGGCCGACCAGAGGACCGACATCACCGAGCCGATGCGCACGTTGATCGTCACCGGCAGCCCGGGTTCTTCAAAGCGCACGATCGTCGGGCCTTTATTCCCCATCACCGCGATGAAGCACGTGACTTCGAACGACTCGCGCAGCCGGACTAGTGCTGGCTCTGCGGCACGCACCGGATCGGCCTGCCGCATCGCGGCCACACCGATCAGCATCGCTTCGAGGCCCAGATGGTAATGCTGAGAATCCGTGTCCTGCGCGACGAGCCCCTCTTCCACCAGACTCATCAGATACCGGTGCACCTTCGCCGGACTTTGCTGGACGTACTGCGCCAGCACCGTGAGGCTCGCGCGTCCGCCCAGTCTGGCGAGGCCCTTGAGCACCACCATGCCGGTCTCGGCGGATTGCACGCGCTGGCGCCGGCCGCGCTCGCGCGGAGCATCGCTGTCGGCGCCCGCAGCACCGGAAGCAGCGGAAAGCGTGGCCGCGCTACGCGGTCGGCCGGCGGTGGGTCGTTTGTTTGTTGTCATCGGCGAGATTTTATGACGCAATGCCGCGTCGTCCGACGTCATGAGACGTAGAGGTTAACCCCAGTCCACTTATTTACGCAATGCGTATTATATTTACGCTTAATAGATTTACAGAATGCGAACGTCCGTCTGCCGACGAAAAGGTGACGTAAGAGAACGTATCGCATCGAGCTGAGGAGACGTCCCCGCCTTGCGCGCGTGCCGTAGGTAACCGCGATGACGATGATGGCTGAGCCGTGTGTCATGTGTCATGCGCTGGGCCGAACCGGCGACGCTCCTCTACACTTGTTTGATTGCGTGTGACGTCGCAGGCCGTAAGTTGGCGACGCCGCACTGGACCCAGAGAGCGTGACCGGATGAGCCAAAGCACTTCCCCCAATACCGAAGCTAACGAAGCTAACGCAGCCGAAGCCGCGCGCGCCGCTGGCTGCCCGTTCCATCAGGCACCGGCGGCCTCGCCTGCTGCCACCGTCGCACCGAACGGCTGCCCCATCAGTGCCCGCGCCGCCGAGTTCGATCCGTTCGAAGACGGCTATCAGCAAGACCCGCCCGAGTACGTGCGCTGGGCGCGCGATCAGGAGCCGGTGTTCTACAGCCCCAAGCTCGGCTACTGGGTGGTCACGCGCTACGACGACATCAAGGCCATCTTCCGCGACAACCTGACCTTCAGCCCGTCGATTGCGCTTGAGAAGATCACGCCGACCGGCCCCGAAGCCAACGCCGTGCTCGCGTCGTACGGCTTCGCGCTCAACCGCACCCTCGTGAATGAAGACGAGCCCGCACACATGCCGCGCCGTCGCGTGCTGATGGAGCCGTTCACGCCGGAGCATCTCAAGCATCACGAACCGCTCGTGCGCCAACTGGCCCGCGAGTATGTCGATCGCTTCATCGACGATGGCCGTGCCGACCTCGTCGACCAGATGCTGTGGGAAGTGCCGCTGACCGTCGCCCTGCACTTTCTCGGCGTGCCCGAAGAAGACATGGACAAGCTGCGCGAGTATTCCATCGCGCACACCGTCAACACGTGGGGACGTCCGAAGCCCGAAGAACAGGTGGCCGTCGCACACGCCGTCGGTAATTTCTGGCAACTGGCGGGCAAGATTCTCGACAAGATGCGCCAGCAGCCGGACGGCCCGGGCTGGATGCAATACGGAATTCGCAAGCAGAAGGATTACCCCGAAGTCGTCACCGACTCCTACCTGCATTCCATGATGATGGCGGGCATCGTCGCCGCGCACGAGACCACGGCCAACGCCACCGCCAACGCGATGAAGCTGCTGTTGCAGCATCCGGACGTCTGGCGCGAAATCTGCGAAGACCCGTCGCTGATTCCCAATGCGGTGGAAGAATGCCTGCGCCACAACGGCTCCGTGGCCGCGTGGCGACGGCTTGCCACGAAGGACGTCACCATCGGCGGCATCGACATCGCGGCGGGTTCGAAGCTGCTTATCGTCACGTCGTCGGCCAATCACGACGAAGGCCACTTCGCCGACGCCGACTTGTTCGACATTCGCCGCGAGAACGCGAGCGATCAGCTCACCTTCGGCTACGGTTCGCACCAGTGCATGGGCAAGAACCTTGCGCGTATGGAAATGCAGATCTTCCTCGAAGAGTTCACGCGCCGTCTGCCGCATATGAAGCTGTCTGAACAGCAGTTCTCGTATGTGCCGAACACATCGTTCCGTGGCCCCGAGCACGTGTGGGTCGAGTGGAATCCGGCGATGAACCCGGAACGCACCGACCCGTCGGTGCTGACGAACCACTCGCCGGTGCGCATTGGCGAGCCGTCGGGTCATAGCGTGACGCGTCCGGTCGTGGTCGAGTCCGTGACGCCCGTTGCCGAAGGCATCGTGAAGCTGCGTCTGGTTGCCCCCGATGGGCGTGCCATGCCACGCTGGGCCCCGGGGTCGCACATCGATATCGAGTGCGGCGACACGGGCCTGTCGCGTCAATACTCGCTGTGCGGTGACCCGGCAGACGCGGGTGCGTTCGAGATCGCCGTGCTGCACGAGCCGGAAGGCCGGGGCGGTTCGAACTGGGTGCACACCCGGTTGCAAACCGGCGACCGCCTGCGCCTTCGCGGTCCGCGCAATCACTTCCGTCTGGATGAAACGACGCCACGCGCCATCTTTGTCGCCGGGGGCATCGGCGTGACGCCGATCGCTGCGATGGCACGTCGTGCGAAGGCGCTGGGCATCGATTACGAGATTCACTACAGCGGCCGCAGCCGCCGCACCATGGCGCTCATCGACGAGCTTCAGGCTCAGCACGGCGAACGTCTGCATCTGTGGGTCAAGGACGAAGGCCAGCGCGCCGATTACGCGAATTTGCTTGCGGCACCGCGCGCCGACACGCAGGTCTATGCCTGTGGCCCGGTGCGCATGCTCGACGGTCTGGCCGAGTGCTGCGCGCATTGGCCGGAAGACACCCTGCGCGTCGAACACTTCCAGTCGCAACTGGGCACGCTCGATCCGGAGAAGGAACACGCGTTCGAAGTCACGCTGAAGGATTCGGGCATTACGGTGATGGTGCCGGCCGATCAGACGCTGCTGACTGCACTGCGTGCCGCCAACATCGACGTGCAGAGTGACTGCGAAGAAGGCTTGTGCGGTTCGTGCGAAGTGCAGGTGCTTGAGGGTAATGTCGACCACCGCGACGTGGTGCTCACCCGCGCAGAGCGCGATGCGAACACGAAGATGATGTCGTGCTGCTCGCGCGCCTGCGGGAAGAAGCTGGTGCTGGCGCTGTAATAGAGACGGCGCAGGTCTCGGGCACGCCCAGCGGTTTATTGCTGGGCGCGCTGCGACATCGGCACTGGAACTGGGGAGGGGGCCGGGGCCGGGCCCGAGGTCAACGCCGGGACCGGGGCGGGCGCCAGACTCTCCGTTTGCGCCTTGGCGCCCGGCTTCGGCAAGTAGCGGCGCACCGTCGAGGCAATGATCCAGACGCCCAGCAACAAACCGATCACCGTGAAAAAGCTTGCGCCGCGTATCAGGTTGACCGCGCACTCAACGGCATCCAGTCGACAGACCCTGCCCGGCGAGACCAGCAGCACCAGAAAGAGCGGCAACGCCACCAGCAACACCATACAGATTCGCACCCAGAAATCAGCACGCTCGCGGGTACCGCACAGATCCGTGAGCACTCTGCCAAGCACCGGGCCAAGGTATCGGGTCACCAACAACCCGCTGGTCATGGGAATCACCAAAGACAAGGCGAAGAAAAGCATCGATTGCATTTCACACCTCCTACAGTAATTTCTGTATAAACAGAAATATTGAAGTAAAAAAATGCGGACGACCCTCTGATGTTTCGCCCGCCGGTCTACCTGCCTCTCTGCTTTACGACTTCTTGCGCCGCACCGTGCGGCTGATCTTCGCGCCCACGCCCAGTGTCTTCATCAGTGTCTCGGGCTTGAGCCGCAGCATCTCGTCCGACCACGTCGTGAGTGTTTCGAGAAAGTCCAGCGTATCGCGCATGCGCTGCTCGGTTTCGCGGCTTTCTGCCGACATCTCGGGGCTCATCAGCGTGTCGCGCAACATCGTCAACGTGGGATCGATTTCACGCTGGCGCCGCCCTTCCACGATCAGTTTGAACAACTCCCAGATGTCGGTCGACGTCTCGAAATGCTCCCGGCGATCTCCCAGCACGTGCACCGTGCGCACGAGCCGCCACGACTGAAGCTCCTTGATACTCGTGCTCACGTTGGAGCGCGCCACCTGAAGCGTGTCGGTAATTTCGTCCGCAGGGACGGGCCGTCCGGCCAGATAAAGCAGCGCATGAATCTGCGCCACAGTCCGGTTGACGCCCCAGCGCGAACCCATCTCGCCCCAGTGCAGAATGAATCGTTCAGTGATCGGTGTGAGTTCCATGGACTCAAATCTAGACATTACGGAAATTTCTGTCAAGACAGAAATTTCATCTTGACGACGGCGTCGTTGCGGCCTAATTTCGTTAATGACAGAAACAAATGAAATCGGAGGTTTGCGATGGGCGCTACGGCACTGACGGTGTACTTCGACGGCAATTGTCCAATCTGCGTGAGGGAAATCGGACAACTGCGCGCCAGAGATCGGGCAAAGAGATTGGCGTTCGTGGATATTTCCGCGCCGGCGTTCGACCCCGCACCACTCGGCGTGAGTCTCTCCGCACTCAATGCGCAGATGCATGCGTGGGACGCCGAGGGGGCGTGTCTGATCGGCATCGATGCCATCTTCGCCGCCTACACGCTGACCGGACGCGGCTGGCTGGTGGCACCGTTGCGGGTTCCTGCGCTGCGGTCTGCGGCGCGCGTGCTCTACCGCCTGTTTGCGCGCAACCGCCTTCGCGTCTCCCGGTGGCTTGGGGTACGCGCCGCGCCCGATTGCGTGGATGGCACCTGTGCTACCAAGGTCTATGGCGATCCGCGCCGTAAGCCCTAGGCCGTAAGCCGCCAGCGGCGGCGGCTTGATGTCGCGATCAACGCACCGTCACGCCGCCGCGCGCTTGCCCGGCAACATCAGCAGCATCGACACCAATGCCAGCAACGCGAAGGCGCACATGACAGTGGCCAGCGGTCGCGGCGAGCCGTCATTGAGCACGCCGAGCAGCGCACCCGCAGCGAAACCGAAACCGTACTGCACGCTGCCGACCAGCGCGGCCGCCGCACCCGCGCGTGTCGGGTGGTTCGCCATCGCCCCGGCCACCGAATTCGCAGTAATGATGCCGCGCAGCGACATGAACAGGAACAACAGCGCCACCATCAACGGCAGGATCGCCATGCCCAGCCACGCCGTCGCGCACAGCACCGACGTCACCACCGCGCAACCGATGATGCCGGCCCGCATCAGGCGATAGGACCCGATCTGCCCGACGCGGCGCGAGTTGAACATCGTCATCGAGGCCATACCGACGATGTTGATACCGAACAGCACGCCGAAGAATTGCGGCGACACGTGGAAGTACTCCATGTACACCAGCGGCGTGCCGGTGATGTACGTGAACGATGCGCCGAACACTGCACCGCCCGCCACCATGTAGCCGACGAAATGCTTGTCGCGCAGCAGATGCCAATACGACATGACGATGGCACGCGGGCCGCCCACCGTGCGCGCATGCACCGCGCCGGTTTCCGGCAAACGCCACAACGCCAGCATGGCCACCACGCCAAACACCGCAAGAATTCCGAAGATCACCCGCCACGTCGTAAAGCGCAGCAACTGGCCGCCCAGCAGCGGCGCCACAATCGGTGCCACGCTCATCACGAGCAACATGATCGAAAACGCGCGGGCGCTGTTTCGTGCGCCGTACACATCGCGCACGATCGCCTGTGCAATGACCGGCATCGCGCAGCCGCCGAGCGCCTGCACGAAACGCCACATCATCATGTGATCGATGGTGTCGGAGAATGCGCAGCCCACGCTGCCGAAGATATAGAGCGCGATGCCCGCAGCCATCGGCCAGCGCCGCCCGAAGCGATCCGCCAGCGGCCCCCAGAGCAGTTGCCCGAACGCAAACCCCAGAAAGAAATACGAGAGCGTGAGCTGCGCGGCCGCCGCACTCGCGCCAAGTTCGTGGCGCATCGTCACCAGCCCCGGCAGATACATATCTGTCGACGCCGGGGCAATCATCATGAACAAGCCAAGAATGCCCAGCAATACACGCTCGGTCGGCAAGGCGGGAGAGAGTTCGGACGTCTGTGTCATTTTTCGTTTTAGTTATAACGTGCTGATAGCGTGCTCGAGACGCGGTGCAAAAAGCACAACGCCCGCCATGATACCGCTGGCGGGCGTTGAGCCACGTTACCTTGCGCTCAATTTCAAGCGCACGGACACGGCAGAAGAACCATCACGACTTAGCTCGCCGTCGCAGCGCGCATCTTGCCGCCGTCGCCGCGTTGCATGCGGGCAATCGCCAGCACACCGATGAGCGAGATGCAGGCCGGCACGGCTGCCGCCAGGAACAGCGACGACGACGACCATTGCAGGTGCATCAGCGCACCGCCCAGCACCGGGCCCAGCACCGAGCCGATGCGGCCGACGCCGAGGCTCCAGCCGATACCCGTCGAGCGCAGCGACGTCGGGTAGTACGTCGCGGCCAAGGCGTTGAGCGCCGGCTGACCACCGATGATCGAGAAGCCCGCGAAGAAGATCGCCGCGAACACCGCCACCATCGACACCATCACCGCCGGATTGCCGATCGCTGCCGTCGCCGCAATCGCGATCAGGAACGTGACGGCCAGCACGCTCGTGAAGCCCACGCGGTCGATCACACGGCCCAACAGCAACGTGCCGATCACGCCGCCCGTCCACAACGCCGTGCCGGCCATGACCGCCACCTGCGTCGAATAACCGGCGTCGCGAATCACCGTCGGCAGCCAGTTCGACAGGAAGTACATGTCGAGCAGGTTCGCGAAGTTGATGACCCACAGCAGCAGCGTCATCCGCGCGCGGCCATCCTTGAACAACTCGATGAACGGCACGCCCTTGGCCTTCTGCTCGTCGAGCACGAAGCGGGCGTCAGCCGGCAGATTCGCCGACGGTGCCACGCGCTGCAATTGCTTGCGAATGCGCGCCGCGTCGCTCTTCTTGAACATCAGGAACTGAATCGACTCCGGCAGCGAGGCCCACATCAGGAAGCCGAGCACCAGCGGAATCGCGCCGCCGATGAAGAACACCGCGCGCCAGCCCAGACTCGGGATGATCGCCGCCGTGATCAGGCCGCCAACCACGCCACCCAGCGTAAAGCCGCACGACACCATCATCATCAGCGAGACGCGAATGCGGCGCGGGCTGTATTCGCCTGCCAGTGCCATCGCATTCGGCATGATGCAGCCCAGACCCAGGCCCGCCGCAAAACGCCAGACGACGAGCTCGGTAATCGAATTGGCAAAGCCCGTGACGATCATGCACACGGCAAAGAACAGGGTGGCGCCGATCAGCACCGGACGGCGGCCCAGCTTGTCAGCCAGCGCCGAGAACGTGAGCGAGCCCACCAGCATGCCGAACAGCCCCGCGCCAAACACCGGCGAGAGCGTTTCCTTCGCGATACCCCACTCGCGAATCACCACCGGGGCCACATAGCCCATGGCCTGCACGTCGAAACCATCGACCACCAGACACATGGCGCACAGCGCAATCACCCACCACTGATAACCGCCCAGACGGCTTTCGTCGATCAGCGCGCCGACATTCACTTCTGCTGCTTTCATCCTGTCTCCAAACGTTCTTGTCACTGCGTCCCGGTCGATGCGCCGGCTGGTGTTGTCTCTGCCGTGCGCCGGGCACCTCGCCGCGCCGGTAGGCGGGCGAAGCATTTCATGCGTCGGGTCGAAGGACGGGCACGGCAAATCCTCACACGCATGAAATTACGCTTTGCGGAAGTTTATATCGCCGAACGTAATTCGATGCTTGGTGTTAACACTTAGATTCTCAAGGCAAATGGCGAACGGATTCGCCGGCGGGCAAGCCGTCGGGGAATCCATCGAGAACGCTGAATTGGCAGGCTGGAAGACGCGCTCAGCGCGCGACGAGATTGGGGCTGTCGGGATTGGCGTAGCCGGAGATGAAGCTGCGGCGGGTGCCGTCCGGCAAGTACACGGCGCGCTCCACCCGGCCGATGTCCGCACCATAGACGTGGATGCTGATCGACGCGCGATCATCGAAGGCGTTGCGCACTTGATGAATGTCGCCGAGCGAGGGGGAAACGGCTTCGACGGTGCCGGGCGAGAGCCGGACCGGGTCACCGGCCGACACCAGCTGCCCGTCGCCGGCACGGGCGAACGGCAGCGAATCTTCGGCCCCGCGCAGCATGCCGATCAGCCCCCAGACCGTGTGGTCGTGCACGGGCGTCGACTGCCCCGGCCCCCAGACAAAACTCACCACACTGAAGCGAGCCTGCGGGTCGACATAGAGCCGGTATTGCGTATAACGCGCCGGATCGGGGCGTGTGTATTCCTCGGGAAGCCAGGTGTCGTCGGCGATCAGCGCCGCCAACGCGGCACGCCCCTCGGCCACGATCGTGGGCTCATCGGGCTGGCGATCGACCAACGCCGTCAGGGTGGCGACGAACGTCTGCAAGGGCGCCAGCGCATCGGCACGTGTGCCGGGCAACGGCGCGGGTCCGCGGGAGATCGGCGCGACGGCAGTGTGATTGCCCCACTTTCTAGCGTTGGAAGACATTGGATACCTCTCCTCGAAGACGGTCGGCGGTAGCGGCAGTAACGGCGGTAGCGGCGGTAGCTGCGGTAACGCGCTGCCCGGACTTTGTGGTTTTTCTCCATCCCCCGCACGGGAAATGGCTCGGCTGACGCACCTGAGAGGTATATCAGGCGTGGAATTGCGGGTTTGGCGCCCCAAAAAGCGACGAATTGTCGCAGTTGTGGTTTTTCTACATATTTTTTCGTCGCAGGTTTACCCGTTCAGGGATTTCCCTGATATAGTTGCACCTGTCTCCTCCACCTCCTCCTGGTGGATTTCACGGCCAGCAACGCGCTGGCCGTTTTTTTTGCCTGTCGATTTCGAACAGGTGCAACCCGCGCCACATGATTCACAAGTGGTTAGCGCGTGCTTAATCGATCGTAATGCAAACGCAGTTCAATATTGTGGCGCTGGCCCACGGTGCTGCGATTTCCTGCGTTACACTCCTCGCCATGAAAATCGCTCCGCTCGCCGCTTTGCTCTGTGCCCTGCCGCTCGCCGGTTGCTACGTCGTGCAATATCCAGGCGGTGCGCTGACGTTTTCGCAAGATCCCAATGCGCCGCAAGCCATGCGCGCAGCCCCCGGTTCAGCCGGTTCCGCGACCGATGTGTCCACGGCCCCCGTGCCCACGCCGAGTGTTTCGGCAGCGCCAGTGCAAGCCCAACCCGCGCCCGGCATCAGCATGCCGCCACCGCCACCGGGAAAATCTGCGCATCAGGCGTATCCGAACGGCTCGCCGGTGCCACCGGACTATCGACCGGGCAGCGGCAACGGTGCTACGCCGCCTGCTTATCCGAATGGTTCGCCGGTGCCGCCAGACTATCGGCCATCGCCGCAACGCGCGCCCGTGTATCCGAACGGTTCGCCCGTGCCGCCTGATTACGTGCCGCCGCAGTCGTCGCAAATGCCGTCAAACGCGCCGGTGTATGCGACCTATCCCGCGACGTATCCCGCCTATGCGGCCTACCCGACCTACGCGACGTATCCGACTTACGCGACCTACCCCGCCTATGCGGCCTATCCGGCATTCCCGGACTATGCGCCGTTTTACCCGGGCTTCGCCCCGTCGCCATGGGGCAGCAACGTATCGCTCTCATTCTCGTGGGGGCGTGGCTGGGGAGGCGGTTGGGGTGGCCACTGGGGAGGTGGCTGCTGCCGGCGCTGGCGCTAAACGCGCCAGCTGGCATTCAAGGCTTTCAACGCGGTCAATGTGTGACCGGATGCTCACGAGCGACGCGATCTTCGATGCGTCGCTCGATGCGTTTACGGATTTGTTCGGCGGCGAGTGACGCATCACTGGCTTCAATGCTCGAATACTCGCATCGGCCGATGTAATTCCCGTCTGAGTAAGCATCGACGGCACCGTCAAAGCGGTCGTCGGCGCGCGGCGTGACCGCGCCCTCAAGGTCGAACGGCACGCCGGGAGCCGTGTCGCTCACGTAGTGCCAAGAAAAACGAAAAGATTTATCCATATGTCCCCCATCTGCAAATCGACAGCTGTGGCGTCACAAAACCAATGCTGCTTTTTTGGAGAATCCTAACATGCGAACAAATCATGGTGCATCACGGGAAAAAAAAGCGGCCCGCCAGATCGGCGAGCCGGATAGTCCGTGGAGGTCGGGGGCACATCAGGACCACGGTGGTTCCAATCTAGCGCCGAATGCGTGTCGTTATTCTCGGTAATTCGCCCGATATAACGAAAATAATCATTACCAATTTTTGCCGGCCATTTCTCTCACCACCGGAGAGCCGCCACAAATAGTTCACAGAAACACACGCACGAAAAACCCAATCCCGGCGCTCTGCAAGATTTAAGCGACCGTCTCCGCATCGTCTGCCATCGCTTTCATAAGGGCTTCCGGCGACGGCAATTCATCGTCCGGAACGGCTTTGCCGAAAAGCCACCCCTGCCCCACTGCCTCGGGGCAATGCGCGAGCATATAAACGGCCTGTGCGCGCGTTTCCACGCCCTCGACGATCACGCCCACTTTCAACAGCGCCGCCATCTTGCAGATCTGATCGACAATCGCGCTGCCCACCGTATCGGCGCCAATCGCCTGCGTGAACATGCGGTCAATCTTCAGGGCATCGACATGGAGCGTCGACAGGTAAGCTAAATTCGAAAAGCCAGTGCCGAAGTCGTCAATATGAATTTGATAACCGTCGGCACGCAACCGATCCAACGCATCTCCCAGACGTTTCATGCTATCGGTGGAACGCTCCGTTATTTCGAGTGCAATTTGTGTCCGTGGCACGCGTAATGACGCCGCAATGTGATTCAGGAACGTGTGAAACGTCGTGTCCACGACATCTTCGGCGGCGAGATTAATGCTGATGTGAAATTCGGAATCGGCCAAGGCGCGCCCGTGCATGTCGATGAGCGCACGCCGCGCGACTTGCCGCGTCACCAGTCCGATGACACCACGCCGCTCGGCAATCGGGATGAACATCTCAGGAGAGATCGGTTTGCCCGCGCTATCGTTCAGGCGGGCCAGCGCCTCCACGCCGATCATCTTGCGATCGCGCAGGCGAACCAGCGGCTGATACACCACCGTGATGCCCCCGGTCTCGGCGGCGTGTTGCGTCGCCCAGTCCACCGACATGCGGTAGCGTTTGCGCGATCGCCACGACAGACCCACTGCGCCGCCCAGCGCCGCGCCGATGCCGAACGCCATCGCCAGACCGATCGGGTTATGCAGAATGCTCGATGACGTGTAGACCGCCGACGCGCAGACATCCACCGCGTTCGAACACGTCGCGTAATGACGCACTGGGCCGATTTCGAACCACCGCGATGTCACACCGAGTTCGACCTGACGTTGATCGTCGAACAGACCGGCACGCCAGAACTGAAACCGCTTGTCGTAAGTGGAGGCGATCGATGCAAACCCACGATCGGGGGTGCCGAGTCGCGGCGGCAGCACCGGAGAGCTGAACACCACGATGTCGCCCCAACCGACCGCATCGACCTGGACGCCGGGCGTGATGACGCCGGTGATGGTGTGCCAGAGCTTCACGCCGTTAAGTGTTTCGTGGTCTGGGGGTGGCAGCGTGGGGTTCGTAGCGAGACGCCCGACCATGGCCGTACAAAGCAGCTTCGCGTCGTGGACTCGCCCGATATCGTGAAAATACGGGCTGCGCATCGCCACGCGGCGCAGGCCGAGGATATCCTCATCGGTACAGGGAACGTCGGTGTTCTGAGGGGCTTGAAACAGTGCGTTACGGCGCGAGATCGAAGCGTCGTTCATGTAGCCCATGATGTCGCGCACGAACAAACGCAGGCGAAAATCGTCGACGCGCGTCTGAACCACTTGTGCGGCCACCAGCATGACGATCACGCCTGCGATGGCACCGATGAGGACGGGGAGCCAACGGGTCAGCCTTCGAAGAGTGCGCATGGCAGTGGGAGTCCCCAGAGGGCCCCGGATCCCGACGGGGCATGGTCGAAGTGTAGCCTACCTGTTCCACCGCAAGTTGCCGGCGCTCAAATACATCGGATTGCCACATGACTTGAGGGCGGGAGGGCGAAAAAAAGGATAGGACGGGGTAGGACGAAATGGGGTCGTCACTCGTGTAACGTGGGTTTCTGCTCAACAGCGTCCCCCACCTCGCGATGACACTCAAATTTCGCAACCCGGCAAGCGGGGATGTCGTCGAGATCACCTATTTGTCATGCGTGGCGGCGTTCTTCCTCGGACCGCTTTACCTGTTGGCGCATGGTTTTGGCTGGCACGCACTGATCTGGGTGGTGCTTGCGCTCGGCCCGGCGTTCGTCTGGGATGAGTCGGCACTGGTGGTCTCGCTGCCGCTCACGTGCCTGCTCTACTCACTGCTGATTCATCCCATGCTGGTGAATCAATTGCGTGTGAGGGGCTGGTTGCCGACGCGTGCGGATGCCGTCACAAGCCCAAGCCACCGTGGCTATGGCGACTACGCCGACGGTGGCAAATCGAGCAGCACGGGCCGCTCGCTCAATGGGATCGTGCTGGCGCCCACGCGGGTGATTGCCGCGGCGCCCGCCATCAGCCCTGCGGCCGGTTCGCCCGGTGCGCGTGCTGCCAACGAGATAACCAACGAAGCAAAGCCCGCTGGCGATCAGGCCCCCAGTGACGCGATGCCGCCGATCTCGCCGTCCGGCAAGCCCGATGGCGACATCGCAATAAAGTGACCGAGCGCCGCCGAGCCATGCGCGGCGCGAAACGCGAGGCTGATCGGTGCACGCGGCACCTCGCCCATCGCTGCATCAATGGGCCAAAATCCCATGCCGGGCGTACGAATCTGACTCACTGACGCGGGCACCAGCGACACCCCGAAGCCCGCCGCGACCATCGGCACGATCGACGTAATCTGTGGCGCCTCCTGCCCCAGCTTCGGCCGGAACCCGGCCGCCTCGCACGCCGCAATCGTACGGTCATACAGCGCAGGGCTGATCTCGCGCGGCAGCAGGATGAACTCGTCCTGCGCCAGCGCCGCAAGCGGCACGCGCTCGCGTGCGCACATCGGATGCCCCAGCGGCAGCACCAGCACCATCGCCTCATCCACCACCGGCACGGTCACGATGCCCGGCGGCGCGTCGACCGGCGTGCGCACGAACGCCGCGTCCACCTCCTCGTTCACCAACGCCGCCAGCAGACTCGCCGTATTGCTTTGCTGGGGATGCAATTGCACGTCCGGATAGCGCGCCCGGAAATCACGAATCCATGCCGGAATAGTCGGTTCGAAGTACGTCGCGCCCGCAAAGCCGATACGGATATGGCCCGCATCGCCACGCGATATCTGCTGCATCTGCCGCTTCACCCGCTCGACGCGCTCGAGAATATGCCGCGCCTCAGGCAAAAATGCCTCCCCCAGCTCCGTCAACACCACATCGCGCGGCAGCCGGACGAATAGCGGCCCGCCCAACTCCTCTTCCAGTTGCCGGATCTGAAGACTGAGCGGCGGCTGCTGAATGCCCACGCGCGCCGCAGCGCGGGTGAAATGCCGCTCTTCGGCGACCGCAATGAAATATTGCAAATGCCGCAATTCCATACCCACTCCCGCGTCAGCCCAGCCCCATAAGGGCGAACCCAATCAATACATAAAAAGTATTCAAATAACGCTTTCAATATATTGGAAATGTAGCCGATGGGTCAATACACTTCGAGTCAAGCGTGACAGGTGTACCCACCGCCGTTGCGTCAAAGCGATCGATCGGCCGAGTTCAGCCTCAAGCGGCGGAATGCGGACCGGATGATCGGATAAGAAAGAGACGAGGAGCCTCAAGATGTATGAAGACCGCATCCGCCTGGCGTCGCTACGCGACCGGGTGATGAGCGCAGACGATGCTGCCCGGCTGGTCGGTGACGGCATGGTGGTCGGCATGAGCGGGTTCACCCGCGCCGGCGACGCCAAGGACATGCCCATTGCGCTCGCCAAGCGTGCCAAAGCCCACCCGATGAAGCTCACGCTCATCACCGGTGCGTCGCTCGGCCACGATTCCGACAAGACCCTGACCGAAGCCGGCGTGCTGGCCAAGCGCCTGCCGTTTCAAGTCGACACCACGCTGCGCAGCGCGATCAATCGCGGCGAAGTCATGTTTGTCGACCAGCATCTGTCCGAAACCGTCGAATTCCTGCGTACCGGTCAATTCGGCAAGCTCGACGTGGCCGTGATCGAAGCCGTGGCCATCACCGAAGACGGCAGCCTCGTGCCCAGCTCGTCGGTCGGCAACTCGGCGAGCTTTGCCATCCTCGCCGACAAGGTCATCGTGGAGATCAACCTCGCGCAGCCGCTCGCGTTCGAGGGCATGCACGATATCTGGATCCCCGGACAGCGCCCGCATCGCTCGCCGCTGCCGATCGTCGACGTGCGCGATCGTGTCGGCACGGCCGCCGTGAAGATCGCCCCGGAGAAGATCGCCGCCATCGTCATTACCGACACCCCGGACAGCGCCTCCAATGCCCTGCCCGCCGATGCCGAGACGCAGCGCATTGCCGGTCATCTCATCGAATTCTTCCAGCACGAAGTCTCGCGCGGGCGGCTGCCCCGCACGCTGCCCGCGCTGCAATCGGGTATCGGCACCATTGCCAACGCCGTGCTCACCGGCTTCATCGATTCGCCGTTCGAGCAGTTGACGATGTACTCGGAAGTGCTGCAAGACTCCACGTTCGAATTGATGGACGCGGGCAAGATGGACTTCGCGTCGGGGTCTTCGATCACTGTCTCGCAGGCCGTGCAGGATCGCGTATTCGGCAATCTCGAACGCTATCGCGACAAGCTCGTGCTGCGCCCGCAGGAAGTGAGCAACCATCCGGAAGTCATTCGCCGATTGGGGCTGATTGCGCTCAATACCGCGCTCGAAGCCGATATCTACGGCAACGTGAACTCCACCCACGTGGGCGGCACGCACATGATGAACGGTATCGGGGGGTCGGGAGACTTTGCGCGCAACGCCCGCATGGCCATCTTCGCCACCAAGTCGGTCGCGAAGGACGGCAAGATTTCCAGCATCGTGCCGATGGTGCCGCACGTCGACCATAACGAGCACGACGTCGACATCATCGTGACGGAGCAAGGGCTCGCCGATCTGCGCACGCTCGCACCGCGCGAGCGCGTCAATCTGGTGATCGACCGCTGCGCCCATCCGTCGTATCGCGACGTACTGCGCGACTACTACCGCGACGCCCAGCGTTACGGTGGCCACACGCCGCATGCGCTGGAACGCGCCTTCGAGATGCACATCAACCTGCGCGATCGCGGGTCGATGCTCGCAGGCAAGTAAGCGCCGCCGATCACACGCACGCAAGACAATCGACAAGGCAACGACCGCCACGCCGGGGGGCAGGCGGCCAGTTGCCGGTGACGGCCGCACGAGCCTCGTGCCGGCCGAGCGAGATACGCCCGCGCCAATGTCGCGGCAGAAAGAACATGGGACGCATGCGGTCCCGTGGGCCGGACGCTGGTGAGAGCGTTCTGGCATTCGCGGTTCGCCGGCTGACGTCGGCGAGCCGCTTTTTATTGGCCGGTTGAAAACGTCAGGCGGACAAGCGATGCGGCGTGTTGGACTGATTGGCTGCGCCATCGAGCTTGAAGATCGACACCAGCTCGCGCAAGCCGCTCGACTGGGCAGCCATCGACTGCGCCGCCGCCGAGGCTTCTTCCACCAGCGCCGCGTTCTGCTGCGTAACCGTATCCATCTGCATCACCGCCTGATTGACCTGCTCGATGCCGGTGCGCTGCTCCGTCGACGCCGCCGCAATTTCCGCCATCAGATCGGTCACACGCTTCACTGCTTGCACCACTTCGTCCATCGTCGTGCCGGCTTCCGAAACGAGCTTTGCGCCCTCGTTCACCTGACGGGTCGACGCGTCGATCAACTCCTTGATCTCCTTGGCGGCATTAGCGCTGCGCTGGGCCAGCGTGCGCACTTCGCCCGCCACCACGGCAAAGCCACGGCCTTGCTCACCGGCGCGCGCCGCTTCCACGGCGGCGTTCAAGGCGAGGATGTTGGTCTGGAAGGCGATACCTTCGATCACGCTGGTGATGTCGCCCACGCGCGATGACCCTTCGGAAATCTCGCGCATCCGCTCGACCACCTGACGCACGACGTCACCACCGCGCAGCGCAATCTGCGACGCATTCGAAGCCAGAACATTACCTTGCTCGGCGTTGTCGGCGTTTTGCTTGACCGTCGTCGTGAGCTCTTCCATGCTGGCCGCCGTCTCTTCAAGCGATGCGGCCTGCTGTTCGGTGCGCGACGACAGATCGGTATTGCCTGCCGCGATCTGTGCCGAGCCGGTGGCAATGCTCTCGCTGGTGTTGCGCACCTGCCCGACCACCTGCGCCAGCTTGCCGTTCATGTCGCGCAGCGAGCCGAGCAACATCGCGAGTTCGTCTTGCCCATGCACATCAATGCGCGAACTGAGGTCGCCGCGCGCCACCGTCTGGGCAATATCGACGCAGCGGCCGATTGGCACCGTGATCGAACGGGTAATGACCAGCGCGATGACGATGTTCACCCCGAGCGCCAGCACGATCAGCACGATGGTCGCGATAAACGCCGCGTGATAGTCGGCTGCTGCGGCATCCCCCGCCGCTACCGAGCCCGCGCGATTGACCGCCACGTGTTCAGCGAGCTTCTGGCTGAGCACGGCGAAAGACTGCACCGCGTCGGTCATGGCGAGCGTGCGCGCCTGCCCCTGCGCGGCCTCGTCGCCCTTGGCCAGTTCGGCGACGCGATTATCGATGGCGAGATAGTTGGACCACGCCTCGCGCACGGCCTCGTAGGCACGGCGGTCCTCGTCGGAGGCCACCAGAGTGCCGTAAGCCGAAATTGTCTTGTTGACCAACTCGATGGCCGCTACGCGCTTGTTCGTCTCGTCGATCCGGCTCTGCTCCACTGTGGTCAACAGTGCGGCGAGCGTGGCACGCCGTGCCGCGTTGGCGCCGACCTGCACGGTGCCGAGCGTCTGCACGCTGGGCAGCCAGTTGTCGGCGAGATCGCGTGTGCCGCCGTAAATGCGGGATGCCTGATACACGGCCATACCGCCCACGATGCACAGCAGCACCAGCGTGATGGCGAACCCGATGGTCAGGCGCGTGCCGATTTTGAGACTACCCAAGAACTTCATGCCAACTCCAGAATGCGATAAAACACGAACAATCGCATGGCATAACGGAAGTCCATTCAATAATCTTGAGTCAATAATCCCTCGATTCCCACGGAATGACTTTCACAATATTTCCGGAAATTAAAAACGGCGCGATTGATGCGCCGTTTCGTTTTCCGGTTTTGCATGACAAACCATCATCAGCAAAATCCAAATAATGGTATCCGCTTAAATATACGATTCCGTCTATTAACAGGAATTCGGAATGAGATGCAATTACAAGCTGGCACCATCGACCGGCGTGGGGTGCACGGTATCGAGATCGATGCCGTCGATGCAGCGTACGTTGACTGCCGCCATCTTCGTGCCGTCGGGCATCTCTCCGAAGGCAAACGCCTCGACGCCGCACTTCTGGCAGAACTGATGGCGAATCAGATGTTTATTGAAGAGATATTCGCGATTCGAATCCACACCGGACGTCTGCGTGAATTCACCGCGCGGTGCAAATGCGAGAATCAATCCACGTTTTTTGCAAATCGAACAATTGCACGCAATTGTTTTGGACAAATCAATATTTACGGAAAATCGTAATTCACCGCAATGACAGCCGCCTTCGTATTGCTGAGTCGTCATGATGTGTCTCCTGAATGAAGATGAGATACCCGCCAGACAGCGTCCTATTCTGCGACAAAATCTGGCGGGCGGGCAGCGCGATGACGAATGGCGGTAAATCACCGCCGGTTCGTTGGCTGCCGGCTCAGGAGACGTAGGGAAGTGGCTTCGGCTTAGGCCGCGAGTGCCGGTTCGTCGCGATGCGAACCCGACCCGGTGCGCGTGTGCATGACCGTCACGCCGTGACGGCTATGCTCGCGCAATTGGAACAGCGCAACCGTATCGGCGAGATTGCGAGCCTGCTCGCTCAACATGGCCGATGCGGCGGCGGATTCCTCCACCAGCGCAGCATTTTGCTGCGTCGATTGATCCATTTCCGCCACGCTGCGATCGATCTGGCTGATGCCCGTGCTCTGCTCGGTCATCGCGCTGTGGATCTCCACGATCAGGCGGCGTACGCGCCCAATGCCATCGACGATCTCGCCCATGGTGTTGCCCGCCGCCTGCACACGCTGCGTGCCGCTCTTGACGTTCTGCACCGAGGCTTCGATGAGCGTCTTGATCTCTTGCGCAGCCGCCGCGCTGCGCTGTGCCAGCGTGCGCACTTCGCCTGCCACCACGGCAAAACCACGGCCTTGCTCGCCAGCGCGCGCCGCTTCCACGGCAGCGTTCAACGCGAGAATGTTCGTCTGGAACGCGATGCCGTCGATCACGCTGATGATCTCGGTGATGCGCTCCGACGACTGCGCAATCTCGCTCATCGTCGTCACAGCCCCGGTGACGACGTCTCCGCCGCGCGCAGCGGCTTCGCTGGCATCGTTTGCCAGACGCGTGGCGTGTTCGGCGGCTTCGGCGGTCTGCTTCACGCTGGCCGTCAACTCGGTCAGGGCCGCCGACGTTTCCTGCAAGGTGCCGGCCGAGGCTTCGGTGCGTTGCGACAGATCGCGGTTGCCCATTTCGATTTCGCTCGTCGCCGAGGTCATGCCGTGCACGCCGGAGCGCACGTCGATCATCACCGTGCTGATCTTGTCGACAAACGCGTTGAACGATCGCGAGATATGCGCCACTTCGTCATTGCCGACGACATCGAGGCGGCGCGTCAGATCGCCGCCGCCCGAGCCGATGGTATCCATCGCGTCGCGCACTTGCGACAGGCGCTTGAACGCCTGCGACGTGAAGAAGCTCGCGATACCGATGGCGCACAGCGTGAGCACGATCAACGTGATGATGGTCGCGCTAAGCACTTGCGACAGACCGGCAGTCGCTTCGGCCTTGTCGAGGGCGACCACGAACAGCCAGTCGGTACCCGGCACCGGCTGCACCTTGAGCAGCTTGGCGTCGCCGCCCAACTGCACCTCCATCGGGTCTTTGGCGCGTTCAAGGTTGGCGAGCGCGTCGGGCGTGAGGGCTTGCGCGAGATCACTCGACTGCTTGAGCATCAGCTTTTCGTCGGGGTGCGCGATCACGAGACCGTCGCGTGAGACCACGAAGGCCAGGCTCGACGGTGTGGGATGCACGGCCTTGACGACTTCCTGCACAGCATCGAGCGGCACGGCACCGCTCACGGCACCGAGCGTCTGGCCGTCGCGCAGAATCGGCGCAGCGAACGACACGTAGAGCTTGCCCGAGGCGATGTCGGCGTACGGCTTGACGACGGTCAGCTTGCCTGCCGCGGTGGCGCCCTTGTACCAGGGGCGTGCGGTCGGATCGTAGTCGGGCGGTGTGGGACCGCTCGAGAAGTACGACTTGTCGCTCCAGCCGATGCTGGAGATGGGGAAGCCGTTGGTCGCGCCAAGCAGCTTGGTGAGCGCAACGCCCTGCTCGCCCTTTTCGACGGCAGCCGCCGTGCCGACCACCGACTGGCCCTTGGCAGCCGCCCAGCGCTCGACGGCGAGGGTGTTGCCGCGCGCCACGGCGTCGAGCGTGTTGGAAATGGTCGACATCATGCTGGTGCGCACGATGAGGTAGGTAGTAATGCCGGAGAGAATCAGCGCACCGACGACGGTGGCACACGCGATCAGAATGATCCGCGTTCTAAGCGAAGATACTGTCATGCTGAATGGACTGGCAGGCCTGCGGCTAGGAGTTCAAAGACCAGAACCGGCGCCCCAGGCCACCGGTTCCACTAGGTGGGAGGTTCCACCTCATGACTTACGGCCAGACCCGGCGAAACTTTAGGTGTTAACCCGAAATCACCTCAAAAAGGGAAACCCGTTTCACGATAATCTCGCACGAAGGTGCAACCGCATCCGGCCGCGACGTTACGGATAGCGAAACATCAGGCATGCCAAGCGGGCCGCTCCCGGCGGGGCCAGTTGCGTGTCCCTGTCAGTGCTGACAGGATGACAGCGCCCGTCATCGTGACGATGATGGTGCGCAGGTATCATCGTGCGCGCGCTCGCGGCGCCATAACGTCAAAACACCACGCTTCTCGAAAATAATGAAAACGCAAACGTACGTGGAAGGGGGACGGTGGGTCACCGACCATATCGGTCCGATCAACGCCGTCATGACAATTTCCACCGCCATCCTGATCCCGGTGCTCGACTTCGTCCGGCCGTTCTTTCCCTACATCAATTACGTGGCAGGGTTCGCGGTGCTGGTGTTTGCCGTGCTGCTCGCCACACGCCTGATCGGCGGACAAAAACGCATGCATGGCAGTCTGGTCGTTTGCGCCGGACTGTGCGCGGGCGCGTTCAGTTTCGGCGCGATCGCGAGCAGCCGGCACGCCGAGCAAGGCGGGCTGGGTGCCGCCAATGTTCAGTGGGTCGCCAATGTGCAGAAGCTGCTGCTCGATATCAAGAACGGCAAGAGCGACGACCCGCGCGTCGAACTCAACAACATCGGCATGAAGTGGGACCTCTACGAGTTCGCCAAGGCGAGCCGGATGGGTGACCTGCGCGCGATCGAGCTGTTTCTGCGCGGCGGCATGGGCGTCACGATGCCCGGGACCGGCATGGACGTGAGCCTGCCCTATCTCGTCGTGAAAGACGACTACCCGAACGCGGTAGAACAACTGACGCTCTTCAAGAAATACGGGGTCAATCTGAGCGACCCGAGTCTGGTGTCGCGCAGCCACCCGGGCGCACCGGACACGCCGCCGAATCTTTACGCCGTCGCCAAGGATGCGAAGAACGAGAAGGTCGCCGGCGCATTGATTTCGCTGGGCGTGGCCACCGACAGCTATCCCGGCTGGCACGCCGGTGCCGAAGAGCGGCGCAAGCGCGGCGGCGTGCCGGCGGCATGGCTGTAAAAGCCCATCGGGCCGGGGCGCACGCGGGGTGAACGCGATCTGAACGAGGTGCCGGGGAGGTCCCAGCGAGCCCCCACGGGCGGTGCTATGCTGGCGAAGCTTCCCTTCGCACAACACATCGTTCATCGGGGGTACTCATGACTGAGAATGACGTACTGGCCATGGAGCAGCGGGCCGCCGAACTCGTTCACGCGCAGGTGTTGGGAATGCTGCTCGCCCATATGAATCATCTCGACGGACGGCCGGATGCTTCGTTCGACGTCATCAAGCGCGCGATGATCGGTGAGATTGCCAGACAAGTCGCGGCGCAAGTCGGTGCCGCAGCCTGTCAGGCAGAGACCCGCCTGCTGTTCAACGCGGCCGTCATGCGCGCTGCCGATAGCGTGTTCGACGTCGCCGACGTGCACAACGCCGCATTCTTCCGCCGATTGCAACAGCGCAAGGTCGCCGAAGAGCCTGCGTTGGACTAAACGAAAAAAGGCCAGCCTCACGGGCTGGCCTTTCTCGTTCTACAGGTTTTACGGGCTTATCGATCAAGCCCCCCTCTCACCGCTCAGAACGGCGCGGTGAAGGTCAATCGCACACCCTGCTGCAAGCCGCCCATCCCCGTCGTCACGCTGTAATCCAGCCCGAAGACGAGCACGCCGGTGCGCAACTTCGAACCGAACCCGACCTGCACGCGATCGCTGCCATACGGGCTGCCCGGCACGAAGTACACCGGCCCGCTGCCTGCAATGTCGGCATAGGCCAGCCCGGCCATGCTTTGACCGTTGAAGTCGTGCTGCAACTCCACCCGGATATACGGCGAGAAGGTGCCAATTGGCGTGGCCTTGGCAAACCCGGCACGCACACCGAGCGTGCCCGACAAGGTGTTCACGTTCTGCTTGAAGTACGTGAGCGCATTTAGCCCCGCGCCGGTTTCGCTGTATTGATCCAGCGTGGAGCGCGACGCCGTCAGACGGCCATACGGTGAGAACAGCCAGTCGTCGTTGCGGAACTCGTAACCCGCCGACAGCGAGCCGAAGAACTGCTGGCCGTTGCGCTTGCCGCTCGCGAAGTCGTTCGCGTCGATCACCCAGCGACGCGAGCTGAAATTCAGCGTCCCGAAGCCCGCCACCGCATCGACGAACAACGTCGGGATCGGACGGAAGCTCGCATACAGCGCGCCGCTGTAGCTATCGCCCGTGCTGCGCGTGCCCGAACTGCCGATATCGGTCGCGTCATGCCCGTAGCCCACACCCGCCCCGAGCGACAACTGGTCGGACAACCGATAGTCGGCACCGAGCGTGACACCGCCCGTCGTGAACTTGAAGCCCGAGCGCTGTGCGGCCGAACTGGCCGCCATGTTGGCGAAACCGAAGTCCACCGAACCTGCCGTCCAGTAAGCGAAACGCTTGTCGTCGTTGGCGCCTTCGCCCGGCAGATCGGGCACGCTGCTGTCCCCCGTACCGACCCCGCTTGAACCCACGCTCTTGTCGCGCACGTCGAGGCTTTTCGCTTTGTTGAGCGCCAGCGGACTGACATCACCGCGCAGACACGCGTCGCGCTCGGAGATACCCACGACATCCTGACAGCGCGACACATTGCGATCGCGATCCGGCGACGGCAGTACCACATTCAGCCCATTGCTCGACGGGGCGCGCCCCTTGCCGTGCAACGCTTCGAGACGTTGGTTGAAGTTGCCGATCTGTGTCGTGGCGAAACGGCGTGCCGCCTCCACCTGCGCCCCGATAAGACCGGTCACGTCCGGGTCCGTCGACGGATCCTTACGCGGCGCAACAGTCACTTGCAACGTGCCCGGTGCCGACGTGGCGTTCTCGTTGGACAACGTGTACGTGATCACGGCCATGCCCGCGAAGGCAGCCGCGGGCACAAAGCGCACGCTGTACTGCGTGGGCGCGACCACAGCAGCGCGAAGCCGCTGAACGCCGCCTGCACTCACCGGCGCCGCACCGGCAACCGCCACGATGGTGGCCGTGCCTGCATTCGCTGGCGACACCGCAATGACGTTCGCCGCCGTGAACGGGCCACCCGTCGCACCGGTCGTGATGTCGATATTGGTCGCCTCGTTAGCACTGACGCTCGCTTGCAGCCCCGGGGCCGTCACCGGCACCGCCTGCACCGTCACCGTGACGGAAATCGGTGCCGAGGTACCCGCAGCGTTAGTGAGCGCGTAGGCGAACGTGACCACGCCATTCGTATTGGCCGCCGGGGTGTAGACGATGTCTTCACCGTTGACGACTGCCGTACCGCTGGCCGGCGGTGTGACGATGGCCACGCGGGTGAACGGGCCGCCTACGGCGTTCGCCGTCGCGTGAATCGTGATCGGCGCGTTGGACAGCGCCTTCACATCGATCGCCGGTGCCGATGCAGCCTGCGCCGTGATGTTGAAGGTATAGCTCTGCGAGGCGGTCAGTGGCGTGCCCGGTCCGGTGCTGGCATCGGTGACCGAAATCGTGAACGTGCTGGTCCCCGTGGCGCTCGGCGTACCTGTGAGCGCACCGGTCGTGACATTTAGCGTCAAACCCACCGGCAATGTGCCGTTCGTCACGGTAAATCGGTACGGCAAGGTGCCGCCCGACGCCGTCATCGTCTGGTTGTAGGCTTGCCCCGCCACCGGCGTCGGCAATGTCGTCGGCGCCAGGGTGACCGCAGCGGGCGACGTGTAGGTGAACTGATTGGCAGGGGTGGTACTGCTCGTGCCGTTCGGCGTCGTCACCGTGATGTTGGTCACGCCTGCGGTACCCGGCGGCGATACCGCGGTGATCTGCGTTGCGCTGAGGACGGTGACGGAGGACCCGTTGACCGTACCGAACTTAAGCGCCGTGGCACCGGTGAACCCCGTGCCCGTGATAGTCACGGGCGTGCCCCCCGTCGTTGGGCCAGTATTGGGGGTGACGCTGGTCACCGCAGGCGCGCCGAGATAAGTGAACTGATCCGCCGCCGTAACGGGGCTCGTCCCCCCAGCGGCGCTCACGCGCACGTCGACGACACCCGAGCCCGCCGGCGCCGTTGCCGTAATTTGTGTCGTGCCGTTGACCGTAATGTTCGTGCCCGACGTGCCACCGAACGACACGCCCGTCACATTGTTGAAGCCCGTCCCCGTAATCGTGACGGATGTCCCGCCGCTCGCCGGGCCGCTCGTCGGCGAAATCGACGTGACGGCAGGTGCCGCGTAGTAGGTATAGCCGCCGACCACCGTCTTGCTGCCCAACGGCGTCGTGACGAGGATGTTGGCAGCGCCTGCCGTGCCCGCCGGTACTGTGGCCGTCAGCGACGTCGAGCTGTTGACCGTCACGCTGTTCGACAATTGAGCACCAAACATCACGACCGTCACGCCGGAGATGAAATTCGTGCCGGTGATGGTCACGGTCGTGCCACCGGCCACTGGCCCGTAGGCCGGCACCGTCGATTGCACCGTTGGCAAACCGGCGTAGGTGTAATTGTCCGCCGTCACGATGGCGCTCGTGCCCGCTGGGTTCGTCACGCGCACGTCCACGACCCCGGTACCCGCCGGTGCCGTCGCGCTGATTTGCGAATCGCTATTGACCGTGAAGGCTGCGGCCGTCGCCCCGAACTTCACCGCTGTCGCCCCCGTGAAACCGCTGCCCGAGATGGTCACGGGGGTGCTTCCACTCGTCGACCCGTACGGCGGGGAAAGCGAAGTCACGACAGGCACCGCGACATAGGTGAAGGCGCCGCCTGTCGTGGAGGTTCCGCCAGGCGTATCGACCGTGAGCGTTGCCGGACCTAGCGAGCCCGCCGGTGTCGTGAACGTGATCGACGTCGAACTGATCGCGGTAATCGTTGCGGAGTTACCACCGAGCTTGACTGTCGTGACCCCGTTGTAGAAATTCGAGCCCGTGATCGTGACCGAATCGCCACCGGCCGTTGAGCCGGTAGTGGGCCCCAAACTCAAAACCGTCGGTGGCGCCGCGTAGGTAAATTGGCTCGACGGACCGACGGCACTTGTGCCATTCGGCGTGGTCACCACGACATTGACAGTTCCCGCCGAGCCGGCAGGTGATGTCACCGTGATCTGCGTGTCGCTGTCGATATTGAAAGTCGTCGCCGGTGAGCCGTTGAACGTCACACTGGTTGTGCCGGTAAATCCGGTACCCGTGATCTTGGTCTGTGTGCCGCCCGCCGGGGACCCCACGGTCACCGAGAGGCTGGAGATCGTCGGCGCCGGCCGATACGTGAACTGGTCGTTCAAGGTGGTCGCGCTGGTGCCGCCGCTGGTCGAGACCCTCACGTCGACGGTGCCCGTGCCAGCAGGTGAGCGAGCCGTTAGCTGGGATGTGCTCACGAACTGGACATTCGTCGCCGCCGTTCCACCGAAACTCACGGTTGCGGTGGAGGTGAAGCCACTGCCGCTGATAGCCACGGTCGTACCTCCGGCCGCCGGGCCGGACGTCGGCGCAAGGCTCGTCACCGTGGGCAGGGCCATGTACGTGAACTGATCGGCGCTGCTGGTCGCGCTGGTGCCCCCCTGTGTGGTGACAACGATGTCGACGACGCCTGCGCTCGCGTTCGCGGGCGATGTCACCGTGATCTGCGTGTCGCTGACAGCCGTGAAGGGCACACTGACCGCGCCGAACGCCACTGCGGTCGTTGTCTTTAAGCCAGTCCCATTGATCGTCACCGTCGTGCCGCCGGCGAGCGGGCCTTCCTTCGTCCCGAGCGATGTCACGGTGGGGACGCCCGCGTAGGTGAACTGATCGGCGGCACTGGTCGCGCTGGTGCCATTGTTGTTGGTGACCGTAACGTCGATGGTGCCCGCCGCCGCCGCGGGAGACGTGACGGTGATTTGCGCATCGTTGTCGAGGGTAAAGCTCGGCGCCGGTGTACTGCCGAACTTGACCGACGGCACGCCGCCGGTGCTGAACCCCGAACCTTGGATCCTGACGCTCGCTCCGCCGCCTGGCGCACCGGCATTCGGTGTCACCGAGGTCACGACGGGCGCCGCGAGGTAGGTAAACCGATCGCTCGCGTTAGTCGCGCTGGTGCCAGCGCTGTTGGTCACTTTCACGTCGACAGTGCCCGTCCCGGCGGGCACGTTCGACACCGTGATCGTGCTGTCGCTCACGATGATGTAGGGCAGCGCGGCGTTCGTCCCGAAGGTCACCGATGTGGCATTGGTAAAGCCGGTTCCCGTGATCGTTGCCGACACACCGCCGCCGGCGGGCCCTGACGTCGGCGACACCCCCGTCACCGTCGGTGTGTATGTGAACCTGTCGTTTGGCGCGTTTATGGCGCTGGTGCCAGCGCTGGTGGTGACGGTGACGTCGACGGGTGACGTTCCGGCAGGGGATGTCGCGACGATCGTCGTATCGGTCAGCACCACAACACCTGTCCCGGGGGTTGCACCGAAGTTAACCCCGGTGGCCCCGGTAAAACCGGTCCCGGTGATCGTCACGGCCGTACCGCCGCTGTTCGGACCCCCGCTCGGGGAAAGCGAGGTGACCGTTGGCACAGGGAAATTGATGGCCACCGTGACCGGCGCGTCGCTGGCCCGGTACAACGTGAACGTCCACGAGGTCTGCGTGGTGCCGAGTTTCGGCGAGAAGACCAGGATGTCGTAAGGGAAGGTGCCGAGATCGACGGACAACGATGAGCCATCCGCCGCAAGCGCAGTACCAACGATCTGCCCCGGCGACGTGTACAAGCCTTCCGCCGTGGGATCGCATGCGTCATTGAGCGGCAACGTGTAGCGATAGCTCCCGCCGGAGAGCTGCGCTGACGTGGCCGTCCATGTGACGCATGCCTGCGACCACGCCGACGACGACGCGGTGAACAACACCAGCAGGGTCAGCAGCGCACGCAGCCAGTGAAACCAGGCGACGGGCGTATTTGAGGACCGACGGCGTACGGACGCGAGAGGAAATTGAAGACTAGGCAACATGGCGAACCGGGAGAGAAGCAAATGACTTGGCGGAGAGCCGACACGCGTGAGCGGCAGAACACTGGCTTGTCACGCAGGCGCGTGAGAAGCGAGCACGCAAGCGAACGCCGCGAGTGCTGACTCGCGGCGTTCGCTGGCTCAGATCAATCGGGAATGACTTGTCGCGTCGGTATTTGAGACAGGCCGGGCAACACACGTGCATTGCGGCCGGCAGACGGGCAGAACACCCATCGTATGAATACCGACTCGCCCCGTTGGTATTGCGTTTTCATTTGACTTCCCCCGAAGTCCCCGCCCGTTATGCGGCAAAGACCCATTTGTAATTTTGCTTTCGTGCTCCGGAAATGCCCGCAGCATCGTTTATTCGTGAATGCCCGGAATGAACTGACGGACACCTGACTAATTTCTGCGCAAGGGTAGGCACCATTGCCTTGCGCGTCAAGCACGATTCTCTGCAAACCTAACCTGCCTCAATGAGACAAGGGTATTCACCAATACACCGATGTCTTTTTTATTAAAAATCAGGCATTTCCAAACAATCGTTTTACTCATCGAAATTTAATAAGGGAGCCGAAATATATTTGAAATGAAATATGTCGGTGGCAAAATGCGCGCCTATAAGAATTCGAAGATCGTGGCGTCGCCACTTAACCAGGAAGAAACGGATGGACTCATATCTCGGGGAAATACGTTTGTGTGCTTTTCCGGTCGTACCAAGGGGCTGGCTACCGTGTGACGGGCGCATGCTCAACGTGAATATCAATCAGGTGCTGTTCTCCCTGCTTGGCACGCAATACGGTGGCGACGGCCGAGTCACCTTCGGGCTGCCGGACCTGCGTGGGCGCGTCGCGATGCATCGGCTGCCAGGGACGTACAACCAAGGCCTGCCCGGGGGTACCGAAACGGTGGCGCTCAATGCGCAGCAGGTGCCCACGCATTCGCATGAGTTTCGTGCGGCGACCAACGACGCCACGCAGCCGCTCGCCGGTACCGGCAAAGACCGTCTGCTCGCCAAGAGTGTGATCTCGCAGCCGGGCGCACCGACCGTAGATGGCACCGCCCTTTATGGCCCGGTATCGGCGCAAACGCTGACAGCCGAGTCGCCCGAAGCAAGTGGCGCGACGAGCGATGCCACCGGCCACAACAACATGCAATCCTCGCTGGTCCTGAACTACATCATTTGTGTTCAGGGCGGCCTCTACCCGCCACGCCCCTAGGAGCCGGACATGGAAGCCTACATTGGTGAAATTCGCATGTTCGCCGGCAACTACGCCCCGCAGGGGTGGAAGTTTTGCAACGGGGAACTCCTCAACATCGCTTCCGATTACGAGGTGCTGTTCTCGCTGATCGGTACGACGTACGGCGGCGACGGCAGAAGCACCTTCCGGCTGCCCGACCTGCGACTGCGGGTGCCCATCGGCGCGGGACAAGCGCCCGGAGCCACGCAGCGGCTCATCGGCCAACAGGTCGGCAGCGACACGGTCGCGCTCCAGCCGTCGGACGTGCCGGGCCACTTGCATACGATCAACGCCTCGACGGCCGACGCCACGACGCCCACGCCGGGCCCGGGCGTAACGCTCGCTAAAACCAGTTCGGTGTTTTATGACTCGGGGGTACGTTCCGCACCCACCAAGGCAGCACTGGCGGCGCCCGCCATTGCACCGGCCGGCAATGCTCAGCCCACTGCGCACCCCAACGTCATGCCCACGGCGTCGATGAACTACATCATCTGCGTCTCCGGCCTCTACCCATCGCAAGGCTGACCAGAGAGCTCCATGGACGATTACTACATTGGCGAAATTCGGCTCTACGCCTTCAACTATGCGCCGGTCGACTGGGCTGTCTGCGACGGAACGATCCTTCAGATTCGCTTCTTCCCCGAGCTCTATGCCGTAATTGGCACGACGTACGGCGGCGACGGCAGGACCACGTTCGCGGTGCCGGATCTGCGTGGATTGGTATCGCGGGGAACCACGGAGGCGGCCCAGATAGGCAAGGTGGAGGGGAGTCCGACGGTGACGCTCCAAGACCAGCACATGCCGCTGCACACGCATACGGCCTATGTGAACTCCACGCGTCCGGCAGGCGACTCGGCCAGCGACAAGCTGCCCGCCCGCTTTGTTGTCGGCGGCAACAACGCGTATCGCGAGAACACGTCGGATCTGTCGCTCGTATCGCTCTCGCCGTTGACGGTCGGCCCCGCCTGCACAGGCGGTGCGCACAACAACATGCAACCGTATCTGCCGTTGAACTTCTGTATCGCGATTAAAAACGGCGAGTTCCCGCCGCGCCCTTAAAGCGCGCATCGAAATCGTCGTTGTTTTAAAACCGGCACTTCCGCCATTCGCTGGCGGGGTGCCGGTTTTCTATTTCCCGTCAGACGTTATGCGGCTTGCGCGATCAGCCAGTCGAAGACTTCCGTCACGAATGCCGAGCGCGGCTCGCCCTCGACGCGCGACACCCACCATGTGCGCCCTGCTATGCGGGGATAGCCGGGAAGCACGCGCAGGCGGTCTTGTTTCAGGCTTTCGTCCGCCAGCAATCGCGAGATGCACGCGATGCCCTGCCCGCGCAACGTGGCATCGAGCAGGAGACGTTCGTCGTCATAGATGGCGCGCTTGCGAAACGGCGCCAGCGCATCGCGAAACAGCGCCGCCGTTTCGTCACGCGTGAAGCTCTCTTCCAGACAGATCAGCGAAGCGTGCGCGGGATGCTGATCGTGGGGGATGCCTGCCAGTCGTTCTGCCAAGTCTCGCTCGGCGACGATGACCCACTCGTCTTGCAGGAACGGTATTTCCAACAGCCCGGTTTGCTGAAGCGGCCGGTCGCTGATGGCAATGTCGATGTCCGTCTCGTCGATGAACCGCGCCGCTTCGTCGGTCGATAACATCGGACACAGTGCCGGGCTGCTCGCCTGAAGTTGCTCGATGCGCGGACTCAGCCAGCCATGCAGCAATGACGCCGGGCCCGCGATGGCGACGAGGCCGGGGTCGAGATAGGTCGCGATGCGGCCGAGCCCATTCCGCAACGTGTCGACCGAGCGTTGCACGCTGCGCTGGAGCACTTCGCCTGCGACCGTCAATTCCACGCCTCGCCCGACGCGGCGAAATAACGGCTGACCGATTTCCGCCTCCAGTTGCTGCACCTGATGGCTGACGGCCGACTGCGAAATATGCAACTCGTCGGCCGCCCGAGAGAAATTGCCGTGGCGGGCCGCCGCCTCGAAGCCCATCAGCAATTTGAGCGAAGGAATACGCTGCCGAGTCATCGATGCCCACCAAGATATGAGGAAAGTTGATTAATCATAGCAATAAACCTCGCTTTTTATTATCGAATAGATGACGCAAACTGCGTCAACTGCCTGATTTGCCGACGCACCGGCGATCCCTCGATGGCGTAATCTCGTGCGGGAATGCATCGACAGGATGGAGATATGCAAGCAAGACGTCGTTTTCTGAAGCGCGGATTGATGGCCTCGGGCGCCGCACTGGTGAGTGGTGCCGTCACCGGCGGGTTGGCCCGTAGCGCCTTCGCCGCTGGCGCGCCGGACGGCAATGCGTTGTCGTGGACGATGCCGGACGAAGGCGAACGTCACACAGCCACGTGGATGGCCTTCGGGCCGAGCGAGGACATCTGGGGGCGCCGCATGCAGCAGGCGGCTCAAGACGGGTTAGCGCGGATCGCTCAGGCGATTGGCGATTTCGAGCCGGTCAATATGCTCGTGCGCGAGGAAGACTACGACGTGGCCCAACGCAAATGCGGCGACGCGGTGAACCTGATCGTGCAGCCGATCGACGATTTGTGGATACGTGACACCGGGCCCGTGTTTGTCCGGGGGCGCAACGGAGAAAAGGCAGGCATCAACTTCAACTTCAACGGTTGGGGGAAGAAGCAGGCGCATGCCGACGATGCAAAGGTTGCCGCGTTTGTCGCACAGGAAGCCGGTGTGCGCCTGTTGGGCTCACGTCTGGTGCTCGAAGGCGGTGGCATCGAGGTCGACGGCGAAGGCACCGCCATCATCACCGAGAGTTGCGTGCTCAATCGCAACCGCAACCCCGGCGTCGACAAGGCGGCATGCGAGTTGGAACTGAAGCGGCTATTGGGCCTGCGCAAGATCATCTGGTTACCGGGGATCGCGGGCAAGGACATTACCGACGGCCACACCGATTTCTACGCACGATTCGCCCGCCCGGGGGTGGTGATCGCCCATATGGAGAGCGATACGAGTTCCTACGACCATGCGGTGACCGTGCGCCACCTCGACATTCTGCGACAGGCGTCGGATGCCGCAGGCCGCAAGCTGCAAGTCGTCGTGCTGCCCGGCCCGAACAGCGTGCGCAGCACGTATGAGTCGGACGAGTTTGCCGCCGGCTACGTCAACTTCTACGTGTGCAATGGCGCGGTGATCGTGCCCCAGTTCGGCGACAGTCAGACCGACAAGAGCACGCGCGACAAGCTGCGCGATCTGTTCCCGAAGCGAGAGATCGTGCAGATCAATATCGACGGCATTGCAGGGGGCGGCGGCGGTATTCACTGCACGACGCAGCAGCAGCCCGCCTGATCACCCCAATGACGGCGGTGCGGCTTGTGCGACGTCGATGCGCTTGGGCAGCAGATTGAGCTCAAGGAACGCGTCGGCGATCTGCTGCTGTTCGGCCAGCGTGGCACGCGTGATCCGCTCGATGCCGAAGCGCTGGCGCGACAGCACCAACTCGACCGCATCGCGCGGCACACCCCACAACTGCGCATATTCGGATGCGGCCGCCGCACGATTCGCCTCGACCCATTTGTCGACGCTGTTGAGTTCTTCGATGACCACGCGCAAGACGTCCTCGTTGTGTTGAACGTAGGTGCGCGACGTGAAGAAGTACAGGCGATTGCCAACGAGGCCCGTGCCATCGGCCACGAGACGCGCGTCGAGCGACTTCTGCGCGACCGCGAGGAAGGGGTCCCATATCAGCCACGCGTCGATAGCACCACGCTCAAACGCCGCGCGCGCATCGGCAGGTTGCAGGAACACCGGCGTGACGTCCTGCGGCTTGAGGTTCGCCTGTTGCAACAAGCGTACATACAGATAGTGCGTGTTCGAGCCCTTGGTGAACCCGACGCGCTTGCCTTTCAACTGCGCAAACGACGTAATCGGCGAGGCCTTCGGCACAAGCAACCCTTCGCCGTTGGGCCGCTGGGCGCCCTGCCCGAAATAGACGAACGGCGCCCCGGCCGCGAGGGCAAATACCGGCGGGGCTTCGCCGACATCACCAAAATCGATCGACCCGACGTTGAGCGCTTCGAGCTGCGGCGGCCCCGACGGGAATTCGGTCCATGTCACGTGAACGCCCAGCGGCGCCAGCCGCTTTTCCAGCGTGCCGCGCCCCTTGAGCAGCGTAAGCAGCCCCTTCTGATTGCCGATACGAAGCACTCGACCACCGGTCGCGCCTGCGGCCCCCGGCGCCCCCGATTGTGCGGAGGCGATCGGGGCGGCAGCGGCATAGGCAAGCGCCGCAGCGCCGGTCGTCAGCAAACGGCGGCGAGCCGCGGAGAAGTGGGCAGACATGGCGAATCCATCGAAGTTGAGTGTGCCGTCCAGACTAATCGGCCACCGCCGCGAGGGGAACGAATCGCTTGTGGAATGCTTATGACGCTGCGGCTACATCTTTTCGAAAGCGCGTATCCCAGCTATTACAATCGAGCCTTTAGCCGCCCCATTGAATTGACTGGAAAACAGCATGCTCTCGGGCAAATTAAAACTCTGGTTCCGCCAGTTCCAAAAGTACTACTTCACCTACAGCAAAGGGTTCTACCACTTTCCCTACAGTGGCAAGGCGCCCGACAAGCTGGTCGACAGTTTCAAGGGGCTGCCGTTCGTCACGCACTCGGTGAGCCAGCAATACTTGCTGACCGCGACCCCGTTAATGGAGGGGCAACTCCACTATCGCGAACTGGAAGACGGGTTCTGGCTGATTTATTCGAAGATGCGGTACAAGGCCAATGTGGCCTTCGATTTGATTCACGACGACGCCGAGAATAATGACTACTACATGCTGAGTCTGAACAACATCAGCAACGTCGTGCGCACGTACCGTAAGTTTCACGAGGGCGAGGTGCTGTTCCCCAAATACAGCTGGACGTTCTTCAAGCCCTTCGTGCGGAACTGCTCGGTGAACTTCAAAGGGGACGACAGCCGTTTCATCACCCTCTTCTTCAACGAGCGATGGCTGCAAAAGAACCTGATTCCGAGTGAGCTTTTTGCCGAGGCCAGTCTTGACCGGTTCATCGAGTCGGATGCCGATTACCTGCTTTGGCCACTCGCGGAACGAGAGGTGCCGCTCGAACATTTCGCCTTGTTCGATCAGTTGACCCAGATAGGTGTCGAGACGCAACGGCCCGACCTGCTGAAAATAAAACTCTCTGTCCTGAATCTGATCATCGATTTTCTGCGGCTATGCAAAGCGCAAGATGTCGTGGGGAATCATCTGCCCGTCGACCACGCGGACCGATTCACGACGCATCGTGTCGCCAACTATCTCGACAACCACCTGCTGGAGAAATTTCCGGGGCTGGACTTTCTCGCCGAAAAATTCGAAATCTCCAAAACCCGGCTCAAGGACGAATTCAAAAATCAGTTTGGTGCGCCCGTTTATCAATACTTCCAAGCCCAGCAAATGATGCTGGCGCGCACATTGCTGGCGGACAAGCAGCTATTGGTCAAAGAACTCTCGTCAAGGCTCGGCTACGACAACCCGAGCAAATTCTCTGCCGCCTTCAAAAAGCACCACGGCATTCTGCCCTCGGAACTTTGATCCCTTCGGCTTTTCGGAGTGTAAAAACACGATCTCTCCGGCTTTTCGGGCGAGTAATAGGGCTAAAGGCGGCCAGTTTTTTCGCCGTTTACCTGACATGTGCTGACGTCAACGCAACGTCTAAAGTGACGCACAAATCGGGGAGAGCCAAATGGGGTACACAACAAGACATGCCGGACTGGCAGGCAAATTCGCATTCGCGCTGACGTTTGCGTTGACGGGAATCCCATCCGGCTTTGCCGTCGGCAGCGGATGGACGACGGTGTATCGGGACAACTACGATTACTCGACCGATACCGCCACATTCAACACATGGTTCTGGCGAGAGGACTCCACTGCGACGCACGGCTTCAACGTGACGACGGCAGACGGCGCGTGTTCCGCTGCGACCCCGTGCGTAAAGCTCACCGCACTCGCTTCGCCTGACAACACGGCCTACGTCAATGCCGAGATGTACAACAACTCGTGCCCGCGCTACGACGACGGCAGCCTGGATTCCCTGAAGAAAACCGCGTGGGGCCGGTCGCTTTATGCGCAGATCGTTTTTAATTGCGGTCTCCCTTACCCGTATCGGGTAAGCGATCCGAAGACGCCAAGCGTGGCACCGACCGGCGTTACCAACTCATGGATCACGCGTGCGGCACCCGTCCCGCGTCTGAACCAGAACACGTTTGCGTTCTCCGCGTTCGATGCCGAGTCGCCGTGGAAAGCCGTGCGCGATGCGGCCTTCAATAATCCCTTTTCTTTGCAGCGCTCGCTCGCTGTGCGCATGACGGCAGACATCAAGGCCGAAACCAGTGACCAAGGCGGCAGCCGCGGTTGGGGTTTCTGGAATACGACGATGAATCCCGCAGACATGCAACTGGCGTGGTTCATGGAATACAGCCAGCCCGGGGCCGATGGGGCGAGAGGTGTCTACGCACAAACCATCGGCAAGGACGCTGCCGGCAAGTGGGCGTTCTGCCAGACAAAATTGCCCGATGCCGCCGCGAATGGCATCTATGACCGCTTTCACCAATACGCCGTCATGCTGGTTTCGATGCCGATCAATGCGCAAAGGTCGGCCAACGCAGTGATCTACGCCATCGATGGAAACGCAGTCGCGACCCATTTGCTGAGAGTCGACCAACCCATGGCGTTCCACAACTGGGTCGACAACCGCGACTACACCAACGCGAAGCCTGCGAACTACCCGCTGACCAAAGACAAATCGAATTTGATTCGGCGTTTCGTCGTTGAGCGTATCGAGCGTACCGGGCGGGGCGATGGTGAATTGAAGTCGATCCCGATGACCCAAAGCGAAGGCACCACCTGCGTTGACATGAACTCGATGACGCCCATTCACGGGATCGCACGCTGAGATTCGCCGTCGACAGCCAACTCGGCGTGTCGTCACAAAAAAATATATCGAGATAAATAAAGAACAATGACCCGTTCCCGCATGAAAACACCCCTCAGGATCATCGCAGCCGTCGCATTCGCCAGTGTGTGGGGACACGCCTCGGCGGCGTGCGATCCGACGATCCGCTACATGCAACCGGCCTACCCGCCGGGCGGTGATCCGGTCGGCGGCATCAGCAATTATTCGTATGTCCTCCGAAACGGCGAGCTGGTCAAACTCTATGCAGATTGGACGTTATGCACGTTGGCCGGTACCAGTGACACCGTCGTCAACACGGCGGGGTACTCGATCACGGTGGGCAACAGTGCGCCGACGGGTTCGGCGAACACCTACGCGGGCGTGTTGGACGGCGCCGGGGGGCTGGCGGTCATCAACGGTGTGAGCCTTACGCTGTCGGGCGTGAACACCTACACGGGTCAGACGACCATCACCGGGAGCACGCTGGCCTTGACGGGGGTCGGCAGCATCGCCAATTCGAGCAACGTGCTCAACAACGGCACCTTCGATATCTCCGGCACGAATGCCGGTGCGTCGATCATCAGCCTGTCGGGCGCGGGTAACGTCCTGTTGGGCGCGCAGACACTCACGCTGACCAATGCGAGCGGCACGTTCTCCGGGACGATTTCCGGCAGCGGCGGGCTGACCATTGCCAGCGGCACCGAAACGCTGAGCGGTACCAACACCTATACCGGCACGACGCTCATCAACAGCGGGGCAACGCTTGTACTCACGGGCCTCAGCAGCAATCTGCTGGGTAATGTGGTCGCGCTCGGCTCACTGGTCGTCTCGGGTACGAGCGCCGCCATTTCGATTGCTAACGTGTCGGGATCCGGCAGCGTCAATATCGGCGCGTCGTCGCTGACGTTGACGAACCCCAGCGGCACTTTCAGCGGCAGCTTGATCGGCACCGGCACGCTCACGACACAAGGGAGCGGGTCTCTCGTGCTCAACGGCAATAACGCGGCGTTCACCGGCACGACCCGAATCGCCAGTGGCACGCTCGAAGTTGGCGATATCAATACACCGGCGGCCGTGCTCGGCGGCAATGTGCTCGTCGATACGGCCGGCACGCTTCGCGGCCATGGCTCGATTACCGGCAACGTCACGAACAACGGGACGGTCGCGCCGGGTGGCTCCATCGGCACGTTGTCGGTCACCGGCAACTATGTGCAGGCGAGCAGCGCCACACTCGCCATCGAAGTCAGTCCGACGGCGGCCTCGATGCTCAAGGTCAGCGGCAGCGCCACGCTCGGCGGCACGCTGGCGATCACCTACGATCCCGGCACCTATAGCGCGAAGACCTACACACTGGTCTCGGCGAACGGCGTGAGCGGCACGTTCGCCAACACGACCGGCACCGGCACGGCCAATATCGGCAACCTCACATCGTCGCTGGCTTACGGACCGAACACGGTCGATCTGGTGCTGGCGGCCGCTGCGTCAGGTACACCGGTAGTGATTGCGCCGACGGGCACAAGCATTTACGCGGCACTGGGCACCACGGCGGTGTTGGGTGCGCAAGCACAAGCATCGACATTGCTGGAGCGGATGGGGCGAATGGGGTTGTCATCGCCCGGGACGACGGGGAGTGATAGACAAGACCGGCAAGGCTGGATCGATGCCACGGGGAGCCGAACCAAGGTGGGCGGCGCGAATGGCGAGCCGGGATTCAATGCCAACCGATACGGGTTCCTCGCGGGGCTGGATCAGCGGCTGGGCGAGTACACGGTCGGTGTGGCGGGCGGGTTCTCCCACGCGGACGTCAAAGAGGACAGCACGGGCAACACCGGCACGATCGACACCATTCGCGCATCGCTGTACGGCAGCCGCGACGTCGGTCCGGTCAACTTGGCGGCGACGGTAGGTGCCGGTCTTGCGTTCCTGTCGCAAAAGCGGCCGTTCGGTGCGCAGGGGACAGCCGAGGGCGACCACATGGGACAGGAAGTCAACCTTGGTTTGCAAGGCAGCCTGCCGATGTCGTTCGCTGGCGTGACGGTGACGCCACGTGTCGGGCTGCGATATGCCTACGTCCATGCGAACGGGTTTGCGGAAAGCGGTGCGAGCGGCAAAGATCTGAGCGTTGGCACGGACAACGTGCACAGCCTTCAGCCGTATGTCGGCGTGACGTTGGGCAAGGCCTTCGGCGATAGCCTGAACCCGGTCGACGTAGAACTGCGCGTTGGCTATGCGCACGAACTGCTCGACGCCAACCGCGCGCTCGTCGTCACGTCGCCGGACGGCACGCTGTTTGCCGCGCCGGGGGCATCCCTGCCCCGCGGCTATCTGACGGCAGGCGCGGGGGCGAAGATGCATCTGACGAAGTCGCTGGAAATTTCCCTGAACTACGACACTGTGTTCAATACGTCGCGCGCATCGGTGCAGCAAGGTAGTTTGCGGGCGAACTATCGGTTCTGACCGGCCCCTGGCATCTGGCAATGCCCGCGCAGCTACCGCTTAATACTTTCGCGGGTAGGAGCCGAGCACACGAATGTTCGAATTCGCCGCCAGGAATGTGGCGAGTGCGCCCACTTTTGCGTGCCCGGCAACTTCGACGACGTACTTATGGGTGTCCAGCGTCTTCTTGCTCGGACGCTCGTAGATATCGAGAATCTTCACGCCGCTCCCACCAATGGCCTTGAGAACCGTTGAGAACTGCGCGTCGGATGTCTCGACAAGCAGCGACGTCTTGTCGTTACCCGTGGGTGCCGGCATGTCCCGGCCGAGGACCCACCATCGCGTGACGTTTTGCGGCCCCTCTTCGATCCCATTCGCCAGCGCCACAAGGCCATAGATTTCCCCGCCGACCTTGGGCCCCATCGACGCCTGATCATGGCGTCCACCCTTGGCAACCGTTTGCGCGGCTGCGCCGCCGCTTGCCGACGGCACACGCTGGACGTCGGGCATTTCCTTGTCCAGCCAGGGCTTGACCTCTTCCAGCGCAACGGGATGCGCCAGCACCTGTTTGATGTCCTCGCGTTTGGTGCCCGGGTTGGCGAGCAGACTGTAGCCGAGCATCTTGGGATACTCCGCGACAATCTGCACACCGGGCAATGCGAGAACGTCGTCAAGGTACGGCGTGACGCCAACGGCAGACGTCGTCACAGGCACACAAATACGGCTCACTTGACCCGACTGGTATTGCGCGAACAATTCATCGCGCGCAAGTGGCACCAAGTCGGAAGCGCCATAAAGATCGAGACACGCCTGATGTGTCCACGAGCCCGCCGGCCCCAAATAGCCTGTGTGCCCCGCCGCACCGGCATTTGAAATACATGCCGCGCTTGCGATGGCGATCACGAATGAAAGCCGGGTCATTTTCCACATCGTCATGTCTCCTCGATTCAAATACGCGCGCTTTCGCTGGCGTTCAAACCACGTTCCTGCTGGTCATTCTCCTGCGATTCGAACAAGGCTTTAAAATTGCCTTCGCCGAACCCGTCCTCGCCCCGTCGCTCGATGATTTCGAAGAAGACAGGGCCGATTTGCCGTTTCGTGAAACGCTGTAGAAGCACGCGCTTGGGCCCCTTTCCGTCGACGAGAATACCCCGGCCGGCAAGGCGTTCAATGTCCAGACCGTGATTGGGCAGGCGAGTCGCAATGCCAGCGTAATACGTCTGCGAAGGCGCCTGCATAAACTCAATTCCCGCCTGACTCAACTTGCCGATCGTGTTTTCAATGTCAGAGGTCAACAGCGCAATGTGCTGGATGCCCTCCCCGCCATAGTCACGAATAAACTCGTCGTTCTGGTTCAGCACCCCGGGCTTGTCATGGGCCGCCGCTGCCACCGGAATCGACACGCGGCCACACGGGCTAACCATGGAGCGCGCGCGCATCCCCGACATGTGTCCCCTGACCTCCAGATATTGCTTCTCCGCAAAGCCAAACGTGTCGCGATAGAAGTTCGCCCAGTGGTCGAGGTTCTCCGGATGCACGATGTTCGACGTGTGGTCCACCGCCACGATGCTGGCACCGGCATCGGCGATATTCCATGCCTCGGCAGAGATGTTGAATACCTGCCGGAAGTCGAAATCCACGAAGTACACCAGGCTGTCCCCGATGCCGAGAATTGCCGGGGCATCGACGACGAAGGCGCCGTCCTTGCTCGCCAGCGCCACCTCAGCCCCGCCTGCGAACGCTTGTGACTGTGCTCGCGCTGCGTCATTGACACGGATGCCGATGGCCCGCACCGACGTGCCATGCGTCTCGCGGAAGCGGTTCGGCATCCCGTTCACGATGAACGCCGCCGCCCCCTGTGTCATCAGATAGATGTCACCCTGTGCCTTGCCGCGAAGGCGAAAACCAAGGTTCTGAAATAGCTCTACGAGCCCTCGGGGATTCTCGGCAACGAATTCGACAAACGCGAAACCGTCCGTCTTGACTGGGTCGCTCATGTCAGCCCTTGCGCGTTGCGGCAACGACCTTGATTTCAACGATCAGCTCGGGGCGAGCCAGCGCGGCGATGCCAAGAATGGTCCATGCCGGGAAATCTGAGCGGATGTATTGCGCCTTCACCGCGCGGAAGTCCGGCAGATGGCTCGTCAGGTCCGTGTGGTATGAGACCAACTCGACCACGTCGGTGAAGTCCAGGCCGAGTTGAGTCAGTACCGCAGCGATCCGCTTGAACGCGGCGTCGATTTGCTCCGTCGGTGACTCGGGAATGGTGCCGTCGGCTCGCAGGCCGATTTGACCCGCGATAAACACGAGTCCGTTGGCGGTGACCGCCGGGGAGTATTGAAACAGATCGAAGATACGATTGCCGCCGAACGTGGCATCGTCTTCAGGCAGGCGCAGGCGCTCGATATGGCTCATGGTGATTCCTTATCGTTAGGGGAATGGGCAATTCGCAAGGGACTGCATGCACATCACTCTATCGAGGCGAAAACGCCAAGTCTGTATATCGCGCTACCAAATCACCCGAGAAGTCGTGAGCGATCGATGACCCAAATGCGGCGTTGTTTTAATTCGATCACGCCAAGGTCGGTCAGGCGCTTTAACGCGCGCGTCACGGTGACACGCGTCGCGCCGGTCATCGCTGCGATCTGCTCGTGGGTCAGAGCAATCGAAATCAGCGTGCGGCCGTCGTGCACTTCGCCATAAAGGTCGGCAAGGCGGGCGAGGAGTTCGCCGATACGCATTTCCGGTTTGGGCAGCGCCAGATATTGAATGCGTGACGCAAGCACGCGTTGCTTGAGCGCAATGATGCGCATCAGTGATACGGCCAGTTCGGGACGCGTTGGAATCGCGTTAAAGATCGCGCGAATGTCGAATTCGATGAGCTCGGCATCTTCGACCGTGATCGCGGTGGCAATGCGGCTATCGCCCTCCACCGCAGGGCTTTCACCGAACATCGACCCCGGCCCCATGACTTCAAGAATGAACTCGGCACCATCGTGCTGAAAAATGGAGACCTGCACGCGCCCGGCGAGCAGGAAGTAGAAGGTGAAGCCCTGCTCTCCCTGCCGGTAGATGACGGTGCCTTTGACGTATTTCTTTCTGTGTCCGAGATGGGCCGCTTGTGTCCAGATATCGGCCGTCGCGTCGTCGAGATGCCAAGTTTGCGTCGTGGGAAGCGCGAGTTTTTTCGTGTGCATGAGTCATCTCAGGCGGCGTATGACATCGGCGAGGCGCGCCGAGGACCTTTCCAAGTTGGTCTCAGGTGCGGTGGCCACGCCCAGCAATAGCCCAGACCGGGCAGTCTCGGGCGTCACGTACCAAGGCGACAGGGCCGCCGGCCCCAGCCCGTAGGTCAGCAACGCTCTCGCCACGTCGACATCCGACACGCCATCGGGCAAGCGAACCAATACGGCAAGGCCGGCGGATACGGTTTCCAGTTCGTGTGTTTCGAGGCTCTGGAGTAGCGCCGCGCGTTGCGCGAAGTATAGACGCTTCAACCGCCGTAGATGCCGCAGATAGTGGCCCTCCGCCATGAACTTGGCGGCAGCGAGCTGCACCGACGGCCAAGGCGCAGGCGCCAGACATGCGGTGACTTCGGCAAACTTCGAGGCGAGCGGCGGCGGAACGACGACGAACCCCAACCGTAGCGCTGGGCTGATGGTCTTGCTGAACGAGCCAATATGAATCACCCGTTGGCCTCGGTCCAGCGACGCCAGTGCGGGTGCCGCACGGGCGCTCAACTGCAACTCGCTGAGGTAATCGTCTTCGATGATCCACGCGTCGTTTTTCATCGCCCAGTCCAACAGTTGAAGACGTCGCGCCAACGATAGCGTCGGGCCTAGCGGTGCTTGTTGGCCGGGCGTCACCAGCACCAGCGACGCATCGGGTGCGTTGGCGATGCCGTAGGCCACGTCGATTCCCTCGTTGTCGACCGGTACGGGACAGAGTTTGAGATTGGCCAACGTCAGGCCGTGTCTGGCGAACGGGAAGCCCGGATTCTCAACCCATGCCTGTTTCCCCTCCAGCCCCAGCACTCGCAGTGCGAGACCCAGCCCGCCGCTGAATCCGCTCGTGACGATGACCTGATCGGGCGAGCATGCGATGCCGCGTGCAAGACTGACGTACGCCGCGATTTCCCGACGCAGGTTCGGTTCACCGCGTGGGTCCGGATACACGACGGAGGGGCTGGACTCGGCGCGAAGGGCAAAGGCACGAACGTGGGTGAAGAGCTTCGCCGGCAGCGTCTGCTGGGCCGAGACACCCATCTGGAAGATGGCCGGCCCGGCAGTGAGCCCTTCGTAGGTCCGCATGAAGGGGCTCGGATCGTAAGCGGTGTTGAGCGTCTTGCCGCTTGGCGGCCGCTCCGCCACCCGTGTGCCTGCGGCGCGCGACGCCGTGATGAGTTGCGCGTCCGACAGCCGGTCATAGGCGAGCCTGACCGTGCCTCGCGCCACGCCGAGCTGTGCGGCAAGGTCGAGCCACGACGGCAAACGCGCCCCCGGCGCCAGCGTGCCGCGCTCGATGGCAGCGCTGATCGCCAACCGGATCTGCTCGGACAGTGGCGTTGCTGCTGAGCGGTCGAGTTGAATCTGAAGCGTCATTGGCCTCTCCCGGCAGGGCTGGTGGTACAGCAAGAATGTTGGTTCTTGGTGTTTTCTGTTGGCCCAACCCGGCACGAGAATAGCAGAACGCAAACAGGAGAACGTGCTCATGAAACATCGTCTCATCGTCTCGCTCGCGGTCGCTGTAGCAGCGGTCGCGGCCAACCTTTCGCTGGTGGCCCCGGCGAGTGCTCATAGCGCATCGAACGCCCACAGTAGCGGTGAGACCGTTACGCCTAACTTCGCGCATGCGCTGCCGAACGTCCCCGGTAAATCGCTTGAGGCCGTGGTCGTCGACTACGCGCCCGGGGGCGCTTCACTGCCGCATGCGCATGCGAAGTCTGCGTTTATCTATGCTTATGTCGTTTCGGGCGAGATCGAGTCTCAGGTCGATGACGGTCCCAAGCGTGTGTATCGTGCTGGCGAAACCTTCTTTGAGACCCCGGGCGCGATTCACCGGGTCAGCCGCAACGCCAGCAAGACGAAACCCGCCAAGCTGCTCGCCGTGTTTGTCGTCGATACGCAAGACAAAGACTTGACCACCCCGCTGCCTGCCGCAGGCGCTACGAAGGAGGGCTCACATGAGTAAGCGGCTCGATTACAACCAAGTGGCCCCCGGTGGTGCGAAAGCGCTCGGCGGTGTCTATGGCTACGTCACGCAATCCAGCTTGCCACCGGAACTCGTCGAGCTTGTGTACTTGCGTGTTTCGCAGATCAACAACTGCGCGTTCTGCCTCGACATGCACACGCGAGACCTGCTGAAGAAAGGGGTGAAAGTGGAAAAGCTCGCGCTGGTGCAGGCATGGCGGGAAGCGGGCAATCTGTTCGACGCCCGCGAGCGTGCGGCACTGTCGTGGGCCGAATCGGTCACGCTCGTCGCACAAACGGGTGTGCCGGATGCTCAGTATGCCGAAGCACGTGAGGTGTTCAATGAGCGTGAGCTGGTCGACCTGACGCTCGCCATCAGCCTGATGAATGCGTACAACCGCATGGCCATCAGCTTTCGCAATACGCCTCAGGCGGCCGTGGATCGCTGAGGCATGTTGAGTCCCTCCGGGGCATAGGTGGGACGGACTTGAAAAGCAAAAAGCCCTTGACGTCACCGTCAAGGGCTTTTCTTTTACTTCTTTGGTAGGCCGTGCTGGGTTCGAACCAGCGACCAAGGGATTATGAGTCCCCTGCTCTAACCGCTGAGCTAACGGCCCTTAACTACCGGCGCTCGCTCAGCAGCAATCAATTGCCTTCGAGGAACGACTTGAGCTTGTCGGAGCGGCTCGGGTGACGCAGCTTGCGCAGCGCCTTGGCTTCAATCTGACGAATACGCTCACGCGTCACGTCGAACTGCTTACCCACTTCCTCGAGCGTGTGATCCGTGCTCATCTCGATACCGAAACGCATGCGCAGCACCTTGGCCTCGCGCGGCGTCAACGAATCAAGCACGTCCTTCACGACGTCGCGCATACTACCATGCAATGCCGCATCCGCAGGCGCCACCGTGCCGGTATCTTCGATGAAATCGCCCAAGTGCGAATCGTCGTCGTCACCGATCGGCGTCTCCATGGAGATCGGCTCTTTCGCGATCTTCATGATCTTGCGGATCTTGTCTTCCGGCATTTCCATCTTCTCGGCCAGCGTTGCCGGATCCGGCTCAACACCGGTTTCCTGCAAGATCTGACGCGAAATCCGGTTCATCTTGTTGATCGTTTCGATCATGTGCACCGGAATACGGATGGTACGGGCCTGGTCAGCAATCGAACGCGTAATGGCCTGACGAATCCACCACGTGGCATACGTCGAGAACTTGTAACCGCGACGGTATTCGAACTTGTCCACCGCCTTCATCAGGCCAATGTTGCCTTCCTGAATCAGATCCAGGAATTGCAGACCACGGTTCGTGTACTTCTTCGCGATCGAAATCACCAGACGCAAGTTTGCCTCGGTCATTTCACGCTTGGCCTTGCGCGCACGACGCTCGCCTTCCGACATCTTGCGGTTGACGTCCTTCAACTCCGCCAACGGCAACACCACACGCGCCTGAAGGTCGATCAGCTTCTGCTGAAGTTCCTGCACGGCCGGCACGTTACGCTCGACCACAGTGCTGTACGCCTTGTTGTCGGCCACGACCGTGTAAATCCAGTCGAGATTCGTTTCGTTGCCCGGGAAGCGAGCCACGAAATCGGCGCGCGGCATGCCGCACTTGTCGACCACGATGTACAGAATCGCGCGCTCGACGTTGCGCACTTCGTCCACTTGCGAACGCAGCGTGTCGCACAGACGCTCGACCGTACGCGCCGTGAAGCGAATCGTCATCAGTTCGGCCTGGATGGCTTCGCCAGCCTTCACGTACGGCTTCGACTGATAACCTTCCTTCTCGAACGCACGGCGCATCTTGCCGAACCAATCGGCAATCGCGGCGAACTTGGCCAGCGAGTCACGCTTGAGCTGCTCGACCTGCGCTGCCGAAGCACCGCCGCCGCTGCTGCTGTCGTCTTCCTCGTCGGCCTCTTCTTCGGCTTCCTCTTCTTCTTCCGCGTCAGCGTCGAAGTCTTCGTCGTCAGAAGCCGCAGCCGCCGCCGCAACGGCGTCTGCATTCGGATCGATCAGGCCATCGACCACTTCGTCAATGCGCATTTCTTCACGCTCGACCTTTTCGGCCATCGCCAGAATTTCGGCGATCGTCGTCGGGCACGCAGAAATGGCCTGCACCATGTGCTTCAGGCCTTCTTCAATACGCTTGGCGATCTCGATTTCGCCCTCGCGCGTCAGCAGCTCGACCGTGCCCATTTCGCGCATGTACATGCGAACCGGGTCCGTCGTGCGGCCAAACTCGGAGTCAACGGTCGACAGGGCTGCCTCAGCCTCTTCCTCGACTTCGTCGTCCGAAGCAGCGTTCGGTGCATTGTCGTTGAGCAACAGCGTTTCGGCATCAGGCGCTTGCTCATACACAGCAATGCCCATGTCGTTGAACGTGCCGATCACGCCCTCAAGCGCCTCGCTCTCAACCAGCTCGTCCGGCAAGTGGTCGTTGATTTCGGCGAAGGTCAGGAAGCCACGCTCCTTACCCAGCTTGATCAGCGCCTTCAGTTTGCCGCGACGTTCCTCAAGTTCCTCCGCCGTACCGGGCTGGTGCGAGGAAAATGCGTCCTTGAGCAGTGCTTTCTCTTTTGCCCGGCGATCTCGCGCCTTCTGCTTTTCCACTTTGGTCTGATCTTCGTTCACGGGTTGATCGTTAGTATTCGCTGCGACGTTCTGCTCATCCGGAGCGGGAGTCTTCGCGGCTTTGCCACGCGTCTTGGGGACGCGCAACGCAACTTCTGCCGTCGTGACTTCCACAACTTCGGGTTTGCGGGAGGCACCGGTCTTGCTGGGTGCCTGCGTCGCAGGTGTACTGCGGCCCGCCGAGGTCGCTGCCTTGGCGGTGATTGCGCTCTTCGCGCTTTTTTCAGCGGGTTGTCGGGCCTGCGGTTTCTCGCCGGCCGTCGCCTTCGGGTTCGTCGCCGCCTTCGTCGCCTTGACGGGCGGCGCTGACTTCACCGTGGGCCTGGCTGCTGGCTTAGCCAATTTCGCAGCCCCCACCCCTGCGGCGGTCGCACTCTTTCGCGTGGTGACATCGGTCACCTTCGCAGCCGTCTTGCCGGTCGTCTTTGGTTTTGCGCCGGCGGCTGCCTTATCTTGCGTAGTACGTTTCGCCGAACTTGCCTGGCTGGCTGTCTTCTTCGTGGCTTGCGATACCTTTGTGGCCTTTACTGCAACGCCAGCCTCCGCAGAGCGAGACGCCCCCTTCCCACCAGATGCCGCCGCCGCGCTTGTCGCGCGCTTTGCCTTCGGTGCAGGGATAACCGTCTTTTTTCCGCTGGTCGTTGTCATCTTTGCCATAGCGATCTCGCTTGCCAGAAAACAGCCCACTGAAAACCTTCTATTGTAGCACGCTGACTTACCTCAACTTCGCGCGCCCCCTGTGCCGACCGGAGCCAGCAGCCGCTTCAGTTCGTCGCGTTGCCGCGACACCGCCTGAGCGTGGCGGATTTCATCGGGCGTCAGTGACGTCCGCTTGAAAATCGTTTCGAGTTCGCTACACAGACTTTCGTACTGCATGCGCCGGATCGCGCTACGCAGTTCGGTCAAGCGCAACGACACTTGTTCCTCACGACGTTCGACCTGCTCCTCGTCGGCAGGGTCGAACAGCATCAGATCGCGGGCATTTTCCTCGAACGAGAGGATTTCCCGGATGATGTCATCAAAACTAGCCCAATTCGGCGAAGCTCGCAGACGATCGTGCAGATATCGGAATTCAGCTTGCGCACCCAACTCACGGCAATGTCCGAGCACTTCCGAGAAAATCTCCGCGTGCTGGGTGACATCCGCCAATATCTTGGTCTCTTCCTCGGTCAATTCGTTTCCAAGCGCCGGAAACATCAGCAGGTTCTGCAAGGCCCGGTGCTCGGTACCTACGACGCGTCGTTTTTCACGCTTGGCAGGTGCTTTGTCCCAAGCATTAGCGCGGCGTGCAGCACTCACCTGCAATTCGCACAATTCCGCCACTTCCTCCACGGAATTGCCGACGCGCTCGGCCAGCGCATGCAGAATCTGTCCGCGCAATGCGTTCGCGGGAAGCTGCTGCAACAGGGGCTTGGCTTCGAACAGCGCCCGTGCACGGCCCTCCGGCTGCTGCATATCCTTGCCCGACGTGACTTCACCGATCAGGAACTGCGACAACGGCATGGCGCGCGAGACTTCGCCCGCAAACGCGTCAGCGCCGTTTTCACGCACATAGCTGTCCGGATCGTGTTCGGTCGGCAAGAACAAAAACTTGAAACTCCGGTTGTCGTCGGCATGCGGCAGGCACGCTTCGAGCGCACGTCGCGCCGCACGGCGGCCAGCGGCATCGCCATCGAAGCTGAACACCACCGTCTCGGTCTGGCGCAGCAGCTTCTGTACATGCATGGGCGTACACGCCGTTCCCAGCGTCGCCACCGCCTGGGGAAAGCCCAGTTGCGCCAGCGCCACCACGTCCATATAGCCCTCGACCACGAGCACGTAGCCCGCATCGCGAATCCCTACGCGCGCCTCGAACAGGCCGTACAACTCGCTGCCCTTGCTGAACAGCGGCGTCTCCGGCGAATTCAGATATTTCGGCTCGCCCTTGTCCAGCACACGTCCGCCAAAGGCGATGACCTGGCCCTTCGTGTTCCGGATCGGGAACATGATCCGATCGCGAAAACGGTCGTAACGGCGCTTCGTACTGCCCGGCTCGCCCTTGTCGCTTTCAATCACCAGCCCGGCTTCGAGCAACTGATCGTCGCGGTAGTCCTGGAACGCCGCCTCAAGGTTCTGCCAGCCCTCCGGGGCGTACCCCAGACCAAAATGAGCGGCAATTTCACCCGTCAGGCCACGTCCCTTCAAATAGTCGATCGCCGTACGTGCGCCACGCAATTGCTTGCGGTAGTAGTCGCACGCGCGCGTCATGACATCCACCAGACCGAGGGTCTGGGCCCGCTGCTGCGCCGCAGGGGGCGCGCCCGGCAGCGGCGTCTCACGGGGTACATCGAGCCCGACATTGCGGGCCAACTCTTCAACGGCCTCGACGAAACCAAGGCCGGCATGCTCCATCAGGAAGCTGATCGCGCTGCCGTGCGCGCCGCACCCGAAGCAGTGATAGAACTGCTTGGTCGGACTGACTGTAAATGAGGGCGACTTCTCATTATGAAAGGGACAAAGTCCCATGAAGTTCGCCCCACCCTTCTTCAACTGCACGTAACGACCCACCACCTCGACAATGTCGACGCGGTTGAGCAAGTCCTGCAAGAACGACTGGGGAATCACTGGATAGATGCCATTGCAACGCGGTCGCGAACCATCGCAAAAGCGACGGCGCCAGACCGCATATCCGGATTACGCGGCCAGCGCAGCCTTGACCTGCGCGGACACGGCCGTCATGTCGGCGCGCCCGGCCAGTTGGCCCTTGAGCACGCCCATCACCTTGCCCATGTCCTGCGGACCCGCCGCGCCGGTCTGCGCCACGGCAGCCTTGACGGCCTGTGCCACGTCTTCTGCCGAGAGTTGCTGCGGCATATAAACCTGAAGCACCTCGATTTCGGCGGCTTCCTTGTCGGCCAGATCGGTTCGGCCGGCGGCCTGGAACTGGCTGACGGAATCCTTGCGTTGCTTGATGAGTTTGTCGATCACGGTCACGACCGCCGTGTCGTCGAGCGAGATGCGCTCGTCGACTTCCTTCTGTTTGATCGCGGCGAGCAGCAAGCGGATGGTCCCCAGTTTTTCGGCGGCTTTGGCACGCATGGCCGTCTTCATGTCTTCGGTAATGCGTTCTTTCAGACTCATGAGCTGGGATTCCGGAATTCGAATACGTTTCAGTGTAGTGCATGCCGCCCTAAAGAAAAGGACGGCCGGCAAGGCTTGGCACACACCGCCTGCGGCCGCAGCCGAAACGCTGGCGCTGGCCACAAACAGTGGTAAAGAACACAAAAACCCGCTTGGAAGACAATTCACAAGCGGGCTCGATGGAGACGCAGATGCCGCACGTCGGCGGCATCGGAACGGGTTCGACGGACGATCTGACTGTCGGAAAGCGCCGTCTCCACGAAGGAGAGAGCGTATCACGGCGACCCAGGGGCCGTCTACGACAGGGCGTCACCTCCGGTAGAGGCCGCCCGTACGCTTTCGGACATCGCCTGCGCGCAAGCGACAGCGGACGCCCAGGCCCACTGGAAGTTGTATCCCCCCAGCCAGCCGGTCACGTCGACGACTTCGCCGATGAAGTGCAAGCCGGGCTGCGCCCGTGCCTCTAGCGTGGCCGACGACAGCGCACGTGTGTCCACGCCGCCGCGCGTCACTTCCGCCTTGCGCCAGCCTTCCGAGCCGCACGGCTTGAGCGTCCACCCGGAAAATGCCTCCGCGAGCGAGCGCAGCGCCTTGTCCGACAGCTCCTGCACCCGTGCCTGCGGCGAAAGCCCGCTATTGGCCACCCACGCGTCGGCCAGCCGTGCCGGCACCCACTGGGCGAGCAGATTCGCGAGGTGCCGCTTCGAGTTGGCTTTCGCCTCGAAAAGCGCCGCCTCGATGTCCGTCGCGGGCGCCAGATTCAGGGAAATGGGCTGCCCCGGCGTCCAGAAGCTGGAGATCTGCAAGATCGCGGGCCCCGACAGACCTCGGTGCGTAAAGAGCAGATCTTCCACAAAACTGCCCGCTTCTTTGCCCTTCCCCGTGCTAACGTCCACTTCCAGCGAAAGCCCGGACAGACCAGCAAACGGCGCCCACGTCGCAGCGTCGAACACTAGCGGCACCAGCGCCGGGCGCGGCTCGATGACATCCAGACCGAACTGACGGGCAATGCGATAGCCCCAATCGGTTGCCCCGATCTTGGGGATCGAGAGGCCACCCGTGGCAATCACGAGCCGTTTTGCCGCGATATGACCCGCATCTGTCGTCAAGTGGTACGGGTGAGCGCCACCCGCGTCGGTATACGCGACGGTATGCACCGAACAAGGCATGCGCCAGTGCACATGCCCCGCCGCACACTCCTTGCGGAGCATTTCGATGATGTCCTCGGCGCTTTCGTCGCAAAACAGCTGCCCGCGATGTTTCTCGTGCCACGCGATCTTGTGGCGCTTGAGCAGATCCAGAAAATCGCGCGGTGTGTAACGTGCCAGCGCCGAACGGCAGAAGCGGGGATTGTCCGACAGGTAATTGGCCGGCCCCGCGTTGATATTGGTGAAATTGCAGCGCCCGCCGCCCGAGATACGGATCTTCTCCGCCAGACGCGTCGCATGATCGATGAGGACGACGCGCAGCCCGAGTTGCCCGGCCGCGGCCGCGCACATCAGGCCGGCAGCACCGGCACCCACAATCGCTACATCGAACTTTTCCATGGCGCGCATTGTAACCGGCGGGCGGCGGGGGTGACTGGTATACTTCTCGGTTCCCCTTTTTGACAGACGCCGCGCGCCTCTCCTCCCGCCATGCTGGTTCTAGGCATTGAAAGCTCCTGCGACGAAACCGGACTCGCCCTCTACGACACCGAGGCCGGTCTGTTGTCGCACGCCCTGCATTCGCAGATCGCCATGCATCGCGAATACGGCGGCGTCGTGCCCGAACTGGCGTCGCGCGACCATATCCGGCGTGCGCTGCCGCTGGCCGAAGAAGTGCTCGCCCAAGCCGGCAAGCCGCTCAGCGCCGTCGACGCCATCGCCTATACCCAAGGCCCCGGCCTCGCGGGCGCGCTGCTGGTCGGCGCGAGCGTGGCAAATGCGCTGGCGTTTGCGCTCGACCGGCCGGTCGTTGGCGTCCACCATCTGGAAGGCCACCTGCTCTCGCCGCTGCTGGCACCCGATGCGCCCGGTTTCCCGTTCGTCGCGCTGCTCGTCTCGGGCGGTCACACGCAATTGATGGAAGTGCGCGCGTTTGGCCAATACGCCATGCTCGGCGAGACGCTCGACGACGCCGCAGGCGAAGCCTTCGACAAGACGGCCAAATTGCTCGGCCTCGGTTACCCGGGCGGCCCCGCTGTTTCGCGGCTGGCCGAATTCGGTACGCCCGGGCGCTTTGACCTGCCGCGTCCGATGAAACACTCGGGCAATCTCGACTTCAGCTTCAGCGGACTGAAAACCGCCGTACTCACCCAAGTGCGCAATCTTGGCGGCAACGTCTGCGAGCAAGAGAAGTCGGACCTCGCCCGCGGCTTCGTCGATGCCATCGTGGATGTGCTCGTCGCCAAGTCGATGGCAGCGCTCAAGCAGACTGGCATGAAAACGCTGGTGGTCGCCGGCGGTGTCGGCGCGAACAAGCAGTTGCGCGAGGGGCTGAACGAAGCCGCCAAGCGACGCGGTTATCGCGTGCACTACCCCGATCTGGCGTTTTGCACCGATAACGGCGCGATGATCGCGTTTGCCGGGGCGATGCGCCTCAAGCACTGGCCGGACGAAGCCGACAGCGAATACGCTTACACCGTGCGCCCGCGTTGGGATCTGGCTGATATCGTGCGCACTGCCTGATTCGGTCCCGTTCGAATCGGCAGCCCGCCAGCGTCCAAAGAAAAACCGCTCCGAAGAGCGGTTTTTTTATGGCTTTCGACCGGAGCAGCTTATGCCGTCGCGCGCTTGTCGCGCTCGATCACCGCATAGGCGCTGTGATTGTGGATCGACTCGAAGTTTTCCGCCTGAAGCACGTACGCCACGATGCGCGGCTCGTTGTTCAGACGCGTCGCCACGTCACGCACGAGATCTTCCACGAACTTCGGGTTTTCGTACGCGCGCTCGGTCACAAACTTCTCGTCCGGACGCTTCAGCAGGCCCCACAGTTCGCAAGAGGCTTCTTCTTCGGCCATCCGCACCAACTCTTCCACCGCGACGTCACCGGAAAGTTCGGCATCGATCGTGATGTGCGAGCGCTGGTTGTGCGCACCGTATTGCGAGATCTTCTTCGAGCATGGGCACAGGCTCGTGACCGGCACCAGCACCTTGAGCCAGATGCGCGACACGCCGTTGCGCACATCGCCCGTGAGCGTCACCTCGTAGTCCATCAGACTTTGCACGCCGGACACCGGCGCCGTCTTGTTGATGAAATACGGGAACGTCACTTCGATGCGACCGGCTTCGGCCTCCAGCTTGACGAGCATGCTGTCGAGCATCGTGCGAAATGCCGCCAGATCGAGCGGTGCACGATTTTCTTCGAGCAACGCGACGAAGCGCGACATGTGCGTGCCCTTCTGATCGGCAGGCAGATGCACATCGAGATTGAACAGGCCGACGCTCGCCTGCACGTCACCGCCGGCCAGACGCACCGACAGCGGGTGACGCACACCGCGCACACCGACGCGCTGAATCGGGATCTGCCGGGTATCGACGCTGCTCTGCACGTCCGGCATTACGAAAGCGGGGTTCATCTGGTTCATCAATTCATCCTTCTGTGCCGGCAAGCCGACTTGGGGGGAGGCAATGGGCAAACGCATTCCGATGCCGGGCTCGCGAGCCGCTGGCGAGAGTCATCGGGAACGTGCCGGAGAGCCCCGGCACGGGATGTGGGAAGCGCTTCTCAAAAACAAAACGATCCGGCGCGAAAGCCGGATCGTTCAGGTATGGCTAACGACCGACCAATCAGGCGACGAGCTTTGTCGTCACCTCGTCCGATGCCTTCGATGTCTTCGATCCCTCGGCCGCGTCTTGCGACTTGAGGTCGAATCGCTCGTTGATCGACTTCGCGATGCCCGCGGCGTCGAGGCCGACCGAAGCCAGCAGCAGCGCGGGGTCGCCATGATCGATGAAGCGATCGGGCAGGCCCAATTGTAGTACGGGGCGAGTAACCCCACCGGCGAGCAGGGATTCCGCGACGGCCGAGCCTGCGCCGCCCATGATGCTGCCCTCTTCCACGGTCACGAGATAGTCGTGCGTTTGCGCCAGGCGTGCGATCAACTCGTCGTCGATCGGCTTGACGAAGCGCATGTCGGCGACCGTCGCATCGAGTTGTTCCGCCGCAGCCAGTGCAGGGGCAACCATGCTGCCGAACGCGAGAATCGCGACGCGGCGACCGGCGTCGGCCTGACCTTCACGACGCACCACACCCTTGCCGATCGGCAGAGCCGTCATCGTCTGCTCGATCGCGGCACCCGTACCCGCACCGCGCGGATAGCGCACTGCCGACGGACCGTCGATCTTCACGCCCGTGTACAGCATCTGGCGGCACTCGTTCTCATCCGACGGCGCCATCACCACCATGTTCGGAATACAGCGCATGAAGGCGATGTCGTACGCGCCCGCGTGCGTCGCACCGTCAGCGCCCACCAGACCGGAGCGGTCCAGCGCGAACACTACCGGCAGGTTTTGCAGCGCGACGTCGTGAATCAGCTGATCGTAGCCGCGTTGCAGGAACGTCGAGTAGATCGCGACCACCGGCTTGAGGCCTTCGGTTGCCATGCCGCCCGCGAACGTCACCGCGTGCTGCTCAGCAATGCCGACGTCGTAATAACGCTCCGGGAAGCGCTTTTCGAACTCGACCATACCCGAGCCTTCACGCATGGCCGGCGTGATACCGACGACGCGCTTGTCCGCAGCGGCCATATCGCACAGCCAGTCGCCGAACACTTGCGTGTACGTCTTCTTGCTGCTCGTGCTCGGCTTGATGCCCTCGGCCGGATTGAACTTGCCCGGGCCGTGATACAGCACCGGATCCGCTTCCGCCAGCTTGTAGCCATAGCCCTTGCGCGTTACCACGTGCAGGAACTGCGGCCCCTTCAGATTCTTGATGTTTTCAAGCGTCGGGATCAGCGAATCGAGATCGTGACCATCGATCGGGCCGATGTAGTTGAAGCCGAACTCTTCGAACATCGTGGCCGGCACGACCATGCCCTTGGCATGCTCTTCGAACTTGCGCGCCAGTTCCAGCACCGGCGGTGCCACGCTCAGCACTTTCTCCACGCCCTTCTTCGCGGCCGCATAAAAACGGCCCGACATGAGGCGGGCGAGATAGCGGTTGAGCGCGCCGACCGGCGGCGAGATCGACATATCGTTGTCGTTCAGGATGACCAGCAGCGGCACGTCTTCGTGCACGCCGGCGTTGTTCATCGCTTCGAACGCCATGCCGGCCGTCATCGCGCCGTCACCGATCACGGCGATGCCGAAACGGTGCTCGCCCTTGGTACGTGCGCCGAGCGCCATACCGAGTGCAGCCGAGATCGACGTGCTCGAGTGCGCCGTGCCGAACGTGTCGTAAGGCGATTCATCACGCTTCGGGAAACCGGAGATGCCGCCCAACTGGCGCAGCGTGCCCATGTCCCCGCGGCGACCGGTCAGGATCTTGTGCGGGTAGCTCTGATGGCCCACGTCCCAGACGATGCGATCTTCCGGCGTGTTGAACACGTAGTGCAACGCAATCGTCAACTCGACCGTGCCGAGGTTGGACGACAGGTGCCCGCCAGTGCGCGACACGCTCTCAAGCACGAAAGCGCGCAGCTCTTCGGCCAACGGTGCCAGTTGGCGACGCTCCAGACGCCGCAATGCGGCCGGGTCATCGATGGTATTTAGCAGTTCGTACATCGTCGTTCCATATATAGGCGTATTGTCGGGCAGCACCCCCTGAGCGCTGTCGCCGATGTCCTGCCGGTGCGTTCTGTGGGGAGACCGCGCCGACCCTCCTTGCCCTTGCTTGTCACTACCGCAGGCGGCTCCGGGTCCCGTAATCCTCAGCCGAAACCGCCTCTAAATCTGTTCACTTCATGCTTGAGCAGCTTTTCGCCACTCCTGATAGTTCACGGGCGTTACCGACTGAAGCCGGAAGATCTGCCCTACTCACCATCAGTTGATACGATCGACCACGTAATCGGCCAGCGCACGAAGGCGCTCGGCGTTACCCAGCGATTCACTGGCCTTGTGGGCATCCGCGCGCAACTTCTCGGCGTAGCCACGTGCCCCATCAAGCCCCATCAGCGATACGTACGTCGGCTTGTCGTTGGCGGCATCCTTGCCAGCCGTCTTGCCGAGCGTGGCCGAATCGGCCGTCGCGTCGAGAATGTCGTCCACCACCTGGAATGCCAATCCGACCGCCGCCGCATATGCGTCGAGTGCCGCGCTTTCGTCATCCGACAGAGCGCGGCCGCAGATCGCGCCCATACGCAGCGAAGCCCGCAGCAACGCGCCGGTCTTCAGGCGATGCATATTTTCGAGTTGCGACTGGTTGAGCTCGATGCCGACGCTCTCCAGATCGATGGCCTGGCCGCCGGCCATGCCGAGCGCGCCTGAGGCGACCGCCAGTTCACGCACCAGCGCGAGCGATTGTGCTGCGCTCAGGTCCGAGGTGGCTTCACCGAGCAACGCGAACGCCTGCGTTTGCAGTCCGTCACCAGCCAGCAAGCCCGTGGCTTCGTCATATTGCACGTGCACGGTCGGCTTGCCGCGACGCAGATCGTCGTCGTCCATGCACGGCAGATCGTCGTGCACGAGCGAGTACGCGTGAATCATTTCCACCGCGCTGGCCGCCCGGTCGAGCGCCGCTTCGCTGGCCTGCGTCACTTCACCGGCAGCAAAGCAAAGCAGCGGACGCACACGCTTGCCGCCACCGAGTACTGCGTAACGCATCGCGTCGTTCAGTCGTGCCGAGCCGCCATCGGCAGCCTTGGGCAACGCGGCGTCGAGCGCCTCTTCTACACGAGCCTGCACAGCCTGCATCCAGGCCTTGATATTCTGATCCGCCATCGTCTTCATCCTGCACGTACCGGTCCGGCCGTGCGTGTTATGGGTCGCCATGCGGCGTAATTCGGCGTAATTCGCGCGCCTTTTATTCGTCGCGGTCCGCCTCGAGCGGCTTCAATGTTTCGCCCTCGAGCACCTTGACCTGCTGCTCAACCTTTTCGAGCAGACCCTGGCAGTATTTCACCAAGGCCGCGCCACGCCGGTATGCCCCCAGCGATTCCTCCAGACCCAGCTCGCCCCCTTCCATCCGGCCGACGAGCTGTTCGAGCTCGGCGAGTGCGGCTTCATAGGTTTCGGGCAGGTCTTGCGGCACCTCAGGTGCCGCGTCTTGCGACTTTGCAGTCTTGGCCATAAACGCAAAATTCGGGTCGAATGTTCCATTTTACGGCAAAAGCGTCTCGGCTCGCAGAGCGCGAATCGCTTCAAAAGCGCAAGTGATGACATTTTTCGGACAATATTTAACGCAAATCATGGACTTAGCGGCCGCTTGACGCGCATACCGGGTATAATCGTCGGTTCCCCTAAATCGATTTTTCGATGGTTGGGTTGTTCACTGCTTTCCAAGCTCGACGGGAGTGGGAATGTCCAATCTAAGCAGCGCATTGCAATTGAAACCGGCCTCGAGCCAACTGCCGGTCTACACGTACTTCGACGAGGCCCTCCTGGCCCGCGAGCGTGAAGCCCTTTTCCAGCATGGTCCCCGCTACGTGGGCCATGAATTGATGATCCCGGAAGCCGGCGATTATTTCGCCCTTCCGGCCGAGCAGGAAGGCCGCATGCTGGTCCGCAACGGTGCGGGCGAGCACGGCGGCATCGAACTGCTCTCCAACGTCTGCCGCCACCGCCAGGCGGTCATGCTCAATGGCCGTGGCAACGCGCGCAACATCGTGTGCCCGCTTCACCGCTGGACTTACGACACGAAGGGCGAACTGCTCGGCGCGCCGCATTTCCCGGAAAAGCCCTGCCTGAATCTCAGCAAGTTCCCGCTGCAACGCTGGAATGGCTTGCTCTTCGAGGCAGAAGGCCGCGATGTGCAGGCCGATCTCTCGCGCCTCGGCGTGAAGCACCATCTCGACTTCTCGAACTTCATGTTCGATCACGTCGAAGTGCACGAATGTAACTACAACTGGAAGACGTTCATCGAGGTTTATCTCGAGGACTATCACGTCGTACCGTTTCACCCCGGCCTCGGCAGCTTCGTCTCGTGCGAGGACCTGAGCTGGGAGTTCGGTGACTGGTACAGCGTGCAGACCGTAGGCGTGCATGAAGGCCTGGGCAAGCCGGGCAGCCCGATCTACCGCCAGTGGCACGACGTACTGCTGCGCTACCGCGAAGGCGTACCGCCGGACTTCGGCGCGATCTGGATGGTGTACTACCCCCATCTGATGATCGAGTGGTATCCGCACGTGCTGGTGGTGTCGTGGCTGATTCCGCGTGGCCCGCAGAAGACGACGAACATCGTCGAATTCTATTACCCCGAGGAAATCGCCCTTTTCGAGCGCGAATTCATCGAAGCGGAACGGGCGGCGTACATGGAAACCGCGCGCGAAGACGACGAGATCGCCGAGCGCATGGATGCCGGACGCCGCGCGTTGTACGAACGCGGCGTATCCGAAGTCGGACCGTACCAAAGTCCGATGGAAGACGGCATGCAGCACTTCCATGAATTCCTGCGGCGCCAGATGGGCGATTTTTGAGCCATTGCCCACAAAATCTCATCTGGTGAGACAGCCATGTCGCGCGCGAGAGACTGAATTAAATATTTGCCGAAATAAGTGAAGACGGCGGGCCAAGTGCCCGCCGTTTTCGTTAGAATCGTCGCCATGCTTTCGATAAGTACCGGGCGACGAAAGCATCAGGAGACGCAGAGCTCTGAGGAGACAACCGCACGCCAGCACGGCTATCAGCATGGCCGCATGACTTCTGCATCGCTCCCCTCGATCTCGCCTGCCTGTCTTTCCCTGCGCCAGCCGGTCAGTTACGCGCAGATACGCTCCCGATAGCTACTCATCGCCGATCCATCGGCCACAATTCGCCATGCAATCGCTCTGGATGTTGGTCTCCGCCTTCATGTTCACGTTGATGGGGCTCTGCATCAAGCTGGCGGCAAACGAATACAACACCGGCGAAATCGTCCTTTACCGCAGCCTGATCGGCGTCATCGTGCTGCTGGCGATCGCCGGGATGCGTGGTCAGACGATCCGCACGCGCCACTTCGGCTCCCACGTCAAACGCAGTACCGCCGGCGTGATCTCGCTCGGACTCTGGTTCTACTCGCTCACCCAGTTGCCGCTCTCGACGGCCATGACGCTCAACTACATGTCGCCGATCTGGATCTCGCTGATCGTGATGGCGACGGCGGCCATGCGCGGCAGCCTGCGCACCGATTTCCGGCTGGTGGCGGCCATCTTTGCGGGGTTTGTCGGCGTCGCGCTGTTGTTGCAGCCCACAGTCGACAGTCAGGCATGGGGCGGCGGGGTCGCCGGTGTGATCTCCGGGATGTTCTCCGCCATCGCCTATATGCAGGTGAAGGATTTAGGCGCGGCCGGCGAACCGGACTGGCGCATCGTCTTTTACTTCTCTGCCGGGGGTGTCTTGCTGGGGTTGGGCTGGGTGGCTATCGAAGGCTTGCACCCGCTGACCTGGCGCGGCACCGGCCTAATGCTGGCCATCGGCATCGCCGCACTCATTGCACAAACCGCGCTCACACGGGCGTTCAGCCTCGGCAATACACTGGTCACCGCGAATCTGCAATATTCCGGCGTAATCTTCGCTACACTGATCAGCATGCTTGTCTGGGACGATTGGCCCGCGCTGGCTGGCTGGATCGGCATGCTGCTCATCGTGGCGAGTGGCATGACCGCCCTGCGCCGGCCCACGACCACTTCCTGAGTGGCCGTCGCGGCTTCGCCCGCCCTCCCCCACGCCCGCCTGCGGAGACGTCATGGTTCACACCCACTTCACCACGCTCATCAGCCCGCAAAATCTCGACGCACTGATGCAAACGGCCGCCGGTGGCGGCGCCCCGGTGATCATCTTCGATTGCCGCTTCGATCTCGCCAACCCGGCGGCCGGCGAAGCCGCTTACGTAGAAGGGCACATCTTCGGTGCGTTTTACGCGCATCTCGAACGCGACCTGTCCGGTAAGCCCACGGGCAAGAACGGCCGTCACCCCCTGCCCGATCGCGACACCCTGATCCGGCATCTGGCCGCGTGCGGCTTGTCGAAGGGGCAACAGGTTGTTGCGTATGACGCACAGGGCGGCATGTACGCCGCCCGCTTGTGGTGGCTGCTGCGCTGGCTGGGCCACGAGTCGGTAGCGGTGCTCGACGGTGGCCTGCAAGCCTGGGAAAGCGCCGGCTTCAAGCTCGACGCCGCCCCACCTGAAGCGCCGCCCGAAGGCGACTTCACGCCGGGCGAGCCGCTGGCCACCACCGCAGACGCGGCGGCGATCGAGCGCAATCTCAGCTCGCACGAGCGGTTGGTGATCGACGCCCGTGCCCCGGATCGTTATCGCGGCGAAAACGAAACGATCGACCCGATCGGCGGACATATTCCGGGCGCAGCGAACCGATTCTTCAAAGACAACCTCGGCGCAGACGGCCGGTTCAAGTCAGCCGCAACGCTGCGCGAAGAATTCATTCAGGTCATCGGCAAGGACCGCCTGCCCGAGCGCGTGATTTCGCAGTGCGGCTCAGGCGTGACTGCCTGCCATAACTTGCTTGCGATGGAAGTCGCCGGTCTGCATGGCGCCAGCCTGTATCCGGGATCGTGGAGCGAATGGTGCGCCGACAAGCGCCGCCCCGTGTCGACGGGCGCGCAACCCTGAACCGGATGATGTCGATACCGGCTCAGCCTTGCTGAATGCAGGAATAAAAAGAGCATCCCTCGGGATGCTCTTTTTACTTTGCGGGACACTGCAATGATCGTTCGAAACCCGTATGACCGTGAGGGCCGCACCGCCGATCTCCCGCATGCGGCCGACGTCGCCTTGATCTACGTGCTTCGCACCCGGTCAGGCAGTTACTGCCCCGCCGGCTTCGCCGTGTCGTGACCACCGACCAACGCCAGCGCACTGCCACCGCCGTCATGGTCGTGCCCGTGACCATGCTCATGGTCGTGACCATTCAACCAGACCACCAGTGCCAGCCCCACGGCGATCAGCAGGATCTGCGGCAAGGCGTCCCGTGGTGACGTGCGGCGCTGCATCTGCGGCATCAGGTCCGATACGGCGATGTAGATGAAGCTGCTTGCCGCCAGGGCCAGCAGGTACGGAATCAGGCTCTGCAAGCGGTCGAGCATGAAGTAGCCGAGCACGCCGCCAGCCAACGCCGTCAGGCTCGATGCCAGTGTGAGCACCAGCGCCTTGCGACGTTTGAACCCCGCGTTGAGCAGCACCATGAAGTCGCCCAGCTTATGCGCCACCTCGTGCACCGTGATCGACACGGTGGCGGCCACACCCAGCCTCGGATCGGTCAAGAACGCAGCCGCAATCACCACGCCATCGGCGAAGTTGTGAATCGCACTGCCCACGAGAATCATCCAGCCGCCCTTGCCCGCCTCATGCGCGTCGTGGCCGTGCTCGTGATGATGTCCGTCGCCTTCGTGATGGTGGCTGTGACGCAGCAGCGCCAGCTTCTCCAGCAAGAAGAACCCAAGTAAGCCGCCCAGCAGCCAGCGCGTGATGATGTGGGCGTCGACGTGCGACTCCAGACTCTCGGGCAGCAGATGCAGCAACGCCGTGCCGAGCAGCACGCCCGCCGAGAAGCTGACCATCTTGTCGATAAGCCGCGACAGCAAGCCCAGCGAGAGCGATGCCGCACCGGCGAGACTCAGCACACCCGAGGCAAGCGTGGCGATGAAAATGAAAACAAGCGTGGCGTCGATGGTGGTTCTCCCGCAGGCAAGCCGGCGATTTAACCAGCTTTTCCGTTGGCAGGCAAACCATCGTCGCTACGCGCCACGATGGTTTGCCCGGCAGAGTGCTTGGTACGGCCTCGCGTGGCTTGATGTGGCTTGATGTGGCTTGATGTGGCTTGGGATGGCCCCGGCGTGCAAGGCCAATCAGGCTACGCCATGCTTGCGGAACCATTCGAGCGCCTTCGCCCAGCCCGCCTTGGCGTCGGCCTCCACATAGCTGGCACGGTAGTCGGCGAAGAACGCGTGGCCCGAGTTCGGGAACACCACCAGCTCCGAGGCCTTCGACGCCGCGTTGCCCTTGGCAAGGGCCGCGCGCGCCTGCTCGACGCTGGCCACTGGAATGCCGGTGTCCTTGCCGCCGTACATACCGAGCAGCGGCGCATGAAGCTGGCCGGCAATGTCGATCGGGTTGCGCGGGAAGCTGGCGCTCGGATCGCCCACGATACGCCCGTACCACGCAACGGCAGCCTTCACGTTCGGGTTGTAGGCGTCGTACAGCCAGGTAATGCGGCCACCCCAGCAGAAGCCCGTGATCCCCAGACGCTTCTCGTCGCCGCCATTGGCCGTGGCCCACTTCACCGTGGCGTCGATGTCGGTCAACACTTGCTGATCGGGCGTCTTGGAGACGATTTGCGACTGGATCTCAGCGATGGTGCCCAGCGATTGCGGATCACCGGCGCGCGCAAACAATTCCGGGGCCAGCGCGAGGTAGCCCAGCTTGGCAAAGCGGCGGCAGATATCGGCGATGTGCTGGTGCACCCCGAAGATCTCCGAGACCACGATAATCGTCGGCAGATGGGTCTTGCCCGCCGGCTTGGCGTAGTACACCGGCATCTTGATGCCGGGCACATCGAGCATGACCTCGCCCGCGTCGAGCCCCTGTGTGTCGGTGGTGATGGTTTCGGCCGCCACCGGCAGCACCGCCAGTGCGAACGCCGACCCGACGGCCGTCTTCAGAAAATCGCGCCGGTTACGGGGCGCCACTTCGGGCACGAGACTATCCAGATCTGCTTGCGACATGTCGCACTCCAGGAGAAGAGCAGTGGGTAATGAAAACGGAGGAAAACGAGGGGAACCGAAGATAAACGACTGAACAGCCCGGAACGGCCTCGAACAGTCGCTACGCGCCATTGATTCCAGGCGCGACAGTACGTTCGGATATTACTAGAAAGTGTGCAGAACTTGCACTCGGAGAGAACCTCGCCAGCACTCGGAAGTGTCCGAATTTTGAACAGATATCTGGCGAAGCAGCAGCGATGATGCGGCCACACGAGGCCGCATCTGCCGCATCTGCCTCAATGGGCAACGTTAGTGCAGTTTCACGCGCGGCACCGTCGAGCGGCGCAGGCGATTGGCCACAGTGTCGAGCATCATGCGCCACACGCCGTGCAGCGCCGCCACGTGCATGCGATAGAGCGACGTGTACATCACCCGCGCGAACAGGCCCTCGATGAACATGCTGCCGCCGATGAGCCCGCCCATCAGGTTGCCCACCGCGCTGAACTTGCCCAACGAGACGAGCGAGCCGAAGTCACGGTAGGTGAACGTCGGCAGGCTTTGCCCCTTCAACCGCGCGTCGATCGCCTTGACCAGAAAGCTCGCCTGCTGGTGAGCGGCTTGTGCACGCGGCGGCACGAAGCCGTGATCGGGCCACGCACAACTGGCGCAGTCGCCGAACGCGAAGATATCCGGATCGGTCACGCTTTGCAGCGTCGGCTGCACTTCGATCTGATTCAGGCGATTGACCGCGAGTCCCAGTGTGCCCAGCACGGCGGGTGCCGTGATGCCCGCCGACCACACGGTGATATCCGCAGGCAGCACTTTGCCTGCCGTGGTCGTCACTTCGTTCGGGCGCACTTCCGCCACCGAATCGCCACACAGAATGTCGACATCGAGCTTGCCGAGCAGACCGGCCACTGCGCTCGACACGCGCTCCGGCAACGCCTTGAGAATGCGCGGACTCGATTCGATGATCGTGATGCGCACGTCCTTGCGGGGATCGAGCTTCAGGCCGTAAGAGCGCAACACTTCAGCGGTGTTGCGCAGTTCCGCCGAAAGCTCCACGCCCGTCGCCCCCGCGCCCACGATCACCAGATTGACCTTGCGGCGATCCTCGGCACTGATGGCATTGCTCGCAGTGCTGGGCGTATTCAACAACGCGCCCGTAGCCGCCCCGGGCGAACCCACCTCGGCGGGCGGTGTCACGGCCGCAGCCTTGGCAACCACAGGCACCACCGGCGTCTGCGCCGCATTCTGGGCACGCACGCAGGCCGCCATCAAGCGGCGACGGAAGCGCTCCGCCTGTTCGACGGTATCGAGTGCGATGGTGTTTTCCTGCGCGCCCTTCACGCCAAAGAAGTTGGTCGTGCTGCCGATGGCGAGCACCAGCGTGTCGTAGGGCAGCGTACGCTCGGGCAGCAGATCGCCCTCGCCTTCGTCAGCCGCGGCAGGAAGCGCGGCGAGCCGGATCGTTTTCGCCGCGCGATCGAGACCGATCATCTCGCCGGCAGCGAATTCGAAGTGATGCCAGTTGGCTTGCGCAACGTACGAGAGCTGATGCGTCGCCGTGTCCATCACGCCGGCTGCGACTTCATGCAGCAGGGGTTTCCAGATGTGCGACATCGAACGATCGACCAACGTAATCTGAACGTCCTTGCCACGCCCGTACTTGTCGCCCAACCGGGTAACAAGCTCCAGACCGCCGGCACCACCGCCGACCACCACAATACGATGCACACTCACGATAACTCCCCGTGCTTGGAAAACCGTCCGGCCGGTCGGCACTTGTCCGCCCGGCAATAGCGATCACCTTACCGCAGAGTGCGGTCATAGGGTATGGCTCAATCCCTATTTCCGCTATTGCGCAACCGTTGCAAACCCCTACCGGCCCCATTGCTGGGCTCATGTTGAGCCCGTACAAACGCCTTCAAAAGCCATGTAAAACCGATTCAAAAACCGCTTAAAACTGGCTCAAAAAATCAGTGAGCCTGTTCCCAGTTCTCACCCACGCCCACCTCGGCCACCAGCGGCACGCGCAGCTTCGCCACGCCGCACATCAGCTCCGGCAAGCGCTTTTTGACTTCTGCCAGCTCGTGATCCGGCACTTCGAGCACCAGTTCATCGTGCACCTGCATGATCTGACGCGTTTGCAAACCGCTGTCGTCGAGCCAGCGCTGCACCGCAATCATCGACAGCTTGATCAGGTCGGCCGCCGTGCCTTGCATCGGTGCGTTAATGGCCGCGCGCTCAGCCGCCTGACGGCGCGGCCCGTTGCCGCCGTTGATGTCGGGCAGCCACAAGCGGCGACCGAATACCGTTTCGACGAAACCGCGCGCCTTGGCGCTCTTGCGCGTCTCGTCCATGTAGCGCGCCACGCCCGGATAGCGCATGAAATAGCGGTCGATGTATTGCTTGGCCGCGTCACGCTCGATGCCGAGATTGGCCGCCAGACCGAACGCGCTCATGCCGTAGATCAGGCCGAAATTGATGACCTTGGCGTAGCGGCGCTGCTCCGACGACACTTCGAGCGGCGTCACCGCGAAGATTTCGGCCGCCGTAGCACGGTGAATGTCCTCGCCATTGGCGAACGCACGCAGCAAGCTCTCGTCGCCCGAAATATGCGCCATGATGCGCAATTCGATCTGCGAATAGTCCGCCGACACCAGTTGACTGCCCGGCGGCGCAATGAACGCCTCGCGAATACGGCGCCCTTCAGCCGTGCGCACCGGAATGTTCTGCAAATTCGGATCGTTCGATGCGAGCCGGCCGGTGATGGCTACCGCCTGCGCATAGTTCGTGTGCACGCGCCCCGTGTTCGGGTTCACCATCTTCGGCAGCTTGTCGGTGTAGGTCGACTTGAGCTTGGCGAGGCCCCGGTTCTCCAGCAGCACCTTCGGCAGCGGATAGTCCTCGGCAAGCTTCTGCAAGACCTCTTCGTCGGTTGACGGGGCACCGCTGGCGGTCTTCTTGACGACAGGCAGTTGCAGTTGCGTGAAGAAAATATCGGCGATCTGCTTGGGCGAATTCAGATTGAACGTCTGGCCGGCCAGCGCGTAGGCCTCGGCTTCAAGCGTCACCAGTCGGCGGCCAATTTCGTCACTCTGCGCCGCGAGCTTCGCCGTATCCACCAGCACGCCGTTGCGCTCGATGCGTTGCAGCACGCGTGCGGTCGGCATTTCGATATCGGCGTAGACGAATTCAAGCGTCGATTCGCGCGCCAGATCCGGGAACAGGGCGCGGTGCAACCGCAGGGTGATGTCGGCGTCTTCGGCGGCGTACTGCGTCGCCTGCTCCACGCTGACTTCGTCGAAACCGATCTGCTTCGCGCCCTTACCGCACACGTCTTCGTACTTGATCGTCGTCACGCCCAGATGGCGCGACGCGAGGCTATCCATATCGTGGCTGCGGTGCGATTCCAGCACGTACGATTCGAGCAACGTGTCGTGGGCAATACCGTTCAGATGGATGTCGTAGTTCTCGAGCACATGGGCGTCGTACTTGAGGTTCTGCCCGACCTTCTTGTGGGCAGGGTCTTCGAGCCAGCCCTTGAGGCGCGCGAGCACTTCGTCGCGCGGCAGTTGTTCGACTTCGCCCGGTGCGCGGTGAGCGACGGGAATATACGCGGCACGGCCCGGTTCGGTCGAGAACGACAGGCCCACCAACTGTGCCTGCATGGCGTCGAGCGACGTGGTTTCCGTATCGAACGCAGTGAGCTCGGCGGCTTCGATGATCTTCATCCACGCGTCGAACTGTTCCCACGTGAGCACCGCTTCGTAGTGGCGCTCAAGCGTATCGGCTTGAGGTGCAGGCGCATCCTCACCGGCCTTCACGGCGACGGCCGCCTCGGCTTCGCGCAGCAGCGTCTTGAAGCCATGGCGTGCGAAGAAATCGCGCAGCGTTGCCGTGTCTTCCGGCTGGGTTTGCAAGCTGGCTTCGATGGAAGTCACTTGCGGCGTGAGATCGCAATCGAGCGCGACGGTCACGAGCTTGCGGCCCATCGGCAACCAGTCGAGCGCGCGGCGCAGATTCTCGCCGACAGCGCCCTTCACTTCTGCCGCGTTCGCCACGAGATTGTCGAGGTCGCCGTATTGCGTGAGCCACTTCACGGCCGTTTTCGGGCCGCACTTGTCGACGCCCGGCACGTTATCGACGGTATCGCCGACCAGCGTCAGGTAGTCGACGATGCGCGCGGGCGGCACGCCGAACTTGGCTTCGACCGCCGGGGCGTCGAGCGTCTCGTTCGTCATCGTGTTCACGAGCGTGACGCGATCATTCACCAACTGCGCGAGATCCTTGTCGCCGGTAGACACCACCACGCGCATGCCGAGTTCGGACGCGCGCTTGGCCAGCGTGCCGATCACGTCGTCGGCTTCCACGCCGTCGATCATGAGCAGCGGCCAGCCCATGGCACGCACCGCTTCGTGAATCGGTTCGATCTGAACGCGCAGGTCGTCGGGCATCGACGGACGGTTCGCCTTGTACTCGGGGTACCAGTCGTCGCGAAACGTCTTGCCCTTGGCGTCGAAAACGCAGGCGCTATACTCTGCATGTACATCTTTACGCATGCGACGCAGCATGTTGACGATGCCGTGGAGCGCGCCCGTGGGCTCGCCATTGGGGCCGCGCAAATCCGGCAGGGCGTGATAGGCTCGATAAAGATAACTCGAACCATCGACCAATAAGAGCGTCTTACCTTCCAGACTTTGCTGTTCCGACATATGACCAAGAGAAGAAAAGTGATACCGAGTCTGCGCATGCTGGCAGACCATGAGCGCGCCACAGCCAAGAAGGCGCGCGCGTCGTGGCAGATGTTCACGATTATGGCAGAGTTCATTGAGGCGACCGAGTACCTGTCCGAGATCCGGCCGGCCGTGAGCATCTACGGCAGCGCGCGCATCAAACCCAAGTCGCCGTTCTACAAACTGACGATGACCATCGCCCGCAAGTTCTCCGACAGCGGCTTTGCGGTGATCTCCGGCGGCGGCCCCGGCATCATGGAAGCGGCCAACAAGGGCGCGCACGGCGGTGCCTCGCCGACGGTGGGCCTGAACATCGAGCTGCCGCACGAACAGAAGGGCAATCAGTACCAGGACATCTCGCTGCGTTTTCGGCACTTCTTCACGCGAAAAGTCACGTTCGTGAAGAACTCCGATGCGTTCATCATCATGCCGGGCGGCTTCGGCACGCTTGACGAGTTGTCCGAAGTGCTGACGCTCATCCAGACGCAGAAATCGCGCCACGTGCCGGTGATTCTGGTCGGCACGGAGTTCTGGAAAGGGCTGCTCGACTGGGTGCGCTCGACGATGCTGCCGATGGGCCTGATCGGCGAGAAGGATCTCGATCTGGTGCAGGTCATCGACGATCCCGACGAGATTCTCAAGGCCGTGTTCGACTTCTACGACGGACACATCGAGCCAGAGACCGAGACGAGCGAGAAGATGTTCTATCTGTAACGCTTTCCCGGAAGCTTCGATGCTTCAAAAGAAAACGGCGCCGCAAGGCGCCGTTTCTCATTCTGCCAAGCCGCTCAGACGGCTAGCTCAGCAGCCGGTCTCGCGCGGCGTGGTCTCGACTTCCAGCCCGAAGAAGGGACGCAGGCGCGTGCCGAACACGTTGCCGAAGAACGCCGCCACCAACCACAGCCAGCCGTGCAGACTGCCCGAGATGATGCCGCTGAAGTACGCGCCGATGTTGCAGCCGTACGCCAGACGCGCGCCGTAGCCGAGCAGCAAGCCGCCCACGACCGCCGCGAGCAGCGAGCGCACGGGAATCTTCCAGATCGGCGCAAACTTGCCGGCAATCGAGGCGGCGGCCAGTGCGCCGAGGATGATGCCGATGTCCATCACCGTGGTGACGTCCTGCGCGACCGGTGCGTTAAGCACAGCCGTCTGTTTAGCCCAGTACGGCCACGACGCCACGTCCACACCCATCGCCATGAAGGCCTTGGCCCCCCACAGGGCGAATGCCGACGTAACACCCCACGGACGGCCAGCCAGCGCGAGCGTTGCGAAATTGAGCAGCACGAGGGCCAGCGCACCCCACAGCAGCGGCCACGGACCGCGCAACAGGGCGGGACGGCCCTTGGCGCTTTGCGTCATCGGCACACCGACCACACGGCCATGACGGCGCTTCTCGGCCCACAACGTGAACGCGCCGATAGCGGCGAACAAGGCGAGATTGGCGATCAGTGCCGGCCACAGGCCCCACACCTTCACCAGCGACACCGGCTTGATGTGCGGCAGCGATTCCCACCACGGCAGGTGCGCCGTTGCCACCACCGAGCCGACGATGAACGCCGCGAGCGTGACGATCATTCGTGTGCTGCCACCGCCTACGGTGTAGAGCGTGCCCGATGCGCACCCGCCGCCGAGCTGCATGCCCACGCCGAAGATAAACGCCCCGAACGCCACCGATACGCCTACCGGCGAGACCAGCCCCACAACCTTGTTGCCGAACAACGTCCCGTCGGCCAGCGCCGGAAAGAAGAGCACGACGCCGACGGCGAGCATCACCATCTGCGCGCGCAACCCGGCGCCGCGACGGTCCGCGATGAACACGCGCCACGCCGACGTGAAGCCGAATGCGGCGTGATAAAGCGCAACGCCAAGCAGCGCGCCAACACCGGCGAGGGCGGCTTGCTTCGGCCCAACCGTGGCTTGCAGATAGGCGATGCCGATGGCAATCAGTACCAGCGCAATGGCCAGCGGACGTGCGTTATACGACGTAGGGGACGACGGCGAAGGGGGCGCCGTTTTGACGGCGGCCGAGGCGGCGGAAGACGACATGGCTTGCAAACTCCGAAAATGCAGATGGGTGGCACCGGGCCACCCATTGAGACAACTTCGCAGCATGCCAGAACCCTTCGCCCTCGAAAACGAACGATTCGTGATTCCCTTATAAGCTCAGGTAATAAGTAAATCGCCGGAATGCACTTCGGTTTCGCAGCGTGGCACGCGCGCTGTTGTTATCAATTGTGAAGAAACACGCTGAAACTGCCTGAACGCAAGCAACCACGGTGCTTGGCGCCATATTTCACGATGCGAAGTAAGGCACGTTTGATAGAATGCACATATTGGAACCCATTGCGTCGGCACGCCGCACAGCTGCCCCGGCACGGATGCGTTCCCGCCCTCGGAGAATAATGATGAAAACGCTCTTGTCACGCGCCCTCCCCCTGGCCCTTGGCGCCAGTCTGCTGTTCGCCGGTCAGGTTTTCGCGCAGGACACCAACGAGACTTCCGCGCAAGCCGCCAAACGCGAAGCTGACGCGCGCGCTGCGGCCACCAGCACGTCGACGGTCGACGTCAATCAGGAACGCAAGCCGAGCTTTTACGTCGACGACAAGGGCACCACCGTGACCGAGTACCGCGATCGCGGCAAGCCCACCGAAATTGACGTGCATTCGCGCTTCGGCACCAATTACCAACTCACCACGCCGCAGGACAATGCGCCGAAGATCCGCGACAACACGTCGCAAACCGATCGTCTGCCTTCGGTTGGCCTGAAGTTCTGATACCTGCCGCAGGGGTCTCTGCCGAGACCTCTGTTATCCTGCCCCACTCACCGCTGCCACGCGGGCGCCAATGTTTTCCGCCCGCGCCGCAGCTTTCGCCAAGCGGCCCGTTGCACGTGCGCGGGCCGTTTGTTTGAGTCTTATCCACCCGACGCACGCATGGCCGTTTTCACTTCCGTCTCGCCCGAGCAGCTCGATCAGTGGCTGCAACGCTACGATTTGGGGAAAGTTCTCGACTTTCGGGGCATCAGCTCCGGTATCGAGAACACCAATTACTTCCTGACCACCGAGCGTGGCGAGTTCGTCCTCACGTTGTTCGAGAAGCTCACCGCCACGCAATTGCCGTTCTATCTGCAATTGATGGGGCATCTGGCCCACCACAGCGTGCCGGTGCCCGACCCGATTCCGGATCGTACGGGTGAGATTCTCGGTGAGTTGAATGGCAAGCCTGCCACCATCGTGACCAAGTTGGCGGGCCGTTCGGAACTGGCGCCCACGCCTGCGCACTGCGCCCACGTTGGCGCCATGCTCGCGCGCATGCACCTGGCGGGTCGCGACTACACGCTGGAGCAGGCCAATCTGCGCAGCTTGCCCTGGTGGCGCGAAGCGGCTCCGGCCGTCAAGCCATATCTGAGCGCCGCAGAACTCGCGCTGCTGGAAGGCGAGATGGCGCATCAGGAAGCGTTTTTCGCCAGCGACGACTATCGCGGCATGCAGTCAGGACCGTGCCATTGCGACCTGTTCCGCGACAATGTGTTGTTCGACAAGGACGAAGCGGGCGAACCGCGTCTGGGCGGCTTCTTCGACTTTTACTTTGCCGGCTGCGACAAGTGGTTGTTCGATCTTGCCGTGACCGTCAACGACTGGTGCTGCGATCTGACGACGGGCGTTCTCGACGACGCCCGCGTGCACGCGATGCTGCGTGCCTATGAGACCGTGCGCCCGCTCACGGACATCGAGGCGTCGCACTGGCGCGACATGCTCAGAGCGGGTGCGCTGCGCTTCTGGCTCTCGCGCCTGTATGATTTTCATCTGCCGCGCGCGGCCGAGATGCTGAAACCGCATGATCCGGGGCATTTCGAACGAATCCTGCGCGAACGCATCGAAGCCGTTTCCATTCCCTGGCTGTGACCCGACGCCCAATCGGAGCAAATCGAACCCTATGCAATTGCTTGAAGTCCCGCCGAAGAGTGGTTATGTGTGGCTGCGCCAGGGTATCTGGCTATTCCGCAAGAACCCGCTCGCCATTCTGACGCTGCTCTTCGCCTATCTGTTCGGCGTGATGCTGCTCTCGATCCTGCCGGTCGTGGGCGCGTTTTTGCCGCTACTGTTCATTCCCGGCCTGTCGGTCGGTTTTATGGCGGCGTGTCGCGACATCATCAAAAACAAGCCTGTCCTGCCGCCTGTGCTGCTCGACGGGTTCCGCGGCCACGGCAAGGACGTCGCGCGCCGGCTGCTCGCGCTGGGCGGTTACTACATCGCCGCGATGATCGTGGTGTTTCTGTTCTCCGCGCTCTTCGACGACGGCGATCTGCTGGGCAAGATGCTGTTCGGCACTCGCATCGACGAAGATTCGCTCGTGGGCGGCTCGATGCCGCAGGCCATGCTGGCGGCAGCCGTCGCCTACGTGCCGGTCGCGATGGCGTTCTGGTTCGCGCCGGTGCTCGTGGCTTGGCATGACGTCTCCCCCGTCAAGGCCCTGTTCTTCAGTTGGACCGCTTGTGTGCGCAACATCCGCGCGTTTGTCGTCTACGGCATCTGCACGGCGCTCGTCGCTACGGTGCTGCCGGTAATCATCGCGCTGGTCATGACGGTGATTGGGGCAGGCAAGTACGCGATGATCGTGCTGATGCCCTACTCGATCCTGTTCACCGCCGTGCTGTATTGCTCGTTCTATGCGAGCTACCGCGGCTGCTTCGGCGTGCAGGAGATCGGCGCAATCGATCCGAACGTAGCACCGCCGGAGGCGTAAGCCGCCGACGCAAGTCAGTGCAAAACAAAGGGCACCCTCGGGTGCCCTTTGTTCATCTGCGAAGGTACACGCAAACGATCATTCGATCGGCTGAAGCTTCGCCACGGCCAGTGCCAGCCACTTCTCACCGTGACGGCCGAACTTCACATGCGCACGCGCTTCATCGCCCGCGCCTTCCAGCCCGATGATCTTGCCTTCGCCGAACTTGGTGTGGAATACGCCCTGCCCGACCTTGAAGCCGGTCCCGGCCGAGCGGGAACGGTCCGCCAGCGCCTGCTCCGACTTCGTGGCTGCCCATTCTTCCTGACGCGGCGCACTCACCTGCGGACGCGAGAACCAGTCACGCCCCCACGCCGGTTCGGTTTGCGCCGCACGCGCGCCCGGCTGGGCACGCGGCGTCAGAAACTTCAGCACTTCCTCGGGGATTTCTTCGAAGAAGCGCGAGCGCACGTTGTAGCGCGTCTGGCCATGCAGCATGCGGCTTTGCGTGAACGACAGATACAGGCGCTCCTTGGCTCGCGTGATTGCCACGTACATCAGACGACGCTCTTCTTCGAGCCCATCGAGCTCCTGCGCGCTGTTTTCGTGCGGGAACAGCCCTTCTTCCAGCCCCGTGACGAAGACGGCCGTGAACTCCAGCCCCTTGGCGGCGTGCACGGTCATCAGTTGCACGGCGTCCTGCCCGGCTTCGGCCTGATTGTCACCGGCCTCGAGCGAGGCGTGCGACAAGAAGCCCGCCAGCGGCGTCATCTCCACCGGCGTATCGGCATCGACCACGCCATCGGGCGACGCCAGCACATCGGGCGCGCCCGGCAACGCGGGGCGCATGGCGATCAGGCGGGCCGGGGCGTCCAGCCCATAGCCTTCTTCCGCGATGAACGCCGTGGCCGCGTGTACCAGTTCCTGCAAGTTCTCGATGCGGTCCTGACCTTCCTTTTCCGACTGGTAGTGCGTGATCAGCCCGCTCGCATCGACCACATGCGTCACCACCTCCGGCAACGTCAGGCGCTCCGTCTCACGGCGCATCTGTTCGATCAGGCGCACGAACGCCGTCAGATTGGTGCCTGCCTTGCCTGTCATATAGGGCACGGCGGCGTACATCGAGCAGTTGTACAAACGCGCCGCGTCGGCCAGTTGTTCGAGCGAGCGAGCGCCGATACCGCGCGTCGGGAAGTTGACCACCCGCACGAACGCCGTGTCGTCGTTCGGATTCTCGATGAGGCGCAGATAGGCGAGCGCGTGCTTCACTTCCTGACGCTCGAAGAAGCGCAGGCCGCCGTACACGCGATACGCAATGCCCGCGCCCACAAGCGCATGTTCCATCACGCGCGACTGCGCGTTACTGCGATACAGGATGGCGACATCCTGCCGCGACAGCCCTTGCGCCACGAGCGCCTTGATTTCCTCGACCAGCCAGCTCGCTTCCTGAAGATCGGTTGCAGCCTCATAAACGCGAATCGGCTCGCCATGCCCCGCATCGGTGCGCAGATTCTTGCCCAGACGGCGGGCGTTGTTTGAGATCAGCGCGTTGGCAGCGTCGAGAATATTGCCATGCGAACGGTAGTTCTGCTCCAGCTTGATCAGGTGCCGAACGCGGAATTCGCGCTCGAAGTCGGCCATATTGCCGACGTTGGCACCACGAAACGCGTAGATACTCTGATCATCGTCGCCCACGGCGAACACGGCGCTGTTGCCGCCCGCCAGCATCTTGAGCCACGCGTATTGCAGCTTGTTCGTATCCTGAAACTCGTCGACGAGAATGTGGCGGAAGCGCGTCTGGTAATGCACCCGCAGCGGTTCGTTGTGCTTGAGCAGCTCGAAACAGCGCAGCAGCAGCTCGGCGAAATCGACCACGCCCTCGCGCTGACATTGCTCCTGATACGACGCGTACAGCTCGACAAACTTCTGGTTGAAGGCGTCGTTGGCCTCGACCTCGTGCGGGCGCAGGCCCTGCTCTTTGGCGTTATTGATGAAATACTGGAGATTCTTGGGCGGAAACTTCTCGTCGTCGACATTGGCGGCCTTCATCATCCGCTTGATGGCGGAGAGCTGGTCGGCCTGATCGAGAATCTGGAAGCTCTGCGGCAGCCCGGCGTCGCGAAAATGCGCGCGCAGCATCCGGTTACACAGCCCGTGGAAGGTACCGATCCACATGGCGCGGGGGCTGATCGGGAGCATCGCGCCCAGACGCGCCTGCATTTCCTTGGCGGCTTTGTTCGTGAAAGTCACTGCCAGAATGCCGGCGGGGCCCACGTGGCCCTGCTGGATCAACCACGCGATACGGGTGGTCAGCACGCGCGTTTTGCCGGAACCCGCACCCGCGAGAATCAGGGCAGGCTCGTCGGGCAGGGTCACGGCGGCCAGTTGTTCCGGGTTCAGATTAGCTAGCAAATCGGGCATGTCGGGAATGTTTTTCGAGTGAAGCCCGATTATAAATCCTGCTGCGGCGCGGAAAACGCCCCGAATCTTTTATAATTCAAGGTTTCACGCATTACACGGTCATCCAATCCATGAGCGACAGCGACAATACGCTTGCCAAGAGCTTCGAGCCGCAGGACGTCGAAGCCCACTGGGGCCCCGAATGGGAACGCCGGGGCTATGCCCGGCCGACGTTCGACGACGCCCGCGAAGATTTCAGCATCCAGTTGCCGCCGCCGAACGTCACCGGCACGCTGCACATGGGGCACGCGTTCAACCAGACGATCATGGATGGTCTGACGCGTTATCACCGCATGAAAGGCGCCAATACCCTCTGGGTACCGGGCACCGACCATGCGGGCATTGCCACGCAGATCGTCGTCGAGCGCCAGCTCGATGCCCAGAAAGTCTCGCGCCACGACCTCGGCCGCGAGAAGTTCGTCGAGCGCGTGTGGGAATGGAAAGAAAAGTCGGGCAACACGATCACCGGCCAGGTTCGCCGCCTGGGCGCCTCGATCGACTGGAGCCGCGAATACTTCACGATGGACGACAAAATGTCCCAGGCCGTGCGCGACGTCTTCGTCACGCTGCACGAGCAGGGGCTGATCTATCGTGGCAAGCGTCTCGTGAACTGGGAATCGACCCTGCTCACGGCCGTGTCCGATCTGGAAGTGGTGAGCGAGGAAGAAGAAGGCTCGCTGTGGCACATCCGCTACCCGCTGGCTGACGGTTCGGGCTCGCTCACGGTCGCGACCACGCGCCCGGAAACGATGCTGGGCGACGTCGCGCTGATGGTTCACCCGGAAGACGAGCGCTACAAGCACCTGATCGGCCAGATGGCCAAGCTGCCGCTCTCGGACCGCGAAATCCCGATCATCGCCGACGACTACGTCGATCTCGAATTCGGCACGGGCGTGGTGAAAGTCACGCCGGCGCACGACTTCAACGACTACGCAGTCGGTCAGCGCCACAACCTGCCGCAGATCAGCATTCTCACGCTCGACGCGAAGATCAACGAGAACGGCCCGGAAAAGTACCGTGGCCTCGATCGTTTCGACGCGCGCAAGCAGATCGTTGCCGATCTGGATGCCCAAGGCCTGCTCGAATCCGTCAAGGCGCACAAGCTGATGGTGCCGCGCAGCGACCGCACGGGCACGGTCATCGAGCCGATGCTTACCGACCAGTGGTTCGTGGCGATGAGCAAGCCGGCGCCGGAAGGTACGTTCCATCCGGGCAAGTCGATCACCGAAACCGCGCTCGACGTCGTCCGCAGCGGTGAAATCAAGTTCGTGCCCGAGAACTGGACGACCACGTACAACCAGTGGCTCGAAAACATTCAGGACTGGTGTATCTCGCGTCAGCTCTGGTGGGGCCACCAGATTCCGGCGTGGTACGACGATGCGGGCAACGTCTACGTCGCACGCTCGGAAGAAGAAGCCATCGCCAAGGCGAGCGCCGCCGGCTACACGGGCGCACTCAAGCGCGACGAAGACGTGCTCGACACGTGGTTCTCGTCGGCGCTGGTGCCGTTCTCGTCGCTGGGCTGGCCGCAGGAAACGCCGGAACTCAAGCACTTCCTGCCGTCGTCGGTGCTCGTGACCGGTTTCGACATCATCTTCTTCTGGGTGGCGCGCATGGTCATGATGACCACGCACTTCACCGGCAAGGTGCCGTTCAAGACCGTGTATGTGCACGGGCTCGTGCGTGATGCCGAAGGCCAGAAGATGTCCAAGTCGAAGGGCAACACGCTCGATCCGATCGACATCGTCGACGGCGTGACCCTCGACGCCTTGCTGGCCAAGCGCACCACGGGGCTGATGAACCCGAAGCAGGCCGCGACCATCGAGAAGAAGACGCGCAAGGAATTCCCGGAAGGCATCGCGCCGTTCGGCACCGACGCGCTGCGCTTCACGTTCGCGTCGATGGCCACGCTGGGCCGCAACATCAACTTCGATCTGGCCCGCTGCGAAGGCTATCGCAACTTCTGCAACAAGCTCTGGAACGCCACGCGTTTCGTGCTGATGAATTGCGAAGGTCAGGACTGCGGCATGGCCCCGTGCGTGGGCGACTGCGGCCCGGAAGGTCAACTCGATTTCTCGCGCGCCGACCGCTGGATCGTGTCGCTGTTGCAGCGCGTGGAAGCCGACGTCGCGAAGGGCTTTGCCGACTATCGTTTCGACAACATCGCCACCACGATCTACAAGTTCGTGTGGGACGAGTATTGCGACTGGTACGTCGAACTGGCCAAGTGGCAGATTCAGAACGGCACGCCGGCGCAGCAACGCGCCACGCGCCGTACCCTGCTGCGCGTGCTGGAGACCGTGCTGCGTCTGGCGCACCCGGTGATTCCGTTCATCACCGAAGCGCTGTGGCAGAAGGTGGCACCGCTTGCCGGGCGCTACCCCGCCGACAAGGCACCGGGCGAAGCCAGCATCATGGTGCAACCGTATCCGGTAGCCGATGCCAGCAAGATCGACGAGAGCGACGAAGCGTGGATGCAGCAGTTGAAGGCCGCTGTCGACGCGTGCCGTAACCTGCGCGGCGAGATGAATCTGTCGCCGGCACTGCGCGTGCCGCTGCTGGTCGCGGGCGACGTCGACTTCCTCAAGTCGATTGCCCCGTATCTGCAAACGCTGGCCAAGCTTTCCGAAGTGCAGGTGCTGGCCGACGAGGCCTCGCTTGACGCCCAAGCCGCTGGCGCACCGCTGGCCATCGTGGGTGCCAACAAGCTAGCGCTGAAGGTGGAGATCGATGTCGCCGCGGAACGCGAACGCCTCGGCAAGGAAGTCAAACGCCTTGAAGGCGAGATCGTGAAGTGCCACGGCAAGCTGTCCAATGAGAGCTTCGTGGCACGCGCCCCGGCTAACGTGGTGGAACTTGAGAAGCAACGATTGGTCGACTTTGAAGCGGTTCTCGGCAAATTGCAGGCCCAGCTCGCCCGCCTGCCCGCCTGAGATCTGCGCTATCCAAGAGGGAGATACCAATGAAAACAGTTGTCACCAAAGCCGTTTTCCCCGTTGCGGGCCTCGGCACCCGATTCCTCCCGGCGACCAAGGCGAGCCCGAAGGAAATGTTGCCGGTCGTCGACAAGCCACTGATTCAGTACGCGGTCGAAGAAGCGGCAGCGGCCGGCATCACCGAGATGATTTTCGTCACGGGTCGTAACAAGCGCGCGATCGAAGATCACTTCGACACCGCGTTCGAACTCGAATACGAACTCGAAACGAAGCAGAAGCTTGCACTGCTCGACGCCGTGCGCTCGATCAAGCCCGCGAACGTCGATTGCTTCTTCGTGCGCCAGCCCAAAGCACTGGGTCTGGGTCACGCCGTGCTGTGTGCAGAAAAGCTCGTGGGCGACGAGCCGTTCGCGGTCATCCTCGCCGACGACTTGCTCGACGGCGAGCCGCCCGTGCTCAAGCAGATGGTCGATCTGTACAACCAGTATCACAACTCGATCATCGGCGTTGAAGAGATTCCCATCGAGCAAAGCCGCTCCTACGGCATTGTCGAAGGCAAGGAATGGGGCGAGACTGACATCGTCAAGCTGACCAACATCGTCGAGAAGCCGGCACCGGAAGTCGCGCCGTCGAACCTCGGTGTGGTGGGCCGCTACGTGCTGCGTCCGCGCATCTTCGATTGCATCCGTGAAATCGATCCGGGCGCAGGCGGTGAAATCCAGCTGACCGATGCCATTCAGAAGTTGCTGCACGACGAAGTCGTACTGGCCTATCGCTACAAGGGCACGCGTTTCGATTGCGGCAGCAAGCTGGGTTACCTGAAGGCGACGGTGGAATTTGCGCTGCGCCACCCGGAACTGAAGGACGCTTTCCGCGAGTATCTGCGCGATACGCACGGCGACCTCAAGTGATGTGAGTGCAGGGTCTGGACCGGTGAGGTGTTATCAGCAAGGTCACCGGCAGGATCAGCACCCATGAAAAAGCCGACGGCATGTCCGTCGGCTTTTTTGTGTCTGCTGCGCCTGAGATAGCTTGATGGCGCGGCGGTTGCCGCTTAACGGCGGCGCATCAGGAAGTAGAAGGTCTTTTCTTCTTCACGCGATTCGAGCAACTCGTTGCCGGTCTGTTTTGCGAAAGCAGCGAAGTCGCGCGCCGAACCCGGATCCGTTGCCACGATGCGCAGGACTTCGCCGCTCTGCATGTCGGCGAGTGCCTTCTTGGCGCGCAGAATCGGCAGCGGGCAATTCAGGCCGCGTGCGTCGACTTCTTTCTGGAATTCCATGCTCATGTCCCTCTTGTCGGTCTCATTCGTATTTTCTGCCGGGCGTTGCCCGGAAACGTCGATTCTACCGTAGTCGTCGCGCGCACACCGTGGCGCACGATCTCAACCGGCAATCGACAACCGCGCCGACTCCACGTATTCGACCGGCAGATTACGCCGCCGCAACCATTCCGCCACCGCGTGCCCCGTGCCTGCGGGCCATGGACGCACTTGCTCCGGTGCGACCAGACGGAATTCCGCGAGCTCTTCCGAGAGAAGAATGTCGCCATCGCACACCGCGTGATAGGCGATGATCAGCTCGTTCTTGCGCATGAATTCGTAGACGCCGAGCAGCGAGATCGCGTCGGTTTCGAGATTGGTCTCTTCCTTGATCTCGCGACGGATACCGTCTTCGGGCGTTTCGTCGCGCTCCAGAAAACCGGTGATCAGCGCGAACATGCCTTCCGTCCACGCGGCATTGCGGGCCAGCAGAATCTGTCCGCGATACTCGACGAGACCCGCCACGACCGGCAGCGGGTTATCCCAGTGGACGAAAGCGCAAGCCGTATCGGGACATGCCCGGCGAATGCGCCCGGCAACATCACGTGAGTCGAGCGGGGAGGCACAGCGGGGACAAAAAGTGAGTTCGTTCATGATCGTTCTTCGGCGAATCCGAATATCTTAAATGAACTCATGACGCGCTGCACATTCGGTAATTTCCGGGACGTAGCGGGCCGGCGTCCCGAAATCCGAAGCGTATAATCGGCCGACGTCTTTCAACATTCGCCCCCGCCCCGTGTCAGACACCCCCCCCGCTTCCGAGGCGTCTTCACCGCCCCCCAGCGCGCCACCCAGCGTGCCCCCTGCGGCCTCGCTCCCTGTGAGAATCGCACGCACCGGCGCCCATCGTTCGCGCCGTCTGTGGCACAACTACGGCGTGTTCTGGCTGGGCGCGGTGCTCGTCGGTCTGGTGTCGGTGGCCTATGCGAAGCTGGTCGATTTCGGCTTCGAATTGTTTCAGCGCATGCTGGCGCACGGCTTCTGGCTGCCGCTGATCGTGACGCCCTTGGGCGCTGCGCTCGCCATCTGGCTGACGCAAAAATTCTTCAAAGGCTCGGAAGGCAGCGGCATTCCGCAGGTCATCGCCACGCTTCAGGACGGCCGCCTCTCCCGCTCGCTGCTGACGCTGCGCATCATGTTCGGCAAGATCGCGATCTCGTTTCTCGGCATCCTGTGCGGCTTCACGATCGGACGTGAAGGCCCGACGGTGCAGATCGGCGCATCGCTCATGTATGCGATGCGACGCGGCTACCGTCGCAGCAGCGCTCACATTGAACGGCAGTTGACGCTGGCAGGCGCGGCGGCCGGGCTCGCGGCAGCCTTCAACACGCCGCTCGCCGGGGTGGTCTTCGCCATCGAGGAATTGAGCCGCAGTTTCGTGGCGCGCAACAGCGGCACGTTGATCACCGCGATCATCTTCTCCGGCGTCGTCGCACTCGGCTTGCAGGGCAACTATCTCTACTTCGGGCAGATCAAGGCGATCAGCGAGTTTCAATGGACGCTGATCCCCGTGCTGATCGCTGCGAGTCTGCTGACCGGGGTGGCAGGCGGCGTGTTCTGCTGGCTGATGCTTAACGTGCCACGCTGGATGCCTGCGTCGCTCGTGGGTATGCGGCGCGCGCATCCGGTGCGCTTTGCCTTCCTGTGCGGGGTCGTGATTGCCGTGATCGGCATCGTCTCTGGCGGCACCACCTTCGGCAGCGGTTACGCCGAGGCACGCGGGCTGCTCGAATCGCACGAAGCGCTCTCGCCGCTCTATGCGCTGCTGAAATTCGGCGCGTTGTCGGTGTCGTATCTGTCGGGCATTCCGGGCGGCATCTTTGCCCCGTCGCTCGCGATCGGCGCCGGGCTCGGCAACGTGATGTCGCACGTCACGGCCGTGGTGCCGTTACCCGCAATGGCCGCGCTGTGCATGGTGGGATATCTGGCGGCAGTGACGCAATCGCCGATCACGTCGTTCGTGATCGTCATGGAAATGATCGACGGCCACCAGATGGTCATCCCGCTGATGGCCGTTGCGTTGCTCGCCACGCAAGTCTCGAAGGCGTTCTCGCCGTCGTTCTATCACACGCTCGCGCACCGCTTTCTCACGCCGGAGACGCCGGCAACGCCGAAGGGTTAGGGCGCCAGGCGCATCCCTCTCCCGACACGATTAAGCGTCGAGACGCCGGATCGCCTCCTCAATCACGGTATGACGAATGGCGCGCAAGCAGCGCATTTCCCCACCAAACGTTGCAGCAAGTTCCGGGCGCTTCTCCATGATGGCGTCATTTTCCTTCGCCACGTCGGCCAACAGTTCGTCGGCCGCCACAGTCACGATACGTACCATTTCGCCCAGGTTGCGACGCGCCACGGCCTCGTTGATACCCAATGCCTTTCCGGCACCTAAGAGAATTTCGGGCGTAATTTGCGAGTAGCGTTGCACGCCGTCGATGGGGCGAGTGAACTCCACCAGGTCTGGCCATCTGCCGCGCGCGCTGTATGCCGGTGTTTCGTAGACGCTTTCGCTAAGAAGATCGTAATGCGGCGCAAGCGCTACGCCATCGTGCCCCACAAGAAAGCTCAAGTTCTTGAGATGACAGTCGCCATTTCCTACGATTACGCAGAATACGAGCCAACGATAAATGCGCAACCGGGCCAGCGCCGTCGTCCGACACGCATCGGCGAGCGCACTCAGGGCATCGACCGACCACGCCGAATACTTCATGCTCGCGGCGAGATTAAGCAGTTGACACCCGTCGATCGCGTGTCGGCGTCGCACTGAATTCTCTCCAATCACCCGATCGAAACGCTCAATCAGATAAACGGGTGCAGGTACGTAGCGCCGGTCGACTTGGGGAACATCCAGGCCGACGCGCTTGGCCAGCTTCATCACAAACCACTCGTTGATGACGGAGTGGGGATAGTCATCAACTTGGGGATGATTTGGCTTGAGAATATGCGTCGAGGCCGCTTGCCCCTCCGGCTCGAAGAGCTCGCCATCGCGCACGATCACAGCGAGCTTGTGTTGCGCGCCGGCGAGCGACATCTTTTTGGGTGCACCGTGCGTCAGGGGCAGCGTCGGAAGTTGGCGGATTCTCTCATTGAGTTCGGTGTCGGGTAGCGCTCGCATCCCGCTGCGGGTTTCCACCGGATCCTCTGGTGAGCAGAGCGTAAGCGATCCGGCCGACTCCCTGCCGTAGTATTCGAGCAGCCCGAATGCGTCACTGACGTCTGCGACCTTCGCATCCTTGGCAAGCAGGGTCCGCGCCGACTCCTCTGGCAGGAGATTGTCGAAATACCACTGTATCGGGCGAACCGTCGCACCATCGACCAACGCCGCCTCAGCAACCGGCATATGCGGACTCAGGGCAAAGTGTGCGGGATGACTACGCCAAGCGTCCGTGTATTCGAACGCCCACAAGCTCTGCCTCTCCCGTAACGTACCTATGCGTTGCTCGTCGATCCACACGGCCATCTCGCGCTCATTCATTTGCGCTCCTGGTCTCGGGACACCGACGCCTTGGACTCCGAATGCTTCAACCGCGTACGTCGGGCCTCTGCACGGCGATTCGCTTCGCCCACTTGCTTGCTGATCATTTCGTGCGTCGCTTCAGGAATATCGAATTCAACGCGCACACCAAGCCCGGTCAGAATCTGGAAAAGCTTGCCCCACTGTATCGTCTCCCCGCCTCGCTCAGCCTTCACCATGAATGACTCACTGACATCGAGCAGACCTGCCGCGTCGACTTGCCTGAGTTGCTGCGTCTTGCGGGCCGCACGGATGACACCACCGATTTGTGTCGCGTCTTCGATTTGATATCGCATGTCGCCGCTCCGAGAATGCACCATGAGATCGAGATAAAAACTACTTGATCGCACAGTTTAACGACTCACGATAGTCTTGTCAGATAAAAACTATACGATCGAACAGTATTTGATAAAAACGAGGCATATCTCACAAAAACTATTCGATCAACTAGTTTTACTGCCCAAAAAAATCACCCCGTCACACTCAGCACCCGAATATCGGCTGCCAGACGCTCCACCGTCTCCGCACGCGTATCCCATGCGCACATAAAGCGGCAACCGCCTGCGCCGATGAACGTGTAGAACTTCCACCCCTTGGCGCGCAGCGCTTCGATCACGTGCAGCGGCAACTCGGCAAACACCGCATTGGCCTGCGTCTCGAACATGATCGAGACCCCCGGCACGTCGCGAATCCGTTCGGCCAGCAACTGCGCCATCGCATTCGCATGCCGCGCGTTGCGCAACCAGACATCGTTTTCGAGCATGCCCAGCCACGGCGCGGAAATGAAGCGCATCTTCGACGCCAACTGCCCCGCCTGCTTCACGCGATAGGCGAAATCTTCCGCTAATGTGCGGTTGAAGAACACCACCGCTTCGCCGACCGGCAAGCCGTTCTTGGTGCCGCCAAAGCACAGCACGTCGACCCCGGCGCGCCACGTCACATCGCCCGGATGGCAGCCGAGCGTCGCGACAGCATTCGCGAATCGCGCACCGTCCATATGCACGCGCAGATTGCGTCGCTTGGCGACCGAGGCAATCGCCTTGACTTCATCGACCGAATACACCGTGCCGACTTCCGTGGCCTGCGTGAGCGTGACCACCTTGGGCTTCGGAAAGTGAATATCGGAACGGCGGCTGATCACCGACTCGACAGCATCCGGCGTGAGCTTGCCGTCGTTCTCGCGGCCGCGCGCGGTCAGCAGCTTGGCGCCGTTGGAGAAGAATTCCGGGCCACCGCACTCGTCCGTCTCGACGTGCGCCAGTTCATGGCAGATGACCGAGTGATACGACTGCGAGAGCGACGCCAGCGCCAGTGAATTGGCTGCCGTGCCGTTGAAGACGAAGAACACCTCGCAATCGGTATCGAACAGCGTGCGCACACCGTCGCAAACGCGCTGCGTCCATGTGTCGTCGCCGTAGGCGACTTCGTGACCGCTGGCATTGGCTTCGGTGAGATAGTGCAGCGCCTCCGGGCAGATGCCCGCGTAGTTATCCGAGGCAAAGTGTTGCGGCACGTCCTGCGCTGCGTGGGCTGCGGCAGGCGTTGCAGCGTTGGCGGAAAGTGAGGAATTGGCGGGGTGTTGCGACATGACGACCTCTTCAATACAACGGGGATCGCCGGTCGACCCCCGACCTTGGGCCTTGCGGCCGGCTTACTCGGGACGCGGGTCCGACCAGAGCGTGCCGCCCGTGGCCCAGTTCTCGCGTTTGGTGTCGGTAATGATGATATCGACCGACTCCGGCGTGCAACCGAGGGTCTCGACCGCGGCGGCGGTCACGGCCTTCACGAATGCGCGCTTTTGATCGACCGTACGGCCTTCGAACAACTCGACGTGAAACGTTGGCATTGCTATCTCTCTCCTGATGTTGTTGTCGTGACTCGCTCAGATCCGATGCGACTCGCTGCAACCGCTGCAATGCGATGCCATCAGTCTCGAAACGAGCTGTCCATTTTATCGAGTTTGCGCAGCAATGCGGGCCACTCCATCTCGCCTTCGATGGCACCGCCGTCTTCAAGTTGCACGGCCGTCTTGTCCTGCACCGCAGCGCTCGGCAGATAAGGCGGTGCACCGCCCACCAGCGCCTGCAACTGAATCTCGCATGCCTTAATCAACGTGGCCATCAACACGAAGGCTTCCGCGACCGTACGGCCAACCGTGAGCGTGCCGTGATTGCGCAGCAGCATCGCCGGATACGCGCCGAGCGACGCCACCAGACGCTCGCCCTCCGACGGCGAAAACGCCAGACCTTCGTAGTCGTGATAGCCGATCCGCTCATGAAAGCGCAGCGCGTGTTGCGAGATCGGCAGCAGACCATGCGGCTGAATCGAGACAGCGATGCCCGCCGTGTTGTGCAAATGCATGACGCAAACGGCGTCCGGACGCGCCGCATGCACCGCGCCGTGCAGCGCAAAGCCCGTCACGTTCACGGGATGCTCGCTGTCGCCGACAATATCGCCGTCCATCGTGATCTTCACGAGATTCGACGCCGTCACTTCATCGAACGCCAGTCCGAACGGATTGATCAGGAAGTGCCCGGGCTCGCCGGGCACCATGGCCGAGATATGGGTGTAGATGAGATCGTCCCAGCCGTGCATCGCCACGAGCCGGTAGCACGCTGCAAGGTCGACGCGCATGCGCTGCTCGGCGTCGCTCATGCCCGTGGCAGCCTTGCGGCCCGCCTGCAATGTAAATGCCATGTGAAATGCTCCTGCGCAATTTGAGAAGCGCCGCTCAAGAGGCGGACTCAGGGGGCGCGTTCGAGCGAGCGCCGCCAGTCCCAGACGAAGCCAACGGCACCCAGCGCGAGCACGGCAGTGGCGCATAACAGCGCCGCCGTGAAGCTGCCGGTCGTCTCGACCAGCGGTGCCGCCACCAGCGGCCCGACGATCTGCCCGATGCCATAGGATGCCGTCACAAGCCCGATCAGGCCATTGGCATTGTCCCCACGCAGCCGGCGGCATTCACGCACGGTATAGACCGTGATCGCGGTGAACGGCAAGCCCACGAGAACGCTCCCAAGCGCGAAACCCACGACGTTCGGCAACACGATCCCGATGCCCACGCCCAGCCCCTGCATGACGTAGCAGACGGCCAGCAACAGGCGGTTATCCCACGACACAGGGGCGCGCGCGCCGATGATCGCGCCGGGAATCACCATCAAGCCGAGCAGCGGGAAAAACAGATCGGGCCACGGCGAGCCGGGCAACGCGTGACGCGCAATCACCGGCAGAAACGTCGCGGTAATGATGTAGCCGAACCCGGCGAAGCTATAGAACACCGTAATCGGAATCACGTTCTCGCCGCTGCCGTGATTGACGGCATGCGGTGTCGCATGAGCGGGGGCATCGCCCTCTGGCTTGGCCACAGCCGGTGCATCGGCAACAAACGTGCGCCAGATCACCGCCAGCAATATCAGCGCGAGCACGCCGCACAGCAGCCAGCCGCCACGCGCCGGCCAACCGAATGCGCTGTTCAGATTGGCGAGCAAGCCGGTCACCACGATGCCCGCCCCCGGCCCCGCGAAGATCACGCCGCCCAGACTCGGCATGCGCAACTCGCCCAGCTTGCGAAAGCCCCATCCGGCCGAGAACACCATCGCCCACGCGCTCATCACGCCGGCCAGTGTGCGCACGATCGCCCACACCACGAACGACTCCAGCAGCCCCATGGCGAGTGTGAGCACAACGGTCGCGGCGAGGGCAAAACGAATCAGGAACGTCGGCGTGAAACGCAGCCACATGCACGAGAGTGCACCGATGAAATAACCCGCGTAATTGAGCGATGCGAGCCAACTGCCGTGCTGAATGTCCACGAGGTGCTCATGCAACATGAGCGGCAGCATCGGCGTGAAGGCGAAGCGGCCGATGCCCATCGCGATCGACAACGCGAGCATGCACGACAGCGCAATGCGCCAGGCCGCGCGTTCCGGCGACGGTTGATGCGACGAGGCAGGTCGGGCGGAATCGGCGAGTGTGGCTGACATGGCGTTGGCTAACCCGCGAACGGGCGGTATCAGGGAGGCTCGGGGAAGCTTGGAAAGGTGCGGCGCAGTCGGTCAGGCCATCTAGTCCGAAACGCGCGCAACCACCGCACGCAGACTCACGTCGACGCGCACCATCGTGGCGAATACTTTACATGGAAAACATCACGGAAAGCGATTGTTCCCCTAAGGCATCAGGGGCAATCGGTGCGCCATCGACACACCCATGCAAAACGCGCGCCGAAGCGCGCGTTTGCGAGAACACCCTGCGGGGCAAATGACGGCCGGGGCATGCGAGGCGGCAACCGTACTGCCAGTGCCGCCGCACGCCTCGATGTCACACCGGCATTACAGCTTGCCGGCCACCCAGCCCTGCACGCCGGCGAGCGCCTGCGGCAGTTGCGACGGGTCGGTACCGCCCGCCTGTGCCATGTCGGGACGGCCACCGCCCTTGCCGCCCACCTGCTGGGCCACAAAGTTGACCAGCTCGCCCGCCTTGACCTTGCCCGTGGCATCCGCCGTCACGCCCGCGATCAGGCTGACCTTGCCGCCTTCGACGGCGGCCAGCACGATGGCCGCGCTCTTAAGCTTGTCCTTGAGCTTGTCCATCGTCTCGCGCAGCGTCTTGACGTCGGCGCCTTCGAGTTGCGCGGCCAGCACCTTCAGGCCATTGACGTCCACGGCCTGCTCGGCCAGTTCGTCGCCTTGGCTCGATGCGAGCTTCGACTTGAGCGCGGCCAGTTCCTTCTCGAGCGACTTGACCTGTTCCTGCACCTGCGCGATACGCGGCGTCAGTTCTGCGGGCTGCGTCTTGAGGGCCGCAGCAGCTTCATTCACCTGATCGTCGAGCTTCTGCACGAAGCGCACCGAGTTGTCGCCGGTGATCGCTTCCACGCGACGGATACCGGCGGCAACACCGCCTTCCATCACGATCTTGAACAGACCGATATCGCCCGTACGTGCCACGTGCGTACCACCGCACAGTTCGCGCGACGAACCGATGTCGAGTACGCGCACTTCGTCGCCGTACTTCTCGCCGAACAGGGCCATCGCACCGCCCTTGACCGCGTCGTCGAACGACATCAGCGCCGCCTGCACCGGCGCATTGGCCAGCACTTCCGCATTGACGATGTCTTCCACACGGCGAATGTCGTCAGCGGTCATCGCTGCGTTGTGGGCGAAGTCGAAACGCGTCTTGTCGGCATCGACCAGCGAGCCCTTCTGTTGCACGTGGCCGCCGAGCACTTCACGCAGGGCCTTGTGCATCAGGTGAGTGGCCGAGTGGTTGCGCACGGTGCGCGCGCGGCGCACGGCGTCGACTTGCGCCGTCACCGTTTCGCCCACCGTCAACTCGCCCGATTCGAGCTTGCCGTAGTGACCGAACACGTCGGCCTGAATCTTCTGCGTGTCAGACACACCGAAACGCGCACCGGCCGTGGTGATCAACCCTTGATCGCCCACCTGACCGCCCGACTCGGCGTAGAACGGCGTGGTATCGAGCACCACGATGCCCTGCTGGCCGGCCTTGAGCGAGGTCACGCTCGTGCCGTCGACATACAGTGCCGTGACCTTCGCGCCTTCGATCGCGAGGCGGTCGTAACCCTGGAAACGCGTCTTGTCGCCGTCGTACTCCAGCGCCGTGGCCATCTTGAACTTGCCGGCCGCGCGGGCCTGCTCGCGCTGACGCGCCATGGCGGCGTCAAAGGCAGCCTCGTCGACCGTGATGCTGCGCTCGCGGCAGACGTCTGCCGTCAGGTCGAGCGGGAAGCCGTACGTGTCGTGCAGCTTGAACGCGAGTTCGCCGTCGAGCGTCGTCACGCCGCGCTTGGCCAGATCGGCCAGCGCGCCTTCGAGAATCTCCATGCCGTTCTCGATGGTTTCGCCAAAGCGCTCTTCTTCCTGCTTGAGCACGTCGGTCACGCGCTGCTGTGCCTGCGCCAGTTCCGGATAGGCCACGCCCATCTCGGCCACCAGATCCGGCACCAGCTTGTAGAAGAACGGTTGTTTGCGGCCAAGCTTGTAGCCGTGACGAATGGCGCGCCGGATGATACGGCGCAGCACGTAGCCGCGGCCTTCATTGCCCGGAATCACGCCGTCGACGATCAGGAACGAGCACGCGCGGATGTGATCGGCGATCACCTTGAGCGAGTTGGCGCTCAGGTCGGTCACGCCGGTCTCGCGGCCAGCGGCCTTGATCAGGTGCTGGAACAGATCGATTTCGTAGTTGCTGTGCACGTGTTGCAGCACAGCGGCGATGCGCTCCAGCCCCATGCCGGTGTCAACGCACGGCTTGGGCAGTGGCGTCATGTTGCCCTGCTCGTCGCGGTTGAACTGCATGAACACGAGATTCCAGATCTCGATGTAGCGGTCGCCGTCTTCTTCCGGCGATCCCGGCGGGCCACCCCACACGTCGGCGCCGTGGTCGAAAAAGATTTCCGAGCACGGACCGCACGGGCCGGTGTCGGCCATCTGCCAGAAGTTGTCCGACGCGTAGCGCGCGCCCTTGTTGTCGCCGATGCGGATGATGCGCTCGGTCGGCACGCCGACTTCCTTCGCCCAGATGTCGTAGGCTTCGTCGTCTTCCTGATAGACGGTGACCCAGAGCTTGTCCTTGGGAAGCTGGTAGACCGTGGTCAGCAGTTCCCATGCGTACTGGATCGCTTCACGCTTGAAGTAGTCGCCGAACGAGAAGTTGCCCAGCATCTCGAAGAACGTATGGTGACGGGCGGTGTAGCCCACGTTCTCCAGATCGTTGTGCTTGCCGCCGGCGCGCACGCTGCGCTGTGCCGTGGTCGCTCGCTTGTAGGGGCGCGTCTCAAGCCCGAGGAAGACGTCCTTGAACTGCACCATGCCGGAGTTCGTGAACAGCAGCGTGGGGTCATTGGACGGCACGAGGCTCGACGAGCGCACGATCGTGTGGCCCTTCGACTCGAAGAAGTTAAGAAATTTTTCCCGAATGTCTGCGACTTTCATAGCGTGCTTGAGAGCGTGGGGGCCGGGCTGGCTGCGCCTGGCGGGATATTTTGCAAACTTTTGATTATACGGGAAATCGGCACCCACACAGCGTCGGCGCGCCAACCGCAGTGCGAAACGGCGCTGGTCAGACGCCGAGACTCCGCCATAGACTCTTCGCCACAAGTTCCGCATTGCAAAACAATGTTTCGCACATGACGTGCAACGCCGTCACCGCGCGAAGCGATCAAGGAGAGAGATAACGATGGGCGCGCTGAGTCATATCCGGGTGCTGGACCTTTCACGTGTGCTGGCCGGTCCATGGGCCACGCAGAATCTGGCCGATCTGGGCGCGGACGTGATCAAGGTCGAGCGTCCCGGCGTGGGCGACGACACACGCAGTTGGGGGCCGCCCTACCAGCGCGATGCCGACGGCCACGATACCGCCGAGGCCGCCTACTACCTCGCGGCAAACCGCAACAAGCGCTCGCTCACGCTGGATATCTCGCGCCCTGAGGGGCAGGCCATCGTCCGTGCGCTCGCCGCGCAAAGCGATGTCGTCGTCGAGAACTACAAGGTGGGCCAGCTCGCGAAGTACGGTCTGGACTACGCCTCGCTCAAGGCCGTCAAACCCGATCTCGTCTACTGCTCGGTTACCGGCTTCGGCCAGAATGGCCCGCACGCCTCACGCGCCGGCTACGACTTCATCATTCAGGGGATTGGCGGCTTCATGAGCATCACGGGCGAGCGTGACGGCTTGCCCGGCGGTGGCCCGCAAAAGGCCGGCGTAGCGATTGCCGATCTGATGACCGGCATGTACGCGAGTCTGGCGATCATGGCCGCCCTCACCCATCGCGACCGCACCGGCGTGGGCCAGTACATTGACATGGCGCTGCTCGACACGCAGGTCGCCATGCTCGCCAACATGAACACCAACTATCTCGCCAGTGAAAAGGCGCCGGTACGTTGGGGCAACGCGCATCCGAACATCGTGCCTTATCAAACCTTCCAGACGGGCGACGACGGCTGGATCATCGTCGCCGTGGGCAACGACGGCCAGTTCCGCAAGTTCGTGGAAGCCGGTGAAGAAGCCGCGCTCGCGGACGACGCGCGCTTTGCCGCGAATCCGTCGCGCGTGCGCCATCGTGAAGTGCTGGTGCCGATCCTCGTCGAGATGGTGCGCAAGTTCAGCAAGGACGTGTGGATCGACAAGCTCGAAGCCGCAGGCGTGCCGTGCGGCCCGATCAACACGCTGCCGGAAGTGTTTGCCCACCCGCAAGTGGTCGCACGGGAAATGGCCATCGAATTGCCGCATCCGTCAGGCGGCGTCGCGCGCCTCGTGGCCAGCCCGATGAAGATGAGCGAAACCCCGCCGGTCGCACGCACGGCACCGCCCACGCTCGGCCAGCACAGCGACGACATTCTGCGTGAACGGCTGGGCTTCGACGAAGCGAAGATCGCGGCGCTGCGCGAGACTGGCATCGTCTGACACGAAAAAGGCCCGTCGCGAAGCCATCCGCGACGGGCTCACCTACCAGCGCGACCCACGTCACGCGCCGATGCTTTCGGTGCCGTGCCCGCCGCCCTACTGGGCGGGCACCTCACGCATCTTGCTTACTCGTACTGCTTCCCTTCTGCCAGCAATTCCGGCGTGCCGATGACGGCATTGAGTCCGTCGAAATCGAGCATGCGTTCGCGCCATGCGGCCGTCGTGCCTTGCGTGTGCAAATTGGCGTAGTAACCCCGCAACGTGTGCGCCACGGCACGCGCCGTGCCACCCGGGAAGATGACGATACGAAAGCCGATGTCGGCCAGCGCCTGCGCACTTTGCACCGGCGTTTTGCCGCCCTCCACCATATTGGCGAGCAATGGCACACGGCCCGCAAATCGCTCGCATGCCGCCACCATCTGTTCCGTCGTGCGCAGCGCCTCGATGAACAACGCGTCCGCACCGGCTTCCAGATACTGTTCCGCACGATCGAGCGCGGCGTCGAGACCTTCAACCGCGACCGCATCGGTGCGCGCCAGAATGAGCGTACGGGCGTCGTGACGTGCATCAACGGCCGCGCGTACCTTGCCCGTCATTTCCTGCAAGCTCACCACGCCCTTGCCGTCGAGATGCCCGCAACGCTTCGGAAACGTCTGATCTTCCAGTTGGATCATCGCCGCACCCGCGCGCTCGAACCCGCGCACGGTGCGCTTGACGTTGAGCGCATTGCCGAAGCCCGTATCCGCGTCGACGATCACCGGCACCGACACACGCTCTGCGATTCGCGCGAGGGTGTCCTCCACCTCCGGATAGGTCGTCAGTCCGATGTCCGATCGGCCAAGCCGGGTATAGGCGATCGACGCACCGGAGAGGTAAAGCGCTTCGAAGCCCGCTTGTTCGGCGATCAGCGCCGACAATGCATCGTAGACACCCGGCGCGAGCAGCACACCCTCGCCGAGCCGGTGTTTGAGAGATGACGACAACGTCATTCGGAAATCTCCTTTGATTGGGTGGCGAGTGCCGACGCTGAAGCGCCGGACAACGCATCGATGGCAGTCTTCGCCGCCAGATAACCGCCCGCGACGGCCGAGAGCAGTCCATTGCCCGACAAGTAGCCCCACACGGCATTGCCCGACACCCCACGTGCCGCCCCACCGGCGGCAAGCAAGTTCGGAAACGGTTTGCCGTCCGGGTGCAACACGCGACAGTGGGCGTCGATATCGAGGCCGCCCTGCGTGTGGAACAGCGCACCGGTGACCTTGACGGCGTAATACGGTGCACTCAACGTACGGGCAAACCGGCGTCCGTCATCTGCCGTGCCCCCCGGGACAATCTCGTTCAGCGTCGTGCGCAGCGTCTGCGCGTCGCACCCGATGACCGCGGCAAGCGCATCGATATCGCCGCAGGTCTTGAGCGCCCCCGCCGCTTCGGCCTCTTGAAAATCGGGAAACGTGCGCGCCAGCGCGAGCGTCTGCGCGTCGAACACGTTCCATGCGACGCCGCCGGGCTGCGCCAGCACATTCACCGCAGCTTCGGAATAGCCATGCGTCTCGTCGTGAAAGCGCTTGCCGTCGCGATTGATTTGCACGCCGCCGTCCATGATGACGGCCCACGAAATCAGCACACCGTGCGGCGTCGCCCACGAGCCGTGTCCCTGATAACCACCGAGATCAGCCTGTGCCGCCCCCAGCGCTTGCCCCCAAAGCAGCGCGCTGCCGTCGTTGCCTTCGTGACCGCCGTAGACCGCCTGCGCCATCTCAGGCAACCACTCGGCCCTGAGCGTGGCATTCCCGCCGAAGCCGTTACAGGCGAGCAGCAGCATGTCGCAGCCCAGATACTCCATCGCTCCGTCGGGCCGCACGCCACCCACGGCGCTCACGCGGCCGTCGTCATCGATCCAGAGTTCGCGCACGACAGTTCGCGTCAGCACAGGTGCATCCGTCGCCTGCACGGCGCGCTCGAGCGCCGCCATCAGCGCAGCCCCGGTGCGCTCAGGCAAGCTGTGCATGCGGCGCACGCTATGTCCCGGATACAGAAACCCATCGAGAATCTCGAACGTCAGACCGTGGCGCGCCAACGCGTCCATGGCCGGCCCGGACGCCCGCGCATACGCATCCACCAGATGGGCGGCCGCCGTGCCCTCGGTCTTGCGCAAGATGTCGTGTGCGAACTGCGCCGGGCTATCGTCGATACCTGCCGCCTGCTGCACCTCACTGCCAGCGGCCGGGATGAAACCTGACGACAGCGCCGTCGACCCGCTCGGCACCGCGTCACGCTCCAGCAGCACACAGTCGATGCCAGCGTCCTGCAAGACCAGCGCGGCGGTCAGCCCGCAAGCCCCCGCGCCTACGATCACCACGCTCAGTTGCGGCAAATCGTCGACGGGCGGACGCCCCTTGCGAATCACCGGGGCAAGCGGCGCGCTCATGCCGTAATCCGGCCGGCGAAGGCCTCGCAGGTCACGATCTCACCGACCGTGCGCAGGTCGGCCAGTGCCGCGTCATGTGCCACCGGCGTGGGCGCGGCACAGCCGTCCGAGAGCACCAGCACACGGTAGTCGCGCATGTGGGCATCGCGCGCAGTGCTGGCCACGCCGCCATTGGTCACAATGCCGCACACGGCCACCGTTTCGATGCCCGCGCGTCGCAGCACCCAGTCGAGTTGCGTGTTGAAGAACGCCGAATACGCGACCTTCCACACCGAGACATCCACGTGTTCCGCGAGCGACGCCACCGTCGCATGCCCATCCGAGCCGGCCACAAAATCACCGCGCCGCAGAAACGGCCGCAATTGCTTCAGGTGCGGCGAAATCATCGGCTCGCCCTGTGCATCCGGCCAGAGCGTGAACTGGCTCGCCGCAACAAAACCGCCTGCCGCCTTGAGCGAGCGGGCAATCGGCGCAATGCGCGCCGGCAGCGCCTGCGCTTGCGGCGTTGCCGCGCCGCCCCGGTCATAAGCCCCGCCGAGGGTAATAAAGTCGTTTTGCAAATCCACGATGACGAGCGCCGTGCGCGCCGCATCGAGCACGTTAGTCTGGCTCATGACATGACTCCCGGGAGGCAGTTCACGCGTCGCGCGTGATGAGGAGGTTGCCCAGCGCATCCACGCGCCCGGAGAACCCCGGTTCGAGCCAGATCGTCGTGTCCGACTGCTCGAGAATCGCGGGACCGGCAACGCTCGCGCCGACCGGCAGATCGAGCCGCGCAAACCGTACGGCATCCCACCACTGCCCGGCGTGATACACCCGCTGCGTGCCGAGCGATGACGGCATCTCGGTGGCTTGTGGTGCGAGCACACCGAGATCGAACTTCGGACGCACGCCGATGCGGGCATAACGCAGATTCATGATGCGCACGGCAATCCCGTCGAGCGCGCGGCCGAACGCTTCGCGATACGCCGTCTCGAATGCCTGCGCGATGCCTTCGCGGTGCAGCGCCTCACGCGCCACCGGCACGCGCACCGTGTGGCTTTGGCCCACGTAGAGCATGTCGAGTTCGATGACTTCCTTGACCGCATCGAAACGCACTCCCGCCGAATCGAGACGTTGCTGACACGCGACCTGCAACGCCTCGACGCGGGCGACGAGATCGTCGGTGTCGAGCGCGGCGAGCGGCTTGTTGAGCGTCTGTACGCTGTCGTGGCGCATGTCGGCGATCACACAGCCCAGTGCCGAGGTCACCCCCGGATAGCGCGGCACGATGCCGGTGGTCGTCCCGACTTCGCGCATCATCGCGCACACGTGCAGCGCACCACCGCCGCCGAACGGCATATACGCGAACTGACGCGGATCGTGACCGCGCTCGATGGACACCAGACGAATCGCCCCGGCCATCTTGGCGTTGGCGACCGTGAGAATGGCTTCGGCGGCGGCGTAGACATCGAGCCCGAGCGGCTCGGCCACGTGCTTGCCGATGGCCTGCGCCGAGAGATCGCTATCGAGCTTGCCCAGCAGACCGCCACCGAGCGGCCGGTCGGCGGCGATACGTCCAAGCAGCACATTGGCGTCGGTCACCGTCGGGCGAAGATTGCCGTGCCCGTAACACGCGGGCCCCGGAATACTGCCAGCCGATTCCGGCCCCACCTGAAGCAGGCCACCGGCATCGACCGAGGCAATCGATCCGCCCCCGGCGCCAATCGTTTCGATCTGAATCATCGGCGAGCGCACCACCATGCCGAATTCGATGGACGTCTGGGCCGAGAGCGACGCCTCGCCGCCCGCCACCAGCGAGACATCGAACGACGTACCGCCCATGTCGCCCGTCACGGCATTCGGGAAGCCTGCTGCGCGCGCAATGGCCGCGCAGGCGATCACCCCGGCCGCCGGCCCGGAAAGTGCTGTGCGCACCGGCACATCGCTTGCTGTCTCACGCGACATGATCCCGCCATTGCTCTGCACGACCAGCAACTCGCCCTCAAAACCTTGCGCTTTCAGATCGCGCGCCAGACGCGTCAGATAGCCGCCGACCACCGGTTGCAGCGACGCGTTGAGGGTTGCCGTCGAGCAGCGTTCGAATTCGCGAATTTCCGGCAGCACTTCCGTGGCCGCCGTCACATTCCCGTTGGGCCAGAGTGCGCGCACCGCCGCCACTGCGCGTTGCTCGTTGACCGGGTTGGCGTATGCATTGACGAAGAACACGCACACGGCCTCGCAGCCGGCTTCGAGCAGCGCACGCGCGGCCGCTTCCACCTGCGCGATATCGACATCGGTGTGAACTGTGCCGTCGGCCAACACGCGCTCATCGACCTCCAGACGCAGATCGCGCGGCACGATGGGCGTGAAATTGCCGCGCAGCCCCCACGTTGCCGGCCGGTCGCGGCGGCGCATTTCCAGCACGTCGCGAAAGCCCGTCGTGGTGATGATGCCGGTACGCGCCACCTTGCGCTCCAGCAGTGCGTTGGTGCCCACCGTCGTGCCGTGCACGATGGTGGCAATCGCTGCCGCCCCGCCGCGCCCGGCAGATTCGACACGTTCGATACCGTTCATGAAGCCGCGCGCCTCTTCGCCACGCGTCGACGGCACCTTCACGATGCGCGCCACGCCGGCCGCTTCGTCGAGCACGAACAGATCGGTAAACGTCCCGCCGACGTCGACACCGACGACCAGCGAGGGGTTCGGGTTGGCTGCTGCGCTCATGCCTGTTGCTCCTTCGTTGCTTTGGCGTCGACGACCGTGCTCTCGCCCGCCGCCGTCACTGCTTTCGTCACTGCTTTCGTCACCGCTTTGGTCACCGCGTTGGTCACATACCCCATCGCCCGATCGTGCGCACGCGCGCCTGCATCGCGCCGCGCCGGATCGCCATACCCGCCCCCGCCCGGCGTCTCAAGACGCACGCGCTCGCCGCGCGCGAGCTTGATGCCGAGCATCTTCGAGGCCATCGGCGGCGTATGCCACTCGCCTTCGTTCTGATATTGGAAGACGTTAGGCACCGACGCCTCGCCACCCGCGATGCCTTGTGGTGCCGAGCGTCCACGCTCGCCGAAGACAAACGCTTCGGCACTGTCTTCCAGCAATTCGATTTCGTAGATAGCCCCGAGCCCGCCGCGATGCTCACCGTCACCGGCCGAGTCCGGACGCAGCGCCCATTGCGTGAAGCGCACCGGATACGCTGCCTCGAGAATCTCGACCGGCGGAATCGTGGCGGTCGAAATCGGCGCGTTGCCGTGCGAGAGACCGTCACCATCGCAATGCCCGCCGTGGCCGCCGCCGAAGAAGCTGAACATCACCCAGCGCTGGCCTTTGCGCTCGGCGTCCGTGCGATAGCCCGCAATCGACAGGGCGTTGATCGTGCCGTAGGCCTGCGCCATCGCCCGCTCGGGGGCGGCTTGCGCCATCGCGCAGAAGATCACGTCGATCATGCGCAGAATGGTTTCGGTGTAGCCACCGACCGGACGCGGCCGCTGCGCCGAGATCAGCAGCCCTTCGGGCAGTTCGAACTTCACGGCATCGAGCACGCCCGCATTGGCCGGGACATCAGGGAACAGATGTTTGAGCGCGACGTAACACGCCGCAATGGCCGTGGCGCGCGAGATATTCACGGGCCCCATGCAAGCCGGCGACGTGCCGGTGAAGTCCAGCGTCAGCGTGTCGCCCGCCACACGCATGCGTAGCGCGATGGTCAGCGGCTCGTCGCGTACGCCGTCGTTGTCGAGCGTGTCGTGATAGGTATATTCGCCATCGGGCAGCGCCGCGACATGCGCGCGCATGAGTTTCACCGCCCGCTCGCGCAGTTGCACCAGCGCGTCCTGCACCGTGCCGTCGCCGTACTCGTCGAGCAGGTTGGCCAGCCGTCGTGCGCCGAGCTCCAGCGCCGCCAGTTGCCCGTTCAAATCGCCCCAAAGGCTATCGGGCAAGCGGGTGTTGGCCTTGAGAATCGCGAGCACATCGGCGTCGAGTTCACCGCGTCGCAGGATGCGTACCGGCGGAATCTGCACGGCCTCTTGCCAGCACTCGGTGGCCGCCGGGTTGTAGTTGCCCGGCACCGCACCGCCTACGTCGTGCCAATGGGCGGCAGACGCGAGAAAGCAATACAACTTGCCATTGCGAAACACGGGGCGCACGAGCTTGAAGTCGTTGGCATGCGTGCCGCCTTCGTACGGATCGTTGAAGAGCCACACGTCGCCGTCCACCATGCCGCCGCGCTCGGCCGCAGCGCGCGCCGCCGCCTGCACGGCGAAGGCCATCGCACCGACGAAAACCGGCAGGCCCGACTTGCCTTGCACGAGCGTGGCACCGGTCGCCGCGTCGTAGATGCCGTGGCAGGCGTCGTGCGCCTCGGCAATGATCGGGTTGAAGGCACTGCGGTAGAGCGTCGCGTCCATTTCGTCGGCGATCTGCTCCAGCCGGCCCTTGAGGACCGCCAGGGTGACGGGATCTAGCATGAAGAAGCTCCGTTAGGTGTCGCGTGAGATGTCGAACTGCGCCGCTTGAGCAGATTGAGCAGGCCGCCCGCCTCGACCATGTCGAGCAGGAAGCCGGGCACGTTCTCGCAAGCGAGCCGGCTGCCGTCGGCGCGTTCGATAAAACCATCGCGCGGTGCCAGCCGCAGGGTCTCGCCCTCGGCAATGCACTGCGCGTCGGCGCAGGTCAGCAGCAACAGCCCCACATTGAAGGCGTTGCGAAAATAGAGTCCGTTGAACGACGGTGCGATCACGGCACGCACGCCCAGATGCACCAGCGCAGCGGCGGCCTGTTCGCGCGACGAGCCGATGCCGAAATTCGGCCCGGCCACCAGCACGTCGCCCGGTCTGACTTGCGCGGCAAATTCAGGGCGTACGCGATGCAGGCAATGGCGAGCGATCTCGTCGATGCCGAATTTCATGTAGGCGCCCGGGGCAAGCGCATCGGTGTCGATGTCGGCCCCCACCACCCAGGTGCGGTGGCCGGGAGCGAGTGCGTCGGTAGAAGACGTTGGCAATGTCATGAGTGGCGTTGAAAGAACGGGTTCAGGCGAGAAGGTCGCGCGGATCGGCAATGCGGCCCGTGAGCGCGGCAGCGGCCACCGCGTAGGGCGAACCGAGATAGACCTGTGCGGTCTCCGCGCCCATGCGGCCCTTGAAGTTGCGCGCCGTGCTCGACATCACCGTTGCCCCTTCGGGAATCGAGCCGCCATAGCCCGCGCAAGCGCCGCAGGTATTGGCGAGCACCTGTGCGCCAGCCGCCACCAGCACGTCCATCACGCCCTCGCGCGCGGCCTGCGCCTGATCGCGCGCGGAGGCCGGTGCGACGACGAAGCGCATGCCCTCGGCCACGCGGCGGCCCTTGAGCACGCGCGCGGCCGCCCGCAAATCTTCGAGCTTCGCGCCAGTGCATGCGCCCAGATAGGCCACGTCCACGGGGATGTCGGCAAAGGCATCGATCGCGCGCGTGTTCGCCGGGCTGTGCGGCGCGGCGACTTGCGGCGCCAACGTATTGGCGTCGAACGTGTGCACTTCGGCCACCGCGTCCACATCGCTTTGCCAGCGCGCGATGTCAATGGCGTCGATGCCATCGGTGACACCAACCGAGCGCAGATACTCGACGGTCGTCGCATCCGGCGCGACCAATCCCACCTGCGAGCCCAGCTCGGCACTCATGTTCGAGAGCGTCATGCGCTCCTGCATCGACAGCGCGCGCACGGCTTCGCCACAAAACTCGATCGCCTGATAGCGTCCGCCGTTCATGCCGAAGCAGCCGATCATGTGCAGCATCATGTCTTTGGCCGTCACACCGTCGGCCAGACGGCCGTCCCAGCGCATCTGGATCGTCGTGGGCACCTTCACCCAGATTTCGCCGGACACCGCCACGCCCAGCATCTCCGTGCTGCCGATGCCGAACATGTAGGCACCGAACGCACCGCCCGTCGGCGAGTGCGAATCGCCGCCCACGCAGAACATGCCGGGGCGAAGGTGTCCGTGCTCGGGCACGACCACGTGACAAATACCGACCGAGTCGTAGACGTTGGGCAACGCCTGTGCCTGCGCCCAATCGCGGGCGATGCGCACGATGCGGCGCGATTCGTCGTCCGATTCGGGCACGTAATGGTCGATCACCAGCACGACCTTCGACTTGTCCCACAATTGCGCGCCGAGCGATTCGAGCATCGGTTGCAGACGGCGCGGGCCGCTGGAGTCGTGAAACATCGCGAGATCGACCCGGCAGGTCACGATCTCGCCCACCGCTACCTCGGCGCGCCCGCAGGCGGCGGCCAGCAGCTTTTGCGTCAGAGTTTGAGCCACGGTAAGTCCCTTACATTCCGAGATAGGCACGGCGAAGCTCGCTGCTCGCAAGCAACTCCGCGCACGTGCCGCTGTGACGGATCGAACCGTTCTCCAGCACGTAGCCACGCTGGCCGGTTTCGAGCGACTGCCCCACGTTCTGCTCGACGAGCAGAATCGACAGGCCGTCGCGTTGCAGACGTGCGATCAGGGCGAACAGCTCTTCGACCATGAGGGGCGAGAGCCCCAGCGACGGCTCATCGAGAATCAGCAGTCGCGGCTCGGCCATCAGCCCTCGCCCGATGGCCAGCATCTGCTGCTCGCCGCCGGACATCGTCCCGGCCGGCTGCGCGATGCGCTCACGCAGACGCGGAAACAGATCGAGCATGCGTTCCAGACTGCGCTCGCGACCGGCGCGGCCTCGCGCGAACGCACCGAGCGCCAGGTTTTCACGCACACTCAGGTTCGGGAAAATGCGACGCCCTTCAGGCACCTGAATCAACCCGGCCTTCACCACTTCGCGGTAGTGGCGGCCGGTCAGGTCATGACCGTCGAAGCGCACCTTCCCCGCCCAGACCGGATTGATCCCCGAGAGCGTGTTGTTCAGCGTGGATTTGCCTGCGCCATTGCTGCCGAGCAGCACCACGATCTCGCCTTCGCCGACCGTCAGATCGACGCCGCGCAGCACCTCCACGCGTCCGTAACCTGTGCGCAGGCCTTCGACTTCGAGCAAATGGCTCATCGCGCACCTCCGGCCTGTGCCGACTGGGCCGCCTGTGCCGCCAGCCGCGCCGCTGTGCCATGCCCGAGATAAGCTTCCACCACTGCCGGATCGGACGTCACTTCCTGCGGCGTACCTGCGGCAATCAGCTTGCCTTGCGCCAGCACCCACACATGTTCGGCCAGACTCATCACGGCGCGCATGACGTGCTCGATCATCAGCACCGTCACACCGCTTGCCGCAATCTCACGCACCACCGGAATCATTTCGTCGATCTCGCTCGGATTCAGCCCGGCGAGCACTTCGTCGAGCAGCAGCAAGCGCGGGCGAGTGGCCAGTGCACGCGCGAGTTCCAAACGCTTGCGCCCGCACACGGTCAGGTCGGCGGCCGGTTTATCCAGCTGCGCTTGCAGGTTCGTGCGAAACGCGATCTCCTCGGCTTCGTGCAAGGCCGCGCGGCGATTGCCTTGGTGAAGATGCGCGCCCACGGCAATGTTCTCGCGCACGGTTTGTGCGCCGAACGGCTGCACGATCTGAAACGTACGGGTCAGGCCCTGACGCGCGGTCACAAACGGTGCCTGTCCGGTGATGTCCCGCCCCTGAAACTCGACGCGGCCAGCAGTGGGTGTCAAAAACCCCGAGAGCAAACCGAACAACGTCGTCTTGCCCGCACCGTTGGGCCCCACGAGCGCCGTGAGCGTGCCCGGCCGAATGCTCAGGCTGACGTCCTGCACGGCCTTCAGACCACCAAACGTGATGGACAGGCCATCGGCTTTCAACAAGGCGTCAGACACGGGCCTTCTCCTTACTTGCCGCAACACTCGTAGCGCTCGCAATGCTGGCGTCGCTCGCGCGGAACGTGCCATCCGCTTGCGGCTTGTCTTTCCCCATGCCCAGTGCACGGCGCACCGAAGCGCCCGCGCCGGTGATGCCGCGCGGCAGGAACATCACGATCAGAATCAGCACCGCCCCATAGATCACCATCGACAGGCCGGGCAATTCGCCAAACAGGTTGCGTGTAAGTTCGCCGAGCGTGTACAGCACGGCCGCGCCAAGCACGGGCCCCCACAACGTGCCCAAGCCGCCGACGATCACGCCCACCAGCGCCTCGACCGAGATGGTCGAGCCGAAAGCAATACCGGCGTCGATGTACTGGAACATCTGCACGTAGCAAACGCCTGCCGCACTCATGAACGCGCCCGACAACGCGATGGCTCCGAGCTTCACACGCAGCGGGTTGACGCCGACTGCACGGGCCGCGTTTTCGTTATCACGCACGGCCTGCAACCACGCGCCGAAGCGTGAATGGCGCAACCATGCCGTGACCAGCAAGGCGCCCATGACGAAGGTCAGCAGCACAAAGGCGTAGCCGCGCGGCGAAGCGAATTGCAGATTCGCGGCGCTTTGATGCAGCGGCACCATCAAGCCGACGCCTGCGCCGGTGAACGGCAACGACACGGCAAGAATGCGAAAAACCTCGGCAAACGCCAGCGTCACAAGCGCGAAGTACGAACCCTTGAGGCCGTAGCGGAACGTCACTGCCCCCACAACCACAGCAACGAGCGTGCCCATCGCAATGGCGAACGGCATCGCCAGCCACGGATTCCAGCCCCATTGCAGTTGTGCAATCGCCTGCGCGTAGGCTCCCACGCCGAAAAACAGCGCATGGCCAAACGACAGTTGCCCGCCAAAACCACCCAGAATGTTCCACGACTGCGACAGCAGCACGGTATAGAGCGTCATCATCAGAAACGACAACCACACGCCCGACTGCAACGTAGCGAGCAGCGCCGTGACGACGACGCCGAACAGCACAATTAATCGAAGATCCTTCATCGTTTGCTCCTGCACATGTCTTCAGGCCCCCTAGGCGCGCGCACCGAACAGCCCCTGCGGACGCAGCAGCACGACGATGATGAAAATGGCGAAGATGCCCATCTGGCCGAGCGAATCACCCAGCCACAGGCCACCGAGCGACTCGACCACACCGATGAGCAAGCCGCCGACCAGCGCGCCGGTAAAACTGCCCATGCCGCCAAGCACGACGATCGTGAAGGCCACCAGCACGAAGCCACCGCCCACCTGCGGATTGACGTAGTACGTCGGCAACAGGAAGCACGCCGCCGCCCCGACGCAGGCCATACCGATGCCGAACGACACCGCATACACGCGCTCCACGTCGATGCCCATGAGCTTCGCGCCGTGCTTCTCTTTCGCGACCGCACGGATCGCGCGGCCGAGATCGGTGGCGCGCATGATCCAGAACAGGATCGCGGCCGTCGCCAGCGCACCGCCGAAGGCGATCAGCTTTGGCACGGCCAGCATGACCGGCCCGATGTCGACGGTGGCGAGCGTGTACGGCGTGTCGATGGTGTGGGTGTCCGACTTGAACCACACGAGGGCCAGGTTCTCGAGCACGATGGCCAGCCCGAGCGTGACGAGCAGAATGTTCTCGTCCTTGCCATGACTCGCCCGCTCGATGACCACTCGCTGCAACGCATAGCCGAGCGCAAACATGCCGAGCGTGACGAACGGCAGCGCCAGATAGGGGTCGATGCCGAGCTTCTCGCGAAGCAGCCAGACGGCGTACAGCGCCACCATGAGCGCTGCGCCGTGCGCGAAGTTGATGATGTGCAACACGCCGTAGACGAGCGTGAGACCGAGCGCGATAAGGGCATACACCGCGCCGGTCGTCAGCCCGTTGAGCAGGGCCGAGAGCAGAATGACCGGGTCGAGCATCGCGTCAGGCCTTGAGCGGGAAGACCGGGGCGACCTGACGGTAGCTGTCCGGCAGAATCACCTTGATATCGCCGCCGGAGACTTGCGTGAGCAGCGGCTGCGCGCCCGTGTTCTGGCCGTTCACGAACTTCGTGGCGCCGTAAGGCATCAGGTGATCCCTGAACGTGCTGGCGGCGAGCGCCGCCGTGATCGCCGCGCGATCGACCGACTTGGCATGCTCGATGGCGTCGGCCAGCAGCATCATGGCGGTGTACGTCATGAAGACTTCGTAGCTGAAGAACGCGCCCTTGGCTTCCGTGCGCTTCTTGAGCGAGGCCACGCGCGCATCCTTCGGATTGAACCAGTGGTTGCAATCGATGATGCCGTCGGCGATCTCGGGAAACTCCTTCAGGAACTTGTAGCTCGACGCCGCACCGCCCAGCACCGAGTAGATTGCTTTCGGGCGAATCTTCTGCTGCTTCATGGCGCGCAGCAGCAGCGCGTATTCGTTGTAGTAGTTCGCCGGAATCACGATGTCCGGGTTCACCGAGCGCATGCGCAGCACGATGTTGTTGAAGTCGCGCGTCGGGTTGGCGTGCTTGATGACTTCTTTCACTTCGAAGCCGCGCGCCGGCAACTCCTTCTGCAACAAGGCAGCGGTACCGGTGCCGAAGAGCGACTCTTCATGCACGATCATCACAGTTTTGGCCGGCTTGCCGGCAGCGTCGTTCAGTGCCGCAAGGTCGTCGACCGCGCGCATCGAACACATGCGATAACCCGGGCCAAAGCGGAAGGTGTTGGTGAGACCGCGCTCGACGATCTGATCGGCGACACCGACATCCACTACGTGCGGCAGGCCGTACTTCGCTGCGGTCTGCGTCGTCGCCAGACAGATCGCCGATGCGTAGGCGCCGACGATTGCCGACACGCCCGCTTCGTTCATCTTCTCCACTTCGGCCGAGCCGGCTTCCGGCCGCGATTGCGCATCGCCAAGCACGGCTTCGATGGGTGCGCCGCCGAGCGACTTGATGCCACCGGCCGCGTTGATGTCGTCAATGGCGAGCAGCGCGCCGAGGCGGCACTGCTGGCCCGAATACGCGAGCGCGCCGGTGACCGGGTGCAATACGCCGATCTTGACGGGCTTGCCCGCTGCGCGCGCGGCAAAGGGGGCGGTGGTGGCAGCGGCGAGCGCGGCCAGAGCGGTGGACTGACGCAGGAACGTGCGACGCGAACTCATTGACGATTCTCCGGGCTTAAGCGGTGGTGTGCGGTGATGTGCGGTGGTGTGCGGTGGTGTGCGGTAGTGGGCAGTTACAAGCGGTGGATCAGTGGAATTGAGCGGATAGTTCTTCGCTGACCCAGACCTTGGCGTCGATGTCGCCGACGCGCGAGAGCTGAAGCTGGTACTGGTAGCGATCGGGGCGATACAGGCCTTGCAGCAGTTGCACCGGGCGCTCGGCAACGTCGCGTACGAGGCGCGTGACCGCCAGCAACGCGGAGCCGACGGCAATGTCGAGATGGCGCGCCACGACGGCATCGGCCAGACGCGCAGAGATGGTTTGGGTGGCGCCACCGAGTTCGACACCGGCTTCTTCGAGAAGCATGAGCAGCGGCTTGCGCTCCAGCTCTTCGCGACTGATCTTTGCAATGCCCTCGGGCACGTGCGTGGTGATGTAAGAGAGCGGTCCCGCTTGCGTGCTTCGCACACGGATGCTCTTGTAGACCGGTGCACCGGGGGCGAGCGCGAGAGCGTCGGCCACCGCGTCGCTGGCGCCGACGAGCGACGATTCCAGCACTGAGACCGTGGTGCGCAAGCCCATGTTGACGATGTTCTCGAGCAGGCCCGTGAGGTGTGCCTTTTCACGAGAGATGCCGCCCATGGCGCCGCCGGTGCGTTGCCCCGCATGCAAGGGCCACGTGCCCAGCCCCGGGCGCCGCACGACGAGTTTGTCAGCCACGAGCATTTCCATGGCCTTGCGGATCGTGATCCGCGCAACGCCGAACTGTTCGGCCAGCAGATGTTCGCCCGGCACACCGTCCCGGTCGAAACGCCCCTCCTGCAATTGCTCGCGCAGCACGAGGTAGATCTGGTGGTACTTCGGAAGCGGTAGTGGGGTATCCATGCGGCGATTCTGGAAGTGTCATAATGTCCGGTCAATAGAACAAATGGACAGACAAAATGTCCTATCGGGAAAACACCTAAGCTATTTCAGATTCGTTGCGCGACGCGCTGCAAACGCAGGCACAGCAAGGGATTGCATCATGCGGCGCAGCATTTTTCGATGCTGCGCCGCTTGCGTTTCATCGGTCATCAGAAGCGATGGCGCAGACCCACGTAGTAGCTCATCTGGTTGTCGTAACCATTGAGCTTCACGCCGTTGCCACCGGTCCAATTGGTGGTTGTCGTGCCGAAGAGTCCGGACCAGCCGCCGTCGACCCGTTCATAGGCCGCGGCAAAATACACATCAGTGCGCTTCGAGAAGAAGTAGTCGACGACGCCATAGACCGTCTGCCGTTTGCCGCTGAAGTTCACGGCGCTCGTGTTGTCCTGCATGTAGGCCACGATGAACTGCCATGACGGGTTGAGCAGATAGCTCGTCCCGAGCGTGAAGAACTGATCGCGACGCGCGGCGGAAAACACCGAGCCGATGGCGGCGACCGTGGTCGGCGTGGCGGCAGTGCTCATGTTGGTAATCGACGCGTAGTCGAGGCCGCCGTTGGTCACATCGAAGCCCGGATCGCGCTGGCTTTGCAGGTAGTCAGCATGGAATTTCCACTGGCCGTAACTGACCTTCGCGCCGAGCGACCACGTTTTCGCCGAGCGGCTTTGCGAATCGTGCGTTTGCTGCAACTGGCCGGTGAAGACGTTGCCGTCCTGCTCCCAAGACAGGCCGCCCGATGCCGATGAGCGCGCCGAGGCTTGGCCGGCGATGCCGCCGAGCGCGTATTGCAGGTTCATGCCGAACGGACCGAACTTCTTCGTCCACGTGAGTGCGTTATTGAAGCGCTGACCGGTGAGATACACGAGCCACGAGTTCGTGGGCGGTGCGCCGATAAAGATCGGATCGACCATCGAGATCGCGACGACCGCGCCGGTGTACTGACGTCCCAGCGCGACTTCGCCCCACACACCCTGCAAGGCGACGAACGCCTGCCGGCCAAACAATTGCCCCTGTTGATCGAACGTGCCCGCTTGCGAATTGAAGCCGTTTTCGAGCACGAAGCGTGCTTTCGTCCCGCCACCGAGGTCTTCGATACCTTGCAGGCCAAAGCGGCTGGCCGAGAGAAAGCCCTCGCCTGCCTGATTGACCGAGACCACACGGCCGCCTGTTGGGCTGGCGTGATTTTGTGACACGATGGCGGCTTCGATCACGCCGTAGAGCGTGACGCTCGATTGGGCGAAGGCGGGTACTGCCGTTGTCGCGAGAAGGAGTGCGGCGCTGGCGAGCGGCAGCGTTTTGCGAGTGATATGCGTCATGAGGCTTGGCGTCTTTCTTTTGTTGAAGAAAACAGTGCCCCACGACGCCGGGCGTCAGCCGTCGCCGCAAGCAGCAATCGCCGGGCGGCAGGCAAACGTCAGGGCGCACGACGCCGCGCCGCGCGCGGACAGCGCACGTCGATCGGCAAGGGGCGGTGTGGGGAACGCGCGCTCACGCAAAGACGCGATTGGCGAGATGGGCTATCGCGATGTGAGGCGTGCGTCGAGAGGCAGCGGCTTACTCGCGCAGAACGCGATACGTCGCACGCTTGAGGGCGGACGTTTTCATGAGCAGGTTGGGTCGAGTCATCATGGCCCCGACTCTAGGAGCGCCAATTTGTAGCGTCAATGGAACAAATGACGCGCACAGTTGTTCTATCGGGAAATTCCCGAGTTCAGTGTTGCAGGAGACACACCATGGAAAATCGCGTGGGTACGCCTACGCTGGCAACGCCCGGCGCGACGCTGCGGCGGTGGCGCGTACTGCGCCGGATCAAGCAGGCGCATGCGGCCGAGTGGCTCGGCGTTTCGCAATCGACGGTGTCGCGATGGGAAGCGGGTACGTTGCCGATCACGGGCGATGCGCTCGCGCGTATCGAAGCGCTGTTCGCGGCACGGCTCGACTCGGGGGGTGATTATGCGTTGCAACGACTGGTAACGTTTGACTCGCGCGCCGTCCATCTCGTGTGCGATCACACGCATCGTCTGCTCGCGTGTTCCGCTTCACGTGCGGCGGAGTTTTCGCAGCCGTTGCCGGTATTGATGGGGGTGTCGTTGTGGCCCTTCGCCACGGAGGCGATCGTAGCGCGCGAAGCCTCACTGCGTGACGCGGGATGGTATGAGCAGCGTGCGTCGTCGATCGAGTTCGATACGGGCAGCAACGTCTCGGTGGAGGTGCCGATCCGGGCCAGCCGCTGCCGGTGGACACGCCTTACACTTTCCGACGGCACCGTCGCGCGGCTGGTCGAGACGCTGTGATCGCGGTGAATACTGGCGGCGTCTGCTACGCATAATTTATGCGTAGCGTCGGCGAGGACCCGGATCTATGCTGACGCGTTGAAACGGCATCGACAGGCACAGGAGACGACTCACATGACGCACATGACGCACGAACAGATCGAAGGCAGGTTGAATTTCCTGCGCACATGCGAGCGACTGAAAGACGTGCTCAGAAGTGGTTACACGTCGTCCGGACGTCAGGAAAGCACCGCCGAGCACAGTTGGCGGCTCAGTCTGATGGCGATGCTGTTCATGGATCAATTGGGTGACGTCGACAGCACGAAGGTGCTGGCGTTATGCCTGGTGCACGATCTGGGCGAGGCGTTGGGTGGCGATGTGCCTGCGCCGGAGCAACTGGCGGGTGGCAGCAAGGACGACGTCGAGCGACGCGACCTGATGGCGATATGCGAACCGCTCGATGCGGCCATGCGTGCGCAAATCGTCGGCTGGTGGGAGGAGTACGTGCAGGCGGCGACGCCCGAGGCTCGTGCGGTGAAAGCCCTCGACAAGCTCGAAACCCTGCTGCAACACACACAAGGTCTTAACCCGCCGGACTTCGATTACGCATTCAATCTGTCTTACGGCCGGCAGTACACGGATGCGATACCGCTGCTGCGTGCCGTGCGCGAACAGATCGACGAGGCGACAAGGGCGCGCCTCGCCTAGGCGGAATCCCGGGCCGTTACATGTCGCCCCCGCCCGGAAATAGCTTTTTGATATACTCTTGCGCTCGCGAGACCTACGATCAACGTATCGGCAGTCCTCGCGCCCTCCGTGTAGTTCAGCGAATAGAATTAGAACGCAAGACGCTGATTCGAAAGGAATTTATGCTGGGCTATAGCAAATCTATAGCAGCATTACTCGGCGGTGCTACAGACGCTGCGGAGCACCGCATCTCTCCCACGGTCGGTGCACGTGATGTACTTGTCCCCACCGCGTCCTGCGCGTCTAACCGGCTCAATGCTGTCATTCGATACAGGCGCAAAGTCGGCTAGTTGGCTCTCCGTGCAGGAAGGTATCATTACGTGGCTGGCCCCTCGGGCTACCGCACGCTCACGTTAGCGATCACCACTAGCAAAGTCTCGCGCCTGCACCGTCCTGAAGCGCGAGTCCTCCCTGATCTGGTTATGAATGAAGCAGTTGTAGATTCCCTTCGACATGAAGCCAACGCCAAATTGAAACCCAAAGAAAAAGGGGTTCTTGGCCAGTTCATGACGCCGTTCAAGATCGCGGAATTCATGTCGGGGCTTTTTACCAGGAAAGCGAATGCCGTGCTGTTGGATGCGGGAGCTGGAATCGGTTCGTTGACGCTTGCTGCCAGCAACACTTTGAAGCTCAAACACTGTGAGGCATGGGAGATAGATCCCGTGATGGCGAACTACCTCAAGGAGAACCTTGATAGCCAGGCTGTTCCGTACAAACTTCACCAGAAAGACTTCGTCTTCGATTCGGTACACCGCATCCAGGTCGGCGAAGGCACACGGTTCACCCACGCCATCCTAAACCCCCCATACAGGAAGATCGGCACGAACTCCCTTCATCGACAAGCCTGTCGGCAAGTAGGTGTGGAAACGACGAATCTCTACACAGCTTTTCTTGCGCTTTCAATCTTGCAGATGAAGCAACACGGCGAAATCGTCGCCATCATCCCTAGGTCCTTTTGCAACGGCCCCTACTACAAACCGTTCCGAGACATGATGCTTGAGAAGTGTTCTGTCGATGCAATCCATGTGTTTGGGTCGCGTAACCACGCATTCAAAGACGACGATGTGTTGCAAGAGAACGTCATCCTGAAGCTCACGGCTGGAGGCATACAGGGCGATGTGTCGCTTTCATTCTCGGACGACGCCAGCTTTGAGGGCCTACACGGCCGCACAGTCCCGTTTGAGGACGTCGTGCAACCCGCGGATGAGGAGCGATTTGTCCGCATCCCTAAGGACAACGAGAGTACCGAGACGCACCACAAGTACTTCACACACAGCTTGAAGGAGCTGGGTGTAGAAGTCCGCACCGGTCCCGTAGTAGATTTCCGCTTGAAAGAATGGTGGAGCCAATACCCTGGGCCCGGCACGGCGCCGTGTATTTACCCGCACCACATGACGCCGCGCGGCTTCGAATGGCCCAAAGAACACAAGAAGCCAAACGCGATCTTCCGAAGTCCGGAGGTCGATAAGTGGCTAATGAAGGAAGGCAACTATGTCGTTGTTCGCCGCTTCTCAGCGAAAGAAGAACGCCGCCGTGTAATGGCCTACCTGATTACCCCTGAGGATACTAAGAGCGAGATGGTGGGCTTCGAGAACCACTGGAACGTCCTGCACATCAAAAAGGGCGGCCTCCCCTTGGACGTCGCCAAGGGGCTTGTGGTGTTCCTCAATTCCACCGCATTGGACGAATACTTCCGCGTATTTTCAGGGCACACGCAGGTTAACGCCACCGACCTGCGGAACATGAAATTCCCAAGCCTTGAACTACTACGTAAGCTGGCCAAAGGCTATAGTCTTGGTTTGAAACAAGAAGAATTAGATGCACTGTTGACCATATGAGCAAAGAGAAGAAGCTACAGGACGCGCTTGCCATTCTCGAGGATCTGGGCATGCCTAGGCCCCAACTCAATGAGCGCACCGCCTTATGTTTACTTGCACTAGTGAACATGACACCCACCAAGATTTGGGCTGACTGCGAAGCGCCGCTAATCGGCATCACGCCCATCATGGACTGGGCCAAAGAACACTATGAGACCGCTTACGCTCCAAACACACGGGAGACGTTCCGTCGGCAGTCTATGCACCAGTTTATTGGAGCTGGGGTGTGCATCTACAACCCCGACAAGCCGAATCGTCCCGTTAATAGTCCCAAGGCTGTGTACCAGATTGAGCCCAATCTAATGGGCGTCCTGGTGCATTACGGGACTGACGCATACGGGGACGCGTTGGACGCGTACAAAGCGGAGCGTATGAGCCTAGTGGAGCAGTACGCCAAAGTACGTGAGATGCAGATGGTGCCCGTAAAGGTCAAAGAAGGCTATCAGATCACTTTGTCGCCCGGCGTCCACTCCGAGCTCATCCGAGAAATCGTGGAAGGTTTTGGACCTCGATATGCCCCGGGTGGAGATTTGGTCTACGTGGGCGACACGGGAGACAAGCATGGATTTTTTGACAAAGACCTACTAGCAAGCCTTGGTGTGGAACTGGATAACCACGGCAAGCTTCCTGATGTGGTCATCTACATGCGGGACAAGAACTGGCTCTTGCTGATTGAGTCCGTTACGAGTCACGGGCCGGTGGAATCCAAACGTCAAATCGAACTGGCACGCCTGTTCAGCACCTGCACTGCCGGCTTGGTATATGTATCCGCTTTCCCAGACCGCAAAACTTTCCTTAAATACCTCCCTGCGATCGCATGGGAATCGGAGGTCTGGATCGCAGACGCCCCCACACACATGATCCACTTTAACGGATCGCGCTTTTTAGGGCCGTACAATTGAGTGCTCGGGAGTATTGGCAACAACTGCGCCAGGGCCGCTCCCGGAGACCTCCAACCGTTTTGCGCGCGAGCATCTCACCGTCTCGAAAGTCGTTGTGGCGGCTCCCGTGTTATGCGTATCTCGCCTAACCGTCCGTTTTGCGCGTAATGGACCTCACATTGGAGGCGGTAATCCGAGAAGAATTCATCAAACGCGTCGTGCAACTTGCGAGCCCACGGAAGTCTTTCTGCGTCGGGAGCGAAGAATCGTCGAATTGCCTCCGGATCCTCACGAAGATGAAACGTCTTGTTTCGGAGCTCTCTAAGCGGATGTCGATGCTGCTTTATCATTTTCCCCAGGGCATCGCTCTTTGGTAGTAATTCCTTAAATTCTGCTGGACGACCATTCTGAAGGAGAAGATGCATTCCAAGCTCTTCGAAGCCTTCGCATGTCACGGCAAGAAATCCCAGCCAGGAAGACATATAGATTCGCAGATCAACGAACTTTCGGTGACTCAGCGAATTTTGCTTATCCCATTTCCGTTGCAAATTATCGTAGTTCTCGAGCATTACTTCGGCAGCCTGGAAATAATGACTGTGCAGTACAAGCACGATATCGAGATTGCGAGGAGGTAGGTTATCCCCCGGCAACCGGCTGTCGATGTCGACAGCTAGTACTCGCGGACGATTCGCGACGTAATAGATATGTCCCGCGTAAACCAAATGCCCCTCGGAGACTGCTGTATCAAAGCACACCTCCAGAGCCTCCACGCTCTCAAAACCGTATGCAGAGAGTTCTTCGCCAGCAAAACGAGACAAGCGCCACAGGTCGAACCCGTTTATCTCTCCCAAACGCCCGAAATCAAAATCGATCTCTCCATCCGGGAGATAGACCGTGCATCCTGCGCCGTGCTTCAAGTACTTAATGTCACCGTCAAGCATGCCCTTTGGTTGAATATCGTTGTCAATCCATTGCAGAATTGAACCTGGCATGCGAATGCCAGATCGGTGCATACATACCAGTGCCTTGTGGACTCTCAACTGGTAATCACGAATCAAGTTAGTTAGCTCGTTTTTCATGGATCTATCAGTCCCATACCGTCGTCGACCACGATCATCCGTCAAGACGTTGCGGCTACGGAGAATTGCAGCTTCGACCCACTCTGATTACAGAAAATAATCACGAAGGATCTGATTTATTCCAAAAATACACGGCATCCAAACATGTTTCAACGCGAGCTGTAAACATCCGGATCTTGGATAATAGAGAGATGGGACGGCACGCGCTTCGCTAACGCAGGCTAGTCATTGGCGCATCCACTCCTCTTGAACGGAAGCAATTTCTCTTTCTCAGCGAGGTCTTCGGGCGGAAGGTTCGTGTAACGTTTCGAATGTTGCCAGTCCTTATGACCTGCAACACCAGCGACTGGGCTGCTGCCGGTTTCATGGACACCAAGTTGAGGTGGACAATGTAACCGGAGGTGGTAAACGAACAGCAGAAGGCAGTTCAGCAGGGAATTTAAAGTCGAGGCTGTAAAGCTGGTCAAGGATCGCGGTGTGTCAGTTGCGCAGGCGGCTCGGGACCTCAATGTGCATGAGAACGTGTTGCGTATGTGGGTGCGAGAAAACACAGTAGCCCCCCCCACACCAAGCGTTTCCTGGCCACGGTGTGATGAAGTCAGAGCAAGCCGAGATTGAACGGTTGAGAAAGGAAGTGGCGAAGCTCCGCATGGAGCGCAACCAACTATAAAAAGCCGCAGCCTTCTTCGCCAAGGAGTCGATGTGGAGTTCGGCTTCATGGCGAAACATCGAGGTATCTGGCCGGTGAATCTGATGTTTGATGCGCTCGGTGTCTCGCGTAGTGGCTTCTACGCGTGGCTATCCCGGCCACCCAGCCAACGCAATCAAGACGACAAAGTTCTTGGCGAGCAGGTTCGGCAAAGCTTCATGGCCAGCGACAGAACCTATGGCGCTCGCCGCGTCTGGCGAGACCTGCTAGCTCTCGGTTTTCGCTGCGGTCAGCACAGAGTTACGACTCTTACAGTTCCGGGGCCTGGGGGACCGACCCCGACGTCGTGGGCTACCGAAGGATGTCGGTGCACGCAGCGCGATCGCCGGTAACGTGCTCGATCGCCAGTTCCGTGCGGATGGCCCTGACCAGAAATGGGTGGCCGATTTCACCTATATTTGGACGGCCAAAGGCTGGTTATACGTCGCTGTCGTTCTCGATCTGTATTCTCGGCGCGTCGTCGGCTGGTCGATGCAGAGCAGCATGGCTTCGCAATTGGTTGCCGACGCATTGATGATGGCCGTCTGGCGACGAGGACGGCCCAAAGAACTACTGCATCACTCCGACCAGGGCAGCTAATACACCAGCGAACACTTCCAGCGCCTGCTGGCTGAACAGGACATTACATGCAGCATGAGTCGGGCTGGTGAAGTCTGGGACAACTCGGCGATGGAAAGCTTCTTTGGCACTCTGAAACCCGAGCGCAATGCACGCAAGGTTATCGTACGCGGGAAGAAGCTCGCTCAGACGTGTTCTTCTACATCGGACGCTTCTACAATCCGACTCGCAGACATTCGACGATGGGGTACGTCAGCCCCGTTGAATTTGAGCAAGCTCGCAAAGCTTAACTTAGTGTCCACATAACCGGCAGCTGCTCAATAGGTGTCCCGCTAAAGTGCTCCGACAGATACTTCAGCGTGTATTCCTCGGTGGACTTGGCCCGCACCGGCCGACCAGACTCCTCCCGCAGCTTCCGGTAGTGGTTGATGATCGCCGGCACCAGCGTCTTGACCGACACTTTGTCGATGTTCTTGCCGTCGTCAATAGCAACCTCGATTTCGCGTGCCCACGCAGTCGCCTGCGCCTTTGTGCGAAACGTTTTTGCTATACTCTTGCCCTCGCGTCGGACTTGAGCGCGCCAGCGCTCTTCTACCTGCAGAATGGATGCCATTGTCGTCTCCGTGCTGTAGCAAAATTGTAGCAACGAAGACGTGAGACAGTAGGTTGCCGGGTGATTCGGAGTGACACGTTAGGGGTGTTGCAATCGACTGAAAAGCCTTGCCAAATAAGGCGCCGCCCTTGTACTCAAGGGCGTCACGCTACTGGATAGAATCCATTCCCTCCCTGTAGTTCAATGGATAGAACGAGTGCCTCCTAAGCGCTAGATACAGGTTCGATTCCTGTCGGGGGGACCAAGGACTAGTTGGTCAACGTCCGATACGCCTGCGTTTTCGGCGTTCCCGCATCGACGGGCTCGGCGCACCCGGCCATTTCGGGGCGCGCACAGCGCCCCGTCCCGCACGCTTCCTGATAGCTGACGCTCTTCGCACTCAGATCCGGGCCCTCCAGCACGTAAGCGCCCTTGTCAGTCCACGCGCCTGCACGCATCTTGTCACTGCCCCACAGCAGACACGTCCCCGTCTTGCCATTCTCCGTGCACGGCCACGCCGTAATGATCGCCGAACGACCGTTACAGATACCTCCCGCAGCATAGGCCGGCGCCGCACCGAAAACCATCGTCAGAACACCTGCCATGCCCGCCAATGCGATCGTGCCATTCATGCTTGCTGCCATTGCGTCGCTCTCCTGATTACAGTTTTTACCAATAACCCCCGGAGGACTTGGGTGCGCTTTGATCCGCACTCCTTTGACTTCATCGCAACCTTAATGGCCGTCTAACCGCACTTGCCGGACAACCTCATCCCTATGTGCATCGCCGTAATAATAACGTCACATAGACGGCTCGCAAACCCCCGCCGCCATTGACGTTGCCGGATGATAGTTAATATATATATGGATAACCCTTAATCCTTTCCTAATACGCAGGGAATCCGTGCCCTAATCCATTCGTAATCCCCATGATTTTTGATAGGATTGCCACCCATTTCCGACGTGCTAGCATGCGGCGCGGGATGTTCTTACGGAGCATTTCAGCGTAGGAGTCCTACCGTAGATCGCCTATTAATCCCGATCTCCCCCGCTTTAGGACTCCTGGCATGCGGCAGCGACACCGACTCGGCCGACTCGACGCCTTCATCGACACCGGCAACGCTGCCCATCTTCCAGAACAACATTCTAAAGAACTAGGAAAATGGCACACCAACTCGTAAAAGTCACCGCCCTGCTTCTCGCAGCAGGCATCACGGCGGGTTGCTCCACCATGAACATGGGCAGCAGCAGCGCAAAGACGGCTGCCACTGGCTCGGCTGGCGGTGCGAACTCGGAAAACGCCAATCAGCAGCTCGAAAAGTGCGATCGCCCGCTCGGCACGATCGCCGTCATCGAAGACACCACCGCCCCGTGGTACGGCGTGCTGACCGGTCAATACAAGCTGGGCTCCACGGTGCCCGTGCTCAAGCTCCTGGTGCAACAGTCGAACTGCTTCGTCGTGGTCGATCGCGGCCGTGGCATGAATACCATCATGGGCGAGCGCGCGCTTCAGGATTCGGGCGAACTGCGTAACAAGTCGAACTTCGGCAAGGGCAAGATGGTCGCCGCCGACTACGCGATCAGCCCGTCGATCACGTTCACCAACAACAACGCCGGCGGTGCCGGTGCCAGCGTAGCCGGCCTGCTGCCGGGCGGTATCGGCGCAGCCATCGGCGCGCTCGCCGGCAGCATGAACTCGAAGGAAGCCAGCACGCTGCTGACCGTCATCGACAACCGCTCCAGCGTGCAGATCGCCGCCGCAGAAGGCAGCGCCAGCAGCATGGACTTCGGCGCGCTGGGCCGCATCATCGGCAGCTCGGCCGGCGGTTCGCTGGGCGGCTATTCGAATACGGCAGAGGGCAAGGTCATCGTCGCTGCATTCACTGACTCGTACAACAACGTCGTGCGCGCCGTGAAGAACTACAAGCAACAGAACGTTGCCGGTGGCCTCGGCACGGGCGGTCAGCTGACCGTTCAGGACGACGATGCACCCGCACCGAAGAAAGTCGTGAAAAAGAAGAAGACGGCCTCACAGTAATTTCAGCCGCCCGCTAACCGCTGCGTTGGCAGCGGGCACTGAACGCCGGATGACGTCTTGAATGACGCCATCCGGCGACAAATATTTTGCCCGCCGGCAAACGAAACCGGCCGAGCGGCAAAAGCCGGGCACCGCGACCGGCTACCCCCTCCCCTATCATTTCTCACGAGCCTGCCAACCCCTGCGCAGGCGCACGTCGCCGCCCTCGGCCCCTATCGGACGCCCGGCGCGGTCTCTTCGCCGGATTGCCCATTCTCGACGCCGGGATTCGCATGACGAAGCCTTCTTCACGCACGCCTACGCCCTGCCCGCCAGCCTCGGGCGACACCTCGCTCCCTGACACCACCGACGCTATCGCCCAGGCCTGGGCACAAGTCGGCGCGGCATTGAGTCCGCACCCCGATTGCCCCTTACCGACGTGGGCTGGGGGCGGCGACACGTTGCATCAGCACCTGATCGTGATCGGCAGCGGGCACGAAGGCGACATCGTGGGTCAACTGCGTCATCTGGAGACCGTCGCGGCACGATTCGGCAAAGTGGGATTCGTTGGCCCCGCCAACGTGCGGCGACTCGTGGAATGGTCGCTGGGAGATCGCGTGGTTGTACTCTCGCGCATGCCGCGCGACGTCTCCGACTGGGATCTTCGCTGTGCGCTTGGCGCGCTGGCCAAAACCCTTGGCCCGCACGCGGCCGCCGCGCATGCCGGCATGCCCCATCTGCGTGTCGCCGCCACATCCGCACGTCATTGGCGCGATCGGTTGGCCGCGTCAGCACAACACGGGCTTTGCGTAGGGATTGCGTGGCCGGGCATCACCGCTGGTGGTCAACGTCCGGGCACAGGCGCCCCGCCAGAGACCATGGCGTCTCGTGGCCACTCGCTCGCCAACGCCCCCATCGCAGACCGGTCAGCGGAACTCGCCGGACTAGCGCGACTGACCGCGCTAACGCCACTGATTCCACTACTCGCGGTGCCCGGCGTTTCGTGGGTGCCGCTTGGCAGCCACGGCCACACGGCCACCGATGCGACGCCCCCTTCACGTGTCGACTGGATCGACTGGCGGACCGACTGCGACGACCTCGCCGACGAGGCTGCCCTCATCGACAATCTGGATCTCGTGATTTCTCTGGATATTGCCCGCACCCACCTCGCCGGGGGGCTGGGCGTGCCGGTCTGGCACGTGGATACGTCGACGCAGCCCGCTGTCGCTGGTTACGCACAGATGCGACTGTTCGGTGCTGCATTGTCAGGGAACGTGGGGAACGCGCGGAGCGGCGGAAACGACTGGCGCGGTGCGGTCGAGGCGGCGGCGCAAGCATTGCACTCACTCTCCGCCGAATTTCAGGGCTGGACCCGCTGATCAGGCAAACCACCAGCGGTTTGCCGTCACGTGGTGCGGGGCAAACCGCTCGGAAAACAAGCCACCCGCTGCTTAGGCCGCCCAGCGATCGCCGACCTGCGCCGTCTTTACCCACGCCATGAAGGCGGTGGCTTCCGGCGTGTCTGCGGGCGCTGACCAGCGTGCATAGTCGGCTTCGACAAACGGACGATACGGGCCATGCTTCGCTTCGAAGATGACAGCGCCCGGGTCGAGCGAGAGCACCGTGTGATGCACATTGATCGGTGACTCGATGACCAGCGTGTCTTCACCGAGCACTTTGCGATCCGTCACCACGCCGGCCTCGTCGAACGTCAACACGACGAAACGGCCACGCAACGCCGTCAGCAATTCCCAAGTATGGCGGTGCAGGTGCGGGCGAATATAGGTCGCCGGCTCCATCGCAATCGCCAGACGTTGAATGGGGTCGTCGAGCGCGTCGTGCAGATTCTGGTTCATGCGCAGACGCGGCGACTGCTCGGCCTGCTGGGTGAGCGCGTCGAGCGCTTCAGTGGTCAACGTTTTCATATTGGAATCGTGGGGAATATCGCGCCCGAGGAATGAGCCGAGGCGCTGAAAGTCAGAGTGCTGAAAGTCAGAGCGCTGAAAGACAAGGCGCGGAAGTCCAGAGTGTAGCAAACCGCCAGACGAGGCCTGCCCATGAAAAAACCCGCCTCGCGGCGGGTTTTCTCGACTTCGCAAACCAATGCGCCGTAACGGCGCAAGGCATGCTTAGTACATCTTCTTCTTCAGGGTCTGGCTGCGCAGACGCTTACGCAGACGGGCCACGGCAGCAGCCTTCTTGCGCTTGCGCTCAGCCGTCGGCTTTTCGTAAGCCGCACGTGCCTTGACTTCCTTGATCAGGCCCGTGCCATCGATGGCGCGGCGGAAACGACGCAGTGCGACTTCAACGGGTTCACCGTCTTTGATAACGATCTTGGTCATGCAATAACTCGTATAGTGAATCGGCTCAGAAAGCCGGAATATTAACTACCGCGCAAAGATACCTTTCACCGCCCTGCCGGAGATTCCTCCTGCCAGGCGCGACGAACGGACTTGCTACGGACTGCACTACACCACATCTGGCGGGACCGCGACTCACCTCCTCGGCGATCTCCCGATTGGCTTTTAATGTCCGCTCTCGCTACCTGCGCATTGGCGCTGGCCCCGAAGCGTACATCCCGCCTTCCAGACTGGCTGAATGGGTTGACTGATGGCGAAACTGCGCTCTTCGTTCGTCACTGAGCACAATTCCCCCGCGATGCCCAAGTTTTGGACAAGGTCGGGATTATACACACAAAGCGCGTGAATTGCACACGATTTGCGGACCCCATGATGCAAACGGGCTCCACTGACAGTAGCGGAGCCCGTTTGGGCCGGGAAACGCAGGTAAGACGCGGGAAATCAGCACGACACCGCACTATTTCCCTATCACCCACGCTCCCGTATCAGACCGGGGCCGTCACCGGCCCTCGACCTTGGGTGCTTAGAACTTGTGACGCAGGCCAGCGATCACGGCGATTTGCGACTGTGCACCGGTGCCCGTCGGGCCGCCCACGTTGTCGATCGCTGCCACGACTGCATCACCCGTTGCGCGTTGGTAGACGCCCGTCAGGTACGATTCCGTGCGCTTGCTGAACGCGTACACGCCGCCAGCGTTGACCTGGAACCAGCGCGGCTTCGTGCCCTTGCTGATACCCGACAGTGCCGTCGCACCGCTCACGCTGCCATCGCTGTAGACGAATGCCAGACCGCCCAGCAGGTTCGGCGTGATCTGGTACTTGCCGTTCAGTTCGAACGTGTTCACGCGAATCGACGACTGGTTGACGTAGTTGATCTTCGCGTAGCTGTACACGAAGCCGATCGTCGCGGCCTGGATCTGGTACGACACGCCTGCGGCGGCGATGTCGTGCTTGTCGACGGCGCTCGTGTAGAAGATGTCGGTGGCGCTCGAGTAGTCGTTGGTCACGGCGCCGTTGCCGTTAGCCGTGCCCGGGCCAGCCAGATGCATGTAGCCGGCGGCAGCCATCAACGGGCCGTTGGCGTACGAAGCACCCACGCTCCATGCGTTGTTATTCGAGAAGCCCGTGCCGTTACCGGTGTTCGGCTGATTGCTAAACCCGTACAGTGCGCCGAACGAGAACCCGTTGTAGTTCACGCTCGTGTACTTGATCGAGTTGTTCACGCGGAACGAGTTGTACAGGTTGTCGATATCACCGACGTGCGCACCGTATTGCGTGGCCCATTGCTTGGCCGACGTGAGCGGGCTCACGAAGTCAACCACGGAGTCGTACTGGCGACCGATCGTGACCGTACCGGCTTGCGTGCTTTGCAGACCGACATAGGCCTGACGACCGAACATGCGGCCGTTCTGCGACATCGTGCCGTTGGTCAGGGCGAAGCCGTTTTCCAACACGAACACGGCCTTCAGGCCGCTACCCAGATCTTCCGAGCCCTTCAGGCCCCAACGGTTACCTTGGCCGATACCGCTCACGGCCTGGATGTTGTGGGCGCCCTTGGCATTCAGGCCGGAGGCAACGTTATTCACATAGCCAATGCCAGCGTCGATCACGCCGTAGAGCGTCACATTGCTTTGAGCCATGGCCGGTGCGGCCACTGCGAAGCTGGCGAGGGCCAGTGCGGTACGTTGGATGCGCTTCATTCTTATCCTCTTTGGTAGTGATTTTTTGAATTCTTGTCCGCTGAGCGGATCTCTCCAGACGATGTCGGCTGCCACGTGCCCCGTGACACGGATTGCTGCAACCGCATATGCAATGGAGTACTCACCAAATGATCAGCGGTGCTTTCCTTATGAGGGAAAAGCACCGCCGGTCATTCGCAAGCGGGTGCATTCTGACATGAGAAATGGCCGTTTCGCACAGCAGTGGTGCGATTGCAACACTCGTAATTGGCAACATATGCAGCCACGTTCGCATTGCTTCGGTGAGCGTGATATTCGCTATTCGCGCGGCGCAATGAAGTGACGTGATGCGTTGAAAATCTCTGCGTGACTCGCCCGATGCAGACACCGCGCAAAAATGAAAACGGCGCGTCGCCGAAGAGGCGCGCGCCGTTTTTTTGCAGCAGATTCAGACAGCGTTGCGAGCGATGTGTCGTTCGCGTTGCTAGTTGCGGAACGCTTTCACAGTCAGTCAGCCACTCAGGCTGTGCCGCTCGCGGGAACCGTTTTCAAGGGCTTTGCAGCAGGTGTGCCGACCGGCGCCGGTTTGGCCGGCTTGACGACTTTGCGCAGCTTGGCGGATTGCGTCGCCGCCGGCTTGGCTGGCTTGGTGGCTTTCGCCGCTTTCACCGGCTTGGCGGGTTTATCCGTCTTGGGCGGCGTCGCTGCCTTGGCGGGTTTTACGGCTTTCGCGGGCTTGGCAGCCTTTGCAACCTTAGCGGGCTTAACCGCTTTTGCCGGCTTGGCGGTGTCGGCCGACACCTTCGCTTTCGCGGCAGCCGTACGCGCAGCCGCGGCCAGTTCCAGATCGATGGTGTGCTTGAGGCCGGCGATGACAGGCTCTGCCAGGTCATCGGCGAAATGATCGAACCAGCGTTTGGCTTGCAGCAGTTTCTTGCCGCCGAGCCGCTGCTTGTGGCCTTCGTCATTCGCCAGCACTTTGGCGGAGAGTCGCGCGCGGCCTTTGGAGAGCCGCTCGAGAACGGTGATGATGGTGAACCCGCGATGCGACGTCTTCTGCTCGGCAGACATACTGGCCTCCTGATGTGTTCGCCTGAGGGCGAGCCCGGATCGGATAAATGCCACGACTACATTCACGTGGATGAAGCGATCCTATCACGACGAAAACGGAATGCCCTCGCACGCGACATCAAGCCCTCGGCCAGCAACGACGGGGAACACCGGCGTCACCACTGCCGCACCCCGTCGTTGATCAGGAGAAACGCCGGCTCAGTCCATCCCCGTCTTGCCGGGCGCCCAATACGCTTTGGCCATGATTCTCGCGGCCGGCACGCCGAGTGCGCTCAGTTCCCGGCGCCAGCGCTGAATCGAGGACGCCTTGCCCGTCAGGACAAACGTCGCCCCCGCCATCGCAGGTGCCGACAACCGACTTGCCATATCTTCGAGATGTTCATCGCCCGCCGAACGACTGAACAATTCGACGCCGTCGAGCCCCACCCGCCCCAGCACTTCGTGCGTATCCACCAAATCGCCGACTTCAAGCAAACACCTGACGGCGCTTTCGGTAAGGCGCTGGCGAAACGCATACGTCAACGCAATCGACGTCTCGTCGCCGAGCATCACGCACGCGCCTGACACGCGCCCCACATCGAGCGACGCGCGCGGGCCAAAGACGGTGCACTCGTCGCCCGGCATCACGTTACGTACCCACGTACTGCCCGGCCCGCTACCGTGCGCATAGGACACGATGCGGGTTCTGCCCGCAACGCCATCCCATTCGATCGGTGTGTAAGTTCGCGCGACAAAGGCCGAGCCCATGGTCAGTTGAATCTTCTGACCGGGCACCCAATCAACACCTCGGAACGCCGGGCTCTCGATCGTCAGCAGACGAACGTCATCGGTGAGCGCTTCCGCGTGAACGATGCGCGCCCGCTTCATAAACATGCGGATCAGGGCGCGGCTGACGGGCCCCGGTTGAGGCATCACAGCGTCGGGAGCTCTCATGTTCATCGCGTCACCACCGTAAATTCGTTGCCCCGGCCCTCGTTGATGGGGATCGGTTGCGAGAGATACCCGTTCGCCGGGTTGCGGACGTACGCCAGATAGTCGTTGTCGTGATCGAAAGCGTTTTCAGCAAGAATTGGCGTGCCGGGTTTCAGGTGCGGCTCCAGCAGCTTGAGTATCGGCAGATAGAGGCTGAACGCCCCATCGAGCAACACCATGTCGATCTCTCCGCCCACATCGGCAAGCGTCTCGCGCGCGTCGCCGACACGGATGTCGACCAGATCGGCAAGCCCCGCCTCTTCAAGATGCGCACGCGCCCGTTCCGCCTTCTCCGGCTCAAGTTCCGTCCCGATCAGATGACCGCCGCCCATGTCACGAAGCGCCGCCGCCAGATGGATCGTGGAGATGCCCATCGACGTGCCGAATTCGACGATGCGCGTCGCTTTGCAGATACGTGCGCACTCATAGAGAAACCGGCCATACGCCGGCGTGACGTTGAGAAAATTCTTTGCGTAGCCCCGATACACGCCACGCAGATCGCGCCGCTCGGCAGCCATCATCTCGTCGACGGCGTCGGCGAGGGTTTGCTCGGCGTGCGCCGTCGAGCCGGCGTCGAACTGCGCCATCAGTTGTCCATCGGCCTGCGCCGCCTCAAGGAAAAGCCGCTGCAAGGTCTGCTCGACACGCCCGACACTCAATGAATCCATGATTCGCTTCCTATGCACCATGGCGGGCGGAGAATCCGCTCGCCGTGGATGCATGGTAGAAAAGGCGCGACTTGGCGACATTGGGAAATTCCGCCAATATGTTCTGAATTCTTGCCAATCGTCTGAAAACCGCGCCCGAGCGCTCATGCCATGCCCGTGCTGACCTCTTTGACCGATCCCTTCGAATGGGAAGATCCGGACCTCGTCCCTCGCCCGGTGGTGACCATTGGTGCTGCGGGTATCGATGTCGCGACCACCGGCGATGGAGAACATCGACACGAGAAGGACTTCCACACGCACAAGAAAGCGCAGTTCATGCTCCTGCTGCGCGGGGCGCTCACTTGCGAAATCGAGGGCAGTCTGTGGATGGTGCCGCCCCAGAGCGCGCTCTGGGTGCCCGGCAGTGTGCTGCACAAGGTGACGGCGGCGGGCACGGTCGAGGTGTACGTGGCCTTCATCGATCCAGCCGTCGCCTCGCACCTGCCGTCGACGTGCTGTGCGATCTCGACGACGCCGCTGCTACGGGAGTTGGTGATTCGTTCGGCCTCGTTTCCGATGCGCTATCCGGAAGGCGGTGCGGAGTCGCACTTGGCGGTGCTGCTGCTCGACGAGCTTGCCGCCGCGTCCATCGGCAATCTCCATCTGCCGATGCCGTCCGATTCACGGCTTCGCAAAATTGCCGAGGCCATCATGGAGACGCCCGCCGAGCGCGGAACGATACGGACATGGGCGCGACACGTGGGCGTGAGCGAGCGAACGCTTTCGCGTCTGCTGACCGAGCAAACCGGGATGAGTTTCGGTCGCTGGCGGCAGCAACTCAACCTGATGCTGGCGGTGAAATGGCTGAGTAGCGGCGCCTCCGTTCAGCAGGTGGCTGACGACTTGGGCTACGAAAGCGCCGGCAGTTTCGTGACGATGTTCCGCACCGCACTCGGCACGTCGCCGGGGCGGTACATGGCGGAAAGACTGCCGGACAGGCGCACTGCGAGCACGGCTGATCCGAAGGATGCCGGATACCCGGAGGCGGTATCCGGCGAATGACGCCCTTCAGATCACGGCATGACCGGCGGATGGTAAGTCAACGTTTGCGCCAGCAGCCACAACATGACGATCACCACCGGGAAGTGCACCAGCAGTTGCGTGAACGTATAACCCACCACGTCACGTGCGCGCAGACCGAGCACGCCGAGCAGCGGCAGCATCCAGAACGGATTGATCAGATTCGGCAGCGCTTCGGCGGCGTTGTAGACCGTCACCGCCCATCCCAGATGCACATGCAGATCGTTGGCCGCCTGCATGACGTAAGGCGCTTCGATGATCCACTTGCCCCCGCCCGACGGCACGAAGAAGCCCAGCACCGCCGAATACACGCCCATGACGCCGGGGAACGACGACTGCGACGAGATCGCCACGAAGAAGCTCGACAAGTGATGTGAGAGCGTCTGCCCATCGATGCCCGGCGCTTTGGTCAGCAGATACGCGATGCCGCCATACAGCGGGAACTGGATCAACACGCCGGCCACAGACGGGACCGACTTCGCAATCGCGTCGAGAAAGCGGCGCGGACGCCAGTTGAGCAGCATGCCCAGCATCAGGAACACGAAGTTGTACGTGTTCAGGTTCGAGATCGCCAGCAACGGGTCTTTTGTCGTGAACTCGTGCCCGATCCAGAGCACACCGAGCGCCACGATCAGCACCGTGACGATCGGACTGTACTCAAGCCAATCGCCCGGGCGTTGTGGCTTCGCATAGGTCTTCGTCGTATCGTCGAGCGACACGCCGAGGTCGGCGGCCAACGTCGCACGCGCGTCACGCGGCGCCGAAAAATAAGCCAGCACGACAGACACCACCGTCAGGACGCCCGCGATCGCCATCGACTGCGGCAGGAAGATCGTGTCCGAGAACGGGATCACGCCCGTGATCTCGACCAGCGCCTTCGGCAGACTGGCCGGATTGGCCTGCAACTGCGCTGCGGACGAACTCAGGCCCAGCGCCCACGTCGCGCCCATGCCCAGATAGGCCGCCGCGCCACCGGCCCGGTAATCCATGCGAATGTTCTCGCGTCGCGCAATGGCCCGCACCAGCAAGCCGCTGAACACCAGACTGATGGCCCAGTTGAACAGCGAGAGCACGATGCTGACGAACGCAACGTACGCCACCGCGCTGCGACCGCTGCGCGGCAATGCCGCCATCTTGCGGATGAGCACCGCCGCCGGCGGCGAGACCGCCACCACATAGCCTGAAATGGCCACGATGGCCATTTGCATCGTGAACGGAATCAGACTCCAGAAGCCGTCGCCGAACGCCACCCCCACCTTGACGGCCGGCACGCCGATCGCCAACGCCCCGCCTGCGCAGACGATGACCGCCAGCGCCGCAAACAGATAGGCGTCGGGAAACCAGCGTTCCGACCAACGTGTGACCGACGCCGCCAGACGCTCCAGAGGGCCGCCGTCTTGCGGCGCCTCCATCGTGCTCGATAGTGAAGTTCCCGGTTTCATTTCCTGCGTTCCCTTATGTGTGTGTTGATCGGCGATGCCCTACCGCGCACTGCCCGCCCCGTGTTTCCGTCTAGTCCCCTGCCCCTCGGTTGCGGCGCATCGCCGCCTGCCACTTTTGCTGTCGCGCTCGACGCTGTCAGCCTTATTGCGTTGCCTGCCAGACGAGCTTGGCGGCCGCCAGATCTTCCAGCGCCGTGCCGACCGCCTTGAACACCGTACGCTCGCTGGCGTCCTCGCGACGCAAGCATCCCGCGCGGCACAGATCGGCCAGCGTGCCGCGCACGTCCTGCGCCAAAAACACCGCGCGCGACATCGGGCCGAGCAGTTCGCCTGATTTCGCCAGCGCTTCCTCGGTGTCGACAAACAACGAAGCCCCCACGAAACAAGCGTCGCTCGCCTCGCGCATCTGCGGCGTGAAGCTGCCGATCAGATCCAGATGTACGCCGGGCGCAAGCCACTCGCCTTGCACCACCGGCTCGGTGGCGAGGGTCGCGCACGTGACAATGTCGGCACCGGCGACAGCCGCTTCGGCGCTCTTGCAGACGACCGCGTCGAGCCCCTGTTCCTGCAAGCGCTCGACCAGACGCCCGGCCGCCTGTGCATCGCGATCCCACACGCTGACACGCGTGATCGAACGCACGGCACGGTACGCCAGCGGCACCAGAGAACCGACGCGTCCTGCGCCGAGCAGCGCGAGGTGCGTCGCGTCTTCGCGCGCCAGATACGAGGCGGCCAGCGCCGAGGCGGCCGCCGTGCGGCGCGACGTGATCTCGTTGCCGTCCATCTGCGCGAGCGGCACACCGGTGCACGCGTCGTAGAGCAGATAGGTCGAATGCAGCCCCGGCACGCCGCGCTGTGCGTTGGCCGGTGCAATGTTCACCGTCTTGATGCCCATCAGGCCGCCCGGCTGCCACGCCGGCATGATCAGCACGGTCATGCCCGCCTGCATCCCCGGTTCGGGAATGACGTGCGTGTGACGCAATGGCACTTCGCAACCCTCGATGAACATGGTGCGCAATGCGTCCAGCAACGGGCCAAACGTCAATGCATCGCGGGTGGCTTGGGCGTCGATGATTTTCATGAACAAGATTCCTCTTCGAAATGGGATGGAAATTTCACGCGTCGATCACGATGGCTTCGCGCGGCACCGCCTGACAGGCCAGACACATGCCGGGCTCGTCGAGCGCCACGTCGCTCATGTGATCGACTTCGCCGGACAGCACGCGCACGGCACAACTCTCGCATTGCCCGACGCGGCAACCGCTCGGCAAGGTCAACCCCAACGATTCTGCAAACGACAGCAAGCTGCCGTGCGAGGGGGTCCAGACGGCTTCTCGCCCCGAGCGCGCGAACGTGACCGGCCATGCGGCATCGGCATCGACACGCGGCGCGCTCGGTGAGCGGAACGCCTCCTTGAACATGTCGAATGCAGGCACGCCACGGGCGGCAAGCCCGTCCATCACGGCCGCCATCATGGGCTCCGGGCCGCACAGGTAGAAGCGTGCGCGGCGTGCGATCAGGTCGTCGGTGACCACGGCAGCAGACAGCCGTTCGGTGGTGGCGTAATCGCGGCCAAGCACATCAGCGTCGCGCGGTGCGTCGTAGTAATTGACGATATGGATGCCGGGCAGACGCAGCGCGAGCGCCGCCAGTCTCGCCTGAAACGCGTGCGTGGCACCGTTTCGGTTCGCGTAATGCAGCCAAACCTCGGGGGGCGGCACGGTCGCTTGCTCGGCTCGCTCGGCTTGCTCTGCCAGAGACTCGAGATAACAGAGAAACGGCGTGATCCCGATCCCCCCGGCGAAGCACACGACCGGCTGCCGGGTTTGCAGCGGCAGAACAAAGCGTCCGGACGGCGCGCCCAGTTCGATGACATCGCCCACGCGCGCACCGGTGTTAAGCCAACTGGAGACCGTGCCCTCGAACGCCTCGCCTTCGCGCGTGCGCCCCTGCTGATGCCGCACGGCAATGCGATAGCCGCGACGCTCGCGCTCGTTGGCCGGTCCTGTGAGCGAATAGGCACGCGTCCGGGGCTGCGCGTGGCCCGGAATCGGCACGCGCACGGTCACATGCTGTCCCGCCAGATAGTCAGGCAGCCCAACCTCATCGAGTGGCTCGAATTCGATGGCGCGAACGCCGTCTGCCGCCGGGGTGAGTCCGGCAATGCGAAATCGCGCCATGCCTTGCCACGGCCGATGCGCCGGATCGCTTGCCGCATCGCGTGAAATGTCGCAGCGTAATGACCGCAACGGCGACGATCCGCTGATGGGATCGATGTCCTGCGCCGTCGCCAGCGCGTTGTAGTTGCTCGACTGCTCACCCGCCATGGTGAAGCCGCGACGGCCCACGCTGTCGCATGCCTGCCACCAGCCATACTCCGCGAGCACCACATCGGCTGCGAGTCCCTCGTCGAACGCGGCGCGAAAACGTGCGACGCCCACGGGTGTCGTCACCCTCACCCAGTCGCCCGCGGCAAGTTGTTTCTGCGCTGCCAACGACGGATGCAGATGCACCACCGGGTCGGGGGCGCGCATGCGCAGACTCGCGAGTCCGCGATGCTGGCTGTGGCAGTAGTAGCCGTTCTTGGTTGAGCCGAGGACTAGTGGGAAATGTGTCGTGTCGTCTTCGGTCGTGGCACGCGCAGCCACATGCACTGGCACGGGGGGATAGCCGTGACGCAGCAACCGCTCGGAATACAGCTCGACGCGCCGGGTCTCGGTGGCAAACCCGCGCACACTGCCGGCCTCGGTGCGGGCGTACTTGCGCTCGTACTGCGGCTGCGGACGTGAGATGCCCTCGGGATGCGCGCGCAGCGTCTGCACGTCGAGTCCGGTCGGGGCAAGCTGGTAATTCCAGCCCGCCTCGAGACTGCCGCCGAAGAAGGCGTCGCCCATCCCCAGCCGCACGGCGAGATCGAACACGATGTCGTTGTCGCTGCGCGATTCGCCGCGCGGCGACACCATGCGCTGACGCAGTTGAATCAAGGCGTCGGCGCGGTCGTCGATTTCGAAGCCCGCACGCAGTCCTTCGCGCTCCCACGGCGTATTCACCGGCAGCAGAATATCGGCGTAACGCGCGGAGGGCGTCTCGAACAGATCGCAATGGACGTGGAATTCGAGCGCTTCGAGCGCCTCGCGCGCCATCTCGTAGTCGGCCTGCGAGGCCAGCACATTGGTGCCGAAGCAGAACAGCGCTCGCACGCGGTAGGGATCGCCGTCGAGAATTGCGCGGTAGGTGTCGCGTGCCGTCACCCAGCCGCGCGCTGGCGGCCCCAGCGGACGTTCATCGATGCCCAGCGCCTTCGCCTGTTGCTCGGGACTCAGCAGATCGTGCTGGCTGACGGCGTTCACGGGCTGACGCGTCATCACGCGATTGCCACCCCGCCGGTCGAAGCTTCCCGTGAGCGCATAGACGACAGCGATGGCCCGCTCGATTTGCGTAGCGTTCGCATGCTGCGCCACGCCGGACCACGCGTGATACGCCACGCGTTGGGCGCCGGTGAACAGGTCGGCGGCGGCATCGAGTTGTTCAGGCGAGACGCCGCACAATTCGCTCACCGTCGCCGGATCGTAATCGGCCAGCCCTTCGCAAAGATGATCGAATGCAGGGCGGCAGCTGATGTGCGAGCCGTCATTGGCGCTCAGGATGAATTCGCCACGCAGCGCAGCGCGATTGGCGGCGTCGCGGCTTAGTGCGTGCGTTGTGTCGTAAGCCCGCGGTGCGCCAGCGGTCTCGTCCCAGATCACGAAGGCATCGGGCGATGCACCGGCTGCCGACGTCGTGTTCAGATCGCTCATTCGCAGGAAGCGGCCGTTGTCGTTTCGTACGAGCAAGGGGGCGTTGGTCCACCGGCGCACGAACGTCTCGTCGTAGCGTCCGGTGTCGATCAGTCTGCGTGCGAGACCGAGCGCCAGTGCGGCATCGGTACCGGGGCGCACCGGCAGCCACGCATCGGCGTCGGCGGCAAGCGGTGTCTTGCGCGGGTCGACGACGAGCAGCTTCGCGCCGCGGACACGCCCGCGCCCGATGGCATTGGCCTGACTCAGCCAGGTACTCGTCGGATTGTGGCCCCAGAGCATGATCACGTCCGCTTGTGCATAGTCGGCCGTCGGCATGCCGCAACCGAATGTGAAGGCGTGCGCGAAGTCTTTGTGCCAGTTGCAGATTTCTGTCGCGTAGACGGTGTTCGGGCTGCCGAAGACCCGGATGAAGCGCTCGATCCAGTCGATGCTGTCGGACAAGGGCGTTCCGCTCGGGGTCGTCACGCCGAAGGCCACGGCATGCGCCCCGCTTTCGCGGCGGATGTCGCCGAGCCGCGTTGCGATCTCGGTCAGGGCTTCGTCCCACGAGATGCGCTGCCAGCCGGGATCGTCTGCCTCTTTGGGCGCAGTCCGGCGCAACGGTGTCGTCAGCCGGTCGGGGTGATGCACGAGCTCAGGCGCAGCCTTCCCCTTGCGACACATGGCAGCGCCGTTCGGATGCGAGGGATCGGGTTCGACTGCAATCAGTGCATCGTTTTCCACCCGATTGAGCGTGCCGCAGCGAGATCTGCACAGCGTGCAGAACCCGGGCTTGACCTCCTGAACCATGTCCCGTCCGTCTCTATAGGAATCGATATTCCGATGCTATACAGCGGCCTTTTTTATTACTAATATAAAAAATATACTTTGCAATATTGATTTTTTAAATGAAGCCAACCCTTCGTCAGATCGAATATTTCGTGGCTGTTGCCGAGACTGGGCAGGTGATGCGGGCTGCCGAACGGTGCAGTGCGTCGCAGTCGTCGCTGACGATTGCTTTGCAGAATTTGGAAGTGATCGTGGGGGCGCAGTTGTTCGTCCGGCATGCGAAGGGGTTGCGGCCGACCGAGGCAGGAGAACGGTTTCTACGGCACGCGTATCGCATTCTGAACGCCACCGACGATGCCCTTCACGAAGCGCGCACCTTGCCCGACGATGCTGGCGGGCGCCTGCGGCTTGCGGTCACTGAGACGATTTCGGCGTATTTATTGCCATCGGTGGCGAGCATGTTGTCCAAGCGGTTTCCGAATGTCGAACTCACATTGATCGAAGGCGACCGCGAAGCGGTGGAAGCGGCAGTGCTCGCAGGCGACATCGATCTGGCACTGCTGCTGGTGTCCAATGTGGTGGCCGATGGGCTGGTCTTGCAGACCATGTTGCGCTCCACGCGCCGGCTTTGGACGAGCCCCGGGCACCCGTTGCTCGACAAGGCGAGCGTCACGCTCGATGACGTGCGCGGTCAGCGGTTTTTACTGCTGGATATGGACGAACACGTGCAGACGGTCGAGCGCTATTGGCATGCGGCGCATGTCGAACCGGTGGTGCATTTCCGCACGCGGTCTATCGAGTCGATTCGCAGTCTGGTGGCACAGGGCTATGGCGTGTCGATCCTGTCGGATCTGGTTTATCGCCCGTGGTCCATCGATGGCGGACGAATCTTGCGGCGGGATCTGAGCACGAGCGTGCCGTCGATGGATGTGGGACTGGTGTGGGCGAAACGCCGTCCGCCCGAGGGCTTAACCGAACGTATCGTCAGCGCGCTGCGCTCACTCATCCGCGAAATCAATGATCGCGGGCATATGGGGGTGGAGTGATGGACGCGGATGGCAACTCACTCGGCCGAAGCGTCGTTGCCGCTGATACGCTTTATGTGCTTTTGTGCGTGCCGGGGATGGCAAGGATGCGATTTGAGGGATAACTGGTGAGCGGCCGCTTTCCCCAGATATTCTTGAACGGAATCGCCGCGTGGTTTCGCGCACTGTGCGGGATGTAAACGATCACGCCTCGTCGATCATCATCGCCTTGTATTTCTTCTCCAGTCGGTCAAGCATGTCGGTTGCCGGCTGACCACGCCCGGCGTCTGAGTCGTCAATTGCCCGGTCGACCGCCGCGTCCAACGCCGCAAGCAGCGACGCCTGATTTTGAATGAGCCTCACGCCGTCGCGCAGAACCTCACACGTCGAGCTTTGACGGCCCTTCTCGACAAGTTCGGTGAGATCGGGCTCGAGCAGGCGACCTAATTTAACGCTGATCATCAATTTTTCCAGGGCGTCGAAATTGCTTGGGGTTGTAGTAGGTCGTGGCTCGATCAAAGCGTCGAAGTTTCTTACTTCCGGTGGCCCGAGAAGAACGAAACCATCTGTCCTGGCCCATCGTCTTTCTGTTCCTCCACGCCAATATCGTGGCGAGAACAGTGAGTGCGCTGACTGATACAACCGCCACTGCGATCCAAATCATCTAGAGCTCCAAAGCGCTGAGACGGGGGCTGTCTTTGCCTTTTATTACGCGTCCGTTCGACCAGGAACTGAGTTTAGAGCGCGATTCCCCGTTTCGGCGCGAGGTCGGCAGCGAAGAACAACCTTCGGGGATGATCAGTAGAGGTGAATCGACCGCCGCGTGGGCGCTCAGCGCCTTTGTCGCATGGCGCGAGCCAAGCACAGCACATCGAAAAACTCGGAAGATAGCCAGTTAGCGACAGCAAAACAGGGCACACAACGAGTCAGATTGCGTTGTCAGGCGTTAGGCGTCGAACGAATGATGACTTTGACCTACCGGGAGAACATGCAGGACAGGCCATCCGAAGCGCTATTTCGGCGCTCTGTGCCGTCGCTTGGGGAAGGTAATGCGCTTACATGCAAAGAGGCATGTAAGCGTTCAAGGCCGGCGCCTTGGCAGAATGGTGGTGGATGCAGGATGGCGATATCCGGGGGACCGGTGCCGATGACGATTTGTCGTAGTGCTCGCACAAAAACAAAAGGGGTTAGCCGAAGCTAACCCCTTCACCTTCAATCCTGCTGGTCGGAGCGATAGGATTCGAACCTACGACCCTCTGATCCCAAATCAGATGCGCTACCAGGCTGCGCTACGCTCCGACGAAGAGGGCGAATTGTAGAGGGTTCTCGGCGCTGCGTCAAATAGACGCGCCAATTCTGCAAGAATTCTTGCCGATGGCTGGCACAATGGCCATGCACTCGCTTGCGATTACGCAGTTGCCGCACCCCGCAAAAGTCTCGCCGACGGTCACGCCGCCGCCACGAAAACCCATCATAGTGGGAGGTTCAACATGCTCGAACCCGTGTCGATGAACCTGATTCTCTGGCGTCACGCCGACGCCGAAAACCTGCCCGCCACCCTCGCCCTCAGCGCGCAAGCCGATCTGGCCCGCGAACTCACCGACCGCGGCCGCAAACAAGCCGAAAAAGCCGCCCTGTGGCTGCGCGCCCGCCTCCCCGAAGACACCATCATCCTGTCCAGCCCCGCCGTACGCGCCGTTCAGACCGCGCACGCCCTCACCCCCAGCCCCCGCATCGTGCGTGATCTCGCCCCCGGTGCAAACGCCATGACCCTGCTCGGCGCCATCGACTGGCCCGGCACTGCCCAGAACGTCGTCATCGTCGGCCACCAACCCGCCCTCGGCCAACTCGCCAGCCTGCTCATCAGCGGCCAGGAAGCCTACTGGACCATCAAGAAAGCCGGCATCTGGTGGCTCGCCTCGCGTCGCCGCGAAGACGAAAGTCAGGTCGTCGTGCGCGCTGTCATCAATCCCGATTTACTTTGATTCCCAATTCACGCGAAAGCCCCGGAAAGCCAATGAAATGGCGCCTTTCGGGCATTTTCCTTAGGGCCTGCCGCGTGAATTTCCGAGTTTTGTCATAGAATTGTCGCCTCCCGTTCACGGAATCGACATTGATGCTTTTTAAAGTACGTCGCAACGCGACCGTCACAAAAAGGGCCTTTATGCGCGACCTGCCGAACCCCACCATGCCGCTCTCTTCGCTGACCCCCACGTCGCGGAGGCGTCTTCCTCGTCCTGAAACGCCTGTCAAACCGAATCTGGCTGTGGCGTGGGCACGCGACGAAAGCGAGCTTCGTGAAGCCCAACGCCTGAGATATCAGGTCTTCGCCGAAGAAATGGGCGCATCGGTCAAAGGCCCGGCAGGCCTGGACGTCGACGAATACGACCAATACTGCGATCACCTGCTCGTTCGCGATCAGGATTCGCTCAAGGTTGTCGGCACCTACCGCGTATTGCCCCCCGACCAGGCCAAGCGCCTCGGCCGTCTATACTCCGAGAGCGAATTCGACCTCTCTCGCCTCGACCATCTGCGCCCCAAGATGCTCGAGACCGGCCGCTCGTGCGTGCACCCCGACTACCGCAACGGCGCCGTCATCATGGCCCTCTGGAGCGGCCTGGCGGAGTACATGGTGCGTAATGGCCTGGAAACCATGCTCGGCTGCGCCAGCGTGCCCATGGCCGACGGTGGTCACTACGCCGCCAGCCTCTATCGCAAGTTGCAAGACAGCGAAAGCGCCATGGCGCCCGCCGAGTACCACGCCGTGCCGCGTATCGCCCTGCCGATCAACGAACTCCAATCGGGCCTCGACGTCGAGCCGCCCGCACTCGTCAAGGGCTACCTGCGCCTCGGCGCCCGCATCTGCGGTGCCCCGGCCTGGGACCCCGATTTCAATACCGCCGACTTCCTGACGATGTTCCGCCTGTCCGACATGAACCCGCGCTACGCGCGACACTTCCTCGGACCGGAACTGCTCAGCAAACTCCAAAACGCCTGATACAGGCCACGTCCTCCCCCCAACCGATTCAGTTCGCGTCAAAAGGACAAAAAAAGCCCGGCAAATTGCCGGGCTTTTTCATGTCTGCAACACCAAGTCGATTTGTCGGATCAGCGGCGCCGTGAGGAAACCGGCAAGCGCGCGAAAATGCAGCGTTCAGGCGTAAACCACCTTGTAGCGCTGACCAATCTTTTCCCACTCCTGCGCCTCACGCTGCAAGCTGTAATCGGTCAGCGGGTTCGCGTCGATCCACGTGCGCGGCACGGTCACCTCAAAGCCGTCGTCAAGACGATTCACCTCGATGCTCTCGGGCAGCGCGTCGATGCGGCGGCGACAAAACAATACGGCCAATCGCAGGCAGAACAGCAATTGCCAGTCGACCTGCTGCGCCTGCGACGCCAGCTTGCCCAGCTTGCCGACGTGCCCCAGCAACAACTCCGCCAGACGCGCCTGATCGGGACGCGAGAAGCCGGGCATGTCCGCATTGCTGCCGATGTAGGCCGAATGCTTGTGATAAGCGCTGTGCGAGATCGACAGCCCCATTTCGTGCAGCGACGATGCCCAGCCGAGCAGCGCTTCATCCTCTTCGCGACCGTCGTCGGCATCCGCTTCGTCGCCAGCCACCGGTAATTGCCGATACAACGCGATTGCCAGACGCCCGACGCGCTCGGTCTGCGCACGATCCACGCCGTAGCGGCGCACAAACTGCTCGACCGTCACCGCGCGCATGTCCTGATGCTGCGTACGGCCCAGCAAGTCGTACATCACGCCCAGACGCAGCGCAGCGTCGGTCGTCTCCATATGATCGACTTCAAGCTCGTTGAACACCGACAGCATGATCGACAGGCCGCCCGGCAACACCGGAATGCGATCCTGCTTCAAGCCGGCCAGCTTCAGACGATTAGCGTTCTCAGCCTTGATGAGCGCCCGTTTGAGCCGCTCCAGACCACCGCGCGTGAGGCCATGCACCCCGCCGTCGTTGAAGCCGTTGGCCTCCAGCAATTCGGCCAGCGCACGGGCCGTGCCCGATGAGCCGATCGCCTGTGACCACCCGGCCTCGCGAAACGCCGACGAAATGATCTGGATTTCACGACGCGCCGCCAGCTCGGCCTGCTTCATCGCATAGTCGTCGACGTTGCCGCTGGGAAAGAACAAACGGCTATGACTCACACAGCCGATGTACAGACTCTCCATGATCAACGGTTCGTAATCCTGACCGATAATGAATTCCGTCGAACCGCCACCGATATCCACGACGAGCCGATTTCCCGGACAAGTCGGCACCGAATGCGCTGCGCCGGCATAAATCAGCCGCGCCTCTTCGCGTCCGGCAATCACTTCGATGGGAAACCCGAGCGCGCGCTGCGCTTCACCGAGGAAATCCTGCGCGTTCTTCGCCACGCGCAACGTGTTGGTCGCGACCGCGCGCACCTGATCGGGATGAAAACCCCGCAGCCGCTCGCCAAAGCGCTTGAGCACGTCCCAGCCGCGTTGCTGCGACGGGTGATCGAGATACTTTTCCGCGTTCAGGCCAGCGGCAAGCCTCACCGGTTCGCGCAGCGCATCCACCTGGTAGATCTGCGTGCCTGCGGAGGTTTCCTCCACCCGGCCGATGATCAGGCGAAAACTGTTCGAGCCGAGATCGACGGCCGCTAATAAAGGCGAAGGGGTACTCATGTGGGGGTGCGCCTGGGCGATGAGTGTCGAAATACGCTTTGTTGCACACGAAAAGCGTGACGCGCACTCGACAGATAAATGACGAATACGTTACAAAGTGAATATGACACGTCGTTGACAAATGTGAATGTCATATAACTGTAACAATACGGATGAAGAATTCACGCCAATCCCATGTCTTTCGCACGTTCAATATGAATTATCCGCTGCTCAATCGCGAGCTTGGCATCCTTGCGTTCAATGAACGCGTGCTCGCCCAGGCAGCCGACCCGGCCACGCCACTGCTCGAACGCCTGCGTTTTGTCTGTATCGTCAGTAGCAATCTGGATGAATTCTTCGAAATCCGCGTCGCCGGACTCAAGGAGCAGATGCGCGAAAATCCGGGCATGCTCACGCCCGACGGCATGACTTTTCAGCAAGTTTACACGCAAGTGTGTTCCCGGGCACAGGCGCTCGTGGAAAAGCAATACGCCATGTTCGGCAGCCTGATGCCCGCACTCGAGGCCGAAGGCATCGCGTTTCACCCCTCCGGCCAGTGGAACGACGCCCAAGTCGAATGGGCGCGCGACTACTTCATGCGCGAACTGGTGCCGGTACTCACGCCCATCGGGCTCGACCCAGCTCACCCGTTCCCGCGCGTTCTCAACAAAAGCCTGAACTTCGCCGTCGAACTCGAAGGTAAGGATGCATTCGGACGCGACGCGGAACTCGCGATCGTGCAAGCCCCGCGCGCCCTGCCGCGTCTGGTGCCGATGCCCGCATCCCTTGCCCCGCTGCCCAACAGCTTCGTGCTGCTCAGCTCGCTCATGCTTCGATTTTCGAGCGAACTGTTCCCGGGACTCACGGCCAAGGGCTGTCACCAGTTCCGCGTCACCCGCAACAGCGACCTGTTCGTCGACGAAGACGAAATCACGAACCTGCGCACCGCCCTGCAAGGCGAGCTGCCCGCCCGCCACCTCGGCGACGCCGTCCGTCTCGAAGTCGATTCCGGTGCGCCCGCGCGGCTCGTGCGCCGCCTGCAAACGGAATGCGGCCTGACCGACTCCGATTGCTACCGCGTGAAAGGCCCCGTCAATCTCGTGCGCCTGATGCCGCTGCCCGAGATGGTCGACCGCCCCGATCTGAAATTTGCACCGTTTGTGCCGGCGTTGCCCAAGCGCATGATCGCCTCGCCGGCCATGTTCGATCTCATCGATCAGGGCGATGTGCTGCTGCACCACCCCTACGACAGCTTCCAGCCGGTGCTGGAGCTGCTGTTGCAGGCCGCCCGCGACCCTGACGTCGTCGCCATCAAGCAGACCATCTACCGCACCGGTAACGAGTCCTCGCTGATGGATGCGCTCATGGAAGCCGCGCGCAACGGCAAGGAAGTGACCGTGGTCGTCGAGTTGCTCGCGCGCTTCGACGAGGAAACGAACATCAACTGGGCGGCGCGGCTCGAAGCGGTCGGTGCACACGTCGTGTATGGCGTGGTCGGCCACAAGTGCCACGCGAAGATGCTGCTGGTCGTGCGCCGCACGCACGAGGGCAAGAAGACGTACCTCAAGCGCTACGTGCACCTCGGCACAGGCAATTACCACCCGCGCACGGCACGCCTGTACACCGACTTCGGCCTGATGACGGCCGACGAAAAGCTCTGCGCCGATGTGCATGTCGTCTTCCAGCAGCTCACCGGTATCGGCCGGCAGACGCAGTTGCACGGCCTCTGGCAGTCGCCGTTCACCATGCACACGCATCTGCTCGAAGCGATCCGGCGCGAAACGGAAGCGGCAGTGGCGGGCAAGAAGGCCCGCATCATCGCGAAGATGAACGCGTTGCTCGATCCGACGATCATTGCCGAGCTTTACAAGGCATCACGCGCCGGCGTGAAGATCGACCTCATCGTGCGCGGCGTCTGCTCGCTGCGCGCAGGCGTGCCGGGGCTCTCGGAGAACATCACCGTGCGCTCGATCGTGGGACGTTTTCTTGAACACCATCGCATTTACTACTTCTATGCGCATGGCGACGAGAAGGTCATGCTCTCAAGCGCCGACTGGATGGAACGCAACTTCTTCCGTCGCGTGGAAGTGGCCTTCCCCGTGCATGACAAACGCCTGAAGGCCCGCGTGATTCGCGAAGGGTTGATGGTGCATCTGCGCGACAACACGTCCGCATGGCTGATGCGCCCGGATGGCAGCTACCTGCGCCGTCGCGCGGGCAAGAAGCCGTTCAACAGCCAACTGGCGCTCATGCAGGAGCTGACCCAGTACGTGCAGACGGGTAACTAACCGCGCGAACGACAAACACGCGGGCACAAAAAGGCGTCTGACAGTTAAGTCAGACGCCTTTTTTTACGTTGGGATCGTGCCAGCCTGTGCGGCGAATCGATCAACCGTTAGCGGCCACGTTCGACGGCGCAGCGGCCGGCAGATCGGCCGGTGCACGGTGAACCACCCGTGACGGCGGGAAATGGATGCTGAACGTGCTGCCACGCCCTTCCTCGCTCGTCACCCGCAAGTCCGCCTGATGGCGCGTGAGCACGTGCTTGACGATGGCCAGCCCCAGCCCGGTCCCGCCCGTATCGCGCGAACGGCTGCGATCGATGCGATAGAACCGCTCGGTCAGACGCGGGATATGTTCCGCCGGAATCCCCAGCCCCGAGTCGATGACGGTAAAGCGCGCGCCACCATCGTCGGTCGCACTCCAGTCGATGCAGATCTTGCCGCCCTGCGGCGTATAGCGCACCGCGTTGCTGACCAGATTACTGAACGCGCTGTGCAATTCGCCTTCTGCGCCGCGCACGTCCAGCCCGTCGACGCCGGTGACCTCGATCGCATGCTGGCCTTGCGAGAGCCCTTCCGCATCGCTGCGCAGGGTGCGCATCTGCACGCCCATGTCGATCCGCTCATCCGAAGGCGGCTTGCCACTGCCTTCGAGCTTGGCCAGCGTGAGCAGGTCGTTCACGATGCTCTGCATGCGCGATGCCTGCTGACGCATGATCTCGACATAACGCTGAATTTCGTCTGCGGAGAGGGGCAGCTCACCCACTGTCTCCAGAAAGCCGGAGAGCACCGTCAGCGGCGTCTTCAACTCGTGCGAGACGTTAGCCACGAAGTCGCGGCGCATGGCGTCCGTGCGTTCCAGATCAGTCACATCGAGCGAGATGATCAGCTTGCGGTTGTCGCCATACGGAAACACCTGCATCGAGAGCACGTTGTTCCGCTTCACGCCCATGTGCTGCATGATCAGCGCCTCGTCATACCGCTCGGACGAGAGGTAATGCACGAAGGCGGGGGTGCGCAGCAAATGGGTGATCTGTTGGCGTAGATCGCGCTTGGCGTCGATGCCGAAGTGCGTCTCGGCAATCGCGTTGCACCACTCGATCTGGTTATGCTCGTCGAGCATGATCACGCCGTTGGGCGAGGCCTGAATGGCCTGAATGAAGCGTGCGTGCTGTTGCTCGACCTGCTTGACCTGGTTGTGCCAGCGCTTCGCGAGCTTGTGCAGCCGGTAGTAGATTTCGCCCCACAGGCCGAGCGCGCTCGGCACTTCCCCGTAGACCGGGGCATCGAGCAGACGCCAGAGGCGTTGCGCGTGGTAGACGTTGAAGAAAAGCTGCACCACCAGCAGGAAAATTGCGGTGACGTAGCCTGCGCGCGCGCCGAGCAGCCAGCCCACGGCCACGGAAATGGCCGCTTGCAGGATCAGGAACGCCAGCGCACGGGCCCAAATGATATTCATAGACGATGCACAGGGGTTTGCCGCCGCTACCCGGGGCTGACGAGACGATCACACGCCATCGTCAGTCGCAGGGGAGAACGACGGCTGACGGCGCCGACGGCGCACGTCAGGGTTCAGCCTCGGAGCGCCCAGAGCGCCTTAGACCGACTTCGTCAGGCGGTAGCCGCTGCCGCGTACGGTCTCGATCATAGCATCGTGCCCGGCAGGCTTGAGCGCAGCCCGCAGACGCTTGATGTGCACGTCCACGGTGCGCTCTTCCACGAACACGTGATCGCCCCACACCTGATCGAGCAACTGCGAGCGGCTGTGCACGCGCTCCGGATGCGTCATGAAGAAGTGCAGCAGACGGAATTCCGTCGGGCCCAGATCGAGCTTGATGTCGCCGCTCGTCTGATGGCTCGTCACACGGTGCGTGGCCGGGTCGAGCTTCAGGCCGTTCACGCTGACCACATCTTCGGTCAACTGCGGCGCACGGCGGCGCAACACCGCCTTGATACGCGCCATCAATTCCTTGGGCGAAAACGGCTTGGTGACATAGTCGTCCGCGCCGATCTCCAGACCCATCACCTTGTCCTGCTCTTCGCTGCGCGCGGTGAGCATGATGATGGGCACGTGCTTGGTGCGCTCGTTCGCCCGCAGTTCGCGCGCGAAGGTCACGCCCGACTTGCCGGGCAGCATCCAGTCGAGCAGAACGAGATCCGGCAGGACGTCGCTAATCAGCGTGAGCGCCTGCTCGGCGTTGTACGCCCGGATCGGATAGTGACCCGCATGTTGCAGATTAACGGAGATCAGCTCGGAAATCGCCGGCTCGTCTTCTACGATCAGAATGCTGCTGGGCATCGGTTGCCTCTCAAACCTTCAGTAATGTCGAGCTTGTTATTCGCCTTGCACTTTGCGCTGCAAATCTTCGCGCGAAATGTGCCGGACGTCGGTGCCCTTGACGATGTAAATGATGAATTCGGCGATGTTCTTCGCGTGGTCGCCGATACGCTCGATGGCCTTGGCGATGAACAGGAAATCCAGGCCAGCCGAGATGGTGCGCGGGTCTTCCATCATGTACGTGACCAATTTTCGCACGAAGCCACGGAATTCATTGTCGATGGCCTTGTCGTCGCGCACGATTTCGGCCGCCGCCACGATGTCCAGACGCGCAAACGCGTCCAGCGTGCGACGCAGCAACTGCGCTGCCATTTCGCCCGAGAGCTTGATCTCGGCGAAATTCACGCTCTGTGCCGCACCGTCTTCAAGCAGGTGACGCGTGCGCTTGGCGATCTTCTCAGCCTCGTCGCCTGCGCGCTCGAGGTTGGTGATCGTCTTCGAAATCGAGAGCAGCAGGCGCAGATCGCGCGCGGTCGGCTGACGGCGCGCAATGATCTTGCTGCACTCTTCGTCGATCTCGACTTCCAGCGTGTTGAGACGGTGCTCGTTGGCGATCACTTCGTCGACCAATGCACGGTCGAACCCGATGAGGCCCTGCATGGCGGTGACGATCTGCGATTCGACCAGGCCGCCCATCTCGAGGACGCGCGAGCAAACCTGATTCAGGTCGGAATCGAACTGGCTGGAAAGGTGTTTATCGTTCATGTCGCAGGTTTCCTCGTGGGGATCAACCAAAACGGCCGGTGATGTAGTCTTCGGTTTCTTTACGGTCCGGCTTGATGAAGATCTTCTCGGTTTCGCCGAATTCGATCAGTTCGCCCAGATACATGTAAGCCGTGTAGTCCGAACAACGTGCCGCCTGCTGCATGTTGTGCGTGACGATCACCACGGTGTAGTCATCCTTGAGTTCGGCAATCAGCTCTTCGATGCGGCCCGTGGAAATCGGGTCGAGCGCCGAGCACGGCTCGTCGAGCAGCAGCACTTCCGGGCGAATCGCGATACCGCGCGCAATGCACAGACGCTGTTGCTGACCGCCCGACAGGCCGTAGCCCGACTGTTGCAGCTTGTCTTTGACTTCGCTCCACAGCGCCGCCTTGGTCAGCGCCCACTCCACGCGATCGTCCATTTCCGAGCGCGAGAGCTTCTCGAACAGGCGCACGCCGAACGAGATGTTGTCGTAAATCGACATCGGGAACGGCGTCGGCTTCTGGAACACCATGCCGACCTTGGCGCGCAGCAGCGCGATGTCCTGCTTCGACGTCAGCAGGTTTTCGCCGTCCATGTTGATTTCGCCCTCGGCGCGTTGCTCCGGATACAGGGCGTACATCTTGTTGAACGTGCGCAGCAGCGTGGACTTGCCGCAACCCGACGGGCCGATGAAGGCCGTGACCTTGCGGTCGGGAATGCGCAGGTTGATGTTCTTGAGCGCGTGGTATTTCTCGTAGAAGAAGTTCAGGTTCTTGACTTCGATCTTCGAGGGCAGCTTGATTTCTTGTGTCGGATTCGTCATGGTCTGTCTCAGCCGTCAGGTATGCGTTATGTCGTCGCGTCGTTTGTTGTCGCGTTCGGTTACTTCTTCGCGAACAGCGTGCGCGCCAGAATGTTCAGGAACAGCACACCAAGGGTGATGATGAACACGCCTGCCCAGGCAAGCGCCTGCCACTCCGCAAACGGGCTCATGGCAAATTTGAAGATGGTGACCGGCAGGTTGGCCATCGGCTGGTTCAGGTTCAGCGACCAGAACTGATTCGAGAGCGCCGTGAACAGCAGCGGTGCAGTCTCGCCGGCGATACGCGCCACGGCCAGCAACACGCCCGTCACGATACCGGCCATCGACGCCTTCAACGTGATCTTCACGATAATGCGCCACTTCGGCGTACCCAGTGCGAAGGCCGCTTCACGCAGGTTGTTCGGCACCAGCTTGAGCATGTTCTCGGTCGTGCGAATCACGATCGGCACTTGCAGCAGCGCGAGCGCGATGATGCCGGCCCATGCCGAGAAGTGACCCATCTGCGCGACCACCAGAGCGTAGACGAACAAGCCGATCACGATCGACGGCGCCGACAGCAGAATGTCGTTGATGAAGCGCGTGATGCTTGCCAGCCACGACTTCTGGCCGTATTCCGCCAGATACACACCGGCCAGAATGCCCAGCGGCGTGCCGATGAGCGTAGCCACGCCGACCATGATCAGGCTGCCGGCGATGGCGTTGGCAAGCCCCCCGCCCGCCGTATTCGGCGGCGGCGTCATTTCGGTGAACAGCGACAGCGACAGGCCGCCGATGCCCAGCGAGAGCGTGGTGTAGAGAATCCACAGCAGCCAGAGCAGGCCGAAGGCCATCGCCGCGAGCGACATCGCGATCGCGAAGACGTTTTTGCGGCGGCGGTAGGCTTGCAGCCGCACGCGGGTAAAGGCGTCGGTAGGCTTCACGTCGGGCGTTTCCAATTCGAGCGCTTGTTGGGTCATTTATTTACCTTCGCCCTTTTCGAGGCGCAGCAGCATGAGCTTGGACAGCGCCAGCACCACAAAGGTGATGAAGAACAGAATCAGGCCGAGTTCCATCAAGGCCGCGGTATGCAGACCCGGGCCGGCTTCGGCGAATTCGTTGGCGAGTGCCGAGGTAATGCTGTTCCCCGGCGAGTACAGCGAAACGTTATCGAGCAGGTTCGTGTTACCGATCACGAACGTGACGGCCATGGTCTCGCCGAGCGCGCGGCCCAGACCGAGCATGACGCCGCCGATGACACCCGTCTTCGTGAAGGGCAGCACCACGCGCCACATCACTTCCCACGTGGTGCAGCCGATACCGTAGGCCGATTCCTTGAGCAGCACGGGCGTCACTTCGAACACGTCGCGCATGACCGAGGCGACGTACGGAATGATCATGATCGCGAGGATCACGCCGGCCGGCAGGATACCGATGCCCAGCGGCGGGCCCTGAAACAACGCGCCGATCACCGGCACGTTGCCAAGCAGGCCTTGCAGCGGCTTCTGGAAGTACTGGCTGAAGATCGGAGCGAAAACCAGCAGACCCCACATCCCGTAGACGATGCTCGGAATAGCGGCCAGCAGCTCGATGGCGGTGCCCAGCGGGCGACGCAGCCATACGGGCGAGAGTTCAGTGAGAAACAGCGCAATGCCGAAACTGACCGGCACAGCGATAAGAAGCGCGATGATCGACGTCACGATCGTGCCGTAGATCGGCACCAGTGCCCCGAACTGTTCAGCAGGGGGATCCCATTCTTTCGTCCACAGGAACGCAAAACCGAACTTCTGGATGGACGGCAGTGCGCTCACGATGAGCGACACAATGATTCCGCCCAGCAGGAGCAGCGTGATAACGGCGGCGGCGCGGGCGATCAGTGCGAAAAGGATGTCGCCAGCGGAAGACGGAGCCCGCTGCGTAGCGGCGCCCGGCGTTGCGAGGGGGCTGGTGGCTTCTGCCATGATGTCGTCTCTTTCGTGAGACGCGCCGCCAGCCGTTGCCGGATCAACCATCAGGCGGCGGCGCGGGCGGCGCGGATAAAGCAGGTCTGGAGCACCGTGCTACGCCGCAAAGCGTGGCACGGTGCCGGGCAGGCGTCTTAGATGCCAGCCTTGTTGGCCGAATCGGCCACCTTTGCCTTCCAGCCGGCGCGGATTTGCTTCAGGACATCTTCCGGCAGCGGAATGTAGTCCAGTTCCGTCGCGGTCTGGTTGCCGTTCTTGAACGACCAGTCGAAGAACTTCAGCACTTCGGCGCTTTGCGCTTCCTTGCCGGCGTCAGCCTTCTGGTGCAGCAGAACGAACGTGGCAGCCACGATCGGCCACGACTTTTCGCCCGGCTCGTTCGTCAGGATCTGGTAGAACGTCTTCGACCATTCGGCGTGACCGGCAGCCGTCTTGAACGTTTCGGCGTTCGGCTCGACAACCTTGCCAGCGGCGTTGGTCAGGGCCGTGTACGTCAGCTTGTTCTGCTTGGCGTAAGCCGATTCCACGTAGCCGATAGCGCCCGGCAGACGTTGCACGAAGGCGGCGACGCCGTCGTTGCCCTTACCGCCCGTACCCGTCGGCCAGTTCACCGTCGTGCCTTCGCCAACCTTGCTCTTCCATTCGGCGTTGACCTTCGACAGGTAGTTCGTGAACACGAAGCTCGTGCCCGAACCGTCGGCGCGGCGAACCACAGCGATGTCGGTATCCGGCAGCTTGACCTTCGGGTTCAGCTTGGCGATGGCCGGGTCGTTCCACTTCTTGATCTTGCCCAGGTAGATGTCGCCGAGCAGTTCACCCGACAGCACCAGCTCGCCCGGCTTCACGCCCGGAACGTTGATCACCGGCACGATGCCGCCAACCACCGTCGGGAACTGGAACAGGCCTTGCTTGGCCAGCTCTTCGTCCGTCAGCGGGGCGTCAGAACCGGCGAAATCGACGGTCTTGGCTTGAATTTGCTTGATGCCGCCCGAGGAACCGATACCTTGATAGTTGACCTTGTTCGAGGTCGCCTTCTGGTACGAATCGGCCCACTTCGTGTAGATAGGGGCCGCGAACGTGCTGCCGGCGCCGGTAATCTCGCCCGCAATTGCGCCAGCGGCGAACAGTGCGCCAGCCAGGCCGGCAATCGCAGTCTTCATCAGCTTCATGGATTTCTCCGAGTGGTGTGTACAGCGTGTGGATGGCTCGAAGAATAGAGTCCGAATGTGACAATCATGTGTCATTTCCGGATATTCACCATCTGACTGTCATCTCACCGCCCCGGGAATGTCACATTCGACACAGTGCGCGGTGTCGATGGCATTTTCGTGAAACCCAATATCGGCGCGGCTTTCGGAGCTTTCCTAAGACAATGTATCGCGATTTACGAGGGGGTGGAGGGAATGTGGCATTACCGTGACACTGTCGGAATTGGTCTTACGACGGACGGCAGGCTGTCACAAATGTGACAGTGAGGGGGAGCATTCCCGGCATAGGAAGGTTGGTGCTGCCGCTGCCGTCATCGGCGCCGATATCCGGTGCCGATGACGGTGACGGTGACAATCACGCTGTGTTCAGGAACCGCGAGAGCTCGCCGTTCAGCGGAAGATTTCGGACTTAAGCCGCACCCTTCACGACATTGGCCAGATGCTGAGCGAACGACGTCGCTTGCGACTCGTCGCGAGCTTCGACCATCACACGCAACACCGGCTCGGTGCCCGATGCACGAATCAATACGCGCCCCGAGTCGCCCAGCTTTGCCTCGATGGCATCGCGCTCGGCGGCCAGACGCGTATCGGCCGTCCAGTCGTAGCCGACCGGCGTACGCACGTTGATCATGTGCTGCGGGAACAGGCGTACGCCTTCGAGCAGCTTCGCCAGCGGTTTGTTGTCGGCGCGGCGAATGGCGGCGAGAACTTGCAATGCCGAGACGATACCGTCACCGGTCGTGTGCTTGTCGAGGCACAGAATGTGACCCGAGCCTTCCGCGCCGATCTGCCAGCCGTGTTTATAGAGTTGCTCAAGCACGTAGCGATCACCGACTTTGGCCCGCACGAACGGCACGCCAAGGCCCTTCAGCGCCACTTCCACGGCCATGTTCGTCATCAACGTACCCACGGCACCCGGCACAGTGCCGTGCTCCAGACGGTCCTTGACGAGCAGGTAGAGCAACTCGTCGCCGTTATAAAGGCGGCCGGCGCCGTCGACGATCTGCACACGGTCCGCGTCGCCGTCCAGCGCGACACCGATATCGGCATGATTGGCACGCACCGCGCGCATGAGCGCATCGGGCGAGGTTGCGCCGCAGTCTTCATTGATGTTGAAGCCATTCGGCTGATTGCCGATGGCAATGACTTCCGCGCCCAGTTCGTGGAACACGTGCGGGGCGATGTGATAGGCCGCACCGTTCGCGCAATCGACCACGATCTTCACACCGCGCAAGTCGAACTCGTTCGGGAACGTGCTCTTGCAGAATTCGATGTAACGTCCGGCGGCGTCGTCCAGTCGACGGGCCTTGCCCAGTTGCTCGGAGCGCACGCAGCTCATCGGGTTGTCGAGTTCGGCCTCGATTTGCAGCTCGGTCTCGTCCGGCAGCTTGTTGCCGTTTGCCGAGAAGAACTTGATGCCGTTGTCGTGATACGGATTGTGCGAAGCACTGATCACCACACCGGCGGCGAGACGCAACGCGCGGGTGAGATAAGCCACAGCCGGCGTGGGCATCGGCCCGGCCATCATCGTGTCGACGCCCGCGGCAGCAAAGCCCGCTTCCAGTGCCGCTTCCAGCATATAGCCCGAAACACGCGTGTCCTTGCCGATCAGCACAGTGGGGCGGCCCAGTAGCTGGTTGCCGGCCAGCACGCGGCCTGCGGCATACCCCAATCGAAGCACGAACTCCGGCGTAATGGGCCCCTCGCCCACCGTACCGCGAATCCCGTCGGTGCCAAAATAGCGTCGTTTCATCGTTGCGTCATTCCCTGTTGGCGCGTCACGACCGTGGAAGGTCCTGCCGCGCGCTTCGTTCCTATTGCTTTCGTTGTGTACGATTTTCGTCGTCGGGCGAGGTTTGCGCTAGCTGACATTTTTGACCAAAGACGTCCCAGTCACGTCCCCTCGCCGCTGCCGCTTGCCGTTTGCGGGCCGCATTCGCCAACTGCTCGCCGGCGACGGATCCAGCCGGTCCGCGATATTACTCGGCGTCGCGTACGGCGTGCCACACCTTAAGCGCGTCGACGGTTTCCGCCACATCGTGAACACGCACGATCGCTGCGCCGCGATCGGCGGCGCACATCGCGGCGGCCACGCTCGCCACCTGACGCTCCATCGGGGTCTCACGGCCGGTGATCTCACCCAGCATGCGCTTGCGCGACATGCCGACCAACAGGGGCAAGCCGTCGCGAGAGAGCACCCGCAGGTGCTTGAGCAAGGCGAGATTATGCGCAAGATTCTTGCCGAAACCGAATCCCGGATCGAGATACAGACGTTCCGGCGCAACACCTGCGGACATCATGGCGTCGACGCGACCGTCGAGAAAGGCCGCCACTTCGGTCACGACGTCGGTGTAGATCGGTGCATCCTGCATGGTTTTCGGGTCGTGCAGCATATGCATGATGCACAGCGCCGCTTCGCTATCGCGTACGGCGTCGACGGCACCCGGCTTCTGGAAACCCCAGATGTCGTTGATCATGTCCGCACCGGCGGCCAGCACCGCGCGCATCACACCGGGCTTGTACGTGTCGACGGAGAGCGGCACGCCGCAGTCACGCAGGGCCTCCACGATCGGGACGACACGGTCAAGCTCGGCGGCCTCCGGCAACGCCTCGGCGCCCGGACGTGTGGACTCTCCGCCGATATCGAGAATGTTCACACCCTCGGCAATCAACTGCTCGGCATGCCGCAGTGCTGCGTCACGGCCGGCAAACTTGCCGCCGTCGGAGAACGAGTCGGGCGTGACATTGAGAATGCCCATGACATGCACACGCCGCGCATCGAGTCGAAATCGCGGCCCCAGGGCCAGCGTGTCGGGCTTCGCGGGCGGCGTAGTGTCACCGGCGACGGCGAACGTCATGTCGTCGGACGGGGGAACGGAAGATGTCAGCGGCTCGGTGGACATTCGGAAACTCTTGGCTCTGTAGGACCTTATCGTGTATGGCCGTAATGTTACCGGATTCACTTCGTGTATCGACCACGGAAACACTCGGTAACACGGAATTTCAGAATTCCTGACATCCCTTCATCGGACAAGTCTTCGGACACTTCATCAGACGATCGCCGCGGGTGCCAAAGCAAAAAGGCCGGCAATTTGCCGGCCTTTTTGCTGGGTACTTCCTGAACCGCTATCGGTCAACTCGCCGAATGGCGACCGTCTCAGACGGTTGCCGGCGTGTTGCTCGGCTTGAGCGGCGGATTGCCACCCGATGCGCCACCGCTCGACGGACCATTCTTCGGGGGACGCGGCGGGCGCCCTTCCATGATGTCCTTGACCTGTTCCGCGTCGATCGTTTCCCAGTCCATCAGGGCTTGGGTCATCGTTTCGACCTTGTCGCGGTTGTCTTCCAGCAGTTTGCGGGCCAGTGCGTATTGTTCGTCCAGAATGCGGCGAACTTCCGCGTCGACCTTCTGCTGCGTGGCTTCCGACACCGACTTGGCCGACATCCGGCCAAACATCGAGTCCTGCTCGGTGTCGACGTAGACCATCGGGCCCAGGGCGTCGGACATACCGTAACGGGTTACCATGTCGCGAGCCAGCTTGGTGGCGCGCTCGAAGTCGTTCGAAGCGCCCGTCGACATCTTGTTCAGGAACACTTCTTCCGCTGCACGACCGCCGAACAGCATGGCGATCTGCACGAGCATCGTGTCGCGATACTCCGAGTATTTGTCGTGCTCCGGCAACTGCATCGTCACGCCCAGCGCCCAGCCGCGCGGAATGATCGTCACCTTGTGCACCGGATCGGCGCCCGGCAGCGACATCGCCACCACTGCGTGACCCGACTCGTGGTAAGCCGTTGCCCTGCGCTCTTCGTCGCGCATGACAGCCGACTTGCGCTCCGGACCCATGAAAATCTTGTCCTTCGCGTCTTCGAAGTCGAGCATCTCGACGATGCGCTTGTTACGGCGCGCGGCAAACAGCGCGGCTTCGTTCACGAGGTTGGCCAGATCGGCGCCCGACATGCCCGGCGTGCCACGTGCGATCACCGAAGCGTCGACGTCGTTCGAGATCGGCACCTTGCGCAGGTGCACCTTCAGGATCTGCTCACGGCCGCGGATATCCGGCAGACCGACGTAGACCTGACGGTCGAAACGGCCCGGACGCAGCAACGCCTTGTCCAGCACGTCCGAACGGTTCGTCGCGGCAATCACGATGACGCCCGAGTTGGCTTCGAAGCCGTCCATTTCGACGAGCATCTGGTTCAACGTCTGTTCGCGTTCGTCGTTACCGCCGCCCATACCGGCGCCACGATGACGGCCGACCGCGTCGATTTCGTCGATGAACACGATACACGGCGACTGCTTCTTGGCGTTTTCGAACATGTCGCGGACACGGGCAGCGCCCACGCCGACGAACATTTCAACGAAGTCCGAACCGGAAATGCTGAAGAACGGCACCTTCGCTTCGCCGGCAATGGCGCGCGCGAGCAACGTCTTACCGGTCCCCGGCGGGCCAACCAGCAGCACGCCGCGCGGAATACGACCGCCCAACTTCTGGAATTTCTGAGGATCTTTCAGGAAGTCGACCAGTTCGCCGACTTCATATTTGGCTTCGTCGCAACCGGCGACGTCCGCAAATGTGACCGGATTGGCGTTTTCATCGATGAGACGCGCGCGGGATTTGCCGAAGGAGAAGGCACCGCCCTTACCGCCGCCCTGCATCTGTCGCATCATGAAGAACCAGAAGCCGATGATCAGCAGCGTTGGTCCGAGGTAATACAGTGCGGACATGAGCACGTTCGGCTCGTCGTCGGCTTTACCCGACACTTGCACGCCGTACTTCATGAGATCGCCCACCATCCAGATGTCGCCCGGCGACACGATGGTGTATTTCTGGCCGTCGCTCGGCGTCACCTGAAGGCTACGCCCTTGCACTATCACGTTCTTGATCTTGCCGTTCTTGGCATCGTCCATGAACTGGGAGTACGTCACGCCCTCCTGGACGTGCGGCTTGTCGAACTGTTTAAAAACAGTAAACAAGACCAGCGCGATGACTAACCACACCGCCGCTTTGGAAAACATATTATTGTTCAAAGCGTTGCTCCTTCATGAAATCGCTTCGCGCCAGGAATTCATTCTAATCCACTCGCAGGCGCACCGCCATAGTGATTCTTTACCGCCACCATAGCGCCAGAGCGCTGGTTTGACGGGCATCAAGCCGGATTTTTCAAACCCCGACCCAGAATGAAAGTTTCGGAAGATTTGTCGCGAGACGCCTTGGGCTTGCGCGGCGCCACGGTTTTGAACTGGCGTTTGAATTTTTCGACAATCTGGCTATAGCCGCTGCCGTGGAAACATTTGACCAGTAACGCCCCTTCCGGTTTCAAGTGCCGTTGAGAGAAATCCAGCGCCAGATCACAAAGATGCTCGATCCGCGCCGCATCTGCCACCGCGACACCTGACAAATTGGGGGCCATGTCGGAAAGTACAAGGTCCACTTTCCGGCCCCCGACGATTTCTTCGAGCTGTTCGAGCACGCTGTCCTCGCGGAAATCGCCTTGCAGGAACGTCACATCGGCAATCGGCTCCATCGGGAGGATGTCCAGCGCGACGATCGTGCCGTCGATACCGCCGTCGGCCCGCTTACCTGCTGCGAGCTTGTTGCGGGCGTACTGGCTCCAGCTGCCAGGGGTTGCGCCAAGGTCGACAATCACGTGGCCCGGCTTGATCAGCCGGTCCTGTTCATCGATTTCCTTAAGCTTGTACGCTGCGCGGGCCCGATAGCCCTCTCGCTGCGCCATTTTGACGTAGGGATCGTTGATGTGATCGTGCAGCCAGGCGTGGCTGAAACGGTTTTTTGCCATAATTCTTCAAAAACACTGCGAATTTGCAGGATAATACGCCCTTGCGCGCCCAAAATGCTGAGTCGGACTTGCCAGTGGCAGGTGCTCCGGTGATCGCTCCCAGGCGCATTCCTCTTCGTTTGTCTCGTTTGTCTCTCGTCTGTCTTCTATGTCTGCTTTGACCCTGACCCCGGCGCAACGCGCCGACCTGCGCTCCGCCGCCCATGCGCTGAACCCTGTCGTTCTGATCGGCGCCGACGGCTTGACGCCAGCGGTGCTCAAGGAAATCGACGGCGCCCTGAAGGCCCACGAACTGATCAAGGTACGTGTCTTCGGTGACGAACGCGACGCACGCATCGCCATTTACGAAACCATTTGCGACCAACTCGGTGCAGCGCCGGTACAACACATCGGCAAACTGCTCGTGGTGTATCGCCCGACCCCGGACGAAGATGAAACCCCGGTGCGCGCACGCTCCGGCGGTAGCGGCACTACCGTCAAGGGTCGCGCACCGCGCACCGTGACGGTCGTCAAGAACAGCCCGCACTCCGGTCGCCGCCCCGCCGTCAAGAAGATGACCGTGCGCGGTAACGAGCGCATGACGGCTGGTGGTATCGTCAAGAAAGCCAAGAAACGTCAGACGAGCGTCAAGCGTCAACGCAACGACTGATCCGGACCATTCCGGATCGAAGCGGATTTCAGCCCGCTTCGCGTCTGACCGGGACGGTGGTTCGTTCTCACGATTCCGACCGCTCCTAAGACAACGCGCCCGCACAATGTCGGGCGCGTTTTTTATTGGGCAACGACCACGGTCAATCGACTGGATTGCCCGCTCTCGCCGCCTGCGGCATTTAGCCGCGCACCGGTTGGCGCCAGATCAGCACCACACCCAGCAAGCTTTGCAACAGATAGATGACGCTGGAAATACCATGCAGCATGCCGAAACGTGCTGCATACGGCGATTGCCCGATCTCGACGCCCGTGGCTTCGGCCGCCGCACGCAATTGCGCCATAAACGGCTGCAACGCAAACGAGCTGATCAGCACACAGACCATCATCGCCACCGCCAGCCAACGCAGGCCGCGATAACGGCGCGCGGCTTGTTCGTCGGCCGTGCGCGCCACGAGGGCAGTGGCCAGCCAGACCAGCAACACACCGCAAACCAGGCTCAGCCACGCCTGCGTGTGAAACAGTCGACCTGCCACCGTGCCGGCCACCATGCGTGACTCAAGCACGGCGAACAGCGTGGGCGCGACAATGTAGCCGATCGCCCATTGGCTGCCGCACCAGACGGTCGCCACCAACCGGAACAGTCGTTCCAGTCGTGGTGCTCCGCCGGCCGACGCCACGCCGGTCGTCATATCAGACGTAACGGACATCGATGATCTCGTACTCACGCACGCCGCTCGGGGCCTGCACTTCGGCCACGTCGCCTGCATGCTTGCCAATGAGCGCACGCGCGATCGGCGAACTCACCGAAATTTTGCCGTGGTCGATGTCGGCTTCGTCGTCGCCGACGATTTGATACAGCACCGTGCCGCCGTTATCGAGATCTTCGAGTTCGACCGTTGCGGCGAAGACCACACGGCCTTCGGCATCAAGCGCCGCCGGATCGATGATCTGCGCGGCAGACAGCTTCGATTCGAGGTCCTGAATGCGGCCTTCGATGAAACCCTGCTTTTCCTTGGCGGCGTCGTATTCGGCATTTTCCGACAGATCGCCTTGCGCACGGGCTTCCGAGATCGCAATGATCACAGCCGGACGTTCGATGGTCTTCAGGCGGTGCAGCTCATCCTTGAGCAGCTCGGCGCCCCGCTTGGTCAGAGGAATGGTACTCATGCGCGTTGTTCCGAAAGACAAAAAAATTGCCGCAGCAAAGCCGCATTCGCACTTTTTGCGAACGCCGCTTGACCGCGGCTGTGACACCTATATGGCGTTAGTGTAGCAGAGTTGCCGTAGCTGCCAATCCAGTCACGCGTCGAAGTTCGACAGGTGACGAATCGCGCGGCAATCCGCACCACATAATGCATTTGGCGCGTAGGCCGGGGATGGGTTCCCCGGTCTACGCGCCATTTTTGCGACTTCCCCCGGCGCAGCGTGAACCGCGCCGGAGATCCGCCCTGTTACCTTGCCCCGATCAGGCCTGGGCCGGCAGCAGCGCGTGCAGGCTTTGCAGGTCGTAGACCTCCAGATTCTGCAAGTACTTCAGGCCTTCCACGGCAGCACGGGCACCCGAGATCGTCGTGTAATACGTGACCTTGTGCGCCTGCGCCGACATACGGATCGAGCGCGAATCGGCAATGGCCGTGCGGGTTTCGTCCACCGTGGTGAACACCAGCGCGATCTCGCCGTTCTTGATCATGTCGACAATGTGCGGACGGCCGTCCTTCACCTTGTTGACCACGCGCACCGGGATACCGGCGGCTTCGATCGCGGCAGCCGTACCGCGTGTTGCCACGATCGGGTAGTCGAGCGCGTGCAGCATGCGGGCCACTTCGACGGCGCGCGGCTTGTCCGCATCCTTCACCGTGAGCAGCACCGTGCCCGAGGCCGGCAGACGCGAGCCCGCGGCCAGTTGTGACTTGAAGAGCGCTTCGCCGAACGTGCGGCCCACGCCCATCACTTCACCCGTCGAGCGCATTTCCGGTCCAAGCACCGGGTCGACGCCCGGGAACTTCACGAACGGGAACACGGCTTCCTTCACGCTGAAGTACGGCGGCGAGACTTCGCTCGTCACACGTTGTTCCTTGAGCGTCTGGCCGACCATCGCACGCGCGGCGATCTTGGCCAGTTGGCGGCCGGTCGCCTTCGAGACGTACGGCACCGTACGCGAGGCACGCGGGTTCACTTCGAGCACGTAGATCGTGTCGACGCCGTTGCCCTGCTGAATCGCGAACTGCACGTTCATCAGGCCGACCACGTTCAGCGCGTGGGCCATCGCGGCCGTTTGACGCTTGAGTTCAGCGACCGTTTCGGCCGACAGCGAGTACGGCGGCAGTGAGCAAGCCGAGTCACCGGAGTGCACGCCGGCTTGTTCGATGTGCTCCATCACGCCGCCGATGTAGACGTCCGTGCCGTCGGAGATGCAGTCGACGTCGCATTCGATAGCGTCGTCGAGGAAGCGGTCGAGCAGCACCGGGCTGTCGTGGCTCACCTTGACGGCCTCGCGCATGTAGCGCTCGAGGTCACGCGGCTCGTGGACGATTTCCATCGCGCGGCCACCCAGCACGTACGACGGGCGCACCACCAGCGGGTAGCCGATCTCGGCGGCCAGCTTGAGCGCTTCGTCTTCCGCACGAGCAGTGCGGTTCGGCGGCTGACGCAGGCCCAGATCGTGCAGCAGCTTCTGGAAGCGCTCGCGGTCTTCGGCCGCGTCGATCATGTCGGGGCTGGTGCCGACGATGGGCACACCGTTCGCTTCGAGATCGAGCGCGAGCTTGAGCGGGGTCTGACCGCCGTACTGCACGATCACGCCGACCGGCTTTTCGAGGTCGACGATTTCGAGCACGTCTTCGAGCGTCACCGGCTCGAAGTACAGACGATCCGACGTGTCGTAGTCCGTCGACACCGTTTCCGGGTTGCAGTTGACCATGATGGTTTCGTAACCATCGTCGCGCAACGCCAGCGCGGCGTGCACGCAGCAGTAGTCGAACTCGATACCCTGACCGATACGGTTCGGGCCGCCGCCGAGCACCATGACCTTCTTCTTGTTGGTCGGCTGGGCTTCGCACTCTTCCTCGTAGGTCGAGTACATGTAAGCGGTGTTGGTCGCGAATTCGGCCGCACAGGTGTCCACGCGCTTGTAGACCGGACGCACGTTCTGGGCGATACGCGCCTTGCGAACGGCGGTCTGGTCGGTGCCGAGCAGCTTGGCCAGACGGCGATCCGAGAAGCCGCTTTGCTTCAGGAAGCGCAGTTCTTCGGTCGTCAGGCTCTCGAGCGTACGGCCGCCGAGTGCCTTTTCCTTCTTGATGATGGCTTCGAGTTGCGCGAGGAACCACGGGTCGATCGCGGTCTCGGCGTACACCTCTTCGAGGCTCATGCCCAGACGGAATGCGTCGCCGACGTACCAGATACGGTCCGGGCCCGGCTCGCCGATTTCGGCCACGATCTCGTCGCGGTCGGTCGACTTTTCGTCCAGACCGTCCACGCCGACTTCCAGACCGCGCATGGCCTTCTGGAACGATTCCTGGAAGGTACGGCCAATCGCCATCACTTCGCCGACCGACTTCATCTGCGTCGTCAGGCGGGCATCGGCTTCACGGAATTTCTCGAACGCGAAACGCGGCACCTTCGTCACGACGTAGTCGATCGTCGGTTCGAACGAGGCCGGCGTGGCGCCGCCCGTAATGTCGTTGCGCAGTTCATCGAGCGTGTAGCCGACCGCCAGCTTGGCGGCGATCTTGGCGATCGGGAAGCCGGTGGCTTTCGATGCGAGGGCCGACGAGCGCGACACGCGCGGGTTCATTTCGATGACGACCATACGGCCGTCCTTCGGGTTGATCGAGAACTGGACGTTCGAGCCGCCCGTCTCCACGCCGATTTCGCGCAGCACTGCCAGCGATGCGTTACGCAGCAGCTGGTATTCCTTGTCGGTCAGCGTCTGGGCCGGTGCAACCGTGATCGAGTCACCGGTGTGCACGCCCATCGGGTCGAGGTTTTCGATCGAGCAAACGATGATGCAGTTGTCGGCGCGGTCGCGCACGACTTCCATCTCGTATTCCTTCCAGCCGAGCAGCGACTCTTCGATGAGCAGTTCGCGCGTGGGCGAGAGGTCGAGACCGCGCTTGCAGATCTCTTCGAATTCTTCACGGTTGTAGGCAATACCACCGCCCGAGCCGCCCAGCGTGAACGACGGGCGAATCACCATCGGGTAGCCGCTGCCGCCGATCTCGGCGGTGATCTGCGCTTGCACGGCGAGCGCGTCTTCCATCGAGTGGGCGATGCCCGACTTGGCCGAACCGAGACCGATCTTGGTCATCGCGTCCTTGAACTTCAGACGGTCTTCAGCCTTGTCGATGGCTTCCGGCGAGGCGCCGATCAGCTCGACCTTGTACTTGTCGAGCACGCCATGCTTGTGCAGATCGAGCGCGCAGTTCAGCGCGGTCTGGCCGCCCATGGTCGGCAGAATGGCATCCGGGCGCTCCTTGGCGATGATGCGCTCGACGACTTCCCAGGTGATCGGTTCGATGTAGGTCACATCGGCCGTATCCGGGTCGGTCATGATCGTCGCCGGGTTGCTGTTGATCAGGATGACCTTGTAGCCTTCCTCGCGCAGCGCCTTGCAGGCCTGTGCGCCGGAATAATCGAACTCGCATGCCTGACCGATGATGATCGGGCCGGCGCCGATGATGAGGATGCTCTTGATGTCTGTGCGCTTTGGCATAACGTTCTCAACAAAAATTTAACTCAGCGTCGCGGTCGCGAGCTTCACACCGAAGCCGACGAACAGCGCGCCCACGCCGCCGGTCGCCCCGGCGCTCAACCGGCGACGTCGCCGGAAGTGCTCGGCCAGACGGGAACCGGCCAGGATCAGCGTGCTCAGGTACAGGAAACTACAGGTCTGCACGATCACGCCCAGCACTGCAAAGGACAGCGCCGGCCAGGCGTAGCCCGGATCGACAAACTGGATGAAAAACGACACGCAGAACAGGATCGCCTTCGGATTGAGCAGGCTGATAACCAGTGCCCGCCGGAACGGCCGGTCGGCATCCACCTGCTTCGGCGGCAACGCCGGTGCCGCGGGGTTCTCGCGCGCAGCACGGATGTTCTTCACCGCGCCGCGCAGCATGTTGAAGCCCATCCAGCACAGGTAGGCGGCGCCGAAGTACTTCACCACGAAGAACAGTGCCGGCTGGGCGTGCAGCAGCGACGCGACGCCTGCGGCCGCGAGGGCCATCAGGATCGTGTCACCGAGGAACACCCCGCAGGCGCCCGCGTAGCCTTGCCGAACGCCGCGCTGGGCGGCGACCGAGAGGACATAGATCGAATTCGGCCCCGGCAGCAGAATGACCACCACCACCCCGGCCAGATAGGTCCAGAGGTTGACGATGCCGAGTGAGTTTCCGAGCATGGTGCGTGTTTCCTGATCCGTTCGTCGCGCTCAGGCGGCTTGTTTCGCGTCGGCCATCGACTGCACGAAGCGGTCGAACAGATAGCCGATGTCGTGCGGGCCCGGCGAGGCTTCCGGGTGACCCTGGAAGCAGAATGCCGGGCGATCCGTCAGTTCGAAGCCTTGCAGCGTGCCATCGAACAGCGACACGTGCGAGACGCGTGCGTTGTCCGGCAGGCTGTTTGCGTCGACTGCGAAACCGTGGTTCTGCGAGGTGATCACCACGCGGCCCGACGCCAAGTCCTTCACCGGATGGTTCGCGCCGTGGTGGCCGGTCTTCATCTTGAGGGTCTTCGCACCGACGGCCAGGCCCATGATCTGGTGGCCGAGGCAGATGCCGAACGTCGGGATGCGGCGCTCGAGGAACGTCTTCGTGGCGGCGATGGCGTAATCGCACGGTTCCGGATCGCCGGGGCCGTTCGAGAGGAACACGCCGTCCGGGTTCAGGGCGAACACGTCGTCAGCCGTGCTTTGGGCCGGCAGCACCGTGACCTTGCAGCCGCGCTCGGCGAGCATGCGCAGAATGTTGCGCTTGACGCCGTAGTCGAGGGCGACCACATGGAACTGCGGGTCTTTTTGCTCGCCGTAGCCTTCGCCCAGACGCCATTCCGTCTGCGTCCAGGAGTAACGCTCGGTCGTCGAGACGACCTTGGCGAGATCCATCCCGGCGAGACCCGGGAACGACTGGGCGAGCGCGATGGCCTTGCCTTCGTCGGCTTCTTCACCGGCGAGGATGCAGCCGTTCTGCGCACCCTTCTCGCGCAGAATGCGGGTGAGTCGGCGCGTGTCGATACCGGCGATGGCAACGACGCCTTCGTCTTTCAGATATTGCGACAGGGTTTTGTCGGCGCGGAAATTCGATTCGAGGATCGGAAGATCCTTGATGATCAGGCCGGCGGCATGGACTTTCGTGGCTTCGACGTCTTCACTGTTGACGCCCGTGTTGCCGATGTGCGGATACGTCAACGTGACGATCTGGCGCGCATAGCTGGGGTCGGTGAGGATTTCCTGATAGCCGGTGATGGCCGTGTTGAACACGACTTCGCCGATGGTGTGACCGGCAGCGCCAATGGCGTACCCACGAAAGACCGTGCCGTCAGCGAGCGCGAGAATAGCGGGTGGGAATGACGGCAGCACGGGAAACTCCTGAAGGGTTCACCCCGGCTGCCAGCCCCATCGTCCGCCGCGATGACATCAGCGCGGGCACCGGAATTGCGCGGAATATGCGCACAGCGGATGCTCGGACTGCGGACGAGATGTCAGGCGGGTAGGCGCTAGGGTGAGGGTTAAATGACCAAAACCCTCAAAGTATAGCGCAAATCCCTTTCATCTCAAAGCTGAACGTGTGGAGCACCAGTACGCTCTGCGTTCTCCCTGGGGGCAAGGCCGCCAGCGGACGAATACGCAGAGGGGATAGGGAAGTGAATGCCCGCCCGCTGGGCCGCCAGCACGATATGGCGCTCCATCGCGGCCCCTGCGGCGGCGCCATCGCGGCGTCGCAGGGCGTCGAGGATCTCCATGTGTTCATGATAGGTAGAAAGCACGAGTTCGCGCTGATAGAACGGCAGGCGCTGGCTTTCCATGACGATTTCGGTGCTGCCGCGCAGGATGTCGGCAATGGCGCCGTTTCCGGCGAGTCCGACGATGCGCAGATGGAACGCGAAATCGAGCTGCGCCGCCGTATCCACGTCCCCTTCGATGAGGGCAGCCTTCATTTCGTCGACGTTGTCGGTGAGCCATGCCATCTCATCGGCGCCGGCGGCGTGGGCGGCCAGCCGGGCGGCAAAGCCTTCGAGCGCGTAGCGAAGTTGATACGTGTCGGCGAGCGAGATCTGGTCGGCGAAGCGCCAGGCCACGCCGACGCGGGCCGAGGCGTCGCTCACGTACACGCCCTTGCCGGGGCGGATGGAGACCATACCGAGGGCTTCGAGCGTCGAGAGGGCTTCGCGCAGCGAGGCGCGGCTGATCGACAGTTCTTCGGCGAGTTGGCGTTGCGACGGCAACATCGCGCCGGTCGGATAGACCTGACGCTCAATGCGCTCGCGGATGATGGCGACGGCAGCGTCGGTTACGGCGTGTGCCGAATGCTTCATGAGGCCTCACAAGTCGTGCGGGAATTCCGCGAAATACGCGCGGATCAGTATGGCGCATTGTACGACGCCAAATATCGGCGGATGCAGCGCCCTCCCATGGGCTGCAAGCGCCACCTGCCGGGCCCGCTGCGCGCCTGCCTCCCGGTTGCCTCCGGCCTGCCCGACCGCCCTCTCTGCCGCCACCAACCCTGCGCCCTTGGTTACCCTCGCGGCCGCCCGCGCGCCAGCGCCGTGTGCGCATGATGTTCCGGATGGTCGCCGAGCAGGCGCCGCACCACGCCGTTCGTCCAGCCGAAGCCATCTTGCAGCGGATACTCCCCGCCCCCGCCGCCACAAGCGCACATCGCGTCGCTCGTGTGCAGCGAGTACTTTTCCACTAGCTTGCTCTCCCGCGTGTAAAGCGCCCCGACCGTCGCCAGCCAGCGATGGGCGATCTCTGTGGCCAGCCGATTCTCGCCGTACTTGCGCAGGCCATGAATGGCGATCCATTGCAGCGGCGCCCAGCCGTTGGGCGGGTCCCATTGCTGAAGGCTTGAGGTTTGCATTGATGCCTCTGAAGTGCGGAGCCCGCCCGCCGCGATCAGGCGATCGGCCATCGCGCGTGCCGTGCGATGGGCCTCTTCACGCGAAGCCATGCCGACAAACAATGGCGCGGCGATCGCCGCCGTCAATTGCCGACGAATCTCCCCGAACTGCCAGTCGTAGTCCATGAACGCGCCGTCGTCGTCACTCCAGAGAAAGCGCGTCATCGCACGTCGGCGCGCTTCGGCACGCGCGGCAAACGCCAGCGCTTGCTGCGCGTCACCGGCCGCTTCACTCAGTCGTGCGATCTGCCGCTCCGTCGCGAAGAGAAAGCTATTCAGATCGACCGGCAGAATCGCCGTCGTGCGAATCGTAGAGAGATCGTTCGCGTCGCCGAGCCAGCGCGAACTGAAATCCCAGCCCGACGCTGCCCCGGCGCGCAGATCGCGATACACCTCCCCCGCATTACGCGCGGGGGCATGCAGCGCCGTATTGACGTCTTCGAGATAGCCCTCCTCGCGCGGCGTATCGCGTTCATCCCAATAGCGATTGAGCAGTGCGCCGTCGGGCAGACGCACCAGATGACGGAACGCGTCACCGGCAGCGAGCGATTCCTCCCCCTCCATCCAGTAGGCGTGCTCACGCAGCAGATGCTGCAAATAGCGGACCGCACGCGCCACGCCGTGCGACTCGAAGAGCTCGATCATCAGACCGTACATCGCGGGCTGCGACCGGCTCAGGTAGTACGTACGGTTGCCGTTCGGCACGTGACCATACGTATCGATGAGAAACGAGAAGTTGTCGGCCATATTCACGAGCAGGTCGTGGCGTCCGCTTTGCGCGAGGCCGAGCATCGTGAAATAGGAGTCCCAGTAATAGAGTTCGTGAAAGCGTCCGCCGGGCACCACGTAGGACTGCGGCAACGGCAGCAGCGAACTGTCGGCCGGGTGCGCTTGCGGCAGCCGGGTCAGCACATCCCAGAGGCCATCGATATGGGCGACCAGCCCTTGCCCCGGGTCCGACACATAGTGGCTGTCGGGAATGCGCTCCATCGTGAAGTGCCCGGAAACGAACGCCGGGAGATCGAAGCCCGGGCGGCTGGCGTCCTCGCGATAACGCCGGAGAACCTCCTCTGGCGCCAGTCTCGGCACACAGTCCACGAACGTCTTGCTGTCGGGGAAGATGCGCTGCGTCTGCACGGCGACAAACAACTCCTGATACCGGTCCGCCGGGGTGAGCACGTCCGAGGGCGCGACATGCGCGACTTCCGGCGTCATGCCCCCTTGCGAAAGCGTACGTTGCGCGGTGTCGGTCATGGTCATTGCTCCGAATAATTCCAGAGCAGACCGCCGTCGACGAACACCGTCGTCCCCGTCACGTAACTGGCTTCCGGCGACGCGAGAAACAGCACGGCGTTAGCCACTTCACTCGGATCGGCAAGACGGCCCAGCGGAATGTTGGCGAGCAGCGCGTCGAGTTCCGATTTGTTCTTGAGCAGTTGCTGATTGATCGCCGTGCCGACCGCGCCGGGCGCGACGTTATTGACCGTAATGCCGAGCGGCGCGAGTTCGATGGCGAGATTGCGCATCATCATCTTCATGCCGCCTTTACTGGCGCAGTAGCTGGTGAAGTGGGGAAACGGCAACTCTTCGTGCACCGAGCTGACATTGACGATGCGCCCGCCGCGCTTCGTATCGCGCAGGTGCTTAACAAACGCCTGCGTCAGAAAGAACGCGCCTTTCAGATTGATGTCCAGCACGAGGTCGTAGTCGGCTTCCGTCACGTCCAGAAAGGCGGCGCGACGCTCCACCCCAGCGTTATTGACCAGCACATCGAGCCGCCCCATCTGCTCAACCGCCTTCGCCACGACCGCCTGAACATCCGCCACGCGCCCCACGTCACCGGCGATCACGCAGCCATCGCTACCGGCCTTGCGTACCGCATCCAGCGTCTGCTCTGCCATCGCGCTGTCCTGCCGGTCTTCCACCACGATGCGCGCGCCTTCCTGTGCCAGCCGGATGGCGATAGCGCGCCCGATACCTTGCGCGCTGCCTGTGACGAGTACCACCGTGTCTTTCATTCGCATGGCGTCTCCCTGACCTGTGTTTGCGACTTGTTGGGGATACCCAGTGCGACCCCATGCCGGAAACCGAAGTTCCGGCCGTCATCCCCGGGAAACCGTGCGGGGTTCAGCCTGCGAAACGCACGTACCCCGGGCCGGACGCGGCCCTAGGGTATCCCCTCAGCGCGTGCGCCTTGACCGCCACATATTGACTTTCTAATATTCGCCATAACACCACTGGTCAGACCGGTATGACTTGTAACGATAAACTGGCTGATGGTGAGGAAAGCGCCGTACCGCAGAGCCCCCGAAAGAGCAATCCGTCGAAGTAGAGATCAACAAAATCCGCAAGATCTACGCAGGCAGAGGAGACACACCATGCCCAGGCTGTTCCGTTCGTTGTTTGGCCGAGTCGTCATCGCGTTGGTAGTAGGCGTGGCACTCGGCATCTGGTTTCCGCAGTTGGGCGAGTCCTTGCGTCCGTTGGGCGATGGCTTCCTCAAGCTCATCAAGATGGTCATTGGCCCCATCGTCTTTTGCGTGGTCGTCAGCGGTATGGCGAGCGCGGGCGATTTGCGCAAAGTGGGCCGCGTCGGCGTGAAGGCCGTCGTGTACTTCGAGATCATCACCACCTTTGCGCTGGTGATCGGTGCCGTGCTGGCGTGGGTGACGCGTCCGGGTGTCGGCATGAACATCGACATTCGCAGCCTCGACCCGAGCGCGATGGCGACGTACACCGAGAACGCCAAGAGTCTCAAAGACACCGCCGGCTTCTTGTTGAACATCATTCCCAACACGATTACCGACGCATTCGCCAAGGGCGACATCCTGCAAATTCTCGTCTTCTCCGTGATGTTCGGCTGTGCGCTGGCTGCACTGGGTGAACGGGGCAAGCCGGTCGCGCGTTTCATTGAAGACCTGAGCCACGTGTTCTTCCGCGTGATGGCGTTCATCATCCGTCTGGCGCCGCTGGGCGTGTTGGGTGCCGTCGCCTTCACCACCGGCAAATACGGTGCGTCGTCGCTCAAGCAACTTGGCATGCTCGTCTTCGTGTTCTATCTGAGCTGCGCCGTATTCGTGACCGTGGTGCTGGGCGGCGTGTTGCGTCTGGCGGGCTTCAACATCTTCAAGTTCATCAAGTATTTCCGCGAAGAGTTGTCCATCGTGCTGGGCACGGCGTCGTCCGATGCCGTGTTGCCGACCGTGATGCGCAAGCTCGAGTGGATGGGCATCAAGAAGTCCACCGTGGGTCTGGTCGTGCCGACCGGGTACTCGTTCAACCTTGACGGGTTCTCCATCTACCTGACGCTCGCGGTCATCTTCATTGCGCAGGCCACCAACACGCCGCTGTCGATCCACGATCTGATCCTCGTCGTGCTCGTATCGTTGCTGACGTCCAAGGGCGCGCACGGCATTCCGGGCTCCGCCATTGTGATTCTGGCCGCGACGCTGGCAGCGATTCCGGCCATTCCCGTGATTGGTCTCGTGCTGATTCTGCCGGTCGACTGGTTCGTCGGGATTGCCCGCGCGATCACCAATTTGCTGGGCAACTGCGTGGCGACGCTCGTCGTGGCCGCGTGGGAGAAAGACGTCGACTTTGCGAGAGCGCACCAGGTGCTCAACGGCAACCTGCCGTACGAACCGGTAACGCAAGCGGCGGAAGCCGACGCCGCAGAAGTTGCGCCGGTCATGCAGCACTGATGGCACCGGCACCACTGATGCCATTGATGCCATTGATGCCATTGATGCCATTGATGCATTAGGCAGACGAGTCGCTCAAGTTCGGCTCACACACTTTTGCCGACGCCGCCCCCAAGGCGTCGGCCACTTCATCTGGAGTTCAACGCAACATGGCCCTCGCCCCGCAAGACCCGAACGCACCGGAATTCGTGCGCCGTTACGTCAATCTGGCTGACCCGCGTCTGGGTGCACAGGCACTAGTGGCCAGCGACGAGTTCTTCGCGGCCAAAGAGCGCATGCTCAACCCCGACCCTGCCGTGTTCATCCCCGGCAAGTACGACGACAACGGCAAGTGGATGGACGGTTGGGAGACGCGCCGCAAGCGCGTCAACGGTTACGACTGGTGCATCGTCAAGCTGGCGCGTCCGGGCGTGTTGTTCGGCGTCGATCTCGACACCAGCCACTTCACCGGCAACTTCCCGCCGGCCGCCTCGTTGGAAGGCTGCTACAGCCCCGACGGCGCCCCGGCAGATAACGCCGAGTGGTTCGAACTGCTCGCTTCGACCACGC
>NZ_NGUQ01000036.1 GCF_002179965.1 Pandoraea sp. PE-S2T-3
CGTCAGCGGCGGCCTTGGCATTGCTGCCAGCCACCAGCACGTGCACGTCGTCACCGCATTGCAGGGCGGCAGCGACCGTGTTCAGCGTTGCCGCCTTGATCGATTGATTATCGTGTTCTGCGATTACCAGAATGCTCATCTCGTCGTCCCCTTAGATGACCTTGGCTTCGGTCTTCAGTTTGTCGACGAGCGTTGCCACGTCCGCCACCTTCACCCCTGCGCTGCGCTTGGGCGGCTCGGCCACCTTCAGCGTCTTCAGACGCGGGCTCACATCCACGCCCAGATCGGCAGGCTTCACCGTCTCGAGCGGCTTCTTCTTCGCCTTCATGATGTTGGGCAGCGTCACATAACGCGGCTCATTCAGGCGCAAGTCGGTCGTGATGACTGCCGGCAGCGACAGCGAGATCGTTTCCAGACCGCCGTCCACTTCGCGCGTGACCTGTGCGCGGTT
>NZ_NGUQ01000037.1 GCF_002179965.1 Pandoraea sp. PE-S2T-3
GCCACCGCTGCTGCTGCCGCCACTGCTGCTGCCGCCATCGGTGCCCGTGCCGGTACCCGATCCGCCGCCGCTGCCGTCGCCGCCGCTGGAACCGGCGCTGGTGCCGCCGCCGAGAGAGCCGCTGGTGCCGCCCGAGCCGGAGCTGGCGCAGCCGGTCATGGTGACGATGGCGAGAAGGCAGGCCGAAGCGATAAGGTTGCGTTGGATGCTGTTCATGATGGTGTCCTCTGGTCGTTTATGTGATCAGGCGAGCGCTTCTTGCGCAGCCAGTCGGGTGTTCATGCGTTGTGCGATGAGTGCGAACAGGAGCACCTCGACGGCTGCGCTTGTGGGGCCCGTCATCGCCAGGGCCTGATTCGTACGTTGAGTGCCTGCCGTGCCGAACGGTGTGGCGGTGGCGTGTACGCCACCGCCGTCCTCACCGCTCCTCCCTGGGCTTGCGCCTCTACGATCGTCTTGGGCGGCAGCGCTGCGCTGCATGGCCCCGACGCGCTGCTGCGAGGCGGTAAGGCCTGCGGTGCCGAGCGTCGTTTGTTTGGTAATGCCAATGATCATGGTGTCCCCCGGTGATCTTTAGCGTTGCGATGCAGGGATATCCGCAAGAGGTGTGCCAATCTCTAAATCCGGGTTTGAGTAATCGCTCTAGTTTTTTTGTCGATCGCCGGGAAAGCCTGTATTTATTTGCGTTTCGCAAAACAAGAATCTTTCGGATCGAGAGATCGAGCACTGGCACGCCTGATCAAAAGTCAGGGTTAACGAGATCGGGAAAAGGTGAAAACGGAGGTAATTCCGGCGAATTGCCGTTCCCGTTACGGGGGGCGTTACGGGGAACGTTACGTAACGCGCTTCCCATGAGTTCGGGTAAATACGCTCGTCAAAACCCGAATGCCGGTACGTGCAGCGGCTATTGCAGGAAATTCGCGTAAAGAGGGATCGGAACAGTTGTCAGTGCGACGTAATTTTTCGAAATCACGTTACGACTGCGGTTCGAGAAGCCGTGTCGATTGCGCTGTGGCAAAGATGATTGGCCCTGCGGAAAAGGGCCTGTGCAGGACGTAAATGAGACGGAATACGATTGGCACTCGCCGGGCTAATACAGACGATGCGGAAATACCACGGATGGCGAAAGATTTCGAAAGATTCGGTGGTTGCGCGCAAGGGCGCCGGCATGTGAGATTCCTCTCGGTGCCGTGATTGGCAAGGGTTGCGAAGCAATTGCCGGAATCAAGGGCGGACGTGACGGGCATAGCGGCCGCGAAACATGGCTAGCGGACGATGAATGAATAGTTATTTAAATGTCCGCTGCATTAGAGGCGTTGTTTCGCTCACACGTGCAGAATCATGGTTTTCCCTCGCGCGTGTTGCATTGCTTAGTTTTGGAGTATTGTTTGATCAACCCGCGTAACGTTTTCTTACATTCTCCAGGGTGATTGGTAGGAAGGCTCTAGTTTTTGCGTTTTAGTTTAAATTAGCATCGAAAAAAAATAGTACGCGATCCCGATGGTTGTTACAGCATGGCGGGAAATAATGGCGTACAAAGTAAAAGAGGTTCGTAAGCCTTGCAGCGCAACGAACCCGAGGCCGAAGTCCAGAACTGATAAGCGATATGGCGAGTTCTCGTCGTTCAGGAAAAAACCTGAGAGTGACTCGCCATGTATGCCAACGGGCGCAAAGCGCCTTAATAGTGAGGGAGGGTGAGATGAAACTCGGCAATCGTATTCGACTGTTTGCGCGCGATGAGCGTGGTGTGACCGCGCTGGAGTACGGCATTCTGGCAGCTGTTGTCGCCGTGATTATTGGCGTCACTGTCTCCCCGGCATTGCAGGGTGTCTTCACATCGGTTTTCTCGAAGGTTCAGTCGGTCGTGACATCTGCGGGTGCCTGACGGCGCTTGCGCGGGGTGCGGACTATGCGAATCGCGCAGCGTAAGCGCTACGGGCGGCGGGGACTGCGGCGTCAGCAGGGAGTTACGGCGCTGGAGTACGGCATTCTCGCCGCCATCGTGGCGCTGATCATCGGGACGACCGTCTACACCCAGTTGGGCAGCGCGATTTCGTCGATCTTCAGCACGATGTCGTCAGCCGCCATCTCGGTGATTTCGCACTGACACGAGGGCCAGCGTGCTCACCTTGTTGTGGTTGCTCTGCGTGCCGATCGTGGTCACCGATCTGATCGCACGCCGAATTCCTAACGTGTGGCTGTTGTGGGTCGGCGCGCTTGCGCTGGTCTGGATCGGGTGGCAAGCATGGCACGGCGAACCCCGTGTCTTGTGGGTTCACGGGCTGGGCGCGCTGCTGGGATTGATCGTACTGCTACCGTTCTGGTGGCGGGGCGTGATGGGGGCGGGCGACGTCAAGTTGTTCGCACTGATCGGCCTGATTGCCGGCTACCCGGTGCTGCTGCCGGTGTGGTGTCTGGCAAGTGTCGCGGCGGGCCTTCATGCACTCGTCCTGCTCGCCGGGCGTCTTGCGTGGCTGACCGGCTGGCGGGAGCGCACGAGCGCCACGGCAACGTGGCAACGGATCGAGCGCTGGCGGGCCGGGCGCATCGGGTTGCCCTACGGGGCGTATCTGGCGGTGGCTGCGCTGGTGGTGCGGTAGCGTTTCACGGCAACAGAACACAGCAGTTGAAATGAGCGTGTCGAGTGCCGCAGAAAGCGGCACCGCAATAATGGGAGGCGCGGGCGACGCCGCGCGAATGAGTGGGACCAATGCGTCGCCAAACACGGCCTGCAAGCGCCGTGCGCGACGGGGAGTGTCGTCATGAAGCGGTACAGGACACAGGCAGGATCAGGGTTGCGACCGGCGCGCTCGCGTGGGGTTGCCGCTCTTGAATTCATGCTCATTCTGATGATCCTGTTGCCTGCGTTCTACGTCGCCGTCGCGTTCTCCATCACCATTCTTGCCCGACAAATGCTCACGCAGGCTGCCGCCGAGGGCGGTCGCGCCATGCTGCGCGCCGGCACGCTGGCACAGCGCCAGAGTTACGCCGCACAGGCGGTTGGCAACACCCTCGCCTGGCCTGCATCCAGTGCGGTGACAACCAGTTTTGTGCCCGATACCACGTATCCGTGCCCGGCTTCCGGGGCATCGAGCAGCGCGTCGCAGTGCATCGTTCACGTCAATCTCAGCCTGAACCAGACGATGACCGTCAACTGGCCCGGGTTGGGAAGTCTGGTGCCGTCGACCATCAACGGCACCACCGCGGTAACGCTCGACACGTCGACGCTCGGCGGCAGTTGAGTCTGAAATTGAGTTGGCAGTCGATGTCATGCCGCCGGTTACACGCTTACACGTTACCCGGCGCCCGAAATTTGTGACTGAACGGCCGCAAGGCCCCAAGCCATGAACAAAGCCACCAAGATTCTCGCAACGCTGCTGGTTGTCATCGGGGTGCTGCTGGCGCTCCTTGCGCTGCGATTGGGAACGACCAACGCACCGGCGCCGACGGCAACGCCCTCACCGGTGACGCAGACGCTTACGCAGCGCTATCCGGCCGTGGTGGCGGCCAAGGCACTGTCGCCCGGGCAGGTCATCGCTGCCGACGCGGTCAAGCTCGTGCAGTTCGACGCCCAGACGCCCGGCGCTTTTACCAACCCTGCCGATGTCGTGGGCCGCGTGCCGCTGGTGGCCCTTGCCGCCGGCGTCCCGGTCACCCAGAACACCCTCGCGCGTGGCCTGGCGATGCAACTCGCGCCGGGCGAGCGCGCCGTCGCGCTGCCGGTCACCGAAGCCGTGGGCGTTGCCAACCGCATTCGTCCGGGCGACTACGTCGACGTGTTCTTCACGATGAAGACCAATCAGGCCCCGGGCCCCGCGGTGGGGCTGGCCGACGATACGCAGGCACGCCTGCTCGCTTCGCGGGTGCGCGTGCTGAGTTATGGGAATGCGTCGCTCGATGACGTGACGCCGCCGCCCGCCACGCCCGGCGTCGCTTCGACGGTGCAAGCCGCTGCGGCAACGGCACCGCCGCCCCCGCCGCCCAATGTGAATGTGCAGCCGCCGATGCCGGCGACTGCCGCCGTGGTGGCCGTGCCGGTGGCTGACGTCAACCGTGTGGTGCTCGGCACGCAGCAGGGGCGGATCACGCTCGCGCTGCGCAACCCGGCCGATGACGCCAAACCGGATACCTCGCTGTTCCCGTCGCCGCCGCCGGTGCTCGCGGGCAAGGCCGGTCTGAAGGGTGACGACAAGGCTTCGCTCGATACCCCCGAGAACCAGGCCTACGCGGGCATCGCGACCACCGGGCTGGCTGGCGCGCCGGTCAAGGCGGCCGCCGCACCGCGCCCGGCGGGCGGTGGGCAGGGCGGTGGCGGCACGATCGAAGTCGTGCGCGGCGCCGAGCGCTCGACGGCGTCATTCTGAAACGCAGAACTTTTGAAGACCACGTAGAGAGAACCACGTACAGAAACGCTTGACCCAAGGCTTTCAAGTTCAATCGAAACAGTGACCGATACAGCCACGCCATGATCAGAAGCCAGGTTCGCACTGCCAGACGAGACGTCAGACGTGTCACGGGGACGCTGTTGTGCTTTGCCGCGCTGGTCGCGTGCGCAGCCACAGTGTCGGTGCGTCTGGCGAAAGCGGCTGACGCCTCTCAGAGCGCCAGCATGCGCTCGCTGACGCTGGGTGTGCACGAGCAGCGTGAGCTGCCGCTGCCCGGCACGCTCGAACGGGTAGCCGTGGCCGACCCGGCCGTTGCCGACGTCGTGGTGCTGCGTGGCACCGGCGGGCGTCGCGGTTCGGTGCTGGTGGTCGGCAAGAAGGCGGGCACGACACAGGTGTCGGCATGGCCGCGCGGTGGTGACGCCGTGCGCTGGGAAGTGCATGTGACGGGCGACCTGCAAAGCGCATTGGGCGATACCGGCACGGCGAGCGTGGATGCACGTGGCAACGCGGCGCTGATTCAGGGCCACGCGAACACGCTGGTGGAGCACAGCGGTCTGCAATCGGCGGCGGTCGATGCGACGGGCAAGGGCGGTGTGGTGGTCGATCGTTCGACGGTGGGTGAAACCGGTGTAGTGCAGGTCGACGTGAAGATCGTCGAAATCAACCGCAACATCCTGAATCAGATCGGCGCGAGCTTCGGCGTCATGAAGAAGGGCGGGTCGGGGAGCTTTGGCGTGGTCTCGCAACTGGCCTCGGCCTTCGGCGGATCGAGTTCGGGATCGGGCAGCAGTCAGGTCTCCAGTTTCGGCACGTTCTTCGGCTCGATCACGCGAGGGGCCTTCACGCTCTCGGCGGCCATCGATCTCGTGCAGACCAACGGACTGGGCCGCATTCTGGCGGCGCCGACGCTGGTCGCACTGTCGGGCCAGAGCGCGAGCTTCCTCGCGGGCGGTGAGATCCCGGTGCCGCAGTCGGGCGGTCTTGGCACGACGACGGTGACGTACAAGCCGTTCGGGGTGGGATTGACGGTGACGCCAACAATTCTCTCGCCCAACCGCATTGCATTGAAGGTGGCGCCGGAAGCCTCGGACATCGATTACACCAACGCCATCGTGTCTGACTCTGTGCAGATTCCGGCGATTACCACGCGTCGTGCAGACACCACGGTGGAGTTGGGCGATGGCGAGAGCTTCGTCATCGGCGGGTTGATTTCACGCACGACGACCGCTTCGGTCGACAAGATTCCGTTGCTCGGCGATTTGCCGCTCATCGGCGCATTTTTCCGTGATTTGAAGTACTCGAGTGCTGAAAAAGAGTTGGTCATCATCGTAACGCCGCATCTGGTCAAGCCGGTCGCAGCCGGTGTGACCATGCCGTTGCCGGGCGACACGCGCGAGCAGCGTCCCGGTCAGGTGTGGGGCGCTTACCTGATGGGCGTGGCAAGTGACAGCGAACTGCCGGGGTTCTCGAAATAACACTGGCGGAGCAGTAAGGAGTGCAAACATGAACGCACCGACGCGAATACTGGACACCATGACTGAGTTGCATCGCTTCCTCTTTTGCAGCGCGCATGCCGGCCACGGTCAGTGGCTCTCGGCGGCCCTGCGCGAAGAGGGCGTCTTGCTACAGGAAGCGGGACGCCCTGCGCAGTTGCAACAGCGCATCGGCGATCTCGATCCGCAGGTGGTGTTGCTCGATTTTTCGGGCGAACCGACCGGCCACGCCGACGAGCCGGCCGATGGCGGCATTGCTCAGGCCGCCGAACTCGCTCAAATGCTCAAGCGCGTGGCACCCAAGCTGCCGCTCGTGGCGGTGGGCTCGATGGTGCGTGCCGACGGCATGAAGGCCGCCATTCGCGCCGGCGTGCATGACTTCATCGACATGCACTCCACGCACGAAGAGGCGCTCGACGTCATTCGCCGCGTCATCGATCAAACGCCGCCGCCCAGTGCTTCGGGGCCGGCCAGACACGGCCGCTTCGTGGTGTTGCTCGGCGCGCGCATCGGTGTGGGCTGTAGCACGCTGGCCGCGCATCTGTCGCAACTGTCGCAGGAGCTCGCGGTCGGCACGCCCTCGAACAAACCGGTCAAGGCGCCGGCGGGCAAGGATGACAAGTTCGATGTCTCTCTGCTCGGCCACGTCGCGCTGCTCGATCTCGGGCTGCCGTCGGGCGATGGCCTGCTGTATCTGAATACGCAAAGTCAGTTCAGCTTCGCCGAGGCCGTGCAGAACCTGCGCCGCTTTGACGAGACGCTGGTGCACACGGCCGTCTCGCACGCCTCGAGTGGGCTCGCTGTGCTGCCGTTGCCGCTCGATCTCGGCGATATGCGCAGTGTGGCGGCCGCCGATGCGCTTGCCCTCACCGATCGCCTGCGCTCGTTCTTCGATCTGATCGTGGCCGATCTGGGCGGGTTTTCGAATCCGTCGTTCGTGTCGAGTCTGGTGCGCGCGGCCGACGAGGTGTGGCTCGTGGTCGATCAGAGCGTGGGGGCGATCGTCTCGCTCGCCTCGCTGCTGCGCGATCTCGAAGAGAAGAGCGTGGAGCGCAGTCATCTGCATCTGGTGCTCAATCGCTATGACCCGCGTTACGGCATGGCGGCCGACCAGATTGCCAAACGCTTTGACGTGCCGCTGCTTGCGACGCTGCCTGACCGGCCGCTGGCGATGCTCTCGGCAACCAATCAAGGCAAGCTGATTCTTGATACGGCACGCAGCGATCCGTACGTGCGGGCGTTGCAACCGCTCGCCGAACGACTGCTCGCCGCGCAGCACGCTGGCGCTGCGGCACATCGTCAGGCCTCGGGCTGGCTTGGCCGCTTCATTGGAAAGCACTGATATGACCGACTCGATCGAATTTGCGGACGACAGGCGCGCATTTGCCAACTCGCAGCAATTTCAGGACATCAAGACCGCAGCGCACGAGCATCTGCTCGCGCGGATCGAGGAACTCGGCGCCGAATTCGGCCGCTGGAGCCGGGGCGCGATTCAACAGTTTGTCGATCTGGAGATGGACGGCTTCGTCCGCCTTCGCCGCATTCCGATCAACGAAGCCGAGTTGCGTCAGATCTCCGACGCGCTCACGAAAGAGCTGGCCGGTTTTGGTCCGATCGAAGACCTGCTGGGCGACCCTGAGGTCGAAGATATTCTGATCAACGGCTACAACGACGTGTACGTGTCGCGCAAAGGGGTGCTGGCGCGCGAGGCGTTGCGATTCTCCGATAACGCGCATTTGCTGCGGATCGTGCGACGCATTCTGGCGCCGATCGGCCGCCGGCTCGACGAATCGAACCCGATGGTCGATGCGCGCTTGCCTGACGGCGGCCGCCTGAACGTGGTGATCGAGCCACTGGCGGTGGACGGGCCGGTGGTGTCGATCCGGAAATTCCGCAAAGACCCGCTCAAGCCGTCCGACCTGCTCGCGCTCGGCAGCTTCAACGAAGAAATCTACGGACTGCTCGAAGCGGCGGTGCGCTCACGCTGCAACATTCTCGTGTCGGGCGGGACGAGCTCGGGCAAGACCTCGCTGCTCAACGCGCTGGCCAGCTTCATTCCCGCTACCGAGCGCGTGGTGACGGTGGAAGACACCGCCGAACTCTCGCTCAATCACCCGCACGTGGTGCGTCTGGAATCGCGCCAAGGCGGCTTCGACGGCTCGGGGGAAGTGACCATCCGGGACTTGATCCGCAACAGCTTGCGGATGCGTCCGGACCGCATCATCGTGGGCGAAGTGCGCGGCTCCGAAGTGCTCGAAATGATGCAGGCGATGAATACGGGCCACGAAGGCTCGATGGCGACGATTCACGCCAACTCGCCGCGTGAATGTCTTTACCGTCTCGAAATGCTGGCGGGCTTCGCGGGTTTTCAGGGCAGTGAAAGCAGCCTGCGCCGGCAGATAACGAGCGCGCTCGACTTCATCGTGCAGATTGGCCGGCTCTCCAGCGGACGCCGCCGCATTCTGTCGATCACCGAAGTCACCGGCGTCTCGGATACGGTGATTTCCACGCAGGAGCTCTATCGACACGAGACCTTCGCCGGTGCCGACGGGGAAGAAAAAGACCGTTGGGTGTCGCTGGGCATTCAACCGCACTCGCCCAAATTGCAGCGCTACAAGGACCAGACGCGTAACGCGACGGCTGCCGCTGCGCACGCCGCGCAGCAGCAGGGCAATACGCCCCCCGATTCCGGTGGCGGCGGCTTCTTCGGGCGGCGTCGATGAACCCCCTCGTGTTGTGGGTCGCCTGCGTCGCGCTGCTGTTGGTGGCTGGCGGACTGGAGCTTTGGCGGCGCACTTATCAGCGCGCCCGCGAGCAAGCGACGAGCGCGTTTCTCGAGCGCCAACTTGCCCACAACGCGCCGCAGTTCGCTGCGGCTGAAGGGGCCATTGGGCGTGTCGCTCGCCGCAAGGCGCTGCCGTGGGAGTTCTTCTTCGAGCGTGCAGGCGTAATTCCGACACCGGGGTTCTACGCAACGCTCGTGGGCGGCGGCTTGGCGCTCGCGTTGATTTTCTGGGTTTGGCACGGGCCGTTCTCGGCGTTGATCGTGCTGATTCTCTATGTGCTCGGCGTGGTCCTGCGTTACTGGCTGAAGGGGGTGCGGCGGCATGCCGAGATCGTGCGTCAGTTGCCGATCTTTCTCGATGGCATGGTGCGCATGCTGACGGTCGGCAACAGCTTGCCGGCGGCATTCCAGACGGCGTCCGGCAATGCCGACATGCCGTTGCGAGAGTTGCTCGACAGCGCCGTGCGGCAGGTGCAGGCGGGCGTCGATCTCGACGTCGCGCTCAAGCAGATTGCCCGCGTGTACCGCGTGGAAGAAATCTATCTGTTCGCGTCGGTGGTCGATCTGTCGACGCGGTTCGGCGGTCGTGCCGATCAGATTCTGTCGCGCATGTCCGGCTTCATGCGCGATCGTGAGCAGGCGCAGGCCGAGTTGCATGCGTTGTCGTCCGAGACGCGGATGTCGGCGTGGGTGCTGGCCGCATTGCCAATCGTCGTGAGCGCATTCCTGATGCTGTTCAATCCGGCGTTCTTCGAACCCATGTTCCAGCAAACGTCGGGCCAGAAAATTCTCGCGGTCGGTCTCGGACTGGAAATCGCGGGCGGCTTCATTCTGTACCGGCTGGCCAAGTCCATCTGAGCGAGAGGCGCCCCTCATGAACCTTTCGTCCTTCACGTCGTTCGCTTCGGAGTCGCACACGTGGCTGATGTTCGGCCTGCTGCTGGTCGCCGCCGGTCTGTTGCTCGCGGCCTCGGCGATCCTGCTGCGCGGCATGCGCCAAGACCGCAGCGGGCGCGTGATCGACCAGATGCTGGCGAATCGCCAGCAGCAGACGTTGGCAGCGCTTCGCGCGGCGACGGCACCGCTCGGCAGCTCGTTGTCGCCGGGTGACGAGGAGGAAGGCACCAACACCGGCGCGAAGGGCTGGCGCGCACTGTTCGACCGCGCGGCGGCGCTCGGCAAGCGGTGGTCGGAAACGCGTGTCGGGCAGTACCTGATCGCCGCCGAAGATCGTCTGCTGCTCGCGCAATGCGGCTGGGACAGTGTGCGGGCGAAATCGCTGTTCCTGTTCTCGCGCGTGGCGCTGGCGGCCGTGCTGCTGCTCTTCGTGTGGATCTGGCTCCCGGGCAGTGGCGGGTTGAGCACGATCTTGCGGTTGCTCGGCGCCGTGGGCGCGGGCTTGCTGCTGCCGAAGTTCTACGTGCAGCGCCGTGCCGCACAGCGCCGTCGCGAGATCGTGGAAGAACTGCCGTTGCTCATCGACTTGCTGCGGCTGCTGCAAGGCGTGGGGCTGTCGATGGATCAGAGTTTGTACGTGGTGGTGTCGGACTTCCGTGAGGTGCTGCCCATTCTTTCGAAGGAGTTCGAGAACGCCAACCGCCAGTACGCCTCCGGGCGCGGGCGCGAAGCGTCGATGGTGCGGTTGCGGGAGGTGTACGACAACGACGATCTGCGCGCGCTGGTGCGCCTGATTGCGCAGGTGGAACAACATGGCGGCGCCGTGCAGGAGCCGTTGCAGCAGTTCAGCGACCGGTTGCGCGAGCAACGGCGGCAGACGATGAAAGAGCGTATCGGCAAGCTCACGGTCAAGATGACCCTCGCGATGATGCTCACGTTGCTGCCCGCTTTGATGCTCGTGGTGGCCGGGCCGGCGATTCTGTCGCTGGCGAAGACTCTGGAGGGCTTGTAGTCATGACACGAACCGAAATGACGCGGATGGGCCTGGCGGCGCTGTGCGTGGTGATGGTCGCCGGGTGCGCATCGAAGGGCGGCGGTTACGGTGCGCCGTCAGCGGCAGCGCTCATGCGTGCGCAACAGGACGACGAAGTGCGGGCCAAGACGGCCGCGCCCGACACGAAGGAGTTGTACCTGTCGATGATTCGCGAGATGCAGGAGCGGGGTGCCTATTTCGCTTCGTTGGCGCACATCGAGCAGTTCCGGATTCAGTATGGCAATTCGCCCGACGTCGACATTCTGCGGGCCGACGCGTTGCGTGAGACCGGCCAGCCGGATGCTGCCGAAGCGACCTATCGGACGCTGCTCGCCAGCCCGGTGGCCGCCGCCGCGTGGCATGGACTTGGACTGGTCGCCGCGCAGCGCAAGGACTATGCAGGCGCGACGCAGGCCCTGCGTGAAGCCGTGAGCCGTGCGCCGACCGAACCGTTCTACCTGAGCGATCTTGGTTTTGCGCAGTTGTGCAACGGCGACGCGGCCGGTGCACGGGTGCCGCTCGCGCAGGCCGCCGAACTGAAGCCCGACAGCCGCAAGGTGCTCAGCAATCTGGCCGTGTATCTGCTGGTGACGGGCGAGCGTACACGCGCCGACCAGATGATGACGCAGGCCAAGATGCCGCCCGCCACGCGCGAAGCTATCGACAAGCTGGCGACCGATATCCGCACGCAGACGCAGGCGGCACGCGCTGCTGCCGATGCAGCGGCGGCCCGGGCAGCGGCGCAGGCAGCGGCTGCGATCGTACCACCCGCGGCGACGGTAGCGCCCGCCTCGGTCGCACCAGTCGCACGCGCCGCAACCGTGGCCGCAACGGCAACGCCCGCGCAGGCGGCGCCGGTTGCAACGCCGTCGGCCTCGGCCAGCACCGTGGTCGTGCGTCTGCCGGAGCCCGGTGCACGTGGCGTGGCAGCGACGGCCGATGCGGCACCGAATCGTGCGACTGCAAACGCAGGGGCGAACAGCGCCGACGCCAAGCTTGCACGGGCCAGCGATGTCGCACGCAGCGACATGCCCACGTCGATGCTCGACCGGTTTGCCAATTCGTCCAATTCGCAATAGGCGCGGGCGTCGCGTTTGCGACGGCGCCCACAGAACGCGTCACGTAAAAGTAGTCACGCAACTTCAGGGAGACGTGATGATGGCAGGCCAAATGCAACGATGGGAGAGGTTCTCCCCGCAGACCCGGGCGACAGATCGGGACGTGCCGGGCCAGAGCGGTTTCGCTGCGCAGTGCCTTGCGGGCATCGCACTGGCGCTGTGCGCGAGCTGGGCCGGCGCACAGTCGGCTCCCCTGACCGGTCAGATGGGCGGTGCCGACGCGCGTACGGTGGCGCAGGCCACTGCGGCGCCGGCGGCGGCCAGCGCGGTACCGCAGGCCGCCGCAACCGATGCAACGGTTGCGCAGGCAGCACCGGCAACGCAACCCGCACAGGCGCCGCAGGCCAGCCGCGTGCCGCCGAATAGCGTGCGTCGTACGACGCCGTTACGCGTGGGCGAGCATGCCGCAGACGGCATGCTGGGCGACGAGACCGAGGCGTTGCTCGCATTGCAGGCGAGCAATCAGGCGGCAGGGCGCGGCTTGCCGATGCTCGGCGCGACGGCGTCGCGGGCTTACAAGCGCTATCTCGATAGCTTCACCTACGCCATTCCCGCGTTCTATCCGACGATGGTGCAAAGCGATGGGGCGGGCGGCGGCGGTGGTGGCGGTAGCGGGGCGGCATCCGGTGGAGGGACTGGCGCGAGCCAGTAATTCGTCATGACACCCCGTGCGCACGCGCGCAAAACGGCTCGCTCCGCAGCATCTGCCGCGCCTCGTGACGACCATGCGACATGGTTGGGCAACTTGCGCTGGGCGGGTGGGCGGCAGCGTGGCTCGGTGCCGATCGTGGCGTTTTCCTTCGTCATCGTGGTGCTGATTCTCGCGTTGGCCATCGACGCGGGCTATGCCTTCATGAAGCGGCGCGACCTGCAACGCACCGCCGACATGGCGGCGCTCGCAGGGGCGCAGACCCTGCCGGGTTGCGCCAATGCGACTTCTTACGACACGGTGGCCCGCGCGAACGTGACGGCCAATCTGGGGGCTGACGCGGCCAACACGACGGTGGCAACCGCGTGCGGTATCTGGACGAATCCGACCGCGAGCGCCACGACACCCGGCACGTTCGCACCGGTCGGTTCGGGCGGCCCGGCAAGCGGCAATGCCGTCCAGGTGACGCTGACGCTGCCGGTGGTCTCGTTCTTCCAACTGACGGGAACGCGAAACATCACGGCGACGGCGATCGCCCGCAAGGCGCCCGCCGTGGTGACGTTCACCGTTGACTCCGGGTTGCTCGCGCTCAACACCAATAACTCCGTACTCGCGCCGTTGCTTCAATCGATCGGCATCTCGCCGGCGCTCTACGTCGGGGCGGCGCAGCAACTCGTGGGCGTCAACATTACGCCGCAAGGGTTGTTGCAGGCGCTCGGCGTGCCGGTGACAGGCGATGTGTCGGTGGCGTCGCTCTCGGGCGTGGCAGCGGTCAAGAACCTGACGCTGGGTGCGCTGCTCAGTGCGACGAACACGGCACTCGCGACGCAGAACGGTGCGTTGTCGGCATCGGTGACCGCATTGGGTAACCTGATCAACGTGTTCGGCAACAGCCCGGTACTGAGTCTGCCGATTCAACTGCTGGGTACCGCAACGAGCCCCGGCATCATCGCCAATATCGATGCGGCGGGTGTGTCGGCAGCCAATGCGCTTACGGCCAACATCGGTGTGGCGGATCTGATTACGGCGGCCATTGTCGGCGCGAACGGCAACAACGCCATTGCGATCAACGGGCTTAGCATTCTGGGCAACGCCGTGAACGTCAGCGCGAACGTGATCTCGCCGCCGCAGGTGGGCGTCGGCGGCGTCGGGGCCACGGCCACGACGGCGCAGGTGCGGTTGTTCCTCACGATCAATACGGCGGCGGCCTCGGGCTCGCTGGGTTCGGTTGCGGGCTCGCTGCTCAATTCACTGGGCACGTCACTGAATCTGCCATTGGTGCTGGAAGTCGCGCAGTCGACCGGGACTGTCACGGCCGTACAGTGCGGCGCGACACCGTCAACCACGATTCAGGTGAACTCGGGACTCGTCAACGTCTGCGTTGGTGCGGCGGCCAGCGGTGTGAACGTGAAGACCAACCCGGCCAGTTGCACCACGCTGATGACGAACCGCGTGAACATCGCCACTTTGCTGGGGCTGATCAACGTCTCCGGCAACGTGAATCTGTCGCTCGTGACGAATTCACCTGCACCGATAACGTTCAGCGGCCCCTTCCCGCAGAAGGTCGGACCGATCGGGTCGAGCGTGAATCTCAGCCAGATCGTGACGGCGTTGCTGACGGGGTTGTCGCTGGATGTGAGCGCGTCGGGGTCGTCGTCGTCGAGCACGGTCGCCGGTGGGCTGGTGGGCAACGTGCCGAGCGCAGCGGTCGGGTCGACGATCACGACCGTCAACGGGTTCCTGAGCAATGCCGCAAACGGCCTTCAGTCCACGGTGAATGCACTTGGCACGACGCTGGGCGGGGTGCTGACGCTGAATCTGCCGCAAGTGCTGGGCGGCGTAGGGGGGCTCGTCACCGGGCTGGTGAACACCCTCGGCGGCATTGTGAACGGGCTGCTGGGCGGTCTCTCCGATCTGGTGTGCAACTTGTCGGGCAGCGGGGCGAACCAGTGCCGGATCGACAACGTGAAGAGCGGACTCAGCACCAGCAACATCTCGCCGGTGCTCGGCAGCATTCTCTACACACTGCTCAACCCGCTCCTCACGCCGATCAGCACGTTGCTCAACACGCTGCTCAACGCACTGGGTATCACGCTCGGCATGACGACGGTGACGGTGGACAGCATTAACTGCCAGAACGGGCTGGTGCAACTGGTGTATTAGCGGAGTTCACGAGACATCACCCGATAACGCGATAACCCGACGACAAAACTTCACCATGACGGACGCCCGGGGCGTTCGGCGACCAGCGGAAAAGCATGAAAAGCAAGCCAGTACGTGAAGACCTCGACGTGTATGTGTGGGAAGGCAAGTCCGATATTGCCGACCGGGTGGCGCATTGCCTCGCCAGCTTCGACATGGAAGTGATTCGCGCCGACGGTGCCGACCTGTCGCGCGAGCGCACCAAGACGCGGGCGTCCATCGCGGTGGTGAGCGTCTCGGTGATCGAAGGGGCGGCCACCAACGCGCACGAGTGGCAACTCGGCCACGGCATGCCGGTGATCTGGGTCGCGACCGCGCCGCGCGAGAACGATCCGCGCACGTATCCGCCCGAATACAGCAACATCCTCACGCTCGACTTTTCCGGCGCGGAGCTGCGCACCCTTATCTTCAAGCTGTCGGGTGCGATTGCGGAGGCCGACCGTGCGCCGGCGCCGGCCGATCCGCTCGTGGCGCAATCGAGTGCCATGCTCAACCTGCTGGCCGAAGTCGATGCGTTCGCCGATTGCGATTCCAACGTGATGATTCACGGCGAAACAGGTGTCGGCAAGGAGCGTATCGCCCGGTTGCTGCACGACAAACAGACGCATTACGGGCAAGGGCCGTTTGTCGCGGTGAACTGCGGGGCGATTCCTGACGGCCTGTTCGAGTCGCATTTCTTTGGACACGCCAAGGGCGCGTTCACGGGGGCGCTGTATTCGCACAAGGGCTATTTCGAGCAAGCCAACGACGGCACGTTGTTCCTCGACGAAATCGGCGACCTGCCGCTATATCAGCAGGTAAAACTGCTGCGCGTGCTGGAAGACAGTGCGGTCACGCGTCTGGGCTCGGTCCAGCCCGTGAAGCTGGATTTCCGGCTGGTGGCGGCCACCAACAAGAATCTGAAGTCGATGGTGCGCGACGAGTTGTTCCGCGCCGACCTGTTCTACCGGCTGGCGGTGATCGAGCTGCACATCCCGAGCCTTGAAGAGCGCGGGCCGATCGACAAGCTGGCGGTGTTCAGCACGTATCTCGGCAAGGTCGCGTCCGATCCGGACATCGCCGGCAAGGTGCCGCCGTGGTTGCGCGAGCTGGTCGAAGGCGGGGTGTTTCCCGGCAATGTGCGCGAAATGCGCAACATCGCCGAGCGGGTGGGCATCATCTACCGGCAGTTGGGGACGTGGGACGAACGCCGCATCCGGGCGATCTTCGAGGCGCTGGCGACCGGCGTGATCGTACGCCCCGACGACCCGGCCCGCGCTGTAGCGCTCACCGACCGGGCGCGCTGGGACGCCACCGAGCGTACCCGCATCGTCGCGGCGCTCGATGCCAACGGCTGGCGCCGGCAAGACACGGCCAACGCGCTGGGCATCAGTCGCAAGGTCCTGTGGGAAAAGATGCGCAAGTATCAGATTCTGGGTAACGACTCGGAACTGGCCAGCGAATACGAAAGCTGACGCGATGAGGGCGGGGCGATGCCGCCGAAGCGTGTCGCGAGCGGGACACAAACGGGGCGCAAGTCATGATCACAAAAGCGCCTTGACCAGCCTTCCGCGCAATGCGTAGGCGATAGCCGTTTAAAACCCGCCAATGCAGGGATTTGTCTGACACACAACTTCGACTTAAGGGAAAACCTTCGGCGGCGGGGTTGCGTGGTGTCAACAGTTGAAATCCTACCGGGCCAATATTGCATTCCGCGCTTGGAAGAGCGGCGCGCAATGGATAGAATTGGCGGCTATTGTGAGCGTGCGGTTATTATCTGCCGGCAGCGCGGGCACCTGCCGGGACCACAGAGGTATCCGGATGGGGCAAGTCAGCGTATCGGCGAGCGAGGCAGGACGGCGACGGGACATGATGTCCGTTACACTGTCGTGGCAAAAATACGCAGGTCTCAGATCCTCGGGGCGGAGTCCGGGGGGGCGAATGAAGGCGACGCATAAGGGTCGTTAAACGATCCGGTCGATAACAGGAAAACAGATCAGATGAAAATCAGTGATTGCCGGGGGCGGTTTTGGTTGGGCGTGGGGGTGGCATGCCTGGCAGCCTGGGGGACGTCAGCGGGGGCCGCGGATGCGGTCAAGGATGTGACCGGCTCGACGACGCCAGGTCAATTCGCCGCACCGGCAGTGCCCGCGCAAGGTCTCTCGGCCCCGGCTTCGGCCTCGGGCACGATTCAGGAACTGCGCGATCGCATCCAGAACAAGGAAGTTACCGAACTTCGCACGACGTACAACGGCCGCTACGGCGCCAGCCTGTTGTTCTATCCGCAGACCATGGGGTATTACGTCGCACTGTTCCATGAAGGGCAGTTCTGGCGTGTGGTCAAGCTGAACAACGAGAAGAAGGCTGAAGCCCTGTACGGTGACTTCGTGCGTCAGACGCAGGTGTTGGCCGATGTGGAGATTCGCCGCATCAAGCTCGAAGCGCAGAAGTCGCTGATGGAGCGTCAGTTGGCCGAGAGCGAAGCCCGCCTGAACGCGGTGCAGAGCGATCTGGCGATCCAGCGTCAGCAGGAACAAGCGCTGGCACAGAACCAGCAGGCCGTGCGTGAGCAGGCTTCGGCGCTTGAAACCGAACGCACCGCAGCGCGTATTCGCCTGACGGACCTTCAGGGTCAGATCCGTTCGCTCGAAGCCGAGCAGAACAGCGCCGACTCCGATCTGGTCCGCTCGGTCAAGAGCACCGGCAACCGCAAGACGACCAAGCGTCACTAAGTCGATTGCTTGCCGTCAGCGTGTGAGAAAGCCGCCTTCGGGCGGCTTTTTTCATGGGGAATCGAGAAGGATGCCCCTTTCGCTACACGCAATTGCCGGGACTGTCGACCAGCGAATCGCGCATGTCTCGCATTTGCAACTCGAATTGCCGGGAAAAGCGCGTTGCCCCGGTGCGCCCGGGGTGCCTTGCGGCCCCGGGAAAACCACGTGGCGGCGCGCTGGTCACGGGGCGCGGCTGCAATTATCCTAGGCGAACGTGTCGTGTGTGGCGTCCGGCACTCGGGGGCCGTCCCGACTAGCTAGGGACTCGGCAGCCAGTTAGAATAGCGCCCATTTTGTGCAGCGCAATAAAGCGATTACCCAAACCTTATGACGCAAACCATACGACAGGGGCATCGCCCTCAGCCCATGCCTGCGCTGATGGTCGCAGCCATTGGCGTCGTCTTCGGCGATATCGGCACCAGCCCGCTCTATGCGCTCAAGGAATGTTTCGATCCGCAACACGGCATTCCGTTTAACCAGCAAGCCGTGTTCGGCATCATCTCGCTGCTGTTCTGGGCGCTGGTCATTGTCGTTTCCCTGAAGTACGTGCTGTTCGTGATGCGCGCCGACAACCGGGGCGAGGGCGGCGTGCTCGCGCTCATGGCGCTGAGCCTTCGCAGCGTGCGCGCGGGCAGCAAGTGGGCGTCCGTGCTCATGATGCTGGGGATGTTCGGGGCCTGCATGTTCTACGGCGATGCGGTGATCACACCGGCCATTTCCGTGATGTCTGCGGTCGAGGGGCTGGAAATCGCGGCGCCATCGCTCACACGGTTCGTGCTGCCGATCACCATCGTCATCCTGATCATTCTGTTTTCGATGCAGAAGTCGGGCACGGCCAAAGTGGGCCGCCTGTTCGGTCCGGTGATGGTCGTGTGGTTCGTGATTCTCGGCGTGCTGGGCGTGTACAACATGTTCGCGGCGCCCGAGATCATCAAGGCCATCAACCCGTACTACGGCATCCATTTCATTCATACGCACGCCTTGCAGGCCTACATCGTGCTGGGCTCGGTGTTCCTGGTGCTGACCGGTGCCGAGGCGCTGTATGCCGACATGGGGCACTTCGGTATCCGTCCGATTCGCTTCGCATGGACGGCGCTGGTGTTCCCGGCGCTGGTGCTGAACTACTTCGGTCAGGGCGCGCTGCTGCTGAGCAACCCGAAGGCGATCGAGAACCCGTTCTTCCTGATGGCACCGGACTGGGCACTGCTGCCGCTGGTGGTGGTGGCTACGGCGGCGACGGTGATTGCATCGCAGGCCGTGATCTCGGGCGCGTTCTCGCTGACCAGTCAGGCGATTCAGCTCGGCTACGTGCCGCGCATGAAGATCCTGCATACGTCTGATCGCGAAATCGGCCAGATCTATATGCCGGTGATCAACTGGTCGCTGCTGCTGGTGATCATCTGGATCGTGCTGGCGTTCAAGTCGTCGAGCAACCTCGCGGCGGCGTACGGTATTGCCGTCACGACGACGATGGTGATTACGACGATTCTGGCGTGCGTGGTCATGGTCAAGGTCTGGAACTGGAACAAGTTCCTGGTGGCGCTGATCATTACCGGCTTCCTCGTGGTCGACTTCGCGTTCTTTGGCGCGAACCTGATCAAGGTCGAAGAGGGCGGCTGGCTGCCGCTGGCGCTCGGCGCGTTCCTGTTCTTCATGCTGATGACGTGGCACAAGGGGCGCCAGTTGCTGCGTGAGCGCACGGCTGCCGACGGTATTCCGCTGGGACCGTTCCTGCAAGGGTTGCTGGCCCATCCGCCGCATCGCGTGGCGGGCACGGCGATCTATCTGACCGGGGGCAACACGCTGGTGCCGGTGAGCTTGCTGCATAACCTCAAGCACAACCGTATCCTGCACGAGCGCACCATCTTCCTGACGTTCCGCACGGTCGACGTGCCGTACGTCGAAGACGACAAGCGCATGGAAGTGAAGGACCACACGGGCGGCTTGTATAGCGTGGTGTCAACCTTCGGTTTCAACGAAACGCCGGACGTGAAGGAGGTGCTGCATCTGCTCGAAGAGAAGACCGACATGCATTTCGAGTTGATGGATACGTCGTTCTTCCTGGCCCGCGAAACCGTGGTGCCGACCAAGCTGCCGGGGATGTCGATCTGGCGCGAACGCCTGTTCGCATGGATGCATCAGAACGCGGCCAAGCCGACCGACTTCTTCAGCATCCCGGCGAACCGGGTGGTCGAGTTGGGGACGAAGATCGAGATTTAATCGACGTAAGCGATCTGAGCGTCAAGAAAAAAGCCCGCGAATCCGAAGATCGCGGGCTTTTTCTTATGCCGGACTGACTTAGCGCTTGAGCTTGGCGAACGCGGCTGCCATGGCGTTCACCGTTTCCGGTTCACGCTGACGTTGGCCGCCACCGCCGCTGCGGTTGCCACCATTACCACCGCCGCGATGGCCGCCACCGCCGCCACCCGCGCCCGGACGATCGTTCTCGCCGGCCACCGGCAGGTCGTCGTTCAGGCGCATCGTCAGCGAAATACGCTGGCGACGCGGGTCGACTTCCAACACCTTCACCTTCACGATATCGCCGGCCTTCACGACTTCGTGCGGGTCTTTGATGAACTTGGTCGACATGGCCGAGACGTGCACCAGACCGTCCTGATGCACACCGATGTCGATGAACGCGCCGAATGCCGCCACGTTCGTGACCACGCCTTCGAGTTGCATGCCCGGCTTCAGGTCGGTGATTTTTTCCACGCCTTCCTGGAACGTCGCCGTCTTGAATTCAGGACGCGGATCGCGGCCCGGTTTTTCCAGTTCGGTCAGGATGTCCTTCACCGTCGGCAAACCGAAGCGCTCGTCGACGAACTCGGTCGCGGAGACGCTGCGCACCACCGAACCGTTGCCCATCACGTCGCCGATGCTCTTCTTGATCTTCGCCAGAATGCGCTCGACCACCGGGTAGGCTTCCGGGTGGACCGACGAGCGGTCCAACGGGTTGTCACCGCCGTTCACGCGCAGGAAGCCGGCGGCCTGTTCGAACGTCTTGTCGCCCAGACGCGGCACCTTCTTGAGGGCCTCGCGGCTGGCAAACGGACCATTGCTGTCGCGGAAGTCCACGATGTTCTTCGCGAGCGTGCTGTTCAACCCCGACACGCGGGCGAGTAGCGGCGCCGAGGCCGTGTTCACGTCGACACCGACGAAGTTCACGCAATCCTCGACCACGGCGTCCAGCATGCGCGCCAGTTCGCGTTGATTCACGTCGTGCTGATACTGACCGACGCCAATCGCCTTCGGCTCGATCTTCACCAGCTCGGCCAGCGGATCTTGCAGACGGCGGGCAATCGACACCGCGCCACGCAGCGAGACGTCGAGTTCCGGGAATTCCTTGGCCGCGAATTCCGAGGCCGAATAGACCGAGGCGCCGGCTTCCGACACCACAATCTTCTGCAACTTCAGTTCCGGGTGACGCTTGATCAGTTCGAGCGCGAGCTTGTCGGTTTCACGCGAGGCCGTGCCGTTGCCGATGCTGACCAGTTCTGCGCCGGTCGCAGCAACCACCTTGGCCAGACGGGCGAGCGAGCCGTCCCAGTCGCGGCGCGGCTCGTGCGGATAAATCGTGTCCGTGCCGAGCAGCTTGCCCGTGCGGTCCACGACGGCCACCTTCACGCCGGTACGCAGGCCCGGGTCCAGACCGATCACGCTCTTCGGGCCCGCCGGTGCGGCGAGCAGCAGCGCCTTGAGGTTGCGCGCGAACACGCGAATGGCTTCGCTTTCGGCGCTCTCGCGCATTTGCGTGAGCAATTCGGATTCCAGATGCGGCTGCACCTTCACGCGCCAGCACCAGCGACACACGTCGCCCAGCCACTTGTCGGCGGCACGGCTCTGGTTACGAATGCCGAAATGGCCGGCGATGACGCCTTCGCACGGATGCGGCACCTGCACGTCGAGTTCTTCGCCAAGACCCAGCTTGACCATCAGGATGCCGAGATTACGGCCACGGAAGAGGGCGAGCGCGCGGTGCGACGGCACCGAAGCGATCGGCTCGGCGTAGTCGTAGTAGTCGCGGAATTTCTCGCCTTCCTCGTTTTCCTTGCCTTCGATCACCTTTGACGACACCACGCCCTGATTCCACAGGTAGTCGCGCAGCTTGCCGAGCAATTCGGCCGTCTCGCCGAATTGCTCGGAGAGAATGTCGCGCGCGCCGTCGAGGGCGGCCTTCACATCGGCCACGCCCTTCTCGGCGTCGACGAATTTGGCGGCTTCGGTTTGCGGGTCGAGCGTCGGGTCGGCGAGCAGTGCGTGGGCGAGCGGCTCAAGGCCGGCTTCGCGGGCGATCTGCGCGCGGGTGCGGCGCTTTTGCTTGTACGGGAGATACAGGTCTTCGAGCGTTTGTTTCGTCTCGGCGGCCACGATGGCCGTGCGCAGCTCGTCGGTGAGCTTGCCTTGTTCCTCGATGCTTGCGAGGATCGCGGCGCGACGGTCTTCGAGTTCGCGCAAGTACAGCAGGCGCTCTTCGAGCGTGCGCAGTTGCGTGTCGTCGAGGTTGTCGGTCACTTCCTTGCGGTAGCGCGCGATGAAGGGCACGGTGGCGCCTTCGTCCAGCAATTGCACGGCGGCGGCGACCTGGCGTGGCTGCACGCTGAGTTCGGCGGCGATGCGTTGAACGATCTGAAGGGCTACGTTTTGCGTCATGAGTGTTGCGAATTACCCAAGTGCCAGGAGCGGGGCATTTTGCCATAAACCGCGGGCGCGTCCGGGCAGGCAATGCTAAAATTTGGCATCACTCTGCCCAACCTCATGATTTCCTTCGCAAAATTGTTTTCGCGCCGTCGCGCTGGTACGTCATTCGCTGCATTTGGTGCGATGACGGCCGTGGCGGCCGCTGCCGTCGCAGCCATCGTTGCTTTGCCTTCCGCGTCGTTCGCGCAGGGACTTTCGGCTGTCGAAGCCGCGGGCCGCACGACCGATCAGATTCGCGTGCCCCATGTCCCCTTCGACGCCACGGCCGATCGCACGCCGTCGCCGGCCAGCAGCGCCTCGGCGGCTGCGGCCGCTGAGGACGACAAGCCGGTCGCGTACGACGACAAGCTCGATATGCATCCGGATGACGACGACTTCGCGGGGCGCCGCGCCGTGCTCGAGCGTCAGCGCGCGTGGATCGACTATCGCTTCCAGCAGGCGAAGTACGAATGCGCGTCGAAGTTCTTCGTGAACTACTGCGTCGACAAGGCGCGCGACGAACAGCGCGAAGCCCTCAAGGCCGTGCGGAGCCAGCGTCTGGTGCTGGAAGACGCCGAGCGCAAGGCGCGCGCGGCGGACCGTGATGAGCGTCTGGAAGCGAAGCGCGCACAAACGGCCGCCGAAGCACCGCAGCGCGCCGCCGAGCGGGCGCAGAACGTGTCGGACTATCAGGCCAAGCAGGCCGAATATCAGCAGCGTGTGACCGAGCGCACGGGGCAGGCGCCACAGCGCGCGGCCAATAGCGAGCAGTACAATGCCAAGCAGGCCGAGCAGCAGAAGAAGCTCGATGAAGCGAAGGCGACGGCGGATCAGAAGGCTGCCGAGCGTGCCGAAAACGTACGGAAGTACGGCGAGAAGCAGGCGGACGCCATCGAGCGCCAGAAGAAGTCCGACGAGCGTAAAAATCAGTCGCAGTCGGGGAACACGCCGGCGCAAAAGGCGCTGCCCGGACAGTAAGCGAGGCCGGGCCACCGGGCCGGCCAATGTGGCCGGTGCCGGCATCACTTGAGAGTTGCAGGAGAGTTGCCACGATGCAGCACGATCTTCACTCCATTGGACGCCGCATCATCGAGTTGCAGATCGAACACCGCGATCTCGACTTCCTGATCGACAAGTTGCTGACGGAGCCGACGTACGACGAACTGCAAGTCACGCGCCTGAAGAAGCGCCGTCTGAAAATCAAGGACACCATTACCCTGCTGCAAGTGCAGCAAACGCCGGATCTGCCGGCCTGACGCGGGCTGGACCGGCCATAGCGCCTTCTCCGCGTGACGTGAATCCAACCGTCTGCGCGACACTTTTTCATTGCCGGCGCCGCGAATCGTCAGTTCTCGATTCGCGGCGCCTTTGAGTTTTATTTGCCGTTTTGATCGATTCAACCGCCACTGCCAGCGATTCCCCCGACGACGCCACTTCCGACGACACGACGACCTTCCATGGACTCAAGCCGCTTGCTGCGCGGCGTGAGCGAGAACTGGAGGAGATTTTCGGCGACGGCGGGATGCTGGCGCGCGCCATCGACGGCTATCGCTCGCGTGAGCCGCAAACCGAGATGGCCCGCGCGGTGGCGTCCGCGATGGACACGCACGACTCGCTGATTGCCGAAGCCGGCACCGGCACCGGCAAGACGTACGCGTACCTCGTGCCTGCCATGCTATGGGGCGGCAAGACGATCATCTCGACCGGCACCAAGCACTTGCAGGACCAGATTTTCGCGCGCGATATTCCGACGGTGCGCCGCGCCCTTGCCGTGCCGGTGAGTGTGGCCATGCTCAAGGGCCGCTCGAATTATCTGTGCCACTACTACCTTGAACGGGCGCAGCAGGAAGCGCGCTTCGCGTCGCGCCATGAAGCCGCGCAGTTGCGTGAGATCGTGACGTTCGCGCAGATCACGAAAAGCGGTGACAAGGCCGAATTGGCGTCCGTGCCTGAGAACGCACCCATCTGGGCGCAGGTGACGTCGACGCGCGACAACTGTCTGGGGCAGGAATGCCCGCGTTACAAGGATTGCTTTGTAATGCTGGCCCGTAAAGAGGCACAGCAGGCCGACCTCGTCGTGGTCAATCACCATTTGTTCTTTGCCGACGTGATGTTGCGCGACACGGGCATGGCCGAGTTGCTGCCCAGCGCGAATACCGTGATCTTCGACGAGGCGCATCAGTTGCCCGAGACAGCGACGCTGTTCTTCGGGGAAACGGTGTCCACTGGACAGATTCTCGAGCTCGCGCGGGATTGCGTGGCCGAAGGCCTGATTCATGCGCGCGATGCGGCCGACTGGGTGAAGTTGGGGGCAAATCTCGAACGGGCGGCACGCGACGTGCGACTGACATTCGGGCCGGATAACACGCGCATGTCGGTGGCGCAGTTGGCCGACGATCATGAATTGTTCGGCGCGCTCGATAGCGTGGACGTCGCGTTGCAGGACCTGATAGAGACACTCCAGCATCAGGCGGAACGCGCCGAAGCGCTCGGCGCTTGCCTGCGCCGTGCGATGGAGTTGCATCAACAGCTTGAGCGCTGGCAGACGGGGGCGACGCCGCCCACGCCGGGCGAAGCCCCGTTGCCGTTGCTCGATCCCGACGCGCCGCGTGTGACCGATGGCAAACGCGAGAAGGCGGCGAAAGCGGCCATCGCGCGTGAGGCAGAAGCCGCGCGCGCGGCGGCCGATGCCGAAGCGTCAGCGGACGCGCAAAACGGCGAGGGCAGCAAGCAGAAGACCTATACGCCGCCCGAAACGGTGCGCTGGATTGAAGTGTTCTCGCAGGCGGTGCAGTTGCATCAGACGCCGCTGTCGATCGCGCCGATCTTCGCGAAGCAACGGGCAGGCGCGCCGCGCGCATGGATCTTCACGTCGGCGACGCTCTCGGTAAAGGGCAATTTCAATCACTACGCCGCGCAACTTGGGCTCGATGCGGGCAAGTCGCTGACGCTGGCGAGTCCGTTCGATTATCCGAATCAGAGTCTGCTGTATGTGCCGCGCGGCTTGCCGCAGCCGTCTGCGCCGGGCTTCACCGATGCGGTGCTGGATGCCGCGCTGCCGGTGCTGGAGGTGAGCGGTGGCCGGGCGTTCGTGCTGTGTACTACGCTGCGAGCGGTCAATCGTTCGGCGGAGCGTTTGCGTGAAGAGTTCGACCGGCGTGGCTGGCCGTATCCGCTGCTCGTGCAGGGCGAGGCGAGCCGTACCGAGTTGCTGGACCGTTTCCGGGCACTCGGAAATGCGGTGCTGATCGGCAGCCAGAGTTTCTGGGAAGGGGTGGATGTACGCGGCGAAGCGCTTTCGCTCGTCATCATCGACAAGCTGCCGTTCGCACCGCCCGACGATCCGGTGCTTGCTGCCCGGCTCGATGCACTGACCAAGAAGGGCTTGAGCCCGTTTGCCGTGCACCAGTTGCCGCAGGCGGTCATCACGCTCAAGCAGGGGGCGGGCCGCTTGATTCGCTCCGAGCGTGATCGCGGCGTGCTGATGATCTGTGATCCGCGTTTGGTCGATAAGCCTTATGGCCGGCGCATCTGGCAAAGCTTGCCGCCATTCAAGCGCACGCGCGAACTGCCGATCGTGCGTGGCTTCTTCGACGAGATGGCGGCGGACGCCGAGGCCTGATCGGCTTCGGCGGCTTCGACGGCTTGTGAGGCTTCAGCGCACCTCGCGTTGACAATGCCTCAGGCCTCAGGTTTCCAGCGAGTCGAGCCAGCGTCCCACGACGGCCGGCGCTGCCTCGGCGAGGCGCGCCTGGTTGGCGCGCGCGTCGGCACGCAGCGTCACCGGGTTCACGCCGGCACCTCCCAATTCGCACGCATGCCCCACGAGCCACGACTCGATGCTTGCAGCATCGGCTTCCAGATGGAATTGCAGACCCAGCGCGTGCTTGCCTAGCGAGAACGCCTGATTCTCGCCGATGTGGGTTCGCGCCAGATGTGTGGCGCCGGGCGGAATGTCGAACTGGTCGCCGTGCCAGTGCAGCACCGGCACGTCGTCCAAAGCGGCCAGCGGCGAGGCTTCACCGGCCGATGTCAGTTCGACGGGCGCGTAGCCGATCTCCTTCACACCCAACGGCGCCACCTGTGCACCGAGTGCGCGCGCCATCAACTGCGCGCCCAGACAAATTCCGAGCATGGGGGCTTTGGCATCGAGCCGCGCTTTCACCAGCGCCAGTTCATCGGTAACGAAGGGATAAACGGCCTCGTCGAATGCACCGATCGGACCGCCGAGCACGACCGCCAGATCGGGCGACAGCGCATCGATCGCGCGCAAATCGGCAATGGGGACATCCACATACTCGATCGCGTAACCACGTTGCTGGAAGTACGGCGCGAGCGTACCGAGATCTTCGAAATGCACGTGGCGCAGGGCGAGCAGGGTTTTGGCGGGCAGGGCGCTAGAAGGGGGGGAACTCACGCGACAAACTCCTCAGGCAATATCCGGTGAAAGCCACAATGTAAGCGGAAAACAAAAAGCCCTCGCAAGCGAGGGCTTTTCGATGATGCTGGAACATTCGACCCGATGCTGGTTCAGCGCCGAATCAATGCTGCATTAGTGCAGCATTGGTGCGACATTAACGCCAGAGTTGCCACCACGACTTCTTGCCGGTGCCATCGTCGATGCGATGACCGACCGTCAGGTAGCCGCTGTTCGGATACGTCTTTTCCATCACACGGCGGGTGTCGTCACGCAGTTCGGTCATGCCGAGTTTGTCGTACGACTTGATCATGATGCCCAGTGCATCTTCGAGCGCCGGTGCCTTGTCGAAGTCTTGCAGGGCGCTCTGTGCGCGATTCACGGCAGCCAGATATGCACCACGACGATAGTAGTACTCGGCGGCGTGCACTTCGTGCGCGGCCATCGCGTTGACGGCGTAGCGCATGCGCAGGGCGGCGTCGTTCGCGTACTTGCTGGACGGATAGTGCTCGACCAGATACTTGAAGCTGTCGTACGCCGCGCGGAGTGCCTTCGGGTCGCGCTCGCTCAGATCCTGACCCGAGAAGCGGCCGAGCAGACCCAGATCGTCATTGAAGTTGATCAGGCCCTTGAGGTAATAGGCGTAATCGATCGACGGGCTATCCGGATGCAGACGGATGAAGCGGTCGATGGCGGTAAGCGCCTGAGCCTGCTCGTTGTCTTTGTAATAAGCGTAGGCGGTGTTGATCTGCGCTTGTTGGGCATGCGGGCCGAACGGGTCGCGCCCTTCGAGCAACTCATAATACTTGGCGGCTTTGGAGTAGTCGCCACCGTCGAAGGCGTCCTTGGCTTCCGAGTATAATTTGTTCGTCGACCAGCTGGCCGTTTCGTCGACTTTCTCCGGCAGAATGCCGCAGGCGGCCACGCCGCCGACCAGAATAACGGCCAGCGTAAGATGTTTGACAAGTTTCAGGGCTTGCATGCTCGTTGGCTTCACTTCTCGATGACCCGTTCAATAGTGCCGGATTATAGCGTAACCGCCTCATTTGCCACGGAAAATGCGGAGGACTCGTCTGACGACGACCTCGATTCGCTTCCCGTGGCTTTCCCAGGTGCCCTCGGTGGCACCCCCAATTCCGACAGCGATTCTACCTCTGCCACGGTGGCAGGGGCTAACGATGCCGCACCGCTCGTCGCCACACTCCCCGATGCACTCGCTGGCGAACGCCTCGACAAGGCACTCGCACAATGTTTTCCCGAGTATTCCCGTAGCCGGTTACAGGCGTGGGTCGAAGACGGCCGCGTGATGCTCGACGGCGTGACGGCGAAAGTTCGCCAGAAAGTCGCGGGTGGTGAGGCGGTCACGATCACACCGGCAGCGTTGCCTGAGCAACAGGCGTTTACACCGGAACCGGTGCCGCTCGATGTCGTTCACGAAGACGCCGCGCTCGCCGTGTTCAACAAACCGGCGGGGCTCGTGGTGCATCCGGCGGCCGGCAACTGGTCGGGCACCTTGCTGAACGGCCTGCTTCACCGGTACGGGCAGGCGGCAGCCGATCTGCCGCGCGCGGGTATCGTGCATCGTCTGGATAAGGACACGTCCGGCCTGATGGTCGTGGCCCGCACCCTGATTGCGCAGACCGATCTGGTGCGGCAGTTGCAGGCGCGCACCGTCAAGCGTCACTACGCAGCGCTGGTGTGGGGGCGCCCCCCGTTGCGTACCGTCGTCGACGCGCCGATCGGACGCGATCCGCGTGAGCGCACCCGTATGGCCGTGGTGCACGGAAATGGCGGCAAGCCGGCCCGCACCCGGGTGGTCACCGTGGCGAGCGCGGAATGGGAGAGCTCGCCGGTCTCGCTGGTGTTGTGCTCACTCGACACCGGACGTACCCACCAGATTCGCGTGCATCTCGCGCACCTCGGACATTCGCTGCTTGGCGACCCGCTATATAAGCCACGGCATCGACGTCCGGCATTGCCGGGCGATTTCTCACGGCAGGCACTGCATGCGTGGCGTCTGGGACTGATTCATCCGGTCGACGGCAGCGCGATGCACTGGCAGGCACCGTTGCCTGACGATATGCGTGAACTCATGGCCGCGCTGGGCCTCGAATTCGACTTCTCAACCCTCCCCGATTCGCTCGATGACTTCTTCCCTGCATAACATAGACCATGCGCGAGAACGTGAGCAGAACGCCTTTCCCGATGATTGGATCGTGCCTGACTGGCCAGCGCCGTCGAACGTGCGTGCCGTGTTTACGACGCGTGCGGGCGGGGTAAGCGAAGGGCCGCAGGCCACTTTCAATCTCGGATTCAAGGCAGATGACGATCCCGCTGCGGTCACCACGAATCGCGCGTTGCTGGCATCGCGCACCGGCGTGCCGTCGGCGTGGGTGGCGCAAGTGCACGGCCCGCGTGTGGTCGATGCACAAGACGCACTCGACGCCGTTCGCGCTGGCGATCCGTTGCAGGCTGATGCAAGTGCCACGAATGCGATCGGTCTGGCGAGCACGGTGATGGTGGCCGATTGCATGCCCGTCTTGCTGTGCGATGCGCAGGGGCAGGCCGTGGCGGCGGCGCATGCCGGTTGGCGCGGGCTTTGTGCCGGTGTGATCGAGCAAGCGGTGCAGGCATTGCGTGCGCGTTTGCCGCAAACGGGCGCAAGCGCCGAAGTTCTCGCGTGGCTCGGGCCGTGCATTGGTCCGCAGACATTCGAGGTTGGCCCGGAGGTGCGTGAAGCGTTTCTTGACGCCGCAACGCCTGCCGAACGCGATGCGACGCTCGCGGCTTTTGTCGCCCATGGCGACCCTGCCGTGGGCAAGTCGCTGGCCGATCTCTATGCGCTGGCGCGCCTGCGGTTGGCGCGCGAGGGCGTGACAAGCGTGTCAGGCGGGCAGTGGTGTACGGTCAGCGATTCGGCGCGGTTCTATTCGTATCGCCGCGATCGGACGACTGGCCGGATGGCGGCGCTGGTGTGGCGGGTGGCGTAATCCGTCGTGTATTTGATGACGCGGGTGTGACGGCGCCGCTGACTGTGGGATCTGTGTCACGGTCGATGACGGGCGTCACGCCGGCATTGGCCTCGCCCGCCGCTGCGTCATCGGGTCGCAGTTCGGATTGCCGTTCAAGGTGTAGCCGTCTGGCTCGCCGCATGCGGCCACCGGCGATATAGAGCAAGAGCATTACGGGCGCGACCCCGCCGCCAATGAAGATGAACAGGCCGAGCCAGACCGACGGGGCGGTGATGGCGACCATCGCCAGAACATAGAGCCAGCCGAGAGCGACAATCAGCATCGGGACAAACGCGCATTCAAAAATTGGCGGGGCGGCAGGACAATTCCCACCGGACGTACGCCGCAAGCATTGACACGCCTGCGCTCGCACGCAAGAATGCATTTCAGGCGGGGCGCAACGCTCGCGAGGCGTAGCACGCCGCCGCGTTTCGGGCACTGGCCCGTGAACGCAACGGACGTGACGCTCAGGCTATCATGAATCGCCCCAGTGCCAACTTCGATCCGGCCTCGTTTGCCGCGTCGTTTGCTCAGCAGTTTCCCTCCGCTTCGCTCTCCGCTCAGGACATGTCGCAGTGGTTCAGTGCCGCCCAACAACTGTTCGGCGCGTTGCCGGGCGCTGCGGGCCCGACCACCGCGAGCGCCCACGGTGCAGCGAATCCCGCGAATCCCTTCAGCCATCTCTTCGAAATGTTCGGCAGCGCCGGCAAGTTGCCGCAGCCGTCCGCCCTGCACGTCGACCCTGCGCGTCTGAATGCGCTTCAGACGGAATATGGGCGTGAATTTTCCGAACTCGTCGCGAGTTTCAATCAGCCCGGGCTCGATAACGCACCGCCGCTCGGCGATCGGCGCTTTGCCGGCGACGGCTGGCGTAACCCGTTCTACGCATTGCCCGCAGCGCTCTACCTGCTCAACGGCCGTTTTCTGATGCGCATGGCCGAGCTGGTCGACGCAGACGCGAAGACGCGCGAGCGAATTCGCTTTGCCGTCGAGCAGTGGGTGGCGGCGAGCTCGCCGGCGAATTTCATCGCGACCAACCCCGACGCGCAGCAACGTCTCGTGCAGACGCACGGCGACAGCCTGCTCGCCGGGATGCAGCATCTGCTCGTCGATATGGGCAAGGGCAAGGTATCGCAGACCGACGAGGCCGCGTTCGAAGTGGGGCGCAACGTTGCCACCACGGAAGGGGCGGTCGTGTTCGAGAACGACCTCATCCAGCTTATCCAGTACAAGCCGCTCACGCCGACCGTGCATCAACGGCCGCTACTGGTGGTGCCGCCTTGCATCAACAAGTACTACATCCTCGATCTGCAACCCGAGAACTCGCTCGTGCGCTACGCCGTGGAGCAGGGTCACACGGTGTTCGTCGTGTCGTGGCGCAACCCCGACGCATCGCTCGCGCACAAGACGTGGGATGACTACGTCGGCGAAGGCCCGATCGCGGCCATCGACGTCGTGCGTGAGATCGCCGGACAGCCCCAGATCAACGCGCTGGGCTTCTGCGTCGGCGGTACGTTGCTGGCCGCCGCGCTTGCCGTGTTCGCCGCCAAGGGCCAAAACGGCCGCAAGTCGCCGGTGGCGAGTGTGACGTTGCTGACCACGCTATTGGATTTTTCCGATACTGGCGTGCTCGACGTGTTCGTCGACGAGCCGCATGTGCAGTATCGCGAGAAGACGATCGGTGGCGCGCTCGGCCAGCCGCCGGGTCTGATGCGCGGGGTGGAGCTGGCCAACACGTTCTCGTTCCTGCGCCCGAACGATCTGGTCTGGAACTACGTGGTCGACAGCTATCTGAAGGGCAACGCGCCGCAGCCGTTCGATCTGCTTTACTGGAATGGCGACGGCACGAATTTGCCGGGCCCGATGTTCTGCTGGTATCTGCGCCATCTTTATTTGCAGAACGAACTGAAGCAGCCCGGTGTGGTGCAGACCTGCGGCGTGCCAGTTGATCTGGGAACGATCGATGCCCCGGCCTATGTGTTCGGATCCCGGGAAGATCACATCGTGCCGTGGACCTCGGCGTTCCGCTCGTTGCCGTTGCTGGGTGGCGAGCGCCGCTTCGTGCTTGGCGCGTCGGGACACATCGCCGGGGTGGTCAATCCGCCGGTCAAGAAGAAGCGCAGTTATTGGCGCAATGACGACGTGGGCGTCGAGTCCGGCGACTGGCTCGCGGGTGCCACGGAGCACCCGGGAAGTTGGTGGACGGACTGGAGCGACTGGCTCGCCGGCTACGCCGGAAAACGCGTCAAAGCGCCAAAGTCGTATGGTAATGTTGCTTATGCCCCCATCGAGCCGGCACCCGGCCGCTACGTCAAGGCGAAAGCCTGAGCGGGAGCGGCATTGCGGGAAAGCCCTTTGGTTCGACTTATTTTGAAAACGAGGAAAGAGACATGACGGATATCGTGATTGTGTCGGCTGCGCGCACCGCAGTCGGTAAGTTTGGCGGTTCGCTCGCCAAGGTGGCTGCGCCGGATCTGGGCGCCATCGTGATCGACGAGGTCCTCAAGCGCGCCAAGCTCAAGGGCGAAGATGTGAGCGAAGTGATTCTGGGTCAGGTGCTCACGGCCGGTTCGGGGCAGAACGTCGCGCGTCAGGCCGCCATCAAGGCAGGTCTGCCGACGATGGTGCCGGCCATGACGATCAACAAGGTGTGCGGCTCGGGTCTGAAGGCTGTGATGCTGGCAGCCAACGCCATCGCTGCGGGCGATGCCGACATCGTGGTTGCCGGCGGTCAGGAGAACATGAGCGCAGCGCCGCACGTGCTGCCGGGTTCGCGCGACGGTTTCCGCATGGGCGATGCCAAGCTGATCGACACCATGATCGTCGACGGTCTGTGGGACGTGTACAACCAGTACCACATGGGGATCACGGCCGAGAACGTTGCGAAGGAATACGGCATCACGCGCGAAATGCAGGATGCGTTTGCCGCCGCTTCGCAGAACAAGGCGGAAGCCGCACAGAAGGCCGGCCGTTTCGACGCCGAAATCGTGCCGGTCTCGATTCCGCAACGCAAGGGCGATCCGCTCCTGTTCAACACCGATGAATTCGTGCGCCACGGCGTGACGGCCGAATCGCTGGCTGGTCTCAAGCCAGCCTTCTCGAAAGACGGCACGGTCACCGCCGCCAACGCATCGGGCCTGAACGACGGCGCCGCCGCGGTGGTGGTGATGTCGGCCAAGCGCGCCGAGCAACTCGGTCTCAAGCCGCTCGCTCGCATCGTCGCGTACGCAAACGCGGGTGTCGATCCGTCGGTGATGGGTATCGGTCCGGTGCCGGCATCGCAGCGCTGTCTGGCGCGTGCGGGCTGGGACGTGAAAGACCTTGACCTGATGGAAATCAATGAAGCGTTTGCTGCGCAGGCGCTGGCGGTGAACAAGCAGATGGGCTGGGATACGTCCAAGATCAACGTGAACGGTGGCGCGATCGCCATCGGTCACCCGATCGGCGCGTCGGGCTGCCGTATTCTCGTCACGCTGTTGCATGAAATGGCGCGTCGCGACGCACGTCGCGGTCTGGCCTCGCTGTGTATCGGCGGCGGCATGGGCGTTGCGCTGGCAGTAGAACGTGTTTGAGCGCACTCGTTGCGTGCAGTAACCCACAACGAATCAAACCGGTGACGCCCGTGCGTGCAACGCGCGCGGGCTTGTTGCCGGAGGCAGTCAGGAGACGGAAGGTTCGCGTGGGAACGCGCGGCCTGCGCGTCGGTCAATTGGCAGTCGCAACAGGCGGCAGATTTGCCGTTATTTAGGGGGAAGCGTTCCATGACTCAACGCATTGCATACGTGACAGGCGGGATGGGCGGTATCGGTACGTCCATTTGCCAGCGACTGTACAAAGACGGCTTCAAGGTCGTGGCGGGCTGCGGCCCGAATTCGCCGCGCCGCGTGAAGTGGCTGGAGGATCAAAAGGCGCTGGGTTTCGATTTCGTCGCTTCCGAAGGTAACGTCGGTGATTGGGATTCGACCAAGGCTGCTTTCGACAAGGTGAAGGCGGAAGTGGGCGAGATCGAGGTGCTGGTGAACAACGCCGGTATCACGCGCGACGTCGTGTTCCGCAAGATGACGCACGAGGACTGGGATGCGGTGATCGCGACCAACCTCACGAGCTTGTTCAACGTCACCAAGCAGGTGATCGAGGGCATGTGCGAGCGTGGCTGGGGCCGCATCATCAACATCTCGTCGGTCAACGGTCAGAAGGGGCAGTTCGGCCAGACGAACTACTCGACGGCCAAGGCCGGTATCCACGGCTTCACGATGGCGCTGGCGCAGGAAGTCGCCACCAAGGGTGTGACCGTCAACACCGTGTCGCCGGGTTATATCGGCACGGACATGGTGCGCTCGATCCGTCAGGACGTGCTCGACAAGATCGTAGCGACGATTCCGGTCAAGCGTCTGGGCGAGCCGGCCGAAATCGGTTCGATCGTGGCGTGGCTCGCATCGGAAGAATCGGGCTTTTCGACGGGAGCGGACTTCTCGCTCAACGGCGGCTTGCACATGGGCTGAGCGGTGGCAGGGCGGAAGCGCGGGTGCGGGCCAACGGTATGCACCTTTTCCGCCGCGGGTTAGGGCTTTGCCGCATAGCAGCAAACGCCCTAAAATCGATAATATGTGACTAACCCCGACCGTCGGTCGGGGAAGTCCTTCATAAAAGCAGGAAACCCACCGCATGACCGCGAGCAAGAAGACTGACGAGCGCCTGATCAAAAAGTATCCGAACCGGCGTTTGTACGATACGCAGACCAGTACGTACATCACCCTTGCCGATGTGAAGCAGTTGGTGCTCGAGACCGAGGAGTTCAAGGTTGTCGACGCCAAGACGGGCGAGGACCTGACCCGCAGCATTTTGCTGCAAATCATTCTGGAAGAAGAGACCGGCGGCGTGCCGATGTTCTCGAGCGCCATGCTGTCCCAGATCATCCGCTTCTACGGCCATGCGCTGCAAGGGATGATGGGCACGTACCTCGAGAAGAACATCCAGACTTTCATCGAGATTCAGAACAAGCTGTCCGATCAGTCGAAGGGCATCTACGAAGGCGCGGCCTTCAACCCGGACGTCTGGGCGCAGTTCATGAACATGCAGGCGCCGATGATGCAGGGCATGATGACCAACTACATCGAGCAGTCGAAGAACCTGTTCGTGCAGATGCAGGAGCAGATGCAGAGTCAGGCCAAGAACATGTTCAGCACCTTCCCGTTCCCGGGTGGACCGGGCGGACCGGGAATGCCGGGCATGCCGGGTACACCGGGTACGCCGGGCAAAGATCCCAACAAGAAACCCTGAGGCATGGCTTCGGGCGCGAGTGCTTCGCGCCGGCATGACGTTGCGGTGTGGCTCGGGGCGCACACCGCAACGATAGTTGGAACGCACAACGGGCGAACAAGGTAAAATGCGCGGTTCTTCGCTGCGGGTTGTGCCCGTGGCGCGAGTATCGGCAGGCGAGCAGGGCGTTGACGGCGGTGAAATGGCCTCGTCAGGGCACCCAGAGGCTCGCTGTCCGGTCGTTACACCGTATTTACTAGATCAGGATTTCGCCCCATGTCCCGCCCATTGCCCGCCGGCACTCCCAAAGTCGGCTTCGTTTCGCTCGGCTGCCCCAAGGCTCTGGTTGACTCCGAGCAAATCCTGACCCAACTGCGCGCTGAAGGTTATGCGATTTCCGGCACCTACGACGGTGCCGATCTTGTGGTGGTCAACACCTGCGGCTTCATCGACGCCGCCGTTCAGGAAAGCCTGGATGCCATCGGCGAAGCGCTGGCCGAGAACGGCAAAGTCATCGTGACCGGCTGTCTGGGCGCCAAGAAGGACGCCGCCGGGCAAGACATCGTCACCACCGTCCACCCGAAGGTGCTCGCCGTGACCGGCCCGCATGCGCTGGGCGAAGTCATGACGGCGGTGCACACGCACCTGCCCAAGCCGCACGATCCGTTCAGCGATCTCGTGCCGGCCGCCGGCATCAAGCTCACGCCGCGCCACTACGCGTATCTGAAGATTTCCGAAGGCTGCAATCACCGCTGCACGTTCTGCATCATCCCGTCGATGCGCGGCGATCTCGACTCGCGCCCGGTGGCCGAAGTCATGCTCGAAGCCGAGAACCTGTTCAAGGCCGGCGTGAAAGAGCTGCTCGTGATTTCGCAGGACACCAGCGCGTACGGCGTCGATGTGAAATATCGCACCGGTTTCTGGAACGGCCGCCCGCTGCGCACGCGCATGACCGAACTGGTCACGGCGCTGGGTGAATTGGCCAAGCAGTACGGCGCGTGGGTGCGTCTGCACTACGTGTATCCGTATCCGCACGTGGACGAAATCATCCCGCTGATGGCCGAAGGCCACATCCTGCCGTATCTCGACGTGCCGTTGCAGCACGCGCACCCCGACGTGCTCAAGCGTATGAAGCGTCCGGCGTCGGGTGAGAAGAATCTGGAGCGCATTCAGGCGTGGCGCAAGGCATGCCCGGACCTGACGATCCGCAGCACGTTCATCGCCGGTTTCCCGGGCGAGACCGAAGCCGAATTCGAATACCTGCTGGACTTCCTGAAAGAAGCCGAGCTCGACCGCGTGGGTTGTTTCGCGTACTCGCCGGTCGAAGGCGCCAAGGCCAACGAACTGCCGGGCGCACTGCCCGACGAAGTCCGTGAAGAGCGCCGCGCGCGCTTCATGGAAGTGGCGGAAGAAATCTCGGCCGAGCGCCAGCAGCGCAAGGTTGGCAAGACGATTCAGGTGATCGTCGACGAAATCAATCAGGACGGCGGCGTTGCCCGCTCGGCCGCTGACGCGCCGGAAATCGACGGTCTGGTGTACATCGAACCGACCGCCAAGGCGGCCAAGCGCCTGAAGGTTGGCGAGTTCGTCAACGTGACGGTGACCGGCGCCGACGGCCACGACCTGTGGGGCGAAGTGGTCTGAAGCAGAAGTGGGGCATATGCCGCCCCACTTTTCGTCTTGACCCCTTTGGTCCGGTAACACTGTCCCACATCGCCTTTCACTTTCGAACCGCTCCCCCGACGCTCGAACGATGACACAAGCCCCATCACAAATTCAGCAAACGCCGCAAGTGCTGGCCATGGGTGAAGCCATGGTCGAATTCAACCAGTCGCCCGGCGATGCCCGTCAGTACCTTCAGGGCTTCGGCGGCGATACCTCCAACTTCGCCATCGCCGCCCGCCGTCAGGGCGTGAGCACGGGCTTCGTGAGTGCGGTCGGCGACGACCTGTTCGGCCGCATGCTGCTCGACCTGTGGCGAGACGAGGGTGTCGATACGACGACCGTGCGCGTCGACACGCAGGCCCCCACGGGCGTGTACTTCGTGTCGCACGACGAGAACGGCCATCACTTCGACTATTTGCGCGCCGGCTCGGCCGCCAGCCGCTATCACCCGCAGGACTTGCCGCGCGACGCACTGGCCAGCGCCCAGTTTCTGCACCTGTCGGGCATCAGCCTGGCCATCAGCGTGAACGCGTGCGACGCAGCCTTCGACGCCATGTCGAAGATTCGTGCCGCGGGCGGTCAGGTGTCGTTCGACACCAATCTGCGCCTCAAGCTGTGGCCGCTGGCCCGTGCCCGCGCGACCATGCGTGAAGCGTTCAGCCTGACCGACGTGTGCCTGCCGAGCTGGGACGATGTCACCGCCGTCACCGGTCTGGAAGATCGCGATGCGATTCTCGATGAACTTCTCTCCCATGGTGTGAAGGTCGTAGCGCTCAAGCTGGGCCGCGAAGGTTGCTACGTCGCGACGCCGACCGAGCGCCGTATCGTCGCGCCGTACCCGGTGCAGGCGCTCGACGCGACCGGCGCGGGCGATTGCTTCGGCGGTGCGTTCGTGGCGCGTCTGGCGCTGGGCGACGATCCGTTCACGGCCGCGCGCTACGCCAACATCTGTGCGGCGCTCTCGACAACCGGTTACGGCGCCGTCGCACCGGTGCCGCGTACCGAGCAAGTGCTGGCCTTGATGGGCGCCTGACAAAACAACTGACGTTTCCCTCCACTGAGCCGCCCATCGCGGTAACCCGGGCGGCGGTATACTCGTTTGCAAACTTATATCCACACGGAGAAGAGACATGCAACGAGACGTCGTGATCGTCAGTGGTGTACGTACGGCCATCGGTGATTTTGGTGGCAGCCTGAAGGATTTCGCGCCGACCCAGCTCGGCGCGATCGTTGCCCGCGAAGCCATGGCGCGCGCGGGTGTTGGCGGTGAAGACGTCGGTCAGGTCGTCTTCGGCAACGTCATCCATTCCGAACCCAAAGACATGTATCTGGCGCGCGTGGCCTCGATCGAGGCCGGCGTGAGCCAGCACGCCCCGGCCATGACCGTGAACCGCCTGTGCGGCTCGGGTCTGCAAGCGGTGGTCTCCGCTGCGCAGTCGATCCTGCTTGGCGACACCGACATTGCAATGGCCGGCGGTGCCGAGAGCATGAGCCGCGCGCCGTACGTGATGCCGGGCGCACGCTGGGGCACGCGCATGGGCGAATCGCGGCTCGTCGACATGATGCTCGGCGCGCTGCACGATCCGTTTGCCAATATCCACATGGGGGTGACGGCCGAGAACATCGCGAAGAAGTGGGACATCACGCGCGAAGATCAGGACCGTCTCGCCGTGGAGTCGCACCAACGCGCGGCACGCGCCATGGCCGCCGGCTACTTCAACGACCAGATCGTGCCGATCACCATCAAGTCGAAGAAGGGCGACGTGGCCTTCACGACCGATGAACACGTGCGTGCGGACGTCACGCTGGAAGACATGGCCAAGCTGCGCCCCGTGTTCCAGAAAGACGGCACGGTCACCGCCGGCAACGCGTCGGGCCTGAACGACGCCGCTGCTGCCCTCATCCTGATGGAGCGTGCCGAAGCGGAACGCCGCGGCGCCAAGCCGCTCGCGCGTCTGGTCAGCTACGCGCATGCCGGCGTCGATCCGAACTACATGGGCATCGGCCCGGTGCCGGCTTCACGCAAGGCATTGGAGCGTGCAGGCCTGAAGGTGAGCGATATCGACGTGGTCGAAGCCAACGAGGCGTTTGCCGCGCAAGCCTGCGCCGTCACGCGCGATCTGGGCTTCGACCCGGCCAAGGTCAACCCGAACGGCTCGGGCATCTCGCTGGGCCACCCGATCGGCGCCACGGGCGCACTGATCACCGTGAAGGCTTTGCATGAATTGCAGCGCATCGGCGGCCGTTATGCGCTCGTGACGATGTGCATTGGCGGCGGGCAGGGCATTGCCGCCGTGTTCGAGCGCGTGTAAGTTACACCCCGGGGGCCGGCGCTGTTGCCGGCCCGTGTGATTCCGGAGCTGTGATGACGCAAGACAACCGCAAGCCCTCTGGGGCGCTCGACAAGCCGGACGCCAACGGCTGGCACTGGCAAACCAATATCCTCCACGCCGACACCCAGTTGCCTGCCGGTTTTGCCGCGATGCCTGTGCCCGTGGCGCGCGCCTCGACGGTGATCTTCCCCGATCTGGCCGCCATGCGTGCGCTGGACTGGAAGAACGACAGCCAGTGGCGCTACGGCCTGCATGCCACGCCCACGTCGATGGAACTGATGCGGCGTCTGGCGGCGCTCGAAGGCGGCAAGCACTGCCTGTTGTTCCCGTCCGGTCTGGGCGCCATCTCCAATGTCTATTTCGGCCTGATCCAGTCGGGCGACGACGTGCTGATTCCCGACAATGCCTACAGCCCGAACCGTGAGCACGGCGACTGGCTGCAAGCCTCATTCGGCATCACCGTGCGCTACTACGACCCGCTGATCGGCGACGGCATCGGCGCGCTGATTCAGTCGAACACCAAACTGATCTGGCTGGAAGCGCCGGGTTCGGTGACGATGGAAGTGCCGGACATCCCCGCGATTGCCCGCGTGGCGCGCGAGCGCGGTGTGCTGACGGCGATCGACAATACCTACTCGGCAGGCATCGCATTCCGCCCGTTCGATCACGGGGTGGACATTTCCGTGCAGGCGCTCACCAAGTACCAATCGGGCGGCAGCGACGTGCTGATGGGCTCGGTGGTGACCATCGATGACGACGTGCACCATCGCCTGAAGCAAGCCCGTATGCGCATGGGTGTGGGCGTGTCGGTGGACGATTGCAGTCTGCTGCTGCGCAGCCTGCCGAACATGCAACTGCGCTTTGAAGCCCATGACCGTGCGGCGATGACGCTGGCCACGTGGCTCAAGACGCGCCCTGAAATCGTCGCCGTGCTGCATCCGGCCTTCGAAGACTGCCCGGGCTATCAGAATTTCCGCCGCGACTTTACCGGCGCGGGCGGCTTGTTCTCGGTGGTGTTCGACGAACGCTATTCGCAGGCGCAGATCGATGCCTTCATCGAGGCGCTGCGTCTCTTCAAGATCGGCTTCAGCTGGGGCGGAGCCCACAGTCTGGTGGTGCCGTACCGCGTGCCTTCCATGCGCACGGCGATGCCTTGGCCGCACAAGGGTGCGCTCGTGCGCTTCTATATCGGTTTGGAAGATGTGCGCGATCTGCAAGCTGATATCGAAACCAGCCTGAGCGCCCATCTGGCCGGGTAAGCCACCCGGCGTCGATTCGCTGCGTGCCAGTTGACTGACGGCAGAGCGCGAATTCCGTGTATGACGTGCCAAACGGTCGCACACCTGTGCGTGTCCGATCGTTTGGCACTGACCTGACTCCGCCCTAGTGTTCCTTGTTACTCGTCCGGATCGACCCGTCGGGCGCTTGCCATTGCGCACTCGCAGGAAGACTCAACGCTTCGGCGGCTCGCGCACTCGCGGACGTCGACGGTTTGCTCAGGTTCGCGTGCCGCACGACCAGCGCTTCCGTCTTGTCGTTGCTACTGAGTGCGTCCTTCCGATCCTGAAGTTGGGGCAAAGTGGTGCCTTGCAGGTACCGAAGCCGTTCCGCGATGTTTTCCGTCGCCGCATTGCTCCGCGCGTTGGCCTCTCGTTCGGACTTGGCTTCAGCCTCTTGTCCCGCCTTTTTTGAAGCTTTTTCTCTGGACAATTCGTTGGCGGCCGCAAGTGCCGCATAGCCCCCGTTTTGGTGCAACAACTGGGTTTGCTTTTTGATGGTTTCCTTTAGCGTCTGCGCAGTGCGGTTGGCAAGTGAGGTCACTGTGGCCTTCGATGTCGTGGCAAGTTGCGTCGTCTGTGACATGGCTTCATCACGTTTTGCGGCGGCCGCACGTGTCGTCGCAATGCTCAGGACTTCGGGCGCGACCCGTTGCTCGGCTTGCTCTGCGACGTCGGCTGTGGGCAACATCTGGCCCTCATCCGGCGAGATCATCTGCCCATGCGTGGCCTTTGCCTTGGCGACGTGGTTCTGGAACACCATTTTCACCACGTCCGCGTCGGCCTCCGGGTTGGCGCGAAGGAATTCGACATAGGCCGACACTTCCTCGCGGATGATCGCGTCGCGTGCTTTCTTGCGTGATCTGGCGAGGTCGCGGCCGTAGGCTGGGCCGATGTCGTCAAGCACCTGACGAGCCACTTCCGAGGGCGGATGTTCCCCCGGCAGTGCTTTTTGCCACGCGTTCTGTACGGCATTGCCGACCATCTCCCGCATGGCCTGCTGTTCGCGGATTGTGATCGTCGGCATGATCTCGTGTAGGCGCGTTTGCAGGCGATCCGCTTCCAGCCGAAGCAGGATCTTTTCGGTAATCACGCGCCGAATGCCGTCGATGACCGTTGGCACGTCGTGATGTTCGAGCGCCATTTCAGGTACCTGCCGCCAGCGGGGACGCAGCCGGAAGACGATGATCGCAGCGCCCAGTCGCCCCTGCGAGGCGAGCAAATCTCGAAATGACGGCATCAGACTCTCCGCACGCAACCGGTTCAGCAATGCACGCCGGCAATCACCCGACTCACGGGGGGCGTTCAGAAGTTCGACAAGGAAGCAGGTCTGGCAAGGGGCTCCCCTGCCAAGCAGCAAACGCAAGACATCGTCGCGTTTGATCGATTTGTCCACCATCTCGTGCAGCAGGTCTGCCCATGCGTGGGCCAACGATTCGAGCGTTGGCGCGCGATGCCCGAGTAGTGAGGCGTAGACGAGTCCCACTTCGCTCGACAATGCGTTGAGAACGGCACGCGCGGGCAGTGTGTCGTCGTTGACCAGACCGGCGAGCAACCGCAAGTAATCGACGTTGACACGAAACGCGAGCTGGTCGGCCCTGTCGCCGTTTGCGAAACGCAGACCGATGGCCAGCTCCTGCAAGAGTTCAGGTGTCAGCAATCGTCGCGCCGTCAGGCATTTCGCCGTGGTGTCGTTCACCATGCCGTGGGCACGCAGTGCACTTGCGGTGGCGAGAAGCGTTTGCAGTGTGCGAACCGTTCTGTGAGTGCTGTTCTCCGTAGGGGCGCCGTAATCTCGGTGATAAACGAAATCGACTGAGTGGCCCGTCAGCGTCTGAAGCATCGAGAGCGCACTCGCGCACGAGTCGCAGGTGTCGAGCAGACTATTGACATGAATGCTGGTGACGATGGGGCGGCTGCGCATGTCATGCACGATAGCCGCGGCGATCGTCTGTTCGGAATCCTTCAGGCGGGAGGGGCCGCTTTCCCTGTCGTCGCCAAGCACCGGTAGATCGACCAGGCCGACCGTGTGTGTGCCGGAGACGCCTTGCAACGCTCGCGTCATGCGCCGTCTCGCGTCGACGTAGGTGACGTCATCGATCGTGACCTCGTCGGCATCGCCCATCGATTCATGGATGTGCAGTTTCAGCGTATCGAAACGCTTGCCGCCGGAGGTCGAGAAGTAAAGGACACGGCCGTCTTCGCTGCCGAGCGAGGCGAACGCAATGTTGCCCCCCTGCAAATGCGTCTTGAGATCGGTGATGCCTGCGGCGTCGGCGATATTCCACTGGTCGTCGACAGTGAACACGAGGTCCGGACCGAGAATTGTCTGATAGGTGAGCGCATCGTTGGCGTGCCGCGCGCCATCGAATCGCTCGCGGCTGTCGATGCTGCTCTTGCACATCTCGACGTATCGGTTCTGCACCGGTCCGGACGTGATGATTTTGAACGCGAGCGCCTGATCCTGGGCAATCGGCGAAGGATACTGCGAGAGGTGCTGCGACACATTGGCGAAGGTTGGTGTTGGGGTGACCAATTCCGGCAACGCGTTCAGCCGACTCTTGTACTCGTTGAAAAGATCGATGCAACGTTTGTCCATCGGCACCATCGGGTCCAGACGTCGCAAGTGTCCGGGGAGATTGCTGGTGCGCATGGTGCCTGCTGCGTAGTACTTGCCCGGATCGGCCTCGACGACGACATGGGGCGACATGCCGCCGATTCGAAAACCGTTCACGGTCTTCCGGAACGGCACGCCGTCGACAATGTCGTCTAGCTCGACCTGCGTGAGTTCAAAGTCAAGCGGCGTGAACTGGCTGTTGGAGAGATCGGCCTGCGTGGGTACGCGAGGTATCGGCAAGGGACTGGTGGGGGTTCCCTTGATGGACTGACGGTAGACCGGCTTCGGGGGAAGCGCCAGATTTCGGGTGTCCTCGTCTCCCAAATAACGCTTGTGGGCTTGCTTGCCCGTTACCCTCACGTATTTTTCGTCGTGGACAAAAAGGCCTTGCGGATGCGCCGGGAGGCCTGAAGCATCTATCGCGAATACGGTGCCGGGTGTGACGGTGACCTGCGACATAAGATCTGCCGCGCCGCTGGTCGACGTTGACGGGATCGCCGTGTCGCCTCGCACGCGTCCTGTCGTCTCTTCGGGGAGGAAGTCCCTGAGCGCCGGGCGCGAAGTGCTTGCGTGAAGTTTGGGCCACGCAGGCTGCGACGCCGGCGCTTTCGCGGGCGTGCAGAGCGTGGCGGTGGTCGTTGCATTCGGGGCGCGCAGGCGAAAACCGTCGCGAGTGCTCGTGCACGGCGACTCAGACCCGGCGGGCGGAGGTGCCGCAGGCGTCGACGTGCGGACAATGGACGAAGGATTCATGGACTTGCGCTGGCTCGCGTCGAAGGAGTGTCGAGCAAGCGTGGCAAGTTGTCCGCAGCGAAACTTTCATGATTCGCTCAGCGTTCCCGAGTGTGGGAATGTGCCCGCGTCAGTCCTTGCGAAACAGCGACAGCAGAGCGTCGAGCCCCACGTGATTGAACGCGACCGAGGCGCGCTCGCGCACGACCGGCTTGGCGCGGAACGCGACCGACAGCCCGGCGATGGCCATCATCTGCAAATCGTTCGACCCGTCGCCCATGACGATGGCTTGCGAAGGCGTTGCACCGAACTGTGCGGCGACTTCGGCGACCGTACGCGCCTTCACTTCGGCGTTGACGATCTCACCGATCACGCGGCCGGTCAGCTTGCCGTCGACGATCTCCAGCGTGTTGGCGCGGGTGACGTCGAGATTCAGCCGGGCTTTCAGCCGATCGGTGAAGAACGTGAAGCCGCCTGAGACGAGCAGCGTCTTGATGCCCAGCGCTTGCACGCCGCGCAGCATGTTTTCGGCACCCGGTGAGAGTTGCAGGCGTTCCTCGTAAACCTTTTCCAGCGCGCTCGCATCCAGCCCTTTGAGCAGGGCGACGCGGCGCGTGAGGCTTTCGTTGAAGTCCTTGATCTCGCCGCGCATGGCGGCTTCGGTGATCGCCGAGACTTCGGCCTTCAGGCCGCAGTAATCGGCGATCTCGTCGATGCACTCGATGGTGATCAACGTCGAGTCCATGTCCATCGCCACCAGCTTGAAATCCGACAGGCGGCGCGCGCTGTCGACCAGCACGGCGTCGACACCGTGGGCCTGCGCGAAAGCCGCCATGGCGGTGCGCAGCGCCGGCGTATCGGTGACATCGGCCACGCGTGCTACGCCCGGTGCGAACGTCGGGGTGGCGCCGGGGACGAGCGCCCGGATGCCGTCGGTCAGGGCCGACAGATTCACGGCGCCGGACGGGTTGCCCGCGTGGGCGGCTTGGGGCGGGGTGGCACCCAGAATGACGAGATCGTTGGCCATCTTGAAGGAAAAGTTCGGCAAAGGTGCAGCCACTGGCGTGTGTCATGTCGCGGGCCGGTTTCCGGCGCGCACACCGCGGGCGCGACCGACATTCTACCGGGTTGCCGCTACGCGGGGCGGACTCCGGCGCCAACGGTGAGTGGAAAGGACGCATGGGGCTTTGCCGCAAACCACGTGCCGGCAGACGCCGGACTGCGGCGATGAGCGAAACGTGACAGCGCCCAAGCCGGCACCCGCCAGAAGATTGGCATCGAATTATCGAATTGCGGACACCGATGGCGTGACGTGGGCACGCTTGGGAGGGGCCTGCCTGACCCGTTTGTTAGGAGCTCATATGCGGATAGATACGACGCGCGGCTGTCCTGCGTGGCAATTGCAGGGGGCAGAGGTCGCGGCCGATGCGGCAGCGCGCCTGCGCCACCTTTGGCAAGCGCAGGCACACCTGCCGTTGCCACTGTCGGTGCGCGGTATGGACTGGCGTGCGCAGACGGTGTTCTGGCTACTGGCAGCGCCGGAACGCTGGGGCGTGCTGGGCGCCATACTGGCGCCTCGGCTCCTCGCAGGCAGCGGCCGGACCGGTATCGCCGGCATCTTGGAGATGTTGGACACATCGGGCGCGAGCGTCGAACGAATCGAGCTCGCCGCGACGCCTCAGGGGGCAGTCGTTGAAGCCGGGTCAGGCTTGCAACTCTGCCGTGACGGTGATCGCTTCGGTGTCTGGCGCAATGGTGCCGTCGATTGGCCCGACGCGGGCAAGCGTTACGGCGGCCTGTGCCACGCGCTGGTGGCCACGGTGACTGGGAGCGATGTCGCCGGCGTGGCGGACGACGATGTCAGGCCGATGATCGAGTCGCTGCCCGCGATCGTTTGCGATACCCCCGACACGGCCGTCGCCTTGTGGCAGGAACTCATGGGCAGCGAGCCCACGCAGGCGCGTTGCGACAGCGTGCCGATGCCGGCCGGCGCGATGCTCCAGCGCGGCTTGTTTTGGGCGGCAGGCGGCGTGGCAGCGTACGCGCTGGAGGCTGGCGGTGCGCCGGGGCTGACGGCGATATCGGCAGTTTCCGCGATATCGGCGGGCGCGCTGGAGGCTATCGCATTGACCGAGGCCGTGGTACGTCTGTCATGCGCCGGCGCAGACCCGGCGGAGCGGGCGAAATACGAAGCGGCACTGGCGCTCGCGTTACCGCCGCTGGCGCGCGCCGACATCAAAGGGCTGATGGCGCGGCTCGAAGGCGCCGGCGCGGACGTGGATTTCTTCCATCTGACCGGTGCGCTGCGCCGCAGACTGGCGGCGCGCGCACCCGGCCAGACGGCAGGCGACGTGATCGCCCGGTTTTCTGTGCGCGATATCGAACGGGCCGCACGGGAGAACGCGTGGCGCGCGCGAGCGTGCGCGCCGGTCAGCCGCCCGGGTGGTGAGCAGCTATTGCGAATGCTGCTGGAGCTGGCACACGAGAGCGGGCTTCTGCGAGCATGGGGAAACGCGCAGGAAATTTCCACCGAGCCCTATGCCAGACGCGTCGCGCACTGGAACCACCAACTCGACATCTGGGACCGGCAAGCGTCGACGCAACGGCGCGCCGCTGTCGTGCATGTGGCGCGCAATGCGACCGCACACGCGCCGGCATTCGGTGTGACGGCGAGTGCGCACGAGGCGGTCGACCTGCCGAACGGCTGCGACACCAGTGACACCCCCAGCGACGCCACCGATCCACTGCTCAATGCGGCGATCGCCATCACGTCGTCCGGGATCGGCGCGGCGTTACGGCAGGGGGCGCAATCGCGCGCGGTGCAGTTGGCCGGCGTGGGACTCGCGGGGACGACCGCCCTTGCCGTCGGCCGATACGCGTACGAAGGCACCCGGGCGTGGCTACAGCGTGAAAGCGATGTTCCCATCGACGATCTGACGCCGGGCGAAGCCTACCGGCATGGGCGCGCCGAGGCGTCGCGCGGCTTGCAGGACAGCCTGAATCTCGACCAGTTGCTGGCGCTCAGCCGATGGCTGCTTTGGAAAGAGAGCGAGGCCGACCAAGCGGCCATGACGGCGGCCTACACCGCGGAATTGTTCAGCAACGTACTCGCCCGGCGCACCAACGGCAGCGTGCCCGCGAACCTCTCGGCGTTGCTGTCGGCGCCGGTCGTCGTGCGGTATCGCGAGACTCCGTTTCCGGTGGGCGGGGCGGGTTACGGCGTGCCCCACGGAACACTCCTGACCTACAAGACCTTTACGCTTCAGGACATCGCGCTCGGTCAGCACTTCCGCGAAGAGTTTCTGAAGATCGCCGGTGGCCGCCGCGTCAATTCGGTGAACGCGATCGGTAATGCCACCGACGTCGCCAGCGTGTTAAGTGAAGTCGACACGGATGCCTTCCGGCAGGCGCTATACGATCAGGACACCGCGCACATCAACGATCTGAGCCGGTCCCCGGCCGCCATCGGTGCCTTCTCGCAGTACATCAACGCACGGGCCTTCCACACGGTCATGCAGGCGATGTCGACGGCATCTCACAACCAAAGCGAACCGATCGCCACGCAATCGGCGGCCGAGTACGAGACGATGCAGACACTGCAACTGGTGACGTTCCAGAAGTGTGTCGTGGCGGGCCTGCTGGCGGCAGTGCACAGCAACGGCGCCTCCGCGTTGTTGATTTCGCTCAAGCACGGCACCTCGCTCTGGTGGGATGCCACCGTCGAGACAACCGACGCGTTTCGCGATTTCATGCGCAGCCACCTGTCGGTCATCGAGCGGGAGCGACTCGAAAACCCGCTGCGTATCGACGATCTGTATTTCCGGATCGGCCCGCCCCCTGAGGTCCCGGAATTGTGCCGTGTCAGCGTGGCCGAGCCGCAGCCCCAACTCGACGAGGCGCAGGCGCTTGCGCTCAGCCCCGGCGTGCGCACGTTCCTGCTGTCGTTGACCTACTTCGATCCCGATTTCAAATTCCTCCCCAGCGATGCCATTCACGAACAACTGTGGCAGGCGGAAATTCGGGCCTTCCGGGATAACCTCGACGTCAAGATCGTGACCCGGCAGGCCCGCGACGAGCGCGATTGGGAGCAAGTGAAGCAGGCCATGTTTCAGGCATCGAGTGCGTTTTTCCCGTTGCTGTTCGGTGCTTTCCCGGGCTCGCCGCTGGTCGCACCGATTGTCTTCGGTACCTCGGTCGGTGCGGGCGTAGCGTCGATGTTATCGATCGCACAAAGCACGGAGAAGGCGGACATTCGGGACTTGCGCAAGGCACACAGCGAGTTGCAGTTCGGCGGCCTGATGATGATCACGAATTTCATGCCGGTCGATACGCAGGTATCGCGCGCCGTGAAGGCGGCGTTTTCCTACACGGGCACCGCAGCACGCGAAATCATCACGCGCGGCGAGGCCATCGTGAACGCGCCGCCTGCGGGCGGACGGCGCCGGCGCCGGCTGCTGGTCGAACGTGCCGAACGGCTGGTGCGCGAAGCTTCGATGCCGGGCGCACTGACGCCGCAAGCGCTGGAGTCGCCGTGGGACACCATTACCCGGCTGCGCTCCGAGCGCGGTGTGATCGACTATCAGTCGAGCCAGCGCGCCGTGGCCGTGATGGATGGATTGCCTTGGGGGTTTCTTGGCAGCCGTCTGGTGCCGGTGAAGACATTCAGCGAACTGTTGCAATTGCCGCCGGGATACCCGATCGCCTTCGCAGACAGTGAGGGCAAGATGTTTCTCGCCGGCGTGACGCTGGGAGCGGGCAGGGTCATGGGCAAAAGCGCCGACGACAACAACGCGTTGCTGCCTACCGAGTTCGCACTGCTCGACTTTGCCGACAAGGCAATGCATGCCGACGTGCTGAGCTTCGGCAGCGATGGGCGTGTCAACTCCGACGGCGAGACGATCCGGATTTTCGTCGATGAATCGATTCGGGAACTGGTACCTCCGCTGTCGATGCCGGACGTGACGATTCCGCAACTCGCACCACGGCCCACGCGGCCGTCGCGGCCTTCAGGCCGGCCCCGGCCCTCAGGCATCCGGCCGACGCTCGTGCCGGATGACGCCGGCAATCGAACGGGGGCATCGGGGAATGCCACGCGCCCATCCGGACCTTCCGGACATTCGGGAGAAGCCTCGGATGGCCCCGTTCCCGACCCGGTACGCCTGTGGACAGACGTCGTTGCCCGCTGGCGTGCCGGCACGCCGGTTGCCGATGGGCCCCCAGTGCCGGCCATCACCTACAACTCGCCCGCGACCATTGCGCGTAAAGCCGTGTCGGCACTGAGCGAGGCCTTTCTCAAACAGTGGCAGACACCGGACTTTGCCGACGCCATGGCGCGGGTACTGGCCAGCATCGAAACGGGGGTGCTGCTCTGGCGGATGAGTCAATTGCCCGTGGCGCATCAGCGCATGGTGCGGCGGCACTTGCAGGGCAACGACAGCCTCATGACGGCGCAGCTCGACGACGCGCCGTTGCATGGCGTTGTCGCGCTCAGCAACGACAGCGACCACCTGCTGCTATCGCTCACCACGGGCGAGGTGCTGTTATGGCATGGCGATCGCGCGGTCGTTGGCAAGCCCGAATTGCAGGATTTCATCGCGCGGCACCTCAGCGAGTTCAACCTTTTTGGCTATTCGCATGCGCTGGACATTCGGGAGGGGCGCACCGTCGGGGAGGATTCGCCGCACCTCACGTTCGTCACGCGGCTCGACAAGCACGCCGCCGTCGCGCGCGATATTGGCGACAGGCTGACGTCGAATTTGCGTTGCCGGGCCGGTGTCCGCGGGGGATGCGCACGATACGGCAGCATGGACGACGACACGCGGTATCTGGTGGCATATGCCGCCCAAGTACTACCGGCAGGCGACCGAGACACATTACTGGGCGCGGTGCAGGCAGTGCATGGGACGGCCGGTCGTCGACGCCGGCATCCGCCGCACATCTATACCTTCGACCAATTTGCGCCAAGCCGCGATAACGGCTTAGATCTGCCTTTTGCACACTTTCTCGGGCAGACGATCGAGGGCTTTGCTGCCGATGCGTTCAGGCGCCTGCCCGGTAGCAAAACGCTGGCACAGACCGTCGCGTTCGCACGCATTTTTACGGAAGAACAACTGGCGCGCTACGCGTGGCATGTGGGCTACGGCGATGTCGGGGCGCTCGTCGAATCGGGGGTTGGCGACGATGCATTCGGCTACGCACTCTCGGAAGCCAGCCGTCCGGCGAGAAATGGACGATACGCGGCGGCCATATCGGCCACGTTGGGGCAAATTCTGAAGGGCATGCCAGAGAGCCGTTCGCACGGTCCCGGCGGGGCGTTCCTGAAGATCGCCGACAGCGGCACGCTCCGCGCGATTCCTCCCGGCTATCGGTTGTTCCTCGGCGAAGCGGCATTGCTGGCCGAACCGCCGGGGAGGTTGTACGAAATGATCAGCCTGGGCAACGGGACGGCGGCTGCATGGGATCGTAGTCCTACGACCGGGGGACCACCTCGCCGGTTGCAACGCATCGATCTTGCGGGAGAGAACGATCTGATCAGGTTCACTCGCGAGGGACTGACATGGATCAGCGGCGAGGCGGTCGGGCTGTGGGCAGAGGGAGGTACCCCGGGGGTCTTTGTCGAGCCCCGTTGCTCGCCGGTGAGCCACGGGGCGGTCGACGGGCAGTCACTGCTGAAGGAACTGGTGAGCTTTCCGATCGTCAACCGGGCGCTTCAACAACCCATGGATGCCGACGATCCGGCGATGCTCGAACTCATCAGACTGCAAATGGGCGTCTACGACGTGCGCAACGTTCAGTTCCGCCTGCTCGTGTCGTGGTCGGCGCCATGGCAATGCCGGCCCGACAAGTCGTTCGTGGTGATTGCCGAGGCGAAGGCGCACGGCAAGCTACAGCCGAGTTGCTCGCCTTGCCTCGTCGTGGTCGACCTGTTTGCGACACGCGTGCTGGGTCGCAGACAGGGGGTGTCGCGCGTCGGCTATGTGAGCAGCGAGGCGGATTGGCAGGCGGTGTACGCCCAGCACGCGGGAGATCGCTGCATCAAATACATCGACTTCAACAATGCCACCGAGGCGCTTGAAGCGGCCAGCGAATACGACACCTTGCCGGGCGTGGGGCCTTACGACCACCGGCACGGCGGCGTGCTCCTGAGCGTGCCCGACTGGCGTCGCTACCCGCCACCGGGCTGGCACCCGGACCGGCGATGAATCCTGTCATCGTCGAGGCAGGACGCAGCACCCACTGGCAACTGCATGGCGCAGACACCCCCGCCGATGCCGCGGCACGGCAGCGTCAGTGCTGGGCCGGGCGCGTGCAAATGCCGGCACCGCCCATCGTGCACAACATGGCGTGGCGCGCGCAGGTCGTCTACTGGTTACTCGCGCAACCGGCGCGCTGGGGTGTGCTCGCTGCCGAACTCGCGCCGAGGCTGCTGGCAGGGAGCGGCCGGTTGCGCGTTGCCGGGGTGCTCGAAATCGTCGACAAGTCGGGGGCCATGATTGAGCGTCTGGACATCGCCACGCCACGTGCCGCCGCCGTGGCCGTCAGTGGCCTGCACCTGCTGATTTGCCGCGACGGGGCACGCTTTGGCGTATGGCATGCGGGCGGTGTCGACTGGGGCGACGACGGATTGCCCGGCGGCGCACTGTGTCATGCGTTGATGGCATCGGCGTGCGGTGGCCGGGTGGCCGACGTCAGGCACGACGACGTCCGGCCGATGATCGAGTTGCTGCCGATGATCGTTTGCGACGCACCGGACATGGCTGTCCTCATGTGGCACGACATGATGGGCACGGACACCGTAGATGACGACCGTCGCTGCGACCCGATCGGCATGGGCGGGATGGTGCGGCGCGGGGTGCTATGGGCGGCGGGAGGCGTGGCCGCGTACACCCTTGGCGCGGTGGGTGCGCCGCTACTGGCTGCCACTTGCGCCGGCGCGCTGGAAGTCGCCGTATCGGGCGAGGCCGTTGCACGACTGTCGCGCCGTCAGGCCGACCCGGCCGAGCGGGCCAGATTCGAGGCGGCGCTCGCACTCACGTTGCCGGCGTTGGGGGGCACCGACATCCGGGCGCTGATGCTGCGGCTCGAGGGCGCCGACGCACGGCTCGACTTCTTCCACCTGACCAGTACGATCCGTCGCAGGCTGGCCGCGCGCAGCGATGGCGAGACGGTCGCCGGTGTGATCGCCCGGCTGCCCATGCGCGATCTCGAGCGAGCGGCACGGGAGAATGACCGGCGGCAGAATGCGCCCGAGCGTATCGGTAGTGAGCCGGTATTGAGAACCGTGCTGGCGTTGGCGCACGAAATCGGCTTGTTGTGTCCGTGGGGCGGCGCGCAGGAAGTATCGACCGAGCCTTATGACAAGCGAGTCGCCCACTGGCGCGCGCAACTCGATGCGTGGGACCGGCAGGCGTCGGGCCGGTTGCGTGTGGGCATCGATCATGTCGCCGGTAACGCGACGCGCCGCGCACCGGCATTCGGCGTCACGGCGCAAACGCACACCGATGCCGAATCGCCCGCCAGCGTCAGCGATCCGCTCCTCGATACCACGATCGCCACCACCTCAGCGGTCATGGGGGCCGTGTTCCGCCGCGGCCCGAGCTTTCGCGCGGTACAGGCGGGCGTTGTCGGGTTGAGCGTCGCGACGGTGCTGGCCGGCACCCGATACGCGTACGAACGGACCCGGTCGTGGCTGGAAAGTGATGTCCCGATCGACAACAGGTTGTCGGTCGACGCCTATCGTCGCGGGCGCGCCGAACCTTCGGACGGCCTGCAAGACAGGCTGACGCTGGACCAGATACTCACCCTCCACGAGTGGCTGGCATGGGCCGACGAAGATGCCGGCTACGACGCCAGAGCCCGAACGTATGCCGCCTTGCTGTTGGGCAATGCGCTCGCCCGGCTGGGCAATGGGAGCGCACCGGCAAACCTCCCGGCGTTGCTGGACGCGCCGCTCACCGTGAGCCTTGTCGAGAACTCCTTTCCCGTCGGCGGGGTGGGCTATGGAGTGGGGTACGGGGCCATGCACACCTACAAGACGTTTTCGCTGCGCGACGTTGCGCTCGGTCAGCATTTTCGGGAGGAGTTTCTGAAAATCGGCGGCAGCCGCCGCGTCACCTCGGTGAGTGTGTCCGGCGATGACGCTGACGTTGCGGAGGTGCTGCGTACCGTCGACAGCGATGCCTTCCGGCAGGCGCTGTATGACGAAGACAACGAGCATCTCAGTCGTCTGAGCGGTTCCCCGGCCGCCATTGCCGCGTTCTCGCAGTACGTCAATGCGCGCGCGTTTCATGTGGTCATGCAGGCGAAAGCGGCCATCACCGACGACCAGAGCGGGCCCGTCGCAAGGCAATGGGGGGCGGGGTCGATGCGACGCAAACCCTGCAACTGGTGACATTTCAACGGTGTGTGGTGGCAGGTCTGATGGCTGCGGTGCACGACAACGGCGCGTCTGCGCTATTGATTTCGGTGAAGCACGGGACGTGGTTCTGGTGGGATACCAGCATCGAGACGACCGCGCCGTTTCGGGACTTCATGCGCAGTCATTTGTCGATCATCGAGCGCGAGCGGCTCGAAAACCCCATGCGCATCGACGATCTGTATTTTCGCATCGGCCCGCCGCCCATGCAGGCAGAACAATGCCGGACGAGCCCCGGGGGCCCGGCGTCCGCCGACGACGAGGCGAAAACGCTCGCGCTTGCGCTGAACCCCGGGCTGCGCTCGTTCATGTTGTCGCTGAACTATTTCGACGCCGATTTCAAGTTTCTCCCGAGCGAAGCGATACAGGAGCAACTGTGGGCCGCAGAAATGCGGTGCTTCCGAGACAACCTCGACGTCAAGATCGTCACGAAGACGGCGCGCGAACAGCGAGACTGGGAGCAGGTGAAGCAGGCCATGTTGCAGGCCTCGGGGGCATTTTTCCCGCTGCTGTTCGGTGCGTTCCCCGGTGCACCGCTGATCGCGCCGATTGTGCTCGGTGGCTCGCTCGGCTCGGGGGTGGCGTCGCTCATGTCGATTGCGCAAAGCACGGAACACGCCGATCTGCGTGAGTTACGCAAGGCCCACAGCGATCTGAAATTCGGCGGGATGATGCTGGTCATGAATTTCATCCCGAGCGATACGCGTGTGTCGCGCGTCGTCGGCGCGGCATTCTCCTACTCGGGCACAGCGGCACGCGACATCATCAAGCGCGGCGAAGCCATCGTAAATTCGCCGCCCAATGACGGCAAGCGGCCGCTTTCGCTACAGGACGAACGTGTCCAGCGGTTCGTGCGCGAAGCGTCGGTGCCCGGGGGCAGGACATCCCGAGTGTCGGAGTTGCCGTGGGACACGATTGCCCGGCTGCGCTCCGAGAGCGGCAGCATCGATTACCTGACGAGTCAGCGGGCGGTCGCGGTCATGGACGGCTTGCCATGGGGCTTTTTGGGCAGCGGGTTGATTCAGGTGACGACGTATAGCGAGCTGTTGCGATTGCCGTCGGGTTTTCCGATCGCGTTCGTGGGCAGTGACGAGACGATGTTTCTGGCGGGCATGACCTTGGGCGCGGGCAGGATCGTGGGGAAGAGCATCAACGACAACAACGCATTGTTGCCCACAGAATTTGCACTGCTCGATTTTGCCGACGAGACGATGCATGCCGGCATTCTGACGTTCGGTCTCGACGGTCAGGTGGAATCGGACGGCGAGACGCTGAAAATCTTCGTCGACGAGTCGATTCGGGCACTGGTGCCGGCGCTTCCCATGCCCGACACGACCATTCCCCGGCGGGTGCCGGCATCGACCAGCGACGCGCCACGGCAGGCCGGCTCGCCCGGCAGCCGGCCACCGTCCGACGCGACAACCGAGGCGGCACCGGGCGATGGCTCGAACCCGACGGCGATCGGCATCGGCGAGACCGCTACGCCGGAAAGACGGCCATGGGAGCGCATGTTTGCCGACCCGGTGCGCCAGTGGTCGGAGATCGTCACGCGGTGGCGGAGTGATCGCGGGGGCACTGTCACGACCACTGCCACCGATACCGCCGGCGCCACGACTACCCCCAGCGCCCCTAACGCCACTGATGCCGCCAACGCTACGAGTACCGCGACTGCGCCGCAGCGGGCGCCGGCCATCATCTTCAATGCCCCGGCTTCGATCACGCTTGAGCAATTGTGGGAGCAATGCGATGTCGTGACCAAGGCGTGGCTTACGCCGGCGTTTGCCATCGCCATGGCGGCGGTGCTGGCGCGCATCGAAACCGGCTTGCTGCTCTGGCATATGCCGCAGTTGTCGAGGAGGCAGCAGGACATGGCCCGTCGGCACGTGCAGGGCAACGACAGCGCGCGAACTGCCTGCCTCGGAGAGGTGCCGCTGTACGGCGTGGTGGCGCTGACCAGTGAGAGCGAGCACCTGCTGCTCTCGCTCACGACGGGTGAGGTGCTGACGTGGCGGGGCGACCGGCGGCCGGTTGGGAAACCCGAGTTGCAGGACTTCGTGTCGCATCATTTGAGCGAATACGACCGCTTCGGTTTTTCGCATTTGCTGCACGACGGCGAGGGGCGTGACGTTGCGGATGACGACGTGCAGATCAACTTCCCGGTCGGCGCCGACCGGCACAGCGGACTCTCGCAGGACTTGCGCGACCGGCTGGTATCCGATTTGCGCTGCCGGGCCGGTGTTCGCCGCGGATGTGCACGCGACGACAGTGCGGACGACATGCTGTATCTCGTGGCTTGCGCGGCCATCGTGCTGGCGCCGGCCGACAGGGACGCGTTGCTCGATGTGGTGCAAATGCTGCGGGGGCCAGGGCCGCGACGAGGGGGGCGCCCGCCCTACATCTACGCGTTCGATCGCGAGGCGCCCGGGGGCCACAACGGCCCCGATCTGCCGTTTGCCCACTTCCTCGGGCAGAGAATCGAAGGCTTCGCGGCCGACGCCTTCCGCCGCCTTCCCGGCAGCAAGACACTGGCACAGACGGCGGCGTTTGCGCGGCGGTTTGCCGAAGAACAACTGCCGCACTACGCCTGGCATCTGGCTCACGGCGACATCGGGGCACTGGTCGAATCCGGTATCGACGACGACGCCTTCGGGTATGCGATGTCGGTTGCCGGCCGCGCGGCAAGAAACGGCCGATTCGCGGCCGCGATCTCCGCGACGCTGGGACAGATTCGCCGGGGCATGCCCGAGCGGAGAATGTCCGGTTCGGTGCGGGCATTCGTCAAGATCACCGACAAAGAGACGCTTTGCGCCATTGCACCGGGCTATCGCCTGTTCGTCGGCGAATCGAGCGCGTACCACGCGAGGCCTGAACTCCTGTACGAGATGATCACGCTGGGCAACGGGACGGTGGCCGCGTGGGATCGTACCGCCAATGAGTCCGCTCCCGCGCTCCGGTTGCAGCGTCTCGATCTCGCGGGGGAGAACGATTTGATCCGGTTCACGCGCGACGGCATCGCGTGGGTGGGCGGCGGGCCGGCCGGATTGTGGGCAGAGGGCGACGTGCCGGGGGTCTTTTCCGAGCCGCGTTGTGCGTGGGTGAGCGAAGGGGGGCTCGATGGCGGGCAACTGCTTCAGGAACTGGCTCGCTTCCCGATCGTCAATCGCGCATTTCAGCGGCACGCCGATGGTGGCGATCCCGACCTGCTCGAGCAGATCCGGCTGCAACTTGGCGCCTATGACGTGCGCAATGCGCAGGTGCGCATCCTGCTGTCATGGTCTGCGCCGTGGCAATGCAAGCCCGACAAGTCCTTCATCGTCATTGCTGAGGCGAAGGCCAACGGCAAGTTGCGGCCGGGTTGCGCACCCTGCCGGGTGGTGGTGGATCTGTTCGCGGCGAGAACGTTGGGACAGGGCGAATCCTCGGTCGGGTACGTGGTGAGCGAATCAACGTGGCGGGACGTGTATCGCGCCCGTGCCGGGGAGCGCTGCCTCAAATACATCGACTTCAACAATGCGGCCGAGGCGCTCGACGCCGCGCATGAATACGACACCTTGCCGGGCGTGGGGCCATACGATTACCGGCATGGTGCCATTCTCCTGCACATGCCCGATTGGCGGCGCTATCCGCCCCCGGGCTGGCATCCGAGCCGGGGGCAATAGCGATGCGAATCGAATCGGGCGGGCGGAACCCGTGGCAACTGTGCGGCGCGCAGGTGCCTTGCGACGCCGCGACGCGTCTGCGCCTCGGCTGGCAGGCGCAAACACACGCCGCCACCCCGACGCAGGTCACCAACATGGATTGGCGCGCGCAGACTGTGTACTGGCTGCTCGCGCAACCCGAGCGATGGGGGGAGGTGGGGGCAGTGCTGGCGCCACGATTGATTGCCCGGTGCGGCCGTCTCGGCTCGGGCGGCGTGTTCGACATCGTCGATGCCTGTGGGGCACCTGTTGAACGTCTGGACGTGCGCGCCCCGCATGAGCGGGAGACGACCGGCGCCGATCGGCACTGGCAGATTTGCCGCGACGGCGCCCGGTTCGGCCTCTGGCGGGAGGGGGGTGTCGAGTGGTCCGATGAACGCCAGCCGTACGGTGGCCTGTGTCATGTGTTGATCGCCTCGGCGTCACGGTGCGCGCTCGCCGAGCTTGCCGATGTTGTCGATGACGACGTTGAAGCGATGGTCGCGTCATTGCCGGACATCGTGTGCGAAGCCCCCGACGTGGCGCAGGCCTTGTGGCACGACCTGATGGGCGGCCCCGCCGACGGCGGGCACGTGAGTGAACCGGTCGCGGCGAGCGCGCTGTTTGCACGTGGCGCGCTGTGGGCTGCGGCAGGCACGGCCGCGTGCGCACTCGGAACGAGTTTGCCGCTGGCCGGTGCGATCACCGCCGGGGCCCTGCAAATCGGCGTATTGGGGAGTGCGTTGCGAAGGGCGGTTTCGACGCTATCGAGCCATGCCGATCCGGCGGAACGTGCGAAATACGAAGCTGCGCTGGCGCTCAGCTTGCCGGAACTCGGACGCGCCGATCTCAAGGCACTGATGGCACGGCTCGAAGGGGCCGACGTGCGGCTCGACTTTTTCCATTTGATGGCGGCCATCCGTCGCAGACTCGAGGCGCGCACGGCAGGTCAAACACCCGGCGACGTGGTGCGTCGATTGCCGGTACGCGACTTCGAGCGGGCCGAGCGCGAGAACACGCGGCGCACGCCAAACCTCACGTGCGGCAAGCAGGCGCTGGAGACGTTGCTGGATCTGGCGAGCCAGCACGGGCTGTTGAGTCCGTGGGGCGATGAGGTGGCGTCGGCACGTCAGTCCCGGCGCGCCGAGGCATGGCAAGACGAGCTGTACGCGTGGGATCGTGCGGCGTGGCAACGGGCCGCTGCGATCCGGTACTTGCCGGGACCTGACAGTCAAACCGCGCAGGCCGGGCGAGCGGAAAGTGCCGAACCCTCTGCCCACGTCGAACTTGCCGAGCCTGTCGAACCCGTCGAACGCGGCGAACCACTGCCGTTCGCGAACCATACGTTGCGGCCACGGCACGCGGCCGTATCGTGGCCATCGATCCGAATCGCGCCGCCCCCGCGTGTCACACCCGAACCGTTATCACCCGCGATCGCGGGCGGTGTGTATGCCGCACCGCCATTCGAGCCGGACGATGTGCGCGCGGCGAGCCATGCCACCGACCCCACCGACCCGTTACTGAACACTGGAAGTGCCATCGCCACTTGGACCATGACCCGCGCATTACGCGTGGGACTGAAGTCGCGCACGGTGCAGGTGGGCGGGCTTGCGCTTGGCGCGGTGAGCGTGGCCGCAGCGGCCCGATATGCCTACGACCGGGCCGCGTCATGGCTGAGCGACGATCCGCTGCGGGTGGATTCGCCAACGGATTTGCAGGCAGAGTCACCGGCGGGTTCATCCGCAGAATCGCCCTCGGCTTCGCCCATCAGCGAAGCCCGGCGCGCAGAGGGACCGCCGCCACCGCCGGCCGTCCGGGATCTGCGAGATGGCTTGAGTCTGAGCAAGTTGCTGACACTGGGCGACTGGATGGCATGGGACGACGCCGCGCACACTTACCGGGATGCGGCGGACTCGCACACCGCATGGTTGATCAAGGACGTGCTGACGCAGCGCAGTGCGGGCCTTGTGCCGTCGAACGTGACGGCGATGCTCGACGAATGGGTCAACGTGACGTATCGCTCGATCCCGTTTCTCGTCATGGGGAACGCGCATGGCGTGCCGTCCATGACGTTGACGACCGTCGAGAAGTACCGGTTGCGGGACGTCGCACTGGGGCATCACTACCAGAAAGAGTCACTGAAGCTGGGGGCGACAAAGGAAGTCCGGTCGGTAGCGGTCAGCGACGGTAATCCCGAGGTGGCCCGCTTGTTGAACGCGGTCAACAACGACGACTTCCGGCAGGCCTTGCACGACGCCGACATCGCCCATCTGGCGCAACTGGAACGTGCGCCGGAGGCGGTCGCGGCGTTTGGGCACTACGTCAATGCCCGCACGTTTGCCATGATCTTGCAGGCGAGATTGTCCGAAGGCAGCCCCGCATGGGCCGCCGACATCGTGAAGCAGGCCGCTGCCGAAAGCGAGCGAGGCAACACGTTGCGCCTGTTGACGTTCCACAAAAGAGTCATGCCCGGCTTGCTGGCGGCGCGCCATACCAACGGTGAAAACGCATTGCTGGTCTCGCTCAAGAGCGGCACTTGGCTCTGGTGGGATCGAACGGTCGAGCGAGGCGCGCTCTTCCGGGAGTTCATGACGAGTCACTTGTCGGCGCGCGATCTCGTCAAGCTCGACAACCCCGTACACATCAGCGATCTTCAGTTCCGTATCGGCAGGAAGACGGGCCCGGGGTCGGGCATCGGCTGGGGGCCGGGCGACGGCGGGCCGGTCGGCCTATGGTTCGCCAATACCGAGACGCGGCGGGAGATGTATCAACCCGACTTCGAGTTCCAGTCGAGCAACGCGATCCGGGACGAGTTGTGGAAGGCGGAAGTCCGCACCGTGCGCGAAAACATGGGCGTACGTATTGCCACCAAGTCATGGCGCGATCGCCGCGACCGGCTCGCGATACAGCACGCGATGCTGCAAGGCTCCGGGGTGTTTTTCCCGCTCCTGTTCGGCGCATTCCCGTTGTCAGTCTGGGTGTCGCCGGCCGCGTTCGGCACCGGGGTGGCGACCAGCTTCGCCAACCTGATGCTGATTTCGGCGGAGGCCAAGGACACCGATCTGGCCGGCATGCGCAAAGCGCAGCACGACATGAAGCTGGGCACGCTGATGATGTTCGTGCATCTCTTGCCCATCGGCGCGGCCGAATGGCGGATCTTCAGGGCGGCGTTCGGCTACACGCTGGCGGCGTCGGGCCATTTGCTACGCAGCAGTTATGCGGCCATGGACGCCATGCCGTCCCCGAATTCCGACGAACGCCGCGCCATGGTGCAGAGCCTTGTCGGTCTCGCCGACCTGCATTTGCCTGATAACGCATCGCCGATGGAAACGCCGCAACGCCCGTGGGATGTCATCGATCATGTGCGCGCGGCCTATGGCGGGAGCAGCGACAGCAATATACGCAGGACGGTGGCCATCCGAAACCGCAACGTCAACGGCTTTCTCGGGCTGCGACTCGCCCCGGTCACGACGCGTGATGAACTGTTGCGATTGCCGCAGGGATACGCCATCGCATTGGCCGACGAGTTCGGCACAATGTTCTTCGCCGGCATGACCTGTGGTGACGGCGAGGTGGTGGGCAGCGGCACCGATCCCGCCATCGTGACGTTGCCGACGGATTTTGCGGTCATCGATTTCGCCGGCAAGCATGCCGACATTCTGACGTTTCACGGCAACGGCAGCGTGGAGGTCTCCGGTGCCATGTTCTCGATGTTCATCGACGAAACGATTCGCCAGCGCGTGCCCGCCATCCCGATATTCGACCCCGACGCGGGGCGCGTGGCGGTGCGGCCCGTGCCGTCGGCAGCGCCCGAGACGATACTGCCGAATCCTCCCCTGAATCCGCTGCCGGGCCCGCCGCTGAGCCCACTGGCGAGACTGCTGCCGGCATCGCAAACGTTTGAAGAAAAGGTGTCGTGGTCCGATATCGTGGCGCTGTGGCGAGCCAATCGGTTAGGCATGCGGTTGCGCAAGATCGATCAGATTGCAGCCTATCAAGTGTCCGGGTTTCGTCATCAGATATTCCAGCGCTGGAATGTGTCCGAATTCAAGGCAGCATTGTCCGACGTGCTCGCCCGTGTCGAGACGGGGCTGCTGCTCTGGCACCTGCCGTTTCTCGACGCGGCGAATCAGGGGCTGGCGTTGCGGCGGCTACAAGGGGTCGAGCCACTGCGTACGGCGCGCTTGTACGACGCCACGTTGTACGGCGTGGTGGCATTGAGCGGTGTCGACCGGTTGGATGAAGCGCGGGTGTCGGACGGTGTGCGCAACTACCTGCTGCTGTCGCTGATCACGGGAGACGCGTTCGGCTGGACGGGCAACCTCACGATCAAGGGACGGCAGGCCTTGCAAGCGTTCGTCAGGCCCCATCTCAGCGAACACCGGCTGTGGGTCTACCGGGGCTTGCTGAACGAGGATGGTGCGGTGCCCGGCGTGCCCGGCGACGCGAGCCCGGACCCGCTGGCCGCCGTGACCTTCGTGACCCGTCGGGGCGGGCATGGCGATATGGTGAACGACCTGCATAGTCGAATCTTCTGGGACCTGCATTGCCGGGCCAGCGCGGTCGACATCTGTATGCAGGACGACCGCTCGCACGACCTGCTGTTTCTGGTGGCCTATGCCGCCAGCGTGTTGCCGCCGGACGATGCAAAAAAGCTCACCCGCGCGGTGCGTGCGCTCTTGCGGCCGAGGACATCCGATACGCCGTTTGCACCGCCCCGCGAGATCACCGATGCGGCGTTGGTCCATACCCGATGGACGGGCCCCGATCTCTCGCTGGCCCATTCCATCGGACTGATGGCACGTGAAGCGGCTGCCGCGAACGGCACGTACCCACTGGCCGGCAAGGCACCGGATGATGCGGTGATGCAGGCGATCAACTTTGTCGATGCGCACCTGACGCCTTACACCAAGGGCGTGGCGCGTGGCGAGATGGCCGGCCTCGTCGAGTGGGGCGTGGGCAGCAGCACGTTCGGCCGGTCGCTGCTCAACGCCAGCTTCCATATGCAGGCGACCGACCGCTTTGCGGCAGTCATCGACACCATCTGGGATTCGATGCCGATCAGCGCCGATGGCTACACGTCCGGGACGTCCGGGCGGGGGCTCATCCGCATCAGCGACGCGCCATCGTTCGCCGCCGTGCCGCCGGGCTATCGCCTCTTTCTGACCAGCCCGCTGGGGAACGACTACGACGTGCAGGTGTGGTACGAAATGTTCAGTCTGGGGCAGGGCGTCGTGGCGGGATGGACGAGACGCTTCGAAGATGGACGCCTGCCGCCCCGTCTGGAGCGCATCGATCTGCTGGCAAACAATACGTTGCTCGCATTTACCGGCGACGGTGTGGTGTTGAAAGACGGCACGCCCGTCTCGATGTGCGCAGAAGGGCTCACGCCGGGAATTCATATCGAACCCCGCTGCCCGCCTGCCAGCAACGGGACGGTCGACGGGACGCTGCTGGAGCAGGAGATCGTGGCGGTGCCGCTGGTGCTCACGGCCATCGAGCGGCGCTCGGACGGCGCCGACGCCAATCTGCTAGCGGCGATTCATGCGGCCATGCAACGGTTCAACGTGACCAACATTCGGTGCCGTGTCGTGCTGACGTGGTCGCACGCCAATCAATTCAAACCCGATTGGTCCTATGCGCTGGTCGGCGATGCCGAAAAGCCGTTCCGCCGAAGCGAGACGCCTTGCCGGGTCGTCGTCGATATTTTCGCGAGTCATGCACTGCCCGATACGCTGCATCCCCCGTACTTTGGGTACATCGTCAGCGAAGCGCAGTGGCAGGCCGCTTACATCGCACGGGCGGGTAAGCGACACGTCAAATACGTTGATTTCGACACGATTGAAGACGCTCTGAATGCCGCGCCGACGTTTGCCGATTCGCGGGGCGTGTTGCCGTTCGACTATCAGGAGAATGCGTTGCTGTTGCACGCACCGGCATGGCCGAATTTTCCGCAGCCGGGCTGGCACCCGCGGCAGAACTTCCGATGACACCGGAGGGCATCAGCGGCGCTTAGTGGTCAGTGTTTAGCGGTTAGTGTTTAGCGGTTAGTGGTTCACGGGGCGGCGTGCATGGCTCGGCGGTACCGTTTCGAATTTGTGCCACACGCGGCGCATATGACGCGCCGAAGCGAAACCCGCGCGCTCGGCAATACGTTCAAGATCAAGCTGACTGTTGCCGAGCATTTCTCTCACCAGCGCAATGCGCAGGCGATGCAAGTAGTCGATCGGGGCGGTGCCGGAGTGTTCGCGAAAGAGCCGCGTGACCTGCCGCTCGCTAGTGCTGGCGATCTCTGCCATGGCGGCGAGTGTCCAGTCGCGCGCGGGATCGGCGGCGATGGCGTCTTGCATGCGGTGCAAGGCCGGGTGCAGGTGATTGCGGCCTTCGAGCCACGGCGAGAGTTGCGGGTCGGCGCCTGCGCGGCGCGAATAGACGACCATCTGGCGGGCAATTGCAGCCGCACACAGTGGGCTGGTGACTTCGGCAATGAGCGTGAGCATCAGGTCAAGGCCGGTGGTCACGCCCGCGCTGCTCCAGACGTTGCCATCCTGCACATAGAGCCGGTTGTCGGCCACACGTGCGCCCGGTGCCAGCGCCCGTAGTGCGTCGCAACTGCCGTGATGTGTGGTGCACATGCGCCCGTCGAGCAACCCCGCCCGTGCGGCGAGCAACGCGCCGGTGCAGATGCAGGCCAGCCGGTGTGTGGGACGCACCGTGCGCCGCAGCCACGCGACGGCCAGTGATTCGGCTTCGTCGCCCGAGTCAACTGAGCCGGCCAGTGCCGCCGAAGCCGCCGCGTCGTCGTGGGCCGCCGCGATCGGCAGCGGCTTTTCCACCGTGCCGGTCACGACAACCCATGCATCCTCGGGGACGCCATCGGGCAGCACGGTCAATGGGGAAAGCCGCAACCCGATCGACGTGTCGACCGACGCCCGGGTGCCCACGTAATGCAACACGAAGCGAACCGTATCCTGCTGCAAATTGGCCATGCGCAACGCTTCGGCTGGCGCGGCGATATCGAGCAGCAGCGCGTCAGGCATGACCAGCAGGTAGACAGGTTGAATTCGCGGCATCACGTGAGCGCCCAGACAACGGACAATTTCGGACAGACCCCGACGTTACACCGCCGCGAGCGCTTCCTCAACGGTGACGATGCGCGCGAAGCGGTCGACGAGCACGGTTTCGGTACGTTCTTTGAGGTCTGCCACCGACAGTTCACGGCCAGTGCGCGGGTGCGTCATCGGGAACGTGAGCGTGGCTTCGGTGACGAAATCGACTTGGTAACCGGCGTCGGACGCGGCACGCGTGGTCGTCTCGCAGCACTGTTCGGTGCGGATGCCCGACACGATCAGGCGCGTGATGCCATGTTCCACCAGCCACGGACCGAGCGTGGAGCCGGCCAGTGCGCTGTGCTTGACCTTATCCACCGTAAAGACCGGTTCGATGCGAAGCTCTTCGAGCGTACGCACGAAGCCCGAGGCACGCGCGAACACGCCCGAGTCGATGTGAAAGACCTGCACGACCGGCACGCCACGGGCGACTGCGCCGTCGACCAGTGCCTGTTGACGCGAGAAGTACGTGGCCAGATCGTCTTCACGCCAGTACGGGCGCTGGCGGAACGATTCCTGAGCATCGATGACGAGCAGGGCGGTGCGGGACGCTTGTGACGATTGAGCTTGCGACATGACGAACTCCGTGGGGTGGTGTGACGATGGCCCCATATTACGGAGGTTCACGCGCGGGCGACAGACCTTGTGCGGACGGGAATCGGACGGATTCGGACGGATTCGGACAGGCCTGCGGCGCTCAGATGGCGGCGCGTACCCCAACGTTTTCGCCTGACGGGGTCTGCGCACGCCGATACAGCGCGGCGGCCAGCGCGACGTCTTGCGCGCCCATGCCGAGCGATTTGAACAGCGTGACCTCCTCTGCGCTGGTCCGGCCGGGGTGTCGGCCGATGACCAACTCGCCGAGTTCGGCCAGCAGATCCTCCGGACCGATGCGGCCTTCGGCGGCGGCGGCGAGATAGTCGCCCGATTCGTTGACGGTCGACTCGCGGCGGTCGACAAACAGTCTGGCGCGTGCCATCAACTCGGTATCGGCTTCGCGATGGCGCGGCGTGCTGCTGCCGACCAGATTGACGTGCGTGCCCGGTGCGAGCCAAGCCGAGTGCAACACCGGCTCGGTGGTGTTGGTGACGGTCACGACGATATCGGCATCGCACACGGCGGCTTCGACACTGTCGGCGGCCTCCAGCGTGAAGCTGTAGTTCGGTTGCTCCTTGTCGACAAACGCCTGTGCACTGGCGCGCGAGCGGCTGGCCACGCGAACGTGTTGCAACGGTCGCGCGGCAGCCAAGGCGGCAAGGTGCCAGTGCGCCTGATGGCCCGCGCCAATCAGCGCGAGACAGGTCGCGTCATGGCGTGCAAGCAGGCGGGTCGCCAGCCCGGTGACGGCGGCGGTGCGAATGCCGGTGATCTCGGCGGCATTCATGATCGCCAGCAACTCGCCCGTCTCGCCGCTCATCAGCACGACGCAGCCTTGATGCGGGTCTTTCCCCAGCGTGCTGTTGCCGGGGAAGAATGTGCCGACCTTCGCGCCGTAGACCGGCGGCTTGTCTCCGCCCGCTCCATTCCCTGCGCTTCCGGCAATGAACGCCGGCATCATCCCCAGCATGCCTTTCGCACCGAGCGCTTCCGGCGGCCGGATGATCTGACGCAGGGGCAAATAAATTTGCTCACGCGCCAGTGCGGCGAACATCTCCGACATGACGGGAATTGCGTCGGCGACGGGCATCAGCGCCGCGACTTGTGCGGCGTCGAGCAGCAGAACGGCAGGCGAGGGCGAAGTAGCGGTCATCGTCGATCAGGCGTTGGCTTCTGCCGCCAGTGCGGCGTCGATATGGCGCTGGAACGTGGCCGGGTCGGTGTTCGTGCCGCACAACAGCACGCCCACGCGCTTGCCGGCAAGCGTCTCGCGCAGCGGCCCCATCAGGGCAGCGGTGGCTGCCGCGCAAGCCGGTTCCACGGCCAGCTTCAACTGACGGAACAACGTCAGCATGCCGGCGCGCATCTGGTCGTCGGTCACCGTCACCAGTTCGTCGATATGACGGCGGCACAGCGTGTAGCTGTACAGCTCGGTGTGCGGTGCCATCAGGCTGTCGGCAATGCCCGTCATCGGCCCCATCTTGACCGGACCGTTGTTCGCAAAGCTCTGCGCCATGGCATCGGCACCTGCCGGTTCCACGCCGTAGACCTTCACGTGCGGGGCGAACAGCTTGAACGCAGTCGCGACACCCGCGATCAGGCCGCCGCCGCCGATCGGCACGATGACGGCGTCGAGATCGGGGGCTTGTTGTGCCCATTCGTAGCCGAGCGTTGCGGTGCCCAACACCGTGCGATAACCATTGAACGGATGCACGAAGAAACGGCCTTCCTCCTGCTCCACGCGCTTGACCGTCTCGAACGCCTCATGCACGTTCTCGGCCAGCACGAGGTCGGCACCGTACTCGCGGCACAGCGACGAACGTGCGGGGCTGGCCGTCTTGAGCATCACCGTCTTCGCGCTCACGCCCATCGCCTGCGCAGCGTAAGCAACAGCCACGGCGTGGTTGCCCGCAGAAACGCAGGTCACACCGGCCTGACGTTGCGCATCGCTGAGCGCCAGCAGATTCGAGAACGCCCCCCGTGCCTTGAACGTGCCCGAGGCTTGCAGCAGTTCGTACTTGAAGGTCAGTTGCGTGTCGCCCAGCGTGGGGAAATCGCGACGCGTGAAGACCGGCGTATTGCGCACGTACGGCTTGAGTTGCTCGTGCAGCGCGGCAATGGCTTCTTTGGTGGGCGTGGGCTGGCCGTCGATGGTTTCAGCGTGCAGGTCCGGGGTGGCGTTCGGGTGAGTCACTTGGACATTGTCTCCAGAATAGGCGCGGCGGATAGCGTTAGCGTAGACCGATGCTACGCACGCGCAGCAGGGCGGTAATGCTGATCAATGCCGCAAAAATCAGATAGAAGCTCGGCGCGAGCTTGTTACCGGTAGCGCCGATGAGCCACGTGATGATAAACGGTGCGAAGCCGCCGAACACGGTTGCCGCGATGTTATAGCCCAGCGACAGGCCCGTGGTGCGCACCTGTACCGGGAACAACTCGGTGAGCAGGGCGGGCAGGGCGCCGAAGTAGGTCGTCATCAGCAGACCCAGCACGATCTGGAACACCATGAGCGAACCGAACGTCGGGTTGGCATCCAGAAAGCGGAACATCGGGTAGACGAGTACCAGCAGTGCCACGGCGGCGGCGAGCATCGGCTTGGTGCGGCCATGCGTGTCCGACCAGTGGCCGACGATCGGCGCGACGATCAGTTGCACCACGCCCGTCAGCAGCACGGCCGAGAAGGCGGCCGATGACGGAATGCCCAGTTGCTTGACGGCATACGTCGGCATGTAAAGCACGAGATACGTGGCAACGGTCGCCATGACCACCACACCGATGGCCAGCAGCAGGCGCTCCTTCTGGCTCGTGAACGTGTCGCGCAGCGGGCTTTGCGTCGGTTCGGCGTCGAGGAATTCAGGCGTCTCATCCAGACGGCGGCGAATGTAGTACGCGACCGGGCCGATCAACAGACCGAAGAAGAACGGCACGCGCCAGCCCCACGAGGCCATGGCTTCGGGCGTCAGGTTGCCCGTGAGCAATGCGCCGAAACCGGCTGCGAGCAGCGTGGTGAGGCCTTGGCTCGCGACCTGCCAGCTCGAGAAGAAGCCACGGCGTTGCGGCGCGTGCTCGGCCAGAAACGCCGTGGCACTGCCGAACTCGCCACCGGCGGAGAAGCCCTGAATCATGCGGGCGAGCACGATGCCGATAGGCGCGAGAATGCCGATCGACGAATACGTCGGCATGATGGCGATGAGCAGCGTGCCCACCATCATCAACAGGATCGAGAGCGTAAGGGCAGCCTTGCGGCCCGCGCGGTCGGCATACACGCCGATCACGATGGCACCGAGCGGTCGCATGAAGAACGACACGCCGAACGTGCCCAGCGCGATCAGCAGCGACACCGTGTCGTTACCGGTCGGGAAGAACAGCTTGGCAATGGTCACGGCAAAGAAGCCGTACACCACGAGGTCGAACCATTCGAGGGCGTTGCCGATCGAGGCCGAGACGATCACACGCCAGGCGTGCGGGGAAGTACGGGCGGCCGGGGCCGTCGCGTCGGGGGCTGCTGCGCTCATGTGCGAGATCTCCAGATCCTGTCGTGCGTTATGTATGCGTTGAGTGCTTGTTATCTTGCTCGTTTGGACGTCCTGTGCGCTCTTGCGAAAGTCTTGGCGTTGCGATGCTTTCGACGGGCGTCTGGTACTGCGATCAGGTACTGCAACGCGCTTCAGGGGCGAAGCGCCATGGCAACGGGCCGCACCCAGAAGCGGAATGCGGCCCGGTGATACGTCAGTCGGTGCGGTTGCCGAAAGTGGCTCAGGCAGGGGCTCAGGCGCCGACGGTGTTGCTGCGAATCAGCTTTTGCAGGAACGATTCGCACTGGGCGATCTGTTCGAGCGAAACGAATTCGTTCGGCTTGTGGGCCTGTTCGATATTGCCCGGGCCGCACACGATCGACGGCACGCCTGCCAGTTGGAACTGACCGGCTTCAGTGCCATAGGCCACCTTGCGCTTGTCGGTGTCTTTGGTGAGGGCGCGCACGAGTTGCGTGATGGCGTCCTGCTCCGAAGCGTCGAGCGCCGGGGCGGCAGCAATCTTCTTGAACTCGATGCCGGCGTTCGGGTGTTCCTTCTGCATTTTCGGCACCAGCTCTTCGATCGCGTATTGCTGAATGCGCGCGAAGATGCCTTCGGCGTCAACGCCCGGCAGGTTGCGGTATTCGAAAACGAATTCGCACAGCGCCGGGATCGTGTTCAGTGCGATACCGCCCGAGATCGTGCCCGTTTGCGCCGTGGTGAACGGCACATCGAACAACTCGTCGAACGGGCCGACTTGCTTGAAGTGATCGGCCAGATCGCGGATGTAGCAGATCAGGCGCGCGGCGTATTCGATAGCGTTCGAGCCCTTCGGCGTGAGCGACGAGTGCGCGGCATGGCCACGCACGCAGCACTGATAGGCGTTGATGCCCTTGTGCGCCACGATCACGCGCATGCTGGTCGGCTCGCCGACGATGCAGCCATCCGGGCGAATACCGCGCTCGCGCAGTTCGGCCAGCATCACCGGTGCACCCACGCAGCCGATTTCTTCGTCGTAAGAGAACGCGAAGTGGAACGGCGTCTTGAGCTTGGCGTCGCGCATCTGGGGCAGTTGGGTCATGACCGAGCCGATGAAGCCCTTCATGTCGCAGGTGCCGCGGCCATACAGGTTGCCATCGCGAACTTCGGGCTTGAACGGATCGGTGTCCCACGGCTGGCCGTCGACCGGCACCACGTCGGTGTGGCCCGACAGGACGATGCCGCCTTGCGTGTTGCCGTCGGCCGCGGGCAGCGTGACGAACAGATTGGCCTTGCGTTTGGTGGCGTCATACGACAGCCACGGTTCGACGCCGGCGTCCTTCAGGCTGTCGCGCACCGTCTCGATCAGGCCGAGATTCGATTCGCGACTCGTCGTGTCGATGCTGACCAGCTTCTTGATCCAGTCGAGCGATGCGGGTTGGGCGTCGTTGGCGGCTTGCGTCGCAGAGCTCAGGGGGGAAGCGCTTGTCATTCGAATCTCCGGGAATCTTCCAGTCATACGTACCGGGAAATGGTACTCAAAAATAATTTAGAGGTAAAAGATTGCTTGCACAACCATTCTTGCATTGCGGGAATTCATCGTTATTTGCGCGGGTAAACCATGCACGCCACGCACGCGCATGCGGGTTTGCCCTTGGTTTTCTTCCGATGAATTGCCCGCGGTGTGTTGCTCATGTCAGGCCGCACGGGCGCCGGGTGAACTGATGGCGCGCAAGGTTTCCTTGATCGCACGCACGCGATCGGTCAGTTGCGGGTGCTTCGCTTCGATGCGCAGTTTGTCCTGACCGGCCAGTTTGATGTGGCGATGCTTCTGCACCAGTTCGATGATGCGCATCGGGTCCACGGCGGGCGTGGGCTCGAATTGCAGGGCGATGGCTTCTTCGCTCGCATCGATCTTGGTGATGCCCAGCGGCTTGGCGAGCAGACGCATGCGGTGCGTCTCGATCAGCGCCTGCGCCTGCTGCGGCAGCTTGCCGAAGCGGTCGACCAGTTCTTCCTGAATCGTGTCGATCGCATCGGCGTTCGTGCCGTTGGCCAAGCGCTTGTACAGCGACAGACGCTCCTGCACGTCGCCGCAGTAGTCGCTCGGCAAGATGGCGGGCACGTGCAGGTTGATCTCTGTGGTGACAGCCAGCGGGGCGTTCAGGTCCGGCTCGCGGCCTGCCTTGAGTGCGCTTACGGCGTCGGCGAGCATGTCGGTGTAGAGCTGGAAGCCGATCTCGTGGATTTCTCCCGACTGCTTGTCGCCGAGCACTTCACCTGCGCCGCGAATTTCCAGATCGTGCATGGCCAGATAGAAGCCGGCGCCGAGTTCTTCCATTTGCTGAATCGCTTCCAGACGTCGCTGAGCCTGCTTGGTGAGCGATTTCGGATCGTGCACGAGCAGATAGGCGTAGGCCTGATGGTGTGAGCGGCCGACTCGGCCACGCAACTGGTGCAGCTGCGCAAGCCCGAATTTGTCGGCGCGGTGCATCAGGATAGTGTTGGCGGTCGGCACGTCGATGCCGGTTTCGATAATCGTCGTGCACAGCAGCACGTTGGCGCGCTGGGTCACGAAGTCACGCATCACGCGCTCGAGATCGCGCTCGTGCATCTGCCCGTGGGCGACGACGATGCGCGCTTCGGGCACCAGTGCCTCCAGTTCCAGCTTGCGGTTCTCGATGGTCTCGACTTCGTTGTGCAGGAAGTACACCTGACCGCCGCGCTTGAGTTCGCGCAGCATGGCTTCGCGAATGACGCCGTCTTCCTCGCGTCGCACGAACGTCTTGATGGCCAGACGTTTTTGCGGCGCGGTAGCGATCACCGAGAAGTCGCGCAGGCCTTCGAGTGCCATGCCCAGCGTGCGCGGAATCGGCGTCGCCGTGAGTGTGAGCACGTCGACTTCGGCGCGCAACGCCTTGAGGGCTTCCTTCTGACGGACACCGAAGCGGTGTTCCTCGTCGATGATGACCAGCCCCAGACGCTGGAACTGAATGTCGTTCGAGAGCAGCTTGTGCGTGCCGATCACGATGTCGACCTGCCCCTCGTTGATGGCCTTGACGCTCGTGTTCACTTCCTTGGTGGTCTTGAAGCGCGAGAGTTCGGCAATGCGCACCGGCCAGTCGGCGAAGCGGTCGGAGAAGGTCTGGGCATGCTGTTCGGCGAGCAGCGTCGTGGGGGCGAGCAGGGCAACCTGCTTGCCGTCGAGCACGGCGATGAACGCGGCACGCAGCGCGACTTCGGTCTTGCCGAAGCCGACATCGCCGCACACCAGCCGGTCCATCGGCTTGCCGCTGGTCATGTCGGCCATGACGGCGTTGATGGCGGCGGCCTGATCGGGGGTCTCTTCGAAACCGAAGCTGTCGGCAAATTTTTCGTAGTCGCGCGGCGAGAGTTCGAACGCATAGCCCGAGCGCGCGGCGCGGCGGGCATACAGGTTGAGCAGCTCGGCTGCCGTGTCGCGAATCTGCTGCGCGGCCTTGCGTCTGGCCTTCTCCCATTGGCCCGAGCCCAGCGAGTGCAGCGGCGCGGTGTCCGGGTCGGCGCCGCTGTAGCGCGAGATCAGGTGCAGTTGCGAGACGGGGACGTAGAGCTTGCTCTGGCCGGAATAGTCGAGATGCAGGAACTCGGTTTCCCCTTCGCCGAGGTCCATGCTGATCAGCCCCTGATAGCGGCCGATGCCGTGCTGGCTATGCACCACCGGGTCGCCGACCTTGAGCTCGGCGAGGTCGCGCACCATCGAGTCGACCGACGTCGCCTGTTCCTGACGGCGTTTGCCGACACGGCGCGCCAACCCTTCGTAAAGCTCGTTTTCTGTGATGAACGCGAGGTCTTCCGTCGGCAGCAGAAAGCCTGAAGCGAGCGGTGCCACGCCAATCGCGAAGCGCGCATCCGAGGTCAGAAAATCTTCGAGCGATTCGACCGGGACCGGACGCAGATCGTTGTCGTGCAGCAGTTGCAGCAGTGTCTCGCGACGGCCCGCAGAGTCGGCGCAGAGCAGCACGCGCGCGGGCGTACGGGCGAGATAGGCGCGCAGGGCGGCCAGCGGATCGTCGGCGCGGCGGTTGACCGAGATCGCCGGCAGCGGGATCGCCCAACTGCCGTCGCCGGGCTTCGCCAGCGTCAGGCGGGCGAAGGGCTTGGCAAATGTGAAGAAGTCCTGATCGAGCAGGAACAGTTGCTCGGGCGGCAGCACCGGGCGCTCGCGGTCGTGCGAGAGGAAGTTGTAGCGCTGGCGCGTGTCGCTCCAGAAGCGCTGGATCGCGCCTTCCAGATCGCCGACGAACACCAGTTGGGCATCGGGCGGCAGGTAGTGGAAGAGCGTGGCGGTCTCTTCGAAGAACAGCGGCAGGTAGTACTCGATGCCTGCGGAGGGCACGCCGCTCCCCATGTCCTTGTAGATCGTGCTGCGGCTCGGGTCGCCCTCGAACACCTCGCGCCAGCGCCCGCGGAACGCGGTGCGGGCGGGTTCGTCGAACGGGAACTCGCGCCCCGGGAGCAGGCGTACTTCCTTGACCGGATACAGGCTGCGCTGCGTGTCCGGGTCGAAGGCGCGGATGCTGTCGACCGTGTCGTCGAACAGATCGAGACGGTAAGGCAGGGGCGAGCCCATCGGGAACAGATCGATCAGGCCGCCGCGCACGCAATACTCGCCGGGACGCATCACCTGCGATACATGCTCGTAACCGGCGAGCGTGAACTGCGACTTCAGCTTCGCTTCGTCAAGCCGTTCGCCTTGCCGGAAGTAGAACGTGTAGGCCGCCATGAAGCTGGCGGGGGCCATGCGGTAGAGCGCGGTCGTGGCGGGCACGAGCACGATGTCGCAGCGTTTTTCGCCGAGATCGTGCAAGGTGGCCAGCCGTTCCGAGATCAGGTCCTGGTGCGGCGAGAACGTGTCGTACGGCAGCGTTTCCCAGTCGGGCAGCAGACGCACGCGCGCATCAGGCGCATACCACTTGAGTTCTTGCTGGAGTCGCAGCGCGTCGGTCGCCTGCGCGCAGACAACCGCGAGCAGCGGCATGCGCTCCCGATTGGCTGCGAAGTAGCGGGCGATGAGCAGGGCGTCGGACGACGCGTGGGCACCGGCGAAGGCGTAACGCTGTCCCGCTTTTACGAGCGGCACAGGCACGGTATTACGGGATATGGCGTTAGCGGATGACATAGAAAAGCGTTGCAGAAATGGCAAAGCACGGGGCTGCATGAAGATGGGGCCCCGTGAAGATCAGCGTCTATTATAAAATCCCCGCTTTACCCTTACCTGCGTTTTATCGTGAGCGACCGACTTTTTGCTGTCATCCCGTGCGCCGGGGCCGGTGTTCGCGCCGGGGCCGACGTGCCCAAGCAGTACCGGAGCGTGGGCGGACGCGCCATGCTTCACTATGCGCTCGCCGCGTTTGACGCCTGCTCCGAGTTCGCCCAGACCGTGTTGGTGCTGGCGCCGGACGACAATCACTTCGATGGCCGCCGCTTTGGCCCGCTGCGTTTCGCCGTGCGCCGCTGCGGCGGGGCGTCGCGTCACGCGTCGGTGCTTGGCGGCCTTCAGGCGCTGACCGAATTCGGCGCGCAGGACAGCGACTGGGTGCTGGTGCACGATGCCGCCCGCCCGGGCATCACGCCGGCGCTGATCCGCACGCTGGTCGAAGCCCTGCGCGACGACCCCGTCGGCGGCATTCTGGCGCTGCCCGTGGCCGACACGCTCAAGCGTGAAGCCGCACCGGCGGGTGCCGGCGCACTGGCGGCCGTGGCCGCCACCGAATCGCGCGATGGCCTGTGGCAGGCACAAACGCCGCAGATGTTCCGTCTCGGCATGCTGCGTCAGGCGCTCGAAGACGCGCTTGCCGCCGGCGCTGAAGTGACTGACGAGGCCAGCGCCATCGAGCGCATGGGGCACGCCCCCAAGCTCGTGCGTGGCAGTCTGCGTAACTTCAAGGTCACGTATCCCGAAGATTTCGCGCTGGCCGAGGCATTTCTCGGCACGGCTCGCCCGGCATAAGCCGGGTCTCCTGCATTTGACGATCCCTTCATGACTGAACAAGCTGTTTCTTCTATTTCGCTCGCCGCCTTGTCCAAACTTCGCATCGGTCAGGGTTACGACGTGCATGCGCTCGTCCCGGGGCGCCCGCTGGTGATGGGCGGTGTGACCATTCCGTTCGATCGCGGCCTGCTCGGCCACTCGGACGCCGACGTGCTGCTGCACGCAATCACCGATGCCGTGCTCGGCGCGGCGGCGCTCGGCGACATTGGCCGTCACTTCCCGGACACAGACCCGACGTTCAAGGGCGCGAACAGCGTCGTGTTGCTGCAAGAAGCCATGCGCCGGGTGCGTGCGCAGGGCTACGAGATCGTCAACATCGACTGCACGGTGATCGCACAGGCGCCGAAGCTGGCACCGCATATCGCCGCGATGACGCAGTCGATTGCCGATGCGCTGGGGATTACCGTCGGTCAGGTCAATGTGAAGGCCAAGACCAACGAGAAGCTCGGTTATCTCGGCCGTCAGGAAGGTATCGAGGCACAGGCGGCGGCGTTGCTGATCGGCGCGTAAGGCTTGAGATGTGAGGGGGGGCATGCCCCCTTGCCAATGAAAACGGCGCTGCGGGGATAAACCCGGCAGCGCCGTTTTGCTTGATGCGTCGTCAGACGAAAGCCTGACGATGACCTTTCGACCTATCGGCTTTATGCCGCTTCAGCAGCGATCACTTGCGCGGCAGCGTTGATGACAGCGGCAATACGGCCGACGTCACGCAGTTGCGCGGTGCTCATGCCTTGTTCGGTGGCGAGCAGGTGATAGTGCGACTTCACGCAGAAGTGGCACTTGCCGACGATGGACGCGGCCAGCGCGTACATCTCGAAGCGTCGCTGATCCACGCCGCCACGGGTGGCGTAGGCGTTCATGCGCAGTTGGGCCTTCTCGTTCTTGAGCTCGGCGTTGTCCGCCATCTCAAGATACGGGTACCACGTGTTGTTCATGCCCATGAGCGCGGCAGCGGTCAACGCGCCTTCCAGCTCTTCCGGGGGCAGCACACCCGATTCACGGATGGCCTTGATCAGCGGCTGGCTCTTCGCGGCAAACGCAGCGGCAAGGGCCACGCCCACGGCATCGGTGCCTTCCAGCGAGGAACGAGCGATCGTACCGTCGAGGTTCAGGCGGATGTCCTTGGCGTAATCGGGAATCTGCGCCTTAATCGCGTTCAGGAATTCCATAAATTTCTCCTATTGCGTTGGGCTGAAAAAGCCCGCTCGCGCGGGCTTCGAGGCAAAACTTACAGCGTGTTGCCACCGACCGCACGGTTGCACGGGCAGAGTTCGTCCGTTTGCAGACCGTCCAGAATACGCAGCACTTCTTCCGGGTTACGGCCGACGTTCAGGTTGTTCACCGAAACGTGCTGGATGACGTTGTGCGGGTCAACGATGAACGTTGCACGCAGGGCCACGCCAGCTTCCTTGTCACGCACGCCGAGCTGATCGATCAGCGAACCGGTCACATCGCCGAACGAGTAGTGGTTCAGCTTGTTCAGGTCCTTGTGCTCACGGCGCCATGCCAGCTTCACGAATTCGTTGTCGCTCGAACCGCCGAGCAGCACAGCGTCGCGATCGGCGAAGTCGCCGTTCAGCTTGCCGAATTCGACGATTTCGGTCGGGCACACGAAGGTGAAGTCCTTCGGGTAGAAGTAAATGATCTTCCACTTGCCCGGGAACGAGGCTTCGGTGATGGTTTCGAAAGCCGACACGCCGTTTTCTTCGTGGTTGTTGAAACCAGGCTTTGCCGCTTCTACCGAGAACGCTTCGAGTTTGTCGCCGACAGTTTTCATCGATTTACTCCTTAATTGATGCGGTTAACGTTGGATGTCTTCAAATACATCGCAACCTGCAACTACCCGGGTTCACGCGATCCCGGGCAACTAACGGATTATACGCTATCGAACGATAGACAGCAATAGTTTGTATTTATTGCGGGGATAGTTAAATCAAATCCCGTCGACAGGATTTTGTGAGTGGCCCGGGGTGAGGGCCATCATGAAGCGATTCGGAACCCCATTCGCGAGGGCCAATTTCCGCACGATACGCCTTATTTAGCAAGCGGAAATGACACGATGATTTCAAGACCGGAGCCGGGGCGCACGTTACTCAGCGTTGCCTGCCCTTTGTAGCGCGACGCGATGCGCTGCACGATGGCCATGCCGAGCCCCGTGCCGTCGGCCTTGGTGCGGGCGGTGTCTACACGGTAGAACGGACGGAAGACCAGTGCGAGTTGTTCCTCGGGAATGCCGGGGCCGGTATCGCGCACGCGCATCTCGACGCGCTCACCGAGCACGCGTGTCGTGATGTGGACGTTGGCGATGTCGCTCTCGGCATCGCGTCCGTACTTGCGGGCGTTCTCGATCAGGTTGTTGAGCAGGCGCTTCAGGTCCGTGCGCTCGGCGAGCACGAAGGCCTCTTCGCCCAGTTCGACGGTGATGTTCAGATCTTCGCGGCCCTCGAAGGCGTGCACCGTTTCGCGCACGGTCTCCGAGAGATCGATGGTTTGCAGCACAGTGCGCGAGGCCGGGCGGGCGTAATCGAGGAAGCGGCCGATGATCTCGTCCATCTGTTCGATGTCGCTGATCATGTCGCGCTTGACCGATTCTTCCGAGGGGCTCATCTCGGTTTCCAGCCGCAGACGTGCCAACGGCGTGCGCAGATCGTGCGAGATGCCCGCGAGCATCAACGCCCGGTCGGCTTCCAGCCGCTCGAGCTCCTGCACCATCTGATTGAAGCTGCGGTTCGCCTCGGCGGCCTCACCCATGCCGCGCTCCGGCAAGGGGTCGGGCCGGTGGCCGCCGCCGATGGCGCGCGCGGCGTGCGCGAGCCTCGCGAATGGCCGGTTCACCAGCGCCGTGATGAAGGCCGCCCCGATCAGCGAAAGCGCCAGCGCGAACGTGCCCCAACTGAACAACTGCAAACCGGTGGCGGTGTCGATGCGATCTTGTTCGATGGCGACCCAGTAGTCGTCTTCATCGATCTTGAAGCTGATCCACATCGCGGGGATTTCATTCACCGACGAGGCGATCACCGTGTCGGTGCCGAGCCGGCGCTGCACGTCGCGGGTGATCAGATCGGTCACCACGCCGCTGGCTTGCTTCTCGATCTTGTCGGCGGGTTCGCGCGGGTACACGCGAATGCCTTCGTTGCTCTCGAGATCCTGCAAAAGGGCGCGGCGCAGGTCGGGCTCGGAATAGAGCAGGGCGGTGCGCGTGAGTTTGACGATCGAGACGAGTTGCTGCGCCACGCGTTGCGCGCGCGGTTCGCGCTCGATCACGCGAAAGCTCTGATACCAGGCGGCCAGACTCACGCCGATCAGCAGGGCAATCAGGAAGAAAGTACGCCAGAACAGACCGCCGAACAGCCCGCGTACCATCCGGATCGGATGCATGGGGTTGCTCCGTCTAATGCGAAATGCGTGCGTGCACGGTTGCCCGGCCGGCCATCAGTGGCCTGCTCGGATAAGACACGACGCCGGTGCGCGAAGAGGTCGCGACCGGCGTCGTTTTAATGCGTGAGACGTGAAGCCGAGCGATCACGCGCCGCCGTCCGGGATGAAGACGTAGCCCAGGCCCCAGACCGTCTGAATAAAACGCGGGCTGCCCGGGTCCGGCTCGATCAGCTTGCGCAGACGCGAGATCTGCACGTCGAGGCTGCGGTCGAAGACTTCGTATTCGCGACCGCGTGCCAGCTCCATCAGCTTCTCGCGAGAGAGCGGCTGGCGCGGATGGCGGGCGAACACCTTGAGCACGGAGAACTCGCCGGTGGTCAGTGCAATTTCCTGACCGTTCTTGGTGAGCGTGCGCGTTGCGAGGTTCAGGGCGAAGTCACCGAACTCGAACGTCTCCATGGTTTCACTGGGCGCACCGGGGAGTTCAGGCGGGGCCTGACGGCGCAGCACGGCGTGAATGCGGGCGACGAGTTCGCGTGGGTTGAAGGGTTTCGGCAGATAATCGTCCGCACCCATTTCGAGGCCGACGATTCGGTCGACATCCTCGCCCTTGGCCGTTAACATGATGATCGGCGTGCGGTCGTTCGCGCCACGCAGACGGCGGCAAATAGAGAGACCGTCTTCACCGGGGAGCATCAGGTCCAGCACGAGCAGATCGAAACGCTCGCGCACCCAAAGCTTGTTCATGGCCGTGGCATTTTCGGCCACGAAGACATTGAAGCCCTGTTCCCCGAGGTAACGACGCAGCAAGTCGCGCAAGCGCGGATCGTCGTCGACAACCAGAATTTTGGAAGCGTTTTTATTTTCCATGCCACGTATCTTAGCTCGAAATGCCGCGAACTGAGGAGGCCGCCAAAGCGGGTTACAAAGGGTTACATAATTTACCCTACGGCTTGTGCGCTGACCATAGGCAGTGGGTACACTTGCACCCCTGCCAGGGCGAAAACCTGCCGCGTGGCATGAAGGACATACGCAAAAGATGAGATGGGCTGCTGAGTTTTCGCTACTGTTCGGGGGGATCATGCTCTGGGGACACCTGAGCGTGACGTATGCCCGTCCCGTGCCGCATTTCAGCGCCCAGACGCACGCCGCTCCGAAGGTCGAGCGTGCTTCGCCACAGCAACGCAACGCGCCAAAGAATTCACCCGCCAACGATTCGAATGCCGAGCGTCGTGCCGACGATCTGCCGAATCCGCCGGCGGGCCGCCGTCCCAACGGCCACATGACCCCGGAAGACCGGCGCTTGCTTCGTCAGCATATTCAGGATGCGGTGCGCGAGTTGTATAGCCACTGATCCGTTTAAAGACGAAGCCCAGCCCCGTTCGCCAACGTTGCCCCCTGTGATGCGAGCGCCTCATGAAGCCGAACCGAATCCAGCCAGCCTCGATCGACGCTGGCTTTTTTTGCGCCCGCCGTTGGCCGGGACGTATAGCTTCCGAACGGTTCGTTCGGCCCGATAGCGCGGTAATTGCCCGGTCATCTCTCGCCGCAGCGATGGTGGCGGTAGTCGCGCTGACAGCACTACCCGGGCAGAACGCCGGTGCCAAGCCAGCCATGGCCACGCAGCATGCCTCACACCGCGCAACCCACGCTCCCACCGCTGCCGATCCGGCTCAGCGCACGTTGAGCGAAAGCGATGCCCGCTATCTCCTTACACGGACCGGTTACGCCCCCGACGCACGTGAGCTGGCCCCGTTTGTCGGCCTGACCCGTGCCGAGGCAGTCGACCGGTTGCTCGCGCAGACCCGCCGCACGGCGGTGACGCCGGTGCCCGCATGGGTCAACGAGGGGCCGCTCTACGGCGAGGCGGTCAAAAACCTGACCCAAGAGCAGCGCCGTGCACTCGACCAGCGCCGCAATCTCATGGCGAACCAGTTGGCCGGCTGGTGGGCGCAGGAGATGGCAACCACGCCGTCACCGCTCACCGAGCGCATGACCATGTTTTGGCATAACCACTTCGTCTCAAGCGACGACAAGGTGCGCGAGCCGGGGGTGCTCTATCGCCAGAACGTATTGCTGCGTGCCAATGCACTGGGAAACTTCGGCACCTTGCTGCACAGCGTGTCGAAAGACCCGGCGATGCTGATCTATCTCGATGGGGCAGGCAGCCGCAAGGGACACCCGAACGAGAACTTCGCACGCGAAGTGATGGAATTGTTCACGCTGGGCGAGGGGCATTACACCGAACTGGACGTGCGCGAAGCGGCAAGGGCCTACACCGGCTGGAGCATCGACCGGCCGACGATGACTTACCTCTGGCGGCCGAATTTCCACGATACCGACACCAAGACCGTGCTCGGCCAGACGGGGAGTTTCGACGGCGACCAGATGCTCGACATTCTGCTCGCCCGGCCTGAGACCGCGACGTTCGTCACCACCAAGCTGTGGCGCGAGTTCGTTTCGCCGACCCCCGACACCGCACAAGTCACCCGCGTGGCCGACGTCTTCCGTTCGAGCGGTTATGACATTCGCGCGGCGTTGAAGGCGCTGCTGCTCACCCCCGCATTCTGGGACGCACGAACGCGCGGCACGCTGGTCAAATCTCCATCGGAGTTCGTGACGGACACGGTGCGTGAGTTCGACATCGGCTACGACGATCCGGCGATGCTCGCTCAGCAGATGCGGGTACTGGGGCAGGACTTGTTCCGCCCGCCAAATGTGAAGGGCTGGCCCGGCGGCGACGCGTGGATCGACAGCACGACGCTGCTGGCGCGCAAGCAGTTCGTCGAGCGCATGTTCCGTGCGACGGAGAACGCCAACGCGGGCGGCCCGGCGATGGCGCCGCAGATGGTGACGGCGCGCCCGGGCGTGCAGCGCACGGCGTTCCAGCCGCCGTCTTCGATGCCGCGCACGGTGGCCGGCGTTCGGTTCGATCTGGCGCGCTGGCTGCAACCCTATGCATTGGGGCCGGTCAATGTGCCCGAGGCGGGCACGCGCGACGCCTTGCAGCGGGCGGTACTGCCGTTTGCACCGGCCGCACTGCAAACGGCTAGCGAGAATAGTGCAGCGTATTTGCAGGCGTTGTTGATGGATCCGGCTTATCAGTTGAAGTGAGGTGTGACATGCATCGACGCGATTTTCTGACCTTCGCCGGTGGCCTCGGGGCCGCATGGCTGACCCCGGCACCGTTGCTGGCCGCCACGCAATCGCTCGGCGGTGCGTTCCCGGGGGCGCTTGCCGGGGCGGGCAACTACGGCAATCTGCTGATTCTGATCGAGCTGAAGGGCGGCAATGACGGTTTGAATACCGTGATCCCTTACGCCGATTCTGCCTACGCGACGCTGCGCCCGACCATCGGCATCAAGCGTGATCAGGTCGTGCAGCTCGACGACCGTAGCGGGCTGCATCCGTCGCTGCGGGCGCTCATGCCGATGTGGCAGGCCAAGGAATTGGCGATCGTGCAGGGCGTGGGGTATCCGCAGCCGAATCTGTCGCACTTCCGTTCGATCGAAATCTGGAACACTGCGTCGCGCTCGGACGAGTATCTGCGCGACGGCTGGCTCTCGCGGGCGTTTGCCGAACACGCGGTGCCGACCGGTTTCGACGCCGATGGCGTGATTGTCGGCAGTGCGGAGCTAGGGCCGCTGGCGGGTGGTGCACGCGCGGTTACGCTGACTAACCCGGCGCAATTTCTGCGCGACGCCAGTCTCGCGTCTGCCAATGCGGCGCAGGTAAGCAACCCGGCGCTGGCACACGTGCTGCGCGTTGAGAACGATATCGTGAAGGCCGCCGACGGCTTGCGCCCGCGTCAGGGGCAATACGTGCTCAAGACGCCGATGCCGCAAGGCGCATTCGGCAACGTGGTGAAGACCGCCTTGCAGGTGGTGGCTGCGGCCGATTCACCGACGGGGGTGCCACAACCCGGGCGCGGCGTGGCCGTGCTTCGCCTGACGCTGAACGGATTCGATACGCACCAGAACCAGCCGGGGCAGCAGGCGAACCTGCTGCGGCAGTTGGCGGACGGGATGATGGCATTGCGCGCCGGGTTGACCGAGTTGAATCGCTGGCAGTCGACGATGATCGTGACGTATGCCGAGTTTGGCCGGCGCCCGCGCGAGAATCAGAGCAGCGGTACCGATCACGGCACGGTGGCGCCGCACCTTGTGGCGGGTGGGCGAGTGCGTGGCGGGATGTATGGCGACGTGCCGCGACTGGACCGGCTCGACGGTAACGGCAACCTGCCGTTTGCGGTCGACTTCCGCGATGTCTACGCGACGGTGTTGCAGCGGTGGTGGGGGCTCAACCCGCAATCGGTGCTGGGCGGCCCGTTCCCTCCGCTGGATATTTTGCGGGCATAGCACGGTGTTGCTGGCTGGCGGCAACGTGCCGCCAGCCGTTTATCGTGCTCGCCAGGCGCGCCAGAACTTGCGCAGCGGCGTGAGATCGATACGTTGGTGCAGCACCTGATAGTCGCTCGCGGCGACTTCATCGAGCAGGGCGAGTTGCAGGGCGGCGAGGGCGAGCAGCGGCTTTTGCTTGCGGCGGTCGCGCTTGGGGATGGCGGCCATGGCCTCGCGAATGGCTTTGCGCGCCCGCGCATCCTGAAACTTCATCAGGGCGAGAAATTCCGGCGAATACTTGCCGTTCTGAATATCCGCGGCGGTCACGCCAAAGCGCTGCAATTCATCGATCGGGAAATAGACATAACCGGCGCGGGCATCGACGCCCGCCTCGGTGACGCGCCGTGCCAGCGCGATGGCATGTCCAAGCGCACGCGCGTGTGCGGGCGTCTGCGCGTCGTCGAAGCCATACACATGCGAAGCGAGTTCGGCGGGGGCGCCGCCGGCGGCGTCGCAGTAGTGATTCAGGCCGGCGAAATCCAGATAGCGCATCTGCGACAGATCCATCTCTGCGCCATGCAGTACCGCATCGAACGCGGTGCGCGACAGCCCCGTGTCCTTGATCACCGGCGCGAGCGCCCGCGTGACCGGATGCACCGGTTTGCCTGCAAAGAGATTCGTGAGTTCCTGCCGCCACCAGTCGAGCTTCGCGTGCGCGACGCCGGGGTCGTGCACGGCGCTGTGAATGTCGGTGATTTCCTGACAGAACGCGTGCACGGCATAGGCGGCATCGCGTTTGGACGGCGGCAGTTGCAGCAGGGCGTAGTAGAGCGCCGAGCCTTGCGGCCCCGCTTTCTGACGGCAATACTCGTTGGCCTGTGTGGGGCCGGCGGGGGTGCCGACATCGTCGTCGGCTGTCTCGTGGGGTTGCATGCGCTTCGGGGTATCGGTCGGGTCATTGGCCCGAACGTCGGCGCGCAGACGCGCAGCCGGGGCAATGCCATGAATTGGGGCGAATTCTAGCATTGCTGTCCCGAGGCGGCCTGTCACATGCCCACGCATGAGCACTTCATGACAGTACGCCCTCGATACCCCATCACATCACGCGCGCATTCCAGACGCAATGACGCACCGCCTCACGCCGCTTCTGCTTCCAGTTCGGGGTAGTCGGTGTATCCCTTGGCATCGCCGCCGAAGAACGTCGCCGGATCGGGCTCGTTGAGTGGCGCGTCGCGGCGCAACCGCGTGACCAGATCCGGGTTGGCGATAAAGGCACGGCCGAAGGCGACCGCGTCCACGATGCCTTCCCGAATGCGCGCCTCCGCCGCTTGCGCCGTGTAATTGCCGGCGGCGATGATTTGCCCGCTGTACGTCGCGCGCAAGGCAAAGCGGAACGCGTCGGACAGTGGCTTGCCACCGACCCAGTCGGGTTCCGCCACATGAATGTAGCCTGCACCGAGCCGATTCATTTCCCCCGCGAGATACACGACCGTGTCTTCGGCATCGTGATCCGACATGCCGAACGCCGTGAAGTTGGGCGACACCCGAATGCCGACCCTGTCGCGCCCGAAGACGCCTTGCACGGCCTCCACGATTTCAATGACGAGACGCGCGCGGTTCTGCACGCTGCCGCCGTAATTGTCGGTGCGCAGGTTCGTGTGCGCGGAAAGGAATTGATGCAGCAGGTAGCCGTTCGCCGCATGCACTTCGACCATGTCGAAGCCCACGCGCTTGGCGCGCTCGGCAGCCGCGACGTATTGCTCGATGATGCCGGGCAACTCATGGGCTTCGAGCGCACGGGGCGTGTCGGCGGCGATCATGCCGAACGAACCGTCGTCATGACGCACGAAGACCGTGGTGTCCTCTGCACGAATGGCCGAGGGGGCGACCGGCCGCTCGCGGTCCGCTTGCAACAGGCTGTGCGACACACGTCCCACGTGCCAGAGTTGCAGCGACATGCGCCCGTCTTTGGCGTGCACGGCGTCGACGACTTTTTCCCAGCCGGCTTCCTGCTCATCGGTATAGAGACCGGGCGTGCCGAAATACCCCTGACCCTGCCGCGAAATCTGCGTGCCTTCGGTCACGATCAGGCCCGCATCGGCGCGCTGCTGATAGTAGGCGACGTTGAGTTCGGTGGGGACGTCCCCGGGTTGCGCGGCACGGTTGCGCGTGAGCGGCGCCATGACGACACGGTTATGCAATTGCACGCCGCCGATACGCAACGGCGAGAGCAGGTTTTTCAATGACATGGGAGGTCTCGTAAGCAAATGGCTTTATAAAAACTGGGCGTAGCGTCGACTTCACTGAATTCGCCTTCAGCCTACGCAATCGCTTGCCTTGCCGATAGAATCCCGCGCCGAATTGACTAGTCGTTTTCTCTCAACAGTGGTGCGTGCGCAGGGCCGCCGCTTGCCTCGCTGCACACTGCGCAATAACGAATCTCGTTCCGGATTTCCCGCCCGCGAACCCGCAGTGCGATGCGCAGGCACAACGCTGTCAGGGAACCGTTCTATTGTTCAAAGCGGTGTAATTTTGTTCTATATCCGGTGAGAGAACATTGTCGAGAATGACGACGTACCCCCGGTTGCGGGGCGAAACATCGTGCGTTGAAGGCGATGCCGGAAGCCGGGCGGAGTGATGGCGTGGAGATGGCGTAATTGTCATTTCCGGACCGGTCGATGTCAGCGGATGGAGGGAGGCGGTTATGGAGTCGGAATCGCGCGTTGCTACGGACGTCGGCTTGCGTGGCGGTGACGATGGCGTGGTGTACGTCGTCGACGACGATGCCGGTGTGCGTCGCGCCTTGGCGACGCTCATGCGCTCGGTCGATCTGAAGGTCGAGACGTTCGCGTCGGCGCAGGACTTCCTCGAGTATGCCCGTCCGCTCGTGCCGAGTTGTCTCGTCCTCGACGTTCGGCTGCGAGGCACCAACGGTCTTGCGTTCCATCAGGACATCGTGCACAGCGGCATCCAGCTACCGGTCGTATTCATTACCGGGCACGGCGACATCGAGATGTCCGTCAAGGCGATGAAGGGCGGCGCTGCCGATTTCTTTACCAAGCCGTTTCGCGATCAGGACATGCTCGACGCCATTTCGCAGGCGCTTGCCCGCGACCGCGCGCGTCTGGCCGTCGAATCCTCGCAGGCCGAACTGCGCCTGCTGTACGGCTCGTTGTCCGCGCGCGAAAAGGAAGTCATGGGGTATGTGTTGAGCGGGCTGCTCAACAAGCAGATTGCGGCGCGCATGGGTCTGAGCGAGATCACGGTGAAGGTGCATCGCGGACAGGTCATGCGCAAGATGCTGGCGCGCTCGATCCCGGATCTCGTGCGCAAGGCCGACGCGCTGGGTGTACGGCCCCATGCCACCTCGCCGTAAGGTCTGCCGCCGGGAGTTATTCCGGCAGCGGCGAGCCGATCGCGATCGACAGCCAGTGCTTCATATCGGCCACCTGAAATGGCTTGGGCAATAGCACGAGCGCGCCGTTGGCCGACGCCTTGGACACGACGGCGGGTGTGGCGTAGGCGCTAATGAAGATCGTCGCGGGCCGAAGGCCATCCGCCAGGAGTTGCTCGTGCATTTCGACGCCCGACATCCCCGGCATGCGCACGTCCGACACGAGGCAAGAGGTCGTGCTCGCTTCGCCGGACGAAAGAAATGCTTCCGCCGAGGCGAAGATATGCGCTTCGAGGCCCAGCGAACGAACCAGACTGGCGAGTGCGTAGCGCACGGCGCGGTCGTCGTCGACGATGGCCACGACAGGTGTCTTTGGCAACATGGGTCCCCCTGAATTGCGTCGTGCCGTGGTGCTTCATCGCACGGCTGTTTATCGCTAGCGTAGTGCAAGCGCAGGGTGGGCGCGATGATACCTATGTATATAGGCGGGCTCACGCCGTCGGCAGCGCGGCGAGCCTGAAGGCGAACGTGGCGCCGGTCGCGCCGTCCTTTATGTTCATGCCGGCGTCGCGCGCCGTCGCATTGTTGATGGCTTCGATCGTGCCCCCGTGCGCTTCGACAATCGATTGGCAGATGGCGAGCCCCATCCCCATGCCGGTTGCCTTGGTCGTGAAGAACGCGTCAAAGATCAATGGGATATCCACGGCAGCGATTCCCGGGCCGCTGTCACTGACCGACACCCGCACCCGGCCGTCAGGCAGGCAAACCGACGCGAGCCGGAGGTAACGCGGTCCCTCCTGCGTGGCCATGGCTTGCACGGCGTTGAGCATCAGGTTGATGAGTACCTGCTGAAGCTGGATCGGGTCGCCGCTCACGCGCGGCATTGTCGCCGAGAGGCATAACTCGGGTTGCACGCCGTTCGCGTCGATATCGTTGCGGATCATGGCCACCGATTCATGAATGAGCCGGTTGACGTCTACCGCCTGCACTTCCGGTGCGGCCCCTTTCATCAGCCGGCGCACGCGCTGCACGATCTCGGCCGCCCGGTTGCCTTCTTCGGTCATCTGCACCACGCAGCCTTCCACTTCGCCGTAGTTCGGCGGTGTCCGGTGCAGCCAGCGCAGGCATGCTTCGCCGTTGGTGGTGATGGCCGCGAGCGGCTGACCGACTTCGTGCGCAATCGACGCGCTCAACTCGCCCAGCGCCGTAATGCGGCTCGCCCGTGCAAGCTCGGTCTGCGCTTGCCGCAGCCGGGCGGCCGTCTGACGCGCGTCGGTGACATCCATGACAGCGCCGATGAACTGGCGGCCGTCGGCCTGTGTGATGGTCTGTGCGGTGGCTTCGCGTGCAACCACATGCAGGTATCTGATACGGCCACCGGGCAGGACGATACGATGCTCGAGATCGAAGCGGCTGCCCTGCGCCGTGACGTCGGCGAGCATCGCTTCGAACATCGGCAGATCGTCGGGGTGGATGCGCTCGCGTACAAAGGCGAGGCTAGGGGCAACGTCGGGGCTGGCTTCGAAAATCTCGTACGCCTGCGGCGACCAGAAGAGTGCGCCCGTATCGAGATGCCAGCCAAAGCTGCCGGTTTTTGAAAGGCGTTGGGCTTCCTCCAGATACTGCGCCTGAATCTGATGCAAGCGCGCTTCGGCCTGCTTGCGGCGGGTGACGTTGTTATTGGTCTCCAGCGTGCCGAGCGGTTCTCCGTTGGCGTCGCGCTGCATCGCCCAGCGGCTGGCGACGGTCACGCGTGAGCCGTCGCGCTTGGTGTGCACCAGTTCTCCTTCCCACTCGCCGTCGCGCAGGTAGGCCGCCTCGATGGCGGCCAGCGGCGCGGGGAACTCCGTTTGCAGCAAATCATGTGAGCGCCGGCCGATGGCCTCGTGCCGCCGCCAGCCATAGAGCATCTCTGCCGCGTGATTCCAGTACGTGACGATGTCGTTCGCGTCGCGCACGAAGATCGTGTCGTGCGTGAGGTCGAGCAGGCGCGCATGTTCACGCTGGGTGCGCTCGGCGTCGCGGATACGGCGCACGAGCGAGGTGACCAGCAGCGAGCACAGCAGGAAGGCGGCCAGTGGAATGTAGTCGACGGCCTTGTCGATGCGCAGGCTGAAGACGGGCGGCGTGAAAAAGATGTTGAGCAGCAGCGCCGACGTCACCGAGAAGATGACAGATGACACGAAACTGTCGAAATAAGAGAGCAGCACCACCACGAGCAGCATCGAGAATCCGGTCGTCGCGAGCCGCAGTTGCAGCGTCAGACAAAGCCACGCGATACCGCAAAGTGCCGCGCATCCCGCGATCCATAACGGAATGAGGTAGCCGAGCCGGTTACGCCGTTGCAAAGCCGCGATGTCGATCATGCGATGCCTCTCGATACCGGTTGACGGTGGCGGCGCCGGCGAACTCGCGTTCCCGGCGTGCTTTGGCAGTTATACCTCTGTATGGCCGCGCGTTGGATTCGGTTAAATGCTTACCCGCAGCGCCGGCGGCCCGGCCTCGCGCGGTGACCAGTCCGCCCGTGGCCGCACCTATACCGCCATATACCCCGGCGATGCCAATGCGGCATTCCGATATCTCACCGTAGAGTAGCTTCCCGGGTTTCGCGCACCTACGCTTCAGTCATCGCGGCACCACCTCTCGGGGGCAAAAAATGCTTGGCGCGCTAACTGAATTCACGACGGATCCGTGGCTGAGCACATTGGCCGCGATTGAACGGTTCTCCCTGCCACCCGGGGCGTCGAATCACCCCGCAGTACCAATCTCCCGCTCCCGCAAACCTCCGCGCACTGCCGCCTCCCCGGCGAGCCGCAGCGCGATCTCCATTCGCGTGATCGAACGGCTACCCAATTCGTTCGTCACGCTCTCGTGGCATGACGCCACGCTCTGCAACTACGAAGAGCAACTGTGGGGCGCGACACCTGCACCACGTCACGGCCGGTGCCCGATGTCGGGGGCGCGCATTCGCAAAGGCACGCTGGTCTACATGCCACGCCTGACGCGCAAGGTGCCGCCACTCAACGTGCACGCGATGATTCTGGCGGAAGTGCTCGACGGTGTTCTCCGGAGCCGGGGCACCGACGCGCTTGATATGACCGATGTCGCGACCGATGTCGCGAATCAGGTCGAAGGGGCCAATGATGAAACTTTGCCGGCCTGACGCGCCTTGGTTGCCGGTGCCACGTCCCGTACCGGCGTGGCAGCACCGGGTGCGTTCCGAGGGGGTGGATGGGACCCATCACCCCCTCAAGGAGATTTCATTGTCGCGTGCGGGGCGTCAAAGCGTATCCCGAACGCGGGTTTATTCGGCTTGCCGGGATAGTCATACTTGCGCCGGGTTCGATTGCCGCGTGAATAGCAACAAGCCGTTGCCGGAGTCGGAGAACGTGGGTGCCGCCCCGCAATTTTGCGAGTGAGTGTCATGGACAAACTACAAGCGATGCTGGTCTTTACCAAGGTTGTCGATACCAAGAGCTTTGCCGGCGCGGCAGATACGCTGTCCATGAACCGCTCGTCGGTGACCACGTTGATCCAGCAGCTCGAAGCCTATCTCAAGGTGCGCCTGCTCAACCGCACCACGCGGCGCATCAGCGTGACGCCCGACGGCGCGTCGTATTACGAGCGCTGCGTGCGCGTGCTGGCCGAAATCGAAGAGACCGAAAGCTCGTTCTCCACGATCAGCATTCCGCGCGGCAAGCTCAAGGTCGATGTGCCGGGCTCGCTCGGCCGGCTGATGCTGGTGCCTGAGCTGCATGACTTTCATTTCCGCTTTCCCGACATCGAACTGATGCTCGGCGTGGGCGATCGGCCGGTCGATCTGGTGCAGGACAGCGTCGATTGCGCCATCCGCATCGGCCCGCTGCAAGACTCCACACTGGTGGCCCGGCGTATCGGCGCGACGGCGTTCGTGACCGTTGCCAGCCCGGCCTATCTGCGCAAGTACGGTGCGCCGCTCTCGGTCGACGATCTTGAGCGCCACGTCGCCGTCAACTATTTCTCGAATGGCCGCATCGTCCTGATGGACTTTCTGGTGGACGACGAGGCCATCGAAGTGCGCATGCCGTCGCATCTGGCGGCCAACGATGGCGACGCTTATCTGCAATGCGGGCTGCGTGGACTAGGCCTGATACAAGTGCCGCACTTTCTCGCGCATCCGCATATCGAGGCAGGGGAGTTGATCGAAGTGCTCGCGCCGTTCCGTCCGGCCCCGTATCCGATTTCGGTGGTGTATCCGCAGAACCGGCATCTCTCGCCCAAGGTGCGGGCGTTTGTGGACTGGTCGGCCGAACTCGCCGGTAAATGCGACCTGCTGAACATCGACAACGTGCGTCCGGCGGCGTTGATGCAAGCCCGGGGCAAGCGCCACGGTGCCGCCCGGCCGGACGCAGAGGGCGGCGCACTGGCGGACCTCGGACGCGATGACGACGCGCAAAACGATGAGGTCGGCCATCTCGCGAGTGACACACACCACGGCGGACGATTCGGAAATTCTGAATTGTCCTATCGGGAGTAGCCGGTTTATCGCGCGCATCGTTCTACGGACAATGGTGGCCGTCGGGTGTGACACGTTATTCGCCTGACAGCCGGCACCTGCTGCCAAACCTCCGACCCACTGAACCGCTGCACCGACGAACGATGGAACAAGTGCTGGACATTACCGACGTGAGCGTGAACGGATACTCGCAGCGCATTACCTTGCGCTCGTATCTGCCCGCTGCCGCGAAGACGCTGCCGATCGTGCTGTGCTTTCACGGGGGCAATTTCGTCGGCGGTTGCCTGAACGACAACCGGCAGTTGGCGATCCAGTTGGCCCAGACACTGCCGGCCTGGGTCGTCAGCGTGGGTTACTCGCTGGCGCCGGACTTTCCGTTCCCGGCGGCTGCCGAAGACGCCTATCTGGCGCTGAAGTGGGCGGTGGCGCATGCCGCGTCCTATCGCGCCGACGGGCAACGTATCGCTGCCGTGGGGATAGAAGCCGGCGGCAATATTGCGGCGAGTCTGGCGGCGATGGCGCGAGACCGCGCGGTAACGCCCTTGCGGGCGCAGGTGTTGATGGCGCCGCTGCTCGATCCGAGCATGACGCGTGTGGCGAATGTCGTGCCCGCGTCGGCGGACGACCATCGCGCACGCGCCTGTGCCGAGCACTACCGGGCCTATCTGCCTGCCGTGAGCGACCGTACGCATCCGTACGCGGCGCCCCTCGAATCGAAACGGCTGGCGCACCTGCCGCCGACGCTGGTCGCGAGTGCCGGGCGCGATGTGTTTCGTGCCGATGGCGAGGCTTACGCCCGCGAACTGATTCCCGCCGGGGTGCCGGTGGTGGCGACCCGATTTGCCGACGTCGGCGCGCAAGAGATCGCCGGGCACACGCCGGCCGTCGATGCTGCCATGGCGTTTCTGCGCCAGCACTTGGGCCGTGTGGCTCGATAGCCCGAAGGCCTCAACAACTGTCGCTCGTACAGATACAAAGCAACCACGATTGGTGCCTTTATCTCCGGATGTCCGAAATCCATACTTCGTTCAACACGAATAGGAGATGAGGTACGGAATGAATTCCCTCGCGTTATTCGAGAACACCTTATTGTATTAAGGAGTACTACCTATGATTCGCAATCGCAAGCTGTTCTACAGCTCGTTGAGCGCGCTCGCGCTCGCCAGTGTGATCGCCGTGGCAGGCATCGCGCGACATGAAGCGTCCCCGGTCGGGCTCGCACATGCCGCCGATGCGCCGCCGCCGGCCGCCGAGGTCGACGTTGCCGCTGTCATCTCACGCACCATCACCGAGTGGCAGAGCTATTCGGGGCGCCTCGAAGCCGTCGATCGCGTCGACGTGCGTCCGCAAGTCTCCGGCACCATCGTGGCCGTGCAGTTCAAGGACGGCGCGCTGGTCAAGAAGGGCGACGTGCTCTTTATCATCGACCCGCGGCCATACGCTGCCGAAGTCGACCGCGCCACAGCGCAAGTCGCTGCGGCCGAGGCGCGAGCAAGCTACGCCACCACCGACGCGGCCCGCGCCGACCGCCTGATCGCCGATAACGCGATCGCCAAGCGCGACTATGAAGAGAAGCAGAACGCGGCGAAGGAGGCTGTCGCCGGGGTGAAGGCGGCCAAGGCGGCGCTCGAAACCGCGCAGGTCAACCTCGGTTACACGAAGGTCGCGGCCCCCGTTGCCGGGCGTGTCTCGCGCGCCGAGCTGACCGTGGGCAACGTGGTGACAGTGGGGCCGAACGCGCCCTTGCTGACCACGCTCGTCTCGGTCTCGCCGATCTACGCTTCGTTCGAAGTCGACGAGCAGACCTATCTGCAATATCTGGGTCGCGACCGCAACACCAAGGTGCCGGTCGCGCTCGGTCTGGCCAACGAGAACGGCTACTCCCGCAAGGGCGTCGTGACCTCGGTCGACAACCGCCTCGACACCTCCTCGGGCACGATCCGCGTGCGCGCCAGCATCGAGAACGCCGACGGCGCCCTCGTGCCGGGCCTTTATGCCCGCGTGAAAGTCGGTGGTGGCGATGCGCACCCGGCGGTGCTGATCGACGACGCCGCCGTGGGTACCGATCAGGCCAAGAAGTTCGTGCTGGTGGTCGACGACAAGAGCCACGTCCAGTACCGCGAAGTGCAACTCGGCGGCCTGAGCGACGGCCTGCGTGTAGTCACTGCCGGGCTCAAGCCGGGCGAGCGCATCGTCGTGAACGGGTTGCAACGCGTGCGTCCCAACGATCCGGTCAAGGTGAAAGCCGTGAACATGATCGACGCGGCCAAGTCGGCTGCGTGAATCGACGCCATCCCAAGCGATCGGAGTCGCTCACATGAATATCTCTAAATTCTTCATCGACCGGCCTATCTTCGCGGGCGTGCTCTCGGTGGTCACAGTGCTGGCAGGCTTCATTGCCCTGCTGCAACTGCCGATGGCCGAGTACCCGGAAGTCGTGCCGCCCTCCGTGGTGGTGCGCGCCAAGTATCCGGGCGCGAACCCGAAGGTGATTGCCGAGACGGTGGCCTCGCCCATCGAAGAGCAGATCAACGGCGTCGAAAACATGTTGTACATGCAGTCGCAAGCCAACAGCGACGGCAACATGACGACGACCGTGACCTTCAAGCTCGGCACCGACCCGGACAAGGCACAGCAGCTCGTACAGAACCGCGTGTCGCAAGCCATGCCGCGACTGCCCGACGACGTGCAGCGTCTGGGCGTGACGACCGTGAAGTCGTCGCCCACGCTCACCATGGGCGTGAACGTGGTGTCGCCAAACGGCCGTTACGACCTCACGTACCTGCGCAACTACGCGCTCATCAACATCAAGGACCGGCTGGCGCAGGTGCCCGGTGTGGGTGAAGTCGCGATGTGGGGCGCGGGCGATTACTCCATGCGGGTCTGGCTTGACCCGACCAAGGTGGCACGTCAGAACCTGACGGCCACCGATGTCGTGAAGGCCATTCGCGAGCAGAACGTGCAAGTAGCCGCCGGTATCGTGGGCGGTGCCCCGATGCTGACCGACGTCCCCATGCAGTTGAGTGTGAACGCGCAAGGGCGCCTCAAGACCGAGGAAGAGTTCCGCAACATCATTCTCAAGACATCGTCCGACGGCGCGATCGTGCGTCTCGCCGATGTCGCGCGCGTTGAACTGGGCGCGGCCGAATACGCCTTGCGGGCAAGTCTGGACGGCAAGCCCGGCGTGCAGCTCATCATCTTCCAGCAGCCCAATGCCAACTCGCTGCAAATCTCGACCGACGTGCGCCGTATCGTCGCCGAGTTGCAAAAAGACATGCCGGAGGACGTCAAGGCGGAGATCGTCTACGACCCGACGCAGTTCGTGCGCGAGAGTATCGACGCGGTGGTTCACACGCTCTTCGAGGCCATTCTGCTCGTGGTGATCGTCGTGATCGTGTTCCTCCAGTCGTGGCGGGCTTCGTTGATTCCGTTGCTGGCGGTGCCGGTCTCGATCGTCGGCACGTTCTCGCTGATGCTGGCGTTCGGCTTCTCGATCAATGCGTTGTCGCTGTTCGGGATGGTGCTGGCCATCGGTATCGTGGTGGACGATGCCATCGTGGTGGTCGAGAACGTCGAGCGCAATATTGCGGCGGGGCTCAGTCCATTGGAGGCCTCATACGCCGCGATGCGGGAAGTAAGCGGGCCGATTATCGCGATTGCCCTCACGCTGGTCGCTGTGTTCGTGCCGCTCGCGTTCATGTCGGGCCTGACGGGTCAGTTCTACAAGCAGTTCGCCATGACCATCGCCATCTCGACGGTGATCTCGGCCTTCAACTCGCTCACGCTCTCGCCGGCGCTGTCGGCCATCCTGCTCAAGGATCACCACGCACCGAAGGACCGGCTCACCCGCGTGATGGATCGCGTGTTGGGACCGTTCTTCAATGGCTTCAACAAGGTGTTCAACCGTGGCTCGGAGAAGTATGGCCACGGGGTGCGCGGCATCATCAACCGCAAGGCCGCGATGATGGCCGTGTACGTGGTGCTGATCGGTGCCACGCTGTTGCTGGGCAAGATTGTGCCGGGCGGTTTCGTGCCGGGTCAGGACAAGGACTATCTGGTCAGCATTCTGCAACTGCCGCCGGGGGCGTCGCTCGACCGTACCGCCAAGGTGGTGGCCGAAGTGGGCGAGATTGCCCGCAAGCAACCGGGCGTGGTGCACTCGCCGGAATTCCCGGGCCTGAACGTCACGGGGTTGATGAACTCGTCGAGCAGCGGTCTGGTGTTCCCGGTGATGAGCCCGTCGAAAGAACGGGGCAAGGGCGAGTCGGCCAACGACATCGTCGCGAACCTGAACAAGGAGTATTCGGGCATCAAGGGCGCGATGATCGCCACCTTCCCGCCGCCGCCGGTGCAGGGGCTGGGCACCATTGGCGGCTTCAAGCTGCAACTGGAAGACCGGGGGGCGCTGGGCTATGAAGCGTTGAACAAGGCCACGCAGGACTTCCTCGCGGCGGCGGCCAAGGCACCCGAACTCGGCCCGTCGTTCTCGAGCTACCAGATCAATGTGCCGCAGTTGAACGTCGAACTCGACCGTGAGAAGGCCAAGCAACTCGGCGTGTCGGTGACCGACGTGTTCGACACCATGCAGATCTATCTCGGCTCGCTGTACGTGAACGACTTCAACAAGTTCGGCCGCGTGTATCAGGTGCGGGCGCAGGCAGACGCGCCGTACCGCGCCACCGCCGAGAGCATTCTTGCGCTCAAGACGCGCAACGCCAAGGGCGAAATGGTGCCGCTGTCGTCGCTCGTGAAAGTCACGCCGACGTATGGTCCGGAAACCGTGATTCGCTACAACGGCTTCTTGGCGGCCGACATCAACGGCGGTCCGGCACCCGGGTATTCGTCGGGGCAGGCCATGGCGGCGGTGGAGCGGATTGCAGCCGAAACCCTGCCGCGCGGTATCAAGTTCGAATGGACCGACCTGACGTATCAGCAAATCATCACCGGTGATACGGCGTTCTGGGTGTTCCCGATCAGCGTGCTGCTTGTGTTCCTGGTGCTGGCAGCGATGTACGAAAGCCTGACGCTGCCGCTGGCCATTCTGCTGATCGTACCGATGAGCATTCTGTCGGCGCTGTTCGGGGTGTGGCTGACGCGCGGAGATAACAACATCTTCACGCAGATCGGTTTGATGGTGCTGGTGGGGTTGTCGGCGAAGAACGCGATTCTGATCGTGGAATTCGCCCGCGAGCTTGAGATGCAGGGCCGCACGATCGTGCAGGCCGCCATTGAGGCTTGCCGCCTGCGTCTGCGCCCGATTCTGATGACGTCGATCGCTTTCATCATGGGGGTGGTGCCGTTGGTGATCTCGACGGGCGCCGGTTCGGAAATGCGCCGTGCGATGGGCATTGCGGTGTTCTTCGGCATGCTGGGTGTGACGTTGTTCGGCCTGTTGCTGACGCCGGTGTTCTACGTGCTGCTGCGCAAGCTGGCGGGCGGCAAGCAACTGCGCGACAAGCATGGCAACCACCCGAACATTCATGGTCCGGATGAGCACGAAGCTGACGTTCGTCCCGACGGCCGTGTCACCCAGCCGGCGTTGCACGACTGAGCCCGGAGCAGACCCATATGAAAGGAATGACGCAAATGAAATCCGCATTTACAGGATCGGCGCTGCTCAGCGCGCTGCTGTTCCTCGCGGGCTGTTCGCTGGCACCGAAGTACGAGGTGCCGTCCACGCCGATGACGACTGCGTTCAAGGAAGACGCGAAGCTCACGCCGGAACAGGCCGGCACGTGGAAAGTGGCCCAGCCGTCGGAGGCCGTGGCGCGCGGCGAGTGGTGGACCGTGTTCGGTGACGAGACGCTCAACGCACTGGAAGCGCAGGCGCTCGATGCCAACCAGAATCTGGCCGCTGCGGCGGCGCGCGTGAAGGAAGCGCGCGCCATGAATCAGGCGGCGCGGGCGGGCTTCTTCCCGACGCTCGACGCCGGGTTCGGTCCGACGCGCCAGCAGGTCTCTGCGGCGTCGATGTTCCAGCCCGATGGCTCGACGGTGCCGCAACAGACGTTCTGGCGTGCGCAGGCCGGCTTGTCATACGAGGTCGATCTGTTCGGCCGCGTGGCGGCTACCACGGATGCGAGCAAGGCGGAAGTGCAGCAAAGCGAGGCGCTGTTCCGTTCGGTGCAGCTCACCTTGCAGGCCGATGTTGCGCAGAACTATTTTGCGCTGCGCGAACTCGATGCCGAGGCCGAGGTGTATGCCGGTGCCGTCACGCTGCGTGAGCAGGCGCTCAAGCTGGTGCAGCGCCGCTTCGACGAGGGCGATATTACTGAACTGGATCTCTCGCGTGCCAAGACGGAGTTGGCGACAGCCCAGTCCGATTCGATGACCGTGCAGCGGCTTCGCGCGGCGTCGGAGCATCGTCTGGCGGTATTGCTGGGCAAAGCGCCGGCAGAGTTCTCGATGGCGCCCAACCCGTTGACGGCCGTGCAGATTCGCGTGCCGGCCGGCTTGCCGTCGTCCTTGCTGGAGCGCCGGCCGGATATCGCCGCGGCGGAACGTGCCATGGCGGCAGCCAATGCGCGTATCGGTGTGGCGCGCTCGGCGTTCTTCCCGTCGCTGACGATCACGGGCACGGGTGGTTTCGAGTCGGCCACGCTCGGCGATCTGTTCAAGTGGAGCAGCAAGGCGTTCCTGCTCGGGCCGTTGGCGGGCACCGCGCTGAATATCCCGATCTTCGACGGTGGCCGCCGTTCGGCGAATCTCGATAACGCGCATGCGGTGTTCGAAGAGGATGTGGCGAAGTATCGCCAGCAGGTGCTCACCGCGTTCCGTGAAGTGGAAGACAGCCTGTCCGATCTGCGCATTCTCGACACGCAGACGAAGGTGCAGGGGCAGGCCGTCGTGGCGTCGCAGCGGGCCGCCAAGCTCTCGCGTACCCAGTACGACGAAGGGGCGGTCAGTTACCTCGATGTCATCGACGCCGAGCGCACCGTACTGCAAACGCGCCGCAATGCGGTGCAGTTGCAGGGCGTGCAGGCGGCGGCATCGGTCAATTTGATCCGCGCGCTGGGCGGGGGCTGGGACGGGGTGCCCTTACCGACGGCCGTACCGTTGGCGCAGAAGTAGCACCCGGTAGTCGAGAGTAGAAAGAAAAACGCCGCATCGCAGGTTGGACGCGGCGTTTTTTCGTTGGAGTGGAAGAGAAGCGCGACTTACTTGCCTGACGGTTGTTGCAGTGTTTCGGCCAGATGGTTCACGACGGCGCGCGTTTTGGCGGCCATCTTTTGCCCCAGCGAGATGATGGCGTGCACCGGCGGACCGTCGGCATCGCAGGCGGGCAGCAGATGCACGAGCCGTCCGTCATCGACATAAGGCTGGGCAACGCGGTCGAGAATTTGTGCGATGCCGAATCCCGCGACGGCGGCTTCGACCAGCGCCTGCCCGTCGGCAAGCACGAGTATCGGCTGGGGGGCGAACTCGTGGGTGGCATCGCCATCACGCAGCGACCACGCGCGCAGGCGGCCCGTGGGGCCGCGAAACACGACGGCGTCGTGCGAGCCCAGTTCCGATGCGCTACGCACTTGTCCGCGCCGGGTGAGGTAGTCGGGCGACGCATACAGTCCGAGGCGCAGATCGCAGAGCTTGCGCACGGTCATCTCGCTGTCTTCGGGCAGCGCGCCGATGCGCACTACGACGTCCCAGCCTTCGCCGACCGGGTCGGACATGCGATCGGTCAGCGCCACTTCAAGCGTGAGCTTCGGGTATTTGTCGCGCAGGTGAATGAAGCTGGGCAGCAGCAGGCGGCCGAAGCCAGCGGGCAGGTCGATCTTGACGCGCCCGGACGGCTCGGCCCGGCGCGATGCCAACTGCTGTTCCGCGTCGCGCAGCCCATTGATGGCGTCTTTGGCAGCGACCAGATAAGTCTCGCCGTCTTCGGTCAGGCGCACCGCGCGTGTCGTGCGTTGAAACAGCCGCGTGCCGAGGCGCGCTTCGAGGCGCTGCACGGCTTTGCCGACGTTGGATTTGCTGCTGCCGATGTCTTCGGCGGCGCGGGTAAAGCTGCCGCTCTGGGCCACCGCAATGAATGCCGCGATATCGTTGATTTGTGCGTCGGCGCGTTCGCTCATGCCATCACTCCATACCTGAGAGGGTTGGTGTTGCAGACTGTATCAGAGGCGGCGCAAAGCCGTTTTTGCGGGCCCGCACACGCAGACCGTCGGCCGTGCACTTGCGCCAGTCCTCTGGGGGAGTCGTCTTGTCTTACGAGACCGAGAACGACAGTGCCCCCGGGGTGAGCCGGGGGCATGGTTTGCTGACGAGGCATCGTCGGATGTCTCGTCGAAGGGTTTGCTGATCTCGCCTACATGGCTATGAAGCGCGCGGGGCCAGTTCGGCATCGGCTTCGTCATCCTGCGCCGGGGTGCGGCTCAGGAAGGCGAACGTGGCCAGTGCCGAGAACAACGTGATGACGATGAGCACGTACAGCAGGTTCGTGAACGCGCCGGCATAGCTCGCGGCCAGCGCCTGACGGGTGACTTCCGGCAGGACAGCCGAGGCGTTCGTCATGTCGCCCGCGGTGATGCGTTGCGAGGCTTCGGCAATGCGGGGCGCGAGATCGGCCGCGTTGCCGGTGACGGTGCTCACCAGCGTGCTGTGGGCCAGCGCGGCGAGAATGGCCGTGGCGATGGCGAGGGCAATGCCTTCACCGGCCACACGCGTCGTGCTGAAGATGCCCGACGCCATGCCGGCGCGCTCTTTCGGCACCACGCTGACCGACAGCCCATCCATCAGGCCCCACGGCATACCGGCACCGATACCGATGACGATCATCGGCAGCACCAGATCGAGCTTCGGACCGCTGAAGCTGACCGTGCTGAGCCAGTACAGACCGGCGGCAGCAATCAGGAAGCCGATGCCCGAGAGCACACCGGCGGAGAACCAACGCGTGAACGAGGCGACCAGCATCGGCACGACAAGCATCGGGGCCGACAACGCAATCATCAGCATGCCTGCATCGATTTCGCTCAAGCCTTCTGCGCCGATAAAGCGCAGCGGCAGCATCACGATCAGCACGATGTAGCAGTAGCAGGTGCCTACCGGCAGGATCTGCACACCGACGAAGCGCGGGTAGCGGAACAGCGACAGGTCGAGCATCGGGCGCTTGGCGCGCGTTTCCACTGTGATGAAGGCCGCGAGCGAAATGGCTGAGGCGACCAGCAGCGAGACCACGAGCGGGCTGCTCCAGCCGCTTTCCGGTGCCTGAATCACGCCGAACGTGAACAGGGCGAGCGTGGCGGTGAAAGTGATCGTGCCGGGGTAGTCGAGACCGGTCGCCCCCGGGTCGCGCGTTTCGCGCATGCGGGGCACGCCGAAGACGAACGCGGCGGTGCCGATGGCGGCGATCACGAGGAAGATGGCGCGCCAGCCAAAGTGCTCGATCAGAACACCGGCCATCAGCGGGCCGAACGCGAGGCCGATACCGAAGCTGGTGCCGAGCATGCTGAACGCGCGGGTGCGGGCATGGCCGTCGAATTCTTGCGCGAGCGAAGCGGCGCCGCTGGCGAGCGACGCGGCAGCGGCGACACCTTGTGCACCGCGCAGGATGTCGAGTATCAGCGTGGACGGTGCAAAGCTCATCGCGAGCGACGTGATGATGAAGCCACCGAGACCGTAGACGAAAAGGCGCTTGCGGCCGAACTGGTCAGACAGCGCGCCGGCGGCCATGAGCAGGCTGCCGAAGCTGAGCATGAAGGCGTTGGTGACCCACGTCAGCATGACGGGGCTGCCGCCGAGGTCACGGCCAATGGCGGGGGTGGCGACGGCGCCCCCGGAGAACGAGAGCGGAAGCACCAGTGCGGCGAGGCAAACGGCCAGAAGCACCATTCCCTTGCTGCCACCGTTGCCGGTTGGCGTTGCAGTATTCATGACGATTTATCCAAAGAGACTAGCGGCGTTTCGAACGGAGGTAACCGATCGCCACTCGCACACGTGGACGCCGGACTGCCTGAATTCTGGTGATGAACGCCATCGGGATAAACCGTCGACGCGTGGTCAGAGCGTCGCTGCGACGGCGACAATCGTCGCGAAGCCGTCATGAAGGTAGGTGCGGCGCCGCATTGTCGCCGCGTGGGCGTGCTGTCGCAGCGCAGGCGACAGAGCATCGCTCGTACGGGTCTTTTTGCGGATGAGGGGCGTCGATACGATGGGGGCTCTTCTGGTGCTGCCGACGTGCACAAGTGATATCCCCATGACGAATTTCTCGAACCCCTCGAATCTCTCGACCGACAACACGGCCATCGTGCCGTTCCGAATCGACATTCCCCAAGTTGAACTTGATGACCTAAAACGCCGGCTGGATGCGACGCGCCTGCCGGAGCGCGAGACCGTCGGCGACGCATCGCAAGGCGCGCAACTGAGGCAGGTCGCCGCCCTGATCGAGTACTGGCGCACCACGTATGACTGGCGCCGTCTCGAATCGCGCATCAACGCGTATCCGCAGTTCAAGACCGAGATCGACGGACTGGGCATCCATTTCCTGCATATTCGCTCGCTGCACGAGAACGCGTTGCCGGTGGTGATGACGCACGGTTGGCCTGGCTCGATCGTTGAGTTTCTTGATGTGATCGATCCGCTGGTGAATCCGACGGCGCATGGCGGCCGTGCGGAAGATGCCTTCCACGTGGTGCTGCCGTCGATTCCGGGGTATGGCTTCAGCGACAAGCCCACGGCGAAGGGCTGGGACCGCACGCGCATCGGTCGGGCGTGGGACGTGCTGATGAAGCGTCTGGGCTACCACGAGTACGTGGCGCAAGGCGGCGACTGGGGCAGTGTAGTGACCACCGAAATGGCACGTCTGAAGCTGGACGGCCTGCGCGCGGTGCACGTCAATCTGCCGTTTGTGGCGCCGACGCCGTTCCCCGAAAACCCGACGATTGAAGAGCAGGCGGCGATTGCACAGTGCATGCGTTTCGCCGAAGACGGCTCGTTCTATCACCACCTGCAAACCACGCGGCCGCAGACCATCGGCTATTCGCTGGCCGATTCGCCTGCGGGGCTGGCGGCGTGGATTTACGAGAAGCTCGGCGCGTGGAGCGACAGCGGTGGCGAGCCTGAAAGCGTGTTCACCTACGACCAGATGCTCGACAACATCATGATGTACTGGCTGACCAACAGCGGCGCGTCGTCGGCGCGCATGTACGCCGAGCATCCGGGGCTTACGTTTGCCGCTGTGCCGCTTGAGATTCCGGTGGCGGTGAGCGTGTTCCCGGGTGAGATCTACACGCCGCCGCGCGCTTGGGCCGAGCGCACGTTCAGCCAGATGTACTACTGGAATCGCACCGAGCGTGGTGGCCACTTCGCCGCGTTCGAGCAACCGGCGATCTTCGTGTCGGAAGTGCGTGCCGCGTTTGCATCGAAGCGATAGCTGCGAGGCGGGGCGGGGCGGGGGGATTGTGCCCCGCCCCGCCTGCGGTTTGCGTGGGCGGCCGGTCAATCAGTCGCCGAGTGGTTCGCTGGTGTCGATGCTGTCGACGCGGTTGGGGTAGAACGCGACGTAACCGGCGATGGGCTTGACAGCATCGAACGGGGTTTCGTAGGTCCAGATCACGTTCTCTCCGGCTTCACCCAAATCGGCGATGGAGTAGTACGACGCGTCGCCCTTGTAGGGGCAATACGTCTGGTGATCGGTGCGGGTGAGGCGCGACATGTCGACGTCTTTGCGCGGGATGTATTGCACTGCGGGGTACGAGGCTTCGCGAAGCGTGAGGGCTTCGCGCGTGTCGGCAATGGGGCGTCCGTTGGCGCGCACGACCACGCGCGTGGTGGCGGGGGTGACGGTAATCGGATGATCGGGCGAGGGCACCAGTTGCTTGCGGGCGGGGGCTGACGGGTTGGGGCTAGTGGTCATTCGGGGCTCCTGACAAATCGCGAAAAATTCTGACAAAGAGACGTTGCCGCACCAGTATCCGCACGATCTTCGCGCGCATCAACCGAGGCGCGCGGCAGTCGAACCAAAACGCAGTAATTAGTTCTGATTGTCGCGCCCGCAATGACGGTGCGTATCCCGTTGCAGGGTTTATCGCGGGGCGGGCGCGACGCATACTTTTTTCGACTGACTTGAGCGGGGCGGTGGCGATCCGCGCCGCTCCATTTTTTCCATTCATCCCTGTGCTGCGCGATCTGGCGCAGGACTCGAGACCCAAAGCATGTTGAACCGGCAATCCATCTGTTCCGGCGCGTATCTGGAGAGTTTCGATTCGCTGCCGAAAGACCTTCTCTGGACGCAGGCACAAATCGATCAGTCGCTGGCCGAGGCATTGGCGGCTCGCCCCGATGACGGCGATGTGTGGGTGTTCGCGTACGGCTCGTTGATGTGGAACCCGATTTCCGAGTTCGACGAGCGCGCGGCGGCCACGCTGGACGGCTGGCACCGCAGTTTCTGCATTCACCTGATTGCGGGACGGGCGTCACCGACGCAGCCCGGGCGCATGCTTGCGCTCGAACCGGGCGGCCACACCGAAGGCGTGGCGTTGCGCATACCGCAGGCGAAGCTCACGGAAGAGCTGCGCATTCTGTGGATTCGCGAGATGGTCACGGGGGCGTACACGCCGCGTTGGCTGCCGGTGACGCTACGTAGCGGGGCGGTGGTGCAGGCGTTGGTATTCGTCGCCAATCCGGGGCATGCGCAGTATCGCGGAGAAGTGCGCGCCGACGTTATCGCGCCGCTGGTTGCGAGAGCGGAAGGCGTGATCGGTACTAACGCCGAGTATGTGTACAAGCTGCTCGGCGCGCTGACGGATTGCGGCATGTCGGACCCGTATATCGACGCGTTGTCGCAGGTGATCGCGCGTTACGCGTGAGCGCGGCATGGAGGCGGACATGTGGTCGGCACGGCTGCCGAGTTCGATGCACGCCGTTCGTTGATTGTGAAATGACTATTCGCCGTAGGTGCCTTTATTCCGCTTCGCGTGGCCGCTAGATTCGACGTAACGGATCTCACGCGAAGGAGCCTGCCGTGAATTGTCAGGAAAGATTAACCCCGCCGCCTCCGACAAGGTTGTTGGCCCGTGCGATGAGCGAGGTATTGCACGCGGTTCATGTCGGGGGCGGTTTTTTTATTGCCTCGGTGGTTCAGATCGCGCAGTGGGGTTATCGCAGCGTCGTGCGAGGGCGGGTGTGGTGTGAACGGTATAGCGCGCGCCGCTCGGCGTCGCGTATTGACTTCCTCTGATCGCGCGGAGGATGCCGTGGAACAGCCCATGTTGATATCGGCGGCGTTGCTCGCACCCTTGTTAGCGATGATGTCGCCGGTGCGGGTTCGGCACGGCATGTTGAGCGCGACATTGTTCCTGTTGGCGACGGCGAGTTGCGTGATCGCGGGGCGCTCACCCGCAGAGGTGCCCGGCGGCTATGCGGGCCCGACGTTTGCCATGTTGCATCCCGTGTTGCTGGCGGGCGCTTTGTCGAATGGCGCCCCGCGAGAGCAGCGTCATCCGTCGACTTGGCACGGGGTATTTCCCGCGCGCACTTCGCTGCTGGGGCTTTGGCTGGGCATGCCGATGGTGAGTTGGCTGGCGTCGATGTTCGCATCCCCGGCGCTGTTTCGTGTTGCGGCATTGCTGACGGCCGTCGCCGGCGGTTGGTTGTTGGTGCGCGATGGAGCGGCTTCCACGTCGCGCGGCGTTTCCGGCGAGGTGCGTGAGACCGATGACGTACCCGGCTCGAGGCACGTTCCATTCCCGCTGCTTGGCCCGGTACTCGCCATTGCGTTGCAGTACGCGGCCATGTTCTCGGTTTTCTCTCACGCGCACGTCTACCTCGCGTCCGGTGGCGATCTGGATGCCGCTGCGGTCGGTTTCCTGATGGTGGTGTTTGGTATCGGCGGCGTGTTCGGTGCGTTCGCGCTCGGCCGGTGGATGACACACCTGCCGCGCACGGTGACGTGTTTGCATCCCATGGCGCTTGCTGCGTCGTTTCTGCTGCTCAATCTGTTTGCGAGGAACTCAGGTATGTCGTCATTTGCCGTCGTATTTGTCTGGGGCGCGGTGCACACCACTGGCATGTTGCTCACGCGGCTGCTGTTGGGACGGTTGGCGCAGCGGCGCCGGGATTCGGCCGCCGCATTGCACATTACGGTCGCTGCGGGCGGGGCGCTGGTGGGTGTGGCGTTGGCCAATGGGTTGGGGCGCGCTTATGGCCCCGAGGCGTTTGTGCTGTGCGGTTCGCTGCTGAGTTTGGCGGCGTTCGTGGTGATCAGTCTGCAAATTGCCTTTGAGGCGCGAGTGCCGGTGATTGTCTCCCGATCGCGCACAGAGTGACGCTTTGCGTGTTGTTTATCGCCCGATGCAATCTGCCCATACTTCATCTCACTGGCGCGACGTGTGAAGCGCCTTGTTAATCCGGAAGCACTGCCAACGCCGGGAGAGCCCGGCAAGCGTTACCGGTTCAATTTCTTACTTAGTGAGTCATCGACATGAAGCTCTACATCGCCCAAGCCACCTGCTCGCTCGCCGCGCAAACGATCGCCAACGAAATCGGCCTGACGCCTGAACTCGTCCACTTCGACGTGTTCGGCAAGTCGTCGTCGGACGGCAGTTCGTTTGCCGACGTCAATCCGTTGCTGTATGTGCCTGCGTTGGTAATGGACGACGCTGAACAGGGCGTGCTGACGGAAACCGTCATCGTGACGTCGTATCTGGCGGACAAGCATCCTGAGTTCAATCTGATTCCGGCGCGTGGGACGTGGGCCCGCGTGCGCATGGACTCGTTGCTGACGTTTGTCGCTACCGAAATTGCCCAGAAGCACATTCCGTTGATGCGCAAGCTGATGACGCCGGAAGGTATTGAATTCCATACGAACAAGCTGCTGACGGCATACGGCACGCTGGAAGACATGCTGGCCGATGGCCGCGAGTATCTGACGGGCGATACGTTCACGGTGCTCGATGCTTACGTTTGGGCCACGTTGTGGAACGAGCGTTCGGGCGTGAACATTGATCATCTGAAGAATTTTGCGGCGTTCATCGCGCGTGTTGAGGCGCGTCCGTCGGTGCAGAAGGCCTTGAAGGACGAAGCCGAAATCGTCGCTGTGCATAAGGCGAAGCTGGCGGCTTGAGGGAAGTGAGCCTGAGTTGAGGTTAGGCAGTTGTTGGTAGTGCCCGGGGTTCGCGCGATGGTGTTGTGACCCCGGGCGGGAAGTACGAAATTCATCGACGTTTGTCGGGTATCCCTGTCTCCCCCTGTTGCCCGCCCGGCAGGCGTTGTATGAAGTGCGTCGCGAAGTTGTCCCCCTTTGCGACGCGAACGAGCCATCGCGTGTGTTATCACCGCCGGTAGCGATGCTCATGTGGTTTGCTGCGTGATCCCCAAGGCGCGGCACACTTCTCGCAGTTGTGGTGAAAGATCCCGTTCGCACTGGCGGTAGTGCGGCGGGATTTTTCTTTTGTAGTAGGGGAGGTTGAGGGGGCCTTGATTCGACGTTGCTTGGACGTTGATTGAATGTTGATTGAGCGTGGAAATCGACTTGCTTTGCTGATGATTGCCGACGATTTTCAGTTCGTGTAGAATGCTCGCCTGCTTTGACGCATGCAGCGGGGCGACCAGTCCCCCTTTTCATGTCCGACTGGACCGCATGCCGTCGACCCGATGCCGGGATGTCGACACCTTACCGAGGTGACCGACACCCACGGGCTGCGAGGATGGCGAAATTGGTAGACGCACCAGGTTTAGGTCCTGACGCCCGAAAGGGTGTAGGGGTTCGAGTCCCCTTCCTCGCACCAACTCCCCGTTTTGGCATCGGTTTTGTAGGTCTCACTTCTTCCCTGAAATTCGCGCGAAACATCGTCTGGTGAGACCAGGCGAGGGGCTTTGTGCGAATTCCGATTGCCTCCCTTCTTCACCCAAAATCTCACCTGCTCACGCCTAATACCGGGGCGGCCTCCCGAGGCAATCGTGTTTGGGAATGGTCACGTCGTAATCGATGCGTCTCTTGGTGACCGTGACTTTCGGGGAAGCCAGCGACTGCGGCGATGGACATCGACGGCTCGTGCCAGCCCAGCTACGGTGAGTCGACTGCGTATCGGTCCAACTAGAACAGCCCGCCCGCAGAGACGTAATGCCGGGTAATACAGGCTTACAAATTCACGTAGGTGTCGCGTCAACATTCGTCGGCGACCGGGCGTTACTACGGCAAGGCCCACTCGTTTCAACTCAACAAGGAAGAGAGATACCGATGAAACTCAAAACTATCCCCATGCTTTTGTGCGCGGCTTTGATGGTGAATGTTGCGTTTGCCGATGAACTTCACGACAAGGCGATGGCAGCCACGCATGATCTTCAACGCTCGATCGAGGAAATGCACGTCATCCAAATGGAACACGGCGGCGAGTTCGGCGGCCACATGGCGCGAGCAGAGCAACTTGCGCGACAAGCCGAGCAGGAACGCGTCGCAGCGCTTGAGTACTACCGGGCACGCCATCCGGGCTGGCAGTAAGTTTCGGCGCAATCCGCCGGCAACAACGATTGGGTGGTCAAAATGAAATCAAAACGGTGTTACACGTTGGTCGCGTCGCTGCTGGTGGGAGCGTCGCTGTCCGGCTGTGTCGTCGCGCCAGTTGAACCAGCGGCAGTTGCCCCGGCCGGCGTTGTCTACGTTGCGCCGGTTGGGGTGGTGCCGGGGCCAGGTTATTCGTGGCGGTATCACCCGCACCATGGCTGGGGATGGTGGCATCCGCGCTATGGGTGGCATCGCGGCTGGTAACGATAGGTGATGGTGCGCGGGGACGCCCGCGCACGCGCAGGCGGATCGTGCTTCTCAATGGCCGACCCGATATATGCGACCGCTGTGTACCCCTTCGACGCTACGCCGGTAGGCCATTGCGACACGTGCCGCCGGCACGCCTTCGTAGCCTGGAAAGAACGGACCAAATCGGTTCATTGACTCAATCAGCACGGTCGGACTAACGGCATTGATGCGTATGCCTCGATGAAAATCGCACGCAGCAGCACGCACGAACCCTTCGATCCCGGCATTCGACGCGGCAGCATGGGCGCCTTGCGCAATGGGATCATCTACCGCGATGCCGGAAGTTAGCGTAATCGATCCGCCATCTCGCAGGTAATGTTGACCAATTAGCGCGACGCGTACCTGACTGAGCAACTTGTCCTGCAAGCCCTTATGGAAATTGGCCGCCGTCATCTTTTCAACCGGCGCCAGAATGACATTGCCAGCCGCAATAATGATGGCGTCGACGGTACCGATCCGCTCGAACAATGCGCTCACGCTTTCGTCGCTAGTAATGTCAACCTGATCATCCCCTCGCGTTCGACCGACACGAATCACCTCGTGCATGTCATCTCTAGCAAGCTCATCCGCTACGGAACGACCCACGTCCCCTCCCGCTCCCACCACGACGATCTTCATCACCACTCCTTTTTGAATTCAGATTCGAACGTCACCATTCTTCCCTGAATCAAAAGCGCCATAAATATGCTCTAATTTCTGACACTACTAACCACCAGTTCGCAATATGGATAAGTTGCGTGCCATGGAAACCTTCGTCGCTGTCGTGGAGGAGGGGAACTTTACCGAAGCCGCCAAACGGATGGAGATATCCGCGGTCATGGTCGGTAAATACGTGCGTGACCTTGAGGAGCGTCTCGGTGCGCGCCTGCTAGAGCGCACCACGCGCCGGCAGAATCTGACCGATGCCGGCCGAGTTTTTTCGAAGATGTGAAGCGAGCGCTTGAACACATGCGTATCGCTGAAACTTCGGTTGAACGGCTTCGCGCGTCTCCGTCCGGTACGTTGCGTATCAGCGCGCCGATCACCTTTGGCGGTTGCGTCATCGCCCCATTGGCGGCGACTTTCCGTCAAAAGTATCCGCTCGTGCGCATCGAGCTGGAATTATCCAATCGCAATGTTGATCTGATTGACGACGGTTTTGACGTCGCGATCCGCATCGGTGACTTGGGCGATGCCGACTTGATTGCAAAACCGTTGACCGCATATCGAATGGTCATTTGCGCATCGCCGGGTTATCTCGCTCAATACGGGCGTCCGCAGACACCGCAAGATCTGAGCGCACATCAGGTCCTGTCTCACTCAGTGTGGAGTCGCCACGGCGGATGGAATCTGGAGGATGACGGCAACGCGGATGCCACAACTGATTCAATGTTTACTTGCAACGATGGCAACGGCTTGCGGATGGCGGCAATCGCAGGGGCAGGCCTGTTGCTGCAACCGGAGATACTGGTCGCCTCCGATCTGGCAAGTGGAACGTTGGTGCAGGTGTTGCAAGCCTATGCGCCCCAACCTCGACCGGTTCACATCGTATATCGGCGCGACCAGCGCCCGTTGCCGAAACTCACCCGGTTTGTGGCGTATTTGCTTGATCACATATCGGAGCGAGACACGTCCCATCGCAACACGAAGCCTCCGACGAGTGGATGACGGCTCCCGGCCGGCCTCTGCGCACTGGCACAAGCTCACCGAGTGCCAACATGCCGGTTCAAAGTTATCGATTTCTCAAAATCACACCACTCATGTGTATAGGGTCGTGGAGAACTCAGCGTATCCGGGGCGAGCGAAAAAACAGAAACAGCAGTGTTTCAACATGGATTTTCTCTGACTCGTAGACGCTTGACGATATCCTCCATGTCTAGACGAAATTGCAGTCTTCCTGCTCATAAGGTATCGCAGATGTTTCGAATTTCAGCGCTCCCCATTTTTCTTTGCTTTGTGTCATTCGTTGGCAGCGCGTTGGCGGTTGAGCAATCCGAGAAGCATGCCGGGCCGGCCGTTAGTGTTCATTTCGACTACTACCGAACGGACTATGCAACCGTTAGAAATCTTGAGGCGCGTCTTGGGAAAGCCATCAAACGCGCCCAAGTGGGCGAACTGAGCGAAAGCGAATTACACCTTGATGGAAATGACGGTTACCTCTACATGTACGGGCCCGATCCTGATCGACTGTATGACGTTGCTCGTCCGATCTTACGAGCCTATAGGTTGACCGCAAACGCGGAAGTTACGAAGTGGCGTGGCACGCGCACGGAGACGTTCTTGCTTTTGCCGGAAAAAACCGACCCGCCTTCCAGTGGAACAAATCGCGTTTCGACTCGTTCCAGGTGATCCGGTCCTCACGAAGATCGTCGCGATCTGCGTGAAGGGCGTGAAGGGCGTGAAGGGCGTTTATCACCAACGATGTCTGGCGACGGGTGGTTGAAAGTCGCGCCGAAGACCGTCCGGTAAGGCTGGGATGGGCCGCGCCGCGCGTCGGCACCCACTTTCGCCCCTTCGCCCGTAGCCGATCACCCCCCCGTTACAAAAAAAGTGTGCGGATTTCCCCGTCGCCGTTCGTCATGTCATTGAAGCCGTAGTCAATGGCAGAGCGAAACGTTCATCGGTATCGGGGGCACACAATGTTTGTGCAGGGCAAGCGGGGAGAAGCCGGACCACGGGAGAGACTGCCGTGGATCTGAGTACCGAGCATGGATCGGGTCAGCCCGGGGAGGTCGGCGATGCGGCAGCAGCGCCTCGCCACAACGACGAATCCGGACGGGAAAACCCCGCCGGTGCACAACTGCGCGAGTGCCTGACGTCGAACTACGACCGGCTGCTCAATCGTCTGTCGCGCCGCCTCGGCTGCTCAGATGCGGCGAGCGACAGCCTGCACGAAGCCTGGGTACGTTTGGGCAGTGCCACGCTGCCCGACGCGGTTCGCAGTGCCGAGACGTACGTTTACCGCATGGCCTACAACCTCGCCGTCGACCAGATGCGCGGGCGGCGCATGTGGGCCTCCGTCGCCGACGAGAACGATATCTTCGACGTTCTGCCCGATCGCGGGCCCGGCCCGGAAGCCGTGGCCGATGCCCGTTCCGAGCTGGCGGCGCTTGCCCGCGCACTGGAAGACATGTCGGGCCACCACCGGCGTGTACTCATGGAGTTGCGCGTCGACGACCTCACCCGCGAAGAGGTGGCGGCACGCTACGGCCTGTCGCTGCGCAAGGTCGACACGCTCCTGCGCCAGACCCTCGACTACTGCGCCATGCGCACGGGCCGTACGGCACACGGTGGCGTGCGCACTGAACGTCGCCCGGCAAGGCGCGGCACGATGCCGTCGCGCGACGAAAGCCAGTCCATGTGCCCGGACGAGGCTTGATGTGCTAACCCAAGGGCGCTGTCGGAAAGACGTTTGCCGTCTCGAAAGTCTGTCGTTTGTCACTGAAAATTCACATTATTCAACGACAGTGCTGGCGAGACAGCGGTTCCACGCATGCTTAGAACTCCGACAATCGTGCCACCGAAATGAGAGGCAATCCGCCATCGGCCAGTGGGCTAGTGCTGGCCGGCGTTATGTGCGGCTTGAGTTTCCTGTGCGCATTCGGGAGCGCGTTCGCGCAATCGCCTGAGGCCGCCGCATCGGCGTCCGAAGACACCGCCGAGCGACGGTTCACGTTCGATATTCCCGCACAACCCCTCGATATGGCACTGGATAGGTTTTCCACGGTTTCGGGCCGCGCCGCTGTGTTCAGCAGCGCGCTTGTCGCCGGGCGTATGGCCACCGCTGTGTCGGGACGCTTCACACCGCTCGAAGCGCTGCGCCTGCTGGTCGGCGGCACGGGGCTTGTCGTGGAGACGGCCAGCAGTCAGGGCGTGACTACCTTCGTGCTGGTGCCAGGCGGTGCGGCTACGCTCGAACGGGAGGCGCGCCAGCGCGCCGAGCGAGCGCGTCTGGCGGATTACGACGCGCTGGTGCAGTCCGAGGTCTGGCAGGCAATTTGCGACAACCCACGCACGGCACTCGCGCGCTACCGGGCGCTGCTGCGCTTTCGGGTCGCACCGGACGGGCAGGTTGTCGACGTCACGATCCTGTCGGCCCAATCGACTTCATCGGTCTCATCGGCCTCATCGGCCTCATCGGCCAAAAGCGGACCGCCCATTGGCCGGCCGCTGATCGACACGCTATCGCGTGTGCGTATTTCGCAGCCGCCGATGCCCGACCTACCGCAGCCCATCGCCATGCTGATCCTGCCCGAATCGCCCGACGGGCCTGCCTGCCGCCCCGGGGGGCATCAGCCATGACCGAGGAAGTCCGGCTGGCGCTGATGGCCTATCTGTCAAAGCGCTATGGCGATCTGAAGCGTCATCTCGTGCGTTCGCTGCGCAACCCGGAGCTTGCCGAAGACGCGCTGCACGACACCTGGCTGCGGCTCACGCGGCTAGAGGATCAGGAAACGGTGCTCAATCCGCACGGCTTCCTGCTGCGCATGGCGACCAACATCGCCATCAATCATCTGCGCAGCCATAGCCAACAGGCGAGTGCGAGCGATATCGACGAAATTCTCGAAATGCCGGACCCCGCGCCGGGCCCCGAGCAGACCGCCGATGCGCGCGCAGAGATGGAAGCGCTCATGCGTGTCATCGGCCGACTGCCGCAGCGCCGGCGCGACGTGTTGTTGCTCGTGCGCTGGGAAGGCATGCCGCAAAAGGACGTCGCGGCACACCTTGGTGTGTCGGTGAGCGTTGTCGAGCATGAATTGCGGCGGGCGCAGGCATTTTGTGCCGAACACATGGCCGCGCGAACGCCACCCCCACGGCCGTCAAAAAAATCTGGCGGAAAAGTGTGACGAAAAATGTCATCCATATGAAGGCCAAAAAAATTCTGCCCGGCGAATGAGAAAAGCATGGGCACCCGAAAGCACGGGGTTACAAAACCAAACACGCGACATGCATCACCATGAGAACACCATTGCCACCTGGATATCCGACTGATTCGAACGGCCCGGCCGAACCGGGACGTTCGCGCGACGACGTACTCCGTCAGGAGGCCCGCGTCTGGCTCGCACTGCTCGCGGGCGGCGACGTGCGTCAGGTCGATCTGCACGCGTTCCGCCGCTGGCAGGGGGCAAGTGTTGCGCACGCCGCGGCCTTCGACGAGGTAAAGCGCCAGTGGCATGCCATGCGTCCTGCCATCGGCGAGCTGCTGCGCAAGGACCCGGCGGTGGCGGCGCGTCACCGGCGGCTGATCGGCGGGGACGTTGCCGCCGGTCGCCGTGCATTCCTCGTCGCCGGTGCGAGCGTCGCAGCCGTCGCGGGCGTGGCTGCCGTCTATTCGCCGCTGGGGCTTTGGCCCGCTCTGCGGACCTGGGGGGCCGATTACCGCACGGCGACGGGTGAGCAGCGAGACGTTGCGCTGGCCGGGCGAGTCAATGTCGTGTTGAACACGCAGACGAGCGTTCGTCAGCAGGCGAGTGCCGATGGCGCACACGGTCTGAAGCTGATCACCGGGGAACTCGCGGTGGACATGACCGCGGCACGTGACCCGTTCGTCGTGGTCGCGGGGGCTGGGCGCAGCGTGGCGACGGCAGGTCGGTTCGAAGTCCGCAACCTTGACGGCCGCGTCTGTGTGAGCTGTCTCGAAGGCACGGTACGGGTGATGCACCCGGCTGGCGAGCGCCGATTGATTGCGCGCGAGCAAACGGTCTATCGCGACGACGCCATCGGTGGCGTGGCAGGCATCGAGCCAGCCGCTGTGTCGGCATGGCGGCGCGGCGAGCTCGTGTTCCGTGAAACACCCTTGGTGAGGGTGGTGGAAGAGATCAACCGGTATCGCCCGGGCCGGGTAGTGCTGATGGCGGACGCCCGTCGCAATAGCCCGGTGAGCGGGCGCTTCGCCATCGCGATTCTCGACGAGGCGCTGCTACAGATCGAACGCTCGTTCGGGCTGAATTCGCGTTCGTTGCCGGGAGGGCTGCTGATTCTGAGTTGATGCGACCAAGCGCGCCACGAGGGGTTCGTCGAAAAAAGTTGGTGGTTTTTGTGCAGTGCACGTGTCTTTAGGAAGACGAATCCACCATGGGCTGAATCGAAATGAACACAGTCGGGCATCAGGGCACAGCAACGAGGTTTTCACGACGCCGCACGCAAAGCACGCGGCGCTTCCTTCCGATGTCGCCCGTGATGCAAGCGGTCGCCGTCATGCTCGCGACCGGCGGCATCTGGGGGCAAGCACACGCCCAGCAAGCGTTCAGCAACGCATGGTTTGGCGCACGCGGTGCCGCGCAGGCGACCGCCACGCAGACGGGGCGTCTGCCCAACGGTGCGCCGGTGAGCTCGCTCATGGACCCGTCGGCACAGCAGCAACAGGCCAACGCGCAGTTGCAGACGTCGATTGCGAATCTGAGCACGGCAGCACAAAGCATCGCCGCGATGCAGGCCGCGCAGGCGACGGCGCGCGCCGCAGCAGCCAATACCAACGCCACGATTCCCGACGGCTTGTCGGAGGGCGGCCTCAAGGTCGACACCAACAGCCTGACCAAAGGCTGGATCAACGCCAACGCACCCACGCAGACGGCGTCCAACGGCAAGACCAACGTCAACATTCAGCAGACGGCCGACAAGGCGATCCTGAACTGGGAGACGTTCAACGTCGGGCGCAACACGTCGGTGAACTTCCAGCAGCAAAGCGACTGGGCAGTGCTCAACCGAGTGAACGATCCGCAGGCGCGTCCGAGCCAGATTCAGGGGCAGCTTCACGGCGACGGTACGGTGCTGATCCTGAACCGCAACGGCGTGGTCTTCGGTGGCACGAGTCAGGTCGATACGCGCAACCTCGTGGTGGCGGCAGCGCGCATGAGCGACGCGCAGTTCACGAGCGGTCTCTATGGCGCGAACGGCACCACACCGAGCTTCACGGATGCACTGGGCAAGGTCGAAGTGCAAGCCGGGGCCACGATCACGACGCGCACTCCGACGTCGGTCACGCAGGGTGGCGGGTACGTGCTGCTGCTGGGCAAGGAAGTCAGCAACGCGGGGACGATCACGACGCTGCAAGGTCAGGTGGCGATGACCGCAGGCGACAGCTTCGTGATTCGCAAGGGCGTGGGCACGGACGCGAATACGGCATCGACCACGCGAGGTAACGAAGTCTCGCCGCAGTTCGTGGCGCAAAGCACGGCGGGCAAAGTCGTGAACACGGGCTTGCTGATGGCGCCCGAGGGCGACGTGACGATGGCGGGGCGGGACGTGCAGCAACTGGGCGTGGCAGTCGCGACGACCACGGTGAACACGCGCGGCACGATTCACCTGCTGAATTCGACGAGCGACACGCTGGGCAAGGTGACGATGGGCAGTGGTGCGCTTACGTCGGTGCTCATCAGTGATAACGGTGCGACGGCACTCGACAGCCAGCGCGCCGCCATGATTCAGGACTCGGCAGCGCAAGACCTCATCCGAACGCAAACGGTCTCCGGCCTGTTCGATAACCTCTCGCGTCTGGGCGACCGCCGGGACCAGTCACGCGTAGAAATCGTCAGCGGCGGCAACGTCGAATTCCAGAGCGACTCGCTGACGCTTGCCACCGGTGGTCAGATCGCCGTGAGCGCTACCGGGCGAAGCCTCGTGGCCACGCGTGCACAACTCGATGTCTCGGGCGCGGTGGGCGTGTCGCTGTCGATGGACAGCAACAACGTCAAGGTGAACGTGCAGGGCAACGAACAGCGCGACGCACCGGGCAACCGCGACAACACCGCGCTGAACAATGCGAACGTGTACATCGATCGCCGACGTTTGATTTATGTCCCCCCGACCGTCGGCGGGTATGCCAACCAACGCTGGTACACGGGCGGGGGCTTGCTCGAAGTCGGTGGCTATTTGTCGAACGTGGCGCATGGCATCGGCGAGTGGGCGGCGCAAGGCGGGACCATTGCGCTGAGCGGCGGCAATGCCGTCACGCAGGCCGGTTCGGTGCTCAACCTCTCGGGCGGCTCGCTGAATGTGCAGACGGGGTATCTGAACCAGACGTGGCTTAAAGGCGTGGACGGTCAGATATACAACGTCAATTCCGCGCCCGCGAACATGATCTACACGGGCGTGTACACCGGATTTAGCGTGGAGCACCCGCGCTGGGGCACTACGGCGACGGAAAACTACGCCAACCCGCTGATCGCGCCGCAACGTGTGCTGCAAAACGGCTACACCGTGGGGCGCGACGCCGGGCAACTGATCCTCGCCACGCCGAACGCATCGCTGGCGGGCGATGTGGTGAGCGCCAAGTATCAGGGGCCGTCGCAGGTCAAGGCTGTGCAGCCGGGGTTGGACGGATATCTACAGGGGCAGGGGGCGGTCGCACGGGGTGCCCAACTGGTACTCGGTAACTACACGTCCGCCGCCAACTGGGATGCGACACTCGGACCGACCGGCGTGTTCTACAACCCCTCGCCAGTCGCGCAGAACATTGTGTTCACCGATGGGCCCTCGCCGGTGGATGCGGTGGCAACGCCCGGCGTGCTCTCACTCGACAGTCAATATCTGGGCCGCATCGGCTTCGGCTCGATTCTCGCTGCGGCGGGACAGACACTCACCCTGACGGGTTCGCTAGCCGTCATGCCGGGCGGCACGATTGCGCTCTACGCGCCGCAGCTCGTCGTCGGTGCAGACCTCACCGCGCACAGCGGCAACATTCTGCTGGGCAACGTCTTCAACACGGTTTCGCAGACGGGCGTCACGGTAGAGACGGCAATTCGCAGTGCACAAGGCAACGCCACTGTGACCGTGGCGCCGGGCGTTAGGCTCGACACGAGTGGACTGTTGAGCAACCTGTCGCTAGACGCAGACAACGCCTCACTCGTGCCGTTTGCCAGCGGGGGCAACGTGCGCATCAGCAGCACGGGCGACGTCAGCGTCGGCAGCGGCGCGCAGATCGACGTGTCGTCGGGTGCAGTCCTGCGTGCGAGCGGCGTGCCCGATGCGACCCAGGGGGGCAGCGTGACACTCGCCGCCGGTCATATCGTCGACAGCGTGGGCGGGCAGGGACGTCTCGACCTGCAAGGCGATGTGCGCGGCTATGGCGTGGCGGGCGGCGGCACGCTGACCATCGAGACCAGCGGCAATATCGTCATCGGCAAGGCGGCCAACGATGCCTCGGTGCTCACCGGCAACGCGGCACCGATCGCACTCGATCCCGGCGTGTTCAACACCGGTTTCTCAAACTATGTCGTCAATGCGCATAACGGCCTCGCGATCACCCCCGGCACGCAGCTAGACGTGAGCATGCCGGTACTGCGAATCGTCCCGGGCACACTCACGTCGGTGGCGACCGGCGGCGATCCGCGCGCGGCGCTAATGGTCTGGACGCCGCCGCTTTACACGGAATCGGTGCAGAACGCGACGCTTACGCCGCGCGGTGGCGCGAGCGTGTCACTGACCGCCGGCTATGTGCTCTCGGACGGCTCGGCACCACTCACCATCGGACAGGGGGCTGTGGTCAGCGTCGATCCGGGTCAGGCCATTGTTCTGAAGAGCGAAGACCAGTTGACGATCGACGGCACGCTCAACGCCTGGGGCGGGAGCATTGAGCTCGCGGCCACGGGTGCGACGGTATCGGGCTATCGCGACTCGCTCACCCGTTCAGTCTGGATCGGCGACCACGCGAAGCTCGACGTCGCGGCACGTCCGTATGTCGCCTACGACTCGCTCGGACGTGCCTATGGCGTAGCGGGCAACGGCGGCACCATCACCGTGGACCCGAGCGACGCCTTCGTGGTGATTCGCCCGGGGGCGGTGCTCGACGCCTCCGGGGCGACGGCGGTGGTCGATGCCAACGCCGGCACGGCAACGAGCGGTCCGGCGCGGCCGGTCACGCTGGCGGGGACCGGGGGCAGCATCGCGCTGCACTCGAACAATGGCTTTCTGCTGGACGGCACGCTGCTCGCGCGCGGCGGCGACGGCGCTACCGGCGGCTCGCTCGGCGTGTACTTCGACACGCGAAGCTACGTCAATCCGGACGCCGCTACCGCCGCATTGCTCAACAAGCTTCACGACATCACGCTGGTGCAGCAGGCGCCCGCAAGCAATGCGGCCAGTGACATGGCACCGGGCACGGCGAGTCCGGCACTCGTGTTCGGCAACGCCGTCATCGGCGTGGACAAGCTGCATGCGGGCGGCTTCGACAACCTCACGCTCTCCACGCACGACCGGTTCGTGTTTCAGGGCGATCTCGATCTGTCGCTGGCGGGCAGCATCAATCTGAAGGGCGGTCTGCTCAGCGTGGCCGATGCCACACCCAACGCACAAGTGCGTATTGCCGCACCCTACATCCGCCTCGACGGCGGCTCGTGGGATTCTCCGGCAACCGTGGGCACCGTGCTTTTGCCCGGCCTTTACAGCCTGCGCGCGGGGCAGGCACCCGTCGGCGACAGCACGCTGACGTTCTCGGGCAATCTGATCGACGTCGCCGGGAAGGTGGTGTCGGGCGCGAGTGCGCTCGTCGGCGTGGGCGGCGTAGGGGGCGTGACGTTCCCGGCGACCTACGTTGTGCAGAACGGGTTCGGCGACGTGGTGCTCAACAGTCAGGGCGACATTCGCTTGAACGGTGGTCTGAACGTCGCGGGCAATATCGACATGACGGCGGCGCAGATCTATCCCGTATCGTCGGCCTATGCGGCGGTGATAGCGGGCGACCGGTACGCGGGCATCGATCCCGGCAGCCGTCTGACGATCCGCTCGAACGGCAGTGGCGTGCCCACCGTGCCGTATTCGGCATTCGGCCAGTTAGTGCTGCTCGGCGGCACCGTCGATCAGGGCGGCGTGGTGCGTGCGCCGCTGGGTACCATTTCGCTCAACACGACGGGCGGTAATCTCGGCACCGACTGGCAGAGCGTCGTGCTGCTCGGGCAGAGCACCACGGCGGCGATACAGACCGACCCGGCGGTCATTCTGCGCAGCGGCAGCCTCACGTCGGTGAGCGGTGCCGGACTCGACATGCCGTATGGCGGCACCTCCGATGGCGTTACGTACAGCGGCGCGAACACCACTGGGCGAAATACCACGCAGTTCAATCTGGCCGACACGTTTGTCACGCGCGGTGACAGCAGCGGCGCCAAGTCCCCCGATTCGTGGGTGCTGAGCACGGGCGTGAACATTGGGGCGTCGCGTCTGGTCGGCGAGCGCGGTGCAGTGCTCGATCTGTCCGGCGGCGGCACCTTGCGAGGCGAAGGGTTCGTCTCGGGGCGCGGCGGCTCGGTCAACGTGCTCACGACGCCGCTCGTGAATGCCAATCCCGTGCTCAACGCCAACAGCCGAGCCAGCGATCAGGTCTATGCGATCCTGCCCGGCTACGCGAGCGCTTACGCGCCAGTCGTGCTCGACAAGGGAGCGGGCGATCCGGCGGTGGGCAAGCAGATCACCCTCGGCGCGGGCGTGCCGGGGCTACCTGCGGGCACTTACACCCTGCTGCCGTCGAGCTTTGCGCTCTTGCCCGGGGCCTATCGCGTGGAACTCGCGGGCAGTGTCGCGCTGCGCCAGGGCAGCGATGTGCCCGCCATGCTCACCACCAACGGCTCGTGGACAGCCACCGGCATGCAGAGCGTGGCCGGCACCGGGCAGCGCGACAGCCAACTCACGCGGTTGATCGTCACGCCGGGCGACACGGTACGCAAGTATTCGCAGTTCAATGAAACGACGTTCAGCGAATTTCTGCTCGCGCAGGCGTCGCAGTTCGGTGCGGTACGCCCGCGCCTGCCGGAAGACGGCAAGCTGCTCAGCATCAACTTCGTGACGGGATCGCCGAATACTGACCCGCTCGACTTTGCGAGTACGGTGCAGTTCGGGGGCGCTAGCACGTCAAATGTGACCGGCGTCGACGGGGCCATGTTCATCAACGCCGGTGCCACGCCGATCGAGGTGCGCACGGCGTCGGCCACGCCGACGACGGGCACCGTCTCGCTTGTCGACCGCGATCTGAACGCGTTCGGCGCGCCCTCGCTCTCGCTGGGCGGCAACTGGACGTACTTCGACGGCCAGTCGTCCCTGGGCGACAGTGCGCGACTCTACTTCGGTCTGGACGGCAAGGAACATGGCGGCGTGACGCTGGGTCAGGGCACCACGCTCAAGGCAGGGCAGGTGTTTCTCGTCGGCCCGGCGATCGACGTGCAGACTGGCGCGAGCGTCGACACACGGGGCTTCAGCGGTAACGTCATCGATTCATCGCTCGGCTATGTCTATGCCACGGGAACCAAGGCCGGTCAGAACCTCACGTCGAATCCGGCACTGCTGGCCGTCGGTAACGGCTGGCTCGATCTCCTGCCCTCGGAAGGGTATGGCCAGATCCATGTGGCCGACGGGGCGTCGCTGCTGACGCAAGGCACGATTGCGTTCGCCGCCCCGGGCGGGTTGTCGCTCGGTAACGTGAACCTCGGCGCACGTTATCTGACCGTCTCGCAGAACCAGATCAACCTCGGCGACGCGACGGCGATGGCCAATGCCAACGCCGCCGGGGTACTGCCCTCGGGTTGGCAACTCACGCAGGACGTCCTCGACAAACTATTGCACCCTTCCGCCACGTCGGGTGTGCCCGCGCTGGCGCGGCTCACGCTCTCGGCCGGTGGTGCGTTCAACTTCTTCGGGTCGACCACGCTCGACACGGGCGATTCACCGGTGCAGATGGTATTCAGCTCGCCGGCGTTCTATGGCCTTGGCGGCAGCAACGACGTGGTGCGCATTGCCACCGCCAATTTCCTCTGGAGCGGCATTGCCACCGGGGCAGGCACGGCGGCGCAGCCCTACCAGAGCCAGGCACCGTCGACCGTGCTTGCGGGTGGCCCGGGCACCGGCAAGCTCGTGATCGACGCGAAGACCATCGAATTCGGTTACGACGCGCTCGCGCAGCCCCAGAGCCAGGTGGCGCTTGATCGCCTCGCGTTGGGTTTTTCCAGTGTGGCGTTGCAAGCATCGCAACGCGTGACGGCTAACCATCTGGGCACGCTGAGCGTGGCGGGCACGCAAGCGCCCAACGGCTCACGCAGCGGCGGCGACCTCACGATTGTGACGCCGCTGCTCACAGGCAGGGCGGGGTCCGCGATGACCTATACGGCGGGCGGCACGCTCTCTGTGAGCGCGCCGTCGGGCAGCAGTCCAGCGAGCACCACGAGCGAGACCGACCTCGGGGCGGCGCTCACACTGAACGCCCGCTCGGTGGCACTCGACACGGCCGTGGCGTTGCCCAGCGGCAAGCTCACCGTCAACGCCGACGGCACAATTGCGCTCGGTGCGAATGCCCAACTTGATCTCTCTGGCCGCGACAAGGTGTTCTACGACGTCACGAAGTCGAGCTGGGGTGGCAAGGTCGTGCTCGCGAGCACAAGTGGCGATATCACCCAGCAGACAGGCTCACGCATCGATGTGTCAGCCGCGAACGCCGATGGCGGCTCGCTGAGCGTGAGTGCACCGCAGGGACAGGTGAGTCTCGCGGGCACGTTGCGGGGCGCAGGGGGCGCGGGACAGGCGAACGGGCAGTTCTCGCTCGATGCTGCGCAAGTGAGCGACGCGGGGTTCTCGGCCCTCAACGGTTTGCTTAACGATGGCGGCTTTTTCGGCGCGCGCACATTCCGGGTGCGACACGGCGATCTGAATGTGGGCGATGGCGTGCGCGCAGGCACCGTGAACATCTCGACCGACAACGGAAGCCTGCGCGTGCTGGGCACCGTCGATGCGTCGGGCACGACGCCGGGCGCTATCGTGCTGTCTGCATTAGGCGATCTGACCATTGACGGCGCCGCCGTCCTCGATGCGCACGCGACGCAACTGGCGACCGATAGCTATGGCGCGCCCATCGACGCGCAGAACCGTGCCAACGTCACACTCACCTCGACCGCTGGCACCGTGCGTCTCGGTGGCGGCGCGCGCTTCGACATGCGCTCGCCGGACGGCATCGCGCGCGGGCATCTGGAGATCAACGCGCCGCGCACGGGCGAGACGAGCGGCGATATTCGTATCGACGCGTCGGCCCGCCCGGACGTGCGTGGTGCGGCGAGCATCGCCGTAAATGGTTTCTGGACTTACACGCCGCTCGATGCCAGCCACTCGATCACACAGGACAATGGCGACGTGTCCGGTAACCCGGTCGGCGCGGACGGCATACTCGGCCTGAACCAGATCGACACACGCAACCGCCAGTTCATCGACAGCGCGTGGGCGAACGCCAGCCTGCAATCGCGGCTTGCAGGTCTCGCGGGCTACGGCGGCACCTTCCACCTGCGCCCCGGCGTCGCGGTGACGAGTCCGGGCGACCTGAACACGAAGGGCGACCTCGATCTGTCGGGGCTGCGCTACGGCCCCGGTGTCGTCGCGGGCGTTCGTGGATCGGGCGAACCTGGCGTGCTCGTGATGCGCGCTGCGGGCGATCTGAAGATCAACGGCAATGTGACCGACGGCTTCGCGCCGCCTGCGGCGTCGCCCGATGGCACGATTTACCAGACGGTACTCTCGGCGGTTACGCTCGCCACCCCGTACACCGTGGGCACGGGCGGCATGACGCTTGGCGCAGGCACGCAGTTGCCGCAAAGCGGCCGGCTGAATTTCGATGTCGCGCTGCCGGCGAACACGCAGATCTACCTGTCGAATACCGCGCATACGCCGATAGATCTGCTGCTCGGCGGCTTGGGCAACGCGAACCGCCTGAAGGCCGGGGTTGTCACGACGGCGGACATTATTCTGCCGGCCGGTTATTTGATGAAGAACGGCACGGTGGTCGGTGCGGGCGGCTATACCATTGCGGCGGGCACCAACACGACGTCGCTCGTGGGCATCGTCGGCACGACGACGAACAACCTGGTGCTGCCCTCCGGTACGATCCTCAAGGCCGGCATGAACGCAATCCAGTTCAACGACGCGGCGGCCTACGCCATGAAGGTCAGGGCGATGACGTGGCCGGCTGGGACGGACATCTCGGTCATCAAGGGGTACACGTTCGCGGTCCCGGTCGATCTTGCACAGGGCAGTGTGCTGCCTACGGGCATGTATGTGTCGACGGCGAGTGCGGCAGTGGGCAGTCGTCCGATCTGGGCGCTGGCACCGATGCTCGACCCGGGCACCGCATCGTGGTCGATGCGGCTGGTGGCCGGCAGCGATCTCTCCGGGGCCGACAGCCGTGCAGTCCTAACGGCAACGCAGGGCGGCGATCTGCTGCTGAACAACCCGTTCACCGTAAACGTGGCCGGACGAGGCGTGGGCACGCCTGCCGCCGGGATCAGCGTGCTGCGAACGGGCACGGGCGATCTCGAACTCTATGCGGCGGGCGACTATCAGCAGTCGTCGCCGTTCGGTGTGTACACGGCGGGCACCTCGGTGCCTGGCACGGGCGCAGGCACCCAATGGAATGCCGCGCGCGGCACGCTCCCAGATGGCACGTATCTGGGCAATATCGTGGCGGCGCGCACCGACTACGAGGCGGCGCTCAACGCGCAGCGCATGTGGTTCACGCAGAACGGCGGCGACTTCACGTTGTCGGCGGGCGGCAATATCCTCGGCTGGCAGGAGCCCAATTCGGAAATGGTCGGCACCTGGCTCCTGCGTCAGGGCGGCGCGGCGCTGGGGCAGGCCACGGCGTGGGGGATTAACTTCGGCACCTATGTGCTCGATGGCAACGGCGTTGCCTCATCGTCGGCGCTCGGGCTGGCGGCTTTCTCGGGGATGGGCGCTCTCGGTGGCGGACGCGTGAACGTGATCGCAGGCGGCAATATTGGCGCTGACACCGGCACGTCGCAGCGAAACGTCGTCGTGGCCGTGGGCGGCTCCGGCCGTGTGACCGGCAACACGCTTGTGCAGACGGGCGGCGGTGCGCTCAATGTGAGTGCGGGCGGCAGCATCTTCGGCGGTCTTTATGCGGATCTGCGCGGCAACACGTCGTTGCAGGCCGATGGCAATATCGGCGAGATGCTGCTGCGCAACTATGGGGTTTCACTCGAACAGGATCCACGCGGGCTGAGCAGTCACACGGCTTACTCGGCACTCAGCCGCGCAGGGGTGGGACTGGCCCCGGGCGACGGCACGGTGACGATCAATACGCTGGGCGACCTCGTCATGGGCAAGGTGATCGATCCGGGCCGCGCCGAGTCGCGCGTGTTGAGCGAGGGGGTGCTGAACGGCGCGCCCACGAGCGCCACAAACTGGTTCACGTTGTGGACCGATGCGACACGTCTGATGCTGTTCTCCGCAGGTGGCAACGCATCGCCATTGGGCAGCTTCATCAACGATCTCACCAACAACGCGATGTACCTGCCGCCGGTGCTCGACGTCACCGCAGCGGGCGGGAGCATCTACTATGCACCGCGCCAGTCCGTCGACTATCTCATGCCGTCGCCGACCGGCTACTTCCAGTTTCTCGCGGCCGGTGGGGTCTCCGGCATTGGGGCCAACAACGCCAGCTTTATCAGCAATCCGTTCGGCGCCCTCGGCACGTCGCTCTCGTCGATGGCCACACCGTTCCAGCCCGCGTGGCAGACGCCGACGGTCTCGAACTACTGGAACGGTGGCGTGACGTCGATCGACCCCGCGGATTTTTCGACTATCTACGAGACTCAGTACCAGTCGAGTTCCGGGCTGTACTGGGGCGGGGGCGGCACGCTGTTCATGTTCGGCCCGAATACGGTGACCGATGCGAGCGCCGATGGCCACGGACAGATCTCGCGTGTCTACGCGCTCGCGGGCGATCTGCAAGGCGTGAGAATCGGGCAGAGCCGTACGGCCACGTCCGGCACCGGTGCGCCGGTCACGTCGTACTGGGCGTCCAAGCCGGTACGGCTGATCGCGGGCGGCGACATCGTCAACAGCGGCGGCCTTATCAAGAACACCGACCCGTCTGACATCTCGATGGTGGCTGCCGGCGGCAACATCGACTTCAATGGCGCGAACGCCACCGGCTTCACGATCATGGGGCCGGGCACGCTGGAAGTCTCCGCGGGGGGCGACATCTACATGGGCAACGTGGCGAACCTCACGAGCTACGGCGCCATCGTGCCGGGCGACCGTCGTCCCGGGGCCGGTATCGTCGTGCAGACGGGGCTTGGCGCCGGCACGCCGGGACAAGGGCAGGCCGACGTGGCCGACTTCGCGCGCCGCTATCTCGACCCGGCCAATCTGGCCGACCCGAACCAGCCGCTGACGTCGCAGCCGGGCAAGGTTGCCAAAACCTACGATGGCGAGCTGTTCGCCTGGTTGCAGGCACGCTTCGGCTATCAGGGCGACCTCGCCCATGCGCTTGCCGACTTCCTCGCGTTGCCCTCGGAGCAGCAACGCGTGTTCGTGCGTGAGACGTACTACGCCGAACTGCTTGCTGCGGGCCGCGAGTACAACGACCCGTCGAGCAAGCGCTACGGCAGTTATGCGCGGGGACGTCAGGCCATCGATACGCTGTTCCCGAGTGTGGCGGCCGACGGCTCGTCGATCTCGCGCCACGGCAAGCTCACGCTGTTTCAGGGCAAGACGACCAACGGCGGTGTGCGCACCATCGCGGGCGGCGACATCGAACTGCTGTCCCCGGGCGGCAGCGTGACGCTGGGTATCGAAGGTGTGGCGCCGTCGAATGCCGCAACCACCGTGCCCGCCGGATTGCTCACGCAAGGCGACGGCAGTATCCGGATCTACAGCCTCGACAGCATTCTTCTGGGCCTCTCGCGCGTGATGACAACGTTCGGCGGCGATATTCAGGCGTGGTCTGCCGAGGGCGACATCAACGCGGGGCGCGGCGCGAAGACCACGGTGCTGTACACGCCGCCGAGGCGCGTCTATGACGCGTGGGGCAACGTCGCGCTCTCGCCCAATGCGCCGAGTTCGGGGGCGGGCATTGCCACGCTCAACCCGATTCCCGAGGTCAAACCGGGCGACGTGGATCTCGTGGCACCGCTGGGCACCATCGACGCGGGCGAAGCAGGGATTCGCGTGTCGGGCAACGTGAATTTCGCCGCGCTTCAGGTGGTGAACGCCGCAAACGTGCAGGTGCAGGGCAAATCCACTGGCCTGCCCGCGATTGCCGCCGTCAACGTCGGTGCGCTGACCAACGCGAGTGCGACGGCTGCGCAGGCTGCCACTGCCGCGCAGGACGCCATGGCGCGTGACCGGGCGGCGCAGCGTCAGAACACGCCGTCGATCTTCACCATTCGCATGCTGGGTGCCGGTGTGGCGCCGGCAGGTGGTGCGGACACGCAGGGCGGCCGGCAGGACGGCAGTGCGTGGCAGAGCGGCGACGCGGCGGCGAATTCGCCCGCCTACGACCGCCGCAATCGCGTGCAGATTGTCGGGCATGGGGCGGATCTGAGCCCGCAGGCCATGTCGTTGCTGACCCCTGCCGAGCGAGGGCGGCTGGCACAGGCGCAGTAAGTCGGTCATGAGCCGGACGGATCGGGGCGCCGCGTGCGCCCCGATCCACTGTCAGACGTCTTCTTACATCGGATTGCTCGCTATGTAACAAAAAATTCATATCGGACTGCTAGCCTGCGCGGTGACTTCTATTTCGCACGCTACCCATCGCGGCCGCTATCGGCCCGGGCCCGTTGTGCGCCCAACGAAGCGGACATGCTCAGAACCATAGCGACAAGCGTTCCGCGGCCGATATTGCTACTGTGTCTCGCGATGATCAGCATTAGCGCTTGCCCTGCCCGTGTCTGGGCGACGACTGCCGTTGCCGGCATCGTCGCCGGTATCGACGTCGATACCGACGCATCGGGAGAAGCGTTGCTGCGTTTCGACATCCCGTCGCAGTCGCTGCCATCCGCGTTGGAATCCTACGGCGCCTTCGCCGACGTCTCGCTGCTCTACGACAGTTCGCTCACTGCGGGCCGTGTTTCCGCGCCGGTGCAAGGGGAAATGACCGCGCGCGCGGCACTTGCCCGATTGCTCGACGGCAGCGGTCTCGTGCCCCGCTACACGGGATCGAAAACGGTGACGCTGGTCGCCGGTCGCACAAACAGCGCCGACACCGATGGCGATGCCGCGATCGATCCGGCGGCCGCGCGCCGCTACTTCGGACTGATACAGACCCGCGTGCACGACGCCTTCTGTGCGCAGCCGCTTCTGGCGGAGGGCGCGCGGCGCGTCGCCTTCAGGCTGTGGGTCGGCACGAGTGGTGTGATCGGGCCGGTCGCACTGCTCGGGTCCAGCGGCGACCCGGCGACCGACGCGGCGGTCGTGAGCGCACTTCAGGGGGCGAACGTGGGCGAGCCTGCGCCGCCTGCACTGGCGCAGCCCTTTACGTTCGTGGTGCAGCCCCGCGCCTCCGGGCGTAACTGGGGCTGTGAGGCGGCGACGGAAGCGCCAAAGCCGGGGAGGTCGCATGGCCGATAGCAGCCGCGCTACCCTTCGCGAGTTGTTGGTTCAGCGCTACGCGCAACTGAAGACAATGCTCTCGCGCAAGCTCGGCTCGTCCGATCTGGCGGGCGACGCGCTACAGGACACCTGGTTGCGTCTGGAGAACAATGAGAACATCGATTCGGTGCGAAACCCCGGCGCGTATCTGTACCGCATGGCGTACCACGCGGCCATCGACAAGCAGCGTGCGGAAGACCGGCGGCTGAGCACGGGGGAGATCGAGACCATGTTCGATCTCGTGAGTCCGGCACCCGGGCCGGATCAGATCGTGGAAGCGCAATCCGATCTGGGCGAGCTGGCGCGCCTGCTGGAGCGCATGCCTGCGCGCCGCCGCGACATTTTGCTCGCGGTACGGCTCGACGGCCTCGCGCAGCGCGAGGTGGCGGAGCGCTTCGGCATCTCGCTTCGACTCGTGGAACTGGAACTCCAGCGGGCGCAGGAATTCTTCTTGGAACACATGGACCGGTAGCGACGCGCGCTGTGGCACGAAATCATGACAATCGTGCGACGTCGATAAAAAAATATTCAGAAATTTTGCGGTTTTCGGCGGTCTCATCCGTCATGTCATTATGACGCGCCGAAATTCGGTCGCCCCCAAGGCGGCCGAGCGACGGCAGACCGCTGGTAGAGGATTGGCAAAGGATTGGCAGACACATCGCACATGAAGGCAGCACCCGACACTTCCACCCGGCCCGCCACCGCGCGCGCCTTGCAGCAGGACGCCCACGCGTGGGTGCGACGGCTCACGTCCGGTGAGGCCACCGTTGCCGATGCGCAGGCGCTTCAGCGCTGGTGCGAGGCGAGTCCCGAGCATGCGAGCGCGTTTGCCGAAGCACGACGCCTGTGGCGCGACCTTGGCCCAGCGGGAGAGATGGTGCGTGCACGCGCGGCATCGGCCGCGGCTCACTCGCCGCGCATGACGCGCATGAGCCGCCGATGGTTTTTGGGCGGCGCGCTGGCATCCGCCGCGGGGGTAGGCGCCGCTGTCGTCGCGCCGGCGGGCTTCTGGGGCAGCATGACCGCCATGGCCGGTGCCGACTATCACACGGCCACGGGAGAGCAGCGCCAGATTGCCATGGGCGAGGGGGTGACGCTCGACCTGAACACGCGCACGAGTATTGCCATGCTGACCGGCGCGGGGCCACGCCAAGGCGTGGATCTGCTCGATGGCGAGATTGCCGTGGATAACACGGGGAGCGCCGGCAACGCGGCAGCGTTCGTGGTCGAAGCCGGTAAGGGACGCGTGACGGGCACCCGGGCGAACTTCGAAGTTCGGCATCTGGCTTCGCAGGTCTGCGTGACCTGTGTCTCGGGCAATGTCGGTGTGTCGCTGGGCAGCCAGCATGTGGCGCTCGCCGCGCAGCAGCAGGTGGTGTACGAAGGGCAGCGTCTCGGTGCGGTGACATCGGTGGACACGACGGCGACGTCGGCGTGGCGCAACGGCGTACTCGTGTTCCGCGATACGCCGCTCGCGCAGGTCGCGGACGAGATCAATCGTTATCGCAACGGGCGTGTCGTGGTATTCGACAACCGGCTGGCGCAAAGCCGTCTGAGTGGACGTTACCGTATCGACCGTCTTGGCGAAATCTTCGCGCAGATTCAAGAGGTGCTCGGTGCCCGGGTGACGCACTTGCCGGGCGGTATCGTGTTGGTGGGGTGAGCTTGTTTGCATAAGCGAACGCAAAAAGTTCGCGTGAGGTTTGCGGGATTGGGCGACGAGCGTCGTCATCACAGGGAAGGGCGCTTGTCCCCGTGAACGGGAGGGCGTCTGCTAACCGATTGCCACTGCAAACCCGACATGCCATCGAACTCGCAACCGACGCTTCTTCCTGCTTCTTCTGGCTCACAAGACCGTGATTCGCAACGTGCGCAACCGCGCCGTCGCCTTGGCCGTGTGATCCTCAACCTGCATCGCAAACCGTTGGTTCAGGCGGCGGCGCTCACGTTGCTGGCATCCTCGGCCGCGCACGCCCAGCAAGCCTTCAGCAACGCATGGTTTGGCGCACGCGGTGCCGCGCAGGCGACCGCCACGCAGACGGGGCGTCTGCCCAATGGTGCCCCGGTGAGCTCGCTCATGGACCCGTCGGCGCAGCAGCAACAAGCCAACGCGCAGTTGCAGACGTCGATTGCGAATCTGAGCACGGCAGCACAAAGCATCGCCGCGATGCAGGCCGCGCAGGCGACGGCACGCGACGCAGCAGCTAGCACCAACGCTACGATTCCCGACGGTTTGTCGGAGGGCGGCCTCAAGGTCGACACCAACAGCCTGACCAAAGGCTGGATCAACGCCAACGCACCCACGCAGACGGCGGCCAACGGCAAGACCAACGTCAACATTCAGCAGACGGCCGACAAGGCGATCCTGAACTGGGAGACGTTCAACGTCGGGCGCAACACATCGGTGAACTTCCAGCAGCAAAGCGACTGGGCAGTGCTCAACCGAGTGAACGATCCGCAGGCGCGTCCGAGCCAGATTCAGGGGCAGCTTCACGGCGACGGTACGGTGCTGATTCTGAACCGCAACGGCGTGATCTTCGGTGGCACGAGTCAGGTCGATACGCGCAACCTTGTGGTGGCAGCAGCGCGCATGAGCGACGCGCAGTTCACGAGCGGTCTCTATGGCGCCAACGGCACGACACCAAGCTTCACCGATGCACTGGGCAAGGTCGAAGTGCAGGCCGGGGCCACGATCACGACGCGCACTCCGACGTCGGTCACGCAGGGTGGCGGGTACGTGCTGCTGCTGGGCAAGGAAGTCAGCAACGCGGGGACGATCACGACGCTGCAAGGTCAGGTGGCGATGGCCGCAGGCGACAGCTTCGTGATTCGCAAGGGCGTGGGCACGGACGCGAATACGGCATCGACCACGCGAGGCAACGAAGTCTCGCCGCAGTTTGTGGCGCAAAGCACGGCGGGCAAGGTCGTGAACACGGGCTTGCTGATGGCGCCTGAAGGCGACGTGACGATGGCGGGGCGGGACGTGCAGCAACTGGGCGTGGCAGTCGCGACGACGACGGTGAACACGCGCGGCACGATCCACCTGCTGAATTCGGCGAGCGACACGTTGGGCAAGGTGACGATGGGCAGCGGTGCGCTCACGTCGGTGCTCATCGGCGATAACGGTGCGACGGCGCTCGACAGCCAACGCACGGCCATGATTCAAGACTCTGCCGCACAGGATTTGCTGCGCGCGGGTGCCTCGACGGGATTGTTCGACAACCTGTCGAAACTGTCTGACCGCCGCGATCAATCGCGTGTGGAGATCGTGAGTGGCGGCAACGTCGAATTTCAGGGAAATTCGCTGACGCTTGCCACGGGCGGTCAGATCGCCGTGAGCGCGACAAACCGCAGCTTTGTCGGCTCGGGGGCACAACTCGACGTTTCGGGCGCGGTCGGCGTATCGCTGTCGATGGACAGCAACAACGTCAAGGTGAACGTGCAGGGCAACGAACAGCGCGACGCACCGGGCAACCGCGACAACACCGCGCTGAACAACGCGAACGTGTACATCGACCGCCGCCGGTTGATCTACGTGCCGGCCTCGGTCGGTGGCTATGCCAACCAGCGCTGGTACACGGGCGGGGGCCTGCTCGAAGTGGGCGGCTATCTGTCGAACGTAGCGCACGGCATTGGCGAGTGGGCGGCGCAGGGCGGCACCGTGACGCTGGGCGGCACCGAGGTGGTGACGCAGACGGGCGCGTCGATCAATCTCTCGGGCGGCTCGCTGAACGTGCAGACGGGGTATCTGAACCAGTCGTGGCTCAAAGGCTCGGACGGTCAGATTTACAACGTCAATACCGCGCCCGCGAACCTGATTTACACGGGCGTGTACACCGGGTTCAGCGTGGAGCACCCGCGCTGGGGCACCACGGCGACGGAAAGCTACGCCAACCCGCTGATCGCGCCGCAACGCGTGCTGCAAAACGGCTACACCGTGGGGCGCGACGCGGGCCGTCTGACGATCTCTGCGCCCACCGCAGTGCTCGAAGGCAATGTGATCTCGAACGTGTACACGGGGCCGGTGCAAACGCAGGCGCGTCCGGCGGGCCTCACTGACGGCTATTCGATCAGTCAGTTTGCGGTGGCGCGCAGCGGCTCGTTCACGCTTGGCCAGTACACCGGTGTGGGACGCACCGACGCCTTCGCGAGCGATGTCGTGATCGGTGCCGTCGACGACATCACGTCAGCCATGAAGGCCGGTGATGCACTCGACGCTGCCCGCAAGAATACGGTCTGGATCGACGCGGCACGCCTGAACGGTTACGGCCTCGGCGAGATCGATCTCGTGACGCGCGACGATATCGCTGTGAACGGCGATCTGCGTCTTGCCAACGGCGGCCGCTTGAGTCTGGTGGCGCCACAAGTCGACATCAGCGGCAATGTCACCGTGCCGAGTGGCACCGTCAACATCTCGAACCTGTTCAATCAGGCCGGCAATCTGTACCCCGTCGCATTGATGCGCCCGGACGATACGTCGAGCCTCACGCTGGCCTCCGGCGCAAAGATCGACACACGCGGGCTGTGGATCAACGGCACGACCGAGCCCGGCGCGATGTCAGGCGCGGCGTTCCTGAACGGCGGCAATGTGACGTTCGATGCGACGGGTGACGTGACGATTGCCGACGGCAGCGTGATCGACGTGTCGTCGGGCGGCGCGATTCTGGCGAACGGCAAGACGCGCGGCGGCACAGGCGGCAACGTGACGCTGATTGCAGGCGATTCGGCGAGCAATCACCCCATTACCGTGGGCGCGCTCGATCTGAACGGTCAGATTGTGGCGTATGGCGTGAATGGCGGCGGCAAGCTCACCATCTCCACGCCGGACGGCATCCTGATCGGCAACAACGCGAGCCTGTCGGGCGGCACGCTGGCGGCAGGCACGTCAGCCAATGTCTCGGTGAAGCTCGCGCAGCCGTACACCGTCCCCGCCGGCACACCGCTGCCGTTCTCGACGATCGACATGCACCTCAGGCTCGTGTTCGACGTACCGACGCCGGCCCCCATCGACGTGGACAGCGGCTTCACTGGCGTGATTACGGGCGCCGCCTGGGTCGTGCCCGCCGGTGTCACGCTCATGACGCGGCGTCCGCCCGGACAATTCGGATACGACTACTGGTCCACAGGCCAGACCGTGCCTGCCGGCAAAGATGTCTTCGGCTTCAATGGAACGATTCCCACCGGCACGGTGATTCCGTCGAATGTCTTCACGTCGCCCTTGCCGGTATTGCCGTACAAGGTGGTCTACACGGCAGGCACCGTCAGCAATGTGGCAGTGACGTATCCGGCCGGTGCCATCGTGCCCGCAGGCACGGTTTTCGCTCAGGACGTTGCCGTGTTGCCGGTGCCGGTATTCAACGCGGGCGGTTCGACCGGTGGCGCGACGTTCTTCAACGCAGGCTTTGCCAGCTACGACATCAACGGCGGTCAGGGCGTGCGGGTGGACAACGGCGTGACGCTCGCGCCGACCATGCCCGTCTATCGCTTCAATGCGGCCAGCGTGAATGCACGCACCGGCAGCGATCCGGCCAAGGTGATGGACTTGGTGTTGCCGCCGCTCTTTGCCGAGAACGCGCAGACCGACACGCTCACGCAACGCGGTGGGGCGAGCATCGCACTTCGCTCGCTCGGGCGCGACTATCAGGGCAATCCGACCGGCTCGGAAGTCTCGATCTCGAAGGGCGCGTCGATCGTTGTCGATCCGGGGCAGAGCATCACGCTCGATTCATTCAGCAAGATCACGGTCGACGGCAGTCTGGTAGCTCACGGCGGCAAGATCGCCCTCACAAGCGAAGCCGACAACGTGCTGCCCTCGGCGCGCAATTTCGACAACTCGGGCAACAACCTCGGCTGGGCGATCTGGCTTGGACCGACCGCCAGCCTCGACGTCTCGGGCCTCGGCTACACGGCGACCGACGCCTCGGGCCGCACTTACGGCACGGTACTCGATGGCGGCAGCATCGCGCTCAACGGCGGCCCGTCGTTCGTCATCGTGCGCCCGGGGGCGGAGTTGAACGCCGACGGCACCGCCGTCACCGTCAATACGGCGACCGTGTCCGGCCAGCCGTCGAATGCGGCGGGCAGCATGATGCGCGTCTCCAGCGGCGGGGCGATCTCGCTCGCCTCGACCAGCGGGCTGCTGGTCGACGGCAACTTGCATGCGAAGTCCGGTGGTGCGGGGGCGTCCGGCGGCGATCTGTCGCTTTCACTGCTTACGCCAACGTTCCAAGACAGATCGAACGCGATTCCCGACAGTGCGCTGGTGGCGAGCCAATTCACGGTGACGCAGGCACGCGGCACGCCTGTCGTCCTCGCCGGTCCGCAATCGTTGGCGGCACTCCCGTTCGGTTATGCCACAGTGAGCGCCGATCAGATCAAGGACGGCGGTTTCAGTTCTGCGTCGCTGCTCACCACCGACTACCTGATCTTCAAAGGGGACGTGACGCTCTCGCTCGACAAGAGTGTGAAGCTCATGGCAAATGCCATCACGTCGTCCGCGCCGTTCGCGGGCACGCAGCCAGCCACCAGCAACAACGTGCGCATCGCCGCACCTTATGTGAGCCTATCGGGCACACCGGCGATCTATCAGGACGGTTACCGTACCGGCTCCATCGGTAATCCCGATACGACGGATGTGCCCACGACGGCGACGTTCGAGGTCGATGCCAATCTCATCGATTTTCAGGGGCCGATATCGTTCTCGGCCAATACCCGGTACCTGGATGCGTCGTATCAGTGGGTATCGACGCCTGCCGCAGGCTTTCGCACGGCGCGTTTCGTCAGTCAGGGCGATATCCGGTTCCTGCCGACGCCATCGCTGGACTCAGGCACTTCGCTCGTCACGTCGTGGGACTTCGATTTCGAAGCTGCGCAGGTGTATCCGGGCACAGGGGCCGTTGCGAGTATCACGGCGGCCAACAGCAACCCGAACTACAACGGTACGATCCGGTTCGGCCGCACGACCGACACCTTGCCGGATCAGCCGATGTCCGTGTTCGGCACACTGATGATGACCGCGCCGACCTTCGAACAAGGCGGCGTTTTGCGCGCCCCGTTCGGCAAGATCTTTATCGGCCAGCTCATGGCGTCGGGGCGAGGGGGAGCGATCCTCCCTCAGCAAATCGATTTTCTGCCGGGCAGCGTGACGTCGGTCTCAACCGACGGTCTGACCATGCCCTACGGCGGCACGTTCGACGGTGTGACCTACAGCTACAACGGCGCGGCCCTCAATACCACGTCGACGGTACTGGCCGGGGGCTTCACGTTCGGGGGCTACGGCATCGGGTCCGGCATTCGCATCCGGGGCAGTTCGATCAACGTCGACAGTGGCGCCGTGCTGGACCTCTCCGGCGGGGGCTCGCTCACCGGCGCGGGCTTCGTCTCCGGGCGCGGCGGATCGGTCAACGTGCTGAACACGCCGCTCGTCAACGCCAACCCGACCATGACGCTCAGCAAGGCGGGCGACAAGGTCTATGCCATCGTGCCCGGCTACACGTCGGCCTATGCACCGGTTTCGCCGGAGAACGGGGCGGGCGATCCGGCCATCGGGCAACGCATCACCATCGGCGATGGCGTACCGGGCCTGCCCGCAGGCACGTACACGCTGCTGCCGTCAAACTATGCGCTGCTGCCGGGGGCTTACCGGGTCGAGATCGGCGGCACCGGGCAGAATCTTCCGACGAGCGCGACGGCGGCGGGCAACGGGACCTATCTGGTCGCCGGCTATGCCGGCATCGCCAACACCTCGGTGCGCAGTCAGTTGCCGTCGACGTTGCTGGTGACGCCCGGCACGGCGGTGCGCAAGTATTCGCAATTCAACGAGCAAAGCTACAGCGACTTCCTGACGAGTCAGGCGGCGCAGTTTGGCGGATTGGCGCCGATGCTGCCGCGCGACGGCAAAGCACTCGACGTGGTGCTGACGATGCCCGCGACGCCCGCGACGATACCGACGGGGCCGGTCTTCACCTTCGACGGCACGGCGCGATTCAGTGCGGCGCCGGGGGGAATCGCCGGGCAGGCGGCGGTGGAGCAGGTCGGTGAAATCACCACGGGCACCCGCACGGCAGGGTTTGCGGGCGTGTCGGTGGCCGCCGGTGACCTGACCGCCATGGGGGCCCCGCGTCTGAGTATCAACGGCTATCCGGCATTCCTGTCCAGCACCGGGTACTTCTTCTTCGCGAGCACTGGCGGCGCGCCTGCGGATCTCTACGTTCGCGACGGCGTCAACCTCTCGGCCGCCGAGATCTTTCTCGTCGGCAACAACGTGCGCGTGGGCAACAACGTGACGTTAAGCACCATCGGCAAGGGCACGGCGCCGTTCGACACCGCGTCGACAGGGGCGCCGTACACGTCGAGCTATACGGTGCTCGGTCTGTCTAACGGCGACGTCGAGTTCTCCGGCTCACAGAGCAGCACCGGCACCATCAGCATTGGCAGCGGCTCGGGCCTGTTCGCAGAGGGCACGCTGGCCTTCTCGACCAATGGTGCGTCGACGCTCGATCCGAGCGCCCGTTTCGGCGCACGCAATATCCTGTTGGCCGTGGGATCGTTAAATGTCGGCGACGCCGCGCAAGTCGCAGCCGCCGGGAATCCGGCAGGCGTGCTGTTCAATCAGGCGATGCTGACGACGTTGTTACAAGGCGATCCGTCTAGCGGTGCGCCCGCGTTGCAAAAGCTCACACTGGGCGCGGCAGGCGCGATCAACGTGTTCGGCAGCAGCGGACTCGATGCCCGTGGTTCGGGCGTCAATTTGGTGCTCAAGGCGCCGGCCATCTATGGCTATGGGACGTCGGGCGATCACGCGACGATTGCTGCCGACCAGATCACATGGAACGGTGTATCAGGCACGAACGCACCTGCCATCGCTGCCGGTGGCCCGGGCACGGGATTGGGTAGCCTGAGCCTCGTGGCGAAAGAGATCGACCTCGGCACGTACGTGTCTACCGACGCGACGAGCGTGACGCGCACGATCTATGGTTTCAACAACGTCGACCTGACGGCGAGCGACCGGATCGTCTCTGCCGGAAATAGCGCGCTCTTCGTTTATCAGGCGCCGAGCACGCAGAGCGGCGATGTTTTCGGACAGAGCGGCACGGGCGGCAATCTCACCCTCGTCACACCGCTCGTGACCGGCTCGCCGAAGTCGATCATGCGCTATGCGACTGCCGGGGCGTTGAACATCGTCGCTCCCCAAGGGAGCGCGCCGAGCGCCGCGACGTCCACCATTGCCGGGGCGGAAATCGATCTCACCGGTGACAGTGTTCGCATTGGCAGCACCGTGCTGCTCCCGAGCGGCAAGCTCGTCGTGGATGCCACGCACGACATCATGCTCGACGGCAACAGCCGCATCGATCTGAGCGGGCAACCGGTGCAGATTCAGAACGCTACCGTCTACGGTTTCGGCGGTACGGCGATCTTCTCCAGCGCGCAGGGCAGCTTCTCGCAGGCGGCGGGCGGCACGCTCGATGTGTCGGCGCAAAACGCCAACGCGGGTGAAGTGACGATGAACGCCAGTCAGGGAACGCTGACACTCGACGGCACACTGCGCGGCAGCGCAAACGCGGGATTCCTCAGTGGCGATTTCAATGCGTCCGCGGGCACGTTCGCGGACTTCGCCGGGCTGAATGCCTCGCTCAACCGCGGCGGCTACTTCGACGGTCGCAGCTTCGTCCAGAAGCAGGGTGATCTCGTGGTCGGCGACGGGGTGAGGGCGCACAACGTCGGCATCTCGGTGGACGCCGGCAGCCTGACGGTGAACGGCACGATCGACGCGTCGGGGACGTCGCCGGGCACGATCCGCCTGTCGGCGGGCAATGGGCTCACGTTGGGCGGTAGCGCCGTGCTCGATGCACACGGCAAGACGTTGCAGGTCGACAGCTACGGTGCGCCCATCGAGGCGAAGAACCGGGGGCATATCGAGTTGACCGCTGCGGGGGGCACGATGACGCTCTCGCCGGGCGCCACGCTCGACCTGAGCACGCCGGACGGCCGCGCGTACGGAGACATCGTCCTCAATGCCATGCGCACGGGCGAGACATCGGGTGATATCGCGATCAACGCACCGGGCCCGCTCACGATTCGTGGTGCGCAGAGTATCGCGCTCAACGGTGTCTGGACCTACAACCTGCCGGGCGGCAGCACCATTTCGCAGGGCACGCTCGACACCTACGACACTGCCAGCCAGACGTTCATGAACGCGGCGGCCGGCAATGGTGCCCTCTCAGCGCGCACGGCGGGTCTGTCGGCGTATGGCAGCGCCTACCACCTGCGCCCGGGCGTGCAGATCGCGTCTGTCGGTGATCTCTCGACGATTGGCGACATCGATCTGTCGAAGTACCGCTATGGACCCGGAGCGGACCGGAATCCGAATTCGCCGACTTACGGCGCGGGTGAGCCGATGGCACTGGTCGTGCGCGCGGGCGGCAACCTGACGGTCAAGGGCAGCATCTCCGACGGGTTCCAAGCATCGAGCGGCGCACCGGCCACGTATTCGCTGATCGACGTGACGACGGCAAACGGGTTTGCGAAACAGACGGGCAGCGATGGCAGCCATGCGTTCACGTACTGGTTCAACGAGACGAGCGACGTCTACTTCGCCACCGCATGGACCGTGCCCAATACCGCCTTTTACAACTGGTGGACGCAGAACTGGTGGGGCCCGTATGTCGACAGTAACGGCGTGTCGTACAACCCGGGCGATACCATTCCGGCAGGCACGACGATCAGTGCGCAGAACAGTTACGGTTTTGGGTTCGACGCGAGCAACCTGCCGCAGCTCTATGCGATGAGCAGTCCGGCCGTAGCACCCAGCCCGGCGACATCGTCGCAGGCGACCATGCTCGCCGCCGGCTCGCGCTCGGCGTCGATCCGGCTGGTGGGCGGTGCCGACCTCACGTCGGCCGACCAACGCGCACGCCAGAGTACGCGGGCGCTGGCCGGACAAGGTAACGTCACGCTGAGCGATCCGGCGTACAACAGTTCGCTCGCCGGCAAGTATTTCAGCGTGCTGCGTACCGGCACGGGCACGCTCGATATTCTCGCGGGCGGCAGCTTCAGCGAAGCCACCCCGTATGGCGTCTACACGGCGGGCACCACCTCCGCGCCGGTACTCGCCGCCGACGGCTCGAATCCGTACGACCTGCCGGGCGCGGCGAGCGGCGGCGGCCTTCATGTCTGGTATCCGGAGCACGGCGGCGACGTGCTGATCGCCGCACAGCAGGACATCACCGGCAACATCCAGATTGCCGACAACAGTCAGCGATACGACGACAGCAACTACACGGCGAACTGGCTGTGGCGTCAGGGCGGCAGCGGGGTGACCAGCGATCTGGGCGCATGGGGCATCAATTTCGGTTCGATGGCGGTCATGAGTCAGTGGGACCGCGTGCCGAGACTTGTCGGCTTTCAAGGGATCGGCACACTCGGCGGCGGCAATCTGAGCGTGATCGCAGGCCGCAACGCCGGGGTGATGTCGTCGAACAGCCCGACGACTTCGCCCGGGCTCGATCTGGCGGTGGCATCGACTGGCCGTGTGCTGGCCGACGGCACCATTGTGCAGACGGGCGGCGGCGATCTGACGGTGAAGGTCGGCGGCATGCTCAACGGGCGCCCGTCGACGGGGCGCGCCGACGCAGTGTCGGACTATTTCGGCTCGATCACCGATTTGCGCGGAAACACGACGATCGATGCGGGTTCTGTCGGCGCGACCGCGCCGTTTGGCAACGGCAGCTACTGGAAGAGTTTCGATCCGCGTGCGATGGATGTGAGCGTCATCAAGGGGGTAACGCAGACGCGCGGCCCGACGATCATTCCGGGCGACGGCACCGTGAGCGTGACCACGCGCGGCGATCTCGTGATCGGTGGTGTGGGCGACGCGGGCATGCAGACGAATCCGGTCATCGACGGTGCCTACTTCACGAACAGCGCCGGGGCGATCGGCAAGGGCGGTGCCACGCAATTCACGCTATGGACACCGTCATCGGGCATTCGCTTGTTCAGCGCAGGCGGCGACGTGATGCCGCTTCAGGGTGACCAGCAGGGCAATGCCACGACGAACAGTGCCTCAGGCTACTTCCCGGGCAGCCTGAGTGTGGTGGCCGCCAACGGCGACGTGCGGTTCGCGACGCCGATGGGCCCCTCGGATCCGAACTCCAGCATCGAATTGATTTCGTCACCCGTCGGTCAGTTGCAGCTTCTGGCCGCAGGCTCGATCTACGGGCAAGGGGCGACGGTTTCGCTGTCGGGGGCCGACATGGGCAGCCTTGCAACGCCACAGCGTCCGTACTTCCAGACCATCAGCGGTGGCACCTCCAACGCGTCGGCAGATGCGCAGATTCGCCTGATCGCTAACAGCCCGTATGCCTTTGGCGAGGACAACGTCTCTACGCTGCTTCATGCGAATGACTCGCTGCCCGCGCTGGTCTTCGCGGGCAAGGATATCGACGATCTGAGCATCGGCCAGACGCTCAAGCCGATGGTCGATAGCGTTCGCCAATTCTTCCCGACGCACAGCGTCTGGTACGTGGCAGGCAAGCCTTTCCAAGTCATCGCCGGGCGAGATATCGTCGGCGTGGGCACGGTACCCGATACGTTCCTGAACGTGTCGGATACCGACATCACGTTGATGCAGGCCGGGCGCGACATCATCTATCAGTCGGCCAATATTGTTGGCCCGGGCGTGTTGCAAATGCAGGCGGGACGCAATCTGTATCAGGGCTACTACGGTGCGCTCTCCAGCGCGGGCGACGTGGTGCATCCTTCCAATACGAGCGGTGGCGCGGACATTTCGGTGCTCGCCGGTGTCGGCGCGAACGGCCCGGATTACGCGAGCTTCGGCAAGCTGTATTTCGACCCGGCCAACCAGTTGGCGAGCGGCACGGTGCTGGCCGGCAGCGGCAAGGTGGTGCATGCCTATGGTGACGAACTCACGCAATGGCTCAAGCGCCGTTTCGGCTACACCGGCACGTCGGCCGATGCGCTGGGCTACTTCCTCGCATTGCCGAAGACGCAGCAAGGCGTGTTCGTGCGTGAGGTGTACTTCACCGAGTTGCTGCTGGGCGGTCGCGAGTACAACGACCCGGCCAGCCCGCGCTACGGCAGCTATCTGCGTGGGCGCGACGCCATCGCCACGTTGTTCCCGGCGACGGATACGCAAGGCAATGCGGTGAACTACAACGGTGCTATCACGATGTTCAGCAGCATCACCGGCATGAACAACGTGAACGGCGTGAACATCCCGGTGACGACCGACGCTGGTGTGCGCACGAACTTCGGCGGCAACATCCAGATGCTCAACCCGGGCGGCCGCACGCTGGTCGGCGTGGAGGGTGTCACGCCCGGGGCGAGCGCGGGCATCGTCACGCAGGGCGAGGGCGACATTCAGCTGTACAGCCGCGACAGCATTCTGCTCGGCCTGTCGCGCATCATGACGACCTTCGGCGGCAGCATTCAGGCGTGGTCGGCCGCGGGCGACATCAACGCGGGGCGCGGCGCGAAGACCACCGTGCTCTACACGCCGCCCAAGCGCGTGTACGACAACGTGGGCGACGTGACGCTCTCCCCGTCGGTGCCGTCGAGCGGTGCGGGTATCGCCACACTGGCGCCGCTGCCGGAAGTGCCGCCGGGTGATATCGACCTCGTTGCGCCGCTGGGCACGATCGATGCGGGTGAGGCGGGGATTCGTGTGTCGGGGAATGTGAACTTCGCCGCGCTTCAGGTGGTGAATGCCGCGAACGTGCAGGTGCAGGGTAAGTCCACTGGCCTGCCCGCGATTGCTGCGGTCAACGTGGGTGCGCTGACTAACGCGAGCGCGACGGCTGCGCAGGCTGCCACTGCCGCGCAGGATGCCATGGCGCGCGAGCGTGCGGCACAGCGTCAGAACACACCGTCGATTTTCACCATCCGCATGCTGGGCGGCACCGACACGAATGCACCGGCAGCCGATGCGAAGGGGGCGTCACTTCCGCCGCAGGCCCGGGCTTACGATGCATCGAGCGCTTTTCAGTTGGTTGGCAATGGGGTGCTTACGGAGGCGCAGAAGATGGAGCTTACGCGCGAGGAGAAATCGCACCTTTGAAGCTGGTGACTTTTCACTGAGAGGTAATGGGGTGGTGTCCGAGACTCACCGCCCCGCCACCCCCGACATCGCATCTCGCGTAAAGCGCCCCAGAAAGGCTTGCGTACGCGGATGTTGCGGGGCGCCTAGCACGTCTTCCGGCTTCCCTTGCTCGACCACGCGGCCGCCATCCATGAACACGACGCGGTCGGCGGCGTCGCGAGCAAAGCCGATCTCGTGCGTCACCACGATCATCGTTTGACCTTGCTCGGCCAATGTGCGCATCGTGTTCAGCACTTCCCCCACGCGTTCCGGATCGAGTGCCGACGTCGGCTCGTCGAACAGGATCAGCGACGGGCGAATTGCCAACGCGCGTGCGATCGCCACCCGCTGTTGCTGTCCGCCCGATAACTGGCGCGGATAAGCATCGGCCTTTTCGCTCAACCCCACTTGATTTAACAACTCCCGCGCATGTGCCTGTGCCTGCGCAGTCGACTCGCCGTGCACACCGATCGGCGCTTCGGTGATGTTTTGCAACACGGTCATGTGCGGGTACAGATTGAAGCTCTGGAACACCATGCCGATGTTGCGACGTTGCTGCGAGATGCCCTGCTGCGTCAACTTGCGAAGACGCTGGCCTTCGAGCGAAAAGCCGATCTGCTCGTCGCCGACCATAATCACGCCCTGATCGATGGTCTCAAGGTGATTGATACACCGCAGCAGTGTCGACTTCCCCGAGCCGGACGGGCCGAGCAACACGACCGTCTCGCCACGTGCTACGTCGATATCGATGCCTTTGAGCACTTCGTTGTCGCCAAAGCGCTTGTGCAGATCACGGATTGTCACCAAAGGCGCGCCCATTGCTGTGTTCGAACGGGCTTGAGAAGTGGCTTGAGAAGTGGCTTGCGTCATGGCTTCGCTCATCGGTTTTCTCCTTGTGCCTCGATGGCGTCCGCAGTGAACGGCATCGGCTTGCGTCGCGCGACTTTGCTGACGACGCCGACCTTTGCCTTCGCGCCCATGTCGCCATAACCGCGCGAGAAGCGCTGCTCCAGTACGCGCTGCCCCAGATTCAGCACCGACGTGATCAGTAAGTACCAAAGCACTGCGACGATCAGCAGCGGTACAACTTCGAAGGTGCGGTTGTAGATGGTCTGCGCGGAGTACAGCAGATCGCTCATGGCGATGACGCTCACCAGCGACGTCGCCTTGATCATGCTGATGAGTTGATTGCCGGCAGGCGGGATGATCGAGCGCATCGCTTGCGGAATCACGATCCTGCGCAGCGCGCGCAGGCGGCTCATGCCGAACGCTTGTGCCGTCTCCATCTGCTTCGGGTCGACCGACGACAGCCCCGCGCGAATGATTTCCGCCATGTAGGCCGCCTCGTTCAAGGCGAGACCCGCAATGGCCGCCGTCAACGGCGTGATCAGATCATTGGTGTTCCATGAATGACCGACGGATTCCCACGGCAGCGTGTAGCCGACCTTCGGAAACAACGTGGACATGTTGTACCAGAAGATCAACTGCACCAGCAGCGGCGTGCCGCGGAAAAACCAGATGTACAACGACGAGATACTGCGGGCGAGCGCGTTGTCGGAGATTCGCGCAATCGCCAGCACAAGACCGATGACGCTGCCCAGCACCATCGACACGACGGTCAGCGACAACGTGGTCTCCAAGCCGTGCAGGATGGAAGTCTCGTTGAGGTAGTGCCTCACTACTTCCCACTGGAAGTTGGGGTTCTGCCATACCGCCCACAGCACCTTGGCGGCGACAGCGATCGCAATCAGCCACGAGAGCGTTTTTGCCCATGGGAAGCGGGCGCGCGCATGACGGACGTCGCGCAAGTTCCAGTCGACGGATTTCATTTGGCCCCCGGTTTGTCGGTGGGCTTACCGCCAGCGGCCGCCAGCTTGCCCGGAAGGTTCAGGCCGGCCTGCTTGATCATGTTGCCGCTCAACCCCCATTTCTGCATGATCTGCGCGTACGTGCCGTTGTCGATCAGCTTCTGGATGGCGTCCACGAGCAACGGGCCGAGCGGTGAATCCTTCTGTACGACAGCGCCCTGAAACAGATCGTGAAAGCCGTTGGCCTGACCCACGCCGCTCAGTTCCAGTTGGCCCTTCGACTGCTGCACGAAGTAGGTCAGCGGAGCTTGCGACGAGAAGAAGGCGTCAGCGCGGTTCGAGCGGACGGCGAGAATCGACGTCGGCTGATCCGTGTACGACAGAATGTTGATGGCCGGTTTGCCCTGCGCCACACATACGTTGGTCTGGTTCTGCATCACCTTCTCGGCCGATCCGGCGGCCATCACGGCGATGCGCTTGCCGCAGGTGCTGTCGAGCGTGCTGATCTTCTCCGGGTTGCCTTTGGGCACGCCGAACACCACGAACTCCTGCACCCAGTCGACGAAGTCATTGACCTTCTCGCGATCCGGAAAATCGCCGATCGGGCCGATCGCCAAGTGATACCGGCCGGTTTTCAGTCCACTCAACACGGCAGAAAGTCCGCTGACCGCCTCGTGCCGCACCTGCACGCCGAACAACTGCCCGAGCGCCAGTACGAGATCGCCGCTGGCCCCGTCAAGCTCGTGTGCCGACTTCACCACCGAGTACGGCGGGAACGATCCCTCGTTGACCGACGTCATGAAACCCGCCGTCACGATGCCCTGTGGCAGACGGGCGCGCAGCGCAGGATCGACCTTCTGCACCGGAATCGCCACCTCGGCGGCTGTCGCTGTCAACGGCACCGTCGCGGTGGCCAACAGCACTGCACTGCCGAGCATGGCGCCGCAAGTCACTCGGCGGACGATCTTGTTCAAACGAATCACGTGCATCACGATATGTTTCCCTGAAGTGCCGAACGGAACGTGGAACGTCGGGGGCCGGGCTGCCGGCCGGGCGACCTTACAGTTGCGGTGCCGCGAAGCGACGGTTTTCATTACAAGGCAGCACGCGACGTGCTTCGGCAATACGTGCCGGGTCGATGTCGGCGAACAGCAGCGTCGGCGCTTCGCCGGCACGGGCAATCGCGACGCCAAGCGGGTCCACCACCATGCTGGCGCCGATGTTGCGCGCGCCGCATTCGCCCGCCGCCACCATGTAGCAGGTGTTCTCCAGCGCGCGCGCCGTGCACAGCACCTCCCAGTGGGCCTCCTTCATCGGCCCTTTGACCCACGCTGCGGGCAACACGAGCACGTCGGCGCCGTCGAGTGTGAGGCGTCGCGCCAGCTCCGGGAACCGCACGTCGTAACACGTCATCAGGCCCACCTTCAAACCGCACACGTCGACCAGTGGTGGCACCTCATTACCGGGAATGACGTTGGTCGATTCCTTCATCGAAAACGCGTCGTACAGGTGGATCTTTTTGTACTCGGCAATGATCTCGCCATTGCGCAGGGCGATCAGGATGTTCCACACCTTGCCGTCGTGGCTCGCCGGCACGTGCACCGTCATCATCGTCGTCATCTTGCTACCGCGACTCGCTTCACGCAGTGCGGTCACAAACGGCCCATCCAGCGGCTGCGCAGCGCGGCGTACCAGATCGGGGTCGGCGATGTCGCGCGCCAGTATCCCTTCGGGGAGTACCAGCAGGTCTGCACCGGCGGCCTGCGCCTGCGCCATCAGTTGCAGACAGGTCTGTGCGTTGGTGACGGCGTCGGCGGCGACGGCAAATTGTCCAATGGCTGCTTTCATCAGCGTCTCTCGATAGTCGGTTCGGGGGCAGGGCTTACGCCCAAGCTTGGGGGAAGAGGGCTTCGGCGCCGACGCGGCGTTCGATCAACTTCTGGTCGAGCATCTCGCTCACGAAGTCATCGATCATCTTGCGGTTCGCGGCGAGACCGTTACGGTTCCACTGCGCCGGCAGGTCCAGCGTCGTACGACGGATCTCGTCGAGAATCCACGGTGTCGTGTCCGCGTATTTCATCCGTTTTTCCATCCAGATACGCGACGACTCGTCGAGCAACTCGCTCAATGCCTGCGCCAGCCACGGGTGCTCGTCGAGTATCGCGGGCTTGAAGCCGAGCACGTGGATGCCCGGCACGTAGCCGACCTCGTTGAAGTACGCCTGTTCGGCGGCACGGAAGTCCGGCAGAAAGAAGCGCAGCGGCGAGTCGGCGTCAAAGAAGTTCGGCGGCATGAACGGGGTGAACACGGCATCGAGTTCGCCGGTTTGCAGCAGTTCGTCAAGCGGGCGCTCACCGGGGGCGGCCTCGATCAGACCGGGACGCACGTGCCGCCCGAGTCGATCGACAATCGGATGGGCTTCCGTCAAACGGCCCGCATACCACTTCGCATCCTCGATGCCCACACCTTCGCGACGCAGCAAGGTGCGCGTCCACGTGTTGCCCGAATCCTGCCAGCCGGTGACGCCGATCTTCTTGCCCGCCAACTGCGAGAACGCGTTCAGCGGGCTGTGCTTCGCCGTGATGACGCAGCGCTGCCGGAACCCCCGCATCAGAAAGTGCGGCACGCACACAAGGCTGTGATCGCCCATCGACACGGCCTGCGCATAGCGGCTGAACGACACCTCGCCGGCATCGTATTCGGCACATGTCGCAAGGTCGTTCGGCAACGTGCCCACGCGGTGCAGTTCCAGCTCGAACCCTTCCGGCTTCAAGTCGCCAAGTGCGAGGGGCATGTAGTAGTCCCAGTCCCGCACGGCCAATCTGATTTTTACCGTCACTTCGCTCTCACTCCACTGACGCTTCGAACCGGTAATCGCGATGGTCCATGCGCTCACATGCCTCGCTCGATCACCGACAACACGGCCAGCATTTGCCGGCCCCCTCCGCCAGATCGCCGTTTTTTAAAGCGTTGGCGTTTGTTGAAATCGAGTGTAGTTTGAACAAAAATGAAGATACAATCTTTGTTTTGTTATTGAACAAAAATCCCATTCAGGACGACCGTGCAAAACGCAGATACGGATGACACCAAGACGCTCACGCTGCTCGCGCGGGGCATTCGGAAGCGCACGATGCAAGGCATCGCGCTGGACGTGGCGGCGATGATCCGCTCGGGCGCGATTGCGGTCGGTACGAAAATGCCGGCGGTACGAGAGCTTGCCGAGGCCCTCGGCGTGAGTCCGGCGACCGTTTCCGGCGCGTGGAAGCAGTTGCGCACGTACCGGCTGGTCAGCGGCGCGGGACGCAACGGTATTTGGGTCTGCGGCGATCAGGGCGCGGTGCGTCCGACGCGCTTCGAGAGCGTTGGGCACTATGGCGACCAGATGGCGGCCGATCTCTCCATGGCGGTGCCGGACCCGGCGCTGGCGCCGGACCTCGGCCCGGCATTGCTGATGGGGGCGAAAACTGCCGGGCTGAACAGCTATCGCCGGGAGATGATCTCGGCGCCGCTGCGCGACGCGATGGCGTCACGCTGGCCCTACCGGCCCGAGGCGTTTGTGGCAACCAATGGGGGTTTCGAGGCTGTGTACCTCGCGCTGCAAACGTTAGTGTTGCCGGGCTCGGTGGTGGCGGTCGAAGATCCGACGGCCGTGCGCATTCTCGACATTCTGGAAAAGCTCGGCGCGAACGTCATCTCGGTGCCGCGTGATTCGCATGGCCCGAAGCCGGAATTTCTGGCGCGCGCGCTCAAGCAGCAGCCGGTCGTATTCCTCTATCAACCTCGCACGCATTCCGTGACGGGGGGCTTCGTTTCCGACGAGCGGTTTGACCAATTGGCCGGACTGCTCGAAGGCACGGATACGGCGATTGTGGAGGACGACGGACTGGGTGACATCGCGGTTCGTCCGGCGAAGAGTCTGGGCGAGCGTTTTTCGAATCGCACCGTGCATATCCGGTCGTTCTCGAAATCGTTCGGGCCGGATTTGCGGCTGGCGGTGATGTCGGCCCCCGCGAAGGTTGCCGACGGGGTGCTGGCCTATCGAAATTTCGGCGCAGGATGGACCAGCCGTATTCTGCAAGCGGCGGCGGCATGGCTGTTGGATCAGCCTGAAACGGCGCGTGTTCTTGCTCATGCGCGTGAGGTCTACGCGCAACGCAGAATTGCCTTGATCGACCATTTGGCGAAACACGGACTCGTGTTGCCGCCGACCTCACGCGAAGACGGACTTTGCATCTGGATCCCGGTGGAATCGGAGCGTTACGCACTGGTGACGCTCGCCGCACGCGGCATCGCCGTGCATCCGGGCGACCGCTTTCATATCGAGAACGTGCCGCATGTCCGAGTGGGCATCGGGCTGCCCATCGACAATCTGGAGACGGTCGCGGCGGCAATCGTGTTGGCGGCCACCGGTGGCAAACCGCCTGCATCGCAGGCAGGCGCAGCGGCCGCGTATCCGCGACAGCCGGCCAGCGTGTTCAGCATGGGGCGCAACAATCAGTCCAAATCGTAGCCACGATCACGCCACTCGCACAACCACGCCGCGAGATCGGTAACGTTCATCCCCAGTTTGCTGTTAAGCGTCTGATCTTTCGGCCACGCAACGCCATCTTTGCGGGCGAAGGCGAGCCGGTACTTGCCCATCATGTCGTCGGGGTGTGCTGCGGCATCGGCTTTCAGTTGCGGCACGCTCAGGCGTTCGCACGTGAAGGGGCGGCCAAGGACGGTTGTCAACGTGTCGGCCAGTTCGCTGTACGTGAACGTGTCGCCTGCCACATGGATAATTTGATTGTCGAAGTCGCGCCATGAGGCCGCGATGAGTGCGGTCAATCGGCCGATGTCTTGCGGCGTGGTGACGGTGAGCGCGTAGTCCCAGTCGCCGAGCGCGCGTACGACGCCTTGTTCGAGATCCACCAGACCAAATTCGGGAAGCACGACGAAGCTCGTGAACATTCCCGTCGAGACGATGGTCCAGTGCACATCGCGCTGACTGCGCAACATGTCGCGAACGTCCAGTTGTTCGTCCCACACATCCTGACCGCTGCCTCGGCCAACGACGTCGTAATCCACGCCGAATTGCCACGGGATGTAGTGCGCAACACCAGCGGCCAATACGGCGGCCGTGATCTTGCGTTGTGTGCCGAGTCCGCCGACGAAACCGGTGCAGCAGATGATCTGATCGAAGCCGGAAAAGATCGTCGCCAAAGCGTCTTCGGTAGCGACCGCGAGATCGGCTTCGACAACGGTTATCTCAAGTTCGCGCATCATCGCGGCGCTACCGGAACCCGGGCGCAGCAGCACCGAAACGGAGGCCACTTGTCCGGCATCGCGAAGCTTGGCTAGCTCACGTAATACGCATGCGCCGAGTTCTCCGGCGCCCAGCACGAGGACGCCGCCGTTTGCCGCGTTTTGAATGGTCATTTGCAACTCCTGTCGAGTTGCGAATAATAGGAGCGTTATGAACCCGCGAGAAGAAGGCACACCCGTGATACTGCCGCCGTCCCCCTCATTCGATGAAGCTGTGCAGCAGTCGCAAGCCGCCTGCGACGCCTTGAGCGACGTGGATGACACGCTCAAACGCGAGATTCTTTCGCACGCCGGAAATCGCTGGTCGCTCGGGGTGGTGCATGCCTTGGGCGTGGCCGGCACGTTGAGACATGCTGAACTGGCGCGCAGGCTCGATGGCGTGACGCAGCGCATGCTGACGCGCACTCTGCGCCAGTTAGAGCGCGATGGCTTGATCGCGCGGCAGGACTACGGCGAAGTGCCGCCACGCGTCGATTATCGTCTGACAGCGTTGGGGCAGGGGCTGCTGGTAGGAATGCTGCCGCTTTGGCGGTGGGTCATTGACAATGCGGCAGACTTTCGTGATGCGCGGCAGCGTTACGACGAGAAAACGTCTTGATTTACAGGGGTTTTCGATACACGACAAACCCCGATTTCTCCGCAACCTGGTCGTAGAGGCGCATTGCGGTCTGATTCGTTTCATGCGTTTGCCAATAGACGCGCTCCGCCTTCGCTTTCTTCGCTTCGCTGTAAACCGCTTCAATCAACGCGCGGCCCACGCCTTTGCCACGCGCTGAATCCAGCGTGAAAAGGTCCTGCAAATAGCATATCGGTCCCGCCATGGTCGTATGGCGGTGATACAGAAAATGGACCAACCCGACGATTTGCCCGTCCGACACTGCCACCAAGGCGTGCATCGGCTCATAGCCGTCAAAGAAGCGTCGCCATGTCAGTTCGGTGATTTCTTGCGGAAGCGCTGTCTTGCCGACACGCCCGTAGAACTCGTTATACCCATGCCAAAGCGGCAGCCAAGCGTCGAAATCCGTTGGCGCCACGTAACGCACTTCCAATGCTTCTTTCATGACTCGCGCACCTAGTTGAATGATGACTCCGAGTGTAAAAGTGGAAGCCCGTGCCGACGAGAGCCAGTGCATCGGGGATTCATAGCGCCACGCGTGCAACGCTGCGAATGGTGATGTTTCGAGGGGATAAATGGCCAGTTGCCTGGAGAGGGCTATTTCGTCGTGCTTGACGGAGGCGTCTTTCGCTAGCAGAGTGACCCAGCACCTACCCAATCCGACATCATGCAGACAAACGAACCTCCTTTCCGATTCCGGCAGGGCACCCGGCCGCTTCTGATCTCGATGCCGCATGTGGGAACGTATGTGCCGCCGGATCTGGCGGCGCGTTTTACCGATGCGGCCCGGCACGTACCGGATACCGACTGGCACCTTGAGCGTTTGTACGATTTCGCCGACGAACTCGGGGCTTCCGTGCTGGTCGGCACGCATTCGCGCTACGTGATCGACCTGAATCGCCCGCCAGATAACGCCAGCCTGTACCCCGGCCAAAGCGTGACGAGCCTTTGCCCGACCGACATCTTCGACAACACGCCGATCTACGCCAAACCCGGCGATGAACCCGACGAGGCGGAAATCGACGCACGGCGCAAAGCCATCTGGGAGCCGTATCACCGGCAACTCGCCGCCGAACTCGCGCGCATCCGCACCGTGCATGGCGTTGCCGGCTTGTGGGACGCCCATTCCATCTGCTCCGTCGTGCCCCGTTTCTTCGACGGCAAACTGACGGATCTCAACCTCGGTACCGGCAAGGGCAGCAGTTGTGCTGAGCGATTGGGCGAGCGCTTGCTGGTCGAAGCCAAGGCGGCCACCGGCTTTACCAGCGTGCTTAACGGGCGTTTCACCGGCGGCTATATCACGCGCCACTACGGACAGCCTGCGCGCAATGTGCATGCGGTACAGCTCGAAATGACGTGGTCCTGCTACATGGAGGAGCACGCGCCGTTCGAATACGCACCAGAGATCGCGAAACACATCACGCCGCACTTGCGCCGCATGCTCGAAGCCATGCTCGATTTTGTGGAAGGGCGCTAAGCCACGGAGTCACTGCATAGCTGAATGCCTTGGATGAGCGATTCATGAAAGACACGGTATCTGGACGAAAGGTGATATAGACATGAATTATCATGTGCACACAATCCTTGCCGTTCCCGTCCATGCCTCCGTCGAAATCCAACGCGAATACTGTGCCGACCTCGTTCACTAGCGGAAAGCCGTCCGCGCTCTACCAGCAGGTGCGAAATTACATTGAAGGCAAGATCGCTGCCAAGGAGTGGGTGCCGGGCGACCGCGTCCCCTCCGAGCAGGAACTGGTCGAGCTGTTCGGTATTTCGAGAATGACGGTCAACCGCGCGTTGCGCGAGCTCGCGAAAGAAGGGCGCGTCGAGCGCGTGGCCGGCGTCGGGACGTTCGTCGCGGAACCTCGTCCGCAATCCACGCTGCTGCATATCGCGAATATCGCCGAGGAAATTCGGCGGCGCGGGCATCGCTATCAATGCCACGTGATTTCGGTGGAAAGCGTGCCCGCCACCCCGGAAATTGCCGGTGCCATGGGCCTTCCGACGGGACAACTGATCGCCCATTCGATCTGCGTCCACCTCGAGAACGAAGTGCCGGTGCAACTGGAAGACCGCTACGTCAATCAGTTCATGGCGCCGGACTTCGTCAACCAGACATTCACGAACGAAACCCCCGCCGCGTTCCTCCTGCGTGCAGTGCCTGTCGACGAGATCGAACACATCGTCGACGCGACGTTGCCCACGAAGAAACAAGCCTCGCTGCTGCAAATGGAGCCGACGCAACCGTGCCTCGTGTTGTTCCGCAGAACGTGGACCAAGGGCAAGGTCGTCACGATGGTGCGTTGTTACCATCCGGCGAATCGGTACGTGCTGGGCAGCCGGTTTCCTGCGGATAGCGGCACGCGCTAACCCGAGGGCGACGCCTCAGCGGCGCGGCTTTAAGCGTCAGGCGGGAGCAGCGACCTGCGCGCGTCGCGCCAACTGCCGCAGATGCATGTTGTTCAGCACCAGCGCAGACGCCGTCACGGCCACGCCGGCGATCTGCGCGCCATTCGGCACGGTGCCTGTCAACGCCGAGACGGCGAAGGCCGTCACCGGCACCACATCCATGAACAGCACCCCGTTCATCGGCCCCAGCGTCCGGTTGCCGGAGATCCAGCAAAGGATCGCGACAAAGCCCGCAATTGGCCCCATGTAAATCAAGTGCGGCACTACTGCGCCGAGCGACGTCAAGGCAGGCGTCGCGATGACGTGCGCCATGATCAAGACCACGTTCACGCCGACAATCGTCGTCAGCCCCAGCCATGTCGTCAGCGCTGTGTATTTGAGCGCCGACCAACGGGTGAAATGGGCCGAGCCGAACGTGTACAAGACCCAGCAAAGAGCGCCCAGCAAGATCAGACCGCTGGCCGCGAAGTGCTGCGGCGCAAGCCATGCGGCGTGCAGATCCCCACGTGTGATGACGAGTGCCACCCCGGTGAATGACGCCACCACGAACAGCAGTGAAGGCAACGGCGGCATTGATCGCCGCAACAGGGCATTGACCACCAGGCCCATCATCGGCTGCGTCGCCATCATCACGGACGCGTTGAGCGCGCCTTCATCGCCGCTCAATTGCTGGCCGAGGAAGACAAACGAACCGAAGCCGCAGAAGCCGACGGACCCGAGCAGCCACGCCAGTGGCAACGACTCGCCATTGGCACGAAACCCGGCCGCGCCTTCTCGCCGCAGCAACAAGAGGGCGAATGCCACACCCGCGATCAGGTAGCGCAGCGACGTGAATGTGAACGGATCGGTGTACCGGAGCACGTCGGTCATGACAGGGAACATGGCGCCGATCAGCACCGTCGCGACGAGGCATGACGCGATGCCTTTCCAGTATCCGGATGACGAAGAAAGTTGGGGTGCCATATTCGTGAATGATCGTTCTCAAAATAGGGAAATTTTTGCGGCAACCGGCATATGTGGCATTCACACGTATCGGTTGCCGCAACGCGCTGGCTTCACTTCAAATTCGTTGCAACGTCATCGCAGGGCACGCAACGCCATATCGACGATCGAGGCGAGGGCAGCCTCGTCCATGTCGGTTTTGCCGAGCACGCGGATGCCCTGCACCATGCACAGCAAAAAGCGGCCGACGTCTTCGGCATCTAGTGCGCGATCGAATTGACCGGCTTGCTGGCCCCGCGCAATGGCAAGGCTGAACTGGGTCGCGATGCGTTGTAACGCGGATTCCACGTAGGGCCGTAGCACCCGATCATCAGGCAGCAGTTCGAGCGCGGTATTGGTAATGAAGCACCCGTGCCGGTCGGCAAGGTTCACGTTCACGCGCGTGTAGTGCAGCAGGGCTTCGCGCAGGGCCGTTTCGGGCGGTAGGTCGGCCGCCAGTCTTTCCTTCAGTCGCGCGACGGCGCCTTCCGCATATTGCTCGAACGCCGCGACCAGCAAGCCGTGCTTGTCGCCAAACGTCCGGTACAGGCTGCCCCGGAATACGCCCGTCGCGTCGCACAGCGCATCCACGGGGGTGGCGTGGTAGCCATGCTCCCAGAACACGCGTGCTGCTGCCTCGACGGCTTGATCGATATCGAACTCTCGTGGTCGCCCCCGCTCGGCGACGCGCGGCTTTTGCGAACGGGTAGTAGCAGTCGTCATGAACGCGATAATAGGACTGTTTATTCTCAAAATCAACCGGCCAATCCAATGGGCATCGAAATATGTCGTCACGACACTGGCGGCATTGCGCCGGTGTCGTGGCTCGCCCACAATAGCCGGAGTTTTCCACGCAGCCGCGATGACACAATGACGCGGTTCCCATGGGCGCTCAGGGTCTTGGCGTCTTGGCACGACCAACCATCGGGGCTGGGCTTGGATCTCAAAGAACTGGACATTCTCGGCGACGGCGTCGCCGATCACTGGTACTACCGCGCCAAGGCGCATGCGCTGACGACGTTGCTCGGCGCACCGGCGGATGAGGTGCTGGACGTCGGCGCGGGCTCCGGTTTCTTCTCTCGCCACTTGCTGGCAGCGGGACTCGCGCAGCGCGCCTGCTGCGTCGATCCTTTCTACGCGAACGACTACGAGGAAACGGCCGCTGGCAAACCGATCCTGTTCCGGCGCAGCATCGGGCAATCGAACGCCGATGTCGTTCTCTTGATGGATGTGCTTGAGCATGTCGACGGCGATGTCGGCCTGCTGCGTGAATACGTGGCGCGTGTGCGTTCGGGGACTCGCTTCGTCATCTCGGTACCGGCGTTTCAAAGCTTGTGGAGTCCGCACGATGTTTTTCTCGAGCATCGACGCCGCTACCGTTTGCGCCAGATCGAACAGGTCGCCACCGAGGCGGGTCTCGTCGTCACGACGGGATGCTACGGTTTCAGCACCTTGTTTCCTGTCGCCGCTGCGACGCGCTTTGTGGCCCGCGTGGCCACGGCTGCCGGGACACCTGCGCGCTCGCAACTCAAGCGGCACTCGCCGTGGATGAACGCCACGTTATACGCGCTGTGCCGTTGGGAACACCCGTGGATGGCGCACAACCGCGCGTTCGGGTTATCGGCGTTCTGTCTTGCCGTGAAGCCGTAGCGACAGGACGTGTCTTGCGTCATCGCAGGCGATCGCATGACATATCGGCGTGTTGCCACGGCACTGACAGTCTGCCGTCATTTCCGCGCCATAAAGGACTTCGGCGATGCATGGCCTAGGGGCAAACGCGGTGACGGCGTTTGGCGAATTTTGCTACGTTGAAGCTACGTGCGAGCCTGTTTCGAAAGCGACCGATGTTTGGTTATTTGCCGGCCAGATGAGAGCGCCTGACGGCATCGGGTGAGCGCTGCGTGCTTTCAACAGGCAGGTTGCCATGCACCGATCTCCGCTTGTCGCTGACACTTCCACGCCGTCTGCTCAGGACGCCGCGAACAGCCGCTCGTTTCTGTATCCGACCGTGCCCGCGACATCGCTGAGCACCACGATGTTGAAGACAGATCAGATTCTCGCGACCCATTTGCACGGCATCGCGCGAGAGGCCGGCATGAGCCAGAAGATTCCCGTCGGCAACGCCAACGTGGTCTCGATTCAATTGCGCTCGACCGTTGGTGCCGAAGTCTGGAAGCACGGTCACCATGTCCCTACGGAGGCGTTCCACAAGGGCACTTTCTTTCTCGGTCATCTCGCCGACGAGCCCACGGCCTACATGCCCAACGAGTTCGAATGCGTGATTCTGATGATCCCGCAGGTGTCGCTCATGGAAATCTGCCAGGACCAGCCCGGCGGCGCTTACGTCGAACTGCGCGACGTGGACCACGGCGAAGACGCCGTGCTGTTTCACTTGGGCATGGCGCTCAAGCTGGCGATGCGCCAACCCGATATCGCCGGGTCGCTGCTGCTCGATCAACTCTCGCTCGCCATCGGTTCGCGTTTGTGCTCGGCGTACGGATCGCCGGTGGAAACGCGAACGTATCGCCGCCGCGTCCTGACCCGCCGCGAACAACGCATTGCCACCGACCTGATGACAGCCGATCTTGAGCGCGAGCCTTCGCTTGCCGAAGTCGCCGCCGCCTGCGGGCTGCCGACGCGGCAGTTTGTCGATGCGTTCCGTGCGTCGACCGGCATGTCGCCGTACCGTTGGTTGCGCGCGTTTCGCGTCGAGCGCGCCAAGGGGTTGATGCAGACCACCTCGCTTGAACTGAGCGACATCGCCTACGCCTGCGGCTTCGCCGATCAGAGCCACTTCACCCGCGTGTTCTCGGCCATGACCGGCTGCACGCCCGGCCTATGGCGACGGGCGCGGCAGACGTAGGGGACTGACAAGACGCCTTTGGCCTGTTAATATACGTTTCGTAGCTATTTCGTATATAAGAGGTCCGCAATATGGGTATCGTCAAGATATCGGAGCAAATGCATGAGGCGCTGCGCAATACCAGCGGTGCACTCAGCCGCTCGATCAATGCGCAGGCGGAACATTGGCTGCGCGTCGGCATGCTCGCCGAACTGAACCCGACCCTGAGTTACGGCGAAATCTGCCGCCGTCTCATCGAATCCGACGGCGCGTCTGCGGCATCGGTGGCCTCGGCCACGCTGCCAGCGAGTGCTGTTTCTCCCGTAACCGGTGCACCTGTCACCGCATTCAACAAGGTGGCGTAATGGTGCGCGAACACGTTGTCATCCGCTCGAAAGAAGAAGTTGCCCTCTCACGCCGTGCCGGCCAACTGGCCGCACAAGTACTCGACATGATCGGCGAACACGTCAAACCCGGTGTGACGACCGATGAGCTTGACCGTATTTGCCACGATTTCATCGTGCATGAGTTGAAGGCCGTACCGGCCAACATCGGCTATCACGGGTATCCGAAGACGGTCTGCACGTCGGTCAATCACGTGGTCTGCCACGGCATTCCCGGTGAAAAGCGACTGCATGACGGCGACATCGTCAACATCGACGTGGCGCTGATCAAGGACGGCTGGTTCGGCGACACGAGCCGCATGTACTACGCGGGCAAACCGGGCATTCTGGCCAAGCGGCTGGTCGACACCACGTATGAGGCGATGGTCGCGGGCATTCGTGCCGTTCGTCCGGGCGCTACGCTGGGCGACGTCGGCCATGCGATCCAGACCGTCGCCCATCGCGAAGGCTTCAGCATCGTGCGCGACTATTGCGGCCACGGCATCGGCACGACGTACCACGATGATCCGCAGGTGCTTCACTACGGCCGTCCGGGCACGGGGCTGACGCTCAAGCCGGGCATGATCTTCACGATCGAGCCGATGGTCAACGCGGGCAAGTCCGACACCAAGCAGTTGGGTGACGGCTGGACCGTAGTCACGCGCGATCGCTCGCTTTCCGCCCAGTGGGAACACATGGTGGCCGTGACCGAGACCGGTTTCGAAGTGCTCACGCAGTGGCCCGACGGGCTTGGCGAGTACGAGCGTTTTGGTGCGCTCAGCGTGAGCCCGGCCACGGCAAACGCTGCTTGACCGGGCTGGATCGAGGTCGAGCGCCGGTGCGTTGCCGACGCGGATAACCGCCGAGGTACCGACGAACGAAAGCCCCCATTCGGATGATGCGAATGGGGGCTTTCGCATGCTAGGATTTCTCGTCATGAGGCATCGAGGCGGCGGCTTCGCGCCGTTCGCCTGCCTGCTACAGACATCCGACGGACCTCCCAGAGACATCATGAAAGTGATAGCGGACGAAGGGAATCTCGTAGAAACGGCAGCCTTGGCGTGCCGTTTCGCCCACGACGAGTTTGCCCGGATCATCGGTGTGGAAGTGCTCGCTGATGGCGATGTTGCCAATTTCCTGCTCGACCGTCTGGCGAGCATGCGTTTCACTCCCCAGGAAAAGCCCAACCGCGCGCTGCTCGTGCAGCGTGTGCACGCCTGCGTCTATGCGATGCCAATGGCCGTTCGACAGGGCGAAGCCGAGGTCATCGAAGTGCGCCTGGCCGTCGTGCCGCAAGTGCAGCACGGACTGGCCACGCAACTGGTGATTTCGAAGGGGTGACGGCAGCCAGGCGAGGCTCAGGCGTCGTCCGGTGCGTCATCGAGGGCGAGCAGGCGGTCTGCATAACGCAGGTAGAACCAGCCGTGCAGGCTCGTTCCCACGGCAATGTAGGCCACCGTCACGAGGGTCTGCAAGATCAGGGCGCCGAGCAGGACGGTCGTAACGCCGGGCATGACGTGCAGCAGTAGCCCGAAGGCGATCGTCAGCAGCAAGCCAACGCCCATCAGCGGCAGCACCGTTACGATACCGGTGCCGAGCATCACCCAGAAATGACCGCGCGTGTCGTTCCAAGCCGCCCGCCAGCGCTTGGCTCTGCCCACGCTGACCTGCCCAAAGATGAGCGATATGCGCACCATAAAAAACACCAAGGCGCAAAGCAGGAGTGCCGTGAACGTCGCCATGGCTGGGCGTGAGTTACTCATGCTGGTGGCGCGCAACGCGAACACGGCAACCAGAAGCGCAAGCGTGAGCATGACGCTGAGCACGAAGCCGACTTGGATCGCCGCCCATATATAGCGCCAGAGGTCTCTGCCGTACCACGGCGTTTGCCGCGCGGCATCGGCACCGAGAATCGTGTGGCGATACACGTGCACGGCCAACACCGCGAACGAGAACAAGATCACAAGCGTCAGAAGCAGTGCCAGTGCACCGAGACCCAGACGAAGCCCCGGTGAGCCACCGCTTTGCGCCGTCATGAGCATCAGTTGTTTGACTGACGCGTTAAGGGCGGTCGCGACGAGCATGACGACCGCAATCGTAATACTCAGCAAGGGGCGACTGCGCAAGGCGTTGAATCCGTCGCGCCATGCTCCCGTGAAACACTGCTTGAACGTGATCGGTTCCATGATTCCCCTGAGCGTGTGTCGCTTCGTGATCCGAAGCTGTACGGCGATGACGCGTCCCGGAGCTTCTTAGGAGCGCGGGGTGGTTTGGCCGTGAGCGCACCCGTCGTGGCATGTCCGCAATGGAGATACGCGCCCGTTGATCGAATACGTTATGTGGCGCGCAACCTGCATGTCACGACGCCGCCATTCTCACAGATCGGCGAACGGCTGACAAATAGCGGGCGGCGGGGGGGGAGGGTGTTTGGAGGGAAGCGTCGACACGAGCGGTCGACGTGTTTTGGTGTGCGAAAAACAAAGATCAAATGACGGGGCGGCAAGCGCGCTGCTGTCGCCGCGCGCCCGTCACCAATCATTCAAGCCGACATCACCTTGCGAAGCACTTCGGCGTGCGTGATGACGCCGACGAGTCGCGCGGCTTCGTCCAGCACCGGCACCGTGCCGTGACGCTGGGTGGCAAGCAGCGGCACGATTTCCGAGAGCGGCATGCTGGTAGTGGCCGACTTCATGCCGGGCTGGATCAGTTCGCGCACGGACGGACGCGGCCCCGCGCTCAAGGCCACGCCAAAGCGAGGCCAGCGTTGCGCGCGGGCGCGCCGGGTATGCAGATCGTGACGCGTAACCAGACCGATAACCCGGGCATCGGCATCCACGACGGGCAGAGCGTCGAGACCGTGACGCTGCAACAAACGCCAAGCCGTCGGCACCTCGTCGTAGGCCTTCACATGGGCGGGCGACTTCGTCATCACGTCGCCAACGGTCAATTCACGCGCCCGCCGGGCATAGGCTTCGCGCTGCGTATCGCGCAGCAGATCGGCCAAATCGTCGGCCGAGATGGAGAGCAGTTCGCTATGGCGGGCGAGCGCCTTCTCTGCATCGGCCGTGGTGACCTGAACGCCGGCCGTGGCGTCGGTGGCCGGACGTGCCGCCGCCTGAGCGCGGGCCACGTGCGGATACCGATGGCCGGTGATCGCATGATACGCAATGGCCGCAGCCAGCAAGGCCACGGACTGCACTGCAATCGGCTCAAGCAGGAAACCGTACCCGAGGGAGTGCACAGCGGGGCCGCCGAGGACGGCTGTCAGCGCCACCGCGCCTGAAGGCGGATGCACGCAACGCAGCGTAAACATCAGCGCAATCGAGATACCGACAGCGGTCGCCGCCGCCACGACGGGCGACGGGATGAACATGGCGCACGTCACACCAACAAACGCCGAAACGAGATTGCCGCCGAGGATCGACCACGGCTGCGCAAGGGGACTGGCAGGAACGCCGAACAACAGGACTGCGGAGGCACCCATCGGGGCGACCAGCCACGGAATATAGGTCGCGGGGCCGAGCAGCCAGAGCATCAGGCCGCCAGTGAAGGCGATGCCACACAGGGCACCCACCCCGGCGCGTAACCGCTCGCGCCATTGCACCGCCACCACGGCGGGCAGAAAACCGGTCAACCACTGCCTTACATCACGTTGCGTCATTGCCATGTCGTCCCCTCCGCCGACCGCACCGAAGTGGGGCAATCGATTGATATTTTGTGCATGATATATCGTATATCGATGGATTGGGAGAGCATGAGCGCGTGATTTTAGTGCTGCGGCGCAGCGAAATCCCGGCATTGCCCCACGCGCTGGCAACGCGATGCACCAAAAGGAAGAAAACGAGACGATGTAGGCGGGATGTCTTGCGAGGTGGCAAAGCGGAATGCAAAAGCGGCAGGGCTTTGGGGCCCTGCCGCCGTTTGGCAAGTCAGCGGGAATTTGCCACGGTCAGTGGCGTGGGGCGGTCAGCGTCCGCCGCCGACCACCATGTCCGCGATCACGCCGCTCGCGATGGCCACCAGCAGGAAGTCACCGCCGACGCCAACCCATTGATACCCACGACGCGGTGGCGGCAGGCGGTAGTCGCGATAATTCTCGACGACATACTGACGGTCGCGATACTGCTGCGGGACACGGTCCCCTTTGCGCCAATCCGGGTGTTGCCACGTATCTTCAACAGGGCCGGGGCCTGCGTGGCCGCGAGGCGGCGGGCCGCCGTGTTGTGGGCCGTGTCCTTGCGGTGCACCGTGTTGTGGGCCGCCATGGCCGGGGGGCGGACCTTTGTGGTCGCCACGATCGCCTTGATCGCCGCGGCCCGGGCCACCGGGACCACCTTGCGGCGGTGGGCCGCCCTGAGCGAACGCGAGGGTGGATGACACCGCCATGCCGGCGGCGAGAACAATCGACAACGTCTTGTGCATCTTCATTCTTTGCACTCCTTTTCGTAAGGTCTGGCGACCGCACGCGGGGGAAGCATTCGAGATGACTTGCCAGTAACGATCACCGTACAGGTGCGCTGCACATGACGGCAACCGTAGGGCAATCCTACCATCGCGGCACAAAAAAAAGCCCGGGCATGTCGGACGTCGATTGACGTCGGACAGACTCCGGGCAAGCAGGGACGCAGGGAAGAAACCGGTTGAAATCAGCGTGAAGCGGGGCGAAACATTCCTGTTGCGGCATCCCGAGGGAGCATCGAAACCGGCGGCGCGCATGGCGCGCTAAGGGAGGGGGCAACTCCACGCGCCGCTCGCCTTGGGGGACACGAGGGCGGCCGCCGGCCCGATGCTTTCGGTGCCTACAACGCTAATTCACTTCACTGTTATTTACGTCTTTTCATCACTTATCGAGCGGCAACCGTTGCCGACCCCGCCGCCGGCGTGCCCGCTGCTGCCGGTACGTCGCCCCAGCCGCCACCCAGCGCGCGGATCAGGTTGACGGTCGACACGGCTTGCGCACCGGCCAACTGCACCGCGCTGCGTTGCGCCTGCAACACCGTGCGTTCGGCGTCGATGACATCCAGATAAGCGATCGAGCCTTCCTTGTACTGGGTGCGCGACAGTTGCGCTGCGCGGCTCGACGCCTTCACGGCATCGTCCTGAGCGCGCGTCTGGTCGGCAAGCAGGCGCAAGTTCGACAGGTTGTCCTCGACTTCACGGAACGCCACGAGCACTTGCTGGCGATAGTTCGCGACATCTTCTTCGTACTGCGCGCGTGCCCGCGACAGGTTGCCGCTGCGTGCACCGCCGTCGAAGATCGGCAACGCCAGCAAGCCGCCCACTGCCGGGCCGAGCAAGAACGTCCGGCTCGACCAGTTGAACAGATCGCCCAACGTGGCCGCTTCAAAGCCGCCCGAGCCCGTGAGCGAGAGCGACGGGAAGAACGCGGCCTTCGCCACACCGATACGGGCGTTGGCGGCAGCCATCGCGCGCTCAGCCGCGGCGATATCCGGGCGGCGCTCCAGCAGTGCTGAAGGCAGTCCCGCCGGAATGCTCACCTTCACCGGTTGAAGCGGCGTCGGCGTGTACGTGAACTCCGCCGGCGTCTTGCCCAGCAGAATCGCGAGGCTATGCTCCGACGCGGCACGAAGTCGCGCCACCGCCAGCGAATCCGACTGCGCCGTGGCCAACTCGGCCTTGGCGCGCGCCACATCCAGCTCGTCGATGTCACCTTCCGTAAAACGACGCTGCACGAGCTTGAGTGCGTCTTCACGCAGCTTCACGGTCTGCGTGTACAGCGCCTGTTCGGCGTCGAGCTCACGCAGGTTGAAGTAGTTCTGCGCCACGTCGGCCTGCAACGCGAGTTGCACCGAGCGGTACAACGCTTCGCTTTGCTCGGCATCCGCGCGGGCGGCGGCCACGTTATCCGACACGCGGCCAAACAGATCGACTTCGTAGCCCACGCTCGCCTGCGCACGCCACAGCGTGTACGGCGCGATATTCCCGCCGTCCGGCTGCAACTGCGAGGCCGGCGAGATCTTCTGACGCGTCGGGCCGAAGCCCGCGTCGAGCGTCGGGAAGAGGGCGGCACGTGCCTGACGCTGCACGCCGCGCGCTTCCTGCACGCGCGCTGCCGCAGCCTTCAGGCTCTGGTTGGCAGCGAGCGCGTCGTCTTCGAGCTTGTCGAGCGTCGCGTCACCGAACACCTTCCACCATTCACCGCGCGCCACCGCTTCCGAGGGCTGCGCGGTCTTCCACGTGCCCGCGTCGGCGGCCGACAGCGAGGCTTCCTTGAACGCCGTCGGCGTGCCCTTGTCGGTCACCGTCGGTACTTCGTAAGTGGGGGCCATCGAGCAGCCCGCCACCACCAGCAGGGCACCGAGCAAGCTCGAGACACCCAGACTGCGTTTAATCCATTGCGATTGCATGATTGGCATCCTTCAGACTTCGGCCTTGACGTTGGCGGGCATGGTCGACGCGTGAGCGCTATGCAGCGGCTTCTTGCCGGCCAAGGTGCGCAGCAGCACGTAGAACACCGGCGTCAGCACCAGACCGAAACCGGTCACGCCGATCATGCCGAAGAACACGGCCACGCCCATGGCATGACGCATTTCCGAACCTGCACCGGTCGACATCACCAGCGGCACCACACCCATGATGAACGCGATGGACGTCATCAAAATCGGGCGCAGACGCAGGCGGCTGGCTTCGATTGCGGCAGCCACGGCAGTTCGGCCCTGCATTTCCAGTTCCCGGGCAAATTCCACGATCAGAATCGCGTTCTTCGCCGACAACCCCACCAGCACCATCAAACCGATCTGCGTGAAGATGTTGTTGTCACCGCGCGTCAGCCACACCCCGAACAGGGCAGACATGATGCTCATCGGCACGATCATGATCACGGCCAGCGGCAGCGTCAGACTTTCATACTGAGCAGCCAGCACCAGGAACACCAGCAGCACCGAGATCGGGAACACCCACATCGCCGAATCGCCCGCCAGAATTTGCTGATACGTCAGGTCGGTCCATTCGAACTTCACACCGCGCGGCAGGGTTTCGGCGGCAATCTTCTCCACCGCAGCCTGTGCCTGACCCGACGAGTAACCCGGGGCCGGACCACCGTTGATGTCCGCAGCCGTATAGCCGTTGTAGCGCACCACCATTTCCGGACCGTACGTCGGCGTGACCTTCACCAGCGACGACAGCGGCACCATATCGCCCGACGAGTTACGCGTCTTGAGCAAGCCGATGTCTTCGGCATGGGCACGGAACGGTGCATCGGCCTGCACACGCACCTGATACACGCGACCGAACTTGTTGAAGTCGTTCACGTACAACGAACCGAGGTAGATCTGCATGGTGTCGAACACGTCGGTGATCGGCACGCCGAGCTGCTTGGCCTTCACACGGTCGAGGTCCACGTTCAGTTGCGGCACATTGATCTGGTACGACGAGAACGTCGGGCCCAGTTCCTTGGTCTGCGAGGCCTTCTTGATGAACGCTTGCGTTGCATCGTTCAGGGCTTCGTAGCCGAGTGCGCCACGGTCTTCCACTTGCAGCTTGAAGCCGCCGAGCGTACCCAGACCCAGCACCGGCGGGGGCGGGAACACGGCGATGAACGAGTCCTTGTTCTTCGAGTACTCGCCATTGAGCTTGGCCGCGATGGCGGCCGCCGACAGCGACTTGTCCTTGCGCTGGTCGAACGGCTTGAGCGTGACGAACACGATGCCTGCCGACGACGAGTTGGTGAAGCCGTTGACCGACATCCCCGGGAACGCCACGGCGCTCTTCACGCCAGGCGTCTTCAGTGCGATGGCCGACATGTCGCGAATCACCTTGTCGGTGCGTTCAAGCGACGCGCCGTTGGGCAACTGAGCGAAGGCGATCAGATATTCCTTGTCCTGCGCCGGCACGAAACCGCCCGGCACTACCTTGCCCAGCAACACCGTGATACCCAGCAGCACCGCGAACAGCGCCATCATGACGGCCTTGCGGCCGATCACGCGGGTCACGCCCTGACCGTACTTTTCCGAACCGCGATGGAACACGCGGTTGAATGCACCGAAGAAGCCGCCGAGATAGCGATTCATCTGACGCGTCAGCCAGTCCGGCTTGGCGTGATGGTCCTTGAGCAGCAGGGCGGCCATGGCCGGCGAGAGCGTCAGCGAGTTGAAGGCCGAGATCACCGTCGAGATGGCGATGGTCATGGCGAACTGCTTGTAGAACTGACCCGTCAGACCCGACATGAACGCGAGCGGCACGAACACGGCCACGAGCGTGAGGGCGATAGCGACAATCGGACCGCTCACTTCCCGCATGGCCTGATACGTCGCTTCCTTCGGTGTCAGCCCGGCAGCAATGTTCCGCTCGACGTTTTCCACCACCACGATCGCATCGTCCACCACGATACCGATGGCCAGCACCATCCCGAACAGCGACAACGCGTTGATCGAGTAGCCGAAGCCGAGCAGCAGGGCAAACGTCCCCACGATCGAGACCGGCACGGCAAGCAGCGGGATGATCGACGCACGCCACGTTTGCAGGAACACGATCACCACCAGCACCACCAGCGCGATGGCTTCGAGCAGCGTGTGCACCACGGCCGAGATCGACGAGCGCACGAACTGCGTCGGGTCGTACTCGATGCGGTATTCCACGCCCGGCGGCATGTCTTTTTGCAGGTCGGCCATCGCGGCACGGACGTCGTCCGAGATTTGCAGCGAGTTCGCACCCGGCGACTGGTTGATACCCAGACCCACGGCCGGCTTGTTGTCGAGCAACGAGCGCAGGCTGTACGACGACGCGTCGAGTTGCACGCGGGCCACATCGCCCAAGTGCGTCACGGCGCCGTCCGGCGAGGTCTTCAGGATGATGTCGCGGAACTCTTCTTCCGTGTTCAGACGGCCACGCGCATTCACGTTGAGTTGCAGCGGCGTATCCGGGCCGGCCGGCGTTGCGCCGATCACACCCGCAGCCACCTGCACGTTCTGCTCGCGAATGGCCTTCACCACGTCCGACGCGGTCAGGCCGCGCTGAGCGACCTTGGCCGGGTCGAGCCACACACGCATCGAGTAGTCGCCTGCGCCCCACAACTGCACTTCACCGACGCCCTTGATACGCGAGAGGCGATCCTTGACGTTGATGAGCGCGTAGTTGCGCAGGTAGGTCATGTCGTAGCGATCGTTCGGCGAGATCAGGTGCACCACCATCGTGAGCGTGGGCGACGACTTGATGGTCGTCACACCAAGGCGCTGCACGTCGTCCGGCAGGCGCGGCAGCGCTTGCGAGACACGGTTCTGCACGAGCTGCTGCGCCTTGTCCGGGTCGGTGCCCAGACGGAAGGTCACGGTCGTGGTCAGGTTGCCGTCGCTGTTGGCCTGCGACTGCATGTACAACATGTTTTCCACGCCGTTGATCTGCTCTTCGAGCGGCGAAGCCACCGTCTCAGCGATCACCTTCGGGTTGGCGCCGGGGTACTGGGCGTGCACCACGACCGACGGCGGTACCACTTCCGGGTACTCCGAAATCGGCAGCTGGAACACGGCGATCAGGCCGGCCAGCAGCGTGATGACCGAAAGAACCCCCGCAAAAATGGGCCGGTCAATAAAGAATTTTGAGATGTTCATTACGAAACTCTGAGGTGTCGTTCAGCGTGTGATTCGTGAGGCTGCGTGCGAGTGCATCGTCACCTTCGCGACCATTACGAACGCTTCGCCGTTGCGTTGACCGCCGCCGACTGGGCTGATTGGGCCGGTTTGGCCGTCGCCGGTGTCTTGCCGCTGGCATCGTTCTGCGAAGTCGTCTGGCTGGCAGCCGGGGTGGTGGCCGGGTTGGCGGCCACTGCCGGAGCGACGATGTCGTGCGCGTCGCCCTTGTCGGCAGCCATCTTCACGGTCTTCGGCGAGACCGGGTCACCCGGGCGCACACGTTGCAGACCGTTGACGACGATGCGCTCGCCGTCGTTCAGGCCACCGGCAATTTCCACGAGCCCGCCATGGCGCTCACCCAGTTGCACTTCGCGGTACTGCACCTTGTTGCCGGCGTCGACCACGAGCACGAACTTCTTGCTCTGGTCGGTACCGACCGCGGCTTCGTCGATCAGCAGGGCCGGGTGCGGCTCGCCGCCACCGACACGAATGCGGGCGTAAAGGCCCGGGACGAGCGCGCCGTCGGCGTTGTCGAAGCGAGCGCGCACGCGGATCGTGCCCGACGTGGTGTCGAAGCGGTTATCGACCGAATACACCGTGCCCTTACGCGAGTAGCCCGACTCGTTGGCGAGGCCCAGATCGACGGGCACGCCGCTCGGCTTGGCCGTGTCGCGCGAGAGGTAGCGCAGGTAGGTCTGCTCATCCACATCGAACGACGCGTAGATCGGCGAGACCGACACCACCGTGGTCAGCGCGGGCGACTGCGCCCCGGCCGACACGGTGTTGCCGACGGTGATTTCCGCGCGGGAAACGCGGCCGGCCACCGGTGCCACGATCTGCGTGTAGCCCAGATTGATGCGTGCGGTTTCAAGCGCAGCGCGCGCGGCCTTCACGTTGGCGACGGCTTCGCGTGCCGCGTTTTCCTTCTGGTCGAAATCCTTCTTCGCGATGGCGTTATCCGCGATCAGGCGTTCTGCGCGGGCGAGGTCGGTGCTGGTGAAGACGTCACGCGCCTGTGCCGAGGCGAGTTGCGCGGCGGTGCGATCGACTTCGGCCGCATACGGGCGCGGATCGATGGTGAAGAGCGCATCGCCTTTCTTCACGAGCTGGCCGTCCTTGAAGTGAACGGCGGTGATGGTGCCTGACACGAGCGGCTTGATATCGACGCGATCCACCGCGTCGAGACGGCCGGAGTAGCTTTGCCAGTCGGTCACGGTGCGTGAGATCACGTTGGCGACATCGACTTCTGCGGCCGGCATGACTTGGGAGGCCGGCGGCGTGCTGGCGTCCACGCGCACGACGGTGAGTGTGCCGAGAGCCACGAGCGCGATCGTGGCGGCGGCGGCGATGATGACGGGTTTGCGAGCGAGGGTGGTCATTATTCAAATCTCCGGAACGGATGGACTCACTGGGTAGAGCCAGCGGCAGGCGGTGCCAGCCGGCGTGTCAGGAAGGCGGCCACCTCCCGCAATGCAGCGGGCAGGGCGGCGAGGCCGTGATGGGACGCGCTGCGATGGCGCGTGACTTGCGTCGGCACGCCGGCCGCGATGAGTTCGGCAGCGTATTTTTCGGCTTCGACGTGCAGCAGGTCGTGTTCGGCAGAGGCGATCAGCGTGGGCGGCAACCCGCCCAGGCGTCGCGATTCCAGCGGCGCTGCGTACGGATGCAGGCGCTGCGTGGCATGCGGCAGATACGCGCGGTAGCACTTGGCGCATTCGCTCGCTTCGATATCGCTGGGCGTGCGGGCATTGGCCAGACGCGTCATGCTCGGATCGAGCAGCGGGGCCAGCAAGGCCTGCGCCGAGATCGTGATTTCACCGCGATCACGGGCGATCATCGTGAGCGACGTGGCAATGTTGCCGCCCGAGTCGTGACCGGCCACCGCGAGGCGGCGCGGACTGGCGCCGTAGCGGCGGGCGTGGCGCTGCACCCAGAGGGCGGCGCACCAGGCGTCTTCCGGCGCGGCGGGAAACGGGAATTCGGGGGCGAGCGAGTAGGCGACCGACACCACCAGCGCGGGCACATGCTTGGCGAGGTAGCGGGCGGCGGCGTCGCCGTCGTCGAGCGTGCCCGTGCAGAAACCGCCGCCGTGGAAATACAGCACGGTAGGCAGGTGCGCTTCGAGCGGCACGACGACGCCGGGTTCGCCCGTCTGGGCGGGATGGCCCGCTTGGCCGGCTTTGGCAGCTTTCGCCGACTGGCCGGGCTTGGCCACGGGACGGTACAGGCGCAGCGTCAGCGGGCCGACGTGGCCGGCAATGCTGACGTCTTCAATGCGCAGTCCGTCGCCGGTTTGGCTGGCGTGGCCCGATTGTGGCTTGGCGTTGGCAGACATATTCGCTTTGGGCTCGCGTGAGCGACACCCCTCTGGTGACTTTCGATGGACCGAAGTCTAGAGGCCACGCACATTGGGATAAACGCCTATAATTTGGCAACACTGTTCGGCCAGTTCGACTAATCGGCGCCTGCCTTGCCCGTATTGGCTTATGCCGCCGACCAATATGCTTATATCCGTACGATTGGCGTGAATTCGTCGGATTGGCCAGTGCGACAGCGTTTTCAATGGGGAAACATCATGGATCGCTTGCAAGCGATGCAGGTCTTTACGCGGGTGGTAGAGGCGAACAGCTTCTCGCGCGCCGCCGACAATCTCGGCATGCCGCGCACCTCCGTGACCACGATCATTCAGAATCTCGAGGCCCATCTGGGCACGCGGCTATTGCAGCGCACGACCCGGCGGCTGAACCTCACGCCCGACGGGGCGGCGTACTACGAGCGCTGCCTGCGCATTCTGGCCGACATCGAAGAGACGGAATCGTCCTTCCGCGAGAGCAGCCAGCGCGTGCGTGGCAAGCTGCGCATCGACATGCCGGGCTCGCTCGGCAAGCTGGTTGTGCTGCCGGCATTGTGCGAGTTTCACGACCGTTATCCCGAGATCGAATTGATGGTCGGCATGGGCGACAAGCCCGTCGATCTGATTCAGGAAGGGGTGGATTGTGTGCTGCGTGTGGGCACGTTGCAGGATTCCAGTCTGGTGGCCCGGCGCGTGGGGCTGTTCCAGAGCGTGACATGTGCGTCGCCGACGTATCTTGAGCGCATGGGCATGCCGCATACGCTCGACGATCTGCAACGGCACACGGCCGTGCATTACTTCTCGAGCCGCACCGGGCGTGTGATCGAAGAGCAGTTTCTGGTCGACGGCAAAGAGGTCGACATCCACATGCAGGGGTCGGTCGCGGTGAACGACGCGGAGGCGTATCTGCAACTGGGGTTGTCGGGCTTCGGCACGGTGCAGTTGGCACGCTTCATGGCACTCCCGTATCTGCAATCGGGGCAGTTGGTGGAGATTCTGCATCAGTGGAAACCGCCGCCCATGCCGATTTCGGCGGTCTATCCGCATAATCGTCATTTGTCGCCTAAGGTGCGCGTATTTGTCGACTTCATCGCCGAACTGTTTGAGCGTTGCCCATTGTTGCAAGGGCTCGACGAGACGGCCGTGCAGTGCAAACCGACGGTGGCGGCACCCGATGCGGATGGCCGTTGGGCAACGTCGTACGGCACAGAAATGGCGCCGCAGGAGGTGGTCGTTTGACGTTGGCTGTGACGTCATCGGCGTCGCCAATGTCAGTCGTGAAGGTGCGCCCGGCGACGCTTGTCGATGCCGAGGCGCTTGTGCCGATCGACCGCGACGCGGGACAGATATTCCGTCAATTTCCCGAGCTTGCGTGGCTGGCGGACGGTGAAGGGATGCCGGTTGAGCGCCATCGTGCGTTCATCGAGAAGGGCGCCGCGTGGGTTGGCGTCGACGAAAACAATACGCCGGTCGGGTTTCTCGACGCGGAGGTCGTTGGCGGCGAACTCCACGTGTGGGAGATGTCAGTGCATCGCGACTGGCAGGGGCGTGGTCTTGGCCGGGCGTTGATGGCGGCAGCCAGCGCCTATGCGACACGCGCGGGGCTGACGGCGCTCACCCTCACAACGTTTCGCGACGTGCCTTGGAACGGACCGTTTTACGAGCGTCTGGGGTTTGCGGCAATCGCGCCATCCGCGCTGAGTGCAAGGCTCAGGCAAGTCTTGGCCGACGAAGTGGCGGGCGGATTGCCGAAAGACCGGCGCTGCGCAATGCGGCGCATTCTGTAGAATCACTTTCCCCGACAGTCCTTCCCGTGGTGCCGCCGATGGATCTCGACAATTTTCTGGCGCAGGTCACATCGGACGGCCCCATCGCGGGTGTTTCGCTCGCGACGTTACGCGCGGGCGAGCGGGGCATCGAGCGATATGCCGGCATCCGGGGCTCGCATGATCCTGCCGCCGTCGATGCGCAGACGGTGTTCGAAGCCGCCTCGCTTACCAAACCCCTCGTTGCGTTCATCGCCCTTCAATTGATCGAAGAAGGGCGGCTGGATCTGCATCGTCCCTTGATCGATATCTGCGGCGAATACGTCGCGAACGATCCGCGCGCTCGCGCGATCACGGCGTTTCACGTTCTCACGCATACCAGTGGCCTGCCGAACATCGTTCGCGACGAGGCACCGCTTCGCACTTACTTCACGCCCGGTGAACGTTTCAGTTACGGCAGCAGTGCATTCGCGTGGCTTCAGCGGGCAATGGAAACAGTCGGCGGCGCTTCGTTGGAAACACTCGCCTGCGCTCGCGTCTTCGCGCCCTTGGGGATGCATCACTCAAGCTTGCACTGGCAGGAGCGATTTGCGGAAAACCATGCGCAAGGCCACGAGTGGGAAGGTGAGCCGGTGCCCAAGCGCCGGTTGCCGACGGCGCAGGCGTCATGGTCGCTGCTGACGACAGCCTTTGACTACATTGTGTTTGTTCAGGCGGTCTTGGCCGGACGCGGTTTGTCGGACGAGAGCCATGCGGCGTGGTTCGAGCCCCGGGTGAACACCCGGCAGGTCGAGGTAGAGGATCTGCGCGGTGAGTTTCCTGCTGATCCCGCTGTCGGATGGGGCTTGGGCTGGGGGATCGAGATCGCGCAGCAATGCTGCTTCCACTGGGGCAACAGTCCCGGCTTTCGCGCACTCGTGCTGGCGAATCGCCAGACCCGGGATGCCATCGTCTGGTTCGCAAATTCCGCACGCGGTTTGCGACTCGCACACACGGTGGTGCCGTTATCCGTGGCGGGCGAACATCCGTGCATCCAGTGGTTGAATATCGGGCACTTGTAACGCGTTTCGGTTACACCGTTTCACCGTTTCACCGTTACACCGTTACTCCGCCGCAGGCCACCGGTAACCTAGCACCGACGAGATCGGATAATCGAGTTCGCGCACTTCGTCCAACTGATTACCGCCGAGCAGATATATCGTCGTGTCGTCATGACGCAAATAGAAGCCGACGTGCCCGCGCCAACTCGTCGGGTCGTCACGCGTGAGCACGACAACGCAGCCATAGACGGGGGCGTCGATGACCGTGCCCCATTCCAGCCACGAACGCGCCAACGCCGATCCCGTCCCGGCAAGCCCTGCACCACCCATGCACCAGTTGATGAACGACGAACACCACGAGATCTTGTCGTCGTAGCCGACCAGATTCGTGGTGTTGTTGTATTCGACGATCCGGGGATTCGTGTCGCCCTGCGCATAGCGGCGGATGCCGCGCTCGGCATCGGCAATGCGCATCCACTCCGGCGCGGAGGCGGACTCAGCGGCGGGTTCGTTCGCGCTCATGTGCTGCATCGCTTTCAAGTTCCCGAGAGTGCTTTGGGAACGTTATAGCGCGAACCGTCGTACTCGATCGTGACGTTGGGGCGCTTTGCCGTGCTGTCCTTGCTCGCGCAGTCGTTACGCGTGGGTTTATTCGTCGTCGTGACGGTCTTCTCGCTGACGATCAGTTTCGCGTAACCGGCTTTGCCGGCCGGGCCGACCGATACCGCGCGCGACGTATCGGAGAAACTGCCTGCACAGTTGCCGTCCCACTCGCCACCGCCTTGTTGCGTCGCCAGATTGTCGACGACTTTGCGCAGCTTCGCGCCGTCGATGACATACAGGCTGACCGTCGTTTGTGAAAACGGATTCACGCGCGACGATCCTTCATACGTCGCGCGAACGCCAAAGGCGACGACCTGCGGCGTGAGCCGCCACGGCGCGGTGTCGAGCGAGAGGCTGCGCAGTCGAACGGCGTCCGACGTGATCGCCGACGATTCGAAGTGGTGCGCGAGGATCTTGCCCGTCTGGCTATCGGCGACCAGCACTTCGACGTCGTAGACTTTCTCGTCGTCAGTGCTGCCCTTTTGCGGCAGTGGCAATACGGCTAGCGTTTGTGCGGGGTTCGCGGGCCAGACCTTACAGGCCGCCACCTCGGTATCGACCGTGCGGCCGGGTTGCAACGTCTGCGCCCATGTTTTGAAGTTGTCTTGGCAATCGGCGTGCGCAAGCAACGGCGCGCAGAGCAGAGCGGAAGCAATGAGGGTTCGCATGGGAATCGGCAGCCGAGTCGTGACGTGAGAAAGGTGGCTCATTCTACTGGCGCCTGCGGCTCGCGGCCACAGCGCCAATCAGTTTCTCACCGCCGCGCGAAAGGCCGCCGAGAGGGCGGCAATCGTTTCGCGTGCGCGCCCGTCCTTGATGCGCGTGTGGAGCAGTACAGGCAAGCGCGGCAAATCAGGCAACCCGAGGCGCGGGCCGACATCGACGGCACCGAACGGCAGCATGCGCGGTGCCAGCGCGGCCACCCCCAATCCGGCCATGACGGCGGCTGTGACGGCAGCCACACCGCCGCCCACGAAAATCTCAGTCCATGGCACTCCGGCGGCGTCGAGCATCTTGCCGGCCATCACGCGCACGCCACAGGGCTCGGCCAGTGTCGCCACCGGCAGCGGCTCGTCGCTGCGATGCTGCCAACTTGGCGCCGCAAACCAGCCGAATTTCTCTTCCGCCAGTACTTCGCCGTCGCTGCGTCCGTCGTGCAGGCGCACGATCACGGTATCGAATTCGCGGCGGTCAAAGCTCTGAAGCAGGTCGCACGACGACCCGATGCGTAGCTCGATCAACAGCTTCGGGTCTTGCGCATTCATGCGGGCGATCAGGGCGGGCAGTTCCGGGCCGGCGACGTGATCGCTGATGCCGATCGTGAGACGCTGCCGCGTACCGGCGACCGACGATAGCGCCCGGTCGTGCACCTTGAGCAATTCGCGCGCATGCGCCAAAAATGCCGCGCCTTGCACGGAAAGCTCAACATACCGGGGCGTGCGCTCGAACAGACGAAAGCCGAGCCGGTCTTCCAGCCGTTTGAGCTTGAGACTCACGGCGGCCTGTGTGGTGAGCATCGCTTCGGCCGCACGCGTGAAACTGCCGAATTCGGCAATCCGCACGAAAGCGTCGACAGCATCGAGGTCCAGCGGGCGTCCAATCATATTCAATGCTTATCAATGAAATAATTGGCGATAGCATATCAAAATAGATAATCTGACGTTGCTTCTACTGCTTATCTTTACTGCTTATCTCTACCGCTCATTTCCCAAGGAGCCGAGCCATGCCACTCGTCAGCATTTCCCTTCGTGCCGGAAAGCCGGAAGCGTACCGTCAGGCGATTTTCGATAGCGTCTATCAGGCCATGCGCGAATCGTTCAACGTGCCCGAGAACGATCAGTTCATGACCATCACGGAGCACGACGCTGCCAACTTCCGGTACGACCCGACTTATCAGGGCGTCTCGCGTAGCGACGATGTCATGTTCATCCAGATCACCGCGAACAACACGCGAACGCTGGACCAAAAGAAGGCGTTCTACCGCCGCTTGGTGGACTTGTTGGGCGAGCGCCCCGGCGTGCGGCCCGACGATGTCTTTATCAGTCTTGTTGAGGTCGCCAAGGAAAATTGGTCGTTCGGCAACGGACTCGCGCAGTACGCGTGAACGCCGCATGCCATGCGCATGCGAGTGCGCCTCAAAGTGCCTGAAGCCAGTCGTGCCCGGGATGCAGTGTGGCTAACCACTGCCGCAGATCGTCTTTCTCGGACGGCGGCAACTTGGGCAACGCGAGACGGAAATCGCGTTCGTCTTTCTCGCGGCGGTGTTTCGCTTTGAAGAGCAACACCGCCGCCGGGCACAGATAGGGCACGCCGTCGCCGGTTTTCCGGATCACGTCGATGCGCGCGCGCCGCAGGTCCGGGGCGCGCTTATACGCCCACGTGTCTCGTGTGCCCCGCGTCTCGACCATCATGTCGACGCGCCAGCAACGCTCAGCCAGATCCCCGCCCCACAACTGTGTGATGTCTGCCGCCGGAGACTCGGACGCAGGCAGGTACTCGACCACGCCATCGCGCACGGTAAAGAACACCAACTCCGCCAGCATGTCCCGGAAGTGACTCACGTCCTCGGGCAGCACTGAGAACTCCAGATCTTCATGCTCGCGCGTCTGCGTGCCGTGCCACAGATCTAGCGCCCATCCCCCCACGACATACCAGTGCGCCGATGTCGCGCCCAATCGCTGCGCGAGATCGTTGGGTGTCCATGCGTTCCAGGCATCGTCGGGGAAGGGGGAAATCGGGGCAATCGGCGGGAGAGGAGACATCGCGTGATCAGCAGAAATGGCAGATCCCGCATCTTGCCCGAGATCCCGGAAAACGGAACCACCCAGCTATAACCAATCGATGATGTGCATCCCGAAAGAGTGATATGTATTTTATTTTTTTACAATGTATTCTTTTGTAACGATACGTATACATATAAAAGTCACAATTCAGCGATGCCGCTGTCGGGGGATCGCACATTTTTGAGGGGTTTTCCATGAAACTTCGCGCTGTCTTCAGCGTTGCGCTAACGCTGAGTGCGTCCGGCATGTTCGGCGTACTGACGAATACGGCAACCGCTGCGCCTTCGGCGAGCGAACAGACTTGCCGTGCTTGCCACGACATGAACGACAAGAAGGTGGGCCCGGCGTTTCGCGCCATTGCGGCGTCGTATCGCGACGACCCGGCGGCGCTGGCGAAAATCAAAAAAAGCATTGTCGAAGGCAGCAGCGGCAAATGGGGCTCGATCCCGATGCCGCCGAACGCGCTCGCCGATGGCGAAGCCGATCGTTTTGCCGCGTGGGTCATGAGTCTCAACAAGTAGTCCTTTGCGGGTGCGCTACCCCGAGCGACTCCGCGTTGTCCCGCATCCCCCAGCCACTACCCACACGAACGAACACCCCCAACCGGACCCCGCACACGTTGCCGGGCCACCGGACCACCGTGCCCTGACGTTGCCCGCGACATGACGAGGCGGCGCTCGCACAGGAGGAGACATGTACAAGAAAGCCTGCGCTGCGCTGGTTCTGGCGCATTGTTCCGGCGCGTCGTTTGCGCAAACGGGACCAACACTGTCCGGTATCGTCGACAGCTATTTCGAGACCATCCGGGCGCAGAATCAGACCACACCGCGTATGCAAAGCGGCGGCCTGCAAACCTCGCGATTCGTCTTTCGCGATGTCGAGAAGATCACCGACACGCTGGAAGCTCAAGCGGTGCTGGAGTGGCGCTTTCGGGTCAACAACGGCACGACGCCGGTGCCGCCGGCGCGCGATGCCTACGTCGCGCTCAAAGGCGACTTCGGACGCTTGCTGCTCGGGCGCATGCGCGTGACGTCAGCGACCACCTATGGCCGCATCGACCCGACTTACACCGGCAACTACAGCGTCATTACCAACGTCATCGCCTCGTACGAGCGCTGGCTCGAGAACAACACCATCAAGTACGAGACGCCGAAGTGGAACGGCTTTCAGGTGATCTCGTCACTGTCGCTGGGCAAGCAGGGGGAGAACCTCGCGACCGGTGAGCGCCGCAACAGCGGGCAGGGGACCAGCACGGGTCTGCGCTATTCGACCGGGCCCTGGTTCGCATCGGTGGTCTACGACAACTTCAACAATGCGCGGCCGGGCGAGAGCATGCAAGACGTGTGGCTCGTCGGCGAGTACTGGGTTCGCGGGCAGTACAAATTCACGGCGGCCGTGCATCGCTATTCCGGCATCTATACGTCGGGCAAGCCGTCGCAGCAGGGGTTCGACTGGCAGCTCGGTGGACGCTACCAACTCACGGCCGCCGACGAACTCGTGGTGTCGCTGGTCAATCGCAACGAGAGCGGTGGCTCGAACGGCGATGCCACCGGGCTATACGTGGGCATCGAACATAGCCTGTCGAAGCGCACACGCCTGTATGCGAGCTATGCGCGCATCAACAATCGCGGCAACAGCCGGTACGCGCTGGCGTTCGACATGACGCCGCTGCCCGGTGAAAACACGAGCGCCGTGGCACTGGGGATCAGCCATGCCTTCTGATGGGAGCCTGAACGTGAACGATCGAATGACCGTGTGCCGCCGTACGTTGCGCGTGGCGGTGCGCTCGGTGCTCGCCGCGTGCATCACGGCGAGCATAGGCGTGAGCGCATGGGCCGCCCCTGCGCAACGCCCGAACATCCTGATGATTCTTGCCGACGATCTCGGGTATTCCGACGTCGGCGCATTCGGCGGTGAGATTCGCACGCCGAATCTCGATGCGCTCATCGCGTCGGGCCGGATTCTGACGAACTTCCACGTCGCACCCAGTTGCTCGCCCACGCGCGCGATGCTGCTCTCCGGGGCCGATCACCATTTGTCCGGCTTGGGCACGATGGCCGAGACGTTGCAGATCTATCAGGTCGGGCAACCGGGTTACGAGGGCTATCTCAACGAGCGCTCGCTCTCGATCGCCAGTCTGCTGCGAGACGGCGGCTATCACACGTACATGGTGGGCAAGTGGCACCTCGGGCTTACGCCCGGGCAGAGCCCTCAGGCACGGGGCTTCGAATCGTCGTTCGTCCTGTTGCAAGGCGGCGCCGCACACTTCGGGCCGACGCCGGGAAAGATCACGTCGGCCGATCGCGCGTCATATCGGGAGAATGGCAACATCGCGCGCCTGCCGGAGACCTTCTATTCGAGCACTGGCTACACCGACAAGCTGATCGGCTACATCGAGCGCAACCGGGCGGACGGCAAGCCGTTCTTCGCCTATGCCGCGTACACGGCACCGCATTGGCCGCTGCAAGCGCCCGACGAGACGATCGATCACTATCGCGGCCGATACGATGCCGGTTACGACGCGATTCGCGACGAGCGCATCGCGCGCCAGAAAGCATTGGGCATCGTGCCGCGCGATTTCAAACCGGCGGCGCAATTGCCTGTGTCACCGGCGAACCCCGCGTGGGAGCAATTGACGCCCGATCAACGCAAGACCGAAGCCCGCAAGATGGAGGTGTACGCCGCGATGGTCGAGAGTCTCGACGCGAACATCGGACGGCTCATCGACTACCTGAAGGCCAGCGGGCAATTCGACAACACCTTCGTGTTCTTCGCCTCGGACAACGGTCCTTCGGGGGAGCGTGTCGACGTGTTCTATCCGGACGGTCCGGATAACGACAACAGTTACGCGAACATGGGCCGTCGCCGCTCGAACATCGCGTTAGGCACGCGCTGGGCCGAGGTCAGTGCAACGCCGTTCCGCCTGTTCAAGGGCTACCCGGCGGAAGGGGGCGTGAGCGTGCCCGCGATCGTGCGGTTGCCCCGGCAGTCCGTCGGACAAGCGCAGGCGAACCAACTCGCGTCCGTGCTCGATCTCGCGCCGACGTTCCTGCAACTGGCGGGCGTGAAAAACCCGGGGAGTCGCTATCGCGGTGAGGCGGTCAATCCGATGACAGGCAGTTCGTTGTTGCCGTTGCTGACCGGCAGCACGACGACGCATCTGCCCGACGACGCCTTGGTCGGTGAGGAATTTGCGGGCAACCGGTACATCCGCGACAACCGCTGGAAGTTGTTGTCGGTGCACCTCAAACAAGGTCCGCAGCCGGTCGCGGGGCCGCCCGACTGGAAGCTCTACGATATGTCGACGGATCGCGGCGAAACACAGGATGTCGCCGCCGGCAATCCGGACATCGTGAACCGGTTGAAGCGTGGCTGGCGTGAGTACATGGCGCGTGTCGGCGTAGTGCTGGCGCCGGGCGTGAACGAGTGATGCGCGGGTTTTCACGTCGCACGGCTTTGTCGGCACTGATCGTCGTGTCGTTGGCCGGTGGTGCAGGCGCGTGGCTGTCGGCGCACGGTGGCGCGCAGCCGTGGGTGTCTCCAAGAACATCGGTTCCGCGTATCGGCGACGGGCGCAACGGTCCCGAACGCATGGCGTGGATTCCGGCGCAGCGCTTCCTCATGGGCACGGATAGCCGCCTCTCGCAGCGCAATGAGCGGCCAGCGCACGAGGTGCGGGTCAGCGGCTTCTGGATGGACGTGCACGACGTGACGAATGCCGAGTTCGCCCGCTTCGTTGCCGCGACCGGCTACGTCACCACCGCCGAGCAGGTGCCGCGCTGGGACGATTTGAAGGTGCAGTTGCCACCGGGTACACCGGCGCCTGCCCCCGGAGCGCTCGTGCCGGGCGCGATGGTGTTCGTGGGCGCGGATACACGTGTGCCGCTGTTCGATGCCTCGCGCTGGTGGCGATACGTGCCCGGTGCCAACTGGCGTCATCCGCAGGGGCCGGGCAGTGATCTGGCTGGCAAGGAGGACCATCCTGTCGTGCAGGTGTCGTACGACGATGCGCGGGCGTATGCCGACTGGGTGGGTAAGCGTCTGCCGACCGAGGCCGAGTGGGAAGTAGCCGCGCGCGGCGGGCTGACGCAGGCCGATTACGTCTGGGGAGGCAGCAAGACGCCGGATGGGAAGCCGATGGCCAATATCTGGGACGACGATACTCAGCCGTTCCCGGTCACCCGTGCCACCAAGATCGAAGTCGGCACGCGTCCGGTCGGCAGCTACGCGCCGAATGGCTATGGTCTGTACGACATGGCCGGTAACGTTTGGCAATGGGTGGGGGATTGGTATCGCGCCGACTACTTTGCGCGGCAGGCCGTCCAGACGAATCGCGGTGAGCGCGTCATCGATCCGCAAGGCCCGGCGCAGAGTTTCGATCCCGATGATGGCGCGACACCAGCCGATGCGCCGAAGCGCGTGACACGCGGCGGTTCATTTCTCTGTACGGATACGTATTGCAGCGGCTATCGCACGAGCGCGCGGCGGGGCACCGACCCGAGCAATCCGATGTCGCACATCGGCTTTCGGCTGGTGATGACGCCGGATCAGTGGGCGGCGCGTACGACTACGGCGACGGCTTCGACAAACGTCCCGGGCTCACACCGGTACTGAAATGAAAATGCCCCCGGAGATTGGTGAGCTCACCAACTTCCGGGGGCATCTCAGATGCCTTCAATCTTGCGTTCAGTGCATTCAGTGCGTTCAGGCTTCCGCCACGCGCTTGCCGATGTACTCAAGCGCCTCGTCCACCTGATCGATCAGAATCAGACACAGATCGCCCGGTTGCAGACGCGCCAGTGCCGTATCGATTGCGGCAAACTCGCCGCGGATTTCATCGATATGGCTGGCACGGCGTGCGTCGACCAGACCTGCACGCAGCAGGCCGAGCACTTCACCGTCTTCACGGCCGCGCTGGCATTGATCCTGATAGAGCAGCACGTCGTCGAACGCGTCGCCCAGAATCTCGGTCTGACGGCGGATGTCTTCGTCGCGACGGTCGCCCGCACCCGAAATCACCACCGAGCGGCGCTTGGCCGGCATCGTTTCAACGGCTTGCGTAAGCGCCTGAATCGCGTCCGGGTTGTGACCGTAATCGGCAATCACGGTCGCACCCTTGTAATCGAACACGTTGAAGCGGCCCGGTGCCGTACCGGCATCGTTCACGAACGTGGCCAGACCGGCGCGCACGATCGCGGGGTCAATCGCCAGTGCCCAAGCGGCACCAATGGCTGCCATGGCGTTCTCGACCTGAAAGCCGATGGCGCCGCCGCGCGTCAGCGGAATTGCCGACAGTGCGTAACGCGTTTCTTCAGTGCCCTGTGCCGTCACGATGTTGCCACCGTCCACGAACACCACACGCTTGCCCTTGGCACGATGCGTGGCGAGCACAGGATGCGAGGCGTCCATCGCGAAGTACGTCACCTTGCCCGGGCAGGCGTCGGCCATGCGCGCGACCATCGGGTCGGCTGCATTGAGCACGGCCATGCCGTTCGGCGCGACGTTGCGCACGATCACGCTCTTGAGCACGGCCAGATCTTCGACCGTGTTGATATACGACAGGCCAAGGTGGTCGCCCATGCCGATGTTGGTCACTACGGCGACGTCGCAACGGTCATAGGCCAGACCTTCGCGCAGCAAGCCGCCGCGCGCGGTTTCGAACACGGCCGCATCGACGTCCGGGTGAAGCAACACGTTGCGCGCGCTGCGCGGACCGCTGCAATCGCCGGTGTCGATACGCTGACCGCTCACGTAAATGCCATCGGTGCCGGTCATGCCGACGCGCAGGCCACGCTGTGCGATCAGGTGTGCAATCAGGCGCACCGTCGTCGTCTTCCCGTTCGTTCCCGACACGGCCACGACCGGAATGCGGCCGTCGTCGCCGTCTTCGAACATGGTCGAGACGATGGCTTCACCGACCGCGCGGCCCTTGCCGTACGACGGTTGCAGGTGCATGCGCAGACCCGGTGCGGCATTGACTTCCACGATGCCGCCGGCCTGATCTTCGAACGGACGGATGACGGTTTCGCACACGGCGTCCACGCCCGCGATGTCCAGACCGACTTGTTGCGCTGCCGCTACGGCACGCGCGGCGATTTCCGGGTGCACGTCGTCGGTCACGTCGGTGGCGGTGCCGCCCGTCGACAGGTTGGCGTTGTTGCGCAGCACGATGCGCGCGCCCGCTTCGGGCACGGAGTCGGCGTTCAGCCCTTGTTTGGCGAGCGTCGCCAGGGCGATGTCGTCAAAACGAATCTTGGTGAGCGAGGTGGCATGACCTTCGCCACGGCGCGGGTCGGCGTTGACCGTCTCGACCAGTTGGCGCACGGTGTGCACGCCGTCGCCGGTCACTTGCGGCGGATCGCGGCGCGCGGCGGCGACCAGCTTGTTGCCGATCACCAGCAGACGGAAGTCGTGGCCCGGGATGTAGCGCTCGATGATGACGTCGCGGCTGATGTCCTGCGCGGCCTCGAACGCCTTCTCGATCTCTTCGCGCGTGCGCAGACGCACGGCAACGCCCTTGCCCTGATTGCCGTCGCGCGGCTTGACGACCACCGGGGCGTCGATTTCCTGCACCAGCTTCCACGCGTCTTCGATGTCGCGCACGGTGCCACCCTGCGGCACCGGCACACCGGCCGCGTGCAACAGCGTCTTGGTCAGGTCTTTGTCTTGCGCAATCGATTCGGCCACGGCCGACGTGCGGTCGGTTTCGGCGGCCTGAATACGGCGCTGCTTGCTGCCCCAGCCGAACTGCACCATCGAGCCTTCGGTCAGGCGGCGGTAGGGGATGCCACGCGCCACGGCAGCGTAGACGATCGAACCCGTAGACGGGCCGAGTCGCACGTCTTCATCGAGGTCGCGCAGGCGGTACAGGGCATCGGCCAGATCGAACGGGCTGTCTTCGAGCGCGGCGTTGATCAACTGCTGGGCCAGTTCGAACGCGAGACGCCCGACGGGCTCTTCGCTGTACTGCACCACCACCTGGAACGTACCCGGCTCAATGGTTTGCGTGGTCTGGCTGAACGTAACCGGGCAACCGGCGGCCGCCTGCAAGTGCAGGGCCGTGGTGGCGAGGGCGTCGGCGAGCGAGACCGGACGCTCTTCCGCGTCGGGCGTCAGCGCCGTCAGTTCCGGGAAGCGCGCGCGCAGGCGGGCCTCGAAACCGGCCAGATTGCCGATCGAGTACTCGAGATCGGTACACGTCACGATGGCCTCGATGGCCGTGTGACGGCTCCAGAGGTTCGGCCCGCGCAATGCGCGGATGCGGGAGACTTCCATAAATTGCAATCCCTGTCTGTCCACTTCGCGTCCCTGTATGGCTGGTGGTTTGCGAGAAAAACGACTGTGGCTTGGGTATTCGATAGCTATCTATATAGATCAGGCGACGTTTGACTTCCCCGAACGCCGCCTGTCTTCAATGCTTTTGGCGATCAGGCTGCCAGCGCACGGATCGGCTGACCCATCCACAAGTGCACGAGGTCGAGCATGGCCGCTGCGCTGCCTTCATCGGCTTGCAGCACCAGCACGTCGCCCGGCACGAGTTGCGCAAGGGCTTCCTCGGCGGCACTGCGGCGCTCACCGGCATCCACCACCTGCACCTTCCTGCCTGCGGCGTCGATGCCTGCGTCGATACCCGCACGCAGTTGCGCACGCGACTCGGGCAACGCACGCTTGCGCGACACGCTCAGGTCGTCGCACAGCACCACGCGGTCGAACATCTCGGCCAGCAGCTTGCCTTCGGCTTGCAGGTCTTCGTCCATGCGGTCGAGGCCCGGGCCGTAGACGGCAATGCGGCGCTCGGCCGGCAACGTCGCCAGTGCCGCCGCCAGCGCGGTCAGCGCCGGGGCGTTGTGCGCGTCGTCGACGACCACGGTCGCGCCTTGCTTTTCGAACACGGTGAAGCGGCCCGGGGCATCGACCTGACCGACGTCGAACGTCGTCACGCCAGCGCGCAGGATGTCCAGCTTCACGCCCATCGACCATGCCGCGGCCACGGCGGCCAGCACGTTCTCGACCTGGAAGGCGACACGGCCCGTATAGGTCAGCGGCATATCGGCGGTGGCGGCCACGACGGTTTCTTCAGCGCCGGTGGCGAGCACCACGCGCCCGTCGCGCACGAACACGGCGCGCTTGCCTGCGGCGCGATGCGCCACGATGGCCGGCAGTTGTTCGTCCAGACCGAAGAAGATCACGTCGCCGTCGCACAGCTCGGCCATTTCGACCACGAGCGGGTCACGCGCGTTGAGCACGGCGACGCCTTCCGGCAGCACCACGTCGATTTGCGTGCGCAGCACGTTGTACATGCGGTCGACGTCTTCGACGAAGTACTGGCCCAGATGGTCCGGGCGGTCGATGTTGGTGACGATGCCGACTTGGCAACGGTCGTAGGCGAGGCCTTCGGAGAGGATCGCGCCGCTGTCGTTCTCGAACACGGCAGCGGTCACGCTGGCGTTCATCAGCACGCGGTGAGCGGCGTCCCAGTTGGCGCGGTCGCCGCTTTGCACGAGGCGCTTGTCGAGGAACAAGCCGTCGCTGCACGCCAGACCGGTGTGCTCACCGGCCAGTTGCAGCAGATGCGTGAGCAGGCGGCCGACGACGGTCTTGCCGTTGGTGCCGGTGATGCCCACGACCGGAATGCGGCCGGCATCGCCTTGCGGGAACAGGTGGTCGACGATGGCACGGCCGACCGGACGGGCTTCGCCCGAGGCCGGCTTCAGGTGCATCAGCAGGCCGGGGCCCGCGTTGACTTCCACGATGGCACCGCGTTGGTCGGCGAGCGGGCGGGAGATGTCTTCCGCGACCAGATCGACGCCGGCGATGTCCAGCCCGACGATGCGCGCCGCCAGCGACGCATGGGCAGCCACGCTCGGGTGCACACGGTCGGTGACGTCGAACGCCACGTTGCCGTTGCGCTGGATCAGGACGTTCTTGCCTTCGGGCGGTACCGAATCGGCGTCGAAGCCCTGACGCTTGAGTTCCAGCCGGGCCGACGAGTCGATCCGCACGCGGTTGAGCGGCTGGTCTTCAGCGCTGCCGCGACGCGGATCGCTATTGATTTGCAGCTCGATGAGTTCCGAGACGGTGTGTTTGCCGTCGCCGACCACCGAGGCCATTTCGCCCATGGCGGCAGCGACCACACGGCCGCCCACCACCAGCAGGCGGTGCTCCAGCCCTTGTACGAAGCGCTCGACGATCACGCCGTTGCCTTCTTCGAGGGCGACGTCGAACGCCGTGGTGACTTCGTCTCGCGTGGTGAGATTGATGAACACGCCGCGGCCATGGTTGCCGTCGTACGGCTTGACCACGACGGGCAGGCCGATGTCTTCAGCGGCTTCCCAGGCGTCGTCGGCGCTCTCGACCAGACGGCCTTCCGGTACGGGCACGCCGCACGATTCGAGCAGTTGCTTGGTCAGGTCCTTGTCGCGCGAGATGCTTTCGGCGATGGCGGGGGTGCGGTCGGTCTCGGCAGTCCAGATGCGGCGGGCGGCGGCACCGTAACCCAGTTGCACCAGATTGCCGTCGGACAGACGCAGATGCGGGATGTCGCGGTCGTCGGCTGCATCGACGATGCAAGCGGTGCTCGGTCCCAGGCAGTGCTTGTCGACCAGACCGCGCAGCATTTCGACGGCGGCTTCGACGTCGTACGGGCGGTCTTCGATGGCGGCCATGACCAGATCGCGGGCGGCGAACAGCGCGGCGCGGGTCACGTCTTCGTGCCAGGCGCGCACGATCACCTTGTAAACACCGCTGATCGGGGTTTCACGGGCCTTGCCGAAGCCTCCGGGCATGCCGGCGAGGTTCTGCAATTCGAGCGTGACGTGTTCGAGGATGTGGCCGGGCCACGTACCTTCGCGCAGGCGTTGCAGGAAGCCGCCGCGCTCACCGATGCTGCATCGGTGCTCGATGAGGGTCGGCAGCCACTCGGACAGCCGCTCGGGGAACCCCGGGATCTTGTTGGACGGGAACTCCTCGAGTTCGCCGATATCGACCCATGCCTCAAGCACCGGCCGATATGTCCACATATTCGGGCCGCGCAGCGACAGGACATCGAAAATCTCAATGTCTTTCTTTTTCATCTAAGGCTAATTCACGCGTCAAGGCTGGATTCGGTGAAGCCGGCGAGGCCGATTTCGGGCGGCACAGCCGGTCGCGCTTGTACAGTTAACTGGTTACTTAACGTGAGATCGCGGAAACGGTTGACCGGCGCAACAATATTTCAATGTTGCGGTGTGTCATCGGGGAACTCCCCGCCGCAAAAGGCGTCGCTGTGGTTATACTTGCGGCAAATTCGCGGGCTGACAGGGAAAGTTCGCGTCGATTTCTCTTCGTTTGCACCGATGTCCGCCCCTTGAGGACACGCTCGCCGCAGCAATGACCGACACTTCCGCCGCCAGTCCCACCGCTTCATCCGACAGTGGCCCGTCTTCCGCCGCTACCACCTCGTCTGCTCCGTTTTCCGGTGTTCGCAATGCCACCGCCGAGTCCTGGTACCCGGACGCCGCCGCACAACTGGCCGATGGGGAAGCCGTACTCGCCTGGCTGACGGTCGATCTCGACGCGCATCTGCACTTTGCGCGAGGCGTGGTCGTGGCGACCGATCGCCGGATTCTGGCGCGCGAGGCGACCGCCGGCGGGGCCTCGGCCCATGCCGGGGGCTGGCAGTCGTGGCCGTACCGCGAGGATCTGGTGCTCACGCATACCGATCATGCAGGCGTGGGGTCGCTGGAACTGTGCGACGCCCGCCAGAAGCTCGCGAGCTGGCGGTACACGCTGGGTCATAACCCGGCTGCGTTGCAACTGATGGACGCCGTGGTGCGCATGCGCGATATCGCCGTGGCCGCTGCCGCTGGCCGGGTGCTGGCCGACGAAGTGGTGGAAGTCGGCACGTGCCCCATCTGTCAGGCCGAGCTGCCGGCCGGCGTCGACGAGTGTCCGCAGTGCAACCCGGAAACGGAAGCCCCACCGTCGACATGGGCATTGCTGCGCCTGTGGCGCTTTGCCCGGCCGTACCGCTTTCAGTTGCTCGCGGGCTTCTTGCTCACGCTATGCGGCACCGGCGCCACGTTGATCCCGCCGTATCTGACGATGCCGCTCATGGACAACGTGCTGATCCCGTTCCAGAACGGCCAGCCCATCGATTACCACCTGGTGGGAATGTATTTGTCGGGGCTGCTCGGCGCAGGCCTCGTGGCCTGGTTGCTGGGCTGGGCGCGGACGTATCTGCTCGCCAAGGTATCGGAGCGCATCGGCGCCGACCTGCGCACGGAGACGTATTCCCACTTGTTGCGTCTGTCGCTGGAGTATTTCGGCGGCAAGCGCACGGGCGATCTGATGGCGCGTATCGGCTCGGAGAGCGACCGCATCTGCGTCTTCCTGTCGCTGCACCTGCTGGACTTCGCCACCGACGTGCTGATGATCGTCATGACGGCGGTCATTCTCGTGTCGATCAACCCGTGGCTGGCCGTGGTCACGCTCGTGCCGCTGCCGTTTATCGCATGGCTGATCCATCTGGTGCGCGACCGTCTGCGTCACGGTTTCGAGAAGGTCGACCGGATCTGGGCGGAAATCACCAACGTGCTGGCCGATACGATTCCGGGCATTCGCGTGGTCAAGGCCTTCGCGCAGGAAAACCGCGAAGTCGCGCGTTTCAAGGAAGCCAACCGCCATAACCTCGTCGTCAACGACCGCGTGAACCGCGTGTGGTCGCTGTTCTCGCCGACGGTCACGTTCCTGACCGAAGTCGGTCTGCTGGTGGTGTGGATCTTCGGCATCTGGCAGATCTCGAAGCACGAGATCACGGTCGGGGTGTTGGCGGCATTCCTCACGTACATCAGCCGTTTCTATACGCGTCTCGATTCGATGAGCCGCATCGTGTCGGTCACGCAGAAGGCCGCCGCCGGTGCCAAGCGCATCTTCGACGTGCTCGATCACGTGTCGAATGTGCCGGAGCCGGTCAACCCGGTGCATCTGAAGGAAGTGAAGGGCGCCATTGATCTGCGCGATATCGGCTTCCGCTACGGCAACCGTTCGGTGATTCGCGGCATGGACTTGCGCATCGCGCCGGGCGAGATGATCGGTCTCGTTGGCCACAGCGGGTCGGGCAAGAGCACGCTCGTGAACCTGATCTGCCGCTTCTACGATGTGGCCGAAGGCTCGATCCAGATCGACGGCGTGGATATTCGTGCGCTGCCGGTCTCGGAATTCCGCCGCAACGTGGGGCTGGTGTTGCAGGAGCCGTTCCTGTTCTTCGGCACCATTGCCGACAACATCGCCTACGGCAAGCCGAACGCCACGCGTGCCGAGGTGGTAGCTGCCGCTCGGGCCGCGCATGCGCATGAGTTCATTCTGCGTTTGCCGCATGGTTACGACTCGCTCGTCGGTGAGCGCGGACAGGCACTGTCGGGCGGCGAGCGTCAGCGTATTTCGATTGCACGCGCGCTGCTGATCGACCCGCGCATCCTGATTCTCGATGAGGCCACCTCGTCCGTCGATACGGCCACCGAGAAGGAAATTCAGAAAGCGCTCGACAACCTCGTGCAAGGCCGCACGACGATTGCCATTGCGCACCGCCTCTCGACGCTGCGCAAGGCTGACCGCCTTGTGGTGCTCGATCGCGGCAAGATCGTCGAAGTGGGCAACCACGACGAGTTGATCGCCCGCGAAGGCGCTTACTACAAGCTCTATCAGGCGCAGCAACGTAACGTCGATACGGATATCGACGATGCCGTCGACACCGCCGAAGCCGCCGCCGCGATTGCCGCCGTGACCGCCGCGCCGGCACAGCCGCTCTCGGCCAACTGATCGACGCGAGGATAGTCATGCAGATCGATTTCACCCTGTCGCGTAATGTTTTTGGCCGGTTGGTCCTGACGGACGCCGACGGTGTCGCGCACGAAAGCGTGGTGCCCGTGCGCGCGTTTCCGATTGCCGCCCCCGACGACGGGCTGGCGCTGGTGAGTACGGAAGGGCGTGAGCTCGTCTGGCTCGACTCGCTCGACGTGCTGCCGGTGAGCATGCAGACGCTGGTGCGCGAAGAACTCGCCACGCGCGAATTCATGCCGGAAGTGCATCGCATCAAGGGCGTGTCGACGTTTGCCACGCCCAGCACGTGGACCGTGGAGACGAATCGCGGCGAAGCGTCGTTCGTGTTGCGCGGCGAAGAAGACATCCGCCGTCTCGGCGGCCAGACGCTGCTCATCACGGACAGCCACGGCATTCACTTTCTGATTCGCGATTCGGGCAATCTCGACAAGCCGAGCCGGAAAATTCTCGACCGATTCCTTTGATTTTCGAAGATCGGTCGCGCCGCCCATCGCGTCACTGGTAAAATCGCGCTTTTGCTTTTTGCGGTGATGCCGATGTGGTTCAAGAATCTTCAGTTGCACCGAATTCCTGCCGGTTGGTCCATGAGCGTCGCGCAAATGGAAGACGCGCTCGAGAAGCACGCGTTCCGCGAGGGCGGCAGCCTCGAAATGCAAGTGCAGGGCTGGGCCCCGCCGCGTGAAGGCGGTGAGCTCGTTCACAGCATCAATCGTCAGTTTCTGCTGGCCTATCGCGCCGAAAAGAAACTGCTGCCGTCGACTGTCGTCAATCAGGTCACGCGCGCCAAGGCCGTCGAGCTTGAAGAGCAGCAAGGCTTCAAGCCGGGCCGCAAGCAGATGAAAGAGCTCAAGGAGCAGGTCACCGACGAATTGCTGCCGCGTGCGTTCGGCATTCGTCGCGACACGCGCGTGTGGATCGATCCGGTCAACCGCTGGCTCGTGATCGACGCTGCATCGCCCGCCAAGGCCGATGAAGTGCGCAGTCTGCTGCTCAAGACGCTCGACATCACGCTCGAGAACGTGGAACTCAACGAAGCCCCGGTCGCCGTGATGACCTCGTGGCTGGCCGGCAATGAAGCGCCGGGCGGCTTCACCGTCGATCAGGACGTTGAACTGCGCTCGAATACGGATGAGAAGGCCGCCGTGCGCTACGTGCGTCACCCGCTCGACGGTGCCGACGTGCGTCAGCACATCGAAGCCGGCAAGCGCTGCACGAAGCTGGCGATGACGTGGAACGAGCGCATCTCGTTCGTGCTCACCGATGCGTTCGCGATCAAGCGCGTGACGCCGCTCGACATCATCAAGGACGCCGCCGATCCGACGGCCGAAGGGGAAGCCGAGAAGTTCGACGCCGATGTGGCGCTGATGACCGGTGAGCTTGCCAAACTGCTCGACGATCTGATCGAAGCCGTGGGCGGTGAGCGCGAGATGGATAAGGCTGCGTGAGGTGATTTGACGCTGCCTGATGTCTGAAAGGGCATAGGAAACGCCGCGACCCCGGTAACCGGGGCGCGGCGTTTTTTCGTTGGCGTGTCCGCCGTCCGGCGTTATTCCTGATTCGCTTGCGACGCCGGATCGATCAGGTAGACGCCCTGCGAGAGCGCCTGCTTCACTTCGCGCGTGCGCTCGTCGACGCTCACTTCTTCTTCGCCCGCTTCGATGGCGTCGTAGGCCTGACGGACCACTTCGGCCGGGGAGAGTTTTTCGGCGTCGAAGCCGCGCGTCAGATCGGTATCGATGAAGCCCGCATGCAGGCCGACGACCTGCGTGTTCTGGGCGCGCAAGGCCAGACGCGTGCCATTGGTGAGCGACCACGCGGCTGCCTTCGAGATCGCGTATTCGGGAATGACGCTTGAGCTGATCCAACTGACGATGGACAGCACATTCAGGATCGCGCCGCCGCCGTTACGACCGAGGGTATCGGCGAACGCCTGCGTCGTTGAGAGGATGCCAAAGACATTGGTTTCAAACGTGTCGCGCAGCAGCTTGTCGGCACCGGGGCGTGTCAGACCTTCGGTCACGCGCGCAATACCTGCATTGTTGATGAGCAACGTCACGTCGCCTGCCAGTTGAGCAGCAGCGGCGACTTCCTCGGGGTTGGTCACGTCGAGCTTGACGGGAATCACGCCCGGCAGCGTGACGTTGGCCGGATCGCGCGACCCGGCGTACACCTTCTTCGCCCCACGGGCGAGGGCCTGTTTGGCAAATTCCAGCCCCAGACCCCGGTTGGCACCGGTCACAAATACGACAGCATCCTTGATGTTCATTGCAGCGCTCCAGCGGAGTAGGTAAGCCGCGCAGTGCGGCATGGCTTCAGCTATACTTCATGACAATTGTGATCGCCATCGTCATTGAGGGGCATTGTGCCGAGCTGCACGTCACTTTGTCAATGGTGATCAACATTGTCTTTTTCGATCGCGTCAATTGATGCGATGTCGCTGATCCGGTGTCGCCACCTTAGCGGGTTCGACGTGGGTCGTGCGTCGCAGGAGCCAATATGGGAATTTCGAGAGAAAAGGCCGCGGAGAACCGCGAGGCCATTGTCGCCGCCGCCGAGCGGCTGTTTCGTGAACATGGTGTCGATGCGGTCGGCCTGACCGCACTGATGAAGGAAGCAGGCTTCACACAGGGCGGGTTTTACAACCACTTCAAGTCGAAGGACGCGCTGGTGGCTGCCGTGCTGGCGCGGGCGGTCGAGGGGACGGGCGGGGTGCTCGCCGGTGGCGACGTGGCGTTGCAAGCGGCGATGTCGCCGGAAGAGCGCGTCGAGCGCTATTTGTCCCCCGCGCATCGCGACGACGTGGCGTGCGGTTGTGCGATGGCAGGATTTGCGGGCGATGCGCCTCGCATCGGCCCGGAAGCGCAAGCCTGCTATGCACAAGGGCTCGCCGATGTCATCGGCACGCTGACCGGCGCTGCTCTGGCGCAGGGAATGACCGAGCAAGACGCTGCACAAGCCGCGATGGCGCGCTTCTCGCAGATGGTCGGCACGCTGGTGCTGTCTCGGGCCGTCGCAGGCGCGGATCCGGTGCTCTCGGAAGCGTTGCTGGCGGCCGGACGTCAGGCATTGACAGGGCGAGCGAAGGGCGCTTGAGGCGGCGTGCGCGCAGTCCGTGTCAATGCGGCGGCCAACGCCACGCCGCTCGCAGGCGATCACGCAGGAAGTCGACGAACGCCCGGGTGCGCGGGGCCAGATGACGGCTGTGCGGATACACCGCGTGCAACGGCGAGGCGGGAATCGGCAGCGCAGGCAGCACGCGCACGAGCCGGCCCGCGTTGATGTCGTCGCCCACATCCCAGATCGATTTCTGTGCGATGCCGGCACCGTGCAGCGCCAACTCGTGCGCCGTGTCGCCGTCATCGACCACATAGGTGTTCTGCACCTGCACCCGCAGCGTTTCCGACGCCCACACAAACCGCCAGTCGCCATGCGCTGCATTACCGAACAGGATGCAGTCGTGTTGCTGCAAGTCGCCCACTTCACGCGGCGTACCGCGCCGCGCCAGATACTCGGGAGAGGCGACCAGCACCCGGTAGTTCGGGGCAAGCTCCTGCGCGACAAGACTGGAGTCGGGCAGGGTGCCCACGCGAATGGCCACGTCGATGCCGTGCGCGACGAGATCAACCCAGAGATCGCTCAATTCCAGATGCACCTTCAGATCGGGATGGCGCTCGCGAAACGCTACCAGTAGTGCCGCGAGATGCCGCCGCCCGAACGCGCGTGGTGCGCTGATGCGCAAGACGCCGCCCACGGTGCCCGCCTGCCGTGTCATCAACCGCTCGGTTTCCGCAATCTCTCCCAATATCCGCTGGCAGCACGCATGGAAGACCTGACCTTCCTCGGTCAGGGCCTGCCGTCGCGTCGTCCGGTTCAGCAGACGCACGCCGAGGCGCTGCTCAAGCAAGCCGAGCCGTTTGCTCACGACGGCCAAGGAGAGACCCAACTCGCGTGCGGCGGCCGACATGCTGCCCGTCGCGACGATGCGGTCGAACAAGGTGAGGTCCAGCGTCTGATCGATCATCGGCGGCATATTCTCAATTATTTGAAGAGAGTCATTCAGTTTTCCCGGGGATTATCTTCTTTTGGAATGAGGACGACAATGCGTCCATGACGTCGCGTGACAGGCCAAGGCCGGCGCAGACGCATGCTTTGCTTCGTCCTTTTCCATTCTCGGGAGATTCGGCATGTTCAATTTCGAAGGCCAGCGCGTGCTGGTGATTGGCGGTAGTTCCGGTATTGGCCGCGCGGCGGCACAAGCGTTTGCGAAGGCGGGCGCGGCGGTCACGATCGCGTCGCGCAATCAGGCCAAGCTCGACGAAGCGTTGGCGACCATCGGCACCACAGCACGAGCGGTGGTGCTCGATACGGGGGATGCGGCGGCCGTTGAACAGTTTTTCGCCGATCACGCGCCGTGGCAGCACGTGGTGATCTCGGCCGCGCAGACGCCGACCGGCGCCGTGCGAAAGCTCTCGCTCGCCGATGCGCACGCCGCGTTCGACAGTAAGTTCTGGGGCACTTTTCACGTCGCCCGCTTTGCCAAGATCGGGGACGGCGGCTCACTCACGCTGACGTCCGGTTATCTGAGCGTGCGCCCGAGCACGTCGTCGGTCGTGCAGGGCGCGATCAATGCGGCCGTCGAGGCGCTGGGGCGAGGCCTCGCGCTCGAACTCTCGCCGGTGCGCGTGAACACCGTCTCGCCCGGGCTGACGGCGACGCCGTTGTGGAACAAGCTGCCGGAAGCGGATCGCGAGGCGATGTACGCCAGTGCGGCACAACGGCTGCCGGCACGCCGTGTGGTCGCCGCGGAGGACGTGGCCAACAGCATTCTGTATCTCGCCGGTACGCCCAGCGCGACCGGTTCGACGGTACTCATCGATGCGGGTGGCGCGATTGCCTGACGTGATCGCGTGATGGTGCAAGCGCAGCGTCGCTTAACAAGTTGTCCTAACGAAAAATCTCTGGAGTCTCGGACATGCATATCGATCTGAAAGAAAAGGTGGCGCTGGTGACGGCGTCGACGGCGGGCATCGGGTTCGCGATTGCACAAGGGCTGGCCGCTGCCGGTGCGACGACGATCGTCAATGGCCGCTCGAAAGCGGGCGTCGACGCCGCAGTCGCGAAACTACGCGAGGCCGTGCCCGGTGCGCAGGTGCGCGGTGTCGCCGCCGATCTCGCGACGGCGAGTGGCTGCGATGCGCTGGTCGCCGAGGTGCCCGACGTGGATATCCTCGTGAACAACGCCGGTATCTTCGGGCCGCAGGACTTCTTCGAGATTCCGGACGCCGACTGGACCCGTTTTTATGACGTCAATGTGCTCTCGGGAGTGCGACTCTCCCGGGCCTATCTGCCGGGCATGGCATCGCGTGAGTGGGGGCGTGTCATCTTTATTTCGTCGGAATCCGCACTGAATATTCCCGAGGACATGATTCACTACGGCATGACCAAAACCGCACAACTGGCCGTGTCGCGAGGGCTGGCCAAACGCATGCGGGGCACCGGGGTGACGGTCAACGCGGTGCTGCCGGGGCCGACGCTCTCCGATGGCATGGCGGAGATGCTGCATCAGGCCGGCGTGCCCGCCGATGCCGACATGGCGCAGGCGGCCGCAGCCTTCGTGCAGGAACATCGGCCCAGTTCGATCATCGGCCGCGCGGCCAGCACCACCGAGGTGGCGAACATGGTGGTGTATGTTGCATCGCCGCAGGCATCGGCCACCACGGGGGCTGCGCTGCGTGTCGATGGCGGTGTCGTAGATTCGCTCTAATGCATTCGTAGGAATGCACAGGACAGGCGGCAGTCAGGCTCGCGTCAGGCAGCGGCCAGACGACGTGCTGCTGCGCTGCCGCAAAGACGTTGCATGGTGCCGGGGGATCTCCGGCAGATTTCCCTGTGGCACTCGAGAGCGGTATACCCGAATCACATTTGGGTACCTATCCCGATAGAGATTGCCTAGAATGAAAGCGTGCCATCCCGCCATTACGAAGTAAGGAGGCCGCGATGCTTACAGGGAGCCTGATTGCAATGTTGGTGATTGTGCTGGTCGTCGGCGTTGCCGTCGCCTGGCTCGCGGACCGTAACTGGTGCCGTGAGCATCCGGCTGCGCGGCACACCACTTGGCGACGTCATCGTCGTGATATCCGGCACGGTTGATTCACCCGTCTGACTGGCGGCATGGAACCAGCCGCCAGATGTCACCCAAATAAAAAGCCCGCCTTTCGGCGGGCTTTCTGTTGCTAGACACCTTAATTTCTGGCTGGACGCTCAGGCAACGGCCTGAAGGACGTACTTGCCCTGGACAGTGAGGCGCGGGGACTTCACACCCGGCGCCAACTCTTCCCATTCGATCAGTTTGCTATCAAGCAACGATTCGAGGTCCGGGCGGTCAAGCTCCACTTGCTCCGGAGCGTCCTTGACCAACATCAGGGTGGCAAATTCATGATGACTCAGCATCTTCGTCTCCCGGTTTACGGTTTCAACAGGGGTCCCAACTCAAGGGACTTTAAGGATAGGTCACGAATATGGCACTTGCGCGACAGAATTCGCACTTTCGATGCTGCTATGCAGCATTTCTTTTGGTGGACTTTCCCACCGCCAGCATAGGCGTTCAGGATGACACTGGTGTGTCATTCAATACGTCAATAGCGTATTCAAAATGCATTGATTTGCTGCGGTGCAATAGTGACCAAAACAGCGCAAATCGCGGGGTTCGCCCGCTTATTTTGAGTTTGCTTGGGGCCGAGGGACGGTAGAATGGCCCAATTTGCCAGCAACACGCTGCCAGCAACGCGCTCATCGACCTGACATGCCGCAAAAGAAAACGCCGTACTTCGAGTTACGCAGCGGTGCCGTGGATACCCTGCATTTCGTTGTCAAGACGCCGCAACTGGATACGCTGCGCACCGAATTGGCGCAACGTTTCGAAGCCACCCCGGAGTTCTTCGCGGGAGACACCGTCGCGATCGACGTGCGGCGTCTGACCGGGGCCGAGCGAGTCGCCGTCCCTGCGCTGGCTGAAATGCTGGCGGAATTCCGGATGAAGCCGATCGGCGTGGTGGCCAATGCCGACCAGGCCGACTGGGCTGTGGTGGATGGCCTGCCGCGCCTGGACAGTCATGAGCGCCGTGCCCCGCGCAATGGGCGCGAGACCGACGCGGCGGGCGAGACTTCCGGCGACGCCGCGACGTCTGCGGCTGCGGCCCACGCCGTTGCGAATGCGGCAAATGCGACGTTGCCGGAGCCTTCCGCAATCCCCTCGACCATCATCGACAAGCCGTTGCGTTCGGGCCAGCAGGTCTACGCAAAGGGCGATCTGATTTTGCTCGATCTGGTCAGTTATGGGGCCGAGGTGATCGCCGAAGGTAATATTCACATTTACGCGCCGCTTCGGGGGCGGGCGCTGGCCGGGGTGAAGGGCAAGCTTGATGCGCGCATCTTCTGTACCTGTCTGGAGCCTGAGCTGATTTCCATCGCCGGTATTTACCGTACCGGCGAACATGCACTGCCGCCCGATGTTCAGGGGCGCTCGGTGCAGGTGCGGCTGGTAGACGACAAACTGATTTTCGAGCCCCTCGGGCTCAAATGATTCGTAGCTAATTTCATCCTCAAGTTTGGGAAGGCATCGACAGATGGCAAAAGTGATTGTGGTGACCTCTGGCAAGGGTGGTGTCGGCAAGACGACAACCAGCGCCAGCTTTTCCGCCGGCCTCGCCTTGCAGGGGCACAAGACGGCAGTCATCGATTTCGACGTCGGCCTGCGCAATCTCGATCTCATCATGGGTTGCGAGCGCCGCGTGGTGTATGACCTGATCAATGTGATTCAGGGCGAAGCAAACCTCAACCAGGCTCTCATCAAGGACAAGGCGACCGAGAACCTGTTCATCCTCCCCGCCTCGCAAACGCGCGATAAGGATGCACTCACGCAAGAAGGCGTCGAGAAGGTCATCAAGGACCTCACCGACATGGGCTTCGAGTACATTGTGTGCGATTCGCCGGCCGGTATCGAATCGGGCGCACTGCTCGCCATGCACTTCGCTGACGAAGCGCTGGTGGTGACCAACCCGGAAGTGTCGTCGGTTCGCGATTCGGACCGCATTCTGGGCATCCTGTCGTCGAAGACGAAACGGGCCATCGAAGGCGGCGAGCCGATCAAGGAGCACCTGCTGATTACCCGCTACAACCCCAAGCGCGTGAGCGACGGCCAGATGCTGTCGCTGGAAGATATTCAGGAAATTCTGCGTATCAAGCTGATCGGCGTGATTCCGGAGTCGGAATCGGTACTGCACGCGTCGAACCAGGGTACGCCTGCCATCCATCTGGAAGGCACTGACGTGGCCGACGCCTATCGCGACGTGGTGAGCCGATTCAAGGGCGAAGACAAGCCCATGCGCTTTACCGACTATCAAAAGCCGGGGCTGTTGCAGCGTATTTTCGGCTCGAAGTAAGGAGCGCGCCCATGTCCTTCCTGTCTTTCCTCCTGGGGGAGAAGAAAAAGACCGCTTCCGTCGCTAAAGAGCGCCTTCAGATTATTCTGGCGCACGAACGCTCGGGCTCGTCGCCGCCGGCAGATTATCTGCCGGCGCTGCAACGTGAGTTGGTTGCCGTCATCTCCAAGTACGTCAAGATCGCCCAAGACGACATCAAAGTCAGCGTCGAGCACCAGGACAACCTGGAAGTGCTCGAAGTGAAGATCGAACTGCCGCAGACCTGAGCGTCCGCCGTTTTTCGGTTCTCACGCACTGACCCGCGGCCCTCGGGCCGCTGATCGCCGGATAAGCGAAAGCCCGCCACCCTATCGCAGGGTGGCGGGCTTTCGTCGTTGCTTGCGCGTTTGCGCGTTAGTGTGTCGAGACTTCCGCGTATCGGCCGAGGCCAGTCAGCCCGGTCAGAACTTGTAGTCCGGGTTCTTCGGATCGAAGGTGGCGTCAGTCCATTGTTCCTTGCGCACTTTCTCGAAGCGCATTTCCTCCGTTTTCTGCCCTGCGGCATCCCACGCCTCGATGCCGCGCGGGCGCCCCGTCTTCAGATCGATGAGTACACGCGACTTGTTGGCATAGTGTTGCGGCGGCCCGGACGGGGCATCCCATTCCAGTGCCAGCATGCGCACGCCATTCACTTCGGATACCGAAATTCTGGCGGGCTTCTCCGGCAGCCCTGCGGCGCGGAAGCTGCGGCCATCATGCGCAATCTGCTCCGCGATGAAGCCGAAGCCGAGATCGCGCACGGTGTGATTCGACTGCGAGCGCGCCAGTGTGCCGTCAATGCTGCTCCAGATCGACGTGAATCCGAGAATGCCGCCCAGATGGCCGTACATCTCTTTGGGATTTTTGTTCTCGTCGTAGATGATTTCCTGACCGCTGTGGGCACCGTCAGGCAGCCACTTGGTATAGATCTGCAAGGGCTTCTCGCGAATTTTCACGAGCATGCGGTCGGGCGTGGTTTGCCATTGGTTGTTGATGCGTTCGTGTCGCGTCAGCTCGTATTGGTACTCGGGCATCGCGGCCGACTCGGCTTTGAGAAAGCGCACGAGGGCTTCGGGGTTGAGCGCCTGCATGCCGGCGACGATGGCGTCGTCGCTCATCTTCGCGAGTTCGCCGCTCTTGATGGTTTGCGAGAGCCATTGCGTTTGCTGTGCGACGGGCATCGCGGCGAGTTTGGCGACGTCCGCATCGCTGGTCTGTGCGTTGATGTGGGGCGCGGTGAGCATGCCAATGGCAACCGCAAGCGGTGCGAGGGCAGTGCCCAGCCGCAAGCGGGGGGCGTGAAACGTGGACATGGGTTTTGTCTCCCTGAATCGACGGTAGCCTGTGCCGAGATGACACAGGGCAGGCCGCGCGGCGCACGCAGGGGTTGCCTGCGTGACGCGCCGCGCGACACCGGTCATGCGTGCGGGGGTGGGGGCGCCGCAGGCGTGGCCTCGGCCGGTCCTGGCTCGCGCAGTTCGCGCCGCAGGATCTTGCCGACGGTCGTCTTGGGCAGTTCGCCCTGACGGAATTCAACGATGCGCGGCACCTTGTAAGCGGTCAGGTGCTCGCGGCAGTGGGCGAGCAGTGCCTCGGCCGTGAGTTGAGAGTCCTTGGCGACCACGACGAGCTTCACGCGCTCGCCGGCCACCGGGTCGGGCACGCCGACGACGGCGGCTTCACGCACGCCGGGGTGCAGCGCCACGACGTCCTCGATCTCGTTGGGATAGACGTTGAAGCCCGAGACGAGAATCATGTCTTTCTTGCGATCGATGAGCCGCACGAACCCGTTCGCGTCCATCACGCCGATATCGCCGGTCAGCAGCCAGCCGTCGGCGTCGAAGGTCTTCGCCGTATCTTCGGGACGCTGCCAGTAGCCGCGCATGACCTGCGGCCCGCGCACGCAAAGCTCCCCCGGCTCGCCGAGATCGGCCCACGTGCCGTCGTCGCGTTTGAAGCGTACGTCGGTCGACGGTGCAGGCAGGCCGATGGAACCGGAGAATTCCATGTCATCGATGTGGGCGAGATCGATCGGATTCATCGTGACGATCGGCGAGCATTCCGTAAGGCCGTAGCCCTCGATGATCGGCTTGCCGGTGACCTGCTTCCAGCGCTCGGCAATCGCGCGTTGTGTCGCCATGCCGCCCGCGAGCGAGAGCTTGAGCTTTGAGAAATCGCGGGCGCGGAATCCTTCGTCTTCGAGCAGTCCGTTGAACAGCGTGTTGACGCCCGCCACGCCGGAAAACGTCTCGTTGCGAATGATGTACACAACCTTCTTCACATCGCGCGGGTTGGCAATCAGGATGTTGCGTCCGCCCAGACTCATGAACATCAGGCAGTTCACGGTCAGCGAAAAGATGTGATACATCGGCAGCAGCGACAGGTTCGTCTCAATCTCGTCGGTGAGCTGATCGGCAATCCACGCTTCGGCTTGCAGCAGGTTGGCGAGCACGTTGCCGTGCGTGAGCATCGCGCCTTTCGCGAGCCCGGTCGTGCCTCCGGTGTATTGCAGAAAGGCCAGATCGTCGCGGGTCAGCGGCACCGGGGAGAGTTGCTGTGCGGTGCGTGCCTTGGCGCCTTCGGCCAGTGCATGCTTGAGGGAGATGGCTTGCGGCAGATCGTACGGCGGCACTTGTTTCGCCACGCGCCGCATGATGAAGTTCACGAGGCGGCCCTTGGCATTCAGCCCCTCGCCGAGCAGGTCGCCGATCTGCGTGATGACGACATCGCGCACTTCAGAGCCGGGGAGTGATGCCTGCAACGTCTTCGCGAAATTCTCGAACACCACAATCGTGCGCGCACCGCTGTCGCGCAATTGGTGCGAGAGTTCGCGCACGGTGTAAAGCGGGTTGACGTTCACGACGACGGCACCGGCGATCAGCGTGCCGAACAGGCAGATCGGGTACTGGAGGCAGTTGGGCATCATCAGCGCCACACGGTCGCCCTTGCGCACGCCTCGCGATTGCAGCCACGCGGCAAACGCACGCGCCTGCTTTTCCACCTGTGCATAGGTGATGTCGCTGCCGAGGCTCACGAACGCGGCGCGTTCACGGTACTTGCCGATCCACTCGTCGAAAGCCTGCACGAGCGATTCGTAGCGCGTGACATCGATTTCCGCCGGTACGCCTGCCGGATAGGTGTTCAGCCACACGCGGTCTTCGCGGTCTTGTTGCACAGCTTGGTCCATCGTCTCCTCCTCCCAGAGGTTGTCTCCTACCTCGCTCAGCGCTCCAGAATCGCGACCACGCCCTGACCGCCGGCGGCACAGATCGAAATCAACCCGCGCCCGCCACCGCGCTGCGCGAGCAGCTTGGCGAGCGTAGCCAGAATGCGTCCGCCGGTTGCCGCAAACGGATGGCCGCAGGCGAGCGAACTGCCATTCACGTTGAGCCGCTGACGGTCGATGCTGCCGAGCGGCGCTGCGAGGCCGAGCTTGTCGCGGCAGTACTGCGGGTCTTCCCACGCCTTGAGGGTGCAGAGCACCTGCGCGGCGAAGGCTTCGTGAATCTCGTAGAAATCGAAGTCCTGAAGCGTGAGTCCGGCTTGCGCCAGCATGCGCGGGACGGCATAGGCCGGGGCCATCAGCAGGCCTTCGCGTTGGCTTTCGTCGGGGTTGAAGAAGTCGACGGCGGCGGTTTGCGAATACGTGAGATAGGCGAGTACCGGAATGTCGTGTGCGCGCGCCCAATCTTCACTGGCCAGCAGCACGCATGACGCGCCATCGGTGAGTGGCGTGGAGTTGCCGGCGGTCAGCGTGCCTGTCGCGCTGCGGTCGAAGACCGGCTTGAGGCTTTCGAGTTTTTCCAGCGTCAGGTCGGGACGCAGATTGTTGTCGCGTTGCAAGTTGCGGAACGGCGTCATCAGATCGAGGAAGAAGCCGCGTTCGTACGCCTCGGCCAGATGCTCATGGCTCGCCAGCGTGAGCGCGTCCTGCGCCGCGCGTTCGATCTGCCAGCGTTTTGCCATCAACTCGCAGTGTTCACCCATCGACAGGCCCGTGCGCGGCTCGCCGTTGCGAGGCAGCGAGGGGCTGAACAACATGCCCGGGCGCACTTTGGCAAATGCCCCGAGCTTGCCGCCGGTGCTGCGCTGACGATTTGCTTCCAGCAGAATCTTGCGCAGCTGCTCGTTCACGCCGATGGGGGCGTCCGACGCGGTATCGACGCCGCCCGCAATGGCCACGTCGATCTGACCCAGCGCGATCTTGTTGCCGGTGAGGATCGCTGTCTCCAGCCCGGTGCCGCAGGCTTGCTGCACGTCGTAGGCCGGGGTTTGTGGCGCAAGCGTGGTGGAGAGTACCGATTCGCGCGTCAGGTTGAAGTCGCGGGCGTGCTTGAGCACGGCGCCGGCGGCCACTTCGCCAAGCGTTTGGCCATGCAGCGAGAAGCGGTCGACGAGGCCCTGAATGGCAGCGGTGAGCATGTCCTGATTCGAGGCGGTCGCGTACGCAGTGTTCGAACGCGCAAACGGGATGCGGTTGCCGCCGAGAATCGCGACGCGGCGCAAGGCAGGGGCAGGCGCGGTGGGTTTGAAGGCGCTCATGAACGGTCCGGGGTTAGCGATGCGGTCGGGGAAGTCGGGGGAAGGCTGGTGGCGGCGGTGTTTGATGCGTCTGCTGCGTCTGCTGCTTCCGCTGCGTCCGTTGTGCTCTCTGTGTGTGCTGTCGTGGGTGCCGCGTCGAACGACTGCCAGCGTCCGCGTAGATGCGGCACGGTGCCGGTGGCGTCGCGCAGTTCGAACACATTGCCCGCCGAGTGGGGCGTATCGAGCGCGCTGACCCATTTGGTGGCGGTGCTGCGCTCACGCCAGAGCGTGGCTTCACCGGGCAGCCGCAAGGGTGTCTTGAACTCCACCAGCAGGTCGAGTTGGTCGCCTGCCTGCGCGGGCAATACGGTGGCGAGCGAGCGCGCAAAACTCCACATGCCGTGGATGATCGGTCGCTCGAAGCCGAACAGTTTCGCGGTCAGCGGCCACAGGTGAATCGGGTTGTAGTCGCCGGAGACTCGCGCGTAGCGGCGGCCGAGATCAGCAGGCGCCAAAAACTTCTCAGAAGTCACCAGCGTCGCATCTGCGCGGAGTTCGCTTCGATACGGTGCACCGAGCGGGTCTTTGACGCCGGTGCGCAGGTAGAGGCTTTCGCCCGTCCAGACAATATTGCCGTCGCGGCGCGCGGTCGTCAGCACCGTGAACACCTGGCCCTTATCGTGCGCGTACAGCGCGCCGCACTGCACGTGCAGATCGAGACGATCGCCGACCGACAGGCGGGCGAACTGACGGTTGTGGTTCGCCAGATGCACCATGCCGAGCATGGCGAACGGAAACGCGCGGTCGGTCATCAGCAGCATGTGCTGGGCGAACGCGAGCAGATGCGGCCACGTGGGCGGCACGCCGTGTGCGGGCGAAAACCCGCAGAGGCTCGCGTAGCGCGCGATGTCGTCGGCGTCGAGCCGCACATCGCGGCGCTCGAAGGCAATCGACGGCATCGGTTGTGGGCGGGCGGGCTTTCGCGACGAGCCCAGCGCGCGCAGATAGAGCATCAGCGGCGACGGCGGGCGGGTGACGTGGCGGACCTCCCGCGCAGGCGGCGTGTCGGGCCAGATGGCGGACCACAGCGTCGCCGGCGTGATTTGTGACGGCGAGCCATGGCCGGGGGACGCCCCGACGCGCGCAGCGGAAGCGTCAGGCGGGGTGCCGCCGGCACCGCTGCCTGCCTGCGCACGTGATGAAGTGGCCGACTCGGCGGGGATATCCGCCGTAGCTACCGCGTCTTGCGATGACAAATGGTCGTCCGGCATGGTCACGCTCCCAGCAGACTTTGGCCACACACGCGCACGACCTGTCCGGTCAGCGCCCCCGATGCCGGATGGGCCAGCCACGCGATGGTCTCGGCAACGTCGACCGGCTGACCGCCTTGCCCCAGCGAATTCATACGCCGGCCGGCTTCGCGAATTGCGAACGGTACGGCGGCGGTCATCTGGGTTTCGATAAATCCGGGCGCAACGGCGTTGATGCTCATGTGCCGTTCTGCAAGCAAAGGCGCCCACGCCTCAACCATGCCGATGACGGCCGCCTTCGACGCGGCGTAATTCGTCTGGCCCCGGTTACCCGCAATGCCGCTGATCGACGCCACGCCGACAATGCGGGCCCGCTCGCGCAACGTGCCGGCTTCCAGTAGCGCAGCGTTCAGGCGTTGCGGTGCACCGACGTTGATGTCGAGCACGCTTTGCCATTGCGCTTCGCTCATGCGGGCAAGCGTTTTGTCGCGCGTGATGCCGGCGTTGTGCACGAGGATGTCGAGGCCTGCCGGGGCGACGACGGCCAGATGCGCCCGGAGGATGGCTGCGGCGTCCGGCGCGGCGATGTCGCAACTCAGCGGACTGCCGCCCAACTTTGTTGCGACGGCGCTCACGGCTTCCTGCGCGGAGGGGATGTCGACGCACACGACATGCGCGCCGTCGCGGGCCAGCACGGTCGCAATGGCCTCCCCGATACCGCGCGCGGCGCCGGTGACGACGGCGGTCTGCCCCGAGAGCGGACGCTGGTCGCGCATGGGCGGCGTGTCGAAGACGGGGTCTTGCAAAGTGGCGACCTGGCCGCTGACGTACGCCGCGCGAGGCGAGAGGAAGAAGCGAAGCGTCGAGTGCAGCGACTCGCGGGCGGCTGGCGCGACGTAGAGCAACTGCGCGGTGGCGCCGCGTTTGAGTTCCTTTGCCAGTGAGCGGACGAAGCCTTCGAGCGCGCGCTGGGCGGTGCTGGCTTGCGGTGTCGCGGCAAGATGCGGTGGCAGTCCGAACACGAGCACGCGCGCGCAGCGATCCAGCGAGGCGAGGGTGTCGTGGAAGAAGGTGTAGAGCGAGGTGAGTTCATCGGTGCTGGCGATCGCGCTGGCGTCGAAGATCAGGGCTTTCGGACGCACACCCTCGGCCGGATTGAAACGCCCGCTCATGGTGCCGGCCTGATTGGCGCGCGCAATCCAGTCGAGGCGATCGGCGTGCGCGAGGCTCGGCACGCCCAGCCAGTGCAACTCTCGCGCGAGTGTGGGTAACAACGGCGCATCGCCCGCGCCACCCACAACGGTCAGCGGCGGCGAGATGGCGTGCGCCGAGGCGTCGGCATCGGGTTCGCCGTAAGCGGGCATGCGCTCAAGCGGAACAGGGCGGGGCAGCCCCAGCGCATTGGCCAGCTTGCTGCCCACAGCGGAGTTGGCAAAGGCGAGATATCGGTCGGACGTCGTCACGGCGCTAAGATCCTTTGGCGATGTTGGTCAGCGTCTTTCGAGGGGCGTTGGTGCGGTGAGGCGTCGATACGTGGGTACGTTGATGCATCGACGCATCGGTTCCACCGTGCAATTGCACAAGCGTGCAAGCGCAGGCGACTATGTCGTCGCCTCGTGCGCTACCGCTTCGCCAGCATCATCATTCTGTTTCGACTGGCGCACGTCGGCAGCACGGCCGAAGTCAGCCGGGAAGTCATCGACCGCCACGGCTCGCGCGGCGTAGTCCGCGTATTGCGCGAGCGTGCGTTGCTCTTGCGCCGTGATGAGTTGCAGCCGTGCGGCGTTTTCCACCCATTCGGCGAACTCGGGCAGGCTCTGCGGCATCGTCGGCAAGCGGCCTTCCTTGACGGCAGTGCGCAGGCGTTGTTCGATGACGGTGACCTGCGGCGTCATCTTGAAGACGATCTCGCCGTAGGCCAGTTCATCGATCTCGGGGCGCGGCGAATAGCTGCCTGCAATCAGGCGCTCGCGGGCATCGCCCGGCGTTTGCATCAGCTCGGCCACCTTGGCCGCGAGCGCGTCGGAAGGCTTGGCATACGGCAGGCCGAGCGGCGTGAGCTTCCAGCGCATCCACCACGCAACAGGGCGCGACGGGTAGTTCGCCAGCACACCCTCGAAGGCTTCGCGAGCCTGCCAGAGGGCGTCCTGCGCGGCCCAGTGCACGAGCGGCAGGTCGGCCTCGGGGCGTCCTTCGTCCTCGAAGCGCTTGAGCGTTGCCGTGAGCAGGAACAATTGCGAGAGGATGTCGCCCAGACGCCCCGTGATGCTCTCGCGGCGCTTGAGCGAGCCGCCCAACACGGCCATCGACACGTCCGATGCAATCGCCAGCAGCGTGGACATGCGGTTCGCGCCCCGGTAGTAGGCGTGCAGTTCCGGTGCGGCGGCCGAGGGCACGGCCGAGAAGCGCGCGTGCGTGATGCCCTGCAACGCGCCGCGCACGATGTTGCTGGTGACGAACGTGAGGTGCCCGAACAGCGCGTCGTCGAACGCGCGCACGGCGGCAGTGTGGTCTTGCGTCTGCGCGGCGGCGAGTTCCTTCAGCACATACGGATGGCAGCGAATGGCGCCCTGACCGAAGATCATCAGGCAGCGCGTCATGATGTTGGCGCCCTCGACAGTGATCGACACCGGAATCTGCTGATAAGCGCGGGCAAGGAAGTTGTTCGGGCCCATGCAGATGCCTTTGCCCGCGACGACGTCCATGCCGTCATTGACGACTTTGCGCGCGCGCTCGGTCACGTGGTATTTCGCAATGGCCGAGATGACGGACGGCTTCTCGCCAAGGTCGACGGCGAGCGCGGCCATACGGCGTGCGGCGTCCATCGCGTACAGATTGCCGGCCATGCGTGCGAGCGCTTCCTGCACGCCTTCGAACTTGCCGATGGGCGTGCGGAACTGGCGGCGCACGGCAGCGTAAGCGCCCGTGGCACGCACGGCGATCTTCGAGTAGCCGACGTTGGACGACGGCAGCGAGATGGCGCGACCGGCCGCAAGACATTCCATGAGCATGCGCCAGCCCTTGCCGACCTGTGCCTGACCGCCGATGACCCAGTCGAGCGGAATGAACACATCCTTGCCGGAATTCGGGCCGTTCTGGAAAACGGCGTTGAGCGGCCAGTGACGGCGCCCGATGACCACGCCCGGATGATTCGTCGGAATGAGCGCGCAGGTGATGCCGGGCTCGTCATCACTGCCGAGCAGGTGGTCGGGGTCGAGCGCGCGGAAGGCGAGGCCGAGCACCGTGGCAATCGGCCCGAGCGTGATATAGCGCTTGTTCCACGTCACGCGAAAACCGAGCGTTTCGCGGCCCTCGAACGTGCCGCGACAGACGATGCCGACGTCGGGGATGGCTGCGGCGTCTGAGCCGGCATAGGGGCTCGTGAGAGCAAAGCAGGGGATTTCGTCGCCCTTCGCCAGACGCGGAAGGTAGTAGTTCTTCTGTGCTTCAGTGCCGTAGTGGAGCAGCAGCTCTGCCGGGCCGAGCGAGTTGGGCACCATGACCGAGACGGCCGCCGCCGAGCAGCGCGACGCCAGTTTCATCACGACCTGCGAGTGCGCGTATGCGGAGAATTCGAGGCCGCCGTAGCGCTTGGGAATGATCATGCCGAGAAAGCCGGCTTCCTTGGCGTATTGCCATGCTTTAGGCGGCAGGTCTTGCCAGACCTGTGTGCTCTCCCAGTCGTTGGACAGATCGCACAGATGCTCGACCTGATCGTCCATGAACGCCTGTTCTTCCGAGGAAAGCTTGGGGGCAGGGAACGCCGAGAATTTCTGCCAGTCGGGGCGGCCCGAGAACAGGTCGGCATCCCACCAGACGCTGCCGGCTTCGATGGCATCTTTTTCGGTGTCCGACATTTCCGGCATGATGGTGCGGAACTTGGCCAGCATGGGGGCGGTGACCCATGCACGGCGCAGCGGTCCGATGCTCAGTACGAGCGACGGCAAGATGAACACGACGGCCAGAATAACGGTGGCGATCGGGCTAGTCAGTTCGGCGACGGCGCCGGCGCCCACCCAGAGAACGGTGGCGATCAGCCACTGCCATGCGTGCGCACGATAGAGGAGCAGGGCGCTCACTCCGGCGACAAACGCGAGAATCCATAGGATCATCATGTCTTCCTCCCTTTCGGTACGGCCTTCCTGCGGAAATGGGCCCGCCGGAGCGGGCGCGCTAGCGCGGGGGCTGTCATCGTTGAGCCGTCTGACGGCGCGCGGTGTGTGGCGCGCCGGCGACGGCTTCTTGTCAGACCATCTGGCGCGTTATTGGTGCGCCATGTCGTTTTCGTTCTGCGTCTGGCCGTTCTCGGGACGTGCGTTCGACCCATCGTCACCGGATCCACTGGGTTCGATATGACCGGCTTCCCGGGGCGGCGTGACGTCGGCATCCTTTGCAAGCGCGAAGACGGCAGCGAAGCTCGCCAGTTGTTCTTCCCCCGGCATCGGGGCCTTGAGCGCCGCAACCATCAGTGCGGTCAGGCGGGCCACCACTTGCAGATCCCCCATCGGCTGCCCTTGGGCAAATGTGTCGATCAGGCGTGTGGTGTCGCTGCTGGCGAGCACGCCGGAAAGGGCCTGTAACGCGAAATGCAGACGCCAGCCCAATTCCTGGCGCGGCAGTTCGGGCAGGGCACGCGCGAAGGCCTCGAAGAAACGCTCGAAGACCGGTGCGTAGTGCTGTTGCAGATAGTCGCGAATAAACGGCGACGGGTCGGCGTAGACGCGCCCGAGCAGGCGCAGGAACGCCGGGCCGCCGATGTCGCGATGATGAGAAATGGCCAACGCAGGGATGAACATTGCCCCCAGCACGTGCTCGCAAGTGAGCTTGGGCGCGGGCCACGCGGACTCGGCGCGCGTGAGTAGGGCGAGACGCTCGTCGTTGAGCCGGTCGAGCCGGCGCGAGAGCATGGCCTGGAGCAGCGTTTCCTTGCTGCCGAAGTGATAGTTCACGGCTGCCAGATTGACCTCGGCGCGCGATGTGATCTGGCGCAAGGACATGGCTTCGTAGCCGTATTCGATGAAAAGATCTTCTGCGGCATCGAGAATGCGCAGTTTGGTATCACCGGCTTGTCGGCCGGCCGACGGGCGAGGGCTCACGACGAACCTCCATTGGGACGCGACACAGCGCCGCGTCATCTAGATGAACTTTCGTTTCATTCAAACGTTCGATTGAATCGTAGGCGGGGAATGCCCATCTCCCAAGATCTTTTTCTGGGCGTGGCCCTCTAATGTTCAGTCCTGGGCCGTGGACGGGCGTGCTGGCGTACGCAGAAGCGCATTTGGTGCACGAAATCGGGGGAGAAATAGGCGGCTTTGCCCGATTTCTCCGATTTCGGGCCGAAAGTCTGGAGGCGTGGCAATAGTTTGCTAAAATGTCCCGCTTTACGTGCAAGACCATTTGGCGCTACCCCGATTCGTCGGGGGCGGAGGGAAGCCGGCAAGTCATTGCCGGTTCCGGCCCAAGGTTGATTAACTGACTGGGTCCGCTTGCGGCATTTCCCTCGCCGCAACACAGAACGACCCTCTGGATGGATGAATATCCTCATGACTATCTCTGTTGAAAACCTCGGCAAGCTCGAGCGTCGCTTTACCATCGCCCTGCCCAAGCAGGAAGTCGAGAAAGAAGTTGCAGCTCGCATTCAGAAGCTGTCGAAGACGGTGCGCATGCCGGGTTTCCGCCCGGGCAAGGTGCCCCTGAAGATGGTCACCCAGCAGTACGGTGGTCAGGTCGAAGCCGAAGTCGTCAGCGACAAGGTCGGTCAGCAATTCTTCGAAGTCAGCAAGGCGCAAGACCTGCGCGTCGCCGGCCAGCCGCGCTTCGCGCCGAAGGCTGACGGTGCCGACACCGAATACGCATTCGACGCCACGTTCGAAATCTACCCGGAAGTGAAGATCGGTGACCTGGCCACGGCCGAAGTCAACCGCACGACGACCGACGTCTCGGAAGCCGAAATCGATCGCACGATCGACATTCTGCGCAAGCAACGCGTGCACTACCACGTGCGCGGCGAAGCCGGTGCTCACGGCGACGGCGGCACGGTGGAAGCCAAGGAAGGCGACCGCGTGACGGTCGACTTCGTCGGCAAGATCGACGGCGAAGTGTTCGCTGGCGGTTCGGCTGAAGACTTCGTGTTCGTGCTCGGCGAAGGCCGCATGCTGCCGGAGTTCGAGAAGGCAACCCTGGGTCTGAAGGTTGGCGAGTCGAAGGAATTCGAACTCAAGTTCCCGGACGAGTACCACGGCAAGGAAGTCGCCGGCAAGACGGCAACGTTCACCGTGACGCTCAAGAAGGTTGAGTGGGCACATCTGCCGGAAGTCGACACCGAGTTCGCCAAGTCGCTCGGCATCGCTGACGGCAGCATCGAAAAGATGCGCGCCGACATCAAGGAAAACCTGTCGCGCGAAGTGAAGCGTCGCACGCAGGCGCTCCTTAAAGATCAAGTGATGAACGCACTGATCTCGGTCTCGGAACTCGACGTGCCGAACGCTCTGGTCGAACAAGATCAGGAACGTCTGGTGGCGATGGCCCGTCAGGATCTGGCGCAACGTGGCGTGCCGAACGCCGGCAACGTGCCGATCCCGGCTGAAATGTTCAAGGAACAAGCCGAGCGCCGCGTCAAGCTGGGCCTGATTCTGGCCGAGCTGGTCAAGCAAAACGACCTGCAAGCCAAGCCGGAACAAATCAAGGCCGAAGTCGAAGAGTTCGCAAAGAGCTACGAAGACCCGCAAGAAGTCGTCCGCTGGTACTATGGCGATCAGCAGCGCATGGCGGAGATGGAAGGTTTCGTCGTCGAGAACAACGTTGTTGAGTTCGTCCTGAGCAAAGCGAAGGTGACGGACAAGCAAGTCAGCTTCGAAGAGCTGGCTGGCAACACGCAAAACTGATCGACCTCGATACATCGCGTTTGACCTGCTGCGGCCGCAAGGCCGCAGCAGTGTTTCCAACCGGCCTTTTCGGGCCTCCTCCCTGCGGCGCGCAAAACCATCTCGATAGAAGGGTCGAACCGTCATGATTACCCGTTCCGAATTGCTCGCCCAACTCGCTTCCCCGACGCACAACTCCGCTCTCGAATCGCAGGCCCTTGGCCTGGTGCCGATGGTCGTCGAGCAAAGTGGTCGTGGCGAACGCGCATACGATATCTACTCGCGACTCCTCAAGGAGCGCATTATTTTCATGGTGGGCGAGGTCAACGACCAGACCGCCAACCTCGTTGTCGCCCAGTTGCTGTTCCTCGAGAGCGAAAATCCGGACAAGGAAATCTCGATGTACATCAACTCGCCGGGTGGTTCGGTTTCGGCCGGCCTGGCAATGTACGACACGATGCAGTTCGTCAAACCGGCCGTCTCGACGCTGTGCATGGGCATGGCTGCCAGCATGGGCGCGTTTTTGCTGGCTGCGGGCGAGAAGGGCAAGCGTTTCGCGCTGCCGAACGCCCGGATCATGATTCACCAGCCGTTGGGCGGTGCACGTGGTCAGGCGTCGGACATCGAAATCCACGCCCGCGAAATCCTGCTGCTCAAGGAACGCCTCAACAAGCTGCTCGCCGAGAACACTGGCCAGTCGCTGGAAGTCATCGCGCGCGACACCGATCGCGATAACTTCAAGTCGGCGGCGGATGCCGTCGAGTACGGGCTCATCGATCGCGTGCTGGAAAAGCGTCCCTGAGGTGTCCCTGGGCCGGTACCCGGCCCGGGCGCCTGACGGCAAAATTGGCGCGACATCGGGTTTTTCGACGTGAAAGTCCGGATGTTCGCGCCAAGTCTTTGTCGTAAAAGGAAAATTATCGCTGTCGCGGGTGGGCCACACGCCCGCGCGGCATGGCGTTACAATGGAATTCACTATGCCGCGTTTGCCGCCCCCATCGGGGGACGACCGGGGCGCAAATTGCTAGCAGGCTGACACAGATATGGTGGATAAAAAAAGCACTTCCAACGGCGAAAAGCTACTCTACTGCTCCTTCTGCGGAAAGAGTCAGCATGAGGTCAAGAAGCTCATCGCAGGTCCGTCCGTGTTTATCTGCGACGAGTGCATTGATCTGTGCAACGAGATCATTCGCGACGAGGCCGCTGCGGCCGAAGACGAGAGCGGTAGTGGCGGCAAGTCGGATTTGCCCTCGCCGCAGGAGATTCGCGAAAGCCTCGATCAGTATGTGATCGGTCAGGATCGCGCCAAGAAGATTCTGGCGGTCGCGGTCTACAACCATTACAAACGGTTGAAGCACATCGGCGACAAGCGCGACGAGGTCGAACTCTCCAAGAGCAACATCCTGCTGATCGGGCCGACCGGCTCGGGCAAGACGCTGCTCGCGCAAACGCTCGCCCGTCTGCTCAACGTGCCCTTCGTGATTGCCGATGCCACCACGCTGACCGAAGCCGGTTACGTCGGTGAAGACGTCGAAAACATCATCCAGAAGCTCCTGCAAAACTGCAATTACGAGATCGAGCAGGCGCAGAAGGGCATTGTTTATATTGACGAAATCGACAAGATCAGCCGCAAGTCGGACAACCCCTCGATCACGCGCGACGTGTCGGGCGAGGGTGTTCAGCAAGCGCTGCTGAAGCTGGTTGAAGGCACGATGGCTTCGGTGCCGCCGCAAGGCGGGCGCAAGCACCCGAACCAGGACTTCATCCAGGTCGACACCACGAACATCCTGTTCATCTGCGGCGGCGCGTTTGACGGTCTCGAAAAGATCATCATGAACCGCACCGAGAAGACGGGTATCGGTTTCGGTGCGACTGTCAAAACGGGCGAAGAGCGTGACGCCGGCGAACTGCTACTCGAAACCGAGCCGGAAGATTTGATCAAATTCGGTCTGATTCCGGAGCTGATCGGTCGTCTGCCGGTGGTTGCCACGTTGGGTAAGCTTGACGAGGACGCACTGGTCACGATCCTGATCGAGCCGAAGAATGCACTGCTCAAGCAATATCAGCGCCTGTTTGCGATGGAAGGCGTCGAGCTGGAAATTCGCCCGGCAGCGCTGCATGCGGTGGCCCGCAAGGCCATCAAGCGCAAGACCGGCGCGCGTGGCCTGCGTTCGATCATCGAACAGGCACTGCTCGAAGTGATGTACGAGTTGCCGTCACTCAAAGGGGTGACCAAGGTGATTCTGGACGATAACGCGATCAGCGGCGACGGCAAACCGCTCTTGATCTACCAGGAGTCGCCCAAGGTTGCCGGCTCTAACTGAACGGTCAACTCAGTGATACCCAAAGCCGTTCATGGAAACATGGACGGCTTTTTTTCCTTCATACTAGTGCCACGGGCAATGAAACCCCGAGTGGTGCACCTTACCGGCAGAAGGGTTGTTTCACCCCCTTGTAATTCCTGTCGGCGGCCTCAATTAGCTGGAACACAACGGTATCGTTAATTATGGGGAACGAGATGTCAGGCACCCAAATCCTCCCGCCCGAAGCGATTCAACTGCCCCTGTTGCCTCTGCGCGACGTGGTCGTGTTTCCGCACATGGTGATTCCCCTCTTCGTGGGGCGTCCGAAGTCGATTAAAGCGCTTGAAACCGCCATGGAAGGCGGCAAGCACATCATGCTGGTCGCCCAGAAAGCGGCCGCCAAGGATGAGCCCACGGCCAAAGATCTCTATGAGATCGGCTGCGTGGCGAACATCCTTCAAATGCTCAAACTGCCCGATGGCACCGTCAAGGTGCTCGTCGAAGGCATTCAGCGTGCACGCACGATCAGCGTGGACGAAGAAGAGACACAATTCACGTCTGAAGTCATGCCGCTCGAACCGGATGATGGCAACTCGCCGGAATCCGAGGCGCTGCGTCGCGCCATCGTGGCGCAGTTCGATCAGTACGTGAAACTCAACAAGAAGATTCCGCCGGAGATCCTGACCTCGCTGTCGGGCATCGACGAAGCGGGTCGTCTGGCTGACACCATCGCAGCGCACCTGCCGCTCAAGCTTGAGCAGAAGCAGAAGATTCTCGAAATGTTCCCGGTCATCGAGCGCCTCGAACATCTGCTGGCGCAACTCGAAAGCGAGATCGACATTCTCCAGGTGGAGAAGCGTATCCGCGGCCGCGTGAAGCGTCAGATGGAGAAGAGCCAGCGCGAGTACTACCTGAACGAACAGGTCAAGGCCATTCAGAAGGAACTGGGCGAAGGCGAAGAAGGTGCGGATCTCGAAGAACTCGAGAAGCGCATCAAGGGCGCTCATCTGCCCAAGGAAGCTAAGAAGAAGGCCGACGCCGAACTCAAGAAGCTCAAGCTGATGTCGCCGATGTCGGCAGAAGCGACCGTCGTGCGCAACTACATCGACACGCTGGTCGGTCTGCCGTGGCGCAAGAAGAGCAAGGTGAACAATGACCTGACGAACGCCGAAAAGGTGCTCGATGAAGACCACTTCGGTCTCGAGAAGGTCAAGGAACGCATCCTTGAGTATCTTGCTGTGCAACAGCGCGTGGACAAGGTGAAGGCGCCGATTCTGTGCCTGGTGGGGCCCCCGGGTGTCGGTAAGACGTCGCTTGGTCAGTCGATCGCTCGTGCAACGAACCGCAAGTTCGTGCGCATGGCATTGGGTGGCGTGCGCGACGAGGCCGAGATTCGCGGTCACCGCCGGACGTACATTGGTTCGATGCCGGGCAAGATTTTGCAGAGCCTGTCGAAGGTGGCTGTGCGCAATCCGCTGTTCCTGCTCGACGAAGTGGACAAGATGGGCATGGACTTCCGTGGCGACCCGAGTTCGGCGCTGCTCGAAGTGCTGGATCCGGAACAGAACCACACGTTCTCGGACCACTACGTCGAAGTCGACTTCGATCTGTCGGACGTGATGTTCGTGGCGACGTCGAACTCGCTGAACATCCCGGCACCGCTGCTCGATCGTATGGAAGTGATTCGCCTGTCGGGTTACACGGAAGACGAGAAGGTCAACATCGCCCAGCGTTATCTCCTGCCGAAGCAGAAGAAGAACAACGGGTTGAAGGAAGGCGAGATCGATCTGACCGAAGCCGCGATTCGCGACATCATTCGCTACTACACGCGTGAAGCGGGTGTGCGTTCGCTGGAACGCGAGATCTCGAAGATCTGCCGCAAGGTCGTGAAGATGCTGCTGCTCAAGAAGGTCGACGGTACGTCGATCAAGGTTGATGCGGGCAATCTCGACAACTTCCTCGGCGTGCGCAAGTTCGACTTCGGTCTGGCGATGAAGGAAAACCAGATCGGCCAGGTCACGGGTCTTGCGTGGACGGAAGTGGGCGGCGATTTGCTGACCATCGAAGCCGCCGTGATGCCGGGCAAGGGCAACATCATTCGCACGGGTTCGCTCGGCGACGTGATGAAGGAGTCGGTCGAAGCTGCACGTTCGGTGGTGCGTTCGCGCTCGCGTCGTCTGGGTGTGTCCGATGAGCAGTTCGAGAAGAAGGACATCCACATTCACGTGCCCGAGGGTGCGACGCCGAAGGACGGTCCGTCCGCCGGTATCGCGATGACCACGGCGCTCGTTTCGGTGCTCACCGGTATTCCGGTGCGTGCAGATGTGGCGATGACCGGTGAGATTACGCTGCGCGGTGAAGTGCTGCCGATCGGTGGTCTCAAGGAAAAGCTGCTCGCAGCGCATCGTGGCGGCATCAAGCTCGTGTTGATTCCGGAAGAGAACGTGAAGGATCTCGCCGAGATTCCCGATACGGTCAAGAACGCGCTGGAGATCATGCCGGTGCGCTGGATCGACCGAGTGCTGGAGCTGGCGCTGGAGCACGCGCCGGCACCGCTGCCCGAGGAAGAGCCGAAGGCAGCACCGGTGACGCCGAATGCCGATGGCAGCGGCAAGCAGGAAGTCATCAAGCACTGAGACGTCAGCATGTGACGAGGAACGGCGAACGACGATCATCGATATCGATGTCGATGTCGATGTCGTTCGCCAAACCGAAAGTCTGCAAAAAGCTCGGGGTTTTCCCCGGGCTTTTTTTATTCACGCAAAGTGGTCGAAAATAGCGTCCGGAAGTGATGACTCAGGAGTGCTTCCTAAGCCGCCAAAACAGCGCAAAACGGCTTGACATCAGGGTTTGCGGCTTGTCTAATGGCAAAGCCAGCGGACCTTCGCAGATCAATGTCAAGGCGCGTTAAGAGCGCCTCCGCGGCTCAATCGCCTACTATCCTTGCAAGGGGGTTACAGTGAATAAGACGGAACTGATCGATCATATCGCGGGTGAGGCAGACATTTCGAAAGCCGCTGCCGGTCGTGCACTCGATGCTTTTGTGGGTGCAGTAAAGAAAGCGTTGAAGAAGGGTGACGATGTGACGTTGGTGGGCTTCGGTACCTTCCACGTGACGAAGCGCGCAGGACGCACGGGGCGCAATCCGCGCACTGGCGCAGCGATCAAGATCAAGGCAGCGAAGGTTCCGAAATTTCGCCCTGGCAAAAATCTGAAAGATACAGTAAACTGATCGACTTTCCTGCCTAGGCAGGGAGCAGCAGTAAGAACAAAACTAGAATCGGGAACGGGTGCTTAGCTCAGTTGGTAGAGCGGCGCCCTTACAAGGCGTAGGTCGGGGGTTCGAGCCCCTCAGCACCCACCAGTTCCAGATCTTGGGGAGCGGTAGTTCAGTTGGTTAGAATACCGGCCTGTCACGCCGGGGGTCGCGGGTTCGAGCCCCGTCCGCTCCGCCAAATTGTGAAAAGGCGAACTTCGGTTCGCCTTTTTTGCCATATGGACGTCCCAAAGACGCTTCCTGACGACTCTTCCGATTTCGTATGTTCGACTTCATTCGGCGCCACCAACGATTGGTTCTCATTTTCCTGACGGTGTTGATCGTGCCGTCGTTTGTGGTGTTTGGCGTTCACGGCTTGCAGGAGTACACCTCGGATGCAGGCACGATCGCCAAGGTCGGCGATCAGACCGTGACGCGCCAGGAGTACGACAGCGTGCTGCGAGCACAAACCGAGCGCATGCAGCAGATGTTCGGCGGTGCCGTCGATGCCAGTCAAATCAACACGCCTGAAATGCGTAGCGCCGTGCTGGACAACCTGATCCAGCAGAAGCTGCTCACGCAGGAAACCCTCAAGAAGAATCTGTCGGTGCCCGACACGCAAGTGCGCGAAGCGCTGCTCGCGATTCCCGCGATTGCGCAACTGCGCCGCGCGGATGGTTCGATCGACGACGTCGCTTACGAACAACTGCTGGCGGCACAGAACCTCACGCCGCAGCGTCTCGAAGCGCAGATTCGCTACGAACTCGCATCGAACCAGCTGCCGGCCAGCGTGCAGGCGAGCGCCATGCTCCCCAAGGCCGTCATCGATCGTTTCGCGCAACTGCGCGCGCAACAGCGTGATGTCGCCGCACTGACGTTCCCGGTGTCTGACTTCGCCGGCAAGGTCACGCCGACGCAAGCGCAGGTGCAGGCGTATTACGACGCCCACAAGGCGGCGTTCCAGACGCCCGAGTCGGCCGAGATCCAGTACGTGGTGCTCGACCCGAAAGCCATGCCGGCATCGGCACTGGCAGCGCCGAGCGATGACGTGCTGCGCAAGATGTACAACGACAATCTGAAGCAGTACACGACGCAGGAAGAGCGCCGTGCCTCGCACATTCTGATTGCATCGCCGGCGGACGCTTCGCCTGCCGATCACGCGAAAGCGAAGGCCAAGGCCGACGACCTGCTCGCGCAACTGAAGAAGAACCCGAACGACTTTGCCAAGCTGGCCAGCCAGAACTCGGAAGATCCGGGCTCGAAGGCCAACGGCGGCGATCTGGGCTTCTTCACGCGTGACGCGATGGTCAAGCCGTTCGCCGATGCTGCGTTCGCACTCAAGAGCGAAGGTGACGTGAGCGACGTGGTGAAGAGTGACTTCGGTTATCACATCATCAAGTTGACGGGCATCAAGCCGGCAACGACCAAGCCGTTTGAAGACGTGAAGGCGCAACTGGCCGATCAGTATCGCCAGCAGGAATCGGCCAAGGCGTATGCCAAGCTCGCCGACCAGTTCACCAACGCTGTGTACGAACAACCTGACAGCCTGCAACCGGTCGCCGACAAGCTGAACATCAAGGTGCAGACGGCGCAGGTCACGCGCACGGCAAACCCGGCGCAGGCGCAGAGCCCGATCGGCAACGAGAAGCTGCTGAAGGCCGTGTTTGCCGACGAATCGCTCAAGAACAAGCGCAACACCGAAGCCGTGGATGTGGGTCAGGGCGTGCTGGTGTCGGCGCACGTGGTGACCTATCACCCGGCCGCAACGCCGCCGCTCACGCAGGTGGAAGCGCAGGTCAAGCAGCAGTTGGTGGCTGACATGGCGGCGCAGGAAGCGAAGAAGGCCGGCGAGGCCAAGCTCGATGCGCTGAAGAAGGGCGGCGATGGCGCGTTCAGTGCCACGCAGACGATCTCGCGTGACAACCCGGGCAAGCTGCCGCCGAACGCCCTGACGGCAATCTTCGGTGCCGATACGGCGAAGCTGCCGGCTTACGTGGGTGTCGATCTGGGCGACGGTCAGGGCTACGCGGTGTTCCGCATCAGCAAGGTCACGCAACCGACCGCGCAAGATCCGCAGCGTTTGGCCGCAGAAACGCAGCAGTTGAACCAGTTGGCCGCACAAGCCGAGTGGAATGCGTGGGTTGGCGATCTGCGGGCTCGTTCGAAGGTCAAGGTCGTCAATGACGTGACCAAGTCGGGCACCTGATTCAGCGGATTCCACGGATCTCACGATCCAACGCACGACCACCGGCGCAGGCCGGGTAGCAAGAAAAAGCGCGGCTCGATAGCCGCGCTTTTTTTATGGTGTCGCCGGTTGGACGCACTCACTGTTTTCTGGCCGGCACCAGCAGGTAAAACTCGCGGGTATCCGAGCTTAGGATGACAACGCGATTCCTCAGAATATCCATGCCAATGGTGCCGAGCGTTGTTGATCCTCCTTCTTGGACAGCATCCGCTTCGGCCACGAGAACATTTCGGTGCTCGATGCCGTTCAACGTGAAGCTGACGCGACGCATATACGTCTTGTTGGTCAGCACATTGCCCCACAGGTCTGCGATTCGTGTCGTCGCGGGAACCTTCGGCCGCGCCGAAACGAGCGTCCTGAGAAGGTTGGACTGCTCCGCTCCGGAATCCACCGTGACAGGAATCTTCGCGTCATACAGGCCGAGCGAGGTCGCCATGACGCGATGGGGGTTGGGTATGCCGCGTCCTCGTGCAAGCCGGTAGGCAGGCGTTTCGTCGATGTCAAACGCCGGGCTGACGAAGAAGCAATCCCGATCGAAATCAAGCACCGCAAATGATCGACGGCTGCCCGCGATTTCATGGGCGGTAACTTGTGGGCTGAGAATGCCGGACAGACCGTCGTCGGCGAGGATTGACGGTGGAATCCAGTGAAACGGTGAGTCGAATGTGTCGTGAAGACCATCGCTCATGCGGTGGGATGCCTGCGTGGACTGCGCTTGCGCCACCTCGGTCTGGACGATCATCTTCGGGCCGGAGGCAGCCTTAGTGGAAAGAGACGTGTCCCAGAGCACGTTGAGATTGGTGCCAGTATCGAGAAGCAGGCGGCGAGGCTGCCCGTCAATTTCCACCGTGACAAATGGCGCGGCTTTGGTTTCCGGATTCAAATAACCGATCTTGGATTCAAACGACACGTTTGCCGAGGGCCAAGGTGACGCGCAAGTCGCCGCACTCGCGACTGCGGTGGAAACGGGTAACAGGCAGGCTGTTGCCAGTAGGTAGATAGTTCGACCAAGTTGAATACCGTGTCTCCCGAGTTCTCCGATACGCAAGAATTACGCCGCATTCGTGCGAGCGACGAATGCGGCGATTCGGTAGTCGGCGTTAGGGAATCAGGCTATCGGGAAACGAGCGAAGCGTCTTTGGGGCGCTTCCGAGTTTCGATTGACGGCGCGCCTTGCGGAACGTCGGAGGGTCACGCCCCCGGTTTCACCGCCCGTCCGCTCGCGGCTCGCGGCGGCACTTTGCCGGCAGGTTTGAGCAGGGGCGCCACGGTCGGCCAGACGTTTTGCAGAATTTGCGGATGTGCCTTCGCTAGCGGGTGAATCTGGTCTTGCTGGAACCAGTCGGGATGCTCGATCACGCCGTCGAGCAGGAACGGCACGTAGCCCGTCTTTTCCTGCTTGGCGAGGGTGGCGAACATCGAGAAGAACTGCTCGCCGTACTCGGTGCCGTAGTTCGGCGGGATGCGCATGCCGACCACGATCACCCGGCTGCCGGCCTTGCGTGACGACTCGATCATTTCGCGCAGATTGGCGCGCGTGAGATCCAGTGAAATGCCGCGTAAGGCATCATTGCCGCCCAGCTCCAGAATCGTGATCGCGGGATGATAGCGATCGAGCAACGGCGCCAGACGTGCCCGGCCGCCGCTTGTGGTATCGCCACTGATACTGGCGTTGACAACGTTATAATCGAAACCGCTTTGCGCAACTTTTTGTTGCATAAGGTTCACCCAGCCTGCGCCGCGAGCGATGCCGTACTCGGCGGACAGGCTGTCGCCCACGACCAGAATTGTCGGCGCGCCAGAACTTGCCGCGTGCGCCGCGGTCCCTGTCAGGATGCAGCAGCCTACGAGGGCTGAGGCGGCCAATTTCAAGAACTGTCTTCTTGCCATGTCGTTTTCCGAAAACGTAATTGAAGTGCGGGGTCTGGGCAAACGGTTGCGCGATGCCACCGGTGAGCTCGTCATTTTGCAGGATATCGATTTTTCCGTCGCAAAAGGCCAGAGCGTAGCGATTGTCGGGGCCTCGGGCTCGGGCAAATCGACGTTGCTGGGCCTGATGGCTGGGCTCGATACAGCAACCGACGGTAGCGTCACGCTCCTCGGCAAGTCGCTCGGCGAGCTCGATGAAGAGGGGCGCGCCGCCTTGCGACGCGGCGCGATCGGCTTCGTCTTCCAGTCATTCCAGTTGATGCCCCACCTGACGGCGCTCGAGAACGTGATGCTCCCGCTCGAACTGCTGGGTGAGACACGGGAAGTACGTAATCGTGCGATCGAGTTGCTCGAACAGGTGGGCTTGGGCTCGCGCCTCACGCATTATCCGAAACAGCTTTCCGGCGGCGAGCAGCAGCGCGTGGCGCTTGCCCGGGCGTTTGTCACCCAACCGGTCGTGCTGTTTGCCGATGAGCCGACCGGTAGTCTCGACACGGCGACCGGCGAGCGTGTCATCGATCTGATGTTCTCGCTCAACGAGGCAAGCGGCGCAACGCTCGTGCTCGTGACCCATGATCTGGCAATCGCCGAGCGTTGCGACGCGACGGTGCAACTCGCTGGTGGCCGTCTGGTCGATGGTGTGGCTGCCTGACAGGCGATCTTTCTGATGGACTGGCGGCGCGATGCACGCAACGTGCTCGCGCCGCCTGTGCTTGCACGCACCGACCAGCAAACACTGGCAGGTGGCAGCAAATCACGATCAGCGCTTGGGCTTCAACGCCTCACCCGCCAGTCGAATCAACGATGCCGTCGAGGCGTCGTGCGCATCGGGCGTGAGCGTCGACGGATCGACCAGCTCGGGCTCTATGGCGCGGCAGAGCGTCTTGCCCAACTCGACGCCCCATTGATCGAACGGATTGATGTTCCAGATCGCTGCTTGCACGAACACCTTGTGTTCATAAAGCGCGATCAACGCACCCAGACGCTCCGGCGAGAGCTTGTCGATCACCAGCGTGTTGCTCGGCCGGTTGCCTTCGAAACGTCGTTGGGCACCCAGCGGGCCGCCAGCCTGCTCCGGCGTCGCCATCGATCCCCCTTGCAGCAACGCTTCGCTCTGCGCAAAGCAGTTGGCGAGCAGCTTGCGATGATGATCGAGGTAGACCGGCTGCGAATACTGCGGCTGAAGCACGGCGATGAAATCCACCGGCACGAGCGTGGTGCCTTGGTGCAGCATCTGGAAATAGGCGTGCTGGCCATTCGTGCCGGGTTCGCCCCAGATGATCGGTGCGGTTTGCCATGCCACCGGCGTGCCGTCGATCTGCACCGATTTGCCGTTGCTCTCCATGTCGAGCTGCTGCAAATAGGGCGGCAGCTTCTGGAGGGCGTCGGTGTACGGGGCAATCGACAGCGTCTGCGCGTCGAAGAAGTTGCGATACCAGATGCCCAGCAGCGCGAGCAGCACCGGCATATTGGCTTCGAGCGGGGCCGTGCGGAAGTGCTCGTCCATGGCATGCGCACCGGCCAGCATTTCGTCGAAATGCTGCGCGCCGAGGTACAGCATGATGATCAATCCGACGGACGACCAAAGCGAATACCGCCCGCCGACCCACTCGCCGAATTCGAAAACGTTCTCCCGCCCGATGCCAAAGCGCGTCGCTTCTTCGACGTTCGTCGAGACGGCGACGAAATGCTTGCCGAGTTCAGACTCAGGAATGCCATGTTCGATGAACCACGCGCGAATGGTGCGCGCGTTGGTCATCGTCTCGAGCGTGGTGAACGTCTTTGAGCAGACGACGACCAGCGTGGTTTCCGGGTCGAGCGTGGGCAGGGTGCGTGCGAGTTCTGTCGGATCGATGTTCGCGATGAAGTGCGCCGACAAATTGGCCCGCCCATACGCGGCAAGGGCGTCGCACACCATGCGCGGCCCGAGATCGGAGCCGCCGATGCCGATGTTGATCAGATGACGGATGCGCTTGCCCGTGGCACCCAGCCAGCGGCCATCGCGTACCTCGTCGCTGAACTTGCGCATGCGCGCGAGCGTCGCGTGCACGCCGGTGCTGACGTCGCCCGTGGTGTCACGGAACGTGACGCCTTTCGGCGCGCGCAGCGCGATATGCAGGGCGGCACGGTCTTCGGTGACGTTGACGTGTTCGCCGGCCCACATCGCATCGCGCTTGCCGGGCACGTCGCATTCGCGGGCGAGATGGGCGAGCAGGGTGCGCGTCTTTTCGGTAACGCGATTTTTCGAATAGTCGAGGTATAAGCCGGCGGCGCGCAGCGAGAATTGTTCAACGCGCGAGCTCGCGCCAGCACCCGCGAACCAGTCGCGCATATGCTGGCTGGCGATCTCGTCACGGTGTTCGAGCAGGGTGCGCCAGGCGGGAGTTTGATCCAGACGAAAGGACGGCTTCGACGACATGTGCAATATGTTCTTTTCGGTAGGACGAAGTATAACGGGAGTCTCCGTGAATTTACGCCGAAAACCGGTTCCTGCGCTGGTTTGCGGGGCGATTTGCGGGGCTGGCGGCGATCGTTGAAGTCCGCCATCGATCGCTCACCCCGCCACATTCATGACGGCGCTCGCCTGAGCGCCGCTGCCAGTTCGGCGCGCATGGCCGGTAAAAGTTCAGAGGCGGTCAAGCCCGCCGGGCCCGTACCCTCGCTCAGACACCTCTCGGCGGCACGTCCGTGCAGCCAGACGCCGGCCAGGGCCGCGGTGGCGGCAGGCATGCCTTGCGCCAGCATCGCGCCGATCATGCCGGTCAGCACGTCGCCCGTGCCTGCCGTCGCAAGCCCTGCGTTGCCGGTCGTGTTGACCCATGCGTGCGAGCCGTTGTCGATGATGCTGCCCGACCCCTTCAGCACGACGGTGGCGCCGAAATACCGGGCCAGCGTGCGGGCGGAGGTGAGCCGGTCCGACTGAATGCGCTGCACGTCACAGCCGGCGAGCCGCGCGGCCTCAAGCGGGTGAGGCGTAAGCACCGTGGGGCCGGTACGGCCGCGCACCCGCTCGGCGAGCGCCGGTTCTGCCGCGAGCAGGTTGAGCGCGTCGGCGTCGAGCACGAGCGGGGTGTGTTCCCACGCCAGCACGCGAGAGAGGCATGCAGAGGATGCGGCCGAGGTGCCCAGCCCGGGGCCGATAGTGACGGCCTGCATGGCGGCGAGATCGATGCCCTCTGCGTGACGCAGCATCAGTTCGGGGTGAACCGGGTCCCACGCCGGGGCCTCCTGCGCCACGAAACCCACGTAGACCCGCCCGACGCCGTTCATCAACGCCGCGCGTGCGCTCAGTAGCGGCGCACCGATCATGCCGTCGTGGCCGCCCAGCACGGCGAGCGAGCCGTAGCTGCCCTTGTGGGAGGCATGGTGACGTTGTGGCAGGTCCGCAAGAAAGGCGCTCGGGGTGTTGGTCGACAGCGATGACGTGGATGCCGCCGTAGACAGTGCGTCATCGGCACCCAAGGTGGCCACCAGCACGCGGCCGGCGATGTCGCGTCCTTCGCCGGTCAAAAGCCCCGGGCAGGCGCCCAGCATGGCGATGGTGACGTTTGCACGGATGACAGGGCCACTGGCGACGCCGGTCGCAGCACCAAGGCCGCTGGGGATATCGGATCGCGAGCACCGGCGTGCCTTGGGCATGCGCATAGGCAATGTTCTCGACAAGGCGACCGGCCGGGCCATTGAGCGGGCGCGACAAGCCGATGCCGAACAAGCCATCCACGATCCACGCATAGGTCGAAGGCTGCGGCCATACGTCCGGCGCGGGGCGCACGGGCACGCCAGCGGCGAGGGCTTCGCCATGTGCCCATTTCGCGTCATCGGCGGCGGGTGGCGCGAGCTGCCAGACGTCGACCAGCACGCCGCGACGATGCATCTCGCGGGCCGCGACATAGGCATCGCCGCCGTTGTTGCCGGGGCCCGCGAGCAACAGCACGGGCTGGCGTCCGGCCGTCGCGAGTGACGGTAATTGTCCATACAACCAGTCGGCGACAACCGCGCCCGCGCGCGCCATCAGCGTGTGCGGCGGCAATTGCGCGGCGCTTGCGCGTTCGATCTCACGCAAATCGGCAGGTAAATACAGGGGGAGCGGTGTGTCGGCGAGCGGACCGTCGACGATGTCGGACGGCTGAGGCAATCGGGACGGCCTCGCGAGCGGACTCGGGCTCGCGGGGGCGGCGGCAGAATCGTCGACACGCAAGTGATCGGTCATGACAGGCATAACTCCCGGAAAGCCACGGCGGCGTCGATGGCGGTGAGCCTGTTCCCCCGGGATTCTGCGAAAACGATGCGTTCCGATGCGTTCGTCGCGCGTGGCGGCGGAACACTCGACGGATGGTTCGGCAGAACGGGCAGAACGGGCGGATCAAGCGAATCAGGCGGCAATTCGACGATTATGCCGTGAATGCAGCGGGGTGCCTGCCAGCGCATTCCCCGATGGGCTGTCGGCATTCACTGACAGCGCACGCACATTCGGTGCGCGCGCCATCAGGACGATCGGGCGATCGATGCAGTCAGTGGGGCCAGTGAGCCTAGGGAGCCTAGTGGGCCTAGTGAGCCTAGTGAGCGTAGCGGGCCAGCGTAAGCCCGTCGAGGTCGATGTCGGGCGGCTGGCCGGAGATCACGTCGGCCAGCACACGGCCGGAGCCGCAGGCCATCGCCCAGCCGGTCGAGCCATGGCCGAGATTGAGGTAGATGCCGGGCAAGTGCGTAGCGCCGAGCAGCGGCGGACCATCGGGCAGCATCGGACGCGCACCGACCCAGGCACGGGCCTCGCGGTACTTGCCGGCGCCCGGGAACCAGTCCGTCGCCACTTTGTAGAGCGTGGCGATGGCGCGCTCGCGCAGCACCAACTGGGTGTCGCCCAGTTCGGCGGTACCCGCGATGCGCAACCGGTTGCCCTGCGGGGTGATGGCCGTCTTGTAGGACTCGTCCATCACGGCGATGCGCGGGCTGAACATTTCGTTCTTCACGGGCACGGTGAGCGAGTAGCCCTTGATTGGCCAGAGCGGCAAATCGATGCCGAGCGGCTTCAGCAGCGCCGTGCTTGCCACGCCGGCCGCAATGACCACGGCATCGGCTTCCATCGACGTGATTTGCAGCGGCTGCGCGGTGCTGGCGGTCTCGACGGTCACACCGGCGCGCCCGAGATTCGGACGCACGGCCAGCACGGTCGTTTCGGTCGCGAGCGTCACGCCCATGTCGCGGGCGATCTGGGCGAGGCGCTTGGTGAAGAGGGGGCAGTTGCCGGTTTCGTCGCGCGGCAGATGCAGCCCGCCAGCCAGCGGCGCATCGGTCGAAATCGAGGGTTCGAGCTTGCGGCACTCGTCCGGCGTGAGCAGGCGGTGCGGCACCTCGTTCTCGGCGAGCATGGCGCGCGCCGGTTCGTTCATCTTGATTTCGCGCTCGGAACGGAACAGTTGCAGGTACCCCTGCGTTTGTTCGTATTCGAAGAGATGCTGCTCGCGCAGCTCGTGCAGGCAGCGCTGGCTGTAGAACGCAATGCGTTGCATACGCTCGCGATTGGCGCGATAGCGCTCGAGCTTGCATTCGCGCAACCAGCGCGACGCCCAGCGCCACGTACCGCGCGACAGGCCGGGACGGAAGATGAGGGGGCTCGCTGCACTGAACATGTAGCCGAGCAGCTTGCGCGGCATGCCGGGGGCGGCCCACGGCGTCACGTAGCCGGGCGCAATGACGCCGGCGTTGCCGAAGCTGCTTTCCTGCGCGACCGTGCTGTTGCGCTCGACGAGCGTAACCGTATGCCCCGCGGCGGCCAGATAGTAGGCGGTGCAAGTGCCGATAACCCCGCCGCCGATAACGATGACCTTCATTCCCAACCGTCTGGTGTGTGGCGAACGCCCGTACGTTCGCTTGTTAGTGTAGTTCTGTGTCTCCTGACTGAACCGACCGCGTGCCATAAATCTTGGGCAGCGCGTGTTCGTCACGGGGGGCATAGGTTACCAGAGAGCGGCCGCGGCGGGGCGCGAAGACGTTTCTCACTCGGGTATAACCCCGGGTAAGCAGGGTATAATCCCGGTTTGTCGTTCCCCCGCGTTTTGAACGCCTCGCCTTCCGTCCTTCCATGACTCACATTGCCTGCTTCGCCGGCGCCTTGGCGCTCTCCGAATTCCGCCAGCAACGTCTTTTGCAGACCCTGCAAGCCATCGACAGCTCGATCGTGCGTATTGACGCGCGCTACGTGCATCTGGTGGCCAGCGCCGCGCCGCTATCGAGCGACGACGTGGCCCGTGTTGCCGGCCTGCTGACCTACGGTGAACCGGTGCGTGAAGAGCCGGTCGGCGATCAGTTGCTGGTGATCCCGCGTCTGGGCACGATCTCGCCGTGGGCGAGCAAGGCCACCGACATTGCCCACAACTGCGGCATTGCGGATGTGCGCCGTATCGAGCGCGCCGTTGAATACACCGTCGGCGTGAAGTCGGGCCTGCTGGGCGGCAAGAAGTCGCTGCCCGCCGACGTGCTGGCGCGCGTGGCCGACGTGCTGCACGACCGCATGACCGAAACCGTGGTCGCCACCCGTAAAGACGCCGAAGTGCTCTTCGTCGAACTGCCGGCCAAGCCGTTGCAGACGATCGACGTGATCGGCGTAGGCCGTAGCGCCCTCGAAGCGGCCAACCGCGATCTGGGTCTGGCGCTCGCCGAAGACGAAATCGACTATCTGGTCGAAGCCTTCGTCGCCCTGAAGCGCAACCCGACCGATGTCGAATTGATGATGTTCGCGCAGGCCAACAGCGAGCACTGCCGTCACAAGATTTTCAATGCCCAGTGGACCATCGACGGCGAGGCGCAAGACAAGTCGCTGTTCCAGATGATCAAGAACACGCACCAACTGCACCCGCAAGGGACGGTGGTCGCGTATTCGGACAACGCCTCGGTGATGGAAGGTGCCGAGGTCGAGCGCTGGTATCCGCGCGGCGCCGACGCCAAGTACGGCCGCAGCGTCGAGCTCACGCACACGCTGATGAAGGTCGAGACGCACAACCACCCGACGGCCATTTCGCCGTTCCCGGGCGCTTCGACGGGCGCGGGCGGCGAAATTCGCGACGAAGGCGCGACGGGCCGTGGATCGACGCCGAAGTCGGGCCTGACCGGTTTCACCGTGTCGAATCTGGCCCTGCCGGACGCGCGTGAGCCGTGGGAAAACGACCGCGACGTCGCCGTGCCGCCGTCGCTGCGCAAGCCCGATGACACCGGCGCCGACTATGGCCGCCCGGACCGTATCGCTTCGCCGCTGCAAATCATGATCGACGGCCCGCTCGGCGGCGCTGCGTTCAACAACGAATTCGGCCGTCCGAACATCGGCGGCTACTTCCGTGCCTACGAACAAAACGTGGCTGGCCGCGTGCGCGGCTATCACAAGCCGATCATGATTGCCGGCGGCATGGGCAACATTGCGGCCCAACACACCCACAAGAACGACCTGCCTGCCGGCACGCTGCTGATTCAGATCGGCGGCCCGGGCATGCGTATCGGGATGGGCGGCGGCGCTGCCAGCTCGATGGCGACCGGCACCAACACGGCCGAACTCGACTTCGACTCGGTGCAACGCGGCAACCCGGAAATCGAGCGTCGCGCGCAGGAAGTCATTAACTGGTGCTGGCGCCAGGGCGAGGCCAACCCGATCCTGTCGATTCACGACGTGGGCGCGGGCGGTATCTCGAACGCCTTCCCGGAACTGGTGGACGGCGCAGGCAAGGGCGCGCTGTTCGATCTGCGTCAGGTGCAGTTGGAAGAGTCGGGCATGTCGCCCGCCGAAATCTGGAGCAACGAAGCGCAAGAGCGCTACGTGCTGGCCATCGCCCCGGACAGCTTCCCGGCATTTCAGGCCGTTTGCCAGCGCGAGCGTTGCCCGGTAGCCGTGGTCGGTGTCTCGACCGAAGAACGTCAACTGAAGCTGGTCGACCCGATGCATCCGGAATCGCCGGACCCGGTCGATATGCCGATGGACGTGCTGCTCGGCAAGCCGCCGCGTATGCACCGCGATGTCACGCGCGTGAAGGCGGAATTCCCGCCGGTCGACGTGACCGGCCTCTCGCTCGATGAAGTCGCGCGCGCCGTGCTGCGTCACCCGACGGTGGCGAGCAAGTCGTTCCTGATCACCATCGGTGACCGTACTGTGGGCGGCCTGACCGCACGCGATCAGATGGTCGGTCCGTGGCAGGTGCCGGTGGCCGATTGCGCGATTTCGTTGATGGATTACGCCGGTTTCCGTGGCGAAGCGATGACCATGGGCGAGCGTACGCCGCTCGCCGTGATCGACGCGCCGGCCTCGGGCCGCATGGCCGTGGGCGAAGCGATCACCAATATCGCTGCTGCGCCGATCAAGTCGCTCGACCAGATCAAGCTGTCGGCCAACTGGATGGCGGCTTGCGGTACCGAGGGTGAGGACGCTGCGCTGTTCGATACGGTCAAGGCCGTGGGCATGGAACTGTGCCCGGTGCTGGGTCTCTCGATTCCCGTCGGCAAGGATTCGTTGTCGATGCGTACCAAGTGGGAAGACAGCGGCCGCAACAAGGACGTGGTCTCCCCGGTGTCGCTGATCGTGTCGGCGTTTGCGCCGGTCGAAGACGTGCGCAGCCACCTCACCCCGCAACTGCGCTCGGTCGCAGAAGCCGGTGAGACCGTGCTGATTGCCATCGATCTGGGCCACAACAAGAACCGTCTGGGCGGCAGTATTCTCGCGCAGGTGACGCAGCAGATCGGTGACGTCACGCCGGACCTCGACGATCCGGCTGATCTCAAACGCTTCTTCGACGCTATTCAGCAGCTCAACGCCGACGGCAAGCTGCTCGCTTACCACGACCGTTCGGACGGTGGTCTGTTCGCCACGGTGGCCGAGATGGCGTTTGCGGGTCACGTGGGCGTATCGCTCAACGTCGACATGCTCACGCTGGACGAGGGCTTCGAGTCGGATTACGGCGACGCCAAGGACTGGGCGAAGCAGACTGTTGGCCGTCGCGAAGACAAGACGCTGCGTGCGCTATTCTCCGAAGAGCTCGGCGGTGTGATTCAGGTGCGCGCGAGCGATCGCGACGCGGTGTTGCAAGCGCTGCGCGAAGCCGGTCTGTCGGCCTGCACGAACGTGATCGGCAAGCCGAACCCGAACGACGTCATCGAAATCTATCGCGATGCGAAGAAAGTATTCGGTGCCCCGCGTGCCGAACTGCAACGCCTGTGGTCGGAAGTGAGCTGGCGTATTGCGCGTCTGCGTGACAACCCGGCTGCCGCCGATGCGGAATATGAAGCGCTGAACGACACCAGCGATCCGGGCCTCTCGCCGAAGCTCACGTTCGACGCGAACGAAGACATCGCCGCGCCGTTCATCGCGACCGGTGCGCGCCCGAAGGTGGCCGTGCTGCGCGAGCAAGGCGTGAACTCGCATCTGGAAATGGCCTATGTCCTCGACAAGGCCGGCTTCGAAGCATACGACGTGCACATGAGCGACCTGCTGGCAGGCCGTCAGGCGCTGGAAGACTTCAAGGGCTTTATCGCCTGCGGTGGTTTCTCGTACGGCGATACGCTGGGTGCGGGTGAAGGTTGGGCGAAGACGATTCTGTTCAACCCGGCACTGGCCGAGCAGTTTGCGGGCTTCTTCAACCGTACCGACACGTTCGCGCTGGGCGTGTGCAACGGTTGCCAGATGATGAGCAACTTGTCGAACCTGATTCCGGGCGCGGGTGCGTGGCCGAAGTTCACGTACAACCAGTCGAAGTACGAAGCGCGTCTGACGCAAGTTGAAGTGCTTGATTCGCCGTCGTTGTTCTTCAAGGACATGGCCGGCTCGCAACTGCCGATCGTGATCGCACACGGCGAAGGCTTCGCCAACTTCGGTCAGCAGGGCAACATCGATCAGGCAATCGCCGCGATGCGCTTTGTCGATCACCGTGGACAGCCGACCGAGCAGTATCCGTTCAATCCGAACGGTTCGCCGCGCGGTCTCACGTCGGTGACGACGGCCGACGGCCGCTTCACGGTCATGATGCCGCACCCCGAGCGCGTGTTCCGCACCGTGCAGATGAGCTGGGCACCGGCGCAGTGGGGTGAAGACAGCCCGTGGATGCGCATGTTCCGCAACGCACGTCGCTGGGTTGCGTAAAACGTTGTATTTCGTCTGACGGCGCTGCGGCGTCGGTGACGTAAAAAGCCGCCTGTCCTGTCATAGGGCAGGCGGTTTTTTATTGGGCGTGCGCTCAGTGTGCGCCTGTCAACGTTGACAGTTGTTGCGCCCGTGGTGCGCGTGGCCTGATACGAGCGTGAACCTTCAGGAGCGTGTCATGGAAATCGAATCGATCGTGAACCTCAAGCCCGGCATACTCGAAGCCACGGGCGGTAACGGCGACCTACTGCTGGTCGACGATTTTTACGATCGCGAATTCGTGCACATCGAAGTCCCGCAATACGACGGCATGGCCGCCGGGCAAACGGTTGGCGGTCGGTGGCGAGGACCGTCGTCCGTCTACGACACGTCAATCTGGACGGTCACGATTCCGGCGCGCGTCGCGTTGCGGGTGCCGCGCCGCGAAGTGCTCGACGCCATTGGCAATACCGTGGTGGTCACGTTCAGCGTCAAGCGCGGAAGCAGTCCTATCGAAATCTCCGACGCGCTGAACCTGCGAGTTCAGGGGACGCCGTTACCCATGCCGACCATCAATGCCGGCCGCACGCAAGTCACCGTCCTGTATGGCACGCAAGTGGTCGGGCAAACCGCCCGTGTGCGATGGGAAGGGCGCGTCGTTCGCGATACCGAACTTCAGGCGGTCGTGCCCGGACTGGCGAACACGTTCAACATTCCCGCAGGCTGGGTGAGCGAGAGCGCCGGGACGACGGTCTTCATCACGTACGCGATCGGCACGACGGCGAGTGACCCGTATCTGTTTTCGAGAGTGTTGAGGGTGGCGCTGTAAGGGAGTCTTGTCATGTGGCACCTCGCTGGTTTCGCCGGCAGCCGCACGTTGAGCGCTCGGCTACTCAACATACGCAGCGCACGCAGTGCCGTGATGGTCATCGCCCTTGTGCTTGCCGGATTGTGGGCGCTGCCAGTTCACGCGCTCACCGGCGCCGATGTTGCGTATCTGGTCAACCAGCGCTATCAGTCGAGCGTGACGCAGTGCGCGCTCAATCGTCCCGCATGGATGTGCTCTGGCGTGCTGATGCGCGCGCTGCCAGGGGACGCTTCGCAGCCGTTTGCACAACTGACGGCAGAGGAGTTGGCGTCGCAATCGGCCAACGTTGCCTACGTGAGACATGATTTGCGTACCAGCGGGCTGGCAACGAGCGCGGGTTTTATTCTCGCAGATGGATTGACGGCGGCGGGATGGGGCAAGCCGCTCGATGTGCGCTGTGCTTACCCGGTGGCGGTAACGCCCGCAGCGGACACGGCGTCGCACGGCTGCGATTTGCTGGCGACGGCCGCGGCGTCACCGCCGGACCTGAGTTCTTGCCTGCCCAACGGCGTGACGGATGCGCCGGGCTGGATGACGTTATTCGCTGGCAACGGCAGCGACGTCAACCGGCAGTGCTCGTTCAGTGCGATTGTGGCGAAACAGTTCAAGGCGTCGCTCGACGCGCATGCACTGGTGACCGATGCGCTGGCACCGGGGCCGAACAACGTACTCGTCACGGCATGGGACCCGGCAAAACCGGAGACGATTCCCGTGCAGGCGTTCTTCTACGACGTCAGTCACGGTGGACAACTCATTCAGGCGCAGCGTTACCAAAAGCAATACTTCGATGCGACCGGCGCGTGGGTGCCGATCTTGCGCATGGGGTTTGGGCCACCGCAGGGCGCCACCTATGGCTTTGATGAAACCGATCAGCTCGACGAGGGGTTTCGCGTCGCCGCGCGGTTGAATGCGCGTTATGCCGATGTGTCTCCGACGTGTCCCGGGGGGCGGCCGGCGTTCTATTGCAATGGTGTGATCGTACGCATTGCCGCGGCTTCGGCCGAATTTCATGCGTGGAACCCGAGTCCCAGTGCGGTGGGGCGAGATGGAGTTCCGTTCTCCTATATGCGGGCGGACGCAGGGGTGACGTCGCTGATCGACGCGCGCGGTGGCACGGGGTTCATCATGCGAGAGGCCGCTGCGCCAACGGGATACCCGCTGACAGTGCGCTGTGAATTTCCTTCTGATGGATGGACAGGGTCGCGTTACGAGAGTTGTTACAGCAACGCCGATCACCGGTTCTGTGACGAGATGGGCGTGACCACGATTGCGGCGTGGCAGGCCCACTACCTGACGACGTCGCTTGGCACACAGTGTCCGTTTCGCCCCGATGCAGCGAGTTTCCAATTGAGCATCGAGGCACGTCGGCATTTCCCGAACGAGAACCCGCTTCGGCACGCCTACAACGAGTTGGTGATCCGGCCGTGGCCGCAGAATATTCCGCTGAGCTTGCCGCTCGAAGCGTTCATCTCGGTGGATGATGGTGTGCCGCAGGCGCGCTATCTGCAACAGGACTATCTGACACAGACGGGGCGCTTTCTCCCTGTGATTCGTGTCAATCCGACCGCGGCAGCGGGCGGCGTTTTTGTCTACGTGCCGGATGACCAGATTGCCGCCTTATCGACACCGGTGTCGCCACCGACAGGCGCGTTATCGAGTGCCCCGCGTGGCGGCGCGCTAACCGGCAACTCGGGTCCCGAAGGATTGAAGCGGAACGGGCAGTGACGGGACGACGTGGAGATTGTCTTCGCGCATCAACAAAAAACCCGCCAGCTGGCGGGTTTTTCGTATCTGACGCATGTCTGACAAGATGCCGGCGATCCTTACTGGATCTTGGCCTTCTTCTCGAGACCGTCGATGAAGTTTTGAAGCTTCTCTTCCTGCATTTGCTGCACGAGCTGCGGCTTGACGTCGGCGAGCGGCGGGATCTGCGCGTCGCGCGAGTCGTCGAGTTCGATGACGTGATAGCCGAACGAGGTCTTCACCGGGGTCTGCGTGTACTGACCCTTTTGGAGCTTTTGCAGCGCGTCGGCAAATTCCGGCACGTAGGCATTGGCCGGCGACCAGTCGAGGTCACCGCCGTTTTGCGCCGAACCCGGGTCCTTCGAGTACTGCTTGGCCAGATCGGCAAAGTTGGCACCGGCCTTGAGCTTGGCGATGATTTCCTTGGCCGTATCTTCGCTCGGCACGAGGATGTGACGAGCGTGGTATTCCTTGTCGCCGAACTGCTTCTTCAACTGGTCATAGCGCGCCTGCACATCGGCATCGGTGACCGGCGACGTCTTCTGGAAGTTGGTGATCAGTGCGCGGATCAGCACGCCTTGCTTGGCCAGTTCGACCTGAGCCTTCACGTCGGCGTCGCTTGCCAGACCCTGGCGCACGGCTTCCTGCGCGAGAATTTCGCGCTTGACCAGCTCTTCGCGCACTTGCTGTTGCAGTTGCGGCGAGTTCGGCTGGCCCTGACGGACCATTTCACGCACCATCGCATCGGCGCGCTTGACGGGCACCGGCGTGCCGTTCACGACGGCGACATTCTGGGCAAGTGCGGGAAGGGATACGGCGGTCAGCGACACGGTGGCGGCGAGCGCCAATGCCGTGCGGGCGAGTTTCAATGCCATGCTGTTTTTCCTAACGAATGACGGAGGCAAGGTTAATCGACGGGGGACGCGTCGCACGCGTTCTTACGCTTCGCCAGGGGCGAGCGCGACGATGGCGAGGGCGTGAATGCCGTTCTGCATCAAATCGGCAAGCGCATCATACACCAGCCGATGCCGCGCCACGCGGTTGCGACCGGCAAAGGCGGGCGAGACGATGCGAAGGTTGTAATGCCCGCCGGACGCCGCACCGGCATGGCCGGCGTGACGCGCGCTGTCGTTCTCGAGAACCATCTCGATCGGGGTGAGGGCGGCCGTGAGGCGCGCCTCGATTTGCTGTTCCATGGTCATGGTGTCGGTTCCGGTCGCAGGTTACTCGTCTTGCTTGATGTACTTCGCGAGCCAGAGGCTCTGCACGACGATGAACACCACCATGAGGCCCATGCCGCCGAAGAGCTTGAAGTTCACCCAGGTGTCGGTCGAGAACTGATAGGCGATCACCAGATTGAGCGCACCCATCGCGAGGAAGAAGAGCGCCCAGCTGAAATTCACGGAACGCCACAGATGCTCGGGCAGCGCCATTTGCTTTTCCATCATGGCGCGAATCAGGTTCTTGTCGAACATGAGTTCAGCCACGAACAGCGTGATGCCGAACATCCAGTAAAGCGCGGTGGGCTTCCACTTGATGAAGGTGTCGTTGTGCAGCCAGATGGTGGCGCCGCCGAACACCACGATGATGGCGAGGCTGACCCATTGCATCGGCTCGACTTTGCGGTGACGCAGCCACATCCAGGCAACTTGCACGATCGTGGTGGCGATCGCAATGCCCGTGGCGATGTAGATGCCGGCGAACTTGAAGGCGACGAAAAACAGAATGACCGGTAACAGGTCGAACAGAAATTTCATGAGGTCTCGACTTGGGGGCTACGGGCTTGCCGGCCTGAGGTGTGGACGTCGAACGCGCCTTGAACGCGCGCCGTTGAATCTCACCGGGCGGCAAACCCGCATTATATTTCAAAGCCCCTGTTTTCAAAGCACCGCTTTCCGGGCGCGGATGGCAGCCGGAAGACGGCGCTTATCGAATGATTTCGAGTCGCTTGACGTCGATGTCGCTCGGACGATGACGGTGGCGGTCCACTTCGCCCGTGATGCGAACGCGGGTCTTGTCGTCGATCTTGACGCCCGGCGGCAGATACTTGTCGTCGAGTTCGATTTCGATGGTGTGACCCGCGTCGTCGCGGAACGTGTAGTGCTCGTGCTTGATGCGGTTGACGATGAAGCCTTCGATGACGGCTTGCGCGTCGTCAGGGGCGGACAACGCTTGCTGGACAGAGACGACACTCGGCATGACCGACGGCACGGCGACAGCCGCTGCGGGCGGGGCGCCGGGGCCCGTGTACTGCGCGATAGCCGGCGTGGCCGACAGCGCGCCGAGAGCGGCTGCCGAGGCGAGAAGCATGGCGAAGCGAGTCTTTTGCACGGACATGAGAGGCGTTCCTTGTTGTTGATAGAGGAAACTCAGCATAGCAGAATACCGAACCGCAATCGGTGACTTCCCTGAACCGCGCCGACGAGCCAACGTCCGCTGCGGCGCTCACGCGTCAGTCGCTTTTTCCAGCCTTGTCATCCGGCGCCGGGTTGCCTTCCTTGTCATCGAAATTCAGCGATGCCGAGTTGATGCAGTACCGCAAACCGGTCGGCGCCGGGCCGTCTTCGAAGACGTGACCCAGATGGGCGTCGCAGTTACGGCAACGCACTTCTACGCGGACCATGCCGTGGCTGTAATCCATGATTTCGTCGACGCCGGCACCCTCGACCGGCTTGCTATAGCTGGGCCAGCCGCAACCTGCGTCGAATTTGTCCGTCGATTGGAAGAGCGGTTCACCGCAGCAAACGCACCGATACGTCCCGTCTTTCCAGTGATCCCAGTAACGGCCGGTGAAGGCGCGTTCGGTCGCGGCGTTGCGGGTGACCTGATACTCGACGTCATCGAGTTGGGCGCGCCAGTCGGCATCGCTCTTTTCCACTTTGCTCATGAAATTCTCCTGAGTTTTGATACCCGGATTTCTATGATCCGGGTGTCATCTGACGAGTTGCATATTGGGATAATTCCCCCGATCGCAATGCGTCAGTGATCAATGCTTGTTTCCGTCAATTCTAGTGAGGTGTGAATTACGAGGAACAGCTCACTTCCAACTGACCGGCCCAGTCGGGCGGCAGTTCGGCGTAGCGCTCGAATTCCGGCTGTTCATCGTACGGCCGCGAGAGCACTCGCAGCAGCGTGTCCACTTCCGAGAAATCCTTCTCATCGGCCCGTCGGATGGCGACTTCGGCCAGATGGTTGCGCAACACGTATTTCGGATTCACCAGACGCATCGCAACGGCGCGCTTGGCATCGGTACTGGCCTCATGCCGCAAACGTGCGCGATAGTCGACGGCCCACGCGTCGAAGCCCGCCCGGTCGATAAACATGTCACGCAACGGCGCATCGGCCGCCGGATTGTCGAGTTGCAGCGTGGCAAGCGTGCGGAACAGGTGCGTGAAGTCCACGCGTCCCTCGTGCATCAGCTTGAACAGGCGATTGATGAGCACCTCGTCGTCGGCGTGCGACTCGCGCAGCCCGAGCTTGGCGCGCATGCGCAGGTCGATTTCTTCGGCGAAACGCGTCTTGAACACGGGCAACGCCGATTGCGCCAGTTCGATGGCGGCGTCGCCTTCACCAAACAGCGGCAGCAGCGCTTGCGCGAGGCAGAACAAGTTCCAGTACGCCACGTTCGGCTGCGCCTGATAGGCGTAACGGCCCTGCGTGTCCGAGTGGTTGCAGATGTGGTGCGCGTTGAACGCGTCGAGAAAGCCGAAGGGCCCGTAGTCGATCGTCAGGCCGAGAATCGACATGTTGTCGGTATTCATCACGCCATGACAGAAGCCGACAGCCTGCCAATGTGCGATGAGCTCGGCCGTCGCTTCGCACACCGCTTCGAGCAAGGCGAGATAGGGATTGGCGGCCTCGCGGCAATGCGGATAGTGGTGATCGATCGTAAAGTCGGCGAGCTGGCGCAGCGCGTCGTGCTGACCCGCGGCCCAGAAGTGTTCGAAGTGACCGAAGCGGATGAAGCTCGGCGACAGACGCGTCACGACCGCAGCCGTCTCGATCGTTTCGCGGCGCACGGGGGCGTCCGAGCCGACCACGCACAGCGCGCGTGTCGTCGGCACGCCCAGATGGAACATGGCTTCCGAGCAGAGAAATTCCCGAATCGACGAGCGTAGGACGGCGCGGCCGTCGCCCATGCGCGAATAAGGCGTGAGCCCGCCGCCCTTGAGCTGGATTTCCCAACGGCCACCGGCGCCATCGGCTTCGCCCAGCAGCAGCGCGCGGCCGTCGCCGAGTTGGCCGGCCCAGACACCGAACTGATGCCCGGAGTAGACGCTGGCGAGCGGGTCACCGCCGGCGAGCGGCTGATTGCCGGCAAACGTCGCGAGAAACTCCGGATCGCGCGCTGCGTCGGGCGACCAGCCCAGCAGGCGGGCGGCATCGGCTGAGAAGCCGACCAGATAGGGCTCGGGCAACGGCTGAGGGGAGAGACGGGTGTAGAAGTTCGGACCAAGCGACGCAAACCGGTTCGCGAGATTCAGCGGGCCGAAATTCCTGAGCGACGAAGGGGCGGCCGGTGCGGCTGGTGAAGCCGGAGAAGCGCTTGCGGGGCGGTCTGATGCCGACATTGGGGACGTTCCTGATGGTGAACAAACATTCTACTTGAGGTGTCCGGCGCTTGCTGCCGCGCTGCGAGGGCTTTGCCAGCGCACTTTGGCGAGAACGGCGAGGGTGCGAGGCGAGCCGCCGTGCTGCGCCGCACAAGCGATCGGCGTTGACCGATGGCTCGGGCGCGTCAAGAATCGGGCTGCGTGGCACCATGAATGCACGCATCAGACGTGCCAGCCTGTCACGCGCCGTGCTCATCGAACATATTCACAGCTCATAGCCGTAGCCCAGACGTATCCCGATATTCCGGTAGTCCCGACTTTTCTGGAGATTCGACGCATGGCACCACCGCTCCTCGGCCAGATGATGGCCGCGCCGCTGCTGATTTCTTCGTTGCTGACTCACGCCGCGCGCCACCACGGCGACACCGAGATCGTCTCGCGTCGCGTGGAAGGCGACATCCATCGCTACACATGGCGTGACGCCGAGCGCCGCTCGCGACAGCTTGCCCTTGCCCTGCGCCGGCTCGGCGTGGGTGACGGCGAGCGCGTCGGCACGCTGGCATGGAACGGTTATCGCCACCTTGAGCTTTACTACGGCGTTTCGGGCATGGGCAACGTGGTCCATACGATCAACCCGCGCCTGTTTCCCGAGCAGATTGCGTTCATCGTCAATCACGCCGAAGACCGCTACGTGGCGTTCGACATCAACTTCATGCCGTTGGTCGAGGCCATTGCGCCGCAATGCCCGGGCGTGCAGGGCTGGATCGCCATGACCGACCGCGCGCATCTGCCTGCGTCGACGCTACCGTTGCTGTGCTACGAAGACCTGCTGGCCGCAGAAGACGCCGACACGTACGTCTGGCCCGAAATGGACGAGAAAACGGCGTCCGGGCTGTGCTACACGTCGGGTACCACCGGCAACCCCAAGGGCGTGCTCTACAGTCACCGCTCGACGGTGTTGCATGCGTTCGGTGCGTCGCTGCCCGACGCCATGGCCATGTCGGCGCGCGATGCCGTGCTGCCCGTCGTGCCGATGTTCCACGTCAACGCGTGGGGCATGCCGTACTCGAGCGCACTCGTCGGCGCGAAGCTCGTATTCCCCGGTAAAGACCTCGACGGCAAGTCGATCTACGAATTGTTCGAAGCCGAGGGCGTGACCTTCTCGGCGGGCGTGCCGACGGTCTGGCTGGGGCTGCTGACGTACGTGAAATCGATCGGTGCGCGATTCTCGACGCTGGAGCGCACGGTGATCGGCGGCTCGGCGTGCCCGCCCGCGATGCTGACCACGTTCGAAAAGGACTATGGCGTGCGTGTCATCCACGCGTGGGGCATGAGCGAGATGTCGCCGCTCGGCACACTCTGCCATCTGCGCAAGCACCATCGCGAACTGCCGGCCGAAGATCAGCAACACATTCTGGAGAAGCAGGGGACGGCTATTTACGGTGTCGATCTGAAGATCGTCGGGCCCGAGGGCGAGGAACTGCCGTGGGATGGCAAGGCGTTCGGCGATCTGTATACGCGGGGGCCATGGGTGCTCGACCGCTATTTCCGTGCCGACACGTCGCCGCTGGTCGACGGCTGGTTCCCGACGGGCGATGTGGCCACCATCGATCCCGAGGGCTACGTACAGATCACCGACCGCAGCAAGGATGTGATCAAGTCGGGCGGCGAGTGGATCAGCTCGATCGACGTCGAGAACATCGCGATGGCACACCCCGAGATTCACGAGGCGGCCTGTATCGCCGTGCGCCATCCGAAGTGGGAGGAGCGCCCGCTGCTGGTGGTCGTGCGCAAGCCGGGTTCTTCGCTCACACGCGAAGATGTGCTGGCCTTCTACGAAGGGCGCGTCGTGAAGTGGTGGATTCCCGACGATGTCGTGTTTGTCGACGAGATTCCGCACACGGCCACCGGCAAGATGCTCAAGCTCAAGTTGCGCGAGCGATTCCGGGACTATCAGGCGGCGCCATAGGGGGCCGGCACGCGCCCTGACCTCACCCCTCTCGGAAAACTCCGAAGCGGGGTGCAGGCGGCACCTCAAAAGCAAGTCACGACGCCATTTTCCGGCAGATCGGCCGCCATTCCAGCGGCCCGCGCCCCCTATAATGTCAGCCAGATTTTCGTTCACCGCGGCCCTGTTTGCCGCGTCTTTCGTTTGCATTTCGTTCGTATTTCGTTTGCCTCGAAGCAAGGCATTGACCAAGGAGTCGCAGTGCATTTCCTGAGCGCCACGGCTGGCCTCGTCCTCGTGAACGGCGCGAGCTACGGCTTGCTGCTGTTCATGCTGTCGAGCGGGCTCACGTTGATCTTCAGCATGCTCGGCGTGCTGAACTTCGCGCATGCCAGTTTCTACATGCTTGGGGCGTACTTTGCCTACGCACTGTCGTCCGCGCTGGGTTTCTGGCCGGCGCTGGTGTTGGCGCCCGTCATCGTCGGCGTATTCGGGGCGGTGTTCGAGCGAGGCGTCTTGCGACGGTTACGCACGCGTGGCGCGTTGGCCGAACTGCTGGCGACCTTCGGTCTGGCGTACATCGTTGTGGAGCTGGTGCAACTCGTCTGGGGACGCGGGCCCGTTGACTACGCGGTGCCGACGGCGTTCGAGGGCGTGCTCGTCACGGTGCTGGGCGTTGCCGTCCCCGCTTATCGACTGTTTCTGATGGCGCTCGCGTGCGTAGTGGCGGCGCTGGTTTGGGGGGCGTTTCGTGCCACGCGTGCCGGGCTCGTGTTGCAGGCAGCGTTGGCACAACCGGCCATGACACAGGCACTCGGTTACGACGTGCCAGCGCTTTATACCGGCGTATTCGCTTGTGGGGCCGCGTTGGCGGCGCTGGCAGGCGCGGCGGGCGGCAATGTGCTGGTGACCGAGCCGGGCATGGCCGCAACGGTTGGCAGCGTGGTATTCGTTGTGGTGGTGGTCGGTGGGCTCGGTTCATTAAGCGGTGCGTTTGCCGCGTCGCTGCTGATTGGCGTCTTGCAGACGTGGGCAGTCACGAGCGACGCGAGTCTCGCGCCATGGTGGCCATCGGCCGCACAGGGCGCGATCTTTGACGCGCTGTCGCCGGTCGCCCGCCTGACACTGGCGCAACTGGCCCCGGCGGTGCCGTACTTGCTGATGGTGGCGGTGCTGTTGTGGCGTCCGCGCGGGCTGCTCGGCGTGCGGGAGGGATGATGCGCGACGCCGCAGATAACCCGTCCCGCCGCCCGGTGGAAGGCGATACGTCCGATTCGCCCCATTCGTCCGATTCGCCCCATTTGCCCGATTCGCCGAACGCATCGGTGGCGACCATATTCAGGGCACCGAGGGCAGCAATGTCGCCGATGTCACCGGCGCCACCGGGACCACCGACGTTGCATTTGTCGGCGGGCCAGAACATTGCGATCTGGGCAGGCTTTGCGTTGCTGCTCGCGCTCTTGCCGTGGTGCTTTCCGTCAGAGGCGGCATTGACGCTGATGACGCAGATGGGCACCGCCGCCATTCTGGCGTTGTCATTCAACTTGTTGCTGGGGTCGACGGGGTTGCTGAGCTTTTGCCATGCGACCTACGCGGGTATCGGCGCGTACGCCGGCGTCTGGTGCGTGAACCGCATCGGGGCGGGCGCGTTGCCTGTCTCGATGTTCGTCGTACCGCTGGCCGGGGCGGCAGCCGGGGCGTTGGCGGGCGCGACGCTTGGCTTTGTCACCACGCGCCGCGCAGGCATGACGTTCGCGATGATCACGCTGGGCGTTGCCGAGCTGGTCTGGGTCGTCGCGGCGATGCTGCCCGAGTGGTTTGGCGGCGAGCGCGGCATTGCCACTGACCGGACACTGGGTGCGCCGTGGCTGGGGCTGACGTTCGGCTCGCAACGCGAGGTCTACGGACTCGTCGCCGTCTGGCTCTTCATCTGCGCGGCACTGATGTATGGCGTCACCCGTACCCCCTTGGGCTTTCTCGCGCGCGCTGTGAGAGATAACGCGGGGCGAGTCGCGTTTCTGGGGCAATCGCCCGCAGCGGTCCGCTACCGGATGCAGATCATTGCCGCTGCGTTTGCTGGCGTGGCAGGGGCACTTGGGGCGCTCAATTTCGAATTGGCGAGCGCAGACACTTTCAGTCTTGAACGTTCCGGCGTGGTGCTGGTATTCACCGTGCTGGGCGGCACGGCCTACTTTGCCGGACCGATGGTCGGCGCGGTGATCGGCGTATTCGCGACGGTCGTACTGGCGACGATGACACGGGCGTGGCAGCTTTATCTGGGGTTGGGATTTCTCGCTGTCGTGGTGTTTGCGCCGGGCGGTGTGGCCGGGTTGGTGGCCGGACACATGCGGGTGTTGCAAACGCTTCGCCAAGACACGGTACGACGTCTATGGCGTCCGTATCTGGCCGTATGCGCGGGGTTAGCCATGGTTGTCGGCGGTTTGATCGCCGTGGTCGAAATGACCTATGGCATTCGACTCGCCGTCGCCAGTGCGATCGACCCCGGACAATCATGGCTGTGCAGCGCGGGCGCGTCGAACGTCTGGGCGCGATGGGGCGTTGCAATGCTGAGCCTGATGCTGGGTGCGGCGTGGCTGTATCGCGCGTGGCCTCGCCTGATTGGCGCCGTTCGTCAGGTCGCCGGCCAAGTCGGCCGGTTAGCCCGCGGCGCCGGAGATCAGCCATGAGGCGCAGGCAAATGAGTGCGGGGAGTGCGGGGAGCGCGAGCCCGGGAGCGCAGCCGATCCTCAGCGTGCGCGGCGTGCGTAAATCATTTGGCCGCACGCAGGTGCTCGACGAAGTCGATCTCACGCTGGCCCCCGGCGAGCGGCTGGCCATCATCGGCCCGAACGGCGCGGGCAAAAGCACGCTCTTCGATGTGATCTCAGGGCGCACGTCGCCGGATAACGGTCGCGTGTTGTTGGGCGCGCGTGACGTGACCGGCCGGGCACCTCACCTCATCAGCCGACTGGGCTTGTCGCGAAGTTTTCAGACATCTCAACTGTTTTTGGAGACGAGCGTTGTCGACCACTTGCGTTGTGCGGCACTGTGGCCGAGCGGGCACCGCTACACGTTCTGGCGCAGCATGCGAGGGTTGCGCGATGTCACGGCAATCAGCGAAGACTGGCTGGTCCGTCTGGGGCTGGACACGCGCCGCGACGACCCCGCAGGTGCCTTGAGCTATGCCGAGCAACGGGTTCTCGAAATCGGCTTGTGCGCCGCGGCCGCAGGACAGGTGATGTTGCTCGACGAACCGACCGCAGGGATGAGTCAGTCCGAATCGGCGCGGGTGGTGGCCCTCATTGCCGAACTCAGTCGCGGACGTTCGTTATTGATGATCGAGCACGACATGCAGGTCGTGTTTTCGCTGGCCGACCGAATCGCGGTGCTGGCACGCGGCAAGATCATCGCGTGCGATGTGCCGGCGCGTATTCGTGAGCACCCGGACGTGCGGACGGCCTATCTCGGCGAGTATGCGGACGCCCTTGGTGCGTCGTCGACCGAAGGGAGGCACGATGCTTGAGGTGATTAACCTGACTGCCGGGTATGGGGGCGCCCGCGTGCTCAATGGGGTGACGATGCACGTTGCGCCGGGTGAGATCGTCGCCGTGCTGGGGCGCAACGGGGCGGGACGCTCGACGCTCGCTCGCGCCGTCATGGGGCAGCTTCCCCGGCAGGGCGACATCCGCTGGCAAGGCCAGTCGCTCACGTCGTTGGCGCCGCACCAGATCGCCCGGCTCGGCATCGGCTACGTGCCCGAGACACGCGATGTGTTCGGGCCGCTGACGGTGGCGCAGAATTTGCTGCTTGGCCAGCGAGGGACGCAGGCAGGACGTGCCTCCGTGGCTGGCAATGCGCGTGAACATGGCCATTCCCCGGCGTCCATGCGGACAAACCGTGCGTTGACATTGGAGGAAGCCTTCGAGCGCTTCGAGGAACTGGCACCGCGCCGACACGCACCATCGGCGTCGCTCTCGGGTGGCGAGCAGCAGTTGCTGTCGCTGTGCCGCGCGTTGATGGCTGGCCCCGATTTGCTGATCGTGGATGAGCCGACCGAAGGGCTGGCGCCGCGTGTGGTGGCACGGATCGGCCGAATTCTGACCGAACTCCGCGCTTCGGGTGTTGCCATATTACTGATCGAGCAAAAGCTGTCACTCGCGCTGAGTTGCGCACAACGGGTGGCGGTGATGGGGCGGGGGGCACTGGTGTTCGAGGGGACGCCCGACGAACTGGCACGGGCACACGACATTCGTGCCGAATGGCTTGAAGTCTAGCTGCGCTAGAATCGAACGATCGTTTCGCCGCACTGCGCTGAATCACGCGCTGGCGGTACCCCCAACGACACCAACAATAAGGAAAGAGACAACGATGAGCACGGCATATGAAGTCCGTGATGGCGTAGCCGTCATCACGCTGGAGAATCCCCCGGTCAACGGGCTGGGACACGCAACGCGCGCCGGTATCGCCGAAGGGCTGGCCAATGCACAGGCCGACGCACAAGTGCGTGCCATCGTGCTGATCGGCGGCGGCAAGGCATTCTCCGGCGGTGCCGATATTCGTGAATTCAACACACCGAAAGCGACTCAAAGCCCGCTGCTCGTCGATGTGATCAATGCGCTGGACGCTTGCGCGAAGCCGGTGGTTGCCGCCGTGCATGCGGTGGCCATGGGCGGTGGACTGGAACTCGCGCTCGCGTGCCACTACCGCGTGGCGCTGCCCGGCGCGCAAATCGCGCTGCCCGAGGTCAAGCTCGGGCTGCTGCCCGGCGCGGGCGGTACGCAGCGCCTGCCGCGTGCGATCGGCGTGACGCGCGCGCTCGATATGGTGGCCACGGGCAAGGTCGTCAAGTCGGAAGCGCTCGTCGGCCCGCTGTTTGCCAAGATGTTCGAAGGCACTCACGACGATCTTCTGACGGGTGCGATTGCCTTCGCGAACGATGTGGCGGCACGCGGCGAAGCACTGCCGCGCCTGCGTGACGTCGAGATCGACGACGCCGACGGTTCGACACAAACGGCTATCGACGCCGCACGCGAGAAGGTGCTGCGCGAACAGCCGCATTTTCCCGCGCCCCAGAAATGTGTGGCAGCCGTTGAAGCCGCGCTCGCGCGTCCGTTCGACGAGGGCGTGAAGTTCGAGCGGGAATGCTTTGTTTCACTGGTGACATCGCCGGAGTCGAAAGCCCTGCGACACGCCTTTCTGGGCGAACGTGCAGCGGCCAAGATCGCCGATGTGCCCGACGACACGCCGCTGCGCGCCATTGATCGTGTGGCGGTGATTGGCGCTGGCACGATGGGCAGCGGTATCGCGATGACATTTGCGAGTGCGGGCATCCCCGTGACGCTGGTCGACACGACTGACAGTGCACTTGCGCGCGGTTTCGACGCGATGCGGGGCAACTACGCGCGCGCGGTGACGCGAGGCAGGCTGGCGGCCGACGAGGCGCAGAAGCGCCTCGCACGGATTCACGGCAGCTCGGACTTCAACGCTGTGGCGGACGCTGATCTCATTGTCGAAGCTGTCTATGAAGACATGTCGATCAAGCAGGTGGTGTTTCGCGAGCTCGACAAGGTGGCAAAGCCGGGCGCAATTCTCGCGTCCAACACCTCCACGCTGGATCTGGACGCCTTGGCGGCAACCACGGGCCGTGCGCAAGACGTCATCGGCATGCATTTCTTCAGCCCCGCAAACATCATGCGGCTGCTCGAAGTCGTACGTGGCGCACACACCGGCCACGACGTGCTGGCGACGGTCATGAAGCTGGCCAAGCGCATCGGCAAGCTTGCGGTGGTGGCCCGAGTTTGCGACGGCTTTATCGGCAACCGGATGCTTGAGCCGTATTTCAAGCAATCGCAATGGATGGTGGAGCAGGGTGCATCGCCCGCGCAAATCGACGCCGCTATCGAGCGCTTCGGTTTCGCGATGGGCCCGTTCCGTACGAGCGATCTGGCGGGCAATGACGTGAGCTGGGCCATTCGCAAGCGTCGCCATGCCGAGCAGCCGGGGCTGGTCTATCCGAAAATTGCCGACGTGCTTTGCGAAGCGGGCCGATATGGTCAGAAGACGCATGCGGGGTGGTACAACTACGCCGATAGCGACCGCACGCCGCGTGAGTCAGCCGAAGTCGGACAGATGATTGACGACTATCGTCGCGAGCACGGCATCGTGCCGCACTCGTTCACCGATGACGAGATTGTCGAACGACTCGTCTACGCGCTGGTCAACGAGGGCGCCAAGGTGCTGGCCGATGGCACGGCGGCGCGCGCGTCCGATATCGATATGGTGTACCTGAACGGCTATGGTTTCCCGTTGTGGCGGGGCGGGCCGATGCTCTATGCCGATACCGTCGGACTCGATAAGGTGCTGTCGCGCGTGCGCGAGTTCGAAGCCGGTGTCCACGGTGAAGACTGGACGCCCGCGGCGCGCCTCGTCGAACTGGCCGAGAGCGGCAAGCGCTTTAACGGGTGAGCCCGGTAGGTGGCGAACCCGCAGGAGAATGCAATGAAACCGATGGACGAAGTCTTGCTTGTGATCGACGTGCAGTACGATTTCATGCCGGGCGGTGCGCTGGCGGTGCCGCACGGCGACGAGGTCGTGCCGGCAATCAACGCACTGGCAGGGGGCTTCTCGCACGTGGTGCTCACGCAGGACTGGCATCCGTCGGGGCACGTCTCGTTTGCGGAGAATCACCCCGGCAGCCAGCCGTTCGAGACCATTTCGCTGCCCTACGGCGACCAAGTCCTGTGGCCCATGCATTGCGTGCAGGACACCCGTGGCGCAGCGTTGCACGAGGGACTGCACATTCCGCAGGCGCAGGCGATCGTGCGCAAGGGCTATCACGTGGGGGTGGACAGCTATTCCGCATTTCTGGAAGCGGATCGCAAGACGCCGACGGGACTCGCCGGTTATTTACGCGACAAAGGTGTCCGGCGAGTGCACTGTGTGGGCCTCGCGACCGACTTCTGTGTGGCGTGGAGTGCGCTCGATGCCAAGGCCGCAGGCTTCGATGTCTGTTTGATCGAGCATGCCTGTCGCGCCATCGACCTGAATGGGTCGCTTGCGAAGGCATGGACGTCACTGGCCGAAGCGGGCGTGGGGCGCGAATGAGCGCGTTGTGCACCGACACCCCACGTATGCCGTGAGCTCTACCTATGCGCACGATGTGCACTAATTCAACGAATCACCCATTCCGGGCGCAATGACACTGACTTGCGTCCCTAGCTGACGAAATGACGATGGACACGTTTTACCGAACACTTGATCGACTTGCGGCGCGCCAACGTGGCGCCCGCCGTACGAGCCGGGAGAACATGCGATGAGCACGCTATCGATTCGCTCCGGGTTTATCGATCACCTTGGCATCGAACTTCTGCGCGCCGAGGGTGGCGAATCGGAACTTCGACTCAAGCTCGCGCCCCAGCATCTGAACAGTTGGGAGGTGATGCATGGCGGGGTCACGATGGCACTTCTCGACGTGGCGTTGAGCACGGCGAGCCGCAGCACCGCGCCGGAAGGCAGCGGAGTGGTCACCATCGAAATGAAGACGAGTTTCATGCAGCCGGGTTCCGGCGAAATGAGCGCTTTCGGGCGCGTGCTGCATCGCTCGACGACGATGGCGTATTGCGAAGGCGAAGTGCGCGACGCCAACGGCAAGCTCGTTGCAAAGGCTATGGGCACGTTCAAGTATCTGCGTCGTCTGGCGGTGGGCCGTGAGGTTCGCCAGCAGCGACGTCCCGACGATCCGCAGGGCGACTAACCGGAGCGTATGTCATGACGATCAACCGCCAGATTTTGCTGGTCTCACGTCCCAAGGGCGAGGCCACGCTGGACAATTTCCACCTTGCCGCCCCCGAACTCCCCGAACTCGGTGACGGGCAAGTGCTGGTGCGCAACTTCTATCTGTCACTCGACCCCTACATGCGTGGCCGCATGAACGACACCAAGTCGTACGCGCTACCGCAGCCGCTCGATGCCGTTATGGTCGGTGCAACGGTCGGCGAGGTGATCGAGTCGCGCCATCCCGACTGGCAACCGGGCGATGCCGTCACCGCGATGTTCGGGTGGCAGGAGTACGGCATTTCCGACGGCAGCAATCTGCGCCGCGTTGATGCCGTGCGCGTGCCGATGAGTGTGTATCTGGGGGCTGCCGGCATGCCGGGGGTCACTGCGTGGTACGGCCTGAACAAGATCATCGCGCCCAAGGCGGGGCAGACCGTAGCCGTGAGCGCGGCATCCGGCGCCGTGGGCAGTGTGGTGGGCCAACTGGCCAAGCGCATGGGGTGTCGCGTGGTGGGTATCGCTGGTGGTCCGCAGAAGTGCGCCTATGTCACCGAAACGCTGGGCTTCGATGCGTGCGTCGACTACAAGGCGGGCAATCTTTACGAGGCGCTGCGTGCGGCCGCACCCGACGGTATCGACGGCTACTTCGAGAATGTGGGTGGCGCGGTGTTCGATGCGGTGCTGGGCAATATCAACGCCCATTCACGCATCGCGCTGTGCGGCATGATCGCCGGCTATGACGGCCAGCCGGCGCCGCTGAAATACCCGGCGTTGCTGCTGACGAACCGCGTGAAGCTCGAAGGCTTCATCGTGACCGAGCATCTGGATATCTGGCCGCAGGCGCTGGCGGAATTGACCGACGCCATCGCCGCTGGCGAGTTGCACTACCGCGAGACGATGACGCAGGGGCTGGAGAGTGCACCCGCTGCGTTTCTCGGTTTGCTCAAGGGCGAGAACTTCGGGAAGCAGATCGTGCGGTTGGTATAGGGCGGGATTCTTCCCAAGTTTATCAAGTACCCCTGAATTTCAGGAGTATTGTTATTCACGTCCTTTCCATGGAAGGAGGCAGTTGGCACAATAGCGGAATCCCTACAGATAAGCCGCCCGAACGGTACTCGCTATTGTGACCACTGCTGCCAATTCGTCTTCCGTATCGTCTGCAAAGGCGTTCGTTCCCGAAACCCGCTTCGGGAATTGGTTTCTCAAGACATATACCTGGCGCCATCACGTGCTGCGCGTGGCCATCGAGGACTTGTTGCAGCTGGCGGACGGCACGATGCCTCAGGCACCCGTCGTACTCGATGCCGGATGCGGCCACGGTCAGTCGTTGCCGCTCCTGCATCGTTATTTCAAGCCGTCACGTCTGATCGGGCTCGACTGTTTCGCACCGGCGCTGACGGATGCACAAGTCCATGCGCGAAATGCCGGGGTCCCGGTCGAACTGCATTCGGGCGATTGTTCGGCGATTCCTTTGCCCGATGCCAGTTGCGATATCGTCTTCTGCCATCAGACGTTCCACCATCTTGTCTATCAGGAAGCGGCGCTGGCCGAATTCCATCGTGTGCTCAAGCCGGGTGGTTTGCTGTGCTTCGCCGAGTCGACAGAGGCGTACATTCGGTCGTGGGTGATCAGGTTATTGTTCCGCCATCCGATGCACGTTCAGCGCAGCGCCGAGGGTTACCTTGACATCATTCGCGAGGCGGGATTTACGTTCGAGCGAGACAATGTCTCTTACCCGTACCTGTGGTGGAGTCGGGCGAAGGACTTCGGGCTGCTCGAACGCCTGAGGTTGCAGCGACGCCGAGTGTTTGGCGAGCGCGAAGAGACGTTGGTGAACGTTGTCGCGAGGAAACCAAGGGCGTAACCCACTCAGGGCGGCCGTTGGACTTTCATCTTTCAGCCTTAGATGCGCGCCAGCGTGAGCGCGCCGTAGGTGCCGCCAAAGCCGAAGGTATTGATCAGGCTGCTGCTGATATCAGCAGCACGGCTTTCTCTACAGATCGGATAGGACGCGGCTTCCGGGGGCAGGCGGTCAATGTTGGCTGCCCCCGGGACAAATCCCTCGTGCATCGCCCAGATCGCGCAGGCGATCTGCATCGCACCTGCGGCCGCAACCGTGTGGCCGGTAATGCCTTTAATCGAAGTGATGGCGGGCACCTCGGTCAATCCTCCGAAGGCATCGGCCAATGCCGCCAACTCCGCCGTGTCGCCCTCAATCGAGCCGTTGGCGTGTGCGCTGATAAAACTGGGCGGTGCCACAAGATCCTGACATGCCGCTTTGACGACGCCGCTCATGGTCGCGATGTCGACACCGAAGGCGTGCGATGCGCAAGTGGCAGCACCTACCCCCGTAATCTCGGCGAGGGGAGGGGCGCCACGGGCCTCGGCGTGAGCGAGGGTTTCCAGAACGAGAATCGCCGCACCGCCCCCAAGCACAAACCCGTCGCGTCCAGCATCGAACGGCCGGGAGGCCTTCGCCGGTGTCGCGTTGTGTCCACGGGAGAGGACCCCCATGGCGTCGAAACACATTGCTGCACCCCAAGGGGCTTCCTCGCTGCCGCCCGCCAGCATCACATCCTGTCGTCCGAGTCGGAGCAAATCGACGGCATGTCCGACGCAATGGATCGAGGTCGAGCATGCGGACGAAATGGCGTACCCAACGCCGCGCAGATCGAACAGGGCGGATAACGCTGCCTGCGCGGTACTCGACATGGCGCGCGGTACGACGTATGGCAATACCCGCGTAGCGCCACTTTCCCGCGCGACATCCAGCGCGTCTTCGAAATCTTTCATCGCTCCGGTGCCGGAGCCAACGACGACACCACATCTGCCGTTGCTCAACGTCGCGGCGTCCAGGCCGGCGTCTGCGACGGCGCGTAGGGCTGCATGGCTGGCATACAGCGCCGTGTCGCCCATGAAACGCCGCAGCTTGCGAGGCAAAACAGCGTCATCGAGCGACCCGGCGTGCGGCCGCCCGGTGATCGTGCTGCGCAAGCCATGAGCGACGTAATCCGGAGCCTCATGCACGCCGCTCTTCTGGCGGCGTAACGCGTCGACGACGGCTTCGCGCGAGTGACCGGCGGCGGAGACCATCCCGAGGCCAGTGACGACGACTCTGGCCAATCCATCGGGGCGATGAAAGCGAGACATCAGAGGCGGCGCAGTTCCGCGTTGATGTCGCGGATGAGCGTGTCGACCCAACGGTTGTAGTTGGGGTGAATCACGGGCGTGTTGGCGGGCATCGCGGTATTGCTGAAGTCCTCGCGACGCGGCGAAACGCTGGGAATGCTCGAGAGCCCGTACTCGAGATTGGTGCTGTCGCGATAGGTTACCGAATACGTCGTTTCGCTGTACTTGATCGTCACGGAGGCGTAGTGCTTGTTGCGCACGTTGATCGAGGCGACGAGTTCGCCCGGTTTTCCCTGCGTGGCGACCCAGTCGTGAGTTGCCGCGCCGCGTGTGATGGCGCCGCGGATCTCTTCGAGCGACAACGTATTGCCACTACCCGAGACGATAGGCATGTTGTCGTGCGGGACGATCGGCACGGGCGGGCGGGCAGCGTGGGCGGCGGGACCGAACATCGCCGTCACGGTGACGGCGAGCGAAGCGGCGATCAGGCGTCGACGAGTCTGCATGTTTTCTCCATTTGGTTTGTGAGCGACGTTGTGTGGCACTTCGCCTGTCGGGCTTGGCAGTTACCACGCGCTGTCATTGAGTGACTGATTTGCTGAAAAATCCAACCCTGTCAATCCACAAATCGCTGAAAGATCAGCGACGTGTTGATGCCACCGAACGCAAAGTTGTTGCTCATGATTCGCTGCGTTTCCAGTTGCCGGCCATCGGCTCCCGCGATGTGATCGAGCGAGGCGCAAGCCGGGTCCGGACTATCGAGATTGAGCGTGCCGGCAAACCAGTCGCGGCGCATCATTTCGATGGCCCACCAGGCTTCGATAGCACCGCATGCGCCAAGCGTGTGACCGAGATAGCTCTTCATGGCGCTGATCGGCACGGTGCCTCCGAAGATGCTGGCCGTGGCTTCGCTCTCGGCAATATCGCCCCGGTCCGTCGCCGTGCCATGTGCGCTGATGTAGTCGATGGCGTGCGGTGCCAGTCCGGCGTCGTTCAGCGCCAGTTGCATGGCGCGCGCCATGGTGGCAGCGGTGGGTTGCGTGACGTGATTGCCGTCGGTATTGCATCCGAACCCGATGATTTCCGCCAGAATCGTGGCGCCACGCGCTCGCGCGTGGTCGAGCGATTCGAGTACCAGAGTGGCCGCCCCTTCACCGACCACGAGGCCGTCGCGTGCGGCATCGAACGGGCGCGGCGTAAGCTTCGGTTCGTCGTTGCGCGTGCTCGTCGCGTAGAGCGTGTCGAACACCGCACTGCCGGGGCCAGACAATTCCTCGGCGCCGCCCGCGAGCATCACTTTCGTGCGGCCAAAGCGAATGGCCTCGTACGCGTATCCGATCGCCTGACTGCCGGAGGTGCAAGCGCTTGAGGTGGGAATGATCCGCCCTTGCAGTCCGAAGTGCACACCGATATTGACGGCGGTGGTGTGCGGCATCATCTGGATATAGCTCGTCGATGTCACTCCCGCCATTGATCCGGTCTCGACCATCACGCCGAACGCCTGAATGGGAGCGATGCTGCCGGACGACGATCCGTAAGCCACACCGATGTCGCCAGGATCGCCAGCCGTCACGTCAAGCGCGGCGTGGGCGAGGGCGTGTTCCGTTGCCCGAAGTGAGAGTTGGGCGACACGCCCCATGGAGCGTAGTTGTTTGCGCGGCCAGTGGGGCGGCGGCGCGAAGTCTTCGACGGGACAGGCGAGGCGTCCGTTGAGCATCTCGAAGTAATCCCACTCGGGCATGCGACGCACGGCGTTCCGGCCTGCGCGCAGCGCACCCTCGATGTCCTCCCAGCGGCTGCCCAGCGCTGTGATACCGCCGTATCCGGTTACGACAACACGCGTCATCAGATGATCCCTCCGTTGACACCGATCACTTGACGGGTCACATAGCTTGCTCCATCCGACATCAGGAACGACACCACGTGCGCAACCTCGTCGGGTGTGCCTACGCGGTTCATCGGCACCATGCGCAACGCTTCGTCCAGCGCCACGCCTTCGAGCATGCCCGTGTCTACCAGCCCCGGAGCGACACAGTTCACGGTAATTCGGCGCGATGCGAGCTCGGCGGCCAGCGCCTTGCTGGCGCCGATCAAACCCGCCTTGGCGGCGCTGTAATTCACCTGGCCACGATTGCCCATGACGCCGGAGACAGAGGCTACGGTGACAATGCGTCCGCCAGCACGCAGGCGAACCATCGGCATGGAGAGCGGGTGAACGACATTGAAGAAGCCATCGAGGCTGGTGTCGAGAACGCTGTCCCAATCGTCGTCGGACAGGGCAGGGAAGGCGTTGTCGCGCGTAATGCCGGCGCCACAAACGATGCCGTAATAGGCACCACGTTCGGCAACATCGGCTTCGAGCATCTCGCGGCAGACCTGCCTGTCGCGCACGTCGAATTGCACGAGATGGGCGATGCCGCCCGCAGCGCGGATGTCGGCGACGGTGGCTTCGCCGGGGGCGACCTGTTCGCGACAATGGACGGTAACGGCAAAGCCGTCCCGAGCGAGACGCAGGGCAATCGCCCGCCCGATGCCCCGGCTGCTACCGGTGACGAGAACACGTCGGGTCATGATAGATGCTCCAACAAAAAGGCAGAAAAATCGGTCGGTTGGTGAACCTTGATCGTCGCGTTGGCCACGGTCTCACCGTCGACGTCCACACGGCAGTCGTAGGCGCCGTTGCCGGTGTCGTCGCGTAACACGCAGGCCGCATGCACCAGAAGGGGAACGCCTGCGCACAGCGACGTGACGCTCGTTTCGAGCCGGCGCGTGCCGAGCAGCACCCCGGGGGCCGGTGGGAGCCCGCTGTTACGGCGCGTCAGCGCTTCGTGCGCGGCAATCGCCTGAGCCATGAGTTCGATCACGATGTGCACAGGCATGTTGCCGTTCCCGTCGGCGTACCACGCTTGCGCGTCGGGCGTTGCCTGAACGCTGATCGACTCGGGGTCGTATTGGCACACGGCGTCGATCAGCAGCATGGGCGGACGGTGTGGCAGCAAGGTCTCGATGGGCGGCCAGTGAGTTGACGTCGTCATCGAAGGGCCTCCGCGCGCGAGAGAATCACACTGGCGTTGTTGCCGCCGAATGCGTACGCGTTTGTCATCACATGGTGGGGCGGTCGGCCGAGGGTGGTGCCGCGCGTGGTGAGCCGCAACGGGCTGAGCGCCGGGTCAGTGGCACCGTCCCAGAGATGCGGTGGCAATCGGCCATCGCCTTCCAGCGTGAGCCAGCAAATGCCGATGCCCGTCGCACCTGCGGCACCGAGCAGGTGTCCTGTCATGGGTTTGGTGCCGCTTACCCACGGCGACGCGTCGAAACAGGTATGGGTGGCGAGACTTTCCATAATGTCGTTTTTCGGGGTGCCGGTCGCATGCAGATGCACGTACTCGATTTGCGAGGGGGCAAGACCCGCGTCGCGCAGGGCGCTGCGAATTGCTTCGATGGCACCCGCGCCGTCGGGGGCCGGTGCCGAAATGTGATGGGCGTCGCTCGAATCGCCAATGCCGGAAAAAACGATGTTCCCCGGCGTACGCGACATCAGGCAGAGCATCGCGCCTTCGCCGATGTTGATGCCATCGCGGTGACGGCTCATCGGGCGCGACAGGCCTTGCGATAGCGACTCAAGCGCGCCGAAGCCGCCGAGCGTGAGCGCGCAGAGCGCGTCCGCGCCCCCGGTTACCACGGCATCGCACACGCCGCTGTCGATGAGGCGCCGTGCCGCTCCGAATGCCTTCGCACTCGACGTGCAGGCCGTCGAAATCGCGTAGGCGGGGCCGCGAATCCCGAGCAACTCGGCGACAAATTGCGCGGGGGCGCCGAGTGCCTGCTGGATGTAGTGATAGTTGTCCGGCAACGCGCCGTTGGCCGCAAGCGAGCACAGGGCCGCCTCGCCTTCGGCGATACCCGAGGTGCTCGTGCCGATGACCACGCCGATGCGCGTCGCGCCATGGCGTTGAATGTGTTGTGCAAGCACGGCACGCAAGGGTTCTGCTGCCGCGACCAAAAACCGATTGTTGCGGCAGTCGTAGCGTTTTAACCGTTCTGGAATCCGAGGCAGTTCGTGATCGGCGAGCCGCACCGCACCGACCACAGGGGCCGGCGCCGTACCTGCGGCGTGCCAGTTTTCGCGAGGTTGCATGCCTGTCGTATCACCGGCAAACAGACGTTCGGCGATACCGGGCAAATCATGGCCCAGCGCATTGATCATGCCGAGCGCGTGGAGGTAGACAGCGGGCTTCATGAACGCAACTCCGGAAAACGCAAGCTGTAGGGTGCGAGCAAAAGTGAGAGGGCAATGCCGATCGTCAAGGTCAGACCGAACGCGTGCAGGCTTGGCATGCCGCTGAAAGCGAGCAGACCGAACGACAGCAACGTGGTGGCCGCCGACATCAGCGTGCCGGCTACGGCGATCGCGGCCATTCGTTCATCTTCACCCGCGCGCAATTCGCCTTCGCGCAGAAAGATGGCGTAGTTCACGCCGACGCCGAGCACGAGCATCAGACCCATCTGTGCGAATAAGGTGAGTGGCAGGCCGAGGTAGCCGAACGTCGCGAAAACCACGGCGGTCGCGAGCAACGTAGGCATGAGCGTGGCGATGGCGCCGCGCCATCCGTATCGACGGGCGAGCAAGACAGCGACCACCACGAGTGCTGCGGCGAACCATAGGCCGCTCGCATGCCGGTAACGCGCGAACAGGCCGGAAATGGACGCGGCTTTATCAACATAGGTCACGCCGGGCAAGCCAACCGCCACACGCGCGGCCGCCGCACTGTCGCGCAGTCCCTGTGGTCGTACGAGGCTTGCGTATCCCACGGCGTTCGCCGGGCCGCTCAGTGACGAGGATGAGGTGTCGACTTGTCCTAACCAGAGCATGCGGTAGGGGGTCGCGCCGGGCCAGGCCAGCCAGTCGGCGACGCGAAGCGGCGGCGTGTCGCCCTCGGTGGCAAACGCATTGGCGTATTGCCGTGCGAATTCAGCCCGGAACCCGGCGCGCGTCATGGCGGCGGCCAGTGTGCCGGGCGAGTCGAAGCGGGCAGCGCCGTACAAGGCGCGATTGTCGAGTTGCCGCTGCACCGAGGGGACGAACTGTGACACGCCCGTCCAGCCGCTGAAGGGCGCGTTCTTGCCTGCGGCCGCCTGATCGAGGCGTGCGCCAAGCTGCTCCTCGCGACGTAGCAGCGCTTCCTCGCTGTCGGCCTGCACCAGCCAGAACTGCGTCGCGCCATCGATGCCGGTGATCCGCGCGATCGCTTGTTCTTGTGCGACCAGCGCCGGTTCACGGGAAATCAGTCGGCGAATATCGTCGTCAGCACCCAGCCGCCACCATCCGGGCAGGCACGCCAGCAGGATCAGACATCCGACCACTGTGCCTTGCCGTCCGGCGAGCGCCGCGCCCCAGACGCGAAGCCAACGTTGTGCCAGCCGGATGACCGGCGCGCGAAGGGGCGGTACGTCGCGGGGAAGGAAGGCAGGCAATGCCCATACGACAAATGCGTATGACGAGAGAAGTCCGGCGAGCGCGAAGACGGCGATCTGGCGCAATGCCGGGAACGGCACCGCACCGAGAATTGCGTAGCCCAGCACGCTGGTCGCGAGCGCAATACGCAGCGCCGGGCGGATGACGGGCAAGGTTCGCTGGGCGGCATCGCGATTCAGCCCGCCGACCCCGACAAAGTACTGGATCGCGTAGTCGACCGTCTCGCCAATCAGGGCTGCGCCGAATACGAGAGTGAGCAGGTGCAACTCGCCGAAGATCACCAGCGTGGCGACGGCCGCGCACAGGGTGCCGAAGGCTACGGTCGCCAGTCCCATGGCGAGCAAGCGGCCCGAACGGAAGGCCCAGAGCGTCAACAGTGCGATGCCCAAGGTTGCAACGATGCCGATCCGGTGCAGTTCCATCTCGGCCTGCGCTCTCGCGCCAGCGGCGTGAAACACAGCGCCACTGCGCAGCATCTCCACGCCCGGGGACGCGTCGACGATTTGTGATTGCGCCGCATTGAAGAATCGAATGACGCGTTGCTGAACATCGCTGTCGAACGCGGCGCCACGCGTTTGCAGCAGCAGGAGCACCCACGTTTTGTCGTCGTGACGGGCGCTCAGCCAACCGGCGTCGGGCAACATGCGTAGCTGACCGAACGGCAGGCGCATAAGCCAGCGGTCGAGCCAGCCGAAGGGGTCATCGGCAGCGTCTGTCATGCCAAACGGTGAGTTTGCCAACGAAAGCGACGACAACGAGGACGGGGCCGTGGCGTCGGACGGACTGCGGCGAAGCTGTGCCTCGAGCGCGGCCCGGTCCTCATGGGAGAGGAGTTGAAAGCGGTGAGGCAGGTAGAAATTCGAGAGGAATGCCGGATCGAACGGTGGGATTTTGCCTTGTACGCTGGAAAAGGCGTCATTGGTCCGTGCCATTGCATCGAGACGGGCTGCTGCCGCGCGCGCTGAGGTTGCATCCGCGGCACCGATCAACACCACGATGCGGTCGCTCACGCTTCCGGCGAGATGGTCGACGGCCTGCTCGGCAAGCGGATTGCGCTCCGTTGCCGGCAACAACGAAAGCACGTTGGTCTGGAGTGGCAGGTGGCGCACCGCTATCAGCCAGATGCCCAGCAGCAGGACGCCCGCCGTGAAGGCAAAGGCGAGCGTGCGGCGAAATGCCCGGGTGCGTGCGTTCATTCGACCGTTCGCAGCAAGCGTTGTTCGTTCGAGTCGAGCGCTTCGCCTGTCCGCACTTTCTCGAACTGCCAGCGAATAGACTCACCGCGCCGGGTCTCGAGTGTGACGCCGCGTACGACGGTATCGCCGTTGAGCGTGAGGCGCCGCATCACCTGAGCGATCTGCGGCTGCGACGGTGTCAGCACGATCTGCCAACGGTTCACCGTCCCCGTGACGGCCACGGAGAACTGTGAAGCCAGCCCGCTGGTATCGCCGTGCATGAACGCATTCGCCCATTCGTTGATCTGCTGCGTGACCCCTGACGGTTGCGTATCGAGCGACAGCACGTTGCCATCGGCATCGAGACGTGCGCTGCGCTGCCGGCCGTAGACATAGCCTTGCGCCTGAGGCGAGCGCACTTGCCACACCACACCTCGCTCACGCACGAACACCAGCGACCCTCGGGTGAGGGCGGGCGCCGACAGCAAAGCCGACGTACGCGTCTGGAGGAAATCGGCATGCACCACGGGATAGGCACCTATCTGCGCAAGAATGCGCTTGAGCAACGTCAGATCGGCTGCGGCCGATTCCTGTGCTGCGACGGACTCAGCCGCCATGGCCGCAGTCGCCGAAGCCACCCCGATGAAAGTGAACACGACACTCAGCAGCGCGCCTGCCGCGCGCCAGATCAGCCGGCTGCCCATGCGGCCTCCAGCTTCTCAACGACCACGGGTGGGCTCACGAATTGGAGTTCGCCGTTGCGCGCGTCGACGGCGACTTGCACGGTGTACCCCTTGGTGATGCGCTCTGCGGTGGCGATGTCGTGAATCTCGTAAGCAATGCGCAACCGGTTTTCGTATTCGGTCAGCGATGCGCTCACACGCACACGCTGTCCGTAACGCGCCGGGCGAACGTATTTGAGATGGCACTCGACGACCGGCCACAGGTAGCCGGACGCCTGCATTTGCGGGTAGTCATAGTCGAACCGGCGCAGCAACGCGCAACGAGCGAGTTCGAAGTATTTGACGTAATGGCCGTGCCACGCCACTTGCATCACATCGACGTCATGGAAGGGAATATCGACGTCGGCCGTGGCGACGAGCCAGGGCGCCTTTTCCGGCCGGCAGGTGAGGGTATCAGTCGTCATGGGGCAGGTCCGCTCCTTCGGCAATCCACGCCCGTACGGCACGCAACTCGTGTTCAAGCGCACGGTCTTCGTCGACGAATGGCGACTGTGCGGCAACGGCATCGAGCCACTGACGCAACGTGTCGGGCAGCGCCGTGCCGCCGGGCGAGAGGCGTTCGCGCAGCTTCACCGCTTGCGCCACGGCGAGCGTGTGCGCTGCGGCAACCTGCTCGGTCAGCATCAGCACGCGCAGACAATCGCGCGCGGCGATCGTCCCCATGCTGACCTTGTCTTGGTTATGCGACTCGGTGGAGCGCGAGAACACACTGGCCGGCATGGTGTGCTTGAGTGCCTCGGCCGTCCACGCCGACGCGCCGATCTGCACGGCCTTGAAGCCGTGGTTGATCGGTGCCCGAGGCCCCGTTGCGCCGCTGAGATTGCGGGGCAGGCCGTTGTTGAACTTGTCGTCCACGAGCAGCGCCAACTGGCGATCCATCAAATCGGCGATGTTGGCGACGGCTGTCTTCAGGCTATCCATGGCGAATGCGATGTGCCCGCCATAGAAGTTGCCGCCGTGATGCACCTCACCGGTGTCCGGGTCGATGAGCGGATTGTCGTTGGCGCTGTTGATCTCGTTTTCGACATCGCGACGCACCCAACTGAGCGCGTCGACGAGCACGCCGACCACATGCGGCGCACATCGAAGCGAGTAGCGGTCCTGAAGCCGCGCTTCCGGGGGCTCTGTGCGGCCGGCCAGATCCTCGCGGATCCAACGGGCGGCGTCGCGTTGCCCTTCGTGCGGCTTCGCGTCGAAAAGCGTGGGATGGAAGTGTGCGGCGCGGCCATCGAGCGCGACGGTCGTGAGTGCGCTCAGACGGGACGCCAGTCGTGCCAGCGACCGGCTCCGCGCGAACGCGAGACTGGCCAATGCCGTCATGACCGCCGTGCCGTTCATGAGCGCAAGGCCTTCTTTCGGGGCCAACCGGATCGGCGCGCCGCCGGACGCCGACAAGGCCTCTGCGGCGGCGCAAAGGCGGCCGCGATACATGACGTCGCGCTCGCCGATGAGCGTTGCCGCAACGTACGACAGCGGCGTGAGGTCGCCGCTTGCGCCGACCGAGCCTTCTGCTGGAATGCGCGGTAGCACGTCGTGCGCGAGCAGATGGACGAGTGCCTCCAGCAGTTCCGGACGGACGGCCGAGTACCCCTGAGCCAGCGATGCCAGACGGCATGCGAGCACGGCACGTACGGCGTCGTCGTCGAGCCATTCCCCCATGCCGCAGCCGTGGTAACGGGTGAGCTGGGCGGGCAGCGCTTCGATAAGCGATGCGGGGACGTCGACGACACAGGCGTCGCCGTAGCCGGTGGTCACGCCGTAGACGGGGCGCCCGGCCGCGAGGTGCGCTTGCAGCGCGTTCACGCTGCGACGAATGCGGTCTTGCCACGTAGTGTCGTTCGACAACCTTGCGACGCGGGTGCGATGCGCCAGCGCCAGAATGTCCTCGATCGTCAAGCGCCCTTGACCGAACACCACGGGCGAAGCGTGGGTTCGGCCCGTGGTGTCTTCGAGGCGGTCGTCGTGGACCGCGTGGCGTACGGGATTGCCGACGCCGTCAGCGGGGCCGGAGAGTGAAATCGGGAGTTCCATCATGACGGTGGCGGCTTGCCTTGCCAGAAATCGAAAAAGTTGAACCACTGCATCGGGTATTGCCGGCAGTAGTGCTCAAGCCGACGTGCGTAGCGTTCGGCGTAGCTGCGCAATGCGGCTTCGCGTCTGGCCCGAGGCAATTCGACGGTGTCGGCGAACCGTTCGAAATACAGCCGGTAAGACGCTTTGTCGCGCAGGCAGAAGAGCAGATACACCGGACATTCGAGCAACGCTGCCAGAATGAACGGGCCTTGTGCAAAGGGGGCGGATTCGCCAAAGAAGGGGGCCTGTACGACACGGCCACCGTCGGCGGACGGCACGCGGTCTCCCACGATGACGAGCCAGTCGCCACGATCGACGCGCTCGCGCAGCATGATGGCGGTGGCCGGGCCAATGTCGTCCACCTCGATCAAGTTTTCCGCAAAGGCCTGATTTGACCCGGCGAGCATCGAACGGAAGCGCTGGGCGTGGCGGGTGTAGACGACCGCATGAATACGATCAATGCCCCGCGAACGTGCGAGCGCGCGTGTCATCTCCAGATTGCCGAGATGCGAGCCGATGACAAGCGCGCCACGGGCATCGTTGGCGGCCGCGTCGAGCGTGGCATCGTCCTCTACCCGGACGTGGCGCTCACCGAGCAGCCCGCGCCAGGCGGCGAATTTATCCAGTGCGGCGTTGGCGAATGCAAGAAGATGCTGGAAAGTGCGCCAGCGCGTCGGGACCGCCCAGCCGAGTTCGGGGGCTGCCACGCCAAGCCGCTGTTGATAGTCGCGCGAGGCGGCGCAGGCTTGCGTGTCTTTCAGCGCAAAGTAAGCCGCCACGGGAATCAGGCAAGCGCGCGCCGTACGCAAGCCGAACCAGCGACAGGCAAACGCCAGAAGGTTCATGCCCAGCAGGCTGCCGCGTTCGGGGCGGCGCCACCATGACAGGGCGGCCGTAGCGCCGGGCGCAGCGAGCGAGGCGGGCGTTGGCAATGTCTCTGTACGGCGCAGTTTTCTCAGTAACAGCGTCGGTATGCGGGGCAGCATCGCGCAAACAAGTCGCGTATGCATCCAAGAAATGCCGGCGTTGTCGCGGAACATTTGAAAGTGCGATACCCCGTTGTCCGGATAGACCACGCGTGTTCGCCGATTCTGGACTGGCACACCCCGCCAATACAGGCGCACCAGAATGTCCGTGTCGAACGCCATGCGCGGCGGCGGCCGGTGCCGTGCCAGCAGGGCAGCGGTGGCCGCAAGCGGATACACACGGAACCCGCACATCGAATCGGCGATATCGAACGACAACGTCTCGATCCACACCCAGAAGTGCGTGATGTAGCGTCCGTACAAACGCCCCTTGGGCACCGAAGCGTCGTAACGTGGTGTTCCGCAGATCACGGCGTCGGGGCGCTGCCTGGCGTCATCGAAAAAAGCGGGGACATCCGAGAGATCGTGCTGACCGTCCGCGTCGACTTGCAGTGCGTGCGTGTAGCCGAGTGCATGCGCGACGCGTAACCCATAAGAGACGGCGCCGCCTTTGCCGAGATTGTGCGGCAGGCGTTCAAGCGTAACCGTCCGGGGATGTGCGCCATGAATGGCATCAAGTACGGCGCGCGTTGGCGCATCGCTGCCGTCGTCGATCAGCAGCACCGGCAGGCCTCGTGCAAGCAACGTCTCGACGATGCGTGCGATATGGGCCGGGTGGTTGTACACCGGAATCAGGACGCAGGGCACAAAGCCGTCGTGCAGCGGCGGGGAGTCAAGGCGTGTCGTCATTGCGACACGTCTCCGGCGGCATAGGCGAGATAGCCGGTGGCGGCCATGCCGCGTATTCCTTCGTAGGCGTAGTGCACGCGACGACGGGCAGCATCGTACGTCAGCGTGAGATCGAACCGTGTCCCCGGCAGTACCGGTGCGGAGAATTTGACTTGCTGCAACGTGCTCGGCGTGCTCACCCATGCACGCAGCGCGGGGTCGCGCGCCGCGTGTTCCGCGGCGAACCGGCTGGCCCAGTCGATCAGAACGACACCGGGCAGTAGCGGAAGTCCCGGGAAGTGACCCTCGAAATGTGCCAGATCGGGCGGCACTCGCAAGGACAGCACCACAGCCTGCGGGTTATCCGACGGCGTGCCGGGGGCGTCAGAGTCGTTCGCGTAGTTCAACCGAACACCCATTACCGACGGCATCCACGGCGATGCCGGCGCAAAGAGCGCGGCAACGTCGGACGTCGCGCGCTTGCCTCGTTCATTCAGGGGAAGGGCTGCGGGAAAACGCCAGCGTCTCGGGAGTACGGTCGCATCGAACGTCTGGGCCAGCGCGTCGCGCATGACGGCGCGAACGGTCCCCAGCGATTGTTCGCGCCAGGCGCGTCGGCCGGCGTGGCTCAGTGCGACGGCGGCGGCAAGGCGGCCGGCGATTACGACGGCTGCTGCGTCGTCGACCCATTCGTGGCGCAAGAGCGCCGCCTCCACCGCCGGTAGCGAGACTCGCTTGCCCTCGATCTTCACGGTGCGGTCGAGCCGGCCCGTCATGGTGAACGAGCCGTCGGCGTTCACGATGGCGCCGTCGTCGGTCGGCCACCAACGCCCGTCATTGACGCGCGGCGAGCAGATTTCCAATGCGCCATGGTCAGAGACTCGCACCGTCGTGTCATCGAACGGTGTCCAGTGCGACATGCGGTCCTGTTGGCGCCATGCGATGCCACCGGTTTCGGTACTGCCGAAGACCTCCACTGGTGCCCAGGCATCGCCTGCGGCTGCTCGTGCACCTGTGGCCCGAACGAGTTCGGCGCACTGGCGTGCGGCATCAGCGGGCAACGGGCCACCGGATGAGAACGTGAGGCGGGGCGCGTCGGGCCAGACGCCGTCGCAAAGCAATGCCGGCCAACGTGTCAACTGTGCGGGGCCTGCGATCCACACCACGGCTGGCCAAGTGCGCCACGCACGGGCTTGCGAAGGTTCCGCAAAAGTGTGTCGAGCGAATGGAATCCCTGCGGCCAACGGCCACAGCACGCGAAACCACAGACCATAAATGTGATGGCACGGCACGCTCGCGACCACCAGAGCGTTCTGAAGCTGCGTGCCCCAGTGCCGGTGAAGCGCCTGCACCTCGCCGTCGAGCTGTGCCAGCGTTTTCGTGATGGCCTTCGGCTCGCCGCTGCTGCCCGACGTGTAAATGAGCAACTGGCACGACGAGGGGAGCGCGTTGCGGGCTTCCGGCGCGTCGTGATTCATCGCGACGGTCGCGGCGTCTCGGCATGCCGAATCGCGCGCCAGCATGTCCGTATCGATGGCTTCGTCGAAGGCGAAAGCAAAGTCTCGGCGCGTCTGGGGCAGGGCGTTGGGCAGCACGACGGGCGTTCTGCCCGCCGCCCATGCAGCGAAGAGGGCACAGCTTATGTCGAACGGATCGTCCAGACATAGCGCGAGCCGTTGTGCTGGACGTGCCGAAAATGCCGCCCGCAGCGACTGAACTCGGGCATGCCACGCGTGCGCTGTCAGCGGCGCGGCGTCGTCTGCGGACGAACGGCCGTCCACGCATACGACGAGCGATGGTGCGCGCGGCTGGCACAACATCTCGGCCAGCGGCGTGCAGTCGATGGCTTGCGGGGTGACGGCACTGGCCGGTGACGCGTTGGCGACGCGCTCACTCATGACGCTCATGCCATTCATGCCGACGGCCCCGGATGTTGGGTGTTCCGAGCGTCTGCGCAGGCTTGTTTCGCAAGCATGCGACGACGCCAAAGCCATTCGGCCGCAAACAGTAATCCGATCAGCACGTAGGCGATTCCACCGTTATAGAGCGACCAAATCTCTCGCGATGCCCAAAGTGCCGTGGCGAGCGCGACGGCGCCGTTGAAGACGAAGAAGACGATCCATACGCGCGTGACGTTGCGCAGATAAGGCGTGGCGTCCGTCGGCAAATCGGGTTGATGCAACCGGGCAATGCGCTCGACCATGGGCATGGGGGAGCGCAATGACATGGCGAACGTCAGTCCCATGCCGGCATTCACGGCAACGGGGTAGCAGCGCAGCAGTAGTTCGCTGTTGCTCAGCGCTGTGGCGCATGCGAGCGCTGCCAGCCCACCGGCGACCGCCCATTCGACAGGCATGAGGAGCCGGTGCGACTTCAGATTGCGACGGTAACGCAGGTATATCCCGACGAGCAGTAGCAACGCGAGATAGCGCGGCGCCAGCAGCGAGATCCCTACGAGGATCAGCAACGGATAGGCGAGTGCAGCGATAACGGATTGCCAGCGCACGCGCGTCTGGGGAGCGTGCGGCAGCGATCCTGAGGCGTTGGCATGAAGTCGGGACATGCGTGCGGGTCAGTCGTTGAGCAAGGTACGTACTGCGGACACCACGTCCTCGACGGTGCGCACGCTCTTGAATTCTTCGGGCTTGATACGTTTGCCGGTCATGCGTTGGAGCTGGATGGCGAGATCCACGGCATCGATGCTGTCGAGATCCAGCTCCTCGAACAGATGGGCCTGCAACGTGATGCGTTCGGGCGCAATCTCGAACGTGTCATGCAGGATGCTACGCAGACGCGTCAGGATTTCGTCGTCGGACAGGGGTAATGTCAAGGTGCTCATCGCAAGGTTTCCTTACTGGGCGCAACCGCGTTCGCGCAACAACTGCGCCAGGGTGGCAACGCTGCGGAACTGCGCGCGCGCTGCCTCATCGTTCGCTTCGATTTGCAGACCAAAGCGCTTGCGCAGGGCAATGCCCAGTTCAAGTGCGTCGATGGAGTCCAAGCCGAGGCCGTCGCCAAAAAGGGGGACGTCGTCGACGATGTCGTCCACGCCGATGTCTTCCAGTTCAAGCGCCTGGACGATCAATTGCTTGATCTCAAGTTCTAGAGAGGCCATGTTGAGAAATCTGATCGATGAAGAAATGTTCGGCGAGCGTGGTCAGACGTCTCGCTGCCAAAGGCATCTGTGTGCCATTCGTTTCGCCGCAGGCGTCGCGTTGCGCGGGGATGACCGGGGTGTGCACGTGGCTGCCGGGCGGTAGCGCAACGTCGGGGCTCAGGTCTGCATCCAGGACGCGAACGCGCAAGGTCGGCTGTGCGGTCGGTACGGAGTACCAGCGGTGTTGTTTCGTATAGGCGGGCGGGTCGCAGTCGATCAGGACGGGCAGAATCGGGCAGCCATGGGCCAGCGAGATGTGCGCGAAGCCGCGCGAGAACTTCCCGAGCCGTCCCCGGGACGGGCTGCGTGTGCCTTCGGGAAAGACGATGAGCGGGACGTTGTCGGCCAGCGCGGCCTCGCTGGCGCTGACCAGAGAAGGGCCGCCGTCATTGCGCAGATAGCCGGCCGAGCGCACGATGCCCGCGAAAAATGGGTTGCGCCAGTGACGGCTCGTGACAATGCAGCACGCACGCGGCATGAGCGCGAGCAACACGGCAACGTCCAGATACGACGGGTGATTGGCGATCACGACGACGCGTCCCAAATGACGCAGTCTCTCGGCATTCTCGATCTCGAACCGCATGACGCCCAAAGCACGGCATGCCGCGACCAGTGATGCAAAACAACGATGCACCATGGCCATCGCGTAGCGGCGGCGACGGCGCACGGGCACCGGCAGCAAGAGCAGCGACGGAAAGACGATCAGCGAGAACACGAGACCGCCGACGGCAAAGCAGGACCATAGCAGCAGCGATGCCGCCTGGCGGCGCAACGGCTCCCATCGGGGAGAAATGCTAGACAGACGCATGCTGAGGCTCCTCCCGCCATTCCCACTGCCAGTCGTGACGCTCGCCGCGCCAGATGTCGCTGCCACCCCCCATCAGCGACGTGAGCAGACTGCTGCTTTGCGAGCGGGGCTCCGCGCACGTATCGCGTCCGACGGGCAAATGCATCGTGCAAGTCAGGTGGGCCGTCGCGTCGGATGCGATCAGAAACGCAAGAGCGTTCGCACTGTCGTCGGGTTGGCCTGCGGTGGGGCCATAGCAGGCGGGTGGTGCGTCGAACGCGAAAATCACGAGTAGCGGCGTGTCAGGGGTTTCGCGGTGCTGAGTCCATGCGTCGAGCAATGCATAGCCGAGCGTGTCGTCGGACGCCGCGACAGCATTGATGGCGGAGCGGTCGTTGCGCGCGATACTGAGAACGCCCGGCGTGGCATTGAGAACCGACAGGCTGAACGCGGTAGGCGATGGCGGCTCGCGGCGCACGAGCGCCTCTAACATTTGCGTCGTTCGTTGAATTTCACCGTGTTGGGAGGCATACACCACACGGCAGGCGGGCGGCAACGGGCCGCATGCCACGGCGGCCGATAGCGCAAGCCGGGCAAGCGGGCTCAGCCGGCGCCGTAGCATTGGATCGATGACGTCGACGTCCGGTTTGCCCGCCGAAGCCGCACCCATTTGGCGGTACGCCCATCGGCGGACCGGTAGGTCCCAGCGCGCAACGGCGCTCGCCAATGCGGCGGCCTCCACGGATGCGGAGATCGGCTGTTCCGGCGAGGATCCCACAATGCAAACTTCCCCCGAAGTCCATTGCGGCGCGCGACGCATCTTTTGCGCGTCGATGTTATCTGGCATGACTAATAAGTGGAAATGAAGCGATTGCCGCTTTGCTATGCCACGCGCCAGTGACGTCTTATGCGTTTTCCCGGCCAAAGTCCTATATGGCCAGATATGGCGAGAAGGCCGACGCTGTCTCGCGTCGTGCTTTCCATAGCATCCCAAAAAGTTTGGCGTGCAATTATAGCCAAATGTAAGGCGGTGAAATGTTCGTATGGCGAAGAATGTGGCGTTTTTGCAGGAAAGCAGAAAATGCCTACTGGACAGATCGGCCGAACATTGCTTGTCGCCAAGTGAAGCAGAGTGCCACAACACGCATCGGCGAGTTTCCCAATTTAAATGCCGAATTTGAGAAACGTGTAAATCGGGTTGGGGCGGACGACGGAGGAGGGGCGTTAAGTGCGCGAGATATTTACGCTGAACGTGAAATTTCGGCGACCGGTTAGCACGTTGGGCGGCTGCCCGGGGGTTACTGTCGCTTCGATTATGTCGACGCGGCCGTCACGGTGGTAGCGCAGTAGCGTCGTGCAGCGGGTTCCGTAGGCGGGCGATGCAATGAATGCTGCTGAGAGCGAGCGCTCCCATGTCCGCGCGACGCCGGTGTCAGGTAAGGCGTCATCAGGCGCTTCGGCCGGGTCGCGCATGATCTGCAATAGCGCATCGTCGTCGGCGTTGTGCAACAGCGCACTCGCAAGCGCGTCGCGACGACTGAGCAGTTTCGGCCACGGAGTATCGATGACGGCGTTCGAAAGGCCGTGGAGGCCGGGCGCAATGGCGTCAGCCACGGGGATTGCCGGTGGCGCCGAGCCTTTGCCACCGACATGATCGGACCGATTTCCCAGCCAGAACAGCTTGCCCGCTGGCAAGTCACCCGCGAGCAGGTTGAAGCCCGCGTACTCATGTGCATGCCGCTCGACGCGCGAAAGATCGTCGTTGAGTGATGTGGCGTCGAGCATGGCCGAGACCAGCAGGCCACGCGACGGCGCGCTTTTCGGCGCCATCGGGGCGCGGCCATCGCGGAAGTTCGTGAGTGCGGCGAAACGTCCCGCACGGTTGATACCCATCCATGTGCCGCCGCCGCGCAGATCGCGCCCAGCCAGCACATCGGGGTGGTCCTGCCACCAATGCATGGGCTCGGTGGGGCGCTCGAAAAACTCGTCGCGATTGGCGAGCAGCACGAGCGGCGTGTCGGCGTCAGGCTGCCACGAGAAAACGATCAGGCACATGGGGCCGGCATGTCCTCGAAGCATTCCACGTGGCGCTCACCCTCGACGAGCGTGGCCAGACCGCATTGCGTCGCCATCGCGGGCAGGGCGTCCATAAACGCTGGCGGAACGTCGTCATACCGTTCCATCCACGTCATCGCCCCGGTGAGCGCGTCGCTGGCGGACGCTTCTGCCCGCCGTTGCAAGCGCGCAGACACGCCGAAGCGTGTCGTGACCAACGCGAAGAGCCGCACGACGGCTTGCGCGGCGGCCTCTGCGTTGGCAGGTGTGACGCGGTAATAGACGTAACAGTCCATTCAGGACGCTGCCGACGCCGACGCGGCAGGCGTTTCGGTCGGATCGAAGATCTCGTATGGCATCGCCCGGAATTGCAGCGCAGGGCCCTCGGCCGTGCCAAGCCGAACGTCATCGGCTTCGCGAGCGGCAAGTTTCAGTTCAACGAGAACGTCATAGCCACCGCTCGGTGCCGCGGCAGCTTGCACCACCATGCCGCACGGTTGATCCGGGTCGCTGACTTCGACCAGTTCCTGTGCCGGTACCGGCACGGCGCTGCCGTCGGCCACATGGGCGAGGTGCAAGCGGCGCTTGATGACGCCGCGATACTGGCTGCGCGCGACAACTTCCTGACCGGGATAGCAACCCTTGCGGAAGCTCACGCCGCCCACGACTTCCCAATTCACCATTTGCGGCACGAATTGTTCTTGCGTGGCGGTGACCACATTGGCCACGCCGCTATGGACATCGAGCCACGCCGTCAGGTCCGGGTCGACAACGACAAGTCCCGGTGCGGCTTGCAACGCCGCCCAAACCTGCGCGGCTTGCGTGACCGGCACGCTCCACAGATAGCGGGGCAGCGATCGGGCAGAACCGGCATCCGGCAGGCGAATCAGGCTCGTCGGCGCGTCACCAAGCGTGCCTTGCACCGCCGCGAGCGGCGCTGCGGGCAGCGTGGCGAACGTTTGCGAGAGGACACCTTCGGCTGCCGGGCCGCCAACCTGAAGCAGCACATGCGTCGCTGTGGCATCGCTCAGCTTGGCTTTTGCCCGCAGCACGAACATCGACAAGCGTTTCTGCACGGCTGCCTGAACATCAGCGGCGCCGGCCAGATAGATCGTGGCGTCGGCGTCGGCGGTGGCGTCGCGCCACATCAGGAACGTGGCGAGCAGCCGCCCCTTGGCCGAACAATAGCCTGTGAGCCGCGCCTGGGCGGGCTTGAGGTGTTCGACATCGTTGGTCAGTTGCCCGTGCAGGAAGCTCGCGGCGTCAGCGCCGGTCACGGCGATGAGGCCCGTGTCGTGTGCCAGCGCGGCGAAACTGCCCGATTGGAGTGCTGCAAACTGCGCCGCACGCGCATCGGGATCGGAAGAAGATGCGGCTGCCGCTTGCGGCAGAAGTTCACGCCATTGGGAATTCATATACAGGAGTGCCTGTCTATCTTTGAGGGTTCGGCAAGTCAAAGTATTATATTGGGTCTTCCGCTTGGGCGTGCGAGCCCGGTTCGACGCGCAAAACGCGCAGCACGAACCGCCGTTATCCATGTATGCCCGGGTTGACCGAGTCCCCCGAACCCGCTGCCGTCCGAGCGCGACTTATTCTGCAATACATGTCCTTCATCAAACGCTTGTTCGTGCTGTTGATTGTCGTCGCGTTGGCGGCAGGCGGTGCTTTCTATTACTGGGCGCAAGCCCCGATGCAGCTCGTCAAGCCGACGCTCGACGTGACGATCAAACCCTACAGCTCGGTGCGCAGCGTCGCGACCCAGCTTCGCACGGGCGGCGTGCCGGTGCATCCGCTGCTGTTCAATCTGCTCGCCCGCATCATGGACGTGGGCACCAAGCTCAAGTCCGGCAACTACGAGTTCGCCACGGGCGTGACGCCCATCGACGTGATGGAGAAACTCGCGCGCGGCGACGTCAACCAGTACGTGGTGACGATCATCGAGGGCTGGACCTTCAAGAAAATGCGCGCCGAGATCGATCTCAACCCGGCGCTGCGCCACGATACGGCCGGGCTGCCCGACGCCGACATCATGCAACTCGTGGGCGCCGACCGCGCGGAAGCCGAGGGCATGTTCTTCCCGGACACCTATCTCTTTCCGAAGGGCTCCAGCGACGTCGACATCTACAAGCGCGCCTATCGCCTGATGCAGAAGCGGCTGGACGAAGCCTGGGCCGCGCGTGCGCCGGGCTTGCCGTACAACACGCCGTACGAAGCACTGATCATGGCATCGCTTGTGGAAAAAGAGACGGGACAGGCCGTGGAACGGGGGCAGGTCGCCGCCGTGTTCGTCAATCGCCTGAAGAAGCGCATGCTGCTCCAGACCGATCCGACGGTGATCTACGGCATGGGCGACCTCTACACGGGACGCATTCGCAAGCGCGACTTGCAGACCGATACGCCATACAACACGTACACGCGTGCCGGGCTGCCCCCGACGCCGATTGCGCTGCCCGGCGTGGCATCGCTGGCGGCGGCGCTCAATCCCGCCCCGAGCGATGCGCTCTATTTCGTGGCGCGGGGCGATGGCACGAGCCATTTCTCGACCAATCTCCAGGAGCACAATCGCGCCGTGGACAAATACCAGCGAGGTGATCAATGACCCAACCTAACGCCGCACCGGCCGCCGTGCCGGGCAAGTTCGTGACTTTCGAGGGCATCGACGGCGCTGGCAAAAGCACGCACGTGAATGCCTTCGTGGATACGCTGCGTCAGGGGCTCGCCCGCGATGGCCGCAACGTCGTGGCCACGCGTGAGCCGGGCGGCACGCCGCTTGGCGAATCGTTGCGCAAGCTCGTGCTCGATGAGCCGATGGATATCGAAACCGAAGCGCTGCTGATGTTTGCCGGCCGCCGCGAGCATCTGGTCAAAGTGATCGAACCCGCGCTGACCCGTGGCGACTGGGTGGTCTCCGACCGTTTCACCGATGCGACGTTCGCCTATCAGGGCGGCGGTCGCGGCCTCTCGCTGGACAAGCTGTCGGTGCTCGAACAGTGGGTGCAGGGCACCCGCCAGCCCGACCTCACGATTCTGTTCGATCTCGATCCGTCGATTGCGGCGGCCCGATTGGCCGGTGCCCGCGCGCCGGACAAGTTCGAGCGCGAGTCGGCCGCCTTCTTCACGCGAGTGCGCGAAGAGTACCTGCGTCGTGCGCAGGCGTCGGCGGGCCGTTTCGTCGTGATCGACGCCGCCCAGAGCATCGATGCGATTGCCGCAGAACTCGCCGGCGTCTTTGCGCGGTTGGGCGTGCCCGGGCACTGACGGCGGCACTTGCTGAAGCGCCCCGCGAATGGGGCCATAATCCGGGTATTCGTTCGGTCTCCCGCCCGAAATCAGGCGCGAGCCGACGACGTCCCCCGCGCTGATGTGTCATGCCAGCGCCCATGCTGGCGAAAATTCAGGCCAAGGAGCCCCCATGCTGTATCCGTGGCAGTCGCAGGACTGGACGCGCCTTAACGATCTGCGCAGCCAGATGCCGCACGCCCTGTTGTTGCAGGCCGTACCCGGCATCGGCGAGCTCGCGGTTGCGCGCACATTCGCGCAGGGTTTGCTCTGCGAAGCCCCGCGCGACGACCTGTCGCCGTGCGGCACGTGCAGCGCCTGTCAGTGGTTTGCCAGCGGCAATCACCCCGATTTTCGTGCCATCTGCCCGGAAATCATGGCCGATACGCTACCCGGCGCCGAGAACCGCGCCGAGGCCGACGCCGACAAGAAGACCAAGACGCCAAGCAAGGAAATCAAGATCGAGCAGGTGCGCGAGGTCATCGACTTTGCCAGCCTGGGCTCGCATCGTCAGGGGCGCCGTGTCGTGCTGCTGTATCCGGCGGAAGCGCTGAACGTGCACGCCGCCAACGCGCTGCTCAAAACGCTCGAAGAACCGCCCGAAGGTGTCGTGTTCCTGCTGGTGACGACGCAACCCGATCGCTTGCTGCCGACGATTCTGTCGCGCTGCCGCCGTGTGGTGCTGACGCGCCCCGACGACAAGCAGTCGACGCAGTGGCTCATGGGCGAAGCGGGCCTCGACGCGGCGACGGCGGCGGCGGTGCTGGCGGAAGCCGGTGGCGCACCCCTGTCGGCCCGCACGCTGGCCGAACCCGACGAGCGTAGCTGGCGTGATTGGCTGCTGGGGCAACTGGCGCAGGGCGGGGCGGTCGACGCGTTCGCCTGTGCCGAGCAACTGCACAAGGGCAACCTGCCGGGCATTCTCGAAACGCTGCAACGCTGGTGCTTCGACGTGCTCGCCGAACGCATGACGGGCAACTCGCGGTTCTACCCGGCCCACGCCAAGGCACTGCGCCAGTGCGGCGATGCGACCGACGACGTGCGCCTGCTCGGCTTCCTGCGCGAGCTTGCGCAACAGCGTCAGGTGCAGAACCACCCGCTTAACACCCGCGTGCTGCTCGAAGCCCTTTTTCTGCAATACAAACAGTTGTTCGGCGCACCGGCGTCGCTCTGACTCCGACACCGGAACCCGATCGTCCATCATGTTTATCGATTCGCACTGTCACATCAATTTCCCCGAACTGGCCGAGCAGATGCCCGACCTGCTGGCCCGCATGCGCGAGAACAAGGTGAGTCACGCCTTGTGTGTGTCGGTCGATCTGCCCACGCTGCCGCAAGTGCTGGAGATTGCGGCGCAACACGAGAATGTCTACGCCTCGGTGGGGGTGCATCCCGACTACGAGGACACCCCCGAACCGAGCGTCGACGACCTCGTGCGCCTCGCGGCCACGCCCAAGGTGGTGGCCATCGGGGAGACCGGTCTCGACTACTACCGGCTGGAAGGGCGCTCCATCGAAGACATGGAATGGCAGCGCGAGCGCTTTCGCACCCACATTCGGGCGGCGCGCGTGACGGGCAAGCCGCTCATCATTCACACGCGCTCGGCCGCCGACGACACGCTGCGCCTGATGCGTGAAGAAAATGCGGGCGAGCCGGCCGGTGTGATGCACTGCTTCACCGAAAGCTGGGATGTGGCACAAGGCGCGCTCGATCAGAACTTCTATATCTCGTTTTCGGGTATCGTCACTTTCAAGAGTGCCCGCGATTTGCAAGACGTCGCACGCCGCGTGCCGCTTGAGCGCATGTTGATCGAAACCGATTCGCCGTACCTCGCGCCGGTGCCGTATCGCGGCAAACTGAACCAGCCCGGCTACGTGCGCCATGTGGCCGAATTCATTGCCGACTTGCGCGGTGAGCCGGTACAGAAGATTGCCGAGGTGACAACGGAGAATTTCTTCCGCCTGTTTGCCACCGCAAAACATTGAAGCGAGTTGCCTCCCCGCGCCAAGGCCCGTACGACTTGCGCGGTTTCATCGCCTTGCCCCCAGCGTTACTCAATTTCAACGGTCTACCGACAGGAGTCCACCGATGCGCAAATTCCCGATGATCCGAGCCTTGATGTTGCTCAGCGTGCTTTGGCTGACGGCGTGTGCCACGGCGGCGACGTCGAATGTGGCGCTGTTCAAGGCCGTCACGTTCAACGATACGAAGGCTGTGGCCGAAGCCCTCAAGGCGGGCGTCGATCCGAACACGCGTGACGAGAAGGGCAACCCGTTGCTGGTGATCGCGATGCGCGAGAAGTCGGTCGATGTCGCGCGACTGCTCATCAACAACGACAAGACGGATCTCGATGCGACCAATGCCGCCGGCGAAAACGCGCTGATGCTCGCCTCGCTGCAAGGCCTCACGCCGATGGTCAAGCTGATGATCGACAAGGAAGCCGAAGTGAACAAGAAGGGCTGGGCACCGCTGCATTACGCGGCGACCAGCGGCAACGACGAGATTGTGCAGTTGCTGCTCGATGCCTCGGCGTATGTCGATGCCGAATCGCCCAACGGCACCACGCCGCTCATGATGGCCGCCCGCGGTGGTCACATCACGACCTGCAAGGTGCTGCTCGACGGCGGTGCGGATGTGCGGTTGAAGAACCAACTGGGGTTCACCGCCATCGACTTTGCCAATCAGTCGAATCAGAAGGAAATCGCGGACGGTTTGCGCAAGCGTCTGGAACAAGTGCAGCAGTCGCGTCCGGCAGGAAAGTAAGGCGGAACCGGCGGCGCGGCGAGATGCCGCGAAGGGCAGTGGGTTATCGCACCTAGTTTCGCGGCGCCCCGTGACGGCCTGCACCGGAGAGGAAGGCGCGGGCCCCTTCGAGACCTTCCGAGAACACCACATCGTGTCCCGCTGCGCCTTCCTGGCGCAACGCATCTTCCAGCGGCAAATCCCACTGCGCATAAGCGGCCCGTCGGTCGGCGCGCAACGCCCCCTGCGGCAACGCGGCGAGCTGCTGCGCCAAGGCAATGGCACCTTGGAGCGCCATGCCCTCCGGCACGAGCCGGTTCACCAACCCAATCTCGAAACCTTCCTGCGCACCGACCGCGCGCCCGGTCAGAATCATGTCGAGCGCACGGCTCATGCCGATCAAACGCGGCAAACGTACCGTGCCGCCATCAATGAGCGGCACGCCGAAGCGCCGGCAAAACACGCCGAACGTCGCTGACACGTCCGCCACCCGCAAGTCGCACCACAACGCCAGTTCCAGCCCGCCCGCCACCGCGTGGCCGGTGACGGCGGCAATCACGGGTTTGTCGAGATGTCGGCGCGTCAGGCCCATCGGGCCGTCGCCGGTGCCATCAGGCGTGACCACATTGCGTCGCTGGGGATCGTCGAACGCCGAGAGGTCGGCGCCGGCACAGAACGTCGAGCCTTTGCCGCACAGCACGGCCACACTCGCGTTGCTGTCGCGCTCGAAGGCAAGCAGGGCATCACGCAGGGCGTTGGCCATCTCGCGGTCGACGGCATTGCGGCGCGCGGCGCGGGCCAGCGTGATGATCGTCACCGGTCCATCGTTTTCGACGCTCACGCTGGGCGCCGAGCTGTCGTTCTGACTTTGGCTCATGGCGTGTCTCCTTGTCTCGACGCGCGCGTTCCGGGAACGTCAGGCGGGGCGCGCTTTTGCATCGCACTCCCCCGCGTCGTGTCGATGTGTGCCGAAGCGTCCGTCAGGCCGCCGCAGGTTGTGCGCAGCGCACCAGCACCGGGGTGGCGGGTGTTGTCGCGCTTGGCGTACGAAGATCGCTCATGAACCGGTCGCGCCACGTGGACAAATTGTGTTCGCGCAACGTCGCCATCATGCTCTCGTAGCGCGACTGTCGCTCGGATAGCGACATGTTCAGCGCCGAGCGCAGCGCTTCGGCCATTTCGTCGATGTCATACGGATTGACGATCAACGCACCGTCAAGCTCCTGTGCCGCGCCCGCAAAGCATGAGAGCACGAGCACCCCCGGATCGGCGGGGTCCTGCGACGCCACATATTCCTTGGCGACGAGATTCATACCGTCGCGCAATGGCGTGACGTAGCCCACTTGCGACGCCCGGAAGAACGACATCAACACCTCGTGATCGTAGCGTTTGTTGATATAGCGCAGCGGCGTCCACGCGAGATCGGAGAAGCGGCCATTGATATGCCCCGCCTCGGTTTCCAACTGACGCCGGATCTCGCCATACCCGGCCACGTCCGACCGGCTGGGCGGTGCAACTTGCACGAAGCTCACGGTCCCTTGCTGGTTCGGCCAAAGCTCCAGCAGGCGCTCGAACGCGCGAAAGCGCTCCAGCATCCCCTTCGAGTAGTCGAGCCGATCGACACTCATGATCAGCTTGCGTTGCTGCAACCCCTGTTTCAGATCGAGGATGTGTTTGACCGTGGCACGCGCGGTCGCCTGTTGCTGAATTTCGTCCGGATACACGCCGATTGGATAAACGCCCGTGCGGAACGTGCGGCCATACGCGGTGACCGTGCCGTCGTCATGGAGCGTGCCGCCCGCGTATCGCACCAGATAGTCGGTGAAAGCCGTGCGGTCGGGCTCGGTCTGAAAGCCGACGAGATCGTATTCGCACATCGCGCGCACGAGCGCTTCGTGCGGTGGCACGGTCATCAGCACCTGCGGCGACGGAAACGGGATGTGCAGAAAAAAGCCGAGGCGCTGCTTGATGCCGATATGCCGGCAGGCCTGCGCAAATGGCAGCAAATGATAGTCATGCACCCAGATCAGGTCGTCCGGCTGCAACAGCGGCGCGAGCAGCGACGCAAAGCGGGCATTGACGTGGCGATAACCGTTGTAGTCGTCGCGCTGAAAGCGCGTGAGGTCGTCGCGATAGTGAAACGTCGGCCAGAGGGTGGCGTTGGAGAAACCGCGGTAGTAGGTGTTGTAATCGCGGCGCGTGAGCGGCACCGTGGCGAACGTGACGTTGTTGCGATGCGCGATGTCCGGGGCCGTCGCCGGCACCGCATCGATCTCGCCATTCCATCCGAACCACATGCCGCCGGTGTTTTTGAGCGCATCGAACACGCCGATGGCGAGCCCGCCGGCGGTGGGCTTGCCCTCGGTGATCGGGGCGACCCGGTTCGACACGATGACTAAGCGACTCATACGTCTTTCTCCTGTGTAGGCGGGCGCAGGGTCAACAGCCAGGCTGTGAGCGCCTCGGGGGACGGCAGGCGGTGACGGGCGCAGGTCTCGCCTTCGCCGATCTTGATCGTGATACCGCCGTGCGCATTGACATCGGCAAACCCTGCCTCGTCGGTCAGGTCGTCGCCCGCAAACAGGGGCGTGCGCCCGGCAAAAGGCGGGGTTTGCATGAGGAGGGAGATGGCGCGGCCCTTGCTGACATTGCGCGGCCGCAGTTCGAACACCATCTTGCCGGGCTGCAAGGCAAAGGTGTCCGCGTGCAGTTCGGCGAGGGCGCGCATGGTGTCGCGTGCCACTCCCGCCAGTTCCGGTGCACCACGATAGTGCAGGGCGAGTGCGCTGCCCTTGTTTTCCAGCAGCAGCCCCGGATGTTGTTCGACGAGGGCACGCAACGGCGCAACGATGGCAGCGATACGTTCCGTGTCGCGGACGAGACCCTCCGCACGCTGGAAATCGCCATTGGCATAGCGGATCTCAGCCCCGTGAAGTCCTGCGGCGGGCACGTGCAGCGGGGCGAGCAGACCGTCAATGTCGTCGATGCGACGGCCCGAGACCACGGCCAGCGCGCCGTTCGCACGCTCCTTCAGCCGGGCGAGCACGCTGGCCGTGTCGCGAGGCAGCTTCACGGCGTCAGGCCTCGCGGCCAGTGGCGCCAGCGTGCCATCCAGATCGAAGAAGAACGCCGTGGTGTGCACGTCGACGACACAGGTGTCGGCCGGCGTGGTGGCGGACGTGGCAAACGTAGGTTGTTCCATGGCACTCCGTCGCTGTCGTGCCGTAAGGTCGAATCCGGGGCCGAGCGGGTGGGCGCAGGGGAAGGGGAAAGTGCGACGATGACGGCGGTTCGGTGGGGCGGGAGCGCGAACTTCCGCGCGGGATAAATCCATCCTAACCGCTCAAAAACCGACAGGGCGTCGTCCGTTCTATGAAATTCTTGTGGGATATAACTGACAGGCGCCTGACAGGCAGTGAAATTCGGGGCCAGAAGTCGGCGATCGGGTAAAGATTGAAACTGAGAATCGTTTGCAATAACATTCGATATTGCCGCAAAGCGCCCGGAGGGCATTTGCGGTATGGCACACCTCCGGAAACGGGGTTGCGGCGCACATCGGCTGTGCCGCCCAAAGGCGCCCAGAGTTGCGCCGGATAACACAATGATGAAAAGACTGTGGTTTCAACTGCACTGGTTTTTCGGTATCACTGCCGGGCTGGTGCTGGCAGTGGTCGGCCTGACCGGCGCGCTCCTCTCTTACGATGACGAACTCACGCGAGCCTTCAGCTCGGGCGTGATGACCGTGCCTGTGCGCGACGGCGGCCGGCTGCCCGTGCCCGAACTGGTCGCACGCGTGCACGACGCCGTCCCTGATCGCCGCATTCTGCTGATGACGGTGGTGCGTACCCCGGAAGACGCGGTAGGCGTGCGTCTGTCGACCGGTGACGGCCCGCGCGGCGAGACCTATTTTGTCGATCCGTACACGGGTGAAATGCTCGGCCGCTCGAAGGCCGACGTCGTATTCCGTTTCATCATGGACATCCACCGTTTTCTAACGGTGGAAGGCATCGGCAAGCAGATCACCGGCGCGGCCACGCTGCTGCTGTTCCTGCTCGCGCTGAGCGGCCTGTATCTGCGTTGGCCACGCCGTCTGGGCAACTGGCGCGCGTGGTTTCACATCGATTTCAAGAAGAAGGGCCGGCCGTTCCTCTGGAATCTGCACGCGGTGATCGGCACGGTGGTGCTGGTGCCGTATCTGTTGTCGGCCACGACCGGGCTCTATTGGTCGTACGACTGGTGGCGCGGCATGCTGTTTTCCATCGCTGGGGTTCAGCAGCCGGTGCGCAACAAGCCGGCGGCACAACCGAAGATGGCGAAGGGCGGGAAGGACGCAAAGGGCGCCGGTGCCGAGGGCGGTGAGCGCAAGAAGCCCGCGCTGCCGGATCTGGCCGACACCGACGTGAACGTCGCGTGGGAAGCGTTCAAGGCCGAAGTCCCGAACTACACCAAGGTCTATCTGCGCCCGGCACAAAAAACGGGTGGCCCGCTCCAGATGACGTGGCTCGACGATTCGGTGCCGCACGAGCGCGCCTTCAGCCGTCTGGACGTGGATGCGGTGACGGGCAAGGTCAGCAACGTGGAGCGTTACGGCCAGAAGACCGTCGGCGGCCAGTTGATGACGAGCATTTACGCACTGCATCGCGGCAGCTTCTTCGGGCCGGTGGGCATCGTCGTCATGATGTTGTCGAGCCTGATGATGCCGGTGTTCTTCGTCACCGGCTGGATGCTCTATCTTGATCGTCGCAAGAAGAAACGGGCGCTGGCGGCGTCGCGGCCGGTGGTTGCCGGCAATGACAAGCCGTCCGCGGGCGGGGCGATAGCCGAAGAGGGCGTCCTGATCGGCTTTGCCAGCCAGAGCGGCGTGGCGGAAGGCCTTGCGTGGCAGACGGCTGGCATGTTGCAAGGCGCCGGTGTGCCGGCGCAGATTCAACCGCTCGCACGCATCGGCGAAGCGCAACTTGGCACCGCCAAGCGCGCGCTTTTCATCGTCAGCACGTTCGGCGACGGTGAACCGCCCGACAGCGCTCGCCGCTTCGCACAGCAACTGATGAATCAGGCGATGGCGTTGCCGACGCTGCGCTTTGCCGTGCTCTCGTTGGGCGACAGTCAGTACGACCGGTTCTGCGGTTTCGGGCGCACCCTCGACGGCTGGCTGCGCGCGCAAGGCGGCGTAGCGGCGTTCGAGCCCATTGAAGTCGACCGGGGAGATCCGGGCGCATGGGCGCGGTGGCAGGAGCGACTGGGTGAGTGGCTCGGCCGCCCGCTCTCAGCAGCGAAGTCCGATGACTCGCCTGTCTTCCAATCGTGGCAACTTGCCGAACGCACGTTGCTAAACCCCGGCAGCACTGGCTTGCCGGCCTATCACGTGGCCTTTACGCCGCCGCCGGGCGTCAAGTGGGTGGCGGGCGATCTGGTGGAAGTGTTGCCGCGTCATCCTCAAGCACGCATCGACGCGTGGCTGGCGGGCAGTGTCTGGGCGTCGGACGTCCGGGTGACGGTCGCCGGGCGTGAAGTGACGCTGGGCGAAGCGCTGCGCGAGCGCGTTCTGCCCGATGCGGCACCCCCTGCCGGCATCGACTTGCAGGCGTGGCTCGCACCGTTGGCGACGCTGCCCGAGCGCGAGTATTCGATTGCCTCGACGCCGGCGGAAGGCCAGTTGGCGCTGCTGGTGCGTCAGGCACGTAATCCCGACGGCTCGCTCGGCTTGGGTTCGGGCTGGCTGACAGACGGCGTGGCGCTGGGCGGCGACGTCATGATGCGCGTGCGTCCGAACCCGGGCTTCCATGGTCCGCAAGACGATCGCGGCGTGATCCTTATCGGCAACGGTACCGGACTTGCCGGCTTACGCGCGCACTTGTCCGAGCGCATCGCTCAGGGACGCCGTCGCAACTGGCTGATCTTCGGCGAGCGTCAGGCGGCGCATGACAGCTTCCACGATGCGACGTTGCGTGACTGGCAGGCGCAGGGTGGCATTGCCCGCATCGACCGTGTGTATTCGCGCGATCAGGCCGCACGTATCTACGTGCAGGATCGCGTGCGGGAAGTCGCTTCTGACATCGCCGAATGGGTACAGCAGGGCGCGTCGATCTATGTTTGCGGCAGTTTGTCCGGCATGGCTCCCGCGGTCGATGCGGCACTGGCCGAGGCCATCGGCCCGCAGGCATTGCTCGATCTGTCGGCACAAGGACGGTATCGTCGCGACATCTATTAAGCGTTCACGCGCGGTGTGCTAACTTGTTGCGAGGGCCTGATGATCATCAGGCCCTTTTTCCATGAGCTTCATGACAACCGGTCTTGCAGGAGGGGGCAATGACGACAACGTGGCAAATCATCGTGCATGGGGTGGTGCAAGGCGTCGGCTACCGGGCCTCGTGTGTCGTGGCTGCCCACAGGCTCGGCGTGAATGGCTGGGTGCGTAACCGGCGCGACGGGACGGTCGAGGCGATTGCGCAAGGCAGCGCCGATCAGTTGCTCGCGTTCTGCGAATGGATGCGGCAGGGGCCACCCGGGGCGCAGGTCACGTCGTGCGAAGTCGACAAGGCGTGGATCGCCGAGACGCCGCTCAAGGGGTTCGAGCAGCGCGCGAGCGTCTGATTTTCCGTGGAGTAGGGGATCGGCGAACCGGCGTCGAGAACCGACGCCGGTGAATGTTGCGTGTTGTGAAAGGGCGTGCGGCAGGATCAGGCGGCGAGCGCCAGCGTCCCGTGCGACGGGGCAACGGCCGCAACCCCCTGCATACCGATCGAGGCGTGCGTCGAATCGTGCGCCGACAGCCGGAACAACGCGACCGACTCGCGCAAGCGTGCGGCTTGCGATTCCAAGGCGGCAGCGGCTGCGGAAGCTTCTTCCACGAGCGCCGCATTCTGTTGTGTCATCTCGTCCATCTGCGTCACGGCACCGTTGACTTGCTCGATGCCGCTCGACTGCTCGACGCTGGCGGCCGAAATCTCACCCATGATGTCGGTGACGCGCTTGACCGACTGCACCACTTCAATCATCGTCGCGCCCGCCCGTTCGACCAGACGGGTGCCGGTCTCGACACGGCTGCCCGACGCGTCGATCAATCCCTTGATTTCCTTGGCGGCTGCCGCGCTGCGTTGGGCAAGCGTGCGCACTTCGCCCGCAACCACCGCAAAACCGCGACCCTGCTCGCCGGCCCGCGCGGCTTCGACGGCGGCGTTGAGCGCCAGAATGTTGGTCTGGAAGGCGATGCCGTCGATAACGGTCAGGATGTCGTTGACCTTTTGCGAGGCTTCGGAAATATCGCGCATGGTCGTGACGACTTCCTGCACGACTTCGCCGCCGCGTGAGGCGGTCTCCGACGCCGTCACGGCCAATTGGCTTGCGGCGCGTGCGTTCTCGGCGTTCTGCTTCACGACGGCGGTGAGTTCCTCCATGCTCGCAGCGGTTTGCTCCAGCGAGGACGCCTGCGATTCGGTGCGTGCCGACAGGTCGGCATTGCCGTCGGCAATTTCGCGGGCGCTGCCGTGAATGGCTTCCGTGCTTTCGCGCACGGTGCCTACGGTGCCGGCAATGCCGTCGCGCATGCGGCCGAGGGCGCCGAACAACTGGCCCATCTCGTTGTTGGTGCGCTGTTCCACGCGGTGGCTCAGATCACCGGCTGCCATGCGCTCGAAGTGCCCGATGGCTTCGCGAATCGGACGCAGCACGGCGCGGGCCAGCATGGCGCGGCCCCACAGGGCGACGAGCAGGGCGATCGCCAACGTGACGCCCAAGGCAATGCGCATGATGTTGTAGCGCTGTTGGGCGGCCTCGAAGCGGTCTTTCTGGCGCGCAATCTGAATGTCCTGCAACTCGCGGATGGCGCTGTCGACGGCGTTGTAAGCCGACGGCGCGACGCGTGCCTGAATCTGGTGGAAGCCCGCCACATCCCCCTGCTTGAGGGCGTTCATCGCTGGGGTAATCACGTTCTCGAAGAAGTTCCGGCGCTTGGCGTCGGCGGCCTTGGCCAACTCCGCTTCGTGCGTGTCTTCCTTGGGACGTTTCAGATAGTCGTTCCAGAGGGCGTCGGAAGCGGCGATGTATTGGTTGCCGCGCTTGAGCACCTTTTCCGACTCGTCCGGGTCAGCGCCGAGGCTGACATAGGAGGCGAACGTCGCCATCGAGAGGCGTGTCCGTAGAAGCTGCTCGCCCGTGCCCTTGAGTTCGGCCAGCGCGGGGGTGTCGTCCGTGGCCATCTTGCTCAGGGACTCGTTGCTGGAGCTGAGCGCTTGCAAGCCCAGCACGCTAACGAGGACGAGAACTGCACCAAGCAAACCAAGGACCAGTGTCAGGCTGGTCCGAATCGTCATGTTCTTATACATATTTATCGATGGAATGTGTGCCCGGGTCGCGGAAAGAGAAACACGCGGCCTCCCCCGCCGGATGCTTCGAACAAAGCGGGTCATAGGGATTATCGGCAGATGAGACACGGAACTTGAGCCGTTTTGTCCGGCGAAATCCGAAAGCCCGCCTGATCGTGTCGAAGTTCGGAATTTGCGCAGCCGCAAAACGCTCGCCAGACGCCAGACTCAAGGCTGTCCAGTTCCTCAGTACGCCGAAGCGCTCACGAGCGCAGTGACGCGTCTTCACACGATGACTTTCAATGATCTCCCCAATGATGGCCTCGACGGTTGCCGCGATGACGCGGTGATGCGAACGGAGTCGGCCGCTACCGAAATCGATGCCGCGCTGGCCGCGTTGCCCTCCCTTACGGAGGAAGGCGGCGTCGATTTAGCCGGCACATTCCGCATGGCACTGGTGCACGAACTGCGCGCGCCGTTGCAGGTGCTGCAAGGGCAACTGGATGCGTTGGCCGGTGATGGCGACGGGGACGGCGACGCCAGCGGGGCGGACCTGACCGGTACCGCGCCCGCTGCCGGATTCCCTTCCGAACGCGGCGGAGGCGCAGGCAGTGCGCGATTCGACACCATGCGAGCGGCGCTCGATGTGCTCGTGCGTGTCGTGGACGATGTGTTGCAGCTCGGGCAGGGCGATGCCCTGGAGATGCCGCTGCGCGACGAACCCTTTGAAGTGCGGGCGCAACTGGACGGTGAAGTGGCGATCTTTGCCGCTGAAGCACGGGCGAAGGGCCTGGCGCTGCGCTGCGATATCGACGACGAGGTACCCGTCATGTTGCGAGGCGATGCCGTGCGGCTGCGGCAGATCGTGCGAACGCTGCTTGCCAACGCGCTGAAGTACACCGCCGAGGGGGAAGTTTGCGTTCGGGCTTCCTGGCGGGCGCAGACGGAACATTTGACGGTGTGCGTGACCGACACCGGGCCGGGCATTCCCGAAGGGGCCCGGGAAGCTGTCTTCCATGCGTTTTTTCGGGGGCAGCCGACGATCCCGGGCACGGGGCTGGGCTTATGGATCGCACGCCGTTGGGCGCATCGGATGAGCGGTGCGCTGCTCGCGGAGACGCCGGCGCGAGGTGCGCACTTGCGCTTGTCGTTGCCGTTTCCACCGCTTGCACCGTTTCCATCGCTTTCACCACCGGCGGACCGTGGCCTGATGTCGCTCAGTGGCGCGTCCGGCGGTGCCGCCCACTTCGAGAGCGCAGACCAAGCGTCGCCGGTCGCCGTCGTGCCCGTTCGGGAAGGCCTGCGCGTACTCGTGGTGGAGGACCACCCGATCAACCGCCTCGTGCTGTGCGAGCAATTGGGGGCGCTGGGGTGCGTGGTGCAGGGCGTGGGCGACGCGGCAGAGGCGCTCTCCCAATGGGCGGCGTGCGACGTCGATGTCGTGCTGACCGACGTGCAACTCGGGCACGCCTGCGGGCTGAGGTTGGCGGGGGATTTGCAGCGAACGGCAACGGCGCTGCATCGCCTGCCCCCGGTCGTGATTGCCGTGACCGGATCGGTGCTCGACGCGCGCATGGCCAGGGAAGCGGGTATCGACACGGTGCTGCCGAAACCTGTCTCTCGCCGGCGGTTGCAACAGGCGCTCGCGGCGCGCTGGCCACGGCCGGTGGCGCTCGGACACGACGCTGGATTGTCACCGGTTGGCGGCGCCATGCCGGAAGTCCCGCATGCCATACAGGTCACGCAGATCAATCCGAAATTGCCGCTTTACAGGGATGCCGTGGCGAGGGGCGTGATGCGCGCAGAGATGGCGAAAGACATTGCCCAGTTCCGCCGTTTGCTCAGGCGTCGGCATAAAGGTGATCTCGCTGCGGCGCAGGCGGTGTTGCATCGCATGCAGGGGGCGTGCCGCATGTTCGGCGATCCCGAGTTGCTGGCTCGCTGCGCGTCGCTGGCCGCGAAGCTGGCGGCCGTCTCCTCGATCTGACGTGACACTTAATGTCACTCATATAACGTTGTTCGTTTAACGATATGTGTTATAAATTCAAACCTATGATCCAAACCTTCTCGGACAAGGTGACCGCGGCACTCTTCACCGGTTGCTACGTACGCAGGTTTCCGAAATCGATTCAGCGCGCTGCGTTACGCAAGTTGTTGATGATCGACGCCGCGACTTGTGTGGAGGACTTGCTGGTGCCGCCGGGCAACCGATTGGAGGGTTTGCACGGAAAGCCAGTGGATTTGTGGAGCATTCGCGTCAATCAGCAATGGCGCGTGTGTTTCCGATTTGCCAAGGGCGATGCCTACGACGTAGGTATCGTCGACTATCACTGAAATGGGGTTTTGCGATGAGCATCAGACGAGATCAGATTGACCAGACCGATTTTGCGGGGCTGGTCACCGGGCAGTCGCTGGCGCCGATTCATCCGGGGGAAATTCTGCGGGAGGAATTCATGGTGCCGGGCGGCATGTCGGCGAACGCGCTGGCCTTGGCGCTTCATGTGCCGGCACCGCGCATCAACGACGTCGTGCGCGGCAAGCGGGGTATTTCGGCCGACACGGCCCTGCGTCTTGCGCGCTACTTCGGCACCTCGGCGGAGTTCTGGACCAATCTCCAGGCGTCGTACGACCTGCGTGTTGCGTTGCAGGCCGCCGGCGCGGACATCATTCGGCAGGTGCTCCCGCTACGCGCGGCCTGACACGTTCAGTGTCAGACCCTACCTCAGAGGTAGCGGCAGACCGCAAGGTAGTGGCAGGCCGTGCCGCCAATGGCGAACAGGTGCCAGACCAGGTGTCCGAACTTGATATGCCCGTCGAGCGAATAGAAGATCGCGCCGACGGTGTAGGCAACGCCACCGGCATACAGCCAGCCGGCACCGGGCCCGGGAATGGCGGCGAGCACGGGCCCAGCGACGAGGACTGCCACCCAGCCGAGGCAGATGTACAGGGTTGTCGAGACGAGCGGCCGGTCGAGCAGGCCGAGTGTTTTGGCGATCAGGCCAGCGAGCGCCATGGCCCAGACACCCGTGAGCAGCGGCCAGCCCCACGGGTCATGCAGGATCTTGACCGTGAAAGGGGTGTACGTCCCGGCAATGAAAAGAAAGATGGCGCAGTGGTCGACCCGCATGAACACGCGCTTGGCACGTCCGTCGGGCAGGCCGTGGTAGAGCGCAGAAGACAGGTAGACCACCACCATCGTGGCGGCAAACACGCCGATACCGATCTGCTGCGCCGCGCTCGGGCCTACGGCCGACGGCGGGCGTACCGCATTGAAGAGAAAGGGAATGGCGGCCAACGCTGCGAGGCACGCGAGTCCGTGACTGATGCTATTGGCGACTTCTTCGCTGCGCGTCTGAGCGCGTGCTTGCGACTTCATGCGGGATGGGCTGCTCGCCATTTGCGTACGGCTTCAAGAGTGTTGGCGACGTGTTTGTCCGGATCGAGACTCACGTAGCTATAGATAACTTTCCCATCGGGGGCGATGACGTACGAGACGCGATTGGCCAGATCGGGTTTGAGCGCAAGCACGGCGTCGTAGGCGCGCATGATGTGCTGGTCCGTGTCGGCGGCAACGGCGAATTTGCTACGGCATTCCGACACCGAGAACTTGTTGAGTGTGTCGATGTTGTCGTGCGAGACGCCGATCACCGTGGCACCCATCGACTTGAACGTGTCGGTGGCTTCGGCGAAGTCGTGCGCTTCGATCGTGCAGCCCGTGGTGAAGGCGGCAGGATAGAAGTAGAGGACGACCGGTCCCTTCTTGAGCGCATCGGCCAGCGAGAACGAGAAGACATTGCCGCCAAGCGAGGCCTGCGCCGTGAAGTCAGGTGCCGTGGCGCCAGTCTTGAGGGCCGCATGTGCGGGGATGAAACACCAGGCCGTCACGCCGAGAATAGCGGCTGCGGCTGTCACTCCGATCCAACGTTTCATGCAGAGCTCCCAAAGTGGATGCCTAAGCGAATGCTTAAGGATAGAGGCTTGCGAGGGCACTGTCCAACGTCTGTGACGCGGGTGACAGTCTACTGTCGGGTTCGTGACACGAACAGGGCATTGCGCTGTCATGCGGGTCATTCATTGCGACGTTGCAACGACAGGGTAGTGAGGTGTAGCGATGAGAACTAACTGCCCGCGGCCTGCGATCCGATCGGCAAAACGGTGGTCGATTTGATCTGCGAGAGGGCGATCATCGAGTTGACCTCCTGCACCATGGGTAATTGCGACAGCCGTTCGAAGAAGAAGCGTTCGTAAGCGTCGACGTCGCGCGTGACGATGCGCAGCAGGAAGTCGACATTGCCCATCAGTACATGGCATTCGAGTACTTCCGGAAAATCCTGAATTGCCTTCGAAAACTCAGGCAGGGCGTTGCGATTGTGACCGGCGAGTTTTACGTGGGCGAACAGCATCACGTTCAAGCCGACTTTTTTGCGGTCGACCAGTGCGACGCGCCGCTCGATGATGCCCTCGGCGTCCAGCCGGTCGATGCGTCGCCAGCACTGCGACTGTGAAAGGCCGATCTGCTCGCCGATCTGGGCCGCCGATAGCGAAGCATCGACTTGCAGGATCGCGAGAATTTTCTCGTCAAAAGCGTCAAGTTGCATAATCAATTCCTTGGAATTTTATATTTCGAATAAATCATGTGAAATTGGCGCGAATCTGTCAATGTTACGCGAAGCAATTACCTGCGCCCCGTCATAAGATTGACCCTAGTTTGTTGCAGCTATCGCAACAGTTTTTCTGAAACAGCCGGAAAACCACGTACCTATGAAACTCGACCTGTCTCTGCCTGCCGCCGAAGCCGCCACCGGCGCTGTCGCCCAGCCCGTTGCCCCGTTGTCCGCCAAGGGGGCGGACCTCATTGCGCGCACGCTGGTAGAGATTGGTGTCGATACCGTGTTCTGCTATCCGGGCGGCGCCAACCTGGAAATGCTCGATGCGCTTTCACGCGTGTCCATCACGCTGGTGCGTACCGAACACGAGCAAGGCTCGGTATTTGGCGCGCAGGGCTATGCGCGTGCTACCGGCAAGCTCGGTGTTTGTCTGGCGACGTCCGGCCCCGGGGCGACCAATCTGGTCACCGGCATCGCCGACGCCGCCAGCGATTCCGTGCCGATTCTCGCCATCACGGGCAATGTCGCCACGCACTGGCTCGGCAAGAATGCCTTTCAGGAAGTGGACATCGTCGCAATCACCAAGCCGGTGACCAAGCTCGCCCGGCAAGTGCGTGAGGCGCGCGACATCCCGGCGGCGTTGCGCGAAGCCGCGACTTGCGCGCTGGCAGGACGCCCCGGCCCAGTGCTGGTGGATTTTCCGAAAGACATTCAACAGGCTCGCCCCGACCAACCGACCGACAAGCGCTTTACCGCGCCGGTGCCGGCCGGCATGAGCGACGAGACGGCCCAACGCATCGCGTCCTTGCTGGCGAAAAGCGAGCGGCCGGTCATCTACGCCGGGGGCGGGGTGATCGCCTCGGGCACCAGCGACCGGCTCAAGGCACTGGCCGAAGCGCTCAATTGCCCGGTGGCGCTCACGATGATGGGGCTCGGCGCGATGCCCGACGATCATCCGCTGCTGCTTGGGCCACTTGGCATGCACGGCGCTTATGCGGCCAACGTGGCCGTCAACGAAGCGGATCTTGTGCTGGCGCTCGGTGTGCGCTTCGACGACCGGGTGGTCGGCGATCCGACGTTGTTTGCCCGGCACGCCAAGATCGTCCATATCGACGTCGACGCGGCCGAAATCGGCAAGAACAAGCCAGTGACGCTGGGCGTGCACGCCGATTTGCGCGACGCCTTCAGCGGCTTGCTCGCCCATGCGACCCGCCGCGACGTGCCCGACTGGCACGCTTATCTGGGCGAGCGCCGTGCCGCTCACCCGCTGCGGGCACCCGTGTCGCCGGTGTCGGGAGAGAACGGTGACGCCAGCGTGCTGACCGGCGTAGACGTGATTGCAGCACTCGCGGCGCTGCTCCCGCCGGAGGCGGTGGTGACGACGGGCGTTGGCCAGCATCAGATGTGGGCGATGCAGCACCTGCGCTTGCGCGAGCCGCGAACGTTCCTGTCGAGCGCCGGTTTCGGCACCATGGGCTTCGGCTTGCCGGCGGCGATCGGCGCAAAGGTCGCGCTGCCTGACGTGCCCGTGATCGATATCGATGGCGACGGCAGCCTGAACATGTCCGTCAACGAGCTGTCGACCTGCCGCCGTTACGGACTGGGTGTGAAGGTGCTCGTGATCAATAACCAGTGGCTGGGCATGGTGCGTCAGTGGCAGGACATGATCTATGCCCGCAACCGCGTCGCCTCGTCGCTTGCCGATCCGAACGCGCCGGAAGGCGCCGACGATGGCCGCCCGTACCCGGACTTCGTGACCATCGCTGCCGGCTACGGCGTGGCCGGTGCCCGCGTCACGCGTGCCGAGGAACTGCCGGCGACGCTGGCCCGCATGCTGGCCGACCCGAGCGAGCCGTATCTGCTTGATGTGCTGGTGGCGCGTGAAGACGACGTCTACCCGATGATCCCGGCGGGTAAATCGTACCGGGACGTGGTGTTCGGGCCGGGCGAGAGTGCCGGTCCGATTGCGGCCGGCGCGTTCTGAACGGCGGCGCTTGCAGCGTTCCCATTCCATGGGAATTGCGTCCCACGTCGCGAGATCGCAACGAGAGAACCCGCTTCGGCGGGTTTTTTTCGTTTCGGGGTCGGCGAGGAGTATCATTGCGCTCTTTTACGAATTCTCGCCTAGGAAATCAACATGTTGACGAAGCGCCTTGTGCTGGCCGCCGCCTGTTTTCTGACGACTTTCGCCGCCGTGCCGGCAGTGCAAGCTGCCGATCCCACGTACACCGTGGGCGCAGGCGGTACCTATCGTCCGTTCGAGTTCGAAACGCCGCAAAAAGAGCTGGTCGGCTTCGATATCGACGTCATCAAGGCGATCGGCAAGGCTGGCGGGTTCAACGTGAAGCTGGTCAGCACGCCGTGGGAAGGCATCTTCGCCACGCTCGACCAAGGCGACCGCGACATCATCATTTCGGGCATCACCATCACCGACAAGCGTCGTGAAATGGTCGACTTCTCGGCCCCGTACTTCCCGGCCGATCAGGTCATCATCACGTCGCCGGGTTCGAAGGTCGCCAATCTGGCCGACCTGAAGAAGCTGCAAGTCGGCGTGGTCAATTCGAGCACCGGCGACATCGCCGTCTCGGAAGAACTCGGCCGTGCCAGCACCTCGATCCGCCGCTTCGACAACACGCCGCTCATGCTCGAAGAGCTGTATCGCGGTGGTGTCGACGCTGCCGTGGGCGACGTGGGCGTGATCAAGTTCTACATCAAGAGCCATCCGGAAAAGCCGTTCAAGCTGGTCTACGACAGCAAGTTCAAGCGCCAGTACTTCGGTATTGCCGTGAAGAAGGGCAACAAGGTTGCGCTCGACAAGATCAACACCGGTCTGAAGAAGATCGTGGCTGACGGCACCTACGCCAAGATCTACAAGCAGTGGTTCGACGCCGACGTGCCGGCGCTGCCGCAACAATAAGTAACGCGTGTAAGATTCGCGCCACGCGCGCCAGTCATCTGGCCTCTCGCGGCCCGTGAGCTGATCGTCAGGACATCGACGTCAACCCCCGGGCCGCGAGCGTTTTTCTGCCGGCAAGCCGGTTCGTTTCATTTTGTATAAAGGTGCTTCATGGGTGGGTTCCAGTGGAACATCATCAGCGAGTACATGCCTCTGTTTGTCGAAGGCACGCTGATGACGCTCAAGTGCACGGTGATCTGTGTGATCGCCGGCACGTTACTCGGGCTTGTGCTCGGCGTCGGCCGTCTGGCCGAAGCGCGTCACGGCTTCTACAAGTATTTCCTGCGCTACGGTGTGCAGCTCCCGGTGCGCTTCTACGTCAGCTTTTTCCGTGGCACGCCGCTGTTCGTGCAGATTCTGCTGATCCACTTCGCGCTGATGCCGATGCTGATCAACCCGTCGGGCGGTCTGCTCATCAGCGGCGATCTGGCACGTGAAATCCGCTCGCAGTACGGTGCGTTCATGTCGGCCGTGCTGGCGATCTCGCTCAATGCCGGTGCCTACGTGTCGGAAATCTTCCGCGCCGGTATCCAGTCGATCGATCGCGGTCAGGCCGAAGCGGCCCGCTCGCTCGGCATGACCTACATGCAGACGCTGCGCAAGGTGGTGCTGCCGCAGGCGTTTCGCCGCATGCTGCCCCCGCTGGGCAACAACGCCATCGCGATCGTGAAGGACTCGTCGCTGGCGTCGGCCATCGGGCTGGCGGAACTGGCGTATGCCGCACGGACCGTATCGGGCGCCTATGCCCGCTACTGGGAGCCGTACCTGACGATTTCGCTCATCTACTGGGTGATCACGCTGGTGCTGTCGGCATTTGTTCAACATCTGGAAACGAGGTACGGCCAAGGTGATCGTCGTTAACAACCTGCAAAAGCAGTACGGCGAGACGCACGTGCTGCGCGGCATTACCTGCCGAATCGAAGAAAGCGAAGTCGTGTGCGTGATCGGGCCGTCAGGCTCGGGCAAGAGCACGTTCCTGCGCTGTCTGAATGGACTCGAAGACGTCAGCGGCGGCGAAGTGCTCGTCAACGGCTTCCATGTCGAAGACCCGAAGACGAACATGAATGCCATGCGCGCAAGCGTCGGCATGGTGTTCCAGCGCTTCAACCTGTTCCCGCACATGTCGGTGCTCGAGAACCTGATTCTCGCGCCCATGCAGGTCAACAGCCTGAAGCGCGATCAGGCCGTGACGGTCGCCGAGCAACTGCTGCGCAAGGTCGGGTTGATCGACAAGATCGACGCGTTCCCGAACCAGCTCTCCGGCGGCCAGCAGCAGCGCGTGGCGATTGCCCGCGCGCTGGCCATGCAGCCGACCGTCATGCTGTTCGACGAGCCGACCTCGGCGCTCGACCCCGAACTCGTGGGCGAAGTGCTGGAAGTCATGAAGTCGCTCGCCGAAGAAGGCATGACGATGGTGGTGGTGACGCACGAAATGGGGTTTGCGCGGGAAGTCTCCGATCGCGTGCTCTTCATCGACCAGGGCGTGATCATGGAAGAAGGCCATCCGGAGCAGATATTCTCGGCGCCGAAGCACGAGCGCACGCGTGAATTCTTGCGCAAAGTCTTGTAATTCGTTTGATTCCGATGCGCGCGACGGTGTATCCGCGCGCCGCATCTGATTACAATGCGAGGGTACGCGCGTCAGGTGCCATAAGACACCCGCGCGCCGCCGGCGCCCTGAGCCCCCAGCCAGGTCTTCTTTTACAGGGCAGTGACCGTTGTCCGGGCCTGCTCCGCAATCCCCGATTGCACCCAGATTTCACGAGGTAGTCATGAGCCAGCCAATCGCTGTGACCCGCCAGACGTTCGACGACGTAATGGTGCCCAATTACGCTCCTGCCCAGATGGTGCCCGTGCGCGGCGAAGGCTCGCGCATGTGGGATCAGCAGGGTCGTGAGTATGTCGATTTCACCGGCGGTATCGCGGTCAACGCGCTGGGTCACGCGAACCCCGAACTGGTGAAGGTCATCGAAGAGCAGGCACGCAAGGTCTGGCACATCGGCAACGGCTACACCAACGAGCCGGTGCTGCGTCTGGCCAAGGCGCTGACCGACGCCACGTTCGCCGACAAGGCCTTCTTCTGCAACTCGGGGCTCGAAGCCAACGAGGCGGCACTCAAGCTGGCCCGTCGCTATGCGTTCGATCATGCGGCCGAACGCGGCGGCAAGGATAAGAGCGAAATCATCTCGTTCTTCAACTCGTTCCACGGCCGCTCGCTGTTTACCGTGAGCGTGGGCGGTCAGGCCAAGTACACCGAAGGTTTCGGTCCGCTGCCGGCCGGCATCATGCACCTGCCGTACAACGATCTGAAGACCTTCGAGGCCACCATCTCGGACGCGACGGCTGCCGTCATCGTCGAGCCGGTGCAAGGGGAAGGCGGCGTGCTGCCGGCTGACCCGGCATTCCTCAAGGGCCTGCGCGAGCTGTGCGACAAGCACGGCGCGCTGCTGATTTTCGACGAAGTGCAGACCGGCGTCGGCCGCACGGGCACGCTCTACGCTTACGAGCAATATGGCGTGACGCCGGACATCCTGACGACCGCCAAGGCGCTCGGCAATGGTTTTCCGATTGGCGGCATTCTCACCACCAGCAAGATTGCCGCGAGCTTCTCGCCGGGCACGCACGGCTGCACGTACGGCGGTAATCCGCTCGCGACGGCCATCGCCGGCCGTGTGCTCGAACTGATCAACAACGCCGAGACGCTGAACGGCGTGAAAGCGCGTCACGATCATTTCATCAAGGGCATCGAAGCGATCAACGCGCGTCACGGCGTGTTTGCCGACGTGCGCGGCATGGGCCTGTTGATCGGTGCCGTACTCAAGCCGGCCTTCGCGGGCCGTGCCAAGGAAATCGTGTCCGAGTCGGAGAAGAACGGTCTGATGCTGCTGATCGCCGGTGGCGATGTGGTGCGTTTCGCGCCGTCGCTGAACATTCCGTTCGCCGACATCGACGCAGGCCTCGCCTCGCTCGAGAAGGCGGTTGCGACGCTGGCAGCTACGGCAAAGGCCGCCTGAACGGCTGCCGATTGACTGAGCACGCGCGCGTGTTCATTCGTCTGCCTGTATGACTTCGGGCCGGACCGACGGGAACGTCGCTCCGGCCCTTATTGCAAGTAGCGGCAACTAGCGGTCCCAACGTCTGTCCACCGGATATGCCATGACGCGTCAATCGAAAGCGGTGAAAGTCTCGCCAATGCACGACGAAGCGGCGAATCGCGGAGCGCCGGGTACCGCTACGGCGGCACTGACGGGCGCGGGAGCAAGCACCAGCGCCAACGACAGCACGTCCGAGGCCACATCGCTTCGGGTCGTACGTCAGGCGCGGCGGGAAGACCTGCCTGCGCTACTGAAACTGGCCGCACTGGCAGGCCCGGGCATGACGTCGTTCAAGCCCGATCCGGCAGCGCTCGAAGCGCGTCTCGAGCGCGTGACTGCCACGCTGGACGACCGCGCCCCGACGGCCGAGCAGGGCTATCTGTTCGTGATGGAAGACGTCGCGACCGGCACCATCGCCGGTGTGTGCGGCATTGAAGCGGCCGTGGGGCTGGAACAGCCGTTCTACACGTACCGAAAAGATACGATCGTGCACGCGAGCCGCGAGCTGAACGTGTGGTCGCGCATGCTCACGCTGTCGCTCTCGAACGATCTCACCGGCTATAGCGAGTTGTGCTCGTTGCTGCTCGACCCGGCGTGGCGCGGTCATGGCAACGGCGCATTGCTCTCGAAGACACGATTCCTGTTCATGGCGCAGTTCCCGGAGCGTTTCGGCCCGCACGTTTGTGCCGAATTGCGCGGGTTCTTCGACGACAACGGCCAGAGTCCATTCTGGCAGTCGCTCGGTCAACACTTCTTCAAAATCGATTTCGATCAGGCGGACTATCTGACCTCGATCGGCAAAAAGTCGTTCGTGGCCGAATTGATGCCGAAGTACCCGATCTACGTCGACTTTCTGTCGCCGCAGGCGCAGGCCGCCATCGGTGTGACGCATCGCGACACCTTGCCGGCGCGGCGTCTGCTGGAGCAGGAAGGGCTGCGCTCAGGGGCACACGTGGACATCTTCGACAGTGGCCCCGTGCTCGAAGCCCGCGTGGCCGATCTGCGTGCCGCACGCGACAGCCGGTATCTGAGCGTGAACATCGGCGCAGACGACGGGAGCGCGCCACCGGCGGCCAATGCCGAGCCCTATCTCGTGGCGTGTCTGGGGCTTGCCGGGTTTCGCGCCACGCTCGTCACCGGGCGTCCGGAGCGACGGGCGTTCACGCTCAGCCCGCTCGCGGCGAAGGCACTCGGCGTTAAGCAGGGCGATCGTGTGCAGGTATTGCCGCTCAAGCCGCCACGTGCGGACGCCATCTGAGCGCTCAGTCCTCTGACGTCAGAACTGAATCGTCGCCGTGACCGTATCGGTATAGAGGCCCGGTGCGGGTGTCGCCTGCACGGGCACGCGCGCGTAGATCGGCACGGCCTGCACGACGCCGGTACCGATGCCGGTGAGCTGCGACGTGCCGGACGTGCCATCGCCCCAGATGGTGCTGTAACCGCTATCGAGATAGAGCTGATAGCTCACGCGTGACGCGGTGAGCCCCGTCATCGAGCGCGCCGCCACGGTGCCCGCCAATCCCCCCGACAGACTGATGCGAAACGCGTCGTTCTTCGTGCATTGCACGGTGAGCGTGCTGCTGCCCGTGACTGCCTTGCTGAGCGTGGATTGCGTGGCAAAGGTGATGTTGGCCGCCGCAATCGTGCAGTTGTTGATGACCGTGACATTGGCGTTGAAGGGCACGCCGGCGGCGGCTGTCATCGCGCTGCCGCAAGCTGGCACGGGGGAGAGCGCAGCGTATGACGCGTATTGCAGGGTGGCGTCGGTGGCGGCGAACGCGTGGGTGTACACCGTGTTGCCGTTCGATGACGTGGGCACGGTGGTCTGCGACGCCGTAATGCGCGCATAGAGGTTGACGTTCTGCGTGACGGTGCCGCCGAGGATGTTGCGCGCCAGCGTGACGGTGATGACGTTGGCCGTGCTGTTGCCCCAGGCGGTCGAGAAGGCCGGGTCGATGAACAGTCCGAAGTTGATCGCGTTGCCAGCGTTCACGAGCGTGAGCGGCTGGCTGGCGTTGAGGGCCAGACAGAGTTTGACATTCGGGTTGCCGCCGAGCAGCGGAAACGTGCATGACACGGGAATCGTGCCGGTGGCCGACAACGCCGCGCCGGAGATCGGGCTGAAGGCGGAGAACGCCAGCGTGGGCGTGCCGATCGAGCAAGTTTGCCCCGCAGCAACCGTACTGAAGGCGCAGAGGCACGCGGCGACCCAGACGGGCACGGGTAAGGTCATGAACCTCATGAACCGTCCCCCCGGGATGACGACGCCTGTGCACTGGGGCGACGCGACTTGGCATCGCGTGCCAGCGCGCCAAAGGGAATGCAGACGAGCGGGCCGACGCGGGCAATCTCGCCATCGGGCGGGGCTCGCCAGTCGAACGTTGCGCGGCAGCGTTGCACACCGTCGTGCGATTCAAGTGTGTTGCGCGGGGCGAGCGTGTCGATGAATGCCTCGCCGTCGTAGCCCACCACGGTGACGAAGCCGCTTTGCACATGACGCACCGACACGCCGGGCTTGAGCGGCACACCGGCGGCGCTCACGAGCGTGATCAGCGCCGCTTGATATCGCCGCACGGGAAATCGTACGAGCACGCCGGCACCGGTTTGCGGCGCAATGCGCCGCTCGGTCGCGACGACTTCCAGATCGGCGGGCAGGTGCACGGGATCGATGCCGATACGCGCTGGCTCGAACCCGTTGAGATCCGGCACGAGGAAGTAGCCGCGCGCATCGGTATGTCCGATCGGCACCGATTCGCGCAGCACGGGCACGTCGGCGTGGCCGTCGGTGCTGACGAGGGCGAAGGCGTCGTAAGTGCGCCGCGTGGCGTGCAGGCTGCGATCCATGACGACAAGTGCACCGGTCATGCCGAGGGCCGCGCCGCGCTGATGGCCCACTTGCTGCGCGAGTGCCGAGACTTCACCATGACGTCCGAGATACCGCAGCTCACCTTGCGCCGTGCGCTGCGAGAAGGCCCGCCCCCCGAGGACCTGCCAACCCCAGCCGCCGCCATAGTCGGGTGTGCGGCCCGCTGAGGCCCACGCTTGTGTCTGACCGTCCTGTTGTGTGACGGAGGCGCTGCCCAGCACGCCGTTCCCCAGCAGCAGGCTCAACATGGCAAACACGCCGTGCGAGCGTCGTCGGGCGAGGTCGCGAAAGCCGCCGATCGAGAGCATGCCGCGTGAGCTGGCGGGCACGTTGAGGCTGGCCGACAGCACGCGTGTGGCAGGCTGGCGCGGCGCACGCTGCCCGAAGTAGGCGAGCGACGCCGTGCCGCCGCGTCCCCACGGCACCGAGACGCTGACACGCTCGCTGGCGCTGGCGGCGGGCGACCCGTCGAGCGACGCGAGGTCGCGATATCGGCCCGCCGTGCGGATGATCTGCGCATCGACGCTCACATGCCGCGAAATGTACTGATAGCCCGCGCTCCATTGCGCACCGGTGCGACGTCCGCCGGACGCCGCCATGGCGGCACTGACCACCCCGGCCCTGCGCAGCGCCATTAGCGCGCCAACGCCCCCCATGGCCAGACGTCGCCCCGCTTGTACCTGCGCTTCCAGCGTCAGCGCGTCAGTGACCCCGTAACGCGCCGCCACCGAGGCGACAGGATGATGCCGATACGAGAACGACCGCACACCGTAGTCGTCGCGCGGCAAACCGGCTTCGAGCGAAAAGCTCGACAGTCCCTTGGCCAGCAGACGCGGATCGATGTAGAGCGGCACGTTCGTGATCTGCTCGCGCCCGAGTGCGTCGCGTGTGACGACGCTCGCTTGCAAATCGCCCGTCAGCCCCGGCGCTTCCTGAATCACGAACGGGCCCGGCGGTACGCGACTGCCGAAGCGCCGCACGCCATCGAGATACAGATCGACGGATGACGGCACGACGGCACTGCCGCGCAACGCGGGCACGGGGAACGTGACGAGATCGGGGCGCAAGCTGAAGTTGCGCCGCCATTGCAGCCCGGCAATCCGCACGGAGCGGCTCCAGGACAGCGAGCCCGTGATGAGATCGCCCGCTGTCCAACTGGTCAGCGTGGCCGGATTGTTGTGCTGCCACGCGGTGTCATAGCGCAAGTAACCGCGCCGCCATGGCGAGTGTTCGACCAGACCGGTTTGCGACAGGGAGGCGCCGGACCAGAAGCCCCGGACTTCGCTCCACACCGATGCCTGTGTTTGACTGTCGCGTTGCACGTAGCCGTCGTAGTTCACGATCAGGCCGGGGTCTGCGGTGGCGGTGACGGCCTCGGCGAGCATGCCCCCGACGCGATAGGGCGTAAGCCAGGCGTCGCCCAGAAGCAGATCGATGCGCTGGTGCGTGGCATCGTAGTTGACCTGCACGCCGTCGAGCGTATCGAGCGCGACCTCCCGCGCGTCGTCGCGTGGCAGCGCGTTGCCAGAGAGGCCGAGTCTGCGCAAGTCGCCGGCGTTGACGAGCCAGTGGCCGTTGCGCTGTGTGAACGGGGCCAGCAACCCGGTCGCTTGACCGTTGATTAGCACGTCGAGAACGTAGCGCCCGTCGGGGAGATCCGGGGGCGATCGGGTCGGCAGTGCCATCGGTGCGGACACATCGGCGCCGTCTTCGGAAGCCGATGACATGGACAACTTGGACGATGGGGACGACACCGCTGCGGGCGGGGTGGCCGATGCCGTCGCGCTCGACGCCGGACCGCTCAGGGCCATCGTCGACACCATGACGCTGGCCATGGCACCCGATGCCAGATGCACCACGCGCACCACGCGCACCACACCGCGCCGCTCGGGGCGGCCGAGGGCGCGGCAGTGGGGGGGAGCGGGCGCGAGGGGCGCATGGCGACGGTTACCGGGCACCGTCCGTTGCCGGGCTGGCAGCAAACCGCATCGGCACCGTATCGATGCGCGACTCCACGGTGAACGGGGGGATCGGCGGCGCGCCTGACGGCCACCGCGCGGCAAAGCGCCGCGTCTGGCCGGCCAGTACGTAGCCCAGCAACCCGTGGGTGAGCTCGACACTTCGGCCCGTGGCGTCGAGCACCCGCGTGGCGCCCAGTTGAGCGTGCTGCTCCCCGTCGTTGTGCACTTCCAACTCGCCCCGCAGCCAGTGCACGTCGAAGCGCAGCGAGGGTGCCTGCAAGTCGTTTGCCTGCACGAAGACCGGCAACGAATAGCGCAGCCGGATGGTGACGCCTTCCGCCGGTGCCTCCGCGACAGCCGGCAGTTCGTCGACCAGCAGCCGATAACTTTGCTCACCCTGCGTGGGCTCGGCGGTCAGTCGCACGAGCCGTACGATCTGCTGCTCACCCGGTTCGATGCGCAAGATCGGCGGGCTGGCGATCAGTGCATCGGTCGGCGTGAGCACGTTCTCGCCGTCTCGCTGCGTCCAGGCATACAGGCGCAGTTGCCCGTGAATCGGCAAATCGCCGGTGTTGCCCAGTGTGAGCGTGGTCGCGGGCTGCGTCGGCGCAAGACTGACGATCACGGGCGAGACCTGAAGGCTCGCGCCATGGCCGTCGGTGACGCCCAGCGTCAACAGGGCGACAAAGGCACCGCTGGCCGCGCGGGCGGCATGACGGCGGGCGTCGGGTCGCGAGGGAGTCGTCATCGCAATGGCCTCAGAAATACACCGTCGCCGTCACCGTCGAGGTGTAGACGTCCGGTGTCGGCATGGTGGCCGAGAGCGTTGCCTGCCCGTAGACGGTGTACGTTTTCAGCACGCCGCTCCCCGAGTCGCCCAACGTATTGGTGCCTTGGGTGTTGCCCCACGGTGTGGCGTGACCCGAGTCTTGATAGAGCCCGAACGGGATGGTCGTGGTGTTGCCAGTGAGCGTGCCCGCGAGCAGACGGCTGGTCTCGGTGGAACTGGCCGTCGTGCCGGCGTTCAGGCCAATGTTGTAGCCGGTGGACGAGGTGCAGATGACGGTCAGCGTCGAGGTGCTTGACACCGGCCCGGTGGCCGACCCTTGCACGGGCGTGAACGTCATCGGCGTTGCCGCAATGGTGCACCCCGGCAAAATGGTCAGCGACACCAGCATCGTTGCCGTCGCCGAGCCGTTGGAGTAAGTGGCGCCTTGTACGGGGCCATTCAGTGCGAGCAATCCGGCAGCCCCGGACAGGGTCAGGCACAGCAGCGATTTTTTCATCGTCGTTCTCCTTCGGAGTCCTATTTGAAAGTGAGGCCATTCGAAGCGCATTCAGGCACTAGGAGGCGCGGCAGGGCACTACGCGGACAGCGTTCGTGACACCTGTTTTACCGACGCTGTCTACGTAGTTTATTAAGGCATTTGCGCGGAATGGGCGCGCTTTTAAGGCTTTCGGAATGTTCCCAACAATGGGACGAGAGGCCGCGCTTCCCGTGTCACTGGCATACGCGCAACGCGCATGTTTTGGCGAGACGCAGTGCGCACGCGTGGATGTGGCGCAACAGGCGTGCCGACCGGCGCGTACGCTTTGCGACACCGTGTCGCAGGGCGATATGACGGCGATCAAAGCCTGCGCGCGCGGCACAAGCATTCGCGCATATTTCACTTGCTCTCGTTACGTCGCCGTCTCTAGAATGACTTCTTGACGCGTATCGGGCGTCGTCTGCGCTACCCGCGCTGTACGCCGCCCGCCGCCTGTGTTCGCTGCCTGCGGATATTTCACGAGAGGGATGCCATGCTCAGACTTCTGTCGAAATACTGGTGGTTGCTTGTTTTGCGCGGCGTACTCGCCGTTGTCTTCGGGATCGCGGCGTTTGCGCTGCCCGGTGTGACCCTTGCCGTGCTAGTGCTGTGCTTCGGCGCGTTTTCGTTTGTCGACGGGGTCTTTTCTCTTGCCGGTGCCTGGAGCGCCCGCAAGGAGCATGCCGAATGGTGGCTGCCGCTGTTGCAAGGCGTCGTCGGCATCATCATCGGTGTCCTGACTTATCTCAACCCGGCGTTGACCGCCGTTGCGTTGCTCATCTATATCGTTGCCTGGAGTTTCGTCACCGGCGTGCTGCAAATTGCGGCCGGTATCGCGTTGCGCCGCGAGATCCAGGGCGAGCTGTGGATCATTCTTTCCGGCGTGTTCAGCATTCTGTTTGCCGCGTTCATCATGTGGCAGCCGGGTGCCGGCGCGTTGGCGCTCATTTGGGCCATCGGTGCATGGGCCATCGTGTGGGGCGTACTGCTCGTGTTGGCCGGCTTCAAATTGCGTGGCGTGGCGCACGGCGCGTCGTCCACTTCCGCCGCGACATAGTCTTCGAATTCGGGGCATGCGCGGCTTTGATGCCGTTGCATTGCGCGATACGATGCCCCCGATCAGCGTTTCCGTTCGTCCGCCCAGGTGGCCCCGGCTGCCTGATGCCGGCGGATTCCTCCCCCCGGCAGCCGCTGTGCTGCCAGACGTCAGCAGGAGTGTGAAATGGCTCTGAACCATACGCGTAACACCCTCGGTGAAAAGATCCGGATCGAGTCGGTCAATCTGCTTAATCGCGGGTTGATCAACGGCATCGACGTCCAGCGTCAGGCCAAGCAGGCGCATTGGAACGTGCACGGCCCGGGCTTCATCGAGCTGCATCTGTTGTTTGACGACGTGTATAACGCCGCGATCGAATGGGCCGACCTGTGCGCCGAGCGTCTCGTGGCGCTCGGTGGCGTGGCCGACGGCCGCGTGCAGACGGTGGCTGAAAAGACCGAACTGCCGAAGTACAAGAACGAGTTCAAGCGCGGGCTCGATCACGCTGCCGCGCTGGCCGAGGCGCTGGCCGGCTATGGCGAAATCATTCGCGGTCTGATCGACGCATCGGCCGAGATCGGCGATGCCACCACGTCGGACGTTTTTACTGAAATCTCGCGCGGCGTCGACGATCACCTCTGGAAGGTCGAGGCTCACCTTCGCGGCGAGTAAGCGCCATCCGGCCGCCGGCCCCCGCTGGCGGCCGATCCATCGTGAATGCGCGCACCGGCGTTGGTCCGGGGCGCGCATTTGTCATCTTTGCCTGACTTCTCCCGCCCGATTCTCTCTCTGCTACTCCCCTCGGAGCCGTTATGACCACCCGCAATCTGAGCCAAATGTTCCAGCCGAAGTCGGTCGCCGTCATCGGGGCGTCCAACCGTGAGCGTCGTGTGGGCACGACCGTGCTGCAAAACGTGATCGACGGTGGCTTCGAGGGCGCGATCTACCCGGTCAATCCGAAGTACTCGACGCTCGCGGGACGCAAGTGCTATCGCGACGTGGCCGACCTGCCGCAGGCCCCTGATCTTGCGGTGATCTGCACGCCGCCCGCGACGGTGCCCGATCTGATTCGCGACCTCGGCGAGCGCGGCACGCGTGCCGTGGTGGTGCTCACCTCGGGGCTTGCGCGGGAGCGCGATCGCGACGGTGTGACGCTGCAAGATCGCATGCTCAGGAACGCCAAACCGCACGTGCTGCGTATTCTCGGGCCGAATTGCATCGGGATGCTGAGCCCCGGCATCGGGCTCAATGCCAGCTTTGCCCACATGGGCGCCCGGGCGGGCAACCTCGCCTTCGTGTCGCAATCGGGCGCGCTGACCACCGCCGTGCTCGACTGGGCCGACGCGCGCGAAATCGGCTTCTCGCATTTCGTCTCGATGGGCGACAGCGCCGACGTGGACTTTGGCGACATGCTCGACTACCTCGCGAGCGATCCGCGCACCGACGCCATCCTGATGTACATGGAATCGATTCGCGATGCGCGCAAATTCATGTCCGCCGCGCGCGCCGCCTCGCGCAACAAACCGGTGGTCGTCATCAAGTCGGGCCGGGTGCCGGAAGGGGCGCAGGCCGCCGCGTCGCACACGGGAGCGCTGGCCGGGGCCGATGACGTCTATGACGCCGCGATTCGCCGCGCGGGCATGTTGCGCGTGAATACCACCGACGAACTGTTTGCCGCCGTAGAGACGCTGGCGCGTTTGCGACCGTTCTACGGCGACAAGTTGTCGATCATGACCAACGGCGGCGGCGCCGGGGTGATGGCCACCGACGCCCTTGTGCTCGACGGCGGCAAGCTCGCCCACCTGTCGGACAAGACCCGCGACGCGCTCGACGCGGCGCTGCCGAAAACCGTGGGCCGCGTGAATCCGGTGGACATCGGTGGCGACGCGGATCTCGCGCGCTATACGGCGACGCTCGCCGCGTTGTGCGAAGACCCGGAGACGGCGGCGGTGCTGTTCATTCAGGCCCCCACGGCCGTCATGCCCAGTGTGGACGTGGCGAACGCGCTGGCGGCGTTGCCCCGGCCATCGAAGAACGTGTTCACGTGCTGGCTGGGCGGCGAGACCGCCGAGCGTGCACGACGGATTTGCCGCGAGGCCGGGTTGCCGACCTACGACACACCCGAGAATGCGGCGCGCGCGTTCCTTGAAGCGGTGAACTATCGCCGCAATCAGTCGTTGCTGATGGAAACGCCGCCGTCGATTCCGCCCGGTTTCTCACCGGATGTGGCGCGGGTGCGTGCCATCGTCGGCGACGCGATGCGCGAGGGGCGCGAATTACTCACCGAGCCGGAGGCGAAGGGAGTGCTTGCCGCGTATGGCATTCCCGTCGTCGAGACCGTGGTGGCCGACACGCCCGAGCACGCCGCCGAATTGGCGCAGGGCCTCGGCTTCCCCGTGGCCGTCAAATTGATTTCACCGGACATCACGCACAAGTCGGACGTCGGCGGCGTGGTGCTCAATATCGAAACGGCAGAGCAGGCGCTGGACGCCGCTCGCCAGATTCGCAAACGGGCACTGGCCGCCAAGCCCGATGCGCGTGTGACCGGCTACTCGGTGCAGCGCATGGCGAATGGAGCCGAAGCCTTCGAGCTGATCGTCGGGGTGGCCACCGACAGCGTGTTCGGTCCGGTGCTGCTGTTCGGGCAGGGCGGCACGGCGGTGGAAGTCATTGCCGATCGCACGATCGGGCTGCCGCCGCTGAACCTGAATCTGGCGCGCGATATGGTGGCGCGTGCCCGTGTGTCAAAACTGATTGCGGGCTATCGCAATCGACCCGCCGCCGATCATGAGGCGATCTATCTCACACTCGTGAAGCTCTCGCAACTGGTGTGCGATGTGCCCGAGATCGCCGAGCTCGACATCAATCCGCTGTTCGCCGATTCGCACGGCGTGCTGGCGCTCGACGCGCGCATCGTGGCGCGCAAACCGGTGGCGCCGGGGCACGCGCGTCTGGCCATTCGCCCGTATCCGCAAGAGCTCGAAAGCACGGTCGATGCCGGCGGCAAGCCGGTGCGCGTGCGTCCGATCCGCCCGGAAGACGAACCTGCCTACAACCAGTTCTTCCACACGCTCACGCCGCAGGATGTGCAGTTCCGCTACTTCGGACTGATCAAGGAGCTGTCGCACTCGCAGATGGCGCGCGTGACGCAGATCGACTACGACCGCTCGATGACGTTTGTCGCGACGGAAAAGGATGACGAGGGGAACACGCGGCTGCTGGGCGTGGTGCAGGCGTTGGCCGACCCCGACAACACTGTGGCCGAGTTTGCCGTGACGGTGAGTCCTGCCGCACAGGGCAGGGGGCTGGGAAGGGCGCTGATGGAGCACATCGTCGACTACAGCCGCAAGCGCGGTACGGGGGAACTCATCGGCTATGTACTCACGGCAAATACGCGTATGCTGACACTCGCCCGGCATCTCGGCTTTGTCGAAGACAAGGAGATGGAAGCGGGCATTGTTCATATCCGGCTGCCGCTGCAACAGACGGCGCAGGCGTAGGGCCTGTCAGGGCTCCAGGAGACACGGTTCGCGTCGTCAGTCGAGGGTGGCGCGAACGCTGTGCTTGTCGCTTGCCCGCGAGGCAGGGTAGCCGCCTCGACCAAGGATTCGAATGCTAGTGAACTGCGTGGCCTATGAGGATGGCCGCAAGATCGCCGACCTGCACCCCGATGAAATCTCGGACTATCTCGAACGTCCGCATTGCTTCGTCTGGGTCGCTCTCAAAGACCCCGGGCCCGGAGAACTCGCGCAGATGCAGCACGAGTTCGGCCTGCACGATCTCGCGGTCGAAGACGCGCAGCATGGTCATCAGCGCCCGAAGATCGAACAGTACGGCGACTCACTCTTTGCCGTGCTTCACGTGCTCAACAAGGACGCCGACGGTGACTTCTCCATCGGCGAGGTCGCCATCTTCGCGGGGCACAACTACGTGCTTTCAGTGCGCTCAAACGCGACGCAGGGGTTAGGGGCCGTGCGAGCGCGTGCGGAGAAAGAGCCGCACTTGCTCAAGCAAGGCGCGATCTTCGTGCTCTACGCGCTCATGGATGCCATTGTCGACAGCTACTTCCCGGTGTTCGACGATCTCGAAGCGCAACTCGAAGCCATCGAGGAGCAGATTTTCGCGCGCAACGAGCCGGCCAAGGGGCGCGAGATCATCGAGGATCTGTATCAGCTCAAGCGGCGGCTCATCACGTTGCAACACGCGTGCGTGCCGCTCATGGAAGCGGTCAGCAAGCTGTTCGGCGCAATGGCCCCGAAGCTCTGCGGCGGCATGCAGGAATACTTCCGCGACGTGTACGACCATTTGCAGCGCATCACGAAGAACATCGACATGCTGCGCGAAATGGTGACCACCGCGCTCTCGGTCAATCTGGGCATGATCTCGCTCACCGAGAACGAGACGACCAAGCGGCTCGGCTCGTTCGCCGCACTGTTCGCGGTGCCGACGATGATTGCGGGCATCTACGGCATGAACTTCGCCGATATCCCCGAGTTGAAGTTTCAGTACGGCTATCCGGTCTGCGTGGGCGTGATGATCATCATCGATCTGCTGCTGTTCCTGAAATTCCGGAAGGCGGGCTGGTTGTAACGTGCGCGGCGGGGCAGTCTTCCGTGTCATGCGGATGTCGTTACGACCCGGCGCGCCTTGCCCTGTTGCCCGGTGGCAACGGGGCGGTAGCACCCCCTTTTTTCCGCAGTGACCGGCGTCGAGTAATTGCACTAGAATGCGTCAACACCGCGTCAGACGGTTGCCAAGGTTGAGAACTACAACAAACACCAGGCAAATAGGGGTCAGACATTGAACGCACCACTCACGGGGATCCGCGTCATTGAGTTCTGTCGGGGCGCGGCGGGCGCTTATTGCGGCATGCTGCTGGCCGACATGGGCGCGGACGTCATCATGGTCGACGATCCGGTCGACGACATTTCCAACGAAAGCCAAGGCCAGCACGGTCCGCTCGGTGCGACCGCGCAGACGGGGTTACGCCGCAACAAACGTTCTGTAGCGCTCGACCTCGGCACATTGGAAGGCCGCAGCCTCGCTCACACGCTGGTGCGTGGGGCGCAGGTGGTCATCGAATGCCTGCCCGCAGGCACGCTCGTGCGCGCCGGGCTCGGCTATGAAGCGCTGTCGGTCGTGCAGCCGCATCTGGTCTACGTTTCCATTTCCGCATTCGGGCAAGATGGCCCGCGCTCGGCCGGTCATCCCGGCGTGCCGGCCATTGATGCGTTGCGCGGCATGTTGGGTGCCACACCTGGGCGTCAGGCGCCGCGCGATTTGCCTGTCGCGGACTTGGCGGCGGGGCTGTATGCCGCGTTTTCTGTTTCGGCGGCGCTGGTGGCCGCACAACAGCATGGGCGCGGCGTGCATATCGACGTGCCTATGCTGGGCGCCACGCTCGCGATCGCTGCCTTGCGGGCGGGTGAAGAAGCAGCGAACGCCGCGAGTGAACCGGAAGCGGTTGGCGGTATTCCGCGAACGGCCGACGATGCCCGTTTTGGCGGCCCGGCGGCACCTTGGCCGACGTTCCGTGCCAAAGACGGGTATTTCGGCATGGATCTCGACGGTCAGGCACATTGGCGGGCCATTTGTGCGCTGGTGCATCGCGTGGATCTGCTCGACGACTCGCGCTTTGCCAACGCACGGGAGCGCGCCCGTCATCAGGCCGTGCTGCGCGATGTGCTGGAACCTGTCTTCATGCACGACGATCGTGCCGTCTGGCTTGCCCGTCTGAGCGCTGTCGGCGTGCCGTGCACCCCCATCAGCACGTATTCGCGCGTGCTCGCCGATCCGCAAGTTGCGCATATGGGCTGGGTTCGGCCGATGGTGCTGCCCAGCGGCGAGACCACCCATACGATCGTTTCGCCGGTCCGCATGAATGGCCATGGGCCGGTGACGCATCGTGAGCCGCCCGCACCGGGGGAGCACACCGGTGACATTCTGGCCGAACTCGACGCAGAGTCGGCGGCGGCCACGGTAACCGGCGAGGGCGCCACTGTCCCGCCGGCCGGCACATTGCTCACCGAGCCGCTGCCGAAAGACTGACTCGACTGACCCGGCTCACCCCGGGCCGCTGAGGTTCCAGCGGCCCGCTTCGCTTGCCGTCCATCGCTTTGCGCGTTCTTCCTCCGCAGACCTTCCTCCGGCCCCTTGCGGCCCATATCGCCTGATCGCCGGCGTGTCCACGCCTTCTGCGCTCATTTGTTCCTGATGCAACAGTTGTAACGCGTATTACAGGAAATATTACAAATCATTTGCAACTGGTGTTAAAAATAGGAATAATTCGTATTTACGAAATGCGATTCGTGGTCGGTATTGCATTGATTCGATGGCTGTAATTGGTAGTGGGCAGTGGATCAGGCGGGGGTGACGCAACGTCGTCCGCGTTTTCAGGCACCTGGCAAGTACAGAACAACGACAAAGCAAGACTGGGAGACGGATCGCGGACAACCAGCGATCTCCAGGGGGGAATCCAAGATGCAAGTGGGACCGATGACGCTGCGTCGCTCGCAGTTGAGCGCAGCATTGGTGGGAATTTTGAGTGCGCAAGGCGCCATGGCCGCAGATGCCGACGCCAAGAGCACGTCGACTGACGTGCAACTCCCGAGCGCCAACGTCACAGGCAATCGCGACAATTTCAAGGTCGATTACTCGTCGTCGCAGAAATTCACGGCGCCGATCGTCGACACGCCGCGTTCGGTCACGGTCATCCCGGAAACCCTGCTGCAAAGCACGGGGTCGAGCACGCTCACGGAAGCCCTGCGTACGGTGCCCGGCATCACGTTCGGCGCGGGCGAGGGCGGTAACCCGCTCGGCGACCGTCCGTTCCTGCGCGGCTACGACACGCAAGGCAGCCTGTTCGTCGACGGCATGCGCGACGTGGGCGCTACGACGCACGAAATGTTCAACACCGAGTCGGTGGAAGTCGTGAAGGGCGCGAGCGGCGCCTACGGCGGTCGCGGCGGTGCGGGCGGCAGCGTCAACATCGTGAGCAAGGAAGCCAAGCTGGGCAACTTCGCGGAAGGCACGGTGGGCCTGGGCAACGCCAAGTACAAGCGTATGACGGCGGACGGCAACTGGCAGATCGGCGATCACGCGGCATTCCGCATGAACCTGATGGGTCACGACGCCGGTGTGGCCGGCCGCGATGCGATTTACGACTCGCGTTGGGGGATTGCACCGTCGGTCGCCTTCGGACTGGGAACGCCCACACGCATTGTCGCGAGCTACTACCACATGCAATCGGACGGTCTGCCGGATTCGGGCATTCCGTACAACTACGCACCGGGGCGCCGCACGGGGCCGGCTTCGGTCAATCCGAACAATTTCTACGGGCTGGACAATCGCGACTTCCGCACGACGTCGTCGGACATCGGCACGATCAAGATCGAGCACGACATCACGCCGACGCTCACGCTGCGCAACATGACGCGCTACACGAAGTCGTCGCAGAGCTACATCTGGACGCAGCCGGACGACAGCCAGGGCAACGTGGCCAACGGCAAGGTCTGGCGCCGCGCGAACACGCGTGACAGCAACGTGTGGAGCATTGCGAACCAGACGGAACTGTTCGGCGAAGGCCATACGGGGCAGTTCAAGCACAGCTTCAACGTGGGCGCCGAGTTCTCGCGCGAATCGAGCCGTAAGGACGCCTATACGGTGGCCGCAGGGAGCGGTTCGGGCACGGGCAATTCGTGCCTGCGCGGGGTGGGGGCAGCATCGGGCTACAACTGCACGAGCCTCTACAACCCGAATCCGTACGATCCGTGGACCGGCAGCATTCGTCTGAATGACGACCCGGCATTCCAGCGCACGTTGACGGCGGCGATTTACGGTTTCGACACGATCGATCTGTCGAAGGAATGGCAGATCAACCTCGGCGCTCGCGTAGACCGCTATTCGACGGACTTCACCGATACGCGCGCCAACGGCGGCAAGTCGGTGTCGCGTGACGACACGCTGTTCAACTGGCAGGCCGGTGTGGTCTACAAGCCGCTGCCTTACGCAAGCGTGTATGCGTCGTACGCTACGTCGTCGACGCCGGCCGGCGCGTTGCTGGGCGAAGGCAGCGAGACGCAAGGTCTGACGCCGGGCCGTGGCGGTGTTGGCCCCAATGCTGCGGATCTCGCTCCGGAGAAGAACCGTTCGTATGAAATCGGTACGAAGTGGAATGTGCTGAACGAACGTCTGCTGCTGACGGCGGCACTGTTCTACATCGAGACGAGCAATGCGCGCGTGACGATGGCCGACAACACGTATGCCATGGTGGGCGGCAAGAACGTGAAGGGCCTTGAGCTGGGCTTCGCGGGCAAGCTGACGGACAAGTGGCAGGTGTTCGGCGGCTACACGTACATGAAGAGCGAGCTGACGGACAACGGCACGGGCACGGCGATCTCGAACAACGGCAACCAGTTCCCGAACACGCCGCGCAACAGCTTCAGCCTGTGGACGACGTACGACATCATTCCGTCGGTGACGGTGGGTGGCGGCGCGTTCTACACGTCGAGCGTGTTTGGCGATCCGGCAAACCTGCGCGAGATTCCGGCGTACTGGCGTTTTGACGCGATGGCGTCGTGGCGCGTCAACAAGCATCTGTCTGCACAGCTCAACGTGCAGAACCTGTTCAATCGTCGTTACTTCGATCAGGCCTATCCGGCGCACTATGCGTCGATGGCGCCGGGCCGCAGCGCGATTGTCTCGCTCACGGCACGCTATTGATGATGCGTATTGAACCGGCGCAGATTGCGTCGCTCACGCCTGCGCAGGTTCGCGACATCCTTGCGGGGCCGCCGGAAACGGCGGCCGCCTGGCTGGCCGCGGCCAGCCAGGCGGGGCACGTCGATGCGCAGGTGGTCTATGCACAGTGGCTGCTCGACGGGCGCGGCGTGACGCGTGATGCGGCGGCCGCGCTCGAAGGCTTCAAGCGCGCGGCACACGCCGGGCACGGCATGGCCGCGAACATGGCCGGGCGCTGCTACGAGAATGGTTGGGGCGTACCGGCTAGCGACGAGGTGGCGTTGTATTGGTACCGTCAGTCGGCCCGCCGCGACGAGCCGTGGGGCATGTATAACCTCGCGACACTGCTTAGTCTCGGGCGTGGCGGTCCGCAAGACCGCGGGGCTGCGCTTGAGTGGCTTCAGAAGGCCGCCGCGATGGGGCACGCCAAGTCGCAGAATCTTTTAGGTGGTTTTCACGAGGACGGTTGGGAAGTGCCACGCGATATCGCGTGCGCGTTCGATTGGTACCGGAAGGCCGCCGAAGGCGGTGATTTTCGCGGACAGTTCAACGTCGCGCGTCTACTGATCGGGCAGGGCGCTTTCGATCAGGCACTGGCTTGGCTTGTCCACGTGCCGGAGACGGCGACACCCGCTTTTCTCGTCAAAGCCGCTGAATTCCTTAGCCAAGCCCCGGATTCTCGTATTCGCGCGTTGGCCGCCCAATGGACTTCGGCCTCCGGTTCGTCCGCTTCGGCACCACTGGGCGCTTCAGCCGCCTGATTTTCTTTCCGTATTTCGCATCGCCTGATTTCCTTCCCCCTTCAACACCCCAACACCTCCCCCCAGGACCGACCGAAGCCCCTCTCCGCTGCTCAGACAGTGTTCAACTCGCCTCGGAGAGGGGCTCCGGTCACTCCCCACCACCGCCATTCGCACCTCCCGCCTAACCCCTCGCACCACCCCCATATCCCCCGCATCCCCCGCATCCCCCATCCCCCTGCATCTCTGCACCCCCGCACCCCCGCATCACCCCCACACTTCTCGTATCACGCAGCGCCCGCTCGCCTTCTCCCTCGCGGTTCACTGCGCATCGCCGCACTTTCCGTTACCCGGCGGTTTCTATATAATCATTGGTCATAAGCATATGACCAATAGTGATTTGGATGCGATCCAGATCGCCGACGCCGGAATCCACCCCATGCTGCTCGCCCCAATGAGTTCGTCACCAACGGCCGCCATCCTTGGCGCCGCCGTAGGGCTCGTGCTCGGTTTGACCGGCGCAGGCGGCGGCATCTTTGCCGTCCCTGCGCTAGTGTTCGGCCTCGGATGGGGGGTCCCTCAGGCAGGCCCCGTGGCGTTGCTGGCGGTCGGTGCCAGTGCAGCCGTCGGCAGCGCTCAAGGGCTGCGCGCCGGTCTTGTGAGATATCGGGCCGCGCTGCTGATGGCCGGCATCGGCGTTTGTGTCGCCCCGCTGGGTTCGTGGGTCGCGCATCGGCTGCCCGAACACTGGCTTGTCGGTCTCTTTGCATTCGCCATGCTGATCGTGGCCGCCCGTATGTACCGTGCCTCCCGAGGCAAAGGCGGTGTTGCGGGCAGCGTGGTGTTGCCACCACCGTGTCGGCTCGATCCGGCAACGGGACGACTGCACTGGACTCGCCGCGTTGCCAGTACGCTTGGCGCCATCGGGGCGGTCTCGGGATTCGCGTCCGGATTGCTCGGCGTGGGCGGCGGCTTCGTGATCGTTCCGGCATTGCGCCGCTTTTCGGATATCACGGTGCACGGCATCGTCGCGACGTCGCTGTTCGTCATCGCACTGATCTCTGCGGGAACGGTCGCGAACGCGTGGTGGCATGGCATGCACCCGGGCACGCAAGGCTGGCTGTTTGTGGCAGGTGCCGTCGCCGGGATGGTGATCGGCCGCATGCTCGCCCCCCGTCTGGCCGCAGCCCGGCTGCAACAACTCTTCTCGGTGCTGATGGCCCTCGTCGCTGCCGGCATGTTCTTCAAGGCATTCGGCGGCTGACTCTTACGGCTGACTCTTGCGGCCGGTTCGCGAGGGCGGTCGCACTCTGCCGTGCGTGCGCTCGCGAACATCATCGACAGTCCCCTCATCGGCACAAGTCGTCACATCCGGGTGCCGCGATATCGTTGCTTATGGATCCCTCGAAAATCGCAACGCTTTTCGAGTGAATTTTCGTTGTCCGGAAGCGACGCTTCATCGGCGTACGCGAATGGCGATCCTGTCTCGTGTAGTGCGTCAGAGTGAATCTTTACGGCGCACGCCTGTCAATCACAGCGTCCGGTAAGCACTCGCGCTACGTGGGGTGCGTCATTGCCGCATACGGTCTGACGCACTGTGCGGGCTTTATTTGGGCGTCGCGGGGTTGTCCGCCTATTTGGCCTTGGGATGTTTCCTATAACTAATGCTAATACGTCCGAACATTGTGGACTTATCCTATATTTCTCCCGGTCGTCGACGGGGGCAAAAGGTGAGCCACTTGCCGACGGCACGACGGGGGATTGAATTAATGACAACGACGCAACGGATTGGCTTTGCGCTCACGCCGGAACGCCGCGAATGCAACGTGCCGATTCGGCGCACGCTGACAGGGCTGGCCGGAACGTTGTTGTTTGCGCTGCTGACAGGGTGTAGCGAGCATCAACCGCCAGGTGTCAGTCAGGCTTATGCCGACCATGACGCGCTCGAAGGCGCGACGCTGTCGCGCGCCGAGACGGCACCGCGTGAGGTGACGGCGCGCATGCGCCCCGTCGCCGCAGCGGTTGGCATGACCGGCACGCCGCAGGTGGGGCGCGTTGTCAGCGGCACCTACCGCTGGATGGCGGACTGGCCTGAGACCGACAGTGTGCATCTGTGGGAAGCCGCGGCCGGACCGACACGTATTCGCGTTGTCGGCCGGGCGCGAGACATGATGCCTTCCGCCGGTCTGCGTGGCGTGCGTATCCGGTACTGCATCAAGCCAGTCATCGGCAGCGGTGAAATGCGGCTTACGGGATACAAGACGTGCTCGTCGTGGACGACGGTCGATGGCACGTCGGTAACACCGGCCCCTGCGGCGGCAACTGCGGGATAGCAGGATCGCGGGGGAGCAGAAGGATCGCCGGACGCACACCCCGGTACCGGCCACCGCACCTGACCTTCGTCAACTGCATTGCGGTGACGCTTCTGTCATCTTTTTGTGTGCCGCTTCGTCACACATTCCTCTTTTGGGAAGCCATGACGCGTAGACACGCGGCGCTCGATCGCGCGCGCCCACGGCTGACTTCTTTTAAAAGGATTCCGCACATGATGGTAAAAATTTTGATTGCCGACGATCACCCGATCGTCTCCTCGACGCTGCGTGAGATGCTCGCACCAGATCCCGGTTTCCACGTGTTGCCGCCGGTCGCAAATTCAACGCAGTTGTTCGAGGCGCTCGAGACGAATTCCGTCGACGTGCTGATCACCGACTACTGCATGCCCGGAGGGGTGTTTGGTGATGGGCTGGGCATGATCAAGCGGGTTCGCCGCAAATATCCGGACATCAAGATCATCGTGTTCACGTCGATCGAGCAGCCGGCGATCATTCACGCGCTGAACGATTGCGGTGTGCTGGGTGTGATGACGAAGTCGGACGATCTGCGCGAAATCACGGTGTGCGTGGAGCGTTGCCGTCGCGGCATGCGCTATCTCGGCGGGCGTGCCGAGCAGATTCTGGAAGAGCAGTCGCGCCGCAAACCGACCACACGCCGTCCGCTCTCACCGAAGGAAATGGAGGTGCTGCGTATGTACCTGAGCGGCAATAACGTCTCCGAAATTGCCGAAGCGCTCAAGCGCTCGGCCAAGACGATCAACAACCAGAAGCGAATGGCAATGTGCAAATTGGGTTGTCGCAACGACATGGAACTGTTCCAGTTGCACGCGTCGAGTCCGCTGCAACTCACGCGTGAAGGCGAGGTCGACGCGCCCACTGCCGCTTGAGTCCGTGCGACGTCGAGCATTCGCGACCATGCCCATTCAGACGATGACGCGTGATATTGCCGTCGCGGGCCGCCTGCTGCGTATTGGGGGCGTGCTCGCATTGCTGTTCGGGTTGTCCGTCTGGGCGGCGGCGATCTCTTACGCCGTCTTTGGTGCGCTCTGGCAGGGCGGCCAGAAGACGGAGTCGTTCTTCGCGGCGGTCTCGCGTGAGATTCGCGATCTCGAAGTCTTCAATGAACAAGCGCGCTCGATGTCGCGCACGGTACAGGCCAGTTCGGCACCTGCCGGCGGCACCACACGCCTGCTGGCGGATCGCGTGCTGCAACCGCTCAACGGGTTGAAGCCGGGCACGGCGACACGCATCGGCGGGGTGGCGTGGGATGGCGATTTCGAAATCGTCAAGCTGGCCGAAATTTCTCCGGAACGCGCTCAGATGCTGTCCCGGTTGACGGCACGGCTGATGGTGCTCGATGCCGATTTCTGGAGTCCGTTCGACTCGCAGGACGAGACGTTCCTGATCTCTCCCGATGGCGCTTTCGCCGCGTATCGTCCCTCGCTCGGCCGTGAATCGTTCGGTGCTGCCGATCTGGAACGCGACACGAAGATCATGCTCGCAGAGATGAACAAGGTCGAGCGCTATCAGGCGAGAGCCCTGGGGCAAGAGGACGGTCCGTTCTGGACCTACAACTACGAACACCCGGTGACACACGTGAAGACGGTGTCGAGCTTCGTGCCCATCCGCGATCTGGAAGGGCACGTGGTGCTTTACGTGGGCACCAGCATGTCGCCGGAACTGATTGTTCCGCCGCGCATGCGCAATCTCGATCAGACGCGCGAAACGCTTCAACTCGTCTCCGTGGAAGGCATCATCGTCGCCAGTGCCGGCACACCGCTGCCCACACCTCGTCATATGAGAACGCTCGCGACGCTGCCACTGTTCGGCGGCTCGCAGATGACGCTTCGCACCGACGGGCAACGCATCGTTTTTGAACGCCATCTCCCGTTCAATCCGTGGTTTGTGCGCTATGCCGTGGCGCCCGCCGAGTTGCTGTTCGGGAACGCCACGCTGCTGATCGTCGCAACGTTACTGCTGCTGTTGTACACGGCAGGGGTTTGCACCGCCATGCGCTATATCCGCAAGCGTGTGATCGAGCCGGCACGCAAGCGCACCACGGCGCTGCTGGAGCGCGATGCGTTCACGCAAACGCTCATCGAGACGGCGCCGGTGGGCATGGCGATCATCGATCCGTTCGAGCCGGCTGTTGTGATGAGCAATCCGGCCTACGCCGGCACGGTCGATCTGCTGCGGCAGCTCGGCGACGGCGAACTCACCCGGATGTACCGCCAACTGCACAGTGGGGTAGTGTCACGTCCGGTGCGGCGTTTGTTGAGTGTCTCGGACGATGCCGGGGAGCGCCACTACGCCGTCAGTTTTGTCGACACCGTGTTTCGCGAACAATCGGTGCTGATCGGCACACTCTCCGATGTGACTGAGCAACGCCGTTTTGAACTGGAACAGCGTAAAGCGCGGCTGGCCGCCGAGAACGCGAACAAGGCGAAGGATGTATTTCTGACGACGGTCAGTCACGAGATGCGCACGCCGTTGTACGGCACGCTTGCATCGCTGGAGTTGCTCAGTGCGCAGAAGCTTGGCGACGAGCATCGCTATTACGTCGACGTGATGGAGAGTTCGACGCGCAATCTGCTCGACCTGATCAACGATCTGCTCGACTATTCGCGCATGCAAGTGGGGCGCTTCGAACTGAATTCGCGCGACTTCTCGCTGCTCAAGGAGCTTGAGGCGGTCGGGCTGTCGTTCACCGGCCGGGCACGTTTGCAGGGCCTGACGCTCGACTGGATGATCGATCCGCAACTCGCGCGCGCCGTGCACACCGATGCGCTCCGCCTCGGACAAGTCATCACGAATCTCGTCGGCAACGCGATCAAGTTCACGACGCAAGGCCATGTCGCGTTCAGCGCACAGATGACACGCGCCGATGCGCAGGGATGTGATGTGGCGTTTTCGGTCAGTGACAGCGGCGCGGGGATTGCTGCGGGCGACCTGCCGGATCTCTTCCGCCCGTTCGGCAAAAGTACGAACGAACCCGGCATGCAGCACGGTACGGGGCTCGGGCTGGCGATTTCGTACCAGTTCGTCGCGATGCTCGGCGGCACCTTGCAGGTCGATAGCGTGGAAGAACGGGGTACCACGATGCACTTCACGCTGCATCTGCCGTGGGCACCGAACACTGAGCCGCCGATCGTGGCGGAAACCGGCAAGACGTTTGCCTGCGTGAGCGGGCTGGCGCGCCGGCACGCGTATCTCGAAGCGCTCATCCGTTTTGCCGGCCACACGCCTGTGCGTTACGACGACGCGGTGGCGTGGTCGACCGGCGATGGCCGCGCCCGCGATGCCGGTTTGCTGATGTTTGCCGACGAATGGCCGGTACGTGGCATGGCCGGCGCCGAAGTCTATCTGCTGCGGCCGACCCCGCACGAGGGCCCGGCGAGCAAGGCAAGCGCCTGGCCGCGCGATGTCGCGTTGCTGCATCAGGCCGGTCTGTGGGAAGCCCTCGGCGTCTCGCCGGAACCCGGGCTTGCCGCATCGGCCGATCTGCCGCGCAGCACCAGCGCACAGCCGGGGGCGCGTCCGTTGGCGGGGTGGTATGTGCTGGTGTCGGACGATCATCCGATCAGTGGCATGCTGCTCTCGCGGCAACTGGAAGGGCTGGGTGCGATGGTTGATTGCTATAACGACCCGCGCGAAGCCCTCGATGCGTTCGATAGCGAATCGCACATGCTCGTGATCACCGACGCCAACATGCCGCACATTTCCGGCCAGACGCTGGCCACGGAAATCAAGGCGCGCGCGCCGCAAGTGCCGGTCATTGTCGCGACGGCCGACGTGACGTTGCGCATCGACCGCGACCCGAAATCCCCGTTCGATGCCGTGGTCTACAAACCGGTCGACTCGGGCTCGCTGCTGCGTGTGATCGATCTCGTGCGTGCCCGCTACCCGTCGTTGCGTGGCGAGATCGAACCGCTGCCTGCGATTGTCGATTCGTCGGTGCTGACGACCGCGCAAACACCCATTGAGGTAGTCCCCGCCACGTTTCCGAAGGACACGGGCGTGCCGTTGATGGACATGCTCGATGCGTTCGTCCGCATCAGCGATCAGGACATCGAGGACTGCCGTAAGGCGCTGGCCAATGTGTCGCGCGATGCACTGCGCCACTCTGCGCACCGGCTCCGGGGCGGATTCATGTCCTTCGGGCTTGCCTCGCTGGCAGCTCACGCAGCGCAACTCGAACACCTCGCGCCACAAGCATCGGCCGGGCAGATCGGCGCTTCGTTCGAAGTGCTGGAAACCGCGTGGAACGACTGGTTGCGCGCACAAGGCCATGCGATTGTCGACGACGCCTGATGGCCGGCTCCGTCAGCCCACGCTTCTCTCTACTCGACGAAGTGCTCTGAGATGAGCTGACGAAGCCATTGATTGCCGACGTCCTGATGGTAGCGGCGATGCCAGAACACATTGGTCTGCAACGCCGGCAGACGCACGGGCGGCTTGACGAAGTGCAGCCCGAAGGGCGCGGCGGCCCGCTCGGCGAACTTCTGCGGCACGGTGACGACGAGATCGTTGGTGCTCACGACATAGGGCACGGCGATGAAGTGGGGCACCCAGAAGTTGGCGTCGGCGCCAAAGCCCGCTTGCGCCAATAACTGGTTGACGCGCGCGTAGGGGTTGTCGCCGGTGGTGACGAAGAGATGGCGCGCGGCCTGAAACTCTGCCAATCCGGCATCAGGGCGGTCCAGCGCGTGGCCGATTCGGAACATGCTCACGTACTGCTGGCGAAACAGCCGCCGCTGGAAGAACGGGCCGGTCAGGTCGTCGAATGCCCCCACCGCGAGATCAATCTGTCCAGCCGCCATGGCTTCTTTCAGATCGGGCAGCGCCGTACGCACGGTGCTTAACCGCACGCCGGGCGCCAACTGCGTGCACAGATCGATCAGCGTAGGCATGAAGTACACCTCGCCGACGTCGGTCATTGCCAACGTGAATTCGCGTTGGCTCGTCGCGGGGTCGAAGGCCTCTCGGTGATTGATCGCGCGCGATATCCCGGCCAGCGCTGCCGACACCGGCTCGGCCAGCGCCTCCGCAAACGGCGTGGGCTGCATGCCGTTGCCGGTTCGGGTGAAGAGTTCGTCGTCGAACGTGTGGCGCAGCCGGGCGAGTCCGTTGCTGACAGCCGGCTGCGACAGGCCGAGTTCGCGGGCGGCCTGCGAAATGCTCCGATGCGTGAGCACGGCATGAAAGACGACAAGCAGGTTCAGATCGACGTCGCGCAAAGAAATCATGATGAGATGACAGTATTCGCGTTATGAATATAGTGGATTCGCCTATTTATATCGCAAAAGACGAACGCATGTCGGAAAATGGCCCCATTCGATAACAGGAGACGAGGCATTTCATGCATTCCATCCATTCCATTAAGCGGGCAGACCAGATTCAGGGGGAGTTGGGTTACCTGTCCGGCTTTCTCAACGAATTCGCGACCGAGGCACTGCCTGGCGCGCTCCCCGTGGGGCAGAACTCCCCGCAGCGGGCGCCCTACGGGCTCTACGCAGAGCAACTCTCCGGCACGGCATTTACGGCGCCGCGCGGCCACAATCGCCGCTCGTGGGTCTATCGCATTCGCCCGGCCGCGATGCACAAGCCGTTCACGGAAATCGAGCAATCGCGCTGGCTGAGCCGGTTCGACGACGTGCCGGCACCGCCCAACCAGATGCGCTGGGACCCGCTGCCGATGCCCGCTACGCCGACCGACTTCGTCGACGGTATGGTCACGATGGGCGGCAACGGCAGCCCCGACGGCCAACGCGGCTGCGGCATCCATCTGTATGCCGCCAACAAGTCGATGGACGGCCGGTTCTTCTATAACGCCGATGGCGAGTTGCTGATCGTGCCGCAGGAAGGCCGTCTGCGTCTGGCGACCGAATTCGGTGTGCTGGACGTCGAGCCGTACGAAATCGCGGTCGTGCCGCGCGGCGTGCGTTTTCGCGTGACGCTGCTCGACGGCACCGCGCGCGGCTATGTCTGCGAAAACTATGGGGCACTTCTGCGCCTGCCCGATCTGGGCCCGATTGGTTCGAACGGTCTGGCCAATCCGCGCGACTTCCTCACGCCCGTAGCGGCGTACGAAGACGTGGAAGGCGACTTCGAACTGGTCGCCAAATTCGGCGGCGAACTCTGGCGCGCCGATATCGGCCACTCGCCGCTCGACGTCGTGGCATGGCACGGTAACTACGCACCGTACAAATACGATCTGCGTCACTTCAACACGATCGGCTCGATCAGCTTCGACCATCCGGACCCCTCGATCTTCCTGGTGCTGCAATCGCAGAGCAACACGCCGGGCGTGGATGACATCGACTTCGTGATCTTCCCGCCGCGCTGGCTGGCGATGGAAAACTCGTTCCGTCCGCCTTGGTTCCATCGCAACATCGCGAGCGAGTTCATGGGCCTGATCCATGGCGTGTACGACGCGAAGGCGGAAGGCTTCGTGCCGGGCGGGGCGAGCCTGCACAACTGCATGTCGGGCCACGGCCCCGATGCCGATACGTTCGAGAAAGCCTCGGCCGCCGACACGAGCAAACCGCACAAGGTCGATGCCACGATGGCGTTCATGTTCGAGACGCCTGCCGTCATTCGCCCCACGCGCTTTGCGTTGGAGACCAAGCAGTTGCAGGACAACTACTACACCTGCTGGCAAGGTCTGAAGAAGCACTTCAACCCGAATCAGAAGTAAGCGGACCCGCGTCGCGACTTCGCCAAACCCCAAGACGGCCCACGCCGCGCACGACTGCGCGGCTGTGGGCCGGCGCATTACCACGAATAAGGATTGCCTCATGTCGAATCTCCCGCAAAGCTGGGTCGCGTCCGCCAACACCGGCGCGACGGACTTCCCGTTGCAAAACCTGCCGTACGGCGTGTTCAGCACGCAGGCGCAACCCAGCCCGCGCGTCGGCGTCGCGATCGGCGATCAAGTGCTCGATCTCGCCGCACTCGAGGCCGCCGGTCTCCTGACGCTCGCGATGTCGGGCAACACCACGCCGGTGTTCTCGCAGCCGTCGATCAACGCGTTCGTGGCCCTCGGCCGCCCGGTGTGGCAAGCCACGCGTGCGCGCCTGAGCGCACTGCTGTCGGCCGACGGCGATGCCGCGTTGCGCGATAACGCCGCCCTGCGTGCACAGGCACTGGTGCCGCTCGCTGACGCCACGCTCCATCTGCCCGTGCAGGTGCCGGGTTACACCGACTTCTACTCGTCGAAAGAGCACGCTACCAACGTGGGGAGCATGTTCCGTGACCCGGCGAACGCGCTGCTGCCGAACTGGCTCGAAATTCCAATCGGCTACAACGGCCGCGCCAGCTCGATCGTGGTCAGTGGCACGGACATTCATCGCCCGAACGGACAGATCAAGCTGCCGGACCAGCCGCGTCCGATTTTCGACGCCTGCCGCAAGCTCGACTTCGAACTCGAAACCGGCTTCATCGTCGGTCGCGAGACGGCACTCGGCGACACGCTTGACGTGGAAGCCGCCGAAGCCGCCATCTTCGGCATGGTGCTGCTCAACGACTGGTCGGCGCGTGACCTCCAGCAGTGGGAATACGTGCCGCTGGGCCCGTTCAACGCGAAGACGTTCGGCACGTCGATTTCGCCGTGGGTGGTGACGATGGAAGCGCTTGAGCCGTTCCGCGTCGCAGGCCCCGAGCAGGATCCGCAGCCGGTCTCGTATCTGCAACAGCAAGGCAAGCATGCGTTCGACATCGAACTCGAAGTGCTGCTGCAAGCCGAGACCGACACGCAGGCGACGACGATCTGCCGTACCAACTTCCGTTACATGTACTGGAGCATGGCGCAACAATTCGCACACCACACGGTGTCGGGTTGCAACGTGCGCGTGGGCGACATGATGGGCTCCGGCACGATCAGCGGCCCCACGCCCGATTCGTTCGGCAGCTTGCTTGAGCTCACGTGGAACGGCAAAAACCCGCTCACGCTCGCCGGCGGTGCCAAGCGCAGCTTCATCGAAGACGGCGATACGGTCGTGATGGCGGGTTGGTGTCAGGGCGACGGCTACCGCGTCGGCTTCGGCGAAGTCTCCGGCAAGATCTTGCCGGCAAAGGCCCGCTGAGCTTCCGCGGCAGCGGCGAGGGCGGCTGCCGAGGGCAACCGCTCCCACCACGGGTCGCGGCGTAGCGGAATGCCGCTAGCCTGAATGCGGCACCGCGTCGGCGTGTAGGCCAGCTCGTTGCCGACGCGCCGCAGCAGCGGCATATCGCCCAGCCGCGCGCGCCGTGGCACGCGCAGCGATCGTTTTGCGGGTGTGCGGGTCGTGTTGCTGGGGATTGGGGTAGTTGGCGAAGCGTTGCCCATCTGGTGTCTCCCGACGAAGGTACATGGGAGACATTTAGCCATGAACATGGGCGTCGCGACAGGTTAAGCCGTCCGAAAAACCGGTGACTCAAGTGTCATCGCAAAGGTGCCACCCGACGGCTGTCGAGGGCACCTTCCGACGCCTTCACGCGGGCTTGTCGGCGTCCGCAGCGGGCGATTTCAGCGGTGCGCCGCTGGGGGCCGTAGCCGGACGATTCAGCCCTTCGTTAATCCACGCCATCAGCAGCGTGTAGGTCACGGCGAGGATCACCGGGCCGACAAAGAGCCCGACGATACCGAAGCTGAGCATGCCGCCCAGCACCCCGGCAAGAATCAACGTCATCGGCAGATCGGCGCCTCGCTTGATGAGCATCGGGCGCATGACGTTGTCCAGCATGCCGATGATGACCGACAGCACGAGCAACAGCGTCGCGAGCGTCGGGCTGTCCTGCCAGTAGAGCCACGCCACGCTCGACAGCAGCACCGGGAACGGGCCGATTTGCGCGATACAGAAGACAAACATCAGCGCGGTCAGGAAGCCCGGCAACGGCACACCGGTCACCCACAGGCCGAGGCCCCCCAGCAATGACTGCGTCACCGCCGTGACCACGATACCCAGCGCCACCGCGCGAATCGACATGCCGGCGAGCCTGACGGCCTCTTCGCCGCGATCACCACCCAGCCGGCGGGCAATACGGATCAATGCCCGCGCGGCACGTTCACCCTGCATGAACAGGATGGCCGAGATGATGAGCGTCAAGCCAAGGTGGACGAACAGCAGGCCGACCGAACCGAGCTTCGAGAATGCCCAGGTTGCCCCTTTGACGGCATAGGGCTGCACTTTTGCCACTAACCCGCCGGGACCGGCGGCCGCCAGTGATTGCCACTCTTCGCTGGCGCGTTGCCCGATGACGGGAATGTGCGACAGCCAGTCCGGCGGCATCGGCAACCCGCGCGCACCGATGGATTGCACCTGCTCGCTGATATCGGACGCATGGCCGATGAGCGTGCCGACGGCGGCCGTGAGTGGTGCCACGACGATGACCAACATGCCGAAGATCATGACCGTGGTCGCCAGCCAGCGGCGTCCCCAGAGCCGGCGTTGCAGGCCGACCAGCATCGGCCATGTCGACGCAACGATGGTCACGGCCCAGATGAAGGCGGGCAGGAAAGGTAGCAGTACCCACAACGTGCCGATCATCAGCAGGCTGAGTACCAGGATGATCAGCAGATTTCGGGCGAGTTCGCTCGGCGTCATGGATAGCATAAGCACTCCGGGGTGGGGGAAACCGCGCCGTCTGGCGCGTCAGGCATTGATGTCATACGCAGACTGTACGCCTTGGAAGCAAGATGCCACGCGGGCAAAGGTACGGCAAGTGCGTTGCGCGTGCGTGACTTGGCGCCAGTCTACCGCGCCTCGGGCGGCGGGGGCGCGTGAAGTTTCTGTTGCGCAACGCACTTGCCGTGTCATCAGCAATGCGATCGGTTGTCGTGACCGAGGCTGTCCGGAATGGAGATTACGGTTTCCCGTACGGGTTGGACGCGCGGGGCCGTCATGACGCTGGCGCGTCGTACGTGGGCCAGGTGGTTCGGGTGCGGTGATGGCAGCGGCGCAGCGCTGCGCCAGGGCACATCGGGGGGGGAGTCCGGTGGCGTGGTCGACGGCGATTCGAACACCGAATTGGACGACAGGCTGCTTCGCTGCCAACTGCCTTGCGGCGGCCAGTTGCCGTCTCTCCGGGCCGCGGCTTGCAGTTCGCACTGGAAGCATTGAATGCCTGAGTCGTGCGATCCGGTGCTGGTTCGCGGCGGCTCCTGTGAACCGGTCACCGCAGGGGAGGGCCCGTGTTCGACGTCGGCCGCTTGGCTGCGCTGATCGGGCGCGCGCTGCAAGTAGGCTGTCTTGATGTCGTTGCTTCTCGCTTCGCCCAGCGCGACCTGAAGCAGCCCGCCGATGGCAGCGTAGAGGTAGACGAAGTCCATCTGATTCAGCAGCGTGCGCTCGCCGTTGATAGTCTTGGCACGCGCCGTCACATCGTCGCTCCATTCGATACCGGCAAACGCGAAGGTGAGAAGCGCGCCGAGCAGCGCAGTCGTTCTTGAGCAGAAGCTTTTGGAGAAGCGCTCTCTGAGTGCCGCGCAGAACGACGCGGTTTGCGTGTCGTCCGCCTGATCCATCAGCAAATCGGCGAGATCGGCCTGCAACAGCAGCTCCATCGCAGCATCGTTCTTCGACACCCGAAAGTGATCGAGACTTGCACGCAGCGGCACCCCTACCATCGCGAGCGCGAGTTCCATCGTTGCGTGAACGATATCTTTCCATGGTCCCGCCATGACACTCGGAATTTGACTCTCGATAAGCAACCGCAGCGGATTGCGTATCAGGCCATAGCAGCCCGCGTACGACGCGCAGGACACAATGAGCTCCCGCAATGGGGCGTGCAGGGACGAATTCAGATGCTCCAGTCCGGGGGCCGGTGTCGTTCGCGCCAGCTTTTCCCGCAGCGATGGACAGGCCGTATCGAACAGGGACGCACCGGCAGTATTGGTCAGCATGATGACCAGACCGCTGATAACGTGCATCGCCAGCCTTCCGGCGAGGACGGAACCCACGTAGGGGCCAATAGCCGTCGCGAGTATCGAGGCGAACACGGACCCCACGGCAAAGGGGGCGGCATCGCGACCGATACCCCGGGCCAGGCACAACCACAAACTGTCGGACCGGATGTTCTTAAGAAGTGCCAGAAACTTGGGCGCCACTTGCTCGCAACGCACGCCGCGTTTCGCCAATAGCAGAGCGGTGTTCTGCAAATGAATACGGTTGGCGCTCTCCCAGGGAGGCTTCGGCGTTCGCGAAGGTGCGGGTTCGCCTGTGCTCTCGTTCAGCATTTCGTCCACGTATTTCCAGAAAAACTGGAAAATCCGATCGGCCTCTTTGAGGGTCGCCTGTCCGGGCGCGGAGAAAGCGTTACCGGGCACCGGTTTCAGCGTTCCGCACACATCGAAGTCGAGTTGAACAAAGCGTGCGTCGCTCTGCGCGGCGTGGTATCGGGGGTACGGGACATTCAGCGTTTCGCACAAGTCTTCGGCCAAAAGCGACACGGCGTGTCCTTCCGGTGGCATCGCAATTCGTAGCTCGGCGCGGGACGTGGCGGACGGCCGGTAGGGTTGTGTGGGGAACGGCGCTGTGTAGGGCATGAAGTCGGCGGCCGACGTCACCGGCCCGGCACTCCGGGCCGCACCGGCCGTCAGGCCCTGTAAAAGACGAGAAGCGGGCGATGCTACGCGGAACCGCTCCTCGCGACGACAGCCGGACAGGCGTTTAAAACCGTTAATGCGCGTGTCTGCGTAGGCGGCGCGTGTCACCCGTCACGACACTGCGCGATCGTGTGATCACGCTATCAAGGCATCACGCCGCCATCGTTTCACGCAGGCACCACCATCACCCCCGCGCGCAGCCCATTGGCCACGTTGGGGTTGGGGAAGACGATGCGCTCCACAGGATGCGACACCGTGTAAGTGTTTTCGCCGTCGCGTGCCAGCACAGTACCCGCTGCGTAGGGCGTGAAGTTGGGCGTGTCGGCGGGCACGTCGAGCACGAACGCATTGGTCCGGCGCACGATTTCCGCCGCCACGCGAAAGCGCTGCGCCTGCTTGGTTTCGCCGTCGTCGCGCGCGTCCATCTCGCCCCCCGAAAGCCAGCGTCTCAGCGCGGCATCGATGCCTGCGAAATCCGCTAGACGGTTCTGTCCGAAAGGCTCGACTTTGCCCAGTTCCAACGTGCAACTCTCAGCGCCGAAGCTTGCGCATGTGAAGTACGAGAACGTGACCGACGGCTGATCGGTCAGCATCACCGCGTCGATATCGGCCGCAGCAAGCGTATCGATCCATGCGTCGGTATGCGGCACGTCAACCGTGCTTGGTACGACGGCAAAGCGCGGGAACAGCGAAGCACGGATGGCCGTGTGCATATCCACGTGGCGTCGCGGGCGACGCGTGGCGGTGCCTTCGTCATCCCCCGCGAAATATTGCGCGACGATCACTTCGAGTTCGCGGGCTCGCTGCACGACGGGCGATTCGGCACGTTTGGCGTGGGCGCCCTGGAACAGGCGGTTCAGATCGTATTCGAGATAACGCTTACCGGCGCGCACGGCGTCGGGGTTGCCGAGAATGACGAGCACGCGCTCGCGCAGCGCGAGCCGGCCATCGGCGATGTCGCGCAGAATGCCGTCGACGATTTCGATCGGCGCCGTCTCGTCACCGTGAATTCCGCACGAGAGCACCGCGTCGAAGCGCACGGCTGCCGCAGCGTGGGCGTCGGCGGGGATGAGTTCGAGCACACCTTCGGCGTGCCGCTTCCAGCGCACGCCGCTGGCATCGATCCCTTCGGTCGGTGTCTCGCGAGATTCACGCGCGGCGGGGGCGTCGTCGCGAATGTCGCTGAGCCAATGGCGCAGGGCGGAGCGATTGGCGTCGGTCATAGGGAAAATTTCCTCGGTAGCAACGAATAACAGCCACTCGCGGCGAAACGTCGCCATCACCGGGTTAACGGATAAACGGGCAAACGAGCAGACGCAGCGCAGGCGGCTTTCAACAGATTCGTATTCTATGCGTGTCGATTCCGTGTCGGCAGTGTGACATCGTACAGGCCCGTGCGACGCGGCTTTGCGCGATGTTGCGCGCCGTGCGCAGTGTTCCGGCAGACGAATCCGTGTCATCATGATCCGCATCGCACGCCGCACGATCGGGCGTCGCATCGAGGAATGTCGCTCATGGCGGATCTGTATCTCGAAGGTGTCTGGCGTGCGGGCAACGGCGCTGAATTCCGGTCACTGGACCCGATGTCGGGCGATGTTGTCTGGCGCGGCAACGCTGCTGACGCCGCTGACGTGGACGCCGCCGTACACGCCGCCCGAAGCGCGCAACGCGACTGGTCGCGGCGCAGTGTCGATGACCGTCTGGCGGTGTTGCAGCGGTTCGCCGCCAATGTCACCGCACAGACTGAAACCTTGGCCGACGCCATCGGCCGCGAGACCGGCAAGCCCTTGTGGGAGGCCCGCACCGAAGTAGCGACCATGGCAGCGAAGGTCGGTCACTCGGCGAAGGCCTATCTCGAGCGTACCGGCGAGCGTCGCAGTGCTGCGCCGGATGGCGAGAACGTGGTGCGTCATCGCGCGCACGGCGTGATGGCAGTCTTCGGGCCCTACAATTTCCCGGGCCATCTGCCCAACGGCCATATCGTGCCCGCGCTGCTGGCGGGCAACACGGTCGTCTTCAAACCAAGTGAACTGGCCCCGGGTGTCGCCGAGCGCACGCTGCGCTGCTGGATCGACGCGGGGCTGCCGGCCGGCGTTCTCAATCTGGTGCAGGGCGGTCGTGACACGGGCATATCACTCGCCGCGCATGAGGGCATCGATGGCGTTTGCTTCACGGGCAGTTCGGCCACCGGGCGCGCGCTGCATCGGCAATTCGCCGGTCGACCCGACAAGATTCTGGCGTTGGAGATGGGCGGCAATAATCCGCTGATCGTCGACGTGTCCGCTGAGGCACAGCAGCAGGATGCTGCCGTTCATATCACCGTCCAGTCGGCCTTTCTCTCCGCCGGGCAGCGTTGCACCTGCGCGCGGCGTTTGCTCGTGCCACAGGGGGCAGCTGGCGACGCGCTCATCGAGCGTCTGGCGTTTGTCACGCGACGCATCAGCGTGGGACGTTATGACGCCGAGCCACAACCGTTCATGGGCGCTGTCGTGTCGTTAGCGGCCGCGCGGCAGATGACGGCCGCGCAAGCCGACCTGATGGCGTTGGGGGCCAAGGCCATTTTGCCGCTGGCGCAGCCCGACAGTCGTATCGCGCGTCTCACGCCCGGCCTCATCGATGTAACGGCGCTGGCGGCCCGTGACGCATTACCGGACGAGGAATACTTCGGTCCGCTGTTGCAGGTGCTGCGTTACGACACGTTCGACGAGGCCATCGCACTGGCCAATCGCACGCGATATGGGCTCGCCGCGGGGCTGGTGTCGGACGATCCGGCACGCTATGCCCAGTTTCTTGCCGAGATTCGCGCGGGCATCGTCAATTGGAACCGTCCGACGACGGGGGCAGCAGGTGCCGCACCGTTCGGTGGCATCGGTGCCTCGGGCAATCATCGGCCGAGCGCGTGGTATGCCGCCGACTATTGCGCGTATCCGATGGCGTCGATGGAATCCACCCAAGCGGTGCTGCCCGCGCAGTTGAGCCCCGGGCTGGACTTTGCGGCCGCGTGATTTTGGCTGGGCGACAATCTTCGCAAATTCGAATTCTCTTCACGCTTCTTGCCTCTTCAGGACTTGCTCATGACGCGCATTGCCATCGAAGCCAACTTCGACGGATTGGTTGGCCCCACCCATAACTACGCGGGATTGTCGTTCGGTAACGTGGCGTCGGCGAACAACGCCAACCGGGTCTCGAATCCGCGTGAGGCCGCATTGCAGGGACTGGCCAAGATGAAGGCGCTGGCCGATCTTGGCTACGCACAGGGTGTGTTGCTGCCGCAGGAGCGTCCGTCGGTGGCGTTGCTGCGCACGTTGGGATTCTCCGGCGATGACCACGCGGTGATTCGCGAAGTGGCCAGGACCGCGCCGGGGTTGCTGGGTGCGGCCTGTTCCGCGGCCAGTATGTGGACGGCGAACGCGGCCACGGTGAGCCCGTCGGCCGACACGGCGGATGGGCGTGTGCATTTCACGGCGGCCAATCTGTGCAGCAAATTGCATCGCGCGATCGAGCACGAGACCACCTCGCGCATTCTGCGTGCCGCGTTTCCCGATGAGCGTCGCTTCGCGCATCACGACGCATTACCGGGCTGGCCGTCGCTGGGCGACGAGGGGGCGGCCAACCATACGCGGTTGTGCGGGGCTTACGGCGAGCGTGGCGTCGAGTTCTTCGTCTACGGTCGCGACGATCTCGCCAGCGCCCCCACACCACAGCGATTCCCGGCACGGCAGACGTTGCAGGCGAGTCAGGCCATTGCACGTTTGCACGGGCTTGCTGACGATGCGGTGGTGTTCGCCCAGCAACACCCGGACGCGATCGATGCGGGCGTCTTCCATAACGATGTGATTGCCGTGGGTAACGGCAACGTGCTGTTCTGTCACGAACGGGCCTTCCTCGATCAGGCGGCGGTGTTGTCGACGCTGCGCACGCGGCTTGCCGCGCAGGGCAGTGAGCTTCACGTCGTGGAAGTGTCGAGCGGCGACGTGTCGATGGACGACACGGTCGGCAGCTACCTGTTCAACAGCCAATTGCTCGCGCGTTCGCCGGAGGCGGGCGGTGGCATGCGGCTGGTCGTGCCGCAAGAGTGCCGGGAGCGTCCGGCCGTGTGGCGCTATCTCGAATCGCTGGTGGCGAGCGGCGGGCCGATTCGCGAGTTGCATGTGTTCGATTTGCGCGAAAGCATGCGCAACGGCGGCGGGCCGGCGTGTCTGCGTCTGCGGGTGGTGCTGACGGAAGAAGAGCGCGCGGCGACGCATCCGACACTCTGGATCGACGACGCGCGTTACGCGGTGCTGACCGAGTGGGTCAAGCGCCACTACCGTGACCGGCTGGCTGTGGGCGATCTCGCCGACCCGGCGCTGCTTGACGAATGCCGTACGGCGCTCGATGAACTCACCGCGCTGCTCGGCGTTGGCAGTCTCTACGCGTTCCAGCGGAACGCTTGACGTATTTTTTCGCATTTCTCCCCCAGACCAAGGAGTCGCGTTGATGACCAAAATCGTTGGAGTGTCCGGCAGCCTGCGCAAGGGCTCATACAACACGGCGCTGCTGCATGCCGCCAAAGCGGTGGCGCCCGCCGGCGTTACGCTCGACGTCCACACACTGCACGGCATTCCGCTGTACGACGGCGATGTCGAAGCCAGCGAGGGCATTCCTGCGGCCGTCACCGCGCTCAAGGACGCCATCGCGCAGGCCGATGGTCTGCTGCTGGTCACGCCGGAATACAACAACGGCATTCCCGGGGTGTTCAAGAATGGCATCGACTGGCTATCGCGGCCGCCTGCCGATAGCGCACGGGTGTTCGGCAACAAGCCGGTGGCACTGATGGGCGCATCCCCCGGCGGCTTTGGCACGATCCTGAGTCAGAACGCCTGGTTGCCGGTACTGCGCACCCTGCAAACCACGCCATGGTGGCAAGGGCGATTGCTGGTCTCGCACGCGAACAAGGTGGTGGATGCCGACGGCAATTTGCAGGACGACGCGGTGCGCAAACAGTTGAGTGACTTCCTCGCGGGCTTCGTCGCCTTCGTGGATGGGGTGAAGTCCGGCAAATAACGCGGACGAGGGGTGCGGCGGATAGTTACATTGAATCAGAGAATTAAGTCGATGATTTAATGTAACTACTTCAAGGGAAGACGGGCCTGAACCTTCCTAAATCGGAAGTGACGAACCGATAAGCGAGACGTTTCGCGCATTGGCCAGCGATGCACTATGCTGGATGCAACGTGTCGGCCGACACGTCAATCGCGTCATTTCGCCAACCAGGGGTGCCGCCATGCCAATCAATTTTCCGGAATACGGCCCCGTGTTCAATTACGAAGATCTGACGATCGAGTTCGCCGTACGGGTGAACGGGCGACAGATCGATTGCGCGGTGTCGGCTGAGGCCCTCGAAGACCACTTCGGTGCCTACTCGGCACGGGCCGACGACCTGTTGCATGCATTCGAACACGGGCGAACGGATATCGAAGCGCTGGCCCGGCGCTATCTTTCGATGGGCCTCGTCGGCCCGGTGCTGCTGCGCAGCGGCCACTTTCGCTGGGTGAGGGAAGCCAAGCGGCAAGAGGCTCGCCGCTAGGGCGAACGGCTGCCCACGCCATCGCGCTCACCTCGGCGCACCGGTGGCGGGTTCGGCAGCCGCGCCCGGCAAGGTCACTCACGGCAATGCCGGCCAGTGACCTTGATCCCGGTCAAATTCGGATTTGTATAGGCGTACGACTCAATAGGCTTGCTTTCGGGTTCGGCGTACACTGGTGTTGCCGCTAAAAGCGTTACATCCGCGGTGCCATCGCCGATCACCCTAAGGAGTCGCCATGGGTTCCGAATTCCGCGTCGTTATTGCCTCTATCGCCGCCTTCATGACGCTCGGTGGCGCATTCGCCACCATCCACGGTCTGCTCTACGACCGCTCGCACGTGATGCACGGCGGCGTTGTGACCGTCCTGTTCGGTATCCTTTTCATCGTCGTCATGCTCACGCCGTGGCCGCGCGACGAGGAACGCGAGAAGCAAGGGCAGTAGCGCCTGTTCTGGGCTCGGTTCCTCACCCCCTGACAACTGCCGTGCAAGCCCAGATTCCTGCGGCTGCACTGCCGTCCTAGCGCTTAGCGCTTCGCCAACGGCAGTTGACATTCCAATCATTGGATGTCCCTTTCAGGGCGGTTAACTATTTGGCGTTCGGCGTCCTACACTGGAAACGAGGGACGCCGTCGAAGCCCTCCGACGCTACCCACTCCCCGGAAACGGTTTATCGCCCCCGGGGCGGCACGATCGCCGGAACCTCTTCGCTTCGCAACGGGCGTGGACTCGCTGTGAGGTGACGTATGTGCTCCGATACCCGCGTCGTCATTGCCGCTATCTCAGCGTTCGTGATGCTTGGCGGTATGTTCGCCACGATCCACGGTCTGCTCTTCGATCTCCCCAACATCGCCCACTACGGCGTTGCTTCGGTCATCGTCGGCGCGACCCTGATGGCCACCATGCTCATCCCTTGGGGCGCCCGCGACGAACAACCTGAATCGCGCTGATATCGCGCTGATCGATCACCGCCTCAGGTGAGAAGCCGCCACCCGCTCGGGACGCGGCACGAGCGTGGTATTCGCCCAGACGTGCCCGCAGGCACATGAACGCCGGCGATTCCGACAGTTCGTCAAACAATCGCTTATCGACCGCCGCCATTTCCGGCTGCGGCAGCGGCTCGACCATGCGCTCGATTCGCCAGCCCGCGTCGGCGGCTGCATTGAGAATGCCCGCCAGCGGGCGGCGATATGACTCGACGTACGGCTTCGGCTCGCCAAAACCACTCCAGTACATGCCGAACTTTGTGATGTCGAAGTACGTCCGGTTGCGGCGCGTCCGCTCGTCGATCCAGTCGCGCATGGGATGCCCCATCGACCAGACCAGCGTCGCACCCGGCCGGGCAACGCGAGCAAACTCACGGAACGTCGGCGCCAGATCTTCCACATAATCCAGTGCCAGCGCGCTGACAATGGCATCGAAACGGCTATCGGCAATGCCGGTGAACGGTGTACCCAGATCCTGCACCTCGAACGTGGCTGGCAACCCGGCACAACGCTCGCGCGCCAGTTCGATCATTTCCGGCGTGACGTCGAAACCATGCACGGTCGCGCCTTGCTCGGCCAGCCACGCACTGTTGATGCCGGGGCCACACCCCGCGTCAAGTACCTGCAAACCGGTAACGGGGCCGAGCAATGCGCGCGTGGCAGGGCGCTCGTACAAGGCGTTGTGCGGCTTGGCGACGGCGGTTTCCGAGTAACGCTTGGCGAAGCTGGCGTAGGAGGTACGTCCCATGGACGCTTGATCGTCAGACGACATGTGGGGGCTCCGATGACTGCAATGACATCCCGCAACGGTAAACGGCGGGCTGGGAAAGGCTGATAACGGCGGATATCGATGAGTAACGACGGATAGCGACCGGTAGCGCGGGGTGGAACAACGGCGGGGGAGCGATTGTAACGCGATGCGCGTCGCCCGGTGAAGCCGGTCGCCCACGGGCTGATCGCGGGTTGGTCGCGGGTTGATCGACTTCGCAGCACACGCCGGCGGCCTTCAGCACAGTGGTTCGATATGGGACAATGCCGACCTTCGCCGCACTTCGCGTTCCACTTTCCTTCGCCAACCGACCGATTCCGCATGACTGTACCTGCCGACCCGACGACATTCCCCGCTGCTTTGCCTGCCTCCGGCGCGCAGTTTGCCGACGCAGTCGACGTTGCCGTGATCGGCGCAGGTCCGGCGGGTCTGATGGCGGCGGAGGTGTTGTCGGCGGCTGGCTTTCGCGTCGACGTGTATGACGCCATGCCCTCGGTAGGCCGCAAGTTTCTGATGGCGGGCAAAGGTGGCATGAACCTCACGCATGGCGAGCCCGCCGAGCCGTTTGTGGCTCGTTATGGCGCTCGCGCCGACGCGGTCGGCAGTTGGTTGCGACGCTTCGGCGCCGACGATGTGCGCACGTGGGCACACCGCTTGGGCATCGATACGTTTGTCGGCACGTCTGGCCGCGTGTTTCCGGTGGATATGAAGGCCGCGCCGTTGTTGCGCGCGTGGCTGGCACGGTTGCGGGCCGCAGGCGTGCGGTTGCACGTACGGCATCGCTGGCTGGGGTGGCAGACCGACAACGGAGTCGACAACACGCTCGACGCTGCTGCGACGGCCTTGCAACATCTGCGTTTCGCCACGCCCGATGGCGAGCGTCATGTCAGCGCCAACGCCGTTGTGCTGGCACTCGGCGGGGCGAGTTGGCCGCAACTGGGTTCCGATGCCGCTTGGGTGCCGTGGCTGCGCGATCGCCACGTCGACGTGGCCCCGTTACTGCCGGCCAATACCGGTTTCGAAGCGGACTGGACGCCGCACCTGCGCAGCAAATTTGCGGGGGAACCGGTCAAGTCGGTGACGATGACGCTGCCGGACGGCACCACTCGCCAAGGGGAGTTTGTGATCTCGGAACACGGCGTGGAAGGCAGTCTGGTCTACGCGTTGTCCGCTCCGATTCGCGATGCCATCCTCACGAACGACGGCACTGACGGGACGCATGGCACGCAGGTCTTTCTCGACCTGCTGCCCGACTGGACGGCACAACGCGTTGCCGACGAAGTGGCGCACCCGCGCGGCTCGCGCTCGATGGCGAGTCATCTGCAAAGCCGGCTGGGCATTGCGGGGGTGAAAGCGGGATTGTTGCGCGAGTGCCTGCCGCGCGAGACGTTCAACGATCCGGCGGCGCTCGCCGCCGGTATCAAACGATTACCCCTGACGCTGCTGCGCCCGCGGCCGATTGCGGAAGTGATCAGCAGCGCAGGCGGTGTCCGCCTCGAAGGGCTGGACGATCACCTGATGGTGCGTGCGTTGCCGGGGGTGTTCTGCGCGGGGGAAATGCTCGACTGGGAAGCCCCCACGGGGGGCTATCTCCTCACGGCTTGCTTTGCCAGCGCCTGCGTGGCGGGCGACGGGGCTGCCGCCTATTTAAAGGCTCTCAAGTCGCTGAAGACATCCCCAACGCCCTGATCGTCACGCCCACGCGTTGATGGCATGCCCGATCTCGCAGGAGCGGGCAGCATCACACTCACACTCAGGCCGGACGCACGCCCAGACGCCACAGCGACGTCACTTCGACGCGGCGCGCGGCGTGCAGCGGATCGTTGGCGTCGGCCGTCTTCGGGTGCTTCGGGCGAATATCGTGACGGGCCAGCACGACCAGACCGGCGCCGTGAATCCACGACAGCAAGGTCTCGCGGGTGCGCAGCCCCAGATGTTCTGCCAGATCGGACAACACCAGCCAGCCTTCACCGCCGGGGCTCAGATGGGCGGCGAGCCCGTTCAGGAAGCCCTTGAGCATCTGGCTGTCCGGGTCATAGACCGCATGCTCGATCGGTGCATTGGCCTTGGCGGGCAGCCACGGCGGGTTGCAGACGACCAACGGCGCGCGGCCTTCCGGGAACAGATCCACGTCGGCGATTTTCACCGAACGCTCCAGCCCCAGACGCGCAATATTTTCGCGCGCGCAACCCAGTGCACGCGGATCGCGATCGGTGCCGATCACTTGCTGCACGCCACGGCGTGCCAGCAACGCGGCGATCACGCCGGTACCGGTGCCGATGTCGAACGCGAGCGTCGTGTTCGGCAGCGGTGCCTGTTCGATCAACTGAAGGTATTCACCACGCACCGGCGAGAACACGCCGTACCACGGGTGAATCGTGTTGCCCAGCGCAGGGATGGCTACGCCTTTCTTGCGCCACTCATGGGCACCGATCAGGCCGAGCACCTCGCGCAGCGACGCCACGGACGGTTGTTCGTCGGGCGCGCCCCAGGCTTCGGCACACGCTTCGCGCACATCGGGCGCGCGGCGCAACGGAATGCCGTAGTCGGCGTCGAGGGGAATCAGCACCATGCCGAGAATGCGGGCGCGCTGAGCCTGTGCCATGCGGTGCTTGTGGAACGCGTCGGCCGGGCTGGCAACGACGGGTGCGGCGTCCTTGGCAGACGGCTTGCGGCGTGGGCGATGTGCCGGGCGGTCGACACGGCGCGCCATGGCTTGCATCAACTGACGCGCGTTCTGGTAATCGCCGCGATACAGCAGGGCCGTACCGCCGCAGGCCAAGTGGTAGGCATCGTCGGCATTGACGGTGTCGTCGACGACTTCGACGCGGCGCGGCGGCATCACGCCGGCTTCGGAGCGCCAGCGGGCGGTGACGGGGCGACCGTCTTCGGTCCAGGCGAGCGTCGGGGTAGTGTTCATGCGTAGTCTTCTGAAAAGCGTGGCGGCGCGTGGCGGGGGTGCGGCGGGGGTGTCACAGGGCGCTGTGGAACATCGCACGAGCGCCTTCTGAGGCCACGCAGGTACGCGCCGGAAGTGCGCATTATGCCTGCGTTGGCGATTCGCCGGTCAAAGCGACGCGCCAGCATGCCCCGCTTATGACGCAGTTTTCCCGTCGGCAGGCGGGGTGAACAGCAGCCCGATCGCCTCGCGCAGCGCCTCATCGAGCATTCGGTCGATACCCGGCACCGGGGCGGCCGGCAGGTCTGGCGCGGGGCCACCGTGCCGAAGTACCGCCGCCATATGGGTGAGCACGGCCGCCGCCGGATGGACCGCCGCGTCGTGATCGTCACCATGCGGGACGGTATCGGTGATCGCATTGGCCACCCGTTCCAGCGAGACGAGCGCCGGCCACCAGCGCGCGGCACGACGGCTCACCAGCGGCGGCTCGGATAACGCACGTTGCAGTGCGACGCGGGCATCGTCGAGCGCCTTGTAAGTGGCGCGTCTGGCGGCAAACGCGGCGTCGCCATCGTGCGTATCGGCCAGCGCGGCATAGCGGCCCAGCGCGTCGAGTGCAATGGCAACCCGTTCGTCGAGCTGGCGCCGCTCCCACTTCGCCCACGGCAGATAGCCCACGAGCAGCACGATGCCGCACGCGGCCACGGCGTCGATGAAGCGCGCGAGCGCAATGTCCTGACTCCCCGGCTGCAAGGCACCCATCACCAGCATGAGAATGGGCAACAGCAGCGCGCTGAACAATCCGTAGTTGCGACGCAGTGCCCACGGCAGACATGCCGCGAGGGGAATCAATGCGGCGAAGCTCACCAGACCGTTGCGGTCAATCGCGACGACCGCCGCCGACAGCGCGACCCCGACGATACTGCCCACGCCGCTCTGCAACGCACGCGCAAACACCGAGCCGTAGTTGGGCTTGAAGATCACCACGACGATAAGCGGCACCCAATAGGAGCGTGGCAACTCGGCCACGGCAATGAAGATCTGCGCGACGAGCACGCACAACCCGATGCGCACGAGATAGCGCCACACGTCGGGCCACGGCCACTTCGGCATCCAGCGCGGATGTGCGGGCGCCCGCGCCTGATGGCGCGCAAGTGCCACGAGCGGCGGCTCGGCGGCGTGGACGGCGCCGGTCAGCAAGGGTTCGGCGCGATGCAGTGCAGCCGCCAGCGTAGGCGCATGATTGTCAGTCGCGGCATCGGCTGCGGCATTCACGTTGACCGGCCGGTCGCCGGCAATGCTGCGCGCCATCGCATAGAGGGCACGGCCGAGCGGCGCCGGCAACGGCTGACCGCCCTGCGCCAGCCCGATCACCGCTGCCGTGATGGGTTCTGCTGCCAGTATCTGCGCGGCACGCCGCTCCAGCACATCCCAACCGCTGGTGGTGCTGGCACTGGCCGTCAGCAAGGTGTCGTAGGCCGCCGCAATCGCATTCTCGAGTGAGCGCCGGGCGAGTCGTACACGCGGCGTGCCACTCGCGTCGAGCACGTTGGCCAGTTGCTGATAGATGGCGGCCACGGCGTCGCGCTCGGCGGCGCCCGGGTGCCGTAACCAGTGAATCGCCATGAGCAACACGCTGAAGATGCCCCCCGCCGCCAGCAATAACGGTGCGCGCCACTCGGGCGGCGGCAGCGCGAGCCCCCAGCCGACGATCAGATAGACCGCCCCCTGAAGGGTGGCGGCGGACGCCACATTACCGAACGTGCCGATAAAGCTCAGCAGCAGAATGGCCACTTGCAGCAAGACATGTGCAAGCCAATGGCTTTGCAAGCCGACGTTGTGGATGAGCATGCCCGCATAGAACCCGGCAACGCCCGTCGCCACGGTCAGCAGAATCGAACGGGCGCGGGCGCGGTACGGGCCGGTGCGGTCGCCGGTGATGGCGGGCAGGGCACCTAGTGCAAACAGCGAGGCATTGGCGCCCTGTCCGATCGCAACCCCCACGACCGTCGGAATGGCCACGGATAGCGCCGCATGCAGGGCGTCCCAGCGGGAAAAAGCAACGGGCTCGAGCCGCGCAAGCCGTGAAATCCACGCGACGCGGCGGCCGGGTTCGGGTGTCGTCGGCATGAGTGGGCGCGTCGGCAGGCGGTGACGCGCTCAGGCCACGCCGGGCGGCGTGTCGTCGTCCATGAGCGGCATGAGCTTGCCTTGCCCGCGTATCCACGCGTGGTCGGCACGCTCGGCCATCTCTTTATCGCCGCGACTGTCGCCGTAGGCGAAGAGGACGCGTGGCGGTGCATTGCCCCACCAGGCTTCCAGACGGCGCACTTTCTCCGGCCCCCAGCAATTCGGCTTGGCGAATTCACCGGCAAACCGGCCGTTGGCATCGAACGCCAGCTCGGTACTCAATACGGCGTCAAAGCCGACGGATGCGGCCCACGGGCGCAGATAAAGGCTGGGTGACGCACTCACCAGCACGACGCGGTGCCCCATCGCACGATGCTGGCGCACGCGGGCAAGCATCTCGGGGCGCACCAGCGCGGGCAAGCCGTCGGCGACGAAGCGTTTGGCTTCCGCGTCGAGTTGCGTCTGGGGGCGGGCACCGAGCGCGGCGCGCAGAAAATGCGCCTTGGCCGTGCCGCGATCGATCAGATGGAGTGCCGCACCGATGAGCCATGGCGAAGCGAGCAGGGCGCCGAGCACGAAGCGGGGTGTGCCTACCGTGCGGCGTACGAAGACGCGCAGGCTGTCGGTCGTGGAAATCGTGCCGTCGAAGTCGAACGCGGCAACGATGGAGGCGTCTCGCATGTCAGATCAGCCCGCGCTGAGCGGTGAAACTGACGAGGGCGAGGACGGCGGCGGGGAAGACGGGGGCAGTGCGTGTGCCGGGTGTGCAGACGACGGGGCCGCGCGCGAATCGGCGAAGGCCACCAGATGCGGCCAGCGGGCGCGGGCTTGCTGAGCGCCCACAACGGCCTGTTCGTCGCGATAGGCTGGCAGCACGTCGAACCCGATCGTCTCGCGCAACCGATCGATGTCGGACGGATTGCGACGCTCGATCAGCGCATCGGCCGCTTCGGACATTGCAGTGGAGGGCGAAGTATCGATCTGGCTCATGCCGGGCATTCTATACGGTGCATTGCGAGAACCGCAATTGCCATGGTGACCGGCCGTCCGCGATGACCAGTGTCTGTGCCCGCGACACGACACCCGTGGAGTGGCGCCAGCTTGTAACCGGCACCGAGGCAGGCTAGCATGACGCAACGTGCCATTTCCAGAAAGACGGGCTGCGCTGTCCCGCCGAGACCCTGGCAATCCGTGGTAGGTGGATTGTTCGAAAACGACGTGGTGAGACGTCGGGTCGACCGGGCGAGGTTCGTTGTGAATTGGCGATCACAGAACAAGAAACAGATGAGGCATCTAACATGCAACTTCGTCGGTCTTGGTCGCTTCGTTGGAAAGTCTCAACCATCGGTTTGCTCGTCTTGGCAACCATGGATCCCGGTGGTATCACGCTTGCGGGAGCTGCACCCACCGTAACACCGGCAACGCGGGGTAAAAACGCCCCAACGCCAACTAGTACTGCATCGCCGCCAGCCCCGGCTTCAGGGGCAACGGCCGCCGATACCTCCGTTGCATCGGTCGTGCTCGCGCCACCGGCGCCGGGAACGAGCGAGCGCACGGTCACGTTCGCTCAGCTCGGGCAGCGTACCGGCTTGCGCCTGCGCGGCACCGAAGGCTCGGGCGACGTGAACTTCGGCATTCGACTCGATCAGACGGTCGCGTCCGCACTGCTTCGACTTCGCTATACCTACTCGCCCGCACTGATTCCCGATCTCTCGCAACTCAAGGTATATCTCAACGAAGAGTTGATCGCGACGCTGCCTTTCAACAAGCAGGACGGCGGCAAGAATCTGGTGCGCGAGATCCCGCTCGACCCGCGTCTGCTCTCCGGCTTCAATCGTGTGCGGCTCGTACTCATCGGTCACTACACGATGGAGTGCGAAGATCCGATGCACTCCAGCCTGTGGACCGATATCAGTCCGCAAAGCGAGGTCGTCACCAGCACGCAGCCGTTGACGCTGCGCAACGACCTCTCGACGCTGCCCACGCCGTTCTTCGATCGCCACGACAATCGCGATCTCTCGATCCCGTTCATGTTCGGCGCACCGCCGTCGCTCGCCGTCGTACATGCCGCCGGCGTGGTGGCCTCATGGGCGGGCGCATTGGGCGACTATCGCCGTACGCGCTTCCCGGTCGACATCAACGAGTTGCCGGCCAAGCACGCGATCGTCTTTGCAACCAACGACACGCGCCCGGCTGCGCTGAATCTGCCGACGGTCGATGCGCCGACGTTGCGCATGATGTCGAACCCGAACAATCCGTCGCTCAAGCTGCTGGTCATACAGGGGCGTGACGCCAAGGATCTGGAGACGGCCGCGCTGGCGCTGGTCTCCGGCCGCGCGGCGCTCTCCGGCGAATCGGCGCGCATCACGGCGCTCGAACCGCTGCCGCCGCGTCCGGCTTACGACGCACCGCGCTGGGTGCGCACGGACCGTCCGGTCAAGCTTGGCGAACTGGTCGACAACCCAGCCGATCTGCAAGGCAACGGCTATATGCCGTGGCCGATCCGCGTTCAGCTCAATCTCCCGGCCGACTTGCTGACGTGGCAGAACACGGGCGTGCCGCTCGATCTCAAGTATCGCTACACGCCGCCGGTGAAGCCCGACGACTCGTCGATGAGCGTGGCCATCAACGACCAGTTCGTGCGTGCCTACCGCCTGCGCTCCGCGGGTGCGAGCAACGACAAGAGCCACATGCTGGTCGAGTTGCTCTCCGACGGCACCATGGCCGACCACAAGGACGTGCGTATCCCCGCGTTCCAGGTGGCCTCGCGCAACTCGCTGTCGTTCCAGTTCGCGATGGAGCCGCACAAGGAAGGCATTTGCGCGCAGACGATCACCAACGCCGCGCGCTCGGCCATCGATGCCGATTCGACCATCGACTTCAGCGGGCTGCCGCATTACGCCGAGATGCCGAATCTGAGCTTCTTCGTCGGCAGCGGTTTCCCGTTCACCAAATACGCCGATCTGGCGCAGACGGCCATCATCACGTCGAAGACGCCGGATGCGTCTGAGCTTGAAACCGTGTTCACGACGCTCGGCCAGTTCGGCCGCTCGACGGGTGTCTATGCCGACCGCTTCGAAGTACTCGATACCACGCAGACCGATCGTTTCAAGGACCGTGATCTGCTGATCGTGGGCGGCAAGGACGCGGGCGATTTGCTGGCGAAATGGGGCAAGGGCTTCCCGCTGCTCATCGATCAGTCGCGCCGTCTGATGACGAGTCAGGGGCAGGGCTATCGCGGTGACGGCGCCACCGGCTCGGCGCTGGCGGCCAGCCGCGTCGGCCCGGCACGCATGGATGCGCAATCCGACGGACCGCTCGCGGCGCTGGTCGGTTTCGAATCGCCGGTGAGCGCGTCGCGTTCGGTGGTGGCGATCAATGCGACCAGCAACAAGGCGCTGCTCGGCGTGGTCGATATGGTGGACGACGACGTGCAGCGCGCGGCGATTCATGGTGACCTTGCGGTGGTGAATGGCTCGCGCGTCGAGTCGTTCCGGCTGGGGCAGACGTATTTTGTCGGCGACGTGAGCTGGTGGACACGTATTCGCTACCACCTCTCGAGCCATCCGATTCTCGTGGGTATTGCGGCGCTGCTGGCGGCGTTTGCGATCGCACTCAAATGCTTCGGGTGGTTGCAACGCCGCGCCGCACGCCGGCTGGAGAAGTAAATGAAACGCGCTGAAGCCCACGGCCGGCGCCGTCGCGCCGTGCTGCGCGCGCTCGCGGCCGGCGGTGTGGCGCCGGTGCTGCCACTGGTCGCGGCGTTGCCCGGCGTGGCGAGTGCTGCACCGGCCAAGACTGGCAAGGCGGGCAGCACAATGCCCGCGTCCGCCCCCGCCGCGTCGCGCGCTTGCCCGCAGGTCGACTGGCCCGCATGGACGCGCTTCAAAGCCGGCTTCCTCTCCGACGATGGCCGCGTGGTCGATCACAGCATGGCCGATCAGCGCACCGTCTCCGAAGGGCAGGCGTACGCGTTGATGTTCGCGCTCATCGCCAACGACCGTGCCACGTTCGACAAGGTCGTCGACTGGACCATCAACAACCTCGCGCAGGGCGACCTCACGGCGCACTTGCCTGCATGGCTCTGGGGCAAGAAGGACGACGGCCAATGGGGCGTGCTCGACAGCAACCCCGCCAGCGACGCCGACATGTGGATTGCCTACGCGCTCGGTGAAGCGGGACGCCTGTGGAACGTTCGCCGGTACACCGCGCTCGGTGCCTTGGTCGCACGGCGCATTGCGGCGGAGGAAACCGACTTCGTGCCCGGTCTCGGCCGCACGCTGTTGCCCGCGCCGGTCGGCTTCCATCCCGAAAAGGACTTGTGGCGGCTCAACCCGAGCTACGTGCCGATGCAGGTCGTTCGGCGTCTTGCGGGGATGTTCCCCGACAGCGGCTGGCCGCAGTTGATTCCCTCGTCGCTCAAGCAGATCACGCTGACGGCACCGCCGCTGGGCTTCGCGCCCGAATGGGCGATGTACCGGACAGGACACGGTTTCCAGATCGATCCGGAAACGCAGGGCGAGGGCAGCTACAACGCCATCCGCGTGTATCTGTGGGCAGGCATGCTCGCGCCGGGCAGCGAAGATTTTCGCGCGTTGCAGAACACGTTCAGCGGCATGTTGAAGTACGTCGCCACGCATGGGGCGCCGCCCGAGCGTGTGAACACGCGAGACGGCACGGCGAAGCAGGATGGCCCCAGCGGCTTCTCGGCGGCGCTCGTGCCGTTGCTTCAGGCGGTGGGCGACACGGCCGGTGCACAAGCGCAGATCGCGCGGGTGCGATCGCTCGACGCGCAATCGCCGGCGGGCTACTACGGCTCGGTGCTGACCCTGTTCGGTCTTGGCTGGCAGGCCGGGCATTTCCGTTTTGCTGCCGACGGCACGCTGCAATTGCCATGGGAGGGCGCTTGCGCGACACGCTGATTCGCTCCGCCTGTCTGGCTTGTCTGCTGATGGCAGCAGACGCTGGCGTGCGCGCTGCGCCGGCCCCGAACAATCCCGGCAAGACGCCGCCGGTAGCGGCCAATCGAGACGTCCGTAATCTGCTATCCAGTGCGACGCTCTGGCATGCCCGTCATCGCAACGATCTGGCGCGCGCAGCGCTCGAAAAGGCGTTGCTCGTGCAGCCCGATCAACCGGACGCGCTCTCGTTGCTCGGTCAGATCGATATCGAAGAGAACCACGCGGTGGAGGCGAACAAGGCGTTGCAACGCTTGCGTGCGCGCTACCCGAACGCGCCTGCCACCAAGGCGCTCGCCGACGTCATTCGCATCAACACAACTGATAAGTCGCGCATTGCCCGTGCCCGGTTGCTGCAACGCAGCGGTCAGGCCGACGCGGCGTTTGCCGAGTACAAGGCGCTCTTCCCCGATGGTCCGCCGACGGGCGATCTGGGCGTGGAGTACTACCGTGCGCAGGCCAACGCCACCAATGGCTGGCCGGCCGCCCAGCAGGGGCTGGCGAATCTCGCGAAAGCATCGCCCGACGACACCCGCGCATCGCAGTCGCTGGCCGAGTTGCTGATCGACCGCCCGGCGAGCCGGTTGGCCGGCACGCGCATGGTGGCCGAATTGGCCGCGCGCCCCGATGCCGATCTGAATGCGTTGCTGCCGCTCTGGCAGAAGGGGTTGTCCAAAGCGGACGGCAACCTTGCATGGCTGCCGCTCTATCAGCGCTATCTCGCGCTGGCACCGAACGACGCCGATATCCGCGCCGCCTACGACAAGCTCGGGGCGCAACAGGCGGCTCGCCAGCGCATGCTCAACGACCCGTCGTACAAGGCGCGTCAGGCGGGCATCGCGGCACTCGATCAAGGCCGCCTTGGCGACGCACAGAAGTCACTCGATGCGGCGCGCGCCAAGCGCCCCAATGATGGCGAACTGCTCGGCTCGCTCGGCCTCGTGAAGATGCGGCAGGGCGATCACAAGGCCGCACAGGACTTGTTTTCACAGGCGATGCGCAAAGACCCCGATAACGCGGGCAAATGGCGCAGCCTGCTCAAGACGTCGCAGTTCTGGGGCGCGATGTCCGACGCGCGCGATGCACGCGATGCCGGGCGGCTCGACGACGCCGACCGGTTGGTGCGCAGCGCGCTGGCCGCGGACCCGGCCAACCCGGACGGGCTGGCTCTGCTTGGCGACATCGCACTCGACGCGAAACGCGACGACGATGCCGAGCGGCTGTTTCAGCAGGCCCTGAAGATCGAGCCTGATAACGACACGGCGCTGCGGGGCATGATTACGCTGTACTCGCGGCAGCAACGCCGTACGGAACTCGCGACACTGCTGGGTGATCTGCGGCGACGGTTTCCGCAAGACGCTGCACGTTTCGACAAAGCCGAATCGGCCGCGCTCTCCGACGACGCCGAGCGACTTATCGCCGAAGGGCACAACGGCCCGGCGCTGGCGGCCTTGGAGCGCGCCGTGGCTCTCGACCCAACCAACGCGTGGACGCGCTATTCGCTCGCCAGCCTGTATCGCAAGCTGCGCCTGCCCCAAATCGGTCGCGAAGTTATGGCTGAGGGGCTGCGCCAGACACTGTCTGCCGACGACAACGCGCAGATGCACTACGCGACGGCGATCTATCTGAATGTGATCGACGACGAGGCGGGCGCCCGCGCGGCGCTGGCACAGATTCCTGCCGCCGATGCGTCGCCGTCGATTCGCCGCCTTCAGACAACCCTCGCGATTCGCGACGCCGCCCGGCTCGCGCGCGAAGCCCATGCCGCCGGCAACGACGACGAGAGCGAGCGCCAATATCGCGAAGCCCTGTCGATGGCCGGCGACGATCCCGAGTTGATTGGCGAAGTGGCGCGCGCGCGGGTGGCTGCCGGACAGCCCGAGCAGGGGCTGGCGCTCATGCGCGAGTGGCTGGCGGCACACGCCGACAAGCCGCAACCCGATGCACAGCTGCGCTATGCCGAATTGCTCAACACCGCCGAGCGCGACACCGAGCTCGGCACGTTCCTCGCAGGCATCGACCCGGCAACACTGGGTGCCGATCAACGCGAAGAGTGGCAAGACTTGCAGGACCGTCTGGCCCTGCGTACGGCGGACCGTGCGCGCGCACTCGGCGACTTCGACACCGCGCAGAAGGCACTCGAACCGTTGCTCGCCCGTAACCCGCCCGACAAGCGCGCCTTGTCGACGCTGGGCGATATCTATTTCGACGAACGGCGCTTCGACGAGGCACGCAAGATCGCCGAAAACCAGATCCGGCAAGACCCGACCAATCAGGACGCCCGGCTGTCGCTGGTGCGCGTGCTTTACGAAATGCAGGACGACGACGCGGCGAACCGCGAACTCGACCGCGCATTGGCCGAGGCACCGCCCGACGATGTCTGGACGCAACTCGCCGCCGTGCGCCGTTTGACGGCGATGGAGCGCTACGACGAGGCCATCGCCCTGAACGACAAACTGCGCACGCAATTCCCGGACAACCCGTCCGTGACCGTGCAACGCGGGCGCATCGCGCAGTCGCAACGCCACTACAACGAGGCGAAGGGCTGGTACGACGAGGCCCGCAAGGAAGAGATCGTGCAAGGGGCGCTGCCGGGCTACGACGGCATGACGTCGGCAGAGTCGGGCATCGATTCGCTGGAATCGCGGCGCAACAGCTACGTCGCGGCCGGGTACGAAATCGACACGAAGAAGGGCGACGGCGGCATCTCGATGTTCAATGCCCGCGCCGTGCCGCTGTACGGTCAGTACGCCGTGGGTTACGACGGCCACGTGTTCGCGCAGACCGACTACGTCAGCGCCGACTCTGGCGACTTGCCGCTCAATGGCACATCCGAGATCGGCACGCTGCCGCTGCTGGGGAATACGCCGTTCCGCAACGCGAATCCGGGACTGCTGACCGATTACGGCAGCAAGCGGCAAAAGGCGCACGGACAAGCGCTGATGCTGGGCTATGAGAACGACTGGATTCGTGCTGACATCGGGCACACGCCGATCGGCTTTCCGGTGTCTTATGTGACCGGTGGCGTGCGGTTGTTCGGCAATCTTGGCCGCTACAACTACTGGGTCGATGTGTCGCGCCGTCCGGTCACGGGCAGCATGGTGTCGTATGCGGGCTCGTATCTGCCGTTGCCGGAGATTTTCGGCGACGGTAAATGGGGCGGCGTGCGGCGCGACGCCATTACCTTCCACGCCTCGCGTGACTTTGCGAAGTGGGGCGTGTTCGGCGAAGCGAGCGTCGCACGGCTCACCGGCGAGAACGTGCTGAACAACTCCGAGGTATCGGCGCGCGCAGGGGTTGATCTGCCGCTGATCTACAAGCGCGACATGCGCATGAACACCGGTCTCACGCTGTTCTTCGACAGCTACGCGCAGAACGAACGCTTCTACACGTACGGCATGGGCGGTTACTACAGCCCGCAGACCTACGTCTCGCTCACGTTGCCGCTCGAATGGTATGGCCGCACGCAACGCTGGTCGTACTACCTGCGCGGCTCGGTTTCGTTCTCGCAGAGTCAGGAAAAGTCGATGCCGTACTTCCCGACCGACGGCGCCATTCAGGCCGCCAGCGGCAATCTGACTTATGGCTCGGGCGGCGGCTTCGGCGTGGGCTTTTCGATACTGGGGCGCGCAGAATACTGGATCAACCGCCATTGGGTCATCGGTGGACAGGTGCAGTTCGAGCGCTCGGATTACTACGCGCCAAATCGCTTCCTCCTCTATATGCGCTATCACTTCGATGCGCGTCGCGGCGATGTGCCGATGCCGCCGTCGCCGGTGCGCCCGATCTGGAGCTATTGAGCCATGGCCAACTTCTCTAGCGACATCGCTCCGCCCCCACTGGCATCCAACCCGGCGGCCCGCTCGGCAAAGGGGGCGGCATGCTGACGCTCATCACCGTCGTCTCCAGCGCGGGCGGCGCCGGTCGCAGCACGGTGACCGCTCACCTTGCGGCCCAACTCGCGCAGGGCGAACACCCGGTCGCCGTCATCGAACTGGATGCGCAGAACAGTCTCGGCGCACTGCTCGGGCTGAGCGCTGCGTGCGAAAAAGGCGTGCTGACGCTCGGTGAAGCGCCGGCGGGCTGGCGTTCGCTGCTATCCGACACGCCGGCCAAAGTGCCGTTGCTGCCCGCAGGCCGGGCGTCTGCTGCGCAGGTGGCCGCGTTTGGCGAGTGGTTGCACCGTGAGCCTGCCGGGCTGCGCCGCCAACTCGATGCACTCGGCTTGCCCGATGGCACCCGCGTGTTGATCGATACATCGCGCCTGCCGGGCGTCACGGCGCAGGCCGCCATCGCCGTGTCCGATCTCGTGCTCGGGGTGGTGCCGGTCACGACGACGGGCTATGTCACGCAACCCGATCTCATGACCGCAGGCGGCCCCGGCTGTCAGATGGTGGCGAATTTTGCTGCGGCCAACTCGGCGTTGGGCACTGACCTGATGCAGATGATTCAGTCGCGTGGCGGCGACGCGATCGTTCCGGTGCGGATTCACCGGGACGATGCGGTCGGCACGGCGGCCGCGGGCGGTCTGCCGTTGTTCACGCACGGCGAAGGCTCGCAGGCGGCGCTCGACATCCTGCACTTGGCCGCATGGCTGCTGCGCGCAACGGCGCGTACAAGCGATGGCGTGGAGGAGGGTTCGCCATGATCAGCGACGCACTGCAAACGCTGTTCCGGCTGGGGCGCGAGACGCTCGCGATTCGCTTGCGGCTGCCGCGCCGCCCGGACGGGCGTGAGCCGGGGCCCATGCAGTGGATGCTCGCTGCCACCCTGCGTTCGCCGCGTCAGCAACTGCGGGTATCGCAGATGGCCGATCACGTCATCGCGCGCCTCGCCATGCGGCTCGACGTGCGCCAGCTCGACCAATGGCGCGACTGGTGGCTGCGCATCCTGTTTCAGCCGGCGCGCAAGGGCAGGGCAGACTATTTCGGCCGGGCTTTCGCGTGGGGCAACGAGCGTCTGACGCGTCGCGTCGGGGTACCGGCCGATGCCACCTTCTGGCAACTTGTCCGGGCAATGCTGTGGCGGCGCGCCGACCAGCGCCCGGCGTTTCCGCCCTATGTCGCGTGGCTCGCGTTTCGGAACAACAACGAGCGCTTCCGGCTATGGCTGGTGCAAACACTGTTCGGCATTCCCCCCGACACGCCCGCGCAACTGGCGCACCGATTCGACAAGCAACTCGAAACGGTGATGGAGTGGCGGGTGACGTCGGCCGTGGTGGCGCTGCTCGGCCTGTTCGGGGTGCTCTGGATCGTGACGACGCCGTTCGATCCGTTCGAGCAACTGCTGTTCTCGATCTGCACGCTGACGCTCGCGCTCGTGTTCCGCCGGCTCGACAGCCAGTACTCGGTGCTGGTGCTCATCGGCCTGTCGATGATCTCGACGGTGCGCTACGTGTGGTGGCGCCTGACTCAGTCGCTGGCGTTCGATACGGTGGCGGAGGCCACGGTCGGCTACATCCTCGTCGCGGCGGAAATGTACACGTGGCTGATTCTGCTGTTCGGTTACCTCCAGACGATCTGGCCGTTGCAGCGGCGCATTACGCCGCTGCCGCCGGACATGCGCGAATGGCCTACGGTCGACGTCTACATCCCGACGTATAACGAAGGGCTCGATGTGGTCCGCCCGACGGTCTACGCCGCGTGTGGTATCGACTGGCCGCCCGAGAAGATCAACATCTACCTGCTCGACGACGGCAGACGCGAGGAAATGCGCGAGTTCGCCGCGCAGGCGGGCGTGCATTACGTCACCCGCCCGGACAACAAGCATGCCAAGGCGGGCAACATCAATCACGCGTTGGGCAAGACGACGGGCGACTTCATCGCGATCTTCGACTGCGATCACATTCCCGTGCGCTCGTTCTTGCAGACGACGATGGGGTCATTTATCAAAGACCCGCGTTGTTCGCTCGTGCAAACGCCTCACCATTTCTTCTCGGACGATCCGTTCGAGCGCAATCTCGCCACGCGCGGAGCGGTGCCCAACGAAGGCCGCCTGTTCTACGGCATCGTGCAGGACGGCAACGACTTCTGGAATGCGGCGTTCTTCTGCGGCTCGTGCGCCGTGTTGCGCCGTACCGCGTTGAACGAAGTCGGCGGTGTGGCGATCGAGACCGTGACCGAAGACGCGCACACGGCGCTCAAGATGCACCGTCGCGGCTGGAACACCGTGTACCTCAAGGTGGTGCAGGCGGCGGGTCTGGCCACCGAATCGCTGTCGGGCCACGTGGGCCAGCGCATTCGCTGGGCGCGCGGCATGGCGCAGATTTTCCGCGTCGACAATCCGCTGTTCGGGCGTGGGCTGAAGTTCGGTCAGCGCATTTGCTATGCGAGCGCGATGCTGCACTTTTTCTATGGCATTCCGCGCATCGTGTTTCTGCTCGCGCCGATCTGCTATCTGTTCTTCGGCTTGCATATCGTGCAGGCGGCGGCACTCAGCATCTGCGCCTACGTGCTGCCGCACATTGCCCACGCCAACATCGCCAACTCGCGAATACAGGGCAAGTACCGTCATTCGTTCTGGTCGGATGTCTACGAAGCGGTACTTGCGTGGTACGTGGCGCTGCCGACGACGGTCGCGTTCATCAACCCGCGTTACGGCAAGTTCAACGTGACGGCCAAGGGCGGGCTGATCGAGCAGAGCTTCTTCGACTGGAGCATCTCGAAGCCGTACATGGTGCTGCTCGCCTTCAATGTGCTGGGCTTTCTCGCAGGCATCTTGCGCTTTTTCTATGGCCCGTCGCATGAGACCGGCGCACTGGTCTTCAATCTGGCATGGGTATCGTTCAATTTGGCGGTGCTTGGCGCTGCGGTGGCCGTGGCGACGGAAGTGCGGCAAGTGCGCCGCACGCACCGCGTGACGATGAGCATTCCTGCCGTGCTGTATCTGCCGGACGGCCGCACGTTGGCCTGCCACACGCGCGACTTTTCCGGCGGCGGTCTGGCCCTGCACATGCCTGTGGCGCTGGATTTGCCGGTCGGCACCGAGGTACAGGTGGCGTTGTCGCGCGGCGAGCACGAATACGGGTTTCCGGTGAGCGTGGTGAATTCGCTCTCGCAAGACCTCTTCCTGTCGTTCATGCCGCTCACGGCGGAGCAGGACAAGCATCTCGTGCAATTCACCTTCGGGCGCGCCGACGCGTGGCGCGATTGGGACGCCGAGCGCACGCGCGACGAACCGATCAAGGCACTGTTTGAAATGCTGGCGATGGGCCTGCGCGGCTATCAGGTGCTGGCGAACTATTTGCTGGGCAAGCTCGTGGCGCGCTGGCAGAACCGGCTGCGCGGTGCACGTACGCGTTCGCAGCAGAGCACGCCGCAGGCGTAATGCATGCCTAATCGAGCGAAGAAAGAACCTAGGGACGGAACCTGACAATGGGCATCTGGAATCTTTACTTCATCTTGAAACTGGTGCTGCTGTGGGCTGGCATCATCGGCTTCCACGTGGTGCCGAACTTCATCTTCGCGGTGTTGCTGGCGATTCGCTTGCGCCCGCGATGGGCACGTATCCTGCGACAGGTGATCGCCGTGCCGGTCGGTGCCGGTCTGCTGTACTACGACTCGAACCTGCCGCCGTTTGCACGGTTCATCGAGCAACTGCCCGCGCTGCTGCAATTTCGCTTCTCGTACATCATCGAATTGCTGGGCCGGTTTGTGTCCACCCGCGACTGGTTGCTGCTCGCGATTCTGGTGCTGGCGTACTGGATCGTGAACCGATGGGTGCGCGTGACCACGTTCGTGCTGCTGGCGCTGTTGATCGTGCCGGGGGTGCTGCGTGTGGGCACGCTGGTGTCGGTGGCGCCGGTCGTCGCCGCGCAGGGCGGTACCACGGCGGTGGGCGCAGGTGCCACGGCCAGCGGGGGAGCCGCCGGTGCCGCCGGTGGCAGTGCAAACGACGTGGTAGTGGGCGATGGCGAGGTGCCGCCGGGTGCGAACCCGAACGCGGCGCTCAACTCGTTCTACGCGCGCGAGCTGACGCGTTCGGTCTCGTTGCCCGCGCAAGCGGGGGCAGGGCCGGACTTCGACATCATCTTCCTGCACATCTGCTCGCTCGCGCAGGACGATCTCGATGTCGACAATCTCGACAACCAGCCGCTGCTCTCGCGCTTTGACTTCGTGTTCAAGAACTTCAACTCGGCGGCGAGCTATAGCGGCCCGGCGGCCATTCGCGTGTTGCGCGCAGGCTGCGGCCAGCCGACGCACAAGGCGCTGTACGATCCGGCCGGTCCGCAGTGCTACGTGATGAGCGATCTGAAGAACCTCGGCTTTACGCCGAAGCTCGCGATGAATCACGACGGGCACTTCGACAACTTCATGCAGGAAGTCAAAGACAACTTCAACGTGCAGGGCATCACGCCGTTCGACAACACGCATGCGCGCGTGTCGATGCGCGCCTTCGACGAGACGCCGATCCACTCTGACGGCGATGTGCTGCAAGCATGGTGGAAACAGCGTACGGCCATGCCCGACAAGCGCGTGGCGCTGTACTACAACACGATCTCGCTGCACGACGGCAACCGGCTGGAGGGCTCCAAACTCACCAGCGTGCAGAGCTACCCGCTGCGCGCCAAGGCGATGTTCGACGACTTCAGTCAGTTCATCGACACCATTGCGCAGTCGGGTCGCAAGGCCGTGGTGGTGTTCGTGCCGGAACACGGTGCGGCGATTCGGGGCAGCAAGCTGCAAATCTCGGGCATGCGTGAAATTCCACTGCCGGAGATCACGCATGTGCCGGTCGCCGTGAAGCTGGTCGGTTTCGGCGACAGTGCCACGGCGGGCGGTGCGGGGCCGCATACCCCCGTGACGATTTCCACGCCGACGAGCTATCTCGCGCTGATGACGCTGGTCTCGCATCTGGTGGCGACCAACCCGTTCGCCGGCACCCCAGACCTCGCGCAATATGCAAACGATTTGCCGCAAACCGCCTTCGTGTCGGCCAACGAGCAGACGACGGTGATGAAGTACGACAGCAAGATGCTGATTCGCGGTGCCGATGGTGTCTGGCTCGATCTGAAGTCGCTGGAGTAGCCGCCGGGCATCGGTGCGGGTGGTGCGAGCGTCGCGGGAACGCGGCATGCGCGCTTGTGCAGGACACGTCAGGTCACCCGACAGGTGGCCTGACGTGTTTTGACGGAATCGCGCATACTGTGCGTCTTGTTTGTCTTGTCCGTCTGGCCCGCTCGGGCGGACAGCGCAGTCTCGCGTCACCCCTCGATCCGATGCTTCCGGGAGTTACCGTGCAATACACCAAATTTGGCCGCACCGGCCTGAACGTTTCCCGCCTTTGTCTGGGCACCATGACCTTCGGCTTGCAAACCGACGAGGATGCGAGCCACGCGATTCTCGATCGCGCCACCGAGGCGGGTGTCAATTTCATCGACATCGCCGACGTCTACCCGCTGGGGAGTGACGAGACGCTGGGCGGGCGCACCGAGGAGATCGTCGGGCGCTGGCTCAAGGGCCGCCGCAGCCGCTTCATCGTCGCGACCAAGGCGTGTGGGTCCATGGGGCCGTCGCCGTGGGACCGGGGCGCGTCGCGCAAGCACCTGCTCGATGCCATCGACGCGTCGCTGCGCCGTCTGGGCACCGATTACGTCGATCTTTACCAATTGCACTCGGACGATACCGACACCCCCATCGACGAGACGCTCGAAGCCCTCGACACCATCGTGAAGTCGGGCAAGGCGCGCTACATCGGCGTGTCGAACTATCTGGCGTACCGGCTCGCGCGAGCGTTGGGCCGTGCCGATGTGCTGCGCGTGGCGCGCTTCGTGTCGGTGCAGCCGCGTTACAACCTGCTGTTCCGCCAGATCGAGCGCGAATTGCTGCCGCTGGCCAGCGAAGAAGGCCTCGCCGTGATCCCTTACAACCCACTGGCAGGTGGTCTGCTCACGGGCAAGTACCAGCACGGCGCTACGCCGAGCGAAGGGCGCTTCACGGAGAAGGTCGGCAAGGCGGGCGCGATGTACCAGCAGCGCTACTGGCACGAGCGGGAGTTCGCGACCATCGAAGCGCTCAAGGGCATCGCCAAGGAATCGGGCGAATCGCTCACGCGTCTGTCGCTGGCGTGGGTGCTGGCGAATCCGATCGTCACCTCCGCCATCATCGGCGCGAGCCGGGTGGACCAACTGACCGAGACGCTCGGCACCATCGACTACAAGCTCGACGCCGATCTCAAGGCGAAACTCGACGACGCCTCGCTGGCGTATCGCTGGGGAGATGCGGCACGGTGACGCACCCGTAACGGGTGGTATTCGTCACCTATCGGGCGGTATAGTGGAGGGGACGTCGCGTGGTTTGTCTGCTGAAACAGCGGGCGCCGCGCGACGTCCCCTCTTTCTTTTCCAGCGAGGCTGCTCATGACCAAACGCATTCTGCTTGCCACTGACGGCAGCGAGTCGTCGCGTCGCGCGCTACGCGAGGCGGCAGCCTTTGCGCGTAGTGGCGATGCGATCCGCGTCATTCACACGGTGGAAGATCCGGTCAATCTGCTGACGTCTGCGTTCGGCAAACTCATCGATCTGGAACAGGTGCGCCGCGACATGCAACGTGAGGGTGAAGAGCATCTGGCGCGCGCCGTGCTCTACCTGCGTGAAGAAGGGTTCGATGCGCAGGCGCATCTGCTGGATCTGCGCACGACCGGCGAAACGGTGCCCGAAGCGATGACGCGCGAGGCCAACGAATGGGCGGCCGACATCATCATCGTCGGCACGCACGGACGTAGCGGGGTGCGACGCGCCATGCTCGGCAGCGTGGCCGAACAGATTCTGCGCAATGCGTTGGTGCCGGTGATGCTGGTCGCGGGTGAAGCGCGCGCGCATCTGCCGCTACGCGCGGGCGGTCATTACGAGCGCGTGCTCGTGGCGCTCGACGCGAGCGAGACATCGCGGCGTGCCTTCGACTATGCGCTGACGCTGGCCCGCACGCATGGCGCGACATTGCGCGTGGTGCACGTACTGGATTTGCCCGGGCCGTTTCTGGCGGGCTTCGACCCCGAACCGATGCTCGAAGCCGTGCGCGCGGTGGGCGAGCAGGTGCGTGTGTGGGCTACGCAGCGCATGCGTGAAGCGGAAGTGCCGGGGGAAGTGGAAATGCGAGAGATTGAGCCGGTGGGCGAAGGGGTGGCCGATCAGATCATCGCGGCGGGCCGGGACGCCGATGCGGATCTTATCGTGCTCGGCACCCACGGCCGACGTGGTTTTCGGCGCTTCACACTAGGCAGCGTGGCGGAAGATACGGCCCGCCACGCGGGCAGGCCGGTCCTGCTATTGCCGGCGCAAGCACCGCACGTTGCCCCGGCCGCGCAGACCTGAAGCGATTCAGGTCAGGCGGCTGAATTGCCGGCCGTCGACAACTCGGCGACGAGTGTCTTGAGCGGCGTGGCGGCATCGGCCAGACGGGCCGGGTCGATCACGGCACGGCGGCCGACCAGCTCGCGGGCGGCGAGGAATTCCTGCGCGCGGTTGATGCTGGCAGCGGCCACGACGGCGCCGTCGCGCAGATAGAACAGCATGAACACGGCCGCGCCCTGAGCATCCGGCAGGCGGCGCTCGACCACGGCGTCGTGGCCTTCCGTCATCCCGACCATTTGCAACTTCGCGTTGAACTGATCCGACCAGAACCACGGTGCGGTGGCGACGGCCTTCGGGGCGTCGCCATGTACAACGCTGGCGGCCACCTTGGCCATTTCGCTCGCGCTCGGCACCGACTCCAGACGAATACGGCGCCCCAGCGCCGGGTGTTCGTGGTGGGCGCAGTCGCCCACAGCCAGAATGGCCGGATCGCTCGTCCGGGCGAATTCGTCGACCACGATGCCGTTGTCCACGGCGAGGCCGGCGGCTTGCGCGAGTTCGGCGTTCGGCAGCACGCCGATGCCGACCACCACCACATCGGCGGGCAGACGCTGCTCACCGGCGACCACGGCCACGACCTGACCGTTCGCGTCTTGTTCGAGCGCAGACACACCGACACCGACTTGCACGTTCACGCCGTTCTCGCGGTGCAGCGTCGCGAAGAAGTCGGCCAGATCGGCTTCGGCCACGCGCGCGAGCAGGCGCGGCGCGGCTTCGAGCACGGTGACCGTCGTGCCGGCCTTGACGGCGCTTGCCGCCACTTCCAGACCGATATAGCCGCCGCCGACCACGATCACGCGCTTGCCGGGGGTGAGCGCTTCGCGCAGACGTTGGGCGTCGGCGATGTCGCGCAGGTAGTAGACGTTGGCGGCGTCGCCGCCGGGCATCGGCAGACGGCGCACGCGACCGCCCAGTGCCAGCACCAGATGATCGTAGCCAAGCGTCTGGCCGTCGTCGAACGTCACGGTGCGTGCCGCGCGGTCGACGGCAGTGGCCGTGACGCCGAGACGCACGTCGATCTCTGCCTTCTCCCAGGCGTCGGCCGGGCGAATCAGCAAGCTGGCTTCGTCGGCCTGGCCGGCCAGAAACGCCTTCGAGAGCGGCGGGCGGCGGTAGGGCAGATGGGTCTCGCTGCCGGCGAGTACGATGCGGCCGGTGTAGCCAAGCGCACGCAGCGCGAGCGCGGTTTCGCCGCCGGCTTGACCGGCGCCGAGGATGACAGTGGTAGGAGTCATTGCTTCGGACATGTGGAAGTAGCGTTGGAGTTTGGCCGCCAGTGTAATGCATTGCACCGGCATTGCCCCCGCATTCCACGCGTATTCCACCCGAATTCCACCGTCTGCGGGCCGTCCGATACCGGTAAGATGACGTTGCGTCCCCCTTCCGGAACAGGCCCCAGGAGCTGCGATGGCAAGTGACCGTGCCGGCCGCCCGCTGTTGTCGAAGCACCCCGAGCTTTCTGCGCCGCAGGTGTATTTGTTTGCGTTCGCGCTGGGGTGTTCGACCGGTGTCGATTTCGTCGCCTCGTCGATGATGGGCATTGGCGGCACGCACATCCGGGGCGGCATACACGCATCGCCGGAAGACTTTCTCTGGAGTCTGACCGCGTACGCGGCAGCCGCGACCGTCGCCAATCTGGTGCTCGGACGCATTGCGCGCGACCTGAGCTATCGCGGCTTCACACTGCTGGGGCTCATCATTGCGGCCATTGGCGCCGGTTTGTGCGCGCTCAGCAATACCCCAACCGAACTGGCGCTGGCCAAAGCCGTGCAAGGGCTCGGCGCAGGGGGCCTGTTTTCCGCCTCGCGCATCATCATCCAACTGGCCGCCGAGCGCGAAGAGCGCAAGCCGCTGTTCATGGGCTTCAATACGGGCGGTATCGGGCTTGCCGCGCTGGCGCCGTGGGTCACGTCGATGCTGATGCAGGATGTCAGCTGGCGCGTCATCTTCGTGGTGCAGGTCGTGCTTGCGCTGGCGACGCTGCTGCTCGTGGCGCTAACTTACCCACGTCGGCTCGAAGCGTCGCTCGCGCCATGGCAGCTCGATGTGGGCGGCATGGACTGGGTCACCGTGGTGTTTCTCGGCGCGGGCGCGCTGGTCCTGCTGCACGGCCTTGGCGACTTGCGCTTTTACGAGATCCGCAGCTCACCGTCGGTGGCGCTCACGCCCATCATCGGACTGGCGCTCATTGGTTGCGTGTTCCTGCATCAGCACCGCCATCCCGACCCGTGGCTCGATCCGAAGCGGTTGATCGGGCGGCGCTATCTGGTCGGTCTGGGCTTCTATGCGCTGTATTACTTCCTGAACGGACTCTGGAACTACGTGCTGCCGACCACGTTGCAGACGGGGCTCGGCTTTACCTTTCAGTCGACCGGGACGGCGATTACGGTGGCAGGGCTTATCGGCTTTGCCGCCATGACGGCGTTCACCTATGGGAACCAGCATCTGGTCGGACAGCGGCGCTGGATTGCGCTCGGCTACGTGATGTTTGCTGCGGCCGCGTGGCTGGCGTCGCAGCGCATGATGCCGGGCGTGTCGTTACCGCTCGTGCTCGAAGCAATGTTGCTGCAACAGATGACCACGCCGTTCATTCTGGCGCTGGTCGCGGGGCTCACGTATCGCGAGTTCACCGTCGACGATTTTGCTCATGCCTATCAGTTCAAGAACATCGTGCGGCAGATCGTGACGGCGGGCGGCACCGGCGTGGCGAGTCTCTGGTTGCAGTACGGCGAGGCGATGGCGCGCACCCAACTGGTCGGCAACATCACGCCGTTTTCCCTGCCCCCCGATACCGATGCGGCTGAGCTCGCACGGCTCTCGCAACTCATCGATCAGCAGGCGTTACTGCTCGCGGCGAGCAACCTGTTTGCGCTGCTCGCTTCCGTCTGCGCGGGCGTCGCCATCATCGCTGTGGTGCAGCGCGCGTTGCGCTGAAATCACGTCAATTTGCTGCGCTGCACAGCAAAACGTTACAACAGGTGAAACCCCCGTCAATTAAGGCTGGAGCCCGTATTCATGCGGGTTCCGAAGCGACGCAGGGGGTCTTTTACGTGTCCGCAAATTGAGGAGTAGAGTGGGTTTCGTCGCACACATTGCCGCCGACGAAGGAGACACCATGGCCTGGACGAGTCAACAGAAGCATGTGGTAACGGCAAGCTACTTGGGGTGGACGCTCGACGCGTTCGATTTCTTTTTGATGGTGTTCGTGTTGAAGGACATCGCGAAGGAGTTCAACACCGAACTTGGCAGTGTGGCGTTTGCGCTGCTGCTGACATTGGCGATGCGCCCGGTGGGGGCGCTGATCTTCGGGCGGCTGGGTGACCGGTTCGGCCGACGCCCGGCGATGATGGCGAGCGTTTTGCTATATGCGTTGCTGGAACTGGCCTCGGGGTTCGCGCCAAGTCTCACGGTACTGCTGATACTGCGCGCGCTCTTCGGTATCGCGATGGGCGGCGAGTGGGGCGTGGGCGCGGCGCTGACGATGGAGAGTGTGCCGACGCATTCGCGCGGCATTGTGTCGGGGTTGTTGCAGGCGGGGTATCCGAGCGGCTATCTGCTCGCGTCTGTCGTCTACGGCTTGTTCTACGAGAGCATCGGGTGGCGCGGCATGTTCTTCGTGGGTGTGTTGCCGGCATTGCTGGTGTTCTATATCCGGCGGCATGTCCCCGAGTCGCCTGCGTGGCAGAAGGGCACGACACAGGCGGCGACGCCACGCGCAAACCTGCTTCAGGTGTTGGCGAGGGACTGGAAGCTGGCGCTGTACGCCATCGTGCTGATGACGGCGTTCAACTTCTTCTCGCACGGCACGCAAGATCTGTATCCGACCTTCCTGCAAGTGCAGCACAAGTTCTTGCCGCACACGGTGAGCTGGATCGCCATCACATACAACATCGGCGCGATTATCGGCGGGCTCTTTTTCGGGGCGATTTCGGAGAAGATCGGCCGGCGGCGCGCCATCGTGATTGCGGCGCTCATTGCGCTGCCGGTGCTGCCGTTGTGGGCGTTTTCCAGCGGTGCGGTGTTGCTCGCCGTCGGCGCGTTCCTGATGCAGATTTCGGTGCAGGGCGCGTGGGGCGTGATTCCGGCGCACTTGAACGAGCTGTCGCCTGACGAGATCCGCGCGACGTTCCCGGGGCTGGTGTATCAACTAGGGAATCTGTTTGCGTCGGTGAACGCCAATTTGCAGACTTCCATCGCGAAAGCGCACGACGGTAATTTCGGTCTGGCGATGGCAATTGTCGCGGGGACGGTGGCGGTGGTGATTGCTGTGATGATCGGCTTTGGCCGAGAGCGCCGTGGCGTGGTGCTGACAACCACGGCTGAAGCGCCAGCGGACGGCTTGCCGCCGGGGGCGGCGGTGCGGTAGCGCGTTGTACTCAGTGAGAACCGTCAGCCGATGCCAGTTGGCGTCGGCTGACCGGATTACGCCTTTGACGGCGTTGCAGCATTCGGCGTCGCGAAAAACAACATTTCCACCTGATTGATCAGTGCCGGGCCGAACGCCTCGCCGCCCACTTGCGGCGCGATCAGTTGCATCAGCACGGGCGAGCCGGGTGGCGGGTGCAGCGCGTGCACCAGCAGGCAGAAGTACATGGCCGGATGCTCGGCACGCACTACACCCGCTTCCATGCCCTGCACGATCAGCGGCTCCATGCAGTCGTAGACCGGCATCACCAACTGGCGGTGCAGCGTCGCGCCGCGCTCGCCGGTTTCCGCCGCGTGCTGCGCGATGAACTGCTTGTGTTCGGGATGGCTAACCGCGTGCGCGGCAACGATGGCAATCGCTTCCTTCAGCCGGTCGGTGACCGGGCGGGACATGTCGAGCGACAGCGCGCGCATCTGTTCGGCCGGCTCGGCGAGCGCCGCTTCGAGGGTGTCCACGCACGCGCGCCACAACTGTTCCTTCGAACCGAAATGCACGCGCACGAGGCTGGCGTCGACCTTCGCTGCCCGGGCAATCCCGCGCAGGTTCGCGCCGTCGTAGCCAAGCTGCGCGAAAGCCTCGATGGCGGCGGCAAGCAGCGCCGCGCGGCCATCGGGCAGGTGTTTGGGGCGTCGGCCCCGCGTTATGGGTGTGGCAGTCATCGTCTCGCAACGTCTTGCGACGTGCGTGCCTGTCCCTCGGCTTGTCCCACCGCGCCAGCCTTTGCCCCGTCCACCGGTGTCGGGGAAGCGGGAGTTTTGGCAGCGTCGGCCGTTGGCTCGGGCGGCACGCCCATCGCATAAAACAGGAGCGCAGTATCCGACAAACGCGCGCCGGTTGCACGCACTGTCGTCATATAGGCGTTCCAGTACTGCTGCTCCCGGCCCCGCGCCGCCGACGTGGGCAACGCGCCCAGCCTGACGCGCGCGGCCGTGTCGCGGTACACCTGCTCGGCCGCAGCGCTCGCGTTATCGGCATGCCGCAACGACGTGTTGTCCGCGTCGAGCGAGGCGAGGGTGTCGGCCACGTTCTTGAACGCGGTGAGCACCGTCTGCTTGTACTGATCGACGGCAGCCTCATACGTGGCCTGTGCCGCGCGACGCTGGGCGAGTAGCGCGCCACCATGGAAAATTGGCTGCGAGATCGACGCGGCAATGCTCCACAGCGACCCGGCGTTCGACATCACCGTCGGCCAGTTGAAGCCGCCTTTGCCCATCGACGCCGTGAGCGACAGGCTCGGGAACATCTGCGCCGTCGCCACACCAACCTCGGCCGATGCGGCTTTGAGCGCCATTTCCGCCGCCTGAATGTCCGGACGCGTTTGCAGCAATGTCGACGGCACAGCGACCGGCACCGATTGCGGTACGCGCAGTTCGCCCAACGGCAAATCATCGGGTGCCTGATCAGGCGTGCGGCCCAGCAGCACGGCCAGCGCATGACGGGTGGATTGCCACTGCGCCCGCAAGCCCGGCAGCGACGCCGCGAGTGATTCGGCATTCTGGGCGGACGACAACGCGTCGGAACGCGACACGGCACCGAGGACTTCGCGGCGTGCCATCTCGTCGGCATCGGCCTGTGCGAGATCGACCAGCCGTTCCGTGGCCTTGACCTGCGCACCGAGCACCGACGCGCTGATGGTCCCGGCAACGATATTGGCCGCCAAGGCCTGACGCGACGCTTCCAACTGGAATGCCTGCTGATCGACTTGCGCTGCCAGCGACGCATTGGCAAAGCGCGACGCCCCGAAGAAGTCGAACGTGTAGCGCGCCTGAATCTGACCCACGAACATGTTGTAGAGCGCCGTGGGCGGCCCGAACGTCGGGATGCCGAGATTGCGCTCGCGCGCCGCCTCGCCACCGATGTCGATCGACGGGAACAGCGACGAGCCGATCTGCGCCTTCAACTGTTCGCGTGCGGCCTGCAACGCATGATCGGCGGCCGACAGATTCGGGCTGTTGCGCAAGCCTTCTTCCACCAGCGCATTGAGCTTGTCCGAGCGATAGGCCTGCCACCAGGCCTTGACCGGTGCCGCCCCAACGTCGAACTGTTGCGACGTGCCCTGCGCCGTTACCGTGCGCTCAGGCAAGGTGTTGGTGCCGTATTGCGCAGGCGAGGGCATGACGGGCGGCTTGTCGCTCGGCGCGAACGAGCAGGCACCGAGCCACAACGGGAGCAGGGCGGCGAGGGGGGCATATCGGCGCACTACAGGGCGCGATACCGAGTGCAATGTCGATCGCAAAGTGAATCGCGGGGTCATGAGCGGTCTCCTTGCGGAATGCCGTTGTCGTGCGCACTGGCGGGCGGGCTACCCGGGCCATTCGAACCATTCGGGCCATTCGAACCCGCCGGGGCATGCGAGGCGCGCTCGTCATGCCGCACGCGGAACGCCGTGGCATACAACGCCGGCAGGAAAAACACGGTCAGCACGGTGGCGCTGGTAATGCCGCCCATCAGCGCGGTCGCCATCGGGCCGAAGAAGTTGCTGCGCAACAGCGGGATGAGGGCAAGCACGGCCGCCGCAGCGGTCAGCGTGATCGGCCGGAAGCGTCGTACCGTCGCGCTGACGATGGCGTCAAAGCGCGGATGGCCGGCCGCCACGTCCTGCTCGATCTGATCGACCAGAATCACTGAGTTGCGCATGATGATCCCGAACATGGCAATCACGCCGAGCATGGCCACAAACCCGAATGGCTTGCCGAACAGCAGCAGCGTAGCGACCACCCCGATCATGCCGAGCGGCGCGGTGAGCACCACCAGCATGGTGCGGGCGAAGCTCTGAAGCTGAATCATCAGCAGCGTGAGCACGACGATGATCATGATCGGCATTTGCGCCATGATCGACGACTGCCCCTTGCCCGACTCTTCCACCGAGCCGCCGATTTCGATGCGATATCCGACCGGCAGAGCCTTGCGAATGTCGCCGAGCTTCTTGTAGACCGCTTCGGTCACATCGATCCCTTGCTTGCCGGCGCGAACGTCCGAGCGCACGGTGATCGTCGGCTGACGGTCGCGCTCCCAGATCACACCGTATTCCAGATCGTCGACCACGTGGCCGAGCGTCGCCAGCGGCACCGGACCGTTCGGCGTCGGCATCGCCATCGTGGCGAGCTTGGCCGGGTCCATGCGTTCGGTCTTCGGTGCGCGCAGCGTGATCGCGATCAGCTTGTCGCGCTCACGGTACTGGCTCATGTCGTAGCCGGTGAGCGTCATGGCGATGAAGTTGGCGATGTCCGACGAACTCACGCCCAGCGCGCGTGCCTTCTGCTGATCGACTTCGAAGCGTACCGAACGTTGCGACGGCTCGTCCCAGTCGAATTGCACGTCGACGGTATCGCCGTTGGCACGCATCACGTCGGCCACCTGCTCGGAGATCTTGCGCACGGTGCCGATGTCGTCGCCGCTCACGCGGAACTGCACCGGAAAGCCGACCGGCGGCCCGTTTTCCAGACGCGAGAGGCGGGTGCGCACGCCCGGCATGGCTTCCCGCAATTTCGGTTCGAGCCACTGCGCCAAGGCTTCACGGTCTTCCACCGACTTGGCCGTGACGACGAGTTGCGCGAAGTTGGGCGTGGGCAGTTGCTGATCGAGCGGCAGGTAGAAGCGCGGCGCGCCCGTACCGACAAAGCTGACTGTGTGGTCGATTTCCTTGCGGCCTTCGAGCAGCTTTTCGAGGCGTTCGGTTTCGCGCAGCGTGGCCTGATACGACGCGCCTTCCTGCAAGCGCAGGTCGACCATCAACTCGGGCCGGTCCGAACTCGGGAAGAACTGCTGCGGAATCAGCGAGAAGCCCGCCATCGCGATCAGGAACAGCACGACGGTAATCACCAGCACGACGATTTTCCGCTCGATACACCACGTCAGCCAGCCGCGCAGGCGGTTGTAGAACTTGGTGTCATACACCTCGTGCTCGTGATCGTCGCCATGATGCGCCTCGCGCTTGCGCTCGGGCAGCAGCTTGTAGCCGAGCAGCGGAATCAGCACCACGGCCGCGAGCCACGACGCCAGCAGCGCAATGGCCGAGACTTCGAAGATCGAGCGTGTGTATTCGCCGGTGCTCGACTTCGCCAGCGCGATCGGCAGGAAGCCCGCCACCGTCACGAGCGTGCCGGTGAGCATTGGGAACGCGGTGCTGGTGTAGGCAAACGCAGCAGCGCGTTGGCGATTCCAGCCCTGCGAGAGCTTCACGGCCATCATTTCGACGGCAATGATGGCGTCGTCGACCAGCAGGCCAAGCGCCAGAATCAACGTGCCGAGCGACACCTTGTGCAGGCCGATGTCGAAGATGTACATGAACAGCGACGTGACGGCGAGCACGACCGGAATCGAAATCACCACCACCATGCCGGTGCGGAATCCCAGCGACAGCAGGCTCACGACCAGCACGATGGCCACGGCTTCGGCCACGGCTTCGAGGAAGTCGTCGACCGAGTGCGACACCGATTGGGACATGCTCGCCACTTCGGTGAGCTTGAGCCCGGCGGGCAACTGCGCCCGCAGATCGGTCATGGTGCTGGCCAGTGCCTTGCCAAGGTGGACGACGTCCTGCCCCTTCTGCATGGTGATGCCGATGCCGAGCACGGGCTTGCCGGCGAAGCGCATTTCCGTGACCGGCGGGTCGACATAACCGCGCTTGATCGTGGCAATGTCGCCGAGCCGGAACGTGCGGTTGTTCACGCGGATCAGCGTGTCGGCGAGTTCCTGCACGTTGCGGAATTGGCCGCTCGGACGCACGACGACGCGATCATTGGGGGCTTCGATGGTGCCCGCAGGCGAGACGGCGTTCTGGCCATTGACCGCTTCGGCAATCTGGTTCGGCGAGATACCGAGGCGGGTGAGCTGAGTGTTGCTGATTTCGACATAAATGCGCTGGTCCTGATCACCGAAGTAATCGACCTTTGCAACACCGGGCACGCGCAGCAGCACGGTGCGCAGCGCGTCGGCGTAGTCGCGCAGTTGGGCAGGGCCGAAGCCATCGCCTTCGAGCGTGAAGATGTGGGTGTAGACGTCACCAAACTCGTCGTTGAAGAACGGCCCCTGCACGCCGGGCGGCAGCGTGTAGGCAATGTCGCCGACCTTCTTGCGAACCTGATACCACTCCTCCGGCACTTCGCTGGCGGGTGCCGAGTCCTTCATCGAGAAGAAGAGCAACGACTCGCCGGGGCGCGAATAGCTGCGCTGGAAGTCGATCGACGGCATCTCCTGCAACTTGCGGGCGATGCGGTCAGTGACCTGTTCCTGCACCTGTTTGGCGGTGGCGCCCGGCCAGAAGGTGCGGATCACCATCACACGGAAGGTGAATGGCGGGTCTTCGGACTGCGCGAGACGCGAGTAGGCAAGAATGCCGAAGATCGTCGCCATCGCGATGAGAAACACCACGAGCGCACGGTGACGCAGCGCCCACGCCGAAAGGTTGAAGCTCCCTTCTTCGTGGCGGTAGTCGTGCGGCTCGGCGGGCGGTGGGGTGTCGGGTGTCTGGGGCACGGGCGGCTTCCCGTCCTGCGCGCTCATGACGCGAAGTCCTCAGGGTGCAGCGGTGCCACCACGCGAACCTTTTCGCCGGCCGTCACGGTATGCACGCCTTGCCAGACGACGCGCTCGCCCGGCTGGATGCCACCGGCCACCGTCACCGTGCGCTCGCCGTAGCGGGCGACCTTCACGCGGCGCAGCACCAGCGTGTCGTCTTGCTTGACCACCCAGACCGCGGGCAGATTGCCATCGTGGAAGAGGGCGGTGGATGGCAGCGTGATCGCCGGTCCTGCGGGGATGGCGGCGGTGGCAGCGGCCGTATCGGCGCTACCGGCCGCAGCGGCACCGCTGGCCGTGGACGGCGCGGCAGGTGCCGGTGCAGACGCCGGCGTTGCCGCGGCGGCAGGTGCCGCTCCGCTGCCCGGCAGCGGCTGGGCAAAGGCGACGTTCGCCGTCATGCCGAGCTTCACATCGGGGCCGGGGGAGAGCAGCGAAAGTTTGGCGCGATACGTGCGGCTTTGCGGGTCGGCCGCCGGGGCGACTTCGCGCACCCGGGCTTGCCACGTCTTGCCCGGCATGGCGGGTAGCGAGACGGTCGCCATCTGACCGATGCGGAATGCACCGAGCGCGACTTCGGGCACGTCGGCAATCACGTCGACGTCGCCCGTCCATGCGAGTTGATACACCGGTTGGCCGGCACTGACGTTCTGTCCGGTATCGGCCTGCTCAGCGGTGATCACGCCGTCGCGATCGGCCTTGAGATTGCCGTAGCTCAACTGGTCACCGGCCAAAGCGGCCTGCTGGGTCGCCTGATTACGCTGCGCGAGTGCGCTCGCGTAAGCGTTTTCCGACTGTTCCAACTGGGCGGGGGCAATCAGGCTTTCTTTCGCCTGCGCCCGGTCACGCGTGACGGTCTGCGTCGCATAGTCGAGCTGGTGCTGGGCGGCGTCGAGCTGGGCCCGCGCGCTGGCGGCGTTCTTCGACAGATCAGCCGGGTCGAGACGCGCGACGACCTGACCGGCTTTCACCGCATCGCCGAGCCGTACCGAGCGGTCAACGATCTTGCCGGCCACGCGAAAAGACAGCGGCGTGGTGTAGCGGGCTTCGATCTGGGCGGGGAGCGACGCGATGGGCGTCTGCTCGGCGGTTTTCGCCGCCATCGCGACCACCGGACGCGGCGGTGGCTCGGGCGGCGCCTTGCGCGAGCAGGCGGCCAGCGCGGCGACGGCAATGGCCGTGGTGGTGAGCGCCAGGGCAAACCGGCGGCGACGAGAAGCGTTGGCAGGCAGAGAAGGCAACATGCGCGCGTAACTCACAAGGTGTCACAAGGTGAGGAATCCGGGGGCATCTGGCGTGAATTCAGGCCGGTCGTCGACCGTCCGACCGGCGCCGCCCGTGGCTCGCACGGGCAAATCACCAGTCAAATCAGCAAGATCCAAATTAAATCTACGGGCGATGATATATGGATTGCGAGCGACCTGCAACGGGCGTCGGTGCCCCCTGTGACTATCGATAGGGAGCGCCCATTGGGAATGTTGACCGGGGCCGGTGAAAGGTCAACCGGCGAATTGTTTTGGAGTACGATCACTCGTACGAGCACTAAGGCGCGGTCACTCATCGTATGCAAAAAAGCTGATGATGGCGAGCCGCAGCGAGGCCCCCGAGCGGGCCCCCGGTTGGAGACAAATTGTCGCAATCGAGGAACGTTGTCACATGCGATGAGTCGCACTCGAGCCAGTTGCAACGACTGGCGACGTCACGAGATGCGGCGGTCCGGCGAATCACGAAGACCGGCATGCCGAGAAGTCGGCAATACCGCTTGATCACCATTTTTCGCGGGTTTGCGCGAGGTCAAGCACAGGGCACGCCGAGGCGTCGAATGCGCCAGCGGGCCGGTTTTTCCCGGCTATGCTGAATGTATCCGAAGTTTAACGATCCACAACGTTAACGAGAGACGGATAGCTATGACAACACGTATTGCATTGGTGACAGGCGGCATGGGCGGATTGGGAGAAGCGATCAGCCTGCGTCTGGCAGACGCCGGATATCGCGTGGCAGTCACCTGTTCTCCCCAGAATCACGATTGCGAGGGCTGGGTTTCCCGGATGCGGGAAATCGGGCGGAATTTTGAAGCCTATCGTGTCGATGTCGCCGATTACGCGTCGTGTGAGGGCTGCGTGAAAGCGGTGGAGTCCGACACCGGTCCGGTCGACATTCTCATCAACAATGCGGGCATCACGCGTGACAGCACGATGCGCAAGATGACGCCGGAAGACTGGCAGTCGGTATTGCGCACCGATCTGGACAGCGTATTCAACATGACGCGCCCGCTCTTCAGCGGCATGGTCGCGCGCGGCTGGGGCCGCATCGTCAATGTTTCATCGGTGAACGGCAGCCGTGGTGCGTTTGGTCAGGCGAACTACGCCGCCGCCAAGGCGGGCATGCACGGTTTTACCAAGTCACTGGCGCTGGAAGTCGCGAAGTCGGGTGTGACGGTCAACACGGTTTCGCCCGGGTATCTCGCCACCAAGATGGTCACGGCGGTGCCGCAAGATGTGCTCGAAGCGCGCATCCTGCCGCAAATTCCGGTGGGCCGGCTCGGGCGTCCCGATGAAGTGGCGGCGCTGGTCGCGTTTCTCGTGTCCGACGACGCGGGTTTTATCACTGGCAGCAATCTGGCAATCAACGGCGGTATGCACATGGAGTGAGTCGCGCACGCGCCGTGCTCACATTCACAGGTGTTTATTCAGGAGAGTCAAGATGTCCAAGGAAACGAATCCGGCATTGGCATTGGTCAAACTCGGCACGGCAAGCACGCTGGGGGCTTACGGCATCATGCTGGAAGCTGCGCAGCGCATGCACCAATTGCAGGCACAGCGCGATACCGAGTTGCTCAAGGCCCATGCCGAAGCCGCCAAGACGCTCGGCGGCGCGCAGGATTTCAACACGTTGATGACCGCGCATCTGCAACTGCTTAACGGCCAGCTCGCGCAACAGAACGAGTTCTGGCGCGAGTGGCTGGCCGTATGTGCCAACAATCAACTGCTGTGGGCCGAGCATTGCCGTACCACGGGCGAGGAGTTGCAGCACGGCATGGCCGGCGCGATGACGCTGCCCGATCTGATCGGTGCGGGGACCGCAGCCGGCGAAGCGGCCAAGGCCGTTGAGGCGCCGCTACAGAAGTGGTTCCAGGCCTTCAACGAGGCCACGCAGGGCACCATGGACGCGTGGCGCCGCATGTCGACGGAAGCCGCACAGGCGACCGAAGCGGCGGTGTCGAGTCAGTCGCCGCTCAATGGGCGTGTGCCGCCCAAGCGCGGCGGCCACGCTCATCGTTCGAGCACGTAAGCCCCGGGCGCATCGCCAAGATCGCGCCCCGGTGGTCAGGACGCGGCGACGCTCTCGCCGCTGTCCTGCGCCAGTAGCCACGCCCGCCACTTCCGCCACACCTGCCATGCCTGCCGCCACACGCGGTCCACGGCCATAGTGAATTCCTTTCCGACGAGCAATGCAAGGCCGCGAGTGCGTTAGCCTGCGGCCGCAGGCGCCACAGGGGTCGAGGTTTTCCCCGGCGTGGTGGATGGCGCAGTCGACGGCGCAATCGACGGTGTAATCGACGGCGTCACCGGCGGCACGACCGGCTTGCGTGCGTGCCAACTGGCCCGGCGGAACGGGTGATCGCGTCCCGACAGATTGAGTGCAATGTGGGTAATCCAGCGCTGCGTCGGCACGCGCTCGCCGTGCAGCCACATCACGAGTACGAAGAGGCTCGCGGCCATCGGCAACGTCTTGAGATTGGGGGCGTCGTCGTGGCGGGTCAGCCAGGCAAACGCTGCGCAGACGATGAAGCCCACGACACAGCCCGCGACGGCTTCCGACACCGAGTGCGCCGAGAGCGCCACCCGCGACACCCCGACGGCCACACTGCCGGCACTGGCGAGCGCCATGCCGAGCACGCGCCACGGCCACGCGAGCCGGCGCAGCAACAGCCACGCGATCACGGGATAAACCGTCGCCGCCAGCATCGTGTGGCCGCTCACGCCGGTGAAATCGAGCTCGCGCACCCCGAGCCCCCAGCCGAGAAACATGACCTTCGATGCCGCCACGACGAGTGCGCCCGCGCCGAACAGCGCGACCCAGATGAATGCGGTGCGCCACGCGCGCGCCGCGAGCAGCCAGACGGTGAGGGCGGCCGCCGCAGGCACGGTCACTGCGGCGCTACCGAAATTGGTGATGGTGATCCAGAAGTTCAACTTGACGACCAAAAAGCGGCCCGGAAGCAGGGGGCTTCGGGCAAAAACATTATCTTACGCGTGACGCTGCGCTCGGACCACAGTGCCGCCGGTCAAGGCAGCTGGCTTCGCGTCCGACTCGTCGCAGATCAATTCGTTCGAACGCCGACACGGATTCGTACTCAGGCAGGTTGCGAATGTTACGGCGATCGGCCGCGCGGTCGTGGCAACCTCATGAATCCGACGGGTTTCAGCGCACCAGCGGCCATAGTACGATGCCCGCTGATGTGGCCCCCGACGCATCGAATCAGGAGACTTCATGATGTTCAACGAAGCGAGCAAGACGGCACTTCCGCCGCCCTCGCGACCGCTGCCGCTGCGCAGCCGCAACGATGGCATCGACCTCTTGCGCGGCTTGTCCATTCTCTTCGTCGTGGTGCATCACCTCGCGCTTAGATTTCGCCTGCCGCTCGGTCCGAGCCTGTTCGGCGACGTGTTACCCAAGCGCATCATCGACGGTCTGAGTTTCAACGGCTACGAGGCCGTGTTCGTGTTCTTCGTAATTTCCGGCTTCGTGATCACGCGGCGTTCACTGGAGCGTTACGGCTCGCTCGACGCTTTTCGCTGGCGTAATTTCTATGCGTTGCGCGCGGTGCGCATCTTCCCGCTGCTCTTGTTGTTGCTGGCGGTCCTCGCCGTGATGCACTGGCTCGCGGTGCCCGGTTTCATCATCAACAAGCCCGGTCAGACGCTGGGCGGCGCGCTGGCCTCGGCGCTCACCATGACGCTGAACTGGTACGAAGGACGCACCAACTGGCTGCCCGGCGCGTGGGATGTGCTGTGGTCGCTGTCGATCGAAGAGTGTTTCTATCTGGCCTTCCCGCTGTTTTGTCTGGTCGTTCGCGGGCCGTGGCGTGTGCTGGCACTGATCGTACTGGCACTGTCATTGCCGTGGACCCGTGCGGCATTGCAAGGCAACGAAATCTGGCAGGAGAAGGCGTACCTGCCCGGTATGGCGGCGATCGCGTGGGGGGTGTTGACGGCACTGCTCATGCAGCGCGTGACGCTGCCACGCGTGTTGGCGCGCGTCGTGGGAGGACTGTCTTTGGCAGGGTTGCTCGCCGTCGTGTTCTATGGCGACGTGTTGGGGCGGCTGCTGCACGACCACATCATGTTGCTGCTCTGCGCAAGCGCTGCGTGCTGGCTTGCCGCCGCACATGGCTCGACCCGTGCCATGCCGCGCGGGTTTGGCTGGCTCACGGCGATGGGTCGATGGAGTTATGAAATCTATCTGAGCCACATGTTCGTGGTGCTGGCCGTCACGCCGGCGTATCTCGCGCTGATGGGCGGCGACATGCGCTGGACGTTCCTCGTCTACGTGCCCGTCGTGGCCATTTGCACCGGCCTCGGGGCGTGGCTGCACCGTTACGTGAGCGGTCCCGCCGCGCGGCGCATTCTGGGGCGCACGCCGTCGCAAATCGCCTCGGGCGCGGCGTAAACCTTCGTAATATCTCGAGCCCAACCGATTGGGTAAGCACGCGGCCCGATGGTACATTCTTGGTTTCCCGTACTTTGATGAACAGGACGCGTAGTGAGCCAGACCGTCGCCAATGTGATGCCCGAGAGTGCCACCCTGCTTGAGATCGTGCGTGCGCAGACCGAGATCGCCAAGCTCGGCCTCGACCTCGGTGGTGTGATGTCATTTGTTGCCGAGCGTGTGCAGGACCTGACCCAGGCCAACGGTGCCGTGGTCGAATTGGCCGAGGGCGACGACATGGTGTACCGCGCCGCGTCGGGCGTGGCCTCGGATCTGCTGGGCATGCGGTTGTCTCGCGACGGCTCGCTCTCCGGTCAATGCGTCAAGACCGGCAGCATTCTGCGCTGTGACGACTCGGAGACTGACCCCCGCGTGGACCGTGAGGCCTGCCGTCGCGTGGGGTTGCGTTCGATGATCGTCACGCCGTTGCGACACCTCGACACCACCGTGGGCGTGTTGAAGGTATTCGCGCCCACGCCGAGTGCGTTTCCCGACGCCGATGTGCGCACGCTTGAACTCATGAGCGAGCTCATCGCGGCCGCCATGTTCCACGCGGCGCGCTACGAGACGAGTCAGCTCTACCTGCAAGCCACGCACGACGCACTTACCGGCTTACCCAACCGTGCACTGTTCTACGATCGCTTGCGTCAGGCGATTCATCTGGCCATGCGCTCGTCGCAGCGGCTGGGCATTTTCAATATCGACATGGATGGCCTCAAGCCGATCAACGATCGGTATGGCCATCGCGCGGGCGACGCGGCCATTCGTACGGCCGCCGAGCGCATGCATGCGTCGGCTCGCCGCTCGGACACGGTGGCCCGCGTCGGTGGCGACGAGTTCGGCATGATCCTGCCGGGTCTGCATTCGCGAGAAGATGCCGAGGCGCATCGGCAGCGGTTGATGCAGCAAGTCGGTGCACCGTTTGAATTCGAAGGCAACGCGCTCGAATTGGGCGTGAGCGTCGGCATCGCCATCCTGCCCGACGACGGCACCGAAATGACGGCACTGATGGACCGCGCCGACGAAGCGATGTACGCCGTCAAACGAACTCGCACGACGACACGCGGCTAACCTGCCCGTAATTCGTCACTCACCCGCCGCTGACCTGTCCTTTCCCCCGGCACTCGCGTTAGGTCACTCATCGCGCGCGAATTGTCCCAAATACCACTGAATGGCACGCAACCTGCGTGCCATTTGCGTCTTTTCCCATCATTTCTCGCCAACAGCCCTCGTAGACTGCGCTGCTACTGTTCTCAGACCGCATGCTATGGATTTCGGACTGTTTGGCCGTTTGACCGTGGGCACTGGCCTGTGCGCGACGCTCGCTTTGCCGGGTGCCGTGCTGGCTGATGCTGGCGACATTCCCGCGATGCCCTGGCATCAGCGGCTGACTGCGCACGCTACGCCGATGCCGCATGCGGTCGCTGCCGGGCGCGCGCAGCTTCCCCTGTGCCACAAGGCGATGTCCATGTTTTTCGGACCGCCGGCGAGCGGGGTGAGCCATCAGCTTGTCTCGGCGACATCCGTGCATGCCGCATCCGCGCTGCACAAGGGGCATGCGCATGCCACGCCCGCGAGCAGGAAGTTCATGATGCCGGTGTCGTACGTGCGCGTCTCGTCGGCGTTCGGTTACCGTCGTCATCCGGTGCGCGGTGTCTGGCACGGTCACACGGGGGTCGATCTGGTCGCCCCCGCGGGCACGCAGGTGAAGGCGGCATCGCAGGGCGTGATCAAATTCATCGGCTTCGAGCGCCGGGGTTACGGCCGCTATGTCGTGATCGACCATCGGTACAACAGCGAGACCATCTACGGCCATTTGTCGTCGACATCGCGCGATCTGCGTGTCGGCACGAAGGTGAACGCGGGGCAGGTGATCGGGGCAGTCGGCAGTACTGGGATGGCGGCGGGGCCGCATCTGCATTTCGAACTGCGCCGTCATGGCCGGTCGGTCGATCCCATGCCGCTGTTGCGTGAGGCGGTGGCCGACGAACAGGACCACATGCCGCTGCGCCCGAGCGAGGCGTGTCTGACGGTGGCGTTTGCGCAGACACTGGTGCCGCACGCCAAGCGTGGCGCGGCATTGTTGCCCGCGTCACCGGTGCAACCCGAGCCTCCCGGACGCCCGCACGGCGGGGCCAGGTTCTTCGAAGAAGGATTCTCGGGAATAAATCGACGCGTCAACCCGTAATACAGGTGCCGGCACTTGCGAATGTCCGTCATCGTGATGGATGCGCCCCGGCCAGTATTGCGAGGGAGGTGCGTCATGAGCGATCGAACGACGGACGAAGCAAACCAAGGGGCCGGTAATGACCGCAATGCCGAGACGGCGGACCCAACGGGAGTCACCCGCGCCGACGGCACGGCCACGGCGGCCACGCCTGGCGGGCAGCCAGCCGCGCCATCGGATGCGCCGGGCATGTCCCGTCGCCGTGCGATGGCCTGCCTCGCGTGGGCCGGGGCGGGCATTCTGTGGACGCTCGACGGCGGCGTGCCACGCGGCGTTTCCTTCGGAACGCAGGCGCTCGCCGCGACCGATGCGCCTGCGGGCAACGCGTTGTCGTTCGTGCAGATCAGCGACAGTCATATCGGTTTCAACAAGGCACCCAACCCGGACCCCGCGTCGACCCTCCAGTCGGCGATCGATCGTATTCGCAGCGCGCCGCAACGTCCGGCCTTCATGCTGCATACCGGGGACGTCAGTCATCTCTCCCGCCCCGCCGAGTTCGACACCGCACAGCAAATCGTGACCGGCGCCGGCCTCGAGACCCATTACGTGCCCGGCGAGCATGACGTCATCGGCGACGATGGCCGCGCATTCTTCGCGCGCTTCTCCCCCGATACCCGTGGCCTCGGCTGGTACAGCTTCGATCAGAACGGCGTGCATTTCGTCGCGCTCGTGAACGTGCTCAACCTGAAAGCCGGGGGCATGGGATATCTGGGCGACACGCAGTTGGCGTGGCTCGCCAACGATCTCAAGGGCCGCTCGCACAGCACCCCGCTCGTCGTGTTCACCCATATGCCGTTGTGGACGGTCTATCCCGCGTGGGGCTGGGGCACCGACGACGGCGATCGCGCGCTGGCGCTGCTGCGGCCGTTTGGCTCCGTGACTGTGCTTAACGGGCATATCCATCAGGTGTTGCAGAAAGTGGAAGGCAACGTGCGCATGCAGACCGCCATGTCGACCGCGTTCCCGCAGCCTGCGCCGGGTGACGGCCCCGGCCCGGGCCCCAAGCAGGTCGACCCTGCGCAGTTGCGGCAGACCCTCGGTATCCGGCGCGTGGACTTCACCGCGCTCGACGGCACGCCGTTGCTTGCCGACACGACATTGGCGTCGTGACACTGCCCGGGCAGTGTCCGTTTATCGATTCAGGAGAGCCATCATGCGTTTGCCATCCCATGCCATGCGCCGTTTTTGTGCGGGCCTCGTCACCGTTTGCGCCGTCGTCGGCCTGCCGGCAAGTCCCGCGATGTCAGCGGGCGCCACGACGGCGACATCGGATCCCAACACGGTGCGTATCGACAACTTCACCTTTGCACCCGCCACGCTGACCGTTCCCGTGGGCACCAAGATCACGTGGGTCAACCGCGACAACGAGCCGCACACGGTCACCAGTCAGGCGAATCCGCGCGAGTTTGCCTCCGCAGCGCTCGACACTGGCGACACGTTCGTGCGCACGTTCGACAAGCCGGGCACGTATGCGTACTACTGCGCGATCCATCCGCACATGACTGGCGTGATCGTCGTGAAATGAGCTGCTGGCGCGCTGCGCGAGCGGCGAAGCGCAGATGTGTTTCAATGGACGCCATGGATGCCATCCAGCAGATGCGTCCTTTGCCAAAGCGGCTAACCCGGACACGCCGGTCATAGGGATCATGACAAACGTGCCCGACTTCGGGAGACCCCGGTGAGCGATGCCCCGAACACCGATCTGCCAGACCCGTCAGACTCGCTGAATCCGTCGGATGGGCGCGGCGCCAATCCTGCGGGCCGCTTCGAAGCGCTGGCGTTGCCGCATCTCGATGCGGCATACAACCTTGCCCGCTGGCTCTCGGGCAGCGCGAGCGACGCCGACGACATCGTGCAGGAGGCGTATCTGCGCGCGTTGCGGTTCTTCGACGGCTTTCGGGGCGAGAATGCCCGCGCGTGGTTGCTGGCGATTGTGCGCAACACTTGGCTCACCGAGTGGCGGCGGCGCTCCGATGCGGCGGATGGCACACCGTTCGACGAGACGCTGCACGGTCTGCATGGCGATACCCGGTTGCCGGGATGGGACGACGCCAGCGGCACCGACCCGGAGTTGATGGCAGTGCGGCGCGACGATTGTGCGATGGTGCGCGACGCGCTGGCGGCGTTGCCGGTCGTGTTTCGCGAGGTACTCGTGCTGCGCGAGATGGAGGACCTGAGCTATCGGGAGATCGAAACCATTCTTGGCGTACCGGCGGGCACCGTGATGTCGCGGCTCGCGCGGGGCAGGCACATGCTGGCCGCTGCCGTGCGCGCGAAGCAGGACGCCGGACGCGCCGCGGCATCCCCGTCGACCGCACAAGTCACACGTCTGCCCCTGGGCGGCAATCCACGCGGAGGACGCGATGAACAAGCCTGACGATCCTACCCATCCGAGCGATCCTGCGGAGCGCACCGATCCGGCGGGTTCCGTGAGTGGTACCCACTCGGAACGCACGTCGGCGCAGAGCGCGGAGACCACGCTTGGCAACGTGCTGCGCGACGGTTCGTTGCGGCATGCCGCGCCGTCGTCGCTGCGTGCGCGTATTCAGGCGGATCTGGCGCATGCGGAACAGCGTGCCGATGCGCGTGTGTCGCCGCCGCAATCCCCCAAGGCGGCTCAGCCATCGCCTTCACCACAATCGCCGCACGCATCGCCGTCATCGCAGACACCAACGAAACCGGCGCGTCCGCGGGACACCTCCGATGCGGGGTGGGGTTTTCGACTTGCACCTTGGTTCTTCGGCGGTGCGGGCGGGGCGATTCTTGGCGGCATGGCCGTGGCGATGGCGTTGCTCGTCGCGCGTCCGCCTGCGCCGCCGGAACCGGCAAGCGTGCAGACCGCCACGGGGCTGCAACCGCAGGAGATTGTCGCGAGCCATGTGCGCGCGCTGCTTTCGCAGCATCCGATCGATGTGATCTCGACCGATCAGCACACGGTTAAACCGTGGTTCAACGGCCGCCTCGATTACGCACCGCCTGTTGTCGATCTTGCTGAGAAGGGGTTCCCGCTCGCGGGCGGACGGCTCGATTACGTGGGCGGCCGCACAGTTGCCGTGCTCGTGTATCACACCGACAAGCATCCGATCGATCTGTACGTCTTCCCCGCGCGCGACAAGACAGCCACCGCACCGAGCCTGACCGGTGCCGACGGTTACACCATCGCGCGTTGGCGTCGGGACGGCATGACGTACTGGGCGATCACCGACGCCGAGGCATCGCATTTGCGTGTGTTTGTGGAGGCGTTGCAGGCGGCAAACTGATATCGTGACGACCTGTTCTCTGTGTCTCTGATGGAGTGAGTCATGACGCAAGCCTCGTCGTCCAATACCTCGCCGGATTCGGCCAAACCCGTGAATCCGGCGTGGCAAGCCTCGCAGTATGTGAAGTTCGAAGACGAGCGTACGCGCCCCGTGCGCGACCTCGTCGCCGCCATTCCGAATGCGCAAGCCGGCAACGTGGCCGATATCGGCTGCGGCCCGGGCAATTCGACCGAAGTGCTGGCTGAGCGCTATCCGACGGCCGACGTGCTGGGGCTCGATAGCTCGCAGGACATGGTCGACGCCGCACGCAAACGCCTGCCGCAATTTCGATTCGACGTGGTGGATATTGCGGGCTGGCAGGATGGCCCGTTCGACGTGATTCTCGCCAATGCCGTGCTGCAATGGCTGCCCGATCACGAGACGCTGTATCCGCACCTGATCGAGCGCCTCGCACCGGGCGGTTCACTGGCCGTGCAGACCCCAGACAATCTCGATGAGCCTGCGCACCGTCTGATGCGCGAAGTGGCCGCAGACGGCCCGTGGGCAGCAACGTTGAAGGGGGTGGAGCGTACCGCGCGCAATGGTGCGACGTTCTATTACCCGTTGCTCAAGGCGATGTGCTCGCGCGTGGACGTATGGCGCACCACTTACTACCACCCGCTCGCGGGCGGGGCACCGGCGGTAGTGGAGTGGTTCAAGGGCAGTGCGCTGCGCCCGTTCCTCGCGAAACTCGACGATGCATCGCGCGAAGCGTTTCTCGCGCGCTACACCGACGAGATTGCGAAGGCTTACCCGGCGCTCGCCGACGGCACGGTGCTGCTGCCGTTCCCGCGGCTCTTCGTGGTGGCCACGCGCTGATCGATCCAGCGGGCCGTGCAAGCGGCCCCGGCCACGGCCAGTAACATCGGGGCGAGAAAGTCCTGATTCACGTGTGTGAATTCGAGGGCGAGCACCACGGCCGTGATTGGCATGCGCATCGAGACAGCGAGAAATGCCGTGGCACCGATCAATGCCGCCGCGCCTAACTGCACGGTCATCGCCTCGGGCAACGCGCCGTTCCACACGCCGCACAACACCACGGCGAGCAATGCGCCGTTGGCCAGCCCCGGGGTGAGCAAGCCACCGGCTGCGCCAGCGCGCAGGCTGCTCCACGTGAAGACCACGCGCAGTGCGAGCAGGGCGAACGCGAGCGCGATCGTCAGTTCGCCATTGAACGCCAGGCCGGCCGGCCCTTTGCCGTTGCCCGGTAACTGCGGATACCAGGCAATCACCCACCCCAACACCATGAAGTTCGCCAGCGCGAACACCGGCAGACGCCAGTCACGCGGTGCCGTTGCGCGTGCGTTCTCGGTCAGCCGGGCGTAAGCCCACGCGGCGACACCGACGAGCGGGCCGCAAACGAGTGCCCAGACGATCAGCGGTGCGCTCACATCGAATACCGGAATCGTGTATTGCTGCTCGGCGCCCATGCCGATCCATGCGACAGCGGCGGCGATGGCTGACGTCGCGAACGCGGGCAACACGGCGCGCCACGCAAAGGTACCAAGCAGCACTTCGAGCACGAAGATCGCGCCGCCGAGCGGCACGTTGTACACGGCAGCCAAACCTGCGCCTGCACCACAGGCCACCATGAGTCGGCGCTGTTCGGGCGTGAGGCCTGCGCGACGCGCCAACTGATCGCCGATGAGCGAACCGAGCTCACGCGGTGCAACTTCCCGCCCGAGCGGCGAGCCCAGCGCGACGGTCACGATTTGCAGCAACGCATGCGCCAGCGTGCTGCCGACCGGCATGGCCCGTCCGCGTGATACGGCTTCCTTGATCGAGACGAGTTTGGCGCCGAACCGATATACGGCGAACCAGCCGAGACCGGCAACGACGCCGCAAAGTGTCAGCACGGCAAAGCGACGTTCGGGAGATGCCTCACTCACGCCGCTCAAAAAGCTCTGCGCGCCAAAAACGGTGTCGGTCGCGTAACCGAACGCGAAGTGTTGAACGACGTGGAGCAGGGCGGCGAGCAGGGTGCCCGCGACGCCCGCACCGACACCGGTCAGCAACGTGACGACGGCGAGCGTGGCGAGTGAGGGGGCGGCGACTTGCTGGGGCTCAGTGACCCGATGCATGGCCGGAGACGGCGTATGGGCGGGGGTTTGGGCGACTTGCCTCGAATTCATGATGCTGCGACTTCCGCTTGGGGGTGAGGGAATACCCGGAGTTTATGGCGCGACGCAGCATAAGTGAAATGAATGTTACGTTGTAATTTATGAATATTTCGTATGAGTTGGCGGCAGGTCAATACGTAAGCAAACGGGGAGTGTTGACTCGATCAGGTCGTCTCACCGCCGACGGGAGACGCTGGAAGATGAACTCGAAATGTTCCTCAACGCTTATCGCCTTTTGGACTTTTAACTGTCTCGGAATTTAATCGGAGAATAAAAAATTCTAGAGCGTGTATTCCCAACGCATGATTTGGAATTTCGGATCGGCAACCGACAGATTTTGTACGTGTAATTCGTCGCGATTTAAATACGTCAAATGATCAAGTGACACAAATTAAGTAGTGCGATGTACACTATGCGTTACGTAGTGCGATACACAATGTGTGACAAGTGGTGTGCGGCATCGGCAGCTGCATCGCCTTGTGCCCGCTAGGTACTTCCGACGTTTTGCGAGAAACCGACGATGAATAAACCAGCTGCGCGCATTACCCTTCTCATGGCAAGCCTTTTGCTTGTCCCGCCGCTGCCTGCGCAAGCGGCTATCTACAGCACAGGCACCGCTACCGCCACGTTTACCGTCACGCTGATCATCACGGCGGGCTGCTCGGTTACTGCCACGCCAATGAGCTTCGGGTCGCTATCCAATCTGAACACCGTGCAGACCGCCACGTCGACGGTCTCTGTGACCTGCACGAACACCACGCCGTACAACGTCGGGTTAAGCGCAGGTTCAGGTACCGGCTCGACCGTGACTGCACGGGTACTCTCCGGGGCTATCAACGGCAACGCGGCAACCATCGCGTACGGGCTCTATCAAGACTCGGGGCATGCGACGGTCTGGGGTACCACGCAAGGCACCAATACGCAGGCAGGCACCGGCAACGGCAGTGCACAGGCATTTACCGTTTATGGCCAGTTGCCGGTGTCAGCGGGCGCAATCCCTCAGCCGGACACGTACAGCTCGTCGATCACCGCGACCGTCTACTTCTAGCGGAGGACGGTCGATGACAGGTTTCCGCCTGCGCTGGGGCGCGATGCTCGCCGGCGGGTGTGCCGCCGCGCTCGTCTCGCTGTCTGCGGCCTCTGCCACGCTGCAAATTTCCCCCGTCACTGTGGAGTTTTCTGCCAAGCAGAATGCCATCGGCATGACGTTGAGCAATCCGGGCGAGACGCCCGTCTACGGACAGGTTCGGATCTATGCCTGGACGCAGGAAGACGGGGAAGACAAGCTCACGCCAACCGATGCCATCGCCGCCAGTCCGCCGATTCTGCGCATCGACGGCGGCAGCTCGCAGATCATTCGGCTGGTGCGTGTGGCGAACGCGTCACCCCAAGCCGAACAGAATTTCCGGCTGCTCGTCGATGAACTACCTGAGCCCGGACAGCCGGTCCAGAGCGGCATCTCGATCCGCATGCGCTATTCGATCCCTGTATTCGTGGTTCCGGCGACATCCTCCTCGAAGCCCGACCTGCGCTTCACACTCAAGCGCATCGACGGCAAGTGGCAGTTGGAAGCAGATAACCGAGGCGGCATGCGCGCGCAGATCGGTGCGACCCGGCTTGTCGATGCCGCCGGAAAATCGCACCCCGTGACCGATGGTCTGCTCGGTTATGCACTTGCGGGGCAGCGGCGCGTGTTCAACGTCACGTGGCCGGTCGACAAAGCGCCGGCGCAGCCGCTCGCGATCGACGCCGCGATCAATACGGTTCCCACACGCTTCGTCGTCCAAATCGATGGCGGTCCGTGAGCGCGCGCGTCTTGACGCGAACGCCCTCACGACTGCCCCGGCCACGGTCTCGACCCTTGCCGCTGTGTCGCCAGTACCGGCTGCCACGTCACGCCTATTCGCGAGATGCGGCAATCGCGCGAGCCTCCTGCGTCGCAAGCGGCAGGCCGCCCTGTGGGTGGCAAGTCTGTTCGCGGGTGCACTGGCACCCTTGGCCCCGGCATCGGCAACTGACGGTACCCCCGGTGACTACTATCTCGACGTGTCGGTCAACGGCGCCGCCACCGGCGCCATCGCCCACTTCATCATGCGCGACGGGCGTCTGAGCGCGGCGGCCGACGACTTGCAGTCGCTCGGCATCGACGTTAGCCAGTTGAGCATCTCGGGCGACACACAGGTGCCGCTCGATACGATTGGCGGCGTTCAGTACCGCTACGACGCGTCGCGGCAAAGCATCGATATCGCCGTGCCCGATGCCCTGCGCGTGCCGTTCCAGATCGGACGTGTCACGCCGCGCGCCGCGAATGCGATGACGTCGAAAGGCTTCGTGCTGAACTATGACGCGCTGGTCGAGCGCGACCGCATGACACGTGCGTCCAGTTGGACGGAGTTGCGGTACTTCCATCCGGGCGGCGTATTCAGTCAGACGGGCGTGTTCGACACTTGGCCGCAGAGTCAGACCTACCTGCGCTATGACACGTACTGGCGGCACGACAATCCCATCGAGATGACGACCTTGCAACTCGGCGACACGATCTCCGGCTCGCTCGCCTGGTCGCGCTCGGTTCGTCTGGCGGGCGTGCAATGGCGCAAGAACTTCGCCTTGCGGCCCGACCTCGTCACGTTCCCGGTGCCGTCCCTTGGCGGATCGGCCGCAGTCCCGTCGTCCGTCGACGTTTATCTCGACGGCATCCGGCGCTTTGGCGGCAACGTGCCTGCGGGGCCCTTCGTGATTCGCGAAGCGCCGGGGCTGATCGGCAACCTTCAGGCGAGCGTCGTCACGCGCGACGCGCTCGGGCGCGAGAGCGTCGTCAACGTGCCGTTGTACATCGATACCCGCATGCTCTCAGCGGGCCTGTCGAGTTACTCATTCGAAGTGGGCGCCCCGCGTGCGGACTACGGCTTTCGCTCATGGGGCTATGAACATCGCGTTGCGGCGTCGGCCGCGTATCGCTACGGCGTGTCGGATCTCCTGACAACGGAATATCACGCGGAAGGGTCTTCCGGCCTCGCGAATGCGGGGGTGGGCGCTTTGGTTTCCCTCTCCGGCTACGGTGTGCTGAGCGGGTCGCTGTCGGGATCGACGGGGCGGCGCAACGGTGGCCAGTTCGGCATCGGCTACCAGTATCTGTCGCGCAATTTCTCGTTCGACTCATTGTTCCAGCGCACCGCCGGAGATTTCCGAGACCTCGCCACACTGGGCGGCTCCGCCGTGCCGACCGCGATGGATCGCGTCACGGTGTCGTCGCCGTTCTGGGAGAACAGAACACTGTCGTTGAGCTACATCGGCATGCGCGGCCCCGATTTCCCGACGTCCCGGGTGATTTCAGCGAACGTCTCGTGGCCAGTGCGCTCGACGGGCTCGCTCAATGTCGGCGCGTATCGGGATATGGCCAACCGCCGCAGCTACGGCGTGTTTGCGATGTTCAGCTTCACCTTGGGCCCGAACACCGTGGGCTCCGTGTCGCTGGCTCGCCAGCAGGGCGCGACGCAGGCGCTTGCCGGCGCGACGCATACGCCCGATTACGGCGGCGGGTGGGGGTGGAACGTGCTCGGGGGTGTCAACGACAGTGTGCGCATCGGGCAGGCCCAGGCGCAGTATCTGGGCCGCTACGGGCAGGCGTCGGCGCTGGCACAGACCTACGACGGTCAGACGCGCGTCGGCGTCGGGCTGACCGGTGCTCTCGTTGCCATGGACGGTGGCGTCTACCCGGCGCGCCGCATCTTCGACAGCTTTGCGCTGGTCAAGACGGATGCGGATGCCGACGTTCCCGTCTTGCGCGAACAATTACCCGTCGGACGAACCAACAGTGGCGGCAGTCTCGTTATTCCCGATCTCAACGGCTATCAGACCAATCGCCTCAGCGTCGACACGACCGATTTGCCGGCCGACATGCGCATCATGCCCACGGCGCGCTCGGTGGTGCCTGAGACGGGCAGCGGCGTGCTGGTCTCGTTCCCGGTCCATCGCTACCGCGCTGCACTCATCACGTTGGTGCGCCCGGATGGCGCGCCGTTGCAATTGGGCGCGCGGGTCACGCACCGCGAGACCGGTGCGCAGATGATCGTCGGCTACGACGGCCAGACGTTCATCGACGGCTTGCTGCCTGAGAACACGCTCGTGGTGTCGCAGGATAACGGCACATGCGACGTGACGTTCACTTACGACCCTGTCGCGCAAGGCGCCATGGCCCGTATCGGACCGCTGGTCTGCACCCCCGAGGCCATCGTTGCGCCCCCTACACTGCCGAGGCGAGCCCGATGAAGCGCTTTCTCCTGCTCACGATCCTGATCATGACGGCCCTGTTCGCATCGCCGTCGGCGCAAGCACAGAGCTGCTCGTTGGGCGCGCCGAGCGTCGCATTCACGCCGTTCAGTCCAATCACGGGTGCCGCCGTGTCGACGACCGGCACGGTGCTGGTCACGTGCACGTGGCCCACCGTGAATCTGGTGCCGAACGTAAAAATCTGCGTGAATTTTTCGGCGGCAACGCCGCGGTCGCTGTCGAACAGCAACGTACCCAACACTATCGCCTACGACTTGTATACCGACAGCGGCTACGCCACACCGTGGGGAAACACGCCATCCACCGCGTTATCGACCACTTACAGCAACTCGATCCTCGGCTATACGGGCAGCACCAGTATCAACATCTACGCCAGAATCGGGGCGAACCAGACCACCGTGCCGACGACGGGAAACAGCAACACCGTCTACTCGACCACCTATCCCGGCAGCGATGTCACGATGACCTATCAGTTCTACCTGCTGTTTGCACCGGCGTGTGGCGGCACGGGTTTTTCGAACGGCACCACCAACGCTTTCACCGTCAACGTCACGGTCGTGAACAACTGCACGATCAACGCGACGGGCCTCACATTCGGGCCATCCTCCACGTTGCGCAACACGCTGACCGCGCAAGGCTCACTCGGCGTCCAGTGCACCAATAACGACGCCTATCAGATTCTGTTGAGCAGCGGCGTAAGCGGGCAAGTCGGGGCGCGCACCATGAAGGGTCAGTCGCTGGGCGCGACCATTCCGTACCAGCTTTATACGGACAACACGTATGCCGCGGCTTGGGGCGATGGCACGGGCGGTACGTCGACATATCTGGGCACCGGGACGGGGGCGTTGGTATCGATTCCCATCTACGGCCGAATTCTTCCGCAACCGTCGACACCCGCGCCGGATACCTACAAGGACACCATCACGGCAACCATTCAGTTCTGAACGCGCGTGCTGTCGCGCACAGATCAGCCCGCGTCAGGTCCGTTGATCGGCAGACTCAACACGGCGCGCAGTCCGCCGCCGGGACGGTTCGAGAGCATGAGCGTGCCGTCGTGGGCTTGCGCAATGGTGCGGGCGATGGCCAGCCCGAGGCCCACGCCGTCGACGCCTTCCGGAATTTCCTGCATGCCGGGTGCGAGCGTCGCGGCATCGGCGCTCGGCGTGTCGTGGCGCGCCGCACCGGTCCGGACAAACGGCTCAACCGCTGCGGCCAGCTCCGCCTCCGGAATGCCGGGCCCCCGGTCATCGACAACGATTTCCAGATGTGTGCCTTGCGGGGACAGATTGGCCGAGAGCCGGCACCCGCCGGCATGACGCACGGCGTTATCGACCAGATTCTGCAAGCAACGTCGCAGCGTGCGCGGATAGCCGCGCACCAGCCCCGCGCCACCGGCTGTGCTTTGCTCGCGCACCCGCACGTCGCCACCCGTCTCGCGGGCGTCTTCGGCGACGGCGCGAAGGAGGGCGTCGATATCGACATCGCGCAACGCTTCGCCACTCGGCACGCCACGCACGTGATCGAGCGACGCGGCGATCATCGCTTCCATCTCCATCAGATCGTGCCGAAAGCGTTCGCGTTGCTTCGGTTCGGCGAGCGTTTCCGCGCGCAGGCGCAATCGTGTGAGCGGCGAGCGCAGATCGTGCGACACCGATGCGAGAAACGCCGTACGAGCCTGCATGGCGTCGATCAGGCTGCGCTGCATGGCGTTGAACGTTTGCGCTGCGCGCTGCACTTCGGCGGGGCCAGTCTCGTCGAGCGGCGGACTGTGGATGTCCCGGCCAAGCCGGTCGGCGGCGGCCGACAAGCGGGCGAGCGGTCGCAGGGCGATCCGCACGGCCACCACGGCGATGAGTACCACCGCGAGAATGCGCATCAGATAGATACGCACGAAATAATCGGCAAACGCGGCCCCCGGGCGCAAATCCAGCCCCGCTTGTCCGGCCACGACGGCAACGGATAACCACTGGCCATCGCGAAGTTTCACGTCGGCAGCGAGATGCGCGGTCGGGGCGTGCGCCCGCAGCAGGGTGGCGAGCGTGAGTGGTTCGCTCGCGTCGTCGTAGAGCACGACAGGGCGCGCAACGAACGGGTGATCGGGGCCGAGTTGCGCCCGCAGTACACCGTCGAACAAATCATCCGAGAAATGCTCCATGGCGTGCGCGGGCGTGGGCACATCGATCGGCCGCACGTCGATACCCGCTGCGCGCAGACGCTCCATCAGCGCGGCACGCTCGGTCACCGGCACTACGTCGAACAGTTTGACCGCGTCGGCAATGCGCGCGCCGCCGGTCCGCACTGGCACCTCAGCCACGCGGCCATAGCGGGCGTCGAACCAGACCGTGCCCGTCACCAACTGCGTCGCGAGCATGCCGACCACCAGAATCAGCGCGAGCCGGCCGGAGAGCGTGCGCGGCCAGCCGAGCCAGTGGAAATAGCGGCGTGCGCGGCCAAGCGTGGGCGTGTCGCGCACGGCTGACGTCTTGTGTGGCAAGTCAGACACTGGCACTCACCACGTCTGCCGCGAGCATGTAGCCCTCGTTGCGCACCGTTCGAATCAGCGGTGAAGGCCGCGCGCGGGTATCGAGATGTGCGCGCAGGCGGCTGATGCAGACATCGATGGCGCGGTCGTTGGCCGCGCCGTGCCGCCCGAAGGCGCAATCGAGCAGAAAGTCGCGCGAGAGCGGCCGATGCGGATGCATTACGAGCGCTTGCAACGTGCGGTAATCCGAGCCACCCAGCGTAATCACGCGGCCCTCGGGCGAGATGAGCTGACGCGCGAGCGTATCGAGCCGCCAGCCGTCGAAATCGAAGAACGCGGCTTGCGCGCGCGACGGTACAGGAGCGGCGGGTGCGCCAACGGGCGTCGTTTGGAGGCCTGCGCCACTCGCCGAGGCTTGCGGCAACGCCGGCGCATGACCCCCACCGCCCGCAGGCAAACGCGGCCCCCGTCGCAAGATGGCTTTCACGCGCGCGAGCAATTCACGCGGGTCGAAGGGCTTGGGCAGGTAGTCATCGGCACCGACTTCGAGGCCGACGATGCGGTCGAGCAGGGTGCCGCGCGACGTGAGCATGATCACCGAGACATCGCCGCGCGCGTGCAACTGACGGCACAACGACAGGCCGTCTTCCCCGGGCAGCATCAGATCCAGCACGACCACGTCGACGCTGGTCTGCGCCAACTGATCCCACATTTGTTGCCCGTCGGCGGCGGTGAGCACATCGAGGCCTGACTCGCGCAGGTAATCGGAGAGCAGATCGCGAATCTGCGGATCGTCGTCAACGACCAGCAAACGGGAGCGGGGGGCGGGGGCGACAGGGCGCGAGGTCGCGCTGGGCGGAAGAGCGGAGGGCATCACGGCGATACGGCAAAGAATGGCAGTCTACCGGCGCGCGCCGTCCTTGCGCGCACCGCCCACACATCGATACATCTCAATACAAACCAATACATAACGACATCCCGTCAACACGAAGCCAACACACCCCGGCGCTACATTTTAATGGAAATGAGAATTGTTATTAATTCAACGCCGGGTGTCACCGTTATGCCGAAGTTTTCCTTTGCGTTCATGCGTTCGTTGCGCGCTGCGACGATTGCGCTTGCCTCGACCCTTCTTACAACCCTTGTCACGGCGTTTGCTGCGATGGTCATTGCGTCCCCCGCGCAGGCTGGCGAGACCGTGACCGACATGGCGGGGCGTCAGGTCACACTGCCCGACCACGTCAACCGCATCTTGCTGGGCGAGGGGCGTTTGCTCTACGCCGTGGCATTGCTCGAAGGCAAGCAGCCGTTGGCGCGCATTGTCGGCTGGCAGGGGGAGTTGCAGTCGCTCGACCCGCAAACGTGGCAGCAGTACGAGAAGGTGTTCCCGCAGATCGACACGATTCCGAAGATCGGCCAGTCGTCCGAGGCAACCGTCAGTGCGGAAAAAGCGCTGGCCCTCAAACCCGATCTTGCGATCTTCAGCATCGGCGGTCATGGCCCCGGGCGTCACAACGCGCTGGTGAAAGAATTCGCCGCCGCCGGGGTGCCGGTCATCTTCGTGGACTTCCGTCAGCAGCCGCTCGAAGACACCGTCCCGAGCCTGCGCCTGATGGGCAAGGCGATGCAGCGCGAAGCGCAGGCCGAGGCGTACATCTCGCTGTACCAATCGCATCTGAAAGCCGTGCGCGACGCGGTGGCGACCATTCCGAACAGCGCGCGTCCGAAGGTATTCGTGCAGATGCTCGCGGGCGTATGGCCCGGCTGCTGTCATACGGTCGGCCGCGGCAATATCGGCGAATTCGTCGATGCCGCCGGTGGCAAGAACATTGCGGGCGATCTCCTGCCGGGTGTGATCGGCGACCTCAACTTGGAACACGTACTGGCGGCCCAGCCTGACGTCTACATCGGCACGGGCACGCGCGGCAATGCGAGCCAGTTGCGCATTCACGTAGGCGCCGAGACGACGGCAGCCGACGCCCGGGCATCGCTCGACGCGTTCGTGAAGACGCCGGGCATCGCATCGATCAAGGCGGTGCGTGAAGGCCGCACGCATGGCCTCTGGCACAACTTCTACGATTCGCCCTACAACATCGTGGCCGTGGAGGCGATGCTCAACTGGTTCTACCCGGGACGCTTCCCGCAGATCGACGCCAACGCCACGTTCACCGAAATTCACCAGCGCTTTCTGGCGGTGCCGTATCACGGCACGTACTGGGTCGACGGAGACAAGCCGTGAGTCTGGCCGGAGAGATGCCCAACGAGGCGGATGGGATGAACGCGGTGCCTGTGGCGGCAACCTCGGCAAAGCTGGCCGCCGAAGACGCGCTGCAAGCGCACATTGCCAGCGGTTATCGCCACCTCAATCTGCGCCGCGCGCTGTGGCTGGTTGCGCTGGCGGGATTGATCGTGCTGGCGTTGGCGATGGATTTCACGCACGGGCCGTCGGCACTGGGCTGGCGCGATCTCTGGCGCACGCTTGTCGCACCTGCGACGGCGAGCCCCGATGCGCAGGTGATTGTCTGGCAAATCCGATTGCCCTACGCGTTGATGGCGGTACTCGTCGGCGGTTCGCTGGGGCTGGCAGGCGGCGAGATGCAGACCATTCTCGACAACCCGCTGGCGAGCCCGTACACGCTGGGTGTGTCGGCGGCTGCCGCGTTCGGTGCGGCGCTGGCCATCGTGCTCAATCTGCATGTGCCCGGTGTGCCGGATAGCTGGGTCGTGCCGGTCAACGCGTTTCTGTTTGCGCTGGCGTCGGCGCTGATTCTCGACGGTGTCGCGCGCTGGCGCGGATTGCCGACATCTGGCGTGGTGCTCATGGGCATTGCGCTCGTGTTCGTGTTCCATGCGCTGGTGTCGCTGATGCAGTTTGTGGCAACCGAAGACGCGTTGCAGGGCCTAGTGTTCTGGACGCTGGGCAGCCTCACGCGCAGCGACTGGACGCAGGTGCGCGTGCTTGCCGCCGTGCTCGCGATCATGGCCGTGTTCGCGTGGCGTCAGTCGTGGGCCATGACCGCGCTGCGATTGGGCGAGGAGCGTGCGGCGAGTTTCGGCATTCGTGTGGGACGTCTGCGTCTCATGACGCTCATGCGCGTGTCGCTGCTCTCGGCGTTGACGGTCTCGTTCGTTGGCACCATTGGTTTCGTCGGCCTTGTGGCACCGCATATCGCGCGGGGGTTGTTCGGTGAAGACCATCGCTTCTACTTGCCGGGCTGCGTGATCGTCGGCGCACTCGTCATGTCGCTCGCGTCGATTGCATCGAAAACGCTGTTGCCGGGCGTGATCATCCCGGTCGGCATCGTCACGGCGCTCGTGGGTATCCCGTTCTTCCTCGTGATTGTCGTGCGTGCCAGCGGGAGGTCGTTATGAACGCGAGCACGCAGTCTCTCGCGCTGTCGGCGCGCGATATCGATGTGTCGATCGGCCGCCGTCACATCCTGCACAGCGTGTCGCTTCCCGCGCTGGCGGCGGGTTCGGTCACGGCGTTGCTCGGTCCCAATGGTTCAGGCAAGTCGACGTTGCTGCGCACGCTGGCCGGGCTGGTCTCCGGTCACGGTGAGGTGACCTTCGGCAATGACGTATTACATCGATGCACCGGCCGAGCACCGGCACGTGACGTGGTCTATCTGCCACAGGCGTTGCCGGCTGGCGTGCACCTTCGCGTGCTGGAATCAGTACTCGCAGCTGGGCATGGCGCGCGTCATGCGTCGCGAGAATCCACGAGCGCGATGGCGCCTACGCCGGCCGTCGTCATGACATTGCTCACGCAACTCGGCGTGGAGGCGCTCGCAATGCGCTTTCTCGACGAACTTTCCGGCGGTCAGCGGCAATTGGTCGGATTGGCGCAAGCGCTCATTCGCGCGCCGCGCATCTTGCTGCTGGACGAACCGCTCTCGGCGCTGGATCTGCATCACCAGTTTCAAGTCATGCGGCTGATCGCACGGGAGACGGCAGCGCGCCGCATGGTGACCGTGGTAGTCATGCATGACTTGTCGATTGCGATGCGCCACGCGCATGCCGCTGTGTTGCTGCGCGAAGGGTGCGTGGTCGCAGCCGGGGACGTCGGCGATGTCGTCACTGCCGAGGCCATCGCAAAAGTGTTCGACGTGCAAGCACGCGTGGAGCGCTGCTCGCGCGGGTTGCCGCAACTGATCGTGGATGACGTCGTGACGCCGGTCTAGACGCGCATCCGTGACCCCGACGCGGCCCGCCGGTCTCTCGCACCGGCGTGTCCGGCTCACGCCTGCCCAGCCATAGCGCCACGCCGGCCGCGTCGATCTTTCCTGTCTGTCCAACGTTGACCCAAAGGGTCAGAAACCCGCTTGAGGCGCGATACCTGATTCGCGCCGCTCGCGGGCGGGGACGCTTTTTGCCTGTTCATCTCATAACGCACAACACCAGATGAAGTACCTGAACCCGTCGAATTCCCGTCTGAACACGCGACCGAACGCGCGACTGAATACACGTCTGACACTGGCGGCGGCACTCGCCGTCGCGTCGCTCCATGCTGCCGCACAAACATCGCCAGCGTCGCAGACGGCGCAGGCAGGTAGTAACGCCAGCACGTCAGCACCTGCCGCGCCTGCTGCCACGCTGCCGGTGGGCGTCGGCGGCGTCATGTTGCCCGCGACGTCGGTCACTGCCACCGTCGATGCGCCTTACAAGGCCGAGTCCGTTTCGTCGTCGAAGTACACCGCACCGCTGCGCGATATTCCGCAGAGCATCACCGTGGTGCCGAAAGCCGTGCTCGACGAGCAGAACGCGCAGTCGTTGCAAGACATCCTCAAGAACGTGCCGGGCATCACCTTCATGTCGGGTGAGGGCAATCTGGGCTGGGGCGATCTGTTCTCGATTCGCGGCTTCTCGGGGGAGCAGAGCATCACCATCGATGGCGTGCGCGACGCAGGGCTATCGAGTCGCAACGACACCTTCGACATCGACCGTGTGGAAGTCTACAAAGGCACCGGCTCGGTGGAATCGGGGGTGGCGGCGCTGGGTGGTTCGGTGAATCTCGTCACCAAAGAGGCCGAACTGGGTAGCTTCTACCGCTCGTCGTTCGGGCTGGGCAGCGACAGCTACCGTCGCATGACGGCGGATCTGAACCAGCAACTGGGCGACTCGACGGCGCTGCGTTTGAACCTGATGTCGCATCACAATGGCGTGGCCGGGCGCGATGAGGTGAACAACGATCGCTATGGCCTTGCCGCGTCGCTGGGTCTGGGGCTGGGCACGAGCACCCGCGTGTTCCTCGACGTGTTCCATCAGAAGGACAACAACGTGCCCGACACCGGCTTGCCGATTCAGCGCGGCACGGGCGGGCAGGTCATGCCGGGGGTGAAAACCAGTAACTGGTACGGTGCCGCTGGTATCTACACCCAGCAAACGGAAAGCACGTCGCTGTCGGGGCGCGTGGAGCACGACTTCAACGACACCACGCGCGTGCGCAGCCAATTGCGCTGGCAGCAGACCGACAACTTCTCGGTGCTTTCGCCCGCCCGATTCTTCGCCGCGAATGCCGATGGCAGCAAGACCTGCACGGGCACGCGCTGCGCCACGCTCGGGTACATCGGCGCAGGCCCGTTGTCGAACATTGGCGGGGTCAACGCCTATACCAACTACGGGCTGACGTCGCCGGGCTACGGCATCTTGCGCGGCAGCAACTTCGGCAATTCCACGCGGTATCAGATTCTCGACAATCAGACCGATCTGCGCTTCACGGCATACACGGGGCCGTTCAAACATGACGTCGTGACCGGCTTCGAGTTCTATCGCGAGACTTATGGCGGGCTGCCGCGCGCGGCCTACGTGCCCGCGGGCGATATGTTCTTCAATCTGGCGAACCCGTCCAATGCATTTGCCGGCACGTGGTCGATGGAAGGCACGAACCAGTCCCGCTCGGTCGTGAACGACGCCGCTCTGTTTGCGAGCGACACCATCACGCTCTCGAAGCATTGGCAGGTCCTGACCTCGTTGCGCTATGACCGCTGGCGCGCCGAAACCACGGCGGCGAGCGGTGGCGCCACCACGTCGAGCACTGACGGCGCATGGAGCGGGCGTGCCGGGTTGGTCTACAAGCCGGTGGAGCCGGGCAGCATTTACGTGTCGTACAGCCGCGCCACCCAGCCCACGGCCATTGGCGCGAGCACGAACAACCTGATCTACGGGACTGCCACGACCAACAACTACACCCCAGCCACGTCGCAGACCTATGAGTTGGGGACCAAGTGGGATCTGGCGGGCGGTGCGCTGGGTGTGACGGCGGCGCTCTTCCGCACGGAGTTGAGCAATTCATGGGAATACACGAGCGACGACACGTCGCCGGTGCGGGCGTTACCGGCGAAGCGTGTCGACGGGATCGAGCTCGGCATGCAGGGCAACATCACGGACAAGTGGTCGGTGTTTGCGGGCGTGACGCGCATGTGGAGCCGCATCACCAAGGGGGCGAACGAGGGCGCGGAAGCGGCCAACGTGCCGGACTGGAGCGGCTCGCTGTGGACTTCATACAAGGTCACGCCGGATCTGTCGCTGAGCTACGGCGTGCAGTATGTGGGCCGTCGCCGCTACACCGACAACGCGTACGTGGGCGGACAGAACAACAACAGCAGCTACGCGCAGGGGCCGTCGGGCGTATATGCCATCTACGTGAAGGATGGCGAGAAGGCGCCGAGCTATTGGGTGCACAACTTGGCGGCGCGCTATCGCGTGAACCGTCACGTGCACGTCAATGTGAATCTCGACAACGTGTTCAACAAGTTCTACTTCTCGCGCATCGGGGCGTCGCTCGACGGCTTCCAGCTTTACGGCGTGCCCGGGGCAGGGCGCACGGTGACGGTGAGCGCGGATATTGCGTTCTGAGCGTATTTTGACCACGTAGTGAGTGCGATGGCGCTTGCCTAGGGGCGGGCGCCATCGCGTGGGATAGCAGGAGAGCAGCATCATGATGATCGAGATTCCCGGCGTTTTCAGCCGTGACGAAGCGCGCCAGTTGTGCGAGCAATTGCAGGCGCAGTCGTGGGTGGACGGCAAGGCCACGGCCGGCATGCAGTCGGCGCAGGCGAAGGAAAACCGCCAACTGGCCGAAGACGACCCGTGGGCGCAGCGTATCGGCGAAGAGATTCTGCGTCGCCTGAGTCAGGACGCGGTGTTCATGTCGGCGGCGTTGCCACGCCGCATTTATCCGCCGCTGTTCAATCGGTACGAAGGCGGCGAGGCGTTCGGTTATCACGTCGACAACGCCGTGCGCGGCATCAAGGGCGTGCGCGAGCGGGTACGCACCGATCTGTCGGCGACGCTGTTTCTGGCGGAACCGGACAGCTACGATGGCGGCGAACTCGTGGTACGAGACAGCTTCGGCGAGCGCGCCGTCAAGCTGCCGGCGGGCCACATGGTGCTGTATCCGGGAACGAGCGTGCACAAGGTCAATCCGGTTACTCGTGGTGTGCGGCTCGCCGCGTTCTTCTGGATCGAGAGCCTGATTCGAGACGACGCGCAACGCAGCGTGCTGCTCGACATGGATATTGCGATCCAGCGGCTTACCCAGCAGGGCGCAGACGGCGATTCGCTCGTGCAGTTGACGGGCAGTTATCACAACCTGCTGCGGATGTGGGCTGACGTCTGATCGGACGGCCTGTTGGGGCAGGCAATCCGGGGGTGTTATTTGCCCGTTCTGAGCTGCTGATGGCGACGGGGTCATACGGGCGAGGTCGACGCTCTCCGGTGTAAAGTAGCGGGATGGATTTCCGCTCCGTCCCTCCTTCTCGGCCCACCAAGCCATTTCGCAATGCCCCGGTGTACTGGCGCTCGTCGCTCGTGCCCGATGGCGATATGGTGACGGCCGAGTACAACGACCACACCTTCGCGCCGCACTGGCACGATGCGTACACGTTCGCGTGCATCGTGGCGGGTGCGGAGCGCTATGACTATCTGGGCGGCGAGCACGTGGCCGATGCCGGCTCGGTGGCGATCATTCACCCGGGCGAAGTGCATACCGGTGCGCGGGAGACCGACTTCGGCTGGCGTTATCGCGTGTTCTATCTGCCGGTCGGTTTCGTGAAGGGGGTGCAGCAGCAACTGGCGAGTCCGGTTGCCGGGCTGGCCTCGCCTGACGAGGCGCTGCCGTGGTTCGGGGAGAACGTCGTGCGTGATGCGCAGGCCATGCAGCGCTTGCTGGCGGCGCATCGTCTGCTTGAGGCACAGGCCGATCCACTGGCCGCCGAACATGCGCTGGTCGACGCGGTGTCGATGATGCTCTCGCGCCATGCGCAGTTGCGGATTCCGACCCTGCCGGTTCATCGTGACGCCGTGCGTGTCGAGACGATGAAGGCTCGGCTGTCGGCTGACCTGACGGAACCGCTGACGTTGACCGCGCTCGCCGAGGCGGTGGAGCTTTCACCGTTTCACGCGGCGCGTCTGTTTTCTCGCGAGACAGGGTTGGCGCCGCATGCCTGGCGCAATCAACTGCGCGTCGCGCGCGCGTTACCGGCGCTGCGTAACGGGGCTTCCGCAACGGAGGTCGCGCTCGCGCAGGGGTTTAACGACTTGTCTCACTTCACCCGATATTTCCGGCGCGCCTTCGGGGTGTCGCCCGGCAAATGGCGTGAAGGAGATGGGACGTAAGGTTGCGCGCTTTGGACTTTGGCGTGCGAGCGCGGGTGGCTCACGCCGCCGGTTGTCCTGCGGCGGCGTCATGAACCCACGCGAGAAAGTCGTGCAACGGCCGTGACTTATCGGCATCGCGCGGCACGAGCGTGACGTAGGTTGCGCCTCCCGCCTGAATCTCCGGAAACGGCATGACGAGCCGGCCGCTGGCCAGTTCCCGGTCGAGAGTTGGTGTGCAACCGATGCCGATACCCAGTCCGTCGATCACTGCCTGCAAGCTCACGTGGTAGTGATCGAAGCGATGAAAGCGCACCGGACGCACCTCCGGCACACCCGCCGCATTCAACCAATCCTCCCAAGCCCCGACCCGCGTCTGCGTGGCGACGAATGCGTGCTTCGCGAGATCCTTCAGCCGTCGAAGCGGCTGCGTCTGCAATAGCGACGGCGACGCGACGACACTTGCGCGCTCGGTGAACAACGGTGTTTTCTCATAGGGCTGCCACTCGGCCCCCGGCGGCGGATCACGCCGGATGGCCACGTCGAAACCGCCCCGGAACGCCGGATCGGCACTGCTCGACGTCGTCACGACGATTTGCACGTCCGGGTGTGCGGCATGAAAGGCGGGAAGCCGCGCCATCAGCCAATGCATCGCGAGCGTCGTCTGCGCATTCACACGAACGGTACGGGTCTGCGGTGCCTTGCCGAAGCGCAGCGCGGCGTCGCCGATGCGGTCGAACGCTGCGCTGATTTCAGCGGCGAAAGCACGGGCGTGATCGGTGGCGACGTTGCGCTGGCCTTGCCGCACAAACAACTGCTGGCCGAGCCAGTCTTCGAGCAGGGCAATCTGGCGGCTCACGGCACCGTGCGTGATGGACAGCTCCTGCGCGGCCGCACTCAGACTGGGCGCGCGGGCGGCGGTCTCGAATACACGCAAGGCATTCAACGGGGGCAATTGGCGGCGAGACATCGTGAGCTCACAGAATGGGTAGCCATCGGGCCGAACTGTGACTTTTTATCACGGAAATGCTGTCATTTTGTCGATGGTGTGACGAATCATCATGCTTTATCGTTACCGGATTGCGAACAACAAGACACGGATGGCAGCGGGCATGTTCGAAGGACTCGTGGCAGGACACGCGTGGGGCATGGTGATGGTGGCGCTGGTCGGCACCTTGGCCGGGGCAGTGAGCGGGGTAGTGGGCACAGGCTCGTCGATGATGTTGCTGCCGGTGCTGGTGTACACGTACGGCCCGAAGCAGGCCGTACCGATCATGGCCGTGGCGGCGATTATCGGCAATGTCTCGAAGGTGCTTGCATGGTGGCGGGAGATCGACTGGCGCGCTGTGCTGGCCTATTCCCTGCCGGGGGCACCGGCGGCGGCATTGGGGGCGCGCACCCTCTGGAGTTTGCCGGCCACGGCTGTCGATATCGCGCTCGGCACGTTCTTCATTGCGATGGTGCCCGTGCGGCATTGGCTGCGTCGGCGGCAGTTCAGGCTGGGCGTCTGGCAATTGGCTGTGGTTGGCGCGGTCATTGGCTTTCTCACCGGCATCGTGCTTTCGACGGGGCCATTGAGTGTGCCGGCATTTGCGGCGTATGGTTTGTCGGGGGGAGGGTTTCTAGGCTCGGAGGCCGCCAGTTCGATGTTGATCTACGTGGCGAAGGTGCTGATGTTCTCCGACCTTGGCGCGCTGCCGCCGCAGGCGTGGGCAAACGGCCTGATCGTCGGCATGGCGTTGATGGCCGGGACGCTGCTCGGTAAGCGTTTCGTGCTGGGGTTGTCGCCGCAGGTGTTTCAACGGTTGCTCGATACGATGCTGGTGGTGTCGGGGGCGGTGATGTTGAGTGCGGCGTGGCGGTGAGCGTTGTTTAGAAGAATAAACGCGGCGAATAAACGCGGTGACTGAGATTCTGACTTACGGATGAATGGTTTCACCGCGAGTCAGCATCCCGATGAACTCTTCGATCTTGCGTGCGCGTGTTGCGGGCTTTTTGACGTTCTGTATCCGGAACAGGATGGCGTAGCGGTTTTGGCCGCTCAGCGTCGCAAAGAACGCGCTGGCCTTGGGGTTGGCATCCAATGCGGCTTGCAAGTCGTCCGGCACCACTGAGTTTCGGGCCGACGTGTAGGCAGCCTCCCAGCGGCCATCCGCTTTGGCCTTCTCGATTTCGCGCATGCCCGCAGGAAGCATTTTGCCTGCGGCGATCAGCGCTTCGGCTCGCGCTGTGTTGATCTTCGACCAGATGCTTTTTGTGGTGCGTCGAGTGAAGCGTTGCAGCCAATACTCATCACTTTCCGTCTGCTTTTGACCGTCGATCCAGCCATGACAAAGGGCGCTTTCCAACGCCTGCTCGTAAGTCACGGTAGGGCGGTCAGCGCCCTTTTTGGCGAAGCGCAGCCATATCCCGGCAGAGGTGTCGCCGTTTTGCGTCAGCCAGTGTTCCCATTCATTCTGGTCAAGGAATGTCAGACGAGGCTCTGTCATGGTGTGGTTTGCTTCTTTGGAAGCAAGACTGTGGGGGCTTTATCGCTCGTTGAAGGCCTATAGATTACCGATTCGCGTGGCAACTTGCCCAACGTTCGACGGGTGAGTACATTGAACGGGCTACTACGGGAGGGAATATGTCTGAGTTCGACACCAAGCTTCACGGTTCTTGGCAATTGGTTTCATTTGAAACTGAACTACAAGATTCAAGAGAACGCGCTCAACCGTGGGGCGCCGATCCGAATGGGTACTTAATGTTCGGTGCCGATGGGCGAATGATGGTGCTGATCACGGCAAAGTCGCGGGAGCCGGGCACTTCCAATGAAAAACTGGCCGGGCTCTTCCTTACGGCGATGGCTTATACCGGGCGGTATCGGGTGGAAGCGGACCGGTTCATCACGAAGATTGACGCATCTTGGAATGAGGCGTGGAACGGCACCGAGCAGGAGCGCTTGTACAAGCTCAATGGCGATACCCTCGAAGTTTGGACGGCGTGGATGCCGAACCCGATGGTGGAGGGAAATCCCATTGGAAGGGGGATTCTCCGGTTTCGGCGTGAGTAGGATTTTTGGACTAAGGCATTGATCAATACCAATGGAAAACGTGAAAGACGCTCATCCCGTACTGACAATCCGAGTGCTTGGCGATAGTCCGATTCAACCGGCGTTCGAAGCCCTTGTCGCGGATGCTTGTGAATCGATTCCATCAGCGCTCGATGACCTGCTGGATGGTTTATATCTATACGGTAGCGTCGCACGTGGCTGCGCAGTACCGGGGCAGTCGGATCTGGACCTGACCCTTGTGCTTACCGGGAATAAAAACGGTAACGGCGTAGCGGAGTCGGGGTGTCTCTTCCGAGGGCAGTCGCACATACTTGTGCGCTAGGCTACAGACAGTATGATTGCGCTATCGAGTCCGCTGTGCGCGCCAAGTTTGGTAGCCAGGCATCTCCGAATGGTTGCCCCGGCGCCTCCGCAGACGACACCTTTCCTGTTCGGAGTATTCGCGATGAGCACAGACGCATCCACTCTTGAGCCAATCACAATTGGTGGCCTGACAATACGCTATCTCATAGACGGATCCGCCACGAGGGGTATGGGCGTCTTCGAGTTGACTATCGCCCCGGGAGCAAACGTTCCGCCGCCACATAGTCACACCCACAATGAAGAATGCGTATACGCCCTGGAGGGGCTCATCCGCTATTCCGTTGACGGTGTAGTCAGGGATCTGGCACCGGGTGAGTGGATGCATACACCCAAGGGCTCCGTCCATGCGTTCAGCAACCCTCATCAAGCCACTGCCAAGGCACTCATCGTCCTTACCCCTGACCTGGGTGCGCAATACTTTCTGGATGTACAGGGAGTTGTGAATGCCGGCGGGCCGCCAGACCGCCAGAAGTTGTTGGCAGTCATGTCCCGCCACGGGCTCGTTCCTAGCCCTCCGATTCCAGCAGCCGCCCAACAATCGATTGAAGGGGATGCGCCCGCTTCGCAAGGACGCCCATGACGCAAGCGTTGAATGGCAGTTTTCGGCTTCGCCGAAAGGAAGCTTTGGGTCGGAATCGCCCGCCGGACAACGTACGCCTTTACCCATCAAACCTTCCTCGTCCGCGCGTCATGACCAAACTTCTCCCGATAGGCGGCCGGACTCGTATGGGCGATACGTCGGAAGTGTCTGCGCATCGATTCTTCCGACCCAAAGCCTGCTAGCTCGGCGATGCGCAGCATCGGCATGGACGGTTGCGCTTCGAGTAACTCTCGCGCCACTGCCACGCGCTCGTGCGTCAGCCATTCGTAGGGTGCCATGCCGGTAGCGTCCTGAAAATGCCGTTGCAAGGTGCGTGGACTCATCGCCGCACGTTCGGCAAGCGAGCGCAGGGTGTGCGGTAAGGCCGGATGTTGGCGTGCCCAGTCGATCAACTTCGCCAGACGACCGCTTTCGTCGCGCGGCATTGGTCGCGGTACAAACTGTGCCTGACCGCCCTCGCGGTGCGGGGGCACCACCAGCCGCTGGGCAACACGATTGGCGACTGCGCTTCCGTAATCCCGTCGCACCAGATGGAGGAGCATGTCGAGTCCCGCCGCCGATCCTGCCGACGTAATGATCTGACCTTCGTCGACATACAGCGCATCCGACTGCACGCGCAACTTCGGGTAGCGCTGCTGTAGTTTCTCGGCGTAGCGCCAGTGGGTCGTCACCGTCTTGCCGTCGAGCACGTCGGCCGCCGCCAATACAAATACGCCCGAACAGATCGAGCAAAGACGTGCGCCACGCCGATGGGCTGCGCGAATCTTCTTCAGCAGCGCCTCAGGCGGCACTTCGTCCGGGTCACGCCAACCGGGCACCACGATCGTGTTAGCACTGTCGAGTCGCTTGAGCGCGTAGGGCGCGGTGACGGTGATGCCGCCGGCCGCACGCAGCGGTCCGGGCTCGATAGCGCAAACGCTGAAGCGGTACCAGTCGACGCCGAGTTCGGGGCGCTCCAGTGCGAACAATTCGGTGACGCAGCCAAATTCGAAAGTACAGAGCCGGTCATAAGCCAACGCAACGATGAGACGATTTTCCATGGCGTAATGTTACCGGATATTGTCATTTGCGACACTTATCGGCTTGATAGTGCGACGGCAAAATGAGGGTTCCCAAATCGCGCTGCCCGGGCATCACGGGTACCGCATCCTCCTTCGACAAAACCTATGTCCACCCTCAGCGAAAATAACGCCGTTACTGCCATCCCCGCCGCCGAGAGCACCGCGGCACTTGCCCACTTTCGCGCGTCACTGCAATTTGAAACCGATTGCTCCGATGTTGCCAGTGCACTGGCCAGCGGATCACCCGGCTTCGTGTTGCTCGACGTTCGAAGTCCGGCGCTGTTTGCTCGTGGCCACGTTCCTGGCGCCGTGAACTTAATGCACGGCAAGATCATCGCGTCGAAGCTCGCCGATTATTCGCACGACACACTCTTCGTCACCTACTGCGCGGGACCGCACTGCAATGGCGCAACGCGAGGCGCCATTCGGCTGGCGCAGTTGGGACGGCCAGTGAAGGTGATGATCGGCGGTGTTACCGGATGGCTCGACGAAGGTTTCGACCTTGCCGTGAGCGAGCTTGAGTGATCGATCCGAGTAGGCGTTGATGAGGGGCTTGCGCTCAAAGATCGGCAAAGAGCGGCCAGTTGTGAATTGACGCAGAATACGGGCTGAAGCAGCAGCACCGCGTTTTACACAACCACAAACCACTGAGGCGACAAATGGTTGATTGGTCTGTTATTGCGACAGTCTTTTCTGTCTATGCGGCGAGCGCCGTCATCCCCGGGCCGAACTTTGTCGCAATCACGCACAAGGCGGTAACCGGCAAACGCTCCGATGCGCTCGCGCTTGTCGCCGGAATCGTGACGGTGAATCTGTTCTGGGCGACATGCGCCATTCTTGGTATCGGCGTGGTGTTCGCGATGTTCCCATGGCTTGCTGTCGGCGTCAGGCTTGTTGGCGCGGCCTATCTGATCTGGTTCGGACTGCGGCTCGTTGTGTCGGCGCGGGCAAGTCCCTCGGAAGCACGTTACCCACCGAAGATGCCTCGGTTTCGCGGCGCCTTCCTGCAAGGTGTCGCGACAAATATCGCGAACCCGAAGTCCATCGCTTTTTATGCGGCGGTGTTTTCCTCAGCGGTGCCCGCCCACGTTTCCACGCAGACGTTCTTTGCGATGCTGGTGACTGTCGGTGTTTCAGCGACGTGCTGGTACGGCGCCGTTGCGCTCGTGCTATCGCATGCGACGATTGCGACGGCGTATCGCCGCGCGAAGACATGGATTGACCTCACGTGTGGAGGGCTCATGATCGCGCTGGGAATCCGGCAGGCATTTCGGTAACAAAGCGCGCAACCGCTCAACGTTTTATCAATCAAAAAGTAGCAATCCGAGTCGACACGTCTAATGTTTCATCTGTCGAAAACACGTTCGGCCGATCGCGATCGAAGCACCAAAAACATCCCACGCATACGGTATAGAAGCATCGATCAATGTCACCCAATTAGGTGATACATCGCCCCGAAACTCGCGACTAGAATTGCGACAGGCAATCCACCTTTGGAGCCCTTGTCACATGAATGCATATCTATTGCGGGTGTTCGTCGTGTTGGTTTTATCTGCCGGACTCGGCCTGTCTGGCCAAGCTTGGGCCGGTGCCACTTACGGCGTTGATGACGCGGGCATTATTCCGCAGATGGATCAGGGCTGTACCAGCCCCAACTGCGAAAGAAATACCATCCTTCCGATAACCAACAGTACGGGTGAAGCTGCGGTTTGCATTCAGCCCGGTATGGAAAGCGCCAGCTACAAGTACACGGGCTCGAACCAGTTCATTCTCGTCTACGGCTATCACAACGCCTGCGGGTTCGTTTCTTTCGTCTGGGTGAAGCATCAGGGGCAATGGCATAACGCTGGTCTTGCCCAGCCGCGTCAGAACGTCGCCGTAGGGATCACCTTCGATACGGCGCAAGGCGACCCGCCCAACGTCATCATGTTTTGCCGTACCGCAGGCGCGCCACGCGATGATCTGCATTGTCAGTGAGAGCGCGTGATCGACAAATTGTGGTTCGACCGTATCGTACAAATTCATTTGAAAGCCGCTCCCGTGAGCGGCTTTTTTTTCGGCTATACCGACGTACGCACGATTTGCATGAATGCCGGACGATCGAGATTCCTCATCTGCCATCCCGCCGCGCAGCCACCAGATTCACCACCAACGCCACCGTCATCGCCGCACTCCCCACGACGAACAACACTGCATAGTTGCCCCGCGTCGCGGCAAACAAAAACGACATCCCGTAAGCGGCCCCGGCCTGCAACGTCGCGAAGCTCGTCGTCGCCGTACTCCACGCGCCCTTCTGTGCAGAAGGGTGGTGTACCAGCAGCTCATTCACGCGGCCCAGCACAAGTGGCACGATGCCCGGCGTGAACGCGCCCATCACCAGACTCGACACAATCAACCCCGGCAACCCGAGCCCCAACACCGGCAGCAACACCGCAACAATCTGCGAAACGTAAGCGACCCGCAGCGCTCGCCCGAACCCAATCCTGTCCGCCAGATGCCCCGCAAAGATCGGCCCAAGGATCGCACCCAGCCCGTACAGCACCCAAAAGTGCGCCCCGGCATCCAGCCCCTTGCCGAGACCGCGCGCCACGTAATCCACAAGAAAGATCATGTGCGGCACCAGCACTACGGCATTCAGCGCGTATTCCAGATACAACGCGCGCAGTGTCAGTGAACTAGCCGGCCGACGATGTGCATGCGCAGTGGGAGCCACCGCGACGGCGGGCGTTCCCGACGGCCATCCACGCCATCCCACGACCGAAAGCGCGAGCGAGACGATACCCAACCCGATCCACGTCTGCGAAAGACCTTGCCGCAGCAACAGCGGCACCAGCGTGCCCGACGCCGCAATCCCCAGCCCAATGCCTGCAAAGATTGCGCCGCTCACGATGCCGCGCCGCGACGGCGGTACATGACCCAACACCGTCGGTGCCGCAAGCACCATCAGCACGCCGCCGGAGAAACCCGATGCGAAGCGCCATGAGAAGAACCACAGAAACGACAGCGGCCACGCACACGCGAGAAACGCGACAGCGGTGAGCAGCATCATCGCGCGCAGGATCGTGACGGTCGGTGCGTAGCGCGCAAGCGCCCGTGCACCGAGCGCCCCCGCGAGATAGCCGCCGAGATTGGCCGCGCCAAGATAAGCGGCCGTCGACGCAGCAAACCAGTGCGCGCCAATAATCGCCGGAAGCAGGGCGCTGTATGCGAAGCGGGCGAAGCCGATGCCGATCAGACTTGCGCTGGCGGCAGACAACGTGGCACGCCACGCATTGAAGGGGGCGGCTGACGTGCCGCCAAGCGTTGCGTTTTGCATGTGGACTCCGGGGCGCGCGTGGTGCATGTCCCATGCCGGACCACGCGCAAAAGCGATGGAGTCAGTGTAGGTGCCGCGAGCCCGACGGAGAACGGCCGCGCCCCGGAAGTCATTCTTCCGCGCGGCGTACGAATCGTCGTTACGCTTTCTCCGCCACCTTGTTCACGCGCACGAAATGCTTGCGCAGGCGCGGCACCGCGAAGTCGACGAACGCGCGCACTTTTGGGACGGCGAGGCGTCCCTGCGGTGTGATGACGTGCACGGGCATTGGCGGATGCTCATACTCGCGCAACACGATCTGCAACGTGCCGCGCTCGATCTCGTCGACCATGTGATAAGTCAGCATCCGCGCCACACCGTGGCCGGCCACGGCCGACGCAATTGCCGCACGAATCGAATTGACGATCAGCCTCGGCGTGAACTGCACCACCTGCGGCACCGACCCCCGCCCGCTCGCCGGAAAACGCCACGAGTCGATCCCGAAGTAGGTCATCGACACGATCTGATGCTTCGCTAGATCGGCGGGTGTCTCGATAGGCGCGTGCGATGCAAGATAGTCAGGCGACGCGGCAATCACCCGTCGGACTTCGCCAACCTGTGTCGCGACGAGCGATGAGTCGGGCAAATGCGCCACGCGTAGCGCCACGTCGATGCCTTCATCAATCAGGCTGACCGGAACGTCGCTCAACGCAAGCCGCACGGTCACGGCCGGATACCGTTCGATGAAGGCATCGACGATCTCCCGCATCAGCGTCTCGCCGGCAGCCAAGGGCGACGCAACGGTGAGCAAGCCGCGCGGGCCGGAACGTTCACCGGCGGCGAGTACGTCGGCTTCGTCCAGATCGAGCAGAATGCGCCGGCAGGCGGCGGCGTAGCGCTCACCGGCGGCGCTCAGCCGGATGGTGCGCGTGGTGCGATGTAACAGAGCCGTGCCGGTATGGGCTTCAAGATACGCGATGGCGCGGCTCACGGCGGCGGCCGAGCGCCCCAGGCGGCGAGCGGCACCGGCGAGGCTGCCTTCGTCGAGGGTCGCGACGAAGACCTTCATCGCATCGATTCTGTCCATGAGCTTGGTGGGATGACGGTTTGGTAGTGACTTGGACGCGGGTGAACGGTTCGAATAGCCCGAATAGCCCGAACAGGGCGAATAGTGCTAGTAGAGCGTTTAGAGCGTTTGACCGGGTTCCGTAAGGCTGTGTGGCCCAGCAACGGGGCTGATGGGCAAGATTACCCCTAAATCCGCCAATACGGCGACAATGGCGTTCGGATCAACCGCCGGAGTCCGAACGTATGATCACCGTCCATCACCTGAACAACTCCCGCTCGCAACGCGTGCTCTGGTTGCTCGAAGAGCTTGGCCTGCCGTACGAACTGCGCCATTACGCCCGGGACCCCAACACGATGCTTGCGCCACCGGAGCTTCGGCAGGTCCACCCGCTCGGGAAGTCGCCGGTTCTCACCGACGGTGACCTGACCCTGGCCGAGTCGGGCGCCATCATCGAGTATCTGGTCGATCGTTACGGCGAAGGGCGATTGGCCCCGCCGCGCGATACCCCCGAACGCCTGCGCTGGACCTACTGGCTGCACTACGCCGAAGGTTCCGCGATGCCGCCCTTGCTGCTCAAGCTCGTGGCGTTGCGCATCGCAAGCGCGCCCATGCCGTTTTTCGTCCGTCCCATCGCCCGCAAGATCAGCGGCACGTTGCAGTCGAGCTTTGTCGATCCGCAATTGGCGCTGCACTTCGGCTATGTGAACGACGAACTGGCGAAGACCGGCTGGTTCGTCGGCGACAGCTTCAGCGCGGCCGATGTCCAGATGAGCTTCCCGCTCGAGGCTGCGGCCGCGCGCGGCGACGCGAAGGGCCGTTGGCCGGCCATCGAAGACTTTCTCAAACGCATTCATTCACGTGAGGCTTACCAGCGCGCACTCGCGCGTGGCGGCCCCTATGAACTGTTGAGTTGACGCGGCCACGCCAAGCCGTGTCAGTCATGCCCGAATCCGTTAGCTTCTTTCACCCCTGACATCACGACATCACTGACGTCCTACGCCACACACGACATCATGAAAACCATTGTCGCTTCGTTGCTCGCCACCGCCGCCGTCGTTCTGACGCCTGTCACCCACGCCGCAGAAGGCATGCCGCCCGTGCCCGGTGCCGCGTTGTCGGCGGCCGGTGCCGAAGGCCTCAACCCGTCTGCTACGCCGGTCCCCACGGTGTCCGCTGCCCAGATGGCCGCTAACAAACAGGCCGTCCTCGCGTTCTACGAGGCGGGTCTGAATCGCAAGGATTTCGATGCAGCGCGCCAGTATCTGGGCACGCAGTACATTCAGCACAATCCGAACGCAGCCGACGGCGTGGAAGGCTTCGGCAAGTTTCTCGATTTCCTGCGCAAGAACCAGCCCGATTCGCATAGCGATATCGTGCGCGCCTTCGCCGACGGGGATTACGTGATTCTGCACGTGCGCAAGGTGCCGCACCCGGGCGACGCGCCGATTGCCATCGTCGACATCTTCCGGCTCGACAAGGGCAAGATCGTCGAACACTGGGACGTGTCGCAGCAGGTGCCCGCCAAGACGGTCAGCGGCAACCCGATGTTCTGATCCGTATCACGGCTTGCCGTGATGTATCAGGTCTCGCCTGAAATCACCCGCTTGCAGTGTTCGAGATAGGCGGCTTCGTGCTCGCTCATCAGTTGCACAACGCTGTTCCAAAGCCACACGGGCGCGTCGATCGACTTCGAGCGGTTGCGTTGCAGTTCAGTGAGCCACGAGCGGCAGGTGGCATCGTCCATTTGCCGCGCGTGGGCTTGTCCGACCACGTGCGCGAGGTAGTACGCGATTTCGGCGGCGTCGTTGACGGTGAGCGTTTCGATGCTGAGCTTGAGATCCTGCGGCAGCAACTCGCGAATGATGATCGAGCGATCCATCATGCGCGCCGCGCGCATGCGGTCACCGAGAAACGGCGAGAGATGCTGCGCCCCTTTGACAACCCGCTCGGCGTTGTCGCGCGGCATGCGAACGCCGGGGTAGCGCGGCGCGGCGGCTTTCACGCCTTCCTTCAGATCCATCAGACAGAGGTCGTCGCCTTGCACGACACCGCCGTCCACATCCAGCAGTACCGCATAGCGAAGCCGTCCCAGCGAACTGCACCCCTTGACCCAATACGCGGCGTCGAGCACTTCGACATGCCCGTCGTCTGGGCGCCCGCGTAAATCGGTCGCGAGACGCGCGATGGTTTCCCGCTGAAAGAGCGCGTCGATCTCGTTCTTCTCGGTCTTGCTCAGTGGCCAGAATCGCCGGCCGAGCGGAATCGTCGGACGGATATCCTCGATGCGCTCCAGTGCCAGATGTTTCCACGAGCGCTTGGTTGCCTGCCGCAAGATCAAATCGACCACTTTCGGGCGTTCGTAGTCGTCTTCGGCGGCGGCGTTCTTCGTGCCCTTGGCGGACTTGCTGCTCGCCTTGCCTGCGCGCTTCCCGTTGCGCTTGCGCCCGTTCGAACTCTCGTCATCCGGGGCATCACCGCGTTCGAACGCCGACTCGTAGCCGTGCGTGAGCGCTTCGAGCATATGGATGACGGTAAGGCCGGAGAGGGACGAGCCGCGTGCGGCGCTCGCCAGTGACAACGCCAGCCGCACTAGATCGTGAACCGGGTTGCCGATGACGGTCTGATCGAGATCGCGAATATGGATTTCGACATGACCGCGTGCGTTGGCCAGCGGCCCGAGATTGCCAGTGTGGCAGTCACCGCAGATCCAGATGGCCGGCCCCTGCGGCAAATTGACGTCCGCGTTGCTTAGCCACTCATAAAAACGGATCGTACTGCCACGGACATAAGCGTGAGGCGAGCGCGCCATCTTGCGCGCCCGTTCGCTGGTCAGACGCGCCATTCGCTCGTCCGGCGTGGCCCAACTGTGCTTTTTGCGGTGCTTGCCGTTTGCCATATCGTCAGCTCCCTGAGCGCACACCGCGCGGGCCACGGTGTTGAATCCTGGTCCCGCGCGGCGTTGCAGTGCCCTCAGTGTCAGCGAAATGGCAACTCAGTGGCAAGTCACCAGCGAATTCACCACATCGGCGAGCGTTGTGGTGCCTTGACGCGGCGTGCCTTCAAAACTGAGCCAGCCCGCGTTGAAGCCGTCGAGCATTTGCGTGCGCGGAATCGGGTTGCGCATGCCTTGCGCTTTGAAGCGGGCTTCCCATTCGGCACGCGGCACTTCGCGGGCTTCGATGGGGCGGCCAAGGGCAAGACCCAGCGCGTCGGCCAGTATCGCTGGCGATACCAGCGCGGGGCCAGCCAGCTCGATCACGCGTTTGCCTTCCCACGGCTCGCACAGCAGGTGAGCCGCCGTGCTGCCGACGTCGGCGGTCGCCACCATCGGGATCGCGCGATCCAGCGGCGTGAGATAGCTCTCCAGCACACCGTCAGTGCGGGCGCGCGCGACATCCCACGCGGCGTTCTCCATGAACCATGCCGCGCGCAGGAACGTGATCGGCAGGGGCAGGGCACCGAGGTGTTGCTCCAATGCCGACAACTGGGAGAGCAGGCTGGTTTGCGTGGCTTGCGCGCCCACGGTCGACAGGCAGACGACACGCGCGGGACGCGTCGCTTGCAGCGCCTTCGATACCGCAGTAATGACGGCACGTGACTCGGCAAAGTCGGGCGACGGATCGAAGGTCGGCGGAAGCAGCACAAACACCGCCTCTGCACCGGTAAAGGCCCGGGTGAGCGCGTCGGCGTCCGTCATGTCGGCAAGTGCGACATCGCAACCGCGCGCCTGCCACGCCGCCCCCTTGGCGGCATTGCGCACCACGGCGCGCACTGCCTCGCCTTGGGCCAGCAACGTTTCGGCGAGGGCACCGCCGACTTGTCCGGTAATTCCTGTAATGGCGTACATCTCAAATCCTCTGAAAACTGCGGTCCACACCGCGTTGGACGCCATTGTCGGTACCTGCATAACATTTCGCGATAACATGAGTGTCATTTGATTAATGCCAAAATGGCATGAAATGCGGCAGGCGGAGGCACCACGACATGACAGGATTCGACGAACGCATGCTCAACGGCATGAGCGTTTTCGTAGCGATCGTGGAGGCGGGGAGCTTTGCCGCCGCGGGCGAACGTCTCGATATGTCTCAGCCGGGCGTCAGTCGTGCGGTGGCACGACTCGAAGCGCGGCTGGGCATCCGGTTATTCGACAGAACGACGCGGGTGGTCTCGTTGACGGACGAAGGGCGGCGCTTCTATGCGCAGGTCACGCCGTTGCTGGCAGGGCTGGAGGATGCAGTGGCAACCGCGTCGGGCGGGGCCACTGCCGTGCGCGGGCGATTGCGCGTGAACATCGACCCGTTCTTCTCGCGGTTGATCCTTGGGCCGAGCCTTGAGGCGTTCCTCGCGCAGCACGAAGCGCTTCGCCTTGAACTGATCACGCGCGACAGTCTGGGCGATCTGATCGCCGACGGCTTCGATCTGGCCGTGCGTTTTGGTGTCCCGCCAGACTCGACGCTCGTGGCGCGCAAGCTGCTCGATACGCCCATTCGAACGGTGGCCGCGCCGAGTTACCTGAAACGTTGTGGCCGTCCGCTCAAACCGGAAGACCTGTCGGGCGATGCACACACGTGTATCGAATTCCGTGACCCGCAAACCGGCCGGCCGTATCCGTGGGAATTTCACCGCAAGCGCAAACAGCTGGTGGTTCCGACGCACGGCCGACTCGTCGTCAACGATGCCGGCACGCTGCTGAGTGCATGTCTTGCCGGTTACGGCATTGCACAGGTCATGGGGTTCGGCACCGACGTTTGGCTTGAGAGCGGCGAACTGGTCGACCTGTTTCCCGACTGGCCCGATGAACGGTTTCCGCTGTATGCCTACCATCCGTCGCGTCATCATCCGCCCGCCAAAACACGGGCGTTTCTCGATCTTGTGACCTCGCTGACAGCGCAAGCCTGACCTCAGGGATCAAGCGTTGTCGCCACAAATCGTCGCGATCTGCTCGCGCAGCCAGCGATGCGCGGGGTCGACATCGCGTCGTGTGTGCCAGACCGCCTGAAACGCGAAGGCCGGAATCGGAAACGGTGGCGGGAAGCGTCTCAACTGCCGGTCGTGACGCAGATGTGCGACGGCCCGCTCGGCGACGGTGAGCACGAGATCCGTACCGGCGATCAATTCGGTGGCAACGCTCCAATGCGGCATCGCGACGGCGACGCGGCGAGTCTGCCCTTGCTCGGCGAGTGCCAGATCGATTTCGTTGGCGGTGTCCGGGCGCATCGCTACAAGCACATGAGGCCGTGCCAGCCACGCATCGAGCGTGAGTGCGCCGCGCGCTGGCAGGGTGGCCCGGTCGGCCACGCAGACGAACGATTCGTCGAACAGCGTTTGCGCCAGCAACTCGTCCGGCAGATCGTGAAACACCCCGAGCGCCAGATCGATTTCACCATCGAGCAACTGGGTCACCATCGCCTCGCGACTCGTCTGCGAGACCGCCAGATCGACTCCCGGTGCCTGCTCGCGCAGGCAACGCGTCAACGCCGGGAGTGCTACCCGGGCACCGTAATCCGACAACGCGAGACGGAACGTACGGCGTGCGCGCCGGGCGTCGAATGCGGGGGCGTGCAATAGCCCCTGCAACTGGGCAAGTGCGTCATCGAGTGGCCGTTGCAGTTCCTGCGCGCGGGCAGTCAGCGCCAGAGCACCGTCGCGCCGCACCAGCAGCGGATCGTCGAAGATCACGCGCAACTGCCCGAGCGCATGGCTGACCGCTGGCTGGCTACGGTGCAGCCGAACCGCAGCGCGCGATACGTGGCGCTCCGCGAGCAACGCGTGCAGCGTCAACAACAGGTTGAGGTCGATCCTGCGCAAGTCATCCATTGGCTATCCATATGGCGAATAGTTTGCGTACGAATTTCGAATTTCCATTATTGGAATGGATGATGCACCCTCAAGGCAAGTCATGATTTACGCCAAAGGAGGTCACTTCATGAACGCATCTTTCGCTCCCTCGTTATCGCCTGCGGTCTTGTTGCCGCTGGTCGTCGCCATGCTGGCGGGTGCCGTCGTGCCGTTTCAGGCAGGCAGCAATGCAGCGCTCGGCCGCGCGCTGGGTCATCCGTTGTGGGCCACGGTGGCATCGTTGCTGGTCAGCCTGATCGTCATCCTGCCGGTGTTGATCGGCATGCGTGCCGGCGTGCCCGATCTCGGCAAGGCGGCCGGCGGGCCGTGGTGGCTGTGGATCGGTGGCATCGCCGGGGTGGCTTACATCACGGCAGCACTGATCCTGACACCCCGGCTCGGCGCGGCAAATTTCATCGTCTGTGTGGTGGCAGGGCAGGTGGTCGCGTCGCTCGTCATCGATCACTTCGGACTGATGGGGCTGGCGCAGAAACCTGCCAACCTTGCCCGTATCGCCGGCGTTGGCTTGATCGTCGCCGGCATGCTCGTGGTGCAGTGGGGCACGAGCGCGCCGGTGAAGTCGATGGCCGGGCAGGCCGTCGGCTCGTAAGCCCGCCTGCCGCCGCACACCTGTCCGTGGTCACTCACCCGCCGTCATGCAGCGTTCGCAGCGCCTGCCCCGAACTGCGCATCGACGGCCGCCACGGCATCCACCAACTGCTGTGCCAGTGCGGGCGACGCGCTGGTCATCGGCGCACGCAGTACGTCGGCCAGCAAGCCCTCGCGCGCCAGCCACGCCTTCACCGGGCCGGGATTCGCCTCGGCGAAGAGCAGCCGCACCACCGGCATCAATGCATGAAACAGCACCCGCGCTACATCGAGTTGCTGCGCCTGCACGGCACGATATAGCGCCACGAAATGCGACGGACGGCAATGCGACGACGCGATGATCGCGCCGTGGCCGCCCATCGAGAGGGTCGAGAGCAGTTGGTGATCTTCACCAGCGAGTACCGACAAGCGACCGTCCGCGATCAGGGCCTGCGTCGTGGTGGCATTGCCACCGCAGTCCTTGATGCCGCGAATGTTGTCATGTGCCGCGAGTGTCAGGAGGGTGTCGAGCGTTAGCGTCGAGCCGGTGCGATACGGAATGTCGTAGAGCACGATCGGCGCACGCGAGCGGTCAGCCAGCGCGTGGAACCAGTCGATGAGCCCCGCCTGCGACGGCCGGATGTAATACGGCGCAGGCGCCAGCACACCCGCGAGCGGCAGCGCATTGAAGGCATCCAGCCGTGCCAGCGTGTGGCCCAGGTGATTGCCCGCGAGTCCGGCAATCACGGGCAGGTCGCCCGCCTCGGTCAGCACGGTGTCGAACACGGCGAGTTGCTCCGCGTCGTCAAGCGCAGCCGCTTCGCCGGTCGTGCCGCAGATCACCAGGCCAGCAATCCCCGAGCGGCGATAGTGGGCGACCAACCGGCGCAGCGCGGCGTGGTCGACCGGGGCGTCCGAGGTGTTCGTGCTACCGGGCAGAAAGGGTGTGACGAGCGGCACCCAGATCCCGCGAAACGCCGGCGTTTGGCCGCGTGATGCGAGTTGTGCCGTGGATGGCGAGGCCGGATGTGAAGCCGAATGTGAAGCCGGCGAGGTAGCGGCGTGCGATGTATGTGACGGCGTGTCCTGCATGAATGTCTCCTGACAGTTCCAAAACGACAAACGTGTGATGACCTGTACGGCAAACCGTTCAGCAGGACGACGTGAATCGCGAGACGCGTGGGGAATTACAGGGCAGGCGGGCGGGGTGCGCAAGGGCGCGGGCGGGACTGCCGGGTCCACGTGGCTATTCCGTCGCTCAACTGACGGAACAGCACGCTCCGGTCAGTTGAGCGACTGTTTTTTAGCTTTGACGAACGCGCCCGGCTGCCGCGTGGCGGCAACGCTTACTGCGTTCAAGAGAAGGGCGCTGAAATTCGTCATGCGGTGACTCTATACGCAGCGCGCGTGTGACGTCAAGCGCGTCGTCTTAAAAGATCACCGTGCGCGACGCGTCTCCCGGCAACCAGCGCCGGCACGACCCGGCATTGAAACTTTGTAGCGGCGGGCGGCACCGCATAGAAAAGTTCGATCACGTGATGACGAACGGTGCCGTTGAATACGTAGTCGAACGGGCATCTATCGTCGCCATCCGTTGTCGTCAACCTTGGGAGGACAGAATGCAGACACGACACCTCAACATGTCCGGCGCGTGCCTCGCCGCCGCAACCTTGTTGTTCAGCACATGGACGTTTGCGCAGGAACTACCGAAAGGAGAGCCAGCACAGGGCGGCGGCGATGAGATTGGCGTCGCTGGTGGCGGCGTCGACGTAACACATGCCGCCGCACAAGCCCAACGCACCGCCCAGCCGCCTGCCGGTCTTGACGCCGAGTTTGTCGACAAGGCGCAGCAAGCAGGCAAGGCCGAAGTGCAGGCCAGTCAGGTCGCGGTGCAGCGCTCCACTAACCCCGCCGTCAAACGTTTCGCGCAGCAGATGGTCTCCGACCATAGCAAGGCGAATGAAGCGCTGCGGCAACTCGCCGCGAAGAAGGGCGTGAGCGTTCCCAACGACACCGCCGTCAATCCCGACATCGAGGCGCTCAAGCAGAAGAAGGGACACGCGTTCGATGTGGCCTACATGGCGCTTGCGGGGCCGGATGCGCACGAGCAGGCCGTCCAGCTTTTTTCGCTCGAAGCGGATAAGGGACAGGACTCAGACTTGCGCGGATTCGCACGTCAGACGTTGCCTACAATTCGTCACCATCTCAGCGAAGCCCGCGAAGTTTCCGCAAAAGTCGAAATGGGGAAATAAGGCGATGTCGCTGCGTCAGACACCCCGGGTGGCCGCCAGCAACTGCCCGCACAGCTGCATCGCGACATCGCGGCCGGTGATGTTGGTGAAGCCGAGGAGCAGACCCGAGCGCGTCGGAAGACGGGCGCGTGAGGTCCCTGATACCGCACTCATCTGCCAATTGCTGACAGCCTGTACCGCGAGTCCGTGTTGCTGTGCGGCGGCCACCAGCGCCTTGTCATTGCGCCCGCGTGGCAGGCTGGCCAAGGCATGGATGCCGCCCGCTTGCGGCGCAACGCCGAGCGTGTCGTCAAACACGTGCGACAGCGCGTCGACGAGAAAGCCGCGCCGCTCGCCGTAGAGCGCACGCATCTTTCGCAAGTGCCGGGCGAAGTGGCCTTGTGCCATGAAGTCGGCGACAGTGGCCTGCAACAGAATCGAGCCCGGGCCGGGCAGGTGCCTCGCCGCATCGCGAAACCGGTCGATTTGCGATGCAGGCACAACCAGATACGCCAGCCGAAGCCCCGGGAACAACACCTTGCTGAAGGTGCCTGTGTAGAGCACACGGTCGTCGCGGTCCAGACTCTTGAGTGCGGGCAGGGGGCGGCCGTGGTAGCGAAACTCGCTGTCGTAGTCGTCTTCCACGATCCACGCGTCGCGCTGGCTGGCCCACTCCAGCAGTTGGAGCCGACGCGGCAGCGACAGCGTGACGCCCGTCGGACTCTGATGCGTGGGCGTGACCACGGCAAAGCGCGCGTTGCCCGCGTGCTTGAGGCCTGCGGCCACGTCGAGACCTTCCTCATCGACCGGTACTGGCGCCAGACGCATACCGGCGCGTTCGAGAAAATGCCGCGCGAATAAATAACCGGGGTCTTCATACCAGCCGGTATCGCCGGGGCTCAGCAGCGTGCGGCAGACCATTTCGAGCGTGCCAAGGTGTCCTGCGGTGACAAAGACCTGCTCATGTGTGCAGGCAATGCCACGCGAGATGCCCAGATAGGTGGCAATGGCGCGGCGCAACGGATCGTAGCCGGTGATATCCGGGTAGATCAGTGCGGCGGTATCCATGACCCGCGCATTGCGGGCTGCCAGTCGTGACCACGTCTTGCGCGGAAAGGCATCGAGCGCGGGCAAGCCCAACTGGAACGGGCGGGGTGTCGCGACCGCCGGTGCGTTCCGTGACGCGGTGTTGGCAGCAGTGGCGGGCGGCGGTGGCGCGGTGGCTGGCCCGGGCTCGCCAAGGCTTTCAAGGCGGGGCGAGATGAAAGTGCCTGCGGCGCCGCGCGCGGTGAAATAGCCTTCACTGGTGAGCATCTGATAGGCCAGCTCGACGGTGCCCCGCGCCAGATTCAGTTCGCTGGCGAGGCTGCGCACGGAAGGCACGCGCTCACCCGGACGCAGCTTGCCAGCCGCAATCACGTCGAGATAGCGCCGGTAGAGTTGCAGATAAATCGGGGCGTCCTGCTCCCGGCTCGGCGTCAGCTCAGTCAGCTCATGCAGTTCCATGTGCGATGTCCTAGTCGATCAGTCAATTCTTGTATCTGTTCGATGGGACATGATTTTCCTAAAGTATGGGTACCGCGACAAGCAAATTCCACTTGGAGTCAGTCATGAGCACCCTTCGTTTGCCGTATTACACCCTGTCCGCCGAAGCCTATCAGGGGTTCGCCGCCACCAAGAAAGCGCTGGCGAAAAGCACGCTGGGCAAGCCGCTGGTCGAATTGGTCTACCTGCGCGTTTCGCAGATCAACGGCTGCGCGTTCTGTCTGGAGATGCATTCGAAGGCGCTGCGCTCGGACGGCATGGCCGATGCCAAGATCGACAGTCTGGCCGGCTGGCGTGTGAGTTCGCATTTCGACGCGCGCGAGCGTGCCGCGCTGGCGTGGACCGAATCGCTGGTGGATGTGGCGCATACCCATGCGCCGGATGAAGATTTCACGCCGCTCAAGGCACATTTCAGCGATGCCGAAATCGCCGATCTGAGCTTCGCCGTTGCGCTGATGAGCGCGTTCAACCGTCTGGCGATCGGTATGCGCCAGTAAGTGAGGCGGCTTACCCCAGCGTCTGCGTCGGCCAGACCATCTCGATCTCGATGGCGATGGAGCGGGCCAGTCCGTCGAGATCGGGGAATAGCGAGGCGTTGGTGACGTTCATGCGGTACAGCCACTTCATCGCTTCGGCCCGTAGCGCAACGGGCAGCACGATCTTGCGCAGCAACGGCTCTTCGCTCTCGTAACCATCGAGAATGCGATGCAGCGGGCGGTCGATCACGCCGGGCACGACGAACGTGCCCGATTGCGCGATCAGCCGTCCATCCATCTCTTCGGGCTCGCCGAACCACACCACCTCGTTGTCGTTACTGAGGAAGTACTTCTCCATATTCCCCTTCACGCGCGGGTCGATCGTGTCGCGGGTGAGCCACGGGGCATGACGCGGCCGGGCGCTGTCGTCATAGAGCGCGGGCGTGTTCAGGGCGAAGATGGCCGCGTCGCTGGTGGCGCGTTCCAGTGCAAAGAAGGCCGCCACGAACGGCGATTTGGTGAAGTCGAGCATGCGTGTCGGCGCACCGTGGTGCTGCATCAGGCCGAGGCAACGCAGGTCGTCGTGCAGCATCTCCGGCAGCTTGACGTGGTTGAGCGCCTTGCGGCGGAAGATGCGAATCGCCCGGGCTTCGCGGCTGCGCCATTGCTCCTTGTCGGAGACATAGGCGTGCAAATAGCGCGACAGCGAGCTTTGCGGATGCCAGCGGGCGTCCTGCTGGCCGCGAAAGGCCCACCCTTCGAAGCGGGAGGACAACTCCATGAAATCCTTCCAGCTCGAAATGACGGTGGTTTCCATGGCGGACGCAATCCTTGTAGTGGCTTTCTTATTGGGGTGAAGCGCCATGCCCCCGGCAAGCGGGACATAGCGTCGGCCACTATAGTACGGCGCGTGTGACAGCTCAAGCGCGTCGCCTTATTTCGATGCGGCGCTCTCCCATCAGTTGCCCGCCACGACCGAAACGATTTGCGCCCCAAGATACAGCCCGACGCCAAATACGCCGTGGGTCATCAGGCTGCGCAAACGTGCCTGCGCAGGGGCGGGTGTCTTCGATGCGGCCACGCCAGCGCCGAAGGCGGGTTGCATGACGAAGAACGGCACGGCGACGGTAGCGATGCCGAAAGCCAGTGCGGGCAAGATTGTCGGCGCCTGAAGCCAGCCCGGCCCGGTCAGCGCAACGAGGCACACGCCAAAGCCCGCGCCGATGGCGTAATGCGCGAACCAGCCTAGCGCGCGTTCCCCGGCAACCGGTGTAGCCCGCCCGATACCCGCGTGCGCGAATCGCCCTGCGGGCATGTGCCCCAGCCAGCGCCCAACCATGGCGTAATCCAGCGATGCCATGCCAAACAGGCGACGCAGCAGCCATGCCCAAAAGTCCACCGCCACGGTGGCGAGCACGCCCATCGCTGCGGCTTGGACGGCCAGCGCAAGCCAAGTTGAAGTCATGTTTGAAATCTCTCTCTCGTAGGCGTTGAGACGGCGGCAACCTGCGCGCCGTGATTGAGGCACTATACGAACTCAAGTCAACTTGAGGTCAAGCGGAGTGACTGACATGACACTGGACATTGGGGAAGTGGTCGAGCGTGCGGGCGTGCCGCCGTCGACCTTGCGGTACTACGAAGAGAAGGGATTGATCGCCGCGACGGGCCGTCACGGCTTGCGCCGTCAGTACGACGACTCGGTACTTCAGACGCTGGCGCTGATCGCACTGGGCCGCACGGCGGGATTCTCGCTGGACGAGATTTCAGGCATGTTGATGCCCAAGGGAAAGGCGAGCATCGACCGGATACGGCTGCAAGAGAAAGCCGAAGAGATCGACCGCAAGATCCGGCAACTGAGTGCGTTGCGCGACGGCTTGCGTCACGCCGCGCAATGCCCGGCGACCGAGCATCTGGCGTGCCCGCAGTTCCGGCGGTTGATGAAACTGGCAGGCACGCGGCGCGTGGCACATGAGCCGCAGGTACTGCCACGCGCCAAGCCCCGCGTTTCCTCCCGGGCGACAAGCACCAAGGGCGATTGATCGCCCCGGTGCTTGCATCCTTATTGCATCGGGCAGACCGCCGAGAGACTCCCCGGTGCTTCCGGCGCGGCATGCAATGCCGTTTGCGTGGCCGGTGTGCCGATGAGCGCCATCAACCCGCAGGCCAGCGACCCCCGCCAGTGGAAATAGTCGTGGCCCGTGGGCGTCGAGGCATACATCACGCGATAGCCCTTGGCGCGCAACACGTCGCGCATGTGCCGGCCTGAAGTGCCGATGCCGGTCGGTCCGCGCCGGTCTTCGAATTGCCCCGACTCCAGATAGAACGTCACCGGCAGCTTCGGCCCATTCGCATACTGACGAATCAGCCAGCCCGTCTCGCGCGTGGCCGCATCGCCCTGCGACGGCGCCCACCAGTACGAACCCGACTGCGACAACACGTTGCCGAACCACCGCGGTGCCTGTGACGCCGCCCACGCCGATGCGAGGCCGCCGTAGCTCGATCCGGCCACCACCGTGCGCGCTGCGAGGGCCGACACGCCTTGCGCTTTCGCCCACGGCATTAACTCATCGGCGAGAAAGCGGGCAAACGCCGGGTTGGGTGGCAGTTCCTTGCCGCGCGTGTTGCCATCGATGACGCCGACAATCAGTGCGGCCGTACGCGGAATCCGGCCTTCGGCAATCAGGTTGTCCAGAATCACCGGCGTGGGCACGGTGTTCACATAGGCGTGCGCATCGAAGACGACGAGCAGGCCTTGCGCCTCATCTCCGGCGCGATAGCCTGCCGGCCGATAGACGTAGACGTCACGCGTGTTGCCGAGTGCTGCGCTGGTGAAGCGTGTCGCCTGCACCGTGCCGGCCGGCACGTTGTCACGCCGTGCGATCCACGGTTGCGGCGGCGCGCCGGGCAGGGTGACCGACGACTTGGCGTTGCGCTTGCCGTCAAAGCTCTCGACTTCGAACGGATGACGATTAAGCGGATCGACCTGCAAGGTCTTCAGGATGGCGCGACGGCGTTCCATGGCCGTGCCCTCGATGTCCGGCACGTCGGGCGCGAGCTGATACGAGAGGCGTGTGCTGGCGGGCACGACGTAGCTGCGATACCAGACATCGCTGTTGCCGAGTTGACGCATGTCGTCGTAATCACCCGACGGCGCGCCGAGAATGCGCACGCTGCGCGGGCGGCCGCGCCAGAGGAACGTGACCAGCGATGTGTTCTCGGTCTCGCGGCCGAGCAGCGAGGCGGGTTCGTCGCCGGTGACTGCACCGGCAGGCACGGTCTCGATCAGTGGCGTTTCCTTGATGCTCACGTCCTGCCAGAAGGCATCCGTATTGGCGCCGGAGCCGCCGGAACATAGCGTCGCATTCAGTGCCAGCAGACGCGGGCTCACAAGGCCCAGACGGTATTTCGGCGCTGCCGGATCACCGGCGCAGGCACCTTGCGGCGAGGCTGGTGCCACGTTCACTGGTGCCGCGAGCGCCGCATGGACGGCGAGCGAGAGGAAGAGTGCGGCAGCGGCGCTGGCGGCCAGCGCAGCACGAGGTGTCTGAGGTGTCGAAGGTGTCGGATGAGTCATGTCGAACCTCAGAAGTCGATGCTGGTCGAGAGCTTGACCGTGCGGGGGGCGTTCTGAATCACGTAACCGTCGTTGAACGTGCCCGACCACGCGATGCGGTTGGTCACGTTTTCAACGGCAGCACGGAACACGACGGCCTTGCCGTACACGCGGGTGGCATAGCGCGCGCCGATGTCATAGCGCGTAAAGCCACCGATGCGCTGTGTGTTCGACGAGTTCACGTATTGGGCGCTGGTCGTGATCATGCGGCCCGAGACCGTTACGCCGGGCACCCACGGCAGGTCCCATTCGGTGCCCAGGTTTGCGGTCCACTTGGGCACGCCGTACGGGGTGTTGCCGTTGTAGAGATTGCCGGCCGTCTTGGTCAGCTCGCCACGGGTGTACGCCACGCCGCCCAGCACACGCCAGTGCGGCGTGAATTCTCCGAACAGATTCCATTCCACGCCCCGGTTGCGTTGTTCGCCGTCCGGGTTGTAGGTGTTGGTCGCCACGTCCTTGATCATGCTCGGCTTGGTGATCTGGAAGAACGACAGCGTGTTCGAGAAGCTGCCGGCATCCCACTTCACGCCGACTTCCGCCTGCTTGCTGCGGTACGGCGCAAAGATTTCACCGTAGTTGGCGGCGCTCACGTCGGTGACCATGCCGCCTTGCGTGAGACCTTCGATGTAATTGGCGTAGAGCGACACATTCGGCCCGAATGGCTTGAGCACAACACCGAACGCCGGGGTGATGGCGTTCTCGTCATAGCTCGACGTCTGCTTGCCGGTAGCGGCCGCAAACGCCTGCGCCCGCACGCGCTGACTGCGCACCCCGGCGATCAAGGTGACGCGGTCTTGCCAGAACGACATCGTGTCGGCCAGCCCGAAGCTCGACAGCGTGGTGGTCGACGTCTTGGGCGCACTGCCCGGGTCTTTGGCCAGCGCCGGATTGACTGGCGCGTAGATGTTCGAGTTGTAGTTGGCGCTCGTGGTGAAGACGTTGCCGCTCGTGATATCGAGCGAGGTCGCCGAGAGTGTCAGTTCGTGCTTGACCGGCCCGGTGCGGAACTTGGTCCGCACACCGGCATCGAGCGAGAGCGTGTCGGTCCAGCCGCGTTGGAAATACGTGGCGCCGGTGTAGCTGCCGTCAGGTTTGATCGGGCCCGTGCGCGTGCCGGTAATGAACCCGGAGTAGCGGTAGCTGAGCGCACCCACGCCGGCGTAAGCCGTAATGGCGTCAGTTACGTCCACTTCGCCGCGCAGTTGCACACCGGTGCTTTCGATATCGCCGAACTCGCCGCGCAGCACGTTGGTGCCGGCCGCGGGCGGGGCAACGACTTTGGTCGCGAACGTTGCCATCCATGGGCTGCCGCCCCTGAATTTCTCGGTGTCGGTGTAGACATCGAGGCCGAAACGCGCGCGGTCGGTTTTCAGGTCAAGGGCCAGCGAGCCGAACTGGCGTTGCTTGTTCTGGCCGTCGAGCGTGGTGCGTCCGTCGCGCAGCGAGCCGTTGAAGCGGATGCCGAACTCCTCGTTGTTGCCGAAGCGGCGCCCGACGTCGGCCTGCACGCCGAACTGCGAGTCGGACAGGTAGTCGGCCGTGATGCGCGCCAGCGGCGCACTCTCGGCTTTCTTCGTCACCACGTTGATGGCGCCGCCCACAGCGCCCGACGGCGACATGCCGTTAAGCAGCGCGTTTGGGCCCTTGAGCACTTCCATGCGTTCGATGAATTCGACCGGCAGGTGGCCGTAAGGCGACACGCCATACATGCCATTGAGCGAGACTTCGTCGGCCGTCAGCGGAAAGCCGCGAATGCTGAAGTTCTCGTACATGTGGCCGCTCGACGTGGTGAAACGCACCGAGGGGTCGTTATCGAGCACATCGGCGAGCGTGGTCGCCTGCTGGTCCTGAATCGTCTTCGCGGTGTAAGACGTGATGCTGAACGGCACGTCCATGTAGTCCTTGTTGCCGAGCAGGCCGAGGCGGCCGCCACGCGCGACCTGACCGCCGTCATAGGCTTCCGGGAGTCCGACCGCCTGCGCCACGACATGAGTGGTCGGCAGCAGCACGCCGCCTTCGGCACCGGGCGTCGCGGCGGCGTTGTCTTGCGCAGCGGCGCGCAGCGTGTACACGCCGTTGCTGCCGCGCATCGCCTGCAACTGATGCGGCGCGAGCAGTTGATGCAGCGCGTCGTTCAGCGTGTAGTCGCCGTTGATGCCCGGGCTTTGCCGTCCTTGCGTGAGTGAGGCGTCCACGGCCAGTTCGATGCCGGCTGCGTTGGCGAAGCGGTTCAGCACCGCGTCGAGCGTGCCGGGGGCGACTTGCCAAGCGCGTCGCACCTCGGAGGCGGCTTGAGCCGACGGCGCCGCGGCGGGGGCGGCGTTTGCGTGTGAGGCAGCACCGGCGGCGGCAAAAGCGATGAGCAGAGCAATCGCCGGACGCAGAGCGGCGGCAGAGGCGGTAGGGCGCAAGGGAACGGCTTCGGAAATCAACATCGGCATGCCTGTTGGTTCGGATCAAGGGATACCGGCGGCGGTTGCGGTGACACGAAGTCACACGTTGGCGCCGGTGCATGCTTGGTATTCCGAACGAGATCGGCAAACCCGCAATCGAAAATGCAAAAAAGTTGAAATATTTTTGAGAGGCGGCGCTCCCGCTGCTGCACCGGCTCCTGCACCCACTACTTCGCCTTGACGGTCACCCAGTAGCGGGTGCGATACACCGTTTCGACCGGCAGGCCGACAGCCAGACTGGCCAGCGCGCGGTCGGTGTCGGCCAGCGAGAACACGCCGCTCACGCGCAGGTCGGCGACGGCGGCGTCGCAGCGCAGCACACCATGCCGGTAGCGGGCAAGCGTGTCGACGAGATCGCCAAGGCGAATGCGCTCGACGATGAGCTGGGTGCGCGTCCATGCGGCTGCATCGGCGTTGGCGGCTTCGGGCGGGTCGATCGCATCGGCCGAGAACCGTGCAAGCTGTCCGGCATCGAGTCGCTGCGTGCGACCGGTCTCGGCGGTACGCACGAGCACGATGCCGTCATAGACGGCGACCTGCGTGCGCTCGCCTTCGTCGCGTACCGAGAAGCGGGTGCCGATGTCGCGGATTTCGCCTTGGCGCGTCGCGACGATCAGTGGCACCTGCGAAGCGCCGGAGGCGGTTTCGATGCAGATTTGTCCGCGTCGCAACGTAATACGCCGTTCGCCGGGCGTCATGCGAACGTCGACCGCCGATGCAGTGTCGAGCCACAAACGCGTGCCGTCGGCGAGCATGAGGCTGCGAACTTCTCCAACCCCGGTGGCGTAATCGGCGGCGGCGTATTCCCAGACGGAAGACCGCTGGAGCGCATAACCGGCGCCCGCGAGCGTGAGGAAACCGCCGAACACGCGCAGTGCCCGACGGCGTCCGGCGGGTGAGACGCGCGGCGTGGGGCGGGCGGTCAACGTGTCGAACGCGACGCGTGACGGCACCGTATCAAACTTGCGGCCAATGGCGCCGAGCCGTTGCCAGGCGCGCTCGTGGTCGGGATGCGCGGCACGCCAGCGGTCGCACGCGGCAACATCGTCGGCGCTTGCCGAACCGGACCAGAGCCGCGCCAGCCAGACACTGGCCCGTTCAATCACTTCGGGGGAGAGCGGTGTCTGAGGTGCTTGCTGCGAGGCGGATGCTGGAGAAGCCGGGCGGCCTGCGCTCATGTGTCACTCCCGTATTGCACGGCATAGCATTCGCGCAGGGCGTGTGCGATGTACTTCTCCACGGAGGAAACGGAGACCTGCAACCGTTCGGCAATCTCGCGGTATTCGAGCCCTTCGAGCTTGCACAGCAAAAAGGCACTGCGCGCCTTGGTCGGCAGGCGGTGGAGCAGGGTGTCGATTTCAATGAGGGCTTCGAGCACGAGCGCACGGGTCTCGGGCGAGGGCGCCACTGGCTCCGGCAGGGCGGCCAGCGTTTCCAGATAAGCCGCTTCGATATCGCGACGGCGAAACAGGTCGATCACCAGACAGTTGGCGATGCGGGCGAGATAGCGGCGGGAGTCTTCGGGTTGCGGCGCGCGTCCGCTCGAGAGCACGCGCAGATAGGTGTCATGCGCCAGATCGGCCGCGTCGAGCGTACTGCCCAGTTTCTTGCGTAACCAACCACGCAGCCAGCCGTGATGATCGCTATAGAGCGCACTCACCTCGCGCTGAAAATGACTTTCCATGATTCCCCGTGTTCGCATGGCGCGAATGCCTCGGACGACGCCTTAGCGTGCTCGGGACAGACCGCTTGCGCGGCCAGCCAACGGCGGGATTGCGCTTCTCTGCGAATGATAATGATTCTTATTTATTCTAATCGGGAATGACGGGGCGACGCAATAGGCGTGACAGGCGATACGGGTGAGGCGGGCGCGGCGCGTGGGACATTACGGCGCGATCAGGCCAAGCCCGATGGCGCGGGCGACGGCGGCGCGGCGATTGGTGGCGCCGAGCTTCTTGACCGCATTGGTGAGATGAAAGGTCGCCGTGCGCTCGGAAATGGCGAGAATGCGCGAGGTCTCCCAAGCGGTCTTGCCCGCAGCGGCCCATTGCAGACATTCGGTTTCGCGGGGCGTGAGGTGGATCGCGGGCGGTGCACTGGCGCTGGAGCCGATCATGTCCTGAAGGCGAACCAGCGTGAGGAGAGCGAGTTGTGCGAGTGCAAGGGCGGGCGCGTCAGCGCTATGGGGTGCCTCGGCGACGCCGGACGTTTCACGCGCCAACGCCGCGATGGCTTTGTCGATGGCGGTGTCGAGCAGGCGGTATTGGGGTTGTTGGCGAAGCGTCTTGCGAAGGCCGTCGGTCATGGCGTCTCACGAATCAGAGAGTGTCGATACCCTCTATTCGGCGTGCCGGGAGAAAAGCGGAAGAATTTTCGCGATGAATGTTTCGTTTCTGCGCGTCACGCCGCCCGCGCCGGTGCCAACTGCTGCGTGAGCGTTGCGAGCACGTCGTCTTGCGAGAGGTCTGACGTATCCACCGTGACATCGGCCAGCCGGTACAGGGCCTCACGGGCGTCGAGCATGCGGTGGATATGGTCGAGCGCTTCTTTGCGCAGGGCTTCGGTGGCAATACGGGCGTCGTTCTGCTGCATCACGCGCTGGAAGTGCACTTCGGGACGGGCCTTCATCCATACCGTTCTGAATGTTCGCAGCACCCGCTCGTATGTAGCCGCTTCGGAGACGATGCCGCCGCCGGTGGCGAGCACCACATGCTCGTGCCCGGCAATGATTCGCTCGATGCACTGGCGCTCGATGCGGCGCATGGCCGCCTGACCGTACAGCGTGATGACTTCGCCGATGGCGATGCCCGCTTCGCGCTCCACTTCTTTATCCAGTTCGATGAACGGTGCCCCAATGGACGCTGCCAGTCGAGGCCCGAGTGTGGATTTGCCCGCGCCGCGCAAGCCGATCAGCGCGATACGGTGGCCGCGTGCGGGCACGCCGACAGCGCCGGGCGTCACAATCTGGCGTCGCAGGCGGGACAGTGCCTCGGGTGATTGCTGGCGAAGATACTCAACCAGCATCAACAGATCGCCGTCGTAGGCCATGCGCTCGGCGACCAGCGTTTCGACGGCGACGTTCAAGGCGTCGGCCAGCTTGTGCAGCACGGTCAGCGACACATTGCCCGTGCCGGCTTCCACGCGCGCGAGATAGGGCAGCGAGACGCCCGATTGCGCCGCGAGTTGTTTGCGCGTCATGCCGCGCTGGGCGCGCAACGTGCGCACCCGCTGCGCCAACGAAGCCAGCCGCGACGTGACGGTGGCGTCGACAGCGGCGTCACTGGCATCAACAGTTTCGGCAGCGTCGGACAGGCGTTTGACCATGGCGAGAAAAGGGGGCGATAGCCCCTCTGGGAATTTTCGATAAATATACTATGAGATATCACGCTGGCGATGCGTGATGTTGCCAACAGGCGTGCATACGTTGCCTGAAAATGCATTAAATTGCCTAATATGCGAAATTATCCCTGTTAACCCTGAATTGCATTGCACAAGTCGCGCAAGATGAAAAATATCTTATAAGATACTTTTCACGATTTGGAGCTGATGCAAAACATGACCTATCCCCACCTGCGAGTGCGCGTCGACGACGCCATCGCGTATGTCGAACTCGACCGCGCCGCCAAGCGCAACGCCTTGTGCAATGCCGCCATCGATTCGCTGGAAGCGGCCTTTCGCGATTTCGACGACAGCGTGCGTGCCGTTGTGCTGACGGGCGCCGGCGAACACTTCTGTGCCGGGCTCGATCTGGCGGAGAACAGCACCCGCGATCCGCTTGACGTACTGCGCGTCTCCCAGCGCTGGCACAAGGTCTTTCACGACATGCAGTTCGGTGGCCGTCCGATCGTCGCGGTGCTGCAAGGCGCGGTGATCGGCGGCGGCCTCGAACTTGCGCTGGCCGCCCATGTGCGTGTCATCGAGCGCAGCGCATTTTTCCAATTGCCTGAAGGCAAGCGCGGCATCTTCGTCGGCGGCGGCGCGTCGGTACGCGTCGCGCGTATTCTTGGTCCTGACCGGATGACGGAGATGATGCTGACCGGCCGCCGCTACGACGCCGTGGACGGCGAACGGCTTGGTCTCGGCCACTATCTGGTCGATGCGGGAGCAGGACTCGCGCTCGCATCGCAACTCGCCCGCGAGACGGCGGCCAACAGCCCGCTGTCGAACTGGGCGACGATTCACGCACTCTCGCGCATTCACGACATGTCGATGGCCGACGGCTTGTTCACCGAGTCGGTCACCAGTGCGCTGATGCTTGCCACGCCGGAAGCGCGCGAGCGGATGGAACGATTCCTCGGCGGCGCATGACGCTGACGCCTGCCGAGCCGCCCAAACCCGGGCGGCATGCCTTCAGGAGACGAATGTGAAATACGACAGCATTGAACAGGTCGCCGTCATCGGCACCGGTGTGATCGGTGCGAGCTGGGCGGCTTACTTTCTCGCACGCGGCCTGCGCGTGTCGGCTTGGGACCCGGCGCCCGGCGCGCGTGAGCGGCTTCGCGAGACCGTCGACGCGCATTGGCCGACGCTGGTTCGCATCGGCCTCGTCGCCGACGCGTCACGCGACGCCCTGACGTTTCACGACACCCTCGAAGAGGCGTTGCAAGGCGCGGACTTCGTGCAGGAGAGCGGCCCGGAGCGCGAAGACCTGAAACAGGATCTCTTCCGCCGCATGGACGCGGCGTTGCCGCCGTCGGTGGTGATCGCATCGAGTTCGTCGGGCTTGCTGATGAGTCGCGTGCAGTCGGTGTGTCAGCACCCCGGGCGCGTGGTGCTGGGCCATCCGTTCAATCCGCCGCATCTGATTCCGCTGGTCGAGGTCATTGGCGGCGAGCAATCGTCGGCCGAGGCTATCGCAACGGCGATGGAGTTCTATCTCGCGATCGGCAAGCGTCCGATCCATGTGCGCAAAGAGGTCAAGGGCCACATTGCGAATCGCTTGCAGGCGGCGCTCTGGCGCGAGGCGATTCATCTGGTCGATACCGGCGTGGCGTCGGTGGCCGACATCGATGACGCCATCGCCTACGGCCCGGGGCTGCGCTGGGCAGCGTTCGGTCCGTTCCTGAACTTGCATCTCTCGGGCGGCGCAGGCGGCATCGGTCATCTGCTGGAACATCTCGGGCCGCCGATCGAATCATGGTGGGCTGATCTGGGCGAGCCAACGCTGACCGACGAGCTCAAGGCCCGCATCGTTGCTGGTGTCGACGCCGAACTGGCCGGACGCGGCAACGCGCGCATCGAAGCGCAACGCGACGCGGTCATTCTCGGCATTCTCGCCAGCAAGCCATAAGTCGCAAGTCGAACGTCGTCGGTCAAAAAAAGATAAGCCATAAGCCGGGCTGCCTCGCGAAGCCGTCGCGCCCGTACACCTCAGGAGACAGGCATGAGCAAACCGAAGGTCATCGTCACCATCGCGCCCACGGGCGGCATGGCGTACAAATCGCAGAACCCCCATCTGCCCACGCAGCCCGACGAGATCGCGCGCGATGTCTACGACTGCTACAACGCCGGTGCCAGCGTCGTGGCGATTCATGCGCGGCGTCCGGGCGACGACGGCGCTACCTGCGACCCGGCGATCTATCGCGACATCAACCGCCGCATTCGCGACAAGTGCGACATCGTCATCAACAACTCCACCGGCGGTGGCGTGCACGGCGACATGATCGGCCAGCGCGACAGCGGCTACTGGGAAATCCTCTGGGAAGAGCGCCTCAAGGGCATGGATGCCGGCGCCGAGATGTGCACGCTCGACGCCACCACGATCATCGCGAGCTTCGGCGGCAAAGAGCTGCTGATGCATACCTCGCCCGAGCGCTCGAAGCATCTCGCCATCGAGATGAAGAAGCGCGGCATCAAACCCGAGTGGGAAGTCTTCAGCCCGACGCACATCGTGCAGGATCTGGCCACGCTCACGGCGGCCGGCTTCGACGACGAGCCGTTCTTCGTGAATCTGGTGCTGGGCGTGCATCGCGGTTTCCAGAACGCCATGCCGTACACGCCGCGCGTGTTGCAGTCGATGGTCGATCTGTTGCCCAAGGGCAGCATCTTCTGCGTGAGCGGTATCGGTCCGGCGCAACTGCCGTCGGCGATGAATTCGCTGCTGCTCGGCGGCCATGTCCGTGTGGGACTGGAAGACAACCTGTACTACGAGCAAGGCGTGGTCGCGACCAACCAGCAACTGACCGAGCGCGTCGTGCGTCTCGTTCGCGAGATGGGCTATGAACCGGCGACCCCGGCCGAAGCCCGCGAAATCATGGGCCTGCCGCGCAATCGCGAAGTGTTGCCGGAGTTTGCCGTGCGTTGATGTTTCGTCGCGCGTCGCACGCTGTACGGCCCCAAAAATACAAGACAAGGAGACATGTCACATGGCGGCAAACAGGTTCACACGCAGTTATTCGTTTTCGTCGGCGTTTTCGTTGGCGTTCTCGCTGAGCGCACTGTCGCTATGCGTCGCCGCGTTGGCTGCGCCGACGCTGGCGCATGCACAACCGGCCGCCGTCACCATCGGTGTGACGTTGTCGACGACGGGGCCGGGCGCATCGCTGGGCATTCCCGAGAAGCAGGCCATCAGCATGTTGCCGCAGACATTGGGCGGTGTGCCGGCGCGCTATATCGTGCTCGACGACGCCACCGATCCGACCATGGCGACGAAGAACGCGCGCCGTCTGGCGACCGAAGACAAGGCTGACGCGATCATCGGCTCGTCCACGACACCGGCGTGTCTGGCGGTGGCGGCCGTGGCGCTCGACACGCGCACGCCGCAGTTGGGGCTGTGTCCGTTCGTGCCGAGTGCGGCGCAGATGCGCTACGTCTTTTCGCTGCCGCAGTCGGTGGCCGTGATGGCCGATGCCGTGCTCGACGACATGAAGGCACACAAGGTCAAGACGCTCGGCTTCATCGGCTTCTCCGATTCGTATGGCGAAGCGTGGCTGAAGGACATTCAGGCACGGGCGGCGGCCCGCCAGATTCAGGTGGCGCCGGTTGAGCGTTATGGCCGCAACGACCAGTCGGTCACGGCGCAGGTGCTCAAGCTGCAAGCGGCCAACGTCGATGCCGTGATCATCGCCGCGAGCGGCACGCCCGGCGCGTTGCCGATGAGCACACTGCGCGAGCGCGGCTACAAGGGACGGATCTATCAGACGCACGGCGTCGCCAATAACGACTTCCTGCGCGTGGCGGGCAAAAGTGCCGAAGGCGTGATCCTGCCGGTGGGCAATATCCTTGTCGCCGAACAACTGCCCGGCAATCACCCGGGCAAGGCCGTGGCGACCGATTTCGCCAAGCGCTACGAAGCGCAATACGGGGCCGGGTCGCGCAACCTGTTTGCGGGCTACGCATACGACGCTTATCTGGTGCTCGATCACGCGGTGGCCGTGGCGGCCAAGCAGGCGCAACCGGGCACGCAGGCGTTTCGCGATGCACTGGTGACGGCCATCGAACAGACGCGCGGGCTGGCGGCCACGCACGGCATGATCAACATCAACGCACAGGACCACTCGGCGTACGGCCAAGACGGTCGCGTGCTGGTTACGGTCAGGGGCGGCAAGTGGACGATCGACTGAACGTACAGCAGCGCCGTCTCGCCGCGCCGGACATCGAGCGCGACATGCGGGCGGACGGCAGCTTCGTGATCCGCTCACGCGCCACGCTGGGCGAATTCTCGCGCAGCCCGGCCGACTGGCTCGTGCAATGGGCCGGGCGCACGCCAGACGCGACGTTCGTGGCGGAGCGATGGTTCGGCGGCGCTGATGCCGCGCGTGGGTTGTGGCGGCGGGTGACGTACGGCGAAGCCCTCACGGCGGCACGGGGTATCGGTCAGGCGCTGCTCGATCTCGACGTGCCCCGCGACCGGCCGGTGGTGATCCTGTCGGACAACAGCGTGAACCATGCCCTGCTGGTGCTGGGCGCGATGATGGCGGGGCGCCAGACTGCCATTGTGTCGTCGGCGTACTCGCGCATCGCCCGCGACATGAGCAAGTTGCACGGTATTCTGGCGCGGCTCGACCCGGCATTGATCTATGTCGAAGATGGCGAGACGTACGCCCGTGCGCTCGACGGCGCACCGGTGCGCTGCCCGGTGGTCGCCACTCACAATGCGCGCCCGGGGTGGCTGCGCTTCGACGATCTGTCGTCGACGCACGCCACTGCCGCACTCGACGCCGCCTTCGCGCAAGTGACGCCCGACGACACCGCCAAGTTGTTGCTGACGTCGGGCTCGACCGGCAAGCCGAAGATCGTTGTCAACACGCACCGCATGCTCGCGGCGAATCAACAGATGATTGCGCAGTGCTGGCAGTTCATCGACAACGCCGCACCGGTGGTGGTCGACTGGTTGCCGTGGAGTCACACGTTCGGTGCGAATCACAACTTTCATATGGCGCTGCGCAATGGCGGGGCGTTCTATGTGGACGATGGCCGCCCTGTGCCAGAGTTGATCGGCCGTTCGGTGGAGAGTCTGCGCGACGTATCGCCGACGCTGCACTTCAACGTGCCCAAGGGGTTTGAGGCGCTCGCGCCGTATCTGGAAAGCGACGACGATTTCGCCGCGCTCTTTTTCGATCGCCTGCAAGTGTTGTTTTACGCGGCGGCGAGCCTGCCGCCTGCGGTGTGGCAGCGTTTCGAGCGGCTGGCGGCACGGCATTGCCGCGAAGGCAGCGCGTTGCCGTTCTTCACCTCGGCGTGGGGCGCGACAGAAACCGCACCGCTCATCACCAGCGTGCATTTCCCGATTCCGGGGGCGGGAAACATCGGTGTCCCGGCACCGGGCAATGAACTCAAGTTCGTGCCTAATGGCGACAAGCTGGAAATGCGCGTGCGCGGCCCGTCGGTGTTTCGCCGCTATGCAGGCGACGAACAAGCCACCGCCGCCGCGTTCGACGACGAGGGCTTCTATCGCACAGGGGATGCCGGGCGTTTGAGCGACCCGGGCAATCCAAACGCGGGCGTGATCTTCGATGGCCGCGTGTCGGAAGACTTCAAGCTGACGAGCGGGACATGGGTGTCAGTGGGCGCATTACGGTTGCGCGCCGTGACCGCACTCGCGCCGTTTGCCTCGGACGTCGTGATCACCGGTCACGACCGCGACGAAATCGGTTTGCTGATTTTCCCGTCCCCCGCGCTGCGCAAGACGGCAGGCGATACGACGGCGCAGCACACAGGCAAGTCGCTGGCGTCGCACGAAGCGGTGCGCGCGCTGGTACAGCAGGCGCTTGCGGGACTCGCCGAGGACGCCGGCACGTCGCAACGTGCCGCACGCGCCGCCATTCTTTCGTCGCCGCCGTCGCTGGAGCAAGGGGAGATTACCGACAAGGGCTACGTCAATCAGCGCGCGGTGCTGAATCTGCGTGCCGAGGATGTGACACGGCTGTATTCCGATTGCACATCGGTGATCCATCTGCCGGTGCCACTATCGGTGTGAAGCAAGGTTGGGGGAAGCGGGGCAGAAGCGGCAGCGCGCCGGCGGCAATCTGAGCCGTCGGCGCGCGAAGTCGCTTGAAGTTGAATAGACGAAACTTGTCAGGCCAAGGCTTCGCCGTGACTTTCCGGCAGGAAGAAGTAGACGATGATGGCCGCGAGCAGGAAGAACCCGGCCGTTGCGCCGAGGGCCGCACTCACGTTTTCACCCCGTGACAGCAGACCGACGGCAGCCGGCGCCAGCGCACTGGCCGCGCGCCCGGTGTTGTAGATGAAGCCCTGCGCCGTGGCACGCACTTGCGTCGGAAACATCTCCGCAAAGGTCGGTGCAAAGCCGCTGTAGAACCCCGTTCCGAAGAACGCCACGACCGGGCCGAAGGCGAGCAGCAGGATCGGTTCGCGAATCGCCACGTACAGCGGCACCGTCACCGCCGACACCAGGAAGAAAAGCAGAAACGACTTGCGGCAACCGATGCGGTCGGCGATGTAGCCGAAGCACACAAAGCCCGCCGCCGCCCCGATCTGCATGATCACGATCCACGTGGTCGAGCGCATCAGGTCGAAGCCCGGGCCGCCCTGATCGATCGGCGTCGACAGATACGCCGGAATCCACGTGAACAAGCCCCAGTAGCCGCACATGGCAGCCGCCGTGAAGGCGAGTCCGACGAACGTGCTGCGTGCATAGGGGCCGAACAACATGCTGAGCGTCTGACCGAGCGTGAGACGCACGCGCTGTTCGCGCCAGATCGCGGGCTCTTCCACATGGCGGCGCACCCAGAACGCGAGCACCGTCGGCAACAGACCGAAGGCAAACACCCAGCGCCAGCCGAAGTGCGGCAGGATCACCGCCGCGACGATGGCCGCCACCGCATACCCGACGGCAAACGCGCTCTGCACCCACGCCATGACTTTGGCGCGATGCTCGGCAGGCCACGTTTCGGTAATGAGCGCTGCGCCGGCCGACCATTCGCCGCCAATCCCCAATCCCAGCAGAAAGCGGAACACGAGCAATTGCGTGACCGAATCGGCGAAGCCGCACAACGCGGTGCCGATGGAGTAGCAGAGGATCGAGAGAATCATCGAGCGCGTGCGGCCGATACGGTCGGCGAGAAAGCCGAAGAACAGGCCGCCGAACGCTGTTGCCAGAAGCGTGAGCGAGGCAATCATGCCCGCGACGCCCTTGTCGAAATGCAGATCGACGCTGATGTAGCGAATCACCATCGCGAAAAGCATCAGATCCATGATGTCGAGCATCCAGCCGATATAGGCCGAACCGAATGCCCGCCATTGCGCCGGGCTAGCGCCGCGATACCACGCCCGGCCCGCTGCGCCCGCCGGTTTCAGGGCGGTCGTACCAGTGTCCATTCTTGTCTCCTTCATGAAACTCATCCTAATGTCATGTCTCGTGTATCGACTATCGATACGCATGGACATGATTTCGTTTGAATGGTAGCAGGTCGCTTCGAAGCGGTGTCTCGTGGTAAACCATAAATAGTGCTTTGCGTATCGATAGTCGATACTAAATGCGAAGATTGTTCCGGTAGTGGGGCAGTCAGGGTTCAGAAGGATTCAGCGCCACGCGGACGGGTTGTCTTGCGGGCAGGTCTTAGGAGATTGAGAAGTGAAGCCGTTTCAATTGCGTTTGTATGAAGATGTCATTGCGCCGAACCATCCCCCGGTGTATCTGCCGGCGGCCCGTCGGGCGATTTACGTCGTGCGTGGCGATGTGGCGATCGAGTTCGACACGGGCGCGCAGCATCACGTGGCGGAAACCGCGTGGCTGGGTGAGGACGATGTCGCGCTGATCGCGGGTGGCGAGGGTGTGACGTTGTGGCGTTGGGAGTTGATGTCGGGCGACGCGCCGACACCGGGAGAAATCGCTTCGGCACCGGGCGCGTCGTCGACGCTCAAGCTCGATGCGCCGATCGAGCTGGACCCGCGCCAACGCTGGCTCATGCGCTGTGACAAGGTACAATTCCCCCCCGGCGGCGTGGCACATACGCACGTGCATCAGGGCCCCGGTGTGCGATGCACGCTCGAAGGCGAGATCACGATCGAGACGCTCGGTGCGTCGCACACGCACAAGGCGGGCGAGGCTTGGCTGGAACTTGGCCATGCACCGGTGCTGGCACCGACGACCGAAGCGCGCGATACGACGTTCATCCGCTGCTTCATCCTGCCGCGCGCGTGCCGCAATCGCAGTTCGATCCGGTACGTGCGCCCCGAAGACGCGAACAAGAACAAGCCGCAGCGCTATCACGTGTTCGGCGAGCGTTTCATCTCGCTCGACGCGCAATAGCCGCTACGCGACAGTGACAAAGGACACGCAGTGAAACGATCGAAGGACACTCCGGCAGACGTCATGTCGACGCCGCGCAGCACGCAATCGACGCGCCCGCCCGAGCAGGGCGGTGCGATGACGGGTGTTGCCGGCGATGAACCCAACACGTCGTCGACTTCGGTCATTTCGCTGCGCATTCTGGAGTTGCTGGCCGAGCGCAACGCCGAGTGCGGCGTGACGCATCTCGCCGAAGCGCTCGGTGTACCCAAGGCGCGCGTGCACCGGCATCTGACGGCATTGCGGCAAGAGGGTTATGTGGTGCAGAACCCGCGCTCGAGCCGCTATCGCATTGGCTGGCGTCTGTTCCTGCTGGGTCAGAAACTGGTCAAACAGTTCGACGTAGTCGGGCTGGCGCGTCCGGTCATGGAGGAATTGCGCGATGCGGTCGGCCAGACCATCGTCATCAGCTCATTCACCGAGACCGATGTGGTGGTGCTCGACGTGATGCGCGGTCGCAGTCCGCTGGAGATTCTGTTGCACCCGGGCACGCAGTTCAAACTGCACAGCGTGGCGCAGGGCAAGATCGCGCTGGCGTTTGGTGCACCCGAACGGCGTGATGCCGTGTTGGCCGGGCCGCTCGATGCTTGCACGCCGCATACGATCACCGACACGATGCGGCTCTCGCATGAGCTGGCGTTGGTGCGCGAGCGCGGCTGGGCCGATGCGCCGGAAGAGGTTTTTCTGGGCGTGAATGCATTGGCCGCGCCGATCGTGCAGGACGATGGGTCGCTATTCGGCACGCTCGCGATCGTGGGCTCGATCCACTATCTGCCGGCGCACCCGAATCCTCAGACGGTGGCCGCGTTGACCGACGCCGCCAAACGCATCTCGCGATTGCTGGGTGGTGAGCGGGGCGGTTGAAGATACGGCAGTGATGCGGCGCGCAGCTGGCGCCGCTGTCGCTTACATCCGCAGCAGGGCAGCGGCGGCGATCGTCAGCACGAGCAACATCATGTGCGTGAGTTGCAGCCCTTCCTGACGAATCCAGTACCCGAACCACAGGCCGCCGATCATCATCAGCAGCCAAGCGGCAGCCAGTGCCGTGAGTCCGAACATTCCCCAATGCATTCCAGCGGCGTCCGACCCTCCGGACGCCAGCGCAATGGCCAGCTGCATGCCGCCATAGGCGAGGCAGATCGCCGCCATCCCCTGCAAGACAATCATCACGATCAGGGCCATTACGGCCAGCCCTTTGGCATCGACTGCGCGGCGCACTATGGGGATGTCGATGGCGGGCGCCTCGCGCAGTGGCGCCATGCTCAGGGTTCTGCCGATGGCCCCGCTGGATGCGCCGAATGCGACGAGATTATTGAGTGCCGCGATCGCTGACCAGAGCGCGAGGCCGAGGATCACTACGCATTTGAAGACGACAAAGGCATCGACCGAATCAAACATCCAAATCACTCCTGCGGCGGAAAAGGCTCGGCTTTTGTGGGTAGGCCAAAGCATAGGGGAGTGAGGAAAATTATGCAATATGATGCTTGGATAATTGATGGGGAGTGAATATCGGTACTCAACGAGCCTGTGCCGGCGAATCGAGTACCGCCTTTGTACAAGTGCGTCTGAAGATTCAAGCGGCTGCCGACCGGTGATTCTTCGGCAAACACCCCAACCCCTTGAGCGTCGCATGCACCGCTTCATCGAGCGGGGTATGCGGTTCACGCCCAAGCGCATTGAGAAGGTGCGTGTTGTCCATGCGCACCGGGCGCGACCACAGGTAACGCATCTCCAGCAACTCGCGCAGCGTCGTGACGAACGGCGCGGCGGCCCACACGACCCACCACGGAAAGCGGCGTGATTTGACGTCGACGCCGTACCGTCCCATCACGCGTGTAATCGCTCCCGCCATTTGTGAACCGTCGCTATCCCAATGGCCGGCCATATGGAAGTTGGAAAACGTCGGCAACGTGTCCCGGCGCTCGATCAGCGCAACCATCGTGCGTGCCACGTCCGGCAGATACGACCATTGATGACCCACACCCGGCGCGTTCGGCACTTGCACGATCTTGGCTGTCTGCCCCGGCTTGACGAGCCCCTGACCAAACCAGCTATTGCCTGCGTGCGGCCCGAAGAAGTCACCGGCGCGTACGATGATCGTCGCCACACCCTGACGGCTGGCAGCCCGCAGACGTGATTCCATTTCCACGCGAATCTTGCCCTTGCGCGTCAGCGGGCGTTGCTCCGCATCTTCACGCAACACTGGAAAGGCGTCCGGCCCGAAGTTGTAGACGGTACCCGGCAGCACGATCGTCGCGCCATGGGCCGCGGCAGCCGCGATGGTGTTGTCGAGCATCGGCAGCACCTGCGTCGACCAGTTGCGGTAGCCCGGCGGGTTGACGGCATGCACGATCACGTCGCAATCCCGCGCGGCACTCAGCACGTCCTCGGTACTCATGGCGTCCCCATCGGTCCATTCAATACCGATATTCGGCGCATCGTTGCGCGGCGCACCGCCACGGCGCATGGCCCGAACGCGCCAGCCGGCCGCCAGCAATTGCACGGCGACTTCGCCGCCGATCCCGCCCGTTGCCCCCAACACCAACGCGCGTGACGCTTTCTCGTGGTTCATGATGCCGCTCCCAAAACGTTGTCGATGAGGCCATTCTCCGCGCGAACGGATTCGAATAAAATTGCCTAAATCCGTCCATCGGCTATACATTTTTGTATGACATCAAATCTCAGTTGGGATCTCTGCCGGACGTTTCTTGCCGTGCTGACCGAAGGGTCGCTCTCGGGCGCGGCACGCGCGCTGGGCATAACACAACCCACTGCCGGCCGTCACATTGCTGCGCTGGAGGAGGCACTGGGCCAGACGCTGTTTACGCGCTCGCAAACGGGGTTGATGCCGACCGACGCGGCAGAGTCGCTGCGCCCGCACGCGCAGGCTATGCAGCACACGGCGTCAGCTTTCGAGCGCGCGGCGGCCAGTCGCGACGATGGCGTGAACGGGGTCGTGCGAATCTCCGCGAGCGAAGTGGTCGGGGTAGAAGTGCTGCCGCCCATGCTGACGGCGCTGCGTCGCGCCCATCCGCTGCTGTCGGTCGAACTGGTGCCGACCAACCGGATACAAGATCTGTTGCACCGCGAGGTCGACATTGCCGTGCGCATGGCGCCGCCGCAGCAAGATGCCTTGATTGCGCGTCGCGTCGGCAGCATCGACATCGGCCTGCATGCGCGCGACGACTATCTGGCCCGCTACGGTGCGCCGGCCACGCTGGCCGATCTGGCCAACCACACGCTGATCGGCTTCGATAGCGTGACGCCGTTCATCCGGGCGGCGACGGCGGGGGTGCCGGAATGGTCTCGCGACGCGTTTGCATTTCGTGCGGACAACGATGTGGCCCAACTGGCCATGATCCGGGCAGGGTATGGCATCGGTGGCTGTCAGGTGCCGCTCGCGCGGCGCGATACACGACTGGTGCGCGTGCTGCCCAACGCCTTCCGCTTCAAGCTCGTCACTTGGGTGACCATGCACGAAGACCTGCGCCAGAGCCCCCGCTGCAAGGCCACGTTCGACGCACTAGTGGCCGGATTGTCTGCCTACATGGCCGTTTGAGCCTAAATATCGCGTGTCAGCCGTTAAATTTGATGATATACAATATATCAATAATTTTAACGATCACGAGACACTCACTGCGCCATGTTCGATCCCGCATTGTTCGGTCGGATGTCGCCCGGGGTATTCACGCCCGGGCGTTCCTTGGCGGCGTCAGCGCAAGACGACGCCACTTCAGCCAATTCAGCCACCCCGGCGCCGACACTCGCCGCGTCGTCATCACCCTCTGAATCATTACCGCCCGGGCGTCATCCCCTTGGGTTGAGCGACGTGCGTGACGCGGTGCTGTACGTGCCGCCCAATCTGCCGACGGACAAGCCCGTCCCGCTGTTCGTCATGTTTCATGGCGCGGGCGGCTTTCCCGAGAAGGTGTTGCCGTTCATCGAGCCGCATGCCGACCGCCACGGGTTTCTCGTGCTCGCGCCGCACTCCACGTTTCCCACATGGGACATCGTGATCGGCGGCAACGGCCCCGATCTCGAGCGCTTGCAACAAGCCCTCGGCCTCGTCGCCGCGCGCTATTCGATCGATACCTCGCGCGTCGCGTTTGCGGGCTTTTCCGACGGGGCAAGCTATGCGCTGTCCATCGGCGTCACCAATGGCGATATCGCGAGTCACGTCATCGCGTTCTCCGGCGGCTTCATGTCGATCTTCGTGCAGGAAGGGCAGCCGCGCGTGTTCATCGCCCACGGGTTGATCGACGAACAACTGCCGATCGCCACGAGCGGGCGCAACAACGCCAATAAGCTCAAGGCGTCGGGCTACGACGTCGAGTATGTCGAGTTCGATGGCTTGCACATCATCGAACCGGGTGTGGTGGCACGCGCCATCGACTTCTTCCTCGCCTGATCGCACGCGGCCGTCAGGCCATGCGGGCGCGGGCTCCACGCATTACGGGGAGTGCCGTACATGGATTTCGAAATTCCGGAGTCGTTGATTCATCCGCTGTTGCAACTGATCGGTACCGACTCACCGCTCGGCAAACAGATGACCGCCTATGGCGTGTGCCGAGGCAACATTCTGGTGTCGAGCGAATGGTTCGACGCCAAGTCGCTCAACACGCTCTACGTGCTCTGCAAATCGCAGAACGAGCGCGCCCTGATGTTCCAGATGCTGGCGCTCGATAACGTCTACAACGCCCCGCAGGCACGCGTGATTCCGAGCCTCGACAAGTTGGTGCCGGGGCTCGTCGCCTATCTCGCACGTGACGTCATCGACGGCTGGTTGTATCAGCGGCATCGAGACGGTGCGCTGTTGCCGTGGCTGGTGCGCCGCCTGCGTTATGTCGAGCCGGAGCAGGGCTCGCCGTATGTCGTGTTGGACATGCTGGCCAACACGATGCAATCGGCCAATTTGAATGCGTCGGAACATCGCCCGCGTCGCTCGGGCATGACGACCTCGCTCGTGTTCACGCGCGACGACATCGTTAATCGAACCATTCCCGAGTTGCTTGCCGAGTTCGGCTTCTACAAGGAATGTGCGGAGTTCAAACACGAATACGAGCAGCACGCGCAGCGCTTTCTCAAGTTGCAGCGCGCATTCGGTGCGCAGTTCGTAATGCGCCGTGCGGCGTTTTCCGTCGATCCGAAAGGCGTCACCGAACTGGTGCGTGTGGTCGAGGGCGTGACGGCCAAATGCGTGAATGACGAGGAGCGGCTGGAGCGGAATTTCGAAATGGCCTGCGATGCGGATTTCTGGCGCAATGCCGAGATCGCCTCGGCGTTCGAGACCATTCCGCTGCACTGCTATGTGCACGTCTTCCATCTGGACTGGCACCGCAATCTTTGGGTGCACGTGCAGAACATCACCGAGTACGAATACCAGCCGGCATTGCGCGACAAGCTGGTCCTGCCCGCACATCATCACGATCTGATCGACATCCTGACGTCGAATATGGACACGATGATGCCCGACTTCGTGCCGGGCAAATCGGGCGGCGCGACGATCCTGTGCCAAGGCGCGCCGGGGCTGGGCAAGACGCTCACCGCCGAGATCTATTCGGAAGTCGTCGGCAAGCCGCTGTACCGCGTGCATTCGGGGCAATTGGGCACGACGGCGGCGTCGGTGGGCGCCACGCTCATGGGCATTCTGCGGCGCGCCATGCGCTGGAACGCGATCCTGTTGCTCGATGAGGCCGACGTCTACATTCGCCGCCGCGACAACGACCTCGAACACAACGCCATCGTGGCGGAGTTTCTGCGCTCGCTGGAGTACTTCCATGGCCTGCTGTTCATGACGACCAACCGGATCGGCGACGTGGACGACGCGATTCTCTCGCGCTGCATCGCGACGATTCACTACGAGACACCATCGCCCGCCGACGCGCGGCGTTTGTGGCGCATGCAGGCGGATCAGGTCGGTGCGTATCTCGACGACGGGCTGATTGAAGTGCTGGCCAGCCGATATCCCGATGCGAGCGGGCGCGACATCAAGGAACTGATGAAACTCGCGAGCCGCTATTGCAAGGTCCGAGACCTGCCGTACACGGAGGATGTGTTCCGGCTGTGCGGGCTGTTCCGGGGATATCCGGGGTAAGGATCCAACGGACGAGAGGCGCGTGAGTCTCGCTGACCGCGCATCAGGCCCGCACGTCCGCCTTCGACCGGTCAGCCTTTCGCGGGCGTCTGTCGCCGAAGCACGACGTGCGTGGCCTTCTCCGAGGCGACAGATTTCACGCATTCGTATCCCAGCGTTCGCAAATCAAGGCCTTCGAACAGCGCCTCGCCACGGCCAAGCAAGATCGGCGAGATAGCAATGTGAAGCTCGTCGATAAGGCCCTCGCGAAGATATTGTCGAAGGGTGTCCGCGCCGCCGCCGATGCGCACGTCCTTGCCGCCTGCGGCCTCGCGTGCGCGATCCAGCGCCTCGTGAATGCCGCCCGTGACGAAGTGGAACGTCGTGCCGCCGGCCATCTCGAGCGACGGGCGGGCATGATGGGTCAGGACGAAAACGGGCACGTGATACGGCGGACTGTCGCCCCACCAGCCTTGCCAGTTCAAGTCGGGCCAGTCGCCACGAATCGGGCCGAACATGTTCCGCCCGAGAATCCATGCGCCGACATTCTCGAAGCCACGGGCGGCGAATTCATCATCAACGCCGGTGGTTCCGCCGTCTTTGCCGAACAACTTCTGCTGGAAGGTGCGTGTCGGCAGCAGCCACTGGTGCAGGTCGGTCCCGCCGATACCGAGCGGATTGTTGATGTCCTGATCGGGCCCGGCGCCGTAGCCGTCGAGCGAAATGGTGAAACCGTTAACGCGAACTTTCGTCATCGTTTGCCTCCGTTGGGCGTCTGGCAATGCATCGCCAGCGGTGATTGGATACCGTTTTACGGCTCATGACAATAAGTCATGAAACACCGCAACATCCTGATATGCGGGAAAACTAGAGGCGCGCGCGAGCGCGGGTCTGGATATATTGAAGCCAGACCGGCGCCGGCATGACGGCCAGCTCTCGCAAGCCCCTCAGCCAGCGCCCGGACGCTCCCACAGGAGACGAGTGGCCGCCATGACGGCGGCCCGGCGAGGAGACGCAGTGGAAACGCATGGCGAACTGCACCGGGCGATACTGAACAATATCCCGGATCAGGCGTGGCTCAAAGACACCGAGTCGCGCTATATCCTCGTGAACGACGCCTTTATGGCCGCTTGCGGCCGTCCCGAGAAGGACATCATCGGCAGCACCCCCGACAAAGTCTGGTCGTCCGACTGGGGGCGCGTCTATCTGTCGACCGACCGGGCCGTCGTCGTGAGCGGCGTGCGGCGCCGTTACGAGGAAAGCCGCCCCGGTGCCGACGGTGCCCCGCGCTGGTTCGATACCGTCAAGATGCCCGTGCGCGACGAACAGGGCCGCATTGTGGGCACCGTCGGCATCTCGCGCGACATCACCGACCGCAAGCGCTCCGAAATGGCGCTGCTCGATTCCCGCGCCCAATTGCGGCAACTCTCCGCTTATCTGCAATCGGTGCGGGAAGCCGAGCGCACCCGGCTATCGCGCGAGCTGCACGATGAACTTGGGCAATGGCTGGGCGGACTGCGTCTCGGCCTCAATTACCTCGAAGCCCAGCCGGGCACCGTGCCGCCCGATCAACCGGCCCATGTGCAGATGCTCAAGGAACTGGTCGACGCCACCATCGACGCGGTGCATCGCATTGCCGCCGACCTGCGTCCGGCCGTACTCGACGAACTCGGCCTGCATGCCGCGCTGGAATGGCTCACCGAATCGTTCACGCAGCGCCACGGCCTGCCATGCGCGCTGCATATGGCCGAAGACGTGACGACCGGGCTCGACAGCGAATGCAGCACGGCCATCTTCCGCATCGTGCAGGAGTCGCTGACCAACGCGAGCCGCCATGGACAGGCGTCGCAGGTGACGGTCACGCTGGATATGCGCGACGGCCACTGTCACGTCACCATTGCGGACGACGGTCGCGGTATGGACACCGCTCTCGCAGGGCATGGCCAGCGACTGGGCCTGATGGGCATGCGTGAGCGCGCCCTGATGCTCGGCGGGGCGTTCGAGATTGACAGTCAGCCGGGGCAGGGCACGCGTGTAGTTGCGCGCATCCCGCAGCATCCGGCAGGCGCTGACGGAGTGCCACGGTAATGCGCATCATGATCGCCGACGATCACGCGATCATTCGCGACGGCCTGAAAAAGATCATCTCGACCTCACCCGACATGTGCGTCGTGTCCGAAGCCGTCGACGGTGCCGACGTGCTCAATCGGCTTCGTCTGACCACCGTCGATGTATTGCTGCTCGATATGTCGATGCCCGGCAAGAGCGGCATCGCGCTGATCCAGCAGATCAAGGCGACCTATCCGGCATTGCCGATCCTGGTGTTGAGCATGTACCGGGAGTCGCAATACGCGGTGCAGGCCATCCGGGCGGGCGCCGCCGGTTATCTGACGAAAAACGCCGAGTCGGAGCAACTGATGGGAGCGATCCGGCGCGTGGCACGCGGTGGCACCGTCGTCTCGCCGCTGGTGGCCGACAAGCTCGTGCGCCAGTTGCAGCAACCGGCGGAAGTGCTGCCGCATACGCGGCTCACCGCGCGTGAATTCCAGATCTTCCAGATGCTCGTCGAAGGCAGTGGCATCAACGACATTGCGCGTTGCCTGTCGCTCTCCAGCAAGACGGTCAGCACCCATAAGGCGAACATCCTGACCAAGATGGACATCGCCTCCACCGCCGGGCTCGTGCACTACGCCATCGAGCACGGGCTGATCGTCGCCGGCACCGACGCCTGAGGGCGTTGTTCGTACGTTTCCAACGCATTGCTACGTTGCCCCGACGCTCGTCGGCGGCCAGCGTATGCACGCCCATTTCCCTCGCAAACTCCCTCGCCAACCAATGCTGCACCGCGTCTAGGGAAATTCTTAGACGAAAACCAGCAAATCCCGATGCCCCGCGTCGAGGCACTCCCATAACCTGAGTATCAGTACAAACCAACCAAGGCCAGTCCAGTCCCGCCCCGCGGGGCGAATGCCGAATGCCACCCCGGCCGCCGTTACACCGCACTTGCATCCCTATCAACAACAACATCGACAACATTCGAGACCTGAGGAGACCGCACCATGCATGTGGACCTGCTGATCAACAACGTGTGCGTGCGCGATGAAGCGCCGCTCGTGGACATAGCAATCAAAGGCGGGCGCATCGTTGCGCTGGAGCCCGGTATCGACGCCTCGGCGGACGAGATCATCGATGCACAGGGGCGGGCGGCGATCCCCGGTCTCATCGAAGCTCACCTGCATCTGGACAAGGCGCTGCTGCACCGCCGCCTGCCGGCGCGCTTCGGCACGCTCGACGAAGCCATTCGCGTGACCGGCATTCTCAAGAGCAAGCAAGAGCGCGAAGACGTGCTCGACCGCTCGCGTCAGGTGCTCGACATGGCGGTGAAGCACGGCACGGTGGCCGTGCGCGCTCACCCGGACGTCGATCTGATTCAGGGGCTGATCGGTGTGGAGACGCTGCTCGCGCTCAAGGACGAGTACAACAGCCTGCTCGACTTGCAGATCGTGGCGTTTCCGCAGGAGGGCATTCTCAAGTCGAAGGGCACCTACGAGTTGATGATCGACGCGCTGCGCATGGGGGCGGACGTGGTCGGCGGGTGCCCGTACAACGAACTGAACTGGGACGACACCAAGCGCCACATCGACATCGTGTTCGAGCTGGCGCAACGCTTCGATGCGCCCGTCGACATGCACGCCGATTTTGCCGACGACACCAGCGATCAGCGCTTCGCCGCCATCTCTTACATCGCGCAGAAAACCATCGAGACGGGCTATCAGGGGCGCGTTTCACTCGGGCACGTGACGAGTCTCGGGGCGCTCGACAACGACACGCTCGCGCCCGTCATCGAACAGATCCGGCTCGCCGGCATCAGCATCGTGACGCTGCCGGCCACCGACCTTTATCTGGGCGGCCGCAAAGACCAGCAGAACCAGCGTCGCGGGCTCACGCCGGTCAAGGCACTGCACAGCGCAGGCGTGAACGTCGCGTATTCGTCGAACAACGTGCGCAACGCGTTCACGCCGTTCGGCAAGGCCGACATGCTGCTCATCGGCAACCTGCTCGCCCACGTGGCGCAATTCGGGGTGCCGGAGCATCAGCAGGCCATCCTCGACATGGGCACGCATAACGCCGCGCGCGCCATCGGTCTGTCGCACGACTACGGCATTGCCGTGGGCAAGCAGGCCGACCTCGTCATTCTCGATACCTACAAAGTTGCCGACGCACTGCTCGATATCCCGCCTCGCTCATGGGTGATCAAGCGCGGGCGCATCACGGTGGTGACAGAGCATCGCTGCGAAATCCACCGCCATTCATGTTGTTGTGCGCAATGAAGTGCTTATAAAACTCAAGGAGACAATCATGAAGAAGCTGCCTGCGGAAGTTGTTGCCTCGCTACTTGCTGTCACGACCATCCCGATTGCCATGCTGCCGCTGCACCTGCCGCCGTGGGCGATCTTCATCAGCTGGGCCGCCACGTTCGCCATGGGCGGGCCGAGTCTGGTCAATCTCAAACGCATCTGGGCCACGTTGCCGGTCGGGTCGTTTTTCGCGTTCCTGATCGTGCTCGGTTTCAAACAGGCCTCGACGCAGTTCACCGGCAACACGCTCGTGCTGGCCGAGATGGTGATTCTCTTCACCGGTAACGGCACGATGATGGCGCTCGCTCGCGTGTTCCCGGGCCTGAACTTCATTCCGGGCATGTTCTTCGGCTTTGCCACGTACTTCGCCACGTTGTTCGGCGGCTTCGGTCCCGTGCCGCAAGACCCGATGGCGGCGCTCGGTGCGGCCATCGCCATGAACGCGCTCGGCCCGGTGTACGCGTGGGTGAAGGAGCGCTACTCGGCCCCGGAAGTCACGCATCACCGCAACTGGAAGGGCTGGAAGGCCGAAGTCTGAAGCCCACGACTGAGGCACACGGCTGAAGCACATCAGTCTGCATGTCATCGCATGTGGCGGCGGGGCGCTTGCCGGTGTCGGGCGCGTCTCGCCGCGAGATAACACCACGCAGGGAGGGGGTATGACGTTCGCAGGAAAAACGGCCGCCAGGCCGTCGACGACACAGGCAACGGCCGCAGGGCTGTCAGCGACACATTCGGGCATGACGGGGGACGGCGGGACCACGCGCCGCGATTTTCTGATGAGCACGGCGGCACTGGCCGGCAGCGCAGTGTTGCCCGTCGCAAATGCCGCAACTGCCGCAACTGCCGCGACCGCTGCGACCGCCGAGGCGGCTACGGCAGCACCGGCAACTGCGGCGTCCGCAGCATCCGCCACACGTGGCGATCCGCGTCTCGCGCAGTCGACGCGCGGCATGGTTACCAGCCCGCACGAACTGGCCAGCGAGGCCGGTCTTGAAGTGTTGCGCGCAGGCGGCAACGCCATCGAAGCCGCCATTGCCATCGGTGCCGTGCTGAGCGTGACGTATCCGCATTTCACCGGGCTGGGCGGCGATGCGTTCATGGTCATCAGCGATCGCGATGGCAACGTGCGCACGCTGTCCGGCATCGGGCAATCGGCGGCAAAGCTGCCGGCCTATCGCGGGGAGATCCCCGTGCGCGGCCCCGGCGCGGCACTGACGACGGCCGCCACCGTCGCGATCTGGGAGAAGGCGTTCGAATTCGGCCGCACGCAATGGGGCGGCAAGCAGGCGTGGTCGTCGTTGTTCTCGCGTGCGACTGAATACGCGGCCAATGGTTTTCCGGTCACGCCGTCGCAGCAATTCTGGCAGACGCTGCGTGCGAACGAACTATCGGGCTGGGAAGGCTTCGCCTCGGTGTACATGCCGAATGGCCGCATTCCTCAAGCCGGAGAACAGTTTGTCCAGCCGGCATTGGCGCGCAGTCTCGACAGCATTGCGACCCACGGCGGACGCGAATTCTATGAAGGTGATCTGGCCGCCCGTGTCGCGGCGGGACTGAAGCGGGTTGGCTCGCCGCTTACGCTCGACGATATCGCCAAGACGCAGGCGCGCGAGGAAGTGCCGTTGCGTGTGCCGTATCGCGACGGCGAGTTGATTGGACTGCGTCCGCCCACGCAAGGGGTGACGACGCTCGAGATCATGGGCATTCTCAATCGCTTCGATCTGGCATCGATGCCGGAGGGGAGCGCGGACTATTACCACGTGCTGGTCGAAGCGGTGAAGCTTGCCTTCATCGACCGCAACCGGTATGTCGCCGACCCGGACTTTGTCGATGTGCCGGTCGATCGTTTGCTGGCGAGCGCAACGCTCGACGCCCACGCGAGAAGCATCCGCATGGATCGCGCGATGCCTTGGCCGCATGTGTACAAGACGGGTGATACGGTCTACATCGGCGCCACAGACAGTGAGGGCAACTGCGTGAGCATGCTGCAAACGGTCTATTTCGACTGGGGCAGCGGCGCGGTGCTGGGTGACACGGGCGTGCTGTGGCACAACCGGGGCGCGTCGTTCAGTCTCGACGAGAGCAGTCCGAACGTGTTGCGTGCCGGCAAGCGCCCGTTCCACACGCTCAATCCGGGCATGTATCTCAAGCAGGGGCGTCCGCACCTGCTCTATGGCACACAGGGTGCCGACGGTCAGCCGCAGACGCTGGCCGCGGTGCTCACCCGCCTGATCGACTACGGCATGGACCCGCTAACCGCGCTCGGCCGTCCGCGCTTTCTGCTGGGCAAAACGTTCTCGGACAGCCGCGATAGCCTCAAACTGGAACAGGATGCCGGGGCGGCCGTGTTCACGGACCTTGCTGCGCGTGGGCATGAGATGAGTCCGTTGCCCGCGCAGAGCCAACTGGCCGGGCACCCCGGCGCCATTCGTATCAGCGCGCAAGGGCAGATGAGCGGGGCGCACGACCCGCGCAGCGACGGGCGTGCCTTGGGGGTGTAACGCCGCACGATTCGAAATTCAGCGGAAATCGCAGGAAAGGGTGCCCGACAACGCCGTGAAACCCCAGTTGTCGGGCACCTGTCGCGCGTGATACAAGATCGACTGCCCATCGACAATTCAAATAGTAACTATGGCCGGCAGTGCGAAATCGAATCGACCGCTTTTCGATCTGGATCTGTTGCGCTCCATCATCATGGTGGCTGACTGCGGCAGTTTTACGACGGCTGCCGCACGGCTGCACTCGACCCAGTCCACCGTCAGTCAGAAGGTGCGCCGGCTCGAAGACATGGTCGGACACAAGCTGCTGGATCGCGGCAACCGCGAAGTCCACGCCACCGATGCCGGTGAAATGCTGCTCGGCTACGCGCGTCAGATGCTTGCGCTCAACGATCAGATGTTCGAAGCGCTCTCGGGGGCCGTGGTTGCCGTGACGGTGCGCCTCGGCGTGCCGGAGGATTTCGTGACGGGGGCGACGACGCAGGTACTTGCGGGTTTCAACCGGCAGTATCCGCAAGTCAAACTCGAAGTTACGAGCGGCCTGAGCCGCGATCTGCTCGGCAGCTACGATCACGGCGAGCTGGATCTCGTGCTCGTCAAACAGCGGCGCAACAGCCGGGAATCGGTGGCATGCCGGCCGGAAAAGCTGGCGTGGATCGACAGTGCGACCCATCCCTCGTTTCAACTCGACCCCGTGCCGCTCGTCACGTTTCCGACGCGTGGCCTGTATCGCGACGACATGATCAACGCACTCGAAGCCATGGGCCGCAACTGGCGCATCAGCTTCACGAGTTCGAGCCTGAGCGGTATTCAGGGGGCGGTGGCCGACGGTATGGGCGTCAGTCTGGTGCCGCCGCGCGCGGTGTTGCCGGGCCACGTCGTGCTGGGGCGCGCACAGGGGCTGCCGGTGGTCGACACGTTCGAGCTGGCGATCTTTCATCGACCCACGGCGGACGCGATGGTCAAGGCACTCGCCAAGGTGCTGGTCGGTATGCTGGAATCGAAAACACGATCCGCGAAGTCGTGCCGCAATGCATGAAAAAAGGCCGGTGCGGCGTGTCGCCGACCGGCCTGATCCATCGCGATGTGCCGCTAATTTGCGACGGCTCCATCCTGCATGATCCTTAACGCGGCTGTGCGCCCAGCGTCAGATTCATGTGGCGATTGACATCCTTGTACAGCAGGTAGCGGAACGGGCCGGGGCCGCCGGCGTAGCAAGCCTGCGGGCAGAACGCGCGCAGCCACATGAAGTCACCGGCTTCCACTTCCACCCAGTCTTGATTCAGACGGTAGACGGCCTTGCCTTCGAGCACATACAGGCCGTGCTCCATGACGTGCGTCTCGGCAAACGGGATCACGCCGCCCGGCTGGAACGTGACGATGTTCACGTGCATGTCGTGGCGCATGTCCTGCATGTCGACGAAGCGCGTGGTGACCCAGCGGCCGTCGGTGCCCGGCATGGCAATCGGCTCGACGTCCTGCTCGTTCTTCACGAACGGCTCCGGATACGGCAGACCTTCCACGGCTTGATAGTGCTTGCGAATCCAGTGGAAGCGCGCCGTGCTCTGGCTCTGGTTGCGCAGTTGCCAGTCGGTGGCGGGCGGAATGAACGCGTAGCCGCCCGGCGTGAGCGTGTTCGCCTTGCCCTGAATCGTCACCGTGATCTCGCCTTCGACGACGAAGAGCACGCCTTCGGCCTTGTCGTCCTGCTCCGGCTTGTCGCTGCCGCCGCCGGCGCCCACTTCCATGATGTATTGCGCGAACGTCTCGGCGAAGCCCGAGAGCGGACGGGCCAGCACCCACAGGCGCGTGTTGTCCCAGAACGGCAGATGGCTCGTCACGATGTCGCGCATCACGCCCTTGGGGATGACGGCATACGCTTCGGTGAACATGGCGCGGTCGGTGAGCAGTTCCGTTTGAGCCGGATGCCCGCCGTGCGGCGCGTAATACGTGGTCTTCGACATTGCTAGTGACTCCTGATAACGCTAGTTTTTCTCCCCATCGCTCGTCTTCGACTGCCTCGGCTACACCCTGCGCCTGGGGGCGCGCGCAGTGTGCTTCACCTCGGCGCGACGAACGCCAACGGTGCCATGACCTCGCGCAGGCCCGGCACCGCGCATGACAGTCAGGTCGGGGTGGACCCTGCTGTGTCCTTCAACAGGGCGGCGTCCAGCGCGAGTTGCGCCGGGCCGCCCCAATAACGTCCGTGACGAATCACCGCGCGGGCAGCCGGTGCGGCAGCAACGGCAGCGGCAGCGTTGGGTGCGTCGAACACGACGAAGCTCGCTTCACTGCCCACTCGAAGACCGTAGTCGGCCTTGCCGATCACGGCGGCGGCGGCATATGTGCCCATATCGAGTGCGACTTGCAGGTGTTCGTCGGTATAGAAGCCCGAGCGATAGCCGATCAGCATCGCGCGTTGCAGCATGTCGCCGTTGCCGTACGGCCACCAGCTGTCCTGAATATTGTCGTTGCCGGTGAACACCCGTACGCCCGCTTCGCGCAGCCGCAGAATCGGCGGGAACGCGCGGTCGCCGGGGGCGTTGGTCATGATCGAGACACCCGCATCGGCCAGCGCACGGGCGATCACGTCGAGTTCTGCGGGGCCGATATCGCCCAGCCCGTAGGCATGACTCACCGACACACGGCCTTGCAAGCCTGCCGCCTGCGTCCGGGCGGCGATGCGGTGCAGTTGCGCGAGGCCCGTCTCACCCGGTTCGTGCAGATGAATGTCGATCTTCGTGCCGTGCTTCTCGGCAATGCCGAACACGACGCTCAGTTGCCCTTGAGCGTCGCCATCGAGCGTGGTCGGATCGATACCGCCCACGACTTGCACGCCTTCGCGAACGGCGGCTTCGAGAACCTCGGCCGTGCCCGGGCAGGTCATGACGCCCGCTTGCGGGAAGGCCACGAGTTCGATGTCGAGCAGATCGCGCCATTGATCGCGCATCGCCATGACGGCGTGCAGATGCGTGAGGCCCGTGCTGGCGTCGACATCCACGTGGCAGCGCATGGCCACGGTGCCGAAGGCGACGCACTGGCGCATGAGCGCGTCGGCCCGTTGGGTCATCGGCGCGGCGGCGGCGATTTCCTCTTTTTCTGCGGCCAGCCGGTCGCGCAGCGTGGCGGCCGGACGATGCGGTCGCCAGCGGTCACCGAGAAAGCTCTTGTCGAGATGGATATGCCCGTCGACAAAGCCGGGCAAGACCAGCTTGCCTTGCAGATCGATGACTTGGGCACTGCCTGTGTCGGGGGCTTGAGGGCCGACGTACGTGAAGCGTCCGTCGCGCGTGGCGAGGTAGAGGGGACTGCCGTCGGCACCAACGGCGCCGACGAAAACGCGGTGAGTCATGGAGCGGCCTCTAAGCTGCCCGGGGCCTCGCTGGCGCTGCCTTCCTTCAGGTTGGCTGGGGTTGGCGCAATAGCGCCGCGGGGTCGCGTGGGGGCGTGAAGTGCGGGGAAAGACTTACAAGATAGCGAACGGACCGCGCATCGACAAATTAAATATCAAAATGCATGGCATTCGATTTCTAAATAGTTGAGTGATGCCCGGACCTCCCGGGCGATGACCTCAGCCGACGACGATGCTCAGTGGCCATTCGAACGTACCGGCGATTTCCGCGTCGCGATCCGTCACGATGGCCTTTAGCGTCAATTCCACGCTGCCTTCGGCGGCGACGTCGAGTTGCCAGAACGCATCGTGTGCGGGACGCGCTTCAAACTCGATCGGTTCTCCCATCTGCGGCACTCGGACGGTGGCCTCGGGGTGACTTTGCAGTGTCAGATTCGTCAGCACGTCCTCGTTGGCCAACTGCAAGTTGAGCAGTACGGCGTGCTCGCCGCGTACGGCGGTCGGCGACCACCTGACGCGTACCTGCCCGCCGGCCACGGCATTGAGATGAAGTTGCCCGTCGTTGCTTGTCAGTAGCGAGTCCAGGCCGTTGCATAGTGCGTAGCAACAAGCGGGCTCGGATTCCCCGGCGAGCAGCGCGCCGGTATCGATGACGAGCAATACGTTAGCACCGGCGGCGCTCGCCTCGCGCGCGTGGGGCGGCTTGTCTTTGGTCATCGTGAATTCCTTGCCGTGAGGCGTGAGGTCGCGCGATCCACCGAGCGGTGGATCGCCGCCAAATGAGGAGCGGGGGTTCAGTCAGCGCGCTCAGTCGTTACGAATGCTGATGAACGGATCCCATTGATAGCAGCCGCAGAGATTGCCGCTGCGATCCAAAATTTGAAACTGGAAGTGATACGTCACGCGGCCGGTCTTGAGCGTTTCGCAAGACCAGAAGTAGTTCGAGACCTGTTGTTTCTTCGGCTTGGACGGGTCGTCCGGATTGGGCACGGGAATTTTGACTTCGGCCTCGCGCGGCGAGGGATCGGAGATCAACTTGACCTGAGTGCTCACGAATTTGTAGAAAATGCACGACTCTTCGAAGCCCAGCGAGAGCGAATTTTCCCGCCAGCGAATCACGTCGCCGATACGTGCGGCGACATCAAGCTCGCCGCCGGCTTGGCCGCTGACAACGTTCTTCTGCGTGACGATCATGAACACGTGCTTGGCGTCGATCAACGGCGGATTCGACATGCTGCTGTTCCGGCCATACCGATCGAGAACCGCCTTGGTGTCGATCGCGACGAGTACATCAGTAACTTCAGACATATAAGTCTCCACAAATGGGTAGAGCGAGATGCCGTCAGTCCGAGAGGCGACGGGCACGACGCGCGGCGAAAAGCGATGCCTCGCGTTTCATTTGTGGAAGCTAGAAGGCGGGAAAGGGCGCGACAACCTATCGGCGTTGCACTGCGCTGAGACTCATAGGCGACGTTTGCGAGCAATACGTTGAGAACGTTGGCTTCGCGCGTCGTGCGGTGCGATCCGTCAAAAACTACAAAACGGCGGATTGAAACGACGCCGCCCGGACCGATGCGGCCCGGGCGGGTATGGATGAAGGCTTACGAATTACGGTTGTGTTGCAGGCGGTCGAGCACATGAATGCTCAATCGCGCGGTGTGGCTGCGCATGGCGTTATAGGCGCCCTCGGCATCGGAGGCGAGCACCGCTTCGACGACTTTCTCGTGCTCGTCGAACGACACGGTGAAACGTTCCTCGACATCCGATTGCGCGGCGCGGAACGGCGCCAGACGTTCGCGATGGCTGTCGATCAGTGCCATCAGCGTCTTGTTTTGCGTACCGGCGCTCAGCAACTGGTGAAACTCGCGGTTGAGCGCGAGGTACCCGGCTTCGTCACCGGCATCCATGCATTGCTTGCTCTGAACGTGGAGCATTTCCAACTGCTTCTTCTGCATGGCGCTCATGCGTTGGGCGCTCAGACGGCAGCACAGCGCGTCGAGTTCGCACATCGCTTCGAGCATGTCGGACAGATCGTCGACGCTGATGCTGGCGACGACCCCGCCCTTATGCGGCGTGAGTTCAATCAGGCCGCGCGCGTTCAACTCGCGCAGGGCTTCGCGAATCGGCGTGCGCGAGGCCTTGAAACGTTCGGCCAGCACAACTTCTTCCAGCTTCCGTCCTGGCGGCAGGCGACCGTCGATGATCTCGTCGGTCAACTCCCGGCAGATTCGGGCGGCAATGGTTTCGGCCATGGTTAGTTATCTCGTTGCGTGGACGTGCATTATTTTTTGAATCGACTTGAATTGGCTCGGATTGTATACATGCGGATTATAAGGGTATTTTTTCCCGAAGTTGTGGCCTGACGCCCCATTCGAAGGGAATGGCAGGAGATTTTGTTGATCGGTATCGCAATGTTGTATTCAAAAATGCATTTTGGAATGCAATTCACTGAGATAGTATACATGTGAGTTTGCCGGCCCCCGGCAAGCCTCTGTTCGTCACACACGTGACCTATCGATACGAAGGAGACATTCCATCATGGCCAAACTGCGTCATATCGCGCTTTCCGTGCCCGACCCCTGGAAGGCGGCCGAGTTCTACATGCAGGCGTTCGACTTCAAGAAAGTTGGCGAAACCGACTCGTCGCTCGCCCGTGGCGTGTACCTGTCCGACGGCGTCATCAACCTCGCGTTGCTCAATTACAAGAACGATGAAGCCGCCGGCGACCGCGGCCGCGAGTTCGTGGGCCTGCATCACATCGGCATCTGGGTCGATGACGTCGAAGCCACGCGCGCCAAGATCGAAGCGGCCGGCGGGCGTTACTACATGGGCGAAGTGCCGGTGAAAAGCAACATCTTCTACGAGGTCAAGTTCTTCGACACGAACGGCGTGATCTTCGACGTGACTGCCCACGGCTGGGGCGGTGCATCGAAAGACGGCACGGGCAACGATGACGCGCCCAAGCTGCGTCACGAGGGTCTGCAAGCCGACCGCAAGGGTCTTTGACCCGCATCACGCGCCGCTTGTTTTGGGGCGCCATTTCCCCGCCGGCCACGGTGTGCCGGCGGCGGACACCGCATATCAGGGGTAACCCGCTATAAAAAAACAGCCCGTTTGTATAAACAAATAGCGGTAGAAATTCAATTTCTTTGCTATGTATAATCATTCGAAAGATTGTATACATACAACGGGCGAGCGGCAGACACCCAACAAGGGGCGCCGCAAATAAAACGAGAATTCTGAGGAGACGGCATGAAGAAGCGAGTGTTAGGTGCATTGCTACTGGGCGCAATGCAAGGGGGCGCATACGCGCAATCTTCCGGAGGCGTCACGCTCTCGGGTTTTGTGGACTTGAACATCGAGCAGTTGTGGCAATCGGGCGCTAATGGCGGCAAGGTCACCCGCATGTCGAGCGGCGGTCTGAACAACTCTCGCTTCAATTTGAGCGGCTTTGAAGAACTGGGCGGCGGCAATCGCGCCTTCTTCACCTACGAGCCGATGTTCTCGGCGAACAACGGCACCCAATCGGCACAGGCGCGTCAGTCGTTTGTCGGCCTCAAGGGCCCGTGGGGTGAAGTCTCGCTGGGCCGCCAATTCACGCCGTCGTACTGGATTGCCGGTTATGCCGACCCGAGCTGGGCGGCCGACTTCAGTATGGTCAACAACATGGAGTTCTTCTACGCGTCGTACCGCGTGGACAACGCCATTTCGTACAACACGCCGCGCTGGAACGGCCTGATGGCGCGCTTCATGGCGACCACGGGCGTGGGCGATACAACGCGCGCCGGGCGCTTCCTGTCGGCCGCCGTCGAGTACCGCAACGGCGGCATCTTCCTCGGCGCCGTGAGCGAGCTGCAATACACGCGCGACATCTACTCGCCGAGCCAGATTCACTCGTCGCGCGACAACTACTTTGCCGCGACCTACAAATTCGGCAGCGTCGAGCCGACCCTGATCTATCACACGTACAACGGCTACTACGCGTACCCGCCGTACGTCGCGTTCAACGTGCGCGGCTGGGACGTACAGGCCGGGGTTCGCTACGCGCTGACCGACCGTCATCGCTTCTACGCGAGCTTTGTCCACCGTCAGGACGACGACAACAAGGCGCTCTCGAACGCCAACGGTTTCGTGATCGGCTACATGTACGGCATGTCCAAGCGCACCACGCTTTACGCGACCTACGCGCACGTGCAGCACAGCAACGACACGACGGTGCATTACCCGGTGACGTTCCAGGTCACGCCGAACGGCAATCAGAATCCGTCGGGTGTGCAACTGGGTATCCGCCACGCATTCTGATCCACGTATCTGAATTCACCAGAATCCACGCCGCCGGCACGCGCTGTGCCGGCGAGAAGACTTTGAAACGAAGGAGGAAGACATGTTTCGCAAGCCCACACTCGGCGTATCGCTCACCGCCACGGCGGTACTCGCTGCGCTGACGATGACGCTCGCTGCCCACGCATCGGCACCGGAGTCCGAACCTGCCGCGACCAATGCAGCCCCCGCAGCACAAGCCGACGCGCAACCGTCGGGCACGCCCGGCACGCCGAACGTGAAAGACCCGTATCTGGCCGGCTGGCTGCGCCTGACCCCGGATCGCTCCCCCAAGCCGCTCAAGCCCGGCGTCGACTACGGCATGGACCCGGCCACCGGCAAGTTCATCTGGCCGAAGGCCACGCCCGAAGTGCACACCGGTCAGAAATTCCCGGGTGAACTGCCGTACTGGGACAAGAAGAGCTACACCAAGAACGTGAAGGTGCTCGCCTTCTACCCGGGCGTGGATTCGCCGTTCCATGCGTGGAACAACATCGCCGACTTCAACGGCAAGCGCTATCTGTACATCCACGACCGCGACTACCTGCGCATCATGGACGTGACCGATCCGGCCAACGGCAAGGTCGTGTATTCGAAGGGTGGCGTGTGGGGCCCGAAGGGTTCGAGCGAGAAGTTCGACCCGAACAACGTGCACGACTATCTGGGCGGCGCGACCATCGTCTGGAACAAGAAGCTCGGCAAGCCGATTCTCGTCGCGTCGTTCGAAATCGGCCGCTATGGCCTGATGACCGACAAGTCGAAGCAGCCGGACAAGGTTGCCGCACAGCGCAGTTACAACGATCTGAAGGGCTTCAAGGTCTTCGAGATGAACGGCCCGCTGCCGTCCGACTGGAAGCTGATCGCCACGCGCACCACCGACTACACGCGTCCGAATGCGCCGGTGGGCGAGCAACGCGGTTCGGGCTCGCTCGATTCGCCGGAGTTCTACGGCGGCAAGTACATGATTCTGTCGGCGGCACCCGACGACAGCTACGCGCTCTCCGAATACCCGAACTATCTGTATTCGCCGGGTTATCAAGTGTGGGATATGTCGGACCCGGCCAACCCGAAGTTCGTCTCGCAGATTTCGGTGCCCGGCCAGATCCTCGGCAACGCCGAGCATGAGCAGGCATATCTCCAGAACGCGCGCGCAGGCAATCGCACGTCGTGGATGGGCTCGCGTATGCCGATCTTCCTGCCCAAACCGCTGGAGCAGGGCGGCAAGGTGGGCTTCGGTGCGATGGGTGGTCTGGGACTGTGGTCGTTCGATCTCGCCGATCCGGCGCATCCGAAGGTACTCGGCAACGTGAATACGGCCCCGAGCTTCGCAGGCACCGAATACGACAACGCGGACGTCAGCCAGTACGAGCGCACCGGTTACGTGCTCACCAGCGGCTACCCGATGAACCGCGATTGCTACGAGCCGTACAAGGACATCTTCGTCGTCGACGCGCGTAACCCCGCCAAGATGAAGGTCGCGGCCAAGCTGCCAGAGCCGGAGGTGCCCGAAGGCGCACCGTTCACCAGCTTCTGCCAGCGCGGCGGCAACTACGGTCCGAAGCGTTCGAACTCCATCGGGCAACCGGGGACGTGGCGTCAGGGCATCGTGCCGTACTCGTTCTATAGCGCGGGCGTGCAGATCTTCGACGTGAAGGACCCGGCCAAGCCGACCATCGCGGGCTACTTCGTGCCGGGCCTGGCCGATGAAACCGAGCTGCCTGTGTACACGTTGGGCAAGGGCGTGTTCGCGATGTACACCGAGTACGACCGCAACATCATGTGGGCTTTCACCGAAAACGGCGCATATGCACTGTCGAGCCCGCTGCTGGGCGAGCCGGTGATGGGTGCCCCGGCCAAACCCTGGCCGGCACGGTAAGCGCAGTTTGATTGAATTGGTGTGATTTGGCGTGACGCTGCGGCACGCGCTGGCGAAGTCTGCCAATGCGTGCCGCCACCGCTGGCGACTTCACAGGACCTCCAAGGTGAAGTGTTGAGGCGGGCAACCTCCGATGGTCTCCCGGTTGCCCGCTTCTTTTTTTATCCGGACGTTCTGTTACCGCGCACGGTGTTCACCGCAGCAAACAACGGCAGACGAGAGAGATGGGCGCGCACGTTGGCCAGCAGGACGTCGATCTGCGCTTGCAAGGCGGCAGGTGAGCGGCCTGAGATGTGCGGCGTGAGCACCACGTTCTCGAGCATGCGCAGTGCCGACGGCACCTCGGGTTCGGTCTCGTAGACGTCGAGCGCGGCACCGGCGATGACGCCGTCGCACAGCGCTTCGATCAGCGCCACGGTATCGACCACGCTGCCACGCGCCACGTTCACCAGAAAGCCTTTCGGGCCGAGTTGCGCCAGCACCTCGGTGCTGACCAGATGATGCGTGGCGGGGCCGCCGGGGCAGGCCAGTACGAGGAAGTCGCTGTCGCGGGCCAGTTCACTGACGTTGGCGTAGTGCTGCCATGCGTGGCTTGGACCGTCCGTGCGTGGCGTGCGGGTGTGATAGCCGATCGACATGCCGAAGCCTGCCGCGCGCAGGGCGATCGCCTGACCGATGTTGCCGAGACCGACGACGCCGAGTCGCGCGCCGTTGAGCGTCGGACGAGGCGCGCGATGCGACTCCCAGCCACCGGCTTTCACGGCGCGGTCGAGGGTCACGAGGCCGCGCGACACGGCGAGCATCAGGGCCAAGGCGTGATCGGCCACCGTCTCGCCGTTGGTGTTGGGCGCATGGGCGACGGCAATGCCGCGTTCCGTGGCGGCGGTCACGTCGATGTTTTCGAACCCAGCGCCAAAGGCGCAAACGAGTTCGAGCTGCGGCAGCGCCTGCATCTGTGCGGCGGTGAGTCCGGTCGTGCCGTTGGTGAGCACCAGACGCGCCGAGGCGATGGCAGCGCGATCGGCGGCATCGGTGGCGTGGGCGAGCGCACTTGAATCGGCCAGCGCGCGCGGGTTCACGTCGTGCATCCGCACGCCGGCGGCCAGCAATTGCGCGCGTGCCTGCGGGGCCAGTGCGATGAGATTGAGCATCAGGGGAGCGTCGTTCATGGGTGCCTTGTTCGCTGGTTGATCGCTGTGTTAGGAAGGATTGAAAAATAAAATACAAATTAATTGCCATGTATACATATGCTATGTATTGTATGTTCATAGAGCAATCAAAAAGACAACCGATGCGCGTAAGCGACATCGAATTTCAGTAAAGAGATAGGAGGAAGGTGTGACTTGGTTTGGTATCGCAACTTATGAATCGCTGGCACCGGGAGCCGGTGCTGATCGCCGTACGGCACTGGTGCAACATGGCCGCCTGTACGATCTGGAAGCCGTGCTGCGCCACACGGGCGCAGGTAACGACGACGGCGCACTGGCGGCGCAGAATCTGACGGCGCTGCTCTCCGACTGGTATGTGCATGGCGAGACCGTGATGACGGCCGTGCGTCAGGCGCTGGATGCTGGTGTGGTGAACAAGGTCAGCGCGTTGGAAACGAGTCAATACCGCCTGTGCGTGCCGTATCAGCCGGGCCGGATCTTCGCCACGGCGTCGAACTTTTACGAACATGCGGCCGAAATGGGCACGAAGCTCGCGCCGCGCAGCGAAAGCTCGCCCTACATGTTCATGAAAGCCGAGACCAGCGTGACGGCCACCAACACCGACGTGGTGCTGCCGCCCAATGCCGAGCGCGTCGACTGGGAGGTCGAACTGGCCGTGGTGATTGGCCGTCCGGGCCGCCACGTACCGGTGGAACAAGCCCACGAGTGGATCGCGGGCTACACGGTGATCAACGACGTGAGCGCACGAGATCTCAACCGCCGCACCGACTATCCGTTTACGCACGACTGGTTTCGCGGCAAGAGTTTCGATACCTTCGCTCCTCTGGGGCCGTGGTTTGTGCCGCGCGATGTCATTCGCGATCCCCAGAACCTGCGCATGACGCTGTCGGTCAACGGCGAGTCGATGCAGGACGACACGACGGCAGGGATGATCTTCAACATTGCGGAGCAGATCGCTTACCTGTCCGGCATCCTCACGCTCAAGCCCGGCGATCTGATCGCTACGGGCACGCCGACCGGCGTGGGCATGGGGCGTGGCGTGTATCTCAAGGCGGGTGACGTCATGGTGGCGGGCATCGAGGGCATTGGCGCCATCGAGAACCGCGTCGTGGCACAGCGCAAATAACAAAGGCCGCTAGAGCGGCGGCCAGGAGGAGGCAGCAATGCAGCAGTGGCAGTGGGCAAAGCGTTGGTGGACGGCGCTCGCGTGCGTCGGAACTCTCGGATCCATCGGAACCATCGGCGCCGTGGGCGCTGGCGCCCTGTGGGCGACGCCGGTCGCCGCGCAGGAGAAAGTGAAGTTCAACCTCTCATGGCTGCCGCAGGGCAGTACCGGTGGCGTGCTGGTCGCCATCAACAAGGGCTTTTACCGCGAGGCCGGGCTCGATGTCTCGGCCATCGCCGGTCATGGCGGTCAGCGCACCGTCAACGAAGTCGATCAGGGACTGTTCGACTTTGGCTATGGCGACCCGATCAGTGTGATGCTCAATCGCGCGCAGGGTGGCAAGACGGTAATGGTCGGTTCGGTCAACGTGGCTTGGCCCGGGGCGATCTGCTATCTCGTCAAACCCGGCCGCACGATTACCAAACCGGCTGACCTCAAGGGCCTGACGATGGGCGGCGGCGGGGCATCGCCGCTGCAAAATATCGTACCGGCATGGCTGAAGGCCAATGGCTTGCCGCCGGCGTCGGTTAAGCTGCTGCGCCTTGATCCGTCGACCATCAATCCGTCGTTCCTGCAAGGCCGAATCGACCTGACCGAGTGCTGGGAAGGGGCGAACCTGCCCGTGCTGCGCGCGTTGGCAGCCAAACAGGGCCGTGAGATCGGCATGCTGCGCTATCGCGACTTCGGTCTCGACATGGTCGGCAACGGCCTCGTGACGACCGAAAAGCTGATTGCACAGAAGCCCGACGTTGTGCGCCGTTTCGTGCAGGCGACGTATCGCGGCTACGCGTGGCTGCGTGAGCACCCGGAAGAGTCCGCCGGCATCATCGCGTCGCAATACCCGATGCTCGACAAGCAGGTCATGTTGGAACAGGTCAAGCAGATCAACGGCTTGGGCAGCGACGCGGAAACCAAGGGCCATAAGCCCGGCTGGGTGCCCGTGCCGCGCATGGAGGCCACCGCGAAGTTCGTGCGCGACGCGTTCAACCTGCCGCCCACGCTGAAGGCCACCGACATCTACACCAATCAGTTCGTCGAGTGAGGCGCCGCAGCAAGCCTCTCGTAACACCGTAATACCCTTCGCAAGCCCCCGATTAGAAGCAAAGCAAGGAGTGGAGATGACAAGCCTCAAACCCAAGCGTCTCGGCCATCTGGTGCTGGTCGTGCGCGATATCCAGAAGTCGGTGAAGTTCTACACCGAAGTGCTGGGCCTGACCGTGTCCGACTGGATCGACGATCAGATGGTCTTTCTGCGTGCCGGCAGCGATCACCACGATCTGGCGCTCTCGCAGATTCCGAAGAACTCGCCCGACATCGATGACCTGCCGCGCTACAGCCGCCCGGGCATGGAGCACTTCTCGTACCTCGTCGAGAGTGTGGAAGAGATGGAGAAGGCGGTCGACGTGCTGCGCGCGCGCAACGTCGAGATCGTGCGCGGCATTGGCCGCCACGGCCCGGGCGCGAACTACTTCCTCGTGTTCAAGGACCCGGACGGCAACAACGTCGAGCTGTATTGCGAGATGACCCAGATCGACGCCGAGCACCCGTACGAAGCGAAGGTGTGGGAGCGCAATATCGAGAGCTTCGACCGGTTCCGTTTCGAGCGTTTTGTGGTGCCGCCCCCGCCGGGGATGGTCAAGGATAAGTCGGGCGGCAAGTCGTAACGCGCCGGCAATCTGGAGGAGACATCACATGAAACGCATCGCACAGACGATCGTATTTTGGGGCGTACTGCTCGCCCTGTGGGAACTGGCCGTGTCGTACTTCAAGGTGCAGTCGTACCTGATGCCGCCACCGTCAGCGATCTTTCGCGCCGCCTGGGAAATCCATCCGCAGATGCTGGCCGATACGTGGGTCACGACCGTTGAAGTGCTGACGGGCTTCGTGGCGGCGGTGGCGGGCGGCCTGCTGATTGGCGTGGTGATCAGCTACAGCGCCTTCGCGCGCCGCACGCTTTACCCGCTCGTCACGGCGCTGCAAAGCATGCCGAAGATCGCGCTCGCGCCGCTCATGATCGTGTGGTTCGGCTACGGCTTCGCGTCCAAGCTGGCGTCCACGTTCCTGTTCGCTTTCTTCCCGGTGGTGGTCGCCACCATGGGCGGCCTTGCCTCGGTGGCACGGAACCTCGACGAGCATTTCCGGGCGCTGGGTGCCAGCCCGTGGGACACCTTCTGGCGGCTGTATCTGCCGGCGGCGCTGCCCGCGTTTGCGGACGGTCTCAAGATCGCCATGCCGCTCGCGGTGATCGGCGCCATCGTCGGTGAGTTCATCGGTTCGGAAGAAGGGCTGGGGCATCTGATCGTGTTCGCCTCGGCGGCGGCCCGTACCGATGTGATGTTCGCGGCGATCCTGATGGTGACGCTGCTGGCCGTGGTGCTGTACTGGGTGATCGAGCGTCTGGCACGCATGGTCTGGTGGCGAGGAATCAACGTATGAATACCGTGACGAAACTGCACTCGGCGGCGCAGGCCGCCCCTTCGGTGGATGCCGGTCACGCACCGGCGGCCCAAATCGATGAGGCGATGATCGAGATTCGCCACATCGACAAGACGTTCGCGGGCAAGGCGCGCAAATCGGCACCGGTCCGAATTCTCGACGACGTGTCGTTGTCCATCGCCGATCAGGAGTTCGTGTCGATTCTCGGCGCGAGCGGCTGCGGCAAGAGCACGCTGCTGCGCATTGTCGCGGGGCTGGTGCCGCACGACGGCGGCGAGATTCGCGTGGCGGGGCAGCGCGTGACGCGCCCGGTGCCGGAGATCGGCGTGGTGTTCCAGACGAGCAACATGCTGCCATGGCTGACCGTGCGGCAAAACATGTTGCTTGGTACGAGCCTGCGCAAGATTCCGAAGGAGAAGAGCGAGCCGCGCGTGGCCGCGCTGCTGGAAATGCTAGGCCTGTCGCAGTTCGCGGATCACCATCCGCACGAACTGTCGGGCGGCATGCGCCAGCGTGCGTCGATTGGCCAGATTCTCGCGCTTGAGCCGAAGGTTCTGCTGATGGACGAACCGTTCGGCGCGCTTGACGCCCTCACACGCGACAACCTCAACGTCGAGCTGCTGCGCATCTGGCAGGAGCACCGGCAGACGGTGCTGCTGGTCACGCACAGCATCGAAGAGGCGGTATTCCTGTCCGATCGCGTCATCGTGATGTCGGCGCGTCCCGGCAAGATCGTGGAAGAAGTGACGATCGATCTGCCGCGCCCGCGCGCACCGCAGACGATCAAACAGCACCCGCGCTACGCCGGCTACATCGCGCAGCTCTCGCAATTGATGGGAGTCTACTGATGTCGCAGGCAACGCCCCCGGTGGCCGACTGGCAGATCGCGCGCGAGGTGATGCGCGCGCTTGGGCGTGTGTGGACAAACGATATTGCTGCCGGCCGCCGCGCGGTACTCGACGCTTACACGCCGCTGCTTGAAAAAGCCGACGCCGCAGCGACCGATGGCTACGACGTCGTACGCGACGTCGCTTACGGCGCGCATGCCCGGCATCGGCTCGACGTGTATCGGCCGAACCCGATGCCCGATGCGCCGATGCCGATCGTCGTCTTCGTGCACGGCGGCGGGTTCGTGCGAGGGGACATGAGTGCCAACACGCAGATCTATGGCAACGTACCGCGCTATTTCGCGCGTCATGGCTGTCTGGCGGTGAATGTGGAATACCGGCTGGCGCCGGAAGCCGCATTCCCGGGTGGCGCGCAGGACGTGGCCGACGCCATGCGCTGGGTGCATCGTCACATCGGCGAGTACGCGGGCGCAGCGGGTGCCGATATGTCGCGCATTCTGCTTATCGGCCATTCGGCGGGTGGCTCGCATGTGGCCAGCTATCTGTGCGATCCGCGTCTGCGTCCGGCCCAACCGGAAGTGGCGGGCACGGTGTTGATCAGTGCGCGACTGCGTGCCGATGTGTTGCCCGACAACCCGAATGCGCCGGGTGTGGTGGCGTACTACGGCGCTGACGCGGCGCGTCATGAGGCGGACGCGCCCATGGCTCATGCCGATGCACTGCCGGTGCCCGTGATGGTCGTCGTCGCGGAATTCGAGAATCCCCATCTCGATACCTACGCGCTCGAGTTCTGCCATCGACTGTCGCAACGTGACAAGCGCGCACCGCGTTTTGTTCAGGTGCGCGATCACAACCACACGTCGGTCGTTGCCCACATCGATACGGGGGATGACGCCCTCGGTCGCGAAATTCTGCAATTCCTGCACGAACTCAACCCATCGCCTTGATGCGGTCCGCGTCTGCCTGACGTGATGAAAAAGCGGTAGCAAGCACACAGGCAGCGCAACACCTCTCTCCCTACCTCCAAGGAACTGTCATGGTCGATCAAGCATTGACCGGGGCGTTTGCGCCCGTCGTCACGCCGTTTCACGCGGATCTGACGCCGGATGCCCCCCGTTTTCTCGCGCATTGCGCATGGTTGCTGTCTCACGGCGTCGGGCTCGCCCCGTTCGGCACGAACAGCGAAGCGAACTCATTGGGCACGCAAGAGCGTATGGCCTTGCTCGATCATCTGATCGATGCGGGGCTGGATCCGCGACGCATGCTGCCGGGCACCGGCTGCTGTGCACTGCCGGAAACCGTGGCGCTGACGCGTCATGCCGTGGCGCGCGGTTGCGCCGGCGTGCTGATGCTGCCGCCGTTTTTCTACAAGGGCATTACCGACGACGGTCTGTACAGCTACTACGCACGCGTGATCGACGCCGTGGCTGACGACCGTTTGCGGCTGTACCTGTATCACATCCCCGCGCTGTCGGGCGTGCCGATCACGCTGCCGGTCATCGAGCGCCTGATTCGTGATTTCCCGAGCACAGTCGTCGGCATCAAGGACAGCTCGGGCGACTGGCAGAACCTGAGCGCGATGCTCGATGCCTTCCCGGGCTTCGGCATTTTCCCCGCGTCGGAGTCGCTGGTCTCGCGCGCTTCCGCGAAGGGCGCGAAGGGCTGCATCTCGGCAACGGTCAACTTCAATCCGGCCATCATCGGTCAACTGTGCCGCGAATGGTCCGGCGACAACGGCCCGGCATTGCAGGCGCAAGCCGATGCCGTGCGCAGCGTGGTGCAATCGTTCCCGATGATTCCGGCGCTCAAAGCCGTGCTCGCGTCACAGCGCGACGATGCCGCGTGGGCCCAACTGCGCCCGCCGCTCTCGCCGTTGAGCGAAGCACAACACGCGGCCTTGCACGCGCAATTGGCGGCGTGCGGTTTCGCGCTGCCGGGCTGACCGGCGATGCGCGGCGCGTTGCGGTTTTCTCAAAGGCCGGGCCGGCAGTCGACGCGGCGACGGACCATGGCCGGGCACGCGGGGGCGCGTGTGCTGGGTGTCGTGCTCGGCATGAGCGTGTATGAGATGTCGCACGCGCAGGTGCAGATCTACGGGCTACTCACGCCCATGACCGATGGGGTCAGCGTGAGCGGGCGCCATGTGCCCGCCGGGACGCCACGTCCGACACAAGCGCCGGCGGGCGCCATCAATGTCGGCGAGGCGACCAGCACACGCATGATGTCGAGCATTTCGTACTTCGGCATGCGCGGCAAGGAAGATCTTGGCGACGGGTATTCGGCGATCTGGCAGATCGAGACACCGGTCGCCATCGATGGCAAAGCGGCGGGCGTCTCCATTGCGGGTCGCAATACGAACGTGGGGCTGGCGGGGCCGTTCGGCACGGCGTTTCTCGGCAACTGGGATACGCCGTATCAATGGTCCACGCTGTCGGTCGGCTCGCCCGTGCGCAATCCGTACACGGGCGATCTGAGCACGATTCTGAGCAACCCCGGGTTCAACGTGCCCAACACGACCACGCAATCCGGGCGCGTGAACAACGCGGCCGATGCGACGTTCAACCGTCGTCAGGGCAACAGCATTCAGTACTGGACGCCGGATTGGGCCGGGCTGCATTTGCGGTTCTCGTACTCGCCGTCGCAGGGCAAGGTGACGACGCCTGCGGGCGATATCTCGCCACAGGTCTTCGGTGCGGGTCTCGAATACCTGAATGGTCCGCTGCGTGTGCGCTACGCCTATGAGCTGCACAAGGACTATTTCGGGCTGGCATGGCTGGGCGCACCGGCATCGGGCAATCCGTCCAACGCAGGTTCGCGCGCGACGGGCTCGACCGACGACGCGCACAAGGTGCTCATCACGTTCACCTATGCGGGAACGAAATGGGTGGCCGGGTGGGACCGCCTGACGTATCGCACCGACGACGGCACCGTCGGCAACCTGAATCGCTACCGGCGCGATGCGGTCTACGCGATGGTGCAGCACTGGTTCGGCGGCGGCCAGCATTCCGTCTGGATCGGCGGGGGCTATGCGATGGACGGCGCGTGTTCGCGCAGCGGCGGCGGGGCGTGCAGTACCGACGGGTTAGGGGCCACGCAAATGAATCTGGGCTATCGCTACGACTTTTCGCGTCGTACCGATGTGTACGTGGCGTATTACCAGGTGATCAACCGCGCGTGGGGCAGCTACGGATTCTCACCGAGACCGATCTCCGGCAACGGCGGCAACGCACCGCCGGGCACGCATTATCGCGGCGTGGGTGTGGGTATCGAGCACAGCTTCTGATGGCGGAGTTTCATCCACGAAAACCATGGCGTTCAGCTATTCCCAAACCCCATACCCACCGATGATTTCTTGATTGTACATAGCGAAAACGGCTGACTAGACTTGCCAGCACGGTAGTGGGTGAATTTTGTTCGCATTCCTTATCGATGATGCGACAGCCCGCCACGCAACAACCTGACGCCGCACTGGCGTGAGTACTGAAAGACAGAAGAACAGGAGACGAAATTGAGTACAACCAAACCGGGCTTCGACAGCATTGTCGAGCGGGAGAAGGGCCTGCACCGCGGCCTGACGAGCGGCCAGTTGTCGATGATCGCCATTGGCGGCGCCATCGGCACGGGGCTGTTTCTCGGCAGCGCGTTTGCCATCGGCTTTGCCGGACCGAGCGTGCTGCTCAGTTATGCCATCGGCGGTGCGATTGCGCTGTTGCTGATGGGATGTCTGGCGGAAATGACCGTGGCGCACCCGACGTCGGGCTCGTTCGGCGCTTACGCGGAACACTACATCGGGCCGCTGGCCGGCTTTCTGGTGCGTTACGCGTACTGGTCGTCGATCGTGTTCGCCGTGGGCACGGAAGTCACGGCGATCGCCGTGTACATGAAGTACTGGTTTCCCGCAGTGCCGGGCTGGTACTGGATCGTCGGTTTCTCGGCGGGACTCATCGGCATCAATGCCGCCAGCGTGAAAGTGTTCGGCGCGGTCGAGTATGCGTTCTCGATGCTCAAGATCGTGGCCATCGTCGCTTTCCTGATGCTGGGCGCTTACGTGGTGTTTCACGCACCGGCCGAGAGCGGCATCGGTATCGCCAACTACACGTCGCACGGCGGGTTCTTCCCGAAGGGGGCGTGGGGCATGTGGGTTGCCGTCATCGTGTCGATCTTCAGCTATCTGAGCATCGAGATGATTGCGGTGGCGGCGGGCGAGGCGCAGGACCCGCAGCGCGCGATCACGCAGGCATTTCGCGCGACGATGTTCCGCCTGGTGTTTTTCTATCTGCTCACGCTGGCGTTGACGCTGGCCATTGTGCCGTGGAGCGCTGCGGGCGAAGATGGCAGCCCGTTCGTGAAGGTGATGGCCGCCACGCATATCCCGGGTGCCGCCGGGGTGATCAATCTGGTGATTCTGGTCGCGGCGCTCTCCGCCATGAACAGTCAGCTCTATATCACCACGCGCATGATGTTCAGCCTGTCGCGTGCCGGTTATGCACCGCGCCGCTTCGGTGAAGTCAGCCGCAACGGTGTGCCGGTGGCCGCACTCCTGCTCTCGACCATCGGTATCGCGCTCGCCGTCGCGCTTAACGTCATGGCGCCGCAGGCATCGTTCACGCTGATGATGTCGGTGTCGATGTTCGGCGCGATGTTCACGTGGCTGATGATCTTCGTCACGCACCTGTACTTCCGCCGCCGTCATGAGGCGAAGACGCTGAGCTTTCGCATGTGGGGTTATCCGTATGCGAGTCTCACGGGGGCGGTGTTGATGCTGGCGACGCTCGTCACGACGTATTTCACCGACGAGTTCCGCATGACGCTGGTCTACGGCGTGCCGTTCATCATCGCGCTGTCGGTGGTGTACTTCGTGTGGTATCGCGGACGTGCCGTGGCAGCCGCGCCTGCTGCGGAGATTCAAGGGCAGGGGAACTGACGGAAGTCGATTTCCGTTCCCCTGTTTTCCCTTCGTCCGCTACTGCATCAGACAGACCCGGCAGGTCTTACGAGATCTTCGCCGGGTCGATTTCCAGCGAGATGAGTGCCTGAGCTGCCCGACGCGAGGCGTTGTCATTCTCGACGTTGGCTACGTCATTAGCCGACTTGCCCGCCTCGCGCTGCATGGCCGATTGCAGCAACGCCGTCAGGTTGCTGATGTGCGATGCCGATGCGGGCGTGGTCACGTCGCTGACCAGCTTGGCCAGCTCATAGCGTTTGACGTTCTTCGACTGGCTGGCCGAGCGGCTGGCCGTCGCGTGGTCGAGCAAGCCGTCGCGATAGCCGATGTCGGTGACGCTCTGCGCCGAATCATTCACCGTCACGTATTCGTAATTCTGCGTCTTCGGGTCCGTCGTCAAGTTCAGCGGCACGCCCACCCACAACGAGCGATGGTAGCTCGCGCTCAAATCGGCCTGTGTCTGCTGCTTGATCGTGCGGTTGAGCATGTCCTTCCCGCCGATCGCCGTCTGCTGAGAGATCTTGTAATCGAAGCCGTCAACCTCGTTACGGTGCAGCGGGTTGGGCGAGTGCTGCGTTTGCGAGATCGATGCCGTGAAGTCGGCCAAGCCGCTCAATGTGGCGCGGTCGGTGCCGCTCAGGGGAATGCGCGGCAGGGGCGGGGCGGGCGGGTAGTTGCTGTTCATGGCAGAGAAGGCCGACTTGAACATGGCCATCGTGGCCGCGTCGCCGTTACCGCGCGTCTGTGCCGTGTCGAAGCGGGTCAGCCACGCGTCGATTGCTTCGGCCTGTGCCTGCTTGCTGCCGATCACCTGAAGATTCGTCAGGTCGACCTTCACATCGAACGTGCCCACTGCGCCGCTTGCGCTGAGCGAGCGCTGCGTCGCGTCGGCATGAAACGCGAAGGTTTGCGGCGTACGGTTCGCGTCCAGTGTTGCGTTGAGATCGACCGACGTCAGCACCGAGGTGTCGAAACCCGTCAGTCCGCTGAAATCCACCGTAGGCGGTTGCTTGGCCAAACCGGTCACGGCGTTCTGGAACGCGTCGGCGAGTTTGCCGATGGCATCGCGCTCCGTGTCGGTCAGCGTGCCGTTGGCGACCGAGAACGTCGCCGACAACCCGTCGTCGTTGCTGCCCAGACTTACCGAGACCTTGGCGCCGCTTGCGGTCGTGATGGTCAGCGCGAACCGATTGTCGGCGTTGGCCTGCAATTGCGCTTGCTGCACGGCCAGATCGGTGTCGCTCGGCGGTACGGCCGAGGTCGAACGGATCACCGTCTGCGTATAGGACGTGCTGCCCTTCGCAATGGCATTCAACATTCCCGAACCCAACTTTTCGAGGCGATTGCCCAACGCGGACGTGGTGACGTTGCCCGACATCAGCAGGGAAAGCGAATCGGAGGGCACCTGCTGCCAGAGCAGCGTTGCGCCATTGGCAACGGGTTGGCTGTAGGTCGGCCAGTTGGCCGCCGACGGGGGAGGGGAAATCGTGACGCGAGTCGATTCGGGCACGGAAGACGCGTTGGCATCCTGAGTGCCCGCCGTGACGGCGGCCGTGTTCGAGCGGGAAGCGACTGCGCCAGTATTCAGGGTGTTCAGTGCATTCGTGGCATTCAGCCCCGAAAGGGAAGTCAGTGACGTCATCTGGGGGGATCGTCGGAAGCGCCTCGTCTCAGCGCGCCTCACCGTGATGGTGCGGTTTTCGTAAGCTCCGGTAAGGAAACGGAGTGCCCACACGGTTTATCGACATCTCGCAGTCGTTATTTAGGGTTCGCCTGATGAAATCAATTCACTTGCGCGTGAATCCTTTGCATGACGTTTGATGGACGGCGCGCTTGCTTCGGATGATCGGTGCGTGGCATTATGCAACATTAGAAGTTACGTAAACCGCACGGCGAGGGCGAAATGGACCAGACAATGCAGCAAGACGTGGATCACAAGGCCAATCAGGAAGCGACGATTGCGATGTTCGACCAGCACGCGGCGAACTACGACAACACGTGGCGCGCCATGTTGCCGCTGCGCGAGGCGATGCAACTGGTCATCGGCTACGTGTTTGCCGGGCTTCCCGCCGATGCGCATGTGTTGAGCGTGGGCACGGGGACTGGCGCCGAGATTCTTCATCTGGCCGAGCGCAATCCCGGCTGGCGCTTTACGGCGGTCGAGCCGTCTGGGCCGATGTTCGATGTGTTTCGTCAGAAGGCGGAAGCGGCGGGCATAGCCGATCGATGCGTCTTTCACCGTGGCTATCTCGACACGTTGCCGCCGAGTGAGCCTTTTGACGCGGCTACATCGTTGTTGGTGTCGCAGTTCGTGACTGACCCCACGGCGCGGCAGGGGTTCTTCCGTGGCATTGCCGAGCGGCTGCGCCCGGGGGGCTATCTGGCCAGTGCCGATCTGGCTTGCGACATGACCACCGACCCCGGCCGAAGCCTGCTGGATGTGTGGTTCAACATGTTGTCGGTGGCGCCGGAGATGCGTGAGCGCTCGCGCGAAATGTACGGCCGGCAGGTGGCGGTGGTGCCGCCGGATGTGGTGAGCGAGATCATTGCCTCGGGCGGCTTCGACGCGCCGGTGCGGTGTTTCCAAAGCGGCTTGATTCACGGCTGGTACGCCCGTCAGGCACTTGACGCGTGAGGGCACGATGAGAAGCGATAGCCGACTCTCCCGCATGTTGCACGTGCTGTTGCACATGGCACGGCACGACGCGCCGTTCACGTCCGAGCAACTCGCTCAGATGTTGCGCACGAACCCCGTGGTGGTCAGGCGGACGATGGCAGGTCTGCGCGACGCCGGTTACGTTCGCTCGGGCAAAGGTCACGGCGGCGGATGGTCGATTGCCTGCGACTTGCGCGACATCACGCTGCTCGACATTCATCGCGCCGTGGGCGGCCCGCACCTGTTCGCCATCGGCGTCGAGAGCGACAACCCCGAATGCGCCGTCGAGCGTGCCGTGAATGCGGCGCTCGACGGGGCATTGCGCGACGCGGAGGCCATCCTGATTGCGCGCCTTGGCGCGATCACACTGGCCGATCTGGCGCAGAACTTCGACGCCATGTGCCGAGACGGGGGCTGGACAGCCGAGGGACCCGCCGCCTGACCATCGGTGCGGCGCGACTTACTGCGCCGCGCTGAGTTGCGCCTTGATGGCCGCCTCGGTCTTGTCGTAATCGCCTTCGCCGAAGTGCGTGTAGACGATCTTCCCCGTCTTGTCGATGAGGTAGAAGCCCGGCCAGTACAGGTTGTCGTAGGCTTTCCAGGTTGCATAGCGATTGTCTTGCGCCACCGGGTACGTGAGGCCAAAGCGGCGAATGGCATCACGCACATTGCCGGTGTCGCGCTCGAACGCATATTCCGGCGTGTGCACGCCGACGACGACCAGCCCCTGATCCTTGTACTTCTGATACCACTGCTGCACGTGCGGCAGCGTGTGGATGCAGTTGATGCACGAGTAGGTCCAGAAATCGACGAGCACGACCTTGCCGCGCAGTTGCGACATCGTAAGCGGCGGGCTGTTGAGCCATGTGTCGATACCGGTGAACTCCGGCGCGACGGTGTTGCGTGCGGGGCCCGCAACCGAGGGCGTGCAGGCGGCGAGGCCGGTGAGGGCGAGGGCGGCAAAGGCGCTTCTGAGCAGGGATAGCATGGCGTGAGTCTCCGGGGTAAGTCGGGATGAGGTGACTGCCACCGTGGATGGCAGCGCATCGATTCAGAAGAATCAGTGACGCCATTTCACCGCCCGGGCGTATCCGGCATGTGTGCGCCAGACCACGTTCCTGCAATGTCATGTATCGGGGTACAGGCCAGATACACAGAGATACAAACCGGTTTTCCGATTGGGCTATAAAGCAGACATCGAGTGCGCTGCGAGCGCACCTTCCCCATTCAATGTAAGGAGGCAAGAGATGTCGTCCCAACCGCTGCAAGGGTCCTGCCACTGCGGGGCCGTCCGTTTTGAAGTCCAAACACCGGTCGAGCCGGCCGCCCGCTGCAATTGCAGCCTTTGCCGTCGCAAGGGCGCTCTGATGTCGCCGACGTTTCCCGAAGCGAGCCTGCGCATTCTCAGCGGCGCGGATGCATTGACCTGTTATCAGTTCAACACCCGCGTGGCCCGTCACTATTTCTGCAAGCACTGCGGCATCTACACTTTCCATGCGTCGCGCACAATGCCCGGCATGTGGCGGGTGAACATCGGATGCTTGGAGGGGATCGATCCGTACGCGCTCGATGCGTCCGTAGCCGATGGCCAATCGCTTTCGGTGGTGGGGGACGCATGAGACGCTTGCTGAGTCTGTTCGCGTTTCTGGCGGGTGGCGTTTGCGCGGAACTTGCGCATCCGCTGCAATGTGACCTTGCGCCTGCGAGCCGGGGCATGCAGCCGGTGCCTGAGCGCAGTCGTCGGCGTCTGCCGCTGGATCCGACCGGTGATGCCGACGGCAACCCGGCCGAAAACTCGTCGCTATAATCGCCCGCATGGACAAGATCGATCATGTGTTGATCGTCGACGACGATCGCGGTATTCGAGAGCTGCTCGCCGACTATCTCGAAAAGAACGGCATGCGCGTGAGCGTCGCCGCCAACGGGCGCGAGATGCGCACGGTGCTGGCCGATGGCGCTCCCGACCTCATCGTGCTGGACCTCATGCTGCCCGGCGAAGATGGCCTCGTGCTGTGCCGGGAACTGCGCGCGGGCAAGTTTCGCGCCGTGCCGGTGCTGATGCTCACGGCGCGCAGCGAGGAGACCGACCGCATTGTCGGGCTCGAGATGGGCGCGGACGACTATCTGGCCAAGCCGTTTGCTGTGCGCGAATTGCTCGCCCGCATCAAGTCGGTGCTGCGCCGCACGCGCATGCTGCCGCCGGGCATGCAGATCACCGAGACGGCTGAAGTGTTGGGCTTCGGCGAGTGGCAACTCGACACCACGGCACGCCATCTGCTCGATACCGACGGCACGCAGGTGGCGCTCAGCGGCGCGGAGTACCGGCTGCTGCGCGTGTTGCTCGATCACCCGCAACGTGTGCTGACGCGCGACCAGTTGCTGAACCTCACGCAAGGGCGGCAAGCCGATGCCTTCGACCGCTCGATCGATCTGCTGATTAGCCGTTTGCGGCAGCGCTTGCGTGACGGCGCTCGTGAGCCCCGCTATATCAAGACACTTCGCAACGAAGGCTATGTGTTCTGCGCGAACGTCACTGTAGTTTCTGCCCCGGAATGACCCAAACGACTTCGATTCGCCAGGCCGTCTGGCATTGGCCGCGTTCGCTGTTCGCGCGCCTTGCGCTGATTCTCTTTGTCGGGCTGGCGTTGGCGCAGGGGCTTTCGTTCTGGCTGACGATGACCGAGCGCAATCGCGTGACGAACAACATGATGAGCATTTACATCGAGAGCGAAGTGGCCAGCTCGGTGGCGCTGCTCGATCATTTGCCCCCGGCAGAGCGTGCGAAGTGGTTGCCGCGACTGGCTCGCCGCAGCTATCAGTTCGAGTTGGGGCAGGGTGTCCCGGGTGGTCATCCGGATAGCGAACTGGCTGCGCAGGTCGCGCGCGTCATCGACGATGCGATTGGTGTTTCGTATCCGCTGACGGTCAATAGCGTGCCCGGCGACCCGGACCGGCTGCAAGTGCATCTGCGTCTGACGGATGGCTCGCCGCTGACCATTGACGTGCTGCCGATGCCAACGATGCCGCTTTCCGGTTGGTTGCCTGCGGTGCTGGTGCTGCAACTGCTCATGATTGCCGCATGTTGCTGGATGGCAGTGCGCGTAGCGACGCGCCCATTGAACGCGCTCGCAAAAGCGGCGGACACGTTAGGGCCCGATTTGCGCGCGGACCGATTGAGCGAGAAGGGCCCATCTGAAGTCGCACGTGCGGCGCGAGCGTTCAATGCGATGCAGGACCGCATAGGCAGTTACATGACCGAGCGCATGCAGATTCTCGCGGCGATCTCGCACGATTTGCAGACCCCGATCACTCGCATGCGCTTGCGTGTGGATACGATGGACGATCAGACGTCAGCCGTGCGATTGCAGCAGGATCTGCGCGAGATGGAGACGCTGGTCAAGGAGGGCGTGACGTATGCGCGCACGTTGCATGGTGCGTCGGAAGCGCCGTGCAAGGTCGACCTCGATGCGTTGCTGGAGAGTCTCGTGTACGACTACGTCGACGCGGGGGAACCTGTCACGCTCACTGGCCAGATCGGCCGGCCGATGGTGACGCGGCCGCAGGCGTTGCGCCGCATCGTCGGCAATCTGATCGATAACGCGCTGAAGTACGGCGGTGACGCGCAGATGGAAGTCTCGACGCATGCGCAGGGTGTCGACATCGTAATCAGCGATAAGGGCCCCGGCATTCCGGACGAGATGCTCGAAGCCGTGTTCGCGCCGTTCGTGCGGATCGAGACGTCGCGCAACCGGAGTACGGGGGGCACCGGGCTGGGACTGGCCATCGCCCGGCAGTTGGCGCAGGCGATGGATGCAACGCTCACGTTGCGCAATCGTGATGGCGGCGGACTTGAGGCGCGGCTTTCGTTGCGTTAGTCAGGGTATTAGCGGTGGTCGGGGCGTTAGCGTTTGCCGCGGCCGCCTGCGGGTTTGCCAGCCGGTTTGCGTGGACCTGCACCCGGCTTGCGTTGACCCTGACCAAGTTGTGGGCGCGGCTTTTTACTCGGCGCCGGTTTGGCGCTCGGCAGGGGTTGCAGCACCTTGGGCTTCTTCGGCTTCTTGGGTTTCTTGATGATCTCGCCCGTCGCGCTGGTTTGCGGCACGCGGTGTTCGGCTTCAAAGCCGGGTTCTTCTTCGCGGGGCAGTGTCTGCCGGATCAATGCTTCGATCGCAGCCAGTTGCGGCGCTTCATCGGCACACACGAGGGACACCGCCACGCCGCTGGCGCCCGCGCGGCCGGTGCGGCCAATACGGTGCACATAGTCTTGCGCGACGATGGGCAGATCCACGTTGATCACCAACGGCAGGTCATCGATATCCAGACCGCGCGCGGCCACATCGGTGGCCACCAGCATCGACACTTCACCTGTCTTGAAGCGCTCCAGCGCGCGCATGCGCGCGGGCTGCGGCTTGTCGCCGTGGATGGTGTCCACTGAATAGCCCGCCTCATCCAGAATGGCCGCCAGATAATCCACGCCATTGCGGGTTTTGACGAACACCAGCGCGTGCTGCCAGTTGTTCTCCGCCACCAGATGCATGAAGAGGTCCGGCTTGTTCTTCTTGTCGACCGGCACGACCCATTGCTTGATCTTGCTGGCCGTTGCATTGGGCGGACTGACGCTGATGTTGATCGGATCGCGCAGAATGCCGGCCGCCATGGTGCGAATTTCGTCGCTGAACGTGGCGGAGAACAACAGCGTCTGGCGCTTCGCCGGCAGGCCAGCGAAGACAGCGTTGAGTTCGCGCTCGAAGCCCAGATCCAGCATGCGGTCGGCTTCGTCCAGCACGAGTGTTTGCACCTGATCGAACTGCACGGCGTTCTGGCGGTTCAGATCCAGCAGACGGCCGGGCGTGGCGACGAGCACGTCCACACCTTTACGCAGCTTCATCATCTGCGGGTTGATGCTCACGCCGCCATAAGCCGCCAGAAATCGCAGATCGAGGCCCTTGCCGTACTCAACAAAGCTTTGCAGCACTTGTTCAGCGAGTTCGCGCGTGGGCACCAGCACGAGAACACGCGCGCGGTTGCTGGCGACCGCCGGGCCGTGTTGCACCAGCCGTTGCAACAGCGGCAGTGCGAAGCCTGCTGTCTTGCCCGTGCCCGTCTGTGCCGCAGCCATGACATCACTGCCACTGAGCACAGCCGGAATCGCCTTGGCCTGCACCGGCGTAGGTGTCTGGTAGTTGCGTTCCCGCAAATTGCGCAGCAACGGATCGATCAGGCCAAGTGAGGCAAAAGACATGGACGTATTTCCGGCTAAAACCGTAATTCTAGCGGTTAGTCGTGGGGGCGAGCGCTCCGGCAGCTTCCACCCGGAAGCTGCCAGCGGCGTGATAACTCAGGCGAGTGCTGCCTCTTCGCGCATGCGGCGGGCTTCGTCGCGCAGGAACTGCTGGTAGTCGTCCAGATCGCCGTCGAAGGGTTCGACGCCGCCCTTGGTCACGAGCCAGAACTCATCGCACACCGCACGCAGCAGCGACCGGTCGTGGCTGACCAGCAGCACCGTGCCTTCGAATTCGTTGAGTGCCATGCCGAGCGCTTCGCGGGTGGCCAAGTCGAGGTGGTTGGTCGGCTCATCGAGCAGCAGCAGGTTGGGGCGCTGCCACACGATCATGCACAACACGAGGCGTGCCTTTTCGCCGCCACTCATCGTGCCGACCGCCTGATGGACCATGTCGCCACTGAAGTTGAACGTACCGAGGAACGTGCGAAGCGATTGCTCGGTACCACTCTGGCCGGGGGCGCGCATGTGCGATGGCGTATCCCGGGCGAGGCGGATCATGTGTTCCATCGGCGTGTCGAGCGGGCGCAGCACGTCGAGTTCCTGCTGGGCGAAGTAACCGATGTTCAGGCCCTTGCCTTCACTGATTTCGCCGGCAATCGGTGCCAACTGGTGCGCCACCGTCTTCACCAGCGTGGACTTGCCTTGGCCGTTGGCACCCAGAATGCCGATGCGCTGCCCGGCCAGCACGGAGCGGTTGATGCCTTTGACGATGACCGTCGGCGGCGTGTTGGCCGGTGCGTCGGTCGGTGCCGGGTAGCCGAAGCTCGCGTCCATCATCGACAGCAGCGGGTTAGGGACGTTGAGCGGTTCCTTGAACTCGAAGGTGAACTCGGCGTCGGCGAGCACCGGCGCGATCTTCTCCATGCGTTCGAGCGCCTTGACACGGCTCTGCGCTTGCTTCGCCTTCGAGGCCTGCGCCTTGAAGCGATCGATAAACTTTTGCAGGTGGGCGATCTTCTCCACCTGCTTGGCCATGGCAGCCTGCTGCAACACCAGTTGCTCGGCGCGCATGTCTTCGAACTTGCTGTAGTTGCCGCCGTAACGCACGAGTTTGGCGTTATCGACGTGCACCGTGACTTGTGTCACCGCGTCGAGGAATTCGCGATCGTGGCTGATCACGACCAACGTCCCTTGATAGCGCTTGAGCCACGCTTCCAGCCAGACCAGCGCGTCGAGGTCCAAGTGGTTGGTCGGTTCGTCGAGCAGCAGCAAGTCGGACGGGCACATGAGTGCGCGCGCCAGTTGCAGACGCATGCGCCAGCCGCCGGAGAAGCTGTTCACCGGCTGGCTGAGCTGCGCATCGCTGAAGCCGAGGCCAAGGATCAGTGCTTGGGCGCGTGCGGGCGCATCGTGTGCGCCAGCGTCGTGCAGCGCCATGTAGGCGTGCGCCATGCGCATGCCGTCGTCGCTGGCTTCCGCCTCGGCGACTTCGGTCTGCGCGGCCAGCAGTACGGTATCTCCCTCGATGACGAAGTCCGTCGCGCTCTGCTCGGTCTCGGGCATGTCCTGCGCGACCTGCCCCATTTTCCATGCGGCGGGGATCGAAAACTCGCCACCTTCCTCGTGCAGCGTGCCGTTGAGCAGGCCGAAAAAGGACGATTTGCCGGCGCCGTTGCGGCCGACAAGGCCAATCTTTTCCCCGGGGGTGAAGGTGACGGACGCGCGGTCGAGCACGACGTTGACGCCGCGGCGCAGCGTGACATTACGGACGGAAATCATAGGGGGCTACTTCGAAGAGGATAGGCATGATAGCCGACTGGACGTGCAGGGCGCTGCTTTTGTGGTCGTGCGAGTGACGAGCCGGGGGGTATTTTGCGCTGTCGATCGACCGGAAGGCCCCGTGGAGACTGGCGCACCGAGTGTTCCGTCTGTTGACGCCTACCGTCGTCCGGATCCTCGGTGCGCTGGTTTCGACCGGTTTTGGATCGAATCAGTGGTTCTCTTTACAGCCCCCAGTGCCCCAAGTCGGGATTGACCGGCCCCGGAGCTTGCAATGCGGGTGCCAGCGCGGCGGCGACAGCCAGCAACTGACGGTCAGCCAGTGGCGGTGCCATCAGTTGCACGCCGACGGGCATGCGGCTGTCGTCAAAGCCCGCGGGGAGCGCAATGGCGGGCGTACCAAGGAAATTGCCCGCGCGGCAGAAGCGGCCGATGCTGACGTGGGCGCTATCGGCCGGGTCGAGTGGCAGGGCACCGTGGCCAGTGGCCGGAAGCAGCAGCCTCCCTTCGGGGCCGATGGCCTCGGTGAATGCAGCAACCACCCGCGCGCGGCGGGCAAGCGCCTGTTCGTACTCGGCGCGGGGAATCTTCCCGCCCGCCAGAATGCGCTGGCGTACCACGTCCCACAGTGGCTGCGTGGCGTCTTCCGCCAGATGGCCGTGCAGTTGAAAACCTTCGTAGCCGAGGATCACCGAGTTCGCTTCGGAGAGATCGCCGATGTCCAGACCTGCCGGTGGCGTCCAGAATTGCAACGTCCATCCGTCCGAGGTCAAGCGGGCGAGCGCATCGTCCCAGACACGCTGCGCACCACTCGACAGCGTTGCCGGGAAGGCGCGTGGGTCTAGTACATACAGCACGGGAAGCGTTTGTGGTGTGACGATGGGCAACGCGTCGCGCAGGCCTTTGCTGATGGCTGAGGGAATCTGCTGCGATAGCGCATCGTCGGCGTCCGGGCCAGCCAGAATGGCGGTGAGTGCGTGTGCATCGGCGACGCTGCGTGCGATCGGTCCGAGCACGTCCAATGTTGGTGCGAGCGGCACGACGCCCGCACCGCTGATCACGCCGCTGGACGGCTTGAAGCCAACCAGATGATTGAGCGTGGCGGGTGCGCGCACTGAGCCGCCAGTGTCACCGCCGACGGCAATGGGCGCCAGACCCGCCGCGACTGCGGTACCGCAGCCGGACGATGAGCCGCCCGGCGCGCGATGTTGTGTGGCGTCCCACGGGTTCCACGGCGTGCCGCGTGTGGGATTCTGCCCGGCAAGACCAAAGGCGAACTCGGTCATGTGGGTCTTGCCCAGAATGACCATGCCGGCGGCGCTCATGCGCTGCACGGCGGTAGCTGTGATGTCGCTGGTAATGTTCAATCGGCTGAGCGAGCCGGCCGAGGCCGTGCTGCCAGCGACTTCGATGCTGTCTTTGATCGCGACCGGTACGCCGTGCAGCGCGCTGCTCGGGCCGGGGCCGCCGGGGCGCAGCGCTGCGTCGGCGGCATCGGCTTGGGCCAGTGCCTGTTCGGCGAATACCACCGTGAAGGCATTGAGTCCGTGGGCGCGAGCGATGCGATCAAGGAAGTGCTGTGTAACTTCACGCGAAGTGACTTGTCCGCTGGCGATTTGGCTGGCGATCGACAGGGCGCTTTGGAAATGAAGGGGGGCGGAGGTTTCGCGCATAACAATTGGCATGAAATCGGAACCCGCCGCCCCGGTGTAGCGGGGCGACGGGCGGAAGGCTGGCGTCGCGATATTCGCGATGGTCGCGTTACTTCAGCGGCCGGCCATTGGTTTCCGGCATGCGGATGAACGTGAGCAGCGTGATGACTGCGCCTGCCAGCACGTAGTAGAAGAACCAGCGTTCTTGGCCGATGCTTTGCAGCCACGTCAGCAGGTAAGGCGTCGTGCCGCCCAGCAGGGCCACCATGAAGTTGTACGGGGCGCCAATACCGACGGCGCGCACGCGGGTCGGGAATTGTTCCGACATGATGGCGGGCGCGATCGACGTATACAGTGCGTACAACACCAGACCGAACAACTCCACCGCCAAGATCGAGGCGAACGTCGGCTGCATGCTGGTGATGACCGGGTAGAAGAACAGCAGGTAGCCAGCGGCGAACACGATGAGCTGCGGCTTGCGGCCAATGCGGTCGGAGAGCATGCCGAGCAGCGGGTGCAGCAGCATGAACACGATCATCGCGATGGTGTTGGCACCGAAGGCGACCCGGGAGTCGGCGTGCAACGCGCGGATCGCATAGGTCGGCACATAGGCGACAAACAAGTAGAACGCGAACGTCGTCAGCACGGAGAAACCGATGATGCGCAGCGTTTCGCGCGGGTACTCGCGCAGCAGCGTGCGCAGCGGTTGCTTGACGGGTTGCTGCTTGAGTTGCTCGGCGGAGGCTTCCGTCTCAGGGATGGAGGTGCGCAGCCACATGCCGGCCAAGCCACCCAGCGCGCCCAGCAGGAACGGGATGCGCCAGCCAAACTCCTTCATCTGATCGACGGAGAGATAGGTGGTGAGCGCCCAGCCGATGGCCGAGGCAATGAGGATGCCGGCTGCCGAGCTGAAGAACGCGAAACTGGAGAAGAAACCACGGCGGTGGTTGGGCGCCATCTCGGCAAGGAACGTCGAAGCCGATGCATACTCACCGCCCAGCGACAGACCTTGGATCAGTCGCGCGATCACGAGCAACACAGGCGCGGCGAGGCCGATGGTTTCGTAGGTCGGCGTGATGCCGATGATCAGCGAGCCGCCGGCCATCATTAGAATGGTGGCCGCGAGCGCAGCCTTACGACCGTAGCGGTCCGAGAAGATGCCCAGTGCCCAGCCGCCGACGGGGCGCATGAAGAAGCCCACGGCAAAAATGGCGAAGGTTGCGAGCAGCGAGGCTGTCTCATCGGTCTTCGGGAAGAACTGCCCGGAGAAGAACACTGCGAAAGACGCATAGATGGTCCAGTCGAACCATTCCACGGCGTTGCCGATGCTGCCCGCGGCAATCTTGCGTGCGTTGGATGCCTCGGCCCGCACCGGGGGAGCCATCGAGGTTGCTTGGGTCATGGAAGGAGCCCTTGTCTCTGTTCGGTTGTTGAATTTTGTCTTTGAAATGCCAAATTACGTTTAATATCGACATTTAGTATGAATGCTACATCGAATATGGACAATCGTGTGGAGACTTTGTCAGAAGAAGGGAATGTCGAGATCGACGCCACCGATCTGGCGTGTCTGGCGGCGCTTCAGGTCAACCCGCGCGGGACGTGGCGCGATCTGAGCGCTACCTGCGACGTGCCGGAGCGCACGCTGTCGCGTCGGTTGCAGCGACTGATGGAAGGTGGCTATGCCAAGGTGATCGGCGAACTGGACCCGGTGGCGGGCGGCAGCGGCCCGGTGCTGCACGCTTGGTTACAGGTGGAAAACGGCAAGGAGCAGCAGGTCGCCTGCCATCTCGCGAGCCTGCCGCAGACGCAGGTGGTGCTGGCGACGACTGGCGCGTCGGACTTGTTCGCTGAGATCAATACGCAGAGTCAGGACCAGTTGTCAGATCTGGTGGTGCGGGTGCTGCCGCAGGTGCCGGGATTAAGGCAGGTGGAGTCCCGCATCGTGCTGCGTTCGTTCCGGCGCGCGAGCCGCTGGCGCATTGACGGCTCGGTACCAGTGGAACCTGTGCCGCCGGGTGATGGACGCTTCGAACTCAATGCCGAAGAGACACGTTTGCTGGCGGTGCTGGCGTCAGACGGACGGGCCAGTTTGGGCGTGCTGGCGGAAGCTTGCGGTGTTAGCGAGCCCAAAGTGCAGCGAATGATTAGCGGGCTGGTTGAACGCCATGTGCTGACGTTCCGTGTTGAGCTTGAGCCTTCGCTTGTGGGTTACGGTGTTGAGGCAATTCTGTCGGTGCAGACCCGCCCGGGACAAGCCGAATGCATCGCGATGGAACTGGCGAAGGACAAGCACACGCGCTGCCTGTTCGGCACCAGTGGCAACACGCAGTTGTTCTGGCACGTGTTGTGTCATGACATCCATGACCTGTGGATGGTTTCTACCGAGCGAATTGGTGCGCTGGAGGGGGTGCTGTCTTGTGATGTGAGTACGGTGGTTAAAGCGTATAAGCGCGCCGGGCGGTTGAGGCACGGGTTGCGGGTGGAGTAGGGGGCTGGACGTTTCTTCTGACGCCAATGGCGACACTCATCAACTCGCACCAGTATCACTCGCTAGGAAGCGAGCATAGTTTTCTGCCAATTTCTTTCTGGCGGACTTAAGTGTTTTGGTCGGTTCGGCGATTTTCTTCAATCGTTCTAGCCGCCTTATTTCTTTTTCGGGTTGGGTGATATTTTCTTTTTGCCTCAACCACTCAAGATTTGATGCACGATTGTCTGCCGGATTCCCATTCTTGTGATTGATAACAACCTCGTGCGAATTTCCCGGCGTGACCCACGCTTTTGCAACCAAACGATGCACGTAATGAGATTTTCGTTTTCCGTTCTTGTTAAATAATCCAACTTGTCTGTGGCCTGCGGAAAGTACGGACTGAGACAGCATTTTTCCGGTTTTTTTGTTAGTGATGTTCCCAAGATTGGAAACCTGATATAGGTCTTTATATCCCCATATGTCTTGCCACTGCTCTGGCTCGGTTTCTTTGCTCAAATCAAAATCGGGAAATCTTGCTCTCAGTGCAACTTGGCTCGTATCTTTGGCCGCATAAAACTCAATGGCCCAGTCCAATAGCTCGTCACGCTCCTGAGAGCTGAGCTTATCCAAGAGCTTTTCGGAAAGCTTGGACTGCTTAACGGCAAGTTTGTCGTTGTTAGTTTTTCTTTGTTTCATCACGTGCACTCTGTTCCGTAAGGCGGGTTCTTGACCGAGAGGGGGAATCATAGCGTCCTGCTGTCTGATTTGTATCCCCATGTGTCCCGCACCCCCACCGCTACATCCACTAACACCCGACACCTTCCCAGACAAACGGCAGATACCTCCCGAAGTTTAAATAGCAACAACGGCGGATCGATGCGGTGGTATCGCAAAGCAGCCCACGATCCGGGCGTTGCTCTATTTGAACCTTTTGGAGAATCACCATGAAAGCACTGATGATCGCTGTTACCCTCGCTACCCTTGGCACCGCAGGCGTGGCGTTTGCTGCTGGCACGAACGACGTACTCACGAGCACTGGCAATGCTGTGCAAGCGGCACACTGGACGCCGGAAAACGGTCCGGCACTGAGCGCTTCGCAGGTCCACAACCAGCTCGTCGCAGCTGAAACGTCAGGTCAGATCGATCACCTGAACATGACGCTGTACAAGGGGGCGTGAGCAACCACAAGTTTCGAAACGCAGGAAACGGCTGTCGCTCACGCCGCGGCAGCCACCCGAAACAAAAAAGGGCGGGACGACATGAAAAATATGTCGTCCCGCCCTTTGTGTTTCCAGCAACGCCGCAATAAAGCCGTCCGGTGCCACCTCCCCATCAACCACTCAACGGGAAACAGCACCGAACGATCCCACATCACACCAGCGTAATCGTCACGCCAATATTCCCGCGCGTGGCCTTCGAGTACGGGCAGGTGTTATGCGCGGCATCCACCAAAGCCTGCGCCGTGTCTCGCGGCACGCCGGGCATGCTCACATTAAGACGCGCTTGCAGCGCATACCCATCGCCCACACGGCCAAGGTCGACCTCGGCATCGACCGACAAATCTTCCGGCAGCGCCACCTTGGCAGCTTGCGCCGCCAACCCGATGGCACCAATGAAGCATGCCGACCAGCCAGCCGCGAACAATTGCTCGGGATTCGTGCCGGTGCCCTTGGTGCCGGGCGACGACAGGGCGATATCGAGCCGTCCGTCGTCGCTGCGTGCAGTGCCGTCGCGTCCGCCCGAGGTGGTGTGGGTGCGGCCGGTGTAGAGAACTTTGTCGAGTTGGGTCATGAGGTGCCTCCGCTGAGTACTGAGTAACGAGTAATGCGCCATGGATCGACGCGAAAACGATGTCCGTGCCGGGAACGTCCCGGCCCTTGCAACATCGACTTCTCGCATTGAACTAAGCGGCTGTATCGGCCATGTGTCTGCACAGCGCTCGCAGGCAACGCTTTGTGTCCGTGCCCGCGTCAGATACATGGCGATACAAACTCAGCAGGGTCAGCGGGGCTGCCTCACAGCAGGTCGGTTACTTGCGGGTGCGATTTGACCGGCGAAAATTCGATAACGCGGTAGTCCGCCAGACCGTGAATGTGGAACGGGTCCTGCGCGATGAGCGCATCGAGCTCGGCGCGAGACACCTTGCCGGAGACGACGATCACGCCGCCGTCGCGCGGGTTCTTGGGGCCGGACGCGATGAACAACCCGCGCGCATATTGCGTGGCAAGAAACTCACGATGCGCTACGAGTTGCACGTCGATCGCGCTCGTGGGTTGCAGGTAAGTCAGTTCGACGATGTACATCCTGTGATCCTGTCCGAGTGGGGAGTGAAGTGCGCCATGGCGCCGCAGTCGGCCAGTGTATCAAGCCGGGTTGCAACGCGTGCAACCCGGGGCGTCATCCACCCCATGAGCCGGTTGTATCGTCCGAGCCATCGCCTCAGCACCCCGAACCACCTCGCCTTGTTACCTTGTTAATTACTTGGCATGCCTGACGACCGTCCCGAAAACCACTATCACGGCGAATGAATGATGAACATAGGTCGTCATTCGCTTGCCAAGATTTTTACTTTCCCCTACGCTGCCTCCGCCGTTGTTTGTTTCATACGGCGCAACCGCGTCCGCGCGATCCGCTCCCGATTTGCCACCACCGGACCCTGAAGGGTTCTGGCGCGTCGTTTCGCGTCCGGCATTTCGCGCGACTATCGTTATATAAGTCGATATATAACGACTAACAACAAGACGAAGAGGGGACAAAGCAGTGCGTTTTACGATGAAGAAGTTGTCGAAGCGTAAGCTTCCGTTGATGGTGGCGGCAGCGATGTCGTCGACCATGGGGTATGCCGTAGAAGAACCGGTATTCGAGTTGGGCCGCGTCGACGTGACCGCGAAAAGCGATCGCATGCCGATCGGCACGCAAACGCTCGACGCCGACCAGATCGAGCAGGCCAACCGCGTCACGGTTGGCGCCGCCCTCGACATGATGCCCGGCGTGAACATCTCGAAGGTCGGGCCGCGCAACGAAGAGATGGTGTACGTGCGCGGTTTCGACATGCGTCAGGTGCCGGTGCTCATCGATGGCATCCCCGTCTATGTCTCGTACGACGGCTACGTCGATCTCGCGCGCTTCACCACCTTCGACATCGGCGCGATCGAAGTCCAGAAGGGCTACAGCACGGTGCTGGCCGGTCCGAATACGCTGGGCGGCGTGATCAATCTGGTCGGACGCCGTCCGCAAAGCACCTTCGAAGGCAACATCGGCGGCGGCCTCGTGTTCGACCGCAAGTTCGCCAACAACGGCTATCAAGGCAACTTCAACCTCGGCAGTAATCAGGGCCTGTGGTACTTCCAAGTCAGCGGCTCTTATCTGGAGCGCGATTTCTACACGCTGTCCGATGCGTTCAAGGGTGCCCCCGCGCAAGCCCCGGGGCGACGCAACAACTCGGACAACCGTGACAAGAAGATCAACGTCAAAATTGGCTTCACGCCGAACGCGACCGACGAATACTCGCTGAACTACATCAATCAGGTCGGCAGCAAGGGCAACCCGCCTTACGCCGGCACTGACCCCACGCAGAACGTGCGCTACTGGCGCTGGCCGTACTGGGACAAGGAAAGCCTCTACTACATCTCGCGCACGCAACTGGGCAGCGACAGCTACCTGAAAGTGCGCGCCTATTACGACCGTTACAAAAACGGTCTGAGCATGTACGACGACGCCACGTATTCGACGCAGCTCAAGAAGTCATCGTCCAACTCGTCGTATGACGATCACACGTGGGGCGCAAGCGCCGAAGTCGGCACCAAGCTCTTCACCGCCAATACGGTGAAGTTCGCGGCGCACATCAAGAACGACTTCCACCACGAAATCAATCCGGGCAAACCGGACCAGCATTTCGAAGACGCCACGCTGTCGTTCGGTCTGGAAGACACCCACGAATTCACCGACCGGTTTGCCGTGCAAGGCGGCGTGAGCTACGACAAGCGCATCACGCGGCGTGCTGAAGACGTCAATGCCGCGAACCAGATCATCGGGTTCCCGAAAGACAACGTCGACGCGTGGAATCCGCAACTGGGCATGGTGTACAAGACCTCGCCGACCGGCAAGCTGCACCTCGGCGTCGCTGAGAAGAGCCGCTTCCCCACGATCAAGGATCGCTACTCGTATCGCATGGGCACAGCCATCCCGAACGCCAGCCTGCGCCCCGAGCACGCCACCAACGTGGAAATCGGCTACAGCGAGCGCATCGCGCCGGGCACCACAGGGGCGGTGAACCTGTTCTACAGCGATATCCGCAACCTGATTCAGGCCGCATCGCTTCCGGCCAGCGCTTGCAGCAGCCCGCCGTGCACGCAGATGCAGAACGTCGGGCATGTGGTGGCGCAGGGTATCGAAGCCTCGGTGAATAGTCAGATCGGCGACGACATCGAAGTCGGCGGCAACTACACGTACATCAATCGTCAGAACCGCAGCGATCCGTCGATTGTGCTGACCGATGTGCCGCGCCATAAGCTGTTCCTGTATGGCAAGTGGAACATCACGTCGAAGGTCGCGGTGAGCGGCGATACGGAATTCACGTCGTCGCGCGTCAGCTCGAGCGACGGGCGTCGCGTGGCCGCCGGGTTCGGTATCGCCAACGCAAAACTCGCGTGGAAAGTGGTGCACAACGTGACGGCGGAATTCGGCGTGCGCAATATCTTCGATCGCAACTACGCCTACACCGAGGGATACCCGGAAGCCGGTCGTAACTACTACGTGAATCTGAATTACGCGTTCTGATGGAGCAGGGTATGCAGGCAGTGGCAGGCAAGACGATTCGAACGTTCGCATTGGCAGCATTCGCGGCGATCACGGCATTTTCAACACTCGCGACTATGACCGGCGTCGTGGCAACGGCCCGTGCGGCCGATGCCCCGGCGACAGTCGCGCCACCGAAGGCCGCGAGTGCATCACAACGCGAAACCCTGACGGTGCTCACGAGCTATCCGGAGGAGGTGGTCGCGACCTTCGAGCGTGCATTCGAGAAGCAGCATCCGGAGATCGCGCTGCAAATTCTGTGGCGTCAGCATCGCGATGCCTACGACTACCTGCAAGGCCCGAAGCAGGGCGGGGTCGACGTTTATTGGTCGCCCGCCGTGCGCAACTTCGCCGATCTCGGGCAGGAGGGTTCCCTGCGCAAGCTCGACGTCGATCTCACGGGCTTGCCGTCTCACGTCGGCAAGTTCCGCATCTCCGATCCGGACGGGCGATTCGTCGCGTCGGAAATTGCCGGGTTTGGCTTCATGCTCGACCCGGCGGCGCTCGCCCGTCAGGGCCTTCCCGCACCTAAAACGTGGCAGGACCTCACGCTGCCGCGCTATCGCGGACACATCATGTTCCCGGTGCCGAGCCGTGTGGGTTTCGCGCCCACGTTGCTCGACGTCGTGCTGCAAGCCGAAGGTTGGGACAAGGGCTGGGCATTGCTCTCTGAGGCGGGGGCGAACTTCGTGTTCGCGGAGACAGGCGGCGCGTTCGCCAGCTTGTCGCATGGCATGCGTACGCCGATTTCGGTAGCGGTCACCATCGATTTCTTCGCGAGTTCCGCCATTGCGAATGGTGCGCCGCTGACCTTCGTGTACCCGCCGGGCACGGGCTATTCACCGGCGCACATCGGCATCTTGCGCGATACGCCGCACCTCGGCGCGGCGCGCACGTTTGTCAGCTTCGTGCTATCCGACGCCGGGCAACGGCTGCTGTTCGCACCGGACGTGCGCAAGCTCCCGGTACGCCCGAGCGTGTATCGCGATGCCCCGAAGGGGACGTACGACCCGTTTGCCGCCAACGCGGCCACAGCAGGCGTGACGTATGAGGAGACGCTGGGCCTCGCGCGCTATTCACTCGACAACGCGCTGTTCGACGTATTCCTCACGCGTCGCAAGGCCGAACTGACCGAACTCTGGACACGCTGGCATCAACTCGCTGGCACGGAAGGCAACGGTACCGTGAAGCCGGTGGCGGGCGTCGATGCCGTGTGTCTCGAGAAGGCGCACGCGTTGCTGACGCAGCCGCCGATCGACGCCAGCACGGCCGCCGATCCGGCGCTGCGATCAACGTTCGACCGTAGGCGCCAAGACCCCGCTGCACAGACGAAGGCCAGTGCGCTGGAGACGACTTGGTCGCAGGCATTGAACGCTCGCACGGCACACGTGCGTGAATGGCTCGCCGACGGGGCAGTATGTTCAGGCAAGTAGCGCAGGCAGGGCAACGCCGGTGGCGAGGACGTCTGTCGGCAATTGTGGCGAGCATGGTGAGTGTGACGGGCGTTGCAGGCGGTCTGACGCCGCTCGATGCCGCGTCGCAATCCGTTGCCGCGCCCATCACAGCGCCCACGACAGCACCCGTGACACGCGAAGCGTTCGGCATGCCGATGGCGTCCGTAGTGGACGACGACGCGTCACTCGCGCAATTTGCCGAAGGACGTTCGCTGTTCCGGCAGAGTTGGGTGGTGTATCCGTCAGCCGACCGACGTATTGCCGGACTCGGTCCGGTCTACAACCAGATCTCGTGCATCGCGTGTCACGTGAAGTTCGGACGCGGCAACGCGCCGCTTGGCCCGGACGAAGCGCCTCGTGGCCTGCTCGTACGTTTGAGCGTGCCGGGCAGCACGCCGACGGGCGCCCCGCGCGAGCATCCAAACTACGGCGATCAACTCGGCGACAAGGCCATTCCGGGCGTACCCGCAGAAGGGCAGGTGCGCGTGCGCTACACAGAGCGGATCGAGCGGCTGGCTGGCGGAGAAACGGTTCGCCTGCGCGTGCCGCAACTCGTGTTCAGCGATCTGGCGTTCGGACCGCTCGGGCACGGCACGACGACATCGGCGCGGGTGGGTTCTCCGGTCTACGGACTCGGCTGGCTTGAAGCCATCGACGACGCGACACTGCACGCCTTGGCCGCTCGCCGTTTGCCGGATGGCGTGCGTGGGCGCGTCAATCGCGTGTGGGACGTGGCCGCCAAGCGGCAGGTCGTCGGGCGTTTCGGCTGGAAGGCCAATCAGCCGTCGATACGTCAACAGATCGCAAGCGCCTTCGTCGGCGATCTGGGCATTACGTCGCCACTGTTTCCCGAGAAGACTTGTCCCGCAGTGCAGACCGCGTGCCGTGCGGCCCCGACCGATGGCCAGTCCGATCTGAGCGCCACGCAACTCGACGCCATCGAATACTTCCAGCGCACGTTGGAAGTGCCACCGCGTCGCGATATCGATGACGTGCAGGTCAAGCGCGGCGAGCGGCTCTTCGCGCAGAACGGATGCGCCGCATGCCACACGCCCAGCGTGCGCACGGGGGCGTTCCCGCCGTTGGCTGCCATGGCCAATCGCGAGATATCGCCTTACACCGACCTGTTGTTGCACGACATGGGGCCGGGGCTGGCAGATGGCCGTCCGGACTTTCTCGCCGGGCCGCGTGACTGGCGCACGCCGCCGTTGTGGGGGCTGGGATTGGCGGCGCTGGTGAATCCCGACGCGACCTATCTGCACGATGGCCGCGCCCGTACGGTGCAGGAAGCCATCCTGTGGCACGGCGGCGAAGGGCAGGTCGCACGAGAGCGGTTTCGCGCCATGTCGCCGCAGGCACGCGCCGATCTGTTGCGATTCCTGATGTCGCTATAAGCGATCCGGTCGCGAAGCCTTCAGGGGGTGGCGACCGGCGCCCGGTTGGCCTGCGCCATTTCCATCGACACCGTCTTCGCGACATCGATGAATGCGCGCAGTGCCGCCGGCATGCGCACGCGGCTCGGGTGATAGAGATAGAAGCCCGGCGTCAGCGGCGACCACGCCTCAAGCAGCGGCACCAACCGGCCGGACTGCAAATGCGGTTTCATCCAGTCTTCGGTCCAGACGGTCACGCCAAGACCGTCGAGCGCCGCTTGCAGGGCGACCGCGCAGTCGTTAACGATTAGCGTGCCTTTGACGGAAATGTCGAACCATTGCCCGTCCTTCGCAAATTCCCAGTTGTACACACCGCTCTGACCCGCGCGACGCCAGTTGATGCACTTGTGCCGGTGCAGGTCTTGCGGCGTTTCCGGGCGGCCATGCTTGCTCAGATACTCGGGTGAGGCGACGGCAATTTGCCGCAGGTCCGGGCCAACGCGCACCGCGACCATGTCCTGATCCACGTGCCGGCCGAGTCGAATCCCCGCGTCGAAGCCGCGCGCAACGGTGTCGCCGAGGCTCTCGTCGCTGGTCAGATCGAGCACGACGTCGGGGTACTTCTCCTGAAACACGCCGAGCATCGGCTGAAGCAAATGGATGATGGCCATTTGCGGCGCGCAGACCTTGAGCGTGCCGGCCGGGCTGTCGCGATAGTGATTCACCTCATCGAGCGCAGCGTTGAACTCGGCCAGCAACGGTTGCATGCGCTCGAACAAGGCGTTGCCCGCCTCCGTGAGGCTGATGCTGCGGGTTGTCCGGTTGAAGAGACGCACGCCCAGACGCTCCTCCAATGACCGGATCGTCTGACTGAGCGCCGACGGCGAGACGGCCAGCGCATTCGCCGCACGAGCAAACGCGCCTTGCTCGGCGACCGTCACAAACGCCCGGATGTCCGCAAATTCGCTGCCTCGCATTATGTATTCCCAGCTTCACAAAGTATGAAAAGTATAGGTGATTGTCGCGCCACACGCCGGTCTTTACATTGAACCCTGTCGCCATCACGGGCCGCCGTCCGATTCCCGGTGGCGCCCTGCCTCAAAGGCAAGACAGGGTTTCGCTTCCGGCAGGCCGCCACCAGTCACACAGGGTGCCACCGCCTGACGATGAAATCGCTCTCGTGCCGATTATTCGCTCAGGAAGAATAATGTCAGCCAATTCGTACCCTTCGACGTCGTGGGATGTCTTGCGTCACATCGTGGCACCGCTTGCGCCGGTCGCTGCCGGTAAGCGCCTTCTGATCAAGGGAGCCGCCATCGTCAGCATGGATGCCGCCGTGGGCGATCTGGCGCGCGGCGATGTGTTGATCGAAGGCGAGCGCATCGCCGCCATCGGCGCCGAGTTGAGCGGGGAGGCGGTCGAGGGCGCTGAGGTCATCGACGCGTCGAACATGATCGCGATGCCGGGTTTCGTCGACTCGCACCGCCATGCGTGGGAAGGCCAGTTGCGTCGTCTCGATCCGAACTCACCGACGCTGCTCGACTATCTGCGCTCGACCCATTTCTCCGTGGCGACGCATTACCGCCCGGAAGACATGTACGTCGGCAATCTCCTGACGGCGCTCGGCGCACTCGACGCAGGCATCACGACGCTGGTCGACAACTCGCACAACGCGCGCAGCCCGGCGCATTCCGATGCGTCCATCGACGCGCTTCAGGATGCGGGCATTCGCGCCGTCTATGCCCCGGGCAAGCCGTTAGCCGGGGCATGGGCGCAACACTGGCCGCAGGACCTTGCACGACTCAAGCAGGAGCGCTTCGAAGACGACAACGCGCTGGTCACCATGGCGATGATGTCGCAATGGGATCGCGACACATGGGCCGAAGCGCGCCGTCTGGGCTTGCGCATCGTCACCGAGTTTCTGGGGGCGGACATGGGCAAGTTGCTGCCGGAATTGCGTGACGAAGGTCTGCTCGGGCCGGACAACATCTTCAACCACTGCACCGGGCTGACCGACGAAGAATGGGAAATCTTGCGCGAGACCGGTGTGAACGTGAACGTCTGCCCGCGCTCCGACGCACAGTACGGTCTTGAAGAAGGGCTGACGGTCTATCAGCGCGCCATCGATCACGGCATCGCGCCCGCCATCAGCATCGACGTCGAGGCGTCGTACGGTGGCGACATGTTCGGTGAAATGCGTGCCGCCTATGTCATGCAGCGCGGCTTGGCGCAGCACCGTCGATATCAAGGCGATGCCTCGGCGCCGGCCCCCGTGTCGGTGCGCAGCATTCTGGAGACCGCCACCATCAACGGCGCCCGCGTCGCCGGACTGTCGCACGCGACCGGCTCGCTCGCGCCGGGCAAGCAGGCGGACCTTGTCCTGATTCGCGCCGACGACATCAATCTCTATCCGTCGAACAACGCCATCGGGACCATCGTTCACGCGGCGGAGCGCAGTAACGTCGACACGGTCATCGTCGGTGGCCGGACTCGCAAGTCGGGCGGCAAGCTGCTGGGACTCGACATGCAGGCACTCAGGCACGCGACGGAAGCGTCGCGCACGCACTTGTTCGCACGCGTCGGTTACGCGCCGGACATCTTTGCCGATACGCCGCCGCAACTGGTGCAGGCATGAGCGTCAGGCAAACGAGTCAGCGACTATGAACCTCATTCTGTTTCTTCTGGCGTTTGCTGCGGGCTCTGCCATTTCCGTGCAGGCAGCCGTCAACAGCCAGCTTGCCGGCGGGCTTGGCGGCAACGTGGTAGCAGCGGGGCTCGTCTCGTTTGCCATCGGCACGGTGGCGCTGGCCGCGATTGCGATTGGCAAAGGCGGCCTTGCCGCTGCCATTGCGAGCGTGCCGTCGCAACCCGTGTGGCGTTTCGCGGGCGGGCTGTTAGGCGCGGGGGCGATCTTCTGCACCGTGCTGCTCGCGCCGCGCATCGGGCTGGCGAACATGCTGGCGCTCGTCATCGCCGGGCAGTTGTTGTCGTCGCTCGCCATCGACCACTTCGGACTCATCGGCGTGGTAACGCGTCAGGTGTCGGCGATCAAGCTCGCGGGCGCAGCGTTGATGCTCGTCGGCGTATCGCTCACGCTCTTCGGCAACGCCTTAGTGCAGGCGCTGAGCAAGTCATGAAGCTCCCGCAGAAGTGCGCGTCGGACCCCCGTGTCTTTGCCGAGGCGAAAACACAAGCGAGCTCAATCGCGAACGCGTGCGAATCACCTTACGATGGGTTGGGCCTACTCCAACATATCCGATCAAATCCATTCCCCTGGCGGCGCTCATTCGCAATTTGGACGCCCAATAACCTCCGGTACATCGCATAAACTCGCTCGTGCTGGACGCGTCCGACCAAGACAATTTCTGCCCCGTACACATGACTGAGTCTAGTAACGGTCCATCGCAGAATGGAGGAACCCGCGCCTCGATGATCGGGATGAACAGCGAACGGTCCAAGCCAGAATAGATGGCTGCCTACTGGCACCGCGCTGAGAAAGTGTCTCTCCGCCGGCAGAGGGTAGGGGATCTGTTGAATCCCCAGAAATGCCGCAATTTCGCCATCGACCTCCATCGAAGAACAAAGTCCTGATAAGACCATTTTCTCTATGCTTGATTTGGTCAATATTTCAGGAAGAAATCCGACCCCGCATCGGCGATCGATCGAGTCAATCGGCATTATATAGCGTTCGCATATCGAAAAAACAGCATCGCAGTCTTCTTCGACTGCTAGGCGGATATGCCTCACGGGGCCCCCGATTTCCGGACGACTTCCCCACTGGCTACACGATTGACGTCATCAATTGACAGGTCGAACGTATCCATCAGAAATGCCACCCCGATCCAGTGCTTAGCCGACGCGGCCGTCTGCTCGCCAAAGTGGAGATAGTAGTATTTGAGCCACCACACTTGCTCATCCGCCGCGGCGTCCGCTCCATAGCTCATTACGTGCTCCGGGTACCCGCCTGACAATGAACTGTGATGGATAAAGGATTTCCCCGGGAGGCGTTCACATAGAAGCGCGTAGTCCTGAGTTTGAAGAATACATTCGTGCCATACTTCGTCAATCAATCTACTCACGACAGCATATGTATTTTTATATTGTTTTATTCGAATTGATGTGAGAAATAGAAATTTCAAGCATTCATCAATGCGAATATTCTGCTCAATATCAGGTAGATGCGCTAGCTTGGTGTGAAGATGATTCGTAAGAGATGTTGGGGCAAACTCTCGAACATTTTGATTGGGCGCCATAGATTAATTTTTTGATAAAAAATAAAGGCTGCCATTTTTGGCAGCCTTTATTGTCTATATTATTTGGAGGTGTAAGGCATGCACAAGACGGACCCACACTCGGACATGCTGCGGTATTCGAAGATCTTTTGGAGAACTTCTTTTTTGGCTAGGGCCGAACGTAGAGTGTCAAGGGAAATAATTCCATTCATAAATCACCTCATAGAATAAAAACCATGATCCACCATCAATATCGACAGTGGCGACCGCCAAATCGCACCAGAAGCTTATTGCCTTAGATAGATCCGGCGAACTCAGGCTACTGGAGTCCGGTTGACTGAGTCAATGCGGTATCGGGGTTTCGATCTATCTTGTGAAATTTGCCTTTGTAATTTCAATGATTTGGCTGGAAACGTGGTGGAAACTATATGGGAAAAGTAGTGTTATAAAGAGGTCGGAATTTGGCGGAGGGAATTAACGTTTCGCTAAAAGAGGTGCCGGCGAGACGGTCGCCAATCTGTGCGGAAAACGCGACATTTCGGACGCAACGTTTTATAACTGGCGTAACACTCACTTCGGCCTGGCGGTCGCGCAGGCCCGGCGATTGCACCCATGGGAAGAAGCGAGCAGGGGACTCAAACGGTTGGTCGCCGACAAGGCGCCCGACATCCGGGGCGTGATGGCTGTTCGCGGAAGAGCCGCTCCAGCAAGGCGGTAGTCCGGACTTGTTGCGGGCGGCGACGGCCCGGAATTCATCAGTAACGCACTTACGCATCGGCGCACTGACACCGGGCTAGGTTGCGATTCATCCGGCCAGTCGGCACGATGGCATCGACGTCGACTCAAGGAGCCCGAAGAATTTGCTGCCCGCAATCACGCTGCCTTGGCCAGCTATTTCGACGAAAGCGGTTGCCCCGTTCGGGCAACCGCCGAACGCCAATGCTCGATTACCGCTCCAGCCCGGCGCGATGCTTCTGATACTGGATCGCCGAGACAATCGCCACGCGCCGGATCGGCTCGGGCGGCAGCCACGAGGGGCGCTCGAACCCCAGCGCGTCGGCAAGCTCAGGCGATTGGTGTCCGCACGCCATCTCCCCCAGCAGCTTGCCGAACATGCTGCCCTTGAGCACGCCCGCGCCATTGCAACCCAGCGACGTGAACAACCCCTTGCGCACTTCGCCGAAGTACAGCGCACCGTTGCGGGTGAGCGCTGTCACGCCGCCCCACACGTGTTCGAACTTGTGTGATGCCATTTGCGGATAGCGGCGACGATAGGAATCGGTCAGCATGGCCGTCACATCGGCCATCGGGCGTTCCTTCTCGTAGGAATAGGCACTGCGCACAACGAAGCGGCCGCCGAGCGTCTTGCGCAAGGTCGTGCCCAGACGATTGGCCGGAATCACGCCCCATTCCTGCGCCGGACCGAGCTTTGCCAGTTCGTCTGCCGCCAGCTCCGGGGTCATCGCGGCATAGGTGTAGATGGTGAAGACACGGTCGCGCGCCAAGCCCAGCTTTCGCGCAAAGCCGTTGTTAGCCACGATCACCTGTCCCGCGCTCAACTGGGTCGTTGCTGTGGTGACCGTGAACGGCCCGTTGCCATCGAGCGCCACCACCGGCTCGTTCTCCCACAGACGCACATTCGCGGGCAAGGTGTCGGCCAGCCCGCGCACCAGCGCCGCAGGCTGCACGAACACATTGTTCTCGGAGTGATAGCCGTAGCCGTAATAGTCGGTGCCGATCTCGCTTTGCAGTGCGTCGCGAGAGAGTTCGCGAAACGACACGCCCCACTCGCGATACTGCGCCAGCGTGTCGCGCAGACGTTGCTCGCCGTCGGGCGTCGCTGCCGCGTGATATTTGCCGACCGGGTTCCAGCCGCAATCAATGCCGTGCGTGGTGATCAACTCGTGCAACCACTTCAACCCGATGTCGTAAAGCCGGATCTGCTTGCGCGCCACCTGCACCGGGCTGCCGTGGCCGCCCATGCCGGTGTTGTGCGGCAGGTTGATGAGAAAGCCCGAGTTGCGCCCGGACGAACCGTTGCCGGCCGTGGTGGCGTCGATTACCAGCACGCTGGCCTCGGGCCGCAGTTCGGCCACGCGCCGGGCAGCCGCCAGACCGGTGAACCCGGCGCCGATGACGATGACGTCAAAACTGCGCCCGACGGGCGGTTGCGTGCGCGGGACACGGGCGGGAAGCAGAGCATTCCAGCCGGCACCCGCCTGATAGGCGGGAAAGCTGCTGCGAGCGGATCGGGAGGCGTTGACTTGATTAGACATGACTATACGTATGCGGGCATGCATGGGGATTCTCGCGGCAGGCCAGACTGGCAGGATTGGCCGGATAGGCCTGTGAGGGTAGGCCGCCTAGGCGGCGCGACTCTCCAGACTGCGCATGACCTCCGTTTGCACGGTGTTCCAGATTTGTGATTTGAGTTCGTTGTAACGGGGCGAAAGCTGCACCTGCGCGTTGCGCGGCATCGGCAGGTCATTGGTCAGATCGCAAGCCACACGCCCGGGGCGCGCGCTCATGATCACCATGCGCGTCGAGAGCATCAGCGCTTCGTCGATCGAGTGCGTGATGAACACGATGGTCTTGCCGCTCTTCTGATAGATCTGCAACAGCTCTTCCTGCAACACCTGACGCGTCATCGCGTCGAGCGCGGCAAACGGCTCGTCGAGCAGAATCACGTCGGGGTCGTTGGCGAGCACGCGGGCAATCGACACACGCTGGCGCATGCCGCCAGACAGCGCCTTGGGGTAACGATCTTCAAAGCCGGTGAGGCCGACCATTTCGATATAGCGACGCGCGGTGGCATAGCGCGTGGCCTTGTCGATGCCCTTCATCTTCAGGCCGAACGCCACGTTGTCCAGCACGCTGAGCCACGGGAACAGGGCGTATTGCTGAAAGACCATGCCGCAGTGCGGATCGATGCCCTTGACCTCACGCCCGGCGACGACGATGCGCCCGGTGGTCGGTTCGTCGAAACCGGTGATCAGGTTGAGCAGTGTCGACTTGCCGCAACCCGAGGCACCGAGCAGCACCACGAACTCGCCGCGTGCAATGTTCATGTCCACCCGCTCCAGCGCCTGAAAGTCGCCATAGCGCTTGGAGATCCCTTCGATGGCGATCATCGTCTGCCCTTGATCGATGGCGGGCGAGGATGGGGACGGGGACGGAGAAACCTTCGAATCGATGCGATCGTTCATGCCTGCCACCTCAACACTTTGCGCTCGATGGCGCGAAACACCACGTCCGTCACCAACACGGTGACACTGATCATCACCATGCCGAGCACGACGACTTCCGTCTGGAAGAACTCCTTGCCGTTCATGATGAGAAAGCCCAGCCCTTCGCGCGCGGCGACGAGTTCGGCGGAGATCACGCACGTCCACGACAGGCCGAGAATGATCTTCATGCCCGAGAGAATCTGCGGCAGGCTCGCGGGCAGAATCACTTCACGCATGACTTGCCAGTTACCCGCGCCCAGATTGCGGGCCGCACGAATCAGCAGCGGGTCGACGTTGCGCGTCGCTTCGATCACGTAGACCAGCGCCGGGGCGAACGTGCCCATGAACACGATGCTGTACTTCTGCGTCTCCGAGATACCGAACCACAGCAGCGAGAGCGGGATCCAGCTCATCGACGGCAGCGGGCGCAGGAACGACAGGATCGGATCGAACGCGGCGCGTGCGTACGTCGACGTGCCGAGAATGATGCCCAGCGGAATGGCGACGACGGTGGCGGCGATAAAGCCGGTCATCACGCGACGCGTGGAAGCGAGCACGTTGGCGACGAGGGTGCCGTCGCTGAGCATGGCCATGATGCGTTCGCCGACAGCGGACGGGGGCGGCAGGAACAGGGGATCGATGGCCCCGGTGCGGCAGGCGAGTTCCCAGACCAGCAGGAACACCACGATGGACGCAAACCCCACGCCGAGCAACGTGGCGCGGGACGGTTGACGATGATTCACAATCAGACTCCTCGAACTTGCGCCGGCCTCGTGAGGCTCACGAACACCGGCGCGACGGCACAGCCGCAGGGCTTACAGATACGACGTGTTGATCCACTGGCGCACGGCCGGCGCCTTGTCGATCTGCTTGTACGTCACGAGCATTTCCGCCAGACGCTGAAGCCCGTCGACATAGCTGCCTGGCGACTTGAGCAACTGCGTTTGCTGCGCGAGGGTGTACCACTCCGCGCCCTTGATCGTTTCGATCTGGTCGAGCGCCGACATGCCGGTCAAGCCGATCAGCGAACGGGCGGCCTCATCCGGTTTGTCGCGCAGCGTCTGGCAGGCGTCGAAGTAGACCTTGAGGTACTTGCGCACCACATCGCCGTTCTTCTCGGCCCACGCATTGCGCACGATCAGCACGTCCGGACCGGGCGTGACGTTGTAGCGCTTGTAGAGCGAGAACTGCGTGTCGTCGGCAAGCAGCTTCATTCCCGACATGGCGCGAATGCGGTTGAACTGCGGCGTCCACGCGGCGGCGGCATCGATCTGGCCCGACTGGATGGCGCCGGGAATTTCCGGGGCGGGCACGTTCAGCACCGTCACGTCGTTCGACAACCCCGCGTTGCCCAGCAGGTCGAGCACCAGCAGATGCGCGCTCGACGCGAAGGTCACGCCCAGCTTCTTGCCCTTGAGGTCTTGCAGCGAATTCACGCCCTCACGCACGAACAGACCTTCAACGCGGCCAAAGCTCTCCGGCACGGCCACGATCGAGAAGTGCTTCGAGCCACGCGCCATCAGCGCCAGTGCCGAGACGATGCCCGTGCAGGCAATGTCGATGCCGCCGGAGAGCACCGCGCTCATGCGCGCCGACGACGTACCGAACGACTGCCATTGCTGATCGATGCCGGCAGCGGTCAATGCGCCCGACTTCATCGCGAGATAGGCAGGGTAGTGACCAAGCCATGCCGAGCCGCCGTACTGGACGGTGGCGGCGTCGGCCGCGCGGCCGATACCGGGCACGGTCAGACCGGCGGTGGCGGCAACGGCTGACATGGCGGCGCTGGTGTGAAGAAACTTGCGTCGTGACGGGTTCATGCGTGTCTCCTGTTGGATATGTGTTATTTCGCGGTGAACGATGCGCGCGGGTGTTGCGGTGATGGCGGTATGGGATTAGCGGGCGATGGGGGAGGAACGTAAGGGGAAATCAGCACAAGGCGAGCCGCTCGCCCAGCCATGGCATGAGGCGTTGCAACTCGGGGAATGCCTCTTGCGCCAGCGCGAGACGCCCGGCAAGAAAGCACTGCGAGGCCATCTCCGAGACTTCGCCTTCGCGAGAGACCTGATAAATCGTGCGCGATAGCGCTGGGCCGGGCAGCGGCAGTGCGGCCACTTGAGAGAGCGACGCGCGTCCCTGCAACAGACACAGCGGCGTGGCGATCGTGAAGCCCAGATCGGCGGCAACCATCGACATGACCACGTCGGATGTGTCGATCTCCAGATGCATGCGCGGCGAGTGACCCGTGCGGCGCAGATGGCGCTCGATGACGGCACCAAAGTGCGAGCGTCCCGAGAACCGGATCAGCGGCAGGGTGCGAATCAGTTCGCTCAGATCGGCCTGGGCAAGCTCGGCCTCGCGCGCCTTGGGCACCACGACGATGAACGGCTCGGTGAAGATCGGGCGGCGTACCAGCCGCTCCATATCGTGCATGGGGTCGCTGGTGACGATCAGGTCGAGCTGGCGGGCGAGCAGCGCTTGCGCGTGTCCGTTGGCCAGCCCGGACCAGAGCAGCAGTTCGCTGGTGCTGCCCGACATCTGCCGCACGATCGACGGGCCGACGGTGGCGGCAAACGAGTCGATCATGCCCACGCGCACGGCGGCACGGCTGGCGACATCGGCGTCTTGCACCTGCGCGATGAGGCGGTCCATGTCGTCGACGATCTGGCGGGCATGACGCGAGAGCGCCAGACCGGCCGGCGTGAGCTTGAGCGGACGGCGCGACCGGTCGAGCACTCGCGTACCCACGGTTTGCTCGATCTGGGCGATGGCCTGCGAGATGGCCGATTGCGTGACGCCCAGCGTATCGGCGGCGCCCGAGAGGCTGCCGGCCGACGCGACGGCTTCAAAGATCCGCAACGATCTGACGTCGAGGTCTGCACGCTTTTTCATCAACCTGTCTCCGGTCGGGCGGTGCGTGCCGGTGGCGCGAGAGGGCGTTTTCCGGTGCGCAGCGATGCATCGATATAAGAATTTCTGTGGATTGTAGGGATTCAGGCCCTAAAAACAAAAACGAATTAAGTAAAACTAATACTTTGTATTAGCCCGTGAGAATCCGGGTAGGGGAAATCGCTTAGGGGCAGGGCTGAGGGTGTTGACGTGCGGAACGAACGCGTTCGCAGATGGGGGCGAGGGCAGGGACGCGGGAGGTCAGGTGAATCTGGCGAGGGCGCCTGTTGAGGGAATCTTATTATTTCCTTTACGCGCGCACGGGAATAATCGGTGCCGTGCATGCTGCACGAGCGCTTGGTGATGACGATGCTGGACTTCGAACGCGACACGAGTTTCGCGAGCCTTTTACCCCCGATGCTGCCCAAACTCTGGACGTTCGCTTTGCGTCTGACGGGCGACCGGCACGACGCGGAAGACCTCGTCCAACGCGCCTGCGTGCGGGCGCTGGAGCGGGCCGATGCCCACTTGCGTCCGGACAGTGCGCCGCTGAACTGGCTGTATTCGATCGTCCACTCATTGTGGGTCAACGAATTACGTGCCCGGAACGTGCGCAGCCGCAGCGGCGTGGCGTGGGACGACGAGATGCTCGAGAACGTGGCCGATGGCGTGTCGGGGCTGCCCGACGAGCACGCCAGCCATCAGCAGATTGTCGACGCGGTGGAACGCTTGCCGCAGACCCAGCGCATTGCACTGCTGCTCGTGGCAGTCGAAGGGTTCAGTTATCGCGAAGCTGCCCAGATTCTCGATGTGCCCGTGGCGACGGTGACCGGCCGCCTGTCGGCGGCGCGTCAGGCCATTGGTGTGCAGTTCGGCATTGCGCCGCGTCGCTTGCGGCCGGCGCTGGCAGAGACATCCAAATAATGGTGATCAACGACCAGACGCTCCTGTCCTATGTAGAAGGGGCCTTGTCCGACGATGCACGTCTACAGGTCGAAGCCGCGATTGCCCGCTCGAAGGACATGGGCGCGCGCGTGGCGGCGTTGCGGGCCTCGGCGTTGCCGTATCGCGAGGCGTTCGACGATCTCGTGGCTCCCCCCGTGCCACCGGGGCTCAAGGCGAGTGTGCTGGCGCTGACACGGGGACGCACGACGCATGGGTTGCTGCGCAAAGCGTCCAGCGCCAACGACGCCAGTTTCGTGCGCACGCATGCCACTCGTATGTTCGGCGGCGAACTCGCGGCGGGTGCCATGCCGGGCGTGGTCCATTTCGCCGCTCCCCGTGCGCGGCCGCTGGTGTGGTGGTCGGCCGGCACGTTTGCCGCCGCTGCTACAGCGTGTGCCGTATTGTTGTCGTTCGCCGGTGCGCGCTTCTTGGCCGACGAGCCATCCTCTTCCTCGTTGTCATCGCTGCTGCTGACGCCCTCGGTCAGCAACGCCGCGACGACCATGTGTAGTGAAGGACGCCCGACACGATCGCAGTCCGAGGATTCATCCGGTCGGCGACCTGGTTATGGCGATGTGCCGATGGCACCCGGTGGGCGCGACACATGCGAGGTATGGCGATTGCCCTGACGCTCCAGCGTGTAGCCGCCACCGTAGACCGTGCGCAGCGTCAAGCCATGATCGCCTCGCAGACCCAGCCGGTTGCGCAGCTTGTAGACGTGCTGTTCGATACTGCGGGCCGCTACCTTTTCGTCGCTTCCCCAGATGGCTTCGGCAATCTGCTGCCGGCTGATGCGCATCTCCGGTTGGCTGAAGATCAGCCATGCCACGGCGAACTCGCGTGCAGTCAGCGGTACGTCGAGACCGTGAATCGCGACGGTGTCGCGGCCACGATCGACGACATAGGCACCCACTTCCAGAATCTCGTTGCTGCGCGCCGCGGTTGACGTCGCGCGGCGCTGCATGGCGAGCGACAGCCGGACGCTAAGCTCGCCCACGTCGACCGGATACATCACGACGTCGTCGCAGCCTGAGCGAAACGCGAAGTCGAGCATCCATGCCGGCGTGCCGAAGCAGATGACCGGCGCCCCGTCACCCCGCGCACCCCGGCGACGGGCCAGTACGCCCTGCATTTCATAAGGGCCGAGCGCGGCGTCGATGAGGACCGCCGAGTAACCGATGCGCGTCGCGGCAATCGCGTACTGCGCGGCGTCGTCGAAGTGCTGACAGGACCCGTCCGTGTTCAGGCTGGTGCGAATGGCTTCGTAAAGCGCGACGTCTCTCGTCAGAATTGCAAACTTCACCGGAATCTCCAATTACCCGTCTTAAATACGTTCTTACATGCTTCGAGTCACCGTGCTGTCTTGCAGCGCTCCCTACATAAACACCTGAACCGGCGATATGAAAAGTGAGGATTTCGCATCAGGTTGTTGAGAATTCAGCAGGGTATGGCGTTCTACCTTGAGTTACCTGCCACTCCCCCCGAAAAGCGAACCTCATGAACGCACGGATCTACTTCGCATTGATCGCCAGTGCGCGTATGCGTAACGCTATGCCACGCTGCGCCGATGCCTTGCTCGCCGGCGATTGGCCGCGTGCCTATGCGGCCATTTGCGGCGCTGCCGACCAGAACGAAAAGCACTGGCAAGACGTGCAAGGTGCCAATCTCGGCGCGCTGGCCGACGTTCAGGTGCTGCGCGAACTTGAGGAAGAAGCCGAGCAGAGCTATGCGAGAGCGCAGCGCGGTTGCCGCGCCGGTGGCGATGCGTTGCGTCTGATGTCGGCGCGTAATGCGGGTTGGCAGGCGTTGCTGCGCGACCGATTTGCCGTGGCGCGCAACTGCTTCATCAGCATTATTCGTGATCGCGCGAGCGATGCTGCGCAGGAAATTGAGGCGCGTGTGGGGCTGGCTATCGTCGACTATCGGCTGGGGCGGCCGCATGCGGCCATGCAAGTGCTATTGCAAGCCGACCGGTCGGTTAATGAGCTTCTTAATGCGCTTCATCCGATCTGGGAAAGCATCGTTTCGCTATTGCTTTCGGACATCACGCTGCATTCGCGCATTCGCCGCTCGTCGGCATTGTCCGATCATGTGTTCTGGCAATCCGCGTGGCTGAGTGCAGAGTCAGCGCCGGGCGCTACGCATCAATGCGAAGCCACCGATGGGCTCGATGTGTTTGGCAATCGTGTCGCAGCGGCAGACACCAGCTCGGCCACCGACGGGGTGCTGGTGTGCCGGTATCGCACCTATATGCGCCATCTGGGCGAGTTGTCGGATGGCGGCCGTGTCCATGCAGGTGCATTGAACGACTTGATCGACGGCTTACGTGCGTGCGGCAGCCCGCAGGTGCTGATGAATCTGAGGCTTAACGCCGTGCTCGCGGCATTGGCGGGCGGGCAGGCCGACGTCGCGGTGCGGCTCTTCGATGCCATCGGCGCCCGCGACGTGCATCATGCCGCGCGGCACTCCGATCTCGAATGGCTGTACGTGAGCGCAAAGCTGGCGTTCCAACGCGGCCAGATCCATCAGGGCATTTCGCTGTACACCAGCTATTCGTTGCAGGCGTTGTTCTGCCTGCGTTCGCAGATCGCCCCGACGCGCAGTCTCGACCCGCAGGCGGATGCGGCACAGATGGCACGCGGCGACGATATCGCCACGCGCTTGCCGGCCAAATATCGCAAGGCCTATCGCTACATCATCGAGCACATTGCGCACAGCGAACTCACCACGCGTGAAGTCGCGGCACAGGTCAACGTGACGGAGCGTGCACTGCAAATGGTGTTCAAGCGCTCGCTGGGCATGTCGCCGGGCGCACTCATTCGCAAACTGCGTCTCGAAGGCATTCGTAATGAACTAATGGACGACGCACGCGTCATGGGGTCCGTACTGGGCACGGCAAATCGTTGGGGGGTGACGAGCCGCTCGGCGCTGGTCAAGAGCTATCGCAAGCAGTTCGACGAATCGCCCTCGGAGACGATCAACGCCTGAGCGTCATCAACGTGGGGGATGTGCACTGGTTTCGGCGTTGCAGGGCACCCCATTGGTGCGTGTAAGAGGACGTAATATGACGCGCTGTTGAGATTTTCGGCGTGTCCGAGGGCCTGAGGCAGACTCGCCGCTGTTTCCCTCGAAAGGCCCCGGCATGGTCATCGTGCTTCTGTCTCGCAGCAAAGCGCTTCGCGCCGTCTTCTCTGCACTTGAACAAGGCTCAGGCAATTGCCGGGTCATCGATTTCGACAATCGCGTGGAGCTGATCCGTTATCTCTCGGTGCGCGCCAATGCCGATCTGGTGGTCATCGATGCCGATACCGACGCCGAGGCCATCGCGTTTCTCGCGACGTGGCGCACCTGCCACGCGCGCCACGATCTCCCCATTCTCGTCACCGGCCACTATCTGAGTGCGGCTGCCATGCGCGATGCGCTGGCTTGCGGCGGCGACGACATCGTCGCGGGTGCGCTATCGCTAGACGAGTTGCAGGCGCGGGCGTATCGCTGCGTGGCGCGGCGGCGCACGTCGGAGCTTGAGGCGACCGTCATCGAATACGGCGGCTACCGGCTGGATAAGCTGAACTGCCGCTGCACTCGCGAAGGTTGTCCGATTCACCTGACAACCCGCGAGTTCGCGACAGCATGGCTGTTCTTCTCGCATCCGGGGTCGGTGCTGAGCCGCCCGCGTATCTCCGAAAAGATCTGGGGGGAAGCCGCACAGGCCCGTGAGCCGGGTGCGCTGACGCGCTATATCAACCAGATACGCCGCAAGCTCGGGCTTTCGGGAGGCGGCCCGGTGGCACTGCGCGCCGTGTATGCCTCGGGCTACCGGCTTGACGGTCCGCAGCCCGCGAGGCTGTAAGCTTTGCTATTCGGGCACATGGCCCATGACAGTTCCGGAGAACCCATGAAAAAGATTTGGATGAGCGGCGCGGCGGCGCTGATGTTGACCGGCCTGACGAGCGCCTCCGCGTGGGCTGCCGATCCCTGCGACAACCCGCAGGATCAGACCACCATGAACGCTTGCGCGGGCAAGTCGCTTGCTGCATCTGACAAGAAGCTCAACGAGACGTACAACGCGCTGGTCAAGAAGGTCGGCCCTGCGGGCAAGAGCAAGCTCCTGAGCGCGCAACGCGCATGGCTCGCGTGGCGGGATGCCCAATGTGCGTTCGAGACCATGGGGACCGATGGCGGCAGCATTCACGCAGCAATGTACGCCTCGTGCGCCGATGAACTGACGCAGGCGCAGACCAAGCGACTCGACGGTCAGCTTCACTGTCAGGAAGGGGACCTGTCCTGCTCGAAGTAAGACGCGCCGAGTCAGCTCACATCTGCCGGTCAAAGCAGGCGGTAGGCGAGCCGGGCCGCGACACGGGCCCCTGACCCTTGGGGATCGAAGTGCGGGTTGTATTCCGCAAGATCGGCCACGCGGAGTTTGCCCGAACGGCGCACGTGCGTGGCAATCGCCTCGACCACAGTGATGGGCACACCATAGACAGCCGGTGCCGACACACCGGGCATGACTGCCGCGGGCAGGACGTCCAGGCAGATCGTGAGGTAGACGTGCGACACCTCCTCGATCAGCGCATCGATCTGCGCGAGACGAGCGTCCAGATGCCTGTCCTGCATCTCAATGTCTTCGGCGTATGTCACCCCCAACTCGTTCGCACGCGCAAATAGCGACGCAGTGTTGCCCAGACGGCTGACGCCAAGGCAGACGTAGTCAAAAGGCAATCCGGCTGCCTCACTGGCTTGTGCAATTTGATCGAAGGGGGTCCCGGACGTGCCGGGCCGGGCAGTTCGCAAATCGAAATGCGCATCGAGATTGAGAATCAGCACCCGGCCGCGGTCGCCTTTTGCGTCGAGATGTGCGCGCAGCCCCTGCCATGTACCCCATGCAATCTCATGACCGCCGCCGAGCACGACGGGCCTTGCACCGGCGTCCAACTGATGGCGGACAGCGGTGGCGAGCGCGGCTTGCGCGGCTTCGAGCGCGTCGCCTTCACAGGTCACGTCCCCAGCATCGTAGAGCGGGGCGATGTCGTGGGCAGGGAGGTTCGCGAGCGCACGGCGAATGGCTTGCGGCCCTTCGGACGCACCCACACGCCCTTGATTGCGTTTGACGCCGGCGTCGCATGCGAATCCGAGCAGTACGGGAGCGCCCGGCACTGCCGAGTGTGCTGGGCCGTCGAGCACTTTCACGACGTTGAAAAGCCGGCGGGTGTCGCCGCGCTCGTTCGCGTCGGTACGACCTTGCCAGACGGTGGGCATCGCCGTCTGCGCGGGGAGGGCTGTCGCTGAAGTGGGCATGGGAGCGGGTACCGTGAAGGGGTTATGCGTCGACGGACACGTCGCGCCATTGTCCGTGGCGGATGGTCCGGCAGGGCAGTTCGCCGCCAAGCCAGTACGCCAGTTCGGCAGGCCGTTCAATTTCCCACGCGACGAAGTCGGCTGTCTTTCCAATTTCGATCGTGCCGTGGGTATCGAGCATGCCGAGGGCTTTGGCGGCGTTGCGTGTCACACCTGCCAGCGCTTCTTCAGGCGTCAGGCCGAACAATGTGCACGCCATGTTCATCATCAGACGTAGCGACAGGGCAGGCGAGGTACCCGGATTCAGATCGGAGGCCACGGCAATATCGACACCGTGCTGGCGCAGCAGGTGCACCGGCGGCCGGCGCGATTCCTGAAGCATGTGGAATGCGCCCGGCAGCAGCACGGCCACCGTACCGGCCCGGCCCATCGCAGCCGCGTCTTCCGGCGTCATGTATTCGAGATGGTCCGCCGACAGTGCACCCAGCTCCGCCGCAAGGCTGGCACCACCCAGGGGCGAGAGTTGCTCGGCGTGCAGCTTCACGGGCAGCTTCAGCTTCTGCGCACGCAGCAGCACGCGCATGACCTGTGCGGGCGAGAAGGCAATCGTCTCGCAGAACGCATCGACCGCATCGACCAGCCGCTCTTCGGCGAGCGTCGGCAGAATTTCGGCGCAAACGTAGTTCACATACTCGTCCGCCTTACCGGCAAACTCCGACGGCACGGCGTGCGCGGCCAGACACGTCGTCTTGACGGTAACCGGCAGTGCTTCGCCAAGGCGTCTGGCCACGCGCAGCATCTTGCGCTCGCTGTTCAGATCGAGTCCGTAGCCGGATTTGATCTCGACCGTCGTCACGCCGTCACGCATCAACGTGAGAAGCCGCTTGCGCGCCGACTCGAACAACGCGTCTTCGGTCGCATCGCGTGTGTGCCGCACGGTGTATTTGATACCACCGCCCGCTGCCGAAATCTCGGCGTAACTCACGCCTTGCAGGCGCTGCTCGAACTCGAGACTGCGGTTGCCGCCGAACACCAGATGCGTATGACAGTCGATTAGCCCCGGTGTGACCCACGCGCCTTGCAGATCGACACATTCGTCGGCTGCGGTGGCGGAGCGCTCGCTGCGCGGGCCGACCCATTCGATTTGCTTGCCGTGCGTGACGATCACGGCGTCTTCGATCGCGTGGTAGCGGCCGTCGCGCATCGTGGCGACACGGCAGTGCTTCCAGTGGATACGTTTCATGAGAGGCTCGTTTGGCTGGTGTCGTCGCGCGCTTCACGCGACGCCTTGGGTTTGACGCCGAAGCAGTAGGCCGCCGACATCAGCGCGATCCAGCCCGCGCCGACATACAACGCCACCCGCGTGTCTTCCATATAGCCCAGCACGCCGATCACAAACAGCATGAACGCGATGGCGAGCGCCGGGCCGACCGGCCACAGGGGCACCTTGAACTTGAGCGCAGCGACTTCATCGGCCGACAAGCGACGACGCATGGCGACCTGCGAGAGCAGAATCATCAGCCAGACCCAGACCGTCGCGAACGTGGCGATCGACGCGATGATCAGGAACACGCCTTCCGGAATCAGGTAGTTCAGCACCACGCCGCCAAGCAACGCGCCGGTCATCACCAGCACCGTTACCCAAGGCACGCCGTGGCGCGACGTTGCGCTGAATGCCGCCGGCGCCTGACCGTGCTCGGCCATGCCGAACATCATGCGGCCCGCGCCGAAGATATTGCTGTTGATGGCCGAGATGGCTGCCGAAATCACGATCACGTTGAGGATCGCTGCCGCCGACTTGATGCCCAGACCCGAGAAGATCTGCACGAACGGGCTGCCCTGATTGCCGATGCCGGTCCACGGGAAGATGGCCATCAGCACGCACATCGTCAGCACGTAGAACAGCAGAATGCGCAGCGGCACGGCGTTGATGGCACGCGGAATCACCTTCTCGGGGTTCTTCGCTTCGCCGCCGGTGATGCCGATGATTTCAATGCCGCCATAGGCAAACATCACAACCGCCAGCGACGCCATCAGGCCACCCCAGCCATTCGGCAGGAAGCCGCCGTGCGACCAGAGGTTGCTCACTGCCGGGGCATGTTCGCTGTGGATATGCACGCCGGTGAACAGGATCACGGCCCCGCCGACGATCATGGCCACGATGGCGAGAATTTTCACCAACGCCAGCCAGAACTCCATTTCGCCGTACACCTTCACGTTGCACAGGTTCAGCCCGCAGATGACCATCACGATGCCGAGCACCCAGATCCATTGCGGCACGTCGGGAAACCAGAAGCCCATGTAGATGCCGAACGCCGTCACGTCGGCCAGACACACGATGACCATCTCGAGGATGTAGGTCCATCCGGTGAGAAAGCCGGCGAGGGGGCCGAGGTTGTCGCGGGCATAGCGGCCGAACGAGCCCGATACCGGTTGGCGAACGACCATTTCACCGAGCGCGCGCATGACCATGTAGACGGCGGCGCCACCGATGATGTAGGCGAGGATGACGGCCGGACCGGCCAGTTGAATGGCGGAGGCCGAGCCATAGAACAGGCCGGTGCCGATGGCCGACCCGAGCGCCAGAAAGCGGATGTGCCGCGCGCTCAGATTGCGTTGCAGGTTTTTCAAGCTGTCTCCTGAATATGCGTAATTTGCGCAATGAACCGGCCCGCCCATGGGGCAGGCGGTATGACGATTAGCCCGCGATCAGGCGGGTTGCCGGTGCGCGAATCGCTGTTCGTTTCGCACAGGCAGGGCGCGAATCAAACGCGAATCAAGCGCTCGGCAGAGTGCCGGAAGGCACGAGGGCAGTCAGGTGGCGCTGCGCGATCAACGCGCTTGCCCCTTCGATGTCCGGTGCGAAATAGCGGTCCTTATCGTAGAACGGGACTGCGGTGCGCAACAGGGCGCGGGCACGTTCGAGCACCGGCGTCGTCTTCACCCCTTCGCGGAAGTCCAGGCCCTGACAGGCGCTGAGCCATTCGATCGCGATGATGCCCTTGACGTTATCGGCCATCTCCCAAAGCCGCTTACCGGCGTTGGGGGCCATCGAAACGTGATCTTCCTGATTTGCCGAGGTCGGGAGACTATCAACGCTGGCCGGATGTGCCAAGGCCTTGTTTTCCGATGCGAGTGCGGCGGCGGTGACCTGCGCGATCATGAAACCGGAGTTGACTCCCCCGTTGGCGACCAGAAAAGCCGGCAACTGGGACATATGTTGGTCCATCATCAGCGAAATGCGCCGTTCGCTCAAGGCACCAATCTCAGCCAGTGCCAACGCCAGATTATCGGCTGCCATGGCCACCGGTTCGGCGTGGAAGTTGCCGCCGGAGATGACGTCGCCCTGTTCCCAGAACACCAGCGGATTATCCGACACCGCGTTGGCTTCCACGCCCAGCACGTCGGCGGCTTGGCGAATCTGCGTCAGGCACGCGCCCATGACTTGGGGCTGGCAGCGCAGCGAGTAGGGGTCTTGCACCTTCTCGCAGTTGGCGTGCGATTGGCCGATTTCGCTGGTTTCGCCGAGCAGATGGCGATACGTGGCGGCCGCATCGATCTGACCGCGCTGGCCACGCGCTGCGTGAATACGCGGGTCGAACGGGGCACGCGAGCCGAGCATGGCTTCGACCGTCAAGGCGCCGCACACGCTCGCGGCGGCGAACATGTCTTCCGCTTCGAACAAGCCGCGCAGGGCATAAGCCGTGGAGACCTGCGTGCCGTTGAGCAGCGCGAGCCCTTCCTTGGCAGCCAGCGTCAGCGGTTCGAGCCCCGCGACGGCCAGTGCTTCGCGGGCGTCGAGCCATTGGCCGCGATAGCGCGCATGGCCTTCGCCCAGCAACAGCAGCGACATATGGGCGAGCGGTGCCAGATCGCCCGAGGCACCCACCGAGCCTTTCAGCGGAATGCGGGGATAGACCTCCGCGTTGACCAGCGTGACCAGCGCATCGATCACCTTGCGGCGGATACCGGACAGGCCACGGGCCAGACTGTTGATCTTGAGCACCATGATCAGGCGCACCAGCGCGTCGTCGATCGGGGCGCCCACGCCGGCGGCATGCGAGAGCACGAGCGAGCGTTGCAGGTTTTCCAGATCTTCGTGGGCGATGCGCGTTTGCGCCAGCAGCCCGAAGCCGGTGTTAATGCCGTAGGCCGTGCGGCCTTCGGCGACGATGCCTTCTACACAGGCGACGCTCTTATCGATGGCTCCGTAGGCCTTCTCGTCGAGCGTGACTTTAGTCGGCTGCTCGAAGACCGCGCGCAGTTGTGCGAGCGTGAGCGTGCCGGGCGTGATGAACAGGGAATTCAGGGGGGCGTTGTTTTGATTCGACATGGTGAGGTTCACTTCGAGGTATTCAGCATCGGCAGGTTCAGGCCGTTTTCGCGGGCGCAATTGATGGCGATGTCGTAGCCGGCGTCGGCGTGGCGCATGACGCCCGTCGCCGGATCGTTGTTCAGTACGCGGGCGATGCGTGCGGCGGCGGCGTCAGTGCCGTCGCACACGATCACCACGCCCGAATGTTGCGAGAAGCCCATGCCGACACCGCCGCCGTGGTGCAGCGACACCCACGTCGCGCCGCTGGCGGTGTTGAGCAGGGCGTTGAGCAGCGGCCAGTCCGACACGGCGTCGGAGCCGTCGCGCATCGCTTCGGTCTCGCGGTTGGGGCTGGCAACCGAGCCGGAATCCAGATGGTCGCGGCCGATCACGATGGGTGCGGAGAGCTCACCCGAGCGCACCATTTCGTTGAACGCCAGACCGAGCTTGGCGCGCAGGCCGAGGCCGACCCAGCAGATACGGGCGGGCAGCCCTTGGAAGCTGATGCGTTCGCGGGCCATATCGAGCCAGCGGTGCAGGTGCGCGTCGTCGGGAATCAGTTCCTTGACCTTCGCGTCGGTCTTGTAGATATCTTCCGGGTCACCGGACAGGGCGACCCAGCGGAACGGGCCGACGCCACGGCAGAACAGCGGGCGGATGTAGGCCGGGACGAAACCGGGGAAGTCGAACGCCTTCTCCACGCCTTCTTCCAGCGCCATCTGACGGATGTTGTTGCCGTAGTCGAACGTCGGCACGCCCATCGCCTTGAAAGCGAGCATGGCTTTGACGTGGACGGCCATCGATTGCTTGGCGGCCTTCACGACTTCGGCGGGCTTGCTGCGGGCGCGTTCGCGGTATTCGTCCCATGTCCAGCCGATGGGCAGATAGCCGTTGAGCGGATCGTGCGCGCTGGTCTGGTCGGTGACCATGTCGGGGCGTACGCCGCGACGCACCAGCTCCGGCAGAATCTCGGCCGCGTTGCCGCACAGGGCGATGGACACGGCCTTGCCTGCTGCCGTGTACTTGGCGATACGGGCCAGTGCGTCGTCGAGATCGGTGGCTTGTTCATCCACGTAGCGCGTGCGCAGGCGGAAGTCGATGCTGGTTTGCTGGCATTCGATGTTCAGCGAGCAGGCACCGGCGAGGGTGGCGGCGAGGGGTTGCGCGCCGCCCATGCCACCGAGGCCGGCGGTGAGCACCCAGCGCCCGGCCAGTTTGCCGCCGTAGTGTTGGCGGCCGGCTTCCACGAAGGTTTCGTAGGTGCCTTGCACGATGCCTTGGCTGCCGATGTAGATCCACGAGCCGGCGGTCATCTGGCCGTACATGGCGAGACCCTTGGCGTCGAGTTCGTTGAAGTGTTCCCACGTCGCCCAGTGCGGCACGAGGTTGGAGTTGGCGATGAGCACGCGCGGTGCGTCGGCGTGCGTCTTGAAGACACCGACCGGCTTGCCCGACTGGACCAGCAGCGTTTCGTCGTCGCCGAGGGTCTTGAGGGTGGCGACGATGCTGTCGAAGCATTCCCAGTTGCGGGCGGCACGCCCGATGCCGCCGTAGACGACGAGAGCGTTCGGGTTCTCGGCCACGTCCGGGTCGAGATTGTTCATGAGCATGCGCAGCGGCGCTTCAGTCAGCCAGCTACGGGCATTGAGTTGCGTGCCGCGCGGCGCGCGGATCGTCACATCGCGGTATCGGGTAGGTTGGCTCACAGCATTCCTTTCGTTCAGACCAAGTAGTGACCGGTACAGTATTGTATATACAGGTAAGTATGTATTAGGGTTTGTACGAACGGTGGGCGTGGGGAGGTTGGCGGGAGTATGCGAGTGCGGCCGATGAAAGCGCCGACTTCACCGAAGGACAAAGCGATGACGAAATACCTTATCTCGTTTCCTGCGCGGGCGATGGTCGTCCCCGTCGAGGACTTTGCCGCCGTGGGCGAAGCGGCGCACCGAGTGATACGCGAGGCGAAGGCTGCCGGTGTGTACGTGTTCGGTGGCGGAATCAACGGGGGTGTCGCTCCCCTCATGGTCGCCGCAGACGGCAGGACCACAAACGACACATATCCCCAGACGAAGGAGTTCGACGGCGGCTTCTGTGTCCTGCAACTCCCGTCGCGCGAAGCCGCCATCGCGTGGGCGGCGAAGATCGCACAGGCTTGCCGCTGCTCGCAGGAACTCCGCGAGTTTGGAGATGACCCCGAGAGTTGATGGCATAAAAAAAACACACCACCGCACGAAACAACGTTGTGCGAGGGTGTGCCAAGGGTGAGCCGGGCCATTACGCAGTGCCACGCCATGTCGAAGGCCGAGCGCAAAGTACCGGTTCTCGCGAAGTCTCCGAGATGAGACCGATGAAACTCAAGCACCCCCTCGGCGAGCGAGGGGGGAACAACCGAAGATCAGAACGTCTGACGAATACCCATGCGGACCAGCGTCTGCGTCGAGGTGGCTGACGAGATGCCGTTGCCCACGTCGCCGACCGATGCCGTTGCCGACACCACGTTGCCGAAGGTGTCGAGCGTGTTACCCGACGCCTTCTGATAGCCCACGAGCGCGTACAGCGACGTGCGCTTCGAGAACGCGTAATACGTGGCGAGGTTGACCTGCTGATACTTCGGACCGCCGGCACCCTTCACGTCGCTGCCTTGCGTGTAGTTGTACGCGGCGGCCAGTCGAATCGCCGGCGACCATTGATACGCCACCGTGGCACCGATCGAGTTGAACGTCATCGCGCTGGCGAACGTCGAGAACGAACCCGGCGTGTAGTGCACGTTGCCGTACGACAGACCCACTTGCGTGTTGCCGAACGTGTACGTACCGGCAGCAGCGAGAATGCGCTGGCTGGCGGCCGAAGCGAAGCCTTCGTTGATCGACGACGCGAACGTGCCGTCATACGCGCCGCTCCACGTGCCGCCCGTATTGCCGTAAGCATTCGTCGCTTGCAGGTAAGCCACGCCGAGGGCGAGCGGGCCGCTGGCATATTGACCGCCAAGACCCCATGCGTTCTGGTTCTTCACGCTGCCCGGCTGGCCGCCAAAGCCATAGATCGCGCCGAACTGGAAGCCGCCGTACACCGGGCTGGCCCACTTCACCGAGTTGTTCACGCGTGCCTGGTTATCGATGTTGTCGATATCGCCCGGGTGCGCACCCATACCGGTGACGAACGTGCCCGCGCTGATCGCGCCCACATAGTCGACGATCGGATCGTACTGGCGGCCAAACGTAATCTTGCCCAGCGTGGCGCTTTGCAGACCCATCCACGATTGACGGCCGAACTGGCGGCTGCCTTGGCCCGACTGACCTGTACCGATGTTGAAGCCATTCTCGAGCTGGAAGATGGCCGCGTTGCCGCCGCCCAGATCCTCAGTGCCTTTCAGGCCCCAACGGTCGCCCGACCACGTGCCGCTGGCAAAACCCCAGTTCGAGGCGTTGGAGTAGACGATCGGGGTGCCTACGCCACCCTTTGTGGTGGCGGTGCGTTGACCGCTGGTGTAACCCACACCGGCGTCGACGATGCCGTACAGAGTCACGTTGCTTTGTGCTTGTGCCGCGATGGCGAAGCCGCCGAGCCCAAGCGCCGCGAGAAGAATACGCTTCATAATATTAGTAATCCTAAATATATGTGACAGGAACGTCACGAGAACGCGCCGTCGATACCCCGTTGAACCGTGTTTTTCCCGATCCTTTTCCCGATATGGGGCGGGGGGGGGGAGGGTACCGCTGGCGTGGCTTACCGGGGGGCGTCACCTCCGGGAAGTCCGGTGACGCTGAGCCAGGTCGCAACCGCCACGACCAGCGCGTCGATATCGTCGAAGTTCTCGGCACCCGGCACGGCCGGCGCGTCGAGTACCGTGAACACCGGCTTGCGCCATTGCAGGCCAAGCGCGATTTCCGAGAGCGTACCCAGTCCGCCGCCAATGGCGACCAGACACACCGAGGCACGCGCGATCAACGCGTTGCGCGTGATGCCCAACCCCGTGGGCAGCGCAACGCTCAGATGCGGATTGGCGTCGTTCGCATGGTCTTCCGGCAACAGCCCGATGACGATGCCGCCGGCCGATGCCGCCCCTGCCGACGCCGCTTCCATCACGCCGCCCTTGCCGCCGCACACAAGCGCAACACCGGCGGCTGCCAGTGCTTCGCCGACACAGTGCGCGGCTTCGAGCTGCGCCGCCGTGGCTTCGCGCGGACCAATCAGCCCGACCGGCGTCACGTGCCGGTGCGTGCTTTCCTGGCGGGCGGCCAGACGATCGAGGGCGTGGCGGGCCGCAGCCGACCACTCATTGAGGATGACGCCGTACAAGACACTCTCCGAGAGCGAGCACACCGCTGCATACCGCCATCAATACGAGCGACAGCGCGGCGGCTTGTGGGAAATCCGTTTGCCCGTCCGACATCTTCAGGAACATGAGCAACGGCAGAATATTGATTTGGGTGCCGGCCAGCGCGAGCGCCGTGCCGTACGTGCCCAAGGCGATAGCGCTAACGAGACACCACGCGGCGGCCAGCGTCGGCCAGAGTTCGCGCAACGCCACGTCCGCGATGGCCCGTAGCGGGTGCGCGCCCAGCGTGAGCGCAGCTTCGAGCGGCCGGCGGTCCAGATTGGCAATTGCCGGATAAACCATCAACGCCACACGCGGAATCAGGTAGTACGCGTAGGCTGCGATGAGCCCCGGCGCCGTGTAGATCAGCGCGCCGACACGCGCTGGGTCGGCACCGAGCGACGCCAGCCCGAGCGTGACGAAGCCTGCACGGCCGAACGCCAGAATGAAACCGTAGGCGATCACCAGCCCCGAGAACGCGAGCGGAACACCCATCGCGGCCAGCCAGAAACGGCGACGACGCGGCGTCTGACGGGCGAGCGTGACGGCGAGCAGCGCACCGACCACCAACGACACGGTGCCTGCGCCGACCGCCAACGCCAGCGAGTTCACCAGCGCGTCGCGCACCAGCGGGTCGATGGCGATGGCGAGGAACGCTTCGCCATGACCGTCGAACGCTGCCACCACGAGCGCGCCGAGCGGCAGTCCGAAACCGAGGGCGAGCAACACGGCCGCAGGCAGGCCGCCGAAGCGCCGCACCCAGCCACGCGGGGCGAGCGCCCCACGGGGGCTTTCGGCGGCGATCTCGTTAGCCGGGACCGGAGTGGCGCGGACGGAAGTCATCTCGTGCGATCTCACTTGGCGAGTGCGGCCGCTGCCCACAGGCGATCGACTTCCGCCTTTTGGGCCGCTGCGCGCACGACGTCGAGCGGGTGCACTTGCGGCGCGTCCGGCATGCGCGCACGCATTTCCGGCGAGAGCGGCACGCCAGGCACTGCCGGACGCACATAGCCTTGTGCGAACAACGCCTGACCGACCGGGCTCATGATCAGGTTCAGCCACAGCTTGGCGGCGTCCGGATTCGGGCCGTTCTTCACGAGACTGATCGCGTACGGGGCCGAGACACTGGCTTCCTTCGGAATCACGACTTGCGCTGCGTCGCCCATGCCGTCGGTGTACTTCGCCTTCAGGCCGTCGTTCTCGTAACCGATCAGAATCGGGATCTCGCCCTTCACGAACTTGGCATAGGGCGTGGTGCCCTCCACACGCATCACATTGCCGGCCTCACGCAGCTTGCCGAAGAACTCGGCACCCGGCTTCGGGTTGTCCACGTTGCCACCGAACGCATACGCCGCGGCAAACACAGCCACCTGTCCCTGACCCGTCGAACGCGGGTCGAGATAGACCACCGCGTTCTTGTATTCCGGCTTGAGCAGGTCGGCCCACGACTGCGGCACATGCTTGACCAGCTTCGTGTTCACGAGAAACGCGATGTTCAGCGAGTGAATCGTGAACCAGCGGCCGTCGTTATCGCGAAACACCTTGGGCAGCGTGTCGAAATTGATCGGCTTGAACGGGGCCACCACGTCTTTCTGCACGGCATCGAGTGCGGAACCGGCGAAGTAGTAGGCCGTATCGGCCTGCGGACGGCGGCGTGCCTTGTCGAGCGAGACCACCGTGGCGGCCGAACCGATGTCGTTGTAGGTGATCTCCACCTTCGGATACCGCTTGCGGAACTCGGCGAACAGCGCCTTCCAGTTGGCCCACTCGGGGCCCGTGTCGAACGACACGACGAGGCCTTCGTCGGCGGCCTTGGCGTACAACTCCGTTTCACCGGGGTACAGCGGCGCATTGCTTTGCGTTTGCGCATGCACGGCAGCGGTCGTGCCGGCGAGCAGCGCGAACGAGACGGCCAGCGCGGAGAGTGCCGGCAGGACGGCACGAGACAGCAGGCGCGGCGAAGAGGTGAGGCGAATCATCGACATAGCTCCATCGGGGGCATGGGGTAAGGAAATCAGGGAAATCATTTCGACGCCGGGGGCAGCACCCGGAGCAGTGCCGGGTCAAGCGCCACCGCGTGCGTGGCTGGCCGACGGTGCTCGCCCAACAGCGGCGTGGTGGCGCCGTTTGGCAGAAAGTCATAGCGGCAGGTGGCACCGAAGAAGCGCACTGCACCTGCACGGCCAGCCAGCCGGTTGATCGCATGCAGCGGCGGATCGGCGTCGATGTGCTCCGGGCGAACCAGCAAATTGACAGCGTCACCGGTGCGCCACGCACCGGTATCGGCGAGCAGTTCCGCGAAACCGACGTCGACCGCACCCGGGCGCACCACGCGTGCGGGCAGTACCGTCGACAGGCCGGTGAAACTGGCGACCGTGGCACAGGCCGGGGCATCGTAAAGACGTTGCGGCGTATCGATCTGCAACAAGCGTCCGCCGTCGATGACCGCGACGCGATCAGCGAGGCTCAGCGCTTCATCGCGATCGTGCGTGACGATCAGCGTCGTGGCACCACTCGCCTGTTGCAGTGCGCGAATTTCATCGCGCAACTGCTGGCGAATGCCGGCATCGAGCGCGGCAAGCGGTTCGTCGAGCAGCAGCACACGAGGTGACACGGCTAACGCGCGCGCCAGCGCAACACGCTGTTGTTGTCCGCCCGACAGCGACGCCGGACGGCGCAAGGCACAATCCGCCAGTCCCACGCGATTGAGCATTTCCAGCGCGACGCGCTGACGCTCGGCGGCGATGATGCCGCGCATGCGCAGGCCGTACGCCACGTTATCGAGCACGCTGAGGTGCGGGAACAGCGCGTATTGCTGAAACACCATGCCGACCTGACGTTTCCAGACCGGCACGCCCGCAACGTCTTCGCCACCGATAGCGATGCGGCCGCGATAGCCGTCGAGCAGCCCCGCGACGAGCCGAAGCACCGTCGACTTGCCCGAGCCGCTGCGTCCCATGACGGCAAGCAGTTCGCCCTGACGCACTTGCAGGCTGACGTCGTCGAGCCCTTGCGGCGCACCGGCGTAACGGAAGCTGACGTTTTCGAGAGTAAGACTCATGAACTGACCTTCTGGCGGGACGCCGCAACGATCGATGCACCGGTCGCGATCAACGCGAGTACGAGCAGCACGACGGTCGCGGCGCAGGCAAAACCGGTGGCGCCGTAAAACGCCTGGAGCAGCACCACCGGGTAATTGCGATAGCGGAAACCCGCGATGAGATTGGAAATCTGGAACTCGCCGATCGACAGCGCCGCGACCATTACCAGCCCGGCGACGAGGCTATGCGTGAGGTTCGGAACGGCGACGGTCAGAAACTGCTTGAGCGGCGAGGCACCGAGCGTGGCCGCGCAGTCTTCGAGACGCGCGATGTCGAGATGGCGCAGATCGGCGAGGAGCGTTTGCGTGAGATACGGCAGCGTCAACACGGTGTGGGCCAGCACGAGTAACCAGAGCGAGCCGAGCCACGGCAGCGTATCGCCGCTGAACACTGCGATGTAGCCGAAGCCGAGCGTGAGGGCCGGCACGGCCACCGGCAGCAGTGTCACGAGGCGGGCAATCGCGCCCCGGCCGGTACGCGACCGATGATGCAGCGCATACGAGAGCGGCAGACCGACCAGTGCAGTCATCACGCAGCAACTCAGGGCGACGATGAGACTCGTGGAGAAGGCTCGCCGGAACGACGGGTCACCGGCCAGTTCGGCAAACCAGTGCAGCGTGAAGCCGGTCGGCAACACCGTGTTGGTCCATGCCTGACCAAACGCGCCCACGAGCAGCAGAAGCACTGGCAGGCACAGGTAGATGAGAAACAGGGCGGCAACGGCGCGCACGATCCACAGCAGTACGCTGGTGCGTGAGCGCTGCGGCGCACGTCCCGCCTGGCCGGCGTCGGCAGGGGCGGGGCTGTGCCGGGATGGCACAGATCGGGCGAGGCGCTCAATGTGGACGTCGGACATCGGGTGAACTTGATCGGCGGGTAACGACAAAAGGGTTGCTGCGACGCTGAAGCCTTTATTTCCCTTACAAAAAGGGCGGGCGATACGTTTTGCATTGGGCGCCAGTGTCGCGACGGGACGTGTCATCGTCATGAAGAAAACACACAAATCGGGCATCGTTCTGTGCGAAAACGGAACAGTTGACGGCCTCGCAGCCGCCGCTGTCATCTCTCTTTATCGCCCGCTGTTACCCGGCAAACCCACGCCAGCCCTATGCCTGCGCTACGTCATTGCTATCCCAATGTTGCGGAACTTCTCGCGTTCGCGAGTGCCGCGCGACACTTGAATTTTTCTCGTGCTGCCCGTGAGCTGGGTCTGACGCCGAGCGCCGTAAGCCGCCAGATCGCGGCGCTGGAGGCATTAGTGGCCACGCCGCTGTTCGTTCGGGAGGGCAGAAATCTGACACTCACCGATGCCGGGCGTCGCTATCATGAGCGCGTGGCCGAGCCGTTGCGCGAGATCGGCAATGCGTCGCTGGAATTGATGACCTCTCGCGGGGAAAGCGACCTGCTGACGATTGCAAGCGTGCCGACTTTTACGACGAAGTGGCTGATTCCGCGACTCCCGGATTTTCTGGAGAAAACGCCGGGGGTGACGCTGAGTTTCAGCCGTCATTTGTCGCATGGCGACGCTTTTCCCTTCTCGCTCGATGCCGCCATTCGTTACGGCGACGGCACGTGGGATGGGGTGGTGAGCGACTATCTCGACGGGCGTTGCTTCGTGCCGGTCTGTGCGCCGTCGTTTCTCGAGCGTTACCCGCTGGTGGATGTTGCGGACGTCGCGCGTGCGCCGCGTCTGGTGCACAGTCAGGCGGAAGATGTCTGGGGAACGTGGGCGCGTCGTCATGACGTAGGCGAACAGGCGCAGCGCACCGGGCCGCGCTTTGAGCAGTACTCGGTGCTGCTTCAGGCGGCCGAGGCGGGAATGGGCGTCGGCATGGTGCCCGCGTTTCTCGCGCGCGAGGCGCTGACGGCCGGGCGTCTGGTCGAGCCGGTGGACGCCGGGGTCGACGTGCCGCATCACGGTCACTACCTGTGTTACCCGCGAGAGCGGTTGCAGCAACGCACGGCCTTGCAGCACTTTCGCGAGTGGATGCTCGCGCAGGCAGGGCAGAGTCAACGGTAAAGGGACGCATGAAACATCAACGCATCAGTCAACGACGCCTGCTCACGGCGCTCATCGCAGGCGCATTCACCATGACAGTTCACCTCAGCGCTTTCGCCGCGCCGCACGAGTGTCCCGCGCCGCCGCCGGGCAATCCCGACATCCGGGCGCTTGGCTACTACACCGACAAGGCCAGTTCGCAAATCGACCCGCAGCTTCAGGCGCAGAACGAGGCGGCCGTGAAGCCATTGAACGACTTCACGGCCCATATCGCCAAAATGACCGACGCCTATGCCAACGCGGCAGGCAAGGGGGATGAGGCGGATGGGCGCTGCACGCTTTCGTGGCTGGAAGCATGGGCCAACAGCGGTGCGATGCTCGGCCAGATGATCCATGTGAATAACGACCAGTCCGACTACATGCGCCAATGGACGCATGGTGCTGCCGCCATCGCCTATCTGCGCACGCAGGCATTGGCCACGCCTCAGCAGCGGCAGGTGATCGAATCGTGGCTGCGCCAGTTGTCGAGCGCGAATCTCGCTTACTGGAACAACTCGAAGCACAAGCGCAACAATCACTACTACTGGACGGGCGTCGGCATCATGGCGACGGCGCTCGCCACGCACGACGATGCATTGCTGACGACGGCCCAAGGTATCTACCGCACCGGTATCGACGCTATTCAACCCGATGGCAGCCTGCCGATGGAGATGGCCCGCAAGCGTCGCGCGCTGCACTATCACGACTACGCCACGGCGCCGTTGGTGCTGATGGCGGAAATGGCCCGGCTTCATGGTGACGACTGGTATGCGTATCGGCAAGGCGCGATCGAATTGCTGGCGGCACGTGTGGCCGATGGTTATCGCGATCCGGTGTGGTTCAACGCGCAGTCGGGCGCCGTGCAGGAAACCGCCCAACCGCGTGGATCGAGCGGATGGGTGGAGTTTTACCGCCTTCGCTCGCCGCATCCCGAGCGCTACGATGCCATGCACGCTTTCGCGCCGTTCAAAGACCCGCGCATGGGCGGCAATCTGACGCTGATGGCGCAACACGGTATTGTGCCGACGCGCTGAGGCATACCAAAACGTCCCCGGGCGCAACGCTAGGGGACGCTTCAGCAGCACATCCTCCGCACCTAATGCGGCGCAGTGCTGGCGACGATCAAATCGTAAAGCGCCTGCGCCGCTGGCGATAGCTGCGCCCCCCGGCGTGTGACGAGCACGAGCGTGCGTGCAATCACTGGCTCGACCAGATCGACGACGCGTATGTGTGGATACGCCCCTTTCTGGATCGCCAGCCGCGGCACCACTGCCGCCGCTACACCTTCCGCCACCATCCCGACTGCTGTGGAACTGCGCTGCACTTCGAAGTGCGGTTGCAGATTCACGTCCGTCAACGCGCCATCGAGCAACGAACGATTTGCGCTTACTTGTCCGGCAAAGATCAACGGATACGGCGAGAGACTGCGCCAAGGCACGCGCCGGCGACGGGCGAGCGGATGTTTTTCGTGGCAGATCAGCACGAATTGATCTTCTGCGACCGGCAGACCTACCAGATCGCTGTGCCCCGGTCCCGCGATATGAATGCCGAATTCGACCTCTCGCCGCAGGATGGCGTCAGTCACTGCCACTGACGAGTGATCGAGCACGCGCACGCGGTTATGCGGAAATCGCTGCGCATACGTCTGCAAAATGCTCGGCAGAAACTGCACACCCGCCGTCGGCACGCATGCAATCGACACGTCGCCACGCGCGGCTTGTCCGCTTTCCTTGATTTCGGTGAGTGCGTCGGAAAGCTCATCGAGCAAGCGTCGCGCCTGCGGCAGAAAATCCCGCCCGATCTGTGTGAGCGACACCGACCGTGTGGTGCGCTCGAAGAGCATGACGCCCAGATAGTCCTCCAGCTTGCGCAGCCGCTGCGTGATGGCGGTTTGCGTCACCGAGAGCACGTCGGCTGCGCTCTGAAAGCCGCCGCGATCGGCAATCGCGACAAAGGCCTGCACGCCGAGGATGTCGATTTTCATAAGAAAAATTGAGTAATCGGACAGATAAATTCATTTTACGGGAATTGCCGAGGGTTTCAGAATCCGTCCTGCGATCGCACCCACCCACCCCACAAATGCAGTCAGAGAAGTTCAGAAAAGGAGTGATCGATGTCTCAATTCATTTCTGCGGAGACGCTCACGCGTCTCTATGCGGCCATGGACGACAAGCTTGCTATCGTCCGTCAGCGGCTTGGCCACCCGCTCACGCTGGCCGAGAAGGTGCTGTTCAGCCATCTGGCCGATCCCGACAGCCAGCCGCTCGTACCGGGCAAGAGCTATCTCGCGTTGATGGTCGACCGGGTCGTGTTTCAGGACGTGCTCGGGCAGACCGGCATGCTCCAGTTCATGCAGACAGGACGCGACCGTGTCGCCGTGCCGGCCAGCATTCATTGCGACCACCTGATTCAGGCGCGGGTCGAAGGCCGCGCTGATCTGCGGGCGTCTATCGATGAGAACCGAGAGGTCTATGCGTTTCTGCGCAGCGCTGCCGCCCGCTATGGGCTGGGCTTCTGGGAGCCCGGTGCGGGCATCATCCATCAAGTGGTGCTCGAAAACTACGCGTTTCCCGGCGCGCTCATCATCGGCACCGATTCGCACACGCCCAATGCCGGTGGCCTCGGTGCTTGCGCCGTGGGTGTCGGCGGTGCCGACGCCGTGGAGGCGCTGGCTGGCCTGCCGTGGGAAGTGCTCTATCCCAAGCGCATTGCGGTGTATCTCACGGGCGAGTTGAGCGGCTGGACCGCACCGAAGGATGTGATTCTGCGTGTGGCGGGGGAGCTGACCGTATCGGGCGGCACCAACGCCATCGTGGAGTACATCGGCCCGGGTGCCCGCACAATCAGCGCGACCGGCAAGGCGACCATCACCAACATGGGCGCTGAGCTGGGGGCGACGACATCGATGTTCCCGGTGGACGAACGCATGCTGACGTACCTGCGTGCGAGTGGCCGTGCCGATCTGGTGCCGGTGATCGAGGCAAATCTGTCGTTGCTGGCACCGGATGCTGCGGTCGAAGCCGATCCGGAGCGTTTCTACGACCGTGTCGTGCGCATCGATCTGTCCACACTGGAACCGCACGTCGTTGGCCCGCATTCGCCGGATCGTGCACGCACCGTGTCGCAACTCGCGGCGCAAATGAAGCAGGCGAAGCCGGGCGACGGACTGGCCGCGCACGATGTCGAAGCCGACGCCCTGTCGGCGGCGCTCATCGGCAGTTGCACAAACTCGTCGTATGAAGACATGAGCCGTGCCGCCGATGTGGCGAAGCAGGCGCACGCGCATGGCGTGAAGGCGGCCGTGCCGTTCATGGTCACACCGGGGTCGGAACAAGTCCGCGCGACGATTGCGCGCGACGGCCAACTCGATACACTCGCCGCGATGGGCGGGACGGTGCTCGCGAATGCTTGCGGCCCGTGCATCGGCCAGTGGCGGCGCGAGTCGGCGGCGGTGGCGGCACCGAACACCATTGTTACGTCGTATAACCGCAATTTCCCGCGCCGCAACGATGGCTCACCCAATACAGTGAACCTGATCGCCAGCCCGGAAATCGTCACCGCGTGGGCACTGGCGGGGCGTATTTCGTTCGATCCGCAACACGACACGCTGACCGGTGCCGACGGCAAGCCATTCCGTCTGACGCCGCCGGCCGTCGCCCCCGAAGTACCGTCGCAAGGTTTCACCCGCGGCGCGACGCATTACATTGCGCCGCCCGACGATGGCACGAGCGTCGAAGTGAGTGTCGATCCGAAGAGCGAACGCATTCAGGTGCTCAAGCCGTGGCCGGCTTGGAATGGCCACGACCCGAAGGGCATGCCCGTGCTGATCAAGACGCGCGGCAAGACCACGACAGACCATATTTCACCCGCCGGTCCGTGGTTGAAATTGCGCGGTCACCTTGAGCGCTTCAGCGACAACCTGCTGAACGGCGGAACGAACGCGTTCACCGGTGCCACCGGGCGCACGATCGATCTGCTGAGCGGCGCACAGGACGTCACACCCGCAGAAGCGGCGCGCGCGTATCGGGCGGCAGGTGTGCCGTGGGTCATCGTGGGGGACTTCAATTACGGGGAAGGCAGTAGCCGCGAGCATGCGGCACTCTCGCCAAGATTGCTGGGCGGCATGGCCGTCATCGCACGCAGTTTCGCGCGGATTCACGAGACGAACCTGAAGAAGCAGGGGCTGCTGGCGCTGACCTTTGCCGACCCTGACGACTATGAGCGCGTGCGTGCCGACGACCGGATCGACTTGCTCGGGTTGGCCGACCTCGCGCCCGGACGAAACGTCGAGTGCGTGCTGCATCACGCTGACGGCAGTCAGGAGACGGTGCAGTTGAAGCACAGCTACAGCGACGTGCAGCTTCAGTGGTTCAAGGCGGGTTCGGCGCTGAACGTCGTGCCGAAGGCAAGCAAGTAATACGGAAACGGCAGTCGTGGGTAGCGCGGGGCATACGGCATGAAGCAGGTGCTGCATGCCCCGCGCTTTTTCTATCGAAGCCGAGTTCTTGCGCCCGCACCCGCAACCTTACGCGCGGTAGTACTCCGGCTGCGCCAGATCATCCAGCAGGCCGGGGGCTGCCGGTTGCCACCGGAGTGCGGCGCGGGTGGCGTCGCTGGATGCCGCCATATCCGCACTTGCGAAGTCCGCGAACCAGCCGAAATGTTCGCGCTCGCACGAGGCGACGGGCAAACCGAGGCCACGTCCGATGGCTTCGGCGATGGTACGCAGGGTCACGCCTTCCTCCGCGACGGCGTGATACACCGATGCCGGTGCAGTTTGTTCAATCGCTAGCCGGAACACTTTCGCCGCGTCGAGGCGATGCACTGCCGCCCAACGGTTGCTGCCGTCGCCGGGATAGGCAGCCACGCCCGTCTCACGTGCCAACCGAATCAGGATCGGAATGAATCCGTGATCGCCGATGCCGTGCACCGTGGGCGCAAGACGCACGGTAACGGCGCGCACACCGCGCTCGGCCAATGCCCTCGCTGTAGTTTCAGACTTGCGCACGAAATCCGCGCTGGGGATGTCCGCCTCGCTGGCGAGTCGGCCGGGCGCAAGGCGTGCGAGCCCGGATGTGACAACTAGCGGACGTGCCGAACCGAGCAATGCCTCGCCCAAGGCTTCGATGGCGCGCTGGTCTTGCGCGGCGTTCTCCGCAAATTTCGAGAAGTCGTGATTGAACGCGGTGTGGATGACGGCGTCGGCGGCACTGGCTGCGGCGCGTAAAACATCCAGATCATCCAGCGATGCGCGCACCACTTGTGCGCCGGTTGCCGCCAGCGCGGCAGCCTTGTCGTCCGAGCGCGCCAGACCGGTCACATGATGACCCGCAGCGAGCAATTCCTTCACAACCGTCGCGCCGACCCAACCGGTGGCGCCTGTGACGAAAACGTTCATTTGATGACCCTCATGCGCCGAGGCGCTGTGATAACTCCACGTCGCCACCGAACGGCACGGAGAGATAGCCATGCTCCGGGGAGCGCACGCGCGCCAGATACTCAGGGCTGGAGTCCGCGTTATCCGCAACGATCAACGCGCCGGGGCGCAGTCGCGGCTCAAGCAGGCGAAGTATGTCGGGGTAGAGCGGTTTGGCCCCGTCGAGCAGCACCAGATCAATCTTGCCGGGCAGGTCGGCACTCAGCGTTTGCAGCGCATCGCCCGCGCGAATTTCCACCAGATCGTCGAGGCCACCCGCCACGAGATTGGCCTGCGCACGCGCAATTTTCGAGGGCTCGAACTCGCTGGTAATTAGCCGGCCGCCGCCGTTGTCGCGCAGCGCCGCAGCCAGATGCAGCGTCGAGATGCCGAACGATGTGCCGAATTCCACGATCGACGTGGCACGGCAACTCCGTGCAAGCATGTAGAGCATGCGCCCGGTCTCGCGCGACACCGGCAGCGGGAAATCCTTCATGCGCGAATACAACTCGAGATACTCGGTGCGGCTGCTCATCAAGCGGGAGATGCTGCCGTCGGGCCCATCGAGGGCGTCCCAGTCAATGGCCCGGGCGGTGGCGTCGGCTTCCGTAAAAAGCCGCTCCAGCAACGGTGCGAGCGGGCTTTCAGTCAGTGTCGTCATGGCAAACCTTCGTGTGAGAGACAGTGCGTCTATAATGCGACGAATTCGTCACATTTTCTATTCGCATTGCGATTCCGCTCATGACCGAACCCCGAAAAGCCCGTATTTCCTCGCGAAAACAGCCAAAACAGGCTCGCTCGTCGCAGCTGGTTTCTGCGATTCTCGAGGCGGCGATTCAGGTTTTGGCGAAGGAGGGTGCGCAGCGTTTCACGACCGCGCGGGTCGCCGAGAAAGCGGGGGTCAGCGTGGGGTCGCTGTATCAGTACTTCCCGAACAAGGCGGCGATTCTGTTTCGCCTGCAAAGCGACGAGTGGGAGCAGACGAGCGGCATGCTGCGTCGCATTCTCGAAGACCGGGCGGTGCCGCCGCTGGAGCGTCTGCATGTGATGGTGCATGCGTTCATTCGCTCCGAGTGCGACGAGGCGCAGGCCCGTGTCGCGCTCAACGACGCCGCGCCGCTCTATCGCGACGCACCGGAGGCGCATGCGGCTCGCGCGTCGGGCGAGCGCCTGATCCAGACATTCATGGCGGAAGTGCTGCCGAAAGCGTCAGATGAGACGCGGGCGTTAGCGGGAGATTTGATCGGCGACACGTTGTCCGCCGTGGGCAAGCAATTTTCCGAGACTCCGAGAACGCCGGCGGAGATCGACGTCTACGCCGGCGGGGTATCGCGCATGTTCTGCGCTTATCTCAAAGATCTTGGTTGCCGGTGAAAAGCATGCACGTGGGCTTCAACGCGCCGCCGTCTGACGCGAGGCTTGTCCCTGCGCTTGCAGCACCTGCGTGAACGACGTATCGACCACCTTGCTCACATCGAAGCGGTTAGGCAGCGCGCCGGTTTGCGTCAGGAAGTCGCTGGTGCCCTGATAGTCGGCCACGGCTTGCTTGTCGATCGCTTCCACGGTCATGCCCGCTTGTCCGATCCAGTGACGGGCGACATCGCGATCCAGCCCGGCTTTCTTCGCCCACTGATCGGCGTAAGCCTCCTTGTGTGTCTCAACCCACGCCCGTGCTTTTTGCAGACGCACCAGAAAGTCGGCGATGGCTGCGCGTTTCTCGGTCACTGACGGCGCATAGGCGGCCACGCTGCTCAGACCCGGCATCAGATTGCGCGCGGTGATGACGGCGCGCGCGCCGTTATGCACCACTTGCTGCGAGATGTACGGTTCCCAGACCGGGAAGGCGTCGATGGCGCCGTTCGGCAACGCCACGGCCGCATCCACCGGCATCAACTTCACGAACTGCACGTAATCCGTCGGCAGGCCTGCTTTTTCAAGCGCGCGCAGCGTCAGTTGCTGACTCCACGCACCGGGCCAATAGGCAACCTTCTTGCCTTTGAGATCCTGAATCGACTTGACCGGCGAATCCTTCGGCACGAGCAGCGCGATGGTATCCGGGTTCTGGCGCGAGACGGCAATCAACTTGACCGGTGCGCCCTTGGCGGCGAGAAACAGGAAACCGGAATCACCGAGAAATCCGAGATCCAGTGCGCCGGCGTTCAGCCCTTCAGCGACGGGTGCGGCCGACTGAAAGTGTTTCCATTCGACCTGATAGTTCGCGCCTTCCAACGCTCCGGAGGCCTCGATGGAAGCGCGCACGTTGTAGTAGTTCTGATCGCCAATTCGCAACGTGACCGGTGGCGCGGTCTGCGCGGTGGCGACAGACGTATGCATACCGGCGAGCGCGACTAACGAGAGTGCGGGGAGGGCAAAGCGGGCGCGGCGAATCCAACGCAACAGCATCATGACACCTGTATAGAGCAAGAGTGGGGGAAGAAAATCAGGCGGCGCGACGCACGCCATCTGGCGCGCCGAGGCTTGCGATGTGCCGGCGAATTGCCGGAATCAACGTTTCGCCGTAGCGGATCGTGTCGCCCAGTGGGTCGAAACCGCGAATGAGGAACGTGTCGACGCCGAGTTCGTAATAGCGTCCGAGTGCATGCGCTACCTGCTCGGGCGTGCCGACCAGCGCCGTGGAATTCCAGCGTGCACCGGTCGCTTTGGCGACACCCATCCACAGGCGTTCGTCGAGCACGTTGCCTTGTTGTGCGGCAGCCAGCAGGCGTTGCGAGCCCACGTTCTCGGGGGCCTCCACATGGAGTCCGAGACTCGCACGGGTGGCTTTGACCTGCCGCAGCACTTCGTCTGCGCGTGCCCATGCCTCGGCTTCGGTGTCGGCAACGATCGGGCGGAACGAGATCGAGAAGCGCGGCGTGCGGCCGTATTTCTGTGCGGCCGTGCGCACGCGGCCGATCAACTGTTCAACGGCGTCGAGCGGTTCACCCCACAGCATGTAGGTATCGGCATGGCGCGCAGCCACATCGATGGCCGCTTCGGACGCGCCGCTGAAGTAGATCGGAATATGCGGTTGCCGCCATGTTTTCACGGCAGGCGAAGCTTGTTCGAAGCGGTAATGCTTGCCTTCGAAATCGACGGGCGAATCGGCGGTCCAGATGCGCTTCAGGGCGTCGAGATATTCGTCGGTGCGCGCATATCGCGCATCGTGTTCGAGGAAGTCGCCGTCGCGGCGCAGGTCGGCGTCGTTGCCGCCGGACACCACGTTGAGCGCGACGCGTCCCCGCGAGAATTGATCGAGGGTCGCCAGTTGGCGAGCGGCCAGCGGCGCGGCAATCACACCGGGGCGATAGGCCAGCAGAATGCCGAGGCGCTGTGTGGCAGCGGCCACATAGCTGCTCACGATGGACCCTTCCGGGCCGTTGGAGAAGTACCCGATGAGGGCCCGGTCGAAGCCGGCAGTCTCGTGCGCTTGCGCCATGCGTGTGACGAAAGCCGGGTCGACGGCAGCGCCCGACGGCTGGTCGACTTCGGAGCCCGGGGCCGCCGTGATCATGCCGATGATTTCTACGCTCATGGGTGCGCTCCAGTGCAAGCAGACGAAAATTGGCCGCGCGTCATACCGGTGGGCACCATCGTTTGACGATCCGGTATGAGGCGAAGCCGTTCAGCTTGGCATTGCAGGGCAGCGTAGGGAACGAAGCAAATCGGGAAACGTTATGCGGGGTAGTCGCATAAGCATCCCGATTCGCTTGAGATTACCAGCCGTGAAGCCGTGACCATGTGCCGGTATCGGCGTGAGGATCGATGGCGTGATAGCCCGGAAATTGCGCACCGGTGGCGCAGGCGTGATTCGGCAGAATGCGCAGCAACGTGCCGATGGGAAAGCGCGACACGATATCGGGATCGGCGTCGCCTTCGCGCGAGAGTACGCCATGCTCCTGATTGGCGCCACTAAGCACATAGCCCGGCACGACCGTGCCGTCGACACGGCACACCTGTCCGTAGCCGAAGTCGTGCTTCTGCTTTGACGTGCCCCGGTCGCGGCTCATCGCCATCCAGCCCGCGTCGACGATCGCCCAGCCCTTGTCAGCCTGATGACCGATCACCGTGGTGAGCACGCTGAGCGCCAACTCGTCGGTCGTGCAGACGCCGATGTTGTGCATGACGAGATCGAAGAAGACATACACGCCTGCGCGCACTTCGGTCACGCCTTCCAGATGCGTGGCCGCCAACGCCGTGGGTGTCGAACCCACGCTGACGACCGGGCAGGGCAGGCCCGCATCGCGCAAGCGGGTAGCCGCGAGCACACATCCGGCGCGCTCCTGTTCCGCCATCGCCGCGAGGGCTTCGGGGGTGTCGAGCTCATAGCTTGAACCAGCGTGCGTCATCACGCCGCCCAGCGTTGCGCCGCCTTCATGCAGCACGCGGCCCACGTCGAGCAGGGCGGCTTCGTCCGGACGGATGCCGGAGCGGTGGCCGTCCGTGTCGATCTCGATCCACACTTCGAAGGTCTCGCCGTACTCCGCACCGAACGCGACGATGGCCTGTGCCGACGCGACGCTGTCGGTGATGATCTTCAGATCGCAACCACGGCGACGCAATGCCAGCGCAGCGGGGAGCTTGCTCGCCACCATGCCGACGGCATAGAGAATGTCGGTGACGCCGTCGTCAAAAAATTGCGCGGCTTCCTTGAGCGTGGAGACGGTAATGCCCGCTGCACCAGCGGCGATCTGCGCCTGCACGACTTGCGAACACTTGCTCGTCTTCACGTGGGGACGAAAGCGCACGCCGAGTGCGTTCATCCGGTCTTGCATGCGACGGATGTTGTGCTGCATGCGCGGTACGTCGATGACAGCCGCCGGTGTTTCCAGCGTCTGCAACGTGAGCGCCGAGGCCGTCGTCTCTTGAATGGTCGTCATGACGGGTCTCCTCAAGCCGTTGCGCCGAACGTGCGCAGCCACGGCAACACGGGCTCGAGTGTGGGGGCTTCGCGCTCGGGCGATGGCGCGCCTTCGGGCAAGGTCAGGCCGATGCGGTTATGCCAGAACGTGCGCATGCCGACCACCGAGGTGCCGAAAAGGTCGTAACCGGAGCCCGCAACGAAGGCCGCTTCGTCAGCCGATACCCCCAATTGCGCGAGGGCCAGCCGGTACGGGCGCGGATCGGGTTTGTAGAAGCCCGCTTGTTCGGAGGTCACCACCACGTCCCAGTCGATACCGAGCAGGTCGGCCGCTTGTCGGCCCAGCCGCTCGGAGCAGTTCGTGACCACCGCCAGCTTGCAATGGGGGCGCAGCGCCTGAAGCAATTCGCGGGCGCCGTCCCAAGCGGGCAGCGTGGCCCATTGCGCTTCGAGGGCTTCAGGTGCAGATGCGGGCAGGCCGACGTGTTCGGCGGCCTCACGCACCAGTTGCTCATAGCTCACGTAAGCCCCGCAGCCGTAGGTGCGGCGCAGATACTCTGCGCGCCACGCGCGGCCGGTGGCTTCGCTGCCAGCGGCGGTGTTCCACACGGTCCATGAATCGAGCAACGCGGTGAGCAGGTCGAACAAGACGGCACGCGGCCAAGCGGCGGGAGCGGAAGCGTCGTGAGTGGGCATTCGGGGGCCTTTTGTCGTTGGGTTTTCGATGAGGGAAGACGGTTGACGGCATCGTCACTGGCCTTAAGTGTAGAAACGATACCGTTACCCGTGGTTAAATTCCGGAACATCAATGCTTAAGCACAGGTTAATGATCCAGATCGAAGACCTACGGCTCGTCGAAGCGCTGGCACAGGCGCCATCGCTCAGCGCAGCGGCCCGATTGCTCAATGTGACACCGCCTGCGTTGTCCGCGCGCTTGCGCAAGCTCGAAGCCACATTGGGGCTTGCGCTCGCCACGCGAACGTCGCGCCAGCTGAGCCTGACCGCAGAGGGCGAACGCTTCGCTCGCGAGGGGGCGGCGCTGCTTGCGCAGCTCGACGCGTTACCCGAATCGTTTCGACGTGACGACAGCCGGCTGACCGGTACGTTGCGCGTTGCAGCACCGTTCGGTTATGGACGTCATCACGTCGCCCCCGCATTGGCGCGTTTTGCCCAGTTGCATCCCGATTTGCACTTGCAACTGGATTTGCGCGAGACGCCGTGGCCTGACAAGCACGATTCCGACGCCGTCATCCATGTGGGCGCGGTGCGGGACTCGTCATGGATTGCACGTCCGTTGGCACCGAACGCGCGCTGGTTGTGCGCGAGCCCGGCGTATTTGCGCCGCTTCGGTATGCCCGCCGAGCCGCACGATCTGCTGCGTCATCGATGTATCTGCATTCGGGAGAACGATGAGGACGTAACGCTGTGGCGTTTTCGGCGACCGGGCGTGGCGAAGGGTGTGCGTGGCAGTCGAGCCACCGCACGCGACAGTGTGCGCGTGGTGCCTGCCTATACGAGCAACGACGGGAGTGTGGCGCGTGAGTGGGCGGAGCAGGGGCTGGGACTGGTGCTGCGCTCAGAGTGGGACACGCGTGAGGCCGTCGCGGCCGGCACGCTGGTTCGCGTGCTGGCCGACTGGACCTTCGACAGCGCGCCGGTCACCTTGCTGGTGCCGACCCGGCGTGGCCGGACGGCGCGGCTACAGGCGCTGATGGCATTCCTCGACGAGACGCTGGGTACGCCGTCAAGGCGTTGACCGACGTCGGCGGCTGCCGCCAGCCACTGAGGGTTTGCGCGTCTCGGCCACGGCTTCGAGCAAGTAGTCGACAAAGACTCGGGCGCGCGACGGCAGCGTCTTGCCATGCGGATACATCAAGCTGACCGGGCGTGACCGGCCGCCGATGCTGGCGAGTACCTCCACCAGCCGTCCGGTAGCGAGATCGTTTTCCACGATGAAGCGGTAGGTCTGGAACAGTCCGGCACCGGCCTTCGCAAGCGTCACGCCCGAGAGGACGTCGTCAGCACATCGATAGCTGCCTTGCGCGGCGTACTCCACGTCATTACCCGCCTCGCGAAACAGCCACGGAATCGGCCGGCCAGTGCTCGGCAAATCAAATTCGATGCAATCGTGATCGGCAAGATCGGCGAGCGTCTTCGGTGTGCCCGCGCGTTTCAGATAGTCGGGGTGGGCGATGACGACGAGGGTGGCGTCTTCGAGATGTCGGGCGACCAGACTCGATTCGGGCTGGGCACGAAAGCGAATCGCAAAGTCGAAGCGCTCCTCGTGCAGGTCGACGTTGTGGTTACTGACCTGCACGTGCAGCTTGATAAGCGGGTATTTCGCACGAAAGGCCGGGAGCAGCGGCAGCAGCCGGTAGTGGCCGTAGGTGGTGGGCACGCTGATACGTACCGTACCGGAGGGCTGGACCTGCGCGCCGGAGACACGGCGCTCCGCCTCGGTCAGCAGGGCGAGCGCGGTACGGCATTCCTCGAAATAGGCGCTGCCGCCCTCGGTCAGCCGAATGCTGCGCGTGGACCGCACGAACAGGCGCACGCCCAGCCGTTGCTCGAGCCGGGCGACGGAGCGGCTCACGGCAGCAGGTGTTACCCCGGCCAGATTGGCAGCCGCCGTGAAGCTGCCTGCCTCGGCCGCCAGACAGAACAGTTCGATGCTGCCGAGCAGGACGTCGTCGAATTGCCGCTGCATATTGATTACACGATGTAAAAAGACAAGTGTAGCGGCATGTGTTTTTCGCGTCTTGATTCATCAATAAAGTGGCTCTCAACCCGCGGGGCGTTCGCAGAGGGCGATGCACTGGCAGGGCAATTTTTACGAGAGGGTCATCATGAGCAAATCGGACAAGACGGTTGTCATCACGGGCGCATCCAGCGGCATCGGGCTGGGGCTGGCGCAACGTTTTCTGAAAGACGGCTACAACGTGGTCGGCACGGGCCGCAGCCAAGCGCGGCTTGACCAGACGGCCGCGCTTCTGGATGCCGGTGAGCGATTTTTACCGCTGGCAGGCGGCGTGGCAGAGCCGGGCGTGGCAAAAGCGGTGTTCGCCAGCGCCATCGCGGCATTCGGTCACGTGGATGTGCTGGTGAACAACGCCGGCATCTTCGCCGCGAAGCCGTTCGTTGATTTCACGCCGGAAGAGATCAACGAGCAGATCGACACGAACCTGAAAGGCACGCTGTATTTCTCGCAGGAAGCCGCACGCCACATGAGTGAGCGCCGTGCCGGGCGGATCATCAACATCACGGCGGCGGTGGCGATGCAAGCGAATACGGCGGTGCCGGCGCTCATGGCCGCTGTCCTCAAGGGCGGGCTCAATCAGGCGACTCGCGCACTAGCACTCGAACTGGCGCCGTTCGGTGTGACGGTCAATGCGGTGGCACCGGGCGTGGTCGATACGCCGATGCACCCGGCCGCGACGCACGAGGCACTGAGTCGCATCCATCCGCTCGGCCGGATTGCGAAGGTCGAAGAGATTGCCGACGCCGTGGCTTATCTGGTGAACGGCGCATTCGTGACGGGCACGGTACTGCCGGTCGACGGCGGATACAGCGCAGGCCGTTGAGACAACCGGGAGCCAATCATGCCATTCGTGAGCATTCGTATTACCCGTGAAGGGAACACCGCCGAACAAAAGGCGCAGGTCATCCGTGAAGTGACCGAAACGCTGCAACGCGTACTCAACAAAGCACCGGAAAAGACGCACATCGTGATCGAGGAAGTCGACACGGATAACTGGGGTTATGCGGGGGAGACGACGACCGAATTCCGGCGGAAGTCGGGCGGTCGCTGAGGCAGCGGGCCGCCGCGTCGCGCGCTCACGACAAGCGAAGCGACAGCGGCGGCGTCACACTCAGAACGGCTTCGACATTGCGAGATAGAAGGTGCGGCGCGGCCCGAACTGCGGCGCGCCTACGCCGATGCCCGTGCCGTCGCGCAGTTCATACACGCGGTCGAACAGGTTGATGACCGAGAGCTTCGCGTCGAACCGGCCCAGACCCGGCAGGTCGATCTTCTGGCCCACGCCAAGGTTGACCTGAAAATACGCTGGCAGGTGCCCGGTGTTGGCAAAGCCGCTGCGCAGGCCCGAACCGAACAGGACATCCGTCGACAACAGGGTCTTGCCCCATTGGTACGACGCACCGGCTGACGCCGTCAGTTGCTGGTCGTGATCCAGATGCACCCAGTGGCTGTTGATGTAGGCAAGCTCGTCGGCGCCGAAATTGAATTGCCCGGTTTCGATGCCTTCACCCATCGCGCGCGACACCGACACATTCAGATACGCCCCCACATTGCCCTGATGGAAGTTGACCGTACCTTCCACGCCGTACACGCGTCCCTTGTCGTAATTGAACGTCGAATAGATCAGCGCATTGCCAAACTGCCCTTCGTCCTGAAGATGGCGCACGTGCCGGTAGTACGCATCGAGCCCCACGGTGATCGACGAGGTCAGTTGATGCGAAATCCCCAGATCGAAATAGTCAGAGCGCTCGGCCTTCACCGCCGTGTTGGCATCGGACGGCAGCGCGTTGGTCGTGTTCAGAAATTTGGCGACTGACGTCGTATCGATCTTCTCGGTGGCCGGCGGCGTGAAGTAGCGCGCATAACCGGCGTGCACCCGGGTTCGGCTCGACAAGTCGTACGTCAGACCCAGACGCGGCGAGAGCTGCCCCTCGTCGGTCACCGTGTTGACGTGGTCGTAGCGTGCGCCGTAGTTGATCGTCAGGCGCTCGGTGGCCTTCCACTCGTCTTGCAGGTAAAGCCCGTAGGTGGTGCCGCGATCGCTCGCGTTGTCCACGATGGTGAAGGGGGTGCCGCTCGATTGCTGACCGTCCACGGCCGGAAACACGCTCGACGTGTTGTTCACGCTGAACTGTTCCTGCTGCACGAACAGACCGAAGCGCAGCGTGTGGCGGTCGTTGAGCTTGTAGCTGCTGTCGGCCTGCACACCATAGGCTTCATTGCGCCGGGTAATGTCGGACGCGACGCCGTTGTACGCCAGATCGCCGAGCGGGTCGGGGGTGTAGTCGACACGGGTCGTGCGGTGGAACAGCGAAATCTGTGTGTCCAGTTGCGGCGACAGATGACTCTGCCACGACAACACCTGAAAGTCGTTACGTTCCTGCTGATGGGCGTTCAGGCTGGCCGAGTCGGGGATCACGCCACTGTCGAGCGTGTACGACGGTGCGACGCCCGGCAGATTGGGAATCTGAAAGCGATTATTGGCCGTGCCGAACATGAACGACACACGGTTATCGGCGTTGAGCAGATACGACATCATGCCGAACGCGTTGGTCTGGTTCGTGTGATCGTGAATAGCGTTGCGATCGCCGGTCGGATTCTCGATGCCGAGGTCGTTGGCCGACACGCGCGCGCTGAAGTAATACGACAACGCCCCCTTGGTGCCGTACAACTGGGTGTTGACCTCGCGGTCGGCGTGGCTGCCGAAGACGACGCCGACTTCACCGCCGAAGGCCTTCGGCGGCTCGCCGCTGTCGGCGGCCTCACCGGGCGATCCCTTCGTATGGATATCGACAATGCCTGCGGTGCGATAGCCGAACTGGGCCGGTAGTGCGCCTGTAATCAGGTTGATCTGCGAGGCAATACGCGCATCGATCGCCTGACCGAAGCCACTGATGGCCTCGGGAATGATCACGCCGTCGATCCGGTACTGCAAGTTGGCATGGTCGCCACGTACGTGCAGTTGCCCGTAGGAGTCCTGCACCACGCCGGGCGCTTGCAGCAGGACTTGATTGAGCGGCGTGTTGGCGCCGAGCGGCAGCGTCTCGATGTCGGTGCGGTCGAAGTTGTAGACCGAACTGCCGGTGTCGGGGGAGAGCGCGTTGCGCGCCGCATCGAGCCGCTTGGCCGAAATCGTGGTGCCGGACAGCGAGACGTTGGGGTCGCTCTTGGCCGCGTCGTTTCCGGCGGGGGCCGGTGTGCTTTGCGCGTGAACGTTGACGACGAAGGCCGAGGCTGCGGCGGCAGCAATGGCGTGGCGGGTGAGCGCGGCGAACCGCGCGCTTCTGAAGCTGGTTCCGGAGTTGGCAATCATGCCGATCCTCAGTGTGCGTGACGTGTGGACGCCGTGCGGTCGAACGCGGGCGCAGGCAGGCGCTCGCGCGGCATACCTCGCGTTATCCACGAGTTACCGGTGAGTTATCGACGACGGCGAATCTTCTGGTTCAGGCGAACAACACTGAGACGGCGGGCGGGTCGCGGTTACGGGTAGGGCCCGGGGAGATCGAACGCACGCGCACGGGCGGCGCTGGCGGGTAATGCCATTCACGCACGGCTGCCATCGGTGTGATGGCAGGGACGCTGGTCAGGGCGACATCGACGGCGATGAATGCCAGACATTCTTCACAGACACCATCGTCGTGCGGGCTGGCGTGCTGATCGGCGCGTGGACTACCGGCGCTGGCTTCGAAGGCATTGTCGAGCGCGTTGTCTAGCTGAGCGCGTGCGGCACTGATGCCCAGCGCCACGGCCGTGTGCGCCACGATATGGCGTGCGAGCGCGGCCTGCGAGACAAGCAGGCAAACGACGAGCCAGAGGGGAAGCCAGCGGCGAAACATGGGCCGGTGCGCGCAATCGAAGACGAAGACGGTGACAGGAGGGTGCTGTCCCAAGCAGGACGCACGCGATAATGCAACTCAATTACAATGCAACTGAGTTGCGAATTCTGTCACATTCGCACCGGCTTTGCCAAGCGGAAAGCCGTTTTATCGGGGATGTCAGCCGATGGCGTTGGGAAGTGTCGCATCTGCGACACGGATCGGGCGGGGGATGAGTTTGAGTTGCAGGAAGGTGTCGGCGATGCGCTGTTGCGCCTCCAGCACCGGTTTCGAGACGGGTTTGTAAATGTGGGCGTAGTGCCGCAGTCCCTTCTCGATGATCTTCGCGTCCAGCCCCTGAATCGGCGCGAGCTTGGCGGCGGCCCCGGCGTAATCCGCGCGAATCTGCTGACCGGTTTCACTCAGCGCGTCGAGCGTTGCCTTGATGACATCGGCGCGCTTCTCGGCGAAGGTCCGCTGGCTCAGGAAGAACTGATGGTGATCGGCCGCGCCCTCGGCATTGGCCAGCAAGCGCACCGGACTCTGTTCGAGCACGGCGGAGAAAAACGGATCCCAGATCGCCCACGCGTCGACCGAGCCACGCTCGAGCGCGGCGCGCGCGTCGGCCGGGGCGAGATAGACCGGTTCGATGTCGCCGAAGTCGAGTCCATGTTTGCGCAGCAGGGCGATGATGAACCAATGGACATCCGAGCCCTTGTTGAACGCGACCTTGCGCCCCTTGAGATCGGCGACTGTCTTGATCGGCGAGGTGTTGGCGACGACGACCCCTTCGGCCAACGGCGTCGGAATCTCATAGGCGCTGTAGACGAAGTCGGCCCCGGCGGCCTGTGCAAACACCGGCGGCGCTTCTCCCACGTAACCGAAATCGATCGCGCCGACGTTCAGGCCTTCGAGCAACTGCGGCCCGGCGGCAAACTCGGCCCATGTCACCTGCACGCCCAGCGGGCGCAGCCTGGCTTCCAGTGAACCGTTTGCCTTGGCGAGCACCAGCGTGCTCGCGGCCTTCTGATAGCCGATACGGAATTTGCCCGCTTCGAAGGCGGCGCGTGCCGGCAAGGCTAAGGAGGCGGTGCCGGCCGCAGCGCATGCGCCGAGCAGCGTGAGAAATTGTCGACGAGTCGGATTGCCGGAGTGCGCCATATGCGTTGCCCGTATCAGAAGAGACTGTGGACGTCCGATTATCCATACCGGTCTCGCACGGGCAACGAAGCGATAGTGCTTTAGATATTCAGCGCTGCGGCGCAATGTAGGCAACGCACATCGTCACCGGTTCTGCGCCGCCGTGATACGAGAACGGCACCGTCTCGTACGCGTCGATTTCCAGATCGGGCCATTGCACCAGTGTCTTGCCGAAACCGGCTCTGCGGCATGGCCGCCCCGGGTGGCCCAGCAGCATTGCGCCGTGAGCGCGCACCTCGGCGGCGTCGATATCCTTCGTATAGATGTTGGGCCGGTGTTCGGGTGACCAGCGCATCAGCAAATGCGGATTACCCCGCGCATAGAACGTCACCCACTTGGCGACATTGTCATGACCGACGTAGCGCAGCGGCGTGTGATAACGCGTCTGCCAGCGCTGTTCCAACGCGAGACTCGCGGTCTTCAATCCCACGAATTTCTGCCCGGCGTTGCGGAAATTGGCGCTCAGGAATATCGCGTAACCCGCGAGCACCAGCACCCCAGCCGCAGGCAACCAGCGCGTGGTTCGCCACAAACGCGCATTCGTGCCGGGCCACACACACGCGGCCAGCAGCGCTGGCGCGGGCACGGCAAATGGTTGCAACCATTCGGAGATGCGGCCGCCTTCGTGCCATGTGAAGTAGAGCAGGATCGGCACCAGCGGCGGCAACAACACGCACGCGGCAATGGCGACCGGTGAGCAGGCGGGGCCCGTCGTATTCTGCGAATCGTATGGCACTCGCCAAGGCCAGGTCAGGCGGCCGCCCGTCAAACGCACGATCAGCGCAAGCACGATCAGCGGATAAAACGCGCTCAGTGCCCCGCACAGCGCACGCGAGTTCAGGCGCGGCTTGATCTGATCGTCGACCCAGCGAAACGCGGCGAAGTCGTGTTGCGCTAGCCAGACGATATTCGGCAGGACGATCGCGGCGAAGAGGGCAAGGCCCAGCAGAAACGCCGGGTGCCGGTAGTGTCGGCGTGTCTGCGGTGTACAGAGCGTGACGATGAACATCGTGCCGAGTAGCGCGAACGTCGAGTATTTCGTCATCGCGGCCAGACCGGCGACGAGTGCAAACACCGGCCAGAGGCGCGGCGTGTCGTACAGCGCCCGAATGAACAACCACAGCATCCATGGCCAGAGCATGACCAGCAGAAAGTTGTCGTTGTACGGGAGGATGTCGATGTTGATGGCTCCCGAGACATGCAGGGTCAACATGGCGAGCCATGCGAGACGCCGGCTGCCCGACAGCCGGTGCGCAAGGTGCCAGACACCGAGCATGCCGATGGCGACACCCGCAAAATGCGACGCGTACCAATAGAGACTCAGGGCATTGCCTTCCAGTCCCAGCGCGGGCCACATCGAGAGGCCGACGAGCCACGGATTCTTCGGCGTACCCCATTCGGCATTGCGTGCCCAGTTGAACGCTTCGACGGCGTCGAAGGGCACCGTGGGATCGAGCATCGCGCTCACCAGCGACCAGATCACGGCATAGAGCGCAACGTAAGCGGCGGGCGATCTTATGGCCGCCGCCGCGAATCGTCTGATGCGGCTCGGGCGGGCGGCTATTGGCCGGGGGCGTGACGACAGATCGGCGAGGCCTCCCGACGCAAAGCCGGCAGCCATCGAGGCCGAAGGGAACACGGGTTCCGAAGCGGAGATTTGGGTTTTTCGCATGGGCGCTTGGACTCCGCGCGCGAGAACCTGTTCGTGCAGTTATGTCGCAATCCGAACTAGATGAATCGGATGATGAATATTGCGAAGCGCCTTGTTCTAATTGGATTTTTTGACGCTTCGTTTGTCGCAGATTTGCTGTTTTCGTTCATGCTCGTTCACAAACGAAAACACATCAAAACGAATGAAAACCAATGGCAACAATTCTGCGCCGGGTTTTGCCGCCCGTGTGGAATTCAATGCGTGTCGTCGGCGTCGACGAGGGCGTCGACCATCAGCGAAGGATCGACGAGTCGTACGCGCTGATCGACAAAGTAGCCACCGCCTTCCTGATAGCGAAGGTACAGACGATCGCACTCGCGGCAGCGGCAGACTTGGCTTCGGTTGTAGGGGAAATAACGGGGTGCGATCGGCGCATCGACTGCCCAGTACGACGTGCCATTCGGATGAAACTCGGCGAACGTCGGTTCCTGTGTGTCGTTCGGCGCCATGAGTGTTGCGATGGGTTCCAACTGGGCATCGGGCAGCGAATTTGGCAGGCTGGCCCAGCCGTCGAGCGGGGTCCGGGTGCACGAGCAGGGGGCTGTCGCAGACGGGAGATTCGCCGCCGATTGGGCGAGCGTCAGCAACGCCGTGTAATCAAGGTAGGGTAGATCGCTCATCAAAATCTAATATATGATATTCGTTATATAACAACTTATATAACGGAGTTCCGGCTGTGAAGAAGAAGTGGTTTTCTGCGCGCGTCGTCGCGACGATGAAGCATACCCTGTGTCTCACGGCGGCGGCACTGGCTGTCGCACACGCCAAGGCGGACGAGACGTTCCGTGTCGCGTACGCCGGGTCGATGGGTGTCGTGATGGACAAGGCCTTGGGGCCGGCGTTCGCGCAGCGCGAACATGTGACCTATCAGGGGCAAGGCGAGGGCGCCTATGGGCTGGCCCGTTTGCTGGCGTCGGGACGCTCGACGGCCGATGTCTTCGTCTCGATCACCCCCGGGCCGATGGCCATTCTCAAAGACGCGGGGTTGATCGACGAGGCGGTACCGGTCGCCAGCACGCGCATGGTGATCGCGTACAACCCGAAGGGCCGCTTTGGCGACGCGTTGCGGCTTGCCGGCAGCGACGCTGCGCACCCGGCTTGGTGGAAGGTGTTGCAGACGCCGGGGCTGCGCTTCGGCCGGACTGACCCCGCGACCGATCCGCAGGGGCAGAACATCGTGTTCACGCTGATGCTTGCGCAGAAGTACTACGACCAGCCGGGGCTGGCCCAATCGGTGCTCGGCGATATTCGCAACCCGCAGCAGGTGTTCGGTGAAGGTGGTCTGCTCACGCGGCTGGAAGCGGGGCAGGTCGATGCCGCCTCAGGCTATGAGAGTGCCACGCGTTCGGCCAAGCTGCCCTACATCGCGCTGCCGGACGAAATCAACCTGAGCAATCCCGCGTTTGCCAAGGCTTGGTACGACACAGTCGATTTCTCGCTGCCCGGTGCCGATGGCAAGACCAAGACCGTGCGTCCGCAACCGCTCGTGTTCTACGCCGCCAAGCTGAAGAATTCGCCGCACCCCGAGGCCGCCGAGCGATTCATCGCGTTCATGACGTCGACACAAGGCCAGCAATTGTTTGATGCGAATGGATATGGCAAGCCGAAGGGCGACGCGCTGTACCCGCAGCACAACTAAGCGGCGCACAAGCACGTGTTGAAGTGGATCCGTGGTACGCCGCGCGCCGTGGCGCGTCTGAGCGATGGCATCACGTGGATGTTGCTCGCGATTCCATTTGTCGCGCTGGTGGCGCAAACGCCGTGGCGTCATTTCAGGCTTGCTTATGGCGACTGGGATGCCGTCGCGGTGTCGCTCGGGCTGTCGTGCCTCTCGACGGCGATCGTCGTCGCGCTCGGCACACGTGTGGCACTTTGGCTGGCTACCACGCGCTCGCGCATGGCACGTGTGGCAGAAGTGCTGGTGCTCGTGGCGCTGATGACGCCACCACTCGCGATGGGCATTCTGCTCGCGTCCGCCTATGGCCCGGTCGGCACCTTTGGTTCGCTGCTGTCGCGCGCCGGCATTCTGCTCGGCAACAATGCCCCGGCCTTTGTGCTGTCGCAGGTCTACGGCGGACTGCCTTACTTCATTCTCGCGGCGCGCGCAGCCTTCGAGGCCGTGCCGCCCGTGCTGCCGATGGCCGCCAGCACGCTCGGTGCGACGCCATGGCGTGTGTTCCGGCACGTGACGTTGCCACTCGCGCGCGGCGGTCTGACCACCGGTCTGGTCATCGCGTGGGTGCGTGTCATCGGCGAGTTCGGCATCGTGATGATCTTCGCGTACTTTCCGCAAGGCATTCCGGTCAAGCTCTACGTCAACCTGCAAAACGACGGGTTGGGCGCTGTCTACGCGTTGCTCTGGTTGCTGCTGGTAGTGGCGTTGCCGCTGCCGATCGTGGTGTTGATGCGCGCACGCCGCAGCCACCGGCGAACCACTGGCGAGGATGACACGGTGTACTGAACATGCGCGCCGGCCATCGATTCCATCCCCTGAAAATCATTTCAAATGTTAATCTTTCGGGCGCCCGGCATTCAGAGCCGGGTGTTCTGGATAACTAGACAGCGTCACGATTTCCCCCAGGAGGGTATGTGTTCAAGATGTTCGGTCAAACCGGTGCGAGCTTCGCACGACAAGTGGCGACGGGTGTCATCGCCGCAGCAGCACTGAGCAGTTCGTTCGCCAACGCGAGCGAGGTGCTTTCCAGCGAGGTGTACAGCAAGAACCTGTCGCGCCCGCTCACGTATAACGTCTATCTGCCGACGGGCTATGAATCGTCGGGCAAGACCACGTACCCGGTGCTGTATCTGCTGCACGGCAACGATGGCGTGCGTAACGACTGGGTGGTCAAGGGCCATATGCAGTCGACGATGGACAAATTGATCAGCCACGGCGACATTCCCCCGGCCATCGTGATCATGCCGGACGCCAATACCAACTGGTATGTCGATCTGAAAGAACGCATGGAGACGGCGTTCTTCAGCGAGTTGATTCCCCACGTCGAGAAAACGTACCGCACGATCACGACCCGCGATGGCCGTCTGATCGGCGGCCTGTCGATGGGCGGGTATGGCGCGCTGCGTTACGTGCTCAAGTACCCGGAGAAGTTCAAGGCGGCGGCGCTGCTCAGTCCGGCGATCTACAACCCGGAACCGCCCAAGGATTCGTCGGCCCGCTTCGTGAAGGTGTTTGCCGAACCCAATACGGGCGGCGAGTACAGTGCGCGCGTCTGGCAGGCGAACAACTATCCGGTGTTCTTCGACGCGTTTCTGAAGAAGGGCATCAAGGTGCCGATGTACATCAACTCGGGCGATGACGACGACTTCAACATCGAGTCGGAAGCCACGCGTTTTTATGAATTGCTGCGCGCCAACAAGCAACCGGCCGAGCTTCGCATCGTGGATGGCAAGCACGAGTGGCCGGTCTGGTCGAGCACGCTGCCCGACGCGCTGAAGTACATCTTCCGCGACGTGCAACGTCCGCAACGTCAGGACTAAGCTAGCCGTCAATCGCTGGCTGAAGAAAAGCCCCGTGCGCTTCGATGAAGCGAATCACGGGGCTTTTTTACGACTGAAGCAACGCGTCAGAGCGATCGTTCGATAGCCTGCCCGAGCAGTGACAGGCCGAGGTCGATTTCCGCTTCGCTGACGGTGAGGGGCGGGGCGATCCGGAACACGCCGCCCATGCCCGGCAGTTGCACGATGTTCATGCTCAGGCCGAGGTTCATGCATTCGCGTGTGATGCGCGTGCCGAGGCCATCGGCCGGTTCCTTGGTGCGGCGGTCCTTCACGATTTCCATGCCCAGCAACAGGCCGCGGCCGCGCACGTCGCCGATGCATTCGAAGCGTTCCATCAGGTCCAGCAAGCCGGTCCGCAGGCGCTCGCCGATGACGTTGGCGCGGGCAACCAGACCATCACGCGCCACGACATCGAGAACACGCAGACCCACCGCAGCGGGTAACGGGTCGGAGACATGGGTCGTGTAGAACAGATAGCCGCGTTCGTGCGCACGTTCTTCGATCTCTGCGGACGTGACCACGGCGGCGAGGGGCAACCCGGCCCCGAGCGTCTTCGACAACGTGAGGATGTCGGGCGTGACGCCGTGGTGCTCGAACGCGAACATCGTGCCGGTGCGGCCCACGCCGGTCTGGGCTTCGTCGAGGATCAACAGCATGCCGCGCTCCTCGCATTTGCGTTTGAGCGCGGCCAGATAGCCCGGCGGCAGTTCGATGATGCCGCCCGAGCTGAGAATGGGCTCCGCGATAAAGGCGGCAAGATTGCCACTTGATTGCCGATCGATCAGGTCGAAGGCGTAGTCGAGTTCCGCGAGGTAATCGTACTGACCGTCGCGCAAAAAACGCGGGCGATACGTGAACGGGGCGGGGATCGCGAACGAGCCCACCGCCGCAGGCCCGACGCCCTTGCGGCCTGCGCTGTAGGTCGCCGACGCCGCCGCGCCGGTCATGCCATGCCACGACTGGGCAAACCCCACGATTTCGTACTTGCCGGTCACGAGCTTGGCCATGCGAATGGCCGCTTCGTTCGATTCCGCACCCGTGCTGAGCAACAGCGCGCGGTCGAGGCCCGGCGGCGTAATTTCCGCCAGCCGAGTGGCCAGATCGACCACCGGACGCGACAGCATGCCGCTGAACAAGTGATCGAGCTTGCCAACGTATTCCGTCACGACCGACACGATATCGGGGTGGCTGTGCCCGAGCACAGCGCTCATCTGTCCCGAGGTGAAGTCGAGAATCGCTCGGCCGTCGGCGTCGTAGACAAAGCTGCCCTGCGCACGCTCGATGATCGCGGGTTCGAACGTGCCGCCGTAGCGGATCAGATGTTGCCGGGCGTTCTGCCAAAAGGCAGCGTCTTGGTTCTTGGACACGCGGGATCTCCGGTAGACGAACGACGAAAGCTCAAGAGAAGGGCATCAACCGCTTGCAGTCTAAGCAGCGCTCTGCTTTCATAGAAGCGAATAATGCTAATGAAAGATAGAAGGGAATCTAATACCTTGAGCCTCTCACTGGACATCGATCTGCTGCGCTCGTTTGTCGCCATCGCGCAAGCGGGCTCGCTGAGCCGTGCGGCGCAGCGCATTTCGCGCACACAGTCGGCGCTGAGCCAGCAGATGAAGCGGCTGGAAGAAGTGGTCGATCAGCCGCTATTGCAGCGCACCGGACGTGGCGTGGTGTTGACGGGGGCCGGCGAGCGCTTGCTCGGGCACGCCCAGCGCCTGCTTCGGCTGCATGACGAAGCGCTGGCCGATATGACGGGGAAGGGCCTGAGCGGCACCCTTCGGTTTGGGTGTCCCGACGACTACGCCGCAGCGTTCCTGCCCGATCTGCTGCGGCAGTTCGCCAGCCAGCATCCTCAGGCGCTGGTGGAAGTGATCTGCGAGCCGACGCCCCGGTTATTGGAGCAATTGGCGCGCCACGCACTGGATCTGGCGCTGATTTCGCTGCCGGACACCTTGCCGCCCGGCGCCGTTGGCGACGACATCATCCGCCGCGAGCCGCTGGTCTGGATCGGCAGCCCGGGGCTCGAAGCGGCACTTTTCGATCCGCTGCTGCCGCGTGAGCCCGTACCCTTGGCGCTATCCGATCCGGACACGCTGGACCACATCGCCGCCTGCGAGGCCCTGCAAGCGGCGGGCGTGCCTTACCGAATCGCCTATGCGAGCAGCAATTTGGCGGGACTGACGGCACTGGCACGTTCCGGGCAGGCGCTGGCGGTCATGACCCAGACGGCGGTGCCATCGGACCTGCACGTGCTGAACGGTGTTCCCGGGCTGCCGCCGCTGCCGTCGGTCGGGATTACGGTAAAGTTCGACCGGGCCCGCCCGAATCATCTGTCGCAGGCGTTTGCCGATCACATCCGGCACACCCTGCCGATGTTGTAACCGAAGGTAAAAGACGCCGGTGATGGCCCCGGCGGACGGCATTTGTTGGACAATTGCGGGTTGTTTCAGCGCGCGTCGGCGCGTCTGGCTGTTTTGTTGAAGCGCGAGCGTCCGCTATCCGGAAACTCGTTCCCCATCAGTTCTGTATCGAAGAGGTCGATATGCTGTCGCGTTGCCTGGCGTTTTTCTTGTTGGTCGGTTCGTTGTTCGCGCTCGCGGGCTGCAACACGGTGGATGGCGTCGGTCAGGATATCTCGGGTGCTGCACGCACCGTGAAGAAGGCCCTCTAAGCCGTTCCGAAACCGTTGTTGTATCTGGCGGAACGGCGATTGCCAACGTGAATATCTTAATGAAAAGCCGTTGGTTCCGTTTCGCTGAACGCGTGCCTATAGTCGCTGCCACGGTTGCGCAGACGAATGCGCGAACCCGCCGAGGTGCGGGTAGCGTCGTCTTGCTGCCGGCATCGGGCCGCCCGGCCCGGTGAGTTCACCGACGGCAGGCACGATGGCAAAACGCGTTCATCTCAATTTGTTCATTCACGGCCGCGGCCACCATGAGGCCGGCTGGCGTCATTCGGGCGCGACGCGCCTGCCGCTGACCGATATCGACTATTTCGCCGGGCTTGCGCAAACCGCGGAGGCCGGGCGTTTCGATTCGGTATTTCTCGCCGACGCGCTGGCGCTTGCCGAAGCCGCCGAGCACGTTGCGACCGCGCAACTCGAACCCATCACTACCCTCGCTGCGCTGGCCTTCGCCACGCGGCATATCGGGTTGATTGCCACGGCGTCGACCACCTACACCGAGCCGTTCAATCTGGCGCGTCAGTTCGCGTCGCTCGATCACATCACCAAGGGCCGCATTGGCTGGAACATCGTCACGTCGTGGGTCGGTGCCGCCGCCAAGAACTTCGGACTCGATCAGCCGATCAGCCATGCCGAGCGCTACGCCCGTGCGAACGAATATCTGGAGGTCGTGACCGGCCTCTGGGATAGCTGGGCCGACGACGCCATTGTCGACGACGCCGCCACCGGCCGTTTCGTCGTGCCCGGTAAGGTGCGCAGCATCGATCACCGGGGCGACTACTACCGCGTGGCGGGGCCGCTCAATCTGCCGCGTTCGCCGCAAGGCTGGCCTGTGCTGGTGCAGGCAGGGTCGTCGCCTGACGGCAAAGCGTTCGCCGCGCGTTTTGGCGAAGCGATCTTCACCGCACATCTGACCAAAGCCTCGGCCCGCGACTTCTATCGCGATCTGAAGTCGGCGGCCGAAGCGCGTGGACGGCGTGCCGATCAGGTCGTGATCCTGCCCGGTTTGAGTGCCGCGATTGGCGCGACCGATGCCGAAGCCGTGGCGCTGCTCGAAGAACTCAATGGCCTGACCGACATCAGCGTTGGCCTTACCCGGCTTTCCGACCGCTTTGGCGGCTACGACTTCTCGCGTCTGCCACTCGACCAGCCGCTCTCTGTCGATGACTTCCCGAATCCCGCCACCGTGCAGGCTGCGAAAAGCCGGGCGGAAGTCATCGTCGGTCTCGTCGCTCGCGAGCGGCCGACCCTGCGTCGGCTGCTTCATCAACTCGCGGGCGCGCGTGGGCACTTCACATTCGCCGGATCGCCGGAGCGCATTGCCGACGTCATCGAAGACTGGGTCGACGATGGTGCGGCGGATGGCTTCAATCTCATGCCCCCGGTATTGCCTGCCCAACTCGATCTGTTCGTCGAGCACGTGGTGCCGATCCTGCAACGTCGCGGGCGGCTTCGCACGGAATACGACACGCACACTTTGCGCGCGCACTACGGGCTCGAACGCCCCGAAAACCGTCACTTCTCACGCTGAATTCATGAAACACCCCGTCTGCACGGGGCGACGCAAGCATTTCAAGGTTTGACATGGCAATCACTCGACGTACCGCACTTTCCTGGCTGGGCGCTACCACCGCCGCCGCGCTCGCAGCGGGGCAGGTGCCGCGCGCATTGGCCGCCGAAGCATGGCCCGGCGCAATTCGTATCGGCATTCAGAAAGGCGACCCGCTGGTGGCGCTGCGCGCGTCCGGCAAGCTTGAGGCGGCGTTGCGACCACACGGTGTGGCAGTGAAGTGGATCGAGTTTGTCTACGGCGCGCCGATGGTCGAGGCGATCAATTCAGGCGATGTCGATGTCGGTGTGGTGGGTTCGCCGCCGCCGATTCTCGCGCAAGCGGGTGCCGCACCGTCAGTGGTGTACGTCGCTGCCGGCAGCCGTTATCAGAATGGTTACGCCATCGTCGTGCCCGCCAATTCCACCGTGCGCACGATCGGCGATTTGCGCGGCAAAAAGATTGCTTTCGCGAAGGGCTCGCAAGGCCATTTGTTCGTGCTGCGTGCGCTGGCAGACGCGGGCGTTTCGCCGTCGGAGGTGCAGTTCGCCTACCTCTCGTATAGCGATGCGCGCGCGGCCATCGAACGCGGTTTCGTCGATGCGTGGTCGGTGCCGGACCCGCGCTATGCCGACGCCGAGATCGCGAGCCACGTGCGCACCATTCTCAAGATCGGCGAAGTGTCGGTGCCGCAGTACGCCTTCTACATCGGCGCGCGTACGTTCGCCGAGAAGTATCCGGCCACGCTGCGCACGCTGTTCGACACGCTGAGTACCGACATTACGGCGCGTCTGGCAAAGCCGGACGAAACGGCCGATTTACTGGCGCAGAACACTGGCGTGCCGCTCGACGTATGGAAGCGTGCCATCCCGCGTCTGGAATGGGGTGTGCAATACCCAATCACCCCTGACGTCCTCAAGGCACAGCAGGCGAACGCCGATCTGGCCTTCCAGACCCGTCTGATACCGCGCGCGGTCGACGTGCGACAGGCGGTCGTGGACATTCGTAAGGGCTGAACCCGGCAGGAGATAACAAAAGCCGGGTCACCCGGCATCGTCAAACACACTTCACGTCATTTGAAGGGGAATGCAGTATGGAGCAAGCCTCAACCACACCAGAGGTCTCGGCCGCCAAGCCGGTGAGCGAAGACTGGCTCGCCGTCATCATCGGCCTGATCATCGTTATCGCCGGGCTCACGGGCGTATCCGGTGCCGACCCGATCGGCTGGGTCGTCACGACACGCGTCTGGACCGACCCGGCAACGGCACTCGCGCCCGCGGCGTCGGGATACGCCCGCCTTGGCGGATTCACGGCCTTTGTCCTGACATGGATCGTTCTGAGCGCCGTGCTCTCGCTAGGCGTGGCCGCGTTACAGCAAGACGTTCGCCGCTTCGTCGTGCGCTTTTCCGTGTTGTTCTGGCTGGCGTATGCGAGCTGGTTTCTCGGCAGCTACGCCTATCTGGCGGCGGTTACGCCCGCCGAGCAAACCAAGTTCGGTATCGACTGGTCGCTGCGCCTCACCAACGAGGGTGGCTATATCGTCGCGCTGGTGGTCGGTCTGATCATCGCCAATGCCTTCCCGCGTGCTAGCGCGTGGCTCTCGGATGCGGTGCGTCCCGAGTGGTACATCAAGACAGCGATCGTCGTGCTGGGGGCGTTCATTGCTGTCACGGTGGCCGACCGGCTGACGTTCGCGTCGTCGATTCTGCTGCGTGGCGTAGCCGCCATCGTCGAGGCGTATCTGATCTATTGGGCGGTCGTCTATTACATCGCGCGCAAGTGGTTCCGCTTCCCGCGCGAGTGGGCGGTGCCGTTGGCCTCGGGCATCTCGATCTGCGGCGTCGCAGCGGCCATTTCAACCGGCAGCGCCATTCGTGCGCGGCCGGCGATTCCGGTGCTGGTGTCGTCACTGGTCGTGGTGTTCGCCGTCATTGAACTGCTGATTCTCCCGTTCCTCGCCCAGCATTTCCTCGCAGACGATCCGCTGGTCGCAGCGGCGTGGCTCGGGCTGGCGGTCAAGACTGATGGGGCGGCAGTTGCGGGTGGCGCGATCACCGAGGCGCTGATCAACGCGAAAGCGGCTGCGGGCGGCACGCACTACGCGGCAGGCTGGATCGTGGGCACGACGGCCACGATCAAGGTGTTCATCGACATCTTCATCGGCGTGTGGTCGTTCATCCTCGCGTACATCTGGACCAATCACATCAACGTCACCGACGCCTCGCAACGGGCTCGTCCGCGCGAGATCTGGGAGCGGTTTCCGAAGTTCATCATCGGCTTTGTCGTGACGTTCGCGCTTGCACTGGGCCTGTCGCTCGCCGCCGGACCGGAAGCCGCAGCGAAGATCAAGGGCGCTGTGGGGGAGGCCAACAACTTCCGCGTCATCTTCTTCGTCCTGACGTTCTTCTCGATCGGTCTGCTGTCGAACTTCCGCAAGCTTTGGTCCGAGGGCATCGGCAAGCTCGCAGCGGTGTACGTCATCAGCCTGTTCGGCTTCGTCATCTGGGTGGGCCTGTTGATCTCGTGGCTGTTCTTCCACGGGGTGAAGCCGCCGCTGGCGTAAGTCTTGCCGCCCCAACGTTCTCACATCACAGGAGTCTCACCATGTCTGACCTCGACAACCTGTCGAAAGCCATCGCGCAAGCGCCGGAGGAGCCGCTGCTGCCGATCGAGAAGAAATTGATCGGCTGGAGTCTGGGCATCGGCATCGCGCTGCTGGTCGTGCTCGGCATCATCAATCACTACCTGCCGGTGGCGACGGTATAGCGTCGCAAGCGTGTTTCTGTTTGTGTGAATTTGCTTAGCAGATATTCGAATTTGTCATCAGGCAACCGAACTCTATACTGGGTTGCGACTGCGTGCGGGGCGGCTTGTGCCGCCCTCGCCGCCGTCACTGTGGTCCGGGAAGACAACTGAGCAGGCGCTGCCAACGAAGTTACCCGCGCCGGTCTCTTACTCCGTTTTTCCGAATACCTCGCATGCCTACGAATGCCCCGCGACAAATGAACCTGGCCGCCTACGTCATGGCGGGCCCGGTGTCTGGTCACCATGGCGGCTGGCGCTATCCCTCGGCGCAGCACGACATTCTCAACGTCAAGTTCTATCGCGACATCGGGCGTCTGCTCGAAGCCGGCAAGTTCGACATGATCTTCCTGCCGGACATTCAGGCGTTGCCGCGCCGTCTCGGCGACAGCCTCGACTCGCAACTGCGTCACGGTGCACTCGGCGCGCTGCGTCTCGATCCGCTTGTCGTACTGTCGGCGCTGGCCGCCAGCACCGACAAGCTCGGGTTGGCCGCCACGATTTCAACGTCCTACTTCACGCCGTTTCATGTGGCCCGCGCACTGGCATCGCTCGATCATTTGAGCGCCGGGCGCGTAGCGTGGAATATCGTGACGTCGTTTCAAGATGCCGAAGCGCGCAACTTCGGCTTGGCCGAGCAACTGTCGCGTGAAGACCGTTACGACCGCGCCGACGAGTTCGTGGAAGTGGCGTGCAAGCTCTGGAATAGCTGGCACGACGACGCCCTGACGCTCGATCGCGCCACGCCGCAGTTCGCCGATCCGTCGCGTGTGGCGCCCATCTCGCACCATGGCAAGTGGTTCGACGTTGAAGGGCCGCTGAACGTGAGCCGTCCGCCGCAAGGCCGCCCAGTGTTTATTCAGGCGGGCGCCTCGGCCCGCGGCAAGGATTTCGCGGCGAAGTGGGCCGACGTGATCTTCGTCACACACTCATCGCAAGAGTCTGCGCAAAACTTCTATCGCGATATCAAGGAGCGTGCGGTGCAACACGGCCGTAACCCTGACGACGTGAAAATTCTGCTAGGCATGGTGCCCGTCGTAGGCGAGACCGATGCCATCGCGCGCGACAAACAAGCGTTGCTCGACGAGTTGTGCGATCCCGAAGCCGGACTCTCCACGCTGTCGTATCAGTTGGACATCGACCTGTCGCCATTCCCGCAGGACGGCGTGCTGCCCGATCTCGAAGTCGGCGGCGTGCAGGGTCACTACAAGGAAGTGGCGGAGCTCACGCGTAAGCAGGGGCTGTCGCTGCGCGAGATCGGCAAGCGTTACGGCATCGGCCCGCTGCGCGACTTCAACGGGTCGGGCGCTGCCGTGGCCGACACGATGCAGCAATGGTTCGATGCGCGCGCCTGCGACGGCTTCATGGTGCAGATGCCGTATCTGCCGGGCGGCGTGGAGGACTTCGTGCGCCTCGTCGTGCCCGAACTGCAATCGCGCGGCAGCTTCCGTGCCGAGTACGACGGCGCGACGCTGCGTGACCACCTCGGTCTCGCGCGCCCCGCGCACTAAGCCATTTGCGCCATTTGCGCCATTTGCCAACGCACACATAACAACGACTTCTCGCACACTGCCATGTCTTCCCATTCCTCTTCGCGTGACTCGTCGGTCAATGGCCGACGCAACTTTATCAAGCAGGGCGCCGCAGTGGCTGCGGCCTTATCGCTACCGGCATTCCCGATGATCGCCCGTGCGGCACCGCCCGTGATTCGCTATGCCAGCGCTGGCGTCGTGGGGCCGGGTGAGCTCGAAACGGTGATCTTCAGCGACTGGTTCAAGGCGAACGTGCTGAAGCGTCACGGCAAGGAATACGTCATCGAGACGACCACCGCGCGCGGTACGCCCGGGGTGGCCACGCTGCTGGCTGCCGAGCAGGCCGATCTCGGCACGCTCGCGTTCACGAGCCTTGCCACCACGGTTGCGCAGGACGCTGTGCCGGGTGGCGTGACGGCCGTTGCCGAAATCCACCGCGATGCCGTGCAGGGCTATGCGTCCAATCCGTTTGTGGTGCTGGCCGACAGCCCGATTCGCACGATTGCCGATCTCAAGGGCAAGACCGTGGCCGTGAACGCGTTCAACGGCAGTGTCGACATCATTCTGCGCATCGCGCTTCAGGCCCACGGTCTGGACCCGCGCAAGGACGTGCGTGTGGTGGAAATGCCGTTCGGCAACATCGGTCCGGCATTGCGTCAGAAGCGCATTGACGCCGGTGTACTGGCCATGCCGTTCCAAGTCGACGAGGCGAAGAAGGGTGGCATTCGTACGGTGTTCGATGCCGTGGGCGTCGTGCCGCCGTACCCGGTCCTGTTCCAGAGCGCCCGTACCCGTTTCCTGAAGTCGCAGCCCGCCGCCGTGCGCGCTTGGCTGGCGGACTACGTGGATGCACAGCGCTGGATCTATGACCCGGCCAATCGCAAACAGGTCGTGGCGCTCACAGCTGATCTGGCGAAGACACCTGCGGCGTCGCTAGACGAGTATTTCCTCACGGCAAAGGATTTTTATCGCGACCCGAACGCGACGATCTCGGCGGCGAGCTTGCAGCCGCCCATCGACGCGATGGCCAAGCTCGGGTTGCTGCCCAAGCCCGTGACGATTGCGCCGTACGTCGACGCGTCTTATCTTCCGCATCGCGTATGAGCGACGCAGCCTCCCACGACAGCCTGCCGGCGATTCACGTCGCCGGATTGTCGAAGTCGTTCGACAAGGGCGGTGAATCGGTGCTCGCGCTCGATCGCATCGATCTGGACGTGCCGGCGGGCAAGCTCGTGTCGTTGGTCGGGCCTTCGGGCTGCGGCAAGAGCACGTTGCTCTACATCCTCGGCGGCTTCGTTCAAGCCTCACAAGGGGTTTGCTCGACATTCGGCAACGCCATTACCGGCCCGGGTGTCGACCGGGGCATCGTGTTTCAGGAATACGCGCTGTTCCCGTGGCTCACGGTGTACGACAACATCGCCTACGGTTTGCGCCGCAAGGGCGTGGATGCCGACACGGTGGCCCGCACCGTCGAGCGCTATATCGCACTGATCCATTTGAAGGGATTCGAGCGTCGCTTTCCCCGCGAACTGTCGGGCGGCATGCGTCAACGTGTGGCGTTGGCGCGCACGTTCGCGAGCGATCCGAAGATTCTGCTGCTTGACGAGCCTTTTGGCGCGCTTGACGCACAGACCCGCGAGTTCATGCAGGACGAACTGCTGAGCTTGTGGTCGGCGTCGGGCAAAACCGCCGTATTGGTGACGCACGATATCGACGAGGCCGTGTACCTCTCGGACACTATTTATGTGATGTCACGCCGTCCGGGGCGGATCGTCAAACGCATCGACGTCGATCTGGACCGCACGCTGGGCCGCGAGACCACCATGCTTTCCGAGCGCTTCGCGGCGTTGCGCAACGATGTCTGGCTGACTGTCCGTGAGCAAGTGCGCGGCACCGAGCATGAGGAGATCGCATGAGCGGGGCAACGCTACCGGCGCCGGTCGTCCGCCGCTTGCCCGGCGCGCGCGCGCTGACGGGCGTGGTGTCGGTCGCATTGTTGTTCGTCCTGTGGCACGCCGCGACGCGCTGGCAGTGGTTGCCGGAGGGTTTCGTGCCGCCGATGGGTGACGTCTGGCGTGCCATGCTGCATCTCGCTCGCACGGGTGAACTTTGGGACAACCTTGCCGCGACCCTTCGCGCGAGTGTCTGGGGGCTGGCTGCCGGGTTGCTGATCGGCGTGCCGACGGGCTTGCTGATGGCAACATCGAGCGTGTTCGAGCGCATCGTATCGCCGGTGGTGCGCTCCACTTATGCCTTACCGAAGACGACGCTGATTCCGTTGCTCGTGCTGTGGTTCGGCGTGGGCGGCTTGACCAATATCGTTGTCATCGCCGTGACGACTACGCTGCCGCTGATCGTCTACACCTTGCGGGGTGCGCAAGAGGTGCCGCACGTGCTGCTGTGGAGCGCACGTTCGCTCGGCACGTCGCGGGCCGAGTTGCTCTGGCGTGTGGTGTTGCCGGGGGCGATGCCGCAGATTCTCACGGGCGTTCGCGTCGCGTTCGGCTTCACGCTGCTGGTCGCCATCTCGTGCGAGATGATCGTGGCGAATCAGGGCATCGGTAAGTTGATATCGCAATACGGCGACCAAGGCAGTTACGACTATCTGTTTGCCGCGCTACTGGTGACGACAGTGATTGCCTATCTGGCCGATCTTGCACTCCGGCGGGCCAGTCAGTTCTGGCTGCGCTGGCATGAAACGACACAACATCATGACTAAGGCGACCATATTGAATGGTCCGGTGGCGGCACAGGCGGCACAGGCGGCGCAGAAGGGCGACGCCCCGGGGCGGAAGCGCCCCGCGGGCCTGCTTCACTGGATTGAGCGCTGGATTGCGCTCGCTGTGCTTTTGGCGCTCTGGCAAATTGCGACGCATTACGGCTGGGTGAGGGCGGTCTTTCTGCCGTCACCGTCAGTCGTGTTCGGCACGCTGTGGCAACTCGTCTCGACCGGGGAGTTGTTCTCCACGCTGGGCACCAGTCTCTGGCGAGCTTTCGCGGGCGTTGGGCTGGCGGCACTCGTGGGCATTCCGGCGGGCTTCCTGATGGCGGAGTCCCGGTTCTGCCGCTGGTGGCTCTCGCCCTATGTCGCGTTTGGTTTTCCGTTGCCGAAGATTGCACTGATCCCGGTGCTGACCGCGTGGTTCGGCATGGATAGCCTCTCGAAGGTGATTCTGGTGTTTGCCACCTGCGTGTTCCCGTTCATCGTGGCGGCGCAGTCCGGGGCATCGCTGATTTCGCAGAAGCTGCGCTGGGCGGCGTTTTCGCTCGGCACGAAGCGCAGCGAATTGTTCTGGCTGATTCTGTTGCCTGCCACGGTACCGTCGATGTTGTCGGGGCTTCGTATCGCGCTGCCGATCGGACTCATTACGGTATTTACCGCCGAGATGGTCACGGGAGGAGGGCTTGGCGAGGCGATTGTGCAAGCGCAGCGATACTTCCAGTCGCCGCAGGTATATGCCTATGTGATCGTGACGATGGTCGTCGGTTATTTCGCCGACGCGGGCATCGCGTGGTTGCAACGGCGGTTTGCCGCATGGGCTACCGAGTGAATTTTCGGTCCGCCGCGACCGCATTCTGACTTTCGATTTGAAAATGACTGCCACATCCCTAACACCGGTCATTGAACCGGGCTATCTCGTGAACACGGCGTGGCTCGCCGAGAATCTGCATCGTGCCGACCTGCGTTTGTTCGATTGCAGCGCGACGATGGTAGTCGATCCCGTCATCAAGCAACGTGTACAGCCGGAGCGTGCGGCCTTTGAAGCGGCTCACATTCCGGGCGCTCAGTTCATTGACATCGATGCGCAGCTGTCGGATCGCAATCACCCAATTCACCTGATGCTGCCGCCGCCGGAAGCCTTCAAGTCAGCAGTGGAAGCGCTGGGCATTCGCAACGACAGCCTCGTCGTCATCTACAGCACCGGCACGCCGTGGTGGGCCACGCGTGTGTGGTGGATGCTGCGTGTCTATGGATTTACCAATGCGCATCTGCTCGACGGCGGTCTGGCCACGTGGCAGGCCGAGGGGTATCCGGCAGAGCGAGGCGCGGCGGCTGCCCCGGCGCGCGGTGAGTTCACGGTGGCGCCGCCGTTGCCCTATGTGGCCGAGCGTGCCGACGTGGTGCAGGCACTACATGCAACGGATGTTCGGCTGATCAATGCGCTGCGCCCCGCGCAGTACAGCGGCGAGGAAGTGCCGCGCAAGGGCCGTCCCGGTCACATTCCCGGCAGTATCAACGTCTCTGCGGCGAGCCTGCTCGATGCTTCGACGGGGCAGTTGCTTGACGACACCGGGTTGCGGGCGCGCTTCGCTGCGGCAGATATCGGGCCGGAACGCGCCGTCATCGCTTACTGCGGCGGCGGTGTGTCGGCAAGCCTCGTCGTCTTCGCGCTGATGAAGCTGGGGCATCCCAATGTGCGCCTGTACGACGCGTCGCTCGGCGAATGGGGGAGTGCGCCCGAGTTGCCGATGCAGGTCGACGTTTAAGAGCAGCCTGGCGCGAGTGTGTCGTGAGCTTGGGGGCGGTCATCGCACCCCGGACTCGCGCGTTCACAACATTGCGTCCGCCGGGCGTGCAATCCCTAGCTTGCCGATATCAACCGCGCGGCGGCGGGCAAACTGCCGGCATTCCTGCAAGAGCCATGCGTTGAACACGCTGGCCGCCGGGGAATTCGCACTGCGTGAAATCATCCAGTAAGAGGCGGGCGAGCGCACCGCGACCGGTACAACCGGCACCAACCGCCCGTCACGCAACTCATTCGTCAAGAGCGACACCCGGGCAATTGCGACGCCCTGATGGTTGAGCGCCGCGCTGAACGCCATGCTCGCGAGATTGAAATGGGGCCCGTCCACGTGGCGAATCGCTGCGGGCTGCACCGCCGTCATCCATGCCCGCCATTCGGCAGAGGCATCCGCCCCGGTCCACGCGGCGGCGTCATGCAACAACACACACGACTTGTCGATGCGCCCCTTGGCCGCTGCCGGATTGCGTTGCAGATAGGTCGGCGTGGCGACGGGCAATAACCACTCGTCGAGCAACAGCGCATGCACGTCGGTCAGCGGGAAATCGTCCACCGAGTAACGAATGGCGACGTCTACGCCGGTCGTGTCGTCGTCAGGCATGCCGACCGCAGTGAACTCCGCGTTGAGCTGCACCGGGTTTCGCTCGAAGTGCTGATGAAAATCCGGCAGTCGCGACACGAGCCAATGCAGCGCGAACGACGGGCAGCAACCGACGCGCACCGGCTCGTCCGTGCTGGCAATCCGCACGAGCGTGGTCTCGATCTCGTCGAAGGCCCGCTGCGTGCCTTCCAGCAGCATTTCCCCCTCTCGAGTGAGCGTCAGGCTGCGATGGCCGCGCACGAATAACGCATAGCCCAGCCGCTTTTCCAACTGCCGGATCTGTTGACTGATAGCGCTTTGGGTCAGGCTGAGCGCATCCGCCGCGCGGGTGAAGCTCAGCAACCGGGCAGCAGTGGCAAAGCAACGCAGGGCGCCGAGCAAAGCGGCGTCGATGGGTTTTCGCATTAGCGTGATTAATGCCTGAGTAAGGAAATATCGCTTGTCCGTCGCCCGGCGCTTCGCAGAGTATGGCTGCCGGGTCTGGCTGATTCTTGGCGATTCATGCGGATTGTAGAGCACCTCTCTCGCGCTCGTATGGCGTGCCATCGGTGTTCTCGTGACATCCATACATTAGCCAGACTTGTCGATTGGTTCGGTTATTGAAGGAATGGTTCACGGATGAATGAAAGGAATTTCGACGCGCACGCGCAGGGCCCCGAAGGCGGTGGCCCCACGCCACCCCCGGCGCGAAAGGCCCGGCGTTGGCTGAAGTGGTTGTTGTTCGTGATGGTGGCCGGAATCACGGCGTTCGGTGCGCTTGCGGCCTATGTGATCGTGGTTGTGTACCCGGAACTGCCGCCCGTGGCCGTGCTTGGCGAATATCGCCCGGCCCAACCCTTGCGCATCTATTCGGCGGACAACCAGCTGCTGGCCGAATACGGCATCGAGAAGCGTATTCCCCTGACGTATGACCAGATTCCCGCACATCTGCGCGATGCGCTTCTGGCCACCGAAGACGCCGATTTCTTTGCCCACGGTGGCGTCGATTTCCCCGGTCTGATTCGCGCCAGTGTTGCCAACGCGATGCACGGCGGCAAGGCGCAGGGCGGCAGCACGATCACGATGCAACTGGCACGTAACTTCTTTCTCACGCGAAAGAAGACCTACGCGCGCAAGTTGTACGAAATTCTGCTCGCCATCAAGATCGAGCGCACGTTGAGCAAGCCGCAGATCCTGACGCTGTACATGAACCAGATTTATCTGGGCGAACGTGCTTATGGTTTCGGGGCTGCGGCGCGCGTCTATTACGGCAAGCCGGTCGAAGCACTGACGCTCGACGAATGCGCCATGCTCGCAGGGCTTCCCAAAGCCCCGGCAGCGTTCAATCCGATCGTCGATCCGGCGCGGGCACGCACGCGGCAGCTTTACGTGCTCGGCCGCATGTTGCAATCCGGTGTGATTTCGCGCGAAGACTTTGCCGCTGCGTCGGCTGCGCCGCCGTTCTCGCCACGGGCCGTGACCGGCCGCGATATTCCGGCCGATGCCGTCACCGAGACGGTGCGCAAGATGATCGTGAAAGATTACGGCGATGAAGCCTACGAATTGGGGCTGCGCGTCTGGACAACTGTCGACACGCAACGTCAGCGCGCTGCGGCCGATGCCGTGTTGCGCGGCGTCGAGGCATATCAGGCGCGCCAGCCGTATCCCGGCGCAGAAACGCGGGTGCGGGAAGACCTGCGCGCACAACTCGACCTTCGCGCCGGACTGACACCGGCGCTCGCGGCGTACCTGAAGCAGCGGCCCGACTACCCGGGCTTGAGCGTTGGCGTGGTGGTCCATGTCGATGGCGCGGCGAAAGGCGCGAACGCTGGCCGCGTCACCGTGCTGATGGAAGATGGCCGGCACGCCACCGCTGCGCAGGCTTCGACCAAGCAACGTGTCCATGTCGGCGACGTCGTGCGCATGCGAACGCTTGCGAACGGCGCCTTCCAATTGAGCGCGATGCCCACCGTGCAGGCGGCGCTCATTTCGATCTCGCCCGAAGATGGCGCGATTCTCGCGATGATCGGCGACAGCGGCATGTCGGGCCAGCATCTCAATCACGCGACGCAGGCGTGGCGTCAGCCGGGCTCGGCGTTCAAGCCGTTCCTGTATGCGGCAGCGATTGCCAAGGGGTACGGGCCTTCGACGCAGGTCTTCGACTTGCCGCTGGAGATCCGGCCGGCGCCCGGTGCACCGATCTGGCGACCCAAGGCGGGCGGCGCCCCACTTGGGGAACTGTCGTTGCAGACAGCGTTGGCCAAGTCTCGCAACCTCGTCGCGATTCGTCTCGTGCAGGCGATTGGTCCGGCTTACGCGCGCGACTTTGCCGTACAGACCTTCGGTTTCGACAAGGACAAGATTCCGGCCAACTTGCCGATGGCTTTGGGGGCGGGGGCCGTCACGCCGTTGCAGATGGCAGTGGGCTACGCCGTGTTCGCCAATGGTGGCGAGCGCGTGGCGCCGTATCTCGTGTCGCGCATCGTCGATAGCCGCGGGGCAGAGCTGTTCCATGTGCGTCCGGAACGTGTGCGCGTGATGTCGCCGGCGACCAGCTATCTCACGTCGCAGATGCTGCGCGAAGTTGCGCAACACGGCACCGCGTCGGCCACTCGCGTGCTTGGCCGCAGCGACATTGGGGGCAAGACCGGCACCACCAACGACTATCGCGACGGCTGGTTTGCCGGTTTCCAGCAAAGCGCTGCGACGGTGGTCTGGATGGGGCACGACACGCCACGCTCGTTGGGGCGCAGCGAGTGGGCCTCGCGCACGGCATTGCCGGTGTGGATCGATTACATGAAGCAGGCTCTCGATGGCGTTCCGCAGGCAACTGTCGTCGTGCCCGATGACATTACCGTTGCCGGCGATGTCGCTTACGACAAGGCGTTTCAGCCGGGCAATGGCTTCGTGGAGAAGCTGAGTCCCGACGGCGTGGCGCTGTCGCAACCGGCTAGCGGGGATGACGAGGAGGGTGACGACGCTCAAGCCGCGACTGCCGCGAAGTCCGAGCGCGATCGCATCTTGCAGTACTTCATCAACGAGTGAATGACGCGTCGCGGCGAGGGTGCCGCCGGACCACGGAGACAACATGATCAACACAAGCTCGCAAATCGCCAGCCACTTTCCTACCGTTCCATTGATCGAGGGACCGACGCCGATCCGGCGCTTGTCCCGGCTCGAAAGCCAGTGCGGCGCGGACCGGCAGGACATCGCCATCTACGTGAAGCGTGACGATCTGGGCGAGATCGGCGGCGGGGGCAACAAGCTGCGGAAACTGGAACTCCTGTTGGGCGCAGCGCTGGCAGACGGCGCAGATACCGTCATTACGATTGGCGGCATTCAGTCCAACCATGCGCGGCTCACAGCGGCCGCCTGTGCGCGACATGGTCTTGCCTGCGAACTGATGCTGGCGGACATGGTGCCCCGGCATGACGTGGCTTATCGCAACAACGGCAACGTCATGCTGGATGATCTTTTCGGCGCGAAGGTGCATCGCCTTGCGCCGAACGTCGATGCGCTCGCGGCGGCGCAGGACCGTGCGGTGGCGTTACGTGAGCAAGGGCGGCGGGCGATGGTGGTCCCGTCAGGTGGCTCGTCGCCGCTAGGTGCGCTGGGCTATGTTCGCTGCGCACTGGAAGTGATTGAGCAGGAATCGGTCCTCGGGACGACGTTCGATCGCGTGGTCGTGCCGAACGGAAGCTCGGGCACGCAGGCGGGGTTGGTCGCTGGGTTTCATTCGGCAGGGCGGGGCGCGCAGACGGTCAACGCGTATTCGGTTTTGGCAGATCGAGACGCGACACATGCGCGCACGGTGCAATTGGCCGGGGAGACGCTGGCGCTGTTGGGGCATTCGGCATCCGCCCTCTCAGTGGACGATGTAGTGATCGACGGTGCGCACCGTGGCGCGGCCTACGGCATTCCGACGCAGGGGATGCTCGACGTCGTGCGCTTGCTGGCGCGCAGCGAAGGGCTGCTGCTGGATCCGGTCTACTCCGGCAAAGCCTTTGCCGGACTGCTCGCCGATATTCGTGCCGGGGCGGTGCCCGCGGGCACTAGCGTGCTTTACGTGATGACGGGGGGCACGCCGGGATTGTTCGCCTATCGGGAAGCGTTTGCCGGGTAAGTGACAGTGAAGGGGCGCGCGAGTGCGGCCCTTTTCACTTCAATCACCTCACTCTGTTGTTGCCGACGTCGAGAAAGCACGCCATTGGTTCAGGTGGCGATAGACGACGGCGCACAGGCCTTCGGCGTCGCGTTTGCGCAGCGTGTCGAGCATGGCGATGTGATCGGCATTGCTCGCGCGCAGCGAGGCGACGGTGTCCCACGTTCCCGTGCGTCCCGGAATACCGCGCTCGCGGTTCTGACGGATTTCTTCGGCAAGCAACGTGTTGCCTGCCATGGCGTAGAACGCCTCGTGCAGGCGGAAGTTGATGACGCGCAGTTCCTCGCGGCTGCCCACCTCGACGGCCGTGTCGAACTGCGCGACCAGAACGCCAAAGCTGTCGATTTGCTCCGGAGTGGCGCGCACGACGATCAAGCGGCACGCCGCCAATTCCATGATGGTGCGGACTTCATAGAGCTGGTCACGTTGAATCGACGAATGGCTCGCAATGCGATAACCGCGGTTCTGAATGTGTTCCAGCAGGCCGCGCACCGCCAGCTCGTTGAGTGCCATGCGCACTTCGAAGCGATTGGCCCCGTACCGCTGCTCGACATCCGTTTGCTTGAGCCAGTCGCCGGGCGAGTACTTGCCTGCGAAAAGGTCGCTCCGGATCTCGCGGCTGAGATCGTTGAGGGAATCAAATGTGAGCGGGGTCGTTTCCATTCGCCTTTAGTAGCCAATTTTGTTCGCGGATTATAGCATCGGGCCGATGCCGTTCCGATGTCGGTTTAAACGTTTTGGTGTGCCAACAACGTGGCACCTTGGCGCAGAAATCCGACGTCACAGCCCAGCGTGACAAAAGCGTGCCCACGGGCGTACGCGTGCGCCGCCAACTCGTTCGGGCGCAATGCCAAACCCAGACAGGCGCCACTCGCGCGCACCTGTCGCTCCACCGTGTCGATGGCAGCCTGCACCGCGGCACTCGCCATGTCGCTGCCGCAGCCGAGACTCTCGGCGAGATCGAGCGGGCCGACGAAGATCATGTCGAATACCTTCTCGGCGAGGATCTCGGGCAGGGCGTCGACGCCACGGAGGCTTTCGATCATGCCGATCAACAACAATTCCTGCTTTGCCCGAGCGCGATAGTCGGCGGCTTGCCCACCCCATGCCGCCGCGCGAGACACGGTGTAATGCGCTCCCCGTGTGCCGTCCGGCGGATACCACGCCGCGTTCGCCAACGCACGCGCTTGTGCCGCCGATTCCACGTTCGGCAGTAGCAGGCCTTCGACCCCGGCGTCGAGCAATGGCTTGATCACATGGGCGTCATGGGCGGGCACTCTCGCGAGTACCGTGCTCGCCCCGGCAGCCCGAATAGCGCGGATCTGTTCAACGGTGGTCTGAACGTGTCCGGCCGTATGTTCGTGATCGATGATGAGCGCGTCGTAGCCCAACGTGCCGAGAATCTCGGCGGTGTCCGCGCTGGGGACGAAAAGCCACGCGCCCGCACACGGGTGTCCTTCGGACAGGCGCTGCTTCAAGCGGTTGGAGCGAAACATGAGGGATTCCTTGAAGAAGATAAATAGTAGCCAAAATAGTAGCCTTTAACAATTCGCTCGTCTATCCTTGGAAATTCCTCACACCGGAGATTTCCATGTCTGTGCTTTCCTCTGCGCTCTCGACTCCCCCTGGCGGCCCGGTCGCCGAGCGCCTGCGCGTTGCCTGCGTGCAGGTTTGCGCCCGCAATGACGTGAAAGAGAACGTTGCCGATACCCTTGCGTGGATTCGTCAGGCAGCGCTCGGCGGCGCGCAACTCATAGCGCTGCCCGAAGCGGTCGACTATCTCGATGCCGACTTTCAGCGCACGCGGGACTACGCCCGGGTGCCGTCCGAGCATTTCGCGCTGGCGGCTTACAAGGCCGCGGCGCTCGATCTCGGCTGCTGGATTCTCGTGGGGTCGATCACGACGCGCCACACCGATGGCGAACTCGTCAATCGCAGCATGCTGATTTCGCCGCAGGGCGAGGTGGTGTGCCATTACGACAAGATCCATCTCTTCGATGCACTGCCGGGGTCGTCGAGTTTTACCGAATCCAACCTGTATAAACGCGGCGCCCGTGCGCAGCTTTGGGACGGTCCGTGGGGCCGTCTGGGGTTCTCGATCTGCTATGACGTGCGCTTTGCGCAGTTGTATCGGGCGCTTGCGCAGGCAGGGGCCAACCTGATCGCGGTGCCGGCGGCCTTCATGAAAATCACGGGAGAAGCGCACTGGCACACGCTGCTTCGCGCGCGGGCCATCGAGACCGGCTGTTATGTCATCGCGCCGGCGCAATGCGGGCATCACTATGGCGGGCGGTATAGCTACGGGCACTCGTTGATCGTTGACCCGTGGGGCGAAATTCTGGCCGATGGCGGCCTTGCGCCGGGCATCGTGATGGCCGACATCGATCCGGCGCGGGTCGATTGGGCGCGCACGAGTATTCCGAGTCTCGGGCAAGACCGTAGTTTCGATGTGCAGGTGGGTGCATGACGCAGCCATTCGAAACGGTGCGCGTGCGCCTTACCGAGGGGTATGACGTTCAGGCTTACGTTTGCGGCGATGTGTCTGCCGCTGGCGCGCGCATATTGTTCGGCCTGAACGGCGGACCGGGCCTGCCCAGCGAGTATCTGCGCGAAGGCCATGCGTGGTTAGCCGACGAGGGATTTGCGCTGGTTTTCTACGACCAGTTGGGCTGCGGCGCGTCGGATCGTCCGGACGATGAACAATTGTGGACGTTGGCCCGCTATGTGGAAGAAGTCGAACAAGTGCGCGCGGCGCTGGGCATTCAGAGGTTCCACCTGTTAGGGCATTCGTGGGGCACGTGGCTTGGCACCGAGTACTGCCTGACGTATCCCGAACGCGTCGCCAGCTATATCGTTGCCGACGGGGCCTGCGACATCCCGCATCTGCGCACGGAACTGGAGCGCCTACGCGCAGCGCTCGGTGCGGAAACGGTCGCGATGATGCGGCATCACGAGGCAGCGGGCACGCTGACCCATCCTGAATACGCCGCCGCGTTGACCCTCCTGAACTATCGCCACGTGTGCCGGCTGCCCGTCTGGCCTGAGGCACTGACGCGTTCGCTGGCGCAGTGGAACGAAGGCCCATACCGCACGATGCAGGGGCCGAACGAGTTCACCTATACCGGCAATATGCGCGAGTGGAACCGGGTGCCGGACATGCACGGCATCACGGCGCCGGCGCTGGTGATCTGCGGCGCGTTCGACGAACTGACGCCGGCGTGTTCGCGCGCGATGTATGAGGCGATGCCGAATGCGCAGCTGGAAGTGCTGGAAGAGGCGTCGCACATGCCTTTCTACGAAACCCCCGAGGTGTACCGCCACGTGGTCGGTACGTTTCTGAAGGCGCAGCGGGAGTAAGCATATCGGGGCCGTCGATTGACGGCCCCTTCGGTCTTTGCCGGAAGGGGCCGTGAAGCGAGGCCTCGATGCGTGTGTCAGCGCGAGACCGTGGCGAAGAATGCCTGCGCCGCGTCGACCAGTGGTTCCATTTCATGGCGCACGCCGGGCAGCGCTTCGTATCGCGTGTCGACGCCGAGCGCGACCATCGCGTCGTACAGGTGGCGCAGTCGTTCGACGCGTGTCTTGCCGAGCGCATCGGCACCCGGCATCCAGTAAGGATGCGAAGGACTCTGAATCATGCCCTGCGGGTTGGTGTCGTCGGCGCCGACGACCAGATGCATGACGATGCTTTTGAGCGCGGCCCAGTCAACGGGCCGGCCGAAGCGTTTTTCAAAATCCTGCAAGCCGATCCACCACGGATGCTCCGCATCGGGCAACGTGATCCCGCCGGGCGCTGCAATCGACGCAGCCCGCACGCGCGAGGCGTGCCCATACAGAAAGCGATGGGCGAAATGCGCGCCACCGGAAAACCCGAACACGAGCATGCGATCCGCCGACACGTCGTAGGCATAGGCCACCTCGTCGATCATGTCTTTGGCGATGAGGTCGTAGCGAAGGTCGCCCTGCGCCAGATATTTGTAGGCATCGATGTTGTCGTCGCCCGTCATGCCCGCAGGGAACAACGGCGCCAGCACGATGCAATTGTCGCGCTCGGCAAAGTCGGCAAATCGATCGCGCAGCCGCTGGTTAGCGCGCTCGGTGCCGTGCACGGCGAGCAAGATCCGGCAGCGCGGCCGCGCCGGGTCGGCATAGCCGCGCGGCACATACAGGCAGTATGAAAAGCGCGGGTCCAGGCGGCACGAGAACGACATCGTCGGCCCGACGTGATATGGCGTGATCTTCACGAACGGTGATCCTTTCCGAGGGAGGGTGAAGGAAAAACAGGGCAGCGTCGCCGAAGCATGGCCATACGCGTCGTCACGTATTAGGGATACCCCGGGGTCGCATCGCTTATTGAACGGTTGTGAGTGTATCTCAAATTGGCTACTATTTGCATCAAGGTGATCTTGCGGTGAAATGGCAGGGTCTCGAAGTTCTGGGATGTTCTGGAATTTGGCTGGCAATCGATTGGAGGAGCAGTTGAAAGCGAATAACGAAGGTAAGAACGGCACGGCGCCGGAAGGGCTTGTGCAGGAGGCAATGCCCGATGTCACGCGGCGCCGTCTGTTGGCGGCAGGCATGGTGGGCGTGGCGGGCACGGTCAGCGGATTCGGCTGGGTGGGCACCGGCACGGCATTTGCAGCACCGGCCGCCCCCGATCTGGAGACGAAGGCGCGCAGCGAGCAGGGCGTGCTGATTTACTCGAATTTGTCGAATGCCAACATGGCGCCGTTCCTCGCCGGATTGCGCGCGAAGTATCCGTGGCTCAAGGTCGATGCGCTGCATCTGGGACCGGCCGAGGTGTTCGAGCGCTATTACAGCGAGTCGTCGGTCGGACGCCGTAGCGCCGACCTGATCATCACGGCCGCGCCGGATGCCTGGCTGCGCTTTCATGAGAAAGACGGCATCGAGCCGTACAACGTGCCTGACGCGGGCGCATTGCCCGCGTGGAGCAAGCCGCTGCCCGGGCTCTACACGTTCTCGACCGATCCGCTGGTGATGGTCTACAACAAGCTGCTGTTGCCGCCGGACAAGCGTCCCCAGTCCATGGCCGATCTCGCACGCCTGAGCCAGCAATTCCCGGGGTTGTTCAATCGCAAGATCACCACGTACGACGCTGCCAAGCATGCGTTCGCCTACGTGTTGCAATGGACCTATGCTCGCGAGCGCGGCTGGCCGGCGCTGGAAGGCGTAGCCCGTGCCACGCAACTGGAGAGCAGCGGGGCGACGATGATCGAGAAGGTGACCACCGGCGAGTACTCGGCGGTGTACTTCGCATCAGGCGCCACCTTCTTCGAACGGTTGCGGCAGGAAAAGCGCGGCGACATTCTCGGCTGGAACCTGATCAAGGACGGCACACCGCTCATGCCGCGCGGCATGGCGATCACGCGACGCTCGCAAAGCAAGGCGTCCGCGAGTCTGGTGATGAACTGGCTGCTGTCGCACGACGGGCAGGTGAGCATTGCGAACGGCGGCCTCGTGCCGTACCGCAGCGACGTCAAGCCGAATGAAGTGCCCGTGATTACCTACGCGCAGATCGTCGAGCAACTGGGGGCGAAGAACGTCATCCAGATTGGCTACCCGCCCGAGATGTTGCGTGAGCAGCCGGCCTTCATCGCCAAGTGGCAAGCCACGTTTACCGGCGGGAGGAAGTGAGCATGGCATCGCTCGCCAATGTGTTGCCGGAAGGCAGCGCACGCCGTCGCGTCGACCCCGAGCGCTGGGTGCCGCGATTCGTGTTTGTCGCCGTCTTGTTGCTCGTGGCAACGCCGCTGTGCCTGATCGTCTATCAATCGCTGATCGACCGCCCGTTGTACGACGGGCACGGCGTGCTGACTTCGCAGAACTACAGTGGGTTGCTGACCAGCCGCGCATTTCTTGAGGCGGCGGCCAACTCGTTCTATCTAGCGGTCGTGTCGACGATAGTCGCCACGGTCGTGGGCGTGCTAGGCGCGTTCTGTTTTACGCGGCTCGAACTGCCCGGCCAGCGCTGGCTGCGCGGCGTGATGTCGCTGCCTGTCTATTTGTCGCAGCTTGTGTTGGCGTTCGGCTGGTATGTGCTGTACGGGCCGTCGGGCTATGTGACATTGGCTGTGCAGCGCTGGCTGTCAGATACGCCATGGAATCTGTACTCGATTCTCGGCATGGGCGTGCTGGCCGGGGTGTCGCAGGCGCCATACGTCACGGTGCTGTGTTCAAGCGCGTTGTCGCTCTCTAACGGGTCGCTGGAAGATGCCGCCCGCACTACGGGGGCGAAGCCGTGGCGCGTAATGACCACGATCACGTTGCCGCTCATGCGTCCGTCGATCTTCTACAGCGCGCTGCTGGCGTTCGTGGGCGGGCTGGAGCTGTTGTCGATTCCGCTGATCTTCGGCGCACCGTCGAATCTGGAGTTCTTCACCACGTTCCTGTACCGCGAAGCGCTGGGCCAGACGTCCCCAAATTACGGCATGTTGGGCGCGGCGGCGGTCTACATGCTGATCTGTGTGGCGCTGCTGGTCATCGTGCAGCAACGCATGCTCGGCAACACGCAGCGCTTTGTCACCTTGCGCGGCAAAGCGCAGCGTCACCGGGCAACGCGCGTGGGCGGCTGGCGTTTCGTGATCGCGATGCTGTGGTGGCTGTACCTCGCCATCAGCGTGCTGTTGCCGATTGCCGGGCTGGTGGCACGCTCTGCCGTGCAGTTCCTGAGTCCGTTGGTGTCGCCGCTGGATTATCTGACGGCGTCGAACTACCAGCAGCTCTTCACGCAGTCGGAATACTGGCACGCCATCACCAACAGCCTTTTCGTGGCCGGCATCGGCGCGGCATTGGCGACGGCGTTCGTGGCACTGGTGGTGCTTTGTGTGCAGCGCTCGAACTTCCGCTGGCGCCGGTCGCTGGAAGTGTTGTGTCTGGCGCCGCGCGCCGTGCCCGGCATCGTGGTGGGCATCGGTTTCCTCTGGCTCACCTTGTGGCTGCCCGGCATGGGCGTGCTCTACGGCACCCTGTGGCTGCTCATCATCGCGTTTTCGATGCGCAACCTGCCGACGGCATTCGCCGCGATGGCGCCCACGTTCATGCAGATCGGTCGCGAACTCGATCAGGCCTCGCGCGCCTGCGGGGCGACGTGGTGGCAGACCAGCCGCAACATCGTGCTGCCGCTGGGGCGCCGCGCGATGGCCAGTAGTTATCTGTTGCTGTTCGTGAGTTTTCTGAAGGAGTACGCCGCTGCCGTGTTTCTGGTCGCGCCGACGAGTCAGGTCATCGGCCCGACCATGTTGCGGCTGTGGACCAATGGCGATTTCGGACCGGTGGCGGCGCTGTCGATCGTGCAACTGTTGCTGACCTTGGCGCTGGTAATGGTCGCCAAGGCGCTTGGAAAGGGTAAATAACATGGCTGCATTGCAAATCGACTCGTTGTGCAAGCGTCACGGCGATGTCGACATTCTGAAGAACGTTTCGCTGGAAGTTCGCGATGGCGAATTCCTGACGCTGCTCGGCCCCAGCGGCTGCGGCAAGTCCACCACGTTGTTCTCGATTGCCGGGCTTGAAACACCGACGAGCGGGCGCATCACGCTTGGCTCAGTGCGGCTTTTCGATCGCGACGAGAACATCGAGCTTGCCCCGGAGGCACGCAATTGCGGTCTTGTCTTTCAGTCGTACGCGCTTTGGCCTCACATGACCGTGCGGGAGAACGTGGCGTATCCGTTGCGCTTACGCGGGGTGCGCAAGGCCGTGCTCGATCAGAAAGTGGACGACGCGCTCGGGCTGGTCGAAATGCTGCCGTTGGCCCAGCGCTATCCGCACGAACTTTCCGGCGGGCAGCAGCAACGCGTCGCACTGGCCCGCACGCTGGTCTACGAGCCGACGTTGTTGCTGTTGGACGAGCCGCTCTCTAATCTCGATTCGACGTTGCGACTGCGCGCGCGCGGCTGGTTGCGTGAATTGCAGCGCCGGCTGCGGATCACGACCGTGTATGTGACGCACGATCAGGACGAAGCGCTCTCGTTGAGCGACCGCATCGCCGTCATGAGCGCGGGCCGGATCGTGCAGATCGGTACGCCGCGCGATATCTATCAAGCCCCGCGCAACCCGTTTGTGGCGGACTTTGTCGGGCACAGCAACCTGCTGTCGTGCACCGTCGAGTCGGTCGGTGTTGCGGGCGACCGGACCGTGCGCTTGGCTGACGGGCAGTTGTTGCGCGCGCAGACCGGCGCGGTGGCACTGGGCAGTGCGGCACAAATCGCGATCCGGGCCGATCACGTGGAGATCGTCGATACGAACGACGCGCTGCCGAACGTGATTCGCGGCAACGTGCTGCAACGCGACTTTCTTGGCACGCACATGGAGTATCTCGTCGCCATCGGCGGGGCCGAGGTGCGTGTGCGCGCGGCGCGCGAGATTCAGGCAGACAGGGTCTGGCTGCACTTGCCGCAGGACCGCTGCATGCTTTTCGATGCACCGGCCGTGCCTGCCTAGTGGGCACGGACGTGATCTCGCAACCGAAATTCGCGCTTGCCGCCAGCGATGGCGACAGGCGCGGGTAGGGTAGGGGTAGTTGTTTTGGCAGTAGGTGCCGCATGCCTTCGCTCCCGACATCAGGGCGCCCTGTCGGGGGCGTTGGCAGGCGCATTTCTCTTCTCGCTCGTGACCCGTGGTGTTTGCACGGCGATCGATTGTTTTTATCAATTAGGACTGCGTATTATGAAAAAAAGAAGTATCGCGGCTGGCGCTCTGCTCACATTCAGCGGGTATGCGGCGGCGCAGAGTCAGGTGACGATCTACGGGATTCTGGACAACGGCGTGAACTACACGACGAATCAGGGCGGGTCACACAATGTTCAGGTGGCGGGCGGCGCGCTTAACGGCAACCGCTGGGGACTGCGGGGCACGGAGGATCTGGGCGGCGGGCTGCAAGCGATCTTCCGTCTGGAGAACGGGTTCGACATCACTAACGGCAAGCTCGCCAACAACAGCCGGGAGTTCGGCCGGCAGGCGTTCGTCGGGCTGTCCGGTGACTTCGGCTCGGTCACGATCGGCCGGCATTACGACTCGCTGGGCACCTTCCTCGGGCCGCTGGCATCGAGCAACAAGCTGGTCGGTTTCATGAGCTCTCACCCGGGCGATGCCGATAACGTCGATTCGACCGCCCGTGTGAACAACTCGGTGCGCTTTAACAGCGCCGACTACAAGGGCTTCACGTTTGGTGGCGTGTACAGCTTCGGCGGCGTGGCCGGGTCCTACCGCACGAATCAGATCTACAGCTTGGGGGCCAGCTATCTGCGCGGGCCGCTGCATCTGGGCTTCGGTTACCTGAATGCACAGAACCCGCTCACGTCGATGTACGACGGCAGCATGACGAGCCCTGTCACTAGTGGCTATTCGAACGCGAAGTCGTTGCAGGTGATCGGGGCCGGGGGCTCGTACCAGTTGGGGCCGGTCAAGTTGGGACTGCTCTACACGAACACGCAGTTCAAGGACGTCAGCTTCTCGAGCACGACGCCGTTCAGGGGCACGGCGAAGATGAACAACTACGAGCTGAACGCCCAGTACACGTGGTCGCCTGCGGTCGTGATCTCCGGGGCCTACACGTACACGCGTGCCGAAAACGCGCGGTATCAGCAACTGAGTGCCGTGTACGACTACTTCCTGTCGAAACGCACGGACGTCTACGCCCTGGCGATTTACCAACGCGCCACCGGCCGGGATTCGACGGCCGGGCCTGCGGTTGCGCAGATCTATGGCGTGGCAGCGTCGTCGAGCAATGGGCAAGGGCTGCTGCGTGTTGGTGTGCGTCACCGCTTCTGAGTGCGCGTGTGACTCGTGGCGGCACCTTTGACTCTTGAGATCACGGGTGCCGTCCCGCGGGTCATCAATTTGCGGGCAACTTCGCGATTACCTTGATTTCGAACTGAAAGCCGTACAGCCACGTCACGCCCACGGCGGTCAGTGTCGGGTGGGGCGCCTCGCCCCAGTACTCGGGCACGATTTTCCACACGCGCTCGAACGTCGCCGCCGGGTCGACCATGAACACCGTCACGTCGACCACGTCGTCGAAGGTGCAGCCGGCCGCTTTCAAGATGGCGTTGAGATTATCGAAAGCACGGCGTACCTGCGCTTCGAGATCGGGCTCCGGCGACCCGTCTTCCCGGCTGCCGACCTGTCCGGAGACGAACAGGAAACCGTCGGCGCGAATCGCCGGGGAGTAACGGTTGCGGTCATACAGGGCCTGACGGCCGGCAGGAAATACCACGTCACGAATCGTCATTCATCCACTCCATCGATGGGCCGCAGGCGGCCCGGGTTATGTGATGAAGGCACTCTAAGCGGGCAGGCGAACGCGATAAACGGGCAACTGTATCCTTCACTGTTTGTAAAATGCAAACAATCGAAAGTCCCGAATATCTCGATCCCGATCGCTCAGGAGGTGCCTTTGGACCGATTCGACGCCATGCAGGCGTTTGTGCGTGTGGTGGAGGCGGGCAGTTTCACCAAGGCCGCCGAGACGCTGCACATGAGCAAGACCAGCGTGACGCAACTGGTCCAGCAACTGGAAGCGCGGTTGCGCGTGAAGCTGCTCAACCGGACCACGCGCAAGGTCAACGTCACCGCCGACGGCGCGGCCTATTACGACCGTGTGGTGCGGTTGCTGGCGGATATGGACGACGCGGAGACCAGTCTGTCCGATGCGTCGACGCTGCCACGCGGACGTTTGCGTGTCGATGTGCCGAGCCCCTTTGCCAGCCTGATTCTGATGCCCGCGCTGCCGGCGTTTTACGCGCGCTATCCCGACATTCAACTCGATATGGGCGTGAGCGACCGGATGGTCGATCTGATCGGAGAGAACGTCGATTGTGTGGTGCGCGGTGGCGAATTAACCGACCAGTCGTTGATGGCGCGCCATGTTGGCGACTTGCGGCTGGGGGTTTATGCCGCACCGGACTATCTCGCGCGCGCCGGTGCGCCGCTTCACCCGAGTGATCTGGAAGACTCGCACCATCGGATCGTCGGCTTCCGCTGGTCGCGCATCGGCAAGCCGCTGCCTTATGCCATGCACCGAGGTGCCGAGCAGGTCAATGTGCATGGCAAATACGCGTTGGCGGTGGATGACGGCAATGCCTATCTGGCCGCCGGATTGGCGGGCATGGGGGTGTTGTGGCTGCCGGAATACATGGCGAGGGATGCGGTGGCGCGAGGGGTGCTAGCGCCTCTTTTCGAGGACTGGACGCTGGAGTCCATGCCGATGTACGTCGCGTTTGCACCCAATCGGCACGTCAGCGCCAAGCTTCGGGTGTTCATCGACTGGATCGTCGAGGTAATGGAGACCCATGGGATGGCGCCGGTCAGGACGGTGCGAGTTTGACGACTCCACCCCCGAAATAAGGAGGTTTGTACCGTAACCGGCTGTTTTCTCAAGTTTTTTACGTTTTCGCCGTTGGAGCCCTTAGGGGCCTTTGCGGCCCTTTGACCCGTCATGTCAGCGCGGCGACGAGGCCGTCTCCGGGCTAGCCCAGACAACAATGACACGCGTGCGTTTGTCACGCATTTCGGGCAGCATGACGGGCGGCGGATTCCGGGGTCGGATACCGCCATTCCGAAAGAAAGGCGAAAGCGCAAATGTTGAAGAATTGGACGATTCGGTGGCGGTTACGGTTGGCTGTGGCGGGGCTCGCCACGCTGGTCGTGGTGGTGGGCGGCCTGACACTCGCGGGGTTGCGCGAGACGGTCGGCAGTCTGCGAGAGGTCTACAACAAGGAACTGGCCAGTACCCGGTTGCTCGGCGAGGCGGAAATTCAGATTGGCCGCGCCCGCGCGGTGGTGCTCAGAGCACCGCAGGCACCCACGGCCGATCTGAAGTCCGACGACATCAAGAAGGGCACGACCTACTGGGGCGAGTCGGAGAAGGCATGGCAGGCGTATCTGGCCTTGCCGGCTGACGCTGACGAGCAGCGGCTGGCCGCGCAGGTGACCAGTGCCCGACAGGCGCTGAAAGACGCATTCACGTTGGTGCAGAACGGCATCTCGGCCGGTCAGACCGATGTGTATTACGAGCAGGCGGCGGTCCTCGGCAAGCGCTATACGTCTTACGTGAATGCCAATGAAGCGCTCAAGCAACTTTACGACGCGCGAGCAAAGACGAGCTTCGAGTCGGCCGAGTCGGCCTACGACCGCCAACTGGTGCTGACGCTGTGCGCCATCGGGTTCGCGATCATCGCGGCATTCCTGACGGCGCGTGCCTTGAATCGGGCGATTACGCGACCGCTCGACGACGTGCTCGAACACTTTCAGGAAATCGCGGACGGCAATCTGCGCCGGGCGGTCCAAATCACGTCGACCGACGAAATGGGGCGGCTGCTTGAGGCGCTTGCCGCCATGAAGGCGCAGCTCGGCGATACGGTCGCACGCGTGCGCAAGAGTGGCGAGGCGATTGCCGCAAGCGCTCGCGAGATCGCGGCGGGCAATCTCGATCTGTCGTCGCGCACGGAGCAGCAGGCCGCGTCGCTCGAAGAGACGGCCGCGAGCATGGAGCAACTCACCGGTACCGTGCGTCAGAACATGGAGCACGCGCATCAGGCGAATCAGTTGGCGCGTCAGGCCAGCGAGCAGACGAGCGCGGGTGACAGCGCGATGGCGCAGGTGACCGACACAATGCGCCAGATCGACGCCGGTTCGGCCAAGATCCGGGAAATCATTGCGCTGATTGACGGCATCGCCTTCCAGACGAACATCCTCGCACTCAACGCGGCGGTGGAAGCGGCGCGGGCGGGTGAGCAGGGTCGGGGTTTTGCTGTGGTGGCTAACGAGGTGCGGACGTTGGCACAGCGTTCGGCGAGCGCGGCACGCGATATCAAGACGTTGATCGAGACGTCGGCCGAACGCTCCGCCGCAGGCAGCCGCATCGTCGGCGAGGCGGGGGCAGCGATGCAGGAGATCGCCGGCAGCGTTCGCCGGGTGACCGACATCATGGCGGAGATTTCTGCCGCGTCGGAAGAACAGACGACGGGAATTGATCAGGTGGCACGCGCGGTCACGCAGATGGACGAAGTCACGCAGCAGAACGCCGCGCTGGTCGAGCAGGCATCGGCGGCCGCGCAATCGCTTGCGGAACAGGCGGAATCGCTAAAGCAGGCCGTGGCGGTGTTCCAGTTGGCGCAGTCCGACGAGCCGCACATGGGCCGCTTCGATTCGCTTGGGCAAGGTGGTGCGAGTGCTGCTGCGGCGCGCGGGCGGTTGCATTCGGTGGTTTCTTGAGTTGATGCGGGGTGATGCGTCGCTGCATGTGCGCATCACCCTTGTCACTCGCTACGCGCGGTTCAAATTCCACTCGCCCCAGCCGCGACTCCGCCCGATGTTGAACATGGCGCCGAACTCCGAGGCCGGCATCGGTTTTCCGAACAAGTAGCCCTGTCCTTCATCGCAGCCAAGCTGGCGCAAATTGTCTCGTTGCTCGGCTGTCTCGACACCTTCTGCTGTGGTTCTCAGATCGAAGCTTCGCGTCATGTCCACGAGCGCGCGCACGACTGACGCGTCTCGCTGCGACTCGACCATCGCCTGCACGAACGAGCGGTCGATCTTGATGCGGCTGAGCGGATAGCGCCTCAGCAGGCTGATCGACGCGTAGCCGGTGCCGAAATCGTCAAAAGCAATGCCGACGCCATAGTCGCGCAAACGTTGCAACGCATCGAGCACCACGTCGTCATCGAGCACGATGCTTTCGGTCACTTCGAGTTCTAGCGCCTGCGGTGGCAGGCCATGCCGGTTGAGCACCGCGATCACCTCGTCGACGACGCTCCCGATGCGGAACTGCAAACCAAACAGATTCACGCCGATCCGGAAGGCCGGCGCCCCATGACGGCGCCAAAAGGCAGCCTGTGAACACGCCTCGTCGAGGACCCACGCCCCCACGGCAGCCGCTAAAGGCCCCCGTTCCAGCGCAGGAAGAAACGCCGCCGGGGACAGCAATCCGCGCTGTGGATGCCGCCAACGAATGAGCGCTTCCGCACCGGTCAGCGAGCCATCCGCAAAGTCCACCTGCGGCTGATAGAACAACACGAACTCGCCGTCGTTGACGGCGCGGTGCAGCTCGATGTTATACACACGGCGCTCGACCGCTTCCATGCGCAAGGATTCGACGAACACGAACACCTGACTCGGCCCGTGATGCTTGGCCCTCGACAGCGCGAGATCCGCGTTGCTGATCAGGCTCAGGGCCTCATGCGCGTGTTGCGGCGAGACGGCGATGCCACAACATGCGGTCACGCGAACGTCGAAACCCTCGATCACCATCGGCTCGGCGATGGCCGCCGCTGCGGCATCCGCAAAGAGACGCGCGTCCGCTGTCTTCGTCACGCCCGGCAGCAACAGGGCGAACTCGTCTGCGCCGATGCGCGCTACGGTGTCGTCTGGCCGGGCGAGGGCCGTCAGTCGTCGCGAGACTTCACAAAGGATGCCGTCACCGACTTCATGCCCCAAGGTGTCGTTGACGTCCTTGAATCCGTCGAGATCGATAATCACCACCGCTGCGCCTGTCATGGACGCTGACGTGATTTCCGTATTGCGGTAGAAGCTTGCGCGGTTCGCCACCCCGGTAAGCACGTCGGTGCTGGCAAGTCGTTTGAGCGCGTCCTTCTCGTCGCGCAGTGCGCTCAGATCGTGCACGTGGGCATTGAACGTCAGGACGCCGTTTTCGTGCCAGCAGAACAGCGATGCGCTCAGCAGAAACTCGGCGCCGTCGCGGCGCAGTCCATACACCACAGACGGCATCGTGACGCCGTCGACCGAGCCTGCCGCCACCACTTGTGCGATCCGGTCGCGTAACGAGGGCCGGCCATGTTCGGGCACGAGCGTCTCGAGCGTGAGGCCCGGGCCATCGGCGACGTCGTAGCCATAGAGGGTGGCAGCCGCCAGATTCCACTCGAGAATCTTGCCGCTTTCGTCAAAACGGATCATCGCCGTCGGCGAACGGCGCTCGGGTTCCGCGAAAGTGCGCCGGTCGCGCTCGACGAATAGCTCGACGCGCCGCAGCTCCAGCCGGTCGGACGCCATCCTCGCCAGTTCGCGCAGGCGTTCGCCGTCGACGGCGGAGAAGTTGTGATTCGGTTTGGTGTCGATGACGCACAGGGCGCCAAGCGCATGGCCGCCGACGGACATGAGCGGCACGCCCGCATAGAAGCGCACTTGAGAGGGACCGGTGACGAGCGGGTTGTCGTGGAAGCGGTCGTCGCGGCTTGCGTCGGGCACGATCAGCACCGCATCCTCGAGAATGGCATGGGCGCAGAACGAGGCATCGCGGCTCATGTCGACATCGCCGCCTGCAAACCCGGCCGCCGCGGCAAAGAACACGTGATCGTTGCCGACCATGTTGACCGCCGCCACCGGCACGTCAAACATGTGCGCAGCGATACGCACGACGACATCAAGGCTGGGCAGCGGACGGTCACTACCCAGTCCGTATTCAGCCAAAGCAGCGAGTCTCTCGGTTTCCATCGGCAATACAGGGGGACACTTCATCAGTGGTCTCCTCGCCTGAAAGCGGCTTTATCGACAAAACTTGGGGTGTATATGCATGCGTTCAGACACGAAACGTCCCGGTCTTAATGCCGGTGAGGTACGTTCGAGCAAAGGAAGCCCCGTTAATGATGCTTTTCACTATATCGATCGGGATAGTCATCCGGTCGAAATCGGATAATTCGTTTCCGATTAGGCGGATTATAGTGCCAAGACAATTTCTTTTGCATCTGTGCTGATTCGGTATGCGAACCGTATTGCAATGCGATGTTGCGCTACGGCATTCCATACTGTTGTTTGAATCGTGATGATATTAATAACCAATATCAATGTGGCTTACGCAAGCCACGCTAAGGCATCGGGGAGCGACAGCACGTGAGTTCGCGATTCGAATGCGGTCGAGAACAGGTGATCGTGCACGACTTGATCGGGGTCGTAACAGCAGTCTTTCACGGTGAGTAACCGGAAGTCCGCATCGCTTGCATAGGCAATCGATGACAGCATGACTCCGGTCGATGCGATGCCGACCATGATCAGGGTGTCGATTCCTTTGGCGCAGAGGCGTACTTCAAGATCGGTGCCGTGGAACACGCTGGCACGATGCGCAATGATCTGCGGTTCATTGGCCTGCTGGCCCAGTTCCGGTGAAATCCGATCTTCCACGAAAAGCCCTAATTGCTTGATGCCTTGTCCGTTCTTGTTCAACGGACTGACTTCCGGATAGCCGGGGCTAAAGTGAATTTTGGCGAAATAGAGCGCGACACCTTTCGCGCGGGCAGCGTCACATAGCTTGCGCGTATTCGAGAGCAGGGTGGGGGCGACAGAAGGGAATAACGCCAGAATGTCGGTCTGATAATGCATGACCACTAGCGCGGTTTTCTCGGGAAGAATGTCCGGCATCGGCATAGTCGCGTTGGGCGCTTTGCATGCGCCTTGCAAGGAATGATGCGCGACTTTAGCACGCCGGTTATGGCTTCGGCGACGAGGGCGGAATGTAAAACGGGCGCCGAAGCGCCCGTCTATGTTGTTAATCCCGGTTGATCAAATCGAGAGGCGTCCCAGCCATTCGCGCACGTGGTCCGCGCGCTCGGCGCGCGGGTTGACTTCGGCGTCGGCGGGCGGCGAGCCAACGAACAGGAAACCCAGAATCTTTTCATTCGGCTCGAAATCGAGCACTTGATGCAGGTCGGCGTCATAAGCATCGGGGCCGGTCGCCCAGAAGCCGCCGTAGCCGAGAATGTGCAGCGCATTGAGCATGTTCATGGTCGCGGCACCGACCGACAGCAGTTGCTCGCCTTCCGGCACGCTCGTCTGCGTCGAGACGGACGCCGCGATCACGATGATTGCCGGCGCCGCGAATGCCTTGCGACGACGTTGCTCGTGAGTCTCTGCCGGGGCATCAGGATTGCGCTTGGCAGCGATCTCGACCAGTGCCTGGCCCAGATCCTCACGCGCCTCGTCGCGCACGATGACAAAGCGCCACGGACGCAGGCGGCCATGGTCGGGCGCGCGCAACGCCGCATCGAAAACCAGATTCAGTTCCACATCGTTCGGTGCCGGTTCGACCAGCGGCCAGTGCGACTGGCGCGAGAGCAAGGCATCGAGCGCCAGCTGACGCGATGCGGTAACCGGGGCGGCAAAATCGGTGGACGTACCCATCAAGAACTCTCCAGAAACAGATGAGCCATCATCCCCGATTCTTCTCCAAAAAGCAAAATGATTCTCATTTGCGATTATGTCTTGCGTTTATGGCAAGACCGCCTGCGCGGGGGATCTGCGGGGAGCGTGCCGGAATGAGGCGCGGTGGAGCGTGGCAGGCGTCAGGCAAGTTAGCTGGCCGGATGTCCGGCGCAAAAGCTTGTAATCTAGCGCTTTGCCCAGCCGCCAACTGAAAGGCCTATCCATGAGCCAAGCCCCTGTCGAGTACGCCAACGCCACGCCGGAAGTCAAGGCGGTCTTTGACGACATCATGACGACGCGCGGTGTCCCCGACGTCAACAACTTCTGGAAATTCATCGCCCAACACCCGCCCACGCTGGCCCGCACGTGGGACAGCATCAAGGATGTGATGGCACCGGGGGCGCTCGACCCGCTGATCAAGGAATTGATCTACGTTGCCGTGAGCGTGACGAACAACTGCGGGTACTGCGTGGCCAGCCATACCGCCGCCGCCCGGCGCGCGGGCATGACAGACGAAATGTTCGGCGAGTTGCTGGCGGTGGTCGGCATGGCCAACGAGACCAATCGGCTGGCGGTCGGCTACCGGGTGCCCATCGACCCGGCATTCGAGCTGCCAGCCAAGTAACGCGTCATCGCGCGGCGCTTCGTTCCATCCACTGGCGATAGCGCCGCGTCTGACATGCCGTTGCGATCTGCTGCAAGATCAAGGCCCTGAGTGGCGACACGTCGGGTTTCGTCGTGCGCCCGGCGCTCAACCGGTTGAGCTGGAATTTGACGACGGCCATGTTGGCCAGCGAGCCGAGTGTCTTGCTCTTCCACGTGATCGGTCGCAGGTTCGGCTCGCTATGCTTGCCATCGCGCCAATGACGGGGCAGCGCAGGGTCGATGGACAAGGCCGTGGCAATGCCGACCATCGCCACGCCGGAATCGATTACCCGCTCGGCCACGGTGCGGCGCCGCACGCCCCCCGTCACCATCAGCGGCATGCGTGCCACGGCCGTGATATCTCGTGCAAATTCCAGAAAATAGGCTTCGCGGGCCAACGTACGCCCGTCGCGCGCTTGCCCCTGCATGGCAGGCGCTTCATAACTTCCCCCAGACAGTTCGACCAGATCGACACCCAGCGGGTTGAGCAACTCGACCACACGCTTGGCGTCGTCCGCGCTGAAGCCGCCGCGTTGAAAATCTGCCGAATTCAGTTTCACTGCTACCGCGAAGCCCGGTGACACCACTTGTCGAACCGCCCGCACGACGTCGATCAGCAAGCGGGCACGGTTCTCCAGGCTGCCGCCCCAGCCGTCCTGACGCTTGTTGGTCAGTGGCGAGAGAAACTGGCTGAGCAAATAACCGTGCGCCGCATGAATCTGCACACCGTTGAAGCCAGCCCGCTCGGCAAGCTCGGCGCTGCGAACAAAACGGGCCTGCACGTCAGCAATGTCGGCCGGGGTCAATTCTCTGGGCACGGCGAAGCGCTTGGACAGCGAGCCGAGATCCAGCGCGACTGCCGACGGGGCGACCGTCGGCTGCCCAAGTGCCGATTGCATCTGCCTGCCCGGATGGTTGAGTTGCATCCAGATTTGCGCACCCTGCGCGCGCGCCGTGTCCGCCCAGCGGCGAAAGCGCTCAAGGTGAGCGTCGTCTTGCAGTACGACGCCATTGGGACCGGTCATGGCTTGCGCGTCGATCATGACGTTGCCCGTCAGGATCAAGCCCGCGCCGCCGCGCGCCCACGCGTCATAAAGGCGCAACAGCGCGTCGGATGGCGCGTGGTCGGCGTCGGCCATGTTTTCTTCCATGGCGGCCTTGGCCAGCCGGTTCGGAATCGTGGTGCCGTTGGGCAAGGTAAGGGGAGTGAAGAGCTTCATCGCGTCGCTTCCTCAGTTGACGATGAGGGGACGATAACCTTAAAGTAAGCTTTAATGTCAAGTGCCCGGAGACGGATGATGAAGATTGGTGAACTGGCGAAAGTCAGCGGCTTGGCGGCGTCGAAGATCCGCTTTTACGAAGCCGAGGGGCTGCTGCCCGACGCGCAACGGCAGGCCAACGGCTACCGCGACTACGGCGACGATGCCCTGACAAGGCTCGATATCATTCGCCGCGCCCAGAATGCCGGTTTTTCGCTCGACGAGATTCGTGCGATTTTGCCGCCCGATCTCAGCGCATGGCCGCACGACGTACTGCTCGAAGTGCTACGCCGCAAGGTCGGCGAGATCGAGCAACTGGAACAGAGCTTAGCGCAGAGCAAACACAACATTTCGGCGCTGATCGACGCGATCGAGCAGCGTGGGGAAGGCGAGGGATGTGGGGAGGCGGCGCAGCGCGTGCTGACATCGCTGCGCAACACCCCGGTGGAACCACCGCTCAAGAACGGGCGGGCACGCAAGCGGGCCTGAGCTGCCTGCGGGTGCACTTATGCCAACGCTATCGAAGCCGCGACCTATGATGAATTGGGAGCTGGTTTTGCAACGGTTTCCGTTTCGCGGGTGAACCGATACCAATTCTGATGACGAGACGCCCGCAGGAGGCGTTTCTTCATGAATCCGATCACATCATTTCTCGTACTGGTCCTGCTGCTGATGGGCGCGGTGGCCGGTGTGTATGTCAGCCCCTATCTGGCGGCATGTTTCGTCGTCGCGGCCATGCTGCTCGCGTCGACATTGAAGATGGCCAACGCGTGGCAGAAGTTCGTCATTTTGCGTGCCGGCAAACTCCAGAGCGTGAAGGGGCCCGGGCTGTTCATGATTCTGCCGGTTGTCGATAACGTGACCGCCATCATCGATACCCGCATTCAAACCACGGCGTTCAACGCGGAACAGGCGCTGACGAAAGACACGGTGCCGGTGAACGTCGACGCCATCATCTTCTGGCATGTGCACGACGCCGAGCGGGCGGCGCTCGCCATTACGGATTACCGGCAGGCAATCGACCGGGTCGCGCAGACGTCGCTGCGCGAGATGATCGGTGCGTCGATGCTGTCGTCGCTGCTCTCGGACAGAAAAGCCTCGGACGAGCAGTTGCGTGCCGATATCAGCGCTAAGACAGCGGCGTGGGGGATTGCGGTGATTTCGGTGGAAGTACGGGACGTCGCGATTCCCGTGGCGCTTCAGGACGCGATGTCCAGACAGGCGCAGGCCGAGCGGGAGAAGCAGGCTCGCATGATTCTCGGGTCGGCGGAAGCGGTCATTGCGGCGCGATTTGTCGAAGCCGCGACGATCTACGAAGGCCATCCGCAGGCTTTGCAGTTGCGGGCGATGAACATCATCTACGAGACGACCAAGGAGCGTGGGGCTACCATCCTGATGCCGTCATCGATGGTCGACAGCATGAATCCGGCAGTGCTGGCCTTCGCGGTGGGCAGTACCGATCCGTCCACGACGGCGCCGACGCTGAAGACGGCGGCTTGAACGTTGGATGTGATGAGCCGTCAGGTGGCGATCGTATCGGGGAGGAGTCGTGTGAATTCGCGTCTGACCACGCTATAGCACTCGCAGACGCGTTTCTCGAGACCCTCCCGATCGAGCACCTTGATATGGCCGTGGCTGTATTGAATCAACCCCGCCGTCTGGAGTTTCAGGGCAGCTTCGGTGACGCCGGAGCGGCGTACGCCGAGCATGTTGGCGATCAACTCCTGCGTCATCTGAAGCTCGTTGGACGGCAGAAGATCGAGGCTCAACAAGAGCCAGCGGCAGAGTTGCTGATCGATGGAGTGATGGCGATTGCAGACGGCCGTCTGGGCCATTTGCGTAATCAATGCCTGTGTGTAACGCAATAGCAAGCGTTGCAAGGGACCGGCGCGTCTGAATTCGTCTTTAAGTACTCGCGCGCTGAGGCGGTAGGCATAACCGGCGCTTTGCACGATGGCGCGGCTTGGGGTGGTTTCACCGCCCATGAATAGCGCGATACCGATCAGTCCGTCGTTGCCCACGATGGCGATCTCGGCCGATGCGCCGTCTTCCATCACATAGAGCAGGGAAACAATGGCGGTCGTCGGGAAATAGACGTGAGCCAACTGATCGCCCGACTCGTAAATCACCTTGCCAAGCGGCATCTCAACCAGCATCAGTTCAGGCGCAATCCGATTCCACTCGTTCGGAGGCAGCACAGCCAGCAGACGGTTCGCACCCTGATTCGGTTGCGGCGACATTCGTTTTCCCCTTCATGAACGCAAGCGGGTTCATGCCTGTGCATTCTTGTCTGCCAGCGTGGGCGTGTCAATCCTGCGTATACCGCCGGTCTCGCTGGTCAGGCGTGCGGTTTGGGAGTGCTACGAACATGCCGCTGCTGCATTCGATGGATAAGCAGGCATGGGTTGGCGGAGGGCGGCGCTGTCAACGCCGCCTCTTCCCCGCGACCATTACCCCAACCGATAAACCTTCGTCACCGTCTCACGGAACAGGGCGGCGCGTTCCGTGGGGCTGGCTTGTGCCGTCAGGCGCTTGAAAGCGTTCCAGCCGTTGTTGAACGTGTATGAACCCTTGTCGACCGGGAAGTTGCTCTCGAACATGCAGCGATCGGCGCCGAAGGCTTCGATACACGTGTGCATCCACGGCTTCCACGCTTCGGCGAGGGCTTCCGACGACGGCGAGCGCTCTCCTTTCTCGAAGTCAAAGCCGTTGATTCGCATCCCCAATCCGCCAACTTTCACGTAAACGTTTGGCAACTGCGCCAGCTCGCGCATCGAACGTGACCACCGCGTGAACACCTCGTCGCGTGCATTCTCGTAGCTGGCAATACGAACCACGCCGCCGCAGTGATTGACGACGAACCGCGTCTCCGGATACGCCTTTGCCAAATCGAACAACTCCGGCAACTGTGGGAAAAACAGCCACGCATCGTACGACAGACCCAGCGGCCCCAACTGCGCGACACCGGCACGGTAGTCCTTGTCGAGCAACAGCCCGCGCGGTGCTGCGGAGAGCGGATTGACCAGCGTCTGGTCCGCGTCCCACGTCACCAGATGCCGCACGCCCTTAAAGCGGCCTTGTCCCACGGCGAGATGCGCTTCCAGTACCTCACGCACCGCAGCCCCACGTCGCAGGTCGGCATACCCGACCATGCCCTGCGCCACACGCGGCGCGGCATGTTGCAGCGGCGCCGTGATTTCTGCGACGTATTGCGTTTCCCCGACCGGGCGCAGCGCCTCCGGTCCCGACTGTCGATATCGCGTCAACGCCTGCATGAACACAGACGCCGTGATGTTGTGCCCGCCGCGTGCGTCTTCCAGATACTCGTCAAGCAGGTAGATCCAGCCCGGGCGCTCGTAAAAATGGTGATGCGCATCGATGATGGGCATCGTTGGCTCAAGGGCCGCTTCGTTGCCCGCGGCCAGCCATTCGGCGCGCACGGGCAGATAGTTGCTGGTCGCCGACATGGGGCGGGATTCCTCTTTTGCGAAAACACGGGTGGCCGACAGTGCCGCCGACGCCGCCGCAGCCTGCAAGAGCTTGCGGCGCGCCGGTGATTGAATACCGCGCATTATTTCTCCTCCTGCGGAAACGCGAACAACGCGAGTGTGAGCAACGTGGTGACGCCGAGTACGATCGACAGACCCAACATGCCTGCCGTGAACGTGCCGAAACTGTCTTTCAGATAGCCCACGAGATATGGCCCCGCAAAGCCGCCCAAGGCACCAATCGAATTGATCAGAGCGAGCCCGCCCGCAGCTGCCTGACCCGACAGAAAACGCGCCGGCAGCGTGAAGAAAATCGTGCGGCCCGCGATGGTGCCGATCAGCGCAAGCGTGATGCCGGTCATGGCAGGCAGGAGCTGATTGAAATACGTCGAGACGCCCAACGCCACCGCCCCGATCAGCAACCCCGCCGCCAGATTCGCGATGTGCCCGCCGCGACGGTCCACACGCTTGGCCCACCACAGCAGCGCAATCGTGGCGAAGAAGTACGGCACCGCCGAGAGCCAGCCCGTCTGCGTGACGCTCATACCGTGCGCCTTGAGCATCTGCGGCAGCCAGATACCGATGCCGTACGAACCCATCGTGAAGCCGAACGAGATCGAGGCGAGCAGATAGACACGCACGTCTTTGAGCGCCGCGCCAAAGTCCTTCTTTTTCTTGCTGGCCGAGCCCTCACGTTCGAAGGCTTGTTGCAGCGCCTGCCGCTCGTCGGGTGTGAGCCACTTAGCGTCGGCAGGCTTGTCCGCGAGAAGCTTCAACACGAGATAGCCGAGCAAACATGCCGGCAAGCCCTCGATGATGAACATCCACTTCCAGCCCGCGAGACCGAGCATCCCGTCCATTTGCAGCAACCACGTCGACAACGGGCCGCCGACCAGCGACGACAACGGTGTGGACACCGTGAACCACGCCAGCACCCGCGTGCGGTAGTTCGCGGGAAACCAGACCGCAAGGAAGAAAATCACGCCGGGGAAGAAGCCGGCTTCGCCAATGCCCAGCAACAGCCGAATCACATAGAAGCTCATCGGGCCGGTAGCGAACGCCGTGGCCGCCGCGAAGATGCCCCACGTGATCATGATTCGCGCCAGCCAGCGGCGCGCGCCGAAGCGATAGAGCGCGAGATTGCTCGGCACTTCGCACAGGCAATAACCCGCAAACATGATGCCCGCACCCCAACCGAATTGCGTGGCCGTCAGGCCGAGATCGCGATTCATCGTGAGCGCGGCGAACCCGACGCTGGTGCGGTCCAGATAGTTGAAGAAATAGGCGAGGGCAAGCAACGGAATGAAGCGCCACGCGGCTTTTTGCACCGCGCTCTGCTCCAGGGAGTCGCCCAGCGGCATAGCCGCCGGTGTCGTACGTGATAACGAGGTCATGGTTGTCTCCTGCATATTGCCGGGCGTGCGTGCCGCTATTGCGGTCGGCACGGCCCGGCGTTCTTGTGTGTCACTTCACGAAATCAGGGGTTCAGGCGCTGGCAAGTTCAGTCGGTGATGGCGGCGCTGCCGACACTGCGTCGGCGTGTGATGCCGCGCATCGGACGACACCGGCATCGGCAAGACGCCCGATGTCGTCCGGCGAGTAGCCCAGTTGGGTCAGCAAAGCCTGTGTGTCTTGCCCAAGCGAAGGCGGCGCGGCGCGCAGTGGCAACCGCTCGCCCGCCAGCGTGATCGGCAGCAGCGCGGTGCGCGTTGTGACCGATTCCCCTGCGGCACTGGCGTCAGGGGGCAACGTGACTTCAGCCAGACCGCCGGTGGCCAGCAAATGCGGATCGTCGAACAACGCCTGCGGCTTCGTGATCGGCGCATAAGGCAGTCCGGCACGCTCGAAGACGGCGCCAATGTGTGCCGCGCTGAACGCTTCCATATGCTGGCGAAGTTGCGGCATCAGCCACTCACGCGCCTGCACACGCTGGTTGTTCGTGGCGAGCCGTTCGTCCGCCTTGAACGCAGGCAAGCCGAACGCGTCGCAGAACAGTGCCCACTGCGTATCGGAGACCACCGCCAGAAAGATCTGTTCGCCATCCTTGACGGTGAAGACGTCGTACACCGCCCACGCGGAAATACGGCTCGGCATCGGTGCGGCGGGGCGCCCCGTCACGGCGAACTGCATCATGTGCTGCGCCATCAGGAAGACGTTGTTCTCGAACAGCGCGCTCTGCACTTCCTGCCCTTGGCCAGTGCGCTCGCGCTGCGCCAATGCTGCCATCGCGCCGATGGCACCGAACATGCCGCCCATGACATCGTTGACGCTGGCACCGGCTCGCAACGGCTTGCCTTCCGGCCCCGTCATGTACGCCAGACCGCCCATCATCTGCACGACTTCGTCGAGCGCCGTGCGATGGTCGTACGGGCCGGGCAAAAAGCCTTTGTGCGATACGTAGACGAGTCGCGGATTGAGCCGGGAGAGCGTGTCGTAACCCAGCCCGAGCTTGTCCATCGTCCCGCTCTTGAAGTTCTCACTGAAGACATCGGCGTTGGCGAGCAACCGGTGCACGATCTCGACGCCGCGAGGGTCTTTCAGATCGACGGCCAGACTCTTCTTGTTGCGATTGAACGTACTGAAGAACCCCGCACCGGACCCGCGCAGATTGCGCGTGCTGTCACCGGTGATCGGCTCGACCTTGATGACTTCCGCGCCGAGGTCGGCCAGCACCATGCCACACGTCGGGCCCATCACCATGTGCGTCATCTCGACGACGCGCACGCCGCTGTACGGCAGCGATTGTTCGCTTTTTACCCCGCTCATTGCGCGTCTCCGAGCAAGCAGCCTTCCGGTTGCGGTGCGCTGGGGGCGCGTCCGTCGGCGTAGTGGAAACCCTTCGGCAGCCCGGCATCCTGCACGTGGCCGTACAACGCTTCACCGGGCAGGGATTCGGCCAGCACGGCACGCGCTGCGGCAAGGGCGTCGACGTCGATACCGGTGTCGTAGCCCATCGCTTCGAGCAGAAACACCAGATCCTCCGTCACGATGTTGCCGGTCGCGCCGGGCGCGTACGGACATCCGCCAAGCCCGGCCTGACTCGCATCGATGGTCGTCACGCCGGCATCGAGTGCGGCAATCACGTTGGCCAGCCCTTGGCCGCGCGTATTGTGAAAATGCGCGCCGCCCGCCTTGCTGCCCACTTCGGCCTGCAAGCGACGGAACAGCCGGCGGACCTGCACCGGGTTGGCGTATCCGCTGGTATCCGACAAGCCCACTTCGTCGACACCGCACTCGGCCACGGCGAGACACATGCGCAGGGTCTGGTCATCGGTGACGTTGCCCGCAATCGTGCAACCAAATGCCACCGAAACCCCGGCTTCGATTTCGATGCCGGGGAAACGCGCGTCGCGCAGCGCCACGATTTCGCGCACTTCTTCGATCATCTGCGCCGTGGTCTTGCGAATGTTGGCCATCGAATGCTCGTCGGTGACCGAGACGGGCAACGTCAACTTATGCACGCCGGCTTCGAACGCCGCTTGCGAGCCACGCAGGTTTGGGGCGAGCACGGCCACGCGAAGGCCCGGAATCGACAGGGCATGGGCGACGACGTCGTGGATGTCGGCCATCTGCGGCAACAACTTGGCCGGCACGAACGAGCCGACTTCGATTTCTTTGAGACCGGCGGCAGCAAGCGCGGAAATCCAGCGCAGCTTGGCGGCGGTCGGCATCACGCGCTTCAAACTTTGCAGTCCGTCGCGAGGGCCGACTTCGCTCACGAGGACTCGCGGGGCGGAAGATTGTGTCATTCGGAGACTCCTGTTAGTTCTATCAGAAAGAACTACGTTCTATTTGATAGAACTATACGGGCATCATCGGCGGTATTTAAGTTGGGTAAACCCGTATTTTCCTCATTTTATGGAACTTGTGTTCTATCCGATAGAACTGTAGAGTGGCCGCATTCAACGAATTCATGACAGGGGACGCGAGTGGCACACGAGGAATCGGACATGACGGCGCAAGCGTCGGACGGTGGCAGCGGGGTGGCCGTGCTGGATCGAGCATTCGCGATCCTCAACGCGTTCGGCCCATCTGAGGATGGTTTGACGCTCACCGAAATCTCGCTGCGCACCGATCTCTACAAGAGCACGGTGCTGCGATTGCTCGGTGCGCTTGAACACGGTGGTTTCATTCGCAAGCTCGGCGACGGGCGCTATGCCATCGGGCCACAGCCGCTGCGTCTCGCAGCGCGCTATCAGCGGTCGTTTCAAGTCGGGCCGGTGATCGAGCCAATCCTTCAGCAGTTGAGCCGTGAACTGGGCGAGACGGCTTCGTTGTATGTCCGTCAGGGCGACCAACGATTGGTGCTGTACCGGGTGGAGCCGACGCGCGCGGTGCGCGTGTCGATCCGAATCGGCGAAGAGTTTCCGATTTCGAAAGGCGCTTCGGGGAAGGTGTTGCTCGCGTTCACGGAGAGCGACGATCCGCGTTGGGACGACGTGCGCGAGCGTCTCTGGGCCGTCTCGTTCGGCGAACGCGATCCAGAAACAGCCTCGGTGTCGGTGCCGGTGTTTGGGGCGAGCGGTGAGTTCGTCGGTGCGCTGACGCTCTCGGGACCGAAAGCGCGCTTCGACATGGCGTCAGCGGTTAAACAGGCGCTGACGGCGTTACTCGATGGGGCACGTCGCGCAACGGTCGCGCTGGGTGGCATGGGCGAGCGCTACGACGCAAGTCTTGCGGCGACGCGCCAATCGGGATTTACGGTGCCGGGGCAGGGCGCAAACGCCTGAACGTCTGCCCCTGAACGGCCGGCGATGTTAATCGCCCTTGCGAATCGCCTCCGCCACGACGGTGAGCACCTCCGTGGCCGTATTCTCGGAGTGCGCCTTGAGCACTGCACCCAGCCGCGGGCGGCCATCCTCTCTCAGCGCACGCATGATCTGCTCATGCTCTTCGTGCGATTCCTGCCAACGCAAATGATCGGCATTTGCCGCACCACGCGCGCGGTGAACCTTGCTCATCAACGCCGCATAAATCGATGACAGCACCGGGTTGGCCGCACCGTCGACGATCAGTTGATGAATCTCCTGATTGATGCGGAAGTAGTCGGTGCGATTCCCCTTGCTGTGCGCGTCGAGCATCTGAAGATGCTTCTTTTCAAGCGTCCGTAGCGCCACATCCGTGAGGCGTATCGCGGCCAATTCGCCCGCGGTGCGCTCCAGTCCATGCAGCGTCTCGAAGGTGGCGCGCAACTCCTCCAGATCGAGCGGTGCCACGCGGTAGCCGATGTACTGCCGGTGCAGTACCAGTCCCTCCGACACCAGTGTCTTCAACGCCTCGCGCAAGGGCGTCTTCGAAACATCGAAAAGCTCGCAAAGCGCCTTCTCATCGATGCGTTCGCCGGGCGGGAGTTCGCCTTCTTCAATCATCACGCGAAGGCGGGCAGCGATCTCGGCGGACATACCGAGCGTGCGAAGTCTGGGGGAGTGCTGGAGCGGGAGGGCCACGGTGTCTCGTTATCAATTATCAGTGTCGAAAAGATCCTACCATATAGGGAAATCCCTACGTATCATCTCAATAAAATCAATTATTTACCGACGTTGTAATTACAGATTACAGATTCTATACTCACTCCCAAGTTGCGCGACGACGGTACTCAAGTCATCTAATCGGGAGATTCACCATGCAGTCGACAAGCAGGGCCGCAACGCTGACCGGCGCGAAGAGCACGGTTCGCTGGAAGATCTTTTTTCTGATGCTGTTCCTCATCGCCGTGAACTACATCGACCGCGCGTCGTTGTCGGTGGCGATGCCGTTGATCTCGAAAGAATTCGACCTCACGCCGGCGATGGAGGGGCTGATTCTGAGCGGCTTCTTCTGGACGTATGCCGTCATGCAGATTCCGGGCGGCATGCTCGCCGACAAGTACAAGCCGCGCATCGTCATTGCGCTGGCGACCGTCTTCTGGGGGCTGTTTCAGGCCGCTGCGGCGTTTTGCACCAGCGCCACCACGCTGCTGCTGACCCGCTTCGGGCTGGGCGCCGCCGAGGCACCGATCTATCCGGCGGGCGGCAAGCTCAATGCCATCTGGATGACCCAGAACGAGCGCGGCCGCGGCGCCACCTTGCTCGACGGCGGCGCGCCGCTGGGGGCGGCACTGGGCGCGATCATCATCACGTGGCTGATCACCGTGTTGGGCTCATGGCGTCTCGCGTTTGTCGTGGCAGGTGTCGGCACGATGCTCGCGGGGTATCTGGCATGGCGCTACATCCGCAATTCACCGCGTGAACACCCGGCCGTGAACGAAGAAGAGGCCAACTACATCGAGATGGCGCAGGCGTCCGAGCACCGCGCCGAGCCGGAGAACCTGTCGGGCCGCTCGATGGATTTCTTCAAATACCGCTCGGTCTGGTGCATGGCCCTCGGCTGGATGTGCTTCAACACTGTGTTCTACGGCTTGCTGACGTGGATGCCGAACTATCTGCACAAGGTGCACGGCTTCGACATCAAGCAGATGGGCGGCGCGAGTTTCATCATCTTCTTCTGCGGTTTCGTCGGTGAGTTGATCGGCGGCTGGATCGGCGACAAGTGGAAAGCGGCCGGCGGCTCGCCCAACAAGGTGATGCGCACGCTCTTCGGTATTGCCGCTGTCATCGCCACCGCATCGATCTTCTCGGTGGCGTATGTCACCAGCGACGTGGTGACCGTCGTGTTGCTGTCCTCGACGCTCTTCTTCCTTCGCTGGTGTGGCTTGTACTGGTGCATTCCGTCGATTCTCGGCACCCGCAACAAGATTGGTTTCCTCGGCGGCGTGATGAATCTCGGCGGCAACATCGGCGGTATCAGCGTGCCGCTGATCGTCGGCCTGATCGTGCAGACCACCGGCTCGTACTTTCTCGCGCTGATGTTCTTTGCGGCCGCCGGCGTGGGCTTGCTCGTGTGCTCCACGTTGATCGATTACGAAAGAAAACTCCCTGTCTGATTCACCGATTTGCCGGATCGGCTCGCGCTTGTAGCGGCCGATCTTTGCCTCTCCGCTTTTTGCTTTGAAACGACAATGACAAAAAACTCCCGCACTTTGCTTGGCATGCTTACGCCGTCCTCCAACACCGCGCTGGAACCCATCACCAGTGCCATGGTTGCCGGGCTGCCCGATGTCAGTGTCCATTTTTCACGCTTTCGTGTGACCGAAATTTCGCTGGGTTCGACGGCGCTCGGCCAGTTCGATCTCGACAAGATTCTCGACGCCGCGAAGTTGCTTGCCGATGCCGAAGTCGACGTCATCGCCTGGAACGGCACGTCGGCGGGCTGGCTCGGGTTCGAGACCGATGAAGCCCTGTGCCGCCAGATCACCGAGGCGACGGGTATTCCTGCGACGACGTCCGTGCTGGCGCTCAACGAGATTCTCGAACAAACCGGTGTCAAGGAACTCGGCCTCGTCACGCCGTATCTGGAGGACGTGCAGCAGCGGATCATCGCCAACTACGCGCGCAAGGGCATTCAGTGCACGGCGGAGCGTCACCTGAACCTGCGCAAGAATTTCGAATTCTCCGAAGTCGACGGCGACACGCTCACGCGCCTCGTGAATGAAGTGGCCGGGCAACGTCCGCAAGCCATCACCACGTTCTGCACCAATCTGCATGCCGCGCCGCTGGCACGCGCACTCGAAGCGCAGACCGGGATTCCGGTGTACGACACGATTTCGACGGTGATCTGGAAATCGATGAAGATCGCCGGCTTGGATACCCGTGCGTTGTCCGAGTGGGGACAACTGTTCGCCACAGGGGAGTGATGCGATGACGAATGCGTATTCAGGCGACCAACCCTTTGATCTGGTCATTCGCAATGCCGACGTGGTGACCGCGTCCGATCGCTTCCAGACTGACATCGGCGTGAGCGACGGCGTTATCGTTGCCCTCGGCCGTCGACTCGGCCCGGGCAAGCGTGAAGTCGATGCGACGGGCTTGCTTGCCATGCCGGGTGGTGTCGACGGGCACTGCCACCTTGATCAACCGATGCCCGACGGCCTACGCATGGCCGATGACTTTTTCACCGGGACGCGGGCGGCCGTTTGCGGCGGCACGACCACAGTGATTCCGTTCGCCGCGCAGGAGAAGGGCGGTTCGCTCAGGGCCGCCGTCGAGGACTATCACCAGCGGGCGAACGGGCGCGCTGTGGTGGATTACGGCTTCCACCTGATCGTTGCCGACCCCACGGAGAAGGTACTGCGCGAAGAACTTCCGCAGCTGATTCAGGAAGGCTACACCTCGTTCAAGATCTACATGACTTACGACGATCTGAAGCTATCGGATCGAGAAATTCTGGAGGTGCTCTCGGTGGCCCGCGAGCATGGTGCGCTGGTGATGGTGCACGCGGAGAACTCGGATTGCATCGCGTGGTTGACGGACAAGTTGGTCGGGCAAGGCCGTATCGCGCCGAAGTTTCACGGGCTGGCACGCCCCGCCGCGGTCGAGCGCGAAGCCACCCATCGGGCGATCACGTTTGCCGAGCTGGTCGATGTGCCGATTCTGATCGTGCATGTGTCCGGAAAGGATGCGATCGGGCAAATTCGCTGGGCGCAAGGGCGTGGCATGCCGATTCTCGCCGAGACGTGTCCGCAGTATCTCTACCTCACGGCTGACGATATGGGGCATCCGGGCGACGACGGCTATGCCGGTGCGAAATGCGTGTGCAGCCCGCCGCCGCGAGATTCCGACAATCAGGAAGCGGTCTGGAAAGCGTTGAAACAGGGCGTGTTCTCGGTGTTTTCATCAGACCACGCACCGTTCAACTACGACGATCCGCAGGGCAAGAAGCCGGGCGGCAACGCGCAGTCGTTCGAACACATTCCCAACGGCATCCCCGGCATTGAAACGCGGTTGCCGCTGCTGTTCGACGGCGTACGTCAGGGGCGATTGTCGCTACACAAGTTTGTCGAGCTGACGTCGTATCGTCCGGCACGGCTGTATGGCCTGTACCCGCGCAAAGGCACGATTGCCATCGGGGCGGACGCCGACATCGTGTTGTGGGATCCGGATGCCCGCGTGCAGATCACGAACGACGCGTTGCATCACGCCGTCGACTACACGCCGTACGAGGGCAGGGAAGTGACCGGCTGGCCGGTGCATTGTTTCTCGCGGGGCGAGCAACTGGTTGCCAATCGCCAATACCTTGAACCGACGCCGGGACGCGGGCAGTTTTTGCCTGCCGACGCCCCGTCGCTGGTGTGACGCACAGACAAGGAGACGACGCGATGCGCTTGCTCGTGATCAACCCCAATATTTCCACCAGCGTGACGGCGCTGATCGAGGCGGAAGCCCGCCGGGCAGCTTCACCTGACACGGCGCTGTCGTTTGCCACCGCGCAATTCGGTGTGGCGTATATCGAAACGCGCTTCGAGGCGCTGACGGGTGGCTATGCGACGGCATGTGCCGCAGCCGAGCGCGCAGGAACGTTCGATGGCCTCGTCGTGGCGGCCTTCGGCGATCCCGGCTTGGGCGGCATCAAGGAGTTGTTCGATGTACCGGTCGTCGGCATGACCGAAGCCGCGCTGGCGAGTGCCTGCCTGCTCGGCAACCGGTTCTCGATCATTGCCATTTCTCACCGCATTCAGGCGTGGTACCGCGAGTGCGTGGCAGCAAACGGTTTGTCGTCGCGGCTGGCGAGCATTCGCAGTCTCACGTCACCGCTGAGCGACATTGCCACGGTTCAGGAAGATCATGCGGCCCGGCTCATCGAGCTGAGCCAGATGGCGGTGGAGCAAGACGGGGCCGACGTCATCATCGTCGCCGGGGCACCGCTGGCCGGGCTGGCACGCCAGTTGCGCGGGCAGATTCCGGTGCCCGTTGTCGATGGCGTCTCCAGCGCGGTCAGGCACTGCGAATCGTTGATGGCGCTGCAACCGGGGACGGCGACGGGCGGCAGCTTCCAGCGCCCGCCGAGAAAAGACAATGCCGGATTGCCGCCTGCATTGCGGGCGTTACTCGAGTGACAGGAGGAGGAAGGGAAGGAAGTGAAAGGCCGGCGCGCAAACGTTGCCGGCCTTCGTTTTTCTATCGCCGAGCAAAACGCCGTGCTCATGTGCTACAGTTCCGCAGCAAAAAATGAAAGCGGGACGCTGAAACGCTCAGGAATGCCGAACATATCGGATATTTCGTTTCGCTAACCAAGACGGCGTAGGAAAAATAACGACAAAGCAGTGCCGGTAGTCGTAAGTGTTGTACCGAATCAGATAAGCAACTGGATTGCGAACGGTATCGGGGAACCATGATTAACGCTGCTGTGGGCCACCTGGCGGGGCGGCTCAACGAATATTTAAAACAAGCCTACACACTCACCGAAGACATCGTGACGATGTCCGGTCTCGTGGATATGCACGGGCATGCCATTGCCGACACGAACAACCGTTTGGTCGTGTTCCTCACGCATATCGAACGAGACACGGGCCCCTATCGCCAGTCTTTGCCGGGTGACGCCGGCGCGTCGCGCGTGACGGCCACCGTCGCGCCGCTCTACCTGAATCTCTACGTGATGGTGGCTGCCAACTACACCGGCGGCAATTACGAGGATTCGCTCAAACTGATCTCCGGCGCGATCCAGTTCTTCCAGCGTTATCCGGTCTTCGACCACCAGTCGTCGCCATCACTCGATGCGCGCATCGACCGGCTGGTACTTGAGATCGAGAACCTCAATATTCGCGAACTCAGCAATCTGTGGACGATGCTTGGCGGCAAATATCTGCCGTCGGTGCTGTACAAGGTGCGCCTGATGGCCCCCGATACCGGCGATGTCGTCGGTACCGTGCCGACGGTGCGCACGCCTGTACCGGCGCTCAATCACTGACCCGGCCCGGAGAGCGCCCCATGTCCGCTACGTCCACCGGGACAGCCGCGTTACCGTATGCGTGCTTGTTCACCGTTGATCTCGCCCACGCCTACTGGCCGCAGCCAAACGCTTCGCTGCCATGGGCGCGTTTTGCCCTGACACCTGAGACCACGGATTGGGTGCGTCGCCGCGACCTGCTCGTGATTCCACACCGGCATGGCGTTGCGTTCTTTTGCGAAACTCGCCGTCGCGATGTTCTGCTGGGCGGTTTGAAGCCCGGCGAGGCCGTCGCCACCGTCAAGTGGTATGCGAAAGACGATCACTTTTCCCGCTACACAGCACCGGCGTTGACCGGCGGCGCAGCCGTCTATTTCCTGCAAAGCGCGGCGAGCGTGCGAATCGACGGTGCACTCACGCAGCGGCTGCATGCCGGCGAGACCGTCGATGCGACGAACGCCTTGCCGGTCATCGCGCCGTCGCTGGCCCCCCATCTGGAACGCGCCGACAGACTCAGTCCTCCGGTGCTGGTCGTACAGATCGATCTCGCCGATCAGGTGGCGAACACTTCTGTCAACAAGGCCGGGGTCGACTACATCGCCAACTTCGCCGCGCGCTCGACCCGCTGGCGCTACTACTACGTTTGCGATGCCGAGAACGACGCGTTGGCTATTGTCGATCTCGACGAGAAAGTCAGTTTTGTGGCCACCGGTAGCGAGCCGCGCAGTGGCGGCCGTCGTGCGCTGGTGTTCGAGAGCGAACAGGAAATTGCAATGCAGCAGCAATACCCGCAGCGTTTTCAGTTGCGGGAACGGGGCCGGTCGGGTGAACGCGTGTTGATCCGGAGACTGCCCAATGCCGAAGTTGGCAGCGTGATTCAGCAGGGGATGGAGACAAAGCAACGGCAGGAAGGGCAGGCGCGGCAGAAGGCGGCAATGACCCCGGCAGTTCGGGTGTCCGAGATCTACATCAATTGATATCGTTGACCGAGGTGAACCATGGCGCAATACAAAACACCAGGCGTATACGTAGTCGAACAAAATGCGTTTCCCAACTCCGTGGTGGAAGTCGCCACGGCCGTCCCGGCATTCATCGGCTATACCCAGTTCGCCGATAACAAGGGCACGCCGCTGGCCAATACGCCGTGGCGTATCAGCTCGATGGCGGAATTCGTGACGTACTTCGGTGGCGCACCTGCCACGAGCTACTCGCTCGACGCGGTGCCGGCAGCACCGAGCGCACCGGCGGCTGCCAAGAAGGCGGACGGCGGCGACGCAGCGGCTGCCGATGCGGGTGGCGACGCCAAGCCGGCACGCCCGGTGGTGACCGATCTCTTCATCGGCGCGACCGGCGCGCGCAAGCCGTTCAAGTTCACACCGCAGGGCACGGAATACCTGCTGTACTACAGCATGCTGCTGTTCTTCCAGAACGGTGGCGGCCCGTGCTACATCGTGTCGGTCGGCACGTACGCCGACGGCGAAATCGACCCGGGCAAACTGACCGCTGGTATCGATACGCTCGTCAAGGAGCAGGAACCCACCATGGTGGTGGTGCCCGAAGCCGTGCGCCTGTCGAGTCAGGACTGCACGACCGTGCAGCGCGCGATGCTCATGCACTGCGGTTACACGATGCGCAACCGCTTCGCGATCGTCGATGTCTTCGACGGATCTTGGGACCGTCAGGCGCCCGGTGGCGATGCCATCACAGCGTTCCGCGATTCGGTGGGCTCGGAGTTTCTGGACTTCGGCGCGGGCTATTACCCGTGGGTCAACACGTCGATCGTGACCGAGAAGGATCTCGACTTCACGCGGATTTCGAACCCGGCACAGCTGCAAACGTTGATCACGGCAGAACTGGCGGCTGTGCTCAATCCCGTGCCCGCATCGCCCGCCGCGACGGCGAAGGCCAAGCAGATTCAGGAAGTGCTGACGCAACTCGGCGGTACGGCCGCCCCGGCAGCGCCTGCCGGGGGCGATGCCGCTGCGGCGAAACCGGACGCCGCCGCTGACGCCGGTGGTGCCGACGCAAAGCCCGCTGCCGATGCGGGCGGTGGTGATGCGGCGGCAGCAGCGAAGCCTGCCGCCAAGCCGGCGGTCATGTCGCCGAACGACATCGAAACGCTGCACAAGACGCTGGCCGCGCTCAGTAATGTGTACGTGCAGGTGCTGCAATCGCTTCAAAAGAAGCTCAATCTGCTGCCGCCGTCGGCGGGCATGGCAGGGCTGTACACGCTCGTCGACAACACGCGCGGCGTATGGAAGGCACCGGCCAACGTCAGCCTGAATGGCGTGGTGTCGCCCAGCGTGAGCATCTCGAATGCCGATCAGGAAGACCTCAACGCACCGACCAACGGCAAGTCAGTCAACGCCATTCGCAGCTTCATCGGCGAAGGCGTGATGGTGTGGGGTGCCCGCACGCTCGACGGCAACAGCCTCGACTGGCGATATCTGAGCGTGCGCCGCACGATGATCATGATCGAAGAATCGCTGCGGCTCGCGTGTAAGGCCTATGTGTTCGAACCGAACACGGCCAACACGTGGGTCACGATCAAGAGCATGGTGCGCAACTTCCTCACCAGCGTGTGGAAGCGCGGCGGTCTGGCGGGGGCGAGCCCGGACGACGCATTTCAGGTCTTCGTCGGTCTCGGCGAAACCATGACGGGCGACGACATTCTCGAAGGTCTGCTCAAGGTGTCGGTGCTGGTGGCGGTGAGCCGTCCGGCCGAATTCATCGAGCTGACGTTCGAGCAACAAATGCAGAAGTCCTGATGCCACACATCTGGGGATCTCACCCGATCGCCCCGATTGGCAGGTTCGTGACGATGTTGCGGCGCGCCGCAGAGCGCGCTGGCCCGGCACGGCATTTTTCGCATGCAATCTTTAGACGAGGTATGTGATGGCAGACGACGGTTCGAAACAATCCACCACAGTTTGGCCGCTTCCCAAGTTCTACTTTCAGGTGAAGTGGGATTCGCAGGTCATGTCGTTTCAGGAAGTGAGCGGCCTGGACGTGCAGTCCGAAGAAATCAAGTATCGCCACGGCGACAGCCCTGAGTTCTCGGTGATCAAGATGCCGGGCATGAAGAAGTACGGCAACGTGACCATGAAGAAGGGCGTGTTCAAGTCCGATAACAAGTTCTGGGACTGGTTTAACCAGATCAAGATGAACACCATCAAGCGGGTGCCGGTGACGATCAGCCTGCTCGACGAGGCCGGCAAGCCGACGATGGTGTGGACGCTCGCCAATGCATGGCCGACCAAAATTACGGGCACCGATCTGAAGTCCGAAGGCAACGAAGTGGCCATCGAGACCATCGAGATCGTGCACGAAGGGTTGACCATCGCCAACAGCTAACCATCGGTCACCGGTACCGGGGCGCCAGCAGTACGGCGCCCCGGTACCGGCCCGCGCGCGCCCGACATGCCGTCATCGCCTTTCGATCCGTACCCGCCTGCTGCTTTCCACTTTCGCGTGATGTTCGCCACGACCGGCGGTGCGGTCGACGCGTCGTTTCAGGAAGTCTCCGGCATCAGCACCGAACTCGATACCGAATCGGTCCCCGAGGGCGGCGAGAACCGTTTTGTGCACACGTTGCCGAAGGGCGTCAAACACCCGCATCTCGAACTCAAGCGGGGCATTGCGTCGTTCACGTCGCCGCTCGTCATGTGGTGCCGCTCGGTGTTCGAAGGCGAGTTCATCGTGCCGATACGGCCGCAGTCGCTGATGGTGCAGTTGCTCGACGAAATGCATATTCCGATTCGCATCTGGACCTTTGCCAATGCGTATCCGGTGAAATGGGAAATTGAAGGTTTCGGCTCGACGAAGAATCAGGTGGCGATCGAGAAGATCGTTCTGAGCTACACCTACGCGAACCGCATGGAGTGACACGATGTCGATTGAAATCGGCCAGTTGAGCATCAAATCGAACTTGGTGCAGCGAGCCGCCGGTGAGAGTGACGTCGCGCCGCCGGCCGACGATATGACAGAGGCCTTGCCAGTACTCGACGCTCAGGCGCGCGCAGAGCTGCTCGCGGAGTGCCGTGCGCTCGTGCTCGACCTGCTCGACCGCGCGAAGGAGCGTTGATTCGTGGCGACCAGCCTGAACCGCAGAAAATTCAACATCGCCCCGTGCAAGGTCTCGGGCGGTCAGATTTCGGTCGACACCAGCCGCACGGCGTTCGAGGCGCTGATCAATCCGGTTGGCTACAAGCGCAAGCTGAGCATCGAGTACAACAAGAAGCAGACGCTCGGGCAGCCGAGTGCGACGCCGCGTTTCAGCGCCATTCGCCCCGAGAACATCACCATCGAGAACCTGGTGCTCGACGGCACCGGCGTGGTCGACGGCACCGGCTCGCGCAGCGTGAAAGACATGATCGACGCGCTGCTGGCGGTCATCTACAAGTACGACGGCAAGAAGCACGAGCCGAATTACATCCGCCTGCTGTGGGGCACGTTCATCTTTTTCGGCCGGGTCGAATCGATCGCGCTCGACTACACGATGTTCAAGCCGACTGGCGAGCCGTTGCGCGCTCGCGTGACGCTCGGCATCGTCGGCTGGATGAGCGCGACCGAGAGCGCGCTGCGGGCCAACCTGAGTTCGCCCGATCTGAGCCATCTCGTCGAAGTGACTGCGGGCGACACGCTGCCGTTGCTGTGCAACCGCATCTACAACGACCCGTCGTACTACCGCGAGGTCGCGCGCATTAACAACCTGACCGGCTTTCGCAAGCTGGTGCCCGGCATGATGCTGCGCTTTCCGCCGCTCGTCTGACGCTATGGCCACGTCTCCCGCCGCTAACGCCAATGGTGTCCTGACGCTCTCGATCACGAGCGCGGGCAGCCCCATTCCCGATACGGCGGGCGTGATCTCCGTGGAGATCGATCGCGCGGTGGGACGCGTCAGCAGCGCACGCCTCGTGTTGCGCGACGGCGATATGCCTAACGACGACTTCCCGGTGAGCGACACGGAGGTCTTCGCACCCGGCAGCGCGATTGTCATCAAAGCGGGCTATGGCGGCACGACCGCGCAAATCTTCGACGGCATCGTCGTGCGGCACGGCATCAAGATCGCGGGCAATAACGACGCGCGGCTGATCGTCGAGTGCCGGCACAAGGCGGTTGCCATGACGATCGGCTGCAAGAACGCCAACTATGTCCAGAAGCAGGACAGCGCGATCCTCAGTCAACTGATTTCCGATGCCGGTCTCACGGCAGATGTGACCAGCACGCAGACCCAGCATCAGGAGATCGTGCAGTTCTACAGCACCGACTGGGACTTCATGGCATTGCGTGCGGAAGCCAACGGGGCACTCGTGATCGCCGACGATAACGGTACGGTGAGCGTCAAACCGCCGCAGACCAGCACGGCAGCGGTCCTCAAGGTGACCTATGGCATCGACCTGATGTCGTTTTCCGCCGATGTCGACGCGCGCACGCAGTTGCAGAGCGTGGTAGCGGCCGCGTGGGACCCGGCAACGCAGGCGATGGTGCAGCAAAGTGCGCCTGCGAAAGCGCTCTACGAGCAGGGCGACCTCACACCGGCGAAGCTTGCTCAGGTGGCCAGTCCGAGCACCTTCCGGCTGCAATCGACGGTGCCGCTGCAAAGCGACGAATTGAAATCATGGAGCGAGGCGCGTCAGATGCGCGCCGCCCTCGCGTGTATTCGTGGCCGCATGTCGTTTCAGGGCAATGCAGCCGCCAAACCGGGCGTGATGATCGAGTTGGTGGGCGTGGGCAAGCGTTTTAGCGGCAACGTCTACGTGAGCGCCGTGCAGCACCGCATTGCCGACGGCAACTGGATTTCGGATGTTGAATTCGGCCTGTCGCCGGAGAGCTTCAGCGAGCGTCACGGAGCGGGCAACGTTCAGGCATCGGGGCTGGTGCCGGGCGTCGGCGGGCTGCAAATCGGTGTGGTCACGAAGCTCGATGCCGACCCCGAGGGACAGTACCGGATTCAGGTGGCGGTGCAGGTCTTGCAAGCGGAGACGGCCGGTGTGTGGGCACGTCTCGCTAGCTTCTACGGATCGTCGGGCGTGGGGGCATTCTTCATTCCCGAGATCGGTGACGAAGTGATACTGGGCTACCTCAATGGCGACCCGTCGCATCCGGTCGTGCTGGGCAGTCTGTACAGCAGCCAACGCAAGATGCCCTACGAACTGACGGCTGAAAACTACACCAAGGCGTTGTGGACGAAGGGGCTGCTCAAGATCATTTTCGATGACGACAAGAAGGTCATCACCGTCATCACGCCGCAGAAGAACACCATCGAGATGAGCGACGACGCCAAGTCGATCTGCCTGACCGATCAGAACAACAACAAGATCCAGATGACGCCCGACGGCATCACGCTCGACAGCCCGAAGGACATCGTGATCAACGCCAAGGGCAAAGTCAGCATCAGCGCGGTATCGAACATCGAACAGACCGCACAGGCGGATATCAAGAGCGAGGCGCTCAACATCACCGGCACGGCGAAGGTGGGCTTTACCGCAAAGGGTTCGGCCACGGCAGAGCTTTCGGCCAGCGGCCAGACGACCGTCAAAGGCGCGCTGGTCATGATCAACTGAAGCGACGCGTTTGCGTTCATTCGCTCGATAAATAGCGTGATCACAAGGAGACAGGAACATGCCACTCGCCGCACGACTGACTGACATGCACGTGTGTCCCATGCAGACGCCGGCCGTACCGGTGCCCATTCCGCACGTGGGCGGCCCGATTCTCGGTCCGTGCGTGCCGACGGTGCTCGTCGGCAAACTGCCGGCGGCTGTCGTGACCGACAACTGCCTCTGCGTCGGGCCGCCGGATTCCATTGTCATGGGGTCGACGAGCGTGCTGATCGGCGGGAAACCGGCCGCACGCGTCGGCGATACCTGTGCGCATGGCGGTGCGATTTCGATGGGCTGTCCAACGGTGCTGATCGGCGGCTAAGGCTGGCGGCGCAGACAACGCAAGCAAGAACGAAAGTCAAAACAAAACGGATCGGGGGAAAGCACGCGTGAGCACCGACAAATCGTTTCTCGGCACTGGCTGGGCGTTTCCGCCGCGATTCGGCGACAGCGCCGCGCGGGGGCGCACGCAGATGGTGGAGGCCGAAGCTGACATCCATGAAAGCCTGCGCATCATCCTGTCGACGGTGCCGGGCGAGCGGATCATGCAGCCGACCTTCGGATGCGGCATCAAGGCCTACGTGTTCGACGAGATCAGCGAGAGCGTGCTCACCGAGATACGCGATGCGATCGAGCGCGCCATTCTGTTCTTCGAGCCGCGGATTACTGTCGAACAGATCGTCATTGACTCGTCGGCGGCCATGGAAGGGCGTATCGACGTGCTCATCGACTACACGGTGCGCGGGACGAACACGCGCAGCAACATGGTCTACCCGTTCTACTTCCTTGAAGGGACCAACTTGCCGGACAAGCAGATGGATCGCTGAAACCTGCGCTGAGAACTGCACTTGGCACTGATACCGACAGAAAGAACGAGCCGACCACCCGATGTACAACCTCATCATTCGCGATGGCACCAGTCAGGCGATGCGGGCACTGCCCGCGTTGCAGGACGGCTATTTCCATCTCGATGAGCTGTCGTTCCACGAGTTGCTCGCGATCGTGACGGAGTTTGCTTCACTGGTGCACTTTCACAACGCGGAGAATGTGCCGGAAGGGGACTGGACACCGTTCTTCCGCGCCGACGAAACCGTGGTCATGAGCCGCATTCTGGCGTTCGATCTGGCGCGTGAGACCGCGCGCTTCGCCCAGTGGTGGCGCAACACGCCCGAGCATGTCGGCGTCAGCGCCAATGGAGACAGTTCGGGCTGGACGCTGCAAGCCTCGCCCGTCACCGAACTGGTGATCACGCTCAACGACTGGTATGCCGCGCTGGCGCAGGCGCAGAGCGACAACGGACTGGGCTTGCGCACGGTGCTGCGCGCCGTGATCGTGCAGTTGAGCGTCGACCGGTCCGGCATTCTTGGCGCCTTACGGGCAGTGGGGGGACACGTACCGCTCGATCCGATCTGGTCGGCCGGGTTGGCGACGCCGATCACGCTCTCCGGCAGCGATACCGGTGGCCTCGACGCCGACCGCATCGCACGTGCGGGGGCGCAGCTCACCAAAGCCGATGTCCGCACCGACTTTCACGCGTACATGAAGGCAATCGAAATGGTCCGCAGGGAGGCTCTTGCACGGCTGCCCGCATCGTTGCACAACGGCGTCCACGATCCGGCCATCGGCCTGCTGATTGCCTTCGTGCAGCAATTCCAGAAGCTGCAAGGCAAGCTCAACGGATATACGCGCCGTTTCATCGACTTCTACTACGACCGCATGCTCGGCAGCGCGCCGCGCGCCACCATCCCCGATCACACGTGGCTGGTTTTCAAACGTATCCCGGACGCGCGCGACGTCGTCGTGCCGGCGGGCACCGAATTCCCGGCCGGGGTCGATGCCCGGAGTCGCGACATTCTCTATGTTGCCGAGAACGAGTTGCAGGTGTCCGACGCCCGCGTGGCGCAGGTGCAAACGCTTTACCTCGATCACAACGGCTACAGCGCGCCGGAAAACCTGCTGGCCGACGACGACGCTGTGCCAAGAGGCGCTCCGGTAACCGGGCGGACGTGGCCCACGGCGGCGTGGTTCCAGCCGGTGCCGGTCGCACCGCCCGGTGCCGATCACACGCAAGCCTGGCCGGTGCTGGGTGCACCCAAAGCCGGCATGGGAAGCGGCCCCCATCGGGACGCTCGCATTGGCTTCGCGCTGTCGAGCAAGGTGCTTTTGCTCAAGGAAGGCGATCGCCGTATCACGGTGACGGTCACGTTCGCCGACGACACGCTGATGCAGCGGCTGGACCGGGTGGCCGACGCGATGCTCGGCATGACGCCGGCGAGCCCGGAGGGTGTTGCGCCGGGGCAGACGGCAGACGACGTCGACAACAGCCCGGTCGCGGTAGAACTGCGCCGCAACGACATCTTCCTGAAAATCTTCCGCAGCATCTTCGTAGTTGGGCTGACGGGCGAATTCGGCTGGATCGACATTCCGGGCTACGTGCCGTTTTTCGACGGCGGCGTGCTTAGGCTGAGCTTCGAGTTGCCGCCCGAATCGCCGAGCGTGGTGGCCTATTCGCCGGCGCTGCATGGCGAGCAGTTCGACGTCGATACGCCGTTGCTGCGTTGCGTGATCAACCCGGGGGCGTATCTGTTCCCGTACGGCATGCTGCGCGATCTGGCAGTGACCGGGGCGCGTATCGATGTGGAAGCGCGAGGCTGCCGCGACCTCGTTCTGCAAAACAACATCGGGCAACTCAGCGCCGCGACGCCATTCGCACCGTTCGGGCCATTGGCCCGGCTGGGCAGCTACCTGATCGTCGGCAGTACCGAGATGGCGTCGAAGCGCATCACCGACTTTCGCGTGGAAATCGAGTGGGCCGACCTGCCGCGCGTCACGGGCGGGTTCGGCGCTTGGTACGACGGCTACGACGTGCGCCTCGCCAACGAGGATTATCTGGCTACGGTCGCCGTATTGGCCAAGGGGGTGTGGACGCCCGCCAGCGAATTGTCACGTCCGAGCGTGCCGATGTTCCGCACGCGGGTACAGCCGGGGCAGGGTGAACGTATCGACACGCGGATCGTCTGGCGCGCCGGTCAACTGGCACATTTGTTCGAACCGGACGCAGGCGTGAGCGCGGCCCAGCCGCTGACGTGGGGGCCGGGCGCGAAGAACGGTTTCTTCAAATTCACGTTTGCGGCACCGGCCTTTGCCTTCGGTCATGAGACCTACGCGCAGGCGCTGTCGGCGACGATGATGGCCAACGCACGCCGCCGGCGCTGGCGTGGGCAGCGCGCTGTGCCGCGTGCGCCGTATACGCCGTTGATCAATGCGATCTCGATCGACTATTGCGCGACGGGGACGATTCGTGTCGACCGGTTGCCGAATGGCGACGACGACGGCCGCTTCCTGCATCTGTTTCCGTCGGGATGGGAGACGCTTGGCCTCAAGAGCTATCCGGCGCCCGCACTGCTGCCGCGTTTCGAGGCGGCCGGTAATCTTTACGTCGGCATTGCCGCCGGTGACCTCGGCAAGACGCTGACGCTGCTCTTCGAGCTTCGCGAAGACTCGCAACCGGTGCCGCCGACCAACGAAGACACCGAAGACGGATCTGCCGACACCGCAGGACTGCGCTGGAGTTACCTGACGAACAACGTGTGGAAGCCCTTGCCGCGTCGCTACATCGTGGCCGACGGCACGCATCACTTCATGACCTCAGGCATCGTGACGCTGCGGGTGCCGGGCGACATCGACTGCCACAACACCGTCATGCCGGATGGGCTTTACTGGCTGCGTGTCAGCGCCGATCGCGACATGGAGAAGTATTGCAGCCTGTATGCCATCCATGCGCAGGCCGTGCAGGTGCACCGTGGGCAGGACGTGCCGCCCGAAGTGCCGATGGTTTTGCCTGCCGGCAGTATCGTGCGCGGCCGCCGTCCGCTGCCGGGCATCACGGGCATCGTGCAACCGCTGCCATCCTGCGGCGGCCGGGCAGCCGAGACGCGTGAGCAGATGCGCACACGCATCAGCGAGCGCCTGCGGCACAAGCAACGCGCGATCTCGCCGGCCGATTACGAGTCGATGATTCTCGAAGCGTTTGCCGATGTGTTCAAGGTCAAGTGTTTTGCGAATCTCACCACGGCGCACGGCCCGTTCGACTGCGTGCGACCCGGTCGTGCGCTGGTCGTGCCGTTGCCTTACTGGCCCGCGTTACCGGCCGACGAGCAGATGCCGATGCTCGACGGCAACCTCATGCAGGAGATCGCGGCGTTCGTGAACACGCTGTCCTCGCCGTGGGCCCATGTGTCGGTAGAGAACCCCGTCTACGAACGCATTCAGGTGCGTTGCAAGGTGCGCTTTTCGGACGTGTCGGGCAATGGGCGCTACATCGCCATGCTCAACGCGGCGATCTCGCACTACCTCACACCGTGGCAGGACGACGTGGGCTATCGCACGCACTTCGGCTGGCGTATCCGGCAGCACGATCTGGAGGCGTTTATCGGCTCGTTGCCTTACGTGCAGAACGTCTCCGGCTTTTCGATGCTGCGTATTGCCGCCAAACCGTCTGCCGTGCCGCCGGCGTCAGCTACGTCACCGGCCACGCCTGTCGTGTGGACCTCGGCAGATGTGCAAACGTATTCGCTGTTCGATACGGCAGACCCCGCCAACACCGGCAGCACGAAGGGCCAGACCGATATCACGCCGCTCTACCCGTGGAGCATTGCCATTCCGGTCGCCCGTCACGCCATCGAAGCGGTCGACGACGGCGTTGACTACCCGGGCGTACCCACTGCGCTCAGCCGCCTCGAAATCGGCACCACTTTCATCATCTCGGACGACCCCCATGACCAATAAGCCCATGGCCCGCCGTAATCGCGACACGCTCCGGAGCAAGTTCGGCAACGGTGAAATGCCGTCCGCGACGGCCTTCTCGGAACTGATCGACTCGATGCTCAACATCGTCGATGAAGGGTTCGACAAGACGCCCGTGGATGGCCTCAAGGTCTCGCAACTCAATCAGGGCAAGCTGCTCAGCTTCTATCAAAACATCGACGTGAAGAGCCCTATCTGGTCGGTGCAACTGGATGGGCCGGGCGGGGGGCTTGCCTTCGGGAACGCGCGCAATCCCGCCGTGCTGACATTGCGCCAGTTGCCGGGCGCATCGGACGCGCAGTCGGCGCGGCAGGCCAGCGATGCGCCGGACTTTGAACTAGATATGGCCGGGCGGATTGTCGCTGACGGACGGCGTGGCCGCCCGGGCAGCCGCAGCGTGCCCGCCGACGGCAAGTGGCACGACATCACCGACACGCTCACCGGCTGTAATGCATTCGAGATCATGGCGGGCGTGGGCAAGCGAGGCAGCGGCAAATATGCGTTGATGCACGCGTATGCCGTCATGGCCTTCAATGGCAAAGGCGACATCGATTACCGTCAATCGCACTTCGGCAGCAAGTGCAACCGGCTGCAATTGCAGTGGATCGATGCGCCCGATGGGGCCAAGCACAACTACATTTTGCAAATGCGTGTCGGCTGTCCTTACGACAGTACGCGCGACAGTGCAGGCGCTGACCGGACGTGGGTGACCTACTACCTGACCAATCTGTGGTTCGACCCGGACATGCAGACGAGCGCCGTCGACCCCGAACCGAAGGTGCAGGCATGAGTACGCCGTCCACCACCTTCGACATCGTGCTTGCGGCCGACGACGCGCAATTGGTCATGGCGGCGTTGGCAGAGTTGCCGTTCAAGCGCGTATACGAACTGATCGGCACACTGAACCGGCAAGCCAACGAGGCGGGCGCGGGGGAAGCCATTGCGTGTGCACTGAGCGCGCCTGCCTTCGCGCTGATCGTTGAAGCATTGGGGCACCTGCCGTATCACCGGGTGCATACACTGATCGATGCGATGAAGGCGCAATTGAACAGCGCCCGCATCGCGTTGGACGAGGCTGGCGACGACGCCACGCGCGCACGCGGCATTCGGGGTGTGGTCAGCCGATGAACGCGCCTGAGTCCATCGCCCGATTCGCCCCCGATCCCCATGGGCTCGATTTCGATGCGCTGCGCCGCGCAGGCATTGCCACGCTGCAAGCCTTGTGCGGGGATCGCTGGACTGACTACAACCTGCACGATCCGGGCGTCACGATTCTCGAGCAGCTTTGCTACGCGATCACCGAACTCGGCTATCGCTCGGACTTCGCACCTGAGGATTATCTGGTCGGTCCGACGGGCGAAATCGATTACCGGCGGCACGCCTTGCACCCGGCAGACGAGATTCTGCCGAGTCAGGTGCTCACGGTCGACGATTACCGCAAGCTGTTCTACGACTCGATTCCCGAGCTGGAGGATGTCTGGCTGAGTTGTGAGCCCGATGCGTCGGCCGGCGCGGGCGGGGCTCGCGGACTGTACCGGGTACTGGTCAAGCTCAGCGAAACCTTGACAGGGGAACTGTCGGGAGAGGCGCAGGCCGCGATGGAGGCCGACGTGCGCAAGCGCATCTTCGAGGTCTTCAACGCCCATCGCAACCTTGGCGAAGACTTGGCCGGCGTGCGCGTGGTGCCTGCGCAGGCGGTCTACCTGAGTGGCGACGTGCAGATTCACAGCGAGCGCGACCCGGCGTCAATCTTCGCGGAGATCTACTTCCGGTGTGCGCAGGCGGTGCTCTCGGGGTTTCAGGTCGAGCGCTACGTCAAGGCCTTTGCGGCAGGGGTACCGCTCGATATCCTGTTTTCCGGTCCGCGCACGGTGCACGGATTCATCGCGAGTACCGGGGCGCAGGCGCCCGGCTCACCGATTGCGATCTCGAAACTGGTCGGACTGGTGCAGGAGGTCGAAGGCGTGGCGCACGTGCAGCGGCTCGCCCTGTGCGATGCCCACGGGCACCCGATTGGCACGGACATGGCGGCGGACGCCGTGCTGCGCCTGCGATTCCCGGGGGATGCCCAGAGTGCATTTCTGCGTTTGCACTTTGCCAGCAGTGCCGTCGGCACCGATACGACGCCCGCCGCGCATGCCGTCGAGCAACGGCGCGAAGACAAGGCACGTGTGGTGCTGGACGATGCGCGCGTGGCACTGGCGAAGGCGCGCTTCGAGTTCGATACCTTGCGTAACACGCCGCAATCGGTGGTGGGGATCGTACCCGCACCGCAGGGCGAGACGCGCGAGCTGAGCGATTATTTCTCGATTCAGCATCAGTTTCCGGCGATCTACGGCATCAACCATTTCGGCGTGCCGCCGTCCGCACCGCTGGCGCATAAGGTCAGCGCGAAGCAACTGAAGGCCTATCTGTATCTGGCCGAGCAGTTGATGGCCAACTATCTGGAGAACCTGCAATCGGTCGGACGGATGTTCTCCGTTGACGATCTGCACCAGACCTACTTCTCGCAGTTGATCGGCGACGATGCACTGCCGGATATCGAATCGCTGTATGTCGAGGCGCCGGAGGACGTGCGCAAAGCCCTCACGCATATCGTGTCGCGCAAGGACCGGGCGGAGGACCGGCGCAGCCGGTTGCTGGATGTGTTGCTCGCGATGTATGGCGAAACGTTCTCGCAGAAGTCGCTGCGCCGTTTCGACGACTACCAGGACAAGCACGCGACGCACTGGCTGGTGAACAACAAGCTTGAATTCTTGCGCCATATCGCGACGCTCTCGCGTGACCGGGCGACGGCGTTCGACGTAGGTGTGCCCGAGCGGCGTCTTGATGGCCGGCCCAACGTTGCCGGGGTCCACGCCAAGATCGCGATTCTGCTGGGGTTGCCTGCCGAGCCGTCAGAACATCCGCTGAGCGAGACGCTGTTGCAGTGGCGGCTGCGCCTGCGGGCCGACAACGTGGCCACGGCTGACGACTACGAGCGCGCGGCTGCCCGGTTGGTGGTGCTGGCGGGGCGGGGCGCTCCCGGTGCGGAACCATCAAAGGGCGAGTCCCGGCAAGAAGATTTGCTGCCTGTGGGGCTTCTCGTGCATGGCGTACGGCTGGAAAACTACGTGCTTGAGCAGCATGGCGAGGAAGTGCATGTGCATTTCCGCACACATGACGAGCGCTTGGGTGACGTGCGACTGGCGAAGTTCAAACGCGCGGGCGCCGTCACGCATGCCGATAGATACGTGCAGACGTTGCGCAGTTTTCTGTGCAAATTGAATGTGCAGTCCGAGGGGTTTTATCTGGTCGAGCATGTGTTGCTTCGCCCGCGCTATCGCAACGCTGAGGCGGCAGCGGCAGCTGAGCGGGGGCAAGTGCCCGATGTGGCGTTCTTCGATGCCCGCGTGAGCATTGTGTTCCCGGCGTGGACGGCAAGGTTCAGCGATCCCGACTTTCGAAACCTTGCGCAGGAGACGGTTTGCCGCAATCTGCCGGCGCACTTGCTGCCGGAATTCCACTGGATGGATTTCGTGACGATGCGCGACTTCGAGCATCGCTACGACTTGTGGCGGACGCGCCTGCGCGAAGACATTACCCGCACCGACTCACGCCGCCTCGATGCCACCAGCGCGAGTCTCGCGTCGTTGCTCATGCGTCAGCGGCATGAGCGGCATGAGCGGCGTGATCAAAGTCTGACGTTGTGGGTGTAGCGATGAATATGCGACATCGCATCGATCATCTGGCGTTCGACCTGACCTTCACGGCAGGCGGGCTGGACATGTCGCAAAGCGATGCGCTGCGCGCACTGGTGGTTGACCGGCTATTACCGGTGGTGGCGTCTGTGTTTGACACGCGTGCGCCCGGCGATGCTGTCGTTCGCATTGACCAGCTCGAAGTTGATCTTGGTGATGTGGCGATGGCTGACTTGCCCGAAGCGCTGGCGGAAGGCTTGTCCGACGCGCTTGAGCAGGTACTGGCGGGGCGTGAATTTTCCACGCGCGGGCAGCGCAATTCCGTGGTTTCACACTTTTCGTCTGCCGTGGAAGCCGACGCTGCGGAACTGATTCAGTTCTTGAGGGACGGCCGGTTGCCGGCGCATGCGGCGACGGCAACCGCACTGGCGCACGACGGACGCGAGGCATCTTTGCACGCCCCGGCGTCAGGCGGGCACGGCACTGAGCAGCGAAAGGCGAGACCTGATGCGGCGGGCGCTTCGTTGGAGGCGCTGCTCGCGAGGGTACTGTCGGGCGACGTGGAGGCGGTACGACGCTTGTTGTGGGCCAGTGGGGATCGCGATGTGCAGATGGTGCGGTTGGCGCGGCAGTTCCCTGCTGCGCAGATCGAAGCGCTACTCCATGCATTAAGGCCTGCGGATGCCCAGCGCTGGTTAGCGGACTTGTACGCACTGGACCGCGCGCTTGCCGTCGCAGGTTGGGGGCGGGATGCGCGGGCTTCTGCACGGGTTGCTGCGAGCGAGAAGCTGTTGACGGTCGGCCTGACGCCGCTGGACGCCGGGACACTGCAAATGCCTTGGCACGACGTGTGGCAGGCCGTGTTGGGGTTTTCCGTCAACGAAACTGGCGCGATGGACAGCGGTGGCCTGAACGATGGCGTTGGCAGGCGAGCTATGCACGTCTGGCGGTTGGTGAGTGAGCGGCTCATCTCGGATGCACCCGCCATGCTGACGGTGCTGAGACGATTGGCGCGTGCTGGCGAGAGGGAGAGTGCTGCTCTCGACGGTATGGCGCGTCGGGAGGGGGAGATACTGCGAGCCGCAGAGGGCGGGATACGTCGTCCCCGCGAAACGCTAGCTCAAGCTGGTGCGACGGAAGCAACCGATGCTCCGGGTGGCTCACTTCACGATGGTGTTGTCGACCCGGCACGTGTGGTGCGGGCCGTTGCGGAAACGGAACCATCATCGCGAAGCGCTACGGCTTGGGGAAAATCAGACACGCGCCGTGAGGCTGCGGCCACCCACACTGACGCCGACACCGACACCGACACCGACACCGACACCGACATCGCTATTGCCAGAGACAATCTCGCAGTGCACGACGTCTTGCCGACCAAGACTGACGCAGTGCGTCCAATGGATGAGAGCGCCGAGACGTTGCTGCCATACGGCCCGTCGGCTGCACGCTCGCTTGCCCGCTTACGAACGCTGTTGGCGAAGGCGTTGACGCTAGGACAAGCGCAAGCGCTTTACGACATTTGGCCGCAGTTGATGTCCGACGCGCCCGCATTGCTTCGGGACGCGCTACGCCATTACGCGGCATACCCGGATCTACGCGACCGCATGGCGATGTCGCTTCCTGTGTCATTGCTGACCGATATGTTGTCGCTGCTTCAAGAGGAAACCGTTGCAGCGCGCCACGTCGGTGACGAGTCAATATCGGCGAAGGAATGGGACCACAGTTCACTTACCGGGTGGGCGCGTCGGCGCGCATGGTCTGAAGCGATTGAATCCGTCGTCACCGGGTTATCGGGTCATGCTGAGTTGCCTGCCGACGAAGGAGAGTTCGGCACGACGCCGACAACAAATCCGTATGTTCTCCAATCGTTGGCAGCCGAAGCCGAAGCCGAAGCCGAAGCCGAAGCCGAAGCCGAAGCCGACACTGTGTCGCTATCGACAGGCGCAGGGCGGGATCGACTGACCTCGGTGATGGCCGAGGATCGCGCGAGCGCTGAAGAACTTCGGCAAGCCCGGGACCTCGTCGAAAGTCCTGATCTGAGCCGACCTCCCCCGTTAAACGCGGCACCGGCATCGGAGACATCGTCAGAATTGCCGGGAACGCGCGCCTCTGGAGCCGCTAGCGTTATCGATGGCGAGCCCCCGACCCTCGTAGACGATGATTCGCCTCTCGACGCCGAGTCTTCGTTAAGTGCGTCGCTAATCTCCATCGGCGGACCGAAAGCGAACACGAACACTTCGAACGAGAACGAGAACGCGTTTGGGAGCGGGAGCGCTGAAGCGCCGGGAAGCCCTTCATCGGCGTCGGCGATTACGCCGCCAGCGCAAACGACAACACATACGCCCGCGCCAACGCCCACACCCATCGCGGACGGCGAAGCGTTTTCTACACAGGAGGGGGCGCAATCGTCCTCGGCAACTGAGTCGCCGGTCGCGGTGAACCCCGGCCAAGATGGTGGCGTCGGCGCGCGTGGACGGTTGATCGACGCATTGCTCAGCGGTTCGCCGGCCCGACTGTATGACGACTGGCCTGTCTGGTTGACTGAGCATGGCGAAATGCTTGTCGATGCGTTTCGGCACTACGGTCAACACGACGACGTGTTGAGTCGGATCGTAGCCGTGTTCCCTGAAGACATGCTGCTGGATCTGGCGGTGCTGTTGAGCCCGGGCGCGACGATGCACTGGCGCAGACTCAGGGCACTCTCTCGGCAGGATGCATTGACCGATCTTGAGCGTGCAGACGTTGACGCTGTCGTCGGAAACCCGCAAACCAATCACAGTGGGTCCGGTGCTGATCTGTCCGTTGGCACCACGGGTTCCGATTCAACCAGCCGCACGACGGGCCGCCAGACTGCTGAAGCAAGCAACGAACCGGAAGGCGTTGCGCAACGGGCTTCATCGCAGGGAGTGTCGACGACATTGTCCAACGCGTCCGTGGATGCTTGGAAGCGGGCGGTCTGGAAGGCGATATTCGGAAAGCTCATCCGCAACTCGTCCAATGTGTCGTCTACATCCGAAGGGTTGCATCACGTAGCACTCGGTGTGAGCCCTGTCGCATGGCAGCTTCGGTTGCTGGATCTATGGGAGCTGCGCTCAGCGTCCCACGTCGATCAGCCGACTGATGCCGATACCCGTCCAATGAGACACGTGGACGACCGCACCCAGCTTGAGGCTCACGCCATCCGCGCAGATATCGGAATGGAAGGATTGAGCGCTGGAACGGTCGACGCGGGGGCTACCGAGCCCAACGTGCCCAACGTGCCCAACGAGACCGCCGCCATCACCGAGATCAACGCGACCCGCGTCGCCAACGCTCATGACGCGGTGCCGCGGCTGTTGCACTTCCACCAGAGCGAAGTGCCGAAGGGCGCGTCGTTGGTGAGCCGAGCGGGGCGTTTATCGCAGGAGGCGCGCACGGTATTGCAGCGCTCACTTGACGAGAGCCGCGTGCAACTGACGTCCGGGCCAGATGGCATTTCGCCAGACGCATGGGCCAGCATCGTGGATATCGTCGTCACGGTGAGTGACGACATTCCGGCGGCGCATCGGGAAACCTTTTACGACGCCATCGTGGCGCACGCGCCCACTGCGCCACTTGAATCGCATGTGCCGCATGACGCTACCCGTGCTGTTGCCCGCTACTACGCCAGCGTTGCTGCCGGATTGGTGACCGGTGCGACGCTCGACCTTGAAGCGTTGAGCGAAGAGGCGTCGGCTGGGAGTACCGATAACGCCCGCACCGCCGACAGCATCGGTAACGCCAATAACGCCGACACCACCGACACCACCGACAGCGCGGTCCCCATCACAGCACCGGCAACGTTCACCGAATCCAGTCCGCCCCCCACTCAGCCGCATGCGCTGCCTACCGCGTCGCACCCCACTCAAGAGCCTCACCCAGACATGGCATCGACACCGCCCATCGATTACCTCGACTATCTCTCGTCGCCGGACTTCCGCAATGGCCGCGGGGCGCCGCCGGCCGGGCTGGATATCTGGTTGCGGCAGGCGATGCAAGCGGGGGCGTCTGCCTTGCGTCCCATCCTCTCGGCGGCGGCCAGCGACGACACGCTGGCAGCGCAATGGCTGGATCTCGTGCCCCCCGATCTGTGGCGCGGATTCGCCCGTCTGTCGCCGCGTGATACCGACGAAGTCGACCGGATGCTGCGCCTGTCGTCAGACGTCACCGACCTGTTCGCTCTGAGTGTCGACACCAGAGCGCCTGCCCAGTTGGAACGTACCCGGTGGCGACTGTTGTTCACGTGGTTGTTCGCCCCGCAGCGCGCCTATGCCCCAGCGAAATTGGCCGCCGCGCTCGTGGCCCGGCTGGCACAGGTAACCGGCAGTCAAATTCCGCCCGCGCTCGCAACCCGCGTGCGCGAACAAACCGGCATCGATCTCGGCATTGCTGCCGTCAGCGCGTCGGACCCGTCGCTCACACCCATGCAGGTCACGCACGCGGGGGCAGTCCTTGTCTGGCCATTCCTGCCACGCCTTTGGGACATGCTGTCGCTCGTCGAAGCATACGGGGACGGCCATCCGAAGCGGAGCCGATTTGTCAGCGATGCGGCGGCTGAGCGCGCCGTCTTGCTCCTGCATTACCTCGTCAGCGGAGACGACGAAGCGCCGGAGCCCCATTTGACGCTGCACAAGCTGCTCTGCGGCGTCGCCTTGAACGCGCCCGTCGCGCGTCGTATTGAAGTGACCGATGGCGAGCGCGAGATCATCGACCAGTTGCTCGTCGCGATGATTCAGCACTGGTCGGCGTTGGGGCATACCTCGCCGGCGGGACTGCGCGAGACCTTCCTGCAACGCCCCGGTAGATTGTCGATGGGGGAAAACGGCTGGCATCTCGATGTGCAACGCAGTGCTTTCGATGTGTTGCTCGACCGGCTGCCGTGGAGCTTCTCGACCGTGCAGCTGTCATGGATGCCGCTTCCGCTATGGGTGCAATGGACATGATCGATTCGACAACCCCGCCGACGGACGCGCTCATCGCCAACGCGGACAGTCTGTCGCGTGAAATCGCGTGGTTCAATGCGGTGCTCGAGACGCGCATGCATGCCTATTTCATGCATGAAGGCGGTCCGCATGACATCTACGCGCACGTACCGCCGGATCTGAAGGATGACCCGTCGCCGTTTGCTATCGCACTGCTAGGCTTGGGACTCGACTCGAACTTCGACGCGCGCGTCGTGTTGATGCTCGCCTTGTTGCCGCACATCCGGCCGCAGGCGCTCGACCTGTTGTTCACACAAAACAAGAACACCGAGCGGCAGTTCACCGAATTCGGCGGCTGGCGCGGTCAGCATCACAGCGGGCTGTTGCCCACCTGCGAAACTGCCGCGTTCGTGCTCGCCGGTGACGACCTCGCGCGTCGTTTCGAGATACTGCAATTGTTCGACGCCGATCACACGTTTGCCCGTGAGTCCGTCTTGCGTCTTGAGCGCCGCGCCGACGGTGAACCGGCACTCGCTGCCGCCTTGCACGTGGAACGCGACTTTCTCGAGCGATGCACCTCCGGCAGTGAACACAAGCCCGACTACAGCGCCGGATTTCCGGCCAAGCGCATCACCACGATGCGCGACTGGGACGACCTTGTTCTCGCACCTGAAGTCATCGACGAGATCGACCAGATCCGCCAATGGCTCGACGGTGGCGAAGCCGTCATGCGTCGCTGGCATCTCGATCGCATGGTCAAACCGGGCTTCCGGGCGCTGTTCTACGGACCGCCCGGCACCGGCAAGACGCTCACGGCATCGTTGCTCGGCAAGGCGGCTCACGTTGACGTCTACCGGATCGACCTGTCGAAAATCGTCTCGAAGTACATCGGTGAGACGGAGAAGAATATGGCCAACGTGTTCGATCAGGCGCAGAACAAGCGCTGGATTCTGTTCTTCGACGAAGCCGATGCGCTCTTCGGCAAGCGCACGGAAGGCAGTAGCGCGAACGATCGTCATGCGAATCAGGAAGTCGCATATCTGCTCCAGCGGATCGAAGACTACCCGGGTGTGGTGCTGCTGGCGACCAACCTGAAGGGCAACATCGACGAAGCCTTCGCACGACGGTTTCAGAGCGCTATCCATTTTCCGTTGCCCGACAGCGAGCAACGTCTGCGTCTCTGGAAGAGTTTGTTTCCCGAGCGACGCGGTCTGGCGGCCGATGTGGATCTGGTGACGCTGGCCGAAAACCATGTGCTTTCAGGCGGCGCACTGCTCAACGTCGCCCAGCACGCGGCCATGCGCGCCGAACGCGACGGTCGCGACACCGTATGTCAGGCCGACCTGCTGCGCGGCGTCCGGCGAGAACTCATCAAGGAAGGGCGGACGATCTGATATGAGCATCCTGTTCTCCACCCACGGGTTCGCCCGCGCGTTTCGCCTGCATCGACTCTCCGGGCGGGCCAGTATCGCCGCACTGTGTACCGCACTCGCCGGGGCGATGCTGCCTGTGCAGGGGCACGCAACTGCGTCGGGCGCGATCGCGGCATCAGCGCCGCAGGCCGCTTCGGTTGCCGCATCATCTTCAGCCTCGCCGGCCTCCGCACCAGCGGCCTCATCTGCACCCGCGACCGTCACGACGCCATCGTCCGCATCGACCTCATCGGCAGCATCTGCCGCAGCGGTCGCGCCGGCCGTTGCCCCCGTCGTTGCGCCGAAGCCTGCGGCGCCGGTGACACCGACGGCGCCAGCAGCGCCTGTCGAGCCCGTGGCAGCCCCGGCCGCTATGTCCCCGGTGGCGCGCTCGGCGAACATGGCACCGCCCGTGGGCAGCGACGGCAAGCCGATGACACCACAAGACGCATGGCGCATCGTCAACACCGTGCAGGTCGCGCCGGAGCCGACGAGTGGTGCCGCCGCCGTCCTGATCTCGGCCGACGTCGTCCGCCATCTTGCGCCTGCCACCCGCCGCGCGATTCAACAGGCGCTGCTGACCATCTATTCGGACGACCCGGCGTACCTGCAAGCCTATCGAGAGAGCACACGTCCGCTGTCAGACAATCTGGTCGGCCCGATCACGCTGTCGTGGCTCAACCGGTTCTGGCTCGACTTCAAGATGCAGCCCGTGGGCAATCTGACCAACGCTTCAGTGCAGGCGTTACTGAAGTTCGCCACCATCGTGCGGGCACATCCGCAGTGGAAGACCGACCTCGTCGGCGCAGACCTCGGGCGCTGGATCGACGGTTTCGATCCCCGTGAGCAAGCGCGCTATTACCAGATCCGGCTCGCCGGTACCGACGACGAGATCGCGGCGATGCTGTGGCTCTACCATCTGGATACGGATGGCAAGCGCAATGCCGGGCCCGACCCCGACCGTGCGCTGCTGACGATCTACAACTACACGCTCGACGCGAATGACTTCCGCCTGCTGGCGTCCAAGTCGAAGGTGATCGACAAGCTCTCCGCGCTTCAGGACAAGGTCTATCTGAACCAGCCGCTGTTCGACGCGGCCGTACTCGACGCGCTCAAGGATCTGGGCACGCAAGCTGACGCGTATCTGCCCGAAGCCCGCGCCGCCGCCGTCACTACCACCTATCAACTGGCCGACATCTCGGTGCAGCAACTCCGGCAAGCCGGCCGTGTACCTGCGCCGATCATTGATGCCGTCTCAGGTTTGACTGAGGAATATGCCAGTCAGGCGGATTTCAACGAAGCCATTCTCGATGCCACTGCGGACATCAAGACGCCCGTCGACCCTTACGTCGCCGACATCATGCGCGCGGCGCAGACGCAAACCACCTACGTACTGACGCAGCAGGCGCTCGCCGAACTGGCCACGAGCCGCCGCAACGAGGCCGTGCCGCCGGTAGTGCTTGACATGCTCAAGGGGCTGCAAGGTCTGCAATACCCGCAGTTATGGCTGTTCGACCGGGCAGTGATGGCGCGTCTGCGTCAGGGTGTCGGCGCTTGCCCGACGGGTATCCCGGGCAGCGTGGCCGACGCGCGCAAGATTTCTGCCGAGCAGATGCAGCAACTGGCGGCGGTGCTCAAGGACCCGGCGCTGTTCGCACAACTCGATGCCCTCTGGAAGAAGGGCCAATGCAGCAACGTCGACGTGCTGTCGCTGCCGCAACTGTTGCAGACGCTGTACGACCGGTTCAGGCCGTCGCTCGTCGCCACGGCACGCAAGCGTCCGGCATTCGATCCGACGCGTCAGGTGCATTGGGACGGCAACGGTTGCGGCTGTGTGCTCGACCAACTGCAAGGCGAGATCTACGGCTTCTTTCCGTTCTGGATGGCCGGTCCCTCGCAAGTCGTCAATTTCAGCACGCTCACGAGCATCGGCTACTACGGCGCGACATTTGACGATACGGGCAAGCTGCAACAAGCCAACGACGGCCGGGACTTTGTCGAACTGGCGCAGGCCGGGGCGTCGTTGCCCGGCGATTTCGTCAGCGTTGCCCAGCGGCATCAGAGCAACGTGCAATGGGTGATTCAGCGCAACGACTGGCGCACGTGGGCGCGACTCGACAAGAACCGCAAGGAACAGGTGCTGGAGCGAGTGGGCGAAGACATCGTGCGCTTGCTCTCCACGCGGCTTCGTAACTGGACTGCAACGGTATCGAATCACCTGCCGTTCGGCGCGCGCTTCGCGCCGACCAATGGCGGCGGTGTGGTGATTTTCTTCGATGGGTATCCGGAGGACCCGGTGTCGGTGCAGGCGTTCAATCAGTTCATCGACCAACTGCGCACCAAGCTGCGCAAAGCGGGTGCGGGCGATCGCATCGACATCATGATGCGGCACGATCGGGTGGGCCACGGTGCCTATGACTACGAAAACCTGCTCAAGCTCGTCATGGAGAACGATCGCAATCCGTCGACCGATATGCTGGCGCGCGTCGAACGTGAGCGCAATCGCAGGCCTCACTTTCTGGTGCTGCTCGACGAGCCGACCACCGATTCCAAGAAGGCGCTTCGACTGTCGGTGGAAGGCGGCCTGCACGGCGAAGAGCGTCAGATGGTGTTGCGCCAGATCGTGCCGGTCATTACGTTCGACAACGACAACTGGCAGCAGCTTCAGGACGACATCATCTACGCGCAGGACAACTTCGGCGGCATCGGTTTCTGGCCGATGCCGATGCGTACCGACGCGAAGGCGGGAGACGCCGCGGGCGATAAGTCTGGTGGGGCGAGTGGTGCAGGGGCCGCCGACGCCACTGCTGCGACCGTGGCAGAACTTGACCCGACGCCGGGCGTGCAGGCTTGCACGATGACACGCAGTATCAGCGAATGTCTTGCCGACTACTATCAAAAGCCTGCGGGAGCGCAGGCCTCCGCCGTCTGCAAGACCGTATGCGAGAACCTGTATGCGTTCCGGCTGGCGACGAAGATTGTGTTGCTGCTTCTGCTCGGCTGTGCTGTGGCGTACTACGTATCGTGCCGCTGGCGTGAGCTCATGGCGCGCTATCGTCATGCCCCGGCAGTGGTGATCGCGGCAGTGTGGATTCTGCTCGCGCTGGCGCTGCTCTTCTGCGACCCGTTCCTGCGATGGCTGGCGCGCGGCTACATGATCCCGATCTTTCTGGTGCTGTTCATCATCGCGCTGATCGCCTGGTACCAGTACCAGTTGAAGGCGCGAGATGAACAGCCGTGAAGCCAGATAGACCGCCGGAAGGCGAGGGCGCTACGTCTTACTGGGCGGCGGCGTGCAGGCGGGACGCGACTTGCGCGACGCGTGCCGCATAGCGCTTGACCGTTTCGAGATCGCCGGTGGAGATCTCGTCGGTCGAGGCGTCGGACGGTGACTGCACCAGTGCGCCGACCGAACCGCCCAGATTGTTGATGTCTTCACGCGTGGCGGCCTTGGTGTTCGCAGGCAGCAAGCCGAGGCTGACCCAGATGCCGCCGTGCTGCGAGGCGAGCGTCTGCAAATAGATCAGCGTGACCTGCTTGTCGCCGTTCAGGCTCGCGCTGTTCGTGAAGCCGCCGAACACCTTGTCCTGCCAGCCGCGTCCGAACCATTGCTTGGACGACGCATCGGCAAACTTCTTGAACTGCCAAGGCACCGAGCCCATGTAGGTCGGCGTGCCGAAAATGATGGCCTGCGCTTGCGCCAGCGTGTCCCAACCCGCTTCGGTCACGATGCCGTCTTCGCTGATCTCGATGAGATCGGCGCCGCTGCCCTGTGCGGCCGCTTCGGCGGCACGCTTCGTATGTCCGTAGCCCGAAAAATAAACGATGGCCGTTTTTGCCATGACAACTCCTTACACATCGAGAAAATGCCGGATTGGCACTGGAGCGTCGATAGTATATTTTGTATAGCAGCCAAACAAGAAGTTACCTGGTGGTAACTGGTTACCGGAGGGATATCATGCCGCGCACTGCCGCGCTTGCGACGCCGAGCGAGATCGAGAGTCGTTACAACGTTTATATGGAAGGCTGTCCGGCCCGGCTGGTGTTCAGCCGGCTGGCGGACAAATGGTCGCTGCTGATCGTCAAGATTCTTCGGGACGACGTTCAGCGGTTCAACCAACTGCGTCGTGAAATTGGCGGCATCTCACCCAAGGCGCTAAGCCAGACGCTACAGAAGCTGGAGCGCGACGGGCTGGTGCATCGCGAGGCGTTCGCCACGGTGCCGGTGACCGTCGAATACTCGCTGACCGAACTCGGACACACGCTCTCGGAGCTGGTCGAGCCATTGGTCGCGTGGGCGGAAAACCACATCGAGGAAGTCTTGCGCTCCCAGAACAGTTTCGATGATCATTAACACCGCCCGTCGCAACGCGGGTTGTGCATCGAAAATCAGTCTTGTGAGCGTTTTGAAGGATCGGAATCTGTAATGGCAACGACCGGCTTTGAAGTTGACGATTTGCGCACCACGCTGGTGGGTAACAGCGTTGAACTGCACCCCCTTGAAGCCGGCCACCGGTCGGCATTGATCGATGCAGCCGCCGACGGCGAGCTATGGAACCTGAAGTTCACAGTCGTGCCCGGGCTCGAAACCATCGACGCCTATCTCGACAAGGCACTCAAGGGAAGAGAGGACGGCACCGTCATGCCGTTCGTGGTGGTGGCACGCGATACCGGCCGGGTGGTTGGCAGCACGCGGTTCTGGAAGATCGATCGCGCCAACCGGAAGCTGGAAATCGGCCATACGTGGCTCAGTCAGTCCGTCCAGCGCTCTCCCATCAACACCGAAGCCAAGTACTTGCTGCTGACGCACGCGTTCGACGTGATGCAGTGCGTGCGCGTGCAATTCACCACCGACGAAACCAACGAGAAATCCCGCGCCGCCATCCTTCGCATTGGCGCGACGCAGGAAGGCATTGTCCGGCACGAACGCATCATGCCCGACGGCCGCAAGCGCAACTCGGTGCGATTCAGCATCATCGATACCGAATGGCCTGAGGTGAAGGCCATGCTGGCCCGGAAACTGGCGGGCGGTACGCCACCCGCCTGACGCTTGCCCGGGCCGCCTTCAATTGGCCACCACGCCGTCGCCCAGCGTATCGAGCGCATACCGCCTGACATGGGCGACGAACGACTTAAGCAAGAGAGGCGTCGGCCGCTGTGACGGCGTGAGCACCGCCGTGTCGGTCAGGATAGCGGGCTCAAACGGCTTGAACACGACGCCGGTGCCGCGATAGCTCCACGCACTGAACGCGTCGATCACGGCCACGCCAGCCCCTGCTTCCACGAACGAACAGATCGCATACGAGATCTGGCTTTCCATCTGCATCTTCACTTCGACGCCATGGGCGGCGAGCAACGCATCGATCTGCAAGCGGGCTTCCACGCTTCTCGGGTGCGCCACAAAGCGCTCGCCTGCCAGATCCGCCGGTCCGATGACGTCATGCGAACACAGCCGGTGGCCCGCCGGTAACGCACACACCATCTTCGCGGCCACCAGCCGCTCGCCGTGCGACGTCGTCCGGTTGAGCGACAGTCTGGCAAAACCCACGTCGCACCGCTGTCCCATCACCATATCCACGATCGAGCGCGTCGAGTGCATGGCCATGGAGACGTGCGCCTCGGGGCGTGTCTTCAGGTAGTCCGCAATGGCATGCGGCAGAAACGACAGCGCCAGCGCGGGCGCCGCCGCGATATGCAGCGTGCCGCGCTGCAAGTTTCTGATCTCGTCCGCCGCCCGGGCAATCCGGTCCACACCGGCCAGTGATCGCTGTACTTCCTCGAACAACGCCTGCGCCTCGACCGTCGGGTAGAGCCGCCCCTTCACGCGATCGAACAGCCTGAACTTCAGCGAGCGCTCCAGATCGGCGAGCAACCGCGTAGTCGCGGGCTGCGAGATGTGGAGCATCTCGCTTGCCTGCGTCACCGTCTGGTGAAGCATCACCGCCCGGAACGCTTCCAACTGACGAATCTTCATCCATTCACCCAATAACAAAACATTATCGATTGCCGAAAAGAAAGCATTTCACAAGGGCTTTTTGAATTTCTAACCTTTCGCTATTCCCCATTCTATTTGGATGGATGCCGGAATCGCCAGCAATAACTAATTGTGCTGAAAGCGGGGTTAACCCCAACACTTTGGAGGGTGTCTCACCATATGAATAACGAAACCGTCTATCCACTTTCGGCGGCAAGGCGCGACGACAGCATCGACGGACCGCCCGCAACGCTGCGTATTCACGCGCGCCCCAAGAAGTCCGATTGGCTCTGGTACGGCCTGTCCGGTGTTGCGCTGGTGCTGTTCTATCAGGGTGTGATCGACAACCCGCGCTGGCAGTGGGACGTGGTCGCGCATTACTTCTTCAACGTCCGCGTGCTTGCCGGGCTCGCCAATACGTTGATCCTGACCGCGTTTGCCAGTGTGTTGGGGCTGGTGCTGGGCGGCATCGTTGCGGCTTGCCGGATGGCAGAGAACCCGGTGCTTCGCGGGGCGGCGCTCACCTACATCTGGATCATCCGCGCCACGCCCACGCTGGCGATGCTGCTGTTCCTGTTCTTCATCTCCGCGCTGGTCCCCCGCCTGTATCTGCCGATTCCGCTGTTGAACGTGAATCTGTTCGACATCGATACGAGCAACGTCATCTCGCGCTTCAGTGCCGCGATGATCGGGCTCGCGATCTACCTTGGCGGGCATAGCGCCGAGATCTTCCGCAGCGGGCTGGCGGCCGTCGACAAGGGGCAACGCGAGGCGTGCAAGGCCATGGGCATGAGCGACCTTCGCATGATGTGGCACGTGGTCATTCCGCAGGCCGTGCGCGTCATCATCCCGCCGCTCGCCAACGAGCTCATCACGATGTTCAAGAACACGTCGCTCGCGTCGGTAATCGGCTACGTCGAGTTGCTGACGACCGTGCAACTGATCTATTCGACGACCTTCGAAACCATCCCGCTGCTGACCGTGGCCTGTCTCTGGTACCTGCTGCTGACCAGTCTCGCGATGTGTGGGCAGAGCCTGCTTGAACGACGCTTCGGCAAAGGAGTGCAACGATGAGCGCGACACCCGAAAACCATTCCCTGCATGCCAATGCGAGTCACGAGCCGCTGCTTCAGATGCGCTCGGTGACGAAGCAGTTCGGCGAGTTCGTGGCGCTACACAGCATCGACTTCACGCTCTACAAGGGCGACGTGGTGGCCATCATCGGGCCATCGGGCTCGGGCAAGAGCACGTTGCTGCGATGCATGAACATGCTCGATCTCATCGATGCGGGCGAGGTGACGTTCAAGCGCGAAGTGCTCGGCAGCGAGTTGCGCGGCGCGCGGCGTGTGCGGTTACCGAACAAGGAGCTGGATCGCCAGCGCCGCTATTTCGGCATGGTGTTTCAGGGCTTTCACCTGTTTCCCCATTATTCGGCGCTCGAAAACGTGCTGGCCGGCCCGCGCATCGTGGGTGGCGCGGCGCGAAAGGACGTGCTGGAACGCGGCAAGTATCTGCTCGCCCGTGTCGGGCTTGCCGACAAGCTGCATCACTACCCGTCGCAACTCTCCGGCGGACAGAAGCAGCGCGTGGCAATTGCGCGCGCATTGGCGATGGACCCGGAAATCATGCTCTTCGACGAACCGACGAGCGCACTCGACCCTGAGCTCGTGAACGAAGTGCTCGACGTGATGAAGGAGCTGGCGATGTCCGGCACCACGATGGTGGTCGTCACGCACGAAATGGACTTCGCCCGCAAGGTCTCGAACCGGGTGGTCTTCATGGACGGCGGCCGCATCGTCGATCAGGGCTCCCCCGAACACATCTTTCAGGGCACCGGCACCGAGCGCAGCAAGCGCTTCGTGGCGAGCATTCGCGGGTAATGCCAACCGCATGGCGCGCCAATTTCAATCTCCTGACTTCAATCCTCCGACTTAAATCCTCCGACTTAAATCCTCCGACTTAAATCCTCTTATCCAACAGGACAAGCAATGGCACACGATGGAAAGATGAGACTCGGTCTCTCAATGCGTTATCTGGGCTATCACATGGCGGCATGGCGGCACCCCGAAGTACCGGCCGCCGGGGCCATCGACTTCAAGTATTTTCTCGACACGGCACGCAAGGCCGAAGCCGCCAAGTTCGACATGATCTTCTTCGCCGACGGGCTTGGCGTTCGTACGGCCGACAACCCCAAGGGCTCGGCGTCGCGCGACGCGAAAAATGCCGAACTCGAGCCGCTCACGCTGCTGGCGGCGCTCGGCGCGTGCACGTCGAACATCGGGCTGGTCGGCACTGCTTCGACCACATACAACGAACCCTTCCACATCGCGCGCAAATACGCGTCGATCGACCATATCAGCGGCGGTCGCGCGGGCTGGAACGTCGTGACGTCGTGGTCGCAGCAAGAGGCGTGGAACTTCAGCCGCGATGAGCATCTGGGTTATGAAGAGCGCTACGAGCGGGCCGACGAATTCGTCGATGTCGTAAAGAAGCTCTGGGATAGCTGGGAAGACGACGCGTTTCTGCGCGACAAGGCATCCGGCATCTTCTACGACGAAGCGAAGCTGCATGTACCGAACCACAAGGGCAAGCATTTCAGCGTGCGTGGCCCATTGAATTCGGCGCGTACGCCACAGGGCCGCCCGTTGATCGTGCAGGCGGGGGCGGCGGAAGCGGGGCGGGAGATTGCGGCGAAGAATGCCGACGTCGTCTACAGCGCATCGTTCGACATTCAGTCGGCCCGGAAGTACTACGCCGATTTGAAAGGACGCCTTGAAAAGTATGGCCGCACGCCGGATCAGTTGTTGATCATGCCGGGCCTGACGCCCTATGTCGGTCGCACGCGGCAGGAAGCGCAAGACAAGTTCGACCAGTTGCAGGAGCTGATCGACCCGCTGAGCGGATTGTCGATTCTGTACAGCACCTTGGGCGACCTCTCGGCCTACGATCTCGACGGGCCGGTGCCAGCACTCAGTTCGGGGCCGGTCAGCAGCATCGGCAACGGGCTGATCGAACTGGCGCATCGCGAGAACCTCACGATTCGGCAACTGTACAAAATGCGCGCCGCTGGCGGGCGTCAGTTGATCGGTACGGCGGAGGACATCGTTGACGACATGGAGGCGTGGTTCCGGGAGGGGGCCGCCGATGGCTTCAACCTTTGTCCCGCGACGCTGCCCGGTGGACTGGACGACTTCGTCGCGCTGATTCTGCCGGAGTTGCGCCGGCGCGGCCTGTTCCGCGAGGAGTATGCGGCAAGCACGCTGCGCGGCAATCTCGGCCTCAACCCCTTGCGGTTCGGTGACTGAACGGACTGACGGCCGTGATCGCGCAGGCTGCGCGCCCACGGCCGGATCACGCATTCGCCGCCCCGCCCAATTTCGAGCAAGAGATACCAGAGGTAAGCCCATGACCGCCCAAGTTTCTGCTGACGTCTTTCGCCACGCGATGACGTGCTTCGCCAGCGGCATCACCGCCATCACCACACAGGAGGCCGGTGTGCCGTTCGGCCTGATCGCCACCTCCGTTTGCAGCCTGTCCGCAGACCCCGCCACGATTCTCGTGTGTGTCAACAAGACGGCGTCGGCGCACGACGTCATTCTGCGCACGCAACGGTTCGCCGTGAACCTGCTGTCCGCGCAACACCTGAGCGTTGCCAAGCGTTTTACCTCGCTGCGCGGTGCCGAGCGTTTCGACGCCGAACATTGGCAGGGCGGCAAGCTGGATGTCCCGACGCTCGTTGATGCTGTCGTTGTGTTCGAGTGCCGGCTTGCGAAGGTGCACGACGGGTTCACTCACAGCATCATCGTCGGCGAGATTACCGAGGCAAGCGTCAACGATGAGGGCGCATCGGACTGCCTGCTCTGGCATCACCGCGACTTTGCGCGCAGCACGCAGCAGGCGGCGTGATGCGGCACCTGTCCTCACTTTCCTCGCGAGGTTCCATGCGCATTACCCTTCGAATTCCCGCCGCCACGGCGATTGCCACCACGGCATGTCTTCTTGCGCTATTCGGTGGCGTGAGCCACGTGCGCGCAGCCGAGGCGCCTCCTGTCGCCAATATCAAGGCCGACGACAAGCTCGCAGCGATGGTGCCGAAATACTATCGGGACCACGGCACGCTCACGGCTGGCGTGAACCCCGACGTCGCACCGATCAAGTTCGTCAACGGCGACGGCGAGATCGTGGGCTTTACGCCGGAGCTGCTGTCGGCGGCGGCGCAGGTGCTGGGTCTGAAGATCAAGCTCGCGCAATCGTCGTTCGACGCGCTGATTCCGGGGCTGAGTGCGAGCCGCTTCGACGTGCTGCTCTCGTTGGCTGACTTTTCCGCCCGCCAGAAAGTCGTGACCTTCGTCGACTACCTCGACATGGGGTTGACGGTGGTGACAACGCCCGCGAGCGCCATCACCGTGAAGTCACCCGACGATCTATGCGGTTTGCAATTGGCTTTGCCACGCGGCACGGCGTCGATGGAAAAGGCGAGGGCGCTTAGCGACAAGTGTGTCGGCAATGGCAAGAAGCCGTTGACGATCGCCACGTATCCCGACTCGAACATGACGATGCTGTCGTTGTCGACGGGCGCCAGTCAGGTCGCGTGGGTCGACTCGCCGGTAGGCTATTACAACGCCACCCGATTTCCGGCGAAGTACAAGATCGTGCACTACAACCGGGAAGCGCCCTATGGCATCGGCTTCGGTGTCGACGAAAAGGGCAAGCAATTGGCGCTCGCTATCCAACAGGCGCTCATCAAGCTTCAGAAGGACGGCGTCTACGATGCGCTGATGAAGAAATGGGGGCTGGATATCAAAGATGCCAAGCCGTTGTTTCCGATCAACGGCGGAGAGCGGTGAAAGCCGAGATACTTAACATATCAACGGTCGGTGAATTAATTAACCGACCGGTCGGTTTTTGTTGTGATAACGTCAATGCGCTCTACCCATAAGAACTACGGAGACATTGATGACTTTGCCTTCCCGCTCGCCGCGCGGTCTGTCGCTCGCGCTCGCCGTTTCCCTTCTGAGTCTTTCGTTCGCCGGGCCGGTGGTCGCCAAGACCGCGACCGCCAGCGACAATGCCGTTGGCACAAGCGGCGTCTCGCCAGCCGGCAAGGCTGTGCCGGGGCGCGCTGACGTCACGATCAAGCGTGACGAGTTCGGTGTGCCGCACATCTATGCGGCGACGACTTACGCGCTGTTCTACGGCTACGGTTACGCGGTGGCACAAGACCGTCTGTTCCAGATGGAGATGGCACGCCGGAGCACGCAAGGCACCGTGTCGGAAGTGCTGGGCGAGAAGTTCGTGGATTTCGACAAGTCGATCCGTGGCAACTACTGGCCCGCGTCGATCCGGCGCCAGTTGGCCGATCTGCCGCAGCGGGAGCGCGACATCGTCGAGGGATACGCCGCCGGCATGAATGCGTGGATTGCCCAAGTGCGCGCGCAACCGGACAAGCGCATGCCGAAGCAATTCAACGACTTCGGTTTCCAGCCATCCAACTGGGACGCCTTCGACGTGGCGATGGTTTTCGTCGGAACGATGGCCAACCGGTTCTCCGACGCGACCAGCGAGATTGATAACTTGGCGCTGGTGACGGCGCTCAAGGACAAATACGGCGCTGACAAGGGCATGGCGCTGTTCAACGAACTCAAGTGGATCGTGAACCCCGATGCGCCGACGACCATTCCGGCATCGGAAGGCGTTTATCCGGTCAAGGTCGGTCCGCTGTCCAAAGTAGCGGCCGCCGCAACGCAGCCGCTCGCGCGCTACGATGGCCCCGCGCCGATGCTGGCACGTCTCGCACGCGACAGCGATGGCGCGTTGCTGCATCAGACGCCCGAGGCCAACGCGGCAACGATGCTCGCCCAGTTCGCCGAATACGGCCAGCCGGGGCCTGCCGGGTTCCCGACGACCAGCAACATGTGGATCGTCGGCAAGAACAAAGCCCGCGATGCCAGCGCCATCATGCTCAACGGCCCGCAGTTCGGCTGGTTTGCCCCCGCGTACACCTACGGCATCGGTTTGCATGGCGCAGGCTTCGATCTGGTCGGCAATACGCCGTTCGGTTACCCCTGCATTCTGTTCGGCCACAACGGCAAGATTTCTTGGGGTTCCACGGCGGGTTTCGGCGATGACATCGACATGTTCGCCGAGAAGCTCGATCCGGCGAATCCGAATCGCTACTTCCATAACGGCCAATGGCACGACATGGAAAAGCGCGTCGAGATCATCCGCGTGAAAGGCGGTGCACCAGTCGTGCAGGAGGTCTATCGCACAGTGCACGGCATTGTCATGCAGCGTGACGACAAGCAACACATCGCTTATGCAAAAGCGCGCGCATGGGATGGCCTTGAAGTGCAATCGTTGCTCGCGTGGACGCATCAGGCCGAGGCGCAAGACTGGAAGTCATGGACCGCGCAGGCCGCGCGTCATGCACTGACCATCAACTGGTACTACGCCGATACGGCCGGCAATATCGGTTACGTGCATACGGGCGCGTATCCGGATCGCCGCCCGGGCCATGATCCTCGTTTGCCGGTGCCGGGCACCGGGGAATGGGACTGGAAGGGATTGCTGCCGTTCTCGACCAACCCGAAGGTCTACAACCCGAAGCAGGGCTGGATCGCCAATTGGAATAATTCGCCGCAGAAGGGCTATCCGGCAAGCGACCTGTTCGCGTTCGTGTGGGGTGGTGCCGATCGCGTGGTCGAGATTGACGAGCGCATCAAGGCGCACGACAAGCTGAACGTCGACGACATGTGGCAGATCCTGAAGGAGACGAGTGCGGTCGACGTGAATCGTCGTCACTTTCTGCCGTTCATTGAGCGCGCGACGGCCAACCTGCCCGCCACTGATGCCCGCCGTCAGCTGGCATTGCAATTGGCGAAGTGGGACGGCCTGAATCGTGATCCGCAGCACACCGGGCATTACGATACGGCAGGCCCGGCGATCATGGACGCGTGGCTCACCGCCATGCTCAAGCGCACGCTGGGCGAAGTGGTGCCCGCGCCGTACGACAAATGGTTCCTCGCCAGCGGCTATGCCACGCCGCAGGACGGACCGACGGGCTCGGCCAACATCGGTAACGGCAGCAAGGTGCTGTACGAAGGTCTGCGGGGCGACAAGGCAGGTGTGCCGCAGACCTTCGATATCTTCGGTGGCAAGCGGCAGGACGATGTGATTCTCGCCGCGCTGGACGATACCGTCACCGCACTCAAGTCCCGGCTGGGTCCCGACATGACGACATGGCGCGCGCCGACGGTGCCGTTGACCTTCCGCGCCAACAACTTCTTTGGCGTGCCGCAAGCGAACGCCGGAGAAGCGGTGCGCACGCCCGTCTACATGAACCGTGGCACTGAGAACGATCTCATCGTGTTTGGCCCGAACGGCGCACGCGGCAAGATCGCAGCTTACGACGTGGTGGCGCCGGGGCAGAGCGGCTTCGTCGCACCTGACGGCACGCCATCGCCGCACTACGCCGATCAGGTCGAGATGTACACCACGTTCGGGCGCAAGCCGCTGTGGCATGACAACGCGGACGTGAATCGCACCACCAAGTCCGTCGAGCACCTGCGCATCGCGCCCGAGGCCGTTAGCCAGTAGAGCCGAAGCGGTCGTGGTTGTGGATCAAGGCGCCGATGTGATTGGCGCCTTGATCCGGCACATGAAAACTAATATGATTAGGCAATTATCTAAATCGGTTAGTTTTCAGTGCGAGAAATCCTATGGTCAGAGCCGGGCTGACGGTCGAGCGGTTGGTGGAGGGCGGTGCCGAGCTAGCCGACGAAATTGGCTTCGAACAGTTGACCGGGGCGGCATTGGCACGCAAGTTCGACGTGCGACTCGCCAGCCTCTATTCCCACGTCAGGAATCTTGACGATCTCAAGAGTCAGATCGCGTTGTTGGCGTTGCGGCAGTTGGCAGACGCCACATCGCACGCCATGGCGGGTCGCGCGGGCAAAGAGGCGTTGTACGCGCTGGCCAATACCCATCGTGACTACGCGCGTCGCCATCCGGGGCGCTTCGTTGCTGCTCGGCATCCGTTGTCGTCCGAGTTGGCCGCCGCGAGCGCCGGGCCGCAATTGACCCAACTGATCCGGGCGGTGCTGCATGGCTACGCGGTGCCCGAGGCAGAGCAGGTCCACGCCATTCGCTTTCTCGGTGGCTTCTTCATGGGCTACATCACATTGGAATCAGCGTCGGCGTTTGCGCACAGCACGCCCGATGCCGACATCTCGTGGCTACGCAGTCTTGATGCGCTCGATACGGCGCTCACGCACTGGCCGTCCACATCAGCCACTCATTAGTTCTATTCCTCATGACGCATCCCATCGACGGGGTCCGGGTTCCGGCCCGTGTGATTCCTTTTCCCGACAGCATTAGCACGCAGGCGCAGGCCGCATTGCGTCGTCTGGTGAATGCCGATGGCGAGCCATTCAACGCGATGTACACCGCCCCCTCGCCCGACGACTTTGAAGGCTGGATGCAATTCAAGGCGGATGCCGACGCCCAATACGGCGCCGCGATGGCACAGGTAGCAGGGCAGTTGAAAGCGGCGGTGGAAACCGTCGCAATCGGTGACGCCACCGTTCACGTGGCGACGCCGGTCGATCTCGTGGCCGACGACGTCATCTATATCGACCTGCACGGTGGAGGACTGGTGTTCGGCGGCGGCACCGTCTGCCGTATCGGCGCCCAAATGCAGGCCGACCAGTTGGGCCTGTGTTGCTGGGGCATCGACTATCGCATGCCGCCCGAGCATCCGTATCCTGCTGGGCTAGATGACTGTCTGACGGTCTACCGGCGAGTGCTGGAGACGTACCCGGCAAATCACGTTGTCATTGGCGGACGATCTGCCGGTGCCAATCTGGCGGCGGCGATGGTGTTGCGCGCACGCGATGAGGGGCTGCCGTTACCGGCCGCGCTGGTGTTGTTATCGCCGGAAGTCGATCTCACGGAATCGGGCGACAGTTTCGAACTGAATCAGCTTGTGGACGTGCTGCTGCCCAAGTCGCTGATGCCGAATAACGTCTTGTATGCGGGCGGTGCGGATCTCGCTCATCCGTATCTGTCGCCGCTGTTCGGCGACTTCTCTCAGGGCTTCGTGCCGACGTTCATTCAAAGCGGCACGCGCGATCTGTTCCTGTCGAACGCAGTGCGTATGCATCGCGCACTGCGCCGCGCCGACGTGCCGTGTGAGCTTCATGTGTTCGAAGCCATGCCGCACGGGGGATTCATGGGGGCGCCGGAAGACAGGGAACTGCGCGCGGAGGTGGCGCGATTCGTCCGCGCCCATCTGCCGGGCGCGCGGTAGGCCTTCCGGCCGAAAGCTACATCCCGAATTCGCGCAAACCTTCGAGGTCGAGAATGGTCAGGACACCGTAATCGACCTTCACCAACCCGGCCTGCTCCAGCACCTTGAGTGCGAGATTGACGCGCTGGCGCGACACGCCCGCGAGGTAACTGAGTTCTTCCTGCGAAATCTGCACGGTCGTGTCGTCGCTCGGGTAGAGATCGGGATTGAACATCGACGACAACGAGCGCGCGACACGCGCATCGGTATCGAGCAGACGCTCGTGTTCGACGGCGGCAATGAACTGACCGAGACGTTCGTTGAGTTGCAGCGTCAGAAAGCGATTGAACGGGATGCTGGTGTCGAGAAGCCAGTCGAACGTGGCGATCGGCATATGCGCGAGCACCGAGTCGCGCAATGCCATCACGTCGTATTTGCGGATCTCGCGCTTCAGCAATGACCCTTCGCCGAACCACGCGCCCGAGGGCACGCCAGTAAAGGTCACCGACTTGCCGCTGGCCGAGGCGGTCGCAATCTTGACGAGCCCGTCGATGACGCCAAACCAGGCGTGCGACGGGTCACCTTTGCGGCAAACGTAGCCGCCACTCTCCACTGGCCGTACCTGAATCTCTGCCGTCACGCGCTCGCGCTGTGCCGGCGTGAGTCCTTGTGCCCATACGCTGCGCTGCAACAGGGTCTCTAACGACATATAGGGACTTTCCCTTGATTGTCATCCGGGTGACAAATCCGTCGTGGGTCATGGGGTATCTTCGCCTTGCCATGCGCAGGGTGAGACAAGCATCCACGGTGTTGCAACACGACGCCGAAGCACAAGTATAGAAGCTGCCTGCCGCGCGGCAAAGCGATCGTCACTGCACTACCCGCCAACGAATAAGCGTCGTGAAAAATGACGCGAGCAGGATGGCGTGCGCCATCGCGCACGCGCCGACCGAGCCACGCCACGCCCCCCTCGACGGATGTCGAAGCGTGGTGAGACACAGGAGACAGGCATGCAGGAGCGGACCACTTTCCCGCGTTTATTGTTGGCACACGCCGCCACACGTGGCGCCAGCACGGCGTACCGGGAAAAAGATCTGGGTATCTGGCAAAGCTGGAGCTGGCAGGACGCCGCGCATGAAGTGCGCATGCTCGCCTGTGCACTGGCCGCCGCCGGATTCTCACGCGGCGACAATCTCGCCATCATCGGTAATAACCGCGTGCGCCTGTACTGGGCCATGACGGCCGCGCAGGCACTGGGCGGTGTCGCGGTGCCGTTGTATCAGGACGCGGTCGCGGCAGAGATGATTCACGTGCTCGAAGACGCCGAAATCAATTTCGCCATCGTTGAAGATCAGGAACAGGTCGACAAGCTGCTGGAACTGCGTGAGAGCGTGCCGCATCTGGCACACATCATTTACGAAGACCCGCGCGGTTTGCGCAACTACGATGCACCCGGCCTGCAATCGTATGCGTCGATGGTGGCGCAGGGGCGAGAGTTCGACGCAAAACATCCACGCTATTTCGACGATGCCGTTGCGGCAGTAGCTGCCGACGATACGGCCACGATTCTCTACACCTCCGGCACGACCGGTAAGCCGAAAGGGGTTTGCCATTCGCACGCAGGTTTGATCGGTGCCGCGCATCACGGCAGCCAGTTCGACAAGCTCTCGGCCGACGACGAAGTGCTGTCGTACTTGCCGATGGCTTGGGTGGGCGACCATCTGTTTTCCTATGCGCAAGCGTTGGTGACGGGCTTCACGGTGAACTGCCCGGAGTCGCCGGAAACCGTCGCGACCGACATGCGGGAGATCGGCCCGACGTATTACTTCGCGCCACCGCGCGTGTATGAGAACGTGCTGACGCAGGTGATGATTCGCATGGAAGACGCGAGCGCGATCAAGCGAAAGATGTTCGCGCATTTCATGAATGTCGCGCAGCGTTGCGGTGCGGCCGTACTCGACGGTCAACCGGTGGCGCTGCTCGACCGGCTGCAATACGCGCTGGGCAATCTTTGCATCTATGGCCCGCTGCGCAACACGCTCGGCATGAGTCGCATCCGCACGGCGTACACCGCTGGGGAAGCCATCGGGCCGGATCTGTTCCGGTTCTATCGCGCTATCGGCATCAATCTGAAGCAGTTCTACGGGCAGACCGAGACGTGTGCTTACGTCTGCCTGCAACCGGACCGTCAGGTGCGTTTCGACAGCGTCGGTCCCGTCGCGCCGGGCATGGAAATCAAGATCGCCGAAAGCGGCGAGGTGCTGGTGCGCGGTGTCGGGTTGCTCAAGGAGTACTACAAGCGCCCTGACGCCACGCGTGAAGCTTTCGACGAGAACGGCTATTTCCGCACGGGCGACGCGGGCATCATCGATGCCGACGGGCACCTGCGCATCGTCGATCGCGCCAAAGACGTCGGCAAGCTGTCCTGCGGCTCACTGTTCGCGCCCAAGTTCATCGAGAACAAGCTGAAGTTCTTCTCGTACATCAAGGAAGCGGTGGCATTCGGCGATGGCCGCGATAACGTGTGCGCGTTCATCAACATCGATATGGATGCCGTCGGCAATTGGGCGGAGCGCCACAACTTGGCCTATGCGGGCTACGTCGATCTCGCGGGCAACGAACAGGTTGCCGAGTTGATTCTGGGCTGCATCGAGCAAGTGAACGCAGATCTCGCCAAGGAATCGGCCTTTGCCGCCGCGCAGATTCATCGCTTCATGATCCTGCACAAGGAACTGGACCCCGATGACGACGAGCTGACCCGCACGCGCAAGGTGCGCCGCACGTTCATCGCGCAGAAGTACGACGTGCTGATCGACGCCTTCTATTCGGGCAAGACGGCGCAGTTCATCGAAACCCGGGTGAAGTTCGAAGACGGGCGGGAGGGCAGCGTGAGTGCCACGTTGACTATTCACCCTGCGCGCGTGCTTGGCACCCGCGCCCCCGTCGACGACCCTGCGCCCGTCGGGTTGCGCTGCGCCGCTTAGTCAGCGCATGAACCAATGAACGTGGTGTGCGCCGCCACGCTGCCCGTCGCAGTGTCATCCGACATCCGCCAGATTTCACCGGACATTCCTCAGGAGCAGGCATGAACGACAAACGCAAGGCCGGCGATGTGTTGATCGATTTGCAGCACATCAGCCTGTCGTTCGGAGGCGTCAAGGCGCTGACCGATATTTCGTTCGACGTCCGAGAACACGAGATACGGGCCATCATCGGCCCGAACGGCGCGGGCAAGAGTTCGATGCTCAACGTCATCAATGGCGTCTATCACCCGCAACAGGGCAAGATCGTTTTTCGCGGCCAAGTGCGCCAACGCATGCACCCGACATCGGCCGCCAGGCAAGGCGTGGCACGCACGTTCCAGAACATTGCGTTGTTCAAGGGCATGACGGTGCTCGACAACATCATGACGGGCCGCAACACCCGCATGCGCTCCGGCCTGTTGGCCAACGCGCTGTGGTGGGGACCGGCGCGCCGCGAAGAGACGATCCATCGCGAGAAGGTCGAAGAGATTATCGACTTCCTCGAAATTCAACACATCCGCAAGACACCCGTCGGCCGGTTGCCGTATGGCTTGCAAAAGCGTGTCGAGCTGGCGCGCGCACTGGCGGCCGAGCCTGAGTTGCTGTTGCTCGACGAGCCGATGGCCGGCATGAATCTCGAAGAAAAGCGCGACATGTGCCGCTTCATCCTCGAAGTGAACGAGGAGTTCGGTACGACCATCGTGCTCATCGAACACGACATGGGGGTGGTGATGGACATCTCGGATCGCGTCGTCGTGCTCGACTACGGCAAGAAGATCGGCGACGGACCGCCGGCCGAAGTCAAGCAAGACCCGGAAGTCATCCGCGCCTATCTCGGATCGGCGCACGGCGAGCCCGTCGCAGCCTGAGCGGCACGCGGCGACGCCTCTGCGGATTGCGAATTGTCGAATTGGAGACATCGATGCAGTTCTTTCTGGAAATTCTGATCGGCGGGCTGCTCTCGGGCGTGATGTATTCGCTCGTGGCGCTGGGCTTCGTGCTGATCTTCAAAGCGTCCGGCGTATTCAACTTCGCTCAGGGTGCCATGGTGTACTTCGCGGCGCTGTCGGTCGTCGGACTCATGGAGCGGGGCCTGCCGTTGTGGGCGGCTGCCATCGGCGCATTCGGCGTCATGGTGCTGGTCGGCGCCGCGACTGAGCGGTTCGTATTGCGCAAGCTGGTGAACCAGTCGCCCATCACGCTCTTCATGGCGACCATCGGTCTGTCGTTCTTTCTTGAAGGCTTGGCGCCGTTGCTGTGGGGCAATGAGGTTCGTCCGCTGTCGCTGGGCATCGTCGACGAGCCCATTGCCTCGATCATGGACTCGACCGGGCTGCTGGTGAGCAGCTTCGATCTGGCCGCGGCCGGCATTGCGGCGGTGCTCGTCGCGCTGCTCGCGTTGTTCTTCAAGGCCACGAGCATCGGCCGGGCTCTGCGCGCGGTGGCCGACGATCATCAGGCGGCGCTGTCGCTGGGCATTCCGTTGCAGCGCATTTGGGTGGTGGTGTGGAGTGTGTCGGGGTTCGTCGCGCTGGTGGCGGGCATGCTCTGGGGCTCACGCAACGGCGTGCAGTTCGCGTTGACCATGACGGCACTCAAGGCATTGCCCGTGCTGATTCTCGGTGGCTTCACGTCCATTCCGGGCGCCATTGTCGGCGGCCTGATCATCGGCGCGGCAGAAAAGCTCGCCGAGATCTACCTGCCCCAACTGCTGCAAAGCCAGTTTGGCGGCAACTTCGGGGGTATCGAGGGCTGGTTCCCCTATGTCTTTGCGTTGCTGTTCCTGCTCGTTCGCCCCGAGGGGTTGTTCGGCGAGCGCCATATCGACCGGGTCTGAACCGGCGATCGATGAACCAGCAAGCACGCACAAGCACTTAACGCAGAGGCCAACATGTTCTATCGCGAAGCGGGTCAGTTCAAGACATCGTACGTAGCCGACAGCCAGATATTCCCGATTCGTCAGGATCGTGTCGCGGTCAGTGCCGTACTGGTGATCGCCTTCGGCGTGTTGCCGTGGATCGCCTCCGAGTACTGGTTTTCGGCCATTCTGGTGCCGTTCCTCGTGTTCTCGCTGGCTGCGCTCGGCCTGAACATTCTGACGGGCTACGCCGGGCAACTCTCACTGGGGACGGCGGCTTTCATGGCGGTCGGGGCCTACGCGTCGTACAACTTCCAGTTGCGCATTGAAGGCATGCCGATCCTGGCATCGTTCGCGATGGGCGGCGTTTGCGCGGCGCTCGTGGGGATTGCCTTCGGCTTGCCGTCGCTGCGCATCAAGGGCTTCTATCTCGCGGTGGCGACGTTGGCGGCGCAGTTCTTCGTGCTGTGGGTGCTGACCAAATTCCCTTGGCTCTCGAACAACAGTTCTTCGGGCGTCATCACCGCACAGAAGATCACGATTCTCGGGCTCGACATCAACACGCCCGTGCGCAAGTACCTGTTCGTGCTCGGTGTCGTGTGCGTGATGGCGTTGGTGGCAAAAAACCTCGTGCGCTCGCACATCGGCCGCGCGTGGATGGCCGTGCGCGACATGGACGTGGCGGCCGAAGTGATCGGCATCCCGCTCATGCGTGTAAAGCTGCTGGCCTTCGCGGTGAGTTCTTTTTACTGCGGCGTGGCCGGGGCGCTTTATGCCTTCTGCTATCTCGGCTCGGTGGAGCCGGACGGCTTCTCGCTCGATCTGTCGTTCCGCATTCTGTTCATGATCATCATCGGCGGCGTGGGCAGCATTCTGGGCAGTTTCTTGGGGGCGGCATTCATCTTGCTGCTGCCGATTCTGCTCGACCTCACGTTGCCGCCGATCGCCACGTTCCTCCACCTGCCGTTCACTAACGCGACTGTCTCGCATATCCAGTTGATGCTGTTCGGCGGTCTCATCATCTTTTTCCTGATTGTCGAGCCGCACGGTCTGGCGCGACTTTGGCAGATCACCAAGGAGAAGCTGCGCATCTGGCCGTTCCCGCACTGAGATTCGACTTGAGTTCGATGTATTGACGCACCGGTACACGGGCGTCGGCTGACCACGTATCGCTATCGACAAGACCACAAGGAGACACAGCATGAACACGAAACAACTGGCGGTATCGCTAGGCATGAGTCTGGTGCTCGGCATGGGCTCGGCGGGCACGGCGCTCGCACAGACCAACGATCAGTTCATTGCGCTGGCCGACTACCGCGTGGGGCCGTACGGGGCCAACGGGCAGTCGTTCTACGGCGGCTTCATCGACTACCTGCAATACGTGAACATGAAAAACGGCGGCGTGAACGGCGTCAAGCTGACATGGGAAGAGTGCGAGACCGAATACAACACCTCCAAGGGCGTGGAGTGCTATGAGCGCCTGAAGGGCCGTAACCCGGTCACCAAGGGCACGGCGTACCACACCATGGCCACGGGCATTTCGTATGCGCTGATCGACAAGACCGCCACCGATCAGGTGCCGCTCGTGATGATGGGTTATGGCCGTACCGATGCCGTGGACGGCACCGTGTTCCCGTGGGCGTTCCCGCTCGTCACCACGTATCAGATGCAGGCGTCGGCCATCATCAAGTTCCTCGCCGACAAGAACGGCGGGTCGCTCAACGGCAAGAAGATCGTGTTCCTGTATCACGACTCGGCTTACGGCAAGGAGCCGATTGTCGCCATGCAGGCGGAGTCGAAGATCAACAAGTTCAATCTGATCGAGATTCCGGTGGCGCACCCCGGCAATGAGCAAGGGGCGCAATGGCTGCGCATTCGTCAGGAGAACCCCGACTACGTGGTGTTCTGGGGTTGGGGCGTCATGAACCAGACCGCCCTCAAGGCTGCGCAGAAGGTCGGCTATCCGCGCGAGAAGATCGTCGGCAGCTGGTGGGCCGGCTCAGAAGAAGACACCATTCCGGCGGGCCCGGCGGCCAAGGGCTACATGAGCGCGACGTGGAACGTGGCGGGCAAGCAAGTGCCGTTGATCGCCGATATCGACAAGGTCGTGTACGGCGCGGGCAAGGGCAATATGCAAGACCCGTCGAAGGTGGGTTCCGTGCTCTATAACCGCGGCGTGTCGGCGGCTGTGGCGACGGTCGAGGCGCTCAACACCGCGCAGAACAAGTTCGGCAAGGGCAAGGTCATGACGCCGGTGCAAGTGCGCTGGGCGTTCGAGAACCTGAACATCGACGGGGCGCGCCTCAAGGCACTGGGCGCGACCGGCCTGCTGCCCGACATCAAGACGAGCTGCCAGGATCACGAGGGCTCGGGCAAGGTGCGCATTCAGCAATGGGACGGCACGAAGTGGGTGATGGTGTCCGACTGGATCGAAGGCAACCGCCGCCTGATTCACCCGTTGTTCGAAGCCTCGGCCAAGCAGTACGCCAAGGAAAAGGGCATGACGCCGGCCTGCTATCAGCAGATGTAATTGGCACGACTGGCACGCTCGCCCGCAACGCGATTGGCGATGTGGGCGAGCGCCGGGCCTTCGACGGCCCGGCAGGCGATATCACTTTGAATTAGTACCGCAGCACCACAGACTCCGGAGTCACGCGGCATGGAAGCGAGTTTGCGCGTCAACAATATCGAAGTCATTTACGACCACGTCATTCTTGTGTTGAAGGGCGTGTCGCTGGTCGTGCCCGACGGCAAGATCGTGGCGTTGCTCGGCGCGAACGGCGCGGGCAAGAGCACGACGCTCAAGGCTATCTCGAATCTGCTTCAGGCAGAGCGGGGTGAGGTGACCAAGGGCACCATCGACTATCGCGGCGAGCGGGTTGAGAAGCTCACGCCGAACGGGCTGGTCAAGCGTGGCGTCATTCAGGTGATGGAAGGCCGCCACTGCTTCGGGCACTTGACCATTGAAGAGAATTTGCTGACCGGCGCCTATGTCCGGCATGCATCGCGCAGTGCTCAGCAACATGCGCTGGAGCGTATCTACGCGTACTTCCCCCGGCTGAAGACGCGCCGCAAATCGCAAGCCGGTTATACGTCGGGCGGCGAGCAGCAGATGTGTGCGATCGGGCGGGCCATGATGGCGCAGCCGTCGATGGTGCTGCTCGATGAGCCGTCGATGGGGCTCGCGCCACAGATCGTGGACGAGATTTTCGCGATCGTGCGAGATCTGAACGAGCGGGAAAACGTCAGCTTTCTGCTGGCGGAACAGAACACCATGGTGGCCCTGCGCTACGCGGACTATGGCTACATTCTCGAAAACGGGCGTGTAGTGATGGACGGCGACGCGGCGTCGTTGCGCGATAACGAGGACGTCAAGGAGTTTTACCTCGGCATCGCCAAGGATGGCGCGAACAGCGAGGGGAGCTTTCGTAACGTCAAGAGCTACCGGCGGCGCAAACGGTGGATTGCGTGAGCTGCATGGGCTGCATTAGCCGCATGCGCGTTTAGCCGACTGTCAAACATCAACGTCCTTTCGTCTCTATGAACGACTACTTCGACGCGCTTGAAACCCGTGCCCCGGAAGCTCGCGAGAAGGCACTCCTGGCGGCGTTGCCGGCGCATGTATCGCACGCCCGCACGAACGCCTCGTATTTCACCGAGACGCTCGGCGCCTTCGACGTACGAGGCGTTGACTCACGCACCGCGCTGGCCGAATTGCCCGTGACACGCAAATCCGATCTGGCCGCCTACCAGTTGCGTGTGCCGCCCCTGGGCGGATTGAACGCGACACCGATCGGCGGTCTGGCTCACGTTTATCAATCTCCCGGGCCGATCTACGAACCCGACGGACGGGGCAGCGACTGGTGGCGCTTCGCCCGCGCACTGTACGCCGCAGGCTTGCGCTCGGGCGATCTGGTCTACAACACGTACTCGTATCACTTCACGCCGGCGGGCATGATGATCGAGACCGGCGCGGCACGGCTGGGGTGCTGTGTGTTCCCGGCGGGCGTCGGACAGACCGCGCTCCAGATCGAGGCGATCCGGCATCTGCAACCGGGCGCGTATGCAGGGACGCCGTCGTTCCTGAAGATCCTGATCGAGAAAGCCGAGTCGATGGGCACCGATATCAGCAGCATCCGGCGGGCGACGTTGTCGGGTGAAGCGTTGCCACCGTCGTTGCGGCAGTGGTTCAACTCACGGGGCATCGTTGCGCGCCAGTTGTATGGAACGGCCGATCTTGGGCTGATTGCGTTCGAGAGCGACGCGCAGGCGGGGTTGATCGTCGACGAGAACGTGCTGGTGGAAATCGTGGAGCCCGGTGGTACCAAACCGGTGCCGGAGGGCGAGACGGGCGAGGTGGTCGTCACGAACTTCAACGCCGACTATCCGCTGATTCGATTCGCCACCGGGGATCTGTCGGCCGTGGCGGAGGGCATCAGTCCGTGCGGGCGCACCAACATGCGCTTGAAGGGCTGGCTGGGCCGCGCCGATCAGACCGTGAAGGTGCGCGGCATGTTCGTGCACCCGGGCCAGATCGGCGAGATTGGCAAACGATATCCGGAACTGGGACGCATGCGTCTGCGAGTCGAAGGGCGCGTCGGCGATGACCGCATGACCCTCGTTTGCGAGACCGCCGAGACACCGCCCGAAGGGCTGGCCGCGCGCTTGCAGGAAACGCTGCGCGATGTGACGCGGTTGCGCGCCGAGATCGACTTCGTCACCGCAGGCACGCTGCCGGACGACGGCAAACTGGTGGAAGACGCGCGCGCTTACGATTGATTATCGAGGCGGCATCGGGGCTGTTGACCGGAGGGGGGGATATCCTCCGGATCTCGCTCAGATCGGCAGATGCTCGATGATGTGGCGAACTTGCGCCAACACCGGATGGACCTGCTCCAAAGGCATCGAACTCAAGCCCAGCCGCAACGCGTGGGGCGCGTGCTGTGTCGTTGCATACGCTTCCGCCTTCGACGCGGCGATGCCACGGGCTGCCAGCGCGGCAACCACCTGATCCATGCGCAAGCCCTCCGGCAGCGGCAGCCAGAGGAATTGCGACGACGGATGCGCCACCACGCCCATGCCGTGAAGTACCTCGCGGACGATCGTCTGGCGGCGTCGGGCGTCTTCACGCTGAAACTGCTCCTGCTGCGTTACGGTGCCACTTGCAAGCCAACGCGTTGCGATCGCGCTCACCATGCTGGACAAGCTCCAGAAACTGGCGCGCACCACGCGCTTCATCCGGGTCGCGTGCTCTTGCGGCACCACCACATAGCCGAATCGCAATCCCGTTGCCACACTCTTGGAAAGGCTCGACACGTAGATCGTGCGCTCAGGCGCGAGCGTGACAATGGGCCGTGAGGCGTTATCCACGAGATACGCGTAAGTGGCGTCTTCGATAATCAGACAGTCGTGGCGGCGGGCGATGTCGACCAGTTGTTTGCGCTGGGCCGCGCTCAGTACCCAGCCGAGCGGGTTGTGCAGTGTCGGCATGACGTAGATCGCGCGAATGGCACCACGACGGCAAAGGTCTTCCAGGGCATTAAGGTCAGGGCCATGGTTGGCAGACGGTACAGGTCTCAGGGCAAGCTCGCTCAGCGCGGCTGCCATCTTGAAGCCGGGGTAGGTCAGGGCGTCGACAGCGACTTCATCATTCGGGCGAAGGAACGCCCGAATGGCCACATCGAGACCCTGCTGCGCACCGCCTACGAGAAACACCTGTTCGGCGGTAGCGCGAATGTTTCGTGCTTGCGTCAGATGGTCCGCGACGATTTGCCGCTCGTGAAGCCGTCCCCCCGGCGGCTGCTGGTGCATCAGCGCGCTCAAATCGCCTGACGACGCCAACTCTCTGAGCGTGGTGCGTAACAGGTCGCTTTGCCCGGGCCATGTTGGGTGGTTGAACGACAGATCGACCGATTGCGAATTCAGCCGGGCCTCGTCATCGATATCCCACTCCCGCTGTGCCGGGCGGTCTCGCACGAACGTGCCGCGTCCGACTTCCCCAACGACCAGACCCATGGCCTGCAATCGGCCGTAGACCTTGCTCGCGGACGCAATTGCGATGCCGTACTGCGCTGCCAGCTTGCGGTGCGTCGGCAAGGCAGTGCCGGGCGGCAGCGCGCCGCGCCGGATTTCGCCGGACAGATGCTCGACCGCTGCTGTCACAGGGGATTCGGACATGATTGTACGTAGGACAATTTCTTGATTGTCCGATTCTAGGCAGACAGACTCCCGAGAGCAATCTTTCAATGGGAGCTGTCATGTCCGATGTGTTCGACGGGGCCGGGGAAGCGAAACACCTGCCAGTGCTGAATTATCTGCGTCGCCAATTGGCAGGCACGCTTCGTGCCGAAGATCAGACGCACATGCGCTATCCGACCGCGATTTCCAATCTGCTTGGATTTCGCATTGTCGAGATCGATGCGGCAAAGGCGGTCATCGAACTGGAGGCCAATGCAGAAATTCACGGCAATCAACAAGGCACGGTGCACGGCGGCTTGCTGTGCGAACTGGCCGACGCGGCCATCGGAACAGCGCATTCGACGCTGATGGCAGATGGAGAAACGTTCACGAGCATCGACCTGAAGGCGACGTTTCTACGCCCGGTCTGGGTGTCGCGGCTGACGGCTCACGCATGGGCGACACACCAAGGGCGAACCGTGTCTCACTATCTGTGTGAAATCAAGCGTGACGACGGCAAGGTAGTCGCCCGGGTGGATAGCGCTGTGATGACGTTACGAGGGGAACATGCGAAGGGCAGGTGATGCTGGCAAGACTTGCCAAGCTGAAAGCAAGATCATGTTGCGGCAGGTAAGTGGCGACTTTGATGCCAACCACGTGCGAACATTTCAACCGCATATAGTCTGACAATAATGGGCATGGAATCGCAGTGATGATGCGAAATTCGCCCGATAGCACGTTTGCAGGCATCGACGTCTATCCATCCTGACGTTGCGCAAATGCCATTAAGGCAGACGTCTTCGACATGCTGTCGATTTGCCGCGATGCTTGCGCTTACGTGTCCGGTTGTTGCGCCTTTGTCACGCCGCCAAAGATTCGGCAGACCGCTAACGCGGTATGCGGCATTGCGTAGCAGCAGACGGTTGTGAAACGCATTAAATAGCCGATATGTGGGCGTTTTCAACCCTAGTTCAATGATTGGCTGGGTCAGAAATGGGGATGCCGAACCGAGTGGCGCAAGCAGGAGGTCAACGTCACGATCACGAAGATTTCCGAGAATTGTCAGAATTTGCATTCGCCTTCCAGGACGAACGCGATTCCCCCATTTTTCAAGCCATGCCGTTGCCAACGGTTCGGTGCGTCCGGCTACTTCAGCGCAAACATCGGGATGCACCAGATCGTGAAGCCCCACGTTGACGGAAACTTTTGTTTGCCCCAACTGCGCGAAAGCACTGCGGGCGATCGACCAGATCGGCAATCGTTTCATGATGGCCAAATCTCGCCAGGCACTTAGGGACCTACGCCATTGACCGTCCGCCAGGGCGTCGATAAAAGTGCCGTCGGGCGGCGGGGCGAGAAAAATGGCGTCTCCCCCATGGCCATTGAGGAGGCGTTGAGCACCACACGCACTGAGGCGATGCCGCAAGGCGCTGGCCTGTTTGAGCCAGCATAATTCATGGGCTGGCCTGGCGAGACGCGGGATCGATTCACTCGGGGCAAAGGCGGTGGGATGCAGATCCACGACTTCGATCGGAATACCGACGTGTTGTGCCACAGCGCGTGCATGATCCGATTCGTTGCTGCCAGGTGAAAGCAGGTCACGATAGTTGATAGCGTTCGTGTGCTGAGCGTGCCCCAATATCTCTAGCGCAAGTGCTAGTGAAGTCGATTCCAGGCCGCCTGATAATTCGAGCACCACCGATTGTTCTCCGACGCAACTGCGAACGGATTGGAGCAGCGCAGTTAATAGCTGCTGCTCTGCGTCCACGTCGTTAAGCTCCTGATCCCTCATTTTCCACGCCGGCCACCAGACAATACGGCACACTGGTGCGCCATGATGAGGAATCCGTAGCGAGTGTCCGATCGGAACGCGCTCGATGCCGCGCAGTGCGCATTGCACAGATCCGGCGTGCCCATGGACGAGAAATGACTTCATCTCGATATGGTCGAAATCTGGTGTCTCATCGGCGAGATGAGATGGATCGCCGGACACATGGACTGCGCCATTTTCCAAAACCCTGAAGTACGTCGGACAACTTCCACAGGGGTCACATAGGACGAGTGTTATGGCTTGTCGCCGATCATGCACGATGATCCGGTAATGACCCCAATATCGGACAACGAAGGCCTCCGGAGTGAGAAACGCCAGCTGAATCAGCTCGAGATCAGGCGCTATCGCTTGACCATCCGATCTGCGAAACAACGTGCCCCACACGTACCAATCGAAATCGTCGTTTAGCTCATGGGTAAAAGCTGACGTTGATTCAGCGGCCGGGGAGATCAGCCCTACGGCTGTACCATCGAGTCCCCGGAGCACGAGCAGGGGTTCTGCCATCTCCTGCTGCCTTGTTGTTCCAATTCTCAGACGCGCGAGTTTCATCTGCGGTTCCTGCCGAGTTGTCGGGGGAGATAACAAACGTTTGGGAGATTTAGGCGGGCGTCTCGAAAATAACTGCGAGCTGACTGCGCCGCCGTTCATCGTCGCCGATAACACGCTCACGATTCTCTGTCCACGCGTGTGCAGTGAACGGTTGACGTTGTACGCCTATTGCCAAACGCAGGTGTAGACCGTCCATCGCGCACCATGTGGCCAATGCCGTGTGCCAAGGCAAACATGGGGAGCATTGCGGATATATGAGTGCGGCGCGATACATCGCAGCAAAGTAGGGCCGATAGTCTTCCGGCGTGCCATACCGAATACCTTTTGCGGCTTGCGCTTGCAGCACTGATTCGATTGCCCCACGCATTCGAAAGAGACGAGTCACCCGTTGGGCCCGATGCAACCAGTAAATGGCGCGTAGGACGTCCAGCGGGCGTGACGCGTATGAAACGTCGTCGGCAAGTGCCAGCCAGTCGTTGAAAGGGAGTAGGCCTGTTACGTCCTGTCCGGAAGTCAGGGTAGTTGGTTCGCAGAATTTTTCAGGCGCAAATAGACACTTTCCATCGAGTCTTGCTTCCACAGTGGCTAACACTTCGGGAGAGATGTCGTCTTGGTAAGGCCATCCGATCAATTTTCGAAAGGCTTGAGAGTCATCGTAGGAGAAGTTGAAATACCGGTCGCTTGAAAAGTCCAACATTACTATGTGATGGTCAATTCCGATTGCATAGGCGTTATAGGATAAATGGCGAAACTCTCTAATTTTTTTTTGATGGATCATTTTGAGACTTTTTTTCTATAAAGATTGGCATGGTGTTTGAATATGGTTCACATATCAATTTTGGTTTTGTAAATTTCTTAGGCTTGTTGTTTTAGATTAATTAATATTAATTTTCTGATTTTAGTTTGATCGTAATAAAATGTCGGCGCGAAATCGCTGGCGCCGACGTTAATTTTTTAGATGATGAGCGGGTCAAGTGGACTTGTCCGCATCGATTGCTGGAATTTGCGGCGCTAGGTTGAACGGGGCCGCGGTGAGAACCCCTTCAAACCAATTTCCGTCATACCCTTTCGTGGCTTGGGTTGCATCGGTTGATGAGTATTCATGAACAGTGCTCACGATATTTACTTCAGATAGGGTGCCTTCGCTTTTTAATTTCGGAGGTATGCTTACCGAAATCGTCCAGTATCCATACATTCCTGCATAACTTTCGTTTTCTTGACCTCCACCACCTTGTGTGGCGTGTGTCGCATCTATCGATGAGAGTATGTTTAAGTCGGTGATCTCATTATTTCTAGAGTGTTGATTTTTCATCATTGATTCTCGGTGAGTTTCGGATTTCATTATCCGAAACTTGATATTAGATTTGGCTAAATGATTTAGATGTCATATTTGTCCCAATCAGCCGTAGGTCATGTCACAAGCGAGTAGCAGACGGCGAGTGCCGAACATCCTGCTAGCACAAACCCTTATCTCCTAGTCCCTTGACAGCGCAAATTTGTCGTCAGATGGTATACAGAATACTGAAATGGGTATTCCACGATGACAGATTCCACGGTCGACGCTCGCAGCGCCGGTACGTCCTCAGGATCGGGGGCCACGGATACGCAGTGGCACCACGCCTCGATTTCAGCCGCTCAGGCAGCACTGGCGCGGCAAGACATCACTTCGACAGGCCTTGTTGAGGCCTGCGAAGCCGCATGGCATCGCGACAATCCCCGCTTGAACGCCGTGGTTGTCAGCGACTTCGACCGCGCTCACGCCGTGGCGCGCGAGCGCGACGCTGAACGTCGCGCAGGCAACGTGCGTGGGCCGCTGCACGGCGTGCCGTTCACGATCAAAGAGTCATTCGACGTCGCGGGCTGGCCGACTACCGTCGGCGATCCGGCGTTCACGGGCAACGTCGCATCGCGTCACGCAACGGTGGTGCAACGTCTCGAAGACGCCGGCGCCATCTTGCTCGGCAAGACCAATGTGCCGATCTGGCTGCGCGACTGGCAGAGCTACAACGACGTCTACGGCACGACGCGCAACCCGCACGATCTCACGCGCACACCGGGTGGTTCGTCCGGCGGCAGCGCCGCAGCCGTCTGTTCCGGCATGTCTTTCTTCGATGTGGGGTCGGATATCGGCTCCTCGATCCGCAACCCCGCGCATTACTGCGGCATCTTCTCGCACAAGAGCACGCACGGTCTCGTGCCCCTCGATGGGCATGGCTTGCCGGGCGGCGCTACGTTTCCCGACATCAACGTTGCCGGTCCGCTCGCCCGCAGCGCGCACGACCTGCAATCGGTGCTCTCGGCCATCGCAGGCCCCACGGCCGACGCTGCCTGCGCCGTGCGTTTCGAGTTGCCGCGCTCCCACGCCAAAGACCTCAGCGAGATTCGTTTCGGCATTCTGCCCAGCCACCCGGTCGCAGAGGTCGACACCGACGTGGAGCAATGCATCGTGGCGCTCGGCAAGGACCTCGAACGACGTGGCGCACGCGTGCAGTGGAATGCCAAACCCTCGCTGGACGCCGCCGAGTTGCTGCGCGTCTACATGTTGCTGCTGCGCGCCGCCACCAGCGGTTACCTCGGAGAAGACGCCTTTGCCGCCTCGGTTTCGTCCGCCGCCGAGGCGTCTGCCGACGATCGAAGCTATGCCTCGCTCCAGCACGTGGGCGCCGTCATGCGGCATCGCGACTGGCTCAAGCTCCAACCGCAGCGCGAGCGCTTCGCCGCCGCTTGGCGTGCGCTGTTCGAACAAGTCGACGTGTTGTTGTGCCCCGTGGCCGCGACGGCCGCGTTCCCACTGAACGAACAGGGGGCGCCATGGCAGCGCACGCTTGACGTGAACGGACGCGCACAGCCACTCACCACACAGCTTTTCTGGGCCGGGCACTCCGGCCTGTGCGGCTTGCCCTCGACCGTCGCCCCCGCAGGGCGCACGGCACAGGGGCTGCCAGTGGGCGTTCAGATCGTGGCTCCGCTGTATCACGACCTGCGCTCGATTCACGTAGCCAGATTGCTTGAAGCCGCCGGCTACACCTTTCAACCACCGACCTGATGCACCGGAAATCTCACCCACTCCACAAAACCCAAGACACCTAAGGAGGACACCGCTATGTCCTGGCTGAACTCACTGTCGAAGAACGAGAAGCGTGCCTTCGCGGGCACCTTCATCGGCCACACGGTCGACGTCTACGACTTCATGATTTATTCGTTTCTCATCCCGGTGCTGCTGACGACCTGGAGCATGAGCAAGGCGACGGCGGGCAGTATCGTCACGTACACGCTGATTGCTTCGCTGGTCGGGGCTATCGGGGCAGGGCTGCTCGCCGACCGTTACGGCCGCGTGCGCATTCTGCGCTGGACCATCGCCTTGTTTGCGCTTGCCTGTTTTGCCTGCGGTCTCACCAACTCGCCCACGCAATTGGCCGTGTTCCGCATCATTCAGGGCTTGGGCTTCGGCGGGGAGTCGTCGTTGTGCATGGTGCTCGTCATGGAGACCATTCGTAACCCGGCCCATCGCGGCAAGTTCTCGGGCTTCACCGCCAGCAGCTATTCGTTCGGCTGGGCGCTCGCGGCCATTGCGTATAGCGTGATCTTCAATTGGCTGTCGCCGGAATGGGCATGGCGTGTGTGTCTGTTCATCGGCGTGGCACCCGCACTGCTGGTGTTCTGGCTGCGTCGCAATCTCGAAGAACCGGAGGCCTTTACCCGCACGCTCGCGGAACGTAGCAAGACAAGCCCGCTCAAGACATTGCGTGGCGTGTTCAGCGGCCCACTGCTGGCTCGCACGTTCCTGTGCAGCCTGCTCTCAGGGGGCATGCTCGGCGCGTATTACGCCATTGCTACGTGGATGCCGACTTGGCTCAAGACGGAACGGGGCCTCTCGGTGACCGGCACCGGCATGTGGCTGGCGATCACCATCGTGGGCTCGATCGTGGGTTACGCCGTGGGCGCCTGGTGCACGGACAAGCTGGGCCGCCGGCCGACGTACATCCTGTTCGCGCTCGGGGCATTTGTGATGAGCATCGCGTACATGCTGATTCCGGCGCCCATGCCCGTCATGATGGTGCTCGGCTTCCTGATGGGCGTGTTGATGCAAGGCACCTTTGCCGGTGTGGCAGCAACGATTTCAGAGACGTATCCGCACGAGATTCGCGCAACCGGCTATGGCGTGGCTTACAACGCCGGACGTGTCATCGGCTCGTTCTTCCCGTTCATGGCAGGCTGGCTTGCCACGGGGCATACGACGCTCACACTGGCCATTCCGATCGTTGCCGCAGTGGGTTACGGCATGGTGATCGTCGCTGCGTGGCTGCTGCCCGAGACAAACGGCATTGCGCTTGACGCGATCGAACCCGCATACACCGGCACGGCAGACACGGCCAGCGCCACGTCTTCGCCCATGGCCCACGCCGTCCGTAACCGGACATAAAGCGGTCGACTGATTTCCATCGTTATCGCGGAATAGACCCCGCACACGTAATTCACTGGATTGGCATTTTTCCAAAAACTGTATACAGTGTACGAAATGACAATTCGAAGCCCGGCATCCCACGATGCGCAGGCTTATCCACTTGAAACCAAGGAGTCTGAAATGGCAGAGCTGATGGACCGCGAGACTTTCCGTGCGGCACTCGAAGAAGCAATCAAGGGCAAGAGCGCGAACAAGGCACCGTTCAGCGTGGCGTGGGCGAGCGGCAAGCTCTCGCGTGCGCATCTCGCTCGCTGGGCTGAAAACCACTACCACTACGTGGGGCCGTTCGCCGATTACCTCGGCTATCTGTATGCCCGCACGCCGGACCATATGACCGAGGCGAAGGATTTCCTGCTCGCCAACATGTACGAGGAGGAAATCGGGGGCGATCGCCACACCGACTTGCTGATCCGTTTCGCCGAAGCCTGCGGGACGACCCGTGAGCGCGTGGTGAACCCCGACAACATGTCGCCGACCACGCGGGGCCTGCAAAGCTGGTGCTACGCCGTCGCCATGCGCGAAGACCCGGTGGTCGCGGTTGCCGGGCTGGTCGTCGGGCTGGAGTCGCAGGTGCCGTCGATTTATCGCAAGCAGACGCCCACGCTGCGCGACACGTACAAGTTCACCGACGAGGAAGTCGAGTTCTTCGACCTGCACATCGTCTCGGACGAGATTCACGGCGAGCGTGGCTATCAGATCGTGCTGGAGAACGCGAACACGCCGGAGTTGCAGCAGCGCTGCCTGAAGATTTGCGAAATCGGTGCGCAAATGCGCCTGCTCTATACGACGGCGCTCTACTACGACTACGTCGAAAACGAAATTCCGCTGCCCGAACTGGGCCTTGCGGCTTAAGCGGCATCCGGCGACCCCGCGCCGTCGTGGCGCGGGTTTTCAAGCCCTTTTGCAGGACCGTTGCATTCATGACAACCGTTCCAACGTTTCTGAACTACATCGACGGCGAATGGTGTGCGAGCCGCTCGGGCACCACCTTCGAGAACGTCAATCCGGCCGACACGCGCGACGTGGTCGGACAGTTTCAAGCCTCGGGCGAGGCTGACGCACAAGCCGCCGTGCGCGCCGCCGCCGCCGCGTTCGCCAGTTGGAAACGCCTCTCGACGGGAGCCCGCGCCAAGATTCTGTTGAGCGCCAGCGCCTATCTGGAACAGCACGCCGCACGCTTTGGCGAAGAGCTCACGCGCGAGGAGGGCAAGCAGAAAAGCCTCGCGACCGATGAGTTCATGCGCGCGGCCCAGACAATTCGGTACTACGCGATCGAAGCGCAGTCGTACGGCGGTGAGACCTTCCCCAACGATGACGCCGACATGACGGTCTATACGGTGCGCGAGCCGTTGGGTGTGGTGACGGTCATCTCGCCATGGAACTTCCCCGTGTCGATTCCGGCGCGAAAGATTGCCCCGGCGCTCATCTGCGGTAACACCGTGGTATTCAAACCGGCTTCTGACGCACCGTTGAGCGGACTGCGTCTGACCGAAGCCTTCGTGCAGGCCGGTATCCCCAAGGGCGTGCTGAACTTCGTCACGGGCAGTGCCAGCGCGGTGGGGCCGGTATTGGTCGGCGCTCGGGAAGTGAAAGCGATCTCGTTCACGGGATCGACCTCGGCTGGCGAACAGATCCACCGAGCGGCGTCGATGTCGACGCGTACCCAGATGGAACTCGGCGGCAAGAACCCGCTGATCGTGCTCGATGCGCAAGACATCGAGCGCGCCGTCGATCTCACGGTCAAGGGCGGTTTCTCTCTCTCCGGTCAGGCATGCACCGGCACGAGCCGTGTGCTCGTTGCGCGGCAGATTCGTGCCGCGTTTGTCGAACGCCTGGCCGCTCGAACCGCCTCGCTCAAGATCGGCAACGGACTGCAACCCGGCATCGACATCGGCCCGCTGGCCACGGCCGGGCAGTTGCGCACGGTGCTTGATTACATCGAGATCGGCAAGCGCGAAGCGACGCTGGTCTGCGGCGGTGAGCAACTCACGCACGACGTCTACGCGTACGGCTATTTCGTCACGCCGGCCATCTTCACTGACGTGCCACGCGATGCGCGGATTGCACGGGAAGAGATTTTCGGCCCGGTCATTGCGGTGATCGATGTCGACGGTTACGACGACGCCCTCGCGGTCGCCAACGATAGCGACTACGGTCTCGCGGCCTCGCTGGTGACTCAGGACGTCCGCCTGATGCATCGCTTCGCCAATGACATCGAAGCCGGCACGGTGAAGATCAATCGCACGACCACCGGCAATCTCGTCAATGCGCCGTTTGGCGGTCTCAAGCAGTCGAGCACGGCCACGTTCCGTGAATCGGGGCGCGACGGGCTTGAGTTCTATCAGCAGATCAAGACGGTCTATCGCGGCGTCTGACGCCCATTTTCTACGACATTTCTCATCAGCCATGAAGCCATTTTTCAAACTCGAACTTGCCGAAGCCCGGCACATGATTGCAGCCGCCGTTGCCCGCTCGCAGAACATCGGTGTGCTCGAATCGATCTGCGTGGTCGACGAAGGCGGGTTCCCGCTGGCGCTGGAGCGCATGGACGGCGGGCGCATTACCGGGCCGCAGATCGCATGGAATAAAGCCTTTACGGCCGCAGGTCATAAGCGCTCGACGCACCTGTTCACCACGCCGCCCAATGGGCCTGCGCTGCCGGGCAATGAAGCGTTTGGCATCCAGTGGAGCTTCGAAGGGAAATTTGCCGCCTTCGTCGGGGGATTCCCGATCGTGGTCGACAACCAGGTCGTGGGCGGCATCGGCCTGTCGGGCGGCAATGGCGAACAGGACACACAGGCCGGGCTCGCAGGCCTCGCAGCATTGCAGGATCTGCTGCGCCAGAGTGGACGGGAAGTGCTCGTCCAGGCCGATATCAAGCTTTGACGCAGGGGGCGCGCGTGAGCTATCGAATCACATGGATCGAAGCGCAGCAAAGCTTCGAGGCGACGCCGGATGAAACCGTACTTGAAGCGGCGCGGCGCGCTGGCGTTGTGCTGCCGTCCGAGTGCGAGTTTGGCGGTTGCGGCACCTGCCGCGTCAATGTGCGGCAGGGGCAAGTGCATTACGACGAACATCCGCCCGCGTTGTCGCAAGAGGAAGCTGACGCCGGTGACGCACTCCTGTGTCAGGCGCATGCATGCTCCGACCTCGCGATCAGTACCGAGCGGGTGCTCGCGGCGCCCGAACCGGCACGCCGCCGGAAGGCGAGGGTGCTGCACAAGGAATCGTTGACGGACGACGTGACCCGTCTCGTGCTCACCTTCGCCGACGATACGCCGTGGGGGTTCCGCCCCGGGCAGTACCTCAACGTGTTGCCGGGCGATACCGGGCCCCGGAGTTTTTCGATCGCGTCCGCGCTTGATGCCGCCCGGGTGGACGGTGCGAATGCGGCGACGTCACTGGAACTGCATATCCGCAAGATCGACGGAGGCCTCTTTACTCAGACGCGTCTGAGCGCACTTCGCCCCGGCGACACGCTTGACGTCGAGGCGCCGCTCGGCGGGTTCGGGTATCACGAGGATGACTACCGGCCCATCGTGATGGTCGCGACGGGCACGGGGATCGCACCGTTGCGCAGCATGCTCGCGGGCATGCTGGCCAGTGGCGATACCCCGCCGATCGATTTGTATTGGGGCGGGCGGACACCGTCAGCGCTTTATCTGCATGACGAACTGACGCAACTCGCCGAACAACACGAAGACTTCCGCTATGTACCGGTGCTGTCGCGGCCGGATAGTGCGTGGCAGGGGGCTCGCGGGTATGTGCAGGACGCCGTGCTGTCAGATCATCCCGATCTGTCGGAGCACGCGCTGTACCTGTGTGGCTCTCCGGTCATGATTGAGGATGCGCGTCGTGCGTTCATCGCCCAAGGGGCCAGCGTCCGCTATGTATATGTCGACAGTTTCACGTTCCAGCACGTGCCGGTTGACGTCGCTGCGTGAGGGCGTCGGGCAGGCAATGTTGTGTTGTATAGTCATTATATAAACGGTATACAGTATACGTAATGACGTTTGAGTCTCAGGAGGATGCATGCCAGTCGTCGTGTTTCGCCGGAACGGGCAAACGTACCGGGAAGAAGTGAAGGCCAATACCAACCTCGTCGTGCGCGCGGGCATCAAGCAGTTCCCGTTCCCGCATTTGCGCTACGAGTGCGGCATGGGCAAATGCGCTCGCTGCGCCTGCCGGGTTTTGTCTGGTGAAGAACATTTGCCGGCGCCCAACTGGAAAGAGAAGAAGCAATTGGGCGATCGGCTCGACGCGGGTTTCCGGCTTGTCTGCCAGCTTTGGATCGAACACGACATTGAACTGGAGCAGGCCGACGACCTGCCGGCGGCGCTCTGATCGCAGCCCAGAGCAGGGTATCTGCAACGAGGAAAGCGAATGTACATCGTATTGACGAGCCGGCCGGGCGAGTATCGCAGCGAGCCGACTACGGGCATCACCCCCGTCGAAACCCATGACTATTTCTACGGCACGCGGCATGTCGCGGCGTTTGTCGTCGCGAAGCTGGACGGGCAGGCACGCGTGAAGATTGTCGAAGAAGCCTCGCCGCACGGCGAAAATCTGGTGCCAACCAAGTTCTTCGAAAAGTTTGAAAGCGTGTCTGCTGCCGTGGCCTCGCTCGAAGGGCTGGTCGGGCACGGTCACGCGCAAGCCCGGCTCAGTCGCCGCGAGCCGGCGCCACCGGTCGCCGCCACCGTGCAGATCACCTTTCTCAGCAATGGCAGCAAGTGCGTCGAGGCACCGCCGAACAGCAACCTGTTGCGTGTGTCCTTGCGCGAGAAGGGGGGCATTCCGTTCAAGTGCGGCGGTGGGCTGTGCGGCACGTGTCGTTGCCGGGTCGAGATCGGCCGCGAACATACGGATGAAGTCAAACAGAAGGAGCGCCGTCACCTCAGCCCAGAAGACCTTGAGAACGGCTACCGGATGGCGTGTCAGACCTTTATCAACGGCGACGTGAGCGTGTCATGGTGAGCGAAATGAACCGTTTGACCGAACCGTTCGGGGCATTGCCGCTTGAGCAACAACGCCAGATGCTGGATCTCGGGCCGCGTTGGAACGACGACATCATGGCGCACCGCAAGGCCGTCATCGACTGCTATTCGCCGGTGCTCGCCGTGGCGCCGAAGAGTCCTCATGTGGCGCGGGATCTCGCGTACGGGACGCATCCCCGGCAAGTCCTCGATGTTTTCGCACCGGTCGTAGGGGCAGGGGCGAGCGACGCCGAAGGCTTGCGTGACGCCGTGCTGTTCGTGCACGGCGGCGCGTTCGTGCGCGGAAACAAGAGTGTGAACGGCGAGATTTACGACAACGTTTGTCACTGGTTTGCCCGGCAAGGGTTCGTTGCCATCAATGTGGAATATCGGCTGGCCGACGATGCACCTTGGCCGGGCGGTGCACAAGATACGGCACAGGCGCTCGCCTGGGTGCGCGAACATGCGGCTGAATTGCGCATCGATCCCGCCCGTATTTTTCTCATCGGCCATTCGGCGGGCGGTACTCACGCGGCAGGGTGTCTGTTCGATCCTGCGCTGACGTCGGCGCATGGTGAGCGGGGAGCAGACGTCGCGGGGCTTGTCCTGATCAGCGCACGCTTGTTCGCCGACGTCGACCCGCGCAATCCCAATGCCAACCCGGTGCGCGCCTACTTCGGTACGGACGAGACGCGATACGCCGAACGGTCGCCGCTCATACATGCTGCGCGCCACCCGGTGCCGACGATGATCGCCGTCGCCGAGTATGAAAACCGGTTTCTCGACGACTACGGCGCGGCATTCTTCCAGCGGCTGTTGCGCGAGCGAGGTGTCGCGCCCCGGTTCGTGCAACTGCGCGGTCATAACCATACGTCGATCGTGGCCCACTTCAACTCCGGCGAAGACTGGCTGGGACGCGAGATTCTGGCATTCATGGCAGCGGTGCCGCGCCGCGACTGAGCCCACCGGCACACCCCGTATCGTGTACAGTCTACAAAATGCCGTGCGCTGCTAGAATGCTGCGCAATATCGTCGTAACGACAGGTTTGTGGAGATTGGAATTATGGTGCGGGGAGCCACAGGGGCAAACGGACGCGAGCCGATCATGCATCAGCAATTGTCGGATCTGGTGATCAGCCGTTTGCGCGCCTCGATTACGTCGGGAGAGTACAAGCCGGGGGACCGGCTGGTCGAAGGCCGCATTGCCGAAGAGCTCGATGTCTCGCGCGTCCCGGTGAGAGAGGCGTTGCGTGCATTGGCGGTCGAGGGGCTGGTCGAGGTACGGCCGCGCCACGGTGCGGTGGTCGCCTCGTTCGACCCGGCCTCGGCGCGCGAGCTGGTGCAGATTCGCGCCACGCTTGAAGGGCTCAACGCCCGTCTGGCAGCGGAGCGTTGCACACCGGAACTGGTCAAGAAAATCGAAAAAGTCTTGCAGGAAGGCAACGCCAAAGTCGCCGCAGGAGAGACCGCCAGTCTGTTGGAGCTCAATGCCCGCTTTCACGATCTGCTGTACACCGCAGGCGCCAACTCGATGCTCGCCGACCTGATGCGCTCGATGCGTGATCGCTCGCGCATGCTTTTCGTGAATGCCAACGACGAAGAAGTGCGCATCACGTGGGAAGAGCACGCCGCGATCCTTCGGGCGGTCCAGTCCGGTGACGCGGCATTTGCGGCGCTGCTCGCCGAGCGGCACGTCACGCGGGCGGCTCAGTACTATCTCGATCATATGGCGCGTTGATCGTCGATATCCGAAAAAGAGAATTAAAAGATATTTTCGGTAATTTAAATTATCTCCTTGCCTTTGAATGGCGGAAACACTTGCCATTCAAAACAACGGCAACCTAGAATCGGCAAAGCCTTCAAGGCGCCAATGGCTTTCTATTAATTAGAGGTGTTAATTAATAAGCCATGCCGGGCGCGTCTTTCATCTTGGTCTTCATCTCGCCACGGATCCGTGGCGCATTGCACGAACATCGCCACGTGTACGGTCATGCGTGGTTTTGTTTTGCGAGATACCAGGTATCAGGGAGACACCGTCATGCTCGTACGCGTGTGCAGTTTGTCCACGGCGTGGCCGTTCAAGCCGTCCGTCATCGCGCTGGCAAGCCTCCTGTGTGTGAGCCTCGCCGCAGGGAGCGCCAAAGCGCAGACATTGCCTTCGACAGCGCTAAGCGTCGGCAACGGCAAGACCCTGACGTACACCGACGGCAGCATGAACGTATCGACCGCGGTGCGCATTTCCGCGTCCGGTGGCAATCAGGCCTCTCTGACCTTTGCGCCGGCAAGCGCCATGTCGGTCACCAGCCCGACGAATACGGCCATTCAGGTCAGTGCTTCGGGAGCCGGGTCGGTGGCGAGCTTCGTCATCAATTCGTCCAGCGGATACGGTGTCGCCATTGCCGGCGTCGGCAATTTCTCCTATGGCGTTGTCGTCAGCGGAACCACGGGCGGGCAAGCGAGCGCGGATCTTGGTTCGGGCACAACGATCACCACGGGAGGCGGACAGAGCGGCGCAGGGCTTTGGGCGACCACTGGCGGCACGATCACCGGCAATGCGGTCACGATCAACGCGTCCGGACCGTTTGCACAGGGTGCCGGTGCGGTCGGCGGCGGTGCCATATCGCTGACCAATTCAGCTATCACGACCACTGGTATTAGCGGCTACGGATTATTGAACCGGGCGAGTCACGGGGCCTATGAAGGCACGGCGGCCCTGTCGTATCGCAACGGCACTATCACTACCAGCGGTGCCTCTGCGCATGGCGTGGATGCCGAGGGCAATGGCGGCACCGTGCTGCATAACACGACAATCGTCACGAGCGGCATCGGAGCGTACGGGATTCGTCTGGTCGACTCCGACTCCGGCAGTGTGTCGACAGGCAGCCCTGAAGTCACCATCACGTCGGACGCGGGCGCCACGCCATCGACGGTCACGACCTCGGGCGCCAACGCGCATGCGGCGATGCTCGTCAATCTCTTTGCGGGCGATACGGCCCGCCTGAGCGCGTCGGGAACAACGTTCCATGCACAGGGCGCCGGTGCTTACGGCATGTATCTCACGGGCGTGCCGGGGTCTGATGAAATCGTGGCGCTGGCCGGCTCGGTGGTTCGCAGCGACCAATCGGATGCGATTCACGTGACCGGACCCACTGGCACGATTTCGCTGACAGCGGGGTCATCTCTGATCGCGGGGCCCGGCGCTGCGGCGCTCAATGTGAACGCGGACGGCACGTCTGCGGGCAACGTGGTGTTTTCATCCGACGCATCGACGCTGACAGGAACGATCCTCGTCGACGCGGCGAGTACAGCGCAAGTGGCGTTGCGCAACGGCACGGTCTGGAACGTGACCGGCAACTCGAACATGACCACGCTGGAGAACACGGCGAGCTCGATCAACGTGTTGCCGACGGCGGCGCAGGCGAGTGCTCCGACATCGGCGTCGTCGTACACAAGCATCAGCACGTCGGGCAACTACACCGGCAACAGCGGCACGCTGGCACTCAACACGTATCTCAACGCCGGGGGCGCGCTATCCAACCAGTTCACCGACCGTCTGTTGATCGGGGGCAATGCCACGGGCACGACGCTGGTCGATGTTCGGCCGGTCGATGCCAGCCCCGGGCCCGTCGCGACGTATCAGGCGCATCTGAACCGAGGCTTGCTGGGGGCGCCGACGCTGCATCTGTTCTCGGCGACCGATGGCATCTCGCTCATTCAGGTCGCGGGCACGTCCACACAGAATGCTTTTGTGCTGAAGAACGGCTACGTGACCGCGGAGAACCTGCCGTTCCAGTACCACCTGTACGCCTATGGTCCGGGCTCTGAGTATGGTGCGGCCAGTCCGGGACAGTCGCTGGTTGGCGCGAAGGGGACATTCTGGGATTACCGGCTTCAGGGGGCTTTTGTCGACCCGGGCGGCGAGGTTGACCCGATTGATCCGGGGGTGCCGGAGCCAATTCCGCCCAACGCCCGCCCCGAGGTCGTGCCGCAGGTCGCGGCGTACCTGAGCGCACCGGTGGCGCTGCTGTACGCGGGATTGGTGGATATCGATACGCTGCATCGCCGGCTGGGCGAAATTCGCGACGACCGCGATCTCGGGCGAGACAGTGGCGACGGGGAAGCTTTCGTCCGTGTCTATGGCGGGCACTTCAACTACCGCAGTAACCGCACGTTCCAGCAGTACGGCTATAACGCGGACGGCGACTACAGCGCGGTGCAGTTCGGCGGCAATCTGTTCAAGCGCCGCAACGAGGACGGGCTCTGGCGTTTCGGGCTGGCGGGTGCCATCGGTTGGCTGCATTTCGAACCCGATGCGGTTGACGGGTACAGCAGCGCATCAGGCAACACCTATCGGGTATCGGGCTACGCGACGTACCAGAGCACGCAGGGATGGTATGTCGACAATGTCCTGTCGTTCGGCTGGTTCGATGGCCGGGTGAGTACGAATGCCTATGCCACTGCCTCGAACCTGAAGGGGCGCGATGTCGCGTTGTCGGTGGAAGCTGGGTATCCGGTCGGTATCGGTGCCGGGTTGCAGCTTGAACCGCAGGTGCAACTGGTCGGCCAGCATGTCGGGTTCAACAATCAGGTCGATGCCGACGATCTCGCTGTCAATATCGGCAGCCAGAATCAACTGCTCGGGCGCATCGGCATGCGGCTGACGCGCGCCTTTGATGTGGGCAAGGGGAGGGTGACGCCATATTTCGCCGTCGACTATCTGCACGCGTTTACCGACGGGACGCATGTCACGGTCGGTGGCGTCGATTTCACCAGCGGCAAGCTGGGCGATGCTTTGCGCTTATCCGTCGGCGCCAACGCCACCATGTCCGAGACGATGTCGCTCTATGGCCGAGCTTCATGGTCCAAAGACATCGGCAATGCGGGCGTGCGCGGCTGGCTGCTCAACGTCGGCGCGCGGTTTCTGTTCTGAGCGAGACGGCGAATTTGATCAGGCATGCCAATGCGCTGGTGGCTTATCAACGAGTACAAGCCGCGTCGTGAGTTGATCCAGTAATATCAGCGCTTACCGATCAATACACGACGCGGGGAATGGCATGAACCGAGATAATCAGTGGCGGCGCGTTGCCGATCGATTCGGGTTTCCGGTCGATGACGAGATCAAGGTCGGCGGGAAATACACGCCGGTGCTCATCGATGGCGATATGGCGTATGTCGCCGGACAGATCCCGAGAATCGGCGAAACGGTGCATTTCGTTGGTTGCGCGGGTGACAGCCTATCGCTGGAAGATGCCCGGCAGGCGGCCGGGGTTTCTGCGCTGCGGGCACTTTCATTGATCCACCGTGCGTGCGGCAGTCTCGATGCCATCGTCTCGGTACCCCGCATCAGCGTCTTTGTGCGAAGCGCACCCGGCTTCACGTTGCAAAGCGAAGTGGCCGATGGTGCTTCGGATGTCCTTTTTGAAGTCCTCGGAGAATCGGGTGTGCACACGCGCACGTCGGTCGGCGTTCTTCAATTACCCAAGGGCGCTGTCGCCGAAGTCGACTTCATCTTCAGAATTCGCCCGTCGAGCAAGTAAGCACGACCTGTCGGATGCCATAAGCAAATCCATATCGGCACATAGCCAAGTGCGATCAGCACCGCACGCCGTCGCGCCCACAATGCAAGCAAGACGCGCATAGACGGGGGACGACAATGGATTCGGTGTATCTGGTGGTGATCCTTGGCACGATCGTGGCGGGCTTCATTCAAGGCTTGTCGGGCTTTGCCTTCGGGCTCGCTGCAATGTCCTTCTGGGCTTGGGTGCTCGATCCCCGGCTCGCCGCCACGTTGGCCGTCTTTGGTGCACTGTCCGGACAGATTCTGGCCGCCGTCACGATGCGGCGCGGCGTTGACGTCAAGCGACTGTTGCCATTTGTGCTGGGCGGTTTGCTGGGGATTCCGCTCGGCGTTGCGTTGCTGCCGCGACTCGATATGGACTGGTTCAAGGCCATCCTCGGGACGCTGCTCGTGATCTGGTGTCCGACGATGCTGCTGGCGAGAAACCTGCCGCGAATCTCGTCGGGCGGCCGCGCAGCAGATGCGCTGGTGGGGATGGCGGGCGGGGTGCTTGGCGGCGTCGGCGGGTTTGCCGGCACGTTGCCGACATTGTGGTGCACGTTGCGTGGCGTCGACAAAGACGTGCAGCGCGCGGTGATTCAAAACTTCAACTTGTCGATGCTGCTGGTCACGATGGGCACCTATCTGGCCACCGGCATCGTCACGCGCGACATGCTGCCGTTCTTCGGCATTGTCGCGCTCGCTATGCCCATCCCCACGCTGCTCGGCGCAAAACTCTATATCGGCATCAGCGAAGCCCGTTTTCGTCAGGTGGTGCTGGGTCTCTTGACGGCGTCGGGCGTGACGTTGCTGGCGTCGTCACTGCCGACGTTGCTGGCGCGGGCGCTATAGCGATCCTAAAGCACAAACTATTGGTAATTAACGCCAGAAATCGGACATAGGACCCAAAATTTTGGGTTTTATCGAGACCGGTCTACAGACCCGGTTTGTGCCATCTACCTCACAGCAGCGCTCCCCGCCAGATCACCCGCCCAACGATGTCTAGACGCTCGAGGGGTGCCTGTATCGGCGCGTACTGTGCGTTGTCCGACGTGAGCGACACCATGCCGCCCAACTGTCGTTGAAGCCGTTTGATCAGCAAATCACTGCCGTCGCGCAGCACATAGACTTCGCCATCGGCGACGTTCGCCACCTGACGGTCGACGACCAGCGTGTCGCCCGCGCGAAAGGTCGGCGACATGGCATTGCCTTCGACGCGCATGGTGGCCAGATGCACGGGATCGTACCCGTGACGTGCCAGCCATTCCTGACAGAACGCCAGTTGAACCAGTTTTTCCGGTGAGGACTCCGGCACCAGGCAGTCCGGCTCGCCGCCACGATAGAGCGGCAAGAGCGTCAGATGGTTGTCAGGCCAAACATCTCGTACCACCGTCTCCATCGGGCCACGCCCCGTCAACAGCCATTCCAGTGTCACGCCACCCGCTTGCGACAGGGCAATGAGCACGCGCCTCGAAGGCTCGGCACCGTTCAGGTACTTCTGAAACCCACTCGCTGAAATGCCCGCCTGACGCACCAGTGCGCTCGCATTCCCGGCGCGTGCCACCAACAAACGCAGGCGCCCGATGAAATCGTCATCGGTCTCGTGCGCCGAGGCCACGACTGTCGTCTCGTCGATCTCCGCCTTCTGCACTTTCTCCGCTTTTGTCATGTGCCTCTCCCGTCGCAGTGCGGCGCTGGTATCCCGCTGCGGCGATAACCATAGTGAAAAATATCATTAAGAACGTTCGCTATCAGGCAATAGAATCACCCCATAGCGAATTTCGTGTTGCATGATGATAGCGCAATGCGGATGTTTCAACACACTCGGTTGATGAAGGAGAGCACCCATGGCCGCATTGCGTATCGGCGTCCATCCCAACAATTTGCACCTGCAACTGGCCGCGCTGACGTGGCCGCTGCGCTGGCCTGAAACGCTCCTCACGGCGGACGGATCGCCTGCCGTGCAGTTCGTTGCCTACAGGGAAGGGCGCGACACGGGCCGGTTGATTGCGGACAACGTTATCGACGTCGGCGGTACCGGATCGACGCCCCCTGTGCTAGCCCAGCACGACGGTGTGCCGCTCGTCTACGTCGCGGCGTCCGCGCCGAGAGGCACCAACGGGGCCCTCGTCGTACGGGCGGAAGACGGCCCCGATGATGTACCCGGCCTCGCTGGCCGTCGCGTCGCACTGCTCGACGGGTCCTTTCACACATCGTTTCTTGCCGCCGTCCTTGAGCGCGAAGGCCTGTCGTTGCGTGACGTCGAACGTGTGGAGCTGGCACCTGCCGATGCCTACCGCGCACTTAGCGATGGTCAGGTCGACGCGTGGATCGCCATGGCGCCCTGGCTTGAGCGCGTGCGCAGCGAGGCGTCGCAATGGCGTGTGCTGACGGATATCGGCCCCTACGTGCCCAACCGCTCCGTGTTCTGGGCACGCCGTGAGGCATTTCATCAGCACACGGCGGCGCTCGACGCGGTGTTTTCCGCCCTGACCGCATTGGGCCGCGACGTCGCTAACGATCCCGCTCCCTATGCCGAGCGCCTGGCAGCGGCGGGTATTTCAGGTGCTGACGCAACGTCATGGCACGCCGCACTTGCCGCGCGCGATTGGCAATTGCTGCCCTGCGATGCAGCGTTCTACGCCGAACAGCAAGGCGAAGCGGATCTGCTGCATCGACATGGCGACTTGTCGCACACCATCGATATCCGGCAGTCCGCCTCTGCGGCACCGCTGAATTTTTCAAGCGCTACCCACGCGCGCTGATTCTCCCAACACTTGGCTTCACGAGTCTTGCAATGAATGTCTACTGGTATCTCACAGCCCCCGACGGACACGCGCCGTGGACGACCGATGGCGCACGTACGATCAATTACCGTTACCTCCAGCAACTGGCGCGCGGCTATGACCACCTCGGCTTTACCGGCGCATTGTTTGCCACGGGGGCGCACGACGTCTGGGTACTTGGCGGCTCGCTGCTCTCCTACACGGAGGACATGAACTTTCTGCTGGCGATTCATCCCGGGCTTATCCAGCCGACGTTGCTCGCCAAAATGGCGGCGACGTTTCAGGAATTCTCAAAAGGGCGGTTGCTGCTCAATGTCGTCTCGGGTGACGCCAAAATGCTGGGCGCCTACGGCATGAAGATTCCGCATGACGAGCGCTATCTGATGGCCGACGAGTACCTGACGATTTTCAAGCGCTTGTTTGCGGGCGAAACAGTGACGTACGAAGGCAAATACTTCAGCGTCGACGGCGCAAAGCTGGCGTTGCCCGCGGGCAAGTCGATCCCGATCCCGCCGCTGTGGTTCGGCGGTTCGTCCGAACCGGCCATCGAAGTCGCGGCCAAGCATGTTGATACTTATTTGTCATGGGGAGAAACACCGGACGAGATCGAACAGCGCGTGAACCACGTCAACGCACGTGCGGCGCATTACGGCCGGCGCTTGTCGCACGGTGTTCGGCTGTACGTGATCTTGCGAGACACCGATGACGCCGCGTGGGCCGAGGCCGATCGCTTGCTCAGTTTGATGGATGACGACGCCATTGCCGCGAATCAGCGATTTGTCGGCGGCAGCGACTCCGTCGGGCAGCGGCGCATGAGTGCGCTGCATCAGGGCAAACGTCCCGCGCGCGCCCGCGATCTCGAAATCGCGCCCAATCTCTGGTCGGGCCTCGGCCTGGTGCGCCCGGGCCCGGGTACCGCCATCGTCGGTTCGCCCGCGACCGTCATCAAGACGCTCAACGATTACGCCTCCCGGGGCATCGAGACATTCATCCTGTCCGGCATGCCGCTGCTCGAAGAGTCGTACCGCTTCGCCGAACAAGTGCTGCCGCATCTGCCTGTGCGACGCCGTGAAGTCGCCGAGAAGACATTCACGTGGTCGACGTTGTTCGATCGCGATCCCTCCACGCTCGCCACCGCCCCCGTGCCGCCACAGGCCTGAGCATTACCGCGTTCATTTCCATCGGAATCCACCATGAATTTCACTTTCAACGTGCGCCGGGCTTTCCGGCGCACGGGAGGGCGTCTTGCCTTCGCGGCCACCTTCATCGCATCGGCGCTTGCCGTCGCGGCGCTGCCGGTCAGTGCGCAAACCCGTGCCGACAGCATCACGTTACGCATCGCTTATCTCAAAGGCACCTCCGATCTGACGCTGGCGAAAGCCAAGGGCTCGCTCGATAAGGCATTGGCCGGGCAGGGCGTCAGAGTCGTCTGGGCCGGGCCATTCCCTGCGGCGGCACCGGCGTTCGAAGCGCTCAACGCCAATGCCGTCGATCTGACGAGCGGCAGCTCCACCTCGTTCGTGACATCGATTGCTGCCGGCGTGCCGATGGCAATCTTCGGCTACCAACCCATGACGGCGCGCAACGAAGCCATCGTGGTGCCGCGGGATTCGGCCATTCGTTCGCTGGCCGATCTGGCGGGCAAACAGGTCGCGGTCAACAAGGGCGGCACCGGCGAATATCTGCTCGTGCGCGCGCTGGTCAAGAACGGCATTGCGCCGGAGACGGTCAAGCGCCGCTATCTGTCGCCGAGCGATACCGGCAGCGCCTTCGTCGGTGGTGGCGTGGACGCATGGGCGACCTGGGACCCGTTCCTCTCCATTGCGCAGAACAACTACAACGCCCGCGTGCTGGCGGACGGTGCGGCCATCGGTTCGGACAACGCCGTGGGGTACTTCGTCCGGCAGGATTACCTCAAGGCCCACCCCGAAGTGGTGAAGACGGTATTGCGCGTGCTGCGTGCAGAGAACGTGTGGACCGCAGCGCATCCGCGTGAGGCCGGACGCATCTGGGCGACGGAACTGAATCTCCCGGCGTCGCTTGCCGACAAACTCGGCGAGAACAACGTGTCACCGCTGCGGGCCGTGCTCCCTGACGACGCCACACGCATCGAGAAGGTCGCCCACTGGTACGTGGACAACCGGATCATTCCTGCCTTGCCCGACGTACGCGCCCATGTCGCGACGGTGGCTGACTGAGTTGAACTGACCTCCTCGGACTGACTTCGTCGGACTAACTTCGACGCCTTCGCAATAGCACAAGCCGGCACTGATCGGCTCACTCAACATGACTACGCAAAACTACACGCTCGCATCCTCGCAGGCGGGGCCGGTCTCGCCCGTTCAAAACAAACGCCCGGTATCTGCGGCAATCGCCACACTCGCTCTCGCGACCGGGTTGGCGCTGCCAAGCGCCGCGCATGCCCAATCGAGCGTGACGCTCTACGGTCTGCTCGATCTCTCGCTCGACTGGTCGCACTCGGGAAACCAAAGCACGTATCGCATGCTCTCCGGTGCGCAAACCGGGTCTCGCTTCGGTTTGAAGGGGTCTGAGGACATTGGCGGCGGCAACCGCATCAACTTCACGCTCGAGAATGGCTTCAACCTGAACAACGGCACCGCCAGCGATTCCACGTCGATCTTCAACCGGCAGGCGTGGGTCGGCGCATCCGGTCGCTGGGGCGAGGTCCGCTTCGGACGTCAAAACTCGCCGTTGTACGTGCCGCTGGAAGGAAAATTCGACGCCACTGGCGCGTCAACGATCGCGTCCGGCCTGAACAGCTTCGCGACGTTGTCGGTGCGTGCAAGTAATGCCATCTACTACGGCACGCCCGATATTGCGGGCTTTTCGGCGCAGGCGATGCTCGGTTTGCGTGACAGCACGACGACACCGCGCAGCGGCATCAACAACTATCACCTCACGGCGTCTTACACACGCGGTCCGGTAGACCTGGGCGTCGGCTATCAATCGGTGGACAGCGCCACGAATGCGAGCACGCTCAAAGCCTTCTTTGGCGGCGGCTCGTATGACTTCGGCACGGTGCGGCTGTACGCGGGCTTTCACCACGCCCAGCAAAGCGATGGCTCGGTGGACAAGAACGTCTATACGGTTTCCGGTGCGTACCGCTTCAACCCGGCGTCGACACTGGCGCTTGTGTACAGCCACCTCGATGACCGCACGCCCGCCGCGCGCAACGCCGATCACGTGGGCCTGATGTATGCCTATTGGCTGTCCAAGCGCACGTGGCTATATGCGAGCGGGGCAGTGCTGCTCAACAAGGGCACGTCGGCCTATGCGCTGGCCGGGTCGACCACGCCCGGCGTGGCCGTCGCCTACCCGGGGGCCGATGCGCAAGGCGTGCAGATCGGCGTCCAGCATCGGTTCTGAGATCGGGGGGCAATCCCCTGACAGTAACGGGCCCCATGCCTTGTCGGATGGGGCCCGTTGTCTTTACGGCTGATGGTGTTCAGGCGATCTTAGTTTGGCTTAGAAGCCGAAATCAGATCCACCCGCGCCGCCGGCGCCGGGTAGCGCCGGTGCGCTTGCCTTCGGCGATTCGACGATAGTCGCGTCGGTGGTGAGCAGCAAGCCGGCGACAGAAGCCGCGTTCTGCAACGCCGTGCGTGTGACCTTGGTCGGATCGAGCACCCCCAGTTCGACCAGATCGCCGTATTCGCCAATCGCGGCGTTGTAGCCGAAATTGCCGCTGCCTTGTGCCACCTTCGCGACGACGACGCTCGGCTCATCGCCCGCGTTGGCCACGATCTGACGCAACGGTTCTTCCAGCGCACGCAGCACGATCTTGATGCCGGCGTCCTGATCGGCGTTGTCGCCGCGCACTTCGCGCACCTTGTCGCGCACACGGATCAACGCCACGCCACCGCCCGGCACAATGCCTTCTTCCACCGCCGCCCGGGTGGCATGCAGGGCGTCGTCGACGCGATCCTTCTTTTCCTTGACCTCGATTTCAGTGGCGCCGCCGACTTTGATAACGGCCACGCCGCCCGCCAGTTTGGCCACGCGCTCCTGCAACTTCTCGCGATCGTAGTCGGACGTGGCTTCTTCGATCTGCACGCGAATCTGTTTGACGCGTGCCTGAATGTTGACGGCCTCACCGGCGCCGTCGATGACGGTCGTGTTTTCCTTGCCGACTTCGATACGTTTGGCTTGTCCCAGCTCGGCGAGCGTTGCCTTTTCCAGCGACAGCCCGGTTTCTTCGGCGATCACCTGACCGCCAGTGAGAATGGCAATGTCTTCGAGCAACGCGCGACGGCGGTCACCGAAGCCCGGCGCCTTGACGGCAACCGTCTTGAGAATGCCGCGAATGTTGTTCACGACCAGCGTGGCGAGCGCTTCGCCTTCCACGTCTTCCGCGATGATGAGCAGCGGACGGCCCGCCTTGGCGACTTGCTCCAGCAACGGCAGCAGATCGCGGATATTGCTGATCTTCTTGTCGTGCAGCAGCACGAACGGCGATTCCAGCGCCGCAATCTGCTTGTCGGGATCGTTGACGAAGTAGGGCGACAGATAACCGCGATCAAACTGGAGCCCTTCGACCACGTCCAGTTCGTCAGCGAGCGTCTTGCCGTCTTCGACCGTGATCACGCCTTCCTTGCCCACGCGATCGATGGCCTCGGCGATGCGCTGGCCTATCGATTCTTCGCCATTGGCGGAGATAGTCGCGACCTGCGCGATTTCTTTGCTGGTGGTCGTGGGCTTGCTGATGGCGCGCAAGGCGTCGACCGCCACGCCGACCGCACGGTCGATGCCGCGCTTCAGATCCAGCGGGTTGAGCCCGGCGGCCACGTACTTCTGGCCTTCACGCACGATGGCCTGTGCCAGTACGGTCGCCGTCGTGGTGCCGTCGCCCGCGAGATCGCTGGTCTTCGAGGCGACTTCCTTGACGAGCTGTGCGCCAATGTTCTGAAGCTTGTCGGCGAGCTCGATGTCCTTCGCGACGGATACGCCGTCCTTGGTGACGACCGGTGCGCCGAAACTGCGTTCGAGCACGACATTGCGGCCCTTCGGACCGAGGGTGACCTTCACGGCGTCGGCGAGGATGTTCACACCCTCAACGAGCTTCGCGCGTGCGGCGTCGCGCAATACGATGTCTTTGGCTGCCATGAGTTGCGCCTTTTAAATAGAGAAATGAATGGGGATTAGTGAACGGCGACGACAGCGATGATGTCTTCTTCGCGCAGGACGAGCAGTTCGTTGCCGTCGACCTTGACGACCTGACCGCCGTACTTGCCGAACAGCACACGGTCGCCGATCTTGACGTCGAGTTCGATATGACGGCCATCTTTGTCGCGGCGGCCGGGTCCCACGGCGAGCACTTCGCCTTGATCCGGTTTCTCTGCGGCGCTATCGGGCAACACGATGCCCGAACTGGTCTTGGTCTCTTGATCGAGACGCTTGACGATGACGCGATCCTGTAAAGGACGAAGGCTCATGACGTTTCCTTTTGCTTCTGCTTGATGGTGGAGAGAGATAAGAAATCGGTAGTGATTGGCACTCTCGATCACCGAGTGCCAGACTGGTTTGCAGTATAAAAATGACATCGGGCTGCAATCCAATAATCGATTCTCGGATCGATATCTCTAAGCGGCATTAGCAGGTCAAAAGCAGGTCAAAAGCGAGGCATCTCCCTTCACCTCACGACTCAGGTCGTTCGCAACGCTGCGCTCAGTGTCTGAAGCGTGCGTCTGGCCTGCGCATCGGTGAGCCCGGTGTGCAGCACCACGTCCCGCTCGGGTAACGGCGGGAGGCCAAGACGCTGCCCCACGTCGACCGTCCCGACCGGGGCAACACGGTGAGCGAGTGCCGCGACGGCCAGCCCGGCGGTCACGGCGGCCCCAATTGTGCCGACACCGCCCCCCACGAAGACTTCGTGCCACGCGACGCCAGCAGCATCCAGTGCGCTCACGGCCATCGCGCGCACGCTGCACGGCTTGGCTTGCGTCGCGAGCGGCAGCCCGCCGTTGGCACTCGGTTCGAAGTCCGTCGCCGCCATCCAGCCGAACGATTGCGCCATGATACGTTCGCCGTCGAGACGCCGCGTGTCGTGGCGCAGCACAATGCACGCGTCGATCTCGGTCGCGTCGTAGCATTCGAGCAATTCGCGCGACGGTGCGATGCGAAGCTCGACAATCACGCCGGGGTCCGCGTCGTGCATGCGTCGTATCAACAAGGGGAGATTGGCGCCGACCAGATGGTGGCTGATGCCGATGGTCAATCGCCGGGTCTGAACGCTGAATGCCTGTAGCGCCGTTTCATGGGCACTGACGAGCGCGCGGGCGGGCGCCAGAAAGGCGAGTCCGCTTGCCGACAGCCGCACCTGACGCGGCGTGCGGTCCAGCAGCCGGTGTCCGAGTGTCGCCTCCAGCCGCTTGATCTTGACGCTGACCGCCGACTGAGTGGAGTTCAGCACTTCGGCCGCCCGGGTGAAGCTCTTGAGTTCAACCGTCAGCACAAAGGCCCGCACGGCATCGATATCTAACGCATTCATGATCAGTCATTCGAATTTGTCATCATTGAAATATCCTGCCATGTGCTGTTCGAATGGTCGAGCGCTAATTACGATGGCTCCATCAAAGGAGCTACGTCATGCCTCAATTTCAAATCGACTCGCCGCAAGAGCCCAGGCGCAGACATTCACCGGATCAGTCCCCGGTATCGGCAAACGCGTTTGTGATGGCGCATGTTGTCAGCGTGGCGGGCGTCGCACTCGCCGTCGCCTTGCTGACGGCCGTCGTGGTGTCGGTGTGGCGGTAGCCGCAGGACAGACGTATCAGGACGGAAACAGGCACTTCCGAATGATGGCGTGCACGCCCCAGTTGCCGTTCACCACTTGCGTGACGCCGAAGTCGACACCAACGGAGAGGATCGCGTTCGCCTCGTCTTCCGTCAGCCCGTTCACTTGCATCAGAAACCGGCGCGCCTTGTAAAAGGCGTCACGCAGGGCGCTGTCCAGCGTCGACTTCAGGTAGATCTGGCTTTGCGCCTTCTGCCCCAGCTCGGCGAGGTGGTTCGGTGAACTGAAGCCGTGCACGATCCACTCCTGCGCGGTTTCCACCAGCGGATACGTGAGGTCGGCAAACGGCGCATTGGCGGGGATCGCCGCCTTCTTGTGCAAGATCAACTGAATCTTGCCAGTGAGCGAACATTCGATGGCCGTGCCGCCCAGCTCGGCATCGCCTTGCGACGCGTGCGGGTCGCCGATCGACAGCAAGGCATTGGGCACCGCCACTTTCAAGAACACGCTGGCCCCGCGCGTGACACGCCAGTTGTCCAGATTGCCCGCATAGCTCGACGGTGGAATCGAGTCGATCAGACCGTCTTGCGCGGGCGCAACGGCGAGTACGCCGAAGTGCGGCCGCAGCGGGATCTCGACATCCTTCAGTGCGCGGTAATTCTTCGTTATCTTCGTATGGTCGACGGGCACGCCCGGGTAGTCGATGGTCGTGTGCACCACACCGAACGGGTCGCGCTGCGGCGTCCAGCGGAAGCTGTAGAGCGCGCGGGCGACGCCATCGTTACGTTCGCAGTCGATCTCGAAGACGGTCACGACTTCGCGCTCACGCGGTGCCGTCAGCATGTCCTGATAGTGAAATCCCCACCACGCCGACGCGTGCGCGCCGAAGGCCTTGCCCGCATAGGCCGGATTGGCGCTGGGGCGCGGCTGCAAGTCGAGAATGCGGACTTCCAGCACGTCGCCCGGCATGGCGTCCTCGACGGCGATCGGGCCCGTGCAGATATGCACGCCGAAGCCTTCTCCAGCGCCGCGCCCGTAGACAGACGCATCCATTGGGCCAGCGCCTCGCCGGTCGACGTTCTTCTGCGTGGCCGTCCAGTGAAAGACGCTCTCGGCACCCGGGTCGCCCTGCACCATGCGTTCCCAGTCGTCGGTGGCGTGCTGGGTCAGCGTCTCGATCGTGACGGTATCGCCGGAGTCGACCGTCAGCACCGGTGGCAGATCATGGCTCAAATATCCCCAGTGCACCGACTCGCGTGTTGCGCGCAAATAGTGATGCTGTCCCGCCGCGTGAGGCAAATTGGCATGCGCTGCGTTACCGTCATGGCCTTCGGTAGCGGAACGGTGCGCAGTGCGTACCGCATCTGCCGTCAATCCGGCACCGCGTTGCAACGTCGCCGAGGGAAAGTCGGGATGCCCCCGGGAAATACGTGCGCGGGCGGGCAGGGTGCGCGCCTTCACGCTTTGCTCGCGATAGGCTTTCGGCGACACGCCGAATCGTTCCCGAAATGCTTGGCTGAAATACGACGGATCGTTGAAGCCCCATCGGTAGCAAATATCCGACACGGACAACTGGTCGTAGACCGGGTTCGCGAGATCCGCGTGACATCGTTCCAGACGGCTATTGCGCAGATACGTCGAAAAGCTGTGACCCGAGTCTTCGAACAGTTTTCGCAGATAGCGATCCGAGATGTGCTCGTCACTGGCAATGGCCGACAACGACAGGTCGGGCTCCGCAAGCCGCGCCTGAACACGATGACAAATACGCGCGAACATGGCCGATCGCGAGGATGACAGTCCCGACGTCGCATGGGGCTTGGCAGCCACCAGCGCCGACGCCAGCAACTCAAGCAAGACGCCTTCGACCGGTTCGAGAGCCTGCGCATCGGGCTCGGCCATTGCGTCGAGTTGATCGGCAATCGTTCTGAGCAGACTGCCGAAGAGGCCGCCGACCGACGGCGGCAGCTTGCAGGTGCCGGCCAGCGGCGCGCTTGCCAGTCGAGGCGCGATCAGCGCGTGCCGAATATGCAGCGTGACGATACGAAAAGGCGTCCGCGCCACGAAATCGACGCTTTCCATCGCCGGAATGCAGGCAATCTCGCCCGTCGCCAGCGGCTCGTCGATCACGCTTCCCGTGAGTTCTGCCTGCCCGTCGAGCAACATGATGAGCAGATAGCCACGCTCGCCGCCCGCGCGGGCGGATACGACTTGCGGCGTGGCAGCGATGACGGACACCTCGATGCCTGCGGGTGTGCGATGCGAGAGCAGGGTGCCGTGCAGCGGTTGCTCAGGGGCAGGCGAGCGAAAATGCAGACGCGCGTCGAGCAACCGGGCTTGCCACGCGGGGCCCCGCTGGTCATGAGCGTAGGACTCGGTTGAAAAGTGCGCGCGATCCAAGACCAATCTCCTGCATGGGTGACATGGACGCCGGGCCGGGGCAACCTGCGATGCCACCGGCCCGGGAATTGCCGTCAATGATGCAATCCCGCTAGCCGAAGTGCAATTGGCCTCGCATCGCGGCGACGAGCACAAAGCCGACAAACGTACCGAAGATGGCGAAAATACCGCCGAGCACATTTGGCGCGGGAATCGGTGCCCGCACGCTTGTGTAGACGATGCCGGTGACCAGACCGACGGCGGCCGCCTGAAGCTCGGTGGCGCCCAGCGTGAGCTCTACCATGATGTTTTCCTCAGGATGACCGGACCGGTCGCGTGTGCGGCACGTCCTCGGCGGGCGGGCGGCCGAACGTTACCGAGCGTCGCCAAGCCTGAACAATGAGATAGCCAAGGTAGGTGAAAACGATGGCGAAAATACCCCCGGCGACGTTCGGCGCCGGAATCGGCAGGTTGAGCCACGAGTACAGCGTGCCCGTGACCAGCCCGACGAGCAGGGCGACGATTTCATTGCGCCCGATGTAGACGTATTGCATGGCGTGGGTTCCTTACGGTTTCGTCGATGACTTTGTCGATTGCCGGGCCGCCGCCATCGCGTCCGTTTCTTCGGGCGGGAAGATGCTGCGCGGCATCGTGCAATGGATACCCTGTGTGCCGTCGACCACCTGCGTGACGCCGAAGTCGGCGGCAACGCTCATCAGCGAGTAGGCGTCGTCGCGCGAGAGGCCCTGCTGCTCCGTCAGCAACTGGACCATATCGCGGCCAGCGTTCTTGCCTGCCTCGTCAAGGTCGGGATGGAAGCCGTGGACGATCCAGCAGTCCGGCGTCTCGAGCAGGGGCGACGGGAAGTGGAAGTCCTTGCGCAGCACGATCTGGAACAGCACATTGAGCGAGGCCTCAATGGCAGTGCCGCTGATCTCGCCGTCGCCTTGTGAAATATGCGGGTCACCGATCGAGAAGAGTGCGCCGTCGACCTGCACCGGGTAGTACATCGTGGCACCGGCACCGATGCGCCAGTTATCGATGTTGCCGCCATGCAGTCCGGGCTCGACCGTGGTCACGCGCCCCTTGGCATCCGGTGCAACCCCGGCAGTGCCCAAGTGCGGGCGCACAGGGACGCGTACCCCTGCCAGTGCGGGTTGTTTGCAGCACTCCCGGTGATCGACGATCTTGCCCGGCGTGGTGAGCTTGCCCGGGTAGTCGAAGGCGAAGAGGGCGTGGGCGGTGTTCGAGCGATTGTCGAGCTCGTAGATGGTGACGCGCTCTTTCTTGAAATCGTCGTACAGCTGCCCCCAATGGGCGGCCACGTTGGCGCCGTATCGGAAGCGGGGAATCATCTGAAGGTAGCGAACTTCGAGCATATCGCCCGGTTTCGCGTCTTCGACAAAGATCGGGCCGGTCATGATGTGCACGCCGGGGTTGCGATCTTCGTGGGGAATCGTGTCGTAGATGGCACGCACGGCGGCGTCCATCATCAGATCGGGGGCGTCGCCCGCGTGATGCGTGACGGCTTCGGCGCGAATCAGATCACCGCTTTTCACCGTCAGTGCGGGTCGCTGGGTCGCGTCGAAGTAGCCCCAGTGCACGGTCTCGGGCCGGGCGGGAAGGTCGTGAAGCATGCCATGTCTCCTGATTTTCGTTTTAGGGTGAAGTCATGGTAGTGCCCGACAAAACCCGACGATTAGGAGCGTTTGACACGTTCTCTGTTGCTAGGTGGAACTAACGTTAACCCCCGTTATCCGGGGGTGCCCGTCATTGGAAGCCTCAGGCGTCGGCAAGCGTTGATGCCGCCTCGTCGATGAGCGCGGCGACGTCGACCGGCTTCGACGCCAGCGATGCGTGACTTGCTGCCAGGGTGATCACCTTCCTCGCGTTGAGCCGCGCCGACATCATCGCCTCGTTCTCCGGTGCGATCATCCGGTCGTCGCTGGAGATCTGATACCACGACGGTTTTTTCTTCCACGCCGGTGCGGTAATGGTGTCGCCGAATGTCGACGCGAGGGGGGCCTTCTGGGTGACAGCCATCACGAGGCCTTCTTCCGGCGTCAGATCCTGACAGAAGCTCTCGTGAAACTTATCGGCCTTGATCCACAGATAGCCATCGCTGTCCGGCGCGAGATTCGGCACGGCGACGGGGGGATGCTGCTCGGTAATGCCGCCGGGGCTCTCCCCCGCGTCGGGTGCGAACGCGGCAATGTAGACCAGCCCGATCACGTTCGGCTGATCACCGGCCTCGGTGATCACGGCGCCTCCATAGGAATGGCCGACGAGCAAGACCGGACCTTTCTGCTGCGCGATCATTTTGCGCGTACGCTCCGCATCGTCGGCAAGCGAAGTGAGTGGCATTTCAACCGCGTGAATCGACGTGTAGCCCTTGCGCGTCAATTCGACAATGACTTTCGCCCAATGGGCCGCACCTCCCCAGAAACCGTGAACCAGAATGACTGTCGGTTTATCGCTCATGCTCTGCTCCTAGTCGATACTGCCCGCCAGCGAGTTTTCGAGGCATAGCCTGCCGGCGGAGGGGGGCTATCCGGCGCTACTGGAGTAACGACTATAGGTCATGATTTCGCTCGGTGTGAGCATCGATTGACGCGTCATGCGATGGTCATCTTTGGCTTGTCGCTCCTTGTCATCTTCATGACAAATAAGTAATCCCCGGTTCATCTTGCTGTTTGCCGCCGCTGCTTACGATGGTACCCAACAGTTCCACAGGGACTGACGTCTTCCCGAGTCATCTCAACCCAAGGGGTATCACCATGATCAAACGCATCCTCATCATCTCCACCCTCAGTGCCAGCGCGTTGCTGTCGATGTCCGTACAGGCCACTGCCCGCTATGACAACAGTGTGCCGCCGTTCGCCGCCGACACGGGGCCGGCCGTCGCGCGTGACGATGTGGCGAAGCAACTGAAGGACGTGCATGCCAACGGCGTGCCGGTGCCGTCGAACCTCAAGGCACTGCAAGGCACGCAGTCGCCGTCGAAGATGACCCGCGAGCAAGTGCAAAAGGAGCTGGAAGCCGCGGCAGAACAAGGCCTGCTGAACCAGCCCGATTCGGTGTATCCGAAACTGCCTCTGGTCGAGTGACGTCATGCGTCGGCGTCTTCTCTCATTCGCGCCCGCCGCGACGCTCGTGGCTGTCGCGCTGGCAGCAACGGCACAAAGCGCGCAGGCCGAAGCCTTCGTCCCATGTCGCTGGTTGGGCAAGCCATCGCAATGTGTCTCGGTGCCGATGGAGAGCCGCGACGCCGATGGGCAAGCCAAGGCATTCGTGGCGCCGCCGGCCGACATCGCGCGCGTTTATCTCGTGCGCTCCCGTACCACGGACCCCCGGCGCACCACGCCGGTGGACGTGGGCAGCACTCACGCCGGTGATCTCGCGCCCATGACCTATCTCGTGCTCGACCTTCCACCGGGCGAGCACGAGTTCACAGGGCGGGCAGACGGTACGTTCGGCCGCAGTCTGCACTTAGAAGGCGGTCAGGTGTATTTCGCCGAACTGCGTCTGACGCAGTGGCTGAACACCATGTACGGCGCCATCGACCCGATGCCAACTGAGGCCGGTCAGCGCGCCGTTGCCGGGGCGCGTCTCGCCCGGGCGTCGGACGGCAGCGGCCATCCCTGACGGCCGTCGTCTGAAGATGACAAAAATGTAATCCCCGTTTCATGTTGGTGATCGCCGCGGGTGCTTAGGATGCCCGCTGTCCGGTCCCTCTCGTCCGGGCTCCCCTTTCCCTGTCCGACCGCGCTCGCCGATCCGCCACGATCGATTCCCGCCTGCGCGCCGGCTCTCTCTGCGCCCATGAAGACCACCCTCTACGCAACGTGTGTTGCCGTGCTGTTGCTCGGCATCGCCCCGGCAAATGCACAGCCCGCCGTCAGCGCACCCGGCTCCGTCACATCGCTCACGCTGGCGCAAGCCATGCAGAGCGCGCTCGAGAACAACATCGGACTGAAAGTCGCACGCCGCGAAATCGATGCGCAGTCGAGCGCGCTCATGCAAGCTGGCGCGCGGCCGAATCCCTCGCTGTCGGTCCTTCAGGAAGACTTTCGCAGCACCGCGCGCACGACGACGACACAACTCACGCAGCCGATCGAACTCGGTGGACAGCGCCAATGGCGTGTCGAGGCCGGATCAGCGGCGCAGCGAGCGGCCGAGCTGGACGCACAAGCGAGCGAAGCCTCGGTACGCAGCGAGGTCGTCGTGCGCTATTTCGAGACGCTGGCGAGCACCGAACTGGTCGAGCTGGCCACGCAGACGGCCAGCATCGCGCAGGAAACTTTCGTGGCGGTGCAGCGGCGAGTCAAAGCCGGGAAGGTCTCGCCCGTCGACGAAGGGCGCGCACAAATCGCCGCGAACAATGCACAGATCGAACTGGCCAGCGCGAATGCCGCCCGGGACCGTGCTCGCGCACGGCTCGCGCAGGTACTGAGCGTGGCCGAGGGACAGTTGCCCGGCACGCTGTCCGGCAGTCTGGAGTCGCTGCCGATGCTGCCGGAGTGGTCGCGCCTCGCGGCGGCGCTCGACACCACGCCAGCGGTGCGATCGGCGAGTGAGGAAATCCAGCGTCGTGACGCGCTCGCAAAACTTGAGCGCGCGCAACGCATTCCCGACCTGAGCGTCACCCTCGGTCTGAAGCGCGTGACCGACGGGGCACGCACAGACAATCAGGCGGTCGTCGGGCTCTCGATTCCCTTGCCGATTTTCGACACCCGGCGCGGTGCCACGCTGGAGGCAGCACAACGCGCTGACATCGCACGTGACGCCTACCTCGGGGTTCGCCAGCAACAGCAGCAGACGCTCACGAGCGCCTATGCGGAGTTCACGGCGGCGCGCGAAGCCGCCCGCAGGCTCCGGGAAGACATCCTGCCTCAAGCCCAGAGCGCCTATGACGCCACGCGGCGCGGCTTCCTGCTCGGGAAATTCGGTTTCCTCGACGTGCTGGACGCGCAACGCACGCTCGCGATGGCTCGCTCTCAGTACATCACTTCTGTCGCTGGCGCGTACAGCGCCTACGCCACCGTCGGTCTTGCCGTGGGTGGCAGCGTCGACGGCGTTTCGCTCCTGTCGGCCGATCGCCTGACCCAACCGCAATATCAGTGAGGAATCCTCGTGCAACGAGCAAAGAAGTGGATCGTTTTTGGCGGCATCGCCGCACTGTGTGTGGGTATCGGTGTCAGCGTCATGCGTGCCGACGGGCGTCAAACGCCGTCGACGCCCGACCCGAAGGTCGCCAACGCGGCGAAGCAGGACGGGCATGCCGGTCACGGCGACGCGAAGGCGTCGGGCGCCGCCCACGGTGAGGGCGACGACGATCATGACGACCATGCCGACGAGGCCAACGCCGGTGGCGAGGAACGTGTGACGCTGACCGACGCGCAGCAGGCGGCTGCGGGCATCGAGATCAAGACAGCGGGGGCGGCTCAGATATCCGAGCAAATGGAATTGCCCGGCGAAGTTCGCTTCAACGAGGACCGGACGGCGCACGTGGTGCCGCGCGTGCCGGGCGTTGTCGAGCGGGTCAACGTGAGTCTCGGGCAGCAGGTCAAACGGGGTGACGTGCTCGCGGTGCTGTCCAGCACACAAGTGTCGGAACAGCGCGCGGAACTGCTCACCGCGCAGGAACGCAGAGCCGGTGCGCTCAAGACATACGAGCGTGAAAAGATGTTGTGGGAAGAAAAGATCTCGGCGGAGCAGGACTTCATCGCGGCACAACAGGTCTTGCGGGAAGCGGACATTGCGGTGCGCAATGCCCGGCAGAAGTTGAGTGCCGTGGGCGCGAGCGCTGCATCCGGTGACGGGTTGAACCGGATTGAACTGCGTGCGCCGTTCGACGGCACCGTCGTGGAGAAGCACGCTGCGCTGGGCGAAGCCGTCACGGAGACAGCCAACCTGTTCACGCTGTCCGACATGGGCACGGTGTGGGCAGAGATCGCCGTGCCGTCGCAATCGCTCGGTGCGGTGCGCGTGGGTACCCCCGTGACCGTGCGCTCGTCCGCTTTCGACTCGCAGGCGAAGGGTACGGTGGCCTACGTCGGCTCGCTGCTGGGCGAACAGACTCGCACCGCCAAGGCGCGGGTATCGCTTGAGAATCCGGACCGCATGTGGCGTCCCGGCGTGTTCGTGAACGTCTTCATCGGTACGAGTCAGGTCAATGTGCCGGTGGCGGTTGCCGAGGCGGCGATTCAGACCGTCGAGGGCCGCACGGTCGTCTTCGTCAAGACCGCACAGGGGTTTGTCGCCACGCCCGTGAAAACCGGGCGCCGCGACGACACGCACGTCGAAATCGTCAGCGGGCTGGCACCCGACACTCCCTACGTGGCCGCCAACAGCTTTGTACTCAAGGCCGAACTCGGCAAGAGCACGGCTGAGCACAGCCACTGAACCCCGGAGCCAGACGCATGTTCGAACGCATTATTCAGTTCTCGATTGCGCACCGCTGGCTGGTGTTAATCGTCACGCTCGCCGTCGCCATTGCCGGTGTCTTTGCCTATCAGCGGCTGCCCATCGACGCGGTGCCTGACATCACCAACGTGCAGGTGCAGATCAACACCAATGTGCCGGGATACTCGCCGCTCGAAGCGGAGCAACGTGTCACCTATCCGATCGAGACCGCGATGTCGGGTCTGCCGGGGCTTGAGCAAACGCGCTCGATGTCGCGCTACGGCCTGTCGCAGGTCACGGTCATCTTCAAGGACGGCACCGACATCTATTTCGCCCGTCAACTCGTGGGCGAGCGCATCGCACAGGCCCGCGAGAAATTGCCTGCCGGCATCAACCCGGAGATGGGGCCGATCTCCACCGGGCTCGGGGAAATCTACCTCTGGACAGTTGAAGCTGCGCCCGACGCGCGCAAGCCCGACAACACCCCCTACACGTCGACCGACCTGCGCGAAGTGCAGGACTGGATCATCAAACCGCAACTGCGCAGCGTGCCCGGCGTCACCGAGATCAATACGATCGGCGGCTTCGCCAAGGAATATCAGATTGCCCCGGACCCGGCGCGGCTGATCGCTTACGGGCTGACGTTTACCGACGTCGTGCGCGCATTGGAGCGCAATAACGCCAACGTCGGGGCGGGCTACATCGAGCGTCGCGGCGAACAGTATCTGGTTCGCGTGCCTGCGCAAGTGGAAAACGCGGAAGACATCGGCAACGTCGTCCTCAACAACGTCAACGGTGTTCCGGTACGGGTGAAGGACGTTGCAGAGGTTTCCCTCGGGCGTGAGCTACGCACCGGCGCGGCCACGGAGAACGGCCGCGAAGTCGTGCTCGGCACGGTGTTCATGCTGATCGGCGAGAACAGCCGCACCGTGTCGCGCGCGGTGTCGGAAAAGATGATCTCCATCAACAAGAGCCTGCCGCCCGGCGTCTCAGCCATCCCGGTGTACGACCGCACCGTGCTGGTAGAAAAGGCGATTGCGACCGTCAAGAAGAACCTGCTCGAAGGCGCGGCGCTGGTGATCGCGATTCTCTTCCTGTTCCTTGGCAATCTGCGCGCCGCACTGATCACCGCGCTCGTGATCCCGTTGTCCATGCTGATGACCTTTACCGGCATGGCGGCCGGCCGGGTCAGCGCCAATCTGATGAGCCTTGGCGCACTCGACTTCGGCATCATCGTCGACGGCGCGGTGGTGATCGTGGAGAACTGCGTGTTACGGCTCGCGCATGCCCAGCGGGCACATGGCCGGCCGCTCACCATGCAGGAGCGTTTGCATGAGGTCTACGGCGCAGCGCGTGAAGCCAGACGCCCGTTGCTGTTCGGACAGGCCATCATCATGGTGGTCTATCTGCCGATCTTTGCGCTCACGGGTGTCGAAGGGAAGATGTTCCACCCGATGGCGATCACCGTGGTCATGGCGTTGGGCGCGGCTATGGTGCTGTCGGTGACATTCATTCCTGCGGCGGTGGCGGCCTTTATCGGCAGTCGGGTTGAAGAGAAAGAGAACCGTGTCATGGGCGCGGCGCGGCGCCTGTACGAGCCCGCGCTTGACTGGGCTTTCGGGAACGCTCGCATCGTGCTGGCGGGTGCCGTCGTTGCGGTGCTCATGACGTTCAGTCTGGCATCTCGCCTGGGCAGCGAATTCATGCCGAATCTCAATGAAGGCGATCTCTCGATTCAGGCATTACGCATTCCGGGCACCAGTCTCACGCAGTCGGTGCAGATGCAGCAGCAGTTGGAGAAGGCGTTGATTGCGCAGTTGCCGGAAGTCGAGCGCGTGTTTGCGCGAACCGGCACCGCAGAAGTCGCCTCGGACCCGATGCCGCCGAACATCTCCGATGGCTACATCATGCTCAAGCCGAAGAACGCATGGCCGGATCCGAGCAAGACGCGCGAGCAACTGATTGAAGAGGTTACCCGCGTCGCGCAATCGATCCCGGGCAGCAACTACGAGTTCTCGCAACCGATCCAGCTTCGCTTCAACGAGTTGATTTCCGGTGTGCGCAGCGATGTGGGCGTGAAGATATTCGGCGACGACATGAACGTGCTGAACGAAGTGGCCGGGCGCATGAGCACGCGTTTGCAGGCGATTCCGGGCGCGACGGAAGTCAAGGTCGAACAGACGTCGGGGCTGCCGATGCTGACGATCAACATCGACCGGGCAAAGATCGCGCGTTACGGCATCAACGTCGCAGATGTGCAGGACACGGTTGCCGCCGCGCTTGGCGGGCAGACCGCAGGTACGCTGTTTCAGGGTGACCGTCGGTTCAGCATCGTCGTGCGCCTGTCGGACAACGTGCGCGAGAACCTCGATGCAATTCGGCGCTTGCCGATCTCGCTTCCCGCAGCAACGACGGCAACGCCACGCGGTGACGGTGTCGTGGGCGACCCGGCAATGCAACGTGCCGCGTTCATTCCGCTGTCCGAAGTCGCCACGCTGGATCTGAGCCCGGGCCCGAACCAGATCAGCCGCGAGAACGGCAAACGCCGAATTGTGGTGAGTGCCAATGTGCGCGGGCGCGATCTGGGGTCGTTTGTGGAAGACGCGCGCGTCGAGATCGAGAAGGTGGCGCTGCCTGCCGGGTACTGGACGGCCTGGGGCGGCCAGTTCGAGCAGTTGCAGTCGGCGTCCGACCGGCTGAAGATCGTCGTGCCGGTAGCGTTGTTGCTGGTGTTTGCGCTGCTGTTTGCCATGTTCAATAACGTGCGTGACGGCCTGATCGTGTTCACGGGCATCCCGTTTGCCCTGAGCGGCGGGTTGGTCGCGCTGTGGTTGCGCGGCATTCCGCTCTCCATCACGGCGGCGGTAGGGTTTATCGCGCTTTCCGGTGTGGCGGTGCTCAACGGTCTGGTGCTGATATCCTTCATCCGGAATCTGCGCGACGGTGGAAGTCCGCTGGACGTGGCGGTTCGGGAAGGTGCGCTGACGCGTCTGCGCCCGGTGCTGATGACGGCGCTGGTCGCGTCGCTCGGTTTCGTGCCGATGGCGATTGCCACCGGGACCGGTGCCGAGGTACAGCGCCCGCTGGCGACCGTCGTCATTGGTGGCATTCTGTCGTCCACCATGCTGACCTTGCTGGTGCTGCCCGTGCTCTATCGCGCCGTCTGCCGGCGCGAGCCGCAGGGCGGTATGGCCAATCGGTGGGTTGCCCGGATGGGACGAAAATTCCGTCGGCCGAGTTAGTAGTTCAACGTCACCTTAGGAACGAAATGCGCATTCTTGTCGTCGAGGACGAGCACAAGACGGGGCAGTACCTGAAGAAGGGGCTGACGGAGGCCGGCTATGTCGTCGACCTCGCCGTCGACGGCATTGACGGTCTTCACATGGCCACGACGCTCGCGTACGACCTCGTGGTCCTCGACGTCATGCTGCCGGGCAAGGACGGCTGGCAGGTACTGGCTGAACTCCGGGCGCGCCGCCACACGCCGGTGCTGTTTCTGACCGCGCGTGACGACCTCGACGAGCGCATCAAGGGGCTCGATCTGGGCGCCGACGACTATATGACGAAGCCGTTCGCGTTTGCCGAGTTGCTGGCGCGCGTGCGGACCATTTTGCGACGCGGGCGCACACGCGAGCCCGACGTCTTGCAGATCGGCGATCTCGAATTGAATCTGCTCGGTCACAAGGCGGTGCGTCAAGGCACGAGCATTACGCTGACGGCCAAGGAGTTCCTGCTGCTGGCGTTGTTGATGCGGCGCCACGGCGAGATTCTGCCGAGAAGCTTGATTGCGTCGCAGGTGTGGGACGTCAACTTCGACAGCGATACCAATATCGTCGACGTGACGATGCGACGCCTTCGCGCCAAGATCGATGATCCGTTTGCCACGAAGATGATTCATACCGTCAGAGGCATGGGCTACGTGCTGGAACTTCGCGAGCCTCGCGAATCATGACGAACGCTGCCGAACCGCTGCGACATGCCCGGTCGATGCGCGCCAGACTCACGCTGTTTATCGCTGGCTGCATGTTCACGGTGCTGGCGCTCATGGGCCTGTATCTCTACTTCGCATTGGCGGAACAGCTGCGCGCACGCGCGCATCAGGATCTTCTCGGCACGGTCAGTTCGTTGCGCTCTGAGCTAAGGGGGATCACGGACAAGTCGGAGATCGGTGCCAATCCGCGCCGATGGTACGACGCGACGCACGGGCATCAGAACCTCGATTTTGCTGTGCTCGATGCCAGCGGGAAGACGTTGATCGCGAGTCGTGGCTATCGCCCCCCGGCGACGGCGCTGACGTACGTCGACAGCCACAACATTCCGCACGAGCGCCATGTGCAGAAGATCGCCAACGCCGAACTGGGCGTCCGGCTGCGTTACGTGGCGGCTGACGACGTCATCGGACAAGGCGGCGAGCACGTCATGATCGTCGTGCAGCTCGACCCGAGAGAGCAGGTCAACGTGCTGGCCAGCTTCGCGCTCACGGCGGTGGTCGCACTGATCGTGGGTACGTTGCTGGTGGCGGCCATGGCGTATTGGCTGGTGACCCTCGGGTTGAAACCCTTGCGCACACTCACGCAGGCCGCCGAGCAGGTGTCGAGCGAACGCCTTGGCCAGCCGCTGGCGGATGACGACACCCCAGCAGAACTGCGCGACCTGTCGCACGCGTTCAATCGCATGCTCGCCCGGCTGAACGATTCGTTCACGCGGCTTTCGCAGTTCTCGTCCGATCTGGCGCATGACCTGCGCACACCGCTATCGAACCTGATGGGCGAGTCTCAGGTGGCCCTCTCACGGGAACGCACGCCTGCGGAATACAAAGCGATTCTCGCGTCGAACATCGAAGAGTGCGAGCGCTTGTCGCACATGATCACGTCGATGCTGTTTCTGGCGCGTGCCGATGCCGCCCACGCGAAATTGCAACGGGAACCCACGGCACTGCATGACCTTGCGGCGTCGATTGCCGAAGACTTCGCGCCGATGGCCGAGGAGGGTGGTCTGACGATGCAAGTCAGCGGCGATGCCGTCTGCGTCGTCGATCACGGGTTGGTGCGCCGCGCGCTCGCCAACTTGCTGACCAATGCGATTCGCCATTCGCGCCCCGGCAGCACGATATCGATACGGTGCTCGGCGTCCCCCGAAGGCGCTGAAATTGCTGTCCACAATCAGGGCGACGTGATCCCCGAAATACACTTGCCGAGAATCTTCGACCGCCTGTACCGCGTGGACCCGTCACGCCATAACGACGGCAGCACGCGAACCACAGGCACCGGCTTGGGACTCGCCATCGTCAAGTCGATCATGGAGCTGCATGCCGGCTCGGTGTCTGCGACAAGCGACGCCACTGCTGGCACGGCATTTCGCCTCAGATTCCCCGCCAAGCCGCTCGATGGCCTCACGTCGTCGGTACCGCGCGCCCTATAGACAGGATGGGCCCTGTCGGACGCCCGATCAGCGACCCGTTGGGCGGCTCGAGCGTGATCTCGAACAATTGATTGGGCTGCATCGGCGGCAAGCGGTCGAGTGAGATTTCCAGCGATTCGCCCGCTTGCACCAGCCCCAACGACATCGGCGCAGACCAGCCATCGGCCTTGGTCCAGAACTGCAACGCCTTGGCGGGTTGCACTTCCTGCGACTTCAGCGGTATCAGCCGCAATTTTCGATTGGCGCCGACTTGCACCAGCCATGCCGGTGTCTTGTCCTGCGGCGACATGAGCACAACGACAAACTGCGGCACCGGTGCCGGCGTGCGCAGCTGGACACCGAGAACCACCGCAAGCACCAGCGTTGCGAACGACACGGCAAGAGCGCTGGTCCGCCAGAAACGCACGTCGTTCCACCAGCGACGCCATCCTTCGGCGCCTATGGTCGACGTGCTTCTGCGGATTCTCGGCCAAAGCTGTTTTGAAGGTGCCAAGGGCGCCACGGTGTCGGCCAGTGGCTGGAGTCGCGCTTCCCACTCGGCGACTTTGGCAGCCAACACGGGTTCGTGGCGCAGCCGCGCTTGCACCGCTTGCCGTTGCGCCCATGGCAAGGTGCCGACGACGTATTCGCCAGCCAGATCGTCGAGCGCGTTAAGTTCTTCTGGCGTCATCCCATGCACTCACGTAGCGATTGCAGACCGCGCCGTACCCACGCTTTGACACTGCCGAGGGGTGAACGAAGCCGCTCGGCGATTTCGCTGTGGGTATAGCCGTCGAGATAGGCGTGAAGAATGCTGGCACGTGGCGACGCGTCGAGCCGTTCCAGACATTCACCGAGGCGGCCCAGCATCAGAGGATCGACTGAAAATGAATTCGAAGCTTCCGCATGCATGGCGTCGGCACTCACATGGGCATCGAGGGTCTCGTCGTCCACGTCGACCTCACGCTCTCGGCCCCGAATGGCATTCAGCGCCTGATGACGCACGATGCTGAAAATCCAGCCCCGCCCCGAGCCACGGGCGGCGTCGAAGCTGGCCGCGTTGGTCCAGAGGCTGACAAAGGCATCGTGCAGGACATCTTCGGCCAACTGCCGGTCGCGCACGATGCGCTGGGCCACGCCGAGAAGGTAGGCGCCATCGCGCTCATAAAGCCGCTGGAGCGCCTTACGATCCTTGCCGCCACACGCGGCAATCAATGATTCGTAGTCAAAATCATCCTTCTCGTCGTGCACGGGCACCTCTCGGAAACCATCGGCGATATGTCGAAGCACGCGAATACAGATCGACTACGTCTTCCGCAAAATGCCCGTCGCTCAGAGATGTGTCAAGCGGCTTTCCAGAAAATGTAGTCGGCCTGGTACTTCACCTTCTCCTTGGCGCCCTTCGTTGCCGTGGCGCAAGCGGACGTCGGCGCGACCCCGCCTTGCGTGGCAAGCCGCTGGATGTACGTGACCCCCTGCATGGCACCGGGGCCGGAGGCCGGGTTTGCCTTGACCAATTGCAATGGGATGCTGCCGGCACCCGCGGGCGATATAGCTACCTGTGTGGCCGTCACTTTGGAGCCGTCATTGGATTCCCACGTTGCGGGCGGGCCATAGTATTTGCCGACGGCGTTGCCGCTCCGGTCCGTCAACACCGCATCCGGGCCGATGAATGTCCATTCCCACTGGCCTGCGGCGTCTTTCTTTTCCCGGCATTCGTAAAGAATTTCGCCTTTGCCGACGGTTTGCAGCGCAATCGTGTGGCCGTCGGGGACTTTGACGGCTGCTGCCACCGGGGCGGCCGTACCTGAGGTGCCGGCCATCGGCATGTTCTGGGCGCAAGCGGCGAGCAGGGTGGAGGCGGCGAGGCTGACTGAGACTATGCGCATCATGGCAAAACTCCTGTGTCGGATCGAGTCGTTTGGCGCCCTGAATATCGGGTCGCTACCTTCTCTACACACGAGATGTCGATTCGGATGCAGCCGAATGCAAATTTTCCGAAATCAGTTGCTGCCGAGCAATTGCTTGCGAAGCGACGGCGCGCGGGTGCGTGGGTCGAGCCAGATGCCGAAGAACGCCTGCGCGAAGGCGGGATCGTCAATTTCCGCCGAAACGTTCCCGTTGAGATAGAACCGCGCCCCACGCCCGGGCAGATAGACGCCACACAGTTCGTCCCCGCGAGACACATCACCGAACGCCCGTCGCATCGCGTCACGCCAAGCCGAGAGCGTCGCGTCAGCGATCGGCTGTGTCGCCAGTCGCTGAATCTCGTCGATGCCCGTCGAGACGATGCGCGCACCGCTAAGGCTACGTTCGTAGGTCAGCGAGAGCGCAAACGGGATGTCGAATGACAACGGTGCAAGGGGTGCCACGGGCGCCTTGGGGGCCCAAAGCTCAGCCCGGTAAAGGCAGAAGCCCAGCACGCAGAATTCTCCCGCACCGATGTGGCGAGCCCCGGCGATGTCGTCGCGGCACCCGGCCCGCGCATTGGAAACCGAGCAGGCAGCGATCAGCGAGGCCGCGCACACCCACGAGATGGCGAGGCGGCGGGTGGTCAACAAAGGGGAGGTCAGGATCACCTGTCAGTCCTTTTCGCCGGGCGAAGCGAAGCCCGGCTGCCCAAGTTGCTCGCTCACCTGCGGCACACGTCGAAAACGGGACGTGTCGTAACCCATCGCCTCAAAGCGCGCCAGCAGCCCGTGATAGGTGGCGTCATCCATCATGGGTTCGCGCGAGAAGACCCAGCCAAGCGACTTGTCGGGGTAACCGAGCAACGTGTAGCGATAGTCCGGGTCGACATACAAGGTGAGTTGCGAGACGTAAATCGGCCAGAAGAGTCGAACGCTCCAGCGCCCGCCGCCGCTGCCCGGCACCACACTGTCGAGGAATTGATAGTGGCGTTCCGGTTGGTCGAAGCCGTCTTTGCGTCCATAAAAGTGATCGTCGATCCGGCCGTCTTCGCGCAGATACCACTCGGCGCGGCTGCCCACGAAATCTCGTTCGGCAAAGTACGGGATATTGGCTATCACGTACCAGCGTCCCATATAGCGGGGCAAATCGACGGGCACCACCTGTAGCGGGGTATTCGCAAGGGGATTCGGGTTGGCGGGCGCGCCCGAGCAGGCGCTCAGCAGCAGGCCGGCGATCGCACTGAATACCAGCAAAGCGTTTCGCAGCATAGGGTCTCCTGCATCGGACAGGGGCGATGGGGGCAATGTGTGTGTATACGAGTGGCGCAGCCCGGCGGATGCAGATGTCGTCAAGAAAATGGACATTTTTTTGTTCATCCTGCATCCGGAACCCAATCTGGCACGTATTCGAACCTGTGCGCCCGGTGCCGTGGCTATTGGCCTGCCGATGAAGGCGGGCGCGCGTGCGTCATCGTCCAGTTCGTAAGTCAACAACCCAAGTCACGGAGCCAAAATGTCAGGCACCTTGCTCAGCAAGCTGCTGTTGGTCGCCTCAGCCGGTGCGGCCCTTACCGCGTGTAGTCCCGCCTATCTGGTGAATGCACTGACGCCACGATCCACCTATGAGGCGTCGACCGATCTCGCCTACGGGCAGTCAGATCGTCAACGGCTCGACGTTTATGTGCCAACGCAGCGCGCAACCTCACCGGCAGGCACGCCGGTCGTGGTGTTCTTCTATGGGGGAAGCTGGCAGAACGGGGAGCGCGCGGACTATCGGTTTGTGGGCGAGGCGCTGGCGTCGCGGGGATTTCTGGTGATCGTGCCGGACTACCGGACGTATCCGGAGGTGATATTCCCGGGGTTCATGGAAGACGCGGCGTTGGCGGTCCGTTGGGCGAGGGATCATGCGCGTGCGTACGGCGGTGATACCGGACGGCTTATTTTGATGGGCCATTCGGCAGGGGCGCAGATTGTTGCGCTATTGGCGACCGATCCGCGCTACTTAAGCGCACAAGGGATGGCACGGAACGAGATTGCGGGCGTAGTCGGTCTTGCTGGCCCCTACGACTTTCTGCCGCTGGAAAGCGACGTGCTGCGCAAGATATTCCCCGAACCAGTCCGCGCGGCAAGCCAGCCGATCCACTTCGTGTCGGGGCACGAGCCGCCGATGTGGCTAGGGGTTGGGGACAGCGATAGCGTCGTCGATCCGGGCAACACCGAGCGCTTCGCGCAACGGCTGCGGGCCGCAGGCGACGACGTGGAAGTTCGCCACTACAAGTTGGGACACGTCCTGCTGGTGGGAGCGCTCGGCATACCGGTCAGGCAGTTCTCGCCGGTACTGGACGATATCGCGACGTATGTGAATTCGGTTCGACCTGCTAATTGACGCCAACTACCGTCGTTCGGCGGTTTCGCTAGAAATTTCCCCCGTATTCTCGAATACCCTCCGGCAAAAATCATTATCGCTTTTGCCCGAAACCCCTATGTCGTTGGCAGCGTCAATCGCCGAGAATCATTTGCGCGGTTCTTTTCTCTCGGCGGAGATAGCCAATGACGAGCATTTCCCGAAACCGATCTATCCTGGGCCGAACGCTCTCACTGATATTTGCGGCTGCGTGCAGTGTCACGGTCGTTGGCGGGTGCGCAACTTCGCCTGACGCCGCCGCAGCGCCCGAGGCGTCGGTTACCGCGCAACCGGCCGTGCATTCGGTCGCACCGCTCACCCCGGTCGATCCGGTCGCGGCATCGTTGCCGTCGTGGCGCGACGGTCCATCGCGCGACACCATTCTCAAGTTCGTAAGCGATGTCACCCGCGTGGGTGCACCGACGTTTCTCCCGGTCGAATCGCGCATTGCCGTGTTCGATAACGACGGCACGCTATGGAGCGAGCAGCCCATACCGTTTCAGTTGATCTTCATGATCGATCAGGTAAAGGCGGCAGCGCCGGCCCATCCCGAATGGAAGAAGCGCCCGGCGTTCAAGGCGTTGATGAGCAATGACGTTGCTGCACTCGCCGCCAACAAGAAAGATGCCTTCGCGTTGATCGCGGAAGCCAACAGCGGCATGTCGACCGACGTGTACGACGCGGCCATCCGCGATTGGCTGGCAAGCGCGCGTCACCCCCGGTTCGGACGCGCCTATACGGATCTGATCTACCAGCCGCAACGCGAACTGTTGGCGTTGCTGCGCGCCAACGGCTTCCAGATATGGATCGTCTCGGGTGGCACCGCCGAATTCATGCGCGTATGGGCGAGTGATGCCTACGGTATCCCGTCCGAGCGAATCGTCGGCAGTCAGGAGAAGCTTCAATATCAATCGCGCGACGGCAAACCTGTTCTCGTGCGCAAGCCCGGTTTCGACGTATTCAACGACGGTCCCGTCAAACCGGTCAGCATCTTCCGGGCGATCGGACGGCGGCCTGTGCTCGCAGTCGGCAATTCGGACGGCGACCGGGAAATGATCGAGTACACCACCGCCGGCAACGGCCCCTCGCTGGGCGTGTTGATCCACCACGACGACGGCGTGCGCGAGTTCGCCTACGACCGTTCATCGAGCACCGCGAAGCTCGACAAAGCCTGGGATCAGGCCAAGCGGGCAGGGTGGGTCGTCGTCAGCATGCAGAACGACTGGACGACGATCTTCCGCTTCGAAACGGCCCCAGCGGCCAACAAATAGAACCGCAATACGGTGTCGGGGACGGCCATTGCCCGAAGGGGCAATCCGGTTGCCCCCAACACGGATTGCGTCTGTCTCGTGATGAAAAGATGATGCCCTCACCGGGCTGAAGATTTTGTCCGCCTTTCCTATGAGGTGTTGAATGAAGCCCTGCCTCGACGCCAATCGCACTCGATCGACCGCTAGCGCCAAGCCATCGCAATCCGCCAAAAAAAGTGGCACTGCGAACGGAACGGCCACGCGGTGGACGCCCCCACACGGCAAGCTCATCGTCCTGGCGGCCGTCGTCATGGCAGTGGCTGCCGGAACCGTCTGGAAAATCCGGACGGCCGCACCCTCCGTGCCGACCGTCGTAAGCGGTGACGGCATACGCGGCCCGAGCGGCATGGTCCATATCCCGGGCGGTCCGTTCCAGATGGGGAGCGACAGCCGTCTGGCGCAGGCCAACGAGCGTCCGGCGCATCAGGTACGCGTGCATGGTTTCTGGATGGACACGCATCACGTCACGAACGCCGAGTTCCGCAAGTTCGTCGAGGCGACTGGCTATGTCACCACGGCGGAACGCAAACCGGAATGGGAGACGTTGCGTGTGCAACTCCCGCCTGGCACCCCGCGCCCGCCTGACAGCGCGATGGTGGCCGGCGGGATGGTTTTCGTGGGGACGTCGGCACCGGTGCCGTTGCAGGATTACTCGCGCTGGTGGCGGTATATGCCCGGCGCGGATTGGCAACATCCGGGCGGCCCACGCACATCGATTGCAGGCAAGGACAATCACCCCGTCGTGCAGGTCTCGTACGAGGACGCACAGGCTTACGCCAAATGGGTCGGCAAGCGATTGCCGACCGAAGCGGAGTGGGAGTTCGCAGCGCGCGGCGGACTTGAACAAGCCACCTACGCGTGGGGCGACCAGTTCACCCCCGACGGCAAGCAGATGGCCAACGTCTGGCAGGGACAGCAAAACCGGCCGTTCCCGGTCGTCAGCCCGAAAGCCGGAGGCGCAGTGGACACGAGTCCCGTCGGCACGTTCCCGCCCAACGGCTACGGGTTGTCCGATATGACTGGCAATGCGTGGCAGTGGGTCGCCGACTGGTATCGCGCCGACCAATTTCGGCGTGAGGCAGGACAGAAGCAGGCCATCGTCGATCCTGCGGGTCCGGTCGCATCGTGGGACCCCAGCGAACCGGGCGTGCCCGTTGACGCCCCGAAGCGCGTGACACGCGGTGGCTCCTTCCTCTGCAATGTCGACTACTGCCTGAGCTACCGGCCCAGCGCCCGGCGCGGCACCGACCCCTACAACAGCATGTCGCATCTGGGATTCCGCCTCGTCATGGACGACGCGCAATGGGCTGCCGTGCGCCGTGGCACCGCTGTCGCCAGCAGCAGCGGGTCTGCCAACTAAGCGCAGACACCGCGCGAAGGGCGGACAAACACGGGCAAACACGGACAGACGAAGGCAAGCGGGCAAGTCAGCACGTTCCGGCGGCCGGTGGCCGTCACAATTCCTGTGGAGGCGGTAATGATTCCAATGCGAAGCTTCAGTGGGCGCGCACGTATCCCACGTGGCGCTCTGGCCATACTGGCGCTGGCGGTCGCAGTGCTGGCCGGGTGCGGAAAGTCGGACGAACAGAAGACCCAAGCCCCCCAATCGTCGGCAGCGCCGGCGCCAGCTGCGGCACCCGACACCACGGCGAACGCCAATGCGACACCTGCACAACCGCCAGCCGAATCGAATCTGCCCGCCGCAGCAGGGCAGACGTCCGGCGCTGCGGCACCGGCCACAACGGCAAGCAACAACGGTGCGAAGCCGAACATTCTCGTGATTTTCGGCGACGACATCGGCCAGACGAACATCAGCGCGTACAGCATGGGTGTGGTGGGCTATCGCACGCCGAACATCGATCGGATCGCCCGTGAGGGCATGATGTTTACCGACTACTACGCAGAGAACAGTTGTACTGCGGGCCGGTCGTCGTTCATCACCGGCCAGTCGCCGCTGCGCACCGGTTTGTCGAAAGTCGGCGTGCCGGGTGCGAGCGTCGGTTTGCAAGATCGTGACGTCACCATGGCTCAAGTGCTCAAATCCATGGGCTATGCCACCGGGCAGTTCGGTAAGAACCACCTTGGCGACCGCGACGAATACCTGCCGACCAAACACGGCTTCGACGAGTTCTTCGGCAACCTTTACCACCTGAACGCCGAAGAGGAGCCTCAACGTCCGTATTGGCCGAAAGACAAGAACGACCCGATGGTCAAGGCCATGACCCCTCGGGGCGTGCTGCACAGCACCGCCGACGGGAAGATCGAAGATACCGGACCGCTCACGACCAAGCGCATGGAGACCATCGACGACGAGACGACGGCCGCCGCGCAGAACTTCATCACCAAGCAGGTACAGGCGAACAAGCCGTTCTTCGTCTGGATGAACACCACGCGCATGCACATGTACACGCACGTGCGTGATTCGATGAAGGGTCAAAGCGGTATGGAGGGCAACGAGTACGCCGACGGCATGCTCGAGCACGACGGCGACGTCGGCAAGCTGCTCAAGACGCTCGATGACCTGAAGATTGCGGATAACACCATCGTCGTGTACACGACCGATAACGGTCCGAATCAGTTCTCCTGGCCTGATGCGGCGACGACACCGTTCCGCAGCGAGAAAGATTCGAACTGGGAAGGGGCGTTCCGTGTACCTGCCATCGTGCGTTGGCCGGGCAAGATCAAGCCGGGTACGGTCAGCAACGAAATGTTCTCCGGCATGGACTGGTTCCCGACGCTGGTGGCCGCCGCGGGCGACAACGGCATCAAGGACAAATTGCTCAAAGGGGCATCGGTGGGCAGCACGACGTTCAAGGTCCATCTCGACGGCTACAACCAGTTGCCGTATCTCACCGGCCAGACCAACAAAGGTGCGCGTGACGAGTTCTATTACTTCAACGACGACGGTGTCCTCGTGGCGACACGCTTCGGCAACTGGAAGCTTGTCTACTGCGAGATGAAGTACCCCGGTGGGTTCGCCGTATGGCAACAGCCGTTCACTTGCCTGCGCGTGCCGAAAATCTTCAACTTGCGCATGGACCCGTACGAACGGGCGGACATTGTCTCTAATCAGTACGACGATTGGCTCGTGAAGAACGACTATCTGGCCTTCCTCGGTACCGCCAAGGCCAGCGCGTTCCTCCAGACGTTTGTCGACTATCCGCCGAGCCAGCGTCCGGCCAGCTTCAGCATCGATCAGGTGCGCGAGCAGGTCGACAAGCAAATCGCGGCAGCAATGAGCAAGAAGGCATCGAAGTAGTGCGCTAGAAGTCAGGCAACGCATCACTTCGTAGTTCCCGGGCGGACGGCCGATTACCTCGGTCGTCCGCCGCTCTACCAAGGCAGACCTATGCGAAGCACCCCGGCAAGCCCTTCGTTGACTCGCGCCTCTAAAGCATCGAAAGCCGTGACGAAGGCGGCGGTGCATGCGCGCGAACAAAGCCGGCTGGGCCGGCTGAGCCGGTTGAGCCAGTTGAGTGCGGCGGTAGTCGCCGCGACGCTGCTGTTCATGTCCGGCGCGGCCGGACTGATTTATCAAATTGTCTGGATTCGGCAGCTCTCCCTCGTCGTCGGCGTGGATGTTCACGCGGTGGCGCTCGTGGTGGGCGCGTTCTTCGGCGGATTGGCGCTCGGCGGGTGGTACTTCGGCAGGGTCGCCGATCGCGTGCCGAACCCGCTTCGGCTATATGCGCAACTCGAATGTGCCGTGCTCTTGCTCGGCGTGGCAGCGACCCTCGTGCTTCCGTATGCCGCCGCTCCCTTTGCGTGGATGGACGCCCACCTTGGCGTGCTCGCGTGGGGGCTTCCGCTTGCGCTGGTGATCGTCCCGGCCATCGGGATGGGCGGCACATTGCCGGTGATCATGCGTTTGGTCACGGCCCCCACTGACGGGATCGGGCGGGCCGGCGGACGATGCTATGCGGCAAACACCGTCGGCGCCATCGCCGGCACGCTGCTTGTCGGCTTCGTATTGATTCCATCGCTCGGCATGACCGGCAGTGCACTGGTGGCAGGCGGTTTGAATGGCCTCGCTGCGCTGCTGGCATGGCGGCTTTCTCGCCGCTTTGCCGAAGAAAGCGCCCGCGCTCAAGTCTCCAACGCCCCGGCTGTGGTTGCGCCGGAGGACACGGCCGGCAACCAGGCGCGCCTTGCGCTGGCTCTTTACGCCGTCGCCGGTGGTATCGCGTTGGGATACGAAGTCGTCTGGTCGCAAAGCATCGTGCAATTCATGAGCACGAGAACCTTCGCGTTTTCGGTCGTACTCGCCACTTATCTCGCCGGGTTGGCGCTCGGCAGCGGGGCGGCAGCGCGCTTTGCCGACCGGGTGCGAGATCCATGGAGCGCGTTTGGTGCGCTGGTGAGTGCCGCCGGGCTCGTTGCGTTGCTGGAAACGGTGCTGCTCGGCGGATGGCTGATGCGCACACAGTTGGCACTTCAGGCGTGGGTGGTGGCAACGACATCGCAAACCTCGTGGGCCATGTATGCCAGCTTTGCACTCGCTGCCCTTTGCATTGTCTTTGTGCCGACGTTGCTGCTAGGGGCAGCCTTCCCGTTCGTCTTGCGTATTGGCGTCGACCGTGCCCGTGTGGGCGCAGATGTCGGGCGCGTCGTCGCCTGGAACACCATCGGGGGCATCGCGGGCTCGGCACTGGCCGGGTTCGTGCTCGTGCCCTCGATCGGGCTCGTTCGTACGCTAGCGGTGCTGGCCGGCGGCGCGTGCGTCATCGGATGTCTCGCCGTGTGGCGGGGCAAAGGCGCGCACTCGCGCTCGCGCTGGCTCGCGCCTGCGCTCACCGCCGCCGTCGTGGTGACGTCGCTGGGTGCGTCGCCTGAGCGCTTTGCCTCGCTGCTCACCCAGTCGCGTGGCGGCGACGCCGTGTTTTACGAGGAGGGCAGAGGGGCCACCGTGGCCGTGCTTGAACAGCGCTCGTCGTCAAATACCTTCCGCCGTCTCTACATTCAAGGCGTTTCCAACTCGGGAGACGCGATGACGTCGCTGCGCTACATGCGATTGCAGACGTTGCTGCCGTTGATCGTGCACAACGGCGAACCGAAGTCTGCGCTGGTCATCGGACTCGGCACGGGGATCACGGCAGGCGCCATGCTGGCCTATCCGGGCCTTCAATACCGTGTCGTCGCGGAACTGCTCCCTGCGGTCGCTCGCGCTGCGCCGAGCTTTTCCGGCAACTTCGACGTCGCGTCTAACAAGCGTGTCGATATTCGGCTACGCGACGGCCGCCGGGAGTTGCTGCAAAGCCAGCAGGCTTACGACTTGATTACGCTGGAGCCGCCGCCCCCGTCCGCGGCCGGTGTCGCGAGCCTGTACTCGACGGACTTCTACCGACTGGCCGCCAAACGCCTGCAACCCGGCGGGCTGGTTGCGCAATGGCTGCCGCTGCCCACGCAGAATGACGCTGACACGCGCTCGCTCGTGCGTAGCTTTCTCGACGTGTTTCCGTACGCCTCGCTGTGGACTACGGAGTTGCACGAAACCATGCTGATTGGTTCGCTCACGCCGTTGGACCTCGACGTGCAGCGCATACAGCGCCGCTTTGCCGAGCCGAAGACGCGAGATGCGCTTCAGGCCGTCGGCGTGCGCTCCGCCGAGGCCCTGCTCGCCACGTGGGTGACGGATCGGGCAGGGCTGGAGTGGTATGCCGCAGACGCGCTGCCCGTGACGGACGACCGCCCGCGCATCGAATACGCCGGATGGGTGAGCCGCACCGCGTTCCCTGAAACGCTGACCAACCTGATGGCGCTCCAGAACGACCCGCCGTTGCGTGGCGCGGACGATGCGATGTGGCGCAGCATCCGGGCGGAGCGCGAGGTGCTTCACACCTTCTACCGGGCGGGTCTCGATGCGTACCGGGGGGATCGTCAAGCGTGGGCGGAACACATTGCCGCCGCCGTCGGTGCCGATCCTGAAAATCCGTATTACGCGTGGTTCATTGGCCGCTCGGCGGCGCGTCCGGCCGAACCTCAAGCGACTACCTCTAACAAGAGAACCGGCACATGAGCCATCACGACGACGTTCTCGCACTTCAGCAAGCGATGGGCGAAGCCATCGTCGGTCAGCAGGCCATGATCGAACGGTTGCTGCTGGGCATGCTCGCCAACGGCCATTTATTGGTCGAGGGATTGCCAGGTCTGGCAAAAACACGCGCGATCAAGGTGCTGGCGCGGCATCTCGATGCCCGTCTCTCACGCATACAGTTCACGCCGGATCTGCTGCCCTCGGACATCACGGGCTCGGAAGTCTATTTCTCGGAAGGCGGTAAAGGCGAGTTCCGGTTTCAGGCCGGTCCGATCTTCGCCAATCTCGTCCTCGCCGATGAAGTCAACCGCTCACCCGCTAAGGTGCAGGCCGCATTGCTCGAAGCGATGGAAGAGCGGCAGGTGACCGTGGGCGGGGTGACGCACAAACTCGATCCACTGTTTCTGGTGATGGCGACCCAGAATCCCATCGAGCAAGAGGGCACGTACCCGTTGCCCGAAGCGCAGATGGACCGCTTTCTCATGCACATCAGCGTGAGCTATCCGCAGCAGGATGCCGAGCAGGCGATCGTACGGCTCGCGCGCTCGGAAGAGGCCGACGTCTCGGCGTCGGCGAACGTATTGCGACTCGCGCCGGCGGTCATTCTGGGGGCGCGCAATGAAATTCACGAAGTCCATGTGAGCGATCCGGTCGAGCGTTATCTCGTCGCGCTGGTACAGGCTACGCGCGTCGCCAGTACGTTGGACGACGAGTTGGGCCGGTGGATTCAGGTGGGCGTCAGTCCCCGCGGTGCCATCGGATTGGACAAGGTGGCACGTGCCTATGCTTGGCTGCGCGGCCGCGATTATGTCACCCCGGAGGACGTGCAAGGCATCGTGCACGACGTGTTCCGTCACCGCTTGATCCTCTCGTACGAAGCGCACGCAGCAGGTATCGACGCGGACACGGCGATCGACCGGCTCGTCGAGCGGGTTGCGGTCGCCTGAACCGGCATCCCGATATGACCGTGGATCTGACCTCTGAGACGCCCCTTGCGGGCGTGAGCATCGACATTGCCGCGCTCAATGCATTGGAAGGCGCGGCCCGTGATTTTCACTTTCAACCGGGCCAACCGGTGCACAGCGTGCTGGCAGGCAGGCACGGCTCACGCGTGCGCGGGCGTGGGCTGGCGTTCGAGGAACTGCGTCGATACGTTGCGGGCGACGACATTCGCAGCATGGATTGGCGTGTCACGGCGCGAACCGGCAAGCCTTACGTGCGGGTGTACACCGAGGAGAAGGACCGGCCGGTGGTACTCGTCGTCGATCAACGCATCAATATGTTCTTTGGCAGCCGCCGCGCGATGAAGTCGGTCACGGCGGCCGAAGCGGCGGCGTTGGCGGCCTGGCGTGTGCTGGCCGATGGTGATCGTGTCGGCGGTGTCGTCTTCGGCGACACGACGATCGATACCTTTCCCCCGAAGCGCAGCCGGGCGGCCGTCGAACAACTGCTCGGCGGCGTTGCCCGGCACAACGCCGCGTTGCGCGCCGATACGCCGACGCGCCGGTCAGCCGGGCAATTGAATCTGGCACTGGAACGATGCGCCCGCATGGTGGCGCACGACAGCCTCATCATCGTCATCAGTGACTTCGACGGCCACGATGCGACCACTCGAGAAAGGCTGCTCGGCATCGCCGCACGCAACGATGTGTTGACAGTACTGGTGCACGACCCATTTCTGAGTGCGCTGCCCACCTCGGGCAATCTTGTCGTGAGCGACGGGGAGTTGCAGGTTGAGCTCAGCTTCGGCAAAACCTCGCTCCGGCGCAGCATTGCCGACTTCTTCGCCGCGCATGGCAAGCATCTGGTGGATTGGCACGAAGCGATAGGCGTACCGATGCTGCCGCTCTCGGCGGCGGAAGATACGACGGCGCAAATTCGGCGCCTGCTGGGCGGACAACCCGCGTATGGCAATGCCTTCAGGCGCGCAAAGGCGGGGGCAGGACGATGACGGATGTTGCGGCAACCGCCACCGACTTGCCGACACTGAAGGCGCTGGCCGACATCGTGACGCCGCCGGCGCCCTCGTGGATGCCACAAACGATTGGCTGGCCGATAGCGGCCGCGTTACTGCTCGTTGGAACGCTCTGGTTCGCATGGCGGACATGGCGGCGCTATCGCGCCAACCGCTATCGCCGGGAAGCGCTGGCGCAGTTGGAACAGTGGGCTGTCGCACTACGCTCGCCAGATCCGAGTGCCGCGGGGGATGCCGATACCGCGAGTCGCGCGCGCGCCTTGCGTGAAATTGCAGTGCTGCTTAAGCGCGTCGCTTTGAGCGCATGGCCACGCGAGACGGTCGCCAGTCTGACGGGCAATGCCTGGGTGGCATTCTTGAGAACGAGTCATGGCGGCCAGAGCACTGGGACTGACGCGATGGCGACGCTCGTGACCCGTGCCGCGTATCAGTCGGACGAATCGTTGAGCCGGGAGTGGGACGCCCCTCGCACGGACGCGCTCGTGTACGCCTGCCGTAACTGGATCGAGCACCATCATGTTCCAGTTTGAATACCCATGGGCCTTTGCGCTGCTGCCACTGCCGTTGCTGCTGTGGTGGTGGCTGCCGGCCTATCGGGAAGAAAGCCCGTCGGTACGGCTGCCGTTCTTCGGCGAGGTGGCCGAGGCGGCGGGTCTGCGCCCGGCATCAGGCGCAGTCGTGCCACGGCGCAACTGGGTGCAACACGTGCTCGCCCCGGTGGCGTGGGTGCTGATCGTCACTGCACTGGCCCGTCCACAGTTGCTGGAAGCGCCTATCGAGAAGATGCAGCCGTCGCGCGACATTCTGCTCGCGCTGGATCTTTCCCAGTCGATGGATACGCCGGATTTTCCGGATGCGTCGGGAAAGCGCATCGCGCGCGTGCAGGCGGTCAAGCAGGTCGTCAGCGATTTCGTGACGCAGCGCCCGGATGACCGCATCGGTCTGGTGATCTTCGGCGACGCGGCCTATCCGCTGGCACCGTTCACGCAAGATCACGATCTCATCCACACGTTGCTCGACGATATGGCGCCGGGCATGGCGGGCAACAGCACGGCACTGGGCGATGCCATCGGACTGGGCGTGCGGATGTTCGAGCACAGTGAAGCGCCACAGAAGGTCATGATCGTGCTCACCGACGGCAACGACACGGCCAGCCGCATGCCGCCCGATCGCGCAGCGGACGTCGCCCACGAGCAATCAGTGATCGTACACACCGTCGGCATCGGCGACCCGGCCGCGCAAGGGGAAGCGCGTGTCGATCTCGGACTGTTGCAGCGCATGGCCAAGGTCACCGGAGGGCGGTACTTCTTCGGTGCCGACCAGTCGGCGCTTGCCGAGATCTACGCCACACTCGATCGCATCACGCCGCACGACCACAAGACACTCTCCTGGCGTCCGCAACGAGAGCTGTTCATGTGGCCACTGGGCGTGGCGCTTATCATCGTGCTGCTTTACGAAATAGCGCTGGCGATTCATGCGTCCTACGTCACACGTGCGGCGGTGGCCGGCAGCGGTAACGAGGAGGCTTCATGACGGGCTTCCTTTCGAGCGTTGCCGACTTCCATTTCCTGCGCCCACTTTGGTTGTGCTTTGTGCCGGTGGCTGCGTGGCTCGTCTGGGCCGTCGGGCGGCATACCGACGTGCGCAGGCGTTGGCGCAAAACCATTGCACCGCACCTGCTCGATGCGCTGATGATCCGGGAGCGGCGAGGCCTTCGGCTGCGTCCGGTGCATCTGATCGCGCTCCTGCTCGTTCTGGGCGGCATTGGCATGGCGGGCCCGGCGTGGAAGCGCGAGCTGCCGCCGTTTCTCGACGACAAAGCGCCGCTGGCCATCGCCATCGACCTCTCGCCGACGATGGATGCCATTGATGTCACTCCTTCACGGCTGGAACGCGCCAAGTTGAAAGTCAAGGCGCTACTCGCGCGGCGCGAGGGCGCGCGTACGGCCATCTATGCCTATGCGGGCTCGGCCCATCGGGTCATTCCGCTGACCGACGACCGCGCGTTGCTGCAAACCTATGTCGACGCGCTGCAAACCAGCATCATGCCGGTTCCCGGTCGAGACATGCGGCAAGCCCTGAAGGTGATCGACAACGACCTGCGGCGTGAACCGGTCCCCGGCACCATCCTGTTCATCACCGACGCGGTCGACCTCAACGCCGCGCGCGCATTTCAGGACCACGCCGGTGCCCAGTCAGCGAGTCAGCCTATCGTCCTGGCCATTGGCACGTCTCAAGGCGGGCCATTGCGTAACCCGGACGGCAGCTATGCGGAACGCGACGGTGCCCGCGTTTTTGCACGTCTGGATGAGGGCGCGCTGAAACGATTTTCGAAGGATAGTGACGTGCCGGTAGCCACCTTTACGCCGGACAGCGACGCCGATATCGACTGGGTGCAACGGCATGTGCAGTCGCACCTCGAACAATCGCAGGCGGGGACGACGGCACGCTGGCGCGATGAGGGATGGTGGCTCATGTTGCCGATTGTGGCGTTGGGGGCGCTCTGGTTTCGCAAAGGCTGGACGGTCAGATGGGTCGTCGGCCTGCTGCTGGCCATCACGCTTCACGTGCCCGTCGCACCGTCGTACGCGCAGTCACTCACCAGCGCCACTGCCACACAAGATTCCCCCGACGGTGCAGGCACCCCACGGCGATGGCGCTTTGCCGATCTCTGGCTGACGCATGATCAGCAAGGACGCCTTGCCTTTGAGCGCGGAGACTTTACAACCGCCGCCGAGCGCTTCGACGATCCGATGTGGCGCGGCGTCGCGCAGTATCGCGCCGGTCAATATGCGCAGGCAGCGCAGAGTTTCGCGCTGGTCGATTCCCCGGAAGCGGACTTCAATCAGGGCAATGCGCTGGCCCGCATGGGAAAGTACGAGGCCGCGCAGGCTCGCTATACACAGGCGCTCAAACGCGCGCCCAACTGGGCGGCCGCGCGGGCCAATCTGACGTTGATGGGAAAGCTTATCGCGGCGTTGCCGAAACCGCCGGAAAAGTCGGGGGACGACGAGATTCCGCCCGATGTCTCTCCCGATGAGATTCAGTACGACGCGAAACGGCCAACCGGGCCAGGCGAGCGCTCGTCGAAGGTGGGCCCATCGCTTGAGACACAAGCGTGGATGCGCACGATCCAGACGACGCCCACCGCTTTGTTGCAACGCGAGTTCGCGTTACAGCAAGGGCAGGGCGCAGGCGGAGGGCAGACACAGTGACGTTGTTATCGTATGCGTTCAACGCCTTAGGTATTGCCCACCGGATGCGCCGAGCGATGCCGATCGCGATTTGCGCGGTGTTGTTGGTGGTGCTCAGCAATGCCATTGCCGCGCCTGCACCGATGGTGCGTGTCGAAGTGGCGGCCCCGCAACCGATTCGCGTCGGGCAGCAAGTCAGTGTCGATGTGACGGTGCTCGCCCCCAACTTTTTCATGTCCGCACCGGCATTTCCAACGCTGGACGTGCCCGGTGCCATCGTGACGCTCCCGGACGCGCGGGCGCTGAATGGCACGCAGTCCATCGACGGCGTGACCTTTGCGACGATCAGCAAATCCTATGCGTTTGTTGCAGGACAAGACGGCGACTTCGATCTGCCGCAGGCGACGATTTCGCTTACCTATGCCGGGAACGACGGCGCACCGCAGCAGGCCACGGTAACGCTCCCGGCGACGCGGATTCGGGTCGGGGCAGGCGGCGTACCCAAGGACGCGTCGAGCGGTGCACCGAGCGGCAGTGCGATGTTGCCTGTGGCGCAACTGAATGTCACGCAGACACTCGCGCCCGCGCCTGATCACGACGTGGTGCAACTGAAGGTGGGCGATACGCTGGTGCGCACGGTGGCGACATTTGCCCCGGGCACGCAGGCGATGCTGATCCGGCCCCCCAAATTGGATGCGCCCCGTCGCGTACGTGTGTTTGCCGCCGATCCGAAGTTATCGGACGGGGTGTCGCCGAATTCGGGATCTTCCGCGACGGGCGGGCTGCGTATCGATACATTCTCGTACGTGTTTGAGCGCAAAGGCACTTACACCTTGCCGGCGATCACACTCGACTGGACCGACCCCGCGACGGGACGCGCGTCGCATTCGGACGCGCCCGCCATCCGTGTCGTTGTGGCGACAGGGGCGGCGGCCGGAGAACTCACGCCGGGGACGGCGTGGCTGAATCTGTCTCAGGATGCGGAATCGATAGGGGTCGTCTTGGCGAGTGTGGCTGGGCTGGCCGTCCTTGGGCTTGTGATCTGGCGAACACATTCACGGTGGCACACCGTTCGACGCCGACACGACGAGCGCCTGAAGCGGGTTCGGCAAAACGCAAAATCCCTGCATGCGGAGGTGATTCAGGCTTGCCGTGCGGGCGACGCCATTGCGGCGTATCGCCTTGCGCAACGCTGGAGCGAGGACGTCACCGGACTCGGGCTCGCTGCGTGGGCGCAAACGACTCAGGATGTCCCGTTGATCGACGCGGTTTCAACGTTGGAGCGGCGGCTGTTTTCACCGGCAGACGATGCTGCCGCGAAGCCCGTCTGGGACGGCGGGCCACTCGCGACAGCGTTCAATCGATGTGCGGCGATAGCCATTACACCTGTGCATCGGACCGGGCCCTCGTTTCTGGCGCCGTTGAATACGTTCTGAACTGCCGTGAGCGCCGTGGGAGGTCGGTGGGGCCGGCATTCTCATGGTTGCGGGTCCACTGGTTTTCCGCGAATCAGCGCCTCCGGATGAAGCTGAAGGTATTCAGCGAGCCCGTTCAACGACCGCAGCGTTTGATTGAGCGCCTTCATGGCGCCGCGAACGTCCTGCTGCATTGGGGCGTCTTCTGAGAGTGTCCGCTCGGCAGTGCCAAACGTCTTCTTGGCCTCGCCTAGCGCGGACTTCGCCTCTGGGGCGATCTCGGCATCGAGTTGCTTGAACAATCCCTGCGCACTCTCCATGGTCTTGTCGAGCTTGCGAAGCGAGTTGTCGAGGTTCTGTCCGATGGTGTCAAACGGAATCTTGTTGAGCTTCGCGGCGATATCGGCGACCTGCAACTGTAATTGGTCCAACGTATTGGGCACCGTCGGGATCGTGGTTTCACCGTCAATCTCCGTCGCCTGAGCGGGCGCCGCGTTCGGAAAGAAGTCCAGCGCAATATAGAGTTGGCCGGTTAGCAAATTGCCGGTTCTGAGTTGGCCGCGCAGGCCGTGGGCAATCAGCGCCGTGAAAACCTCTCGCCGTTCCGGTCGCGTCGCCGGCAATTTTCCCGTCGCGTCACGGCGTCGCAGGCGCTCCGGATAGATGACCACGGTCACCGGCATGACCAGACTCTTGCTCTTCGCATCGAACTCAACGCCAATCGACGTAACCTCGCCCAGTGTGATTCCCCGGAAATCGATGGGCGCGCCCACGGACAGCCCGCGCAACGATTGCGAAAAACGGAATACCGCGCGTACCGGCTCCGCATCGGGAAACTTCATGGCGCTCGTTTCGTCTTCGGCGAGGAAAAACGCCTGATCGGGTTTTGCCATGACGCCGGCACCGCTGTCCGCCGGTGCTTGAAACGCGATGCCGCCAATGACAACCGACGCAAGCGATTGCGTGTTCACCTGAAAGCCACTCGAATCCAGCCGCAGGTTGATGCCGCTGGCGTGCCAGAAACGCGTGTTGCTGCCGACGTATTGATCGAAGGGCGCTCTGACGAATACGCGCAGGGTAACGCCCTTGCCATCGGCATCGAGCTTGTAGGTTTCGACTTGCCCGACCTGAATGCGCCGGAAGTAGAGGGGCGATCCGGAATCCAGAGACCCAATCTCGGCGCTGTGCAAGACGAACGATTTCCCCGCTTGCCCGCTGGAGACGACCGGCGGCACCTCCAGTCCGACGAAGCGGGTCGCGACGTCGCGCGATTTGCCGGCGTCGGCACCGATGTACGCCCCGGATAGCAGGGTCGAGAGGCCGGAAACGCTCCCGCCCGCAATGCGCGGACGGACTACCCACCAAGTGGAACCCCGGGAGGCGAATCGTTTCGCGTTCTTCGTCAGATCGACGGTGACGTGTACTGAGGCGAGATCCGATGAGAGCTCGATATCCTTGACGACACCGATATCGACTTCCTTGAACTTGACCTTGGTTTTGCCGGCTTCCAAACCATCTGCACTCTTGAATTCGATGGTGATGGTCGGTCCCCGATCAAGTATCGACCTCGCGACCAACGTCATCCCGATAACGGCAGCCACCAGCGGCACCAGCCAGACGAGCGACAACGTCCAGCGCTTGCGCGGCTCGATGCGAGGCGAAGGGAGTGGCGTTATCGGATCCGGCAAGCTCACTTGACCGTGTATCCACGGCCCTCCATGCACGCGCCATAGGCGTGCCAGTAGGTGGTCATCTGCGAGCTTTGGTTGTTTTGCGCTGCCTGCGCCTGCGCTGCGTGCTGACGGCGCGAGCGAACACCGCCGGCGACGGCGCCTGCGGTGGCGCCGACGGCAGCGCCGTGTCCCGGGTCGTCGTGCGCGACGTCGCCGATGATTGCCCCGGCAGCCGCGCCGCGCGCCGCGCCGCCGACGCGCGCTCCCGTCGGGCCCTGTGGGGGCGGTGCCTGTTGTGCCACCACGGCGGGGTCGACGCCGGTGTTCTGCTTGGCCCAGGCGTAGCACGCACCATCGTCGCTACTCTGTTTGTCGGCACTCTGGCCATGGGCGGGATAGATCGCGGGCTTCTGGGCGAACGCGAGCCCCGACAACACCAGGCCTGCACACAAGATGACGGATCGCATGAGTACCTCCCGTTTTGGAGAAAGGGAATACATCAGAAAATAAGTGTCGCCGTGGCCATGAAGGTGGCCGTGCTCTTGAGGCGATTGGTGCTGCTCACGGTAGGCACCCAGCGCGCCGAGAACGACAACGGATGCTTGCCGTCGAGTTTGGTGTCGTACGTGACGATCGGCCCTAGCGCAATGTCGTGCCCGCGAAAACCGTTCAACTGATCGGCCGTCGGGCCGCTATCGCTTCCCAGTTGCTGGACCGTGCCGACGATCAGGCCAACGCCAAGCCCGTTTGAAAATCGCTTGAGCCCCATGACATCGAGCGTGAACAAGGGGGCGTTCTGGTAATTCGTAGCGGTGTTACGGGTATAAAACTGAACGCCGGCGACCACATCGAATTCGAGATCGTACGACGGCAGAATCTTGGTATAGGCAACCTGCGGAATGAACGTCCAGTTGTTCAGGCTGGGATTGGCAAGCGCATTCGGATCGTACCGGCCGGTCGGTGCCCAGACGTTGACCGAGAACGCAATGTGTTCGGTCTTCGAGAAGTGGTAGCCGGCAATCAGCGGGGTGAAGCTGATGTCGAAGAGATTGGACGCATTCTGCGAGGTCGTGGCACTTCTTCGGTCGGTGCCGAGCGTTGCCGATACCTTCGTCCACACATACGGCAGGGTGAAGCTGGAAGCGAAATTCCAGTTGCCGGTTCCCGTGTCCCACGTCTTCAGGATGGTTGCGAGGGTGAAGGCAATCTCGCCATCCAGGCCGAGTGATGTCTTGCCCGCCACCGGCACCGACTTGCTGCCGCCTATGCTGCCGTCAAAGTAGATCTCGGCAAAGTTGACGGCGACCATCGGCGTGGGCGACACGACGCCCGCGTCGGGCTGCACAGTGGCCCCGCTGATCGGGCGGCCCAAGCCCCCTTCGGTTGCCAGTGCATGCGTACACGTTAGCAACGATGCCGCGACGCCAGCGACCCATCTCGCGAAGCGTTCGCGTGGTCGGGGCGTCAAAAAACCACCACTGACGCGTCGCCAGGTCACATCGTCTTTGAAAGATCGAAAGGCGGAATGTGACATGCCATGAACAATTAATGCTCTTATGAGTGTCATCTGATTCTGAATGAACGGGAATCGAGAGTGCCTTAGGCTATCCTTAATTTAAGACGAGTTCAACGTTAATTATTCAATGTCGCAATATTGTTTGACGGAGATGTCTTATTGCCTTAGCGTCATGTCCTTGAGGGCAATTTGTCGATTTATTTTATTCGGGTAATTTAAATTATCTGAAATTTGTTTATTTATATCTGCAAGGCGATGGCGTGGTTGCTGGAAGGGAGTTCTAGTGATCTAGACGCCTCAATCTGATGTGATTGGAAAGTGGCTTTTTTGATCGGAGGTTTTTGATTCGGATTGGTCGGGCCGGCGATTGTTATCAGGTCAGCTTTAGCGAGTTGATGCGCTTGGTGCATCCACAAAGACATCCCTTTGCCGTGGAGATGGGGTTTGATGGATTTTTATGGCCAGACATGCCTTACCGCAGTGCGGGGTTGGCCAACGATCCTGCGCACAATTCTGATTCTGGGCTTGGCGTGGCCGTTGTCGACAACAGCCGAAACATCCGCTGAACGCGCAGGTGATGCGGACGAAGTCACCGGAAATGGCGACAGTGACAATTCGACCGGGCCAGGCGTGCCCATATCGGAGGCATCCAAATCGACGCGCCCTTCGGAATCAGCCAAAAGCAGCGTCGTTTGGCGAGACCCTGTCGACAACAAGATCGACGCCAGTGATTTCTTGCTCGGCCACAAAGGTGCGCTGCCTGTACCGGTCGTCATTACGGAGCCTGCCATCGGCTATGGCGGCGGCGTGATGCTGATGTTTTTCTCGGAGTCGATGGCCGAGGCAGCGGAGTCTGCGAAAACCACCGGAGAAATGGCACCACCGAATATCACCGGCGTCGGTGGCGCGATGACGGAGAACGGCACGTGGGGCGCGGGGCTCGTTCATTTCCACACGTGGGGCGGCGACGCCATTCGCTATCTCGGGGGGCTGGCCAAGGTCAACATGAAGACCGACTACTACGGGCTTAGCAACTCCGCACGCGCCTATCAGTTGAACGGCTGGCTCACGGTACAACAGTTGCTGTTCCGGATCGGGCACTCGCATTGGTACATCGGGCCGCGCTATACCTACTTCGATTCGAATACGCATTTCACCGGACAGGTAGCGCAGGAACTCAGTGTGCCGGATGTGGCGCGGCGTATCGGCAAGGTCGGCCTCGTCATCGATTACGACACGCGCGACAACATGTTTTTCCCGAATCGGGGCAGTTACGCCGAGCTTGAACTTCAGGCTGCCAGACCTTGGGCGGGCAGTTCTCAGTCGTTCGAAACCTACAACGGACGCGGCTACACGTGGCTGCCGATTGCCCATACGTGGGTGCTGGGGCTGCGTCTTGACGGGCGGCTCTCCAGCGGCGACGTGCCGTTTTATGAGCAGCCTTACGTCAAATTGCGCGGTGTCCAGCAGGGGCGTTATCAGGACCGCAATGCCGCGATGGTCGAGGCCGAGCTGCGCTGGAATGCCACGCCACGCTGGTCGCTGCTGGGTTTCACCGGCGCCGGACGCGCGTGGGGACGATGGAAATCGTTCTCCGAAGCGGATGCCGTGGTGAGTGTGGGCGCGGGCGTGCGCTATCTGATTGCAAGGAAGTTGGGGCTGGCCGTGGGCATCGATGTGGCTCACAGCAAGGGCGAGAACGCTTTTTATATTCAGGTCGGCAGCGCGTGGCACTGACGCGCATCCGTTATCCGGAGGAGGGCACATGGCACGTAGCGCCCCAAGCTTTGATCAGGCAACGCAACATTTGCTCAGCGATGCCGCCGTGCGTGTCGGTGCGGAATATGGTCACGATGCGACCGCACTGCTTGATCACTTCATTCTGGCCGCTTACGACATTACGCATGGCATACACAGCGCGAAGGTGTATCTGAATCTGTTGGCGCGGGCGGGTGTCGCCGGACTCCCGAGCGAAAGCACCGTACAGCGCGCGATTACGCGCATGCGTTCAAAGCTGAAACAGCAGGCGACGGCAAGCGGATCGACGCTCACAGCAACCTCAACCGCCCCGACGGGCTCTGCTTTCGTATCCGAGGATGTGGTTCGGCATCTCGCCAAGGCGATGGCGTTACTGAGCACGAATATCTTCGATGCCAACGATCTGGAGTTTCCTCACCGCGCTGACGCCAAGTCCACGCCGGAGGATCGCAGCGCCGTAGAACGCCTCGAACTCGAGATTCATTCGCTGCGAATGCAGGTGGAGGGATTGAGAGCCCAGCTCATGGCGGCACGCATGGCGTTGGCGCAGTTGCTCAATAGCGGCCTGCCTTCTGCATCGAGCGACAGATTCCGGGGAACACGGCTTTGACGCCGCCAAAGCGGGAGACGCGCAGGGCGAGCACTGAATCACCGATCGCCGGGTGGCAACGTATGGCGTCGCAGGCGATTGCCGCCGTCGTGCTCGGGACCGTGTGTGCCGGCGCCTTTGGCTGGACCGCAGGCGGCACCGGTGCCACGGTCGTCGCGCCGACACCGGCTGTCGGAGCGGACGGCACTGAACTGCCGGTAAGCGAACGGCATGGGTGGTATCGCGGCATTGTCGGGCCGACCGGTGTGCCCGCGTCTGCCTCGAGTCCGAGCGTTGATCTGAGCGTTCCCGATGCGACGGCGGATGCGAAACCTGCGAGGCAATGGGACCGTGCGCTGCCGTTCTTCGCCCAACGGGTGATCGACCGCGGCTACGACTTGCCCAACCCGTACGACGTCGGGTACTCGTACTTCAATGGCACACAGCGTTATCAGTTGTCGAACCTGATGGTCGGCGCCAATGGCAACGGCTTGCGTTCGGCAGATTTCGTGAAATTCGATCAATCGCGCATTCGCAGCGAATCGAACCAGTTTCAGTTCGGCGCGTGGCTGTTCCCATTCATGAACGTCTACGGCATTTTCGGCAACGTGCGCGGGCACGGCGACATCGGCATCAGCTTCTCTTCTCTCACCGCGCTTGAACAGTTCTTCGGCATCAACGTGGGGTGTGGCGGGCGCCGGCCAGGGCCCGAATGCAGCAAGTCGATTCGGTTGCCGACTCAGCAGGCGAACTACAGCGGCACCACGTATGGTGCGGGTTTTACGCTGGTCGGCACCTACGGCAACCTGTTCTTCTCGCTGCCGGTGACCTACACCGTGTCGAACATCTCGATGTCGGACAGCAGCATCCAGTCGTGGAACATCTCGCCGCGCATCGGGTGGAACGTGCACCTTGGGGGCTACGGCATCCTCACCCCTTACATCGGTGCCACGTGGTTCCGTACGCGCGCCACGATTACGGGGCACTTCGATATTCCGATCGACGCCGCCGGTGGACAAACCCAACGGCTCGACTATCAGATCGACGAATCGGTGGTCGGCGCATGGAGCGGTGTGGTGGGGGTGAGTTGGGCGGCAAGCAAGCGCTTCGGGCTGCTCGCGGAGATCGGCTACGGGTACAACCGTAGCGACGTGATTCTCACCGCCTTCCTGCGGTTCTGAGGTGCCGATGCCGGAATCGACTGAATCGTACAGAGTGAAACGCTCGCGTTGGCCGTGGTGTGCCGCAAGCCGATGGGTCGGCGGCGGGCTGCTGGCATGGTCGGTATTGTCGGGCGCGGCGCACGCGGCCGAGCCGGAAGGATGGCTCGACCGGTTGCTGGCGAAGTTAGGGGCGGCCGACAAAGTCGACGTGAGCCACGGCATGGATTGGGGTGTCATGCCCGGCCCGTTTTACAACCCTGAGATGGGGTTCGGCATCGGCGCGGCCGCCGTCGGGCTATATCGGGCACCGGGTGCGCTTGAGAGTACGCAACTCTCCACGCTGACCCTGCATGGGTTTCTCACAACCACCGGGGCCGTCGGTATCGGGGCGGACAACACCACGTTTTTCGGCGACGACAGTCATCGGTTTGTCTTCGCTGGGGCGCTCGTGAATATGCCGACTCAGTATTGGGGCGTCGGATACGCGCGCGCGAGCGACGACGCGAATCGGGAGAAGTACACCAAGCGGAGCATCTTTATTCAGCCGAAGTTCCTGTGGCGAATCGTGCCGCAAACGTACGTCGGCATCGGGCTCGACGCACATTACGACGCGGCTGCCAATCGCGACAAGGGCGACGCCAGTGCGTTTCTCAGCGACCCCGGCGGCCCCTATGTGCGCAGCATCGGCGTGAGCGCCAATTTCTCCTACGACACGCGCGACTTCCTGCCCAATCCATATAAGGGACAGGCGTTCATCATGACCGGCACGGTCTACCGGCGCGCCTTCGGCAGCAGCACGGCGTTCGAATCACTGGAATGGTCTTACGACCACTACACGCGCTTTCGCGAGCGCGACGTGCTGGCGCTCGATGTCTACGGCAAGTTCAGCTGGGGCGACGTGCCGTGGAGCATGATGCCGACCTTTGGCGACGGCAAGCGGATGCGAGGCTACTTTCTTGGCCAGTACCGCGATCGCAACATGCTTACGGTGCAACTGGAATATCGCGCACATCTGGTCGGCCGCCACGGCATGGTGGTGTGGGCAGGGACGGGTGCCATCGCCAACCAGCCCGGCGATCTGGCGTCAGCCCACTGGTTGCCCAACGCCGGTGTGGGCTATCGGTTCGAGTTCAAGCCGCGCGTCAATGTGCGCTTTGATGTCGGTTTTGGCAAAGGCACACGCGGCGCGTATTTCCAAATTAACGAAGCGTTCTAGATGGGTTGACGGCGCCTCGGCGCTCACGGATTTCCCACTGTGATGGTTGACGTGCTCAGGAGAGAGAGATGACAGCAGCACCGAATTGTGGCCTGCCGCTCCGAAAGGCGGTGTACGCCAGTGTCCTGGCCCTGTGCTCTCCCTTGGCTGGGGCGCAAACGTCGGCAGAGGATGCGAACAAGAGCAACAACCCGCTCAATCTCGCGCCTTCGTTCAACGTGCAGAACTTCTACACGCCTTCCATCTTTGGCACCGGCGGCCACACAAACGACTTTCTTCTGCGGCCCACGATACCGCTCGGTCCGAACGGGTTGGTGCCGGTCCCGCAGATTCTTCGCGCAACGATACCGATCAGCACGCGGCCGGACCCGAACGGGGGCTACAACACCGGGCTGGGGGATATCAATCTCTTCGATATCTTGTTGCTGAATGCGGGATCGTCTACCGAGATCGGTGTTGGGCCGTTAGTCACCATGCCTACCGCTACCGACAAGACGCTGGGCACAGGGAAGTGGCAGGCCGGGCTGGCCGCCGTCGCCATCAATGCCGACAAGCAACGCTTGTTGGGGGCGTTAATCCAGTGGCAGCACTCGTTTGCCGGTCAGTCGGATCGCCCGACGGTTCAGTCGCTGACCGCACAGCCGGTCGTGATCTGGAATCTGCCGGAGGGCTGGTATCTGCGCTCCACGGCCACATGGACGTTCGATCTACAGCACGGCACGTATTACATTCCCGTGGGCTTCGGTGCGGGCAAGGCGTGGAAAGCGGGGAAGACGATTCTCAACGCCTTTATCGAACCGCAGTACTCCGTGGCGCACTCCGGTAACGTGCCGAAGTGGCAAATCTTCGCGGGACTGAATATGACGTTTGGTCATTGATCGCGGCGTTTCGCCACGGCGGTGCATCGACCGCCGGGCGAAGACGGGCGCTTAATTCGTGCCGGTAAAGCCTGCCACAGCGACATCCAGTCGTTTCCCGGCCGTCGACAGTGCTGCCGTGCGTTGTGACAGGTGGGCCTGCTCCTGATCCAGTTCCTTGCGAGCTTGCGCAATCATGCGTTTGACAGACGCCGGGGCAGGTCCGCCGATGCCGTCGCGACGTGCCACATTCCGCACGGGGTCCAGCGCGTCGCGCACCGACGCTTCCGAGATGCGGACCGTGTGGCCGAGTTGCTGCTCAGCCGCCCGCCGAATCATATCCACGGTGATCTGGTCGGCGCTCAAATTCGCCTGAATGGCCGAATCCACCACTTTCGCTACGATTTCATGCGCGTCGCGGAAGTCGATGCCCGAGTCGCGCACGATGGCGTCGGCCAGATCCGTCATCGTCGAATAGTTCTTGGCCGCGTCACGCAACATCTGCGCCTTGTTCACATGCAGCGATTGCACGACACCCGTCATTGCCTGCGTGGCAGCGATCATGCCGTCGATGGAGCGCGGCTCCAGCGCAACACGTGCCACGCTGTGTTGATATTCGATGCCATCTAGCGACACCAGAATCGACGTCAACGCGCCGACGCTATTCGCGACGATGGCCCGGGTGCGCTCGATCGAATCAGGATTCTTCTTCTGCGGCATGATGCTGCTGATGCCTGCGTAGGCGGAATCGAGCTCTGCCAACCGGTACTCGTCGGTGGTCCAGAGCTGGATTTCAGAACCGAGCCGTCCGAGGTCGCTCAGGTAGATGGCGTTATCGGCAGCGAATTCCGTAATGTGATCCCAGCCGGCGGTGCCTTCAATCGTATCGACGACCAGACTGTCGAAGCCGAGAAGACTGGCGGTGCGCTCACGATCCAGCGGCCAGCCGGTGCCTGCGGAGGCCGCTGCGCCGAGCGGGCTCTGGTTCATGCGGACATAGAGCTCCTCGTATCGGTCGATGTCCTTTTTCAAGGCTTCCGACAGGGCCATCAAGTAGTGGCCGAGGGTAATCGGCTGCGCTTCCTTTCGGTGGGTGTAGACCACCATCACCGTATCCATGTTGGCTTCGGCTTTATCGATGACTGCGCTGCGCAGCGCGATCAATGCCGTGACCGTGCGGTTGATCTGGTCGCGATAGAACATGCGATTCACGGTGTTCGCGAGGTCGTTGCGGCTGCGTCCCGTGTGCATACGGCCTGCCACTGAGCCGATCTCCTTCACGAGCGCTGCCTCGTAGGGCAGGTAGGTGCGCAGGCTGGCGTCCTTTTGCGCACGCGCATCGATGGTATCGAGGCCGGAGAGGATCTTTCGCGCGTCATCCCGGCTGATGATCCCTTTCTCCGCGAGCATGACGACGTGCGCACGGTGTACCCGAACTTCATACGGAAACGTGGCGTCGGGCAGCGTCTTCGCCGCAGCGTCGAAGTCATAGAGCGCTTGAAAACCCGGCGCCTTGGGCACCGACGTTCTGCCGATGCGGCTGGCATCAGGCGTTTGGGCTTGTACGGCCCATGAAAGGCAGAGCACGGCTGCGGTGACGAGACGCAATGCGAAAGGTGTACGGTTCATCGATTTTCTTTTTGAGTTAAGTATGGGTGAACTGACCATGGGGCGTTGTCTCCGGTCAGTACGCCAGCACAGCAATTCCGTGCAGGCCTGCGGTATTCTTTCGCATAACGATCGCTTGAAATAGCGATACTTTCTCTACCATTGGTTGAGTTTTGCTATACCTAATCGCCCATGAAAACCCTGCCCAAACATTTGCCGCCGCTGCCAGCGCTGAGAGCCTTCGAAGCCGTCGCGCGTCTGGGCAGCGTCAGTCGTGCGGCAGATGAGCTACACGTCACCAAGGGCGCTGTGAGCCAACAGATCAAGGCGCTGGAGCTCGATATCGGCGGCACGCTTTTGCGGCGAGGCACTCGGGATCAGAAGGCTGAACCGACTGAGCTCGGCACCGAATTTCTCAAGTCTGTGCAGCGCTCATTGGGATTGCTGGAGATTGCGTGCCGGGAAACACGGCTGGCGGCGAGTGGCTGCCAGCGGCGGCGCCTCTCCCTTTCGGCCAACGCGTCATTCAGCGCGCTTTGGCTGGTGCCGCGTATCGGACGCTTCATGGAGCAACGGCCCGACATCGACATCGAGGTGCACCTCCACACGAACCAGAACCCCAGTTGGAAAACGCGCGATATCGATCTCGCATTTCTGCATATCAATGACCGGGGTTCGCGCGTTGCGCAGGCGGATGATGTGCCGTTGGTGGGCGAGACGATTGTGCCGGTTTGCAGCCCCTCGCTGATCTCCCGGTCCCGGCACGACGATCCGGCGTTGTTCACGCGTCATCGACTGATTGCCGAGGACCATGCGGCCAGCCCGGAAACGTCGTGGAACGCGTGGCTGGATCGCATGGGGGTTGCGACTAGTGCTTCGCGCGACCCGCTCATCCTGCATGGCATGAGTGCAGTCGTGTCGGCCGCCGTGTCGGGCGTCGGCATTGCGCTGGGCCGCACGCCGCTGATTGACGAGGAGGTCGCGGCGCGCCGGTTGGTAGTTCTTGTGCCGGATCTCAGGCTGGCGGGTTCGTGGCGTTATGTCATGCGGCGTCATCCTGAGCGAGCGCCGGATGAGGCGGTGATGGCATTTGTCGAGTTCTGCGGCAACGAGGCCGCGCTATCTCGCTAGCCGGCCAATGGCAATCACGGCAATCGCGAGCAGAACACCCGCGACTACATCCACCAGATAATGCCCGCCTCGGCTGGGTGTCGCGATCAGCATCAGCAGATTGAGTCCGGCCCAATAGTGGAATCGAGGTGTGCGCCGTAACGAATAGGTGATGAGAACGGCAGTGGCGGCGTGAAAGGACGGAAGCGCAATTAGCCCTTGCCTTGGAATCGCGGCAAAACCGGGGAACGCGCCTTCTCGCAAAAGCCTGAAGTCGGAGTACCACGCAGCGCCCCCGATATCAGCAATGTCGTAGTGCAGGAACAGGCTGGCAGCGGGGATCGGCAGGGAAATCAACACACACAAAACCGCCGTAACCATCATGTTGATGACGAACTCGGGCAGTCGATCGGCGTCTCTGTGATAGCCCAGAAGCACGGGAATGATCAGTAACTGCACCCAGAAACTCGCGTACGCCAATACGAACAGGAATTCGATCATCGGGTGCGAATGCACCCATCGGTAGTGCGCCAGCCAATCGAAGCCGATAAGTCTGTCGAGCGCCATCAGACGCTCGTCGATCAGCGGTGCGCCGACAGTGACCGAAAGGTACTGGAGTACGTCGGCAGCAAAGAAGAAGCATTGCAACACCGCAAACCACGCAAGTCCACGGGCCAATTCCCGGCATCGCAGCCTTTCGGCATAAGGTGAAAACCGGGCGGTGTGCGAGATGCGGAAGAGGGCAGCGGCGATCAGCAATAGGCAGGCCATGGCCATGCCGATGCGTGCGACTAGCGTCAGCGATAGCGACCATTTCAACTGGTCAATCCACCCCAGATCCAGCAGGGCCAATGCAACAGTAAAAGCCCACGCGAAAGCATACTGCCGGGCGCTGGAGGGTCGCGAGCGATGGGGCGTCGGGTCACGCCGGCGAAACCGTGAGGCCGGGACTTGCTCGACGTCAGAAGGGAAATGCCTCACTGCCAAGTCCCCCGTGATATGAGGCGAAGACCTGCCGTTGACGATGTGAATGACTTCAGTTCGCTATTGTATTTAGAGGCGAAAGATTGTCAACGCGGTGCCCGACGCTCATCGAGGCGCTGGCCCAGTCACGTCAAATCATTGAAGCACGATGCCGCTCAGGGCTTGTGCGCGGGCAGCCGCTGCGGCCAGCCGTTGTGGGTCGTTACCGTGCACGCGCAGCAACACGTCACCGGCAAGCACCGATTGCCCTGCGGTGCATAGCAGATCGACGCCCGCGCCCATATCGCCCGGCGCGCCAGCGTCGCGGGCAATGCCGGAGACTTCCCAGCCATCAATGGAAGTCACAACGCCATCGGTCTGCGCAACGATGTCGACGAATGACGCGGCGGGCACGGCGAAATCTTTCCGGCCTTGGGCATCGACAATTTTCTCGAAGGCACGTCGCGCGTCGCCGCTCGCGAGCAGTTGTTCTGCGGCGGCGTGCGCCTTCACAAGATCACCGCCCAGCGCCGGGTGCCACGACAGAATGCGGGCGGCAAACGTCAACGCCTTGGCGCGCAGATCCTTGGGGGCAGTGGCATCGTTGTCGAGTACTTGTAGCACGTCGCGCAGTTCCAGCGCGGGGCCGATGCCTCGGCCTATCGGTGCGCGTCCGTCGGTGGCGAACGCCTGCACGGTCATGCCCAACGCCGCGCCCACACGTTCGAAGAGTGCGCCCAACTTTCGCGCCTGCGCCTCATCCGTCATCTTCGCTTGCGGCCCCCAAGGGAGATCGACGACGACATGCGTGGCGCCTGCGCAAAACTTTTTCGACAGAATCGACGCGACCGACCAACGGCGCGTATCAAGCCGGAGCGGTCGCACCATCGCGTTGGTCACATCGTCCACGCGAGAATGATTGAGCCGGCCGTTCCATACGATGCAGCCGCCAGCCTGCTCGACGGCGGCACACACCTCCGTGGCATCGAGATCCACCCGCGCCGCCGCTTCCATCGCGTCGGCAGTCCCGGCGGCAGAAGTGATGGCGCGTGATGACGTTTTCGGCATGCACAGTCCGTACGCTACGACGAGCGGTACGACGATCAGCGTGATGCGGCTGCCGGGCACGCCGCCCATCGAGTGCTTGTCGACGACCATCGGCCGCCCCCAGTCGATGCGAGGCATCAACCGTGTTCGCGCCCGGGTGAGCGCAACGATCTCGTCATCGTCGATATGCTCGATCAGCAGTCGCAGCAGCGCTTCGCCCTCATCCAGGGCGTAGCGGTCATACATCAGATCGTCGAGCAGTTGCCCCCATGAGGCTTCATCAAGCGATACCCCTGCACGCTTGGCGTCTGCCAATTCGCGGCTTTTCGGCGGCTGTGCGCAGGACTGCAACGCAGCGGTGAAGCGTGCGATGCCAACGTCGCTCGTGCTGTCATTCGACACACGCATGAGTGGCACGCCAGCGGGATAGGCTGTCACGGTGCGAGCCAGCCGTGCGGCGATCTGCTCGGGTGTTTCGCGTCCGCGTCCTGCGATGCGCGCGGCGAGGACTTCCACCGGCGCGCTGACTTCCACGATGACCAGCCGTTGCACGCGGCCGATGAGTTTGGGCAGGATGGCCCGCGAGCCATTGGCGACGACATGACGGCCTTGTGCAAGTACGTCACGCAAGCTGGCATCGAGCCCGTAATGCAGTCCGTGGGCTTGCCAGGTCACCAGAAACGCGCCCGCAGCGTCGCGGGCGGCGAATTCAGTCTCGGTGACGCCGATGTGTGCTTCCCCCGGGGCATCGTCAGCGCGAGTGATGGTGCGCGTCGCGAAGACGAAGCGGCCGCCATCGGTCAGGCACGTGCGTGCACCGTCGATCAGCGTATCCTTGCCGGCCCCGCTGGGGCCGACCACGAAGAAGAATATCCCGGGGAGCGTCATCGTCGATATCCCTTGATCAGGCTTCGTCCAGACCAATGTCGACGGCCGGGGCCGATTGCATGATCTTGCTCGTCGAAATGTAGTCGACGCCGGTTTCGGCGATCGGGCGAATCGTCTCCAGACGAATGCCGCCCGAAGCCTCGACCTTGCACTTGCCGCCAATCATCGCGACGGCTTTGGTCATGTCTTCGACCGACATGTTGTCGAGCATGATCACGTCCACGTCGGTATTCAGCGCTTCAGCAACCTGATCGAGACGATCGCATTCGACTTCCACCTTGGTCAGCATCGGCACGAGCTTGCGTGCGCGCGCCACGGCGGCCGTGATACTGCCGGAGACGGCGATGTGGTTGTCTTTGATCATCACGCCGTTATCCAACCCCAGACGGTGGTTCAGCCCGCCGCCGCAGCTCACGGCATGCTTTTCCAGCATGCGCAGACCCGGCGTCGTCTTGCGGCTGTCGAGCAGACGGGCACGTGTGCCTTCGATGGCAGCTACGTAGCGGGCCGTCTCATTGGCGATGCCGCTCATGCGCTGCACGATGTTCAGTGCGGTGCGCTCCGCCGTGAGGATGCTGCGAGCATTGCCCGAGACATGCAGCAGGATGGCGCCCTTCGGGGCGTGCTGCCCGTCGCGCACCTTCACGTCAACCTTGAGCGTCGGGTCGTAACGCAGGAAGATTTGTGCCGCAACGTCGATGCCGGCAACGATTACCGGCTCGCGGGCGTTCATCACGAAGGCACCCGTGGCAGATTCGTCGATCATCGTCTGCGCCGTGAGGTCGCAATAGCCGATGTCTTCGGTAAGCCAAAGGTCGATCAGGCGGTCAACAGCAAAACGGTCGTACATGGCAGCTCCTCGGTCAGGACTCGGAAGGGTTGATTCGTAGCGTACACACTTAATATTTGCGCTTCAAGGAAAACAATTCCATTCAACGGTAGAGGAAAACCCTAGGACTAGGATGTGGCGTTATACGTCCGCCTTTGTGGGGCTTTGTGCGGCGTGCTGAAGGGCATTGCGCAGGCGTGTTTTGCCACTTATTTTTCTAGCGCATACGCTTTTTATTCATGCTATACATCCGTCAGTGCCGAGCGCACACGCCCGAATTCTCGCCGGGCGGACGATCCACCCAGACTCTTACGCTACCCGGGAATCGCCATGTCCTCTCTCTCTACGCCAGACCTGGTCACGCAAGCGGCCGCGCCGAACACCGACGCCGATGCGCTGTACCGCAAGGTCACGGTGCGGTTGATCACGTTTTTCTGCCTGTGTTATTTCGCCGCCTATCTCGACCGGATCAATGTCGGACTGGCCAAATTGCAGATGCTCAGTGCGCTGCAATTCAGCGACACTGTTTATGGCCTCGGGGCCGGATTGTTCTTCGCTGGCTATATCCTTTTCGAAGTGCCCAGCAATCTGATTCTTCAGAAGGTAGGCGCCAAGCTGTGGATTGCCCGCATCATGATCACGTGGGGCCTGATCTCGGGGGCGACCGCGTTTGTCACCACGCCCACGCAGTTCTATGTGCTGCGCTTTCTGCTCGGCGTCGCCGAGGCGGGGTTCTTACCCGGCGTGCTGCTGTATCTGACGCGCTGGTATCCCGATGAGCGCCGTGCGCGAATCATCGCGTTGTTCATGGTCGGCTTGCCGCTCTCCAGCATGATCGGTAGCCCCTTGTCGGGCTGGATCATGCAGATGTTCGACGGCGCGCACGGTTTCGGCGGCTGGCAGTGGCTGTTCGTCATCGAGGCCATTCCGTCGGTCGTGCTCGGGGTGGCGATCTTCATGTACCTGCCGAACGACATTGCATCGACCCGATGGCTCACGCCGCAGGAGAAGACGGTGCTGCTGGCCAATCTCGACAAGGACGCCGGCGTTCACAAGCGCCACAACCTGGGCGCGGCGTTCACCGATCTGAAGGTCTGGGTTCTCGGGCTGGTTGACCTGTGCGTGCTGCTCGGCTTGTACGGCGTGAGCTTCTGGCTGCCGACGATCCTGAAGGACACGGGCGTGCGCGACACGTACACGATCGGCTGGCTGATGGCCATTCCGAATGCACTCGCCGTCGTCGGCGTGCTGGTGTGGGGCGCGCGCTCGGATCGCCTGCGGGAGCGACGCTGGCACATCGTGCTGCCGTTCTTGCTGTCGGCCGTGGCGATGTTCATCTTCGCCAGCGGTAACCATGGCACCGCAATGACGGTGGCGCTGTTCTCGCTGATCAATCTGGGCGCAGCCGCCGCCATGCCGGTGGTGTGGGCGTTGCCGTCGACCTTCCTGAAGGGATCGGCGGCAGCGGCAGGCATTGCCTTTGCTTGCTCGCTGGCCAATCTCGGCGGCTTCTTCAGCACGTACTTCATCGGCTGGCTGCGCGACACGTTCCACTCGCAGTCGGCCGGCATCTACGGCTTTGGCGTCTGCATGGTGATTGGCTGCGCACTCGCGCTGTCGTATCCGAAACACGTGGTAAATCGTTGAGCGCAGCGCGGGCACCGGACGGTGCCCGTATCGCGATACAGGAAAGTAAAAAGCCGGCAAAAGCCGGCTTTTTTGCGCGTTGCTGATCGCGATCGGTTTGCTTAGCCGGCGAGCGCCTTGCCGGCCTGCACATCCATTAACGACATCACCGGCAAGCGGTGCCGCCGCGCGGTCAATTCCGCGGCAATCGATACGGCAATTTCCGGCGGCGTGCGCCCGCCCAAGTGCAGCCCCACGGGGCCCCGCAGGCGCGCGAGCGCGGCTTGCGTCACGCCAAAGAGCTGCAACCGCTCGCGACGCTTGTCGTTATTTCTGCGTGAGCCGATCGCGCCGACGTAAAACGCGGGCGACATGAGGGCTTCCATCAGCGCAAGGTCATCGAGCTTGGGGTCGTGCGTGAGTGCAACGACCGCCATGCGCGAGTCGGGACGCATGCCGATGACGGTATCGTCCGGCATGGTGCGCACCAGCGTGACGCCCGGCATGTGCCAACCATCGCGATATTCCTCGCGCGGATCGCAGACCGTGACGGCGTAATCGAGCGTGAGTGCAATGTTGGCGACGTATTGGGTGAGCTGCCCTGCGCCGATAAGCAGCAGCCGCCAGGTTGGGCCGTGGGTGGTAACGAGCTTTGACGCGTCGAACACGCAAGCGTCGCCGTCGACGTGCTCGGCGAGCGGTGTCAGCGTGACGCGTCCCGTGGTCATGTCGAGCGTGCGACGCATGGCGCGGCCGTTGCAAATCGCTTCGATAAGGCCGGGCAGGGCGCTGGCGCTGGACAGCGTTTCGCGCACCAGCCGCATCGTGCCGCCGCAGGGCAATCCGAAGCGATGCGCTTCGTCGGCACTGACGCCATACTCGACGAGTTCGGGGAGCGGTCCGGGCGGGCCGTCGCGTTGCAAGCGGTCGATCAGATCGTCTTCAATGCAGCCACCCGACACCGAGCCGACGAGCCGGCCGTCATCGCGAATCGCCAGCGTGGCACCCGGTGGGCGCGGTGACGAGCCCCATGTCGCGACGACGGTGAACAACTGCACACCACGCCCCTGCGATAGCCAGCGTGAAGCGGTTTCGAGAACTTCGCGATCGACGCTGTGCATGGGCGGGGGCTCCGTGGCGGGTCAGTGGCGGGTCAGTGAGAGGGTGCGGTGCGGGCGCGTGCCGCCGCGGCGTCGAGGTCTCGCCACGCGGGCTGGTCAGGTGCATAGCGTGCGCGAATATACGACGCGAGCTCGGCGATCTGACGATCGTCGAATGCATCCCGGAAACCCGGCATGTAGCCGAGCGCTTCGGTAGCGGGCTGGTCGATGCCATTCATCAGGACATGCATGAGGTTGTCGGGCTTGGCCTGACTCACGCTCGTGTTAAGCCCCATGAGCGGGCGCACGCCGAAGTGTCCGACGCCGCCCGACTCCGTATGGCAGACGGCGCATGCCGCCTCGAAGGTGCGCCGTCCATTCTCCATGCCTAGCGTTGTCGCCAGATCGACGCCGCTGGCGCGTTGCCGCGCAAGGTCGGCGACTTGCGACGCATCCGCCTGTGGTGAGAGCGAGGCGATGTAATGCGCAATCGCCCGGACATCCGTTTCGGGCAGCGCGGCGAGGCCGGACACGACAGGTGCCATCGGCCCGGCGGCGACCCCGTGCTCAGGCGAGAAACCGGTTCGCAGGTAGTCGAACAGCGCGGCTTCTGTCCACGGCACCGGCGCATCGGGGGAAGCTACAAGCGGCGGTGCGCGCCAGCCTTCGGCCTCGCCACCGCGCAAATACAGCTTCTCGCGTTCGGCGCCGAGCATGTTGCGTGGCGTGTGACAGGCGCCGCAATGGCCCGCCCCATCGACGAGGTAGCGGCCGCGATTCCATAACGTCGATTGCGCAGGATCGGGGCGATATTCGGCCGTGTCGTGATACAGCCAGTTCCAGCCGGCCACCAGACGCCGCTGGTTGAGCGGGAAGGGCAGCGCAGTCTTCGGCGGCGTATTCGCGACGGCGGGCTGCGACATCAGGTAGGCGTAAAGGGCGAGCATGTCGGGCTCGCTCATCTTTGCGAACGCGGTGTACGGGAAGGCCGGATACAGATGAGCGCCGTCGCGCGAAATGCCCTCACGCATGGCACGCGCGAATGCGGCGTAAGACCACCGCCCGATGCCGGTCTCGGCGTCCGGGGTGAGGTTGGTCGAGTAGACGGTGCCGAATGGCGTCTCCAGCGCGAGACCGCCTGCATTAACCGCGCCGCCCGCGGCCGTATGACAGACGGCACAGTCGCCGGCCAACGCGACCTGACGGCCGCGCTCCAGCGTTGCGCTGGACCATAGCGTGTTGTCTGCCGCAGCAATCGGCGCAAGCGCGGGTGCACCGGGGAACATGGCACACGCCAGTCCGATCAGGCCGCCAACCACGCCGCCAATCCCTCCGCCCGCGAGCCAGCGGCGCCAGCGGGCCGGGCGACGCTGATTGGCGGGAGCATTTTCCGGTGACACGTTCGCGTCGCGAAGTGCATCGCGCAGACTGGCCGGATCGAAGGGCGGCCGTCGCAGCCGAACGCCGGTGGCATCGAACAACGCGTTGGCAATTGCGGCGGCAGCCGGTGCCGCAGAGCGCGCCAGACGCTCGGCGTCGAGGCTTGAAAGGGGAGTGTCGGCGCTGTCCGGCGTAGTGCTGGCCTGCGTCAAAGCGCGTCGGAGTGCGAGTGCCAAAGCGGCCTGTCCGTCGTCGGCGCTACCCGTTTCATCGTGCGTCGGCGCGGCATTCCACGCCATTCCCAACGCGCGCTGCATCGCGTCAGTGATCTGCCATGCAGGCAGGCCGCCAACTTCTGGCGCTGCACCAGGCTCGCCGGTGGCCTGACCGGCAACCACGCGGCGAATGGCGATTTCACCCGACTGCGGATTGACGTCGAGATCGACGACCCATGCCGACCATGTATCCGGGGCAGCGCCCTCGTCAGCAATCGATGCCTCGCCATCGAACGCGAAACCCCGTCCGCGCTGCCAGCCGGTGGGAGCACTGATGGTGTCGGCCCGTTCCGGCATCCCCCACGCAGCGCGCTGCGCCACCATGCGAATCACTTCGCGGGCGCCGGCGTCGCGCTCGGGGTCGAGATGATATAGCCGGTAGCCGACCGGGTCCTGATCGGCTTCGGCGGCCACTTCATCCATGAACGATTCGCGCGCGAACGTATGGGCTTGCGGTGGAATGCGGTGGCCCGCGTCACTCACCTGCATCGCGCTCGCATCGAGGCGATACAACTGCGGCGGCAGTGCGCCGGCATCGTGGGAAGGCAGCACGGGAAGCGCTGCGTCGCCGGGGGCGATGTCGCTGCCAACGTCGGCGCGATAGTGCCAGGTGCGGAGTGTGCCGTCAGTGCGCGTTTGGGCCGCCACATCGAGATGCGCGACCGCATCGCCGTCACGCGTGGGCCAGCCGTAGGTGGCATGCGGCCCGTCACCTTGTGGCGATGTCGCATCAGCCTCGCTCAGTGCGGCACCACGGGAGCTGCCGTCAAGCGCGCGATGGCGCGCGTCGTCATCGAACCGGGTCATGTCGCAGATATTGCGCCGCGCGGTGCACGGCCTTGACGATTTCGTAGTGCGTGCCGCAGCGGCACAGGTTGAAGCGCAGCGCGTCGTGAATCGCAGCGTCGTCGGGCATCGGGTTGCGGTCGAGCAACGCCTTGGTGCTCATGATCATGCCGTTCAGGCAATAACCGCACTGAGCCGCCTGCTCGTCGATGAACGCGCGCTGGATGGGGTGCAGGTCGTCGACGCCGCCCAAGCCTTCGAGCGTCGTGACTTCGCGTTCGCGTGCCACGCTCACGGGCACAACGCACGAGCGGGTCGGCTGGCCATCGACCAGTACCGTGCAGGCGCCGCACTGACCCAATCCGCAGCCATACTTGGGGCCGTTAAGCGCAAGATCGTTGCGCAACACATAGAGCAGCGGCGTATCGGGCGTGGCGTCGGCCACGGTGTGCCGCGTGCCGTTTACGCACAGCGCGATCGGTCCTGCAACAGAATTCGGTACAGCCATGGGCAGGCTCGCAGACGAAGAATCGGGGTGACGTCATCCGGACTGCATACGTCGGACACATCACCCCGCAGGTTCATGCAAGTCCCGTGCCCGGCACTCAGGCGGCAGCCGTCAACGGCGGCGCCACCGTAAGCGACGAGGCGGGAACGAGGGGAATCTCGAACACATCGTAGCCGAATACCCAAGCCGGATCCTCATTGGTGCGCAGCCACGTATTGTTGTGGGACACGCGCTGCACCTCGGAGGCGCGCGCCGCGCGATTCGCTTCGTAAAGCGCAAAGGCGTTGCCGTAGTCCGTCACGCCGACTTCATCGAGGCAGCGCGTGAGCATCGCGGCGTCTTCAATGGCCATGGCAGCGCCTTGTGCCATGTGCGGCTTCATCGGGTGGCAGGCGTCACCCAGCAGCACCAGACGGCCGCGACTCCACATCGGCAACGGGTCGCGCTCCAGCAGCGGCCATTTGGTGATCGTCGGCGAGACTTCAATCAGGTGCTGCACGTCGGCGTGGTAACCCGCAAACGCCTCGAGCATTTCCTCGCGGCTGCTCGGCAGCATCGATACGCCCTCCGGCCATTCCTTCTGCGGCACACCGGTCACGTAGTAATACTCGTCCTTCTTCTCGGTCACGTAGTAGACCATCATGTGACGATCTTCGGACCACCACTTCACGCACATGTCGTAAGGCTTGTTGGCCAGCAACGACGCCGGGAACACGGCACGGTGTGCCACATAGCCCGTGTAGCGCGGGGGCTCGGCGCCCAGCAGATGCTCGCGAATCTTCGAATTGACGCCGTCCGCACCGATCAGGATGTCGGCCGTCTCGGTCGTGCCGTCCGTGAAGGTCAGGCGCACCTCATTGCCCGTGTCTTCCACCGATTGCAGACATTTGCCGAAACGGATCGTGCCGGGGGCAACCGCCTGCGTCATCAACGCGTGAAAGTCGCCACGGTGTACGGTCAGGTAGGTCGCACCATAGGTCTTCAGCGCAAAGTCACCCAACGGAATCTGGGACAGCGCTTCGGCCGTCTTCCAGTCACGGCTGTACCAGAAGTCAGGGTGCGAGCCCATCACGTTCAGCGCATCTTCGATACCCAGGCGACGCATGATCTTCATCACGTTGGGCCCGAGGTGAATGCCAGCGCCCAGGCGGGAGAAGGCGGGTGCCTGCTCGTACAGCGCGACGTCGTAGCCGCTGCGTTCCAACAGGCCGGCTGCGGCCGTGCCGCCCAGGCCGGCGCCAATGATGGCGATGCGTGGTTTGCTCATGGAGGCTCCTGATCGTACGCCCGGCACGGTCATGGACAAGAGAGATGTCCGGGCTGGTTGAGTTCGGTGATTCGTAGCGTACACACGATAAATTTCAATCGCAAGCGAAAAAATACCGTCTCCGTGTTTACCCGAAATCAAATGACTGATTTTCTTTTTCAGTAAGGGTTTTCGCGGAATTTACCGGCTTCGCAATGATTTTGTCTTGTATTGCGAAAATCAAATGTGTGCGCTAGAGTTTCTCGCACCTTGACCATTTATCGTGTGTGCACGACAAATTTGCCGCACGCCAATCAGGTCGCCACCCCCCTCGGGAGAATGCCCTTATGAGCAAGCGCTACCGCATCGGCCAGATCGTGCCGAGTTCCAACACCACCATGGAAACTGAGATCCCCGCGATGCTGCGGCTGCGCGAGACGATCCGGCCGGAACGGTTCACGTTCCATTCAAGCCGGATGCGCATGAAAAAGGTCGTGAAGGAAGAGCTCGCCGCGATGGATGCCGAGTCGGATCGCTGCGCCCTCGAACTGAGCGACGCGCGTGTGGACGTGCTGGGCTACGCCTGCCTCGTCGCGATCATGGCCATGGGACACGGCTATCACCGCATCTCGCAAAAGCGGCTGACCGAGCAGACCATTGCCAATGGCGGCGCAGCGCCGGTGCTCACCAGCGCAGGGGCGCTTGTCGATGCACTGCGCGTGATCGGCGCGAAGCGCATCGTGGTAGTCGCGCCGTACATGGTGCCGCTGACCGAACTCGTCGTCGATTACATCCGCAACGAAGGTTTCGACGTCATTGCCTACCGCGCGCTGGAAATCCCCGACAACCTCGACGTCGGCCGCCACGATCCGAGCCGCTTGCCGGATATCGTCAAGACACTGCCTTATCAGGAGGCTGACGCGATCGTCTTGTCGGCGTGCGTGCAAATGCCGTCGCTGCCGGCCGTCGCGCAGGTTGAGGCCATGACGGGCAAGCCGGTGATCACCGCCGCCATCGCCACGACCTACGCGATGCTGCGCGAGCTGGATCTCGAGCCGATCGTGCCGGGGGCGGGTGCGCTGCTGTCTGGTGCGTACTGATTCGCCGGCCTTTCCTGTTCGACGTTCTGACTATCCCGGAGTCTGTTTTATGCCCTCGACTTTTCAGTACGGCGCGAATGTCGCCGCCAACGGCATTCGTCAGCATTACCTGCGCTACGGCGGCGTGCACGGCGCTCGTGCAGCGCGTCCGGCCATCGTGCTCATTCCCGGCATCACCAGTCCCGCGGTGACGTGGGGCTTCGTCGGCGAAGTACTCGGCCGGGAGTTCGATACCTATGTACTTGACGTGCGCGGGCGCGGACTGTCGAGCGCATCCCCGGAACTGGACTACAGCCTCGACGCACAAGCCGACGACGTTGCAGCCCTGATCGCTGCGCTCAAGCTGGACCGTGTGATCTTCGTCGGCCACTCGATGGGCGCACGCATTGCCGCGCGCACCGCAATGCGCGAGCCGCGAGGTTTGGTGTCGGTCGTGCTGATCGATCCGCCCGTGTCCGGCCCGGGCCGTCGCGAATATCCCGGCAAGTTGCCGTGGTACGTCGACTCGATGGCACTCGCCCGTGCCGGCACGGACGCCGAGGGCATGCGCGCGTTCTGCCCCACGTGGACCGAAGAAGAGCGCACGCTGCGCGCCGAATGGCTGCATACCTGCGACGAGCGCGCAGTGCTGGCGTCATACGAAGGTTTCCACACGGACGACTTCCACGCCGATGCCGCGCGCCTGCACGTGCCGTCCTTGTTGATCACGGCGCAGAACGGCGACGTCGTGCGCGACGACGATGTGGCCGAGTTGCAGCAGGCCACGCCGACGATGCGCCACGTGCGCGTGCCCAACGCCGGGCACATGATTCCCTGGGACAACGCGGCCGGCTTCTACGCCGCGTTCGGCGATTTCCTCGGGGCAACGCTCGGCGGCCCGGTCAGCGCCTGACGTCACACAGAAACAGGAGCCACCCCATGGCGATTAGCGATTTCCAATTGATCGAAGCGTGGAAAGAGGTGCTCACGCTCTCGAAGCTAGAGCGCGGCCAGACCGTCACGATTCTCACCAGCGCGTCGACGCATCCGCAAACGCTCCAGTGCGCATTGATCGCCACGCAGTCGATGGGCGCCATCGTCAACCGGCTCGATCTGCCGCCGGTCAATGGCGATAAGGCATTCAGCCGCGACTCGCTGGCGTATCTCGGCACGACACCGCTGACCGGCAACCGCGCCGCGATTGCTGCGCTCAAGGAAAGCGACCTCGTGCTCGACCTAATGACGCTGTTGTTCTCGCCGGAACAGCACGACATTCTCAAAAGCGGCACGAAGATCCTGTTGGCGGTGGAGCCGCCGGAGGTGCTGGCGCGCATGGTGCCGACGCTGGCCGACAAGGTGCGTGTGCTGGCGGCTGCGGCCAAGCTGAACGCCGCGCGGGAGATGCGGGTGACGTCGCCGGCAGGCACATCGTTCATTTGCCCGATGGGCGAATTCGGTCCGACGGCGGAATACGGCTTCGTCGACGAGCCGGGGCGATGGGATCACTGGCCGAGCGGCTTTGCGTTGTCGTACCCGAATGATCACACCGCGCACGGCACTATTGTCATCGATCGCGGCGACATCCTTCTGCCGCAAAAGCGCTACGTCACCGAGCCGATCGTCCTGACCGTCGAGAAGGGTTATGCGACACGCATCGAAGGCGGCGTCGATGCCGCGCTGCTGCGTGACTACATGGAGACGTTCCGCGACCCGGAGGGCTACGCCATTTCGCACATCGGCTGGGGGCTGCAACCGCGTGCGCGCTGGTCAACGCTGGGCCTGTACGACAAGGAAGCGACCATCGGCATGGATGCACGCGCCTTCGAAGGCAACTTTCTGTTCTCGCTCGGCCCGAACAACGAAGGCGGCGGCAGCCGCACCACGACGTGCCACATCGACATTCCGCTGCGCAACTGCACCGTGTCGCTCGATGACGCTGTCGTAGTGAAAGACGGCCGAGTGATCAACGAATGAGTCGTGCGGCACGACGCCCCGCAGCACATCCCGGGCCACGACCCGGCCAGCATTTCACCGCGAGACAACCGACATGAGTGATACCCCGCAACACGCCGAAGCCCACGTCTATCAGCGGCAAGGCTTCGGCACGCCGCTGCCGGTGCACGGCAACATCGGCTTGCTGATTGTCGATCTGGTGGTCGGCTTTGCCGATCCGAAGACCTTTGGCGGCGGCAACATTCCCCAGGCCATCGCACGAACGGTCGATGCGCTGGCATTGGCGCGCCAGCACGGCTGGCCCGTGGCGCATAGCCGCATCGTCTACGCCGACGATGGCAGCGATGACAACGTTTTCTCGCTCAAGGTGCCGGGCATGGCAACGCTCACGGAAGATCACCCGAACAGCGCCATCGTGCCCGAGCTCACCCCGGCGCCGGGCGAACTGGTGGTTCGCAAGGTCGTGCCGTCGGCATTCTTCGGCACGCAGCTCGCGCCTTGGCTGTCGCAGCGCGCCGTGCAGACGCTGCTCGTGGCCGGGGCGGTGACCAGCGGCTGCGTGCGGGCCAGCGTCGTCGACGCAATGTCGTACGGTTTTCGCCCGCTCGTGTTGTCCGACTGCGTGGGCGACCGCGCCATTGCGCCGCACGAGGCGAATCTGTTCGATATGCAGCAAAAATATGCGGCAGTGATGCCGCTGGCGGATGCGATCGACGAGATCGAGAAGCGCACCCGCTGACAGGAAGGCTGCGCGGCGGTGCCGGCGTCACCGGCGGCCGCGCGCCATTCCGAACCGAGGGCAGTGGATGCTGCGGTTGACGCGCCAATATTGTCCCCCTAGCGTGATGACTGGCACGGTGCGAGGGCACCTGCCGAACCACAGGAATCTCCGCTCGTGAACCGCTCTGAATTGCTGGCGCGCGACGGCTGCCTGACGGTAATCCGCCAGCCTGCCGTGCCGATCAAGCCTGCGCCCGGCCAGCCCGGCAGTCATTCGACTTTCGTGCCCGTCGTGCCCGAGGTCTTTGTCGCCGTGCTCGACGACGGCCGGATACTTGCGTTCAACGGTCACGTCGACCTCGGTACCGGCATCCGCACATCGCTCGCGCAGATCGTCGCGGAGGAACTTGACGTCGAGGCCGCGCAGGTTCAGATGCAGTTGGGTCACACCGACGCCACGCCGAATCAGGGCCCGACCATCGCGAGCGCGACCATTCAGATATCCGCGGTACCGCTGCGCTGCGCGGCGGCGCAAGCGCGCCACGCGCTGATCGAACTGGCGGGCCGCCGCTTCGGCATTCCGGTAAAAAATTTGCGCTGCGACGACGGCCGTGTCTTCGGCGAAAACGATGCCGGCGCCGCGTGCAGCGCTTCGTTTGCAGAGCTGGTAAAAGGCGAGCGCGTTGCCCTCACGCTTGATCTGCAAACGCCCGTCAAAGACCCCGCGACGTATCGGATCGTTGGCAAATCGTCGCGCCGTGTCGATTTGCCTGCCAAGGCGAGCGGGCAACTGACGTTCGTGCACGACATGCGCGTGCCGGGTATGCTGCACGGCCGTGTGGTCCGGCCGCCCTACAGCGGCATTGATACAGGGGCGTTCGTCGGCACGTCGCTACTATCGGTCGACGAGTCGTCCGTCGCGCATTTGCCGGGCCTGAAGGCCGTTGTCGTCATCGGAGACTTTGTTGGTGTAGTCGCGCTGCGTGAGGAGCAAGCCATCCGTGCGGCGCGCGAACTTCGCGTGACGTGGAAGCCATTGCCCGCGCTACCGTCGATGGATGATCCGGCGGCAGCCATTGCCTCGGCACCGGCAAAACGCCGGGCGTTGCTGGAGGAGGGCGATGTCGATGCCGCGTTCGCTCGCGACGACGTCGTGACGCTTGAGCGCACCTATGTCTGGCCCTATCAGATGCATGGTTCGATCGGGCCATCGTGCGCGCTGGCAGATTATCGCGCCGCTGATGCCGGGCGAATCACCGTCTGGTCCGGGACGCAGAATCCGGTGTCGTTACGTTACGACCTCGCGCAGCTGATTTCGCGTGACGAGGCGGACATCGATATCGTTCGCATGGAGGCGGCAGGCTGCTATGGGCGTAATTGTGCCGACGACGTATGTGGCGACGCCTTGCTGCTTTCGCGTGCAGTCGGTGCGCCCGTGCGCGTGCAACTGTCGCGTGCCGACGAACATCTGTGGGAGCCGAAAGGCACGGGGCAGGTGGTCGAGGTGCGCGGTGCGGCCACCCGGGCTGGTGAATTGCTCGCCTACGACTTTGCCGCGCGCTACCCGTCAAATGACGCACCGATTCTCGCGGCACTGTTGACGGGGCAAGTCGCGCCGACCGGCGGCGTGTTCGAGATGGGCGACCGCACGGCGGTGTCGCCTTACGAAAGCCCGAACCGGCGCTTTGCTTGCGACGACATGGCGCCGCTGGTGCGCGCGTCATGGTTTCGCGGCGTCTCGGCACTCCCCAATTCGTTTGCACATGACTCGTTTGCCGATGAAATGGCTGCCGCCACCGGCGTCGATCCGTTGCAGTTCAAGCTGGCTCACCTTAAAGACCCGCGCGCCGTCGAGTTGGTGACGGCGGTCGCCGCACGCGCCGGCTGGACGCCGCGCTCGCAAGAATCGTCGCGCTGGGAAACGGAACAACGCTACGTGCGCGGGCGCGGCGTGGCCTATGCGCGCTACGTCCATAGCCGCTTCCCGGGCTTCGGTGCGGCATGGTCGGCGTGGATTGCCGATGTGGTGGTCGATCGTGTGACGGGGGAGGTTCGGGTCGAGCGAGTGACGGTCGGCCAGGACACCGGCACGATGATCAATCCCGATGGGGTGCGCCATCAACTGCACGGCAACGTCGTGCAGGTGCTCAGCCGCTCGCTCAAAGAGCGCGTTCGCTTTGTCGATGGGCGGGTGGCGAGTCGCGAGTGGGGCAGCTATCCGATTCTGACGTTTGCCGAACTGCCGGCACTGGATGTCGTGCTCATGCCGCGTCAGGGGGAGCCGCCGATGGGCGCAGGGGAGTCGGCATCGGTGCCTGGCCCGGCGGCACTGGCCAACGCAATCTACGACGCGACGGGCGTGCGCATCGTTGCACCGCCGTTCACGCCGGAGACCGTACGCGGCGCGTTGGCGCAGGCTGGGCGGTTGCTGCGTTCATCACAACCGACGGCCACGTCAACGTAACCGCAGGGGCGCCCAGTGTGCGCGCCTCATTCTGCCGCATCGGCATCCATCATCTTTCGCATGAGGAATACCAGCGCCACGCGCTCGGCCGGATTCAGCGCACCGTAAGTCCGCTCAGTCACTTCCTTGGCAAAGGGCACGGTGTGATTGATCAGGGCCAGCCCTTGTTCGGTAGCGGTCACGAGCAGCTTGCGCCCATCGCTGGGGTCGGCCGTGACTTCGATGAGCTTTCGCGCCTTCAGCCGCTCGATCACGCCGCGAATGGTCGCCTGGTCGATCGCCGTCGTCTTGACGATGTCGTTGAGCGAGCAAGATTGCTTTTCCTTGACCGTGCACAGCGCGACAAACTGGGCCGCCGTCAGATCCGAATCAGGGATGGCGTCCTGAAAGATGGCGACGTGGCGCTGATAGGCGCGCCGAAGCAGGTGGCCGATCTGATCGTGGAAGTCGTAAGAGTCTTTTCGCGACGTCATGAGGCGGTGCTCAGGTTGGAGTGAGTGAAGTGTACACCCTGTAAGCGCTGCCACTAAAGCGCTGTTATCAGGGGATTTGCGCTGCATCAAACGCGTGATGTCGCTGCAAATACACCACGCTTCATCGGGGTGCATGCGGCGCGGCGGGGCACCAAACACGGGACGGTATGCACCGATGCGTGACGTTGGCGGCAATTTATAACGTACACATTAATTTTCCGGTTAAAAAATACGCGATGATTCGGTGACGTTGCGTGCATTGATAAGCATCGATATCACGATGAAATGCCTTGATTCATAGGTGTTTAAGCATTGTGCAGCGCAGCTGAGTGCAAACCCCTAGGCGATGGCATGAACATTGCGTTGCAATGATTATTTGAGTGTCTACAATGTATTTGCGCAAACAAGATGCGCGCAAAATCCGACGAACCATTTGCATGTTTGACCCGGAGCTGAAGATGACGAATCTGTTTAAGCGCGCTTGCCTGACGTTGGGCGCCGCTGCCATGTTGCTGCCTGCGGCGCGCGCGGTTCAAGCCGAGGAGATCTCGGTGACGCAGTGGGGTAACAGTCTTTACGGGCTGCCGTACGCCGTGGCGATGGACAAGGGATTGTTCAAGAAGTCCGGCATCGACATTACCGGCATCCTCAGCTCGGGTGGTGGCGGCACCACGGTGCGCAATATTCTCGCCAGCAAGACGCCTTACGGCGAAGTCGCTGTGTCGGCCGCCCTCGCGGCCGCCCGTCAGGGCATGGACGTCGTGATCGTCAACGTTGGCACGCGCAGCGTGGCCGAAGCGTCGATGGTGACGATGCCCAATAGCGACGTGAAGTCGATTGACGATCTGGTCGGCAAAAAGGTGGCGATCACCTCGCCGAAAAGCGTATCGGAAATGCTCTTCCTGATGGCACTGCGCGACAAGGGCATCGATCAGAGCAAGGTCACGCGCGTCGCCTCGGGCGGCTACGTCAACGGCATGACGATGCTGGAGCAGGGCGCCGTGGCCGGTGCGGTCGCCATCGAGCCGCTGTCGATCGTGCGTAAGGACAAATATCGCGTGGTGTACCGCGCGGGTGATCTGCTGCATCCGATGACCACGTCGGTTGGCATCACGACCCGCGAATTCGCCAAATCGAATCCGGATACCTTGCGCGCAATCATTGCAGGCCGCCGCGCGGGCGTCGATGCGACGTATGCCGATCCGGCGGGCGCGGCGAAGATTCTCGAAACCAGCTTCAAACTCACCCCGGCGGTCGCGAAAGAAGCGGTCGACAACATGGTGCGCTCACGGATGTGGAGCACCGGCGAGTTTGATCGCGCCGAACTGGATCGCATGGTCGACGGCCTCAAGCTCGTCGGCGAAATCAAGGACAACGTCGACTGGTCGAAACTCGTCGACACCCGCTTCCTGCCTGCCGACCTGAAGACCAAGGGGACCTTATGAACCTGTCGTACGCGAATCCGATGCTGCACATCGTCGAAGGGGGCGCCGCGCGCGTGCCTGTACCGGTAGAACAACCCGAACCGCACGCGGTACTGACCGGCGTGACCCGCTACTTCAGCAAACCCGGCGAGCGCGAATTGTTCCATGCGCTGGGCCCCATCGATCTGACGTTGTTCAAGGGCGAGTTCTTTTCGGTGGTGGGCCCGTCCGGGTGCGGCAAGTCGACGTTGCTCGATGCGCTCGCCGGGCTCGCCAAGCCCAGCAGCGGCACGGTGACGTTCGAGGGCATGCCTGTGAAGGGCGTTCCTGACGGCGTCGGCGTGGTGTTTCAGGAAGATGCGTCGTTTCCGTGGCTCACTGTGCGCGACAACATCTCGTTCGGCCTGCGCATGGCGGGCGTCGACGGGGCAGAGGTCAAACGCCGCGTCGACTATGCGATGGGCTTCATGGGGCTGCGCGACTTCGCCAACGCTTATCCCGCGCAACTCTCGGGCGGCATGCGCCAGCGCGTTTGCATTGCGCGCACGCTGGTCATCCAGCCGCGCCTGATTTTGCTCGACGAGCCGTTTGGCGCACTGGATCAACAGACCCGCCTCTTGATGGGCGACGAGTTGCTGCGCCTGTGGCGTGAGACGTCGGCCACGGTCTTGTTGATCACACACGCGCTTGATGAGGCAGCGATGTTGTCGGATCGCGTCGGCGTGATGTCGTCACGCCCGGGCCTGTTCATCGATATCGTCGAGACCGGCTGGGAGAGAGAGCGCGACAGCACCGTGGTGTCGACGCCGCGCTTCGGCGAGATCACCGCACGCCTGTGGGAGAAGTTGCGCATCGAATCGCTCAAGGTCATGGGCGCAGACCGCGCGGCGCACTGATGGCCTGGCACCAGGAGTCATGATGAAACGAGTGATCAAGCGGGAAACCGCGTGGCGCAGCGGCGTGGTGATCGGCTTCGTGCTGCTCATCGAGTTCCTTTGCCGGGTGGGCACCATTCCCACATCAGTGATGATTGCCCCCAGCGCGATGGCGGCACATGCGATCGAGATACTGCGCGAAGGGCGCTTCATGCACGATATCGTGACGAGTTTCGTCAACATCGTGGCGGCATCGGTCGTAGCAGTCGTGCTCGGCTTCGTGCTGGGTCTGGCGATTCATGTGATGCCCAGCGTACGGCGCGCCGTCGAACCCATCATGGCGAGCTACTACGCGGTGCCGACGTTCATCTTCTACCCGGTGTTCATCGTCCTGTTCGGCGTCGGCTCGCTGCCGATCATTGCCATTGCCGTCATGCTGGCCGTCGTCACCATGATTACGGCCACGTTGACCGGGCTCGATCGCATTCCGCGTTCGCTGTCGAAGACCGCGAGCGTGATGCGGCTCTCGCCCTGGCAGTCGGCGCTGCGGGTCAAACTGCCGGCAGCGCTGCCTTATCTGTTCAGCGGCGTGAAATTGTCGGTGGCGTATGCGTTCATTGGCGTGATTGCGTCCGAGTTCATCCTGTCGGGGTCGGGCATCGGCTACGCCATCGGTTATGCCTACAACAACTTCCAGAACGACGACATGTATGCGCTGATGCTGATGGTGCTCGTCGCGGTCACGCTCATCAATCTGGTGCTCAACCGCCTCGACACGCGCTTTCAGGCGCGGCGTCAGCGCTGAGCGGGTCACGGAGAATTCGTATGAAGAAGCTGATCGGACCGTTGGGCGTGGTGCTCGTTGTGGTGCTTGCATGGGAGGCATTGCATCTGGCGGTAGGCAGTGCGTCACTGAGCTCACCGGCAGCCACTGCCGTGGAGCTTTGGCAGATGCTCGGCACGGCGTCGTTCTGGGATAACGTCGCAGAAACCGGACGGGCGTTGATTTATGCCCTGATCATTGCCATTACCGGCGGGATTGCGCTGGGCGTACTGCTGGGCATCAATCGCATGGCCGGCACCGTGGCTGAGCCGCTGCTCGTCAATCTGTACTCGTTGCCGAAAGTCACGCTGTATCCGCTCGTGTTGCTGATTTTCGGGTTGGGGTTGTCGGCCAAGGTGGCATTTGGCGTGATGCACGGCCTGATCCCGATTCTCGTGTTCACGATGAACGCCATTCGCCAGATGAAGCCGGTGTATGTGCGTGCGGCCCGCACGATGGCCATGCCGTTTCCGCAGATCGTCTGGCATATCGTATTGCCGGCGATCTTTCCGGAGATCGTGGCCGGCATGCGGCTGGGCTTTTCGCTCACGCTGCTGGGCGTGTTGATCGGGGAGATGTTCGCGTCGCAGAAGGGCTTGGGCTATCTGCTGACCAATGCCATGAACCTCGGCGATATCGGCACGATCATGTCGGTCGCGCTGTTCCTCACGTTGTTCGCGCTGACGTGTAACGGCCTGCTCATGGCCGCCGACAAGCGTCTGAAGCATCGGTAAAGCGGATCGTCCGCCGGGCGCGCCGTTCACGACATTGTGAACGGCGCGCTCGTTCGCATTGATCGCAACGCGCCGACCGATTATCATCTCGTTCCAGCGAAAGAGCGGGCAGGACTCCTATAGACGTCCGGAACCGCCGTGCCCATCGCGCTTCGCCACTTCCCCATGAACCGTGCATTGATCCAGTGCATGCGCTTCGCCTATTCGCTTCCTCGCCCTTCAGCCTCTCGCCGCTAACGTCGGCGTGACAGGCGGGCGACGCCGATTGATTGCCCCTCATCCTCGCGGAACCGTGCATCGCCGAAATGGGCCGTGCTGGCCGCCGGTCGAGTATTTGATCCACAACGCACGCCATGCCCGTACCCATGAAGTTCCGAGATACCGGACCGAAACACGCCTCGCGTCAGCGCGTTAAATCGCCCAAGCCCCATGTCATGACCTTGCTGCTGGCCACGGCATTCTCGTCGGGGGTGTCGGCACAAACCCCGTCCGCTGCCGATACCGCGCTCAGGCCCGACGTCGCGCACAGCGAAGGCCAACTAGCACCGACGACAGTGAGCGCCTCTGCGTTGAGCGATACGGACCCGGGGCCGGGCGGTCAGGTCGCCAGAGGCGGGCGCGTCGGCATGCTCGGCGACAAAAGCACCATGGAGACACCGTTTTCGGTGACCAGCTACACGTCGGAGCGCATCGAGAATCAGCAAGCCGTGACGCTTGCCGAGGTGCTGAACGCCGACCCGTCAGTCCGATTCACGGGGCAGATTGGTGGCGTCACGGATTCCTTCTTCATTCGCGGCTTCCCGATCAATGAGGGCAATCTCTCCGAAGTTGCCTTCGACGGTGTTTACGGGGTGTCGCCGAACTATCACCTCTTTACCGAATACATCGAGCGTGTCGAAGTGCTGCGCGGTCCGGCAGCGTTGCTCTATGGGATGTCGCCGAATAGCGGCGTGGGTGGCGTCGTCAACATCGTTCCCAAGCGCGCACTCGCCAAAGATCTGACGCGAGTCACCGTCGACTACGCCACTAAGAGCCAGGCAGGTGTCGCCGTCGATGTCAGCCGTCGATTCGGCGATGAACGGCAATGGGGCATTCGCTTCAACGGCTTGCACCGTCAGGGCGACACGGCGCTGGACAACCAATCGTCGCGCGCCGAGGTCGGCGCCTTGTCCTTGGACTACCGTGGGACACGTCTGCGCGCGTCCCTTGACGTGATTGAGCAATACCAATGGGTCGACGCCCCGACCCGCCCATTTCTCGTCGCCGCCGGCATTCCGGTGCCGTCGGCCCCGAGCGGCGCACGTAACGTGACGCAGAAATGGGGGTGGTGGAAGTCCAACGATCTCTCGACGCTGGGGCACGTGGAGTACGACCTGTCCGACAACGTGACGGTCTTCGCCGACGCAGGCACGGCAAAATCCGACGTTTCGCGGCTGTCGGATCAAACGCCGACGATTCTGGACGGGTTCGGCAACACCTCGGCCGTGCCGCAGAACTGGAAATTTCAGGTCAATCGCACCACGCTCGACACCGGCGTCAGGGCGAACTTCCATACCGGCGGCATCTCACATGCCGTGACCGCCCAAGCCAACTACTACACCGATCGTGTCGCCTCCGGCGCGAATTCCGGCACGGCGGTGCTGTCGAATATCTACTCGCCCGTCGATCGGCCTGAGCAATTCATTGGTGCCCCAACGCGAGTCCCGCTGGCGTCCACGTCGACGCTCTCGGGCATCGCCTTGGCCGACACCATCGGCATGTTCGCCGACCGATTGCAGCTGACGCTCGGCCTGCGCGGACAACAGGTCCGGTCGAACAATTACAACGCCGTGACCGGTGCCGTTTCGACAGCCTACGACAAAAGCGCCGTCACGCCGTTGGCCGGTGTGGTGTTCAAGGCAACGCAAGACATTTCGCTGTACGCCAATTACATCGAAGGTCTGAGCAAGGGCGACGTGGCACCGACGACCGCGAGCAATGCGGGTGAAGTGTTCGCGCCGTACAAGACGCGACAAAAGGAGGTCGGCGTCAAAGTCGCCATGGGCGGCGTCATTGCGACGCTCGCGGCGTTCGAGATTACCAAGCCGAGCGGGTCGCTGAGCGGCACGGTGTACAGCGTGAACAGCGAGCAGCGCAATCGCGGTCTGGAACTCACGATGGCCGGCGAACCTTATGCTGGTTTGCGGCTGATCGGCGGGATGACGTGGTTGAACGCGCAACTGACCCAAACCCCGAATCCCGCAACGCAAGGCAAGCGTCCTGTCGGCGTGCCGCAACTCATGGCAAACGCGGGCGTGGAGTGGGACGTGCGGTGGATGCCGGGCCTCACGCTGACCGGCGCGGTGACCTACACCGCGGACGAGAACGTCAACCAGACCAACACGCAGTCGGTGCCCTCATGGACGACGGTCGATCTGGGCGTGCGATACAAGACGAAGCTGGTCGGGAAAAGTACGACGTTCCGGGTGGGCGTGAACAATGTGTTCGACCGGCACTACTGGTCGGGCGTGGCTTCCTACGGGACGATCTCGCTGGGTGCGCCGCGCACGCTTTACGCCTCGGCCGCCGTCGATTTCTGATCGTCTGACCTTCTGAATTGGGCGCGGGCTGCCTCAGCCCGTCGCCACGCCCCAGATGCGTTTGCGGTTCAACAGCAGGGGGATGGCACCGATGGCGATGCCGCCCATCCCGACGATGTTCGTCACCCAGTCGAAGGTCGGGATGCTGTAGAGCGCGATAAAGAACAGAAACGCGCCGCTCGCCACCGGCCAGATCACGTGGGTCACCGCGACCCACGGCCCCTGTGTCAGTACCTTGCGGTAGTACCAGCCGCAGGCGAATCCGGTCAGTCCTAAATAGAAGCAGATCTGGAAGCCGATCGCAGTAATCGAGTCTTGCAGGATCACGTTGATGGTCGGGAGATAAGACGACATCAACAGCAGTACGAGTCCGGTGATCCAGATGAAGAAGATGGCGATGTGGGGCGTTCGCCAGCGGGGATGCAGCCGCGCATAGCGATGGTGGAGGGCGCCGTCGCGGCTCTTGGCGAACAGCGTGCGCGTGAACTGCAACATCTGCGTCTCGACCGTGCCCACCGTGCTTAGTAACACCGCGATGATCGCGACGTAGCCCCACGTCGGCCCGAGCAGCTTCTCGGCGATCGCGAAAATGATGTTCGTGTTGTAGTGCTGGATCTCGGCGTCCGACAGCCCGAGCAGCGCGATGACAATGAAGACGAGGAAAAACACCATCAGGAACACCATCGACCAGAATGCCGCCCGGCCCGGGGTACGGTTCGAATCGCGGGTTTCCTCGCTGAGGTTCATGGTCACGTCCCAGCCATAAAAGAAGAAGATCGCCACCAGCGCACCGCTGGCAAACGTCTTGGGCGTGAACGCCAGCGGCCAGAACCAGCCCCACGAGAACGCATGCTGCTGCGCGTGCGGAAACACGAAGAAGCTCGCGACGATGATCACGAGCAGGATGATGCCCTCGACGACCGTCATCAGCACCTGCACATAACTGGTGAGTTTGATGCCCTTGACGACCACCGCACTGACGAAGGTGAGCCACGCGGCCGCGATCAGCGTCACGTAGTGCACGTTATTCATCATGGGGCGATTGAAGATCAGCAATGTGGCATTCGCCGCCGGAATCATGGCGGACACCATGAACACGCAGCACAGCACCAGCAGCGCCCAGCCCGCAAAGAAGCCGAGGCCGCGCCCGAAGACCATGCTGACCCACGAATAGGACGTACCGGCGCTCGCCAGCGCGCGGTTCATATTAATGAACGCGTAGGCAATGCCGAACATGATGAGGCCGCACACCAGAATGCTGGCCGGCGAGAGGGTACCGGCCGTCCCGATGATCGTGGATGTCGTGATCTCGATGCTGTAGGCGGGTGCCGTGCCGGCGATGCCCATGATCACGGATTCGACGATACCCAGCGAGTCGGCGTTGAGCTTGGCGGGTGAGTCCATGGGCACGCAACTCGCGGTTGTCGTCGATGGGTCGACTTTTACTCCGAGCCGGAACAACAGACAAGTCAGGTTGTCCCGCGAATCGGCCAATTCCACACAATTTCAATCAGAAAGAAATTTCACCAAAATTCATCGAATAATTTCACATAGGTGAAATCTCTAATATCGACGTGGAATTCGGCTGCTCAGAATGCAGGCTCAGATCACTGCAACGCCTCGCCCTGGAAGGTCGCATATGGATACCACCGAAATCGGCTGTTTCACTACCCGGCAGCCCCGCAAGGGAAACCGGACCCGCGATGTGATCGCGGCGAACTTTGGCACGTTCTTCGAGTGGTTCGATTTGCTGGTGTACGCGATGTTCGCGATCACCATCTCGAAACTGTTCTTCCCGCAGGGCGATCCGCAGTCGGCACTGCTGTTCAGCCTGATGACGTTCGCAAGCTCCTTCCTGATCCGCCCAGTCGGGGCGGTGGTGCTGGGCATGATGGCCGACAAGGTTGGCCGGCGTGCCACCTTGAGCTTCGCGGCCATGCTGATGCTGGCCGGCACGGTGCTGATCGCCGTATCGCCGACCTATGACACGATCGGCGTCTGGGCGCCGGTGATTCTCGTCACGGGGCGTTTGCTGCAAGGCTTCTCGGTAGGCGGGGAGTTCGGTACCGCCAACTCGTATCTGACGGAGCAGAGCGCCTCGCGCAAGGCGTTTTTCGCCAGCTTGCAATTCTCGGCGTCGGGTCTTGCCGTGCTGGCCGCGTCGTTGTTCGCGTACTTCCTGAACCACTTCCTCACGACGGACCAGATCAATTCGTGGGGCTGGCGTCTGCCGTTTCTGTTTGGCTGCCTGATCGGGCCGGTGGGCCTGTATATCCGCTCGAAGATCGAAGAGACGGCTGACTTCGAACAGGTCAAGCGCACGGGTGCCACGGTGCAGAACCCGCTGGCCGAGACGTTCCGGTCGCACAAGCGTTTTGTGCTGATCGGCGCGGTGGTAGCGGCCGCCGGCGTGGTGGCCAGCTTCCTGAACCTCTACATGCCGACGTTCGCCATCAACAATCTGGGACTGACCAAAGACGACGCCTTCATCGCCTCGATTTGCAGCGGTGTGGTCTGCACGTTCGTGCCGATGCTCGGTGGTATCGCCGCTGACCGGCTGGGCACGGTGAAGGTCATGCGCACGGCGTTGATCCTCGGCGTGATTCTGGTGTTCCCGCTGTTCCAGATGCTCACGCGCTCGCCATCGCTGCTGACGCTGGCGGTCTTCCAGTGCACGCTGTCGTTCGTGTTCTACAGCTTCTACTACGCGCCGATCGGCTCGCTGCTCTCGCAGTTGTTCCCGACGTCGTGCCGCACGACCGGGGTGTCGATCGCCTACGTGGTCGCGCAGACGTTCTTCGGCGGCATTACGCCGCTGGTGGTCGGCTTCATGGTCAAGGCGACGGGCAGCGTGATGGCCCCGGCGTACTACATCGTGATCATTGCCGTGTTCGCGTTGATGGGGCTGTACGCCAGCCGCAAGCATGTGACGTGATGGCCTGACGTAAGACCTGGCGAGACCCGGCAAGGCCTTGTAACGCCTCGCACAGTCCCGACTGACTGACGTTTCAGCCCGGCCGCCCCTCAGGGGTTGCCGGGTTTTTGGCCTTGGCGAGGCCACAGCAGGTCGACGGGTGCAAGTGCGCCGGCCGTATGCAGTTTCTGCAATGACAACGCTTATTGATGCCATTGTCTGCACGGCAACGCTGCGCCAAGATGATTTCACGTGCTTGTCACCCGATGCCTCACATGGCACGAGGGCGAGCCCTCTGGAGTTCACGATGAACATTCGACAACTGGAAGCCTTTCGCGCCACCGTCATGGCCGGCACCGTCAATGGGGCGGCGGAGATGCTCGGGACGTCGCAATCGACCGTCAGCCGGCTGATCGGTCACCTTGAGCGCTCGCTCGCGCTGCCGCTGTTCGATCGGGCCAATGGCCGGTTGGCCGTCACGCCCGAGGGGCAGTTGATCTTCGAGCAGGCCGAGCACGCTTACCGGTCGTACGAGCGCATCCGGGAGTTGGCCGGCGATGTCCGGCAAAACCGCGTGGGTCATATCGCCATCGCGTGCATGCCGGCGTTGGGCCTGAGCTTTCTGCCGGGCGTCATCAAGGCGTTTTGCGAGAAATACCCCGGCGTGACGATCTCGCTGGAGATTCAGTCATCGACGCGCGTGGAGGATTGGATTGCCGCGCAGCAGACGGATTTCGGTCTGGCCGAGCTGCCGTTCTCCCGCGCCGACGTCGCCGTCGACGAGTTCTGCCGGGTGCCGTACTACGCCATTCTGCCGCCGGGCCACGCGCTGGCGGCCAAGCACGAGTTGCAGCCGCGCGATGTCGACGGCCTGCCGTTCATCTCGATGACAAGCGTCTGTCAGGTGCGCCATCACGTCGATCAGTTCTTCGACGCGCATGGCGTGCGCCGTGTGACGTCGCTGGAGACGTCCTATCTGCAAGCGGTCAGCGAATTCGTCCATCTGGGCATGGGCGTTGCGCTCGCCGATCCGTTCACGGTGCACGCCAATCTTGATCGGGTCGTGGCGCGACCGATGCGTCCCAGCCTCGATTTCGGCGTGGGCCTGCTGTATCCGCGGCACCGGCCGCTCCCAAAGGTGTGTCGCACCTTCATTGCGTTCATGCGCGAATACCGCGACCGGTGTTTCGCCGAGGTTGCGGCGCGCTGCGGTGTCTAGCGTGCTGCCAGTCAACCCATCACCCCCATCCGTCAGCTTTTGAGAAGAGACCGCCCCATGACGACTGATCGCAAAATGAAACTCGGCCTGTCGATGCGCTACCTCGGCTACCACGTGGCCGCGTGGCGCCACCCCGACGTACCGGCCGCCGGTGCGCTCGACTACCGTTACTTTCTGGCAAACGCGCAGAAGGCCGAAGCCGCTAAGTTCGACATGATCTTCTTTGCCGACGGGCTGGGCATCCGGGCGCAGGACAACCCGCGCGGCGCGCTGGCCCGCGATATGCGCAACGCCGAGCTGGAGCCGCTCACGCTCTTGGCCGCGATTGCCGCGCACACGTCCAATATCGGTCTGGTCGCCACCGCCTCGACGACCTATAACGAGCCGTTTCACGTGGCCCGCAAGTACGCGTCGATCGACCACATCAGTGGCGGCCGTGCCGGCTGGAACGTGGTGACGTCGTGGTCGAACGAGGAGGCGCGCAACTTCGGCCGCGACGAGCATCTGGGCTACGAGGAGCGCTACGAGCGCGCCGACGAGTTCGTCGAAGTCGTCAAATCGCTCTGGCAAAGCTGGGAAGACGATGCGTTTATCCGAGACAAGGCGAGCGGCGTGTTCTACGACGAAGACAAGCTGCATGTGCCGAACCATGCGGGGAAGCACTTTCAGGTCCGTGGCCCGCTGAATTCCGCGCGCACACCGCAGGGGCGGCCGCTCATCGTGCAGGCGGGCGCGTCGGAAGCCGGGCGGGCGCTGGCAGCGCGCGAAGCCGATGTGGTCTACAGCAATTCGCACAACCTTGCGCACGCACAGGCGTACTACCGCGATTTGAAGGGGCGTCTTGCCGCCCATGGCCGTGCGCCGGACGACCTGTTGATCATGCCGGGGCTGACGCCCTTCGTCGGCCGAACCCGGCAGGAAGCGCAGGACAAGTTCGATCAGTTGCAGGAACTCATCGACCCGATCAGCGGGCTGGCCAGCCTGTATGACGCGCTGGGTGATCTGTCGGGCTATCCCGTGGATGGGCCGGTGCCGCAGGTCGAGCCCAGCCGCAACATCCGCAGCATTGCCGACAACCTGCTCGCGATGGCGCGCGACGAGAACCTGACGATTCGCCAGTTGTATCAACGCGTGGCCGCCACTTACACGGTGCGCATGGTAATCGGCACCCCCGCGGACATCGTCGATCAGATGGAGGAATGGTTCTGCAACGAGGCCGCCGACGGTTTCAATATCTGCCCGGCCACGCTGCCGCACGGCATCGACGACATGGCAGAACTGGTCGTGCCCGAGTTGCGCCGCCGGGGACTGTTCCGCACCGAGTACGAGGGCAATACGCTGCGCGCCAATCTCGGACTGACGCCGTTGACGTACCGGCAGGGCTGAACGACATCATGACTTCCACCGTCCAGATTCCAGACTTTCAGCGGGCAATGGCGTCGTTCCCCGGCGGTATCACGGCCGTGACGACGCGTAGCGCCGACGGCCCCATCGGCATCATTGCGACCGCTGTGTGCAGCCTTTCGGCCGAGCCGCCGTCGATTCTCGTCTGTGTCCATAAGCGCGCGTCGGTCCACGACAGCATTCTCGAGGCCGGGCGTTTCGCAGTGAATCTGCTATCGACCGGCCATCGCGAGCTTGTCGTGCGCTTTCAGCAGGAGCGAGGAGCGGCGCGCTTCGAGGCCGATCTGTGGACGCAACTCGAGACGGGGGCGCCGATTCTCGCCAGCGCTGCGGTGGCGCTCGACTGCACGCTGCTCGACACCCACGACGGCTACTCGCACACGATCATCGTGGGCGCCGTCGCGGCCACCCGTGTCGGCACCACGCCGGACGCCAGTTGCCTGCTTTGGCACGACCGGACGTATGCGCAAAGCACGCCGCTGATGGCATGAGGTGACAAATAACGACAGAGGGGTGGGGGGATCCGGATTGACGCCACATCGAAATCACTCTAATCTTTTTGAAGTGTGATTGAAATTCACCGGGCGTACGTTTCACACGCCCCGGTTTGCGTCTCTCTGGTGTTTCCGATTCCTTTTCGTCCTTTGCGTCCTTTTCGCCATGCCATCGAAGCCGAAAGCCGTCACCGCCGCGCCGCTGTCTGCATTCTCCGAGTCTGACCCCGAGGCATCTGGCCGTATCGCCGATGATCTGGACCCCGAGGTTCAGGCGAGCGATATGGAGTTAGGTATGCGTTTGCGTGCGATGCGCACCGAGCGCAAGTTCACGCTCAAGGACCTCGCGGCGCGCGCCAACATGTCGATCGGCATGCTGAGCCAGATCGAGCGCGGCGTGAGTTCGCCATCGATGCGCTCGCTGCGTCAGCTTTGTCACGCGCTCGGCGTGGATGGGGCGGCGCTGTTCACGTCGATGCCCACCGTCGCAGAAGACGCACCGAGCGCCAGCACCGAGCCGAACGAGTTCGTCGTCTGGGCGAGCCAGCGCAAACCGCTGCGGCTGGCGGGCTCCGGGGTCACGAAGTCGCGCATCACGCCGCTCAATTGCGCGTCGCTCGAGGCTTTCATGATGGAGCTCGAACCCGGCGCCGCGTCCGATTCGAATCTGTTGGTGCAAAGCGGCGACAAGGTGGGCTACGTGCTCTCCGGCAAGTTGCGCGTGTTCATCGACGACACCACGCTGGTCCTCGGCCCCGGCGACACCTACGGATTCACCGGCAACCGCCCGTATCGCTGGGAGAACGCGTGGGACGAGCCCACGGTGTTCATGGTCGTGAACAGCAACCACTTCTACGTCTGAGCGCAGCAGCAGTGCAGAGGCTGTGCAGATTGCGCGCGAACTCCCGAATTCTTTCTCCTATTGTCGGCAGGTAATTTATGGCTAGCGTTCTCCCCAAACAGGTCGATGTCGCGATCATCGGGGCAGGCATCATCGGAATGAGTACCGCGTGGGCGTTGGCCAAAGCAGGCTTGCGCGTGGCGGTGTTCGAGAAGGGCGTCATTGCGGGCGAGCAGTCGTCGCGCAACTGGGGCTGGATTCGTACCGTCGGCCGCGACCATAAGGAGCTGCCGCTGGCGATGCAGGCGATTGGTCTGTGGAAGGAAATTCAGGCACAGCACGACGTGGGCTACCGCCAGACGGGCGTGGCGTATCTGGCAGAATCGCAGGACGATCTGGATGGCTATCGCAAATGGCTCGACAAGGCGCTGCCGCTGGGCGTGCCCGCCGAATTGCTGAACCGCGACCAGTTGCCCGATTTGTTCAAGTCTCGCTCGGCGCGTCACTGGATTGGGGCGCTGCATTGCGCGTCGGACGGTGTGGCTGAGCCCGAACGCGCGACGCAGGCGATTGCCAAGCTGGCGATCGCGGCCGGCGCTCAGGTGTTCGAACAGACGGCCGTACGCGGTCTCGATCGTGAAGGCGGACGCACGAGCGGCATCGTCACCGAACAGGGTCGCGTCGCGGCTGATGCCGTGGTGCTGGCCGGTGGCGCGTGGTCGCGTCTGTTCTGCGGCAACACGGGGGTGAGCTTCCCGCAGTTGAAGGTGCACGCGTCGGTGCTTCGCACGACGCCCGTGGACGCCGGACTCGATCTCGCGATCAACGGCAAGGATTTCACGTGCCGCAAGCGCGCGGACGGTGGCTATTCGGTGTCGCAATTGGGCGCGTCGGTGGCCGACCTCACGCCGGACAGCATTCGTCTGTGCCGCCAGTTTTTCCCGGCATGGCTCTCGGAGAAGAAGTATCTGAAGCTGCGCGTCGGCAAGCGCTTTCTCGACGAATTGATGATGCCGACCCGCTTCGGGTCGGATGCGGCGACGCCGTTCGAAGCGCATCGCACGCTCGACCCGGCCCCCGGCATGAAGTCGATTAGTGTCGCGCTCGACAAACTCAAGCAGGCCTTCCCGGAATTCCAACCAGCGCAAGTCGCGCACGCATGGGCCGGTTTCATCGACGTGACGCCCGACGCCATTCCGGTGATCTCGGGCGTCGACAGCGTGCCCGGCTTTTATCTGGCATCCGGCTTCTCGGGCCACGGCTTCGGCATCGGGCCAGCCGCCGGTGCACTGATGGCCGATCTCGTGCAAGGCAATACGCCGTTGGTCGACCCGCATCCCTTCCGCTTGTCGAAGTACGACAGGCATTGATTCCTACGTCATTCCCAATTGATAGAACGAGGTAAGTTGTGGCCGAAAGTCATTCGCATCTGGTGCGCTTCAGCGCAGGTCCTTTGCAAAACCCGGAGATCGGCAAGCCGCGCCGTCCGATGGAAGGCGATACCGTGTTTCGCAGCATGACGGGCTTCGAGGGTAACGGCGGCCGTGCGTCGTCCGGTATCTGGGAAAGCACGGCAGGCAAGTTTCGCTCGGATACCACCGGGTACATCGAATTCGGCTACATCCTCGAAGGCGAGTGCCGCATCGTCGACCCGGACGGCACCGTGCATGCGCTGAAAGCCGGTGATCCGTTCGTGATGCCTGAAGGCTACAAAGGTCACTGGGAAGTCGACGCGTTCGTCAAGAAGGTCTGGTTTGTCTCGCTGACGAACTGACGAGCTCACCTGCCGGTGGCGGCTGCCAGCCGCCGCCGAGCGCCTTGTATAACGCCACCGATGCCTGAAGTCTTGCGAGTCGCAACTGCACTTGCAGATCGAGCGAGGCAAACAAAGTGCGTTGCGTATCAAGCAAGGTGAGCATGGTGTCGGCACCGGCACGGTAGCGCGATTGCGCCAGCGTGAACGCCGTCCGCGCCTGCGATAGCTCGCGTTGCTGTGCCGCTTGCTGACGGTCGATGCCGTCGATGGCGTTGAGCGACGCCTCGACGTCACCAAACGCCGCGACGATCGTGCGCCGGTAGTCCGCCAGCAGCGCCTCACGCTGCGCAACCCGCAGATCACGCGCACCCGCCAGCGCACCGCCATGAAAGATCGGCGCGCTCAAGGCTGCCGCGACGCTATACACAGGATTCTCCAAAACCGTATTCAAGCGACCGCCCGAAAACCCGATGCCGCCCGTGAGCGATACGGACGGCAGCATGCGCCCGCGCGCTTCGAGCACGTCGGCGTCGCTGGCGGCTAGCAATGCTTCGGCACGCGCAATGTCGGGACGTCGCGCAATAAGATCGCGGGGGAGCGAGGCCACCGTGGGTGGCGCGGTAAGTGTATCCAGCATCGGCGTGTTCAAGGCAACGTCGCCGAGGTGGTGTCCGATCAAAACCGCCAGTGCATTCTCACTATCGGTTGCGTCTTGGTTCCGGGCCGCGACATTACGTAGCTGCGCCTCGTAAAGCCCTTCCTGCTGTGCGAGATCGAGGGAAGTCGCTTGTCCAGCCTGCGTCTGCGAACGAATTAGGCGCAACACCTGTGCGGCGATGTCGCGTTGCTGTATGGCGATGGACACTCGCTCGCGCGCCGCCGCCAGTGATAACCAGAGATTGGCAGCGCCCGCCGTCACGGTCAGTCGAACGGTGTCGCGGTCAAAGGCGCTGGCGCGCAGTTGCGCGAGCGCGCTGTCTCGGGCGGCGCGATTCGCGCCCCAGAAGTCCAGCTCGTAAGTCGCCGTCAATCCCAGCGCCAGCATGTTGCCGGACACGTCGGCCCGACCACTCATGCGTCCTTGCCTCGACGCAGAACCGCTGCCATCGAGCGCAGGCAGCAATGGGGCACCCGCAATCCGTGCCAGCGCCTCTGCCTGCCGGACGCGGGAATACGCGGCGGCCACGTCGAAGCTGTCGCGTTCAGCCAGCGCCACGACCTGATCGAGCGACTCGCTCCCGAAGGCATGCCACCACGTTTGATCGACGGTCGCGACCTGAGATGGCACAACCGACGTCGCGCCGGAGCGCCAGACGGCAGGCGTTGCCACGTCACGCGGTGCGGGCGGTTCGTGCAACACGCACCCGCTGACGAGCAGTGCCGCGCACGCGAGCGACAGGCATTGCGCTGTCGTACGGCGAGTGATGAATGAAATGAGCTGGCGGTGCATGGCGGTCAATCGCTGGCAAGCGCGACGATGGGATCGAGGCGGGCGGCCTGACGTGCGGGCATGTAGCCAAACACCAGTCCGGTGACGAGGGCGCACCCAAACGCGGCGAGCATGGCGCGCACGGAGAAGACCAGATCGACGCCCCAGAGAATGAGCGCCACACCGAAGGCAAGGCCGACGACCGTACCCAGCACGCCGCCCACCGTCGACACCATGACTGACTCTGTCAGGAATTGACGCAGGATGTCGGCCTGCCGCGCGCCCGTGGCCATGCGAATGCCGATCTCGCGCGTGCGCTCGCGCACCGTCATGAGCATGATGTTCATCACGCCGATACCGCCGACCACCAGTGAAATCGCGGCAATCAGGCCGAGCGTCAGCGTCAGCGTCTGCTGCGCCTCGCTCTGCGCCTTGAGCGACGCCGCCTGGTTATAAACCTGAAAGTCCTTCACATGATGGGCGTCGGTCAGCACCCGAGTGATCTCCGCCGCCGTGTCGTCGACCTTGTCGAGATCGCGCACGAGCACAGAGATCCACGAGAGATTTGCCGTGCCGAAAACACGTCGGCTGCCGGTGCTGGACGGCACGAGCACGACGTCGTCATCGTTCGACTGGCCGGACGTAGCGCCTTTCTCCGTCAACACGCCAATGACCTGAAACGGCACGTTGTTCACCAGCACATATTGGCCCAACGGATCGGCCGGACCGAACAACTTCATGCTGATGCGCTTGCCCAGTACGGCGACGGTGGCCAGTGTGCGCACGTCCTGCCGGGTGAAGAACGTGCCACGCGACACGTTCCAGTTCAGCACGTGGGGCGCATCTTCGGTCACGGCCCACAAGCGCGTGCCGACATCGACGTTGGCCGCGCGAACCGTCGTTTTTCCAGCAAAGAAGGGCATGGCGATATCGACGTTGGGCACTTGCGCGAGCAGCGCGGCGTCCGCTTCGGACAACGTGCCGCCGGGACCGCGCTCGGTATCGCCTCCCGGTGTCACGTACATCCGGTTGGTGCCGAAACTCGCAATCTTGGCCATGACGGTGCGCTGCGTGCCGGTGCCGATGGCGAGCATCACGATCACCGACGCCACACCGATGATGATGCCCAGCAGCGTGAGCAGCGTGCGGAAGCGATTGACGAGCAGCACCTGCCATGCGGCTTGCACGGCTTCATGGATATCCGCCCATGGTGACGCGGCGCGCGAAAGCCCGTGCGCCATGGTGGTGGCGAAGTTCTGCGCGTTGAGCGTCCATCCAGCGCCGTCGCTTGGCGCAGACGATGACGGCTCGGCAGGCGAGGGGAGGGACTCGGCGTCACGCGGCGCTTCACCGGTGTCGGACACAATCAGCCCGTCACGAATCTCGATGACGCGTCGCGCCTGACTGGCGACGCCCCGATCGTGCGTGATGAGAATCACGGTGTGGCCCGCGTCGGCCAGTTCGCGCAGCAATGCCATGACCTCGGCCCCACTGCGGGTGTCGAGCGCGCCGGTCGGCTCGTCCGCGAGAATGATGCGGCCGCCATTCATGAGCGCGCGGGCAATCGATACCCGTTGCTGCTGACCGCCGGAGAGTTGGTGTGGCCGGTGATGAACCCGCCCGTCGAGACCCAGACGGGTCAACAATTCCGTCGCCCGGCGGTGCCGGTCCGTGCGGGACATACCGGCATAGACGGCGGGGACTTCAACGTTGTGCAGGGCGTCAAGCGTGCGGATCAGATGGTAGTTCTGGAACACGAATCCGAACGCTTCTCGGCGCAACCAAGCAAGCTCATCGGCACGGAACGACGCGATGTCCTGACCGGCAAAGCGGTATTGCCCGGATGTCGGCCGGTCGAGGCAGCCGAGCAGATTCATCAGCGTCGACTTGCCCGAGCCGGAGGCGCCGACAATCGCGACGAACTCGCCCGCATCGATTTGCATCGAGACGCCACGCAGCACCTGTGTTGCCGGTGTACCGCCGGCGCCCCCGTAGCTGCGGCAAATATCGACCAGTTCGATCAGCGGAATATGCGTCGGGCGTGGCGAGGGCGGCGGTTCACCGCCTGCCACCGGGGCGTTGGTTTCGGTTACCACTGGAATCTCCCCGCGCCCGCGCGGACGTTGCTGATCGAGGTGATCAGCGCGTCGCCCTGCTCGAGCCCCTCAAGCACTTCACCATCCAGCCGGTCCCGCAAGCCGATGCGCACCTTGCGCTCGACGCGCTTGCCATCGACGAGCACCTTGGCCATGAAGAGGCCGGCCTGCGCATTCACGGGGACGAGCGGCGTCATGGGCGACAGCAGCACATTTTTCGCCGAGGCGATGACGAAGAACACCTGTGCCGTCATCTCCGGCATAAGGGCGCCGTCTTGATTGTCGACGTCGACCAGCACGGTATAGAGCACCACCTTGCCGGTGCTGCCCGTCGGACTCTGCTGCGACGCGTCGCCACCGCTCTTGTCGAGTGGCGTGGGCGGCGCGGGCAGCACCTGTCGCACAGTGCCGTGCCAGCGTCGCGGCCCGCCGTCGGTCTGGCCGCCCAGTGTCGTGAAATAGACCGGCATGCCCGCCTTCACGTGACTGATGTCCGCCTCGGAGACCTGCGTCCACACGGTCATGTGCGACAGATCGGCGATGCGCATGATCAGCGGCGTCTGATAGGTGGCGTTCAGCGTCTGACCCTCGCGGGCGTCGAGCGTGACCACGGTGCCGGTCATGGGGGCGTAAATGCGCGTGTAGCCAAGCTGCGCCTCGTCCCCCTTGAGCGTCGACGTGGCGCCGTTGATCTGCGCATGCAAGTTGTCGATCTTGGCGAGAGCGACATTCAGGTTGGCTTGTGCGGTCTGAACGTCTTCAAGGCGTGTCGATCCGTCGGCCATCATCTGATGTTGACGCCCCGAACGCTGGCTGGCCAGCACACGTTCGGCCTGCGCCTGTGCAAGCTGCGCATGCAGGCTCGCGAGACTGGCGCGATCGGCGTCGACCTTGGCCTGCTGGACCGCAGGATCGATCTCGACGAGCAGGTCACCTTTGTTCACGCGCGTGCCGGGCTGCACATGGAGACGGCGAATGGCGCCGGACGCCTGTGCCCCGACGTCGACATAGCTGCGCGGGCGCAAATTGCCCAAGGCAGTGACCGTCAGTTCCAGATTGCCCCGGTTGACCGTGGTGGTTTCGACCTGTTCCACGCTACGAAATATCGTGAACCACAGCACGAATGCCAGCAGCACGACGACAAGGAGGAGCAGGGTGCTGCGAATTCGCTTCGGTTTGAATGGCATCGGCTTCGATAGCGTGCACAGCCAACGCCATCGTGGCGCCGGCAAATCATTTGGATGGCGAAGCGGTGGACGGCAGCGATCACCGCACGAGCGGCGCCAAGTATAGAACGATTCTCATTTACAGAGAAATCCTATCGTCTTCAGTGTTTTGATATCTACGGCGCGTTGTCATAAAAATATGACGAAGATGAAGGATATTTAGGCCGCAATGATCAGAATTCGATTGACAGCCGTGGTGTCTCTTTTGTAGATTCACCATCTCTAATGAGTAATGATTCTCATTAACTAGCCATAAATCATTGGCTGATTCGGTACGTTTCCGGGTGACATCCGGATGTCAAAGTACTAAGGAATTCGAACCTTTTGGGAGCAACGCGATGAGCTGGGACGACGAAAACGCGGAATTCGAAGTTGTGATGAACCACGAGGCGCAGTATTCGATCTGGCCAAGCTACAAGGCAATTCCGGGTGGCTGGCACGCGGTCGGCATGAAGGGCAACAAGGCGCAATGCCTGGCCTACATCGAGGAGCACTGGACCGACATGCGCCCGTTGAGCCTGCAAAAGGCGATGGCCGAGCAGGCGGGTCAGCCGACGAGCGCCGGTGCCTCTGCCTCGGTGCACTGATTGCGCCCGAACCGCGTCCTCTTGACTGGCGCCGCCTGAATGCCTGCTCCTCTCACCTTGTTCTGCCTGCCATATGCCGGGGGCAGTGCTGCGATCTATCGCGAATGGCCTCGTTCGCTACCCGACGCGATTCGTCCCGTCATGTTGCATCCGGCGGGGCGGGGCGTGCGCCACGGTGACGCCCCTGTGCATCGTTGGCCGGAATTCATCGACGACATGGTCGCGCAGGCGCTGACGCACCTCATGGTGCCGGGGCAGGCGCCACTGCCGTTCGCGATCTTCGGCCATAGCATGGGCGCGCTCGTGGGGCTCGAAATGGCTCACGCGCTACGGGCACGGCTGGGTGTTAGCCCGCGCTGGTTTGGCGCGTCGGCCAGTCTCGCGCCGGCCTTGCGTCAGCGTGAAACACATTGGCTGACCTGCGACGACGCGACTTTCATTGCCGAAGTCCGGCGGCTGGGCGGTATGCCGGACAGTCTGCTGAACAACCCCGAGTTCATGGCGCTCGTCATGCCGGCGCTGCGCGCCGATTTTCACCTGTGCGGCACCTACGATCCGCCTGCGCGTGCGCCATTGGCTTGCCCGTTGCTGGCGATCAATGGTGACGACGACGCGCGCTGCGTCGTGCCCGCCAACGACCCGGCTTGGGCCAGCGAGACGACGGGGCCGTTCGCCTCGGCGCGAGTGCCGGCCGGGCATTTCTTCATCAATACCCACCGCGACGCGCTGCTGGCGCACGTCATTGCGCCATTGCGCGAGGTGGCTGGTATCACCGAGACGCCTGTCCGGGCGCTCGTCTGACGTCAATACGGAGATGGACATCGTGCAAGGCCTCCCCCCGCTGTTCGATTTCGCCCCCTATCTCGAAGTCCGCGACGACACGTTGCCGCTGATTCGGGAATTCGCGTCGCATATGGCGTTTCGTAGCGCCGTCGTCGAAGAACTGGAACTGGACGAAGACTTCTACCGCCGGCCGTTGCGCCCGGAAGATCTCGAGTTCCTGCAATTCAAGAAGGCCGTGCGCGCCGAGACGGTGAGCCGCCTCCCGATGCTGGCATCGCAACGCCTGCTCATGTGCATCAACGAGGTGGGCATTGCCCGCATGCCGCGCCCCGGCGATGCGGACGGCGGTGTGGACATTTTTGCCAGCGCCGACGCGTTCTACAGCGAGCGCAACCAAGTGCTGGGCGCTCGCATCCGGCCCTACCTTGAGAACTACGCGTATGCGTTTCTCGGTAACGAAGGCAAGGCAGACGCCACGCCCGGCGCGCTGACGGATACCCTCGACGCCATCGTGCGCACTGAACACGCGTGGTGGAGTGAAATCTTTGCGCTGCTGCAACGTAACGAGTATCTGCCCGAAGGACTGCGCTTCATCATGATTCAGCGCTGGAGCCTCGCTCCGTCGCGTCGTGCAGCGGTTGCGCGTGCGGTGGCGTCCGGCTATTTCGATGCGGTGTCGCCCGACGCGCGTCCGGTCATGACGGACGCGGCGCAAGACGCGCTGCTGACCCGTGTGGCCGGTGCACTGGACCTGACGCGTCGCGAGCATTCGTACTGGCAGTTCTATTTGCCGACGAGCCTCGCGAAGTGCAATTTTCTCTACGCGCTGGGCGCACGCCCGGATCGCGCATTCGCGCTGCTCGGTGCCGCGTTTGTGGCTGAGGCCGAGATGCTGGCGTTCTGTCAGGCCGCCGCGGCTGCGTGCCCGCATATGCTGCACGGCCTGCCGATTCAACAGCCGCCGTTGGAAGATGCCGTCGCGGATCTGCTCCGCCGGGCGGCCGCCGCGACCACGCAAATCGACGCGCAGTACGGCGCTCAAGGACTGGGCCGTGTGAGCCAAGGGCTTGGGGCGGCGGAACTCATGGGCGCGCGCGGGCGTTGGGATCTCGGTGAACAACTGCGCTGGCTCTCGGCAATCGAGCGCTATGTGGCTTTCGCGAAGCAAGTGGAAGGGCGTATCGAAGCCGAGTGCCCGGGTATCGACCGTGAGACGTTTGTCGAGCCGCGCGAGATGTGTTCCACCACGCACGTGCACAACGACCACCGGCTCGTGGTGATCGAATCGGGCGACATGATCTTCTGGGGCAATCTCGGCATGCAACTGAAGATGAAGCAGGGCGACAGCGTACTGATTCCCGATGGCCGCCTGCATGGCTCGACGGTCGTCTCGCACGAGTGCACGTATCACCAGCCGATCATTCCGGACGCGTGGTTCGAAGCCCTGCATACCGGCAACGCGCCAAACGCACCGGCACCGAAGTCTTCTGCCGCGCTCGCCTGAGCCGGTACACCCCATGCCCGTTCGCGGCAACGCCGGCGCGCCCACGTAGCGCCGGCGACCTGATTGTCTCGAGGCTATCGACACGAATAGCCGATTACGAATTTTCTAGGCACGTTCATGCGTCCCGCCGCGACTCGTCTCGACTCGCGGTGGTCGATGCGTGACGCAATGACAGCCGGCCCGGGCCGGCGCGCGCAGTTTCGACGGAGAAGCTCATGCAGCTCGACCCCCGCGATGTTCTTGATTCCCCCCGTTCGACCGAGTCATCCCCTGCGCCCCGGCGCGCCACGGCAAGCGACTGGCGCTCTCGCGTCATTCTCGGCGAGCAGGTCGGCGGCATCGACCTGCCCGACTGGCTGGAGACCTCGTACGAAACGCTTCGTTCGCAGGTCATGCACCCGGAGTATCCGTGCTTCTTCGGCACCATTGCCGAGCGTCGCGGCGAGATGTTTTACACGTTCGTGAACGGCAAGGACAACGCGACGCTGCCCGCGACGATGCTCACGTTCGCGCGGCTCGCGTCGCAGCCCGAGTTCCGTCGCAACAACATCGCGATTTTTTATGAACCCGACGCCACGCCGCTGACGCACAACGCGTATCACGACCTGTTCTGGGGCACGTTGCAGTATCTGCATGACGTCGATCCCGATCCGGAAGCCGATCAGCAAGTGCCGCCGTCGCACGAGGACTGGGAATTCGGCTACGGCGGGCTACAGATGTTCGTCGTCTGCGCGTGCCCGTCGTTTTCGCAGCGGCACAGCCGCAACCTCGGGCCGGGCATGGTCCTGCTGTTCCAGCCGCGCGCGGTTTTCGTGGACACCATCACGAACAAGGTGATCGGCCGTCAGGCGCGCGAACAAGTGCGCGAGCGGCTGCGCAAGTGGGACGCCGTCGGCCCGCACCCCGATCTTGGTTTCTATGGCGACCCGGGCAATCTCGAATGGAAGCAGTACTTCCTCGAAGACGAGAACGTTGCGGCAGCGGATCAATGCCCGTTCCTCAAACGGATGCGTCGTGCCCCCGAAGACGCCTCCGCCACGTCAGTCCACGCCGTAGCGGCACCGCCCGCACCGCTCACACCGATGATCGGCAAGATCCCCGTGCATCCGAAGCCGCATCCGATCGAAACACCATCGACTGCCCATGCCATGCATTTGTCGCACGCAAATCATGTGGCGCGCCAGATGCACGCCGATGCCGGTCACGCCCGACTGATCGAACAGGGTGACGCCAGCGTGCGCGAGAGCGCATCGCATGGCCAGCACGCGGGCTCGCAGGCCCCTGCGCCGTCGCGCAACGACAACGAACAACCCGAGTAGCCGGCGTTTCCCCCAAGCGGGAAAGCAAAGCGCGGCCGGTGGGCTGCGCGAATCGACCGATCCTCGAAACGCAACGAATTTCAGGCATACCGATGTCCCAGACTCCCAAGCACATGGTCGAGCAGCTGCAATCGCTCGCAATCGAACGCCCTGACGATATCGCGCTGATTTGCGTGCAGACCGGCGGCGAGACGTCGCACAGCTACGCCGAACTCGATCAGCGTGCCAACGCGCTGGCGCAGCGTCTGGGCGGCGGGGCGCGCAAGGGCGAGCGAGCGATTCTGCTGATGGACAGCGGCCTGTCGTATTTCACGGCGTTCTTCGGCTGCCTGTATGCGGGCGTGCTCGCCGTGCCCGCGTTCGCCCCCGGGCGCACTCGCGATGCCTACGCCGAGCGCCTGCGCGTGATGCTTGCCGACGCCGAAGCCCGATGGGTGCTCGTCACGCCGGAACACGCGCAGATCGCTCGCTCGTTGTTAGCTATGTATGGCGAAGCGGCGGAGCTGATCGTCATCGACGACTCGGTCGATCCGGAACTCACCGAGCGCGTCGCCATCGAGCTGGCGCCGCACGACATTGCTTTCCTCCAGTACACGTCCGGCTCGACGTCTGCGCCCAAGGGCGTGATGGTCACGCATGGCAACTTGATCGCCAACGAGGTCGCCATTCAGGAACGCCTGGGTGTCACGGCATCCGACGTATTCGTCAGTTGGCTGCCGCTGCCGCACGACATGGGCATGATTGGCACGATGCTCCAGCCCGTCTACACGGGCATTCCGCTCGTGCTCATGTCGCCGAATCACTTTCTGGAACAGCCGATCCGTTGGCTCGAAGCCATTGCGCGGCACGGTGGCACGATCTCGGGTGGGCCTGACTTTTCCTACCGGTTATTGACCGAGCGCGTGCGCGATGCGCAGATGGAAGGTCTGGATCTGTCGGGATGGCGGGTGGCGTTCTCGGGCTCCGAACCGGTGCGTCACGACACGCTGTGTGCATTCGTCGAGCGGTTCAGCGCGTGGGGTTTCGATGCGGCCGCGGTGTATCCCTGCTACGGACTGGCCGAGGCGACCCTGCTGGTCACGGGCGTGACGCGCGCGGGCGGCATGTCGGCTTTCAGCGTCGATGGCGCGGATGGCGAGTCCAAGCATCTGGTGAGCTGCGGCAACGTTGCGCGCGATCACGAGGTCAGAATCGTCGATCCGTCCAGCGGGCGAGCGCTTGGCGACGGTGAGATCGGTGAGATCCGTTTCAACGGGCCGAGCGTGACGGCAGGCTACTGGCGCAATCCGGCCGCGAGCGCAGCTACGTTTGTCGAAGACGACGGACGTCGCTGGCTGCGCACGGGCGATCTGGGCATGACGCAAGGCGGGCAACTGTACGTGACCGGCCGCGTGAAAGACATGATCATCGTGCGGGGCCAAAACGTGTATCCGCAGGACGTCGAACAGGCGATCGAGGCGGAACTCGACGTGGTTCGTGCAGGCCGCGTCTCGGCGTTCCCCGTGGAAATCGACGGACGTGAAGGGATCGGTCTGGCGGCCGAGGTCTCGCGCCGGACGCAGAAGTTGCTCACACCGGCGCAGATCGTCGACGAACTCGACGCCATCGTCGCCCCGCGCTTCGGCGAAGCCTTGGGTGTCGTGGTATTGCTCAATCCGGGCGGACTGCCGAAAACATCGAGCGGCAAGTTACAACGCTCTGCGGCCGCACGCGGCTGGCGCGAGCGCACGCTTGACGCTTGGGCCGTCTACGCGAACGGTGTGTTCGACGACGCTTATGGCGCCTCGCACAACCATGCCCCGGGGGCTGAACCGCAAGGCGGGCAGAGCCAATCCGGCAACGGCGCTACCGCAGAGATCGCAACAAGACTCGCCGCGATTTGGGCGGAAGTGCTCGGCCGACAGGTTGACCCAGCCAGCGCGCATTTCTTCCGTCTTGGTGGCAACTCGATTCAAGCGGTGCAACTGGCCGCGCGTGTGCAGGCAGCGTTTCATGTGCCGTTCGACGTGCGCGATGTCTTCGAGCAGTCGAAACTGCCCGACGCGGCGGTAACCATCACGCAGCGCCAAGGCGCGTCAGGACAGACCGACGCCGCCGTCGCCGTACCGCCGATTTCCCGCCACGCCGACAGCGACGCGGCGGCACCGCTGACCCACGCACAGCACCGTCTCTGGTTCCTCTGGAACCTCGATCCGTCGGATACCGCGTATCACGTGGGCGGGCGGCTGACGTTTGACGCCAGCCCCGACGTGCCGGCATTGCAGGCGGCGTTGCGCGCTGCCATCACACGGCATTCCGCATTGCGGACGACCTTCGACACGGACGCGCAGGGCGAACCTGTCCAGCGGGTGGCCGGCGCCAGTGTTGCGTCCCGATTTGAACTGACGCATACGACGCTCGAGAGCGGCAACACCCTCAACGACGCCGCTCAGGCATGGATCGACGCGCCTTTCGATCTGCGCAACGGTCCGGTGGTGCGTGCGACGTTGTTTGAGACGCCGGATCGCCGGGCGCATCTTGTCGTCGCGCTTCACCACATCGTGTGCGACGCATGGTCGATGCAGGGTTTTGTCGACGCATTGGCGGATGACTATCGCACCTGCCTGACGGGCGAGTCGCCATTGACGGGGCTCGAAAGTGATCTGAAGTACACCGATTTCGCTGTCTGGCAGCGCGACCTGCGCGACCACGAATCGCGCAAGCGTGAACTGGCTTACTGGTGCGCTCGACTGGGGGACGAACCCGCCGCGACGATCCTTGGCGATCGCACGCGCACCGGCAATGCCGCGCGCCGCGCCGCAACGCACTCGTTCGACCTTCCGCCATCGGTGCTCTCGGGGCTGGCTGCGGCGGCGGCATCGAATGGCGTGACCCCGTCGATGCTGATTCTCGCTGCGCTGGGTCTCGTGCTGCGCCGACACACGGCCAGCGATGACGTGAGAATCGGCATGCCGGTGGCGAACCGGCAACACGGCGGCACGGCCTCGCTCATGGGCTTGTTCGTCAACACGGTGGTCATGAAGCTCGACGTTCAGGCGTCGGGCACGCTATCCGGGCTGATCTCGCAGGTGCGCGAGACGGCGCTGGAGGCACAGCAGCATCAGGACCTGCCGTTCGACGTGCTGCTCGATACGCTGGCACCGCGCCGCAGTCTTGGCCAGACACCGCTGTTTCAGGTGATGTACAACCACGTGCAGCAGGACGAGCGTTCGCTCTCACGCTGGCCGGCGCTAAGCGCGACGCTGCATGGTCTCGATGCCAGCGCCGCGCAGTTCGACCTCACGCTGGACGTGCAGGCATACGGCGATGGCCATCTCCTGCCCAAATTCCGGTACGACGCCGATACGTTTGACGCCTCGACCATCGCCCGGCTCGCCACCCACTTGTGCAGTGCCTTGCAAGCACTGGTACAGCATGCGGACACGACCGTCAGCGCACTGGCCTTGATCGACCGCGACGAGCGCGATCGACTCGTGCAATGGAGCGCCAATGCGCAGGTGTCACCGGGGTTGCCGTTGCATCGACGCATCGAAGCGCATGCCGCCCAAACGCCGGAGGCCGTGGCCCTGACGTTCGAAGACACCGCCATGACCTACGGCGAGTTGAACGCTCTCGCCAACCCGCTTGCCCATGCGCTGATCGCGCGGGGCGTTGGGCTGGAAGCCCGTGTCGGTATTGCGCTGGATCGTTCGCCCGAGATGGTGGTCGCCATTCTGGCGGTGCTCAAGGCCGGTGGCGCCTACGTGCCGTTGGACCCGCAGTATCCCGCCGAACGTTTGAGTTTCCTGATGTCGGACAGCGGCATGACGCTGCTGCTGACCCGCGACGCACTGCGCGGCGAGTTGCCGGTGCCGGACGGCGTCGCCACGTTGTTGCTGGAGGATTTCGCGACCGGGACGAACCGCACGCGGGAGGGCGTTGTTTCCAACCCTGATGTGCCGGTCTCGCCGTCGAATCTGGCGTACATCATCTACACGTCAGGCTCGACCGGAAAACCGAAGGGCGCGCTGGTCACGCATGCCAACGTCGGGCGCCTGCTCGATGCGACGCAGGCGGATTTCGACTTCGGCCCGCAGGACGTATGGACGTTGTTCCACTCGTACGCCTTCGACTTCTCCGTATGGGAAATCTTCGGCGCGTTGTGTTACGGCGGCCGGTTGGTCGTCGTGCCGTACCTCGTGAGCCGCGCCGCCGACGACTTCCTGACGTTGCTCCGCCGCGAACGGGTGACCGTGCTGAACCAGACACCGTCCGCGTTCCGGCAGTTGCTGCAAGTCCCGGCGCTGGCAGAGGCTGACGATCTGGCGCTGCGCTTCGTCGTCTTCGGCGGTGAAGCGCTGGAACCGCAAACGCTGCGGCCGTGGTTCGACCGCTTCGGCGATACGACGCCGCGCATGATCAACATGTACGGCATCACCGAGACGACGGTTCACGTGACGTTCCGTCGGATCACCCGCGACGACCTGAGCGTGACACGCAGCCCGGTCGGGCGAGCCATCGGCGATCTTGGGCTGTACGTGCTCGATGCGCAGGGGGAACTGGCACCGATCGGCGTGCCCGGTGAGCTGCATGTGAACGGGGCGGGTCTTGCTCGCGGGTACTGGCACCGTGCGGCGCTGACCGCACAACGTTTCATTCCGGACGGTTTTTCGGGCGATGGCGGACGGCTCTATCGCACCGGCGACCTTGCACGTTGGCGTGCCGACGGCGAGCTGGACTATCTGGGGCGCATCGACCATCAGGTCAAAATTCGAGGCTTCCGCATCGAGCTGGGCGAGATCGAGGCGCAACTGCTGGCGCTGCCCGGCGTGCACGGCGCGGTCGCGAGCGTGCAGGAGGGGCCGGGTGGCGCGCGTCTGATTGCCCACGTGGCGGGTGATGCCCACGTGCCGACGCTGCGCGCGGCGCTGGGTGCCGTGCTGCCCGACTACATGGTCCCGAAGGCCATCGTGGTCATGCCCGTGTTCCCGCTCACGGCCAACGGCAAGGTGGATCGTCGGGCTTTGCCAGCGCCGGAATTCGGTCGCGGCATCGACGCCGCACCGCGTGCGGGGACAGAAGCTACTTTGGCGCAGGTCTGGCAGAGCGTGCTGGGCGTGCCGTCGGTGGGGCGTCACGACAATTTCTTCGCCATTGGCGGCGACTCGCTGCTGACACTGAAAGTTGTGAATCGGGCAACGCTGGCCGGACTCACGCTGTCACCACGCCATCTGTTTGAACATCAAAGTCTGGCCGATCTGGCGGAAGCCCTCGATAGCGCAGCGGCAGTCACAGACGAGATTGCCGCGCCCGCGTTGCTCCCGCTGGAAAGAACGGCCGGCCTGTCGCTGCCGTTGTCGTACGCGCAGCAGCGGCTGTGGTTCCTGTGGCATCTGCAACCGGAAAGCTCGGCGTATCACATCGCAGGCGGGCTGCGGCTGCACGGTGCGTTCGACGACGCGGCGAAACAAGCGGTGCAAGCCGCGTTCGATACGCTCGTCACACGCCACGAATCGCTGCGTGTCACGTTTGCACAGGGCAAGAGTGACGGTGGCGAGGGTGGTGAGGGGAGTAAGGGCGAGTTGGCCGTGCCAGTCGCCGCACGGCAAATCGTGCACGACACGATGCCAATTACCGTGCGCCATCACGATGTCAGCCACGCCGACGATCCCGAGGCCGACGCCGCGGCGCTGGCCGATGCGTTCGCACGCGAGACGTTCGATCTCTCGCAAGGCCCGCTGTTGCGTGTCGGTATCGTGAAGCTGGGCGAGCAAGCGCACCAGTTGCTGATCTCGATGCACCACATCATCTCGGACGGCTGGTCCGTCGATCGCATGCTCGACGAGTTTGTCGCCTGCTACCGTGCCCATCGGGATCACACGACCGCGACCCTGCCTGTGCTGCCGGTTCAGTACGCCGACTACGCCGTGTGGCAACGCCGCTGGCTCGATGCCGGTGAACGCGAACGTCAACTGGCGTGGTGGCGCGCCGAGTTAGGCGATCAACATCCGGTGCTGGCGCTTCCGGCAGATCGCGAACGCCTCGCGCTCGCCGATTACGCCGCCGCGCGGCACACGTTTGTGCTGCCGTCCGAATTGACCCGCCGCCTGCGAGCCAGCGCCCAACGCCACGACAGCACGCTTTTCGTCGCCTTGCTCACGGCCTATATGGTCATGCTGCATCGGCATGCCGGGGCAAGCAACATTCGCGTCGGGGTGCCCGTCGCGAATCGCGAACGCCCGGAAGTCAACGACGTCCTCGGCTGCTTCGTGAACACGCAAGTCATGCGGGCGCGGGTCGGGCCTGCCCAGTCGCTGGGTGCATTGCTGCAAACGGTTCGCACCCATGTTGCCGGGGCGCAGGCGCATCAGGACTTGCCGTTCGATGTCCTCGTCAACGCCCTGCAACCGGAGCGAAACCTTCGGCACACGCCGATCTTCCAAGTCGTACTGAATCACCGTCAGCCCGACCATCGGGTCTTCGATGCGCTCGACGGCCTCACGGTGTCCCGCATGGATATCGCGGGGCGCAATGCCCAATTCGAACTGACGCTCGACACCGAAGAGGCGGACGACGGCTCGGTGAGCGCCGCGATGACCTACGCGAGCGAGCTCTTCGACGCTACGACCGTGGCTCGTTGGGCCGACCACTTCGTGACCCTCTGTGAGGCATTGGCAGCGGATACGTCTGTCGCCGTGGGTGATGTCGTGCTTCACAACGCAGACGGCAGCGTCATGCCGGTGGCCGCCGATGCGGTTGAGGGAGGTCAGGGCGAAGGCAGCGGCCGCGAGGTTGATGTTGCCGTTCGTTCTACGCAACCCCAAGCCGGGCGAAACGCCTTCGAAGCGCCCGTTTCGCCCGCAGAGCAGGCGGTCGCATCCGCATGGCAAGCCGTGCTGCAAATCGACCGCATTAGCCGCCACGACAACTTTTTCGAGATCGGTGGCGACTCGATCCTGAGTCTGCAAATCGTGTCGGCACTGGCAAGACAGGGCTGGAAGATCACTGCGCGTCAGCTGTTCGAAGCCCAAACGGTGGCAACCCTTGCGGCGTTGGCGCAGCCACTGGACGCGGGATCGCAGCCCGTTGTTAAAGCAAAGTCTCAAGTGCGGACACTGGTTGGGCAGGCCGACGACAACGTCGAAGCGGCCTATCCGGCGACGCCGCTGCAAAGCGGTCTCCTGTTCCATAGCCTGATGCAGTCGGGGCGCGGCGTTTACGTCAATCAGAAGCGTCTGACGTTGCGCGGTTCACTGGATCACGAACGCATGCGTGATGCGTGGACGCGGGTAATGGCACGCCACGCGATCCTGCGAACCCACTTCAGTTGGGCGCACGGTGGCGATGCGATGCAAGTCGTCTCCCGTCATGTCGTGCTGCCTTACACCCGGCATGACTGGTCAGCCGGCCCGCAAGCGACTTACGACGCGCGCCTGCACGCATGGCTTGCAGACGACCTCGCGCAAGGCTTCGATCTCGCCGTTGCCCCGTTGCTGCGAGTGAACTTGTTCGCCCGTCCCGATGGCCTGACCGATCTTGTCTGGACCGACCATCACGTGCTGCTCGACGGCTGGAGTGCCGCGCAACTGCTCGCGGAAGTCCTCGCGGTCTATCGGGGCGAGACGTTGCCCGAGGCTGCTGCGACGCCGCAGTATGGCGATTACGTGCACTGGCTCACGACACAACCGGACCACGCCGGCTATTGGCAAGGCCGCATGCAGGCGCTGGATGAACCGGCGACGCTCGTCGCAAGCCTGCCGTCCGGTCAGACCGGGCACGATGCGACATTGGGTCCGATGCTGCAAGTCGACGACGTGCTCGACAGCGCACTGGACCGACGGCTGCGCGACGCCGCCCGCCAGCACCGCGTCACGCTCAACACGATGATTCAGGCCGCATGGGCGCTGCTGACCTCGCGCTACGGCCATCGGACGCAAGCCGCCTTCGGCGTTACCGTTTCCGGCCGGGAGAATGATCTGCCCGGGATCGACCGCACCCTCGGCCTGTTCATCAACAGCCTGCCGATGTGGGTCGACGTGCCCGCCGCCGCGACGATTTCAGCGTGGCTACAGGACGTGCAGCAGCGCGGCACGGCATTGCGCGCGGTGGAAACCACGCCGCTGCGTCAGGTACAACAATGGACCGGGCGCGCCGCCGAGGCGCTGTTCGACACGCTCGTCGTCTTCGAGAACTACCCGATCGACGCCACCGTGCGCGCCGACGACGCGTCGCTCTCGCTGGCCGCTTTCGCCACCACGGAACAGACGCATTACCCGCTCGTGCTCGCAGTACTGCCCGGTGACACGCTCACGTTGCGCTGGAAAGCGAAAGCCTCGCGCATCGACGCGCACACGCTGGCGCAATTGCAAGCGGATCTGCGCGCGATTCTCGATCAACTGTCGAGCCCATCGGAAGCCGGATCGACAAACGTGGGCACGATAACGCTGGCCGGTCAGGCCCAGCCGTCGTCGCTGACCCGTCATGATTTCGCACCGGTCATGCATCGCATTGCGGCGCAGGCAAAGGCCACGCCGCAACGTCCGGCCATCCATTGCGAAGGGATGCGTTGGTCGTATCGCGAGCTGGACGCCGCCGCCAACCGCATCGCCGTGGCCCTTGCCGCCGCAGGCGTGCGCGCCGACGAACGCGTGGGCCTGTGCGTCGAGCGCTCGCCGTGGATGACCGCTGCGTTGCTCGGCGTGCTGCGGGCAGGCGGCGCATTCGTGCCACTGGACCCGTCGTATCCGTTCGATCGTCTGGCCTTCATGATGGAAGACGCGGGCGTACGCCGTGTACTGACAGACGCCAGCACGGCGCAGACGATGGCCTCGGTACTCGACGGGCATGAGGTGATCGTGGTCGACACGCTGGTCCCGGCCGATAGCGGCGTGGTGTGCCACGACGTTCATCCCGACCAACTGGCTTACGTGATCTATACGTCGGGATCGACCGGACGGCCGAAGGGCGTGGCGATCTCGCATGGCGCCTTCAGTGAGCACATCGACGACTTTCTGAATACCTACGCGATCACGCAGGACGACAAGCAGTTGCAATCGTCCACGATCAACTTCGACGTGGCGTTGCACGAAATGCTGCCGGCGCTGTGCAAGGGTGGACAGATCGAAATGCGCGGACCGCAGGCTTGGGATCTGGCCACGACAAGCCGCCACCTGAGCGAGGAGGGCGTGACCTTCTCGCGCATTCCGACCGCCTATTGGCAACAGTGGTTGCGCAATCCGCCGCCGCGCGAGGCGCTTGCCGCGCTGCGTCAGATCACCGTGGGCGGGGAGGGACTGCCGGGCGATGCGTTACGCCAGTGGCAGGACGGCCCACTGTCGGGCATTCAACTGGACAACCTGTACGGACCGACCGAAACCACGGTCGCCTGCATGTATCGGCGCACCTGCGAGGCCGATACCCAACACGCGATCGTCTCCATCGGCGTGCCGTATCCGTCGCGCCGCGTGTACGTGATGGATGCCCATGGCAACGAGGCACCGGTCGACGCGCTGGGTGAACTCTGCATTGCCGGTCACACGCTGGCGCGCGGCTATCTGGGCCGGGCGTCGTTGACCGCCGAGAAGTTCGTGCCGGACCCGTTTGCGGGCAATGGCGCGCGGATGTACCGCACCGGCGATCTGTGCCGGCGCCGCGCGGATGGCCGGATCGACTTTCTGGGCCGCCTGGACGCTCAGGTCAAGCTGCGCGGTCTGCGCATCGAACTCGGTGAGATCGACGCTGTGCTTCGGCAAGTGCCGGGCGTGCGCGACGCCGTGGTGGCATTGGTGGGCGCAGGTGAGGGGGCGCGGTTGGCCGGTTACGTGGTCGGCGACGTGGCCGACGTGGTGCTGCGCCGCTCGCTCGAACGCAAGTTGCCGGGGCATATGGTGCCGTCGGTGTTCGTCCACCTCGATGCCTTGCCGGTCATGCCGAACGGCAAGACCGACCGTGGTGCATTGCCGCTGCCGCAAGACATGGCGTCGCGCGAGCGGCAAGCGCCCGTCGGCCCCGTGCAAATCGCGCTGCACGACATCTGGCGCGATGTACTCGGGCGCGACGACGTCGGCGTCACCGACAACTTCTTCGAGATCGGTGGCGATTCGATTCTGAGTCTGCGCGTGATCGCGCAGGCGGCACTGGCCGGGCTGAAGCTCACGCCGCGACATCTCTTCGATGCGCCGGATATCGAACGTCTCGCCCTGTTGGCCGAGCCGCTGCATGCGCGACCCGCGCACGTCGAGTCTCGCGAACCGTTGCCGTTGACGCCGATTCAGGCCACGTTCTTCGATCGTCACCCGCACGGCAAGGCGCATTGGAATCAGGCCGTGCTGTTGCAAAGCGAATCGCTGCCAGACGCCGCCGCGCTGCGCCGCGCTCTGGATGCCCTCGTTCAGGCCCACGACGCGCTGCGGCTCCGTTTCGTGCGTACGCCGTCGGGCTGGCAGCAGCAGGTGGTCGCCGTGGATGCGCACAATTTGCTCGAGACGCTCGACCTTCGGGGCGAAGCCGACTGGCGTGCCGCTATCGAACGCGAGGGCACGCGGGTCCACCGGTCTCTCGACATTGGGCAAGGGCCGCTGCTCCGGGCGTTGCTCATGCATACCCCGGATGGCGCCTATTTGCTGATCACGATTCATCACCTCGCCGTAGACGGTGTGTCGTGGCGCGTGCTGCTCGACGAGCTTGAGCGTGGGTATCACGCGGCGCACGAGGGCCGAGCCATCGAGCTTTCCGGCAACACGCCGTGGAGCGTGTGGGTGCAGGCGGCGACCGCCCATGCGGCGTCGGCAGACGTCATCGACGAGTTGCCGTGGTGGCGTAATGCGTTGACCGGCGCGAGCCCGCTGTTCGGCGCCACGTCGAAAGGGCGGCCGCGTCAGACCCGTCACGCATTACTCGGGGCGCAAGCCACGCGCCGACTCGTCGCGCAGACACGCAGCCATTTGGGCCTGCAAATCGACGAAGCGCTGCTGGGCGTGCTCGCGCGCGCATTGGGTGACACCGTCGATTGCACCGACGCGGTAGTCGCCGTTGAAGGACATGGCCGAGAATCACTGGGACGCGAGTCGGGCACAGAACTGGACCTGAGTGGCACGATCGGTTGGTTCACGACCCGATATCCGGTTCGTCTGCCTGCGACCGGCACGCTTGCCGAGCAGCTCATCGCGACGAAAGACGGCCTGCGCGACGTACCGAACAAGGGCCTGCATTGGGGCCTGCTGGCATGGCATGCGCGCGACGACGTCCGCCGTGCCGCAGCCGCGCTGCCCGTGGCACAAGTGGGCTTCAACTATCTCGGCAATCTCGACCAGGCGGTCGCCACCGGCAGCACGTTTGCGCTGTCCACGCTCCCATGCGGCGAGATGGCCGCCCCGGCACCGGCGCCGTTCGCGCTCGATCTCAACGCCCGCATTCAGGACGGCGCGCTGTCGATCACGTGGGACTTCGATCCCGATATCGTCGATGCCACGCAGGTGGAACGCTGCATCGAACGCTTTGATGCCCACTTGCAAGCTGTCATCGAAGCAACCCGGGATCGCACGCGAATCTTCTCGCGCAGCGATTTCCCGCGCGCCGCGCTGAACGCCGAACAATGGCAGCGGCTCGCGTTGGACGCCACCGGGGTCGAGGATGTCTATCCCGCCACGGCGGTACAACAAGGGTTGCTGTATCACGACCTGTCGTTGCCGGGCGAGGGCATGTACATCACGCAGAAGCGTGTGACGCTGATCGGCGACCTGAACGTCGCCGCGCTGCGTCAGGCTTGGGAGCAGGCTGCCGCCCGTCACGCCGCTTTGCGCACTCGCTTTGCGTGGCACCACGGCGGCCCGATCCTGCAAATCGTGCAGTCACACGCGGCATTGCCGTTCACGGTGCATCCGGTCCCGGCAGGCGTCACCGATCTCGGCGTCTATGAGCGCAGTTTCACGCAATGGCTTGCGAGCGATCTGCGTGCCGGTTTCGATGTGGAACGCGCGCCGCTGCTTCGCGTCAACGTCTTCCTGCGCCCGGACAACGCGGCGGATCTGGTGTGGACCGCCCATCACGCCATCACCGACGGATGGAGCAGCGCACTGCTGATGGCCGAAGTCGTCGGCACCTATCGCGCCGTGCGCGACGGTGACGAACGGCAAGCGAGCGCGGCACCGGCCGTGCCTTACAGCCGTTACGTCGACTGGATCGCGCGTCAACCGTCGTCGCGCGACTGGTGGGTAGAACAGGCCGGAGAGGTCGCGAATCGCGGGCAGTTGCTCGCTTATGCGTCGTCCGCATCACCGGAGGCAAGCACGGATGCGCTGACTTTCGAAGACGTCTTGCCCGACGCACTGGGGATCAAGCTGGTCGAAGCCGCGCAACGTCATCAGGTGACCATCAATACCTTGATGCAAGGCGCATGGGCGCTGCTGATCGCGCAGCAGAGCTTCCGTCAGGACGTGACGTTCGGCGTCACGGTCTCCGGGCGTCCGGCCTCGTTGCCCGGTGCGCAGGAAATGCTGGGGTTGTGCATCAATTCGCTGCCGCTGTTCGTGACGGCGAAGCCGTCGCAGGACGTTGGCGTTTGGCTTCGCGCGGTGCAGGCACAGAACGTTTCGCTCCGTGAACACGAGCACACCCCGTTGGCGTCCGTCCAGCAATGGCTCGGTTTGAACGGTACGGCACCGTTCGATAGCCTGATCGTGTTTGAGAACTACCCGGTCGCGGCCGGTTTGCTCGACGGCGACGCCACGCTGCGTGTGGGGCAGGTGCAAGGCTGGGAACGTACCCACTATCCCGTCACGCTGACGGTCGCCACACGCGGTACGCCGACGTTGGGCTGGCGCTTTGACGCCAACCGTTGCTCACGCGATGACGCCGCGCAGTTGCGTCGTCAGTATCTGTGTCTTCTGGAGGCGATGGCGAACACGCCGGCAGTCGGCACCCGAGTAGCGGACTGCCTGACGCCGACGGTCGACGCTGCGGAAACGCTTGCCGCCTTGGGCGTCGCACAGGCCACGGCCTTCGATACCGCAACGGTGCCCGCACGCATCGCGCGTCAGGCGAGCCTGACGCCGGACGCCGAGGCCCTTGTGCTCGACGGCCAGACCTTGACGTTTGCCGATCTCGACACCGCCGCCAATGGCTTGGCACGTCGCCTCGCCAGCATGGGCATTACGCCCGAGGCGCGCGTCGGCGTGGCGATGATCCGCTCCATCGAAATGGTGGTCGCGCTGCTTGCCGTCATGAAGGCGGGTGGCGCCTACGTACCGCTCGACCCGGCGTACCCGGCGGCCCGCATTGCCCACATGATTGAGGACAGCGGCGTATCGGTCGTGCTGTCGCAGGCGGAAGTACCGCTTGCGTTGGCCGGCGGCGTGCGGCGTCTGGACGTCGACGACGCCGTGCTGGCCGTACGTCACCCGCTGCCACCGGAGGTCGCGCTACACGGCGACAACCTCGCGTATGTCATCCACACGTCCGGCTCGACGGGCGTACCGAAGGGCGTGGCGATCTCGCATGGCGCACTCACGCGCCACGTCGACGCGACGATTGCCTATGCGAAGCTGAGCGTCGCAGATCGGGTGCTGCAATTTTCCACCGTCAACTTCGACGGATTCGTCGAACAGCTTTTCCCGAGTCTGTGCGTGGGCGCGACGGTCGTGTTGCGCGGCCCGGATATCTGGTCGAGCGACGAATTTGTTGCACGCGTGCGCCGTCATGGCGTCACGGTGGCGCACTTGCCCACGGCCTACTGGCATGCATTGACGCAAGATCTCGCAGGCAGCACTGAAAGCCTCGCGCCGTTGCGCGAGTTCCACGCCGGTGGCGAGGCCATGTCCGCGCAGGCGCTGCGGCGCACACGTGAAAGCGCGGCGCTGGCCCCCGTCACGCTCATCAACACGTATGGTCCGACCGAGGCCACGATTACGGCCACGGTCTTCGATGCCGATGAGATCGGCGCCGCTGCGCTGCCGGCGCTGTCGGCCTTCGTACCGATCGGGCGGGCCTTGCCGGGACGCAGCTTATATGTCGTGTCGCCCGATCTGTCGCTGGTGCCGCACGGTGCGCCGGGCGAACTGCTGATCGGCGGCGAACTGCTCGCCCGCGGCTATCTGAACCGTCCGGGGCTCAGCGCCGAGCGGTTCGTACCGGATGGGTTCGGGGGCACGGGTGGGCGTCTGTACCGCACGGGCGATCTGGTGCGCTGGCGTGACGACGGCTCGCTCGACTACCTCGGCCGCATCGATCACCAGATCAAACTGCGCGGCTACCGGATCGAACCCGGTGAAATCGAGGCGGCATTGACGGCACAGGCTGGCGTGCGCGAAGCCGCCGTCGTGGTTCGTACGGAAGGGGCACGAGCCCGTCTGATCGCCTACGTTGGCCGTGATACCGCGCAGCCGGTCGACGGTGCACAACTTCGCGAGGCATTGGCGAACCGGCTGCCCGAGTACATGGTCCCCGAAACGGTCGTGGTGCTCGATGCATTGCCGCTCACCCCGGGTGGCAAGGTAGATCGCGTCGCGCTGCCGGACCCCGGCTCGGCCTCAGCGGCATTCGAAGCGCCGCAAGGCGAGGCCGAACGCGTGTTGGCCGAGCTGTGGCAGACCGTGCTGACCTTGCCGCAAGTGGGACGTCACGACAACTTTTTCGCCCTCGGAGGCGATTCGATCCTGAGCCTTCAAGTCGTCGCGCGTGCCCGTCAGGCGGGGCTGACGGTGTCGCCGAAGCAATTGTTCACCGCGCCGACGCTCGCCGCACTCGCTGCCGTTGCCACGCAGGCCGGGACGGCCGGTGCGGTGCGTGCGCCGACCGACGACACGCCCGGTGACGTGCCGCTGCTGCCGATTCAGCAGGCGTTCTTCGCCACGGGCATGCGTAACGTCAACCACTGGCATCAGGCGTTGCTGCTGACACCTGCCGAGCCGCTCGACGTCGAAGCGCTGCGGCAGTCTTTCGTGAGTGTCGTTGCGCATCATGCGGCCCTGCGGATGAGATTCGTGCCGGATACGGCTGCGGCAGGCGGATGGCGTCAGTCGTTCACCCCCTTCAACCGCGAATCCGCCGAAGGCATGCTGTGGACGCGGGTTGCGGCAAATACCCATGACGTCGAAGTCATTGGGAATGAGGCGCATGTCAGCATTCATCTGACCGACGGCCCGGTGCTGCGTGCGGTACTGATCGCCATGCCGGACGCCAGCCAGCGTCTCCTGCTCACGGCACACCATCTGGTGGTCGACGGCGTGTCGTGGCGCATTCTGCTGGGCGATCTACGCATAGCGTATGACGCGTGGCGCGCAGGACGGGCGCCTGCGCTCGCCGCAACGGGCACTAGCTATCGCACGTGGGCGGAGCACCTTGTTGCTGGTGCGTCGCGCAGCGCACAGCGTGACGAGCTGCCGTACTGGTCGGGCATTCGCGGCGCGACGCACCTGCCTGTTGTCGATGCTGACGCACCGTCGCTGGCCGGTGATCTGACGCGTGTCGAGCGTCGTTTCAATCGCGACATTACGCAACAGCTTCTGCAAGACACCGGTGTCGCCTATCGCACGCAAACCGGCGAGCTGCTGCTCGTCGCCGTCGCCCGCGCATTGCAGGCGTGGGCCGATGCCCCGGACTACGTTTTGGCGCTGGAAGGCCATGGCCGCGAACCGTGGAGCGACGACGTCGATCTGTCGCGCACCGTGGGTTGGCACACCAGCCTTTATCCGTTTGCGGTGCAGGCGCAGGGCGATCTCCGGGACGCCATCCTTCGTACCAAATCGGCCCTGCGTGCCGTGCCGCAACGCGGTCTTGGCTTCGGCGTCATGCGCTGGCTCGGTGACGACGCGACCCGGGAAGCGCTTGCCGCTGTGCCTGTACCGGCGGTCGTCTTCAACTACCTCGGGCGCTTTGACGGTGCGTTGGGGCAAGACTGGCAACCGGCCGGGGAAGCCCTCGGACAGACCGTCGCCAGCGACACGCGGCTCACACATGACCTCAGCATCGATGCCAAGGTCGTGGGGGGAGAACTGAACGTGGCGCTGTCGTTCAGCGCCCGTCGTCTCAAGCCGCAGGACGTGGAGGCGTTGGCCGCCGCGATCGACACCGAGTTGTCCGCCATCCTCGCGCATTGCCTCGACGAGACTGCCGCTGGCGTGACGTCAGGCGACTTCCCGCTGGCGGCGTTGGACGATGCAGCCCTCGCGACGTTGCCACTGGCATGGCGCGACGTCGACGATCTTTATCCGCTGGCGCCGATGCAGGCAGGGTTGTTGTTCCACGCCATGGTCGACGGGCAGGGCGGTGCGTATCTGAACCAGATGCGCGTCGATATCGACGGGCTCGACCCGGTACGTTTCGAAGCGGCGTGGCAGACGGTGTGCGCACGTCATCCGATGCTGCGCACCGGCTTTGTCACGACGGGCAGCAAGTTGCTGCAATGGGTGGCCCGCCAAGCCCCGGTGCCGTTCCTGCATCTGGACTGGCGGGAGCAGAATGCGGCGCCGTCTGACGCGATAGCTGCGCTCGACGCCCTTGCATTGGCACAACGCGAGACACCGTTTGATCTGGCGGTGCCGCCGCTGCAACGCGTTGCGCTCGTTCGAACGGGGGTGTCGAAATATCACCTGATCTGGACTTGTCACCATCTGCTGCTCGATGGCTGGAGTACGTCTCGCCTGATCGGCGAGGTCATGCGGCACTATCACGGCGAGCCGGGCAGTGCGATCAATGCGACCCCGACGGCGACGTTCCGCGACTATGTCGAATGGCTCGTGGCACAAAGCGCCAGTACCTCGGGTAGCGCAACGGCGTTCTGGCGGGAGACGCTGGGCGTGCTGGACGAACCGACACGTCTCGCGCCTCGCGAGTTGCCGGTTGCCGCCGCCCGTGACGACTTTGCGACGGAAATCACTGAACTCGATGCCGCCACGGTCAGCCAACTGAATCGCTTCGCCGCGCGTGAGCGCGTCACCGTCAACACCCTCGCACAAGGGGCTTGGGCGCTGATGCTGCATCAAGCCACCGGCCATGCGCACGTGGCATTCGGCACGACGGTCGCCGGTCGTCCGGCATCGCTGCCGGGTGCCGATACCATCGTCGGTCTGTTCATCAACACCGTGCCGGTGGTCAGCCACCGCCCGGAACGCGATACGGCAGGCGACTGGCTGCGTGACTTGCAGTCGCGCCGGGCACAGGCGGGCGATTTCGAGCACACGCCGTTGCACGACATTCAACGCGCTGCCCCGGTGACGGGCGCGCTGTTCGACACGCTCTTCGTCTTCGAGAACTTCCCGGTGGACGGCGCACTGGCCCAAGCCGCGTCGCATGGCTTGACGCTTTCGGGCGCCAGCACTGACGAGTCCACCCATTTCCCGCTGGCCGTTACGGTCGTGCCGGGCGAGCAATGGCGCATTCGCTGGAGCTACCGGACGCAGGCGTTCTCGCCTGCCGAAGTCTCGGCGCTGTCATCGCGCTTCGCCGAGACGCTCCGTGCGTTGTCGGGCGACGGCTCACTTGCCGCCGCCGATGCGTTACGGATGACGTCGGACGCCGCCCTGCGCGTCGCCACATTGGGCGCGCCACGGCCGCTGCCTACGCATGACGCACGATGCCTGCACGAGCGGATTGCCGCGCAGGCGTTGCAATCACCGAACGCAACGGCCTTGCGCGACGGCGACACGATCGTCACTTACGGTGAACTCGACGCGCAGGCGAATCGGCTGGCACATCGCTTGCTGGCACGCGGTATCGGTCACGAAGCACGCGTCGGTATCGGCATGACGCGTTCGCCGCAGATGATCGTGGCGATGCTTGCCACCCTCAAGGCGGGCGCCGCCTATGTGCCGGTCGATCCGGCGTATCCGGCGGAGCGGTTGTCGTACCTGATGGCCGATTCGGGCATGCGCTGTTTGCTGACGCGTTCAGTGGATCGCGATTTGCTGCCGGTGCCGGAAGGGCTGGCAGTCGTCGATGTCGCGGACGAAACATCCCTCGGCGGCGAATGGCCGTCCGACGCGCCTGCGGTTGCGGTCGATCCGCGTCAGCTCGCGTATGTGATTTACACCTCGGGCTCGACGGGCAAGCCGAAGGGCGCCCAACTTACGCACGCCAACGTCATGCGGCTGCTCGATCAGACGCAGGCACGCTTCGGGTTCGGCGAGCGTGACGTCTGGACGCTGTTCCATTCGTTCGCCTTCGACTTCTCGGTGTGGGAAATCTTCGGTGCGCTTTGCTACGGCGGCACGCTGGTCATCGTGCCGCATGCCGTGTCGCGTGCCCCCGCCGAATTCGCCGCCCTGTTGCGCGACGAAGGCGTGACGGTGCTGAACCAGACGCCGTCGGCGTTTCGCCAGTTGTTGCAGATGCCGTCGATGTACGAACCCGGGCTTCATCTGCGCACGATCATCTTCGGCGGCGAAGCGTTGGAAGTCCGCGCGCTCGCGCCGTGGTTCGCTCACTACGGCGGCCATGGTCCGGCGCTGGTCAATATGTATGGCATCACCGAAACCACCGTCCATGTCACCGCCCGCGAGCTGACGCCGCAGGACGTAGATGCCGAACGCAGCCCGGTGGGGCGCCCGATCGGCGATCTCGGTCTGTACGTGCTTGACGCTTGGGGCGAACTCGCGCCCGTGAACGTGCCCGGTGAACTCCACGTGAGCGGAGCCGGGCTGGCGCGCGGCTATCTGGGACGTGCCGGACTCACGGCGGAGCGGTTTGTACCGAACCTGTTTGCCAATGATGGCGGCCGTCTGTACCGGACCGGCGACTTGGCCAGTTGGACCGACACGGGCGAACTCGTCTACCTCGGCCGCATCGATCAGCAGGTCAAGATTCGCGGGTATCGCATCGAACTCGGCGAGATCGAGGTGCAGCTGCTCAAGGTGCCTGGTATCACGAACGCGGCGGTCATTGCGACCGGCGGCGGGGCCGATGCACGCCTGCTCGCCTATGTCTGCGGTGCCGATACGCTCAACGCCGCTTCAGTACGGGCCGCGCTATCGCAACATCTGCCCGACTACATGGTGCCCGCCAGTGTGAGCGTGCTGGCCGCGTTGCCGTTGACCGCCAATGGCAAGCTCGATCGTGCCGCACTGCCTGCACCCGAGGCGCAGCACGTCGCCGGTCCGGCACCGGAAGGCGAGACGCAGCTTGCGCTGGCGGCCATCTGGTCCGATTTGCTCGGTGTGGCTGAGGTCAGCCGCGACGACAACTTCTTCGACCTCGGTGGCGACTCGATTCTGGTGCTCAAGGTGGCTGCCCGCGCCGCACAGGCCGGAATTGCGCTCACCGCCCGGCAATGTTTCGAAGCACCGACGCTGGCCGCACTCGCTGCCGCGGCTGACGTCGCCCTCGATCTGCCGGTCGACGAGGCCGCCGCTTCGCCGATTGTTCGCCTGACGGATCGCACGCAACTGCCGCTCTCGCACGCGCAGCAGCGTCTTTGGTTCCTGTGGCAATTGCAGCCGCAAAGTACGGCGTATCACGTTGGCGGGGCTTTGCTCATGCGCGGCGCCTTCGATGCCGCCGCGGCGCGCGACGCGTTCGGCTGGCTCGTGCAGCGACACGAAGCGCTGCGCACGACGTTTGCCATGTCCGAGCGCGGTGAGGCGACACAGGTCGTGCACGACGCGCTGCCTTGCGCGTTCGAGCACCGCTCAGGGGACGAAGCCAGCGCCCGCGCGTTCGCCGCCACATGGATGGCTGCGCCGTTCGATCTCGTGAACGGGCCGCTGCTTCGCGTCGGTGTCGTGAGCATGGCGGACGACGCGCACGTGCTTGTCGTGGGCATGCACCACATCGTGTCCGACGGCTGGTCGATGGACATCTTGCTGAGTGAATTTGTCGACGCCTATCGTGCCGCGTTGGCGGGCGATGCTCCCAAGGCACCGGACCGGGCACCGCTGCCCGTGCAGTACGCCGACTATGCCGTCTGGCAGCGCGAATGGCTCGACGCCGGCGCGCGCGATGCCCAACTGACGTGGTGGCGCGACGCGCTGGACGGCGCGCCGGGCAACGTGCAACCGGTGCTGGATCTGCCGACGGACCGTGCCCGCCAGTCGCTCGGCGACTATCACGCAGCGCGCGTGACGGTTGAACTTCCGACGAGCGTGGCGTCCGGCGTCCGTACGTTGGCGCGTCGCTTCGGCACCACGCCTTATGTCGTGTTGCTCGCGGCGTTCCACGCCTTGCTTCATCGGCATACGGGGCAGGACGACATTCGTGTCGGCGTACCCGTCGCCAATCGCGAGCGCGCCGAAGTTGCCGGTGTTATCGGACTGTTCGTCAACACACAGGTACTGCGCGCACAAGTGGATTCGCGTGTGACAGCGGCCGCGCTGATCGGGCAGGTCGATGAACGGGCCCGACAGGCGCGTCTTCATCAGGACCTGCCGTTCGATGCGCTGGTCGATGCCCTTCAGCCGGAGCGCAGCCTGTCGCATACGCCGCTGTTCCAAGTGATGTTCAACCATGAACGCGATGACCAACGGGCGCTGGCGCAATTGCCCGGCGTTCGCGTGGAGCCGTTCTCGCTCGGTATGGGCGAAGCGCAGTTCGAACTGTCGTTGACGACGAGCGAGTCGCCGGAAGGGGCGATCCGCGCCGATCTCGACTATGTGCGGGAGTTGTTCGACGCCGAGACTGCGGCGCAGTTTGCTGCGCAATACGTACGCCTGTTGTCCGGATTCGCCGAGGCACCGGATCGGGCAATCGGCGATATCGCCCTGCACGACGCACAAGGGTTGGAAGTCTTGCTTGCGTGGGGGCGTAACGACGACGGCCCGGCGCACGCGTCACCGGTGCACGAGACGATTGCCCGTCAGGCGGCGGCAACGCCCGACGCCATCGCCGTGATCTTGGACGACACCCGGCTCACCTATGGCGAGCTGGAGTTGCGCGCCAACCGCCTTGCCCAGTACCTGCTCGGCGTGCGCTCCGCAACCGGGGAGGCGCGGGTCGGCATCGCGATGCGACGCTCGCTCGACCTCGTTGTGGCAGTGCTGGCCGTGTTCAAGGCTGGGGCGGCTTACGTGCCGCTCGACCCGGATTACCCCCAGTCGCGGCTCGCCGATATCGTGACGGACAGCGGACTGGCCGCCATTCTGGCCCATGCGGACGTGCTTGACCGGCTGCCGGCGGACGTGGCATTGCCGGTGCTCTGTGTCGATACGCTGGCGCTCGATCAGGGCGACCACGTTGATGTGTCCGCGCCGGACATCCGCGTCCACCCGGCGCAGTTGGCCTACGTGATCCACACATCGGGGTCTACCGGCAAACCGAAGGGCGTCGCGATTTCGCATGGCGTGCTCGCCCGTCATGTCGACGTTTCAGCCCGCTTCGCAGGCATCACTGCCGCCGATCGCGTGCTTCAGTTCTCGACCATCAACTTCGATCCTTTCGTGGAGCAACTGTTGCCGTCGCTCTGCCTCGGCGGCACGGTGGTTCTGCGCGGTCCGGCGGTGTGGAGCGCAGCGGAGTTCCGTGAGCAGGTCGAACAGCACGGCATCACGGTGGCTGACCTGCCGACGGCGTACTGGCAGATGATCACGCGCGAACTGGGCGATAGCGAAGCCTTCGCCGGTCTGCGCGAAGTGCATGCCATGGGTGAAGCGATGCCGCTGGAGACATTGCGGCAATGGCGCGCCAGCCGTGCCTTCGGCGGCGTGCGGTTGTTGAACACCTACGGGCCGACCGAAGCCGCGGTCACGGCAACGCTGTTCGATGCGTCAGCGGCCGATGTCGACGCGCTGCCCGCACTGGTGCCAATTGGTGTGCCGCTGGGTCAACGCGCGCTGTATGTGGTCGACGCCGACTTCCAGTTGGTGCCGGCGGGCGCTATTGGCGAACTGCTGATCGGTGGCGACTTGCTCGCACGCGGCTATCTGAATCGCGCGGACCTGACGGCCGACCGCTTCGTGCCCGATCCGTTCGGCACCGGCGGCGGGCGCTTGTACCGCACCGGCGACCGGGTGCGCTGGCGGGCCGGTGGCCAACTGGAATACCTCGGCCGGACCGATCACCAGATCAAGATTCGCGGCTTCCGCATCGAACCGGGCGAGATTGAAACGGCATTGCTCGCACAACCCGGCGTCGGTCAGGCGGTGGTGCTGGCGCGGGACGTCGATGGCGCGACGCGTCTCGTGGGATATGTCACGCTCGCCAGCGAGCACGCGGGCAGTGCGCCGGATGCGGCGGCGTTGCGACTCGCCCTCGGCGCAGTGCTGCCGGACTACATGGTGCCGTCCACCTTGATGGTGCTCGACGCACTGCCGCAGTTGCCGAACGGCAAGCTTGATCGCCATGCGCTGCCGGTGCCGACATTCGCGAAGCCAACGTTCGAAGCACCGCAAACGGTGTTTGAGCAGTCGCTGGCCGATCTCTGGCAGGAAGTGCTGTCAGAGGGCCGTCGCGACACGTCCAGCGGGGTGCGCGTAGGCCGTCACGACAATTTCTTCGCGCTCGGCGGCGACTCCATCCAGATCCTGAAGATCGTGGCACGGGCCGCCAACCGTGGGATCGCGCTTTCCCCACGCCAGATGTTCGAATCGCAGACGGTCGCAGCACTTGCCACTTCGGTGGTGTCGGCGCAGGGGCAACAGGCCGGGAGCGCAAGCTACACTTCGGCGTCGTCGATCCTGCCGCTCTCGGATCGGTCGCACCTGCCGGCGTCGCACGCCCAACGGCGCATGTGGGTGCTCTGGCATCTCGATCCGCAAAGCAGCGCGTATCACATTGCCGACAGCGTGCGGGTGCGTGGCAAGCTCGACATCGATGCGCTTCAGGCGACATTCGATGCCATCGTGGCGCGACATGAGAGCTTGCGGACGACGTTCTCGCAGGACGCCGATGGCGACGTGCGCCAGATCGTCCACGCGGCGGCAACGGTAGCCATCGTGCGTGGCACGCATGCCCCGGCACAAGCCCGGTCATGGGCGGCCGCATTCATGGCGCAGCCGTTCGATCTCACACAGGGGCCGCTATTGCGTGTCGGGATCGTCTCGCTCGGGACGGACGATCACCTGCTGGTGGTGGCGATGCATCACATCGTCTCGGATGGCTGGTCAGTCGACGTCATCCTCGATGAGTTCGCCATCGGTTACCGGGCAGCGCTTTGCGGCGAGTCGCCTGAATGGCGCGCGTTGCCGGTGCAGTACGCCGACTATGCGTCGTGGCAGCGCACCGTGTTGAACGACGCGGAGAAGGAACGTCAACTGACCTACTGGCGGGAGGCGCTCGACGACGGTGCGCAGACGCTGGCGTTGCCTACGGACCGCCCGCGTCAGGCCCTCGGACGCTATCGCGCCGCGCGGTTCCCGGTCACGTTGTCGCCGGCGCTGGCGGCACAACTCGGCGCGTTGGCCCGTCAGTACGAAACGACGGTGTTCACGGTGCTGCTCACCGCATTTCAGACGGTGCTGCATCGCCATACCGGGCAGCAGACGATCCGCGTCGGTGTGCCGGTCGCAAACCGCGAGCGTGCAGAAGTGCAGGGCCTCATCGGTCTGTTCATCAACACGCAGGTGCTCGGCGCGAAGATCGCACCGCGCATGACGCTTGACGCGTTGCTGCTTCAGACGCGCGAGCGCGTGAGCGGCGCGCAGCAGCATCGCGAGTTGCCGTTCGATGTCCTCGTTGAAGCCATGCAGCCCGAGCGCAGCCTCGTGCATTCGCCGCTCTTCCAGGTGATGTTCAATTTCGAGCAGGAAGACCGCCGCGTGCTGTCGTCGCTGCCGGGGCTGACGACCGAGCGTTTTGACGCGGTCGACCAAGCGGCCCAGTTCGATCTGACGCTGAACCTGCGCAGTTCGCCGGACGGTGTCATCGACGGCAGCTTCCAATACGCCCGGGAATTGTTTGACGAGACCACGGTGGCGCGCTTCATGACGCATTACGTGGCCGTGCTGACGGCGTTTGCGGCATCGGCCGAGACGGCAGTCGGCGATATCGCGCTCGCCGACAAGGCGGAAGTCGAACGACTGCGGGCATGGGGTCAGGGCGAAAGCACGGCCGAGGGCAGACCGGTCGCCGTACACGTCGCGATTGCCGCGCAGGCGGCCCGCACGCCATTGGCCGTCGCGCTCGTGCTGGACGACGACAGCCTGACCTATGCCGAACTGGACGCTCGCGCCTGCCGCCTTGCGCGTCATCTGAGCAGCGCGGGCGTGACCCCCGATACCTGTGTCGGTATCGCCATGACGCGTTCGCTCGACATGGTGGTTGCCATGCTGGCGATCCTCAAGGCGGGCGCCGCCTACGTGCCGCTGGACCCGGATTATCCGTTGGCGCGTCTGACCTACATGATCGAAGACAGCGGTATCCGGGTGCTCGTGAGCGACGCCGCCGTCATCCGCAAGTTGCCCGCACTGACGCAAATGGCGGGTGTGAACACGCTCGATGTCGACTCGCTGGATCTGCACTCCGACGCGAGCGCAACCTCAGCACCGGCGATCCCGCTGATGCCGCAGCGACTGGCGTATGTGATCTATACGTCCGGGTCGACGGGACAGCCGAAGGGCGTGGGTATTGCGCATGACGCGCTCGCCGGGCACATCGACGCGACCATTGGCTATGCGCGTCTGACGCCGTCGGACCGCGTCCTTCAGTTCTCGACCGTCAACTTCGACGGCTTCGTCGAGCAGCTTTTCCCGCCGCTCTGTCTGGGCGCGACCGTTGTCATGCGTGGCCCCGACTTGTGGACCACCGACGAGTTCGTGGCTCGCGTGGCACGTCACGGTCTGACTGTGGCGCACTTGCCAACGGCCTATTGGCACGTGCTCTCGCAGGATCTGGCCAACAGCAAGACGTCGCTGGCTCCGCTGCGGGAGTTCCACGCGGGTGGCGAGGCAATGTCGGCACAAGGCTGGCGGCGCACGCAAGCGAGTACCGTGCTGGCGCCGGTGACGTTGATCAACACTTACGGGCCGACCGAAGCGACGATTACTGCAACGGTGTATGACGCCACGTCGGTGACTGATGCCACGGCCGCGACGTTCCCCGGCACGGTGCCGATCGGGCGGCCGTTGCCCGGACGCCGCGTGCAGGTGGTCGATTCCGACATGACCGCGGTGCCGCAAGGCGCTGTGGGCGAACTGGTCATCGGCGGCGATCTGTTGGCGCGTGGCTATCTTGGCCGCCCGGCGCTGACGGCGGAGCGCTTTGTGCCGGACCCCGAGCGCAGCGATGGCGGCCGCTGCTACCGCACGGGTGATCTCGTGCGTTGGCGCGCCGACGGACAACTCGACTATCTCGGCCGTATCGATCAACAGGTCAAGATTCGCGGCCTGCGTATCGAACTGGGCGAAGTGGAAGCCGCGCTGCTGGCGCTCGCCGGTGTGCGGGAAGCCGTGGCGTCTGCCGTGCAAGCCACGTCCGGTGAGGGCAACCGGCTGGTCGCATGGGTGGTGGCGGAGGGGGGCGCTTCACCGGAAACGCCGGTATTGCGTACGGCACTGGCCCGAACCCTGCCAGCGTACATGGTGCCGGAAGCCATCGTGGTACTCGACGCGTTGCCCATGACACCCGGCGGCAAAGTGGATCGTCGCGCACTGGTGATGCCACAGGGTGATGCGTCGCACTCTGCCACCACGGCAGCGATCCCGAGTGGAGAGACTGAAACCGCGCTCGCCGCGCTGTGGCAGTCGCTGCTCGATGTGCCGTTCGTCGGCCGCGACGACAACTTCTTCGCGCTCGGCGGGCACTCGTTGACGGCGCTGCAACTCGTTTCACGTGTGAAGTCAGCACTGGGCCGCCAGTTGTCGTTGCGCGATGTCTTTGCTGCCCCCACGCTCAGCGCGCTGGCGCAGCAGCTCGAATTGGCGCCGCACGTTGCGGTTGACGGGCCGGCGCTGGTCCGTGTGCCGCGCGCAGAACGCATGCCGCTCTCACCGACGCAATACCGCCTGTGGCTGGCCGACAAGCTGGCCGGCCCAGAGGACGCTGCGTCGTACACGCTGGCGACCGCCATGCGGGTCACGGGCAATTTCGACGTGGACACCGCCCGGGCGGCGATGGCAGCGCTCGTCGCACGACATGAAGTGCTTCGCACGTGCTATCCGGATGACGACGGCGTGCCGTATGCGCGCATCGCACCGATGGGTAAGGCAGATATCGAGGTTGTCGATCTGGAAGGGGATTCGGCAGACGCGAAGGAAGCCGCCATCGCTGACGCCATGGCCACCCAGTCGCAACATCGGTTCGTTCTTGCTTCCGGACCCCTTGCCCGCATTCGGGTGCTGCGACTGTCGCCGAACGAACACGTCGTGCTGTTCGCCGTGCATCACATCATCGCGGACGGTTGGGCTATGAGTGTGTTCGTCGGCGAGTTCGCGACGGCCTATGCCGCCATTCGCAGCGGCGAGGTGCCTGAGTTCACATCGATGCCGGTGCAATACGTGGACTACGCCGACTGGCAACACAAGGCGCTCGATGGTGTGTCCGGCGAAGCGCTACGCGGCTACTGGCGCGATGCCTTGCAAGGTGCGCCCGCTGCGTTGCGTCTGGACACGGATCACCCGCGTGCGGTGGCGACATCGACCGCAGGCGCGGGTGTGCCGTTCGTCCTCCCGCAATCGCTCAACGCACCGCTGCGGGCATTTGCCCAACGTCACGGCACGACGCCGTCGACCGTGCTGCTCGCCAGCTATCAGGCGTTCCTGCACCGGCTGACCGGCATGGACGATCTCGTCGTGGGCGTGGACTCGGCTGGCCGCAACGATGCAGCGCTCGAACCCATGCTCGGGTTCTTCGTGAACGTGCTGCCGGTGCGCTCGCGTCTGGATACCGGTGAGCCGTCGTTCGGTGCACTCACGGGCAGAACGCACGACGCAATGCTCGGCGCCATCGCCAACGAGGCGCTGCCGTTCGAGCGCATCGTCGAGGCATCCGGCGTGGCCCGTGTGTCAGGGCGGAGTCCGCTCGTCCAAACCCTCTTTGTCATGCAGAACACGCCACGCGGCGCGCTCGCCATTGACGGTCTGCACATCGACCCGATCGGGCAAGCGACCACGTCGTCGAAATTCGACATGGCGTTGTTCCTGAATGAAACCCCGCTCGGCTTTGCCGGCGAATGGGTGTACGCGACCGATCTGTTCGTGCACGCCAGCATCGAACGCTTTGTCGCCACCTGGCTCAAGCTTCTGGAGACCTATCTCATGGAACCCGATACCCCGATGCCCCCGACGCCCCCGATGACCCCGCCGCCGGCGCAGGACGCCGCACGTACGCGTGACGCCGCGCGCGCCGCAAAGCTCGAAAAGCTCGGCGCATTGGGCGGTGGACGCAAGCTCGCCCGTCCGGCGGCGGATGCCGCTCCCGGAAATGCCGGCACGCCGGACTATCAGGTCCGCATCACGCCGATGCAGGCAGGCACGGGCTTTCCGGCCCTCATCGAACCGCTGCACGCAGACCTCGACCCGTTCGTATGGGCGGCACGGCATCGCGAGCAGATCGATATCTGGCTGGCACGCCACGGCGGTCTGCTGCTGCGCGGCTTCGCCATCGAAGGACCGCGCCAGTTCGAGCGCTTCGTAGAAGCCATCGTGCCCGAACTTTACGGCGACTACGGTGATCTGCCGAAGAAGGAAGAGGGGGACCGGACGTATCGGTCGACGCCGTACCCCGAGAAGGAAATGATCCTCTTCCATAACGAAAGCTCGCACCTTGAGCAATGGCCGCGCAAGCAGTGGTTCTATTGCGAGTTGCCCTCGCAGGTGGGCGGCGCGACACCGATCGTCGACGGCCGCGAGATGCTGCGCCGGTTGCCGCCTGACGTCGTGGATCGCTTCGCGCGGCTCGGCCTGTGCTACGTGCGCACATTCATCGAAGGGCTGGACGTGCCGTGGCGCCAGTTCTTCCATACTGATAGCCGGGAAGACGTCGAAGCCCGCTGCCGCGCCGTCGGCACACAGGTGCGCTGGTTTGGCGACACATTGCAGACGGTCTCGCGCGGCCCGGGTGTGCTGCGGCATCCGGTCACCGGCGAACTGGCGTTCTTCAATCAGGTGCAACTGCATCACCCGTACTTCCTCGCGCCGGACGTGCGTCAGCATCTGATGGACATTGCCGGTGAAGACCGCTTGCCGCGCAACGTCCTGTACGGCGATGGCACGCCCATCGACGACGAGACGATGGCGCTGATCGGCAACGCCTACGAGGCATGCGCGTTCCGCTTCGACTGGCAGCGGGGTGACGTCGTCATGCTCGACAACCTGCTGGTCGCCCACGCCCGCGACCCCTATCAGGAGCCCCGCAAGATCGTGGTCGCGATGGCGCAGATGATGTCGCGCGACAGCGTTCCCGCGACGAACGTGAATGACGACGCGGCGAGTCCCGTCAATCCGCCGATCCCGATGCCGCAGGGTGACGACCATGCATGAATCGCCCCCAACACCGCAAGCCATGACCAATAACGGATTCGGACTGACGCCGGAACAACGCGCACGGGTTGCGCTTGGCATGGAGACGGCTTGCGTGGCCGTCGTCGTGGAGCCCGACGCCGCGCTCGGACCGGAGGCGGTGCGTGCCGCTTGGGCCGCGCTGCCGGCGCGGCACGAGATGCTGACGATGGCCACCGGTCAGGTCGAGGGCTTTCGTGGCGTACGTCATTTGCCGGAGGCACCTCCCAAGGGGCTGCCGTGGATTCAGATTCACGAGACGGGCAACTCGGCAGACGCAACCGCGCTGGCGATGGCGTCAGGGCCAATGCCGGCGCAAGCCGCATCGCAGCAGGCCAATGCCTGCGCCATCTGGCTCACGTGTGATAGCGGCACGCGGCTCATCCTGATGGCGCGCGCGTGGATGTTCGACGAGGCCAGTCTCGTCGTGCTCGCGCAGGCATTGCTTGCCGATGCGCAACATTCGCAAGGGCGCGGGGTAACGGACGACGACGCGCCGTTGCGCTACGAAGACTTCGCGTCATGGCGAGACAGTCTCGTCGAGGGCGAGGATGGGCTCGACGGACAAGCCTACTGGCGCCGCTATCTAGATGAGGGCGGCACGCCACATGACGGCCTTCGACTGCCGTCTCGTCAGTCTCGTCATCAGGCAGCAGCGCCAGTGGCACCGGCACAAGACGCGCCATTACATGCTGCACGGCGCACCGTAGGGCCAGAGATCGGACAAGCGTTGGTGGCAATCGCCCAAGCACGTGGCACGGCCCCCGGCCTGTTGTTGCAGGCAGCATGGTGGGCGCTGCTCGCGCGGATCGGCGGCCAGACGGTGGTGGACGGCACGGTATGCCACGACTGCCGCACCGACTACGGCCCCCTCGCGGGCTCAGTCGGTGTCTTCGAGCGTCGGCTGCCAGTGCGCGTGCGCCTCGACGATACGTTTTCGCTCGTGGACGCCGCTTGCCACCTGAACGAGACCATCGAGGAACATCGTCATCGGCAGGAGTCGGTGCCGGCCAGCATGACGCGCCACGGGCTCGCCTCGATCCGCACGCTGGTGTGGGATTCGGCCATCGTGCCAGCGCGTCTGGTTGGCCTGCACGCGCCGCTCGGCAAGGCGGAATGCCATCTCGATCTGGTGACGGACGCGCGAGGCGCGCTCACGCAATTCGCGCTGACCGGCGACGCGGGGGCTTATCCCGCCGAGGCCATCGAGGTGCTGGCAGACCAGTGTCTGACGATGCTTGCGTCGCTGGCCGCACAAACGTCCCGAGCCGATGCGCCGTGGCGGCAACTCGACGTCACGTCGAGCGTTCAGCGATCACGCTATATGAGTTGGACAGGGCCGGAACTGACCGTGCCCGACGAGACGGTGATTCACACGCTGCTGCGGCACGCGCAGGAAACGCCCGGCGCCAATGCCATCGAAGGCGAGGGCAAGTGCCTTACATGGTCCGAACTCGCGAGCGAAGTATTGACCGTGTCGGCCAATCTTCAGGCACGCGGCGTGCGTACGAGCGACACGGTGGCGCTCGCCATGCCGCGCACCGTGGATATGGTGATTGCCTTGCTGGCGACGATGCGGGCAGGCGCCGCCTATGTGCCGCTCGATCCCTCATGGCCGGCTGCCCGTATCCACGCGGTGCTGTCGCAGGCCAAGCCTGTGCTGGCGATCGCGGCACCGCCGTTCGAGCCTGAGGCGGAAGGCGCACCCGTGCCCGTCGTGTCGTTCTCGACGCTGGCGCTGCCAATGACAGGTGACGCCACGTTGCCTGCCCCTCGCGCGGCAGATTGTGCCTACGTGATCTTCACTTCGGGATCCACCGGCGTGCCGAAGGGCGTGCCGATCGGGCATCGTCAACTGGCGAACTACGCTCATGCAATCGCCGACCGGTTGTCGCTCGGCCCCGGTCATCGCGTCGCCCTGAGCTCCACGGTGGCGGCCGATCTCGGTAATACGGCACTGTTCGGCGCCATCGCGGCCGGGGCGTGTCTGGTCGTCGCCACTGAAGCCGATATGGCGGACGGCGCCGCCTTCGCTCGATTCATCGGCCGCACCGAGGTCGATCTCGTCAAGATCACACCGTCTCATCTCGACGCGCTGGTGCAGATCGCCTCGCCCGTGTTGCCCGCCACCGTCGTGCTCGGCGGTGAAGCGGCGCCGCAGCCGTTGGTTCGAACACTGCGGCAAATCCGGGCAGACGTACGCGTCGTCAATCACTACGGACCGACGGAGACCACGGTCGGCGTGCTGACCCACGATTGCGCTGTTGAATCGTCTATCGGTCTGGACAGCGCCACGCTGCCTTTGACCCAGCCGCTCGCGAACTGCTATGCACGCGTGCTTGACGATGACCTGTCGATCACCCCGGTCGGCGCACGCGGGATGCTCTATCTCGGTGGCGCGCAGTTGACGGATGGTTACCTCGGTCGTGACGCCGGGGAAGGGTTCGTGGACGACCCGTTCAAACCGGGTGCGCGACTCTACCGCACCGGCGACGTCGCCCGATGGTTGCCGCAAGGCGGGATTCAATGGCTTGGCCGCGCCGACGAACAGGTCAAGATCCGCGGCCACCGCGTTGAGCCGGCGGAAATCGAAGCCGCATGTCGCGACATTCCGGGCATCGCGCAAGTGACCGTGCGCACGTGGGGCAGCGGCGCACAGACGCTACTCGCGGCCTACGTGGTGGCGCCCGGGGTAACCGATGCATCAACACTCGTCGGCGAAACGCTCGCCAATCGACTGCCCGGCGCATGGGTGCCAGCGTTTGTCGTGGCGCTGGCGACGATGCCGCGTCTGGCTAACGGGAAGGTCGATCGGCAGGCCTTGCCTGACCCGAGAGTTGCGGAACAAGGAGGCGGGGGTGCGGCTGTCGACGAATCACCACGAACACCGCTTGAAGTCTGGCTGGCCAAGCGGCTCGAAGACTTGCTGGGACGCGCCCCCATCGGCGTGACACGCAGCCTTTTTGCGCTGGGCGGCGATTCGCTGACCGTCATCCGCTTTGTCGCCCGTATCGGCGAAGGGCTGCATATCGAGGTACTGCCGGGGCAGGTATTCGCCACGCCAACGATTCGCGCTCTGGCAGACGCCCTCTATGCACGTCAGGACGGTGGCGATGGACTCGTTCGCCGCGCACAGGCCCGGCTGGCGTTCGATGCGTTGCCGCCCGAAGCCCAGGCGGCATGGCTGGCGCGTGCCCGTCAGGCGAGTAACGCGGCGACCTGAGCGGCGGCGCAACCCAACAACCCATGGGATCGCCCGGGCACGTGGCTCGGGCGGAATCCGAAATCATTTCGTTGTCATGACGGTCCGGCCCGTTCTCATTGTGAATGCAAATGAGAACGGTTATTATTTCACTTCTATTTTTACGTCGGGCGGAATTCCTGATCCCGATGCAGCATGCGCCGCTGAGAGCGCGCCACCACACGTCAAGGGGAAGGTTGCACATGAAGTCGATTCACGGGCAGTACCGAACAATACGGAGGGGCGCACTCACACCGAGTCGTACAAGTCTGGCGGTTATGTTGCTGCTTCTGGGGCAAGCGGCTGCGGCACAGGCGCAGTCTCAAGCCACGCAGGGCAACAGCGCGGCGCAACCGGCGAACAATGCCGCAAGTGACACCGCAACAGCGCCCGGGGCCGCACCGGTCGCGGCACTGCCGGCAACCAACGTGGAAGACCAGCGCGACGCGGTGGCCGAAGCGCTGAACCCTCCCACGACGGTTGGCTCGAAGATTCCGATGACGGCACGCGAAATCCCGCAAACCGTGTCGGTGATCACACAAGAGCAAATCAAGGAGCAGAACTTCCAGACGCTCAAGGACGCCATGCAGTACGCGCCCGGCATCACCACCTTGCAGAGCGACTCGGACCGTGTGCAGTACTACGCACGCGGCTTCCCGATCACCTCGTTCCTTGTGGATGGCACGCCGTCCTACGTGAACAGCAGCATGTCGGTCACCGCCGATACGTTCCAGCCGAGTCTGGCGATCTACGACCGGGTCGAAGTGCTGACCGGGCCGTCAGGCCTGCTGAATGGCTTCGGCGCACCGGGCGGCGCGGTCAACCTCGTGCGCAAGCACGCGCAGAAAGAATTCGAGGCCAGCGCAACGCTCAGCGGCGGTACGCGCGGTAACAGCGGCGCCACCATCGACGTGGGCGGACCGCTCAATCCGGCAGGGTCGCTGCGTGGGCGCGCCGTCGTGTCGTATACCGGCGCCGATGGCGTGCAGGACACCACCAACACGCGCAACAAAGTGCTGTACGGCACGCTGGAAGCCGACCTGACGTCTACGACGCTGCTGCGCGTCGGCGCGAGCTACAACGAGTACACGTCAAACGAGCCGTGGATCTGGGGCATTTACACCGACGGCACCTACGGCAATCTGCCGCGTGGCCATTACTACGGCGCCGGCTGGAACCGCGACACATTCCGCACCACGGATCTCTTTGCCGAATTGCACCAGAAGCTCGGCGGCGGCTGGACGGCCAAGGCCGTGTTCGATTACGTGTACTCACGCTCGAACACTCTGCAAGCTAGCCAGTTCAATGCGTGGGACCCGGCAACCTACACCGGCGACATCAGTTCGACGAACAACGTGGTGAGCGAGGGCAAGACCAATATCGACGTGTCCGCGACGGGCCCGTTCACGCTGTTCGGGCGCACGCATCAGGCCACCATCGGCGCCAACTACATGCGCATGGTCGAGCACCAGTCGCAGTACTACGGCACGCCGGACAACCTGTTCAACGTCTCCAACGTCAACCTGCTGAACATTCTGTACCCGATGCCGGTGTTCCCGGGCACGCCCGACACGGTGAGCCGCAACAACACCTATGCCAAGCAGTACGGCATCTACGCGCAGACGCGTCTCTCGCTGCTCGATCAGTTGACCCTGATTCTCGGCGGGCGCGTGAGCTGGTACCAGTCGAAGTTCGCAGTCGATCCGACCTACAACGTCTTCAACATGAACGGCAACTCGCTGGGCAACGCCGGCAAGTTCACGGGCTATGCGGGGTTGGTGTACGACCTGAACAAGACGTGGTCGGTCTACGCCAGCTATACGAGCATCTTCCAGCCGCAGGACAACTTGCTGACGACCTCCGGCACGCTGATCAAGCCGATCACGGGTGATCAGTACGAAGCCGGGATCAAGGGCGAGTTCATGGACGGCCGCTTCACGACGGCGTTTGCGGTCTATCAGATCAACCAGTCCAACCGCGCGATGATCGACCCGAACGACCCGACCCAGTCGCACTACGTGGCGCTGGGCAAGGCGCGCACGCGTGGCTTCGAGGTCTCGGGCACGGGTGAGTTGCTGTCCGGCTGGAAATTGTTCGGCAGCTACACGTACAACAACAGCCAGTTGGAAGACTCGAACAGCTTCGACACGATCGCGTCGCCGTTCTCGTCGATTTCGCCGCACAACATCTTCAAGCTCTGGACCAGCTATCGCCTGCCGGGCAGCTGGAACGGGCTCACCGTGGGGGCGGGCGTGACTGCCGTGAGCGAGACATCGACGACGCGTAACGGCTTCACCGCCAATCAGGGCTTCTACGCCGTGGTCGATGCGTCGATCAGCTATGCGTTCACGAAGAAGACCTCCTTGTCGCTCAACGCGAACAATCTGTTCGATCGCGATTACTTTGCTGCGGCTTACGCCCGAGGCCAGCCGCGCACCGTGATGTTGACCCTGCGAACCGCCTATTGATTGACGGATCGACGGTTTGACGTAAGTGCAGGACCTCTGGCGCGCGCCGACGTGCGCCGGATCGCTGTTCCGGCCCGTGCGCGTTGCGCGGGCCGTTACCGGAGGATGCTGGCATGGCCATGGAAGATCTCGACCGCGCGCTGCTGGAACTGTTGATGCTCGACACGCATGCGTCGGCGGCCAGCGATTCTGAGAGCGAACACGAGACCGAACGCGAGCGCGCGGGCCATCTCGCCGCCCGCCACGCCGAGCCTGCATCGCCGTCATCCGCCGTGCCACTGTCGTTTGCGCAACGCCGGCTCTGGATGGCGCAACAGTTCGCCCCGGACGACGATGCGTATCACATCGCGCGCGTATTCCGGTTGAGCGGCGGCACTGCGATCGATGCGAACGCCGTGGAGCAGGCGATCCGCGCGGTCATCTCCCGTCACGATGTCTTGCGCACCGCCTTTGCCATGCAGGATGGCGAGCCATCGCAAACGGTACTGCCTGAAGTGCCGTTCGCCATGACACGTCTGGACTGGCGCAACCTGCCAGCCTCTGACATCGAGACACGCGTTGCCGCGTTCGCCTCGGAGAGCGCCCGGACACCGTTCGATCTCGCCGCCGCCCCCTTGCTGCGCGTGAGCTGGATTGATTTGCCGGACCGCCAGCACGTGCTGGCCGTCACCATGCATCACCTGATTTCGGACGCCGCGTCGAACGACGTCTGGGCGCGCGAGTTTGCACAGGCCTATCAGGCCGTCGTGCAGGGCGCCGACCCGATGGCGGCACTGCCGTCGCTGGCGATTCAATATGCCGACTACGCGCAACGCCAGCACGCTGGGCTTATCAGTGGGCGATGGCAGGCAGCGCTCGACGGGTGGCGCCGCGATCTCGCGCACGAGTACGGGCCGTTGCAACTCCCCGCGCTGTCGGCACGTGAGGCCGGAGTGCGTCGCGGTGTGTTACGTCATCCCCTGGATGCGCCCCGGCACGCCGCACTGACCGCGTGGTGCCAGCAAGCGGGTGTGACACCGTTCGTCGCGCTGCTCGCCCTCTGGCAACTGACCCTGCGCCGGTATCACGGCGAGGGCGATTTTCTCGTCGGCGTGCCCGTCGATGGACGGCATATCCCCGGCACGCCCGATTTGATCGGATGCTTTGTCGGCACACAGGTGTATCGGGCCCGTCATCGTCCGGCACAGTCGTTGCGCGCTTGCGTTGACGATGTGAGCCGCACCCGGGTGGCGGCGCTGGATCGCCTTGACGTGCCGTTCGAGCTGGCACTGGATGTGGCGCGGCGTAGCGGCGGCAGCATTTTCCAGACGATGTTCAACTTCAGCCAGTCGGACGCTGCCCCGCAACTGCGGGTCGGCGACGTACAGGTTGACGTGCTGACGCTGGCCAACGACACGCCGCAATTCGACCTGACGCTGGCGGTCGACTGGCATCGACACGGCGCGGATCTCGATCTCGAATACGATCGCGACCGCGTCGATGGCGCGCTCGTTCATGCCTTGCTCGATGACTTCGGCCACTGGCTCGATACGCTGGTGAGTGCGCCTGAGAGGGCGACCGGCGCCGTCGTGCTGACCCAACGCGCTTCGCCGCACCTTGCTGCGGATTGCCTGCCCGATGAACTCGCGGCCAACGCGCACGATGCGCGGCTCGACCCGGTGCCTATACGCATTGCGTCGCGGGCGACGCAAGACCCATCCCGATTGGCGGTCGTCTGCGGCGAATCGCGTCTGACGTATAGCGAATTGCTGCATCGCGCCGATGCGCTGGCGCGACGCCTCATCGCTGATGGCGCGGGGCCTGATACTTGCATCGGCGTCGCGCTTGAACGCTCGGTCGATATGGTCGTGGCAGTGCTCGGCGTACTCCGCGCGGGTGCGGCTTACGTGCCGCTCGATCCTGAATATCCCGCCGAGCGTCTGGCCTACATCGTGGCGGACAGTGGCTTGCAACGGATCGTCACCTGCCCCGAAGTCGCCACGCGGCTGGCATTTCCGGCGGAAATCCGGACTTTTGAGGTGATGTCCGCAGACATTCCGGCCGACGAGGCAGAGGTTGCCTTAGAAGCCCTGAACGTGACCGTACTGCCCGAGCATCTGGCTTACGTGATTTACACGTCGGGATCGACCGGGCGGCCCAAGGGCGTCATGGTGCGGCACGCCGCGCTATCGAGTTTCATCGCGAGTCTGGGCGAGCGGCCCGGGCTAACGGCGGAGGATCGCTGGGTCGCCGTGACGTCACTGTCGTTCGACATTGCGGCGCTGGAGCTGTACCTGCCGCTCGTCACCGGTGCGCAATTGATCGTCGCGGACAAGCACACGACGCGTGACGGCGCAGCGCTTTCGCGATTGCTTACGGATTCCCGGGCCACGGTACTTCAAGCAACGCCAGCCACGTGGCGCATGTTGCTCGATGTCGAAACGCATGCCACGTCAGCCGGACGGTCGACGCATCAGGCCCTTCAGGGACTGAAAGGGTTATGCGGCGGCGAAGCGCTGCCGCCCGATCTGGCGCAGTCGTTGCTGGCGCGCGGCGTAGCCCTCTGGAACATGTATGGACCTACCGAGACGACGATCTGGTCGTTGGTCGCTCGCGTCGACGGCGATAAGACCCCCCTTGGTGCGCCGATTCGTGCGACACAGGCGTGGGTGCTCGACGCCAGTCTCAATGAGACGCCGACCGGTGTTCCGGGCGAGCTTTATCTTGGCGGCGAAGGGCTGGCACGCGGGTATTGGCAGCGCGCCTCGCTCACGGCGGAGCGCTTTGTTCCGCATCCGTTCGCCGCCGAAGGCGCAAGACTGTATCGCACCGGGGATCTGGTGCGGCGTCGTGCGGATGGCGATATCGAGTTCATCGGCCGCATCGATCAGCAGGTGAAGATTCGCGGGTTCCGCATTGAGTTGGGGGAGATCGAAGCGGGTTTGCTGGCTTGCGAGGGCGTGCGCGAAGCCGTGGTGACGGCACACACGGGGCCGGCCGGTGTGCGTCTGGTCGGCTATGTGACGGCATTGCCCGGCGCCCAGCTCGATGAAGTCGACTTGCGCCGTGCCATCGGCCACACGCTGCCCGACTACATGGTGCCGGGGCGCGTGCTGGTGATTCCTGCCATGCCGCTCACGCCAAACGGCAAGATCGACCGGCGAGCCCTGCCAGTGCCGCAGCAAAGTGACACTGTCTATGAAGCACCGACAGGAAACATCGAAACACGGCTTGCTGACGCGTGGCGCTCGGTGCTGCGTCTCGCAAACGACACGCTCATTGGCCGCGACGACAACTTCTATGCCCTCGGGGGTGACTCGATTCTGACGCTCCGGGGCGTCGCCCATGCGGCAGCGGCGGGCGTTGAATCGACACCTCGGCAATGGTTCGAGGCCGCAACGCTGCGTGCACTGGCGGCGTTGGTAACTGACGACGTGCCGCCGCAGAGTCGCCCCGACATGCTGGTTCGTGAGGATGGCCGATTGTGTATCGCCGCCTCACACGCTCAGCAGCGCCAATGGTTCCTGTGGGCGCTGCAACCCGAAAGCTCGGCGTATCACATTACCGGTGCCATGCGGTTGAAGGGCGCATTGAACGCCAACGCTGTCCGTCAGGCGTTCGCGGGCATGGTGGCGCGGCATGAAGTGCTTCGCACCACGTTCAGCGACAAGTCCGTCGGCGGCGACGACACCGAATTGCTTCAGATCGTGCACGCCGATCTGCCGTTTGAATGGCAGCACGTTGATGTCGCCACGCAAGATGAGGCGAACCACAGGGCGCAGACGTTCAACGACACGCCGTTCGATCTGCGCACCGGACCGCTGTTACGCGTGGCACTGCTGGCACTTCCCGGTGAGCCGGTCTCCGAACACATCCTGCTGGTCGCGATGCATCACATCGTCGCGGACGGCTGGTCCATCGATATTGTGCTTCGGGAATTTGTCGCCGGTTATCAGGCCGCTGTGGCTGGGCAAGCACCGGACCTCCCCGCGTTGACCCTGCAATACGCTGACGTTGCCGCATGGCAGCGGGGCCGACTCGCGGCGGGGGAACAGCAACGCCAGCTTGACTGGTGGCGGGCAGCGTTAGGGGAAGGCGAGACAGCACCCGTATTGCTGCTGCCGTCGGACCACCCGCGCGAACCGCTGGCGCAGTACACGGAAGCGTCCGTGCCGTTTTCGTTGCCGCCCGCATTGACGGCCGGTGTCCGCGAGCTTGCGGCGACCCATCGTGCGACACCGTTCATGATCGTGCTCGCGGCGTTCCAACTGCTGCTGTCGAGACACAGCGGCCTGCGCGACATTCGCGTGGGCGTGCCGATTGCCGGACGAGAGTTGCCGGAAAGTGCGCCACTGATCGGCTTGTTCATGAACACGCAGGTGTTGCGCGGTCGGCTCGACGCATCACAAACCGTTGCGGAACTCCTCGACCGAACCCGTGCGCACGTGCTGGAGGCCTCAGCCCATCAGGCATTGCCGTTCGAAGCGCTGGTCGAGGCACTGGCACCCGAGCGCAGCCTGACGCACACGCCCTTGTTTCAGGTGCTGCTCAACTATCAACGCGATGACGCGAGTGCCGTGCAGGCGCTCGATGGCCTTCACGTCGAGCGGTACTTGCCGCGCATGCGCGCCGCACAATTCGAATTGACGCTGAGTGCGCATGAGCTGGCGTCTGGCGGGCTCACTGGGAGCGTTGATTACGCGCGGGAGCTTTTTGCGCCGGAAACGATGGCTCGGCTGTGCGATCAGTTCGTGTCGCTTCTCGCGTCGTTCGTCGCCGCACCGGACACGCGACTGGGCGATCTCGCGATACTGACGGGCGATGCGCACGCGCGCCTTGTCGAGCATGGGGAAACACGGCTCGCACTTGAAACGTTCATGCCGGTACATCGTCGCTTCGAGGCCCATGTGGCGAGTGGTGCCGAGGCGGTGGCGCTGGTGCACGACGGCGTCACGCTCTCCCGCGCGGCGCTCGATACCCGCGCGAACCGACTGGCCCACCATCTGATCGCGCTGGGCGTCAAACCCGACACCCGCGTCGGTGTCGCCTTGACGCGCTCGGTCGACATGGTCGTCGGCATTCTCGCCGTGCTCAAGGCCGGTGGGGCGTACGTGCCGCTCGATCCGGACTATCCGCCGCAACGGCTCGCCGACATGCTTGAAGACAGCGGCGCGGGACTGGTGCTGGGCCACGCGGCGAGTTCGCACGTCGCGCTGCCCGAGGGTGCCGTGCGTGTCGATGTCGATGCGCCGCTGAACACGCCCGATACCGCCCCCGACGTGCCGTTATTGCCAGCGCATCTGGCTTACGTCATCTACACGTCAGGATCGACGGGCAAGCCCAAGGGCGTCGCGATCAGCCACGGCGCGCTCGCTGCGCAGGCGCGCGTCTGGGCGTCGCTGTGCGAGTTGTCTGCCGCCGACCGGGTATTGCAGTTCTCGACGATGAACTTCGACGGGTTCGTCGAACAGCTTTTCCCGGCGCTGCACGTCGGGGCCGCCGTTGTTCTGCGCGGTCCGCAATTGTGGAGCGCGGACGAGTTTGTCGCCAACGTCGCGCGTGACGGCGTCACCGTGGTCGATTTGCCGACGGCGTACTGGAACGTACTGGTTCAGGCGTTGGATGAGGGCTTCGACCAGCGCTCCCACGCGCGACCGCTCGCACAAGTTCGCCAATTGCACGTGGGGGGCGAAGCGATGTCCGCGCAGGGGTTGCGGCGCTGGCGCGACCAGACGCATCTCGGGCACATCCGCCTGCTCAATACCTACGGGCCGACTGAGGCGGCAGTCACAGCATCCGCGTGGGTGGCATCCGGCGAGACCGACGACAGTGCCACCAGCGTGCCGATCGGACGTGCACTGCAAGGACGACGGCTATACGTCGTCGCGCCCGATATGACACTGGCGCCGCAGGGCGCGATCGGCGAGCTGCTGATCGGTGGCGACCTGTTGGCGCGCGGCTATCTCGACCGTGCCGCCCAGACGGCTGACCGTTTCGTGCCCGATCCGTTCGGCGCGCCGGGCAGCCGGGCCTACCGCACCGGTGATCTGGTTCGTTGGCGGGCAGACGGGCAACTGGACTACGTCGGACGGGTTGATTTCCAAGTCAAAATCCGCGGCTTCCGCGTTGAGCTTGGCGAAATCGAGTCTGCATTGCTCGCGCAGCCGGGCGTGCGAGAAGCGGTCGTGACCGCCTTCGAAAGTGACGCCGGCACGCGATTGGCCGCGTACGTCACCGGGCAGGGCGGCCGCGCGCCCGATACGACGACGCTGCGCGCCGCGCTCGAAGCTGCCTTACCGGCACCGCTCGTGCCCTCGGCCATCGTGGCGCTCGATGCATTGCCGATGACGCCGGGCGGCAAGCTGAACCGTCGCGCTTTGCCCGCGCCGTCGTTCGAACAGGGCGGCTACGTGGCGCCCAGCGGCGAGCGCGAATCAGCGCTGGCGGAAGTCTGGGCCGAGGTGCTTGGCCTCGCGCGCGTTGGCCGCAACGACAACTTCTTTTCGCTCGGCGGCGATTCGATTCTGGTACTGCGAGTGGTGGCGCGTGCCGCCGCACGCGGTATTGCCATCTCGCCCCGGCAGATGTTCGTCCATCGTTCATTGGCCGCATTGGCGTCGGCATCGCTGGAAATGACCGACGCGGCGCTACCGCCCATCGCACGCACGCGCCGGTCGCGTTCGGCACTGCCCATGTCACATGCGCAACGCCGGTTGTGGTTCCTCTGGCATCTGCAACCGGATAGCAGTGCCTATCACGTTGCCGGTGGCATTGGCTTGCGCGGCATCTTGGACGAGACAGCCGTGCGCCATGCCTTCAGGGACATCGTGGCGCAGCATGAGGTGCTGCGCACGACGTTCGAAGTGCCGGAGGGCGCAACTGAGGCCGTGCAGGTCGTTCACGATCTGCCGGATTTTGTGTGGCAGGTGTTTGATGCCCACCCCGCCGATGCACCTGCTCGCGCGCAGGCTTTCACCGACGCCCCGTTCGATTTGCAGCGCGGGCCGTTACTGCGTGTGGGCATCATGCGACTGAAGGGCGTGCCACCCGAGGCAGACGCGGCGGATCACGTACTGTTGATCGCCATGCATCACATCGTGGCGGATGGCTGGTCGGTCGGCGTGCTGCTCGATGCATTCGTCGCCGCCTACACGGCGCATTGCCGGGCTGGCGCTCAAACGTCTGCCCCGTCACGGGTCGAATTACCTGTCCAGTACGGCGACTACGCCGCGTGGCAGCGCGACACGTTTGACGGTGCCGAGCGCGACCGGCAACTGGGGTACTGGCGCGCGCAGCTGGGCGACGCCCACCCCGTCGCCGATCTCCCACACGACCACCCGCGTCATCCGACCGGTGTGTACAAGGCCGCACGCCACCCGTTCCAACTCGATACGGCGAGCGTCACGTCTGTGCGCGATGCCGCCCGTCGCCACGGCGTCACGCCCTATGTCCTGCTCTTGTCGGCCTTTCAGGCACTGCTGCACCGCTGGTGCGCACAAGACGAAATTCGTGTCGGCGTCCCGGTCTCCGGCCGTGACCAGCCCGAGGTCGCCAACCTGATCGGCGTATTCATCAATACGCTCGTGATGCGTGCGGACTTCCCGGCCCGCATGTGTGTCGCGGAACTTGTGAGCATGATCGGCGAGCGCACGCAGCAGGCGCTCGGTCACCAGACGCTACCGTTCGACAGTCTCGTCGACGCGCTGTCGCCCACGCGCAGCGTCAGTCACACACCGTTGTTTCAGGTCATGTTCAATCACCAGCGCGAGGACTATCGCGTGCTGCGTGAGCTGCCCGGTCTCACGACCCGTCATTTCGACACGGGGGGCGAGGCTGCCCAGTTTGAATTGACGTTAAACGTCAGCGAAACGTCCGGCGGCGCCATCGCGGGCAGCTTCACGTATGCCCGCGAACTGTTCGAGCCGTCGACGATGGCACGTCTGTCGAGCCAATACGAAACTATGTTGTCCGCCCTGTGCGCCTCGGACGATGCCGTGATTGACGACGTCGTGCTCGTCGACACGGAGGCAGCGGCGCAACTCGACGCGTGGGGCGTCGCGACCGAAGACTTCTCAGCCGACGCGCCGGTGCATGTCCGCGTTGCTGCGCAAGCGCGTCGAACGCCGGATGCTGTCGCCGTGCGCGGGGATGACGAATCGCTGACGTATGCCGCGCTGGAACGCCGCAGCAATCAGTTGGCGCACGCCCTGATCGCGCAGGGCGTCGGGCCCGATGTGCCGGTGGCCATTGCGCTCGACCGGGGTGCCGGCATGCTCGTGGCGCTGCTTGGCGTGCTCAAGGCGGGCGGCTGCTATGTGCCGCTCGACCCCACGTATCCGGCGGAACGCCTGCGCTACATGCTCGACCACAGCGGTGTGACGCGGCTCATTACTCAGTCGCCGCTTCAGGCAACGCTGCCGTCGACTGTGGGCTTGGAATATCTGCTGCTGGATGGCTTCGACGGCGATGCATACGCCGACACTGCGCCCGAGGTTCAAGTCGGGGCGGAGCATCTGGCCTATGTGATCTACACCTCGGGCTCGACCGGCAAACCGAAAGGCGTGATGGTGCGCCACGGCGGGCTGTCGAACTTTCTGTCCAGTCTGGCGCAGCGCCCCGGGCTCGCAGCGGGTGACCGATGGGTCGCGGTGACGTCGCTTTCCTTCGATATTGCCGCCCTCGAACTCTTCCTGCCGCTCACGTTGGGTGCGCAAGTGATTGTGGCGTCGAGTGAAACCGCCCGTGACGGCTTCGCGCTCGCTGCGTTGTTGCAGGCAAGCCGGGCAACGGTCCTGCAATCGACACCCGCGACATGGCGCATGTTGCTCGCGGCAGACCAACCGTGGCCGGCGTTGCGCGCGTTGTGCGGCGGCGAGGCCCTGCCGCCGGATCTGGCCGATGCCCTGCGGGCGCGTGGCTGCGAACTCTGGAACCTGTATGGGCCGACCGAAACGACGATCTGGTCGATGCTTGGCCGCGTCGTCGGCAAGCCGGTGTTGGGCAACGTCATCGCCGGTACGCAGGCGCGCGTGCTCGATACCCGGCTTCAAGCAGTGCCACCGGGCGTGGCGGGCGAGCTATACCTTGGCGGCAGTGGTCTGGCGCGTGGCTACTTCGGCCGGGCAGACCTGAGTGCCGAGCGCTTTGTCCCCGATCCTTTTTCGCCAGACGGCAAGCGGCTTTACCGCACCGGGGATCTCGCACGCTGGAAGCACGACGGCACGCTCGAATTCCTCGGCCGTACCGATCATCAGGTCAAGATTCGTGGTCATCGCATCGAACTCGGGGAGATTGAAGCGCGTCTGGCCGCGTGTACAAATGTCGGAGCGGCCGTGGTCGTCGCCCACGAAGGGACGTCCGGCGCACAACTGGTCGGGTACGTCACGCTGGCAGACGGGGTGCCGGATACCGATGCGCTACGGCGTGAATTGGCCGCGCAACTGCCGGACTACATGGTGCCGGCAACCATCCTTGCACTGCCTGCGCTGCCGCTGACCCCCAACGGCAAGATCGACCGCAAGGCACTGCCTGCGCCAGACATCGCATCGCGAAATTTCTCAGCCCCGCAGGCGGGCGACGAGGCATTGCTCGCGGACGTCTGGCGTGACGTGCTGGGCGTCGAGCGCATCGGTCGCGACGATAACTTCTTCGCTTTGGGCGGCCATTCGCTGCAAGCCATGCAGGTCGTTTCGCTGCTGGCCACGAAACACGCGAGGGCACTCGCACTGCGCGATGTCTTTGCTGCCGCGACGTTATCTGCGCTGGCCGAACGCCTTGGGCAGGCCTCGCCGGATAGCGATGCACCGTTTGGCACTACGCCAACGCCCGCGATCATCGCGCCAATTCCCCCGCGAGCCGACCGCCAGCGTGCGCCGCTCACGCAGGGTCAGGCGCGTCTGTGGTTCCTTTGGCAGCTTGATCCGTCGAGCGCCGCGTATCACATGACGGGCGCGTTCCGGCTTGACGGGCAACTCGACTCGCAGGCGCTTGAACTCGCTGTGACCGACGTCGTCAAGCGCCATGACGTGCTTCACAGCCACTTCGAGGCAGTCGACGACACGCCGTGGCAAGTTGTGGATGCCGCCAATGCGTTCGGCTGGGCCGTCGAAGACCTTGAGCGCAGCCGCGGCGCGCTTAGTGAACGCCTTCAGGCACTATCGTCCAAACCGATTGACCTGACGCATGGGCCAATCCTTCGGGTGACGCTCCTGCGTCTTGGCACCACCTCACATGTTCTGCACTTTGCGACGCATCACATCGTCGCCGACGAGTGGTCGGTCGGGGTACTGGCGCGCGACTTCGGCAATGCCTACACGGCACGCCTGGCTGGCGGCGAACCCGCCTTCACGCCGCTGGCAGCGCAATACGGTGACTTTGCCGCATGGCATCGCGAATGGCTGGACGACGCGCGCGAGTCGGCGCAACTGGCGTATTGGCGAGACCGATTGGGTGACGAACATCCGGTATTGGAGTTGCCCGTGGCACGTAAGCGGACCGGCTTGCGCGCCGATCGCGGCGCACGCATCACCGCCGAGTTGCCGGGCGATGTCAGCCGCCGTGTCCGTTCGCTGGCACGCCGGCATGGCACGACACCGTTCACCGTGCTGCTCAGCGCGTGGCAACTCACGCTCTCCCGTTACGCTGCACAGAAGGATGTGCGCGTGGGCGTGCCGGTTGCTGGACGCGTCCACCCGGCCACCGATGATCTCGTCGGTTTCTTCGTCAACACGCTCGTCATCCGCAGCGCGTTGACCGGCCTGCAAACCCTCGGCGACCTGCTCGCGCAGACGCGCGACCGCATGATCGAAGCGCAAGCGCATCAGGATGTGCCGTTCGCACGCGTTGTCGATGCGCTGCAAACGCAGCGCAGCCTGAGCCATACGCCGCTGTTTCAGGTGATGTTCAATTACGGCGCGCGTGCCGGCAAGCCGACGTCGTTACCGGGTGTTCAATTCGGGCTGCTGGCCAATGAAGCGGCGACTGCCCGGTTCGATCTGGTTCTCAACGTCTTTGAAGATGAAGCGTTCGGCCTGTCGCTGACTTACGCGTGCGACATTTTCGAACGGGATACCGTTGGCGAGATGCTGGCGGGTTACCGCGCGGTGCTCGACCGGCTGGTCCGGGACGAAGCGATGCCGACGCCACCAGAGGTTGCGCTGGGTGACGTACGTCTGGTCGAAGCCCCCGTCCGGGTCACTGCAAAGCCGAGTCGTGCCGAAGGTGGCAACACGACGGACAAGCCGTGGCGCCCGGTCACGCAAACGTTGCTCGAAAAGGCGCGCTCACACGCGGGCGAGAACGCGGTTCACTGTGAAGACGAACACCTGACGTACGGTGAACTGGACGCATGGTCGGCGCGGGTTGCCCGGCGGCTCATCGTGTCCGGCGTGAAGCGTGAGGAGCGGGTGGGGCTGTGCCTGCGGCGGTCTGCGGCAGTAGTACCCGCGCTAATCGGTGTGCTGCGCGCCGGTGCCGCGTTCGTGCCGCTCGACCCGGAGTATCCGGCCGACCGTCTGGCTTACATGATGGAAGATGCGGGCGTCTCCCGCGTGTTGACCGATGCCGAAACCCGCCATGCGCTGGCAGCACTGTTTGTGCAGCGCGATGAGATCGATATCGATCAATTCAGACCGGCGCAGGGTGAGGGCGACGAAGCAGAGATTGACGGCGCGCCGCGCGACATCGATGCGCACGCGAAAGTCCAGGGCGACCAACTGGCGTACGTCATCTACACGTCGGGCTCGACCGGGCGTCCGAAAGGGGTGGCTGTCAGCCAACGCAGCCTCGCGCTGCACCTGAGTGACTTCATCACGACGTACGGCATTGCTTCGTCCGACCGTCAGTTGCAGTCATCGACCATCAACTTCGACGTGGCGTTGCATGAAATGCTGCCATCGCTCATGCAAGGCGGCAGCATCGAAATGCGCGGTGCGAAGCCGTGGGATCTTGCGACCACCAATCGCCAACTGGTTGCGCGACAAGTGACGTTCGCCCGGATTCCAACGGCGTATTGGCAGCAGTGGCTGCACGAGCCGCCTGACCCGGCGTCGCTCGCCTTGCGCCAAATTACCGTCGGCGGGGAAGGCTTGCCCGGTGATGCTCTGCGGCAATGGCGCAACGGGCCGCTCGCTCACATCCGTCTGGACAATCTCTACGGACCGACGGAGACCACCGTTGCCTGCATGTACCGGCCCACGCAGGACGCGGATTGTGCGCAACCCATCGTGTCCATCGGCGGCCCGTATCCGTCGCGCGACGTCTATGTCTGTGATGACACGGGCAATGCGCTGCCTGCCGGTGCGCTCGGCGAGCTGTGCATCGGCGGTGAAACACTGGCCCGGGGCTATCTTGGCCGCGCGTCGCTCACCGCAGAGAAGTTTGTCCCGGACCCACACCGTCACGACGGCGCACGCCTGTACCGATCCGGCGACCTTTGCCGTCAGCGACCGGACGGGACCATCGACTTCCTCGGCCGTATGGATCAACAAGTGAAGCTGCGCGGCTTCCGGATTGAACTGGGCGAGGTGGAATCTGCACTGCGCAGCGTTCCGGGCGTGCGAGAGGCCGTCGCTGAACTGCGAGGGCAGGGCGACGAGCGCCAACTGGTGGGCTACGTCACGGGTGATGCCTCGCTGGTCGATACCGACACGTTGCGCGATGCGCTTCAGACGCGTTTGCCGGGCTTCATGATCCCGGGCGCGTTCGTGCGGCTCGATGCGTTGCCGCTGATGCCCAACGGCAAACTCAACCGCGCTGCGCTGCCGGAGCCGACCGTACCGACGGCGGGCGAGACCGCGCAAGGGCCGATGACGCCGACCGAATCGCTATTGTTCGACGTCTGGCGCGACACCCTCGGCCACGACGGCTTCGGCCGGCACGACAACTTCTTCGCCATCGGCGGCGACTCGCTCGCGGCGCTCAAGGTGGCCGCGAACGCGCAGCGACGTGGCTTCGGTCAGTTCTCACTGGAAGGTCTGTTCGCACATCCGACGCTTGCCGTGCTCGCATCGTGGCTGGACGAGACCGCGCAAGGACGGCCGGCCAATATCGTCACGCTCAACCGTTCTTCGGCGACCACGCAACTGTTCGCGATTCACCCCGGCTACGGCCTCGTCGGCGAGTACCGGCCGCTGGCCAGCGCGCTCGATGACGTGGCACAGGTGCACGGCGTGCAATCGCCGATGTATACAGATGCCACGTGGGCCCCCGATTCGCTCGGGACGCTGGCAGAGGATTACGCGACGGCGATTCGCCGGGTGCAGCCCAATGGCCCGTACCGTTTGCTGGGCTGGTCGAGCGGTGCCGCCATCGCGCGTCATGTGGCGGGTGTGCTCGTCGCGCAGGGGGAAGTCGTCGACTTCCTTGGCAGCGTGGATGGCGAAGCGCCCCAAAGTGCAGCATCGTCAGGTGAACCAGCGACTACCGTCGATATCACGCACGCCATGCAGGTCAATGACGCAGAGATCGACCACTTGCTGGCCGCCATGCAGGCAGACGCCGGGCGGTGGCAGGGCGTGATTCCCGAAGGCGACGACGGACGGCAATGGCTCGCCACCGTACTGCGCATCGGCAAGCATTTCGACGCCGTATCGGCGAGCGGGCACGACGCGGCGCCGTTGCCGGTGCCGATGCACCTTTGGCTCGCACGCCGCGACGGCGACACGACGAATGCGCTCGATGCGATCGCCGCCACCCGCGCGTGGCGGGCTCAGGCCGGACACGTCACCGTCGAGACTTTCGACACCGATCACACCGGCATCGTGCGTCATCCGGATTTCATCGCGTCGCTGCATCGTGCTTTCGATTCGCTGCTTCAACAGAACACCTCGGCAGGCAATCACTCATGACATTTCGCATCAACCATCCGGATCGTCGTCGCCCTGTCGGTTCACGCATCATGCTGGGAGCGCTCTGTCTTGCCGTGCTGGGTGGCTGCGCGGCAGACGCGTCGCACTCGCCAGCGGTGGCCGGTAGTCCGGAGCCGCAGCGCTATCGCGCCCAAATCGAGCGGACGACGGACGGCATGCCGCATATCGTCGCGAACGATTGGGGAAGCCTCGGCTGGGGCGCGGCGTATGTGCAGGCACAGGATGACCTCTGCACGATGGCGCAGGCGTTCGTCACGTATCGCGGCGATCGGTCGCGCTACTTCGGCGCGCAGGGCACGCAACCGACCGCCTCGACGCTGGGTGACACCGACAATCTGGATTCCGATGTCTTCTTCCGGCTGGTGGCCGACAACGCGCGGTTACAGGCGTACCGCGAGGCCCAGACGCCGCAATTTCGCGAACTGGTCGATGGGTTTGCCGCAGGCTACAACCGCTACCTGCAAGACTGGCAACGCAACAAGAGCGCGCCGTCGCACGCGGCTTGCCGTAGCGAACCGTGGGTGACGGCCATCTCGCCGGACGATGTCTACCGGCGCTTGTTCGCTGCCAATCTGGCGGGGGGAATGGCGCGATTTGCCGGGCGAGTGGCGGGCGCGATGCCGCCGGGAAAAACGTCAGGAATACCTCGGCAGCCCCAAGTCAGCACGTCGCCGGTCGAAAAGCTCGCGTTGCGTGACGGGGAGTTCGACGTCGGCGGCGGGCGCGGCATCGGCAGCAACGCACTCGCGTTTGGCGCGCAGGGTAGCGCAGGCGCACAGTCGGTGCTGCTGGGCAACCCGCACTGGTTCCTCGAAGGGCCGGACCGCTTCTATCAGATGCGACTGACCGTGCCGGGACAGCTCGACGTCAGCGGCGTGTCGTTTCTGGGCGTTCCTGTGGTCATGATCGGCTTCAACCACGACATCGCATGGACGCACACGGTATCCGCCGCGCGGCGCTTCGGCCTGTTTCAGTTGTCGCTCGCGCCGAATTCCGAGACCACTTATCTGGTCGACGGCAAACCTGTCGCCATGACGCCCGTGACCGTGACGGTCCCGGTCCGCGAGGCGGACGGCACGGTGCAACCCCGAAGCCGCACGCTCTACCGCACGGCGCTGGGGCCCGTCGTCAATCTCGGTGCGATGTCGCCCGCGTTGCAGTGGCGGGCCGGTGCTGATGGCAAGCCCGGTCAGGCATTCGTGATTCGTGACATCAATGCCGACAACTACCGGGTGTTCGCGAACTTCCTCGCGTGGGGGCGTGCGACGTCGCTCGACGATTTCGTCTCGATTGCCCGCCGGGAAGCGGCCACGCCGTGGGTCAACACGGTCGCTATCGGTCGCGGCGATCCGCGTGTGTGGTTCGGCGACGTCGGTGCGGTGCCGAACGTGCCCGACGCGCTGGCCGCACAATGCACGCCGCCGCTCGGCAAGGCGTTCGCCGCACAGGCGCCGGGCGTGCCGTTCCTCGATGGGTCGCGTTCCGCGTGTGGCTGGCAGTCCAGCCCGGATGCCGCCCAAGCGGGGGCGTTGCCCGCCGACGCCATGCCGCAGCTGTTCCGCCAAGACTACGTCGCGAACATGAACAACACGCATTGGATCGTCAACCCCGCGCAGCCGCTGACCGGCTTTGCCGCCGTGACGGGCGGTGAGCGCACGGAAATGGGGCTGCGGCCGCGGCTGGGTTTCCGTCTTGCCGGCCAGCGCATCCGTGGCAGCGACGGCCTCGGGTCGGCGGGGGCAACGGCCGACAGCGTCGCACGCGCTGCGCTCGACGCACGTTCGATGTCCGCGCTGCTGTTCAAAGCGCAGGCGGTCGCGAGTGCCTGCAAGCCCGACGGTGGCCGTCAGATCGTGTCGGTGCAACCCGTCGAAAAAAATCAGAGCGCAACGCCCGCGCGAGATGTCGACATCGCCGACGCGTGCCGTGTGTTGCAACGCTGGGACAACACCGCCAGCCCATTCGCGCAAGGCGCGGTGCTGTGGGATGCGTGGTGGGCTCAGATCAAATCGGTCCCGGAAGACAAGCGGTTTGCGGTGCCGTTCGACCCGCAGCGTCCGCTCGATACCCCCAACACGCTGAATGTCGACGGCAAGACACTCGCCAAATGGCTCGGCGTCGCGGTGTTGCGACTGCGGGAGGGGGGCTTCACCCCTGACGCGGAAACCGGCTCCGCCATGTACGCAGTGCGCAACGGCGTACGAATTCCGTGGTTCGGCGGCTGCGACGACGAGGGCTATTTCACGTCGGGCTGCAATAGCGACGCCCGCATCGAGGACGGTGCGCTCAAGATCGACGCGCACGCGTTTTCGAACAGCTACTTGCAAGTGGTCACGTTCGGTGCGAACGGCGGGCCGGTGGACGCCCGCACGCTCATGGCGGGCTCGCAGTCCGATGACCCGGCCTCGGCGCACTTCGCCGACGGCACGCTGCGCTACAGCAAGCAGGCATGGGTTGCCCGCCCGCTTGACGCGACACGCACCGGTGACAGCGGGCTGTGGCTGGACAGCGTTCAGGCAACCCCGGCATCGTTGTCGGATACGACGCAGGTGAAGACCATCGCGGTGCGTTGGCAGGCGTTGTCAAAGCAGGACATGCCAGCGCGCGAAGCCAGTGAGTTGCTTGCTACATCCGAAGGCGAACTCGTGGCGGCAGAGCAGGACAGCGTGGTCGTTCCGCTGCGTATGACGCCCTCGGATTTGCAGGCAATGCTCGCCCGGCTTCACCGCTTGGGGCGTATCGAGGTAATGGTGCGCACGGAGCATGGCATTGCCGAGCAGGTCATTCGTTCGTCGAAGCCGTTCTTTGACGCTAGCGGCAAGGCGACCGGGGCGCTGGACATGACGGTCGATGCGTCGCGCTGGGCATCCGCGTATGCCGTCACGCGCTACTACGGGGTGAAGCGCGAACCCTATCGTCAACTGCAATTCTTCGACGCGCAGGGGCGCAATATCGCCAAAGTCACGTCCATGGACGAGCAACACGTGACGGACTACGATGCATTCGTCGTGGCATTTCGTTCAACGGGGACGCCGGGCACGGCGAACGACGTCGCAGTCCCAGCTTCGCCCGGTGTATCGCGGGAACGTACCGCGGACAAGCTTTGCCAGCGCTCGGATCAGGATGGCCGCCGGGCAAGACTGGCCTTGGCCGATGCGCTCGACGCCGCGAAGTCTGGCGGATGGCCGGTGCGGATCGACGTCAGCAACGACGGCGCGTCGTTGGCGCAAGCCGGGCGCATCAAGCAAATCAGGAATATCGGCGGTGGATGGTTGAGCGTGCAGATTCGGGATTTCACGCTGCACGTGCGCGTGTCGGGAATCGCCGCGAAGTGTGATGACTTCGGCAAGAACGACGGGCAAATCACGTTGCTGGACAGCCGGGGCGTGCCGTCCGTCTCACTGACGCTTACGCGGCAAGCCACCCCACAACAGCACCAACGCTGGCTTGCCCTGTGGCAGGAGAACCCTTCAGCCAGCGGCAAACAAGCTGTCTCGCAGAACGCAGCCACTAGATAACCCCCAATGACATTACCGCTCGCGCCGGTCCTACCGAACGCCGCAAGCGGACAAGAACCACTGGAAAGTTGCATGAAACGTCGTAGTTTTTGTGCTGGCGCGGCTGCCATATTGGCCGGAGCCGGTCCTTGGGTCCACGCGGCCGGACGCCCGACGACGGCGTCCGCGTCCACGTCCACGTCCGCGTCCACGTTACGCATTCTTGCGCCTGATCGCGGCGCCGTGTCGTCGTTGCTGGCGCTGGGCGTCGAGCCAATCGCAGGGGCCGACCGCGCCTTTTACGATTCGATGGGTGCCGAACCGCGCATGCCGCCGGGCATGAACATCGTCAACAGCGGCGATCCGATCGAGCCGAACCTCGAACTGATGATCGAGTTGGGCATCAACTGGTGCGTCACCGTGACCACACCGCAGATCGCTCGCGAGCGCATGGGCGTGGTCGCACCGGTCACCCATCTCGACATCTTCACCGGGGCGACCGGTGCCCTCGACCGTGCGGCCGAGGGGCTGCGCACGCTCGCGCGCATGACCGGCCGCGAGGCGCAAGCCTCTGACTACATCACACAGGTCGAAGCCCATATGGCCGAGGTCGCCAGAACGCTGGCGGCGAGCGGCCGTCCGGCACAACGTCAGACCTATCTGGTGACGCTCAACGACGGCGGCCGCTCAATGGTCGCGTATGGCCGAAACAGCATCATGTGGGACGTGATGACGCGCGTTGGCCTGCGCAACGCGTGGACACGCGGCACCAACGAGTACGGGTTCAGTGTGGGCGGCGTAGAGCTATTGGCGGAAGTGCCGGACGCCGATATCGTCGTCGTGGATTTCGGGGCGTCGACAACGGCCGCGTTGCGTCAACTCGCCGTCAGCCCGTTCTGGAACCGGCTCGCGTCGGTGCGGGCGGGACGCGTCTACCGGATTCCGCTCATCGATCTGTTCAACTCGTATCCGTCGGCATCGACACTGCTGCGCGGACTTGACGGGCTCATTCGCCGGGAGGACTTCCGTCATGTCTAGCATGGTCATCCCGACCCCGATGCCGCCGCGCGAGAAGTCGCCGCTGTCATTCGTCCTGCTCCTCTTAGGGCTTGCGCTGGGACTGACGTGGCTCAACCTGCACAACGCGCTGCCTGCCACCGGCTGGCGCGGCTTGTTGCCCGGCGCCGATCCCGACGACATGAAGCGCGTCGTGATCGAGTATTCGTTCGCGCCGCGTCTGGCCGTCTCATTGCTTGCAGGCGTCGCGCTCTCGCTCGCAGGGGGGCTGTTCCAGCACGTGTTGCGCAATCCCCTCGCGGAACCGACGACGTTGGGGGTAGCGGCGGGCGCCAACCTCGCGATGACCGTCACGACGTTGTGGTTTCCGTCGCTGCTGATCGAACATCGCGACGCGGTCGCGCTGGGCGGTGCCGTCGCTGCGTTTGCGCTGGTATTTGTGATCGCGTGGGCGCACTCGCTCTCGCCGCTAGTGCTCATTCTGTGCGGTCTGGTCGTGACGTTGTGCGCCGGGTCCATCGGCTCGGTGTTGTCGTTGTTCTTCCACGAAGGGCTGCTCGGCGTCTTCGTCTGGCAATCGGGTGCACTCAACCAGAACAGCTGGACCATTGCCGAGCAGTTGCTGCCACGCGTCGCGCTGGGTGCCGTTGCGGCGGCATTGCTGGTCAGGCCGCTGTCGGTGATGGCCGTCGGTGACGATGCGTCCCGCGCGCTGGGGGTATCCCTGCGCTGGTTGCGGCTGGGCGCGCTCTTCGTCGGCACGTTGCTGTGCGCATGGATCGTGAGCGCGCTGGGCGTCATCGGCTTCGTGGGGCTCGCCGGACCGGCGCTCGCGCGCCTTGCCGGGGCCCGCACGCTCGGACGGCGCCTCGCGTGGGGGCTGTCATCGGTGCCTTGTTGCTGTGGCTTGCCGACCAGATCGTGCAGTGGCTCGGTCTGTGGATGCCGGAGATTCCGACCGGTATCGCCACGGCTTTGTTGGGTGCGCCGTTGCTGTTGTGGCTCCTGCCGCAACTGCACGACAGCGCACATGTGCATCGCCATGAGGGCCCAGTGGTCCAGCGCGCACAACGCAATTTATGGGTTGCAGTGATTGGCGCGTTGCTGTTGCTCGTCGTCATGACGGTTGCCGCCATTCTCGTCTCGCGCGGTTTATCGGGCTGGCGTCTGGACACCGTCGAGTCGCTCGGCCGCCTGAGAGCACTGCGCATTCCGCGCGTGGTCGGCGCACTGGCCGCGGGGGCGATGCTGTCGGTGGCAGGCATTCTGATCCAGCGTCTGACGGCGAACCCGATGGCTAGCCCGGAAGTACTGGGCATCTCGTCGGGCGCATCGCTCGGGCTGATCGTGCTGCTGTTTGCGGTGAATTCGCCGTCTCAGGCGATGCAGCTTGCTGCTGCGTCAGCCGGGGCATTTGCCGCCCTCGGCGCGATGTTTTTGTTGGCCCGGCGCAGCGGCTTTTCGCCAGAACGTCTGATTCTGACGGGCATCGGCATCAGTACGGTCTTCAGTGGCCTGGCGTCGCTGATGATGGCCAGCGGCGATCCGCGCATGGCGATGATGCTCGCGTGGATGGCTGGCTCCACCTACGGCGTGGGCGCGACGCAGGCCACCGTGGCGCTGGTGATTGCGGTCGTGCTGCTTCCGCTGGTGTTGTTTGCCGCACGCGCGCTCGACATTCTGCCGCTGGGCGAAGCCGTCGCCCGGTCGGTCGGCGTGAATGTCGGACGCTCCCGGTTCGCCTTGCTGCTGGCCGCCGCCGTGTTGAGCGCGGCCGCCACGCTCATCATCGGGCCGATTTCGTTCGTCGGACTGATGGGGCCGCACATTGCCCGATTGCTGGGACTGCAACGTCCCGTGTCGCAGATCTTCGGCGGCGCGTTCGTCGGTGGCGCGATGCTCGTGCTGGCGGATTGGATCGGCCGCAATGCGTTGTTCCCTGACCAGATGCCGGCGGGCCTGTTGGCCACGTTCGTCGGCGGGCCGTATTTCCTGATGCTGATCTGGCGGGACCGCGCCTGACGCGACCGCCGACGATCACATCCTATTGCGCAAGACCGGATGAAACGATGATGGAAGATACCGAATTCGCCGCCACACCATCGCAGGTGGCCCAAGTGGCACAACCCGAGCGCGAGGCCCACGCGGTGCCGTCGCCGATGTACGACCTGCGCGACGTGTCGTTCAAGGCGGGCGAGCGTACGTTGCTGCAACCACTCACGCTCACGCTGGCACCGCGCCGCGTGATCGGATTGATTGGCCACAACGGCTCGGGCAAATCGACGCTGGTCAAACTGCTGGCCCGTCAGCAGGCGCCGGCCAGCGGCGAGATTCGCTTCGAGAACACGCCGCTGGGCGACTGGCAAGGCAGGGCGCTGGCGCGCAAGATCGCGTATCTGCCGCAGCACACGCCGCCTGCGGCGGGACTGCGCGTACGCGAGTTGGTGCGCTTTGGACGCTATCCGTGGCATGGGCCGCTGGGGCGTTTCTCCGCGCACGATCTGGCGCGTGTCGACGAAGCCATGGAGCTCACCGGCGTATCGCGCTTTGCCGATCGTCTGGTCGATACGCTCTCGGGCGGCGAGCGCCAGCGCGTCTGGCTCGCCATGCTCGTCGCGCAAGACGCCGACTGTCTCTTGCTCGACGAGCCCATTGCCGCGCTGGACGTTGCGCATCAGGTCGAGGTGCTGTCGCTCGTCCAGTCGCTCTCGCGCACTCGCGGTCTGGGTGTGGTGGTAGTGCTGCACGACATCAACATGGCTGCGCGCTTCTGCGACGAGATCGTGGCGTTGCGCGGCGGGCGCTTGTGCGCCCGGGGTACGCCGGCCGAGCTCATGACGAGCGAGCGTCTGGAAGACATCTACGGTATTGCCATGGTGGTGATGCCGCATCCGCAGACCGGTGAGCCGGTTTGCGTCGTCCGTTAAGTTTCACGATTGGGGAAATTGCCATGACCGACCGTTCCATGGGTCAATCGCCGGACTCGCCTGACAAGACGCGTATCGGCCACGAATTGTTCCGGCTGTTCCGGCCCTTCCTGCCGATGAGCCTGTTCTCCACCGTGATGGGCGTGGTGGCAGGTCTCACCACGGCATGGCTGCTCGCGACGATCAACGACGGCCTTCACTCGCCCGACGGCATTACCGGCAAGACCATCGTGACCTTCGTCGTGCTGTGCGCGGTCACGCTTTCCGGCAACGCCATCTCCGGCGTGGGCAACAGCGTGATCGGTCAGAAGATCATTGCGGCGCTGCGCAAGGACCTCTCGGCGCGCATCGTCTGTGCGCCGATCGCCGAAGTCGAGCGGTACCGTGTTCACCGCTTGCTCGCGACGCTCAATAGCGACGTCGATACGGTGAGCGCCGTGACCTTCAACTTCCCCGGCTTCATGACGGCCGTGGCGATTGCGCTCGGTTGCGTGGCCTACATGCTGGTGCTCTCGCCGTTGCTGTTCCTGTTTGCGCTGGCCGCGATCCTGATCGGTCTGGGCATCAATCACTACGCCTCGCTGCGCTGGGACTTTCACTACCGTGGCGTACGCGGCGCGCAGGACGAGCTCCAGAAGCAATACCGCGCCATTACCGAAGGTGCCAAGGAGTTGCGGCTGAACCGCGCGCGCCGTCAGCGCGTGTACGGCGAGCAGTTATCGGGTGCCGCCGATCTGATCGGCGAACTCAAGAGCCGCGCCATGCGCCTTTACTACGCGGCCAACGCGATGGGCGGCATGCTGTTCTTCGTCGTGATCGGGCTCATTCTGCTGCTTCAGTCGAAGCTTGGCGTGGACTCGCGTGTAGTCAGTGGTTTTGTGATCGTGCTGCTGTATATTCGCGGCCCCATTGAGATGATTGCGGGCGGCTTGCCGACGTTGATTCAGGCGCGCGTCTCGTTCCAACGCATTGCCGAGCTCACGAGCCAGTTCCGGAATCGTGAGCCGCGCCTGCTCGAAGGTCCGGCGGCGGGAGAAGCGGCATTCCCCGCGATGCAGACGCTGGCCCTGCGCGGTGCTACGCATGCATTCCCGGCGGCGGGCGACAGTGCGCCGTTCCAGCTTGGGCCGATCGATCTTGAAATTCGTCGTGGAGAAACGCTCTTCATCGTGGGCGAAAACGGCTGCGGCAAGACGACGTTGATCAAGACGCTGCTCTCGCTCTATACCCCGGGGCAGGGTGAGTTGCTGGTCGACGGCAAAACGGTCCCGGCGGAGCAACTCGACGGCTTTCGTCAGCAGTTCTCCACGGTGTTCTCGGATTACCACCTGTTCGATGACCTCGTGGCGAGCGATGCGCAAACGATGACGCACGCGCAGGCCTATCTTGAGCAGTTGGGGTTGGCGCACAAGGTGAGCATCGTCGATGGCGCGTTCTCGACCATCGACTTGTCCGCCGGTCAGCGCAAGCGTCTGGCACTGGTGCATGCGTATCTCGAAAACCGTCCGTGGATGGTGCTCGATGAATGGGCCGCCGATCAAGACCCGACATTCCGCCGCTACTTCTATCAGGAGATGCTGCCGGACTTCAAACGTCAGGGCAAAACGCTGATCGTTATTTCACACGACGACCGGTATTTCGGTTTGGCGGACCGCGTGGTGCGCCTCCATCAGGGACGCATCATCGAAGAAGCCAGCGGCAGCACGTTCGCCTACGAGACGCATGTCGGTGCGTCTGCGAATGCGCCAGTGGATGCGCCGGTGGAGTGAGCCGGACGATGCGGGCACGACAGCTACTGTGCAATGGGCGCTGGCCGGTGGATGTCGACGTCTGGCATGTGGCGCTCGACGGAAGCCGTGAGCCCGATGCATATCGCTATCTCGACGCGGACGAACTGGCGCGGGCAGGGCGGTTTCGCTATGACGTCGACCGTTATCGCTTTGCCATGACACGGTCGGTACTGCGGGAACTGTTGGGCGAGTACACCGGGGCGAGGCCCGCGTCGGTGGGTTTCGCACAGGGGCCATATGGCCGTCCGGAACTGGCAACGCGCCCCGGTGAGCTGTCGACGTTATCGTTCAACGTCTCGCACACGGGCAACGACGCGTTGATCGCCGTCTCCCGGACTCGGTGTGTCGGCGTCGATATCGAGGTGAAACAACGCGCGCTTGACTGGCGCGAGCTTGCACCGCTCGTGTGTACGGCCCCGGAGCGTATGCAGATCGAGGGCTTGCCCCCGGCGGCACAATGCGACGCGTTCCTTCGCTGCTGGACGGCCAAGGAAGCGATCCTGAAAACCATCGGACTGGGCATTACGGAAGGCTTGCTGTGCCTGCGCGTCGATATCGATGATTTCGCCGAGCAGCGACCTGTTGTCGTCGAAGCACCACGCTTCGAAGCTGCTGCCCGGCTGAGGTTCCGGTGGCTTGACGATCTACCGGCTTGTCAGGCGTGTCTGGCATGGGGACAAGACGCCTGAAAATCCCCCACGGCCTCACGCGTCGCTAAAAATCACCCTCACTTTGAACGTGTTCAGCTTACCCGCAAGATTCGGCGGGGGAGACGGCATGGCCGCGTGCTGCACGGCGGCGATGGCCGCCTGATCGAGCGTCGCAACGCGCCCGGGCCGGGAGACATGCACATTCGACACCACGCCATCCTGATAGGCAAACTCGACGTCGATATTTGCTGCCAACCCCATGCCCCGTAACGCCATCGGATAAACCACGGCCGCTTGCACAGCAGCGCGGAGTTTCGCGATGAAACGATCGTCCGGCCCCGGTGCCACGTTCGATGGCGAGGCCACCGGCGTTGGCGCTGCGGCAGCAGAAGGCGCAGGCGGAGCATCCGCGCCATCCACCGTCTTGACCGGTGGCGCGTCTGCATGCGTCGTTTCGTGGGCGGGCTGGGCGGTCTTATTCACCGGCGAAACGACTGGCTTTGGCAGCGCTGCGTGCTTCACCGGCACGACCGGCTTGACTGGAGATGCCACCGGTTCCACAGGCTTCACCGCGGGTGCCGCGACCGGCTCCGGCGCAACCATCGCCAGCATCACCGGCGCGTCTGCCCGAGCGGGCGGCGACGACGGGCTGCCACGCGAAAGCCAACCGGTCGTCAAGCCCAGCAGGATCGCCTCCAGTGCCAGCGCCGTTGCCATGGCCCGCCACGGCCAGCGTCCCTGTCCCTGAGCCGTCGCCGAACCGGGGGTGGGCAGTGCGCCGCCGGCCGCCTGCGAATGGCCCACAACATCCGACTGAAAAATCGTGGTCATGGCGCCTCTTTCGCAGCGATGCCGATCTGCGTGACACCCGCCGCACGGCACGCGTCCATCAACTGGGTCAGTTGCTGCACGTTGGCGGCCTTGTCGCTCGCGATGGTCACGACCGTGTGGGCAGGATCGTGCGCACGCAGCGTAGCGCTCAACGCGTCGAGCGTGACCGGATGCTGGTCGGTTTCAATGCTGCCGTCAGCGTGCAAGGCGACAAGCACCTTGGGGTGAGGCAAGTCCTGCGCCGTCGAGCTTCCCGGCAGCTTGGCCGACATGCCCATCGACGGAATCATCTTGAGCGTGATCATGATGAAGAACACCAGCAGGAAGAACATGATGTCGATCATCGGCACGACTTCGATGCGTGCCTTTCTCGTTTCGAAATATCGCATCGCGGGCTCTCAGGCCGAAGCACGTTCGTGGCGCAACACCACACCGGTCGGCTCAACCGCCTGCTGTGAGGCGCTGTGACGGTTGAGCAGCAGGCGCTTGAGCGTATCCATCTGATGCACGGTCTGACGCACGGTGTCCTGCATCGCATTGAAGAACCACAGGTGGCTCATGGCAATCGCCAGACCGCACGCCGTCGCGATCAGCGCTTCGGCTACGCCCGAAGTCACTTGCGTAGGATCGCCCCCCGCAGCGCCCAGCACGTCGAACGCGTGGAACATGCCGACGATGGTACCGAACAGGCCCAGCAGCGGCGCGACGGTGATCACCGTATCGAGCACCCACAGGCCGCGATCGACACGCGGCACTTCCAGATAGATCGCTTCGTCGATCACCGCCTCCATGTCGCCGCCGTGCACGCGCTTGAGGTTGTGCGCGTAGGCGTCGAGCAGGCGGCCGTGCGGCAAGCCCGCAGCAGCGGCGCGCAGTTCGTCGGCGTCGTGGACGTCGATCATCGGTAACGCGCTGACCGCCGTCACGATGCGCTCACCGCCCCGGAACGTACGACGCAGGCGCAGTCCGCGATCCACGATCACGGTGATACCGACGAACGCCAGCAGGACCATCAGATAGAGCGTGCCGCCCGATGACATGGCTAATTGGTTGATTTGACTCAGATCCATGAAAATCTCCTTGCAATGAAATTCGCACCGGCCGCGCCAACCGGCGGCCGGTGATCGGCCGATCGATCAGATTTCGGCGCGCAGGTTGACGTAGAAGCTGCGGCCCGGCACGAAGTAGTAGAGGAACTGGTTCGCGTCGGTGCCCTTGCTCGTATCGGTCGCGGCCGGGCCGAGGTTGTCGGTGATGCGGTGGGTGTCGAACAGGTTGTCGACGCCGAACGACACCCGAACCTTCTTCAGGACCGAGCTGAGGTTGGTGAAGTCGCGCGCGACCATCATGCTCGTCACGCTATAAGGGCCGACCTTGTAGATCGAGCCGTCCGCCGCACCGTTGCTGCCCTGATACATCGAGCCGACGAACTTGGTGTTAATGCCCGCGTGCCACGGTCCCTGATCGAAGTTGAGGGCAATGGCGGCGGTGTATTGCGGCACGAAGGAGATGCGCTGCCCGGACTTCCATATCTGCGAGCCCGTGCCGTCTTGCGTGTAAGTGGCGTTGTTGAGCGAGCCGTTGGCGTAGAACGAGAAGCCGCTGCCGAGCAACACGTTGCCTTCCGCTTCAAGGCCGGTGTAACGCACGCCGCCGGCGTTGAAGTACGTGGCATTCGCGCCCGAGCCGTTCTTCGTGATGTAGTTGCTGAACTCGATCAGGTACGCGTCGGCGTTGAACGTGAATCGATCCGCCTTGAACACCGTACCGATCTGGTAGGCCATCGAGGTTTGCGGCTGCACGTTGTTGTTACCCGACGGATTGGCCGAGTACAGGGTGTTCAGGTTAGGGCCGAGCGCACCACGCGAAACCTGCGCATAGCCTGACCACAACGACGTAAAGCGGTAGTTGACGTCCAGACTCGGCAGCACGCTGTCCCACGACTTGGTGGCGGAGGTGCCCGGCAGGTTGTTCTGCAACACGCCGGCCGACAGCGAGCGCTCGAAGTGCTGATAGCGAATGCCCGGCGTAACGGTCAGGGCGTTCGTCGCCTTCCACGCGTACTGCGAGAACGCCTGCGCCGTGTTCACCTCATCGACCATGTCGTAGTAGGTGTTGCCGTAAGTGGCGTTCTGTTTGACCGACTGACCGGTAGTTGCGTCGTAGGCGAAACGATTGCGCGGATTGCGCGTGTGTTCGACCCAGAAGCCGCCGGTGAACGTGCCATAGGCGTCTGTGTGCGTCGCCGCCAGCGTATCGCCATACGTGCGGTATTCATTGAGCTTCAGTGCGCCCGCAATATCGGTACCCGACTGACCGGCAGAGAACGGCTTGGCCGCGCTGAGTGCCGAGAGCGGCGACGACGTGTTGTCGCCATTCAGTTCATGGCTCAGGTTGTAGTAGTAATACGTGTAAAGCTTGTTGCTCAGGCCCCAGCCGTTGTCGAAGTCGTGTTTGACGTCGATATAGGCGAATTCGGTGTTCTTGTCCTGATAGTTGTAGCCGTAGTAGTTCGGGCTCTTCGGATCGGCGTTCAGGCCGTAGTTGTAGCCGTACTGCGCCACCTGATTGAGCGTGGCGCCGCCCGGATTGTTGAAGTGGATCTTGTCGTATGCGTAGACCCACGTCACGAGCGTGTTGCTGCCGATCGGCGTCACGCCCTTGAGGAAGATGTTCGTGTTACGCACGCCGCTGTTGCTCAATGCGCCGTTCGAGTCGGTACGCTGAATGTTCAGGAAGACATTCGAGTCAAGCAATCCCGGCATGATGCCGGTTGTGATGCCGAGGTTTTCCTGCCACGTCGCGTGCGAGCCGATGGTCTGCGAGTACTCGATCTTGCGCACGGGGCTCAGGGTCGGCGAGAACAGGTTCACCGAGCCGCCGAAGGTCGCATAGCCCAGCGTGGTGGCATTGCCCGGGCTCCGGTCGATGGTGACGCTACCGATGGTGGCGGCCGGAAAGTACGACGTGGTGTGGTGCGAGAAGTCGTTGGTGTCGCCAAACGGAATGCCGTCGTACGTCACATTGAACTGACCGTCCGGAAAGCCGCGCAGTGTCTGGTTCTTGGCTTCCGACAAGCCGAGACCGTTGGGCGACGAGCTGCTGTAGCTCGGCGCAATGCGCAGAATCGTGCCGTAGTCCGCCTGCGGATTGATCTGATTGGCGATGTAGTCGCTGCTGATCTGTGTCTGGGGCGACGTGGCTTCAAGCGGGGCTTGCGTGAGCGCCTTCGCGGCGGCGGCGGTCGGTGCGTTGCGCGATTTGACGGCAGTGACGTTGACGGGCGCGCCCACGTCGGAGGCCGATACGTCACCGATGTCGGTGGTCTGGGCCTGCGCCGTGCTGGCCAGCACGGCAAGCGCAATGGCGGTGAGCGTCAGATGCGGCGTACTGATGCGATGAAGACTCGGTGTGCGCGTCGTGTTCAGTTTCATGGCTTGGGTTCGTTCTCTTTGGAAGTTGTGCCGGCCAACGCTGGCCGGCAGCCCTGATTCGTGATGCTGCGGGGTGCTGTGTCGTGACAGGTGCTACGGAAGGTTCAATCGGTCCCTTTGCCAAAGTTCAAGCCCGGCAGCGAGGTCGTGCCTTCGCGGCGAACGGCGTCGAGGGCGGTGGGCTTGAGGGCCAGTGCCCGCAGCAGCGTCGGGGCGACCTGACGTGTCGAGACCGGCGCATCGATTTCCTTCGCCTGAATATCCGGGCGCGAGAACAGCAGCGCGACGTGACGATCGTCGTCGTGAAAGCCACCGTGCTCGGCGACCTTGCTGCCGTGTGTGTAGATCACACCGTGCTTCGTCTCGATGGCGATATCGGGCACCCGGCTGTCGCGGCCGACGCGGCCCCAGCCCGCCGGCATGTCGTTACCCGCGTAGACGTGTTCGATACCCAGCGCTTCGGCATTGGCGCGCAGCCCGTTGACGATGGCCTGTGTAAATTTCGGCTGTTTCAGCCACAGGAGGCCGACATCGTCGAGCGTCGCTTTTGCGAGCGCGTCCGGCGCGCTTTGTGCGACGACATCGAGCACACGCTTGCCGTCGATGCGGCGCAGTTGGCCCGGGGCGATGGGCGATTGACCGTGTTTCGCGGCAATGACGACGAGCGTCGACGTTTCCAGATGCCGTGCGGCGAGGGCGTCTAGCACGCGTTGCAGCGATCCGTCGATCTGATCGAGCGCAGCGCCGATGGCGGCGCCGGGTGTGGCATGGGCATCGCGATAGCCGTCACCAGACTTTTGCGCCACGCTCAGTTGTTGAAAGTTCATGCCGAACAGACGCGGCACTCCCGGCGTAGCACTGCCAGTGGCGTCACGGCCATCGATCTGTTTGAGCAGCGCGTCGACCTTCAGGTTGTCGTAAGCGGGGAAGGCGGCGAGCTTTTCACCGACGGCGGCAATTTCCGGGGTGTAGAGATCGTCGACACCTTTTCCGCTCGGACCTTGCACGAAGTCATAGGCGAGATGCTTGTCGGCCCAAGCGGTGCGCCCGCCAGCGGCGCGCACGACTTCGAATACGGTGTTCACGCGCATGTAGTTGTGCGGATAGACCGGGGCGCAGTGGCGCGCCGGGTCACGAGGCAGGCGCTCGGCATTGATGGCACCGCCACCGTCGATGCGCTTCGGATCCAGATCGATGGAATCGTCGAAAACGACTTCGGCACCGCGCACCGTCCCGTTGCCGCAGTTCGCCCCTGCGGGGACAAGTCGCCGGTCGAAGCTGTCGTCGTAGTACACGCCTGAGCTGACAGGACTGGCACCGCTGATCAGCGCGACCATGCCCGGGAATGAATCCGAGGGCGTCGGCGTGAGGGCGTTGCGATACATCACGCCGTGACGCGCAAGCGCGGCAAGGGCAGAGGTCGGATGCACGGCAACGTAGCGGGAGAGATCCTCCTCGTGCATGCCGTCGATGCTGATCAGCAGCACGTTTGCCGCCGGGGCGAGCGCAGCGGGTTGGTCAGCATGCGTCATCCCCGGCGCCAGCGTGGCGCAAGCGAGCACGAAGGTCGGAACAATCGTCGGGGCAAGGCGAAAGGTCTTGGAAGTCTGGAGCTTCATGGAGGTATTGCATCCTCGGCGCAGCGCGCTCGGTTGGGTGGACCGGCCTGCTCGCCGGTGATCAGCGAGGCGAACTTTAGGCGCCGCCCGTGATGCGTAGATGAAGCAAAACTTGCCAACATGAACAGACTGCCAAGTGACGCCTGGCGCGTCCGATCAACCTGTCCGGACGGAAAGGTTGGCGCCATTGGCGGGTCACGGGAGTCTCGTAGCCTCCTTCCGCGCATTTACCCGAGAACCTGATCCATTAAGGAATAGACCGATGCTTCCTGTTTCGACCCGCTACGGGCGTCCCTTCATAGCAACCGTGCTGTTGCTGAGCGCACTGCACGCAGTGCAAGCGGCTGAACTGCCCCATGCCGACTATCTGAGCGGCACCGTTCCCGACCTGACCGTGCTGGTGGCGCCGCCGCCCGCGCCGGGCACGCCGGCTGCGGCAGACGATCTGCGTCAGGTGCTGGCGCTCCAGCAATCGCGCACGGCCGCGCAACTGGCGCTGGCCGATGGCGACACGCACAAGAGCGTGTTCCGCTTTGCGGATGTGATCGGCCCGGACTTCCGTGCGGAGCGTCTGCCGTTCACCGAAGCCTTCTTCAAGCGTCTTGCGAAGGAGGGTGCAGGGCCGCTCAAAGCGGCAAAGGATTACTGGAAGCGCCCGCGTCCGTACAACGTCAGCGCCGAGGTGCACCCGGGCATCGTGACGGAGGGCACCTCACCGGGCTACCCGAGCGGGCACGCCACGTTTGCGTACCTGAGCGCGGTAGTTCTCGCGGAGATCGTGCCGGAAAAGCGAGCAGAGATCTTTGCGCGCGCTCAGGCCTATGCACAGGGACGCGCATTGGGTGGCGTGCATTACGTGAGCGATGTCGAGGCAGGGAAGGTGAGCGGTACCGTGATCGCCGCCGCGATGTTGGCCAACCCGGCGTTTCGCGACGATCTTATGCGTGCGACGCGCGAGACGCGCCAAGCCCTGAGTCTGCCGCCGCTGCGGTAATCCGTCGATCAGACGCTCGCGACTTCGGCGGCCCGAGTGTCGTCCGCCGTCTCGGGCACTTCTGGTGCGACCGGCGCCGCAGCAAATCGCAAGGCGACGCGGCAACCGGGCGCAGCGTCGTCGATCCGCATCACGGCGTTGTGAATACGGGCGGTTGCCGCCACCACACTCAGCCCCAGCCCGTGACCGGGCGTCGGCATACCGCTGACGCCCGCACCGCGATAGAACGGTCTCAACACCGCGTCACGCTCGACGCTCGCGATCCCCGGTCCGGTGTCGCACACTTCCACCACGGCATGCTGCGGCGTCGCCATCACACGCAGGCGCACCGTGCCGCCCGCTGGCGTGAATTTCAACGCGTTGTCGAGCAGGTTCTGGATGGCGCCAAAGATCAGATCGCTGTCACCCAGCACCGGCGCGCAACGTTGTGTCTCAACCAGCAACGTGACCGTGCGCTCTTCGGCCAGCGGTTCGTAGAGATCGACAACGTCTTCGGCAATACGGGCGAGATCGACGTGACGGAACTGCTCGCGACGCGAGTGGGCATCGATCTCGGCGATTCTCAGCAGCGCCGAGAAGCGACCGAGCACGTGGTCGGTTTGCTCAAGGGCGCGCTCGACGGCCATGTCGTATTCCTTGGCCGACGTCGCACCGCGGCGGGCACGTTCCAGTCCGGCGCGCAAGCTGGTCATCGGCGTGCGCAGATCGTGCGCGATCCACGCACACACGCCGCGCAGCTCCGAGACGAGGCGTTCAATGTCGTCGAGCATCGTGTTGACGAAGCCCACGAGCAGATCGATGTCATCGCGACGGCCGCGCGTCGGCAGGCGGCGCGTGAAATGGCTCGAGATGATGTCCTGACACGACTCCCGCAACTGGCGAACCCGCTGATTGGCGGCCCGATGCAATGCGTAGCCGCACAAGGCGCCGAGCAAGATCGTTGCCAGCAGGCCGCCGAGCGCTACCCGCACGAGCATGTGATCGAATCGGTCGATATCGTCGACGGCCTGCCCGACGATCACGCGGTTGCCATCGGGCATGGTCGCCATCATGGCGCGATAGGGGCGCGCCCACGTATCGCCTTCCTTGTCGACGACCGACTGGACGTAGCGGTAAGCGTGCCAGTCGGGCTGACCTTTCGGCATCACGTCGATGTTGCCGGCCAGCCGTTGCCCGCTCGCGGTGAACAAGCCGTAAGGGCGCATGTTGGCCGCCTCACGGTGGCTGCGCTCCGTAATGTTGGTGCGGGCATCGGTGGGCGTGCGCCGGATGAGCTGTGTGCTTTCGCGCTGGAGGCGGGCGTCGACCAGATCGGTCAGGTAGCTCATCGTGAGCCAGTAGACCACGGCGAACAAGGTGACGACAGACACGATGAAGATCGCGAAGATCGGCCCGGCGCCCCAAAGGCTGCGCAGAAAGCTGCGCTCAGTCATTGGCATGGAGAACATAGCCCGTCCCGCGCACGGTGTCGATCATTGCCGAGCAGGCGCCGTCCAGAGAAATCTTCTTGCGCAGCCGGGCGATGTGCACATCGATGACATTGGTCTGCACGTCATGCTGATACTTCCACACCGATTCGAACAACAGCGCGCGCGTGACCACTTGATTGGCGTTGCGCATCAGATACTCGAGCAGGCGCATCTCGCGCGGTTTGAGCACGACCGGCACGCCCGCACGCGTCACGGTGCCGTTGTGGCTATCCAGATAGAGATCGCCGACGCGCAGGGTCGCGCTCACGTCCGTATCGCTGTGCCGGCGCAGCAGCACGTCGATGCGAGCGGTCAGTTCGTCGAAACTGAATGGCTTGGTGAGGTAGTCGTCGGCACCGTTGCGCAGGCCGCGCACACGTTCGTCCGTGGCGCCAAGGGCAGACAGCATCAATACAGGCGTCTTGATGCCGACGTTGCGTGCCGTCGTGAGGATCGACATACCGTCGATCTCGGGCAACAACCGATCGAGGACCACGCAGTCGAATTGCCCATGCAGCATTTGCTGCAAACCCACGCCCCCCGTGCCGGCGAGTTCGACGGTGAAGCCATGCTCACCGAGCGCCGATACGATCTCGTGCGCGACCTTGGCGTCATCCTCCACCACCAGAACACGATTGGCCGCACAGGCCCCGCCAGCGTGCGTGAACTCAACGGTAGGCGCGCGCATGGATCGTCTCAGGTCTGTAGGGTGACCGGAGACTCTATGGCAACTGTGTGAAAAATTCGTGACAAGAAATTAGACGTTGTGCAATGAAACGTATACGAATTTTAGTAATTGTATAATCCGTGCATCCTTCATCCCCTGCTTGGTGCGCGGCCTTCCGCGCGGACTCCCGTGACCACCAGCGATACCGCTTCAATCTCCACCGCCGAACGCGCCTACGACGCCATTCGCCAACAGATCCTGTCGGGCGAATTGCAGGAAGGGGCGCCGATTCGTCAGGACGATATTGCCGCGCAAATGGGCGTGAGCAAGATCCCGGTGCGCGAAGCGCTGATGCGTCTGCAATCCGAGGGCTGGGTGACGCTCAAGCGCAATGCGGGTGCGTTCGTGACGCCGCTCACCGCGAGCGACTGCGTCGAGATGCTCGACCTGCGCATCGCGCTGGAATGCCGCGCGCTCGAAATCGCCGTGCCCAACATGGCGCCCAGCGATCTCGCCCTCGCCCAAGAGTTGCTCAAGCGCTATGAGAAAGCCGATACCCCGCAATCGTGGAGCGACTTGAATCTCGCGTTTCACCAAGCCCTGTATGCGCCCGCCAATCGCCCCCGGCTGGTCGCCACCGCGCAAGCCGCGCAAGAGCGCATGGGCCGTTTTCTGCGCACACATCTCTCCGCCGTCAACGACCATCAACGCTCCTACGACGAGCACTTCGCGATTCATGAGGCCTGCGCCGCCGGCGATACGAAAACCGCCGTCCGGCTACTGCGCAAACATCTGGAACAAACGCAACGCGAAGTGATGGCGTATTTCCGTCTGAGCGGCAAAACGTCCGCCTGATTCCCTGCGCTTTCCCTGCATCCCGCACTTCACACCGCCCCCGTTTTCAGCAGTGTGAGAAATTGATTTATTCAAATCGTATACGAAATGAATAAATGATATACGGACGCAATTTTGTTCGCGTATAGTCGAGTCGACCGGGAGTCCACGTACCCGGGAGTTCGGGTCGTCCCGCTAGGGATTTCGGACCCGCGATTCGCCGCGTCTGCCTTACTGCGCAAGGCGTTGCGAGTCGCCATGCCACTGCGCAAACATGCCTCGTGAGCCTGTTGTTTTACGAGGCTAGGACTTTCCCTGATTGGACGTCGCTCCCGATTGTCGGACTTCAAATGATGGGTGTAATGTCCTTACATGTATATACAAAGTAAGGCGTACTACTCATCGTATCTATCAGGAGAATTTCATGGCCGAGTCGCAGAGTCTGCAAGGCGCCAGTGTTTGGCAGGGGACCGAAATGGTCAATCACGATCGTTGGGTGAAGACCTTCCCGGCCATCGTGCTCGAACAAATCGACGCCGCGCTGAAAGCGACGGAGAACGTCGATTGGCGCGAAATCAACCGTCACAACTTCCCGCTGCCTGACGCCACGGCGTTCTTTGACGACGTGCGCGAAGAACTGGAAAACGGTTCCGGCATGGTCAAGATTCGCGGCCTCGACGTCACCCGTTACAGCACAGAGCAACTGCGCCGCATGTGGTACGCGCTGGGTGCGCATCTGGGCACGCCGATGTTCCAGAACTACCGCGGCGAAGTCATGCGCGAAATCAAGGACGAAGGCATGGGCGTCGGCGCGAAGCTCTACGGAGCCACGGTCGATAGCTCGGGCAAGCAATTCCTGTCGTCGGGGGCTCGCACGCTCTCGCCGGGACAGTTGCGCTTTCACACCGATCGTTGCGACGTTGTCGGCCTGCTGTGCGTGCGACAAGCGTCCGAGGGCGGCGTGAGCAAGCTGGCCAGCAGTGCCACCGTCTACAACGAAATTCTCAAGCGCCGTCCGGACCTGCACGCGCTGCTGTGCCAGCCGATTCCGCGCAGCCGCTTCGGCGAAGAGGCCGGCGGCGAGCACGTTGCCTACGACCTGCCGATCTTCGGTGTGCGCGACGGCAAGCTCACCAGCCACTTCTCGCTGACCTACATCGAGAACGCCCAGATGCTGCCGGGCGTGCGTAAGCTCTCCGAAGCCGAACACGAAGCCATTCGCATGCTGATGGCCGTGGCGGAAGAACAATGCTTCGAGATGCGTTTTGCGCCGGGCGACATCCAGTTGCTGAACAATCACATCGTGTATCACGGCCGCACCGCCTTCAAGGACGATGTGCAAACCGGTCAGGACCGTATGCTGATGCGTCTCTGGCTGTCCATGCCGAACTCGCGCGCGCTGCCGGAAGACCACGCGGTACTCTGGGGCGATGTCGCCTCGGGCAAGCCGCATGGCGGTATTGCTCAACCGGCCGCAGCACTGCCCGCATGACCGATAGACTCAACCCCAAGACGCTAGGAGACACCCCCATGAAACTGATCGAACGGCAAGACAAGATTCGCGCAACCCGCAAGACGGCGCCGGCGCGCATGCTGCTCGCCGCGCTCATGCTCGGCGGCCTCTGCACGACGGCCGTCGCGGCCCCGGACTTCGGCAAATGCGAAGTCACCGGCACGCGTGGTTCGGTGAAACTAGAGACGGTCACGCCGGGCGCGCTGTCGGTACGCCCCGTGCTGCCTGCACCGGGCTGGTGGAACGGCGACTCGCCGGAGACCATCAAAGACGGCTTCGAATACTGCATGGCCGCGAACATGGCCTACCGTGCCGGACTCGACCGCGTGATCGTCGTTAATCGCTCGTTCGCGCAGGTGATCGGCGGTCAGGCCAAAGGCTTCGACATCGCGCTCAGCGAAATCACGATCACGGACGATCGCAAGAAGGTCGTGAACTTCACCGATCCGTACTTCAATTCCGATCAGGGCATTCTGGTTCAGACCGGCACCAAGGTCGACAAGGACAGCATCAAGAAGCTGCGTCTGGGCGTGAAGCAGGGCACCACGATCCTGCCGTATCTGACCGACAAGGTTAAGGTCGCCGAGCACCCGAAGGTCTATCCGGACGCTGCCGCGATGTACGCCGCACTCGCCGCCAATCAGGTTGACGCCGTGCTGTACGACACCCCGAACGTGCTGGCCATCGCGAAGAAGTCCGCCGGCCGCTTCGAAGTCGTGGGCCGTTACGACACGAGCGAGCAGTGGGGCGGTCTCGTGAACAAGGATTCGCCAAATCTCGCCGCATTCAACAAGCTGATCGCCGAGATGAAGAAGGACGGCACGTTCGACCGTCTGGCCACTCAGTATCTGGTGCCGAGCCTCGGTGCCGATCCCACGAAAGTGCCGGTACTGACGCCCTGAGGTCAACGAGTCCATGAGCGAACCCTCTTCTCAAAAGGCGCCCGGCGCGCTGATTGGTGCGATAGGACGCGAGCGGCGGCTGAACATCGGCGGCATGCCGTCGTCACCGTTCACGCTGTTTCTCATCGCATTGGTCGGTGCGCTCGTCGCCATCGTGGGCAGTGCCTTCACGATTGCCGCATTGCGTGAAGGCCTGCTCGGGAACCAGCTCGACGGCTGGTGGGTGCCCGTGGGCGCCGTGCTGCTTGGCCTCGCCTCGCTGATCGTGCTCGCGCCGCTGGCGCGTGCCTTTCAGCGCTGGCGGGCGTTCAGCGATGCCGCAACCCGTCGCGACATTACGGCGGCGCGCGTGGCTCGCGCCGAGGCGGACGTGCAAAGCTGGATCACGCTCGGCTACACGCTGGCACAACTCATCATCGTGCTGGCGTTGCAGTTCGTGCTGGCAAACCATCTGGCCGTCGCGAAGACCTTTATTTTCCTGCCGCTGATCATCGAGACGTTCCCGCTCGTGCTCACCGCGTTTTGGGTCAACGTGAAGATCTTCCTGATCGCCGAAGTCTTCGTGCTGATCTGGGGGCTGATCGTGGCACTGGCGATGTTTGCGCCGGGCAGGGCAGGCAAGCCGCTGCGCTTCATTGCCACGGCCTATGTCGACATCTTCCGTGCCATGCCCGCGGTGCTGGTGATCTATCTGGTCGGCTTCGGCCTGCCGCTCACGGGCGTGCCGATTCTCAAGGATCTGTCGCTCACGACGTATGTCGTGATTGCGCTGACTCTGACGGTCGGGGCCTACGTGGCGGAAATCTATCGCGCCGGGATTCAGGGCGTGCACTGGAGTCAGGTCGCCGCCTCTCGCTCGCTGGGGTTGTCGTACACGCAGACGCTGCGTTTCGTAGTGTTGCCGCAGGGCATCCGGCAGATCATTCCGCCGTTGCTCAACGCCTTCATCGCCTTGCAGAAGGACACGGCGCTGGTCAACGTGGTCGGCGTGATCGATGCTTTCAATCAGTCGATGATCATCGCGTCGAATCACTACAACCTGTCGGCCGCCACGACCGTGGCCGTGCTGTTCATCATCATCTCGATTCCGCAGGTGCGTTTCGTGGAACGGATGGCGCAACGCGACCGGGCCCGCATGCGTGCGGGCGGGGCCTGAAGGAGCGAACGACATGTCATTCATCGAGATTCGCGACATCGCCAAGTCTTACGGCGAGGTGCCGGTCATCAAAGGGCTGACCCTGACGGTAGAGGAGCATCAGGTGGTCTGCCTCATCGGCCCGTCGGGTTCCGGCAAGTCGACACTGCTGCGCTGTATCAACGGGCTGGAGCCGATCGAGTCGGGCGAGATCCTGGTGCACGGCGACCGCATTACGGGACCGGGTGTCGATGTCAATTCGCTGCGCCGCGACATCGGCATCGTGTTTCAGGGCTATAACCTGTTCCCGCACATGACGGTGCTCGAGAACATCACACTGGCGCCGATCCGGGTGTTGAAACAGCCCCAGCGCGACGCCGAGGCGCGTGCGATGGCGTTGCTCGAACGCTTTGGCCTGGCACACAAGGCGAAGGAGTATCCCGACCGCATGTCGGGCGGACAGCAGCAGCGCGTGGCGATCGTGCGCGCACTGGCCATGGACCCGATGGTGCTGCTGCTCGACGAGATCACGTCGGCACTCGATCCCGAACTGGTGTCGGAGGTGCTGAACATTGTTCGCGATCTGGCGCAGGAGGGCATGACCATGCTGCTCGCCACCCACGAAATGGGCTTCGCACGCGAGGTGGCGTCGAAGGTCTGTTTCCTGTGTGACGGCGTGGTGTGTGAGGAAGGGCCGCCCGAGCAGATTTTCGGTGACCCGCAGCAAGAGCGCACTCGCGCGTTTTTACGTAGCATCCGGCAGGCCAAGCGACTCTGAGTACGAGATTCGATTGACCGGCTCACCCATATTGGGGGACCTTCGGGTCCCCTTTTTTTGCGCCCAAGTTTTACGCCAAATTCAGCGAAAGCAATTTCATCGCGACGGCATAAGCAAGTGCCAATCGATTGGCACGCGGCCTCGCCCCCCTGTCTATAGTGGGTCGTCTCTTCCAACTAGAAGAATGGGGATTTCAATGAATCGACTGCTTCGCCCGCTCGCCATCCTGACGGCCTTTGGCGCCTTGGCTTTTTCCACGACCTACGCAGCGCCCGCAATCGCGCAGTCCAAGGAAGTCGTGATTGCGTATCAGGACATGGTGGTTCCGTGGCGCTATGCGCAAGCGACCGGCGAAGTCGAGCGCGCCACCGGTTACAAGGTCACCTACCGCAAACTGGGGAGCGGCGCCGATGTCATTCGCGCACTCGCCTCCGGGTCGGTGCAGCTCGGCGAAGCCGGCTCCAGCCCGATTGCCGCCGGTCTGTCGCAGGGTGTCGATCTGTCGCTGTTCTGGATTCTCGACAACATCAACGACGCCGAAGCGCTGGTGGCTCGTGACGGCTCGGGCGTCACATCGGTCAAACAGTTGAACGGCAAGAAGATTGGTGTGCCGTTCGTCTCCACGTCCCACTTCCACACGCTGGTGGCCCTTCAGGCGGCAGGCGTCGACCCGGCCAAGGTCAAGATCGTCAATCTGCGTCCGCCCGAAATCGCCGCCGCGTGGGAGCGGGGCGATATCGATGCGACTTACATCTGGGACCCGGTGCTCGCCAAGGTCAAGAAGAACGGCAAAGTGCTGACAACGTCGGGGGCCATCGCGAAATCGACCGGCAAGGCCACGTTCGACGGCTTCGTCGTCGATCGCAAGTTCGCCCGCGAGAACAAGGACTTCGTCGACGGCTTCGTCAAGGTGCTCGCCGCCACCGACGCGAACTATCGCGAACACAAAGCGGCGTGGACGGCGGGGTCGGCACAAGTGGCCGCCGTTGCCAAGGAGTCTGGCGCGAATGCCGACGAGGTTCCGGCGAGCCTCGCGTTATATGCGTTCCCCACGCCGGCACAGCAGGCCTCGAACGTCTGGCTGGGCGGTGGCGCGCAGTCTGGTGCGGCCAAGTCGCTTGCCGCGACGGCAGCGTTCCTGAAGGCGCAAGGCACGATTCAGACGGAACTGCCGGACTACTCCGTCGGCGTCGATGCCAGCTTCGTGCAGCGTGCCGCACGTTGAGTCGAGTGATATGAGCCTTGCACTTGGCACCGCTCACGCTGCGGAGGCACAGCCGGGCGTGAAAAACGGCGGGCTGGATATCCGGCGGCTTCGCGTCGCGTATGACGGTGTAAGCGGTGTGGGCGGTGTAAGCGGCGCGGGCGGCGCAACAGGCGGCGGGCAGGGCAGCGCCGCCACCCATGTCGCCCTCGATAACGTCAACCTGCGCATCGATACGGGCGATTTTGTCGTCGTACTCGGCGCGTCCGGCTGTGGCAAGACCACGCTGCTCAACTGCATCGCGGGGTTTGTGCAGGCCAACGAGGGTGAGGTGCTGCTCGATGGCGTACCGGTCTCCGGCCCGGGGGCCGAGCGAGGTGTGGTGTTCCAGCGCTACGCCTTGCTGCCATGGCTGAACGTGGTCGATAACGTCGCGCTCGGCCTTCGCTTTCAGGGGGTGCCGAAGGCGCAACGCCGGGCGTCGGCACGCCGCACGCTGGCGCTGGTTGGCCTTGAGCGGCATGCCGAGGCCCGCGTGGATACGTTGTCCGGCGGCATGCAACAGCGGGTCGGCATCGCGCGCGCACTGGCCAACGATCCGCGCGTGCTGCTCATGGATGAGCCGATGGGCGCGTTGGACGCCATGACCCGGGAAACGATGCAAGAGCTGGTACTCGACATCTGGGCGCGCACGCACAAGACAATCTTCTTCATCACGCACAGCGTCGAAGAGGCCCTGTTTCTCGCCACACGCATCATCGTCATGACGCCCAGCCCGGGGCGTATCGCCGAGAGTCACGACCTGCCGTTCTCGCGGCAGTATCTGGCGACCCGCGATGCCCGCGCCGTCAAGTCATCCGCCGACTTCATTGCGTGGCGCGAACGACTGGTGCACCGCCTGCGCGAGTCGGTCCCCGACGCTTCGACCGCTTCGACAGTCTGATCTCCATGGCATCCGAAACTACTGTGTCAAACGTGGCGAACGTGCCGAACACGCATGTGACGCATCCCGCGCAACCGGCATTGCACTCCAACACCCAGCGGGCGCGCATCTGGCGTATGCCCGGCGAAGGGCCGACGGCCGGTCTGAGCGTCGCCGCGATCGTGACGATCGGTGCGCTGTGGTGGTTATCGACGCATTTTCGATGGATTCCGCCGCTTTTCCTGCCGGCGCCCGAAGCGGTGTGGCGCGCGTTCCTCGACGCCGTTCATGGGCGGATTCAAGGCGGACTGCCCTTATCCGAGCATTTCGCCTGGAGTGCCTTGCGTGTGTTCGGGGCATTTTTGCTGGCGACCGTCACCGCCGTCCCCGTGGGCATTCTGATGGGGGTGAGCCGCGTCGCCCGTGGCCTGCTCGACCCGGTGCTTGAGTTCTACCGGCCGTTGCCGCCCTTGGCCTACCTGCCACTCGTGGTCATCTGGTTCGGGATCGACGAGACCGCCAAGATCGTCGTCATCTATCTGGCATGCTTTGCGCCGATTGCGATGGCGGCGCGGGCCGGCGCCCGAAGTGCCACGACCGAGCAGATCCACGCCGCATATTCGCTGGGCGGGAGCTTCGCGCAGGTGGTTCGCCACGTGATCCTGCCGGCGGCATTGCCGGAAATCCTCACGGGGTTACGCATATCGATCGGCTTCGGCTGGACGACGCTCGTCGCGGCTGAAATGGTGGCCGCAACGGCAGGCCTCGGTCAAATGGTGCTCAATGCATCGAGCTTCCTTCGCACCGACGTCGTGGTCATGGGGATTGTGCTGATCGGCGGCATCGCGTGGTGCTTCGATCTCGGCATGCGCGCACTCGAGAGGCGTCTCGTGCCGTGGCGAACGCGCTGACTCACGTCGGCCGCCGCGCCGATCAGGTTTGATGGCGGTGTTGTTCGCCTTGGGACAACCGCCAGCGCACCAGATCGTCCGCGCCCGGTCCTTCCTTGACGGCCAGATCATCGGCGCTCACCGGCTCGCCCGTCGCCTGATCGATAAACGTCCACCGGACCTCGGCCCCGGTGTTTCGGTTCACGAACGTCATCGGCGGGGCCGAGGCACCAGACATCTCCAACTTGTCGCCGATCTGAGCGAGCACCGGCAGTAACGCAGCAACCGCTTTGCCGCTGGGCGTCAGCAGATATTCGAATCGCTCGGGGTTCAGCTGATAGCGCCTGCGCTCGACGAGGCCGTTAGTCTCCAGATGCTTGAGACGGTCGCTGAGCGTCGCATTGGTGATGCCGGACGACTGGCGTAGCTCGTCATATCGCCTGAGCCCCACGACGAGATCGCGCAGAATCAGCACGCCCCATCGATCGCCGAGCGCCGCCATGACACCAGCGATCGAACACACCATGCCGTCGAAACCTTTTGAGCGCATGCGCAGTTTTCCCTGAGTAGGCCGACCGTCGTCAGTCAGCGGATCTCATTATAAGAGTCACGTTCGCTTCGCGTCATCGAAAGTGCTTGCCGTGCGAATTAGTCACTCTTATTATAAGAGTAACAAATTCACCCGAGGACGCGTCTTTTGGTCCGGGGGTGTCCCGTCCAGCTACGTAAGGAAACACGCATGTCCTCCCATTCCATCTCCCGGATCTTCGTCGTCGGCGGCACTGGCGCGCAGGGTTTGCCCGTCATCAACGCGCTCGTAGCCGACGGCAAGTACGCCGTGCGCGCGCTAAGCCGCGACCCCGAGTCCCGGCGGGCCAAGGCATTGCTCGCGCTCGGCAACGTATCGATCCTGAAAGGCACGTTTGCCGACGAAGCCGTGCTGCGGGAAGGCTTCCGGGGCTGCGATGGGGCCTACGTCAATCTCGACGGCTTCAACACTGGCGAAAAGACAGAGATGTATTGGGCCATCCGGGCCTACGAAATCGCACTGGAGGAGGGCGTCAGGTTCTTCGTGTACGGCAACCTCGACTACGCATTGAAGAAGGCGGGCTACGACTCGCGCTTCCGCGTCGGCCACTATGACGGCAAAGGGCGTATCGGCGAGTGGATCCTGTTCCAGAACCAGACCAACCGTGAGCGTATGGGCGCGGCAGTGTTCACGACCGGGCCGTATATGGAGATGGCCATTTCAGCCATGACGCCGATGATGCCGTTCGTGGAAGACGGTGTGCTGACGTGGCGCGTGCCACTCGGCAACGGCGCCGTGCCACACGTTGCCTTGGCCGATTGCGGCTACTACGCGCGTTGGCTGTTCGACAATGCCGAGCGTGCGAACGGGATGAACCTTGAAGTCGCGATCGAGCCGGTTGGGTACCACCAACTCGCCGAGGCGTTCGAGCGAGTGACGGGGCATCCTGCGCGTTACATCGACACGGATCTGGACACCTACTGGAACGGCCCGCTCAAGACCGCCGCACTCCGTCCCGCCGGCTACAACGCCGATCCGAACGACAACAGCACGATGAGCTTCCGGGACAACTTCACTGGCTTCTGGAATGTCTGGAAACACAACGTCATCCAGCGCGACTACGCATTGCTCGACGACATCCATCCGAACCGCATCCGCACGGTTGAACAGTGGCTGCGGCATGAGGACGAGCGCGGCCGGCAGCAAGGACTCGGGAGCCTCTGGGAACGGGTGCAACCGGAGACGATGTTCAAGTCGCCGCCGCTCCTGAAGTTGCTCGAAGACGGCGGAAAGGGCGCGCTGTGATACCCAGAGTGCGCGCCCGTCCGATTTAACCAACGACGTCAGAACGTATGACGCACCCCGGCCATCACCCCTAACTGGTTCACCCCCGCGTTCGGCGAAGCCCCCGCGCCACCTTGGCTGAGGGTGTACGCCGCACGCGCACTGTTGAACAGATAGCCGGTTTGCAGGTACACCGCCGAGCGGCGGGAGAGCAGCCACGTGCCACGCAATGCGGCAATGGTCCCGCGGGTATCGTGTTGCGCATTCACGATGCGATACACGCCGCCGTCTATCACATACTGCGGTGCCAATGTGTACGACGCCGTCAGATAGAACATGTCCGAGTTGACGCCGGGCAGCCCGGCTGCGTCGGTAGTCACGCGCCGCCCGAGCCACCCGCCGCCGACTTTCCAGCTGCCGCCTTTGACATAGCCGTTGACCTGAATGCGCGTGTCGGTCGCGCCACTGCCTGCGATAGCGACGGGGGCCACGCCGTCGAAGAAGTTTGCCGCTGCGCCCGGCCCGCCGCGCTGTTGATCGTAGGCAGTGGCAACGCCGAACGACGCCGTGTCGTAGCGCAGCATGGCCGACCATTGGCGGCAAGCCGGTGAACCGTTCGCCCCCGTGCCGTTCCCCGCGCAGGTGCCTTGCCCCGGCGAGTTGCCCGTGCCACCGTTGTCGCGCCCGAACGACCATGTCGCGCCGAACGTCAGGCCCTGCCACGTCTGTTTGTAGGCAATGGTGTTATCGCTGCGGGCATTCGGGATATACGCGTCGAACGACCCCAGTCCGCCGTAGATGTCCGGCCCGAGAATATCCGCGTCGGACAGCGCCCAGAACGTCATCGAATACTGGCGCCCGAAGCTCAGCGTTCCCCAGTCGTTCTGCAACCCGACCCACGACTGGCGGCCGAACAGCCGTCCGCCCTGATTCACATCGCCAGCGCGCACATTGAACCCGTTCTCAAGCGTGAACAATGCATGCAGGCCGCCGCCGAGATCCTCGTTGCCGCGAATGCCCCAGCGTGAGGGCATCGTCCCTGTGATGCCGGGTACGCGCCAGAGGCTATCGCCCGTCGGTCCGGCGTGCGTGACGAATTCGATGCCCGTGTCGAGCACGCCATATAGCTGGATGTTGCTCTGTGCGAATGCCGGACTCGCGTTCAAACAGGCGAGCGCCGTCGCCGTTACGCCCATCAGGCGCACCGTTGCTGCTTTCATTGCTGTCTCCTCAGTCGATGCCAGTGTGTCTGGTCTGTTGTGCCGACGCGCTCAGGCGCGAGGGGTATCTATAGGTGTGTCGGCAGGGGTATCCGTATTGCGAATGAAATCGGCGGGCACCTCAGGGCCCCACAGGTACAGCGAGTCTTCGGGGTCGAAGTCACCGGCGGGCCATGTCTGGTCCTTCGCGACGTAGTCGATGTCGGCCGAGTACTCGCTGAACGATCCCCACGGGTCCTGCACGTAGTGGAAGTAGTTCGAGCCGAGCACATGCCGTCCTGTGCCCCAGCCGTGGCGGTAGCCCGCCGCCGCCATCTGCGCAGCGCCATTGCCGACTTCGTCCAGGCTCGCAACGTCCCATGAGCAGTGGTGCCAGCCGCGCGCATGGCTCTTCGCGAAGGCCACCAGATGGTGGTCGCAGCCGTGCGGCGCATGTGTGAAGGCGATGAGATCCTGCGAGCGGTCCGACAACCGTAGCCCGAGTGCGTTGCTGTAGAACGCCAGCGAGCCCAGAACGTCAGGCGTAAAGAGCAGCACATGCGACAGGCGGCGTGGCCGCACCTGCACCACGTCGTGCCGGCAGTGCGTGCCTCGCGCACCGTTGGCCGTGGAATTCAGCGTGAACGACGGTTTCGCGTCGGGCGATGTCTTCACGCCGGCGCGCACGCCGATCAGGTTGCCGTCGGGGTCGTGGAACCAGAAGCCCGCTTCGGACGCGCGACCGCTGGCCTCCGCGAGCGACGCCGGTCTGTCCGCAGGCGTTGCCCCCGCTCGCACTACCTGTGCACGCAGCGCGTCGAAATCCTGCGCAAAGCAGTTGAATTGCAGATAGGCAAGCGACTTGCCGTCCGCCGGCAGCACGCGCGCCCAGCGATGGCCGTCCGCCGCGCGGAGGTCGAGTGCTTGACCGGGCGCCGCGGCTTCGCTCACTTCCAGACCGAATGCTGTGAAGAAATGCTGCGCTTGTGCCAGCGACGGCACGTTGAGTGCAAAGTGATCGATCGAATGCACGGCGCACGGCGCGCCGGGCAATGGCGATGCTGTCATGACGTCCTCCGGGCAAAGACCTGCCGGCATCGCACGCGGTTCGCGCGATGCCGGCAGCAGGTAAGCATCAGGCGCGCGACTTGCGCAGCGTCACTTCGTCGGCAATCGCGTTGCGCAACAGGCCCACGCGTTCGATTTCGACTTCGCATACGTCGCCTTCGCGCATCAGCAGCTTCGGCGTGCGTGCCCAGCCAATGCCCGACGGCGTACCGGCCACGATCACGTCGCCCGGCTCCAGCGTGATGGCCTGACTGATGACCTCGATCAACGTGGCAACGTCGAACACCATGTCGTCGGTGCTGGCCGACTGCACGACTTCGCCGTTCAGACGCGTCTGCAACAGCAAGCCACGTGCGCCTGCCGGCAATTCGTCGGCCGTCACCAGATCGGGGCCGAACGCGCCGGTGGCGTCGAAGTTCTTGCCCATGGTCCATTGGGGCGTCTTGAACTGGTATTCGCGAATGGACCCGTCGTTGAACACCGAGTAGCCCGCGACGTGATCCAGCGCGTCTTCGTGACGGATATGGCGGCCGCCGCGACCGATCACCACGGCCAACTCGCCTTCATAGTCGACGCCTTCGCTGTCGGGCACATCCGGCCGGACGATCGGCGCGTCGTGCGCGACGAGGCTCGTATTCACACGAGTAAAGAGCGTCGGATAGTCCGGCTGGGCGTATTGGCTCTCAGCCGAGTGGTCGCGGTAGTTCAAGCCGACGCAAAGGATCTTCGGCGGGCGGCGCAACGGCGCCAGCAAACGCACGGCGTCGGCGCTGACGTGACGCGAGGACGGATTGGCCTTGGCAAACGCGACGAGATCGACGCCATCGGCAAGCAGGTCTTCGAGGGCATATTCGCCGAGCACGCGGATGCTCTCGGCATCGCGCACACCGAGGCAGGACTTGCCGTCGAGTTCAAAGCTGACAAAACGCATGGTGACTCCAGAGGAAGAAAGATTGAATGTGAGGAGCAGCGGTGACCGCCGTTACGCGGACGCCATCTGACGGCGGTAGCGCAGACCGTTGGCGATCATGGCAATGCCGGCGATCACGGCCGGCACCGCGAACACGACGAACGACACCTGCACGGACGACAGGGCGGCGAGCAGCAAACCACCGGTCATCGACCCGATGATCGAACCGACACGCCCGACGCCAAGCGCCCAGCTCACGCCCGTGGCACGCGCCCCGGTGGTGTAGAAGCCCGCGACGAGCACGTTGGCGCCGGTCTGCGCCCCCGACAAACCGAATCCGGCGAAGAACACGGTGACGAAAACCAGCGTGGTCGAGTGCAGCGACGTGCCGATGAGCGCAATGGAAACGGCGGCGACGACATAAGAGAACGCGAGCACGACAAACGGATTGAACCGGTCCATCAGCCGCGCATTGAGCAACGACCCGAGCGTGCCGCCGATCGGCAGCATTGCGCCCACTTGCGCCGCATGTGCCACGCCGATTCCGCTTTCAGTAAGTACCGTCGGCAGCCAACTGCTGATCTGGTAGTAGACCCACAGCGTGCAAAAGAACGCCAGCCACAGCAGCAGCGTGCCGGTGCGGTAGTGGGCATTGAAGAGCGTTGCCACCGGGCGCTCTGCGACGGCGTTCGTGCCATGCGCGCCATTCGCCCCTTCGGCCTGCTGGCGTTCCGCCATGGCTTCCGCCGCAAAGGACGCTGCGCCACGTTCGCCCAGACGGGCCAGCGTGCGTCGCATCTGCTTCGCGAAAGCCGGTTTGCCCGCCATGAAGCGCAGCGACTCGGGCAATTGCCACGCGACGACCGGCACCAGAACGAGCGGTGCCAGCCCGCCGAAGATGAAAACGCCTTGCCAGCCGAAGTGCGGAATCAGCCACGCCGCGACATAGCCGCCGCAGGCGAGTCCGAGCGTAAAGCCGCAGAACATCAGCGTGACGAGCCATGCACGGTTATGCGCTGGGCTGTATTCCGACGACAGCGTGATGGCGTTGGGCATGGCGCCGCCCAGTCCCGCGCCGGTCAGGAACCGAAGAAAGACGAGCCAGCCGACGGAGGGCGACCACGCGCACGCGAGGCTGCCGATACCGAACAGAAACATCGAGATCAGGATGACGCGCTTGCGGCCGATGCGGTCGGCAAGCGGGCCGAAGAGAAAGCTGCCAATGGTCAGGCCGAACAGGCCCGCCCCGAAGACCGGCCCAAGCTCTGCGGGGCTCAGCGACCATTGATGTTTGAGCAGCGGCGCGACATAGCCGACGCTGGCCACGTCGAAACCATCGGCCGCGACGATCAGAAAGCAGAGGAAAAGTGTAAGCCGTTGCAGTGCCGTCATGCGCTCGCGCGTCTGGCCGCGCACCGCCGAGTCGGCACGCGTGGACGCTTGCGACGTCGAATCTACGTACATCGTTGTCTCCTGAAGGTAGCCGGCAATGACGCCACCGGTCTGCGACTGCCAGCGTCTGTTGTTCAAGCGCGTGGCTGGCATGTCGCAACTGAAAAGCGATTAATGGAAGTGAGGCGGGGTTCCTATCGTTGGTCGGTCAGGACTGCAAAATCGAATCCGGAGCGGCTTGTGCGGTGGCGCCAACCGCATCGCGTGGGTCCAGTGCCAGACTGCGGCGAGCGGCGTTCACGAAGGCGTCGTCGAGGGCATCGCCGCGCCACGCGACGTGAAGGTCGGGGCGGATCAACACGTAGTTGCGTTCGTAAAGTCGCTTGAGCATCGCGGCGTCGGCGGACGTCGGTACGACAACGGCAATCTCGCCGAGCACGTCTCGGGCGGCTTCTACCGCGCTGGCATCCGGTGTCTGACCATCCGCGCAAAGCAGCGTGAACTGCTGTCCCATCGCGTCATACAGAGAACTGCCGTCGGCGAGCCACGCGTGTGGGGCGCGATGCCCGGCGCGCGCGCATGGCACGTAGAGATTGGCGTTGTCGGCGGGCGGGCTGCCGGGTTCTGCCGTCAGGAGCGGCGATGTTTCGTATCGTGTGCCCAGATGGACACCGGGAATCACAAACTCGTGGCGCGCGTGAAACGCGAGGTATTCGCCGACCGCGCGCCTTGCCGCGTCGCCTGCCGGGCCTTGTTCGTAGGCTTCGCGGGGCAGGGCGACGTAGCCGATGCTGTCGGCGAAATTGCGTGCGAATGCGGTGTTGCGCTCGCCGGCCGGGCGTCGTTCGGCGTCGTAGCTCTGAGCGAGTGCTTCACCGCCACTTCCGCGCACCAGTGCGACGAGCTTCCACGCCAGATTGGCCGCGTCGTCGATGCCGGTGTTGTAGCCCAGCCCGCCGGTCGGCGTGAACAAGTGCGCCGCGTCACCGCAGAGAAACACGCGGCCGACGACCAGGCGCTCCGCCACGAGGGCGTGTCCGGCCGTCCACGCGGACGAACTCTTCACTTCGAACGCAATATCGGCACCGAGCGCCTGCGCGATGCGTGAGCGCACGACATCCGCCGACGGCGTTTCATCGTCGTGGAGTTGCACGTTCATGATGAAGTGCCCCCGGCCGTCTACGGCCACGATCAAGGCACGCTGCGTGGGGCCGAAGGTCCAGTATTGCCACGCCGGTGCCTTGCCGCTCGCTTCGACGAGCGTTGGCGCGTAGAAATACACGGCCTCCATCTGACCGCCCATGAACGATCGCTTCTCACTGGCCACGCCGCCGTAGCGAAGCCCCAGCGAGCGCCGCACGAAACTGCGCGGGCCGTCGCAACCGACGACGTAGCGGGCGCGTACGCGACGCACCTGTGCCGGGCGATCCGCCGTGTGAGCCAGCGTGACGACCGCGGTTACGCCCTCGGCATCTTGCGCAAGGTCGGTGACTGTGGCGTCGAAGTGGACGTTACACGTCGATTGGCGACGGGCAGCGTCGAGCAGCACCGGTTCTATATAGAGCTGCGAGCAACGATGCGGCGGCTCCGGCGTGGGCCACGTGAAGCTGTGCGCCTTGGCATAGGCCACGGCATCGCGCGACGCCGGTTGCGAAAGCCGTGCCAGTTCGTGTCCGGAAATGGCCGTGAAGTAAGCCACGTCGGGGGACTGCTCCGGGGGGAGCCCCAACTGGCGAATATGGGCCGAGACGCCGATGCGCCGGAAGTGCTCCATCGTGCGCGCGCTGTTGGCATTCGCGGCAGGGTGCTGGCTGGTACCGGGTTTCGTGTCGAAGACTTCCACACGCAGGCCTTGTTGCCCGAGAGACGCCGCCAAAAACAAACCCACGGGGCCAGCGCCCACGATCAATACATCGCAATCCATCGCCATCGTCTCCTGATGCTCATCTTTGTCACGTCTGTCGCGACGTGTTGATGCAAAGGTACGCGGCCACGATGTATAAATCTATAAAATGGAAATCATAGAGATTATGAATTCAATGCATATTGCGGCGATGGCATAGTGGCGGCATCGCGGCGCACAGACGCCATCAGGAGACACGAGTGGAATACCCCGATCTGAACTTTCTCTATGTCGTCGAGGCGTTGATGGCGGAGCGCAGCGTGTCACGTGCGGCGCAGCGCCTCGGGCTGACACAACCGGCGGTGAGCCACGCGTTAGGACGGCTGCGCACGCGATTCGGCGACGATCTGTTCGTGCGGGCGGGCGCCGTCATGGCACCGACGCCGACCGGCGAGCGCGTGGCGGATGGCGTCTCCCGCGCATTGGCGTTGATCCGGCAGGACGTGTTGGGCGCCCGCGCGTTCGAGCCGACGGACACGCGCCGCACGTTCTCGGTCTGTCTGAGCGACATGGGCATGATTGTCCTGCTGCCGAGGCTGCTCGCGGCACTGGCCGAACATGCCCCGATGGCGACGCTGCGCCCGATTCAGGTGCCCGCCGCCGAACTCGGTGCGGCCTTGCAGGACGGCGAACTGGATCTGGCGATCGGCTATCTCGACCGGATGGGCGAGCATCTGCATCAACAACGCCTGTTCACGCGGTCGCTGGTGGGCATCCGTCGCGCCGGAGAAAGCAAGCGGGGCAAAGCGGGGAAGGGAGCGGCCATGGACGCCGAGACGTTCATGAATACGCGGCACGTGGTGGCGGCCACGCTGGCAATGACCAACGAACTCCTCGCCAAGGAACTGCACAAGCGCGGCACCCGGTTGAACGTGGGGGTCGAAGTGCCTTACCTGCTGGCGGTACCCAGTCTGGTCGCGAATTCGGACTTCATCGCCGTGATTCCGAACGAGTTGGCCGACCTGTTCGGCAAGATGGCCCACGTCGATGCGTTCGAATTGCCGATTGCCCTGCCGGACCTCACCGTGCGGCAGTTCTGGCATCCCCGGTTTCACAACGACGCGGCGCACCGCTGGTTTCGCAAGCTCGTGGCGGATGCCTTGCGCTGATCGCAATACGGCACGAATCCGCCTCGATTCCGCCTCGATTCCGCCGCGATATGCGTAGTCTGACTTTGTGACCTCCCAATAAACGTGTCGATATGCCCATTCTCACCCTGCGGCTTCCAAGCGCTCGACCGTGGGACTGCGTTACAATCCGGGCCTCGCGTCACTCGGCAACCGGCATCGCATCTGAGCCGCCGACCCTAAGACGTCTGCCAGTGTGGTAAAGGCAGGCGCCCATGAGAGAAGAACGCATGTGAGAGGAGACCGCTTGTCCCCGGGACTGTTCGATCCGGCGACTCCACACGGTTTTTTTGAAGGTGATTGATTCTCATGGATAAAACGGACAACAAGACGACGCCTGGTGGCGGCCGCAAGCCATTCTCCCGACGCAAGTTCATTGCCGCCGCCGTAGGGGCCGCGGCCGTCTGGGGTGGATACTCGTACCTGTTTGGTAGTCAGTATCGTGCCGCCAAGGCAGATCGCAAGGTTGACGTGCTGCTCATCGGCGGCGGCATCATGAGCGCAACGCTGGGTGTTTATCTGTCCGAATTGGAACCGAACTGGACCTTCGAGGTGTTCGAACGTCTGGACAAGGTCGCGGAAGAAAGCTCGAACGGCTGGAATAACGCCGGCACCGGTCACTCGGCGCTGTGTGAGCTGAACTACACCCCGATGGACGACAAGGGCAATGTTCATATCACCCAGGCCATCGGCATCAACGAGAATTTCCAGATTTCGCGCCAGTTCTGGTCGCATCAAGTGCGCAAGGGCGTGCTTGGCAATCCGCGTGAGTTCATCAACTCGACGCCGCACATGAATCTTGTCTTCGGACAGGAGAATCGTGAATTCATCCGCAAGCGCGTTGAGGCATTGAAGGCATCGCCGCTGTTTGCCGGGATGGAGATGACGACCGACCCGGCGAAGATCGCCGAGTGGATTCCGATCATGATGGAAGGCCGCAAGCCGGACGAAGTGGTGACCGCCACGCGCTCGCCGCTCGGGACCGACGTGAATCTGGGCGAGATCACGCGCCAGTTCTACAAGCATCTCAGCGGTAACTCGGTCAAGGTGACGACCGGGTATGAAGTGCGCTCGATCACGCGTAACGAAGACGGTTCGTGGCGTGTGTCCGCCTTCGACGTCAACGACAGCTCGAAGATCCAGACGGTCGATGCGAAATACCTGTTTATCGGTGCGGGCGGCGCTGCTTTGCCGCTGCTGCAACTGTCGGGCATTCCGGAAGGCAAGCAATACGGCGGTTTCCCGGTTGGTGGCGAGTTCCTGGTGACGGACAAGCCCGAGATTGCCTCGCGCCATCTGGCAAAGGTCTACGGTCTCGCGGATACCGGTTCGCCCCCCATGTCGGTGCCCCATCTGGATACCCGCGTGCTCGACGGCAAGAAGGTCATCCTGTTCGGACCGTTTGCGACGTGGTCGAGCAAGTTCCTCAAGAACGGCTCGTACTTCGATCTGGCCAAGGCAACGACGCCTTCCAACGTGATTCCGCAGTTGCAGGTCGGCGCTCACGAATTTGCGCTGGTGAAGTATCTGGCGCAGCAGTTGGCGTTGTCGCAATCGCAAAAGATGGATGCGCTGCGTCACTACATGCCTGAGGCCAAGGACGCAGACTGGCGTCTGTGGGAAGCCGGTCAGCGCGTGCAGATCATCAAGAACGATCCGGTGAAGGGCGGCATTCTGAAGCTTGGCACGGAAGTCGTGGTGTCGGGAGATCGCTCGGTATCGGCGCTGTTGGGCGCGTCGCCGGGTGGCTCGACCTCGCCGGCGATCATGCTGTCGCTGCTGGAACGCGTGTTCCCCGAGCAGATGAAAACGCCCGCGTGGCAGCAAAAGATTCGTGAGATCGTGCCGAGCTATGGCAAGAAGCTCAACGAAAATCCGGAGTTGCTGGCGAAGGAATGGGCAAGCACGGCCGAAACGCTGCAACTCGCCATCGCGTCGCCGAGTCTGGATGGGTTCGTTCCGAACACTGCACCGGTCGCGAATCCGGGCGTGATCAAGAAAGTGCCTGACATGGCGCTGTAAGTTTTGACGCGGCGCCTGCGCAGGGCGCCAGTAGTGGTGATTGAAACAAGGGTTACGAGTTTTCTCGTAACCCTTTGTCGTTTACGTCCTTCTTTTATGGAGTGACATCACGGTGTTGCGCACACCTCGCGCACCAGCGCCCGCAGCCAGATGTGTGCCGGGTCTGCGTCCATGCGTGGGTGCCACAGCATCGAGACCGTCAACACCGGTGTCGCGACCGGCAATGTGAAGGTGTGCATATCGGCACGAAGGCTGCGAGTGTGCCGCTCGGGCACGCCCGCGATCAGATCGGATGCGCGCGCGATCGCCAGCGCGGTAGAAAAGCCACCAACGATGGCAGCCACGCGCCGGTGCAGTTGCATGGCGTCCAGTACGTCGTCGACTGGACCGCGATCGAGCCCGCGTCGCGACACCAAGACATGGTCACCGGCGGCGTAGCGTTCCGGCGTGAGCTTGCCCCGGGTCAGAGGATGGCCGAGGCGCACCACACCAACGAAGCGGTCACGAAACAACGCCTGTGTGCGCACTTCCGGCCCTGTGTCCTTGCCGATCACGCCCGTCTCGAGATCCACGATGCCGTCACGCAGCGCGTTGCTTTGCTTGTCGGGCTTTTGCACGAAGCGCAGTCGTACGCCGGGTGCCGTCTCCGCCGCGCGGGCGATCAATTGCGGCCCGAAGGTCTCGACGAAGCCCTCATTGCAGCGCAGGGTGAAGCTGCGTTCCAGTGTTGCGAGGTCCACCTGTCGGGCCGGTCGCAGCACCGTGGTTGCGTCCTGAACGAGCTGGCTGACCTGATCGCGCAAGGCCAGCGCACGCGGGGTGGGCACCAGACCACGCCCGGCGCGCACCAGCAAAGGGTCGCCAGTGGTCTCGCGCAGGCGGGCCAGCGCCCGGCTCATCGCGGACGGACTGAGTTGTAACCGCCGTGCGGCACGCGCCACGTTGCCTTCGGCCAGCAAGACGTCGAGGGTATGCAGGAGATTGAAGTCAGGCTTTTGCATGATGGGGGCCGCACGAGGGGGCTCGTCATAGGAATGAGAGATGGCGTCTGATGCATTTATAAAGTGCAAATGCTGCGTCTTCCGCCACATATTAAGCGCCGATATGCTTTGTTGCATCGTCAATATGAACAGGCACCGGCTATGCAACCCAAGACAGTCATCGTCCCACCTTCGACGGCTTCGGCCGTTACACCCAATACGCCCACCACGCCCAATACGCCAAGCGCTCCCGCTACGCCCGTCACCGCCAGCACGCGCATGGCGCTGGCGGCGTTATGCCTTTCGATGCTGATGTCGTCGCTGGATACCAGCATTGCCAATGTGAGCCTGCCGACGCTGGCTCAGGTCTTCGGCGCGAGCTTTCAGGCCGTGCAGTGGGTGGTGCTGGCCTATCTGCTGGCGATCACGTCGCTGATCGTCAGCGCCGGGCGTCTGGGGGATATGGTCGGTCGGCGCCGCTTGCTGTTGGGCGGCATCGGCTTGTTCACCGTAGCGTCGATCGGATGCGGCTTGGCGCCAAATCTGCCGTTGCTGATTGCGGCACGCGCGCTGCAAGGCGTGGGCGGCGCGGTCATGATGGCGCTGACCATGGCAATGGTGGGTGCCACCGTCCCCAAAGAGCGCACTGGAAGTGCCATGGGACTGTTGGGCACGATGTCTGCCGCCGGCACGTCGCTGGGGCCATCGTTGAGCGGCATCGTGATTGGTGCTATTGGCTGGCGGGCGATCTTCCTGATTCAGGTGCCGTTGGGGTTGCTGGCTTGGTGGCTGGCCTATCGCTATCTGGCTGAGGATGCACGCCGCACAACGCCGCGCCCGGGGTTTGACCACGCAGGCACGCTGGTGCTGGCGTTGACGTTGACGGCTTATGCCTTGGCGATGACGCTGGGACGTGGCCATTTTGGCGGGCTTAATGTGGGTCTGCTGCTGGCGGCGCTGGCGGGTGCGATCTTGTTTGTGGTGGTGCAGGGCAGGGCACGGGCGCCGCTGGTGCAATTGGCACTGCTGCGACAACCGCGACTCATTGCCAGCCTGATCATGAGTGCGGTGGTCGCGTGCGTGATGATGACGACCTTCGTGGTCGGACCGTTTTATCTGTCTCACGGGTTGGGGCTGGCGGCAACGCTGGTGGGGCTGACGATGTCGGTGGGACCGTTGTCGTCGGCATTTTCGGGGGTACCGGCGGGACGTCTGGTGGACCGTTTCGGTGCGCAACGCATGACAATCGTGGGCCTGAGCGGCATGTCGTTGGGTGCGGGGTTGCTGGCGTGTATGCCGTTGCGTTTCGGGGTGCTGGGCTATCTGGCACCGCTGGTGCTGATGACGATCCATTACGCCACGTTTCAGGGGGCCAACAATACGGCGGTGATGCGCCAGATCGATCCGGCGCAGCGGGGTGTCGTCGCCGGCATGCTGAGCCTGTCACGCAACCTCGGACTGATTACCGGCGTCTCGGTAATGGGCGCGGTGTTCAGTGCCGCGAGTGGAAACGGGGCGCTGGAAATGGCTTCCGCACAATCCATCAGCGGCGGCATGCGCGTGACGTTTGCAGTGGCAGCGGTGATGTTGGTTGGTGGGTTGGTGATGGCGGTGAGGGTACGGGCGGCGGCGGGGAAGGCACCGCACGGGGCGTGATTTGAGATGGCTCCCGCCGAAAGCGCTGGCGACAACCGCGCTGCAATGCCCCCTTGGAGTAGCGTGTTTTTCGGATTTTGCGCATATACAGGGTGCATGGCGACTTGTTAGCCTTTCGAACAGCCCCAACAGTTCGGAACTCACTAGCCACGCATGCGAGATACCACCTTCGAGATTGCGCTTACTGTCGACGATATTCCCTCCCACGGCCCGACCACTCAGGCGTGGGGCCGAACATTGATTTGCCACCGCGTCCTCGAAGCTTTCTCACTTAACTCACTGCCACCCGTCGTCGGATTTGCAAACTGCAAACCCGCTGCCAAAACGCCAGAGCAAAACCAGATTCTTCATGCATGGGTACAAGCGGGAAATCTCCTCGGAAATCACACGTTCAGACATTCCGATATTCGTGAGGTGAGCACGAAGGAGTTCATTGACGATATCGCGAGAAACTCCCGCTATCTAAAGCGTTTCGAAGCCACAGGAAGCAAGCGCTACTTCAGATTCCCGTTTCTTCTCGAAGGGGAAAGTGAGGGAAAATTCGACGCAGTGCAGGCCTATCTTCGCCAAACGGAACACATCATCGCTCCCGTTACGGTGGACTTTCTCGATTTCTTGTGGAACGTACCGGTTGCCGAGTGCGCCGACGCAAACAACAGTTCCGCGTTGTCTGCGTTGAGGCATTTGTATGTCGCTAGTGCCATGCAAAAGATATTGCATGCCAGAAAGACGTCGATAGCCCTTTATGGGCGAAACATCAAGCACATCATGCTCGTGCATGCAGGTATCGCCACAGCGCATTTCCTAGGTGATGTCATCAAGGCATGTGCGGATATCAGCGTGACCTTCACTTCCTTGGATCGCGCGCTATGCGATCCGGTCTATCACAACACACCTGTTTTCCACACTGATTCCGGGCGCACCTTTCTGCACCAATCAGCATTGGTCGCGGGCATGGACATGTCCGACCATCCATCAGTTCCGAGGTCTCTCATCCAAAGCATGTCACCGTCCGCAACGAATCACTCAGCAAGAGCGAAGTCGCTGTAACGCCAAAATCGCCCTTAACCAAGGACACTTCATATGCGGGATCCCGTCGTTGTAGGCATCAACCGAACTCAGGATGGAAGCATTGCAATCATGCACGGGAGTTCAATGAAATGCTGCGTGCAGAAAGAGCGACTGACGAAACGACGTCACGACTGGGGAAAGCTCGGCGACGTTCCACTCTATCGCTCGCATCTACCAGACCTGCGGCAACCAGTTGATCTGATTGTAGAGAGCTACTCATCAGACAAGGAATATTCGAACCTCGATAAATACCACGACGAGCTCCGCGAGCATCTCACGTTCCAGGGAGCCCCGAGGATCATCCAGATATCGCATCACTTGTCCCATGCCCTAAGCGCATTTCCGACCTCACCATTCGAGGATGCTGCGACGATGGTAATCGATTCCGTCGGTAGTCCCCTCTCGCTATGCGACGATCCTGATTTCGTCGTTCCTCAGGGCGCGGCTAAACATTATGAAGTCGCCTCGTTTTATATAGGGCGTGCGTCGAATCTAAGTTGCATTCACAAACAGCTTTGGGACGGAAACAGACGCAATCCAGTAGGTTTAGGACAGTTCTATCACCTGCTTACCCAGCGATTGTTCCCAGGGGAGGGACATGAAGGTACGGTCATGGGACTCGCCCCGTTGGGTGCTGCACACACCACTGGCTTACCCAGACTGCGGGTTGAGGGTGGGGACGTATTCATTCCGCCTGAGTGGATTGCAGTGCTTACGAGTGAGGCATGTGACGAAGCGGCCGTGAGCTTTCAACATCGAGCTAATCTTGCAGCGGCTGGGCAACGAGTTTTCGAGCAGGCACTGCTTGCCGTGACAAATTGGCTTCAGCGGGAAACGGGAGCGAAAAATCTGTGCTACGCAGGTGGTTGCGCATTGAACTGCGTCGCAAATGGTGTTCTGCTCAGGGACAGTCAATTCGATCAAATTTACATCCCACCCGCCCCCCATGACGGGGGGACTGCGGTCGGCTGTGCGATATTTGGGTTGACCCAGGAACGGAAGCAATTGAGTCGGTGGAGATGGACATCCGATAACCTTGGGCCTCACCAAGATACGTCTCAGGTAAGCGAAGTTGCGGCACAACATGGTGACTTACATGTCAGTCGTCCCACTGATCTAGTTGAAATTGTCGCCAGCATCGTTTCTGACGGCAACATCGTCGCCGTCTTTCAAGGTGGGAGCGAGTTCGGTCCACGAGCTCTTGGAAATAGAAGCATCCTTGCGGATCCGCGCTATTCCGTAATGACGTCGTGGATCAATCAGTCCATCAAGGGTCGCGAGTGGTTTCGTCCCGTGGCTCCGATGGTATTAGAGTCCGACGCAACGACCATTTTCGATCTCACCAAACCATCCCCGTTCATGCAGTTTGCTGCGAGCGTTCGATCCCCATTTCGGCGCCAGATTCCGGGAGGCACGCATTTCGATAACAGTGCCCGTCTTCAGACCGTATCAGAGGACGACAACCCATTCATTCACGATCTATTGAAATCATTCAAAAGCAAGACCGGGGTAGGCGTACTTCTGAATACGTCCTTCAACGCACAAGGAGAAACCATCGTTGAAACGATTGAAGATGCGGTCCGGTGTTTCAAGGACACAACTATCCACACACTGGTCGTGCCGCCGTATCTCATCCAAAAATCAACGCCTCCGATTTCCCCGATTCATCTCAAAAGCATCCACACCCCCGATACGCAAATTAGTTCACCGGCCAACAGTCCAAATGTTGTCACCCTCGGCCAAAAACATGGGGAATAGCGTAATCGATCAAAGAAACGTCGTGGTCACCGGGGGTGCGCGAGGGTTGGGCGCGGCTATCGTCAAGCAGTTCTCGGCAACTGGAGCCAATGTGTCGGTCCTTGACCTGACGTCACCGGAACTACCCCCCCTAGGTGCTCTATCGAACGAAGGCTCCATTGTCTGGTATCGGACAGACGTAACGAAGGAGAGAGAAGTTCGCAATTCCGTCCGAGAGATTCTCGGCACTCACGGTCCGATTGACGTGTTGATCAACAACGTCGGAGGCGCGGTCTGGCCAAATCTTGATGTTTCGATGCGGTCCCTCGATATCCCAACCTGGGAACATACATTTCAGCTAAACGTGCACGGCGCTTTTTACTGTTCCCACCACGTCATCCCGTACATGACCCGAAGCGGCAACGCGTCCATCGTGAACATTAGCTCGGTAAATGCGTTGATGGCTCTCGGACACCCGGCATATAGCGCATCCAAGGCGGCCTTAAGTGCTATGACACGCGCAATCGCAGTCGAGTATGGGCCGCAAGGCATTCGTTGCAACGGCGTGATTGTCGGGACAATGAATACGAAAGCGTGGGCGACGCGTCTCAATTGCTACCCCAACCTCCTTGAAGACATCGCATCTGCATATCCGTTGCGCCGTATTGCAACCCCTGATGAGATAGCGAGCGTTGTTCTTTTCCTCTGCGCCCCCGGATCCAGCTTCATCAGCGGTACGGATATCGTCGTCGACGGTGGTCTAACCGCTGGTCGGGAGGACCTTGCCAACCGTTTGATGCCAGATTTTTGCGGCCCGAACGTTGACAACGAATTCTCGTGAGTCGCTCCATGCCCAGTATTGAATCTCAGCAGCTTTACCCTATAGGAAATCGTCACCTTGACAGCCTACCCGAAAGCATTCGGCTAGCAGCCGAAACGGTGTGGGCATTTCTCCACATAGGTTGCCCGCTACAAAGCAGCGCCGACTACATTGTTGGGTTAGGAAGCTATGACCCCCGTGTGTCCACATATTGCGCAACGCTTCTACTCGATGGTTGGGCTCCTGCGATTATCTTTTCCGGGAGTTCCGGAAACTGGACACGAAACGTCTGGCACGATTCGGAGGCGCAGATATTTTCGGGCCATGCCATCGCTGCAGGCGTTCCGAAATGCAAAATCGTCACGGAAGACAAATCGACAAATGTCGGCGAAAACATCGTATTCACAAAAAGGCTCCTTGCGCGCGAACATCGGGCGCCGAAGAGCGTAATTCTGGTTACCAAACCTACGTCAGAAAGGCGTGTTCTCGAAACCGCCCGCTACGCATGGCCGGAGGTCGCAATCGCAGTCTCGTCGCCCCGTTTGTCGTTTCGAGAGCAATTTGTCGGGAGTCCACGTCCGGAAATACTTCTTGATGAGATGACTGGTGAAATTCATAGATTAATCGAGTATCCAAATCGAGATTATTTTTCAATCCAGTCAATTCCCCCTAATGTGATGCATGCGTACGAGCATCTACTGGACAGCGGATTCACAAATCACTTATCCATATGATTTTCAAGCACTCCGCCAATTTCCCGTCAAATAAATCGGATTATTTAATATGAGCATCAACCCAGCGCAGAAACTGAAGCTCGAAAATTTTAATTACTGGCTTGGTTGCCATGGATTTTTGGACGAATGCCTACAGCAGCAGACACAAAATGCGCAGGAAATTTTTTGGACGAACAATCTTCCTTATTTTCCATCTTCCCTAAGAGCATCAGTCGAAATATTTTCTCTCGGACTAGCGATAGAAAGCGAAACTCTCCGGAGAATTTATCCGATAGAAATCATAGAATGTTTGATAAATCTAGAAATCCTTTGTGAATCCGGAGGAAGGATTCAAGCCAACGGATTCACGCTAGTTCCAAATTTTGGATCACCGATTTTTTGTGATTCGAAAAACGTGTACCGCGATTACTACTACGGCACTGATTCAATGATGCTTGGGCAACTCGTGCGAATGTCAGGAGCTCGTGTCTTAGACATGTGCTCTGGAATAGGCAGTCAAGCTATTCTTGCGGCGAAGTTGTCGAATCAGGTTATCAGCGTGGAACTACAGCCATCTGTCCGTCGGGTATTCCAACTCAATGTGGCCATGAACTCGCTCGACAATCGAATTGAACGCTTCGAAGGCGATTTATTTTCACCGTTGGCCGGCGAAACCTTTGACTACATTATCTGTAATCCTCCCTTTCTTCCAGTTCCACCAGAGATCCAACTTCGTTCGATTGCACATGGCGGTGAAGACGGCCTCTCATTGATGGAACGATTGTTGATAGAGGGTTCCAGCCATTTGAGCGAACAAGGGCGGATCGTTGCTGTCGGCATGGTATTGGGAGACGAAAGCACCCCGCGACTTAACGCAATCCGACAGGCCGCCTCCACGCGACATCTCAACATCCACATAACCTTACAGTTCAAGGCTCCTCTTACTGCCAACACTAGGATTACAGCGGCACTGCGGTCCATGTGTGCCCCGTCGCAGCAGGCCACCAAACGCGAAACTACGGACGCATACGACCATCATTTCGAGAAGTTGGCTGCGACGCACCTGTACTCGTTCACGCTTACCGCACGAAAAGCCGATTGTTCTGGAGTTGTGTGTGTTACGCGAGCTCATCACTCCCCTTACCAGCTCGAATTCCCCGATCGACAGGTGGCCTGATATCCCGGAGTGACGTCGATGTGGATTTTGGTAAGCCTAGTCTCGCTATCGCAATTTGGCATGATGCTTCCTGCGCCTTCAATTGCTGGAATTTCGCATCATTTTTCGGTCGATGTCGGCGCCGGGGGCTCGATCATCACCGCATATGTCGCAGGCGTCTGCTCGTCACAACTCGTATATGGCTATATTTCCGACAGATTTGGACGTAAACCAGCAGTGACTCTCGGTCTGAGTATATTTCTTGCCGGATCCATCCTCGTCGTTTGCGGAAACACCATGGGGCTCGTCCTCGGAGGGCGCTTGCTTCAGGGTGGTGGCATGGGTTGCGCCACGACCGTCGCGCGTGCCGTATTGCGGGATACTTGCCTTGAAGGCGGAGCATATACAGTTGCTAATGCCCGATTGGCTTCAGCACTATCAATAGCGCCAATTGCGGGCCCAGTTCTCGGTGGATACCTCGAAAGCGCTCTAGGCTGGCGTGCCGGATTCATATTCATGCTGGCAATGGGTGTCGTGATGGCCGCGATCTGGCTGATGAGCTTCCGAGAAACTCGCAAATTGGACGTACCTGCGTCCACGCAAAAGCACTCGATACTAGTCAACTGTGGTGCCATCGTCGGTTCATCACGCTTTTGGACAGCCACAGTCAGTGGCGGACTGATCTATGCCGGCGAAGTCGTCTTCCTAGCCAACTCTCCTCATATCGCGCTGGGGGATATTGGCCTGCCGAGTGAAGTGTATGGATTACTCTTGATGACCATCATCATTGGCTACTTGCTCGGCGCACGAGTCACATCGCGAGTCTCACGACGATACGCGAATGATCGGATTCTGCTCATAGGGTTGAGTGGCTGCGCACTTGCAGGCGTATTAATGGGCGCTATGGGTGCACGGTGGCCGAATTCTTCCGCCGCTCTCTTTCTGCCAATGGGGCTGTACATGGTGGGTGCTGGCGCTGTCTATCCGTGTGCGGCAGCGAGTGCCATCGGCCCATTCGCGACACGAGCGGGCACGGCAAGTGCGGTCTTCAGTACGACACAGGGGGTGATGGTCGTGCTTATTGGCGTGTTGTCTAGCACCGCCAACGTAATCAGCACAGTCAGCGCGTTGGGCGCCGCCCTGACCGTACTTGGCGCCACCGCTTGGCTGCTCTTTTTCCGGAGCGCTGGTCCGATAGAACGACCTTCAACTCAAGGGTAGCGGGAGCTGCCTCTCGATGTAACGTCTTATCTCTCACCGTCCATGCCTGTTTGGTTGCACCTAACGGCATAACCGGACTTAAATGTTGCAGAGAGATGCGACGTGACAGGGGAAATGTCGGGAGAACATTTGCAGTCGAATTTTGTTCGCAACGTTGGAGAACCCCACGATATGCGGGTCAAGGAATCAGCGCTCCAACGGACCGAGCGGCGCCCAATCATCTCAGAATACTTCAGGGTGCGTCACACCCAAACCGCCTGTTATAGTGCGCGAGTTCACGTCGCACTAGCTCCAGTCACCTGTTGCCCATAGTAAGTGGATAGGCATTGAAAGGCCGCCACCGCTACCACGACTAGGAACAGTTGGCTAAGGACACTGGACTACCTGTTACACTGCGCCAGTTCGCGAGTCGCCTCAGCTCCAGTCATCTGCTCACTTGTTGACCATAGCTTGTGTTGTGCAACCCACGGTCAGTATCTCAAGCGAAAGCATTGCCACGATGTAAGGACAAGCCTAACGGCCGTCAGCGTGGCGCTTGAATTCGCCCTCCAACGTTGGCCCCCAGAGGGAAAACTCACCGTGAAACGCCTCAGCCTCGCGCTCATCGTGGCGTTGCTACGCGTATTGTCCGTACTGCCGTATCCGTTGGTCGCAAGGCTCGGGATGGTTGTCGGCACAGTCCTGTATGCACTCCCGAGCCGCCGCAAGCATATCGTCCTCGTCAACCTGCGTCTTTGCTTCCCCGACAAGACCAGCGCCGAACATCAGACGCTCGCCAGAACCCACTTCCGCCATGTCGTTCGCAGCTATCTCGAGCGCGGTATCCAGTGGTTCGGCAGCGCCAAGTCGATCCAGAATATCGTCCAGCTCGACAGCAAAATCGATCTCGACGACCCCGACGCGCCGCCCACGATCTTCATGGGGTTCCACTTTGTCGGCATCGAGGTCGGTTGCATGCTCTATTCGACGCACCTTCCCGTGGCATCGCTGTACACACGCATGTCGAGCAAAGGTCTGTGCGATCTGGCCAAGAAGCAACGCGGCCGATTCGGTGCAGAGATGATCGAGCGCGCCACCAGCGGCAAAAAGATTGTGGCGTTGCTGCGCTCCGGCAAACCCGTCATGATCGCCGCCGATATGGATCAAGGCATCGACAACTCCGTGTTCGTCCCTTTCTTCGGCGTTCCGGCCTGCACACTCACGGCCGTTTCGCGTCTTGCGAAACTGGGGCGTGCGCGGGTGGTGCCGTTCGTGACCGAGGTGCTCCCGGATTATCAAGGGTACAAGCTGACGATTTTCGAGCCGCTCGCCGACTTCCCGTCAGGAAGCGATGAGATCGACGCGCGTCGCATGAACGCCTTCCTTGAGGAACAAGTGGTCCGATTCCCCGAGCAGTATTACTGGGTGCACCGACGCTTCAAGCATCGGCCGACAGGCATGGCACCGGTTTATTGACGGCTCCGGAAGTGGGGCAGTGAAGCGCCAGACGGCGTGATGTCCGCGTTGAATCAGTCAGATCAGTAAGCAAAAAGCCACCTCGTCGAAGGTGGCTTTTTTTATACGCTTCAGAACTCGAGTCTGTTCAGCTCGCTACACGTTCACCACACGCTCACTTCTCGCCGTCGGGTGGTACAAGCGCCGCGTCGGGCGCGCCGTCGTGTGAGATGAGAATCGCCAGCCACCGGCTGCTTTGAAACTGCGCGGCGATTACCATCACGAGCACCGTCAGCGGTGTCGAGAGAATGGCCCCCGGCACACCCCAGACCAGCGTCCAGACGCCAAGCGCGAAAATCCCGACCAATGGGTCGGTGTTGGTGCTTTTCGCCTGAAGCTTGGGTTGCACAAGGTTGTGCGCAATCTGGAAGATGGCAAGCGTGACGACAAACACCGCGAGCGGCACCGAAATCGAGTCGCTATGGATCGCGGCAAACAGGGCGGGCACAACACTCGCCACAAACGGCCCGATGACAGGCATGAACGCCAGCAGGAATACCGTCACGGCCCAGAATGCCGTGTTGGGCAGTTCCGCGACACGGAAGACCAGCGCGGAGATCACTGCAATCGCCAGATTGATTGCCGTCTGTGAGATCAGGTAAGCCTGCACGCCATGCACGATCTTGTTGAGCACGATGCGCTGGGAATTCGCCCGGGCCTCGCTCGTCGTGATGCGCAGAATTTTCGGTTCAGTGTTTCGTGAGGCGCCAAGCAGCATGAACACGAGAAACATCAGTGTCAGAAACGCCATCGACACGGCGTCGCCCAGCCACGTCGCGATGGTGTGTTCAAACTTCGGCAGATCGATCAACCCGAGCACCGTCGCCAGATCGAACTTCCGCCCGAAACCCACGGTGGCCGTCCGAATGAGGCGATCGAGCTGCGCGGGAAGGTCAGCCGCTTGCTGGATCAGATCACTGATGCCCTGAAGGGTAATGATGAAAATGCTATAGGCGCTGAAACCTACAATCGCGGCCGTCGCCACGAGGATCAGCCATTTCGGCGCGCGCGGGAGGAGGCGAACCACTACCAGAACGATGCCCGAAATGAGAATTCGCAGGAGGACGGCGAGAAAGAAAGGGATGAGTACCGGGCGAAGGAAATACAGGAGTGCCAGACCTGCGGCGACGCCCGTTGTCGTCTGTGCAACAGACCCAGGTGTTGAATTCATTGGTGGATGTTCTTAACGGTAAAGGCAGAAAACGCGCCTCAGATCGCGCGCCTTTCGTCCGCAAGAATATCAGGCAAATTTGTTTCCGGGGTTTCAGGGCGGTGGCGTCAACGCCACGGTGCTACGATGCCGCCGGCCATGGCAGATCGGCGCGCGACCTGCCATGGCTCAGCCAACGCGCCGAGTTACTGCACTTCTTCGATTTCGCCTGGCTTCCACGTCTTGTCGAACCATGCGTCAAGCGGGCCATACAGTCGCAGGATCGTGAACCAGCCTTTGCCCGGCACGGTCTGCATCCAGTTGGCTTCCTTGCCCTTGGGCGCCACCGGCCCGAAGTACAGGTCGACGGACCCGTCAGCGTTGGTGATCAGCTTGTCACGCTTGTTGTTCTTGCTGGGGAACGGCTGCGAAGTCTGTAGCTCGGAGCGGGTCTGCGGATCGTAGATGACCACCGACCAGAAGTCCTTTGCCGGCACGTTGGCGGGAATGCGCAACCGGTAATGCTTCGCACCGTCGAACGGTTTGCCCGTCGCGTCCGCGCTGGAGAGGGCATATTGCGACCCTTTGCCGACCAGTTTTGCCGCCATCGCCGGCGTATTGACCGTGGCGACATAGAAGAAGCCCGTGCGGGCATCGAGGTCGCGGCCCGGGGTGCCATCACCGCCGAGCCAGCGGTAGTCGTCACCGATAAAGCCGACCCGCCACTGGCTGTTGGGATACAGATAGGCGCGCGGATCGCGATTGCGGAAGCTGATCGCTCGGGCAGTCGCGTTACCGACGGCGACGGCTTCGGTGAGCGTCTTCGTCATTCGCTCATCCGGCGCGAATGCCTTGCCCTTGCGGATGCCGATCGAGGCGACCAGTCCACGCAGTTCGGGATCAATGAAACCGATGGGTTCCTTCTGGATGACGTGATCCAGTTCCTTGAAAAACTCGAAGTTGTTGGCGTGCACTGTGTTGAACGCTTGCTTCGAGGAATTGATGAACTCCATCTTCGGCGGGTGCTTTGCCTTGCTGAGTGAATAGACCTTGAAGCCGTCGCGGAACATCTTCGACGCTACGTCAGGTTTGCCGTCGACGAGGAAACCGCGCAAGACCACGATGTTCACATAGGACGGCGAGCGTGCAATGTAGTACTCGCCGCCATCTTTCACATCCTTCGGTAACTTGCCCGTGTAGTCTGCGGGCACGATCAAGTACTTGCCGCCCTTGCCACGATCCGGTCCGGGCACGCCCATGTCGACGACAAAGCGGAAGAATGCATCGTTGACGGTTCCCGGACCACTGCCCGGCGGCACTTCGACCACAGTCGGGCCATCGGTCTCAAGGTCGAGCACGCCGAAGGCATAGACCGTGTCAGTGTTGGCGGTAAGCAGCAGCGGATTCGAATCGGCCAGTTGATCGTAGATCGTGGCCTGATGGCTCTTCGTCGCACCGAGCGCAACGCTTGAGCGGCGGATCGCTTCAATGCTCGCAGCGGGCATGAGGTTGAGGAACACCTCCACGCCACGAAGGAAATCGAGGTTGTCGAAGGCCCGTTTGGCCGTGTCTTCCGTCGGCACGCCATCTACGAAGTTGAGTGTGCCGATTCGCGTCTGGACGGTGTCGGGCGTGAGGACATCCGGCGGGATATAGGTATTGAACCCCTTCGTAGCGGCGGCCCCATCCGGGGCCTTCTGCGCATGAGCGATCTGGACGCACAGCGCGCCGATCAGCGTGGCGGTGACGAGCCCGCGGGTGCCGTTGAAAACCATTCACTTCTCCATCTCTGATGCGAAAAATAGCCACAAAACGGTCTGTAGAACTGGCTGTGGCAGAGGTTCCCGGACTGTACTCCGGGACCTTTCGCGAGAGACGGGGATGACTGTGAAATGAGGCAAATTGGCGGTAAGAATGAGACGAAATCGAGGGGTGCTCGCGCGACTAACACCACGAGTATGTTTTTCAATCCCGCCTTGCCCCGTGCATTACAGCTTGTAGCTAAGTGTCACCATGAAATTGCGCGGCTCACCATATAGGGCCTGATTGTAGAAACCCGTCATGGCGTAGTACCGCCTGTCGAAGACGTTATTGACGTTCATCGATACTGTCGCGTGCTTCGTCAAATCGTATCGAGCCATCAACGATGCGGTGGCGTAAGCGCTCTGTCCCACTTCCACGGTTCCGTTGGGGCTGACGGCGGACTGATAGAAGCGGCTTTGCCAATTGAGCCCGCCGCCGATCGTGAGCCGAGCCCAAGCGCCGGACAAGCGGTAAGTGGTGAACAGCCGAGCGGTGGTGCGCGGAATCTGGCTGCTCATCCGGCTGCCATCGCCATTGGATGCCGTGAAGTGAGACCCCCCCCCGTACACATTCCATCCTTGCGCTACCTCGCCTTGCACATCGACATCCACGCCCTTCGATTGGGTGCCGCTGGCCGCGTAATAGGCTTGTGTCCCATCAGGCAGAAGCCGGCCGGCGTCGATCTGGGCGACGCTATCGAGCTTGGCTTGGAAGAGGGCAATCGAGGCATTGAGCCGGCCATCGAGGTATTCGCCCTTGAGGCCGACTTCCATATTCTTTCCGGTCGCGGGCGAAAGAACGTCACCATTCCTGTCTCGATATGTCTGCGGGTTGAAGATCGCCGTGTAACTTGCATAGGCGGAGTACGTGTCGTTGAGGTCATAAACCAGCCCCACATAAGGGACGAACTTCGCGGCCGTCTTGTCATGGAATGAACTGGTCTCTGAATTCTGATCAACTTCGTAATTGCTGAATCGACCGCCTGCGATCAGCTTCGCCCGATCCGACAGCGAGAATCGTGCTGCACTGTAGAACCCGCTTTGCTTCACGCGAGTTCGGGTCAACGAATAAGACGCCGCGTTGAAATCGGGTTCCGGATAGTTGCCGTTCCAGTCATAGAAGTTGCCGATCGGCGTGCCGGGAAAGACAAAGCCCGTTTCGTGATCGTCCGAGTTAAGGTTTGACGCCATGGCCCCAATGACCAGTTCATGTTTTCGGCCGAAAAGCCGGAAGGGGCCGGTGGCCATCACATCGAAGTTATTTTGCCGGGTGTCGAGCAGCCCGGCGGCCGTCACAGGAATCAGCCCCTGACCGGTGAGCTTATCGGGATAGCCCAACACCGACAGCAGCCGGGAATCCGCATTCGCCCGCTTCTGACTGAATTCCGCCCGCAATTTCCAACCGTTGTCGAATCGCTGCTCAAGATTGGCAAAGGCGGTTTGCAGGGTGCTGTCCCACGTGCTCCAGTTCGCGGCCATGTTGGTGGAACGAGGCCAGTGCGTGGTCGACCCATCGCTGAAAAACAGCGGCTGACCGCCCCACGGCATTCCCTTGGGCACCGAGTGTGAATACTGGTAGCCGATGGAAAGGGTCGTGCTCGAAGTCAGGTCTGCGTCCACCACGCCATAGAGCGATTGGCGTTTCAATTTGTAGCGATCCAGAAACGAGTGCGAATTCTGATTCACTGCCACGAGGCGAGCGCGGATGCGTCCGTCGACGGTCAATGGCGTCGATATATCGGCGGCCTCGCGGTAGTTATCCCACGAACCTGCGCTTATCGATGCTGAAGCGGCAAAGTCTTTCGTCGGTCGCTTGCGCACCAAATTGATGGACGCCGACGGGTTGCCGGTCCCGCTCAGTAACCCCGTTGCGCCCCGGACAATCTCGACTCGGTCGTAAAACGCGGCGTCCTGAATACCGTCTCCCGGAACGAAGGTATTGGGAAGTGCCGCCGTTGGCACGCCGTCGTAATTGAAGTTGGTGATTTCGAATCCGCGTGAATAGAACGACACCCGCCCGCCGGCGCCATCGAGCGCGTAAGAGGAGATACCCGTGCTGTTGTTGAGCACATCGGTGATGGCGGTCATCTGCTGATCCTCCATGCGCTGTTGGGTCACGACCGTCACCGATTGCGGTGTGTCACGCAACGACAGCGGCAAGCCGGTTGCCGCCGAGGTCTGGCCGGTGGTGTAGGCGTGGGTGCGTTCTGTGGAAGCTTCCGGCTTGTCGGCGCTGACCTCGACCGCCGGTAAGGTGACCGCCGCCGCGTCGGCGGGCGGCGCTTGTACAGCATCGTTGTCGCCGGCAGCGGGCAACGCCCACACTGGCAACGGTGCGGCGAGCGCGAGCGCCAAAGCAGCAGCCAGACGAGTGTTTTGCAGTGAATGACGCGCGACGGGTTGCCCCGCACGCCGGTGGTGAATCAGAGAGTCGGTCATGGCAGATGTCGTTAATATGTCGCTAATGCAAACGACAATCATTCTCATGTTCGAGTCAAAGCGGGTAAATGCCGCGCCATGCACTCCATGAATGCGCCAAACGCACCGGTTTCAAATTGGCGTTTTATGTTGTGATCTAATGGAGTCCGCAATATCTATGCTTTTGATGTTTCAGTACGTCATCGAATACCTCTCTGTGTAAATCCGGTGCCGCAAGGCGCCTATCAGAACGCCGGTGTTTCAACACTGGCTTTGACACCAGGAGCGAGCGCAATGGCAGAAACTCTCATCAAGGTCGACCTGAAGCAGTCCGCGTACGAAAACGAGCAGGTGCATAACCGTTGGCATCCCGACATTCCGATGGCGTGTTGGGTGAAGCCCGGCGACGATTTCATTCTGGAGACGTACGACTGGACGGGCGGCTTCATCAAGAACGACGACAGTGCGGATGATGTGCGCGACATCGACCTGTCGATCGTGCATTTCCTGTCGGGCCCCGTGGGTGTGCACGGCGCGGAGCCGGGCGATCTGCTTGTGGTCGATCTGCTGGACATCGGCGCGAAGGCCGACAGTCAGTGGGGCTTCAATGGCTTCTTCTCAAAGACGAACGGTGGCGGCTTCCTGACCGATCACTTTCCGCACGCGCAAAAATCCATCTGGGATTTCCACGGTCTGTACACGAGTTCGCGCCATATTCCGGGCGTCAACTTTGCCGGGCTGATTCACCCGGGGCTGATCGGGTGTCTGCCGGCCCCGAAGCTGCTGGAGACGTGGAACGAACGCGAAACCGGGCTGATTGCAACCGCGCCCGAGCGTGTCCCGCCGCTGGCAAATCCGCCGTTTGCCGCGACAGCCCATATGGGGAAATTGTCCGGCGCTGCGCGCGAGAAGGCAGCTGCGACGGGCGCACGGACCGTGCCGCCGCGTGAGCATGGCGGCAACTGCGACATCAAGGATTTGTCGCGCGGCTCGAAGGTGTTCTTCCCGGTGTATGTCGATGGCGCGGGCCTCTCCGTCGGCGATCTCCATTTCAGTCAGGGTGACGGCGAAATCACGTTCTGCGGCGCCATCGAAATGGCCGGCTGGGTTCACATGCGCGTGAACATCATTAAGGGCGGTATGGCCAAGTACGGCATTCGCAACCCGGTGTTCCAGCCCAGCCCGATGACGCCGTCGTACAACGACTACCTGATTTTCGAAGGCATCTCGGTGGACGAGCAGGGCGGCCAGCACTATCTGGACGTGACGGTGGCCTATCGTCAGGCGTGTCTGAATGCCATCGAGTATCTGAAAAAGTTTGGATATTCGGGCTCGCAGGCGTACTCCATCCTTGGCTGCGCGCCGGTGCAGGGGCATATCAGCGGCGTGGTGGACATTCCGAATGCCTGCGCGACGCTGTGGCTGCCGACGCAGATCTTCGACTTTGATATCCGCCCGAACGCGGACGGGCCGGTGCGGCATGTGAAGGGCGGCGTGGATATGCCGTGTTCGCCCGATCTCGTGAAGTCCTGACGCATCGCGTCGAACGGAGGAAACCATGCCGATATACGACTTCGAATGCGGGCGTTGCGGGCCGTTTGCGGTGATGCGACGGATCACGGATCGCGACGCACCATGTCATTGCCCGGAATGTGGCGGCGAGGGGGCGCGGGTAATTTCAGCGCCGTCGCTGGCCTTGATGGGCGGTGCAAGCCGCAGCGCGCACGCAACGAATGAGCGCGCGGCGCATGCGCCACGTCAGTCGGGCGATGGGTCCGCGAGACGCCACCGGGCGGGATGCAGTTGTTGTTCCGGCGGCAAGGTGGCGTTGGCGGGGGCCAGTCAGGACGCATCGGGCGGACTCAAACGGCCTGCTGGCAGGCCTTGGATGATCAGTCATTGACACGCTGTTTTGCACGGCGCAACGCCCCAACCATGGGCGTTGCGCCGTTTTTGTTCCGTCCGCCATTTCTCTACAATAGCGCTGGCGCCGATCCCCCTCGGACGCCTCGACGATCAGGAGACATGCGGTGCACAAGAGAAGAATTGCCGGGTTGGGACTGAGCCTTATCACGATGCTTGCCGCGCCCGCTATGGCGCAAAACACAACCGACGCCGCGACGACCACAGCGGCCACAGCCATTGCGCCGCAACGCGACGCTTTCTTCTGGCTGGGAGAAATCAACAAGGCTTCGCTGGTCATCAATACCCGTCAAGGCTTGCTGGATGCGAAGCTCGCACCGCACATCGCCAGTGGGCTCGATACGGTGCTTCGCGCGGGGGATCAACCCGGCGGTGCGCGTCCCGATCTGGTCATCACGTTCGAGCCGTTGCTGATCAAGGCTGCCGGTGTCGAAGCCACGCTGTTGCACGCGGGTCGCTCCAGTCAGGACATGCTGGCGACGGTGCGTGCCGCGATGTACCGCGACCGGTTGCTCGTCCTCGCCGCGCAGTTGCGCACCACCACGGCAACGCTGCGCCGGCTTGCCCAACAGTACGAAACGACCATCGTGCCGAACTACACCAATGGTGTAGCGGCGCAACCGAACAGCTACGGCCACTATCTGCTGGGGCACGTCGCGGGCCTTCAGCGCGATTCGCAGCGCTTGCACGAGTTGTACGCACGCGTCGACCTGTCGCCGATGGGCACGACCGTGCTCAATGGCACGAGCTGGCCGCTCGATCGCGACAAGATGGCGCATTCGCTCGGCTTTGCCGACAAGGTCGATAACGCCTACGACGCGTCGCAGATTGCGGCAACGGACTTGCCGGTCGAGATCGGCGCGCTTGCGACGAGTATCGCGCTGCATACGTCGGCCTTCGTGCAGGACGTCATGGTGCAGTACGCGCAACCGCGGCCGTGGATTTTGCTGCGTGAAGGGGGCGGCAATACCTACGTCTCGAGCGCCATGCCGCAAAAGCGCAATCCGGGTCTGCTCAACGACACGCGCACCGCAGCGTCGATGGTCGTGACGCTCGGCGTGGGGCGCGCAATCGCCGCGCATAACATCCCGCCGGGCATGAACGATGCGAAGCATATCGACGAAAACATGGCGGTGCTGGATCGGACGACCGCGCTGCTCAAGCGCTGGGATCGCGTGCTCAACGCGCTGGTGATCGACCCGAAGCGTGCGCTAGAAGAACTCGACAGCGACTGGACGGCGTCGCAGGAAATTGCCGACGTGCTGATGCGCGAGCACGGCCTGCCGTTCCGCGTGGGACATCACTTTGCCTCGGAGATCGTCGACTACGCAAAGGCCAACGACCTTCGTCCGAGCAACTTCCCCTACGCCGAAGCGCAACGCATCTTCAAGCAGACGCTGACGGAAATGCAGGTGAACGGCGGCGAGCTTCCGATGAGCGAAGCGCAATTCCGCGCAACGCTTGATCCGACGGCAATCGTCATGCATCGCGCGACGTCCGGGGGCCCTCAGCCTGCGGAAATGAAACGCATGCTGGCACGCACCGATCGTGAGCTCGATGCCGACGGCAAGTGGATCGATACCCATCGCCAGACCATCGACCGGTCGCTTGCGTCGCTCGATAGCGATTTTCAGCGGTATTTGCCGGCGAAGTAGGGAAGGAGCGGGCGAGGGCAGGGCAGCTCAGGCTGCCTTGACCGCGTCGATGTTCAGGGCATAAGGTGTGATGTCACTTCCGGTCATCGCCAGTGTTCGGTTTGTCGCCGAGACCGGCACTCCCATGCCCCGCAACGCTGAATCAGACGATAGGAGAACACCATGTCCCAGCCGTCATCGACGCTAGACCCCGCCTTCATCGAACAGCAACGCAAACGTCTGGAAGCCATGCGGCGGCAATTGCTTGGCGGCGAAGAGAATACGATCGCCGACGAGGCGTCGTTGCAGTCGGAGCACGGCGACGAAGCCCACGAATTCGAAGACGATGCGCAGACGCTGGCACAAGACGAGGTCAACCAGAACCTGCGCAACGTGAACAACAACCGTATCGGCGATATCGAACGCGCGTTGCAGAAGATCGCCGACGGCACCTACGGTTTCTCCGACGAAAGCGGTGACCCGATTCCCAAGGCGCGACTGGAAGTCGCACCGGAAGCCGTGCTGACTGTCGAGGAACAAGGGCGTCGTGACGTGGGGAATTGACCCCAGCGTTAATTCGGGGCCGCGGCTTCAGCCTCGGTCTGCTCGATGGCTTTGATGATGATGTGCAGCGTGGCGTCCAGGTGATCCACCGTGTGACGCCTGCAAGCCGTAATATCGCGCGCCCGGTACTCGTCGAGCATCTTCTGATGCTCCTGATTACTCACGTCGACGTGCACGGGACGCATGTACAACGACAGCGCAATGTAGGGCCCGGAGGCGTCACGCAAGGTCTTGATCAGGTGGGCCAGACGCGACTCGTCTTGTGACGCCCAGAGCGCCGCGTGAAACGCCTGATTCAACTCGGTCCATTTGACGACGTCCGACGTCGCAACCATCTCAAGGTGCAACGCCTCTGCCTGCGCGATATCGTCTTCCCGAAGCGTGGCCATCGCTTGCTCGGCCATCATCGGTTCGAGTGTTTTACGCAGTCGGTACAACTCGTTCACATCGTCGATCGTCAGACCGCGCACCACGGCACCGCGGTGAACGTCGAAAAACACCAGCCCCTCGGAGACGAGCGTGCGCAGCGCCTCACGCACGGGCGTCGTCGACATCTCGAGACGGCGCGCGAGATCGTCCTGCCGAAGGCGGTCTCCTGCCTTCAACTTGCCTTGCAGAATCTCGGTGCGTAGTGTCTCGATGGCATATTGATATGCCGTGAGTCGACGACGGCCAGACGAGCCGGACGCGCTGGCAGATGCGGAGGACATGCTTTTCAAAGGGGTGCCATGTGAAGATTATTGACGCGTGAGTTTACTCCAATTTGCCAGCGCTTCTCCGAGCGCTCCGGGTGCAACGCCCGAGGCAATTAGCGCCACGACCAACAAACGCGCCTTGAGCGCAGACAGCCAGCCGGACAGATGCGCGCCGCGCCGGGCAAGATCGATTTCCGCACCGACATAGCCGTAAGTTTTCGATGCCGTCGACCCGCTTGCCGCACGGCTGGCGATCACCACCGGCACTTTCGCTGCCAGACGGCCGATGCGCTCGGCGAAGTCGAATGAGACATGGCCGGCACCCAGCGCCGCGATCACAACGGCCTCGCAGCCGCCGTTGACCGCCATTTCCGCCAGTTCGCCATCGTCACCCAACGCTGCCGTCACGAGTGCGACCTTGGGCCAATCACGCACCGGGCGCGGCAACGGTTGCGGACGAACCGGCTTGGCGTGGAAAAACATCGGACGCCCTTCAACGATACGTGCCGCGACGCCTCCGTCGAGCGAGACGAATGCCTGCACCGCCAGCGCGTCGCCCTTGCTGACCCAACGCGCGTAGTGCGCGGTGTCGTTCATCAGCACGAGTACGCCGCGGCCCACGCTGTCGGGATGCACCGCAGTACTCACGGCCGCCAAAAGATTCGCAGGACCGTCCGCGCCGGCGGCCTGAGGCGCACGCATCGCGCCAGTCACGATCAGCGGTTCGGGCAACTTCCAGAACAAATCCAGCAGGAAAGCGGTTTCCTCAAGCGTATCGGTGCCCTGCGTGAGCACGACGCCGGTGGCGCCGTCGGCGATCTGCTGCTCAGCCCAGGTGAGGGCGGCCATCAGGTCGCCATAACCCAGCGACGCGCTCGGCAGTTGGCGAAGCGATGCCGCCTTGATGGTCGCCACATCGGACAACCCGGGCACGGAACGAGTCAACTGCGCAGCGTCGAGCGTAGGAACGACGCCGCCGGCAGCGTCTGACGGCGTCATGCTGATCGTGCCGCCAAGGGAGGCGACGGCGACCACGGGAAGCGAGTTGGGCATGGTGGATTCGGTGGATTGGGTAGGCAAGGTGGAGAGTTTATTGATTTCAGTTGAAGTGCATTGTGCATTATATATAATCGACAATCGTTTGCGAAGAGCATCGGGCGCTTCGCAGAGAAATCAACACCTAGGAGACGTCATGGAACCAACAACAGCAGGGCATCCCCCCGTCGCAGCGACGCGATATCGGTTCGCGATATTTGCGCTGATCGTGGTGATCGCCCTCGTGAACTACATCGACCGCGGGGCGATTTCGTACTCGGCGGCGCAAATCACGTCGGAATACGGGTTTGATCGGGCAGGGTGGGGCGCCGTCCTTGGATATTTTGGCTACGGCTATATGTTCGGTGCGCTGTTCGGCGGGGCACTCGCCGATCGCGTTGGCGCCAAGACGGTATGGGTGATCGCGGGCATTGCGTGGTCGGTGTTTGCCATTGCCATGATCTGGGCGGGCGACCTTGGGCTCGCCATCTTCGGCGGCTCGGCGCTGACCGGCTTCGCGGCGATCCGCGTGCTGTTCGGCTTCGCTGAGGGACCGGCGTACTCGATCATCAACAAAACGATGGCAGCGTGGGCGTCACCGTCGGAGCGTGGTTTCGCGGTGTCCATCGGGCTGCTGAGTACGCCGCTCGGCGCGCTGCTGACGGCACCGGTCGCTGTCGGTCTGCTGCTGCTCACCGATAGCTGGCGAACGATGTACGTCGTGCTCGGCTTGGCGGGTTTCGTGCTGATTGCCTTGTTCGCGCGTGTTTATACGAACCACCCGGAAGACAATCCGCGCGTGAATGCTGCCGAAGCGGCGCTGATTCGGGCAGGGCGTCCGGCGCAGAGTCCGTCGGCTGCCGCAGCCGCCGATGACATGCCGTGGTGGAGCTTCTTCAAGAGCAAAACGCTGGTGTTCAATTCGATCGGCTACTTCGCGTTCGTCTATGTGAACTTCATGCTGCTCACCTGGACGCCGAAATACCTCGCCGACGAGTTTCACTTCACGCTGTCGTCGCTTTGGTACATCGGCATGATCCCGTGGACGGGCGCATGCGTGACGGTGCTGCTCGGCGGCCGCATTTCCGACTGGCTGTATCGCAAGACGGGCAAGCTGGTCATCGCACGCAGCTGGTTCGCGGCGGCGGCACTGACGTGTACGACGTTGTGCTTCCTGATGGTTTCGCAGGCGACGAGCGTGTGGGCAGTGATTGCGCTGATGACGCTGGGCAACGCCCTCAACGCACTGCCGAACTCGGTGTATTGGGCGGTGGTGATCGACACGGCACCGACGCGCGTGGGGACGTTCAGCGGGTTGATGCACTTCATCGCGAACATCGCTGCCGTGCTCGCCCCGACGCTGGCCGGCATTTTGTCGGCGAAGTACGGCTACTCGTCGATGTTTGTCGCGACCGCCGTGGCGACGGCTGTGGGGGTGTTTGCCATGCTGCAAGTGCGTCCGGGTGTTGGGCCGAATAGCGGCCGGCAGGAGGGGAAGGCCGTATCGGCTTGATCGCACTCAATGGCTGAGGGGTCGGAGCAGACTGATCTGTCCGGGCCGGCGAGCAGGGCTCGCCGGCAAAGTGGCATCACTGTGCCGACGCTTGAGCTGGCGTGCGAAGCTATCTTAATATGCGTCCCTTGAGAGGTTAATGCGCACGGATAGCGTTCGCACCAGACCGGTGGGTCACACAGGAGAAATCACCATGCCCAAGAAGACCGATGAACAAGTACAAACCGAAATCGGCGCGTTGACGCAGTTGCAGCCCCAACTTCCTCAGCGTGCACGACAGGCGGTGGATGCTGCACTTCAGGTTCTGAGAGAAAACCTGTCGAACGACGCGGTGTACGACAGGTTTGAAGAGGGTACCGAGGAATTCGAGGACGCGTTGACGGCGTGCATGTGGCGTGACGGCGTCCCCGGCTGCCAAGCACTGTCGGCGCAGTATCGCGATTTGATTTAACGGGAAAGGCAATGGCGCCAACCTACACGGTCACGGCGTTAAGCGTTCTCTTCTGCACGTGCACCTCACCACGTATATTTGAACCCGGCGCGTAGGGCGTATTGGGAGTAGTTTTGTGACCCCCATGCGCCTGATACATTTGTCCACCCGGTCCATCGCTTGCCGAGATCGGCGTTCACACCAAGCTTCACTTCATAACGATTGAGCGGATAAAGATTGCCCATTTCGATGCCGTCGAACGCAATACCAGAGCCGTTGTTGTTATGCCACCAGTTAAAGCCGATGAATGGCTGCACCTTGCGGTCATCGTCGCGAACGAACGTGCGATAGAAGCGCGCGCCCAAACGCGTAATTACACTGCTGCGGCTCGCCGCGGTGACCGCCGTACCGTTAACTTCGGTTAGCCCGCTTTCGCTATAACTGACGTTAATAATCTGCGCCTGCGGCTCGATAATCCACCCGGCGCGAATCGGTATCGCATACCCCGCTTCACCTGATACTGCCCATCCATGTGCGTTGTACGACACGTCGGGCAGCGTATCTCCTTCGACCTTGCTGTTGAACCAGCCGTACTGGAACCACGTGTCGACGTACAGGCCAAGCTTGTTGGCGTCGTTTTGGTACCACGTGCCATAAAGCCCCATGAGCCAGCCGTTTACCTTGCCCCGAGATGTCGCCGGATTGCCCGCAGCTGTGGCGTCGGTGGTCGCACTGCCGTAACTGCCCATCATGCCCAGATGAACGCGATCCGTGTCGGTGAATAACGACCACTTCGCAATATCACCACCTAGATTGAGCAACACCGAGTTGGTACGAACATCGAAGTCTCCGGACTGACTCGTCGATCTTTCACGCTGGCCCACAACACGCAGCCACGCAGAACGTGCCGCATCCGAAGACCCGTCAGCGCTTCGAAAACCCTGGCCTTCGACATACTGCGGTTCCCCGAGCCGGTCATGCAGCGTATGCACGAACATCTGCATCGCCACTCGTTGATTGGCGAGATACGAAGCGACCTCGGGCCGGTACAGCGGGCGCGGCGAAGGAGGAGGGCTCGGGTCCGGCGGCGGGTCCGGGTCGGGCGGCGCCGGTGGCTCAGGTTGCTGCTCCGAGCGCAGGTACCAACTATCAACCGAGCCGCTCCCTTGAGCGCCACGGTACAACCGGTATTCATACGGCCCTGCCACCACGCGCGACGCCAGCGAGAATGCCGACGCCTGCGTGGTACCGCCATTGATCGCATCCACCACCAGAATGCCGTTGGACACTGTCAACGCTCCCGGGCCGCCAGTGTTTGCAATGCTCAAGCGCGTGGTGCCTGTCGCACTGCCGCCATCGATCACCAATTTGTCGGAAGGCGCTCCATCGCTGCCGAGATAGGTGTTGAGGCCAATCAGTCCGTTGACACCGGCATAATTCGTCACCGTCAGCGTCTTGTATGCGCCTGCCGACGGGGCGGTGAACAGGACTCGGCTCGCGTCGTTCGTCAACGACGTGAGTGTGGAATTTCCCGTCATATTCCATACCGAATTCTGCGCTAACGTGACCGTTGTCGTCGTGTCGGCATCGGTGGTTGCGGTGCCGGTGAGCGTTGCGCCATTCGCCACCACGGTAGCCACGCTGGTGAGTCCCGCTGTGGGCGTGATACCAACGCCACCAGTCACATTGACGCCGACACTGGCGGGAACTGCGGCGTTATCACTTGAAACCGTCGTCACGGCGTCTGGCCCGAGGAGCGGGTCAGCGGCCACGGAAGCAGCGCCGATGGTATGCAACCAGTTAGGTGCACCCGACACTGTTGTCCCGTTGATCGTGATGTTTGCCGTACCGCCGTTGACAGCGATGGCATCCGATTGCGCCGAGTGCAGTGTGCCGCCAGTCAACGAGACGTTGGCAGTTACCCCGGCGTCACTGCTGATCCCGAGCGCCGTTGCATTCGTGCCGTTCGCAACGATCGACGAATTGTTGGTGCTCAGCGAGCCATTGATGACACGGGCGGCGAAGGTCGACGCGCCCGATGTCGTGACGGACGTTCCATCCACCGACATCTGCGCCAGATTGCCTCGCACGTACAGACCGTGTGAGCCTTGTCCGTCGGTCGTCACGGAGCCACCTGCGAGGGCCAGACGAACATCATCCGTTGCCGTCGTTCCCCATGCCGTGGCACCCGGTGCAGAACTATTCTGCGTGCTCGTCGTAACGTTGGTGGCATTGAGGCGAGACCCTGCGCCGTAACTGAGCAGGCCGTAGCCCGATGCGCCGGTTGTTGTGACTGATCCTCCCGACAGATCGATTGTCGACCCGGTTGCCGCATAGGCCCCATAGCCGCCGCTCCCCGTTGCCAGCACCGTGAGATTTGTACCGGAGATAACACTCGCATTGCGGCCGAACACGGCGTAAGCGCTGGTGCCGTTGGTCGTCACCGACGTGCCGGTTGCCGTAATGTCCCCTTGGAGTGCGAACAGGCCGTACGCGGTGTTGCCTGCGGTGGTAATCGAGCCGCCGTTGACGGTCAACGAGCCACGAATGTTATTGAGCACCGCCGAGATCCCGCCATAGGCGCCATAGGTACCACTCGCATCGACGGCGGCGTTCCCGGAGGTCTGCATGGTGACGTTGGTCAGCGTCATCGTGCTGCCGTAGGCATAGGCGGCGGCAGCGCCCGGGCCTGTTGTCGTGATGGAAGCGCCGGTCAGCGAAATGGAGCTGTTGTGACTGGCCACCGCGCCAAACGAACCCACCGACAGCCCGTTGACGGTGCCGTTGCCGCCAGACGTCGTGATCGTAAGCCCGCCCTGTGAAACGAAGTTGACGCCGGTGTTCTGTGTCCATAGGGCGGCAGACGCGTTGCCGGACGTCTTCAGCGTGATGCCCCCCGGCCCGCTCAGCAGCGACATGGTTCCCCCTGTCGCATAGATGGCAAACGCGTTGAACGCCGTAGCGCTGGCAGAGATCGCGCCGGGTGACGCGCCAGCATTGGGGTCCATGACGAGTGCACCACCGGTCACGAAAATGGCGGTGCCGCTCCCCGCGACGGTGGTGCTGCCGATCACTGACGTGGTACCAGACGACACCGTGAAACCCGGCACCGTACCTGGGCCGACCACTGACTGTGCCGCAACGTTCGCCACGGCACCCGGCACCAATGCGCTGACGGTTCCTACGGACCACAGCCAACGCCGGGAGGTAAGAGAAAAAATAGATCGAAGCAGTGAGTCGTCCGGGATCGATTCTTCTCGCATGAGCAACATCTCCCTCTGGAACTGGCCCGCCTCTATAACGGCCCTGGAGCGCTATTGATCGCTTCTGGCAACGAGCGCCACTTACCCACGAAATTCCACAAAAAATAACAACTTCATATCAGCACTATCTTCGACACATTAAATACCATACAGCCAAATAGAGGCGCAATAAAATTCATTAGGGATAATGAATATTTTAATTGAAAGACACAAAAACTGAAAAATTTCGCCCGCTCCATATGCCAACAATCGATCCGCAAGGATAGGTAATCTGATAATAAAAATTATCAATACTCATCATAATTTTCCCGGAATTTTTCGACTTCAACGGAGATGAAAGCCCTGATCTTTCGGCTTTTCATCAGCGTCATTTCGAGTTGATTTCAAAAATTCTCCAAGATCATTATTGGAATAACTATTTGAATAACTATTACTGACAGTTCAGATTTTGCATAAGGAAAATCAATATTCCCGCTGGATTCGAACGTTTCTTTGGCGTGCGTGGATTGGGTGTCGGTATGGCAACGCTTCCGATTCGCCGTTTAGCTATGGCGGAGCAGCAACCGCTCGTTTCTTCAGTACGGCTATAACGCCGACATCGACTACAGTGCCATCCAGTTCGGCGGCAACCAGTTCAAGCGACGCGACCCATCAGAACGCGCAGGGTTGATATGTCGAACACGTGAGCCTCAAGAATCAGGTGGACGCCGACGGGTTCACCGTCAACATTGGCAGCCAGAATCAATGGGTTGACCGAAGCGGCATGCGTCTCACACGAGCGTTCGAGGAGGGAGGAGGGAGGAGGGAGAGTGACGCCGTATGCTGCCGTGGATTACCTGCATGCCTTTTCCGACGGAACGCAGGTCACCGTAGGCGACGTGGATTTCACAAGCGGAAAGCTCGGAGACGCCTTGCGCTTTTCTCTGGGCGCAAATGCGACGATGCCGGAGCGCATGGCCATGTACGCTCGCGTGTCCTGGTCAAAAGACGTGGGCAGCGCGAGAATACGAGGCTGGTTGTTCAACGGCGGCGGGCGGTATCTGTTCTAAACCCTGTTACGCCAGAGAGCGTTATTCAAAGCTCAGTCGCGCGTCCTTCAGCACATCGACATCCCCCCATTTGAACGAACAGACCCGAGCGACTTCTACGCCGATCATTTTCCCGCCGGCGGGCCTCTTTTCGCTGACAGGCACGCAACCACCACTGATGCGAACGACTGTCCCGGCAGCACGGCTGGCCGAAGCCGGGAATTCAATGGCCGCGTCCTCTGGGACACGGTGGGTCAGGACAATGTCTTCAACATAATCGTCAGGAAGCGTGAACAGAACGTTCTTGTCCACGACGAGCGTGTAGTAATCGTGCGAGAACTTACCTGAATTCACGCAGATATTGGTGCTATGACCGTTGAGGTTCTGCGTCTCGCACTTGACCGAGGCCATTGCGGGGGCGGCGACACAGCACAGAAGCATCAGCAAATGTTTGCTCATCGAAAATCTCTGAAAGGTAAAAGGGGGATTAGCGCTCCGCATCCGGCCCGGTCTTGACCGCTTCCACCACCTTGCTGGGGGTGCAATCGGGAGCTCGACTTGCAACGACAGGAATGTCGTGACCGCGGGCATCGATTTCGCGGATTTCGATCCAGCACCTCCCGCCGCCGCCCTCTTCGAATGCCTCATAGTCCTTGCCGGGTTGCGGCGTGAACCGGGTGGGGGGTGGCGTGCACGTCTGGGCCTGCCTTGAGCCGCCGTAGTTGATGGCCCGATTGCTACTGAGCAGCACGACTGTGGGGGCGTCTGCCGGGACGACATATTCCACGATGTAGTCCTTGAACTGGAGTCCATCGGCACGCATCCACTTTCGGGGGCTCTCCGGCATGCCGATCAGCACGCTCGTTGCCGAATACTTGTACGCGGTCAGAAAGCCGCGACCTTGCCCGAAAACCGTCTTCCCGTCGTCGTCGTACGCGGGGCGGTAGCAAGCTTGCCCGAAACGCAATGCAACGAGCCCCCCGGCATTGGAGCCCTGCACCCGGAGCCGCGCCGATGCGGCCGGATCATATGTGGGATTCTGCGTGAGGATATGACGAGTCGGTTCGAGTGCCGAACATGCGCTAAGAATGCTGGCTGATACTGACAACGTGACAATGCGTCTGACCGATTTATTCATGTCGCGTGGCTTGATGTAGTTGCCGATTCTTGTTCCATATATCGGAGTCCATGATATTGATACGAGAAAATCCAGTAATCATAACCATCCAATGGGGAGCGAGTCCATGGATCTGACTGACGAGGTACATGGATATCGGCAAGCGACGCCATTGTCTTTAACGATTCGATATGAAAACTTGTTATTGGCGTACACGATCTGGAAAGACCGCGCATCGCTCGCCGCCGCGATCCGGCCGATCTATACGCCGACTCTTGACACGGGAAGAGATCGGTGCCTCCGGGAAGATTTCTAAACGGAATCCTCCTCGAAAACACGATTTAACATAATGTACATTATGCGAATGTTGAGTGTGTGCTTGAACGGTAGAATCTGAGCCCGTTCGGTTAGATCACACAGGCCCCCGCACTAATTTCGGTAAACTGTCGGTTTCCAGGACGCCTCACGTCCCGCAGCTTACTTAGTCCGCACATGTCGAATACCCACGAAATCCGCCCCGGTCAGTCTATCGAGCTGCTCAAGGAACTCCATATCCTGACGCGTGACGGCAAGATGAATCAGGACAGCCGGCGCAAGCTCAAGCAGGTCTACCACCTGTTCCAGTTCATCGAACCACTGCTGCAAGAAGTCAAAACCGAAAAAGGCCGCGTGACGCTGGCCGACCACGGTGCGGGCAAGTCGTACCTCGGCTTCATCCTCTACGATCTGTTCTTCAAAGCACTCGCCGACGACTCGCACATCTACGGCATCGAAACCCGTGAGGAACTCGTCACGACCTCGCAAGCCCTGGCCGCACGGCTGGGCTTCTCGGGAATGTCGTTCCTCAACCTGTCAGTCGCCGATTCGATCACGTCACCCGCGCTGCCGTCGACCATCGACGTCGTTACCGCGCTGCACGCCTGCAATACGGCCACCGACGACGCCATCCGTTTCGCGCTGGCCAAACAGGCACGCCACATCGTGCTCGTGCCGTGCTGTCAGGCCGAAGTCGCCGGCGTGCTGCGCAAGCACAAAGGCAAGCAACTAGCCGGCAACGCACTCACCGAAATCTGGCGCCACCCGCTGCATACGCGCGAATTCGGCAGCCAGATCACCAATGTGCTGCGCTGCCTGCAACTGGAAGCCCATGGCTACCACGTCACGGTCACCGAATTGGTCGGCTGGGAACACTCGATGAAGAACGAACTGATCATCGCGCAATACAAGAACCTGCCGCGCCGCCGTCCCGCCGAACGCCTCGAAGAAGTGCTGGCATCGCTCGGTCTGGAAGAACTGCGCGAGCGTTTCTCCACCGCACCGGCGACGGCCGCAGTGGCGCAACCGGCATAGCCACACACCCTGCCCTCAACTCCCTCGACGCCGATACCCCGCTTGCTCGAACGGATGCGCCTGCGCAAACGCCGGCAGCTTGAAACACCGCTTCCCTAATGCGGCGACCTTCGGAAACGCGATGAGGTCCATGTCGTACACATGGGCCAGCGCGATCTGACTGGCGATGCCGATATCCGCGAGCGTCGGCGCGGCGCCCAGTGCAAACGGTTCAGCGGGACGTTGACTCAATAGCCGCTCGTACGTTGCCAGCCCTTCCCTAACCCAGTGCCGGCACCACGCCTCAATGGCCGCGCCGTCAGCGCCAAACGCCTGCCCGAGATGCTTGCGAACACGTGGCACGGTCAACGGATGCGAGTCCGCAATCGACACGGATGCCAGTGCCCGCGCATAGGCCCGTTCCTTCAAATCTTCCGGCAGCAATCGCGGCTCGGGGTACGCCTCGTCGAGGTACTCCATGATCGCCAGCGACTGAAACACACGATGCCCGTCGTGGACCAACGTGGGCACCACGTGCTCCGCGTTGACCGCCGCGTACTCGGCGTCAAACTGACGCCCCGACAAAATGTCGACTTCAATTTCTTCGAATGGCAGGTTCTTGAGCGCAAGCGCCACCCGAACGCGGAACGCCGCATTCGATCGCCAAAAACCATAGAGCTGGATTGTCATCGGATCAGTCCTCTTTTACTTTTTTAACGATTGCAATTGCAACCGACAAGATCATGCCACCCTACAATTGCAGTTGCAACTCTCCAGAGTCGAGAGTATCCACACATCGATTAAGGGACGCTTGACATTACCTGACTTATCAAATACTGTTCAGGCAATTAAAATCCGAGTCCGGGTCTGGCGTGAATCATTACGACCGCAACAACTTCCAACTGACGCAGAGCGTCGGCTTCTACCTGAGCAAGGCCCGCAACCTGTTGGCGGCAGAAATGGATCAGGCACTGAAGCCGCTCGACATCACCGGGCCGCAGATGGGCATCTTGCGCACACTCGGGGTCGGCGAGATCACCACCCCGCTTGAAATGAGCAAGATGCTCGGGATGGATTCCGGCTCGACCACGCGGATGCTCGACAAGCTCGAAGCCAAAGGTCTGATCTCCCGCCATCGCAGTACCGATGACCGCCGCGTCGTCAAACTGGCACTGACCCCTGCCGGCAAACAGGTCGACGAACAGATTCCCGACATTGCACCGCACGTCCTGAATCACCGGCTGAAGGACTTCTCCGCCGAAGAGTTCAAGCAGTTTCTCAACTTGCTCAAAAAATTCGTGGGCGACTGACCCACGCGTTTTTTTCGGAATTTATCTGACATGTCAGACATTGATAAGACAATAAGCTCCCCTTCAGCTCCTGCGCCGGCACCGCGCAAGCCTGTCGAACTGCCACCCCTCAAAGGCGGCAAACTGGCCCTCGCCAGTTTCGCGGTGGCGCTGGCAACGTTCATGAACGTGCTGGATTCTTCGATCGCCAACGTGGCCATTCCAACCATCTCGGGAAATCTCGGGGTCTCAGTCGACGAAGGCACCTGGGTCATCACGCTGTTCGCAGCGGCCAACGCCGTGTCGATTCCGCTGACCGGCTGGCTGACGCAGCGCGTCGGGCAAGTGCGGCTATTCGTGATCTCGATTCTGCTTTTCGTCTTGTCGTCGTGGCTGTGCGGCATTGCGCCGAACCTGCCCACATTGCTTGCCGCGCGCGTACTGCAAGGGGCCGTCGCCGGCCCGATGACACCGCTCTCGCAAGCGATCCTGCTTGGCTCTTATCCCAAGCAGAAAAGCTCGACGGCGCTGGCGCTCTGGGCCATGACCGCTACCGTCGGCCCCATTGCCGGCCCAGCCCTCGGCGGGTGGATGACCGACAACTATTCATGGTCCTGGATCTTCTATATCAACATCCCTGTCGGCCTGTTTGCCGCTGCCGCGACGTGGATCATCTACCGCGATCGCGAGTCCGAGCGCCGCAAGCTGCCGATTGACGTGGTCGGCCTGTCGTTGCTGGTGATGTGGGTCGCCGCGTTGCAGATCATGCTCGACAAAGGCAAGGATCTCGACTGGTTCCACTCGACGACCGTCGTGGTGCTGGGACTGGTCGCCGTGATCGGCTTCGCCTTCTTCATCATCTGGGAATTTACCGACGCCCATCCAATTGTCGATTTGCGGCTGTTCAAAGGCCGCAACTTCCTCGCTGGCACGGTGGCGATTTCCGTGGCGTACGGCATCTTTTTCGCGAATCTCGTCGTGTTGCCGCAATGGATGCAGCAATACCTCGGCTATCCCGCCCTGCAAGCGGGTCTCGCCACCGCGCCGCTCGGGATCTTCGCCGTCCTGCTCACACCCATGCTCGGACGCATCATCCCGAAAACCGACCTGCGCATACTCGCCACACTGGCCTTCGTGGGCTTTGCCGGTGTGTTTTTCATGCGCGCGCAATTCACTACGGGCATCGACATGCGCTCGCTGGTACTTCCCACGTTATTGCAGGGCATTCCGACCGCACTCTTCTTCGTCCCGTTGACCGCGATTTTGCTGTCCGGATTGCCCCCGGAGAAGATCCCTGCGGCGGCTGGTCTGTCGAACTTTGTCCGCACATTCTGCGGGGCGATGAGCACCTCGCTGACGGCCACGGCATGGAGCGACCGCACCATCCTCCACCATGCGCGTCTCACCGAGCAGATCGTGGTCGGCAGTCCATCGGTTCAGTCCACCATCAACACTTTGCAGACCGTGAACGGGTTCTCGTACGCGCAGGCGCTGGCGTCCATCGAGAACAGCCTGAATCTTCAGGCGGTCATGCTGGGACTGGACGATATTTTCTGGATCTCCGGCGTGATCTTCATGCTGATCATTCCCCTGATCTGGTTCACGAAACCCGACAAGAACGCTGCGAGTGGTCCGGTGGCAGCTCACTGAGGTGCCGTTGTTGATATATTTCCATGTTTCGACTATATTCGAAACATGGAAACGAATAACGCCCTCGAAGCGCTGGCTGCGCTTGCTCACTCCGTCCGTCTAACGGTGTTCCGGCTGCTGGTGCAGGCCGGACCTGACGGTTTGCCTGCGGGCCGCATCGCCGAGTTGATGGACATGCCAGCGTCGTCGCTGTCGTTCCATCTCAAGGAACTGCACCGCGCCGAGCTGCTCGCGAGCCGCCAAGACGGCCGCTCCATCATCTACATGGCGCGCTTCGAGACCATGAACGGCCTGCTCGGCTATCTCACGGAAAACTGCTGCGGCGGCGTCCCGTGCCTGCCCGATTCGGCGTGCACCGTCCCGATGAAGCCGAAATCATGAACACCACGCCAACACCCGCATCGCCAGCCTCGGCAGCCGCGTCCAATGCCATCGGTTTCTTCGAGCGCTATCTGACGGCTTGGGTCGCGATGTGTATCGTCGTCGGCATTCTACTGGGGCAATGGCTGCCGGGTCTTTTCCACGCGGTCGGCGCGATGGAAGTTGCACAGGTGAATCTGCCCGTGGGCGTGCTCATCTGGGTGATGATCATCCCGATGCTGATCAAGATCGACTTCAGCGCGATGGGGCAAGTGACCGGCCATTGGCGGGGCATCGGCGTCACGCTGTTTGTGAACTGGTTCGTCAAACCGTTCTCGATGGCGCTTCTGGGCTGGATCTTCATACGCCATCTGTTTGCCGCGTGGCTGCCGTCCGATCAGATCGACAGTTACATCGCGGGTCTCATCTTGCTCGCCGCCGCGCCCTGCACCGCCATGGTCTTCGTGTGGGCGCAGCTTTGCAAAGGCGATCCGTACTTCACGCTGTCGCAGGTGGCGCTTAACGACGCGATCATGATCGTCGCCTTCGCCCCGGTGGTGGCGCTGCTCCTCGGGCTGTCGTCGATCACCGTCCCGTGGGACACCTTGATGATCTCGGTCGGCCTCTACATCGTCATCCCCGTGGTGATCGCTCAGATCCTGCGAAAGGCGCTGCTTGCCCGTGGAGAAGCGACTTATCAACGCGTCGTCAGTGCCTTGGGGCCGTACTCGATCACGGCACTGCTCGCCACACTCGTGCTGTTGTTTGGCTTTCAGGGCAACGCCATCGTCCGGCAGCCGCTGATCATCCTTCTGCTGGCGGTCCCGATTCTCGTGCAGGTGCTGCTCAATTCCGGGTTGGCGTACTGGCTCAACCGCAAGCTGGGCGTGGCGCACTGTGTCGCCGGTCCGTCCGCGTTGATCGGCGCGAGCAATTTCTTCGAACTGGCCGTTGCCACGGCGATCAGTCTCTTCGGCTTTCAGTCCGGGGCAGCACTCGCCACGGTCGTCGGCGTGTTGATCGAAGTGCCCGTCATGCTCCTTGTGGTCGCCGTCGTCAATCGCTCGCAACGCTGGTACGAAACGCAATAAGTCCGCGCAATAAGTCTGCGCAGCAAGGCAAAGCACTAAGGAAACGTCATGTCCGTCACCATCTTTCACAATCCCGCGTGCGGCACGTCGCGCAACACGCTGGCGATGATTCGCAACGCGGGTATCGAGCCCGTGATCATCGAATACCTGAACACGCCGCCCGACCGGAATACCCTGCAAACCATGATTCGCGACGCGGGACTCACCGTGCGCGAGGCCATTCGGGAGAAAGGCACGCCCTACGACGAGTTGGGTCTTGCTGCCCCGTCGCTTAGCGATGATCAGTTGCTCGACGCCATGCTCGCGCATCCGGTCCTGATCAATCGTCCGTTCGTCGTGACGGACTTGGGCACGCGCCTCTGCCGTCCGTCCGAGCGCGTGCTCGATATCCTGCCGTCGCCGCAACAAGGCGCGTTCACCAAAGAAGACGGTGAAGCCGTCATCGACGCCCAAGGCCGGAGGGTCGAATGAACCTCGATATGCCCAACGTCAACCACCCAGCCCTCGACGTGCCCGACCTTCGCAAGCTCGAACCCGCCAAGGTCGGCACCCATCCGCCTCGCATCCTTCTGCTCTACGGTTCGCTGCGCGAGACGTCGTACAGCCGTTTGCTGGTACAGGAAGCCGAGCGCATCCTTCAGCACTTCGGGGCTGAGACCCGCATCTTCGATCCGCATGGCTTGCCGATGACGGACAGCGTGTCGGCCGATCATCCGAAGGTGGTCGAACTGCGCAAGCTCTCTGAGTGGTCGGAAGGCCAAGTGTGGTGCAGCCCGGAACGTCATGGCACCCTGAGCGCCGTCTTCAAGAATCAGATCGACTGGCTGCCGCTCGAAATGGGCGGTATTCGCCCGACGCAGGGCCGCACGCTTGCCGTGATGCAGGTCTGCGGCGGCTCGCAGTCGTTCAATTCGGTCAATGCGCTGCGCGTGCTCGGGCGCTGGATGCGCATGGTGACGATTCCGAATCAGTCGTCGGTCGCGAAGGCGTATCAGGAGTTCGATGCGAATGGCCGCATGAAGCCGTCGCCCTATTACGACCGGGTTGTCGACGTCATGGAGGAACTGATCAAGTTCACATTGCTGGTGCGTGACCGCTCCGACTACCTGACGGACCGGTACAGCGAGCGCAAGGAAGCAGCACCGGCCGTGGCAACGGCACTCGCCACGGCGGCCATGAGCCACGAGCAAGACAAATAAGCGCTGCGCCATCAAAGAGAAAGCCAACGTGGCCACCCACGTTGGCTTTCGTGCTTCATCCCGTCGTCATCGCCACGGCCACTATTTGCCGCAGACCTTCATATCGGCGGGCTTGCCTTGGCTCATGCAGCTTTTGGTCTCCGTACCGCCTTTGTAGTTGACTGAGAGACCGTCGGGCGTACCGTTGGCATCGGCATGATCGACGGCAATCAATGTCGTGCCGATGTAGAACGCCTTTTCAAGGCGCGGACCGCGCGCCGTCTTCACGGGCCGCTTCAGGAAGACTCTCGAACCGTCTCCTGTCACGAGAATCGTCGCGCTATTCATGAAATCGCCCACCGGCGCTTCGGCGCTACTGGCAACCGCCGTCGTCGGTATAGCGGTCCCGCCGCCGTCCTTCGACCCCTCGACCGATTTACGCAACTCCAGCCGATGCACCAGCTTGCCGTCTGCGATCTCCGCGACGATGCGCCCGGTCTGCTGAGAACTCCCGCGATAGCTCGGCCCCCACGACTCGCGCACCGCTTCGTAGACCAACTCGACTTGTCCGTCCAGCTTGCCGGCTTTGCAACTGGCCGACACCGGGCGAACGACCACGTTGGTGTAGCGATGACCGTAACCCGTCGGGCCGTCACCTGCCGAGTAATCGGAGGTCCCCGTCAGCGACGTCAGTTGGGCCGCAGGTACCTGACACGGCCAATCGCCTGACTTGGCGGTGTCGACGTAGAAGAACACGTTCTGCGCATCCGCATAACGTTGGTACTGAGCGTCGGCTTCCCGCAACAATCGTGTTTGCGTTGCGTCCTTTACCGTCGGCAGTTGCAGCGGCTCGGCCTGCGCGCCGACGCTTGCCAACAGCAGGCCGGCGGCGAAAGCACCCAACACTTGTCTTGCCACATCGCGTTGTTGTACTGGCATCTCACACTCCCTGTGAATTGACATACACGACCTACGAGTTGCGGCCCTGCGTCCGGTTTGGTTTTCCGCCGTCTGCGCGCGATTCACCGAACCTGAGCACACATTACGGAACCGCAGTCACTCACGCAATACTCGCTTTCAAGGTAGTTGGTCTGGCTTTGGTGCACTACGGCTCGCTTGAGGTGCGCGCGCGTGTCCATGGTGCCCACGCGCACCAACACGAACAAAAACTGCGCGGCCACAGCGCACCAACTTCGCCCGCAAAACCGCCAAAGCCTTTACCCGCAAGCCTTGGCACGCTTCTTGTTAATACAAATGCAAACTTGTACACAAGAAGGAGTACCAAATGCGTGGATGGACCATCGGCGAGTGGCTTGAGGCGTATCGCGGCGGGGCAACCCCGGAAGCTTTGCTCACTGCATTGCGCCAGACGTTGCTTGCCCCCGACCCGGCATGGATCTCCGTGGTATCGGAAACGGCACTCGCGGACCAACTCGCGCGTCTTGCCGACCGGCTGGCCGCTGCGGGTGGCGACCAAGGCAAGCTGCCGCTCTACGGCGTGCCGTTTGCCGCCAAGGACAACATCGACGCGCTCGGCTTCGACACGACGGCCGGCTGCCCGGCCTTTGCCTACACCCCGGATCGCGACGCGACCGTTATCGCACGACTGGTCGACGCCGGCGCCATCGTCATCGGCAAGACCAATCTCGATCAGTTCGCCACCGGACTCGTTGGCGTGCGCTCCCCGTACGGCATTCCCACCAACGCGTTCGATGCCGACTACATCAGCGGCGGCTCCAGTTCAGGCTCGGCCTCGGTGGTCGCACGCGGCCTGGTTCCGTTCTCGCTCGGCACCGACACGGCAGGCTCCGGGCGCGTGCCGGCAGGGCTGAACAACATCGTCGGCCTCAAGCCCACGCGCGGCGCGTTCAGCAATACCGGGGTGGTGCCCGCCTGCCGCACGCTCGACTGCGTGTCTGTTTTTGCGACGACGCTCAGCGATGCCACTCGGGTGTATGACGTCGCCGCTGCGCTCGATCCCGCCGATGGCCTGTCGCGTGAAGCGCCATCGTCCGCCTTGGTTTGGCGCGTGCCCGATGCCCCGCGTTTTGCCATTCCCCAGCAGCCCGAATTCTTCGGCGACGCGTTGGCAGAACAAGCCTTCCGCGACGCAGTGGCCGCCATGCAGGCGCAAGGCGCGACCTGTGTGCCGATCGACTTCTCGCTGTTCGACGAGGTCGCGGCGTTGCTTTACGACGGCGCATGGGTCGCCGAGCGGTACGCAGCGGTGCGGGACTTCGCACAGGCCAACGAGGCCGACATTCATCCGGTCGTGCGCGACATCATCTTCAAGGCGACGCAGTTCTCCGCCGCCGATGCGTTCGACGGCGTGTATCGCCTCGCGGACCTCAAGCGCCGTGCCGACGCCCTCCTCGCACAGTTCGACGCCCTGCTCGTGCCTACGGCCCCCACGCACTACCGAATCGCCGAACTGCTCGACGATCCCGTGCGCCTGAACAGCAATCAGGGCAAGTACACCAACTTCGTCAATCTGCTGGACTGGAGCGCCATCTCCGTGCCCGCCAGTATTCGAAGCGACGGCCTGCCGTTCGGCATCACGCTGATCGCCGACGCCTGGCGCGAACGTGCGCTCGCCGCCTACGCCGCCAAGTGGCATCAACGCACCGAGCTGCCGCGCGGCGCGACCGGCCTGCCGCTGCCGAAGGACGTGTCGCTCCCTGCACGTGCCGAGGGTGCAGCAACCATTCGGGTGGCCGTCGTCGGCGCCCATCTGCGCGGCATGCCGCTCAATCACGAGCTGACGTCGCGCAACGCGCGCTTCGTCGAAGCCACGACGACCAGCGCGGACTACCGGCTTTACGCACTCGCCAACACATCGCCACCCAAACCCGGGCTCGCCCGCGCCGACAGCGGTGCGCCGATTCGCGTCGAGTTGTGGGATGTCCCCGCCGAAACCTTCGGCACGTTTGTCGCAGGCATTCCGGCGCCGCTCGGCATCGGCACGCTGGAACTCGCCGACGGGCGACGCGTGAAGGGCTTCATCTGCGAGCCGTTTGCGCTCCGCGAGGCGAAAGACATTACCGAATTCGGCGGCTGGGCCGACTACCTGCAAGCGATGCGCAACATCGCCACCGCGACCGCGCACTGACCCCGGAGCCCGCCATGTTTCATACCGTTCTGATCGCCAACCGTGGCGAGATCGCGTGTCGCATTGCCCGCACGCTGGCGCGCATGGGCATTCGCAGCGTGGCCGTCTATTCCGACGCCGACCGCAACAGCCTGCACGTTGGTGCCGCCGACATCGCCGTACCGCTCGGCGGCAACACGGCGGCAGAGAGTTATCTGCGCACCGACCTGATCCTTGCTGCGGCAAAGTCGAGCGGCGCGCAGGCCATCATTCCCGGTTACGGGTTCCTCTCGGAGAACGCCGAATTTGCCGCCGAGTGCGAAGCGCAAGGCATCGCGTTCGTCGGACCGACGCCCGCGCAGATGTCGCAGTTCGGCCTGAAGCACGCCGCCCGAGCGTTGGCAGAACAAGCGGGCGTGCCGCTGACGCCGGGCTCAGGCCTGCTCGAAGACATCGACGCGGCACACGCAGCGGCCGACGCCATCGGCTACCCGGTCATGCTCAAGAGCACCGCCGGAGGCGGCGGCATCGGGCTCACTCGCTGCGACGACGCGGCGGAACTGACGGCGGCCTTCGCCTCGGTGCAACGTCTGGGCAAATCGTTCTTTGCGAACGCGGGCGTTTTCGTGGAGCGCTTCGTCGACCGGGCCCGCCACGTAGAAGTGCAAATCTTCGGCGATGGCCAAGGGAACGTCATCACGCTGGGCGAGCGCGACTGCTCGTTGCAGCGGCGGAACCAGAAAGTCGTCGAAGAAACACCCGCGCCCAATCTGCCCGCCGAGATACGAGAACAATTGCTGGCCGCTGCCCGCCGACTCGGTCAATCGGTCGCTTACCGATCCGCCGGCACGGTGGAGTTCATTTACGACGCCCCGCAGGCCCAGTTCTACTTCCTCGAAGTCAACACGCGGCTTCAGGTGGAACACGCCATTACCGAGGCAGTCACCGGCATCGATCTCGTGGAATGGATGATCCGGACGGCGGCGGGTGAGCCGCCATCGCTGACGCAGGACATCACCGGGCGTGGCGCGTCCATCGAAGTGCGCGTCTACGCCGAGAATCCGCTGAAGCACTTCGCCCCGAGCCCCGGCGTATTGACGGAAGCCGTATTCCCGGCCGGCGTTCGCGTCGATACATGGGTGTCGACCGGCACGGAAGTCTCGGCACATTACGACCCGATGATCGCCAAAATCATCGCCTTTGGCGACGACCGCCCGGCCGCCATCGCCAACCTGCAACAGGCCTTGTCGCAGACGCGCCTTGGCGGCATCGCGACGAACCTTGACTACCTTCGCGCCGTGGTCGCCTCCGAGACCTTCGGCACCGGCAATGTCTCGACGCGCGCGCTCGACACGTTTGCTTACGCGCCAAACGCCATCGAAGTCATCGAGCCGGGCACTTACACCACCGTTCAGGACTATCCGGGACGCGTCGGCTATTGGGACATCGGCGTGCCGCCGTCCGGCCCAATGGACGACTGGGCATTTCGCGTGGGCAACACCATCGTCGGCAACGTGGCGCAGGCCGCGGGCATCGAGGCGACCGTCGTCGGCCCAACGCTGCGCTTCTGGCAAGACACTGTCATCGCGCTGACCGGCGCACCGACCGACGCCACGCTGGACGGCGAAACCGTCGCGTTCTGGGCCCCGATTACCGTGAAGTCCGGCCAGACGCTGCGCATGGGCAAGACACTCAGCGGCTGCCGCACCTATCTCGCCGTGCGCAATGGGCTCGACGTGCCGGTCTATTTGGGCAGTCGTGCCACGTTTGCGCTGGGGCAATTCGGTGGACACGGCGGGCGTACCTTGCGCCCCTCCGACATCCTGCCGATTGCCGACCCAACGGCGCCGGCGACCGCCGGCCTCGCGCCCCGGCATGCACCGGTCGCGTTACCGCAAGCGTTGGTGCCGGCCTACGGCAAGACGTGGGACATCGGCGTGCTCTACGGCCCTCATGGCGCGCCGGACTTCTTTACACCCGCGTCGATTACTGCGTTCTTCGAAGCCGAATGGGAGGTGCACTACAACTCGAACCGGCTGGGCGTCCGGCTCAATGGCCCGTCACCCGAGTGGGCGCGTGCCGACGGCGGCGAAGCGGGCCTGCATCCGTCGAACATCCACGATTGCGAATACGCCGTCGGCAGCATCAACTTCACGGGCGATATGCCGGTGATCCTCACCCGTGACGGCCCCAGTCTTGGCGGCTTCGTTTGCCCCGTCACCATCGCAAAAGCCGAGTTGTGGAAGGTCGGGCAGGTCAAGCCGGGCGACAAGATCCGCTTCCGTCCGATGTCGTTTGACGATGCGCTTGCCCTCGAACGCGAACAAGATGCGCTGCTCGACCACGGCTTCGACACGGGCGGCATTGCGACCGCTTTGACTCCAAGCTTCACCTCACCCGGCACGTCGCCGATCCTGCATGAGACGGCCGCCCATGGCGAGCGCCCCAAGACCGTGATCCGCCAAGCCGGTGACAAGCACGTGCTCGTGGAATTCGGCGAGAACGTGCTCGACCTCAACCTGCGCTTTCGTATTCACGCGCTCATGACCTCGCTGCGCGAGCAGGCGCATGACGGCATTCTCGAGCTGTCGCCCGGCGTACGCTCGCTGCAAATTCGCTACGACAGCCGGGTGATCGACCAACGGGCGCTGGTACGTGTCGTCGCGGCGACCGATGACGGCTTGAGCGACATCCGAACGATGCGCGTACCCAGCCGCGTCGTGTACCTGCCGATGGCCTATGAAGACTCCGCCACGCTCGACGCTGTTGCCCGCTACCGGCAATCGGTGCGCGATACCGCACCGTGGCTGCCGAGCAATACCGAGTTCATTCGCCGCATCAATGGGCTCGCGACGCCAGACGACGTGCGTAACACCGTGTTCGAGGCCAGCTATATGGTGCTGGGGCTGGGCGACGTTTATCTGGGCGCCCCGTGTGCCGTGCCGGTCGACCCGCGCCATCGCCTGATGACGTCGAAATACAACCCTGCGCGCACCTACACCGCCGAGGGCACCGTGGGCATCGGCGGCGTGTACATGTGCATCTACGGGATGGATTCGCCGGGCGGCTATCAGCTCATTGGCCGCACGCTGCCGATCTGGAACAAGTTTCTCAAGAACGAGGTGTTCATCGACGGCAAGCCGTGGTTGCTGCGGTTCTTCGATCAGGTGCGCTTCTATCCGGTCACGGAAGCCGAACTCGACCAGCTTCGGCAGGACTTCCGCGAAGGCCGTCAAAGCGTGCGTATCGAAGACGAGACCTTCGATCTGGGCGAGTACAACGCGTTTCTCGAACGCATTGCCCCCGAGCTGCAAACCTTCAAGGCCGCGCAAAAGACCGCGTTCGATGCCGAGGTCCAGCGGTGGAACCATGAATCGGCGCACGCGCCCAAGGCCACCGAGCGCGGCGACCCGGCTGCCGAGATTCGTATCGACGGCTCGGTGGTCGCAGCCGATATCAGCGGCAGCGTCTGGAAGCTGGTCGCACAACCGGGCGAACGGGTGAGCGCAGGCGATCCGCTGCTGATTCTGGAGGCAATGAAAATGGAGTTCCATATTGCAGCGCCCCGCGACGGCATCGTCGACACGTTCCACTGCCGTCCCGGCATGATGATTCACGCGGGCGATCCGCTCGTCTCGATTAGCTGACCCTTTCTTAGCTGCCCCTTCACTACCTGTCTTTGCCATGAACGAAAACAATGCCCTTCTGCCGGAGAAGCAAGGTCCGGCGAGCAGTGCCCACTCGATTGCGGCACAGGTCTATGCGTCGCTCAAAGCCGACATCTTCGACTTTCGCCTGCTGCCCGGCGACCGCTTCAGCGAAGGCGACGTCGCAACCCGCATGCAAATCAGCCGGACACCCGTGCGGCAGGCGCTGTTCTGGTTGCAGCGCGAAGGGTACGTCGATGTTCATTTCAAGAGCGGGTGGCAAGTCCGCGCGTTCGACTTCAAGTACTTCGAAGACCTGTACGAGATTCGCATCGTGATGGAGTCGGCCGCCATCGCCCGCATCATCGAAGGTGCGATGGTGCCGTCGCTGGCGGCCTTGCGCGCCATCTGGTGCGTCGCGCCGGAGCAGCGCGAGGCCGACCCGGCAACGGTGGCTTCGCTCGATGAGGCCTTTCACGCCGGACTGGTCGCGGCGACGGGCAACATCGAGATGTCGCGCATGCATCAGGACGTCACCGAGCGCATCCGCATCATCCGCCGACTCGACTTCACGAAAGTGCCACGCATCGCCGCCACCTACGAGGAGCACGCGGCCATTCTCGACGCCATTCAGGACGGCAACGTCGCGCTGGCGCAATCACGGATCAAGGCGCACATCGCCGAGAGTCAGGCGGAGGTGAAGCGCATCACGCTGTACATGCTGCAATCGGCCCGGCAGCGCTATGCGGCCGACGAGTGAGCGATTCAACCCAACGATGAATCATCCACAACAGGCCATGGGCACCAAAATCCCCGACAACGCAGATAACGGACTGCTATACTCCGCACGATGAAATTCCTGCGGATTTGCTGCCTCTTTCTGCTTTGCGCCGTGCTGCCCATCAGTGGGCTGGCGGCCAGCGGCTTGACCGGCGCTTGTCCGATGCAGATGTCACCGTCGGTGGACGATGGCGACATGGCCGCCATGGCTGCGGATATGCCCGGCTGCGATTCCATGAAAGCCCCCGACGGCGTCAAACTCAAAGCGCCGTTCTGCAAGGCCACCACCCAGTGCCAACTGGGCAGCCTGTATCACCCGGTCGACCTGCCGTCGGCCACCCGCCCTTTCGGCCCCATGACCGCCGTCACGTTCGCTTACGCCGACACCCTCAGCGTGCGCGCCCCCGACGGCCCGTGGCGCCCGCCCACATCGCTCTGACCCCAGCCAGTTGTTAATCAAGGTTCGTCGCGCAAGCGGCGAAGTTGCTCCATGCGGAGCGCGAATCCCTATGGGGTTCGTCGATTCGGGGTTCTACCATGCATCCGATTCCCGGTGCGTCCATTCGCTGGCGCACCCGAACGCACTCGTGCGTTCTCTTCATCATGCTCGCTCTCGTTGGCGCCAGTGCACCCCGTGCATTCGCACAAGAGACCAGCGCGTCACAATCCGTTCCCTTCACGCTTGAGGCCGCGCTTCAGTCGGCGGTGACACGCTCTGCCAGCATGCAGGCGGCGCAAGCGTCCGTCCGGTCCAGTGCCGAGGCCGCCGTGAAAGCCGGGCAACTGCCCGATCCGACGCTCAAAGCAGGCATCGACAACCTGCCCATCAACGGCGACCAGCGCTTTACCGTCGGGCAAGACTTCATGACGATGCGCCGTATCGGCATCGAACAGGAGTGGGTCTCGTCAGAGAAGCGGGAACTGCGCACCGCGCTGGGCAACCGCAGAGTCGACCGCGATCGCGCGGCGTATCTCATGCAAGTGGCCAATGTCCGGCAGCAGACCGCGACGGCGTGGCTCAATGCCGTCTATGCCAAACGGGCCCTCACGTTGCAACAGGCGCTGGTCATGCACATGACCCACGAACTGGGCGCGACGCGGGCGTCGTATCGCGGTGCCAAAGCCTCGGCCGCCGACGTGGCGCAAGCGCAGGCGATGCTCGGTCAGGCGCAGGATCAACGCCTCAAAGCGCAGCAAACGCTCCAGTCCACGCTCATCGCCTTGTCTCGCTGGACCACGGCCACGGTCGGCGACGTGGTCGGCGACCCGCCCGCCACCGACTCGGTGGTGCCGTCGTTACCGCCGGAGCAATTGGATCGGGTGCAACCCGCCCTGATTTCGGCCGAAGCCGACATCGCCGCCGCTGACGCCGATACCTCGGTTGCACGCAGCGACCGCACACCGAACTGGAGCTGGGAGGTCGCGTATCAGCAACGCGGCAGCCAGTACTCGAACATGGTGTCGGTCGGCGTGAGCATTCCACTGCCCATTCACCGTGGCAGCCGGCAAGACCGCGATGTGGCGGAAAAGGCCGAGTTAGGCACGCGTGCACGGCTGGTGTACGAGGACACGCAACGTCAAGTGCAAGCCGACATCCACAACCTCGCCACTCTCATCGAGAACGGCCACCAGCGTCTGACTAATCTGAACGGAACGCTGCTGCCTGCCGCCGATCAGCGCGTGCAGTTAGCCACCGCTGCCTATCAGGCGGGCAACGGCGCACTGACCGACATCTTCGCGGCCAAGCGGGCGCAGTTGGAAGCGCAGTTGCAAGCGCTGGACGTGCAGCGCGACACCTCGCTGGCGTGGGCACAACTCGAATATCAAGTGGTCCCGCCCAGCATGGCGGCGGACCAATGAGGGAGACGAACATGAACAAGAAACCTCTGGTCATCGGCATCGCCGGGTTATTTGCCGCCGCTGCGCTGCTTGGCACGGGCTACGTCGCAGGCAAACGCGAAGCGGTGCCGATGTCGGTAACTGCAATGGCTGACGGCAAGGCCGACGCCGCGCCGACCGGCACTGCCGCGCGCAAAGTGCTGTACTGGCACGATCCGATGCAACCGAATCAGCACTTCGACAAGCCCGGCAAGTCGCCCTTCATGGACATGCAACTGGTGCCCGTCTATGCCGACGAAGCGGCCTCGAACGGCATCAAGATCAATGCCGATCTACAGCAGAATCTGGGCATCCGCTACGCCACGGTTCGCCGGCAGGCGGTGAGCGAAAGCTTCGAGGCCGTGGGCAGTACGCAGTTCGACGAGTCGCAAGCCGATGTTGTCCAGTCACGCGTGACCGGCTACATCGACCGACTGTATGCGAGTGCGCCGATGCAACGGGTGAAGCAAGGGGCACCGATTGCGTCGCTGTACGTGCCGGACTGGCTGCCGCCGCAAGAGGAATACCTCGCGCTCAAACGCAGCCACATGGACGACGGCATGCTCGCCGCTACGCGCGCCCGCATGCGTGCCTTGTCCATTCCCGACGGGCTGATTTCGGCGCTGGATCGGACCGGCACGGTGCAAACTCACGTCGTGTTGCCGGCCCCGCGTGCCGGGGTGCTGACCGAGTTGAACGTGCGCAACGGGGCGATGGTCACGCCGGGACAGACGCTGGCGAAGGTCGCCGGTCTGTCGAAGCTCTGGGTCATCGTCGACATTCCCGAGGCGATGGCCGCCCGCGTGCAGCCGGGCATGACCGTCGACGCCACGTTGGCTACCGACGCCTCACAACACCTCACCGGCCGGATTCGCGAAATCCTGCCCGGCATCAATCCGAACAGCCGCACGCTGGCCGCCCGCCTCGAACTCGACAACGCCGACGGCAAGCTCACGCCCGGCATGTGGCTCCGGGTTCGCATCGCGGGCCAAGCAGCCGCCCCGCGCTTGCTCGTGCCTTCCGAGGCAATCATCGCCACCGGCAAACGCACAGTCGTCATCGTGCAGAACAGCGACGGCCGTCTTCAACCGGTCAACGTCACGGTCGGCAGCGACTTCGGCAACGACACGGAAATCGTCAGCGGACTGAGCGACGGCCAGCGCGTCGTGGCGTCGGGCCAGTTCCTCATCGACTCGGAAGCCAGCCTGAAATCGGTGTTGCCCGTTGCAGACGCCCCACCGCCCATGATGCCCACGATGCCCATGACACCGGACAAGCCTGCCAGTGCATCGGCGGCAGCCGCGGCGAGTGCATCACCAACGTACGAAACCACGGGCAAAGTCGAATCGGTTACCCCCGAGGGCATCACGTTTTCGCATCAACCCGTACCGGCGCTCGGCTGGCCCGCGATGACGATGTCATTCGGCAAAGCATCGCCCACGGCCTTTGCCGAGGTGAAGCCGGGCCAGACGCTGCACTTCGTGTTCCGGCAAACGGACGACGGATACCAGTTGACGAAGGTCGAGCCTGTCGGCGGAGGCCAGCGATGATTGCCCGCATCATTCATTGGTCGATCCACAACCGCTTTCTGGTGTTGCTGGCGACCGTACTCGTCGCGGCGTGGGGGGTGTACTCGCTCGCCCGAACGCCGCTCGATGCCCTCCCCGACCTGTCGGACACGCAGGTCATCATCAAGGCGTCGTATCCGGGCAAGGCACCGCAGGTCATCGAAGATCAGGTGACCTATCCGCTGACGACGACGTTGCTCGGCGTGCCCGGTGCCAAGACGATTCGCGCGTATTCGTCGTTCGGCGATGCATTCATCTATGTGCTCTTCGACGACAAGACCGACCAGTACTGGGCGCGCTCGCGCGTGCTCGAGTACCTCAATCAGGTGCAAAGCCGCTTGCCGCAAGGCGCGACCGTAGCCCTTGGGCCGGATGCCACCGGTGTGGGCTGGGTCTATGAGTACGCACTGGTCGACCGCACCGGTAAACATGATCTGGGACAGTTGCGCGCGCTCAACGACTGGTTCATCAAGTTCGAGCTGAAGTCGGTGCCGGACGTTGCCGAGGTGGCGTCGCTTGGCGGGATGGTCCGGCAGTATCAGGTGGTCCTAGATCCGGACAAGCTGCGCGCCTACGGCATCACGCACAGCGCCGTGATCGACGCGTTGAAGAAGGCCAATCAGGCGTCGGGCGGCTCGGTGGTGGAAATGGCCGAATCGGAATACATGGTCCGCTCCACCGGCTATCTGCAAACGCTGGACGATTTCCGCCACATCCCGCTGCGCAGCGACGACGCAGGCACGCCGGTACTGCTCGGCGATGTCGCGCGCATCCAGATCGGTCCGGAAATGCGGCGCGGCATCGCCGAATTGAACGGCGAAGGCGAAGTGGCCGGCGGGGTCATCGTCATGCGCTCGGGCAAGAACGCGTTGACGACGATCGACGGCGTCAAGGCTCGACTGGCTGACCTGAAGAAGTCGCTGCCGCCGGGCGTCGAGGTGGTCACGACGTACGACCGGTCACAACTGATCGAGCGCGCGGTCGACAACCTCAAAGACAAGCTGATCGAAGAGTTCATCATCGTCGGGCTGGTCTGCGCGGTCTTCCTGTTTCATTTGCGCAGTGCGTTTGTCGCCATTCTTTCGTTGCCGCTGGGCGTGCTGGCCGCCTTCATCGTCATGCGCTATCAGGGCGTGAACGCCAATCTGATGTCGTTGGGCGGTATCGCCATCGCCATTGGCGCCATGATCGACGCGGCCATCGTCATGATCGAGAACGCCCACAAGCATCTGGAAGCGTTCGAGCACGCGCACCCCGACACGCCGCTCACCGGTGCGAAGCGATGGCAGTTGATCGCCGGCTCGGCGGCCGAAGTCGGGCCTGCGCTGTTCTTTTCGCTGCTGATCATCACGCTGTCGTTCATCCCGGTGTTCTCGCTCGAAGGACAGGAAGGCAAGCTGTTCTCGCCGCTCGCGTTCACCAAGACCTACACGATCGCGGCGGCGGCCGGGCTGTCGGTAACGCTCGTGCCGGTGCTGATGGGCTACCTGATTCGCGGGCGCATTCCACACGAGGCGTCCAATCCCATCAACCGGGTCTTGATCCGGCTTTACCGGCCATTGCTGGAGCGAACTCTGCGGCGTCCATGGGTCACCATCGGCATCGCCGTCGTGGCGCTGATGCTGACGGCGATCCCCATTTCGCGACTGGGTGGCGAGTTTCTGCCGCCGCTCGACGAAGGCGACCTGCTCTACATGCCGACCGCGTTGCCGGGCATTTCGGCAGCCAAAGCCACGGAATTGCTCCAGCAGACGGACCGCCTGATCAAGACCGTGCCGGAAGTTGCGACCGTCTTCGGCAAATCGGGGCGAGCGGATACGGCCACGGACCCGGCGCCGCTGGAAATGTTCGAGACGACGATTCAGTTCAAGCCGCGCAGCGAATGGCGGCCGGGCATGACGCCGGAGAAGCTGGTCGACGAACTGGACCGCACGGTCAAGGTGCCGGGCTTGTCGAACGTCTGGGTGCCGCCGATCCGGAACCGGCTCGATATGCTCTCCACTGGCATCAAGACCCCCGTGGGTGTGAAGATCTCCGGCCCGGACCTGACGCAGATCGACAAGATCGCCACGCAAGTCGAGGCGGCGGTGAAACCTGTGCCGGGTGTGACGTCGGCGCTTGCCGAGCGTCTGAACGGTGGCCGCTACATCGACGTGGACGTCAACCGGCAGGCGGCGGCTCGCTATAACTTGTCGGTGGCAGACGTGCAGTCGGTGGTGTCGTCGGCGGTCGGTGGCGAGAACGTCGGTGAAGTGATTGCGGGCCGGGAGCGGTTTCCCATCAACGTGCGCTATCCCCGGGAAGTTCGCGATTCGCTTGAGTCGCTTCGGCAACTCCCGGTCGTCACCGACCGGGGCGCGCAGATCCGGCTGGCCGATGTGGCCGATATCAAGCTGACCGACGGGCCGCCGATGATCCGCAGCGAAAACGCCCGGCTGGCCGGCTACGTCTATGTGGACATTCGGGACACCGACCTCCAGTCGGCGGTCAAGGCCATGCAGCACGCAGTCGCACAGAAGGTCGTGCTGCCGCCGGGCTATTCCATCGCGTGGTCCGGTCAGTTCGAATATCTGGAGCGAGCCGCCACGACACTGCGCACGGTGATTCCGATCACACTCGCGGTCATCTTCATCCTGCTGTTCCTCACGTTCAACTCGGCGGCAGACGCCGCCCTGCTGATGTCGACGGTGCCCTTCGCACTGGTCGGCGGCTTCTGGCTCATCTGGATGCTGGGTCACGCCGTGTCGGTCGCCACGTCGGTCGGCTTCATCGCGCTGGCCGGTGTCGCGGCGGAATTCGGCGTGGTGATGCTGCTGTATCTGAAAGGCGCCCTCGACCGCCGGCTGGCCCTTGGCGAACCGTTGAGCGAAGCCATGCTCAGTGACGCCATTCGCGAAGGCGCTGTGTTGCGGGTGCGTCCGAAAGCCATGACGGTGGCCGTCGTCCTCGCCGGTCTCGTCCCGATCATGGTCGGACATGGCACCGGTTCGGAAGTCATGCAGCGCATTGCCGCGCCGATGGTCGGCGGCATGGTCACGGCACCGCTGCTGTCGATGTTCGTTATTCCCGCCGCCTGGTTCTTACTCCAGCGTCGCCGCTTGCGACAAGCGCAACGCGCTGGCCCCGATGCAACACCCCCGGCTGTTTCCTCTGGCACGGACGTGCCTTCCCTTACCTCTGGAGAAATGCAATGAAGATGAAGTCAATGACGATGCTTGCGATGGCGGTGCTTGCCGCGAGTTCCACCGCCGTCTTTGCCGCAGGCGATATGAGCAATATGGGCAACATGGGCAATATGAACGGCATGGCCATGTCACCGTCGGCGCAAGGCACCAAACCCGCCGCCGCAGGGCAGCTCACGGATGCCGTGGTGCGCAAGACGGACACCGCGACGGGCATGGTCACCATCAAGCACGGGCCGCTGGAGAACGTCGGCATGCCGGCGATGACGATGGCGTTCAAGACCCGCGATACCGCCATGGCCGCGCAGGTGCATGAGGGCGACAAGGTCAAGGTGCGCGTGGAAAACGTCAACGGCACCATGACCATCGTTCGGATGGAAAAGCAGAACTAAGACGAGGAACCGGGGGCGACGTGCCACAACGTGGCGTCGCCGCCTGGTTCTGTCAGTTGATGCGCAGCAACGACAGGATTAAAGCCGGTCGCTCTCGTCCCGCGACGACGCACCGGCTTCGCTGCGCGACTTGGCCTGTGTGATGTTGCTGTACGGCGGCACGTCTTGCGTGAGCCAGACGTTCCCGCCAATGGCCGAACCCTGACCGATGGTCACACGACCGAGAATCGTCGCGCCCGCGTAGATGACGACGTTGTCTTCCACAATCGGGTGGCGCGCGAGGCCCTTGCGCGGATTGCCGTCGTCGTCCGCCGGGAAGCGCTTGGCACCGAGCGTCACCGCCTGATACACCCGTACGCGCTGGCCCAGAATGGCCGTCTCGCCAATCACCACGCCCGTGCCGTGATCGATGAAGAAACCCGCGCCGATCTGTGCGCCCGGGTGAATATCGATGCCTGTTTCGGAGTGGGCCTGCTCGGCAATGATGCGGGCGAGCAGCGGCAGTTCGAGCCGGTACAGTTCATGCGCGAGACGATGGTGAATCATCGCGAGAATGCCCGGATAGCACAGCAGTACCTCGTCGACGCTGCCCGCCGCCGGATCCCCCTGATAGGCCGCCAGCACGTCGCAGTCGAGCAGTTCGCGAATCTGCGGCAGGCGCCGTGCAAACTCCTGAACCGCCACATGGGCGCGCTCTTCCACCAGCGTCGCGTCGATGTCGGTGTCGTGCCTGTCCTTGTATCGCCACTCGAGCCGCACCTGCTCCGCCAAGCCGTTCAGTGCACTGGCAAGCGCATGACCGACGTAGTAGTTTTCGCCCTGCTGATGGAGTTCGAGCGGGCCGAGCCGCATCGGAAACAGTACGCCCTTGAGCAACCCGACAACGTCGGCGAGTCGCTCGCGCGACGGCAGGTCGCGCCCGCCGGGTTCGAGAAAACGCCGCTGCCGTTCGCGCCAACGAACACGTGCGGCGTGCAATGAGGTAACGACGTCGTCAATATCAAACGCTGCCACGAGTGATGCTCCTGCTTTTGAAATTGCCGTCGACGGCAATCAAATGTCGAATTGATGCGCGTGCCGCTACCGGTCGCCGGGCGTGGCGCTCACTTCACGCCGTCTGCATGCCCCAGCGCCGCACGGTCACGCGCGCCAGCGTGTCGAATACGAGATGCTCGACGATGAGCCCGATCACGATCACCGTCAGCAAACCGGCAAAGACGCGATCGGTATAAAGCTCGTTGCGGTTCTGGTAGATGTACCACCCCAGTCCGCCACCGCCCGTATTCGCACCGAACACCAGTTCCGCAGCGATCAGCGTGCGCCATGCAAACGCCCAGCCGACCCGCAGCCCGGACAGTACCGAGGGCAATGCCGCCGGGGTGAGAATCCACGCCACCTGCCGCAATCCGGAGAGTCCGTAGTTGCGCCCGATCATGCGCAGCGTCGGCGAAACCGCCTCGAAACCTGTGTAGATGCTCAACGCCAGCGGCCATAGTACCGCGTGTACGAGAACAAAGAGCAGGCTGCCTGTGCCCAGCCCAAACCACAGCAGTGCCAACGGCAGCAACGCAATCGAGGGCAACGGGTTGAACATGCCGGTCAGCAGCGCCAGCAGGTCACGCCCGGTCGCGCTGGCCATCGCCAGCGACGTCAGTGCGAAGGCGCAAAGCACCCCTAGCGCATAGCCGCGAAGCAAGACCCATAGCGACGCGGCGGTACGGCTCAATAGCTCGCCGCTGACCCAGCCGTCCCACCACGCGCGGGCCGTGGCGCCCGCCCCCGGCAGGAGCAGATCGTTGTCGACCAGACGTGCTGCGACTTCCCACAGCACGATCAACACGATGCCGATGGCGAGCTTGCGCCAGACGGAGACGGGGATCGCCCAACGGTTCGGCTGGGTATCGACGGAGACGTTCGACTCAGCCGCCGTCTCGACGACCGCTTCGCGCGTGCTGGCACGACGCGGTGTACGCGGATAAATGCGCTCCTGACGCTGCGCGGGCCGCAGGCGGACGACTTCGGAGGGCAACCGGCTCACAACGCCTCCTTGGCGTACTGGCGCGGCACGGGCTCATCCTCGCCGAACAACAGATCGTGAATGCGGGTTGCGGCTCGCTGAAACGCGGGTGTGCCCACGTCGTCGAGCGCGAACGCACCCGCATCGAGTTCTGCACGCAGACGGCCGGGCTGGGCGTCGAGCAAGACAATACGGTTGCCCACGATCAGGGCCTCTTCAATGGAATGGGTGACGAAGATAAGCGTCACGCGCGTGTCGTCCCACAGCCGCAGAAGCTCCTCCTGCATGCGGGTGCGGGTCAGCGCATCGAGCGCGGCGAACGGTTCGTCCATGAGCAGCACACGCGGGCGCACCGCGAGCGCGCGGGCAATCGCCACGCGCTGCTTCATGCCGCCGGACAGCGTGTGCGGAAACGCGTTGGCATAGCGCGAGAGTCCGACCTTATCCAGCGTCTCCAGTGCCCGCTCACGCGCGTCCGTCCGGGAAAGCCTCAACGCCGCGCGCAACGGAAACATGACGTTCTGCACGACCGTCTTCCACGGCGCCAGTTGATCGAACTCCTGAAACACGACCATGCGGTCGATGCCGGGCTTGTCGATGCGCTGCCCGTCGAGGCGAATCTCGCCGCGCGTCGGGCTCACAAACCCGGCAATCGTCTTGAGCAAGGTCGATTTACCGCAGCCCGACGGCCCGAGCAGCACGAAGCGATCGCCGTCATGGACATCGAACGACACATCGCTCACGGCCTGCACACGCCGCCCATGGCTGCGAAACTCGATATCGAGGCCACTGACCTCAAGCACCGCCGCCATCTCAGCTCCCTTGCCCCAGCGCGGGTTCTGCGAAGAAGTAGTCACGCCACGACGCCGGCTTGTGACGCACGGCACCCACGCGTTGCATGAACTGCGCCAGTCCCAGCGTGTTTTGCGGCGTGATCGAGAAGTCGACCTTCGGGTCTTTGATGATGCTCACCAGCAGCTTCTTGTCGGTCTTCGCCTGATTCACCCGGATGTAGATATCGGCGGCGGCCTCGGGCTGGTGTTTGACGAAGTCCGCCGCCCGGGCGAGCGCGAGCACGAAGGCGCGATACGTCTTGGGGTTGTCGTTGCGGTATTTCTCGGTCGTGTAGAGCACCGTGGCCGAACTCGGGCCGCCGAGCACCTCGTACGAATCGAGCACGATGTGGGCGTTCGGGTTGGCGGCCAGTTCCTGTTCCTGAAACGGCGGTGTGCCGAAGTGGCCCGTGATCTCGGTGCCGCCCGCAATGATCGCGGCGGCAGCATCAGGATGCGCCATGGTCTGCGTGAGCTTGTCGAGCCGGTCGAATGCCCCGTCGCCCCATTGTTTGGCTGCCGCGTATTGCAGCACGCGCGACTGGACCGAGACGCTCACGGCGGGCAGCGCGATGCGGTCCTTCTCGGTGAAGTCGGCGATCGTGCGCACCTTCGGATTGTTGCTGATGAGGTAGTACGGCAGGCTGCCCAGCGACGCCACGCCCTTCACGTTCTGGCGGCCATACGTCCGGTCCCAGACGGTGATGAGCGGCCCGACACCGGCCCCAGCGATATCGATCGCGCCCGAGAGCAAAGCGTCGTTGATGGCGGCCCCGCCCGAAAGCTTCGCCCAGTCGACCTTGACGTCCACGCCCAGCTTGCGGCCCTCCTGCTCGATGAGCTGCTGATCGCGTACCACATTGAGCAACAGATAGACGATACCGAATTGCTCGGCAATACGGATACGGCCTTCCGCGTGCGCCGCAGGCACTGCGGTGGCAAACGACAGGCCCACCAACAACAGGCGTAGCGCGTGTCGACGAAAACCGGACGGTTTGAAACGTTGGATCAGATGCGAAGGCGCGAGCTTGTGCAGCGTGTGCAGGAAGGAATGGGCAAAACGCATGGCGGAGGGCGTCCTCAAGGGCGTGCGGGATGTGTGCAGAGAAGCCCGAAAGTAGCGGCCCCGCGCTGTCGCGGTCAACGAAGCAAATCAGACAAGGTTATGGCGCTCAGGCATAAGCCGTGAGCCCTTTGCCCGCACCATTCGGCCGCCCCGGCCCATCGGTCGCTCATGGCCACCGCAAAGTCGAATCGGTGCTTTGCGTAGCAGAAATCACGCGAAGGACTGTCGGCTTGGTGACAGATCGTTACGCGTCATCGCGCCCAGAATGACCTTCATCGACGCCCTCACTGATGGCGCGCAGTTGCGCCAGATCGAGCAGCGTGACGCGGCCGTACCGAATCCGCACGATGTGCCGGTCCAGAAACCAGCGGAATTCGCGATTGAGGTACTGGCGCGAGGCCATCAGCAGTGCCGCGAGGTCTTCCTGCGACAACCGCAGGCTGAGCGCGATACCGCCAGCCGCGCCGTGGGTATCGGCCGTCTCGGGCACGCCGTAGCGCTTGGCCAGCGCGAGCAACTGATAAGCAAGACGCGCTCGGAACGGGGTCAGGCTATGGCGCCCCAGACGGTCATGCAGCCCGCGCGCACGGCCGGCAATCAGGCGCAGCAACGTGGCCGTGAGCGCCGGGTTGCGCGCCAGTTGTGCATTGAGCACATGGGCAGGGATATGAAACAGCCGCGTAAGACCCCGCGCCCGCTGATTGTGGACTGAGGTTTCGCCGGTCAGGACGGCAATGAAGTTGGCGACCTCGCCGGGCGGGATGAAGTCTTCAACAGCACGTCCGCCCTCGGGGCTCGACCACTCCCATTCGAGCACGCCGCTGAGGATGACGTGAATGTCCGGGCAGGCCTCGCCCGCGCCGTAGATGAGCGTGCCATCGGGATAGGTCCGCAGATGGCCCGCGCAGACAAGCGCTTCGAGCACGTCGTCAGGCCAGTTGCGCAGGCCGGCGTTGTTGCGAAACGCGGTCCAGACGATGTCGCGCTGTTGCGCCGTCAGGTCGCGCCCGCTCGACTGCAACGGCAAATGGCTTGCCGCCTGAAGGGCAATTCGCTGACCGGCATTGGCGTAGCCCGGTGCAGCGTGAGGGTCGGTCGTGAGGGGCGTATCAAGTGCGTCGGGTGCGGGTGCTTCCATGTCGCCACTGGCTGATAGAGAGAGAGGGTCGGTGATGCGGGGAATTGACCACATTACCCCGTTTCGCACGCCCGCCAAGTGACGAATCGGCATATGGAAATTCATGCGGGACGGGTGCCGTCCTGCGTTTCGAATAGTGATCATCAGGAGGTGGTGCCAATGAGTGAAACCAATGCGCAGGTGAGAAAACCCGCAAATGCGGTGTCCGATGCCTTCGTCGGCAAGCGTCTCGACGCCGACGTGCTGGTGATTGGCGGCGGCCCCGCCGGGACGTGGGCCGCCATCAGCGCGGCGGCCAACGGGGCGCGCGTGGTGCTGGCCGACAAGGGCTATTGCGGCACGTCCGGGGCGACAGCACCGTCAGGGACCGCGGTTTGGTATGTGCCGCCGACGGGTGACGCCCGCGAACGGGCCAAGGCGAGCCGCTTCGAGATGGGCGGGCAACTGGCCGAATCCGTCTGGATGGACCGCGTGCTTGAACAGACATGGACCAATGTTCAGCAACTGGCGCAATGGGGTTATCCGTTTCCGGTCGATGAATTCGGCGAAGAACAACGCACCTCGGTACAGGGACCGGAGTACATGCGTCTGATGCGCAAGCGCGTGAAGGAAGCCGGTGCGCGCATTCTCGATCACAGCCCTGCCCTCGAACTGCATGTGAACGATGACGGCGCCGTCGCGGGCGCGGCGGGCGTGAACCGTCAGACCGGCGAGACGTGGCGCGTTCGCGCTGGCGCCGTCGTCATCGCCACTGGCGGCTGTGCGTTCCTGAGCCGGGCGCTGGGCTGCAACGTCCTCACCGGCGATGGCCAACTGATGGCCGCCGAAGCCGGGGCCGAGCTCTCCGGCATGGAATTCTCGAACGCCTACGGGCTCGGGCCGGCGTTCGCGTCGGTCACCAAGTCGATGTTCTACAAGTGGGCGACGTTCTACGACGAAGACGGCGTGAAGATCGACGGTGCGGGCTCGGCACGCGGGCGTGGTGTCATCGCCCGCGAGCTTCAGACCCGCAAGGTGTTCGGTTGCCTCGATCTGGCCGACGAACAAATTCGTGCGTGGATGCGCACCGCCCAGCCCAACTTCTTCCTGCCTTTCGACCGGCTGGGTATCGATCCTTTCACTCAGCATTTCCCGGTGACCTTGCGATTGGAAGGCACCGTGCGCGGCACGGGTGGCTTGAACGTCACGGGCAACGACTGCGCCACCTCCGTGGCCGGGCTCTATGCCGCAGGCGACGCGGCCACGCGCGAACTGATTTGCGGCGGCTTTACCGGGGGCGGCAGTCACAACGCGGCATGGGCAATGTCGTCGGGCTTCTGGGCAGGGGCCGGTGCCGCCGGTCACGCCCGGGCGAATCGCGACGCGACCCCGGGCACGCTGTATCACGCGGGCACCGTTGCCCTTCAAACCACCTCGGCGCATGCCCGCATCGACAGCGAGCACATCGTGAAAGCGGTGCAAGACGAAGTGTTCCCGTATGAGCGCAATTGGTGGCGCAGTGCCGACGGGCTCGAAGACTCGCTCGGGCGGCTCGACACGCTGTGGGCACAACTGCGCGCGAGTGCCCCGGCGCAAACGGCGGCCGAAGCCGTGCGCGCCCGCGAGGCCGCAGCCATGGTGGCGACGGCGCGCTGGATGTACCGCTCGGCGCAGCAACGCACCGAGACGCGCGGCATGCATCGCCGCGTCGACTATGCCGCCACCGACGACGGCCAGCATCACCGCCTCATCAGCGGCGGTCTCGATGACATCTGGGTGCGCCGGCAAGCGGTGAAGTCAGCGGTTCTCACCCCGGAAAACGACGGAGTGTTCGCATGATCGAAATCGTGAACGAAGCGCGCTGCACCGGCTGCAACATCTGCGTGCGCGCCTGCCCGACGAACGTGTTCGACGCGGTGAAGGACGGTATTCCGCAAATTGCCCGGCCCGACGACTGCCAGACGTGCTTCATGTGCGAACTGTATTGCCCGGAAGACGCGCTGTTTGTCGCCGCCCACGCCGACCGGCACATCACGGCCGACGAGGCGAGCGTGCTGAAAGAGTCGCTGTGGGGCAGCTACCGCGATGCGGTCGGCTGGGGGCCGGGGCGGCGCTCTACGGCGGCGCTCGACGCCAGTTATGTTCTGTTGACGAAGGCACATTGATGACGCAAAACAAGCTCTCCCCGGTCTTGCTGACGGACTCGCAAACCGATGATCTGACCGCCCACGAGGCGGTCTCCACCACGCGTCGCGCCCTGCTCAAAGGCGCGCTCGCCAGTGGCCTGCTGCTCGCTGGCGGTACCGCACGCGCCGCGACCAACAACGGCAAGACGCTGCGCTTCGGCGTGATCGGCCCGGCACGGGCGCCGGCGGCACCCACCGGGTATGCGCTCTCACGCGGTTACTTGCTGCGCGAACTGGCCCCGCTCGGCTTCACGGAAGTGCGGTTCGACATGTTCCAGAACGGCCCCGATCTCAACGAAGCGTTCTTCTCTGGCACGCTAGACGTGGGCATCTACGGCGACACGCCTGCGGTCGTCGCACGCTCACAGGGGCTCAAGGGGCGCCTGATCGGCTTTGAGGAAATCGGGCTGGCGAGTTGGCTGCTGACACCGCGCGGTGGCGTCAAGAGCATCAAGGAACTGGAAGGCAAGTCAATCGGCGTGCCGCTGGGCTCTTACATCCACCGGTATCTGCTCGGTGTGCTCGATGGCGCAGGCCTCACGGGGCGCACGCGCGTGGTTCACATGCTCGGCCGCGACGCCGGTGCAGCGCTGGAACACGGCTCATTGGGGGCGTATGCGGCGCAATCGGATCTCGGGCCGACACTGGCCGCGGCAGGCTATCCAGTGATCGACCGCGCCAACGACCACCCGGAGTTGCTGGGGTCGTCAGTCATCGTAGCGTCGAACGACGTGCTGGCTCGCGCACCGCAGTTGCCCGCCGCGTGGAACCGCGCCCGGCGTGCTGCGCTCGCCGATATCGACCGCGACCCGCAGGCGTATTTCAACTTCCACAAGCAAACGAGCGGCATCGCGGAGGACGCGATCCGGATCTCGCATCCGATCTCCAACTATCCGGCCGATCCCCTGCCCGCCTCGGGAATTCAGATTCTCGACGGGGTCAAACGCTTCCTGCTGAACGGCAAACTCATTCGCAACGATTTCGCGTTGCAGCAGTGGCAAACCTGACGGCAGCCACCGGCGGCCCCACCCGGCATCAAGCCGGATGGATCGCGCCGGTCGCCACCACCGGACCGGTCGGCTGGCCGGTCGGTGATCCGCCCGGTGGCTCGATCGAGACGGCGAAGACCGCCTTCGTGTCGATCTGCGCGAGGATGGCCGGCGGCAGCGCCATGGACGCCGGTTGATCTGACGCGAAGACGCCCAGCGGAATCGGTTTCGCGTTCGGCGGAATCAGCCAGAGTTCGGTCGCGCGGTCGGCGGCGATGGCCGGCTTGTCGGCGGGTACCACCACCATGCGGGCGTTCTGGACGTCGACGGTTGCCGTCCAGTGCGCCACGCCATCGGCACGCGCCAGCGTCGCCACCATATAGGTGCTGGCCACCGTCGCGCTCGGGGCTTGCGGGCCGACATGGGTCGTCAGATTCACCGCCAGCAATGCCAGTGCCGCAACGCTCGCACCGGCACCCACCCAGCGCCAGAGCGCCAGGTTGTTCCACCAGCTTTCGCTGGCCGGTCGATTAGTGCTTTGATTGACGGTTTGATTGGCGGCCTGATCGATGCGGAAGCCCAGATCGCTCCGGATACGCAGCCAGACACGCGGCGGCACCGCTTGCGGCGGCAAGTCTTCGACGAGGGGCGCAAAGTATTGCTGCCAGCGCTCCAGCACCGCTTGCAGTTGCGGGTCGGCGTTTGCGGCCTGCTCCAGCGCACGGCGCTCGTCCAGGTCGAGAACACCCAGCGCGTACTCTGCGCAGCGCACTTCGTCATCGCGGTTGATCGGCGTATTCATTGTTCGAGGCACACTTTCAACTGCATCAGACTGCGGCGAATCCAGCTTTTCAACGTGCCGAGCGGCACGCTCAGATGCGCCGCCAGTTCGCTATACGTTGCACCGCTGAAAAAGGCCTCGCGCACGGCGGCGCGTTGCTTGCCCTCGAGCTTTTCCATGCACGCCTCCAGCCGCTGGCGATCTTCGCTCGCTTCGGCAAGGGCTGCGGGGCTGGGGTTGTCGTCGGGAATTTCGATGGCCTGCTCGTCATCGAGCGCGGCCTCGCGGTGTTGGCGCAGACGGTCGATCGTCCGGTTGCGCGCCAGGGCGATCAGCCAAGTCATCGCGTTGCCACGGGTCGCGTCATACGCGTCGGCGCGTCGCCAGACGGTGACGAACACGTCCTGAAGCATGTCTTCGGCTTCTGCCTGCTCGCGAACCATGCGCAGGATCACGCCAAACAGGTGGGACGACGTCAGCTTGTACAACTCGCCGAACGCCTCCTGACTGCCCTGCCCGACCTTTAACAGCGTCTGGTTCAGGTGCTCGCGCCGCACATCTTGTGGGTCAGACGCCCCGGCGCGGGACGTCTCGACATCGCCTGGCCGTCCAGTGGTACCTGGTATGTCAGTCATGTCGTGAGGGCGAACGGAATCGCCGTGACGTGTTGGTTTCCGGAAATATAGCACCTTCGCGTCGGACTGCCGCCGCCGGGATCGACTGGAGAGTTGGAGATCGGGCATGGTCGTCGGGGCATGGTGTGGATGCCCATACATACGTGCCGGATCCCCATTCGGATGCAACCACCGGTCACATCACGCCGATCAGAGCGTCACGACCTCCAGAATGGCGTCGGCAAAGGCTTTGGGCGCTTCCTGCGGCAAGTTATGGCCCACGCCATTGCCAATATCGCGGTGCAGGTACTTGCCGGTGAACTTCTTGGCGTAAGCGGCGGGCGGCGGATGCGGTGCGCCATTGGCCTCGCCTTCCAGCGTGATCGTCGGCACGGTGATGACCGGCGCGCCTGCCAGACGTTGCTCGAGCGCATCAAAACGCGCCTCGCCCTTCGCCAGCCCCAGCCGCCACCGGTAGTTGTGGATCACGATCGCGACGTGGTCGGGGTTGCGGAACGACGCCGCCGAACGCGCATAGGTTGCATCGTCGAAATGCCACTGCGGCGATGCCGTCTGCCAGATCAGCTTGTTGAATGCGTCGGTGTTCTCCGCATAGCCCTTGGCACCACGCTCGGTGGCGAAGTAGTACTGGTACCACCATTGCAGTTCGGCCTGTGGCGGCAACGGCTGGCGATTGGCCTCCTGGCTGCCGATCAGATAACCGCTCACGGACACCAGCGCCTTCACACGCTCGGGCCAGATCGCAGCAACGATATTGGCCGTGCGCGCGCCCCAGTCGTAACCGCCAAGCACGGCCTGATCGATTTTCAGCGCGTCCATGAGGGCAATGACGTCTGCCGCGACGACCGCCTGCTGACCGTTGCGCGGTGTCGCCGCCGACAGCAGACGCGTGGAACCGTAACCCCGCAGGTACGGCACGATCACGCGATAGCCGGCCGCCGCCAGCAACGGGGCAACGTCCACATAGCTGTAGATGTCGTACGGCCAACCGTGCAGCAGAATCACCACCTTGCCATCCTTCGGACCCGCTTCGGCATAGCCGACGTTCAGATCACCGGCGTCGATCTGACGAATGGCGTCGAACGAGGTGTGCCCGCCCGCCAGCGCGCCGGAAAGCGACGGCGTTTGTGCGCGGGCCAGATTGCTGAGACCGAGGTCGGCGAGCGTCATGCCCGCGAGGGTGGTACCGAGAATGCGACGACGGCGAAGGTTGACCGGATTCGACATGAGTGATGTCCTCTCTGAGTTGGGTGTCGGGGGCGTCCGGCGCATCGTTCGGGAGAGCCCCCGGAAAGGGCCATCGGGATGCGTCCCGGACGCCTGATCAGAGTTATATCCGGCCCCGCCGGGCCATTTATGTCCGAATGTATCTGCCGTTACCGACGACACATACGAATTCAAAAAAGCCCGTCTGGCGGCTTACTTCACGGAGGCCACGGCGTCGAGAATGACCTTGGCCACATCGGCGGGACGCGATTGCTGCGGCACGTGACTGGACGGCACCTCCGTCACCTTCGCCCCGATACGCTTGGCCATGGCGCGCTGCGCATCAGGCGCGATCATGCGATCGTTCTGGCTGATGACGAACCACGACGGCTTCTGATGCCACGACGCGACGCTCACCTTTTCGCCGAATGCCGTCGCCTTGATCGGCCCCTGCGTGGCAGCCATGACGTTCGCTTGTTTGACCGGCACGTCCTGCGCGAAGTATTGCGCCACGTCCGCCGGGGGCAGGCTGAGCCAGCCGCTGGCATCGGCCGTAATGTGGTCGGTGCCCGGCGCCTTGGGCAGCGTCTCACCCAGCGTGGCGACGGACTCCCCGGCGTCCGGTGCGAATGCCGCGACGTAGACGAGGCTTGCCACCTTGGCGTCTTTGCCTGCCTCGGTAATCACGGCGCCGCCCCACGAATGGCCGACCAGCACGACTTTGCCCGGTTGATTGTCGATGGCGCGCGTGGCGGCGGCAACGTCGCCCGCCAGCGAATCGAGCGGGTTCTGTACGGCGGTGACCTTGACGCCCTTGTCCTGCAACAGGGCAACGACCTTGGCCCAGTCCGAACCGTCGGCGAACGCGCCGTGCACGATCACGACGGACGGTTGGGTCTCGGCAGCGCTGGCCGGGACGACGACACCTGCGAGGCCCATCAGGCCGGTGCTCAGCAAGAGGGCTGCGATAGAATGGCGTTTCATCGAAAACTCCTTTGATCAGGGGAACGAACCACGACGTTGGCTCGACTGGTTGCCAGTGTCGTCGCGCGGCGGTCCGCCCGGTATCGGACGATTGTCCGATGCGAGCAACGTCGCCACGCCCCTGCCTTCTCCCCCGCCACCTCGCCTGCCCCCACTCACAAATCATGTCTTCGAGCACCGCGGGACTCACCGATGCCGTTCTCGCGCTCGCCTTCATCGGCGACCTGAGCATGGGCCGTTCAACGGACCACTCGCGCCGCGCCGCCTGTCTGGCCGGTTGGCTGGCCGACGCCTCGGGCGACACGACAGCGGCACAGAACGACGCACGGGCAACAGCGCTGCTGCGCTGGTCCGGCTGCACGGCCAACGCGAGCGGGTTTGCCGAACTGCTCGGCGACGATGTCGCTTCGCGCGAAGCGATGATGGCGCAGACGCTGCCGCCGCTCAGTGCCCACACGCAATCGCTGATCGTGCCGTTGGCATTGATCCATTGCGAGATTTCGGGCGACGTGGCGGTCACGCTTGGCATGCCCGCGCCGGTGGTCGACGCCTTGCGCCAGATATTCGAACGCTTCGACGGCAAGGGCATGCCAGCCGGGCGCCTTGGCGATGCCATCCCATCTACCGTCTTCATCGTCAACGTCGCCAGCGATCTGGAAATCCTCTCGCGGGCGCATGGTCGCGAACACGCTTACGCGTTCCTGCGCAGTCAGGCGGACGCCAAGTACCCCGGCAAGCTGGTGGATCTGGCACTTCGCCACGCCGATCAGTGGCTCGATGCGCTGGAGGCGGCCGAACCCGATACCGCCGCATGGCAACTCGCCGACCCGGCATCGACCGCGCGCGTGCCGCTAAGCCTGCTCGCCGACGTCACCGAGCTCAAATTGCCGTGGATGGCGGGTTTCTCTCGCCGCGTGGCCGGGCTCGCGACACGTACCGCACAGTGTCTCGGCATGAGCGTCGACGTGCAGGCGCAACTCGACGCGGCAGCCTTGTTGCACGGTATCGGGCGCGCCGCCCTGCCGAACCGGCTTTGGGACACGCCGGGCAAACTCTCCGCCGATCAGTGGGAACAGGTGCGTCTGGTGCCGTACTGGAGCGCACGGGCGGCCAAGCAGATCGAGGGCTTGCGAACGGCGGCCGATCTCGCTTCACACGCCTACGAGCGTCTGGACGGAAATGGCTACTTCCGGGGCGTGTCGGGCGACGCGTTGAGCGCGCCGGCTCGCGTGCTTGCCACGACCGTTGCCTTCGAAGCGCTTTGTGCGGTGCGGCCATGGCGCCCCGCCTATTCGGTCGACGCCGCCGCGCGCTTACTGACAGCCGATGCGAGCGCGGGCAAATTCGACGCGGCGGTGGCGCAAGCGGTCATCGCCGTGGCAGAAGGTAAAGAAGGTCAGGCAGCGGTACGTCCTGCGCCATCGACGACCGGTTCGCTGCTCTCGCCGCGCGAAGTTGAAGTGCTGCGCCAGATCAGTACCGGCATGAGCAACAAGGAGGCCGCGCGCGCGTTGGCGTTAAGCCCGAGCACGGTGCGCACGCACGTGGAAAGCATCTTTCGCAAGCTCGATTGCTCCACGCGCGCCGCGGCCACGCTCAAGGCGCTGACCGCAGGTTTGCTCTGAGTGTCGTGATAGCATTCACGCTTCTTGCGGCCCCCGGAGTCGGGCGCCGCGCAATACCCCTCTAGCCCCCGACCGAGTCCGATGACCCGCACCTCACGCAGACGCTTATGCGCATGGCTCGGCCTCGCCGCCATGTGGCTCGCTATCTGCGTGCCTGCGATCAGTCAGGTGCTCGCGGCACATCGCGCCGCCGCTGAGCGGCCCATCGATGCCGCGTTCTGTACGGTCGACGGCAAGACACAAAGTGTTGTGCTGTTCTCACGTACGCAGGCAACCGACGGCGTATCCGGCACAGCCCATCACGACCCGGCCAGTCACGCCACACATGAGTCGCACGCTTCACACGCCGATCAAGGCGATGTTTGCGGCTATTGCTCGTTGCTCGCGAATCATCCGCCGCTCACGCTGCCTGCCCTGACGGGGGCACTGTCGTTCGCGTGGATTGCACGCGCCGGCCCCGCTGTCGTCGTCACGCCCTCTGCCTCCCGCCTCGCCTTTGCGCCGCCCGCGCGCGCGCCGCCCGTCTTTTCCTGAGATTGCCTCCCGAACGACCCTCCCCCAATGACGGTGGCGGTGCGTCGTTCCCTTGCTACGCCCGGTGTCGCCGCATGGCGCGACAGACCGGCGTTAGCTCACACAATCGTCTCGGAATCGACTCATGCAAGTTCCCTACACTCCGGCGCGAGAAGCGCAATCGGCCGTCGCGGCCGGTCAATATCGCACCCTCTGGCGCTGGCATTTCTACGCGGGCCTGTTCGTCATGCCATGGCTCATGGTGCTGGCAATCACCGGCACGCTGTATGTCTTCCAGCCGCAAATCGAGTCGTGGCTGTATCACGACCGTTTGATCGTCGCCGCACAGAACACACCGCAACTGGCCCAACAAACGCTGATGGAACGTGCCGCCGCGTCGTTGCCAACGGGCGCGCAAATCAGTTCGGTGGAGGTCAATCGCGACCCGGCACGCAGTGCGGAATTCATTTTTAAACTGCCCGGCGGCGAGCGCGAAAGCGTCTACGTCAATCCGTACACGGGCACTGTGCTCGGCACGCTGAGCGTGCAGAACCGGTTGATGGCGCAGGTGCGTCAGTTGCATCGATCGCTCATGCTGGGCAAGCCGGGCGAATTGCTCATGGAGCTCGCCGGCTGCTGGACACTCGTGATGCTGGCGACCGGCGTCGCGCTCTGGTGGCCGCGCGGTGGCACCTCATGGGCCAATGCGTTGCGTCCTCGCTTGCAGTTGCGCGGTCGCCCGCTGCTGCGGAATCTGCATGGTGTTGCGGGCTTGTGGCTCGCGGCGGGTGGGCTCGCATTCGTGCTGACGGGCCTGCCATGGTCGGGCTCGTGGGGCAAGCAGTTCAAGGCGCTGGCGACGCAAGCGGGCATGGGCTCGCCGCCCGGCGCTTGGGGCGAAGCACCGGTGCGCTCGCAAATTCCCGCCCGGCCGATGAAGATGGACGATCTTCCACTCGCGCAAATGCCGTGGGCGGTCGGCGATACGAACGTGCCGACATCTGCGCCCATGGGCCATGAAGGCCACGCCGGGCACGAAGGTCATGCGGGTCACGAAGGCATGGGCGCGATGGGCATGTCACCGACACAACTGCGCGCCGAGGGCGCACTGCCGATCGATCGCGTCATCGATATCGCCGCACGCAACGGCGTCGGCAGCGGCTACAGCCTTGTAGTGCCGTCACGCCCCGACGGCGTCTATACGGTGTCGTACTTCCCCGCCGACCCACGCGTGGAGCGCACGCTGCACATCGATCAGTACAGCGGAAAAGTGTTGAACGACATCGATTACGACGCCTACGGCGGCGTCGCTCAAGCGATCTCGTACGGGACCTCGCTGCACATGGGACGGTATTTCGGCGCGGCCAACCAGTGGCTGTGTGCGCTGATCTCGATGGGGCTTTTTGCGATGGCGGCGACGGGGGCGGCGATGTGGTGGATCCGGCGTCCCGCGCGCTCGCTGGGGGCACCGTCACGCAGTCAGACGCGTCCGCCCATGCGCGGCTGGACGCTCAGCATGTGGGTACTGGGGTGCGTGTTCCCGCTGATGGGCGCGACGATGGCAGTCGTCTGGGCCGTCGACCGGGTGATCTTCAAGCGTCAGCGCACGTCCGTGCCGCAGTGATCTCGGTGCTGCCGATCATGCGGCGTCAGTCGCCGTGCGAAGGCGGCGCACCGACGTAAGCCGCGCGGGGTCGAATCAGGCGCGTGCTCTCGCGTTGCTCAAGGGCGTGGGCAATCCAGCCGATCGTGCGGCCTAACGCGAACAGGCCGAACGCTGCGCCCAGCGGCAGTTGCAAATGCCGACGCACCGCCACGAGTGCGAAATCGAGCGATGGCCGCTGGCCCAGCAGCGCGTCGGCGGTGTCGATGATGGTTTGCCATGCCGGATGCGCGGGCAGCACGCGTGCAAGCATCGCACTCGCGCGCACGTCACCTGCCGGATAGAGGTGATGGCCGAAGCCGGGCAATTTCTCGCCGCGCGCCAGTCGCGCGCCCATGCGTGCCGCGATATCGACTTCGCCGACCTCCTCCCACATCGCCTCGTTGCGCGCCGTCGTGCCGCCGTGACGCGTGCCGGTGAGCGCCGCGAGCCCGGCGATCACCGATGCACGCAAACTGGCGCCGGTCGACGCCACACATCGCGCCGTGAAACTCGACGCATTCAACTCGTGATCGGCGCACAGCACGAGCGCCATGCGAATCAGATCAGCGCCCTCGGCATCGTCGATCCCCCAGGCGCTTGCACACTGCTCGTGAATCGGCGCAGTGCTTGGTGCCGTACCCAACAGGCATGCCGTCATCAAGCGCAACAGCGCGCCGCTGCCCTGCGCAACGCGTGTGGGGTCGCGCTGCCAGATCGCCGTCGGCGCATCGTCACTGGCAACGGTAAAGCACGGCAGCAGCGCGGCTTCGGCGCGTCGGTCCCGGTAGCTCTCCAACGTCAACACGGGCCATTCGGACGCCTTTGGCAAGCCACCCTCACCAAACGCCGTCGCCTCGCCGCATTGCCATAACCACGCTGCCGTGGCTTCGACGGTCGCCGTTTGCGCCATCGTCAGCGCATCACGTCCCCGGTAATAGCAGCGGCCGTCTTCAATCAACGTGATCGCCGATTCGAGCACGGGCGTGCCCCAGTCCAAAGCCGCTTTGGCGACCTCTTTCGGTTTCCGTCCGCGCGTGCGCTGTGCGGCAAGTCGCTCAACGTCTACGACGCGGTAACGCCGTTCGCGATGTGTCTTGCCCGGTTCGGCATGCAGCAGCCCCCGGCTCACATAGGCGTAGAGCGTTTGCAACGACACGCCCAAGTGCTCGGCAGCTTGCTTCGCAGTGAAATAATTTGTCATGACATCAATGGCTTAGCAATTTTTTTGAAGACATCACTTCACAGATGAATTCGCAATAGATTGACTAAGTTAATCAATATTGACAATAAAATCCATCGGCATAAGCTTCAATGCGCCGGCAGTCTCGCATCGCGACTCATGCGATGTTTCTATCGATTCACTCGAGGACTTCCTCATGCGTGTTACCGAATCCAGCGGACATGGCGCCACCCGGCGCCCCGATGCCGTATCGCTCGCCGAAGATTCCACTTTTGTCGTCAACTACTTGCGCGAGATGCTTCGTGCAGTCGATCAGGGCGCGTCGTTGCCTTCGCTCGCCACCCCATCGCTCACGCTCAGCGGTCATGGCGCATTGCCTTGTGCGTTTCCGTTCACCGATTTCGCGACCGCTGCCATCGCCACGGCGAGTCTCGCGGTTGCAGCGCTCGGCACAGGTGAAGCGGGCAACTATGGTCTTGCGAGCGACGTCGCACTGCCTGCCGTGAATGTCGATCGCCGTCTTGCCTCGTTCTGGTTTCAGACGTCGTTCCGGGCGCAGGGTTGGGCGTCGTCGCCCCTTTGGGACCCGATCGCGGGCGACTACCGAACCGCCGATGGCTGGATTCGGCTGCACACCAACGCCCCGCATCACCGTGCTGCCGCGCTCGCTGTGCTCGGCGTGCCGGGAGAACGCGATGCCGTGACGCAGGCCGTGTCCACATGGCAAGCCGATGCGCTGGAAGCGCAAGTCGTCGCCAGCGGTGGCTGTGCTGCCGCCATGCGAACGCTCGCGCAGTGGGATGCCCATCCGCAAGGTCTGGCCGTGGCGGCAGAACCGCTGCTGCACTGGCAGACATTTGACGCAGGAGCAGCGACGACGCGCACCGGCGCATGGCGACCGTTCGCGGGCCGTCCGCTCTCCGGCATTCGCGTGCTGGACCTCACACGCATTCTGGCCGGGCCGACTGCCACACGTTTTCTCGCGGGCTTCGGCGCGCAGGTACTGCGCATCGATCCGTTCGGCTGGGATGAGCCGGGCACGGTGCCGGAAGTGGTTCTGGGAAAACGCTGCGCGCGACTGGATCTGAAGCAGGCGGACGGTCGCGCCACGCTTGAGGCGCTGCTGCGCGACGCCGACATCGTCGTCCACGGCTATCGGCCCGATGCGCTGGAAAATCTCGGACTGGGTGCCGCACGCCGGCGTGAGCTCAACCCGGGCTTGATCGACGTGTCGCTGGATGCCTACGGCTGGCAAGGGCCGTGGCACGCGCGCCGGGGCTACGACAGTCTGTTGCAGATGAGTGCGGGCATTGCGGATGCAGGCATGAAAGCCGCCAACGCGGCGCGCCCGGTGCCTCTGCCCGGGCAAGGGATCGACTATGCGACGGGATATCTGATGGCAGCGGCCGCCGTGCGTGCGCTGGCGATGCGTCAGACGCAAGGGCTCGGGGTGACGATTCGTGCGTCGCTGGCGCGCACCGCGCGCCTGCTGGTGACGCACCGTACGGAGACACCCTTGCCGCCACTCGCCGATGAGACTGCCGACGATTTGTCACCGCGGATTGAAGATACATCGTGGGGCCCGGTACGTCGGGTAGCAACACCGATGACGATTGCCGGGACACCGGTCGATTGGGCGCTGCCCGCCATGGCGCTGGGCACCGCAACGCCTGAGTGGCCCTAAGCGCCCGCCCCTGCCAGCCGGGCCGCACGCAGTTGGCGTTCGGCCTGGCTGAGCAATGCGGAGATGTCCGCCACCGCCGACGACACGACGGCACGTTCACCGACGGAATCAATGTCGTCCGTCGCCGGTTCGGCCATGGCAATACCGAAGCTCGCCGAGACGGTCAACACCTCGCCGTCGCCTAGCGGCAACGTACTGGCTTCGATACGTCCGCGCAGCAGTTCGGCGAATTGCTGCGCACGCGATTCGTCGAGCACGCGCGCGAGCACGATAAACGCGTCGGCGCCCAAACGCCCTACGACGTCGCCCGGCTGACAGGTATTCAGACACACCGCACTCACGCGGCGCAGCACATCGTCGCCGACATGGTGCCCCCATGTGGCATTGATCTGGGTGAAGTTATCGATATCGAACTTGATCAGCGCCACGCGCCCCGGCGCGGGGATGGCGCATAACGCTCGCGCATGCCGCTCGAAGGCACGCCAGTTCAGCAATCGTGTGAGCGGGTCGGTGTCGGAGAGCATTTCCAGTTCGCCGACCAACCGTGCGCGCTCGCGACGCAGTTGCATCAACTCGATGCCGCTGAGTTGCAGAATGCGCAACGCCTTGAACATCGTGCGAACTTCCGGGCGATGCATCGAGAGCTCTTCGCCGACCACCGCCAGATGCGGATCGCCCTTGGCTAGCGCGTCGATGACGCCTGCCGCGGTCTCCAGCGGATAGACGACATTGCGCCGGAAGTTGCGCATGACCAGATAGATCAACAGCACCACGGCAATCTCGGCCACAGCGGTCGCGATCAGCAAGTGCAACGCCGAGGTACGCCGGGCGTCGACCTTCTCCTGCGCCAGCGTCAGCATGGCATCGCGAAAGTCGGTGATCGAGCGCATCGTCGGGACGTACTGGCGGGCGAACGTTGCCGTCGAAAACGGCGCGGGTTTCGGCTGACTCGCCAATGTCCGTACCGTCGCGACGTAATGCAGGCCGGCACCGAAGTACTGGGAATTGAGCGCCGAGACGATGCCCGCGGGCAACTCCGACGGATCAGACAGACGAGACGTGATCATCTCGCGCAGTTGTTCGATGCGACCGAGAATCCGCTCCATGGCGCGCTGATCGGCCTCGGTCAGCGTTTGACCGGTGGTGAGCGACGCGGTGAATTGGGAGCCGAGTTGCCCGGCGTATTCGCGCAGATCGGCCGCCAGACGGGCAAGAATGATGTAGTGCAGGGCCTCGGGGGCGCCGCGCGCAACGATATCGATTCGGGTGGAAGCAACCGGTGTGAAATCGGCGATCACGCGAATCATGCGATCGACGGCGTCTCGCACGGCGGCGTCGCTGCGCATCTCGCGCGGACGCTGCACCAGCAGGTCGACGTTGGCGCTGGCCGCCGCGAGATCCAGCCGCGCTTTCTCCACCGCGCGCAAACTGGCGCCGCAGCGCTCGCAGTGGTCGGACGAGAGCACGTAAAGGAGTCGATCGAGTTGGGAGTTCGTGGCCTCGCGCGCGGTTCTCAGGGCGGTGACGGCCTCCTGCGGCAACGGCAGGTCGGCACCCAGTACCGCATTGGCGGGTCCGCGTTCGGCAGACGCCTTCTCCATCGCCAGAAGCGTGGCACGCAGCGCGTCGAAACCCTGGGCAGCGTCGCTGGCACGTTGATACGACCGCCAGGCTAAGGTCAGCAGCCCGGCGCAAAGCACGATAACGACAAAGACGATGGCCAGATTCTGCAACCGCAGACGGCCCGTCAGTGGCGAGGCAGACGGTAAATTACGCTTCATTCACGATCACACCGTCGGCCAAACGGTACGTACTCCCCTTGAAACTGTCACTGGCGGCGAGCCGTGACAGCGGCCAAACGGCTGACGGCGACAAGGCACGCCCGGCACACGGCGTTCACGCGTTGACGCCGCGAACGCCCCGGAACGGGGCATTCAGCGAGACGGCGCATTGTCTCATAGTGCGTTTCACCGTCGGGGAGACATCCCAAATTGCCGGACACCCAGATCGTCGATCACAGATCCACGGCCAGCTCGGTCCCCTGCTTGATGGCACGCTTGGCATCGAGCTCGGCGGCCACGTCGGCACCGCCGATCACATGAACGCGGGCACCTGCCGCTTTCAGACCCGCTTCCAGCTCGCGCAGCGGCTCTTGGCCAGTGCACAGCACGACATTGTCGACCGGCAGCACGTGCGGCAGCCCGTCCAGCGTCACATGGAGGCCTTCATCGTCGATGCGCTGGTAAGTCACACCGGGGATCATTTCCACACCGCGATGCTTGAGCGACGTGCGGTGAATCCAGCCGGTCGTCTTCCCCAGCCCGTCGCCGACCTTCGATGTCTTGCGCTGCATGAGATAGACCTTGCGCGGCGAGGCTTCCAGCGCCGGGGCGCGCAGACCGCCTGCGTGGGCGTACGTCGGGTCGATGCCCCATTCCGCGTAGAACTTCTCGGGCACCAGCGTGGCGCTTTCGCCGGATTGCGTCAGAAACTCCGCCACGTCGAAACCGATACCGCCGGCGCCGAGCACCGCCACCGTCTTGCCGACCGACGCGCCACCACGCACACCACGCAGCACATCGATATAGCTGAGCACCTTCGGATGATCGATGCCTTCGATTTCCGGGGTGCGCGGCACGACGCCGGTGGCCAGCACGACGTCGTCGTAGCTGCCTGCGGTAAGCGAATCGACGCTGGCGCGGGTGTTCAACTGGACCTTGACGCCGGTCGCCGCGAGTTCGTGACGGAAGTAGCGCAGCGTCTCGTAGAACTCTTCCTTGCCGGGGACACGCTTGGCCATGTTGAACTGGCCGCCGATCTCCACATCGGCTTCGATGAGCGTGACGTCATGCCCTCGGCGGGCAGCGACCGTGGCGGCGGCAAGCCCTGCCGGCCCGGCGCCGACGACGGCCACGCGGCGCGCGCGCCCGGCCGGCTCGATGCGCAACTCCGTCTCGTGGCAGGCACGCGGATTGACCAGACACGACGTGATCTTGCCGCTGAACGTGTGATCGAGACACGCCTGATTGCAGCCGATGCAGGTGTTGATGGCGTCGGCCTGCCCGGCAGCGGCCTTGTTCACGAACTCGGGGTCGGCGAGCAACGGGCGCGCCATCGACACCATGTCGGCCTCGCCCGCCGAGAGAATGCGCTCGGCCACATCGGGCATGTTGATGCGGTTGGTCGTAATGAGCGGAATACCGACGTGGCCTTTGAGCTTGCCGGTCACCCACGCAAACGCCGCGCGCGGCACGCTGGTGGCGATGGTCGGAATGCGCGCTTCATGCCAGCCAATACCGGTATTGATCAACGTGGCGCCTGCGGCTTCGACCGCTTTGGCCAGTCGCGCAACCTCGTCGAACGTGGAGCCGCCCTCGACCAGATCGAGCATCGACAAGCGGTAGATGATGATGAACTCGCGGCCCACGCGTTCACGCACACGACGCACGATTTCCACTGGGAAACGGATGCGGTTCTCGTAGCTGCCGCCCCATTCGTCGGTGCGGTGATTGGTGCGTGCGGCGATGAATTCGTTGATCAGATACCCTTCCGAGCCCATGATTTCTACGCCGTCATAACCTGCGCGCTGCGCCAGCGCGGCGCAGTTGACGAAGTCGTCGATGGTGGCTTCGACGTCCGCACCCGACAATTCACGGGGCTTGGCGGGCGTAATGGGCGCTTGCAACGCGCTCGGCGCGACGAGATCGGGGTGGTAGGCATAGCGGCCGAAATGCAGAATCTGCAAGGCGATCTTGCCGCCGGCAGCGTGCACGGCCTCGGTCACGACGCGATGCTTGTCCGACTCGTCTTCCGTGCTGAGCTTGGCGCCGCCGGCGTAGGGCCGGCCTGCGTCGTTCGGGGCAATACCGCCGGTGACCATGAGTGCGACACCGCCGCGTGCGCGTTCGGCATAGAACTCGGCCATCCGGGCGAAACCGTTGCGCGCTTCTTCCAGCCCGACGTGCATCGAGCCCATCAGCACACGGTTACGCAAGGTGGTGAAGCCCAGATCAAGGGGTTGCAACAGGTGGGGATAGCCGCTCATCGCTGTCTCTCTCGCTTTTCGGCAGGTTTTGGGGGTGCATCCGGGAAGCATAGGACACGTCGATGCGTATCTCGGTTATGCAACCAGTTGCATAGTTTGATGGCGATTCTAAGGCGACGGCGGCCACTATGCAACGGGTTGCATAGGTGGAATAGAGTGCCTACACTGCCGGGCATGCCGCTCGCCCACGCCCTAATGACCTCGCTGCTGGAGAAATCCTCTTCGGGGTACGACCTTGCCCGCCGTTTCGACAAATCGATCGGTTTCTTCTGGCACGCCACGCATCAGCAGATCTATCGGGAACTGGCCCGCATGGAGGCGGCTGGGTGGATCGTCTCGACGGCCGCGCCGGACGGGGGGCGAACACGCAAGCGCGTCTATCGGGTGGTGGATGGAGGGCGGGACGAGTTGCTGGCGTGGGCGGCGACGCCGACGGAGCCGTCGGATCTGCGCGACGACCTGATGGTGCGTCTGCGCGCCGATGCCGCGATGGGGACGTTGGGGCTACAGCCGGAATTGCGCCGGCGTGCAGGATTGCATGCGCAAAAACTGGCGGCCTACCGGGCGATCGAAGCCCGTGATTTCCCCACGGGGGTCGACCTTTCGCGGGAGCGGGCATTGCAGCGCCACATCCTCATGCTCGGCGTGAGGTATGAACAAGGCTGGCTGGACTGGGCGCGCGAGGCGCTGGCGTTGCTGGAACAGTGGGATGGGGTGGAAGTCACGGCGGCCAGCACGGAAAACGATCACACTTCGTCGAAATGAGCACTAATAGCGTCGCCTACCTGCCAGACGGTTCCGACGTCGATCGACAAATCGCCTAACCGCTCACATGCGTCGCTTTATCCACAATAAACGCTCACATGTGAGCGTTTATTTTTCACACATCAGCGAGATCATTGCTCGTCCCGTCGACTGCACGCCGTCCACAAACGTCGGAAAGCTCGCACTGCCGCATTCCCTTTCGTCCCATTTTCTTGTCAACGGGCCGGCTCGGTGGTGCGTTTACCTCTCAAGTCGGCGGTCCGCATCCCGGCGGAGCGTCACCGTTGTCGGCTTCATACTGGTCTTACCCTACGGCATTCATGGTGTTTTCTTCCAAGCTTTTCGGCCGCATGCGCGCTCTGGCGTCCATCTCGGCCCTGGTTGTGGGTGGTTTCCACCTCTCGCCTGCCTTCGCCAGCACGGTCATCGTGCTCGACTCCGGCGCCGCCCAACTGTCTCTGATCGATCAGGCCACGCATAAGGTCATCGGCACCATGCCCACCGGCAAGGAGCCGCACCACCTGATGATCACCCCCGACAAACGCTCGCTCATCGTCGCCAACTCGGTCTCGAACAGCCTCATGTTCCTCGACCCGTCCAGCGGCAAGCTCCAGCGTCAGGTCGCAGACATCGACGATCCGTACCAGCTCGGCTTTTCGCCCGATCGCAAATGGTTCGTGACCGCCGCACTGCGCCTCGACCGGGTGGACCTCTATCACTACGACGGCGAAAACGTCACGGTCGCCAAGCGCATTCCGCTGGCCAAGACGCCCAGCCACATGACCTTCTCGTCCGATAGCAAGACGGTCTTCGTCACCTTGCAGGACTCGGGTGAGCTCGTCGCCATCGATCTGCCGACGCAGACGGTGAAGTGGCGCATGAATGTCGGCAAAACCCCCGCCGGCCTGTGGATGACGCCCGGCGATAAATATCTGCTCGTCGGCATGACCGGTGAAGACGATGTCGCCGTGGTCGACTGGCGCACGCAGAAGGTGATCAAGCGTATCCAGACCGGACGCGGCGCGCACAACTTCCGCTCGCTCTCCGATGGCCGCCACATCGCCGTGAGTAACCGCGTTGAGAGCACCATCAGCATTCTCGATTACGAATCGCTCACCAAAGTCGCCGACATCACCGGCCTGATGCCGGGCCCGGACGATATGGAACTTTCCGCCGACAAACGCTATCTTTGGGTAACGTTCCGCTTTGCCCGCCACGTCGGCGTGATCGATCTGACCACACGCCAACTGGTCGACCGCATCGCGGTGAACCGTTCGCCGCACGGCATTTTCTTTGCCGACCGAGCCCCCGTACTCTCCCCGAATCCGGACTGACGAGGCCACCCGATGATTCAGGAAGCCATCAATTTCGTCGACAGCGGCATCTCGGCCGTGCAGACGCTCATCTATGTGGACGTGATCCAGCCGCTGCTGTTTCACTTCAACTTCATGGGCTATGACGACGATATTTACGACGCGCTCTACTTCGTCCTCATCGGCGTGCTGCAAATCGGCGTGTCGTACGCGTTGCTGCGCCCGCTCGAAGCCCTGCGCCCCGTCGAGAAGTGGCAGGACCGTCGCCAAGTGCGCGCCGACGTGATCTACACATGGATCGCCAAGCTCGGCATCCTGAATCTGCTGTTCTTCGTGGTGCTCCAGCCGGTCTTCAACGAGCTGCAAAGCCAGATGGTGATCCACGGCCTGCCGAGCATCGATCTCGACGGCCTGTACCCCGGCGTCACCGATCAGCCGCTTGCCTCGTTCCTGATCTACCTGATCGTGCTCGACTTCGCGGGCTACTGGTATCACCGCTGGCAACACCGGTTCGGCGTCTGGTGGGAACTGCACGCCGTCCACCACAGCCAGCAGCAGATGTCGCTGTGGTCGGACGACCGTAACCACTTCCTCGACGACGTACTGCAAGCCGCATTCTTCGCAGGCATCGCGCTCTTCATCGGCGTGCAACCGGCGCAATACGTCGTGCTGGTGGCCGTGAGCAACTTCCTGCAAAGCGTGCAGCACGTGAATGCCCGCCTGCCGTATGGCCGGGTACTGGAACGTCTGATCGTGAGCCCGACGTTCCATCGCCGCCACCACGCCATCGGCTACGGGCACGAAGGCACGCGCTACGGCTGTAACTTCGGCGTGCTGTTCCCATGGTGGGACATGGTGTTTCGCACCGCCTCGTGGGAGCACGCCGTCGAGCCGACCGGCATTCGCGACCAGTTGCCCGCACCGGAAGGCCGTTCGCGCCGCTACGGCATGGGCGTGATTGCACAGCAAGTCCGTGCGTTCGGCCGCATCGCCCGCCGTCTCATGCCCGGTCGCGCCGCAGGCCGTCCGACCGCATAACTGGGCATCGGTCAGCACAAGGGTGCTGAAAGACCGTCCGGCGATCTTGCGCCGGATTACTTTCAGCACCCCTCAGTAACACGATGTAACAGGGGGCCTGTCACTGGCACCCTGCCCGCAAGCCCCCTTCCCGCCCCCTGATTTCCCTGCAATTTCCCTTGCCGTTACGGGCGTTTACGTCCCCCCGCGCCACGCTTGTGAACGCGAGCGGAGGTAAGATGCCGTAACTTCCAGCGCCTGTTCGGCCCGCCAAAACGGGCACCCCCGTCGCTAGACTGCTAAGCGTGGCAACCCGGGCCTCTCCCGGGTGCATGGGCGGCGCATTTGCGTCGCGCTGGAGGCAGATATGGAAGCAGCACCGGATACCGGATCGCAACCGCCCAAGAAGCGGCGTCGCACCGCCCTATGGATTGGCATTGTCGTGCTCGTGTTGGTGGCATGGGTTGCCTGGCACCTCGCGCACCGGCCCAATACCAAGCGTGGTGCGCAGCCGCAAATCGTCTCGGTGGCGCAGGCGGCCTACGGCGAAATGCCGGTGACGATCACCTCGCTGGGCACGGTCACGCCCGAGGCGACGGTGACGGTACTGCCGCAGTTGAGCGGCTACCTCACGCAGGTCGGCTATCAGGAAGGTCAGGAAGTCACCAAGGGCCAGTTCCTCGCGCAGATCGACCCGCGACAGTACGAAATCAGCAAAGAACAGGCGCAGGCCCAACTCGCCAAGGACCGCGCCGCGCTCGCCCAAGCCAAGGCCGATCTCGCGCGCTACACCCAACTGCACCAGCAGAAGTCGATTGCCGAGCAAACCTTTGCCGATCAGCAATTCCTCGTGGCGCAAGATGAAGCCGCCGTCAAAGCCGATCTGGCCAACATCGCCCAGTTCGAGCTCGATCTGACCTACTGCCGCATCACCGCCCCGGTCGCTGGCCGTGTGGGTCTGCGACTCGTCGACGCCGGCAACTATGTGACGTCAACGAGTACGACCGGTATCGCCGTCATTACCAGCGTCAAGCCGACGACGGTCGAATTCACCGTGGCCCAGAACGCACTGCCGGCCGTGATGAAGCAGTACCGCACCGGCAAACCGCTCACCGTGACCGCCTTTTCCAGCGACAACAAGGAGAAACTTGCCACCGGCGCGCTGTACGCCGTGAGCAATCAGATGGCCACGTCCACGGGTACGGTCACCTTGCGCGCACGCTTCGCCAATGACGACGAGGTGCTGTTTCCGCAGGAGTTCGTCAATGTGACGCTGCTCGTCGACACGCTCCAGCACGTGGTGCTGGTGCCGACACCCGCTGTCCAGAGCGGCGCACCGGGCGAGTTCGTCTATGTCGCCACACAGAACAACACGGCCTCGCTGCGCAAAGTCACCATCGGGCCGAGCGACGGCAAACACACGGTCATCACAGCCGGTCTGAATGCGGGCGAAACCGTGGTGACCGACGGCATGGACCGCCTGAGCGACGGCGCACACATTGCCCTGCCTGGCGCGGCGACCCCGGCAAGCGGCGCAGCGGCTGCCAGCGAACCCGGTTCCGGCGCACAGGCGTCGGGCGCGGGACGCCACGGCGGACATCGCGGCGCGTCGGCACCGGCGGCAGTTGAAGCTTCGGCGGCTTCGGGGGCATCAGGCGCATCGGCTCCGTCCGCAGCCCCGGCCTCCGCCGCTGGCGCCCAATAACGCCATGCCCGTCCGACCGAGACCCCGCACCCCCGGCGCCCGCTCATGAATTTCTCTCGCATCTTCATCCTGCGCCCGGTCGCGACCTGGCTGCTGATGATCGCGCTCGTACTCGTCGGCCTGGTGGCCGTGCGCGTACTGCCGGTCTCATCGCTGCCCAGCGTCGATTACCCGACCATTCAGGTGCAGACGTTCTACCCGGGGGCCAGCCCTTCGGTGATGGCCACCACCGTGACCGCACCGCTCGAAGTGCAGCTCGGCCAGATTCCCGGCTTGCAGCAAATGATTTCGTACAGCGCCGAAGGCTCGTCGGTCATCACGCTGCAATTCGATCTCGCGCTCAATCTCGACGTCGCGCAGCAAAACGTCCAACAGGCCATCAACGCCGCGACCAGCCTGCTGCCGAGCGGCCTGCCCGCGCCGCCGACGTACGCCAAGGTGAACCCCGCCGACCAGCCGATCATGACGCTGGCGGTCACCTCGAAGACGCTCTCGCTCACGCAGTTGCAGGACGCCGCCAACAACCGCCTCGCTGCAAAGATCTCGCAGGTGGCCGGTGTCGGTGTGGTGACGCTCGCAGGCGGCAACGTACCGGCCGTACGCGTCGAAGCCGATCCGCAGAAGCTCGCCGCCTACGGCCTCAATCTCGACGACCTGCGCACGCTGCTCGCCAACGTCAACGTCAGCCAGCCGAAGGGCAACTTCGACGGCCCCGAGCTCGACTACACGCTCGACGCCAACGATCAGATCTCCGATCCGCAGGACTATCTCGACACGGTCATCGCCTATCAGAACGGCTCGCCCGTGTATCTGCGCGACGTCGCCCACGTGTCGAAAGCCGCACAGGATGTGGAGCGCGGCGCTTGGTTCAACAAAACCCCGGCCATCGTGCTCAACGTGCAACGCCAGCCCGGTGCCAACGTGATTGCCACGGTCGACCAGATCAAGCGCGCACTGCCGCAGCTCGAAGCCACGCTGCCCGCCGGCATGGAAGTGAGCGTGGTGTCCGACAGCACGGGCGTGATCCGCTCGTCGGTGAGCGACGCCGCGTTCGAGCTCGTGCTCGCCGTGGTGCTCGTGGTGGCCGTGATCTTCGTGTTCCTGCGCAACGTGCCGGCGACCATCATTCCGAGCATTTCAGTGCCGGTCTCGCTGATCGCCACGCTCGCGGTGATGTACGAACTCGGCTACTCGATCGACAACCTCTCGCTCATGGCGCTGATCATCGCCACCGGCTTCGTGGTGGACGACTCGATCGTCATGATCGAAAACGTGGTGCGCTATCTGGAACAGGGCATGCCACCGCTGGAAGCGGCACTGGCAGGTGCCGGGCAGATCGGCTTCACGATCATGTCGCTGACGATCTCGCTGATCGCCGTGCTGATTCCGCTGCTCTTCATGGGCGGCGTGATCGGGCGGCTGTTCGGCGAGTTCGCCGTCACGCTTGCGGTCACGATCGTGATATCGGCCATCGTGTCGCTCACGGTGGTGCCGATGCTGTGCGCGCGGATTCTGCGGGCGCAGGAAGACCGCCATCCGAGCCGCTTCGAGCGGGTAAGCGAGCGGTTGTTCGACAAGACGCTCGCCGCCTATGAGCGCGGCCTGCGCTGGGTGCTCGATCACCAGTTGCTCACGTTGATCGTGGCGCTCATCACGGTGGCGCTGACCGTCGTGCTCTACGTCGTGATCCCGAAGGGGCTCTTCCCGGTGCAGGACGTGGGCGTGCTGCAAGGCATTACCGTGGCCGACAACTCGGTCTCGTACTCGGCCATGGTGAAGCGCCAGACGGCACTCGCCGAGGCCGTCCTGAAAGACCCCGATGTGACCTCGATCACCTCGTACGTCGGCATCGACGGCATCAACACCACGCTCAACAACGGCCGGTTCCTCATCAACCTGAAGGCGCGCGACGACCGGTCGGAGACGGCGACCGAGATCGGACGTCGGATACAAACGGCGACCGCCGGGGTGCCGGGCATCAAGCTGTATGTGCAGCCCGCACAGGATCTGACGCTGGACACCACGGTATCGCCTAACCAGTACAAGTTCGTGCTGCGCGGCCCCGATCAGGCGACGCTCGCCAAATACGTGCCGCCGTTGATCGCCCGCATGAAGAAGATTTCGTCGATCACCGACGTGGCGAGCGATCTGGACACCAGCGGCCTGTCGATTCAGGTGGAAGTGAACCGGCAACTGGCGGCGCGCTACGGCATCACGCCCGCGACCATCGATAACGCGCTGTACGACGCCCTCGGCCAGCGCATTGTGTCGACGATCTTCCAGCAGTCGGCCCAGTACCGGGTGATTCTGGTGGCCAAGCCCGAAAGCCTGAACACGATCAACTCGCTGGGCGCGATCTATCTGCCGAGCCAGACGAGCTCAAGCGGTCAGGTGCCGCTCTCGGCCATCGCCACGCTGAAGATCATCAGTACGCCGCTCGCGATCAGCCATTTGCAGCAGTTCCCGGCGGTGACGGTGTCGTTCAATCTGGCAAGCGACGCGTCGCTCTCCAGCGCCGTGAAGGAAATTCGCGCCGCCCAGCAGGCTGTGAACTTGCCGCCCTCGATCGCTTCGTCGTTCCAAGGCGCCGCGCAGGCGTTCGAAGATTCGCTCTCCAGCGAGGTCTATCTGCTGATTGCGGCGCTCGTCGCGGTGTATATCGTGTTGGGCGTGCTGTATGAGAGCTTCATCCACCCGGTGACGATTCTCTCGACACTGCCGTCGGCAGGCATCGGGGCATTGCTGGCGTTGATGATCACCGGCAGCGACCTCGACGTGATCGGCATCATCGGGATCGTGCTGCTCATCGGTATCGTCAAGAAGAACGCCATCATGATGGTCGACTTCGCGCTCGACGCCGAGCGCAACCATCACAAGCCGCCGCGCGAGGCCATCTTCGAAGCGTCGCTGCTGCGCTTCCGGCCGATTCTGATGACGACGCTCGCGGCCATGCTCGGCGCGTTGCCGATGTTGCTCGGCACGGGCACCGGCTCGGAACTGCGCCGCCCGCTCGGGCTGGCGATCATCGGCGGGCTGATGCTCAGCCAGTTGCTCACGCTCTTCACCACGCCGGTCATCTACCTGTACTTCGACCGCATGGCCGAGCGGGTGCGCGAGCGCCGGGCGGCGCGACGTGCCGCACGCGGTGGCACCCCGCCGCCAGGCCCTGACCAGACGAGCGGCCCGAACGGCCCAAGCAGCCCAAGCGGACCGACCGCACCGAAGGCACCGGACGAACCGCCCACAGGAGATGCGCCGTGAACATGTCGGCGCTCTTCATCAAGCGCCCGGTCGCCACCACGTTGCTGGCGATCGCGGTGCTGCTCTCCGGCGTCCTCGCGTATCTGCGGCTGCCGGTGGCGCCACTGCCTAACGTGTCGTTCCCTGTCATTGCCGTGCAGGCGAGCATGGCCGGGGCCAGCCCGGAGATCATGGCCTCGACCGTGGCCGAACCGCTGGAGCGCCGGCTGGGTGTGATCGCCGACGTGACCGAACTGACTTCCACCAGCACCGTCGGCTCGGTGTCGATCCCGGTGGTATTCGGCCTGAACCGTGATATCGAAGGTGCGGCACGCGATGTCGAAGCCGCCATTCAGGCGGCCCGGGCCGACTTGCCGACCACTCTGCGCAGCAACCCGAGCTACCGCAAGTTCAACCCGGCCGATTCGCCGGTGATGGTGATTGCGCTCACCTCGGCCACGCTGACCACGGCGCAGCTCTACGACTCGGCGGACTCGGTCATCCTGCAACAACTCTCGCAGGTCGATGGCGTCGGCCAGATCACCGTCGGCGGCGGTGCGTTGCCGTCGGTGCGCGTGGAACTGGAGCCGGGCAAGCTCAACAGTTACGGCATCGGGCTGGAAGACGTGCGCGCGGCGATCTCGGCGGCCAACGCCAACAGCGCCAAGGGGCATCTGGATCAGGGCGACCAGCGTTTCGAAGTCACCTCCAACGACCAGATCAGCAAGGCGGCCGGTTACCGCGACCTCGTGGTGGCCTACCGCAACGGCGCACCGGTGATGCTGCACGACGTGGCACTCGTGCGCGACAGCAACGAGAACATCCGCAACGCGGGGCTGTTCAACAACAAGCCGTCGGTGCTGGTGATCGTCTACCCGTCGCCGGGCAGTAACGTGGTCAAGACCGTCTCGCAGATCCGCAGTATTCTGCCGCTGGTCGAAGCCACGCTGCCCAGCGATATCAAGCTGAACGTGGCGCTCGACCGTTCGGTCTCGGTCGAAGCGTCGCTGGGCGACACCGAGCGCACGCTGATGCTGGCCGTGCTGCTGGTGATCGGCGTGGTGTTCGTGTTCCTGCGCTCGCCGCGCTCGACGCTGATTCCTGCGGTGGTCCTGCCGCTGTCGATCATCGGCACGTTCGGGCCGATGTATCTGCTCGGCTACAGCCTCGATAACCTCTCGCTCATGGCGCTGACCATCGGCACCGGCTTCGTGGTGGACGACGCGGTAGTCGTGATGGAAAACATCGTGCGCCATCTGGAATTGGGCGTGCCGCCCAAGGAGGCGGCGCTGCAAGGCTCGGCGGAAGTCGGCTTTACGGTGCTCTCGATGAGCCTGTCGCTGATCGCAGTGTTCCTGCCCATTCTGTTGATGCCGGGCATCGTCGGCCTGCTGTTCCACGAATTCGCCGTCACGCTCTCGATCGCCATTCTGCTGTCGCTGGTGATCTCGCTGACGGTCACGCCGACCTTGTGCGCCTACGTGCTGACACGCGAGTCGGCCACCTCGGAAGCCCGCTGGTCGGTCTGGGTCGGCCGCCAGTTCGACCGGTTCCGCGATGCCTACTCCCGTTCGCTCACGGCGGTGCTCGATCACGCCGGGCTGGTCGGGCTGGTCATGCTGGCGCTGCTGGTCGGCAACGTGTTTCTCTTCCGCCTGCTGCCGGCCACGTTCTTCCCCGAACAGGACACGGGCATTCTGATCGGCCAGATCATGGCCGATCAGAGCATCTCGTTCCCGGCGATGCGCAAGAAGCTCGAACAGTTGCAGACCATCGTCCAGACCGACCCGGCCGTCGCCTCGGTCGCGGGCTTCACCGGCGGGCGCTCGCTCAACTCAGCGACGGTCTTCGTGCAGTTGAAGCCGCTGGCCGAGCGGCACCTCTCGGCGGACGCCGTCGTCAACCGGCTGCGGCCCAAGCTCAACGCGGTGTCAGGTGCGCGGCTGTTCCTTCAGGCACAGCAGGATCTGCGCATCGGGGGGCGTTCGTCGGCAGCCGAATACCAGTACACACTGACCAGCGACGATGCCGACGCCCTCTACAAATGGGTGCCCAAACTCGTCACCGAACTCAACAAGCATCGGGCCACGATGCTCGACGTGAATACCGATCTGCAACAGAACGGTTTGCAGATGTATGTGGATATCCATCGCGCGACGGCGGCACGCTTCAATCTGCAACCGAACCAGATCGATAACGTGCTCTACGACGCCTTCGGGCAGCGCACCGTCTCTACCATCTACAACCCGATCAATCAGTATTTCGTGGTGATGGAAGTCGCGCCGCAGTACTGGCAATACCCGAATTCGCTCGACCAGATCTATCTGAGTACGGCGGCGGGTAACGCCAACGGTTCGGCGCAGACGCAGATGTCGAGCAAGACGGTCAGTGGCGTCACGGCAAAAACCGCAGCATCGAGCACCAACCCGCTCAATGCGAATGCGGTGGCCAATCAGCAGAACAACGCCATCGCGAACAGCCGGGGCGGCAGCTCCAGCGGCAGTGCGGACAGTACGGCCTCGGAGACGATGGTGCCGCTCTCGGCGCTCGCCAGCTTCTACCCGCGCCATACCGCCACGCAGGTCAACCATCAGGGCGGCATGGTGGCGGCAACAGTCTCGTTCAACCTGCCGGCGGGCGGCTCGCTGAGTCAGGCGCAGGTCGCCATCGACGATGCCGCGCGGGCCATCGGTATGCCGGCGTCGATTCACGGTGCGTTTGCGGGCGCGGCGCAGGCGTTCTCGCAATCGATGGGCACCGTGCCGCTGCTGATTCTCGCGGCGCTTGGCGTGGTGTACATCGTGCTGGGGGTGCTGTACGAAAACACGATTCACCCGCTCACCATTCTCTCGACGCTGCCGTCGGCGGGAATCGGCGCAACCCTCGCGTTGCTGATCTTCGGCACCCCGTTCTCGGTGATCGCGATGATCGGCATGATTCTGCTGATCGGGATCGTCAAGAAGAACGGGATCATGATGGTGGACGTCGCGATCCAGTTGCAGCGCAATCAGGGGCTGGATGCCAAGCGCGCCATTCACGAAGCGGCCGTCGTGCGGCTGCGCCCGATCATGATGACGACTGCCGCTGCCGTGCTGGGTGCCGTGCCGCTGGCCATCGCGCTGGGGCAAGGCGCGTCGCTGCGTCAGCCGCTGGGCGTGACGGTCATGGGCGGGCTGCTGCTCAGCCAGATCTTCACGCTGTACACGACTCCCGTCATTTATCTGTATCTCGACCGGCTGCGCGAACGTGTCGCACGCTGGTCGAAACACCTGCCCTGGAACCGTCGCCAAGGCACGGAGGCATGACCATGAAACCGATGACACTCCCCTCGCAAGCCTCACCGCCCGCGCACCGGTGGCCGCGGCTGACCTTCGCCTGTCTCGCCAGTCTGATGCTGCTGAGTGCCTGCGCCGTTGGCCCGGATTATCAACGTCCGGCGGTCGCGATGCCGACGCAATTCACCGAACTGGAGGGCTGGACACAGGCCCGGCCCGATGCGGAAGGCCCGAAAGGCGAATGGTGGAAAGGCTTCCACGATCCGCTGCTCGACGAGTTGATGCCGCAGGTGGAGATTTCGAATCAGACCGTGCGGCAGAGCTACGCCAACTATCAGCAGGCACTGGCAGAAGTGCGTGTGGCGCGCGCGGGGCTGTTCCCGACGGTGGGCATCGACGGCTCGGCCACGCGCTCGCGCGGCAGCAGTGGCGGCGCCAGCACCAGTGCCGCGCTGGCGTCGCACGCGGGCGCGAATATCGTCAATGCGGCCGCCGCCGAAGGCACGGTGAGTTGGGCGCCTGACATCTGGGGACAGGTGCGTCGCACCATCGAACAAAGCAGCACGACAGCGCAGGCCAGTGCGGCAACGTTAGCCAACGCGACGCTGTCCGCACAGATTTCGCTGGCGAACGCCGTGATCGACTTGCGCATCACCGATGCCAATATCGCCCTGCTCAAGCAAACCGTCGACGCGTACACCGAGTACCTGCGCGTGGTGGCCGATCAGGATCGCGCGGGCACTGTGCCGCCGTCGGACGTGATCACGGCCCGCACGCAGCTCGAGAATGCGCGATCGAGTCTGATTGCCTTGGGGGTATCGCGGGCGCAGTACGCGCATGCGATTGCGGTGCTGGTCGGGCGCAATCCGGAGTCGCTGACGATTGCGCCGAACAACGCATTGCCGACACTTCCCGATGTGCCAATCGGTTTGCCGTCCACCCTGCTGCAACGCCGTCCGGACGTCGCGGTGGCCGAACGTCAGATGGCATCGCAGAACGCCGCGATTGGCATTGCCGTCGCCGCGTACTACCCGAATATCACGCTGTCGCTGTCTGACGGCTTCTCGGCGGCACCGGTCGCCGGGTTGTTCAAAATTGCGAACTACGTTTGGTCGCTGGGGGCGAGTGCCAGCGAAACGATTTTCGACGCCGGGCAGCGCAGCGCCAAGGTGGATGCGGCAAAGGCTGGCTACGACGCGGCAGTGGCCAACTATCGCGGCACGGTGCTTACCGCGTTGCAAGGCGTGGAGAACGATCTGGCGTCGCTGCGTATTCTTGAGCAGCAGTCGCAGGTACTGGACTCTGCCGTGAAGGATGCGACCGACGGCGCGCGCATCGCGCTCAACGAATATCAGGCGGGCACGGTCGACTACACGACCGTCGTCACGGCAACGACCACGCAGCTCAATACGCAGCAGAATGCCCTGAACGTGCATGAGTCGCGCCTGCTGGCCGCGACCGCGTTGATCGGCGATCTCGGCGGCGGCTGGTCGGATACCGCGCTTTCGGAGAATGATCCGGTGAAGAAGTGAATTACGCCGCCTCTCGCGCCAGCCGCTCGCGCAGCCAGCGCAAGAAGTTGTCGAAATCGGGCGGCGGTGCGCCTTCCCCCGGCAGCGCCATCAGGCCGAACGGTAGTTCCATGAAGCCCCAAGGCGCCACCAACTGCCCTTCACTGAGCTCCTTTCGCACCAAGCGCCGCTCGACGAGTGCGACACCCAGCCCGGACAATGCCGCCTCGATGCACAGGTGCGTGTGCGGAAATGCAATCTCCCCGCCCGCCCCGATCTTGTCCGCCGACTGCCCATCCCAGTAGGTCCACGCGCTCGACGTGAAGTCGTGCGTGATGCGCGTGCCCGTGGCCGCCCGGCGTCGATAGCCGGGCACGCATACCGGCCCGAAGGCCACCGGCGCCAAGCGAATCGCACGCTGGCGATCGACTTCCGGGTACGAGGTCAGATCCCACGCAATCACCAGATCCGCGCCTTCGCTGCGAATCTCCCGGGCCGATGTCATCGACAGCCGAATCCCCACATCCGGGTACTGCCGATAGAAGTCAGCCAGATTCGGCACCAGCCACCGCATCGCAAACGTCGCACTGCAAGCCACGTGCAGCCCCGAGCGCTTTGCCTGTGTGCGAATGCGCGTGTAGCCCTGTTCCAGTTGCTCGAACACCGACGTGACGAGTGCAAACAGGCCCTGTCCGTGGGCATTGAGCTTCAACCCTGTCCCGTCCTTATCGAACAGCGGCGCGCCCACGTGCGACTGAAGCAACTTCAACTGACGGCTGACCGCGCCGTGCGTGCGAAACAGCTCCTCGGCGGCCTTCGTCACCGATTGGTGCCGGGCCGTCGCTTCGAATGCGCGCAGCAGCGATAGCGGCGGCAAGTCTCGCATTTCGCCCTCTTTCGTTAAATAAACTATCGAATATGACGAAAAAACTCGATTTTCGGCGCGTGCCGAAAACCCTATCCTTTCATCGCATACACGGTTGAATATCGTCACATTACGGCAAAACCGGGTCGTTACGATGACGGCATGGACCGATAGCGATTCTCACACAACGTCAGAAAACGTCAAAAAGGGCCGTTTCAATGGATAAGCGATTTAACGATGGGAGTGCCGGCGACGCGAACTACGGCACGATCGGCATCGGCTATACCCGGTACCGTCAGCCCGAACCCCATATCGAAGGGTTTATCCGGCAAGCCTTGGGCGATGCGCATTCGGTGCTCAACGTCGGTGCAGGCGCAGGCTCCTACGAGCCCGTCGGCCGCAGCGTCGTCGCGGTAGAGCCGTCGGCGTCCATGCGGGCCCAGCGGCCGTCGCACCTGCCCGTCGCCATTGATGGCGTGGCGCAGAATCTGCCCTTTGCCAATGCCTCGTTCGACGCCAGCATGGCGACGTTTTCGGTTCACCAGTGGCCCGATCTCGCCGCCGGACTGCGCGAAATGCGGCGCGTGACGCGCGGCCCGGTCCTGATCCTGACCTGCGCCCCTGCCCGCCTGCATATGTCATGGCTGGCCGATTATGCGCCGGAGATGATTGCTGTCGAAGCGCGCCGATACCCGTCGATATCCGCGATCGAAGAAGGGCTGGGCGGACGCGTGGACGTGCAGCCAGTGGAGATTCCGCTGGCCTGCACCGACGGTTTCAGCGAAGCGTATTACGGCCGCCCGGAGCGGCTGCTCGAACCGGGCGCACGCCGCGCCAATTCCGCATGGAGCTTTGTCGAACCTCACGTGGAAGACAACTTTGTCGAGCGCCTGCGCCGCGATCTCGACAACGGAACGTGGGACGAGAAATACGGCGCACTGCGCACGCAACCGTTTTTCGACGGGTCGCTGCGGCTGATCGTCGGACATCCGGTCTGAAGCCCATGCACAGGCGGTCCCGCCTCGCTGGGCCGCCGCGCCGATTGTTTTCAATCTGGCCGTGATTCCATAGGACTGCGCTTGTCTGCTGGTATTCTTCGGGGCGAACTCAAGAAATGGGTCGTACACCGCGCCGGCTGGGCCGCGTGGCCGGCAGGACAGTCAGGTTTCAGATCAGCAAAACATGGTGCAACTGCAATCTCACGCCGGCGACGCGCTCGCCGGCCATCACATCGCGTGGTACGTCTACGTGCTGCGCACCTTCCTCGCCCTCATCGTGCTGGGCGCGTGCGCCTGGGGCGCAATGGCGCTCGCCTACCAGTGCCCGGGCCCCGCGCTCGTGCGCTACGCCCTCATCGCCTTGTGGGTTGCGCTCGGCGTCCTCGCCATCGTGGCGCTGCTGCGCGTGCGGGCCGGTGCGCCGCTGCGAGGCTGGCCGCTCGCGTTCCTGATCGTGGCGATTCTGGTGATCGCCTGGTGGCAGACGCTGCGGCCATCCAATGACCGTGACTGGGCGCCCGATGTCGCGCAACTGCTCGACCCGCACTGGAACGGCTCGCAGGTCACGCTGCGCAATGTGCGCAACTTCGAATGGCGCACCGAGACCGACTTCACCCCGCGCTGGGAAACCCGCCGCTACGATCTGGACAAGCTCGTGAGTGCCGATCTCGCGCTGTCCTACTGGATGGGACCGGCCATCGCCCACACGCTGGTGTCGTTCGGTTTCTCTGACGGGCAACGCGTGGTGTTCTCGATCGAGATTCGCAAGAAGCGCGGTCAGGCCTTCTCGGCTGTCGGCGGCTTCTTCAAGGACTTCGAAGCCACGCTGGTCGCCGCCGACGAGCGTGACATCCTGCGCGTGCGCAGCAATGTGCGCGGCGAAGACGTGCATCTCTACCGCCTGAATATTCCCGCCGCCGAGTTGCGCAAGGTCTTCATCGGCTATCTGGAACGCGCCCGCGACCTGCAACGCACCCCCGAGTGGTACAACACGCTCACCAGCAACTGCACCACCATCGTGTTCGAACTGGCCCGCATCATTGCCCCCGGCCTGCCGCTGGATTACCGCCTGCTGCTGTCCGGCTATTTCGCGCAATACGCCTACGATCAGGGCGGCCTCACGCCCGGCTTTACCTACGAGCAATTGCAGACGCGCGGCGATTTCGTCAAACGCGCGCTGGCGGCCGGCGATTCCCCCGACTTCTCGACGCTGATTCGCCAAGGTGTGCCCGGCGACGCCCCGAAGGTGACGCCGTGATCGTCGTGATGCGTACCCCGGCGACGCCAGCCGCAGCCGCCCCCACGCGCACCGTCTGGCGGCGTCTCTTGCCGTATGCGGCGCTCATGGCGAGCGCGGTATGGCTCAGCGGCTGCGCCATGGTGGAAGTGCGCTCGCTCGGCCCGGATCAGTACATTGCGATGAAACGCGGTGACATCCTGTCCACGGGCAAGCTCAGCGCGGCCACCGACGAGACGATTCGCGTGGCGGGTCTGGACGAGACGATCTGCGCCAAGCCGTCGCTCGACTGCATCGACGCGCTCGGCCGTGCCAAGGAAATCGACATCGACCGGCGGCTGGCCGCCATGGCCGAAATGTCGATGCAGTTGGCGATCGCGCAAACGCCGACCGGCGATACACTCTGGAACGACTCGCAGTTCGATCTCTGGCTGCGCTCGGCGCGTTACGCCTACGCCTACCTGTTCTACGGTGACCGCCCCTCTAGCGAGCGCGCTTTCGAAGACCGCCAGACGCAGGTTCGCGACTATTACAACTACGCGGTGCAGATGTTCTCGGTGGCGCTGTTCCGCCGCGTACAGCGCACTGGCAGCGACAAGATCGCCGGCTGGACGCTGCCAGTTGACGCCAGCAGCGTGCGTTTTGCCAACAACCGCACCCAGCCACGCGAAGTGCTGCCCGCATCGACACTGCGCTTTGCAGGCCTGCGCAGCCCGTATCGCCGCGACGGTTTCGGCGCAGAACTGGTGGCCGTGCTCGATGAAAAATCGGCCGCCGAGGCGGTGGTCGCCACGGGCCGCACCCCGGCACCGCGTGGCGACGCCTCGACCGGCCCTGACAACGACAACGTTTATTCACAGAACGCGAATGACCGCCAAGGGGGCAGCAGTCGTGCCCGCACCAGTCAGGAAAGCCTCGCGTCGCGCGATTTTCACCGGGCGACCGACCCGAACGCCGGCCCCGAGTTCAGTGAAATGTCGTCGCCGTCGCTCACGCTGCTGTTGCGCTTCAACGGCAACACGCTCGACGAGATTCTGACCACCCAGGTCGCCACGCTCGTCGTGTACGACCCCTACCGTCAGACGTCGATCGAGTTGCATGGGCAGACCGTGCCGCTGGCGGGCAACTTCACGGCGGGCTACGGCCTGTGGCTCGCCCGCTCGGGCTTTGCCGAGCAATCGCTGCGCACCCTGTTCGGGCGCGACCGGGGCATCGTACGGCCGCATATCTACCTGATGCAGCCGTTCGACCCCAGCCGCCGGGTGATCCTGATGCTGCACGGCCTCGCCAGCAGCCCGGAGGCATGGGTGAATCTGGCCAATGAAATTCAGGGCGACGCCGCACTGCGCGAGCATTTCCAGATCTGGCAGGTGTACTACCCAACCAACGCGCCGCTGCTCGTGAACGCCATGGCGATTCGCAACGCCTTCGACGCAACACTCAAGCACTTTGACCCGGACGGCCAATCGGCTGCGTCGCACGACGCCGTGGTCATCGGCCACAGCATGGGCGGTGTGATCGCACGGCTGATGGTGTCGAGTGCCGACGACCAGCTCTGGAATGCGTTTCAGGCGGATTACCACCTCGATGGCGATCAACTGACGCGCGCCCGCGACCGGCTCGACCCGCTCTTCCACTTCGCGCCGATGCCGCAGTTCGAGCGGGCGATCTTCATCGCGGCCCCGCATCGCGGCACCCCGTTCGCGCGCAACCGGCTGGGCCGCTGGATCTCCAACCTCATCAAGCTGCCCGTCACGCTGCTCTCGGGCATCGACGACGTGCTGCACTACGCGACCGGTTCGGAAGACAACCCCTCGGAAGGCAAGACGCGCTACGTGCCCAACAGCATCGACCAACTGCGCGACAACGATCCTTATGTGGTGGCGGCGGCCGGACTCGGCATCTCGCCCAAGGTGCAATATCACTCGATCATTGCGCGCCGCAATGCCGCGGGCCCGCTTCAGGAATCGAGCGACGGCGTGGTGCCGTATGCGAGTGCCCATCTGGAAGGGGCGCAATCCGAGCGCGTGATTGTCTCGGGCCATAGCGTGCAGGAGACGCCGCAGGCGATTCTCGAAATTCGCCGCATCCTGCATGAGGATGTCGACGAACTCGATCCGGTGAAGTCGCTCAAGGGCGTGCGGGCGTTCCAGAGCATCGACCCGCCGCCGCGCGTCACGCCGACGAAGGTCACGAAGCCCAACGTCACGACGGCCCCGGCGAAGTAGCGCCCGGGGCATTGCCACATCGTGACGCTCAGGAAACCGCGTTCACCTGAATGTGATACACGCCCCACGGACACAGCGTGAACTGCTCCTTGAGCGGTTTGCCTGCGAGGGCCGGGATGGCGGCCGGATTGTAGACGGCCCAGAGCGGCCCGAGGCCGCCCAGCGCGAGCGGCTTGTCGTCGATATGGGTGGCCAGCAGGAATTGATAGTCGTGTAACTGACCCAGCGTCGTCGCCACCACGTAGCCGTCGATAGCACGCAACAGCACCTGCGTGGCCGGGTTGGATGGCATGCCCGTCTGCGCAAGCACCTCGGCGAGACGCGGGCCGCGAAGTGTGTGCGGCTTCGCGTCGTATTCCAGCGTCGGGCGAATCGTTTGCGCCGGCAGACGCGCCAGCGCGCCGAAATCGAACGCATAGGCCGCGTCGAACTGCACCAACTGCTTGTGGAAAAGCTGATCGAGCGCCGGATCGACCGGGCCACGGTTGTGACGCTGGATGGCACCGCTGACAGTAACGAGCGGTGTAGTCGCCAAGGCCACGGGCGCCTGCGGCTTTGCCAGCACGGGAGCCGAGACGCCGAGCGCCACGGCGCTGGCCAGAAATTCACGTTTCTTCATGCGAGGTCGTGACGAGAGGTGAAAGGTGCGAAGCAACGAGCGGCGGCGCACGCGGAAACAATCTCCGCCCACCCCGCCGCAAAGTCGCCCGAGCTTATCACGCAGACGTCACGGCATCGCTCACCGCGAAGATGAGGCAGCCGCCTTCTGGAACGTGAACTGCACGCGTCCGTCGCGAATCGGCAGGATGTCGGGCCGGTCTTCACCGACTTCGGCATCGAGCCGCTCATTCAGGCGCGCGTTCATCGCCATCAACAACTCGCCATTGCCCCGGGCATCGAGTGCCAGATTGCGCGACTCCGTCGGATCGGCGTGCAGATCGTAGAGCTCGACGTCGTTGTTCGCGAACAGGGACTCCAGGGACGTGGGCCGGTTGAATTGCGTCGGCGAGAAATAGCGTGAGAACCGGTAGCGCCCGTCGAACACACTCCGGATCATGCCGCGATGGCGAAAATCCGGCTGTCGCGCCATCACCCGCCGATGGATCTCCTCGATCGCCACGCCCTTCTCGCGCAACGTGGCGTATTCCTGCGCAAGCCATTCGCTATCGTAGAACAGCAGCATCGCGTAGTTGAACAAGGCCGCCGGGCGCACCGCGTCGACGCCTTGCCGCGCCGGCGCGCGCAGCAGCGGCGTCAGGTTGTGCCCATGCGCGCCGTCGCCCGCAATGCGCGCAATCCCCGCCGCGTCCAGCCCGGTGAGCCCCAGCAGCGTCGGCGTGATATCGACGTGCGAACTCAGCGCCGCGCATTGCTTGCCACCCGGATACGCCGGATGCCGGATCACCAGCGGCACGTTGTTCTGTTCGCGATACGTAGTCGGCCCCTTGCCTACGAGCTTATGGGCGCCCACGTGGTCGCCATGGTCTGCACTCATCACGACGATGGTGTTCTTGTCGATGCCCAGCTCGCGCAGGGTGTCGAGCAGCGTCACCACATGCGTGTCGCAATCGCGAATGCAGTTGAAGTAATAGTCCTGATAGACGCGCAGCCGGGCGTCGTCGATCGGGTAGTCGCCCACGAGCACGCCTTCCGCTGCGTTGTACACCCCATGCGCCGCCGGCCGTCCCGGCGCGTCGTAGGCCTGCTTGCGTGTGGCGGCCAGCGGCACGTTCCAATGCGCGTCGTACAGGGCGTCGCGCGGCGGACGGGCATTGCCGAGCGTCGGGCGGTTGGCGTTCTGCTGATCGACGCCGGCCGGATCGGTGTTCAGGAACATCGCGTCGTGCGGGTTGACCAGATTCACCGCCATGAACCACGGCTTGTTCTCGCTCCCCAGTTGCGCGCCCCGGCCACGCAGCCACGACACCGCCGACGAGGTGGTGAGACCGTCGTAGGTATAGCCACCGCGCACCCGGCCGATCAGATCGCCCACGCCGAAGTAATCGTCGAAACCGTACGACTTGATCAGTTCGTTGTATTCCTGCGTCGGCGTGTCGTACGGCGTGTGGTTGTGATGCAGCTTGCCGCTCAGATGCCACTTGCCGAGATACGCGGCGTAGTAGCCTGCGTCTCGCATCATGTCGCCGATGGTGCGAATGTCGGGCGACATATCGGGCTGCCACGGAATGCCGCAGTTATCGAACACGCGCGTGTGCTGGATGTGCTGGCCGGTGTAGACCGTCGAGCGCGACGGTGAACACACGCACGATGCAATCTGGTGATTGACGAAGGTCACGCCCTCGCGGCGCAGGCGCTCACGCCCCGGTACCGGGAACGGCCACTGGTCGAAATGCCGCTCCTGATCCGTGAGGATGAACAGGATGTTGTAACCCTTGGGCGGCACAGGCGGTGCCTCGGCAGGCATGACGTAACCGTCATCCGGCGATGCCGTTGCGCGCGGAGCGGCGGCGGACGCGGCCACGGCCGACGAGGCCAATCCGGCGGACGCCACGGCCGCACCGGCCTGCTTCAGAAAGTGGCGGCGCGACGGTTGTGTGGCGGCGGCCAAAGCCCCGGCATCGGATGCCTCGTTGGGGTGAACCGGGTCGACGGGCGCAGTCGTCGGTGGCTGTTCGCGCTCGGGCATGTCTCTCGCTCCTGTGGGGGCGTCGGCGTCGCTTTCGTGATTTGCGCCGATTGCCGGGATTGACGTTTCTCACCCCGATGCATTGGCGTTTTGTCACGCATCGGGCGGTAACGGAATCCCATTATTTGGCAAGATTCAGCACCCATCGATGAAAAGTGACGCTATATTCATTACCTGAATGACATCAATGATGCGGTAACGCGTCTACGCAGAGCCGCTACGCCGACCACCATGAGCCCTCGTTCCACGCCGCCTGCGCCGCATGTTCCCCATTTGCCGCAGGCGGATAAAACGCACCTGTCCCCGCCGCAAGATCGTTCGTCCAGTGACAATGCTCACGTCGACGATCCGGTCCGGCTCGCGCGCCAGATACCCGCCGTGCTTCGCAAGCTGCGCATTCGCGATCTGGAAACGCTGCGCTGGCTTGGCCGCACGCGCAGCTTCGCGCGCACGGCCGAGGCCGCCGCGATCACACAGCCCGCATTGTCGAAGTGGTTGCGAGAGATAGAGCAAGCGTTAGGGGTGTCACTGTTCGAGCGCACGACGCGCCGCGTGAGTCCTACGCCCTACGGTGACGCACTGCTGGAGCGCGCCGAGCGCATGCTGACCGATCTGGCCGGGGTCACCCCAGCGCTGCAAGCCCTGCGTGACGGACTCGGACTGCCTGTGAACGTCGGCATTCTGCCGGGCATGGCGAGCGTGCTGATGCCGCAGGCGCTCGCCCGGCTCGAACAAACCGGCCCCGCGCTGCGCGTCAACCTGTTTGAAGAAACGCTGGATCGCTTGCTGCCACGTGCCCATTGGCACGAAATCGATCTGTTGGTCTGCCGGCTCGACGCCGACGCCATGAACGCCGGGTTTGGCGTGGTCCCCTTGTATGACGATGACGTGCGGGTATTCGGGGCGCATAACCACCCCCTGACGCGGCATGCAGCACCGACATGGGCCGACGCCGCACGCTACCCGTGGATCGTGCCGCCGCCCGGCACGCCGATGCGTCGCGCCATCGACACCGAGTTCGCGCATCAGGGGCTGCCCGCTCCGCGCGTCATCATGGAATCGACCACGCTCATGACCAATGCGAGCACCGCGCAAGCGATGCCATGCCTATTTCTAGCGTCGACGCTCGGCGTCGCCCGTTCACCGCTGGGCGGCAGTCTGCACGACTTCGGCCTGCGTTTCGCTCACGTGGCGCCCACTGTCGGTGTGCTGCACGGTCAAGCCCCGAATGCCGCAGCACTGGCGCTCATCGACGTCTTGCGGGATGTCTCGCGCACGCTGACGCCGCCGTCATACGGTCGATCCGAGCGCTAACGCGAACCTCTCTCGCACGTCGAATCATGAATGAAATTAATGCGCCCATAAAATATGACCATTTTCATTCATTGATTGAATTCTCTATGATCGTCGTCACTGCTTCACTCATCTGGCGGCGAGGTCACTAGAGAACCATGGCAAAGACACACAATCTGGGATTTCCGCGCATCGGCGCGAAGCGCGAACTGAAGTTCGGTCTGGAAGCGTATTGGAAAGGCCAGTCGTCGCGTGACGAACTGAAGTCGCTGGGCACCTCGCTGCGCCAGCGTCACTGGCAAGATCAGGCGAGTCTTGATCTGGCCCCGGTCGGCGACTTCGCCTTCTACGATCAAGTGCTCGACATGAGCTTCACGTTGGGCAACTTGCCCGAGCGCGTGCAGAACTTCCATGGCGACGCGCTGGACAACTACTTCCGCGTCGCGCGCGGGCGCTCGGCCCAGAGCGCCGACGAGCACGCCGCCTGCTGCGGTGGCGTCGCCGCCGGTGAAATGACGAAGTGGTTCGATACGAACTACCACTACATCGTCCCCGAATTCTCGGCTGCCACGCAGTTCTCGCTCGACGCCTCGCGTCTGATCGAGCAACTCGCCGAAGCCACCGCAGCGGGTGTGAAGGCCAAGCCGGTCATCATCGGCCCGGTCACGTACCTGTGGCTCGGCAAGACCAAGGACGACAGCGACAAGCTCGCCCTGTTGCCGCGTCTGTTGCCGGTCTACGTGAAACTGCTTGAAACCCTCGCCGCACAAGGCGTGGCGTGGGTGCAGATCGACGAGCCGATTCTCGTGACCGAATTGGGCGCCGAATGGCAAAAGGCGTTCGAGACCGCCTACGCCGCCCTCGCCGGCACACCGGTCAAACTTCTGCTCGCGACGTACTTCGGTGAACTGCTCGAAAACCTGCCGCTGGCCTGCCGCCTGCCGGTCGACGGCCTGCACCTCGACGCCGTCAACGCCAAGGGGGAAGTCGCCAAGGCCCTCGCCGCGCTGCCCGCCGACAAGGTGGTCTCGCTGGGCGTGATCAACGGCCGCAACATCTGGAAGTCGGATCTGGCTGCCATTCTCGAATGGCTGGAGCCTATCGCCCGGCAACTCGGCGATCGCCTGTGGATTGCGCCGTCGTGCTCGCTGCTGCACGTACCCGTCGATCTGGCGAGCGAACAGAAGCTGGACGGTGAAATCCGCTCGTGGCTTGCCTTTGCCAAGCAGAAGCTGGCAGAACTCAGCGTGCTGTCGCGTGCCATCAACGAAGGCCGTGACGCCGTGGCCGCCGAGCTGAACGCGAATGCAGGCGCCATCGCCAGCCGCCGCGCGTCGCCGCGCGTGCACAACCCGGCCGTCAAGGCGGCCGTCGCCAAGATCGAAGCCTCGCTGGGCCGCCGTCAGCGTCCGTATATCGAGCGAGCCCCGAAGCAGGCCGCCAAGCTGAAACTGCCGCTGTTCCCGACCACCACCATCGGTTCGTTCCCGCAAACGTCCGAGATCCGCACCGCCCGCAGTCGGTTCAAGGCCGGCGAGCTGGATCAGGCAGGCTACGTCGCCGCCATGCGCGCCGAGATCGAGCGCAGCGTGCGCGAGCAGGAAGCGCTGGGGCTGGACGTGCTGGTGCACGGCGAAGCCGAGCGCAACGACATGGTCGAGTACTTCGGCGAGCAGTTGGAAGGCTACGCGTTCAGCCAGTTCGGCTGGGTCCAGTCGTACGGTTCGCGCTGCGTGAAACCGCCCATCATGTTCGGCGACATCCACCGGCCGAAGGCGATGACCGTCGAGTGGATCCAGTATGCGCAGTCGCTGACCGACAAGCCGATGAAGGGCATGCTGACCGGCCCCGTCACCATCCTGAACTGGTCGTTCGTGCGTGACGATCAACCGCGCTCGGTCTCGTGCTTCCAGTTGGCGCTGGCGATTCGGGAAGAGGTGCTGGATCTCGAGAAAGCCGGTGTGCGTGTGATCCAGATCGACGAGGCCGCCCTGCGCGAGGGCCTGCCGCTGCGCCGTGCGCAATGGCAAACGTATCTGGACTGGGCGGTCGAATCGTTTCGCATTACGGCGAACGGCGTGCAGGACGACACGCAGATCCATACGCACATGTGCTATTCGGAGTTCAACGACATCATTGCGGCGATCGCCGACATGGATGCCGACGTGATCACCATCGAGACGTCGCGCTCAGATATGGAACTGCTCGACGCGTTCGACTCGTTCCAGTACCCGAACGAGATCGGCCCGGGTGTGTATGACATTCACTCGCCGAACATCCCGACGCAAGAGCACATCGTGATGCTGATGCAAAAGGCGGCCGAGCGCATTCCGGCACAACGTCTGTGGGTCAACCCGGACTGCGGCCTGAAGACGCGTCAGTGGGCCGAAGTCATCCCGGCACTGCAAAACATGGTGGCGGCTGCGCAGACGCTGCGTTCGCTGTAGGCGCCCGATTCCGCGCCGGTGGCTGACAGCGATTCTTCAACTGAATCGAGGTTGCATGTTGACGATCCGCTAACGCCACCGGCGTCGCGCTATGTGATGCTGGGGTAACAGGTGTTGAGCCAATTGACATTGGGTGCCAGCGCGAGCTCTCTCGAGCCGGCAACGCTCAGCGCGCGCTGCATGGCCGCGGACGAGCCAGCGATCTGAGGTACCTGCCGACCGGGAGGGTTGGGCCGTTCGGACTGGGTTGCCATTATCAGCGCGCGCCGCTCGTCGTCAATGCCTCGAAAGCGATCCACTCCGTAGCCAGCCCAGCGAAAATGCGGACCCGCACCGGAGCCGGCGAAGCGAAAATGCATCAACGCGCCGCTTATATAGCGAACAAACCTGTGCAGCAGTTCCTCGAACCGGGCGTCGTCCAGAAAACTCCCGACCTCGGACGCCGGATCGCTGAATGCGTCTTCGACCTCCGGACCGAATACATCGCCGCCAAAATTGAGCCACCCCTCTGGTTCAGGCCGGGATACCGGGCGACTGGCCTGCATCGCCGCCGCATACCGGCGCTCCCCGATTGCCGCAAGGCCGTCTGCCAGCCACAACACATCGGGATTCAATCGTGCCCGAACCCGATCTTGCGTGAGACGCATCAACGCTCTGCCAGCAAGCCCTTCCGACAACGGGATCAATGGATCGATCAAGTTGAGGCCCAGTGAGTTCTCCACTACATGTAAAAAGCGCGAACGATCGGCTTCGGACATCTCATCTGGCGTGAACACCTCATTGCCAATCTCAAAACCCTGATCATCGAAGCGGGTGAGCGCGCCCAGAATCTGAGAGCAAATGGCGTTTAACGTCTGTTCGATTCGACGCGACGGCTCAACCGGCAAGGTTTGCGTCTGCGCATCCACTGTCAGGGCAGACGGTCCGGCAGCCGATGGGCTCTCGCGCGGCGGTGCCATTGTTTGCCATTTCACTGCCGCTCCGGCAGCGCCTGGCGTGGCATTTATCATGTCGATCTCCTTGCGCTTGTGTTTACGATGACGAATCAATAGTCAGGGCAGCGCTCACCCGTCACTTTCACATTTCGCCGGGCAACGGCGCGTCGATCGGGTCGCCTATCGCGTTTGTGAATCAACCTAAGTGCCCCCATCACGCGCCTCAGCGCAATCGACATAAAAAAGATCGTCTAAGTGTTTGTTTAATCGTGTCATTTCATGGCATAGTCGCGCCGGCACGTGCCGATCTTCACTAAGTTTCTCCTAAGTTTCGCGCGCTATCGTGCTCCCCAGCCGTCGCCAAACGCGACGGCCGGTGAATTGGCGCCTTCCACAGTCGCGCCGTGAACATTTCAGAGAACCATGCGGATATTGCTCGTAGAAGACGACGAGATGATCGGTGAGGCCATGATGCAGGCGCTCAAAGACGCCTCGTATGCCGCCGATTGGTGTCGCGACGGCGAGTCGGCCCTCTCGGCGCTGGCCGCCCATACCTATGACCTGATGCTGCTCGACCTCGGCTTGCCCGGGCGCGACGGCTGGGACGTGCTGCGCGCCCATCGCGGCGCGGGCGGTCGCACGCCGATCATCGTCGTGACCGCACGCGACGGCGCCGAAGACATCATTCAGGGCCTCGATCTCGGTGCTGACGACTTCGTCGTCAAACCCTTCGAAGTGGGTGAACTGCTCGCGCGCATGCGCGCCGTCATTCGCCGCAATGCCGGTGTGGCCGTCCCCGTGCTCACCAACGGGGCGCTGGCGCTCGACCCGGCCACGCATGAAGCGACTTACGGCGACAACAAATGTGTGCTCTCCGCCCGTGAATACGCGCTGCTGCATGCCCTGATGCTGCGCCCCGGCACGATCCTCTCGCGCGACGCGCTGGAGCATCGCCTTTACGGCTGGGGCGAGGAGATCGAGAGCAACATGATCGACTTCCTGATTCACTCGATTCGCAAGAAGCTCGGCGCCGACGTCATCCGCAATATTCGCGGCGCCGGCTGGCTGGTGCCCAAGGCATGACGATGCGCTCGTTGCAGTCGCGACTGGTCGTCACGCTCTCCGCTTGTGCGGTGGGGCTGGGCATCGTCGCCGGTCTGGTCTCGTATGCGGCCGCCTTTAGCGAGGCGTATCGCTTTCAGGACGACCAACTGCTGCAACTCGCCGCGCTCGTCGACACCCGCAACCTGTCGAGTGCCGACGACGCCGTGCACGGCCTGCCCATCAAGGATCACGATTACCGCCTCACCGTGCAGACACTCGGCGGCACGTTTCCGGTCACGCTGACCGACGGCTTCCACACTGTCGAAGGAACGGCACGGGGCGACCACACGTGGCGCGCCTTTGTCCGCACGATCACGCCGGAACTGCGCATCGTGGTGGCGCAGCCGACCGAAGGCCGCAACGAGATTGCACGCAATAGCGGTCTGCGCACCGCGCTGCCGTTCGTGGTCTTCGTGCCGCTGCTGATCGGGGCGATCGTGCTGACCGTGCGCCGGGCGTTCCGGCCGCTTCAACGACTGGCCGATGGCGTCGATGCGCGGCGCGAGACAGATCTGCACGCGCTCGATACGGCCAGTGCCCCCAAGGAGATCGAACCGTTCATCGTGTCGATCAACCGGCTGCTGGCCCGTCTGGCGAAGGCGCTCGACGAGCAGCGCCGCTTTGTCGCGGACGCCGCCCACGAATTGCGCTCGCCGGTCACGGCGCTGGTGATTCAATCGGAAAACCTCGACCGGGCCCTCGCGCCGGTGGAACTCGAGACCGAGACACGCGCGCGCCTCACCAAACTGAAAAGCGGCTTGCAGCGTACGCGCGGGCTGCTGGAACAACTGCTGACCCTCGCCCGTGCCCAGAGTGCACCGACGGCCGAGGCCACACCGCTCGCGCTGCTGCCGGCGGTACACGAGGCACTGGAAGACGTATTCGTACTGGCAGACCGCAAGATGATCGTGCTCGACCTGATCGACACCGCGCCGGGTTTGCGGGTCGCGAGCACCAAACGCGACATCGTCACGTTGCTGAGTAATCTGGTTGGCAACGCCGTGCGTTATACCCCGGGCGGCGGCACGGTGTCGGTGCGGTTGTCGGCGACGGGTACCGACGCCGCCATCGACGTCATCGATTCCGGCCCGGGCATCGACGCCGACAAACGCGAGCGTGTATTCGACGCGTTTTACCGGGCCACCGAGGTGCGTGACTCTCATGCGCCCGGGCTCAGCACGGAAGGTACCGGCCTGGGGCTGGCCATCGTGCGGGCCATTGTCGATCGCCTCGGCGGTCAGGTATATCTGAAGGACGCCAACCTGGTGCCGCCGCGCGGACTGCATGTGCGCGTGACGCTGCCGAACCCTGACGTTTCGTAACACCCGTTCCATTCATCCAACAAGACCGGAAGTTTCGCATTCATGTCCACACGCCCTCAACGTGACGCCGGGTTAGAACCCTGGCCGATCTCTCCCGCCGCCCTCCTCTGGCTGCTGGCCGCGTTCGCGCTGGTCTGGTTCGGCCTGCTGAACTGGCGGCATCTGATCTCCAGCGACGAAGGCCGCTACGCGGAGATGGCTCGCGAAATGCTGGCCACCGGCGATTGGGTCACGCCGCGCTACAACGGCTATCTCTATTTCGAGAAGCCGCCACTGCAAACGTGGATGAACGCGCTCACCTTCATGGTGTTCGGTCTGGGTGACTGGCAGGCGCGCCTGTGGACGGCACTCACCGGCTTTGGCGGCGTGCTGCTGGTGGGCTATACGGGGCGCCGGATCTTCGGTGCCCGTGCGGGACTGTTCGCGGCCATCGCACTGGCGAGCGCGCCGTTGTGGGCCTTGCTCGGACACTTCAACGTGCTGGACATGGGCCTGTCGTTCATGATGGCCGTTGTGCTGTGCGCCTTGTTGCTGGCGCAACGCCCGGGACTCACGGACACGCAGACACGCAACTGGATGTGGCTGTGCTGGGCCGCGATGGGCCTGTCGATTCTGAGCAAGGGGCTGATCGGCATCGTGCTGCCCGGTGCTGTGCTGGTGGTCTACACGCTGGTGGCGCGCGACTGGGCGTTGTGGAAGCGCCTGTATATCGTGAGCGGATTGATCGTGCTGCTGGCGGTCACCGTGCCGTGGTTCGCGGCCGTGATGGCGCGTAACCCGTCGTTCTTCGACTTCTTCTTCGTGAACGAGCACTTCAACCGTTTCCTGAAGCCGGACCACAATCGCAACGGGCCGCTGTACTACTTTGTGCCGGTGTTCATCGTAGGCTTCCTGCCGTGGCTGTCGATGCTGCCGCGTGCGATTTCGGCCTCGCGCGCGACGCCGCGTCAGGCGAACGGCTTCCGCCCGGTGACGATGCTGTGGGTCTGGGCGATCCTGATTTTCTGCTTCTTCTCGGCCTCGCATTCGAAGTTGATTTCGTATGTGCTGCCGATCGCACCGGCCGTCGCCATGCTCATCGGGCTGGGGCTGGCCGGGATGACGCGCGAGAGCCTGCGCAAGCATCTGATCGTGTCGGTAGTGTTTTTCGTGGCCACCATCGTGACGTGTCTGGTGTTTCTGTCGCATCACTCGGACAGCCGCAACCCGGTCGAGGCGTATCGCGCGTTCTCGTACTACCTGTACGCGGCGAGCATTGTCGGCTTGATCGGCATCGGCTTGACGCGCTGGCTGGCCAAGCGCAGCACGAAGCAGGCGCTGATCGCGTTTGCCGGTACGTGGCTGGCCTTCACGATGATCGGTGGCTCGGGACATGAGGCGTTCGGGCGGGGCAGCTCGGGCGTCGATCTGGTACCGGCGGTGCGTGCTGAGATGCAGCGTCTCGGCCCGGATACGCCGTTCTACTCGGTGGGCACACTCGATCACACGATGCCCTACTACCTGCAACAGCCCATGATCATGGTCGCGGTACAGGACGAGCTGGAGTTCGGCATCTCGCAAGCCCCGGATAGCTGGGTTCCGACACTCGCCAAGTTCGCCGATGTGTGGATGGCGGCCCCCAAGGCGCTCGCGCTGGTCGACCCGGAGAAGTTCACGGTGCTCGAAACGCTCGGCCTGCCGATGAAGATCATCGCTCGCGATAACCGTCGCGTGATAATCGAAAAGCCGATGGCGGGCGATGCGCCGGCACCGGCGTCTGCCCCTGCGGCGAACTGACCCGTTCCCGTTTCCGTTGTTCTCGTGCCAGCGCGGCGACTTGAAGCCGCCCGCTGGCACCGTCTGGCCGCGAAGAACTCAAATCGCGTACACTTGGCGACGCACGATCCTTCTCCGTGCCTCCCCGTAGCTATCCCGCAGTTTGTCGATCGTTGTTGTCGGCGAGGGTCTTCCGTCGCCATGTGAACAAGGACGTTTCAACATGCAGACGCAGGACCAGGCGGCACGCCAGACACCCACCGACGCTCCCGAGCAACGCAAGGCGTCAGATCAGGCTGGCGAGATCACCGACAACAGGCCGGCGGCTGCCGTACAACGCCGTATCGATCAGTTGGCCGAGAACCACGTTGCCGACTCGTCACAGCAGCAACTCTCCCAAGCCATTCAGAACAGTCCGCGCATGCAGATGCAGCGGCAACAGCGCGACTCGACGATCGGCACGGCCAGTGCACCCCGCGCATCCGCAGGCGTGGTTCAGGCGCAATGGGATTCGACCGGGGTCAGTCCCGGCAATGGGCAGCAGATCCGCGCACTGGCAGCCATGGGGGAGAAATACATTCAGGCGGCATTCCGCAAGCTCACCGCCGGCTCCCCAGAGCTCGCCCGACGCTTCGAAGCCGTCGTCGGCGATGCCCTGACGGGCACCACTAAGCCCATCATCGACAAGCTGCTGCTCGATGCCTTCAACGACGGCGAAAACCACACGGCCGCGGAGTTGATGGCCATGGTCGAGGAGGCAGCGATCAAGTCTCCCCAGATCCGGGGCGCACATCAACAGACGCCTGCGTTGGCTGAGCGGCTCACAGGCTGGACGGATCGGCTTGGCAGGCGCGAGGACAAATCGTCGACCGCCATCACGAAGCGCCAGAAGGAACGTACTGCCACGGGCGCGTACCCCCTTCTGATGTTCACGCATACGGCCCCGATGGCCGAAGCCGACGATAACGACCACCATCAGGGCAAGGAGGTCTATCCGGCCGCAAGCAGCATGGATTACTTCCGTACGGGCGAGAATCGCCAAAGCCTCTACTTCACGACGCCGGGGACGAAAAAGCAAAAGCAGTACGTGTTCGTCAAATCCATCTACGACTTTTACAAAGAACTCGACGACTCGCTGACGTTCGACGACGAGAACACCGAGATCATCACGCCGGGTGTGATGTATGCCCATAGCGGTACGGGACGGTACCAGCATTCCGGCTATGGCTCGGAGGTCAATTCCTATGCCAAAGAAAAGTTGCTGAGCGCTGCGGGCAAACCGATGCGCGGCGAAAAGCTTGCGAAATCGAAAGCCACGTCGAGTCGTTATTTCGACACCCGTGATCCGGGACGAACCGCGGCCTATCTCGATGCCGCGAGCAACGTCGACGCAGAAGGTGAATTCTCGCAAACCTACGGGGCCACGATTCTCGAACATTGCCGCGCCATCGTGCAGGGACTGGCTGGCGTGCGCAGTACGCACTTTCGCATTGTGGTCGCCGACGAGCAAAGCGGCTATCTGACGTATCCGTGTCCCATCATCGAACCGGTGATCAAGGGCAAGAAGTCACCGACCAAATCCGACATCCTGCCGCACATGCAATTCATCATGACCGAGTTCAATGCGGACTCGAAGGTCAAGATGTATCAGCGCAACAGCTTCGGATTTCTCTATCCGGCGATTTCCGATCTGGAGCGGTCCATCCGCTTGTGGCCGGGGCAGCTCGACGCACCGTACTTCATCGCTAAGGTGAAAGAAGTGCTCAAGCGGTACGACGCTTGGGTGGAGCGCAGCGAAAGAGACGACGAAGAGGACGAAGACGCCGCGATCGAGATTGAAGCGCCGCGCGGGCATCCGTCGGCAGCCGTTGCGTCGGGCCGCACGCCCAATGCAACGCTCTATTCCACGTTGATCCGGGCGATGAGTTACATCCGCGGCGTTTGCCGCAAAGGCGGATTCCAACCGGGCAAGACACTGGATTTCGTCCAGCAGCGGCTGATTACCAATCTGACCAAGGGGCAGTGGCTGCTGCGTATGCGCCGCTACGACACTTATCTCGGCATGGATAAGGCAGATCTGTTTCTCGAGATTACGCAGGTCATTGAAAATCTCAATGAATTCGGGCTCCAACTGGTCGAATTACAAACCTGGGCACCGAGTACCGACGAGTTCATGAGCGTAGTGAAGCAAGGCTACAGCGCGGGGGCGCTGGCATCCGGGCACCACGTGACGGGGGCGGCGCTCACCCATAGCGGCATGCAGGCAGGGATGGTGGCCATGAACCTGCGCAAGAAGTCTACGTTCAGGCTAGGGCCCGCCTATTTCGAATTCCCGCGTGACGTGCTGAACAGCAAAGTGAGGAAGTCGGCTTCGCAGAAAAATACCCTGCACTACGACCCTGCCTACAACTTCACGCATCAGGCGGAGCTCACCACGTATCGGGCCGTCCCGTCGCATGGCGCGGACGATCTGTGTGCCATCATCGACATCACCAACGTCAAGCCGTCCGAGCTCCCGGGCATTCTTTCGCGGCACGCGGCGACACCGTCGATCTTCCTGTACGCCAGTCTTTCAAAACACTTCCAGTTCGGCATGGACCGGTTCACGCTGGGCCTGATTCTCGAACTCAACAAGACGGGTACGGTCGCGCCTGCACTCGGTTCCTATTCCATACCGGTGGAACTGATCCGGTATTTCATTCAGATGCAGGCGTCGCACAATCTGGGCTTCGAAGCAGAACTGGCGAAGGCGCTGGAGGAGGCACAGTAAAAACCGTGCCTCCTGCGCTGCAACGCCTCACTTCGTCTTACTTGGCCTTTGCCGTCTTGGCCGGTGCGCCCGGGGCGACCGATACGCTGGCTTCGGCCGTCAGCATCAGGAACGTGAACGTTTCTTCCAGATACAGACGGACCGTCTCGGCGGTGTGGTCGAGATAGCCGATCGACACGTCCTGACCAATGTGCATCTCGTAGTCGCCGCCACGCGTCGACACGATGGCACCGCCGTCGATCGCCGGGGCCCAGATGATTTCGCCGCTCACGATGTGACCGATGTGCTCGAGAATCGGGTAACCCTGATCGTTGGCTTCGGCCACGGCCGTGTAGGCATCCGCGCCCAGCAACACACTGTACGGACCATCGACACCCTCAAGGCGCAGTTGCTCCAGTGCCTTGGCGATGACGGTCGGGTAGTCGGCGATGCTCTTCGGCAACGGCAGCACCGGGTTCGACGTGCCTTCGCGCACGCCCGTGATCTGCGCAGCCTTGTAGCCGTCGAAAATGGCGCGGTCTTCGGCGTACGCCAGCTTGATGGCGGCGTCCTTCGCCGGCTGCCAGTCCGAATCGTTGGCGCCGCGCTCGACGTCGTCGATCGCTTCACGCGAGAGCTCGAACGGCACGCGCAATACCACCAGCGGCAACACGGTACGTTGACGCGCATCCACGCCCTTGAGCGGCGATGCGATCGACTTCTGATGCCCCGTGCCTACGCCGGCCAGCGCCAGACCGCCCGGCCCCTTGACGTCGACCACGCGGCGAGCCGCGACGGTGCGCTTGAACGTGCGGGCCACTTCTTCTTCGATCTGCTCCCATGCGGCGTTCGAAATGGGGGCCAGTTCGCGATGCAGGTTATTCATGCCTGAGAAACTCCTTTGAGCGATCCGATATTCAGCGAACCCGCCACCGGGGCGGTGCTCGCATTGGTGAGAGAGGAAACGGTAGCGTCGACCACGGCCGTGTTGCGCGCGTCGCGCGGCTGCGTGTCGATCAGCGTCTTGACGACGGGCGACTCGGTGGCTTCGGCCACCGGTTCGCGATCGGCCAGCTCTTCCAGCAACGCGGCCGACGGGACGAAGAACAACCCGCCCGTCACCGCCGTGCTGAAGTCGAGCAGCCGGTCATAGTTGCCCGGCGGCTTGCCGACGAACATGTTTTCCAGCATCTGCTCGATGGGCGCCGGCGAGCGCGCATAGCCGATGAAGAAGGTGCCGAACTCGGCAGAACCGGGCCGGCCGAACGGCATGTTGTCGCGCAGAATCTTGATTTCCTTGCCGTTTTCTTCCAGCGTGGTCAGCGCGCTGTGCGAATTGCTCGGCTTCACGGCTTCATCGAGCTCGACATCCGAGAGCTTGGTGCGCCCGATGATGCGCTCCTGCACTTCCACCGGCAGCGCATTCCAGCCGGTCATGTCGTGCAGATACTTCTGCACCAGCACGTAGCTGCCGCCAGCGAAGTCGGGATCTTCGTCGCCCATGACCGTGAAGTCGATGGCTTCCTGCCCCGTCGGGTTCTCGGTGCCGTCGACAAAACCGACCATGCTGCGCATGTCGAAGTAACGGAAACCATGCACTTCGTCGACCACGGTGACGGCATCGCCGAGCTTGTTCAGCATCAGCGTTGCGAGATCGAAACAGAGATCCATCTGGTCGGCACGAATGTGCAGCAGCACATCGCCGGGTGTCGCCGGGGCGTGCCGTTTGCCCGCACCGAACTCGCGGAACGGATGCAGCTCGGCCGGGGCCGGGTCGCCGAACAGGCGGTCCCACGCGTTGTCGCTGAAACCGACAACGCACGAGAGATTGCCCGACGGCACGCGCTTGCCCACGGCACGCACGTACGCGGCGGCATCGGCGCACCAGGCACGCACGGTCGCATGCGCAGCGGCGTCATCGCGAACGGTGGCGACGAGAAAAATGGCACTACGGGTGACGGTGCCGGAGACCGGCTGTGGTTCAGGGGGACGTTCAGTCATTGCTTTCCTGCTTGGGGCTGGGGTTCTCGACTGCGTCGCGCCAGCATAAGGACAGTCATTACCGGTGAAGGCACGCTGAACGCTATCGGGCGGCGACTTTTGGTGTGCCTGATTTATAACGCAACACACCGTAATATGCCACTCCCTTTGCACGCTCCTCGCGCAGAGCCTTGCCGGGCGGGCCTCGGCGGGTCGTTCGCCGGAATATGGCAATTGCGCCATTTTGGCGTCATTTTGGCGTTGGCAGTGCGCCACTACCATGGCGTCGTCCCGGGGCCCCGTCCGGTGCGCAGTCATGCGCGCCGGCAGACAACAAGGCCCTAGCCCGGACCGACGCTGCGCGCCCACAGGCTCACGGCCGTCGACCGGCCCTTGACCGTACGTCTGCGACTGCGCCCGAGCGCGTCTGAACCATGTGGATTGTTAACGTTGCGCTCAAACGGCCTTACACGTTCATCGTGATGGCCATCATGATTCTGCTCGCCACGCCGCTGACGCTCATGCGCACGCCCGTGGACGTGCTGCCGGAAATCAACATCCCGGTCATCAGCGTGATCTGGACGTATACCGGGTTGTCCGCCCAAGACATTGCCGACCGGATGATCTCCGGCAACGAGCGTGGCCTGACGACCACGGTCAACAACATCGAGCATATCGAGTCGCAGTCGCTGCCCGGTATCGGCATCATCAAGATCTTCCTGCAACCGACGGCCAACGTGCAGACCGCCATCGCGCAGGTGGTGGCCGTCGAGCAGGCGCAGGTCAAGCAGATGCCGCCCGGGGCCACGCCGCCGCTGGTAATCAGCTACTCGGCGTCGTCGATTCCCGTGATGCAGCTCGGCCTGTCGAGCCCGAGCCTCTCGGAACCCGCCCTCAACGATACGGCGCTCAACTTCCTGCGTCCGCAACTGGTGACGATCCCCGGCGCGGCGGTGCCGTATCCATACGGCGGCAAGACGCGCCTGATTTCCGTCGACATCGACTCGCGCGCGCTGCTCGCCAAAGGCTTGACGGCGCAAGACGTGGTCGCCGCCGTGAACGCCCAGAATCTGATTCTGCCGACCGGTACGGCGAAGATCGGACCGCGCGAATACAACGTGGACATGAACGGGTCGCCGCCGACGGTCGAAGGTCTGAACAATATCCCGGTGCGCACGGTGGGCGGTGCCACGACGTATCTGCGCGAAGTCGCCCACGTGCGTACGGGCTTCTCGCCGCAAACCAATATCGTGCGTCAGAACGGCCAGCGCGGCGTGCTGATGTCGATCATGAAGACCGGTGACGCCTCGACGCTGTCGGTGGTCGATTCACTCAAGGCATTACTGCCGGAAGCCCGCGCCGCCCTGCCCTCCGACTTGAAGATATCGGCGCTGTTCGACCAGTCGGTGTTCGTGAAAGCGGCCGTGCAGGGCGTGATTCACGAGGCGCTGATCGCGGCGGCCCTCACGGCCGCGATGATTCTGCTGTTCCTCGGCAACTGGCGCAGTACCTGCATCATCGCCATCTCCATTCCGCTGTCGATCCTGTCGTCGTTGCTCGCGCTGCATGCACTCGGCCAGACGATCAACATCATGACGCTCGGGGGGCTGGCGCTGGCGGTCGGTATTCTGGTGGACGATGCGACGGTGACGATCGAGAACATCGAGCGGCACTTGCACATGGGCACCCCACTGCACGAGGCGATTCTGGAGGGCGCGGGCGAAATTGCCGTGCCGGCGCTGGTCTCGACGCTGTGTATCTGTATCGTGTTCGTGCCGATGTTCTTCCTGACCGGCGTGGCACGTTACCTGTTCGTGCCGCTGGCCGAAGCCGTGGTGTTCGCCATGCTTGCGTCGTACGTGCTCTCGCGTACGCTCGTGCCCACGCTCGCCATGCTGCTGATGGGCAATGCGCATCACCCTGACCCGAACGCGAAGCCCGGCGTGTTCCGCCGTATCTACCTGCGGTTCGACGCCGGTTTCGAGCGCATGCGCGGCGCCTACATCGTGGTGCTCTCCAACTTGCTGGTCCGCCGCCGCATGTTCGCGCTAAGTTTCCTGGCGTTCTGCGTGCTGTCGATGGGGCTCGTGTTTGCGCTAGGCGCCGACTTCTTCCCGACGGTCGATGCGGGCGACATCCGCATGCACATGCGCGCGCCGACCGGCACTCGTATCGAAGAAACGGCGCGGCTGGCGGACGAAGTGGAAAAGGTCGTGCGCGAAGTCGTGCCCCCGAAGGAACTCGAGACGATTCTCGACAACCTCGGGCTGCCGTATAGCGGTATCAACCTCTCGTACAGCAATGCCGGCACGATCGGTACGCTCGACGGCGAAATTCAGATCGCCCTCAGCCCCGACCACAAGCCGACCGCCGGCTATATCGACAAGCTGCGCGCGATCCTGCCGCAACGCTTCCCCGGCGTGGAGTTTTTCTTCCAGCCAGCCGACATCGTCACGCAGATTCTCAACTTCGGTCTGCCCGCCGCCATCGACATCCAGATCAGCGGCAATCAGCAACTGGCCAATTTCGACATCGCGACGAAGCTGCTCAAGCAGGTGCGGCAGGTGCCGGGCACGGTGGACACCCATATCCAGCAACGCGTGAACGCGCCGACGCTGCACCTCGATATGGACCGCACGCGCCTTCAGCAACTGAACCTGAACGCGAACGCGGTCGCACAGAACGTGCTGATCTCGCTCTCGGGCAGCTCGCAAACGTCGCCGGGGTTCTGGTTCAACAGTCAGAACGGCGTGGAGTACAGCCTCTCTGTGCAAGCGCCGCAGTACCGCGTCAGCTCGATCGACGACCTGCTGCGCACGCCTGTGGCCGGCACGGCCAATAACGGTCAGCCGCAGTTGCTCGCCAACTTCGTGAAGGTGGTGCCGACCGAGCAGTTCGCGGTGGTGAGCCACTACAACATCCGGCCGGTGATCGACTTGTACGTGAGCGTGGAAGGCCGTGACCTCGGCAGCGTGGCGGGCGACATCAACAAACTCGTGGCCAAGGCCCGACAGGACCTGCCGCGCGGCAGCCAGATCGTGGTGCGCGGTCAGGTGAGCACGATGCAAAGTTCGTATCTGGGGCTGGGCGTCGGTGTGGCGATGGCCATCGTGCTGGTCTACCTGCTGATCGTGGTGAATTTCCAGTCGTGGGTCGACCCGCTCATCATCGTGAGCGCCCTGCCCGCCGCCCTTGCCGGCATTGTCTGGATGCTGTTCCTGACCGGCACGCGGCTGTCGGTGCCGGCTCTCACGGGCGCCATCATGACCATGGGGGTGGCCACCGCCAACAGTATTCTCGTGGTCGCCTTCGCCCGGCAGCGCATGGAATCGGGCATGGCGCCGCTCAAGGCGGCGCTGGAGGCCGGTGCGGGCCGTATCCGGCCGGTGCTGATGACCGCGCTCGCCATGATCATCGGCATGGTGCCGATGGCGCTGGGTCTCGGCGAAGGCGCAGAGCAAAACGCGCCGCTGGGACGCGCCGTGATCGGCGGCCTGATGTTCGCTACGGTTTCGACACTGTTCTTCGTGCCGCTCGTGTTCGCCGGGATTCACACCCGCCTCGCGCGTCGCAAAAAAATTGCTTCTTGATGGGTTGACTGACATGACCGAGAAACATCACGCCGAACTGGCCCTTCCCGAGCACGACCCGGCCGACGGACGGCAATTGCCGCCGCGCAAGGGCGAATTCCGCCGCGCCAAGATCGCACTGATCGTCGTGGCCGTGCTGCTGATCGCCGGTGCCGCCCGCACCACCGTGTCGAACGCCCTGCAACGGCGCGACGTCGCCAACGTGACGGTGGAGAACGCCAAACAATATGTGAGCGTCGTCACGCCGGAGACCACGTCGGCCAGCGAAACCCTGCTGCCCGCCACGTTGCGCGGCGCGGTCGAATCGCCGATCTACGCCCGCGCGACCGGCTATTTGCTGCGCCGCTACGTCGACATCGGTGCCCGCGTGAAACAAGGTCAGTTGCTGGCCGATCTCGATACGCCGGAAATCGATCAGGAACTTGCTCAGGCCATCGCCCAGCGCAACCAGATCAACGCAAGCCTCGGGCTGGCGAAGTCGTCACTCGATCGTTGGCAGCAACTGCGCCAGCGCGACGCCGTCTCGCAGCAGGAGCTCGATGAGCGCCAAAGCACCTACACACAGGGCATCGCCAATCTGGCCGCCGCTGACGCCAACGTGAAGCGCCTGCAACAACTCGAATCGTTCAAGCGCATCGTGGCGCCGTTCGACGGCGTGATCACACAGCGCAATGTCGACGTGGGCGACCTGATCGACGCCGGTAGCGGCACCAGCCGTGCGCTGTTCTCGCTCGCACAGACCGACCCGTTGCGCGTCTACGTGCAAGTGCCGCAGGCCTATGCACAGGGCGTGACCGTGGGTCAGCCCGTGGTTGTGACGCAGGCCGAACTGCCCGGCGAGCACTTCCAGGGCAAGATCACACACGTGTCCGGCGCCATCGACGTGGCCACGCGTTCGCTGCAAATCGAAGCGTCGCTGCCCAACCCGGACGGCAAGCTTCGCCCCGGCGCTTACGTACAACTGGCGCTGCCGAGCGCGGCGCGTGCCCATCTGAGCGTGCCGTCCAACGCGCTGCTGTTCCGTGCGGAAGGCCCGCGCGTGGCCGTGGTGGACGATCAGGGCGTGGTGCATCTGCACAAGATCGTGATCGCTCAGGATCTGGGGCAGTCGCTGGAACTGGCCGACGGCGTCGCACCGACGGACCGCGTCATCATCAACCCGAGCGACTCCATCGACGACGGCGACCACGTGCAGGCCAAGGCGCTGGCGGTCAAGGCCGCACCGGGCGGCAAAGCCGGTGGCAAGCCCGCCGAGAAGTCGGAAGACGCGGCTAACGGTAAGGCGCAAGGAGCGCAATCGTGATCGCCAGCGAACGCATGGGTCCGGCGTCGGCGATACGGCAGCGCGTGCCTCGCATGACCGATGGCCGCAGTCTGCGGCTCGGTGCCGTGGTGCTAGGCGTCGCCACACTGCTCAGCGCCTGCGCCGTCGGGCCGGACTATCAGCGCCCCGAAGTCTCCACGCCGCCCGACTGGAAAACCGACAGCTACTGGCGGCTGGCCCAGCCGTCACACGCGCCGTTGCAGCCCGACTGGTGGACCTCGTTCCACGAGCCCGCGCTCGACGACCTCGAGAAGCAGGCACTGGCGCAGAGCCAAACGCTGGCGGCCGCCGTCGCCCATTACGAACAGGCCCGGGCAACGCTTGCCGGCACGTCCGCGCAACGTCTGCCGGAAGTCGACGCGTCGTTCGGGCTTGCACGTCAGCGCATCTCGGCCAACCGCCCGCTCACGAGTTATTCGTCGTCGATGATGTCGACGGTGCAGAACAACGTTCAGCTCGGGCTAGGTGTGAACTACGACACCGACCTGTTCGGACGCATCCGCCGTCAGGTCGAAGGCGCGCAGGCATCGGCCGAGCAGGCTGGCGACGATCTTGCCAACGCCCGGCTGGTGCTCACCACCCAACTCGCTACGGCCTACTTCCAGTTGCGTGCGCTCGACGCCGAGATTCACGTGCTCGACGAGTCGGTCAAGTTGCAGCAGAAGGCGCTCGACTATGTCAGTGCACAGCACGATCTGGGCGCGGTCTCCGGGCTCGATGTGTTGCAACAGCAGTCGGAACTCGACACCACGCGCGTGCAGGCCAAGCTGCTGCATCAGCAGCGCGATCAGTACGAACATGCGATTGCCGCGCTCGTCGGCGTTCCCGCCCCGGCATTCTCAGTGCCGGTCGGCACGCTGACCGACGCGCTGCCAGGCATCCCGCTGGGGGTGCCGAGCGACGTGCTGCAACGGCGCCCCGACATCGCGTCGGCCGAACGGGCCATGGCGGCGGCCAACGCTCAGATCGGCGTCGCCAAGGCCGCCTTCTTCCCGAGCCTGATGCTCAACCCGTCCATCGGCTGGCAAGCGACGGACTTTGCCAACCTGCTCTCCGCGCCCAGCCTGCTCTGGACGCTGGGCACGGCGGCCTCGCAAGTCATCTTCGACGGCGGACGCCGGCAGGCCAGTGTGGATTACGCGAGCGCCGGATATCGCGCGGTTGAAGCCAACTACCGCCAGACGGTACTCACCGCCTTCCAGCAGGTGCAGGACGGTGTGACCGGCCTGTCGGTGCTTGACGGTGCGGCGCACGAATCCCATGCGGCAGTGGTCGATGCACAGCGCTTGCTGAGCCTTGCCAACGACCGTTACTCGGGTGGCCTGACCGCCTATCTGAGTGTCATTACGGCACAACAGAGTCTGCTCGCCAGCGAGCGGCAGGATGTGCAGATTCGCGGGCAGCAACTGGTGTTGTCGGTTGCGTTGGTCAAGGCGTTAGGCGGCGGATGGCTGCCGTCGGATTCATCCACTGACTCGTATAATGCGCAAAGGTGAGGTGACGACATGAAAGTACTGATCGTTGAAGACGAACATAAGGTAGTGGACTATCTGCGCTCGGGGTTGACCGAGCAAGGCTGGGTGGTCGACGTCGCGCTCGATGGCGAAGAAGGCACCCATCTCGCGCTGGAGTTCGACTACGACGTGATCGTGCTCGATGTCATGCTCCCCAAGCGCGATGGCTTTGCTGTGCTCGGCTCGTTGCGTGAACGCAAGTCGACGCCGGTCATCATGCTGACGGCCCGCGATCACGTGAACGACCGCGTGCGCGGCCTGCGCGAAGGGGCCGACGACTACCTGACCAAGCCGTTCTCGTTCATCGAACTGGTCGAGCGCCTGCATGCACTCGCGCGCCGCACCCGTGTGCAGGAATCCACACTGATTTCGGTCGGCGACCTTTACGTCGACCTGATCGGACGCCGCGCCACGCGCGACGGCCAACGTCTGGATCTCACCGCGAAGGAATTTCAGCTGCTCTCCGTACTCGCCCGTCGTCAGGGCGACATTCTGTCGAAGACCGCCATCACCGAACTGGTCTGGGACGTCAACTTCGACAGCCACACGAACGTGGTGGAGACAGCGATCAAACGCCTGCGCGCCAAGCTGGACGGCCCCTTCCACACCAAGCTGCTGCACACCGTGCGCGGCATGGGTTACGTGCTGGAGGTGCGCGAGGCGTAAGCCGAGCGCATTGCCGCCGCGCTCACCATGGTCAAACACTCGATCTCCCGCCGGCTCGCCGCGATGTTCGCGGTGGTGGCGCTATCGGTGTTCGCGCTGGTGGGCACCGCGCTATATATGATGCTGCGCGTGCAGTTGGAACGGCACCTGCGCGAGTCGCTCGACGATCGCGCGCAGATCGCGCACATCATCGTCTATCACGGCGGCACGCCCGAGAAGTGGCAGATCGTGCGCGAGAAACTGAGTGACATGACCCCGCGCGACGGCACGACGACCTACGCCGTATCAAGCGACGACCCACGGTTTACCTTCGGCACCCCCGTGGGCGGCATGTTCGTGAAGCGGCTATCGAACGGCTACGTACGCCTGCGCCCTGACGGCGGCGGCGACGACATGCTGACCACTCGCGAAATCTTGCCGCCCTACGGCGCGCGCCCGGCCGTGACGCTTCAGGTGTCGGCCAGCTACTCCCCCAACGAGCGCACGCTGCGCGCCTTCGGCCTCGGACTCGCGGCGCTGTCGGCGCTCGGCAGTCTGGGTGTGCTGCTGCTCAGCTACTCGGTCACGCGACTCGGTCTTTCACCGCTGACACGGCTCACGCGCGAAGCCTCGCAAATCAGTCCGGACAACCGCTCGCAGCGACTGGATACCCGTTCGCTGCCGGTCGAACTCGACGATCTCGCCCATTCGTTCAACGGCGCCCTCGCCCGGCTTGACGGCGCGTACGAGCGGCTGGAATCGTTCAACGCCGACGTCGCACACGAGTTGCGCACGCCGGTAACCATCCTGATCGGGCAGACCGAGGTGGCGCTCACGCGCGACCGGCCGGTCGAAGACCTCCGTGCCCTGCTGCAATCGAATCTCGAAGAACTGGGCCGCATGCGCACGATCATCAACGACATGCTGTTCCTTTCGCGGGCCGATCAGGGCGAGCGGGCGACGGGCCTGACGGGCGTGTCGATCGCGAGCGAAGCCGCGCACACGCTGGAGTTTCTGGAGATTCCGCTGGAAGAGGCACAAGTGGCGGCGCGGCTGCATGGCAGCGCCTTTGCCCATGTGAACAAGGCACTCGTGGGGCGCGCTGTCGCGAATCTGGTGATGAACGCCATCGAGCATTGCGCCCCGGGCGCCACCATCGACGTGCGGATATCGCAACCGGCCAAATCAGCACACGACGCCGATCAGGTGCGCATTGAAGTCGCCAATCCGGGCGCGCCGATTCCGCCCGACGTGCTGCGGCATTTGTTCGACCGCTTCTACCGCGCCGAACCGTCGCGCACCAACAGCCGCGAGAATCACGGGCTGGGGCTGGCCATCGTCAAGGCCATCGCCGAAATGCACGGCGGCACCGTGTGGGCACACAGTGCGGGCGGCCTCAATACGTTTGGTTTCTCGGTGTCGAAGGGACCGGCGGCACCTGTCGACCCGCTGGGGACGGGCCCCATGGCACAGGCGGGCCCGGCAAGTCCGGCAGTCGCTGGTTCGTCAGAGGCCCTGCCGACCGTGGTTGCCCGCTCGCGATAGGGTCTGCGGCGCAAAGCCGGTCAGCGTTTCACCCAGCGCTTCGCGCGCATAGGCAGCTGCGACAGTCATCTGTGCGAGCCGCGCCCGCAACTCCAGATTCTCCCGTTCCAGATGTTGTACGCGCCGCATGGCATCGGCCACGTCGGCACTCGCATGCCCGTGGGAGAGTTGGCCTTCAGGCAGGGCATCGAGCAATGTCATGGCCCTCGCCAGGTTTTGCTCAAGCTGCTGCGCCCAGACGGAATGGGCATTGGCGGGCAACGATGCCGATGTCGGCACGGCCGGCATTTCGTAGGCGGTGCGCGCACGAACGATGGCCTTTTGCACGGTGCCGGCACTCGGCCGTCGGGCCACACCGGCCAACCCCATCAGCTTCAGATACGTCTGCGCACCGTAAATGCGATGTGCGGCAGACCAGGCGTCGTGCAGGAAAGCGTCGAGAAAGGCCGGATTGTTATGGGGATTTGCCGTGTCCGCGTCGCGGGCGGCGGCGAGCAATGCGGCGTATGTCGCATCGTCAAATTTAAGAGCGGACCGTGCCATGGCGACCTCCGGTCGTGGGCGCTTGCCGTTTGGGGGGATCAGGCGCCGGTCGTGGTGTCACCGGCGCCCAATGGTCAAACCGACTGATCGTCCGCCGCGTGTCTTACGGCTTGGGAGCCGGCGGCGGCGGCGGCGGAGCCCACTTGCGCTTGGCATCCGGGTCTTGCGTCACGGCCACGGCAATCGCTTCGGTGTAATCCACATTGACGGAATCGCCCACCTTCACGCCATTGAGCAGCGAGGGGTCCTGCACGGCGATATCGACGGTGCGCTTCGGACCGCGCAGCGTGATGACGTTGGCCGTGCGGTCGATCTTCTGCACGGTCGCCACGACCTTGATGTTGCGCGCCGCATCGGCAGCCGGACGATTGCCCGGCGTGGCACGGTTCGCTTCTTCAGTGACGACGCTGCTGCGAATGCCACCGCCCGGTGCGACCGAGATGGCAATCGCCCGCTCATACGCCACCACCACCTTGTCGCCCTTGCGCATCTGCTCGAAGTTTCTCACTTCGGGCCCGACCACGAAGGTCACCGGTTTGCCGTGATCGTCGGCAACCTGAATGGTGCGGTTCTTGACGTCCACGCCAAGCAGTGTCGTTCGGAACTCGACGACACCGCCGCGCACGATCGGTGCGGGCGGGGGGGCAGCCTGCGTTTGTGCATAGGCGGCCTGCCCCAGCGACAACAGACCGGCCAGAATCATCGCTTGCGTGAGCTTCATGGTGTGTCCTTTTTGTTATCGCCGAATGAGAATCCGTCATTCGAATTCGGCAAATAGTTAATTATCCGAAACAAATTTCCGATGACCGGCGACCTGCGCCAATTACCGAATGTTTCACGGCGATAGTAACAAAATAATTCATTTCGGCAAGATAATTTTGTTTTGCATACCAAATACCGTTAGCCACCGGATAATTAAAATTACCCACCCCCCGACCTCGCCAAGCCTACAGGCCTTGAGCCCCATAGCCTCCATTGAATTTCGTTGATGAAAATCAATAAACCATTCATGCATGGACGATAAGTACATACCCATTTTCAATCAAATTAGAAACAACTTGTTACAAAGTCATTCATTGAAGTTACGTAATTCTTAATCCGTTCGGATGATGCATTTCGTCTTGACAGTTTGCAATCCGAATCACTAATCTTGTTCCTACCCGACCCGATGGTCACGCGGCCTTGCCGGTATATTTGTGCGGGTCAACGATTCGTGACCCGCCCTGCCTCCCTTGCGCCGATATGCGGCGCCCCAGCACGTTGTTGTCGTCCCGTTCACACCCGCCCTTTGAATGAGGTCACACAGTGCCATCCATGTCTTCCCGACGAACGCTTCCCCATGGCCCGGATCACCCTGATTGCGGGCTGACGCGCATGCTGACTCGCACACTGACATTCGGTGCGGCGGCCGCCATTGCGCTGGCGTCTTACTCAGTCTCCGCACAGGCCCCCGCCTCGGACAGCACGCTCCCGGTGCAAGGCATGCCGGAGAAACAGCAAGGCGCCGTCGATGCGTTGACGAAAATGAGTCGTTACCTGAGAACCTTGCAGCGCTTTCACGTGGAGGCAGATTCGGTCACCGACGCCGTGTTGAGCACCGGCCAGAACGTAGGCTTCCTGCATCACACTGACATGTCGGTGCAGCGCCCCGACAAGGTCCGCGCAGTGGTCACCGGCCAAGCGCGCAATCGCGGCTTTGTCTATAACGGCAAAACGTTCACGCTCTACGACGAGTCACAGGGCAAGCGCTTCTACAGCCGGGTCGACGCGCCGCCGACCATCGATGCACTGGCACGGGATATCGATCAGAAGTACGGCATCGGACTCCCGCTGGCCGATCTGTTTTATTGGGGCATGGACCCTGACGACGCCGCTCAATTGCGCTCGGCGCTGTTCATCGGGCTCGATCGCGTGAATGGTGAATGGTGCAATCACTACGCGTATCAGCAACCCGATGTTGATTGGGAACTGTGGATTCGAGCCGGTTCGCGGCCCCTGCCTTGCCGGTTCGTCATTACCGATACCACCCAGCCGTCGCGACCGCGGCATTCCGTGAATTACCGGTGGAACGTCAATCCGGCGTTCGCGGCGGGAACGTTCACCTATCAGGTGCCCGCCGGCGCGCAGCGTATTGAGATGCGTCCGCCCGGGCCGCCGCAAGACGGACCCGAGCGCCAGACTGGACAAACGCAGGGAGGTCGACAATGACCCGGATGACTTCCTTGCCTTCAGGCACGCCATCGACGGCGATCCACCGCAAGCCCGCAAGCCGCCCCGCGATGCGAGCGATCTGCCTGACGGTCGCGGCCACCTTCGCCGTCGTCTCGACCCATAGCTTCGGATTCGGATTCCGTGGCGGTGCGCGGACCAGTCTGCATGGTGGCGGTGGCGGCGGCGGTTTTCACGGCGGCGGCATGGCAAATGCCGGCGCTGGCGCGGGTGGCATGCAGCGTGGCGGTGCACCGGGTGGCAACACGCCCATGCACGCCAACGCGGGCGGGCCTTCCGGTGGACCGCCCCACAACGGCGGCCAGCCGCCCGGGCCGGGGCCCGGACCTAACCCATCGCCGCAGCCGGGGCCGGGGCCACACCCCGCGCCACCCGGCCCGGGTCCAGGACCGGGACCGGGGCCCCCATCCGCCGGGCCCGGGGCCGGGGCCCGGACCTGATCCGCATCCGCCGCCACCGCCTCCCGGTCCTGGTCCTGGTCCCGGTCCGCATCCCCCGCCGCCTCCGCCGGGGCCCGGACCCGGGCCGGGGCCGCATCCGCCGCCCCCGCCACCGCCACCTCCGCCGCCTCCGCCGCCTCCGCCCCCACCGTATTGGGGAGGTGGCTGGTACGATCCGGTGGCCGCCGCGGTCACGATCGGCATGTCGGCGGCGATCATCGGCTCGACGGTAGCCAGCTTGCCCCCGAGTTGCGTCAGTACTGTAGTGGGCACCGTGGCGTATCAGCATTGCGGCTCGACCTGGTATCAGCCCGTGTACTCGGGCACGGTCGTCCAGTTCGTGGTGGTGTCGCCGCCACGCTGATCTCACCGGCACGCATCGTGCCCGCGTCCATGCCGGCGATCTCGCGTCTCTCGATGCGACATCGCCGGCATGCGCTTATTGATCGCTTATTGATCGCTTATGGGTCTCAACACGATCACGGGCTTTGCCGTTTATGTGCTCACCCGCTTGTGAGCCGCATGGCCGGGACGTTATCCTTCCCCCATGAACCGTCGCATTCTCATCGCCCCCGAAGACGTCGAACTCACTGCCATGCGCGCTCAAGGCGCTGGCGGGCAGAACGTCAACAAAGTCTCAAGTGCCATCCATCTCCGCTTCGACGTCATGCGCTCGTCGCTGCCCGATGACGTCAAGGCGCGCCTGCTTTCCCGTCTCGATCAGCGCATCACCCAAGATGGCGTCATCGTGCTCAAAGCTCAGCAGCACCGCTCTCAGGAACTCAATCGCGCCGATGCATTGGCACGCTTGCAGGCACTGGTCGATGCCGCCGCCATTCCTCCGCGTCGCCGCATTCCCACGCGTCCAACGCTCGGCAGTCAGATGCGACGCCGGGATGCCAAGCAAGTGCGTTCGCGGGTGAAAGCGACGCGGGGCAAGTTCCACGACGAGTGAGAAGCGCCAATCACAAAAAGATAACTATCATTATCTTTTTTACGAATAAGCTATCTTTTATTATCTTTTCTAGCAAACCTGCGTGTGCGATGCTAAGATAAAGCATCATTTCTTTGAAAAAGCACATCAAGATGAGCTTTCTCGACACACTGATCGCCGCACGCAAAGAAGCAGGTCTCACGCAATCCGACCTCGGAGAACGCGCCGGCCTATCGCGCATGACTGTCCAGAAGGCCGAGTCAGGCGCGCTGGATCCGCGGATGTCGACGGTACTGGAAATGGCGCGCGCGCTCGATCTCGAACCGATGCTCGTCCCCGCGAGTCTGCGTCAGGAAGTCGAAGCGTTTCTGCGCTCCGGCGGCAAGTATCTGGGCCAGCCCAGCGGTGTATCTGCCCCGCCATCTATCGTTGAAACGCTGGCCTCGTCCGGCACGACACCGCGTCCCACGCCCTCCCGCTCATGAACATCAAGTACCTGCGCGCCTATCTGCATATGCCCGACGGGAGCCGCCGCCCCGTCGGCTATCTGTCGCAATACGGTGACATTCTTCGCATGTCGTTCGACGAGGATTACATCGCCGACGCGCGCCGCCCGACGCTCTCGCTCGCCTATCGCGGCGCCAGCGAAAACGCCACTCGCGACATTCTCAGATCCCCGCAGGACGCCCGGCTGGTGCGCACGGACGGCCGGTGGCCCGTGTACTTCGAGAATCTGCTGCCCGAAGGCCACAATCGCGAGCGCCTCGCCGCCGAACGGCGTTGCAGCCCCGATGATGAATTCGAGTTGCTCGCTGCGGCGGGCCACGATCTGATGGGGGCGCTCGAAGTCGAACCCGTGCCGCCGCGCGAAGGCGTGCCCGACGTCGTGCATCGCTGGCATACGGCACTCGGGCTCGAAATGATCGAGCCCGGTTTCGTCGACACGCCGGTTGAAGACGCCGCGTCATTGCCGGGCGTCGTCACCAAGTTCTCGGCGGTACGCGATGGCCGGCGCTATGTCGTCAAGCGTCAAGGCCGCGCCGGGTCGGTCATTCTCAAATTGCCCACGACGCGTCACCCCGATCTGGTCGAAAACGAATTCACCGGCTATCGGCTGTGCGAAGCGTTGGGGCTCGACTGCGCCAAGGCAGAGATCATCTCGCGCCGTGACGCCGATCTGCCCGAGCAGGTCCCGTTCGAACATATTCTGGCCGTGCCGCGATTTGACCGGCTGCCCGACGGGCGGCGCGTGCATATGGAAGAGTTTGCGCAAGTGCTTCAGTACCCGCCGCGCAGCAAGTACGGACGCGGGCTCGACGTCGACTATACGACGATGCTGCGTGTGCTCGACCAACTCTCGGCACAGCCCGTGCAGGATGTGCGGGAATTCATGCGGCGTCTGATTGCCTTCATCCTGCTGGGCAATACCGACGCGCACCTCAAGAACTGGGCGCTGACCTATCCCGACGCCCACACACCGCAACTCGCGCCGGTCTATGACCCGGTATGCGTGGCGGCGTTTTTCCACGACGTGCCCGCATCGCACTACGGTGTGAATCGCGCCATCGACAAGACGCTGCGTGCGTTCGGTTGGCCGGCCCTCGAAGCGCTGTTGAAGGGCGCCGGTCTGCTGCGCGTCTCGCGGATGATGACGATTGCCCGCGAAACCGTCTCCGAAGCACAGGCCGCATGGCCCAAGCTGCTGGACGACGCCCCCGCCGCCGTGCGCGCCACCGTGCTCGAACGCCTCTCGGGCGGCGTGGCATTGACCGCCTGACACGCCTTCACTCAATCACTGCCCGCCAAAAACAGCGATCAAAATTATTACCCGGGTAATATTGCAATTCAAATAACACCCGGGTAATATTCGCCGGTACCTGATTCATTACCGGAGATTCGCCGTGTCCGTCACGCCCGCTGCCGTCCCGCCCGCTACCGTCCCTACCTATACCGTCTTTCGCGGCATGCGCCGCATTGCCGTCGGCTCGCTGGCCGACGCCGCCATTGCCTTCCAGCAGGCGTCCCTCATCGACACGCACCTGCCGGTGCTGATCTTCGACGACCTGACCGGCGACACGCGCGATGTGGATGTTCGCGGCACCGCTGCCGACATTCGGGAACGCTATCGCCCCGTCGCGGCACCTGTCGCAGCGAGTGATGCGACGCTTGCGCAACCCGTTTCCGGCGCCATCGACACCACCGACGCCCCCCAAGCTCCCGCCAAAAGCCGTGGCCGCCCGAAGCTCGGTGTCGTCGCGCGCGAAGTCACGCTGCTCCCGCGTCATTGGGACTGGCTGGCCGAGCAGCCCGGCGGCGCGTCCGTCGTCTTGCGCAAGCTGGTTGAAGAAGCCCGCCGCAAGTTCGCCAGTCGCGACCTGATCCGTCGAGCACAGGAGCGCGCCTATCGCTTCATGTCGACGATGGCAGGTGATCTGCCGGAATTCGAAGAAGCCTCGCGCGCGCTGTTTGCCAACGACTTCGACGCCCTCGGCAAACGCATCGCCGGCTGGCCGGACGACGTGCGCGAGTATCTGCTGCGCCTGACGTCAACCGACGATCTCGCCGAACGCATCACCGAATAACCCGCCGGGCCCGCGCGCCCGTCTCCCTGCGATTCCCCGCTCACCGGTCGGACTGCCGCACCGGAGGGCCCCGCTTTGCCCGAAATTCCCCTGAAATTTCATCGCAAACTTGCCTTGAGAAAACCATGACAACCGAAATCAAAGCACCACCGCCCCCCTCACCGGCACCGCCGCGCCCGCTCTGGCGGACGTGGCTCCTGATCGCCGTGCCGATGATGCTGACCAACGCGCTGCAATCGATCGCGGGCACCGTCGACGGCATCTATCTCGGCCACCTGATCGGCACGCAGGCGATTGCCGCCGTATCCGCATTCTTCCCGGTCTTCTTCTTTCTGCTCGCCATCGTCATTGGGCTGTCGGCCGGTGCCACCGTGATGATCGGACAGGCATGGGGGGCACGGGATTTGGTCCGCGTTAGAAACATCGCGGCGACGGCGTTGTTGATGATGCTTGTCGCGGGCGTCGTCACCAGCGTGCTCGGCGGGTGGCTTGCCACGCCGCTCATGCGAGCTCTCGGTACTCCGCTGGAAGTGATCGACGACGCCACGCGTTATGCGCGGTGGATGCTCATCGGCATGCCCATCGTGTATTTGCTCTGGCTGACGACGTCGATGAGCCGGGGCACGGGCGACGCGGTGTCGCCGCTCTTCACGTTGCTGATCGCGACCGTGCTCGCGCTGTGCCTCACGCCCGCCTTCATCGATGGATGGGGGCCGCTCCCGAAGCTGGGCGTGGCGAGCGCCGCCGCGTCGACCCTGATCGCGTTTTCCGTCGCCCTGCTCTGGATGGCGATGTACTGGCGACGCAAGGCGCACGCGCTCGCACCGGGTGCCGGTCTGTGGCGCAACGTCCAATTTCGACCTGATCTTGCCCGGGGCATCCTGCGCATCGGCGTGCCTGCCGCGATGCAGATGCTGACGATGGCCATCGCAGAAATGGCGTTGCTCGGCATGGTGAATCGCCACGGAGCGAACGCTACCGCCGCGTATGGTGCCGTCACGCAAGTGATGAGCTGGCTGCAACTGCCCATCATGACGTTCGGCATCACCGCCTCGATCCTGTGCGCGCATGCCATCGGCGCAGGCAGAAGCGATCGCATCGATGCGATCGTGCGGACGGGTTTCCTGTGTAATCTGGGAATGACGGGGGTGCTGACGGCGTTGGTCTGTCTGACGGCGCCGCTGATCATGCGCGGCTTTCTGACCGACCCGGAAGTCTTGGCGCTCGCGACGCACCTGCTTTACGTCACGGCGTGGAGCGTGCCGGTGATGGGCCTGACAGCGGTCATGACGGGCGCCATGCGCGCTGGCGGCAAGGTATGGGTGCCGATGGCGCTGGGGATGATCGGGCTGCTCGGCATCGAAGTGCCGGCTGCCCTGATCTTCGAGCGGATGGCCGGGCTGACCGGCATCTGGTGGGCTTATCCGCTCGCTTTCGTCGCGATGTTCGTGATGCAGGGGCTGTGTTACCGGGCCTTCCGGCGAGCGTCGTGGCGTGCCCAGAAGAACATCAGCATGCCCGCGCAAGACAGCAAGGCACCGACCCAGCCGGTGGAAGTCCAGCCATAACCGGCCGTAATGGCCACGCCGCCGAGCCATGCGCCGGCGGCGTTGGCCATATTGAAGGCGGAGTGATTGAGCGCCGCCGCCAGCGTCTGTGCTTCACCGGCCACATCCATCAGTCGAATCTGCAAAGCCGGCCCGATGATGATGATGGTGCCGATGGCGAGCACATTGATACCGGCAAGCCACGGACTGGCGGCGGTAAACGTGAATGCGCCAAGCAGCAGCGCCGACCAGATCAACGTGCCGCCGATGGCACGCATCAGCGAGGTGGCACCGACGAGCCGCGGCCCGATGATGGTGCCGCCAACCATGCCGACACCGAACAGCGCCAGATAGAACGGCACCCACGCTTCGGGCACACCCGCCACTTGCATGAGCGTCGGTTTGATGTAGCTGAACACGGCAAACATGCCACCGAAGCCGATCGCCCCGATACCCAGCGTGAGCCAGACCTGCGAGCTTCGCAGCGCCGCCAGTTCACGCAACGGGCTCGCACCGTGCGGAGCCGGCACATTCGGCACCCAGCGCCAGACCAGCACGGCCGTGAGCGTACCAATCGCACCCACGAGGACGAAGGCCGCGCGCCAGCCCAGCCATTGACCGAGCCCGGCGGCGAGTGGCACGCCGAAGAGTGTCGCCAGCGTCAGGCCGAGCATGACCTGACCGACGGCATGCACCCGCCGGTGCGGCGGCACGAGCGATGCACCGACCAGCGCCGCCACACCGAAATAGGTGCCGTGCGGCAAACCGCTCAGAAAGCGCAGACCGATGAGCGAGAGATAGCCCGGGGCGAGCGCACTGGCAAAATTGCCGATCGCAAACATCGCCATCAGTGCAATCAGGAAGAGGCGCCGGGGCAAACGCACGCCGAGCACGGCAAGCAACGGCGCGCCGATGACCACGCCCAGCGCATAGGTGCTGATGGCATGACCGGCTTGCGGAATCGTGATGTTCAGACCACGGGCGACATCGGGCAGCAGGCCCATGATGACAAACTCGCCCGTCCCGATCGCGAACCCGCCCATCGCGAGTGCGACAAACGAGAGCCAGACGGGAATGGACGACGGGGGCAGCGCTTCGGCTGCATCGACGGGAAGGACTTGGGGGGAACTCATAGGGTGCGATTTTACGGCAATCCGCATCATCTTGCCGGACGTGCGCTGCAATGCAGCAACCCCGAAACTTCATGAATCCGGGCAACCACTGACATATCACCCCGCTTTGCCTTGCAACGCAAAATGACGCCATGGCATCGTGCGCGCCCCAAAAAAAACCGGCCTCCAGGGCCGGCAAGGTGCGATTGCTCATCGGCTGCGGGGGCCGGAGCAATCGCATTGGGGGACGGCATTCGATCAGTGGTGCGACTTTTTCGCGTGCCACTGACCGGACGATTCATCCTTTTCGTAGGTCTTCTTCACCGCCGACCAGGCCACCTTGTGCGCGGTTTCTTCGCGCGACTCGTGGCCTCGGCGCTCGGCGGGTTCACGGTATTCGTCCCAAGCGGAATTAAACGCCTTGAGGTAAATCTCCTGCGCATGTGCCGGCAGATGGTCCTTGACGCTGGCCGGCAGCTCGTGGGTCTGGCGATACGGCATGACAGGCGCTCCTTGTTCACAATCTCCACGCGATCATCAACGCGATCGGTACTCGCCCCATCACGCGAGCCCATGCATTGGCAGGCTTACGCGACAGGGTTCGTACGATCCATCAGACGGAGTGACCGTCAGATGTGTCCCATCAGGACGAGTATCAGCACGATGAGAACGATGAGACCGATACCGCCGGACGGGTAGTACCCCCATCCACGGCTATGCGGCCAGGCCGGCACCGCACCGATCAACATCAGAATCAAGACAATCAACAAGATAGTGCCAAGCATGACTTTTCTCCCTTGCCGGTCTGGCTTTGGTCGACGAAGCCCCCTTCACTGATGCTGGCGACGTATTTGCCGGGCGGCCGCAGCGGCGGCTCTTCCACAGGCGGATCAAGCGGTCGGTCAGGCGGGGGCATCGGCGTCGGCTCGTCCTCATTCGGAGGCGATCGCGGCGGCGGTGTCCCGGGCGGTTTGCCCGGATCAAAAGGCTCGGGCAAATGCGCATACAGACGGGGGGCCTGCGTCAGCCGGCGTGTTGTGGATGTGCGCGGCATGAGCAAGTGACCTCCGGGCTCAATGCCAGTAAGGGTCGACGGTGTAATACGTGTGGACCTGTTCGGCCCAGTGCAGATCGCCCATGGTCGGCCAGTGGTCCTTGTCGAACCCGGGGGCCTTCTTGAGCACTTCCTTATCGACGTTGAGGATGAAACGCTTGTTTTCCACGTCGAGTTGCAGGGCATGCCACGGAATGGCGAACAGCTTGTCGCCCATGCCGAGGAACCCGCCGAACGACAACACGGCGTAGGCCACAGTGCCGCGCTGCACGTCGAGCATGATGTGCTTGACCTTGCCGAGGCTATCGCCTGCGGGGTTCACGACGTCTTCCGCGTCGAGCGTGTCGGCGGCCATCACCGACGGGCCCGGACCATCGGGCAGTTGGGTCGTCGAGCCTACGATGCGTGCGCCTGATTGGGGCGCAGGGCCCCGGCCGGTTTGCATAGTCATGATGTATCTCCTTGTCTTCCTGTGGGTTCGCAACGGGCCCTCGGGCCGCGTTGCGAAACTTCTGTCACGGATGTCACGGATTTACTGCGGAGCGATTGGCGGGTTACTGCGCCATCACCTTGATGTCGTCCTTCACGTCCACCACGCCATCGACACCCTTGACGGTATCCACGACGAGCGTCTTCTGGGCCGATTGCGGCACCGACCCCGTGAGGTGAACCACACCGTGACGGGTGGTCACATGCACCTTCGTCGAAGGCACGTCCTTCTTGGCGAGCAACTCTGCCTTGACCTTGGCGGTCAGTGCCGAGTCATCGATCTTGCGGCCCGTGTCGCTCATGGCACCGCTGGCGCTGGCATTGTCGGCAATCTTGATGATCCCGCCTTGATCCAGCGCGTGTGCTGCGATACCGGTGGTGGCAAGTGCGCCCGCAATGATGAGCTTGAGCAGATTGGCTTGTTTCATTTGTTGACCTCCCAAAAGAGTCTCTTGTGATTCCCCTCGCCCGGGGGACATGCCTGAGTGTTGCTTCATTACTGCTTAATTACTGCTTAATTACGGCTTAAGTGCTGCTTCAGACCTGACGCACCGCCGCGTGCATTGAGCGCGGCGCTACGTCTGGAATTCGTTGATCTATCGATCTCAAATCTTGTGGCCTTCCTGGCTTTCGCCCGGACGGCTCATGGTCTTGCCGCGCCGCTCGTGCAGCCGGTTGTCGACACCGGTGACGCCCGCCACCTTCGCGACGACGGTCTGCGCGACGTGCTGCATCCAGCGCTCGGGCACATAGCCCGTGAGGATCACCAGCCCCGAGGTCACGGTCACATCGGCGTTCGTCACGTCGAGATCGCTCGCTTCGGTCAGCGCCCGGCGAACGGCATCACGCAACGCCGTGTCGTCTGCCGACGGGCCCCGCGAGCGGGCATGGACCGTGCGACCAGCCGTCTCTTGCGGCTCGCCCGGCACGCTGTGCACACCCGCTCGCGGTTGGGTGTCCGCGTCTTTGCGCGGATCGTTTCCGCCCCGGCTGCTCCGGCTCCCTGATGCCTGATCGGCGTCGCCTGCTGTCTTTTCCGTCGCCACGATGAATGACTCCTTGAACTGCTGCCCGGCGACGGCTTTGGACTTGGCTTTCACCGCTGTCTGCTGTTGCGTCTGTCACCGGACTTGTTGAAACCGATTGTAGATAGCCGGTTTCGCCGGGCGAATCGGCGGAGTCTGAAAGACGTGTAGGCGAATGCTGGCAAGGATGGCTGCGGCGCGCGCAGGCAGTGAAAATCAACAAAAAAGACGTGCAAAATCAGTTGGTTGAAAAACCAACTGAAAGTGACATGAGATGAAGAAAATTCTGAAGAAAATCGAGAGATCGCTGCCCGGCATCGGAGAATTCCTACGAAACCGGGCAAAACACGGGGCGGTGTGAGACCTATTCGTGAGGCCTTATTCGTTGGCCGGTGCGACGGTAACGCGATTGCGACCGGTAGATTTGGCCCGATAGAGGGCGTCGTCGGCGGCCTTCACCAACCCGTCGACCATCTCGCGTCCGCGCGGGCGGCGCGAGGCCACACCGACGCTGACACTCACACGGCCAAGATCACTGGCGGCATGTTCGAGATTGAGTTGCTCCACCCGCAGACGAATCGACTCCGCCACGCGCTGCGCACCGGCTTCGTCCGTATCGGGCATGACGGCAATGAACTCCTCGCCGCCATATCGCCCCGCGCTGTCCGACGGCCGTTGCAGCGCCGCCCCGATGGCCCCCGCCACCGCTGCCAGTGCCGCGTCGCCAGCCTGGTGCCCGTGCGTATCGTTGTAGCGCTTGAACCAGTCGATATCGACAAACGCCACAGACATTGGCCGCCCGATGCGCCGCATACGCCGCCACTCGTTGGCGAGTGTCTTGTCCAGCGACCGGCGGTTCGAAAGCCCGGTCAGCCCGTCGGTACGGGCCAGCAACCGCAGCTCGCGCTCGGCCCGCAAGCGGCGCCGCAACTGGGCGGCCAACAGAAATGACGTGCCGACGAACCCCGTAATCAGCACGGCGAACAGGCCCCCGAACGCGTAGACACGCTTGCGCCACGGCGCCAGTGCATCGTCGCTCGACGTCACCACGATCAAGGTGATCGGGGCGTTGTCCAGAAACTGCTGCGTCATCAGACTCGGCCGCCCTTCGAAGCGGATCGGATAGATCTTTCGCTCGTCATGCTCCGGCGGCGGCATCGCTTCATAGCGCCCGGTCTGCGCCATGGTCTTGCCGATGACCGACGGGTCGTAAGGCTTGCGCATCAAGATCGCGCCGTCCTTGCCCAGCAACAGAATCACGCCCTGCCGCCCCACTTCGATGTGCTCGAACAACTGGCGGAAATACTCGGTGTCGACCGAGAGCGACACAATGCCGCCAAACGAACCATCCGGCCGGGAGATGCGGCGGCTCAGCACCATCGTCGGTACGTTGTTGCGCAAGCGCGAGTGAATGAAGCCGCTGACATAGAGACCGGCATTGGGATGATCGCGATGCACGGTGAAGTAATCGCGATCGCCGAGATTGGTCGCGCGCGGCACCTCACTGGCGGCATCGATCACCACGTCCCCATGGGTGTCGAGTACTACCAGCGAACCGATATGCTGTGAGGCGCCCGCCCGCTCGAAGATCAGCTCCCGGCGCAACGCAGGCGACAGCGCGTCGATATCGGGGCGTGCCAACACCTGCACGACGGCGTCGAGCGAGGCTTCATAAAGCTGGAAGTTGAGTTCAAGGTCGCGCTCGAGCACCAGCGCGATGTTGCGCTGGTTGTCGGCCGCACGGGCGAGCACCAGCAGGCGCCCCTCGTAAAGCAAGGCGGCCGCCACCACGGTGAGCAGCACCGAGATGGCGACCCCGCTCCAGACAATCAACGTCGGCGTTCGCGACACCCATCGCGCCAACTTGCGAACCGCGAGCACGGTGCGTGCCCATAAACGTTGCATCGGCATTCTCAAACAGCATCCTCAAGCGGCAAAATCGGCAGCCATGTCGGCGTCGGTTCGTGCTTCGAGCCGCCCGTCGCGGCAAGCCTTGCGGAACACTTCGTAGTCGCGCTCGACCTGATCGGCATAGTCGGTGGCGTAATGGATCAGCGCCTCGCCAAGGCGAATGCCCTTGCCCACGTAACCCAGTTGCTCTGCCGCACAACCGCCAGCCTTCGCATGCGCACGGGCGAGCACCCAGCCGCACAGGCCCGCGTATTCACGGAAACCTTCGGCACGGAACAGTTCGAACTGCGCGGAAATCTTCATATCGCGCAACTGCCGCCCGTAGATGCACCGCCCGAACGGCCCGCTGCCCCAGCCGAGAAACGCGTCCGAGGCCGCCTGCATCAGGCGTTGTCCCTCGACCACACGGCGGCCGTCGTGCTTGGGCGTCACGTTCTTGAAGAACCGTGACACCACCGACTTCGACGCTTCCTTGAACTGGAGGAACAGCGGCTGCTCGTGCGCGTCCATCATCAGCAGCACCAGACAGCGTGTGCCGACACTGCCCACGCCCACCACCTTGAACGCCAGATCCTGCTGCGTGTAGTTGGCGAGCATGCGCGCACGATCGGGCGGCAGCGAACTCACGTAACTCTTATAAACAGGGTCGAACAGCGTACGCCAGTCGCCCGTGCCGAGCCAGTCGTCTTCCGGACCGAACAATGTGGTCGCACCGTGCACGTGGAAGACCGTCGGCGGCGTGTCGCGAATCTGCCAGTGGCCGCCGACCTGCTGGGCGAACTTGGGCAGCACGTTTTCGTGCGTGCGTCCGGTCGCACGGGCGATGCCCCGTTTGACGCCCTCCCGCACCCGGTCAGTCTCGGCCAGATTCAACATGCGCTCGAACGTGATCTGCTCGTGCCAGAGCGCAATGGTCGACATCCGCGCATATTCGTCCAGACGACGGGCATAGCTATCGACGGCGGTGCGCACCATCTCGACACCCAGCGTGTCCCCAAACCCGAATTGCCGTGCGGCCAGCACCAGACTGACCACGAGTCGCTTGATATCCCACTCCCACGGGCCCGGCGCCGTTTCGTCGAAATCGTTCAGGTCGAAGATCAACGCGCGCTCCGGCGTGGCAAACCCGCCGAAGTTGGCCAGATGGCAGTCGCCGCAGATCTGCATCGTGAGCCCCGAGTTCGGGGTGCCCGCGAGATCGTGCGCCTGCACGATGGCGCTGCCACGGTAGAACGCAAACGGCGACGCGAGCATGCGGCCATAGCGCAACGGCACCAGCGAGGCCACGCGCCCTTCACTGCTGATGCGCAGCAACTCGACGACATCGCGGTCGGTATTGCCGAGATGCGACTGGCTGCTGCGCGGCGTCTTGTCGCGCAGCTTGCGGCCAGCGGCAACCCGGGTCTCGAACGGAATCACCGGTGCCGCAGGTGCCACGGGCGCGGTCGATGCCGTCTCGGCCGCCGAGGCCGCAGGAGCGCTAGTGCTGGCAGAAGGCGCCCGGCGAGCTGCTGACGACGATGAGGCAGACGAGGGTCTGGATTTAGCGGCCATGAGCTTCTCCTTGTTCTTGTGGTGCCGGCGGTGCCGTGCGCGCCGATGCGGCGCTCGGGGCTGGCGCGGGGGCGGGATGCCAATGTTCCGGACGAATGACGAGCGGCGACTCGGGCTGCTCTTCGAAGTGCGGCGACATGATTTGCACGCCGTAGCGGTTGAATACGTCCTGAATGTTCTCGTGCAACGCAGAAACGGCCGCGAAACGTGTCGACGGGTCACGCAGCGTCGCAAAGACCTCGTACTCGGCGTAGAAGTCGGAGAGCGCGCGCTGCAACACGTACGGCTCGGGATGCGCGGCCACTTGCGGCGTCTCGCGGGCGGCCTCAAGCAACATCGCGTGAACTTGCCGCCACGGCGCGTCATAACCGATCGTGAGCGTGGTGCTGATGGCCACGCCCTGCTGGCGCCCTTGTGCGGAATAGTTGCGCACGGTGGACGCGACCACCACCGCGTTGGGAATGGTCAGCTCTTCGCGCGCCTGATTGAGAATCTTCACGGACAGCGCATCCACGCCCAGCACGACACCGGTGGCGTCGCCGATCGACACCAGATCGCCCTTCTTGAGCGCCCGGCTGTAAATCACCACCATCCCGCTCATCAGTTGGTTGACGATGCCGCTCGATCCGATCGTGACCATCAGGCCCAGCAACACCGACAGCCCTTTGAACACATCGCTCTGCGCGCCCGGCATGTACGGATAGGCAAACGTGATCGCCAGCACCCACACCCCGACCGAGACCACGCGCCGGGTCGCCCCGGCCGTCTCCGGATGCATGCCGGGAATGGTCAGGCGGCCGGTCTGCACGGCGTCGAAGATATTGTTGATCAGGCTTTGCAGGGCCCGCGTGAGCAGAAAGATCACGATCACGGTCATGACGCCCGGGATCGCGCTGGCCACGCCCAGCCCGAAACGGTCGACGAGTGACCAAAGGAAGTCGGACAGCCGGCCGGCCAGCGGCTGACTGGCCGGAAATTGCAGCAGGACGAAGATCAGATAGAGATAGGCAAAGGCGAGCGCCAGACACACGGCGCCGATCTGCACGATCTGATGCACCAGATGCACGGCAGAGCCGGTCCAGTCGAAGGTGCGGGCGGTGCGCTGCAAGACGCGCTTCTCGAGCGTCTCCTGCAACTTCTTCTCAAGCCGGGCACGCATGCGGCCGACGCCCAGCACCAGCAGGGCCAGCACCCCGGTCGCCAGCGCGCTGAGCGCCACGCCGCGCAGAATGGTCGGCCAATGGAGTTGCTCACGGCGCGCCGCAAAGGCCACTTGCAGCCGGGCACGCACGTCGGCGGCGGCCGCATCGAGCGAGCGGGCGTCACCCGGCGCGAGATCGTCAGGCGTGAGGGCAAAGAGAATGCGGTCCTGCAAGCGGAAGGCGATGCCCGACACACCGCTGAGCGAGCCGCGCAACAGGTCGACCGGGGCATCGAACGCGCCGGGCGGCAGGCTTTCCAGCACGGCTTGTGCGCGGGCAGCCCGCACGGCGGGCGTCGCCCCGGCCACCGTGCCATGGAAGGTCACGATGGGACGGTCCATGAAGCGCAGCGCCACCCCGTCCGGCGTGGCGACCGCCGACGTGTCCGGACTTGGCGCCACATCGCCTTGTGCATCCGTGGCCCGTGACGCGTCGACCGGCGTCGCGCCCGTCTGGCTGGCCGCACCGTTCGAGGCACCTGCCTCCGGCCCTGCTGCGGCCACCGGCATTGCCGTCGCGACCGCTATTCCACACACCCACAGCACTTGCAACAGCCCCATGCGAATGCGCATATCACGGCTCCGGCGGGCAAGTTGGCCATCAAGATTGAATGCAGTGCGAGGAAATCCCGCGGAAATCAGGCAAAATCGAGGGCTGTCGAATTCTGCCCCCGGTTTTGCAGCCCGGCACATCCAGGACCGCGCATGAATCCGATTGCGGTCACGGCGGCTGTCTCCCCCGAAAACCACGGGCGGGAGCGGGTATGAACGGATTATTCACTATGGCATGGGTACTGTCGAGATCGGTGCAGGTCGCCGCGCTTCGGCCGATCCCTTGGCGCCCGTCGACCTGGCACGGACGGTAGGTGCCGTGTCAGAAAATTTCTGACGCGCGACCCTCAACTATCGGTCAACGTTGCCGATAACCAGATAAGCGGGACTTTTCGGTCGGTTTTCTTATGTCGAGTTCGTACAGTGGTTGGCTCGTTGCGTTATCGCTCGCGGTTGCCGTACTGGCGTCGTTCACAGCGCTCGATCTCTCGGGGCGCATCTATCTCCTGACCCACCGTGGCATGCGCCACGCGTGGCTGGCTGTCGGTGCGACCGCCATGGGCATCGGCATCTGGTCAATGCATTTCATTGGCATGCTGGCGCTCTCGCTGTCGCCCTCGTGGTCGCCGCTGACGTCGCACGCGTCGATCCCGCTGGGGTACGACCCCTTCATCACGGCCGGATCGCTCGGCATCGCCATTCTCATCTCGTGGGCCGCGCTCTGGCTGGTTGCCAGCGAGCGCTTTACTGCGTGGCGGCTGGCCGGCGCGGGCACCACGCTCGGTGTCGGCATCGCCGCCATGCACTACGCCGGCATGGCCGCGATGCGCATGGAGCCGGGCATCGACTACGATCCAGTGCTCTTCTGCGCCTCGATCCTCATCGCCATTGCCGCCGCGACGGCCGCCCTGTGGATCGCTCAGACGCTGCGCGACGGCAGCCTGCGCTACGTGATGGCCAAGCGCGTCGGCGCGGCGGTGGTCATGGGGCTGGCCATCACCGCCATGCATTACACCGGCATGGCCGCGGCCAACTTCGCCCCGGGCGCAGTGTGCGGCGCGGCCTCGTCGGTCAGCTCGCCATGGCTCGTCACGACCGTGAGCCTGTTCACGTTCCTGATTCTGGCCACCACCCTGCTCGTCTCCCGCCTTGACGCCCGCACCAGCTTCCTCGCCAATTCGGTGCTGCAACTGAACACACAGATCGCCCGCATGGCGACATACGACGCGCTGACCGACCTGCCCAACCGCCGCGCGCTGCACGACGCGGCCGCGCGCATGCTGATCAACTCGCGCCGCGACCAACGCCGCTTCGCCGTGTTGTTCATGGATCTGGACGGATTCAAGACTATCAACGATTCACTCGGCCATAACGTAGGCGACGACGTGCTGCGCGCGTTTGCCAAGCGCCTGCGCAAGAACGTGAACGGCGACGACGTGGTGGCCCGGCTCGGCGGCGACGAATTCGTGGTGCTGTTGGGTTCGCTGTCGTCCTCGGACGTCGCGGGGCGCGTGGCCCAACGCCTGCTCGACGACATGCGCGACGGACTGCGCGTGGGCAACCAGTCGCTGCACGTCATGCCGAGTATCGGGGTCGCGGTCTATCCCGACGACGGCGAGAGCATCGACGTCCTGCTCAAGCATGCGGATACGGCCATGTATGAAGCCAAGCGCGCCGGGCGCGGCATCTTCCGTTATTTCGAGCCGCGCATGAACGCTGCGGCCCAGCGCACGTGGGAGATCCAGCAGGCGCTGCATGACGCGGAAAGCGAACAGTATTTCTCGCTGCACTTCCAGCCGAAGTATCGCGGCGACACCGAAGCGCTGGCCGGCGCGGAAGCCCTGCTGCGCCTGACACACCCGCAGTTCGGTGAATTGCAGCCGGTGGATTTCATCCCGGTGGCCGAGCGTACCGGGCAGATCGTGCAGATTGGTTACTGGGTAGTGCGCGCGACCTGCGAGCACATTCGGGGCTGGGACGCCGCCGGCCTGCCGCGCGTGAAGGTCGCCATCAACCTGTCGCCGCGCCAGTTGGCGCAGTCGCAGCTCGTCGAGAATATTGTGGCGATCGTGGAAGGTGCCGGCATCGAGTGCGACCGGCTGATGTTCGAGATTACCGAAACGGTGGCGATGTTCGATGCGCAGCACACCATCGACGTGATCCGGTCGTTTCAGGATCGCGGCTTCGAAGTCGCCATCGATGACTTCGGCACCGGCTATTCGAGCCTCGCCTATCTGCAACGCTTCCGGGTGAAGCAGTTGAAGATGGATCGCTTCTTCACCAATGGACTGGATACGCACGGGCGCGAAGGCAGCGCCGTCGTGTCGGCCATCATCGCGCTGGCCCACTCGCTGGACATGGATGTGGTGGCCGAAGGCGTGGAAACCGACTCGCAGCGTGCCGCGCTCAAGACCCTGGCTTGCGACGAAATGCAGGGCTTCCTGCTGGGCAAACCGTTGACCAGTGACGCGTTCGCCCGCTTGCTCGCTTCACCGCCCAGCGCCCCGGCAATGGCCTGAACGTCAGGCTGAACGCCGGATCGAGCGGCAGATTACTGCGACGCGGTATCCACCTCGTCGGCCGCTTCACGCGTCGCGACTTCCGGTAACGGCTGGCCTGTGGCGAATGCCGCCGCTCGCGCAAGCCGTGCCCGCATCCCTTCATTCGCCACCGGCCCGGCGGCCGGGATATGGCGCTTCGGATCGAGCCGCACACCCGTCTTGGCATCGACCACCACGGGCTCAACCACCTCGCCGGTCTCCTGATCGATCAGTTGCGCAGCGATGCCTTCTGGCGCGAAATGCCGATTCCCCCATGCGAGCAACGCCCACAGGACCGGGCGGAAATCACGGCCCGCATCCGTCAGCACGTACTCGAAGCGTGGCGGCCGATCGCAATACTGACGGCGCTCCAGCAGCCCTTCTTCAACCAATGCATTAAGTCGGCGCGTCAGCATATTCGGCGCGATATCGAGCCGGCGCTGGAAGTCGTCGAAGCGCGTCGTCCCGTAACCGGCCTCACGCAGAATCAGAATGCTCCACCATTCGCCGACGCGCTCCAGGCTGCGGGCGATGGGACATTGCATGTCGCGGAAAGTCTTTCGTTGCATAAGGGGGTCCTCGCGAGTTCTTGACATCGGGCGCGCCCGGCCATGACTGACACGGGCCGACGCTGCCTATTACCATGCAAGTGAGCATAAGCGCGTCGACGCCGGCGGGCAAGCCGGCCAGCGTCTCCATATGTCACTGCGACGAGAATCGACGCCAGCCGGATGATTCCCGTCAACGACAAATCAATCACTTATCGAACATTTGCGATGTCAATTGTTTAAAGTGAATTCCAATGCACCGCACTCAATGCGCGTCCGCGCTAGGCGCTTTCGGGGGCGCTACCTTGCGCATCAGCGGCACCATCAACGTCACGGCGAAGAACATCAGACTCATGCCGCCGTAGATATCGCCGAACGTGATCGTTTGTGCTTCTCGTAACGTCAGCAGCCAGAGTTGGCGAAGCGCCGCCGTCTGCGCATCGATCGCGTCGAGCCCGGAGGCACTCATACGCGACCCCACACCTGCCAGCCACGCACCGACCGCCGGACTCCCCTCGCCCAGTTGCTCGGCGAGCCGGAAGAAGTGCAGGTTCGTGCGGTCGTTGAGCACCGTGGTACACACGGCAATGCCGATGGCGCCGCCGAGATTTCGCATCAGATTGAACAGCCCCGAGGCGAGCCGCAGCCGCGCGGGCGGCAGGCTGCCCAACGTCAACGTGACAATCGGCGCCACGGCGAACTGCTGCCCCGCCCCGCGCAATGCTTGCGGCAACATCAGTTGTGCCGCGCCCCAGTCATGCGTGATCGGCGCGAACTGCCACATCGACAACGCGAACGCCCCAATCCCGCCCATCATCAGAATGCGCAGGTCCACCCGGTTGGCGAGCATCGCGTACAGCGGAATCGACAGCAGTTGGAAGACACCGGTGGAGAACACCGCCATGCCGATCTCGAAGGCCGAGAACCCACGCACGCGCCCAAGGAACACCGGCGTCAGATAGATCGTCGCGAAAATGCCGATGCCGGTTGCAAACGAGAAGAAGCAGCCGAGTGCGAAGTTGCGCTCCTTCAGCGCCCGCAAATCCACCAGCGGTTGCGCGTACGTGAGACTTCTCCAGAGGAACGCTACCCCGCACAGCCCTGCCAGCCACGCCGTTGTACGAATGGTCGCGTCGCCAAACCAGTCCCAACGCGGCCCTTCTTCCAGCGTGTATTCAAGACAGCCGAGGAACACCGCCATCAGGACCATGCCGAGATAATCGGCGCCTCGCAGCAGCGACCAGTTAGGACGGTCGATGCGCACTAGCAGCGGCACGGTAATCGTCACGAAAATGCCCGGCACCAGATTGATGAAGAACAGCCAGTGCCACGAGTAGTTATCGGTAATCCAGCCGCCGATGGTCGGACCGAGGGTCGGCGCCAGTGACGACAACCCGCCGACCACCGCCGCCGCCAACACGCGTTGCGGACCGCTGAAGAACGCAAACGCCGTCGTGAACACCAGCGGAATCATCGAGCCGCCGAGAAACCCTTGCAGCGCGCGGAACGCGATCATGCTCTGGATATTCCACGCGGCACCGCAAAGCAGGCTCGCGATGGTGAAACCGGCCGCCGAGGCGGCAAAGATCCACCGCGTCGACATCACGCGCGACAGCCAGCCCGAGAGCGGAATCACGATGATTTCCGCGATCAGGTAGCTGGTCTGCACCCACGCGGTTTCATCAGCCCCTGCCGACAGACCGCCGCCGATGTCCTTGAGCGACGCCGAGACGATCTGGATATCGAGCAACGCGATGAACATGCCCACGACCATCGTCATGAAGGCGATGACCTTGGCCTGCGTCGACATCGATTCGACGGAAAATCCTCCGCCTGTGCCCGGTGGCGTGCTGCCAGCGACGACAAGCGGCATGGGCCGGGAGTCGTTCGCGGGCTGTCCGGGCCTTGGGGAGTCGCCGGCACTACCATCCCCCGGTGGCGTCGGCTGCGGCAGCCCGGCCGGTAAGGCCGCGCCGGTATGCGCGGCGCTCATCGTGCCGCCACCTTGGCAGCACCCGGCGCGGCGACAGCATCGTCACCCGCACGGGCATCGACTTCCGCCGTCACGGACAGCCCCGGGCGTAACGTGCCCAGACGGCCGTCAGCCTCATCGAGCAGCACGCGAACCGGCACACGCTGCACGATCTTCGTGAAGTTGCCCGTCGCATTTTCGGGTGGCAACACGCTGAACTGCGCCCCCGTCGCGGGTGCCAGACTCGCCACATGACCGTGGAACACTCGCCCCGGCAGCACGTCGGCTTCAATCTTCACGGGCATGCCCGGCCGCAAGCGCGCCAGTTGCCCCTCCTTGAAGTTGGCGTCGACCCAAAGGCCGTGTGCCGGCACGATGGCAAGCAACTGCGTGCCCGTCGATGCGTAGGCACCCGGTCGTGCCCGCCGATTGCCGACCGTGCCGTCGACCGGCGCCCGCACGACGGTGTCTTCCAGATTGAGTTTCGCAATGTCACGCTCGGCCACGGCCTGCGCCAAAGCCGCTTGCGCCTGTTGCTTCTGGGTCGCGATCACGTCGATCTGGCGCTCTGCGGCGACCGCCCCCGCCTCGGCGCGGTCACGGTTGGCGGCGAGTTGCTTGTAATCGGCGTCCGCCTTCTGTGCGCTTTGCACCGAGACGGCCGCCTTGGCCACGAGGTCCTGATAGCGCACCTGATCGTCATGGGCGCGGCGCGCATCGGCCGCCACCGCGACCACGCTGGCGCGTGCCTGCGCGATCACGGCGGTTTGCAGTCGCGCGGTGGCATCGAGGTTGGCGAGCAACGCCTGCTGGGCCGCCACGGCACCTTCCGCCTTCGCGAGCGCGGCGCGGTAATCGCGGTCATCGAGTCGCACCAGCACATCGCCCGCATGCACGGGCTGGTTGTCCGTCACCAGCACCTGCGCGATGTAACCCGGGACTTTCGGGCCGAGCACGGTGACGTCGCCGCCGACGTAAGCGTCGTCAGTCGACTCGAAGAACCGCGCCGTCGTCCACCAATGCACCCCATAGCCCAGTGCGGCAATGGCCGCCACGGCCACCGCGCCTCGCAGCGCGAAGCGGCGCCGCGCGCCGCTGGACGGAGATACCGAAGATTGCTGATTGGCCGGTGTGGCTTGCGGGGCGGTTGTGCTCGGGGAAGTCATGGAGGTCAATCCTTCTTCATTCAAGTGGCGTAAGCGGTCTTGGAGGCGTGAGAGATGTCAAAGCGACACCGGCAACGAGGGGTTGCTTTCACAATGAAAGTGAGTATAGAGTTGCAACTATCATCTTGCAAGTAACTCGTAATTCAACGCACCCAATCCCTCGCCGCCATGAACACCTTCTCGCCGACGCTCTCGAAAATGCCCCTCCCGATCCGGCCGCCCCGGCCGACATTGCCGACTTTGTTGAATTTCCGAACGGCATTGCTGGCGATATCCGTGAGCGCGCTGGCAGGCTGCGCCGTCGGTCCCGATTACGTTCGTCCCGCAGCGGATCTGCCCGCGCATTTCGCCAACGGCGCCCTGTTGACCCAACGCGACGCCGATCGGAAGTCAGCGGACGGCACCGCCGGGGCCACGGTTGCGCCGGCACTCGACGAGTGGTGGGTGGGCTTTCACGACCCGGTGCTGACCGGCATCGTGCAGCAGGCGCTGGCGCAGAATCTCGACTTGCAGGCAGCGATGGCGCGCGTCGAACAGGCCCGCGCCCAAGCACTGCAAGCCGGTGCGCAGCAACTGCCGTCACTCTCGCTAGACGGCAGCGTGACGCGCGAGCATCAGTCGCTCGACGGGCCGCTCGGCACCGTGGCGCGCACGATTCCGGGCTACAACCGGAACATGACGATCTACGACATTGGCGTGGGTGCGAGTTGGGAGGTGGACCTGTTTGGCGGCCTGCAACGCTCGGCGCAAGCGGCCGGAGCGCTGGCGCAGGCGGCAGAAGCCCAGCGTGACGGTGTGCGGGTGAGCATCGTTGCCGAAGCCGCCGACGCCTACTTTCGCGTGCGTGCCGCGCAGCGGCGTCTGGCCATCGCGCAAGACCAGATCGAGACGGATGCCCGGCTCGTGGAGATCGTGCGCTTGCGCCTGAAAGACGGGTTGGCCACCGCGCGTGAGATGGCGCAGTCGGAGGCCTTGCTGGCGCAGGCACGCACGACGTTGCCGCCGCTGCGCATCGAGCGCGAGACGCAACTCAACCGGCTGGATGTCTTGATGGGGGCCGCGCCCGGTACGTACGCGCGACGGATGAGCGCCGCCACACAGGACGACGATCTGCATGCCCGACCGCTTGCCATTCCGGCGATTGGCGATGCGAGTGCGCCAGCCGACTTGCTGCGCCGCCGGCCCGATGTCATCGCGGCGGAGCGCCAACTGGCCGCGTCGAATGAGCGCATCGGCGCATCGCTCGCCGAGTACTACCCGAAGCTCTCACTGTCTGGTGTGCTCGGGTTCGATACGCTCGCTGGGGGACGCGTCCCCAGCGTGGCGACGTTCCAGCCGTTAGCCGCGCTTGGGCTGCGCTGGCGATTGTTCGACTTCGGCCGGATCGACGCCGAGGTGGCGCAGGCGCGTGGGGCGAACGCGCAGGCGCTCGCGCAATATCGGTTGTCGATGTTGCACGCCACGGAAGATGTGGAAAACGCCGTGGTCACGCTAGTCGAGCTGGAACAGCAACGCAAAGATCTGGCGAGTGCCGTCGAGGCACAGACGCGGGCACGCGACAGTGCTCAGGATGCCTATACCGGCGGCACGGTGAGTCTTTATGAGGTGCTGGACGCCGACCGCCAACTGCTGACGGTGCGCGATGCCGACGCCCGCGTGCAAGCGGACAATGCGCGGGCAGCCGTGGCGACCTTCCGAGCGTTAGGCGGCGGATGGGACGCACCGTTGCCGACGGTGGCGCTGGTGAAGTGAGCTCTATGCGGCGCGGCGCGATGGACGTGATGCGCCCGCCGCGCACGTCCCCTTTGCTCTGCAAGACCAATGGCTATGCCGCCCTGCGCCCACGTCGAAGCACTGACGTGGCAGGTGCGGCTGCATGACTCGCACGTCGTTTCCTCGCGACGGACGCCCCCGCAGACGATAGGCCTGTGCTCGTCGCCGGCACAGCGGCCAACGTGGTCTGATACATCGCGACCAGCGATTCTTGCGCACTGACCTGCTCGCGTAACCGGGCAATCAACGAATCCTGCACCGCCTTGGACGAACGCAGCTCGTGTTGCGCTTCGGTGAGCGTCGCAAGTTCGGTCTCGGTGTCCTGCAACTGCCGCTGATGCTGCTTGCGCTCTTGCTGGAGCGCCTTGATCGACTCGCGCGCAGTGTCCAGTTCCAGCAGCAGGCGACGCTCGTTAGCTTCGGCCCGCTCGTTGAGGCGCTGGCGCTCGACATCCCATTCCGCACGTTGTTCGGCATGAGCATCAAGCGTGGCCTGCGCCGCGACGCGCGCGTCCGCCACCGCCTGACGAGACGTGACAGCGTCAGCCTGCGCATCGATCAACAATGCTTCGGCGCGGCGGGCCTGCGCCTGCGCTTCATCGCGCGCTTGCCGCGCATCCGCCGCTGCCACCTCGGCAGAGGCGACACGCTCATGCAGCACGGCGCGCGCTTGCTCCAACGCTTCCCGGTCGGCGGCAAGCGCCGCCTCGCGAGCATCCAGCACCGCGCGGCGCGATGCCGCCTCTTCCGCTAACGCGTCACGCCCTTCCGTCAGCGCCAACGCCCACAGATCCATGGCCGCGCGCGCCACCGTCTCCGGCATTGCCACACCCTCGGGCAAACCGGCGATACCACCCCCGCCGGACGCCCACTTCAACCGCGCGCCGAGCCCGGCAAACCACGCGTCGAGATACGGGCTGACCGTATTCGGCGAGCCCCGCCCCAATTGCTGCCGAATACGCTCGATGGTCGGCCGCTGCCCCGCCATCAGCAGCGTATCGGCGGCAGACCAGACGTCGAGCTCCGAGATGCCTCGCCCGGCCGAGCGCGGCGCGGGAGCCGGTACGGTGGCGTCTTGCGGTCTCGATGCATTCATAAGGAGCTCCTTCATTGGTTTGGGGCGGTAAATCAACGCCATTGCCAAATAACCCACGATAAGGGAACATTATCGCTAGTTATTTCTTAAATACGTTATATTTATTACATATTACATATGAAATCATATGTCAGGTAGAAAAATTACCTCTCACACCCCATCCGACGGCGCGCCACCCACGAAATCGAGTCGCCGCGACGCATCTGTGACGGCGCCAGCCTCTCGCCTGCCCGCGCCCCTCGATCCGGCCAAACTTGATGCCGATGCCCGCGATGCGGCCCGCGCCCTCGTCCGCGAAGGCGATTCGCCGAATACGCGCCAAAGCTATCAATCGGCCATGCGGTACTGGTTGCGTTGGTATCGGCTGCGCTATGGGGCCGCTGGCAATGCGGAAATGGCCTCGCAATCGCTTGAGATGTCGCTGCCGTTATCACCCGCCGTCATCGTGCAATTCGTCGTCGATCACGCCATGCATCAAGGCAAACACGGGCTGACGACCGAGATGCCCGCCGCGCTGGACGCCGCGCTCGTCGCCGAAGGTGTCAAGGCACGCCCCGGGCCGCCCGCATTGGCGACGCTGCTGCATCGGGTGAGCGTCATCGCCAAGCTCCACACTTCGCGCGAATTGCCCAACCCCTGCGCGGACCCTGCGGTACGTGAGCTGCTCGCCAAAACGCGTCGCGCCTATGCAAAACGCGGTGTACGTACGACGAAGAAAGACGCCCTGACGCGCGAGCCGCTGCGCGCCCTGCTGGCAACGTGTGACGATTCGCTGCGCGGCAAACGCGATCGCGCATTGCTGCTCTTCGCTTGGGCCAGCGGCGGCCGCCGGCGCTCGGAAGTCGTGCGCGCGAGCTGCGAGAACTTGCGACGCACCGGACCGGAAAGTTACGTGTTCACACTCGCGTGGTCGAAGACCAACCAGCACGGCGCCGATCTCGCGGAAAACGACAAACCCGTGACGGGTGCCGCCGCCGCCGCGATGACGGATTGGCTGGCGGCCAGCGGTATTGCCGAGGGCGCGATATTTCGGCGAGTGCGGCGGGGCGGTCACGTCGGCGAACCGCTTTCGGAAGCCGCCGTGCGTGACATCGTGCGCGAGCGCTGCCAACTGGCAGGGCTTGAAGGGGACTTCTCTGCGCACTCGCTGCGCTCCGGCTTTGTCACCGAAGCGGCACACCAGCAAGTGCCGTTGGCCGAGACCATGGCGATGACCGGACACACCAGCGTGGCGACGGTCGTCGGCTACTTCCGCCGTGCCGACATGGCACGCTCACGGGCTGCCGACTTGATGGGAGCGCCCGACACGGCGGACGATGCAGCAGATAACAACGCCGACGATTCGCACGACGCCTGACGCCAATCGCAGCGGCCCGCCACCCCGTTATTTCAGACGGGTGGCTGGCACAAAGATGTATTTCAGTGGTATCTTTTATCGCGATGGACGTATGCCATAGTGGACATACTCCCTGCTTTGTCGGCTCGACCCCGGTGGCCTCATGGCCGCCGCCCCCAACGACCCCACCGACCATTGAAAGGTGCAGATCGCCATGCGTAGCTCCCTCGCTTCTCACCCGCTCACCGAACGTCTCGGCTTGCTCACCCCGATCATTCAGGCACCCATGGCCGGCACCTCCACGCCCGCACTGGCCGCTGCCGTCTCGAACGCTGGCGGACTCGGTTCGCTGGGTGTCGCATCGGGGAACGCCGATACCGCTCGCAAAGCCATTCACGACACGCGCGCCCTCACGCGCAAGCCGTTCAACGTCAATCTCTTCTGTCACGCTCCCGCCAAGCTCGACACGTCGCGCGACGCAGCGTGGCTGGCCTATCTCGCCCCCGAGTTCGCCCGCTTCGACGCCACACCGCCCGCCACGCTCAGCGAGATCTACATGAGCTTTGTCGCCGACGACGCCATGTTCGAAATGCTGCTCGAAGAGCGCCCGGCTGTCGTCAGCTTCCACTTCGGCCTGCCCTCGCAAGCCAAGATCGATGCGCTGCATGCCGCAGGCATCACGTTGTTCGCCACGGCGACGAATCTGGCCGAAGCACGCGCGGTTGAAGCCGCCGGTATCGACGCGGTCGTCGCGCAAGGTTATGAAGCCGGTGGCCATCGTGGACGCTTCGAGGATCTTGGCGACCGCGTGACAACGGATGACGAACAGCTGGGCACGCTGGCGCTGGTGCGTCTGCTCGTAACGCATACGTCGCTACCGGTGATTGCGGCCGGCGGCATCATGGACGGCGCGGGTATCGCAGCCGTTCTGGCGCTCGGTGCACAGGCCGCGCAACTCGGCACGGCTTTCGTGGGGTGCCCGGAATCAGCCGCCGATGCCGCGTATCGCGAACGATTGACGAGTGGTCATCCGCCGCGCACTGCGATGATTCGCGCAATCTCCGGCCGCCCAGCGCGGGGTTTCGCCAACCGCCTGTATGAACTTGAAGAAGCGGCCGAGCGTCCGCTGCTGCCCGCCTATCCGGTGACGTACGACGCGGGCAAGGCGCTCAATGCCGCCGCGAAAGCCAAGGGCAATAGCGATTACGCTGCTCAGTGGGCCGGTCAGGCCGCCCCGTTGGCCCGGGCGATGCCTGCGGCAGAGCTCGTGGGTGTGCTGCGCGCCGAGTTGCATGAGACGTTCGACGCCCTGCGCGAACTTGCCGAATCCCTTTGAGCGCGGAGTCACGCATGACAACAACACTTCGCCTCACTGAGCGCCTTGGCCTGACGACACCAATCATTCAGGCACCGATGGCTGTGGCTTCCACACCTGCATTGGCTGCTGCCGTCTCCAACGCCGGCGGCCTTGGCTCTCTGGCCGTCGGCAATATTGACGCCACGGCGGCACGCGACGTCATCCGGCAGACACGCGCACTGACCGACCGCCCCTTCAACGTCAATGTCTTCACGCACGTGCCGGCCAAGGCCGACGCCGCGCGCGAAGCCGCATGGCTCGACTATCTGGCGCCGGAGTTCGCACGATTCGACGCGAAGCCGCCCGCGTCGCTGCGCGAAATCTATCTGAGCTTCGTGGAAGACGTGGCGATGTACGAAATGTTTCTCGAAGAACGCCCCGCCGTCATCAGCTTCCACTTCGGCTTGCCCCCGCAAGACTGGATCGATGCGTTGCAAGCAGCGGGCATCGTGCTGTTCGCGAGCGCCACGAACGAAGAGGAAGCCGCCGCCATCGAGGCGGCCGGCATCGATGCCATCGTCGCCCAAGGCTGGGAAGCGGGCGGGCATCGCGGACGCTTCAACGACGAAGGCGACCGTCAGCGCACGCAAGACGAGCAGCTGGGCACGTTCGCACTGGTGCGGCGGCTCGTCTCGCTGACGTCGCTGCCGGTGATCGCGACGGGCGGCATCATGGACGGCGCAGGCATTGCCGCCGTGCTCGCACTCGGCGCACAGGCCGCGCAATTGGGCACGGCGTTCTTGCTTTGCCCGGAGTCCAGCGCGGATGCCGCCTATCGCGAAGCGCTCACGCGTAGTGAACCGCCCCGCACCGCGCTGATCCGCGCCATCTCGGGCCGCCCGGCACGCGGGTTCGCGAATCGTTTCTGGGAACTCGAACACGTTGCCGGACGCCCGGCGATTCCCGACTATCCGATTACGTACGATGCCGGCAAGTCGCTCAATGCAGCTGCAAAGGCGCATAAGGACAGCAGCTATGCGGCACAATGGGCCGGACAAGCGGCGCCGCTCGCCCGGGTGTTGCCCGCAGCAGAATTGATCGGCGTACTCACGCGAGAAACCCGCGAAGCGATCACGGCCGCTGCCCGCCTGTCATGAAACGTCGAACGCAGTAACCGACACCCGCAAGTCAGGCAAGTCCCCCTTAGCTTCGGAGACGTCACGGCATGTTCAACGCAATTTTGCTGACGCAATCCGACGGTGCCACACAGGCCGCCGTCACCGCACTGGAAGATGACGCACTCCCTGCCGATGGCGACGTGCTCGTCGCCATCGATTACTCCACCATCAATTACAAGGACGGTCTGGCGATCACTGGCCGCGCACCGGTCGTGCGCCACTGGCCGATGGTCGCAGGCATCGATGGCGCCGGTACGGTGCTCGAATCGTCGCACCCGGCATGGCACAAGGGCGATCGGTTCGTGCTCAATGGCTATGGTGTCGGCGAGACGCACTGGGGATGTCTGGCGCAAAAGGCCCGCCTCAAGGGCGACTGGCTGGTACGCCTGCCCGGGCGCCTGACGCCCCGCGATGCGATGGCGATCGGCACCGCCGGCTACACGGCGATGTTGTCGGTGATGGCGCTGGAGCGTAGCGGCGTGTCTCCACGCCATGGGGATGTGCTGGTGACGGGAGCCTCTGGCGGGGTGGGCTCGGTGGCCATCGCGCTACTCAGTTCGCTCGGGTATCGCGTGGTCGCCTCGACCGGCAAACTTCACGAGGCCGACTATCTGAAGACGCTCGGCGCCGCGGAAGTCATCGACCGCAATCTGCTTTCCGCCCCCGGCAAACCGCTTCAGAAAGAGCGCTGGGCCGCCGTGGTCGACTCGGTGGGGTCACACACGCTCGTGAACGCCTGCGCCCAGTTGCGCTATGACGGCGTGGCAACGGCGTGCGGTCTCGCACAAGGCATGGACTTCCCGGCCAACATGGCGCCGTTCATCCTGCGCGGCATTACGCTGCACGGGATCGATAGCGTGATGGCACCGCACGCACTGCGCGAACAAGCCTGGCAGCGTCTGGCGCGCGATCTCGAACCGCAAAAACTCGGGGGCATTTCGCACGACGTCAGCCTGCACGACGCCATCGGCATCGGGCAACGCATCGTGAAGGGGGAAATTCACGGCCGGGTGGTGGTGGACGTGAACCGCTGAAGCAGGCCACTGAAAAGCCAGCGAAGCAACGCAGAAACCACCGAAACAGCAAACCAAGCGGGCGGCCCTCACAGGCCGCCCGTTTTTCGTTTAGTGGCCGCCGCCGAGGTACGCCGCGCGCACGGCGTCGTCGTTGCGCAGACTTTCTGCCGGGCCGTGCACCGAGATGCGGCCGTTTTCCAGCACGTAGCCGTAGTCGGCGACGGCCAGCGCCGCTGCCGCGAACTGTTCGACGAGCAACATCGTCACGCCCTCGGACTTGAGGTTGCCGATGATGCGGAACACTTCGTCGACCAGAATCGGCGCGAGGCCCATCGACGGCTCATCGAGCAGCACGATGTCCGGGCGAAGCATCACCGCGCGGGCCATGGCGAGCATCTGCTGCTCGCCGCCCGAAAGCGTACCGGCCAACTGGTTGCGGCGTTCTTTCAGGCGTGGGAACAGATCCATCGCGCGGTCGAGGTCGGCGGCCACGTCGCCGCGCGGGCGGCTGCCGGTCAAGCGCGGAAACGCGCCGAGGCGCAGATTATCGGTCACCGACATGGTGGCGAAAACGCGCCGGCCTTCCGGCGAGTGCGCAAGGCCGAGCTTGGCGATGCGATGCGAATCGAGCCCGTCGATACGCTTCTCGCCGAGGGTGATTTCACCGGAGGTCGGCTTGATCATGCCCGACACGGCGCGCATGGTCGTGGTCTTGCCGGCCCCGTTCGAGCCGATCAGCGTGATGACCTGGCCGCCCGGCACATCGATATCGATGCCGTGCAGTACCTGCACTTTGCCGTAGCCGGCTTGCAGATTACGAATGGAAAGCATAGGAGTTCCGTGAGTTCGTGGCTGCCTGATACGTCACGGGCACCGATCCGGCCGGCCCCCGTGACATGGCGCGCGTCAGTGAGTCGTCGTTGCGCCGCCCAGATAGGCTTCGATCACCTTCGGATCGGCCTGAATCTGTGCCGGCAGCCCTTCCGCGATTTTCTGCCCGAAGTCGAGCACGGACACCGTCTGGCACGTGCTCATGACCACGTCCATGTGGTGCTCGATCAGGATGACCGTAATGCCGTGGTCGCGGATCTTGCGAATGATCGTGAGCAACTCGCGAATATCGGGTGCCGTAAGCCCCGCCGCCGGCTCGTCGAGCAACAGCAAGCGCGGATCCAGCGCCAGTGCCCGTGCGATCTCCAGCAGACGCTGCTTGCCGTACGGCAGATTGCGCGCTTCCTCGTCGGCCAGCGGTGCCAGCCCCACGAACTCCAGCAGCCGCATCGCCCGTGCACGTGCCCCGCCTTCTTCGCGCTTGTAACGCGGCAGTCGCAACGACACATCGACCAGCGTCGAGCCGAACGTGTGATGCAACCCCACGAGCACGTTTTCGAGCGCCGTCATTTCGCCGAACAACTGCACGTTCTGGAACGTCCGTGCCACGCCCGAGAGCGCGATGTCTGCCGACGTACGCCCGGCCAGCGACTGCCCGGCGAACTCGATGCTGCCGGCCGTGGGCACGTAAATGCCCGTGAGCACGTTCATCATCGTGCTCTTGCCCGAGCCGTTGGGGCCGATCAAGCCGTGAATCGTGCCACGCTTGACCGTCAGGTCCACCTGATTGAGCGCCTTGAGACCGTCGAACTGCATGAGCAGCTGGCGCACCTTGAGCAACTCTTCCGGGCCGCTGGCAGCCGCTGCCAGTACCGGGTCGGTGGTACTCCCGGCGCCTTCGTCGATCTGCGCCGCCGACACCGTACTTGCCCGGCGGCGATTCATGACCTTGGCACGCAGGAAGCCAACGATGCCATCGGGCAGGTAGTACACGACGAACAGAATCATCAGACCGAAAATCGTCAGACGCCAGTCGGTGATGTTGTCGCGCCACCAGGTCACACTCGCCAGTGCGATCGTGCCGACGATCGGCACGGCGGCTTTGGCGAGGCTCGTGCGTCCGCGTGCGATGGCGGTGACGGCGACACCCGTGGTCACCACGGCGATGGCGGTGGCCACGATACGGAAGGTCGCGATGTCATCGAGCAACTGCGGCAGCAGCACGATGATGGCCGCCCCCAGCAGCGAGCCGCTGCGCGTCTTGCGACCGCCCATGATCACGGCGAGCAGGAACAGAATCGTCAACTCGAAGTTGTACGTGTTCGGCGAAATGTACTGCTCGGAGTAGGCATAGAGGCTGCCTGCGAGACCGGCGAAACCGGCACTGATCACGAACGCATACACCTTGTAGCGATACACCGACACGCCCATACAGTCCGACGCCACCGGCGAATCGCGCAGTGCCTCGAAGGCACGGCCAAGGTGCGACTTCAGGATGCGATGCGCCACCAGCATGCTCAGCAGCAGCAATACCGCCACCAGCCAGTAGTACTCGACTTCATCCATCAGATGCCCGCCGATGAGCGGCTTGGTGAGCTTGATGCCGAGCGGCCCCGAAGTGAGGAAGTCCATCTCGTTGATGAGAATCTGGATGATGGTGCCGAACGCCAGCGTCACCATGGCCAGATACGGCCCGATCACCCGCAGTGCAGGCAACGCGAGAATTGCGCCGAACGCGGCCGTGACCAGAATGGCCGCCGGCAGCGCCAGCCAGAGCGAGAGTCCGAGCTTGGCGAAGAACACGCCCGCCACATAGGCACCGATACCGAACAGGCCGGCGTGGCCCAACGATACCTGCCCCGTGTAGCCCACGACGATATCCAGCCCGAAGAGCAGGATCGCGTAGATCATGATCGTCTCGATCATGTGGATGTAATACGGGTTGCCGACGGCGAGCGGAAAGCCGAACAGCGCGAGAATGCCGACGATGCCCGCGAGCTTCGCGGTCATGCGCAGGCCGCCGAGATCGCCGGCCTCGCGGGAGGTGGTGGTCTGTGCGGTCATGGTTACACCTTCTTGATCGCGGTCTTGCCGAACAGGCCCGCCGGCTTCACGGCCAGAACGAGCAACAGCAGCACGAGGCCCGGCACATCTTTGTAGCCGGTCGACACATAAAACGCCGTGGTCGTCTCGGCAATGCCGAGAATCAGACCACCGACGAGCACGCCCATCCCGCTCGACAACCCGCCGATGATCGCCACCGCGAACGCCTTCAGGCCGAGGACCGCGCCCATCGTGGCACCGGTGAGCGTGAGCGGCGCGACGAGCACGCCCGCAAACGCGGCAGCCATCGACGACAGCGCGTACGAGAACGTAATGACGAGACTCGTGTTGATCCCCATCAGGCCGGCCGCGTCGCGGTCGTTGGCCGTGGCCACCACGGCCTTGCCGTAGATCGAGCGGCGGTTGAACAGCTCGACGGCCGCCATCATCAGCAGTGCGCCGACGACGACCAGCATTTCCATGGGCAACACGTTGGCGCCCAGCACGCTGACGGGGGCTTCGGGCAACGGCGACGGGAATTTCAGATCGTCACGGCCCCAGACGTTTTCCGCCACGTTGCGGAAGATGATGCCCAGCGCAATGGTGGACATGATCCAGCCGAATTCGGATTTGATGCGTAAGGCGGGTTTCACGCCGATGCGCTCGACGAACGCGCCCTGCACGAGGCCGAACAGGCACACGATCGGGATCATCAGCCAGTAATTGAGACCAAGGGTGTCGACCAGGGTAAGGCCGACCAGCGCGCCGAGCATCAGCGCTTCGCCCTGGCCGAAGTTCAGGGTGCCGGACGTCGCAAACGTCAGTTGGTAACCGAAGGCGATCACGGCGTAGATCATCCCCAGCGCGATGCCGCTGAAGATGAGTTGAATCAGGATGGTCATGCGGTCCTCTCTCGCGAGTGCGAGCCTACGAGTGATGCACGGGAGGCATACGGATCACGAGCCTCACGCCGGTCCCGAGTGCCGGCGGCAGGCCGCGGGTGTGGCAACGGCGCGCGCGCCAGACCGTTTGCCCGAGTGTTCCCCGTGGGCTTGGGTCGTGGACGGCGCGCGCCGTGGGTCACCCGTCAGGGCTGCATCTCAGTGCAGCCTGTCGAGCACAGGCGGGCTTACTTGCCAGCCACCTTCTCGCGGACCTTGCTGCCGGCCTTCAGGTCGGTGTCGTAGGCATACACGACGCGGCCGCCCTTCACTTCGCCGAACACCGGAATGTTGGCCGTGATGGCGTCGTGGTCGTCATGCGAGAACGGACGGTCGTAGGTCGTGACCACGCCTTCCACCGGTGCCTTCAGGTCTTCCAGTGCGGCACGTACCTTCGGGCCATCGGTGCCGCCGGCTTGCTTGATGGCAGCAGCCAGCAGGTAGACCGAGTCGTAGCCTTGCGCTGCCGAGACCGCCGAGTCGATGCGGTTGTTCTTCGGCTTGAACATGGCCAGATAGGCGTCGATGAAGGCCTTGCGCTTGGGCGTGTTCGGCTCCTGAATGAACGTCTGCGGCATACGGGCGCCTTCGCCGTTCGCACCCGAGTTGTCGATGTAGTTCGCCATCGCGAGCGTCCAGCTGCCGATGATCGGCAGCTTCCAGCCGAGCTTGGCCATGCCGTTGGCGATCTGCGCCAGTTCCGGGCCAATGCCGTAGGTCAGGATCACGTCGGCGCCGGCCTGTTTGGCCTTGAGCAACTGCGCCGTCATGTCGACGTCCTTGATGTTGAACTTCTCTTCGGCGACCGGCTTGATGCCCTTCGCGGCGAGTGCCTTTTCCAGATCCTCACGGCCGAGCTGACCGTAGTTGGTCGAGTCCGCCAGAATGGCCGGCTTCTTGAAACCACGGCGCGTGATCGCTTCTTCCACGATCATCGGGGCCTGAATGCTGTCCTTGGCGGCGTTACGAAAAACGTAGTTGTCGGGATACTGCGGGGCCTTGAACTGGTCGGTGATCACCGTGCCCGTGGCCACGTTGTTGAACACCGGAATTTTGGCGTCCTGATAAAAACGCTGCGAGGCGAGTGCAACGCCGGTGTTGATGTAACCGACGGTGGCAACGACCTTTTCCTTGTTGATGAGCTCTTGGGCGATTTGCACGCCGCGCTCGTTCTTGGCTTCGTCGTCGCGCTCGACCAGCACGATCTGGCGGCCCAGCACACCGCCCGACTTGTTGATTTCGGCAGCCGCCAGGCGCACGCCGTCACGCATGGACACGCCCATCGACGACGAACCGCCGGTGAACGGCCCGGACACGCCGAGCTTGATCGGGTCGGCGGCGATGGCCAGCGATGCGGTAGTAGCGGAGATGGCGAACGCGACAGCGCCTGCCATGAGCTTGAATCGGAATTGCATAAGGGTCTCCTTCGGTGCGATGCGTTTCGATATGACGCTTTCTTTCGGCGCTTATCCATGTCGCAGGCCCTGCCGTGGGAGGCGCGATTCACGAGTTCGTTCTGACCCCGCCGCACCGCCCCGGTCTTGTAATTTCGTGTCAGGGCGATACCGTAAAGCACGCTTCGAACGACCAACCTAGCGGGCCGATTATGTGACCCCTGAGTTTTGCCCGCAAAGACGGGAATACCCCTACGGTGATGCGGGTTTGCGCGAAGCAAGCCCCATTTCATGCGGGTTTCGAAGGGGTTTTCTTTTGTACGCCATGTACGGCGCGTGTCCGCAAGTCAGAACGGAGTGCGAAAGAATTCGACTCGGATGACGGGTCGTAAGGGAGTTGTAAGCGACGGCGATTAGCAGCGTGCTTTCACAACGTGCGTGAACGCTTTTTTGCACCGGATACGGGCACGAGGGCGAGGTGAGGAGATGTGCGATGCAACAGATGCGCTCACGTAGCGCGCATCTGTTGCAAGATCGGGAAGATCAGTCGGTGCCGCCCGGCGCGAGCACTTCGCGTGTGCCGTTGCGGCCCATCGGCGTGACGAGTCCGGCCGCTTCCATCTGCTCGATGAGACGCGCGGCACGGTTGTAGCCGATGCGCAATTGGCGCTGGACTGCGGAGATCGACGCCCGGCGGGTGTTGAGGACAAAGGCAGCGGCTTCGTCGTACAGCGGGTCGGCCTCGGCGTCGGCAGAGGCCTCGCCGAACAGATCGGCCGAGGCGGCATCGGCAGGATCGCCCGCCAGAATCGCTTCGTCGTATTCCGGTTCGCCGTATTGCTGCCAGTGCTGAACGACCCGATGCACTTCGTCGTCGGCCACGAACGCGCCGTGCACCCGTTGCGGGTAGCCGGTGCCCGGCGGCAGGAACAGCATGTCGCCCTGCCCCAGCAGCGATTCGGCGCCCATCTGGTCGAGAATGGTGCGCGAATCGATCTTCGACGACACCTGAAACGCGACCCGCGTGGGAATGTTGGCCTTGATCAGACCGGTGATGACATCCACCGACGGACGCTGCGTTGCGAGAATCAAGTGAATGCCGGCCGCGCGCGCCTTCTGCGCCAGACGCGCGATCAGCTCTTCGATCTTCTTGCCTGCGACCATCATCAGGTCGGCCAGCTCGTCGATCACCACGACGATGAACGGCAGGCGATCGAGCGGTTCGGGCGCGTCCGGTGTGAGCGAGAACGGGTTGCTGACCTTTTGGCCTGCGGCGTGCGCGTTGGCGATCTTTTCGTTGTAACCGGCCAGATTGCGCACACCCAGTGCGGACATCAGGCGGTAGCGTTTTTCCATCTCGCCGACGCACCAGTTCAGCGCGTGGGCGGCCTGCTTCATGTCGGTCACCACCGGCGCGAGCAGGTGCGGAATACCGCCATAGACCGACAGTTCCAGCATCTTCGGGTCGATCATGATGAGCCGCACGTCGTCCGGTGTCGCCTTGTACAGCAGCGAAAGGATCATGGCGTTGACCGCCACCGACTTGCCCGAACCGGTCGTGCCTGCCACCAGCAAGTGCGGAGCACGTGCCAGATCGGTGACGACGGGCTCACCCGTGATGTCCTTGCCCATCGCCAGCGCAAGGCGCGACGGATGGGCGTCAAATACCGGCGCGGCCAGAATCTCGGACAGGCGGATCATCTGACGCTTGGCGTTGGGCAATTCGAGGCCCATGCACGTCTTGCCCGGAATCGTTTCGACGACACGAATCGACGTCACACCCAATGCGCGCGCCAGATCCTTCATCAACCCGACCACCTGCGCACCGCGCACGCCCACAGCCGGTTCGACTTCGAAGCGCGTAATCACCGGCCCGGCCGATGCACCGACCACCGTCACCGGCACCTTGAATTCGGCCAGCCGTTGTTCGATCAGCTGACTGACGGCCGCGAGCGCTTCTTCGGAGATTTCATGCGCCACATCGGTCACGGCGACCGCGGGCGTCAGCTCGTCAAGCGACGGCAGATCGTAATCGACGGCCACACGCGGCGGGGGTGCTTCGTACGGCGTGTCGTCCGTGAAATTGGCTTGGGGCGGTTCGGCGGGCGGCCGCGCCGCGAAATTCGCAAACGACGGGATGGCGGGTGCCGGCGCAAAGCTCGGCACCACCACTGGCGGAATCGTCGGCGACGCGGCCTGATAAGGGGTATGGGTGACCTGCGGCAACGCTTGCCAGTCGTCGGCGGCGGCATCGTCCACACGATCGACGTCAGGCGGTCCCACGTCAAACGGCGGCTCGCTGTCTGCGTCAGCAGCATCCGTGCGCGCCCAAGTGCCGTCGGCGCGCAAGACGTAATGCGGCTTGTGCTGCGTGTCGCTCAGGTCGTCGTCATCGGGCGGCATGGTGATGTCCGGCGGCGCGACGAGTGCTTCGACGGCACTCCCCTCCCCTTCGAGGGCGGTGTCCGTGTTGATGGTGGTGCTTATGCCGCCAGCGCCGATGTGGTCGTCCCGGTCGTAGGTCGTTTCAACGCTCGCCAATACGTCAGCGAACACGAATGAACGACGCGGCGTGACTGACACCGGCACGGGCAAAGGCGATACCGCGTCTTGTGCCGTGATCGATGCGTCCATCGCCCGCTCGGGTTCAGGCGCAACCGCCTGCTCCACCGGCATCGCCGGCGCGGCTGCCTCATGCGCTACGTCGGCAGGCGGCTGCGGCACGGCGTCCGGCACGCTCTGGGCAATCGCTTGTGGCGCGTCGCCCGACGACCACGAGCGCAGGTCGCGCAGCAGCGCTTCGGCCTCTTCGCGCAAGTCGGCCAGTGCCTGTTGACGCGCCACCTCGGCGGCGCGGGCGGCGACCTCGCGGGCGATCATTTCCGGCGTAGGACCCGGCGGCACCTCGGGGACATCGGGGAGTTCGCTGGACGTGTCGGCCGACGCGATACCGTCGGTATGTGAAAACGACGGCAGCGGTGAAAATTCGGAGAAGTCGGCAGTGATCGGCGTCGCCGCATGCGAAGCCGACCAGGACGCCGCGCCCTGCATGGTGGGTGCGGCGGCGACCGGGGCAGCGATGATTGCCTTCGGCAGCGACGACACTGGCGTGGGCGCAGGGGCGGCCATGGGAGCCGACACGGGTGTCGCCGTTGACGACACTGGCGCCGATGCATCCACCGCGCGCGATCCCGGCAACGCATTGCCCTGACTCACCACCGGCGCCGGTTGAGCGCCACGCGGTGGCATATCTTCTAGACCGAGTTGCGGCTTGCGGAAGGGACTGCGCACGATCGTGCCGCGCAAGTGCGCCGGCGCCGTGCCGACCGGGCGGCGATACGCGGCCGTGCCGGCAATCGACGTGGAGTGCAATGCCGCCTCGGTGGCAGCAACGGACGACGCCGGTGTAACCGCAGCGGTCGCCGTGGTTGTTTTTGCCATCGACGCAGGGGAACGTGTCGCGCCGGGCAATGGTGCCGGACGTCCCTGTCCTTGCCCTTGCGCTTGCGCTTGCGCCCCCGGTTCGGTGCGCACGAATTCCGTCATGCGAAGCGTATCGCCCCGGCTGGTCCCGGCGGCATAGGCACCGCGCGGCAATACCGCTCGGGTACCACCCGCAGCGGTTGGCCGGAACGACGGCTCGGCGCGACCGGCACCGCGCACCGTCGGGGGCGGCGGCTGCATGGCGTCAAGCCGTGCACGCTCTTCGTCGGAAAGTTTCCAGGGCGGTTGCGCCGAGAGTCCACGGCGGCGCGGCACGAGTTCTTCGGTCAGGCTGCCAACGTTGTGATGGCCCTGCCCCACCGTCGGCGTGAAGCGCTCGGCACGCTCGCTGCGATCGACGCGATCACTACGCTCCGGCACGTCGAACGACATTTGCGACAGCCCCCGGGTCGGTTCACTGCGCGTGCCATAGCCGCTCTCGTGACGTGTGTCCGCACGGGAATCACCGCCAAAACCAAAACGGCTGCCAAAATGGCTTCCCAAACGACTGCCGAAACGCGAACCCTGCGGAACGTCGCTCTCCTCATCGTCTTCTGCGCTGCCCGAACCGGTGCGCGCAAACATGCCCCACCAAGTGGTGCCGAAGACAAGCGGGAGGGAGAACAACAGGACAAAGCCGGCGACGCCCATGGCGAGCGTGCCGCCAAGCGTGACTTGCAAAGCGTGGGAGAACGATTGGCCGATGCTGCCACCGGCACTGGGATTGTCGCCGCCGGTCAGTGCGGCAAGCGTCGCGCTCGACACCATGGCGAGCGGAACGCCGAGGAGCATGCGCAGGGTGCCGGGGCCGAAGAGTCGTATCTCACCGCCAAGCAGACCCCGCACGCCAGGCCAGCACAACGCCAGCAACCAAAACGTCGACAGTCCGAACCAGCCAAACCCCATAATCGCTCGTGCTTCAGGAAAACCCGGAGAGCGATTGTAGCAGGTAGACCGTGATGTGGCGGCCTTCTTGGCCCAATTGCGACACGATTATGTCACTGCGGTGACATGGCGGCGGTGCAGCGCGGGAGCCCCCCGCGCCGAACGCCATTCAGACATTGCGTTATTTGTGACCGTGGGTCCCCGTCGGACGGAACGTCGGCGTTGCCGGCACCCCCGCCACGTCGGTGAGCGACGCCGGCACGACATCCCCCGGCACCACCAGACTGAGGTTGCGACGGCGCAGCGAGCGCCAGTCGACCTTGGCGAAAATCTCGTCACCGAGCGCACTCTCGCGAGACAGATTCTCCACGCGAACGCCACGCGAGCGCAGCACTTGCGACGCCTGCCGGAATGACGGCTCGATCAGATCGGCAAATTCCGCGTCGAGGCGCGTCGGTGCGCGCGACTGCATCGTTTCGTAGAAACGCGGCGTCTGTGCGGCATCGCGCAGGTCGACACCATGCAGATACAGTTCGGAGAAACCGAGCCACGTCGCCACTTGCAGCGCGAAGTAAGCCACCGTGCCACCGTGGAAGAATCCGTTGTCGATGTCGAAGCTGTAGCCCAGATGGCCATCGTCGCCGAAGAACGCGGCACTGGCGGCCACGCGCGGGTCGGCGCGCAAGGCGGCAGGCGTGCGCACCGCTTCCATGCCGCGCTTGAAGATGTCATCGACCAAATAGAAGCGACAGCCGAATGCCGACATCGGATAGGTTTCGAGCAGACGGGCCAACACCACCGGCGTGACGAACAGCACGAGGTCGCGCGCCACGATGCGGCGCGCCAGATCCGGACGCTGGCGCACAAACCCCGCATCCAGCAGGCAGTAGTAATTGAATTTCACCGGTGCGCGGTCGACCAGCGCAATCGCCCCGTTCACGCCCATAACGTGATGCATCGGCAGCGCGTTGTAGTCAATGTCGGCCACCGACGGGCCGCTCGCGACGATGTGGCAAGGCAGCCGGCGCAGTTGCTGCAACTCGGCGCGGCGCGCCAGCGGCACGTTGCGGCCCCGCCACGTGAAGCGCTCGATAACACCTGTCGCGTCGCGCACGATCTGCGCGTGCGGCCACAGGCGCTCGTTGTGCCGCCACTTCGCGGCATGGCTGTGACGGTACAGAAGTTTGAGCAGTGTCGAAATCATTGTCGTTTTTTTGGTTAGGTCTACTAGTCGCGCCGCGCACATCTCGTGGATGTACATGGTCCTAACCCCGTTGCCTCTCGCGCGTCGATCGTGTCGCCAATCGCCGGTGCCGTCCTACTCCGCGCTCACCCCCGCCCGCAGAAACCGCCACCGATGAACCGGATTTGTCTCCGGTCGCGTCGATGAACAAATTCTGCCACCCGTTCTTTACGCGGGACAAGATTTATCCCAAGTGGAATTCTTACGACGAGTTACGTCCTGATGACGATTTTGTGGAGGTCACTTGACAGCGCAAAGCCCCATTCTGCCGGGCTTGCGCGGAAATCGACACGTTCAGATAGGCGCCGAAATGAAACTTCGCGGAAATAAATCATTGCGCGGAATACGTGCAATCCGGCAGGCAGAAATACTTCATACGACCGTAGGGGGAACAGACCCTAGTGCAGCGCAGTGCTGCCGCGCTCGCTCGGGTAGTAGGCCTGACCCAGCTCGACGAGCAAGGCGGCCAGTTGCGGGTCGCGCACGAAACTCGCGGCCGATTCGGCGGCAAGTATCGCCTCTGGCGTCTGCGGACGTGCAATCAGGAAGCCCTGCACGTAGTCGACGCCCAGCTCGGAGAGTGCTTCGAGCGTGGCGGCATCTTCCACCCATTCGGCCACGCTGCGAATGCCGAGATTCTTGGCCAGCGCCACGATCGCCTCGACGATGGCCAGATTGGCCGGGTGAGCCGCCATGCTCTTGACGAAGGCACCGTCGATTTTGATCGCGTCGACGGCCAGATCCTTGAGATACGAGAAAGAACTGAAGCCCGCGCCAAAGTCATCGAGCGCGATGCGCCCGCCCATCTGGTGGATGCGGTCGACAAAGCGGCGCGTATTGTCCAGATCGTGGAGCGCCACGGTCTCGGTAATCTCGATGCACAACAGACCGACTGCTCGCTCGTGGGCCGCCAGCGTCGCAAAAATATCGCGAATGAAATGCTCGTCGTTGAGTGATGCGCCTGACAAGTTCACGCACACGAACTGTGTCTTTGACAGCCGCTCACGGTGCGAGTCGATCCACGTGAGCGTGTTCGTGAGCACCCATTTGTCGATCATGCCGATCGTGCCGTTCTCTTCCGCCGCGCTGATGATGCGTGAGGCCGGCACGATATTGCCCTCGCCGTCGCGCATGCGCAGCAGCACCTCGAAGTTGAGCGAGCCGCTGGGCGCAGCCATCTCCATGATCGGCTGCATTTCCAGAAAGAGCGTGTTGGGCGTCAAGCCCGCATCCAAGGCGTCGATGAGGCGCAATTCGGCCAACCGCTCGCGAAACGCCGCTGCGCCGCGCTCGTAGACCACCAATTCACGCCGGCTCTTCTTGGCTTCGCGGCAAGCACGGTCTGCCGACGAAATCGCGTCGGGCACACGCATGTCGGTGGTCAGCTCGATCACCCCTGCCGACGCGCGTACCTGAAACGCGCGCTCGCCAATCTGGTACGGCTCGCCGGCAATCGCGTCGACCAGCCGGCGCGCCACGGCGGCCGCTTCCTTGATGGTGGCGTCGCGAAACACCACGATGAATTCGTCGCCACCGGTTCGCCCGACACTCTGGTCGGCCGACAGGCGCGAGCGCATCCGGTCGCATGCCTGACGCAAGACTTCATCGCCGGACGCATGGCCGAACAAATCGTTGACGAGCTTAAAGCGGTCCAGATCAAGATAGGCCAGCGCCGCGGGGCGAGCGTCCGAGAGCGTGCGAATCGCCTCGCCCAGCGACTTCTCGATGCCGCGCCGGTTCGAGACACCGGTGAGCGGGTCGTTCTCGGCCAAATATCGCAATTGCTCCATCGTCCGCGCGCGCTCGGTGATGTCTTGCAACGAGCCCTCGATCCGACTGTCCGCGAAGATCGCCTTGACCAGATATCGGCTCGTACGGCCGTCGTCGCGCGGCAACGACAGGATTTCCAGCTCCGATTCGTCGCTATGCTGCGCAACGTCGAGCAACATGCGCCAGGTGTTCTGGCCGAAGAACTGATCCCAGCGGTACGTGCGGCCCTCGGTGCCCGGAATACCGAGCATCGTATGCAGCGCGGCATTGCCCCGCACGAACGTGCCCTGATCGTTGAGCGTGAAGAGACCGACCGGCGTCACGTCGTACGCATTGCGCAGTTCTGCCTGCGCTTCCAGCTTGCCCTGATGCTCGGCGCGCATCTGCTCGGCAATCGCCAGCGCCGCCATCAGACTCGAGAACAGCGCCGCCGTCACGCTGTTGAGCGCGGTCGACAGGGCCCGCGCGTTGAACGCAGCGGCAATCACTTCGGAGAAGGTCGCAAAGAGCACGATGGCCAGCGACGCGCTGTACCAGATCGCGACCCGCGAGCGTGTGGCCACGAGAATGCGCACCAGCAGGAACAGCACAATCGCGATACCGAGCGCCGCCACCGCCCACAGCACGGGGATGAAGTGCGCATACGGCAGCGCGATGGCCGCGCAGCAAAGCACGACACCCGCCCACTGAAGAATCATCACGAGCCACTTCATGCCGACGCGGCGCAACTCTCGCTTGAAGAGTTGCGTGAAGAGCGAATACGTGAGGACGTAATAGATGGCGAATGTCGCCTTGCGCACCAGCGCGTCCCACTCGGTGGGAATAGCGCGCTCCAGCCATTGCGTGTCGGCCCCGAGCGAGTTCGCGGCAAGACGCAAGTTGCCGATCAACCACGCCGCAAACAGCACGTACAGCCATTCCTTGTTGATGATGGCCGTGACGAGCACGAACGCCGAGAGCGTCAGCAAGCCGCCTTCGAGCAGCCCGTTACTGCGATGGAATTCCTTCTCGGAGATACGAAGTTCACTGGCTGGCCACGCGACGAGCGACAGATGAGCCGGGCCCGAGAAAGTGCCTTCGCAAAGCAGCGTGACTGGCGCGGTCAATGGTCCCAAATCGATGGCGAAACCGGCCTTCGACACACGAAACGCGCCACTCACATCGCTGCGATCGGCGCGGCCGATGGCCGGGGCGTCCGGATTGCGCCAGCAGGCCAACGTCTGCGCGTGGCGTGAAGGGAATTCGATGACGGTGTGTTGCGCGTCGTCTACCGGTGGCACGGTGACGCGAAACCATACCGGCGTCTCAGACAGATGCGTGCTGTATTGATCGACGTTCGGTGTGCGCTCAAGCGCGCTCTGCACCATCGGCGGCGCCAACGTCGCGGGCAGATCGCCCAGTGCCTGGAAAGCGAGCGGCGTCGCGCCGCGCACGGCATATTGACTGTCCTGAAACAGCAACACGATGCCCGAGACCAGCATGATCGCGACGGGCACGGCATACAGCGATACGGTGCGAAACAGTTCGTCGAGACGCGCCGTCACGCGCCAACGCCGCCGCGGGCTGCCAAAATTGGCCAGCTCGTCGGCAAGATCGTTCGCATTGTGGCCGTGATTGTCACGCTCGTTGCCGAGATCCCCCGCCATATGCCTTTTGTGCCCTTATTTCGTTAGTCGCCCCCGCGTGGTACGCCGGGCAAGGCGAACCCCAGAGGGGCCCGTCTTGCCGGCCGGGTGGGCCCCTGTCCCATGCCAAGCCCTGGATAGGGCCGGCACGGGCAGGCGTCTCACACCCGTACTGCTCGTCACCGCCGGCAGGTTCGACATCGCGTCGTTCACACGCCGGGGCAACGTTAGTTGAAATAACGGCATTACACCGCCAGGCTGTAGCCTGCTGGTACGCATCCTACCGCGTCGGCACCAAAAGATAAATCCCGCAAATGCGCGCCAACACTGGCTTCGCCCGGTGCTGACCGGTCAAACGCGACCGGTGCATCCATGGCAGGCATGCCCAGACGCAAGTCCGGATGATGCGTCAGGCACATATAGCCGAACAACGGATGGCCTGCCGCTTGCCAGCGCGTGCGGGCATTGGCGACATCCAGCGCCAGCACACGGTGACCGATGCCGCCCACATGCGCCATCGGAATGAGCGCCTGCGACGGGAACACATCGACGAACATCAGCGCTTCGTACTGACGATGCAACGGCGGACGCGCGGTGATCACCATCCAGTCGATACGCGAAAGCAGGCAGTACTGATAGAACGCCTTGAAGAGCGCGGTCTTCACTGCCCGGCCCACCGGGCCCGCCACCACACCCAGACGGGTCGCTTCGGCGAGTGCTGCATCGCCGAGCCAGTCCGGCAACGGTGCCGAGTCCTCCAGATGCAACGCCTGATAGCGGTTGGTCTGGATGCGCATCGTGCCGATGACCGCACCGTCCAGACGGGCACGGGCCACGAGCACGATGGAGCCGGGTTCGCGATCGCTCGTCTCGGGCTCGCTCAGCGTCGCGGCCAGATCCGGGAGATGGCGGCCGTAAGCCGCCTGACGCATGGCGACGGCATCGCGCAGTCCGGATTCGTCACTGGCGATGGTGACGATGAACGGCAGCGATTCTTCGCGCAAATCCGCCTGATTGGCGAAGTTCGCCGCTCCCCGGACGGGGAAATTGTCGACTTCGGTGATGGAGAGGACGTCGGAAGCTTGTGAAAGGTCAAACATAATTGACACTCCTTAGGGTCAAGAAAGGGCTAGGTGCCACGCTATGGCGGTCGCGCCTAACGCATCGCACCATTCCTTTCTTGTTCCGCCGAAGCAATGTGTCAAGTGCTTATTTCCTTACACTTTTTACTTTTACTGCGGTTGAGCGCAACGCCGCGCAGCCGCCACCCGCGGAATGCCCGTCGCGCCGGGCAAAACCCGCGAAACGTCCCATGAACGGCCCCGCCGTTCCGTCCGCATGTCACCTATTTGCCACAGTTGCCGTCCTAAGAGAGACTCTGGCAAAATGATAAACCTGTTTACTAATTTGTCTGCCGGCGAAGCCTCGCCGGCGCACGTCCGCCATGCCGAAAATCGATTGGTCGTCCCGCTTCGGCACGCTCGTCCATGACGTGGCCCGGGTGCACTCGCGTTTGTTCGACCGGCGCGCCCGAGGCAATTTCGATCTCACCCGTGCGCAATGCCGCGTGCTGGTGATGCTGCACCGCTACGGTGTACAGACCCAGGCCGAACTGGCCGAACGCATGGAGTTGACGCCCATGGCACTCGTCAGACTGCTCGACCGGCTCAGGGAAAAGGAATTGGTGCGTCGTGAACGCGACCCCAACGACAAGCGCGCTCACCTGCTGTATCTGACCGAGGCGTCGGAAGCCAAGATCGACACGATCGTCGCCTTCGCCGGCATGGTCGAGCGCGACGCGATGGCCGACCTCACCCCGGCGGAACGCGCCGAACTCTCGCGCCTGCTCGGCAAAGTGCTGACCAACCTGACGCGCGCGGAGGCGGCCTGCCCGCCCACATCGCCCGTGCCGAAACGCACGGATCGCACTGACCACACTGACGACGAAACAACGGAATAAGGATTCTTTAAGGAGTTTTGAGAAACCGTGAAGGAGACAGCGCGCCGATGACCTGACGTCGGCGGGCAAGCGCACTGCCAGACGGCCGCTCCCGGCGAACACCCTTGGGACGACGGCAACACGCAGTGCGACAACAACAATAGGTTCGAAGCATTCCACCCGAGGTAATACCGTGTCTTCCCCGCAAAGCGCCGGCGACGCCAACAAGCATCGCGCGCTGGTCAGTATTTCCGTCATGCTCGCGACGGTGCTGCAAACGCTCGACAGCACCATCGCCAACGTTGCCCTGCCCCACATGCAAGGCAGCCTTTCCGCCTCACAGGACTCGATCACCTGGGTACTGACGTCGTATATCGTCGCGGCCGCCATTGCCACGCCGCTCACCGGTGCGCTCTGTGCACGCTTCGGTCGACGCCGGGTGTTTCTGTGGTCAGTCGCCGGCTTCACCATCGCGTCTGCGCTATGCGGTATGGCGCATTCGCTCACGGAAATCGTGGCGGCGCGCCTGTTTCAGGGCATCTGCGGGGCAGCACTCGTCCCGCTATCGCAAGCGACCATGCTCGACATCAATCCACCGCACAAACACGGCTCGGCGATGGCGGTATTCGGCATGGGGGTGATGGTCGGACCGATTCTCGGCCCGTCGCTCGGCGGCTGGCTGACCGACAGCTACAACTGGCGCTGGGTGTTCTACATCAACCTGCCGATCGGGTTGATCGCGTTTCTCGGCATCGCCGCGTATCTGAAAGAGCCACCCGAAGCGAAGGCCGGAAAATTCGATGCGCTGGGTTTCGTCACACTCGGGCTGGCGATTGGGCTACTGCAATTGCTGCTCGACCGGGGTGAACAGCAAGACTGGCTGAATTCGACCGAGATCTGGCTGGAGATGCTCGGCGCGATCATCTGCTTCGCCTATTTCATCGTGCACACGTGGACCGCCGACGAGAACTCGTTCTTCAACCGGGCCTTGCTGCGCGACCGCAACTTCAATACCGGCATCATCTACATCTTCGTCGTCGGGATCATTCTTTACGCCACGCGCGCGTTGCTCCCGCCGATGCTGCAAAGCCTGTTCGGCTATCCGGCCATTCTGACCGGGCTGGTCACGGCGCCGTCCGGCGCGGGCACGATGGCCGCGATGCTGATCGTCGGGCGCCTCGTGGGCAAAGTGGACGTGCGTTATCTGCTCGGGTTCGGCTTCGCGCTCACCGCCTATTCGCTTTACATGATGGCCGGGTACACGACGACACTCAGTCCGTCGGACATCGTCTGGCCGGGCGTCATTCAGGGCTTCGGGCTGGGGTTCGTGTTCGTGCCGCTCACCACTGTCACGTTCGCGACGCTACCGGGCGCACTGCGCGCCGACGGGGCGGCGATTTACAGCCTGTCGCGCAACATCGGCAGCAGTATCGGTATTTCTGTCGTGCAGACGCTGCTCACGCAAAACACGCAGGTCAATCACGCGGTGCTCTCCGAACACATCACACCGTTCACACAGGGACTGGAATCGTACGCACAAACGTATGGATCGGCGGCCATCGCCGCCCTCAATGCCGAAGTCACCCGGCAGGCGGCGATGATCGCCTATCTGGATGACTTCAAGCTGATGATGATTCTCACGCTGCTGGTCATGCCGCTATTGCTGTTTATTCGCATGAAGAAGAAGCAGCCGGGCGAAGTCGAGGAAATGGTGCACGTGGCGGCAGATTGAGCGAAACCGCTTCGATCACGTGCGCCTGCATTAGGGCATCTACATCAGGGCATCAACACCTTGTCGACCACGTGAATCACGCCGTTCGATTGCATGACGTTGCCGATGGTGACATTGGCGACACCGCCTTTATCGTCGGTTACGGTCAGGTGATTGCCTTGTTGCATGACGGTAAGCGAGTCGCCTTCCACCGTCTTGAGCGTCGCGCGGCCACCGCCGTCGCTCACGGCTTTCATCAGATCCTGTGCAGTAAGACGGCCGGCCACGACGTGATACGTGAGGACTTTGTCGAGCGTCGGTTTGTTTTCAGGCTTGAGCAGCGTGTCGACGGTGCCGGCGGGCAGTGCCGCAAAGGCTTCGTTGGTCGGCGCAAAGACGGTAAAGGGGCCGGGACCGGAGAGCGTGTCGACCAGCCCGCCCGCCTTGACTGCGGCAACTAACGTCGTGTGATCTTTCGAATTGACGGCGTTCTGGATGATGTTCTTCGACGGGTACATTGCCGCCCCGCCCACCATGACCGTCTTCTCACCATCCATCGCGGCGGACGCCACAGACACCATGGCGGCCTGCCCGCCCATGACCACGGCAATCGCGAGCACAACACCGGAAAATCCGGACATTTGACGTGTTTTCATTCTTTCACCCGATTCATGGCGCTTCGCAAGTTGGAAGCACTCAGACATACGAGTGGGAATGAATGGCGGATGCGTCGCCTGAAAGAAAAGACTCGCGTGTGCCGGAACGTGTCCGGGTACGCCTGAGATTATGTCTTCTTCCGGGTCGCGCGGCGCTTGCGCGGTTTGGGCTCGACGCCGATGCGGGCATCGCCCGCGAGTACCAGCGCAGTCATGGTGTGTGCGACGGCTTCGAACGCCGGGTCCGATTGCGGCACGTAAAGCCATTTGCCCAACACCGGATGAGGTTGCAACGCGGGAATCTCTGCCATCAACGAAGCGTGATGGGCCTGCGAAGTACAGACCAGCAAGCCGTCCCACGGCGAATCGCGATCAGCGGCGATCAGACAGAGCAAACCTCCCACATAAGCAGCGTCGCTGCCGAACATTCGCTTGTGAATGAACGTCTCGTCTCGCTCGAAAGCATCGAATATCCAGAGCAGCGAATTACGCACGGACGATGGCATAGCGAATACCGGGGAATGAAATGAGGTCAGGATACGGGGATAAACCGAAGTGTATGGGATTCAACGCTAGAATCGCCGCATATCGCCAAATCCACACCTTACCGCGCTTGCGCTGCCCATCACGCCATGACTGATACCCGCCGCGATCGACTGGCTGTAGAGGAAGCAGAACACACGCTTGCACGCGCGCATCTCGACCTAGCGACCGGGCTCGACGTCATCGAGTCGCTGCTGCATCCCGATTACGTCATCATTCAACCGGGCGGCGTGATCGAGACGAAAACCGATGTGCTGGCGTCTTATCGCACCGGCACACGGCATTGGGATACCGCGCAAGTCGATCAGCTTCGCTCGACGCAATACGGCGCGACGATCATCGTCGTCGGCCGCTGGTGCGCGAGCGGGTATAACGGGGCAACGTGGTTTGATTATCAGGCGAGGTTTGCGTCGGTCTGGATCAAGACCGGTAGCCGCTGGCAGAACATCACCTACCAGTCGACGGAAATCACCGTTTAGGCCGCCCAAACGCTTCCGAACACTTCGGATGCCGCCCGCAGTCCACTATGGCGACGAAGTGGCGGCTTGTGCGCGATGCGCGGCAGCAATATACGCCAACCCCGCCGCACTGAGCGCGATCTCGGCGACGCCGCCGGGCGTATGAATCCGGATGAGATACCCTCGCGCGTTGGCCTCTTCCCAGACGGGTAAGCGCGGGCAAGATGTACGCCACGCCTCCATGATCTCGGCATAAGGCTTCCCCGCCGGCCCGATCCACTCCAGCAGGTCGAGGATCAACGGTTCGATCGATGCGTCCATGATCACCTCCAGAATCCCGGCGATATCCAATGCCGGTGAAGTCAGTCGGGCAGGTGCAGCGTCTGGCAGGCGGGCTTTGCCGCGAAAGCTGCGCGTTACTTAAACACGCCGGCCCGGGCATCCTGCTCGAATTGGGTGGTCCACGTGGCCTCGCCGACCGATGAGCGGTAATGCCGGATTCGGCGCATGCCGCTCACATAGACATCGTGAATAGCCTGCGCAAGCGCGCCTTCGCCCGAATAGCTGGTTTCTACCGTCACGATCAGGCGCTTCACGTTAATGCCACTGGCGAGACACGCGGCGAGAAACCGCTCGCGCTGCTCTTCAGGAAGCGCCTCGATCCCCTGGTTTTTCCGATCCATCCTGATCTCCCAGCGCTGTTAAGCATGCCGCGCGCATTGCGCCACACGATAAAGACGTTTCAAAACATTCTGATGCCGAACCCTGTTGCTTGTTTAGCTATCGGCGTTAAAGATTTCGAGCAATGCGGCGTCATAGCGCGCATACTCGATAAAACGGCGGCATCAGGAGAAAAACCATGCTTTCGCTCACCAAACAAGCCATTGCGGCCGCACTTCAATTAATTGCGAAGGGAAGCGACACACCACCTGACGCGGTCATCGACGCGCTACTCGCCCGCGAACTGGTTCGCCGGGTTGGCAAACGCCTGGAAGTGACGCCGTACGGTAAATCCTACTGCCGATCGATGTACACCCCGGCGTGGCACTGAGCGCCTGAACTGAGCACTTGAAATGCGTTTAGCGGGCACGTATGCCCGCTAAATGTCATTCAGATGCCCCAACATTACTGGCTGGTATTGCACCGCCAGTCGACCGGGCAAGTGTGCCCCGACACCCCGGGGCGAATCCGCTTAACGCCAGGCGGGTGCGCGCTCCGAGCGGCAATACGACCGCCCAAACTGGGTGAGTTCCAGCCGTTCGCCAACACGGCAAATCAGCTCTCGCGCAAGTAGCGCATTGATCACAGCTTCGGAGGGACGCGTCTGTCCGGTATCGGAAATGCGTTGAATGGCGGCCACAATGGCTTGCTTCGAAAGGGTCAGCATTCTTGAATCCTCAGCGGTCGGTCAATGACAATGATCGACGATCACGGATGGTTCGTTGTGCTCGTGCGATTTGATACTGGCCGCAATCGATCACGCAGGATCGCGCAGCGTTACTGAATATTCACGGCATTCAAGGCCCACGCGTTAGCGGGAACCGGCAACCAGCTCGCCATCCGCGAGCGCTGCATCAGGTCGCAGGCGGCGCCACGGTAGGCACGGTAGCGCAATCTCATGACAAACGTGATCGCGGCGACGGAAAAAAACCGGGTTCGGTCCGGAGGAAGGTAGTCCGCATACAAAAACCAGCTAGGTGACGCATGCATGTCGACCTCACAAGGTCAGAGGGCTTTGGCGCCACTCTCAACCAGATTATCTACCAGCCCCTGAGCGTATTTATTCCCGGCGCGCCGCGCTTCTCCAATCGAGTCGAACGGAAGGCTCCTCAGTTGGAATGTCTTGGATTCCCCGGAGTATGCGAGATCCTCGATCATCGCACGGGTAAGCCTCACGGAAACGCCGAAAGTCCGGTCATGCTTTCGCGATGTCGAATCGGGATCCTGTGCGCGGAACACGAACGTTTCCAGACGGAAACCCTTATAAAACGGAGTGACGTAGGCCATATTGCCCTCGACGACCGCCGCACTTTCCCCGGCGTCGAGTGCGCGCCCGGGCCAGCACAACGAAAGGAAATGAGATCAGGAGGGTCTGATATTGGAAGCCAGCAACCCCTTCGGACCGCGGGTGATGTCGAAGGACACCTTTTGATTCTCGCTGAGGGATCGGAATCCGTCGCCCTGATCGGATTTGATTTCCGAAAAGTGCGCGAAGAGGTCTTCTCCCCCCTCGTCCGGCGTGATGAATCCGAAACCCTTGCTGTCGTTAAACCACTTTACAGTACCGGTGCTCATGTGAACTCCCAGTTCTCCCGACGTGCTGCCATCGCAGTGCGCGCGGCTGGGCATCGGTGCCGGACAACCAAGAAATTCAGAGATCGGTAGTGTCTCGCAAAGATCGTAGGATCGACGCTCGATAAACGTCAGACTTGATGTTCGATCCATCACTTATACGCGGTTATCGGGGGCGCCGCAATGCTTTTCTACCCCGCTGCGCGCAAGGGCGTACGCGCTTCCGTCATCGTTATTGACGTCTCTGGCGTATATCGCACGCAACGGTTTCGACCCGCCGCTTTGGCCTGATAAAGCGCGCGATCGGCACGCTGCACGAGTGACGACAACTCGCCGCGCGAGCGCTCGTCGCAGGCCACCCCGATACTCACCGTTGCCGCCACCGCTTCACCCTGTACCGTGCGTCCCGCCCGCTCGAACGCCTCGCGTACCCGCTCGGCAATGGTCAGCGCCTCCGTCACACCCACGCCCGGCAAAAACAGGGCGAATTCCTCTCCGCCGTACCGCCCGAAGATGTCGTCCGCCCGGAGCTGCTGCGACGCCGTGCGCGCGAACAGCAGCAACACGGTGTCCCCGAACGGGTGACCGTAAGTGTCGTTGATGCGCTTGAAATGATCGAGATCCAGCAGCAACAATGCCACCGGCGCGCGCGCGGTCCCGTGGCGGCGCATTTGCTCACGAGCGAGCCGGGTGAATTCGGGGCGATTGAACGCCTGTGTGAGCCCGTCGCGCGTCGCCGCCCGGTGCAAGGCGATTTCCGACCGCTCTTTGCCGAGCGACACCATCAGGAAACTCGCCACAACGATCAGCACGAGCATCTCGGTCGTCGCCACCTGCGCCCCGAACCACGTCAAAAACCAGGTATCGGCCGGCCCGAACCAGACCAGCGCCACCGCCCGCGCGGTGTAAAAGCTGCCGTGCAATACCGCCACCACCGCAAGCACGATGCTGCTCGGCAGCCGCATGCCCGAGGCCTGCCAGAACTCCTTGGCCGCCATCAGGCTGTACATCGCGAGCAGGGAAAAGAACAAGGCGCCGCCGCTCCACGCGTCGAGCGGACGCGCAAACAGCCAAGTCCCCCACAGCAACACCGCCGGACCGCCGAACACGGCCACCCACTGCACGCTGCGTCCGTAAAAGCGTCGCGCCCCGCTCCAGACCATGGCAAACGCCAGTGTGGCAACCGCATTCCCCAGCGGATAAAGCACGGCCAATCGGCCGCTTCGCGCGGCCAGCAAATAGAGAACGGGAGAGAACGTCGCGAGCAGGAACGCCAGACTCCACCAGCGCGGAGACTCGGCCTCGTCGCGACGCAAGGCATCGAGCATGAACAGAATGCCCGTCGCGATACTCAGCAAGAAAGTGACGAATTGCAGCGTTGGCAAGTCCAACGCAGGCAACGACAACCCCAGAGCCATAGCTCCATTCCCCCGTGTGCGCTGCCCGCCGGGCAACTAGCCCTTACGCGTATCAGTCGCGCGGATTGAAGGCGCGGGGGAGGCGGCAAATCGCTTGTGCACCGCCTGAGATTCGGATTGGTAAGTACCGCAGTCGCTTGCGCACCCCGTTTGGCGCACCGTCTGGCCGCCCCGGTTCGGCCATCGGTTTCTCTACAGGTCTTCCGTCGCCCTGGCCCAGCCGGCCGTGGCTTGACACGCACTTCCCTGAACACACCGTCAATGCGCGGCTGCGTGTTCTGCGCGGTATCTCGGAATCCTTGGAATTCAGCCCTGCTCCAACCCCATGCGGCGGGATTCTAGCACGCCATTTTGAGACTTCAACCGGACGGGCGGCCGACCGGCTGAAGCGCAAGCCCAGCCGATCTCAGCGCGCCTTACATTGCCTGACAGGACACCTTGGGGTCTATTCAACCCAGTTCCGGGCGCGTGAACGCGTGCTAATCCTGACGCCGACGTGCCGACAACGCACCGGCCGTCTGAATCACGAGATCGGCGAAGCGGCGCTCGTCGCGCCCGGCATTCCAGCGCACGCGCGGCACGGCGATATTGATGGCACCGATCGCGCGGCCGTCGAGATTGACCACCGCCGCCGAGGTCGAAATGTCGCCCATGAAGTATTCGTCTTCGGTATGCGCATAGCCTTGCTTACGAATGCGCGCGAGCCGCTCCTTGATCTTGCGCGGCTGCCAGACCGTTGCCGGCGTGAACTCCACCAGATTGGTACGGGCAAGAATGTCGTCGATCTCGCCGTCTTCGAGCGTCGCCAGCATGGCCAGACCGGGCGCCGTGCAATAGGCAGGCAGTCGCGAGCCGACGATCACGTTCGCGTTGAACACACTGCGGCTCACGATCCGCAGCACGAACACGATATCGGTATCGAGTCGCACGGTCAGGTTGGTCGCCTCTTCGGTCTCGGCGGCCAGTTGCTGAAGGTACGGCGCGGCCCGGCTCACCAGCTCGTTGGAAACCAGATAGTGATAGGTGAAGTCGAGCAGCTTGGGCGAGAGTTCGTACTTCTTGCTCTGCGGATCCTTGAGCAGATAGCCCAACGCCGAGAGCGTGAAGGTGAAGCGCTGCGCCGCGCTGATGTCGAAACCGGTGGCCGCGGCGATCTCTGACAGCGAGAGATGACGCTTCGAACCATCGAAGGCGGTCAGCACTTTCATCGCCTTTTCGACAGACTGCACGTACAACGTCGATTCGCTCGAAGCCGCCGCCGGCATATCGTCGGCGGCCGCCGTTTTGGCACGGGTACGGGGAGTTTTATTGGTGGCCACAATCGTGATGGAATAAGGCAATCAGGCCTGAATTATCTCATAAAAATAAGAGTCTATTTTATATCGATAACTCTAAAATCCCCGTACCAGCGCTCACAAACCCTCCCCTGCACACTCATTTCACCGCAGCGTGATCCCATGCCGGTGCCGTGTCGCGCGACAGCAGATGCTTGCGAATGCGTTCGGAGGGTGTGGTCTCGAATCGCGCGGTTTCGCGATAGTAGCGCGGGCGCTGATAGCTGGCGAGCTTGTCGCCTGCCCATGCGGCGAGCGTCGTCCAGTCGATCGCCTGACCTTCGCGAAACTGCACGTAGAGCAGCACATCCTGCTCGCCGATCGCGCTCGCGACACCGATCGCCGCGCAGGCCGCCACCGCCGGATGCCGGGCAAACACGCGCTCGATCTCCCACGCCGACACGTTCTCTCCGCGTACCCGCATGCTGTCGGTGCGGCGTCCGACGAACACCAGACTGCCGTCCGCGCTGCGGCGCGCGCTGTCGCCCGTGTAGAGCTTGCCGTCGCGCAACGCCTTGGCACTGGCTTCGGGGTTATCCAGATAGCCCGGCAGGAACACCCCGTCGACATCGCTCGACAACACGATCTCCCCCAGTTCGCCATCGGGCACCGGACGCCCTTCGTCATCGAGCAATTCCAATGTGAGCCACGGCAGCGCATGACCGATGGAACCCGGCGTATCGCTGTCGTTGAGCGTGGCAAAGCTGGAGCATTCCGTCATGCCATAGCACTCGCGCAACGCACACTGCAACCGCTCGCGCGTCGCCTGCCATGCGCTGGCCGCCACACCCGCGCCCCACGCCACGCGCAGACTGTTATTCGCCGGCTGGGCCTCGCTGGGCAGTTGCATCAGGATGTCGAGAATGCCGCCGAGATAGTGCAGATGCGTGGCCTGCGCCGCTTCGCACTGCTGCCAGAAGCGGCTCGCCGAAAAGCGTTCCACGACATGCATTTCCACGTCGGCCAGAAACGGCAGCAGCAACATCTGCGCGCCGCCGATATGGCACAGCGGCTCCCACAGAAACAACCGGTCGCCGTTGCCCGCATCGGCCACCTGCATGGCGGCCTCGCTGGCGATGCGCATCATGCGGTGCGTGAAGAGCACGCCCTTCGGCGCGCCTGTCGTCCCCGACGTATAGATGATGCACAGCACCGACGCCGGCGTGACGGGCGCGGCCCGCAACGGCGCGCCGTCGAATGCCGCGGCTTGGGTCTGCACATCGCTCAACCACCACCGGACGACGCTCGGCCCGTGGTGCCCGGGTTGCTGTGCGGCGAGCGCCAGCCCGGCATCGAGCACTTCACCGAACGCCGGCTCGGCGATCAGCAACTTCGGCTTGGCGTGCCCCAGCAGGTATTCAAGGCCGTCGCCCTTGAGACGCGTATTGACCGGCACCCAGACGAGCCCGGAAAGCATCAACGCGTAGATCAACGCGACCTGCGTGGCGCTATTGCCGAGCATGACGGCAACGCGGTCACCGGGCACGAGACCCTGCGCGGCAAACCAAGCCTGCATGGCCGCCACGCGTTGCGCCATCTGCGCGCGGCTGATGGCTTCGCCTTCATAGACGACGACCGGATGCGCGACCGGCGACGCCCCGCGCCCGCTGGCAAGGCCAGCCATCAACAGCGGCACGACATCCAGTTGATCGCCCTCGGCGCGCTGGGGGAAATATCGGGTGTACGGGTGTGACGGCACATTCATCGGAACCACTCGGGCAGCATTGGACATGGACATACGAAAATCCGCAGAAATCAGTAGCTCTTACGTTTGAACATCGAAGACAGCCAGACGCAGAACGCCATCAGGAACACCAGCGAGGTGGCCACGGCAGCGAGCGTCGGCGTGACAGCCAGTTGAATGTCGTCCCACATCTGCTTGGGCAGCGTGGTGTTGATCCCGCCGGACACGAAGATCGCGATCGTCAGATCGTCGAACGAGACGATGAACGCGAACAGGAACGCCGAGCCAAGGCTCGCAGCCAGCAACGGCAGCAACACCGTGCGAACCCGGGTGAAGGCCGACGCGCCGAGCATCTTGGCGGCATCGTCCAGTCGCCAGTCGAAGCGTTTGAAGCTGGCCGAAAGCGTGACCACCACATAAGGGATGGCCAGCACGGTGTGCCCGATCACGAGCCCTGCGTTCGTACCCGCCAGCTCCCAACGCGCAAACAAATACAGCAGGCCGACGGCCACCACGATGCGCGGCACGATCAGCGGCGCGATGAACACGGCAAACAGCGGCTTGCGCCAGCGGCTCGGCAGACGCACCAGCGCAAGACTCGCGCCGAAGCCGAGCACCAACGCCAGCGCCGCCGTAGCGAAGCCCACGCCCAGCGAGCGCAGGAGTGCCGATTGCCAGACACTCGATTCCAGAAACGCGACGAACCACTTCAGCGTGAACAGCTCTGGCGGGAATGCCACGAACGACTGCTTGGTGAACGCGAGCGGCACCACGAACGCAATGGGCAACACGAGTGCCAGCACGATCACCCACGCATAGGCTTTCAGGCCAATGCCGCTACCCTGTCCGCCCGCGCGCCCGGCGCCGGGTGTGAGCTTGCCCGCCAGACGCCCGACGGCCAGCAGCACCGGCAGCAACCGGCCGCCCTGCCCGCCGGCGCGCTGCGGCGCCTCGCCGGCCAGCGACGACAGGCCGACCACGCGGTCGTACACGTAGAACACGACGATCGAACACAGCAACAGCACCGTCGACAACGCACCGGCAAAGCGCAGATCGAACAGCTCCAGCACCGATGAGATGACCAACTGCGCCACCATCGATTCGCGCGGCGAACCGAGCAGCGCCGGCACGATGAAGAAGCCGAGACTCGAGATGAACACCAGCAACCCGGCGGCCGCTGCCCCCGGCCCCGATAACGGCAAAAACACCGTGAAGAAGCCCGTCGCGCGGTCAGCCCCGAGCGTCTCCGCGGCCTGCACCAATTGCATGTTGATGCCACGCATGATCGGCAGCATCGTCATGACGGCGAGCGGCAGCATCGCGTGCACCATGCCGATCAGCACACCGGTGAGCGACGGTGCCAGCGTGCTGGCGTCGCCGATCAGGCCCAGATGCGTCGCGACGATGGTGAGCAGCCCGGTCTTGGAGAGCAGCAACATCCACGCATAGGTCTTGACGAGATAGCTCGTCCAGAACGGCAGCACGATCCACAACAGCCACCGTTCGCGGGAACGGCTAGACAGGCGCGCGAGCAGATACGCCACCGGATAGCCGAGCACCACCGACAACGCTGCCGTGAGAAATGCGATCCAGAAGGTCGAGCCAAGCACCTTCACATAGACCGCCGAATGCGTCATGCGCGCAAACTGGGCAATCGAGAGCACACCGTCGGCGTCGTACAGACCGCCTTGCAGAATCTCGACGACCGGCACGATGAAGAACACCGCGAGGAACAACAGCGCGGGCAAGGCCGGCAACCAGCCTTGCAAGCGCCGCGGCCAGGCAAAGCGGGGCCCCGCCTGGGGCAGGCGTTGAACAAGCCACATGGCAAAAAACTCCTTAGGCGCAAGCCTGACGGGATATCGAATAGCGCATCGGCGCAGTGAGAGCGGTCAGCATGATTCGCGAGCGGCGTTGGCGCGATCAGCGCGTGAGCAACGTGGCACGGCTGTCGTCCCACGAAAGGCCAACCCGTTCGCCCACGCGCGGCGACAGCTCACGCGGACAGCGCACAGTGAAGTCGGCGGCTTCGACACCGTCACCCTCGTGTCCCAGCGTGACGATGGCGCGCGTATCGGCACCGAGGAACACCACTTCGCGAATCGTGCCCGCCAGTGCACCGTCGCCCGGCGGCGTGAGACGCGCCGCTTCCGGGCGCACCAGCAAGCTGGCCTCGCCCGCCGCGGGCAAATCCGGACTCGGGCCGATCGGCACGAGCGTGTTGCCCATGCGCAGCGCCACGCGGCCATCGGGCAGACGCTCCACCACGCCATCGAGCAGATTCGAATGTCCGAGAAAATCGGCCGCAAAGCGCGTCGCGGGCCGGTCATACAGTTGCGTTGGCGTGCCGATCTGTTCGATACGCGCCTGATTCATCAGGCAAATACGATCAGACAGCGTGAGCGCTTCGTCTTGATCGTGCGTCACGTAGATGAACGTCGCGCCCAACTCCTGATGCAAGCGGCGAATCTCCAACTGCATGTGCTCGCGCAACTTCTTGTCGAGCGCCCCCAGCGGTTCGTCGAGCAGGATGATCGACGGACGGAAGGCAAAGCAGCGCGCAAGGGCAATGCGCTGCTGCTGCCCGCCCGAGAGTTCCGACGGCAGCCGCTGCGCAAACGCCTGCATCTTGACCATGGCCAGCGCGGCGTCCACTGCCGGGCCCAGCTCGGCCTTCGGCAGCTTGCGCATGCGCAGGCCGTAGGCCACGTTCTCCCACACGCTCATGTGCGGAAACAGCGCGTAGCTCTGGAAGACCATGCCGATGCCGCGTTTGCCGGGGGCGTCACGTGTGGCGTCGCGTCCGTCGATCAGCAACTGCCCCGACGTCGGCTCGACCAGCCCCGAAATCATCTGCAACAGCGTGGTCTTGCCGGAGCCGGACGGCCCGAGCAGCGTGAGAAATTCTCCTGCCGCGACCCGCAGGTCGGTGGGCAGCAGCGCGGGCGTCTCGCGATACGTCTTGGCAAGACCGACAGTTTCCAGTTTGGTACTCATGTTCGACTCTCATCCTGCAAGGTGCAGCTAACGGCAGACAGCGACGGAGAATGGCCTGCGCCACCCTCCATCCGACAGACGGCTTACGACTGACGACTTACGACAGCAACCATGCGTTGAAACGTTCGGTCGCGCGGGTGCGGTTTTCCGCCCACCACTGCGGGCTCGGCAGACGCATGCCCTTGAGGTTGTCCGGTGCAGTCGGCAACAGCGGCGCACGATCTTTCGGAATGGCGTCGAAGGCCTTGAGGTTGGTCGGGCCGTAAGCGAGGTCTTGCGTGATGAGTGCCTGACGGCTCGCATCCCCACAGAAGCGCACGAACTGGCGTGCAAATTCGGCGCGCGGCGTGCCCTTCGGAATGCCCCACCCTTCAATGGAGTACAGCCCCTGATTCCAGACGATCTTCACCGGCGCCTTGTTGTCGATGGCGGCCTGTGCGCGGCCGTTCCACGTCGACATCATGTCCACGTCGCCGCTCTGAATCGCCTGCATGGCTTGCGCGCCCGACGTCCACCACAGATTGATGTGCGGCTTGATGCGGTCGAGCGATTTGAACGCCCGGTCGAGGTCGAGCGGATACAGCTTGTCGATGGGTACGCCATCGGCCATGAGTGCCTGTTCGATGGTGTCGAGCGGGCTGCGGCGCAGCGAGCGGCGGCCCGGAAAACGCTTCACGTCCCAGAAGTCGGCCCACGTTTGCGGGGTTTCCTTGGTGAACTTGTCGGTGCGGTAGGCCAGCACGGTCGAGTACACATCCACGCCCAGCCAGTCGGGCGTAACCGCCTCGGGCATGATGCCGGGGAAGTCGGCCGCCTTCATGCCGATGGGCTCGAGAAAGCCCTTCGATTCGAGATACGGAATGTCGGCCGAGAGCGTCAGCGTGGTCACGTCCCACACGAAGTTCTTCGTCTGCACCATCGCCGCGAACTGCGCCACCGGCTGCGAATCGCGCGCGACGCTCACCACCTTGATGCCGGTTGCCTTCTCGAACGGGTCGTAGAACGCACGGCGATACGCCGTGGTGTACGGACCACCCGGGTCGGAGACGATCAACTGGCGCGCTTGGGCCTGCGCACCGCGCGAGGCGACGAGCGGCAAGGCGCTGGCGAGGGCAACGGTCCCGGCGGCTTGCAGCAGGCGGCGGCGCGAGGGGTTTTGCGGGTCGTGCGAGAAAGACATGAGTAACTCCGCTAACGTGGGGGCAGGCGCAGCGCGCATGCCGTGTGTGGCGTATGTGGCTTTTTGGCTTTGTGGCCGATGTCGCTTGTCCTGCCCCGCTTCGCGCTCGACCCGATGACGGTGTGCGTTGCGCGGCGGGGCTTGTGATGACAACCGTCCGGTCAGACTTTGGCGGCTTGTGCCTTGGCGGCACGCTTCTCGAAGAACGCGGCCATCATGCGTGCCGGCTCACCCGACTCGTACGACTCGCGCTGAATGCGCATGCCGGCTTCGATGGCGTCCTGGAAGGTGCCTTCGGTCATTTCGCGGAAACGCTGCTTGTCGAGACGCATGGCCACCGGCGGCTTTTCGGCCAGTTCGGCCGCAATTTCCAGCGCCTTCTCGAACACCTTGTCTTCCGGCACGAGGTGATGAATCAGCCCCAGTCGATGACTCTCGTCGGCGTCCATCAGGCGGCCGGTGAGCGTGAGTTCGATGGTGCGCGACAGGCCGAGCATGTGATTCATGATCCACGGGCCGGTCGTGCTGGCGATACCCGCATTGATTTCCGGCTGCCCCATGCGCACGCCCGGATGCCCCACGCGGATGTCGCCGAGCAGCGACACCTGAAACGCCGAACCGGCAGCCGTGCCGTTCAGGGCCATGACCAGCGGCTTTTTCAGGCTGCGGATCACGTCGTAGTAATGCTCCCAGCCCTTGATCCACTCGATGGCCGTATCGCCGTCGAAATGCTTGGCTTCGCCCAGATCCTGACCGGCGGAGAAGGCGCGCCCTGCCCCCGTCATGATCACGGCCGCCACGTTCTCGTCGGCATTGAAACGCTCGAGCGCCGCGATGATCAGCTCGCGCATGGCGATGGTCCAGGCGTTGAGCGCCTGCGGACGATTCAACGTAATCACGGCGACCTTGCCGACCTGCGTGAAAAGAACTTCCTGCTCCGGCTGCTTTGCTGTCTCGCTCATTTGAACTCCAAGGGCACGAACGTGTGCATTGAGATGGCGGTCATGCGAACATCGCATTTCTCGCTAAACAGTTATCTCACTGCAATAACTGTTATCTGAAAGCAATATAGTTATTTCAAAAAGATGGCGCAACCGGAATCGCCTCGGGGTTTACCTCAGGCGGTTGCACCCAAAAGAAAACCGCCACGGGCAAATGCCGGTGGCGGTTTGTTGGGGTGACGGCTATCGCGGCGCGTGCAAGGTGCACGAGGGACGCGATAGCGTCGAGGCGGCTAGCCGATCGGCCAGCCGCTGGGCGGGGCTTACTTCGATTGCTTCTGTTTGCGCATGCGTTTGATCGCATCGAGCTGTGCGACGGCTTCGGCCAACTCGGCCCGGGCCTTCGCGTAATCGATGTCACCCGATTGCGTTTCGATCAGCGCGCGGGCTTCCTCGCGGGCACGTTCGGCACGGGCCTCATCGAGACTCTCGGCACGCATTGCCGTGTCGGCGAGAATTGTCACGCGATCGGGCTGAATCTCGACGAAACCGCCCGCGATGTAGAGATACGTGTCCACCCCGTCCTCGGCTTCGATACGCACGGTGCCGGGACGCACCGGCGTGAGCAGCGGCGTATGCCCCGGCAATACGCCCAGCTCGCCCATCTTGCCGGGCACCGCCACAAACCGCGCTTCGCCTGAATAGATCTCACGCTCGGTACTGACGACATCCACCTTGAGTAATGCCATGCGTTTCACTTCTCCCTGCGATGCCGGGCACATCGCCTTTTTCGTTTGTTACGTATTCAACACCGATCACGCCAGAACATGCGCGGCCCGGTCGCGCATCGGCGCTTACAACGTGCGCGGCGGTACCACGTTCAGTTCGGCGGCCATCTTCATCAACGACTCCCAGATCGGCGGCGTCAGGTCGATGTGATCGTGGTGCTTCTGGCGATTCTCCGCCTCGTACTCACCCGGATACTGCACCCGATCGAAGCCGGGTTGCGGCGGGCACGACGTCAGATAGTCGATGAACGCCTCGACCTCATGCGAGCGCCACGTGGCAGCGAAGTCGACCTGCGGGTTGAGCACGATGGCAAACATGTTGTTCGTGGCCACGCCTGCACGCGGGTGTTCCGGCTGAATCGTACCGCCGCCCGAGAGCACGCCCGCGAGCAACTCCGTCACGATACCGAGCGCGTAACCCTTGTGTCCACCGAACGGCAACAGCGCGCCGAACGGTTCGGTGAAGAGCGCATTCGGATCCGTGCTCGGGTTGCCGTTGCCGTCGATCAGCGAGCCCGGCGGCGCCTGCTTGCCTTCGGCGGCCAGCACGCGCGCCTTGTTGATGGCGATGGCACTGGTGGCCATGTCCACCACAAGCGGCGGCCGGTTGTTCGGCAGCGGCCCGGCGAAGCACAACGGGTTGGTGGTCAGGCGCGGCTCACTGCCGCCGAACGGCGCCACCATCGGCTGCCGGTTCGTCACGTTGGTGAACGCCATGAACACGAGGCCCTGCAACGCCACCATCTCGCCGTACTGACCCATGCGGCCCAGATGGTGACTGTTGCGCAGCGTCAGAATGCACACGCCCTTGTCGAACGCGCGGGCAATCGCATGTTCGACCACGAACTTGCCCACGTGCTGACCGAAGCCGCGATTGCCTTCATACAGCAGCAGATTGCCGTGGTCGGTCATGACGCTCGGACGGCCGGTCGGATTGACCTGACCGTCTTCGAGCACCTTGCGATAGGTCGGCAGAATCGAGAGCCCGTGGCTCGCATAACCCACACGGTCGGATTCGACCAGATGTTGCGCAACGTCGTACGCGATATCGTCCGGCACACCCTGCGCGAGAAGCAGTTGCTTGCCGAAGTCGATGGCGTCTTGGACTGGAATTCGCATGTTGACTCCTTATGACCTCTTGCAATGATTCGCTTTACAACCAGCCCAGCCAGCGCCAGTAGGTCGCGGCAAACAGCATGAGCAGCGCATAACCGACGATGGTGACGATGATCCCCACCTTGGCGAACTGCTTCGCCGTGAAGGTGTCGGTGCCCAGACACACCATGTTTTGCGGTGCGTTGATCGGCAGGATGAAACCGAAGCTCACGGTAAAACCGAGCAGCATCGTCAGACCCAGCCGATTGAAGTCGCCCGGCAGCGTTTGCAGCACGGCGATCAGAATCGGCAACATGGCCGAGGTCAGCGCCGTCGCGCTCGCGAAACCGAGGTGAATCAGGATCAGGAAGGCGGCGAGCACCGCGAAAACACCCAGCGTCGAGAGCGAGTCGAGACCCGTTGCCGCCACCACATGGTTGCCCAGCCATTGACCGGCTTGCGTGGTCAGGAGCGCGGTACCGAGACTGATACCGACACCGAACACGATGACCGTGCCCCAAGGAATACGCGACTGCACTTCCTTCCACGTCATCACACCGAAGCGCGGCAGCATCAGCACGACCAGGCCCACGTAGGTGACCGACGTAGTATCGAAGCGGTGCAACTTGCCTTCCGTCGCCCAGAACAGCAGCAGACCGATCGACACGGCAAGCAGGCGCTTTTGCGGGCTCGTCATCGGGCCCATGTCACGCAGTTGCGCTTCCACGGCTTCCTTGCCACCGGCGATGGCATCGGCTTCGGGCGGCATCAGCTTGAGCACGAGCACGACGAGCACGACCGACATGATGATGGCCCACGGTGCCCCCGCGACCAGCCATTCGGCCCACGTGATGCGGTCGCCGAGCATCTTGTCCATGAAGCCCACGGTAAGCAGGTTCTGCGCCGCGGCCGTCTGGATACCGACGTTCCAGATACTGGTGGCCTGCGCCACGATGATCATGATGCCGGCGGCGATATTCGAGCGCTTGTCCACGCCGAAGGCGGCGATCACGCCCATCATGATCGGAACCACACAGGCGCTGCGCGCGGTTGCGCTCGGCACGACGAGCGAGAGCAGGATGGTCACGGCGATGGCACCGATCATCACGCGGCGCGTACTCGTGCCGATTTTGGAAAGTGTGACGAGGGCGATGCGGCGGTCGAGCCCGGTGAGCGTCATCGCGGCAGCGATGAACAACGCCCCGGCCACAAGCGCCAGTGCCGAATTGGAGAAGCCTGCGAGCGCCATGCTGATGGCACGCGACGTGCCGTATTCGACGCTCGGATCTTGAATCGTAGGCGCGGTGCCGACGAGGAAGGCCATCAGCGACGTGATGATGATGGCGCTGGCTTCGTAGGAGACGGCTTCGGTAATCCACACCACCACGGCGAACGCGAGAATCGCGAGCATGCGGTGGCCGGCGACCGGCAGGTCATCGGGCATGGGGATCAGGAGCACGGCAATCAGGACGACGATACCGGCGATCAGTCCTATGGGAACCGCTTTCTTCTGCTGGGGAGGGCTTTGCACAGAAACTTCAGGCGTGCTCATAAGGGGGCTCCAGAACGGAATGGCATGCCGGCAGTCGGCATGTCTTGAGAAACTGCCACGCGTGAACTGCGGGTTAATCCTAACCGCATTGATCTTGGCGAGGCAAGTGAGAGACAAAGGGAAAAGCAAAGGCCGATGCGCTCGAAACACACGAGTGGCGCGGACCTTGCAAAGCAGGACCTTGGCTGGCATCGGGGGGCCGAGGGTACCGTAGGCATCGGGCACCGGATAGCCCGGTCAATGCTTCGGTGAATTCGGCAAGCGCGAGCGCTGGTGCGGGCAAGCGCACCGTCTCGACCTGCCGAACGTGTCGGGAGAGTCGGGAGAATTAGAAATGCAGTCCGAAGTACTCGGGCGAGGCGACGAACATTTGCTGCGGGTTCTGTGCCGGCCCCGATAACGCGCGATGCCAGACGGTCTGATACAGGCCCGTCAGCCCGGCGCGCGGTCCGGTGATGACCGTGTCGACGTGTTGCGTCACCCCGGCGTTGGCAAGGTTGCCGCCCAGCGTCTTCCCACCCACGATGATCGGCTCGGCAGCCCACGCGCCCGCTGCGCCGAACACGTCGTTCCATGGCGGCGGTACGGCATCGACCAGTGCGGGAGGCGGTGCGCCCGGCGGCGAGTGCGTCGGTGCACGAGCCGAACTGCGGGCCACACGCTTCGATCGTGTGGCCCGCGTCGGCCGGGTACCGGCGTTCGCGCTGGCTGTGTTGCCCGCGGATACGACCGAATGATCCGTCGTACCGGAGGGGGTGGCGGCATGTGCCGATGCCGGCATCCCCACGAACAACATCAACGCCAGCGCCGCAGCGGCGCCCAAGGGGCGAGAGAGCGACTTCGTCATGACTTCCTCTTGTGCCGGCGGTCAGGTCCGCCTGTCTTGCAAGACATGACGCAACTTCCGGGCCATCGAGGACAACGTATTGATTCTTATGCACTTCTATTTCCACCAGTCGCGTGATGCCGGCGCGTTTCCTCAGAAGTGTTTCATTTCAGAAACGTCCGGCAGCCGCGATTGCTTCATCGTTGAAACATTTGGCGCCGCCTTGTGGGCGGGCACCCTGCTTCAACCGTGAAGCATTCATCGACTTTCGACGCTTTCGATTGTCGTCTTGCGTTTCGTCTGGCGCATTGATGCAAATCAATAAAAGTGCACGACCGTGCGAAAACCCGAATTGACGGATGACGCGCCATATGGCCGTTTCCGGTGGTCTCTGATCGCGGTATCGGACGACTCCGAAAGTGCGGCCCGGCTGCCGACGTGGGTATCGGGTCTCTGGCACAATCGCTCATCGCCAGACGCGATGGACACCAGCGCAGCCGCTATCGGCCGTGTTTGCGGATGTGCTCGCAGGGGTGCCCGCAGTTGTGCCCATGCCGTCGCATGACAACAAGGAGTCAGCAATGCCCCAGTTCGATGTGGATTTGTTCGTGATCGGTGCCGGTTCCGGCGGTGTGCGTGCGGCGCGCGTCGCGGCGCAATATGGTGCGCGCGTGAAAGTGGCCGAAGAGTTTCGGGTTGGCGGGACGTGCGTGATTCGCGGCTGCGTGCCGAAAAAGCTGCTCGTCTACGCGAGCCGCTTTGCGGATGAATTCGAAGACGCTGCCGGCTTTGGCTGGAATGTCGGCACGCCCACATTCGACTGGACGACGCTCATTGCCCGCAAGGACAGCGAGATTGCGCGGCTCGAGAATATCTATCGCACCAATCTGGAACGTGCGGGAGCCGAACTGATCGAGGCGCGTGCCGTGGTCGAAGGCCCGAACACCGTGGTGCTGCCCGCGACCGGCGAGCGCATCACCGCAAAACACATCCTGATCGCCACGGGCGGACGGCCTGCCGAACAACCGCACTTTGTCGGACGCGAGCATGCCATTTCGTCCAACGAGGTGTTTCATCTGGACAAGTTGCCTGAGCGCATCACGGTGATCGGCGGCGGGTATATCGCGGTCGAATTTGCCGGCGTCTTTGCCGGACTCGGCGCGAAGGTCACGCTCATCCATCGCGGCCCTCACCTGTTGCGTGGTTTCGATGAAGACGTGCGGACGTCGCTTGAAGCGGCCTACCGCGAACGTGGCATCGACATCGTGCTGGACCGTACCGTGGAACGTGTGGACAAGACGCAGGACGGCTTGCGCATTTCGCTTTCTGACGGCAGCACGCACGAGGCCGACGTGCTGCTCAGCGCGGCCGGGCGCGTGCCGTACACGCAGGGACTGGGGTTGGCGGCGAGTGGTGTGGCGCTCAACGAAAAGGGCGCGGTGATCGTCGACGAGTTTTCACGCACCAACGTGCCGTCGATCTTCGCGGTCGGGGATGTCACCGATCGCGTCAATCTCACGCCGATGGCTATTCGTGAAGGTCAGGCATTCGCCGATACGGTCTTTGGCGAGCGCACGACGCGCGTCGATCACAAGCTCATTCCGACGGCCGTGTTCAGCACGCCCGAAATCGGGGTGGTCGGGCTCATCGAGAGTGAGGCCCGGGCACAGTATCCGCAACTCAAGGTGTACAAGGCCGTCTTCCGCCCGCTGAAAGCCACGCTCTCGGGGCGGCAGGAAAAGATCCTGATGAAGTTGCTGGTGGATGGCTCGACCGACCGGATCGTCGGCGCGCACATGGTGGGCGACCATGCCGGCGAGCAGGTGCAACTGCTCGGCGTTGCGCTGTCGATGGGGGCGACGAAAGCAGACTTCGACCGCACCCTCGCCGTGCATCCGACCGCCGCCGAGGAGTGGGTCACGATGCGCACGCCTGTGGCTGGCTGATATTGGCCCGAGGCTGTTGCGTGAGTCGCGTCGCTTGACGCGACTCGTGTGAGCGCGTCCGCCTGAACGCCGCCTAAACGCTCTGGTACCAGATACCGAGAATGGCGAGCGGCGTGAGCACCAGCAGAATCAGGCGCCATACCGGCAGGAACCATTGCGCACGCGTGCCGATGAGCACCGTGCGCGCCTGCGGCCAGATGCGTGCGCCGACCAGAAACGCGACGCACAGGCCACCGGCGGGCATCAGCAGATTGATCGTCACAAAATCCATCAGATCGAAAATCGTCCGGCCGAACAGCAACACGTCGGACCACACACCGAACGAGAGCGCCGCGGGTGCGCCCAGCGAGAACGTGGCCGCCAGCACGGCCAACACCGCCGGGCCGCGCCGCCACTGATACTCGTCGATCAGAAACGCCGTGACCGGCTCGAACAACGACACCGCCGAGGTCAGCGCGGCAAATAGCAGCAGCAGAAAAAAGGCAATCGCCACCAGATAGCCGAACGGCATCTGGGCGAAGATCGCAGGCATCGTGATGAACGTCAGCCCCGGGCCCGCGTTGGCCGCAACGCCAAACGCAAACACCGCCGGCAAAATCATCAGTCCCGCCAGAATGCACGCTAGCGTCGCGAGTGTCGCCACCCAGACTGCCGAGCCTGCCAGCTTGGCATCCTTGGGCAGATACGAGCCGTAGACCACAATCATTCCCGCCCCGAGCGACAACGAGAAAAACGCCAGCCCCAACGCTTCGAGCAGCGTCTTGCCGCTGATCATCGAGAAGTCGGGCTTGAGGAACCACGCCACGCCTTCCATCGCACCGGGTAGCGTCAGCGCCCGCGCGATCACGGCGAGCATCAACAGAAACAGCGCGGGCATGAGCCATTTGCCCGCGCGCTCGATGCCCTTCTGCACGCCGGCCGCGACGATCAGTGCCGCCAGCCCGAGAAACACCGCCATGTTGGCGAGCGACGCCCATGGGTCGGCAATGAACGCCCCGAATTCGGCTTCCAGTCTCAACGTGTCAGGGGCGAGTACCGAGCCTTTGAGCGCACGCAGCAGATACGCGACCGTCCAGCCGCCGACCACCACGTAGAACGACAGAATGGCAAACGCATTGAACGTGGCAATGCGCCCCACCCATGACCAGCCACGACCGCCTAGTTCACGCATTGCCGTGGTGGCGGATTTGCCGGTCAGCCGTCCGATGGTCATTTCGGCGAGCAGCAAGGCGACACCCAGCGTCAGCACGCATCCCAGATACACCACCAGAAACGCCCCGCCCCCGTGCTGCCCCACGACGTACGGAAACTTCCACACCGCACCGAGCCCTACCGCAGAGCCGGCGGCCGCGAGCACAAAGCCCATGCGCGAGCCCCACGTGCCGCGCACGGACGGGTCCGAATGATCGGCGTGGGTGGCGTGGGTGGAAGCGGTGGAACTGGTGGAAGCGGACGACGCGGGAGCCGTACTGGAAACAACGGAGGCGGTCGCCGTAGATGGCGCCGCCGAGGGCGAGATGGGCAGATGGGACACGTGTCTCCTCCGGGTCTGGACGTGCACGTGCTGCGACTTTCGCGTTGCTCGACAGCACGCCACGACAGTTGTCATGGGATGGCGTCAGGCAGGTTACGGGTGCAAAACAGGGTCACCGGTATGCCCGGCGATACGGCAGACGCGCGAGCGCGAGCCGACAGGCGACGCCATTAGGATGGTCGACGAGTCTACGCGGGAAAAGGTTCTGTCCGGTTTAGGAAACAGCCCAAAACCGTGATCTCGCCCGGGGGTTTGGGCGAGACCGGGTCAGGCGGATGATGTCAGCGCCCGAGTCAGTGCCCGAGTGCGACTTCACCCGCAGAGGCCGAACGCGAACCCGGCGTCGGCGGATTGCTCTCGCCGCGATACGCAAACACCACCGAGAACTTCGTGGTATCGCCCTCGTTGCGCCCGGCGGCATGGAACAACCCGCTGTGGAACAGCACGACGTCGCCCTGCGCCAGTTCGACCTGACGCCCGCGCGAGACGAGGGGTTGATTGTCGGGTTCATCAGGACGCAGAAAGTCCAGTGCGTCGAGCTGGTGTTCGCCGAGTTGCTCGCGGTGCGAGCCCGGGATGAAGCGCAGTGCGCCGTTGGCCAGCGTCTCCGGACCGAGCGCCAGCCACACCGAGATCAGCGAATTCTGCGGGAACGACCAGTAGCGGATATCGCGATGCCACCCCGTCGCCGTGCCGAAGTGCGGATGCTTCGTCATCACGCAGTTGTGATGCGCGAGCGTGAGCACCACGTCTTCGCCGAAGATCTGCGCCAGCGATTCGATCAGGTCGGGCCGGGTCGCCCAGCCACGCAACGCGTCGCCACGGTCATAGGCCTTGAGCAGACGCCGCACGGTTTGCCCGCCTTCGGCGTCACGCGATGTCGGCGCGCCGGCGTAGCCCACATCCGCCTCGAATTCCAGCGGCAGGGTCGCGGCGGCCAACTGCGCTCGCGCGTCGGCCAGAATCGCCTCGCAATCGGCCTGCGACACATAACGCGGCAGGATCAGATAACCGTCTTCACGGAAAGCGTCGAGTTGCGATGCGGTGAGCGCCATGATGGTCAGCCGGACAGGCAGAAATCGGTGTTTTAGGGGAGAGTTCGGTGGCGTTGCAGGGTAATTCGGAGAGACTGAACGACGCTGGCCGTGAAGCGGCGACGGCGCGTCGCGCACTCAGGCGGCGCGTTTGCGTCGTCGGGGCGGGAGTTCGGCGGCGGGCTTGCGTTCGATCTTCGGTTCAGGCTGCGGCACGTCGGTGCCCGGCAGCGAGGGCTGCGGGTTGCCACCGGCCGGGCGCGGCGTGTCGACCACGCTGCGCAAACGATCGAGTTCGCGCGTGAGCTTCGCCAATTGGTATTCGAGCTGGCAGTTCTTGCGATACAACGTCCGCATTTTCTGGCTGAGCGCCTGCGTCTGCGTCCAGTACTCCGGATACATGACGAAACGCCCATCCGGGCGCTCGACGACGCCCAACCCGCTCTGCCCCATCACGTCGATGGTTTCCAGCGCGTAGCGTCGAACTTTTTTTACCGTACCTGCCGCCATTTATTTCCTACAGTCCCAGCCTGAGAGAGTCAGGCGCGGCATTTTGCCATGAATTCGCCCTCGCCGGGCGGCAAACCCGCACCGGGATGGCGATTTATTTTCGCCCGTCGGCCCCGCCAGCCGGGGCTCTGCGTACAACACACCGCGATTGGCGTGCAACACCGCCGCATTGTTACGGCTTCGGCGTCTTACCGGTGTCGATCGAGACGGGGTCGCTTGCCGGAAAGGTCTCTTCGAGGCCCTCGTCCAGACGCTTTCCCGTCGACGGCCTGGGCTCAGGCGTACGCCGCGGCTGTGACGTATCGATGGACACGGGGTCGCTCGCCGGGAACGTTTCCTCAAGGGCTTCGTCGAGATCGCGTTCGACGTCATCCTCTTTGTGAGGCTGCTGTGGCTTGGGCTTGCGCGTGGGGGTATCGCTCATCAAGTCCTCCGCTTCGGGGGCCGCGCCGGTGCGCGACCGTCACCGTAACTATACCGCGACCTGCGTAGGCCCTGCGGCCATCAACTGTCACAAACTGTGACTGTCGAGCGTGGCCCCGCCGGTGTACACCACGCACTGCTCGCCTCTCACGAAGCCCACAAGCGTGACGCCCGCCGCCGCTGCGGTGCGCACCGCAAGCGCCGTGGCCGCCGAGACGGCCGCCACCATCGGAATGCCGACTTGCGCCGCCTTTTGCACGATCTCGACGCTCGCGCGGCTCGTCATCAGCACGAAGCCCGCGTCGAACGCCTGCCCCTCGCGCGCCAACGCGCCAATCAGCTTGTCGAGCGCATTGTGGCGCCCCACGTCTTCGCGCAGACACAGAATCTCGCCTGTCGACGAACACCACGCCGCGCCGTGCACTGCACCGGTCACCGCATTGAGCGACTGGTGCTTCGCGAGCCCCGCGTGCGCAGCGGCCAGCGCCGCATGCGACACGCGCAGAGGCGCGCCTGCGGCGGGTAACGGACGAAGGACCTGATCGAGGCTCTCGGTGCCGCACAGTCCACAGCCGGTGCGACCGGTCAGATTACGGCGCCGCTCCTTGAGACCGGCAAACGCCCGCGACGAGATCTCGACATGCGCCGTGACACCCAGCGTCGTCGCCGACACATCCACGCCGTAACACTCGCCGCGCTGACGCAGAATGCCCTCGGACAACGCAAACCCGAGCGCGAAGTCTTCGATATCGGCCGGGGTGGCGAGCATCACGACATGCGAGATGCCGTTGAATTCAAGGGCAACGGGGACTTCCTCGGCCAGTTCGTCGCTGGCTTGCTGCCAGCCGCCATGCCGGAACCGCCGCACCTCGAAGCCGGCGTGCGTAGCCACGCTCGCCGGGTCGATCGCTACCGGGGCGACATCACACACCGGGCCGCCGTCAGCGCCGTCGCCACCGGGCGTCGCTCGCCCGGTGTGCAGAGTTTCAGACATCGTCAAACCTTCGCTCCACTTGTCATTGCTGCTAATCCAAACGTACTCGGCCTACTTCGCCGAGACGGGTTCCGCAGGCTTTCTCGCCGCCTCAAGCAATTCAAGCTGCTCGCGGTTGAACGCCGAATACTTCGCCTGCCATGCCGACGGCTGCACCACCGGCAGCACTTGGACGGCGGTCACCTTGTACTCGGGGCAGTTGGTCGCCCAGTCCGAGTTATCGGTCGTGATGACATTCGCGCCCGACTCCGGAAAGTGGAACGTCGTGTACACCACGCCCGGCTGCATGCGCTCGCTGATCACCGCGCGCAACACCGTCTCGCCCGCACGGCTGCGAATACCGACCCAGTCGCTGTCCTTGATGCCGCGCTCCTGCGCGTCATGCGGGTGGATCTCCAGCCGGTCTTCGTCGTGCCAGTGCACATTGGGCGTGCGCCGCGTCTGCGCTCCGACATTGTATTGCGAGAGTATCCGCCCGGTAGTGAGCAGCAACGGATAGCGCGGCGTCACTTTCTCGTCGGTCGGCACATAGCGCGTGATGATGAAGCGCCCCTTGCCGCGCACAAAGGTGTCGATGTGCATGATCGGCGTGCCGTCGGGCGCCTCGTCGTTGCAAGGCCATTGCAGACTGCCGGCCTCGTCGAGCCGGGCGTAGCTCACGCCATGGAAGGTCGGCGTCAGCCGCGCAATCTCGTCCATGATTTCCGACGGATGTGCGTACGGCATCTCGTAACCGAGCCGCTTGGCCAACGCGATGGTCACTTCCCAGTCGGCCATGCCGGGCAGCGGTGCCATGACGCGCCGCACCCGCGAGATACGCCGCTCGGCGTTGGTGAACGTGCCGTCTTTCTCGAGGAACGTGGTGCCCGGCAGCAGCACGTGGGCGTACTTGGCGGTTTCGTTCAGGAAAATATCCTGCACGACGATGCACTCCATCGCCTCCATCGCCGCAGACACGTGGTGCGTGTTGGGGTCGGACTGCACGATGTCTTCGCCCTGACAGTACAGCCCCTTGAAACTGCCGTGGATCGCCGCGTCGAACATGTTGGGGATGCGCAGCCCCGGCTCCTCCTGCAAGGTCACGCCCCACGCCGCTTCAAATTCCGCGCGCACGGTCGTGTCGGAGACGTGCCGATACCCCGGCAACTCATGCGGAAACGAGCCCATGTCGCACGAGCCCTGCACGTTGTTCTGGCCGCGCAGCGGGTTCACGCCTACGCCCTCACGGCCCACGTTGCCGGTCGCCATTGCCAGATTCGCAATGCCCATTACCGTGGTCGAGCCTTGCGAGTGCTCCGTCACGCCCAGCCCGTAGTAGATGGCCGCATTGCCGCCCGTGGCATACAGACGGGCCGCGCCACGAATGGCGTCGGCCGGCACGCCGGTCGCTACCGACACCGCTTCGGGCGAATTCTCCGGCAGCGCCACGAACTCGCGCCACTGCGCAAACGCGCGGTCTTCGCAACGCTCGGCAATAAACGCCTCGGCGAGCAGCCCTTCGGTCACGATGACGTGCGCCAGCGCGTTGACCATGGCCACATTGGTGCCGGGGCGCAGCGGCAAGTGGAACGCCGCCTTGATATGCGGTCCGTCGACGATATCGATCCGGCGCGGGTCGATCACGATCAGCTTCGCGCCCTCACGCACGCGACGCTTCAGTCGCGACGCGAACACCGGGTGCCCGTCGGTCGGATTCGCACCCATCACGAGAATCAGGTCGGCGTGTTCGATGGACTTGAAGGTCTGCGTGCCGGCCGATTCGCCCAGCGTCTGCTTCAGTCCATAGCCCGTCGGCGAGTGGCACACGCGCGCGCACGTGTCGACGTTGTTGTTGCCGAATGCCGCACGCACGAGCTTCTGCACCAGATAAGTCTCTTCGTTGGTGCAACGTGACGACGTAATCCCGCCAATGGCATCACGACCGTACTTCGCCTGAATCCGCCGGAACTCGGACGCCGCGTAGTCAAGCGCTTCGTCCCACGACACTTCACGCCACGGGTCGGTGATCTTGCTGCGAATCATCGGCTTCGTGATCCGTTCCTTGTGCGTCGCATACCCCCACGCAAAGCGGCCCTTCACGCAGGCATGGCCTTCGTTGGCGCGGCCGTCCTTGTAGGGCGTCATGCGTACGATTTCACTGCCCTTCATCTCCGCCTTGAACGCGCAGCCCACGCCGCAATAGGCGCAGGTCGTCACCACGGCGTGTTCGGGCTGCCCCATCTCGATGACGCTTTTCTCCTGCAACGTCGCCGTCGGGCACGCACTCACGCACGCGCCGCACGACACGCATTCCGATTCCATGAACGGCTGGTCCTGCCCGGGCGACACACGGGACTCAAAACCGCGTCCGGAGATCGTCAGCGCGAACGTGCCCTGCGTCTCTTCGCAGGCGCGCACGCAGCGATTGCAGACGATGCATTTCGACGGGTCGTAAGTGAAGTACGGATTGGATTCGTCCTTGGCACTCGCCAGATGGTTATCGCCATCGAAGCCGTAGCGCACTTCGCGCAGGCCGGTGACGCCCGCCATGTCCTGAAGCTCGCAGTCGCCGTTTGCCGCACAAGTGAGGCAATCGAGCGGGTGATCGGAGATGTACAACTCCATCACGTTGCGACGCAGATCCTGCAATTTCGGCGACTGCGTGCGCACCTTCATACCCGCCTCGACAGGCGTAGTGCACGACGCTGGATAACCGCGCCGCCCTTCGATTTCGACCAGACACAGACGGCAGGAACCGAACGGCTCCAGCGAGTCGGTCGCGCATAGCTTGGGGATGTTCACGTCGCTCATCGCGGCCGCCCGCATGATCGAAGTGCCGGCCGGCACGCTCACGCGCTGGCCGTCGATCTCCAGCGTCACGTCCTGGCTTGCCTGACTTACGATAGCGGACACGGTGCGGTCCGGGGTGCCGAAATCGGGGCCGTGGCCCGGTTCAACCTGACGAGGCATGGCGTCTCCTGTGGGGATCGGGCGTCGCCTTATATGTTCGCCAATTCATATGAATCGACGCGGCTTTTCAGACGTCCCGGCTTCGACAGTAGTCCATATTTCCCGCGACAGCAAAATTCGGGAAAACCTCACCGGCATAAATTAGCGGCCGGGAAGCCGTCAAAAGACGGCCGGAGTCTGCCGCGACATATAGGCATGCCGTTGCATATGAGCCGCGACACCCCGACGAGCCCTCCCCGGGGCGCGAGTTCAGCCCAGCGACGGAAACGCCTCCGACAGCGCCGCCACCCGCCCGGTGTGCGCCTCGGCGTAACCGGGAATATCGTGCACGACCTGCTTGTAAGGCGCGCTTTGCAAAATATCGAGCAGCGCCCGGACATAGCGATGATCGGCCGCTTCGTCGGGGAAGATGAGGCAATAACGCTCGGTGAGAATCGGCAGAAAATCCAGCCCGAACTGGGTCGCCGCCGCTTCGATGGCGAGCCCGGCGTCGGCGCGTCCGCTGGCGATATAGGCCGCGACGGCGGCATGCGTCAGCTCGATGTTCTCGGTGCCGTGAATCGTTTCCGGATCGAGCCGCGCCTGCTGCAAGAGCAGATCGAAGATCATCCGCGTACCCGAGCCGCGTTCACGATTGGCGAAACGCGCCCCCACACGCGGCAGATCGGCGATGGACTGGATATGCAGCGGATTGCCCCTCGCGACGAGCAATCCAAGTCGACGCGATGCCACGTCGGCGACGCGATAGGCCTTCCCCTTGAGCAAGGGCGCGTACTGCGCCAGCACCGGCTCGGCGAGTGCGCCCTCAGGCACATGGAAGCTCGCCATCTCGCACTCCTGCTTTGCCAGTGCGGAGACCGCCTCGATGCTGCCGCGATAACTCACCTCCAGCGGTAACTCGGCTTTCGCCGCGAAGTCGACCAGCGCCGCCACCGCCAGCCCGTGACTGGCAAAGATGCGCAGCTGATCGTTGTCTTCTCCGAGCAGATCGTCGAGTTCCGTCTGCAACTCCGAGGCCATCGTCTCAAGCAACGGCCCGAGCCGGGCCTGCAATCGCTTCTGCCCCCAGAGCAGCCGGCGGGCGAGCGGCGTCAGGACTGCGCCGCGCCCGCGCGCCATCGTGAGCAACGGTGCGCCGAGCGCCGTCTCGGCCTCTTTCACATGCCCCCACGCCCCGCGATAGGAGAGGTTCAGCGCATGACTCGCCGCCTGCAAATTGCCTAGCGTGTCGACATGCGCCAGCAGCGAAATCAGCTTGTCGAGCGGCACATCGCTGCCGTCATGACGAAAGCGCAGTTGAGGGGCAATCGAGATCCGCATAGGGCTATCCATATGAGAGGGTATTCATAAATGCTTCGCTTCGAAATTCCGCCGGACCGGCATAACACGTTGAAGCACAAGCCTTCTGCGTATCAGCGACTTCCGCTGCCGAGGATTTCCACGCAGCAATTATGCATATTTTTACCTATCCGTCATACGACCAATCGCGTTTCGCACGATCATCGCCCGCCGGCCAAGACAGCGACGCTTTCGTCAAGCTATTGCCGCGCCTTCATATGCTATTAATTGCATAATATGAATCATGAAAATTGCTGATAACATGCGGACATTCGGCCTGATATCAGGAACTAGCAACATGAACGCCTGATCTCACGTTGACGATTCGACGATTATTTATGCATTTATTTGCCTATTTAACGCGCCCGAATTCCCCTCTGAATCACGCGCACAGCGCACTGCAACATGACCACTCCGAAGATCGCCAACTACACGCGCCCCGCCGGCGGCTGGGGCGCCCTCAAGAACGTTGCCATCCAGCTCGTCTCGCAAGGCATCCCGCTCAAGGGCGCACGCACGCTGCTGAGCGCCAACCAGCCCAGCGGCTTTGACTGCCCGGGCTGCGCATGGCCGGACCGCGAGCATGCGTCGACGTTCGAGTTTTGCGAGAACGGCGCCAAGGCCGTCGCCGCCGAGGCCACCAAACGCCGCGTGACGCCCGCCTTCTTCGCAGAACACACGGTCACCGACCTGCTGTCGCTCGACGACTACACGCTCGAAGGGTATGGGCGCCTCACGCACCCGATGCGCTTCGATGCCGCCACCGACCGGTATGTGCCGATCGAGTGGGACGCCGCCTTCGCGCTCATCGGCGAACACCTGCGCGCCCTGCCCGATGCTGATCAGGCGGCGTTCTATACCTCGGGCCGCACGAGCAATGAGGCCGCCTTCCTGTATCAGCTCTTCGTGCGCCAGTACGGCACGAACAATTTCCCCGATTGCTCGAACATGTGCCACGAGCCCACGAGCGTGGGCCTGCCACCGGTCGTCGGCATCGGCAAGGGCACCGTGACGCTGGAAGACTTCGAGCACGCCGACACGCTTCTGCTGTTCGGGCAGAACCCGGGCACCAACCACCCGCGCATGCTCGGCGAACTGCGCGAAGCAGCCCGTCGCGGCGCCACTATCGTCTCGATCAATCTGCTGCACGAGCGCGGTCTGGAGCGTTTTGCCGATCCGCAAAGCGCCGCCGAGATGCTCAGCATGGGCGGCACGGCGATCAGCGGCCACTACATCACCCCCGCGAGCGGTGGTGATTTCGCATTCGTCAAAGGCGTGATCAAGCATGTGCTGGAACGCGATGCCGAGGCCCGCGCCAACGGCGACGCGCCACTGCTCGACGACGCATTCATTGCCGAACACACCCACGGCTTCGATGACTTTGCCGCCGACGTGCGTGCCGAGCGCTGGGACGATCTGGAGCGCGCCGCGGGCGTCTCGCAGGCGCAGATGTGGCAGATTGCCGACGTCTATCTGCGCGGCGAGCGTGTGATCGCCACGTGGGGCATGGGCATCACGCAACACAAGCAAGCCGTGGCGACCATTCAGATGATCACCAACCTGATGCTCCTGCGCGGCAACATCGGCCGCCCCGGCGCCGGTCTGTGCCCCGTACGCGGCCACAGCAACGTGCAGGGCGACCGCACCGTGGGCATCAACGAGAAGCCCAGCGAGGCGTTTCTCGACCGGCTGGGTCAGGTGTTCGACTTCACCCCGCCGCGCCGCGAAGGGCTTGGCGTCGTGGACACGATTTCCGCAATGCTTGAAGGCCGCATCAAGGTCTTCATCGGCATGGGCGGCAACTTCGCCATGGCCACGCCCGACACGCCGCGCACGTGGGAAGGTCTGCGTCAGTGCGACCTGACCGTGCACGTGGCGACGAAGCTCAACCGCAGCCATCTCGTGCATGGGCGCGACGCGCTCATCCTGCCCTGCCTCGGCCGCACGGAAATCGACATGCAGGCCGGTGCTGTGCAGGGCGTGACCGTCGAAGACTCGATGAGCATGGTGCACCTCTCGTATGGCATCAACGCCCCGGCGTCGGAACATCTGCGCTCGGAGCCGGCCATCGTCGCAGGGATCGCGCAGGCCACGATGGGCCGCGCCCTCGCCGGCCACGACGACTGGCACTGGTATATCGAAGACTACGACCGCATTCGCGACGCGATTGCGGCGACGTTCGACGACTTCGAAGGCTTCAACCGCCGCGTGCGCCATCCGGGTGGCTTCCGCCTGGACGTGCCGCCCGCCGAGCGCCGCTGGCTGACGGCCACGGGCCGCGCCAATTTCACGACGCACCCGCTGCCGCACGAATTGCCCATCGACACGGCGCGCCGTCAGGCCGGTGAGCGCGGCGCTGAAGTGCTGCAACTCGCGACCATTCGCTCGCATGATCAATACAACACCACGATCTACGGCCTGAACGATCGCTATCGCGGCGTGTTCGGGCAACGTCGCGTCGTGTTCGCGAATGAGGAAGACCTCGACGCGCTGGGCTTGCGCGCAGGCGAGCGCATCGATCTGGTCGGCGTGTGGAACGACGGCATTGCACGCCGCGCCGACGACTTCCTGCTCGTGGCCTACGACATTCCGCGCGGCAGCATCGCCGCCTATTACCCGGAAACCAACGGCCTCGTACCGCTGGACGCCACCGCCGACGGTGCAGGCACCCCAACGTCCAAGTCGATCCCGGTGTTGATGGAGCGCCGCCATGCCTGATGGCGCCGCCGGCAGCCCGCCACCCTCTCCCTCGGCCACTGGCGAGATCTCACAGGCCGAGCAGGATCTGGCGCGGCTGCTCTTCACGCTCGCACAAGGCCGCCATGAAGGGCGCGATGCGCTGTCGCTGGCACGGCTGGCAAAGCGCAGCGCCCTGCCAATGAGCGACCTGCTGCGCTATCTCGGCGTGCTGGGCGAGGCGGGCTGGGTCGAAGTGGAAGACGGCGAGCGCGGGCTGCGGCTCGCACGGCTCACGGACACCGGACTCGCGCAGTACGACAGCCTCGTGTAAGGCAGCGATAGGACATCGCAGATGCGGCAAGGCGCTACTAAGGCGCTACTTAGGCGCTACTTAGGCGCTGCACTGTCACTCCGGTAAGGCACTGAGATGACATTGCCACGCGACTGACATATTCCCGACCTGACGGACGACATACACTCTTGTCGCCACGGTGCCGGGCTGGTTGCGTACGGATTGGGTAAGATCGCGCTCTGACGCTCGAAATGGCACCCCATGTCACGGAGACCTTATGGAGCATGTCGTCGCACACCCGGCGCAGACCGACACCGACTCATCGCTTTCTTCTCTTGCATCGCCAGCCCTGTGGCGCCACGCGCGCCCCTCGCGCTGGAATCCGTGGCTAATTGCGCTGACTGGCCTCGCGGGGCTCTGGCAGTGGTTCGGGCTCGGCTTGGCGCTGCGTCATTGGGGCGCGACGGCAGCGTTCACGCTCCTGCCCGTGTTGCTGCTCACCCCCATGCACTGGGGGCTGATTCACGAATCGATTCATGGCCAGTTGCGGCTCAAGCCGCGCGATAACGAACGCACCGGCCGCCTGTTGTCGGTGCTGCTGGGCCTGCCGTTCGAGATCATGCGCTTCGGTCACTTGCTGCATCACCGCTTCACGCGGCAGCCGTTTGACCGCCCGGACATCTCCACCCTTGCCGATAGCGCGCCGCGGCTGGCGCGACTGCGGGCGTGGTTCGGCTATCAATCGCGGCTGCTCGGGGGCATGTGGCTCGCCGAAATCTTCGCGCCTGTCATTGCATGGATTCCGCCGCGCCGTCTGCCAGCGCTGGCAGCCAATGCGCTCGGCACCGATGCGCAGGACGAGGATGTACGCCGCCGCGTGGTGATGTTCGGCAGCGACCCGGTGCGCCGCCGCCGGATTCAGCGCGATTTCGTCATGACGCTGGCCGCACTGGCGCTGGCGATCTGGGCGTACGGCCCGTGGTGGCCGGTGTTCGTCGCCGCATTTGCCGCTCGGGGCATCTGGCTGTCGATTGCGGACAACCTGCCGCATTATGGCGTCGAGATGGACGAACCCGCCCGCGCACGCAATTTCCACGCACCCGCCTTCGGTCGCGCATTGCTGCTCAATGCGAATCTGCATCGCGTGCATCATCTTTATCCGACCGCGCCGTGGCATCTGCTGCCCGAGATTAATGCCGCGCAGCCGACCGCCGGTCCGCAAGTGCCTTACCTGCACGCCGCCCTGCGTCAGTTCGGCGGTCCGTTACCGGCCAGCAAGGCCATCGCTGGTCACTGATCGCGGGGTCGCGATCTCGCACAAATCCGCAGGCTTGGCAACGGCGTGCTGCACGCCGTTGCCGCCAAGCCACGACCGGGCTTCGTGATTCCCTTGCCATGTTTTGCAATGTTTCAGGATTTATCCGAAACATGATATAAATGCGAATCGTTTTCGTTAACGTTTGCATCTGGTGTGCAATCCGTTAGCCTTTGAATTGCGCCGGCTTTCACTAGCCCGCATCGCAGCGACGTCGCCCGAGGGCGGCGTTTTTGCTTGTGCCGCCTCGTTTCTCATCGATTCCTCAGCATGTTGATTGCATTGGCTATCGCGCTGGCCTGGTTTGCAGGCGGCGCCTGCTACCTGACGTCGGAGCATCAGCGCCTGCGCACGCAGCGCCTGAACCCCCAACCCGCCCGCGCGCTCTCGCTCGTGGCCGCCGTCGCCAGCCTCGTGTGCTGGCTCGCGGCCGCCGGGGCATCGGCCGGCATTGCTGCCGCCTTCATGTCGCTGTGTTTCGGCCTGCTGTTCTGGCCCTATGCCGCTGGCGGATGGCACTGGCTGCGCGGAGATGCCCATGTGGAGTAGAACCTTTGCGGGTCTCGTGCTCGGCTTCTTCGCCGCCATGGCGCTGTGCGGTGCCATGGCGTACATGACGCCGGCCGGCTGGCACACCGCCGTCATCCCCGTCATCACCCTCTTCCCGCTCGTGTGGCTCGGCCTGTTCGCCGTGGTCTATGCGAGCCGAACCGCCACGCGTGCATGGATCGGCCTCGGCGCCACCACTGTCGTCGCCTGGGTCGCGCTGTGGCTGGCGCGCGCTGTCTGGTAAGGATCGTCCGATGCGTGCCCAAACGCTGCGTCAATATCTGAGCGTCCATACGTGGGCCGGCATCGTCGCCGGCTTCGCGCTGTTCATCGCCATGCTCGGCGGTGCCCTGACTGTTTTCCAACATGAAATCGAGCGCTGGGAGCAACCGGCAACGCGCCATGCGCCGCTCACGCTCGCCCAGACCGAAAAGCTCGCCGATCTGGTGCGCGCGCAGTATCCGGCCGCCCGCGAGCAAATGGGCGTGGTGCTGCCTAACCATTCGCCGACGCCGTTCGCCTACTGGCAAGGCACCGACGGCGAGTGGATGCAGGCACGGCTGCGCGAATCCGGCAGTGGTGCCGATCCGTCGCTCATCGTCGGCAATGCCCGTCCCGGTCTGTCGGCAACGATCAACGCGCTGCATTACTCGCTGTCGATCCCGACGTACGGCCTGTATCTGATGGGCATCGTGTCGCTGTTCTATGGCATGGCGCTGATCTCGGGCGTGATCGTGCATTTGCCGCGCGTGACGCGCGACATCTTCGCGCTGCGCCCGGGACGCAATCTCAAGCGGTTCTGGCAAGACGCCCACAACGCCATCGGCGTGCTGAGCCTGCCGTTTCACATCGTCTTTGCACTGACCGGCGCGCTGCTGTGCCTGAGCGTGCCGTTGATGATGGCGTTCAACGTCATCACGTTCGAAAACAAACTGATGGCGCAGATTCCGCAGGTGATGGGCGCAGTGCCGGCAAAGATTGCCCCGGTCGACGGCAAGCCGCTCGATCTGGCTGCAATCCTCGCTCGCGCCGAGCACGCCGCGCCAGATGTGGAAGCCACTGCCGTGTCGTGGACCGGTTACGGCAAACCCGATGCGGTGGCGGAAGTCTATGGTGAAGCCGGCGATTCGCTCGGGGTGTTCGCAGCGGTCGCCGTACGCCTGAACGACGGTGCCATCATCGGTCAGCACAGCCCGGGCGTACGTGACGCGAACCATGCGGTATTGAGCATGATTTACGGCGCGCACTTCGGTAATTTCGCCGGCATCGGCATGCGCTGGGTCTACTTCGTGCTCGGCCTGATGGGCGCTGTGCTCGTCTACAGCGGCAATCTGCTGTGGCTGGAGTCGCGCCGCAAGCGCAACTCGGCCATTCAACCGGCCAACCTGCGCTGGATGGCCAAGGCGACCGCAGGCGTATTCCTCGGCACCTGCCTCGGCCTTGCCGTCGCGTTCTCGGGTGCGTTGCTCTCGCAAGGCACCACGGCGCTGTCAATCTTTGTCGGCACGGTCATCGTGTCGCTGATCTTTGCCGCTTTGACGGCCCCCGCGATTGCCGCTACAGGGCTGCTCGCCGCCACTGCCCTCGCGTGTCTCGCGATTCCGGTCATTGACGCGCTTGTCACGCCGGACAACGCGCTGCGCTCGATCGCGCGCGGCGACTGGGTGTTGGCCGGTGTCGATCTCGTGGCGATCGTTTGCGCCATCGCGTTCTTCCTCTTTGCGCGTGCGACCTGGCGTCGTGCGCGTCGTGGCGACCCGAACAGTGTGTGGGCACGGCCCGCGCCGGCGGGGGGCACGCCGGAAGCCGGCGGCGCCACGCGTACGACGGTTTAGCAGCACGCCCCGGCGACACCCTCGCTGGCATCGCCGGGGAATACAAGATTTGGCGCGCTGACGCCATCGACCCAGCACACAAGACACCCACTCACTCAGGGAGATTTACCCGAATGCCGCAACTCCGCTCCGTCACGGCGCGCGCCCCCGCTCGCCCCGAAACTTCGCGTCCCGCCTCGCCGATTGCCCGCGCCACGTTCGCGCTCATCGCGACTTACGCCGCGCTGGCCACGGTGACCGCCACGCAGGCACATGCACAAAGCACGCCGGCCGGCACCGACGCGGCCGCCGCGTCATCGAGCACACCGGTACAGCCCACGGCGCAGTTGACGACGACGACGGTCACGGGCGATCGGAGCAACGACTTCGATCCGCTCGCCGTGAAGAATGTGACATCGGGGGCACTCGGCACTCGCAAGGCGGTCGATACGCCCTTCTCGACCACGACGGTGACCAACGAGCAAGCGCAGGACCTGATGGCGACGTCGATCAACGACGTGTTCAAGTACGACCCGTCGGTCGCGCCGGTCATCAGCAGCGCGACCGGTGAAAACGCGGTCTTCAGCGTGCGCGGTCTGGCGATCGACATGCTCAACGGCATCAAGGTCGACGGTCAGAGTTTCCCGGTGTGGGACGCCGACCTCGCGATGGAGCCGTTCGAGAAAGTCGAACTGCTCAAGGGGGCAGGCGGCTTCATGTACGGCTTTGCCACCCCGGGCGGCATGCTGAACTACGTGATGAAGCGTCCGACCGATGACCCGTATCGCTCGGCGACCATCGGGTACACGTCGGCCAACATCTGGGCGGAAAAGCTCGACGTGGGCGGTCGCTTTGGCCCGGACAATCAGTTCGGCTACCGCGTGAATATGGTCAACGAGGAAGGCAATTCGTCGGAGGCGCATCAGCATATTCGCCGTAAGGGTGCATCGCTGGCGCTGGACTGGCGCATCACACCGGACCTCACGTGGTCGGCCGACGTGATGTATCAGGACCGCAAGTCGACGGGCACGATTTTCGGTCTGGGCTTCTATGGCGTGACGCAGATTCCGTCGGCCAAAAGCGTCAAGGATCTGTCGCAGCCGCAGAACTGGTATGAAACCGAATTCCTGTCGGTGGGCACGGGTCTCGACTACCGCATCTCGGACGATTGGCGTGCCAGCGTGAAATTCCGCTTCGCCAAGGAAAACCGCTACAACTTCGACAGCTTCATTGCGGTCAACGACAACGCCGGCAACTACACCAACACGCTGTATGCCGCCCTGACGCGCTACTACTACCAGAACTACGATGCGATGCTGCAAGGCAAGGCCGATACGTGGGGCGTGAAGCACGATCTGGTCGTGGGCGCGAGCTACATGAACCAGTGGAAGGACTATGACGCGGGCGAAGGCTGGCAAAACGGCTACAACCTCGGCAACGGCAATCTGTTCTCGCCGACCCTCTTGAGCAACTCGGCGGCCGGTATTTCGGCTGATCTGTATCGAGCCGGCCGCATCACGCAGGCCGCGATCTACGCCAGCGACACGGTTCATGTGACCTCGCGCCTGTCCGTACTGCTTGGCGCGCGATACACGCAGTATCACGACTGGAGCTACAACATCAACGGCACGCAGTCGGCGAACTACTCGGCCAACCCGGTCTCGCCGACCATCGCGTTGATGTACAAGACGGACGCGAACTCGACCGCTTATGTGAGCTACGTCGAATCGCTGGAAGAAGGCGCGTCGGCCGACAACCGCTTCGCCAACTCGGGCACGACGTACGGTCCGCTCAAGAGCAAGCAGTGGGAAGTCGGCTTCAAGACGGATAACCGCAACTGGGGCGCCAATATCGCGCTGTTCCAGATGCGTCGCGGCTATTCGTATGGCGATTCGAACAACAATCTCGTGCAGAACGGCATCATGCGCTTTCAAGGGCTCGATGCCAGCGGCTGGGTCAAGCCGCTCGACGAGTGGCGCGTGATGGGCGGTGTGTTGCTGATGAACTCGAAGGCGGTCGACATCGACGACCCGAGCGTCGCAGGCAAGCGCGTCTACGGTGCCGCCAAGGTGATCGGCACGGGCCGTATCGAGTACAACCCGTCGTACCTTCGTGAGTTGACGGTGGCGTTCGGCGGCAAGTATGTCGGCGGCATGGCGGTCGATGCGGCCAACACGCAGTTCATTCCGGGCTACACCACGTTCGACCTGAGCGCGAAGTACCAGACGCGCATCAGCGGCAAGGATGTCGTGTTCCGCGCCGGTATCAACAACCTGTTCGATCGCAAGTACTGGACCGAAGCGTGGGGCGGCTTCCTGTTCCTCGGTGCCACCCGTACGTTCGTGGCCAACGCGACGATTCAGTTCTAAGAGGCACCGCCTCGGAAACGACAAAACCCCACGACCCGAAAGTCGTGGGGTTTTGCGTTGTGCTGTCGTGCTGCGCTGCTGGTGTCTTGGTCGACGAACTTAGCCGACGAAATTAGCCAGCTAACTTAGCGGGCCAACTTAGCCAACAAACGCACGCTCAACGAGGTAATGCCCCGGGGCGTGGTTGTGACCTTCGACGAAACCGCGCTTTTCCAGCAGCTCACGGGTGTCCTTGAGCATGGCCGGGCTGCCGCACAGCATGACGCGATCGTTTTCCGGCGTGAATTCCGGCAGGCCGATGTCCTGGAACATCTTGCCCGACTCGACCAGTTCCGTAATACGGCCCTGATTCTCGAACTCTTCACGCGTCACCGTCGGGTAGTAGATCAGCTTGTCGCGCACGTACTCGCCGAGGTACTCGTGTTCCGGCAGATGCTCGGTGATCAGGTCACGGTAAGCGAGTTCGCTCGTGAAGCGGCAACCGTGCACGAGAATGATGTGCTCGTAGCGGTCATACACTTCCGGATCGCGAATGATGCTCATGAACGGCGCGAGGCCCGTGCCCGTCGAGAGCAGATACAGGTTCTTGCCCGGGAGCAGGTTGTCGTTGATCAGGGTGCCCGTCGGCTTGCGGCCCACGATCACCTTGTCGCCCGGCTTCAAGTGTTGCAGACGCGAGGTCAGCGGACCGTCCTGCACCTTGATGCTCAGGAATTCGAGCTCTTCCTCGTAATTGGCGCTCGCCATGCTGTAGGCGCGCAGCAGCGGCTTGCCCTCGACTTCCAGGCCAATCATCGTGAACTGGCCATTGACATAACGGAACGAAGCGTCGCGCGTGGTCTTGAAGCTGAACAGCGTGTCAGTCCAGTGGTGGACTTCCAGCACGGTCTGTTGATTCTGTGTACTCATATTGGCGGTCGATAATGCGGTAATGGCCCCGTAGCCCGGACGGCGGCGTGCAATGCACGCACTATCGGTCGAGGGCGGGAAAACCCGACTATTTTACCTTAATTGGGAATGGCTTTCATTTGTCCCCTGCGCTTAAGCGGGGTTATTGGGACAATTTTTGGGCCGATTATTGATATCCGTCAGGATTCTGGCGCTGCCAGCGCCAGTGATCGGCGCACATGCGCGCCAGATCGTACTCGGCGCGCCAGCCCAGCAGCGCCTGCGCTTTGGCCGGGTTGGCATAGCACGTGGCGATGTCGCCGGGCCGCCGGGCCACGATGTCGTAAGGCACGTCGCGGCCGCTCGCGGCTTCAAAGGCACGTACGACGTCGAGCACGCTTTGCCCTTCCCCCGTGCCCAGATTGACGGTGAAACCCGTCTCGCGCCCGCGCAGTCCTGCCAGCGCGCAAAGATGCCCCCGCGCCAGATCGACCACATGCAGATAGTCGCGCACGCCGGTACCGTCGGGGGTCGGCCAATCGCCGCCAAACACCTTCAGACGCGGCAGTTTGCCCACGGCCACCTGCGCCACGAACGGCATGAGATTGCTGGGCACGCCCGCCGGATCTTCGCCCAGCAGACCGCTCTCATGCGCGCCAACGGGGTTGAAGTAACGCAATACCGCCACGCGCCAGCACGGATCGGCCACGACCGTGTCGGCCAGTATCTGCTCGGCCATCAACTTGGTCTGACCGTAAGGGTTCGTCGCCGACAGCGGGAACGTCTCGTCGATCGGCACCGAGCCCGGGTTGCCGTACACCGTGGCCGACGAGCTGAATACCAGATCGCGCACGTTGTGGCGGCCCATGACGTCGAGCAACGTCACGAGACTGCCGAGATTGTTGTGGTAGTAGCGCAGCGGCTGGCTGACCGACTCGCCGACCGACTTGAGCGCGGCGAAGTGAATCACACCGTCGATGCGGTAGCGGGAGAACACGTCCTCCATGACCGCCGTCGAACAGACGTCCCCCTGCACGAAGACCGGCGCGCGCCCGGCAATGCGCTCGATGCGGGTAACGGCTTCGCGTTGACTGTTGCAGAGGTTGTCGACAATGACGACGTCGTAGCCGCCGGCCAGCAACTCGACACACGTGTGTGAACCGATATAGCCGGCGCCGCCGGTAACGAGAATGGTGCCCTGATTGCTCATGAAAATGCCTTGGCGTCGCCTGCCCGGCGTGCCCGGGGTCGCGCACGGCGCGCGAGGTGACGCATATTACTCCACCGCTGTCGGCTTCGCCAATCGGCCCTTACATCGGCTGGCGCATATAAGTTTCGTACTCGAGCGCATTCAGACGCCGGCCCAGCCACACCACGCCGAGCACCAGCACGCAGAACAGCGCCAACGCAAAACCATAGCCGTACCACGCGGGCCCGAGCCGCAGACTGACCCATGTGAACAGGCCATTGAGCACCACCAGCGACACCGTGAGCACCAGCACGTCACGGCGGCGGTCGAGATAGAACAACACGTTGAGCACGCCCAGCAGCAGCACCTGCATGCCGGCGGCCACCACATCCACACGCAACAGCGGCTGCCACGCCACCGGCATGCCGACCAGACGCAGCATGTCGTCGCCGAACGCAAACACCAGCAGCGTCACGACCGCCTGCACCTTCAGAATTTCGTAGAGCCCGGTGCGCACGGCACGGGTCATCATGTCGCGCGCCGTCGCAATCTGGCGCAGCGTGCCCCCATGCCGTACGGCGTCGAAGAAGCTCGTATAGGCTTCGGCAAAATCCGTCTCGATGCGCAGCAGAAACACCGCCATGCCGGGAATCACACAGAGATACGAGAGAAAGACCGGCAGGTCGTAGACCGGCGACGCGCGCAACGGCCCGATGATCACCATGCCGGTGGCCGGCGACGCCCAGAACATCAGCTTGTCGACCCACACACCGAGCCCGAAACACACGCCGACGCCCACCAGCGACACGTAGATGCTCTTCGGTGCGAACACGTCCCACGACAGCCACGTATCGGTCCGGTACTGGCGCACGACGATCGCCGCCAACCCGAGCAGCAGACACGCATGACCGATCACGAAACCGCCGAGCAAGCCCGTCAGGCCATAGCGGCCGAGCAATACGGCGCTCACCACGCTCAGGCTGTAACCCACGCAAAACACGCCGAGAATCGCGCGGTACTGCTTCACGCTGGTCAGAAACAACACCACGATCCACAAGTTGCCGAGCAGCACAAAGCCAATCCACATCAGCCACCGGTACGCGAGCGGCAAGTCGGCGAAGAGCGTCTGCGACAGCACCAGACCGACGCTGCCGAGCACGACCGTCGTGACCAGCGCCACGGCATTGAGCGCAGGCATGACCGCGCGCGATTCGCCGGCAAACAGCCGGTCGCTCAGATGCCGGGTGAACGCGAGCTGCACCAGTCCGGTCGCGATCACGCTGGCGGCGATCAGATACGTCACCGACACCTGAAACTGCGTCAGTACGGCCGCCGGTTGCACGTTCGCCAGACTCATCAGGCCGACGAGCACGATGCCCACCATCGACAGCACCAGCGGCCCGGCGCTGATGATGCCCGCGTAGCCATACGCCACCAGCGTGCCGGACAGCGTGTCGCTGCGCAGCAACCGGCGCAATTCGAATCCGATGCCCGCCATCAGTCGGTACCCCCGGCAAGCAGTTGTCGATAGAGCGCGCGATAGGCGTCCCGCATGGCGTCGTGGGTGTAGTGGCGCTCGACTCGGGCCATCCCGGCGCGACTCGCCGCGTGCCAGGCGTCAGGCTCCAGCACCTCGACGATGGCGGCCGCGAGGGCCTCCGGATCGGCAATCGGCACCACGCGCCCCGCACGTCCGAGCGCGGGATCGCCGTCAATGCCGCTGTCGCCCTCGATCAGATGGCGGCACGCGCCCACATCGGTGGCGACCACCGGCACGCCTGCTGCTGCGGCTTCGAGCACGACGAGCGGCAACGCCTCCGACACCGACGACAACGCCAGCACGCCGATGTGCGGCAGCACCGACTCGACCGGCCGATAGCCCATAAAACGCACCTGATACTCCATGCCAAGGCTTGCCGCCACGTCGCGGCACTCCTGCGCGTAGGCCGGGTCTTCCGTCTCGGGTCCGATGATCCAGCCCTGCACGTCGGGGCGATGGCGATACGCGATGAAGATGGCGCGCAAAAACGTCTTGATGTCCTTGACCGGCACCACGCGCCCGATCAGCGCCACCACCGGCGGAATCTCTGCCCGATCGGCCTCGGCGGGATCACTGGCGTCCGCCGGGTCGCCACGGCGCGGCACACGCAGCGCGGCAAAATGCGCCACGTCCACGCCATTGGCAATATTGCGCGTCTTGTGTGCGGGCGCGCCGTCGGCCAGTTGCCGCTGCCGGTTGCCTTCGAACAACGCCACGATCTCATCGGCGGCGTCGTAGCACACGCGCCCGATGGTCTCGAAGAACCGCATCCACAGATTCTGGAAGTAGCCGACCTGCGAGATGTCGCGCTCCAGCACGCCCCGGTTGTCGCGCAACCACTCGCTTTGCAGCAGGTCGAGCTTGCGTTCCTTGGTGTAGCTGCCGTGCTCGGTCACCAGCAACGGCCGGCCCGTCGAGAACCGCAGCAATGCGCCCAGCAACCCCGCGTAGCCGGTGGAAACCGTGTGGTACAGGCGCGCTGGCGGCATCGCGTCGGCAATGCGCGCGAGTTGCCACAGCGGCTTGTGCATCGTGCGCACCGTCCAGAAGTAATCAGTGAACGACGGATCGAGGCAGTGGCGCTCGTAACGCTCGGTCATGAACTGCCACGCGGCACGGCTGTGCAGGAACTGCGGTTGCGCCAGTTCATGGCCGTCTCTGAGCATCGGCAGAATTCTGGCGAGCATCTGGCGGAAGGCGTCGTTGCCTGTCTCCGCCCCACCCGCCGCCACGCCCGCCCCGTCACGACGCCGCATCAGGTCGTGCATCTCGCCGACCTGCGCAAACGCCGCAGCGTCTCCATCGTTATGAAGCGCCCCTTGATGGCTGGCGCTCGCCCCCTCCCCCTGCGGCGAGGGCTCGTAAAGATAATGGGCTTCGAAATGCGTGACGTTCGGCGGCAGCGCGTAGACCGGCGTGCCGTAGTCCTCGCGGCGGCTGCCGATAAATACCACCGCGAACGTCCGCTCGGGAAACGCCCGGATCAACTGATCGACCCACGACGACACCCCGCCGCGCACGTAGGGGAACGTGCCTTCGAGAAGCAAAGCGACATCCGCCACCGGGGCGCCTCGCAAGGAGGCTCGGCCGGCCGGCTCGGCCGACGCGCCGTCCTGCGCTCGCATTCCATCGTCAGGGGGCGTCATCATCGGGTCCAGAACCGCACGGCAGGCTGCACCGTAGGTGCGACTGCCGCCAGCGCAGCGTGGCCGCCCAGCCCGCCGAGCAACTGCGTCACGCGGTCGTAGCGTCGCTTCTGAAAGGCCGCTTCGGCCAGCCAGGGCAACAGCCGCTCGCTGGGGAAGCTGTGGAACTGCGCATGCCGAAGATACATTTCCGCCGCTTCGGGCGCTTGGCGAAGCAACGAACAGCGGCCGAGCAGATACCACATCGAGGCGTCGTCTTCGTGCTGCTCCAGCGTGGCGTGCGCAAAAAATTCCACTCGCTCCAGCGTGAAGCGCAGCACTTCGCCGCGCACCAGATTCTGATAGATCAGCTCCCAATACAACTGCGCCAGACGGCGGCTCGTATCCGCGCGCTCATCCTCGTCTTGCGCGGCCTCGTGACGGTCTCGCATGCGAAAAATCTGCTGCATGATGCGTTTTTCCAGTCCGTCGAGGATGCCGTAGGCCAGCAGGCGCACCTCTTCGACCGGGTCGGCCAGCAGGTCGCGGGCGATCTCGCTGGTCACCCGCGACGGCAACGCCTGCACCGAGACGAGCGCGGCCACACGGTCGTCACGCTCCCCATTCACATTGCGCAACCGGGCGCGCAAGCGCATGCCGGTGCCGTGCTGCACGCGGGCGACAAGGTGCGTGACGAACCCCGGGGCAGCCACCTGCACCGATTGTGGCGCCTCGCGCGGCGGCGGAAACAGGTAGCCGATGACCATCACGCCGAACAGGACGAAAAGGCCCACAACGGGCAGGAAGAAACAGATCAGCGCCGCGTGCCACGTGGCACCGCGCCGGTGGCGATAGCTCGGGGGCAAGGCACGCGCGATGAACGCGCCAGCCAAACAAGCCGACACGGCTTGCCATGCCAGCACGAGCCATAGCGGGTGCGTCATGACCGTCAGGTTGCCGGCAATGTCTGGCGACGACAACACGATCCGAGCCGCCTGCCACTGCGCCGCTATCGCGAGGCACGCGACGGCGAGCAGCAGGCTCCAGCGCAGCACGTTTGCCGCCCCGCCCCGCTCGGCGTTTTGCCAACGAGGGGTGCCGTCGCCGCGTGGCATCGCGTCAGCCATGACCGACGCACCGCTCGACAAGTTTCAGCAACCCTTCTCCCGGCGCATGCGGATCGACATGCGCGGTGTGTACGGCGATATGGGCGCTCTGGAAATCGACACCGTACTGTTGGCGCAGGAGGTTTTCCACCCGCAAGAGATAGCCGTCGATGCCATGCTCGTCGGTGATCGGCATCAATGCGATGGCGATCTGCTGGCGCGGCGTGCCCAGCGTCCACAACGCGTCGAGCGCGCGGCGCTGCCGCACGGTCTGTTCGAACAATGAGTCGCCGCGCGCCCCGCGCGGGAACACCAGCGCCACCAGCGACGACTCGATGCTGCTGGCCCGTTTGAGCCGCGCAAGACGCCCCAGCTCCAACGCGAAGTCATACGGCGCCTCGGGCACCGAGGCACGCACTTCGGTCACGAGCGGCTGCTGCGCCACACCGTCGGCGTAGTACGCCAACAGGACCAGCAATAGCTGGAGATTGTCGTGATTGAGCGCGAGAAACGGCATGCGGCGCACGATCAGCACGCTCACCAGTTGCCCGTCGGCATCGACCAGCGGCGCGCACGCGAGATAAGGGCTTGCGTCGCTGGCCGCGTCATCGGTGCGCACGTGGGTCAATGTGCCTTCGCGAAGGCAATGCTGAACCAGCGGGTCGTCGGCGATGGGCTCGAAGCTCTCGCCGACACGTGCTAACGCCGTCGTGCCGAGGCGGTCGCCCCGCACGGGGAATAGCGATGCCACTTCGATCTGACACGTGAGCGCTGCGAACTCGAGCATCGGCTGGGCGTTCGGGAGCGGCGCACCGTTCGTGTGCGCGTCGCCCGCACGCCGCACGGTCAGGTCGCGCAAGCGCGTGATGGCATCGCGCAAGGTGACAGGCCGGGCGAGCAGGTCACGCTCCAGCCGTTCATGCGAGACACGCAGCAGATAGTGGTTGTGGGTGATCGCGACCAGCCGGTCGTTCAGATAGGCATTGATGCTGTGCGCGCGGCGGGTGCGGTAAGACCAGACGTCGCAGAAGTGGCCGGCCACGAGTACGGCGGTCATGCCACCGGCGAAGTAACCGATCGGGAAGACTTCGCCCGCACGGCCGCACAGGAGAACCCACGCCAGCGCGAGTATGACGCCGCTGCCCGCGCCCGCCAGGGCACCGTAACGCAGTGCCGTCACCAGCGCGACGAGCCACAGCCACGGGAACTGCGCGGTGCGCAGCAACGGGTCTTCAGGGCGGAATTCCCAAGCGACGAACACCGCCAGCACCATGACACCCACGATTTCCAGTACAGCGAACGGACGCGCGACGGCGGGGGCAAGCCAGCGGCCCCACACGCCGAGATTGCCGAGCGGTTGCGAGCGGCGAACGCGCGCGGATGCATGGGCATCGCGTGCCGGCTCGGCGTCGTTGGGCGTGGCGGTTGTCACGTGGCGCTTGTGGAAAAAAGAATCAGCCGGGTCGGGCGGCCTGCGGGCTCACGCGCCAACGCTTCGGTATGGCGTCCGCGCAGGCATCGCAATGTCTCGTGGCGGACAACGGCTTTCGCGCAGAACCGGCGCGACGACGGTATTTTTGGATCCCCGGGCAGCCCGTGGCTGCTGATCTGAACAGACTTCTTATGGTTGATACGGCCGCACTGTACACATCGTGAGTCCTACTATCGTCCCCTTTTTTGATCGCTGTCCGATGCGATTCGCGCTGGCGGCTACCGCCCTGACAGGCCGCCTGACAGGGCGCCTGAAACCCTCAGGAGACCAACGCACCGTCGAAGGTGTACGGGCCGTCGTACGGGCCTACGTAGGCCAGATGCGTACGCACCCCGGCCCCCGGTTGCCACAGGTGCATGGCGAAGCCCGGCGGTTCCAGCGTGATCGATCCGGGGGCACCGGGGGCCAGTCCCAGCGAAATCTGGTGCGCGGTCGAAACGCACGTGCTGGCCATGACGCCGGGAGCGCCCTGCACCACTGCGTGAATGCTGCGATGCAGATGACCGCAGATCACGCGTTCGATATGACGGTACCGTGACACGACGGCCGCAAAACCCTCGCGCCCTTGCGCCGAGAGGCCGAGGCCATCCATGAATTCGATGCCGGTATCGAACGGCGGATGATGCATCGCAATGATCGTCGGACGCCCCTCGCACGCCTGCAACTGCGCGTCGAGCCAAGCCAGCCGTGCCTCGCACAAATGGCCGCCCGCGCTGGGCGGCGACTGCGTGTCGAGGGCGAGTACGGTCACCGGCCCCAGGTCGACGCGGTACTGCACGAAATCATCGCCGGAGTGAGCGGTGTCTTGTATGGCGCCTTGGGCATCGCGTTGCATGCCGCCGTGGAGATACGCATGCTCGGGGAACGTGGCGCGCAACGCGGCACGATGGTCATGGTTGCCGACGACGAGATACAGCGGAATTTCCAGCTCGGCGAGACACTCGCGCAATACTTCGTATTCCGATGGATGTGGCGTATCGACGAGATCGCCGGTGGCAATCACCGCATCGGGACGCGGCGACCACCGGTTGATCGTGGCAATCGCATGGCGCAGCGCGCGCGCTGTGTCGACGCGCTCACAAGCGAGCGCGCCCGGGCGGCTGACGTGAAGATCGGTAATCTGGCAAAGCAACATGAAGGCGAATCCTTGATGCGCGCGCAGGCGCATGACATCACGTGTTCAAGTGTAGGCCGCAGCGCCCCGCGCGTGGGCAACACCCATGGTGCGAGAGACGAGGCGAACGACTTAAGGAGATGAAAGCAGAGACAGAAGCCGCGATGAATGCAGGCGGCGCAACGCTAGGCGCCGAAAATGACATCGGGATGACAGCACGACAGAACGCGTGCAAAAGTACGCCAACGCCAACCAAAAGTCGCCCGGCTGCGCAAGCCCCTCAACGCTAGGGAAACCCCCAAAGCCCGCCCAGCAAGGGATTGCGCGACGCTAAGCCCGCAGATGACCGCAGTTACCGGGGTTTTACCATCAAGAACGAGAAAGTACGCGGCATTGCACAACAAAATCGCCGCAAACCGTTGCCAGGACTGGCCCACAGGCCGCCGAAGGCTCTATAATGCGGCTGCCCGGCAAGTGCCGGCGTCTTCTTGAATCATCGCGAGGTACGATCTTCGGATCGGGTTTTTTCGATGTTCCGGGAAGACGACATTCTGGCGCGCGCCGCGTGCCTTATGGCGCGGATACAACACCGACACTCGCCAAATGGCGAAAGTGTTAGAGTTGTCGCCGGTATTCACCACCTCTCAAGGGAAACACACATGAACAAACAGGAACTGATCGACGCCGTCGCTGGTGTTACGGGTGCAAGCAAGGCTCAAACCGGCGAAACCATCGACGCTCTGCTCGAGACCGTCAAGAAGGCAGTCGCAAAGGGTGACGCGGTTCAGTTGATCGGCTTCGGCTCGTTCGGTTCGGGCAAGCGCGCTGCGCGTACCGGCCGCAACCCGAAGACCGGCGAAGCGATCAAGATCCCGGCTGCCAAGACCGTGAAGTTCACGGCTGGTAAGGCGTTCAAGGACGCCGTGAACAAGAAGTAAAACCAGTTGCGCGCAGGCCGGCCTCCGTGCCGGCCTATCTTTTTTGCCCGCGCTGCCGGTCTCCGGTTCGCAGCAAAAGGATACGTCTCACGTCACCCTCTCGCGAGGACCACGACTGATGTGAGCTGCGCGCCTCGCGGGTGTCCTGCGCCGAATCACTTCGGGAACCGGGCGCCCGCGGTAGTCCCGCCTATCTGCAAATCGCGTCGCCCTTCGTACGCCCTTCGTACGCCCCTCTGCAACAGCTTTTCCGACGCTCAACGCCAGGCCACCTATGCTATGGTGCGTGACATGACACGCGAGACGTCTGCGGCCAGCGCCGCCTCCCCCGAGAATTCCTCGCTTTCTGCGCCTGATTCCAACATCGGCAAACCGCTCGATATTGGACAGATGCGCCGAATGCCGGCACCCCATTTGCTCGTCAGTCTGGCGGCCGAATCGATTGCGCAATGGCCGATGCTTTCGGCCACGCATCATGGCGCCGACGTCATTGCTCCCGAAGCCATCCACCACTTGCGCATCGCTACCCGCCGTTTGCGCGCGCTCGTCGATGTGTTCTCGCCATGGCTGAAGCCTCGCTGGCACCGCAAGCTCAAGCAGGAATTGCACTGGCTGAGCCACGCCATGGGACCGGCGCGCGATGCCGACGTGCTGAGCGGTACGACGTTGCCGGCGCTGCGTACCGAACACCCCGATCTCGACTGGGGTTCGGTCGACGCCTATGTCGCGAAGCTGCGCAGCGACGCCCACAGTCAGGCCGACGAGGCGCTGCTGAGCGAGCGTCAGGTAGCATTGCATCGCACGCTAAAGCGCGCGTTCGGCATCGACGAACATGGCGGCACGGATGTACGCGCCGCCAAAGCATTGCGGCGCGCGTCGCGCACACCCGGCAAGCAGCCCCGCGCCGTGGCGAAACACGCACGCGACGTGATTCGCCACCGTTACGTTGCGTTATTTCCGGATTGTCGCCAATTGGCGATGCTCGACACCGATCAGTTGCACGCGTTGCGCGTGAAGATCAAAAAAGCCCGCTACAGCGCCGAAGCCCTGACACCGTGGTTGCGCAAGGCGATGCGCACGCCGTATCAGGACACGCTGCGCGCCGCGCAGAACCTGCTTGGCCAGCTCAACGATGCCGTCGTCGCACAGCAGTTCTGCGAGACGATGCCGCTCTCGCAAGCGCAGCGCGACGTACTCACCGGACGCCTCGACACGTTCATCGTGAACGCGACCAGCCGAGCCGCCCATGTGCTTTGCCGGTTGCCCGATGCGGCCACGCTCGATCGCAGCATTCGAAAACGCTAAGCACTAAGCACTGAGCACTGAGCACAGAACGAAAAACGCTGACGGGATCTCCGTCAGCGTCGTCTAACACCACCAAATTCCGCGTACTTTTCCCACGCTGCCGGTGCCGATACCGCAATAACGCGCTAATGCGCTAATGCACTAACGCCCGTTCAGACCGTGCGCGTACGCAGCAGGCGCATGCCGTTGGCAATCACCAGCAGACTCGCGCCCACATCGGCAAAGACGGCCATCCACAGCGACGCGGCGCCCACGACAGCCAAGGCGAAGAACACGGCCTTGATGCCGAGCGCCATCGCGATGTTCTGCTTGAGGACCGTCGCTGCGCGCCGCGAAAGGGCCAGAAACGCCGGCAACTTGCGCAGATCGTCATCCATCAACGTGACGTCGGCCGTCTCCAGCGCGCTATCGGTGCCGGTGAGCCCCATGGCGAATCCGACATCGGCCGCCGCCAGTGCCGGCGCATCGTTGATACCGTCGCCGACCATGCCGACGTGACCGAACTCGGCGCGCAGTTGCGTGATCGCCTGCCACTTGTCTTCCGGCAGCATTTCGGCCCGCACGTCGGTGACCCCGGCCTGCTCGCCGATGACCTGTGCCGTCGCACGATTGTCACCGGTCAGCATTACCGTCCGGATCCCCATCTGCGCCAGTTGCGCCAACGCCTCGCGGCTTTCTTCGCGCAACGTGTCGGCTACGGCCAATACGGCCAGTGCCTGTGTTTCGCTCGCCAACACGATGGCCGTGCGAGCCTGCGCTTCCAGCCGCGTCAATTCGGCTTCGACACGCGCGTTGCAGACGCCGAGCGACTCGATGAGGCGATGATTGCCCAAGTAGTACAGCGTCTGACCGATGCGGCCTTTCACGCCCATGCCCGGGAGTGCCTCAAAGTCAGTCACCGCAGGCAACGGGCCGAGCCCGGTCGCCTGATAGCCATCGACAACGGCGCGGGCAATCGGGTGCGTCGTTTGCGCATCGAGCGCAGCCGCCAGCGTCAGGACTTCATTGCGTGACGCTTCCGACGCTTCCACCGCTTCCGACGTACCCAACGCATCGCCCAGCGGCACCACATCGGTCAGATGCGGCTCGCCGCGTGTGAGCGTGCCCGTCTTGTCGAGCGCCACCGCCCGAATCAACCGGCCGCTTTCCAGAAACGCACCGCCCTTGATCAGAATGCCGGCACGCGCCGCCGCCGTCAGGCCGCTGACCACCGTTACCGGCGTCGAGATCACCAACGCACACGGGCAGGCAATCACCAGCATCACGAGTGCCTTGTAGATCCACGGCGTCCACGCGAGGCCGAACGCCAGCGGCGGCACAATCGCGACCAGCAGTGCGCAGAGCACCACCACCGGCGTGTAGATGCGCGAGAACTTGTCGACGAATCGCTGCGTCGGCGAGCGCTGTTGCTGCGCCGTCTCCACGATGCGTACGATGCGCGCCAGCGTGGTGTCGCCCGGGGCAACGCTCGTGCGGTAAATGATCAGACCACTTTCGTTGATGCTGCCCGCGAAGACTTCGTCGCCCACGGTCTTGTCGACAGGCACGCTCTCGCCGGTAATCGACGCCTGATTCAGGGCCGAACTCCCCTGCTCGATCACGCCATCGATGGCAACACGTTCGCCCGGGCGGGCCCGCACCCGCGTGCCGACCGTCAATGCGGCCACCGGCTGGTCGGCCCAGCTGCCGTCGGGTTGTTCCACCGATGCCTGATCGGGGGCCAGACGCATGAGCGCCTCGACCGCCCGCCGCGCGCGGGTGAGCGACGCCGCTTCGAGCTTCTCCGAGATGGCGAACAGCACGATGACCATCGCCGCCTCGGGCCACTGGCCGATGGCGAGTGCGCCGATCACGGCGAGCGACATCAGGAAGTGGATGTTCATCGTGAAATGGCGCAGCGCGATCCAGCCCTTCTTGAGCGTCGGCAGACCACACAACGCTATTGCCGCCAAAACGATGGCACCGACCCACGGGCTGTGCTCGGGCACGCCCGACCAGACGGCCGCTTCGCTGGCCGCCGCCAGCACGCCGCCGGCCACCAGCCGCGCGACGTCACCTTTGCCGCTCGGCGGCGGCGGCGCGGGGTTGGCCGCGTCATCGGTCAGCGGCACCGGGGTCATACCTAGCTTGCGCAGCGTCGCGGCCACCACGTCGCTGTGACGCGTGACATCCGCTTCCGACGCCTTCGCACCGAACACAACCGTCAGTTCGCGCTTGAGCAGGTTGAAATACAGGGCGTCGACGCCCGGCTGGCGCTCCAGTTGGTCGCGAATGAGGCGCTCTTCGGTCGGGCAATCCATCTGGTCGATGCGAAAGCGGGCCTGCGGCGCGCCCGTGACCGGGACCACCGCCTGCGGCATCAGGCTCGCCGGATCGCCACAGCACGCCACCGCGTCATGCGCTTGGCCATGGTCGTGGCCGTGAGAATGCGAGTGGCCGCCCGGCGCCGCTTCATGGCTGTGCTCATGTGCGTGATCGTGACCATGGTCATGCCCTGCACGACGGGCCTGAGCACCATGATCGTGCGCCTGCCCGTGGGCATGGCCGTGATCATGGTCGTGGTCGTGGTCGTGGTCGTGGTCGTGGCCATGATCGCGATGATCATGCGTCTTGTCCTGAGGGCCGTGCGCGTGGTCACACACCGCCTCCGGGGCCGTCCGGCGGGCCTGATCCGAGGGATTGGGCATGTTCACTCCTGGTTTCATGATTCGTGTTACTCTCCATTCAAAACCCTGTAGTCACTACGGAGTCAAGCATGAAAATCGGTGAACTGGCGCGTGCGGCCGAGACCGACGTCGAAACCATCCGCTATTACGAGCGGGCCGGGCTGCTGGCCGCCCCGCCGCGTACCGACGGGGGGTATCGCACCTATGGCACGGAGCATCTCGAAGCCTTGCGCTTCATCCGTCACTGCCGCTCGCTCGATATGCCGCTGGCCGATGCCAAGCGGCTGGGCGAACTCGCGCACGACACGAACGTGACTTGCGAGGATGCCAATCAACTGATCGAAGCGCATCTGACGCGCGTTCACGCCCGCATCCATGAATTGCAGGCGCTGGAGCAACAGCTGCTGCACTTGCAGGCGCAGTGCCAGAGCCGGCACGACACCAGCGACTGCGGCATTCTGCGCGCGCTGATGCAAGGCGCCCACGGCGAGGCGTGTGCCTGCCATAACGACACCGATCCCATTGCGGTGGCGTGCGAGCACGATCACCAGCACGCTTGAATGTCGCTGTCGCTGTCGCATTGACGAGACACCCGGCGGCGTGTCTCGACCGCCTACGGCACGCGCCGGTCAAATGGTTCGCAAACCGACAAAGTGTGCCGTGCCCGCCTCGGCGCGAACTGCGGCATCATGCCGCGCCGCCTCCCCCTCTCTCCATTTCGCGCGCCCGGCCGATGCCGGGCCGACGCATTTCGGAGCACGCATTACGTTGAACGCCGCGATGATTGTGATGAATCGTGGGTTTGCAAGCCGAAACACGGGCAAAACCGCATGTTTTCTATACAATGTCCCGGCACGTTTCATGCGGGTTGCCTTACATTCCCTTTTAATGACGTTCGCTCGCCGCTTTTAAATGCGCGTCGATATGTCGTAATCCGTCTCAATTTTCCCCATTTGCCGGAGACCTTATGTCCAGCGACGCATCCGCTACGCCCACTCCCGCGACGGAGCACAGCGCCGACATCGTCATCATGGGAGCCGGCGCGGCAGGCATTTCCGTGGCAGCAAGCCTGCGCCGCCGCCGCCCGTCGCTCTCGATCACGATCGTCGATCCGGCCGACACGCATTACTACCAGCCCGCCTGGACACTTGTCGGCGCCGGCGAATTCGATCAAGCGCGCACGGCGCGCCCGATGTCGAGCGTCATCCCCGAAGGCGTGACCTGGCTTCAGGTCGCCGTCACCGCCTTCGCACCGGAACACCAACAGGTCTTGCTCTCCGATGGCCGCCGCCTGAGCTATCGCTACCTGATCGTCGCGCCGGGCCTGCAATTGAACTGGGAAGCCATCGACGGTCTGACGGAAACGCTCGGCCGCAACGGCGTGACCTCGAACTACCGCTTCGACCTCGCCCCTTACACATGGTCGCTGGTCAATCAGTTCTCCGGGGGCAACGCCCTGTTCACGCAGCCGCCGATGCCGATCAAGTGCGCCGGTGCACCGCAAAAAGCGATGTATCTGTCGGCCGACACGTGGCGCTCGCGTGGCTTGCTCGACAAGACCAAGATCGAATTCCATCTGGTCGCGCCCGCCCTCTTCGGCGTCAAGGATTACATTCCGGCGCTCATGGAGTACGTGAAGCGCTACAACATCTCGCTGAATCACCTCTCGCATCTGCGTGCCGTGGATGGCGAGCGCCGCGTGGCGCGTTTCGAAATTTTCGATGCCGACGGTCAGTCGCAATTCGTCGACAAGCCGTTTGATCTGCTCCACGTGGTGCCGCCGCAAAGCGCGCCCGACGTGCTGCGCGCGAGCCCGCTGGCCGATGCGGCCGGCTGGTGCGAAGTCGACCATGCAACGCTGCGTCACCCGCGCTTTGCCAACGTGTTCGGCCTCGGCGACGCCATCTCGGCCCCCAACGCCAAGACCGCCGCGGCGGCACGCAAGCAGGCCGTCGTCGTCGCCGAGAACCTGCTCGCCGCCATGGACGGCCGCCCGTTGCCGCTGCATTACGACGGTTACGGCGCCTGCCCGCTCACGGTCGAGCACGGCAAGATCGTGCTGGCGGAGTTCGGCTATGGCGGCAAACTGCTGCCGACATTCCCGATCGACGGCACACATCCCAATCGTTTTGCATGGGTATTAAAGAAATACGTGCTGCCCAAGGTGTATTGGGATTACATGTTGCGTGGACGCGAGTGGCTGGCGCAACCCAGTCGCCCGGGCCATAGGTGAAACCCGGACTTAATTTTTAAAGTCGGGTGCCGTTAAAGGTCAAAGGACCCGGTTTTCGCGACCGGGCACGAGCTTCTTGTCGGGCCACGCCTTGCGCGCGGTCTGCCGGAAAACGGGGGTGCCTCGCATGGGGCTGCCAATGCATCGCCTGTTACCGGCCGACACATTTACGCGTCTTATGCAGAACATGATTCAAGGGTTTCCTGGCGGCACGACCTGTTCGACGCGTGGGCTTCACCGGTTCGCCGGCCTGACACGCGAGAATGACCTGCGTTCAACCCTACGGGCGACGTCAGCCTGCCTGCCGAGATGAACGATACCAACGCGCTGCGCCGGCAAGTCGTACTGGCCGATCTGTTGCTGGATCGCCAGCGGCTGCTGCGCGCCCTCAGCCTTGAGCTACGCACGCCCAGCCCGCCCGGCAGTCACAGCGCTCTCGTGGTGCTGCACGTCGGGCGCGGTCAGCGCACGGCCACCAATCAGCAAGCCATTTCCGATGCCGATCTGCTCGCCACGGTGGCGTTTCGCATCGGCTCGCGCATTCGGCGGCGCGACCTGATCGGGCGCGTCTCGGAACAACAGATTGCCGTGCTGCTGCGCGACCTCGGCAGCCGTGAAGCCGCCGTGCAGATCACCCGCCGTTTTATCCGTGCCGGTGAATCGCCCGTGCCATGCGGCAACGGCTTGCTCTACCCGATTGTGTCCGCAGGCATCACCCACCTGCCGCAGGTGCCGGTGTGGCCCGCCACGTTGCTCGAACACACGTCGGAAGTGGCCGATCTGGCCATTCGCGAGAGCGCGGCACGCTTCCTGGTCACCGACGCGCCCAGCGCACCGACCGAAGGCGTCACACCACCGGACGACGCCGGCAACGAGCACTACTGGCGCAGCGCCATTGGCCGCGCGCTTTCGGGCTCGGAATTCCGCCTGCACTACCAGCCGCAAATCGACATGCGCACGCACCGGCTGACCGGTCTCGAAGCGCTGATTCGCTGGCAGCGCGATGACGAACTGATCATGCCCGGCGAATTCATCCCGGCCGCCGAGCGTTGCGACGTGATCGGCCCGATCGGCGAGTGGACGCTGCACGAAGCCTGCCGCCAGCTCGACCAGTGGCAGACCAACGGCGAGGAATATCCGCGCGTGGCCGTGAATCTCTCGGCCCAGCAGATGCGCGTGCAGACGCTCGAGACCGTGCGCTACGCGCTCAAGCATCACCGTGTGCCGCCCGACAAGCTGGAAATCGAGATTACGGAATCGTCGTTGATTTCGCATCTGGACGAGGCGGCCACGCTCATGAACGAACTCGTGGCGATGGGCGTGCGCCTGTCGCTCGACGACTTCGGCACGGGCTATTCCAGCTTTGTGCGCCTGAAGCGCTGGCCGTTCGGTACGGTCAAGATCGACTATCAGTTCGTGGCGGGCGTGCTGCTCGGCGGCTACGACACCGAGTTGATCCGCGCCATCATCGCCATCGCTCGCAAACTTGAAATCGAGACGGTGGCCGAGGGCGTAGAGACGAGCGCACAACGCGATGCGCTTGCGCAACTCGGCTGCCACGCATGGCAGGGGTATCATTGCACTCGGCCCTTGCCACCCGGTCACATCGAGACGTTCATCCGAGACTGGCACGGACGTCTGTAATCGTTTTTGCCGTTGCTCAACGCCTTCAACACCTTCCTGTCGCGCCGCCGCGCCGTGCCTGTCCTCGTTCGCGGCTTCGTCATGCTCCTGTGCGTGTTTGCCGCGTGGGGCCTGGCGCGCTTCGCCGCCGATCAACTGGTGGCGAACCGCTCGGCGCGTCTGCTCGCCGAGGAACGCAGCGTCGCCACCCGGCTCGCGCGCGGCACCGTGCATACGGTCAATCAGGATCTGATCCTCATTCGCGGAATCCCGCAGGTGCTCGCGCAGATCTCGCAGATTCAGCATGCGGCCGCCGACATCGCCGATCACCCCTTGACCGATCTGCCCCATGAGACGGCGCGCGAGAAGCTGCTCGCCAACGCCGCACTCAAGCCCGTGAACGAACTGCTGCGCGCCGCCCAGTTGTATTTCGGCGCCGATCTCGTCTGGCTCGGTACCCCCGATGGCGTCACGATCGCGTCGAGCGACGCCAACAGCCCCAACCCGCTCGTCGGCGACAATTACGGCGACCGGGGCTACTTTCAATCGGCCGTGCTCGGTACGGCAGGCCAGCAATACGTGATCGGGCGCAAGACCCGGCTGCCAGGCATCTACTTCACGGCCCCTGTCTATCAGGACGGCCGGCTCGTTGGCGTCATGGTGGTCAAGCTGGGGTTGCGCCGGTTGTCGCACTGGGTCGATACGGGGGCGTCGTTCGTCACCGACGTCAACGGCGTGATCGTGCTGGCCAACGACCCGACCTTCACGGGGCTGGCCGTGCCCGGCGCGCCGGTGTTCAAGATGTCGCCGGCCGAGCGCCGCCACCTTTATCAGCAGGACTACTTCACGGTCGTGCCCATCGAGGACTACGACCCGGCCCCCGGCACGCCGCCGTTCATGCTGCCCGGCACCGGAGGGGAACCGCAGGCGCAACACGACCCGGATGCCGCCGATCTGGTGCGCGTGCGCCCGGACAATCAGCCTTATCTGCTCGAATCCGCCCCGTCGATGGATAGCGAGCTGGTGATCTACACGATGAGCGAGGTGCCGACGCTGCGCAGCCTGTTCATCGAGCGCCAGCGTTACGCCGTGCTGATGTTTGGCCTGATGTTGAGTTCGGCGGGCGCCCTCGTCCTGCTGATTCGACATCTGCGACGCGGCAAACTTCAGTTGTCCGACACACTGGCCAAGAATGCCGCGCTGGAGCACGAGGTGAAGTACGACGCCCTCACCGGCAGCCTCTCGCGCGGCCACTTCCTGAAACGCCTGCGCAGCGAGGTCAATCAGGCCAACGCCACGGGCGTGCCGGCCTGCATCATCCTCGTCGATCTGGACCACTTCAAGCAGATCAACGACACATGGGGGCACGGGCTCGGCGACACCGTACTCGCCACGTTCGTGCGACTTTGTCACGATTCGTTACGCGAAGATGACATCTGCGGTCGTTTGGGGGGCGAAGAATTCGCTATTATCCTGAGTGGCGCCACCGAAGCCCGTGCCTTCGATGCTGCCGAGCGCTTGCGCGAAGCGGTTCGCGCGGCGCGTATCAATGTCGATGGACGCGCACTTCAGTTCACGATCAGTGCCGGGGTCGCACAGTGGCACGCGGGCGATGACGATAACGCCTGGCTGCAACGTGCCGACGCCGCGCTGTATCTTGCCAAATCTCGCGGGCGCGATCGCTGCGCACGCGAGTCCGACCTCCGGGTGCTCACCCGAGGCGGCTCGTAACTGACTTCGGGCTTGCCGGCCCGGGGTCGACAACCCAGACCGGACCGATGCCCAAGACGAATCTCGCCACGTTCGCCACATCCACCACGTTCGCGCCATGGCCGCTGCGTGCCATGCAGATCGGTGCCGCCCTCTGTGTCGCGTTCAGCACCGCCGCGCACGCCGATCTGTCGCTGCTGCAACCGCCGCGCGCCCTTACCGGCGGCGCACCGTTGCAACTGACGCTGCTCGTGACGCAAGACGCGCCGGGCCGCAAGACCGTCAAGCTGCCCGACGAAATCGTCGTGCGCATTTCCAACGACGATTTCAAGCCGACGCTGCTGCATCTGAAGCGCGCCGCCGTCGTCCCGGCGCAAGTCACGCTCTCGAACGGTCAGTACCGGCGTATCTCCTACGCGGCTGAATTGCCCAAGGAATTGCGGGGCACCGTGCGTCTGGAACCGGTCGACTGGGACGCCTCGATCACGACCATCGTGCTCGATCGCGCCGCCCCCGCCGAGCCGATGGTGGCCGCCGCACCGGCGCCCGCGAGTGGCGCGGCTGTCGCAGCGGCTGCGGCCGGGACCGGCGGCGCGGCGGTTGCCGCTGCCACCGACGCGGCCAGTGCCGCCAATGCGACCGCCGCGCCCGGCACACCCGGCACGTCGACGGCGCCCGCCAGCGCCACCGCCGATGCGATTGCCCCGACGGCCGACACCGAATTCGCGCGCATCTCGTCGCATGAGCCGATGTACATCGCGTTCGGCAAGAACGGCGACGCCAATGCGCGCTTCCAGTTGAGCTTCAAGTTCCACATTCTCAAGCCGGATAATCCGTCGTCCAAATCATTCCTCGACAACCTGTACTTCGGTTACACGCAGTTGTCGATCTGGGATCTGGAGGCGGAATCGGCACCGTTCCGCGATTCGAACTACCGGCCGAGCCTGTTCTATTACATCCCGGATACCGGTCTTCGCGCGGGCTGGTTCTCATCGCTTGGCGTGGCCGCCGGTGTCGAGCACGAGTCGAACGGCAAGGCGGGCCCCGACTCGCGCAGCATCAATACCGTCTTCGTCAAACCGATCTTCACCTTCGGCGATCCGGCGGAGTATCACTGGACGGTGGCGCCCAAGCTGTACGCGTATGTCGAGAAGGCCGACAACCCCGATATCCAGAACTATCGCGGCTACATGGACTTGCTGGTGCTGTGGGGCAAGCCGAACGGCTGGCAGGTCGGTGCCACGCTGCGCAAGGGCATGAAGCGCAACTACGGCAGCGTGGATGTGCAGGTGACCTACCCGCTCGGCAAGCTGATTTCGGGCGCAGGCGGCTATATCTGGATCGGGTACTTCACCGGCTATGGCGAAGACCTGCTCGATTACAACCGCCATTCGCCATCGCAGGTGCGTATCGGCTACAGCGTGTTCCGCTGGTAACCGGACGATACGACGTTACAGCACGAGGACCAGCGCGCCGGCGACGATCAATGCGCCGCCGAGCGCCTCCTTGAGCGAGAACGGCTCACCGAGCACCACCCAGCCGATCAGCATCGCCATCGCGACGCTGAGCTTGTCGAGGGGCGCCACGCCCGAGACGGGGCCGAGTTGCAGCGCCCGGAAGTAACACAGCCAAGACAGCCCCGTCGCCACCCCGGACAGCACGAGAAACAGCCACGTGTTCGCCGTCAGACTAGTGGGGCGCTGCCATTCGCCGCGCATGCCGACAATGGCGAGCGTCACCGCGAAGATGATCACCGTGCGGATCAGAGTGGCCATGTTCGAATTGACCTGCGCCACCCCGAGCTTGCCGAAAATCGCCGTGAGTGCAGCGAAAAACGCCGAACCGAGTGCAAAAAGTTGCCAACTCCGCAGCATTTGAAAATCTCCCGAGCCTGCCGTGGCATCCGCCGGATGCCAGCAAGTAATCAATCTGTGATGGGCGACGTCGGCGATGCGATAATGACGCCTGTCCCACCTCCCTGAATTGCTCCGACATGTCCGAACTGCACGACCGTCCCGACAGCCCCTGCATTGGCATTTGCTCCACCCTGTTCGACGAGGTCTGCAAAGGGTGCGGCCGTACCGCGTACGAAGTGTCGAACTGGGTGTTTCTCAACGAAGAGGAGAAGCGCGCCATCTGGGAGCGCATCACCCGCGAAGGCACGGCGATGCGCTTTTGCGACAACGGGACTACGACTTCGTCGACGCCGTAACCTTGAATTGCAGCGATTTATATTCGAGGAATTCTTCGAATCCATAAACGCCGTTTTCGCGGCCATTGCCCGATTGCTTGAAGCCGCCAAACGGCGCGGCTACGTTGAACTCTCCGCCGTTGATGCTCACCTGCCCAGTGCGGATCCGGCGCGCCACGCGCGCCGCACGTGCCTCATCCGCTGACCACACCCCGCCTGCGAGTCCGTAAATCGAGTCGTTGGCGATGCGCACCGCATCGGCCTCGTCCTGATACGTGATGATCGTGAGCACCGGCCCGAAGATTTCCTCCTGCGCGAGCGTGCTGTCCGGCGTGACACGGCCGAGCACGGTCGCCTGCACGAAGAAACCGGCCTCGAAGCCTTCCGGTACCGCGTCGCCACCGGCGATCAACTCCGCCCCTTCCTCCAGCCCCTTGCGAATGTATGACTGCACGCGCTCGCGCTGTGCCGCCGACGCCAGCGGCCCGAGCCGCGTCGCATCTTCGCGCGGGTCACCCAGCGTGAAGCGCGCAACCGATTCCTTGGCGAGTGCCTTCACTTCGTCGTAGCGCGTCGCCGGGACGAGCAAGCGCGTATGCGCCGCACACGTCTGCCCTGAGTTCAGGTAGCAGGCGTTGAGCGTGCCTTTCACGGCTGCCGCCAGATCCGCATCGTCGAGCACAATCGACGCGGACTTGCCGCCCAGCTCGAGCGCGACCCGCTTGACCGTTTGCGAGGCCACTTCCGAAACACGTTTGCCTGCGCGCGTGGAGCCCGTGAAGGACACCATATCCACGTCGGGATGCCGTGCCAGCACTTCGCCCGCAACCGGCCCCAGCCCCGTCACGAGATTGAATACGCCCGCCGGCAATCCGGCCTGCTCGATGACTTCGGCGAGGATGAACGCGTCGAACGGCGCGACCTCCGATGGCTTGAGCACCGCCGTGCAGCCGGCGGCGAGCGCCGGTGCGACTTTCACCGTGATCTGATTGAGCGGGTAGTTCCACGGCGTGATGGCACCGACCACACCGACCGGCTCGCGCACCACCAGCGAGTTACCAACCTGCGCCTCGAAGACGAAGGTCTGCGCGAGTTCGGCGTAGTGGCGCCAGTGCTGAACGGGCGCCGCGACCTGCACCGCGCGCGACACGCGAATCGGCATACCGGTCTCGCCCGTGATGACCTGCGCGAGTTCCTCGCCACGTGCTTCGAGCCCATCGGCGATCTTGCGGAGATACTCGGCGCGCTTGGCCGGGGGCGTGGCAGCCCACGTGTCGCGCGCCTTGACCGCAGCGGCAACGGCGGCTTCCGTGTCGGCGGCAACACCTTCCGGAATGCGGCCCATCAGCTTGCCGTCGGCCGAATGAAAGACATCGAGCGTGCCGGTGCCGATCGGTGCGACCCACTGGCCGTCGATGAAAAACTTGTCCTGAGTGATCATGTGAGGTCTCCTGCTCGCAGCGTGACAGCAAACGTCAATTGTAGTCGCGCGCGATGAACGCACGGGGTAACGTCACGAGGTAAACGCAAACAGGGCGCCTGCAATGCAAGCGCCCTGTTTGTCGTTGTGAATCTAACGATGCGTTACGACAGTGTGTTATGTCAGCGCGTTACGTCAGATCTCCACGCCTTGGCTGGACAGATACTCGTCGTAGGTACCGGCGTAATCGACCAGCGTGCCGTCGCTCTTCACTTCGATGACGCGCGTCGCCAGACCTGACACAAATTCCCGATCGTGCGAGACGAACACCAGCGTGCCCGGATACTTGTCGAGCGCGATCTGGAGCGATTCGATCGACTCCATGTCCATGTGGTTGGTCGGCTCATCCATCATCAGCACGTTGTGGCGGCCGAGCATCAGCTTGCCCCAGATCATGCGGCCCTTCTCACCACCGGAGAGCACACGCACCGACTTGCGCACGTCGTCGCCACCGAACAGCAGACGGCCCAGCGAGCCACGAATCACCTGATCGTCGTCGCCTTCCTTGCCCCACTGCGTCATCCAGTCGGTCAGGTTCAGATCCTGCGGGAACGCTTCCGACGTGTCTTGCGGCATGTAACCGATGTTGGCGTTCTCGGCCCACTTCACGTTACCTGCATCGACCGGCAGGTCCGACATCAGGCTGCGCAGCAGCGTCGTCTTGCCGGCACCGTTCTCGCCGATGATGGCCACACGCTCGCCGGCGCGCACTGCACCGGTGTAGTTCTTGAAGATCGGACGCTCGTACGACTTGCCGATGCCCTCGAATTCGAACGCGAGGTTGTGCAGCTTCTTCTCGTATTCGAAGCGGATGAACGGGTTCTGACGCGACGACGGCTTGACGTCTTCCACCTTGATCTTGTCGATCTGCTTGAGACGGCTGGTTGCCTGACGCGCCTTCGACTTGTTCGCCGAGAAGCGGCGCACGAAGTCTTGCAGGTCGGAGATACGTTCCTTGGCCTTCGAGTTCGCCGCCATCTGACGCTCGCGAGCCTGTGCCGACGCCAGCATGTAATCGTCGTAGTTGCCCGGGTAGACCGTCAGCGTGCCGTAGTCCATGTCGGCCATGTGCGTGCACACGGCATTCAAGAAGTGGCGATCGTGCGAAATGATGATCATGGTGGAGTTGCGCTCGTTGAGCACATCTTCCAGCCAGCGGATCGTGTTGATGTCCAGGTTGTTGGTCGGTTCGTCGAGCAGCAGCACGTCCGGGTTCGAGAACAGCGCCTGTGCCAGCAGCACACGCAGCTTCCAGCCCGGCGCGACGTTGCTCATCGGGCCCTGATGCTGATCCGTCGGAATGCCCACACCCAGCAGCAGCTCACCGGCACGCGCTTCGGCCGTGTAGCCGTCGTACTCGGCGAACTTCGCTTCGAGTTCGGCCGCGTGCATGTAATCGTCGTCGGTGGCTTCCGGGTTCGCGTAGATGGCGTCGCGCTCGCTCATGGCGGCCCACATTTCCGTGTGGCCCATCAGCACGACGTCGAGCACGCGCATGTCTTCGTAAGCGAACTGATCCTGCTTGAGCTTACCGAGGCGCACGTTCGGTTCGAGCATGACGTTCCCGCCACTCGGCTCCAGGTCGTCGCCGAGGATCTTCATGAACGTGGACTTGCCGCAGCCGTTCGCGCCGATCAGGCCATAACGGTTGCCCCCGCCAAATTTGACGGAGATGTTCTCGAAGAGCGGCTTGGCGCCGAATTGCATGGTGATATTGGCGGTAGACAGCACTGGCGGTATCCGGAAGATGAGGTGCGGCGGCACGAATTTGCGCCACGAAACCTGACATTTTAACACCGATGCGTGTCTCTCGCCGTCACATGGCGAATCGGGAACGTATGAATCGCCCCAAAGAAAAAACCGCCGGGGTCACCGGCGGTTTCTCTGCCCGCAACACCTGCCGGGCCAGCCATTTCACCATCCAACGATGGTAATGGCGTTATTGCTTCGGCAGCGTGCCCTCGACGCCTTCCACGAACCAGTTGATCTGGTGCTTCTCGTCGTCGTTGAGCGTCTTGCCGGCCGGCACGATCTCCTTGCCGTCCTGTCCCTTGAGCGGGCCGGTGAACGGGTCGTACTTGCCGTCGCGAATCGCGTCGTGACGCTCGGTCACGGCCTTGCGAACGGCTTCCGGCACGGCCTTGTCGTTGATGGCCACGAGGTTGATTTCGTCTTCCTTGATGCCGCCCCAGACCGGGGTGTTCTTCCACGAACCCTGCATCACTTCGTCAACCGTGCGGATGTAGTACTTGCTCCAGTCGATCGCGGCCGAAGCCAGATGCGCGTTCGGGCCGAACTTGCTCATGTCCGAATCCCAGCCGAAGGCGTGAATCTTCTTCTCTTCGGCCACTTGCATGACCACGGCCGAGTCGACGTTCTGCATCAGCACGTCGGCGCCCTGCCCGACCAGCGACTCAGCCGCCTGACGTTCCTTGCCCGGATCGAACCAGCTGTTGATCCACACGACCTTGACCTTCACCTTCGGGTTGGCTTCGCGCGCGGCGATCGTGAAAGCGTCAATATTGCGAATCACTTCCGGAATCGGCACCGAGGCCACGTACCCGATCACGTTGGTCTTGGTGACGCGGCCACCGACCACACCGGCAAGATGCGCGCCTTCATACGTGCGCACGTCGTACGTGCCGAGGTTCGGCGCGGTCTTGAAGCCCGTGGCGTGCTCGAACGTCACGTCCGGGAAATCGGCGGCCGTCTTGACCATCGAGTCCATGTAACCGAACGACGTGCCGAAGATCAGCTTGTTGCCCTTGCTGGCCAGATCGCGGAACACGCGTTCCGAGTCGGCACCTTCCGGCACGTTCTCGACACGGGTCACGCTCACCTTGTCGCCGTACTTGGCTTCGACGGCCTTCGCGCCTTGCTCGTGCGCGAACGTCCAGCCAGCGTCGCCCGGGTTGCCGATGTAGACAAACGCCACACCGACCGGGCCCTTGCCTGCCGGAGCGGCCGACGCGGCTTGCGCGTCGGATGCGGCGGCCGGTGCGCTGGCCGTGTTGTTATCCTGCTTGCCGCAGGCCGAAACCAGCATGGCGGCCGCCAGGCTCGCCATCGTGATCAGGACTTTACGTCGCATCGATTTTCTCCTCGGTATCGATTGATTGAGTTACTTCAAGAGCCAGCAAAAAACGGTTTGCCCAGCGACGCCGGGGCATTCAGGCGAATGGTCTGGCGATTGCGTGAAATGATCACCAGCACGACGATGGTTGCCACATACGGCAGACTCGCGAGTGCCTGCGACGGAATACGGATGCCCATCGCCTGCGCCTGAAATTGCAGCGCCATCACCACCCCGAAGAGCAGCGCGCCCAGCACGGTACGCCCCGGACGCCATGTCGCAAACACCACCAGCGCCAGCGCGATCCAGCCGCGCCCGGCCGTCAGGTTTTCCTGCCAAAGCCGCAGATAGCCCACGGAGTAATACGCCCCAGCCAGCCCCGACATCGCCCCGCCGAACAGCGTGGCGAGATATCGAATCCGCACGACCGGATAGCCGATCGCATGCGCCACCGACGGCGCTTCGCCCACCGAGCGCAGTACCAGCCCGGCCCGCGTGCGATAAAGGAACCACGCAATCGCTACCAGCAGTACTGCCGCCAGATAGCCGAGCGGGTTCAGCGAAAAGATCGAGGGCCCCAGCACCGGGATCGACGACAGCCCGGGAATCGGCAGGTCGCGCAACATCGGGATCGTCGCGTCCGTGTAAGGGCGCCCGATATAGGCCGATAATCCCACGCCGAAAATCGTCAATGCGAGGCCCGTCGCGACCTGATTGGCCATCAACGTCAGCGTGAGCCACGCGAACACGGCCGACATCGCCACGCCCGCTGCAATGCCGGCAAGCACGCCGAGCCAGAGACTGCCGGTCACGACCGTCACGGCGAAGGCGCCGATGGCCCCCATCAGCATCATCCCTTCGACACCGAGATTGAGCACGCCCGACTTTTCGGTCACGAGCTCGCCCAGCGCAGCCAGCATCAGCGGAATCGCCGCGATGACAGCACTTGCGGCCAGCGGCGTGAGCAGATTGATCCAGTCCATGCCGCGCTCCTCAGACGCTCTGCGCGGTCGCGCGGGCGCGACGACGCAGTCGGTAATTCACGAAAACGTCGCAGCCCAGCAGGCTGAACAACAACAGCCCCTGAAACACGCCGCTGATCGCCTTGGGCAATTGCAGCGAGGTCTGCACCGCTTCGCCGCCGAGATAGAGCAGCGCCATGAGCAGGCTTGCAAGCACGATGCCGACCGGATGCAGCCGCCCGACAAACGCCACGATGATGGCCGTGAAGCCGTAGCCCGGCGCCCACGTCGCCTGCAACTGGCCCACCGGGCCCGCCACTTCGCCCGTGCCTGCCAGCCCGGCGGCCGCGCCGCCGATGAGCAGCGCCAGCCAGACGGCGCGCGGTTCCGAATACCCGGCGTAGCGCGCGGCGAGCGGCGCGAGGCCCCCCACTTCCATGCGATAGCCCGCAAAGCTCTTGCGCATGAAGAACCACGCGGCGGGCACGGCCACCACCGCCATGAATACCGAAGCGTTCAACCGCGTGCCGCGCCACGGCGCCCAGCGCCAGTCGCCGAAGAAGCGCGGGAACAGCGCGTCACGGCTGAAGTTGATCGACTGCGGGAAGTTCATGCCGTGCGGGTCCTGCCACGGCCCGCTCACCAGATAGATCAGCAATTGCGTGGCCACATACGTGAGCATCAGGCTCACGAGAATTTCGTTGGCGTTGAACTTCACGCGCAGCAAGGCCGGGATGGCCGCCCACAACATGCCGCCGACTGCCCCCGCGAGCATCATGAGCGGCAGCAGCCACGGGCCGCCATGACCGTCGAAATGAATCGCGACGCCCGAGGCGAAGATGCCGCCGAGCAGCAACTGCCCTTCCGCCCCGATGTTCCACACATTGGCGCGATAGCCGATCGCCAGCCCCAGCGCGATCAGACACAACGGCGAGGCCTTGAGCAGCAGCTCCGACCAGCCGTTCAGGCTGCTGATCGGCGCGAGGAAGAACGCCGCCATCGCCTGCGCCGGGTTCTTGCCCAGAAAACTGAAAATGAGCACGCCGCCCGCCAGCGTGATGAGCGTCGCTATCAGCGGCATGGCGAGCCGCATGGTGCGTGAGGGACTTGGCCTTGGCTCAAGCGTGAAATCGAGCATGATGTCTGGTCTTGATGGAAACGTTGCAGTGCCCGCATCGGCGCGGGCGACCGTTAATGCTTGAATGGATGCTTGAATTGATGCCTGACTTAATGCGTGCGTCAGGCCGCGCGCTGACCGGGGCCGCCGGGGAACATCCCCGCCATCCACAGGCCGATTTCGCGCGCGTCGGTCTGTTCGGGCTTGCGCATTGGCGACAGACGCCCCTGCGCGAGCACCGCGATCCGGTCGCAAATTTCGAACAATTCGTCGAGTTCTTCCGAGAGCACCAACACCGCCACGCCGCGCGAGGACAGGTCGAGCAACTGCTGGCGGATAAAGCTCGCCGCACCCACGTCCACGCCCCACGTCGGCTGTGCCACCACGAGCACCTTCGGCTCTTGCAGGATTTCGCGGCCAACGATGAACTTCTGAAGATTGCCGCCCGACAGGCTCTGTGCCGCCGCGTCCGGGCCGCCGGCCTTCACGTTGAAGCGCTCGATGCACAGCGAGGCAAAGCGCCGCAGCGCCCCACGACGAACCCAGCCGCCACGCAGCAAGCCAAGATGCGCCGTCCCCGATGCGCCGAGCAGCGCGTTATCGGTCAGCGACATGCTGGGCACGGCACCGCGCCCCAGACGCTCCTCCGGGACGAACGCCAGCCCGAGGCGACGGCGGGTCGCCGCCCCCATCCGGCCGACGGCCCGGTCGTTGAGCTTCACCGCGTCAGGCCGGCCGGTGCGGGCCTCGCCCGAGAGCGCCGCCAGCAATTCCGCCTGCCCGTTGCCGGACACCCCGGCAATGCCGACGATCTCGCCCGCATGCACATCGAGCGTCACGTCGTGCAGCGAGGTGCCGAACGGGTCTTCACTGGCGAGCGACAAATTCTGCACCGACAGCAGCACGTCGCCGGGCTGATGCGCCCGGCGCTCGATCTGCGGCAATGCCCGCCCGATCATCATTTGCGCGAGGGTCTCGGCCGTCTCGTCGCGTGGCACGGCATGACCGGACACCTTGCCCGCGCGCAGCACGGTCGCGCGGTCGCAGAGATCGCGAATTTCGTCGAGTTTGTGGCTGATGTAGACGATGCTGCACCCTTCGGCGGCCAGCCGGCGCAGCGTCGTGAAGAGTTTCTGTACGGCTTGCGGCGTGAGCACCGACGTGGGCTCGTCCATGATGAGCAGACGCGGGTTTTGCAGCAGACACCGCACGATCTCCACCCGCTGGCGCTCGCCGACCGACAGGCTGTGCACGTGCCGCGCCGGGTCGACTTCCAGCCCGTACTGCGCCGACACTTCGCGAATCCGCGTGGCCAGTGCCTTCAGATCGTGGCCGGCATCGTCGAGTGCCAGCGAGATGTTCTCGGCGACGGTGAGCGTCTCGAACAGTGAGAAATGCTGAAACACCATGCCGATGCCGAGCTTGCGCGCGGCCGCCGGGCTCTCGATGCGTACCGGCTCGCCTTCCCAGAGAATTTCGCCCGCGTCGGGCCGCACGGCACCGTAGATGATCTTCATCAACGTGCTCTTGCCTGCACCGTTTTCGCCCAGTACGGCGTGGATCTCGCCGGGCAAGACGCGCAACGCGATGTCGTCGTTGGCCACCACGCTCGGATAGCGCTTGGTGATGCCGGTCAGCGTCAGACGCGGCGTCGATTGCAAAGGAGATGTCACGGCGGGAAGTCTCGGTCCGGGGCTTGGGCGGTCCGAAAATACCCAATTCGCGGCGAAATGTCGAGCGCGTGTCAATAACATGGCAGTTTCCCGAAGCGAACCAGCTATTGTGGTGATAGGGGCTTTCCGCTATAGAGTCGGCCGGCGCTTATGCCTCATAATGTTTTACTTATGCAATCCCGGGTCCGACATATTCGGATCGTTATATTAGTCATGAGCCAAAACCGCGAACCGATCGATACTTATTTGCTGCGCGTCTTGCATACCTTGCTGATCGAGCGCAGCGTCACGCGTGCGGCCGTCAAGCTGAACCAGTCGCAGCCGGCGATTAGCGCCGCCCTGCGCCGCCTGCGCGACATTACCGGCGACCCGCTGCTCGTGCGCGGCAAGCAGGGCATGGTACCGACCGAATACGGCCAGTCGCTGCTGGAACCGACGCAAAACGCACTGCGCGAGATCGAACGCATTACGGTGCAGCAATCGAACTTCGATCCGGCGACCACGGTGCGCACGTTCCGCATCGGCTCGCCCGACTATCTGAATACCCTCTTCGTGCCGACCGTCGTCGAGCGTTTTCGTCAGCAGGCCCCCAACGCACAGCTTGAACTGCATTCCCTCGGCCCGGCGTTCGACTACGAGCACGCGCTCGAAGACGGCAAGGTCGATATCGTCATCGGCAACTGGCCCGAACCGCCGGAGCAGCTTCACCTCTCGAACCTGTTCGTCGACCAGATCGTGTGTCTGGTGCGCAATACGCACCCGTTCGCCAAACGCGGCCTTACGCTCGATCAGTACCTTGCCAGCCCGCATCTTGCCCCGACGCCCTATTCCGTCGCGCAACGCGGTGCCATCGACATGCATCTGGCCCGCGAGCGTCTCAAGCGCAACGTGGTCGTCACGATTCCGTACTTCAATCTGGCGCCGTACGTGCTGCTGAAGTCCGATCTGATCTTTACGACGACACGTCTCTTTGCCGATCACTACGCCGAGTTCCTGCCGCTGACGGTGGTCGAAGCGCCAATCGACTTCCCGCCGATGCAGTACTACCAGTTGTGGCACGAACGCACGCACTACTCGGATGAAGTGCGCTGGCTGCGCAGCGTCATCTCGGATGCCACGCGCACGCTGCTCGAAACCCGCACCCTGCCCTGATTCTGTTGTGATCTTGTGTTAGCTCGGCCGTAGTTCGGCCGTACTTCTGCGGCACATCGGCTTCATCCTGCTGTAAATCCCAATCTTGTATTCATCGCCTTGCCGGTTTTTACCGGCGGAGCGGCCCCCACCGCTCCGCCGAACCGCAAGGCAGCGTTCCCCATGCACGAGAACGCCGCTAAGGCCTCCTGATATCCATTGCCACGCTCGGCCACACACCATGAATATGCGGCCGGTGTGGCAACGTTTTATCGGGAAGCCTCGGCCAGTTGCCGCGCCAGCGCGTTGTGACGCGTGACGAGGGTCGGCAGATCGAGCGTCGTCAGACGCCCCTCGCGCACCACCACTCGCCCGTTCACCACGCTGTACGCAGCTTGTCCGGGATTACAGAAAACCAGTGCCGCCACGGGGTCGTGCAGGCCGCCGGCCATGCCGACACCGCGCGTGTCGAACGCCACGAAGTCGGCCGCCATGCCGGGGGCCAGCACGCCGATATCGTCGCGGCCCAGTACGCGGGCCCCGCCGATGGTGGCAATCTCCAGCGCTTCGCGCGCCGTCATCGCATTCGGCCCGAAGCCCACGCGCTGCAACAACAACGCCTGACGCACTTCGTTGATCATGCTGGCGGCATCGTTCGACGCCGAGCCATCCACGCCCAGCGAGACAGGCACGCCCGCGTCGCGCATCCGGCGCACCGGCGCGATGCCCGACGCAAGACGCATGTTCGAGCACGGACAATGCGCCACGCCGGTGCCAGTCTTGGCAAACAGCGCAATCCCCGCGTCATCGAGCTGCACGCAGTGGGCATGCCACACGTCGTGCCCGACCCAGCCGAGGTCCTGCGCGTACTCGGCAGGCGTCATGCCGAACTTCTCGCGGCTGTAGGCGATGTCGTTGACGTTTTCGGCCAGATGGGTATGCAGCGACACGCCATAGTGACGCGCCATCGTCGCCGATTCGCGCATCAGGTCACGGCTCACCGAGAACGGCGAGCACGGCGCCACCACCACCCGCAACATCGAATACCGGCCCGCATCGTTGTAACTCTCGATCAGGCGCTGCGTATCTTTGAGGATGTCAGCCTCGCGCTCGACCACGCGATCAGGCGGCAGGCCGCCCTGACTCTGGCCCACGCTCATGCTGCCGCGGCTCGCGTGAAAACGCATGCCGATCTCACCGGCGGCTTCGATGCTGTCGTCGAGCTTGCAGCCGTTCGGATAGATATAGAGGTGATCGCTCGACGTCGTGCAGCCCGAGAGCAGCAATTCGGCCATCGCCGTCTGCGTCGACACGCGAATCATTTCCGGCGTGAGATTGGCCCACACCGGGTACAGATTCGTCAGCCAGTTGAACAGCTCGCCATCCTGCGCCGCCGGAATGGCGCGCGTGAGGCTTTGATACATATGGTGGTGCGTGTTGACCAGACCGGGGATCACGACGTGCCCGGCCAGATCGAGCACCTCGTCGGCGGTCGCGGGCAGCGAGTCGCTGCTCCCCACGGCCACGATGCGGTTGTCTTCGACGTAGATGCCGCCGCGGGCGATTTCCCGGCGACCGGCATCCATCGTGACGACAACTTCCGCGTTTTTGACGAGCAGCGATTTCATCAGTGCGCCTCCAGCCCGAGACCGTTACCGTTCTTCTCGCCGTGGCCGTTGGCTGCCGGTGCCTTGAAGCCATTGAAGTAGGCGTTCAGGATCACCGCCGACAGCGTCGCCAGCAGAATGCCGCTATGGAGCAACGGAGCCAGTTGTTCCGGCATCTTTGCGAAGAACTTGTTCGATGCGACCGGAATCATCGCCATGCCGATGCTGATGGCCACGATGTACAGGTTGTAGCGATTGTTGTTGTAGTCGACCTTGGTCAGGATCTTGATGCCGGTAGCCAGCACCATGCCGAACATGACCACGCCGGCGCCGCCCAACACGAACTGCGGAATCGAAGCGACCACCACCGACATCTTCGGAATCAGGCCGAACACCAGCAGAATCACGCCCGCCGCCGCACACACCCAACGGCTCTTCACGCCGGTCACGCCGACCAGACCGATGTTCTGCGAGAACGAGGTATGCGGGAACGTGTTGAACAAGCCGCCGATGACCGTTGCCACACCATCCACACGCAGACCGGCCACGAGTGCCTTTTCATCCACCGGCTTGCCGACGATTTCGCCCAGCGCGAGGAACATGCCCGTCGATTCGATGAACGTGATCAAAATCACGATGGTCAGCGTAGTAATCGCCCACGGATCAAACACCGGCATGCCGAAGTGGAACGGCATCACCACGTCGAACCACTTGACCTGATCGAGACCGTCGAAGCTCACCTTGTGCAGCATCAGCGCGATGGCGAAGCCGAACAGAATGCCCAGCAGCACGGCGATGTTAGAGAAGAAGCCCTTCACGAAACGTGTGATCAGCAAGATGAAGATGAGCACCGCGAACGACACGCCCAGATAGACCGGATCGCCGTAATCGGGGTTGCCCACGCCACCGGCCGCCCAGTTGATGCCCACGCCAATGATCGTCAGACCGATCGACGTGATCACGATGCCCGTCACGATCGGCGGGAAGAAGCGCAACAGCTTGCCGATGAGCGGGGCAATGAGCGTGCCGATGATGCCCGAGGCAATCGTCGCGCCGAAGATGCCGGGCAGGCCTAGCGCCGGGTTGGTGCCGATGGCAAGCATCGGACCGACCGCCGCAAACGTCACCGCCATGATGACGGGCATGCGAATACCGAAGCGGCCCACGCCCACGCTTTGCAGCAGCGTGGCGATACCGCAGCACATCAGGTCGGCGGAAATCAGGAAAGCAATCTGATCCTTGGGCAAGCCCAGGGCGCCGCCAATGATCAGCGGCACAGCGACCGCACCCGCATACATCACCAACACGTGTTGCAGGCCCAGCATGAACAATTTTGCGATCGGCAGTCTCTCGTCGACTGGATCGACGGTTTTCGTTGTCACACTCATTGCGTCTCCATCCCAGGGGGGCTGTTTGATTGATTTTTTGGGGTGGCTCAATGGTGCAGGTCGACGCCTTTTGCGGCAAGACCACCGGGGGCTATAGTGTTTTTTTCATAGAACGTATGCATGAATGCTTATCTTGAGTTTCGGGTTTTCCCCAAGAATGCACGTAGCCATTGGGCTTTCCGGGCAAATCATCGATGGCCGGGTCACCGCATCATGCGGATACTGTTATAGACCGCATAACAGAACCCCATAGTGGTCCAAAAAATCCTCAATCCGGTGCATGCTGAGCGCGCTTGCCATCTTCAGGCAGTCACTTGATGCGCGTCATCTTTTTGTCTGGCGTGACATGGTATGTGCGCGTTTTTATCTTTGGTATTGCGCGCGTTGCCGGGTCGCCATCTCCCTACAATGCACCCATCCATCACAGGAGACACCATGGGACGACTGACTACCCACGTACTTGATACATCGCACGGCAAGCCTGGCGCGGGCATCCGTGTCGAGCTGTGGCGCGTGGACGGCGAGCGCCGCTCGCTGCGCGACGTGCAGACCAATAACGACGGCCGCTGCGACAAGCCGCTCCTCGAAGGCGAAGAGTTCGTCGCGGGCGAATACGAGCTGGTTTTTCACGCAGGCGACTACTTCGCGGCACAAGGCGTGGATGTTCCGGCGCCGCGTTTCGTCGATCGCGTTGTTTTGCGCTTCGGCATTGCCGAGCCTTCGCAGCACTACCACGTGCCCCTTCTGGTGTCGCCGTGGAGCTTTTCCACGTATCGCGGTAGCTAAACCTAATAACCGCGGACGTGAATGTCAGGCAGTTGAGGAGAACATAAGATGGAAGCGTTTATTACCGACTGGGTCAATCTGCTGTTGCGCTGGCTGCACGTGGTGGCTGCCATTGCCTGGATTGGCGAGTCGTTCTATTTCGTGATGCTGGACAACGGTCTGAAGCCGCCCAAGGCGGCCGAAGACAAGCAAAAAGGCGTGTTCGGCGAGATGTGGTCGGTGCACGGCGGCGGTTTCTACCACGCCCAGAAGTACCTGAACTCGCCGCCGCAGATGCCTTCGGACCTGCACTGGTCGAAGTGGAAGTCGTACACCACGTGGCTGTCGGGCTTTGCCCTGTTCTGCGTGCTGTATCTGCTGCAACCGCAGACGTACCTGATCGACAAGAACGTGATGGATCTGCAACCGGGTCAGGCTGTCGGCATTGCCGTGGCGTTCCTGATCGGCGGCTGGTTCGTCTATGACTTCCTGTGCCGTGCACTGGGCAAGAACGAGCGCGTGCTGGGTATTGGCGTGGCGCTGTTCGTGGTGGCCGCGACGTATGCCACGACGCACATCTTCGCGGGCCGTGCGGCGTTCCTGATCGTGGGCGCGATGATGGCGACGTCGATGTCGGCCAACGTGTTCTTCTGGATCATCCCGGGCCAACGCAAGAGCGTGGATGCGCTCACCAAGGGCGAAGTGCCGAATCCGATCTGGGGCAAGCTGGGCAAGCAACGCTCGGTGCACAACACGTACTTCACGCTGCCGGTCGTGTTCATCATGATCAGCAACCACTACGCGTTCACGTACAGCAACCCGTACAACTGGGTGATCCTCACGATCATCATGGCGGCCGGTGCGATGATTCGTCAGTTCTTCGTGCTGCGTCATTCGGGCAAGAATCTGTACGCGCTGCCGGTAGCGGGTGCGGCGCTGCTCGCCGGGATTGCCGTGTTCGCCGCCCCGCGCCCCACCCCGGCCCCGGCCGCCGGTGCGCACGGTGAAGCCGCCGCCCCTGCCGTGAAGCTCTCGGAGATTCAGCCGATCCTCACGCAGCGTTGCGCGACGTGCCACTCGGCCAAGCCGACCATGATGGGCAGCGCACCGGCAGGTGTGATGCTCGACACGCCGGCCGAGATCTCGCAGAACGCACAGCGCATTTATCAACAAAGCGTGGCGCTCAAGTCGATGCCGCTGGGTAACGTGACCCAGATGACGGATGAAGAACGCCAGAAGATTGCCGCTTGGTTCAACGGCGGCGCACAACAATAACGGCTACGACCGTCTTTCTTGCTGGACCCATGTTGGGGCGCTTCGGCGCCCCTTTTTTATGGATGTACGCGTCGACGCCCCCCCCCAAAGCCAGCCAAAGCTATTTCCCATGACGTTATAAAAATCAAACACTTGGGAACTTTGTTACGCTGGCGCGGGTCTGTTCTACGCGCCCGGCAGTCCGGGGGTGACGTTCAGAAGGTAACCAATACGGGGAATCTCCCCGCAACCTTCCAACGACGTCAGATGACCGGCGCGATGCCTTCACCGGCAGGCGCGTCACGCAAAAACACCATGAATTTCCTCCTGTTTTCCGATTCACGGCAAGGCGTTGTCTGGGTGCATTTGCATCAGGCGATGTTCCCGCCGTCCTTCCTGCCGACCCGATAACGCCAACGCGCGTTACCTCGGGCGGAGCGGGTGCGCCATCGCTTGCGCGCGCCCGGTAATACTCCCCATCTCGCTGTACCTGATGTGCAAGCCACGGTGAGCCGCGTCCCGACACGACGCGGCGATATGTCATCGAGGGGACCATGTCCAACATGTCTCATTCCAATTCTTATTCGTCCACGCAGGGCGTGAGGACGCCTGCGTTCAAACAACTTTTCAAGCAGTTCACTGCACTCGCGATTCCGACCATCTTGTCCGGATGGGTCTACACGATCTACACACTGATCGACGGGATCTTCATCGGCCGCTACGTCGGCCAACAGGCACTCGCCGCGCTTAACCTCGTGGTGCCGCTGCTGTATGTGCCCTACGCCTTCAGCGTCATGGTCGGCGTGGGCGGTGCCACGCTCATCGCCCGTTTGCTGGGCGAAGGCCGCGAGGCCGACGCCCGCCGTGCGTTCTCGCAGGTGCTTTGGGCGATGCTCGCCTTCGGCATCATGATGAGCGCTGCCGTCTTGCTGTTCCGTCATGAGATCGCTGCTGCACTGGGCGCAGAGGGTGCCATCGCCGCCGACGTGGTGGCCTATTTGTCCGGCTGGGGCTGGTTCGTGCTGTTCGCGAACGGCCTGTACGCGATGGAGCTCTTCCTGCGTGTGGAAGGCGCACCGGCTGCTCGTTTCGGCTTGTACGCGATGTTTCTTGGCGCGCTGGCCAACGTGGCGCTCGACTACTGGTTCATCGCCGTCAAGGGCATGGGCATGTACGGCGCGTCGCTGGCGACGGGTCTGTCGATGATGGTGTCGAGCAGCGTGATGCTGGCGTATCACTTCGTATTCGCGAAGCAGGTCGTGCCAGCGCGTCGCGCGTTCGGTGCAGGCGAATCGTATGTGGGGCGCGTGATGTACAACGGCGCGTCGGAGTTTCTCGGCGCCATCGCCCCGGCGATCACGGTGTTTGCGTTCAACCGCGTGATTCTGTCTAACTTCGGCGAGTCTGGTCTGGCGGCGTATGCGATTCTCGAATACATGACGCTGGGCGCGACGGTCACGATGGTGGCGCTGGTGCAGAGCATGCAGCCGATGATCAGCTACTATCGCGGCGCTCGCGATATGGCGGCCCTGAAGGGATCGTTCAAGCTTGGCGTAATCGCGGTGATGGGCTTTTCGGTGCTGGTGGCCATTGCCATGGCGACACTCTCGCGCCCGCTCACGTTCCTGTTTCTGCCGGAAGGCGGCAATGCGTGGTCGATTCTGGAGCACGCGGTGCTGTGGTACGCGCTGGCGTTTCTACCGGCAGCGGGCAACCTGATCGTCGCGGGCTTTCTGACGGCGATCGAGGCCCCCGGCCCGTCGGCGGCCATCGCTACGTTGCGTAGCTGGGTGTTGCTGCTGGGCCTGCTGTGGTTCCTGAACGTCTGGTTCGGTGGCGCGGCCATCTGGTACACGCTGCTGATCACGGAAATACTGACGTTGGGCGTGAGCGCGTGGCTGTACTGGCGCACGGTCAACGGCGGTGAAATGCTCGCCCCGCAGATGCAGGCTTGATGCCGGATCGGTAGCATCCATCGGCAAGACAAATAAGAACGGCGTGACTTGAGTCACGCCGTTTTTTCATGCGGCGCTGGTTATCCGATGGCCTGCGTTCAGGACGGCATCTTGAGCTTGAAGGTCTGCGCAAGCGACTGCACGGTGCCCGGCTCGGTCGCCCCGGGCACGCCATCGGGCGGCACGGCCAACGGCGGCAGCCCGGTCGGGGTATCCGGCACGGTGGCGGCCCACTGCGGCTCGGGCAGTTCGTCGAACACCTGACGCAGGCGCTCGCCCCACGTGTCGTGAATCATCTTGTAGTAGACGTTCTCGTCGTTGAGCGACGCGAAGCGCGTCACGCGCAGCGAATTCTCTTCATACACGAGCAGATCGAGCGGCAGCCCCACCGACACGTTGGAGCGCAGCGTGGAATCCATGGAGATCAGCGCGCACTTGGCACCGTCGTCGAGCGACGTGGCTGGCGTGACGAGCCGGTCGATGATCGGCTTGCCGTACTTCGATTCGCCGATCTGGAAATACGGGTTCACGGACGACGCTTCGATGAAGTTGCCCGCCGAATAAAGCTGAAACAGGCGGCTCGGCGCCCCGGCAATCTGGCCGCCCAGCAGGAAGCTGCAATTGAAGTCGACGCCGAACGCTTCGAGCGCTTTTGCATCGCGCTCGTACACGTCACGAATGGCCTGCCCCACGACGCGCGCTACGTCGGTCATGGTTTTGGCATTCCAGAGGGTATTGGCGTCGCGCGCTTCGACGAGGTGCTGGCGCACGGCCTGCGTGACGGCGAGGTTACCCGCCGAGAGCAACACGAGCACACGCTCGCCCGGGCGCTCGAACACCAGCATTTTGCGGAAGGTGCTCACGTGATCGACCCCCGCGTTGGTACGGGTATCGGAGAGAAAGACCAGCCCGGCATCGAGCTTCATGGCCACGCAATACGTCATGTCGTTCCTGTCTTGCAAAGCAGGGGCACCGTCCAATTCGGTGCCCCTGCGAGTGAATCTTGTTAGGGTACTGCCAGTGACTGATAGTGACTACTGGTCGAGCGGCGCCGCATCGACCTTGACGGACACATGCAGCGCTTCGGTCGCCCCGCCGCTGCGCATACCGCGCACCGGGGCGGCGGACTCGTAGTCGCGCCCCACGGCCAGCCGGCAATAGTTGCCACTGGCGAAGCACGCGTGCGTGACGTCGATGCTAACCCATCCGGCCCCGTCGACCCAGACGTCGACCCATGCATGGCTTGCCGCATGGGGCACGTCGCCCGGATCGATGTAGCCGCTGACGTACCGCGCAGGCACGCCGCGCGCCCGGCAGATGGCCAGCATCAGATGCGCATGATCCTGACACACGCCCCGCCCCAGCGCCAACGCTTGCGCGGCGGTGCTGGTCACGGCAGTGATGCCCGACTCGTATTCGACGTTGTTGCAGATGATTGCCGCCAGCGCCAGCAGCTCGTCGGGCGTGGTAAGCCCAGTGTCTGCGGCCATGGCGTCGATGGCCTCGCTACGGGCGGTCAGCGGCGTCGGGCTGGCGAAGGATAACACCGGTACGGTGTGGGCCGTCTCGCCGAGCCGCCCGTCGACCAGTGGGGTGGTTTCGATTTCGCCTTCGGCGAGCAGGTGGATTTCGCTATGCGGCTGGTGCAGCACCAGCGTGTGCATGTCGTTGCCGTAAGCATCGCGCGCGGCGGTGAGCTTGCCGGGCGCGTTGAGCCGCCAGTGCACGACGCGCTGCACTTCCGACGACGGCGGCGTGAGCCGCAGTTGCTGGATGGTGTAACGCACCGGCGTGTCGTAGCGGTAGGTTGTCTCGTGACGAATAGTCAGGCGCATGGCATCAGGCCGCGAGCGGGATCAGGAACGTCTGGCTGATCTTGTTGCCGAGCACGGACACGCGCTCGAGAAACTCGGTCAGAACCGGGTGCAAGCCTTGCTGCTGAATCTGCTGGATATCGGTGTATTTGAGTTCGGCGTGCAGTTTGCCCGCATACCGTTCGACGTCGCCGGACTGCGCGTTGGACAAGGTGGCGAGGTTTTCGCACACGCCCGTAAGTGAGGCGAGCAGCGAGCGCGGCATATGGGCGTTGAGCATGAGCAATTCGACGACGCGCTCGGGGGTAATCACGTCGCGATAGACCTTCCGGTAAATTTCGAAACCGGACACGCTGCGCAGCACGGCCGACCAGTAGTAAAAATCGGTCGGATGCGACGCGTCGGGGCCCGCCCGGTCGGTGCGCACGGCCTCGTGAAAGCGCACGTCGAGGATACGGGCGGTGTTGTCGGCGCGCTCGAGAAAGAGGCCGAGCCGGGTGAAGTAAAACGCGTCGTCCTGAAACAGGGTGCCGAAGCTGACGCCGCGCGAGAGATGCGAGCGCACTTTGACCCACTCGAAGAGGTGCGCCGGGTCATGCTCGAGCAGGTCGATCATGCGGGGGAATTCGAGCCACGTGCTGTTGACGGTTTCCCACAGTTCGGTAGTGAGCGTGCCGCGCACGGCGCGGGCGTTTTCGCGGGCGGCCGCGAGGCAACACGCGATGCTCGACGGGTTGTCGCGATCGCGCACAACAAAGTCGAGCACGTTGGCACGCGTGGCGCGGCTGTGTTTGCGATTGAAAGCAGGTTCGAGTTCTGAAATTCGCAACGTGGCGCGCCAGCCGGCTTCGTCGTTGAGACCGGCCAGCGAGATGGGAGCGTTGTCGTCTTCGTCGTCGATGACGTCTTGCGGGAGCAGCAGGTTCTGCAAGTTGACGTCGAGCAGACGCGCGGTATTTTCGGCCCGCTCCATGTAGCGGGCCATCCAGAACAGGTGGTCGGCGGTACGGCTGAGCATGATCTCTTCCCGAGTTTGATGACGTAGTTCTGGCTGTCGATTCGGTTACTTCTCAAGCACCCACGTGTCTTTGGTGCCCCCGCCCTGCGATGAGTTGACGACGAGCGAGCCCTCGGTCAGCGCCACGCGCGTGAGGCCGCCCGGCACCATGGTGATGTTCTTGCCGGATGACAGCACGAACGGCCGCAGATCGATGTGTCTCGGGGCGATGCCGGCTTCGACGAAGGTCGGACAAGCGGACAGCGCCAGCGTGGGCTGGGCGATGTAGCCGTCGGGCTTGGCAAGCAAGCGTTGCCGGAAGGCTTCGATCTCCGCCTTGGTCGACGCCGGCCCGACGAGCATGCCGTAGCCGCCGGCGCCGTGCACTTCCTTGACGACGAGCTCGCCGAGGTTATCGAGGGTGTACGCAAGATCGTCGGCGCGCCGGCACTGGTAGGTAGGCACGTTGTTCAGAATCGGCTTTTCGCCGAGATAGAACTCGATCATGTCGGGCACGAACGGGTAGATGGACTTGTCATCGGCGACGCCAGTGCCGATGGCGTTGGCCAGCGTGACGCGGCCCGCACGATAGACGCTCAGCAAACCCGGCACGCCCAGCGTGGAGTCGGCACGGAACGCCAGCGGATCGAGAAAGTCGTCGTCGATACGACGGTAAATGACGTCGACGCGCTTGGGGCCGTTGGTGGTGCGCATGTAGACAAGATTGTCTTCAACGAACAAATCCTGCCCTTCGACCAACTCGATGCCCATCTGCTGGGCCAGAAACGCATGCTCGAAGTACGCGGAGTTATAAATACCCGGGGTCATGACGACGACGGTCGGGTCGTCAACGCCGATAGGCGCGACGGCGCGCAGGTTGTCGAGCAACATATCGGGGTAATGCTCGACCGGTGCGATGCGGTTCCGGGCGAACAGCTCCGGGAACAGCCGCATCATCATCTTTCGGTTTTCTAGCATGTAGGACACGCCGGATGGCACGCGCAGGTTGTCCTCCAGCACGTAGAACACACCATCGTCGCCGGTTCCCGCTCTGACGACATCGACCCCTGCGATATGCGCGTAGATGTTGCCGGGCACGTCGACACCCTGCATCTCCGGCCGATACTGAGCGTTCATCAACACCTGCTCAGCCGGGATGACGCCCGCGCGCAAAATGTCCTGATCGTGATAAACGTCGTGAATGAACCGGTTCAGCGCATCGACCCGCTGACGCAAACCAGTCTGCAAGGTCTGCCACTCATGCGCTGGAATGATTCTCGGGATGAGGTCGAAAGGTATGAGCCGCTCGGTACCCGCCTCGTTGCCATACACGGCAAAGGTGATCCCCACCCGTCGGAACGCAAGGTCAGCCTCGGTCCGCTTATGGTGCAAAACATCGTCGGACTGACACTTGAGCCAATCGTCAAATCGACGGTAGTGCGAGCGAGTCGTGCCTGTGATGCTCGCCATCTCGTTATAGCTCTCGACCATACGCTTCTCCGCAGATTGCTGTGTCGAGATCGAGCAATATCCATGCCCGAGCTTTTTTGATCACTTTCGGCACGATTTCGGTGCGGTTTCCTCCACTACGCACCATGCCGGTGATTTTGAGTATAGGTCGGCGCGTTCGTTGGCACAGGATTTAGCCTTTTAGACCTCCTCGCTGGACACACCGAAACCTCCCCGCTGGACACGCCGAAACCTCCCCGCTGGACAGACCGAAGCCCCTTCCCGCTGCTCAGACAGTGTTCAACTCGCCTCGGGAAGGGGCTCCGGTCTATCCCTACCCACGTCGCTGGTCCCTCCGGCGACACCGCCCCCTCCGCTCTTCGTTTCCTCTTCCCGCCAAACAAAAACGCCAGACATCGTCTGGCGTTCTTGTTTGATTCCCTGCAAGGCTGCCTGTTATGCAGCCTTCTGCCCGCCCTGCACTTTGTCCAACTCGGCCTGCGTCAACCAATACGATCCCGGCAAATCCTGCTCGTCACAGTTGTGACCCTCT